>NZ_LR733276.1 GCF_902506415.1 Massilia sp. 9I | reverse complement strand
CGAACGGGAGACCCGTCGACGCCAGCGTCTTGGTCGGGATGGTCGCGTTCGACGCAGCGGTCGGTATCGAGGCCACCTCGTAGAAATTCCCAGTGGATCCAGCAAGGTAAATCTTGCCACCACTCTGGGCCGCACCGAACGAATTGGGAACGGTGCCCACGACCGTCGTGGTGTTATCCGGGTGGATACGCACCAACGCGTTCTGACCGTTCGGGTTGCCCGTCACGGCGAGGATGTCACCGTCAGCGAGGGAGAGGAAGTCACCCGCGGAGTTGTACCCAGTCGGCAGGGAAGCCGGATACAGCGATGAAACCCCGGTCGTCGGGTTCAGTCGGTAGATGGTCGGACTGCCCCCCGAGGCGTACAGCATCGACCCGTCCGGCAGCGAGCTCAGAGCGTTGTTTACGCCCGTGGTCGGCTGCGGGCCGGAGATGTTCACCGAGGCGGTTTCTGCCCCCGTGTTGGGGTTAAGTGTGTACAGCGTGCTCCCGGAGATTCCGTAGAGAGTGAGGCCGTCGCTCGAGAAGCCGATGTCTCCATACGACTGCACGAGTGGTGAGCTCGCCTGGAGCGTTCCTGTCGACGAGTACCTGTTCAACACCGACTGCGCACCGTTGAACGTGTTGACGGTGATGTTCCCAGGGAGGCAGACCGCGTCCGCTGCGCGGGCCACCTGGCTCGTCACACCGGATCCGATCGTCGTGAGCATCGCGAGGACCAGCGCGAAGAGCGCAGCCAATGCGCCCAGACGGTATCGCCTCCGCTGCGTGTCAACAATCAAACGGGGGTGCGGATTACGCATGAGTCACCGATCAGCTCATCGACCTTCCATCGCGCCCCGCCGAAGAGGCGATGGATCAAGGTCGTCATGGTCATTGCCCTGGGAATCAGCAGAGAACCCCAGGTGGACACTAGCCCAGACTATCCGCTTTACGCGGTACCTGTGACTGAACTGTGACCCGTACGATGACGGAGCGCCATCAGGACTGGGACGCCGTGATGGCGCAGCTATGACGCGGGTTCTCAAAAAAGATGTCGCGCTCCGCGTGGGCAGGTCCGGGTGGGGGTGCGACGGGGTTACAGCGCGACGGTGACGATCGTGCTCGGGCCGACTCGCGTCCCGTTGTCGGCACGGACGACCACGCTGTGCGTACCGCGCGTCATGTCAACGCTTCCCGTGATCGTCGCGGCGC
>NZ_LR733277.1 GCF_902506415.1 Massilia sp. 9I | reverse complement strand
ACCCGATCCCGGTCGACCCAATCCCGGTTCCGACCGACCCAACGGACCCGACCGACCCGGGCACCGACCCGACGGTCCCGACCGACCCGATCCCAGACCCGTCGGAGCCCGCACCTGTGGACCCGGCGCCAGTCGACCCGGATCCCGCTCCGGCGGATCCCGGCACGGACCCCACGCAGCCCACCGACCCGGGCACGCCGGCACCCGAGCAGCCGACCGACCCCGCACCCGCACAGCCCTCGCCGACTCCTACCCCGGCTCCGGCTCCCGCTCCGACGTCCACGCCGGCTGCTGGCGCGAGCTCGCCGGCACCTGCCCCGGCCCCTGCACCTCGCTCCACCGGAGCGTCCCAGACGCGTGGCACCAACACTCCCGCCACGACTCCCCGGCACACCCCTAACCCCGGAACGACGCTCCCCGTCGTCGCCGGCTAACCCCGAAAGGTCCCGCTCATGAGCGCACTCCTCGCCCCGGTCATCAACATGACCACCAGCGCCGTCATCGCGGCACACACGCCGTCCGAGGTGACGGCGAAGGGCGCCAACATCAACCCGTTCGACGGCGTCAAGCCGGACCCGTCGTGGCTCGGCGACAACTTCACCACCCAGTGGAAGATCGCGCTTGGCGGTATCTGGTTCCTCTTCATCCTCGGATCGGCGTTCTTCCTGCTCAAGGCCGTCTCGAGGCTGCGGCACTTCAAGAACGCGAAGAACCCGCAGAAGGCCGAGGCCGCAAAGGGCGAGGTGATCGGCACGTCCCTGATGACCGGCGGAATCATCATCGTCCCGGCGATCTTCGGGTTCATCCTCAACGCCGTCAACGGCTGATCCGTCCACACCAGCGAGGGGAATCGCACATGAGCAAGCAGACCGCATCCCAGCCCCGGCGTCGCCGCCGGTGGTGGCTGATCCCAGTCGGGATCCTCGCGGCGATCGCACTCGTCGCGGTCGGCGTCACCATCGCGAACCTCGCCTCGCCGAACACCACCCGCACCCCGGCCGGGGCGGCCACCGAGGCCCCCACGGGCACCGGCAGCAC
>NZ_LR733275.1:5292478-5513514 GCF_902506415.1 Massilia sp. 9I | reverse complement strand
TCGAGAAGATGCAGGTGTTCTGGCCCTGGTCTTCCTTCAGGATGTCGGCCTGCACGGTGCCGCGCACGTTCATCAGGACCCAGTCCTTGATCTTGGCCGCTTCGTCGTCGGTCGGCTGGCGGCCGTTGTCCGCGACGAACTTGTCGATCTGCTGGTCGATGGCGGTATTCATGAACATCGCCAGGATGGTCGGGGCTGGTCCGTTGATGGTCATCGAGACCGAGGTCGACGGGCTGCACAAATCAAAACCGTCGTACAGCACCTTCATGTCGTCCAGGGTCGCGATCGACACGCCCGAGTTGCCGACCTTGCCGTAGATGTCGGGACGCAGGGCCGGGTCGGCGCCGTACAGGGTCACCGAGTCGAACGCGGTCGACAGGCGTTTCGCGTCCATGCCAGTTGAAACTAACTTGAACCGGCGGTTGGTGCGGAAGGCATCGCCTTCGCCCGCGAACATGCGGGTCGGGTCTTCGCCTTCACGCTTGAAGGCGAATACGCCGGCGGTGTAGGGGAAGGAGCCCGGCACGTTTTCCAGCATCAGGAAGCGCAGGACCTCGCCGTGGTCCTCGAATTTCGGCAGCGCGACCTTGCGGATCGGGTTGCCCGACAGGGTCTTTTGCACCAGGCGGGTGCGGATTTCCTTGTCGCGGATTTTGACGACGTAGTCGTCGCCCGCGTAGGCGGCCTGCATGTCCGGCCACATCGCCAGCAGTTTTTTGGCGCCGCCTTCCATGGCGTTCTCACGCTCGGTGATCAGGTCGTCGAGCACCACCTCACGGTTGGCGGCGGCCAGCATGCGCTTGGTCTCGCTCAGTTGCTGGCGCTCTCGCGCGAGCTGCACTTGTTTGCGCACGTTGCGGTGGTAGCCGCGCACCGTGTCGGCGATTTCGGCCAGGTAGCGTGCGCGTGCCGGCGGCACGATCACGTTCTTCCCGCTCGAGTACTTCTGGCTCGGCGGCGCCAGCTTGCTTGCTTCCACCTTCAGGCCCAGCTCCGCCAGCTTCGGCAGCAGGCCGTGGTAGAGGGCGGTGACGCCGTCGTCGTTGAAGCGCGAAGCCTGGGTGCCGTAGACCGGCATCTCGTCCGGCTGGCGGCTCCACAGTTCGCGGTTGCGCTGGTACTGCTTGGCGACGTCGCGCAGCGCGTCCTGGGCGCCCTTGCGGTCGAATTTGTTGATCGCGATGAAGTCGGCGAAGTCGAGCATGTCGATCTTCTCGAGCTGCGAGGCGGCGCCGAATTCCGGGGTCATCACGTACATCGAGGTGTCGACGTGGGGCACGATGGCGGCGTCGCCCTGGCCGATGCCCGAGGTCTCGACGATCACGAGGTCGAAGCCGGCCACCTTGCAGGCCGCGATCACGTCGGGCAGGGCCTGCGAGATCTCGGAACCGGCTTCGCGCGTGGCGAGCGAGCGCATGAACACGCGGGCCTGGCCATTCCACGGATTGATCGCATTCATACGGATGCGGTCGCCCAGCAGGGCGCCGCCCGACTTGCGGCGCGAAGGGTCGATCGAGATCACGGCGATGTTCAGGCGGTCGCCCTGGTCGAGGCGGATGCGGCGGATCAGTTCATCGGTCAGCGAAGACTTGCCCGCGCCGCCGGTACCGGTGATGCCCAGTACCGGGGTCTTGACGCTGTCGGCGGCGTCCACGATCTGCTTGCGCAGGTTCGCGTCGGCCTTGCCGTTTTCCAGCGCGGTGATCAGCTGGGCCAGCGGACGATGGCGCGCCGCGATCTCGCCTTGCTGCAGGGCCTCGATCGAGGTCGGTGCGTAGGAAGACAGATCGACGTCGCAGGCTTCCAGCATCGAGCGGATCATGCCGACGAGGCCCATGCGCTGGCCGTCTTCCGGGCTGAAGATGCGGGTGACGCCGTAGGCGTGCAGGTCCTCGATCTCGCTCGGGACGATCACGCCGCCGCCGCCGCCGAACACCTTGATGTGGGCGCCGCCGCGCTGGCGCAGCAGGTCGATCATGTACTTGAAGTATTCGACGTGGCCGCCCTGGTAGCTCGAGATGGCGATGCCTTGCACGTCTTCGGCCAGGGCCGCGGTGACGACTTCGTCGACCGAGCGGTTGTGGCCGAGGTGGATCACTTCGGCGCCGTTCGACTGCAGGATGCGGCGCATGATGTTGATCGAGGCGTCATGGCCGTCGAACAGGGAAGCGGCGGTGACGAAGCGCACCTTGTTGAACAGCCGGGAATCGTCGATCTGGTTGATGATGGAGAGGTCGGTCACAAGCAACTCACGTGAGAAGGGGAGGTTGGTACTGCATCGGCAAGGGGACAGGGTCCCCTTGCCGCCTGGCGTCAGGCGCAAACCGGTTCGGAAAGGTCCTGTGCCGGCGCGGCCTTGGACGCGCCTTTGGGCACCAGCAGTGCGCACAGGGCCGGGATCATCACCACTGCGCCAAACATATTCCACAGGAACATGAACGCCAGCAGCAAGCCCATGTCCGCCTGGAACTTAATGTCCGAGAAAATCCAGGTGGCGACGCCAAGCGCAAGCATGACACCCGTCAGCGCCACTGCGACGCCTGTCGTTTTCAGGGTTTCGAAGTAAGCCTCGCGCAAGGCCAGGCCGCGCTGGAAGTAATATTCCATCTTGTTATAGATATAGATCCCGTAATCGACTCCGATGCCGATGCCCAGGGCGATCACCGGCAGCGTCGCGACTTTCACCCCCAGTCCGAGCGTTGCCATGATGCCTTCGCACAGTACCGAGGTAATGTAAAGGGGCAGCATGATGCACAGGGTGACGCGCAGCGACTTGAACTCCCACCACACCAGCAGCGCGACGATGCCGTAAACCAGCGCCAGCATCAGCGGCTCGGACTGTTTGATGACCATGTTGGTCGCGGCATCGATGCCGGCATTGCCTGCCGCCAGCGTGAACTTGATCTTGTCGTCGTTATGCTCTGCGGCGAACTTTTCCGCCGCATTGACGACGGCTGTCAGGGTCTCGGCCTTGTGGTCTTTCAGGAAGATCAGTACCGGCACCATCGAGCATTCGCTGTTGTACAGCTCGGTAGGCAGCATGCGGTGCGCGGCATTCGCACTGTAGCGGTTGCGCGTGACCGACTGCCAGCGCATGTCGCCGCCATTCTGTCCCGCCAGCACCCGCTTCATCGAGGTGAACAGCGACGAGGTCGATTCGACTCCCGGCACGTTCTCCATGTGCCACTGGAACTGGTCGACCGTGGCGGCCACCGGATACGCGCCGCACTCGCCGACTGGAGTGGTGACCATCACCACGAATACGTCAGGGCTGGTCGCATAGTTGGCCGCGACATAGGCATTGTCGAGGTTGTAGCGCGAGTCGACCCGCAGTTCCGGGGCGCCGGGATCGAGGTCGCCGATCTTGAGGTCACGGCTCAGGGTGAATCCGCCGGCGAAGACGATGGCGGAGATGCCGACCGCGATCCAGGCGTTACGTGGTTCGGCCACGCGCGCAAGCCAGTGCGCCCACGCATAGCTGCCCTGCATGCGGCGCTGCTGGTGGCGCAGGCCCGCTGCGCTGACGCCGAGGTAGGACATCAGGATCGGCAACAGGAACATCTTGGTGACGATGATGACGGCCACGCCGACGCTGGCGCTGATGGCCAGTTCGCGGATCACGCCGATGTCGATCACCAGCAGCGTCGAAAAGCCGACCGCATCGCACAGCAGGGCGATCGAGCCTGGAATGAACAGGACCCGCATGCTTGCTTTTGCCGCTTCGATATTCGTGCGCCCGAGCACGCGCTCGGTGGCCATCGTGCTGATGTTCTGGACGGCGTGGCTGACGCCGATGGCGAAGGTCAGGAAGGGCACCAGGATGGAGTAGGGGTCGAGCCCGAAGCCAAGCATCCTGACGATGCCGAGTTGCCAGACCACCGCCAGCGTGCAGCAGAACAGCGTGGCGGCGGTGCTGCGCCAGCATCGCGAATACAGGTACAGCACCAGGGCCGTGAGCGCGAAGGTGAGCGCGAAGAACACCCCGATGGCGCGGGCGCCTTCGATCAGGTCGCCCACGATCTTGGCGAAGCCGATGATGTGGATCTTGATGTTCCCGTGCTGGTACTTGTCGCGCACCAGCTGCTCGAGCCGGTCCGACAGCTTGCCGTAGTCGAGCCGCTCGCCGCTCTCGGGGTCGACTTCCTGCAGCGGGGCCAGCACGATCGCCGACTTGTGGTTGTTCGCCACCAGGGTGCCCATGATGCTCGAGCGCGCCACGTTGGCGCGCACCGCCTCGATCGAGGCTGCCGTGCCGTCGAAGCCCTGGGGGACGATCTGGCCGGCGGTCAGTCCTTCCTCCGTTACTTCGAGCCACTGGACGTTCGGCGTCCACAGGGATTTGAGGGCGCCGCGATCGACGCCTGGAATATAGAACACCTCATCGGTGACCTGCTTGAGCGTATCGAGAAACTGCTTGTCGTAGATGTCGCCGCCCGTGTTCTCGACCACAACCCGGATCACGTTGCCGAGCGGACGCAGTTCGTTTTCGAACTTCAGGTAGTTGGCGATGTAGGGGTGCGAGGAAGGCACCATTTTCTGGAAGCTGGCGTCGGGCCGCAGCTGCGCCGCGTGCCATGCGAACAGTACCGTCAGCAGGAGGAACAGGACCATGGCCGGCATGCGCAGGCGCACGAAGTTCTTTTCCAGGAAAGCCCCGGCATCCCATCGGGATGTCGTACGCGGGTGTGCATCCGCAGCGGCCGATGATTGTTCGTGTTTATTCATAGGTAGCTCGCTCGGTTCAAGGGCTTGCGTGAGGCGGTTGGTCCAGCACGAGGATGCGTGTCCCGCCGGATCCGGCGGCGAGCAGGCGCTTGTCGCCCAGGGGCTGCGGCAGCAGGGCGGCGAGTGGCCGGCCGGCACCCGCCTTGACCAGGGTGAAGCTGGCGCCTCCGTCACGGCTCACCAGCACTTGGCCGTCGCCGGCGGCAAGCGCCAGGCTGCCGTCGGGCGCGACCATGCCGCCGACCAGTGCCTTGTTGACCAGCCTGGGCAGCGCCTTCCAGCTCTTGCCGTCGTCTTCGGAACGCAGCACCGTGCCGCCGAAGCCGAATGCGACGATGGCCTTGCTGCCCGCCGGGGCAAGCACACCATACAGATGGCCGGCGTAGCCGGTATCCAGGGTTTCCCAGCTGGCTCCGCCGTCCCGCGAACGGCGCAGCTTGCCGGCTTCACCGGCGATTACCAGGCTGCCGTCGCCAATCCGGTTGATGCTGTTGTAATGAAAACCTTCCGGATTGTCGATGCGGGCGCCCCAGGTTGCCCAGTTGCGGCCGCCGTCGGCGGTGTGAAACAACTGACCGAATGCGCCCACGGCAAGGCCACGGTCGGCGTCGGCGAACCAGATCCCGAGCAGCGGCAGGGAGGGACCGAAGGCGGCGCTTCCTTCCAGGTCGGCGACGGCGTTGTCCAGGGTGTCGGCGAGCTCGGCCTGCGCCGCCCCGGCCGCCTGTGCCGCGGCGCGGCGTCGCCTCAGATCGTCTAGCATCAGGGCATTGGCCACGTTGCCGTCGAACTGTTTGTGCCAGGTGCGGGCGCCGTCGACCGTGCGCAGGATCACGCCGTCGTGGCCAGCCGCCCAGCCGAGCTGGTCGGAGACGAAATACAGTGAGGTGAGGGTGACCGATACCGGTACCCGGGCTTGCCGCCAGGTGACGCCCTGATCGTGCGAGTAGACGATGATGCCGCGTTCGCCTGCTGCGACGATCGCCTTGCCGGCATTGGCCACTGCCAGCAGTGTGCCCTTAGCGGCGATCGGGGATTGCAGGGCAGGGACCTTCAACAGGTCGATGGCGGCGGTGGCGGGGGCGGGGGCCAGCGCCAGCGCGGCGGTGGCCAGCACGAGCAGCCTGAACAAAGAGGATGTCGACGCGGATGGCTGAATGGGGAGAGGTCGGGCTTGCATTGGATGACTCGCTGTAACGAAAAAGAAAGCAGGCCGCGACCGGGGCCGCGGCCTTGCATGGCGCTTAGTTGCCTTGGCGACGCATCGCTTCAGGCGCGAAGGACTTGAGCGTCATCTTCTCGCCGAAACGCATCGGCTTCTCCTCGTTCATCATGCCGGTGACCAGGTAGCGGCGCGACTGCAGGTCGTAGAGCACCTCGGTGATGGCCCAGGTCATGGGCTGGTCGTAATAGGGCATCAGGTGCGTTTCGCGCACGCGCCATAGTTCCCCACGGCCGTCGTACTGGTCGGCGTGGGCGATCGACCAGCTGTCTTCGTCGATGTAAAACACGCGCTTGGCGTAAATGTGGCGCATGCCCTTTTTGACAGTGGCTTCGACCACCCAGACGCGATGCTTTTCGTAGCGGGGCAGGTCGGCCCGGATGTTGGTCGGCTGGATGATGTCCTTGTACTTCAGGCTCTTGTCGCTCAGCTTGAAGTTGTTGTAAGAGATCAGCATCTCCTTCTTGCCGATCAGCTTCCAGTCGAAACGGTCGGGTGCGCCATTGAAGCCCAGGTGGTCGTCGATGGTGCGCAAGCCATCCGAACCGGTACCGGGCGCATCGTAGGCAAACTGCGGCGCGCGCAGCACGCGCCGGGTCCCGGGGTTGTAGATCCACGCCAGGCGCGGCTCCTTGACCTGGTCTTGCGGCTCGTGCACCAGCACGCCGTCGCCGGCCACGTTGGAGGGGCCGGTCAGCTTGGCCAGGTAATAGTACAGGCGGTTCGGATCGGTCTTGTCGAGCGCCCAGGGCGCGACGAAGGTCTCGTCACGTGTCGTCGGCGTGAACGCACCATTCGACTGGACCGGGAATTCCGCGTTGTAGCGAGTCCACGAACCGCCGAAATAGCGCGCCTGGTGATTCCATTGCACCTCCAGGCCGTTTCTCGGCACCGGGAAGGGGATGGTGCCCTTGCTCATGCCGATCACACCATTGCCGCCGTCTGCCAGCTTGGTTTGCGCGCCTTCGCTGCGGGCGAGGTCATAGATCGACTTCGGATAGGCGGCGGTGCGGCGGCTCTGGTAGACCTGCATCTTGTACGTCGGGTAGCGCTTGAGCATGGCAAGTTGTCCGGGCGCCAGCAGGTCTTTGTACTGGTCGGCGTTGGCGGCGGTCACCGTGTACAACACCTTGTCCGACGCAAACGGATCTGCGTAGCCCTTGCTGCGGTCGAAGCCGGCCGGCGCCGAAGTAAGTCCGCCTTCCCAAGGAGGAATGCTGCCGTCCTTGTTCCCCGCGCGTTCCGCGCCGACCGGCGTGAGGTCCTTGCCCAGCCGCGCGACCTCCTCCGGCGTCAGGTCGGCCATTGCATTGCCGGCGGCGGCGAGGATGATCAGTGCGGCGCGGCGGAATGCCGTCGTAGTGGTTTTCATCGTGTCTCCTGTCTATGTCTTAGAAATTGACGCCGACCACAGCGGACACGAAGTCGCGGTCATGGAAGGTGTCGTACTTCGCCTTGCGGTTGAAGCGGTTGTAGCTCAGGTCGGCGTAGTACTTGCCGAGGTAGTCGAAGCGGGCGCCGAGCCCGAGCATCTTGCGATCCTCGACGAACTGCGAGTCGGCCGAGTAGCCCTTGACGTCGTGCGACCAGAACACCCGTGGTTTGAGGTTGACACCGGCCATGACGTCCGGGTAGCTGCCTTCGAGGTTGATCCGGTATCCCCAGGCACTGGACGTTGCAAAGCCCTCGTTCTCGCAATACGCCGGCGCTGGATTGCCGGCGCCGGCAGCGCCCCCGGCCGTGCAGTTGGTGAGGGTTGAAGTGGTTGCCTGGCCATACACAAATGCGCGGCCGTAGCGCTTGCCCGTGTTGGGGTCGCCGATCCCTGACCAGCGCTGGTAGGCCACCTCCCCGAGCAGGGTCACGGACTCGGCACCCAGCACACGCGGGAAGATCTTCAGGGTCGATACCTGGAACTGGCTCTTGTCCTTTCGTTCATAGCCGGTAAACAGGATGTTGGCGTTACGCGGCGTCGCGGCCAGGAAGCCCAGCGGTCCGACACCGGCGGAAGCGCCGCGCAGCAGGTCCAGTCCGTTCAGCTGCACGGGCAGGTCCTTGGTCTTGCTGGCTTCGCCAAACACCGACCAGCCGCCCAGGCTCGTGGAGAAGCTTAGTCCGAACACCTTGATGTCCTCGCCCGACCAGTCCCAGGCGTATTGCAGGCGGCTGGTGCCGGAGGCAAAGGCCGACGGCGCAGGGCTCGCGTTGAACAGGATGCTGATGACCGGCGAGCGCTGGTGATAGTTCACCGCGTAGGCGCCGAATTCGGTAGCGAGCTCCTGCGAGAAGTAGCGCAGGGCGAGGCCGAACTGGCCGCTGTCCTTGCCATCGATGTCGCCGGCATTGGCGAGGATCGCGGTGCCGTTGGCATTCGTTACCCGGTCGGGCGAATTGGCCAGCGGACCGGCGGGCACGTTGACTCCGCGGTCAGAGCAGTTGTAGACGTCCGAGATCGACCAGTAGGTACCGCAGCCGTCGAGGATGTTTTTCTTCCACCTGAATTGGTAGAAGGCTTCGGCGCTCAGGTTGTCGGTGATGCCGAGGTTGGCCCAGACCTGGGGAATCGGCATCAGGATTTCCTTGACCTGCGAACCGGGACGGCGCGATGCGGACAGGTCGAAGGCGCCGAACTGGTTGATGCCGGAGACAAAGAGGCTTTCTCCCCAGTTCACCACTTGGTTGCCGAGCTTGATGCTGAGCGGGCGATCCTCGCCCAGTTCGGTATTCCAGGATGCGTAGGCATCGAGCAGGGCCACGCCCGAGAACTTGGACAGGCGATCGAAATCGTCGTCATTCAAGGCTGCACCCGGCGTAAAGCGATTCGCCGAACTGCCATGGGGGACGCCGCTGTTGTTCAGTTCGAAATCGTGCCAGGCCTTGGCGCGCAGGAAGACGCCGACATTGTCGCGCTTGAGCGAAACCTCGCCGATCAGTTTCGCGATGGTGGAAAACGTGTCGTGCTTGTCGTAGTTGAGATTGCCGTCGTCATGGCTCGAGCCTCCCGTACCGCCGTTGCCGACCATGATCAGGGCCTTGTCGGCTTCGCGCATGCGCATGCTGGTGCCGAGCGAGGCGTTGAGCGAGGTGCGGACCTCGACGCCATTGGCTGTCACGAACTCGGCCGCCATCCCGGCGCCGGAATGCAGGCCCGCAAGGGCCAGCAGCGAACACATGACCGCCTTGCGCGGCAACGTCGTCGGGTGCTGCGCGACAGGCCGGCTCCGCTCCGGCTCCGGATAGTGCTTTCTCATCTATGTCTCCTCCAATGGATCGTTTGAATTGTGGTGTGGCGAAGCCTCCCGATCCGTGGCGGCCACGCGCGAACGAGTCGCTGCTTTTTTATGCTTCTTTCTGCGAGCGGCAGGGCCGTCGCCCACGCTCCATTACAAACAGACCAGTCTGTCTGCAAATATATGGAGCTCGTATCGTGGTGTCAAGTTGTTTTGGAAAGATTGGCGCGCGCAGGAGCGGGCCGGCGCGGCGGCCGGCCAAGTCGATCGAATGGAGGGAGAACGAAGGGAGGTGGTGGACGTGTCGTCCGGAGGGTCAGGCGGCGTGCTTCTTGTTTTTGGCGGGCTTGCCGCCGCTGTCGAGATAGAGGGCGCGGCCAGCCTCGTAGGCCAGCTGCTTGACACGCTCGAACCGCGGGGTGTCGACCTGCCACAGCATGCGGACAGACAGGCCGCGGATCGTGCTGAAGACCAGCCACAGGATGTCAAGCGCGGCCTCGTGCGAGACGCCGCGCCGCTCCAGTTCGGCCAGCCAGGCATCTTCAACCGCAAGTCGGTTATCACGGGAGATGGCACGCACGCCTTCGCGCAGTTCCGGGTCGCGCTCGGCGGCGGCCAGCAGGTCGAGGCCGATGGCAAAGTCCGGGTGAAGAAAGAAGTTGGCCGCGTCCTCGACCATGGCAGCAACGATGTCGTCGTCCTCGCCGACCTCGGCGAGGCGTCCGGCACTCTCCCGTCCCGCATCCTCGAACATCCTGGCGAACACGGCCAGCACAAGATCCGCCTTGGAATGGAAATGGTGGCTCTGCGCGCCGCGCGACACCCCGGCTTCCTCGGTGACGTCGGCAACTCGCAGGCCGGCAAAGCCGCGGCTGCGCAATAGATTGATGGCCGCGAGGATGATGCGTTCTTTCGTTTCGGCGCTGCGCTCCGCCTGTGAGCGGCGTCCTGTCTGTGTGGCACTCATGTTGGCTGGAGATTTCAAAAAGTTAAGACTTCGGGATGATATTACAACGGCTCCCGCTGCGCCATGGTTCCAGAAGCCTGCCGTCTCGGCGCGGAATGCGCACACCATGTCAGGTGCCAAACAACGCGCAGTAATGCTTGACTCAGGAATTTTGGCCTTGTATATTTCATTTACCGACAGGATGGTCGGTTTGTTAGTTGACCGGGAATTAGCTCTCCTCGGCCAATCCGACAACGGCACAGAATAAAGGAGACAGAGATGGCTGGATCAGATGTGCAAGCGCTTGTCGTCGAGAACGAACAGCAAGGAATGTTTCAGGTCGCGCGGGCGGCGTTTACCTCCGCAGACGTGTTCGAGGCGGAGTACGAGGAGCTGTTCAACAAGTGCTGGCTGTATGTCGGTCATGAATCCGAGGTGAGCAAGAACGGCGATTACGTGCGCCGCACTATTGCGCGGCGCAACCTGATCTTCAATCGCGATTCGGACGGCCGCTTGAACGCGTTTTTCAATACCTGTCCCCACCGCGGTGCCGAGGTGTGCCGTGAGCAAAAGGGCAATGCCAAGCATTTCCAGTGCTTCTATCACGGCTGGATCTTCGCGAATAACGGCAGCCTGAAGAGCCAGCCCGGCGCGGACCGCTACAGCGTGCATTTCAAGGAGCAGCAGCGTGGCAACCTGGTGGCGGTACCCCGCTTTGCCAACTACCGCGGACTGTGCTTCGTCAATTTTTCGCAAACCACCGTGTCGATCGAAGAATACCTGGGAAACGCACGCGAATACCTCGATCTGGTACTCGACCAGGCCGAATCGGGCCTTGTAGCCGTCAATGGCATGCAGGAATACTCCCTGCGCGCAAACTGGAAGCTGCTGGTGGAGAACAGCATCGACGGGTACCACGCAGCGACCACCCACTCGACCTACCTCGACTACCTCGCCAACATCCACGGCAAGGGCATGAACAAGGTCGGGCTCGAAGGCGTCGGCACCAAGCTGGACAATGGGCACGCCGTGATCGAGTACAGCGCACCATGGGGGCGTCCGATCGCGAACTGGGTGCCGGCCTGGGGCGAACAGGGCAAGGTGGAGGTGGATGCGATCCGCGCCCGCCTGGAGGAGCTACATGGGAAAGAAAAGGCGGACCGCATTGCGCTCAAGAACCGCAACCTGCTGATCTTCCCGAATCTCGTCATCAACGACATCATGGCGCTGACCTTCCGCACCTTCTTTCCGACTGCACCGAACAGCCTGCACGTGACCGGCTGGGCGATGGCGCCTCAAACCGAATCGGAGTGGGCGCGCAAGTACCGCCTCGATAACTTTCTTGAATTCCTCGGGCCAGGCGGCTTCGCCACGCCCGACGATGTCGAGGCGCTCGAATCCTGCCAGAGCGGTTACCAGAACGGCATGGAACAGCATGTGCAATGGAACGACATGTCGAAAGGGATGGGCATGGAAGCGGGCTATTCTGACGAAATCCAGATGCGCAGCTTCTGGTCGGAATGGGGCCGCCGCATTCAGCCGGCAATCGACCGGAAAGGAGCGCGCAAATGAACCTGCCGACCCGCAGCGCTGTCGAGGACCTGCTGTTCCTGGAGGCCGACCTGCTCGACCAGTGGAAACTCAATGACTGGCTGGCCCTGTACGCGACCGACGCGCGCTACGAAGTACCGTCGACCGACCTGGCCAAGGATGCCGATCCGGACAATAGCCTGTTCTACATCGCGGACGATCGCACACGTCTGGAGCAGCGCGTGATCCGCTTGAACAAAAAGAGCATGTGGTCCGAATCGCCGCGCTCCCGGACGCGCCACCTCGTGAGCAACGTCCGGGTGCTGGGCGCCGAGGGGGATGACATCCTGGTCAGCGCCGCCTTTGCCGTCTACCGCACCAAGTGGGGAAATACCGACCTGTTCGTCGGCGCCTACCACTACCTGCTGTGCCGCGAGGGCGACGCCCTGCGCATCAGAAAAAAACGTTGCCTGCTCGACCTGGACGGCCTGCGGCCGCAAGGACGGGTCAGCATCCTGCTGTAAGCCGCACGGCCCGCTGCGCGGGCCGCATGCGCATGCTCCCACTACGAAGGAAAGCACCGTGACACTACCATTCCGTTATGAAAAGCTGGGCTATGCCGCCCTTAACGTCACCAGCCTTGAGCGGTCGGTCCCGTTCTATCGGGACCTGATGGGCCTGGAAGTCGTGACGATGGATGAGCGCATGGCATTCCTGCGTTGCGGCCAGGACCATCACAGCCTGATCCTGTACCAGGCCCCGTCAGCTGGGATCAAGCGAGTCGCCTACAAAATGGCGACCAAGGCCGACCTCGAGCGCGCTTTCGCGCACCTGGCCGAGAGCGGCATGGCGCCTCAGTGGATCGATCCAGCCGAAAGCACTGCGCTCGGCATCGGCCCCGCTTTCCGTGTTCGCGAGCCGAATTCGGGCCTGATGCTCGAGTTCTATGACCGCATGATCCAGATGGCCGTGCCGTTCAACCCCACGGTGACCAAGATCGCTCGCATTGGCCATGTCGTGCTCGGCGCCCGCAAGTATGCGGAGTCGGTGCGTACGCTGAGCGAGGTGTTCAACTTCACGGTATCGGATTTCGTCGAAAACAAGTTTTCCTGGATGCGCTGCTTCCCGAATCCGCTGCACCACGCACTGGCTGTCGGCAAGAGCGAGCGCGATCACCTCCACCATGTCAACTTCATGGTGTCGGACATCGACGATATCGGCGCCGCCATCAACCGCATGAAAAAGGCCGGAGTGCAGATCGTGTTCGGACCAGGTCGTCATCTGCCTTCCACCAGCATTTTCCTGTATTTCCTGGATCCGGATGGCATGACGATGGAGTTCAGCTTCGGAATGGAGGAGATCCACGAAGAGAATCCTCGCGAACCGCGCATGCTCGAAATGCATTCGCGGACGATGGACATCTGGGGCAGCACGCCGCATGAGCAGTTCGGCAAATTCGGTGCGATCGAGGGCGGCCATGACTGAGCGGATCCCGTCAACAGAGCGCCTGGCGGGCCAGGTGGCGGTCGTGACCGGCGCCGCCCATGGCATCGGTCTGGCGATTTCGCTGCAGCTGGCGGCCCAGGGCGCGCAGGTCGTCATGGCCGACCTGCTCGGCGACACGCTGGAAGGGGCAGCCACCGAGGTACGCGCGGCGCATGGCGGCCAGGTACGCACGTTCTCTGGCGACCTGTCGCGCGAGGACGTGGTCGAAGCGCTGCTTGCCCGCGTGCGGGCCGAGTTCGGTGCCGCCGGCATCCTGATCAACAACGCCGGTGGCGGCGTCATTCGTCCTTTCCTCGAGCATACGCCGGAAACGCTGCGCGCCACGCTCGACCGCAACCTGTGGACCACGCTCTGGTGCTGCCGCGCCTTCCTGCCCGACATGCTCCATGCCGGCTACGGCCGCATCATCAACATCGGTGCCGATTCCGTGCGCAACGGCCTGTGGCAACACGCCGCCTACAACGCCGCCAAGGGCGGTGTGCACGGTCTGACCACGGGCCTGGCGCGCGAGTTCGCCGGCGCCGGTATCACGGTCAACACGGTCGCGCCGTGCGCGGTTAACACAGCGGCGCTGGACCGTGCGCGTGAAGCCGCCCCGGCCTTCGCCGCCCAGGTGGTCGAGGTGATCCCGATGGGACGCCCGGCTGAAGTCGACGAGGTGGCGGCGATGACGGTCTTTCTGGCAGGCAGGGAGGCGTCCTACGTGACCGGGCAAGTCATCAGCGTCAACGGCGGGAGCACCATGCTGTGAGCAAGCCGCCCGCAGACGCCGTCCGGCCGGCGCGCCGGACCCAGACCGAACGCAGCACCGACACCCAGGAACGCATCCTGGCAGCGGCCACGGAAGTCATGCGCAAGCACGGGTATGCAGGACTGCGGGTGGCGGACGTGACGGCGGCAGCAGGCGTCTCGCGCGGTGCGCAGACCCATCACTTCCCGTCGAAAGTGGAACTGGTGCAGGCAATCTTCGCGCGCATTTTCCAGCAGGCCAGCCATGCCAGCCTGGCGCGTGCGTCGGCTGTGGCGCGCGGCGACGATGTCATCGCCGCCCTGATCGAGGATGCCTCTGCCTTCTTCCTGGGGCAGGATTTCACGCTCGGGCTGGACATGCTGGCCGCCGCCGGACGCGATCCGGAATTGCGTGAGGCGGTGCAGGACAGCGCGCGCCTGAACCGGTTCGCGGTGGAAGGAATGTGGACGCAGGTACTCGAAAGCCACGGCCTGTCGCGGGCCGACGCCGACGACGTGCTGTGGCTGGCGTTCAGCGCGATCCGCGGCCTGTCGGTACGGCTGCTGTGGGACCGCGACCCCGAGCGTTTCGAACGGGTCAAAACGCTTGCCTACGACGCCGCACGCAGGCTGTACGACAGCAAGCGGGCAGTGGCGTAGTGAACCCGGGCCGGCATCTGCTGCGGGCTGGCCAACACCAATCATCAAAAGGAAAAAGAGACATGAGCTTATGGAACGATATGCTGGGGACGGAAATCCGCTATGTGCAAACCCGCTCGTTCGGACGGATCCGGATTGCCGAGGCGGGCGACAGGAACGCGCCGGCCATCCTGTTTCAACACGGTATCAATGGGCATCTGGAAGCCTATGCCAAGAACCTGATTCCCTTGTCCGCGGAGTTCCACGTCATCGCCTTCGACTATGTCGGCCATGGCCTGTCCGACAAGCCGGTGCTCGAGTATTCGCCGCTTCTGCTGGTCGAGCAACTGGCCGAGCTGATGGACGCGCTGGATCTCGAGCGCGCCCATCTGTCGGGCGAATCGCTGGGCGGATGGGTGTCGGGACTGTTCGCAGCCAAGTATCCGCACCGGGTCGGCAAGCTGATGCTCAACACCGCCGCCGGGCTGCCGGTGGTGTCCGAAAAGGGCAGGGCCGACTTGCAGAACCTGATGGCCCTGAACGCGCGCAACGTCAACAACGTACCGACGCCGGAATCGGTGCGTGCCCGCCTGCATTGGCTGATGCATGAAAACAACCGCCACCTGGTTGACGATGAACTGCTCAATTTGCGCCTGGGCATCTACCTGCGCCCTGAGACGCGCGTGGTCGCGCCGATCATCAACGCCATCATCGGCCGCCATGACGACTACCTGATTCCCCTCGAACAGATCGCCTGTCCGACCATGTTCCTGTGGACCCTCGACAACCCGATCCACGATCTCGAAACCGCACGTGCGTCGCAGGCGCGCATTCCCGGCAGCGAGTTGTATGTGATGAAAGGCGATTCGGCGCACTGGCCGCAGTACGAGGCGCCGGAGGAGTTCAACACGGTCGCCGCCCGCTTCTTCCGCGCCGCCTGAGTAGAAAAGGAAAAATCCCATGACGATGACAGAAGAAAAAATTCGCCAATATGGCGACGAGCTGTACGAAGCCTTGCTTGCACGGCGCAGCGTCGGACCCCTGAGCAGCCGCGAGTCCGAGATCAGCATCGCCGATGCGTACCGCATCCAGCAGCGCATGGTCCAGCGCCGTACCGACTTGGGCGAACGCATCGTCGGCAAGAAGATCGGCGTCACGAGTGTGGCCGTCATGAACATGCTCGGCGTCGATCAACCGGACTTCGGCTACATGCTCGACGGGATGATCCACGGCGACGGTGCGGCCATCGAGGCGGCCAGCCTGATCGCCCCCAAGGCTGAGGGAGAGATCGCCTTCGTGCTGAAAAAGGACCTGATGGGTCCGGGCGTGAGCGCGGCCGACGTGCTGGCCGCCACCGAAGGGGTGATGGCCTGCTTCGAGATCGTCGATTCGCGCATTACCGACTGGAAGATCAAGATCGCCGACACCGTCGCCGACAATGCCTCCTGCGGCGTGTTCGTGCTGGGCGACCGCATGGTCGACCCGCGCGCGCTCGACCTGCGGACCTGCGGCATGGTCCTCGAAAAGAACGGCGAGGTGGTCGTCACCGGCGCCGGTGCCGCCACCATGGGCTCGCCCGTCAACGCCATCGTGTGGCTGGCCAATACCCTGGGCCGGCTCGGGATCGGCCTGAAAGCCGGTGAAGTGATCCTGTCCGGTGCGCTCGGCGCGATGGTGCCGGTCAAGGCCGGCGACAACCTGCGGGTGGCGATCGGCGGCATCGGCGGGTGCGCCGTCCGCTTCTACTAAACCAAGGAAACTCCCATGCAAAAGATCAGATGTGCATTGATCGGACCTGGCAACATCGGTACCGACCTGCTGTACAAGCTCCAGCGCAGTCCCTATCTCGAGCCGGTGTGGATGGTAGGGATCGATCCGCAGTCCGAAGGGCTGCGCCGCGCAGCCGAGATGGGCATCAAGACCACCGCCGACGGCGTCGATGGACTGCTTCCCCACGTCCTGGCCGACAACATCCAGATTGCCTTCGACGCGACCAGCGCCTACGTCCATGCCGAGAACTCACGCAAGCTCAACGAACTCGGCGTCTTGATGATCGACCTGACCCCGGCCGCGATCGGTCCGTACTGCGTCCCGCCGGTCAACTTGCTGGAAAACCTCGGCAAGGGCGTGATGAACGTGAACATGGTGACTTGCGGCGGACAGGCGACGATTCCGCTGGTAGCGGCGGTATCGCGCGTGCAGCCGGTTGCCTACGGCGAAATCGTGGCCACCGTGTCGTCGCGCTCGGCGGGACCTGGCACGCGCAAGAACATCGATGAGTTCACCCGCACCACCGCAGGCGCAGTCGAGCGGGTAGGGGGCGCGCGCAAGGGCAAGGCAATCATCATCATCAACCCGGCAGAGCCGGCACTGATCATGCGTGACACCGTCCACTGCCTGACCGACGATGAGCCTGACCGCGATGCGATCACCGCGTCGGTGCACGCCATGATCAGGGAAGTCCAGAAATACGTGCCGGGCTACAAGCTGGTCAACGGGCCGGTATTCGACGGCAAGCGTGTTTCGATCTTCATGGAAGTCGAGGGCCTCGGCGACTACTTGCCGAAGTACGCCGGCAACCTCGACATCATGACCGCGGCGGGCGCACGCACCGCCGAGATGTTTGCCGAAAAGATGATCAGTGGCGAGTTGAAGCTGCAAGCGGCAGCGCGCGCAAAGGAGCCCGCATGAGCACGAGCAAGACCATCACCTTGCATGACATGACCCTGCGCGACGGCATGCATCCGAAACGCCACCTGATGACGCTCGACCAGATGACCAGCATCGCCCAGGGCCTGGACGCGGCCGGGGTGCCGCTGATCGAGGTCACCCATGGGGATGGACTGGGCGGATCGTCGGTCAATTACGGCTTTCCCGCACATTCGGACGAGGAATACCTCGGCGCCGTGATCCCGCTGATGAAGCAGGCCAAGGTATCGGCGCTGCTCCTGCCGGGCATCGGCACAGTCGACCATCTGCACATGGCGCGCGAACTGGGCGTCAACACCATCCGCGTGGCGACCCACAGCACCGAAGCGGATGTCGCCGAGCAGCATATCAGCCGCGCCCGCAAGCTCGGCATGGACACGGTCGGCTTCCTAATGATGGCGCACATGGCCAGCCCCGAGAAAGTCCTCGAACAGGCCCGGCTGATGGAAAGCTACGGCGCGAACTGCATCTACTGCACCGATTCGGCCGGCTACATGCTGCCCGAGGACGTGAAGGCGCGCATTGGCCTGCTGCGCGATCGGCTGAAGCCGGAAACCGAACTCGGCTTCCACGGCCACCACAACCTCGCCATGGGCGTCGCCAATTCGGTCGTCGCGGTCGAGTACGGCGCGAACCGCATCGATGCCGCCGCCGCCGGGCTCGGCGCCGGTGCAGGGAATACGCCGATGGAAGTGTTCGTCGCAGTTTGCGCGCGCATGGGGATCGAGACCGGAGTCGACCTGTTCAAGATCCAGGACGTGGCCGACGACCTGGTGGTGCCGATGATGGACCACGCGATCCGGATCGACCGTGACTCGCTCACGCTCGGCTATGCCGGTGTGTACTCCTCCTTCCTGCTGTTCGCCAAACGGGCGGAGGCAAAGTACAAGGTACCGGCGCGCGAGCTCCTGATCGAACTGGGACGGCGCGGGATGGTGGGCGGGCAGGAAGACATGATCGAAGACACCGCCCTGACCATGGCGCGCGAACGCGGCCTGGCCGTCTAGGAAGGCGCCCGCATGCCGCACAGCCACTGCCGCGCGATCGACGTCCATACCCACGTCGTGCCCGAGAATTTTCCCGCCTACCCGGGCGTGGATGCGGCGGCGCCCTGGCCGTCGATGGCGCCGGCACACGCCTGCCACCGCAGCGTCATGATCGCCGGCAGCGTGTTCCGTACGGTGCCGCAGCAGTCATGGGACGCGCCTTCGCGCAGCATCGACATGGACAGCCTCGGTATCGGGCGCCAGGTGCTCTCGCCCATGCCCGAGCTGCTGTCCTACTGGCTGGCGCCGCGCGATGGCGCGGCGCTGGCGCGCCACCTGAACCAGGACATCGCGCGCATGGTGGCGCAGCAGCCGGAGCGTTTCTTCGGCCTGGGCGCGGTGCCGCTGCAGGACGTCGGGCTGGCGATCGCGGAGCTGGATCATGCGCTGCACACGCTTGGCCTGGCCGGCGTGGAGATCGGCACCAACGTCAACGGCGTGCCGATCGGCGCACCGCAGCTCGAACCGTTCTTCGCCGCCGCCGAGGCCTGGGATGCGGCGATCTTCGTCCATCCCTTGCGGCCGTGCGGCATGGACCGCCTTGTCGGCCCGCCAGCGCTCGAACAGGTCCTGGCATTTCCCTGCGAGACAGGGCTGGCCGCGGCCTCGTTGATCACCGGGGGTACGCTCGCGCGACATCCGCGCCTGCGCATTGCGCTCAGCCATGGCGGCGGAAGCTTCGCCGCGCTGGCGGCGCGCCTCCAGCATGCGTGGTCCATCTTCCCCGCCTTGCGCGACACGATGGGGCCGCCGATGGAAAGCGCCAGGTCGTTCTACTACGACAGCCTGGTATATGACCGCAGGCTGCTGGAAAACCAGCTTGCCCTGTTTGGGCCGACCCAGACCATGATCGGATCGGACTATCCGTTCGTCATCCGCGACATGGATCCGGCCGGCCGCATCGCTGAACTCGGCCTCGACGCCGAGACGACGGCCCTGCTGACCCATGAAAACGCCATGCGCTGGCTTGGCCCGCGCGTGACCGATCGGCAGTTTTGACTGGAGCATTATCGTGAAACAGCAATTTCAAATCCGCCTGGCCGGAAGCGACGATGTTTTTGATTGCGACGGCGAGGATACCCTGCTGCGCGCCGGGCTGCGCCAGGGGCTCGGCATTGCCTATGAGTGCAATGTCGGCGCCTGCGGCTCCTGCAAGTTCGACCTGGTCGAGGGTGAGGTCGAGGATCTGTTTCCAGAAGCCACCGGCCTGCGCCAGAAAGAGCGCGAGCGCGGCAAACGGCTGGCCTGCCAATGCATCCCGCGTGGCAACTGCACGATCAAGATACGCACGGGTGCGGAGTACGTGCCGGCGACGCCGCCGCGGAAGCGCCGCGCCACGCTCGCCAGCAAGACCGCCCTGACCGGGGACATCTCGCTGTTCGAGTTCGCCGCGGATGGTCCCGCCGCCTTTCTCCCCGGGCAGTATGCGCTGATCGGTGTGCCCGGCAAGGGCCAGCTGCGGGCCTACTCGCTGTCGAACCTGCCAAATCCCGAGGGGCGCTGGCAGTTCGGCATCCGCCGCGTACCGGGCGGAACCGTAAGCAATGCGCTGTTCGATGCCGTCCAGGCGGGCGACGAAGTCGTGCTCGACGGCCCATACGGCATCGCTTACCTGCGCGAGAAAAGCAAGCGTCCGGTCGCCTGCATCGGCGGCGGCTCCGGCCTGGCGCCGCTGCTGTCGATCGTGCGCGGCGCCGCGCTGGCCGGCACCGCGGCGCGGCCAATCATCCTGTATGGCGGACGCGGGCCGGGCGATATCCCCGACGTCGCAGCCATGCTGGCGGACGAAGACGTTCCGGTCGACTTCCATCCGGTCGTGTCGATGCCGGACCTGGCCGGCGCTGCCTGGTCGGGGGACGTGGGTTTCGTTCACGAATTCATCCCCAGGAAATTGACTCAGCCACTGGACGTCTACGAATATTACCTGGCTGGGCCACCGCCGATGATCGAAGCCGCAGTACGGCTCTTGATGATCGAGGCGAAGGTCCCTGCAACACAAATACACTTTGATCGCTTCTTCTAAGGCGACAGCTTCCGTTTTTTTGGAGACATTTATGGCACTGCACAAGGTATGCAAGGTGGGAGACGTTCCCGAAGGCGGATGCTTCCGCGCGGAGGTCGATGGAATGCCGGCGCTGGCCGTCTTTCATGTCGACCAGGGCTATTTCGTCATGAACGATACCTGTTCGCACGGCGAGGCATCATTGTCGGAAGGCGAGATCGAGGATGGGCAGGTGGAATGCCCCTGGCATAACGCGCGCTTCTGCATCAAGACCGGCGAAGCGCTGACCTTTCCCGCCGTCGAGCCGCAAAAGGTGTACCGTATCAAGCTGGTCGACGACGACATCATGGTCGAGGAATAGTGACGACATGGAGACCTCAATGAGCGCTTACGGGGCATTCACCGCCGCACGCGACCTGCTGCAGCGGCATCGTACCGACTACGACACCGCCATGCGCGAATACCGCGCGCCGGCCATGGAAAAATTCAACTGGGCCCTCGACTACTTCGACGTCGAGGCGCGCGGCAACGATACGCCGGCGTTACGGGTAGTGGCGGCCGATCGCAGCGAGCAGGTATTGAGCTACGCCGAGATTTCGGCGAGCTCGAACCAGGCGGCCAATTACCTGCGCGACCTGGGAGTGAAGCGCGGCGACCCTGTCCTCCTGATGCTGCCCAACCGCGTCGAACTGTGGGAGCTGATGCTCGCCGCGGTGAAGCTGGGGGCGGTCATCGTGCCGACCACGATGCTGGTGTGCGGGGATGACCTCGCCGATCGCCTCGACCGGGGTGCGATCCGGCATGTCATCGTCCAGGCCAGCGAAACGCCGAAATTCACGGAAATGCATGGTAACTACACCCGGATCAGCGTCGGCGGCGAGGTGGATGGGTGGCACTCCTTCGATAGCGGCCGGCTGGCATTACCAATGGATTTTTTGCCGGAAGGCGTGACACTGGCAACCGATCCGCTGCTGCTGTACTTCACCTCCGGCACCACTTCCAAGCCCAAGCTGGTGTTGCACAGTCACCAGAGCTATCCAGTGGGCCACCTGTCGACGATGTACTGGATTGGCTTGCAAAAGGGCGACCTGCACTGGAACATCAGCTCGCCCGGCTGGGCAAAGCATGCATGGAGCTGCCTGTTCGCTCCGTGGAACGCAGGGGCGACGGTCTTCGTCTACAACTACGAGCGCTTCAACGCGCGTGACGTCCTGGATGTGATCTGCAGCTCGGGAGTGACTTCCCTGTGCGCCCCTCCCACGGTGTGGCGCATGATGATTCAGGAAGACCTGACCCGGTTCAAGGTACCCTTGCGCGAGCTGGTCGGGGCCGGTGAACCGCTCAATCCCGAAGTGATCGACCAGGTCGAGCGTGCTTGGGGAATCCGGATTCGCGACGGCTTCGGGCAGTCCGAAACGACTGCGCAGATCGGCAATACCCCTGGCCAGCCAATCAAGCCGGGTTCGATGGGGCGGCCACTGCCGGGCTATGAGGTCGTCCTGCTGGATGCCGACGAGCTGCCTGCCGCCGAAGGGGAGATTTCGCTGGTCCTCAAACCTATGCCGGTTGGACTGATGCTCGGCTATCAGGGGGAGCCGGAGAAGACGGCGCAAGCGTTGCGTCAAGGGCATTATCATACCGGCGACACGGCATGGCGTGACGCGGACGGATATTACTTTTACGTCGGGCGGAACGATGATGTCTTCAAGTCGTCGGACTATCGCATCAGCCCGTTCGAACTCGAAAGTGTATTGGTGGAGCATGACGACGTGCTCGAGGCGGCGATCGTGCCGAGTCCGGATGCGCTGCGTTTGTCGGTTCCTAAAGCCTTCGTTACATTGCGCCAGGGAGCCCTGCCGGGGCCGGAGCTTGCGGCGTCGATTTTTGCCTTTACCCGCTCGCGGCTCTCTCCCTACAAGCGGATCAGGCGGATCGAGTTCACTGAGCTCCCCAAAACAATTTCTGGGAAGATCCGGCGTGTCGAACTACGAAACCAGGAAGCGGCTGCAAGATGCGCGAACCGTAGGCCCAATGAGTTCTGGGAAGAAGATTTTTTAGGTGGGTGAGCTGCAGTACCGGCGCCTTTATAGAATAGGCGCTTTCGAGTGAGACAGCCGCGGTCGGGCAAAAATATGTTTGGGGTATGGCTGAGGGTAGGCGCGCGATCTGATCAGACGGGTAACTGTGTACGTGCGGGTTTTCGTCGTTAATAGTAGTTCCACCGTCTCCGCCAAGTTGAAAAATAAGGAAGCCACCCTCGGGTGGCTTTTTTATTTGCAATTTGGCGGAGACGAGGAAAGCGCCTGCGCGCTTTCCGGGTGTCGCCAAGGCGGCAGATTCGATGGGTTGCGCGTACTCGCGCAACCGCGGCCCGCGAAACGTGGGCGAATCCCTGTTTGCACAGAAGTTAAGTTATCGAAGCCACCGCAAGGTGGCTTTTTTCTTTTGTAACCCAGGCCGGCCAGCTTCGTTGACAGGGAGCTGCCCGGTACATGCAGAGACGGTTTTCAGGTCATCGAGTGGAGCCCGATCATGTTGCCCTCGATGTCGTTGACCAAGGCGATGTAACCGTATTGGCCAATCGAGAATTTGTCCTTGAAGATCCTCCCGCCCGCTGCAGCTGCCCGCGCAGCAGCGGCAGCGCAGTCGTCGCAAATGAAATAGACGAGCACGCTATTCCCGCCTGGTTTGAAACCTTCCATCCTGACCAGCGCGCCCGGGGCGCCGTATGCATTTTGCTGCGCAGGGAAGGCGCACATTTCCTCTAACGGCCCGTCAGCTTCGGCCGGCGACAGCATCTTGGCAAGCTCAAGCCCCAGCACATCTTCATAGAACCGGCGTGCACGGTTCATGTCTTCGACGTAAATCTCAAACCAGCCCACCACATTGTTTGTCATCGCATTTCCTTCCGAAAGAAATTGAGGGAGACTCTCTGGATGCACTGCTGACGACTGTGGAGATGCCTTGTTCGTTTCGGATGCCCGCTGCTCAGGCAGGGCCGGCACGTTCAAGTCCATCTCCCCTGACGCTTGTTGCTCTACGATCCGCACCGCGACTGCCCGCCCATCGACGACGGGCCGTGGATGACGAAAGAGCAACATAGTACTCCTATTTAAATCGGTGATAAATGTCGACCTTCTTCATGCAACGTCGCCTGCCTTTTTTCTTCAGTTGCCACGGATAGGCAGAGAAAGATCGGTTGAGATAGCAGACCGGGATATCGATGCCCGCGTGCCGGCGGCCAAAGCGAGCGTCGGGCAGGACAAGTGTCATGTTGACGCAATATCAGTTGCCCCGAGCTTTGATGGGACTGTATTATTCAGAGGACCACGTCCCCGACCGTTCAAGGTTCGAGCACGTACCGCCCTGGGACTGCGCCCAGGGCGGTGTTGGCCGGGCGGGCGGGAAGCCGGGCTGGTTCATGGCCGGTCCTTCAATGCGCCATCAGCACCGGTAGCGGGGCGCGCTCGAGCAGCACGCGGGTGACGCCGCCCAGCACGATCTCGCGGTAGCGGCTGTGGCCGAAGGCGCCCGTGACCAAGAGGCTGGCGCCGGCGCCCTTCGCCATGCCTATCAGGGCGTCGCCGACGCTGGCCTGGGAGCGTTCGCTCAGCACCTCGACCCGCACGCCGTGGCGCGCCAGGTAGAGCACGATGTCGGCGCCCGGCTCCTCGCCATGCAGGCCGGATTCGAGGTCGGGATTGACCAGCGCCAGGCGCACGTTGCGCGCGCGCGTGAGCAGCGGCATGGCGCCGGCAATCGCGCGGATGGCCTGGCCGCTGCCGTCCCAGCCGACCACGATGTTGTCCGCCAGCGGCGCGCCGTCATAGGAGGGCGGCACCACCAGCACCGGGCGCACGCCGTGCATGGCCAGGTATTGCGGCAGGCCGCGCACGGTGGCGGCGTCGCCTGCGTCCTGGCCGGTGACCACCAGGTCGGCGTAGCGCGAATGCAGCAGCAGGGCGTCGCGGTTCTCGTCCTCGACCAGGCGCTCTTCCAGCGACGCCACGCCCAGCTGGCGCGCGCGCTCGGCGAAGCGCCCCAGGGAAGCGCGGGCCGCCTCGCGCAGCGAGTCGAATTCATCGGCGGGGCTGACCGCCATCGAGCCGGTCAGCATGGCATAGGCGGGCCAGGACATGCCGGTCGCGGCGCAGCCCACCAGGTGCGCCTCGTGGGCGTTGGCCAGCCCTGCAGCGGCGCGCAGCCTGGCCTCGGTCAGCGGGCTCTCGTCGACATGGACAATGATGGTCTTGTACATGGCAGCTCCTCCTTGACGGTCCTCAAGCCGGGCCGCGCCGAAAGGCGGGCGTCCGGCAGCGATGACTCTACGCCGAGTGAAGGGCTGCGTCAGACGTGCGGATGATGCAGATCAATAATCCTGCAAATTTCCAGTCCTAATCGGGGCGATGGCGGATGGCGTCGATGACCAGGGCCAGTGCGCGCGAGTGACGGCGGCTGGGGTAGAAGGCATGCAGGCCGGCGAAGCGCGGGCACCAGTCTTCCATCACGCTGACAAGGCGTCCGGCGGCGATGTGCTCGGCCACCAGCTCGTCGGGCACGAAGGCCAAGCCGGCGCCGCTCACGGCCGCCGCCACCTGGTGCGCCGCTTCGTTGAAGATCAGCTGGCCGCGCGGGCGCGCCTCCAGGGCTTCGCCCGCGTGCTCCAGTTCCCAGGCGTAGATGCCGCCGCTACTCGACAGGCGCAGCCCGATGCAGTTGTGCTTCACCAGGTCCTGCAGCGAGGCCGGCTTCGGACGCCATTCGAAATAGGCGGGCGCACCGACGATGCGCATCTGGACGTCGGCCGTGAGGCGCACGGCGATCATGTCCTTGTCGACCTGGTCGCCGTGGCGCACGCCGATGTCGAAGCGCTCGGCCGCGATGTCGACGATGCGGTAGTCGGCGCTGAATTCCACGTGCAGGTCCGGGTATTGCGGCAGCAGCGGCGCGATGCGCGGCCACAGGATACGCTCGATGACGTGGTCGATGGCGGTGATGCGCACGGTGCCGACCGGCTTGTCGCCCAGGTCGCTGATGTCGGCGATCTCGGCCTCGATCTCTTCCAGCTTGGGCGCCACGTTCTGGATCAGGCGCTCGCCCGCCTCGGTGGGCGAGACGCTGCGCGTGGTGCGGGTCAGCAGGCGCACGCCGAGGCGCTGTTCTAGCGAACGCACGATGTGGCTGAGCGCCGACTGGGTCATGCCGAGGCGGGCGGCGGCGCGCGTGAAGCTGCGCTCCCGCGCGACGGCGAGGAAAACCAGGATGTCGTTGATGTTGTCGCGGGCCATGCGGCAGGGCTTTCGTGGAAGATTATGCAAATTCTCGCACGAATAAGGCCGCTAATTCATGACGCCCATTCATAAGCCCATGCAATTTCCAGCCCGTTTTTGGGTGCGATCCGCCGCTACCATGCAGCCTTTGTTATTGGATTGGAAGGAAGCAGCATGACTGTCAACGCCTATGGCGCCCACGCGGGCGACCAGCCACTCGGACCGCTCGCCATTACCCGCCGCGCCCCCGGCGCGCACGACGTCCAGATCGACATCGCCTTCTGCGGCGTGTGCCACTCCGACCTGCACCAGGTGCGCGGCGAATGGGCCGGTACCATTTACCCCTGCGTGCCGGGTCACGAGATCGTCGGCCGTGTCGCCGCGGTGGGCGCCCATGTCACGCGCCACAAAGTGGGCGACCTGGTCGGCGTCGGCTGCATGGTCGACAGCTGCCGGCACTGCGCCGACTGCGAGGCCGGCCTGGAAAACTACTGCGACGGCATGGTCGGCACCTACAACGGGCCTACTGCGGACGCACCCGGCCATACCCTGGGCGGCTACTCCCAGCAGATCGTGGTGCACGAACGCTTCGTGCTGCGCGTACACCACGACGAAGCCCAGCTGGCGGCGGTGGCGCCGCTGCTGTGCGCCGGCATCACGACCTGGTCGCCGCTGCGCCACTGGCAGGCTGGCCCCGGCAAGCGGGTCGGCATCGTCGGCATCGGTGGCCTCGGACACATGGGCATCAAGCTGGCGCGCGCCCTCGGCGCCCACGTGGTGGCCTTCACCACCTCGGAGTCGAAGCGGCGCGATGCCGAAGCTCTCGGCGCCCACGAGGTGGTGGTCTCGCGCGACCCGGCGGCGATGGCCGCGCAGGCGCACAGCCTGGACCTGATCGTCAACACGGTGGCCGCGCCGCACGACCTCGACGCCTACCTCACGCTGCTCAAGCGCGACGGCACCATGGTGCTGGTGGGCGCGCCATCCTCGCCGCATCCGTCGCCGCAGGTGTTCAACCTGATCATGAAGCGCCGTGCGCTGGCCGGTTCGATGATCGGCGGGATCCCGGAAACCCAGGAGATGCTGGACTTCTGCGCCGAACACGGCATCGTCGCCGACATCGAGATGATTCGGGCCGATGAGATCAACGCCGCCTACGAGCGCATGCTGGCGGGCGACGTGAAATACCGCTTCGTGATCGATAGTGCGACGCTGGGAGGCTGAACGGATGGGTAACATGCATCTCGACCTGCCTCTGGAAGAGGCGCGGAGCGCGCACAAGCCGGCGGCCTGGGGCGCGGTGTGCGCGCTGTCGCTGGGCGCTTTTGCGCTGATCGCATCGGAATTCATGCCGGTCAGCCTGCTCACGCCGATCGCGGCCGATCTCGGCATCAGCGAAGGGCAGGCCGGGCAGGCCATCGCGATCTCCGGTGCATTCGCGCTGGTCACCAGCCTGCTGTTCCCGACGCTGGCCGGCCGCATCGACCGCAAGCGCCTGCTGCTCGGGCTGACGCTCTTGATGATCGCTTCCGGCACCCTGGTCGCGCTGGCGCCGAACTATGGCGTATTCATGGCCGGACGCGCGCTGATCGGCGTGGCGATCGGCGGCTTCTGGTCGATGTCGGCCGCGATCGCGATGCGCCTGGTGCCGCCGCATCAGGTGGCGCGCGCGCTGGCCATCCTCAATGGCGGCAACGCGCTGGCCACAGTGGTGGCGGCGCCCGCCGGCAGCTACCTCGGCGCGCTGGTCGGCTGGCGCGGCGCCTTCTTCTGCGTGGTGCCGGTGGCGGCGCTGGCGCTGGTGTGGAAGTTCGCCAGCCTGCCTGCGCTGCCGGCGCAGCACGGGGGAGCATCCGCAAACCTGTTCCGGCTGGCGCGGCGTCCCGCCGTCGCACTCGGACTGGCGGCGGTAAGCGTGTTCTTCATGGGGCAGTTCGCACTGTTCACCTACCTGCGGCCCTTCCTGGAGCGCGTGACGCAGGTCGACGTGTCGACCCTGTCCTTCGTGTTGCTGCTGGTCGGCGTCGCCGGCTTCGTCGGCACCAGCGTCATCGGCGGCTTCCTCAAGCAGGGCCTGTACCGCGTGCTGGTCGGCATACCGCTCTTGATGGCCGGGATTGCCGGCGGCTTGATCGCATTCGGCGCTTCGCTGCCGGTCACTGCCGTCCTGCTGGCCGCGTGGGGCCTGGTCGCCACTGCGGCGCCGGTGGGCTGGTGGATGTGGCTGTCGACCACGCTGCCCCATGAGGCCGAAGCTGGCGGCGGCCTGATGGTGGCAGTGATCCAGCTCGCGATCATGCTCGGCGCCACCGTCGGCGGCTTCCTGTTCGACCTGAGCGGCTATCGCGCGACCTTCGGCGCCAGCGCGGGGCTCCTGGTGCTGGCTGCCCTGCTGGCCGTGGGGGCGGCGCGGCTATCTCACTTATCCATCCACAAGGAGAGCACATGAAACGACTTTGCATCGCCATCCTCGGCCTGAGCCTCGGCGCTTCCAGCCTTGCGCAGGACATGGTCATCACCCGCGCCGGCAGCCAGGCCTCAAGCAAGGGACCGGCCCAGAACTTCACCGGCAGCGTGCGCATCGATCCGCTGTTCGCGCCAAGCGGGCCGTCGCCCACCTCGGGCGCCTACGTGACTTTCGAGCCGGGTGCGCGCTCGGCCTGGCACACCCACCCGGCGGGCCAGGTGCTGGTCGTGACGGCCGGCGTCGGCCGCATCCAGCAATGGGGCGGCAAGCTTGAGACCATCCGCGCGGGCGACGTGATCTGGACGCCGCCAGGCGTGAAGCACTGGCACGGCGCCCAGCCCAGCAGCGCGCTGACCCACATCGCGATCCAGAACACGGTCGAGGGCAAGAACGTGGTGTGGCTGGAGAAGGTCAGCAACGAGCAGTACGGGAAGTAGCCCGGCGCGCCGCAATGGGCATCCGTGGCAGACTGCGATCTTTGCCGCAGATGGACATCGCATGAACGAGCACATCCAACCCGTCCCACTGGACAAGGCTTACCGCCTGCTCAGCCACGGCCCGACCGTCCTGGTCTCGGCGCGCCACGACGGCGTCGAGAACGTGATGGCCGCGGCCTGGGCCTGCGCCCTCGATTTCGCGCCGCCCAAGCTCACCGTGGTCCTCGACAAGTCGACCCGCACCCGCGCCCTGGTCGAGGGCAGCGGCAGCTTCGTGATCCAGCTGCCGACCGTGAAGCAGCTGCGCCTGACGCATGAAGTCGGCAACCGCAGCCTGAACGCCGAGCCCGATAAACTCGAGCGCGCCGGCGTCACCCTGATGCGCATGGGAGGCGTCGATGCGCCCCTGGTTGAAGGCTGCTCGGCTTATCTCGCCTGCCGGCTGGTGCCGGAGCCGCACAACCAGCAGGCCTACGACCTGTTCATCGGCGAGGTCACCAGTGCCTGGGCCGACGATCGCGTGTTCCGCGACGGTCACTGGCATTTCGAAAGCGCTGACCCTGGCCTGCGCAGCATCCACCACATCGCCGGCGGCCACTTCTATGCGATCGGCGAGCCGATGCGCGCGGCCGACTAGCGCGCTTGCGCCGGGGCGGGCGCGCGCCGCGCCGCCCTCATGACCGCCACGTATTCCGTCACCCAGTAGGCCAGGGCCAGGGCCGGCAGCGCCAGACCGGTGAGCAGCGCCGCCTGCCAGCCGTACGTCGCATACACCCAGCCGCCCAGCGCCGAGCCGAACGCGCCGCCGGCGAAGAACAGCGCGAAATACAGGCCGTTGAGGCGGCTGCGCACTTCCGCGCCCAGGCTGAAGATGGCGCGCTGGCCCAGCACCAGGTTGGCCGCCACCGCCATGTCGAGCACGATCGAAGCGAAGGCCAGCAAGCCGAGGTCGGCCAGGCGCGAGGGCGGTGCGAGCAGGGCCAGTGCGAAGCCGGCGATCCCCAGCAGCAGGGCGATCGCGGTCGCGACCAGGGTGTGGCCGCGGTCGGCCAGGTGGCCGGCCACCGGGGAGGCCACCGCGCCGGCCATGCCGACCAGGGCGAAGATCGCGATGCCGGTCTGCGACAGGCCGAAGCGCGGGCTGCTCAGCGCCAGCGGGGCCACGGTCCAGAACAGGCTGAAGGCGCCGAACAGGGCCGCATGGTAGGCGGCGCGGCGACGCAGGACCGGGGTGCTGCGCAGCAGGGTCCAGAGCGAGGCCATCAGCGGGCCATAGGCCAGCTGCGGCGAGGGCATCCGCTGCGGCAGGCGCCGGCGCAGAACCAGCGCCAGCAGCGCCATCAGGACCGCGGCGCCACCGAACACAGCGTGCCAGCTGCTGTGGTCCGCCACCAGGGAGGCCGCCGGCCGCGCCAGCATGATCCCTAGCAGCAGGCCGCTGACCACCTTGCCGACCGTGCGGCCGCGGGTGCGCTCGATCGACAGGTGGGCCGCGAAGGGCACCAGCACCTGGGCCGCCACCGAACCGAGCCCGATCGCGAGCGCCGCCGCCAGGAAGGCCCAGGCGCTGGTGCTGAGCGCCGCGGCCAGCAGGGCGACGGAAGTGAAGGCGAGGCCGCCGACCACCAGGCGCCGGTTCTCGACCAGGTCGCCCAGCGGCACCACGAACAGCAGGCCCAGGGTATACCCGACCTGGGTCAGGGTGACCACCAGCCCGGCGGCGCCGGGGGACAGGCCGGTGGCGCTGCTGATCGGGCCCACCAGGGTCTGGGCATAGTAGAGGTTGGCGACGATCAGGCCGCAGGCCAGGGCCAGCAGCAGGACCATGCCGGGGGCGATGTCCTCGTGGTTGGGGGATGGGTCGTGCATGGTGTGCTCCTGCGTGGAAAAGAATGGAGCCATTCTAGAGAAGATGGACTGGAAGATAATTAGCCGACAAACCGCCCACACTTGTCAGCTTTTATGAACAATCGCGCGACTACTGCAGGGCGCGCGTGTCCGCCCCGGTGGCCGCCGCCGCCGCGGTCCGGATCTCGGTCGCCTGGTGCAGCGCCATGCGCCAGCCTTCCGGCTGGCGGGTCCAGATGCGCACGTAGCGGCCCCGCACCGGCTGGCCGCCTCCCAGGTCCTGGCGCTCGGCGCGGTAGGTGCCGGTCACCAGCGCGACGCTGCCCTCGCCGAGCAGCTCGATGTCCATGTCCTCGAGCTCGTACTTGCGGATGCGGTAGTCGTCGCGCGCCAGCGACTGCAGGAACTCGGTCTTGCTGCGCAGCCTGCCATTGGTTTCAACGTGGCGGTAGTTACCGCCGATGAGGCGCCGCAGCTGTTCGATGTCGCGCGCATTGAGTGCCTGCGCCCGCTGGCGCTCGGCCTCGCGCACGCTGCTAACGGTGGCGCCGCGTGCGGGAGCATCCCCGGCGTGGGCGGAAGCGGGCTGCCAGAGCAGGCCGGCGAGGCAAAGCGTGACGAGCGGAAGAGGGCGCATGGCTGGGCTCGGAGTCGGGTTGATTCGATTATAGTAATCCTGCTTAGGAGCAAATGTCACACATTCTCGCGAACGCGACACATTGTTGGTACACATGACATGGTAATTGTGTGTCTGAAAGTCAATATCTGGTACAGTTCCGGGAAGACGGCAGCCAGGCCGTCACCTGACCTTGACGGATGCGTATGCCAGCAGCTCCCTTGCCCCCAGACGAACTAGACCGGCTGTCGATGCTCGACGCCCTGCACCTGCTCGACACTCCGCCCGAGCCGGTATTCGACCGTGTGACCCGGCTCGCCAGCCGCCTGCTGGACGTGCCGATGGCGCTGTTCTCGCTGGTCGACGCCGACCGCCAGTGGTTCAAGTCGCGCGTTGGCCTCGAGGTGGACGAGACGCCGCGCGAAGACGCCTTCTGCGCCCATGCGATCGGCATGAGCGCGCCGCTGGTGGTCAATGACGCGCAGCAGGATGCGCGCTTCAGCGACAATCCGCTGGTTAACGGACCGCCCAACATCCGTTTCTACGCCGGCGTGCCGATCCGCACGACGGCAGGCCTGGCGATCGGCACCCTGTGCGCGCTCGATACGAAGCCGCGCACCTTCAGCGAAGAAGAAGTGCAGGTGCTGGGCGACCTGGCCGCGATCCTGACCAAGGAGGTGCAGTACCGCGAGCGCATGGTGCTGGCGCGCGACCAGCTGGCGCATTCGAGCGAAGTGCTGGGCGCCAGCGAGGCGCGCTTTCGTACCATCTTCGACATCGCCAGCGTCGGCATCGCGCTGGTGGCGCCGGACGGCGGCTGGATCAGCGTCAACAAGGCCTTGTGCGACATCGTCGGCTACAGCGAGGAAGAGCTGTGGCGCCTGACCTTCCAGCAGATCACCCACCCGGACGACGTGTCGGCCGACGTCGCGCAGCTCGCAGCGATGGGGCGGGGCGAGCTCGATCAGTACCAGCTGGAAAAGCGCTACATCCGCAAGGACGGCAGTGCGGTCTGGATCAACCTGAATGTCTCACCCAAGCGCAACGACGCTGGGGTGGTCGAATATTACGTTTCGGTGATCAAGGACATCCAGGCCGAGAAAGCGGCGCAGCAGCAGGTCGCGGCGCTGAACGCCGACCTGGAACGCCGGGTGCAGGCGCGCACGGCCGAACTGCAGGACGCCAATGTGCAGTTGACCGCGGCGATGAAGCGCCAGCACGCCATCGAAGGCGAGCTGCGGGCGCGCGAGGCGGAGATCCGCAGCGTGGTGGAAAACGCCAACGACGCCTACATCAGCCTGGACGAAGAGGGTACGGTCACGGCCTGGAATCGCCAGGCCGAGGACACTTTCGGCTGGCCGCGCAACGAGGCGCTGGGCCGCAAGCTGGAGGAGCTGATCATTCCGGAAGCGCACCGCGACGGCCACCGCGACGGCATGCAGCGCTTCCTGGCGACCCGTATCGCCAGTGCCGTCGACCAGCGCCTGGAGTTGCCGGCGCTGCGGCGCGACGGCAGCAGCCTGACGGTGGAAGTGCGCATCCGCGCGCTCGAGATCAACGGACGCACCATGTTCAGCGCCTTCCTGCACGACATCAGCGCGCGCAAGGAGGAACAGGAGAAGCGCGAATACGAGACCAGGCACGACCAGCTCACAGGCCTGCTGAACCGCCGTGCGCTGCTGGAATCGATCCCGATCGCCCAGGCGCGCGCGCGCCGCAGCGGCAAGACGCTCGGTATGCTGTTCATCGACCTGGACGGCTTCAAGGCCGTCAACGATTCGCAAGGGCACGAAGCGGGCGACATCCTGCTCGGCGTGATCGCCGAACGCCTGCGCGCGGCGGTGCGCAAGACCGACAGCGTATACCGGCTTGCGGGCGACGAGTTCACCGTGCTGCTGGAAGACATGGCCGATACCTTCGACGATGCCCACACCGTGGCCGAGAAGCTGATTTCCAGCATCTCGGAACCGGTGGAACTGCCGGGCCGCGCGGTGCGCGTGCGCGCCAGCATCGGCATCGCCCTCGACACCGGCGGCGCCGAGCGCAGCTCGGACGAGCTGCTGAAGGAAGCCGACCACTTCATGTACCAGGCCAAGAAGGCCGGGCGCGGGCGGGTCTGCTCGGCGCGCCGTCCTTATTGAAGTGCGCGCCTGGCGCAGCTTGAGTTCCTCTCATTCCAGGCGTTCGCCGCCGGACTGGTAGGCGGCACTGGCCAGGTTGCCGTAGTTGCGCAGCTTGAGATTCAGCCTGGCGACAAAGACCGCCGCGCCGGCGGCGTAGCGGACGTCGCCGATCCGGACCTTTTTCGGCCTGCGACTGCTTGTCGTTCTTGTCGTCATCGTCCTCTTTCCACCACAGCCGGCCAGGCTTTCCTTGCAAGGACAATGCGCGCTCCCTCGTCGTGTCGGGAGTTCGATGGGCAGCCCATCCATTCGTTCGGCCATGGCACGCATTCCACCGATGAGCTCAATCGGGACGCGAAATATGTGCACAAACACGCTTGACCTTCCCATCGTGGGAAGGAATATCCTGTAGATATGGATAAAGGAAGCAACATGGACACGAGTACAGATTCCGGCAGCAGCACGGTGCTGCGCATCGAGGGCATGACCTGCGCCTCCTGCGTGGCGCGGGTCGAGAAGGCGCTGCAGAAGGTTCCCGGCGTTCGCGCCGCGACGGTCAACCTCGCCACCGAAAAGGCCAGCGTGCACGGCGGCGCGGACCTCGCCGCGCTGGTTGCGGCGGTGCGCGACGCCGGCTACGAAGCGGCCGAAGCGAGCCATGCGCCCGTCCCTCAGGAACCGGGCAGGGCGCTGCCGTCCTGGTGGCCGGTCGCCGCCGCGCTGCTGAGCATCCCGCTGGTGGCGCCCATGCTGGCCCAGGTTGTCGGCGTCGACTGGATGCTGCCGGGCTGGCTGCAACTGGCGCTGGCGACCCCGGTGCAGTTCTGGCTCGGGGCGCGCTTCTACCGGGCCGGCTGGAAAGCCCTGCGCGCCGGCAGCGGCAACATGGACCTGCTGGTCGCGATCGGCACCAGCGCCGCCTATGGCCTCTCGCTCTACCTGCTGCTGGCGCACCCGGGCGGCGCGCACGGCGCCCCGCACCTGTACTTTGAATCCGCCGCCGTCGTGATCACGCTGGTCCTGCTCGGCAAATGGCTGGAGAGCCGCGCCAAGCGCCAGGCGCTGGCGGCGATCGGGGCGCTCGAGGCATTGCGCAGCAACGACGCCCTGGTGCGGCGCGCCGGCGGCGACCTGCGCATCCCACTCGCCGAACTGCGCGTGGGCGACCTGATGGTGGTGCGACCGGGCGAGCGCGTGCCCGCCGACGGCCTGGTGGAAGAGGGTCGCAGCCACCTCGATGAATCCCTGCTCACTGGCGAGAGCCTGCCGGTGGCCAAGGGACCGAGCCAGCAGGTGGCCGGCGGCGCCGTCAACGCCGACGGCCTGCTGCTGGTGCGCGCCACCGCGGTCGGCGCGCAGACCATGCTGTCGCAGATCATCCGGATGGTCGAGGATGCGCAGGCGGTCAAGGCGCCGATCCAGCGCCTGGTGGACCGGGTCAGCGCGGTGTTCGTGCCGGCGGTGCTGCTGGTCTCGCTCGTCACACTGCTGGGCTGGGGCCTGGCGACCGGCGACTGGCAGGCGGCCCTGCTCAATGCGGTGGCGGTGCAGGTGATTGCCTGTCCCTGCGCGCTGGGCCTGGCGACGCCCGCCTCGATCATGGTCGGCACCGGCGCCGCCGCGCGCCACGGCATCCTGATCAAGGACGCCGAAGCGCTGGAGCGCGCCCATGCACTCGACGTGGTGGTGTTCGACAAGACCGGTACCCTCACCGAAGGCAAGCCGCAGTTGGTCGCACTTGAAGGAATTGATCCGCCCCGGCTGTTGCAGCTGGCCGCCAGCGTGCAGCAGGCCAGCACCCACCCCTTGGCGCAGGCGGTGCTCGACGCCGCCCGCGAACGCGGCCTGGCCCTGATGCCGGCGGCCGATGCACGGGCGCTTCCGGGACGCGGCATGCAGGCCGAGGTGGACGGGACCACGGTATGGCTCGGCAACGCGCGCCTGATGCAGGAACAGGGCGCGCCGCTGGGCGAGCTCGCGGCGCGCGCCGCCGCGCATGAAGAACAGGGACGCACCGTATCCTGGCTGGCGCTGCAGGGTCCCGGAGGCATCGAAGTGGCCGGCCTGCTTGCTTTCGGCGACACGCTGAAACCCGGCGCCGCCGCGGCGGTGGCGCGTTTGCAGGGCATGGGCATCGCCTCGGTGATGCTGACCGGCGACAGCGAAGGGGCGGCGCGCGCCGTGGCGGCGCAAACGGGCATCACGCGCTTCCACGCCGGCGTGCTGCCGGGCGACAAGGCGCGCGTCGTGGGGGACCTGATTGCCGCCGGCAGCCGGGTGGCGATGGTCGGCGACGGCATCAACGACGCCCCGGCCCTGGCCGCGGCCGACGTCGGCATCGCCATGGCCAGCGGCACCGACGTCGCCATGCAGACTGCCGGCATCACCCTGATGCGGGGCGACCCCGGCCTGGTGGCGGACGCAGTGACGATCTCGCAGCGGACGTACGCCAAGATCCGCCAGAACCTCGGCTGGGCTTTTGTGTACAACGTGGTCGGCATCCCGCTGGCGGCATTCGGTTTCCTCAATCCCGTGCTGGCCGGCGCCGCGATGGCGCTCAGTTCCGTGAGCGTGGTGGCGAACGCACTGCTGCTGCGCGGCTGGCGGCCACAGGAATCACCCAAACTCGCATCATCGACCAACGGGGCCAGCGCGCCCATTCAACAAGGAGCATTGCATATGTATGAACTGACTGTGGAAGACATGAGCTGCGGCCACTGCGTCGGCCGCGTGACCAAGGCGGTACAGGGTATCGACGGGGATGCCAAGGTCAGCATCGACCTGCCGACCAAGCGCGTGCGCATCGACAGCGATGCCGATCTCAACGAAATCGCGGCGGCGATCGATGCCGCCGGCTATCCGGTCAGCGCACGCGCCTGAGCCGTCCGCACGCTGTCAAAACGACAAATAAACTTCAGATGAGCTATATTTTTATGTAAGGTAGATAATTGCCGGGCGGACGGCCCGATCGACGCAGCATTCCACGGGGATGACCCATGCGACAAGGTGTTCTGACAGAACCGGCAGACCTGGCGAAACACCCGCCTTCCGGGACGCAATTGCGCAGCGTTCTGGTCGTCCTCGCGGTGCTGGCGGTGCTGTTCGCGCTGCTGGCCCCGTTTGCCCGCACCCCCTTGCCGGTGGCGCCGGAATTCGTGCCGATGTACCAGTCGATCCTCATCGGCAGCAACCTGCTCACCGCTATCCTCCTGCTTGGCCACCTGCACACCAGCCGCTCCTGGTCGCTCGGCATCCTCACGCTCGGCTATCTGTTCACGGCCCTGATCGCGCTGGCCCACATGCTGACCTTCCCGGGCCTGTTCTCCGCCCACGGCGTGCTGGGCGGGAACAGCCAGACCACGCCCTGGCTGTTCATGCTCTGGCATGCACTGTTCCCGCTGTTCGTGATCGGCTACGCGCGCAGCTACCGGCGCCCCTTGCCGCCCCACTTCCTGCGTGTCGGCAGCTTGCTGACGGGGCTGTTCGTCGCGCTGCTGGTCCTGCTCTGCACCAGCGGTGCGCCCTACCTGCCCCCGCTGACGGACGGGCATCGCTTCCTGCCCGCCTACCGCTGGATCAGCGCCCTGGTGCTGGCACTGGCCCTGGCCGCCCTGTGGCGCACCGCCCGTAAACGCCCGCGCGCGGTACTGGACGTCTGGCTGACCATCGCGATGTCGGCCTGGGTCTGCGAGGTCATGCTGTCCTCCCTGCTCAATGGCGGGCGCTACGACCTCGGCTTCTATGCCGGGCGGATGTATGGCCTGGCGGCCTCGCTGTTCGTGCTGGGCGCGGTCGCCATCGACAACATCGCCCTGCATGAGCGCCTGCGCCTGACCTTCGAAGAGATGCTCGAGACGCGCTCGCGCGCGCAGTGGCAAAGCCTGCTCGGATCGGTGCTGCGCCAGCTGCCCGACGGCGTCCTGATCGTCGACCGCGAGGGCCGCTGCGTGATGGCCAACGACCAGGCCGAGCAGATGGCGGCGCGCTTCGAGCATGCCGGCTGCGCCGGCCCAGGCCGGATGGAGGGAACGGCGGCGATGCTCTCCCTGATCGGCGAGCCGGTGCGGCGCGTGATCCGCGGCGAACCGTTTCGCGACGCCGTGCTGGAGAGCCTGACGCGCGATGGCCGCCGCGTGTATGCGGTGAGCGGAGCGCCGCTGCGCGACGGCGCAGCCGAGCTGGCGGCGGCCGTGATCGTCCTCGACGACATCACCGAACGCACCGAAGCGAATGCCGCGCTGGCGCGGGCGCTCGACCAGACCCGCTACCTGATCGAGAACACACCGCTGGCCGTGATCGAATGGGACCGCGACTTCGTGATCCGCCTGTGGAACAAGCGCGCCGAGGAGCTGTTCGGCTGGAGCGCGAGGGAAGCGGTGGGACGGCGCATCGATGCGCTGCCGATGATCCACGAAGAGGATGCCGACAGGGTGACCGGCGCCATCGGGCGCCTGCTCGATTCCGCCACGCGCTACGTCAAGTCGAGCAACCGCAACCGCACGCACGACGGCCGCACCCTCAGCTGCGAGTGGTACAACTCGGTGCTGCACGACGAGGACGGGCGCATCGACCGGGTGTTTTCGCTGGTGCTGGACGTCAGCGAGCGCGAAGAAGCGATGGAGGCCTTGCGCGAAGCCGACCGCCGCAAGGACGTCTACATCGCCACCCTGGCGCACGAGCTGCGCAACCCTCTCGCGCCGATCGCGAACGCCGCGTCGCTCCTGCGCGGCAAGGCGCTGGCCCAGGACCGGATCGACTGGATCGCCGCCATGGTCGGGCGCCAGACCGCGCAGATGGCGCGCCTGCTGGACGACCTGCTGGACGTGACCCGCATCAGCCGCGGCAAGATCGCGCTGCATCGGGCCCCGGTGGAGCTGGGCCGCCTGCTGCGCGACACCCTGCAGACCAGCATGCCCCTGGTCGAAGCCGGCCGCCACCAGGTGGCGCTCGACCTGTGCGACGAACCGGTCTGGGTCGAGGCCGACGCATTGCGCCTGACCCAGGTGCTGGCCAACCTGATCAACAACGCCGCCAAGTACACGCCCCCTGGCGGGCGCATCGGCATCCTGCTGAAGGAAGAGGACGGCGAAGCGCGGGTGGAGGTGAGCGACAACGGCATCGGCATCGAGCCGGACATGCTGGCGCGCGTGTTCGACGCCTTTGTCCAGGTGTCGAGCGCCAGCCACCTGGCCCAGGGCGGGCTCGGGATCGGCCTGTCGCTGGCCAAGGGACTGGTGGAGCTGCATGGCGGCCGCATCGAGGCCTACAGCGCGGGGCCGGGACGTGGCTCGGCCTTCACCGTGCGGCTGCCGGCGATCCATCCGGCGCCCGCGTCCGACGTGGACGTGCAGGAGGCTGGCGGCGGACCACGCATCCGCCATCGGGTGCTGGTCGCGGACGACAACGTCGACGCGGCGGAATCGCTGGCTTGGCTGCTGCGTTCGGAGGGAGCGACGGTGGAGGTGGCGCACGACGGGGCGGCCGCGCTGCGGCTGTTCAACGCGCGTCCGGCGCAGATCGTGGTGCTGGACCTGGGAATGCCGGAGCTGGATGGGCTGGAGGTGGCGGCCATCCTGTCGCGCCGTACGCCGCGGCCCTTCCTGGTGGCGGTGACGGGGCGCGGTCGGCAGGAGGACCGGGCGGCATCGCTGGCGGTGGGCTTCGACGAGCATCTGACCAAACCGGTGGCGCCGCACCAGCTCATCGAATTGCTCTCGAAGTTGTAGGGTGGGCAGGTTTCCTGCCCACGCGGTGATCGCTAGCGGCTCCGCTTTCGTGCGGGATGATCTCGCTGCAAACTATCACCGCGTGGGCGGAGATCCGCCCACCCTACGGTCAATGCTTATGCGAAGTCGGCTTCTTCGCATTCATCGCCGGCTGCTCCGACGCCGGCGCAGCCGCCGCACTCGGCGCCGCCGGCAGCTCCCCGGTCCACTCCCGCGCCACGGTCCCCGCCGGATGCTTGTACCAGCCCGGATCGGTGTAATCCCCGCGCGCCAGTCCTTCGCGCACCTTCAGCACCGTGAACATCCCGCCCATCTCCATGTTCCCGAACGGTCCTTTGCCGTCCATCATGGGCAAGGTGTTCTGCGGCAGGCGCATGCGCATGTCGCCCATCGAGCCGCCGCGGTCGCCCATCACCATGTAGCCCGGCACCAGGCTGTTGATCTTGCGCGCCACGCCGCGGTGGTCGACCCCGGCCAGGTTCGGCACGTCGTGGCCCATCGCGTTCATTGTGTGGTGCGACTTGTGGCAGTGGAAGGCCCAGTCGCCGGGATTGTCGGCTACGAACTCGATCGCGCGCATCTGGCCCACCGCGACGTCGGTCGTCACTTCCGGCCAGCGCGCGGAGGGCTGCACCCAACCGCCGTCGGTGCCGGCCACCTGGAAGGTGTGGCCGTGCAGGTGGATCGGGTGGTTGGTCATGGTCAGGTTGCCGACCCGGATGCGCACCTTGTCGCCCAGGCGCGCCACCATCGGGTCGATGCCGGGGAATACCCGGCTGTTGAAGGTCCACAGATTGAAGTCGAGCATGGTGTTGGTGCGCGGCGTGTAGCTGCCCGGTTCGATGTCGTAGGACGAGAGCAGGAACACGTAGTCGCGGTCGACCGCGTGCTGCTTCGGGTTCTTCGGGTGCGTCACCCAGAAGCCCATCATCCCCATCGCCATCTGCATCATCTCGTCCGCATGCGGGTGGTACATGAAGGTGCCGGCGTGGCGCGCCACGAATTCGTAGACGAAGGTCTTCCCGGGCGGGATGCCGGGCTGGGTCAAGCCGGTGATGCCATCCATCCCGCAGGGCAGGATCTGGCCGTGCCAGTGGACGCTGGTGTGCTCGGGCAGCTTGTTGGTGACAAAGATGCGCACGCGGTCGCCCTCGACCACCTCGATGGTCGGGCCCGGGCTCTGGCCGTTGTAGCCCCACAGGTTGGCCTGCATGCCGGGGGCGAGTTCGCGCACCACGGGTTCGGCGACCAGGTGGAATTCCTTGACGCCGTCCTTCATGCGCCAGGGCAGGGTCCAGCCGTTGAGGGTGACCACCGGGTTGTAGGGCCGGCCGTTGGGCGGCGCCAGGGGCGCGGCGGTGGCGCTGGAGCTGTGGACCGGGGCTTCGGGCAGTCCGGCGGCGCCGGCCTTGCTGATCAGGGAGGCGCCCAGCATGGTAGCGCCGGCATTGGTGAGGAAGTGTCTGCGGTTGGTCATGGGGTTTCCTTGTTCGGGCGGCCGCCCAGCGCGCCCTCGAGGGCGCAATCGGCCAGCCAGAATTCCTTGAGGGCGTCGATGGTGCTGCTTACGGCCTGCGCCTGTTCGCGCGCGTCGGCCAGCAATTCGAAGGGGCTGGCCAGCATGCCGTTGTAGCGCAGCAGGGTCTCGTCGGCGATCTTCTTGCGTAGCGGGATGACCTCGTCGCGGTAGTGGCGCGCCAGGTCATAGCTGGCGCGGTAGCCCAGGTAGCTCTCGCGCGCTTCGCTGCGGGCATTGACGGCGGCGTCGCGCACCCGGTACACGGCCTGCATGTAGAGCGCTTCGGCGCGGGCGACGCGGGCGCCGCCCCAGTCGAACAGCGGCAGTTCCAGGCCGACTTCGTAGCCATTGGCGCGCGCCGAACCCGTTTCGCTCTTGTTGTGGTAGCCGAGGTCGAGCACGTTCACGAAGCGCGTGCTGCGCGTGAGGCCCAGGTCGCGCGCCAGCTGCTCGGCGGAGACGCGCGCGGCCTGCACGTCCAGGCGCCGTTCCAGGGCGGTCTGTTCGATGCGCGCTAGGTCGCGCGGCGCGGCCGGCAGCTCGGGCAGGCGCTCCGGCAGCGTGTAGCCGGCCTGCGCACCCCAGAGGCCGAGCTGGCGGGTCAGGTGTTCGCGTGCGCCGTCGAGCGCGCGCTGGGCGCGCAGCACCCCGGCGGCGGCTTCGGCATGGAAGGCCTGTTCGCGTGCCAGGTCGAGCTGGCTGGCGTTGCCCGCCTTGGCCATGCGGCCCATCAGTTCGGCCGAGGCGTCGGCCGCCACGTTCACCTGGCGTGCGTAGACCAGGCTTTGCCCGGCGGCGACCGCCTCGATCCAGGCTTTGCGGGTTGCCAGCGCGTGGCCTTCGATGGCGGCTGCCACGCTCAGGCGCGCCGACTCTGCGCGGCGCGCTTCCATGCGCTGGCGCAGCGGCATGGTCAGCAGGCCGGCCAGATCGAAGCCGATCGAGCGCTCGATCTCGACCTCGCCGTGCCCGGACAGGCGCGAGAATCCGAGCGCGGGATTGCGCAGGCGCGCAGCCTGGGCCAGGTCGGCCTGGGCCACGCCGACGTCCCAATAGGTGGCCTGCAGGCCCGGGTGATTCAGGAGAGCGATGCGCACCGCGGCGTCGATCGAGACCGGTTCCTTGAGCAGGGCCTCGACTTCCTGGCTCACGGCCTGGGCATCCGGCCCGGCGAGGCGCGGGGCGACCCCAAGGCGTTGCTGGACCAGGGTCGCGACGGCGTCGGCGCCTTCTTGCGGGCTGGTGCTGGCGCAGCCGGCCAGGACCAGTAGCGGAAGCAGGAGGGCGGCGCGCATCAGTGATGCCCCTCTTTGTCATGCCCGGAATGGTCGTGGGCTGGCGCGGGCTTATCAGGCTTTTCCGCCGGCGCCGGCGCACGTTCGGGCATGGTCAGCATCATCGGCTTGTAGCCGAGGACGGTGCGATTCGCTTCCACCCAGTGGCGGTCGGGCGTGGTGGGTGGCGTCTCGGCCGCCCGGTAGTCCTGTGGCGTGCGATACGCCGTTTCGGGGACGGGCGCCTTGGCGTCATCGGCTTGTGGCGGCGTCGCGCCGGCCACAACGGGGGCAAGTGCCAGCACGGCTGGCAAGATCAAACGGAACATGGGAACCTCGTTCGGAGAATACGGGACGGGCGCACGCGCAGCGCGCGGCGGCCGGACGAATCAGGCGAGGGCGTGACGGGGAGGGCGTTCGGGGAGATCGGGGTCGCTTGCGCTCACGCGCGCCGAGGCGGCGGCGGGGCAGCAGCTGCACGGGCAGCAGTCGGGGGCTGCAGGGCTGGAGGCAGGCGCCATGGCGGTGCCCACCGAGCAGGCGGCGCAGTTGCCGCACTTTTTGTGCTGCGGCCCGCCGGCGCCGTCGTCGTCCGCCGCGGCATTGGCAGCGGCGTCGCCGTGGCAGGGCGCCTTGGCTTCGTGCTTGGCCGCGTGCTTGGCCGATGAGGACGCCATTCCGTGCGCGCAAGTCATCGCCGCCGCGGCGAATCCCTGGAAGGGGACTGCCAGCAGCACGAGCCAGACGAGCAGGGTGCGGACGAGCATTTTCACGCGGCCATTCTAGCATGGGTTTTTACAACACCGGGCGGCCGAATATTGCAGAGCTTGCAAGCGACTGTTAGTATGCCGAGGGGATCTACTCGGAGGGCGCCATGCACATGCTGTTTCGCCTGCTCGGCCCACGCCGCAGGAAAAATCAGGAAGAAATCACCGGCCGCGCGGCCGAGGTGATCGCGCAGGTGCTGTTCGACGTGGGCCTGGACCGCTTCCTGGCCGGCACCATGCTGCTGGACCGCGAGTATCGCCTCCATTTCTACGCTGCGCCGCCGCAGTCTTCCCGCGCCGTGCTGGCCAGCGTCGCCGTACTGGAGCTGGGCGAGGCGCGCGTATTCCGCACCCACGTGATGCAGTCCGGGATCGACGCGCCCACGCTGGCCTGCCACACCCGCATCATGGCGGATGGGGTCATGCGCGAACTGCGGGCCCGTTCGCCGGCGCTGTGCGCACTGCCGGCCGCGCGCCGCGAACGCCGGCTGATGCGCCGCGCCTGAGCCTACTGCGCCATTCGGTGCGCGCCGCCTCGCGCAGCATTGCTATCCTTCCCCTGCAGCTATTTGCGTGGAAAGGCTATCTGTATGAGCGTTCGCAACCTCGAGCATCTGTTCGCACCGAGCTCGGTCGCGCTGATCGGGGCATCCGAACGCCCGGGCAGCCTGGGGGCCACGCTGCTGCACAACCTGCTGGCCGGCGCCTTCAAGGGCGAAGTCTGGCCGGTCAATCCCAAGTACGCCGAACTGGCGGAGCGGCGCTGCTACGCGAACGTGGCCGAGCTGCCCGAGGCGCCGGCGCTGGCGGTGATCTGCACGCCCCCGGGCACCATCCCCGCGATCGTGCGCCAGTTGGGTGAGCGCGGCACCCGCGCGGCCGTGGTCCTGAGCAGCGGCCTGCTTGAAGCGCGCGAGCGCGGACGCAGCCTGCGCCAGGCCATGCTCGATGCCGCCCATCCCTACCTGCTGCGGGTGCTGGGCCCGAACAGCGCCGGCCTGCTGACGCCCGGCCTGGGGCTGAACGCCAGCGTCGCTTCCAGCGGCGCGCTGCCCGGACGGATCGCCTTCGTGTCGCAGTCGGGCGCCCTGATGGTCGGGGTGCTGGACTGGGCGCGTACGCGCGGCATCGGCTTCTCGCACTTCATCGCGCTGGGCGACGCGGCCGACGTCGACCTGGGCGACGTGCTCGATTACCTGGCCAGCGACGGTGCGACCAGCGCCATCCTGCTCTACGTGCAGGACCTGCGCTACGCGCGCAAGTTCATGTCGGCGGCGCGTGCGGCGGCGCGCAGTAAACCAGTGCTGGTGCTCAAGGCCGGACGCGAAGAAGACGACGTCCCGGCCGCGGCCAGCGAGAGCGGGGCGCTGGCGCGCCGCGACGACGTGTTCGACGCCGCGATCCGGCGCGCCGGCATGCTGCGGGTATACACCACCGACCAGCTGTTCTCGGCCGCCGAGACCCTGGCCTATGCGCGCCCGCTGCATGGCGAGCGCCTGGCCATCGTCAGCAACGGCGCCGGACCGGGCGTGCTGGCGCGCGACGCGCTGGCCTACGGCGGCGGGGTCGAGGCGCAGTTTTCCGACGCCACGCGCGAGCGCCTGGACACGCTGCTTGGGCCGCGCTGGCGGCGCGGCAACGTGGTCGACCTGCAGGGCGGCGCCGCGCCTGCGCTGTACCGCGAGACCCTCGAAATCCTGCTGCAGGACCCGCAGGTAGACGCGGTGCTGGCGATCCAGTCGCCTACCGCGACCGTGGCCAGCCGCGACGTTGCCGACGCCATCGCGCCGCTGGCGCGCAGCGCTTCCAAGACCCTGCTTTCGTGCTGGCTGGGCGGGGCCGCGGTGCTTGATGCGCGCGCGATCGCGTCCGGCGCGCGCCTGCCGGCCTTCCGCACGCCGGAAGACGCGGTAAGCGGCTTCCTGCAGCTGGTGCACTACCGGCGCAACCAGAACCTCTTGATGGAAGTGCCGCCCTCGATGGCGGGCACGGTGGCGCCGGACCGGGCGGCGGCGCGGGCGCTGGTGCGCGAAGCCATCGCCAAGGGACGCTACCTGCTGTCCGACCCGGAAACCAAGGCCATCCTGCGCACCTACGGCATGGCGGTGGTCGAGACGCGCCGCGCCGCGACCGTCGACGAGGCGGTGCAGGCGGCCCAGAACATCGGCTATCCGGTGGCGGTGAAGATCCTGACGCCGGACGTGATGCACAAGTCGGACTTCGGCGGCGTGACCCTCGACCTCGACAGCGCGGACGGCGTGCGGGCGGCGGCGGCACGCATGCACAAGCGCCTGGGCGAGCTGTTCCCGCAGGCGCGTTTCGAAGGCTATTCGGTGCAGGCCATGGCGCGCTCGACCAATGCGCACGAGCTGATCGTCGGCGCCGCGCTCGATGCCGTGTTCGGGCCGGTGATCGTGTTCGGGCAGGGCGGGGTGACGGTCGAAGTCACGGACGACCATGCGGTCGGCCTGCCGCCGCTGAACCTGGTGCTGGCGCGCGACCTGGTCGACCGCACCCGCGTGGCCCGGCTGCTGGCGGGCTACCGCAACCGCCCGCCGGTGAACATGGACGCGGTACTGGCCAGCCTGGTGCAGGTCTCGCGCATGGTCTCGGACATCCCGGAAATCGTGGAGCTGGACCTGAACCCGCTGCTGGCCGACAGCCGCGGCACCGTGGTGCTGGACGCGCGCATGCGCCTCGCCCTGGCCGACCGCTCCGGCAGCACGCTCGACCGGCTGGCGATCCGGCCCTATCCGCGCGAGCTGGAAGAGACCATCGAGTGGCATGGCGCGCCCCTGCTGCTGCGCCCGATCCGGCCTGAAGACGGACCGGCGCACCTGGCCTTTTTCGATGCGCTCACGCCCGACGACGTGCGCTACCGGATGTTCGTGCGCATCCGCGAGCTGCAGCCGTCGCAGCTGGCGCGCTTCACCCAGATCGACTACGACCGCGAGATGGCCTTCATCGCCACCCGCCCGAACGCCGACGGCGTGGCCGAAACCCTGGCGGTGGGCAGGGTCGTGGCCGACCCGGACAACATCACGGCGGAGTTCGCGGTGACGGTGCGCTCGGACCTGAAAGGCATGGGGCTCGGGAAAATCATGATGCAGAAGCTGATCGACTACTGCCGCGCGCGCGGCACGCGCGAGATCGTGGGCGAGGCGCTGCCGCAGAATTCGCGCATCACCGGCATGGTCAAGAAGCTGGGCTTCACCGTGAAGTCGACCGGCCTGGAAGGCATGCGCGAGATGCGCCTCGTGCTGTGAAATATTATTTCATCTAAGCACTGAGAATGAAATATTCTTTCACCGGCGGAAGCGCACGTCTTCCTGTACGACTTTCGTTTCGCCTTTCGGCTTCTTGGGCTTCTTCGGCTTTTTGACGATCTGGCCGCCCGCCGTGGTCTCCGGCACCCGGTGGTCCGGCTCGAAGCCGCTTTCCTCGACCCGCTTGATGGTCTGCTTGGTGAGCGCCTCGATCGCCGCCAGGTATTCCACCTCGTCGGCCGCCACCAGTGACACCGCTTCGCCCGATGCGCCGGCACGGCCGGTCCGCCCGGTGCGGTGCACGTAATCCTCGGCGACGATCGGCAGGTCGACATTCACCACCACCGGCAAGTCCTCGATATCGAGCCCGCGCGCGGCGACGTCGGTGGCCACCAGCACCTTCACTTCGCCGAGCTTGAAGCGCTCCAGCGCGCGCAGGCGCGCCGGCTGCGGCTTGTCGCCGTGGATCGCGTCGGCCGGGATGCGCTTGGCGTCCAGCAGGCCGACCAGCTCGTCCACGCCCTTGCGGGTCTTGGCGAAGGCCAGCACCTGGGTCCAGCCATGCTTCTTGAGCAGGTGCAGGAACAGTTCGGACTTGCGTTTCTTGTCGACCGGGACCAGCCACTGGGTGATCCTGGCCACGGTGGTGTTGCGCGGCGTCGCTTCGATGCGCACCGGTTCACGCAGCAGGCGGTTGGCCATGGCGCGGATCTGGTCCGAGAAGGTGGCCGAGAACAGCAGGGTCTGGCGCTTCTTGGGCAGGGCTGCGAACACCTGGTCGAGCTCTTTTGAAAAGCCGAGATCCAGCATGCGGTCCGCTTCGTCCAGCACCAGCGTGATGACCTCGTTGAACTTCACCGCGTTCTGGCGGTGCAGGTCGAGCAGGCGGCCGGGCGTAGCGACCAGCACGTCTACCCCTTTTCGCAGGTTCATCATCTGCGGATTGATGCTGACCCCGCCGTAGGCCACCATGGTGCGCAGGTTCAGGCCGGCGCCATAGGCGCGGAAACTCTCGTGCACCTGTTCCGCCAACTCGCGCGTCGGCACCAGCACCAGGGCGCGCACGGCATTGCTGCTGACCGGCTTGTCGCGCTTGAACAGGCGCTGCAGGATCGGCAGGGCGAAGCCGGCGGTCTTGCCGGTGCCGGTCTGGGCCGCGGCCATGACGTCCTTGCCGGACAGCACGGCAGGAATCGCCTGCTGCTGGACGGCGGTCGGGGTGGTGTAGTCAAGCGAAACGAGGGTCTGGACGATCGGTTCGATCAGTCCAAGGGCGGCAAACGGCATGGGAACCTTACGGCGAATAAATAAACAGGCCGTAGTGTAGCTTGCCGGAGCCCGGCATGGCGAATGCGCCTCAGGCGACGACCACCACGGTGTCCGACAGGTCGACGATCGGCTTGACCGGTTCGCGCTGGTCCTTGCAGCCACCCGTGATCAGCGTGGCGACGATGAGCGCAAATGGAAGGAAGCGGCGCGGTGGCATGATGGCTCCTTGATAAGAGCTTTCATCATACGCCTGTCCGCGCCGATGTACATACCTTCCCAATGTTTTAGAAGCTGTACGACAGAGTAGCGCGCAGCACCGGGTAGACCTTGTAGTCCGAGGCTTCGTCCTGCAGGCGCAGCTCCTCGACGGCGACGTCGCTGGCCAGCTTGCCGCACACCGCGTTCGAGGTGGTGCAGCCGTAAGGAATCAGGTTGACCTGCGCCTTGCCCTGGTAGAAGGCGCCGATGTCGGCGCCGAAGTTCCAGCGCTTGTTCGGGGTGAGGGCATTGCCCCAGCCGATGCCGATATAGGGCGCGGCGCGGCGGAAGGTGACGTCGCCCTTCAGGCTGCCGATGTCGGTGGTCGAATAGGTGTTGCCGTTGAAGGTGAACTTGCCGCCGGCTGCCGGTACGCCGGTCGCGTTGAAGCGGGTGCCGTTGTACAGCACGCCGCCGGTCAGACGGAAGTTGCTCTGCGGGATGACGTACCAGTCGAACAGCACGTCGAAGGTGGCCAGCTTGCCGTCGAGCTTGTAGTCGACCAGGCCCGAGCGCTTGTCGAAGTCGTGCTTGAAGTAGTTGGCGCCGAAGCGGCCGTTCAGGGTGCTCTCCATCGGCACCACGATGTGGAAGCCCGCGCCGGTCGTGCCGAGGTCGGCGGTGACGGCGGCGCCCACCTGGGCCTGGGCGGAGGCGCCCGCGAGGAGGGCGGCAAATGCGAAGACGGTATGCTTGAATGCCATGCTGGAAAAACCTTTCAGTATCGAACAGCCGAGCATTGTAAAGCAGGGCCTGACATTTACCGAGAAAAAGCGACTGCCGGTGACGGCAATGCGCAACGGATTATTTATGCCGAACGGGGCCGGTTTCGTCGCCGCTATCCCGGCTCCGTCGCATAATGTCACCGGGCAATGGAGACCGGAACTAATCTGGCGCTGTCCCACTACTGAAAGAACATCATGATCGCAAGTACCATTCATCTCGGACGACTGTTGCTGGCCTGGCTCGGCTGCTACCTGTTCCTGTGCATCCTCGTCAACCAGACCATCTTCGAGCCGCTCTTCGATATCGACCCCAGCGGCTGGTTCGCACTGGGCGCCTTGCTGCTCGCCTCCTTCATCGCCTCTGGCGTGTTCTCGCATATCCGCCGGGTCCGCCTGATTGCCGGCACCCTTAATGCCAGCAGCCTGTCCAACCGCCAGCGCCGCCAGATCGAGATTCCCTTCGAGGCCGGCGAAGCCTTCGACCTGATCGACGCCGCCATCCGCGAACTGCCGGGCGCCGAGATCGTCGACTCGGCCCGCGACAGCCTGCAGGTACGCGCCAAGGTGCGCCGCATCGATCCCTACGGCAGCGGCAGCCATGCCGGCTGGTCGCTCGACCACTTCGGCTCCCGTCGCAACCAGATCCTGGCCACCGTCACGCCGAACGGCGACGCCGCCGGCAGCGTCACGCTGATCTGCGAACCGGAAGGCGCGGCCTGGACCGACGTGCTGCTGGTCGACCATGGCACCAACCTGGAAAACGCGGAAGCCATCGTCCGCGCCATCACCCGCCGCGTGGCCGCGCGCCGCCGCGGCGAACAGGCGCAGGTACGCCAGACCGCTACCGAGAAGGAACTCACGGTGGCCAAGCTGAACCTGCTGCACGCCCAGGTCGAGCCGCACTTCCTGTACAACACGCTGGCCAGCGCCCAGGTGCTGACCCGCAGCGACCCGGCGCGCGCCGACGAGATGCTGGGCAACCTGATCCAGTACCTGCGCCATTCGCTGCCGCGCACCGAGGATGCGCCTTCGACCATCGGCGAAGAGCTGGAGCGCGCCCGCGCCTACCTCGACATCCTCAAGATCCGCATGGGCCCGCGCCTGCAGCTGCAGGTGGATATTCCCGACGCGCTGCGCGGCGTGCTGTTCCCGACCATGATGCTGCAGACCCTGGTCGAGAACGCGATCAAGCACGGCCTGGAGCCGAAACCGGGCGGCGGCACCGTGTGGATCCTGGCGCGCCAGGTCGACAACACGGTCGCGGTGACGGTAGCCGACGACGGCCGCGGCTTCACCGCCGAAGGCGGCGGCACCGGGGTGGGCCTGCGCAACGTGCGCGAACGCCTGCGCCTGGCCTACGGCAGCGCCGCCAGCTTCTCGATCGTCGCCAACTTCCCGAGCGGGGTGGCGGCCACCATCACGGTGCCGAATGCCGTCAACAGCACCTTGAATGCGGGAGGGCTGCATCATGCATAACGCAAATAGCGCCAAAGTCACCTGCGTCATCGCCGAAGACGAAGCCCTGCTGCGCGAATCGCTGGTGCAGATGCTGGGACAGGTGTGGCCCGACCTGGACATCGTGGCCGCCTGCGAGGATGGCGGCAGCGCCCTGGAAGCGATCGCGGCGCACCGTCCCGACGTGGCCTTCCTCGACATCCGCATGCCCGGCCTGAGCGGACTGGAAGTGGCCTCCAGCCTGCTGGAATCGGGCATCAAGACCGAAGTGGTGTTCGTGACCGCCTACGACCAGTACGCGATCGATGCCTTCGAGCGCGGCGCGGTCGACTATCTGCTGAAACCGGTGGCGCGCGAACGCCTGGCCGGGACGGTGGGGCGGGTGCGCGAACGCCTGCAGCGCGGCGGCCAGGACGTCCTGCAGTTGCAGGCCCTGCTGCAGCAGCTGGCCAGCATCGCACCGCCGCAGCCGAAGGCGCCGCCGCTGGTCTGGCTGACCGCCAGCCGCGGCCAGGAGACGCGCCTGATCCTGGTCGACGACGTGGCCTACTTCCAGGCCGACAGCAAGTACACGGTCGTGATGACCCAGGACGGCGAAGCGCTGCTGCGCACGCCAATCCGCGACCTCTTGGCGGTGCTGGATCCGAGCATGTTCAAGCAGGTGCATCGCTCGACCATCGTCAACCTGCGCGCGGTGGCGGGGGTGTCGCGCGACGAGAGCGGGCGCGGCACCCTGCGCCTGAAGAACCGGCCCGAGACCTTGGCGGTGAGCCAGCCCTTCATGGCGCTGTTCCGTAACATGTAAGCAGATGTGAAAGCTTGTGCAGAGTGTAAGAGTGTGGGGTGGCGCACTGTGGAACAGCAATTTCCGGTGGTAAAGTGCGGCCATCAACAAACATGAGAGGCACACCATGAAAGCCCTGATCCTCTGCGCAGCCCTGGCAAGCGCTTCCATCCCGGCCCTGGCCCAGACCAATGTCAGCATCAGCGTCGGCCAGCCCGGCTTCTACGGCCGCATCGACCTCGGCGACCCGGGCTATTACGGCCCGCCGCCGGTCTACATGGCGCAACCGATCATCGTCGAGCGCCATCGCCGCGCCTATGCAGAGCCGATCTATCTGCGCGTGCCGCCGGGCCACCGCAAGAACTGGAGCAAGCACTGCCGCAAATACGGCGCCTGCGGCCAGCCGGTGCTGTTCGTGCAGGACCGCTGGTACTCGGACGTCTACGTGCCGCGCTACCACGAGCGCCATGGCGGCGGCCGCGACCGCTGGGATGACCGTGGACAGGGACGCGACCGTTGGGACGACCGTGGCCACGGACGCGACCGCCACGACGACCGCGGCCATGGCCGGGATCACGACCGTGGCCATGGCAACGGTCACGGCAAGGGCCACGGCCGCGGCCACGACTGAGCCGGCTAAGAGGGCAGCGGCGCCTCCGGCGGTAGCAGCCCTTCGTGCACTAGTTCCTGCCAGAATGCGGCCGGAATCTTCAGTTCCATCAGCACGGCATTGCGTTTGAGGTGCTCCGGACTGCTGGCGCCCGGAATGGTCGCCGACACCACCGGATGCGCCGCACCGAACTGCAGCGCCGCCGCAGCGAGGTCGACGCCATGTCGGCCCGCCACCTGGCGCAGGCGTTCGCGCCGTTCGTAGTGTTCCGGCTTGGCGGCCAGGTAGTCGTAGCGGTCGCCGCCCGCGAGAAAGCCCGAGTTGTACGGGCCACCCAGCACCACCGAGGCGCCGCGCTCCATACACAGTGGGAACAGGGCGGCGAGCGGCGTGGTTTCCATCAGCGTGTAGCGTCCGGCCAGCAGGAAGATGTCCGGGTCGGACTGTTGCAGCGCGCGCATGCAGGGCTCGACCGTGTTCACACCCAGGCCCCAGGCCTTGATCACGCCTTCCTCGCGCATCCGCACCAGGCCTTCGAAGGCGCCGCCCGGACCGGCCGCCACCCGGAAGTGGTGCTCGAACTGATCGCCAAAGGCGTCCACCGAGAGGTCGTGCACGTAGACGATGTCGATGCTGCCGAGTGCCAGGCGCTGCAGGCTGTCCTCGACCGCGCGGCGCGCGCCGCCGGCGGTAAAGTCGATCACGCGCCGGAAGGGCAGTGAGGAAACGAAGGGTGGAAACACCTCGCCGGCCAGGTCCGGCACCAGCACGCGTCCGACCTTGGTCGACAGCGTGTAGTCCACGCGCGCCCGGGTGCGCAGGGCCTGGCCGAAGCGGTGCTCGGACAGGCCGGCGCCGTAGTGCGGCGCAGTGTCGAAGTAACGAATGCCGGCGTCCCAGGCCGCGTCGACGGTGCTGCGCGCCGCATCGTCGCTGGTCGTGTGGTACATGTCGCCGAGCCCGGTGCCGCCAAGGCCCAGGCGCGTGACCGGTCGGTAGCGCTGGTTCACGTCGCGTCCTTTCATGCTGGTTGGCCAGGTCATGCTACAGGAGCGGCACGCCGCGCCACGCACGGGTCAGCGAAGTTCGCTTGCGTGCGCGGCGATCACCCGCCAGGCGCCATCCGGCGCGCGCCGCCAGACACGGGTATAGCGCAGGTCGGCGCTGAACGAGGACGGGCCGAAGCTGCCTGCCAGGGCCATCCGTACCGACACGACGGCGCAGTCGCCATCGACGTGCACGCGCATCTCGGAGCCGTCCATGCGTTCGAGCTTGAGCAGCCCCGAGCGGTGCGTTTCGAGGTCGTCGTGTTTGCCGAATACCTGGCCCAGGTGATTCGTGAAGATCAGCCCATGGTCGATCAGCTCGTCCAGGGCCGCGAGGTCGGAGGCGAGCATGGCGCTGCGCAGGCGCGCCTCGGCCTCGATGATGGCGGATGCAATGTCGTTCGGCATGGTGTCCTCAGCTTGGGAGAGCCTATCTTAACCCGGTGCGCATGAACGGGAGCTGTCCCGCGTTCCCGTCGTTTGCGTAGTAAGATTGCCACATCGCCCATGTGCTGGCATTGCCGGACGGGCGCCATGAGAGGAGCTTACTTTGCGTAGCGAATTCGTGATCGTGGGTGGCGGTGCGGGCGGCCTGGAACTGGCCTGCAAACTGGGCCGCAAGCTGGGCCCATCGAAAGTAACGCTGGTCGACAGCCGGCTGTACCATATCTGGAAGCCTTCGCTGCACGAGGTCGCGGCCGGTACCCTGGACATCCACCAGGAAGGCCTGTCCTATCAGATGCTGGCGCACGACAATGGCTTCAATTTCGTGTTCGGACCGATGACGGCGCTCGATGCCGCTTCGAAAACCATCACGGTGGGCGCGATCGTCGCGGCCGCCGACAACGACGAGGTGCTTCCCGAGCGCCGCATCCGTTACGACTCGCTGGTGCTGGCGATCGGCAGCACCTCGAATTATTTCGGCGTGCCGGGCGCGCAGGAAAACACCATCTCCCTGAACGCCACCGAGGACGCCGAGCGCTTCCGCCTGCGCATGCTGCGCCTGATGCTGGCGGCCGAGCAGGAGCATGAAGAAGGCAAGGGCGCGGGCCTGGACGTGGTGATCATCGGCGGCGGCGCCACCGGCGTCGAACTGGCGGCCGAGCTGCGCGAAGCTTCCGGCGCCTACGTCACCTATGGTTTCGACCAGCTCGACGTCAAGCGCGACGTGCGCATCACCATCCTGGAAGGCGCGCCGCGCGTGCTGGCGCCGCTGCCGGAAAAGGTGTCGAGCGCCGCCAATGACCTGCTGGGCAAGCGCGGCATCCGCGTCGTGACCGATTGCCGGGTGACCCAGATCGACCGCGACAAGGTGGTGGACAAGGACGGCAACGTGTATCCGTCCAACCTGTGCGTGTGGGCGGCCGGGATCAAGGCGCCCGACCTGTTGGCAACGCTCGGCCTGCCGACCGCGAAGGGCGGCCAGGTCGAGGTCGATCCGCACCTGCGCGTGAAAGGCGTGGCGGACGTGTATGCGCTGGGCGACTGCGCCGCCTGCGTGGACGGCAAGGGCAACGCGGTGCCGCCGCGCGCGCAGGCCGCGCACCAGCAGGCCGATTACCTGGTCACCACGTTTCTACGAAAGTCGAAGGGACATGCGCCCCAGGAGCACCCGTATGAATACCGCGACTACGGGTCGCTGGTGTCGGTGGGACGTTCGACCAGCGTGGGCAGCCTGATGGGATCGCTGCGCGGCGCCAGCTGGTTCGTGCAGGGGACGATGGCGCGCTTGATGTACACCAGCCTGCACCTGATGCATCACCGGGCGGTGCTGGGTACGATGCGGACCGGGGTGCTGGCGCTGGCGCGCTTCCTGGTGCGGCGCGCGACGCCGCTGGTGAAGCTGCACTGATCCTTACGGTGGGCGGCCTAGCCGCCCACCCTACGTTCAGACGGTCGGAGCCTGCTTCGGCAAGGTCATGCGCAGCACGGCGCCGCCAGTCTCGCCGGCGCCCAGCTGCAAGCTTCCGCCCAGGAAGCGGGCCCGCTCGCGCAGCAGGCGCAGGCCGTGGCAGCTGGTCGATTCCAGCACCTTGTCGTCCTTCGGGAACCCAGTGCCGTTGTCGCGTACCGTCAGCATCACCTGCTCGCCGTCGTCGTCCAGGATGACGTCGACCTCGGTGGCGCGCGCATGTGCAGCCACGTTGCGCAGGCCTTCCTCGACGCAGCGCAGCAGCACCACGCCCTGGGTACGGGTGTAGGACCCATCCTCGTCGGGCAGGCTGGTGCGGGCCTTGATGCCGTTGGCGGCGGCAAAGCCTGGGACCAGTTCGGCCAGCGCGGCCTTCAGGCCCAGGAACTCGAGCTTGTCGTTCCACAGCTCGAGCTGCATCTTGCGGTTGGTTTCGATGATGTTCGCGAGCAGCTGCTTCATCTGCGTGCTGCGGTCGCGCATCGCCTGGTTGTCGGCCGGGATGTGCTGGGTCAGCAGCGCCAGGTGCATGGTCAGCGCGGTCATCGACGAGCCAAGGCTGTCATGGAGCTGGCGCGCCAGCAGGCGGCGTTCCTCGTCCCAGCAGGCGGCGAGGTAGCCCAGCATCTCGGTGAGTTCAGCGGTGCGGTCCACGCCCGGCGCTGCAGATGCGACAGCAGCCGGGCCGGGCTGCGGATGGTCCGGTTCGGTCATCGTAGGCTCGGTTAAATGTTTCCTAAATAATACATCAATTGGCTTTCCTGCGGCGCGCACGCTGCGGTGGGAAAGCAGGCATTGTAACCACGGAGCGGCGCGAAACTGCGTGCGGTGCCGTACAGTCGGCTCGGCGGTTTCAGGCGAAGCTTGACCTGTGGCGGATGCCACTTTACTAACAACCGGGGGTACCAATAATGACGACCGCAACCAAACCGCAGGATGCCATCACACTGCTGACCGCGCAGCACCGCGAAGTCCACGCCATGTTCGAAAAGTTCGAAAACATGACCGACCGCGCCAAGGTCAGCAAGAAAAAGCTCGCCGACGAAATCTGCCAGGCGCTGATCATGCACACCACCATCGAGGAAGAGATCCTGTATCCGGCCGTGCGTGAAGCCACCGAGGAAACCGAAGACATGGTGGACGAGGCCGTTGTCGAGCACGCTTCGGCAAAGGACCTGATCGCCCAGATCCAGGAAATGGACCCGGGTGACGACCTGTACGACGCCAAGGTGAAGGTGCTGGGCGAACTGGTCGACCACCACGTCGAGGAAGAAGAGGAAGAAATGTTCCCGAAGATGAAGGAACTGAAGCTGGACCTGAAGGCGCTGGGCGAGGAAATGGCAGCCCGGGCCGCCGAGCTGCAGTAAATCAGTGCAACGGGCCGCCGGAGCGGCCGGCCCGTCAGGCTGCGTCGGCTGCTTGCAACGCCGCCGGCGCCAGTGCCTCCAGTAACTGATCCATGCCGACCGGCTTCACCAGGTGCTGGTCGAAGCCTGCTTCCAGCACGCGGCGCTGGTCTTCCGCCAGGCCGTAGCCGGTGAGGGCGATCAGGCGGATATTGCGTGTGGCCGGGTCGCGCCGCAGGCGGCGCGCCACTTCATAGCCGTCGATGCCGGGCAGGCCGATGTCCACCAGCGCCGCCGCCGGGCATTCGGCCAGCGCGGCCGCCACGCCCTGCAGGCCGTCGGCCGCGGTCGCCACCGGGAAGCCGTGGGCGGCCAGCATGGTCGCCATCATCTCGCGCCCGTCATCATTGTCTTCGATCAGGAGCACCGAGGGTTTGCCGCTGTTGTCGCCCAGGCTTTGCTGCGCGGTGGGCGTCACTACCACCGGCTGGGTAGCGGGCAGGCGGATCATGAAGGTACTGCCGTTGCCGCTGCCTTCGCTCTCGGCGCTGACGCTGCCGCCGTGCAGCTCGACCAGGCGGCGCACCAGCGACAGGCCGATGCCCAGGCCGCCCTGCGCGCGGTCGATCGAGATCGCGCCCTGCACGAATACGTCGAACACGTGCGGCAGCAGTTCGGCCGGGATGCCGACGCCGCTGTCGCGCACGGTCAGCACCACGTCCTCGCCGGACTGTGCCAGGTTGATGTCGATGCTGCCGCCGCTCGGCGTGTATTTCAGCGCGTTGTCCAGCAGATTGGAGGTGATCTGTTCCAGGCGGGTCGGGTCGCCGTCGACCCAGCCCGGGGCAAGGTCGACGCTGAAGCGATAGCTGGCGGTGCGGCCGGTGGCGCGGAAGGTTTCCAGGCAGCCGGATACCAGGTTCGACATATCGGTCGGCTTGCGTGCCAGCAGGATCTTGCCGGACATCGCACGCGACAGGTCGAGCAGGTCGTCGACGATGCGCGACAGGTGCTGGCTCTGGCGCTGGATGATCTGCTTGGCGCGCGTGACGGTCTCGGCATTCGCGCCCGTCATGCCGATCAGCGAGGAAGCGCTGCTGATCGCCGACAGCGGATTGCGCAGCTCGTGGCCGAGCATGGCGAGGAATTCGTCCTTGGCGTGGCTCTTGCGCTCGGCGTCGCGGCGTTCCTCCATCTCGCGCACGAGACGGCGGTTGGTCGCGGTCAGCTCGGTGGTGCGCTGCGACAGCTTTTCGGCCTGGCGCTTGAGCTGCTCGTTCTTCATTGCCAGCGCCACGAACACCGAGACCTTGGCGTGCAGGATCTGCGGGATCACGGGCGTGAACAGGAAATCGGCGGCGCCGCGCTGGTAGGCCTTCAGGCGGTCGATCTCGTCGGCCAGGAAGGCGGTGACGAAGATGATCGGGATGTCGGCCGAGCGCGCGCGCTGGTGGATCGCTTCGGCGGTCTCGAAGCCGTCCATGCCGGGCATGTTGACGTCGAGGAGGATCACGGCGAAATCGTGAAGCAGCACCTGACGCAGGGCTTCCTGGCCGGAGCGTGCGGAATGCACGGAGTAATTGCTCTCGTCCGCCCACTGGTCGAGCAGGCTCGTCAGCGCGAGGAGGCTGGCGGCGTCGTCGTTAACGACCAGGATCTTGGGTTTGTCTGTGTGGGCCACGATAGTTCATCATACTTTCACAAAAGGGTTTTCCCTCAGGAAAGATAATATCAAAGCTTGTAGTTACGTTGGAGAAAATAGCCTGTAATAACAAAGAATGATATCACGGGCAATTTAGGTGCAAATAGGCAAAATCTCAATCGTGCGCAGCAAAGGTGTTCGCTGCCGCACATACAGGGCGAGACGGGTGTGCGATAGTGAAAACCGTCCAGTTCAACCGTATCGCATCGAGGACGGGGCTGCCTACATGAAAGGACACACAATGAATATCGACTCTATCGTAAATCAGGATTATCGCGGGAAAACGCTCATTGAGCTCGTCAATTCTCCGCTGACCGCCCTTTGTGGTGTCAACGAACAACAAGCCAGCGCGTTTGCCGCCGCTGGCGTGCACACGATTGGCGATCTCGCCAACATGCAGATCGTCGGCTATGCCACCGCCATCAAGGCGCTGTCGAGCTGCGAAGGGGCATCCAGCAAGGAACGGGCCGAAGAAGCCTTGATGGACGACGCCGTCGAGATGACTTTCCCGGCCAGCGACCCGGTCTCGGTCCAGTCCAGCATCACGCGCATCGAAGTGGCGCCGGACAAGGTCGACGCCAGCCGCGATCACCAGCATGCCCAGGCGATCGAAGAGCACAACAAGGAAGTGTTGCGCTCGGCGGAACCGACCCGCTACATGCAGAAGGACGAAGGCGGGAACCGCTGAGCGGCGGTTCTGAAGCCCGGAGGGGCCACCGGTGGCGCAAGCTGCCGGTGGCCCTTTTTTCATGCCGTAATCGCGTATGAACGAAGCACGACGAAAAAGGGGCTCCCGCGAATGCGGGAGCCCCTTTGCCTTGAGACCGGTGAAACAGCGCTCAGCGATGCGGCGCCGCCATCTCCACCGCTGCGGGCGCCGGCGTGGCCGACACCTTGGCCGGGGCCTGGCGGTTGGCAGCCGGCGAGCAGAAGCGGTTCTTGCCGGAGCGCTTGGCTTCGTACAGGGCGTAGTCGGCGATGTTGATCAGGGCATCCACCGTTTCGGCGTCGTCCGGGTAGATGCTGATGCCGATCGAGGTCGACAGGCGCAAGGTGAGGTCGTTGATGAAGTAGGGTTCCGAAATCGCCTCGACCAGCTTGGCGGCCGGTCCCTGGGCGTCGGCCAGCGTGTGGATATCCGCCAGCACTACCATGAATTCGTCGCCGCCGAGGCGCGCCACCGTGTCTTCCTTGCGCGAGGTGGCCAGCAGGCGCTGCGACACCATCTTCAGGATGTCGTCGCCGTAGGCATGGCCGTAGGTGTCGTTGATGGCCTTGAAGCCATCCAGGTCGAGGTACATGACTGCGGCCTTGGAATGGCTGCGGTTGGCGTGCTGCAGGGCGGTCTCGATGCGGTCTTCCAGCAGGCGGCGGTTGGGCAGGCCGGTGAGGGCGTCGTGCAGCGCCAGTTCCTGCTGCGCGCGCGAATACTGCGCCAGTTCCTTGTAGAGCAGGCGCACTTCCAGCATGTTGTGGATGCGCTTGTGCACTTCCAGCAGGTCGAAGGGCTTGCTGATGAAGTCGCGCGCGCCCGCTTCCAGCGCGGCGATCTTGAAGCTTGGCTGGGCGGTCAGGGCCAGCACCGGCAGGTAGCCGCCCTGTTCGATTTCCTTCAGCCCCTTCATGACCTGGAAACCGTTCAGGCCCGGCATCTGCAGGTCGAGCAGGATGAGGTCATAGTTGTGCTCGCGGTGCAGCGGGCACACCTGTTCCGGCAGCATCGTCGAACTGACGCAGGTGTAGCCTTCCTCGCGCAATATCTCTTCCATCAGTTCGATATTGTCGGGCGAGTCGTCCACCACCAGGATCTTCGCGTTCAAAATGTCTTGTCTGCTCGGCATACTCGTTCTCTTCTATGCTGTCGGGACCGTGTTCCATTTCCTTTTGGAATGGGAACATCCCATCTCTTCATAGTCTAACAAAGCTCAGAAAATTTCTTGTAGGACAGCGCCGCGTGTCCGGGTAGGATCATTATCGGCCAAGCCCGCGGCTGTCGCCAGTCCTCATTTGTGCAGGTGGCGCGGCCACCGAAGCGATCGCCGCAATCAATTCTCCCGGCTCCACCGGCTTCGAAATATGGGTCGAAAAACCGGCTTCCAGCGCCTTCAGCCGGTCTTCCGGACGGGCGAAGGCGGTCAGGGCGATGGCCGGCAACTGGCCGCCCGCCTCGACCGGCAGGGCGCGCACCCAGCCGATCAGTTCGAAGCCGTCGACCTCGGGCATGCCCAGGTCGCTGATCAGGACATCCGGCCGGTCCGCGCGCAGGGCCTCGAAGGCTTCGCGCGCGCTGGCCGCGATGCGCACGCGCGCGTGGCAATCGGTGAGGATACGCGCAATCAGCTCGCGGCCGTCGCGCGCATCGTCGACCACCAGCACCGTCAGCCCGGCCAGGTCGTGCGCCGCGGCCTCCAGCGCTTCAGGCGCCTGAGAAGGCGCCGCCATCGCGTTGCCGGCGCGGCCGCCGGCGGCCGGCGCCTCGGCGCGCGGCAGTTCGATGGTGAAGCTCGCGCCCAGGCCTTCGCCGGGACTCTCGGCGCGCACCGTGCCGCCGTGCTGCTCGACCAGGTGCTTGACGATCGACAGGCCCAGGCCCAGGCCGCCGTGGCGGCGCGTCATCGAAGCGTCCTCCTGGCGGAAGCGTTCGAACACGTGGGTGATGAACTCGGGACGGATGCCGGCGCCGTTGTCGTGGACCGTGACCGCGACCACCTTCCCGCCCTCGGCTTCGCACTCGCTGAGCTCGACCACCACGGTGCCGTCGCGCGGCGTGAACTTGATCGCGTTCGACAGCAGGTTCCACACCACCTGCTGCAGGCGGCCGGTGTCGCCGGCCACCAGCGCGCCCGGCGCCGTGTAGCGCTTCTCGATGGTGATGTGCTTGGCGTCCGCCGCCGGCCGGACGGTCTCGATGGCGGCGTCGATGAAGGAGGTGGGAGAGATCACCTGCATATCGAGCAGCACCTTGCCGGAGGTGATGCGGCTCATGTCGAGCAGGTCTTCGATCAGCTGGGCCTGGGCGCGTGCGTTGCGTTCGATGGTCTGCAGGCCGCGCTGCAGGTCGGCGCCGTCGCGGCTGCCGCGCCGCAGCACCTGCGACCAGCCGAGGATGGCCGACAGCGGCGTGCGCAGTTCGTGCGACAGCGTGGCCAGGAATTCGTCCTTCATCTGGCTGCTGCGCTCGGCTTCGGCGCGCGCCGCGCGTTCGTTCTCCAGCAGCAGCTTGCGCTCTTCGGCGGCGCGGCGGGTGGCTTCGTACAGGCGCGTGTTGTCGACCGCGATCGCAGCCTGGGCGGCGATGCCGCGCACGATGCGCTCGCTGCGTTCGCTGAAGATGTCGGGCTCCGGGTGGCCGAAGAACATGGTGCCGAGCAGCTCGCCGGAACGGGCCGCCACCGGCACCGCCATGTAGCTGCGCAGCGCGGCGCCGCCGAATTGCCAGGCGCCGTTCGCATCGCCTGCGTCGCGCTGCAGGTCCGCGATCCGCACCACGTCCTGGCTGCGCAGGGCGGGCGGGAACAGGGTGCTGGTGCGCGCCTCGTCCAGGCGCTCGAAGTCGGCGCTGCCGCCGGCCTGCGCCGACAGCGAGAACAGGGTGCCGTCGCCGTCTTCGCCATAGTGGATGAAGGCGGCATGGCGCGCGCCGCTCACGCCCGCCGCCGCTTCGGTGGCGGCGCGCAGCAGGGCGGGCAGCTCACGGGTCGAGGCCAGTACGCTGCCGGTATTGTTGAGCAGTTCGAGCACATGCGATTCCTCGCGCAGGGCCTGCTCGGCGCGCTTGACCTGGTCGACGTCGGTGTTGGTGCCGAACCAGCGCACCACGTTGCCTTCCGGGTCGCGCACCGCGCTGACGCGGGTCAGGAACCAGCGATAGCTGCCGTCGGCGCCGCGCAGCGGGAATTCCATCTCGAACGGGGCGCCCGCCAGGACGGTCGCATTCCAGCGCGCCATCACGGCGCCCAGCACGCCCGGTTCGATCATGTCTTTCCAGCCCCAGCCGACGCTGTTTTCCGGCGTGCTGCCGGTGTAGGCGTACCAGCGGTCGTTGAACCAGACGATGGCGCCGTCGGTGCCGGCCATCCAGGCCAGCTGCGGGATCGTGTTGGCCAGCGCGCGCAGCAGTTCCTCGCTCTGGCGCAGGCTGTCTTCGGCGGTCTTGCGGCCGCTGATGTCCTGCACCACGCCGGTCATGCCGACCAGGGTTTCCTGGCCCTTGCGTTCGGCGTAGTCGGGACGCCCGACCAGGGCCACCCAGCGCGCCGCGGTGTTGTCGTCGCCGCCGGTCTCGACCCGGCATTCGACGTTCAGGTCGGCGCGCGCCTTGAAGGCCTTGAGCACGGCGCGCCGTACCTGGATCCGGTGTTCCCGGGGCAGGCGCAGGCGCAGCTGCGGCCAGGGCAGCGGGGCCTCGGCCGGCAGGCCCAGGATGCCGGCCGCGCGCGGTCCCAGGATCACGCGGTCGAGCGCGGCGTCCCAGCGCCAGTCGCCCAGGCGGCCGGCGGCCAGCGCCACCTGCAGGCGGTTGTTGTTCTCGACCAGGGCCTGCTGGTCGAGCTTGCGTTGGGTGATGTCCTGGAAGTACAGGGTCAGGCCGTCGGGCGAAGGGTGCAGGCGCATCTCGAGCCAGCACTGCAGGCGCACATAATAAAAGTCGCGCACCACGGTCTCGCGCCGCTCCATCGCGCGGCGGCAGTCGGCCGCCACCGAGGTGCCGTGCAGGTCCTCGAACTCGTCCCACAGGTTCTTGCCGATGAGCCCCGCGCGGCTCTTGTCGAGCGGGGCGATCATGGCGAGTGCGCGCCCATTGATGTAGGTGATGCGCCAGCCGCGGTCGACCGCGCAGAAACCGTCGGACAGGCTCTCGAGCATGTTTTCCATGCGCTCGCTGGCGCGCCGCAGGGCGTCCTGCGCGGCCATCAATTCTTCCTCGGCGCGCTGGCGCGCAGCCAGCACGCTCTGGGCGTTGCGCAGGGCGGCCGAGCGCATCATCTCGAGTTCGTGCTCGTCGCTCATGCGGCCCCTTCCAGGAGTACGGCAGCCAGGCGCGTGCCTTCGACCCGCGCGCGCACCTTGGCAAAGGCGGTGGCGCGGCCCACGCCGGCGTCGTCGAAGAAGGGCGCGAAGCCGGCGTCGTCGGTGGTGCCGAGGCGCTGCGGGCCCAGGTAGCTCGCCGCCAGCAGCACGCGGTCGCGCACCTGCTGCGCGCTTTCGACCGCCGGGTTGGCCGGATCGGTGACGCCGACGAACACCCGCTGATAGGGGCGCGCATAGTCGCGCGCGATGCGCAGCACCCGCTCGGGCTCCGGCTGGCCGGCCAGCGCGATATAGAAGCTGCCGGCGCGGATCTCGAACAGGGCCGGCAGCAGCTCGGCGTAGTCGACGCTGCCGCCGGGCGCGGAGATCCCGGCCGCGGAGACGTGCAGGCCGATCAGGCTGCGTTCCGCGTCGGAGAAACGACTCAGGGCCATGTTGTTCAGGTGGACGAAGCTGGCCAGCAGGGCGCCGCTCGGATCGAGCCGCATCGCCAGCGGGCCTTCGGCGAAATCGACTTGCACCTTGTGCGCACCGGCTTCCAGGCAGCGCCGGATTTCGGTCTCGTGTTCACGCACGAGGTCTTCCAGGAACTGCTCGCGCGGATAGTCCGGCAGGCCGTCGGGCGGATAGAGCAGCGACAGCGCCGACGGCGAGATGATGGCTTGCTTGACCGGCTGGGTCGCGTGGCGCCGCGCCGCGCGCAGGTACTGGTCGGCGTAGCAGCCGTAGCGGAACGGACCGTGGGTCAGGCGCGGCATGCGGTGGCGCGCGCCGCCCTCACTATCGAGCAGCGGAATGCGAAAGCCGTCCGGCGCGGTATTCGGGGCCCCGTGCACCGGGTAGGACCAGAAGTTTTCCAGCTTGGCCTGTTCGCCGTCGCTGATGACCGGCGCTCCGGTGGCCTCGAAGGCGGCCACGGTGGCGCGCACCGCCTGCTCGAGCAGAGGCGCGAGTTCGGCCGGCCCGGCGCCGCCGCGAATCGCGGCGACCAGCTCGGGCGGACGGGGAATGCTGCCGATCGGTTCGGTCGGAATCATCGTCGCTGGCGTGGATGCGGGCCGCAGGCGCGTGACGGCGCCCGGCCCGGTACGGCCCATTGTAGCCCAGCCGAAGCGCAGCGGCACAGGGGCACCAGCCTCACCTGGCGGGCGCCGGCAGGCGCGCCACCTTGGCCAGGGCGTCCTGGAGCTGGTCCAGCTCGTAGGGCTTCTGGAGCGACAGATAAGGGAAATCGAGATGGCGCAGCAGCGAATCGCCGTAGCCGGAGGCGAAAATCACCTTCAGCGCCGGATTGTCGCCCAGGGCCCGGCGCGCCAGGTCCACGCCCGACATGCCGGGCAGGCTGACGTCGGAGAACAGCACGTGGTAGCGCTGCTTTCCCAGCAGTTCGAGGGCGTCGTCCGGATGCGCCACGCCGTCGGCTTCGTGGCCGAAGGCCTTGAGCATCTCGCACACCAGGTACTGGGAGTCGAGGTTGTCCTCGACCACCAGGATGCGCAGCGCGCTGTCCGCGCTGTCGGGTTCGGCTAAGGCAGGCAGGCCGGCGGGCGGCGCCAGCAGGATGTGCACGCCGCCGACACCGCCGCCGCCGTCCTGCAGGGGCGTCAGGCGCAGGTCGCAGCGGTGTTCGCGCGGACCTTCCGGGTGGCGGAAGGACAGCGCGGCGCCCGGGATCACGCCAGGCTGGCCCGACCATGCCCCTTGCAGCGCCGCGCCGGCGCCGGCGAGCGGCGGCGGCAGCACCGAAGGCACCGAGCCGCCCGGCACCCGGCCGCAGCCGATTCCCGCCAGGGCGGCGTAGGCCTCGTTGAAGACCAGGATCGTCTCGCGTCCCCAGACGATCAGGCCGGGCAGCGGTGAATTGAGCAGTAGGTCGGCGGCGACCCGCAGCGGGACGGGCCAGCGGGCCGGGTCGCCCAGGCTGCTTGCCGACCAGTCATAGGAGGCGACGGTGCGCGGATCGTGTTCAGGCATGGGCAAATTGTTGTAGGAACGAAAACATGGCGGCCATCCTACACCAAATGCCGTCCCATCGCCCCCGTGATCCGTGCGCGCGGACCGAACAGCCAAACAGGCAAAAAAAAAGCCCGCTTCCAGGAAGCGGGCTGAATCTATTTCCTTGGAGGAGAATAGAGGAGACAGGAAGGATGATGCTGCAATGCCGCAAATTAGTCCAATTTATATTTCTAATGACTGCCATCAAGATTATTGATGAGTCAACCTATCAAGAGAAGTCGTGGCGCGCATGCGACGCTGACGCAGAGGGAATCGTGCGCTCTTGGTGCGTGACAGAAAATGTTCTAGGATGGCAACTATGTTAAAACCTTCCCAGCTTGCCTGCGCATGTGCGGCACTGTTTTTGCTGCACGCAGGCGGCGGGCACGCGGCCAGCCATGCCGAGCTCGCCAGCCAGAGGGAAGCGCAGCTTGCCGATTTCTCCCTCGAGCAGCTGTCCGATATCGTCGTGACTTCGGTCTCGCGCCAGCAGGGACGCCTGAGCAGCGCGCCGGCCTCGGTCTACGTCATCAGCGGCGCCGACATTGCCCGTTCCGGCGCCACCAGCATTCCGGAAGCCTTGCGCCTGGCGCCCAACCTGCAGGTGGCGCTGGCCAATGCCCAGGAATACGCAATCACCGCGCGCGGCTTCTCCTCGCAGCTGGCCAACAAACTGCTGGTGCTGGTCGACGGCCGCAGCGTATATTCGCCGCTGTTCTCCGGCGTGTTCTGGGAAGCCCTCGACGTGGCGCTGCCGGACGTCGAACGGATCGAAGTGATCAGCGGCCCGGGCGGCACCATCTGGGGCACCAACGCGGTCAACGGCGTCATCAACATCATCACCCGCAGCGCCGCCGATACGCAAGCTGGGCTGGCGGTAGTCCATGCCGGCAATCGCTATGCCGGCGTGACGGTACGCCAGGGCAAGCGCCTGGCGAACGGCGCTTTTGTGCGCGCCTACGGCAAACGTGACGAGACCGGCGCCGCGCCGGGCGAGGCCGGGGAGGGCGGCGGCGTCGGCCGGCGCCAGGCCGGTTTCCGGCTCGACTGGGAAGGCGCCGACCAGACCCTGAGCCTGAGCGGCGACCTGCATGCGGGCGCGCTGCGCGCATCGGGCAATGAAACGCGCACCGACTTCTCGGGCGCCAACCTGGTGGCGCGCTTCGATGCCCGCCTGGCGGGAGAGGCCGGGCTGCGCCTGCAGGCCTGGATCGACCAGGGCCGGCGCGCGCAGGCCGGGGCCGGCAAGCATGCGCTCGACACGGTCGACATCGAGGCCCAGTACGCCACGCGGCTGGGCGGGCGCCATGCGCTGACCTGGGGCGGCGGCTACCGCCACCAGCGCGACCGTTTCGAGAACGGCCCGATCCTGCAATTCTCTCCGACCCGGCGCACCTTGGCCTGGAGCAACCTGTTCGCCCAGGACGAGTTCGACATCACCCCGGCGCTGCGCGCGACGGCCGGCCTGCGCCTGGAGGAGAATAGCTATACCGGCATGGAAGTGCTGCCGAACCTGCGCCTGGCCTGGGACCACGCGCCGGGCGCGATGCTGTGGGCGGCGGCCTCGCGCACAGTGCGCGCCCCCAGCCGCATCGACCGCGACCTGAGGCTGGTCGACCCGGCCTCGAACGGCGCGCGCTACCTGATAGCGGGCGGGCCGGACATGCAGGCCGAGACCGCGCGCGTGCTGGAACTGGGCTACCGCGCCCAGCCGGTGCCCGCGCTGTCGTACGCGGCAACGCTGTTCTACAGCCATTATGACCGCCTGCGCACGCTGGAACTGCAGCCCGGCGGCGCGGTATTCCGCAACCTCGGCCACGGCCGCGCACGCGGACTGGAGCTGTGGGCCAGCTGGCAGGTGATGCGCGGCTGGCGCCTGGCCGCCGGGGCGGTGTTGCAGGATATCGACACCGGCGTGCAGGCTGCGAGTACCGACGCTTCGGCCAGGGCCGGCCTGGCGACCAACGACCCGCGCAGCTACTGGCAGCTGCGCTCGTCCCACGATTTTAGCGGTGGCCTGAGCGGCGACTTGATGCTGCGGCGCGTCGCGCGCCTGCCGCAGCCGGCCGTGCCGGGCTATCATGAACTCGACGCCCGGCTCGCGTGGCAGGCACGCCCCGGCGTCGAACTGGCCCTCACGGGCCGTAACCTGTTGCATGCCCGTCATCCCGAATTCGGGGCGGCGGGCATGCGCCAACTGGCCGAACGCAGTGTGTTCGCCAGCGCTTCGCTGCGTTTCTGAAGGCCCATGACAAGAATGAAGACACACCCTCCCGACCAATCGCGACGCCTGGCCTGCAGGGCGCTCGCATTGCCGCTGCTGCTGGCGGCGGCGGGATCCGCGCCACCTGCCGCCGCCGACGCCGGCGGCGCCCAGGCGCTCGAGCGCCGCGTCAAGGCGGCGTTCCTGTACAAGTTCCTCGGCTATGCGGAATTCCCGCCGCAGGCCTTCGCCGACCCGGCCGGTCCCTTGACGATCGCGGTGATCGGCTCGGACGACATGGCGGCCGAACTGGCGCGCATCGCCGCCGGCCGCGCGATTGCGGGGCGTCCGATTTCCGTGCGGCCGCTGCGCGAGCACGAACCGGTGCCGGCGGTGCACCTGCTGTTCGTGGCCGGCAGCGACGGCGAACGGGCCGCGCGCGTGCTGCGCGGCGCGCCCGCCGCCTACCTCACCGTGACCGAATGCGACGGCGGCCTGCGCTATGGCAGCGTCATCAACTTCCGCATCGTCGACGAGCGCGTGCGCTTCGACGTCTCGCTGGATGCCGCCGAAAAGAAGAACGTGAAACTCAGTTCGCGCCTGCTGACGGTCGCGAACCGGGTCCAGAAGGGAGGTGCGTGATGGCCATGCACGATACCGGCTCCGTCCGCAGCAAACTGATCCTGATGGCGGTGGCGACCACCATCGTCGCCCTGTTGTCCGCCGCCGTCGCCATGCTGGTGGTGGACGTGCGCACCGCCCAGCGTGTCTGGGTCGACGACCTCACCACCCAGGCCGATTTCGTGGCCGAAGTGGCCGCCCCGGCGGTCTCCTTCAACGATACCGCCGCCGCCACGCGCAGCCTGTCGGTGCTGCGGGTGCGCCCGCAGATCGTGGCCGGCGCCATCTTCACCAACAGCGGACAGCGCTTCGCCACCTATGCCAAGGCCGGTTCCGAGACATCCTTGCCGGCGCGTCCGGAGGCCGCCGGCCACCGCTTCGAGCAGGGCGAACTGGTGGTGTTCCGCCCGATCGTCGAGAACGGCGAGCCGCTCGGCACGGTCTATCTGCGCTCGCGCTACGGCCTGCTCGACCGCGTCCTCAGTTACGGCGCCATCCTCGGCGGCGTGATGCTGGGCGCGCTCGTGATCGCGGCCCTGGTGGCCTCGCGCCTGCAGGCCTCGATCACCCGGCCGCTGGAGGCGGTGACCAACGTCGCGCGCCAGGTGATGCTGCGGCGCGACTTCACCCTGCGCGTGCCGGGCAAGGAAAAGGGCGAGATCGGGGTGCTGGTCGAAGCCTTCAACGACATGCTGGCCGAGATCGGGCGCCGTTCCGATGCGCTGCAGGCGGCCAACCGCACGCTCGAACACGAGATGACGGTGCGCGAGCGTGCCGAGCAGGCCCTGATCGTGGCCGACCGCAGGAAAGACGAATTCCTGGCGACCCTGGCGCACGAACTGCGCAATCCGCTGGCGCCGATCCGCACGGGTCTCGACATCCTGCGCATCCGCAGCGGCGACGCCCAGGCGACCCAGCGCGCCACCGACATCATGGAACGCCAGCTGCGCCAGATGGTGCGCCTGGTGGACGACCTGCTGGACGTCTCGCGCATCAACACCGGCAAGTTCACCATCAAGATGGGCCGGGTGGAGCTGAAAGCCGTGGTGAACGACGCCCTGGAAGTGGTGCGCTCCTATATAGAACTGCACGGCCACGAACTGGAAATCGACCTGCCGGACCGCCCGGTGTTCCTGCACGGCGACGCCACCCGCCTGGCGCAGGTGCTGTCCAACCTCCTGAACAACGCCGCCAAGTACACCAACCGCGGCGGCAGCGTGACCCTGCGGGCCGGCGTCGAGGACCGCACCCTGGTGCTGGAAGTGGCCGATACCGGCATCGGCCTGGCGCCGGATATGCTCGATTCCGTATTCGAGATGTTCGTTCAGGTCGATTCCACGCTGGAACGCAGCAACGCCGGCCTGGGTGTCGGCCTGTCGCTGGCGCGCAAGCTGGTCGAACTGCATGGCGGCACCATCGAGGCCAAGTCCGAAGGCCTGGGCCACGGCAGCACTTTCGTGGTGCGCCTGCCGATCGTGGTCGATCCGGAGCCGATCGCCAAGCCGACCCCGGCCGCCTTCATCAGTACCGAGACCTACCGCATCCTTCTGGCGGACGATAACGTCGACTTCGTCAACAGCATCGGTGCGCTGCTCACGGCCATGGGCCACAGCGTGGTGATCACCCATAACGGTCCGGACGCGCTGGCCGCGGCGGCGCGCTTCTGCCCGGACTATGCCTTCCTGGACATCGGGCTGCCCCACATGTCGGGCTACGACCTGGCGCGCGGGATCCGCAAGCTGGCCTGCGGCCCGATGACGGTGCTGATCGCCGTGACCGGCTGGGGCCAGGAGAAGGACCGCCAGCTCGCCTTCGAGGCAGGTTTCGACCATCACATGGTCAAGCCGGTGCGCTTCGAGCAGATCGAGGAGATCCTGGGCAACCGCAGCATCATCAAGAAGCTGCGCACCTGAGAGAAGGGGCGGCTGCCCCTTGATCACGCCGCCGCGCACAGCGGCGACGGACGAAAAAAAGGACGGAAGCGCTTGCGCGCTTCCGTCCATCGCTATGCCAGGCTGATTATCAGGCCTGCTTTGCCTTGCGGCGGCGTGCCAGGAAGCCCAGGACACCCAGACCGCCCAGCATCATGCCGTAGGTTTCCGGTTCCGGAACCGGAGCCAGCATCACGGCGCCGCCGAACGAGGCGCCGGCGTCCGACACCAGGTTGCCGCTGACGCGCAGGTAGTAGTCACCCGCTGCCAGGTTATTGGCGGTGATGCTCCAGACATCGATCGCACCGCTCTGCAGCGAGGTGCCGTTGGTGATCAGGGTGTCGTCTTCGCCATACAGAGCCAGACCGGTGATGTCCAGGCCCACGTCGGCGGTACGGCTGATCGACGAGATGATCGCATCGAGGTTCATGCCCATGTCACCATCAATGGTGAAGGTGAAACGGTCAGCGAAGGTGTTACCTTCGTTGTCGGCTTCGAAGGTGTCGCCAAAGAAGGCGCTGTTGTCGATCAGGTTGAGCTCCTGAGGGGAGTTGCCGACGACGGTTTGGGCCATTACAGCCGACGAACCAAACGAAGCGGAAGCCAACACAATTGCAGCAATCAGAGATTTTTTCATTTCTTTCCTCGCATTAGAATCAGCCGCGTCCTGCAGCCTGGGTTTCAAGTATCGGGGAACTTCATGCTATCAAAACGATAAAAAAAAGCACGCGGAAGCGTGATTGAACGGTCAACTTGCACCTTGCATTCCAAGAATCAACAAATTGCCAATAGGCTATGCTAGAGCGCTTTACGCCATAGGAGAACTCGTCCAAGAGACGTTAATGAGTAGAAAATTATGATTGGGTTGCTGAAAATGTGTCAGCCCAGTCCTACGAAAAGAGGAGGGTGTTTCCGGCGCAGAGCCCCTGCGATTTCAGCCCGGTTTAATGAATGAAGCGTAGAAGTTGATGCGATTTAGGTCTTTTTGCTGAGTTAGCCCAAGCGTGGATCGGGCCCGAGGCTGGCGTGTGAGGATGCTCCGGCGGCGAATGCGCCTACCGATGCAGGAAAATGCGAGGAGAGGGGAGCGGAAAAGAAAAATGGCCCAGAATCGCTTCTGGGCCATTTAAAAAAAGTTGGTGCGGCTGGCAGGAATCGAACCCACGACCCCTTGGTTCGTAGCCAAGTACTCTATCCAGCTGAGCTACAGCCGCCCGAGGCACGCATTATAGCAGCACCGCCGGATTTCGCAAACCCCCTATGGCGCAAGCTCAGGGAGGCGCCGAAAGCAGATCCAGTGGAACCGTCCAAGACCCCGCCGTTCGCGAAACACCGGAGGCATGAAGCAGGGCTGGCGCCGGACCGGGATGAAAGCGCCTCGCAAGATGCCAGGCGACAGCGCACACAGTTCCAGCGCGCTTCATTGCCCGCAAGTGGACGCAAAAGAACGCAGATACAACGAAAAAAGGGACCAGAATTTTCATTCTGGTCCCTCGTATTCTGGTGCGGCTGGCAGGAATCGAACCCACGACCCCTTGGTTCGTAGCCAAGTACTCTATCCAGCTGAGCTACAGCCGCCCGATGCACGCATTATAGCAGGGGATCGCGACTTGGCAAAGGCTCATTAGCATCTTGCAAAACCTGAGGTGTTGGCATCTCTGTCGCGAACCAATGACAGCAGGTGGGCGCGCTGCCGGAAACGAAAAGGCGCTGTCATCACCAGGTGTGGAAAAGGCCGATTGCCCTCTAGTGGCTGGACTACGGTAGGGAAATGCTCGACTCGCGCAGCGTACGGGCGGCGGCGAAACTGATCGGCGTGCATCGCAACACCAGCTTTCGCTGGCGCCATCGCTTCCTCGACGGTGTGCGCCAAGACCAGCCCGAGCGCCTCGCTGGCATCGCCGAGGCGGATGAGATGTACCTGCTCGAATCTCAAAAGGGATCGCGCCAGCTGGAGCGGCCGGCGCGCAAGCGCGGCGGCGTGGCGCGTCCTTGGCGTAGTAGGCGGCGAAAGCCGTCAGACTTCATCGTCCCTCCTGGTCATTTAACCCAGGTTGGACATCCGTGCAGCTCAACAGTTCAATTTCTACACGTAGTAGTGACAGCGCCAACGAAAAAAGGGACCAGAATTTTCATTCTGGTCCCTCGTATTCTGGTGCGGCTGGCAGGAATCGAACCCACGACCCCTTGGTTCGTAGCCAAGTACTCTATCCAGCTGAGCTACAGCCGCCCGATGCACGCATTATAGCAGCGCCTTGATCTTTCCGGAAGTGTCATTTTTTTCCGTAGGCAAACAAGCTCTGGTAGATTAGCCGGGTTGGATCGATTTGGGACACTTATGTTTGCCTTGATGCGGGGACCGCGCCTTGCCCTGGTCGCCCTGTTACTGATGTGGATCTGGGGCGGCTGCGCCCTGGCTGCGCCGCGCAGCCTGCGCTTCGAGCGCCTGTCCATCGAGCACGGCCTGTCGCAGCAATCGGTGTTGACCATCCTACAGGACCGGCGCGGCTTCATGTGGTTCGGCACCCAGGCCGGCCTCAATCGCTTCGACGGCTACCGCGTCACGGTCTACCGCAACAACCCGGACCAGCCAGAGAGCCTTCCCGACAATTATGTACTGGCCTCGTACGAGGACGGCCAGGGCCGCCTGTGGTTCGGCACCAAGGGCGGGCTGGCGCGCTTCGACCAGGCCACCGGCAAGTTCGTGCGCTATCTCGCGTCCGACGACAAGGGCGCGGTCGCCATGAACCCACCGCCAGGCAAGCAGCGCGGCGGCGCCTCCAACGCGGGCGGTGCGTTCTCGGGTAACCGGGCCGTGCTGGCGATCCAGCCGGCACAGGGCGGCCTGTGGCTGGCCACCGGCGACGGCCTGCAGTTCCTCGATACCGCGAGCGGCGCCATGCGCAGCTACCGCCACGACCCCAACGACCCGGCGACGCTGCGCGACAACCGCGTGAACGCGCTGGCGCTGGACGCGCGCGGCGCCCTGTGGATCGGCACCGCGGCCGGCATCGACCGGCTGGCGCCCGGCGCCGACCGCTTCGAGCACTACGACGTCGATACCGAGGACCTGCAGCGCAATACCGTGCTGGCCTTGTCGATGGGGCCGCGCGATACCCTGTGGGTCGGCACCGCGTCGGGCCTGGAAGCCTGGCGCCTGGGCGACGGCGCCTCCTACGCCCAGCCCCAGCGGCGCCGCCTGGGCGGCGAGGAGGGCCTGGGCGAGCTGCGTATCAACGCCCTGTACCACGATGGCGGCGGCACCCTGTGGGTCGGCACCGAACTGGGCGGCCTGAAGTGGCTCGATCCAAGCACCGGCCGTTTCATCAGCTACCGTAACGATCCGACCGACCCGCACACGCTGTCGGACAACCAGGTCAGCTCGATGCTGGTCGACCGCACCGGCACCCTGTGGGCCGGCACCCAGTTCGGCGGCGTCAGCCGCACCGACCTGGCCAGCGGCGGCTTTGCGCGCTATGGCGGCAACGAGGGTTTGGGGCGCGCCAAGGTGCGCGCCGTGGCCGAGGATGGGGCCGGACGGGTGTGGATCGGCACCACCGGCGACGGCCTGATGCGCATGGACCGTCCGGGCGGTCCGATCGAGCGCGCTGGCCAGGGCGGCGAGCCGGGCGAGGTGATCACCGCGCTGGCCTATGCGCGTGAGCGGGTCTGGATCGGCACCCCGACCGGCCTGGCCTGGCGCGACGCCAGCGGTCGCTTCGGCCATACCGCGCTGGGCGGCAGTCCGGGCGCCAGCTATGTCCAGGCGCTGCATGCGGGGCGTTCCGGTACCCTCTGGATCGTCACCCGCGGCGGCCTGGCCGCGCTCGCGCCGGGGCAGGATACCGTGCGCACCTGGCGCCACGACGCCTCCGATCCCGCCAGCCTGGGCGAGAACTACGGCTTCACCGCGCTCGAAGACCGCCAGGGCATCGTCTGGATCGGCACCGAGACCGGCCTCGAACGCTACGACCCGGCGACCGGCCGCTTCACCCATTACCGCCACGACCCGGCCAACCCCAACGGACTGCGCCACAGTCGCATCTACCACCTGATGGAATCGACGCGCGGCGACCTGTGGGTCGGCACGGCCGGCGGCCTGCACCGCATGCAGCAGGGGAAGGACGGCGTGCGCTTCCGCTTCTATCCCTTCAGTGGCGGCCCGGAAGCCCTGCCGATTGGCGCCACCATCGAGGACGCGCACGGCTACGTGTGGGCCAGTACCACCACCGGCATCACCCGCGTCGAGCCGGGAAGCGGCGCGACCAAGAGCTATACCGCGAAGGACGGCCTGGTGGACGGCTCCTACTTCGTGGGCGCGGCCATGCGCGGCAGCGACGGCCAGTTCTACTTCGGCGGCGTGAACGGCCTGACCTCGTTCATGCCGGATGCAGTGCGCGACAATCCGTATGCGCCGGAAGTCGTGATCACCGACTTCCTGGTGCTGAACCGCTCGCGCGCGGCGCCCAATTTCCACGAGCAGTCTGCCTTGAGCCTGTCCTACCGCGACTCCGTGTTCGCACTGGAATTCGCCGCGCTGCACTACGCCGACCCGGACGGCAACCGCTACGCCTACCAGCTGGAAGGCTTCGACCAGGGCTGGGTCGACACCGACGCACGGCGCCGCTACGCCAGCTACACCAACCTCGATCCCGGCACCTATGTGTTCCGGGTGCGCGCCAGTAACAAGGATGGCGTCTGGAGTACCAGGCCCGCCACGCTCACGATCACCATCACGCCGCCGTTCTGGAAGACCTGGTGGTTCCGCACGCTCGCGGTGCTGGCCACCCTGACCCTGTTCACCGTCGGCTACCGGCTGCGCATCCGCGCGCTGGTGGCGCAGAAGGTGATGCTGGAGCACGAGGTCGGAGTCCGCACCACCGAGCTGCGGCGCCAGAAGGATTCGGCCGAGCGCCGCAAGCAGGAGGTCGAGGAACAGAAAGAGGTGGTGGAGCAGGCGCACCGCAACATCGCGCTGCTGTCGGACATCGGGCGCGCCCTGACCGCCAACCTGGAGCTGGAAGCGATCATGCGCGCGCTCTACGAAAACGTGCATGCGCTGATGGACGCGACCCTGTTCGCGGTGGTGCTGCGCCACCCCGAGCGCGGCACGCTGGAATATGCCTATGCGGTGGTCGACGGCGAGCGGCGCGAGGCCTTCGAGCTGCCGGAAGACGCCGACCGCGAACTGGCCGCCTGGGCCATGGTGCGCGGACGCGAGGTACTGGCGGGCGACCTGCCGCACGAACTGCCCGAGTACCTGCCGGCGCTGCCGCCTGAAGGGGCGCTTGAGCTGGCGCTGCCCTGCGCCTGGCGCGCCGGACTGAGCCCGCGCTCGCTGCTGCTGGTGCCGGTGATGGTCGGCGAGCGGGTGCTGGGCGCACTGACGGTGCAGAGCCCGGCCGCGCGCGCCTATGGCCAGGTCCACCTTGACATGCTGGAGACCCTGGCGGCCTATGTCGGCGTCGCGATCGACAACGCCAGCGCCTACCACCAGCTGAAGGAAACCCAGGCCCAGCTCGCGGCCCAGGAAAAACTCGCCTCGCTCGGTTCGCTGGTAGCGGGCGTCGCCCACGAACTGAACACCCCGATCGGCAACAGCCTGCTGATGGCCAGCACCCTGCAGGAACAGACCAGCGACATCGCCGCCCGTTTCGACAGCGCGACCCTGCGCCGCTCCGACCTGGCCGACTACGTCTCCTCGTCGCGCGAGGCGGCCGGCCTGATCATGCGCAGCCTGCACAATGCGGCGGAGCTGGTGAACAGCTTCCGCCAGGTCTCGGTCGACCAGGCCAGCGCCCAGCGCCGCCGCTTCGAGCTGGCCCAGGCCTGCCAGGAGATCGCGGCCACCCTGATGAACAAGGTGCGCCTGGCCGGGCACCGGCTCGAGCTCGACGTGCCACCCGGGATCGTATTGGACAGTTTCCCCGGTCCGTTGGGCCAGGTCGTGATCAACTTCGTCAACAACGCGCTGCTGCACGCCTTCGACAAGCCGGGCGGCAGCATGGTGCTGGCCGCCACGTTGCTGGACGGCGCCAGCGTGCGCATCGAATTCCGCGACGACGGCCGCGGCATCCCGCTGGAACACCAGACGCGCATTTTCGACCCCTTCTTCACCACGCGCATGGGGCAGGGCGGCACCGGCCTGGGACTGAACATCAGCTGGAACATCGTCACCACCCTGCTGGGCGGATCGGTGCGGGTCGAAAGCAGTCCAGGGCAGGGCGCGGCCTTCATCCTGGAGCTGCCGCTGCACGCGCCGGACCCGCAGGCCGGGCAGGGCGAAACGCCGGCGGCGGCCGAAATGGGCAAGTAAGGTCTAGACGAGGTTCTTCGGCTGCCCGGCGGCCCAGGCCTCGATGTTATCGACCAGCATGTCGGCCAGGGTCTGCATGGCCCCGCCGCTGGCCCAGGCCACGTGCGGCGTCAGGATGAAGTTCGGCAGCCGCAGGCGCAGCAGTGGGTTGCCCGGATCGGGCGGCTCCTTGCTCAGGACGTCGAAACCGGCGCCGCCGATGGTCCCGCCGAGCAGGACCTCGGCCAGCGCGGCCTCGTCCACCAGCCCGCCGCGCGCGGTATTGATCAGGAGGGCGTGCCTCTTCATGAGGCCGAGCTCGCGCGCGCCGATCAGGTGGCGCGTCTGTTCGTTCAGCGGCAGGTGCAGGCTGACCACATCGGAGCTGGCGAGCAATTCGTCCAGCGGCAGCTGCAGCACGTCCGCCTCGTTCAGCGGCGCGCGCGCGGTGGCCGCGATTTCCATGCCGAAGGCGCGCCCCAGCTGCGCCACCTTGCGCCCCAGCGCGCCGTAGCCGACGATGCCGAGGCGGCTGCCGGCCAGGTCGCCGATCGGGTGGTCCAGCAGGCAGAAGCGGGTCGACCGTTCCCAGCGGCCGGCCGCAACGTCGTCCATGTAGGCGGCCAGGTTGCGGCGCAGCGCCAGCAGCAGCGCGAAGCAGTGCTCCGGCACCGAGACCAGGGAATAGTTGCGGATGTTCGCGACCGCGATCCTGCGCGCCCGGCAGGCGGCGAGGTCGACATTGTCGGTGCCGGTGGCGGCGATCGCCACCATCTTCAAATCGGGCAGGCGCTCGATGGCGGCGGCGCGCAGCGGCACCTTGTTGGTGATCGCAACCGTGGCGCCCGCGAGGCGCGCAACGACCTCGTCTTCTTGCGTGCCGGGGTAGTCCTGCCAGTCATGGGCAAACGCAGGGGAGCGGACCCGGGCCTGCAGGCTGTCGCGGTCGAGGAAGACGATTCGATGCATGGTGCGCTCGCAGCGGGGAAAACCGCATTGTAGCGTTTGGTGCGACAAAGGACAGGGCGAGCCTGTCCTTTGGAATATGGGGGCCTGGGCGGCGTGTTATTTGGTGGCGGTGGCAGTCATCTTGTCCGCCTTGGCATCGGCGTGGTCGGCGGCCTGTTCTGCCTTGGCTTCCGCCTTGTCGGCCTTGGCATCGGCTTTCTTCTCGGCGTGCTTCTTGTCTGCCTTCGCCTTGGTCTTGGCGGCATCCGCCTTCGCTTCGGCGACGTCCTTCTTCGCTTCCGCATTGGCCTTCGCTACCTTGGCATCGGCCTTGGCAACCTGCTTCTCGTGCTTGGCATCTGCCTGGGCGACTTCCTTGGCTGCCTTTGCATCGGCCTTCGTCTCGGTCGCCGGCGTGGTCTGGGCGAACACGGACGTAGCGAACAGGCCGGCAATCAGGGTGGCAACGATCTTGCGCATAATGGCTTTCCTCATTCAGGTTGGTGACCAGGGACCATCCCGTGTCACTGAGGAATCAACGCGAGCCCGAATAGCCGCGTTGACGGTATTTACATTCGCTTACAAGTGGCGCGGGGCCTGTCCAGGGTTCGCTGGCGTACAGTCGGGCCGAGGCGGGCGGGACTAGACTGGCCACTAGCCGATAGCCGGGAGGTGCCACATGCCAGACGCGCTCAAACTCTATAAGGCCAAGCGCAATTTCAACATCACGTCCGAGCCTGCCGAGGGCGGCGATGCCAGCACGGAGGCCTTGACCTTCGTGATCCAGAAGCACTGGGCGACCCGCCTGCATTACGATTTCCGTCTCGAACTCGACGGAACCATGAAGAGCTGGGCCGTGCCCAAGGGGCCCAGCTACGATACCCACGACAAGCGCATGGCCGTGCACGTCGAGGACCACCCGATTTCCTATTCCGATTTCGAAGGCACCATCCCGCCCAAGCAATATGGCGCGGGCAAGGTCATCATTTGGGACAAGGGCACCTGGGAACCGATCGGCGACCCGCACGAGGGCTACCGCAAGGGCAACCTGAAGTTCGAGATCCACGGCCACAAGATGCACGGGCGCTGGGTGCTGATCCGCATGAAAGGGCGCGGCGACGACAAGCAGGAACCCTGGCTCCTGATCAAGGAGAACGATGAACATGCTCGACCCGCCGAGGAGTTCTCGGTGGTCGACGAAATGCCCGACAGCGTCAAGGAGCTGCCCATGCCCAAGCCAGCGCGCCGCAAGGTGGCGGCACTGAAAGCCGAAGCCGAATCGGACGATGCGCGCAAGCCGGCACGCAAGCCGGCCGCCAAAAAATCGGCCGCGAAGCCTGCCGCCAAACCGTCGGCCAAATCCACGCGCAGCGCCAAGGCCGCGGCGCCGGGATTGCCGGACGGTGTCAAGAAGGCCGTCCTCCCCGAGAAATTCAATCCCGAGCTGGCCACGCTGGTGGACGCGCCGCCGCCAGATCCGGAAAACTGGATCTTCGAAGTCAAGTTCGACGGCTACCGCATGCTGGCGCGGGTCGAGGACGGGCAAGTGCGGCTGATCACGCGCAATGCCAACGACTGGACCGAGAAGCTGCAGCCCCTGCAGAAGGAACTCGAGCGCATGAAGCTGCCGGACGGCTGGTACGACGGCGAGATCGTGGTGCACGACGAGAACGGCAAGCCCAACTTCGGCCTGCTGCAGCTGGCCTTCGACGGCGTGCGCACGGCCGACATCGTCTACTTCCTGTTCGACGCCCCCTACTGCAACGGCTACGACCTGCGCGACGTGCCCCTGAGCGAGCGCCGCGCGGCGCTGGAACAGATCCTCAAGAAGTCGAAATCGGACAAGGTGCGTTTCTCGGCCGAATTCGGGACCAACCCCGAGGAGCTGGTGGTGGCCGCCTGCAAGATCGGCCTCGAAGGGGTGATCGGCAAGCGCCGCGATTCGCGCTACGTGGAGCGGCGCTCGCCGGAATGGATCAAGCTCAAGTGCGGCCTGCGCCAGGAATTCGTGATCGGCGGCTTCACCGACCCGAAGGGCTCGCGCAAAGGCGTCGGCTCGCTGCTGCTCGGCACCTACGACCGCGAGGGCGTGCTGCGCTACGCCGGCAACGTCGGTTCCGGCTTCAACCACGCCTCGCTGATGGACATCAGCGAACGCCTGGAAGCGCTGCGCACCGACGAAAGCCCGTTCCCGCCGCGCGCGGTGCCGGGACGCCAGCACCACTGGGTCAAGCCGGTGCTGGTGGCCGAGGTCAGCTTCTCGGAGTGGACGGCGACCGGCTCGGTGCGCCACCCGGTGTTCCAGGGCCTGCGCCAGGACAAGCCGGCCAAGGGCATCACGCGCGAGGAACCGCGCCACATCGAGGACGTGGAAAAGCCGGCGCTGGCGGACGAACCGGTGACGCCGCCGCCCGCCGGCCTGCACCGCAAGCTGCCGGAGACCCTGCGGGTGACCAACCCGGAGCGCGTGGTCGACCCGTCGACCGGCATCACCAAGCTGGACGTGATCCGCTACTACGCCCTGGTGGGCGAGCTGATGATGGAGCATCTCAAGCGCCGTCCGCTGACCCTGGTGCGGGCGCCCAGCGGGATCGGCGCCGAACTGGTGTTCCAGAAGCACGCCGACGTCAAGAAACTGCCGGGGGTGAAGCAGATGGACGCCGCGCTGGACCCGGACAATCCGCCGATGCTGGAGATCGTCGGCGTCGAGGGCATCCTGTCGGTGGCGCAGTGGAATGCGATCGAGCTGCATACCCAGAACGCGGTGGCCAAGAGCTACGAGACGCCGGACCGGATGGTGTTCGACCTCGACCCGGGCGAAGGCGTCGAGTGGCAGCAGATGCAGGAAGCGGCGCAGATCATGCACGCCTTCCTGGATGAACTCGGGCTGCCGAGTTTTCTCAAGACCAGCGGCGGCAAGGGCTTGCACGTGGTGGTGCCGGTCAAGCCGGAATATGGCTGGGACACCGTGAAGTCCTTCTCGCAGGCCATCGTGCGCCACCTGGCGGCGACCTTCCCGGACCGTTTCGCCTTCAAGAGCGGCCCGAAGAACCGGATCGGGAAGATCTTCATCGACTACCTGCGCAACGGCCGCGGCGCCACCACCATCAGCGCCTGGGCGGCGCGGGCAAGACCGGGGATGGGGATTTCGGTGCCGCTCGAGTGGGATGAACTCATGAAGCTCAAGTCGAGCACGCAGTGGACGGTGGCCAACGTCCACACGCGGCTGGACAAGGGGAACGAGCCCTGGTCCGGGTACACCAAGGCGGCCAAGGGTCTGACCCGCGCGATGAAGATCCTGGGCTTCGACGAGTAGGCGGCCTCAGTGCCGATACGCGCCCACGTCAATGCCCTTGGCGGGATCGCGCGGACGGCCTTCGATGTCGACGGGAGGGGCGTAGGTGGCGTTGCCGCGGCCGATCGCCGGCGAACCGGCGCTCGGCCTGAAGTTCGGTTTCGCGGCGCTACGCGAATAGTCGACCAGCAAGGGCTCCGAGCTGATGGTGCCGGTGTGAAGCAGGCGATTGCGCAGCCGCCAGTCATAAGTCCTGTTCTTGTAGACCAGGTTGTTCTTGTAGGTATTGCCGTCGCCGGTACGGCCCTGTTCCGAGATGCCGTACTGGTTGTCGTACACGATATTGTTATGGACGTGGACGTTGTTTGCACCGGTAGAACTGAAGTAGTAGTTGCCGCCGCCGACAATGATCCCGAACGCCGACGCGCTCAGGGTGTTGTTGATGATTTTCAGGTCCTTGGCGTCGTGCCACAGGTGGATCGCCGCCGAGCCGACACGGTAGACGACGTTGTTCTTGATGGTGCCGGAAGTGCTATGATAAATGCCCTGCACGTAGCTGCAGCCGGCCGGGCCGATGTCGTGCACGGTATTGCCGACGACGTCGCCCTTGACGCCCCTGAAGTAGCTATCCACGCCGATGCCGGACCCGCCGGCGCCGTTGCAGGGGATTCCCTGGGCGATGTGGTGCACGTGGTTCCCTTCGATGAGGCTGTAGGAGCCGCCGCTGTAGATACCTCGGGTCCACAACTTTCCTTCACCGCTATTGGAACCGTCGACCTCGAAGCCGATGATGCTGACGTAGTCGCCACGGTTATCCCATGCCGTTTTGCTTTTCGACCTGGCGGGCGGCACGATTCTCGCCCCGTTCGACATCCAGGAAATGCGTGCCTGCGGGCTGCCGTGGGCAGTCGTCTTGATTCCGCCTTCATAGGTGCCAGGGGCAACGTAGACGGTGGTGCCCGGGTGGGTGACGGCGCGAGCGGCACGCGCAAGGGTCAGGAACGGCGCGGCTTCGCTGCCGTCGGCGCTGTCGGCACCGTTCGGCGCGACATGGTAAACGGTGGAGCTTGCTGATGCACAGGCAGTGGCGCTACAGGCCAGGGTGACAAGGCCGACAAGAATCGGTGCGGGGGAGGTGAGTGTTTTCATATGAAAAATCCTTCATTGGAAAATGCTTAGGCTTCAAGGGAAAAATTCCTCTGGATAGTGTTTTTCGAAATTAAAGCACTGCCAAATCAGAGAGTTGCTTAGCAATGTTAATGTGAAAACTTAAGATGACGTGCCCGGCAATCGTAGACGCATTGGGACGCCCGCCCTTTGTTCTGGAACAGATCAGCCTGACGCTTGCTTGAAGTTTGCGCTAGACAATTCGCTGCAGTGCTGGATGGGATGGCACGTGCGGCCTGAGAAGGAAATGTCGGACAAGGGCAGGGCGCCCTTGCCGGAAGCGGAGGCGAACATGCTTGTTCGCCGCGGTCAAGCAATCGTGTTGAGGCCGGGTCGAAACGGTGCAACAGGCACCGTTTCGCAAGCCGCGCTTCAATCCACGTTACGGCCCAGCGCCTTCAAGGAAGCGCGCACACCACGGCCATACGCCGGATCCGCCTTGTCGAACTGGCGCAGCTGGCGCTCCAGAATGTCGGCATCGACCTGGCTCAGCGGACCCGCCAGGTTGTCGCACAGATTCCGGCGCTCCTGTTCGGTCATCAGGCGGAACAGGTTGCCCGCCTGGGTGGTATCGTCTTCCTGGCCGCGGAAGTCGTAGCGGCCGGCGTCGCCCCTGATCGGCAGCTCCCGTTCGCCGTGGCCCATGCCCAGGGCGCCACCTCCCACCGAATCGATGGTCGCGTAGTTGCGCGCCGCCCCGCCGTTGGCGACCGCCATCGCGCCGTCACGCTGCTGGTTGTGGAAGGGGCAGCGCGGGGCGTTCACCGGCAGGTGCTGATGGTTGGTGCCGACCCGGTACAACTGGGCGTCGTGGTAGGCGAACAGGCGTCCCTGCAGCATCTTGTCCGGCGAGTAGCCCAGGCCCGGCACCACGTTGGCGGGCGAGAAAGCGGCCTGCTCGACTTCGGCGTGGTAGTTGTCGGGGTTGCGGTTGAGTTCCAGCACGCCTACCTGGAGCATCGGGAAGTCGCCGTGCGGCCAGACCTTGGTCAGGTCGAACGGGTTCCAGCCGGTGCGCTGCTCCCAGTCGGCCAGCTGCTGCTCGGTCGCCACCTGGACTTTGACGTCCCACTGCGGGAAATCCTGGCGCGCGATCGCCTCGAACAGGTCGCGCTGGGCGTGGTCCGGGTCGGTTCCGGCGATGCGGGTCGCCTCTGCGGCGCTGAGGTTCTTGATGCCCTGGCGCGTCTTGAAGTGCCACTTCACGTAGACGCGCTCACCAAGCTCGTTGATCAGGCTATAGGTGTGGCTGCCGAAACCGTCCATGTGGCGGTAGCCGTCCGGGGTGCCGCGATCCGAGAACAGGATCGTCACCTGGTGCAGGCTTTCCGGCGCCTTGCTCCAGAAGTCGAACATCATGTTGGCCGACTTCAGGTTGGTCTGCGGGTCGCGCTTCTGGGTGTGGATGAAATCCGGGAAATTGATCGGGTCCTTGATGAAGAACACCGGTGTGTTGTTCCCGACCAGGTCCCAGTTGCCTTCTTCCGTATAGAAGCGCAGGGCGAAGCCGCGCGGATCGCGCTCGGTGTCGGCGCTGCCCTTTTCGCCGCCGACGGTGGAAAAGCGCAGGAACACCGGGGTCTGCTTGCCGATCTCCGAGAACAGCTTTGCCTTGGTGAACGGGCGCAGGTCGTGGGTCACGGTGAAGGTGCCGTAGGCGCCGGAGCCCTTGGCGTGCACCACGCGTTCCGGGATGCGCTCGCGATTGAAGTGCTGCAGCTTCTCGATCAGGTGGAAGTCTTGCAGCAGCAGCGGGCCGCGCGGGCCGGCGCTCAGCGAGTTCTGGTTGTCGGCGACAGGAATGCCGGAAGCGGTGGTCAGGCGGGCTTGGCTCATCAGGAATCTCCTCGTTGGTGTTGATAGAGAGATTCTATGGCTCAGCGGAAAATTAATAAATTTGATTAATACGATCGCTTCGATAGGTTTTTATAATCCTGTCTTCGGCGGCGCCGCATGTTCGTCATCGCGCTTGTCGCTGCGCACGGAAGATAGCCGGTCCACTGCAATCAAACCCTCGGCCGCCGCATGGGAGGCGGCGAACACGCTGTCCGGCGACAGGACCAGCTGGGTGCCGGTGGCGCTTACCTCTTCGATCAGGCGGTCGAGGGCGTCAATGCGCGAGGGATCGGGGTTGACGTTACGGATGTAGATCATCTTGACCGCGCCCGGGTGCCGGCGCACCACCTCGGTATAGATCTCCGGGTCTTGCTCTCCGCTGTCGCCGATCAGCACGAACTGCATGTCCGGGTAGAAGTCGAGGATGCGTTCGATCTGCGCGAGCTTGTGGCTGCCGTGCTCGGTAATCTTGAGCATCTGGCGCACGCTCAGTTCGCGCAGCAGCAGGGGGCCGAGCGGGATGCCCTGCAGCTTCAGGAAGTCCACCAGCGGCCCGTACAGGTGCCAGGGGCTGCTCGAAACGTAGAACAGCGGATTGTCTTCGGTCCCGCTGGCGCCGTCGCGCAGCGCGCGGTAGAAGCCGGCCACGCCCTTGAAGGGCTTGCGCGTGTGGTGGTTGGTGCGGGCCAGCATCAAGGCCATGTTCAGCTTGTTGGTGACGTTGGTCCACAGGACGGTGTCGTCGATGTCGCTGATGATGCCGAAGCGCGCCGTCGGCGCCGGGACGACCACCTCGGCCACGGTCCGCAGCGCGTCGCCGCCGGGCCGGTTATCCGGGAATTCCAGCTCCACGCGATGGCGGCCGCCTGCCAGGGGCGTGTCGAGCGCGATGTCGAAGGAAAAATAGCCGCCGTCGTCGGTCCGCGCCTCGTGCGTGCGGCCGCCAAAGTGCGCCAGCACGCGGGCGTCGGCCACTTCGTCGGATTCGAGGCGCTGGTAGAGCGCCACCAGGTTGGCCCAGCCGCTGTCCGCGACGTTCTGTTCGCGGAAGGCGACGTCGTCGAGCAGGCGCCCCTTGAGCCAGATGCGGTGCGCGTTACCGAAGCCGAGATAAGGCACGGCCATCAGCGCCCGTCCACTTTCCGGCGCGCGCAGGCGCCGCAGCACACCGGTGGCGAGCACGCCCGCGGTGCGCGCCAGGCGCTGGCGCAGCGGCGTGGTGGAAACGAGCGGGGCTTCGGCACGCTGGACCTTATCGAGCGCGGTGCTGGACACCGGCGCGCCATGCTCGACCCAGACGCTGCCCAGTTCATTGCGAGTCAGGAGCAGCGCCTGTTGCACTTCCTGCGGCTTGGCCGGGTTGACCGGCGTCGCCATCACATGCACCGCGGCGCCGCTCTCGCGCAGGCGCGCGATGTCCTGTTCCGACAGCAGGCCAGGATTGAGGTAGAGACTGGCCCTGCCGAGGTCGACCCGCCGGGCGATATCGTCGAAACCCGCCCGGGTCAGCACGAGGAAGAGCATGGCGCTCTGTGGCATCTTGGTGTCTCGCTAGTTCCGATGCCTGAAGTATCGCCCGCCAGGCAAATCCCGTTCGCACGCTTCGGGTGCGGGCGCAAGCGGCAGGACAATGGCGGGGCATCCTGCCGTGCTCGCCGACTTTGTTTGGCACACTAGACTGATCGTCCCGCTTCCCTCACATCGCCTACCATGAACATCGTCTGCATCGCCTGGGGTTCCCTGCTGTGGAAGCCCGCACCCTTGAAGCTGGCCTCCGGCTGGCACCCCGGCGGCCCGCGCCTGCCGCTGGAATTCGTGCGCAAGAGCGACGACAGTGCGGAAGTGGCGCTGGTGCTGTGCGAAGGTGCGCGCGAGATGCCGACCTACTGGGCCTGGCTCGACACGCAGGACCTGGATGCGGCGCGCGCGATGCTGGGCGAGCGCGAGAAGATCACGCCGGCGCGGCCGGACTGGATCGGCAGCATTCCGTCGCGCGACGGTGCGCAAGAAGACGCGCGCATCGCGGCCTGGCTGCGGCGCATGCGCTTCGATGCCGCGGTGTGGACCGCGCTTCCGGCCAAGTTCGGCGGCGAGTCGGGGCGGGTGCCGACGGCGGAGGAGGTGGTGCGTACCCTGGATGGCCTGCCGCAGGAAGAACGCGCCGAGGCCGAGCGCTACGTGCGCTCCACCCCGGCGCATATCGATACCCGCTACCGCCGCATCATCGCGGCGCGGCTGGGCTGGTACGCGCAGCGCGACGCGTCGGTGACGCGAATGCGATAGATATCACTTGTGCCGAAGGCGCAGCAGCCAAACCGGTTCAGGCACCGGTGTCTTTCTGGTGTTGCTCGGTCAGGTATCTCCGGTAGAAATCGATAAAACTCCTGACTTTCGCCGGCACCTGGCGCCCGGGCGGATACACGGCATAAATCCCCGCGGTGGGCAGGGACCATTCCGGCAAGACGCGCATCAAGCGCTGTGTGGCGATGCCCTCCTGGGCATTGAACTGGTCCATCACGGAGACGCCCATCGCTTCCTGAAGCAAGGCGCGCAGGGCGCTGGGCGAATCGACCCGGATGCGCGATGTGACATGGACCGTCCTGGTTTCCCCAAGCTGGGAGGCGAACTTCCAGGTGAGTGGCGTCGGCAGCAGGGTCAGGGAAATCCAGTCGAGCGACGCCAGGTCTTCGGGATTTGCTGGACATGCCCTGCGTTCGAAGTAGCCTGGCGCTGCGACCACGTATTGTTCGAAGTCCGCAAGTTTGACCGCCCGGTTGGATGAGTCCCGCAGCCACCCCAGGCGGATGCCGACATCGATGCCCGCATCGATCAGATCGACGACGCGGTCGTTCGTGCGCAGGTCGATTGCGAGATGGGGATGCCGGCCCGCGAATTCGGCAAGTGCAGGTGCGAGGGACAAGGCGGCATGGTCGACCGTGGTGCTGATGCGAAGCGTCCCCCCGAGCTGCTCCCGGCCCGACGCGGCGCGTTCGAGCGCCTCCGTCAAACCATGCAGCAGGGGCCTGCATTCCTCGTAGAGCGTCTGCCCCGCATCGCTCAAGGCGACTCTGCGCGTGGTGCGATGAAACAGTGCCATCCCGAGCTTGGATTCCAGTCGGCCGACTTCGACGCTGATCTTGGCGGTCGCCACGCCGAGCCGCTCCGCCGCGGCAGTGAAACCTCCGCTTTCGGCAACCGCCTCGAATACGAGCAAGTCATTCAAATCAATCCTTCCGGGGAGCGCCATACGACACCTTATCTTTAAGAAATACGTAAAAGTGAATTATGAATTGATGTGTTTTTCTGTTCAATACCCCGTGTGATCATGCGCTTTATCGGCGGACTGACCCGCCGCCAATCTTGATCACACCATGGAGAAGCTCATGAAAGTTGCCATCATCGGCGCCACCGGTTTCGTCGGTTCGGCCTTGTTGAAAGAGGCCGTCGCACGGGGACATGAAGTCACTGCCCTGGTCTCGGACCCGCGCAAGCTACCCGTCGCGAACGGTGTCCACGCCGTCCAGGGCGACGTGCTTGCGCAGGACGATCTCGCCGCCAAGCTGAAGGGACATGAAGCCGTCCTGAGCGCCTTCAGCGGGCATGCGCAAACCGACGTGCTTGGCTATTACCTCAAGGGGATCCGCTCAATCGTCTCGGCAGTCAAGCAAGCCGGTGTTCCCCGTCTGCTGCTGGTGGGCGGCGCCGGCGCCCTGGAAGTGGCCCCCGGTGTCCAGCTCATCGATACGCCGCAATTCCCCGCCGAGTGGAAAGGCACGGCGGAAGGCGCCCGCCAGGCCCTGGATGTGCTGCGCCAGGAGCGCGACCTGGACTGGACCGTCCTGGCGCCCTCCGCCCATCTCGAACCAGGAGAGCGTACCGGCAGGTTCCGCCTCGGGACCGACGCGCTGCTGGTCGATACGGAAGGCCGCAGCCACATCTCGCTGGCCGACTATGCGGCTGCCATGATCGACGAACTCGAGCAGCCGGCGCACTCGCGTACCCGTTTCACCGTGGGATACTAGGCAGTGCTCGCGCGTGATCGCAGGCAGGCTAGGTGGATTCGTTCTTGAAGATCCCGCGGATGTTGGTGACCATCAGCGCCGTCTGCAGCGCGATCAGGGCCCAGGCCTCGTCGTGGATGCCCCACACGATCCACAGCACGTTACTGAGGATGAAGGTGCAGAAGCCGAACACGCGGCGTTCGGCGCGCTTCGAGCCGATCAGGTAGGCGGCGGTGAGGGTGACCAGCATCGCCGGCCACTGGAGGAAGTCGATGAATTCATCCATCCTTCACGCCGCCTTCTTGCGGTGCGCGGGGGCCGTCGATGCGGTGGACTTCGCCGTGGTTTTCTTTGCCGCCGGTTTCGCCACAGCCTTGGCCGCGGTCTTGCGCTTCGGGGCCGCTCCGCTGGCCGCGACGCGATCGCTACTGTGCGAGGCTGTCTTGCGTGTACGCGGCGGGGCCTCTTCCTCGTCGTCGTCCTCCACGGCCGGACGGCGCTTCTTCGACGGCGGCGGTTCGTCGTCGTCATCGTCCTCGTCGGCCGCCGCTTTCGAGGGTTTCTTGCCCAGGCTGGCCTGCAGCAGCGAGACCAGGTCGATCACCTTGCCGGTCTCGCGCTTGGTTTCACCCGGTTCCGGCATGGTGATGGTCTTGGTCTGGTGCGCCTTGACCTTCTTCTCGATCAGCGCCAGCACGTCCTCGCGGTAGGTGTCGTGGTACTGCTCCGGGTCCCAGTCCTCGGCCATGCCCTGGACCAGGGCCATCGCCATCTTGAGTTCCTTGTCGGTGATCTCGGCCTTGCGGTCGCTCTTGGTCGGGATCTTGAGGTCGCCCGCGTCGCGGATCTCGTCGGCGTAGCGCAGGGTGTTCATGACGATGGTGTCGCCCACGCACACCAGCGCCGCCAGGTGCTGCTTGACGCGGATGACGACGCGCGCGATGCCGATCTTGCCGGCCTTGCGCAGGGTTTCGCGCAGCAGGGCGTAGACCTTGTCGCCGCCCTTGCCGGGCGCGAGGTAGTAGGGCTGCTCGAAGTAGAGCAGCGAGACGTCTTCGGCATCGACGAAGGCGAGGATGTCGATGGTCTGGGTCGCTTCCGGGTTGGCGCGCCGCAGGTCTTCGTCGGACAGTACGACGTATTCGCCGCTGGTGTACTCGTAGCCCTTGACGATGTCGTCCCAGGAGACTTCCTTGCCGTTACCCTTGTTGTAGCGTTTGAAGCCGACCGGCGAGAAGTCGCGCCGGTCGAGCATGGTCAGGTCGAGCCCCTTGTTGTCGACCGCCGGATACATATCGACGGGGATGTGCACCAGCCCGAAGCTGATCGCACCCTTCCACATGCTGCGCGGCATAACGGTTCTCCTTGTTGTCAGTGTCCTTGAACTTACTCGCCCACGGTGCCGGTGATCGGCAGGATCACGCCGGTGATGTAGCCCGAGCACACCGGCGACGCCAGGAACACGTAGGCCGGCGACAGTTCTTCCGGCTGGGCCGGGCGCTTGTAGGTGGTGCTGGCGCCGAACTCCTTGATCTTGTCGGGCGACTGGTCGGCCGGATTGAGCGGCGTCCAGACCGGTCCCGGGGCCACGCAGTTCACGCGGATGCCCTGGTCGATCACGCTGGCGGCCAGCGACATCGTGAAGGCGTGGATGGCGCCCTTGGTGGCCGAGTAGTCGAGCAGCTTGGCCGAGCCTTTCAGGCCGGTCACCGAGCCGGTGTTGATGATCGAGGAACCCTGCTTCAGGTGCGGCAGGGCGGCGCGCGCCATGTGGAAGTAGCCGTAGATGTTGGTGCGGAAGGTTTCGTCCAGGCGGTCCTCGGTGATGTCCAGCAGCGAGCTGGCATGCTCCTGGAAGGCTGCGTTGTTGACCAGGATGTCGAGGCGGCCGAATTCGGCCACGACCTTTTCCACGGCCTCGTTGCAGAAGTCGGCGTCCTTGACGTCGCCGGGGATGGTCACGCAGCGCCGGCCTTCGGCCTCGATGCAGCGCTTGGTTTCGGCGGCGTCCTCGTGTTCGTTCAGGTACATCACGGCCACGTCGGCGCCTTCGCGCGCGAACAGCACCGCGACGGCGCGGCCGATGCCGGAGTCGGCGCCGGTCACGATGGCAGTCATGCCTTCCAGCTTGCCGCTGCCCTTGTAGTGTTCGGCCATGAACTTCGGCTTCTCTTCCATCTGGGCTTCGATGCCCGGCTTGGCGAGGTGCTGCTCGGGCATCGGCGGGGCCGGCTGCTGGATGCCGGTCTGCACCGGCTCCTCGCTCTCGCCTTTTTGCATGCTGCCGTCGCGCTGGTCCTGGCGGCTCTGGATCGCCTTCTGCTTGTTTGCCACATCATCCTGGTTTGCCATTGCATTCCTCCCATTTACGTTCGCGTTCGATCGACCGGGAGAGTATTCATTGCGGCGCCCTCGAGTGACGGTGCGCTTCCACACACTCGGAGACAATTCTTGACTATCCGCTCACAGTGCTTTGTGGCAAACTTGGCATCGCTTTTTCAGAATGAGCTTGTCAGGAAAGAACATGGAAGAAGGGATGTCCCAGGGGGCGGGCGCTGGCCCGGCCTTGTCGTGCCTGTACGTGAATCCGGCCGGGCAGCGCCGCAGCGAGTTCCAGCGCGCCTGCGACGGCCTGTTCGCGCACCTGGAGGTGGCCGACGGCGCCGAGCAGGCGGCCAGCCTGCTGGCGCAGCAGCCGGCCGATGTGCTGGTGCTCGACCTCGAGCGCTTCGAGATCGGCATCGACCTGCCGGCCCTTGGCCAGCTGGTGGCCGGGCGCGCGGGTGCGCCGGTACTGGTCCTGTGTCCCTTCACCAATGCGCGCTGGCTGCCCTCCCTGATGTCCCACGGCCCGCTGGCGTATGCGATCGGGCCGCTCAGGCCGGAAGAGATCCGCATCGAAGTGAGCGCGCGCCTGGCGCAGGGCTTCGCGCTGCCGGTGGCGCCCGGCCCGGTCGAAGCGGAACTGGCGGCCCTGCTGGCCGTGCGCAGCGAGGCGCAGCAGGCGCTGGCCGAAGCCGACGACAGCATCCGCTTCGGCGAGCGCTTGTGCGTAGCCCTGCGCGGCTGCCCCGGCGTGATGCACGCCGCCGTGTTCCAGCTGCACGAGGGCGGCGACCTGCGCCTGGAAGCGCAGCACGGCCACCACGGCCTCGACCTGGCCAAGGTCCTGGGGCGCGCCGAGCGCCTGCTGCAGTCGCCGCTGCGCCATGCCTTCCCGGGTCTGCTGGCCGCAGCCGGCGGCGAGCCCGCCTTGCTGGACGCCCTCGACAAGGCCGGCGAGCCGGTACTTGCGCAGGCTCTGCAGGCCCAGGGCGTGCGCATGGTGCTCGGCCTGCCGATTCCCGCATCCGGTCCCGGCGCCCCGCGCGGCGCACTGTGCCTGCTGTTCGACGGCGCACGCGCGTTCTCGCGCGCCGAACTGGGCGCGTTTGCCGACCTGGCCCAGCTGGCCGCCTTTGGGCTGCGCATGGCGGAGCTGATGCGCGAGAGCGAAGAGCTGCTGGGCCGCGTGACCCAGCTGGCAACCCTGGATGCGCTCACCGGTGTGGCGAATCGCCGCCACGGCGAATACCTGATGGAGCAGGAGATCAAGCGTGCGCGCCGCTACCGCCTGCCGCTGGCCCTGATCGCCTTCGACATCGACCGCTTCCGCAACATCAACGACGCCTACGGCCATCCGGTCGGCGACATGGCGCTGCGCATCGTCACCGATACCGCGCGCGCTTTGCTGCGTTCGAGCGACGTGCTGGTGCGCTCGGGCGGCGAGGAATTCCAGGTGATCGCGCCGCACACCAGCGCGATCGACGGTCTCAAGATGGCCGAGAAGCTGCGCGCGGCGATCGAGCAGGCCGAGATCCCGGGCTGCGACCACGTCACCGTCAGCCTCGGCGTGGCCCAGCTGGGCGAACTCGAGAACGGCGATTCGCTGGCGGTGCGGGTCAACGCCGCGCTGGCGCGCGCCAAGCGGGCCGGGCGCAACTGCGTCGAACTGGCGATGCAATAGGGTGGGAACGGCCCGGACCCTGTGGTAGGCTAGCGGCTTTTCTGTCAAGCAATACTCCTATGTTCTCCTGGCTGCGGAATTACCGGCGTGCCTTGCTGCCGGGCGACATCAGCGCCGGCATCGTGGTGGCGATGATGATGATCCCGCAGGGCATGGCCTATGCCCTGGTGGCCGGCCTGCCGCCGGTGGCCGGGATCTACGCCAGCATCGTGCCGCCGGTTTTATATGCCCTGTTCGGCACCAGCAGCACCCAGTCGGTCGGCCCGATGGCGATCATCTCCCTGATGACGGCGTCCACGCTGGCGCCCCTGGCCGCGCCGGGCAGCGCGCTGTACGGCGTGCTGGCGGCCCAGCTGGCCTTCCTGTCGGGCGCGGTGCTGCTCGCCTGCGGCCTGCTGCGCATCGGCTTCCTCGCCAACTTCTTTTCCCGTCCCGTGATGAGCGGCTTCACCATCGGCTCGGCGATCCTGATCGCCTGGGGCCAGCTGCGCGTGCTGCTGGGCGCGGCGCCGCCCGAGCTGCATGGCCCGAGCGCGGCGCTGGGCCTGGGGGCGCTCGCGCTGCTGGTGTGGTCGCGCCACTTCATGGCGGGCGCACTGCGGCGCCTCGGGATGCCGCCGGCGGCGGCCGACATCGGTGGCAAGCTGGCGCCGATGCTGGTGGTGGTCGGCGCCACTGCGCTGGTGGCTGTGCTGCACCTGGATGCGCGCGGCGTCGCCACCACCGGTTCGGTGCCGGTAGGATTGCCGGGCCTGAACCTGGCCACCTCCAGCGCCCATTGGCAGGCGCTGCTGCAGCCGGCGCTCCTGATCGGCTTCATGGTCTTCCTGATCAGCATGTCGGGCGCGCAGACACTGGCGCTCAAGCGCGGCGAAAAGCTGGGCAGCAACCGCGAACTGCTGGGACTCGGTGCGGCCAATCTCGGCAGCGCGCTGAGCGGCGGCTTTCCGGTCACGGGCAGCATCTCGCGCTCCGCGGTGAACTTCTCGGCCGGCGCCAATACCCAGCTGGCGAGCCTGATCACGGCCGGCCTGCTGGCCCTGGCCCTGGTGGCGCCGACCGGCTGGCTGGCGCTGCTGCCGCTGCCGGTGCTGGCGGCCACCATCATCGTCGCCGTGCTCGGCATGCTCGACCTGTCGACCTTGCGCGCCGCTTGGCGCTACGACCGCGCCGACGCCGCCGCACTGCTGGCCACCGCCGCCGGCGTGTTGGTGCTGGGCGTGGAGGCGGGCGTCGTGGTGGGCGTCGCGCTGTCGATGGGGGCGCTGATCTGGCGCGCCAGCCGGCCGCACATTGCGGTGCTGGGCCGCATTCCGGGGAGCGAACACTTCCGCAACGTGGAGCGCTATTCGACCGAGACCGCGCCAGGGCTACTCATGCTGCGGGTAGACGCCGGCCTGTTCTTCGGGAACGTGGAGGCGGTGAACGAACGCATCGAGGATGAACTGGCGGCGCACCCGGACACGCGTCACCTGGTGCTGGTGCTGTCGGCGGTGAACGCGATCGACACCTCGGCCCTGTTTGGCCTGGCGGAACTGAATACCTCGCTGCGCCAGCGCGGCGTGCTGCTGCACCTGGCCGAAGTAAAGGGGCCGGTGATGGATCGCCTCAAGCACAGCACCTTGCTGCAGGCGCTGAACGGGCGCCTGTTCTTGAGTGCGGCGGTGGCCTGGGACGAGCTGGCGCCCGGCCAGCCCGGCCCCACTTAATGCTTTTTTAATACACCGCTGTCAAACTGCCGCGAACTCAACAATTCCTCGGAGTATGCGATGCGTTACCACTTCCTGACCCTGGCGCTCTTCGTGCTCGCCGGCCTGCTGTGGTACCTCGGCATGCGCTACAACATCGGGCTGCTGGTGCTCGCTGCGGGTCTGCCAGAGCTGTTCGCGTGGAAGCGCGTGTTTAAAAAGCGTGCCCCAGTCTGACGGATGGCGTTTTTAGTGCCCGGGTGGCCAGGCTGCGGCTCAGCCTTGGCGGCGCTGCGGTTCGGACGGGTCGCGCGGCGGCGCCAGCTTGATCGGCGCGGCCTGGTCCGGATACAGGCCCTGGCGGCCTGCGTAGACGGCCGCGATGGCCGCCATGTCCTGGTCGGCGTCGCCGCTCAGGGTCAGGGTGTCGACCACGCTCAGTACCTTGGTGCTGTAGTCGATGTACACCAGCAGCAGCGGCACCTTGGCGGTGGTGGCCAGGTGGTAGAAGCCGCTCTTCCAATGCGGACGGTAGCTGCGCGTGCCTTCCGGCGTGATCGCGATCCAGCACCAGGGCGCGGCCAGCATGTCCTGGGCCAGCTTGCGGGTGGCGCCCATCGAGGCGCGGCGGTCGACGGCGATGCCGCCCCAGTAGCGCATCAGGCCGCCCATCACGCCGCGGAACAGCGAATCCTTGGCCAGCCAGCGGAACTTCAGGCCGACCGCCCACTTGGCGAGCAGGCCGATCGGGAAATCCCAGTTCGAGGTGTGCGGATAGACCACGGCGATCCCGTGCGGGCCGGGCAGGGGCTTGAAATGCACTTGCCAGCCGGTCAGGTTCAGCAGGCGAAGCGCAGTGCGCTGGCCCCAGGTGGGAAGTGCCGCGGGACGCAGCAGGTACTCGCTCATCGATTCTCCGTCGCTGTACAAAATGTTTTCCGGCAGTTTTTATGTTCTTGCGGAAAAATAAGCGACGAATTCTATAGCGAGCGGGGGCTGGGAACAAGCGAAATAGCTGGTGCCAGTGATGAGCTGTGGTTATGATGCGGCTACTTTTTCGGCAATATTGAAGAGCGTTTAACACATGGATATCACGATTTACCATAACCCGCGCTGCGGGACTTCGCGCAACACCCTGGCCGCCATCCGTGAGGCGGGCCATGAACCGCAAGTGGTCGACTACCTGGCCACGCCGCCGTCGCGCGCCCAGCTGCAGGAGATGATCGCCAGCGCGGGCCTGACGGTGCGCGAGGCGGTGCGCAGCAAGGAAGCGCTGTTCGGCGAGCTGGGACTGGACCAGCCGGGTGTCGACGACGGGGCCCTGCTCGATGCGATGGCCGCGCATCCGGTGTTGATCAACCGTCCCTTCGTGGTCACGTCCAAGGGCGTGCGCCTGTGCCGCCCCTTCGAACTGGTGCGCGAGATCCTCTGAGCCGAGCCGCCGCCCGATGCCAGACCGGCACTGAGCGGCTGCCCACCTATTGGCCCGCCGCTGGCGAGGGCACACCGGCCGGTTCCGCCTCGGTATACGGCACGGCCCCGATATCGATCTGGCGCCGCGGCCGGATCGCCACCGTGTCGCCCGCATCGGGCGCCAGGCCCTTGCCGATCGCCGGCGAACCCGGCTGGAGCCGGAAGTCCGGCGTGGGCAGCGTGCGGTTGTAGTCGGCGAACAGCGGGGCCGCTGTCACGGTGCCCGTATGCTGGCGCCCGGCCGACAGTTTCCAGTCGCCGCCGGCGTTCTGGAACACCAGGTTGTTGCGGTAGCTGATGTTGTCGCCGGTCGCACCCTGTTCCAGGACCCCGTGGCCATTGTCGTAGACGATATTGTTGGCCGTGTGGGTGTGGTCGTTCGGCCCCTCGCTGTGATAGAAGTCGCCGCCGCCGACCACGATGCCGGTGCCGCAGCCCACCACCGTGTTGCTGCGGATCGTGACGTGGCTGGCGTCGTGCCACAGGTGGATGCCGGCGCCCGAGGCGCGGTAGATCACGTTGTCGCGCACGCTGGCGGTGGTGCTGACGTAGATGCCGTGCATGTAGCGGCATTCCGGCGGGCCGATGTCGTGCACCTGGTTGCCAACCACTTCGGCGTCGTTGCCCTTGTAGTAGCTGTCGATGCCGATCCCGGCGCCGCCCTTGGCCTCGCAGGGCACGTCGTTGCCGATGTGGTGGATGTGGTTGTGGTGGATGCCGTTGTGCGAGCCGCCGTTGTAGATGCCGCTCAGCCACTTCATGCCGCTCTGGTACTGGCCGCCGTCGATTTCGAAGCCGATGATGTCGAGGTAGTTGGCGCGGTTGTCCCAGGCCGCCGGCTGGCGCGAATCGAGGGGCGGCACCAGGCGCGCGCCGCCGCGTTCGGTGGATTCGAACACGATGCGCGCCTCGGCCGTGCCGTGGGTATTGGTGCGCACCCCGCCGAAATAGGTGCCGGGCGCGACGTGCACCGTGGTGCCGGGCGTGACCGCCTGGGCGGCGCGCGTGAGCGTGCGGAAGGGTTCGTCGCGGGTGCCCGGATTGCTGTCCGAGCCGGATGGCGCCACGTACAGATGGGTGCGCACCAGCTCGGGAATCACGAGGTCTTCCTGCCCGGTCTCGCGCAGGCGGCAGCCCGACAGGAGCATGGCGGCGCACAGGCCGGCAAGGAGGATGGCAGACAGGGAGCGGGCGGTGGAGCGGATCGTGGAACGGTAGTGGCGCATCTTTCCCTCGTGGCGGCGGACATCACCGAAGCAGTTTGACCCAGCACAAGCGGGAGCGGGGCCGGTTGCCTCAATGGTGACTTTGAGGGGCCGCAACACGAGGCCGCACCTCGAGGTTTACACGGCCTGCACCACCACCGGCATATACGTGTCCACGAATTCGGCCGGCATGCGGCGCGGCCGGCCGCTGCTGATGTCGATGCAGACCAGGTCCCAGCGCCCGCGCAGCACGGTGGCCCCGTCGCTGTCGCGCAGCAGCTGGAAACGGCGTTCCATCGCCAGCTTGCCGTCGCCGGCCACCAGCCAGGTGGCCAGGGTCAAGCGCTCGCCCAGTTGGGTCGGCAGCAGGTAGTCGTACTCGCCGCGCCGGATCGCCATGGCGCGGTCGAGGCGGCGGTAGTCGTCCAGCGACAGGCCCAGCTGTTCCGAATGGGCCCAGCCGGCCTGCTCGCACCAGCGCACGTAGACGGCATTGTTCGTATGGTTCAGGCCGTCGATGTCGCCGGCTTCCGGCGTGACGGGCAGGGTGAAGGGTTGCGGGTAATCCCAGTCCAAAATGACCTCGTGAAGCGTGGATCGGCAAACCGCTATTGTACGGCCCGCCGCCGGGCGGCGTCAGGCGGCGCCTCACGGCCCCCAATCCAGTTCCACCAGCAGGGCCTGGTGATCCGACCCCTGTTCGCTGGCATCGACCCGCACCCGCCGCACCCGTTCGGCCAGGTCGGCGCTGGCGAACACGTAATCGAAGGTGAAGGGAGCGCAGGCTCCGGGACTGGCGTCGTGCAGGCCCACGGTGGGCGCGTGGCGCCGGCCCGGCTGGACCAGCTGCCAGCAGTCGCGCCAGGGCTGGACCTCGTCGCCGAAGGGCGCCAGCAGGCGCTGGTGCTCGGGCGAGCCGGGCAGCATGTTGAAGTCGCCCGCAAGCAGCGCCGGCATGGCCCGCGGCGGCTGCGCGAAGGGGCCGCGGCCGGGCGCGGGTGGCGCGCAAGCGTGCAGGCTCGCCTCGCGGTGCAGCTCGCGCAGGCGCTCGACCTGGGCCAGGCGCTGGCGCTGCGAGAAGTATTCGAGGTGGACGGCGTGGACGCGCAACAGGCCGCCGGGCGCCGCCACCGTGAGTTCGAGCGCCGTGCGGGGCATGCTGATCACCTCGGGTTCGGACGGCCAGGGCAGCGAGTGGCGGAAGGCCTGCAGCACCTGGTGGCGCGAGAACACCATCATCCCGAAACGGCGGCGCGCGCCGGGCGCGGCCTCCAGGCCGGCGGTGTCGCAGGCGAGGGCGCTGAAGCCGGTGTAGCCGGGCAGGCGCTCGCGCAGCATGGCGAACTGGTCTTCGCCGCCGGCGGTGTAGCCGCTCGAAACTTCCTGCACACAAAGCATGTCAAAACTGCAAAAGCGGTCGAGGCATGCGATGATACGGTCGAGGTCGGTCTTGCCGTCCGGGCTGCGGCCGGACTGGATATTCCAGGTAACGAGCTTGAACATGAAGGGATCCTTTCGTGGATCCTCAGGCTAGCGCGCGGTCCCGGCAGGATGTTTGAACAAGGTCAGGCGTGCGGGCGAACGGAGCCGCATGTGGGGAGAACGGATGTTTACGATGATCCTGCTGCTGTACCTGCAGCAGCACCGCGACGTCATGCTGGAGAGCACCAGCCTGCGCGGAACCTACCAGACGAAAAAGGCGTGCGAGGCCGCGGCGCTGCGCCTGCGCGGTCCCTTGCCGACGCCGCAGGGCTATGCGGCCGCCTGGCACGACGCGGTGTGCATTCCAATCCAGCGCAACGTCATCGTCAACGAAGGCAAGCCGGTCGACCTCGGCAAACTGCTGCAGGGGCGGCCGCCGGTGGTGTGCGAAGGCACCGGAGCATGGCGCCGCGTGGCCGAGCTTTGTGCACCGGCCAGTAACGGCGCCGGCGGCGGGGCGTCGCAGGCCCCGCAGGCCCGTTCAGTCCGCTGAAACGCTGTAGCCGGTCACGCGCCACGCGCCGTCCTTGTCGAGCACGGTGGTGACTTTCTCCAGCACCTTGTTGTCCTTCTCGAATTCCGAATCGAATTCGAAGCTGACCCGCTTGCCGCCCGCGTCAAGCGCGGTCGACTTCAGCTTGCGGACGCGGAGCTGTCCCAGCGGCAGGTGGGTGGCGCTGAGGAGCATGTTCCATGCCATTTTCGGTGTGTTCGCGCGCACGTCGCTCGCACTGGCGTCCCAGGCGCCGGAATAATCTTCCTTGTCGACCAGCTTCAGCCAGCGCTGCGCCGAACCGTGGGCGGCCGCCAGCGCCTTGCTGTCCTGGGCGAAGGCCGGATTGGCAACCAGTACGCATGCCGCAAGCGCGGTCGCGATCATCTTTTTCATTGTGAATCTCCTTCTGCTTGATGCCGCCATGTTAGCGCGGCTGCGCATAGGCGGACCGGCCATGTGGATGGAATGACGAAAAGGAGGAGCAGGAGGTCGAAAGCGCGGAGGAAGGGTTCAGTCGCGCTTCCATTCGGCGTGGCTCGGGCACTGCACCTCGCCGGCCCGTCCCGCGCCGCCCTGCACGTCGAACAGCACCTCGCCGCCGCCGACGGCCCCGCCGATCTTCGGCCCCACGCTGCCGCCGCTGCGGCACATGGTCTTGCCACCGCGGCGGAAGCGGTAGATCACTTGGCCGTCGGGCGCGGTATAGGTCTCACTGCTCACGCCCAGGCCCCGGTCCTTGTGGGCCGCTTCGAGCGCGCGCGTGAAGCGTCCCCAGGGCGTGTCGGCGATTTCGGGCACGCCCGATTTGCCCTTCCTGAGTTCACGGTCGATGGCGCGGGCATCGCGCTTGGCGCGGCCGACCATCGCGTCGAGTGGGGATTCAGCGGGAGCTGCGGGCTCGGTGACGGCAAAGGGATCGGTAACCGGCGCCGGTGGCGTGACCGGTTCCGGCTCGCTCTCCGCTGGCGCCAGTGTCGACGGACTACGTGCGCGCGCAGCAGCAGGTGTGGCATTGCGGGGTGGAGGCGGCGCGGCGCGCACTTGCGCCGGGGCCGGTGGAGGCAGGGGAATCAGCTCGAGGACCCGTTCCCCGCGCTGGTCCTGGGCGGGCGGATGCGCGATCCGCCAGCTCCAGGCCAGCAGCAGGTGGACGCCCAGCGTGGCCAGCAGGGGCCAGCCGGGCGTGCGGCGCGGGTAGGCCGCGTATGCCAAGGATTACGACTTCGGCGCGGTCATCGCCTTCTTGACTGCGACGCAGCGCTGGTCTTCCTGCAGCGTGTCGAGCAGCGAGCGGCGGGTGCCGGCCGACAGGTCCTTCATGGTGTCGGCGGCGCGCTGCAGGCGCTGGACGCTCGCCAAGGTGCAGCTGGCCGGGATCATCGTGTTGGCGTAGCTGCGCATGAAGACCGGGCCGGCCGCCTTGTCGATCGCCGGCAGCTTGGCCAGGCGGTCGCTTGCGGTCTGCTCGGCCAGCTTGTGCTGCTCGACCGGGTACATGCTGCCCATCGCCGTGCGCACGCGCGAGAACGGCAGCTTGGTCTTCAGGTCTTCGACCGTCGCCATCCACTCGGCCTTCACCTTCGGATCCGGACGCACCACGGTGGCCGCGATTGCCGCGCCCTGGCCGGTGTCGGACTTGTCGCGCGCCTGCTCGGCTTCGAGCAGCGCGGCCGCGCCCTGGTAGTTGAAGCGGTTCAGGCGGGTGATGATGGCCCAGCGCTGGTCCTGGCTGATGTTCAGGCCTTCGGTGCCTTTACCCTCCAGCATGCCGGCCAGGCGCGCCAGGGCTTCCGGGCTGCTCGCCACGCTCATGTAGGTGCCGAACCAGCGGCGCTGGAAGTTGTCGTTGCCTTTATAGGCGACGACACCTTGCCAGGCCATGTCTTCCAGCGCCTTGCCGGTCTTGCGGGTATAGGCGTTGTCCAGGCCGGTCGCGGTCAGGTAGTACTTCGACTGCGAGACCTTGCCCAGCACGTCGCCCAGCAGGGTGTAATCCTTCTCCTGCGGTGCATTGGCAAGGGCCACGTCGATGAATTCGTTCAGCGGCAGCTTGGCGTCGCGCACGCCGTCCCACAAGGCTTGCCACAGCATGGCGCGCAGCAGCGGGTCGTCGACGCCGCTCAGGGTGTTGCGGGCAGTCTCGAAGGAGCGCTTGTCGAGGTTGACCTTCACGAAGCCCCAGTCCTGGTAGTTCGGATAGACCAGGTCGGGGCAGGCCGCGCCCACCATGCCGGGCACTTTGGTGGTGGCGCCGGAATAGGTGACGGGGACGTTCTTGGCCAACACCAGCTTGCCGTTCTCGAGTTTGAAGGCGCCTACCTGCACGCGCTGTTCGCGCAGGGTCGGCAGTTCCTTGCTTGGCGCGGTCTGGGCCAGCGAGAAGGACTTGATCTTGCCGTTCGAGCAGGTGTAGTTGGCGGCGATGGTGTTCACGCCGGCCTGGTACAGCCAGTCCTTGGTCCACTTGCTCAGGTCGCGGCCGGCCGCTTCACCGAGGCTGCCGATGAAGTCATCCAGCTTCGCGTTCTGCCACGAGTACTTGACCAGGTAGTTATGCACGCCCTTGCGGAAGACCTCTTCGCCCAGCATGTGGCGCAGCTGTTTCAGGGTCGAGGCGCCTTTCGAATAGGTGATCGCGTCGATGTTGTCAAAGGCGTTGGCCGAGGAGGGTACCGGCACTTCGATCGGGTGCGTCGAGACCTTCTGGTCCATGTTGTAGGCACCTTGCTTGTCCTGCTGGTAGAAGGCCTGCCAGGCGTCCTTGAACTCGGTCGACTCGGCGGTGGCCAGGGTCGCCATGAAGGACGCGAAGCTCTCGTTCAGCCACAGGCCGTTCCACCACTTCATGGTGACCAGGTCGCCGAACCACTGGTGCGCCATCTCGTGCAGGATGACCTCGGCCAGGGTCGCCTTCTGGGCGGCGGTCATCTCGGCCTTGTACAGGAAGCCGCCTTCGGCGAAGGTGATCGCCGCCGCGTTTTCCATCGCGCCGTACAGGAAGTCCGGCACCAGCAGCTGGTCGTACTTCTCGAACTGGTAAGGGATGCCGAAGTAGTTGTCGAAGAAGCTGAGGCCTCCCTTGGTGTAGCGGAACCAGTCGGCCGGGGTTACCTGGCTGGCCACGGACTGGCGTGCGAACAGGCGCATCGGGTACTTGCCGCTGTTGTCTTCCCAGACCTTGTACGGGCCGGCGTGCAGCGAGAAGTTATAGGGGCTCAGCTTTTTCGACGTGGGGAAGCTCCAGCGCTTGCCGCCGGTGGCATCCGCAACCTTCGACTCGCGGGTGGTGGTGACGACCTGCCAGTCGGCCGGCGCATTCACGGTGACGGTGTAGGTGGCCTTCAGGTCCGGCTGGTCGAACACGGCGAACATCTGGTGCGCGGCGGCCGGCTCGAAGTGCGAGTAGGTATAGACGCGGCCATCGACCGGGTCGACCATGCGGTGCAGGCCTTCGCCGTTGGTGCTGTGCAGGCGCTCGTAGCTGACGGTGACGGTGTTGCGGCCCTTGGCCAGGTCTTGCGGCGCCAGGGTGATGAACCAGTTGTTGTAGGCCGGGGTGACCTGCTTGCCGTTGACCGTGACCGATTTCACCGTCGCCTTGTCGAGGTCGAGCGTGACCGCGGAGTCCGTATCCTTCAGGTCGAAGCTGACGGTGGTGGTGCCCGCGAAGCTTTCCTTGCCGGTTAGCGTGAAGTCGAGGACGTAGTCCACGTTCGACACGCGCGCTGAACGGGCCATGGCGTCCGCCTGCGACAGGTAGGCGTTCTCGGCGCGCGCTGGCGCCGGAGCGGCGCTGGCTGCGTTGACGGCAAAGGCGGAAGCGATGGCGATCGCCATCACGCGGGGTGCGAAGTAGTTCACGTGGTCTCCTGGACAGCGCAGCTGGGTGCGCGATAAAAATAATCGCGCAAGAATAGCATGGGCAGGCTGTCATTTACACCACATACATATCAGTTCGTAGAACGTATGTACGTGGTGTAACGAGGAGACCGTTTAGGCCAGCGCCGGGTAGTCGATGTAGCCTTCTGCGCCCGGATGGTAGAACAGCTCCGGACGCGGCTGGTTCAGCGGTGCATCTTGCGCCAGACGCTTCGGCAGGTCCGGATTCGCGATGAACCACACACCGAAGGCCACCGCATCGGCTTCGCCCGACTGGATCAGCTGCTCCGCGCTTTCCTTGGTCAGCTTTTCGTTGGCGATGTAGACGCCGCCGAATACCTCCTTCAGCTGCGCGCGCAGGCTGTCGCCGCCGATGGCTTCGCGGGCGCAGATGAAGGCGATGCCGCGCTTGCCGAGTTCGCGCGCGACGTAGCCGAAGGTTTCAAGCGGGGTCGAGTCGCCCATGTCGTGCGAGTCGCGGCGCGGCGCCAGGTGCATGCCGACGCGGTCGGCGCCCCACACCTCGATGCATGCGTCGGTCACTTCGAGCATCAGGCGCGCACGGTTCTCGATCGAGCCGCCGTACTGGTCCTTGCGCTGGTTGGTGGAGTCCTGCAGGAACTGGTCGAGCAGGTAGCCGTTGGCGCCGTGGACCTCCACGCCGTCGAAACCGGCTTTCTTGGCATTCTCGGCGCCCTTGCGGTAGGCGGCGACGATGCCAGGGATCTCGGACAGATCGAGCGCGCGCGGGGTGGCGTAGTCGCGCATCGGGCGCAGCAGGCTGACGTGGCCCTTCGGCTGGATGCTCGAGGGGGCGACCGGCAGCTGGCCGTCGAGGAAGTGCGGATCCGAGATGCGGCCGACGTGCCACAGCTGCAGGAAGATGCGTCCGCCCGCCTGGTGCACGGCCTCGGTGACCTTCTTCCAGCCTTCGACCTGTTCGTCCGACCAGATGCCCGGGGTGTCGGCATAACCCACGCCCATCGGGGTGACGGCGGTCGCTTCCGACAGGATCAGGCCTGCCGACGCGCGCTGCACGTAGTACTCGACCATCATCTCGTTCGGCACGCGGCCGCCGCCAACGGCGCGGGCGCGGGTGAGCGGGGCCATGATGATGCGGTTCGGCAGTTCGAGTGCCCCTACTTTGATCGGGTCAAACATCGTCGTCATGTTGTTGTTCCTATAGTCCGTCGTTCAGTTGATTGAGGAAGGCATCGATGACTTCCTCGTTACGCTGGAAGAAGATGAACTGTCCGACGCGCCGCGTGCTGACCAGGCCGGCCTTGTGCAGGGTCGCCAGGTGGGCCGAGACCGTCGATTGCGACAGCCCCGTGCGCTGGTCGATCAGCTTGCAGCACACCCCCAGGTCGAGCGGGTGTTCCTGCTCGGCGAAATGCTGGTGCGGGTCCTTCAGCCAATGCAGGATCTGGCGCCGCACCGGGTTGGCCAGGGCCTTGTGGATCGCGTCGATGTCCATGAGCTCTTCCTTATATCGGGTTCTTTCGATCCGAATATCGTCATCTTACGATATGTTCGGAAATCCTGCTGAGGCCGCCTTATTTCGTGCTTCAGGGATGGCCTGCTTACTCGCGGCCGAACGATGGATTGGGGCGGGTCATGTAGTACCACTCCGAGTTGGCGCCGGCCTTCGCATCCGGGAACAGGATGCGGCCGCTGAATTCGGCCGTGACCTTGCTGCCGTCGGCGCGCACGCCGATCTCGTCGCCTTCAGCCACCGGGTCGAAACTGGCCCACTGGCGCGAGAACTGGTCGTCCGCGTGCAGCTTGTCATGCACCACCACCATCGACAGTGCTTCCATCTTGTCGAAAGCGATCGGCTCCGGGTCGGGCGCGGCGATCAGCGCTAGGTGCGCCAGGGTGTTCATGATGGCGCGGTAGGCGACTTCTGGGGCTTGCGGGTCGACGTGCTGGCCGCATTCGAGAGTCAGCGCATAGCCGCCCGTGGTGCGCATGAATTCGGTGGTGCCGACGCCGTAGCGCAGCACGGTTTCCAGTTCATCGGCATTGCGGCTGCGGCGCTTGACGCCGTCGCCGTAGGCCGCCAGCCAGCCATCCACGAAGCGCGTCACGCCCAGGCGGCGCGCCCAGGCGCGTTCTTTTTCCGCATGCTTGAAGGGCTGCAGCGGACCATCATTGTTCAGCGGGCCGACCATCACGAAGGGCAGGCCGCCGGTGGCATTGAAGGAGTGCAGGTCGAGCAGCACGTCGTGCTGGGCGAGCAGGGGGCACAGCCAGTTGGCGATCTGGTCCTCGAAGTCTTGCGGGTCGTCCTTGGGGAACAGGTTGCGGTTCAGGTTGCGGTCGCCGTTGCGGGTGTTCTGTTCGTAGGCCTTCGGGTTCACGATCGGCACGAAGGTCACGCTGCCGGCTGCGATGTGCAGCTTGCCACTGTCGATTTCCTCCATCACGCGGCGGATCGCGATCGTGCCGCAGACTTCATTGCCATGGGTCGCGCCCATGATGATGACGCGCGGGCCCGGCTGGATGCCGGTGTAGTTAACGGATTTGAATTGATACTGGCTGGGGGAAGTCATTGCGTTGCGATGGATGGAAATGATGGGTGCCGACATTCTATCGGCAAATTGAGAAATTGAGGCCGGCATGGCATGATCCGCAACTTGCTTGCCAATTGCCCCCAATGTCCACATCCACCCGCATCCATGGCCTCGACACGCTGCGCGCACTCGCCGTCACGCTGGTGGTGCTGCACCACTACGTGCTGTTCGTCAGCGATGCGCCGACCTTCGGCTGGGTGGGCCAGATCGGCTGGGTCGGCGTCGACCTGTTCTTCGCCCTCTCGGGCTACCTGATCGGCAACCAGATCTTCGCCGCGATGAAGAGCCCGGGCGGCTTCTCGCTGAGGCGCTTCTACGCGCGGCGCCTGCTGCGCACCCTGCCCAATTACTGGGTGGTGCTGGCCCTGTACTTCCTGTGGCCGGCCTTCCGCGGCGACGATCCGCTGCTGGCGCTGTGGGAATACGCCACCTTTATTCAGAACTTCGCGCTCGAACCGGGCAGCGCTTTTTCACACAGCTGGTCGCTCGCGATCGAGGAACAGTTCTACCTGTTGCTGCCCGCCGTGGCGCTGCTCGGCGCGCTGTGGGGCGGCTCGCTGCGCCTGGCATGGACCGCGATCGCGCTGGCTTTCGTCGCCGGGATGCTGGTGCGCGCCGACCTGTGGCAGGAGATGGCGGGCCAGACTCATAAGCTTTACTTCTATTTCAAGTGGATTTATTACTCCAGCTTATGCAGATTCGACGAGCTGCTGGCCGGCGTAAGCCTGGCGATACTGCGCAACCACCATCCCGGCGCGTGGGGATGCTTGACGCGTCACGGCAACCTGATGGGTGGCCTCGGCCTGCTGTCCTGCGCCGTCGCCTTCTGGTTCTTCCTGGATGACCGCTACGGCTTTGGCATCACCGTGTTCGGCTTCCCGCTGATGGCGCTGGGTTTTTCCCTCCTGATCGTCGCGGCGGTGGCTGAAGATTCTTTGCTGCGCAGGCTGAAGGTGCCCGGTGCGGGAGCGCTGGCGCTTTGGTCCTATGCGATCTACCTGCTGCACAAGCCATTGTGCGTGATGGCCGCCAAATGGATGGCGCAGCGGGGTTTCGGCGCGGAACACCCGCTGACCATCGCCGCGCTCCTGACTTTGTCGGTGCTGACCGGATGGCTACTGTACAAGCACATAGAGACCCCCTTTATGCTCCTGCGCATGCGATATTTTCCGGCGAACTCTCGGTCTGTAACAACAGATAAAGTCGGAAAAAATTCAGCCCTTTGACGTCACTAAGTGGATGTGATGAAAACTGGACAGCTCGTCAGTGAACTCAGGGCTAGAGGCTAATCAATTTTTCGAGTGCATGTCGACGAAGTGTAGGTAAAACCTCATCGAAGCGTATTTGGTCTGACGAGGCCTTCAGGATTAGCGGTTTATCTGACTCCATTTTCGCTACGACAGTTGCAGATGTTTTAGGGTCGTAGAAAAATAAGTGTTCTCCTGCATGCCCAAGGTACCGCATCTTTGTCTCGGGTTTACTATTCGCAGATGAGTCACCGACACCGGAGACTAGGTAGGTGTATGCGGTTCCTTCCACTACTCGCTGAGCGGCGATGCGTCCTTTTCCATACGCCAGGAAAGGTAGGGCAACCAACAGATAGACTACAAGAATACGCGCGTTTCTGTTCGGGAGCCAAGAGATATTAGTCACGTGGTCTCGGAGCCAGTACATCACGATCATGGCAATAGAATAAGGTAGAAGCGACCACAAAAAGATTGTGTCGCAAAAGAGTGCGACGATAAAGCTTAGAACCCATCCACCTTTAAGGAACAGAAGTCTTCGACGCAATTTGAGGCGCTTAGCTTCGAGCTCGGCGATGCTCAAATGCTCTAGGGACTCGTCTTCTTCCCGGTTGTGCCCAATCGTTCCCAAGCTAGTTCCTAATAGGAGAAGTAGAAGGGTGACGGCGATTGGATACGCTGTTAATTTCAATATGTCCGTGACAGCGATGTACTCGAGTATGTTAATTCCGAAGCTTGGCCAGTAACCCCACAGGTAGAGAACACCCACTGTGACGAAATAGAGGGAACTGAAATAGAGCTTTGTAGATAGCTTATCCTTGAGCTGGATTACCTTTTGGCCGTCGTCGGCACCAATCTCATTAACTAGAGGCGCGATACTGTTCATATTACTTTGTATAGAACATTAATCGGATAATAGTACCTGAAACTTAGCTTTGAACAGATGAATATTACCAGATCCGAATAGGCCTTTAGCTAAGCTCAACTACACCAAAAGAGGCCGGCGCATCCGCTAGAAAGGCGAGGATCGCATTGGCCTGCACGTGTGGCTCGTAGCCTGAGGTATCGCGGATGGCCTGGCGCAGGCCCGGCACGGTTTCCATGGTATGCGGGCTGCGGTAGGCCGCCACCAGCAGCGCAGCCAGGTCGCCAGGCGCGCCTTGTCCGCGCCGCAGGCGCTGCTCGATGATGCCAAGCAGGGTGCGCTGCATGCGCGGGGTCGGGTTCTGGATTTCGCCGAACAGGGTAGGGGTGTTGGCGATCGCCTCGCACATGCGCTGCTCGATCGCGTCGGGCTTCAGGTCCGAGGGGATATCGAAATAGGCCTTGTTCCAGCGCGTGCGCGTGTAGGCGTGGCCGGGCGGGAAGGAGTCCGCGGTCTCGAAGCCAAGTGCGCGGCTGGCGCGCGCGAGCAGGTCGGCGACGGTGTCGATCAGAGGCATAAAAAAACGGGATGAACGTGCGTCATCCCGTCAGTGTAGCGTATTGGCGTTTTCGTATCAGGCAGCGAAACGGCCAGCCCGGAAATCATCGAAGGCCTGGTACAGCTCTTCGGTCGTGTTCATCACGAACGGGCCATGCTGCGCGATCGGCTCGTTCAGCGGACGGCCGGCCAGCAGGATCAGTTTGGTCGCTTCCACCGCCTTGATCCGCACGCCATCGGCGCCCGCGGCATTGTCCAGCACTGCCATGCGCGTCTTGCCCACGCCCTTGCCCTCGACCACCGCGTCGCCGCGGTAGACGTAGATGAAGGCGTTGTGGCCTTGCGGGATCGGCTGCTCGAACGTCACGCCGGCCGGGATCTCGATGTCGAGGTACAACGGCTCGGTGTGCGCGCGCTGCACCGCGCCCTTCACGCCGTGGGTCTCGCCCGCGATCACCTGCACCGTCACGCCGTCCTCGTTCGTGAAGCGCGGCACTTCCTCGGTCGGGATGTCGCGGTACCACGGGTCCATCATCTTGTCCCTGGCGGGCAGGTTGAGCCACAGCTGGAAGCCTTCCATCAGGCCCTCATCCTGCTCCGGCATCTCGGAGTGGATCACCCCGCGGCCCGCCGTCATCCACTGCACGCCGCCGTTGGTCACCAGGCCTTCGTTGCCGGCGCTGTCGCGGTGACGCATGCGGCCGTTGAGCATGTAGGTCACGGTCTCGAAGCCGCGGTGCGGGTGCTCCGGGAAGCCGGCGATGTAGTCGCCCGCCTTGTCGCTGCCGAAGGCATCCAGCATCAGGAAGGGGTCGAGGCGGCGCTGCAGGGAACCGGTCAGCACACGGTTGATCTTCACGCCCGCGCCGTCCATCACGAACTGGCCCTGGATCAGGCGTTCGACGCCGCGGCTCTTTGCGATACCTGCGATCGTTGCGATAGTAGTCTGCTCGGTCATGCTGTTCTCCTTGTGTTGATCGGTTGCCCGCCGCTTCTTCAGCGGCGAGATTTTACGCCAGCGCGGCTTCCACCGCTGCGTCGGCCTCCTGCTTGCCCTTGGCCGCCGCATCCGGACCCATGTTCAGGCCGGACGAGTAGATGAAGGTGTGGTTGGTCAGGCCCAGGAAGTTCAGCAGCATGCGGATGTGCGGCACTTGCGGATCGGCATCCGCCGGGTACACGCCGCCGCGGGCGGTGGCCACGTACACCTTCTTGTTCTTCAAGAGGCCTTCCGGACCGGTTTCGGTATAGCGGAAGGTCACGCCGGAACGCGCAATCGCGTCGAACCAGTTCTTCAGCTGCACCGGCATGCCGAAGTTGTACATCGGGGCGCCGATCACGATCACGTCGGCGGCTTGCGCCTCGGCGATCAGGGCGTCGTCCAGCGCCACGCGGGCCGACTGTTCAACGCTGCGCTGTTCGGCCGGGGTGAACAGGGCGCCGACGGCGGCGCCGTCCAGCAGCGGGTGCGGCTGGGCGCCGAAGTCGCGGCGCACGACGTTCGCGTCACGGTTCGAGGAGACCAGCTTGTCGACGATCAGGTTGGCGACACGGGTCGATTCCGAATCGTTGCCGCGGACGCTGGAGGTGATTTGCAGGATGTTCATGTCGGTGTCCTTCGTGAGTGGGTAGTCGATGGACACACTGTAAAGGTTCCAAAATCAAGTCGGAAGCCATTAAAATGGATAACATTATTCTGCTGATGGAACAATCATGGACGTCGAACCGAATGACCTGCTGCTATTCGCCCGCATCGTCGAGGCGGGCAGTTTCAGCCGCGCCGCCGAGCGCGTGCAGCTGCCGAAATCGACCGTCTCGCGCCGCATCTCCCTGCTGGAGCAGACCCTGGGCGAGCGCCTGCTGCAGCGGACCACGCGCAAACTGATGCTGACGGAGTTCGGCGCCAGCCTCCTGGAGCATGCGCGCAAGGTGGCGGAAGAGGTGGAGGCGGCCGGCGCGCTGGCCCAGCACCGCCAGGGCGAGCCGAGCGGCAAGCTGCGCATCTCGCTCCCCGGCGACTTCGCCAACCTCGGCCTGCAGGACGTCATCGCGCAATTCATCGCGCGCTATCCGGCGGTGTCGCTGGAGCTGGACCTGTCGCCACGGCGGGTCGACCTGATCGCCGAGAACTACGACATCGCGATCCGCATGGGCGACCTGCCCGACGACGCCTCGCTCCATGCGCGCCCGATCAACATCGAGCACTGGGGACTGTACGCATCGCCCGCCTACCTGGCGCGCCACGGCTTGCCCGAGCATCCCGACGACCTGATGCGGCACGACCTCTTGTGCCTGCTGAGCCGCTACGGGGGCGCGGCGCCCTGGGTGCTCAGCCGCGGGAAGCTGCGCTGGGAACGGCAGGTGACGGCGCGCCTGACCGCCAACTCGCCCGAGCTGCTGGCGCGCTTCGCGGCGCGCGGGGCGGGCATCGCCGCGAGCTCGCTGACTTTCGCGAGCCCCTATCTGCAAACCGGGGAACTGGTACGGGTGCTGCCGGAATGGGAACCGCCGACCACCCGGGGATGGGCGGTCTTTCCGGGCCGCCGGCTGATGCCGGCCAAGACCCGGGCTTTCCTGGATTTGATCGAAACGGCGTGTACGGAACGCGGCCACCGGCCGCAGCCCACGATCAGCGAGGACGGTTCCCCATCATCTCGCCCAGGCGCACCGGACGCTCCGGCGCCCAGTCCGGGTTGAAGGAAATCGCGCCCTTCTTGAACAGCATGACGACGGTGGAGCCGAGCAGGAAGCGGCCCATCTCTTCGCCCTTTTTCAGCAGCACCGGCTGCGATTCGTAGCTCCACTCGTACAGGCGCGGCATGCGCGGCGGATTGACCACGCCGTGCCATACAGTGGCCATGCTGCCGACGATGGTGGCGCCGACCAGGGTCATCACGAAGGGGCCATGTTCTTCCGACTCGAACACGCACACGACACGCTCGTTGCGCGCGAACAGGCCCGGCACGCCGCGCGCCGTGGTCGGGTTCACCGAGAACAGCTTGCCCGGCACGTAGATCATGCGCGTCAGCCGCCCGTCGCAGGGCATGTGGATGCGGTGGTAGTCCTTCGGGCTCAGGTACAGGTTGGCGAAGTGGCCGTGCTGGAAGTGCGCCGCCAGCTGGGCGTCGCCGCCGACCAGTTCGGCCGAGGTGAATTGATGGCCCTTGGCCTGGAAGATGTGGTGGTCGTCGATGTCGCCGAACTGGCTGATGGCGCCGTCCACCGGGCAGACGAAATCGGCGTTCGCCAGCGGTCGGGCATCGCCGCGCAGCGGGCGCGTGAAGAATTCGTTGAAGCTGCTGTAGCTCGCGATGTCCGGGTTCGCCGCCTCGTCCATGTTGACGCCGTATTTGCCGACGAACCAGCGGATCAGGCGCGTGGTCATCGCGCCGCCCTTGGCGCCCGCCACGCGGCCGGCGAAGTTGGTCAGCGCCGTTTTCGGCATTACATATTGGGGCAGAACTTTTAGACGGGACACTTTGACAGGCCTCTCGGTGTGGAAACGATCGCGCATTATAGCGGCCTTGTTGCACAGAAATGTACAGAAAAGCATGAGTGCCGCTCCAGGCCCGAGTGTACTCCAGTGTTGCGTGCCGGGGCGTATGCATCAAAAAGTTGCCATATGCATATTCGATTCTTGCAGACTTCGGGAGTTGCTTCTGGGACAATTGCTATTCCTCTCACTTTTGAAGTAGCCATGTCCTTCGAATCCAGCCCGTTCCGCATGACCGCGCTTGCCGCCGCGATCACCCTTTGCCTCCCGATCCTCGGCGCGTCCGCGCAGGAGGCCCAGGCGCCTGTCAAGCTTGAGGCGCCCAAGGCGGAGCAGGGCAAGAAGATCCAGCAGGTGGAAGTGAAGGGCACGGCCGACACCTATGATCCACGGCGCGACGATACCGCTGCCAAGGTGGTCGTCAGCAGCGAGGAGATCACCAAATACGGCGATACCAATGTGCTGGACGTGCTCAAGCGCGTGCCCGGCATCACGGTCAACAGCAGCAATGGCCGCGGTGGCGAGATCCGCATGCGCGGCCTGGGCGCCGGTTATACCCAGATCCTGATCAACGGCGAGCGCGCCCCGGCCGGCTTCACCATGGATTCGCTGGCGCCGGACTCGATCGAGCGCATCGAGGTGCTGCGCGCCGCCAGCGCCGAGTTCTCGACCCAGTCGGTGGCCGGCACCATCAACATCATTCTGAAGCGCTCGGTGAAGAACCGCATGCGCGAGCTGAAGCTGGGCGCCCAGGCATCGAGCAACAGCTGGGGGCCGAATGCGAACCTGCAGCTGTCCGACAAGGACGGCAATTTCGCCTACTCGGTGTCGGCCAACGCCATGCACGACCGCTTCGACTTCGAATCCTGGGGCACGGAGATCGGCGTGGCGCCGAACGGCCAGACCGTCCTGTACCGCACCAGCCGCCTGCCGCAGCATGGCCAGGTCTCGGGCCTGAACATCAGCCCGCGCCTGAACTGGACCCTGGGCCAGGACAACACCCTGACCTCGCAGACATTCATCAACGCGAACCGCTTCCAGAACCGCTTCCACCAGCCGACCACCACCTACGTCGGCCAGGCGCCAAGCTACCCGGACCTGTTCAATGCCTTCAAGGCCGAGAACAACTTCCTGCGCTCGGATCTGACCTGGTCGCGCAAGTTCGAGTCGGGCGGCAAGCTCGACCTGAAGATCGGCGTCCAGGCCGGGGCGAACGACAGCACCTCGCACCGCACCGCCAGCACCACGGCGGGCGTGCCGCTGCTGGACGCCACCAGCGTGCTCGCGGGCCGCGACCGCGGGATGAACAGCACCGGCAAGTACAGCCGCACGATCGAGAAGGGCCATACCTTCGCCTTCGGCTGGGACGGCGGCGTGGACAGCCGCGACGACGAGCGCCGCGACACCAACCTGGTGCGCGTGAGCGGCAACGTGCCGCAGTACGAAACCTCGGAAGCGCAGGTCAAGCGCCTTGCCGTTTTTGCCCAGGACGAGTGGAACATCACGCCGGCATGGTCGATGTACCTGGGTGCGCGCTGGGAAGGCATCCGCACCGACGTCACCGGCAATACCTTCCCGGACGGGAAGGCCAGCTCCAATGTCTGGAGCCCGATCATGCAGACGCTGTACAAAATCCCGGGCAAGAAGGGCGACCAGCTGCGCCTGGCGCTCACGCGCACCTACAAGGCGCCGAGCGTGGGCAGCCTGACCCCACGGCGCCAGATCAGCGAGAACAACAGTTCGACCGAACCGGATTATCGCGGCAACCCGAACCTGAAGCCGGAACTGGCCTTCGGCATCGACGCCGCCTACGAGCATTACTGGGCCGAAGGCGCGCTGCTGTCGATCAGCGTCTCCTCGCGCAAGATCACCGACTTTACCCGCAACCTGACCTTCTTCGACGGCGAGCGCTGGATCACGACGCCGAGCAACCAGGACAGCGCGACCACGCGCTCGCTGGAAATCGAGACCAAGTTCCCGCTCAAGGCGCTGATGGACGATGCCCCAGCGCTCGACCTGCGCGCCAGCGTCAACCGCAACTGGTCGCGTGTGGAATCGGTGCCTGGCCCGGACAACCGCCTCGACCAGCAGACTCCGCTGACCGTCAGCCTGGGCGCCGACTACAAGCGCGGCGCCTTGAGCACCGGCGGCAGCTTCGCCTTCCGTACGGGTGGCCCAGTACGCGTATCGCTGAACCAGCGCGCCTATGTCGCGCCGCGCCGGGAACTGGACTGGTACGCACTGTGGAAGTTCGACGCCAAGCGCCAGTTGCGTTTCGCAATCAGCAACATCTTCCACCAGGACTTCGTCAACGAAAGCACCTACGAGGATGCGCGCATCGGCTCGCAGACCCGCAGCATGGTGTTCCCGCAGGGCGTGCGCTACCGCGCCACCTACGAGTTGAAGTTCTAAAGAAACGCGTTCTCCAACGTCGAGCCCGGCCATGTGCCGGGCTTTTCTTTTGCATGGAATTCAAAATTGCTATGTGATAGCAATAAAATGTACCGTGCGGCGGTTACATTCTGCCATTAACTGGAATATAGTTCTTCACACAAATTGAACAACTATTTCTGGAGACTGGAGCATGACCTTGCTGCGCCCCCGCTATCTTGTAGTCCTCGTCGCCGGCATCTGCGCCCAGGCATCGGCCCAGCAGACCGCTACCGACGGCGCCATTGCGCAGGTCGAAGTAAAGGGCGCGAGCTATGACGCGCGCCGCGACGACACTGCCGCCCGTATCGTCGTCAACCGTGAAGAGCTGGTCCGCTACGGCGACAGCAACGTCGCCGACGTCCTCAAGCGCATCCCGGGCGTGACGGTGACCACCGGGTCGGGACGCAGCACCCAGGTCAGGATGCGCGGACTGGGCGGCGGCTACACCCAGATCCTGGTGAACGGCGAACGCACGCCCGCCGGCTTCGCCCTCGACACCCTGTCGCCCGACATGATCGAGCGCATCGAAGTGCTGCGCGTCGCCACCGCGGAATTTTCGGCCGAGTCGGTGGCCGGCACCATCAACATCGTGCTGCGCAAGAAGGCGAACAAGCGCGAACGCGAGGCCAAGCTGGGCTACCTGCTGTCCGAGGACTTCCGTGGTCCGACCTTCAGCACCCAGCTGGCCGACCGCGGCGACAAATCCTCGTGGTCGTTCTCGGCCAGCGGCAACCACGACAGCCTGGACCGGGAGTGGGGTGGTTCCGAGCAAAATATCCGGCCTGACGGCGTGGTCGACATGGCGCGCACGACCCATGCGCCGGAGAAGGGGCACATGAACCGCCTGAATCTGAGCCCGCGCCTGAACTGGACCCTCGACAACGGCGACACCCTCGCCTGGGAGACGATGTTCAACAGTTCCAGCTTCCGCAACGGCGCCCACCCGATAGTCACGACCACCATTGGCCTGCCGCCGCGCACGCCAGACCTGCAGACCTTCGGCGAATTCGACGACCGCATGCTCAAGTCCGACCTGAGCTGGAGCCGCAGCACGGAGTCGGGGCTGAAGCTCGAGGCCAAGCTCGGCGCCGAGTGGTCCTCGAACAAACGCTTCTTGCGCCGGCGGGGCCTGGACGCGACCGGCTTGCCGGAGACCGACGGCAGCACCCTGTCCGATAACCACGCCAGGGGCCTCAACTCGACAGGCAAGGCGACCCGTACGCTGGACGGCGGCCACGTACTGGCCATGGGCTGGGACTTGCGCGTCAACGCCAACTCGGAAATCCGCGTCGAGCGCGACCGCGTGCGTGTGTTCCCGGCCGGGATGCGGCTCGACGAGGACGTGCGCGCGCGGGTCGGCCGCGCCGCGCTCTACGCGCAGGATGAATGGACGATCGACACGCAATGGTCGGTCTACTTCGGCGCCCGCTGGGAAGGCGTGCGCACGCAGGTGAGGGGCAACGCGGTCGAGCCGACGCGGGTGCGCTCCAGCGTTCTCAGCCCGGTGCTGCAGACCCTGTACAAATTCCCGACCAAGGACGACAAGCAGGGCGACCAATTGCGCTTCGCCGTGAGCCGGACCTACAAGGCGCCCGACCTGGGGAGCATCGTGCCGCTGCGCTCGGAATGGGAAAACAACAGCGCGACCGAAGCGGATTTCCGCGGCAACCCGGACCTCAAGCCGGAACTGGCATGGGGCATCGACGCCGCCTGGGAGCATTACTGGGCCGAAGGGGCGATGCTGTCCGTCAGCGGTGCGCTGCGGCGGATCGACGACTACATCAGCAACCATATCTTTTTCGATGGCCGGCGCTGGATCTTCACGCCGGTGAACGACGACCGCGCCGTGATGCGCAGCCTCGAGATCGAGACCAAGTTCCCGCTCAAGGCGCTGTTTGCCGATGCCCCGGCCATCGACCTGCGCGCCAGCGTGAGCCGCAACTGGTCGCAGGTCGAATCGGTACCGGGTCCGCACAACCGCATGGAGCAGCAGACGCCGCTGACGGCCAACCTCGGAGCCGACTACAAGTCCGGCAAGCTGGCGCTGGGCGCCAGCGTGGCGCACCGGCGCGGCGGTTACATCCAGGTCGATGTCAACCGCGGCTTCTACCGTGTCGCCCGGACCGACCTGGACACCTATGCAGTGTGGAGCTTCACCCCCAAGACCCGGCTGCGCGTCGCGCTATCCAACCTGTTGGCCGAAGCCGATTCCTTCGAACCGAGCTACTTCGATCCGGTGACCGGCCTGGAAAAGCGCAGCTGGAACTACCCGAGCGGCGTCAAGCTGCGCACCACGCTGGAAATGAAGTTCTAAGGCTTCAGGCCAGCCGCAACACCGCCGCGCCGCCTGCGATCAGCACGGCGCCGGCGATGCGCGCGGGCCCGACCCGTTCGCGCAGCACCCAGGCGGCAATGGCCGCCGCGAACACGATCGAGGTCTCGCGCAGCGCCGCCACCACCGCGATCGGCGCCAGCGTCATCGCCCACAGCGCGATGCCGTAGGAGCCGCCGGTGGCAATGCCGCCGCCCAGCACGAGCAGCGGCCGGGCTGCCAGGTAGGCGCCCAGTTCGCCGCGCAGCCGGCGCGGGCCGGTCAAGGTCACACCGAACCCGGTAAGCAGGAACAGCCAGGCGGTGTAGGCGGCCGGCGCGCCCGAGCGGCGTACGCCGAGCCCGTCCACCAGCGTGCAGGCGGCCACCACCAGCGCGGTCACGAGCGCCAGGCCCAGCGTTCGGCGCGATGAGTGCAGCCCGCCGCCGACACAGACCACGGCGCCGCCCGCGAACACGAGGGCGATCGCCAGCGCCTGCGCGGAATGCAGGGCTTCGCTGCCGCTGTTGGCGAGCGCCACCAGCACCGGCGCCGCGCCGCGCATCAGGGGATAGGCGTGGCTGAAGTCGGCGTCGCGGTAAGTGGCGGCCAGCAGCCGGTAGTAGACCAGGTGCAGCGCGGCCGAGCCGGCGATGAAAGGCCAGCTGGCCGGCAGTGGCGCGCGCAGGAACAAAAGGCTGATGGCGCCAACCAGGGCGGCGCCGAGCGTGACTGCACTGGCCGCGCGCAGCTTGTCCGGCTCGGCTTTGATGGCGGCGTTCCAGGCGGCGTGCAGCAGGGCCGCGCACAGCACCGCGGCGAGGACCAGCCCCGGCATCAGGCGTTCGCGCTGTGACTCTCGCCGTGGCTGTCGTGCACGTGGTGGGTGCGGAAGTAATGCCAGGCCACCAGCACCGCCAGCGCCTGCATCGCGGCGCACAGCAGGAAATGGCTGCCCAGGCGCCAGTCACCCGCCGGCAGGTGGCTGACCTTGGCCAGGATCGCGGTGCCGATGAGCGGTGTGACGATCACGCCCAAGCTGCTGATCGACTGCAGGGAGCCCATGAGTTCACCCTGCTGGTTGGAGGGCGTCGTCTTCGAGACGATCGCCTGCAGCGCTGGACCGGCGGCAAAGGACAGCACGTTGCAGAGGATCAGGGCATACATCATCCAGCCTTGGGTGGCCAGGCCATAGCCCAGGAAGGTGAACGCGCCCGAGCTGATCCCCAGCAGTGACAGGCGCACTTCGCCGAAGCGCCGGATCAGCACCGCGAGCAGGCCAGCCTGCACCACGGCGGAGACCAGTCCGACGCAGAACATGGCGATGCCGTTGTCGCGCGGGGTCCAGTCGAAGCGGAAGGTGGTGTACAGGACCCAGGTCGACTGCAGCATCATCTGGCTGAAGGTGACCAGGCTGATGACGATGATCAGGCCGCGGATGTCCTTGCGCTTGACCAGGCGCAGCAGGGCGGCCAGGGGATTCAGGCGCGCCCAGGAGAAGGGCGGGCGCTGGCCCGGCGCCAGCGATTCCGGCACCATGAAGTAACCGTAGACAAGGTTGGCGGCGCCCAGCGCGGCCGCCACGTAAAAGGGCAGGTGCAGATTGTTGTTGCCCAGCAGGCCGCCGAGCACGGGGCCGCAGATGAAGCCCAGGCCGAAGGCGGCGCCGATCTTGCCGAAGCTTTTCGCGCGGTTTTCCCTGGTCGAGATGTCCGAAGCGTAGGCCGCGGCCACCGACATGCTGGCCGAGGACATGCCGCCGATGACGCGGCCCATGAACAGCCAGAACAGGGTCGGCGCCCAGGCCGTCACCAGGAAGTTGAGGGCCATGCCGGCCATCGAATACAGCAGCACAGGGCGGCGCCCGACGCGGTCGCTGAGCGCTCCCAGCGCAGGCATGAACAGGAATTGCAGCACGCCGAAGGTCGAGCCCAGCACGCCGTACCAGAGCGCCTGCTCGTCGCGGCCGGCGACGAATTGCCCGACCAGCAGCGGCAGCACCGGGACGATCAGGCCGATGCCGAGCATGTCGATGAAGATGCAGATCAGGATGAAATTCAGCTTGCCGGAATCGGGTTTCGCGGTGGTGGACTGCGGCGCGGTCGAGCTGCTCATGGATGCCTCGGACGGGTGACAGGCAGTTATCTTAACATCAGGAAAGCCGGTTCAGACACCGTCCTGCACACCGCTCTCGGCGGCAAACTCCTCGCGGAAGGCCAGCAGCCGCGCCAGCCGTTCCTCGGCCAGCGTGCGTCCGCCGGCCGTTTGCATCATGCCGGGCAGCTTGGCCAGCTTGACCATGATGTGGTCGAGCGCATAGCTGCGGTCATCAAAAATGCGGTGGGCGCCGAGCGGATCGTCCGGATGCGCCAGGCCGCTCCCCATCCGGCCTGCAATGTAGAACATGCGCGCCAGGCCGACAGCGCCGAGGCCGTCGAGCCGGTCGGCATCCTGCACGATCTTCGCTTCCAGCGACTCGGCCGGGATATTGGCCGAAAAGCTGTGGGCTTCGATGGCGTGCGCCACGGCGTCGAGCTTCTCCGGCGGGAAGTTCATCCAGGCCAGCTGGTGGCGCGCCAGCTGCGCCGATCGGCGCGAGGCCTGATCTCGTTCGGGATCGTTCTTCGGCAGGTTGACCAGGTCGTGCAGATAGCACGCCGCCATCACCACCAGCGCGTCCGCTTCCGGGTGCTGCACCAGGAGCGCCTGGGAATTGCGCCACACGCGTTCGAGGTGGGCGCTGTCGTGGGCGCCGTCTCCGCCGCTGCTGCCCGCCGCCATGGCGGCCAGGCGCGGACGCCAGGTGGCGAGATCAAGGTTCGGTGGGTTCTTTGGGTCGTTCATGCAATTCTTCGGAAACTGTGGGCGGCACGGCGCGCTGCGACAGCGCGTCGGCATCGGGATTCTTGTGGCGCGGGATCCAGCGCAAGGTGGCCCCGGGCAGGCGCGCGAGCAGGGCACGCGCCTCGGCGCGGTAGGCGCGCAGCGCCGGGGCGCTGGCACTGTCGGGCGCGTTGACGTCGTCGATCACGACCTGGCTGTCGCCGTAGACGGCAAGCGTGTCGGCGCCGTGTTCGGCGGCGGCTTCGAGCACGGCGATCAGGGCGCGGTATTCCGCTTCGCTGCTGTTGCCGTAGCCGGCGGCGCGCGACAGTTCGACGCGCAGGCCGTCCGGGCCTTCGAGCACGGCGCCGATGCCGCAGCGGCCCGGATTGGGCCGTGCCGAGCCGTCGAACCAGGCGCGCCAGGCCGGGGCGGCGGACGGGATGCGGTCGCGCCTGGCCTGCGCCGCGTCGACGTGCGCGCGGCGGGCCAGGGCCCCGTGTTCGCTGCGCAGGCGCGCGGCCGCGCGTGCTGCCAGCAGATGGTCGAGTCCGGCGACGCCGGCGCGCAGGATAAGCGTGGCGCGTAGCGCGTCCGCTTCCGGCATGCCGGTGCGGGCGGCGAGCTGGCGGCTGGTGGCGATTTCTCCCTTGAAGGCGGCGGCGAGCAGGGCGGCGTGGTCAGGCGACTGAGACATGGTGCAAGGATAGCAAAAAGGCAGCCGAAGCTGCCTCTTTGTCCGTTTTCGGGATGCCGGTATCAGCGGCGGTACGGATTTTCCGGACGGTTGTCGTAGCGGTTCGGTACGCCGTCGCCATCGCGGTCACGGTCCCGCGAATTGCGGACGCCGTCGTTGTCGAGGTCGCGGTCGTAGCGGTTCGGGACGCCGTCACGGTCGGTGTCGCGGTAGCCGCGGCGATCGTGGTCGTAGCGGCGGCCGTCGCGGTAGTAGTCGCGTCCGTCGCCACGGTAACCGTCGCGGTAGCCGCCACCGTACACCTGGGCGTAGCCGCGGCGCTCATAGCGGTCGGGGATGCCGTCGCGGTCACGGTCCCAGCGCGCCGGTTCCATGTACCAGCCGCCCTGGCGCTGCGACCAGCGCGGCGGGGCGTACACATAGCCGGGGCGCGCCGCGACGTAGTGGCCCGGCACCCAGGCGTGGCGGTGGCCACGCCATTCCCAGTAGCCAGGGGCCCAGACGTAGCCGTGGCGCGGGCCAGGCATGCGTTCATAGATGGGCGCCGGCGGGGCCGAGCCGATATAGACTTGGAAGTCGGTCTGCGCCATCGCGGTCAGCGGCGAGAAGGCAGCGCCAATGGCGATCAGGGCAGCAAGGGTAAAGGTAGGTTTCATGTCGGGTCTCCAAATCCAGAAGCGGATGACCCACTATATCGCCGGAGGTCGGCGGAAGGGAGCGTTGAAGCAGATACTTACATCTGAAACAGATGGGGTGGCAAACCCTGCAGTAGGCCGAAACAATTCATGCCGCCACCAGCCGCCCGCTGTCGCCGGGTTGCGACAACGGACCGGCCTGCGGCACTCATCCACGCGCTCCGTCGGCCAGCTTTTCTTCGGCGCTCAGGCGCTTGGCGGTGACCTTCACGACCGCGATCTTGTCGCCGCTGCCGACCATCGCGGGGTCGGCGCTGTAGTTGCGGGCCTGGGCTTCGGGGATGGCATCCAGCAGGTAGCTGCCCGAGACGGCGAGGCTCATCGCGACGACGAACACGGCTTCCATATGCTTCATGACGTTCATGGTATTTCTCCTTGCGGGTGGGTTGTCGATGTGTGCACTGTAGGCCAAGGCTTCCCTGGCCGCGAGGCGATTGCGACGAGACGCGGAAAACGCGGGATGACCTGCAAAAATCGCGCGTGAATGTGCCCGCACCGGATGCGCACTGATGGGTTTCACCGGCCCTCCGCTAGGGTCTTGCGAGCGGCGCACCCTGCCGCGCCAACCAGCGGACCACGATGACAGCCACACTCGCCTCACTCATGGGCAGCTTTGCCGCCAGCCGCACTGCGCGCCGGCGCGCCCGCAACCTGCGGCTCGGCGCACAGCCGGCGGTATCGCGCGGCGTGTCGGTGAACCTGTGGGCGCTGCTGGCGTTCGGCGCGGCGCTAGTTGGCGCCGTGGTGCTGGCGCTCGCGGCGCGCTCGCTGCCGGCGGGTGGGCATGCCGCTTCAAGCGGTAGCGCAGCGCTGGCAAGCCTGCAACCGCTGCTGGGCGGCGTCACACTGCGCGTCCCGCGCGAGCCGGGCATCGACATCGTCCAGCACGGCGGCGCCGCGCTGGTGGTGGCCTCCGGCATGCGCCTGGACGCCCCCGTGCGGATCGACCTGTGCACCCAGCTGCTCGATCCGCAGCGCCCGCTAGTCCTGCCGCTGCGGATCGGCTACCCCTTCGCCGAAGCGGCGGCCTTGGCCAGCGCGGCCGGTACACCGCCACGTAACGTGCTCCTGGGGATGCCGGGTTCCGCTATGCCGCGCGTCGAACTGCGCGGCGATGCGCGCCAGCCGCTGCGCCTGGGCTGGAACGCCGCGAACGGCCGGGCTGCCTGGATCGGTGACGCCGGCACTGGCGTGGCCCAGCGCGGCAGCCGCGGCGAGGGCATGCTCGGCAAACAGGGCTGGCTGGTGTGGAAGGATGGCGCGCTGCGCTTCACGCGCCGCGCCAGCAATGCCTGCCCGCAGGCCGGGGAGCTCTTGCTGCAGCGCGCGGTGCCGGGTACGGCCGGCATCGGACTGGTCCAGGCCTTCGGCCACGGCCTGGCGCCGGCGCCGCTGCAGCTGGCGGCAGGGGAATACCAGGTGCCGGCAGCCCGTCCCCGCGGGCTCGAAGACGCCTTGTTATTCGAACAACTGCAGGCGCATGGGCTGGTTCACCTGGGCGGCAACGGCCTGGCCGAGCTGGCGCCGCGCGACCTCGCCGGCTGGCACGCCGCGGCGCCCGACGGCCGCGCGCCGCTGCCGGGCTGGGACAAGCTGCCCCTGGACGAGGAGGGCCGCCGGCTGCTCGACCGTCTGTATTACCGCGCCGACGGCGCCTTCGTGCGCGAACAGCTGCGCGTCTTCAATAGCGAACGGCGGCTGCTGGCCTGGCGCGTGCGGCCGGGCAGCCAGCGCCAGTGGCAGGCCAGCGTCGGTGGCGTGCCGGTGGCGCAGGACGAAGGCTTGCCGGTGGCGGCCATGCGCCTGTTCGCCCGTCTGCCGGAAGGCTGGGCGCCATGGCGCCGGGTCGGCGCCTGGGACAGCGGCGGGCATGCACCCAGCGCGCTGCTGGCCCTGGACGCGTCTGCGCCGGCCGAGCTGTTGCTGGCTGGCCGCGTGCGCCGCATCGAAGGTGCGAGCGCGTTGACGAGCAGCGCCTGTGACGGACGCGCCTGTCGGGAACCTGATGCCGTCCAGCGCGTGCGGTTGACGCCGCTGCCGGGTGCACAGCGCATCCTGCTCGAAGTCGAGCCGCTCGACCTGGCGCAGCTAGTCGGCAGCTCGGACGCAGCCTATCGCCATGTGCGGGTGGAGCAGGGACGGCTGGTCTGGCATGCATTGCCGGCGACCGAATCGTCGCTGCGCCCCGCGCTGGCCGAGGTGCAGCTCAGCGGCAGCAAAGGCGAAGCCCTGTGGGCGGACGGCAAGGCCAGTGCGGCGGCGCAGGCGGCCGGACTCGGTCCGCTGCTGGGCGTACACCGTGAACATGCGTCGAGCGTGGCCGGCATGCTGGCCCGTGTGCCGGGAGCCAGCCATACGGCGCGTCTGAGCCTGGACCTGCGCCTGCAGGCAGCCGCGCAGGCGGCGCTCGACTGCATTGCCCTGGGCGAAGGCAAATGGGACGGCAAGGCCTGCGTCGGCGCCCGTCCGGTAGCGCAGGGCCGCCAGGCCGGTTTGGTGCTGCTGGATGCCGGCAACGGCGACGTGCTGGCCGCGGCCGGCGGCGGCGTCGGCAAGCTGGACCCGAACCGCTGGCAGGAAGTGCGCGATTTCGATCGCGCCGACCCGGCGCGCAGCCCCTTGCGCCTGCCGGCCTTCCAACACGACGGCGGCGCCGAGCGCGCGCCCGGCTCGACCTTCAAGGTGGTGACGGCGCTCGGCCTGGAAACGGCGGCGCGCCATGACGCCCGCCTCGAGCGCCTGCTGCAGGGCCAGCCGCTGGCCGAGATCGACGCCATGGCGAGGGAAAGCGGCTACGGCTTCCGCATCGGGGCGCCGAGCTATCCGGTCGACGGCAAGGCCCGCGTCACCAACTTCCGCGAACAGCTGGCCGGCGCCCGCGCCGTCGAGGGACGCTTCGGCCTGGCGCAGGCGATGACGCACAGTGTCAACACCTGGTTCGCCTGGAGCGCCGAACTGGGCGACCGCAGCCTGGGCGGCCAGGCGCAGGGCGGGGTGCCGGGCGTGCGCGAGATCGAACCGGGCGCCATCGATGCGCTGCGTCCCGTCGCCGGCATGGCGCGCCGGCTGGGCTTTGGCGCGCCGCTGCGCCTGGACGGCGGCCTGCTGCCGGAGGACTTCCGCTGGTCCGCCTGGGACGCGCTGCAGGCCAGCGCCTCCATGCTGGACCCGATCCAGACCCGCCACGAAGTGCGCCAGATGGCGATCGGACTGCGCATGCAGGCGACGCCGCTGCAGATGGCCCTGGTCGCGGCCGCGGTCGGGCAGGGCGGATTGGTGATGCCGCGCCTGCTGCTGGAGCTCGACGGGCGCGAGGCCAAGGTGCAGCCGGGGGCGGAGCTGGGCGTGCGCCTCGACCGCATCCGCGCCGGCATGAAGGGCGTGGTCGATCGCGGCACCGCGGCCTCGGCCTTCCGCGGCAAGGAATTCGACCGCTTGCGCCACGGCCTGTTCGGCAAGACCGGCACCGCACCGACGGGCGAGGACGGGATGGCGACGGTCTGGTTCATGGGCTGGCTGGAGCCGGGCAGCCTGCCGGGCCAGACCCGCCGCCTGGCGTTTGCCGCATTTGTCAGCCAGTCGAGCCTGACCGGCGGCACCCATGCCGCGCCCGTGGTCGCCGCCCTGTTGAAATCCATGCAAGACCAGTCTCCCGAACAGAAGGGGGAATGAGCCTCATCTGCGCGCCTCGATTTTGTGTTTGTATGGCATCATCTGTTGACAATCCGCCCTCGTGCGGATGGCCATCGAGGATGAGGAAGGTATGCGTTTGCCGGGAACCCGGTACCAGGAACACGGTTGGGAGCAGGTCCGCAAGTTGCTGGGGCAATGCTCGCTGCAGGCGTTTGCGCGCATCGATCCCGCATCCGTCGACGACGCGCTGCTGCCGGAATACGTCGACACCGTGGCCCGGCTGCTGCGCATGGATGGCGGCCGCGGCGACGCGCCCGGCAACAGTTATGGCGACACGGTGCGCGAACTGGCCCTGAGCCTGGTCTACGAACTGCAGGCGCGCCCGGCCGACTGGGCGGCGCTGTGCGCGGCGGTCGGCGGCGAACAGGCGCGCATGGGCGCGTTCTGGCGCGCCCCCGGCGGCGACGCGCTGCTGCGCAAGAAATTCAATGACCTGTACGCCGTCCTGCGCGACAAGGTGGACAGCGACAACTATCAGGTCGCCTGCGGCCGTCCCTGCAGCCCGAACCGCATGTACGCTTACCGGATGCTGGATACTGCCTATGGCGAAGTGGCGCGCCTGTTTGCCGGCTGGCGCGAGCACCGCGAGCAGGTGGGCGCGATCCTCGGACGCGAGCTGGCGGCGGAACCGATCGAAACGCGCCAGCTGGGCAGCGTGGCCGACTGCCGTCCCGAATGGATCCTGCGCTGGAGCGAGACGCTGGAGCGATTCGGCAGCGCACCCGGTCCGCTCCATACCCGCTCCAAGCGCTTCGCCAGCCTGAAGGACAGCCCGGAGAAGATCGGCGCCATGCTGCGCGAGATCGGCGAATACGAGGCCTTGTCCGCGAACGCCGACCGCGACTGGCTGCAGGACGCCGTTGATGCCGGCGCCTGGTTGGATGACTACTGGCGCGTGCTGGGTGAATCGGAGCAGGCCAGTACGCCAGGGCCGGACCGTATCCTCGAGGCGCAGCAGGATGCCCTGGACCTGGCCGAGGGCGAGCCGATCGAAGAGCCGGCCGAAGCGCTTCCCCTGCTCGACCCACTAGTGGTGGAGCAGGTTTCACTGTCCCCCAGCTACCTTCAAATGGCAGCGGCGGCGCAGGAGCGCGGCAGCTGGGCGCTGCGGATGATGGAGAACGATTCGCTGCCGGTGCGGCTGGCGGTCTACCTGAAGCTACTCGGGCCATTCGATGACAGCTATCCGTGCGAATGGCTGGATGCGGCCACCGGCGAACTGCCGACCATGCAGCAGCTCGCGCTGCTGGATGCGGTCTCGCTGCCGACCTTGCGTAAACGGCGCGACGCCGCCATTGCCCGCCTGGGCGCGGCGGCCGGCCAGAAGGAGGAATGAGGATGGGGATGACGATACTCGATCGCAGGCTGCAGTCGCAGCTGCTGGCAGGACGCCGGGTTGAAGGCGACCGCCTGATGCTGGACGACGCCGTGCTGCTGGCGGCGCTCGACGGCAGCCGCCCCTTGAGCGCCGGCGAACGCGCCGCGCTGCGGGCCTCGCCGCTGACCGCGCGCCGCCTGCGCACGCTCGCCGATGCGCGCCGCGCCCAATCCGCGCCGCGCGCCTGGCGCGGCAGCGCCGGCATGCTGCGCGCGGCCGACAGCGGCATGGCGCTCGACACCCTGGTCACCGACGACGGCGCCTGGCGCCTGCATTTCGTCGCGGACCGGGTGATCCTGCAGCTCGACCCGCAATCGCCGCTGGCCGCCACCCTGCTGCGCGGGACGCAGGCGCTACGGGTGCTGGATGGCGCCGGCAACACCGTGCTCGCAGGGACGCTCGACAGCGACGGCGAATGCGAGGCGGCATGGCCTTTCACTGAAGCGCCGGCCGCGCACTTCCAGCGTCACGGCGCCCGTTTCACCGTGGAGCCCACCAGGTAGCCAGCATGCTGAATCTGTTCATCCGGCCGTTCCGCCAGCCGCCGCCCGACTTGTCCGGCCTGGGCGCGGGCTTCATCGCGCTGCCGCTGGCAAAGGGCTGCACGGTGCCGGCCGGCTGTTTTGCCGTGCTGGCCACCAAGGACGGCCATACCCGGCGCCTGAGAGAAGGGGCGCGTCTGGCCCCGATCGAGGGGGAGAGCGCCTGGTGCGTGCACCCCGGTCCCTACCAGTGCGAGCTGCAGCCCTTTGCTGCGGCGCCGGAGATCGGCCTGCGCGTCGCCTTTGCCATCGACACCCCCGATCCGCGCGAAACCCATCAGCGCTTCGACCTGTTCCTGGCAAGCGAAGGCGGCGAGCAGGTCGCGCTGGAGGGTTTCGTGGCGGCGCTGCAGGCCGCCCTGCAGCGTGAACTGGCCCAGGGCAACCTGGAGCTGCCGCCCTGCACCAGCTTCGAAGAGTGGAATGCCTTCCGCACCGGCTTCAACCAGCTGCTGTACACGCGCTTCGGCGTGATGGTGGATGACTGCGTGCCGGTCGACCTGGGCGCCGCCCGCGACCTGGCGGCTTTACTGATGGCCAGGCTGGCGCTGCAGCCGGCGCCGCAGACCCCGGCGACGTCGCAGCAGGAGGCATTCGACCCGGCCCCGGAGGATGCAATGGCCCTGCGCCGCCTGTTCCTGGAGCTGCCGGGCCTGATGTGCGGCTGGCGCCTGGCGATCCTGCCGGCGGAATGCGCCGACTTCCGCCGCCACCAGGAACTGCTGCGCCGCCTCGACCTGGTCAGCCTGGCGGTGGGCACGATGCCGGCCTTGGCGCTGTCCGCGCCCGGCCAGCCCTTGGCGGGAAGCGAACAGCTACGGCGCGCCCGCCACAGCCGGCGCGCAGCAGCCGCGGTGGACGAGGCCTGGGCCCTGCTGGCGCGCATGAAGCTGAGCGATGCGGCCATGGTGCCGCTGCTGCTCGACGAAGCCGACCGCATCGTCGCCAACCTCGAATGCGACTGCGCGGCGCGGCGCGAGGTGAGGGCATGAACGCGCCCGCCGTGAACGTGCGCAGCATCGCGCCGGACGGCTCGCTCCTGACCGTCACCGCCACCGTGCGCCCGCGCGCCGGCCGCGCCGACGTCAAGTGCAGCGTGCCGGACGCCCCGGAACTGGCGGCGCGCATGCAGGAAGTGGTGCGCCTGGCGCGCCACACCGAGGCCCGCGTCGATACCCGCGAACAGGTGGTCTTGAGCCTGGACCGCGCACCCATGCAGGGCAGCCGCGACTGGGAGCTGGCCTGCGTACTGGCCGACCGCATGGTGCGGGGACTGTGGCAGCCGAGCGCACCGGTGGTTGCGAACGGCTGGTCCGACGGGTGGGAACGGGGCCGCATCGACGGCCACGGCCTGCGACAGGTGCCGGTGGGCGTGCTGGCGGGCGGCGAGGATGGCTTGCCGCATTTGGGCGCCTTGACCGGGCATCCCGATCCGGCGGCAGCCGTGTCGGCGGCGCGGGCCTGGTTCCCGCTGTACAGCGGCGGCGCGGGCGACAGCCTGTGCTGGGTGGAAGTGAGCGTGCGTCCCGCAGCGCTCGAGGGTGAAGAAGAGGCGAGCATCGCGGCGCCCGGCGTCGACGCCGGCCTGCAGGCTCGGGTGCGCGCGGTGTTGACAGGTGCGCGCCACTTCGACGGCCGCGGGCTCGGACAGTGGCGCACCACGGTGCGTTTCGGCGAGGAGCGCTTCCAGGGCGGCTCCTTCGAACTGGCCCTGGTCATGGCGGACCGTATGGCGCGCGGACGTGAATTCCTGGCGCGCGGGCGGGTGCTGGCGACCGGGCAGTCATCGAGCTGGCATGCCGGACGGGTCGAGACGGTCGAGGGCGTGGAGCCCAAGTGCGCCCTGATGGAGCGCGAAGCCGCGCCGGGCGATCGGATCCTGGTGCCGCGCGCCTGGGAAGCGCAGTTGCCGGCGGGCTGGCGCGAACAGATCCGCTTACGTGGCGCTACGCTAGCGTGCGTGGACAGGATCGGGATCATTTGAATCGCGCCCGGCTGGGCTAGAATCGGTATATTGAAGGAGTCGGATATGTTCCAGATGTTCGGAGTGAAAGGCGCCAGCTGCCCGCGCTGTGAGCGCAAGAATGGCGGCGACGCGCGCTATTGCGCCGGCTGCGGCCTGATCCTGGGCGCCCCGCGCAATGTGCCCGTGCTGCGCGAGAACCGCTGGGTCGCGGGTCCCGACGAACTGGCCGTGTTCTTCGGCGTGCGCGAACTGTCCGGGGTGTTCGTCAAGACACTGCGCGTGCCGGCCACCGCGCGCGCCTACATCCTGCAGGGCGACAAGGCCACCGAGGTACCGCAGGGCGAGTACGAGATCGAGGGCTTCTTCACGCGCCTGAATCACCTGCTGCGCGACCAGCACGCCGAGATCCTCGTCACCCGCACCGGCGCGCTGCCCGTGGACTTTCGTTTCGACGAGGTGCTCACGTCCGAACAGCTGGCGGTGAGCGCGCGCCTGACGGTCAGCCTGCGCATCGAGAACGTGCCGGCCTTTGCGCGCCACTTCATGACCACGCCGGGCACCATCGGCGTAGGGGAACTGCGCGAGCTGCTGGCGGCGCCGCTGCGCCAGCTGGCCGAGGAATTCGTCGGCGCCCGCTCGATCCGCGAGATGGCCGGCAACCGCGACTTGCGCGAGCAGCTGGACCAGCGCCTGCAGGGCGGCCTCAAGCTGCTGCTGGCCGAATACGGGCTGGCGGTGGTCAAGGTCGATACCGTCGAACTGCGCCACGACAAGTACGACGCGAACCGCGCCAGGGTCGGCAGCCTGTGGCTCGCGGCGGACGAGCGGCACGTTCAGATCGAACACGCCAAGCACCTGGACGATCTGTATGACGCCGAGGAATGGCAACGCCTACGCCGCGCCGAGCAGCAGGCGCGCGTGCGCCAGCGCGAGGCCGAACTGCGCCAGGACGACGCCATCGCCCGCGCCGAGACGTCGCTCAAGGGCGCCGACCGTGCCCACGCCGTGCGTGCGCGCCAGATCGAACTGTACGCCCGTATCCTCGACGCCCAGTCGCGCAAGCAGGCACTGGAGCGCGGCGCCGGCGACGTGCTGGCCGAACTCGAACACGAGCTGGCCAAGAAGGGCGCGCGGCGCCTTGATGAAGCCCTGGAATGGAAGCACCTGCGCGCGCTGGCCCAGCTGCGCATGCGCAGCGAACTCGAAGTGGCGCAGCAGGATGCGCGCCAGAGCCAGGTGATCGCGCGCCAGCGCTTTTCGCAGCAGCTGCTGCAGCAGCAGATCCGCTACAAGATCGAACAGGCGGCGCTGATCGAGGACGCAGACCGCCAGCGCGCCGAGCTCGCGCACCTGCGCGCCAGCGAAGAGGATGCGGCGCGCCGCGCCCGCGAGATCGACGAGGAAGAACACGTCGCGCGACGCCAAGGCCTGGTGCTGGCGAACGCCGCGCGCCGGCGCGAAGCCGAACGCCTGCAGGAATGGGAAGACGAGCAGGCGCGCCAGCGCATCGAGTCCACTCGCACGGCCGCCCAGCAGGACAAGCTGCAGCGCACCATCGAACTCGATGCGCGCCAGGCGCGCGCGATGCAGGACGTCCAGCTCGATGGCGAAGAGCGCCGTCATGCGCTGGAATTGCGCCGGCTGGAAGCCTTTGCGGCGATGGACGATACCGCCAAGCTGGCCCTAGCGGCGGCGCCGAACGCGGCGCTGCTTACTGACTACATGAAAACGCGCGTGCATGCGGGCATGGATGCCGACCAGCTGGCTGCTTTGGCCGGCCTGGCGGGCGCGGGCAAGCTGACGACCCAGGAAGCGCTGCAGCTGGTGCGCGAGGAACAGGCGCGCCGCGAGGTCGAGGTGGACCGCGATCGTCGTCACCAGGTCGACTTGCTGGCAACCCAGGCGCGCGCCCTGAAGGACAAATAAGCGAAGCAATGCAGACTGCCATCGACAAGATTCGCGAATTGCGTGCGCTGCACGAGGACGGCTTGCTGAGCCGGACCGAGTTCGACCTGCGCAAGAATGCGATCCTCGATGCCGCATACGTTCCCGCACACGCGGGGGCCGGCAGCGAAGAAGAGGAAGCGCCCGCGCCGCGCGCGCGCCCCGGCACCGAGATCGGCCTGATGGTGGGCCAGGAAGTCGGCCCGCAGAACCGGCGCTACCGGCTCGAGCGCCTGATCGCGCACGGCGGCATGGGCCAGGTGTGGCAGGCAACCGACCTCGCCACCCATGCGGAGCTGGGCCACAGCGCGCAAGTGGCCCTGAAGATCCTGCCGCCGCAGCTCACGCAGTCCGCGCTGCAGTCCAAGCTCCTGATCCAGGAAGCCACACGCGCGCGCCGCCTGGCCCACGAGAACATCGTGCGCGTCTACGAATGGGCGCAGGATCCGGCCACCGCCAGCTATTTCATCATCATGGAATGCCTGGAAGGCGAGGACCTCGACAGCCTGCTGGCGCGCGAGGGACGCCTGTCCTTCGAACGCGTACTGTCCTTGATCGACCCGGTGGCCGAGGCCCTCGACTACGCCTGGGACAAGCACGGCCTGGTCCACCGCGACATCAAGCCCGGCAACGTGTTCGTCACCAGGCGCGGCGAAGTCAAGCTGCTCGACTTCGGCATCGCGGCGCGCGCCCGCGGCGGCGCCGGTTCGCTGCTCGACGCGCCGGGCAGTTCCGGCACCGCGGGCTACCGCGCGCCCGAGGCCGGCAGCCCGAACGGCCAGCCGGCGCCGGCACTGGACGTGTATGCGGTGTCGATGATGATCTACCAGATGCTGGACGGTGCGTTGCCGCCGGAACCGTTGGTGGCGCCAAGCAGCCTGAAACCGCATCAGTGGGAAGCCCTGCGCGCCGGCTTCGCGCGCGACCCGGCCGCGCGCCCGGCCAGCGTGCGCGCGCTGCTGGAAAACCTGAAGAACGCGGTCGGTCCTTCGCCGGAAGAGATCGCGGCGCGCGAGGCGGCCGCACGCGCCGAGCAGGAGCGCCGCGAACGCGAGCTGGCGGCGCAGCGCCATATCGAAGAACAGGCCAGGGCCGCCGCGCGTGCAGTGATAGACCAGCAGCGCCGCGAACAGCAGCGCCGGGAACGTGCGGCCCAGGAAGAGGCGCGGGCGGCGCGCAAGGAAGCGCTGCGTCAGCAGTTGCTGGCCAAGCGCGACGAAGAAGTGGCCAAGGCGCGCCTGGCGCAGGAAGAAGCGCAGCGCAAGGCGGCGCAGGCCAAGGCCGCCGCAGCCTACCTCGCCGAGCAGAAGCGCGCGCGCGAACTGCAGGCGGCGCGCACGGCGTCCGAGCTGCAGCAGCTGATGCCCACCCCTGGCAGTCCGGTCGCGGACGGCGACGGCGTGCTGGTCGATGCTTTCCTCGACGGGGTCGGCAGCGGGCCCACGCTGGTCCTGATTCCGACCGGCCGCTTCCAGATGGGCTCCCACGAACACGAGCGCAAGATCGCGATGGCGGCCGGCGCGCAAAAGAGGTGGCTGGAGCGCGAAACGCCGCAGCGCTGGGTCGGCATCGAACGCCCCTTTGCGATGGGGCGCTATCCGGTCACCGTGGGCGAATGGCGCGTCTTCGTGCAGGCCACTGGCTGGGAGCCGCAGGGCGAGGTGAACTGGCTCGAACCCGGCTTCCCGCAGACCGATGCACATCCGGTGGTGGGCGTCAGCTGGCACGACGCCCAGCATTACGTCGAGTGGCTTACCAAGGCCACTGGCAAGCGCTATCGGCTACCGAGCGAAGCGGAGTGGGAATACGCCTGCCGCGCCGGCACCCGCACCGCCTTCAGCTTCGGCGACACCATCAGCCCGGAGCAGGCCAACTACGACAGCACCTTCACCTATAACGGCAGCCCGCGCGGCGCTTATCGCCAGGGCACCACGCCGGCCGGCATGTTCCCGGCCAACCCGTGGGGCCTGTACGACATGCACGGGAACGTGTGGGAATGGGTGCAGGACGTCGTCCACGAGAACTACGAAGGCGCGCCGCTGGACGGCAGCGCCTGGGAGACCGGCGGCGACCAGGCCCGCCGCATCCTGCGCGGCGGCTCCTGGCTGTACAATCCGCGCTATCTCCGTTCGGCGCTGCGCAACGGCTTCTCCAGTGTGCTGTCGAACGACATCGTCGGCTTTCGCGTGGTGCGCGAGCTGATGTGAGGCGCGCGGAGTATTTCACCCCATGACCGTCTTCCACCGGCCGCTGCTCGCAGCTGCCATCCTGCTGGCGGTGACTGGCGCCCAGGCCCAGACGACGCTGGCGCTCGTCGATGCCGCGCGCGCACGGCCGGTGCCGATCGATCTCTACCTTCCCGCCAAGGCGGACAGCTGCACCCCTGAACGGCCTTGTCCAGTCGCGCTCCTGAGCCACGGCTACGGCATGGGAAGCCGCGAGTACGGCTTCCTCGCCGAGGCCTTGAGCGCGCGCGGCTACCTGGTTGCCAGCATCGGCCACGAAGCGCCGGGGGATGCGAAGATGGATCCGAACGGTGACCTGCCTCGCCAGCGGGCGGAGATGGCCGCACGCGGCGCCGCCAACATCCGCTTCGCGCACACGGTGCTGGCCCGGCGCTATCCGGGCTACGACTGGGGGCGCACGGTATTGGTCGGCCATTCGCTGGGCGGCGACAGTTCGGCGTGGCTCGCGCGTACCGACCCGGCCGGCATCGCCGCCCTGATCACCCTCGACAACCGGCGCGCCGCCTTGCCGCGCTCTGAGCACATCCGCGTGCTGAGCCTGCGCGCGGCGGACACCGGCGCCGATCCGGGTGTGCTGCCGACGCTGGAAGAACAGCGGCGTTTCAAGGCCTGCATCCTGCCGCTGCCCGACTCGCGCCACAACGACATGGCCGACGGCGGCCCGCCCGAGCTGCGCCAGCGCATCGTCGACGCGGTCCTCGCTTTCCTGACGCCGGGTCCGAATGCCTGTCCCGCTACGTCGGATGGTGTACAGTAAGCAGACCACTCAAGCACGGAGAATCGCCATGGCCATTGCGCACCTGTTCAAATCGCATGACAAGGACCTCGGCGGCGGCTTCACGGTGCGGCGCATCCTGCCGGCAGCCGCACGCCAGTCGGTCGGGCCCTTCCTGTTCTTCGACCACATGGGACCGGTGGAAGCCCAGCCTGGCGCGCGCCACGACGTGCGGCCGCATCCACACATCGGCCTGGCCACAGTCACCTACCTGTTCGAAGGCGCCATCATGCACCGCGACAGCCTCGGCACCGAGCAGCGCATCGAGCCAGGTGCGATCAACTGGATGACGGCCGGCAGCGGCATCGTCCATTCAGAGCGCACCCCGGACGACCTGCTGGACCAGACCCGCCGCACCCACGGCCTGCAGCTGTGGGCAGCGCTGCCCCGCGAGCACGAGGAAGCGCCGGCCGCCTTCTCGCACACCCCGGCGCAGGACATCCCGGAAGTCGAATTCGAAGGCGCGACCGTGCGCGTGCTGGTCGGCACCGCCTTCGGGAAAACCTCGCCGGTACCGACCTTCAGCACCACGCTTTACCTCGACGTCCAGCTGGCGCCGGGCGCATCGATCGACCTGGGCGGTCTGCCGGAAGAGAGCGCCGTGTACGCGCCGATGGGCGCCATCGAAGTGGATGGCGAAGCGATTCCCGCCAATACCATGGCCATGGTGGAGCCGGGCATGCCGGTGCGGGTGTCGTCCAGTGCGGGCGCGCGCTTCGTGCTGGTCGGCGGCGAGCCACTGGACGGACGCCGCTACATCTTCTGGAACTTCGTATCGTCGAGCCGCGAGCGCATCGAGCAGGCGGCGCGCGACTGGGAAGCGAATGCCTTCGTGCCGGTGCCGGGTGACGATGAACGTATCCCGCTGCCGGCCTGGCCGGCCGCGTGGCGCCATGAAGAGCGACGCGATTAAGCCCGATACGAGGAGGGCCGAATAAAGTCCTCCGTACCCCTTGGTCTTCCAGGCACGACGAATAAGGGAGGAATATGCTGAAGACGCATACGCGAAGTCTCTTCCGCTTGCTGATACCAGGACTGCTGGCGGGTGGACTGTGTGGTGCGGCTGTGGGCATGGGCTTGGTGGACCCAGGCGTCGGAATACCGGCAGCGGTCTGTGTGGCGCTTATTGTCGGGCTGTCGATTCGACGGCTCAGGCGTCGACTTAAGGAAGCTTCGGATCGGTAATGGGCCCGACAGTCGACACGAGCTCAGTATGACCTCGATGCCGATGGGCGCAAGCGCTTGCCTACCCTTTAGGAAAATATGGATCGCTGGGTTGTTTATGCGTTTATTTCGATGGCATTCGCCGGTTCTACCGCGCATGCGATCCCACCACCACCATTAAAACCTCGCCTGCTTCGCGAAGCCCGCATGACTGCGGTGGTCAAGCTGATTGAAGCACGCAATGGCGTGGTGTTCAAGGTAAGCGAGCTTTGTAAAGTGGGCGGAAAGATCCCCGTCTACGCCGATGAGGGCTTTGCCGCCGGCGTACACGCTCGCGAGCTTGGTGGCTACAACATGCTGTGGAAAGGGGAGAAACTGCCAGTCCACGTGGCGGGCGCAAAGGCAGTCACGAAAAAAGCCAGCTCTTACGCAACGGCATCAGTAAGCGTGCTTCCGCCCGACGCAGTTCCCCTCTGTCCCGACTTGTGCGGGCCACAACCCCTTGCCGTTTCCAGCGCGGAAATCCGCGCAAGTGGCCGGCCGAGGTTCATGTCGTTCAGCTTGACGCCAAACCCTGTGTCGATGTTGAACGCCAAGCCCACCGTCTGGCTCGAAGCGGACATCGAAATCCTCGACTGACTAGGCGATCGGCTCGATCCGATAAGCACATCGGCGCGCCCCAGCCAACTGATGCTCGACCCGCTCGACCTTCACGTCAGGCCCGAGCACGCGTTGAAACACGTCCAGCTCCGAGCGGCAGAAATTCTGGCAGCTGCGCGCGGCCGCGCAAATGGGACAGTGGTTCTCGACCAGCAGCACGCTCCCATCATCTGCGACCTGCGCCTCGGCCATGTAGCCCTCCGCATCGCGCAGCACCGCCAGGGTCGCCGCGCGTTGCGGCAGGGAAGCGGCAGGATCGATCGCCGCGCGGTAGGCCGTCTCGCTTGCCGTCTCGCGCGCATCGATCAGCCGGTCAATGGCCGACTCGCCGAACAGGGCCCGCACCTGGCCAATCAGGTCGACGGTCAGCGCCGCATGGCGGTCAGGATAGCGCGCATGCCCCAGTTCCGTGAGCTGCCACAGACGCACCGGGCGTCCCACCTTGCCGGGCGTGTCGATGTGCGTCACCAATCCCTTTTCCTCGGCCGCTTCCAGCTGGCGGCGCACCCCCATCGAGGTCAGGTGCAGGATGTCCGCCATCGCCTGCGCGGTCTGCGCTCCGCGGGTCTTCAGCAGCAGTAGTGTCTGTTCAGCCGTATTCATGCGAATTCCTGTTGTGTGTTCGCGGCCTCGCGGCTCCAGCGCCGCATCGACAGTGCAGCCCATCCGGCCAGCAGGCCGCCCGTGATCAGCACCAGCCGGGTGTCGAGCAGCGCCAGCAGGCCGCCGCCGAAGGCCATCACGATGTGGGCGACGCAGAAGGTCGTCGACAGCAGCCCCATGACGGCGCCCTGGCCGTGCTGCGAGAAGCGGTCGGCGGACCAGGCCTGCAGCGTCGCATTATAGAAGGCGTGCGGCATCCCGAACAAAATGATGGCCGCCATGCCGATCCAGAGGTTGCCGACGCCGACACAGAAGATCGCCAGCGCCACCGCAGCGGCCTGGCCGCTCACGCGGGAACGCGCATCGCTGGCGTGGGCGCGGCCGGCAATCAGGGCTGTCAGGGTCATGGCGCCGCACATCGCCATGTTGACGAAGGCGATGCCGGCCGCGTCGTAGCCGCCCACCTCCACCAGCCAGAGCGGGAAAAACTCGTAGAAGCCGGCGACGCCGCAGGAATAGGCGAGGTGGATCACGAACAGGGTCTGCAGCGGGCCGTGGCGCAGCAGGGTGAAGGCGTGGCGTTCGCGCGCCAGCGACCACCAGCTGCCGCTCCTGCCTGGCGCGGGTTCGGGCGCGAGGACCAGCATCGACAGCACTGCGCCCAGCAGCAGGCCGCCCGCGGCGATGGTGAAGGGAAGCGTAATGCTGAAGCCGGCGCTCAGGCCAGACAGCAGCGGACCGGCGAGCCAGCCCAGGTGGAAGGCGCCATTCAGCCAGGAAAGAGCATGGTTGCGCAGCGGGCCGTCGAGGCGTTGCGCCAGCAGGGCGCGCAGGATGGCGCCATTCCCCTCCAGTACGCCGGTGACGAAGCGGGCGGCAACCAGCAGGGGGAAGGACTGGATCAGCAGCGCATACGCGGTCAGCAGGTGACCGCTCGCCGCGCCGAGCGTGGTGAGGAGCAGGATGCGACGCCGCCCAAGCGCATCCGACAGCGAGCCCAGCACCGCGCTGCCGAGCAGCATGCCGACCGGGTTCGCCATCAGCGCGATCCCGAAAAGCAGCTTGGGCGGCAGGCCAAGGGAGGTATTCAGCGCATTAGGCTGGCCGTCGGCAAACAGCGGTGGCAGCAGCGGGTAGGCGAGCGAGGCCCCGATGGTGGACAACAGGGCGAGCAGGCAGGCACTTCCGATCAGCAGGCGATGCTTCATGCGACTCCTGGCTTGGCAATAGGTCAATGCCAGGAGTGTAGGTCAGCGCAGCATATAAGTAAACGAATTAGTTTATTTATTAGGTTCGCTGCGCCTAGTCGGTTGCAGATCGCTGTCGCCGCTGCGCGTCTTGCTGTCGCTGCTCCCGCCGAAGCCGGCGGCGCCCGCGGCGGTACCGGTACTCGCGAGCGCCACGCGCAGTTCGGCGGCGCGCGGGTTGGCGACCGTGCCGGCCACCACCTCGCGCGCGTTCACCGGCTTGCGGTAGTAGCCGGCCGTTTCGGCGCCATCGAAGCGGATGTCGGTGACGGCGATGGTGGCGCCGCCGAACAGGCCTTCGGTGTCGGACCAGGCGGTGATGTCGCCCCAGCCGAGCGAGCCCTCTCCCTTTTTCGACCAGTCGACCATGGTGAGGCCGGCGTCGGCATTCAGCGAGAACTTATTGTTCTGCATGAAGCCATTGAGTGCCTTCTGGTCGTTGAGGACGAAGGCGATGGCGCCGCCTTCCGCGCCGAGTTGCGCGCCAAGCGTCAGGCCTGCCATGTTGTAGAAGGCGGGCGTGCCCCAGCCGTCGGCGCGGCGGATCAGGAGCACGCCGGCGCCGCCGCGCGCGCCGACGCCGACCGCGACGCGCACCGAGTCCGGTACCACGAACACGCCCTTCGACTTGGCCAGCAGGGCGGCCATGTCGCGGTTGCGTTCCATCTGGTGGATCACGTTGATGGCGCGGTTCAGGTGGGTGGTCGCATCGGTGGCGTCGCTGCCTTCCTGGGCCGCGCCGGTCTTGGCGCTGGTCGGGTTGGTGCGTTGCTGGACGGTGCTCGGCCCGGTGCGCTCCTGGGGCGCCACCGGTTTCGCCGGCTGCTGTGCCGCCGCCGTGCCGCAGATCGCGGCCAGCAGCAGTGCAACTGTAGTCTGAGAAATTCCTTGGTTCTTCATCGCTTCGCTCGCATGGGTATTGGATGCATCTAGCCTAAAGCGAAGCGGCAAGCGGCGGCGCGAGCTTGCGGACGGGATGCCGCTCCATTTGAGAAGATTGCGTGCGGCCTGCCTCGGGCAGGCGTAGACTGGTGTCGCGGTAAGGTTTTTTATGCCAAGCGCATGAAAGGAGCCATCGTGAAAATTCCGGAAGAGCTGAAGATCCCGGCCATCGTGTTCGGGTTGCAGGCGGCCTTGCTGGCCGGCGCCGCGCTGATCTTCCTGGTGCTGCGTCCGCCCGGCGGTTGAGGCTCTGTCGCCCGGTTCAGGCGTTCAGCCAGGCAGCGGGCTGTGCACGCCGGCGGTCGCCGGCGCGGGGGGCGTGTGTGCGTCCATCGCTGCGTGTTTCGGGATACGGATCGGTGGCGAAGCGCAGTTGCGGACCCATGCCGCGCAGTCGCTCGAGGCTGACGCCTGGAGCCAGCGGCGTCTCGGTGCCGGTGACCGGATCCAGGTGCCAGAAGCCGCCGTCGCGGTGGAACAGCAGCGGCATCGCCGCCGCCCGCGGCTGGGCGGCGCAGTCGCCGTGGCCGGGATGGGTTTCGGGCGCCAGGATGCAGAAGGCTTCGGCACGGGCGCCGGCGTCCAGGCGGTGCAGGATCAGGCCGTGCGGAAGCAGGGCGCTGACTTCCAGTTCGACGACGCCGCGGATGCTGGCCGTGAGCGAGATGCGCATGCCGAGGCGGAGCAGCGCCGGCATGTGCTTGCCTGGCCAGACGCCGTCGAGCAGCAGGCCGTAGCGCGACACGTCCTCGATCTCGAAACCGTGGCGGCCATGGCGGATGATGGCGTGGCGGCCGGACAGGCGGCGTGTGAGGCCGCCGCGGTCTTCGCCATGTTCGCCATAATGCGTGAGGAGCAGCTCGGCTTCGGGTTCGATCTCTTCGAAGCGCCCCAGCACGCACTCGCTAAGTGCGAACAGGCGAAGGTGGCGCTGCGCCGCCGAATCCGGCTCGGCATGCACCAGGCAGGCGCTGCTGGCCGGGCAGGGATGGACGCTGGGCGAAACCGGCACGTCGATCTCGATCAGGTCTTCGTCCCAGGCGATCGAGGAAATGCCCAGCTCGGGCTTGCCGTTGCGCTCGCTCGGGTCGCGCAGGTCGAGCTGGGCGATCGAGGCATTGCGTGCGCTGACGTCGATGTCGACCCGGCCGCCGCCCGGCGCCTGCACCCGGGCGATGCCGGCGTCGTCGGCCGTCACGCGCACGTTCTTGTACGTGGCCAGGAAGGTCTGGTGGATCTCGCCCAGGCTGGCATCCAGGCGCGGCATCAGGATCACCGGCGAGCAGGTCCAGGTGCGCGATGCCGCCGGTTGCTGCGGATGGCGGCTGTGCAGTTCGATCTCGAGGCGGTACTGGCCGTGCTCCAGGCCACGCGAAGAAAATTCCAGGAACACCGGTCGCCAGTCGCCGCGCGAGGTGCGCTGGAAGGCATAGCTCTCGCCGTCGCGCAGGCGCAGGCCGGAACGCACCAGCATGCGCACTTCGGCGGCGCAATCCATGGGCATGCCGCGCAGCTCGAGCTTGATGGCCTGGCGGCCGCCGGCTGCGCGCGGATCGAAGCCGCTGATGTGCAGTTGCGGGCGCTGCATCACAGGGGCAGCGGCCTGTACCGGACGCTGCGCGCGCAGGGCGGTGACCGCGTCGAAACTCGAGGGCAGACCGCCGGTAGGGGCCGCCACGGCTTCCGCAGGCTGCACATGTCCGTGCGCGCAAGTTTGCTCGCCGGGCATGACCCAGACGGTGCAGTGCGGATGCTCGGAATTGCGGCAGCGGTTCATGGCGCGGTGGGCGGTTTCAGTCAGTTTCGGCAACATTGAAAGCTTACGCTGTTTTACTGCCCAGTGGCGCGCCGCATTCGTTGATTAGCAACATTATTTTCTGTTAGGAATTTTTTAACTTTCGGCCTCGTCCGGCAGCGCGGTCTCGTCGGCGTGCCCCTGGAGCGGCCGCAGCACCAGCGCGGTCAGGTTATCGGCATGCAGGCCGTCCGGCGGCGCCTGCTCCAGTTCGGCGAACAGGCGCCCGACCATTGTTGCCGCGTCCGGCGCGCCGCTCAATACATCCGGCCAGCGATCGACGAAGCGGTCGGGATGCAGGCAGGACCAAAAGCCGTCGCTCGCCAGCAGGTAGCTGGCGTCCTCGCGCAGGCGCAGCACGCGGCGGTCGGGCAGGGCGCACAGCCAGGACGGCAGGTTCAGGGGCGTCAGTTCGAACAGTGGATCGGCCAGGTGCGCCGGGTTGCTGAAGGCATTCCCGAGGATGAAGGCCTGGGCGATCTGCGGCGAATGGGCGCCATGCACCTGGCGCCACCAGCCGCCCTCATCTAAGCGGCCCGCGATCGCCGCCGCAGTGGCGGGCACGTGGTCGACCGTGAGCGCCCTGGCGTGCTCCGGGCCGATCTCGTACAGGCGCGAGTCGCCCACGTGGTAGAGCAGGGGCGCGGCGCCCGCCGGCAGTTCCAGCATGGTGAGCGTGGTGCCGGGACGTGCGCCGGCCTCGAAAGCGAAATGGCGCTGCAGCTCGGCGTGCAGGCGGTCCAGGTGGCGGCCGAGTTCGGCGGCCGAATGGCAGGGAGGAATGGTAAGCAGGCCGGCGGCGACCGCCTCGGCCGCCTCGCGTCCATGGCCGTGGCCGCCCATGCCGTCCAGCACCGCTACCCGGCCGTGACCGGCGGGCCAGCCGGCCAGCTGGGCGCGCCGCACCTCTTGGTCCAGCAAGTGGCAAGCCTCGCCGCGAAAGTCGATGACGACGAAGTTATCCTGGTTCTCGGGGCGCTGCAGGGGCCCGCTGCCGCGGCGGCTGGCGACCGCCACGTCATAGCGCGGCGCGAACTGGAAGGCGGACAGGATATCGGTCGGGTCGGGCATGTAGGGGTTCAATGGTGCAATCCTGCTACTTTACACCCGAACAAGCCGGCCCCAAGCCGCGATTAGAGGGGATTTTTCCGGTTTCCGCTCACCAGGATGAGGGCATTGAGCAGCACGCAGGCGCCGGCGGCGGCCAGCGCCGCGCGCACGCCGAAGCGGTCCGCCACCTGGCCCCAGAACACGCTGCCGGCCACATAGCCACCCGACATCACGAACAGGTAGATCGACAGGGTGCGCGCGCGAACGGCGGCAGGGAAGGACAACTGGGCCGCCGCGTTCAGGGTCGACACGGTGGCCGACCAGGCCATGCCGCCGCACAGGATCAGCGGCACCAGGAGCAGCAGCGAGCGGCTGAGCGACATCGTCACCAGCATCAGGCCGTAGACCACCAGCGCCCCGGCCAGCACGCCGCTCTTGTCGATTCGCGCGCGCACCTGCGGCAGGAAGAAGGCGGCGATCACGGCGCCGGCGCCCAGGCAGCCCATCAGGGTGCCGTAGGTACTGGACTGCATGTGCAGCACGTCGCGCACGAATACCGGCAGCAGGCTGGCAAACGCGATGGTCGAGAAGAACACCGAGCACACGTTGCGCAGGATGCGGCGGTAGCGCGCGCAGCCGAAGGCAGTCTTCACGCCGCACAGGAAGCGCTCGCCGAAAGCTTCGGTGACCGTGGCCTGGGGCGTACGCTCCTGCCACCAGGCCCAGTAGACGCCGAGCAGGCCGGCAAAGGAAAGGGCATTCGCCAGGAACAGCGCGCTCGGTCCGATCCAGCCGAACAGCACCCCGCCCAGCGCCGGCCCGATGATGGCGGACAGGTTATACGACAGGTTATTGAGGGTGGCCGCGGCTTCCACTTCGTCCGGCTCGACCAGGCCGGACATGGCCGCCTGCCAGGCCGGCCAGATGAAGGCGGTGCCGATGCCGATGCAGAAGGTGAGGATCAGGACCGGCGTCGCGGCGATCCGGCCCGTGGTGACGAGCACCGCCATCGTGCCGGCGCACAGCGCCATGTAGAGGTTGCAGAAGAACAGGAACTTGGGGCGGTGCACGGCGTCGGCCACCACCCCGGCCAGCAGCGCGAACAGGAAGATCGGAACGTAGGTGGCGGTCTGCACCAGCGAAGTGATCGAGGCCGACTTCGACAGCGAGGCGACCAGCCAGGCCGATGCGAAGGTCTGGATCCAGGTGCCCATGTTCGACACCATGTTGGCTAGCCAGATGTTGCGGTAGCGCGCATGCCGCAAAGGCCGGGTCAGCGGCACCTTGCGGCGGGGCAGCGGGGGGCTGAGCGGGATGCCGGCAGTGCTGCCGAGATGCGCGCTGGAACTGGATTCGGACATGGTCTGGACAGTGTAGGTGGCTTCGCTGCCCACGGTCAATAAAATTGCCTTGCGGAAAATCTTTTCTGTGATATTGTGGCGTTCCCAAAACACCTCAGCCGCGAAAGACATGCTGATCCGACCGCTCCGGGCCACGGACATCCCAGCCGTGGCTGCCTTGCTGCGCGAGCTGGCGCGCGAATACATCGTGCACGAGTCGCCTCCGGAAGGCGCGTCGACCTTCCTTGCGGAGAACGACGAGATGGGGGTGCGCGGCTTCTTATCACGTGGACACGTCTACCACGTCGCGGTCATCGACGGTGAAGTGGCGGGCTTCGTCGCGGTGCGCGACCGCAGCCACCTGTTCCACCTGTTCGTCGGCAAGCGCTGGCACCGGCGCGGCGTGGCGCGCGCGCTGTGGGAAGCGGCGCGCGACGCGGCCCTGGATGCTGGCGGGGACGGCGCCTTCACGGTGAACTCCTCGAACTTCGCGGTGCCGGTCTACGAGGCCTTCGGCTTCGTGCGCGTCGGTCCGACCCAGTGCGCCAAAGGGCTGTATTTCAATCCGATGCGGCTGGCCGCGACGGAAGACGCCTAGCTTCATCATCCCGCCGCAACCACAGGCTGCTGGCCCAGCCATCTAGCCTGCGGCCGTCCACCATTGCTTTGACTTGCCACCAGTCGCCCTGGTGCGCGCCCGTTACCGTTACCACCGTGCCCGCCGGGACCACCGCCAGCCGGTGCGCGTTGACGCCGACATCGTCGCGCAGGTTCAAGTGATCGCGCACGCGGTAGTGGGCGCCGGCGACCGGCGCGGTGGCCAGTTCGACCGGCAGCGCCGCCGCCTGCACCTCGGTGTCGAGCCCGAACACCGCCTGCAGCAGCCCACCCAGCAGCGCCGTCCCGCATACCAGCACCGTCAGGGCGCGCGCGTTCGCCCGGCGCCACCAGGCGCGCGGGGTCAGCCAGGCCGCCAGGCATAGGGTCAGCACCAGGCCGGCGGCATACAGGGCGATCGTGATTGGCATGCCCGGCCTCAGGCGTCGAAACGCAGCACGTAGTGGCCGGCGACCAGATGGTGGCCGGGCGGAATCAGGTAGGGATGCTCCTGGGTGGCCGTCTCGATCTGGGTCACCAGCTTCAGGTCCGGGTCCAGGTGGAACAGGGCCTGGGTCTCGGACAGGCGCACGATGCGCAGCCCATCGGCGCTCGCTTCCCAGCTGAAGGCATTGCGCGACAGGCCGAGGCGGTCAGCGCTGGCGGCCGCGCTGCCGTCGGCGTGGCGCAAGAAGGCGGGGGCGTCGAGCACGCGCAGCGACGCCAGGGCTGGCATGCCGCGGCCGAACACCAACCTGGTGCCGGCCGCCGCCGGCTGCACCGGTCCTTGCGGCACGGCGAGCAGCGCCGCATAGCGGTCCGCCATCTGCGGCGGCGCCGCATGCAGTTGCACGCTGGCGCCATCGCTGGGTGCGAAGCGCGAGGGCACGCTGATGCGCTGGCGGCCGGCCGCGGTGATCGCGTGGACTTCGTCGGCGTCGTCGACGGCGAAGCGGATCAGGCTATCCTTGCCTGGCGCCGCAGGCGCGAGGCTGGCGCCGAGGCCGATCTCGAGCATGTGTGCGCCGGTGTCGCGGTAGCGGCTCAGGCGCGGCAGCGCGAGCGCGGCCAGCGTGATGCGGTGGCGCGCGACCGGTGCATAGGTGGCGTCGTTCTCGATCACCTGGGGCGACGTGGAGGGAACGGCGGCGAGCGGCATCGCGGTCATCTCGTTGTCGTCCGCGGCGGCGCGCGGCTTCCACACCGAGGGTGTGCGCGCAGGCGCTGCGCTCGGCGCCTTGGCCGGCGCCTGGTGGGAGGGCGCGCCCATGCGGCTGATTTTCAGGAGCAGGCGCTGGCCGCCGGCCTGCCGGCTGCGGATGACGTAGTAGCCGTTGGCGGCATCGAACTGGCACTCCAGGCTGTCCTTCGGGCGCACCTGCACCTCAAGCGGCGCGTCGGCGCCATCGTTGATCAGAAGGATGCCACCTTCGACGCCGAAGGGCCAGCCCGGCACCGCGAAGGTGGCGCTGGCCTCGTCCTGGCCAACCAGGGTCAGGCGCTGGTTGGGATACACCGCGCACACCGGCTGCCAGATGGCGCTGTCGCGCGAGGCTGTCACGGTGTACAGCACCTGTTCGCCCGGCGCCGGCAGGTAGACGGCGTGGCCGAACTTGACCTTGACTTCGCCCGCCGCCACGGCATCGGTGCCGACCACGTGGTAGCGCACCTCGTCGCCATTCAACAGGTCGCCGAAATCCTTCTGGTGCAGGGCGGCCAGCGATTGCGCCAGGTCGCGCACGCGCGCGCCCCGCGTCAGGTGGCGGTCGTCGTCGACCTCGTCCTGGGGCAGCATCAGGGTAACGTGCGAGAAGCAGCGGGTGGCGGCGCGGCCGCGCTGTTCGCGCGGCGAGCGCTCCAGCAGGTCGCGCAGGAGCGGACGGCGCGAGAACAGCGACAGGCCCGGGGCCTGCCACAGCGCCTCGGCATTGAACACATCGCCTACCTTGGCCAGGATTTCGTGTTGGACGTAGACCGGCATGATTGATTCTCCTCGAAAGATTGAACGCTCGCCATGCCGAACGCTAGCAGGGGGCAGATGAAAAACAGCAGGTGCGAGCCGCCGGCCGCCAGGAAGCTCATCGGCTGGCCCATGATCGGGAACAGCGCCAGGTTGGTGCCCCAGGAGAGCAGGAAGTGCCCGCCCAGGAAGGCGGCGCCGCCGGCCAGCAGGAAGCACTGGAAGCGTCCGAGCCAGGCGCGCCGGAAGTCGCCGGCGCTGCTGCCCGCCTGCCAAGCCGCGGCGGCTGCATGCAGCAGGGCCGCCAGCAGCGCCGCCTGCAAGGCCCATAGCAGCAGGGCGCCCGCCAGGCCGTGGCGGTTGATCAGGAAGGACGGTGCGAAGTCGTCCTGCACCGCCGGGATGCGCAGCGCGTCGCCGGCCGGCCCGCCCAGCGTGGCCGCGCCTAACAAGCCATCGGCGCCGAACCAGCCGCCGTCAAGCACGGCGCGGGCGCCCAGCAGCATCTGCTGGCCGGTATGCGGATGGACGGTCGGATCGGCCCACACCTGGAAGCGCTCGGCGTAGAAGCTGCCGGCAAGCCCCGGGCCGGCCGACTGCAGGGCGATGGCGCCGCCGAGCAGCGCGCAGCACAGGCCGCCCATCAGGCCCGCCTGCAGCCGGCGTCCGGTGGCGAGGCACCAGGCCAGCAGGGTCACGGCGCCCCACACCATCAAGAGCACCAGCGGCGAGAAGTCGTCGACCTGCACCAGCGCCACCGCCAGCAACAGCACGAACAGCAGGCTTGGCGCCAGCATGCGCAGCCAGTCGCGCCAGTTGCGGCGGCCAGGAGCGCCGCCGGTGGCGAGCGCGAGGCAGTGGGCACTCAGTGCAGCGAGGGCGAGCTTGGCGAACTCCACCGGCTGGATGTCGAACACGCCGGTCTCGTTGCCGAAGGCGACCTGCAGCAGCAGCCCGGCCAGTGCCGCGACCGCCAGCGCCACCAGCAGCCATTCGGTGGCGGGGCGCGACAATGCGCCTCTAGCCAGGCCGCCCAGCAGCAGGAGACCGAGCGGCAGCCCGATGGCGAGCAGCACGCAGCTGGTCTCGACATGGCGCAGCCAGGCGCTGTCGCGCGCGCCCAGGCCCAGTTCGAGCTGCACCAGCAGGCCGGCGCCGAGCAGCAGCACCGCGGCCACGGCCAGCAGCGGCGCGCGGCGCGTCCACAGCAAGGCGAGCCAGAGTGCGGACCAGGCCAGCACCAGGGTCCAGCCCGTGCCCGGCGCGGCACCGCTGCGCTGCATCACCAGCATCAGGAGCGCTGCCGCAGGAATCAGGGCCGCCGAGAGCCCGCGCATTGTCAAGCCGCCGGAGCGCAGCGCGGCGACGCCAGTCAGCAGCAGCGCGCCCAGCGTGGCGCCCCACGCGAGCATGGATGGCGGCGCGAAACGCCACAGCGAGCGCTCGGTCCAGCTCCAGTGTACGGTGGCCGGCAGTTCCGCCTTGGGTTCGGCGAACAGCTCGACCTGGGCCGCCGGACGCAGGCGCAGCGTGTCGCCGTCATGGGAAACGGCGAAGCGGGTGCGGCCGACCGCAAGGGTGTCCACGCCATCGAGGGCATGTTCGCGCTGGGCGGCATCCTGCCAGCGGCCGCCGTCCTGCAGCAGGACCGGCTGTGAACCGCGCACCGTCAAGCCGATGTCCCCGGAAGGGGTCCGCGCCAGCGCCAGCTTGCCGGTGTCGAGTCCCGGCACGGCGAGGCGGTTGCCGCAATAGAGGTTTCCGCCGAAGGCGAGCGGGCGCTGGAAGGCGAGGGCGCCAGGTGCGAAGTGGTTCCAGAATCCGGCCAGGCGCGCCGCCATGCCGGCGTCCGGGCAGGCGGCCTGCGCTTCGCCGTCGCGCCGCAGCAGGGCGCCGTCGTAGTCCCAGCTGTCGCTCCCGTCGCGCAGGGTGATGCGGCCCTTGCCGGCGGTGGCGACCTCGAAGATGCTCGCTCCCGCTTGCAGTCGCTGGCCGGTGACCAGCAGCACGCTGCCCGTATGCAGGCGCTCGTCGCCGCGCGTCAGGACAGCGCCCTGCGCCGGGCTGGCGTTGTGCAGCCACCAGCGGCCAGCGGAGTCGCGCCGCACGCTGAACTGCTGCGCGGCCGCGCGCGGCGCCGCGAGTTCCGCGCGGCCGAGCGTCTGCTGCGCGCCCGGGACCAGCCGCAATGCGATCTCCGACGGCAGGTAACGTGGTGGCACCAGCAGCACCGCCAGCAACTGCAGGCCGCATACCAGCAGCAAGGCCGCGGCGGCCGCGATCGAACGGGGAGTCATGCTGCTCTCCGCAGAGGTTCGGCCACGCGGGCCCGGATCGCGCACAATGCGCGGCTGATTTCCAGCGCGTGGTTCGGGCGATCGGCCGGCTCTGGTGCGAGCAGGGAACGCAGCAGGTCCGCTGCCTCCTTGCCCGCAGCCTGGGCGAAGCTGGCCGCTTCATCGGGCGACAAGGTCGAGGGCAGGCCGCCATGTTCGCGGCGCAGGATGGCGGCGCCTTCGCGGCCGTGCGCGGAATACGCCTGCGCACAGGCCGCGCCATACTTCAACATGCGCCCGCATACAAGCCAGAAGAAGAGGGCGCCAAGCGCGAAATAGTCGCTGCGTGGATGGGGCGCGTACAGGCCGCGCGCACGCGGGAAGAACTGCTCCGGCGCCTGCCAGCTGGCGGTGCCGGCGTAGGAGTGGGTCGGCGCATCCAGCAGCGGACGGCTGGTGCCGAAATCGGCCAGCTTGATGCCGCCGGTGCGGCGGTCCAGCAGCAGATTGCCGGGCTTGAGGTCGAGGTAGCGAAAGCCGGCCGCGTGGACCTTGGCCAAGGCCTGGTTGACCTGGGCGATCCAGTCGAGCGCCTGCGGGAGCTTGGGTTGACGTCCGGCGCCGCGTTCGGCCTTCAGGTGCGAAGCGAGATCGGCGTCGAGCAGTTCCAGCGCCATCGCCGGCATGCCCTCATGGCTGCCGCTGTCGAGCAGGCGCACGATGTGGCGCGCGTCCCAGGGAGCGAGGCTGGACAGGAAGCGCTCCTCGGCGCGGGCCGCGTCGATCCAGTGATGGCGCAAGCTGGCCGGGGCCAGCGCCATCTGCCCGGTGTTGACCAGTTTAATGGCGACGCTGCCGCCCGCCATATCGTCGGCGCGCCACACCACGCCGTAGGCGGAACCGCCGAGCGCTTCACGCAGCCGGTACTGGCCGCGCGCGAGTGTAATGGGTGTGCCTTGCTGGACCATGCTGCCTCCGCGACTGGCGCCGTGCGCCCTCGCGGAGGTTTAGCAGGGGGAGGAGGAAAGCGGACGAAAAAAAGCCGCGCAGTGCGCGGCTTTCGGTTTAGCGACCGTAACGATCCCAGCGGTCACCACGGTCCCAGTCGCGGCGATCGTTGCGATCCCAGTCGCGGCGGTCGTGGCGGTCATAGTCGCGACGCTCGACATAGACCGGGCGCGGCTGGACATACACCGGACGCGGTTCGACGTAGACCGGGCGCGGCTGGACGTAGACGGGGCGCGGCTGGACGTAGCCGTAGCCGTAACCGCGGTTATCGTAATAGCGGTTGTTGTCGTAGTAGCGGCGGTCGTCGCGGGTCGAGACCGAATTGCCCACTGCCGCACCCAGCACACCGCCCACCAGGGCACCGGTCGAACCGCCGGCGCTGCCGCCGATCGCCGCGCCGAGCACAGCGCCGATGGCAGTATTCGCACCACGGTCGTCTGCCATTGCCGCTGGGGAGACGGCAACCGCGGCCAGGACCACCGCACCAACAATTTTAGATTTCCACATGGTTTTTCCTTTTTGCCTGAGCGGGGATCAGGATGATCAATACGACGCCAGGCATGAACGAACTATAGACCTGCGCGGTCAAGCTGCCATCTGTTAATACAGAATCTTACAAACAGACATCTGGTCGTAACATGGAAAGCGGCCCTTGCAGAGGGGCGAGGCCGCCCCATCTAACAATTGTTACTGTTTTCCGCCTTCGAGCCCGTCCGTGAACCGATCTTTCGCCACCATCCTGTCCCTGCTGGTTTTGTTGCAGGTTTATATTGGCATGCGTCTCCTGCCCGACCTGGATGGCGGCCTGCTGCTGAACATGGCGGGCGTGCTGGTGCTGGTTGTATTAACGGTACTGGTGCCGGTGGGCTTGATGTCGGCCTCGCTCCGGCGCCGGCGCTGGTCGGAACTGGTCTCCTGGCTGGGCCTGATGTCGATGGGCCTGTTTTCCTCGCTGCTGGTCACCACTCTGGCGCGCGACCTTGTCTTGCTGGCACTGCGCGTCACCGGCCTGCTGAGTCCCGAGATCGTCTTTGGCAGCGCCGTGGCCGTGCCGCTGCTGGCCGCGGCCGTGACCTTGCTGGGCTTCGTCAACGCACGCAGGCTGGCGCGGGTGAAGCGGGTCGAAGTGCCGATCGCGAACCTGCCGCCGGCCCTGCACGGCTACGCGATCGCCCAGGTCTCGGACATCCACGTCGGCCCGACCATCAAGCGCCCCTACCTGAATGCCATCGTCAACCGGGTCAACAAACTTGGCGCGGACGCGATCGCGATCACCGGCGACTTGGTGGACGGCAGCGTTCACCGGCTGAGCCTGCACACCCAGCCGCTGGCGCGCCTGGCCGCGCCGGACGGCGTGTTCTTTGTTACCGGCAACCATGAATACTATTCAGGCGCGGAGGAGTGGATCGCCGAGGTGCGCCGCCTGGGCATCACGGTGTTGCTGAACCAGCATGTACTGCGCCGCCGCGACGACGCCACCGTCATGATCGCCGGCGTGGCCGATTACAGCGCCCATCATTTCCACCCTGCGCACAAGAGCGACGCGCGCGCGGCGGCGGGCGCCCGCGATGCCGACGTGCGCATCCTGCTGGCGCACCAGCCGCGCAGCGCACCGGAAGCTGCCGAGGCGGGCTTTCACCTGCAGCTCTCGGGCCATACGCACGGCGGCCAATTCTTCCCGTGGAATTTGTTCGTGCCGCTGCAGCAGCCTTTTGTCGCCGGCTTGCACCGGGTACGCGACATGTGGGTGTATATCAGCCGCGGCACCGGTTACTGGGGGCCGCCGAAGCGCTTCGGCGCGCCGTCGGAGATCACGCTGGTGCGCCTGGTGCCGGGCTGAGCCCCAATGTAAAGACGCCAACATTCCACAGCAAAAACTTTCCGGATGCGCTATCGTTGGAATCCCTCGAACCTATGAAGGATCCGACGCATGAACCGCAGTATGTCACCCAAGCGCGCCAGTCTCCCTGTCCTGACCGTTCTCGCCGCCGCGCTGCTCAGCAGTAGCGCCCTGGCCGCCAGCCCCGGCAACGATCCCGCGGCGCTGGCGAAGATCCGCGACACGGCGATGCAGAGCGATTACGCCTGGGAGCGCATGGCGGACATGACCGACCTGATCGGCCCGCGCCTGTCCGGCTCGGCAGGCGCCGCCGCGGCGGTGACCCAGGTGGCGGAGGCGATGCGCAAGCTCGGCGCGAAAGTGACCCTGCAGCCGGTGAAGGTGCCGCACTGGGTGCGCGGCCTCGAAAGCGGCGAGCTGGTCGAGTACGCCGGTCGTCCCGCAGGCATCACCCAGCGCGTCGTGCTGACCGCGCTCGGCGGCTCCGGCGCCACGCCCGCCAATGGCGTGACCGTACAAGTGATCGTGGTAAAGAGCTTCGATGAACTCAAGGCGCGCAGTGCCGAGGTGAAAGGCAAGATCGTCCTGTTCGACGTCGCCTTCGACCAGGACATGGCGGACCGCGGCCTGGCCGGCCAGGCTTACGGCCAGGGTTCCGCCTACCGCCGCGACGGCCCGCGCCAGGCGGCCGAGCTGGGCGCGGTCGCCGCGCTGGTGCGCTCGGTGGGCGGCGCCAACTACCGGATCGCCCACACCGGCAATACCGCATTGCAGGACTACCCGCGTTTCCCGGCCGCGGCCGTGACCGCCGAGGACGCCATGCTGATGAGCCGTTTGGCCAAGCGCGGCGCGCTCAGCATGAAGCTGGTCCTGACCCCGCAGACCCTGCCGGATGCCGACAGCTACAACGTGATCGCCGACCTGCCGGGCACCGACAAGGCGGACGAGATCGTGATCGTTTCCGGTCACCTGGATTCCTGGGACCTGGCCACCGGCGCCCATGACGATGCCGCCGGCGTCGCCAGTGCGATGGCCGTGCTCGAGACCCTGAAAAAGCTCGACTACCGTCCGCGCCGCACCATCCGCATGATCGCCTGGATGAACGAAGAGAACGGCACCCGCGGCGCGCGCGGCTACCTGGCCGCCGAGCAGGCCAATGCCGAGAAACACGTCGGTGCGATCGAAAGCGACAACGGCGCCGGCCGTCCCTTCGGCCTGCGCGCCAGCGTGCCGGCGACTTCCAGCAAGCTGTTCGCGCCACTGCAGGCAGCCATGCAGCCGATCGGCGCCGGCATCTTCCGCCGTGAAGACGCGCTCTCGACCGGCGACCTGTCGGGCCTGGAACGCGCAGGCGTGCCGAGCTTCGCGCCGCTGATCGACACCTCCAGCTACTTTAATTACCACCACACCCCGGCCGATACGCTGGACAAGGTCGACCCCGACCACCTGCGCCGCCATGTGGCGCTGATGGCCGCGACCAGCTGGTTCCTGGCCAACATCGAGCAGCCGATCGGCCGGGCCAGCGTTCCCGAGCGCTGATATATAGAGAAGCGCACCCCGGGCAGGCGCCCGGGGTGCGTCTTCGACCTCGGTTTCAGCGAAGCTCAGGGCACCGCGATCCTCCGTATCGCCCGCGCATGTCCCCGGTAGGGGCGGCCGTAGATGGTCTGGATGCCGCTGGCGAAATTCTGCCCCCACACCAGCTGGGTGCGCGTTTCGTGCGGCTCGCTCGACCAGTACCAGTTGCGCTCGAAGGCTTCGCGCTGGTTGGCAAACAGCAGCGCCAGCTCGCGCCGCGTCGGCAATACCCCGCCGAGCGCGATCGCCCATTCGGCGGCGGTGGGCCAGCTGACGTCCACCGCTTCGCCTGGCAACAGCACCAGGTGATAGTCCGCTTCTTCTCCCTTGCCCAGGATTAGACCTGCGTAGGCCTCGCCTTCTTGCAGCATGGCCCGCACTTGCATGTACTCGCCCATTTAACACGTCCTTTGAGTTGGTAGCCAATTCTTAAGACCGTCTCAATCGGGCTTTGGTTGCGTCTGTGTGTTCGATCTAGCTCATGCAAGCGTTTGATTTCCATGTAGAAATTTGTCTTAGAGGATTAATACTCCCAGAAAATTTTTTTTAAAAAACGTTGAACTTAGGAAGTTTCCTCCACTCAAAGGGTTACATTCACTTTCTGAGGCTTGTAACCTTGAAGAAACAATTCAACGCTTTTGCTTCGACGCACCGCATCAAATCCCTGCTGTGTATTGGTGCCGCTGTCCTGCTGACTGCCTGCGGCGGCAACACCGACGCCGGCATCGAGCAGCCGTCGGCCACCGCCGCCAGCCTGGCCACCGATGCCGGCGCCGCTGCCAGCGCCGCCGCACCGGCCGCAGCAGTCGAGCCCATCACTGAAGCAGCGCCTGCAGCAAGTAATGAAGCAGCAAGCGCAGCAAGCAACGGAGCAGCAACCGGCACTGAGCCGGCGCGTACTGCAAACACCGCCGACGCCACCACCCAGGCGCCGGCCGTAACGACCCAGGAATTCAACCTGACCGGCTACGACAGCAGCTCGCTGCAAGCGCAGACCGGTCAAGAGAATGCCAGCGCCAACGCACTGGCCCCCATCAAGCAGTAACGAGCAGTTCCATCCCGCACAGTCGCCCAGCGCGCCCTGTGCACCCAGAGGCCCACAGAGATGTGCGCCTGATTAAGCAACCAGGACGATGCCACCGCTCTTTCACAGGTGGCCGGCTGCACCGGATTTTCCGGCGCATCGGGGCCTTTTTTGCCCTCTGTCCTCCGCCCGCTCAGTCGGGCATACAGGAAAACTACAAATGACCAAGACTTTCGCTTTCGCTTCGAACTTCCGCCACAAGGCTGCTCTCACCGCCGCCGTCGCCGCCCTGCTGGGCGCCTTCGGCAGCGCCGCCGCCGCGACCCCGGCCACCACGTACAACTATTACGTGTCGCCGAACGGTTCGGATTCGGCCAACGGCAGCAAGGCCACCCCGTTCAAGACCCTGGCGAAGGCCGCCCAGGTCGCGACCAAGCCGAGCACCACTGTCTTCGTTGCCCCGGGCACCTATGCCGGCGGCTTCAAGACCACCGGCAACGGCACCGCGGCCGGCCGCATCTACTGGGTCTCGACCACCAAGTGGGGCGCCAAGATCGTTCCGCCGACCAACTCGACCAACAAGACCGCCTGGGATAACCGCGGCAACTACGTCAGCATCATCGGTTTCGAAGTCGACGGCAGCAAGATCGGTTCGGGCACCAAGTGGACCCTCGGCATCTACACCGGCGGTTCGTACAACGTGATCGAAGGTAACCACGTGCACCACACCGCGACCACCATCCCGTGCTCGAGCGCGGGCGGTTCGGCGATCGGCGTGGACAGCTACTTCAAGGGCGTCAAGGGCGATGTGATCGGCAACGTCGTGCATGACATCGGCCCGGCCGGCTGCTCGTATGTCCAGGGTATCTACCACTCGACCTCGGGCACCATCATGAACAACGTGGTCTACCGCGTCGGTTCGGCTGCGATCCACCTGTGGCACGACGCTACCGACGTCAAGATCGTCAACAACACGGTGAGCTCGTCGGCGTTCGGCATCATCGTCGGCGGCGGTGACTTCTACTTCACCTCGGCTGGCGCGAACAACGTCCACGTGCACAACAACATCGTGTTCGACAACAAGTACGGCATCTCGGAGCAGGGCAAGACCGGTACCGGCAACACCTACAAGAACAACCTGGTGTTCCAGAACCCGACCTACAACATCTTGCTGCGCAACGGCCTGAAAGCCACCAACACCATCAGCTCGAACCCGCTGTTCGTCGGCTACTCGCGCACCGCCGCCACGCCGAACTTCAAGCTGACCACCAGTTCGCCGGCGATCGGCCGCGGCCTGGCGACCTACGCGCTGGGCACCGACATCGATGGCCGTGCGCGTAACGCCACCACCGGCTACGACCTGGGCGCTTATCAACATTAAGCATCACTCAGCAGTACTCAGCAGCACCGGCAGCACCAAGCAGCAACAAGTAGTTCCATCCCGTGCAGGCGGCCTCCGCCGCCTGTGCACCCGAAGGCGCCACGCACCGCGTGCGTCTGATTAAGCAACCAGGAAGGCGCCACCGCTTTTTTACAGGTGGCCGGCTGTACCGGATTTTCCGGTGCACGGGGCACTTTTTGCCCGTCATTCCACGCCCACTCCCTCCGGGCCCACAGGAAAAACACAGATGAACAAGACTTTCGCTTTCGCTTCGCACATCCGCCACCACGCTGTCCTCTGCGGTACCGCAGCCGCCCTGATGGGCGTGTTCGGTGCGAGCACTGCCCTTGCGGCCACCTCGGCCGCCGCGCCGACCCTGGCTGCCGCCACCACCGCCCAGAAGGACCAGATCAACCAGCTGTACGTGCAGCTGCTGGGCCGCCCCGCGGATGCCGCCGGCCTCGCATGGTGGGCGCAGATGCTGGACAGCGGCATGAGCATGGACGCGATCGCCGCCCAGCTGAAAGCCAGCGACGAATACGCAAAGCGCAACACGAATGCTGGCCCTACGGCCGGCGGCCTGCCGAGCATCCCGGCCACCACCTATAACTACTACGTGTCGCCGAACGGTTCGGATTCGGCCAACGGCAGCAAGGCCACCCCGTTCAAGACCCTGGCGAAGGCCGCCCAGGTCGCGACCAAGCCGAGCACCACCGTCTTCGTTGCGCCGGGCACCTATGCCGGCGGCTTCAAGACCACCGGCAACGGTACCGCGGCCGGCCGCATCTACTGGGTCTCGACTACCAAGTGGGGCGCCAAGATCGTTCCGCCGACCAACTCGACCAATAAGACCGCCTGGGACAACCGCGGTAACTATGTCAGTATCATCGGCTTCGAAGTCGACGGCAGCAAGATCGGTTCGGGCACCAAGTGGACCCTCGGCATCTACACCGGCGGTTCGTACAACGTGATCCAGGGCAACCACGTGCACCACACTGCCAACACCATCCCGTGCTCGAGCGCGGGCGGTTCGGCGATTGGTGTCGACAGCTACTTCAAGGGCGTCAAGGGCGACGTGATCGGCAACGTCGTGCACGACATCGGCCCGGCAGGCTGCTCGTATGTCCAGGGTATCTACCACTCGACCTCGGGCACCATCGTGAACAACCTGGTGTACCGCGTCGGTTCGGCGGCGATCCACCTGTGGCACGATGCGACCGACGTCAAGATCGTCAACAATACGGTGACTTCGTCGGTGTTCGGCATCATCGTCGGCGGCGGCGACTTCTACTTCACCTCGGCTGGCGCGAACAACGTCCACGTCCACAACAACATCGTGTACGACAACAAGTACGGCATTTCGGAGCAGGGCAAGACCGGCAGCGGCAACACCTACAAGAACAACCTGGTGTTCCAGAACCCGACCTACAACTTCCAGCTGCGTAATGGCCTGACTCACACCAACACCATCAGCGCGAACCCGATGTTCGTTGGCTACTCGCGTACCGCCGCCATGCCGAACTACGAGCTGAGCACCAGCTCGCCGGCAATCGGCCGCAGCCTGGCAACCTACGCACCGTCGACCGACATCGATGGCGTGGCGCGCGGCGCAGGTGGTGACCTGGGTGCATACCAGCACTAATTCACTTTCCGGCTAAGTCGGACCGAAACCTGCAGGTGCACACCTGCAGGTTTTTTACGCCAGTCGAAATGCGATCAGTCGGCCAGCGGCAGGGCCATCTGCGGATCCTGTACACCCGGGCGGTTCACCGCATTGGTCACCTTGTACCACTCGAAAGCGTCGCAGGGCAGGGCGGCGCGGCGCGCCAGGTCGAGCGCTTCCTCGGGCGACAGGTCGGGGTTGAGCCAGATCGCGGCGTCTTCCGCTTCCAGCACAACCGGGCGGCGGTCGTGGATGTCGAGCATGCCTTCGTCGGCGGCGTCGGTGACCAGCACGAAGCCGGCCTCGGCGCGGTTTTCGGTGAAACTGCCGAAGTTGGCTAGCGCCAGCAAGAACAGGGGCGCACCGTCCTTGCGATGGATGTGCCAGGGTTGCTTCTTGCCCTTTTCGCCGGTCCACTCGTACCAGCCCTGGGCCGGCACGATGGCGCGGCCTTTCTTCAGGAGCGGCTTCCAGTAGCGGTTGGTGAGCTTGTCCATGCGCGCATTGACCATGATCGGCACCTTGCCCTCGGCCCAGCGTGCGCGGTAGCTCCAGAACACGTCGTCGATGCGGCGCTCGCCGTCCTGCAGGTGCATCACCGGCCGGTAGCTGCCGGGCGAGACATTCCAGGCCGGCCCCGACTCGCTGTCGTAGACCGCGTCGGTCCAGCCGAATACGCTGGCGTAGTAGCGAGCCGTCTGGCTCTGGTCAAATCGTCCACACATGGGCCCATGGTAGCGCAGGCGCCGGGAAGGCGCGGCACGCTAGCGTCCGGCCGAGTTCGCTTGGCCCCTGCGCGCGGTGGTATGCTCGCGGGTGAATCGAACCGATAGGAGAACCCGTAATGGCAACTGGCTGGTGGAGCGTCCTCAAAACCGTGCCCTGGAGTGAAGTGATCAATGCCGCGCCGCAGGTGGCCAGCGGCGCGCGCCGGCTATGGGATACGGTGGCGCGCAAGTCCGGGACCGCGGGCGGGATGCCGATGGGGCAGGCGATGGAGGCCGAGCCGGAAGAAGACCATTTCGGTACGCTGGTCATGCGCGTCGAAAAGAACGAAGGCACGCTGCTGGATCTACGCACCCAGATGCTGCAGGCTTCCGAGATCATCGCCAACCTGGCCGAGCAGAACGCCCAGCTGATCGCCAAGATGGAAGTGGCGCGCACCCGCATGCTGTGGTTGGGCCTGACGACCGGTATCACGTCGATCCTGGCGCTGGTCGCGCTGGCGCTGGTCATGGCGCGTACTTAAACCATGAAAATCGTCCTGATCCTGGCGACGCTGTTCGTCTTCGTCTCGCTACTGCTGAACGGGGCCCGCCGCCGGGGCAAGCTCGACAACAAGGCGAACCGGGCAGTCGCCGAGCTGGCAACCTCGATGCGTATCTTCGTCTATGGCCTGCTGTTCTTCGTGGGTCTGGTCTGCCTGGCAGTGGCCTGGCAGTCGCTGCACTGATTGTTCCAGGCAATGTATTTCCGCACATTTGTGCGAACACGCTGACAAACTCGCGGGATAAACCGGCGCTTGCAGGCCGGGAGAGCGGGCCTATCTAGGTTACGTTCTCTGGTGGATAGTTCCCACCTCTCCGCGTGTCTCCAGCTCAGTGTTGACTGAGTATTAGGCCGCTGTCCTGATGGACAGCGGCATTTTTTTTGAACAGCGGGAAAATTCTGGGAAAGCTCAGGTGATGGTGGTGCGGGCAGCCGGAATCGAACCGGCACGCCTCACGGCGGCAGATTTTAAGTCTGATGCGTCTACCAATTTCGCCATGCCCGCGCCGGCGCGCATTGTACTACGTGGAGCAGCTGTCGTGTTGCTGCTTAGGCATCGGAGCGTCCGGATCCACTCATCCATTGGTCCTCCGCCAAGGATGGTGTAGCATGCCGGACGGCGGCCTGACCTTGTTGCCGCCGTCGCAAGAGGACAAGAATTGAACATCATTATCAATGACGAACTGCGTGCCTTCGTCGACCCGCTGACCGATATCGAATACGCCGCGCTCGAGCGCAGCCTCCAGACCGAGGGCTGCCGCGACGCGCTGGTGCTGTGGCGCGACACCCTGATCGACGGGCACAACCGCTACGAGATCTGCCAGAAGCACGGCATTCCCTTCCGTACCGTCCACAACAACAATTTTGCCTCGATCGAAGACGTGATGCTGTGGATGATCGACAACCACCTGGCCCGGCGCAGCGTGTCGGACTTCCAGCGCGGCGTGCTGGCGCTCAAGAAGAAGGAAATCGTCACGGCGCGCATGGCCGAGAAAATGGCCGAGCAGCCGCCCGAGCCGGAAGCCGACGACCTGGATTCGCGCCCGCCGCCACCGTGGAACACCCGCGAGGAAATCGCCAAGGCGGCGCGCGTGTCGGCCAATACCATCAGCCAGATCGAGCGCATCCAGAAGGCGGCGACGCCGGAACTGCGCGAGGCGGTGCGCGCCGGCACCATCTCGATCAATGCGGCTGCCAACGTGGCCCAGCTGTCCGAAGAAGAACAGAAGGCGGCCGTGGCCGGTGGACGCAAGGAATTGCAGCAGGCCGCGCGCCAGGTGCGCGAGCAGAAGATGGCGACTCGCCCGAAGAAGGAAAGCGTGTTCTCGGACCCGGCCGACGAGCTGGCCTCTGCCCGCGCCGAGATTGCTTCGCTCAAGGACCGCGTCGCCACCCTGCTGACCGAAAACGAAGTGCTCAAGCAGCGCCTGATCCACGCCGGCGTCACACAATAATTATCCGGAGACACGCATGACGACCACCCGCCTCATTCTGCCGACCATCCTGGCCTGCGCCTTTGGCGCCGCACCGGTGCTGGCCGCGCCTGCGAGCGCGGCGCCGGCCGCGAAGCAGGCCACCAGCCTTGAGCTGGCGCGCTGGAAGAAGACGGCGGCGCGGGTGACCATCATGCGCGACAAGTGGGGCATTCCCCATGTGTTCGGAAAAACCGATGCCGACGCGGTATTCGGCCTGCTGTACGCCCAGGCCGAGGACGACTTCAACCGCGTCGAGCTCAACTACATCAACGCCATGGGCCGCCTGGCCGAGGTCGAGGGCGAAAAGGAAGTCTGGCGCGACCTGCGCATGAAGATGTACATCACCCCGGCCGACATGCAGGCCAAGTACGCAGCCAGCCCGGCCTGGCTGAAGGAGCTGATGAACGGCTTCGCCGACGGCCTGAACTATTTCCTGCATACCCATCCGGAAGTGAAACCGAAGCTGATCACCCGCTTCGAACCCTGGATGGCGCTCAGCTTCAGCGAGGGCAGCATCGGTGGCGACATCGAATCGATCGACCTGAAGGAACTGGAGCGTTTCTACGGCAAGCGCTCCGCGCAGCCGAAGATGGCCGCGCTGGACAAGGGCTTCGATGCCGAACCGCGCGGCTCCAACGGCTTCGCCATCGCCCCGAAACTGTCGAGTTCGGGCAATGCGCTGCTGCTGATTAACCCGCACACCTCCTTCTATTTCCGTCCGGAAGTGCACATGGTGAGCGAGCAGGGCCTGAACGCCTACGGCGCCGTAACCTGGGGGCAGTTCTTCATTTACCAGGGCTTCAACGACAAGGCCGGCTGGATGCATACCTCGGGCGGCGGCGACGTGATCGACGAATACCTCGAGACCGTGGTCGAGAAGGGCGGCAAATACTTCTATAAGTATGGAAATGACGAGCGCCCGATACAGCAGCGGCAGATCACGCTGCCGTACAAGACCCCATCCGGCGCGATGGCCAGCAAGACCGTGACCGCCTACTTTACCCACCACGGCCCGGTGGTGCGCGAGGAGAGCGGCAAGTGGGTGGCGGTGAAGATGATGGACGAGCCTTTGAAAGCGCTGACCCAGTCGTATTCCCGCACCAAGGCGCGCGACTACGACGCTTTCTACAAGGCGATGGAGCTGCGCACCAATTCCTCGAACAACACGGTGTACGCCGACGCGAAGGGCAATATCGCCTACTTCCACGGCAACTTCATCCCGAAACGCGACCCGCGCTTCGACTGGAGCAAGCCGGTCGACGGCAGTACGCCCGCCACCGAATGGCAGGGCCTGCACGCCATCAATGAAACCATCACGCTGTTCAACCCGGCCAGCGGCTATATCTCGAACACCAACAACTGGCCGTTCAGCTCCTCGGGCGCGAGCAGCCCCAAGCGCCAGGACTGGCCCGCCTACATGTGGTCGCTGCCGGAGAACGCCCGCGGCCGCCATGCCGAGCGCGTGCTGAAGGATGCCAAGGGCTTTACCCTCGACAGCCTGATCGCCACCGCCTACGACAGCGAGCTGACCGCCTTCGAGCCGCTGGTGCCGCAACTGGTCAAGGATTACGAGGCTTTGCCGGCGAACGATCCGCGCAAGGCCGCCTTGGCCGCTCAGGTCGCCGCGCTGCGCGGCTGGGACCTGCGCTTCGGTGTGGCGTCGGTGCCGACCTCGCTGGCAATTTACTGGGGCCAGGACATGGTGGCGCAGAACGCCGCACGCGCCCGCGCCCAGGGCATGCCGGTGGTCGACTTCATCACCAGCAGCTTGAGCTCCGACGAGCGCCTCGCTTCGCTGCAGCGCGCCTCCGACAGGCTGACGGCGGACTTCGGCACCTGGCAGACCCCATGGGGCGAGATCAACCGCTTCCAGCGCATCAGCGGTGACGTCGACCAGCAATACGACGACAGCAAACCGAGCTGGCCGGTGGGCTTCGCCTCGGCCAACTGGGGCTCGCTGGCCTCGTTCGGCATGGTGGCCAAGCAAAAGACCAAGCGCATCTACGGCGACCGCGGCAACAGCTTTGTCGCGGTGGTGGAATTCGGCCCGCGCGTGCGCGCCAAGAGTATCCTTGCAGGCGGCAACAGCAACAATCCGGCCTCGAAGCACTTCGCCGACCAGGCCGAGATGTACAGCCGCGGCGAGTTCAAGGACGTGCTGTTCTACAAGGAAGACATCGAGAAGCACCTGGAGCGCAAGTACCACCCGGGCCTATAAGGGGCAAGACCATGCGCATGAGCGAGCGGCACAAGATGCTGGCAGGCGAGCCCTACCATGCGAACGATCCCGAACTGGTCGCCGAGCAGGCCTTGACGGCTGCCTGGCTGGCGCGCTACAACGCCGCGCTCGGTCAGCCGGTCTCGGTCTGGCGCACACTCCTGTCCGAGCGCCTGGCGGCCGTGGGGGAGGGCAGCATCCTGCGCCCGCCCTTCCATTGCGACTACGGCTGGAACATCCGCCTCGGCAGCCGGGTCTTCGTCAACTTCAACTGCACCATCCTCGACGTCGCCCAGGTGACGATCGGCGACGACACCCGCATCGGTCCGGCGGTGCAGATTTATACCGCGGAGCACCCACTCGACCCAGTCTTACGCCGCAGCGGCCAGGAATCGGGCCGGGCGGTGACGATCGGCAGCAATGTCTGGATCGGCGGCGGCGCCATCATCCTGCCGGGCGTCACCATTGGCGACGATGCCGTGGTCGGCGCCGGCAGCGTGGTCACGCATGATGTCGCGGCCGGGAGCCGGGTCGCCGGCAATCCGGCCCATGTGCAGGGCGGCTGAGCTGGCCTGGAGCCCGATCCGCTTGTTATAATCCGGCAATTCCGCAACCCCAACGCAGTCCAGGTCCGGCCGTGGCAAAACTCTATTTCAGGTATTCGGCGATGAACGCCGGCAAATCGACCGCCCTGCTGCAGGTCGCGCACAACTACGAAGAGCAGGGCCAGCAGGTCAAGCTGTACACGGCGGCGATCGACGACCGCTACGGCGTCGGCCTGATCACTTCGCGCCTGGGCCCTCAGCGCCAGGTCGACCTGTTCGACAGCGAGACCGATTTCCTGCTCAGTGCACCGCCGGTGGCCTGCATCCTGGTCGACGAAGCCCAGTTCCTCTCTACCCTCCAGGTCCAGCAGCTGCATCAGGTGGCGCAGGTGCGCGGCATCCCGGTGATCTGCTACGGCCTGCGCAGCGACTTCCGCGGCGATCCTTTCCCCGGCTCGGCCTACCTGCTGGCGCTGGCCGACGACATCGAGGAAATCAAGAACATCTGCACCTGCGGCAAGAAGGCGACCATGAACATCCGGGTCGATGCCGAGGGCCGCCGCATCCGCGAAGGCGAACAGGTGAGTATCGGCGGCAACGAGAGTTACCGCCAGGCCTGCGGCCGCTGCTTCTACGCACGCTGAGGCGCCCATGCTGTCCTGCGTGTCCTGGCTGCCGGCCGCCGCGTGCGCCGGCGCCGACATGCTGCTCTACCTGGTCCCGTCCGCCGCGCTCGCGCTGCTGCTCTGGATCGGCTCGGGCGCCCACCCGTTCTTCTTCCTGTTCACCGCCGCCGGCACCCTGTGCCACGAGCTGGCGCATTTCTCGGTCGGCCTGCTGACCAATGCCGAGCCCATCGGCCTGAGCGTGATCCCGCGCCGGATTAAAAAGCCGGGGAAGGGGCACAATTGGGAACTGGGTTCGGTCACCTTCGCCAACCTGCGCTGGTACAACGCCGCCCCGGCCGCGCTGGCGCCGCTGCTGGTCCTGGCGCTGCCTTTCGCCGTCGCCTGGTGGCGCACCCGGCACGGCTGGGTGTTCGAGCCGGTCGACCTGGCGCTGGCATTTTTCCTGGCGCCGCAGTTCCTGTCCTTCTGGCCCTCGCCGGTCGACTGGCGCCTCGCGGCGCGCTCCTGGCCGTGGATTCCTGTGCTGCTCGTTGTTGGCTTGGCCATGGTTTTCCGCTCTGAACTGCTCCAGCTTGTCAAAGGATGAACACCAGGCTTATGGGAGACTTAATTGTCCGGCGCAAATGAACAAATGCCGGCTCTGCCTTCCTTCCGCTTCCTGTAGAATGGCTCACAAAGGGCGTATTGACCGGCTTGCTTGTTCCCACCCATTGTCGGTCGCGCCAGGCACAGTATTTTCGTTTCGGAGAGACGACGAATGAAGAAGCAGCACCTGTTCATGGCCGCGATGGCCTTCGCAATGTCCGCCCACGTGGTGACTGCCCAGCCGGAAAAAGTCGCGGCTGTCACCCCCGCCAAGAGCATTGCCGGGTCCGCCGCTAGCCTGCAGATGAAGCCGCTCGCCGAGCAGACCCAGGCGGCCCTGTGGGCCTCGCGCGTGCTGGGCCGCTACCACTACAAGGCGGTGCCGCTGGACGACGCGATGTCGGTCAAGATCTTCGACAAGTTCTTTGAGGCGATGGACAGCGAGAAGCTGTATTTCAGCCAGGCCGACGTCGACCAGTTCGCGCCCATGCGCACCAAGCTGGACGACGCCATCAACAACGAGAACCTCACCGTTCCGTTCGCCATCTACAACCTCTACCAGCAGCGCTTCACCGAGCGCATGAATTACGCGCGTCAGCTGCTCAAGACCAAGCCGGACTTCACCCTCGACGAATCGATCGAGCTCGACCGCGAGAAATCGCCTTGGGCCAAGAGCGAGGACGAGATCCGCGAACTGTGGCGCAAGCGTGTCAAGAACGACTGGCTGCGCCTGAAGCTCGCCGGCAAGGACGAAAAAGCCATCCGCGATACGCTCGACAAGCGCTATGAGAACTACATCACGCGTATTCGCAAGCTGAACAACGAAGACGTGTTCCAGATGTTCATGAACGCGTACGCCACCGCGATCGAGCCGCACACCAACTACCTGGGCCCGCGCTCGGCCGACAACTTCGACATCGCCATGCGCCTGTCGCTGGAAGGCATCGGCGCCGTGCTGCAGTCGCGCGACGAGTACACCGTCATCCGCGAAATCGTGCCGGGCAGCCCGGCCGCGCTGTCGGGCAAGCTGAAGGTGGGCGACCGCATCACCGGCGTGGCGCAGGGCAGTGGTCCGTTCACGGACGTGCTGGGCTGGCGCATCGACGACGTGGTGCAGCTGGTGCGCGGCGAGAAGAACACCACCGTGCGCCTCGACGTGCTGCCGGGCGATGCCGGTCCGGACGCCAAGCATGTCACCGTCACCATGGTGCGCAAGAAGATCAGCATGGAAGAGCAGGCTGCCAAGAAGTCGATCATCCAGGTCAAGGATGGCGCCTTCACGCGCCGCGTCGGCGTGATTTCCCTGCCGACCTTCTACCTCGACTTCGAGGCGCGCCGCCGCGGCGACAAGGACTTCCGCAGCGCCACCCGCGACGTGGCCCGCATCCTGGGCGAGCTCAAGAAAGAGAAGGTCGACAACGTCCTGATCGACCTGCGCAACAACGGCGGCGGCTCGCTGACCGAGGCGATCGAACTGACCGGCCTGTTCATCGACAAGGGTCCGGTGGTGCAGCAGCGCGACGCGCAGGGCCGCATCGAAGTCGAATCCGACCTGCAGCCGGGCCTGGCCTGGGACGGTCCGATGGGCGTGTTGATCAACCGCGGCTCGGCCTCGGCCTCTGAGATCTTTGCCGCCGCGATCCAGGATTACGGCCGTGGCCTGGTCATCGGCGAACCGAGCTTCGGCAAGGGCACCGTGCAGACCCTGATCGACCTCGACCGCTTCTCGCCGGCCGAGAAAGTGCGCTACGGCGAGCTGAAGATGACCATCGCCCAGTTCTTCCGCATCAACGGCGGCACCACCCAGCTGCGCGGCGTGACGCCGGACATCAAGCTGCCGGTGCTGGCCGACCTCGAGAGCTTCGGCGAATCCTCGTATGACAACGCGCTGCCCTGGGTGGCCATCAAGCCGGCGAACTATGCGGCTGCGGGCGACCTCAAGGAACTGATCGCTCCGCTGCAGAAGCGCCACGAAGCCCGTATCGCCAAGGACAAGGAGTTCCAGTTCCTGCAGGAAGACATCGCCGAGGTGCTGAAAATCCGCAAGGAGAACGCAATCTCGCTGAACGAGTCGGTGCGCCGCAAGGAGCGCGACGCCCAGGACGCCCGCGCCAAGCTGCGCGAAGCGCGCCTGGCCGGCGCCAGCGGCACCAATACCGACGAACCTGCAGCGAGCCCGGCGGGCAAGGAGGCGCGCGGCAAGGTGCCGGCCCCGACCAAGCCAGCCAAGGCAGTGACGGCGGTGCGCGGTTCGCCGCGCCAGGATGACGGCCTGCAGTACGACGAGCGCGACCTCGCGGCGGAACTGGCGGCCGAGAAGGCGGCCAAGGACGCCAAGGACATCCTGCTGCAGGAAGCGGCCAACATCCTGGCCGACGAGGTGGGGATGCTGCGCACCGATACCCGGATGGCCTCGCGCGCCATGCCTTATATGGCGACCCCGCGCAACGGCAACTAAGTTAAGGGCGCCCAATGGGCGTCATATAGAACCGGCAAAAGGCCGGGCTTCGCGAAAGCGGGCCCGGCCTTTCTTTTTGTGCTTTGCTATGTTAGTCTGGAAACAGAAGTTAGTTTTATATTAATGTATGCGACACACATTTGTTGGGTCCGTGACTAAGGCTTATAGGATTAGTCCTACTGATTTTTCGGACTATTCCCAGATTGCATACCCCGCGCACTGTTGAGTTCGTTGAAATCTTGTCTTTTTTTTAGTTGTGATAGCATAAGCCTACGGTTGTAAAAACAACAAGTTCATATCACCCAAGGAGTTATTGCTATGTTAATTCGCCGCCTCGTGATCGCTACGCTGCTCGCCAGCGCTGGTGCTGCCCACGCCGACACCATTCCTGCCGCTCCGGCGCAAGGTTCGAACGTCGTGTCCGGCTGGACCGCGGGCAATGGTACCGACGTGCTCGGTTCCGGTGTCCTGCAAGGCAACAACCTGAACCTGATCGGCGGCGTGGCCTACACCACCGGCACCGGTTCCAAGGCGAACCTGGAAGACGTGTTGTTCGGCAAGGTTGCCGGGACCATTGGCCAGGTCGACGGCAAGACCACGCTGTTCTTCCAGCGCGGCATCGAGGCGAGCTACCTGCTGTCGGCCGGTCACAGCCTCCTGGCCGCAAGCCTCGGCCCGGGCAAGTCGGTGGTCGGTTCCGCTGACGGCGCCATCATCGCCGACGGCCTGACCAAGGCGCCGATCATGTCGGGCGGCGGCAATCAGAACAGCACCAATAACAGCGGCGGCTCCTCGAGCGGTTCGAGCGGTTCCGGCGGGTCGAGCGGCTCTTCCGGCAGCGGCACCAGCGGCAGCGGCTCGAACAATTCGTCGAACAGCGGCAGCGGTTCGCAGTCGGGCAGCACCGGCAGCACCGACCAGTCGACCGTTACCCCGGTTGTGACCACGCCGAACAACGGTGGCCTGCTCATTCCGCAGCTGGAAACCCCGCTGGCAGCCGAGGTGCCTGAGCCGTCGAGCATTGCGCTGATGATGCTCGGTATGCTGGGCGCCGGCGCGATGACCCGCCGCCGCGCACGCTGATCCTCAAGCACGCAGGGTGGCCTGCCCACCCTGCATAAGTGCAAATTTCCCAACTAGGCAGCAAATGTGTCGGGTACAATCCTTGTGAACGATCGTGCTTTTTCAGGCGATGATAACAAGGAGACGACATGGACCTGCACTACTCGGACGAGGACCTGGCCTTTCGCGACCAGGTCTGCGCCTTCCTCGATTCCCACCTGCCCAAGGATTTGCAAGCCAAGGTGTTCACCCACAAACGGCTGAGCAAGGATGACTTCGTCCGCTGGCACAAGATCCTCGCCGCACAGGGCTGGGTCGCCCCCGGCTGGCCCGTCGAATTCGGTGGTCCCGGCTGGACACCCGTGCAGCGCCACATCTTCGAAGAGGAATGCGCACGCGCCGGCACCCCGCGCGTCATGCCCTTCGGCATCGACATGGTCGCCCCCGTGATCATGGCCTTCGGCAGCCAGGAACAGAAGGAGTACTTCCTGCCGCGCATCCTGTCCTGTGAGGACTGGTGGTGCCAGGGCTATTCCGAGCCGGGTTCCGGTTCCGACCTCGCTTCGCTCAAGACCAGCGCCGTGCGAGGTGTGGACAATGAGGGCGACCACTATATCGTCAACGGGCAGAAGACCTGGACCACGCTGGCCCAGCATGCCGACATGATCTTCTGCCTGGTCCGCACCGATACCTCGGTGCGCAAGCAGGAGGGCATCTCCTTCCTGCTGATCGACATGCACTCGCCCGGCGTGACGGTGCGCCCGATCATCATGCTCGACGAAGACCACGAGGTGAATGAAGTCTTCTTCGACAACGTACGGGTCCCGGCGGCCAACCTGGTCGGCCAGGAAAACCGCGGCTGGACCTACGCCAAATACCTGCTGGGCCACGAGCGCACCGGCATCGCCGCCGTCGGCCGCAGCAAGCGCGAGCTGGCCTTCCTCAAGCGCCTGGCGCGGCGCGAACAGAAGAACGGCCGCCCGCTGCTGGAAGACGCGCTGTTCGCGGCCAAGGTGGCGGACCTGGAGATCGAGCTGATGGCGCTCGAGATGACCGTGCTGAGGGTGCTGGCCAAGGCCAACAAGGCCCCCGGTCCCGAAGCGTCCGTGCTGAAGGTACGCGGCACCGACATCCAGCAGGCCCTGACCGAACTGATGCTGGAAGCGGCCGGCCCGATGGCGCTGCCCTTCGATCCGGCCTATCTGGAAGGGGACACGGAGCACAGCGTTGCCGGCGACGACGACGCGGCTCCGCTGGCGTCCTACTACTTCAACTACCGCAAGACCTCCATCTACGGAGGCTCGAACGAAATCCAGCGCAACATCATCACCCAGATGATCCTGGGGCTGTAAGGAGAACCCGATGAACTTCGATTTCAAGCCAGAGCAGCTCCAGTTCGCCGACGCGCTCAAGCGCTGGATCGCCCGCGACTACGGCTTCGAGCAGCGGCGCGCCATCATCAGCTCCGAACTGGGCACATCGAGCCAGGCCTGGGCCACGCTGGCCGAGCTGGGCATGACGGCGCTGCCGGTGCCGGAAGCGCAGGGCGGCTTCGACGGCACGGCGGTGGATCTGTTCCTGGTGATGCAGGAACTGGGCCGCGGCCTGGTGGTGGAACCTTATTTTGCGACCGTGCTCGGCGCGCACTTCCTCAAGCTGGGCGGCGCCCACGGCGCGCTGCTCGAGCAGGTCGCCACGGGCGACCTGAAGCTGGCCTGCGCGCTGGGCGAGCGCCAGTCGCGCCACGAGCTGCGCGACATCGCCACGCGCGCCGAAGCGGCAGGCGAGGGCTGGCGCCTGAGCGGAGAAAAGACCGCGGTGCTGCATGGCCTTGATGCCGGCGTGCTGGTGGTGTCGGCGCGCACGGCCGGCGGCCAGCGCGATGAACAGGGCATCACCCTGTTCGCCGTGCCGGCGGATACGCCGGGTGTGCAGGTGACGGGCTACCGCACCCTGGACGGCCAGCGTGCCGCCAACGTGCACTTCGATGGCGTGCAGTTGCCGGCGGAGAGCGCGATCGGCGCATCGGGCGCCGGCTGGGACATCCTCGATGCCTGCGCCGACTACGGCGCCGGCCTGCTGTGCGCCGAGGCGCTCGGGGCGATGGAAGCGCTGTTCGACGCTACGCTCGAGTACCTCAAGACGCGCCAGCAGTTCGGCGTCCCGATCGGCAAGTTCCAGGCCCTGCAGCACCGCATGGCGGACATGTACATTCACCTGGAGCAGGCGCGCTCGATGGCGCTGCTGGCCGCGGTGAAGCTCGATGCCGGCGACGTGGCCGAGCGCCGCCGCGTGGTGTCGGCCGCCAAGTACCGCGTCGGCCAGGCCGCCCGGTTCATCGGCCAGCAGGCGGTGCAGCTGCATGGCGGCATGGGCGTGACCGACGAGCTGGCGGCCGCCCACTACTTCAAGCGCCTGTCGATGATCGAGCTGACCCTGGGCGACCGCGACCACCACCTGGCGCGCTTCGCCGCGCAGCCAGGCTTCCAGCAGGCCGCCTGAGGAGAAGCGCATGAGCAAGCAGTGGTATTTCGAGGACTTCCATCCGGGCCAGGAGATCGACCTGGGCGAACGCAGCGTCAGCGAGGAAGAAATCATCGCCTTCGCGCGTGAATTCGATCCGCAGCCCTTCCACATCGACCGCGAGGCCGCGGCGGCCTCGATCTACGGCGGCGTGATCGCCAGCGGCTGGCACACCTGCAGCATGATGATGCGGATGGTCGTCGACGGCCTGATGTGCTCCGCATCGAGCATGGGCTCGCCCGGCCTGGACGGCGTACGCTGGCTGCGTCCCCTGCGCGCCGGCGACACGCTGCGCGTGCGCTATCTCACCACCGCGGTCAAGGCCTCAACGTCGAAGCCCGACCGCGGGGTAGTGTGGTCGAAGTGGGTGGCGAGCAACCAGCACGGCGAAGAGATCTGCACCATCGAAGGCATGGGCATGTTCGGGAGGCGGCCATGACCAGGACTATCGCCTTCGCCGAGCTGCCGCAGCTGGTTGGGACCGAGGTCGCGGTATCGAACTGGTTCGAGGTGGGGCAGCAGCGCATCGATGCCTTCGCCAAGGCCACCGAGGACCGCCAGTGGATCCACGTCGACCCGGAGCGCTGCGCGCGCGAATCGCCGTTCGGGGCGCCGGTGGCGCACGGCTTCCTGACGCTGTCGCTGCTGCCGGCGATGCTGGAAAGCGCGCTGGCGATCCATGGCATGCGCATGGGGCTGAACTACGGGCTGAACAAGGTACGCTTCCCGGCGCCGCTGCCGGCCGGGAGCCGGGTGCGCGGGCGCTGGCTACTCGCCGCCTGCGAAGCGATCGAAGGCGGGGTGCAACTGACATGGAAGGTGACGATCGAGCCGGACGGGCAGGGCGCGAAGCCCGTGTGTGCGGCTGAATTCCTGGTGCGCGCGTACGCCTGAGGTTTTGTATGGTGGCCGGGCAAACCGGCCACCGTACGGCTCACCGTGACGCGTACTTCGCCAGCTCCAGCTTGGCGATGGCATTGCGGTGCACCTCGTCCGGCCCGTCGGCCAGGCGCAGGGTGCGGTTGCCGGCCCACTGGTAGGCCAGCGGGAACTCTTCCGACACGCCGGCGGCGCCGTGCGCCTGGATTGCCCAGTCCAGCACGTCCTGGGCCACGGTCGGCGCCAGCACCTTGATCATCGCGATCTCGGCCTGCGCCCCCTTGTTGCCGACCGTGTCCATCATATAGGCCGTCTTGAGCGTGAGCAGGCGCGCCGTGTCGATGCGGATGCGGGCTTCCGCGATCCGCTCGCGCCACACGCCCTGTTCCGAGATCTTGCGTCCGAAGGCCACGCGGCTGTCGAGGCGCCTGCACATCAGTTCGAGTGCGCGCTCGGCCACGCCGATGGCGCGCATGCAGTGGTGGATCCGGCCCGGCCCCAGGCGGCCCTGGGCGATCTCGAAGCCGCGGCCTTCGCCCAGCAGCATGTTGGACGCGGGGACGCGTACGTTCTCGAACAGGATCTCGCAGTGCCCATGCGGCGCGTCGTCGTAGCCGAACACCGGCAGCGGACGGACGATGGTGATGCCCGCCGTATCGGCCGGGACCACGATCATCGACTGCTGCTGGTGGCGCGCCGCATTTGGATCGGTCTTGCCCATCACGATGAAGACCTTGCAGCGCGGGTCGCCGGCGCCCGAGATCCACCATTTGTGGCCGTTGATGACGTAGTCGTCGCCCTCGCGCTCGATGCGGGTGGCGATGTTGGTCGCATCCGACGAGGCGACGTCCGGCTCGGTCATCGCGAAGGCCGAGCGGATCTCGCCGCGCAGCAGCGGCTCCAGCCAGCTGCGCTTGATGTCCTCTGACGCATAGCGCTCCAGGGTCTCCATGTTGCCGGTGTCCGGCGCCGAGCAGTTGAAGACTTCCGGCGCCCAGGGTACCCGGCCCATGATCTCGCACAGCGGCGCGTAATCGAGGTTCGACAGGCCTTCGGGCGCACGGGTCGAGCGCGGCAGGAACAGGTTCCACAGACCCGCTTCGCGCGCCAGCGGCTTGAGGCGCTCGATCAGGTCGAGCGGCAGCCAGCGCGTGCCCTTGTCGCGCGCGTTCGCCGCGATTTCTTCGGTGAAGGCGCGTTCGTTGGGATAGATGTGCGCGTCCATGAAGGCGAGCAGGCGCGCTTGCAAGTCCTTGCAGCGCTCGGAATAGGCGAAATCCATTGTCTGTCCTTGTAAGTTCAGCGGGAGGCGAACTGCCAGGCCATCTCGGCCATTGGCCGGGCTGCCTTGCCATTCTCGAGGGCTTGCGCGCTCGAAGCTGTGCCGTCGACATAGCGCTTCATGATCCCTTGCATGATGCCGGCCAGGCGGAACATGTTGTAGGCCAGGTAGAAGTTGAAGTCTTCAAGCGAGATCGTCTTGCCGGTCCGCTCGCAGTAGCGCGCCACGTATTCCTCGAGCGAAGGAATGCCGAGTGCCTTCAGGTCCAGGCCCGCGATGCCGCGGAAGCGCCCCGGCGGAATATGCCAGCTCATGCAGTGGTAAGAAAAATCGGCGGCCGGATGGCCGAGGGTCGACAGTTCCCAGTCGAGCACCGCCAGGATGCGCGGCTCGGTCGGGTGGAAGATCATGTTGTCGAGGCGGTAGTCGCCATGCACGATACTGGTGTCGTCGCCCGGCGGGATGTGCTGCGGCAGCCATTCGATCAGGCGGTCCATGGCCTCGATCGGCTCGGTGACGGAGGCCTGGTACTGCCTGGTCCAGCGCTCGATCTGGCGGGCGAAATAATTGCCCGGCTTGCCGTAATCCCCCAGGCCGATGGCTGCGTAGTCGACCGTGTGCAGCTGGGCGATCACCCGGTTCTGCTCGTCGTAGATGGCGGCGCGTTCGTCAGGGCTCATGCCGGGCAGGGACTGGTCCCACAGCACGCGTCCCTCGACGCATTCCATCACGTAGAAGGCGCGGCCGATGATCGATTCGTCGACGCACAGCGCGTACTGGCGCGGCACCGGGAAGCCGGCGCCGTGCAGCGCCTGCATCACGCGGAACTCGCGGTCGATCGCATGGGCCGAGGGCAGCAGCTTGGCGGCGGGGCCGGGCTTGGTGCGCAGCACGTAGCGCTGGCCGCCGGCGTTCAGGCGGAAGGTGGGGTTCGACTGGCCGCCCTTGAACTGTTCCACCTCGAGCGGGCCGCCCGGGTAGCCGTCGACGTGTGCCGCCAGCCAGGCGCCGAGGGCTTCGACGTCGAAGCGCTGGCGCTCGGACACCGGTTTGGTGCCCATCATTTCTTCGTACATCCGCGTCTCCGTTGTAGTGTTTGTGCTTTATTCTAGCCCGATCGGCCATAAAAATGTACGGGCGTGCTATTTCTTTTGCCGGAAAAGGAGTCAGCGCCCTTTGCGGTACTGCTCGAACAGCTGTTCCATGGTGGTGGCGCGCGCGTCCGGCTGCAGCGGGCCGGGCGGCACGTAGTTGACGAAGCGGACCACCCAATCGAGCGGGTCGGACCCGACGTCGAGCGCATTGATGCAGCCGGCCGCCTGCGACAGCCCGCCCAGGAACAGGCGCTGGCCGGTCAGCGCGAGCGACAGGATCGCGCAATTCACGCCTCCGTGCAGCACCAGCAGCACCGTGTCCCAGTCGGGCTGGGCGCGCAGGCGGTCGATCGCCGGGTGGACCCGGTCCATCATCTCGCCCACCGATTCGCCGCCGAGAAAACGCTGGTCCTCCGCCACCACGCCCTCGAAGGCGCCGGTGAAGGCGCGCCGCAGCTCCTGCGCCGGGATGCTGGACAGGCGCCCGCCGCGGATCTCGTGCAGTTCCGGCCAGGTTTCAAGCTCGATCTGCTGGCCGCTGGCGGCCAGCACCCGGCGCGCCGTCTCCACGGTGCGCGGCAGCCCGGACACGATGACCCGGTCGAAGGTGACGCCGGCTTCGCGGAAGGCGTGGCCGGCCGCATCGGCCTGGGCCTGGCCGTCCGGATTCAGGGCCACGGTCTCGGGCAAGAACGGTTTGCCGCTCTCGTCGAAGTAGGTGACGCTACCGTGCCGCATCAGGTAGACGCGGCGGCGCAGGGCAGGGACGGGGGGCTCAAGCATGGGTTTCCTTGTCGTTTTTTCTTGGCCATCTTACACGCCATGTCATTTCGTCGAGGCGAAACCGCGACACTTCCCGCATCGGAAAGTAATTCCAGCAGTCAATTTCTGGGTGATCTGGCATAAAATATTCGTTGCAACATATAAAACAAGGGATGTTCATGGCAAGGCCGGAAAAAATTCGCCTCGGCGAGGTGCTGATCCAGCAAAAACTGCTGACGGAAGAGCAGCTGAACCAGGCGCTGGCCGCTCAAAAGAGCACCGGCCGCAAGCTGGGGCGGGTGTTCGTCGAGAACGGCTTCGTGACCGAAGAGCAGATCTCGGGCGCGCTGGCGCGCCAGCTGAACATCCCCTATATCAACCTCAAGTTCTACAACATCAACGCCGAGCTGGTGCGCCTGCTGCCGGAAACGGCCGCGCGCCGTTTCCGCGCCCTGGTGCTGGAAGACCGCCGCGAGACCCTGCTGGTGGGCGTGTCCGACCCGACCGACCTGTTCGCCTACGACGAAATCGCGCGCCTGCTCAAGAAGACCGTCGAGCTGGCCGTGGTCAACGAGACCGAGGTGCTGGGCGCGATCGACCGCATCTACCGCCGCACCGACCAGATCACCGACTTCGCGCGCGAGGTCGAGCAGGACCTGGGCGACACCTCGATCGACTTCGGCGCGCTGGCGGCCAATCCGGGCCTGGAAGAAGCGCCGATCGTCAAGCTGCTGCAATCCGTGTTCGACGACGCGGCCCAGGTGCGCGCCTCGGACATCCACATCGAGCCGCAGGAAGGACGCCTGCAGATCCGCTTCCGCATCGACGGCGTGCTGCACCTGCAGACCGAGGCCGACATCAAGGTGGCGACGCCGCTGGCGCTGCGCCTCAAGCTGATGGCCGACCTCGATATCTCGGAAAAGCGCCTGCCGCAGGACGGCCGCTTCGCGGTCAAGGTGCGCAACCAGCGTATCGACGTGCGTATCTCGACCATGCCGACCCAGTACGGCGAATCGGTGGTCATGCGTCTGCTGAACCAGGGCGGCACCACGCTGCGCCTGGATGCGATCGGCATGCCGCCGCGGATCGTCGAGCGCTTCCGCGCGCTGGTGCAGCGTCCCAACGGCCTGGTGCTCGTGACCGGCCCGACCGGTAGCGGCAAGACCACCACGCTGTACAGCGCGCTGTCTGAACTGAACTCGGTCGAGAAGAAGCTGATCACGGTCGAGGACCCGGTCGAATACCGCCTCAAGGGCATCAACCAGGTCCAGGTCAACGACAAGATCGAGCTCTCGTTTGCGCGCGTGCTGCGCTCCGCCCTGCGCCAGGACCCGGACATCGTGCTGGTCGGCGAGATGCGCGACCAGGAAACCGCCCAGATCGGCCTGCGCGCCGCCATGACCGGTCACCTGGTGCTGTCGACCCTGCACACCAACGACGCGGCCTCGACCCCGCTGCGCCTGATGGACATGGGCGTGCCGCGTTACATGGTGGGCGGCTCGCTGCAGGCCGTGCTGGCGCAGCGCCTGGTGCGCGTGATCTGCGAGAGCTGCACCGAGCCTTACCGCCCGACGCCGGCGGAGTTCACCTGGGTGCTGCAGGAGCTGGGCGAGCACGCGGTGCAGACCCAGTTCTTCCACGGGCGCGGCTGCTCGCACTGCAACGGCACCGGTTTCCGCGGCCGTACCGGCGTTTACGAACTGCTCGAGATGACGCGCGCCGTCACCGATGCCGCCAACCATCCGGATCCGGCGCACTTCCTGAAGGTGGCGCAAGCCGAGATGGGGGGCGAGACCTTGCGCCGCCATGGCGTGAGCCTGGCGGTGCAGGGCAGGACCACCATCGCCGAAGCCATGCGCATCAGTAACCAGGTCGACTGATGCCATATTTTGCGTACAAGGCGAGGAACGCCAGCGGCGAACTGCTGCAGGGGATCCTCGAAGGAACCGACAGCGGCGCCATCGCCGACCAGCTGTTCGGCAGCGGCGCCACGCCGATCGAGATCAACCCGAGCCGCAAGGGCCCGGCCTCGAAGGATGGCGGCGGCGAAGGCCTGATGGCGCGCCTGACGGAAAAAAAGGTTACGTCGATGGACGTGCAGCTGTTCAGCCGCCAGATCTACACGCTGCTCAAGTCCGGCGTGCCGATCATGCGCGGCCTGGCCGGGCTGCAGGAATCGGCCATCAACAAATCCTTCGGCAAGATCATCAAGGACCTGCGCGAGTCGCTCGACTCGGGCCGCGAGCTGTCGACCGCCATGGCGCGCCACCCAAACGTGTTCAACACCTTCTACCTGTCGATGGTGCGGGTGGGCGAAATGACCGGCCGCCTGGAAGAAGTCTTCCTGCGCTTGTTCGACCACCTCGAGTTCGATCGCGACATGCGCGAGCGGGTCAAGACCGCACTGCGCTACCCGAGCTTCGTGGTAACCGCGATGATCATCGCGATGGTGGTGGTGAACATGTTCGTCATCCCGAGCTTCGCCAGCGTCTTCAAGCAGTTCGGCGCCGAGCTGCCGCTGATGACGCGCATCCTGCTGGGCACCTCGAACTTCACGGTGCAGTACTGGCCGCTGATGGCCGGCATGGCGGCCAGCATCGTGGCCGGCTTCGTCAAATGGACGCACAGCGCCAAGGGCAGGCTGGCCTGGGACCGCTACAAACTGCGCCTGCCCGTCGCCGGCAAGATCATCCACAAGGCCACCATGGCGCGCTTCGCGCGCAGCTTCGCGCTGTCGCTGCGCAGCGGCGTGCCGATCGTGCAGGCCCTGACGGTGGTGTCGCAGACCGCGGACAACGCTTATCTGAGCATGCGCATCGAGCAGATGCGCGACGGCGTCGAGCGCGGCGAGAGCATCCTGCGCACCTCCACGTCGGCCAACGTGTTCACCCCGATCGTGCTGCAGATGATCGCGGTCGGCGAGGAGACCGGTTCGCTCGACGAACTGATGGACGAGATCGCGCAGATGTACGAGCGCGAAGTCGATTACGAGCTCAAGACCCTGTCGAGCCAGATCGAGCCGATCCTGATCACCTTCCTCGGTGTGATGGTGCTGGTGCTGGCGCTCGGTATCTTCCTGCCGATCTGGGACCTGGGCAAAGCAGCCCTGCATTCCGGAAAATGACCAGGCGCGCGCACGGGTTCACGCTGTTCGAGTTTGCCGTCAGCGCCTCGCTGTGCGCGCTGCTGGCCGTGGCTCTGTTGTCGCGGGTGGCGCATTACCAGGCCGAGTCCGAGCGGGTAGTGGTGCAGCAGCTCGTGGCCTCGGTGCGCACGGCGCTGTCGGTGCGCGCGGCGCAGGTACTTGCGGCGCGTGGCGAACCCGGCCTGCGCGCACTGGCGCTGGAAAACCCGCTGACATGGCTGGCCCGCGTACCGCAAAACTATCAGGGCGAGTACTACCGGCCGCCGGCCGACTTGCTCAAGCCTGGATTCTGGTACTACGACCAAAGTGATAAAACTATAAATTTTTTGTTGCGTAACGACACTTTTTCCTCAGGCACATCAAAATTGCTGAAGTTCAAGGTAGAATTGTTGCGTGAGCCTGTTCCGACCCGCAGTGGTGGACGGAAGGAGGCAACCCTGGGCCTGGTTTTCGATCGAGTTAAGCGAACCGCGTCCGATAACACCAATTAATAACTGCGGGACGTCCGCGACACTTCCAACACACGGAGAGAGTTTCATGAACAAGAATTTCAAGGCTGGCAACCAGGGCGGCTTCACCCTGATCGAACTGATCGTCGTGATCGTCATCCTCGGTATCCTGGCCGCCACCGCGCTGCCGAAATTTGCCAACCTGAATTCGGATGCCCGCGCCGCCGCGCTGAAGGCAGCCAAGGGTTCGATCAATTCCGTGGCTGTGATGGTGCACGCGAAGGCCCTGATCAACGGCACTAACGCCGACGTGAGCCTCGAAGGCAATGCCGTCAACGTGACCAACGGCTATCCGACCGCAAACGACGCGCTGGCCGCTGCTGCGGGCTTGAGCGCTACCGATTTCACCATCACCGCCGGCACCGGCACCCTGACCGTGTCGCCTGTGGGCGTCGCAACGCCGGCAACCTGCCGCTTCATTTACAACAACGCCGCTGCGAACGCTGCTCCGACCTATACCAGCGAAAACACCACCAACTGCAACTAATCCGCCTTACCGGCAGCCCGGGCGCACGCCCGGGCGCTTCACATCCGCTCGAGCCGGATCATTTTCGGCTCGGGCGCGGCCCACGGGTCTCCTCCACAGGCCGAAAACACCCCATCGCCAAGCCGGCGATACCGGCGAAACCCAAGGTTTCCCGAACGGCCCGATGGCCGACATGGCCGCTTGCTGCATCCTCAGCTAGAATGCGCCACCACCAATAAAGCAAAGATTGCTCGCTGCGGCTGTGCCACATCTGATCCTGCCGGGGGATGCCACCGGCCGTTGTCCATTGCGCCACCGGGGCGGCTTTACCATGGTCGAACTGATCGTGGTGCTGATGCTCGTCGGTATCCTCGGCGCCATCGGCGCAAGCAGGTTCTTCGAGCGCAGCAGCTTCGACACCGCCGCATACGCCGACCAGGTGCGCGCCATGCTGCGCTATGCCCAGAAGGCAGCGATCGCGCGCAACACACCGGTCTACGTCCGCTTCGAGGATAACCGCATCTCGCTGTGCCATAACGAGCCGCAGGGCGCCTGCGCCGCTGGGGCGCTGGTTGCCAATCCGGGCGGCTTCAGTGCCGCCGACGACGCGACTCGCGCTGCTTGCGGCGGCGCCGACTGGTACTGCATCGGCAAGCCTCCCAACGTCGCCTGGAATACCGCGCCTACGGCGGACTGGGTCAAGTTTGACGCCCTCGGACGTCCACTCGTCTCCGGCACGGCGCCTGGCGGCGTGCCGGGCGGGCTCACGCTGTCGATCAGCGGCGGACGCGATACGGCGACCATTTCCGTGATCGAGGAGACCGGCTATGTCCAGTAAGCGCCAGACCGGCGTCACGCTGATCGAGCTGATCGTCTTCATCATGATCATCGGGGTCGCCCTGCTGGCGATCCTGGGCGTGCTGTCGCTGACGACCAAGCACAGCGCCGATCCGCTGCGCCGCAAGCAGGCCTTGATGATCGCGGAAGGCTTGTTGGAAGAGGTGGAACTGGCTCGCTTCACCTACTGCCAGCCGGGCTCGGAGAACGCCGACACCGCGCTTGATGCGGCCTCGTGCGCTGATGGCCTGGCCGAGGGTTGGGGCGCCGAGGGCGGCAGCCGCCCGCACGACAACATCAACGACTACGCGGCGGCCGCCAACCAGGCGAACAGCGCCTTCGACATCGCCGGCCAGCTCGCCGACGCCAATGGCAACGCCATGCCGGTGACGGGCTACACGGCGCGCGTGACGATCACGCCGCAGGCGCTGGGCGGGATTGGCGGCGCCGGCACGTCCGCCGACACCGAGGTGCTGCGCATCCGGGTCGAGGTCAGCTACGGCAACGACAAGGTCGTGCTGGACGGCTTCCGCATGCGCTACGCGCCGAACTTCCTATGAACGCTGCGCACCGCCTGCGCGCCAGCCGCGGCTTCACCCTGGTCGAAGCGGTCATTGCGATCGTCATCATCGGCATCATCGCGGGGATCGTGGCGATGTTCATCCGCGCGCCGGTGCTGGGCTATACCGAAAGCGCCGAGCGCGCAGCCGCCTCCGACGAAGCCGACCTGGCGCTGCGCCGTATCGCGCGCGACCTGCGGCTGGCGCTGCCGAACAGCGTGCGCGTTCTGCCCGACGGCAGTGCCGTCGAATTCTTGCTGACCTCGACGGGCGGGCGCTACCTGGCGGTGGACGACGACGTGCCTGGCCTGCCGGCCCTCGACTGGGATAACGCCGACAACCGCCAGTTCGCCGTCATCGGCGGGACCATGCGCGCGATCGAACGGGGCAACTACATCGTGGTCTACAACCTGGGCGACGGCAACGTGCCTTCGGATGCCTACCGCTTCCGCGGCGGCGCCGACGACACCAACATCGCGCGCGTCGAAGCCGTCGACTATGCGCAGCCGAACACGCCGCTGGTGACGCTCGAGGACAACGCCTTCGCCCGCCAGTCGGTGCCGATGACCTCGCCGAACCGCCGCTTCCAGGTGGTGACCACACCGGTGACCTACCAGTGCCGGCTCCTGGCCGACGGCAGCCTGGGCCTGGTGCGCTACTGGGACTATCCGATCAATGCCGCTCAACTCGCGCCGCCGCAGGGCGGCCCGCGCGAAGCCGTGATCGCGGCGCGCGTCGCCAACTGCGGCGGCATCTTCCAGTACGGGACCGCGGCCACGCGCCGCAGCGCGCTGGTGATCCTCAACCTGCCGCTGCGCCCGCGCGGCGGCAACGGCCTGGTGCGCCTGGTGCACCAGGTCCACGTCGACAACACCCCGTGAACGCCATGAATACGTCTATCGTGCGGCGCCGGCGCCGCAGCGCCGGCATCGGCATCGTGACCGCGATCTTCCTGCTGGTCGTCCTGGCGGGATTGGGCGTGGCCGCCGTCCGCATCTTCAATGCCCAGCAGGCCAGCTCCAGCCTCGACCTCGACGGCGCACGCGCCTACCAGGCGGCGCGCGCCGGCATCGAGTGGGGCCTGTACCAGCAGCTGCGCAACAACAGCTGCGCCAGCACCTCGTTCGCCATGCCGCTCGACAGCAACCTCGGCAACTTCACCGTGACCGTGACCTGCAGCGCCATCGCCGGTCCAGCTGATGCCACGGGCAGCACTGCCAACACCACGCGCTGGCGCATCGTGTCGGTGGCCTGCAACCAGCCGGTCGGTGGCAGCTGCGGCGACGACACCGGCAGCAGCCCCGACTTCGTGCGCCGCCGCCTGGAGGTGCAGGTATGAGGATGCTGTGGCGCTTCGTTTGCGCGCTTGTACTGCTGGCGTCGGCGCCGGTGCGCGCCGATACGGCGATGACCCTCTTCAAGAGCTTTTCCGGCAACGTCAACTTCGCGGGCACCCAGGTCACGATCCGCGACAAGGCGACCAACGCCAGTCCGTGCCGGGTCAGCGCCGACAGCGTGGTCCAGAGCGCCTCCCTGAGCCTGCCGACGCTGGCGACGGTGGTTTCGGCCCATCTCTACTGGGCCGGCTCGGGCAGTCCGGACACCACGGTGACGCTGAACGGCAAGAGCGTGACCGCGGCCAGCAATCGCGTGTACACGTCCGGCACCATCGGCGGCGGCTTCGACTACTTCTCGGCCGCGGCCGACGTCACCGAGCAGGTCAAGCTCAAAGGCTCGGGCACCTACACCTTCTCCGGCCTGCGGGTGTCGAACGGGCGCCCGTGGTGCGACCGCAGCGCGGTGCTGGGCGGCTATGCGCTAGTGGTGGTCTATTCGCACTGGAACGAGACCTACCGCGCGCTCAACCTGTACGAGGGCTTCCGCGCCATGCTCGACAGCGAGGTCAAGCTCGACATGGCCAATTTCCGCGTCCCCGACAACATTACCTCGTCGGCGGTGGGGCGCTTTGGCCACCTGGTCTGGGAGGGGGATGCGGACCTGAAGCAGGAAGGCGAGTCTCTGTGGTTCAACAACAAGTCGCTGACCATGACGACCTATGGGCCGTCAGGGAACAACTTCAATTCGAAGAGCAGCGTCAACAGCGACCAGGCCTCGCTCGGGATCGACTTCGACGCCTACAGCCTGAGCGGCTGGCCAGCGAGGCTGAATACCGTGTCCGCACTGTTCCGGACCGGCGGCGACCTGGTGCTGCTGAATGCCGCCATCCTGGCCGTGCCGAGCACGCCGGCGGCCGACCTGGCGGTCGAACTGGTGCGCACCACCGAGTTGCGTGCCGGCTCGCCCGTGAGCTACACGGCCACCGTCACCAACCAGGGGCCGGGCTTCGAGCCGGGCCCGGTCAAGCTGAGCCTGAGCCTGCCGGCGGGACTGAGCTACGCGTCCGCCAGCGGCACCAACTGGAGCTGCACCGGTTCCGGCACGACCGTGAACTGCACCTACACGGGCACCCTGAACAACGGCGAAAAAACCGTCCTGACCTTCAGGGCGGACGTGGCTACCGGCAGCACCGGCAACAAGACCACCACGGTCACCGTGGCCGGCAACAACGACCCGGGCACGTCGAATAACCAGGACAGCGACACCGCCAGCCTGGCCGCCAGCGGCGGCATCTCGTTCGAATACACCAGCCGTAAGTGCGAGGCGGGCGAACTGGTGGGCGCAGGGGGCACCTGTCCCTTGTTTGCGGGACCGGTGGTGGCCGGCGCCACGCCGACGATCTGGCTGACGGCGGTGGACAGCAGTAACCGCGCCAAGTCGCCGAACAGCACCAGCGCGTCGACGGTCAACCTCGACCTGGCCCTCGGCTGCGTGAATCCGAGCGCCGGCACCATCGGCGCCACCTATGGCGGGGTGCTGCTGCCGGCCTGCGTCAAGGACGGCACCGTTGCGGGTACGAGCTCGGTCTGGAAGTCCGTTCAGGCCAGCTTCGCCGCCGGCCAGATCTCACTGGGGGTGTCGTTCCGCTACCTCGACGTCGGTTCGGTCAAGCTGTATGTGCGCACGACCACCGGCGCCATCGACTTTACCCAGTTTGTGTCGATGCCCGCAGCGCTCAGGCTCAAAGTAAGTAACGCGCAGGGCGCCGCCAATCCCGAAAGCGTGGGCCTGGCGCAGAAGGGCTTCGTGCGCGCGGGCGAGCGCTTCACGATCTCGGTGGAAGCACTGCCTGTGAACGCGACCGGTACAACCGACGCGCTGCCCAACTTCGGCAAGGAGGAGGGCAAGCTGCGCCCGACCCTGAAGAACACGGCCACCCGCATCGACGAGCCAGTGGCGCTCGGCGCGGCGCTCCTCGACGGGGAGTATCCGGCCAGCGGGCCCTTCACCGGCAAGGACTTCTTCTGGAGCGACATCGGCAGCTTCAAGCTGCGCGTTTCGCTCGACGATTACCTGGGCGAGAAGCCGGCCGCCGTCGGCGAGCAGAACGTGGGACGCTTCTATCCCGCTTACTTCTCGACCAGCGCCGGCCCCGGCTTTGCCTGCCTGCCGCGCATGCGCTGCCCGTACATCGGCCTGGCCAGGGTGAATGGCGCGATCTATTCGAACCAGCCCTTCGACGTGAGCGTCAGGGCCCACGACGAAAACGGGCGCGCGCTGGAGAACTTCGACACGGCGCGCTATCCGGCGCTGGTGCCGACCCTGACCCTCACCGCTGTCGATGCGCCCGGCACCGGGGTGGCCTTTGCCAAGATCGCACCGGGCCTGGCCGACACGCCGGCCAAGACCACCACGCGCTCGGTGAAGTTCGGCCTCGGCGCGGGCTTCGATGCCAGCCTGCCGAAAACCGCCTGGCTTGGACCGACCGCGGTCTATCTGCGCGCCACCGCGCCTGATAACCGTCTCGGCGCAGCATTGAGCATCAGCAGCGTGCAGAGCGAGGTCGCGGAATCGGAAGAGGGCGGGATCATGGTCATCAACGGCCGGCTGGCGATCACCAACGTGATTGGCTCGGAACTCTTGAAGACGCCGATTCCGATGATGGCGCAATATTGGACGGGAAGTAATTGGGAAAACAATACCTCGTTCTCCGACCCGACCATGTTGAAAGCCGATGGCGCGATCTTCACCGATTGCCAGCGCACGCTCAGCATGCGCGGCGCGGCAGGCAATATGTGCAATACCCAACTGGTCAAATCGGCCACGGTGGGCAGTTTGGCGCTCACCACCGGCAGCACGAAATTCATGCTGGCGCCGGTCGGGGCCGGCCAGTTCGGCAGTTTCCGCATTGAGATGAAAACCGAGAATTGGCTTCCTAGCATGTTCGGTCAGGTGACCATTGGCGCCTATAAAAGCCCAGTAATTTATATCCGTGAGATGTATTGACAACGGAAACTTAATCGAACATCGATAAAGACCCGCAAATAACGTGGTTTTGCGGCATTTTTTTGGTCTGCATGTCTAAGTCTTGAATATAATCAAGACTTTGCCGAGTCCACTTATTCTGCCGACAGGAACTTTGCCGCTTGATGCGTTTTTTTAAGAAAGCCAAAAAGAAAGATGGTTGGCTCGCCATCGCCGTCCAGCGCGACGGTGTGGCCGCAGCCAGCATCAAGCGTAGCGCCGAGGGCGGCAAGCCGTTCGTGCGCTTTGCGCATTTCCTGCCGGGCCAGCCAGACGCCGGCGTGCTGGAAAAGGCCGCCCGCGAAGGGCAAGCCCATGTCTTCCGCTGCGCCACCCTGCTGGGCGGCGGCGAGTACCAGGTCATCAGTGTCGAAGCGCCCAACGTGTCGAAGGAAGAAATGCGCACGGCGATCCAGTGGCGCCTGAAGGACATCCTCGACTTCCCGGCCAGCGACGCCACGGTGGACGTGCTGGAGATCCCGCTGGATGCGGCCGCCCAGGGGCGCGCCCAGCAGTCGGTGTTCGCCATCGCCGCCCGTAACAGCGTGATCCGCCCGCGCCAGAAGCTGTTCCTCGACGCGAAGGTGGACCTGCGCGTGATCGACATCCCCGAGATGGCCCAGCGTAACATCTCGGCCATGCTGGAACCCGAGGGCCGCGGCGTGGCGATGCTGTCCTTTGGCGACGACGGCGGCCTGCTGACGGTGTCCTACCGCGCCGAGCTGTACCTATCGCGCCGCTTCGACGTCACCCTCGAACAGCTGCTCGAGCCGGACCATGACCGCAAGCACGCGGCGTTTGACCGCATCACCCTCGAGCTGCAGCGTTCGCTCGACCACTTCGAGCGCCAGTTCTCTTTCATCAGCGTGTCCAAGCTGGTGCTGGCGCCGTCCGCCGTGACCGGCCTCGACGAATACCTGTCGAGCAACCTGTACATGCCGGTCGAAAGCCTCGACCTGGACAGCGTGTTCGACCTGGGCAGCGTCCCCGACCTGGCCGACAAGGCCGTGCAGCAGCGTTTCTTCCTGGCCCTCGGCGCCGCCTTGCGCGCGGAGGAGGGTGCATGACGGAGCGCACGATGCCGCAGCAGATCAACCTGTTCAACCCGGCCTTCCAGCCGCAGAAGAAGGTGGTCACCGCGACCATGATGGGCGTGTCCCTGCTGGTGCTGGTCATCGGCATCGCCGCGCTCGGCGTTTCCCTGCGTGCGGCGACCGCGCGCATGGAGCGCGAGCGCGACACCGAAGCCGCCCACCTCGCGCGCAAGCAGGCGCGCCTGGCCACGGTGAATGCGGAATTCGCACCGCGCACCAAGAACCCGGAACTGGAAGCGCAGATCGGCGAAGCCGAAGCGCAGCTGGCGGCGCTGCGCCATGTGTCCGGCGTGCTGCAGCGCGGCGAGCTGGGCGACACCAATGGCTATGCCGGCTACTTCAAGGCGCTCGCGCGCCAGGGCGTGCAAGGCCTGTGGCTCACCGGCGTCAGCGTCGCCGGCCCCAACATCGGCATCAAGGGCCGCACCACCGATCCTGCGCTGGTGCCGGGCTATATCAACCGCCTGACCCAGGAGCCGCTGCTGCAGGGTAAATCCTTCGCCAGCCTGCAGATCGGCCAGGCCGCCCCGGTACAGGCGCCGGGCCCGGACGGCAAGCCCGTGCAGTCGGCCGCGCCCTACGTCGAGTTCAGCCTGCAGTCCGTGGTGGAGGCGCCGCGTCCATGAAACAAAGCTTGATCCTCCTGGCGGCGCGCATCGATGCACTCACGCTGCGCGAACGGGCGCTGGCCTTCGCGGCCGCGGTGGCGGTGCTCGCCTTCATCGGCTACCAGCTGGTGCTGGCCCCGATTTACAAGCAGCAGGAAGTCCTGCTCGAACAGATCCTCCAGCAGCGCAACAACATGATGGGCATCGACGCCGAGATCGCGGCCAAGGTGGCGGCCTACCAGGTCGACCCCGATGCGCCGGCGCGCGCCCGCCTCGAAGCAGTGAAGCAGGAGTCGGCCCGCATCGGCGACGCGCTGCTGGCGATGCAGAACGGGCTGGTGGCGCCTGAACGCATGGCGCCGCTGGTCGACGCCATCCTGCGCGCCAACGGCCGCCTGCAGCTGGTGTCGATGCGCACGCTGCCGGTCGAGACGATCTCGGGCCGCGCTGCGACCGCGCCTGCCACGACGGTGACGGCGCTGCCGGCGGTGGCCGCCGTCGGCGCCGCGGTCGGCGCAGCCCCCGTGGCGCCTGCCGCCCCGAACGCCAACGAACATGACAAGCCCGCCGACGTGCTGTACCGCCACGGCGTCGAAGTGACCGTGCGCGGCAATTATCTCGACATGGTTGATTACATGAGCGCGCTCGAAGCGATGCCGACCCGCCTGTTCTGGGGCAAGGCGCAGCTCGACGTGGAGGAATATCCGGCCTCCCGCCTGACGCTCACGCTCTATACCCTGAGCCTGGACCGGAATTGGATGAAGCTGTGAAGACCCTGACCGCAACCACCCTGGCAGCCCTGCTGCTACCCGCCGCCTTCGCTTCCCAGTGCGCCCGCGCCCAGGCGCTGCTCGACCCGACCCGTCCGCCGGCATCGCTGGGCGTGCGCGCCGATGGCGCCGCAGCCGGCGACGGCCTGCCGCGCCTGCAGTCGGTGCTGATCGCGCGCGCGGGCGGGCGCCAGGTCGCCGTGATCGATGGCGAGACGGTGCGTCTCGGCGACAGCTACAAGGGCGCGCGCGTGGTGCGCATGACCCAGACCGAAGTCGAACTGGTGCGCGGGCGCGAACGCCAGGTGCTGCGCCTCGAGCCGCAGCCGGCCGAGGGTGCGGGCACGGGCATCACGCCGGCAAACTGACGGAGACACGATGCGACCATCCTTCCTGATCCCCGCCGCGGCCGCGCTCCTGCTGGCCGGCTGCCAGACCGGCGCCAGGCACGACACCTATGATGCGGTTCAACGCGAACTGGCCAAGGCCAACAGCCAGCCCACCGCTGCGCCGGCGGTCGACGACGCTGTCGCCAACGCGCTGCTGCCGCCCGCCGCGGCGCTCGCCAACCAGCTGCCCAAGGCCAGGCCCGCGCTGGAGGAGCGTTTCAACGTCTCCTTCAACAACGTCCCGGCCCAGCAGTTCTTCCGCTCGATCGTGGCCGGCACCCGCTACAACATGCTGGTGCATCCGGATGTCAGCGGCAGCATCAGCGCCAATTTGAAGGACGTCACCCTGCTTGAAACGCTCGAGGCGGTGAAGGAGATGTACGGCTACGACTACCGCGTCGACGGCACCCGCATCACCATCCGTCCGCTGACCATGCAGACCCGCATGTTCCACGTGAACTACCTGACGGCGCAGCGCCGCGGCACCTCGAACCTGCGCGTGAGCTCGACCTCGGTCGCGGACGCCGGCAGGAATGGCAACAACGGGAACGGCCAGAACAACCAGAACGTCCAGAACAACCAGAACCAGCCGAACAACGGCAACAACTCCGGCCAGAACGGCGGCAGCTTCGTGCAGCTGGAAAGCACCGACGTTAACACCACGTCGATGAACGATTTCTGGGCCGACCTGAAAGCCGCCATCGAAGCCATCGTCGGCTCTAAGGACGGCGGACGCAGCGTGGTGATCAGCCCGCAGTCGGGCGTGGTCGTGATCCGCGCCATGCCGGACGAACTGCGCAGCGTCGACATGTACCTGAAGGCGACCCAGCTGTCGGTCGACCGCCAGGTGATCCTGGAAGCGAAGATCCTCGAGGTCGAGCTGAACGACAGCTTCCAGAGCGGCATCAACTGGGCGTCGTTCGCTTCCTTCCGCGGCTCGCATGCCAACCGCGTCTCCGGCGGCATGATCTCGCCCGGCGCCAACCTGGCGCCGCTGCCCTACGATGGCGGCCAGCCGGCCGTGATCAACAACGGCAATGGCCTCAGCGCCAGCACCGGCTTCTCGCTGTCGCAGGCGGCCAATGCGGCCGGTTCGCTGTTCGGCTTCGCTTTCCAGACGAATAATTTCGCGGCCCTGATCTCCTTCCTGGAATCGCAGGGGACCGTGCACGTGCTCTCGAGCCCGCGCGTGGCCGCCATGAACAACCAGAAGGCCGTGCTCAAGATCGGCACCGACGAGTTCTTCGTGACCGGCGTAACCACCACCACCAACAGCACCACCACGGGCAACACCATCACGCCGAGCGTGACCCTGCAGCCCTTCTTCTCGGGCGTGGTGCTGGACGTGACGCCGCAGATCGACGACAAGGGCAACATCCTGCTGCACGTGCACCCGTCGGTGAGCCAGGTGACCACCGTGAACAAGGGCGTCAACCTGGGCACCGCCGGCACCCTCAACCTGCCGCTGGCGGCGTCGTCGACCAGTGAACTGGACAGCATCGTGCGCGGCCAGAACGGACGCGTGGTCGCCATCGGCGGCCTGATGCGCCAGGCCTCGACCGGCGACACTGACCAGCTGCCGGGCGCCGACAAGCTGCCGGTGCTGGGCGCGCTGTTCCGCAACAAGAACCGGGTGAACCAGAAGCGCGAACTGGTGGTGCTGATCAAGCCGACCATCGTCGAAGGCGCCAACGACTGGAGCCAGGACCTGCTCGACACCCAGCGCCGCATCGAGAACCTGAACCCCGCCCAGCAGGGCGTCACCCGCGCAGGCGGCAAGTAATGTACGCGCCACACTTCGGCCTGCGCGAGCTGCCGTTCGGGATAACCCCGGACACCAGCTTCTTCTTCGGCAGCCCCGGCTCGCAGGAAGCGCTGAACACCTTGTTGGTGGCGGCGCGTAGCGGTGAAGGCTTCATCAAGATCACCGGCGAAGTCGGCACCGGCAAGACGCTCCTGTGCCGCAAGTTCATGGCCACGCTGGGCGAGGGCTTCGTCACCGCGTACATCCCGAATCCCTATCTGGAGCCGCGCACCCTGATGCTGGCCCTCGCCGACGAGCTCGAGATCGTGCTGGAGCGCGACGTCGACCAGCACCAGCTGCTCAAGGCGATCAACCTGCGTTTGCTCGAGCTGGCAGGCCAGGGGCTGCAGGTGGTGCTGTGCCTGGACGAGGCACAGGCGATTCCCGTGGAGAGCCTGGAAGCGCTGCGCCTGCTTACCAACCTCGAGACCGAGAAGAGGAAGCTGCTGCAGATCGTCCTGTTCGGCCAGCCGGAACTGAACCGCAAGCTGGAGCTGGACCAGATTCGCCAGCTGGCCCAGCGCATCACCTTCCACTACCATCTCGGACCGCTGTCGCGCGACGACCTGGATTACTATGTGGCGCACCGGCTGCGCGTGGCCGGCTTCACCGGCGCGCGCCTGTTCACGCGCGCCGCGATCCGCCGCCTGTACAAGGCCAGCGGCGGTGTGCCGCGCCTGGTGAACATCCTGTCGCACAAGGCGCTGATGCTGGCCTATGGCCAGGGCAAGCAGCAGGTGGGCGCTTCGCACGTGCTGACCGCGGCGCTCGACACCGTGGGCGCCAAGCGCCGCTATTGGCCGGGACTGGCCGCCGGCGGCCTGCTCGCCGGCGCCGTGGCCGGCATCGCATGGGCGCTGGTACGATGAGCCTGATTAACAAGATGCTGCAGGACCTCGACGCGCGCGGCGGCCAGCCCGGATCGGCTGCCGTGTCGCCGGAGATCCGGCCGGTGCTGGCGCCGGAACGCAGCTTCCCCTGGCTGCGCGTCGCGCTGCTCGGCGGCCTGGCCGTGGTGCTGGGCGCGTCCGGCTACATGGCCTGGCGCATCCAGCAGACCACGGCGGTCGAGGTGCCGGTGGGACCGGCGCCGGTGAGTGCACCGGCGCCCGCGCCTGCGCCCGTACAGGCGCAAGCGGTGCTGGCGGAAGCCGCGCCGGTGGCGCCTGCGCCTGCGCCGAAGCCCGAACCCGTAGCGGATGTGCCGGCGCCGGAGCAGGCGGAGCCGCCGCCAAGTGTGAAGCCCGAAGCCAGGAAGGTCGAGAAAGCGGTGAAGCAGGAAGCGCCGGCGCCGAAGCGCGCCGCCGCCAAGCCTGAGCCGGTGAAGGCGCCGCTCAAGGCAGCAACGCCGGCGAAGCCAGCGGTGAAAGCGGCGGCGCCGGCCGCAAGCGGCCGCGTCGAAACGACGGCGCAGCGCGCTGAAAACGCTTACCGCCGCGGCCTTGCGAGCTTGGAAGACGGCCGCGTCACCGAGGCGATCGGCCACCTGCAGAACGCGCTGCGGGCCGAGCCGCGCCACGAGGCTGCGCGCCAGACATTGGTCTCGCTGCTGATCGAGGCCAAGCGTCCCGAGGAAGCGATGCGCCAGCTGGGCGCGGCGCTGGCGCTGGACCCGCGCCAGCCGGCCATGGCCATGCTGCTGGCGCGCCTCCAGCTCGAACGCGGCAGCCCGGGAATCGACACCCTGATGCGCACCTTGCCCTATGCGGCGGGGAATGGCGAATACCATGCCTTCCTGGCCGGCGCGCTGCAGCGCGAGCAGCGCCATCGCGAGGCGGTAGAACATTACACAGCCGCGCTGCGCACCGCGCCGCAGAATGGCGTGTGGTGGATGGGTCTGGGGATTTCGCTGCAGGCCGAGAAACGCAATGCCGAGGCGGCCGATGCCTATCAGAAGGCGCAGGCCAGCGGCACGCTGTCGGCGGAGCTGCAGGGCTTCGTGGATCGCAAGCTGAAGCAGCTCGCGCGTTGACATCAGCGCGTGGGCGCAATGCAGGTCACTGGCCTGCATTGCCCGGCCCACCCTACGGGTCACAAGCGGCTCAAGGTTTCCAGCGCTTTCAGCAGCGTCTCGTCCTTCTTCGCAAAGCAGAAACGCACGATGCCCGATTCCGTCGGCCGGCTGTAGAAGGCCGACACCGGGATCGCGGCCACTTTCGCTTCCACCGTCAGCCACTTGGCGAACTCCGCTTCCGGCAGGTTTGAGATGGCGCCGTAGCGCACGCACTGGAAATAGGTGCCGTCGGACGGTAACAGCTCGAAGCGCGAGCCGGCCAGGCCCGCGCGGAACAGGTCGCGCTTCTTCTGGTAGAAGGCCGGCAGCTCGAGGTAGGGCTTGGGGTCCTGCATGTAGCCGGCGATCCCATGCTGCATCGGCGTGTTCACGGTGAACACGTTGTACTGGTGGACCTTGCGGAATTCCACCATCAAGGGCGCCGGGGCGGCCACGTAGCCCACCTTCCAGCCCGTCACGTGGTAGGTCTTGCCGAAGCTCGAGATGACGAAGGCGCGTTCGGCCAGCACCGGGTGGCGCGACACCGAAGCGTGCTGCTCGCCATCGAATACCATGTGCTCGTAGACCTCGTCGGACAGGATCAGGATGTCGCTCCCCGCGACGATGGCGGCCAGCGCTTCCAGGTCGGCCGCGCGCAGGATTGAGCCGGTCGGGTTGTGCGGCGAGTTTACGACGATCATGCGGGTACGCGGCGTGACGGCGGCCGCCACCCGGTCCCAGGGCACGCTGTAGCCCGCGTCGCCGACCTGCATCGCCACCGGCACCGCCACGCCGCCCGCCAGCGCGATGGCAGGCAGGTAGCAGTCGTAGGCAGGCTCGATGACGATCACTTCGTCGCCCGGATGCACGCTGCACAGGATCGCTGTCATGATGGCCTGTGAGGCGCCGGCGGTGACCGTGATCTCGCTGGCGCTGTCGTAGCCGTAGCCGTACAGCGCCTCGATCTTGGCGGCAATCGCGTGGCGCAATGCCGGCACGCCGGTCATGAATGGGTACTGGTTGTGGCCGGCGCGCATGGCCTCGTTCACGAGGTCGATGAGTTTCGGGTCGCAGCCGAAGTCGGGGAAGCCCTGGCCCAGGTTGACGGCGCCGTGCTCGACGGCGAGCTGCGACATCTGGGTAAACACGGTGGTGCCCACGGCGGGCAGGCGGGTGCGCAATGCGGGAACGGTCATGGTCTCGGGCTCTGGATGCAATGGTTTATTCTAGCGCGCCAGCAGCCATGGCCTTGAGCCAGGCTTCGGGGAGCATGATCTTGAACAGGCCTTCGCGCGCGGTGCGCCGTCCCAGCTTGAGCAGGGCCTTGTCCTTGGTGACCAGCACTTCGGCCCCGGCGTCGCGCGCGAGTTCCAGGAATTTCTGGTCGTCGCGGTCGGTACAGACCGGCAGGCGGACGTGCACCGCATCGGGCGTCACGACCTTGAGCAGGGCGTCGAAGCGCGCGATGGCTTCACGACGCGAATCGTCGTCCAGCGGCAGGTGCGGATATTTTAATACCGCCAGGTATTCGTCGCGGCATTCGGGGTGCGTGACGGCGACCAGCTGGCCCGATTCGAGCGCGGCCAGCAGGGGCGCCCAGCGCTGGTCCTTGAACACGAACAGGTCGAGGCAGACATTGGTGTCGATGACGATGGGTTTGTTTGAAACGGGTATCATGTCGGAAATTTTTTCTATCTTGCAAAGCTGTCTGAACCGATGCTGATTGTCCTGTCGCCCGCCAAATCTCTCGACCTCGAATCCCCAAGCACCACCAGGAAACATACCACGCCGGATTTCATTCCGCGCGCCGCCGAACTGATCGAGGTGCTGAAGACATATTCTCCAGCTAGAATCGCCGAGCTGATGGACCTGTCCGACAGCCTGGCGATGCTCAACGTGACGCGCTACGCGCACTGGAGCGAAGACCATGCCGAGGCGCGCCAGGCCATCATGTCCTTCAACGGCGACGTCTATGCCGGGCTCGACGCCCGTACGCTGGGCCCCAAGGAAATCGACTACGCGCAGCGCCACGTGCGCATCCTGTCGGGCCTGTACGGCTTGCTGCGTCCGCTCGACCGCATGCATCCCTATCGGCTGGAAATGGGCACGCGCCTGCAGAACCCGCGCGGCAGCAACCTGTATGCGTTCTGGGGCGACAGCGTCACCGAAGCGCTGAATGCCCAGGTCGCGGAAACCAAGGCGAAGGCGCTGGTCAACCTGGCGTCGGAAGAATACTTCAAGTCGGTCAAGCCGAAACTGCTGTCGGTGCCGGTGATCACGCCGGTGTTCGAGGACTGGAAGAACGGAAAGTACAAGATCATCTCGTTCTTCGCCAAGCGTGCGCGCGGCCTGATGGCGCGTTACGCGGCCCAGCAGGGCGTCAAGAAAGCGGAGCAGCTCAAGGCCTTCGACGTCGATGGCTATGCCTTCGACGAAGCGGCCTCCGGCGAGCACACCTGGGTGTTCCGCCGCCGCCAGGAAGCGTAAGCGGGCAGGGCGGCCGGCTTGCGCCGGCCGCGCCAACAGCGATTTACTTGACGGCGTCCGACGGCGACGGGCGCGGGCCCGACTTCGACCAGAAGCGCCACCACGGGGCGTCGCCCCGGGCGTTCGGGTTCAGGAAGCGGCTGTTCGGATAGTTCAGCACCAGCACGCGCTGGGTGTCGTCGCGCAGCACCGGCATGCCGAGCTTGTCGTAGGAGCGCATCATCAGGAACAGCGCTTCTTCGCGGGCCGGGGCATCGGTGTATTCCTGCACCGCCGCCTGGGCGCGGTTCAGCGAGGCCAGGTAGGCGCCGCGGCGGAAGTAGTAATTCGCCACGTGCACTTCGTACTGGGCCATCGCATTGACCAGGTAGTTCATGCGCGCGATCGAATCCGGCGCGTATTTACTGTTCGGGAACTTGTCGACCAGGGCCTTGAAGGCGGCGAAGGCTTCACGCGTCGCTTTCGGATCGCGTTCGGTCGGATCCTGCGAATAGATGAAGCTCAGGAAGCCCAGCTGGTCGTTGAAGTTGATCAGGCCGCGCAGGTAATACATATAGTCGACCTGCGGATGATTCGGGTGCAGCTTGATGAAGCGCTCGACCGCGGCCAGCGCCTCGGCCTGGTCCTGGGCCTTGTAATGAGCGTACGCAATTTCCATCTGCGCTTGCGCGGCATAGGTGCCGAACGGGTAGTTCGACTCGAGGCGTTCGAACAGCTTAATGGCCGCTTCGTAGCTGCCGCTGTTCATCTCATCGCGTGCCTCAGCGTATAATTTCTCCGCTGACCAATTTTTGGTGTCGTCGTCCCGCTTCGGCAGCAGGCTGCAAGCGGACAGGCCGAAGACCATTGCGATCACCAACACAGACAATTTTTTTTGCATAGCTCTTTGCAAGAAAGTTTTACCTAGATTCAACGAACGGCTGATTATAGCCGATGGGACTCACGTGATATTAACTCCTGCGCCGAATTCGGCGGAAATGCCTCTCGACTCCGATTTAGATGATGACCTGGAGGCCGGGTTCGAGCTTGGCGCCAAGACCGATTTGTCGCCGATCACCCTGCAGCTCGACTCCGATGCCTGCGGACAGCGCCTCGATAAAGTGATTGCCGGCCTGGTGCCGCAGTTCTCGCGCAGCCGCCTGCAGCTCTGGTTCGAAGGCGGCTTCGTCAAGGTCGACGGCAAGGCGGCGCGCGGCAAGGACACCGCCTACGGCGACGAGACCGTCGTCATCGAACCGCAGGAAGCGCCGGAAGACACGGCCTTCGCGCCCGAAGCCATCGCGCTCGACATCGTGCACGAAGACGAAGACATCATCGTCATCAACAAGCCGGCCGGCCTGGTCGTGCATCCGGGCGCCGGCAACTGGTCCGGCACCTTGCTTAACGGCCTGCTCCACCATTGCCCGCAGCTGGTGGGCGTGCCGCGCGCCGGCATCGTGCATCGCCTGGACAAGGACACGAGCGGCCTGATGGTGGTTGGCAAGACCCTGGCCGCCCAGACCGACCTGGTGCGCCAGCTGCAGGCGCGCACCGTCAAGCGCGAATACTTCGCGCTGGTCTGGGGCACGCCGCAACTGTCCGGCACGATCAATGCATCGATGGGCCGTCATCCGCGCGACCGCGTGAAGATGGCGGTGTCCTCGGGCATGTTCGGTAAACCAGCGATCACGCACTACAAGCGCGTCGCCGTCGGCAGCCTCGACCGGCGCCCGGTCAGCCTGGTGCGCTGCAGCCTGGAAACCGGCCGCACCCACCAGATCCGCGTCCACATGCAGCATCTGGGCTTCGCGCTGGTGGGCGACGCGGTGTACGGCAAGCAGCACCTGGTGCCCGTGTTCCACCGCCAGGCCCTGCAGGCGCGCCGCCTCGGCCTGGTGCATCCGGGCACGGGCGAACCCTGCGAATGGACCGTGCCGCTGGCCGCGGACTTCGCCGAGCTGATCGCCAAGGCCGGCATTGACGAGCCGGGCGACGACGACGACAGCGAAGCATGATGGAGCGCGATGCATTGGTCTGGCCCGTGTGGCCGGACCTGCCGCCCACGGTCGGCGCGCTGGCCACCAGCCGCGACGGCGGCGTGAGCGCTGGCCCTTACGATGACGGCAAGGGCGGCGGCGGGCTGAACCTGGGCATGCATTGCGGCGACGATCCCGAGGCCGTGCGCAGCAACCGGGCGCGCCTGCAGGAATATCTGCCGGGCCGTCCCGCCTGGATCGCCCAGGTGCATGGCGCCGACGTGGTCGATGCCTGCACCGTGGGGCCGGATCAGCCGGTGCGCACCGGCGACGCCAGCATCGCAAGCGAACCGGGCGTGGTGTGTGCGATCCTGACGGCCGACTGCCTGCCGGTCCTGTTCGCAGATCTCGACGGCAAGGTGGTGGGCGCGGCCCACGCCGGCTGGCGTGGGCTGGCGGGCGGCGTGCTGGGCGAAACCGTGCGCGCCATGCGCGCAGCCGGCGCCGGCGAGATCACCGCGTGGATGGGTCCGGCAATTGGCCCCGACGCGTTTGAAGTGGGAGAGGACGTGCGCGAGGCCTTCCTGGCGGCGCTGCCGGGCGAGGCGACCCTGGCCGCCTTCCAGCCAAAATTTGACCAACCGGTAAAATTTCTGGCCGATATGTTCACGCTGGCGCGCCTGATGCTGGCGCGCGACGGCATCACCCGCGTCCATGGCGGCGGCATGTGCACCGCCACCAATCCCCAGCGCTTCTATTCCTACCGGCGCGACCACGTCACCGGCCGCCAGGCCAGTCTGATCTGGATCAAATAGTCACTTCGGCGTGGCGTCAGAATGCGCAGTTGCCTCGGCGTCTGGCGGCGCCGGGTTCACTGTCGCGTTGCGTTGCGCCTGCGCTTCGCGCCGCGCACGCCTGCGTTTTGACCCAGTGAGATAAAAAACAATGGATAATGGCAGGGCGCAATAGAAGACGAAGGTCATCACGCCGTGCACGACGGTCGGTTCGGTCGCAGCCATCAGGGCAACGACATAAATCCAGGCAACGGCGACGATCCACATGCACTTTCTCCCAAGGTATACCCGGATTCTAAACATTGGATGCTGACATGAACATGCCTGACCCCCAAGCTTTTGCCGCCTCCTGGATGAACCAGTTTGCCGACCCGAGCGTCTGGCAGGGCTGGATGACGATGCCGACCATGACCCCGCCTGCCGGTGGCGCTAACCCGCTGGCCGGCGTGCTGAAGGATTTCGGCGCCGGCATCGCGCCGGCCAAGCTGGAAAGCATCCGCGACGACTATCTCAGGAAAGCGGGCCAGCTGTGGCAGGATTTCGTCAGCGGCAAGACGCCGGAAATCCATGACAAGCGTTTCTCCTCCTCCGAATGGCGCGAGCACCCGATGTCGGCCTTTTCGGCCGCGTCCTACCTGCTGAACTCGGCATTCATGCTGGCCCTGGCCGACGCCGTCGAGGCCGGCCCGCGCGAGCGCCAGAAGATTCGCTTCGCCGTGCAGCAAATGGTCGACGCCATGTCGCCGGCCAACTTCTTCGCCACCAACCCGGAAGCGCAGAAGAAGCTGATCGAGACCAAGGGCGAGAGCCTGACCAAGGGCCTAGCCAACATGCTGGCCGACCTGCAGAAGGGCCGCATCTCGCAGTCGGACGAATCGGCCTTCGAAGTCGGCCGCAACGTCGGCACGACGGCCGGCCAGGTGGTGTTCGAGAACGAACTATTCCAGCTGATCCAGTACACCCCGACGACGCTGACCGTGAAGGCGGTGCCGCTGGTGATGATCCCGCCATGCATCAACAAGTTCTACATCCTCGACTTGCAGCCGGAAAATTCCCTCGTCCGCTACGCGGTGGAGCAGGGCAATACCGTGTTCATGGTCTCCTGGCGCAACCCGGACCGCGGCTTCGGCCACATCACTTGGGACGATTACGTCGAGCTTGGGGCCATCAAGGCGATCGAGGTGGCGCGCGAGATCAGCGGCCAGGACAAGACCCACGTGTTCGGCTTCTGCGTCGGCGGCACCATCGCCGCCACCGCCCTGGCCGTGCTGGCGGCGCGCGGCCAGCAGCCGGCCGCCAGCCTGTCCCTGCTCACCACGCTGCTCGACTTCCAGGACACCGGCGTGCTCGAGGTCTTCGTCGACGAAGCCCAGGTGGCGCTGCGCGAGCAGACCCTGGGCGGCGGTGGCCTGATGCCGGGGCGCGACCTGGCCACCACCTTCTCGGCCCTGCGCCCGAACGACCTGGTGTGGAACTACGTCCAGCAGAACTACCTGAAAGGCAAGGAACCGCCGGCCTTCGACCTGCTGTACTGGAATGCCGACAGCACCAACCTGCCGGGTCCGATGTTCTGCTGGTACTTGCGCAATACCTACTTGGAAAACAAGCTGAAGGTGCCGGGTGCGCTCACGGTCTGCGGCGTGCCGGTCGACCTGGGCAAGATCGATGCGCCGGTATTCCTGTACGGCTCGAAGGAAGACCACATCGTGCCATGGGAAGCCGCATTCGCGTCGATGGACCTGCTGAACCCGAAGAACCCGAAGGCCAACCGCTACGTGCTGGGCGCCTCGGGCCATATCGCCGGCGTGATCAACCCGGCCTCGAAGAACAAGCGCAGCTACTGGGTCAACGACAAGAACGGCAAGTCGCGTCCGAAGACGGCCGAAGCCTGGTTCGCCGGCGCCACCGAGCAAAAGGGCAGCTGGTGGCCGGAATGGGCCAGGTTCCTGGCCGAGAACGGCGGCGCCGACGTGCCGGCGCCAGGCGCGCCGGGCAATGAGCGCCATCGTCCGACCGAACCGGCGCCGGGTCGTTACGTCAAGGCAAGGGCAGACTGATTACCCGTTGATCATATCAAAATGCTCACGGAAGTTTGTAGTCTAATAATTGCTGCACCTGCGCTTGGGTCGTGGTATGGTGTGGTCCTGTCCGTCCCGTCAGGCAATATTTTTACCTGATGGAACGGCCCCGGGGCCGGCTTTTTTTGGTAAGCAATCAAGAAACACGCGAGCGGCCCACGTAGCTGCATCGCACAACGATGAGACATGAGATGAGTAGTGCAAAAAAGAGTGCTGAACGCCTGATCAAGAAGTATCCGAACCGCCGTCTGTACGATACCCAGACCAGTTCCTACATCACCCTGACGGACGTGAAGCAGCTGGTGCTCGACGCCGACGAGTTTACCGTCGTCGATGCCAAGAGCAACGAGGACCTGACCCGCAGCATCCTGCTCCAGATCATCCTGGAAGAGGAAGCCAATGGCGTGCCGATGTTCTCGAGCTCGGTGCTGGCCCAGATCATCCGCTACTACGGCCATGCAATGCAGGGCATGATGGGGTCCTACCTCGAGAAGAACGTCCAGGCGTTCACCGACATCCAGAACAAGTTCACCAGCAATGCCGCCGGCGCCCTCGAAGGCAAGCCCTTCAGCCCGGAAATGTGGACCCAGTTCATGAACGTCCAGGGCCCGATGATGCAGGGCATGATGAACAACTACATCGACCAGTCGAAGAACCTGTTCCTGCAGATGCAGGAGCAGATGCAGAACCAGAGCAAGGCCATGTTCGGCGCCTTCCCGTTCCCGGGCATGACGCCGCCGACCGACAAGAAATAAGCAGCCTGGCAACAAGTCGTCTTTTCGAGACATCCGCCGGCCCGTTCCAGGGCCGGCAAACAGCCCCGCCGGTAGCCCCGGCACACCTGCTTCGGGTACAATCGCGGATTGCCCTGATTCTTTGTCGTCCGCCCATGACCGAACTTCGCCGTATTCCCGTCACCGCCAACACCGCAGCTACCCAAGCCGCCGCCGCGCCCGCGCTCGCCATTCCGAGCCCGGCTGCCGGCGTCGTTGCGCCCAAGGTCGGCTTCGTGTCGCTCGGCTGCCCGAAGGCGCTGGTCGACTCCGAGCAGATCCTGACCCAGCTGCGCGCCGAAGGCTACGAGACCGCCAAGTCCTATGACGGCGCCGACCTCGTGATCGTCAACACCTGCGGCTTCATCGACGCCGCGGTGCAGGAATCGCTCGACGCGATCGGCGAAGCCCTGGCCGAAAACGGCAAGGTCATCGTCACCGGCTGCCTCGGCGCCAAGAAGGACGCGGACGGCGCGGATATCATCACCAAGGTGCACCCGAAGGTGCTGGCCGTGACCGGCCCGCACGCCGTCGCCGAGGTGATGGAATCGGTCCACCTGCACCTGCCGAAGCCGCACGACCCCTTCATCGACCTGGTGCCGGACCACGGCGTCAAGCTCACCCCGAAGCACTACGCCTACCTGAAGATTTCGGAAGGCTGCAACCACCGCTGCAGCTTCTGCATCATCCCGTCGATGCGCGGCGACCTGGTCTCCCGTCCGATCCACGACGTGCTGCAGGAAGCCGAGAACCTGTTCAAGGCCGGCGTCAAGGAACTGCTGGTGATCTCGCAGGACACCAGCGCCTACGGCGTGGACGTCAAGTTCCGCACCGGCTTCTGGAACGGCCGCCCGGTCAAGACCCACATGACCCAGCTCACCGAGGAACTGGGCAAGATGGCGCGCCAGTACGACGCCTGGGTGCGCATGCACTACGTCTACCCGTACCCGCACGTCGACCAGGTGATTCCGCTGATGGGCGACGGCCACGTGCTGCCTTACCTCGACATCCCGATGCAGCACGCACACCCAGATGTCCTGAAACGCATGAAGCGCCCGGCCAGCGGCGAGAAGAACCTCGATCGCATCCTGGCATGGCGCAAGATGAATCCTGACCTTACCATCCGCTCGACCTTCATCGCGGGCTTCCCGGGCGAGACGGAAGACGAATTCGAATACCTGCTGGACTTCCTGCGCGAGGCGCAGATCGACCGCCTGGGCTGCTTCGCCTATTCGCCGGTGGAAGGCGCGACCGCCAACCTGCTCGATAACCCGGTGCCGGAAGCGGTGCGCGAAGAACGCCGCGCACGCGTCATGCTGCTGCAGGAAGAGATTTCGCTCAAGCGCATGCAGGCCAAGGTCGGCAAGACCATGCGCGTGCTGGTCGACGAAGTCGGCGCACGCGAAGCGATCGGCCGCACCGCCGCCGACGCGCCGGAGATCGACGGCGTGGTGCACATCAAGCGCGCGCTCCAGCCGGGCAAGGCCAAGCCGGTCGTAGGCCAGTTCATCGACGTGGTGATCACCAAGGCCGACGCCCACGACCTGTGGGCCACCGTGGCATGAGCAAGAAGACCGTCCAGACTTCGCTGATCCATAGCGATTACGAAGCGCCGGGCGGCTTCGACGCCTTTCCGCCGGGTGTGCATCGCGCCTCCACGGTCCTGTTCGAGAACGTGGCCGCGATGCGCTCGGGGCAGTGGAAGGACAAGACTTCGTACACCTACGGCCTGCACGGCACCCCGACCACCTTCACCTTGGAAGCGCGTCTCGCGGAGATCGAGGGCGGCGAGCACTGCCTGCTGGCGCCGTCCGGCTTGTCGGCGATCGCGATGATCAACTTCGCCTTGCTCAAGAGCGGAGACGACGTGCTGCTGCCCGAGAACGTCTACAACCCGAACCGCGAACTGGGACGCTGGCTGTCGCAGGACTTCGGCGTCAGCGCGCGCTTCTACGATCCATTGAATAGCGCCGGCATCGCGGGCCTGATCCAGCCGAACACAAAGCTGGTCTGGACCGAGGCGCCGGGTTCGGTGTCGATGGAAGTGCCGGATCTGCCTGCCCTGTGCAAGGCTGCGAAAGAGAAGGGCGTGCCGGTCGCGCTCGACAACACCTGGTCGGCCGGCCTGGCGCTGCGCGGCTTTGACGCCGGCGCGGACATCGTCATGCATGCGCTGACCAAGTACCAGTCGGGCGGCGCCGACCTCTTGATGGGCGCCGTCATCACCCGGGACCGCGCCCTGAACGACCAGCTGGCCCAGGCCCACATGCGCCTTGGCCTGGGCGTGGCCGCCGACGATGCCTACCTGGTCATGCGCGGCCTGCCGACCATGAAGCTGCGCTTCGAGGCACACGACGCCGGTGCGCGCAAGGTCGCAAGCTGGCTCAAGGCGCGTCCGGAAATCAGCAAGGTGCTGCATCCGGCTTTTGAAGACTGCCCGGGTCACGAACACTGGAAGCGCGACTTCCAGGGCGCCGGCGGCCTGTTCTCGGTGCTGTTCGACCCGCGCTACAGCGAGGAACAGACCGACCGCTTCGTCGATGCGCTCACCCTGTTCGGCCTCGGCTATAGCTGGGGCGGTCCGAACAGCCTGGTGATGCCCTACCGGATCCGCGCGATCCGCAGCCAGTGGCAGGAACACGGCGTGCTGGTGCGTTTCAATATCGGCCTGGAAGACACGGTTGATCTGATCGCCGACCTCGAACAGGCCCTCGGCAAGCTGTCCTGACCCGAACGCACACGTAAAAAGAGCCACCTTCCGGGTGGCTCTTTGCATTGTGGCGGGCGAATAGCTGCGTCAGCGCGTCAAGGCATGGCGCGGTTGTTGTTCAGGTCGACGAAGCCGCGAATGATGCGGTAGGCAGCCCACAGCCAGGCCACGCCCCAGACCAGCAGCGCGACCGGGATGCCGATGATGGTAGCCGCCAGCACCCAGGCCAGGGCCGACCACACCAGGTACCACCAGAAGGAGCGGATCATCCAGCTGTGGTGGGAATAGACGATGGTGCCCTGGGTTTCCGGACGCTTGACGTAGTTCACGATCAGCACCAGGATCGATAGCAAACCTGCCGAAAAGAGGAAGGTCAGGGCGTGTGCGACATACAGGATGCGCGCGAACTGCTTGGCGTCCTCGGTTCCGCGATCCATTACCAGGTCTTGCGACATCAGCTTTCTCCTCATGGGGACACCGGAAACGTCCGGCAGGCGACGCATTGTAGCAGCGGGTGCTGCTGTTTTGCCAACATGAGGGTCTTGCCCGGTTTCTTCAAGGCTAAATATTCAGTTGCGATTGCACCCAGGCCACCAGGCGCCCCGCATCCATGGCGCCGGACTGGCGCGCCACTTCGCGCCCGCCGCGGAACAGGGCCAGGGTCGGGATGCTGCGGATCGCGAACTGGGCCGCCAGGTCCTGGCTGCGCTCGGTATCGACCTTCAGCAGGCGCACCGCCGGTTCGAGGCGCTGCGCCGCCTGGGCGAAGTGCGGCGCCATCATCTTGCAGGGCCCGCACCATTCGGCCCAGAAGTCGACCAGCACCGGAATATCGTTGCGTGTGATGTGCTTCGTGAAGCGCGCGCTGTCGGCCTCGAGCGGCCGGCCGCTGAACAAGGCCTGCGAGCACTTGCCGCACACCGGGGCGTCGCGCAGGCGTTCCTGCGCCACGCGGTTCACGGCCTCGCACTGCGGGCAGACGATGTGGATCGGGTCGCTCATGGGTTTCTTCTCCGTTCACAATGCATAGGCCAATTGTAAGCCGTTCGTGCTGCGGCCGCAGGCATGCGCCGCGATCGCGGGGCCTTCCGTAAAATCGGGGTATTGCCATTTTTGCCAGAACAATGACCGCTCATGTCAGTGATTACGCCGATGCGCCGGGCCGCCTGCTGGTAGGCTGCGCGGGCTGGAGCCTGCCCAAGGCCGAGGCCGCTTCCTTCCCGGTCGAGGGCACCCATCTCGAACGTTATGCCGCCGTGTTCCCGGCGGTCGAAATCAACTCTTCGTTCTACCGGCCGCACCGCCCGGCGACCTACGCCAAGTGGGCGGCCTGCGTGCCGGACCACTTCCGCTTCGCGGTCAAGGTGCCGCGCGCCATTACCCACGATGCCCGCATGCACGACGTCGAGCATCAGCTGGTGCAGTTCGCGGCCGAAGCCGGGGAGCTGGGCGAGAAGCTCGGCTGCCTGCTGGTGCAGCTGCCGCCGAAGTTCGGCTTCATCGACGAGCCGGCGCGCCTCTTCTTCCGCCAGCTGCACGATCTGTTCGGCTGCACCGTGGCCTTCGAAGCGCGCCACCCGAGCTGGTTTTCGGACGCCGCCACCGAGCTGTTGGTCGAGAGCGGCGTCACGCGCGTGATTGCGGATCCGGCCGCCGGCCAGCCGGGTCCGCACGTGCCGACCAGCCTGGATTCCGTCTACGTGCGCCTGCACGGCACCCCGCGCATCTACTATTCGCGCTATTCGGCCGAATACGTCGAGTCGGTACGGCGCGAGCTGGCGCGCCAGAGCGCTGCCGGCCGCAGCTGCTGGTGCATCTTCGACAATACGGCCGCCTTCGCGTCGGTACCGAACGCGCTGCAACTGCTGCACGGTTTGCCAGAACAGGCCTTGGATGAGGATGCGATTCCGGCTGCGCCATGGTGACCGCCACCTTCCGCTTTTATGACCAGCTCGGCGCATTCCTGCCGCGCGAGCGGCGTGGGCGCGAGTTCAGCACGCCGTGCGCGCGCGAGGCGACGGCCAAGCACATGATCGAGGCGCTCGGCGTGCCGCACACCGAGGTCGATCTGGTGCTGGTGAACGGCGAATCGCAAGGCTTCGAGCATGCCCTGAGCGAGGGCGACCGCGTCGCGGTCTACCCGAGCTTCGGCCAACTCGACATCCATGCGCTGCAGCGCCTGCGCAGCCAGATCCCGGGGCGGCCCCGCTTCGTGGCCGATGCCCACCTCGGTGGCCTGGCGCGGCTGCTGCGCATGGCCGGCTACGATACGCTCTACGACAACGGCTACCACGACGACGAGATCGAGCGCATCGCCCGCGAGGAGGCGAGGGTGCTCCTGAGTCGCGACCGCGAGCTGCTCAAGCGCCGCAGCGTGGAACACGGCTGCTACCTGCATGCGCTCGACCCGGCGCAGCAGCTGCGCGAACTGTTCGCGCGCCTGCGCCTGGGCGGCGCCATGCGTCCGTTTTCGCTCTGCCTGCACTGCAACCTGCCATTGCGGCAGGTGGAGAAAGCCGAGGTGCTCGATCGCCTGCCGCCGCGCGTGGCCGAAACCCACACCGAGTTCACCACCTGCGACCATTGTGGCCGGGTCTACTGGAAGGGCTCGCACCACGCGCGCATGTGCGCCTTGCTGGCTGATGTAGAATTGCCGCCGTCCCCTGATTCCCAGCCTTGAGAGCGTGAGCGATCCTGTTTCGCCATTTCCTTTTCCGATCCGCACCGAGTGCCCGCCCGGCGCCTGTGCGTGCGAGCGCGAGCGCGTCATGGCCGATCCGCAGGCCGACCATCGGCCGCTCGCGCTGACGCGCCAGCAGGAGCAGAAGCTGATCGAGCGCATCGAGCGCGTGACTAGCTACGAGGACCTGAAGCACGTGCAGGAACTGGTGCGCAAGAACCTGGGCGCCGAGCTGCGCATCGCGCCGGGCCCGAACGAGGTGCGCACGGTGCGCGGTATCATCGTCGTGCTGGAAGACAAGCCCGGCCTGTGCAAGAAGGCGCGCCAGTCGGTGCCGGCCGCGGTGCGGCGCTGCCTGAGCGAGCGGCCCGAGATCGCCTATGCATTGCTCGACGCCCACGACCTGTTTGGTTCACCCTGATTCCCGAGCCGCGGCGCACGCGTTTTGCTTGGCTCTTATACAATGTGGACGAGGCGGCAACAGCCGCAAGGTTCACGTTTTCAGGAGAGACACATGTCGGGCTACAGCATCAACATCGAAGAGAAAACCCTCAGCGGCAACAACTTCCGCGAGGTGCTCTACACCACCAAGCGCAGCCAGCTGGTCATCATGACCCTGCAGCCGGGCGAGGAGATCGGCATGGAACACCACGAAGGCCACGACCAGTTCATCCGGGTCGAAGCGGGCGAGGGCATTGCCATCCTGGACGGCGAAGAGCACAAGCTGGAAGACGGCGTGGCGGTGGTGATCCCGGCCGGCACCGAGCACAACGTCATCAACACCTCGCAGAGCGAGCCGATGCGCCTGTACACCCTGTACACCCCGCCCGAGCACCCGGACGGCATCGTCCACGCCACCAAGGCCGAGGCGGACGAGTACGAAGAGCAGCACCACGGTCACTGATCCCCGAACGACGGACGTAAAAAAGGCCGGCATTCCTGCCGGCCCCGTCGCCCTGGCGCTGCTTAGCGGCGATAGTGATACGGGAAGCGCGTCCCGACGTGCCCACCCCAGCCGCGGTGGCCCCAGCCGCGGCCGAAGTTGAAGCCGAGACCGATCGAGATCGGCGGGTAGTAATAATTCGGCTCGTACACCGGCTGCGGTACATAGACCGGTTGCGGCACGTACACCGGCTGCTGCTGCACATACACCGGGCTGCTGCTGTAGGTCGTGGTGCTGCCGGTGTCGCCCGACGCGGCGGCGCGGGCGCCCGTGCCGACCGGTACCGGGGTCACGGACACCACTTGCCACTGGTTCGGATCGCCCGAGCGGGCGTAGCCCTGGTTGCCGTAGTAATTCGGTCCGGGTGCGGCGCAACCGGCCAGCACGGCCAGCGATGCGGTAACAATGATGAGTTTCTTCATGGCGGTCCTCCTGATTTAGCCATGATAAGAAGTTCCAGGCCCGGTGCCTCAAGGAATTACACGTTGTTACACTCCTATTGGCCGGAAACAAGGCTGCCTCTTCACACCAGCATGGCGCTCAGCTCGCCCAGCGGCACCGCCGCCGCCAGCGCCTGGTAGCCCGCGTCGTTCGGATGCAGCCAGTCGCGGCTGTTGTAGTCGGGATGGATGCGCGTCGGCGAGCTGGGGTCGCGCAGCACCATGTCCCAGTCGATCAGCGCGTCGAACTCGTTGGCCGAGCGCAGCCAGCTGTTGGTCGACTGGCGCACCGCTTCGCGCGCCGCGGTGTAATACACGAAGCCCGCCATCGGCGGCAGCGTGGCGCCGAGCACCGGGATCCCGCGCGCATGCGCCCGCGCGATCAGCTGGCGGTAGCCGGCGATCAGGTCGTCTCGCATCTCGCTCAGCGCCGTTCCGGATGCATACACGATGTCGTTGATGCCGATCGCCACGATCATGGCGCGGATGCCGGGTGTCGCCAGCACGTCGCGGTCGAAGCGTTCCAGCACGTCGCGGCCAGCCAGCAGGGCGTTCGGATCGTCCAGCAGCAGGCGGTTGCCGGCAATGCCGCGGTTCACTACGCCCATCCGACCCGCCGTCCCGAGTTCCGCCTGTATCCTGCGCGCGAGGTAGTCGGGCCAGCGCCGGTTCTGGTTTCCCGTGCTGCCCTGGCCGTCGGTAATTGAATCGCCGATCGCGACGACGCAGGGCGCTCCGCCGTCGACGTCCACCTCGGACAGGAAGGGCCAGGAAGCGAAACTGCGCGAGATCGTGAAGGTGGTATTCGCCGCGAAGTTACCGGCGGTCGAGACGTAATTGGTCTGCCAGGAGTCGCGGTGGATCGTGGTGCCCGGCGCGTTACCGGGGAAATACAGACTGATCGCCAGGTCCGAGAATGGCGCCACCTGGAAGTAGACCGGGTCGGACAGCGCCGGCGAACCGGGCTGGATCGTGATCGCGCTGCGTCCGCCAAAGGTCAGCGGATGGTTCGAACCGGCCACCACGGCCTGGCCGCTGCTGCGCAAGCCCACCTGGGCCGAACCGATGGTGAGCGGTGCGCTGCCCATTTCGTTGGTCAGGCGCACGCGGATGCGGTTGCCGCCGATGCTGGTGCGCACGATCATGCGTACCGTCTGGCCGCTGAAGCTGGTCGTGCTGGCGGCCGGCGGCGGCCCGGCGGGCGCACAGCCCCAGGTTGCCGACCAGCCGTCGCCGCGCCATGACTGCGCCAGGGTGGCGCGCGGCGCGAGGGCCAGCGCGCCCGCGAGCGCAGGGGCGCCGAGCAGGAAACGCCGTCGGCCGCGGTCCGTGCCGGCGCCCTTGCTTGTTTGGGAATGGGAAAGGAAAGGATGCGACGCGCGGAAAGCCGGAAAAGTCATGGCATGCTCCTGTCGATGAGGTGCAGCCGCGGCGCGGCCGCAAGGTCAAAGATAGACGAGTAGCGCAAGGCGTCCAATCGTGCGCGCCAGACTGTTTGAGCTGGCTCGTAAAAGCGCACGGAACCGCCGAAGCATGAGAAACTTGCGGGAAACTCGAGCGTTCCACTGCCTATGAAAAATACTTTTTCGCACATGAGATCCAGCATCGTTTTTGCGCTGGCCGCAGCGCTTCCCTTGATTGCCGGGGCGCAGGGACTGATGTCGGAGGTGGCAGGCGTCTATAAGCACCGTTTCATGAGCGCGACGATCACACCGGGCAAGGCGCCGATGGAAGCGGACGAGCCGTATCAGGCCGAGGACGTCATCGAGATCGTTCCGGTCGATCGCGAGCACGTGTACTTCCGCATTCACCTGGATTTCTACAACGGCCATAGCTGTGGCCTGTACGGCATCGCGAAGCAGGAAGGCGGCCGATTTGTCTACCGCGAAAGCGCGGACCTGTCGCCGGCGCCGCCGCGCTGCGTGCTGCGCCTGGGCGTGGACAAGGGGCAGCTCAGCATCACCGACCGTGGCGAGGACGACGTGAGTTCGTGCAGCCAGTATTGCGGCGCGCGCGGCAGCCTGGATTACACGATCGGCATGGACAAACGCCGTCCGATCCGCTACATGGAGCGGCTCAAGGCCTCGCGCCAGTACCAGGAGTCGGTCGCCCGGATGCGGCCCAAGCCCTGAGGGAATGGCTTACAGGATCGCCAGCAGGCCGTCGAGGCCCGAGAAATTCAGGGCGACCGAGGCCTGCGCGCGCACCACCGGCTTGGCGCGGAAAGCCACCGACAGTCCGGCGATGCCCATCATCTTGAGGTCGTTGGCGCCATCGCCCATGACGATGGCTTGTTGTGGATCGATGCCCAGTTGCGCACACACGCGCTGCACGGTGCGCATCTTTTCTTCCGCGTCGACGATGCCGCCGAGCACGCGGCCGGTCAGCTTGCCGTCCGCCACTTCCAGCACGTTGGCATGCGTGAAGTCGAGCGACAGGCGCTCCTTGAGGCGATCGGTGAAGAAGGTGAAGCCGCCGGAGACCAGCAGGGTCTTCAGGCCGGCCGCCTGCACCGCCTGCAGCATCGCTTCGCCACCCATCGAGATGCGCAGGCGTTCGTCGTAAACCCGTTGCAGGGCGGACGCGTCCAGGCCTTCGAGCAGCACGACGCGGCGCGTCAGGCTGGCCGCGAAATCGAGTTCGCCGCGCATCGCCGCCTCGGTGATCTCGGCCACTTGGGGTTTGAGGCCTTGCATGTCCGCGATCTCGTCGATGCACTCGATGGTGATCAGGGTCGAGTCCATGTCCATGGCCACCAGAGCGAAGTCCGCCAGCGTGCGGCCGGCCTCGATGAAGCAGGCGTCGACCTTGGCGGCGAAAGCGGCGGCGTCGATGCGTTCCTTCAGTTCGGCGCTGAACGGGACGTCTTCGCAGCGCAGCGCATGCTCGCCGATGCGGACGGTGCGGGCCGGCTGGGCCAGCGAGGCCAGTTGGTCGAGCGAATCTTGCGAGGCCTGCGGCCCCTGGAGCACCAGGTTCATGGACATGGGTTTAGGCGAGTAGCTGTTTGATGGTCTGTTTTACTTGCGTCACGCGCGCCGCCAGGTCCGGCATGCTGGCGCTGATGCGCAGCTTGTCCTGTCCGGCCAGCTTGATGTGGCGGTTTTTCTGGATCAGCGTGATGATCTTGATCGGATCGATCGGCGGCTTTTCCATGAACTGCAGGTTGGCGGCTTCGCCATGGGCGTCGATCTTGACGATGCCGACCTGCTTCGCCGCGATGCGCAGGCGGTGGGTCTCGATCAGGGCCTTGACCTGGTCCGGCATCTTGCCGAAGCGGTCGATCAGCTCTTCCTGCATGCCGTCGATCTTGTCCTGGCTTTCGCAGTTGGCCAGGCGCTTGTAGATCGACAGGCGTTCGTGCACGTCGCCGCAGTAATCCGCGGGCAGCAGGGCCGGCACGTGCAGGTTGATCTCGGTGGTGCTCGAGAGCGGCGCCGCCAGGTCCGGTTCCTTGCCGGCTTTCAGCGCCTTGACGGCTTCGTTCAGCATGTCCGAATACAGCTGGAAACCGACTTCCAGCATCTCGCCCGACTGGTTCTCGCCCAGCACTTCGCCGGCGCCGCGGATCTCGAGGTCGTGCATGGCCAGGTAGAAGCCGCTGCCCAGTTCTTCCATCGCCTGGATCGCGTCGAGCCGGCGTTGCGCCTGCTTGGTCAGGCCACTGACGTCGCTCACCATCAGGTAGGCGTAGGCCTGATGGTGCGAACGGCCCACGCGCCCGCGCAGCTGGTGCAGCTGGGCCAGGCCGAAGCGGTCGGCGCGGTGCATGATGATGGTGTTCGCGGTCGGCACGTCGATGCCGGTCTCGATGATGGTCGTGCACAGCAGGATGTTGAAGCGCTGCGAGACGAAGTCGCGCATCACCTTTTCCAGGTCGCGCTCGTGCATCTGGCCGTGGGCCACGCCGATGCGCGCTTCCGGCAAGAGTTCCTGCAGCATGGCGCGGCGGTTCTCGATGGTCTCGACTTCGTTGTGCAGGAAGTAGATCTGGCCGCCGCGTTTCAGCTCGCGCAGGCAGGCTTCGCGGATCACGGAACCGTCCTCGCTGCGGACAAACGTCTTGATCGCCAGGCGCTTCTGCGGCGCGGTGGCGATGATCGAGAAGTCGCGCAGGCCTTCCAGCGCCATGCCGAGGGTGCGCGGGATCGGGGTCGCGGTCAGGGTCAGGACGTCGACTTCGGCGCGCAGGGCCTTCAGCGCCTCCTTCTGGCGCACGCCGAAGCGGTGTTCCTCGTCGATGATCACCAGGCCCAGGCGGGTGAACTTCACGTCCGGGGACAGCAGCTTGTGGGTGCCGATCACGATGTCGAGGGTGCCGTCGGCCATGCCCTTGATCGCGTTGTTGATCTCTTTCCCGGTGCGGAAGCGCGACAGCTCGGCGATTTTTACCGGCCAGTCGGCAAAGCGGTCGGCGAAGGTCTGTGCGTGCTGCTCGGCCAGCAGGGTGGTGGGCGCCAGGATCGCAACCTGCTTGCCGCCCATGACGGCGATGAAGGCGGCGCGCAGCGCCACCTCGGTCTTGCCGAAGCCGACGTCGCCGCACACCAGGCGGTCCATCGGGCGGCCCGAGGTCATGTCCTTGATGACGTTGTGGATCGCCTCGGCCTGGTCCGGCGTCTCGTCGAAGCCGAAGCTGCCGGCGAAGTTCTCGTAGTCGATGCTCGAATATTCGAAGGCATGGCCCTGGCGCGCGGCGCGGCGCGCGTACAGGTTGAGCAGTTCCGCGGCGGTGTCGCGCACCTGCTCGGCGGCCTTTCTCTTGGCCTTGTCCCACTGGCCGGAGCCGAGCGAGTGCAGCGGCGCGTCTTCCGGCGAGGTGCCGGAATAACGCGAGATCACGTGCAGCTGCGACACCGGCACGTAGAGCTTGGTCTCCTTGGCGTATTCCAGGTGCAGGAACTCGGTCTCGCCTTCGCCAAGGTCCATGCTCATCAGGCCCATGTAGCGGCCGATGCCGTGGTTGATGTGCACCACCGGGTCGCCGATCTTCAGCTCCGACAGGTCGCGCACCATCGATTCGACCTGGCTGGTCGCTTCCTGCTTCTTCTTGCCGGCGCGGCGGCCCGATCCCGCATACAGCTCGGTCTCGGTGATGAACACCAGGCGGCCCGCCTGCTCCTCGGTCAGCTCGAAGCCGGCCTGCAGCGGCGCCACGCCCAGCGCCAGTTTGGCGTCGGTGGCGCGGAAGCCCTCGAAGCCTTCGACCGGGGCCAGCTCGAGCTGGTATTCGTGGAAGTACTGCTGCAGGGTTTCGCGGCGGCCGGCCGAATCGGCGACGATCATCACGCGCGCCTCCTGGCGCAGCAAATAGGCCCGCAGGTTGGTCAGGGGATCATCGAGGCGGCGGTTGACCGCGATGTCGGGGATCGGCGCCGACAGCTCGGAGGCGGGCGCGCTCGGATCCTTGGCGATGGTCCAGCGGCCATGCGGCTTGGCGCAGGTGAAGAACTGCTCGGCGCCCAGGAACAGCTCGCGCGGCTCCAGGATCGGTCGCTCGCGGTCGCTCTTGAGGAATTTGTAGCGCGACTCGGTATCGAGCCAGAAGCGCTGGATCGCCGCGTCGATGTCGCCGACCAGGGCCAGGGTCGCATCCTGGGGCAGGTAGTCAAACAGGGTCGCGGTCTCTTCAAAGAACAGCGGCAGGTAGTACTCGATGCCGGCCGAGGCGATGCCGTTGCCGATGTCGCGGTAGATCGGCGAGCGCGAGGGGTCGCCCTCGAAGCGCTCGCGCCAGCGGCCGCGGAAGCTTGTCCTCGCCGCTTCGTCCATCGGGAACTCACGCCCTGGCAGCAGGCGCACTTCCTTCACGGGATACAGCGAACGCTGGGTGTCGGCATCAAACGTACGGATCGTTTCGATCTCGTCGCCGAACAGGTCGAGGCGGTAGGGCAGGACCGAACCCATCGGGAACAGGTCGATCAGGCCGCCGCGCACCGAATACTCGCCCGGCGACATCACCTGCGACACATGGGTGTAGCCCGCCAGGGTCAGCTGGGCCTTGAGCTTGGCTTCGTCCAGGCGTTCGCCCTGGCGGAAGAAGAAGGTGTAGGCTGCGAGGAAGGACGGCGGAGCCAGCCGCACCAGCGCGGTGGTGGCCGGCACCACCAGCACGTCGCACTGGCCGTTGCGGATCTCGTGCAGGGTCGCGAGGCGCTCCGACACCAGGTCCTGGTGCGGCGAGAACGCATCGTAGGGCAGGGTTTCCCAGTCCGGCAGCAAGTGGCAAGACAGCTTGCCGCCGGCGAACCACGGAATTTCGTCGAGCAGGCGCTGACCGTCGCTGGCATTGGCCACGATCACGGTGAGGATCTGGTTGTTGGCTTTCAGCGCCAGCGCAGCGAGGGCGAGCGCATAGGCATCGCTCGAACCGTGTAGGGTCGGCAGGGCAAAACGGGAGCCTGGCTTGGGGAGACTTTTCTTGAGATCGAAGGGCATTGAGCGCGCAGTGACGTTCGCAACAGTGGCTGTCCATTATAGACGAATGGCTGCCCTGACGCCGGGGCAGGACGCCTCGCGGGCACGCGCTGGCGTGACAATGCCGGTGGATGAACGAGGTGAAGCATGAGAAGTGCATTACGGCATTTTTCCGATCCTGGTGCAGTGGCCCATTACCACCAAGGCCCGCCGCGGCTGGTGCCGGGATTCTGCGACCTGCAGCGCATGGCGCAGGTGCTGCTGGCCGAGCGTGCGCCGCAGGATGCGCGGGTGCTGGTGCTGGGCGCGGGCGGCGGGCTGGAACTGAAGGCTTTCGCGGATGCCCAGCCCGGATGGACCTTCGACGGTGTCGATCCCTCGCACGAGATGCTGGAACTGGCGCTGGACACCGTGGCCGAGCACGCGGCGCGTATCCGGCTGCACGAAGGCTACGTCGACGTCGCGCCGGCGGGCCCTTTTGATGCGGCCACCTGCCTGATGACCATGCACTTCATGCCGCTGTGCGAACGCCGCCACGCCTTGCGCGTGATCCGCCAGCGCTTGCAGCGCGGCGCGCCTTTCGTGGCGGCGCACATGAGCTTTGCCCAGGACGAGGACGAGCGCGCACTGTGGCTGGCGCGCGACGAGGCCTATGCCGTGGCGTCGGGCACAGCGCCCGAGGAAGCCCATCACCGGCGCGAGGTGATCGAACGGGTCTTGCCGGTGCTGGCGCCGGAGCAGGACGAAGCCCTCCTGCGCGAAGAGGGGTTCAAGGACGTGAGCATGTTCTACGCGGCCGGCGTGTTCCGGGGATGGATCGGCTACGCCTGAGCGCTTATTCCTCGGCCGGCTGCAGCTTGTCGAAGATGCGCTTTTGCTCGCCGGACAGCGTCGCCGCGGGAATCTCGGCGTCCTCCACGCCGGCGTCGAGCAGGACACGCAGCTTGGCCAGCTGGTCGCCCTCATGCAGGGCTTGCCCCAGCGGCGTCGCTTCGCGTTGACCGGCCAGCAGGATCGCCTGGCAGACCGGCGGCGGCAGCTCCCATAAGGTCGCGATGCGGGCCGACAGGGTGCGTGCGCTGTCCAGCAGCGCGTGCGCAAAGGCGTCCGACTGCGGCAGCGCGGCCGCACCAAGCACCTGGTCGACCAGACGGAAGGCCACGATCAGGCCGACGTTCTGGGTCAATCCCGCCAGATAGGCCTCGAAGGGATTCGCGCCGGATGCCGGCGCGGCCATGCTGGCCGCCAGCGCGCATCGTTCGGACTGGCTCCAGATCTGGGGCGCGGCCTGGCGCGCCAGGCGGCCGGTCTGGGCGCCGATGATGGGACGGAAGGCCACGCGCGCCAGCAGCATGCGCAAGCCGTTCTGGCCCAGCAGCATCAGCGCGCCCTCGATATTGCTGACCTTCGAGGTGGCGCGGTAGTACGGGCTGTTGACCTCGCGGATCACTTCGACTACCAGTGTCACGTCCTGCGCGACCTGGCGCGCCAGGTCGGAGGCCGACATCGCGTCGTCGCGCAGGCTGCGCAGCAGTTGCGGGATGACGGCGGGCACGCGCGGCACCAGTTCGGCCGCCGCTTCCGGCTGGCGCGCCAGCCGCGCAAGTTCGTCGAGGATCAGCTGCTCGGGCGCCTCGCCCGCATGTACGGTCGAGCCTGCGAGCCAGCGATAAAACACCAGGTCGAGGTCAAGCGAATGTGGCGCATCCGCCACGTTCGATGGCGCAGGATCTTTCTGAGCGGGAGCTGCGGATCGCTCAGGAGGCGATGGCCCGCCGAACAGGCGCGCAAGCCAGTTTTTCATGATGGGAAGTTCAGTGTCGGGACAGGTCGATTCTACCCGACGGGGCCGGAGATCCGGCCGGAGGGAGGGCGGGCTTCGCCAGGGGAGCGGCGTGCCCGCAAGGACCTACTCAGCGGCTGGTGCCCGAAGACGAGGAATTGGTCACGGGCGGGGTCTGGGTGGCCGGGGTCGACGAGGTGCCGCTGTTCACGTCGTTGGTCGTGCCGGTGTTGGTGCCGCTTTGGCCGGACGGGCTGCTGGTGCCGGTGGTGCCCGTGCCCATCGACGAGCCGGAGCTCGAGCCGGTGCCGGTAGTGGTGCAGGCGGCCAGGGACAGCGCCATGATGCCGCCCAGCAGGACGGTGTGGAACTTGTTCATTCGAATTCTCCTCGGTGTGGATGGGTCAGACCATCATGCGAGGAGCATGGGGAGTGTGAAATAGGAACAGGGCGTCAGTCGATGTAGGACCGAACGTACGTACTATGCGCAACAACGCGAGACGCCAGCCCGGGCTGCCGGGCTGGCGGGACAGCAGGCGTGCTTCAGCGCCCGTTGTTCGACGTGCTTGTCGCGGTGTTCGGGCTGGTGGTCGTGGTGTTCGAGTTGTTGGTACCGGCCTGGCCTGCCGAGGATGGGACGCCGGTACCGGTCGTGCTGTCGCGGGTGACGCCATTGTTGGTGCCGCCCATGCCGGTGGCGGTGGCGGCGCCGGGGGTGGTCGAGCCCGAGGTGGTCGAGGTCGCGTCGGTGGCGGTGGAGCTGCAGGCAGCCAGGGATAGGGCCAGGACGCTGCCCAGCAGGGCGCTGTGGATCGCTTTCATGTGTTTTCTCCTCGTTTGGTTGGGTCCGCCAATCATGCGAGGAGGCTGCGCCGCGTGAAATAGGAACAGGGCGTCAGTGTCTGTAGGATCGGGCGCACAAACTCGACAGCGCGTCCGACCTGCGGATTCAAGCGGCGATCGCCTCGTGGCTCGCCAGCCAGGCAAGCAGGTCGTCCGAGACCAGCGGCCGGCTGTAGAAATAGCCCTGGCCCTTGGCGCAGAACTGGGCCCGCACCACGTCGGCCTGGGACTGCGTCTCGATGCCTTCGGCAACGGTCTTCATGCCCAGGCTCTGCGCCACCTTGACCGTGGCTTCGATCAGTACGCGGTGGTGGGCGCTGGTGTCGGACTGGCTCACGAAGGAACGGTCGATCTTGACCGTGTCGACCGGCAGCAGGTGCAGGCTGGACAGCGACGAGTAACCGGTGCCGAAGTCGTCGAGGGCCAGCTGGATGCCGAGCGCTTTCAGTTCGTGCAGGCGCAGCTGGATGCCCTGGTCCTGGGCCGCCAGGCTCTCGGTGACTTCGAGCTGCAGCTGCCCGGCCGGCATGCCTGTCACCTGCAGTACGCGGCGCACGCTGTCGATCCAGCCCGGTTGGCCGAGCTGGGCGCGCGACAGGTTCACGGCGATCAGGCGCGGCGCCGCGCTGCCCAGGCGCGCCTGCCAGTCCATGAAGTCGCGGCAGGAGCGTTCGAGCACGAAGTCGCCGAGCGCGCCGATCAGGCCGCACTCTTCGGCGATGCCGATGAATTCGATCGGCGGCACGATGCCGCGCACCGGGTGGCGCCAGCGCACCAGCGCTTCGACGCCGGCGGCATAATCGGTGCCGCCATCGGCCAGCAAACCAACGACCGGCTGGTAGACCACGAACAGCTGTTCTTCGGCCAGGGCCTGGCGCAGCTCGGCCTCGATGTCGGCGCGGCGTTCGGCGCGCTCGCGCATCGCGGTCTCGAACACCTGGTGGCGCGCACCGCCGGCGCGCTTGGCCTCGACCATCGCGATGCCGGCATCGCGCAGGATCTGGTCGGCGTCGCGCGCGCTTTCCGCGCCCCAGGCCAGGCCCAGGCTGGTGCCGCACACGACCTCGTGGCCAAGCACGCGGTAGGGACGCGCCAGCGCGTCGAGGATGCGGCCGGCGACGCGCTCGGCATCGTCGCGGTTGCGCATCCCGTCGAGCACCACCACGAATTCGTCGCCGCCCACGCGCGCCGCCAGCTGGCCGGTGCCGCTGGCCGCGTTGATGCGGTCGCTGGGCGGACGCAGGGCGCCGCGGATGCGGTCGGCGATCTGCACCAGCAGCTCGTCGCCTGCGGCCTGGCCGAGGGTGTCGTTGATCTGGCGGAAGCGGTCGCAGTTCATGAACAGCACGGCGAATTCACCGGCCGACAGGGGCCGGTTGACCAGGTGCTGCAGCTGCTCGCGCACCGCTTCGCGGTTGGGCATGCGCGTCAGCGCATCGGTACGGGCGGCGTTGCGCAGGCGGCGCAGCAGGGTTTCCTGCTCGCGCTGCACTTCGATGGTGGCGTCGTTGATCACCGCCATCAGGCGTTCGCCGTCGAGCTTCATCAGGCTGATCGCCAGCACCTGCGGGTTGCCGTGCGCGGTGTGTTCGAGCGGAAGGGGGGCGCGCATGCCCTCGCAGATCACGCCCGAGGGCTCGCCGAATTCGCCGGCCAGCCGCGGCAACTGGGGCGCGATCGGCGCCAGTACCTCGAACAGGTTGTCGAGTCCGCCGTTTTGCGCGATCGGCATCAGGAGGCTCGATGCCATCGGATTGAGCATGTCCACCGTACCGTCGGGCGCGATCTGGGCAAGGCCGATCGGCGCGCGGTACAGGAACTGCACCAGCGCTTCGTAGGCGTCACTCGGATCAGGCTGCATCGCGGTCTCCCTCGTGTACTTCCGGTTGGTGGACCGGCGCGCCGGCCAGTTCCGGGCGCCAGCGTTCGACGCGGTTGCGGCCAGCGCGCTTGGCGGCATACAAGGCCTGGTCGGCGCGTTTGAGCAGCAGGTCGATGCCGCCGTCGCCGTTGTCGATGCTGGCCACGCCGGCACTGACAGTGTAGCGGATACGTTCGCCGTCGAAGTGCACGACTTGCGAGGCGACCGCGGAGCGCAGGCGCTCGGCCACCACCGCCGCGCGCGGCAGGTCGGTGGACGGCAGCAGCACGGCGAACTCTTCGCCGCCGATGCGGGCCACCACGTCGACTTCGCGGAAGGTCTCGGCGAGGATCGCCGCCAGGTGCTGCAGCACGGCGTCCCCACCGGGATGGCCGTAGCGGTCGTTGATGGCCTTGAAGTGGTCGGCGTCGAGCGTGATCACGGCGGTCGGGCGCGGCACGGTCTTGCTGCGGGTGAGCTCCTGTTCTGCGGCTTCGAAGAAGGCGCGGCGGTTGGCCAGACCCGTCAGGTAGTCGCCGAAGGCTTCGCGGCGGCGCCGCTCGCTGGCGTCGCGCTTGTCGGTGATGTCGCGCAGGATCAGGCAGAAGGCCGCGCCTTCCGGCTCGGCGCCGCAGGGCGGTTCGCGTTCCGGCAAGGGTGCGATCAGGGCGCTGCCCCAGAAGCCGCTGCCGTCGGCGCGCGTGCGCCTGCCTTCGTCCAGGCTCCAACCGTCGCGTTCCGCATCGCGCAGGCGGTCGAGCAGATGCTCGGGTGTCATGGCATCCGGCGGATAGAAGATCGAATAGGGCTGGCCCACAGCGTCCTCGGCGAAACCGGTGACGCGGCCGATGCTGGGGTTCCACTCCGTAATCGCGCCGCGCGCGTCCAGGCCCACCAGCGCATAGTCGGTGATGCCGGTCAGGATGGCATTGAACCAGGCGTCGTTCTGGCGCAGCTGGCGGTCGCGCCGCACCTGCAGGGTGACGTCGTCGATCACCGCCATCAGGCGCCTCGCGTCCAGCTTGAGCAGGGTGATCGCGAGAATCTGCGGCACCTTCTTGCCGCCGCCGCCCGCGTTCAGGTGTACGTGCAGGCCGTCGCAGATCTTGCCGGACGTGCGTCCATAGCCGGCGCACAGATGGCGCAGCTCCGGGGCCACGCCTTCCAGAGCCGTGAACAGGTTATCGAGGCCGCCGTCGCGCGACAGCGGCATCAGGAGCTGGGCCGAGATTGGATTCATCATGACGATACCGCCATCGATGTCGGCCTGCACCAGCCCGACCGGGGCCAGGTACAGGAACTGGATCAGTGCCTCATGCTCCGCACGGAGCTGCTCGATATCGTTCACGATGGACCCGGATCAGCGTGGCTGGCGCTGGACCAGCACGTAGCGGTTGCCGCTCGTCGGGCTGGCCAGCAGGCGCAGGGCCACCTTCACCGGGCGCATGCGCAGGGTCAGGACGTAGTCGATGGTGTCGTCCAGGCTGCCGCCCTGGTCGATCGCATCCTCGAAGCGCTGGGCCACCATGAAGTTATTCAGGCAGGGCGCCACGTTGGTGAACAGCGGCTGGCCGATCACGCGCTGCGGCGACAGGCCGGCGGCCTGCGACTCGAAAGCGTTATAACGTTGCACATTGGTGTCGGCGTCGAACCCGATCACGCCGAAATCCAGCTGGTCGAGCTGTTCCGCAGTCAAATTGTCGAGTTGCGCAGCCAGGTCGGTGGTCGAAAACGACAGGGTAGAAGCGTTCATGGGCGTGAGGGTTATGTCCAAAAGGAACTAATTGATTTGAGGAAATTGATGTTGGCATGACGTCAGGTGGCTTGTCAATTGTACGAGCCTTTTGCGTGACAGTTTGCGTTGCCAAATATCACTTTTAGCGTAAATCTCTTGTGCGCTTGACAGGTTTCGGCCTCCTCGGCACCATCGCCGCTTCACATCGCGCCGCTTTTCCATGACTGTAATGACGCCACCCGAACGCCGCTGGTGGGCCCACCGGCCGACCCTGTCGCGCGTCCTGTCCGACCTGCTCGCCGGCGAACTGGCGCTGATGCGGCCGGGTGTTGCTCGACGCCCCTTGCCGTGGCCGCCAGAGCTGGACCTGATGGCCGACCTGGGCGCCGACTCTTTGGAGCTGCTGGGCCTGGCGACCGCGATGGAGCAGGTGCTCGGCATCGGCTGCATCGGCGTAGAGCGGGTGCTGGCCAATCCCCACCTCGACGCCTGGCTCGATGCCGCGGCATCCGGACTGGAGCAGGGGAGCGATGCGATGCGCTTCAGGACCTCCGGCAGTTCGGGCGCGCCCAAGGCCTGCAGCCATTTACTGCACGAGCTGTGGCAGGAGACCGGGGTGCTGGCCGGCCTGTTTCCGGGGACCCGCCGCATCGCCGGACTGGTTCCTTCGCACCATATCTATGGCTTCCTGTTCACGGTGCTCTTACCCCGTGCGCTGGGACTGGATCCGGATGCCGTGCTTGACCTGCGCGGGGCTTCGCCCGGTGCGGTGGCGCGGGCTTTGCAGCCGGGTGACCTGGTCGTCGGCTTTCCGGATTTCTGGCGCGCGTTCGCGCCGGTAGCGGACGCGGTGCCGGCAGGCGTCGTCGGTGTGACTTCCAGCGCGCCCTGTCCGGACGAGGTGGCGCGCGCTGTGGCGGCTGCCGGCGTGGCGCGCCTGGTGCAGGTCTACGGCAGTTCGGAGACGGCCGGCGTCGGATGGCGCGACAGACCGGACCAGGACTACCAGCTCTTCCCCTACTGGGAAGCGGGCGCCGATTCCGCCATCCTCACGCGTGCCCGCGCCGACGGCAGCCGGGCCGACTACCCGCTGCAGGACAAGCTGGCGTGGAGCGCGCCCGACCGCTTCCGCCCGGCCGGCCGCATCGACCATGCGGTGCAGGTGGGCGGCATCAATGTGTTCCCGGCCTACGTGGCCGACGTGCTGCGCATGCACCCGATGGTGGAAGACGCGGCCGTGCGCCTGATGCGGCCGGACGAAGGCCAGCGCCTGAAGGCCTTCGTGGTGCCGCGTGGGGAAGCCGAGACGGCAACGCTGCGTGCGGAACTGGACGCGTGGATCGCCGAGCGCCTGTCGACGCCCGAGCGTCCCGCTGCCTGGTCCTTCGGCCCGGCGCTGCCGCGCCAGTCCAGCGGCAAGCTCTCGGACTGGATCATCGACGCCTAGCGGTCGATCATCATCTCGAAGCCACCCCAGAACATGCGCTTGCCGTCGAAGGGCAGGCCATCGGGCGACATCATGTGCGCCAGGCGCGGGTCTTTCATGACCTTGTCGTTCACCTCGTCGCGCTTGGCGCGCGACTCGTAGACGATCCAGGCGAAGACCACGGTCTCATCATCCTGCAGGTTGACGCTTTGCGGGAAAGACGTGAGCTTGCCCGGCTTGACGTCGTCGGCGATGCACTCGCGGTATTCGAGCGCGCCGTGTTCGCGCCACACGGTGGCGGACAGCTTGGCCATCTCCTTGTATTGCTCGATCTTCGCTTTGGGAAGCGGTAGGACGAAACCATCGACATAGGCCATGCTGTTCTCCTCGGTTTGTTGTGATGTGGGCTGACCAGATGACAGACCGCCGGGCGGCCTGCATGGGTCCCGCAGCATGCGGGACGCGCGAGGCAGGAACCAGATCAGCATAGCATCAGAAAACGGTCGAAGGGGGCGGCGGCGGAGGGTCTATAGCCTACCAAGGTTATAGGGACAAGCCGTACGGGCAATTAGTACTGGTTAGCTTAATGCATTACTGCACTTCCACACCCAGCCTATCAACGTCCTGGTCTCGAACGACCCTTCAAGGAGCTCAAGGCTCCGGGAAATCTCATCTCAAGGCAAGTTTCCCGCTTAGATGCTTTCAGCGGTTATCTCTTCCGAACTTAGCTACCCGGCAATGCCACTGGCGTGACAACCGGTACACCAGAGGTTCGTCCACTCCGGTCCTCTCGTACTAGGAGCAGCCCCCTTCAAATTTCCAACGCCCACGGCAGATAGGGACCAAACTGTCTCACGACGTTTTAAACCCAGCTCACGTACCACTTTAAATGGCGAACAGCCATACCCTTGGGACCGGCTACAGCCCCAGGATGTGATGAGCCGACATCGAGGTGCCAAACTCCCCCGTCGATATGAACTCTTGGGAGGAATCAGCCTGTTATCCCCAGAGTACCTTTTATCCGTTGAGCGATGGCCCTTCCATACAGAACCACCGGATCACTATGTCCTACTTTCGTACCTGCTCGACTTGTCGGTCTCGCAGTTAAGCACGCTTATGCCATTGCACTATTAGCACGATGTCCGACCGTACCTAGCGTACCTTCGAACTCCTCCGTTACACTTTAGGAGGAGACCGCCCCAGTCAAACTGCCTACCATGCACTGTCCCCGATCCGGATAACGGACCAAGGTTAGAACCTCAAACAAACCAGGGTGGTATTTCAAGGATGGCTCCACGAGAACTGGCGTCCCCGCTTCAAAGCCTCCCACCTATCCTACACAGATTGGTTCAAAGTCCAATGCAAAGCTACAGTAAAGGTTCATGGGGTCTTTCCGTCTAGCCGCGGGTAGATTGCATCATCACAAACATTTCAACTTCGCTGAGTCTCGGGAGGAGACAGTGTGGCCATCGTTACGCCATTCGTGCAGGTCGGAACTTACCCGACAAGGAATTTCGCTACCTTAGGACCGTTATAGTTACGGCCGCCGTTTACTGGGACTTCAATCAAGAGCTTGCACCCCATCATTTAATCTTCCAGCACCGGGCAGGCGTCACACCCTATACGTCCACTTTCGTGTTTGCAGAGTGCTGTGTTTTTATTAAACAGTCGCAGCCACCAGTTTATTGCAACCCTTTCGCCCTTCTGCAGTAAAGCAGTCAAGCTACCGGGGCGTACCTTATCCCGAAGTTACGGTACCAATTTGCCGAGTTCCTTCTCCCGAGTTCTCTCAAGCGCCTTAGAATACTCATCTCGCCCACCTGTGTCGGTTTGCGGTACGGTCTCGTATGACTGAAGCTTAGAGGCTTTTCTTGGAACCACTTCCGATTGCTTCAGGACCTAAGTCCCTCGTCTCAACCCCTTGAATTATGTGCCCGGATTTGCCTAAGCACCTTCTATGAGTCAAAAACTAACTATTCCAACAGTTAGACAACCTTCCGCGATCCGTCCCCCCATCGCATCATACGACGGTGCAGGAATATTAACCTGCTTCCCATCAGCTACGCATCTCTGCCTCGCCTTAGGGGCCGACTCACCCTGCTCCGATGAACGTTGAACAGGAAACCTTGGGCTTACGGCGTGCGGGCTTTTCACCCGCATTATCGCTACTCATGTCAGCATTCGCACTTCTGATACCTCCAGCATCCTTCACAAGACACCTTCGCAGGCTTACAGAACGCTCTCCTACCATATCTATTGCTAGATATCCGCAGCTTCGGTGACTGGCTTAGCCCCGTTACATCTTCCGCGCAGGACGACTCGATCAGTGAGCTATTACGCTTTCTTTAAATGGTGGCTGCTTCTAAGCCAACATCCTGACTGTTTTAGCCCTCAAGCGCCTTAGAATACTCATCTCGCCCACCTGTGTCGGTTTGCGGTACGGTCTCGTATGACTGAAGCTTAGAGGCTTTTCTTGGAACCACTTCCGATTGCTTCAGGACCTAAGTCCCTCGTCTCGACCCCTTGAATTACGTGCCCGGATTTGCCTAAGCACCTTCTATGAGTCAAAAACTAACTATTCCAACAGTTAGACAACCTTCCGCGATCCGTCCCCCCATCGCATCATACGACGGTGCAGGAATATTAACCTGCTTCCCATCAGCTACGCATCTCTGCCTCGCCTTAGGGGCCGACTCACCCTGCTCCGATGAACGTTGAACAGGAAACCTTGGGCTTACGGCGTGCGGGCTTTTCACCCGCATTATCGCTACTCATGTCAGCATTCGCACTTCTGATACCTCCAGCATCCTTCACAAGACACCTTCGCAGGCTTACAGAACGCTCTCCTACCATATAGATCAAGTGATAAATCACGAGAAATATATCCGCAGCTTCGGTGACTGGCTTAGCCCCGTTACATCTTCCGCGCAGGACGACTCGATCAGTGAGCTATTACGCTTTCTTTAAATGGTGGCTGCTTCTAAGCCAACATCCTGACTGTTTTAGCCATATCCGCAGCTTCGGTGACTGGCTTAGCCCCGTTACATCTTCCGCGCAGGACGACTCGATCAGTGAGCTATTACGCTTTCTTTAAATGGTGGCTGCTTCTAAGCCAACATCCTGACTGTTTTAGCCTTCCCACTTCGTTTTCCACTTAGCCAATCTTTGGGACCTTAGCTGGCGGTCTGGGTTGTTTCCCTCTTGACGCCGGACGTTAGCACCCGACGTCTGTCTCCCAAGCTCGCACTCATCGGTATTCGGAGTTTGCAATGGTTTGGTAAGTCGCAATGACCCCCTAGCCATAACAGTGCTCTACCCCCGATGGTGATACTTGAGGCACTACCTAAATAGTTTTCGGAGAGAACCAGCTATTTCCAAGTTTGTTTAGCCTTTCACCCCTACCCACAGCTCATCCCCTAATTTTTCAACATTAGTGGGTTCGGACCTCCAGGGCGTGTTACCGCACCTTCATCCTGGCCATGGGTAGATCACTTGGTTTCGGGTCTACACCCAGCGACTGTCGCCCTGTTCGGACTCGATTTCTCTACGGCTCCCCTATTCGGTTAACCTCGCCACTGAATGTAAGTCGCTGACCCATTATACAAAAGGTACGCCGTCACCCCATAAAGAGGCTCCGACTGTTTGTATGCACACGGTTTCAGGATCTATTTCACTCCCCTCCCGGGGTTCTTTTCGCCTTTCCCTCACGGTACTGGTTCACTATCGGTCGATTACGAGTATTTAGCCTTGGAGGATGGTCCCCCCATGTTCAGACAGGATTTCTCGTGTCCCGCCCTACTTGTCGTACGCTTAGTACCACCGAAGAGATTTCGTGTACGGGGCTATCACCCGCTATGGCGCTTATTTCCAGAAGCTTCCACTATCAATTCGACTATCACGTACAGGCTCATCCCATTTCGCTCGCCACTACTTTGGGAATCTCGGTTGATTTCTTTTCCTGCAGCTACTTAGATGTTTCAGTTCGCCGCGTTCGCTTTGCATACCTATGTATTCAGTATGCAATGACCTAAAAGGCCGGGTTTCCCCATTCGGAAATCTGCGGATCAAAGTGTGTTTGCTCACTCCCCGCAGCTTATCGCAAGCTACTACGTCCTTCATCGCCTGTAATCGCCAAGGCATCCACCATGTGCACTTATTCGCTTGTCCCTATAACGTTGGCCCCTCATGAGTTAAGGGATCGTCATAGAAATCAAGAGTACAGCTCGTTGCATGTTTGTTGATACTTGATTACTACCCTAAGTGTGCACTTTTACATGCACGCTTAAAAAAACTTTACTTCTTCCAGATTGTTAAAGAACGAAAACTACACTTATCTAAAACCCAGGCTTTAGATAAATGCAGTCAGAACAGTAATTGGTGGAGGATGACGGGATCGAACCGACGACCCCCTGCTTGCAAAGCAGGTGCTCTCCCAGCTGAGCTAATCCCCCCGTGAAACGTGGTAGGGCTGGTTGGACTCGAACCAACGACCCCCGCGTTATCAACACGGTGCTCTAACCAGCTGAGCTACAGCCCCGATACTGTTCTTCATTCGACAGTCGATAAGCGTGGACGCTTGATGATGGAGCGTTAGCTCCCGGTGCTACTCTAGAAAGGAGGTGATCCAGCCGCACCTTCCGATACGGCTACCTTGTTACGACTTCACCCCAGTCACGAATCCTACCGTGGTAAGCGCCCTCCTTGCGGTTAAGCTACCTACTTCTGGTAAAACCCGCTCCCATGGTGTGACGGGCGGTGTGTACAAGACCCGGGAACGTATTCACCGCGACATGCTGATCCGCGATTACTAGCGATTCCAACTTCATGTAGTCGAGTTGCAGACTACAATCCGGACTACGATACACTTTCTGGGATTAGCTCCCCCTCGCGGGTTGGCGGCCCTCTGTATGTACCATTGTATGACGTGTGAAGCCCTACCCATAAGGGCCATGAGGACTTGACGTCATCCCCACCTTCCTCCGGTTTGTCACCGGCAGTCTCATTAGAGTGCTCTTGCGTAGCAACTAATGACAAGGGTTGCGCTCGTTGCGGGACTTAACCCAACATCTCACGACACGAGCTGACGACAGCCATGCAGCACCTGTGTGAAGGCTCCCTTTCGGGCACTCCCAGATCTCTCCAGGATTCCTTCCATGTCAAGGGTAGGTAAGGTTTTTCGCGTTGCATCGAATTAATCCACATCATCCACCGCTTGTGCGGGTCCCCGTCAATTCCTTTGAGTTTTAATCTTGCGACCGTACTCCCCAGGCGGTCTACTTCACGCGTTAGCTGCGTTACCAAGTTAATTAAAACCCGACAACTAGTAGACATCGTTTAGGGCGTGGACTACCAGGGTATCTAATCCTGTTTGCTCCCCACGCTTTCGTGCATGAGCGTCAATCTTGACCCAGGGGGCTGCCTTCGCCATCGGTGTTCCTCCACATCTCTACGCATTTCACTGCTACACGTGGAATTCTACCCCCCTCTGCCAGATTCAAGCCTTGCAGTCTCCATCGCAATTCCCAGGTTGAGCCCGGGGCTTTCACGACAGACTTACAAAACCGCCTGCGCACGCTTTACGCCCAGTAATTCCGATTAACGCTTGCACCCTACGTATTACCGCGGCTGCTGGCACGTAGTTAGCCGGTGCTTATTCTTCAGGTACCGTCATTAGCCGAAGGTATTATCCTCAGCCGTTTCTTCCCTGACAAAAGAGCTTTACAACCCGAAGGCCTTCTTCACTCACGCGGCATTGCTGGATCAGGCTTGCGCCCATTGTCCAAAATTCCCCACTGCTGCCTCCCGTAGGAGTCTGGGCCGTGTCTCAGTCCCAGTGTGGCTGGTCGTCCTCTCAGACCAGCTACTGATCGTCGCCTTGGTGAGCCTTTACCTCACCAACTAGCTAATCAGATATCGGCCGCTCCACAAGCATGAGGCCCGAAGGTCCCCCACTTTCATCCGTAGATCGTATGCGGTATTAGCGTAACTTTCGCTACGTTATCCCCCACTTCTGGGTACGTTCCGATATATTACTCACCCGTTCGCCACTCGCCGCCAGGTTGCCCCGCGCTGCCGTTCGACTTGCATGTGTAAAGCATGCCGCCAGCGTTCAATCTGAGCCAGGATCAAACTCTTCAGTTCAATCTCTGTTTGTTGGCATTGCTGCCATC
>NZ_LR733275.1:4333931-5292378 GCF_902506415.1 Massilia sp. 9I | reverse complement strand
CCCGCCACCACCGCCACCTCCGCCGCCGCCGCCGGCGCGTGCACCCGCGGCGCCCGGAGGCCCGCCGGCGCCCGGGCCGCCTGCGGGCCGGTGCGTCAGGTACCAGGCCAGCGCGGCCAGGCCGATCATCGCCAGCACGGCGACGACGGTGCCGATCAGGCGCTTGCGGCGCCGTGCCTGCTGTGCCGGAGGCGGGCTGGTAAGGGCGGACTTCGGGGACGGGTTCGAATCCATGTTCAACCTTATTCTTTTGGCCAGGATGTTATTCAGATAACTCTGCCGAAAAGCTTAGCATGGCCCCCTTCACCCATATGTTTCGTAACGTACATTGCGCGCAGCATGCTGTTACATGAGCGGGACAGCTTTAACGCCGATTTACACCGTTGGCCGCGAAATACGGCCCGTAAACGTAAAACGGGTGCGGAATCGCTTCCGCACCCGTCTTCCGGCTGTATCAGCCAGTTACAAAGTGGCTACAAATCTACGGTGTTCCGCACATGCAGTGGGTGACCGCGGCGAAGGGTTTGCGGCCGTCGGCCACGTCCTTGAGCCAGGCCATGTCCTGCGCTACCTGGGCCATCGGGCCGCTCGGAAGGGCTTCTTCCAGCAGGCCCAGCTTGACCTGGATGTTGACGGCCTGCGCGGTCGAGGCGCCCATCATGTTCAGGAAGCGCTCGATGCGGCTGACCGGACGCTCGACGTAGGCCACGCGGTAGTCATCGCCCAGCTTGGCGCGCTTGGCGGCCGAGGCCAGCGCGTCGCGGTAGCTGCCCAGGCGGTCGACCAGCCCGCGTTCCTTGGCCTGGGCCCCGGTCCAGACCCGGCCCTGCCCCACTTCGTCGATCTTGGCCACCGTGGTCTTGCGCGCCTGCGCCGCCTTGGCGGTGAACTCGCTGTAGACGTGGTTGATGCTGCTCTGGACCAGCTGCGAGAAGCGCGGGTCGATCGGACGCAGCGGGTTGTAGGCGTCGGCCAGCCAGGTGGTGGTGACGCCGGCCGTGTGGATGCCCAGCTTGTCGCTCACCTTCTCGGCGGTCGGCAGGATCGTGAATACGCCGATCGAGCCGGTGATGGTGGCCGGGTCGGCGATCACCTCGTCGGCCGCCATCGAGATCCAGTAGCCGCCGGAAGCCGCGACGCTGCCCATCGAGACCACCACCGGCTTGCCGGCGGCGCGGGTCAGTTCCAGCTCGCGCCGGATCAGTTCCGAGCCATAGGCGCTGCCGCCGGGCGAATCGACGCGCAGCACGACCGCCTTGATCTGGTCGTCCTCGCGCGCCTGGCGGATCAGGTTGGCGGTGGTGATGCCGCCGACCGTGTTCGGGCCGCTGGTGCCTTCGGTGATGTTGCCGGCCGCGGTGATCACGCCGATGGCGTCGCCGAAGGGCTTCTGCGGATGGCGGCCCAGGTAGTCGTGGTAGCCGACCTGGCGGAAGGACTTGATCCGGTCCTCATAGACGCCGCGCTTGACCAGCATGGCGCGGATCTCGTCCTGGGTTTTCAGCCCGTCCACCAGCTTGGCCTGGAGGGCCACCTTGGCCGCGCTGCCGCCTGCCGCTTCCATTTCCTGCGGCAGGTTCTCGATCCACTTGGCGATGGTACCGGCCGGGAGCTTGCGGTTCTTCTCGACCTGGCCCGTGTAGTCCTGCCACAGGGCGTTGTACAGGAAGCTGTCGGCTTCCTGGGCCGCTTCGGACGGGCCGTTGGCGATATACGGTTCGGCGAAGCTCTTGTAGGTGCCGACCTTGATCAGGTTGACCGTCACGCCCAGCTTGTCGAGGGCGTCGCGGTAGTAGTTGCGGCGCCCGCCGAAGCCTTCGATCATGACCATGCCCATCGGGTGCACATAGATTTCATCGGCGTGCGAGGCCAGCAGGTAGCGTTTCTGGTCATAGGCGCCGCCCCAGGCGACCACTTTCTTGCCGGAGGCCTTGACGCGCTCGATGCCGGCGCCGATCTCGCGCAGCATGGCCATGCCGCCGCCATCCATCTGGTCCAGCAGCAGCACCACCGTGCCGAGGTTCTTGTCCTTGGCCGCCGCATCGAGCACGGTCATGAGGTCGCGCAGGCGCACGCTGCGCTTGCTGTCGCCGCCGACGCTGTCGAGCACGGTGTCCTGGAAGCTCGACTGGTACTGCTCGACCAGGTCGCCCTTCAGTTCCAGCACCAGCGCCGTCTTCTCGCCGATCGGCTTGACGCCGCCCGAGGACAGGATCATCAGGACGATGATCACGAACAGCAGGAACAGCAGGTTCATGAAGGTGCGGCGCGAGACGTCGACCGCGCGCCACACCATGCCGAGACCGCGACGCAGCGCGCTGAAGGGTTTGAAAGCCATCGAAACTCCGTTGATTGATAAGTGCCGGCTCAGGCCGTAACCGTAGCCGCTCCCGCTTTCTCCTTGTGGGAGATCGCGAACAGCCCGGCGTACACGAGTATGCCATTTACCATGAGCAATTCCAGCCCAAGGCGGTAGGAACCGAGCAAGTGTTCCTGATTGTACTCAAGGAGTGCGCAAAGAATCGGTGCGCCGATCGTAATGTACGGCACCAGGCGGTCGGTCAGGGTCCGGCGCGTCAGCATGCCGAAGGCGAACAGGCCCAGCAGCGGACCATAGGTATAGGCCGCCAGCTTCAGGATCACCCCGATCATGCTCGGGTTGTCGGCCGCCTTGAAGCCCAGCACCAGGATCAGGAACAGCACGGCGAAGCCGAGGTGCACGCTGCGGCGCAAGCTTTCCTTGCGCGCTTCGGTCAGGTCGGTACGGCGCTTGATGCCCAGCAGGTCGATGCAGGTCGACGAGGTCAGCGCCGTGATGGCGCCGTCGGCGCTGGGGAACAGGGCCGAGATCAGTGCGATCAGGAACACGATCTGCAGCGCCGCCGGCAGGTGGCCCATCACCACGGCCGGGAAGATCTTGTCGCCGCTTGCCGTGACGCCGGCGATCGGCGCATACAGGTACAGCAGGCCGCCCAGGAACAAGAAGGAAAGCAGCACCACGACCAGCACCGCCGTCAGGGTCAGCATGTTCTTTTGCGAGTCCTTCAGGGTCTTCACCGAGATGGTCTTCTGCATCATTTCCTGATCCATGCCGGTCATCGTGATCGTGATCAGGGCGCCGGCGATGATCTGCTTGAGCCAGAAATTGGGGCTGTCCGGATCGTGCGTGAAGATCCTGGCCAGGCCTTGCGACTGCATCTGGTTCAGGCTTTCCGGCACCGACATGTTCAGTTCGCCCAGCAGGATCCAGACGCAGGCGAACAGGCCGAACAGCATGGCGCTGGTCTGCAGGGTGTCGGTCCAGACGATGGTCTTCACGCCGCCCTTGTAGGTATACAGCAGGATCATGCCCAGCACGACGAGGGTGCTGAGCCAGAACGGAATGCCGAGGCTGTCGAGGATGATCGCCTGCAGGATGTTCACCACCAGGTACAGGCGCGCGGTGGCGCCGAGCAGGCGCGAGATGATGAAGAAGCCCGCTCCGCTCTGGTAAGCGCGGCGGCCGAGGCGCACATCGAGGTAGTGGTAGATCGAGGTCAGCTGCAGGCGGTAGTACAGCGGCAGCAGCAGGTAGGCCACGGCGATGTAGCCGATCACGTAGCCGATCAGGATCTGGGCATAGCCGAAGCCGTCGACGCCTACCGCGCCCGGCACGCTCACGAAGGTCACGCCGGACAGCGTGGTGCCGACCATGCCGAAGGCGACCAGCATCCAGTTGCTGCTCTTGTTACCGATGAAGAAGCTGTCGTTGTTGGCGTTGCGGGAGGTGACCCAGGCAACGCCGAGCAGGAGCGCGAAGTAGCCGATGAGGATAGCGAAGAGGAGTGCCGGGGACATGAGATTCCAGTGCGGTTGTCGTTTCGCCCAGCAATATACACCGAAGTATTGTCACCGGGAACGCCGCAAACCACAGGCCTTCATCACTCCGGGTTATGCCTTCCGCCTCACGCCTCCTCGCCCTGCACCCGCTCGAAGGGTCCGATGCAGGTTTCCATGCTCTCGTCCGCGCACATCAGGAAGATCGCGTTGGAGGGGTGGAAGCGGATGAAATTGGTGGCGGTGGTGCCCGGCTTCATGATGGCGCCGGCGCAATCCTTCTTGCCGTTGTCCTTGGTGATGCGGTCTTCCAGGCGGTAGTAGCCCCTGGCGCTGGGCTTGGCGGGAATGCGGTATTCGCTCTCGGATATCTCCTGGGCGCTGGTGACCAGGGTGGTGCCGTCGGGGCGGAAGCGGTAGGTTTCGGAACAGCCGAGGTCGGGCAGGCTCAGCTTCCAGATGCCGACGATCGGGTGGTGGTCCGGCGGCGCGACCTGTGCGCCGGTCAGCGGGGACATCAGCAAGGCCCCAGTCAACACTGCGGCAGGCACACGCATGGCAGGCTCCTTCGCACGTCGCGACAGCCGGGCGGACGCCACGGCAGGCCCGCGCACGCGGACGGTGCCATTATTGCATCGGCGGCGCGCGCATGGCGCACACGCCGATGCTGTTTCACCTCAGCCGTTTTCCGGGGTGGTCTTCGGCTTGGCCGGACGGCGGCTGCGCGGTGCGGCCTTGCGCGCCGGCGCCTTGTGGGCCGGGCGGGCGGACTTCTTGCGCGCCGGCTTGCCGTCGGCGTCCGCTTCCTCGCCTGCCGCTTCGCTGTCCGCCGTGGCGGCGGCACTGTCGAGGGCAACGGCCGGTGACGGCGCTTCGGCTGCCGCCTCGGGCGTCGCTTCGATAGAAGTCGAAGCGTCGGCCGCGGCCGCTTTCTTGGCCGCCGGCTTGCGCGGTGCGCGGCGGCGTTCCTTGGCCGGGGCCGGCGCCGGTTCGGCGGCGACTTCCTCGGCTACCGGTGCTTCGGCCACAGGCTCCAGTTCCGCCGGCGCTGGCGCCGCCGCTTCCTCGGCAATGGCCAGGTCGGCGTCCGCGGCGCTCAGCTCGGACACGGCGGGCGCCGCATCGCGGCCCCTGCCGCCACGACCGCCACGGCCACGGCGGCGCGATTCCGGCTTGGCTTCCTGGGCTGCGGCTTCCTCGCCCGGCTGCTCGGCGCTACCGGTTTCCTCGTTCGCGGCTTCCGGCGCCACGACCAGCTCCGGCGCCGGCATCGCCACCGGGGCGCCGGCGCTGCGGTAGACATAGGTACCGGATTTTTCGTCGCGGCCGAATTCGAACAGGCCGCGGGTCTGCGCTTCTTCCAGCAGGTTGCCGAAGGTGCGGAAGCCGTAATAGGTCTCGGAGAAGTCCGGACGGCGGCGTTTCAGGGTGTCCTTCAGCAGCGAAGCCCAGATCTTGCCGGTGTCGCCGCGCTCGGAGACCAGGGCATCGAAGGTCTCGACCACCATTTCCAGCGCCTGCACCTTGCGCGCTTCCAGTTCTTCCTTGCGCTTGTCGTCGCTCGGGCGGCGCGAGGACGGCTGGCCACGGCGCGCATCGAGTTCTTCCTTGCGCTTGGCGGCGGCGCGGTTCTTCTCGCGCACCAGGTCGTCGTAGAAGATGAATTCGTCGCAGTTCGCCACCAGGAGGTCCGAGGTGGACTGCTTGACGCCCACGCCGATCACCTTCTTGGCGTTCTCGCGCAGCTTCGAGACCAGCGGCGAGAAGTCGGAGTCGCCCGAGATGATCACGAAGGTGTCGACGTGGGCCTTGGTGTAGCAGAGGTCGAGCGCGTCGACGACCATGCGGATGTCGGCCGAGTTCTTGCCGGACTGGCGCACGTGCGGGATTTCGATCAGCTCGAAGTTAGCCTCGTGCATCGGCGCCTTGAAGGCCTTGTAGCGGTCCCAGTCGCAATAGGCTTTCTTGACCACGATGCTGCCCTTGAGCAGCAGGCGCTCCAGCACCGGCTTGATGTCGAATTTTTCGTAATTGGCGTCGCGCACGCCGAGCGCGACGTTTTCGAAGTCGCAGAACACCGCCATGCTGATGTTGTCGGAGGAAGCCATGAATTATTGCTTTCAATTAATAGAAGGACAAACTGACGGGGATTATACGCAACCCGCTCCGCGACTGCGTCGCGCATGGCGCACGATTCGCCCGGAAATGTGCCATTCGCGAGATTTAGATTTTATAATTGCCCTTTTCCCAATGCTGACCCGGAACTGACCCATGCTCTCCCCTGCCGTCTTTGAGTCAGCATTCAACAGTTCGCCGATCGGCAAGTACCTGCTGTCTCCGACGCCGGAGGCCACCATCCTCGCCGTTAATGAAGCCTTCCTGAAAGCCTCGTCGCGCAGGCGCGGAGACCTGGTCGGGGTCAGCCTGTTCGTCGCCTTCCCCGCCGACCCGAACGACCCCGCCGGCACCAACGAAGAGGAATTGCGCGCCTCGCTGGCCCGGGTGCGCGCCAGCGGGCAGCCGGACACCCTGCCGGTGCAGCGCTATCCGATCCCGGTCGTCGGCGCGAACGGCGCCATCACCTTCGAGGAACGCTTCTGGAGCGCCCACAGCGCGCCGGTGTTCGGCCCCGACGGCGCGCTGCTCTGCATCTCGCACACCACCAAGGACGTGACCGAGCAGATCCGTTACGAGCGCGCCCTGCGCGAGAGCGAGAACCGGTTCCGGGCCCTGACCACGGCCGGCCAGGTGGTGTACCGGATGAATGCCGACTGGACCGAGATGCAGGAGCTGGACGGACGCGGCTTCCTGAAGGACAGCACGGCGCCGGAGCGTTCCTGGCTGGCCGGCTACATCCCGACGGACGAACAGGCGCGCGTAACCGCCGCGGTCGACCAGGCGATTCGCAGCGGGACCGTGTTCGAGTTGGAGCACCGGGTGCAGCGCATCGACGGCAGCGACGGCTGGGCCCTGTCGCGCGCGGTGCCGATCCGCGATGCGGGAGGACGGGTGATCGAGTGGATCGGCGCGGCCAGCGACATCACCGAACGCAAGGCGGCCGAGGAAAAGCTGCGCGAGTCGGACCGCCGCAAGGACGAGTTCCTGGCCATGCTGGCGCACGAACTGCGCAACCCGATCGCCCCGATCAGCGCAGCGGCCGCCCTGCTGCAGCGCGTGAAGCCCGACGAAGCCCTGGTGCGCCGCACCAGCGAGATCATCGCGCGCCAGGTCGGCCACATGACCGGGCTGATCGACGACCTGCTCGACGTCTCGCGCGTCACCCGCGGGCTCGTGGAACTCGAGCGCGCGCCGCTCGACCTGCGCGAGGTGCTGCAGGACGCCGTGGAACAGGTGATGCCGCAGGTGCAGGCGCGCGGGCATGTCCTGTCGCAGGCCGCACCGGCGGGTCCTGTCCTGGTCCTGGGCGACAAGAAGCGGCTGGTGCAGGTGGTGGCCAACCTGCTGGGCAACGCCGCCAAGTACACTCCGGAAGGCGGCCGGCTGGAAGTACGCGGCCATGCCGTGGACGGACATGTCTGCATCGAGGTCGAGGACAACGGCATCGGCATGGCGGCGCAACTGACGGGCCGCGTGTTCGACCTGTTCGCCCAGGCCGAGCGCAGCGCCGACCGGGCCTTGGGCGGCCTGGGTCTGGGACTGGCGCTGGTCAAGAGCCTGGTCGAGCTGCATGGCGGCTCGGTCGCCTGCACCAGCCCCGGCCTGGGCCAGGGCAGTACCTTCTCGGTCTGCCTGCCCTGCCTGGCGGCGGAAGCCGCGTCCGCCATGCAGGCCGGAAGCGATGCCGTTGCAGGCACGGACGCCGGCGCACCGCTCTGCGTGCTGGTGGTGGACGACAACGTCGACGCCGCCGTGATGCTGTCGATGGTGCTGGAAGCGGCCGGCCACCAGACCCTGGTCGAACACGACGCTCGCGCCGCCCTCGCGCGTGCACGCCAGTCGCCGCCCCAGGTCTGTCTGCTCGACATCGGCCTGCCCGAGATGGACGGCAAGGAACTGGCGCGGCGCCTGCGCGCCGACCCGGCCACGGCCGGCGCCGTGCTGGTGGCGGTGACGGGCTACGGCCAGGACAGCGACCGCCAGCAGATCATGGCGGCCGGCTTCGACCATCACCTGGTCAAACCGGTCGACATGGATCGGCTGGGCGCCATCCTGTCGACCGCCTGACTTACTTTTCGCCGCTGGCGGGCAGCGCAATCCGCCCATGGCCCAGGCGCGCCGCCAGCGCGCCGGCCTGGGCCTGCCTGGCGCCCAGCGCACTCACCGTCGGCGTGCCGAGTTCACGGATGGTGATCTGCTCGAACACCTGCGTGGCACGTCCAGCCGAATCGCGCACCCGCACGATCACCACGAAGTCGCCTTCGCGGGTGTAGGTGTGGGTGCCGCGCACCTCGCCCTTACCCCGGTATTCGCGCAGGCTGACCGGCTGCGGGCCGCCACCGTCGCCCCAGTCGACCGTCGCGCTGTGGCTGTCGCCCGGATTGCGGTCGCGGAAGGACAGCGTGATCGGGAAGGGCTGGTTCAGCCGCGCGCTGTCGTGCACGATCGGCCCCAGCACCGGCGCGTCCGTCCCGCCGCCGTTGGCGCGCAAGACCACGACCCCGACGTTGGCGTCCGCCAGGATGTCGCCGTTGTTCGAGATCGCAATCGCCGAACGCACCACCAGGCCCTCGGGCGGGTTAAGCAGGCGCGTGTTCAGGTCGACGGGACCGCCGGCGCGGGTCCAGCGGTAGGCGGTGTTCAATCCCAGCACGCGCTGGCCCAGGCCGACCACCACGCCATAGTCGTTGACGTCATTGGCCTCGGAGGCGACCAGACCGCGCGGATGCAGGTCGACCAGTCCGCTCGTGCGCGAATACAGGAAGGCGCGCGGGATGTCGCCAGTGGGGCCATAGTTGCGCCCGACCACCTGGCCGATTTCATTGAGCTGGTGGGTGACGGTGCGGGTGCCGATGCGCACCGGCCCTCTTCCCGGCGTCCACAGGAAGGCGCTGATGGTGCTCGGGCTCAGGGTATCGAGCATGCCGGCGATCTCGCCGCGGTTGTTGTTGTATGACGCGAACGCGACACTGGTGCCGAAGCCCCCCAGGTTGGTGGGGCGGGCAGCCGCATCCCAGCGCAGCACGCTCGACGAGCCGCTGGTCTGGTCGCCGGAACCGACCGTGACGTTGTTGTCGTTGATGTCGCTGGCGAAGGTCTGGACAATGCCCGTGGGAGCAGGCAGCGATATCAGGCGGTTGGTCGCCGTCCAGCGCACGGCCCGGTAGGCGCCGTTCTCGTTGGTGAGGGCGGAGCGTCCCACGATTTCCGAGCGGTTGTTGATGGCCGTGACGAAGGTCGGGCCCTCGGCGCCCAGATAGGCCAGCGGCGTCAGGCCGCGCGCCGCCGACCAGCGGTAGGGACGGAAGGGCGTGCCCCCGCCCGCCGGCAAGGCAATGCTCGACGCGAAGCCGACCTCGCCCTTGTCGTTCAGGTCGCCGAGCAGCGAGGTCTGGTTGCCCGGCGGCGAGATGTCGACCGTGCGTTCGCCATTGAAGTAGCCGACGTGCACCTCGCCATCCGTGCCGAAGTACTCGAACGCGGCCTGCCCGCGCGCATTGATGTCGCCGATGAAGGCGAAGGAGCCGCCTTCTAGGTTGACGATGCCGTAGATGTCCCTGCCGGCGTAGCTGCCCGCCGTGTGCTGTTCCAGCTCGCCGGGCGTGGCCTGGCCGGCGCCGATGGCGGTGGCCGCCGCAGTGGCTAGCACCAGCAAGCCTGTTGCCGTGGAAATCGGTTTGGTCCTGAAAGTTCGCATGTTCGCCTCCGGTAGTATGCCCATGCACCTGCATGAGGCAGGACCACTGTAGAGCGCTCGCGCGGCGCTGAGGACGAACTAACGCAAGCGCGCACGCGGCGGCGGCTGCGAAATCGGCGTTTGAAGACAAAAGGGCTTGCGCGTCGAACAGACCTTTCCGTCAAGCGATGCCTGGCATTAAAACCGGTTCAGAGCCGCGCCAGCGTGGCCTCGTCCGCTTCGCCATCGAAGTACTTGTCGATGCAGGCCTGGAACACCGCTTCGTCCGGCGCGACGTCGGCGAACAGGGTCATCGAGGATCGGAACTTGAGATCGTCCGGGTGGCCGAATACCTCGTTTGCCGAATCGGTGTCGAGGGCCGCGACGATGCTCGCGCATTCGCGCAGCCTTGCCCCGAGCAGCGGATGCGCCAGATACGCCGCGGCTTCGTCGCTGTCGGCGATCGCATAGCGCTGCGCCATCTCGCTGTGGCCCAGGCCGGCCAGTTGGGGAAAGATGAACCACATCCAGTGGCTCTGCTTGTGCCCGGCGCGCAGTTCACGCACGACGGTGGCGTACACCGGCGCCTGCGCCCGGACGAAACGTTCCAGGTCGAAATCATTGTCCATGTCTGTCCTCCCCTCGGACCGATGCTACAACTTTGAGATTGTTTGCTAAAGTGCGTTCCATAGGACGCGCCAATGAACACCGACCATCTTTCTCTATTGCTCGTACGCGACATGCCGTACGGTAAATACAAGGGCCGCAAGATCGCGGACCTGCCCGGCCACTACCTCGGCTGGTTCGCGCGCGAGGGTTTCCCGCACGGCGAGCTGGGCCAGCTATTGGCCCTGATGTACGAACTCGACCACAATAACCTGCGCGCCCTGCTCGACCCGCTCCGGACCCGCTGAACCGTGCGGGCGGTCCGGGATCGCGCCCTGCAATGGTGCTTGTCGGCTATACTGAAGACGGCGCCATTCTTTCGTATCCGATGGAAAACCAACACGCTTCCACTCCGCTGGTGCTGGTCGTCGAGGACGACGAGCACATCGCCCAGGTCCTGCGCTTCATGCTGGAGCGCCAGGGCTACCGGGTCGTCCACCTGGCCGACGGCCGCGCCGCCAGCGAACACATCGCCCGGGCCACGGACAAGCCCGATCTGGTCCTGCTCGACGTCATGCTGCCCTATGTCGACGGTTTCGAGTTGGTGGGGCTGGCGCGGGCGCGCGCCGACTGGGCCGGCGTGCCGATCCTGATGCTTACCGCGAAGAACACCGAACGCGACACCGTGCGCGCGCTCGACGCCGGCGCCAACGACTTCGTCATCAAGCCCTTCCAGCCCAACGAACTGCTGGCGCGCGTCCGCCGTTTCCTGAAAACGGGACCATGAACCCGAGCGCCCTCCACGCCGGCGCCAGCAGCAGTTTCGTTACCGTCGCGGTCTGGACCGGGACCATCGCGCTGGTCCTGACCCTGCTGTTGGCCGCGCAGATCGTCCTGCTGCGCATGGCCCTGCGCCGGCGCGAGCGGCGCGCCGCGGCCGCCCTGGCGCGCTGGCGCCCGCTGCTGAACCAGGCCATCGTCGGCGAAGAGCCGGCGCTGCCCGCCCTGGGGCCGCGCGAACGCCTGCCGTTTCTCCACCTGTGGGCCCACCTGCAAGGCTCGCTGCGCGGCGACGCCAGCGAGGCCCTCAACGCCATGGCGCGCCGTCTCGGCGTGGACGAACTGGCGCGCGCCATGCTGGCGCGCGGCGCCCGCGACGAGCGCCTGCTGGCCACCCTGGTGCTGGGGCACCTGCGCGACCGCGCCGCCTGGCCGCAGCTGCTGCCGCTGGCGCGCGCGGCCGACAGCGCGCTCTCGCTGACCGCGCTGTGGGCCTTGGTGCGGGTCGATCCGGAAGCTGCCGCCGAGTACCTGACGCCGCTCTTCGTCGAACGCGAAGACTGGGCCCTGTCGCACGTGGCGGGCATCCTGCAGCAGGCCAGCGCCCCGGTGGCGCAGGTACTGGCGCGCATCCTGCCCCAGCTGGGCGAGGAACGCCTGCCGCGCGCGCTGCGCATCGCCGAATCGCTGCGCGTGATGCTGCCGGCCGGGGTGCTGGCGCAAGCCTTGAACAGCAGGTCAAGCGCGGTGGTGATCGCCGCACTGCGCAGCGTGCTGACGCCCGAGACCCTGCTTGAAGTACGCGCCCTGCTCGGTCACGAAGACTGGCAGGTGCGGGTGCAGGCGGCGCGTGCGCTCGGCCGTGTCGGCGAACGCAGCGACGCGGCCCGTCTGACGGCGCTGCTGGGCGACCCGCAGTGGTGGGTGCGCTACCGTGCGGCGCAGGCCCTGCGCGAACTGCCGCTGCTGTCGCGCGCCGACCTGGAAGCGGTGCGCGCCTCGCTCACCGACCGCTTTGCGCTCGACATGCTGGACCAGGTGCTGGCCGAGGAGGGAGCCTGATGCTAACCGACTTCATCACCTGGTTCGTGTTTTGTTATTTCATCGCCTTGAATGGCGGCTACCTGATGCTGAACGCGATCGCCCTGCGTTCGCTGCGCATCAAGGGCCAGGAACTGTTCATGGCCGACCTGCCGCGCGCCTATTCGGGCCTGGAGCCGCCGGTCAGCATCCTGGTGCCGGCCTATAACGAGGAGGCCACCATCGCCGCCTCGGTGCGCTCGATGCTGCAGCTGTCCTACGCGGAATTCGAGATCATCGTCGTCAACGACGGCTCGAAGGACGGCACCCTGGACGTGCTGCAGCGCGAGTTCGCCCTGCTGCCCTTCCCCGAAGCCTACCGCCGCCAGATTCCCACCGCCGAGGTGCGCGGCGTTTACCGTTCCACGCGCTACCCGAACGTGCGCGTGATCGACAAAGTCAATGGCGGCAAGGCGGACTCGCTGAACGCCGCCATGAATGTCTCGCGCTACCCGCTGGTGTGCGGCGTCGACGCCGACTCGATCCTGCAGCGCGATAGCCTGGCCAAGGTCACCGAACCCTTCCTGCGCGACCCCACCGTGGTGGCGGCCGGCGGCACGGTGCGCGTGGCCAACGGCTGCACCGTGAGCGGCGGCTTCCTCACCAGCGTCGGCCTGCCGAAGAACATCTGGGCCCTGTTCCAGGTGGTCGAGTACCTGCGCGCCTTCCTGTTCGGCCGCCTCGGCTGGTCGGCCCTGAACGGCATGCTGATCATCTCCGGCGCCTTTGGCGTGTTCCGCAAGGATGCAGTGGTGGCCGTGGGCGGCTACCGCCGCGACACCATCGGCGAGGACATGGAACTGGTGGTGCGCATGCACCGCCTGCTGCGCGAACAGCGCCAGCCTTACCGCATCGAATTCGTCCCTGACCCCGTGTGCTGGACCGAAGCGCCGGAGGACTACCGGACGCTGAAGAACCAGCGCATCCGCTGGCAACGCGGCCTGGCCGAGAGCCTGAACGCCAACTGGGGCCTGCCCTTTTCGCGCAATGGCGGCGTGCCGGGCTGGATCGCTTTCCCCTTCATGCTGCTGTTCGAGTGGCTGGGTCCCCTGGTGGAACTGGGCGGCTACGCCTTCATGCTGTGGGCCTTCTTCACTGGGATGATCTCCTGGGAGGCCTTTGGCGCCTTCCTGTTCGTCGCCATCGGGCTCGGCATCCTGCTGTCCGCCTCGGGCCTGCTGCTGGAAGAGATGTCCTTCCACATCTACCCGCGCGGCAAGCAGCTCCTGATGCTGGGACTGGTGGTGGTGCTCGAGAACTTCGGCTACCGCCAGCTCAATGCGGTCTGGCGCCTAACCGGCCTGTATCGCTGGGCCATGCAGAAGGAATCCAGCTGGGGCACGATGCGGCGCAAGGGCACTTGGCAGAGCGGGACCGGCCAATGAACGCGACCGTGCTTGCCGCCTTCCTCCACCTGTGCCCCGCAACGGCCGCGCCGGCTGGCATTCCCTCGGCTCCGGCCGCGGGCCCAGATGGCACGGAACTACGTTTCCTCGTCTCGGACAAGCCGGCGTTGCCCGGCTGCCGCTCGCTTGCGCTCGGGAAGGCCCAGGTCGAAGCGCTGCAGGTACTTAGCCGCGGTGCGAAGCCGGCCACCACCATCCTGCTGCAGGGCGGCGACAAGGAGGGCCGCTTCGCGGTCAGCGAGCAGACCCTGGTGCCGGACGGCGGCGACGCCAAACCGGCGGGTCCGGAACCCATGCCGCTGCGGATCAACCTGCTGCCGAACATGCAGGTGCGCAGCTACGGCGTCGAGGAGCGGGTTCTGGCCCGACTGGAAGGCGGTCGCCTGCACATCACATGCCGCCCCGGCAGCCGCCCGGCCGGCGTCCTGCTCACCGGCCCCTGGACCATGCCGCGCCTGCGCGCCTCGCTGCGAGCCACGTTTGCCGGCAAGGGGCGGTTCGCCTGGCAGGCCGCGGACGCGGCGCATGCAGCGCGCGAAGCGGCCCTCGACATGGGGCAGCTGACGGCCAGCGGGGCTGGGGGTGGCGCCCGCCTGGCGCTGCCCGCGCAGCTGGACCGCGCCAGCTGGCGCCAGTTCGTCATCGCCTGTCCGGACGCCGGCGGCACGCTCACGCTCGACGCGCTCGCGCTGGAACCCGACACGCCCGGCGCCGCGCCGCCCCGCTCCACCTGGATCTGGGACCGCAGCGCATGGCTGGAGCGCGGCGACGATCTGCTGGCCTGGGCCGAACGCGAACGCATCGGCGCGCTGTTCATCGTGGTGACGCTCGAAGAAGGCCGCGTCCAGCAGCCGGAGGCGCTCGCCGCTTTCATTCGCCGGGCCGGGGAGCGCGGTGTTCAGGTCAGCGCCGTCGAAGGCGACCCGCACATGGTGCTGCCGTCCCAGCGCGCCGCCACCGCTGCCCGCGCGCGCGCCTATGCCGCCTACAACGCCGCCGCCGAACCGGCGGCGCGCTTGAGAAGCATCCAGTTCGACATCGAACCCTACCTGCTGCCCAAGCACGTGCTGCCGGCCGCACGCCTGGACCAGGAATACGTCGCCACCCTGGCCGCGCTGCGCGAGGCAGCGGGCGCGACACCGCTGGAATTCGTCGTGCCCTTCTGGTGGGACGAGCGCGAGACGGTGCTGACGGGCCTGGCGCGCTACGCCGACGCGCTCACGGTGATGGATTACCGCACCGATCCCGGCCAGATCGAGCGCTTCGCCCTGCCTTTCCTGGACTGGGCGGCGGCGCACGGCAAGCGTGTGCGCATCGCGCTGGAGGCGGGTCCCCTGCCCTCCGAGACACAACGCCGCTACCGCCGCGCGCCAAAGGGCGGCGCCGGCGACATGCTGCTGTTCACGGTGGACGGACAGCAGGTGCTGGTGCTGCTGCGCCAGCCGCTCGCGCATTCCGCCGCCCAGCCCTACGTGCTGACCGGCAGCCGGGTCATCGACGGCTCGGCCACCACCTTCCACGCCAACAAGGACGCGCTGCGCGCCCTGCTGCCGCAGCTCGAAGCCGATTTCGGCGCCTGGCCGGGCTTCGACGGCATTGCCCTGCACGAGCTGCGCTGATTGATCGCTGCGGGCTAGCTTTTTGCATGTATCCGGCACTATCATGGCTGATCGCAACCATCAGGCTGGATTCCATGTCGACCAAGCTTCACCTCGCCCTCCTTGCGCTTTGCCTTGCCTCTTCCTCCGTCCTCGCGCAGCAGATAGCCGCGACGCCCGCGCCGGTCGTCGCCAATGCCAGCAGCTTCACCACCAGCGACGGCGTACCGCTTGCCTACACGGTGGCCGGGACGGGCATCCCCGCCCTGTTCGTGCATGGCGGGCCCGGTTCAGGCAGCGAAGCGGTCGAGAAGCTGGCCGGCGCCACGCTGGAGAAGCACTTCCGCATGGTCTACCTGGACCAGCGCGGCAGCGGGCGTTCCGGCAGCGATCCGAAGAAGAACTATGCGCTCGAGCGCGTCATCCAGGACATGGATGAACTGCGCGCCAGCCTGAAGATCGGGAAGTGGGTCTTGATGTCGCACTCCTTCGGGGGCATCATCGCCACCGCCTACGCGCGCAAGTACCCGGAGCGCGTCAGCGGCATGGTCCTGATGAACAGCATCCTGTCCCTGCCGGCCTCGATGGAGAGCACGGCGACGCACGGCTACGCGCTGCTGCCTGCGAACGCGCGCCCACCGATGGACCCGGCCGCGCCCCTGCCCCAGCGCTTCGGCATGGTGATGGGCATGCTGGGCCAGGCCAGGCTGATGGGAAAGCTGATGTACGCCGACGATGCGACGGAAGCCCGGATTGGCGCCGCGATGAAGGGCCGCCCCGCCAACCGCGACTTTGCCTCCACCCTGTTCACCAGCGGCGCCATCGCGAACTACCTCGAAGACATGGCGCCCGCCACCGCGAGCCTGAGCATGCCGGTGCTGGTCATCAGCGGCAAGGAAGACCACGTGACCGGGGCCGAGCACTACAAGAGCTTCCGCTTCCCGCGCCAGCAGACCGTACAGGTGCCGGGCCGGCACTTCTCGATGCTGGAGCAGCCGCTGGAAGTGGGCCAGGCGCTGGAGCGCTACGCGGCGACGCTGGGCAGCGCTGCACGCTGAGCGCCATTACTTCGATGTTTATCGAAATGGGGGAATGATGTACAGGTGTCCGCATTGTGGCGACTTGTCGATCTCGGCCGCTTCGCAGTTCTCGCCGCCCTTCAATGGGCGGGTCAAGTGCCCGACCTGCGGCAGCGAGCTGAAGGTCCGGCAAAAGCTGACCAACTTCATCCTGCCGATCTACCTGCTCGGCCGCGTCGCGCTGTCCCAGCTGTTCGGCCTGCGCTTCGATGCCGGCATGTTCTGGGAGATGCTGATCCTGCTCGCGCTGGGCTTCGTGCAAATCCGCTTCATCGCGTACAAGGAAGTCAAGCGGCCGGAGGCTAGCCTGCAGCCGCGACCTTGACCACCGGCCGCGAAGGCGGCGCCGTGCCGCCGCTGCCCTTCACGACGGCCACCGGCCCGTCGAACTGGAAGCCGCCGGCTTCCTGCACCTCCCAGGCGCCCTCGCCCATCAGGCGCAGCACGTGGGTGTGGTGGCGCAGTACCGCGGCGCGGTGGGCGATGCTGATCAGGGTGGCGCCGCTGTCGCGCAGGCGCGCATAGAGCGACGCTTCGTTGCCGCTGTCGAGCGCACTGGTCGCTTCGTCCAGGATCACGATGCTGGGGCCGTGCACCAGCACGCGGGCGAAAGCCAGGCGCTGCTGTTCGCCGACCGACAGCAGCTTTTCCCAATCGTGCACGGCGTCCAGGCCGCCGACGCGTTCGGCCAGGCGCGGCAGGTGCACCTGCTCCAGGATCTCCAGCAGCTGCGGGTCGCTCAGCTCCGTGTGCCCGCTCGGGTAGATCAGCTGGCTGCGCAGCGTCCCCGCCTGCAGGTAGGGCTGCTGGGGCAGGAAGAAGAACTTGTCGAGCGATGGTCGCTGGATGGTGCCGCTGCCCCGGTTCCACAGGCCCGCGATCGCGCGCAGCAGCGAGCTCTTGCCGCAGCCGCTTTCGCCGGTGATGAGCAGCGCGTCGCCGGGCTTCAGGACCAGGTTCAGCTCCTTGATGAGCACCCGCTCGGATTGCGGCGGATGCAGGGTCAGCGATTCCAGCGCCAGGTGCTCGCCCGCACGGGTCTGGATGCGCGGCTCGGGCTTGGCGGCGGCGGTTTTCTTGCGCGCTTCCGGCAGCACCAGCCGCGACAGTGCCTGCAGGCGGTCGATGCCCGCGACGAAGCGGCTCAGGCTCTCGAAGTTGTCGACGATGACGCCGACCGCGCTCAGGACCGCCGTGAAGGCGCCGGCCGCCTGCACCGCGCGCCCCACTTCCAGCTCGCCCGACAGCACGCCGCCGGCCAGGATCATGAAGGGCAGCACCAGGGTCAGCTGGCTGAAGGTGCGTTGGAAGAGGTTGAGCGAACACTGCTTGCGGATCAGCTTGGCAAAGTTGCGGAACACCTTGTCGAAGCGGCTTTCGATGTGGGCGCGCTCCTGCGCTTCACCGCGATAGAAGGCGATCGATTCGGCGTTTTCGCGCAGGCGCATCAGGCTGAAACGGAAGTCCGCCTCGCGCCGCAGCTGCCAGAAGTTCAGGTGGATCAGCGGATTGCCGAACACGCCGAGCGCGACCACCGTGCCGGTGAGTGCGTACACGGCCAGCACGCCGACCAGCACGTGGGAAATCGACCACAACACGGCGCTGAAGGCCACCAGCTGCATGATCGAACCGAGGAAGATCAGGAGGAAGTGGATCGAGCGGCCGGTAAAGGTGTTGATGTCTTCGCTGATGCGCTGGTCCGGGTTGTCGATCTCGCTGTCGGCGCCCAGTTCGTAGTACTTGCGTCCGTTGAGGTAGCCGTCGAGGAAGCGCCCCGTGAGCCAGCGCCGCCAGTGGTTGCCGAACAGGTCGCGCATGTAATAGTAGAAGGCGTAGGTCGGCACCGCGAAAGCGAGGACCAGCAGGCAGGCCCGCACCGAGGTCCAGAAGCGGTCGCCATCCCTGGCCGCCAGCGCCGAGGTGATCTCGCCGGTCTGGTTGTTCAGCATGACCGCCAGCTTGGTCTCGACCAGCATCAGCACGATCAGGAACAGCAGCAGGCTCCAGGCTTTCGTCTTTTCGTTCCCCAGCCAATAGGGTTTGGCTACGCTGATAAATTGCTTCCAGGCAGCTAACGACAAGCCGGCGGCGCGGCGTTTCTTTTCCTTTGGCTCAGGCGCCGCGTTGGACGTGGCGCCGGTTCCGGCTGAAGTTGGCGTATTCATGATTGCTCGATTGCAGTAATCGGCGACATGGCATCGCCGGTACCTTCAGCATACGGCTGGGCACGACGTCGTTCCGTGCGAAAACGGACATAGGACGCGGGTCGATATGGTCAAGCACGGGACAGGCGCCGCCGTCCCTTACAGCGCGCAGGTACGGAAACCGGCGAAGATGTCGTCGCGCTGGGGCGTGTAGAAATTGCGGAAGTGGGGCGAGCGCAGGCGCGCCGGGGTGGCGAAGGAGGCGCCGCGCAATACCTGGCGCGTGACGAACCAGGGTGCGGAATATTCCAGGTAGCGATCCGGCTGAAAACCCGCATAAGGCAGGAAACGCGAAGCGGTCCATTCCCACAGCTGGCCCCAGTCGAAATCCGGATGGCCCGCGCTCGCCGCGCGCTCCCATTCGTCCTCGCGCGGCAGGCGCCGTCCGGCCCAGGTGCAGTAAGCCTCGGCTTCGTGCAGGCAGACGTGGCGCAGCGGCTCGGCCGGCTCCAGCGCAAGGCTCTGTCCGAAACGCCGGACGCGCCACCCGGCCCCGTCGCGTTCCCAGTAGCGCGGCGCCAAACGCCCCGTTTCCTGCAGCCACGCCCGGCCCGCCTCGCTCCAGAAGCGCGGCTGACGGTATCCGCCATCTTCCACAAAGGGGAGATAGTCGCCGTTGCTCACCAGCGCCGCATCGATCGTGAACGGGCCGGTCGGCCGCGTTGACGGTATGCGCTCGTTGTCGAAGACGAAGCCCTGCGACTGGTCGCCACCTGGCAGGAAGGCGGCCGCGCCGAAGTCGATGCCGGAACGGTCGCCGTGACGGAGCGGCGCTTCCGCCATCCCGGGTGGCGGCGCGGCGCCGAGCGTCTGCAGGGTGTAGAGCATGGCTTCGCCGTGCATGTCCTCGTGGGCCAGCGCCAGGCGATAGGGATACAGGCTGGCGTCGTCGTCCGTTTCCTGCGCCAGCCGCGCGCGCATGCGGTCCAGCACCTCGCCGCCGTAGCGTACCAGCGCCTCCGGCGCCGGCAAGTCGAGCATCCAGCGGCTGGCGTGGGCCACCAGGTTCGAGTCGAACCACGCGTCGCCCTGCGCCAGCAGCGAGTCGCCCACGGCGTCGCCGGGCCGGCTGCTGCGCGCCGCGCGCAGGACGAACCACTCGGCGAACCAGATCGTGTGTCCCAGCTCCCACAGGGGCGGATTCAAGATGGGAAGGCGCGGCACGCTTGCGGGCTGCCCATAGCCGGCGGCCGCCAGCGCCTCGAACAGGGTCAGCGTGCGCCGGCGCGCGTCCACCAGCGCGCCATCGAGCTCGCGCGCTCCCATCCGCCGGAATGATGCAGGGCCTGTCCTCATGCCGCGATTGTACGGCGGATCCTCAGCCAGGGTGCGCTGCCGGCAGCTCGACCACGAAGCGGGTGCCGCGCTCCGGCCCCGTGCTGAAGCTGATGCTGCCGCCGTGCTCCTCGATGATGGCCTTGCTGATCGCCAGGCCCAGCCCGGTGCCGCCACGCGTGCGCGAATCCGCCCCGTCGGCCTGGGCGAAGCGCTGGAACAGGCGCTTCTGGAACTCGGGCGCAATGCCTGGTCCTTCGTCGCGCACCGTCAGGCGAACCTTGCCCGGCGTCTGCGTCAGGCCCAGGGTCACGCTCCTGCCGCCTGGCGTGAACTTGATGCCGTTCGAGAGCAGGTTGGTCAGCACCTGCTCCATGCGGTCCGGATCGATGCTCGCCGCCAGCTGCGCCGCGCCCGCATCCCAGTCGCGCCGCAGCAGCACCCCGGCCTGGCGCGCATGTCCTTCCATCGCGGCCAACGCGCGCTCGGCCACCGGCAGCAAGGGCTGCGCCGTGTGCGTGAACTGCATGTGGCCCGCTTCGATCTTCTGGATGTCGAGCAGGTCGTTCACCATGCGCACCAGGCGCTCGCTGCTCTGGCTCGCGATCGTGATCAAGCGCGCGGCGTCCGGCGGCAGTTCGCCGGCCATGCCGTCGGCCAGCATCGCCAGCGAGGCCTGGATCGAGGTGAGCGGCGTGCGCAATTCGTGCGAGACGGTCGAGACGAACTCGTTCTTCATCTGCTCGACCCGCTTGCGTTCGGAGATATCGTGCAGGAACACGCTGAAGAAGGCGTCCTCGCCCTGCCCGGCCAGGTTCGCCGTCATCTCGATGGTGAATTCGCGGCCCTGGCGGTCGATGACCACGCGTTCCAGGCGCTGCTCCAGCATGGCCAGGTGGCCGGTCTGGCGGAAGGCGCGCAGCGCATGGTCCATGCTGGTGCGGTAGCGCTCCGGCAGTACCAGCTCGGACAAGGGCCAGCCCACCGCATCCTGGCGGCGCCAGCCGAACATGCGCTCGGCCGCACCGTTCCAGTCGAGGACCATGCCGCGCTGGTCGACCGCGATGTAGGCATCCTGAGCCGCTTCGACGATGGCGTTGATGCGCTGCTCGCTGGCCTGCACCGAGGCCAGGGCGCGCTCCAGTTCACGGGTGCGGTCCTCGACACGCTGTTCGAGCGTGGCGTTCAGGTCGCGCAGCTCGGTCTGCTTTCGCACCAGGTCGGTCACCAGATGGTTGAGGGTGCCGGACAGGGCCTGCACTTCAAAATAATCCTTCGGGTTCGGCACCAGCTGGACCGCTTCGCCGCGTCCCAGGCGCTCGGCCGACGCGGCCAGCGCCCCAAGCGGACGAGTGATGCGGCGCGCCACCAGCACCCCGGCCAGCGAGAACAGCACCGCCAGCGCGGCGCCGCTCCACAGCGCCTTCTCGCGCAGGCGGCGCACTGGGGCATAGGCATCCTCGACGTCCTGGCGCACCAGCACGGTCCAGCCCAGGCCCGGATACATGCCGCGGCCGACCGTGGCGCCATAGCCGACCAGGTAGGACACGCCATCCGGCCACTGCTCCACGCGGTAGCCGGTGCGCTTCTGCTGCGCCAGGCGCAGGCTCTCCATGTCGATCTTCTCGCCCTGCAGGCCGGGAGGTCCGAGCAGGACCACGCCGGCCTGGCTGACGATCAGGGCCTGCACCCGGCCGCGCGCCTGCACCGGCGCGATGATCGAGCGCTCGACGTCGCGCGCCCATTGCCAGGACAGGTGCACGCCCAGCACGCCCGCGGTCTTCCCAGGCAGGTCGGTATAGGGAAAGGCCACGTCGACGAAGCGGCGCGGTTCGCCGTTCTCCCCCGGCAGCAGCTTGGCCAGCTTGACCGCCTCGTGGACGTCGCCCACATGGACGCCCTGCAGCGCATTCTTGAACCAGGGTCGGGACGAGACGTCGGCGCCCTCCAGCAGGCCGCGCGCCTCGACTTCGACCCGGCCGTCCAGGCGTGCCAGGCCGATCCAGTCGTAATAGCCGTAGGTCTCGCGCATGTCGGCCAGGATCTGGCGCCGCTCGGCCAGCTTGACACCGGGGTCGCGCAGGTCGCGCCGGCGCGCCATCAGGCTCACCTCGCGGTAACGCTCGGCCATGCCGCGGTCGAGCTTATCGGCGGTCTGGCGCGCCAGTTCGGCCAGGCTGTGGCCGATGCTGTCCTTCACCTGCTCGGTCGAGGAGCGCTCGACCACCTGCACCAGCAGCAGGGTCAGGACCACGGTCAGCAGCGAAAAGGCCAGCGCCAGCCAGGCGCCGAGACCGCGCCGGCGCTGCCTGGGGGCGGCTGGGGGGAGTGTGTCCATGCTGTGTTTGCTCCGAAACAGTTACGCCAGCGTAACACACAGGGACGCGCCAGGGGGAGGCGCCGCACGGCCCTGTCGGATTTCCGGTAAACTACACGGTTACAGCAATACGCTTCATCGACGAGAAACGCCATGCCCAGCGCCACCCAAGCCACCACCGACCAGCTGGTCGATTACGTCACTTCCTGCGCCCTGCCGACCCCTTGGGCGCAGTTCACGCTGCACGCCTTTATCGAGCATTCGACGGGTAAGGAACATCTGGCGATGGTGCTCGGCGATATCGGCGACGGCGAGCCGGTGCTGGCGCGCGTGCACTCCGAATGCCTGACCGGCGACGTGCTGTTCTCGCAGCGCTGCGACTGCGGCGCCCAGCTGGAAGGCGCGCTGCAGCGCATCGCGGAAGAAGGCCGCGGTGTCCTGCTCTACCTGCGCCAGGAAGGGCGCGGCATTGGCCTGGTCAACAAGATCCGCGCCTACCGCCTGCAGGAAGCCGGCGCCGATACGGTCGAGGCCAACCTGCAGCTGGGCTTCCACGCGGATGCCCGCAACTACGAGCTGTGCAAGCCGATGCTGGCGCAGTTCGGCGTGCGCTCGCTGCGCCTGATGACCAACAACCCGCGCAAGATCGACGCCTTGAGCCGCCTCGGCATCGCCGTGGCCGAGCGCGTGCCGCTGCTGGTCAACCGCAATGCCTTCAACAACAGCTATCTGAACACCAAGCAGGCCAAGCTCGGGCACATGATGGGCCCAGTGGAAGCGCCTGCGGACGCTTCTTGATCTGACCTAGCGCGCGCGCGGGCCAGCGATCCGGTGGCAAGATAGTGCTTCCTCCTTGCCATGATCGGACTGCATGAAACGGACCGCCGCCGCCTTCCTGCTCTTCTGCCTTGCGGCCGGTGCTGCCTCGGCGCCGCCGCCGGAAGCGGCCAAGCGCCCTCCCAGTACGGGCGCCACCACCGTGCCGGCCCCGCCGCCGCACCTGCCGCCCACTGCGCCTCCGGGCGCCGCCACGCCCGCGCCCGCGCCGGGCGAGATCGACACCCAGGACGCCCTGCCGCCGCCCTCCTCGGCCGCGCAAGACCTGTACGCCTCGGCGCGCGGCGACCTGCTGCAAATCCGCATGCTGCTCAAGAACGGCCGCACCCAGTCCACCGTCGGTTCGGGCTTCCTGGTCGGCACCGGCAACCTGGTGGTCACCAACTACCACGTGGTGTCGCAGATGGCGCTCGACCCGGACGTGTATACCGCCGAATTCGTCGACACCGACGGCAATAGCGGCCCGGTCGAGCTGATGGCGGTCGATGTGCTGCACGACCTGGCGGTGCTGCGCGTGCACCGCGAAGGCAGCGGCTTCTTCAAGGTGCCCGAGCGTCCCGTGAAGCTGACCCAGGGCCAGCGCCTGTACTCGCTCGGCAACCCGCTCGACCTGGGCTTTGCGATCTCCGAAGGCGCCTACAACGGCGTGGTGACGCGCAGCTTCTACGACCAGCTGATGTTCGGGGGACCGATCAATTCCGGCATGAGCGGCGGCCCCAGCGTCACCAGCAACGGCACCGTGGCCGGCGTCAACGTGTCCAAGCGGCGCGACGGCGAATCGGTCAGTTTCCTGGTGCCGGTGAAGTACGTGCAGGAGCTGCTGCGGCGCGTGGCCAGCCAGCCGGCGCCGCCGAAGGACTTCAATCCGCTGATCGCGGCCCAGCTGCTCGAGCACCAGCGCGCCATGGTCGACCGCCTGCTGGAAGAGCCGCTGGCAATCAAGAGCATGGGGCCCTACCTGGTGCCGGTGCGCGAATCGGGCCAGCTGCGCTGCTGGGGACGCTCGAACGTGAAGGCGGAGACGGCCTACACGCTGGACGCCATGAGCTGCGCGATGGAGTCGGCCATCTACGTCTCGGCGACGCAGCAGACCGGCCACGTGGCGATGACCCACCAGTACATCCGCTCCGACAACCTGGCGCGCCTGCCCTTCGCGGCCCTGGCCAGCCGCCTGTTCCGCACCGACAAGCTGGGCAGCGCCTGGGACCGGCGCCTGACCAAGCCGGTGTGCACCGAAGCCTTCGTGCACACCCGCACCCTGCCCCTGCGCGCGGTGACCTGCGTGCGCGCCTACCGAAAGTTCGAAGGCCTGTACAACTTCACGCTGCTGACCGCCAGCACCAACGCGGCCGAATCGAGCCTGCAGAGCCGCCTGGACGTGTCCGGCGTCTCCTACGAGAACGGGATGCGCGTCACGCGCGCCTTCCTCGGCTCCTTCGGGCGCAACCTGCGCCGTCCTGCCGCGCCCGCACCGGCGCCGCCCGCGGCTGGAGGCAAGCGATGAGCGGCCCCTGGACCGTCGAGATCCTGGCCCGCAACGGCGAGGTGCTGCATAGGCAGCGTGCCTTGAGCCTGCCGATCCGCCTCGGCCGCGCCTACGACAACGACTTCATCCTCGACGACGAATACGCCGCCGCCCACCACGCCGTGATCGAGCAGGACGCGGACGGCAAGCTCCTGATGCGCGACCTCGGCACGCGCAATGGCCTGAACCACGGGCGCAAGCGCGTAGCGCGGCTGCTGCTCGACGGCGACACCGTGGTGCGCATGGGCCACACCTCGCTGCGGGTGCGCGCCGCGGATTTCCCAGTGCCGGCCGAACTGCTCGACCGCACCATGCACGGGTGGGAGGGCGTGCTGCCCGGCGTGCTCGGCGTGCTGCTGGCGGGCCTGGTGGCCCTGCTCGTGACCTGGCTGCTCGACGCCCAGCCCTTCGAGCTGCTGAACTACGTGCTGGCGCCGAGCGCCGGCATCGGCGCGGCCCTGCTGTGGAGCAGCATGTGGGCCTTCGTGAACCGCCTGTTCGGGCGCTACACGCGCCTGGGCCGGCACCTGTTCATCTTCGGCTGCGGCATGGCGGCGCTGGTGGGCTTCCGCCTGCTCGCCTCGATCCTGGCCTATGCGTACTCCTTCGAATGGCTCACGCGCTACGGCTCGCACGCGGTGGTGGCGACGATCGCCGGCATCATCTACTTCCACCTGGCGACCATCAAGCCGCCGCTGCGCCGGCGCCTGCGCGCGATCTGCGCCGGGGCGGCGGTGCTGGCCTCCTGCCTGGTCCTGATCGTCAACCAGCAGCGCCACGGCCGCCTCGCGGACGAACTGTACATGGCGGTGCTGCTGCCGCCGGAACTGCGCGCCAGCCCGGATGCGACGGTGGCCGACTACATGGGCCGGGTCGATGCCATGCGCAAGGAACTCGACGCCGAGCGGGCCGCGCCCTCGGCGGCAGGCGGCAACTGAGGCCATCCACGATGCTTTGACAAGGGCGGGCGGATATCGGAAGATCGGGCATCCCGCACCCCAGGCCCCCATGAACCCGACCCGCAGCAAAGCCGCCTTCGCCATCGCCTGGCTCCTGTTCTGGAGCCTGATGGTGCTGGTCGCCGTGGAAGACTACCGGCGCGACGGCGGCAGCGCCTGGTGGCAGCCGGTGCTGTGGGAGACTTCGTCGGCGCTGGTCTGCACCGCCCTGCTGCTCCTGCAGCGCCGCTTCAGCGCACGCTTCGACCACCTGATCACCGCGCCCTGGCGCTGGTTCGCGCTGCAGGCCAGCATGCTGCCCCTGTACTGGGTCGCTTTCATTCCGCTGGCTTTCGGCATTCGCCACGGCGTGTATGCGCTGCTCGGGGCCAGCTACGACCACGAGCCCTGGGGCGAGGTCTTCGTCTACGAAGCGATGAAGCTCACCGTCTTCGTCGGCCTGTTCACCGTCATCGGTTTCGGTTTGCTGTCCTACCGCGAGCTGCTCGGCGCGCGCCTGCGCGAGGAACGGGCCGGCGCCCTGCTGCGCGAGGCCCAGCTGCAGTCGCTGTCTCGCCAGATGCAACCGCATTTCCTGTTCAATGCGCTCAACACCATCTCCTCGCTGATGCACACCGACGTGGCGCGCGCCGACGCCACCCTGGTGCAGCTGGCCGACCTGCTGCGCGCGGCCCTCGCGCTGGGCGAGCGGGCCCAGGCCACGCTGGAGGAGGAACTGCGCCTGGCGCGCGCCTATGCGGGCGTGATGGAGCAGCGCTTCGACGGCCGCGCCACGGTCGACTGGCGCATCGAGGACGGTGTACAGGCCGCGCTGCTGCCGGCCATGAGCGTGCAGCCGCTGCTGGAGAACGTGTTCAAGCACACGGTCGAGCGCCAGCGGGCACCGGTCCGCATCACGGTCAGCACAGCGCGCGAGGGAATGGAGCTGGTGCTGCGCGTCGACGACGACAGCGGGACCTTGACCAAGCAGAGCGACGGCGCGGGGCCTGGCCTCGGCCTGGCCAATCTGCGCGCGCGCCTGGGAGCCCTGTATGGCGAACGCGCCAGCCTGACCCTGTCCCAGCTGGCGCCGGGCGGCGTGCGCACCGAACTGAGGCTGCCATGCGCATCCTGATCGTCGACGACGAACGCCCGGCGCGCGAGCGCCTACGCCGCATGCTGGCTTCGGCCCCAGGCATCGAGGCCATCGAGGAAGCCGCCGACGGTCACGAGGCGCTGCGCCTGCTGACGCAGTTCCAGCCGGACGCCCTGCTGCTCGACGTCGAGATGCCAGAGCTGTCCGGCATCGACCTGGCAGCCTCGCTGCCGCAGCCGGCGCCGCTGGTGGTTTTTGTTACCGCCTATGACGAATACGCACTGCGCGCGTTCGACGCGAACGCCATCGACTACCTGCTCAAGCCCTTTGACGCGGCGCGCCTGCGGCGGGCGCTGGAGCGGTTGCAGGAGCGAATCGATGCGCGCCATGCGGCGCGCACGGCGCAAGCGGCGACGGGACTGGCGCCGCGCCAGCTGCTGGTGACCGAGCGCGGGGCTACGCGCGTGGTGCAGGTGGCGGACATCGCCTGGCTCGAGACCGCCGACAACTACGTGGCGCTGCACACCGCGCAGGGCACGCCGCTGCTGCGCCAGACCTTATCAAGCCTGCTCGCACAGCTCGGCGGCGACTTCGTGCGCTGCCACCGGCGCGCGGCGGTGCGCCCCACCGAAGTCGAGCGCGTCGTCCCGCTCGACAAGGGCGACTGCGAACTGGTGCTGCGCAGCGGCGCGACCGTGCCCTGCAGCCGCCAGTACCGCGCCGCGCTCGTGGCCGCGCTCCACCTTCCGTAGGGCTCGCGGCGTCCGTTCCGCCCCGCCGCGGACCCGCTTCGCCCCATTCCGCTCGCTCTCCACGCGCCGGCCCGGCATGCTGGCGCCATTCCTACAACGAGAGCGCGCCATGAACCGTGATCATCCCGGGCTGAACGCCCGCCTGTACTTCCTCGACTGGGTACGCATCATCGCCTTCTTCATCCTGATCCTCTACCACGTCGGCATGTATTACGTGAGTTGGGACTGGCACGTGAAGAGCCCCTTCGCCGGCAGCGGCCCGGAACCCTTCATGATGCTGTCCTCGCCCTGGCGCCTGGGGCTGCTGTTCTTCATCGCGGGCGCAGCCGCCAGCCTCATGCTGCGCAAGGCCGGCACCGCGCCCTTCCTGCGCCGGCGCAGCGTGCGGCTGCTGGTGCCGCTGGTGTTCGGCATGCTGGTGGTGGTGCCGCCACAGCCCTACCTGGAGGTGGTCGAGAAGCTCGGCTACGCCGACGGCTACGGGGCCTTCATGCGCCTTTACCTGCAAGCCTACAAGGGTTTCTGCCGCGAGGATTGCCTGATCCTGCCGACCTGGAACCACCTGTGGTTCGTCGCCTATCTGTGGATCTACACGGTGCTGCTGGGCGCGCTCATCGCGGCGCTGGGTCCGCGTTTCGACCGCATCGCGGCATGGGTAGGTAGCTTGCTGCAGGGCTGGCGCATCGTCGCCCTGCCCGCCGCCGTGCTGGCGCTGGCGCGCGTGGCGCTGGTCGAGCACTTCCCGACCAACCACGCCGTCGTGGGCGACTGGTACAACCACGCGATGTCCTTCCTGCCCTTCCTGCTCGGCGCCCTGGTGGCGCGCGTGCCGGGCTTCTGGGCGCGCCTGCCGCCCCTGCGCTGGCCGGCGCTGGGCATCGCCGTGACCGGCTGGACGCTGCTGGTGATGTGGGATGCGGTGACCTACGACATCATCTCGCCGCCGGTGGTGGCGGTGCTGCGCCCCTTCATGTATTCGATGTATGCGCTGCTGGCCTGGAGCGCGATGCTTGCCGCCTGCGGTTTCGCCAAGCGCCACCTCGACCATGACGGCCCGGCACGGCGCTACCTGAACGAAGCGATCTTCCCGGTCTACATCCTGCACCAGACCCTGATCGTCACGATGGCGCACGCAATGAAGCCGCTGCGCATCGCGCCTGGCCTGGAAGCGCTGCTGCTGGTGGTGCTGACCTTGAGCCTGAGCTTCGGGATTTTTGAAGTGGTGCGGCGCGTCCGTGTCCTGCGGCCCTTGTTCGGCCTGGCGCCGCAAAGGCGGACGGGCGCACCGGCGGCAGCCGCTGCGCCCGTCGCGGGCGCCGCAGCCGCCGGCTGATCAATGCGTCGAGGCGCCTGACGGACGGTTGCCCTGGGCATTGGCCTGCTGCGCGCCCTGCCCCGGCTGGCCGCGGTGGACTTCACCGTTGCCATCCATCGAACGGCGCGCGTCGCCGTCCGGACGTGCGAACGGATCGGCGGCATTGCGCAGCGCTTCCTGCTGGGTGCGGATGTTGCGTTCGGTCTCCTCGGCGGTGGTGCGCGCCACTTCGTCGACCAGGGCGCGTGCGGTACGGGTGGTGTTCTGCACGTGCTGCTCGGTCACGCGCGCCATGTCGACCTGCGCTTCGGCCGCCAGGCGCGAGACGTGGTGCTGGTAGGCGCGCAGCTTCTCGCTGGTCGGCTGGGCGCGTGCCGAGGCTGCGCTGAGCAGCTCGGTCTGGCGGTCGGCGCTCAGCACCTGCTGGCTGGCCAGGGTGCTTTCTTCGACCAGGGTCTGGACCAGCTGGATGTTCAGGTCGCACATCTGCTGGAAGGAACGGAACATCGACTTGGACATGTCGTTCAGGAAGGCGGTCTGCGCGTCCATGTGGGAGCGCACGGCCGGGGTCTGAGAAAAGGGAAACATGCGTTGACCTCGTTCTATAGTTTCATTGAAAGGCACGCCACGGCGCACTGGCCGCGGCACGAGGCTAGAAGACTAAAGACGCTGGCCAGGCCGCGTTTGATCTGGGCCAAAGGTGCGCCCGCCGGGCGTCAGCGCCTGGCCTGCACCTTCGGCAGTTCGGCGCCGCAATCCTTGCAGAATGTTGCGCTCGCTTCGTGGCCGCCGTTGCCGCACACTTCGCAGTTGCGCGGCACGCGCGCCGGGCCGTGGCGGCGGTCGTTGCGGCGCGCCGTCATCTCTGCGGTGACGATGCCGGTCGGCACCGCCAGGATGCCCCAGCCGAGCAGCATCATGAAGGATGCGATCGCCTTGCCGAGCGTGGTGTGCGGGGTGATGTCGCCATAGCCCACCGTGGTCATGGTGACGATCGCCCAGTACATCGCGGTCGGGATGCTGGTATAGCCGTGCGCCGGCCCCTCGACCACGTACATTACGGTGCCCAGGATCAGCACCGCCATCAGCACCACCGACAGGAACACCATGATCTTGCGCCGGCTGGCGGCCAAGGCCTCGGCCAGGCGCGTGTATTCCTCGATGTAGAGGGTGAGCTTGAAGATGCGGAACAGCCGCAGCAGGCGCAGGATGCGGATGTCGAGCAGCGCTTCGCTGCCCGGCACCAGCAGCGACACGTAGGTCGGCAGCACCGACAGCAGGTCGACGATGCCGTAGAAGCTGGTGGCGTAACGCAGCGGCTGGCGCACGCACAGCAGGCGCGCCGCGTATTCGAAGGTGAACAGCAGCGTGAAGCTCCATTCCAGCACGCGCATCAGCCCGGTGTAGCGGGCGTGGATCAGCGGCACGCTGTCGAGCACCACCACCAGGATGCTGAGCAGGATCGCCCCCACCAGCGCGATGTCGAAACGTCGTCCCGCCTTGGAGTCGCTGCGGAAGATGATGTCGTACAGGCGGCCGCGCCAGCCGTCCGGGCGGCCGTAGCGGGCGGGCGTGTTGTTCCCTCGGGTGGAGGCGCCGGCCTTCATGTTGCGTAGGGCGGTCCCTTGAGCTCGACGGTGTTGCGCTCCGGGTCGAGCAGGTATATCGACGGCCCCTCGCCTTCAGCGCCATAGCGCGATTCAACCGGGCCGGCGGGCACGCCGTGGGCATCCAGGTGGCGCCGGATCGCGGCTTCGTCGAAGGGTTCGACACGCAGGCACAGGTGGTCGAGGTTGCGGCCACCTACCCCAGGGGCCGCGCCGCCCTCGCGGCCCAGCTTGCTGTCGACCGGCACAAGGTCGATCAGGGAATGGCCGGCGCGTAGCTGAATCAGTCCAAGCTCCTCCAGGCGCCGCTCGACGCGGCAGCCCAGCACCTCGCCGTAGAAGGCGATCATGGCGTCGAGGTCGGCGACGCGCAGGACGATGTGGTCGAGCCCGCGCACCGCGATCGGGTGCTCACTTGGCATGGCGCTCGATCCAGGCGGCAAAGCTGTCGATGAAGGTCTGGAAGAAGGCGCGGCTTCCATCGTCGATCAGGCGATCGCCCTCGTACTTGCCGGCCACCATGCCGACATAGGCTTCCGGCGCCGGCATGCAGGGCATGTTCAGGAAAGGCAGCATCTGGCGCAGGTGGTGGTTGGCGCCGAAGCCGCCCAGCGCGCCCGGCGAGACACTGACCACCGCGCAGGGCTTGTCGGCGTAAGCCGCCTTGCCGTAGGGGCGCGAGCCGACGTCGATCGCGTTCTTCAGAGCGCCCGGGACCGAGCGGTTGTATTCCGGCGTACAGAACAGGATGCCGTCGGCCTGCCTGATGCGCTCGCGGAATGCAGTGAACGCGGCCGGCGGATTGTCGGTCTCGTCGTCCTGGTTGTACAGCGGCAGGTCGCGGATCTCGACGATCTCCATGTGGAGGCTGGCGGGCGCCAGTTCGATCATCGATCGCGCCACCTTGCGGGTGAACGAGTCCTTGCGCAGGCTGCCGACGATGACGGCGATGTTCCGTGTGGCCATGGTGTTCCTTTCGGGTTCGGTCGCAAAACCTGATGTTAACCATTTTTGCACGCTCGCGCTGCCCGCCCCTGTTAGCGGGCGGAACAGGACGTGACAAACCACGCATTTCCGCACGGCAGGCGCGTTGTATTGTGGGCGCTCCGCATCCCATGAGTCCCCTGCCATGCGCTTCACCTCGATCTTCCTTGCCGCCCTCCTGGCAGGCGTGTCCGGCGCAGCCCTTGCCGCAGATGCTGAACCCAAACTGCCGACCAGCCCCAAGCAATGGCGCGCCGCCGCCCTGCGCGACGTCGAAGCAGGCTACCGCGTCACGCTCGCCAACCATGCCGGCGCCCATGATCCGCACAATCCCGCCTTCCTGACCAACCTGCGCGCCGCCAAGGCCCACGGCGCCGCGCTGGCGGCGCAAGTGAGCGACGGCAGCGGCTACATCGCGGCCCTGCTGGGCTTCTCGAACCGCATCCACGACGGTCATGCGGGCGTCTATCCAAGCTTCGATGCCGCCGCCGTCAGGCCGGCCCAGTGGCCCGGCTTCGTTGCCGCCTGGCGCGGCGACCTGTTCGTCTATGCCAGCGAGGACGGCGCCGCGCGCGAAGGCGAACGCATCGTGTCCTGCGACGGCAAGCCGGCGCGCACGCTGCTGGAGCAGAACGTGTTCGCCTTCCTGGGACGCATCAAGGAAGACGGCCAGTGGTGGAGCCAGACGCGCAACCTGTTCATCGACACGGGCAACCCGTTCGTGGCACGGCCAAAACGCTGCGTGTTCGAGCTTGATGGCCGCCAGGTCGAACGCAGCCTGGCCTGGCGCGAGGCGCCCAAGTCGCTCGCGCCCCTGCTGCGCGAAAGCGTCGCCGGCGATGCCCTGCCGGTCGGCCTGAGCGAACCGCGCAAGAATTTGTTCTGGGTGGCGATGCCGACCTTCCAGCCATCCGACGAGGAACGCGCGGCCTACCGCGCCATCTACGAGCAGGTGCGCAGCCAGCGCGCGCGCTTCCTCGGCGCGGACGCGGTCGTGGTCGACCTGCGCCGCAACCAGGGCGGCAGCTCGGACTGGAGCCAGCAATTCGCGAAGGCCCTGTGGGGCGACGCGGAGCTGAAGCGCCGCGACGATGCGCGCAATGCCGGCGTCGAAGTCTGGTACCGCGCCTCGCCGGGCAACATCGCCTATTACCAGCGCACCAGGGAAGACGACTTGGCCAGGGGCGAAACCGCGTCCGCGCAGTGGTGGGCCGAACGCGAAGCGGCGATGCGCAAGGCGCTGGCGGCCAAGTCACCTTATGCCATCCGCAAGGACGAGGAGGAGGCGACCGAAGCGGCGCCGCAGCCGGCGCCCGCGCCCTTCACCCGTCCGGTCTACGTGATCGTCCCGGGTAACTGCGCGAGCGCCTGCCTGGACGCCATCGATTACTTCAAACTGTTCCCGAACACGAAGCTGGTCGGGGCGCCGAGTTCCGCCGATTCGACTTATATGGAAGTGAGGATCGAGCCGCTGCCGGGAGGACTGGGAAGAGTCGTCGTGCCGACGAAACTGTACGTCAACCGGCCGCGCGGCAACGGCGAGTTCTACCGCCCGGATATCCCGGTCACCAGCCTGCGCTGGACCACGGCCACCTTCCTCGAGGTGGTGGAACGCGACCTCGCGGGCAAATGAGCAGGACCACCCGGCGCGACGCGCTGCTGTGCGGGCTCGGCATGCTGCTGATCGGGCTTGTGGCGCTCGCCTTCACCTCCGGACTCGTCGAAGGTGTGCCGAGCCGGCGGCGGTGGCGCGTGCCGGAATTCCCTCCTCCGCGCTGGCTCGCCATTTGCGCCAGCCTGGTCTTCGTCTTCGGCGGCCTGGCCGTGCTGTGGACGCACTACAAGCCGCGGCGGGCCGGCCCCGTGTTCGGCGCACTGGCGACCCTGATGCTCCTCACCGTCCTGGGATGGTTCGTCTTCATGAAACTGACGCACTACTGAGCTCAGAGCCGCAGCCGCTTGCGCTCGCCCAGGAAGCGGGTCAGCGCCGCCTTGCTCATGACGACCACCGGGTCGCCGTGCCAAGCGTACAGATAAGGGGCGCCGCCGAGGCGGTCGGTCAGCTTGGCGGACAGCAGGAAGCGCGTGCCGACCGGATAGCGCTCCGGATCGGACAACGCGCGCGAACACTGCACGCGCAGCGAGGTCGCGTAGGCCTGGCCCGACACCGGCCGGATGATGACCCGCCCGCTGCGCGGATCCAGCGCCGACTCGACGGCGAGCTCGCGATAGGCCCAGGCTTCGCGCGCCATCCGCTCAGCCCTTCGCCCCAGCCAGCGCCGCCGGGCGCGCCACCTTGGCCTCGCGGATCGGCAGGTTGATCAGGGCCGCCGCGACCGCCAGCAGGATGTCGGCGTACCACATCCACGTATAGTCGCCGAAGCGGACAAAGGACAGGCCGCCGAGCCAGGCGCCGAAGAAGCCGCCGATCTGGTGCGACAGCAGGGTCATGCCGAACAGGGTCGCCAGGTAGCGCATGCCGAACAGCTTGCCCACCAGCCCGGCCGTGGGCGGCACCGTAGCCAGCCAGGTGAAGCCGAGTGCGCCGGCGAACAGGTAGAAGGTCAGCGCGGCCTTTGGCGCCAGCAGGTAGGCCACGATGATCAGGGCGCGAGCGCCGTAGATGAAGGCCAGCAGCGACTTCATGCGGTAGCGGTTGGCCAGTGCGCCGGCGGCCAGGCTGCCGGCGATGTTGAACAGGCCGATCAGGGCCAACGCGGTGGCGGAGACGCCCGCCGACAGGCCGCACAGCGCGACTTCCTGTGGCAGGTGGGTGACCAGGAAGGCGATGTGGAAGCCGCAGGTGAAGAAGCCCAGGTGCAGGCACAGGTAGCTGCGGTCGCGCATGGCCTGGCGCAGCTGTTCGGTCAGGCTCATGCCGGCTGCGACCGGCGTCGCCGTGGCGGCCGAAGCCGGCGCTGCGATGGGCACGGCCGGCTTCTTGCGCATGCCCAGCGCCAAGGGGATGGTCAGCAAGGTCGTGGCCGCCATGGTCAGCATCGCGATGACCCAGCCGGCGGAGGCGATAATTGCCTGCATCAGCGGCGCGAACACGAACTGGCCGAAGGAGCCGCCGGCGTTGATGAAGCCGGAGGCGAAGGCGCGCCGCTCGGCGGGCAGGCGCTGGGCGGTGGCGCCGATCAGGATCGAGAAGCTCCCTGCCCCCGCGCCGGCAGCGGACAGGAGGCCCATGCTGAGCAGCAGGCCCCACTCGGAATCCATGAAGGGCGTGAGGGCGGTGCCCATGGCGAGCATGAGGCCGCCGATCACGATGACCCGCGCCGGGCCATACTTGTCGGCGATGGCGCCGAAGATCGGTTGCGAGGCGCCCCACATGAGCTGGGCCACCGCCATCGCGAAGCTGATGGTGGCGATGCCGAGGCCGGTGGAGGTATTGATCGGCGACAGGAACAGGCCCGTGGTCAGGCGGGCGCCCATCGTGATCATCAGGATCGTGCTTGCGGCCAGGATCAGCATCCAGGCCGCGCGCGGCGTCATTGTTTCTTGTTCATGTGCGTGCGTCATGTGCGCCTCCTCGAACGGGCGGAATGCCCATTCGACGAATTATAGTGCATATGCACGCACATGTCAGACAAGCATCAATCAGCCTGCTTCGGGTGCGCGGATCAGCATCGCGACCGCCTCAGCCGCCATGCCCTCTTCGCGCCCGAGGAAGCCGAGCTTTTCGTTGGTCTTGGCCTTGACGTTGACCTGCTGCGGCGACACGCCCAGGTCTTCGGCGATACGCGAGACCATTTGCGGGATGTGCGGCGCCATCTTCGGCTGCTGAGCGATGATGGTTGCGTCGATGTTGCCGATGGTGTAACCGGTCGCCACCACGCGGTGCGCCACCTCGCGCAGCAAGGTGCGCGAATCGGCGCCGGCGAACATCGGGTCGGTGTCCGGGAAATGCTTGCCGATGTCGCCCAGGGCTGCGGCGCCCAGCAGCGCATCGATGACCGCGTGCAGCAACACGTCGGCGTCCGAGTGGCCGAGCAGGCCCAGCCGGTGCGGGATGGTCACGCCGCCGACGATGAGCTTGCGCCCCTCGACCAGCGCGTGGCAGTCGTAGCCGGTTCCGATGCGGAATGGCGGAGTGGGATTGAAGGATGCTTGTGCCATGGTCATTCAGCTCGCTTGCGGTTCGATTGGTTGATCAGCAAAGGCTGCCAGGTACATCTCGGCGATCCGGATGTCGGCAGGCAGCGTGACTTTCAGGTTGCGGGGATGCCCTTCCACCAACTTGGGGGCCAGTCCCAGCGCTTCAACCGCGCTGGCGTCATCGGTAATCGCGGCCGGGTCCGTCGCGGCGTCGAGTGCGCGGCATAATAACTGGTAGCGGAACATCTGCGGCGTCTGCGCCAGCCACAGGCCGTCGCGCGCCACCGTTGCCACCTCCCCCGCCACGCTGCGTTTGACGGTATCGACCACCGGCAGCGCCAGCAAACCGCCGGCCGGGTGCTCACCCGTTTCGACGATCAGGCGGGCGATCAGTTCCGCGTCCAGCCCTGGACGGGCGGCGTCGTGCACCAAGATCCAGTCGTCCAAGGCCACGCTGTCGTGCAGCATGCGCAGGCCATTGCGGATCGATTCCATGCGCGTGGCGCCGCCGCAGCGCAGCACGGTGACGCCGCCTGGCGGCACGATGGCGTCGATGTAGGGGTCGTCCGCGCTCACCACCACATAGGTGTGCGCGATGTACGGACTGGAGCGGAAGGCGTCGATGGTGTGGCGCAGCATCGGCTTGCCGGCGATGGGCAGGTATTGCTTGGGGCTGCCGGCGGCCATGCGGGCGCCGACGCCGGCGGCGGGAATCAGCGCGAAATAGCGCTGCGAAAGCTCGTTGGTTGCGGGTACGGCTGTGTCAATCGTCATGTCTTGCGTTTTCGTACAGGTCGAATCAGCGACTGTACCTCACCTCCGCAAACCTTGCCGAGGCGGGCATATTCCTGGGGCGAGTCGATCGCCGCCTGCAAGGCCTCGACCTTCGCCATCTCGCTTTTAATATAGGGCATCCAGCCGCGGTCGATTTCGCGCTGGAGCAGGCTTTGTGCCTGGCCGATGCGCGCATACAGGGGCTTGTCCTCGAAACGGCGCTCGAGCGCCTGGCGCACCCGGCTTTCCGCCTTGGGCAGGTAGTCGAGGTAGGTGTTCAGGTGACGCATCTCGTGCGCCAGCACTTCCTCGTAGGCGCAGGAACCGGGCCGGAACTCGCGGCTGACGTAGACCACGATCGGCGGATAGTAAAGCTTGATCTCGATGTGCGGCGCGATGCATTCGTAGCCGCTGGCCGGATCGGTGAGCAGGCGCCCGCCGACGTTGATGCTGACGATCGACTCGGTGCGGGTCAGGCCCAGCACCACCTGACCGGGACGCGCCTTTCCCTTCATCACGGTCAAGGAACGGAAACCGACGGTGTTGTCGATCCGAAAACCATTCTGCGTGCCTGTCAGCACGGAGAGCGTCTCGCCGATGGTGTCCTCGCAGCGCGCCTGGAACGCGGTCCGTGGCGCGGCCGTGGCTGCCAGCGCCCAGCACCACAGGACAAGCGCCAGCCACGATTTCATCGCACTACGCCAGGTTCCAGCTGCCGGACAGGATCTTCTCGAGCCAGAAGGTGCCGATGATGGTCTTCACGTCGGTGATCTCGCCGCGCTGGACCATGCCCAGCAGCTCCGGCAGCGTGACACTGAAGATTTCCAGGAATTCGCCCTCGTCCAGCTTCTGCTCGCCGGCTTGCAGGTCTTCGGCCAGGAACAGCTCGAGGTGCTCGTCCGAATAGGCGATGGCATTGTGAATGGTGCAGACGAAGCGCCACTTGCCGGCGGTGTAGCCGGTCTCTTCTTCCAGCTCGCGCTCGGCGCAGGCCAGGTGATCCTCGCCCGGATCGATCTTCCCGGCGGGGAACTCGATGAACACCTGGGAATTCGGATAGCGGAACTGGCGTTCCAGCAGGATGCGGCCATCGGGCAGCAGCGGCAGGATGACCACGGCGCCGGGGTGGCGGAAGAATTCACGGTGGGAGGTGGAACCGTCGGGCAGCCGGATCTTGTCGCGCTCGACTTTGAGGAAATGGCCGTCATAGACCACACCGCCGTCGATGCGGGTCTCGCGTAAATCTGAAACCATGCGGTCTCCAGTCTTGTACTGCGTTACGGGAATCAGGCGCGGCGTTTGCGCAGGTAACGGAGGATGAAACCGGGGAACGCCAGCACCAGGAACAGGCAACCGGTGATCGCATAGAACTCCCAGTTCTGCCCGAACACGGCGCCGATCCGGGATTCCAGGGCGCGAGCCAGGAAGCCGACGACAAAGTATAAAACAATTAACTCTAACAGGCGCAGCGGGAACGGCTTCGTGCGCTGGGTGCCGTCACCGGCAGTGCTGGCCTTGAGAGGAACAAGGCCGAACACACGCTCGGTGAGGAAAGGCAGGTTGGCGGCCGCGAGTGCAATCGCGACCACCAGCCAGGAGGCCAGGGAGGAATCCAAGGCCGATTACTTCGCGAGGGTTGCCTGCATGGTGCTGTAGCACACCGCCAGCAGCCAGCCCGGGACGATACCCAGCAGGACCACGGCCACGCCGTTGAGCGACATCACGACGCGCATGTCGGCCGGGGTGTGGATCGCAGCGGTATCGGCAGCGTCGTCGAACCAGATGGTCTTGACGATGCGCAGGTAGTAGAAGGCGCCCATCAGCGAGAACAGCACGGCGACCACGGCCAGCCACACCATGCCGGCGTTGGCGACAGCCTGCAGCACGGCCCACTTGGCCATGAAGCCGACCATCGGCGGCACGCCCGCCAGCGAGAACATCAGGATGGTCATGACGATCGCGAACCATGGCGAACGCTTGCCCAGGCCCTTGAAGTCGGCGATGGTCTCGGCCTCGTGGCCGGCGCGCGCCAGCATCATGATCAGGCCGAAGCTGCCGACCGTGGTCAGGACGTAGGTGATGGTGTAGTACATCGCGGCGCTGTACGACGCGGCGGCATTGCTGCTGTCGCCGTTGACCACGCCGGTCATCATGCCCAGCACCACGAAGCCCATCTGCGCAATGGTCGAGTACGCCAGCATACGCTTGATGTTGGTCTGCGCGATCGCGGTGATGTTACCCACGGCCAGCGACAGCACGGCCAGCACCAGCAGCATCTGCTGCCAGTCGAAGGCCATGGCCGGCAGGCCTTCCACCAGCAGGCGGATCACCATGGCGAAGGTCGCCAGCTTCGGCGCGCCGCCCAGCAGCAGGGTGACGGCGGTCGGGGCGCCCTGCACCACGTCCGGGACCCACATGTGGAACGGGACCACGCCCAGCTTGAAGGCCAGACCGGCGACGATGAACACCAGGCCGAACACCAGGATGGTCGAGTTCGCGCCGGCGGCCGAGCTCACCTGGTTGATGGCGTCGATATTCAGCGAACCGGTGGCGCCGTAGATCATCGACATGCCGTACAGCAGGAAGCCCGAGGACAGCGCGCCCAGGATGAAGTACTTCATCGCGGCTTCGGTCGAGATCGCGTGGTCGCGGCGCAGCGCCACCAGGGCGTACAGCGACAGCGACATCAGTTCCACGCCCAGGTAGATCGAGAGCATGCTCGAACCCGAGATCATGATCATCTGGCCCAGCATCGAGAACAGCGCGAGCACGTAGAACTCGCCGCCCAGGTTACCGGACATCATGGCGCGGTCGCCCGCGTACTGGCGCGAATACACCAGGGTCATGGCGGTGGCCACGTAGGTCACCAGCTTGAGCAGGTTGGACATCGGGTCCGACACGTACATGCCGTTGAAGGTCATGACGGTGGCGCCGGTGCCCATGTCGGCGAAGGTCAGCACGCCGCAGCCGGCGATGGCGATCAGGCTCAGCGCGTAAGTCAGGTTGCGCTTGCCCTCCTTCAGGAACATGTCGATCAGCAGGATCGCGGAAGCCGCGATCAGCAGGAAGATTTCGGCATAGACCGGCGCCAGGTTGGTGTCGGTCGCCGCATGCAAGGTTGAGGTCATTTCATTCATGGCAGTTTATTGAGGCACTTTGCTGACTGCGACGTGTTGCAGGAGGTCGGTCACCGACACCTGCAGGGTCTCGGCGATCGGCGCCGGGTACAGGCCCATCCACAGGGTGGCGATGGCCAGCACGCCCAGGATGGCGAACTCGCGGCCGTTCAGGTCGGTCAGCTCGGCGACGTGCTTGTTGCCGATCGGGCCGAACACGACGCGCTTGACCATCCACAGCGAGTAAGCCGCGCCCAGGATCAGGGCGGTGCCAGCCAGCAGGCCGGTCCAGAAGTTGAATTGCACGGCGCCCAGGATCACCATGAATTCGCCGATGAAGCCCGAGGTGGCCGGCAGGCCGGCGTTGGCCATCGAGAACAGCACGGCGAAGGCGGCGAACTTCGGCATGGTGTTGACCACGCCGCCGTAGTCGGCGATTTCACGCGAGTGGACGCGGTCGTACAGCACGCCGATGCACAGGAACATCGCGCCCGACACAAAGCCGTGCGAGATCGACTGCATCAGGCCGCCCTGCACGCCCAGGTCGTTGAACATGAAGAAGCCCAGGGTGACGAAGCCCATGTGGGCGATCGACGAGTACGCGACCAGTTTCTTCATGTCCTTCTGGACCATGGCGACCAGGCCGATGTAGATCACGGCGATCAGGGACAGCACGATGACCACCGGGGCCAGGTAGTGCGAAGCGTCCGGCGCGATCGGCAGCGAGAATCGCAGGAAGCCGTACGCGCCCAGCTTCAGCATGATCGCGGCCAGCACCACGGAACCGCCGGTCGGCGCTTCCACGTGGGCGTCCGGCAGCCAGGTGTGCACCGGCCACATCGGAACCTTCACGGCGAAGGCCATGAAGAAGGCGATGAAGATCAGGATCTGCTCGTTCATCGTGAGCGGCAGCTTGTGCCATTCCAGGATGTCGAAGGAGCCGGCCTGGTTGTACAGGTAGATGATCGCGACCAGGGTCAGCAGCGAGCCGAAGAACGTGTACAGGAAGAACTTGAATGCCGCGTACACGCGGTTCGGGCCGCCGAACACACCGATGATGATGTACATCGGGATCAGGGTGGCTTCGAAGAAGAAGTAGAACAGCAGGCCGTCCAGCGAGGCGAACACGCCGATCATCAGGCCCGACAAGATCAGGAAGGAACCCATGTACTGGCCGATGCGCTCGTCGATCACCTGCCACGCCGCCAGCACCACGATGATGGTGATGAAGGCGGTCAGCGGGATGAACCACAGCGACAGGCCGTCGACGCCCAGTTTGTAGAACACATTGAAGCGTTCGATCCAGGCGGCGGCTTCATAGAACTGCATGCCGTGCGCGGCGCTGTCGAAGTTCATGATCAGCGGCAGGGTCGGCAGGAAGCTGACCACGGCACCGACCAGCGACAGCATGCGGGTGAAGCCCGCGTTCTTGTCGCGGCCGACGGCCAGCACGATCATGCCGAACAGGATCGGGAGCCAGATCGACAGGCTCAGGTAAGGAGGAAATGTAGAGATTGACTGCATCATTTTTCGCTTTTCTTATCTTTGCCCGATTAACCGCGCCAGAACGGGAAGAACCACAGCAGGGTCGCCAGCACGCCGACGATCATCACGAACGCGTAGTGGTAGATGTAACCCGTCTGGAAAGTACGGGTGACGGTCGAGAACCAGCCCACCAGCTTGGCCGAACCGTTGACCAGCAGGCCGTCGATCAGGCCGCGGTCGCCCACTTTCCACAGGCCGCTACCGATGGCGCGTGCGCCGCCGGCGAACACGACATCGTTGAACTTGTCCATGTAGTACTTGTTGTCCAGCAGGGTATGCAGGAACTTGAACTTGGCATAGAACCAGGCCGGGACGCGCGGGTTGACCATGTAGCAGTAGTACGCGGTCACCACGCCTGCCAGTGCCAGCCAGAACGGTGCGGTCTGCAGGCCGTGCAGGGCCATGGCGCCGGCGCTATGGAACTCTTCGCGCAGGGTTTCCATCGCGGTGTGGTTCTCGCCGACGAAGATCACGTTCTTGAAGAAGTCGCCGTGCAGCATCGGTTCGATGGTGAAGTAGCCGATGAAGATCGACGGGATTGCCAGCAGGATCAGCGGCAGGGTAACGACCCATGGCGACTCGTGCGGCTTCTGGCCCGGGGCCAGGCCGTGGTGGCCGTGGTCGTCATGTTCCTCTTCGTGGTGCGCATCCGAATCGTGCAGCGCGTGCGGATCGTGACCGGCAGCGGCAGCTTTCTGGTCGTGGGCGTCATGCGCATGGCTGTCGTGGCCATGGGCGGTATGCCAGCGCTCCGGGCCGTGGAAGACCAGGAAGTACATGCGGAACGAGTAGAAGGCGGTCACGAAGACGCCTGCCAGCACCGCGAAGTTGGCGAAGCCGGCGCCCGGCAGGTTGGTCGCGTGCACTGCCTCGATGATCGAATCCTTCGAGTAGAAGCCCGAGAACAGCGGGGTACCGATCAGGGCCAGCGAGCCGGCCAGCGAGGTCAGCCAGGTGATCGGCATGTACTTGCGCAGGCCGCCCATGTTGCGCATGTCCTGGTCGTGGTGCATGCCGATGATGACCGAACCCGCGCCGAGGAACAGCAGCGCCTTGAAGAAGGCGTGGGTCATCAGGTGGAACACGGCCACCGAGTAGGCCGAGGCGCCCAGCGCCACGGTCATGTAGCCCAGCTGCGACAGGGTCGAGTAAGCGACCACGCGCTTGATGTCGTTCTGGATGATGCCCAGGAAGCCCATGAACAGCGCGGTGATCGAGCCGATCACGATGATGAACGAGAGTGCGCCGTCCGACAGTTCGAACAGCGGCGACATGCGCGACACCATGAAGATGCCGGCGGTAACCATGGTTGCCGCGTGGATCAGCGCCGAGATCGGGGTCGGGCCTTCCATCGAGTCCGGCAGCCAGACGTGCAGCGGGAACTGCGCCGATTTACCCATCGCGCCGATGAACAGGCAGATGCAGGCGGCGGTCAGCAGTGGCCAGCCGATGCCCGGCACGGTCATGCCGGCCAGCTTGTCGGCCTGGGCGAACACGTCGGTGTACTGCATCGAGCCGGAAGCGGCCAGCAGCAGGCCGATGCCCAGGATGAAGCCGAAGTCGCCGACGCGGTTGACCAGGAAGGCCTTCATGTTCGCGAAGATCGCGGTCGGACGGGTGTACCAGAAGCCGATCAGCAGATACGAGACCAGGCCCACCGCTTCCCAGCCGAAGAACAGCTGCAGGAAGTTGTTGGACATGACCAGCATCAGCATCGAGAAGGTGAACAGCGAAATGTACGAGAAGAAGCGGTTGTAGCCTTCGTCCTCGGCCATGTAGCCGATCGTGTAGATGTGAACCATCAGGGAGACGGACGTCACCACGCACATCATCATTGCCGACAGCGCATCGATCTGGAAGCCGACGGCCAGCTTGAGCGTGCCCACGGTCATCCAGGTGTAGATGTCCTGGTTGAAGCTGGCGCCGTCGAGCACCGCCATCAGGGTCTGGACCGAGATGATCAGCGCGATCAGCACGCCCAGGATGGTCGCCGTATGCGATACCTTGCGGCCGACGACGTTACCGAAGAACTTGGTACCGAGCAGGCCGGCAATCGCCGAGCCTGCGAGCGGCGCCAGAGGCACCGCCAGTAACATTGAGGAAGAGAGTTGCCCCGCCATTGTTGAACCTTAGTCGTTATTGTTAGCCGAGACCATCAGCCCTTCAGGCTGTCGAGGTCTTCCACATTGATCGTGTCCAGGTTACGGAACAGGACCACCAGGATCGCCAGGCCGATCGCCGATTCGGCGGCCGCGACGGTCAGAATGAAGAACACGAAGATCTGCCCCGCCGCGTCACCGAGGTAGTGCGAGAACGCGACGAAGTTCAGGTTCACCGCCAGCAGCATCAGTTCGACGGCCATCAGCAGGATGATGATGTTCTTCCGGTTCAGGAAGATACCGATCACCGAGATCGCGAACAGGATCGCGCCCAGGATCAGGTAGTGTGCGAGCGACAAAGTCATGGTGCCTCCTTCGGTGCAGCTGCGGCCGCCTCAGCCGCTGCCTTTTGGGCAGCCGCTTCGTCGATGGCGCGCTGGTTGACCGCGTCCATCTTGACGATGCGCAGGCGGTCGTTACGCTTGACGCGGACGGCGAGGCCCGGGTCGATTGCTTTGGTGTCCTTGCGCTTACGCAGGGTCAGGGCGACTGCGGCGATGATCGCCACCAGCAGGATCACGGCCGCGATCTCGAAGCCGTAGATGTACTTGGTATAGATCAGCAGGCCCAGTTCCTTGGTGCCGCCGATGTTCAGGGCAGCGGCCTCGGCCGACAGGTCGGTCTGGTTGTACGCGCGGTACAGCACGGCAGCCATCTCGAGCACGATCAGGGCGCCGACGGCCGACGCCACCGGCAGGTAGCCCCAGAAACCTTCGCGCATGCGGTCGATATTAATGTCGAGCATCATGACGACGAACAGGAACAGCACCATCACGGCGCCGACATAGACCAGCACCAGCACGATGGCCAGGAACTCGGCCTTCAGCAGCATCCAGATGCCGGCCGCGTTGAAGAACGCGAGCACCAGGAAAAGCGCGGCGTGGACCGGGTTCTTTGCGGTGATGACGCGCAGCGAGGCCAGCACCATGATGGCCGCGAACACGTAGAACAGGACAGATGTAAATTCCATGACTTTGACAGCCTCTTCTTATCGGTACTTCGCGTCCGCTTCGCGGGCGGCGGCGATGTCGTTTTCGTAGCGGTCACCGACGGCCAGCAGCATCTCTTTGGTGTAGTAGAGGTCGCCGCGTTTCTCGCCGTGGTATTCCAGCACGTGGGTTTCGACGATCGAGTCGACCGGGCAGGATTCTTCGCAGAAGCCGCAGAAGATGCACTTGGTCAGGTCGATGTCGTAGCGCGTGGTGCGGCGGGTGCCGTCCTCGCGCTGCGCCGACTCGATCGTGATCGCCATTGCCGGGCACACGGCTTCGCACAGCTTGCAGGCGATGCAGCGCTCTTCCCCGTTGGGGTAGCGACGCAGGGCGTGCAGGCCGCGGAAGCGGTTCGACATCGGCGTCTTCTCTTCCGGGTACTGGACCGTGATCTTGCGCGACAGCGCGTACTTGCCGGTCAGGGCCAGGCCCTTGAAGAGTTCGGACAGCATCAGGCTGCCGACGATTTCTTTAATCCGATTCATGTTGGTTTTGCTCTCTTACTTCCAGATGTTCCACGGCGTCTGCATCCAGGCAGCGACCACCACCAGCCAGATCAGGGTCAGCGGGATGAACACTTTCCAGCCCAGGCGCATGATCTGGTCATAGCGGTAGCGCGGGAAGGTGCCGCGGACCCAGATCATCAGGGAAACCAGCAGGAACATCTTCAGGAACAGCCAGAAGAAGCCGCCGATCGCGCCGAATTCCAGGAAGCCGAACGGTGCCGACCAGCCGCCCAGGAACATGATGGCTGCCAGGGTCGAAATCAGGATCATGTTGGCGTATTCGGCCAGCATGAACATCGCGTAGGACATGCCCGAGTACTCGACCATGTGGCCGGCGACGATCTCGGACTCGCCCTCCACCACGTCGAACGGGTGGCGGTTGCACTCGGCCAGGCCGGAGACGAAATAGATCACGAACAGCGGCAGCAGCGGCAGCCAGTTCCAGGACAGGAAGTTCATTCCCATGTCGGCGAAGCGGCCCAGCTGCTGGCTGGCGACGATGTCCGACATGTTCAGGCTGCCGGTCACCATCAGCACCACCACCAGGGCGAAGCCGATCGGGATTTCATACGAAATCATCTGTGCCGAGGCGCGCATCGCGCCCATGAACGAGTACTTCGAGTTCGAAGCCCAGCCGGCGATGATGATGCCGTAGACTTCCATCGAGGTGATCGCCATCAGGAACAGCAGGCCGGCGTTGACGTTGGCCAGCGCGGCTTGCGGGCCGAACGGAACCACCGCCCAGGCGGCCAGCGCAGGCATGATGGTCATGATCGGGCCGATCACGAACAGGCTGCGGTTGGCCTTGGCCGGGATCACGATTTCCTTCAGCAGCAGCTTGAGCGCGTCGGCGATCGGCTGCAGCAGGCCACCCGGACCCACGCGGTTCGGGCCCACGCGGATCTGGATCCAGCCGATCAGCTTGCGCTCCCACAGGGTCAGGTAGGCGACCAGGCCCATCAGCGGCAGCAGGACCACCAGGATCTTGATCACAGTCCAGATCAGCGGCCAGGCCGGTGCGATCGGGCTGGCAGCGCCCATCTCGTAGAAACTATCGATAAAACCGGGCGTTGCCATTATTTGCCGCCTCCTACCTGTTCAACTGCTTTTTCAACATTGATCTCACCGAACATCGCACCGAGGGTCGCGACAGCCGGGTGGCCGGCGGCGACACGCACCGCGTTCGACGGCAGGCGTGCGTCCACGGTCGCAGCCAGCACGGCACTGCCCGAACCCTGGGTCACGCGGACCAGGTCGCCCGACTGCACGCCGATCTGCTCGGCGACTGCCTTCGACAGGGTCACCAGCGGCGCATTCGCGTCGGCGGTGCGCTGCAGCGGCTCGGAACGGCGCGACAGGGCGTCGGTGAAGTAGATCGGCAGGTCGGCGACGCGCTCGAGCTGGCCGGCCGGTGCGTAGGAACCAGCGGTCGGCGCCAGGCGCGCGACGTTGTTCAGCTTGGCCGACAGGTCCGTATTGCCCTTGCCGATGGCTTCGTCGCGGATCGATTCCGAGGTCTCGTAATCGAAGCCCGACAGGCCCAGCAGGTTGCCCAGCACGCGCAGCACTTTCCACGCCGGACGGGTTTCGCCCAGCGGTTTCACGGTGCCGTTGAAGCTCTGTGCGCGGCCTTCGCAGTTGACGAAGGTGCCGGCGGTCTCGCTGAACGGCGAAATCGGCAGCAGCACGTCGGCGAAGTCCATGCCGTGCTTGAAGGCGGACATGGCGACAACCATTTCGGCGCTATCCAGCGCGGCGCGGGCTTGCTGCGGGTTGGCAGCGTCCAGTTCCGGTTCCGCGTTCAGCAGCACGTAGGCCTTCTTCGGCGATGCGAACACAGCCTCGCCTTTGCCGGTGGCGCCGACGATGTAGCCGCCGACGGTGTTAGCGGCGTCGACCAGGTAGCCGAAGGAGCAGCCGGTCTGCTCGGCGATCCACTGCGCAGCGGCGTGGATTTTAGAAGCTTGCGGGTGGTACGAAGCGGCGTTACCGATCAGGACAGCGCCCAGGGTCTCTTGACCGACCAGGGTCGCGGCGATGGCCTTGGCGGCCTCCCCTGCTTCCACGTTGTCGAAACCGCTCGGTGCGCTCACGCCCTTGGCGCCGGCGACAGCCGACACGACTTCCGACAGCGCGGCCAGCCAGTCGCTTGGCGCAGCGATCAGCTTATTGGCGATCGGCATCAGCAGATCGTCGTCGCTTGAGCCCAGCAGCGACAGCTTGGCGCCGCCCTTGGTGGCGGTACGCAGGCGGGTCGCGACCAGCGGGTGGTCCTTGCGCAGGTTGGAGCCGATGACGAAGGCGCGCTTCAGTTGCGAGAAGTTCGCGATCGGCATGCCCAGCCACGGGGTGACCTGGCCGTCCAGGGCGAAGTCGCTCTGGCGCAGGCGGAATTCGATGTTGTCCGAGCCAATGCCGCGGGTCATCTTGTTGAGCAGGTACAGCTCTTCGAGCGTCGAGTGCGGGGTCGCGACGGCAGCGATGCTGTCGGCGCCGTGCTCGTGGCGGATGTTACGCAGGCCGTGGGCCACGTATTCCAGCGCGGTCTGCCAGTCGGTTTCCTGCCACACGCCACCCTGCTTGATCATCGGCTGGGTCAGACGGTCGGCATTGTCCAGCGCTTCGTACGAGAAGCGGTCCTTGTCCGAGATCCAGCATTCGTTGATGGCTTCGTTTTCCAGCGGCAGCACGCGCATGACCTTGCCGCCCTTGACCTGGACGATCAGGTTCGAGCCCAGCGAGTCGTGCGGCGCGATCGACTTGCGGCGCTGCAGTTCCCACGGACGTGCCGAATAGCGGAACGGCTTCGAGGTCAGTGCGCCGACTGGGCACAGGTCGATCATGTTGCCCGACACTTCCGAATCGACGGTCTTGCCGACGAAGGTGGTGATCTCCGAGTGCTCGCCGCGGCCGACCATGCCGAATTCCATCACGCCGGCCACTTCCTGGCCGAAACGCACGCAGCGGGTGCACTGGATGCAGCGCGCCATCTCTTCCATCGAGATCAGCGGGCCGGCCTCTTTCGGGGCCACCACGCGCTTTTCTTCCTCGTAGCGCGAGTTGCTCTTGCCGTAGCCGACGGCCAGATCCTGCAGCTGGCATTCGCCGCCCTGGTCGCAGATCGGGCAATCCAGCGGGTGGTTAATGAGGAGGAACTCCATCACCGACTTCTGCGCCTGCACGGCCTTGTCGCTGTGGGTGCGCACGATCATGCCCGGCGAAACCGGGGTGGCGCAGGCCGGCAGCGGCTTCGGTGCCTTTTCGACTTCGACCAGGCACATGCGGCAGTTCGCTGCGATCGACAATTTCTTGTGATAGCAGAAGTGCGGGATATAGGTCCCGAGTTTGTTTGCGGCGTCCATCACCATGGAACCTGGTGCGACTTCGACTTTTTTGCCGTCTAATTCAATTTCAACCATTTGATCGTTACCTGACCTGGTTTAAAGGTATGCGGGCACGAGGCAGTGCTTGTGCTCGATGTGATATTCGAATTCCTCGCGGAAGTTCTTGATCATCGCTTCCACCGGCATCGCCGCTGCGTCACCCAGGGCGCAAATGGTGCGGCCCTTGATGTTGAAGGCGATGTTGTTCAGCAGGTCCATGTCTTCCGGACGGCCCTTGCCGTGCTCGATGCGGTGGACCATGCGGTACATCCAGCCGGTGCCTTCACGGCACGGGGTGCACTGGCCGCAGGATTCTTCGTAGTAGAAGTACGAGAGGCGCAGCAGCGACTTGACCATGCAGCGGGTCTCGTCCATGACGATCACGGCGCCCGAACCGAGCATCGAACCGGCCTTGGCGATCGAATCGTAGTCGAGGTCGGTGTCCATCATGACCTCGCCGCGGATCACCGGCGCCGACGAACCGCCCGGGATGACAGCCTTGATCTTCTTGCCGCCGCGCATACCGCCGGCCAGCTCCATCAGCTTGGCGAACGGGGTGCCCAGCGGGACTTCGTAGTTGCCCGGACGCTCGACGTCGCCCGAGATCGAGAAGATCTTGGTGCCGCCGTTGTTCGGCTTGCCGAGCGCCATGTAGTTTTCCGGGCCCATGTTGAGCAGGAACGGAACCGCAGCGAAGGTCTCGGTGTTGTTGATGGTGGTCGGCTTGCCGTACAGGCCGAACGAGGCCGGGAACGGCGGCTTGAAGCGCGGCTGGCCCTTCTTGCCTTCGAGCGACTCCAGCAGTGCGGTTTCTTCGCCGCAGATGTAGGCGCCGTAGCCGTGATGGGCATGCAGCTGGAACGAGAAGTTCGAGCCCATGATGTTATCGCCCAGGAAGCCGGCGGCGCGCGCCTCTTCCAGCGCTTCTTCGAAGCGCAGGTATTCCTGGAAGATCTCGCCGTGGATGTAGTTGTAGCCCACGGTGATGCCCATCGCGTAGGCGCCGATGGCCATGCCTTCGATCAGCGCGTGCGGGTTGTAGCGGATGATGTCGCGGTCCTTGAAGGTACCCGGCTCGCCTTCGTCGGTGTTGCAGACGAGGTATTTCTGGCCCGGGAACTGGCGCGGCATGAAGCTCCACTTCAGGCCGGTCGGGAAACCGGCGCCGCCGCGGCCGCGCAGGCCCGAGGCCTTCAGGTCGGCAATGACCTGTTCCTGGGTGACGCCGCCTTCAAGGATCTTGCGCAGGGCCGAGTAGCCGCCGCGCTTGACGTAGTCTTCCAGATGCCAGTTTTCGCCGTTCAGATCCTTCAGGATCAGCGGATTGATGTGACGGTCGTGCAGGCTGGTCATTTGTTCAGTTCCTCAAGCAGGGCGTCGATCTTCTCGTCGCTCATGAACGAGCACATGCGGTGGTTATTCACCAGCATCACCGGTGCGTCGCCGCAGGCGCCCATGCACTCGCCTTCCAGCAGGGTGAACTTGCCGTCGGCGGTGGTTTCGCGGTAGTCGATGCCCAGCGCATCCTTGATACGCTGGCCGGCGCGCTCGCCGCCCGACAGGGCGCACGGCAGGTTGGTGCAGACCGTGATCTTGGCCTTGCCGACCGGCTTCAGGTTGTACATGTTGTAGAAGGTCGCGACTTCCTGCACGGCGATGGCCGGCATGCGGATGTAGTCGGCGATTTCCTGCATGGTTTCCGGCGACAGCCAGCCCAGTTCGACCTGGGCGTGGGCCAGCGAAGCCATCACGGCCGACTGGCGTTGATCGGCTGGGTATTTGGCCAGCTCGCGATCGATCTTTTTATAGCATTCCTGCGATAACATTTTGGTTGTCCTTCTTACCTATCGATACTGCCGAACACGATGTCCTGGGTGCCGATGATCGCTACCGCGTCGGCGATCATGTGGCCGCGCGACATTTCGTCGAGGCTCTGCAGGTGGACATAGTCCGGGGTACGGATCTTCAGGCGGTACGGCTTGTTGGCGCCGTCCGACACGATGTAGATGCCGAACTCGCCCTTCGGGTGCTCGATCGCCGCATAGGCTTCGCCTTCCGGCACGTGGAAGCCTTCGGTGAACAGCTTGAAGTGGTGGATCAGCGATTCCATGTTGGACTTCATGTCCATGCGGTTCGGCGGCACGATCTTGTGGTTGTCGATCATGACCGGACCCTGGTTCACGCGCAGCCAGGCGATGCACTGCTTGATGATGCGGTTCGACTGGCGCATTTCTTCCACGCGCACCAGGTAGCGGTCGTAGGAGTCGCCGTTGGTGCCGACCGGGATGTCGAAGTCGAGGTTCGCATAGGCCGCATAAGGCTGGGTCTTGCGCAGGTCCCAGGCGATGCCCGAGCCACGCAGCATCGGGCCGGTGAAGCCCATTGCCTTCGCGTCTTCCGGCGAGACCACGCCGATGCCGACGGTACGCTGTTTCCAGATACGGTTGTCGGTCAGCAGGGTTTCGTATTCGTCGACGTAGCCATCGAAACGTTTCGTGAACGCGTCGATGAAGTCCAGCACCGAACCCTGGCGGTCGCGGTTCAGGTCGTCGATCGCCTTCTTCGAGCGGATGGGCGACTCGCGGTGCTGCGGCATGCGGTCCGGCAGGTCGCGGTACACGCCGCCCGGGCGGTAGTAGGCCGCGTGCATGCGCGCGCCCGACACGGCTTCGTAGACGTCGAACAGGTCTTCGCGGTCACGGAAGGCGTACAGGAAGGGACCCATGGCGCCGATGTCGAGCGCGTGCGCGCCTAGCCACATCAGGTGGTTCAGGATACGGGTGATCTCGTCGAACATCGTGCGGATGTACTGCGCGCGGATCGGCGCTTCGATGCCCAGCAGCTTTTCGACTGCCAGCACGTAGCCGTGCTCGTTGCACATCATCGACACGTAGTCGAGGCGGTCCATGTACGGGACCGACTGCAGGTAGGTGCGGGTCTCGGCCAGCTTCTCGGTGCCGCGGTGCAGCAGGCCGATGTGCGGGTCTGCGCGCTGGATCACTTCGCCGTCCAGCTCCAGCACGAGACGCAGCACGCCGTGCGCTGCCGGGTGCTGCGGACCAAAGTTCAGGGTGTAATTCTTAAGCTCAGCCATTATTTCGATGTCCCGTAGGTTTCTTCACGGATCACGCGCGGGATGTTCTCGCGCGGTTCGATCGTCACCGGTTGGTAGATCACGCGTTTCTGTTCAGGGTCGTAACGCATCTCGACGTAGCCCGTGATCGGGAAGTCCTTGCGGAACGGGTGGCCGATGAAGCCGTAGTCGGTCAGGATGCGGCGCAGGTCGCCGTGGCCGTCGAACAGGATGCCGAACAGGTCGAAGGCTTCGCGCTCGAACCAGTTGGCGGCGCGCCAGATAGGGGTGATCGATTCGACCAGCGGCATGTCGTCGTCCGGGCAGAACACGCGCACACGCACGCGCCAGTTATTGGCCAGCGACAGCAGGTGCACGACCACCGCGAAGCGCGGACCTTCCCAGGTGCCTTCACCGTATTGGGAATAGTCGACGCCGCACAGGTCGATCATTTGTTCGAAGGCAAGCTGCGGATTGTCGCGCAGCGTCTGCATCGAGCGGATGTAGTCGGCGGCCTTGACCACCACGGTCACTTCGCCCAGCGCGGAGCTGATGCTTGCGCCCTCGCCCAGTGCATTTTTCAGGGCGAGTTCAAGGGTTTCGAGTTTCGTCGTCATGGTGTTTCGCTGTTCTTAGCGCGCGATGGTGTTGGTGCGCTTGATCTTGTTCTGCAGCTGCATGATGCCGTACAGCAGGGCTTCCGCGGTCGGCGGGCAACCCGGCACGTAGACGTCTACGGGGACGATGCGGTCGCAACCGCGCACCACCGAGTACGAGTAGTGGTAGTAGCCGCCGCCGTTGGCGCAGGAACCCATCGAGATCACCCAGCGCGGTTCGGCCATCTGGTCGTACACCTTGCGCAGGGCGGGAGCCATCTTGTTGCACAGCGTGCCGGCGACGATCATCACGTCGGACTGGCGCGGCGACGGGCGGAACACAATGCCAAAACGGTCGAGATCGTAGCGGGCAGCGCCCACATGCATCATCTCGACCGCGCAGCATGCCAGGCCAAACGTCATCGGAAACATCGATCCCGTGCGCGCCCAGTTGATCAGCTTATCGGCTGTGGTGGTAATGAAACCTTCGTTTAATACGCCTTCAATTGCCATGGCTTATTCCCAATCAAGGGCACCTTTCTTCCAGATGTACCAGAATCCGACGATGAATTCGGCGATGAACACCATCATCGTGACGAAACCGGTCCAGCCCAGTTCGCGCATCGAGACGCCCCATGGGAAGAAGAATGCCGTTTCCAGATCAAACAAAATAAACAGGATCGCCACGAGGTAGTAGCGAACGTCGAACTTCATGCGCGCATCTTCGAAGGCTTCGAAGCCGCATTCATACGGGGACAGCTTGGCCGCATCGGGACGGTGCGGACCGAGCAGACGGCCAAGCACCTGGGGAGCAACGCCGACGCCGACGCCAATCAGGATAAAGAGAAGAACGGGGAAGTAATTTTCGAGGTTCACGGTGAAGCCTATTTGAACGATCGGTTAATCAAACACTGCAGGGCTGCAGCGCCGAATCGCGCGAACCTGGCTCGGGCCTTCTACCAGGACCACTCGAATCGTAAAAAAGCCAGCGCAGGCAGGAGAGCGATTGCTCATTGCGCCCTTGCTGGCTTCTTTGTATCTTGGTGCCGACGGCGAGACTCGAACTCGCACAGCTTGCGCCACTACCCCCTCAAGATAGCGTGTCTACCAATTTCACCACGTCGGCTGGAGACCAGTATTTTACCCTGCTTTAGCACTACTTTTCAATGCACAAATTGCGCTAGCACAAGGAAATTACTAAATTACTCAACATTTCCTTGATGCTTGCCAGACTTCATTGCAGGGCTGGCAGCATTGAGCGGGTTTTCACCCATTACCAGAGGCGGCGCGCCCACATGGCGAGGCGCATTCTACCTTGATTCCGGAACGGACGTGCGTCCGTCCCGTTTTACTTGGTCGGTGCCGGTGCCGGTGCGGCCGGTGCAGCAGCTGGAGCTGCGGTCGACGGCGCCGGGTTGGACACGCCCGGGGTCTGCGGAATGTCGTTGACCGGAACGGCCGGGGCAGTTGCCGGGCCGGCGTTCGGGCCTGCGCCCGGGACGTCGTTCGGAATGCCGGTGGCGGGCGCCTTCGACGACGGCACGGTCACGCGCTCCATCACGCCGCCGTCGGTGGTCGGGGCGCTACGGTTGCTGGTGGACCAGGCCAACGCCAGGGTCGACGCGAAGAACACGGCGGCCGCGACGGCGGTCGACTTCGACAGGAAGTTCGACGAGCCCGAGGCGCCGAACAGGCTGCCCGAAGCGCCCGAGCCGAAGGCCGCGCCCATGTCGGCGCCCTTGCCGTGCTGGACCAGCACCAGGCCGATGATGGCCAGGGCCGAAATAACCTGCACAACAATAATCAGATTGAACATGGTGTTCATTGCAATTCCATTTCCAAGTTAACGACGTTTAAATATTGATTCTTATCTTATTGCGCGGCGCGGATGATGCCGAGGAAGTCCGCTGCCTTGAGTGCCGCACCGCCGATCAGACCGCCGTCGATATCCGGCTGCGCCATCAGGTCCGCAGCATTATCCGGCTTCATGCTGCCGCCGTACAGCACCAGCGTCGTTTCGGCCGCTTGAGCGTTGCAAGCGCGCAGTTTTTCGCGCACGGCGGCGTGGACTTCCTGGGCCATGGCCGGGGTCGCCGTCTTGCCGGTGCCGATTGCCCACACCGGCTCGTAAGCCAGCACGATTTGATCGACGGCTTCCGGGCCGACGGCTTCCAGCACGGCGTCCAGCTGGGCGTTCACGACCGTCATGGTCTGGCCGCCTTCGCGCTGCACCAGGGTTTCGCCGATGCAGACGATCGGGGTCAGGCCCGCTTCGAGCGCGGCCTTGGTCTTCTTGGCCACGAGTTCATTGGTTTCGCCATGGTAGGCGCGGCGCTCGGAGTGGCCGACGATCACGTAGCGGCTGCCGAAATCCTGCAGCATCGACATGCACACTTCGCCGGTATAGGCGCCGACCGGATGGCAGGACACGTCCTGCGCACCCCAGGCGATCGGAGAACCCTTCAGGATTTCTTCGGCCTGGAACAGGTAAGGCGCCGGCACGCAGACCGCGACCTGGGCCTTAACATCGGTAATGCCTTCGAGAATGCCGGTCAGGAGCGCAGCGTTGGCGGCGCGGCTGCCGTTCATTTTCCAGTTACCTACGACGAGTTTGGGACGCATAGTACCCTATCGATAAATTAACCCGCTATTCTAGCGGTCGAATATGGTGCGGTCAAACAATGGCTGAGCACGCACTTCCCTTTTTGATTCAATCTCTTAGGCGACTTCCAGCACAATTTTTCCGACGTGCGTGCTGGACTCCATCAGCGCGTGGGCTTCGGCGGCCTGGGCCAGCGGGAAAGTCCGGTAGATCACCGGTTTGAGCTTGCCCTGCCCGAACAGCGGCCACACGCGCTCGCGCAGGCTGCGCGCGATCGCGGCCTTGAAGGCCACCGGACGCGGACGCAGGGTCGAGCCGCTGATGGAGAGGCGCCGGCGCAGCACCTGGCCCAGGTCGATCTCGGCCTTGGCGCCGCCCAGCAGCGCGATCAGGGCAATGCGGCCGTCGTCGGCCAGGCAGTCGATCTCGCGCGGGATGTAGTCGCCTGCCACCATGTCGAGGATGACGTCGACGCCCTTCCCGCCCGTCAGTTCCTTGACCACGGCGGCGAAATCTTCGGTCTTGTAATTGATGCCGCGCTCGGCGCCCAGCTGTTCGCAGGCGCGGCACTTGTCGTCGGAACCGGCAGTCGCGAACACGCGGTGCCCTAAAGCCGTGGCGAGCTGGATCGCGGTCACGCCGATGCCCGAGGTACCGCCCTGCACCAGCAGGGTTTCACCCGGCGCCAGGTGGGCGCGGTCGAAAATATTTGTCCAAACGGTAAAAAACGTCTCGGGCAGCGAGGCCGCTTCGAGCGCCGTGAGCCCTTCCGGCAGCGGCAGGCATTGCTCGGCGGGCGCGGTGCAATACTCGGCATAGCCGCCGCCCTGCACCAGCGCGCAGACCAGGTCGCCCTTGGCGAAGCCGGCCGCGGCGTAGTCGCCATCGACGATCTCGCCGGCCACTTCCAGGCCCGGCAGGTCGGACGCGCCCGGCGGCACCGGGTATTTGCCGAGGCGCTGCAGCACGTCCGGGCGGTTGATGCCGGCCGCGTGCACTTTGATCAAAACCTCGCCGGCTTTCGGCACCGGCATCGGGCGCTCGCACAGCTGGAGGACGTCCGGCTTGCCGGGCTGCGTAATTTCGATGGCGCGCATGGAGAACTCCCGTGTTGAAAAAACCGCAATTGTAAGGGAGTCGGGAAAAATGTGCGCCTGCGCTGGCGTTGCGCGCGCCGCTTACCGATGCCAGGGACTGCCGAATTCCTCGTGGGGCACACAGTGCTCCGTACGTTCGCGAACGCAGGCGCGCCCGTCGTGCGACGCCAGGTGGAGGGTGCAGAGGAAAGGATCGCCATACTCGATGTAGCCGGGGCGCTTCGGTACCGCAGGCAGGCCGAATGTGACTGACAGCCTGGCGACTGCCAGGTCTTCAGGAGAGGCTGCGTGCCGGTGCAGCGCCTGCTTCAGGTAGGACGCCCAGGTGCGGGCCAGGCTCGCACACGCAGGCGTTGCCGGCTGGGCAGTGCCCGCCAGCAGGTCAAATTCCACCCGGTTGGCAGCCGCACGCGCTTCCGTGTACAGCACGCCAAGGGCCCAGTACCACTCGTAGTTGTTATTGCGCCCGATGAACTTGTCGAGCAGTCCCGCCGTCGTATGGCGCAGCTTGTACCTGGAGAGCACGTTCCCTTTCAGTAGCGCGCTTGCCTCTCCGCCTCCTGTGGGGCCACGCTCACGCCTACCAACGTATCCCGGCGCAGCCGTACCCGCGTGTGCGGGACGCGGATGCCGGCCGACATGCCCCACGCGGCAGCCCAGCGCAGCGCCCGATCCGTTTCCGGTCCGAAGGGGCGCGCAGCGGAGGCCCGGTTCAGCGCGGCCGACATACGCTGCATTGCGTAAAGCTTTCTCATCGAAACAATCTTGGCCATGTGACCAAGATAGCGGCGATGGCCGCGGCTGACCGTGCCTTACCTAACTCAGGACGTGATCATCTCGCGCGGGCTGAACAGCGGCGTCAGGCCGGCGTCCACGGCCTGCAGGGCCTGCAGCGCCATTGCGTAGGCGCCGTCGTAGGTTTTCGCGGCAGCAATGAAGCGGCCGTTGTGGCAGAACTTCGCGTCCGCCACGCCGGTCACGGCGGCAAGGTCCTGGTCGCGCAGGCCGGCCCAGCTCTCGGGCAAATCCGCGCGCGCTTCGAAGGTGTCGGTGGTGGCGGGCACGGTGTGCAGCATGTAGCGGTCTTCCGACAGGCTATGGCTGAGCACAAAGAGCACCTTCGGCATTTCCTTGCGCACCACCGAACTCCATGGCAGCGCCGCATTCTTCAGGAACAGCAGGCGGCCGTCTTCCAGCACCTGCGACTGGCGCACCTGCGCGAGCGCGAGGATGGCGCCGACGCGGTACTTGACCGAATTGACGATGACGTCGGTGAGGAAGGCCATCGCCTTGCGGAACTGGGCCAGGCGGTAGGCTTCCGCTTCCGCACCATAGCCAAGGCGCTGCTCGTCCAGCCAGTTCGGGTTGTAGCCGGACACCACGGCCGACATGCCGTAGCCGCCCGGCGCATTCTTGGCCGCACCGACATCCGACAGGTCGAGGTACTGGACGATGTCGGCATCGATGGCGTAGGCCATCTGCTGGGCGGTGTCATCCTCCAGCTGGTGCCCGGTGTGCGCGGCGGCCAGCGCGGCGACACAGCGTGCGCCGTATTCGCGCCAGACCAGGCCCGCGCTGGCATAGGGCACGCCGCTGGCGCGGGCGCCCTCGAAACCTTTCTGGTGGTGGTCGAAGCGGCCGGTGGCCGGATCCCAGATGCCGCCGACGTCGACCACGAAGTCCGCGGCTTCGATGATCGATGGTTCGCGCGTCCTGACGATCTCGGCGTCGGGGAAAAGGATGTGCAGGACGGCCACCGCCCATGCGTCGTCGGCGTGGAACTTGCCGTTGTGGGTCACGATGACCATTGAGTGCTCCAGGATGCTTTGTTCGAGGAGCGCATCATACCGGCTTCACCCATGTTCCGGCGCGAGCCGCTCCGGATGGCTGTAGAGCACGTGCCGCCCTCCCCGCACAAAACCCGCCAGGGTCAGCCCCGCGTTCTGCGCCAGCTGCACCGCCAGCGCGGTCGGCGCAGAGATCGCGGCTAGCAGCGGGAAGCCGGCGCGCGCCGCCTTCTGCACCATCTCGAAGCTGGCGCGGCTCGTCACCACTGCGAAGCCGTTTGTGACATCGACATTGCCGCGCACCAGCGCGCCGACCAGCTTGTCGAGTGCGTTGTGGCGGCCGATGTCTTCGCGCACGCGCAGCAGTTCGCCGTCGGCATTTGCCCAGCCGGCGGCGTGCACGGCGCCGGTCGCATGATGCAGGTCCTGGCGCGCGGCCATCGCCGCCATCGCGCGGTGCAGTGCATCCGGGTCGAAACGCGCAGCGCTGGCGTTCATGCGCAACGCCAGCGCCTCGTCATCGAACCATGCCAGGCTCTCGATGCCGCACAGGCCGCAGCCGGTTTTCCCAAGGCGCGCACGGCGCGTTTCCTTCAGCTGCAGCATGGCGCCGGCCGCGATGCGCATCTCGATGGCGATTCCGTGGGCCGACTCTTCCACCTCGATGTCGTAGATGTCGCGCGCGTCCGGCACGATGCGTTCGGCCAGCGAGAAGCCGACCGCGAAGTCTTCCAGGTCCTGGGGCGAAGCGAGCATCACCGCATGGCTGATGCCGTTGTAGACGAGCGCCACCGGCACCTCGTCCGCCACCAGTTCGGAGCCGCTTTCCAGCTGCCCCTCGGCCCAGCGCGCGGCCGGCAGGCGGCAGGCGCCCGGCGGCGCGAAGAAGCCTTCGCCCGCGTTCATGACGGCCTCCCGCTGCGCTCCAGGACGACGTCGATCGCCTTCGCCGCCGGCACCTTGCTCTCCTTGGCATGGTGCCACAGCGGGATGAGGGGATTCAGCTCTGGGAAGTAGCCGGCGATGCAGCCCTGCGGCACGTCGTAGGGCACCACCGCCAGGCCGGAGACGCGCCGCTCGACGCCGTCGTCGGCGGCGCAGCGCAGGTCGACCAGGTCGCCCTGCGCCAGCGCGTACTTCGCCATGTCGGCGCGTCCCATGAAAATCACCATGCGGCTGCCGTAGACGCCGCGGAAGCGGTCGTCGTGACTGTAAATGGTGGTGTTGAACTGTCCGTCGCTGCGCACCGTGAACAGGCGCAGCGTCGCGGCGCCGCCTTTCAGGTCCGGATTGCCTGCGAGCGCTTCCGGCACTGTGAATTCCGCTTTGCCGCTCTCGGTCTTCCACACGCGGTGCGCGGCGCCCAGCGGCTTGCGAAAACCGCCCGGCGTCCACATGCGCGCATTGAAGTCGTGGAAGATGTCGGGATAGGTTTCGGCGATCGCGTCGCGCACGGTAGCGTAGTCGCCTACCCAGCGGTCCCAGTCGACGCGCGGGTTCGGGGCCAGCGTGGCCTTGGCGATGCCGGCCACGATCGCGGGTTCCGACAGCAGCGTAGTGGCTACCGGCTCGGCCATGCCGCGTGAGCCGTGCATGCAGGCGGTCGAGTCCTCGATCGTCACCGCCTGTTCCACCCCGCGCTGGCGGTCGATCTCGATCCGTCCCAGGCAAGGCAGGATGTAGGAGGCTTTGCCGTGTACCAGGTGGTTGCGATTGAGCTTCGTCGAGACCTGCACCGTCAGCGGAATGTCGCGCCAGGCCGCTTCCATCAAGCCGCGCTCCGGCACCGCGCGCACGAAATTCCCGCCCAGGCCGATGAAGGCTTGCACCTTGCCGGCCAGGATGCCTTCACAGGCCTCGACCGTGTTCATGCCCTGCTCGCGCGGCGGCTCGAAACCATACTGTTCCTTGATCTTGTCGAGCGGCGCCAGCTCGGGCTTTTCGGTGATGCCGACCGTGCGCTGGCCCTGCACGTTGGAGTGGCCGCGCACCGGACACACGCCGGCGCCCGGCTTGCCGACATTCCCGCGCAGGAGCAGCAGGTTGACGACCATCGCCACGTTCTGCACGCCGTTGCGGTGCTGCGTCAGGCCCATGCCGTAGACCGCCATCACGGCGCTTGAGCTGCAGTAGACCTCGGCCGCGCTTTCCAGCGCCGCGCGGCGCAGGCCGGATTCGCGTTCGATGTCGGCCCAGTCGCAGGCACGCACCGCGGCCTCGAATTCGGCCAGGCCGTGGGTGTGCTCCAGCAGGAAGTCCATGTCGAGCACGCGCTGCGCTCCGGCCGCATGGGCTGCGTCGTCGCGCGCGAAGATCGCCTTGCACAGGCCCATGATGGCGGCGGTGTCGCCGCCTGGTTTCACTTGGTGGTACTGGGTGCTGATCGGCGTCTCGGCCCCGGTCAGCATCTCCGTCGGCGACTGCGGATTGGTGAAGCTCACCAGGCCGCGCTCGCGCAGCGGGTTGAAGGTGATGATCGGCACCCCGCGCCGGCGCGCTTCCTGCAGCTGGTGCAGCATGCGCGGGCTGTTCACGCCCACGTTCTGGCCGAAGAAGAAGATGCAGTCGGTCTTCTCGAAATCTTCCAGCAGCACGGTGCCGACCGGGACGCCGATCGTCTTCTTCAGCCCCACGGAGGTGCTTTCGTGGCACATGTTCGAGCTGTCCGGCAGGTTGTTATTGCCGTACATGCGCGCCAGTAGCGCGTACATGTAGGAGGTCTCGAGCGAGGCGCGCCCCGAGCTGTAGAACACCACCTGCTTCGGGTCGAAGCCGCGCAGCGCCGCGCCGATCTCGGCGAAAGCGGCGTCCCAGGATATCTCGCGGTACTTGTCGAGCTGGGCGTCATAGCGCAGCGGGACCGTCAGGCGGCCCTGGTCTTCCAGCCGGTGGTCGTCCCATGCTTCCAGCTCGGTGACGGTATGGCGCTCGAAGAAATCGGCGCCAATCGCCTTGCTGGTGGTCTCCCAGGCGGTGGCCTTGGCGCCACTTTCACAAAATTCGAAGGGATGCGGATTGGCCGGCTTGGCCCAGGCGCAGCTGACGCACATGAAGCCGTCCGGCTTGTTTTGCCGCAGCAGCAGGCGGCTGTCCTTCAGCGGCACGCGCTGGTGCAGCAGGATGGTGGTGACCTCCTGCACCGAACCCCAGCCGCCGGCCGGCATGGTCGGGTTCTCGATCCTCAGGTCTTCGGAATGCTTGCTCATGACCGCTCCCTCGTCAGTGGAACTGCCACGCTAGTCCTGTTTGCCGAATCGCTCGGTGCGCCTGCCCACAGACCGGGCCACAGCATGGGTCAATTACCGGACAAGATTTCTTTTCGATCCACGGAACATTCTTGCAGGAATATTAATCTTTCGAGGCTTCGATGCCGCGCAAAGGAAGGATGCGCCGCGGTCTTGTCCACGGGCGACGGGGTAGCTAGATTGACAAGACGAGCTCATGCGTAAGGCATGTGCACCACCTGGAGGAGCATCCGATGAACCGCTTCCTGTCCGTGCTGCATGATGCAGCCCACCGCTTCAGGGATTTGATCGACGTCCAGCCTGCCCGCATGCCGCCGGCCCGCCGGCGCCTGCTGCTGGGCAGCGCCATGCTGGCCGCCGCGATCGCCCTGCCCTCGCATCCCGCCGGGGCCCAGCCCTGGACCACCGAGCACTGGACCGGCGCCTGGGGCACGGCCCCGGCCGGCCCGCCACCCGAGGCCAGCTTGCAGACCTTTACCGACCAGACCGTGCGCCTGATCGTCCACACCAGCATCGGCGGCAACCGCGTGCGCATCCGCGTGTCGAACGAACTCGGTTCCACCGCCCTGACGATCGGCGCGGCTAGAGTCGGCCTGCGCGCCGGCGGTTCCGACGTGGCGGCCGGCACCAGCCGCCCCCTCACCTTCGGCGGCCGCAGCGTCGTCACGATTCCGCCCGGCGCGCCCGCCGTCTCCGATCCGGTGGAGCTGAACGTGCCGCCCCTGTCCGACCTGGCGGTGAGCCTCTACCTGCCCGGCACCATGCAGGCCACCACCGTGCACCAGCTGGCGCTGCAGACCAACTACGTCTCGTTGCCCGGCAACTTCACGGCCGCCTCGCCGCTGCCGGTGCAGCGAACGATCCAGGTCTGGCCCTTCCTCACCGAGGTCGATGTCGACACCGCAGGTCCGGCCATCGTCACCCTGGGCGACTCGATCACCGACGGCACCCGCAGCACGCCGGACACCAACAACCGCTGGCCTGACTGGCTGGCGCGCCGCCTGCAGACCGAGCGCGACCCGGTCATCGGCATCAATGCCCGCATCGGCGTGGTCAACCGCGGCATCAGCGGCAACCGCCTGCTGAGCAATTCGCCCAACACCCTGTCCGGCCGCAGCGCGCAGGAACGCTTCGACCGCGACGTGCTGGCGACGAACGGCGTGCGCTACCTGGTGGTCCTCATCGGCATCAACGACATCGGTAACAGTTCGGCCACCGCACCGGTGACCGCGGAAGACCTGATTGCCGCCTACCGCCAGCTGATCCACCGCGCGCATGCCAAGGGCATCAGCGTCATCGGCGCCACCCTGACGCCGTTCGAAGGCGCGGCTTATTACTCACCCGAGAAGGAAACGCTGCGGCAGGCGGTGAACAACTGGATCCGCAACAACGACGAGTTCGACGCGGTGATCGACTTCGACCGCGTCACCCGCGACCCGGTGCGGCCGACGCGCTTCCTGCCGGCCTACGACAGCGGCGACCACCTGCATCCGAACGACCTGGGTTACCAGGCAATGGGCAGCGCGGTGCCCTTGACCCTGTTCCGCAGCGCCGCCAAAGCGCAAGTCACACGGCCGCTATGAGGCTCAAATAAAAACAGCCGGGCGGGGCCGGCGGTTCTGGACTGGATCAGGAACTGGTTCCCGTGCGCGAACTGGTCGGCAGCGGCTTGCCCGGCTTCCACAGCCGTGACAGCGACTGCGCCTCCTCGATCTGCTCCTGGGTCATCTGGCGCGAGATCGCGGCGCGCTGCTCGACCGCGTTGTGGTTGCCGCCCGCGGCGGACAGATTCCACAGCATGTAGGCCAGCACCATGTCCTGCGGCATGCCGGCCTGGTGATAGCGGTACATCAGGCCGAGCGCATGCTGGGCCTCGGCATGGCCCTGCTCGGCCGCCTTGCGGAACCAGGTCACGGCGTGGCGCTGGTCCTGCGGCACGGCGTTGCCGGTGTAATACATGGCCCCGACCACGTACTGCGCGTCGGCCTTGCCCTGCTGGGCCGCCTTGAAGTGCCAGGTGAAGGCCTGCTTGTAGTCGCGCGTGACGCCGCGGCCCATGTAATACATCAGGCCCAGCAAATGCTGTGCGTCCGCATGGCCGGACTTGGCAAGCGGGACGATCTCTTTCAGTGCTGTCGCGTAGTTGCGCGCGTTATACGCGCTGGCCCCTTCCGCGAAGCCCGCATGCGCCCCGGCCTGCAGGCCGAGCACGAGTGCGATCGCTACGAATAGTTTTTTCATGTCTCGTTCATGGATCAGGATCTCTGCGTACCCTTGGTCCTGGTTATGGGCTCACTTTGTTCTTGTACGTTCTGCCGCTTACTTCCAGTTCACCTTGCCCAGGCCGTCGACGCTCTGCTTGCGGTTCTGCGGCTTGCCGTAGACCGTCACCGAACCCAGGCCCGACAGGGTCAGGTTGGCGCTGTCCCTGGCGGTCACGGTGGCATTGCCGAGGCCGGACAGCTCGAGGGTGACGTTTTCGGCGGAGAACTGCTGGGCATCCAGCCCGCCCAGTCCGCCGAGTTCCGCCTTGAGCTTGCGGCTGCGGCCCGACAGGGTCACGTAGCCGGCGCCGCTCAGGTTCAGCTCGACGCTCTCGCTGTTGATGCCATGTATTTTCATGCTGCCGACGCCGCCCAGGTTGGCGGTGAGCACCCTGTAATTACATGATACATTCATCGAGCCGGCCCCATCGAGGTTAAGCTCGAGTTCGTCGCCCGAGAAACCGGTGACGGCGGTGCCGCCCACGCTTTCGGAAGTCACTTCGCGCAGGTTCGGCAGCGTCAGTTCCGCGTGCAGACCCATGCTGCGGCCCAGGTTGATGCTGACGCCGCGGGTTTCGGTGCCGATGTTCAAGGTGTCGCCGCTTTGCAGCGTGGTGGTCTTGCCGAGCAGGCGTGGATCGCCGGTCAGCACCAGCAGCGGCGTGTTGCCCTGGCGAATCTTCAGGTCGACCACGCCGTCGAGCTTGACGCGCACCACGCGCGCATCGACCTGGCGCGTCTCGGTCACCACTTCCGCCGCCTGCGTGATCCCCATGCAGGTCAACAGCGAGGCGCACAGTGCCGCGAAAGCCAGGCCGATCTTGGAAAGCTGCTTCATCGAATTCTCCGAATACCTATTCTTGGTTGTGTTTGCTGCCGGCCTCGTGGGCTAGCTCTACCGCAACATTACCAGCAAGTGGGTTTCTCCACTGCATGGTCTTAGCATGTTGCAACTATATCCTCTCGCCCCGCCGGTGCATACGGATCTGCGACGGACTGCAAAAAACGCGGCCCAGAGCGGCATATACCGGGATGGCCGCCCGTTGCGCCGCTTCGACATAGCGCAAACTTATTGCCGAAAATAGATTACTTATTGGCATTCCATTGCGCTAAGATGCAGCGCATGACAGCCGGGACTGTCACCACAACATTTACAACATTTCAGCTTCCCGAAATCACAACGAGGTCAATCCATGCGCATGCGCCAACTACCTGTTTTACTGGCCGGGCTCAGCTTCTCGCTGTCGGCCTTTGCCGCCTCCGCGGACCAGTGGACCCTGCCGGTCGCCGTCAAGAAACTCGATAACGGCCTGACCGTCATCGTCACCGAAGACCACAGCTCGCCGACCGTCGGTGTGTCAGTCGTTTACCACGTCGGCATGCGCCTGGAGCCGAAGAACCGCACCGGCTTCGCGCACCTGTTCGAGCACCTGATGTTCCAGGGCACGCCGAACGCCAAGAAGGGCGTGTTCGACACCACCATCACCGGCGGCGGCGGCCGCAACAACGGCTCGACCCGCCCCGACTTCACCAACTACATCGAGACCGCGCCGGTATCCGCGCTGGAACCGATCCTGTGGCTGGAAGCGGACCGCATGAAGACCCTCGACTTCAACCCGGCCACGCTGAAGAACCAGCAGGACGTGGTGAAGGAAGAGATCCGCGTGAACGTCAAGAACCAGCCCTACGGCGGCTTCTACTGGATCGACATCGGCCAGCACGCGTTCCAGAAATGGGAGAACAACCACGACGGCTACGGCAGCTTCGAAGACCTCGAGAACGCCAGCCTGGACGACGTGCGCGCCTTCCACCGCGACTACTACGGCCCGAACAATGCAGTGATCGCGATCGCCGGCGACGTCACCCCGGCGCAAGGGTTCGCACTGGCGCAGAAGTACTTCGGCGGCATCCCGGCGCGCGCCACCCCGAAACCGACCGACTTCAGCGAAGGCCTGAACACCGTCGAGAAACGCGTCGAGCAGAGCGACGCCCTGGCCCAGGTGCCGGCGATCGCCGCGGCCTGGAAGGTGCCGCCGCGCGGCCACCGCGACCAGGCCGCCGTCGCCGTGCTGGGCGAGCTGCTGGGCGGCGGCGACGCTTCGCTGTTCTACCAGGGCCTGGTCAAGGGCCGCGAGATCGCGCTGAACGTCGACACCCTGTTCGGCCTGACCGGCCCGTTCGAGTACAACGGCCCGACCGTGATGACCGTGTTCGCGCTGTACAAGCCGAACAGCAGCGCCGACGCCATGCTCAAGGCGATGGACGAAGAGATCGCCAAAGTGGTGCAGAACGGCGTCGACGCCGCCACCCTCAAGCGCGTCAAGACCCGCATGCTGGCCGACTGGAACAACAAGCTGGAAAGCTTCATCAACCGCGCCGACACCGTGGCCAAGATGCAAGTCCTGTGGGGCGACGCCAACGTGGTCAACAAGATCCCCGGCTGGATCGAAGGCGTGACCTCGGAAGACATCCAGCGCGCGGCCCGCACCTACCTGGTGTCGACCAACCGCACCGTCATTGACCGCAAGCCTGCCGCGATGGCCGGCGGCGCTAACAAATAAGGAGCGCATCGATGAAAAAACTGATGCTTGCAATCGCCGTCTCGGTCGCGTTCGCGCCGGCGGCTTACGCTGCACCCGCTGCGGAAAAGAGTCTGCCGATGCCCGCCTACGGCAAGGACAAGCCCATTCCGGTCCCCAAGATCAGCAAGAAGACCCTCAGCAACGGCCTGACCGTGTGGGTGGTGCCGCGCAACGGCCTGCCGCGCGTGGACTACGTGCTGGCGATCCGCGGCGCCGGCTTCGCCGCCGACTCGCCTTCGACCCCGGCCTTCGCCAACATGATGGCCGGCCTGCTCAACGAAGGCACCGCCAAGCGCGACTCGCGCGCGATCGCCGAAGCGGCCCAGGGCATGGGCGGTGAAGTCGCCGCCGGCGCCTCGTCGGACGGCATCGTCGTTTCGGCCAACGCGCTGGTGTCGCAGGCCGCCCCGATGATGCAGCTGTTGGCCGAAGTCGCCCGCACCCCATCCTTCCCGGAAAACGAAGTCGCGCTAGCCAAGGCCAACGCCTTGCAGTCGCTGCGTGTGTCCGAGACCCAGCCGGGCTTCCGCGCCGAGCGTGCAATCAGCCGGGCGGTTTACGGCGACCACCCTTATGCGCGCACCACCCCGACGGTGGAAGCGATCAACGCCGTGACCCAGGACATGCTGCGCGCTGAACACGCGAAACGCATCCGTCCCGACCGCGCCCTGCTCGTGATCACCGGTCCGCTCAAGGAAGCCGACGCGCTCAAGCTGGCCGAAAGCGCCTTCGGCGACTGGAAGGCGAGCGGTTCGGCGCTGCCGGAAACCGCGATGGCGCCCGCCAATGCCAAGCCGGCGCGCATCCTGCTGCAGCGCGGCGGCAGCGTGCAGTCGACCGTGCGTCTGGGCGGCCCCGGCATCGCCGCTAGCGCCGAGGACCAGATCCCGCTGCGCCTGGCCAGCACCATCCTGGGCGGCGGCTTCTCGAGCCGCGTGAACATCAACCTGCGCGAAGAAAAGGGTTACACCTACGGCGCCTCGGCCGGCGCGCGCATGAACCGCGCAGGCGGCGCGATCGTCGGCGGCGCCGACGTGCGCAACGAAGTGACCGGCGCGGCGCTCAAGGAGTTCATGGGCGAGTACAAGCGCATCGGCAGCGACCTGGTGCCGGCCAAGGAAATGGACATGAACAAGCGCTACGTCGCAGGCGGCTACATGATCAGCAACCAGCTCCAGGGCGCGGTCGCCCGGACCTTGGCCCAGAACTGGCTGGTCGGCCTGCCGGCCGAGTTCCTGGGCGAGTATGTGCCGCGTATCCAGAAGGTCACGCCGGAACAGGTGCGATTGGTGTCGAAGAAGTACTTCTCGCCGGAGAACCAGTCGATCGTCGTGGTCGGCGACCAGAAGGCGGTGGGCGAACAGCTCAAGGCCTATGGCGACTTCAGCGTGATGGAGAAATAAGGCCGGCTGCACCAGACGTAAAAAAGCCCCGCGATATTTCGCGGGGCTTTTTTTATGGCCTCAATCAGCGGAAAGCTTCATCAGCACCAGCCCGGACACGATCAGCACCGCCGCGACGACCCGCATCGTACTGAGCTGCTCGCCCAGCATGATGACGCCGGCCACGAAGGCGCCGACCGCACCGATGCCGGTCCAGATCGTATAGGCGGTACCGAGGGGAATGCTGCGCATCGCAGCGGACAACAGCACAAAACTGACAATCGCGCCGACGAACGTGATAATCGAAGGCCACAGCCGGGTGAAGCCTGCCGAGTACTTCATCCCGATCGCCCACACCACTTCAAACAGTCCTGCCAACACCAACATCAACCAAGCCATGATCGGCTCTCCTTGCGAAAACCCGGGCCGTCCCGGTTATTGTTCCCACGCTGGGGGAGGCCGTCCTCCTGCTGCCATTTTAACTCAGCCGTGCTAGCCCTTCAGGGCGCGCTCCAGGTCCGCCAGCTCGGCCGGCTTGACCAGGTGGGCGTCGAAGCCGGCGTCCATCGCGCGGCGCCGGTCTTCCGGCGAGCCGTAGCCGGTGTGGGCCACCAGCCGGATATGGGCCAGCGCCGGGTTCTTCTTGATACGGCGCGCGACTTCGTAGCCGTCGATGCCCGGCAGGCCGATATCGAGCACGATCACCTGCGGACGATGGCGCAGGGCCAGCTCTTCGATTTCGGCGGCGTCGGAGGTGGTGCAGGTCTCGTAGCCCATCTCGGCCAGCAGGAAGCCCATCATTTCCATGGCGTCGACGTTGTCGTCGACCAGCAGCACGCGCATGCCGCTGCCGCCCGTGTCGCCCGTCTCGCAATGCGCCAGGCTGGCCGTCGGCGCACTTACGCGCAGCAGCGGCAGCTCGACCGTGAAGGTGCTGCCCATGCCAATGCCCTCGCTCTGCGCCGACAGGTGACCGCCATGCAGCTCGAGCAGGTGCGATACCAGCGACAGGCCGATGCCCAGGCCTTCCGGCGCGCGGTCCGGCGGCACGTCCACTTGGGCGAACATGCCGAAGATGCGCGGCAGGTTGTCCTCGGCGATGCCGATGCCGTTGTCGCGCACCGCGATCTGGACCCGCTCGTTGCCGGCCAGGCTGACAGAGACGCGGATCTCGCCGCCCTTGGGAGTGAACTTGGCCGCGTTGTGCAGCAGGTTGCCGACCGACTGCGCCAGGCGCACCGGGTCGCCCTTGACCCACACATGCTGCTCCGGCAATTCCACGTCCAGATGGTGGCCGCGCGCCGTGATCAGGGGGCCGGCGGTTTCGATCGCCTGCTGGATCACCGCGCCCAGGTCCACTTCTTCGGTGCGCAGCACGATCTTGCCTTCCGAGATGCGGGCGACGTCGAGCAGGTCGTCCACCAGGTGCGCCAGGTGGTCGACCTGGCGCGTGATCACTTCGCGCGCGCGCGCCTGGCGCTCGGCGCCGCTCGGGCCGCTGCCTTCGCTGGTGGAGCCCAGCAGCGCGGCGGCGTTGCGGATCGGGCTGAGCGGATTGCGCAATTCGTGCGCCAGCGTGGCCAGGAACTGGTTCTTGTTGCGGTCGGCCGCGCGCAGCAGCGCTTCCATGTCCTTGCGGGTGGTGATGTCGCTGGTCACGCGCGCCACGCGGTACACCTCGCCGCGCGCATCGCGGACCGCGAACAGGCGGTCGCGCACCCAGTGGGTGCGGCCGTCCGGGCCCAGGATGCGGAATTCGTCGTCGTAGTGCGGCACATCCGGCAGCTGACGCCAGCGCTGCGCGATGCGCTCGCGGTCTTCCAGGTGCACCGCGTCGAGCCAGGCGTCGGGCCGTTCGCGCAGGACGTCCACGCTCGCGCCCCACAGGTCCGTATAGGCGGGGCTGACGTAGACCAGGCGGCCGTCCGGGACCCCGAACATCCAGAACACGTCGTCTATGTTGTCGGTGATCTGGCGGAAGCGTTCTTCGCTGTCGCGCAGCTCGACCTGGGTCTGGCGCATGCGCACCAGCGCGTTGACGTTGGCGATCAGCTCGTCGGCCTCGATCGGCGCCGCCAGGTAGTTGTCGGCGCCCCCTTCCAGGCCACGGATCTTGTCGGCGCGGCCGGTCAGCGCGGCCGAGGTCTGCAACACCAGTACCATGGCGCTGTCGGGATTGGCCTTGATGCGGCGGCAGACCTCGATGCCGTTAATGTCGGGCAGCTTCACGTCGAGCAGCACCAGCGCGGGGCTCAGGCGCTTTACCAATTCCAGCGCATCGGTGCCGTTGGTCGCCTCCACCACTTCGAAGCCCGCCCCCTGCAGGATGCGGTTCTTGGCATAGCGGGCGCCGTCGTTGTCGTCGACGTTGAGGATCAGGGTCGAATTGGCTTTCATGATTCGGTTCCGTCTAGGCTTGGCTGCAGGTCGTGCTCGGGCATGCGCCGCGGCAGGGTCAGCGTGAAGGTCGATCCCGCGCCGACTGTACTGGCCACGTCGACGCGTCCATGCAGCAGTTCGGCCAGTTTACGGCAAAGCGGCAGGCCGAGGCCAGTCCCCTTGCTGCGCCGCTGGAGCGGATGCTCGATCTGGCTGAACTCTTCAAAAATCAGTTGCAAATTGTCGGGGCTGATGCCGATCCCGGTATCGACGACCGCAAACGCGATCGTGTCCTGCTGCGCATCGTAGCTGGCCGAGACCCGCACCTCGCCGCGCTCGGTGAACTTGAGCGCATTGGAGATAAAGTTGCGCAGGATCTGTGAGATCTTCCCCTCGTCGGAGTCGAAGGCGTCGGTGAATTCGCTCGGCTCGAAAACCAGTTCGACCCGGCCTTCGTCGACCAGCGGCCGCATCATGCCTTTCAAGGCGCGGAACAGGTTGTCGACCACCACCGGCGCCAGCTGCACGTCGACCTTGCCGGCCTCGATCTTGGCCAGGTCGAGCAGGTCGTTGACCAGGTCCGACAGGTCATTGGCGGCCTTGGCGATGAACTGCACCTGGCGCTCCTGCTCGCCGGTCAGGTCGCCGTCCATGCGGTCCAGCAGCAGCTGCGCCAGGGCGCGGATCGAGGACAGCGGCGTACGCAGCTCGTGGCTGGTATTCGACAGGAAGCGCGACTTCATTTCGTCGGCGCGGCGCAGGCGCTCGGCCTTGTCTTCGATCTCGGCGTACAGCGCGACGATGCCGCGGTTGGTGTCTTCCAGTTCGCGCGTCAGCGACAGCAGGTCTTCCTGGCGCTCGCGCAGCTCGGCCAGCGTGGCCAGCAGTTCGTGGTTCTGCTGTTCCAGTTCCTGCAGCGTGTTCGATACCGGGCTGCCGGCCAGGCGCGTGCTCATCTCCGCCAGGCGCGCGCTGTCGATCATCACGTGCGGCGGCAGGGCCTTGCGCATGGTGACCGCGGTGACCGCACCCTGCTCCGGCTCGACCTCGCAGGAGTCCATCAGGCGGTGCGCGCTGATCAGCGCCAGTTCCGGCAGCGTGCGGCTGAAGCCCTCGTCCAGCGCGGCCGGCCCGGGCGAATGCCGCGCGCCCATGCCGGGATGGATCGTGACCTCCAGGTGCAAGCGGCCCAGGTTGCGGCCCAGCAGGAAGGCCGCACGGCCGCCTGATCCCTGGTGGCATGCGGCACGCGCGATCTCGGACACGGCGGTGGCGATGCGCACCTGGTCCTGCTGAGAAAAGCCGAGCAGCTCCGAGACCTGGCGCGCACGCTGGCGCACCGCGACCACGTCCTGGTCGCTGTCGAGGGCAAGGTTGAGGATGCGGTGCAGGCTCATGTCAGCTCCCGTGGCGGCGCACGACCAGCACCATGGCGTCGTCGCGGCGGCGGATGAAGTCGCGCATCAGGACCGCCGCGATCAGGGCCGGGCTGCGCCCTGCCAGGCCCGGGTACTTGTCCAGGTCCCACTGGGTCTGGATGCCGTCCGAATGCATGATGCACACCGCGCCCGGCCCGAAGGGCAGCGGGAACTCCTGCACCTTGCGCATGTTGTGGCCGACGATGCCGTTGTGCGACACCAGGGCGCGGCGCTTGTCGTCGATGACGCAGCCGGCGATGTTGCCGACGCCGGCGAAACGCAGCTCATCGGCCTCAAAGTCGATGCGCGCGGTCGCCAGCGCCGCACCGCGCGTGGGGCGCAGGGCGTCGTGCGCGGCCTGCATCAGCTCACCCGCTCCGCAGGCTTTGCCTGCTTCCAGCGCCTTGATGGCCGCGGCAGCGGCGCGCGCCGCTTCCGGACCGTGACCCAGCCCGTCGGCCGCCAGTAGCGTGGCGCCGTAGCCGTCGCAGCGTACCGCCCAGCCGTCGCCGCATTCTTCTTCGCCGGCCATCGGCGTCCACAAGGCGCCCACCTCGACGCCGCAAGGCTGCGGCGCCGGCATGTCGCGCCACAGGCGCATGAAGAAGGCGGAACCGGCGCCAGCTTGGGTGTAGGCGTCGAATTCGTCGGACAAACGGCCCAGCGCGCCCAGGCCGGTGCCCGCGGTGCCGGCAGTGGACACGCCATCGATCAGGCTGGCGTCGAGGTCGGCGATCCCGGGGCCCTTGTCGACCGCCAGCACGTCGACCCCCGCGCCGGCGCCGGATTGCGCCGGTCCGATGTGGATCTCGCCCTCGCCGGCGTGCTTGAGGATGTTGGTAGCGGCCTCGGTGATGATCAGCGCCAGCTGGCCGGCGCGCGTCTCGTCGAAGCCGAGGGCGTCGGCCAGCTTCTGGCCGCTGCGCCTCACCGCCGCCACGTCGCTCGCATGGTTGATCACGAACACCTGCTGAGGTGTAAGTGAACTGATCAGCGCTTCCATTTCACCACCAGCACGGCAGTGCCCTCTCCCGGACGGCTGTCGATGTCGAATTCGTCCCCGAGGCGCTTCGAACCGCCCAGGCCGAGGCCAAGGCCCCCGCCGGTGGTGAAGCCATCGCGCAGCGCGCTCTCGATGTCGGGGATGCCCGGCCCGGCGTCGACGAACAGCAGGCTGATGCCCTGGCGGATGCCGTCGGCCAGGCTGTCGAGGTGGACCTCGCCGCCGCCGCCGTACTTGATCGTATTGCGTCCCAGCTCGCTCGCGGCGGTAACCAGCTTGGTCTGGTCGACCAGCGACAGGGCAATGGCCACCGCCCGCTCACGCACCTGCTTGCGCAGGCCTACAACGTCCTCGTCCGACTTCAGGCGCAGTGTCACGCGTGCGGTCCGGTGCTGGCGGTGGCGATCCAGCAGCGCGGTGTCGAACAGGACTGCGTCGATATGCGCGCCGTTCATTAGTTAAAATTCTTTCCCAGCAGGGCCATGCCCTTTTCGACGTTCAGGGCGGTCTTCACGCCGTGCAGGGTCAGGCCCAGCTCGACCAGCGTGATCGCAACGGCCGGCTGCATGCCGACCACCACGGTGCGGGCGTCGAGCACGCGCGCCATGGCGGCGGTGTTGCTGATCATGCGGCCGATGAAGGAGTCGACCAGGTCGAGCGCCGAGATGTCGATCAGGACGCCCTTGGCGCCGTCGCTCACGATGCGCTCGGTGAGGTCGTCCTGCAGCTGCATGGCGAGGCGGTCGTGCATGTCGACCTGGATCGTCACGAGCAGCAGGTCGCCCATGCGCAGGATAGGAATGCGTTCCATGGCGGTTTCGCTTACGACTTGGCGACGATGGTGGTGCCGGTGCGCTCGAGCGCGACCATGAAGGCGTCGGCCAGGGTGGCCTTGGTGACCACGTCCTCGAGGTTCACGCCAAGGTGCACGATGGTCTGGGCGATCTGCGGGCGAATGCCGCTGATGATGCAGTCGGCGCCCATCAAGCGCGCGGCGGCGATGGTCTTCATCAGGTGCTGGGCCACCAGGGTGTCGACGGTCGGCACGCCGGTGATGTCGATGATGGCGATGATGGCGCCGGTGTCGACGATCTTCTGCAGGATGTTTTCCATCACCACCTGGGTGCGGGCCGAATCCAGGGTGCCGATCAGCGGCAGCGCCAGGATGCCGTTCCACAGTTTGACCACCGGCGTCGACAGCTCGAGCAGCTCCTGCTGCTGGCGCACGATGATCTGGTCCTTGGTCTTCTGGAACACTTCGATGGTGTACAGGCCCAGCTTGTCCAGCAGAGTGCTGATGGTCCACGAAGCTGCGGCCATGCCTTCGGCGTCGCCGTCGAAACCGGCGCGCAGGCGCGCGAACATGGCCTGCTTCAGCGAAAAGACGAAAGTCGCGGTCTCGCTCGGGGTCGATCCCGACCTGGCGCGGGTCGACGAGATCTCGGCCAGCAGGTCGCGCACCTCGTCCCACGAACGGTGGTCGATATTGTCCAGTTCACCCGCGCGGGTGGCCACGCCGAACGCGGCCAGGAACTGCTCGCAATGCTTGCGCAGCTGTTCTTTCGAGCTGGATGTTCCGCGCACGATCAGCGCTTCCAGCTGCGCAATCCATTCCGCGCCGATTTCGGCCTGGTGTTCCTGGATGAGCTGGCTGATGCGGGCGGCGTAATCCTTCGTGGTCATCGGTTCGATTCCTAGAGTTGGATGATTGAATTCAGTGGGCGCTACGCGGAACACGGGCGTGCGAACCCATCGTTGAGTAAATAAATAACTATAACACTTATTGCATTACGGTTACGACACACTTGTACCGTGCGCGATGGGTTTTCGCGGCGGCGTGTTCTCTCCAGAGGAATAGTCTGAGAAGCAATATTTGTTACTTCCCAGTATTGCGTGGGCAAACCCTTCCCGGTCCGCTAAGATGCCGGCGCCCGGCAGCAGCACCGCACTTTCGCCTCATCCCAGCCGGGTGCAGCATCAATGAATGAAGGTCGTAGCGCGTGGTCGAGAACGTAGTGGGAGTAGTAGCCGGGACTGCCCCGGCAAGCCAGAAACAATTCGTCCTGATTAATTTGTTAAAAGGCCTGGCGGCGCAGCTGATCGTGCTGCATCACCTGGCCTTCTACGGCCCCATGTCCGACCATGCGCGACGGCTAGCGCCCGCGCTCGTCGACTGGCTCTACGACCATGCGCGCATCGCGGTCCAGGTCTTTCTGGTAATCAGCGGCTTCCTGGCCGCGAAATCGCTGGCGCCCGCCGGCCTGCCTGTAACGGGCAATCCCCTGCACCGCATCGGGCGCCGCTACCTCAAGCTGGCGCCGCCCTTTTTCGTCGCGATGCTGCTGGCCGTGGCCTCCTCCAGCCTGGCGGGCAACTGGATGACCCACGACTCCATCTCGCCCGCGCCGACCGCCCTGCAACTGGGCGCGCACGCCCTGCTGCTGCACGGCGTGCTGGGCGTCGAGTCACTCTCCGCCGGCGCCTGGTACGTGGCGATCGACTTCCAGCTGTATGCCTTGATGACGCTGCTGGCCTGGCTGTGCGGAACACGCGCGAAGCCCTGGCTGCTGCCCGCGCTGGTCGCCGCCGGCATCGCCGCCTCGCTCCTGCATGTCAATCTGGATGCGGACTGGGACGTGTGGGCGCCCTACTTCTTCGGCAGCTACGGACTGGGTGCGCTCGCATGGTGGGCCAGCGATCCGGAGCGCCGGTCCGGCGCCAATGCCTGGCTGCTGGGCGCAATGCTCCTGCTGCCTTCGCTGGCCTTGCTGCTGGAATTCCGCAGCCGCATCGCGCTGGCCTTCGCGGTCGCCTGCGCGCTGTTCCTGTTCGGGCGCGTGCGGCCAAGGGCCAGTGCCGGCGGCGTACTGGCCGCTGTCAATTACGCGGGCAAGGTGTCGTTCTCGGTCTTCCTCGTCCACTTCCCGGTTTGCCTGCTGGTGAACGCGGCCTTTACGCGTTTCGTCCCGGATGGGGCGCATGCGCAGGCAGCCGGCATGCTGCTCGCGTGGATTGCCAGCCTGGCGGCCGGCGCGGCCTTCTGCCGCTGGGTGGAAACACCGCTGGGCGCGCTGTTCACACGTTCTCGCCAGATGCGATCGGCGCAAGCATCGCTAGCCTGGCGTACGTAGCACGGCCTCGATCACCCGTCCACTGCGGCGGTCGACCCTGAACACCAGCAGCTGCTCCTTGCCGGCGCTGCCGTTCGATGCGGACTGCGCGACCAGATAGGCCGGGTCCTCGAAATCGGCATACACGCTGGGCTCTCCCAGCAACAGCTTGATCTCGGCAACCGACATCCCCGCCGGCGGATATTTGTCGAGCAGGGAGGCCATCATGCAGCCCCGCTTGACGCGGTCGGCGTGCGCCCACCCGTCGCGATCGAAGTCGCACGAGCCCCATTCGAATACCAGGACGACGGCGGTGTTGCCGCCGCAGGCGTGCAGGCACAGCGACAACACGATCATGGAAAGCAGGGAACGCATGCTTTGCCCCGAAAGAAAGGACATCAGCTTACGATTCTCGGATGATGCCTCCCGGACTTGTTGTGCCGTCTCAAACCAGAATGCCTTGCCGATAAAAAAACCGCCAGGCTCACGCACTGGCGGTTCTCGTGTCGAGCGGCGAACCGCTCAGGCTTGACGCAGGATTACTGCGCCGCGCCTTCGACCGGATCGGCAGCCTTCATCGACAGCTTCAGGCGGCCGCGCTCGTCGGTCTCGAGGACCTTCACGCGCACTTGCTGGCCTTCCTTCAGGTAGTCGGCCACGGCGTTGACGCGCTCGTTGGCGATCTGCGAGATGTGCAGCAGGCCGTCCTTGCCCGGCATGACCTGGACGATCGCGCCGAAGTCCAGCAGCTTGAGCACGGTGCCGTCGTAGGTCTTGCCCACTTCGACCGATGCGGTCAGCTCTTCGATGCGGCGCTTGGCTTCCTGGCCGGCGGCGGCATCGACCGACGCGATGGTCACGACGCCTTCGTCGGTGATGTCGATCTGGGTGCCGGTTTCTTCGGTCAGCGCGCGGATGACGGCGCCGCCCTTGCCGATCACGTCACGGATCTTTTCCGGGTTGATGCGGATGGTGATCAGGCGCGGTGCGAAGTCCGACAGTTCGGTCTTCACGCTCGGCACGGCGCGCTGCATCTCGCCCAGGATGTGCTGGCGGGCTTCCTTGGCTTGCGCCAGCGCCACCTGCATGATTTCCTTGGTGATGCCCTGGATCTTGATGTCCATCTGCAGCGCGGTGATGCCTGCCGGGGTACCGGCGACCTTGAAGTCCATGTCGCCCAGGTGGTCTTCGTCACCCAGGATGTCGGTCAGGACTGCGAACTTGCCGCCTTCCTTGATCAGGCCCATGGCGATGCCGGCGACGTGCGCCTTCATCGGCACGCCGGCGTCCATCAGTGCCAGGCAGCCGCCGCAGACGGAGGCCATCGACGAGGAACCGTTCGACTCGGTGATTTCCGAGACCAGGCGCACCGAGTAGCTGAACTCGTCAGCCGATGGCAGCGCAGCGACCAGCGCGCGCTTGGCCAGGCGGCCGTGGCCGACTTCGCGGCGCTTCGGGGTGCCCACGCGACCGGTTTCGCCGGTGGCGAACGGAGGCATGTTGTAGTGCATCATGAAGTCGTCGGTGTACTCGCCCATCAGCGCGTCGATCTTCTGGCTGTCGCGCGCGGTGCCGAGGGTGGCGACCACGAGTGCCTGGGTCTCGCCGCGGGTGAACAGGGCCGAACCGTGGGTACGCGGCAGCACGCTGGTGCGGATCGCGATCGGACGCACGGTGCGGGTGTCGCGGCCGTCGATACGCGGCTCGCCGTTCAGGATCTGCGAACGCACGACCTTGGCTTCCATGTCGAACAGGATGTTGCCGACTTCGGCAGCATCGGCAGCGACGCCCTGGGTTGCCAGGCCGGCCATCACTTCAGCCGAGATCGACTTCAGCTTCTGCTGGCGCGCCGATTTTTCGCGGGTCTGGTAAGCGTCACGGACTTTTTCCGAAGCCAGGTCGCTCACGCGGGCGATCAGTTCTTCGTTCTTCGGCGCCGGGCTCCACTCGACTTCCGGCTTGCCGCCTTCGGCCACCAGGTCGTGGATCGCGTCGATGACGGCCATCATCTGGTCATGGCCGAAGACGACCGCGCCCAGCATGACTTCTTCCGACAGTTGCTGCGCTTCCGATTCCACCATCAGCACGGCGGTTTCGGTGCCTGCCACGACCAGGTCCATCTGCGAGGTCTTGAGCTGGGTGGTGGTCGGGTTCAGGATGTACTGGCCGTTCGCGTAGCCGACGCGCGCTGCGCCGATCGGGCCGTTGAACGGGATGCCGGCGATGCACAGCGCAGCCGAGGCGCCGATCATCGACGGGATGTCCGGGTCGATCTCAGGGTTGACCGACAGGACGTGGATGATGACCTGGACTTCGTTCAGGTAGCCTTCCGGGAACAGCGGGCGGATCGGACGGTCGATCAGGCGCGAGGTCAGGGTCTCTTTTTCCGAAGGACGGCCTTCGCGCTTGAAGAAGCCGCCCGGGATCTTACCGGCAGCGTACGTTTTCTCCATGTAGTCGACGGTCAGCGGGAAGAAATCCTGGCCCGGCTTCGCGTCCTTCTTGGCGACCACGGTGGCCAGGATGACGGTGTCTTCGACCGACACGACGACGGCGCCGCTTGCCTGGCGCGCGATTTCACCCGTCTCCAGGGTGACCGTGTGTTGACCGTACTGGAAGGTTTTCGTAACTTTGTTAAACATGGGTAATCCCTTTCATTTTGCCGACAGATTTTCAGGGGCTGTCGTTCACCTCACCACGGACGGAGCATTTCCGTCATTACTGCAAAACAACTAACAAATCACAAACAAAAAATGCCCGCGACAGGTATCTGGCGCAGGCATTTCGTGACTAAATCGTCTTGACCAACGATTACTTACGCAGGCCGAGCTTGGCGATCAGGTCGCGGTAGCGGTTTGCGTCTTTGCGCTTCAGGTAAGCCAGCAGGCTCTTACGACGGTTAACCATCATGATCAGGCCACGACGCGAGTGGTGATCTTTCTGGTGTGCCTTGAAGTGGCCGTTCAGCTCGTTGATGCGTGCGGTCAGCAGTGCAACTTGGACTTCCGGCGAACCGGTATCGTTCTGGCCACGTGCGTTGTCCGCGATAATCGCGGCTTTGTTGATGTTTTCTACGGTCATGATGTTACCTTTCACATGCGGTGCAAGAGTCGCAACCCAGCGCACCGTGATTGTTGAATTACCTGCCCAAAACGGACAGACCCGCCAGTATAGGGGAAAACGGGGCGTGCGGCCACTGTTTGCGTCGTCCCAAAGGTGGATCATGGGGTTTTCGCGGCATTTGGCGGGGTGAATGATGAACACATTGATCAAAATTACAACACTCGCAGCGGCGCTGGCCCTGGGTGGCTGCGCCGGGCTGATCCGGCAGGCGCCCAGCCTGGGCGATCCGGTGGCGGTGGTCCAGCAGAAGATGGGCATGCCGACTTCGATCTACCGAATCGCGGACGAGCAGCTGTTCGAGTACGCGACCGGGCCCATGGGGCAGCAGACCTATATGGCGCGCATAGGGGCCGATGGGCGGCTGGTGTCCTACGAGCAGGTACTGACCGGCGAGAAGTTTGCGACCATCAAGGTCGACAGCGCAAACAAGGAAGATGTACTGCGCATAGTGGGAAAGCCGGCCGAGAAATCCTTCGTGGCGATGCGCGACTGGGAAGTGTGGTCCTACCGCTACAAGGAAGCGGGCGTGTGGAACTCGCTGATGCATGTGCATTTCGACAGGCAGGGTGTCGTGCGGCAGATGCTCAATGGGCCAGATCCCATGTACGAGCCGAAGGAAAAGATGGGCTGGTAGGTTCTATTTGTCGCGACCGCCGTCGCTGCGCACGAATTCCTCCACCGTGTCGAGGGTCGGCGCCAGGCTGCGCAGGGAGGTCGAGAGCGAGGCCACCAGGGTGGCGTGGCTGACGCCATCGTAGTAGACCTCGCGCACCGGCACGTGCGCCGCACGCAGCCGCTGCGCCATGGTGCCGGTGTTGCGCATTGGATTGACGACCGAATCCGATTTCGCCGCGATCAACAGGGCCGGCGGCGCCCTGGCGCCGACGTGGGCGAGCGGCTGCGAATCGGGCGGCGTGTCCGGGAAGTTGAAGACAGGACGCGTCGTCGGATTCTGGATCGGCAAGAAGTTGTAGGGCCCCGCCAGGCCGATCCAGCCGCGCAGCGCCTGCGGCTTGCTGCCCTGCTTCCCGAGCCAGCGATCGTCGAGCGCCAGCATGGCCGCGTTGTAGGCGCCGGCGCTGTGTCCCATCACGAACATGCGGGACGGGTCGCCGCCATAGCCGGCGATTTCGCGCCGGGTCCAGGCTACTGCCTGCGCTGCATCGTCGAGGAAATCCGGATAGCGTACTTGCGGATACAGGCGGTAATCCGGAATCACCACCACGAAGCCGCGCGCGGCGAGCGCCTGACCGACGAAGGCGTAGTCGCCGCGGCTGCCGCTGACCCAGTTACCACCAAAGAAGAAGACGATCACCGGCGCCTTGTCCACGCCGGTCGCCGGCTGATAGATGTCCAGCATGTGGCGCTCGCCAAGGGCGTAGGAAAGGGAAGACGTGCGCTTCGCTGCGCCATCGGGCGAGACCGCATTGACGATGGAGAGCGGGGAACAGGCGGAAAGTGCGCCCGCTAGCAGCAGGATGGCTGCAATGGATAGGGTGATGGCGGCTCGGGTCATGGGCCGAGTATATCGGGCCGATCCGGGACACCGCGCGCGTCAGCAGTCCGCTCGGCAAGGCTCGGATATGTTGTTAATGCAACACACCCGTGACGACTTTTGGTTTCCCGACAACATCGTCTTATCATAAAATATTGCCGTTTAGCACGACAATATATGCATCGCTACCCTTCGACGCGCCGGAAATGACTCCACGCGCGACGCTGTCCTGTACTCCCAGCGCCCGATTCAACAAAACAGCAAGGCAATCCGCATGAACCCAAGCGACCACCCAAGCCCGGGTAACCGGCTTTTCCTCAGCGCGGCCCGCAACAGCGCCAGCCCCAGCCTCCTCGCCGTGATTTTCTCCGTCGCCATGGGCCTGCTTCTGCCCTCCCTGGCCCACGCATGGCAGCTCAGCATCTGGTTCCCCTGCACAGGCAGCAAGGCCAAGGCCGAAAAGCGGACAACGGATATCCGCAGCTCCCTGGGAGTCAATACTGTCGGCATGAACATCGATGACATCGAGGACTTGTATTGCGTCACGCGGGAAAAATGCGTCGCCCTCGGCCATTGCAAAGCGTCTTCGCCTGAAGAACAGGCAGCGGCTGACAAGCTGAAAAAGCAACTGGCGGCGGAAGAAGCACGGATGCAGCGCGAACGCCAGGCCAAGGCCGCCCAGGCCGAACGCGACCGCGCGCTGGCGCGCCAGAAGGCCGAGGAGGAACGCCGGCAGAAGGAAGCCGCCGAGCTTGCCGAGAAAAAACGTCGCGAAAAAATGGTTGCGGACGATGCCCAGCGCCTGAAGCTCTCGGCCGCGGAAGCCAAGCGCCTGGTGGATGCGCGCGAGGAAGCCCGCAAGAAGATGCCCAAGCAGCCCGAGAAGTGCACGCTTGACTATCCCGCCTATTCGCAAAAACTGGACCTGACGCCCACCATCGTGCTGGAAGCCGAGGGCAGGAAAAACTACGCTGCGATCGACGCAGCAAAAATGTGCAATGGCCGCCCGGGCAAGCTCGACCCCATGCAGTGCGACAAACCAGCCGACTTCTTCGGCCTGAAGTTCGCCGCCTGCTCGGCAATGATGCATTGCCCTGCACGCCAGGAAACCAAGACCTGTGCCCGCGCCAGCGCCCAATAATCGAAAGCACCTCATGAAGCCTGTTCAGCGACTTTTCTCGCTCCTCCAAACCTGCGCCTTTGGCGTCCTGCTGGCGTCGTGCGCCACGACCATCCCCGGCCTCGAGGGAGAAGCCTGGCGCCAGTTCGCCGCGGCCGCCGATACCCAGTCGACCAGGACCGGCGCCGTCAGCCTGCAGTTCGCCTGGGAGATCCCGAAGCAGCGCCTGCTGATGCTCGCGCGTGCCGACGAAACCCGCATGGCCTTGTACCAGATCGAGCCCAAGGCGACGTTCAAGCCGGGCCAGGAAGGCGGACGCATCAACTGCTACACCCAGGGAAATGAGCTGTACTGCGCCGCTCCCGGCCAGGCCGCGCCCTCGCTCGTGGCGAGCCCTGGCGCCGACCTGTGGGCGGCGGTCCAGGCGCACGCCGCGAACCTGATCCCGAAACTGAACGCGGATGGCCGCACGCTGCTGCAGGCCCAGCTGGCCAGGCAGCGCCCCGGGCCGCGCATCGACATCACCCGGCAGCGCCACCCGTTCGAGTGGGGCGGCGAGCACGAGACCATCGAGAATGCGCAAGCCTTCCTTGAAGCCGTCACTGCGCAGGGCACGCCTTTCCGCAGCCTGTGGCCGCAGACGCCGGCCCTGGGATCGAACTGGAACGAGTGGCAGAACGAGAACGACAAAGTCACCCTGAAGACGACCGGCCGCTGCCTGAGCCTGGCCAGTTCGCCCTCGCGCACCGCCTTCCACACCAATCACGACTTCTGGGCAGCCGAGGGCGTGAAATTCCAGACGATCTACCGCTGGCAGCAGCCGATCGAGTGGGGCAATATCAAGGGCACCGAGGCGGACAAGGACGGCGTCTTCATGCACGGCCGCTACACCGGATCCTTCCAGGGCCAGGGGCTGGCCTACGTCAGCGGCTGGAGTCCTGACATCCTGACTGCAAATGCGACCAGGTTTGATCCCGCGAAGTACAGTGTCGCCGCGTGGAACCTCCACCTGCTGCTGCCGGCGACGAACGGCATGCGCGAGCGGGTCCATTACGCGGTTACCTACCTCAACCTCATGTGCGCCAAGGGCTGATCCGGCGCCGCGCCGGCCAGGTGCTTACACGCCCTGGGGATTGACCCGCTCCACCTTCGAGTGCAGCTTGTTCAGCCCCGACAGGTAAGCCTTGGCCGAGGCCACGATGATGTCCGGGTCGGCTCCGACGCCATTCACGATGCGCCCCGAGTGCGACAAACGAATCGTGACCTCGCCCTGCGATTGCGGCCCGTTGCTGATCGCATTAATCGAAAACAGCACCTGCTCCGCACCGCTCTTCACCACGCTCTCGATCGCACTGACCACCGCGTCCACCGGCCCGTCGCCCGAGGATTCGGCCGTCACTTCCCTGCCCTCCACCGCGAACACGACCTTCGCATGCGGCAGCTCGCCGGTCTCGGAGCGCTGCGCCAGCGACACCAGGCGATAAGTCTCGCCTTCCTGCGCATGGTCCTCGGCGGACACCAGCGCCATGATGTCCTCGTCGAAGATCTCGGCCTTGCGGTCGGCCAGCTCCTTGAAGCGGGCAAAGGCCGCATTCACTTCGGCTTCCGATTCCAGCTCGATGCCCAACTCCTGCAGGCGCGACTTGAAGGCGTTGCGGCCCGACAGCTTGCCCAGCACGATCTTGTTCGCGGTCCAGCCCACGTCTTCCGCGCGCATGATCTCGTAGGTCTCGCGCGCCTTCAGGATGCCGTCCTGGTGGATGCCCGAGGCGTGCGCAAAGGCGTTCGCCCCCACCACCGCCTTGTTCGGCTGCACCGCGAAGCCGGTGATCTGCGAGACCATTTTCGAGGCCGGCACGATCTGCGTGGTGTCGATCCCGACCGCCAGGTTGAAGTAGTCGTGGCGTGTGCGCAGCGCCATCACGACTTCTTCCAGCGAGGTGTTGCCCGCCCGTTCGCCGAGGCCGTTGATGGTGCACTCGATCTGGCGCGCGCCGCCGATGGCCACGCCGGCCAGCGAGTTGGCCACTGCGAGACCCAGGTCGTTGTGGCAGTGCACCGACCAGATGGCCTTGTCCGAGTTCGGCACGCGCTCGCGCAGGCGACGGATGCGTTCGCCGAACTGCTCGGGCACGGCGTAGCCGACGGTATCCGGGAAGTTGATGGTGGTCGCGCCTTCCGCGATGACCGCTTCCAGCACGCGGCACAGGAACTCCTCATCCGAGCGGCTGCCGTCCTCGGGCGAGAACTCGATGTCGTCGGTATGGTTGCGCGCGAAGCGGATCGCCAGCTTCGCCTGTTCCAGCACCTGCTCGGGCTCCATGCGCAGCTTCATCTGCATGTGCAGGGGCGAGGTCGCGATGAAGGTGTGGATGCGCTTGCGCGCGGCCGGGGCGAGCGCCTCGGCGGCGCGGGCGATGTCGCGGTCGTTGGCGCGCGACAGGGAGCAGATGGTGGACTCGCGCACACTTGCAGCAATGGCGCGGATGGCTTCGAAGTCGCCCGGCGAGGCGGCGGCAAAACCGGCTTCGATGACGTCCACCCGCAGGCGCTCGAGCTGGCGCGCGATGCGCACCTTCTCGTCCTTGGTCATGGAGGCGCCCGGCGACTGTTCGCCGTCGCGCAGGGTGGTGTCGAAAATAATCAGGCGGTTCTGGTCAGGCATTGCGGGCTCCGTATGCTAAACAAAGTTAGCGGGCGCCCTGCCCGACCCGAAGGTCCGCGCTAGCGGCGCACGCCGTCGTCCGGCTCGTCGTCGTCGAGCGGGATGATACTCACCGGCTTGCCCTTGGCTGCGCGCCAGGCAAACACGGCATATCCCGACAAGCCGTAAATCACAAAAATCGGCCACAGGACTTTCGGTGGGTCGATCGCCACCAGCGCGAAGCCGAGGGCAATCAGGAACACCACGATGAACGGCACCGACTTGCGGAAGTTCACGTCCTTGAAGCTGTAAAACGGTACGTTCGACACCATCGTCAGGCCCGCGAACACCGCGATGCCCCAGCTTACCCAGTCCACCTGGCGCGAGCTGACGTTGATGTCCGGGTCGGTCATCATCATGATGAAGCCGACCACCAGGGCCGCCGCCGCGGGACTCGGCAAGCCCTGGAAAAAGCGCTTGTCCACCACCTCGATGTTGGTGTTGAAGCGCGCCAGCCTCAGCGCCGCGCCCGCGCAGTACACGAAGGCGGCGATCCAGCCCAGCTTGCCCAGACCGCGCAGCGACCATTCATAAATCACCAGCGCCGGCGCGGCCCCGAAGGACACCATGTCCGACAGCGAGTCGTACTGCGCGCCGAACTCCGACTGGGTGTTGGTCAGGCGCGCAATGCGCCCGTCCAGCCCGTCCAGGATCATCGCGATGAACACCGCCCAGCACGCGTGCTCGAAGCGCTGGTTCATCGCCATCACAATGGCGTAGAAGCCGCAGAACAGCGCGCCGGTCGTGAATGCGTTCGGCAGCAGGTAGATACCGCGGCCGCGTTCGCCCTGGACTCGGTCTTCCGCGCGACGCCCGAAGCGTTTTTTCAAACGGGAAAATCGTGGCGCTTTGGGCGCTGCCCCCGGGGTGCGTCGTCGTGGAAAAGTTGGCATAAGGATCCGTATTCAAGTAATGCAGTTCCCAGCATTATAGAGGCGGGAAGCGCATGTTAGCGAATCGCTATGCTTACTTGAATCGCACCTTTCCTACCAGACGCATCTGCAGGGTCGTTTCTCCCGGTTCGAAGCTCGGTTCCGGCATCTGGTCCGCCGCTTCCTTCATGGCGCTGGCCCGCATCATCATCGGCGCCGGCGCAGCCTGCCCATCGCCCGCGTAATTGCCCGATCCCTCGAAATCGACCGTCTCGATCACGGCTGTGCGCAGCGAGCGCCCCATCGCGTTGGCGATCGAGGCCATGCGCTCGTTCAGGTTGCGGTAGGTGGCGGCGATACGCTGGTCGTCCAGGCGCTTTTCCAGTTCCGGGCTCAGGCCGAAGCTCACATTATTGATCTGCAGAACTTTCTGGGCGGCGGCGGCGGTCTTCGGCAGATCAGCCAGGTTGCTCGTCTTCACTTCCAGGTACTGGCCGACGCGCCAGGCGATCGGCACCGGCTTCACCGGCGCCACGGATGCCGGCTGCGGCATCGGCGGTACTTCGGGGTAAACCGGGTAGGTGTAGTAACCCATGGTCTTGAGCTCGGCCTTCGGATCGGCGCGGCGCACGATCTCGGTTCCCTCCTTCATCTTGCGGTTCACGCGCGCCGCAGCGGCATTCTTGTCCTTGTCGTGCTCTTCGACGGCGAAGGTAACGGTGGCCTGGTCGTTGGCATGCTTCACTTCGCCGAAGGCCGGCACCACGACCAGCGTCCCGGCGGTCGATACCCTGCCCGGGCCCTCGGGCGCGGCGGGGACGGTCTGCGCATGGGCCTGGAATGCGAGCACCAATGCGGCGGCGATGAGCGGTTTCGAGATCTTCATTTATTGTTCTCCAGTAAGTTACGACGGATGTCCGCGTCACTTATACGATACCGGCCCAGCAACTTGTATCGTGATTTTGTAATGGATCGTTGCAACTGAGCCTTGGGAGAAACACCTGTCTCGAATTGTCGCGGGGCACGGATCTCGCCGTGCCCCGCGGGTAGAGCTTAGTTTTTCGACTGGTCGACCAGCTTGTTCTTCGCGATCCACGGCATCATCGCGCGCAGCTTGGCACCGACTTCCTCGATCGGGTGCTCGGCGGTCAGGCGGCGGCGCGAGATCAGGGTCGGGGCGCCGGCCTTGTTCTCGAGGATGAAGCTCTTCGCGTACTCGCCGGTCTGGATGTCCTTCAGGCACTGGCGCATCGCATCCTTGGTGGCCGAGGTGACGACTTTCGGGCCGGTGACGTACTCGCCGTATTCCGCGTTGTTCGAGATCGAGTAGTTCATGTTGGCGATGCCGCCTTCGTAGATCAGGTCGACGATCAGCTTCAGTTCGTGCAGGCACTCGAAGTAGGCCATTTCCGGTGCGTAACCCGCCTCGGTCAGGGTTTCGAAGCCTGCCTTGATCAGCTCGACGGCGCCGCCGCACAGTACGGCCTGCTCGCCGAACAGGTCGGTCTCGGTCTCTTCGCGGAAGTTGGTCTCGATGATGCCGGCGCGGCCGCCGCCGTTGGCCATGGCGTAGGACAGCGCGATGTCGCGCGCCGAGCCGGATTTGTCCTGGTAGACCGCGACCAGGTGCGGCACGCCGCCGCCCTGGCGATAGGTGCCGCGCACGGTGTGGCCCGGCGCTTTCGGGGCGATCATGATGACGTCGAGGTCGGCGCGCGGCACCACCTGGCCATAATGCACGTTGAAGCCGTGGGCGAAGGCCAGCGCGGCGCCCTGCTTCGCGTTCGGTTCGACGTTGTTCTTGTAGACCTCGGCGATGTTCTCGTCCGGCAGCAGGATCATGATGACGTCGGCGTTTTTCACGGCTTCATCGACTTCCGCCACCTTCAGGCCGGCCGCTTCGACCTTGTTCCAGGACGCGCCGCCGCGGCGCAGGCCGACGGTGACGTTGACACCGGATTCGGAGAGGTTCTGCGCGTGGGCGTGACCCTGCGAGCCGTAGCCGATGATGGCGACGTTCTTGCCTTTGATGAGGGAGAGGTCGCAGTCTTTGTCGTAGAAAACTTTCATGATCATTCCTTAATTTTTAATGTATTGGGTGCGATTTGCTTCGCGTATCAGACTTTGAGGATGCGTTCGCCGCGGCCGATGCCGGAGCCGCCGGTACGGACGGTCTCGAGGATGGAGGCGCGGTCGATGGCGTCGATGAAGGCATCCAGCTTGCTCTTGGCGCCGGTCAGCTCGATCGTGTAGGTCTTTTCGGTCACGTCGATGATCCGGCCGCGGAAGATGTCGGCGGTGCGCTTCATTTCTTCGCGCTCCTTGCCGACCGCCCGCACCTTGATGAGCATGAGCTCGCGCTCGATGTGCTGCCCTTCGGTGAGATCGACCACCTTCACCACCTCGATCAGGCGGTTCAGGTGCTTGGTGATCTGCTCGATGATGTCGTCCGAGCCGCTGGTCACGATGGTCATGCGCGACAGGGTCGCGTCTTCGGTCGGGGCCACGGTCAGGGTTTCGATGTTGTAGCCGCGCGCCGAGAACAGGCCCACCACGCGCGACAGGGCGCCGGCTTCGTTCTCGAGGAGGACGGAAATGATGTGTCGCATTACAGGTCCTCCGAGCCGAGCAGCATTTCATTCAGGCCCTTGCCGGCCTTGACCATCGGCCAGACGTTCTCGCTCTGGTCGGTGATGAAGTTCATGAACACCAGGCGGTCCTTCATGGCGAAGGCCTCGCGCAGCGAACCCTCGACGTCGCCCGGCTTCTCGATGCGCATGCCGACGTGGCCATAGGCCTCCGCCAGCTTCTCGAAGTCCGGCAGCGAATCCATATAGGACTCGGAATAGCGCGAGCCGTAGTCGATCTGCTGCCACTGGCGGACCATGCCGAGGAAGCGGTTGTTCAGCAGGATGATCTTCGGGGTCAGGTGATACTGCTTGCAGGTCGCGAGCTCCTGGATGCACATCTGGATCGAGCCCTCGCCGGTGACGCAGGCGACGGTCGCATCCGGGTTCGCCATCTGCACGCCCATCGCGTACGGCAGGCCGACGCCCATGGTGCCCAGGCCGCCCGAGTTGATCCAGCGGCGCGGCTTGTCGAAGCCGTAGTACTGCGCGGCCCACATCTGGTGCTGGCCGACGTCCGAGGTGATGAAGGCGTCGCCGTCCGTCACGCGGTGCAGCTGCTCGATCACCGACTGCGGCTTGATCAGTTCATTGGATGGCGCATAGGCCAGGCATTCCTTGCCGCGCCACTCGGCGATCTGCTTCCACCAGGCTTGCAGCGCGTTGGCGTTCGGCTGCGCCGGGCTGGCGTCCAGCTGCGACAGCAGCTCGACCAGCACGTCCTTGACGTTGCCGACGATCGGAATGTCGACCTTCACGCGCTTCGAGATCGACGATGGGTCGATGTCGATGTGGATGATCTTGCGCGGGTTGGAGGCGAAGTGTTTCGGGTTGCCGATCACGCGGTCATCAAAACGGGCGCCGATGGCGATCAGGACGTCGCAGTGTTGCATCGCCATGTTCGCTTCGTAGGTGCCGTGCATGCCCGGCATGCCGACGAAATGCGGGCTGGACGAGCGCGAGGCGCCCAGGCCCATCAGCGTGTTCGTGACCGGGAAGCCGGTCTTCTCGACCATGCGGTTCAGCTCATTCGAGGCGTTCGCCAGGATGACGCCGCCGCCCGCATAGATCATCGGGCGCTCGGCCTGCTGCAGCAGCTGCACGGCCTTGCGGATCTGGCCGGCATGGCCCTTGTCGACCGGCTTGTACGAACGCATCTCGATCTCGCGAGGGTAGTCGTACACGCACTTGTGCATGCTGATGTCCTTCGGGATATCGACCAGCACGGGGCCGGGGCGGCCGGTACGGGCGATAAAGAAGGCTTTCTTGATGGTCGATGCCAGTTCCTTGACGTCCTTGACCAGGAAGTTGTGCTTGACCACCGGGCGGGTGATACCGACGGTATCGCATTCCTGGAAGGCATCCTGGCCGATCGCATGACTCGGCACCTGGCCGGAAATCACGACCATCGGGATCGAATCCATGTAGGCCGTCGAGAGGCCGGTGACGGCATTGGTCACGCCCGGACCGGAGGTCACGAGGGCGACGCCGACGGTGTTGGAGCTGCGCGAATAGGCGTCTGCGGCGTGGACCGCGGCCTGTTCGTGACGGACCAGGACGTGCTGGAACTTGTCCTGTTTGAAGATGGCGTCGTAGATATAGAGGACTGCCCCGCCGGGATAACCGAAGACGTGCTTGACGCCCTCTTCCGCGAGACAACGCACCACAATTTCAGCACCCGTGATCGGGGCTGATGTTTCGTTATTCATGTTCATTCCTTTCAAGACCCAATGGGAATTTGATCGGATGCCCGTTCCTAACGAGGTGCCAAGTGCGCAACAACCCTCATGCGTCCCTTCTCTCTGCGGTCGCGACTGTGCTTCGGGTCACCGTAGGGACCTTACGCACGGGCGCTGGGCGCAACTCGTTCGGCTTGAGTGTTTGTGGCGTTCTTGTGCATCTCTCGCGCTTTTGGCGCGGGTCGGAGCAAACTGCCTACAAATGAAAGCGCGTCAGTCCGGAGATGGCTTGTGGGCCGTAACCGGGTGACCGGAGAGCTTTGGGGATGCAAAGCGTTGGAACACATTACTGCGTTGCACCATTTTGGTCAAGGGCATAAAGAAGATTATTTTTATTGAACCAAAATGGTGCGGCAACACGGTGGGGCTAGCGCTGCATGCCCCAGCGGCGGATGGTGAAGCGCTCCAGGGTCTGGAACACGATGTGTTCGACAGCCAGCCCAATGAGGATGACGGCGGCCAGGCCGGCGAAGACCTTGTCGGTGAAGAGTTCGTTGCGGCTCTGGAAGATGTACCAGCCCAGTCCACCCTGCCCCGAGGTGCTACCAAAAACCAACTCAGCAGCGATCAGGGTGCGCCATGCAAAAGCCCAGCCGATCTTCAGGCCGGACAGGATCGAGGGCAAGGCGGCCGGGATCAGGATCTGCAGCACCATGCACAAACCGCCCAGTCCGTAGTTGCGGCCGGCCATACGCAGGGTGTCGGGCACCGAGCGGAAGCCCGCGGTGGCGTTCAGGGTCAGCGGCCACAGCACGGAGTGGACGAGCACCATCAGCAGGCTGCCCTTGCCCAGGCCGAACCACAGCAGCGCCAGCGGCAGCAGCGCGATTGCCGGCAGCGGGTTGAACATCGAGGCCAGGGTATCGATCAGCTCGCGGCCGACCTTGCCCGAGACCGCCAGCCAGGTCAGCAGGAAGGCGCCGCCGACGCCGAGTACGAAGCCCTGGGTCAGCACCTTCAGCGAGACGCTCACATAGCCCCACAGCTCGCCCGAAGCGACACCTGCGGCAAAGGCCTTGCCGGTCTGGATGGCGCCGGGCAGCAGCAAATCGTTGTCGAACCAGCGCGCCAGCGCTTCCCAGATGACCGCGATGGCGAGCAGGATCAGGAGCTTGCGCAGCCAGGCGAGGTCCGGCAGGGTGAACGTGGGTGCTTGAGGAATCGACGGTACCGATCGAGGCGCCGATAGCGGAACATCGAGGACGTACTCAGGCCGGATTGGCGGATTAACCATGTGCCACTCCCGTAGGGTGGGCGGATTCCCCGCCCACGCGGTCGCCACCGTCACCAAACAACAATCCATGGATCCGCTGCGTCGCCGCCTGGAATTCCGCGCTGCCCGCGCTGGCGAGACTGAATTGATGACTGTTAAGCTCCGCCCTCACCCGCCCCGGGTGCGGCGACAGCAGCAGGATGCGGTTGCCCACCACCAGCGCTTCCTCGATCGAGTGCGTCACGAACAGCATGGTGAAACCAATCTCGTCCCACAGCGCCTGCAGCTCTTCCTGCATGGTGCGGCGGGTCAGCGCATCGAGCGCCGCGAAAGGCTCGTCCATCAGCAGGATGGACGGCTGCATCGCCAGCGCCCGCGCAATTGCCACGCGCGCCTTCATCCCGCCCGACAGCGTGTGCGGATAGGCATCCGTAAAGCGCGCCAGCCCGACCTTGCCGAGCCAGTGACGCGCGCGCTGGTCCGCCTCCTTGCGCTTCACGTCGCTGGCGAGCATCGGGAACATGACGTTTTCGCGCACGGTCTTCCAGGGCGGCAGCTGGTCGAACTCCTGGAACACGACGATCCGGTCCGGACCCGGCCGGGTGATCGCCTTGCCGTCCAGCCTCAAGCTGCCCGCCTGCGGCGCGATGAAACCGCCCACCGCTTTCAGCAGGGTCGACTTGCCGCAGCCGGACGGCCCCAGCAGCACGAAGCGGTCGCCGCGGTGCACGTCGAAGCTGACGTCCTCGGTGGCGCGCACGATGCCGCGCTCGCCCCGGTACTCGAGCGTGACGTGCTCGGCCCGCAGCAATGGCTCGGACGGCGGCACCAGGTTCAGCGGGCTCATGATCAGCTTCCCTTATCCAGTGCCGGATGGGCGAAGAAGTAGTCGCGCCAGCTGGCCGGCTTGGTCTTGATCGCACCGACTTCGTGCAGGAACTGCGCTAGCCCGAGGGTATTCTGCGGCGCCACCTTGAACTGCACCTGCGGGTTCTTGATCACCTTGATCAGGAGATTGCGGTCGATATTGCCCTTGTTGACGCGCAGGTAGGCGTCCGCCGCCGCTTCCGGGTTGCTGGAGGCCAGCTGCGCCGCTTCCACCAGGGCGTCGATGAAGGCGCGGTAGGTCTTCGGGTTCTCCTTGACGTACTTTTCGGTGGCGTACAGCACGGTGGCCGAGCTCGGGCCGCCCAGCACCTCATAGGAGTTGAGCACGATGTGCGCTGCCGGATTGCCGGCCAGTTCCTGCTCCTGGAAGGGTGGATTGCCGAAGTGGGCGTTCAGCTCGGTCTTGCCGGCGATCAGCGCGGCCGCCGCGTCCGGGTGCGGTACGGTCTGGGTGATCGGGTCGAGCTTCTTGAACTCGGCCTTGCCCCACTGCTTGGCGGCGGCCATCTGCAGGATGCGCGCCTGCACCGACACCGTCACGGCCGGCAGCGCGATACGGTCCTTCTGGCTGAAGTCGGCGATGCTTTTCACCGCCGGGTTGGTGCTGACCAGGTAATACGGGAAGTTGCCCAGGGAGGCCACCGCGCGCACGTTCTGGCGGCCGGCGGTGCGGTCCCAGATGGTGAACAGCGGCCCCAGGCCGGCGCCGGCCACGTCGATCGAGCCCGACAGCAGCGCGTCATTGACGGCCGAGCCGCCCGACAGCTTGACCCAGTCGACGTCGATGTCGACGCCCTGCTTCTTGCCGTGCTTCTCGATCAGCTTCTGGTCCTGCGCCACGTTCAGCAGCAGGTAGACGATGCCGAACTGCTCGGCGATGCGGATCTTGCCTTCAGCCTGGGCGGTCGAGGACACGCCGAGGGCCAGCGCGGCCGCAGCGGCCACGAATTTCATTTTTAGCGTCATGTTATTTTCCGGTTCAGAAAGGGACGTCGCCCTCGATGGTCGTGCGGTAGAGCTTGCGGCGCTGCTCTTGCGGGAACGCGGTCGCCAGGTGCATCAGCGAGCGGTTGTCCCAGAACACCATGTCTTTCGGCTGCCACTGGTGGCGGTAGACGAATTCCGGGCGGGTGCTGTGGGCGAACAGCTCATCGAGCAGCGCGCGGCTGCGCTCTTCCGGCAGGCCGACGATGCAGGTAGTGAAGTGCTCGCTCACGAACAGGGCGCGGCGGCCGGTCTCCGGATGGGTGCGCACCACCTTGTGCACGGCCGGCACCACCTCGTCGATCTGCTCCTGGGTCAGCTTCGGCCGCCACGGGTTGCGCTGGCGCAATTCTTCGTATTTCGCCAGGTAGCTATGCTCGGCCTGCAGATCCTCGATCTCGCGCTTGAGCCGCTCCGGCAGCGCGTCGTAGGCTGCGTGCTGGTTGGCGAACAGGGTGTCGCCGCCCTCCGTCGGCAGCTCCTGCGCGTGCAGCATCGAACCCAGGCTCGGCACCGCCTTGTACGACAGGTCCGAGTGCCAGAAATGGCCGGCGTCGCCCAGGCCGATCGGCTGGCCGTTTTCGCGGATGTTCGAAATCACCAGCACTTCTTCCTGCTCGGGCAGCTGGAACTGGCGCAGCACGTGGATCTGCAGCGGGCCGAAGCGGCGGCTGAAGGCCACCTGCTCGGCCGGGGTGATGGACTGGTCGCGGAACACCAGCACGTGGTGGTCCAGGTGGGCGCGGTGCAGGCGGCGGAAATCCTCCTCGCCGAGCGGGCGGCCGAGGTCGAGCCCGAGCACTTCGGCGCCGAGCGGCTGGTTGACGAGGGGGCGGATGTCGAAATCCTGGCGGGGCGAATCGAGCGGCATGATGGCTAAGCTTGAGTGAACCTGATTCCAGAATAGCCACGCACAACTGCCTCAACAACGAATCATTTCGACTAAGCTCCTGCGTTTTTTGACAGCCTAGAAGGTGCCCACTAAGTAAGCAATGCGCGATTTCGATGCGTGAAACATGGTTTTTTGCTAGGATTCGATAGTTTTCCTTACGGCATTCGCATCAAGCGCCCTTCCAACAACGCATGGCCACAGACAAAGAACTCAACGACTTCCTTGCGAATGTCGAACGGCGTGCGTTCAAGCAGGCGGTGTATGCGGTCCGCAAGGACGAATCGGCGCTGGACATCGTGCAGGATGCGATGATCAAGCTGGCCGAAAAATACGGCGACAAGCCGGCCGCCGAACTGCCGATGCTGTTCCAGCGCATCCTGCAGACCACCATCCTCGATTACTTCCGCCGCGAAAAGGTCCGGAATACCTGGGTCAGCCTCTTTGGGGGCTTCAGCCGGCAGGAGGGAGACGATGAGGAATTTGATATACTTTCTTCCTATGAAGCGGAGGAAGGAACGGCTGCCGCCGAGTCGAGTGCCGATCAGTTCGAGCGCGCCCAAACCTTGCGCCTGATCGAAGAAGAAGTGGAAAAGCTCCCAGCGCGTCAACGGGAAGCCTTCCTCATGCGTTACTGGCAGGATATGGACGTGGCCGAGACGGCCGAAGCGATGGGTTGCTCCGAGGGAAGCGTAAAAACGCACTGTTCCCGCGCAACCCACGCCCTCGCCGAGGCGCTCAAGGCCAAGGGAATCAAGCTATGAACACGGACGACATCAACCTGGCGTACAAGATACGCCATGCCCTGAACGAGAACCTCGACGCGCTGCCGGTTTCGACAACCGAGCGGCTGGCTGCGGCACGCGCGCTCGCCTTGTCACGCAAGAAGCCTGACGCGGCGCCCGTCAAAGCCGGCAAGCGCCCGCTGTTCGACTTCAATGCCCTCTTCACCGGCCCGGCACTGGCGCGCATCGCCGTTGCGGTCCCGATGCTGGCGCTGGTCATCGGCATGGGCGGCGTGTACCAGTACGAGCAGCAGCAGCGCCTGGCCGCGATGGCCGAAATCGACGCCGCCGTGCTGGCCGACGAGCTGCCGCTGACCGCGTACCTCGACCATGGCTTCAACGCCTACGTGGAGTCGCAACAGCGCCAGCAATGACGAAAACCGCGCCGAAGCCCCGCATCGCCGTTGTTGCAACTGCGGCAGCGGTCTTGATTGCCGGGGCTGCGACCTGGGCGGTCTACAACCGGTCCGAATCCACCGCGCCTGCCGCCCGCGGCGCAGGCAGCCCTCCGACGACCGCTGCCGGCGCCAAGCCACCCGCCAAGACCCTCGACAAGCCGCTCTGGCGCGAACTGACGCGCTCCCAGCAGGCCGCGCTCAAGCCACTGCAGCCCGAATGGGATGGCCTGGACGGCATGCGCAAGCGCCGCTGGCTCGAACTGTCGGCCCGCTTCGCCTCCATGACCCCGGCCGAGCAGCAGCGCGTGCACGAGCGCATGCGCCAGTGGATGCGCCTCACGCCCGCACAGCGCAACCTGGCGCGCGAAAACTTCAACAAGACCCGCAAGCTCGATCCCGGCCAGAAAGCCGCGACCTGGGAGAGCTACAAGCAGCTGTCCGAGGAAGAAAAGCGTCGCCTGGCCCGCGCCGGCGCAGCGCCGGGGGCGCCCGCATTGCCGCATTCGCCCGTCATCGCCGCGCCGACCAGCTGCCCGCCGGGCGCCGTCCGCCGCGGCCTCTCGTGCATGTTGCCCACGCCGGCGGCCCCTGCCACGGCCGCCAGTCCCACCCCGGCGCCGCCCGCCGCAGCGCCGGCATCTAACCCAGCCGCCTCTGCCACCGCCGCCCCTTCCGTCCAGAATGCCCCCAATGCCAGCAGCCCAAGCAGCGCCAGCAACGCCACCAACTAAGACGGCGAGGGTCGAGACGCCGAGCGTGCGGCGCCGCCTGATGGCGATGGTGTACGAGGCCTTCTGCCTGTTCGCGGTGGGCGCGTTCGCGATCGGGCTGTACATGCTGCTGACCCTGAACAGCCAGCACCCGCTGGCCAAGTTCGGCATGAACCTGTGGCTGATCGGCGTCGCCGGCGCCTACTTCATGTGGTGCTGGATCGACAGCGGCCATACGCTGGCCATGAAGACCTGGCGCATGAAGGTGGTCAAGCCCGGCCACCACAAGCTGCCGTTCAGGACGGCGCTGCTGCGCTACGTGCTCGCCTGGGGCTGGTTCGCGCCCGCGTTGGCCGTGTGCTGGGCCTTCGGCCTGCACAAGCCCGGCCAGATTGGGATCGCGCTCGCGATCGGGATCGTGCCCTGGGCGATGACTGCGCTGTTCGACAGGGACCGCCAGTTCCTCCATGACCGCCTGGCCGGGACGCTCCTGATCGCGCTGCCGAAAAAGGCCAAGCGCTAAGCGGCTCCTCTTGCTGCGTGGCATTCGAACGCGGCAAGGGCAAAAACACCGGAATAATCGCAGGCTTCAGATATCCATCTTGAAGAAAGGTGAGCCATGGAGCTATCAAACATCCGCGTCGTCATCATGGGCGCATCGAGCGGCATCGGCGCCGCGACGGCCGTCGCCTTTGCGCGTGAAGGCGCCCGGCTGGTGCTCGGCGCGCGCGGCAAGGAAGGCCTGGACGACGTGGCGCGCCGTTGCCGCGAAGCCGGCGGCGTGGCCGAGGCGCTGGTGGTGGATGCGATCGACGCCGACGCGGTCGCCGACTTCGCCCGCAAGGCGCGCGCTATCCTGGGCAGGATTGACCTGTGGTTCAGCAATGTCGGCGCCGGCGCGGTCGGCAAATATGCCGAAGTGCCGATGAGCGACCACCGGCGCGTGATCGAGACCAACCTCATCACCCACATGAACGACGCCCACGCGGTGATGCCGATCTTCCTCGAGCAGGATCGCGGGATCTGGGTCAACATGATCTCGGTCGGCGGTTTCGTCGCCTCCCCTTACGCCGCGGCCTACACAGCCAGCAAGTACGGCCTGCGCGGCTTCAGCGAGGCCCTGCGCGCCGAACTGGGCAAGCGGCCGAACATCCACGTGTGCGACGTGTATCCGACCTTCGTCGATACGCCGGGATTCCGCCACGGCGCCAACTATACGGGCGCGAAGCTGTCCTATCCACCGGGTGTGCTGGCGCCTGAAAAGGTGGCGGATGCGGTCGTCGCCCTGGCGCGCCATCCCCGCCCTACCTCGGCGGTGGGGGCGCCGGCCCTGCTGTTCAGGCTGACGAATTTTGCGACGCCGAACCTGGTGGCTTCCGGCATGAACGCCTTCCTGGACCGGTGGGCAAGGCGCGCAGAGCGCGTGCCGGAGACGCGCGGGACGCTGTACGCGCCATCACACGGCGCGAGCGGCATCCACAGCGGACAGCGGCGCCCGGAACCCTCCAACAAGGCGATGGTGGCGGGCGCCGTAGCGCTGGCGGCTCTACTTGGGGTGCAGCTGCTGCGCAAGCGCTCGGACTAGAAGCGCTCGTAGTCCAGCAGGTAGCGCCACTGGCCTGGCTGCAGGCCGGCCATCGGCACGCGTCCGATGCGGATGCGGCGCATCTCGACGATCTCCAGGCCCACTTCGCGGCACATGTGGTCGATCAGGCCCGGCTTGACGCCCTTGAGGGCGAAACGCAGGCGGTGCTCGTTCTGCCAGCTGACCTTCATCGGCGCGATCGGCTTGCCGTTGAAATGCAGGCCGTGGTTCAGCAGCGCCAGGCCGCCTTCCTTGATCGTGCCGGTGACGTCGACGATGTATTCCTGCTCGACGCGCTCGCCCTCTTCCACCAGCTTGCGCGTCACGCGGAAGTCCTGGGTCAAGACCACCAACCCGCTCGCATCCGTTTCCAGCGGCGAGGTCAGGGTCAGTTTGGCCAGATGACGCTTGAGGAAGCGCGGCTGGCCGTGGCCCTGCGCCAGCGATTCCTCCGTCAGGCAGCCAAGAGCAGGCTCGCCACGCGCGCCGACGCCGGAATTGAAACCGGCCGGCTTGTGCAGCAGGATGGTCACCGGCGGCGCTTCTTCCGCCGATGCACCCGGCAGCACGCGCACCTCCTGCGACGGCAGGACGCGGCTGGCGGGGTCTTCGACGACCTTGCCGTCGACGCTGACGCCGCCGCCGGCGATGTAGCGCTCGGCCTCGGCGCGCGAGCAGCCCAGCTGCGCGGCGACGCGCTTGGCCAGGCGGATGGCGTCGTCCGCTTTATTTTCCATGCTCATGCGCGCCAATCAGCGAAGAAGGCCTTGAACACCTCGACGGTGCGCGCCACGTCGGCGGCGCTCACGTCCAGGTGCGTCACCAGGCGGGTACGCGGGCCGATCGAGGCGCGGATCTGCGCGCGCGCCAGGGCTTGGCGCAGCGGCTCGCAAGCGGCGGCCGGGATGTCCAGCCAGAAGATGTTGGTCTGCGGGGTGCCGACGTTCAGCACCGAAATCTCGGACAGGCCGCGCGCCAGCGCAGCGGCGTTGTCGTGATCTTCCGCCAGGCGCTGCACGTTGTGCTCCAGCGCGTACTGCGCGGCTGCCGCCAGCACGCCGGCCTGGCGCATGCCGCCGCCCAGCATCTTGCGCCAGCGCTTGCCCTGCTCGATGAAGGCCTTCGGGCCCAGCAGCACGGAGCCGACCGGTGCACCCAGGCCCTTCGACAGGCAGACCGAGACGGTATCAAAGCCCTTGACCACGTCGCGCAGGCTGATGCCCTGCTTGACGGCCGCATTGGCGATGCGGGCGCCGTCCAGGTGGGTGGCCAGGCCCTTGCTGTGCGCCAGATCGGTCGCTGCCTTCACGTAGTCCTGCGACAGCACGCGGCCGCCGATGGTGTTTTCCAGCGCCAGCAGGCGGGTGCGCGCGAAGTGCATGTCGTCGGGCTTGATGTAGGCCTCGATGTCCGACAGCGAGATCGAGCCGTCCGGCTGGTTGGCGATCGGCTGCGGCTGGATCGAACCGAGCACCGCGGCGCCGCCGCCTTCGTATTTGTAGGTGTGCGCTTCCTGGCCGACCAGGTACTCGTCGCCGCGGCCGCAATGGGTCATCAGCGCGATCAGGTTGGTCTGGGTGCCCGACGGTGCGAACATGCCGGCCTCATAGCCGAACAGGTCGGCGGCGTAGTCCTGCAGGCGGTTGACCGAGGGGTCGTCGGCGTACACGTCATCGCCGACGTCGGCGGCCGCCATGGCGGCACGCATGGCTTCGGAAGGTTGGGTGACGGTGTCGCTGCGCAGGTCGATCCACTTCTGGTTCATGTCGCTCATGTCGTTCTCAGTCTGCAGTTACGGGTGTGTAGAAACGCTGCTTCATTTCGTCGAGGCCCAGTTCGGCCATCACTTCCTGCAGGCGCTCGGTCGGGCGGCGGCGCGGCAGGTTCTTGTAGGTCGCCACGATGAGCTCATTCTTCATCGAGTGCTCCCAGCCTACCAGTTCGGTCACGGTCACCTGGTAGCCGTGCGCTTCCAGCTGCAGGCAGCGCATCACGTTGGTGATCTGGCTGCCGAACTCGCGGGTGTGGATCGGGTGGCGCCAGATCTCGGTCAGCGCACTGCGGCCCAGGTCCTTGCCCTTGTTCTTGCGCAGCACGCTCGCCACTTCGGCCTGGCAGCACGGCACGAGCACCATGTGCTTGGCCTTCTTCTTCAGCGCGAAGTCGATCGCGTCGTCGGTGGCCGTGTTACAGGCGTGCAGTGCGGTGACGATGTCGATCGTCTCGGGCAGCTTGTCGGAGGTAGTCGATTCCGCCACCGACAGCGGCAGGAAGGACATGCCGCCGAAGCCCAGGCGCGCCGCCAGCTCGGCCGATTTACTCACCAGCTCTTCGCGCGTTTCGATGCCGTAGATGTGCGAGCCGTCTTCCAGGCCTTTGAAGAACAGATCGTACAGGATGAAGCCGAGGTAGGATTTGCCGGCGCCGTGGTCGACCAGCGAGACCGTCCCCTTCTCGGCGCGGACATCCTTCAGCAGCGGCTCGATGAAGTTGTACAGGTGGTAGACCTGCTTGAGCTTGCGGCGGCTGTCCTGGTTCAGTTTGCCGTCGCGCGTGAGGATGTGGAGTTCCTTCAGCAGCTCGATCGACTGGCCGGGACGGACCTCCGGTGGCAGCTCGGGCGCTGCCGTGGGTTTGGGTGTTTGCTTAGCGTGCTTCATCGATCCATGCTGCCTGAATGGCTTCCAGTACGCGTTCACCGCCGCGCGTGCGGTCGTCGCCGAAGCCGTCGAGACCGACGACCCAGTTGTGCAGGTCGACGAAGCGCACGGTGGCGGGGTCGACGTCCGGATACTTCTCGTACAGGGCCTCGGCGATGGCCGAGACGTCAGTCCACTTCATGGCAGTCCTCCTGCTCAGTGGTTCTTCTCTGCTGCGTGGTTGATGGTGTATTTCGGGATCTCGACGACCAGGTCTTCCTCGGCGACGATCGCCTGGCAGGACAAGCGCGAGTTCGGCTCCAGGCCCCAGGCCTTGTCCAGCATGTCCTCTTCCTTTTCTTCCTGCTCGTTCAGCGAATCGAAGCCTTCGCGCACGATCACGTGGCAGGTGGTGCAGGCGCAGACGCGGTCGCAGGCGTGCTCGATCTCGATGTCGTTTTCCAGCAGGACGTCGCAGATCGACTTGCCGGCCGGGGATTCCAGGACGGCGCCGTCAGGGCAGAAGACTGGATGAGGGAGGATGACGATTTGTGGCACTTGATAACCTCGTATTATGTTTTTCGTAGGGTGGGCGGCTTGCCGCCCACGCGGTGATCGTTACCGCGTGGGCAGGAAACCTGCCCACCCTACCTATAGATAACGCTTAGACCTCGTCCAGCGACTTGCCCGCCAGGACCTTGCGGACACTCTTGTCCATGCGGCGTGCCGCGAATTCTTCGGTGCCCCGGGCCAGTGCCTGGACCGCCGCATGCAGCCCGTCCTGGCGCTGCCCTGCTTCGATCGACGTGTCGTTCGAGCGATGGACTGCGTCGCGCACGCCGTGCACCAGCTTGGCCACTTCGTCCTGCTCCGCGTCGCTCAGCAGCTCGGCATCCAGATCCAGCGCCGATTGCGTGGCCAGCAGGATGCGCTCGGCCTCGACCTGCTCTTCGCGCAGCGCGCGCATCTGCATGTCGCCCTGCGCCGAGCTGTACGAGTCCTGCAGCATGCGCGCCACTTCGTCGTCGCCCAGGCCGTAGGACGGTTTCACAGTAATCGAAGCTTCCACACCCGAGCGGGTCTCGCGCGCCGACACCGACAGCAGGCCGTCGGCATCGACCTGGTAGGTCACGCGGATGCGCGCAGCGCCGGCCGCCATCGGCGGGATACCGCGCAGCTCAAAGCGCGCCAGCGAACGGCAGTCCGACACAAGCTCGCGCTCGCCCTGCACCACGTGCACCGCCAGTGCGGTCTGGCCGTCCTTGAAGGTGGTGAATTCCTGCGCGCGTGCGCACGGGATGGTCGAGTTGCGCGGGATGATCTTTTCGACCAGGCCGCCCATGGTCTCGATGCCGAGCGACAGCGGGGTCACGTCCAGCAGCAGCCAGTCGTCGCCTTCGGCGCGGTTACCGGCCAGCAGGTTGGCCTGGATGGCGGCGCCCAGCGCCACCACCTTGTCCGGGTCGATGTTCGCGTGCGGGATGGTGTGGAAGAACTCGGACACCGCGCGGCGCACGTGCGGCATGCGGGTCGCGCCGCCCACCATGACCACGCCGTCGACGTCTTCGACGCTCACGTCGGCGTCGCGCATCGCCTTGCGGATCGCATTCATGGTCTTGCCGACCAGGTGCTTGGTGATCTCGGCGAAGGTGTGCGCGGTGATGGTCACCTGCACGATCTCGCCCGATTTCAGGATCGCTTCGATCGTGGTTTCTTCATTGGTCGACAGCAGCTCCTTGGCCTGGCGCGCTTTCACCATCAGGGTCGCGGTGTCCTGCTCGGACAACGGTGCCAGCTTGGCCTGCTCGTTGATCCAGCAGAACAGGCGGTGGTCGAAGTCGTCGCCGCCCAGGGCCGAGTCGCCGCCGGTGGACAGTACTTCGAACACGCCTTTCGACAGCTTGAGGATCGAGATGTCGAAGGTGCCGCCGCCAAGATCATAGACCGCGTAGACGCCTTCCTTGCCGTGGTCGAGGCCATAGGCAATGGCGGCGGCGGTCGGTTCGGACAGCAGGCGCAGCACATTGATGCCGGCCAGCTGGGCGGCGTCCTTGGTGGCCTGGCGCTGGGCGTCGTCGAAGTAGGCCGGCACGGTGATCACGGCGCCGACCAGGTCGTCGCCGAGCGAATCTTCGGCGCGCTGGCGCAGCGTGGCCAGGATCTGGGCCGAGGTCTCGACCGGGCTCTTGACGCCGGCGACCGTGTTGATCTGGACCATGCCGGGTGCGTCGACGAAATCGTACGGCAGGTTCTCGGCGTGGGCGATGTCCTTCAGGCCGCGGCCCATGAAGCGCTTGACCGAGACGATGGTGTTCTTCGGGTCCTGGGTCTGGCAGGCCTGGGCCTTGTGACCGATGTTGGCGTTGCCGTTCGGGAGATAACGCACGACCGATGGCAGCAGCGAACGGCCGTCCTCGTCGCTCAGCACTTCCGGGCTGCCGCTGCGGACGGTCGCAACCAGCGAGTTGGTGGTGCCCAGGTCGATGCCGACCGCCAGGCGGTGCTGGTGCGGGGCGGTGGACATGCCGGGTTCGGCGATTTGGAGTAGTGCCATTGTCGTGTTACCTGTTTATTTTTCTGTGCTGCCATGTGGGCGGGGCCGTTCATGCCATCGGCACAAACGACCCCGCGCATGAAACGGACATCCCTTACGCGTCGATCGCTTCGAACGCGTACTGTACCTCTTCCCCGAATTTATCGAGGAACATCAGGGCGCGCACGGTCTGCGCCGCGCCGTGATAGTCGCCGGCATCGAGCTGTCTGCCGGCCTGCTCAAGCATCCCCTTGCGTTCGCGACGCACCTGGGCGTCGAGCCCATCCAGTGCACCCGCATCCTTCACCGCGCGCGCTTCTTCCAGCTCCTCACGCCATTCCATCTGCTGCATCAGGAAGGCTGGCGGCATCGCCGTGTTCGACTCGGTCTGCAAGTCGACGCCGTTGAGCTCGCAGAGGTACTGCGCCCGCTTCTGCGGATTGCGCAGCGTCTGGTAGGCCTCGTTGGCGCGCGTCGCCCACTGCATGGCGACGCGCTTTTCGGCGTCGGTGGCGTTGACGAAGCGGTCCGGGTGCACGCGGCCCTGGACTTCGCGGTAAGCCGCGTCCAGCGCATTGCCGTCGACCGCGAACGTGGCGGGCAGCTGGAACAGCTCGAAGTGGTTCTGCATAGTCGGCTTGGATGCTCCCTTAGATGCGGAAGCTTTCGCCGCAGCCGCAGTTGTCCTTGACGTTCGGGTTGTTGAAGCGGAAGCCTTCGTTCAGGCCTTCGCGCGCGAAGTCCAGTTCGGTGCCGTCGATGTAGGGCAGGCTTTTCGGGTCGACGAAGACCTTCACGCCGTGCGACTCGAAGACCTTGTCGTCCGGGGTCGCATCATCGACGTACTCGAGCTTGTAGGCCAGGCCGGAGCAGCCGGTCGTGCGCACACCGAAGCGCAAGCCGATGCCCTTGCCCCGGCGTTCGAGGTAACGGTTGACGTGCTTCGCGGCTTTTTCAGTCAGGGTGATTGCCATTACGCTTGCTCCAGTCTGTGCTAACTATTACGCCTTCTCGGCGTGCTTTGCCTTGTAATCGGCCACGGCGGCCTTGATCGCGTCTTCTGCCAGGATCGAGCAGTGGATCTTCACCGGCGGCAGCGCCAGCTCTTCGGCGATCTGGGTGTTCTTGATCGCCAGCGCTTCGTCCAGCGACTTGCCCTTGACCCATTCGGTCACGAGCGAGCTCGATGCGATGGCCGAACCGCAGCCGTAGGTCTTGAACTTCGCGTCTTCGATCAGGCCCTGGTCGTTGACCTTGATCTGCAGCTTCATCACGTCGCCGCAGGCCGGCGCGCCGACCATGCCGGTGCCGATCGCATCGTCGCCCTTGTCGAAAGCGCCGACGTTGCGCGGGTTTTCGTAGTGGTCCAGTACTTTGTCCGAATATGCCATTTTGATGCTCCTAGTGTTCTTGAATTAGTGGGCTGCCCATTGGATCGAATTCAAGTCGATCCCTTCTTTGAACATGTCCCACAGCGGCGACAGTTCGCGCAGTTTGCCGACCTTCGACTTCAGCAGGTCGATGGCGAAGTCGATGTCCTCTTCGGTCGTGAAGCGGCCGATGGTGAAGCGGATCGAGCTGTGCGCAAGTTCGTCGCTGCGGCCCAGGGCGCGCAGCACGTAGGACGGCTCCAGCGAGGCCGAGGTGCAGGCCGAGCCCGAGGACACGGCGATGTCCTTGATCGCCATGATCAGCGACTCGCCTTCGACGTAGTTGAACGAGACGTTCAGGTTGTGCGGCACGCGGTGGTCCATGTCGCCGTTGATGTAGACCTCTTCGATCTCCAGCAGGCCCTTGGCCAGGCGGTCGCGCAGCGCTTTTACGCGTGCGAGTTCCGACGCCATCTCTTCCTTGGCGAGGCGGAAGGCTTCGCCCATGCCCACGATCTGGTGGGTCGGCAGCGTGCCCGAACGCAGGCCGCGCTCGTGGCCGCCGCCGTGCATCTGCGCTTCCAGGCGCACGCGCGGCTTGCGGCGCACGTACAGGGCGCCCACGCCTTTCGGGCCGTAGGTCTTGTGCGCGGTGAAGGTCATCAGGTCGCATTTGGTCTTGTTCAGGTCGATCTCGACCTTGCCGGTCGCCTGCGCGGCGTCGCAGTGGAAGATGATGCCCTTCGAGCGGCACAGTTCACCGATTTCGTCGATCGGCTGGATCACGCCGATCTCGTTATTCACCAGCATGACCGAGACCAGGATGGTGTCCGGACGGATCGCGGCTTCCAGCTGGGCGACGGTGATCAGGCCGTTATCCTGCGGCTCGAGGTAGGTCGCCTCGAAACCCTGGCGCTCCAGTTCACGCACGGTGTCCAGCACGGCCTTGTGCTCGGTCTTGACCGTGATGATGTGCTTGCCCTTGGTCTTGTAGAACTGGGCAGCGCCCTTCAAGGCCAGGTTGTTCGATTCGGTCGCGCCCGAGGTCCAGATGATCTCGCGCGGATCGGCGCCCACCAGGGCCGCCACGTTGGCGCGCGCTTCCTCGACCGCCGCTTCGGCGCTCCAGCCGTACATGTGGCTGCGCGACGCCGGATTGCCGAACTGCTCGCGCAGGTAGGGAATCATCTTGTCGGCCACGCGCGGATCGATCGGCGTCGTCGCCGAGTAATCCATGTAGATCGGGAAATGCGGCGCAGTCACGAAGCTCTGCTCGGTTTGTTTGTCCAAAGGCGCGTTCATCTGTTTACTCCGGTTTCAACTCAGTTTTGTACGGCGGCGCTGGCGGCGGCACGGTGCACCACCACGACGTTTTGTTCTTTCTGCTTCTGCTGGTCGACCAGGTCTTGCAGCGAGACCGAATCGAGGTAGTCGACCATCTTGGCGTTCAGCGTGGTCCACAGTTCGTGGGTCATGCAACGGGTACCGGAAGCAGCGTCGGCGCCGTGACAATTTTCTTTGCCGCCACACTGGGTGGCATCGAGCGGCTCGTCGACCGCGATGATGATGTCGGCCACCGTCACCTTGTCGGCCGAGCGGGCCAGGCTATAGCCGCCGCCGGGGCCGCGGATCGACTCGACGATCTCGTGGCGGCGCAGCTTGCCGAACAGTTGCTCCAGGTACGACAGCGAAATGGCCTGGCGCTGGCTGATGCCCGACAGCGTAACCGGACCATTGCCCTGGCGCAGGGCAAGATCGATCATCGCGGTAACAGCAAAACGGCCTTTGGTGGTCAGACGCATCACAACCCCGGTTAGTGTTAAAATATTGCTCTTATCCAAACATCGGTGCGGCGCAACAAACAATCTGTTGATGTCGCTTATTGAATAACCCGATTAGTTGAATGATTTAGTCAAGTATAGCAAATCCTGACTCGCTTGTCTTGGAGGCCCCCAAAACCGCGGGGCCTGCCCCCTCCCCCGCCTTCACTTCCGCCGCCTATCGCAGGCGCAGCAATTCCATCGGTCCAAATAGCTCCTGCATACCCTTGTGCTGGATAAAGGAAAGGTTATACGGGTGCTCGGCATGGATCTGCGGCAGGCGCGCCGTTTCCGGCAGCTTTTTCAATTGTTCAGCGATCTTGCCCCACAAGACCAGGGTCGGCGGCTGCGGTTGGCTTGCCAGGGCCGCAAGCACGGTCTGGAGGAAAGGCTGCCAGGCGCGCGCATCGATGGCGGGCGGGACGTGCTTGCGGAACACCAGGGCTGCATTCAGCAGCAGGAAGCCGTGGCCGAGCAGCCTGTCCTGGAGCTGGGCCAGGGTCTGGGTGACGCCCGAGCCGGGCGTGCGCGCCTGCTGTGCCACCGGGGCCATGGCGCTGCCGCCAGTGTCTTCTGCCTGCAATTGTCCGTTTGCCACCAGCAGCATTTTCATGAAGTTGCGCAGCGAAGTGGCGCGGTTGACCGGCTTCGACAGGCCGGTTTCCGACCACAGCTCCCCGACCGCCCCGTCCATGAAGCAGACCCCGGTCGCGCTTTCGGCGCGCGGGTACGGGCCCTCCCCCACCAGTACGTGTTTCACTTTCTCCAATGGCTGGGCGAAGGCGGCGAAGATGCGGCACTCCGTCGGCAGGTAGTCGTCGGCGGCCAGCGCCGGCAGGTAGGCAGGATCGGCGCTGGCGACTGCCTGCAGGCCGGCTTCCAGGATCGGGCGCCAGGAGGCGTCGGCACGGTCGAGGGCGGCGAGTATGGGGGCTGGAATTGGGTGATTGGACATGGCGGAAGTACAAGTCGACAGGAGGCGCGATTGTAGCTGGTTCCCACCGTCAATCTAGCGTCCGCCTTTGGCATTTCAAGGCATGATTTTTCTTCATTTCGACCAACCATGCAGGAGACAGCCATGCAAACGATTCGTGAAGTGATGACGCCCAATGTGCAAACGATCTCTCCGAAGGAGACCGTGCAGCGCGCGGCGCAGATGATGGATGACCTCAACGTCGGCGCGATCCCCGTGTGCGACGGAGACCGGCTGGTCGGCATGATCACCGACCGCGACATCACGGTGCGCTCTGTGGCGGCCGGGCAGTCGCCGGACCAGTGTTTCGTCGGCGACGTGATGAGCACCGACGTGCGCACCTGCTACAGCAACCAGGACATCGACGAGGTGCTGGACAAGATGGGCGACGTGCAGATCCGGCGCGTGCCGGTGATCGACGAGAACTCCAAGCAGTTGGTGGGGATCGTGTCGCTGGGGGATATCGCCACCAAGACGCAGGGGGCGGCGGAAGGGGCGCTGGATGAGATTTCGTCGCCGTCGGAGCCGGATCGGTCGGAGACGCGGCATTGAGGCCACGTTAGTGGCTGCGGGGGGGAGAACTTGGATCCCGGCCTTCGCCGGGATGACGTGCTTGATGTGTTGGCCTTAAAACCGTCGTCCCGGCGCAGGCCGGGACCCAAGTTGACGTTCGCAGCTCAGCCTACTCCGCATCCGGCTGCTGCGACGGATGCGCCGCCTTGAACGCCGGCAAATCCACACACAAATCATTGATGCGCGCAATGGTCGGATACGCCGTGATGTCGATATCGAAGCGCTGCGCATTGAACACCTGCGGTACCAGGAAGCAGTCGGCGATGGTCGGCGTGTCGCCATGGCAGAAGCTGCCCGTGCCCGGATTGCGCTCCAGGTGGGCTTCCAGCGAACGCAGCCCCTCGATCACCCAGTGGCGGTACCAGTCGATCTTCGCCTCGTCCGACTGCCCCAGGTGCCGCACCAGGTATTTCAGCACGCGCAGGTTGCAGATCGGGTGGATGTCGCAGGCGATGATCTGGGCCAGTTCGCGCACGCGGGCGCGGCCGATCGCGTCCCTCGGCAGCAGGGGCACCATGGTGTGCACTTCTTCCAGGTACTCGAGGATCGCCATCGACTGGGTCAGGGTGATCTCGTCGTCCTGGAAGGCCGGCACCAGGCCGCTCGGATTTACGCACAGGTAGTCGTCCGCCAGGTGCTGTCCGCCGTCGCGCAGCAGGTGCACCGGCACCGCCTCATAGTCGAGGCCTTTTAAATTGAGCGCAATGCGCACCCGGTACGCGGCCGAGCTGCGGAAATAGGTGTAGAGCTTCATGCGTGCCTCCGATGGTAGCGCGCGACTTCCTGGTCGATCGCGCCGAAGATGCTGGCGCCGTCCTTGTCGACCATTTCGATGCGCACGGTGTCACCATACGCCAGGTAGGGGGTCTTCGGCTTGCCCTGCTCAATCGTTTCGTACATGCGCACTTCGGCCAGGCAGCAGTAGCCGACGCCGCCGTTCTCGATGCTGGAACCGTGCAGGCCGCCCTGCTTGTTCGACACCGTGCCGGAACCGACGATGGTGCCCGCGCCCAGCTCGCGTGTCTTGGCCGCATGCGCGACCAACTGGGCGAAGCTGAAGGTCATGTCCTCGCCCGCGTTGGGACGGCCGAAGGGGCTGTCGTTGAGCGTGACCAGGATCGGCAGGTGCAGCTTGGAATCCACCCAGGCATCGCCCAGCTCGTCGGGCGTAACGGCCACCGGCGAGAAGGCGCTGGCCGGTTTCGACTGGTAGAAACCAAAACCCTTGGCCAGCTCGTTCGGGATCAGGTTGCGCAGCGAGACGTCGTTCACCAGCATCACCAGGCGGATCGCGCCAGCCGCCTCCTCCACGGTCGCGCCCATCGGCACGTCGCCAGTGACCACCGCCACCTCGGCTTCCAGGTCCACGCCCCAGTCTTCCGACAGCACGGCGATCGGGTCGCAGGGGCCGACGAAGGAATCGGAGCCGCCCTGGTACATCAGCGGATCGGAATAGAAGGATTCCGGCACCTCGGCATTGCGCGCCTTGCGAACCAGCTCGACGTGGTTGATGTAGGCCGAACCGTCGCACCACTGGTAGGCGCGCGGCAGCGGCGAATGGCATTCCTCCTCGATGAAGGATTCGGCCTTGTCGGCGGTGCCCGCGTTCAGGCGCTCGTACACCTTCTGCAGCTGCGGCGCGCATTCGTTCCAGTTGTCGAGCGCGCACTGCAGCGTGCGCGCGATCTTGGGGACCGCCTGGCAGGTGACCAGGTCGCGGCTGACGACGACCAGCGTGCCGTCGCGGCCGCCGGTCTTGAGGGAGGCGAGTTTCATGGCGTTTCCTTTGCTGAGTGTTTGCTTTTCGCCATTAAAGAGCAAAACGCACTATCATTCAAACAGTATTTTTCGCTCGATTTATTAGATAATCTTATGAATCCAACTCTGCGCCAGATGCGCGCGTTCGTGGCCCTGGCCAAGACGGGTAACTTTACGCTCGCAGCGCAAGCGATGCACGTCACGCAATCGGCGCTCTCGGGTTTGATCAAGGAGCTGGAGCAGACCCTGGGCGCCAAGGTCGTCGACCGCAGCACGCGCCGCGCCCTGCTCACCGATATCGGCAAGGAACTGTATCCGCTGTTCAGCCAGATGATCGACGACCTCGACGGCGCGCTGGCGAACGTGGCCGAGCACACCAGCCTCAAAAAAGGCGTCGTGCGCATCGCAGCGCCCCAGCTGCTGTCCTGCACCCTGATGCCGGAAGTGATCGCCGCCTACCGCGCGCAACATCCCGACATCGACGTGCGCCTGGGCGACACCGCGGTCGAAAGCGTGATCGCGCGCGTGCTGTCCGGCGAAGCCGACTTCGGCATCGGTCCCGAGCGCGAGCCGGCCCCGCCGCTCGACGCGCGGCTGCTGTTCGAGATGCCGTTCGCGGTGGTGTTCCCGAAGGGGCATGAACTGGAACAGCGGGCGCGCGTCACCTGGAAGGACGTGGCGCGCTATCCGCTGATCTCGCTGCAGGGGCAGTTCACCGAGCGCCTGCTGGAAGACGTGCATGCCTCCCTGCGCGAGGTGCCGGTCAGGCCGGCGAACGAAGTGACCTTCATGACCACGGCGCTGGCGATGGCGGCAGCGGGCTTGGGCGTCACGGTGTGCATGCCCTACGCGGCGCCGCTGGTGACGCTGTACGGGCTGGTGATGCGGCCGCTGGAGGAGCCGGTCCTGAGCCGGCGCTTCTTCATCTATACGCGGCAGGGACGCTCACCGGCGCCTGCTGCGGAAAGCTTCATCGCATTCCTCGACGGCTTCGTGAAAACGTAAAATAGGGCACATCTTCTTCCGCCACTTCCCCCGATGTCCCTGAATACCATCGAGATCAACCGCCAGATGAACCGTTTCGACAGCCACGACAGCGTCTGGCTGTTCGGCTACGGTTCCCTGATCTTCAAGGCCGATTTTCCCTTCATCGAACGCCGTCCCGCCAGCATCCAGGGCTGGAGCCGCCGTTTCTGGCAGGGCTCGCACGATCACCGCGGCACCGAAAGCGCGCCCGGCCGCGTGGTGACGCTCGTGCCCGAGGAAGGCGCGACCTGCCACGGCATGGCCTACCTCGTCACGCCGGAAGAATTCGCCCACCTCGACCACCGCGAAAAGAACGGCTACCTGCGCTTGGCCACCGACATCACCTTCGACGATGGTGGCGTGCACGAGGGCATCGTCTACATCGCCACCATCGATAACGCAGCCTACCTGGGCCCGGCCAGCGAGGAGGACATCGCGCGCCAGATCGCCGGCGCCCGCGGCCCCAGCGGCCCGAACAGCGAGTACCTGCTGGAGCTGGCGCGCGCCCTGCGCGAACTCGGCAAGCACGACGCGCACGTGCACGCGATCGAGCGTCACCTGCTGGCGCTCTAGCTCACTTCGACGTTCAGGCCCACCCATTTGCGGATGCGGCCGTCGGCGCCGGCCGGCCGCGGATTCATTTAGACGATGAACAGCCGCGCAGGCAGCATTACTATGTTTTGAACGCGCGGTCGGCGCAGCCACCATTCGTGGCCCGGACCACCCTACGAACAACCAGCTTCAACGGCACTTTCGGCCGCAACGAAATATTCAACACTGCCTCTGGTTCCCTCTGCCCTTCCCCTTTCGCCAGCGCGAAACGCTGCAACAGCATCGCCGCTATCACCGTCATCTCCGCCAGCGCCAGGTGCTGCCCCAGGCACACCCGCGGACCGGTCCCGAAGGGCATGAAGGCCCCGCGTGGAATTGGCGGCGCGTCAAGCGCAAAGCGCTCCGGCCGGAACGCCTGCGGCTCCGGAAACCAGCGCGCATCCTGGTGCATCAGGAACACCGGAATCATGAACATCGTCCGAGCCGGAATCTGCCAGCCGCCCAGCGTCAAGGCCCGCGTCGCGCGCCGGCTCATCAGGATCGGCGCCGCCGGATACAGGCGCATCGTCTCGTTCAGCGTCTGCGCCAGGTAGCCCAACCGCGGCAGCGCCTCCCCATCCGGTATTCTGCCTTCGAGCACCGCCTCGACCTCCTGCCGCGCCTTCTCCTGCGCCTCGGGATGCGATGCCATGCACCAGGCCCACCAGCTCAGGCTCGCGGCGGTGGTCTCGTGCCCCGCCAGGAAGGCCGTCATGCACTCGTCGCGTACCGCCGCCAGCGGCCAGGCCGCGGCATCGGCGCGGTGCAGCTCCAGCAGGCGGCTCAAGAGATCAAGCGGCCAGTCATCTTGCGGCATCGCCAGGCGCGCCCCAATCTGGCGCTCGATCAGGCCGGCGAGCAGGCCGCGCACCCGGCGCTTGTGGCGCTTCCAGGGCAGCCAGTCCGGGGCGCTGGCCGGCCAGAACATCTCGGCATTGCCGGTCACCAGCGCCTGGTGCACGGCCGCCTCCATCTCGCGTGCTTCGCCGCCGATCTCGCCCGAGAACATCATGCGCATGATGACGTCCATCGCCAGCGAAGTCAGCTCGCTTTCGATCGGCATTGCCGCGCCGGGCTGCCAGCGTTCCATGGCGCTGCCTGCGGCCGCCGCGATAGTCGCCACGAAGCCCTTGACCGACTTCGGCGCGAAGGCCGGCTGCAGCGCCTGGCGCTTCGCGGCCCACGGTTCCTGCTCCGCGATCAGCACGCTGTTGCCCTGCAGGTAGGAGAAGATCTCGATGCCGCGTTCCCAGCGTACGATGGCGCCGTGGTGACTGACGAGGAGCTCGCGCACCAGCGCCGGATCGCTCACCACCAGCTGGTGCTCCGGCCACATGCGCAGGTGGACCAGGTCGCCGTAGGCCTGGCGCCAGCCGGTCAGTGCCGCCGGCAGGCCGCGCGCCATGTGCACCAGCAGGCCCCAGCCGGTCAGGCCGGAGGGCGGGCCCGGCGGCCAGGCGCCAGGTGGATGCGCCGCCGGCACAGGGTCGCTGGAAGCGGACGGCATGCCGCTCGCATGGAAAGGACATTGGGAGGAGTTGGTCGTGTTCATGGCCCCTATTCTTCGCCGTCTGCTGGTTCGCGTCTTGAACGCAAACGACATCGACAGTCCGCCATAGCATGCCTATACTGCTGGCTCATGGCCCCCGACAGTCACGACCACCGGCATCCCGCCCCCAATCCGCTCGCACGCGGACCGCGCGCATGCACCGAGGGTAAGACCCCGCGCGACCGCCTCTACCTGGCGCCGCCGGCGCTGCAGGGCGCGATGATGGCACTCGTCAGCCGCGACACCTTGCACCTCGACTTGAGCGATGCGCAGCGCCTGTCGCACTTCCCGGCCTCCACCATCGTCACGTTGGCCTGGTACCACGACATGGAGGTGGGCCGTGTCGATGCGCGCGGCTGGCATCCGTTCGGCGCGCGCGTGACGATCTCGGGCAGCCACTCGCATTCCCTGGTCACCTGGGCACCGACCACTGGCCGTGGCTACATGGCCTGCTTCCTGCCGGACGCGGCGCAGGCCCTGTTCGGGATCGATCTCGCCGCGGTGCAGGACCGCTTCGTGCCCGCCGATACGGTGCTCGGCGCGGACTGGCAGCCGCTGTTCGACGCCCTGCTGGCGGCCCCGGACGACGATGCCGCCATGCGCGTGCTGGAAGAGCAGCTGGGCAAGCGCTGGCGCGCGCTGCAGGGGCGAACGTCGAGCGGGCCGTCGCTGCGCCAGCTGGGCCGGCACTGGGTCCAGCAGCTGGCGTGGAAGGCCTACGAATGGCGCAGCACGCACAGCGAACGCCAGGTCGAGCGCCGCATCAAGTCCTTCAGCGGACGCTCGCTGCGCGAGTGGCAATCCTTGACCCGCACCGAAGGCGCCTTCTTCGCGGCGCGCGACCGCTACGAGAATGGCCAGCCCTTCGATTGGGCCACGCTGGCATTGGACGAAGGCTTTTCAGACCAGGCCCACCTGAGCCGCGTCACGCGCCAGATCTGCGGTTTCCCGCCGACCGAATTCGCCAAGCGCTACATCGAGGACGAGTCCTTCTGGATCTACCGCCTGTGGGTATGAAGCTTGTAGAATCCCGGTAGATGCAGGCCGCGCGCGGCGGCTTGCCGATAACACGCGCGGCCAGCAAGCGCGCCATAACAGGAGACCGGGAATGTCCACCAACATGTTGATGGTGCTGGGAAGCGCGCTGCTGTTCGCCATGCAGCCTGCCGCTGCGCAGACCAAGCCGGCCGAACCGGCGCCGCAATACGACGCCGCGCTGGCCAAGTCGCTGGGCGCCGACGAGCGCGGCATGCGTCCCTACGTGTTCGTGATCCTCAAGACCGGCCCCAAGAAAATCGAGGACAAGGCCGAGCGCGACAAGATCTTCCAGGGACATTTCGCCAACATGGGCCGGCTCGCTACCGAGAAGAAGCTGGTGTTGGCGGGCCCCCTGGATGGCAAGGAAGGCCGTCGTGGCATCTTCGTCATCGCCACGCCAGACATCGAGGAAGCCAAGCGCTACGTCGATACCGACCCGGTGATTTCGAGCGGCCTGATGGAAGCTGAGTACCACAAGCTCTACGGCTCGGCGGCACTGATGATGCTAAACGATATCCACAGCAAGATCGAAAAGAAGCAGTAAGCCACATGCTTACGCGGGGCTGCTTCCTAGAACAGGTCCAGCTGCCCCGCCGACTTCCCGCTACCCTTGCCGGGCGCCGCCGGCACGATCAGCGGCTTGCGGAACTGCGAACCGTCGAGACGGCTGAAGCGGCCGCGATATTCGCCCATTCCGAGCCGGTCCACCGCTTTCGTGAAGCGCTGCCGGATCAGGTCGGACCAGATGCCTTCCCCCTGCATGCGCTTGCTGAAGTCGCTGTCGTAGTCCTTGCCGCCGCGCAGGTCGCGGATACGGTTCATCACGCGTTGAGCGCGGTCGGGAAAATGCGCCTGCAGCCATTCCTGGAACAGCGGGTTCACTTCCCATGGCAGGCGCAGCACCGTGTAATGCGCGCCGACGGCGCCGGCGTCGCGCGCCGCTTCCAGGATGCGTTCGATTTCCGGTTCAGTGACAAAAGGGATGATCGGCGCGACGCTCACGCTCACGGGAATGCCGGCTTCGGTGAGCGTACGGATGGTGCGCAGGCGGCGCGCCGGTGCGGCCGCGCGCGGTTCCAGCGTGCGTGAGATCTCCGGGTCGAGCGTGGTCAGGGTAATCGCGGCGCAGGCCTGGCTTTTTGCGGCCATGGCCGCGATCAGGTCGATGTCGCGCTCGATCAGCGATGACTTGGTGATCAGGCCAACCGGGTGCTGGCATTCACTGAGCACTTCGAGCACGGCGCGTGTCAGGCGCAGCTCGCGTTCGCAGGGTTGATAAGCGTCGGTGTTGACGCCGATGGCGATGTGCTCGGGCACGTAGCCGGGCTTGGCCAGTTCGCGCCGCAGCAGCTCGGCCGCGTTGACCTTGGCGAACAGGCGGCTTTCGAAGTCCAGCCCCGGCGACAGGCCGAGGTAGCTGTGCGTGGGCCGCGCGAAGCAGTAGATGCAGCCGTGCTCGCAGCCGCGGTAGGGATTCAGGGAGACGTTGAACGGTACGTCGGGCGAAGCGTTGCGGCTCAGGATGCTCTTGGCATGCTCGTCGGTCACGACCGTGCGGATCGTGGAGGCTTCATCCTCGTCGCGCTCCCAGCCGTCGTCGAACTCTTCGCGGCCGTTGACTTCGTACCTGCCCTGCAGGTTCGACACCGCGCCCCGCCCCTTGCGCGCGGCGAGCGGACGCGGGCCGAGCATGGGCTGCTCGTCCACGGGCTGGCGCTGCTTCTCTAGAGGGCGGTCGGGCACGTCGGCTCCATACTGTACATTTATACAGTATCTTACGCCTAGCTCAGTCTGAATTCAAGTGCGGCACGAAGGCCGCCTGTTGCTCCACAAAGCCCTCGAAGGCGTCCAGCAGCGGCTGGAAGGACGCGCCCCTGCCTTCCAGCTGGGCCAGCGCCAGGGCGGCCGCCTCCAGCGAGGATAGCTGGTGCGGCGCATGCGCCTTGCGAATCCGATAATTCGACGGCGCCACATCGCGCAGCGCCAGCCGCGGCAGCTGCTGCAGCGCTGGATTCAGGTACAGCATCTTGCGGCTCTTGCGCCAGGTGGCGTCCAGCACCACCAGCCGCAGCTTGCCGGCATCCATCTCTTCGAACGGCGGCGACGCGGGGAGATTGGCGTCCTCCGGGGTATCGGGGTACAGCAGCACCGGCACCCGGCCGTCCGCATGCAGCAGCGCATCCAGCTCGGCCGGATCGAAGACTTCCCCCACCGCCAGCGCGCTGCCGACCACACTCAGGTGCAGCAGGCGCGCGCTGTTCTTGGCATTGCTTACCTCCAGCGGATGCTGCAGGACCAGCAGCGCCGCGCGTGGCACGACGTGCGTGATCCACTGGCAGATGCAGGCCGATTGCGCGCGCAGGCAGGTCGCGCAGCGCGCGCGTTTCGTTGACACCTCGTTCATCGTGCTGATGTCCATCCCCCACCCAACGCGCGGTACAGGTCGACGTGGGCCGCGAGCAGGCTGGCGCGCAGCTGCAGCACCGTGTTCTCGGCGCTGAAGGCATTGCGCTGGGCGTCCAGCTCTTCCAGGTAGGACGCGTAACCGTTGGCGTAGCGGTTGTGCGCCACGCGCAGCACCTCGTTTGCCGCCGTGCGGCGCGCTTCCGCTTCAAGCAGTTGGCGGCGCAGACCATCGATGCCGGCCAGCGCATTCTCGGTTTCGGCAAAGGCGCCGCGCACCACGTTTTCGTAGGTATAGACGGCGCGGTCGCGCACCGTGCCCGCGATCTCGGCCTGGGCGCGCAGGCGGCCGGCGTCGAACAGCGGCGCGAGGATGCTGCCGCCGATGCTCCACAAGGCAGTGGGCGACTGCAGCAGATTCCCCAGGCTGTGGCCCTGCGCCCCGAACGAAGCCGTCAGGCGGATCGACGGCAGCAGCTGGTCGCGCGCTGCCGCCAGGCTGGCGTCGCTCGCTGCGACGGCGCGCTCGGCCTGGGCGATGTCCGGACGGCGGCGCAGCAGTTCGGACGGCAGTCCCGGTGCGGGCGTCGGCATGCGCAGCTCCAGCAGCGGCACGCCGCGCGCCACCGGCCCGGGACTGGCGCCCACCAGGAGATTGAGCGCCTGCTCCTGCTGCGCGATCGCACGCTCCAGCTGCGGCACCACGGAGGCGGTGGCGCGCAGCTCGGCCTCGGCCTGCGACATCTCCAGGCGCGAGCTGTAGCCGACCTCGAACTGATGCCGCGCCAGCGCGAACGAACGCTCGCGCGAGGCCAGCGTCGCACGCGCCAGCGCGAGCTGGGCGTCCAGGCCCAGCAGATTGAGGTAGCCGGAAGCCGTATTCGCCGCCACCGCCAGCGCCGCCGCATCGAGCGCGGCTTCCTGCGACAGCTCGTCGAAGCGCGCCGCCGCGGTGGTGCTGGCCAGGCGTCCGAACAGGTCGAGCTCATACGCCGCCTGCACCGCACCGGTGACCGAAGTGACTTCCACCGGCTGGCCGAGCGGACCGATGGCGCGGGCGCGCGTCGGGCCGACGGAGAGGTTCAAGGACGGCACTTCGGCGCTGCTGGCCACGCGCACGCGCGCCCCGTATTCCTGCAGGCGCGAACGGGCGATGCGCAGGTCGCCGTTGCTGTCGAGTGCGCGCGCAACCAGCGCGTTCAATTGCGGATCGCCGAAAGCCTGCCACCAGTCACGCGCAACGATGCCATTGGCTGCGGGTGCGCTGCGCCAGGCTGCCGGCAGCTGCAGGGTCGGCGCGGGCGCCGGCTGGGGCGCCATGGCGCAGCCGGCCAGCATCAGCGGTGCAAACAGAAGCGCCTTCCTCATCGCGCTTCCCTATTCCCGGACGCGGTGTCGATCGTCGCCACCACCGACATGCCGGGCCGCAGGCGCTGCGCCAGCGGCTGGTTCGGGTCGATGCTGATCCGCACCGGGATGCGCTGGGCGATCTTGACGTAGTTGCCGGTCGCATTGTCCGGCGTGATCACCGAGAATTCGGAGCCGGTCGCCGGTGCGATCCGTTCCACGTGGCCGCGCAAGGCGGCGTTGTTCAGCGCATCCACCGTGAAGCTCACCGGCTGGCCTAGGCGCACGTCGGCCATTTGCGTTTCCTTCATGTTGGCGATGACCCAGAGCGCGTCCGGCACCAGGGCCGTCAGCTGGGCGCCAGCATTCACGAAAGCGCCCTGGCGCACGGTCACCTGCCCCAGCTGACCGTCGCGCGGGGCGAGGATGCGGGTATTCGACAAGTCGATCTCGGCCAGGCGCACGGCCGCTTCGGCATTCGCCACCGCGGCTTCGAGCGAGGCGCGGCTCACGCCCACCGAGCGCAAGCCCTGGCGCGCGATCTCGAGCGCTGCCCTGGCCTGGTCGCGCGCGGCAACGGCCTGGGCGCGGGTGGCGCGCGCGGCGTCGCGTTCGCGTGCCGACAGCGAACCGTCGGCCGCCAGTTCCTCGACGCGCCGCAAGTCGGCCTCGGCGCGCCGCGCCTGCGCTTCGCCTGAGGCCAGCGTGGCCTGGTTCTGTTCGATGGTCGCCTGTGCGCTGCGATTGGTCTGCGCGTAGTTCTCGAGCGCGGCGCGGCGCGTGGCCAGTTCGGCGCGCGCCTGCTCCAGGCGCTGGGTCGGGATGCGGTCGTCGATGCGCATCAACAGCTCGCCCTTGCGCACCGCCTGGAAGTCCTGCACCAGCACCTCGACCACGTAGCCGGAGAGCTGCGGACTGATGATGGTCACCTGTCCTGCCACCTTCGCGTTCTCGCTCGCCTCCAGGGTGGTGCGGAAAGGCGGCAGCTTCCAGGCGTAGAGCACGAGCAGCACGCCTGCCAGCGCGATCGCGCCGAAGGTCAGGGCGCTGAGCAGGATGCGGCGCGAGCGCTTGTTGGCGGGGGATGTGGATGGTTCGGCCATATCAGTCTGTCACGGGTTCGGGTGGCGGAGGCGCCCCGGGCGGCGGCGGCGCCGGCACGGCCTTCGGGGCGGAGAAGTACTGCAGCCAGACGGCGTGCAGGAAGATCCAGACGGCGCTGGCGGCGGCCAGGACCGACAGGACAAGGAAGACGTCGTTGTACGCCAGGATGTTGGCTTCGCGCGTGGCGGTCGCGGCCAGCGAGGCCACGCCCTGGCGCGTGCGCGCGGCCGGGTCGGCGACCAGCTGGCCGACGGCGGCGGCGCCGGCCTGGATGCGGCTGGCCACCAGCGGGTCCAGGCTGCTCAAGTGTTCGACAATGATCGAAGAGTGGTACTTCTCGCGCACGATCTGGAAACTGCCGACCAGGGCCGAGCCGAGCAGGCTGCCCAGGTTCTGCGTCAGGCCGAACAGCACCGAGAAGCTGATCAGGTTGGCCGGGTTGGCGATCACGGTGCCGATCAGGGAAATCACCAGGGGCCCGAGGAACAGGGTGCCGCCGAAGGCGAGCAGGCTCTGGCTCAGGTACATCTGTTCCGGGCGGGTCTGATTGGTGGCGTGAGCGTCGATCCAGGCGCCCAGCGCCATGATCAGCAGCGAGATCACCTGCGGCGCCATCAGGTGGTTGACGTTGATCGTCAGCGCCGAGACGATCACGCCGGCGACGGTCGCGCACAGCACGATGGCGAATAGAGTCTGCAGCTGGTCGTTACCGAGGCCCACGGCGCGCAGGAAGCCGACCGCCCCCACGCTCTGCTCGGACAGCACGATGCGCACCAGCAGCATCGACAGCGCCAGGCGCAGGATGTTGGCGCTGGTGAACCAGCGCAGGTTCAAGAGCGGATTGGCGCGGTTGTGCTCCACGCACAGGGCCGCCGCCAGCAGGAACACCGAGGCGGCCAGCGCCACGCCGATCCAGGGGGCATCGAACCACCACTGCACGCGGCCGAAGCTCAGCGCCGCGCACAGCAGCGCCATGCCCGGCGCGAACAGGGCGAAGGTGACGAAGTCCATCGGCCGGAAGGCCTTGAAGTGGTCGCCCGGCGGCAGCTTGAGCAGCAGCACTGCACCGAGCGAGACCAGGGCCAGGCCCAGCTCGAACATGTACAGCCCGCGCCACTCGGCGATCTGCAGCAGGTCGTTGGAAAAGATGTAAGCCAGCGGCAGCGCCAGCTGGGCGCAGCCCATGGCCAGCGCCACGCCGCGCAGGCGCCACTCCTTCTTGAAGGCCTGCAGCACGTAGTACAGGCCGAGCGGCGACACCGCCGCCGCCAGCATGCCGTGCGCCGCGCGCACCGCGATGGCCGAGCCCAGGTCGTTGACGAACAGGTGGGCGAAGGTAACCAGCGCGTACAGCACCAGGAAGAACTCGGTGAACAGGCGCAGCCCGAACTGCTGGCGGAACTTCACCAAGAGCAGGTTCATCGAGGCGTTGGTCATCACGTAGACGGCCGGCAGCCAGGCGGTCTCGGTGGAATAGGCGCCGAGCACGCCCTGCAGGTTGATCAGGTTGACCGACACCAGGGCATTGCCGAGGCCGCCAGTGATGGTGATCAGGATGCCGACGGCCAGGTAGGCGAAACGCAGCGGTGTCGGGTGGGCAGGCGTGGAAGGAGAGCCCGGGAGCATCGGCTTTTCGTCCGGCGCCCACTGGCGCGGCGCGTACTTGCTCATCCGACCATTCCCCTCCTTCGTTGTCACCTTCGCATGATAACCGTGATCGAAAAACGACGGCGGACGCAGATGTGGACAGTGTTGCAAGCCGAATGCGTGGTGACTTTGGCACGCCACGAAAATTTACTACCGGAATTGCCTAAACGGATATTGCTCTGGGTTTTCTACATACCTAGAATCAATTTATGCCATGCGGAAATTTGTTCCACTTCTGCTTCACCCGGTACGTAGAGACAGAGTCAACATGATCCACCGCCTCACGCTTCGCAAGTTCCTGGCCGCCGCCCTGGCGGCCGCTGCCATGATCCCCGGGATCGCCGTGCAGCAGGAGTTGCAACTCGATCATCGCATGAACGAACACATCGAGCAGGTGCCCGCCGGCCCGCAGGGCCGCGCCATGCTCGAGACTACCGTGTTCCAGCCGAATGGCCCTGGCCCCTTCCCGCTGATCATCATCAACCACGGCAAGGATCCGGGCCGCCCGAACCTGCAGCCGCGCGACCGCTTCTATCACATGGCCACCGCCTTCGTGAAACGCGGCTACGCCGTGATGGTGCCGATGCGCCAGGGCTTCGCCAACTCGACCGGCCGCTACCGCGACTACGGCTGCAACATGACCGCCAACGGCTATGCCCAGGCGGAAGACATCGCCGCCACCCTCGCCTATGCGCGCCAGCAGAAGTGGGTCGATGCCGAGCGCATCGTCGTCGCCGGCCAGTCCTACGGCGGCCTGGCGACCATCGCCCTCGGCACCTGGGAACAACCGGGCGTGCGCGGCCTGATCAACTTCGCCGGCGGCCTGCGCGACGACAGCGACCGCTGCGCCTGGCGCTCGGCGCTGGTGTCTGCCTTCTCGGAATACGGCTCGAAAGCCAAGCTGCCGACCCTGTGGATGTATGGCCAGAACGACTCGCTGTTCGGCCCGGAACTGGCGCAGCGCATGCACGCCGCCTTCGAACAGTCCGGCGGCCGCGGCCGCCTGATCGAGTTCGCAGCATTCAAGCGCGACTCGCACGGCATGCTGGCCAGCCGCGACGGCGAGAAGGTCTGGCTGGACGACACCATGCGCTTCCTGGCCCAGATCGGCATGCCGACCAAGGTGCTGTACGACGTGCCGCCGCCGCCGACTCCGGCGCGCACCGACTACGCCAAGGTGGACGACATCGAAGCCGTGCCTTTCCTGTCCGAGAACGGCCGCCGCGCCTACCAGGAATACCTGAGCAAGATGACCCCGCGCGCCTTCGCGGTGTCGCCGAGCGGCGCCTGGACCTGGGCCGAAGAAGGCGAAGACCCGGACGGCCGTGCGCTGTCCACCTGCACCGCCAAGAGCACCGAACCATGCCGCCTGTACTCGGTGGACGATTACGTGGTCTGGACGGGCGACCTCGACCAGGCGGCGGAAGCGGCCGTGACGGCATCGAACACGCCAGCGCCGAAGCCGGCGCTGGATTCGGCAACGACGACGTCGATCGGCTCGAACAAGGCGACCAACTAAACCCTTGCCCGGGCCCGCGGCTGTCAAGCGGTTCACGCACTGTTTCAGTGCGTGAAACCTGACAGCCGCCAATTGTGCGACGCAGCGCAAACCACAGCCCGCCCCTAGCTCCGACAATGGCCTTGAGCCCATCTCGGAGACTTGCATGCTTCGCATCACCCACGCCCTGCTCGCGCTGGCCGCGCTGTGCACCAGCGTGCCCGCGCTTGCCTCCACCAACTACCCCGTCATCCTGGTCCACGGCTTTCTCGGCTTCGGCCCCGACACCTTCGAGCACAGCGGCTTCAACTACTGGGGCGGCTATGGCGACATCGCCTCGCACATGCAGATCTACCGCGGCCCGCACACGGTGTTCGCGGCCGTGGTCGGCCCGGTGAGTTCCAACTGGGACCGCGCGGCCGACCTGTACGCCCAGATCAAGGGCGGCTGCGTTGACTACGGCGCCGCCCACGTGCGCAAGTATGGCCTGCCGGGCCAGCAGCAGAAGCCCGCCGGCAAGTGCTGGGCCGCCGACCCGAAGAACAACCCGGACAACTACCCGCTCGCGCTCTACCCGGCCTGGGATGCCAGGCATCCGGTCCACTTCATCGGCCACAGCCAGGGCGGCACCACCATCCGCGCCCTGGTCGAGCTGCTGGAACACGGCTCGCCAGAGGACGAGGGCGGCCACGAACTGTTCAAGGGCGGCAAGGTCGGCTGGGTGCGCAGCGTGACGACCATCTCCACGCCGCACAACGGCACCACCTTCGCCGACGCCGTGCTGAACGTGGTGCCACCGCTGCAGTCGCCGCTGGGCGACCTGCTGAAGAACCGCTGGGCCAACTGGGAGCTGTCTCCGGACGGCGCGCGCGAGTTCAACCTGTGGGCGCGCACCTCGCCGCACATCTATTACTACTCGGTAGGAACGATGGCGACCGAAGCGGGCGCCTGGTGCTGCAACGGCACCGACCGCGTGGTGGCGCCGATCCAGACCACCTTCTATCAGTATCCGCGTACCGACATGATCCCCGGCTTCAAGGCCACGGCGGGCGAATGGATCGTGCCCTCGGTGCTGCAGCACGGGCTGGGCGGCTATACCCAGCTGGCAGCCGGGCGGGTGCGCATCGACAGCGACTGGTTCGCCAACGACGGGGTGGTGAACACGGTCAGCATGCGCGCGCCGGACGGGCATCCGGTGCGCGAGTTCGACGGCAAGTCAGTGAAGGGAACCTGGAACTTCCTGGGGAATTACCGGGGTTACGACCACTTCGATATCCTGAACTGGCCGAATCCGGGGCCGTCGGCCAACCTGGTGTACGAGCGGATCAGCGACATCATCTTCGACCTGTGACTGTAAAGCCGTCGTCCCGGCGGAGGCCGGGACCCAAGTTCGTCGCACCGCCACTAACGCATCCGCGAAGCGCTATCACTAAGCAGGGGAATGGGATCCCGGCCTGCGCCGGGATGACGGATCGAGCGGTGGTGGTAAGAGGTAACGGAACCGGAGCGCGCACGCCTCAGTGCACGCTCCGCAGCCCCCGCGCCAGGTCCGACAGCCGGTACGGCTTGCTGACAAAGGTGAAGTCCCCCAGTCGGTACTGGTCCAGCTTGAGCGCCGGCTGCGGATAGCCCGAGGCCAGCATCACCTTGATGTTCGGGTAGTTCTCGCGCGTGTACTCGGCCAGCTCGATGCCGTTCACGCCGTTCGGCATGACGATGTCGGTAAACAAGATGTCCACATCGCGGCTGGCCAGCACGTTCATGGCTTCCAGTCCGCTGGCCGCCGTCGTGACCTCGTAGCCCATGCTCATGAACAGGGCCGAGGCGACATCCAGCAGGTCCGGTTCGTCCTCGACGATCAGCACCGTCTCGCTGCCGCTGCGCGCCGCCTCGCCGTCCTGGGTGCTCACCATCGGCAGGTAGATCGTGATCGAGGTCCCCTCCCCCTGCGTGCTCTGGATGACGACTTCGCCGCCCGACTGCTTGATGAAGCCGTACACCTGGGACAGGCCCAGGCCCGTGCCCTTGCCGGTTTCCTTGGTCGTGTAGAAAGGCTCGAAGGCGCGCTGCACGGTCTCCGGAGACATGCCGGTGCCGGTGTCGCTCACCGAGATGCACACGTAGGCCCCCGGCGCCAGGCCCGGCACCTCGCCTTCGCGCAGCGTGACCGGCGCGGTGTCGAGCGTCAGCCTGCCGCCGTCCGGCATCGCGTCGCGCGCGTTGACGACCAGGTTGAGCAGGGCCGATTCGAAGCGGGCGCCATCCACCACCGCGCTGCCGGCCTGCGGGTCGAGATGGAAGTCGAACTCGATGCCGCCATGGCCGGCGCGCCGCAGCACCGACTCGAAGCCCGAGATCAGGCGGTTGATGCTGCGCGTTTCCGGCTGCAGCGGCTGCTGGCGCGCAAAGGCCAGCAGCTGCTGGGTCAGGGTAGCGCCGCGGTCGATCGCGCGCCGCATGCTGTCGAGCGTCTTGGCGTCGCCGCTGCCCTGGCGGCTCATGCTCAGCACCTCGACGCCGCTGGCCAGTACCGACAGCAGGTTGTTGAAGTCGTGCGCCACGCCGCCGGTGAGCTGGCCGATCGATTCCATCTTCTGCGACTGGAACAGCGCCAGCTGCGCCTGCTCCAGGGCTTCCTCGGTGCGCTTCTTTTCGGTGAGGTCGCGCGTGATCTTGGCAAAGCCCAGCAGCTCGCCCCCCTCGTCGTGGATGGCGTCGATGATGACGTGGGCCCAGAAACGGGTCCCGTCCTTGCGCTGGCGCCAGCCTTCGGCCTCATAGCGGCCTTCGCGCGCGGCGGTGCCGAGCGCGCGCTGCGGCATGCCGGCGCCTCGATCTTCCTCCGTATAGAAGCGCGAGAAGTGGCTGCCGACGATCTCTTCCAGGCTATAGCCCTTGATGCGCTCGGCGCCGACGTTCCAGTTGGTGACCAGGCCCTCGGGCGAGAGCATGTAGATCGCGTAATCGGTGACACCCTGCACCAGCAGCCGGAAGCGCTGTTCGCTCTCGCGCAGCGCATCTTCGGCCAGCTTGCGCTGCGTGACGTCGCGCGTGATCTTGGCGTAGCCAAGGTGGTTGCGGTGCTCGTCGTAGATCGGGTCGATCACCACGTGGGCCCAGAAACGGGTGCCGTCCTTGCGCACGCGCCAGCCCTCGGCCTCGTATTTACCTTGTTCGAGTGCTTGCGCCAGCGCGCGCGCCGGCAGGCCGCTTTCCCGGTCTTCGGGCGTGTAGAAGCGCGAGAAGTGTTCGCGCAGGATCTCGTGCGGCTGGTAGCCCTTGAAGCGCTGCGCGCCCGTATTCCAGCTGGCGATGTGGCCGGAAGGGTCGAGCATGTAGATGGCGTAGTCGCTGATGCCGGCAATGAGGTACTGGAAGCGCTGCTCGTCGGTCAAGGGAGGCTTGGTCGGGTGTTGCGAATTCATGAGCGGGGCAATTCCGTGTCAGGTGCAGCAAAGATCGTATCATAGCCTTGCTCAGCAATACCGGCCGCGCGCTTGACTCGCCTTTGACTTGTATAGACAGAAGCAATGTTGGAAATTCAGTCAGCTGGCGCTTAATCTGCCGGAATTGACGTTACAATGCTGAATTGTATCCTCCGCAGGCCTCCTGTTTGACATGACCCAGGCACCCACCGACATCCTCGACCTCAGCCGCTGTGCGGAAGAAGCGATCCGCACGCCGGGCAGCATCCAGCCGCACGGCTTCATGCTGACGCTGTCGCCGACCTTCGAGGTGCAACAGGCCAGCGCCAACCTGGAAGGCTGGACCGGCATGCCGGCCCAGCAGGCCATCGGCCGTCCGCTGGCGCAGGTGGTGGGCGAGGCCGCGTCCGAACGCATCCTGGCCGAGATCGCCACAGCTCCGCTGGTCGCGCGTCCGGTCTACCTGGGCACGGTGACGACCGGCAATGGCGCCCACTTCGACGTGTCGGCCCATGCCTGGGACAGCCTGCTGATCCTCGAGTTCGAGGGCGTCGAGCGGCGCCGCGCCGCCGACTTCCGCAACCTGTATCCCTTGATCGGCGACTTCCTGGTCAAGGCCAACCAGCCGGCCTCGATCCCCGAACTGTCCGAACTGGCGGCGCGCCGCGTGCGCCAGGTGACCGGCTACGGCCGGGTGCTGGTGTACCAGTTCGACGCCGACGGCCACGGCAAGGTGCTGGCCGAATCGAAGGAAGACGGCTACGAATCCTATCTCGGCCAGCACTTCCCGGCCAGCGACGTCCCGGCCCAGGCGCGCGCGCTGTACACGCTGTCGCCGATCCGCCTGATCCAGGATGCGAATTACGAGCCGGCGCCGCTGGTGCCCGGGCTGAACCCGGTCACCGGCCAGCGCAACGACCTGTCCTTCGCCGCCCTGCGCAGCGTCTCGCCAGTCCATTTGCAGTACATGCGCAATATGGGCACGCTGGCCTCGATGTCGGTCTCGCTCATCGTCAAGGGCAAGCTGTGGGGCCTGATCTCCTGCCATAACGCCGAGCCGCAGAAGGTCGAGGTCGACCGCCGCACCGCCTGCGAGCAGCTGGGCCAGATCCTGGCGCTGTGCATCGAGTCGCGCGAGGACGCCCGCGAACTGCAGTTCCGCCTCGAGGTGCGCCGCATCATGGTCGAAATGCTGGGCCACCTGACCAAGGGCGCCGACTTCCTCGAGAACATGAGCGGCGTCTTCCCCGAACTGCTGCGCTTCGGGCGCGCGGGCGGGGTCGCGATCGTGGTCGACGACCGCGTGCTGACCTATGGCGACACCCCGGACGAGCCGCAGATCCGCGCCCTGACCGACTGGCTCTCGCAGCGCGGCCATGCCGAGGTGTTCCATACCGACCACCTGAAGGATGTCTACCCTGCGGGCGCCGATATGGTGCGCAACGCCAGCGGCCTGCTGGCCCTGCCGATCTCGCGCATCCACCAGCACTACCTGCTGTGGTTCCGCCCCGAGGTGGTGCAGACCATCGAATGGGCGGGCAACCCTCGCGGCAAGCAGGCCTCGGCCGACGACCCGACCCAGCTGACCCCGCGCCTCTCCTTCGACGCCTGGCGCGAAACCATCCACGGCCGCAGCCTGCCCTGGCACGTGGCCGAGATCGAACTGACCGTCGAATTCCGCTCGGCGCTGCTGGGCATCGCGCTGGAGCGCGCCGAGCAGATGGCGGAACTGGCCGAGGAACTGGGCCGCGCCAACAAGGAGCTCGAAGCCTTCTCGTATTCCGTCTCGCACGACCTGCGCGCGCCGCTGCGCCACATCGTCGGATTCTCCGACCTCCTGATCGAGGCGGGCGGCGCGGAAGACCCGGAGCGGCGCCAGCGCTTCCTCAAGAACATCAAGGAATCGGCGCGCCTGGCCGGCAAGCTGGTGGACGACCTGCTGTCCTTCTCGCAGATGGGCCGCGCGGCGCTGCGCCCGACCACGGTCGACATGAACGACCTGGTGGCCGCCTGCATCGACAAGCTGGGCATGGAAATGCAGGGCCGGAACGTCGACTGGCACATCGAGCCGCTACCGAAGGTCTGCGCCGACCCGACCTTCCTGCACCTGGCGATGTTCAACCTGCTGTCGAACGCGGTGAAGTTCACCAGCGGGCGCGACCCGGCGGTCATCACCATCACCTCGGAAGAAGAAGGCGACTTCACGGTCTTCCACGTGGCCGACAACGGCGCGGGCTTCAACATGGAGTACGTGCACAAGCTGTTCGGCGTGTTCCAGCGCCTGCACCGCATGGAAGACTTCCAGGGCACCGGCATCGGCCTGGCCAACGTGCGCCGCATCATCGAGCGCCACAACGGCCGCGCCTGGGCCACCTCCGTACAGGGAGAAGGCGCGACCTTCTCTTTCAGTATCCCGAAACACCCAATTAATTGAGGCGAAAATGCTCAAGCCCATCCTCCTCGTCGAAGACAATCCGCACGACCTCGAACTCACCCTGATCGCGCTGGCGAAAAGCCAGCTCGCCAACGAGGTGGTGGTGGTGCGCGACGGCGCGGAGGCGCTCGACTACCTGCACCGCCGCGGCGAGTTCCGCGAGCGCGCGGTCGGCAACCCGGCCGTGATCCTGCTCGACCTGAAGCTGCCCAAGGTGGACGGGCTGGAAGTGCTGAAGGAAATCCGCGACACCGACTCGCTCAAGAGCATTCCGGTAGTGATGCTGACGTCGTCGAAGGAAGAGCAGGACGTCGTGCGCAGCTATGAACTGGGCGTGAACGCCTACGTGGTCAAGCCGGTGGACTTTGCCGAATTCCTGCGCGCGATCGCCGACCTCGGCATCTTCTGGGCGGTCCTGAACGAACCGCCGCCGGGCTCGCGCCGCTACGTCAAGCCCAAGTGAACCGGCTGGCCTGAACGGCCGGCCTTCTGTTCCTTCTTCGCGCGGCGCAGCAGATGGCGAATGCGCGCGCTCAGCGCTTCCGGGTGGTAGGGCTTCTGCAGCAGGTGCACCGACGCATCCAGCTTGCCCTCGTGCGCCAGCACGCCTTCGGCGTAACCCGAGGTGTACAGCACCTGGGCCTGCGGCAGCCGCAAACGCACGATCTCGCCCAGCTGCAGGCTGCTCAGCGGTCCCGGCATGATCACGTCCGAGAACACCAGGTCGATGTGGCGGCCGCTGTCGATGATCCGCACCGCTTCAGTGGCGTCCGCCGCTTCCAGGACTTCGTAGCCCAGCGCCGACAGGATGCCACAGGTCGAGCTGCGCACGTCCGCCTCGTCCTCGACCACCAGGATCGTCTCCAGGCCGCCGGCCAGCGGCGCGCTGTGCACCGGCTCGACCGCCGCCGGGGCCGCATCGCTGCGCGGCAGGTAGATGCGTACGCTGGTGCCCTGTCCGAGCTCGCTGCGCAGCACGATCTCGCCGCCCGACTGCTTGACGAAACCATAGGCCATGGACAGGCCAAGACCTGTGCCCTGCCCGGTCGGCTTGGTGGTGAAGAAGGGTTCGAAGGCGCGCAGCAGGACTTCCTGCGGCATGCCCTTGCCGGTGTCGGCCACCTCGAGCATCACGTAGTCTCCTGGCGGGACTTCGGGTGGCAATTCAGTGCCGGCGCCCGCATTGCAGGCGCGGATCGTCAGGATGCCGCTGCCGGCCATGGCGTCGCGCGCATTGATGGCCAGGTTCAGCAGCACGTTGTTCAGCTGGTTCGGGTCGACCATGGTGCTGCCCAGGCCGGGCGCGATCTCGGTGACGATGCGCGCGCTGGGGCCCAGCACGCGGCGCATCATGTCGTCCATGTCGCGCAGCAGGTGGCCGGGGTCGACCACCACCGACTGCAGCGGCTGGCGCCGCGCAAAGGCCAGCAGGTGCGCGGCCAGCTTGGCGCCGCGTTCGACGCCGGTGAGGGCCATCTCGACGCGGCTCTTCGCGCTCTCGTTCAGGTTCCCCACCAGCTTGAGCAGCTGCAGGTTGCCGCCGATGATCTGCAGGACGTTGTTGAAGTCGTGGGCGACACCGCCGGTGAGCTGGCCGATCGCTTCCATCTTCTGGGCCTGGTGCAGCGCCGACTGGCTGGCGGCGAGCTGCTCCTGGCTCACGCGCAGGGAAGCGAATGCCGCGTCGCGCTGGCGCCGCGCGATGCAGGCGCCGCTGTGGTAGCGCACGCGCGCGACCAGCTCGCGCGGGTCGGGCCACTTGACCATGTAGTCGTTGGCGCCAACGGCAAAGGCCCTGGCCTTGATCTCGGGGTCGTCTTCGGAAGACAGGACGATGACGGGCACGTCCTCGGTGTCGGGATGGGCGCGCAGGCGCGCGGTAACGTCGAAGCCGTCCACGTCCGGCATGCGCAAGTCCACCAGCACGACAGTGGCCTTGACCTCGCGCGCCACCTCGACCGCGCGCGCCGCACTCGACTCGTAACACAAGGTATGGCCGACGCAGCCCTGCAGACCGTGCGCGATGATGTCCTGTGCGAAGGGCTCATCATCGATGAGGAGAACGGAGCATTCTGGGCGATCGTCAATCATTGCGGGAGCTGAAAGATACGTCACAATCTTGCAAAAAGGTAAGCGTTGATTCTACTACACTAGCCTGCGCACACGCCAAATGACGATATTGAGCAGTGCGCGCGTATTTACACAAGGCCAGTCCTTGCAAGTAGACGGAAGCGCCGCCATCTGCAAGGCATGCCCAAGCGCCGCCCAGCACCGATCGACGAGCCCTCGCCGCCCGAAGCGCACTGCCCTCTGTGCGGCCGTGTGCTCGGCACGGCCAACATCGACCGCCACCACCTGATCCCCAAGACCTTCAAGGGCAAAGAGCAGTTCCCGATCCATAAGATCTGTCATCGCAAGATCCACTCGGCCTTCACCGAGCGCGAGCTGCTGCAGACCTATCACACCTGGGAGTCCCTGCGCGGCCACGAAGATATCCGCAGCTTCATCGACTGGGTGGCCAAGAAGCCGCCCGACTTCTATACGCGCACCTACACCTCCAACAAGAAGAGATATCGCTGATCGCCTGCAGGACCCTGGCTTTCAATATATAATTTTATATATTGATGTCGCATCAGGAGATCTCTGTGGAGACACCTACATTCGTGGACCTCGGTCGGCTGCAGGCCGCGGCCGGGGAAGCCAGCCAGCTGCTCAAGGCCGTCGCCAACCCCGACCGCCTGCTGCTCCTGTGCCAGATGACGCAGGAAGAACTGTCGGTCAGCATGCTCGAGGCCCGCACGGGCATTCGCCAGCCCACGCTGTCCCAGCAACTGAGCGTCCTGCGCGAGGAAGGCCTGGTCGCCACCCGGCGCGCGGGCAAGCAGGTGTTCTACCGGATTGCCAGCGCCCAAGCCCTCGCGCTGCTGCAACTCCTGTATGCGCTGTACTGTCCAAGCCTTGAAGAGGCGTCCGATGCAGATTGACATGCACAACTTCACACCATGGACCTCGCTAGCCGGAGGCCTCCTGATCGGCGCAGGCATTGCGCTCTTCGTCCTCCTGGCCGGCCGCGTCGCAGGCATCAGCGGGATCGTTGGCGGCCTGCTGCGCCCGGTGCGTGGCGACAGCGGCTGGCGCCTGGCTTTCCTGGCGGGCCTGATCGGCGCGCCATTCGCCTTCGCCCTGGTCCTGCCGCTACCGGCGGCCCATGTCGACGCCGGACTGCCGGTGCTGCTGCTGGCCGGCCTGCTGGTCGGCGTCGGCACCCGCTACGGCGCCGGCTGCACGAGCGGCCACGGTATTTGCGGCATGTCGCGCCGCTCGCCCCGCTCGTACGCCGCCACCGCCGCATTCATGGGTGCGGGCTTTCTCACCGTCTGGCTGATGCGCCACGCGCTGGGTGCCGCATGATCCTGCTCTACGCACTTGCCGCCGGCTTTGTGTTCGGCATTGGGCTGCTGCTGTCGGGCTTGGCCGATCCGGCCAAGGTGCTGGCCTTCCTCGACCTGGGCGGCGCCTGGGACCCCTCGCTGCTGTTCACCATGGGCGGCGCGCTGCTGGTCGCGGCGCCCGCCTTCGCCTGGGCTCAGCGACGCGGCCGCACGCTGGACGACGGCCCGCTGCACCTGCCGCAGAAAGGCCGCATCGACCGCCGCCTGGTATTTGGTAGTTTGGTGTTCGGCGTGGGATGGGGACTGGCAGGCTACTGCCCGGGTCCGGCCGTGGTATCGCTGGCCTGGGGCGGACTCAAGCCGCTGTTGTTCGTCGGCGCGATGGTGGCCGGCATGGGCGTGTACGAGCTGCTCGAAAGAAGGCGCTGGCGCCAGTTAGGCCCGGATCCACAAATGAAGCAAGGAAAATAATCGTGGCAACACAATTGAAATTGCCGAAGTGTAAATATTAACTGTGCGAGAATATATGAATGAACGCCCGCACGCCACCTCCCGCCCTCCCAGCCGATGACATGTCTTGTTCCCTCGGCGCTGACCAGGAACGACTCGCCTTCCAGGAGCGCTTGAGCACCCACATGCAAGATGGCAGGTCGCCGCTCGACGCGGTCATGCTTGCCAGCGGTCTGCTGGGACAGGAGTTGGCGGCGAGCCGCGTCGTGTACGCGTCGCTCGATACCGGAAACGCCGCGCACAAGGTCTGCAGCGACTGGCTTGCGGATCAGCTTGACCCGAGCCAGGAAGGCGCGCTCCCGGATGCTGCGTGCCTGGAACTGTCCGCCCTGCTCGCCGGGGGACGGGCGACACGCGTCGAGGACACCGCAGCCGATCCTCGCACGCCTGTCCATGCTGCCGCGGGCCTGCGGGCGATGCTATCGGTCCCGATGTTTCGTGCCGGACAGATCTCCGCGGCGCTGTGCGTATATGCGCGCGAGCCCAGAGCGTGGAGCACGCTGGATGTGCACAAGGCGCAGGACGTGGCCCGGTGCACCTGGCTCGCCCTCGACGCCATCCGCTCCGAGCGCGCCCTGCGGCAGAGCGAATCCCTGCTGCAGACGGTCTTCGACGGTCTTCCGGTTGGCATTGGCCTGGTGGATGCCGACGGTACGATGATGCTGTCGAACCAGGAAATGAAGCGCTACCTCCCTACCGGGATCATGCCTTCACGCGATGAACAACGCCATGCCCGCTGGCAATTCCGCAATGCCGACGGCAGCCTCGTGGATCGCAAGGATTACCCTGGCGCCAGGGCACTGCGCGGCGAGTCGGTGGTGCCGGGGCACGAAGCACTCTACCGGCAGGATGACGGCGTCGAAACATGGACACAGGTGGCTTCGGTGCCGATCCGCGATATGGCCGGAAACATTACCGGGCAAGTCGCCGTGGTCACCGACATCGACCGCATCAAGCGCGCCGAGATCGCGCTGGCAGCCTCGGAGGAACGGTATCGCACCCTGTTTATCCAGATGGACGCGGCTTTCTGCCTCGTGCAGATGGTGTTCGACGAAGCCGGCCAGGCCTGCGATTTCACCTTCCTCGAGACCAACCCGCAATTCGACAGCCATCTCGCCCTGAGCGGGGCGGTCGGGAAGCGCGTCCGCGCGCTGATCCCCGGCGTCGAATCCTCCTGGATCGCGCTGCTCGGCAAGGTGGCTCTCACCGGCGAGCCGGTCCATGTGGAGAAATTCTCCCCGGCGCTGGGGCGCTGGCTGGACCTGAACGCCTCCCGTGTCGGGGCGCCCGGCCTGGCCCAGGTAGCCGTCGTGTTCCGCGACACCACCGAGCGCCGCAGGATCGAAGAAGACGTCCGCCGTCTTGCCGCGGAAGCCTCGGAAGCAAGCCGGCGCAAAAGCGAATTCCTCGCAGTGCTGGCCCACGAGCTGCGCAATCCGATGGCCCCGATCCGCACCGGCCTCGAAGTCATGCGCATGCGGCCGGACAGCGCGGAGACCGTCAACCGCGTCCGCGAAATGCTGGAGCGCCAGACGCGCCAGATGACCCACCTGGTCGACGACCTGCTGGACGTGGCGCGCATCACGAGCGGCAAGATCGAGATCCGCAAACAGCTGGCCGACCTGAACCAATTGGTGTCGAGTGCCGTCGAGACCTGCGCCCCCGCCGTCCAGCGGGCTCGTCACGAGCTGTCCGTCGAGCTGCACCAGGGCGCCCTGCTCCTGCATCTCGACCCGACCCGGATCGCACAGGTGATCGGCAATCTCCTCGGTAACGCCGTCAAGTACACGCCGCCAGGAGGGCGCATCCGCATCGAGGTCACGCAGGAAGGCAGCGAGGCGGTGGTCCGGGTCAGCGACAACGGGATCGGCATCCCGGCGGAGTCCCTGCAATCGGTGTTCGAGATGTTCAACCAGGTCGGCCGTAACATGGGCTACGCCCAGGGCGGCCTGGGCATCGGGCTGTCGCTGGTCAAGCAGCTGGCCGCCCTGCACGAAGGAAGCGTTGCCGTTGCGAGCGAAGGGAGCGGCAAGGGCAGCGTGTTCACCTTGCGCCTGCCGATCGTCACGGCCGCGTCGGAGAACCATGTGCCCACTCCCGGTGACGGCGACGCCGCCTCGCACCAGCAAGCGTTCCGGGTGCTGATCGTCGACGACAACCGCGACGCGGCCGAGAGCCTGGCCCTGTTGCTTGAACTGAACAAGCATGCGATCCGCACCGCACCGAACGGGCTCGCCGCCCTGGAGATCGCGCAAGAATTTCGCCCCGATGTCGCCTTCCTCGATATCGGCATGCCGGGCATGAGTGGCCTCGAGCTCGCGGGCAGGCTGCGTTCGGTCGATGGGCTGGCGAACATGACGATTGCCGCAGTGACGGGCTGGGGAGCGCCGGAAGACCAGCTACGCTCGAAAGAAGCAGGATTCGACCACCACTTCACGAAGCCGATCTCCGCCGAAGCTCTCAGCCGGCTGCTGAACGGCTTGCGGGCAGGCGGCGCCTAGAGGTAGACCGGAATCTGCCGTGTGAAGGAGGCCAGCAGGTTGTAGCCATCCCAGACGTGGCCGAAGTCGAGCGCCTGGCCGATCTTCGTCACGCGGTCGAGCGAACGTAGCGGGACGTCGCGCAGGTATCCGGCCATCTCGGTGCCCTCCACCCCGAACACCGACAGCGTCTGCTCGCGATCCGTCAGGGTCTGCAGGAAGGCGGGCACCGTCGCGAAGCACTGTTCGTAGAACAGGCCATTGCCGCAGTGGACGTGCTTTATGTCGGCCAGCCTTTCGCTGCCGAGCAGGATGCGGGTCGGGAACGGCAGTGCGCTGGTCTCGCGGTGCAGCGGATCGGTCGCCACCAGGCAGGCCGTGACGAAGCGGTCCATCGCCATGCCGGGCGAGTTTTCATACTCCTTGTCCTTGAGCTGCGCTTCGAAGGCTTGCCAGAAGCGTGCGCGCGCCGCATCGCATTCTTCCGGCGTGCCGATCCAGGCCACCAGCCGCGGCGAGGAGCAGGCCTGCTGCGCGAACCAGATCGCATCGTTGAAGAAGCGGCCAGCGAGTTGCGCCAGCGCCGGTCCATCGCAGGCCAGCACGCCGTCGGCGCGCAGCATTGCGGCCGAGAAGCGGTCCGGGAAGCACAGCTCCGCGGCGGTCGGACGCAGGGGCAGCGAGCGGATCTTTTTCACCGTCTCGTCGCCGCCCCAGACCACGCGCATGTGGCAGTAGCTGGAAATCAGGGACGTGATGGCGTCGCAGTGTTCGTAGGTGAGGACATAGAAGCGGTCGGCCAGCGCCGCGTGTTCGCCCGCCAGCAGCGTGGCCAGCTTGTCGAGGATGAAGCTGACCTGCGGCCCCGAGCCGCGCGAAATGCGGATCAGGTTCACGTTCCCGCACAGCAGGGAGATCAGGCTCGAATACAGGAACACCGAATCCACGTTCGAGGGCGCGATGTGGAAGACCAGCCCACGCGCCACGCTCAGCGAAGAATTAGCAGTGGTCAGTTCGTCCTTCAGCTTCGCCACATTGCCGGCCTTGAAGAAGTTGGCCATCACGATCAGTTCGGGATAGACGCGCGCGCTCCGGTCGAGCAGGATGGACTTGGCGAAGTCGGCTACAAAAGCGACCAGGGTGGGGTCAAAAGGCGCGATCGCACGGCTCTGTACCGCTGCCTGCAGCACGGTCTCGATGTCGGTGCTGGCCGGCCGGGCCGGCACGAAAAACTGGACGCTCATCAGAACTGCCTCACATCGCTGCAGCCACGCACCTCGGCCGACTTCAGGCGGCCATGCACGTGGAAATATTTGCCCATGCGCCCGCAAGCGCAGTCGTCCTCGCCCACCAGCGCGCCTACGTCTTCGGTCAACAGGCTGTGGCCCGGATAGCTGGTCGGCAGCAGGCTGAGGACCTGGATCACGCCCTCGTCCCCGACCTTGCAGGGCTTGAAGGTGACGGGGTCGCGCACGATCACGTCCGAATAGTCCGAGGCATGCAGGTGGCCATGCTCGCACTCCATGTAGATCGAGCCGGTCTGCTCCACCATGCCGTAGTAGTTGTGCACGCGGCGCAGCCCGGCGCGCTCGCGCAGGCCGTCCTTGAAGGCTTCGTTGGACACGCTTTCGTCCACCAGCTTCTTCCAGCCGCCGCCGTGGATCAGCATGCTGCGCGGCCCGAAGTCGAGCCGGGCGCCCGTCTTCTCCAGTGCCTGGACCAGGAACTTCCACACGACGAAGGTGAAGCCGAAGGAATAGATGCCGTTCTCGCGGTGCTTGTCGCAGTAGGCTTCCAGGGCCTCCAGCTTCAGGTGCATGTCGCTGTCCAGCGCATAGGCATGCTCGCGGCCATACATCGAAAAGCCCAGCACACCGGCCGCACGCGCGTTGAATTTGCTGCGATCGCGCAGGATGTCTTCGGCATCGATCACCACCATCGGGGCGCGCTGCTTGCCGAGGAAGCTGGACACGATCGAACCCAGCACCTTGGTCTGCATGGCGGCGTTGTCGCGCGCCAGGTAAATGCGCGACACGGCCTGGCCGCTGGTGCCGCTCGAGGTCAGGGTCTTGAACACCTCAGCGCGCGGCACGCTCAGCAGGTCCAGGTGCTTGAACAGGCGCACCGGCAGGAAAGGCAGGTCTTCCAGCCGCTCTGCAAGCACGGGATGCGGCAGGCTGGCCGCGATCTTCGCGTAGGGTTCCGACTGCCGGCGGTGATGCGCGCCCAGCTCGTTCAGCAGCGCCAGGAACAGCTGGCGTTTTTCGGGCGCCGCCAGCGAATAGGGGCGCTCGGCGTCGAGGCTTGAAAAATGATCGTAATAGCTCATGCGGCGAGCACGCTTCCAATGTCCGTCACGGCTCTAGAGATCTCGAAATGGTCGCCGCTGAACCAGCGTGCTTCCGGTCCGGCGCGGTAGGAAAAATAGCGGTCGGCGTCGGGCAGGTAGATCGCGCGCGCCCTTCCCGCCTGCGCGCGCGGCCGATGCGCGGCGATGGCGCCGTCGACTTCCGCCAGCAGCGTCCGGATCTCGTCTTGCGACATCGTGGACCCGGTCTTGCGCTCGATCTCGCCGACGAAGTCGTCCTGCTCCTGGCGCACCGCGGAGTACACCGGGCAGACCTCGAAGCTCGCTGTGCGCACGTCCTCGGGCAGATGGCTGGCCAGCAGGCAGCCGAGCGAATGCGAGACCACGCCGTCGACCTTGCCACCGCCCTGCTCCGCAACGATGCCACACAGCCGCGCCACGTAGGCATCGATGTCGCGGATGCCGCGGTAATCGATGTCCGGGATGACCAGGCGGTAGTCCTTCAGGCTTTGCAGGTAGGGCAGCCAGTAGCCGGCGCTGGTGAACAGGCCGTGTACCAGCAGCAACGTGCGCGGCTTGGACTTGTTGACGACGGTGGCGCGGATCATTTACTGGATCATCGACGGATAGATCACTTCGTCCGCGGGAATGTCCTGCACGGCGGTCTTGCCGACCACCAGGTCGACCTGGGTCGGGCTGTAGCCGTCGCCGGGGCGCTTGAAGTCGATGTCGTCCTGCGTGATCGCGCTGCCCGCCGCGATCGCGCGCTTGGACACGATGCTGCGGCGCATATTGGCGCGCTGCGCCAGCTCTTCGTCGGACACGGTCCGCTCATACGAACCGAGCGACTCCCAGGCCATGCGGCAAGAGGCGATCATGGCGTGGAAGGCACTTGGTTCCATCGCCATCTGGTTGTCCATGCCGATCTTCTTCGAGTCCAGCGTGAAGTGCTTCTCGATGATGGGCGCGCCCAGCGCCACCGCTGCAAGCGGGGTCTCGATGCCGACGGTGTGATCGGAATACCCGATCGGCAGGCCGTGGTACAGCTCACGCAGGCGCAGCATGTTGTTCAGGTTGATCGTCGACGGCTCGGCCGGGTAAATCGAGACGCAGTGCAGCACCGCCACCTTGTCGTTGCCGGCCGCGCGTATGCAGTCCACGGCGCGAGTGATTTCCTCTTGGTCGGCCATGCCGGTCGACAGGATGATCGCAGTACCCGTCCTGGCGATGTACTCCAGGTAAGGCAGATTGTTGATCTCCATCGAGGCGATCTTGATGAAGGGGACCGCGCATTCCTTGAGCAGGAAATCGGCTTCGTCCGTCGAATACGGCGTCGAGGCGAAGGCGATGCCTTTACCGTGCGCGTAATCGGCCAGCTGCTTGAGTTTCTCGGGCGAGAAGCTGAACTTGTCGACGAAGCGGCGCGCCACCGGGTTCTGGCGGTAGTAGGTGTTCGAGTACAGCGTATTGGCCGACCAGGACTGGAACTTCACGCAGTCGCAGCCCGCCTCCTTGGCCGCGTCGATCATCTCCATCGCGGTTTCCAGCTTGCCGAAGTGACTGGTGTTCAGCTCCGCGATGAAGTACGGCCGGCCATGGTTCTCGATGATGACGCCGTTGTTCAGCTTCATGACATTCCTTATTGGTCGATCGCTTCCACGATCATCTCTTGGGTGAACACGTCACGCTCCAGGAAGGGCCACTGGTCTTCGAGCGGACGGCGCACGAACTTGCCGGCGCTGTTCTTCGCGTGCGACACCTCGACATATTCCTGGTCTTCCTTGCCCATGATCTCGCACAGCACCGGGCCGTCCATGCGCATCACCTGCGCCAGGCCAGCCTGCAAGCCATCGATGCCGTCGATGCGCACGTAGCCGAAGCCGAACAGGCCGGCAACCTTCTCGAACTCCGGCACGGTGACGCCGTTGCCCGGATCGGTGCCGATGGTGCGGTTACGGAACAGCTCCTTCTGGCGGCGGCGGATGATCGAGTACACGTTGTTGTTGACCACGATGAGCTTGACCGGGATGCCGTGCGCGCGAATGGTCTCGAGTTCCTGCATGTTCATCATGAAGGAACCATCGCCCACCACGACCACGACCTGGCGGTCCTGGTCGCCCACGCCCAGCACTGCCGGCAATGCAAAGCCCATGGCGCCCTGCGACACCGGATGGATCGCGCGGCGACGGGCGCCAAAGTCCAGGTTCGACGGCAGGATCACTTCGATCAGGCCGGAGTCGGTGATTACGATGGCATCAATGTCCAGCGTCGACGACAGGGCGTGCGTCAGGTCGTACAGATCGACCCGCTCGGTCGAGGCGAAATACGGCTCGCGCGCAAAGCGCGTCTTCCAGTGCAGGCACTTCTCGACCCAGGCGCTCGTGTCACCGCTCAGGCGCTCGGAGCCGAGGCGGCCGAACAAGGTGGCCAGGTCCTGCACCACGATGCGATCCACGCGCAGCTCGTTCTTGCGGTGCTCGGCTTCGTCCAGATCGACTACGATCAGCTTCGCCTCGCGCGCGAACTTGCAGAAGTCCACGCCCGTGGTGATCGAGGACAGGCGGTTGCCCAGCACGATGACGCAGTCCGCGTTCTGGACGGCGAAAGCGCCGGCGCGCGAGCAGCCCATGCTGCCCAGTGAGCCGACCGACAGCTCCTGCGACAGCGGATAGCAGTCCGCCGAGCTGGGCGTATACACGACCGGAATCCGGTTAGCCTGCACGAAATCCGCGAAGGGTTCGAGCACATTGGCCGAGCGCAGGCCCGAGCCGATCAGCAGCACCGGACGCTCGGCCGCGCCGATCGCTTCACGCAGATAGGCGATGTCCGCATCCGGCGCATTGGTCGGCGCCGCTGCCGCATCGAAGCCCGGCAGTTCGTCGGGCTCGATCTGGGCGCTCTGCAGGTCGAGCGGAATGTCGATCCAGACCGGGCCCTTCTTGCCTTCGTTGGCGAGATACAGGGCCTGCTCCAGGTGCTGGCGGATGGTGCGCGGATCGGTGATCGTCACCGCATACTTGGTGATCGGCTTGACGATCTCGACGATGTTCGCTTCCTGCTGGCCATAGGTGCGGATCGGATGGCCCGTGTAATAGGTCGTTTCCTTCAACACGTTCTGGCCGGAGATGAACAGCACCGGCAGGCCGTCCTGGTACGCGTTGAGGACGCCGGTGACAGCATTGGTCGAGGCACAGCCGGTCGAGACCAGGCACACGCCGAGCGTATTGTGCAGCTGGGCGCGCGCCGTCGCCGCGTAGGCCGCGGCCTGCTCGTGGTGGGTGCACACGGGACGCAGGCGCTTGGACTTGGCCACGGCGTCGGTCAGGAACAGCGCGCCGCGTCCCGTCACCAGGTACACGGTGTCGGCGTGGTCGGCGACCGTTTCGACCAGGTAGTCCGCCAGCCTCATGCCGCGCTCTTCGGCTTGAACTGGTCCAGCACGTCAGGCACCGCGACCACGAAGTCGGCCGAGCAGGCCGGCTCGTCGCCCACGAAGCTGACCGCGCTGCCGGTGGCGATGCCGCGGCGGTAGGACTGCAGCGTCGCGTGGATGATCAAGGTGTCGCCCGGGACGATCTTGCGCTTGAACTTTACGTTATTGATACCGAGGAAATTGGTTTTCTTGCCCCGCAGTTCGTCCTTCGACAGGAAGCTCATGATGAAGGTCTGCACCAGGGATTCCACCTGGATGAAGCCCGGCACATTGGGCTCGTCATCGAAATGGGCCGGGAAGAACCATTCGTTGTACGTGAAGCACTTCAGGCCAGACGCCTTCTCACCCGGCACCACGTCGAACACGCGGTCGACGAACAGCAGCGGATGGCGGTTGCGCTGGCATTCCTTGATGCCGTTGATGTCGAACTGCAGGGGCGAATCCATTTAGATCTCTACCTTGTACTTCGCGAGGATCGTAATGCCCTTCTTGAAGCTGGAGAAGTCGATGATGTCGTCCACGTCGAGCTCGATGCCGAAGGCGTCTTCCAGCGCCGCCATCAGCTGCATGTGGCCGACGCTGTCCCATTCCGGGATGCCCTGGTATTCCAGCTGTTCGACGTCGCCCTCGTGCTGGAACGATTCCTTGAAAATGCCTTTGTATTTCTCGAGATTGCTCATCTTTATTTTTCCATTACCTTGAAAATGTCGTCGACCTTCTTCATGTGCCTGATCTGGGTGCCGTCGATGTCGGAGCGGCCGAAGTGCTCTTCCAGCAGCGCGATCAGCGACAGCGTCGCCATCGAGTCCCAGGTGGAAAAGGATTCCAGCTCAGTGTCGGCATGGACTTCCGAAGCATCCACTTCCAGCATCTCGGCCAGCAGCCGGGTTTTTTCTGCGATATCCATCCTCACTCCTTATCCAATGATTTTTGCCGGGTTGCCCATCAATTTCGACGCCGCAGGAACATCCTTGAACACCACCGCGCCGGCGCACAGGTAGCTGCCAGGCGCGATCTTCGTCGAGGGGATGATCTTGGCCCCGGTCCCGACAAACGTCGCTTCGCCCAGCACGGCGTTACCCGCCAGATCGCAGTAACTCATGATGGAACAGTACTGCTCCACCCGCGCATCGTGGCCGACGCCGGAATGCGCGTTCATCATGGCGCCGTCGCCGATGCTCGCATTCGCCGCGACCACGCAATTCGACTGGATCAGGATCGCCTCGCCCAGCGTAGCGAAGCCGGAGACGACGGCGCTCGGGTGGATCACGTTCGGGAAAGCGTAGGCGTCCTTGTATTGGAGGTGCAGCTTGCGGCGCGCCTCCGGCAGCGCGATCCCGATGATCACGCCGACCTGGCCGCGCAGGCGTTCCAGCGTATCAAGACCGCCCAGCACGGGCAGGCCATTGATGAGCGTGCCCGGCTCCTTCACCTCGTCGATGAAGCCGCGGATGGTGTAGGTCTGCGTACGGGCGTTAATGGTCAGCAGCGTGTCGTAGATCTCGCGACCCAGTCCGCCGGCGCCGAAAATGACCACCTCCATGCTAGACATTCACCAGGCTCCTGGTCTCGTTGTGCAGGTTGTCGATGTTGTCATCGAAATAGCGCTCGCAGCTGCGCACCTTGAACACCCGGGTGTCCTTCAGCGCCAGCGTGGCCACGCCCAGCGACAGGCCGATGCCGAAACCGCAGACCGACACGGTTTCGCTGACAGTCGTGTCCGCTTCCCGTGCGTAATGGTCGCAGATCGTCAGCGGAATGGTTGCCGCGCCGGTATTGCCGTAGCGGTCTATGCTGACTGGCATTTTACCGTCCACAATCCCCACCCGCTTCGCGATGTTCTTCATGATGAACACGTTGGCCTGATGCAGGAAGTGGCGGTCGATGTTGTTGTAGTCGATGTCGAAGTCGGCCTTGAAGTCCTTGACCAGCTTGGGCACCTCGGTGATCGAGAACTTGAACACGTCGGCGCCGTTCATGTAGCCGTCGTAGTCGTTGCGCACCACCTCGGGCTCGCGCAGGGTGCGCTCATGCGAGCCGGTACGGTGACGGTAACCGCCGTAGGGCACGATCAGGCTGCGGTAGCCGTCGCCGATGGTGCGCAGCTTGAAGTGGGCCGGGGTCGTGCTATCCGCATCCTTGTCGATCAGCATGGCCGAGCCCGCGTCATAGGACAGCATCACCAGGCCGCGGTCTTCCGGCGAGCAGTGCTTGCTCACGGTGTCGCCGCATAGCAGCAGCACGCGCTTGATCCCGCTGTTGGCCAGGTAGGACAGTGCGGCGCTGAGGCCATAGACGAAGCCCGAGCAGGCCAGGTTGATGTCGTAGGCCAGGCAATCGACCGACAAGCCCAGGCGCATCTGCAGCACGCAGGCAGTCGAAGGCGCGACGTAGTCCGGGGTCTGGCTGACGAACAGCAGCGCGTCGATCGAGTCGCGCGCAATGCCGAGTTCCTCGATGATGGTGTTGGCGGCGTGCTCGCACAGGTCCGAGGTGGTGGTGCGTTCGTCCGCGACATAGCCCTGCTCGACGCCGACGTTCTTGATGATCTTGTCGACGACGTCCTGGCCGTATCTTTCCGCGAAGTCGTGGCTGCTGCGCAGGTGCTGGGGCACGCTGCTGGCGACCGCCGCGACGCGGTAATTAGCGAAAGTAAGATTTGCCATCTCAGAATACCTTTCCGGCTGGTCCGCCACCGTCGATCTTGATCTGGGTGCCGGCAATGTGACGCGCGCCGTTCGACAGCAGAAAGGCGATCAGCTCGGCGATCTCGCTTGGCTCCGCGATGCCGTTCAGCTGCATGGCCTGCACGTCGGCGATGTCCGCCACCCCGATCTTTCGCATCCAGCGCCGCGTCATGTCCGTATCGACAATCCCGGGCTTGACCGCGTTGATCCGTATCCGTTTTGCCGCCAGTTCCTTGGTCAGCACCCGCACCGCCGCTTCCAGCGCCGCCTTCGATGCCGCATACATCGTCTGCCCCACCCCGCCGTTGTCCGACGCGATCGAGGACAGCGCCACGACGCTGGTGAGATAGTCGTCGCTGCGCTTCTTGCTCTTTTCGATGAGCTTGAGCAGCTCGACGAAGGCGTACACATGCAGGCGCATGATGGCGTCGAACTTGGCGTAGCTGACCAGCTTGATCGGTTCCACCGATTCCACGCCGGCCGCATGCACGAAGCCGTCGATGCGGCCCGGCAGTTGTGGCGCGATTGCCGGGATCTGCTCGACCTCGGCCAGGTCCAGTGCGATCAGGGTGGTCGAGGCGCGCAGCTGCCCGGCCAATGCGTCCAGTTTGTCTTGCGAGCGGCCGATCAGGACCAGGTGATGTGCGTCGTCATCGAGCCTGGCCGCGAGGGCCCGCCCGATACCCGAGGTCGCCCCGGTGATGATGATGTTTTTCTTGCCTGAAGCTTCGCTCATTCGCCACTCGCTCTATTGCTTCAGAGCATTATAATTGACTTTGCCGTTGCTCAATCGCGGGATTTCAGGGAGGAAAACGCATTTGATCGCGCTACGGTGGATCGATAGTTGACGAGACGCAAATGCAACCAGTTCACTCTCGACAATGTCTCCGACGTACGCGATGCGCAGGCCGTCATCCTGACCGAAGCAGATGAACTCGACCTGCGCGAATTCCGCCTGCAGCAGCGCCTCGACTTCGTCGAGCGAAACCCGGTTGCCGAACAGCTTGACGAAGCGTTTCAGGCGACCGGCAATGGTGTAGCAGCCGTCCTCGTCGCGGTAGGCCACGTCGCCGGTGGGCAGGCGCCCGTTCCAGTCGTCGCCGCGCGCCAGGTCTTCGCGCGCCACCGCATAGCCCATCGCGACGTTGGGGCCGTAGTAGACCAGCTCGCCCTTCTCATGGGGACTGTCGAGCACCTCCCCCGCCTCGCCGACGATCTCGAAGCGCCCGCCCGGAATGGCGTGCCCGATGCTGCCCGACTTCTGCTCGAGCCGGTGCGGCGGCAGGTAGGACATGCGCGCCGTCGCTTCGGTCTGGCCGTACATCACGAAGCTGGGCCAGGATTTTTCCCTCGACACCCGCGCCAAGTAGGCCAGGCCTTCTTCGCTCATCTTTCCGCCCGCCTGCGCTAGGTACCGGATCGCATCGAGCTGGAAGCGCTCGAATTTAATGCGGCGCAGCATGTCGTAAGTGTAGGGCACACCCGACAGGGAGGTGACACGCTTCTGTTCGACCAGCGCCCAGAACTCCCGGCTCAAGGGCGTCAGCTCGGTGACCTGGATCGAGGCGCCGGCCAGCAGATGGGTGTTGATGATCGACAGTCCGAAGGAATAGCTGAACGGCAAGGTGGTGACGGCGACGTCGTCCCGATTGATGCCGAGATAGCTGATGATGGACGTGGCGTTCGCTTCCAGGTTCCTGCGGCTCACCCGCACGAACTTGCTGCTGCCCGTCGAACCGGAGGTGGTCAGGAGCAGCTGCAGGTCCGGGTGCAGCGGCGTGGCTTGATGCGCCGTTACAGGCATCCGCACCAGCACGTAGTGGCCAACACGATGCAGCACCTCGCCGCCCTGCAGCTCCTCGACGCGCGCCTCCGGCAGCCAGGCATAGTCGGGACCGTGGTCCTCGACGATGCGCTGCACGGCAGATGCCTTCTGGCCCGCATCCACCAGGATCGCCACTTGATCGTGGACCATGAAGCCGACGTAGCCGACCAGCGCCGGCACGGAGTTTTCGCACAGGCACAGGATCAGCTTGCGCTCGGCAAGCCTTGGGCGCATCGCTTCGACCGCGTGGTGGAGATCGATGTAGGAAAGCACATGGCCGTCTCCCTCAAGGCAGGGCCGGGCGCCGTAGTTGATCAGGTCGAACATGAGGATGAGAGCTTGGCCGTATCGTACGCGCCCGATACCAGAGCGGAGGCACCCAAGTGCCAAGCGGACATTATACGAGCAGCGGAGGGCGCTGGAACGACAAAAGGGCCGCGCTTGCACGCGGCCCTTCATATTCTGGCTCCCCGACCTGGACTCGAACCAGGGACCTGCGGATTAACAGTCCGTCGCTCTACCGACTGAGCTATCAGGGAAAGGAGGCCGCATTATAGCGGCCCGTTTTGGATTTGACCAGTGCTTTGCATAAACAGATCACGGCCAGCAGATGCGTGGCGCCTTTGCTATAGTCCCACGCTCTATTGCAACCTATTCAAGACCATGACGACCCCGCGCATTTTCGGTACGCCCCTCTCCCCTTCCGCCACCAAGGTCATGCTGCTCGGCTCCGGCGAGCTCGGCAAGGAAGTGATCATCTCGCTGCAGCGCCTGGGCGTGGAAGTGATCGCGGTCGACCGCTATCCGAACGCGCCCGGCCACCAGGTGGCGCACCGCGCGCACGTGATCGACATGACCGACGGCGCCGCCCTGTCGGCCCTGATCGCGCTGGAAAAGCCCGACCTGGTGGTGCCGGAAATCGAAGCCATCGCCACCGAGACCCTGTTGGCGCTGGAAGAAGCCGGCAAGATCACCTGCATCCCGACCGCGCGCGCCGCGATGCTGACCATGAACCGCGAAGGCATCCGTTGCCTTGCCGCCGAAGAGCTGGGCCTGCCGACCTCCCCCTACCGCTTCGCCAGCAGCCTGGAAGAACTGGAACAGGCCTGCGCCGCGGTCGGCTTCCCCTGCGTGGTGAAACCGGTGATGTCTTCATCCGGCAAGGGCCAGTCGAAGCTCGACAGCGCCGCCGACGTGCAGGCCGCCTGGGACTACGCGGCCAGCGGCGGTCGGGTCGACGCCGGCCGCGTGATCGCGGAAGGCTTCATCGACTTCGACTATGAAATCACCCTGCTCACCGTGCGCTCGCAGGGCGCCGACGGCCAGGTCGAAACGGCTTTCTGCGAACCGATCGGCCACAAGCAGGTGCAGGGCGACTACGTCGAATCCTGGCAGCCGCACCCGATGAGCCCCACTGCCCTCGAACGTGCACGCGACATCGCGGCCAAGGTGACGGCCGACCTGGGCGGCTGCGGCGTGTTCGGCGTCGAACTGTTCGTCAAGGGCGACATGGTATGGTTCTCGGAAGTGAGCCCGCGCCCGCACGACACCGGCATGGTGACCATGGCGAGCCAGGTGCAAAGCGAGTTCGAACTGCATGCCAAGGCCGTGCTGGGCCTGCCGGTGAACGTGGCGCTGCGCGCGCCGGGCGCCTCGGCCGTTATCTATGGCCAGCATGAGGCGGCGGGCATCGCCTTCGAAGGCGTGGCAGACGCGCTGCGCGTGCCGGGCGCCGACCTGCGTCTGTTCGGCAAGCCGGAATCCTTCGCGCGCCGCCGCATGGGCGTGGCGCTGGCCACCGCCGACGATGTCGAGACCGCACGCCAGCACGCGCTGGAAGCGGCCTCGCGCGTCAAACCAGTGATCCGTTAAGGCCGGGTCCTAACAGCTGGTGGGGCGTGACAAAGAGTGAGCTTTCAGGTGGGAATAATCGCTACCCTGAAGAAACGCGCCACAGGGTGCATGAGCATGATCGTCGCGCCAACAGTCCTGGAAGCTCACTCTTTACAATAAATAAAAATGTTCTGTTCAAACTGCGGAAGTCCAAACAACATCACGGCGAAGTTTTGCTCCAAGTGCGGGCACGCTCTGACACCAAACCAGCAATCTCAAGATCCTCACTCGAGCGGTGCTGAACGCCAATATCTGGCGGACGGCTCGCCGACAGCCGAGCAGTTTTACCGCGCAGCGATCGGGCCGCAGAACCAGGACGCCTACCTACGAAAGTTTCTGCGCTTCGACCAGGGCGGCGCTCGCTGGTCGTGGAATTGGGGGGCTTTTTTCCTGACCTTCTATTGGCTGCTCTACCGGAAGATGTGGTTGAACGCCCTCATCTACTTCGTGCTGCCATACGTGATCATTTTCGCCACGGTGTTCGTCGGTACACTGATCGGTTCCGGGGAATACGCAGCCGGCATGGCCTATGTGCTTGTCATGGCGGCCATGTTTGTGTTCCCGCCCCTGTACGGCGATGCGCTTTATCATCGCCACTGCCGGAAGAAGATTGCTGAGGCAAAGGCAAACCTGGCACTGGGCGACGACGCCAGCCGCCTTCAGGCAGTGGCGAGGAGCGGCGGCGTCAGCAGGATTCTGCTGATCTTTGGTGGCATCCTCTTTTCGATCATGCTCATCGGGATCGTTGCGGCGATTGCGATTCCCGCATATCAGCAGTACGTTACCAAGGCCAAGGCGGCTTCGCAATTTTAGGTACAGGTTGCGAGCGGAAGCAGGCCTCCGCTGCAGGAGGCCGCTAACGACGCCGTAAAAACAAAAAGGGCCGCATGTGCATGCGGCCCTTCGAATTCTGGCTCCCCGACCTGGACTCGAACCAGGGACCTGCGGATTAACAGTCCGTCGCTCTACCGACTGAGCTATCAGGGATTAGAGGCCGTATTATAGCAGCGCTTTTCGATTTCGCGAAATCCTTTGCTTTTCAAACGCAACATTTCTTAGTGCGATGTCCGCTTGATAAGCTTCGCCAGCTCCTCGAGCACCAGCTGCGGCTCCGACATCTGCGGGAAATGCGTGCTGCCCTGCGCGATCACGCGTTCGCCCAGCGGCGACAGGCGCGCCAGCGCTTCCTGGTTGCGTCCCCGTTCGCGCTGCGCCTCGGCTGACACCATCCAGCGCGGCAGGCGCTTGCCGCCCGAGATCACCGTCACCGGAATCAAGGGAAAACCGGGCGCCTCAAGAATCTCTTCCACGGTTTCGGCCTCGTTGCTGATCTCATCATTCGGATCCGGCGGCGAGACGCGGTCGAGCAGGCCGGCGATGGCACGCTGCAGGCCCGAGCGGTAACGCTTCATGTTGCGCACGTCGTCGGGCGCTGTCGCCTCCAGGAATAGCACGCCACAGGTCTCGTCCGGATAGACACGCGCGAACAGGTTCGCATGCAGGCCGCCGAAGGAATGGCCGACTAATAAAAACGGCGGCTTGGCGTCGATTTCGCGCAGCAGCGCGCGCAGCTGCAGGACCACGGTGGTGCCCATCTGCGCTTCGCGCGGACGGGCGCTACCACCCACGCCGGGCCGGTCGTAGGTCACCACCGTGCCCAGCGCCTCGATGTCGGGGAAGAGCTTGTGCCAGCTCTCCAGCGGGCCACCGGCGCCGCTGAGCATGACGATGGTCGGGCTGCCCTGCCCCGACAGGGAAAAACGGAGCACCTGTCCGGCGGCGGCAATCCTCTTGCTCGGTGGAAGATGCTTCACAAATGAATCCTGATGAGTTCGACGCTAGCAGCGTAACCTGCCTTAGCACCACCGTGCAATACCTATAGTCAGCCAAGTGGACAAACAAAAAGGCCACATCTTGCGATGTGGCCTTCTAGAATTCTGGCTCCCCGACCTGGACTCGAACCAGGGACCTGCGGATTAACAGTCCGTCGCTCTACCGACTGAGCTATCAGGGAATTGATGACAGCATTATATGTTTGCAGCGACACGGTGTCAAATTCAGGCCGTGTCACGCAGCCATTTAGCTGCTCTTCGGAACTAGTTGAAACACTGTTGGGTTAGTTCCGAAGAGCCAAGATTTTAAAGAACTTTTGCGACGGCGTCAACGACACGGTCGAGGTTGGTCGAGTTCAGCGCGGCGACGCAGATGCGGCCGGTGTCGACCGCGTAGATCGACTGTTCGCGCAGCTTGCCCACCTGCTCCTTGGTCAGGCCCGAGTAGGAGAACATGCCCACCTGCTCGCGCACGAAGTCGAAATCGTGGCCGGGCGCCTTCTCTTTCAGCTTCTCGACCATCAGGTTGCGCATCTCGCGGATACGCACGCGCATGCCGGCCAGTTCCTCTTCCCACAGCTGGCGCAGCTCCGGGGTTGACAGCACCATCGCCACGACCTTGGCGGTGTGGGTCGGCGGGTTCGAATAGTTGGTGCGGATGACGCGCTTCAGTTGCGACAGCACGCGCGCCGCTTCTTCCGCGCTGGTGGCGACAATCGACAGCGCGCCGGCGCGTTCGCCGTACAGCGAGAAGGACTTCGAGAACGAGTTCGAGACCAGCAGCGGGATGCCGGTGTCGGCGAAGCGGCGCACCACCGCGCCGTCTTCCGCGATGCCCGCGCCGAAGCCCTGGTAGGCCATGTCGAGGAAGGGCACCAGGCCGTTCGCGACGACGGCGTCGATCACCTGGCCCCACTGCTCCTGGCTCAGGTCGGCGCCGGTCGGGTTGTGGCAGCACGCGTGCAGCACCACGATCGAACCGCGCGGCATGGCCTTCAGGGCGGCCAGCATGCCGCCGAAGTTCACGCCGTGGGTGGCCGCGTCGTAATAGGTGTAGTTGTTGACGGTGAAGCCCGCGCCTTCGAACAGCGCGCGGTGGTTTTCCCAGCTCGGGTCGCTGATGTAGACATCGGAATCCGGCGCGAAACGCTTGAGGAAGTCGGCGCCCAGCTTCAGTGCGCCGGTGCCGCCGAGAGCCTGCACGGTAATCGCACGCTTCTCTTGAATTACGGCGCTGTCAGCCCCAAATACGAGCTCTTGCACGGCCTTGTCGTACGCCGCCAGCCCTTCGATCGGCAGGTAGGTACGCGGGGCCGGCTGCTCCATCAGCTTCGCTTCCGCCTTTTGCACGCACTGCAGCAAAGGAACCTTGCCATTATCGTCATAGTAGACGCCGACACCCAGGTTAATCTTGGCCGGATTGGTGTCTGCGTTGAATGCTTCGGTAATGCCCAGGATCGGGTCGCGGGGCGCCATGTCGATGGCGCCAAAGAGGCTGGCGGAGGCTGTGGAAGTCATCGTGATAAACTGAGTTGTCGGTGGGTTCGCAGCGGTTGTATAGACATAGACACAGTGTGCTGCACTGCGGCATGCGGACTCCCATTCTAGCAAAGGTCTGAAAGTATGGCAGAACTATCCATCGCGAATGCCCCGGAACCGACCGTCCTCACCTTCCCCGGCTCGCCCTTCAAACTGCACCAGCCCTTCCCGCCCGCCGGCGACCAGCCGACCGCGATCGCCGGCCTGATCGAAGGCATCAACGACGGCCTGATGTACCAGACCCTGCTTGGGGTGACCGGTTCGGGCAAGACTTACACGATGGCGAACGTGATTGCGCAGGCGGGCCGTCCGGCCATCGTGTTTGCGCCCAACAAAACGCTGGCGGCCCAGCTGTATGCGGAGTTCCGCGAATTCTTCCCGCAGAACGCGGTCGAGTATTTCGTCTCCTACTACGACTACTACCAGCCGGAAGCCTACGTGCCGCAGCGCGACCTGTTCATCGAAAAGGACTCGTCGATCAACGAGCACATCGAGCAGATGCGCCTGTCGTGCACCAAGTCGCTGATGGAAAGGCGCGACGTGGTCATCGTGGCTACCGTGTCGGCGATCTACGGTATCGGTAATCCGAACGAATACCACAAGATGATCCTGACCTTGCGCCACAAGGACAAGGTGGCGCAGCGCGACATCATCGCGCGCCTGATTCAGATGCAGTACACCCGCAACGAAATGGATTTCTCGCGCGGCTCCTTCCGCGTGCGCGGCGATACCATCGACATCTTCCCGGCGGAGCACGCGGAACTCGCGATCCGCGTCGAGATGTTCGACGACGAAATCGAATCGCTGCAGCTGTTCGACCCGCTGACGGGCCGCGTGCGCCAGAAGATCCCGCGCTTCACGGTGTATCCGGGTTCGCACTACGTCACCCCGCGTTCGACCGTGCTGCGCGCGGTGGAATCGATCAAGGCCGAGCTGCGCGACCGCCTCGAAGAATTCCGCCAGCAGAACAAGCTGATCGAGGAACAACGCCTCGAGCAGCGCACCCGTTTCGACCTCGAGATGCTGGCCGAAATCGGCTTCACCAAGGGCATCGAGAACTACTCGCGCCACCTGTCCGGCTCGATGCCGGGCGAACCGCCGCCGACCCTGATCGACTATCTGCCCAAGGACGCGCTGATGTTCATGGACGAGTCGCACGTGATGGTCGGCCAGCTCAACGCGATGTACAACGGCGACCGCTCGCGCAAGGTGAACCTGGTCGACTACGGCTTCCGCCTGCCGTCGGCGCTGGACAACCGGCCGCTCAAGTTCCAGGAGTTCGAGAACAAGATGCGCCAGACCGTCTTCGTCTCGGCGACGCCGGCCGAGTACGAGAAGGGAAAGGCCGACAACGTGGTCGAGCAGGTGGTGCGCCCCACCGGCCTGGTCGACCCGCTGGTCATCGTCAAGCCGGCGCGCTCGCAGGTGGAAGACCTGATGAGCGAGATCACGGACCGCATCGCCAAGGACGAGCGCGTTCTGGTGACGACGCTGACCAAGCGCATGGCCGAGCAGCTGACCGAATACCTGAGCGACCACGGCATCAAGGTGCGCTACCTGCACAGCGACATCGAGACCGTCGAGCGCGTGGAAATCTTGCGCGACCTGCGCCTGGGTACCTTCGACGTGGTGGTCGGCATCAACCTGCTGCGCGAGGGCCTCGACTTGCCGGAGGTATCGCTGGTGGCGGTGCTGGACGCGGACAAGGAAGGCTTCCTGCGTTCAGAGCGTTCGCTGATCCAGACCATCGGCCGCGCGGCGCGTAACCTGAACGGCGTCGCGATCCTGTATGCCGACCAGATGACCGATTCGATGAAGAAGGCGATCGACGAGACCGAACGCCGCCGCGCCAAGCAGATCGCCTTCAATGAAGCGAACGGCATCACGCCGAAAGGCGTGAACAAGAAGATCAAGGACATGATCGACGGCGTGTACAGCAACGCCGCGCAGCGTGCGATGGTCGAGGGCATCCAGGAAGATGCGGCCACGGCCAAGGTCGAATCGATGAGCGAGAAGCAGATTTCGAAAGAGATCAAGCGCCTCGAGAAGCTCATGGTGGACCACGCCAAGAACCTCGAGTTCGAAAAGGCGGCGCAGGTGCGGGATCAGCTGCATGTGCTCAAGCAGCAGGCGTTTGGGGCGCCGGGGGCGGACAATGTGGTGTCGATACTCGGCAAGTAAGCCTGCATCAACGTAAGCACTACACCGTCGCCCTTAGCACTACTATCCTTGAAACGTCATCCCGGCGAAGGCCGGGATCCAATTTCAACCAGCGTGCGGTCAGCCGACGCGCGTGTGAATGCATGCGCCGTCACTGGTCATAGGAATTGGGTTCCGGCCTTCGCCGGAACGACGTACTCCGGCTAACGGAAGAACTGGTTGGCCACTGTGCGAAGGCTTACTTCTCCGCCTTGGCCGGCCGATCAAACATCCTCGGATCAAACCTGTACGATCGCGCAATACTGAGCTTCACATCGGCATACGCCGGATGCTCGGGATTGATGACCAGGTTGACGCCCTCCCCCACGATCACCGACGGCACCCGCATGTAGAGGTGGTGGCACTTCTCGAGAAACGCCGTGCCGAAGCGCGCCGCGCTGCCGCCGTCGTCGAGCGAGTCCCAGCCCTTCGGCAGCTCCTCGCGCGCTACGTCAATGCCCAGTTCTGGATCGTCCGGCAGGTCGACCGCAACCAGCACCAGGTCTTTCTGGTCGCCCTCCACGTGCACGAATGTTTCGAGCACCGCCAGCTCCACCGTCATGGCCGTGTACAGGGCCGCGCAGCCCTCCTCGTGCCAGTGACCTCCGCTCTTGCGCGCGCCTTCGCAGCTGCGGTCCAGCGCCACGTCTTCTTCCGCGATTCTCCAGGTTTTCATGCGCTCCTGCCCCTCTTTTGTCCCGGTTCCAGCTTACACCGGCTCGCGCCCCTGCCCGCGCACGACTAGGAGGCAGAAATCAGTCGCTGGAACCGCGTACCGTCGCGAGGATGTGCAGGAGTTCCGACAGGTCGGCCGGCTTGACCAGGTGGCGATCGAAACCGGCAGCGCGTGCGCGTTCGCGGTCTTCGCTCTGGCCGTAGCCGGTCAGCGCGATCAGGGTCGCGTCGGCGGTGTCGGGCGAGGCGCGCAGGCGGCGCGCCAGTTCGTGGCCGTCCATGTCGGGCAGGCCGATGTCCAGCAACATGACCTCGGGCCGTTCGCGCAGGGCGCGCGCCAGGCCGCCGGTGCCGTCGTACTCCACGCTCACCGAATGGCCATGCGCTTCCAGCAGCGTGGCCAGCATCTGGGCGGCGTCGGCATTGTCGTCGACGACCAGTACCCGCACCGGGCCTTCGTTGCTGTTCGCCTGTTCCAGCGGCGCCGGTTCGCCCGGCGTGGCCTGCAACAGCGGCAGGCGGATGACGAATTCACTGCCCAGGTTCGGCCCCTCGCTGAAGGCGGCCACGCGTCCGCCATGCAGCGCGACGAGGCTCTTCACCAGCGCCAGGCCGATACCCAGGCCGCCCTGCGAGCGGTCGGGCGTGCGTTCGGCCTGCGTGAACAGGTCGAAGATGTAGGGCAGCACCTGCGGATCGATGCCCTGGCCGTTGTCGCAGACTGCGATCACAGCCTCGCCGTCATCGCTCCGCACGCGCAGGGTGATCTTGCCGCCGGATGGCGTGTACTTGGCCGCGTTATTGAGGATGTTGGAGACCACCTGCACCAGGCGCGTGCGGTCGCCCGACACGTGCAGGGGCTGCGGAGGCAGCTCCAGCTTGAGTTCATGCCGCCGCATGTCCAGCAGCGGGCGCACCTGTTCGACCGCGCCATTGACGATGACGCTGACGTCCAGGTCTTCCTTGTCGATGTCGGCCAGCCCGCGCGTGACGCGCGAGACGTCCAGCAGGTCGTTCACCAGGTCGGTCATGTGCTCGGCCTGGCGCACGATGATGTCGCTGGCGTGGCGTGCGCGCTGCGGGTCGAGCGTACCGCGTTGCAGGAGCTGGGCGGCGGTGGTGATCGGCGCCAGCGGGTTGCGCAGCTCGTGCGCCAGCATCGCCAGGAACTGATCCTTCTGGCGGTTGGCGGCGCGCAGGTCGTCCTCCACGCGCTTGCGCACGGTGACGTCGCTGCCCTCGACAAAAATGCCCTCGACGTTGCCCTTCGGGCCGCGAATCGGCTGGTACACGAAGTCGACGAAGCGTTCTTCCAGCGGCGCGCCGGCCTCGCGCTGGACGCGCACCGGCACCGCATGGCCGACGAAAGGCTGCCCCGACTGGTACACCTGGTCGAGCAGCTCGAAGAAACCCTGGTCCGCCACTTCCGGCAGCGCTTCGCGCGCCGGCCTGCCGATCAGCTCACGGCGGCCGATCAGCTGGATATAGGACTCGTTGGTGATCTCGAAGACGTGGTCAGGGCCGCGCAGCACGGCCAGGATGCCGGGCGCCTGCTCGAACAGAGTCATGAGGCGCTGGTTCTCTTCTTCGCGGTAGCGCTCGGCCAGTACTTCACCGGTCATCTCGACGCAAGCGCAGAACATGCCGGCCACGGTGCCGTCCTCGTCGCGCACAGGCGAATACGAAAAGCGGAACCAGGTGTCCTCGTCGTAGCCGTGGCGATTCATGCGCAGCGGCATGCGGTCCATGTAGGTCGCTTCGCCCTTGAGCGCGCGCACGATCAGCGGATGGATGTCGTCCCAGATCTCACGCCAGATGTCGTGAAAGCGGTTACCCAGGGAAGTCGGGTGCTTCTCGCCCAGGATGAGTGCATACGAGTCGTTGTACAGGAAGCCAAGCTCCGCCCCCCAGGCCACGAACATCGGGAACTTCGAATTGAGCATCAGGCCGACCGTGGTGCGCAGGGGCTGCGGCCAGTCGCGCGGGTGGCGGAGCGGCGAGGTCGACCAGTCGTGCGCCCGCATCATGGCGCCCATCTGCCCGCCCCCGCTGAGGAAGGGCAGCCATTCTGAAGGCGTCTCGTGTTCCGTTTTCATGCGTTCATGCCTGCGTGTGCTGCCGTGCTTATTGTAGAAACAAAAGTGTGCCAGAAAGGCGACGCTTGCCCCCGCACCGCAGCCCCGGCCATCACAGCGTCTTGACGAAGTCGCGGATGCCGCCGAGCAGCATTTCCACCGACATCGCCGTCAGGATCAGGCCCATCAGGCGCTCGAAGGCGGTCATGACCTGCGGGCCGAGTTTCTGCTGCAGGCGCTCGGCGCTGAGGAACACGGCCAGCCACACGATGCCGACTGCGGCCAGGGCGGCGACATGGACCATGGTTTCCGACAGGCTGCCCGAGCTGAACAGCAGCACGGTGGCCAGCGCCGACGGGCCGGCCAGCGCGGGAATGGCCAGCGGCACGATGAAGGGCTCACCGCCTTCGCTACGGCCCAGCACCCCGTCCGGATGCGGGAAGATCATGCGGATCGCGATAATCAGCAGGATCACGGCGCCGCCGATGCGCAGCGCCACCGGGCTCAGGTGCAGCGCTTCGAGGAAGTGCTGGCCGAAGAACATGAACACCAGCAGCAGCAGGAAGGCGATGGCGCATTCGCGCACGACGATGCGCGGACGGCGCTCGACCGGCACTTCCTTCAGGGCGGTGGCGAACAGCGGAACGTTGCCGAACGGGTCGGTGACGAGGATGAGGAGGATGAAGGTCTGGAAAAAACTCTGGGTCATGGGATTCTTATTGTTGGCACAACCGGTCAGGCAACCGGCATCTTAACAGAGTGGCACGCCCGCACGATGTCGCCTTTGTATCAGGGTTCGACCGAGTGGGTGCGCTTCAGGGTGCGCAAGACAAAAGTAGAACGGCTGTGGCGGATGCCGGGGATTTTGTACAGGCGCTGGCGCAGGAAGCGCTCGTAGCCTTCGGTGCCGGCCACCGCGACCTTGATCAGGTAGTCGTAGTCGCCAGTCAGCAGGCTGGCTTCCATCACTTCCGGCAGCTCGGCCAGCGCAGCGCCGAAGCGTTCCAGCATGTCCTCGTCGTGGCGCTCGAGCGTGACTTCGATGATGACGGTGTCGGGCAGGCCGAGCGCGCGCTGCGACAGGATCGCGGCGTAGCCCTCGATGTAGCCCTGCTCTTCCAGCGCACGCACGCGGTTCCAGCAGGGCGTCGGCGACAGGTGGACGCTGTCGGCCAGCTTCTGGTTGCTGATGCGGCCGTCGGTGCGCAGGATGCGCAGGATCTTGCGGTCGATCTCGTCGAGCTTGTGGCCCTTCATTTCCGGTTTTGAGACCATCCTGAAGATTCCCCCATGTTTTAATCAAATCATAGGAGATTCTCCCATGTTTCGGCTGAAACAGGGGAACTACAAAAGCACATTCCTGCGCCTGAAGAATACGATGGAGGGACTTTATCGAGTACTTCCCGCGCCGCCCTGAACCTTCGCCACGACCGGAGCTGCATCGCGCGCCGCGGACGCTTCTTCACAAGAGGGGCCAAAGCAAAACGGGCAGGTCAGCTTGCGCTTCCCTGCCCGTTCGCTTGTCGCTGTATAGCGTAAAGGATTACTTCTCGAACTTCTTCATCCACGCCGCCAGCTGGTGCGGACGCAGGCCGTCGTAGTCTTCGAACGGCTGGTGGATCCACGGGTTGTGCGGCAGGTCTTCCAAGTGGTAGTCCGGCTTGAAGCTGGACGTGCCCTTGACCCAGATGACGGCCGAACGCACTTCGGTGACGTCCGGGTAGTTCGTCTTCAGGTGCTCGCCCACCTTCTGCAGGGTGACGCCGGTGTCGGCCAGGTCGTCGACCAGCAGGATGCGGCCGGCCAGCGGGCCCTTGGTCATCGTCATGTACTTGGCGATGTCCAGGTTGCCTTGCTTGGTGCCGGCTTCTTCGCGGTAGGAGCTGGTCGACAGGATCGCCAGCGGCACGTCGAAGATACGCGAGATCACGTCGCCCGGACGCACGCCGCCGCGCGCCAGGCACAGCACCATGTCGAACTTCCAGTTCGATTCATACACTTGCAGCGCGAGGCGCTCGACCAGGCGGTTGTACTGGTCCCACGAAACCCAGAGGTCCTTGTCGGTCGATGCAGGGGTGTTCATTTCAGGCTATTCCTATTTTTATGTTTGAACGATCAGGCTGCGAACGGATGACGCAGCACGATGGTTTCTTCGCGGTCCGGGCCGGTCGACACCATGTCGATCGGCACGCCCACCAGTTCTTCGATGCGCTTGATGTAGGCGCGTGCGTTGGCCGGCAAGTCTTCCATCGACTTGGCGCCGACGGTCGATTCGGTCCAGCCCGGCATCTCTTCGTAGACCGGCTCGCACAGCGCCGCTTCTTCAGCGCCGACCGGGAAGATGTCGACGTTACGGCCGTCGATCTTGTAGCCGGTGCACAGCTTCAGCGACTCGATCCCGTCCAGCACGTCCAGCTTGGTCAGGCACATGCCCGACACGCCGTTGATCTGCACCGAGCGGCGCAGCAGCGCGGCGTCGAACCAGCCGCAGCGGCGCGCACGGCCGGTCACGGTGCCGAACTCGTGGCCCACGCGCGACAGGTGCTCGCCGACGCCGGCGTCGGTCGGCAGTTCGGCCGGGAACGGGCCCGAACCGACGCGGGTGGTGTAGGCCTTGGTGATGCCGAGGATGTAGTGCAGCATGCCCGGACCCACGCCGGCGCCGGCGGCGGCGTTACCCGCCACGCAGTTCGACGAGGTGACGAACGGATAGGTGCCGTGGTCGACGTCGAGCAGCGAACCCTGCGCGCCTTCGAACAGCAGGCTGCCGCCGGCCTTGTGGGCGGCGTACAGCTGCGACGAGACGTCGCCCACCATCGGGCGCAGGCGCGGCACCAAGGCCATCGCGTCGTCGTAGGTCTGCTGGAAGTCGATCGGATCGGCGCCCAGGTAGTTGACCAGCACGTGGTTGTGGTACTCGAGGTTTTCCTTGAGCTTCTCGGCGAAGCGCTCTTCGTTCAGCAGGTCGGCGATGCGGATCGCACGGCGCGCGACCTTGTCTTCGTAGGCCGGGCCGATGCCCTTGCCGGTGGTGCCGATCTTGTTCTCGCCGCGCTTGGCTTCGCGCGCCTTGTCGATGGCGACGTGGTAAGGCAGGATAACCGGGCAGGCTTCCGAGATCTTCAGGCGCGACACCACTTCGATGCCGGCGGCCTGCAGCTTGTCGATTTCGCGCATCACGTCCGGTACCGAGACCACGACGCCGTTGCCGATGTAGCAGGCCACGCCTTCGCGCATGATGCCCGACGGGATCAGCTGCAGCGCGGTCTTCTGGCCCTTGATCACGAGCGTGTGGCCCGCGTTATGGCCGCCCTGGAAACGGACGACGCCGGCCGCATGGTCGGTCAGCCAGTCGACGATCTTACCTTTACCCTCATCGCCCCACTGGGTGCCGATGACAACGACGTTCTTTGCCACGTTAGTATTTGACATCACTTAACCTAAGTTTTTGAGAATCCAATTTCCGTTTTCGAGGACGAGCACGCGGTCGCACTCGAACTCGTCCTGAACATTGTCGTGACCCGGCATGGACTGGATCACGACTTCGCCTGCCTTGCGCAGGTCAGCGATTTTTTCCTTCAGCTCGAGGGCATTGCCCCAGGGCGCGCGGATGGAATGTTTGCGCTCGGCGGTCGGTAGCAGCCGCGCCAGTTCGCGCAGGTCGAGCGAGAAGCCGGTCGCCGGACGCGCACGTCCGAAGGCTTCGCCCACATGGTCGTAGCGGCCGCCTCGCGCCACCGCGTTCGGCAGGCCCGGCACGTAGAGCGCGAACATGGCGCCGCTTTCGTACTGGTAGCCGCGCAGGTCGGCCAGGTCGATCGCCACTTCCGCGCGTCCGATGGCGCCGGCGGCGAGCGCCGCCAGTTCGGCCAGCGCGCGGGTGATGCCCGGCAGCGCCGGCAGTTCGTCTTTCGCACGTTTCAGGACGTCGACGTCGCCGTACAAATGCGGTAGCGCCAGCAGGGCCCTGCGGGTGCTCGGAGCGTATTGTTGGGTGAACTCGTCCAGGCCCGGCGCATCCTTGGCGCGCAGCAGGCCGATGAGCTGGGCTTCGTCGCGGCGGGCGGCCGGGTCTTCGGCCAGCACGGCGCGCAGGATGCCGACGTGGCACAGGTCGAGGCGCACGTCGTCGAATCCGGCCAGCGCGACGGAAGCGAGGGCCAGTTCCTGGATCTCGGCGTCGGCTTCCAGGCCGGCGTGGCCGTAGATCTCGCAGCCGATCTGGATCGGCTCGCGGGTGCCGTGCAGGGTCGACGGGCGGGTATGCAGCACGCTGCCGGCGTAGCACAGGCGGGTGACGGTATCGCGGTTGAGCAGGTGGGCGTCGATGCGCGCGACCTGGGTGGTCATGTCGGCGCGCAGGCCCAAGAGGCGCCCGGACAGCTGGTCGACCACCTTGAAGGTGCGCAGCTCGGTGTCCTGCCCTGCTCCCGCCAGCAGCGACTCGACGTACTCGAGCAGCGGCGGCATCACCAGTTCGTAGCCGTACAGGCGGAAGGTATCGAGCATCTTGCGGCGCAGATCCTCGATCTTGCGCGCCTCGGACGGCAAGACATCGGCGATATTCTCAGGCAGGAGCCAGTTCGGCATGGGCAGACAGCTAACGAGTTGTTTTTAAGAGCAAGTTTCAGGGCACGGGCGTGCCGGCGCACGGTGCGAGCGCCGAATCGGCAATTTTACCCGAAAATGGGGAGGCGTAGGACGGGGATGTTGATTTGACAGGCTTTGGAGTTGCCAGAGTGCCACTAAATGGCGCTTGTCTATACTGCTTGAGTTGGCGCGATGCAAACAAAATTGGATCCCGGCCTGCGCCGGGATGACGTCGTTTTGATTCGAGGGTTGAGCTGAGTTACCGGCTCCTGACAGCACAAACCGAAAGACCGTCATCCCGGCGCAGGCCGGGATCCAAGTTCAACCAGCTTACTTCGAACCCGGCTGCTTGAAGTACTTGAAGAACTCCGAATTCGGATCCACCACCATCACGTCGCCGCGGTTCTTGAACGTCGCGCGGTAGGCTTCCAGCGAGCGGTAGAACTTGGCGAATTCCGGGTTCTTGCCGAAGGATTCGGCATAGATCGCGGTGGCCTTGGCGTCGCCGTCACCCTTGATCTTCTCGGCCTCGCGGAAGGCTTCGGCGATGATCACGGTGCGCTGGCGGTCCGCGTCGGCGCGGATCTGCTCGGATTCGGCGGCGCCGGTCGAACGCAGTTCGTTGGCCACGCGAGTGCGCTCGGCCTTCATGCGCTCGTACACGGAGTTGTTGATCTGCTCGATGTAGTCCACGCGCTTGAGGCGCACATCCACCACGCCGACGCCGATCTCCTTGGCTTCGGCAACCACCTTTTCCTTCACCGCTTCCATCACGCGGCCACGCTCGCCGGAGATCACTTCGCGCACGGTGCGCTTGGTGATTTCGTCGTTCAGGGCCGCCTTGACGATCTGCGACATGCGGTCGCGCGCGCGGTTCTCGTCGCCGCTGAAGCTGACGAAATACAGGCGCGGGTCGACGATGCGCCACTTGACGAAGGCATCCACCAGGATGTTCTTCTTCTCGGCCGTGATGAAACGGTCGGCGTCAGGCGTGTCCAAGGTCAGGATGCGCTTGTCCAGGTAGATCACGTTCTGGAACGGCGGCGGCAGCTTGAAGTGCAGGCCCGGCTCGGTGATCACGTCGCGCACCTGGCCCAGGGCGAACACGATGGCGAAGCGGCGCTGGTCCACCACGAACACGGTCGAGGACAGCAGCATCAGGGCAATGAAGCCCGCCACAAATAAAGTTACGAGGCGGTTCATTAACGGCTCTCCCGGTCACGTGAGGAATCGCGGCTGCGGCTGTCGCGGTGGCGCACCGCATCCATGGCTTGCATGGCGTCGGTCGGCGGCGCCGACTGCGGCACCTGCACAGGGCCCGACTTGTTGCCGACACCGTCCTGTCCCGCGCCCTGCCCGATCAGCTTGTCGAGCGGCAGGTAGATCATCGGATTGCCGGCGCGCGAATCGACCATCACCTTGCTGGTGTTGGAGAAGATCTGCTGCATGGTGTCGATGTACATGCGGTCGCGCGTGACGGCCGGCGCCTTGCCGTAAGCAGCCACCACCTGGTCGAAGCGCGAGGCGTTACCGGTCGCGTTCTCCACCACCATCGAGCGGTAGGCCTCGGCATCCTGGGCCAGGCGGAAGGCCTGGCCGCGCGCCTGCGGGATCACCTGGTTGGCGTAGGCTTCGCCTTCGTTACGGGCGCGGGCACGGTCCTGGCCGGCCTTGACGGCGTCGTCGAAGGCTTCCTGCACCTGCTCCGGCGGCTGCACCGCCTGCATGGTCACGTTGGTGATCAAGGCGCCCAGCGCGTAGCGGTCGACGATCTGCTGCATCATCTGGTGCACGTCGACGGCGACCTTTTCGCGGCCCTCGTACAGGACGAAGTCCATCTTGCTGCGGCCGACCACTTCGCGGATCGCGGTCTCGGCGACCTGGCGCACGGTTTCGTCGTTCTCGCGGTTGTTGAACAGCCACTGGACCGGGTCCTTCAGCGTGTACTGCACCGCGAACTGGATGTCGATGATGTTTTCATCGTCGGTCAGCATCAGGGCTTCCTGCGGCTGCTTGTTGCGTACGTTCGCGCGGTAGCCGATCTCGGCGGTACGGATCTGCGAGACGTTGACGGTCTCGTGGGCCTGGATCGGGTACGGCCAGCGCCAGTTGAAACCGGCGCCGGTCTTGTGGCTGAGCTTGCCGAAGGTGGTGACGACGCCGACCTGGCCTTCCTGCACGATGAAGGCGCCGCTCGCCAGCCAGATCAGGCCGACGATGACCGCCACCACGCCAGCAGTGACGCTGGCGCCGCGCATGTCGCCGCGGCCGGAGGGACCATTGCCGCCGTCGCCGCCGCCGTTGTTGCGGCCGCCGAACAGGCGGTTCAGGCGAGCGTTGAAGTCGCGCCAGAGTTGATCGAGATCGGGCGGGCCTTCACCCGGCCGGCGGCCCTCCTGGGCCTTGTGGTCACCCTGGGGTTTATGGCCCCAGCGTGGATCGTTGAGCGACAGTTTGATGCCGCAACGTTTTAGCAGAGAAACGAGCATAGGCTAGTGTGGCCCGAGATGGGAAGTTGTTGTGTTATTGTCCGCAGGATTGCCGAAGGAGCCGCCCACCGCCGGTTCCTCCCCCTCCTGACTGCTTTCAGGTGCGCGCGCCGCCTTCGCCGATTCGACGATGGCCTCGCGCAGCAGGTCCAGCCCGGCCCCGCTATGGGCGCTGATGAAAACGCGGCTGATCTTATCATACTCATCACGCTCGATCCCAGGCTCCAGCCCGGCGGCGTCGATCTTGTTCCAGACCAGGATCTGGGGCACGTGGTCGGCGCCGATCTCACGCAGGACTTCGTTGACCTGCTCGATCTGCTCCATGCGCACCGGCGAATTGCCGTCGACCACATGCAGCAGCAGGTCGGCGTGGATGGTCTCTTCGAGCGTGGCGCGGAAGGCCGCCACCAGCTGGTGCGGCAGTTCGCGCACGAAGCCGACGGTGTCGGAGATCACCACCGAGCCCACCTCGTCGCCCAGATAGAGGCGACGGCTGGTGGTGTCGAGGGTCGCGAACAGCTGGTTCGCAACATACACCCCGGCCTTGGTGAGCGTGTTGAACAGCGTCGACTTGCCGGCGTTGGTATAGCCGACCAGCGACACCGAGAATGTCTGGTTGCGCCCGCGCTGGCGGCGCTGGGTCTCGTGCTGCTTGCGCAGCTTGGTGAGGCGGATGCGCAATTGCTTGACGCGCTCGCCGATCAGGCGGCGGTCGGTCTCGAGCTGGGTTTCACCGGGACCGCGCAGGCCGATACCACCCTTCTGGCGTTCCAAGTGGGTCCAGCCGCGGATCAGGCGCGTGGCCAGGTGTTGCAGCTGAGCAAGCTCCACTTGCAGCTTGCCCTCGTGGCTCTGGGCGCGTTGGGCGAAGATGTCGAGGATCAGGCTGGTACGGTCGACCACGCGCACTTCCAGGCGGCGTTCGAGGTTGCGCTGCTGGGCCGGAGACAGGGCGTGGTTGAAGATGACGAGCTCGATCCCTTCGGCCTTGCAGGCCATCTTGATTTCGTCGGCCTTGCCGCTGCCGACGAAATGGGCAGGATCGGGACTGCTGCGCTTGGCCGTGATCGTGGTAATCGGTTCGGCGCCGGCGGAGCGCGCAAGCAGGGACAGCTCTTCCAGGCTGGCGGTGAAATCGCCAGTACCGAAGTCGATGCCGACCAGCGCTGCGCGCATGGAGGTGTTGCCGGGGGCGTCAGCCATCGGCCTTACTCGGCTTCGGAGTCGAGGTTAAGGTTGACGGCGCGAGCCGGGACGACGGTGGAAATGGCATGCTTGTAGACCATCTGGGTCACGGTATTACGAAGCAGGACGACGTACTGGTCGAAAGATTCGATGTGGCCTTGCAGTTTGATGCCGTTGACCAGGTAGATGGAGACGGGGACGTGCTCCTTGCGCAAGGCGTTCAGGAATGGGTCTTGTAACAGTTGCCCTTTGTTGCTCATAACAGCTCCGTAATGTTGTTGTAGTTTAAAAATTGTGGCGGTTTGCCAAATTTCAAGTGCCTGGGCCACATTCCGCTGTCGCGAATGAAAGCCCTAAGCTACTGTAACCTGTTTCGCCACATTTTGTCGTACTGCTAGGCTTAATTCTGCTCCTTGGCAAAAGGATTCTTACCGGACTTGAATTCAATGCGCACCGGAGTGCCGACCAGGTTGAAGGTGTCGCGGAAATGCTTTTCCAGATAGCGCTTGTAGGGGTCGCTGACCGCCTCGAGCGCATTGCCGTGGATGACGATGATGGGCGGATTCTGGCCGCCCTGGTGGGCATAGCGCATCTTGGGACGGATGCTGCCCTTGCGCTTCGGCTCCTGCTTTTCGATCGCTTCCTGCAGCGCGCGCGTCAGGCGCGGCGTCGACAGGTTCGCGGTCGCGGCGGCATAGGCCGAATCCACCGACTTCATCAGCTGGCTGATACCGGTGCCTTTCAGCGCCGACACGAAGTGGGTCTTGGCGAAGGAGAGGAAGTCGAGCTTGCGGTCGAGGTCCGTCTTGACCTGGTCGCGCTGGTCCGACTGCAGGCCGTCCCACTTGTTGACGGCCACCACCAGCGCCCTGCCCGATTCCAGGATGAAGCCGGCGATGTGGGCGTCCTGCTCGGAAATATCCTGCTGGGCGTCGAGCAGCAGCACGACGACGTTGGCGTCCGAGATCGACTGCATCGTCTTGACCACCGAGAACTTCTCGATGGCTTCGAAAATCTTGCCGCGTCGGCGGATACCGGCCGTGTCGATCAGGGTGTATTTCTTTCCATCACGCTCGAACGGCACTTCGATCGAGTCGCGGGTGGTGCCCGGCATGTCGAAGGCGATCACGCGCTGCTCGCCAACCAGGGTATTGATCAGGGTCGACTTGCCCACGTTCGGGCGACCCACGATGGCGATCTTGATGCCGTGGTCCGGATGCTCGAGTTCTTCCTCGTTCTCGGCGCGGTTTTCGAAAGCGAAGTCGAGCGCCTCGACCACCAGGTCGTGCACGCCGTCGCCGTGGGCGGCGGAGATCACGTAAGGGTCACCCATGCCGAGCTCGTAGAAATCGGCGGTCACCGAGGTGTACTTCATGCCTTCGGATTTGTTGACCACGAGCATGACCTTGCGGTTCTGCTTGCGCAGGTAATCGGTGATGGTCTTGTCGTGCGGGGTCAGGCCCTGGCGGCCGTCGACGATGAACACGACGACGTCGGCTTCGGCCACCGCCTGGCGCGTCTGCAGCGCCATCTCGTGCATGATGCCCTCTTTGGCGACCGGTTCGAAACCGCCGGTGTCGATGACCAGGAACGGCCGTTCGCCGATCCGGCCTTCGCCATAGTGGCGGTCGCGGGTCAGGCCAGGGAGGTCGGCCACCAGCGCGTCCCGCGAACGGGTCAGGCGGTTGAATAGGGTCGACTTCCCGACGTTCGGGCGACCAACGAGTGCGATTACCGGCTTCATGTAATTATTTTATTCGACCGCGATCGCGGTCACAGTTCCATTTTGCGTTTGAAAAATCAGGTGCGATCCAGCCACCAGCGGGGTGCCCACGATGGGGCTGCCGTCGGTGGCGGCGCGCGCCAGGAAGGAGCCGTCTTCGCGCGACAGGAAGTGCACGATGCCCTGGTAGTCACCCACCGCTACGGCGCGGCCGTAGGAGACGGGGGTCGACAGGCGGCGGAAGGCCAGCTTGTCGTTCTTCCAGGCACTCGAACCGGTGTCGCGGTTGAAGGCATACAGGGCGCCCTTGTCGTCCGGCGCGAACACGAAGCGCTGGTCGACGGCGACGCCGACCTCGGAGGACAGGTCGCGGGTCCATTTCGGCGAACCGGCGGCTGCGTCGAAGCAAGCCACGCGGCCCTGGTAGGACACGGCGCAGACGTCGCTTTCGAACAGCACCGGGGTGCCGCCGATGTCGGTCACGCGTTCCAGCTCGGTGGCGCCGCGCGCCACGCCGACTTCGACGTCCCAGCGCGGCGCGCCGGTGGCCAGCAGCATTGACGACAGCTTGCCGGCCGGCTGGGCGACGATCACGTCGGTGTTATTCACGATCATGCCCGGCGAAGTACGCAGGGTCAGGGCCGGCGCAGTGCGCTGCACGGTCCATTTCTTTTCGCCGGTCTTGGCATCCAGGCCGACGATGCGGTTGTCCAGGCTGCGCGCAACGACGATGCCCTGGCCGACCACCGGCGAGGACAGGAGTTCGCTCGACAGCTGGGTGCTCCACAGCTTCTTGCCGTCCATGTCGAAGGCCAGCACGGTGCCCTTGGCGCCGCCGACCACGATCAGGTTGCCGTCGGTGCCGACGCCGCTGGAGAGCTCGCTACCAGCCTTGGTGCGCCACATCAGCTTGCCGCTGACGGCTTCGACGCGTGCGATATCGCCGCCGGCGCTGGCCACCACCACCGTGTTGCCGGCCAGTGCAGGCGAGAACTGGTAGGCGCCGGCCTTGCCGATGTCGAGCTTCCACGCGGTGCGCACGGCCATCGAGGCTTTCAGCTCGACGAGGGGCGCCGGCTGGTCGGTCTTCGACTTCGACGAGAACGGATTCAGCGAGCTGAGCGAAGGAAGGCTCGAGCAGCCCGTCATCAGGGCCAGTACACCAACACCAACAAGTTTGCTGCTAATACGCATATTCTTTAACCTTGTTCCTTGGACTGTAGAGGACGAAAGCCCGCGCTCGCCATTTGGGCGGACGCGGGCCTGTCAATCTTAGATCTTACGCAGCTGCTTTCGCGTCTTTCGCTTCCGGCACCGAGCCGCCGATTGCTTCAAGCTTGACCTGGACCAGCTGGCGGCCCGGGTTATTCTTGTCCATCGCGGCATACGCGGCAATGTAGGCCTGACGTGCTTCGGCCAGCTTGTTCTGCGCCACCAGCACGTCGCCTTTGCGGTCCGACACTTCAGCCGAGAACTGCGCCGGGTAGGTCTCGTTCAGCAGCTTCAGGGCGGCGTCGAAGGACTTCTCGTCCAGCAGCACGCCGGCCAGGCGCAGCTTCGCGACCGCCTTGTATTCGTCGTTGCCATGGTCCGCCACCCACTGCAGCTGGGTTTTGGCGGTTTTGAGGTCGTTCGCCTCGAAGGCGGTCTTGGCGGCGCCCAGCGCGGCCATCTGCGCGTAGACGGTGCCGTCGTACTTCTTCTGGATGTCGCCGGCGATGCGCTGGGTCTTGGCGTTGTCGTTCGCCGCCAGCGCCGCCTGCAGTTCGTCGTACAGCGCCGAAGCCTCGACGGCCTGGTTGCGCTTGTGCGAATTCCAGAAGTTGTAGCCCGCATAGGACAGCAGCGCGACGATCAGCACGCCCATGATGAGGTTACCGAATCGGGCCCAGAAGGCCTTGAAGTTCGCTATCTGTTCCTGTTCTTCGAGGTCGTATGCCATGTTCTGCTCTGTTTTTTATCGTGGTGGTGGATCGGGTGCTACGGGAATCTTAGTGGTGGTGATGGCCGTGCTCGTTGCAGTTCTCGTCGTCGCAGTCGTGTCCGCCGCCGCCGACGATCTGGTCGACCACGTAGTCGACCACTTGCTCGAAGGCGACCTTGGCCTGCTGCTGTTCGCCGGCTTCGCCGCGCATCGCCTTCACGGCCGCCTGGCCGGACGCGATCTCGTCTTCGCCGATGATCACGGCAAACGAAGCGCCGCTGCCGTCGGCCTTCTTCATCTGGCTCTTGAAGCTGCCCGCGCCTGCCGGCGTTGCGCAATGTAACACAACATCCAGGCCGGCATCCCGCAGGCGCTCGCCCAGGATGAAGGCCTGCAGCTGCGCTTCCTCGCCCTGATGGACCAGGTAGACGTCGCACTGGCTCGGGCTCTGGGTCTCGCCCAGGCCCTTCATCAGTTCGATGATGCGCTCGATGCCCATCGCGAAACCGACCGCCGGGGTCGGCTTGCCGCCGAACTGCTCGATCAGCGGATCGTAGCGGCCGCCCGCGCAGATGGTGCCCTGCGAGCCGAGCTCGTCGGTGACCCACTCGAACACGGTGCGGTTGTAGTAATCCAGGCCGCGCACCAGGCGCGGGTTGATGGTGTACTGCACCGCGTTGCGGTCGAGGATGTTCTTCAGGCCGTTCAGGTGCGCCAGCGATTCTTCGCCCAAGTAATCCAGCAGCTTCGGCGCCGCGTTGACCATCTCCTGCATGGCAGGGTTCTTGGTGTCCAGGATGCGCAGCGGGTTGCTGTGCAGGCGGCGCTTGGCTTCGGCGTCGAGGATGTCCTCGTGCTTTTCCAGGTAGGCGATCAGGTCGGCGCGGTGGCGCAGGCGCTCGTCGGCATTGCCGATCGAATTCAGCTCGAGGCGCACGTTCTGCAGGCCGAGGTCGTCCCACAGGCGGCGGCACAGCATGATCAGCTCGGCGTCGATGTCCGGGCCCGAGAAGCCGACGGCTTCGGCGCCGAACTGGAAGAACTGGCGGTAGCGGCCGCGCTGTGGACGCTCGTGGCGGAACATCGGGCCCTTGTACCACAGGCGCTTGGGGCCGTCGTACACGAGGTTATGCTCGATCACGGCGCGCACGGCGCCGGCGGTGCCTTCCGGACGCAGGGTCAGCTGGTCGCCGTTCATCGAGTCCTCGAAGGAGTACATCTCCTTCTCGACGATGTCGGTGACGGCGCCGATGGCGCGCGCGAACAGCGAGGTGTCCTCGACGATCGGGGTGACGATCTTCTGGTAGCCGTAGCTCTTCAGGATGGTCTCGGCGGTGTTCTCGAACAGCTCCCACATCGGTGCATCTTGCGGGAGGATGTCGTTCATGCCTTTGACGGCGACGATTTTTTCTGGTTTGGACATATTGTTACCCTAAAGACCGTCGTTCCGGCGAAGGCCGGAACCTAAGTTTGCGGGCAGACCGGCTGCTCGACGAAACTTGGGTCCCGGCCTGCGCCGGGACGACGTTGTATATCTTATTGTGCGACCGCCTCTTGGCGCCCGTAATTCTTCTGCACGTAGTTCAGCACGATGGTCTTGAACTCCTCCACGATGCGCTCGCCGCGCAGGGTGGCGAACTTCTGGCCATCGACAAACACCGGCGCCGCCGGCGATTCGCCCGTACCCGGCAGGCTGATGCCGATGTTCGCGTGCTTCGATTCGCCCGGGCCGTTGACGATGCAGCCCATCACGGCCACGTTCATCGCTTCCACGCCCGGATAGGTCTTCTTCCACTCCGGCATCTGCTCGCGCAGGAAAGTCTGGATGTTGTCCGCCAGCTCCTGGAACACGGTGGACGTCGTGCGGCCGCAGCCCGGGCAAGCGATCACCATCGGGGTGAACTTGCGCAGGCCCATGGTCTGCAGGATCTCCTGGCCGACCACCACTTCCTTGGTGCGGTCGCCGCCCGGTTCCGGGGTCAGCGAAATGCGGATGGTGTCGCCGATGCCTTCCTGCAGCAGCACCGACAGCGCCGCGGTCGAGGCGACGATGCCCTTGCTGCCCATGCCGGCCTCGGTCAGGCCCAGGTGCAGCGGATAGTCGCAGCGGCGGGCCAGCTCGCGGTAGACCGCGATCAGGTCCTGCACGCCCGACACCTTGCAGCTCAGGATGATCTTGTCGCGCGCCAGGCCGACTTCTTCGGCGCGCATGGCATTCTCGATCGCCGAGGTGATCAAGGCTTCGTACATCACGGCCTGCGCGCTCCACGGCGTGGCGCGGGCGGCGTTCTCGTCCATGATGCGGGCCAGCAGCGACTGATCCAGCGAGCCCCAGTTGACGCCGATGCGCACCGGCTTGTCGTACCTGGCGGCGATCTCGATCATCTGGGCGAACTGGGTGTCGCGCTTGGCGCCCTGCCCCACGTTGCCCGGATTGATGCGGTATTTCGACAGCGCCTGCGCGCATTCCGGATAGTCGCGCAGCAGCAGGTGGCCGTTGTAGTGGAAGTCGCCCACCAGCGGGGTGTCGATCTCCATGCGGTCGAGCTGTTCGCGGATTGCCGGCACCGCGGCGGCCGCGGCCGGCGTGTCCACGGTGATGCGGACGATCTCGGAACCGGCGCGCGCCAGTTCCTTGACCTGGATCGCGGTGCCGATCACGTCGGCCGTGTCGGTGTTGGTCATCGACTGCACCACGACTGGCGCGTCGCCGCCGACCCAGACCTTGCGCTGACCGTGCGAGACCAGCACCTTGCGGCTGGCGCGGCGCGCCAGCGGGCCGGAGGGAATCGGTCGGGCCGCGCCAGGCTCGCCAATGCAGCGTTCGTTCATGTTCTGTTCCATTGCTTACTTCAATGCCACTTGCGCAAACTTCTTGCCCGGCGCTTCCTGCAGGGCGACAGCAGCGCCGCGCAGGGTCGCCGTCACGGCGCCCGGATTACCGACGGTCAGCACGCCCGGACCGGTGACGTCGATCGTCTCGGTCGCACCGGCCTTGACTTCGCGCCAGAGGACACGCTTGCCGCCGACGACGACGCCGATCCAGGCATCTTCGCGCACGTTCAGCACCAGCGCGTTGCCGCCGGCGGCTGCGGCTGCCGGAGCAGGTGCGGCGGTGACGGGTGCGGCCAGCGTCGCGGCAGGCGGCGTGGCGGCGGCCGGTGCGGCCGGCGTGGTGGCAGCCGGCGCCGCACTTGGCGCCGTCGCCGGAGCCGTGCCCGGCGCGGCGGCCGGGGCAGTAGTCGGGGCAGCTGCAGGCGCGGTCGCGCCCTCGCCTGCCGGCGCCGGCACCGAGATCAGCGGCACGGACGGATTCTGCAGCGTGTCGTGGCCCGCGGCCGGCGCGGTGGTGCTCGGGGCCACCACCGGCGATTCGAGGACGGCCTCGCCTTCGGTAGCCGACTGCGGGCGGCTGCCCGGGATCAGGCCGAAATGCCACAGCGCGGCGCCGGCGGCGATCACGGCGATGGCGCCGGCGATCAGGCCGACCGGCACTTTATTGCGCTTGCCGCCGATCGGGAAACGGCTTTGCGAGAACGAGGCCGGGCGCTGTTCGCGGCGCGGGATCGAGGCGGTCGCGCCGGCTTGCGCTTCCGGCGGCATGTTCATCTCGATCTTGGCCACCAGCGGGGCGGCGTCGATCTTCAGGAGCTTGGCGTAGGCGCGCACGAAGCCGCGCGTCACGGCCGGGCTCGGGAGCGAGGCGTAGTCGCCGGCTTCCAATGCCACCACCTGGCGCGGCGCCAGCTTCAGCTGGTCGGCCACTTGCTCCACGCTCCAGCCCATCGCTTCGCGCTGGGATTGCAGGGTCTTGCCGGGAAGGCCCGCGTCATTGCCCGGCGTCGCCGGCTGGTCTGCATGCTCGTTCATGGTTCTTGTCTCACTCATCAAATGCGCCGCGCTCGAAGGCCGCGTACTCCGGCGAACCGGGGAAGCGCCGCCGCAGCTGGGCTGCGAGGCTGGCTTCATTGGACCGGTCGCCCGTCTTGCGCTGCACGCGCAGCGCCAGCCACAGTGCGTCGGCCGACAGGGTGTCGAGTTTCGAAGTCTCGATCAGGCGGTTAATGAAAAAACCGGCGCGCTGGTAATCGCGCCGCTCGTAGTAGATCCGTGCCAGGCCGGCGTTCGTGGCCTGCAGGTCCGGGTTGTAGCGCACGGCCTCGAGCAGGTAGCGCTCGGCGGCCTGGTGGTTCTTGCTGCGTACGCTGCACAGGCCCGCGTTCACCAGCGCGCTCACTGGGGTCTGGTAGGCCGGGTTGCGCAGCGCCGTGTCGAAGTAAGGCATGGCCTGGGCCGGCTTGTTCAGCGACTGGCACAGGAAGGAGCCGTAGTTGTTCGACAGGTCGGGATTGCCCGGCTTCAGGCGCAGGGCCTGCTGGTAGTTGTCGTCCGCCAGCTGCAACTGGCCCATCGCGGTATAGACCAGCGCGCGCACGCCATAGGCTTCGGCGTAGGACGGGTCGGCGGCGATCGCCTGCTTGACCTCGTCCAGCGCGATCTCGTACTGGCCGTTCTGGTAGTAGCCGACCGCCAGCTGCAGGCGCAGCGAGGCGCGTTTTTCCGCCGCGGTGACGTCGGACGCGGTCTTCAGTTCGCCGCCGCCATTGCTGGCGCAGCCCCCGAGCAGAGCGAGAGTTGCCAGGAACGCCGCCAGAGGCGCGGCGCAAAACCCTACCGCGGCGCCGCGCATCAGGAAGGGATCTCCACGATACGCCCGAAGTCGGCGCCGAACTTTTTCTGGTACTCGGCCATCTTCTCCATGCGCTGGGCCACACGGGTGCGGTCCTGCACCTCGCCGGCCAGCTGGCCGCAGGCGGCGTCGATGTCGTCGCCGCGCGTCTTGCGCACGGTGGTGACGATGCCGGCGTCTATCAGCACCTGGGCGAAGGCCTTGATGCGCGGGTTCTTCGAGCGGGTCAGGCCCGATTCCGGGAACGGGTTGAACGGGATCAGGTTGAACTTGCAGTTGATACCGACCACCGGGTCATTCACCAGGGCGATCAGCTCGCGCGCGTGCTCGTCGCTGTCGTTGAAGCCGTCGAGCATGCAGTATTCGAAAGTGATGAAGTCGCGCGGGGCGAATTCCAGGTAGCGCTTGCACGCGGCCAGCAGCTCGCGCAGCGGGTATTTTTTATTCAGCGGCACCAGGATGTCGCGCAGGGCGTCGTTCGACGCGTGCAGCGACACGGCCAGGGCCACCGGCGCGTCCTGCGACAGCTTGTCGATGTTCGGAACCACGCCCGAGGTCGACAGGGTCACGCGGCGGCGCGACAGGCCGTAGGCGTTGTCGTCCAACATCATCTTGAGCGCGGTGACGGTCGGCTCGTAGTTCAGCAGCGGTTCACCCATACCCATCATGACCACATTCGTGATCTGGCGTTCCCCCTTCGGACCCGGCTCGATGCCCTTGGTACGGCGCAGCTCGAACTCGGCCATCCACAGCTGGCCGATGATTTCGGCCACGGTGAGGTTGCGGTTGAAGCCCTGCTTGCCGGTCGAGCAGAAGCGGCAGTTGACGGCGCAGCCGGCCTGGGTCGAGATGCACAGCGTGCCGCGGTTTTCTTCCGGGATGAACACGGTTTCCACGGCGTTGCCATTGCCGACGTCGACCAGCCACTTGCGGGTGCCGTCGGTCGAGGTATGGTCGCTGATGATGCCCGGGGCTCGGATCTCGGCGCGGGTCTGGAGTTTTTCGCGCAGCGACTTGGCCAGGTCGGTCATGTCGTCGAAATTCGACGCGCCGAACTGGTGGATCCATCGCTGCAATTGCTTGGCACGGAACGGCTTCTCACCCAGCTCGGCGCAATAGGCGACCAGTTGCGCGGGATCGAAGTCCAGCAGATTGGTGAGAGTCGTCATGATAAATCCTGTAACTTTTCCAAATATCCCCGCTCGCACCGGCCCTGGGCCGCGGACGAGCGGTTCTTGATGCAATAAAACCGATTACTTCAGTTCTGGGAAGAAGTAAGCGATTTCGACTTTGGCAGCTTCGACAGCGTCCGAACCGTGCACGGCGTTGGCATCGATCGAATCGGCGAAATCGGCGCGGATGGTGCCTTTCTCGGCCTTCTTCGGATCGGTCGCGCCCATCAGGTCGCGGTGCGCCAGGACGGCGTTCTCGCCTTCCAGGGCCTGGATCATGACCGGGCCCGACACCATGAAGGTGACCAGGTCGTTAAAGAAGCCGCGCTCCTTGTGGGCAGCGTAGAAGCCTTCAGCCTGTTCGCGGGTCAGCTGGGTCATGCGGGCAGCGACGATCTTCAGGCCGGCGTTTTCAAAACGGGTGTAGATCTGGCCGATCACGTTTTTCGCGACTGCGTCAGGCTTGATGATGCTCAGGGTGCGTTCGATTGCCATGTAAAAACTCCAATAAAAAGAAGGGTTTAAATCGAGAACTTGATTAAAATTTGGAACTCAATCAACCTTTAATTTTACCACAGCTCCCTCACATATCCGATATTGCAGCACTGGCAAGCGAAGTGGTAGAGTTGCGGGGCAAAACCGTCCTGTTTTAAGGCTTTACTAAGCATCAGCTTGTATGGTTTTCAGTGACGCTCATCCACCAACCGGAGGCACCATGTTCCCTAATTCGCAACCACGCAGTACGATCGACCTGACCAAGGCTGGTCGGGGCCAGGTTACACGCAACAACGTCCTGCGCAATACTTACTGGCTGCTGGCGCTGTCGATGATCCCGACCGTGCTGGGCGCATACATCGGCGTCTCGTTCGACCTGATGGCTTCGATCGGCGGCCTCGGCTTCCTCGGCCTGATGCTCGTCGTGTTCGGCTTCATCTTCGCGATCCAGAAGTTCAAGGACTCGGCCGTCGGCCTGGGCCTGCTGCTGGCCTTCACCTTCGTCATGGGCCTGCTGCTGACCCCGCTGCTGCAGCATACCCTGGGCTACTCGAACGGCGGCACCCTGATCATGACCGCGTTCGGCGGCACCGCCTGCGTGTTCGCCGTGATGGCCAGCATCGCCACCACCACCAAGCGCGACTTCTCGGGCATGGGCAGCTGGCTGATGGCCGGCGCGATCATCCTGATCCTGGCCGCGGTCGCCAACATCTTCCTGCAGATGACGGCCCTGACCATCGTCGTCTCGCTGATGGCCATCGGCATCTTCTCGGCCTTCATCCTGTTCGACGTGCAGCGCGTCGTCAACGGCGGCGAAACCAACTACATCACGGCCACGCTGTCCATCTACCTCGACGTGTACAACATCTTCACCAGCCTGCTGCGCCTGCTGGGCATCTTCGGCGGCGACGACTGATCACCCCGCCGCAATGACAAAGCCGACCTCAGGGTCGGCTTTTTCTTTGGCCTTCCATCCGCCCAACACCGGGGTCAGGTCTAACATTTCTACACAAGCTCTTCCGTACCGGACTCGCACGCTTGAGCCCGTGTTGGAATGTTAGACCTGACCCCGGGTTGCGCGAATTGCGGTTACGCGGCTTCGGCGGGCACTTCGTAGGCGGCGGCCGCTGCCGGCTTCTCGCCCAGCTCGAACACCGCGATCGACTCCACGTGCGAGGTGTGCGGGAACATGTTGCAGACGCCCGCTTTCTTCAGCACATAGCCCGCCTTGTGCACCAGGATGCCGGCGTCGCGTGCCAGCGTGGACGGGCTGCAGGACACGTACACGATCCGCTGCGGCATCAGCTCCTCGTGCGTCTCGCGCAGGTCGGCCAGCGCCAGCGACAGGGCCATGGCGCCGTCGCGCGGCGGGTCGACGAGCATGCGATCGAATTTGCCGAGGGCGACCAGGTCTTCCTTTGTGACTTCGAACAGGTTGCGGGTCGAGAACGAGGTCTTGCTGGCCAGGCCGTTGGCCTGGGCATTCTCAAGCGCGCGCGTGGTCAGCGCGGTGCTGCCCTCGATGCCCACCACTTCGCGCGCCTGGGTCGCCAGCGGCAGCGTGAAGTTGCCCAGGCCGCAGAACAGGTCGGCCACGCGCTCGCCCGGCTGCACCTCCAGCAGGCGCAGCGCCTTGGCGACGAGCACGCGGTTGATCTGGTGGTTCACCTGGGTGAAGTCGGTCGGCTTGAAGGGCATTTTGATGCCGAATTCCGGCAGCGTGTAGTACAGCTCCTTGCCCAGCGGGTAGTATGGATAGGCCGTGTCCGGGCCCTTCGGCTGCAGCCACCACTGGATGTTCCATTTGTCGGCGAAGGCTTTCGCAAGCTGTTCATCCGCCGGGCTGAGCGGCGCCATGATGCGCAGCACCAGCACCGTGACCTCTTCGCCGATCGCCACTTCGATCTGCGGCATCTGGTTGTAGATCGACAGCTGACCGACAAATTCGCGCAGCGGCGCGATCAGCTGGGCGACGTGGTCCGGCAGGATTTCGCAGTAGGTGATGTCGGCCACGTAGGACGAGGCGCGCTCGTGGAAGCCGACCAGCACCCCGCCCTTCTTCGCCACATGGCGCACCGACAGGCGCGCGCGGTAGCGGTAGTCCCAAGTCGGGCCGTACATCGGGCGCATGATCATCTCGGACTTCACCTTGCCGAGGTGCCAGAGGTTGTCCTCGAGGACGCGCTGTTTCATCGCGACCTGGGCCGAGGGTTCGAGGTGCTGCATCGAGCAGCCGCCGCAGTAGCCGAAGTGCTTGCACTTCGGCTCCACGCGCATCGACGAGGCGCGCTGCAGGGTGACCATGCGGCCCGACTCCCAGTTCTTCTTCTTGCGCAGGGTTTCAAAGCTGACGCGCTCGCCCGGCAGTGCGCCTTCGACGAAGATCACCTTGCCCGGGCTGCCGTCTTCGTTCTCGAGGTGGCCGACGCCGCGCGCGTCCGCATCCAGGGATTTGATGTCGATGAAAATTTCTTGCATGGTCGCTGAAAAAGGGAGTGGGCACAGGATAGGCTGTGCAGGAGTTCGCAAATAAAAAATGGGCGCAAGCGGCCCGGCGGGCATGATAGCAAGGAAACGGGGTGGGCGCTACCGGGGCGCTTGCCGCCTACAGAAGGGAATCGCGCACGACGCCGCGCGCCGCCATCGCCCGTTTCAGCTTGATGAGCGCTTCCTGCTGGATCTGGCGCACCCGCTCGCGCGTCACGCCCATCTCTTCCGCCAGGGTCTCCAGCGTGGCCGGATCGTCGTTGTCCAGCCCGAAGCGGCGCGTCACCACCTGCCGCTGCTTGTCGGGCAGGCGCGCCAGCCAGTCGCGCACCAGGGCCGTCATCTCGTGCTGCTCGGCGCGCGCGTCGGGGCTGGCCTCGCCCTCGTCCGGCAGCATGTCCATCAGGCTGGAGCTGGGGTCGTTGTCGAGCGGCGCATCGAGCGAGGCCGCGTGTTCGGACAGGGCCAGGATGTCCTGCACCTCTTCCACCGGCCGCCCGACCAGGCTGGCGATGTCCTCGCAAGAGGCTTCCTTGCCGTCGTGCTCCTTGGCCTCGAGGTGGTACTTGGCGCGCAGGACCTGGTTCAGCTCGCGCACCATGTGCACCGGCAGGCGCACCGTGCGCGCCTGGTTCATGATGGCGCGTTCGATGCTCTGGCGGATCCACCAGGTGGCATAGGTGGAGAAACGAAAGCCCCGTTCGGGCTCGAACTTGTCGATGGCACGCATCAGGCCGATGTTGCCCTCCTCGATCAGGTCGAGCAGGACGACGCCGCGGTTGATGTAGTGCTTGGCGATCGAGACGACCAGGCGCAGGTTATGCTCGATCATCTTCTGGCGCGCCGCGAAGTCACCCGCCTTGGCCAGCGTGGCGACCTGGGATTCCTCGCTCGCGCTGAGGAGCGCGCGGGTGCCGATCTGGTTGAGGTAGTGCTGGGTGGTGTCGGTGGCGAGCTCGGCCTGCAAGACCTTGCGCAGCTCGTCCACCGTAGCGACTTCGGGCGTGGGCAGGACCTCTTCGCCCTCGCCCGCAGACGCGCCGCCGTGCTCCGGTTCGTCCGGAAACTCGTCTGATTCCTGCTGGTCCAGCGAGTGCGGCGGCTGCATCATGTACTACCTTTTATCGACCGGGCAGGAACCTCGACGGATCGACTGGTTTGCCCTGTTGGCGTATCTCGAAGTGCAATTTCACCGAATCGGCATCCGAGTCGCCCATCTCTGCAATGACCTGGCCCTTGGCGACGTTATCGCCTTCCTTGACCACGATCTTGCGGTTGTGCGCGTATGCCGACAGCAAGCTGTTGTTGTGCTTGACGATGACGAGATTACCATAACCCCGGATACCACTGCCAGCGTACATAACCTTGCCGGCGCCGGCGGCGACCACCTGCTGGCCGGCGCGGCCGGCGATATCGATGCCCTTGTTGCGGCCTTCGTCGAAGGTGGCGACGATACGGCCGTCCGCCGGCCACATCCAGCTCAGCTTGTCGTCGTCGTTCGCGCTGACGGTGGCGCCGGCGGCGATTGCCGGGGCCGGGGCGGCCGGCGCAGGAGCCGGAGCGGCGGGGCGCGGCGCTTCGCTGCGCGCGGCCGGTTCGGCCGGGGCGCTCGCGGTGTTCTCGTTGTACGGCTGCTTGTCGGCGCGCGGCGTGGTCTTGCGCGGCGGGGTGGCGGCGGGCGGCGTCGGCACCGGCTGCGTCTGCATGTTGGCAGTGCGCTCGCCACGCTCCGGCTGCGCCACGCGCAGGGTCTGGCCGACCTTGATGTCGTCCGGATCGGCCAGGTTGTTCCAGGTGACGAGGTCGCGGTAGTTCTGGCCGTGGTCCAGGGCGATGCGGATCAGGGTGTCGCCGCGGCGCACGGTATAGGTGCCCTTCTCGTCCTCTTTCTTCGGCTCTTCGGCGCGCGCGGCCTGGGTCGGGCGTGGACGCTCGACGGTCGGCAGCGTCGTGCGCTCGACCACGGGGGCCTGGCGCGTCAGCGAGTTACAGCCGGCCAGCAGGCTGAGGGCGAGGGTGAGCAGTGCGAGGCGGGGCAGATGGGGTGCTTGGTTCATTGTCTTTCTGTTTTCTTTTCATGTTCTGTGGCGCGCCGCCCGGGCGAAACGCGCCGGCGGACACCAGGCCGTGGACGGCCATGCCAGTCGGACCAGGCTGTACAACGCTGGTGGAACCAGTAGCGTTGACCCGGCAGTATCGATACCAAGCCGCCGTGCGATGCGGGCATCGCCACGGCAGGCTGCGCGGCGCGCTAGATGGTACCGGGACGCAGCGGCACGAAATGGCATGCTTCCAGCGTTTCGCTGGCCCATTCGTTCTTGCCGATGCGGGTAATCCGTTCCAGGTGCTGGACCTGGGCGCCAACCGGTGCGACGAGGTGCGCGCCGATGGCGAGTTGTTCGAGCAGGGCGCGCGGCACTTCGAGGCCCGCCGCGGCCAGGATGATGCCGTCGAAGGGTGCAACCTGCGGCAAGCCTAGCATACCATCGCCGTATTGCAAACGCAGGTTGGAAATCCTCAGCGGCCGGAGGTTGGTCTTGGCCAGTTCGTGCAAGGGCTTGATGCGCTCGATCGAGTACACCTCGCGCGCGACAAAAGACAGCACCGCGGCCTGGTAGCCGCAGCCGGTGCCGATCTCGAGCACCCGGCCCATCTGCGCGCCGGAGGGCAGCGAAGCGCGCATCGCTTCGATCATGCGCGCCACGATGTAGGGCTGCGAAATCGTCTGGTTGTGCCCGATCGGCAGCGAGGCGTCGATGTACGCCTGCGCCGACAGGGCCGGTTCGATGAACAGGTGGCGCGGCACCGCTTCCATCGCGCCCAGCACCACGCCGTCCTTGACGCCCTGCTTCGCCACGCGGCCCACCATGGCACGCCGCACCGCTTCGGAGGCCATCAGGTCGGAACGCTGGGCCACCGGGGCGCTCGGCGCGTGGGCATGGGCATAGCCCGGCGGACGCGGCGACGGCGCCGGCTGCGCAGGGGCAAAGCTGGCGCGCGTCCCCGTGCTGGCCGCGCTGCTGGCATTGCGGGTTGCGGTCTGCGGCGTGGCGACCGGCGCCGGTGCCCCGGGCTTGCGGGTGGCGCCGCCGGTCACCGAAGACAGCGGCAAGGGGAAGGTGCTGCGCTTGTCGGGGCTGCGCTGGTCGCTCATATCATGCCTCGCAGCAGTTCCAATTGGGTCTTGTGGGTCAGGTCGATCTGCAGCGGCGTGATCGACACGCAGCCCTGCGCCGTGGTGTGGAAATCGGTGCCCTCGCCCGCATCGCGGCAGGCGCCGGGCGCGCCGATCCAGAAGATCTCGCGGCCGCGCGGATCCGTCGACCGGATCACCGGCTCGGCCTGGTGGCGGCGCCCGAGGCGCGACGGTGTCAGGGGGCCGATCTGCTCATACGGCAGATTCGGAATGTTCACGTTCAACAGGAAGGGCGACTCGAGCTTGTCGAAGCGGCGCTCGACGATGTCGCGCGCCACGCGCGCGGCGGCGTCGACGTGGGCCCAGCCCGAATGCACCTGCGAGAAGGCGATCGCCGGGATGCCGAACAGGTAAGCCTCGGTGGCGGCCGCGACGGTGCCCGAATACAGCGTGTCGTCGCCCATGTTCTGGCCGTTATTGATGCCCGAGACCACCAGGTCCGGCGGCGCATCCCCCATCGCGGTCAGGGCGATGTGGACGCAGTCGGTCGGCGTGCCGTTAACAAAATGAAAACCGTTTGCCGCTTTCTGCACCGTCAGCGGACGGTCCAGCGTCAACGAATTCGACGCGCCCGAGCGGTTGCTGTCGGGAGCGACCACCACGATGTCCGCGATCGCGGACAAGGCATCGGCCAGCGCGCTGATACCAGGCGCCAGGTAGCCGTCGTCGTTACTGATAAGAATTCGCATGTCTGCGATTTTACCTGAAGCAACGCCAGCTTCGGTCGCCGGTGGCGCGTTTTTTGTTTCCCGACGGCGATTTTTTTAGCTCGCCATCGGTGCCGTGGATCGCTGAAAACTTGCCTTTATCGCAACATATGCGACTGGTCGAGGCCGGTCTGGAACAACGCTCCCTCCAGTGACGAAACGAGGTTGCGGTTGAGAGCCAGCGCCGCGTCCTTGTCGCCTTGCTGCAGGTAGACCTGCTCGATCATGGCGGCGGCGCGTTTGCGTAGCGGATGTGCCACAGTGCGCCAGGGCACCGAATGGTGCAGCTTGTCGGCCAGGGCGCGCGCCTCGTCCCGGCTTTCGCGGTCGATCAGGTCTTGCAGTTGGGCGACCTGGTGCTGGAGGCCGTCGAAGGCCGGATGCCCGTCCGCCGCATCCTGTTCGCGCACCCTGGCCGGCGCGGCCTGGATGCTGCGCACGGCCGCCATGTCGCCTTGGGCGGCGAAGATCTCGGCCAGCGCGTCCCGCGCGCGCAGCGTCGGCAGTGCCCAGGCCCCGTCGTAGCGTTCGCGGGCGCGCAGCACGGCTTCGAGCAGCCGCCGCGCATTGCCGAGCTCGCCCATTTCGCCCAGCAGCTGGGCCAGGCGCTGGGCGCAGCGCAGCGTGTCCTCGTGATCGCCGCCCTGCAGCCGGCGGCGGCCGTCCAGCACGCGGTCGAACAGCACCCGCGCGCGTTCGTTCTCGTGCTGTTCGGATAAGCTGGCCGCCAGCGCTTCGAGGCTGTCGAGCGTGGCCGGGTGGAGGTCGCCCCACAAGCGCTCGCAGGTGGCGACGACCTGCTCGTGCAGCGCCAGCGCGCGCTCATGCTCGCGCAGCCGCCCGAGCGTGGTGGCCAGGCCCGAGCGCGCCGCCAGCGTGTCGGGGTGATCGGCCCCGACGCTGCGCGTGCTGGCCTGGGCCAGCACTTCGTAGGCATGGCGCGCCTTGTCCAACTGGCCGTCCGCGAGCTGCAAGGCTGCCACCGCGGCCAGGGCCGCGCGCGTGTCCGGATGCTCGTCGCCCAGGTCCGCGAGGCGCAGCGCCAGGCTTTCGCGCAGCAGCTCGCCGGCTTCTCCCGTGCGCCCTTGCGCCTCGCACAGTGCGCCGAGCCGCGCCAGCAATCCAGCCAGCGCCGCGCCGGGCTGCGCCTCCGCACGCTTCTGCGCGATCGCCATGCGCAGGCGGAATTCGGGCGGCGAGTGCCAGGGGAAGTGACCGTGCACGAACCAGGACATCAGCTGCGCGGCCGGCCGCGCCAGCGCGCCGCCATCGATGCCGGGACTGGGCACGGCGGCGTCGCATATGGGCAGCTGGACCCCGTCGAACCAGCTGTCCAGGTGCGGCAGCTTGACGCCATAAGCCTCGCGCAGCAGCGCCTCGAGGCGCGGCTGGTAACCGGCAAGCCCCTGCGCGGGGTCGCCGCGGCGCCAGCGCTGGATCGGGTCGCTGCGCGCTCCGTCGGCGGCGCAGGCGACCGGATACAGCAGCAGCGGCCGCTGTTCTTCTTCGTGGGTGCAGCGGTACTCGATGGCGCGCCGTACCACGCCTTCCAGGCCATCGAGGCTGCCTGGCGCCGGCGTGAACAGGCCGACCAGGCGGTCCGGCACGAGTGTGGTGCAGGCGCTCACCGCCGCCGAACGGCCGGCGCGGCTGGCCACCAGCACGTGGCGGAAATGGCTGGCCATGCGCGCGGCGAAGCGCCGCAGCAGCGCCGGACAGGCGTCGAACAGCGCGATCCAGTCGAGCTGCCCGGCACGCTCGGCGTAGCTGTCGTCGAAGCGGCCGGCGCGCATCAGGTACAAGGGGCGGCGGCCGTCGGCGCGTTCCACGTACGCGCGCCAGTCGACCGCATCGAGCACGGCATCGGCCACGGCATCCGCGCTGCCGCCGGACTTGCGGCCCTGGCGCAGCGCCTCGCGCAGCGCGCCCATGTAGTCGACCAGGCCGGGTGCCTGCACATCCACATCGTCGTCGCGCCAGGGGCCCAGGTAGTGGTGCAGCGCGGGCGATTCGAGGTCCCAATCGATCACCAGCACCGGCCCCTGGGCGGGGTCGGATGCGAGCTGCAGCGCCAGTGCGGCCAGCAGGCCGTTGCGGGCCGGGCCGCCTTCGTAGGCATAGAAGGTGGTCACCGCGCCGGGGCTATCCAGTTCCGAGAGCATTGTGTGGTTCTTGTCCATGAGGCTCCTCATTTTTTTGGGAAGGTCAGGCTCGGGCCCTCACGCCATTCTGGTGGGACATCGGGAAGCACGAATTGGTTGCAATCATGACCTGGCGGGGTATGCTTTTTTTGTTGCTGGTAATGCTCGGCAATACGCTTGACCATCTTGTCGATGTCCGGCAGGAAGTCGGGGTTCGATTTGAGGTCGGCCGTCGCCATGGTGAAGTGCGAGAAGTCGACGTAGAACCTGTTCTCGGTGATTTCCGGCGGCAGCGAATCCGGGTGCCGCGTCATGATGACGGGAATGATCAGGCGGCTGGCCAGCGGATACCAGGACGCTCGCTCGTGCTCGAGCTGGAGCATGGCGGCGTATTCGCGCCGGGTGTAAGCGTGGGCCTCGTACTTGGGCGTATAGATGAGGATCATGCAGACGCTCTCGCACATCGCGCGCGCGATCTTGTGGTCGAGGTCGTCGCCGCCGCCCAGCTGTTCGGTGTCGATAAACAGTTCGTCTTCGTTGTCGAAGTAAGGTTCGAGATAGCAGCGCAGCGCATCGGCCAGGGCGGTCTTGAACCGTTTCATCAGGTCGTGCCTGCCGTGTGCGTAGCTGAAGAAACACCCGTAACGGATCGCCATTGCCTGTCCCCTATTCCAATGCGCTAAGGCGGATTCCTTTGACTCTAGCGTCAGCGACCTCGGCCACTTTGCGGACGCACAAGCGCGTCGGCGGACTCGGCCGTATCGATGAAAAGTAGCGTGAAATGCACCTTGAGGCATAATGCCGCCGATTATCCAAGGACCTATTCGACCTGAAGGAGAGCCAATGAAAGCCGTACGTTGCAAGGATTGGGGCCCGATCGACAGCCTCGTGATCGAGGACCTGCCCGACCTCGTGCCGGGACCGGGTGAAGTCGTCGTCGACGTGAAAGCAGCCGGCGTCAATTTCCCCGACGTGTTGACGGTGCAGGGCAAGTACCAGGTGCGGCCCGAATTGCCCTTCACGCCCGGTAACGAATTCGCCGGCACCGTACGCGTGGTGGGCGAAGGCGTCACCGGCTTCGCACCAGGCCAGCGGGTTATCGGCTTCACGCGCACTGGCGCCTTCGCCGAACAGGCCGTGGCGCCGGCGGAAGCCTTGATGCCGATGCCGCCCGGCATGGACTTCGACATCGCCGCCGCCATCACCCTCACCTACGGCACCTCGCACCACGCGGTGGTCGATCGCGCGGCCCTGCAGCCAGGGGAAACCATGCTGGTGCTGGGCGCGGCCGGCGGCGTCGGATTGGCGGCGATCGAGATCGGCAAGGCCCTGGGCGCGCGCGTGATCGCGGCGGCGTCGAACGACGAGAAGCTGGCGATCTGCCGCGCGCACGGTGCGGATGTCGTGATCAATTACGAGAAGGAAGACCTGCGCGAGGCGCTGAAGGCGGCGACCGGTGGGCGCGGACCGGACGTGATCTACGATCCGGTCGGTGGCAAGTACAGTGAACCGGCAATGCGCTCGATCGCCTGGCGCGGCCGGCACCTGGTGGTGGGCTTCGCGGCCGGCGACATCCCCAAGCTGCCATGGAATCTGATGCTGCTGAAGGGCGCGTCGGTGGTGGGCGTGTTCTGGGGCGACTTCGTGCGGCGCGAGCCGAAGGCGAACCTGGCGGCGATGCGGCAGATGCTGGGGTGGATGGCGGAGGGTAAGCTCAAGCCGCTGGTGTCGCAGCGTTACAGGCTGGAGGAGACGACGCAGGCGCTGAATGACATGGCGGCGCGGAAGGTGACGGGGAAGGTTGTTATCACTCCCTGAAAGCTCAGGGACTTATTCCGCCCATTAGCTCTAGCACGTCATTCCGGCGAAGGCCGGAATCCAATTTTGCTCGCGTACCACCACAGTGAAGCGCTTGCAATACGCAACGAACTTGGGTCCCGGCCTGCGCCGGGACGACGTGCTTAAGCTAACGGTCAAGTTTGAATTAGCGGCCAATCAGGCGTTCAAATCCGCCGCGTCCGCAATCGCCCCCGGCTGGAAGAACTCGATCACATCCGCCTGCACCCGCGTCCGGCGGAACGGCGGCAGGCTTTGCCAGATGCGGCGCCCGTAAGGCTTGGTGATGATGCGCGGGTCGCAGATCATCAGCACGCCGCGGTCTTCCACGTCGCGGATCAAGCGCCCTGCCCCCTGCTTGAGGGTGATGATCGCTTCCGGCAGCTGATGGTGCATGAAGCCGTTCAGCCCCTGCTTTTCCATCACCTCGATGCGCGCCGCCAGCACCGGATCGTCGGGCGGAGCAAAAGGCAGCTTGTCGATGATGACGAGCGACAGCGCGTCGCCGCGCACGTCCACGCCTTCCCAGAAGCTCTGGCTGCCGACCAGCACCGCATTGCCTGCGTTGCGGAAGGAATCCAGCAGTTCGGTGCGTCCACGCTCGCCCTGCACGAACAGCGGGAAGTCCAGCCCGCGCGCCGCGAACTCTTCGCGCAGGCGCTCGGCCACCTTGTTCACGGCGCGGATGGTCGTGCACAGGAAGAAGGTGCGGCCGCCCGCGGCCTCGATCACCGGCAGCGCGGTGTCGACGCAGGCATCCGTGTACTGGAAGGAATTTGGCTCCGGCAAGCCGGTCGGCACATACAAAATGCCCTGCTCGCCGTAGTTGAACGGGCTCGGCCAGGTCATGGCCGGCTCGCCGGTCAGGCCCATCTGGTCGGAGAAATGCTTGAAGTCGTTCTTCACCGCCAGCGTTGCCGAGGTGAAGATCCAGCTACGCGGCGTGCCTTCGCGCTGGTTCGAGAAGATCGGGGCGATCGACAACGGCGTCTTGTGCAGCTGCAGCGAGGAATTGAAGGCCTCGACCCACAGCACGGCGGCGTCGTCTCCCTCCACGACCTTGCCTTTCTTCGGGTCCGGCTTCCACCCCTCGAAGGAGGCGATCAATTCATGGGCGCGCACACGGCAGGCCTCGATCGTCTCGGCCCGGGCGGAATGCTCTTCCAGCACGGTAATCATGCCGGACAGCTCTTCCTTGAGCTTATCCAGCGCCGGGAAGAAGGCCGAGGTCGGCAAAATCTGCGGCAGCGACAGGCGGGTGCCGCCTTCCGGGAAGGTCAGGCGCAGGTCGCGCGCAGCTTTCTCGACCACGGTGACGACCTTGGCCCAGTCCGGACCGCGCGCATGCGCCAGGCCCTCGGCCAGCACGTCGCGGCACAGTTCCAGCACCTGCGAGGTGGAGACCGACTGGCCGAAGAACAGCGTGGCCGTGTCCGGCAGCTGGTGCGCCTCGTCGAAGATGATGGTGTTGGCCGAGGGCAGCAGTTCGGCGACGCCGGTGTCCTTCAGCGCCACGTCGGCGAAGAACAGGTGGTGGTTGACCACGACCACGTCCGCCTGCTGGGCTTCACGGCGCGCCTTCATGACGAAGCAGTCCTGGTAGTACTGGCACTCGGCGCCCATGCAGCTGTCGCGGGTCGAGGTGACCAGGTTCCAGACCGTGGCGTTTTCCGGCACCTTGGCCAGCTCGGCCTTGTCGCCCGAGTTGGTCATCTTGATGAAGCGCGAGATCTCGCGCAGGTGGCCGACGTCGTCGCGCGAAGTCAGGCGGCCGTTGTTCAGCGTGCGTTCCAGGTGGAAGTGGCAGACATAGTTGGAGCGACCCTTGAGCAGCGCCACCGAGACCGGCGCGCGCAGGGCGGCGCGGATGGTCGGGATGTCGCGCAGGAACAATTGATCCTGCAAGTTCTTGGTACCGGTCGAGATGATGGTCTTGCCGCCCCACAGCAGCGCAGGGACAAGATAAGCGAAGGTCTTGCCGGTGCCGGTGCCGGCCTCGGCCATTAGGACCTTCTGCTCGGCGATCGCCCCGGCAATGGCCTTGGCCATCTCGGTCTGGGACTGGCGCGGCTTGTAGGTGCCGACGTTGGGCGCGAGCGGGCCTCCCGCCCCGAACAGGCGGTCGAGTTCTTCGTCGTATTTACCCACGGGACGGGCGCTGGCCGGGAGAACGTCGCGCTGCGGCGACGCTTCCGCCGGCTCGGCGGCGCTGACGCCGGAGTCTACGACAGATGCGGGGAGATGTTCGGTCAAAATACTTTGTTTCCAGGAAGCCTGTCTCAGGCCGGAATATCGGGCACCAGCTGCATCTTCAGCAGCGTAATATGATCCTTGAGCTGCAGCTTACGCTTTTTCAAACGGCGCAGCTGAAGCTGGTCGGCATGGCCGTCCGCGGCCAGCATCGAGATGACGGCATCGAGGTCGCGGTGTTCCACGTCAAGTTCAATGATGCGGCGCTGGATGTCCTGGACGTCGGTCATGATGGCTGTTCCAAACAGTTCTGTACAAGGCGTTTGCGGGAGCTCGGGCGATGGCGCCGGCGGGCGGGCGGCGGCGCAAGGTGCTTGCCGCTGTGTTCGGCTTGCAACACCACGGCTTCTCGGTGCATAGTTTAATCTACGCTGAGGTTGCCGCCAACAAAGATTGGCGCGAGCGCTACGGAAATAAAGGTTTATGACAACATACAAGATCGAAGCCGGGACCGCGCAGCACATCGGGAACCGTCCGCAGCAGAACGACCGCGTTGCCCTGCTTACCGGCGCCCGTGCGCCCGGCTACGTGCTGGCCGTGCTGTCGGACGGCATCGCCGGGGCGTCGGGCGCGGACCAGGTGCTGCACACCGCGCGCCAGGTCTTCGACGAATTCAAGCCTGGCGACCACCCGAGCCTGGAGCGCCTGGGCGAGCTGCTGCGCGATATCGTCAACGAGACCCACCTGATCATCAAGATGAACGCGGTGGCCACGCAGGCCGAAGCGCACGCCAGCTTCGTCGGGCTGGTCCTCACGCCGCACCAGGAAGCTGTCTGGGCCCATGTCGGCGATTCGCGGCTGTACCGCTTCCAGGACGGCAAATGCGTGAGCCGCACCAACGACGCCGCCTATGTCGAGCACTTGATGTCCACCGACAGGCTGCCGGAAGAAGCGGCCAGAAACCACCGCAAGTCGAAACTGCTGCTGAATGTGCTGGGAAACAGCCGCAAGGACCCTTTCGTGACCATCGGCAGCCATACGGGGCTGGCGCCGGGCGACGGCTTCCTGCTGGCCTCGGACGGGCTGTGGCATTTCTTCACGGACGCGGAACTGGCGACTGTGACAGTCAAGGCCACGCCGCGGCAAGCATCGGAAATGCTGATCAACAAGGCGGGTGAGCGCTCCCAGGGCAAGGGCGGGAACTGCTCGATGGCGATCGTGAAGCTGGTGAAAGCGGTCCAGGATGGACTGGCGGGGAAAACCGGGCGCGTGGTTTAACGCCCGGCGTCGACCTTATTTGCCGGCGGGCGGCACGGCTGCCTTGGCCTTCTTCTCTTCCTCGGCCCTGCGCGCCGCTGCCTTCGCCTCGCGCTCGGCGACGCGCTCGGCGACATCCTTCTGCTTCTGCTCCGACTTGCGCTTGCGCTCCTCGAACTCGCGGACATTGGCGGCCGCCTTCGCCGCCTCTTCCGGCGCACGGGCGGCTTCTTCCTTGGCTTTGGCATTGCGGCGCGCCATGCGCGAGGCGGCCGGGGACGGCCTGGTGGCCGGCAAGGCCGTGGTATCGCGCGGGGGCGGCGGCGGTTCGGCCGCCAGCCGCGCTTCCTCGGCCTTGTATTTGGCGTCCGCGGCTGCGATTTCCTTGTCGCGCTCCTCGACCTTTGCGCGGCGCTTGTAGCGATCAGCTTCGATTTCGATATTGCGCTGGGCCACCAGCGCTACCCGGCGGCGCTCCTTGGCTTCGTCCAGGCAGTGGTTCACGAAGAATTTCTCGTAGCAGACCGCTTCGCGCTCGGCATAGCGCGCCTCGATGGCTGCGCGCTCGCGGGCGACGGCGGCCAGGCGCTGGTCGGCCTGTTCCACCGAGGTGGTAGGGTCGACCGTTTCCACCGCGGGGCCCGGCGCCACGCTGGCGCAGGCGGACAGCGCGGCTGCAAGCACGGCTGCGGCGAAAGCGCGCATTACTGGAAGACTCGTCATGGTTTCCTTTCGATTCAGGCGATGGCGTCGGCCGCACCGCGGCGCTCGGCGAGCATGTACTCGCGCGACTGCATTTCAATGATACGCGAGACGGTGCGGTGGAATTCGTTCGCGAGCATACCCGTGGTGTACAGCTCTTCCGGCTCCACCGCCGCCGACATGATCAGCTTGACCTTGTGGTCGTAGAACACGTCGATCAGCCAGGTGAAGCGGCGCGCCTCCGAGGACTGGCCCGCCGACATGGCCGGGATCCCGGACAGGACCACGGTGTGGAAGCGCGAAGCCAGTTCCAGGTAGTCGTTCTGCGAACGCGGCCCGCCGCACAGGGTGGCGAAGTCGAACCAGATCACGCCGCCGGCGCGGCGCAGCGCGCGGATCTCGCGGTTCTCGATGTGGACGATCGGGCTCTCGTCGGCGGTGTCGGCGACCTTGGCGTAGGCTTCGCGCAGCATGTGGTCCGAGGCGGCGTTGAGCGGCGTGTAATAGGCCTCGACCTGCTCCAGCGCGCGCTTGCGGTAGTCGTTGCCGGCATCGACGTTGAGGATGTCGAGCTTTTCCTCCAGCAGCGCGATGGTCGGCAGCATGCGGTCGCGGTGCAGGCCGTCCGGATATAGCGTGGACGGCTCGTAGTTCGAGGTCATCACGAAGCTCACGCCGTTGTCGAACAAGGCCTTGAGCAGGTTATACAGGATCATCGCGTCGGCGATGTCCGAGACGTGGAATTCGTCGAAGCAGATCAGGCGGTACTTCTTGGCGATGCGCTTGGCCACTTCGTCGAGCGGATCCGCCACGCCTTTGAGCTCGTCCAGCTGGCCGTGCACGGCGCGCATGAATTCGTGGAAGTGCAGGCGCGTCTTGCGCACCACCGGCACCACCGAATAGAAGGAGTCCATCAGGAAGGACTTGCCGCGCCCCACCCCGCCCCACATGTAGACGCCTTTCGGCACGTCCGGACGGTTGATGAGGCGCTTGAAAGCGGACGACCGCTGGGCCTTGTACTGGACCCAGTCGTCGTACGCCTGCTGCAGGCGGTCAACCGCGGCCTGCTGGGCCGGATCGGATTTGAAACCACGCTCGGTGAGGGCGTGTTGATAGTACTCTTGGACGTTCATGGAGAGCCAGGTGTTAAACGTAGGGTGGGCGGGTCTCCCGCCCACGCGTTCAAATCTCGTGTCCCGGCCCGCTTCGTGGCCTGCATACGTGCGTTGAACGCGTGGGCGGGGAACCCGCCCACCCTACGGGGGACACATCCGCCAACAACGATGGTGGGTGTCCGGTGATGCTTAGAAGTTCAGCGAACGCTTGTCCACCGCCAGTGCGGCTTCCTTGACGGCTTCCGACAGCGACGGGTGTGCGTGGCAGATGCGGGCGATGTCTTCCGACGAGGCCTTGAACTCCATCGCGACGACGGCTTCCGAGATCAGTTCCGAAGCGACCGGGCCGACGATGTGCACGCCCAGGATTTCATCGGTGACTGCATCGGCCAGGAACTTCACCATGCCCGAGGTATCGCCCAGCGCGCGCGCACGGCCGTTGGCCATGAACGGGAAGGTGCCGGCCTTGTAGGACACGCCTTCGGCCTTCAGCTGCTGCTCGGTCTTGCCGACCCAGGCGATTTCCGGCGAGGTGTAGATGACCCACGGGATGGTGTTGAAGTTGACGTGGCCGTGCTGACCGGCGATGCGCTCGGCAACCGCGACGCCCTCTTCTTCCGCCTTGTGCGCCAGCATCGGGCCGCGCACGACGTCGCCCACCGCCCACACGCCCGGCAGGCTGGTGCGGCACTCGTCGTCCACCACCACGAAGCCGCGCTCGTCCAGCTGCAGGCCGACGGTCTCGATGCCGAGGCCGTTGGTGTTCGGCACGCGGCCGATCGAGATGATCAGGCGATCGAACGTCGCCTTCTGCTCGGCGCCGGTGCTGTCGGCGTATTCCACGGTGACGTCGTTGGCGCCCTTGGTGATCTTGCCGATCTTGCAGCCCAGGTTGATCTTCAGGCCCTGCTTGGTGAACAGCTTGTGCGCTTCTTTGGCGATCTGCTCGTCGACCGCGCCGAGGAAGGTCGGCAGACCTTCCAGCACGGTGACGTCGGCGCCGACGCGGCGCCACACCGAACCCATTTCCAGGCCGATGACGCCGGCGCCGATCACGCCGAGCTTGCCCGGAACCGCATCGATCGCCAGTGCGCCGGCGTTCGACAGGATGATCTTCTCGTCGAATTCCGCGCCCGGCAGCTGGCGTGCGTTCGAACCGGTCGCCACGACCACGTTCTTGGCGGTGATGGTGTCGGTCGTCGGACCGGTCACGTTGATGGTGTAGCCCTCGCCAGCCTTGCCTGCGAACGCGCCGCGGCCGTGGAAGAAGGTCACCTTGTTCTTCTTGAACAGGAACAGGATGCCATCGTTGTTCTGTTTGACGATGGTGTCCTTACGCTTGAGCATGGTCGGCAGGTCGAGTTCCAGGCCGCCCACCTTGATGCCGTGGTCGGCGAAGGCGTGACCGGCGTGCTCGAAGTGCTCCGACGACTGCAGCAGCGCTTTCGACGGGATGCAGCCGACGTTGGTGCAGGTACCGCCCGGAGCCGGCTTGCCGGCTGCGTTGCTCCACTCGTCGATGCAGGCGGTCTTGAAGCCCAGCTGCGCTGCACGGATGGCAGCGATGTAGCCGCCAGGACCGCCGCCGATCACGACGACGTCAAATTGTTTGTCACTCATGTTTTTTCCTAGTTGAGTCGATCCGCATCCACTCACCACTCAAGGATGATCCGTCGTCCCCGCGAAGGCGGGGACCCAATTTCGTCGCGTCGAGCTAGCGCGTCATGCCGGTGGCTGCTCGGCGAACTTGGATTCCGGCCCGCGCCGGAATGACGGTCTGGAAGCTATAGGTACTAAACCTGCAGACCGAACGTGTTTATTCTTCGGGAACAAAAATCCACAACAGCAGGTACACCAGCACGCCGAAACCAAAGGTCAGAGTGAACAGCACGAAGATCAGCCGCCACACCCAGGAGTCGACCCCGGTCGCCGGCGCCAGTCCGCCGCACACGCCGCCCAGCCAGCGGTCGACGCGCGAGCGGCGCAGGTTGTTCAGCTCTCCGCCGAGCGAAGCGCTGCCGCTGCCCTTGTTCAGGTTAACCCCAGGCCCGGTGCTCGCAGATGCCGACAGCACCCGCGTCTTGGCCTGTTCGAATTCGGCGTCGCTCAGCGCGCCGGCCTGGTGCAGCTCGTGCAGCCGCTTGATTTCGTCCGACAGATTCATGCCTTACTCCTTCAAACTGCTGCAGGAAGCGCCAGGCAGCGCGCCCTGCGTTGTGGGTAATGAATTACAGGTCGAGCAGCAGGCGTGCCGGATCTTCCAGCGCGTCCTTCATGGCCACCAGGCCCAGCACGGCTTCGCGGCCGTCGATGATGCGGTGGTCGTAGGACATCGCCAGGTAGTTCATCGGACGGATCACGATCTGGCCGTTTTCGACCACGGCGCGGTCCTTGGTCGCGTGCACGCCCAGGATTGCCGACTGCGGCGGGTTGATGATCGGGGTCGACAGCATCGAGCCGAACACACCGCCGTTCGAGATCGAGAAGGTACCGCCGTTCAGGTCTTCCAGGGTCAGCTTGCCGTCTTTTGCCTTCTGGCCGAATTCGCCGATCTTCTTCTCGATCTCGGCGATCGACAGCTGGTCGGCGTTGCGCAGGATCGGCACCACCAGGCCGCGTGGCGAACCGACGGCGATACCGATGTCGAAGTAGCCGTGGTAGACGATATCGTTACCGTCGACCGACGCGTTCAGGATCGGGTACTTCTTCAGTGCGGCGACGGCGGCCTTGACGAAGAAGGACATGAAGCCCAGCTTGACGCCGTGTTCTTTCTCGAACTTGTCCTTGTACTTGTTACGCAGCTCCATGACCGGAGCCATGTTCACTTCGTTGAAGGTGGTCAGGATGGCGTTGGTCTGTTGCGACTGCAGCAGGCGCTCGGCGATACGGGCGCGCAGGCGGCTCATCGGCACGCGCTCTTCCGGACGGTCGCCCAGGCTGGCGCTCGGTGCGGAAATTTGCTGCAGGGCCGGTTTGGCGGCAGGCGCCGGTGCAGCGGCTTGCGCCGGCTTGTTGGCGACAGCGGCCAGGGCGTCGCCCTTGGTCACGCGGCCGTCGCGGCCGGTGCCGGTGGCATCCGAAGCGCTCAGGTTGTTGTCGGCCAGGATCTTGGCGGCGGCCGGCATGGCGACGTCGCCTTTCGAGCCGGTAGCAGCTGCTGCCGGAGCGGCTTCGATCGGTGCATTCGGTGCAGCCGACGGGATCGCTTTGACTTCCAGCGGGCTGGTCTGTGCCGAAGCTTCGGTATCGATGATGGCGATGACTTCGCCCGACACGACGGTGGCGCCGTCGGCCTTGAGCAGCTGGACGATCACGCCTTCGTTCGGCGCCGGCAGTTCCAGGACCACCTTGTCGGTCTCGATGTCGATCATGTTCTCGTCGCGCGAGACTTTCTCGCCGACTTTCTTGTGCCAGGACAGCAGGGTCGCTTCAGCAACCGATTCCGACAGTTGGGGTACCTTGACTTCGATTTGTGCCATTTTGATGTAGCTCCGTTAAGTATTCTGTGCAAAAGCCCCGGACCGCAGCCCGGGGCGTGTTTTTCTTATTACTTCGTCAGGATGAAACCTTTGAGCTTCGAGAACGCGGTTTCCAGCAGTTCCTTCTGCTGCGCCACGTGCTTGTCGGCATAGCCGACCGCAGGCGACGAGGAAGCCGGGCGGCCGGCATACGCCAGGCGCTGGCCGTCTTCCATGCTTTCGAAGACGTTGTGCTGGATCTGGAACCACGGACCCTGGTTCTGCGGCTCGTCCTGCACCCACACCACTTCCGTCGCGTTCGGGTACTTCTTCAGTTCGGCGGCGAAGGACTTGTGCGGGAACGGGTACATCTGTTCGATACGAACGATCGCGACGTCGCTGACGCCACGGGTCTTGCGGGCGTTGACCAGGTCGTAGTAGACCTTGCCGGAGCAGACCTGCACGCGCTTGACCTTCGATGCGTCGATCTTCTCGTCCACTTCGCCGATGACGGTCTGGAAACCGCCCTTGGCCAGTTCGGTCAGCGGCGAGCCGGCGTCCTTGTTACGCAGCAGCGACTTCGGCGTGAAGATCACCAGCGGCTTGCGGAACTGGCGCACCATCTGGCGGCGCAGCAGGTGGAAGATCTGGGCGGCCGTGGTCGGCTGCACCACTTGCATGTTGTTGTCGGCGCACAGCTGCAGGAAGCGCTCGATACGGGCCGACGAGTGCTCCGGACCCTGGCCTTCGTAGCCGTGCGGCAGCATCATGACGAGACCCGAGGCGCGACCCCACTTCACTTCGCCCGAAGCGATGAACTGGTCGATGACGACCTGGGCCCCGTTGACGAAGTCGCCGAACTGGGCTTCCCAGATGGTCAGGGTGTTCGGTTCGGCGGTCGAGTAGCCGTACTCGAAGCCGAGCACCGCTTCTTCCGACAGCACCGAGTCGATCACGGTAAAGTTGGCCTGGTTGTCCGAGACGTTGGCCAGCGGCAGGTAGATGCCCTGGTCCCAGCGCTCGCGGTTCTGGTCGTGCAGCACGGCGTGGCGGTGCACGAAGGTGCCGCGGCCGGCGTCCTGGCCCGACAGGCGGATCGCGTAGCCCGAGGACAGCAGCGAAGCGAAGGCGAGGTGTTCGCCCATGCCCCAGTCGAGGTTCATCTCGCCCTTGCCCATGGTGGCGCGGTCGTTCAGGACCTTCTCGACCAGCGAGTGCGGCTTGAAGTTTTCCGGCACCTTGGTGATGCGTTCGGCCAGGCGCTTCAGTTCGGTCATCGGCACGGCGGTGTCGGCGGCGTCGGTCCACTTCTTGTTCAGGAACGGCGCCCAGTCGACGGCGTACTTGTTCTTGAAGTTGGTCAGCACCGGATCCACGGTGTGCTTGCCGGCGTCCATCGCGTTGCGGAACTCGGCGACCAGCTGGTCACCACCGTCGGCGGCGATGGTGCCCTGCGCAGCCAGCTTTTCCGCGTACAGCTTGCGGGTGCCCGGATGCTTGGCGATCTTCTTGTACATCAGCGGCTGGGTCAGCGCCGGGGTGTCCTGCTCGTTGTGGCCCAGTTTGCGGTAGCAGACGATGTCCACGACCACGTCCTTGCCGAATTCGGTGCGGTAGTCCATCGCCAGCTGCGAGGCCAGCACGACCGCTTCCGGATCGTCGGCGTTCACGTGCAGCACCGGTGCTTCGATCATCTTGACGACGTCCGAGCAGTAGATGGTCGAACGGGCGTCGCGCGGGTCCGAGGTGGTGAAGCCGATCTGGTTGTTGATGACGATGTGGACGGTACCGCCGGTGCCGTAGCCGCGGGTCTGGGCCAGGTTCAGGGTTTCCATGACCACGCCCTGGCCGGCGAATGCAGCGTCGCCGTGCACCAGGATCGGCAGCACTTCCTTGCCCTTGCGGTCGCCGCGGCGTTCCATACGGGCCTTGACCGAACCTTCGACGACCGGGTTGACGATCTCGAGGTGGGACGGGTTGAAGGCCAGCGAAAGGTGGACCGGGCCGCCCGGGGTCGAGATATCGCTCGAGAAGCCCTGGTGGTATTTGACGTCGCCCGCAGGCAGGTCGTCGGCGTGCTTGCCTTCGAATTCTTCGAACAGGTCGGCCGGGCTCTTGCCCAGGGTGTTGACCAGCACGTTCAGGCGGCCGCGGTGGGCCATGCCGATGACGATTTCCTGCACGCCCTTTTCACCGGCGCGCTGGATGACTTCGTCGATCGAGGCGATGAAGGATTCGCCGCCTTCCAGCGAGAAGCGCTTGGCGCCGACGTACTTGGTGTGGAGGTAGCGCTCCAGGCCTTCGGCCGCGGTCAGGCGCTCGAGGATATGCTTTTTCTTTTCGCCCGAGAAGGTCGGGGTCGAGCGGATCGATTCCAGGCGTTCCTGCAGCCAGCGCTTTTCGGTCGGGTCGCTGATGTACATGAACTCGGCGCCGATCGAGCGGCAGTAAGTGTCACGCAGCCAGTTCAGGATGTCGCGCAGCGGCGCGGTTTCCTTGCCGAAGTAGGTATTGCTGATGTTGAAGACGGTGTCCAGGTCCGCTTCGGTGAAGCCGTAGAAGGCCGGGTCGAGTTCCGGCAGCGGCGGACGTTCCTGGCGCTGCAGCGGGTCGAGGTTGGCCCAGCGCGAGCCGAGGTAGCGGTAGGCAGCGATCAGCTGGGTGACGGCCACGCGCTTGCGGCCCATTTCCGGGTCGGACGAGGCGGTGACGGTGCGGATCGGGCCCTGCTTCGCGCGTTCCGCGAACGAAGCGACGACCGACGCGTGGACCACGTCCGGGCGGTTGGTACCGTCCACGGCAGGCACGTGCTGCATCTGGTCGAAATAAGCGCGCCAGTTTTCCGGGACCGATCCTGGATTGTCCAGGTAGGCTTCGTACAACTCTTCCACGTACGGTGCATTACCACCGAACAGGTAGGAGTTCGCTGTTTGTTGCTGCATCATTCTTGCTCACCTTTCTTCGCGCTTCGCGAGTTTGGGGCGGGTTTAGGTAACCTTCCGCGGCACGGCCTGACCGGTTAGCGGATCGCACTTACTACTCAAGTTGTGGGGGAAGGACGAATTCTGTTACTGCAAATGCATGCCACGAGGCAACAAATCTGCCTTTTAGCGCACGATATTGTAACGCAAGCGACTGCGTCAAGCAGAGCCTCAATTTAGAAATGTTTTATTTCTATTTGTAAATCCTGTCCGGGATCCGCTTATCTGGTTGACCACGTAAATGATAATCGTTATCATTTGAAGATGAGCTCAACTGGACCGACCACTTCTCTTCCCCAGAATGCCTTGCCGGGCCCGCGCCGTGCCGTCTATCTCAGGCAGCTGCACCAGTGGCACTGGATCAGTTCGGCCATCTGCCTGATGGCCATGCTGCTGTTCAGCTTTACCGGATTCACCCTGAATCACGCGGCCCAGATCGAGGCCAAGCCCCAGGTCACCCGCCTGAAAGCCACGCTGCCGGCGCCGCTGCGCGCCCAGCTGGAGAAGTACGCGGCCGAACACGCCGACGCTGAAGTGCCGCTGCCGAGCGAGATCGCGGACTGGGCCAACGCCTCCTTCCCGGTCGACGTGCGCGGCAAGCGCGCCGAGTTTTCCGAAGAGGACGCCTACGTCGCCCTGCCGCGCCCGGGCGGCGACGCCTGGCTGCGCATCGCCGTCGCTGGCGGCGCCGAATACGAGGCTACCTCGCGCGGCTGGATCTCCTGGCTCAACGACATGCACAAGGGCCGCAATACCGGCGTCGTGTGGAGCTGGTTCATCGACATCTTCGCGATCGCCTGCGTGATCTTTTGCGTCACCGGCTTCCTGATCCTGAAATACCACGCCGCCAACCGGCCGTCGACCTGGCCGGTGATCGGCTTCGGCATCGTGCTGCCGGCCGTGATCGCGTTGCTTTTCGTCCACTAATTTATAAGCTTATCTTCTAGTTACCCTACTATCTATAAGGCGATCTAATGAAACTGTCTCACTCGCTCGCGCTGACCCTGCCGTTCGTATCAAGCTGGGCCGTGGCAGCCGACCTGTCCGTGAAGTTCGAACTGCCGCAACTGCAGGTGGCGGAATACCACAAGCCCTACGTCGCGATCTGGATCGAAAAGGGTGACGGCGCCGTCGCCTCCAACCTGGCCGTGCTGTACGACGTCAAGAAGAAGGACAATGCGGGCGAAAAGTGGATCAAGGACCTGCGCACCTGGTGGCGCAAGGGCGGCAAGGACGTCAAGCTGCCGCTCGATGGCGTGAGCGGCGCGACCAAGGCGGCTGGCAGCCACAGCATGAACTTCGCCGGCGCAACCGATAAACTGCCGGCCGGCGACTACAAGCTGGTGGTCGAAGCGGCGCGCGAAGCCGGCGGCCGCGAGCTGGTGCGCGTGCCTTTCACCCTGCCCGCCAAGGGCAAGCTGGCGGCCAACGCCAGCGGCAAGGAAGAACTCGGCGCCGTTTCGATCGCCGTCCAGTAAGCGCACCCGGAGACCAAGCACATGAACCACCTCGTCAAGAAGACCATCCTGTCGCTGGCGCTGGCCAGCGTTTCCTTCGCCGCCAGCGCCCACCGCGGCTGGATGCTGCCCTCCACCGGCTTCGTCGAGAAGGAAGAAGCCTGGGTCACCATCGACGGCGCGATCTCGGAAGGCCTGTTCGAGTTCGACCACATGCCCCTGCGCATGGACGGCGTGACCGTCACCGATCCGGACGGCGCGACGACGCCGGCAACCGGCGCGGTGCTGGGCAAGGTCCGCTCGACCCTCGACCTGCGCCTGCCGAAGGACGGCACCTACCGCATCGCGATGGTGTCGAACAACGTGATGGGCAGCTACAAGCTCAATGGCGAAGAAAAGCGCTTCCGCGGCACCGAGCAAAGCGTGGCCAAGGAGATCCCGGCAGGCGCGACGGACGTCAAGAAATCGACCACCCACACCCGCATGGAGACCTTCGTCACCGCCAACAAGCTCTCCACCGGCGCCCTCAAGCCAAGCGGCGAAGGCCTGGAGCTGGTCCCGGTCACCCACCCGAACGACCTGCGCGCCGGCGAAACCGCCAAGTTCCGCTTCCAGCTGGACGGCAAGCCGCTGCCCAACTTCCCGTTCTCGCTGGTGCCGGCCGGCGTCAAGTTCCGGGGCACCATCAACGAAATCCGCCTTACCACCGACGCCAAGGGAGAAGCCAGCTTCAAGCTGCCGGAACCGAACCGCTACTGGATGAGCGCCAAGTACCCGGTCGAGCAGCCGAAGGGTCCGGGCGAGCCGGGTTCGCGCCGCTACGCTTATTCGGCGACCTTCGAGATCCTGCCGGAATAAGCAGTGCGCGCAGTTCTCGTTCCGCATGCGATCGACCTGGCAATGCCTGCCGCAGGCAGCACACTGCACCAGGCCGCCGGCCGCTCGATGGGTACCAGCTGGTCGGCGCGGATGCTGGTCCCGCCGCATCTGGATGCCGACATCGACGCGGCGCTGCAGCGCGAGCTGAACGAGATCGTCGCGCAGATGAGCCATTGGGAGGAAGCCTCCCTGCTCTCGCGCTACAACCGCGCCCCCGGCGGCAGCTGGCATGCGCTGCCGCCGCAGTTCTTCGACGTGATCGACTTCGCGCTGCAAGTGCATGAAGACACGGCCGGCGCCTACGACCCGGCTGCGGGTGCGCTGGTCAACCTGTGGGGCTTCGGCTCTTCGGCGCGCCACGATCAAGCGGACTTCAGGGCGCCCGGTGCGCACGAGGTGGCAGCAAGGCTGGCGCGCCGTGCGCAGGCCACGCCGCAGCTCGACCGCGCCGGCCGACGCCTGCTACAGCCGGGCGGCGCCATCCTCGATTTCTCCTCCATCGCCAAGGGCTACGGCGTCGACCGCCTCGGCATCTGCCTCGAACGCCTCGGTGTGCGTCACTACCTGGTCGAAGTGGGCGGCGAACTGCGCGGCGCCGGCGTCAAGCCGGGTGGTGAACCGTGGTGGGTCGAGATCGAAGGCGTGCCGGACGGCGGCGCCGGACCGGAAGCCGTGATCGCCTTGCACGGCCTGGCGATCGCGACCTCGGGCGACTACCGCAGCTACTTTGATCATGGGACGCAGCGCGCCTCGCATACGCTCGACCCACGCACCGGGCATCCGATCGCCAACGGCGTCGCATCCTGCACCGTGGTCGCCGGCACCTGCATGGCCGCCGACGCGCTGTCCACCGCGCTCACCGTGATGGGCACGCAGGCAGGGCTGGCCTTCGCCGATGCGCGCGGCATCGCGGCGCGCTACCTGGTCCGCAATGCCGGTGGACTGCAGGAACACCTGTCTACCGCCTGGCGCGAGCTGCTCCAATGACGCTGACCATCGATCCCGTGCGCCTGGGCGGCGCCCTCGCCCTCTCCAGCGGCTACCTGGCCATGTGCCTGGCGATCTGGCGCGCCCGCGCCATCCGCCGCAGCCTTCCGGCCGGCGACGCCGACTGGCTGGTGGTGTACGCGAGCCAGACCGGCAGCGCCGAATACCTGGCGGGACGCACCGCCGACACCTTGAACACCGGCGGGCTATCGGCGCGCGCGGTCTGCATGTCCGACCTGCCCGCCGGCGCACTGGCGCAAGCCGGCCGCGTGCTCTTCATCGCCAGCACCTATGGCGAAGGCGACGCACCCGATACCGCTGCGCGCTTCGCCGGCGAGACCATGAGCGCCAGCGCCGACCTCGCGCAGCTGCACTACGCCGTGCTGGCGCTGGGCGACAGCAGCTACACAAATTACTGCGGCTTCGGCCGCGCGCTCGACGGCTGGCTGGCCGCGCATGGCGCCACGCCGCTGTTCGACCGCATCGACGTCGACCGCGGCAATGCCGACGCACTGGCCGCATGGCAGCACCACATCGGCCGCCTGGCCGGCACCGCCGATGCCCCGGATTGGGAAGCCCCAGGCTACGGCGAATGGCGCATCCTCGAACGCGAACTGCTGAACGCGGGCAGCGCCGGCGCCCCGCTCTACCGCATCGCCCTGGCGCCGTGCGCGGGCGCGCTGCCGGCCTGGGAAGCGGGCGACCTGGCGCAGGTCAGCGCTCCAGGCGACCCGGAGCACCCGCGCGAATATTCGATCGCCTCCCTGCCTTCGGAAGGCCGATTGGAACTGATGGTGCGCCTGCAACGGCGCGAGGACGGCAGCCTGGGCGCCGCGTCCGGCTGGCTGTGCGAGACCGCCTCCAGCGAGGACGTGATCCGCCTGCGCCTGCGCGCGCACCAGCGCTTCCGCCTGAACGGCAACGCCGCGCGTGGGCTCATCGCGATCGGCAACGGCAGCGGCCTGGCCGGCCTGCGCGCGCTGATCAAGGCGCGCATCGACGCCGGCAACGGCGACAACTGGCTGCTGTTCGGCGAACGCAATGCGGCTTGCGATTTCCTGCGCCGCGACGAGCTGCAGGGATGGCTGGCCGGCGGCGGTCTGGCCCAGCTCGACCTGGCCTTCTCGCGCGACCAGGCGACACCGCGCTACGTGCAGCACCTGGTGCGTGAACACGCACAGGAACTGCGCAGCTGGGTCGAGGAAGGCGCCGCGATCTACGTCTGCGGCAGTTTGCAGGGAATGGCCGGCGGCGTGCACGAGGCCTTGGCCGAGGTGCTCGGCGCCGGGAAGCTCGACGTGCTCACGGCCGAAGGCCGCTACCGCCGAGACGTTTACTGATCACCCGCCCATGACGGGCGGGTGTAGAGGTGCTGCTTAACGCTTGTCGTTCTTGTGGCTCTGCGAGCCGGCCTTCGCATGCTGTTCCGGCGAGCCGCCGCGGGTGTTGCCGCTGCTTGCCTGGTTGCCGCCACGGTCACCGCTCTGCTGGCCGCCACCGCCGCCGCTTTGCTGGTTACCGCCGCCGCCACCGCCGCCGTGGCTCATCGAGCCCGCACGACGTGCTTCTTCCGAAGTGAACTCGTGGGCATTGCCCGATGCGTGCGCCGCACGGCCGCCTTCGGAAGCGATTTCACGCTGCTTCTGTGGATCCATCGATGCGAAACCGCGGTTGCTGGTATCGCCGCTCTGCTTGTTGTTGCCGCCCTGGTTGCCGCCCTGGTTGCCGCCTTGGTTTTTCGATGCCATAGTTGCCTCCATACATTGTCAAAGGATCAGCCGGAAGTGGCTGAGACAGGTTCATCCTAACGAAGGCAGGCACAGCGGACCACGGAAGTTCGGCACACATTTTGTAGGAATGCGCCTTGCACCATCCTGGCGCATTCTCTGTCAGACATTGAGAAATTGAATGTTCAATATTTTCCATTTTGACCACGCTTAGAATAGGATGATCGTGCGTTTGCGATTCACAGAACGAATTCTCCCGATCCACGTAGTCCCACGCTGACCTGACATTGTGAAATTCTCCATCGGCCACCGCCTGTTCCTCTCAGTCTTGCTCGCCATCCTGGCGGTGGCGGCGGGGGCGGTCTACCTGCTGCGCCAGAACGTGCTGGCCGGTTTCGGCGACTACGCCGTGGGCATCGAACTCGACCGTCTCGACGAGCTCTCGGGCGCCCTGGCCGCGCGCTACCAGGCCGAGGGCGGCTGGCAGTTCCTGCCCGCCGGCGACGCCCGGCGCGGCTGGATCGCGGGCGAGCTGGCGCGCCTGCAGGACGAACGCCGGCGCCGCCCGATCGCCTTGCCCGCAGCCCCCGCTGCGCCGGCCGCCCCGGCAATGCCGGCGTCGGTAGTCGGTGTGGTCGCGCCACCCGCGCCCCCTGCACCGCCCGCTCCGCCCGCTCCGCCCGCGCCGCCTCTGCCGCCACCGCGCCTCGACGCCCCGCGCGCCGACGGCGTCACCTACGACCTGCACCAGCGCGTCACGCTGTTCGATGCCGAGGGCAGCTACCTGGCCGGCCGCATCCCCGGCGCGCTGCCGCTCGCGCGTAGACCGATCGAGGTCGATGGCCGCACCGTCGGCTACCTGGGCGTGGCGCGCAGCCACCGCCCAAGCGACGCGATGGCCCTGGCCTTCCTCGAACAGCTGCGCAGCAGCCTATGGCTGATCGTGGCGGCCGCGGTCGCGTTGAGCGCGCTGGCCGCGATCCTGCTGGCGCGCCACTTCCGCCAGCCGATCCGGCAGCTGGCCGAAGGCGCCGGCGCGCTGGCCGGCGGCCGCTTCGATGTGCGCCTGCCGGCCGCGCGCAGCGACGAGCTGGGGGAACTGGCGCGCCACTTCAACGCGCTCGCGCAGCAGCTGGAGAGCGCCGAGGGCGCGCGCCGCCAGTGGGTGGCCGACACCTCGCACGAACTGCGCACGCCGCTGGCCGTGCTGCGCGCGCAGCTCGAAGCGGTGCAGGACGGCGTGCGCAGCGCCACGCCGGAGACGCTCGAGGCCATGCTGCGCCAGGTGCTGGCACTGAACAAACTGATCGACGAGCTCTACGCGCTGGCGCGCGCCGACGTGGGCGCGCTCGACTGCAAGCCGGTCGCGCTCGACCTGTGGGACTTCGCGAGCGCGCAGGCACAGGGATTCGCGGCGCGCCTGCAATCTGCTGGCCTGGGGCTGGACCTGGGCGCGGCGCCGTCGCAGCGCGTGGTGCTGGCCGACCCCGACCGCCTGCGCCAGGTGCTCGACAACCTGTTCGAAAACAGCCTGCGCTACACGACGGCGGGCGGACGCCTCGCCCTGCACGCGCACGCCGATGCGGGCCAGCTGCATCTCGTCCTCGACGACAGCGCACCCGGCGTGCCGGACGACGCCCTGTCCCGACTGGCCGAACGCTTCTACCGCGTCGACGCCTCGCGCAGCCGCGCCCACGGCGGCGCCGGCCTCGGCCTGGCGCTGTGCCGCCGCCTGCTGGAGGCCCAGGGCGGCAGCCTGCTGTTCGCGCACTCGCCGCTCGGCGGCCTGCGCGTGACCGTCTCCCTGCCGATGGCGGGAGGCGCAGCATGAGCCAGGCCATCATGATCGTCGAGGACGAACCGGAACTGGCCGCGCTGGTGGCCGACTACGCGCGCGCCGCCGGCTACACGCCGCAGGTCTTTGGCGACGGCCGCGAAGCCCTGGCCGCGATCCGCGCCAATCCGCCCGCGCTGGTGGTGCTCGACCTGATGCTCCCTAGCCTCGACGGCCTGTCGCTGTGCCGCGCGCTCCGCGAAACCAGCGAGCTGCCGGTGATCATGGTGACCGCCCGCGTCGAGGAAATCGACCGTCTGCTCGGCCTGGAAGCCGGGGCCGACGACTACCTGTGCAAACCCTTCAGCCCGCGCGAACTGATGGCCCGCATCAAGGCCATCCTGCGCCGCGCCGGCGCCGCGCCGAGCGCACCCGTGCTGGCGATCGACGACACGGCGCGCCTGGCGCGGGTCCATGGCCAGCCGCTCGACCTGACGCCGAGCGAGTTCGCGATCCTGGCTGCGCTGGCGCGCCGTCCGGGCCAGGTGTTCTCGCGCGCCCAACTGCTCGACGCCGCCCACGCCGACAGCCTGGAGGCCACTGACCGCGCCATCGACAGCCACATCAAGAACCTGCGGCGCAAGATCGACGCCGCAGCACCCTGCCTCGAACCGATTCGCTCGATCTACGGGCTTGGCTACCGGTTCGACCTTTAGGGAGAGGATTGAACGGGAACTTTCTTGCTTCATCGCGGCAATACCGGTAGAGCCTTTACCATCGCAAGGAAGCACATGACATACCTACGCCTGCTCGCCGCGCTTCTCCTTGGCGCAGCCTTGTTCCTCCCGTCCCCGGCCGCGCTGGCCGACCGCGGCGCCGTCATCGACCGCACAGCCCAGATCCTGCGCGAACGCTACCTCGACGCCGCGCTCGGGGCCAGGCTGGCCGAAGGCCTGCTGGCGCAGATAACCGAGCTCGACAAGGTGTCCGACCCGCAGGCCTACGCCAAGGCGGTGACCCAGGCCATGCAGGCGATCCAGCCCGACCTGCACCTGCGCATGAGCTACGAACCGCAGTCCGATTTCGTGCCGGGTACGACCGCGCCAGGCGCCGTGACGGTGGCCGGGCCCGGCGGGCAGGTCCGCCAGGTCATGCGCACCGGCCGCATCGACGGCCGCGACAGCGCCACCATCGCCCGCACCAATTTCGGCTTCGACGCGGTCCAGCGCCTCGACGGCAACGTCGGCTACCTGCGCCTGTCGTCCTTTGTTCCTCTGGACCTGTCGCGCGCGACGGCGGAAGCGGCGATGCGCTTCCTCGCCAACAGCGACGCCCTCATCATCGACCTGCGCGGCAACTACGGCGGCTCGCCCGACACGGTCGGGTTCATCCTGAGCCACTTCTATGCGCCGGAAGCGCCGCCGATCTTGCTGCATGCTTCCGAAAACCGGGCAGCCGGCATCCGCAGCGAGGTGAAGACAGACCCGGGGCTGGGCAGCAAGTCGCTGGCGAACGCGCCGGTGTACGTGCTGATCGATCGCCGCAGCGCATCGGCCGCCGAGATGCTTGCCTACAGCGGCGCGCGCGTGGGCCGCGTCAAGGTGATCGGGGAGACCTCGGCCGGCGCCGGCAACGGTGGACTCAAATATTCGGTGGGTGACGGTTACGCCTTGTTCATCGCCGAGTGGAAGCTACTCACCGGCCCCGGCTGGGAACGCGTGGGCGTCAAGCCGGACGTGGCGGTGGAGCCAAGCGCCGCGCTGGCCACGGCCCATCGGCTCGCGCTGCAGAGCTTGGTCGAGCAGGCCGGCGTTCCCGCCTTGCGCGAGGAGCGCGAGCGGGCGTTGAAGAAGCTCTAATCCATCTTTTCTCCACATTTGGCAGGCAGGATGTCTCCATGGCCCGCCGCACCGTGCGGGCCGCAGCCAAGGAGACCACCATGCATACCAAGAACCAGGCCATCGCCCTCGTCGCATTGCTCGGCTTCGTCGCCGCCGCCGGCAGCGCCCAGGCCGGCGTCCACGTCCACTACAAGTGCGAATCGACCGTGAAGTGCCCGCCGCCTCCGGCCCCGCCCGCGCCGCCGGCGCCCCCTGCTCCGCCGGCCCCGCCTCACCTCGCCATGGCCCACTTCGCACCGCCGGCGCCGCCCGCTCCACCTGCCCCGCCGGCGCCGCCCATGCCGCCATCGGTGGAGCTGCCCGAGGTGCCCGCCGCGGCCCATGCGGCCTGCGCCGGCAAGGCCGAGGGCACCCGCGTCACCCACGTGCTGCGCAAGGGCGAGACCATGACCGGGGTGTGCGAGCGCGAAGACGGCAAGAACGTGTTCCAGCTGCGCGAGTACAGCCTGAAGGACTGATGTGCAGCTGAAGGCTCGACTTGGCGGTCTAGATCATTTATTCTAGATCCATGACGAACCCCGACGTACCCGCCAAGCCGACCCCATCCGAACTGGAAATGCTGCGCCTGCTGTGGCAGCTCGGCCCCGCCGCCGCGCGCCAGGTGCACGAGGCGGCGGTCGAAACGCGCCCCGACATGGCGTACGCCAACGTGCTGCGCCTGCTCCAGGTAATGCACGCCAAAGGCCTGCTGTCGCGCGACGAAAGCACCCGCGCCCACGTCTATGCGCCGGCCCAGCCGCAGGACAGCCACCAGTCCAGCCTGATCAAGGACCTGATCCACAAGGCCTTCTCCGGCTCCGGCAAGGAGCTGGTGCTGGCCGCCCTGCGCGGCCACGTCAGCAAGAAGGATCGCGAGGAAATCCAGCGCATCCTGAACGGCGACAAGGCCGGCAACTAGCATGCGCCCGCGTCCCGTCCCGCCGCTGCAGCCCGAGCTCGAGGACTGCTGCCGCAGCGGCTGCATGCCCTGCGTGTTCGACCTCTACGACGAAGCGCTGGCACGCTACGAGCGCGAGCTGGCCATTTGGGAAGCCGAGAACGCCGCCACCACGCCGGCGCCACCCGCTGCCTCCTGAACCTGGCAGCAGCGCACGCTTGAAATCGAAATATTGACGTTTTGATTACAATGAACCCATCGGTGTTTTGCACGGAGGGGTTATGTTCGACATGGATCTTCCATGGTGGGAGTTCATCGTGCGCGGCCTGGCCGTGTACCTGCTGCTGCTCGTGATGGTGCGCCTGTCCGGCCGCCGTACCGTCGGCCAGTTCACACCCTTCGACCTCCTGGTCGTCATGCTGCTGTCCGAAGCCGTGTCCAACTCGCTCAACGGCGGCGACAATTCGCTGATCGGCGGCCTGATCGCGGCCGCTACCCTGGTGGCCATCAATTCCGCCGTTGCCCTGGTGAACTCGCGCAGTCCGAGCATCGAAAAGCTGGTCGAGGGCAGCGCCATCCTGATCGGACGCGACGGCGTGTTCTTCGAGAAGGTCGTGCGCAACTGCCGCCTGTCTGATTCCGACCTCGAAGAAGCCCTGCGCGAGCACGACTGCACACGCCAGGACATGAAATGCGCCTTCCTCGAGACCGACGGCGAAATCACCATCCTGCGCAAGCCGCACTAGCCAAGCAACACCCTTTTTTTTTGCGCTTATTCCCGAGGTACGTTCATCCCCCGTACGGTGTGGACGAGGCGAAATTTGTTGCGCTACTTTCTTCTGCAGTACGCCCGCCGGGTGTGCTGTTGCATTCATTCCTGATCAGGAGCTTCAATCTAGTAGCTAATGAGACAGGCCTATGTGCGCAAATGTGACGCTTGCGCGCCGGCGCGGCGCTGCTCGATGCCATGAACGACAACCGGGCTTACCTCAACATCCACACGACGCAGTATCCGAACGGCGAGATCCGCGGTTTCGTGGTGTCGGCGCCGATTTCGGAACCGGCCACCTGAGGCATGCTGGGAGCCGGCCTGGTCGGACTGGCGGTGATGTCGCGCCGCCGGCCCGGCATGGTCAAGTGATTGATGCACCCGGGTGCCGGGCCAGCAACTGGCCCCAGGCCGGTATCGCCGCGCGCCAGAAGGCGTCGAGCGACGCCGGCCGCTCCAGCGCCAGGCCGAGGAAACGCGCGGCCTGCAGCAGGGCATCGATCGCCCCCGCCTCGTCGCCCGGCGCCACCGCCAGCGCGCCGGTCTGCTTCGACAGCTTTTCGCCGTTCTCGTTGCGCACCACCGGCACGTGCAGGTAGCGCGGCGTCGGCGCCCCGAGCACGCGCTGCAGGAAGATCTGGCGCGGCGTCGAATCGAGCAAGTCGGCCCCGCGGACGATATCCGTGACGCCCTGCTCGGCGTCGTCCACCACCACCGCCAGCTGGTAGGCCCAGAAACCGTCGGCGCGCTTCAGGACGAAGTCGCCGGATTCGCCGCTCAGGCGCTGGACCACCTCGCCCGCGAAGCGGTCGATGAATCCGATCACGTCGTAGCCCGGTTCCGGCACGCGCAGACGCAGGCTGCGCATGTTGCGGCCCTCCTGCAGGCCGTAGCGACAGGTGCCGGGATAGATGGCGGCGCCGTCGGGCGCGAAGCCGAGGCGCGAATCGGCGATCTCGCGCCGGTTGCAGCCGCAGGGATAGGTGTGTTCGACGATGCGCTCGGCGGCGGCCTGGTACAGGTGCTTGCGACGGCTCTGCCAGACGATCTCGCCATCGGCATGCATGCCGAGCGTGTCCAGCAGCGCCAGGATGCCCTCGGCGGCGCCGGGCACGCTGCGGCCTTCGTCGATGTCCTCGATGCGCACCAGCCAGGCGCCGTGGTGCCAGCGCGCGTCGAGGTAGCTGGCCAGTGCCGCGACCAGCGAGCCGGCATGCAGCGGGCCGGTCGGCGATGGTGCGAAGCGGCCGATGTAGGGGGGATTCAGTTGCGACATGCGGCGATGATAAGCGCTCCGCTTATTTACCGGCTGGTTTGCCGGCCTTCTCGTGCTCCGCGATCAGCTTGGTCACCTGCCCAGCCACCTCGTTCGGCACCGCCATCGACAGCTGGTAGTGCACGATCTCGAAGCCCTTGGCCGTTTTGCGGATCACGCCGCTGGCCATGCAGGGCCCCATGTTCGGCGTGTCGAGCAGCTCGTCGAACCAGATCAGCAACTTGTCCGCCGAGGCATACACGTTGCGCCGGGTGGCCTTGAAGCTCCAGGCGGATTTGCGCTCGAAGTATTTCTTGGCCCAGGCCTTGAAGTCGTCGCGCTGCCACAGCTCGGTGCGGTCGGTGCCGATGTAGACGCCGTCCTTGGCCATCTTGTCGAAATAGGCCATGCGCGCATTGGCCGCGTCCTCGTGCCACTCGTCCACGAAAGCGTTGACCTGCTTGGTCAGGGCGGCATCGGTTTCGGCATGGGCGAAGCTGAACAGGCCCAGGCACAGGAAGGCGGCGGCAAGGAATCGTTTCATGGTCTCTTTCTTTAGTTGTTTGTCATTAAACGGTCAAACGCGCCAACGATAATCTAAAGAAAACAGTTTGCCAACGCCGGGGCGCACCCCTGTTCCGTTTGCTTTACTTTAACGCTTTCTTAACATCCGGCGGCCTACGCTTCAGTCAAAGCCATGTGGCTATGACAACATTCCTTCAAAGGCAACACGTAGTGAGCAAGCCCTTGCACCTCCGTTCCGATGCCATATCAATCCAGCAACTGTTGGTATTGGAAGGCATTGCGCACCGCCTGACAAGGAAGTACCCGCCCGACTGGCTGGAACGCCAGGGTCGCTCGCTCTACCTGGCCACCGTCGCCACCTCCTTCCTGACGGCGGTGCTGCTGGGCCTCGCCTGGGGCCCGTGGTGGGGCTTCCTGGTGCCGCTCTTCATGCCGACCTGCGTGCTGGTCTTCCTGCCCTGGCTGCTGTGCGGACGGGTGACCGGCCGCCCGCGCTGGGCTCACCCGCTCGCCGTGCTGGACCGCCCGGACGCCGAACTCCTGCGGCGGGTTGTTGCATCTGTGGAATATGGCCAAACCGTTAGTGGCGAAGCCTTCTTCACCATCCTGTGCCGGGCCCACCGCGCCGCCAACTATCGCCATGGCTGACTGCACACGCGCCTCTGCACTAGAATAGGCGGATGCGCATCCTCATCGTCGAAGACCATCCGGACATCCTCGCCAACCTGTACGGTTTCCTGGAACCCAAAGGCCACCAGCTCGATTCCGCCCGCAACGGCTATGGCGGGCTGGCGCTGGCTTCCGAAAACGACTACGACGTCATCATCCTCGACGTCGGGCTGCCTGGCCTGAACGGCCTGGAGCTTTGCCAGAAGCTGCGTACCGAGCTCGGCAAATCGACCCCGGTGCTGATGCTGACCGCGCGCGACAGCCTGCCCGACAAGGTGGCCGGCTTCGACAGCGGCGCCGACGACTACCTGGTCAAGCCCTTCTCGCTGGTGGAACTGGAAGTGCGCCTGAAGGCGCTGGTGCGGCGCTCGGCCGCCACCCACGCGCTGCACACCACCCTGCGCTTCGGCGAGCTCAGCTACGACCCGGACATGCAGGAAGCCGCGCGCGCCGGGGTGCCGGTGCAGCTCACCAAGACCGGCTACATCCTGCTGCGCTGCCTCCTGGTGGCGGCGCCACGCATCGTCACCCGCGAAACGCTCGAGCAGGCCGTGTGGGGCGAGGACCGCCCCGACAGCGATGCCCTGCGCACCCACATCCATGCGCTGCGCCAGGCCATCGACAAGCCTTTTGCGACGCCCATGCTGCAGACCGTAGCCGGGGTCGGCTACAAGCTGGTGCAGGCGGATGCGAAGCGCTGATTCCTTAAAACGGCGCATTGTCGTCGCATTCGTCCTGTTCGGCCTTGGCGCCTCGACCTTCTTCGCCTTCATCGCAGCGGTGGCGGTTGAAGGCATCGAGGTGCAGCTGGTCGACAAGCGGCTCGAGGCGGCGGTCGCCTGGGCCGCGCCGCGCCAGGCCGCTGGCCTGGACGTCGACATGCCGGCCGGCCTGCGCTTCCAGCGCAATGAAGCCATTCCCGCGCCGCTGCGCAACCTGGCCGACGGCGTGCACAAGGTCGACGTCGGCACCACCCGCCTGCACGTGCTGGCCGGTCACGACGCGCGCGGCAACTGGGTGCTGGTCGACCATGAAAGCGATTACGACAAGATCGAAGTGGTGGTGTACTCGATGTTTGCGGCGGTGATCGTCGGCTTCGTGCTGCTCGCCACGATGCTGGGCGGCTTCCTCGGCACCCGCGTGGTGACGCCGATCAGCGAGCTGGCGCTGGCGGTCGGCAGTGACAGCGCCCCGGCCGCCCTCACCGGCCGCAAGGACGAACTGGGCGTGCTGGCGCGCGCGCTGGTGGCCCACACCACCGAGCTGCGCGCTTTCCTGGACCGCGAACGCTACTTCACCGGCGACGTCAGCCACGAGCTGCGCAGCCCGCTCACCGTGATCATGGGCGCCGCCGAGATCCTGATGCAGGAAGCCGCGCCTGCCGTGCGCGGTCCGGCCGAGCGCATCTACCGCGCCGCGCGCGAAGCGGCCGAATGCGTCACGGTGCTCCTGCTGCTGGCGCGCGCGCCGCAGCTCGGCACGCTGGCGCCGGTCCCGCTCGAGCAGGTCGCGGAAGAGGAAGTGGAAAAATACCGCATGCTGGTGGCCGGCAAGCCGGTTGCGCTGCGCTTCGTCGACGGCCCGTCGCTGGAGGTGCGCGCCCCGCGCGAACTGTGCGCGGCCGCGATCGGCAACCTGGTGCGTAACGCCTGCCAGTACACCGACCGCGGCGAAGTCGTGGTGCGCCTGCTGCCGGGCCAGGTGGTGGTGGAAGATACCGGCCCCGGCCTGCCGCCGGCGGTGGTCGCCACGCTGGGCAGCGGCGGCGCACCGTCGAGCGGCTCGGGCGGTACCGGACTCGGCCTGGCGCTGGCGCGCCGCATCTGCGATTTCCTGGGCGCCGGCTTCGCCTACGAAGCGCGGGTTGATGGCGGCAGTCGTTTTACGCTCACGTTCACACAGCCTTAACATCCTGCTGACGAGCGGCTCACGAGCCGTTTCGTATCCTTCAGGAATAGCGTGGCCATTCCGGCCACCTGCTCAGAAGTGATACAAGTGCAAAACGTCCTGTCCCGGCGCATCAGCGCCAACCTGCTCGTCTTTACCGTCGCCCTGCTGCTGGCCACCGTCGGCAACTTCAATTTCTGGTCCAACTTCGTCCATGCGGTCGGCGGCTTCTCGCTCGCGCGCCTGCCGGTGCTGGCCGGCAGCTTCGCCATCGTGGTGCTGCTGTTCTATGCGCTCCTGACGCCCTTCAGCTTCCGCTTCGTCGTCAAGCCGGCGCTGATCGCTTTCCTGCTGACCGCCTCGGCCTCGGCCTGGTTCATCAACCAGTACGGCGTCGTGATCGACAAGGCCATCATCCAGAGCATCTTCGAAACCGACACCCGCGAAGCAACCGAGTTGCTGAATTGGCACATGGTGCTGTTCGTTGCCGTGACCGGCGGCCTGCCCTCGCTTCTGGTGGCACGTGCGAAGTTGCAGTACCCGCAAGGCGTGCGTGGGATCGCGCAACGCGCTGGCATCTTCGCCGGTGCGCTGGCGCTGGCGGCGCTGCTGCTGGTCCTGCTGTTCAAGACCTTGGCGCCGGCGGTGCGCGAACACCGTGAACTGCGCTACCTGCTCACCCCGACGAATGCCGTGCAGGCGCTCAACGGCTACCTGCGCAACCGCTGGAGCACGCCGGTTCCGCTGCAGGAAATCGGCCGCGACGCTACCAAGGGCAGCCGCTGGGCCGGCCAGACGCGCCGCACCGTGACCGTGATCGTGGTCGGCGAAACCGCACGCGCCGCCAACTTCTCGCTCAACGGCTATGCGCGCGAAACCAACCCGCGCCTCGCGCACGAGGATGGCCTGATCAATTTTGCCAAGGTCGAGTCCTGCGGCACGGCCACCGCGGTATCGGTGCCCTGCGTGTTCTCGGCCATGACGCGCGAGCGCTATGACGACAACAAGGCCAAGCACCAGGAAGGCCTGCTCGACGTGCTCAAGCACGCCGGTTTCCGTGTCCACTGGCGCGACAACAACTCGGGCTGCAAGGGCGTGTGCGACCGCGTGGAATTCGTCGACGTCTCCAACCCGAGCACCGGCAGCCGCAATTGCGCGGGCGACGAATGCTATGACCAGGACCTGCTCGAGGGCCTGCCGAACCTGATCCGCCAGTCGACCAAGGACCTGGTCATCGTGCTGCACCAGAAAGGCAGCCACGGCCCCGCCTATGCGCACCGCTATCCCGCCGGCTTCGGCCGCTTCGGCCCGGTCTGCAACAGCAGCGAATTCGAGACCTGCACCCGCGACTCGATCGTCGCGGCCTACGACAACACCATCCTCTACACCGACAGCTTCCTGGCCGACACCATCGACCTGCTGCGCAAGACCGCCAGCGAGTCAGGCGTGGACACCTCGATGCTGTACTTCTCGGACCACGGCGAATCGCTCGGCGAAGGCAATATGTACCTGCACGGCGCGCCCTACCTGTTCGCCCCCAGCGAGCAGACCCACGTGCCGATGATGCTGTGGATGTCGGACGGCTTCAGCCAGCGCTTCCGCATCGACCGCTCTTGCCTGCAGGCGCGCGCCGACCAGCCGCTCTCGCACGACAACGTGTTCCACTCGGTGCTTGGCATGCTGAATGTCGAAACCGCCGTCCTGAATCCGAAACTGGACCTGTTCCATGCCTGCGTACGTAACTGAAGCAGAAGACGCGGGCGTATCGGAAGTGATGAAAGTGCGAGGTCGGGAACAACTGCTGGAGACGGCGACCGCGATCCGGCTCGCCCTCTTGCTGCTGCTGACGGCGCTCCTGATCTACGCGCTGGAGGCGCGCACCGACATCGACCTGCGCATGGCGGATGCGCTATACGACCGGGTGACCGGCGCCTTCCCCTGGCGCGAAGCCTGGCTCACCGCGACCTTCAGCCACCGCATCGCCAAGACCGCGCTGACGGTGTGCGCCGGCCTGCTCATCGCGCTGGCCGTGGGCGATGCGATCTGGCCGCAGGCGGCGTTTGACCGGCCGCTGGCGCGCTTACGCCTGCGCGTGGTCGCATGGTCGGCCGTCCTAGTTCCGGTCATCACCAGCCTGCTCAAGCAGTCCAGCAACGCCCACTGTCCCTGGGACCTGGCGCGCTACGGCGGCAAGGAGCCCTACCTGCGCCTGTTCGAGGCGCTGCCACCCGGCATCCTGCCCGGCCACTGCCTGCCGGCGGGACACGCCTCCAGCGCGCTGTGGCTGGTGTCGCTGGTGGTGCTGTGGTTGCCGGGTCCTGGACGCAAGGCCTGGCGGGTCTTGGCCGCCTGCCTGGCGCCGGGCTTGGGCCTGGGATGGATGCAGCAGATGCGCGGCGCGCACTTCCTGAGCCACACCCTGTGGTCGATGTGGATTGCCTGCGCCATCGTGCTGGGGCTGGTGGTGGTGTTGCAGGCGCGAGTCAAGCGCCTGCCCACGCTCAGCGGTGATACTGCCCGTCGCGCTCCGGCTGGTACTCGATTGCCCGGACGCTGACATTGAACAGGGCGCCATCCGGGCGCTCCCAGCTGATGGTGTCGCCTACCTTCAGGCCGAGCAGCGCGGTGCCGACCGGGGTCAGGATCGACAGCTGCTCGGGGTTGCCGTTCATGTCTTTCGGATAGGTCAGCGTCATTGTCACGTCCTGCCCGGCGTCGTCGAAGGCGAAGCGCACGCGCGAATTCATGGTGACGACGTCGGGTGGCATCTCCCAGGGTTCCGCAAGTCCGGCGCGGCCCAGTTCATCGAGCAGCGCGTCGCGCGCGTCGGCCTGGGCGGCAGGCAGGGAATCCAGCATGCGGTCGAGGCGGTCCATATCCAGCCATGACACGAGGATGGTCGGTTTCATTGTTCACTCCTGATCGTGCCCGCACGGCGGCGGGCAATTGGCGATGACGGCTGCGATGGCAGCCGCCGGTATCGGTGTGGAGTAGGCTCGGGAGGACGGCTAAACGCGTGCAGAGGTCCTCACCGAGCCCGGACGAGCCAGGCGAGGTTGCGCGACGACTGCTGCACCGCTCGGGAGACGGCGGCGCAGTCACGTTCCACGGACGCGGCAAAGCCCCTGCCCTGCTGGCAGGCGGCGTTGGCCGGCAATGTGAAGCGTGGTGGATACATGAGGGCAGTATAGCCCTTATCCCGCATCCGTCAACGGCGTTGGCCGAATCCCCAATGCGCGCAGGCCGCGAACGGCACCAGGAAGGGATACAGTCCCCACACCGCGCGCCCGTCGACGCGCACGCACAGCGCCGCGTACAGCGGCGGCAGCGCCATCAGCACGAGCAGGCTGGCGAAAGGCCGCAGCGCTTGCGGCGCGGCGCGCCAGCCCAGCAGCGCCAGCGGCACGATCGGCAGCGCGGCGCCGATGATCGTGGCCAGCGAGCGCCAGTCGCCCAGCGCATGCAGCACCTGCTCCCAGCGCGGCGACCAGGTGTAGCTTGGCAAGCCCGTGACCAGCCACCAGCGCACCGCCATGATCCAGGCGCCCGCCGCGGCGAGGAAGGCCAGGCCCGGCAGGATGGCGATGCGGCGCATCGCGACCAGCCACACCAGCAGCAGGATGTTCTCCTCGCGCACGGCGGTCCCTAACAGGCCGGCAACAGCGGCCAGCCAGGGCTGGCCGCACAGCAGCGCCAGCACGAAGGCGGCGCGCGCGCACACCGAGCCCGGGTCGACCACCAGATAAGGTGCGAACCAGAAGGTCGGCACCGAGACGATCATCAGGAGGCCCGCCATGACCGCACGCCGCGGGCCGAGTCCCACGCGTAGCGCGCAGGCCGACATCAGGCAGGCGCCGCTCGTGACCAGCAGCCAGTTCAGCATCGCGAAGCCGTTGTGCAGGTCGCCGGGGATGATCGAGGCCACGGCCGGCACCAGCAGGCGGTAGGGGAAAGGCGCCACCAGGGTGCTGGCCGGGATCTCGCCGCGCAGCCAGCGCGCGGTATCGTAATAGGCCTGCGAATCGGCGACGGTGCCACCCCAGCGCCATACCATGACCACGCAGGCCAGCAGCGCGAAGCCGGCGGCCAGCTGGATCCAGTCGATGCGGCGGATGGGAACGAGAGAGGTGGTGCTACCTGGTGCTGACAGCATCGTACTATGTGCTTGAGACGTCAAAGCGCAGGAGGATAACAGAAGCACAAGCGGATATTTACGCGCATTTTCACTTTGACGGAAATGCGCAGGGGTGGCCGGTACGCCGGCCACCCCTCACATCACACCGACAAGGGCATCTTGGCGATCAGCTTGTCGAGCGTGATCGGATACTCGCGTACCCGCACGCCGGTGGCGTTGTACACGGCGTTGGCGATCGCCGCCGCCACGCCGCAGATACCCAGCTCCGCGATGCCCTTGGCTTTCATGGGCGAGGACATCGGATCCACCTCGTCCAGGAAAATCACTTCCTGGTGCGGGATGTCGGCGTGCACCGGCACCTCGTAGGTGGCGAGATCGTGGTTGACGAAGTAGCCAAGGCGCTTGTCGACCGCCAGCTCCTCCATCAGCGCCGCCCCCGCCCCCATCGTCATCGCACCGATCACCTGGCTGCGCGCCGTCTTCGGGTTCAGGATGCGCCCGGCCGCGCACACCGCCAGCATGCGACGGATGCGGATCTCGCAGGTCCCCGCATCGACGCCGATTTCCACGAAGTGGGCGCCGAAGGTCGATTGCTGGAAGCGCGTGTTGATGTCGCCGTACTCGATCATGTCTTCGGCGACCAGCTCGCGCTCGCCCACCGCCTGTGCCAGCGGCAGGCTGCGCTCACCGACGCGGATCAGGCCATCGGCAAAGATCGCGCGTTCCGGTTCGAAGCCGGCCTGGCGCGCGACAGCCTCGCGCAGCTTCATGCAGGCGGCGTATACGCCCGCCGCCGAGTTGTTGCCGCCCCACTGCCCGCCCGAGCCGCAGGAGGCCGGGAAGCTGGAGTCGCCCAGGCGCACCCGCACCCGCTCCAGCGGCACGCCCATCATCTCGCTCGCGGTCTGCGCGAGGATGGTATAGCTGCCGGTGCCGATGTCGGTCATGTCGGTTTCCACCGTCAGGATGCCGCGCCGGTCGAGGCGTACGCGCGCCGCCGACTTGGTGAGCAGGTTGTCGCGGAAGGCCGCGGCCATGCCCATGCCGACCAGCCAGCGGCCGTCTCGCACGGAACCCGGCTTGGCGTTGCGGCGTTCCCAGCCGAAGCGCTGGGCGCCGGTCTGCAGGCACTGGATGAACTGGCGCTTGGAGAACGGCGGATGCGGATTGTGCTTTTCCTTCTCCGGCTTCTTCGACTGCGGGTCGTTCGAGGCCGGCTTTTCCGGATTGTCCGGCACCACCTGGGTGTCGTTCGCGATGCGGAACTGGACCGGGTCCATGCCCAGCTTCTCCGCCATCTCGTCCATCGCGATCTCGAGCGCCGCGAGGCCCGGCGCCTCGCCCGGCGCGCGCATCGCGTTCGCTTCCGGCAGGTCCATCTCGGCCACGCGGTTGGCGGTCATGCGGTGCTCGCCCGCGTACAGGGAGCGGGTCTGGGTCGCGGCGTTTTCCGGCGAGCCTTCCTTCAGGTTGCCGGACCAGCTTTCGTGCGCGATCGCCGTGATCTTGCCTTCGCGCGTGGCGCCGATGCGGATGCGCTGCAGGGTCGCCGAGCGGTGCGTGGTGTTGTTCGGGATGAGCGCACGCTGCAGCGGCACGCGTACCGGCCGCCGCGCCGCTTTTGCCCCCAGCGCCGCCAGCACCACGTCGGCGCGCAGGAACAGCTTGGAGCCGAAGCCGCCGCCGATATAGGGCGACAGCACGCGCACCTTGTCCTTCGGCAGGCCCAGAGTCTTGGCCAGGTCGCCCTTGGCCCAGGCAATCATCTGGTTCGAGGTCCATACCGTCAGCTGGTCGCCATCCCAGGCCGCCACGCTCGCATGCGGCTCCATCATCATGTGCGACTCGTGCGCGGTATGGTACTCGGCGTCGAGCTTCACCGGGCTCGATGCGAAGGCGCCGGTGAAGTTGCCGACCTTGGTCTCGGCCGCTTCCTTCTTCGGTGCGATGGCCTTGCTTTGTACCGCCTTCAGGTCGAAGGCGCCCTTGTCGCGTTCGTACTTGATGCGCACCAGGGCCGCGGCGTCGCGTGCCTGCTCGAAGGTCTCGGCCACCACCAGCGCCACCGCCTGGTGGTAGTGCTCGATGCGCGGGCCGCCCAGCAGCATGGCGGTGTTGAAGTTACCCTTGGTGAGCTTGCCCGCGTTCTGCGCGGTGACGATCGCGATCACGCCCGGCGCGGCCTTCGCGGCCGCCAGGTCCATCGAGACGATGCGGCCGGTCGGAATGGCGGAGCCGATCACGTAGCCGTGCGCCTGGTTCGGCATCACGTCGTGGCGGTCCATCGCGTAAGGCGCGGTGCCGGTGGTCTTGAGCGGGCCGTCGATGCGGTCGATCGGCTGGCCGACTACCTTGAGCTGGTCGATCGGGTTGGTCGTGGCTGGTTCGTTGAATTTCATGGCTGTCCCTTCCGCTTATGCTCGTGCATCGGCGATGGCTGCGGCCAGGGCGCGCTCGACGAGCGGCACCTTGAACGCGTTGTCCTCGGTCGTGCGGGCGCCCTGCAGCACACCGCCGGCGACCGCCTGGGCTCCGCGCGCGAAGGCGCCTTCGGCCGCCTCGACGCGCCACGGCTTGTGGGCCACGCCGCCGAGCGCCACCCGGCCGCTGCCGTCGCGCTGGATGATGGCTGCCACCGACACGATCGCGAAGGCGTAGGACGCGCGGTCGCGCACCTTGCGGTAGCTCTGCACGCCCCCTAAGGGCGGCGGCAGGGTCACCGCGGTGATCAGTTCACCGGGCTTCAGGTTGTGATCGATGTGCGGGGTGTTGCCCGGCAGGCGGTGGAAGTCGGCGATCGGGATCACGCGCGTCGCGCCGCCCGGAGACACCGTCTCGACTTGCGCGTCGAGCACGCGCATGGCCACTGCCATATCGCTCGGGTGGGTCGCGATGCAGGCATCGCTCTGGCCGACGATCGCATGCAGGCGGGTGAAGCCGCCGATGGCGCTGCAGCCGCTGCCCGGCTTGCGCTTGTTGCAGGGTACGTTGGTGTCGTAGAAGTAGGGGCAGCGGGTGCGCTGCAGCAGGTTGCCGGCGGTGGTGGCCTGGTTGCGCAGCTGGCCCGAGGCGCCGGCCACCAGGGCGCGCGTGAGCACGCCGTAGTCGCGCCGCACGCGCGGGTCGGCCGCCAAGTCGGAATTGCGCACCAGCGCGCCGATGCGCAGGCCGCCATTTTGCGTTGGCTCGATGCGGTCGAGCGCCAGGTCGTTGACGTCGATGAGGTGGGACGGCGTTTCGATCTGGAGCTTCATCAGGTCGAGCAGGTTGGTGCCGCCCGCGACAAAGCGCGCGTTCGGGTGGCGCGCGGCGGCGTCGGCGGCTTCCTGGGGCGTCCTGGCCCGTTCGTAGGTAAAGGCTTTCATCGCTTCACTCCCGCCACTTCGGCAATCGCTTCCTGGATGTTGGAATAGGCGCCGCAGCGGCAGATGTTGCCGCTCATGCGCTCGCGGAATTCCATGTCGGTGGCTTGCAGCGGCGCGTTCAGGTCGGCGGTGACATGGCTCGGCATGCCCATCCTCACCTCTTCCAGCATGCCGACGGCGGAACAGATCTGTCCCGGGGTACAGAAGCCGCACTGGTAGCCGTCGTGCTTGACGAAGGCGCGCTGCAGCGGGTGCAGGTTGTTCGGGGTGCCGAGGCCCTCGATGGTGGTGATCTCATGGCCTTCCTGCATCACGGCCAGCGTCAGGCAGGAGGTGGTGCGGCGGCCGTCGATCAGCACCGTGCAGGCGCCGCACTGGCCCTGGTCGCAGCCCTTCTTGCTGCCGGTGAGGTGCAGGCGGTCGCGCAGCGCGTCCAGCAGCGTGGTGCGCGGATCGACCTGCAACTGGTGCTCGATACCGTTGACTTTCAGGCGGACGTTCATGGTGGTCGGGGTAGCCGAGTTGGCCGGTGGAGCGGCGGGCGCAGCTTCGGCGGGCGCCGCGAGCTGGGAAGCCACGGCGACACCACCGACGGCGACAGTGGACGCCTTGAGCAGCTGCCGCCTGTTTGGATCGAAGTCGGGCATCGTTCTTCCTTTCTTGGGCATGGGCAATATGGACCACCGCGCTTCCGAATTGACGAAAATGCGGTCGCGACCGAAGCCAAGAACATAACGCTTTTTACAATTTCGAGGCGTGCAGTTCGCCTGCGCGGCGGCTATCCGATTGTAGGCGCGTAAAAGGAGGTTTTTTCGTGCGAAAAATGCAAGGGCTTATGAATGTGGCTCATGAATACGAGCCACTTATCAGTACAGGGCGTACTGAAAGGACGCTCAGGCTTTGAGCTTCTTCGGTTTGGGCAGCGGCATCAGCGCCGCGGTGTCCTCGATCAGGCGGCGGAGCAGCTGGGGATCGTCGAGCAGCTCGTCGGCGATCGGATAATCCTTGGCGCCGGGATATGGTGGGCCTTGCGGCAGGTCCGGGGCGAGCGCCGCGACGGCCTTCGAAGGCTTGATGTACAGGCTGTTATCGCAGGCGAAGGCGACCACCTTGCCGTCGAGGTAGAGGGCGAACTCGCCGAACATCTTCTTGTGCGTCAGGCGGCTGCCCAGCCCGGCTACTTCGGCCACGTAGTCCACGAAACTCTGCTCGGTTGCCATCCTCTGCTCCTCTTTATTCACTGCTCATAATCGTGCGGGCCTTCATGCACCCATAAGTATTCTGCCAATACTTTTGGATACAGTCAGCAACTCATCCACTCCACGACACGACGATGAAAGCCTGGCTCCCAACGATCCTCGTACCGCTCTGCCCCGTCTTTGTCGCCTATGCGGACGCACCACCGGCGGCCAGGAACACGCTGCAGGACCCGTTCGCCCTCCCCGCCCCTCAGCCGGCGCCGCAGCCCGGCGCGCGGCCAAGCGACGAGGCGATCCGGGCCGCCGTTCGTGCTACGCTGGAGGAGATGCCGGAGACGCCGATGCCCGCCACCGGCCAGGCACTGGGTGGCGGCGCCTATCGCGAATTCGCGCGCCAGTTCTCCCAGGCGGAAAAGCCGCACTGCATGGGACCGAACCCGCTGAAGCATCAACCGCCCGGCTTCAGCACCAAGAACTGGAATTTCGGTTTCACCGGCATCATGGCCCTGCCCTTCTGGGGCGCCGCTATCTTGAGAGGAAAGTGCAATTGGACCCGCTAAAGCCTGACGACACCGAAGCACACCACCACGATCATGACCGAGACGCCGAGAGTCCGCCAGAACCTTGGCTGCGGCCAGGGGAAGGCACGGAGCATGGGCAAGCCCCGCACGACATACCAGAATGCGCTTCACCCGTGACTGGCGAGCTTTGCCGCGGACTCGTTCGCGATAGCTAGCCAGCCAAAGCTCAGAGCTTGGGCTGAATGTCTGCCGGCCCGACCTGCTTGATCATGCCGCCTCCTCAGGCATGCGGCGCGCCGGCTGGTCTGCCTTTGCACGGGTCAGGAGAGTGACGCCGACCAGCCCCGCGCAGATCAGCGCCGCGGCGATCAACTCGGCCTGGGTCGCCTTGAACAGGCCCAGATCGTACGGCGGGTTGACCCGGATCTGTTCGATCAGCAGGCGCTCGATGCCGGCAAGGACGAGGTAGACCGCGAACAGCCAGCCGGTCATGAACGGATGCTTGCGCAGCTTCCACAGCAGCGCAAAACACAGCATCGCCATCACGGACTCGTAGACAGGCGTCGGGTACACGCCCGGCGCCGCGATCACCTCGCCATAAATATTGTTCTGGTAGGTCTGGGCCCAGAACCAGGTCGGCAGCCAGTCCGGCTTGAGCGCCATGTTCGCCGCGATACCCCAGTCGCCGTCACCCGATATCTGGCATCCGACGCGCCCGATCGCATACCCCAGCATCATGGCGGGAGCGACCGCGTCGAGCAAAGGCCGCACCGGCAGCTGCCAGCGGCGCACGAAGACCACGCCGGCGATCGTACCGACGATCAGCCCACCGAAGACACTGAGGCCGGAACGGCTGAAAATGATCGACCAGGGCGAGGCCATGAACTGGTCCATGTTCTCGAGGATATGAAACAGGCGGGCGCCCACGATGCCTGCGACCATCACCACTGCGGTGAGGCTCGACACCAGCTCGTGTGCGGGAACGGTGACCCAGCTTGGCGCGCCGTCCTTGCCTTTGACCAGGCGCCGCCCCTGCAGCAGGCCTTGCGTCTCGGAGATGCGGCGCAGCTCCGCCGTGAGGCAGGCAGCCGCGGCGAACATGGCGCAGGCCACGAGCAAGCCAAAGGTCGCGAGAGGCAGCGGCAGATCGTAGCCGGTCAGCGCTTTCACGATATCGCTCAGGTAGGGATAGGACGTCGACTCGTTCATGATGGGGGAGTGTTGTTGGCTTGATTCTTTGGCAATGATAACGTATCAGGGCCTTGGATTACCGAATTGGACCCACCGTGCTTTGAACAGCGCGGACGAAAAAAAAGCGGGCCGAAGCCCGCTCCATGTTGATTCGCTTTGCGAATTAACGCTTGTCGATCGACGGCACGTCGCGCACCGGCGAACCCACGAACAGCTGACGCGGACGGCCGATCTTCTGTTCCGGGTCGGCGATCATTTCGTTCCACTGGGCGATCCAGCCGATGGTACGGGCCATCGCGAAGATACCGGTGAACAGGGAGACCGGGATGCCCAGGGCCGACTGCACGATGCCCGAGTAGAAGTCGACGTTCGGGTACAGCTTGCGCGACACGAAGTATTCGTCGTTCAGGGCGATCTTTTCCAGTTCCATCGCGAGCTTGAACAGCGGGTCGTCCTGCAGGCCCAGTTCGTTCAGCACTTCGTGGCAGGTTTCGCGCATCAGCTTGGCGCGCGGGTCGAAGTTCTTGTAGACGCGGTGACCGAAGCCCATCAGCTTCACGCCCGAGTTCTTGTCCTTGACCTTCTCGATGAAGGCCGGGATGTTCTCGACCGAGCCGATTTCCTTCAGCATGGTCAGTGCGGCTTCGTTGGCGCCGCCGTGCGCCGGGCCCCACAGGCAGGCGATACCGGCAGCGATACAGGCGAACGGGTTGGCGCCCGACGAACCGGCCAGGCGGACGGTCGAGGTCGAGGCGTTCTGCTCGTGGTCTGCGTGCAGGATCAGGATGCGGTCCAGGGCGCGCACCAGCACGTCGTTGACCTTGTACTCTTCGCACGGGTTGGCGAACATCATGTGCATGAAGTTCGCGCTGTACGACAGGTCGTTACGCGGGTACATGAACGGCTGGCCGATCGAGTACTTGTAGGCCATCGCGACCAGGGTCGGCAGCTTGGCGATCAGGCGGATTGCCGAGATTTCGCGCTGCTTCGGATCGTTGATGTCGAGCGAGTCGTGGTAAAACGAAGCCAGCGCGCCGACGGTGCCGACCAGGACCGACATTGGGTGCGCGTCGCGGCGGAAGCCGCGGAAGAAGAAGTTCATCTGCTCGTGGACCATCGTGTGACGGGTCACGGTCTCGTCGAACTTGGCCTTCTGCGCGGCGTTCGGCAGTTCGCCGTTCAGCAGCAGGTAGCAGGTTTCCAGGAAGTCGCAGTTGACGGCCAGCTGCTCGATCGGGTAGCCGCGGTACAGCAACTCGCCCTTGTCACCGTCGATGTAGGTGATGCTCGAGTTGCACGAGGCAGTCGACATGAAGCCAGGGTCGTAGGTGAACTTGCCGGTCTGGCCGTACAGCTTGCGGATGTCGATGACGTCCGGGCCGATGGTGCCTTTGTAGATCGGCATGTCGACGGACGGGCTGCCGTCGGAGAACGACAGGGTGGCTTTGGTATCAGAGATATTCATGGCACTTCCTTCTTGTGGGAGTGGATCTAAAAACAAATACGAATTCTGGCGCTAGGTCTCGACTACGCCTGCCGCAGGCGCGCCACCAAGGCGCGCACGTGCGGCTGGTCGACCTCGCCTTCAGGCTCGGTCCGGCCCAGGAGCAGGTCCATCAGCGGGTTGTCCGCCAGGTCCAGCAAGCGGGTCAGCGCATCGACGTCCTCGTCGCTCAATTCTTCTTCATGCGCATCCAGGAAGCGCGTGAGGATCAAATCGTTCTCGAGCAGACCGCGGCGCGCGCGCCAGCGCAGGCGGGCGCGGTTGGCTGGGTCGGATTGATGCGTTTTCACTAGAGTCCGTTGTTGGGTCAACATCATACTCCGCATGCCGGGATTAGGCAGTACGGTACTTTTACTGTATTTGCGGCATCTTTACTGCGAAGATGCTGCGGAATGCTGCGGTTCGTTGAACGCGTGGGCAGGAGACCTGCCCACCCTACGGGTATCGTGGATTCGTAGGGTGGGCGGCTTGGCCGCCCACGCGGTCGACGGACGGCGATATTAAATCGCGCGACGAACCAGCAGTTCCTTGATCTTGCCGATCGCCTTGTTCGGATTCAGGCCCTTCGGGCACACGTCCGTGCAGTTCATGATCGAGTGGCAGCGGAACAGGCGGTACGGGTCTTCCAGGTTGTCCAGGCGCTCGTTGGTGGCTTCGTCGCGCGAGTCGGCGATGAAGCGGTAGGCCTGCAGCAGGCCGGCCGGGCCGACGAACTTGTCCGGGTTCCACCAGAACGACGGGCACGAGGTCGAGCAGCAGGCGCACAGGATGCACTCGTACAGGCCGTCGAGCTCTTCGCGCTCTTCCGGCGACTGCAGGCGTTCCTTCTCCGGCTTGATCGAGTCGTTGATCAGGAACGGCTTGATCGAGTGGTACTGCTTGAAGAAGTTGGTCATGTCGACGATTAGGTCGCGCACCACCGGCAGGCCCGGCAGAGGACGCAGCACGATCGGCTGGGTCAGCTCGTTCAGGTTGGTGGTGCAGGCCAGGCCGTTCTTGCCGTTGATGTTCATTGCGTCCGAACCGCACACGCCTTCGCGGCAGGAGCGGCGCAGGGCCAGCGAATCGTCGACGTCCGACTTGATGCGCTGGAGGGCGTCGAGCAGCATCTTGTCGGTGTCTTGCAGCTCGACGGTGACGTCTTGCATGTAAGGCTTCGCATCCTTGTCAGGATCGTAGCGGTAGATCTTCAGTTGGACGGTGCGTGCCATGTTTTTACCTGTTCTAGATGGGCCGCGCTCAAGACGCGGCCCTCAACAAAATTTAGAAAGTACGGGCCTTCGGCTTGAAGGTGTCGACGGTCAGCGGCTTGGTGACCACAGCCTTGTACTCGAGGCGGTTGCCTTCCGAGAAGAACAGGGTGTGCTTCATCCAGTTCTCGTCGTCGCGGTTCGGGAAGTCGCTGTGGGCGTGGGCGCCGCGCGATTCCGGACGGGCCGCGGCCGACACGATGGTCGCCTTCGCGGTCTCGATCAGGTTGTCGAGTTCCAGCGCTTCCACGCGGGCGGTGTTGAACACCTTCGACTTGTCCTTGAACGAGACGTGCTTGCGGCGCTCATCCAGCTTCATGATTTCCTTGACGCCGGTATCGAGCAGTTCCTGGGTACGGAACACGCCGCAGTACTTCTGCATCGTGGCGCGGATGTCGTTGGCGACGCCCTGCACTTTTTCGCTGCCGGTCGAGGTCTCGAGGCGGTTCAGGCGGTCCATGCCGAAGTCGGCGGCGTCCTTCGGCAGCGGCTTGTTGACCTTCTGCTTCAGGTTCGACGCCACGACGTGGTTGCCGGCCGCGCGGCCGAACACCACCAGGTCGAGCAGCGAGTTGGTGCCGAGGCGGTTGGCGCCGTGGACCGAGACGCAGGCGCATTCGCCGATCGCGTACAGGCCGTTGACGATCTTCTGGCCGCCCATGCCGTCAGGAGCGACGACCTGGCCGTGGATGTTGGTCGGGATGCCGCCCATCTGGTAGTGGATGGTCGGGACCACCGGGATCGGTTCCTTGGTCGCGTCGACGTTGGCGAACTTGTGGCCGATTTCCAGGATCGACGGCAGGCGCTTCTCGATGGTGTCCTTGCCGATGTGGCGCAGGTCCAGCAGCACGTGGTCCTTGTTCGGACCGCAGCCGCGGCCTTCCTTGATTTCCTGGTCCATCGAACGCGAGACGAAGTCGCGCGGCGCCAGGTCTTTCAGGGTCGGCGCGTAGCGCTCCATGAAGCGTTCGCCATTGGAGTTGATCAGGATACCGCCCTCGCCGCGCACGCCCTCGGTGATGAGGACGCCCGCGCCGGCCACGCCGGTCGGGTGGAACTGCCAGAACTCCATGTCCTGCAGCGGCAGGCCGGCGCGCGCCGCCATACCCATGCCGTCGCCGGTGTTGATGAAGGCGTTGGTGGAAGCCGCGAAGATGCGGCCTGCGCCGCCGGTGGCGAAGATGGTGGTCTTCGCTTCCAGGATCATGACGTCGCCAGTTTCCATTTCCAGGGCCAGCACGCCGACCACGTCGCCGTCGGCGTCGCGGATCAGGTCGAGGGCCATCCACTCGACGAAGAAGTGGGTGCGGGCGCGGACGTTACGCTGGTACAGGGTGTGCAGCAGTGCGTGGCCGGTGCGGTCGGCCGCGGCGCAGGCGCGCTGGACCGGCTTCTCGCCGAAGTTCGCGGTGTGGCCGCCGAACGGACGCTGGTAGATGGTGCCGTCCGGGTTGCGGTCGAAAGGCATGCCGAAGTGTTCGAGCTCGTACACGACCTTCGGGGCTTCGCGGCACATGAATTCGATCGCGTCCTGGTCGCCCAGGTAGTCGCCACCCTTGACGGTGTCGAACATGTGCCAGTACCAGTCGTCTTCGCTCATGTTGCCCAGCGAAGCGCCGATGCCGCCCTGGGCAGCCACGGTGTGGGAACGGGTCGGGAACACTTTCGACAGCACCGCCACGTTCAGGCCGGCTTCAGCCAGCTGCAGCGATGCACGCATGCCGGAACCGCCGGCGCCAACGATGACCGCGTCAAAACGACGGGTAGGGATTGCAGTTTTGATTGCTGCCACGATTACACACTCCAGAGAATTTGCACGGTCCAGGCGGCGCAGGCGATCAGCCAGAAGATCGTCGCCAGCATCAGGATCAGGCGGACGCCCGCGTTCTTGACATAGTCCATCCAGATGTCACGGATGCCGACCCAGGCGTGGTAGAACAGGCCCAGGAAGGTCACCAGCGCGAACAGCTTGAACCACTGACGCGAGAACAGGCCAGCCCAGCCTTCGTAGCTGAAATTCTGGCCGGTCAGGAAGGAGACCAGCAGCACGACGGTGAAGACGGCCATGACGATCGCGGTGACGCGCTGCGCCAGCCAGTCCTTCACGCCGTAGTGGGCGCCGACGACGAGGCGGCGCGGTCCGATGTTATTCTTGTTTGCCATGATTAAAACACTCCGAACAGTTTCAGGGCGACCAGTGCGGTCAGCACCAGGCTGATGATCAGCACCCAGCGTGCGGTCTTCTGAGCGGCATCCTTGTCCAGGGCCAGGTGGTTATCCATGAACAGGTGACGCACGCCGGCGACGAAGTGGTGCAGGTAAGCCCAGGACAGGCCGACCAGGATGATCTTGGCAAACGGATTGCCAACGACACCGCGGAAATGCTCGAACGAGATTTCCGACAGCAGGCTTTCCTGCAGGAGATACAGCAGGAACGGCAGGAACAGGAACAGGCCGGCGCCGCTGACGCGGTGCAGGATCGACACGATGGCCGATGGCGGCATGCGATATTTACTCGTAATATCCCCAATGCCAACGTTGCGGAACTCCGGCCGCCCTTTTTTTGCAGCTTCTCTCACGGCTTCGGACATGTAACACCTCCCTTATGACGACAGATTTTTAGTGAACCCTTCATTTTCGCCGATTTTGTAACGGGGCACCAAGCATCTGCATGCAGAAAACCCGAACATCCCTGCGACGCACCGGGTAACGTACGCCACTTACGCAAAACCAACATATTTTAATCGCTTCAAGCGATTGCTGCGCGGCATGACCGGCCTTGCCGGCCCCGCCGCATCATTCGTTCAAGCATTCCTTACGACAATTCATTCTGGTAGTGGTGCCGCGCGGTCGAATAAATCCCCCGGCGCAGCTCGACCGGCTTGTCGCCGTAACTGAACGAGACGCGGTCGGCGCACAGCAGCGGCGTGCCTTCCGGCACCTTCAGGTGCTCGGCGGCCGCCGCATCCGCCGCCACCGCGCGGATCTTCTCGGTCGCGCGGATCATGCGGGTACCGAATTCCGACTCGAACAGGCCATACATCGGCCCCTTGTATTCCACCAGGCGTTCCGCCGTCAGGCCCTTGAACAGCTGGCCCGGCAGCCACAGCTCTTCCAGGATGGTCGGCACCCCGTCGAAGGACTGCACGCGCTTGATGTAGACCACGGCGTCGCCCGACTTCAACTCGAGCAGGCGTGCGACCTCGGCCGTGGCGCGGATGCGCAGCACGGCGATGAGGCGGTTGTCGGGATGATGGGGAACGCCCTCGTCGGGCATCAGGCGCAGGAAACGGAAATGGGCGCGCTCTTCCGCGTGGGTGGCGACAAACGTGCCCTTGCCCTGGCGGCGCACCACCAGATTTTCTGCCGCCAGCTCGTCGATGGCCTTGCGCACCGTGCCCTGGCTGACCTTGAAGCGGCCGGCCAGCTCGACTTCGCTCGGCATCAGCTCGCCCGGCTTCCACTCGCCCGACTGCAGGCTCTGCGTGATCAGGGACTTGATCTGCTGGTACAACGGACGGAACGACGGCGACGCATCTGGGCCGACTGCATCGCTGTTGGGCGGAAGGGGGTTCATAGACCGTGATTTCACCACAAAAAGTGCACGTCCGTCCAGTGCGCGACCATCAAGACATGTGTCTTATATAAGACATATGATATGAATTGACAGATAGAACACCGGAGGCATAAACTCGCGGTCGGCCTGGACCTCCGCGCCTGCCCACAACCATGCGCGCGATATCCAATTCATATGGTGCGCTTTTGGTATCATTGCTGTTTTCCCGAATACGCACCCCGGCTCGACCGTTTTCATTCCCACTTTGGAGATTCATCATGGCTAAAACCCCAATGCGCGTCGCCGTTACCGGCGCAGCCGGCCAGATCGGCTATTCCCTGCTGTTCCGCATCGCCAACGGCGACATGCTGGGCAAGGACCAGCCGGTCATCCTGCAGCTGCTCGAGATCGACAACGAGAAGGCACAGAAGGCGCTCAAGGGCGTCATGATGGAAATCGACGACTGCGCATTCCCGCTGCTGGCCGGCATGACCGCCCACAGCGATCCGATGACCGCCTTCAAGGATGCCGACGTGGCCCTGCTGGTCGGCGCCCGTCCGCGCGGCCCAGGCATGGAGCGCAAGGACCTGCTGGAAGCCAACGCCCAGATCTTCACCGTGCAGGGCAAGGCGCTGGACGCCGTCGCTTCGCGCAACGTCAAGGTGCTGGTGGTGGGCAACCCGGCCAACACCAACGCCTACATCGCCATGAAGTCGGCCCCGAACCTGCCGGCCAAGAACTTCACCGCCATGCTGCGCCTGGACCACAACCGCGCCCTGTCGCAAGTCGCCGCCAAGCTGAACAAGCCGGTCGGTGCGATCGAGAAGATGGCCGTATGGGGCAACCACTCGCCGACCATGTACGCCGACTACCGCTTCGCCACCATCGACGGCCAGTCGGTCAAGGATGCGATCAACGACGACGCCTGGAACCGCGACACCTTCCTGCCGACCGTCGGCAAGCGCGGCGCCGCCATCATCGAGGCACGCGGTGCGTCGTCGGCAGCATCGGCCGCCAACGCAGCGATCGACCACGTGCGTGACTGGGTGCTGGGCACCAACGGCAAGTGGACCACCATGGGCATCCCGTCGGACGGTTCGTACGGCATCCCGGAAGGCACCATGTTCGGCTTCCCGGTGACCACCGAAAACGGCGAATACACCATCGTCCAGGGCCTGGAAATCGACGCGTTCTCGCAAGAGCGCATCAACCTGACCCTGAAAGAGCTGGAAGAAGAGAAAGCCGGCGTCGCACACCTGCTGGCCTAAGCTAAGCTCAGTTAATCAGCACCAACGGCGCGGCCGCATCGCGGTCCGCGCCAAGCCTGTTTCAAGACATACCATGCACCCTTCCGAGGTTTTATTCCAGGGCAAACGCCAGCCGCTCCTGCTCCCCGCCTGCGATCACTACGCCGGCTCGGAGAAGCTGATGCGCAAATCGATGGCCCTGCAACAAGAGCTTGGGCCCGTCTTCGACATCACCTTCGACTGCGAGGACGGCGCCGCCGCCGGCAGCGAGGCTGAACACGCGCTGCTGGTCACGCAACTGATCAACAGCGAAGACAACCGCTTCAATCGCATCGGCGTGCGCCTGCACGACACCAAGAGCGAACACTTCGCGGCCGACGTCGCCGTGATCGTCGGCGCCACCGCAGGCCGCCTGGCCTACGTGGTGCTCCCGAAGGTGGAAAGCACCGCCGAAGTCATTCGCGCCATCGACCTGATCAACCAGCACGCCGCAAAAGCGGGACGCACCGACCTGCCGGTGCACGTGCTGATCGAAACCCACGGCGCCCTGCGCGAAGCCTACGACATCGCCGCCCTGCCCCAGGTCGAATGCCTGTCCTTCGGCATCATGGACTTCGTCTCGAGCCACTACGGCGCGGTGCCGGCCAGCGCGATGCGCACTCCGGGCCAGTTCACCCACCCGCTGGTGGTGCGCGCCAAACTCGAGATGGTCGCGGCCTGCCACGCGCACGGCAAGGTGGCTTCGCACAACGTCACCACCGACATCAAGGACAGCGCAGTGGTGGCCAACGACGCCCAGCGCGCCGGCGCGGAATTCGGCTTTACCCGCATGTGGAGCATCCACCCGGACCAGATCAAGCCGATCCTCAAGGCATTCACGCCGCGCCTGTCGGAAGTGAACGAAGCGACCAATATCCTGGGCGAGGCGATGGCCGCGGGATGGGGCCCGATCGCCCAGCACGGCCGCTTGCACGACCGCGCGAGCTACCGATATTATTGGACCGTTTTGCAGCGCGCGAAGCTGGCCGGCCTTGCGTTGCCGGAAGCCGCGGCGGCAATCGTCAACCAAACGGGTTCCAACTGATGGCCACCTCCCTCCCCCGTCTCCTCGCCGCCAGCGCCTTTGTGCTGGCGGCCGCCGGCGTTTGCGTGAACGCATCCGCCGCGCCTGAAAAGAACCACCCGAAAGCCGAAGACGTTCTCAAGTCGAAAGCCAAGGCCAAGCCGAAAACAAAGAAAGCCGCCCCCGCAGGGGCCGCTGCTGCCGCCGTCGCGGCGCCGGCCGCGAACGCCGAGGAAGAAGCCGAACCGGACATCACGGATACGGTCGTCACCGAGTACAGCTGTGAACTCGGCAACAAGGTCACGATCTACACGAACGTCAACGACGAGGGCCACATCGCCCTGCGCTGGAAGAAGCGCCTGCACCGCCTGACCCGCGTGGGCACCACCACCGGCGCGCTGCGCTTCGAGAACCCGTTCTGGGGCCTGATCTGGATCGGTATCCCGGCCAAGGGCATCCTGCTGGATTCGAAGCTGAACCGGCAGCTGGCCAACGAATGCAAGAACGCACAGCAGGCGACGGTGGCAAGCGCCGCGCCCGCAGCAACGAATGGCTGATCCGCGGCTGAACCCCGTCGGATCGCCCTATGAAGTGAATGGCAGTACCGGAATAACAATTAATCCCCACTGAAGGAGAGATTATGTCTCGCAACACCCTGAACACACTGAAGGAATTCCCGGCGGGCGCCGGCCAGACCGGCCAGTACTACTCGCTGCCGGCCCTGGGCGAAGCCCTCGGTGTGAACCTGTCGCGCCTGCCGGTGTCGATCCGTATCGTCCTCGAGTCCGTGCTGCGTAACTGCGACGGCAAGAAGGTCACCGAAGAACATATCAAGCAGCTCGCCAACTGGGGCGCCACCGCCGAGCGCACCGACGAGATCCCCTTCGTCGTGGCCCGCGTGGTGCTGCAGGACTTCACCGGCGTGCCGCTGCTGGCCGACCTGGCCGCGATGCGCAACGTCGCCGCCAAGACCGGCGCCGATCCGAAGAAGATCGAGCCGCTGGTGCCGGTCGACCTGGTGGTCGACCACTCGGTCACCATCGACCACTTCCGCGAGCCGAACGCGCTGGACCTGAACATGAAGCTGGAATTCCAGCGCAATAACGAGCGCTACCAGTTCATGAAGTGGGGCATGCAGGCCTTCGACACCTTTGGCGTGGTGCCGCCGGGCTTCGGCATCGTCCACCAGGTCAACCTGGAATACCTGGCCCGCGGCGTGATGCGCCAGGGCGACGTGTTCTACCCAGACACCCTGGTCGGTACCGACTCGCACACCACCATGATCAACGGCGTCGGCGTGGTCGGCTGGGGCGTGGGCGGCATCGAGGCGGAAGCCGGCATGCTGGGCCAGCCGGTCTACTTCCTGACCCCGGATGTCATCGGCGTCAACCTGAAGGGCAAGCTGCGCGAAGGCTGCACCGCAACCGATCTGGTGCTGACCGTCACCGAAATGCTGCGCCGTGAAAAAGTCGTCGGCAAGTTCGTCGAGTTCTTCGGCGCCGGCACCCGTTCGCTGTCGACCACCGACCGCGCCACCATCGCCAACATGGCCCCGGAATACGGCGCGACCATGGGCTTCTTCCCGGTGGACGAAGCGACCGTCGACTACTTCCGCGGCACCGGCCGTACCGAAGAAGAACTGGCTGCCTTCGAGAGCTACTACAAGGCCCAGGGCATGTTCGGCATCCCGCAGGAAGGCGAGATCGACTACACCCGCGTGCTGGAACTCGACCTGTCGACCGTCACCCCGTCACTGGCCGGCCCGAAGCGCCCGCAAGACCGTATCGAACTGGGCCACGTGAAGAACACCTTCACCGACCTGTTCAGCAAGCCGACCACCCAGAACGGCTTCAACAAGTCGCCGGACGACCTGTCGAAGGTCTACGAGACCACCAACGGCGTGCGCGTGAAGAACGGCGACGTCCTGATCGCCGCGATCACCTCCTGCACCAACACCTCGAACCCGAGCGTGCTGCTGGCCGCCGGCCTGCTGGCCAAGAAAGCCGTCGAACGCGGCCTGACCGTGGCGCCGCACATCAAGTCCTCGCTGGCTCCTGGCTCGCGCGTGGTCACCGAGTACCTGACCGCCGCCGGCCTGCTGCCTTACCTGGACAAGCTGGGCTTCGGCGTGACCGCCTACGGCTGCACCACCTGCATCGGTAACGCCGGCGACCTGACCCCGGAACTGAACGCCGCGATCGTCGAGAACGACATCGTCGCCTCGGCCGTCCTGTCGGGCAACCGTAACTTCGAAGCGCGTATCCACCCGAACATCCGTTCGAACTTCCTGGCCTCGCCGCCGCTGGTCGTCGCTTACGCGATCGCCGGCAACATGACCCGCGACCTGATGAGCGAGCCGCTCGGCAAGGACCAGAACGGCGTCGACGTCTACCTGGGCGATGTCTGGCCGTCGTCGCAGGAAGTGGGCGAACTGATGCGCTTCGCGATGAACTCGGAAGTCTTCAAGAAGAACTACGCCGACGTGAAGGGCAACCCGGGCGAACTGTGGCAGCGCGTGTCGTCGACCGAAGGCCAGGTCTACAACTGGCCGGAATCGACCTACATTGCCGAACCGCCGTTCTTCGCCGACTTCGAGATGACCCCGAAAGCGGCGGCCACCGGCATCACCGGCGCACGCGCGCTGGGCGTGTTCGGCGACTCGATCACCACCGACCACATCTCCCCGGCCGGTTCGATCAAGGAAGACGGTCCGGCCGGTAAATGGCTGAAGGACCACGGCGTCCTGAAGGCGGACTTCAACTCCTACGGCTCGCGCCGCGGCAACCACGAGATCATGATGCGCGGCACCTTCGCCAACGTGCGTATCAAGAACAAGATGATCCCGCCGAAGGCGGACGGTTCGGCGGTCGAAGGCGGCATCACCATCCACCAGCCGTCGGGCGAACAGCTGTCGATCTACGACGCGGCAATGAAGTACGTGGCGGAAGGTACCCCGACCATGATCTTCGGCGGCGAAGAGTACGGCACCGGCTCGTCGCGCGACTGGGCCGCCAAGGGCACCCAGCTGCTGGGCGTGAAGGCCGTGGTCGTGCGTTCGTACGAGCGCATCCACCGCTCGAACCTGGTCGGCATGGGCGTGCTGCCGCTGCAGTTCATCGGCAACGACAGCGTCGAAAGCCTGGGCATCACCGGCAAGGAAACCTTCGACCTGAAGGGCCTGGAAGGCGAGATCAAGCCGCAACAACTGGCCACCCTGGTGATCCACCGCGAGAGCGGCGAATCGCAGGAAGTGCAAGTGCTGCTGCGTATCGACACCCCGATCGAAGTCGACTACTACAAGCATGGCGGCATCCTGCCGTTCGTGCTGCGCCAGCTGCTGGCTGCGTAATCAGGAAATGCCTCTTCGGAGGCAATAAGAAGGGCTGGAACCTTGACGGGTTCCAGCCCTTTTTTTCATCCAGCGAAACAAGCGGCGCAGCGTGGAGTTCGCTGCGCCTGCCCGGCTACTCAGGTACGCGTGCCATACGAGCAGACCCGCGCGCCACGGTCGCCGACGGAACGTGGCGCGGCGCCGGCCGTCGCAGCGGCTGCGGCCGGCGGCTTCCAGCCCTGCGATGTCCACTGGGAAGCGCGCTCGTCGATATCGACGCTGTTGATGCCCACATCCTCGAGGGCCCGAATCGCTTCGCCGGCCTCATCGCTATCGATATCGGCGGTGAGCAGGAAGCCACCACGACGGATGCCCTCCTCGTAGCGATGGCGATCCTCATCGGGCAGGAAGGCGTTCTTGATCGACGCCCACAAGCCGGGCGCGTCATGCGACGAATAGCCGCTTTCGCCGACGGCGGACTGATCGTGGATCCGGATATTGTCGGCATCGACCTTGGCTGCCAGCAGCCGCTGGCGGCCGGCCTCGGCGTCGGCACGGGTGTCGAACAGTGCGGTGAGAGTACGTGACATGGATTCTCCTTTCCAGAAGGGTATTCGGAATTAACGCTGCAGGACGATCAGCTCGGCCCGGCGATTCTCGAACTGACCGCTCGCGGTGGCGTTGGTATCGACGGGATCGCTCTCACCGCCGGACGCGGTCTCGAGACGTCCGGCATTGATGCCCTGTGTGACGAGCGCGGCCTTCACGCTGTCGGCGCGTTCCTTGCCGAGCGTGGCGTTGGCAGGCGCGGCGCCACGCGCATCGGCGTAACCGACGATCCGGATGCGCGCGTTGGGGTATTGCTTCATCACGGCCGCAAGTGCGTTCAGCTCATCTTGATCCTGCGCGCGGATGTCGCTCTTCGCAGTATCAAAATTGAGCTTTTCGAACACAAAGGTGCGCGGCAACGCTTCGGTTCCGGCAAGATAGGTGCCGACCGTCGATGCGCCGGGCAAGACCCCCACTGCCGCGGCGTCGGCCGCGATGGCTGGCGGCGGCGTGACCGGCGTCGCGGCCGGCGCTGGGTCGACGGGCTCGGTCGCTACCACCGGCGCCGTAGTGGCCGCCTCGTCTCTGCCCTTGCAGCTCCTGAGCCCGAACAGCAGGGCAAGCAGCGCGAGCGCCAGCAGTATCCAGGGCAGCCAGTTCGTTTTCTTCGGGCCGACATGGATGTTCCGCGGCGGTGCGCCGTCGTTCTGATGATCCGAATTTGCCATGACATTGTTCTCCTTATCTATTCTCGATTGGTGTTGTCGCCTTCGGCGCCCGCGCCTTGCCAGGTAGCCGGTTTGCGTAGCGCCTTTTTACCCTACCCAACAGAACACCGCCGTTCGCTTCTTTACAGCAATCGCCTCCCGGTGAAAGACCACAAGCGAGGTCGAGTCGTGCAGCGCCAGCCGACAAGTCAGGACGCGGCAACGTTCTCTGCGGTTTCTTGCTGTGTTCGGCTCCGTACGGAAGAGTTGGGCAACGTGGCGGATGATGGCTTATCGGGAACGCAGACGCCGGCACGGGACTGCTCCCTCTACCCAAGCGGAGGTCACCATGCTCTATACCATTGCTATCATTCTTCTCGTCCTGTGGCTGCTCGGCATGGCCACTTCCTTTGTCGCCGGTGGCTTGATCCACGTTCTGCTCGTGGTCGCCGTCGTGGTCATCCTCATCCGCCTGTTCAGCGGGCGAAAAGTGCTCTGACGGATTCAGCACTGCCCTGAGCACAAAAAGGCCGGAAGCTGCGAAGCGTCCGGCCTTTTTTTTGCTGCCCGCTGGCGATCGGGCCGCTAGCGCCCTATCCCGATGCCGATACCGATTCCGGAACCGCGCCCGCCGCTGCCGATGCCGCCGAAAATGGAGGTCGATACACCGCTGCGGCCGCCCCGCTGGGCTTGTTGCAGCACACAATCGCGCCATGGATCCGAGTTCATCGCATAGCCAAGCTGGCTGCATGCAGGCCCGTATTCGGCCATCATGCTCTCCATCTCGGCTTGCTGCTTCATCGCCCTTTCCTCTGGTGTGGCACACCCGAGCAAGCAAAGTGCGCTTGCTACCGTCAATAGTAAAACGCGCATGGTCGTTCTCCTTAAGCAATCAATCGGCAGGGAGCCGTCAAGCCATGGAACAATCATACGCTTCTATCTCGGGCCGCCTGGCTCGCTTGCCTTGGAGAACGAACGCCGAACGCCTCAGGTTTCCTGAGCATCGCTCGAAGTAATTGATTGGTCCGGGCCAGACAGGCTTGGTACATTCAGGAGCCTACTTTCGAGGAAACGCCATGCACGACAAAGTGAATATTCCCGCCACGCTCGCCGGTCTGAGCGAATTCTGGTCCCAGCAAACCGTCGCGCATGCGAACGGACAGTTGTTCAAGGTCGCCAAGGGCATCGGCTCCACGCGCTGGCACCAGCACGACGACCAGGACGAGCTCTTCGTGATTTACCAGGGCCAGCTGACGATCCAGTTTCAGGATCGCAATGTGGAGCTTGGCGTAGGCGATATCTTCGTCGTGCCGCGTGGGGTGCAGCATTGCCCCAAGGCCGATGTCGAAACGCAGTTCCTGATTGTCGGGCTGAACATCACTTCGAATGCGGCAGGCGGAAAGCCTGACCCTATGCAGCAGCCATAGGTGCGTGGCACTCGAAGTGCAGCCGGTCGTACCACACGCCGCCATGCTCGAAACTGCGGCGCGAATGGCCGAATTGAACGAAGCCGCTGCGCTCTAGGACGCGCTTCGATGCCAGGTTGTCGATGCGGCAGTCGGCCTCGATGCGTTTCAGGCGCAGCTTGTCGAAGGCGATCTCCAGGAGCTGGCGCACCGCTTCGCTGGCATAGCCCTTGCCGCAGGAAGCCTGCCCGATGCGGTAGCCCAGCACCGCGCTGTGGAAATGCGCGCGCTTCACCGCGCTCAGGTTGACCCGTCCGACGATCTGCCCCGCTTCGTCGAGCGCCAGGTACTGGTAGCCGGTATCGGCAAAGGTATCGGCCATCGCCTGCGCCACCGCCAGGCTGACCGCCTCGCGCGTGTAGTACGAGGCCGGACGCGCATTGATGGTCGCCTCAAAAAAGGCGCGGCTCTCCAGCTCGAAGGCGAGCAGCGCGTCGATGTGACCGTGGCCTGGTGCGACCAGCGTGATCACAGCTCGGCCCACATGCGCAGCAGGTTGTGGTAATGCCCCGTGATGCCCACGGTGGCCTCGCTTTCCCCATGCGCCGCGCGCAGCTTCTGGATGTTCGTGTCCAGCTCGAACAGCATGGCGCGCTTCGCGTCGTCGCGCACCATGCTCTGGGTCCACAGGAATGATGCGACCCGCTCGCCGCGCGTCACGGGCAGCACCTGGTGGACGCTGCCAGAGGGGTAGACAATGGCGTCGCCCGCCGGCAGCTTGACCTCGTGGGTGCCGTAGGCGTCCACCACCACCAGCTCGCCGCCATCGTAGTCGTCGGGGTCGGACAGGAACACGGTGGTCGACACGTCGGCGCGCACCGGTGGCAGCCCGCCACGCTGGGCGCGCACGGCGCCGTCCACGTGCAGCCCATAGTGCTCTCCCCCGCCGTAAGCGTTGAAGTATGGCGCCAGGATCCGCAGCGGCAGCACGCTCGAGAAGAACAGCGGATTGTTCATCAGCGCGGCGCTCACCACCTGACCCAGCTCCACGCTAAGGGGCGAGCCTTCCTTCAGCTGGCGGTTGCGCTTGACCTGGGCGCCCTGCGGGCCGACGCTCTCGCGTCCATCCACCCATTCCGGCGCGGCATCCATGCGCGCGCGGATGGCCGCCACCTGTTCGCGGGTCAGCACGCCGGGGATATGCAGCATCATGTCGACTGTCCTTCACAAGAAAAAAGCCCCCCTGATTGTAACCAGGAGGGCGAATCCGGTTGCCCGGCGGGGGTGGTACCCGGGTATCAGAACTTGAGGTTGGCCATCAAGCTGGCCGAGCGGCCCGCGCCCACGCCCGCGTAGTGCGGCGAGGAGACGCGGTCGAAGTAGAACTTGTCCGTCAGGTTCTGGATGTTCAGCTGGAACGATACGTTCGGGTTCAGCGTATAGGTCGCCATCGCGTCGAACCGGGTGTAGGCCGGCGAATACTTGTTGTTATTGACGTTGGCGAACTGGCGATCCACGAAGTTGGCGCCGCCGCCGACCGTCAGGTCCTTGGTGAGCGCGTAGGTCGTCCACAGCGAAGCGCTGTGCTTCGGCGTGGTCGGGAAGGCGTTGCCGTTGAACGGCGACGGGGTCCAGCGTGGCACAGCAGTCGTGCCGCTATTCACGAAGCCGTTATCGGCGATAACGCCGTGCAGGTAGGTGTAGCCGCCGAACACGGTCCACGCGCGGGTGATGCGGCCCGACAGGCCGAACTCGACGCCTTCGAGTTCCTTGCGGCCTACGTTCCGGGTGGTGCCGTCCGGCGCGGTGACGCGGGCGTTGTCCATGTCGCTCTTGAACACGGCAGCGCTGAGCGACAGGCGGCCGCCCGGCAGCACTTCCCACTTGGTGCCCAGCTCGATGCTGCGGCTCTTCTGCGGCTGCAGGTTCTGGATTTGCACGGTTAGCGCGTCCAGGCCGTCGCCGCCGTCATTGCCCGGCGGGGTGGCGGACGTCGCCCACGAGACGTAGATGCTGCCGTTGGCCTTCGGCTTGTACACCAGGCCGGCCTGGTAGGTGTCGAAGTTCGAATTGACTTCGGCGCGGGTGGCGGCGGTGGTGCCGACGGCCGGGGTGTCCAGCTTGCTCTGGAAGTCATCCCAGCGCGCGCCGATGTTCAGCAGCCACTGCGGGGTGAATTCAATGGTGTCGAAGCCGTACACGGCGCGGGTGCGGGTCTTGACGCTGGTGAGCGTCGGCGACTGCGTGCGGGTGTACACCCACGGATCGTAGGGATTCGGGTTGGCCAGCGTGGTGCAGTTGTACAGGGTCGTGCTGCCTGCGGTCGGGCAGGTGAAGGTGCCGGTCAGCGGGTTGTTGGTGCCCGGGGTGAACACATAGGTGCCGCGGTCGGTCTGCTCGCGCGAGAATTCGACGCCCGCATTGAAGCTGTGCTTGATGCCGGCGGTCGTGAAGTTGCCGGTAAGGCTGGTCGAGTTGGCGAGGGTCTCGGTGTCGACGATGCGGGTGTTGGCGCGGCGCCAGACGGTGCCGTACAGGACGGTGTTGCCCTTCGAGTCGTCCGGCTGGGTCCAGACGTAGTCCTGGCCGCTCTTGCCCCAGCGGGTGACGTTGCGAATGGCCAGGTTGGCGCTCAGTTCGTGGCGCAGGTCGACGGTGGCGACGTCGGTCTTGGTGTCGCGGAAGTCGCGGTTGGCCAGGCCGTAGAAGGCTTCGCGGTCCACGGTGAACGGGGTGCCGCCGCCGTTGTTCGCCATGTTGGCGCCGGTGGTGATCGGGTTGTTGAACGGGATGCCGGTATCCGGGATCTCGCTGCTTTGCATGTGGTAGTAGCTCAGCACCGCCTTGGTCGGACCGGTGAGGCCGAAGGTGACGCTCGGGGCGACGCCCCAGCGGTCGCCACCGACGACGTCGCGGCCGGCGATATCGTTCTCGTGTGCCATCACGTTCAGGCGGAAGGCGGCATTGTTGCCGATCACACGGTTGATATCGCCCGTCACGCGGCGGTACTTGTCGGTGCCGATGCCGATGGTGGCGTTGTTGAAGTCGGTCTCTTTCGCAGTCTTGGTGACGATGTTGATGCCGCCGCCGGCCGAGGAACGGCCGCCCAGCGCCGAGTTCGGGCCCTTGACCACTTCGATCTGCTCGATGGCGAAGATCTCGCGCGACTGCGAACCGGAGTCGCGCACGCCGTCGATGTAGGTGTCGGTCTGGGCGTTGTAGCCGCGGATGAACAGGTTGTCGCCCACCGGGTTGCCGCCTTCGGCTGCGCCGATGGTGATGCCGGGGACGGTGCGCAGGGCGTCGGTCAGCGACACGGCGCCGGTCTGCGAAATCGTTTCGGAAGTCACGACGGTGACCGATTTCGGGGTGTCGAGCAGCGGCGCGGTGAACTTATCGGAACTCGCACGGACCGGGCCCTGCACCGAGCGGTCGGCGCCGGCGTTGATGCGCACCTGCGGGAGCGTGGCGCCTTCGACCAGTTCCGGCGCTTCCTCGACGCCGGCGGCGTAGGCCAGCGGCATCGCCAGCGAAGCCAGCACGGCCAATGCCGGAGCTGCCAGGGCGGGGGCGGACGGACGGGAGTGTTTCTTGCTTTTGATGAAGCTGCGGCTGGCCTGCGAGGTAATCGTGGTCATTTTCTTCTTAGCTAGAGAAACCCGACAAGGCTGCCGAATTCCGAAATTTTAATGAGAACGATTCGCATTATGGTTTCTATTTAGGTTTTTTGCAAGCGCAGGCTTTCCATCCCTCAACGGGTCATGTGTTCGTGGCATGTGGGCGAATCAACTACAATACCCGGGATATGGGTTTATCATGACCTTGACCATTATTGAAAAGAGAGACCCCTAGCGCCATGCGTCGTCCTTCCAAAGATTCAACCCCTAAACTCTCCGTCGAAAGCCAGCGTCTCGTCAGCATTGCGCAAGCCATCATGCAGGCCGCCAGCCGCGTCGAGGAACGGACCTGGGAGCACCAACTGGACACGCAACTGCAGAAGCTGCTCAAGACCAACCACCAGGACAGCATCGACGCCGCGCTGAACGCCCTGTTCAAGGACGATCTCGCCTCCTACGACGTCTTGATGGATGCGGTCGAAGCGGTGAGCGAATCGGCCACCATGGTCGAGCAGCAGGACGGCAGCGACGTCACCTGGCAGGCCCTGCTGGTGGCGGCGCCGGTGCTCGCCTGGACCCGCTTCAACATCGCCTCGGGCAATATCCCTTCGGAGATTCTGACCACCCTGCAGGCGCACTTTTCCGCCCACCTGCTGGCCGAAGGCACCCGCATCGCGATGGCGCCGACGCTGTACTCGATCGACCAGCTGCCGCGCGCCCATACCGAGACCTATGCCCTGACCCACAAGCTGGCCGCCGCCGCGCACAAGGGCGGCACGCTCAAGCCGGCCGCGCGCGTGGACGAGACCGCGCCCTTCCTGGCCGACACCCGCTACCTGCTGGTGGCGATCGTCGCGCCGCAAGGGGCGCCGATGTTCCGCTGGCAGGAGCCCCAGCACCACATCGGCTTCGCCGAAGAGCGCAACCGCGCGCTCGAACAGTGGCGCGCCCAGGGCAGCGCCAACATCGCGCGCCTGTTGCCGGGCTGCGGCGTCGAGCTGCTGCTGCCGGAAGCCTATTACGTGGCCTGCCGCGAAGCCGACAAGCTGATCCGCCCGATCTCGATCCGCGCCGCCGTGCACTACCTGACCCATACCCTGGGCGTGGAAGCATCCGACCTGCGCGCCGTGATCGCCGGCTTCGGCGAAGAATCGGCCGACATCCAGATCGACGAATATCGCGTCTCGTTCACCATGCGCCAGGACAGCGACGTCATGTACGGCATCGTGTGGCCGCTGTATGGCCAGGAAGACGAGAATGGCACGCCGATGGAGGGCCCGTTCGCCGCCAGCCCTGCCCCGCTGACGCCGCTCAACGAGATCGTCGCGCACCTGAACGAAGCGGGCGTCGCGCACATCAAGCGCATCAGCGAGCGCTACGTGGCCGAGTACTGCGACGATTGCGGGTCGCCGTTGTTTGCCGATCCGACGGGCGAACTGGTGCATGCGGAGATGCCGGAAGATACGCCGGCCGGGACGGAACACTTCCACTGATCGCTGGGTGGGCGGAAAAACCGCCCACCCAACAAAGCCGTGCTACAGTCGATGACACTCATCAATTGCCGCATGGAGAACCCGAGATGCTCCGTCTCACCGCCGCCACCCTCGCCTTCTGCACCGCCAGCCTCGCCTTCGCCGCCCCGGCCCCCACGAAATCTCCGCAGCAAGCCCACAGCACCAGCATCAAGGGCAAGATCAACTACCTCACCTTCCTGCCGAAGTCCTATTCGAACAAGGGCGACAAGGTGCCGCTGATCGTCTTCCTTCACGGCTCCGGCGAGCGCGGCACCGACCTGAACAAGGTAAAGGCCTGGGGCCCGCCGGCGATCGTCGAGAAGGATCCGGACTTTCCCTTCATGGTGGTCTCGCCCCAGATTCCCGACGGCCAGTGGTGGGACGCCTTCCTGCTCAAATCCATGCTCGACGATGTGCTCAAGCGTTACAACGTCGACCCCAAGCGCGTCTACCTCACGGGCATCAGCATGGGCGGCTATGGCGCCTGGGATTTCGCCTCACGCTATCCGGAGTACTTCGCGGCAGTGGCGCCGATCTGCGGCGGCGGCATTCCGCGCCTGACGCGCAGCCTCAAGGACATTCCGGTGTGGGCTTTCCACGGCCTGAAGGATGACGCGGTGCCGGAACAGGAATCGGCACGCATGGTGGAAGCGCTCAAGGCGCAGGGCGGCAACGTGAAGTACACGGTGCTGCCGGAAGCCGGCCACATCGAGGCGTGGGTACATGCCTACGGCGAGGCCGGCTTGTTCGAGTGGTTTGCGCAGCAGCGCAAGCAGTGATTTTCGAAGGTCAGAACTTGAAGTTCGCCGTCAGGCTGGCCGCACGCGGCGCCCCGGGCGTGTAGCGGTAGCCGCTCTTGTTAATGCTGGCCACGTAGCGCTCGTCCGCGATGTTGTACACGTTCAGGCGCAGGTCGAGGTTCGGGCTCACGCGGTACTGGGCCATCGCATCGAACACCCAGTACGACTCGGTGTACTTGGGCGTGCCGATCGCGCCATCGGTGCCGCGCTTGAGTTCGTCGCTGAAGCGGGCGCCGCCGCCAATTTTGAAATCAGGCGTGAGGTCGTACGAGGTCCACAGCGTGAATGAGGATTTCGGCGTGTAGGTCAGGCTGTTCTCGCCGCTGGCGGTGATCGCCCGGCCCGCTTCGACGCTGGTGTCCATGTACAGGTAGCCCGCGCTCACCAGCCAGTTGCTGGCCAGTGCGCCGGTCATGCCCAGCTCCACACCCTGCACGCGCTTCTTGCCGGTCTGGTACCACTTCAGGTCGACCGGGTCCTGCTCGACTTCGTTCTTGACGTCGGTGCGGAACAGGGCCGCCGACAGGGCCAGCTTCTGGCGCAGCAGGTCGAGCTTGCCGCCGAATTCATAGGTCGTGGTTTCCTGCGGATCGAAGATCGGGTTCTGGGCGCTGCTGGCGCTGGTCGAGGTCGTGAAGTTGGCGCCCGGCGGCTGCTTCGAGCTGGCGACCATGCCGTACACGCTGCTGTTGGCGCTCGGCTTGTACAGGAGCGAAGCCTTGCCGTTGACCAGGGTTTCACGCACGTTCAGGCGGGTCGGCACCAGCATGTTGTTGGTCAGCGCCACCGCATTGTAGGCGCCGCGGAAGCGGTCCACGCGCACGCCGCCGTTGAAGATCCACTTCTCGCCCAGCTTGATGGTGTCGAAGGCGAACAGGCTCTGGGTGTCGACGTCGCCTTCGGTGTAGGCGCCGGTGCGGGCCAGGGTCAGGCCGCTCACCGGATCGGCCGGGTTCGGACGGTACAGGTTGGCGGCCGGGAGCGTGCCGAGGCCGGTGCGGCCGTAGGTGATCTGGGTCTCGTTGACGAACTCGATGCCGGTAACCAGGGTGTGGTTCAGACTGCCGGTGTCGAAGTCGGTGGTCAACACGGTCTGGTTGGTCAGGATCTTGTTTTCGGCATCCTTGACGGTACGGGTGCTGCGCGCCACGGTCCAGGTGGACGGATCGGCGATCACCGGCGTGCCGAAGTTCGCGCTGCTGGCCAGCCAGGCGCTCAGGAGGTAATCCTGCTTGGTGCGGCCGTAGCGGCTGACGTTCGACAGGCGCATGTTGGGCGAGAATTCGTGCTCGACACGGATGGTCGCCATGTCGGCTTTCACCTTGTCGAAGTCGGTATTAGCGCCGTAGAAGTTTTCGGGATCGACCGGGGCCGCATTGCCGATGAAAGGACGGGCCGGATCGGGGCTGGTGTAGCCAGGCAGGCCGACGGTCGGGACGCCGCCGTCTGGCACATTGTCCTGGTCCACGTGCAGGTAATCGAGGTAGACGCGGGTCGGGCCGTTCAGGCCGAAACCGAGGCTCGGGGCCACTGCCCAGCGCTTGTGCTTGACCACGTCGCGCCCCGGGACGCCGGAATCCTGCGCCATCGCGTTCAGGCGCAGGGCGATGCCGCGCTCGGCGTTCAGGACGGTGTTGACGTCGACGGTGGCGCGCTTCTGCGAATCGGTGCCGCCCAGGACCGAGCCCGAGCTGGCGCGGTTCAGGTTGGCTTTCTTGCTGACCAGGTTGATCGAGCCGGTCGGCGAACCGCGGCCGGTGTCGGTGCCGGCAGGTCCCTTCAGGACGTCGATCTGTTCCAGGTTGAAGGTGTCGCGCGAGATCGAGCCGATGTCGCGCGCGCCGTCGACAAAAATGCTGCCCGAGGTGTCGAAGCCGCGCATGAAGATCGCGTCGCCGGTGTTGGTGTTGCCGTTCTCGCCCAGGAAGAAGGCGCCCACGCCCGGGGTATTGCGCAGGGCTTCGGTCAGGGTCACGGCGCCCTGCTGCTCGAAGAGTTCCTTCTTGATGACCTGCACCGTCTGCGCGGTATCGAGCAGCTTCTCGGTGTACTTCGGCGACGAGGCGTGCTCGGCCTTGAATGCGTTCTCGGCCTTGCCCACGATCTCGACTTTCGAGGATGGCGTGATGTCAGGGGCTGCCGCATTGTCCACGTCGTTTGCGTGCGCCGCCAGCGGCAGCAGGACGGTCGCCAGGGCGACGCCCATCGCGTGTGCTTGCGGGTGTTTGCGGCTTGTTATTGTTTTCATACGAAGCTATTCCTTGGCAGTCAAAGTTAATAAAGGCTCATCGATGAAAATTATTGTAAAGAAAAGATCTCCACATGTAAACAGGAATCATTCTCATTTGCGTTTACATTTTTACCGATGAGAGAGCCGAGGTACGGACGTGCGTCAACAGACGGCGCAAGCCGTCGCTTCGAGTTTGATGGAAATGTCGGAAGCTCCGGCGGCTGCTCGCCGCCGGAGAAGGACGTCAGCGGCGGATGGCCGCGATGACCCTGGTGGCGAAGTCGGCGGCGTTGCCGGCGTGCCAGCGCCAGACGATCACGAGATCGTGATCAGGCGAGACGAGGATGGTGTTGCTTCCCGCGCCCAGTGCGGCGTAGGCGTTCGCAGGCAAGCCCGGCAGGTTTTTGCCCTTGGTATTGAGCCACCAGAGATAGCCGTAATCCGGACCATGTGCACTCGGCGTCAAGGCCGCCTTGACGTAGTTCGGCGGCAGCACCTGCTTGCCGTTCCAGGCCCCGCCCCGCAGCCACAGGTAGCCGAAGCGCGCCATGTCCCAGGAATTGATCCACATGCCGCCACCCCAGCGCGTGCCGCCGCTGACCGAGGGCACCTGCTTGCCGTTCAGGTCCACATAGCTGTTGTGGTACGGGACCCACTTCCAGGTATTCGAGGCGCCGATCGGATCCATCACCTGCTGCTGGAACACGTCCGGCACGGCCTGGTCGAACACGCGCAGCAGCGACAGCGCGAAGCGGTTGATGCGCACGTCGTTGTATTCGTAGAAGCCGCCCGGGGCTTGTTGTGCGCGCGGCTTGCGTTCGCCCGCGCCGAAGGCTTCCTTGCCGATGAAGTCGGCATTCTTGCCCCACAGGCTGCCTTCCCATTCCGATTCCTGCTGCAGATGGTGCTGCCAGGTGATGCGGGCGTTCTGGGGCGAGGCATAGCCGCCGTCATTCACGCGCTTGGCCACCGGCTCGTCGACGGCGATGCGGCCGTCGCGCACGGCCACGCCGGCCACCGTCGCCAGCATGCTCTTGGCCACCGAATAGGTCGGGTCGACAAACTGGGTGTCGCCAAACTCTGCCACCACGTAGCCCTTGTAGATCACCAGCCCGTTGGTGCGGGCGCGGCGGGTCGGCATCGAGCCGAGGCGGCTGCCGAAAGTGGCTTCCTGGTCCGAGAAGTCGACGGCGCGCGCGGTCTCGTGCGACTGCGCGAACTGGATAGCGGCGGCCAGCGCGGCCGGGTCCATGCCGAGTTCGGCGGGAGATTTGCGGGCCCAGTCTCCTTGGGGCGGGAAATAGGCGGCGGGCGGCGCGGCAATGGCGGCCGCTGGCAGCAGTGCGGCCAGCGCCAGGGCCAGCACGCTGCGGCGGGAAACATGATTCATGAATTGGTCCATTGAGTAAATGGGAAACGGATCAGGCTGGAGTTGTAGTAGCGCTTGTCGCCGGTGACTTCCTGGCCGATCCAGTCTGGCTTGTCGAACACGGTGTCCTCAAGGGGCAGCTCGATCTCGGCCACCACCAGGCCAGCGTTCTCGCCCAGGAACTCGTCGACTTCCCAGGTGAAACCGCCGTGCTCGATGCGGCGCCGGTATTTCTCGACCAGCGGGCGTTCGCACAAGCGGTCCAGCAATTCCTGCGCGTCTTCCAGGGGAACCGGATACTCCCACTCGTCGCGGGTGGCGCCCGTGTTCTTGCTCTTGATGGTAAGGACGCCTTTGTCCCCCTCGATGCGCACGCGCACGGTGCGCAACGGGTCGGAATTCAGGTAGCCCTGGCGCAGCAGGACGGGCTCGCCCAGGCTGCGCCAGCCGTCGCCGGAAAGCAGGAACTTGCGCTCGATCTCGACGCCCACGCCTCAGTCCAGCGTCTGCAGGATCGGCTGCAGGATCGCCGCGCCGAGCGCCGCGCTGCGCGCACCGTTCCAGCCGGTGTGCGGGTCGGGCAGGTTGGCGTTGTCCTTGAACGGCATTTCCAGCGTCAGGGACAGGCACTTGAAGGTGTGGCCGATGTACTTCGAGGCCAGCGTCAGGAGTTCTTCGTTGTACTTGCTGGCCGCATAGCCGTAGACGTTCTGGAAGTCCGGGCTGGCCGCCATGTAGCGCAGCACGAAGGCTTCCTGGCGCGCCTGGCGCTCGGGACCGAAGTCGGCCAGCATCTCGTTGCCGGCGACGAAGTTGTACGGCAGCGCCTCGTCACCATGGATGTCGAAGAACATGTCGACCCCGGTCTCGTGGATCTTTTCCTTCACGCACAGCACTTCCGGGCTGCGCTCGAGCGACGGGGTCATCCACTCGCGATTCAGGTTGGCGCCGGCCGCATTGGTGCGCAGGTTGCCGCGCACCGAGCCGTCCGGGTTCATGTTCGGCACGATGTAGAACACGGCGCGTTCGAGCAGCTTGCGCGCCACCGGGTTGGCGTTATCGAGCAGCGCATCCATCATGCCTTCGACGAACCATTCGGCCATCGTTTCGCCCGGGTGCTGGCGGGCGATCACCCAGATCTTCTTTTCCGCCTGCGGATTGCCGATCACGACCAGGTTCATGTCGCGGCCATCGATGGTGGTGCCGATGTCGTGCACGCGCGCGATCGGGTTCTCGGCCACTTCGCCCAGCAGGCGCAGGTGGCGCTCCCAGGTGTAGGGCTCGAAATAGGCGTAGTAGATGCTGTCGAGTTCGGGCGTGTGATTGATCGTCATGACCTGGCCGTCGAAGCTGGTCGGCACGCGGAACCAGTTCTCGGTGTCATAACTGGCAGCGACCTGGTAGTCCTCGAAGCCCTTCGGGTAGGTGGCCTGCCCGGCGTTCAGGAAGCGGATGGTGCAGGCCTGGCCGCGCGCGCCCTGCAGGCGGAAGTGGAACCACTGGTGGATGTCGGCGTGCGAATCCTTGCGCAGGTTCAGGTCGATCGCCTTGGGGCCGTCGGCGCGGACGACCTCGATGGCGCCGGAATCGAAGGTCTGGCTGATTTTGATGGGCATGGCGAATCCTTCATTGTCCGTTCAAAGAAACGCATATTACCGGACCGGCGCGGCTCCATGCTGAGCGGACCCGCCCTGCCCGGCGCTGCGCCGGTCTGCTTCGCTTACTGCGCGTCCAGATCGATCAGGTCCTTGGTGTACATGATCATGATCTGGCGCATCAGTTCGACGTTGCTGCGGTCCAGGACCACGGTCAGGTCTTCCTTGCTGTCGAGGACGAAGGTCATGCGGATCGCGCCACGCAGTTCCTTGCACTGCACGTATTGCGCACGCGGGGTGTAGGGATTGTCCCAGTCCTGCTGCGTGATTGGCGAGGCGGGCGGCGGCGGCGCGAGGTTCGGATCCTGGCTGGCCGGCAGGTGGCGCAGCAGCCAGAACACGATAAAGGCCGGCACGTAGATGCACAGGTCGCGCGCACCTCTGTTGGTGAACTTGACCAGCAACAGGTTGCCGACGCGATCGCACGACATCGACATGCTCTTGACTTCACGAATAACCGCAGGTTTCACGACGATATTCCTAGGGAAAGGTTGAAAAAGGCGCAGCGATTCTACCGCATCCCATGGCCGTGTTGTGTGGTATCCGAGGCGCAAAAAGCAAAACGGGGAGCTTGCGCTCCCCTCTGTTGTCTGCTTCGGCTCCCGCATCAGGGAGCCCGGCGTGGGTCTTACTCCTTCGAGCCGCGGCCACCCTGCGAATTGCGGCCGCCCTTGCTGGAGGCGGCGCGCGACGGGCCACCCGAGCCGGCGCTGGCCGACTGGCGGTTACCGTGGCTCATGCTACCGGCACGGCGGGCTTCCTCCGAGGTGAACTCGTGGGCCGTACCCTTGGCGTGGGCGGCCTTGCCGCCCTGGCTGGCGATTTCACGCTGGCGTGCGGGATCCATCGAAGCGAAACCGCGATTGCGGGTGCCGCTGCTCTGACTGTTGCCGCCCTGGTTGCTGCCTTGCTTGTTACCTTGATTACCTGAGGCCATGATGATGTTCTCCCTTGTACGCTTTATGGACCGCCGCGTCCTGCGGCAGGCTTGCTCCGTTACACCCGAAGCCCGATGAGTGACCGGCGAAATCATCTTAGGTAGCACTGCTGAATGCCGGTATAGGACGTTTTCAGATGACTTTGTAGGACTACACGCGACAGAAAATGCACTAGCGAAAATGTACTTCCAGTCGTCAACAAACCCTTCAGTAAGTGTCCTACACGGCACCCCTACGTCTTCCTATACTGTATTCAAGAGAGCACGCGCATCATGGCAGTATCAGGCGGGGCATGTGCCGCCGCACCGACAGCGAAAGGAGTTCGAATATGGACGCGAACCAACGCAGCGAATTCAACAACCAAACCAACAACGGCGCCAACGAGAAGTGGACGCCGGGTTCCAAGGGCAATACGAAGAGCGGCCCGCTGGACCACACTTACCCGCAGGGACCGAACCAGCAGCAGGCGATCCGCGGCGAAAACGAGATGAGTCAAACGCAGGATCCATCGCGCATGGGCCAGCAGGAAGTGGCCGCCGAAGACGGCAGCCGCGCCGACTACGAGACCACCCTGCCGGGCGCGGTGCCGGACGACCTGCCGGGCGGCTCGCTGCAAAGCCAGCAAACCGGCGGTTCCGGACCGCAGCAGGGCATCACCGACAGCCACCAGCGCCAGATGGAACAGCGTTCAGGCGCCTGGGGCCTGCTGGAGCAGCCGGTCGGCCACCGCGACAAGGACTCCGGCACCGACCTGCGCGCCCACCCGGCAAACCAGCAGGGCAACAGCCAGGCCGCGCATGCCATGAATCCGCAGGACGCCGCCCAGCCCGAGCTGCAGGGAGGATCGCTGGGGCGCCACCATAACGTGCCGCCGGGAACCTACCAGTCGCAGGGTACGAGCGCCCAGGTCGGGTACGGCAACAAGCAGAGCGAGCAGGCCCAGCGCGAAGGCACCGGCATGGCGGTCGGCCCGCACCCGACGAACCAGCAAAGGAGGGAGCCATGAACGAGCAAAAGGACCAGAACCAGCAGGACAGCACCGACCGCACCGGCTCGCAGACCGGTCCCAGCGGCAGCGAAGGAAAAGCGGAGCTGCACGACTCGAACGACGTGAGCGGCGGCCTGCCGCGCAGCCCCGGCAACAGCGGTCCGCGCAGCGAGAACCAGGGCTGGAAGCCGGGCCAGAGCGTGCAGGCCGATAAGGACCCGGTACACCAGTCGAACGACGTGGCCGGCGGCCTGCCGAAGAGCCCGGCCGGCGCCAACCGTCTGGCCGGCGACCGCATGATGGACGACGATACCGGCTTCTCGCGCAAGTAAACCCGTGTTCGGTGGGCGGTCGACTTTCTTCCGCCCACCACACCACCCGCTTCGACAGGCTCGCCATCCGAGCCGAACATTGATCCACCTCCAAGCTCCCCTCCTCTGACGGAACCCCTCCGTTCCCGCCCGACTCCAACCGCACTCAACACGCCCCGTCGTCCGCACGTCGCGGTGGCGGCAATCGTGACTGGAGCCAACGCGGAGACGAGACATGCCTACGACGGATGACACAACGATCGCGGTTTCGGTGGTGGTGCCCGCCTGCGGTCGCATGGACCTGCTCGATCGCTGCCTGGACGCCCTGATGCGCCAGCAGTTCGATGCGCATCGCTACGAAATCATCGTCGTCGACGACGAACCCAACCACAACACCCTGCACCTGGTGGCCGGCTGGCGCACCCGCACCCTGGAACGCGGCCCGCGCCTGTCCTACGTCGCCAACCCCGGCCCGGTCGGCCCCGCCTCCTCCCGCAACCGCGGCTGGCGCGCCGCGCGCGCTCCCATCGTCGCCTTCACCACCGACGACGCCGTGCCCGAACCCGACTGGCTGGTCGAGGGCATGGCCGCCTTCGGCGACGAGGCCGAGGTCGTCTGCGGACGCATCCAGACTCCAGTGCCGGCCCGCCCCACCGAATACCAGCGCAGCGCCCACGGGCACGAGGCGGCCGACTTCACCAGCGCCAGCTGCTTCTTCCGCAAGCCGGTGCTGGTCAGCCTGGAAGGCTTCGACGAACGTTTCAGCGTGCCGCGCGGCAGCGACGCCGACATGTACTTCCGCCTGCTCGAACACGGCGTCCCGATCGTGCGGGCGCCGCGCGCACTGGTGGTGCACCCGGTGCGGCCGGTGCCCTGGGGCGCCAGCCTGCTGCAGATCCGCCATGCGGTGTTCGACGCCCTGCTCTACAAGAAGCATCCCGCCCTGTACCGGCAGAAGGTCGAGGCGCGGCCGCGCTGGGACCACTACGTCATCGTCGGCGTGCTGCTGCTGGCGCTGGCCGGTCTGCTGGCCGGACTGCCGGTGCTGGCCGGCCTTGCCTTCGCCGTCTGGATCCTGCTTACCGGGCGCCTGTGCGCCCACCGCCTGCGCGGCGCCGCGCACACGCCGGCGCACGTGGCCGAGATGATCCTCACCTCGGCGCTGTTGCCGCCGCTGGCCGTGTTCTGGCGCCTGGCCGGCGCGGTGCGCTACCGCGTGCGTTTCGCGTGAGGCCGCCATGCGCAGACTGAAGGTCCTCACCTGGCACACCCACGGCAGCTACCTCCACTACCTGTCGAATGCACCGCACGACTTCTACGTGCTGTCCAAGCCCGGCTGCCCGCCCGGCTACGGCGGACGCTGCGGCAGCATGCCCTGGCGCGACAACCTCATCGACCTGCCGGCCGAGCTGGCCCGTCACCACGAGTTCGACTGCATCCTGTTCCAGGACGACTACCAGTGGGAGAAAGACCAGTACGAACTGCTCACGCCGGCGCAGCGCGCGCTGCCGCGCATCTACCTCGAGCACGATCCGCCCATGGCGCACCCGGCCAACACGCGCCACCCGGTCGACGATCCCGACGTGCTGCTGGTGCACGTCACGCCGTTCAACGCCCTGATGTGGGACAGCGGCCGCTCGCCGGTCCGCGTCATCGAGCATGGCGTCACCGTGCCACCGGAGGTGTACTACGGCGGCGAACTGGCGCGCGGCCTGGTGGTCACCAACCACCTGGCGCGCCGCGGCCGCCGCATGGGCCCCGACCTGTTCCTGCAGGCGCGCCAGACCGTGCCGCTCGACCTGGTCGGCATGGCCGCGCAGGAACTCGGCGGACTGGACGAAATCGAGCATGCCCGGCTGCCTGCCTTCATGGCGCGCTACCGCTTCCTGTTCAGCCCCATCCGCTACTCGAGCCTTGGCCTGGCCGTGATCGAAGCGATGATGGCCGGGCTGCCGGTGGTGGCCTTCGCCACCACCGAAATCGCCACCGTCATCGAGAACGGCGTATCGGGCTACGCCGCCACCGACCTGCCCACGCTGGTCGAGCACATGCAGGTGCTGCTCGGCGATCCGGCCCTCGCCCGTCACCTCGGCGAAGGGGCACACCGCACCGCACGCGACCGCTTTTCGATCGGCCGCTTCAGCAGCGACTGGGATGCCGCGCTGCGCCACGTCACCGGCCTGGGCGCGACCCGGCAGGAGAAAATATGAAATTGAATGAAGTCCAGGCCGCCGTCGCGGCAGCCAAGGCGGCGGCGCTCGCCTCTGCCGCTGCGGCTGCGGCTGCGCCGGGAGGCACGCAGGCGAGCATGCAGGCGGCGTCCCTTCCGCCTTCCCACCTGTCCCTGCCCGCGGCCGGCACGCGCCACCGCATCGCCCTCATCAGCGACCACGCATCGCCGCTGGCGGAACCCGGCAGCATCGACTGCGGCGGCCAGAACGTCTACGTGGCCCAGCTCGCCCGCGAACTGGCGCGCAGCGGACACCTGGTCGACGTCTTCACGCGCCGCGACGCTCCCGAGCGGCGGCCGGTCGCGCACTGGCTCGACAACGTCCGCGTCATCCATGTGCCGGCCGGGCCGCCGCGCTACGTCCCCAAGGAGCAGATGCTGCCGCACGTCGACGCGTTCTCGCGCTTCGTCACCCGCTTCGCGCGGCGCCAGCCGGCCCCGTACGACATCGTGCACGCCAACTTCTTCATGTCCGGCATGGTGGCGCAGCACCTGAAAGCCACGCTCGGGCTGCCCTTCGTGATCACCTTCCACGCGCTGGGCCGGGTGCGCCGGCTGGCCCAGGGCAGCGCCGACACCTTCCCCGTCGCCCGCATGCGCATCGAAGCCGCGCTGATGCGCGCGGCCGACCGCATCGTCGCCGAGTGCCCGCAAGACCGCCAGGACATGGAACGGCTGTATGGCGCGCCGCTGTCGCGCATCGCGATCGCGCCCTGTGGCTTCTCGCCGGACGAACTGTGGCCGGTGCCGATGCACGAGGCAAGGGCCCGCCTGGGCCTGGACGAAGGCCGCTTCGTGGTGCTCCAGCTCGGCCGGATGGTGCCGCGCAAGGGCGTCGACACCGTCATCCAGGGCGTCGCCATGCTGCGTCACCGGTATGGCGTCGATGCGCAGCTGATGGTGGTGGGCGGCAACACCGGCCCCAGCAACGGCAGCCATCCGGGCGACGACCTGGAACTGGCGCGCCTGCGCAGCGTCGCAGCCGACCTCGGCATCGGCGCCCACGTGCGTTTCACCGGCCAGCAGCCGCGCGCCGTGCTGCGCGACTACTACAGCGCCGCCAACGTCTTCGCCAGCACGCCCTGGTACGAACCCTTCGGCATCACGCCGGTCGAGGCCATGGCCTGCGCCCGGCCGGTGGTCGGCTCGGAGGTGGGCGGCATCAAGAGCACCGTCAACGACAGCGTGACCGGCTTCCTGATCCCCTCGCGCGACCCGGCCGCACTGGCCGACCGGCTGGCGCGCCTGCACCGCCATCCCGAGCTGGCGCGCGCGATGGGCGAAGCCGGGCGCCGCCGCGCCTGCGAGCACTACACCTGGCGCCACGTCGCCAACCAGCTGGCCGCCATCTACGCCGACGTGCTGGACACCACCCGGCCCGCGGTTCAACCCGTTGTCCTACCTTCCTGAGGAGCCCATGAGCATCCCGACGCTGCAGCAACCTTCCCTGCACGGCAAGACCGTCCTGATCACCGGCGCGGCTAGCGGCCTCGGCGCGGCGCTCGCCAGGCGCCTGGCCGCCTCGGGCGCCGGCATCTTCGGCGTCGACCTGCAGGCCGCGCGCCTGGCCGACAGCATGGCCCAGTTGCGCGAACTCGGCGTGCAGGCGCATGCCCTCGGCGTCGACATCACCGACCCGGGCGCCGCGCAGCGCGTGGTGGCGCATGCCGTCGACGTCCTCGGTCGCCTGGACATCCTGGTCAACAACGCCGGCACCGACGTCACCCTGCCGATCGCCGAACTGCCGGATGCCGACTGGCTGCGCGTGGTCGGGACCAACCTGAGCGCACCTTTCCTGCTGTCGAAATACGCGGCCGCCGCCATGCGTCGCCAGGGCGGCGGGCAGATCGTCAACATCGCCTCCACCGCCGCCAAGCGCGCCTGGCCCAACGCCAGCGCCTACCACGCAAGCAAGTGGGGCTTGCTCGGCTTGTCGCATGCGCTGCACGCCGAGCTGCGATCGGAGAACATCCGCGTCACCGCGGTCATCGCGGGCGGAATGCGCACGCCCTTCCTGCTCGAACGTTTCCCCGACCTCGACGCCGACACTCTGCAGGATCCGGCCGACGTGGCCGACGCCATCCACTCCGTGCTGGTGCTGCCGCCGACCACGGTGGTGGCCGAACTGACCGTCCTGCCGCTGCGCGAAACCTCGTGGCCCTGACATGAAGGCGATCTTCCTGGACAAGGACGGCACCCTGGTGGACGACCTGCCCTACAACGTCGAGCCGCGCCGCATCCGCCTGGTCAGCGGCGCCGGCGCCGCCCTGCGCCTGCTGGCGCGGCTCGACTATCGCTTCTTCGTCGTGACCAACCAGTCCGGCATCGCGCACGGCTGCTTCGGTGAAGACGCGATGGGGCCGGTCGCCGACCGTCTGGCCGACCTGCTGTTCCGCGAAAACCTGGCGCTGGACGGCTTCTATTACTGTCCACACCACCCGCTCGGCACCATCGGCGACTACGCCATGGTGTGCGCATGCCGCAAGCCTTCTCCCGGCATGCTGCTCAAGGCCGCCCACGAACACGACATCAACCTGCGCGACTCCTGGATGATCGGCGACATCCTGCACGACGTCGAAGCCGGCAACCGCGCCGGCTGCCGCACGCTCCTGATCGACAACGGCAACGAAACCGAGTGGCGGCTCGGCCCGCGCCGCGTCCCCACGCGCATGGCGCCCGACCTGTACGCCGCGGCGGTGCTGATCGCCTCGCACGAGGAGGCGCGATGAGCGCAGCCTGGCAGTCCGCGCGCCGCATCCTGTGCATCCGCCTCGATTCGCTTGGCGACGTGCTGATGTGCACGCCGGCGATCCGCGCCCTGCGCCAGAGTATCCCCGGTTGCCACCTGACGCTGCTCACCTCCCCCTCCGGCGCTGCCGTAGCCCCGCATATCCCGGAGCTCGATGCCACCATCAGCTACCGCGCTCCGTGGATGAAGCACGAGGAACTCGCCACGACAGCAGCACTGCAGGACTGCGCCGCGCAGCTCGCCAGCCACGCCTTCGACGCTGCCGTCATCTTTACTTCGTATTCGCAAAGCCCGCTGCCGGCCGCGATGCTGTGCCATCTGGCCGGCATCCCGTTGCGGCTGGCGTCCTGCCGCGAGAATCCTTACCAGCTGCTCACCCACTGGGTACCGGAGCACGAGCGCGATCGCGCGACACGCCATGAAGTCCAGCGCCAGCTTGACCTCGTGGCGCACGTCGGCTGCTCGACATCCGACACTGCACTCTCCTTCGCCATCCCTTCCAAAGCCGGTACGCATGTCGCCGCCAAACTGGAGGAGGCCGGCATCGATGCGAGAGCGCCCTACCTGGTGCTGCACGCAGGCGCCAGTGCCCCTTCGCGCCGATACCCGATCCGGCACTGGCTGGTCTTGATCGGCATGCTGGGTACGCGGTTCGGCTACCCGATCATCCTCACCGGCGATCGCGGCGAGGTCGAATGGCTGCGCCCGCTGGCCGAGACCTGGGTCGGCCCGACGCACTCGCTGATTGGCAAACTGAACCTGGGAGAACTGGGTGCGCTGATCCGCTCATCGAGCCTGCTCATCACGGGCAACACGGGACCTGCACATATCGCCGCCGCCGTCGGCACGCCCTTGGTCGACCTGTACGCGCTCACGAATCCCCAGCACACACCGTGGCGCGTCGCCCACCGCCTGCTGTTCCACGACGTCAGCTGCCGCAACTGCCTGCGCAGCAGTTGTCCGCAAGGCCACCACGCCTGCCTCGACTTGCTGGCGCCGCGCAAGGTGCTGGAAGCTGCTGTCGAGCTGCTAGTAGCTCTCCCAGCGCGACCCTCGCGAACGGACGACGTGGCCCTGGCCTTTGAATAGGCAAGCTCGTATTGACGAGGCTCACCCATGCGAAAGCGCAAAAAACCGCGCACCAATCTATTACAAAAACTCAAGTTTTTGGGCGAGCTCTGATATAATTTCGGAGTTAGTCGGGGCGTAGCGCAGCCTGGTAGCGTACCTGCATGGGGTGCAGGGGGTCGGAGGTTCGAATCCTCTCGCCCCGACCAACAAATCAATGAGTTAGGCCAGCCATACGGTTGGCCTTTTTCGTTTTAGCATATTGAATGAGACTGCTGGCTCTGTTTGCACCTCAGATACTTGCTGCCAGTAGACTCATCAGCGATGTCACGCGATCCCTTTGTTGACGCAGTTTGAGCAGTTCCAGAAGGAATCGCAGGACCCGATGCTATTCTGGTCTTCCACTGTTCTACGCAAGGAAACGGCTATGGCACTCCTGTCGCTTTTTTGTTCCTTCTTGGTCTTCTGGACCTGCTGGCTGATACTACCGATGCTCGTCTTCGGCCCACTTTCCGTCTACTTCGGCTGGAAGTCATATCGCCAAACGACAGAGAGAGTGCCGAACATGCGGCCTGGGCGGCGCCTGCTGGCATTCATGCCGATATTGATTGCAATCGCTTCAATGCCTGCCTCGATGATCTTCCTAAGCGCCACTTATCGAGCTTGATTTGTACTTCGCTAACGCTATGCTCCCTGTCTAGCAAACATCCACATCGCTGCAGTATAGACAGGGCAAGGCGTTTGCGACGCTGTTGCTCTCACTTCCAATCCCCACGCAAGGCCAGCACCTGCTCCTGCAGATACTCCGGCGACGCCGACTCCGGCGCCACCGGCTGCCCCACGGCCAGCGCCAGCTTCGATCGGATCCCGCGCGCAAACGAGCGCTCGAACACATTCGATGGATCGCGTGTAAACACGCTGCCCCACAGGCCGCGCAGCGCCATTGGAATCACTGGCACCTTGCTGCGCTCGACGATCTTGGAGATTCCGCCGCGGAACTCGTTGATATCGCCCGTGTTCGTCAGCCGCCCCTCCGGGAAGATGCACACCAGCTCCCCCTCGTGCAGTGCCTGGGCGATATCGATGAAGGCGCGCTCCATCAGGAACGGGTCTTCCTTGGCCGGCGCGATCGGGATCGCCTTGGCGGCGCGGAAGATCCATCCCAGGAACGGGGTCTTGAAGATGCGGTGGTCCATCACGAAGCGGATCGGACGCGGGCTGGCGGCGCCGATCACCAGCGCGTCGACATAGCTCACGTGATTGCAGACCAGTACCGCCGGGCCCTCGTCCGGGATGCGGTCGGCGTCGATGGTGCGCACGCGGTAGCCGGTGTGGATCAGCATCCAGGCCAGGAAGCGCATCAGGAATTCCGGCACCAGCGAGAAGATGTAGACGGCCACGCAGGCGTTCAGCAGCGCCGTCACCAGGAACATCTCGGGAATCGTGAAGCCTTGGCCCAGCAGCACGATGGCGACGCCGGCGGCGGCCACCATGAACAGCGCATTCAGGATGTTCATGCCGGCGATGGTGCGCGAGACGTGCTTCTGGTCGCAGCGGGTCTGGATCAGGGCGAACAACGGGACGATGAACAGGCCGCCGAACACGCCGATCAGCACCAGGTCCGCCATGATGCGCCACACGCCCGGCAGGGCCAGCAAGGCAATCGCGTCCACGGTCGCGGTATTGGTGTAAGCCACGCTGGCGAAATACAGGTCGATGCCGAACACCGACAGGCCGATCGAGCCGAAGGGCACCAGGCCAATCTCCACCTTGTGGCCCGACAGCTTCTCGCACAGCAGCGAGCCGGCGCCGATGCCGAGCGAGAACACGGTCAAGAGCAGCATGATGACGCTGTGGTCGCCATGCAGGTAATCCTTCGCATACAGCGGGAACTGCGACAGCAGCAGCGCGCCGTAGAACCAGAACCAGGAATTGCCCAGCATCGACAGGAACACCGTGCGGTTCTGGCTCGAGAACTTCAGGTTGCGCACCGACTCGGCAAACGGGTTGCGGCTGATTTTCAGCTCCGGCGCTGGCGCCGGCGATACCGGAATGCGCCAGCTCGCAGCCAGGCCCAGCAGTGCGCAGAACAAGGTGCCGCCGGCCACCAGCTCGATGCCCCAGGGCTTCACGCCGACCAGCAAAGTACCGGCCACCTCGCCCAGCAGGATGCCCACAAAAGTGCCCATCTCAATCACACCATTACCACCCACCAGTTCTTCCGATTTCAGGTGCTGCGGCAAGTAGGCATATTTCACCGGCCCGAACAGGGTCGAATGCAGGCCCATGCCGACCACGGCGGCAATCAAGACCCACAAGGTGTGGGTCAGCCAGCCAATGCCGGCCACCAGCATGATCACGATTTCGAGCAGCTTGACGAACCTTGCCATGCGCGCCTTGTCGAACTTGTCTGCGACCTGCCCGGCAGTCGCCGAGAACAGCACGAAGGGCAGGATGAACAGGCCGGCGATCAGGTTGTTCAGCAGGCCCGGATCGGCCGTGGTCCAGTTGGCGGTGTCGAAGGTCAGCGCAACCAGCAGCGCGGTCTTGAACAGGTTGTCGTTGAAGGCGCCGAAGAACTGGGTCCAGAAGAAGGGGCCGAAACGGCGCTGGGTCAGCAGGGAAAACTGGCTCGGTTGGCTCATGGGGACGTATTAACTGGTGGTCAAGAGTTCGTAATCTACATCAGGTCGCTGGGGCCATACAAAGACTATTGCCCTGTCACACTATTGCGTCGCTGATACTAATACGGAAAGTCTCGGCTGGCGATACCGAATGGGTAAAAAGCATAGACCGCCAATCGCTTCAAGCGGCGTGCCATGTCAACCGGGGGCATTGATCATTTCGATTGAAGCGGCTCAAGCCAGCGTGCATACTCCAGGATGGTGCAGCGCAGCGCAGGTAGAATCCGCGGATGACTTCTTCCGACTTCCTCCTCCGCTACGCCAGCGTCACCACCGCGCTGTTCGACCACATCGAACACGACATGCTGGCCCTGTCCTCCGCGTTCATCGACGAGGATGATCCACTCCCCAGTTACATGCACGAAGCCGGTGCGGTCCCCATGCCGCAGCCGCTCGACATCCCGCTGACATGAACCGAAGGCCCAAGAAAAAAATGATTCGAATCCGCGAGGCACCCCGCAGAATTCGAATCATATTTTCCGCCTGATGGCGGTAGCCGGTCAGCTCAGGGTTTCAAGGCGGATGCGCGTCACCTTGCCGATCACCGCCGGCAGATTCTCGATCTTCTCGATCGCCGCGATGATGTTCTTCTCGCGGGTCTGGTGGGTCAGCAGGATGATGTCGAGGTTGACCTGGTCGCCCGGCTCTTTCTGCAGCACCGCGTCGATCGAGATGCCGGCATCGGCCAGGATGCGGGTCAGGTCGGCCATCACGCCGAGCTGGTCCTTCACATACACGCGCAGGTAGTAGCTGGTGGTGATCTCGGCCATCGGCATGATGGCGACGTCGGTCATCTCGTTCGGCTGGAAGGCCAGGTGCGGCACGCGGCAGTAAGGGTCGACAGTGGCCAGGCGGGTCACGTCGACCAGGTCGGCGATCACCGCCGAGGCGGTCGGTTCCGAGCCGGCGCCCTTGCCGTAATACAGCGAGGCGCCGACCGCGTCGGCCTGCACCAGCACCGCATTCATCGCGCCTTCCACGTTGGCGATCAGGCGCGAGGCCGGGATCAGGGTCGGGTGCACGCGCAACTCGATGCCCTCGCCGCTTTCAGTACGGGTGCGGCGCGTGATGCCCAGCAGCTTGATGCGGTAGCCCAGTTGTTCCGCGTAACGGATATCACGCGCCTGCAGCTGGCTGATGCCCTCGATGTAGGCCTTGTCGAACTGCACCGGGATGCCGAAGGCGATCGCCGACATGATGGTGAGCTTGTGCGCCGCGTCCACGCCTTCGATGTCGAAGGTCGGGTCGGCCTCGGCATAGCCCAGTTCCTGCGCCTGCTTGAGCACGGTGGCGAAATCCAGTCCCTTCTCACGCATCTCGGACAGGATGAAGTTGGTGGTGCCGTTGATGATGCCGGCCACCGATTCGATGCGGTTCGCGGTCAGGCCTTCGCGCAGCGCCTTGATGATCGGCACGCCACCGGCCACCGCCGCCTCGAACGCCACGGTCACGCCCTTGCCCTGGGCGGCGGCGAAGATCTCGTTGCCGTGCAGCGCCAGCAGCGCCTTGTTGGCCGTGACCACGTGCTTGCCGTTGGCAATCGCTTTCAAGACCAGCTCGCGCGGCAGTTCGTAGCCGCCGATTAGCTCGACGACGATGTCGATCTCCGGATTGTTCACCACTGCGAACGGGTCGGCGACCACTTCCACACCGGCGCCGACGATTCCGCGCGCCTTGTCCAGATTGCGCGCCGCCACCATCGTAATCTCGATACCGCGGCCGGCGCGGCGGCGGATATCCTCCTGATTGCGTTGAAGAACGTTGAAGGTGCCGGCACCGACAGTGCCGATGCCCAGGAGGCCTACTTTGATGGGTTTCATGATCTCGTATCTCGTTATGGTCCGACCTAAGGGATCAGAGGGTGTGAAAAAACGGCCAGGGCAAGGCGCCGAGTCGAAGACAGTACGATAGTACGGCGAGACGAGGCAACGCAGCCATGGACGATTTTTCGCACCCTCTCAGCGCGCGTGGCGCCGGCGGTAGCTGTCCAGGAAGCGCGCGATGCGGCCGCAGGCATCCGTCAGGTCGTCGGAATTAGGCAGGAACACCAGCCGGAAATGGTCCGGGGCGATCCAGTTGAAGCCGGTGCCTTGCACCAGCAGCACTTTTTCCTCGGACAGCAGTTCGCAGATGAACTGCTGGTCGTCCGTGATCGGGTACATCTTCGGATCGAGGCGGGGGAACATGTAGAGCGCCGCTTTTGGCTTGACGCAGGACACGCCCGGAATATCGGTGAGCAGCTTGTGCGCGAGGTCGCGCTGTTTCAGGAGGCGCCCGCCAGGGCCGACCAGGTCGGCGATGGACTGGTAGCCCCCGAGCGCAGTCTGGATCGCGTACTGGCCCGGCGCATTGGCGCACAGACGCATCGAGGCCAGCATGTTCAGGCCTTCGATATAGCCCCTGGCGTGGCGCTTTTCGCCCGACACCACCATCCAGCCGGCGCGGTAGCCGCAGGAACGGTAGTTCTTGGACAGGCCGTTCAGGGTCAGGAACAGCACGTCGTCCGCCAGCGAGGCGATCGAGACGTGCTCTTCTCCGTCGTACAGGGTCTTGTCGTAGATCTCGTCGGCGTAGATGATCAGGCCGTGCTGGCGCGCCAGCTCGACGATCTCGAGCAGCACCTCGCGGTGGTACAGGGCGCCGGTCGGGTTGTTCGGGTTGATGACGACGATCGCGCGCGTGTTCGGCGTGATCTTCCTGCGCATGTCCTCGATGTCCGGCAGCCAGCCGGCCTGCTCGTCGCACACGTAGTGCACCGGGTTGCCGCCCGCCAGGCTGACCGCTGCGGTCCACAGCGGGTAATCCGGCGCCGGCACCAGCACTTCGTCGCCGTTGTTCAGCAGGCCCTGCATGGCCATGACGATCAGTTCGGATGCGCCATTACCCAGGTAGATGTCATCGATGCCGACCCCGGCGATGTTCTTGCCCTGGGTGTAATGCATCACCGCCTTGCGCGGCGCGAACATGCCCTTCGAGTCGGTATAGCCGGCCGCGCCGTGCATGTTGCGGATCATGTCGTGCACGATCTCGTCAGGCGGGTCGAAGCCGAACACGGCCAGGTTGCCGATGTTCAGCTTGATGATCTTCTGGCCGTCGTCTTCCATCTCCTTGGCCTTTTCCAGGGCCGGGCCACGGATTTCGTAGCAGACGTCGTCCAGCTTGTTCGATTTCAGGATCGGTCGCAAAATGTCCCCTGTTCTGTGCCGCTTTGTTGCAGTGCGAAAAATACCATTCTGCCGAAAGCGACCGATTTAAGCAACCTCGCCTCTCGCGGTTACAATGGTCCCTTCAATCTCACTTGCATCCCGCGATACGATGAAGCTCCATTCCGACAATACCCAGCAATACCAGACCGTCACCGGCTACGATGCCAGCGGGGTCGAGATCAACGCCGAGCGTTTTAACTACAGCCTGACCGTGATGCCGGAAGTGCCGCCGCGTGCTTGGCCCGTGGCGCGTTTCGAAGACCTCACGGCCGCCCATTTCGAGGAAATCGCCGCGGACAAGCCCGACGTCGTCGTGCTCGGCACCGGCGAACGCCAGCGCTTCGTGCATCCGAAACTGGTCGCCAGCCTGTCCGCCCTGCACGTCGGCGTCGACTGCATGGACAGCCAGGCCGCCTGCCGCACCTACAACGTGCTGATGGGCGAGGGCCGCAAGGTGACGCTGGCCCTGATCATCGCCCCGGCTGCCTGATTGTTCGCGCGAGGGCCATCCCGCTCCCGCAGCGCGGCGGCCTGCCCGCGCCCCGCCCGACCATACTAATAACGACATGAATCCATCGGCCTTCATCTACATCATCACCGGCGTCATCCTGAACGCCTCCGCCCAGCTCCTGCTCAAGGCCGGCACCAATGCACTCGGCGGCGCCATCCACCTCACCCGCGACAACTGGTTCGTCACCGGCCTGAAGGTCGCCACCCAATGGCCGATCCTGGCCGGCATGCTGTGCTACGGCATCTCGCTGGTCGTGTGGATCATCGGCCTGTCACGCACCGACGTCACCGTCGCCTATCCAATGCTTTCGCTGGGCTATGTAATCGGGGCCATCGGCGCCTGGATGTTCCTTGGCGAGGTCATCCCGCCCCAACGCATGCTGGCCCTGGGCGTCATCGTGCTGGGCGTCGTCTTGCTGGCACGAAGCTGATCTGGAAAATTATTTCCATTTTGCATCTTGATTAAATGAAATCCCGCACCATATCGCGGGTAAGTCTTTACAAGACTAGCAAGGGCTGGCTGCGACGATTATCATTCTGGTATCCGCTGCCCGTCCGCAGCCATGACACCAGGAGAGCCCCGTGGCCGAGAGCCTAACCGCCGCAACCGTCGACAATTTTTCCGCCCCCATGACCAGCGGCCAGACTTTCGAGCTGGCTGGACGGTCCGCGAAGTACACCATCTTGTACTTCTACCCGAAGGACAATACGCCGGGCTGCACCACCGAGAGCATCGCCTTCCGCGAAGCCTATCCCGAGATCCAGGCCGCGAACGCCGAAATCTACGGCATCAGCCGCGACTCCCTGCGCTCGCACGAGAACTTCAAGGGCAAGCTGGGCCTGCCCTTCGAACTGATCTCCGACCCCGAAGAATCGGTGTGCAATTTGTTCGGCGTCATGAAGATGAAAAACATGTATGGCAAACAAGTGCGCGGCATTGAGCGCAGTACGTTTATCATTGACGCTCAAGGCCGATTGGTGAAAGAATGGCGTGGCGTGAAAGTCAACGACCACGTGGCTGAAGTGCTGGAATTTCTGAAGAGCCAGCCCTGAATAACGGATGGCTCCAGCAACCCAGTTCCCGTAACTTAGCTGGACATTGCCACCTATTTTGAGTCACAGAGCATCTCATCAGCATCACTCTCCCGACTGCTGCCGGACCGGCATCCTCCGGCTGCAGCTCATACCGCAGCACCACTCCCAAGTAGCATCGTTTCCGTGCAGCGGCGCGCCCCGTGCTGCGCCTGCGCGTCCATCCAAGAACTTTTTCGAATCGAGAACCTGATGCCACTGCCAAAAATGCCTAGCAAGCCAGCGACCATGCTGCTGGCAAAAGATTATCCGAAAGCCGAACCGGGCAAGTCGCCCGTGCGCCCGGCGTCCGCCAAGGCCGACGCCGACCTCGAAGAACTGATCAGCGGCCAGGCCGTCGCGTCGCCGAAGGCGAGCAAGGCGCGCAAGACCAAGGCCGCCGCCCCGGCCGCGAATGACGCCGCCGCCGGCATCACCGGCACCGCGCCGGTCAACACCGTCAATACTCCCGCTGCCGAAGCGCCCACGGGCGAAGCGCCGCTGGCCAAGGGCCCGGCGCGCAAGTCGAAGGACGGCGCCGGTGCGCGTCTTCGCGAAACGGACGCCGACCAGCCGCATCCGGTCAAGCACAAGCCGGTCGAAGTCACCGTCAAGTCCTCCACCAGCCGCAAGGCCGACAGGGCCGGCGCCGGCAAGGTCTTCGTGCTCGACACCAATGTGCTGATGCATGACCCGACCTCGCTGTTCCGCTTCGAGGAACACGACGTCTACCTGCCGATGATGACGCTGGAAGAGCTCGACAATCACAAGAAAGGGATGTCGGAAGTCGCGCGCAATGCCCGCCAGGTGGCGCGCACGCTGGACGCCCTGATCGCCAACGTCGACGACGACGCCATCGAATCCGGCATCCCGCTGGCCAAGCTGGGCAACAAGGATGCACGCGGGCGCCTGTACTTCCAGACCAATGTCGACGCCGCCCCGCTGCCGGAAGGCCTGCCGTCGGGCAAGGCCGACAACCAGATCCTGGGCGTGGTGCGCGCGCTGGAAGACAAGATGGAAGGCCGCGCAATCGTGCTGGTGTCGAAGGACATCAACATGCGCATCAAGGCGCGTGCGCTGGGCCTGCCGGCCGAGGATTACTTCAACGACCACGTGCTGGAAGACACCGACCTGCTGTACTCGGGCATCGTCCAGCTGCCGGACGATTTCTGGAACAAGCACGGCAAGGACATGGAGTCCTGGCAGGAAAACAAGAACGGCAACTCGGCCACCTATTACCGCGTGACCGGTCCCGTGATTCCGACCCTGCTGGTGAACCAGTTCGTGTTCATCGAACCGCAGAATGGCGAAGCGCCCTTCTATGGCCAGGTGAAGCAGATCAACGGCAAGACCGCCGTATTCCAGACCCTGCGCGACTACAGCCACAACAAGAACAATGTGTGGGGCATCACGGCGCGCAACCGCGAGCAGAACTTCGCCCTGAACCTCTTGATGAACCCAGAGTGCGACTTCGTCACCCTGCTGGGCCAGGCCGGTACCGGTAAAACCCTGCTGGCGCTGGCTGCCGGCCTGGCGCAAGTGCTGGAGACCAAGCAGTACAACGAGATCATCGTCACCCGCGTCACGGTGCCGGTGGGCGAAGACATCGGCTTCCTGCCGGGTACCGAGGAAGAGAAGATGTCGCCGTGGATGGGCGCGTTCGACGACAACCTCGAAGTGCTGATGAAGTCCGACAGCGACGGCGGCGACTGGGGCCGCGCAGCGACCCAGGACCTGATCCGCTCGCGCATCAAGATCAAGTCGCTGAACTTCATGCGTGGCCGTACTTTCGTGAACAAGTTCCTCATCATCGACGAGGCGCAGAACCTGACGCCGAAGCAAATGAAGACCCTGGTCACGCGCGCCGGTCCCGGCACCAAGATCCTGTGCCTGGGTAATATCGCCCAGATCGACACGCCGTATCTGACCGAAGGTTCGAGCGGCCTGACCTACGTGGTCGATCGCTTCAAGGGCTGGAGCCACAGCGGCCACGTCACCCTGGCGCGCGGCGAACGCTCGCGCCTGGCGGACCACGCCAGCGACGTGCTGTAAGCCTGTTCGCCATCACCCCAAAACGCTCGCTTGCAAAAGCGGGCGTTTTTCATTTCAGCCCTGTATTCCTCTCGCATGATCTTCTTACTTAAACTGCTGCTCGTCCCTTCCCTGATCGCCCTCGTCACCCTCGCCGGCCGCCGCTGGGGCCCATTGGTGGCGGGCTGGCTGTCCGCCTTTCCCATCGTCGCCGGACCGATCCTCTTGGTGATCGCGCTCGAACAGGGCGCGACTTTTGCCGCCAGCGCCAGCGCCAATACCCTGCTGGCCGTGCTGGCCATCCTGGTCTTCAGCATCGCCTACGCGCGCTGCGCCCACCTCGGCATGCCGCGCGCCATGACGGCCGCCCTGCTCACCTACGCGCTGGCCGTGCTGGTGCTCACTTCCGTCTCGCTGCCGCTGTGGGCCGGTTTCATTGCCGTCCTAGTGGCCCTGCTGCTGGCGCCGCGCCTGTTCGGCCCTGCCCCGGCACAGGCCGCCGCCGGCAAGCCCGCCGGCGACCTGCCCTGGCGCATGTTGGCGGGCGCCCTGCTGTCGCTGAGCGTCACCTTTGCCGCCGCCAGCCTGGGACCGCGCCTCTCCGGCCTGTTCGCGATGTTTCCGGTGATGAGCACGGTGCTGGTGGGCTTCTCGCACCGCACCAGCGGCCCCGGCTTCGCAGTGGCGCTGCTGCGCGGTATGGTCAATGGCTACTATGCCTTCGCCGTGTTCTGCGTGGTGCTGTCCAGCTCCTTGAGCGCGCAGGGGATCGGCCCGTCCTTCCTGCTGGCGACCATCGCCGCGCTGGCGGTGCAGCTCGGCGTGCGCTGGCGGATCCAGCGGCACAGCGCAAAAACTTTGCGCGCTGCAGCGTGATGGAAGCCGGCAGTCGGCTTAGAATAGCCGGGTTCAATCCACCCAGGAGAGATTCCGATGCCGCACATGCTGTTGATCCACGAACCCATCGGCCAGCGCGCCACCCGCAACGAAGCTGAGGGCCGCGCCACCTACGACCGCATGCTGCGCTGGGGCGAGGACCTGCGCAGCCGCGGCCTGCTGCTGGCGGCGGAATCGCTCGCATCGACCGACAAGGCGGTGCGCGTCACAGTCCCGCAGGGCAAGGCGCGGATCGTCGACGGTCCCTTCGCCGAAGCCAAGGAAATGGTCGGCGGCTTCTTCCTGGTCAATGTCGACACCCGCGAGGAAGCGATCGCGCTGGCGCAGCAGTGCCCGGCGGCCGAATGGGCGACGGTCGAGGTACGCGCGCTGGCGCCCTGCTTCGAGCAGTAAGGCGCGCGGCCCGGAATAATATTCGCGCCGCGATGTCGAATCCTGAGGTTTCCGCTCGTCGTAGCGGATGGAAGCCGTCTAAATGCTTCCATCCCTACCACCAGGAGACCGACATGCGCTTCATGATCATCGTCAAGGCCACCGCCGACACGGAGGCCGGCATCTTCCCCGGCGAGCCGCTGTTCGCCGCGATGGCCGAGTACCACCAGGAGCTGGCCAGGGCCGGCGTCCTGCTGGACGCCAACGGCCTGCGACCGAGCAGCGACGGCTGGCGTATCCGTTACCAGGAAGGCCGGCGCAGCGCCACCGACGGGCCGTTTGCCGAGACCAAGGAGCTGATCGCCGGCTACACCCTGATCCAGGTGCGTTCGCGCGAGGAAGCAATGGAGTGGTCGCGCCGCTTCCCCGCCCCGCACGGCGAGTTCGCCGATGCCGCGATCGAAGTACGCCAGCTGTACGAAGCGGCCGACCTGCCGCATTGATGCCCTCTCGAGAAAAAGGATAGCGCCATGAGCCGCCAGATCTTCGTCAACCTCCCGGTCAAGGACCTCGACCGCAGCAAAGCCTTCTTCAACGCCCTGGGCTTTTCCTGCAACCCCCAGTTCACCAATGCGGACGGCGCTTGCGTCGTCGTCAGCGACACCATCTACGTGATGCTGCTGACGGAGCCCTTCTTCAAGGGCTTCACGCCCAAGGCGATCTCGGATGCGAAGAGAAGCACCGAAGTGCTGCTCTGCCTGTCCTGCGACAGCCGCGCCGCCGTCGACGACATGGCCAATAAGGCGAAGGCGGCTGGCGGCAGCTGGCCGAATCCGCCGAAGGACCATGGCTTCATGTACCAGCACGGTTTCGAAGACCTGGACGGCCATATGTGGGAGCTGGTGTACATGGAAAGCATGCCCCAGCAGGCAGAAGACGCAGCCGCCGACGCCGCCATCTGATGGACAATCAGGTCGAACGCAGCATCGCCGCCGTCTGGCGCATCGAGTCGGCCAAGATCGTGGCCGTCGTTGCGCGCATGGTGCGCGACGTCGGCCTGGCCGAGGAGCTGGCGCAGGATGCCCTGGTGTCGGCCCTCGAGCACTGGCCGTCGCAGGGCATCCCGGACAACCCGGGCGCCTGGCTGACGACCACGGCCAAGCATGCCGCGCTCGACCGCCTGCGGCGCGATCGCGTGCTCCAGCAGAAACTGGAACAGATCGGGCTCGACCTCGAAGCCCAGGAGGCGCTGCTTGTGCCCGATTTTGTGCCCGATTTAGTGGACCGCATGGACGCCGCGCGCAACGACGTCATCGGCGACGACCTGCTGCGCCTGATGTTCACCGCCTGCCACCCGGTGCTCTCGCTGGACGCCCGCCTGGCGCTCACGCTCAAGCTCTTGGGTGGCCTGTCGACCCAGGAGATCGCGCGCGCCTTCCTGGTGCCGGAAGCGACCATGGCCCAGCGCATCGTGCGCGCCAAGCGCACGCTGGGTGACGCCAAAGTGCCCTTCGAGCTGCCGCCGCCGCAGGAGCTCGGCGAGCGCCTCGGCGCGGTGCTGGAAGCGGTCTACCTGATCTTCAACGAAGGCTATACCGCCACCGCGGGCGAGGACTGGATGCGCCGCGACCTCGCAGACGAGGCCCTACGGCTGGGGCGCATGCTGGCCGAACTGGCGCCCGCCGAGCCGGAAGCGCACGGCCTGGTGGCGCTGATGGAACTGCAGGCCTCGCGCATGGGCGCGCGCTTGGATAACGAAGGCCGTCCGGTGCTGCTGCTCGACCAGGACCGCTCGCGCTGGGACGGCGTCCTGCTACGGCGTGGCCTGGCTGCGCTGGAACGCGCGGCGCGCCTGGAGCAACCGCGCGGCCCCTACGTCCTGCAGGCCGAGATCGCGGCCTGCCACGCGCGCGCCCACGTCGCGGCGGACACCGACTGGCACGCCATCGCCCTACTCTACGGCGAGCTGGCCCAGGTCCAGCCCTCGCCGGTGGTCGAACTCAATCGTGCGGTGGCGATCGGCATGGCCGAGGGTCCCGCCGCCGGCCTGGCGCTGGCCGATGCGCTGGCCCTTAGCGGCAAGCTGGCCGGCTACCACTGGCTGCCGAGCGTGCGCGCCGACCTGCTGTCCAAGCTCGGGCGGCTGGATGAAGCGCGCCTGGAATTCGAACGCGCCGCCGCCATGACCGCCAACGGCCGCGAGCGCGAACTGCTGCTGGCGCGCGCCCGCGCCCAGCGTTCCTGAATTGAAAAAGCCCCGCGGCTGTCGCTCACGGGGCTTGTCTTGAAGCGCTCTTTGCTCAGCGTACGACGCAGTCGACGCTGTTGTCCGGCTTGGCGCCGTTGCTGGCCACCGGGCCGACCGTGCCGGTCTCGAAGGTCGGCGGCGGCGTGAACTGCAGGCCCGGGTTGCTCGGCACGATCACCGGCGGCTGGGTCATGCTCGGCACATAGCCGAACTGGCCGGCCTGGAAGCCGAGCGAACCTCCATTGTTGGTGACGATGATCGCTCCCTCGCTTACCGACACGTGCAGGCCGGGCGGCAGTGCGGGCGCTGCAGCGCGACCGCCTGGGGTCGGGATGCCCCCTGCATCGGCTCCCACGTATTGCACCACGAAGGTGGTGCCGCGGATGCCGATGGTCGCGTTCGGGGTTTTCAGCGAGAACTTCTCCTTGTTGCGCTTGCCCATCAAGCCGGTGATCGAACGCAGCCCGCCCTTCACCAGGCTGTAGCTGGCGTTGTCCGCTTCCGGCTTGCCCTCGTCGAACGAGAAGTTCTCGACCTTGAAGGTGGTGCCGGGACGCAGGGTGATCTCGCTGTTGTCGATGAACTTGATCTGCGCGTAGGTGTTCTTTTCCGACACCAGGGTATCGCCGCTTTCGATCTCGGAACGCAGCGCCAGCACCTTGACGCTGCCGTCCGCCTTCTTCGCCATCAGCGGGCCGCTCAGGCGCGCGACCATGCCGGCGACCTGCGCGGCCCAGGCGGCATTGCCGACCGAGAGCAGGGCCGCGAACAGCAGCGCGCCCAGCGCCCGCCCAAGCGGCTTAGTTGCAGTACATTTTTGTGGCTGGCTTTTCATTCTTTACTCCAGAGTTCGTACCTGCGGCCGGTCCGGCCTGATTCTCCGACTTGTCGGCCGGTTTGCCGCCGTCGGCGCTGCCGCCGCCACCGCCGCTGGCGCCGCCACCGTCAGGGGCGCCGGATTTGGTCGCCGGCTTGGCCGTATTGACCAGGGTGACCACGGCCTGCTGCGCCTCGCTCACCGGCCTCTTGGCATCGCCGCCACCGGAACCCGGGTTCGGGTTGAAGATCTGGCAGGTCGGGTCGCTCGGGTGCGTGCTGCAGAAATCGGGCTTCGGCAGCACCGCCACGCAGCCTTCCGTGTTCGGATTCACGGCGCACTGCTCCAGCTTCGGCAGCTGCACCGAGCAGCCCTGCAGGGTCGGGCTGCCGATGCACTGCTGCAGGGTCGGCAGCACCACCTGGCAACCGGCCGTGGTCTTGTTGTTCACGCACTGCGACAGCGTCGGCAGGATGCCGGTGCAGGACGCATCGTTCGGGTTCACCAGGCAGGCGTTGAAGGTCACCTGGATCACCTGGGCGCAGCCTTCCTGGCCCGGGCTCACCTTGCAGACCGACAGGGCCGGCAGACGCGCCGCGCAGCCGCCGGCGGTCGGGTTGGCGACGCAGGCCAGGAACTCGGCGCGTTCGATCACCGGCACGCAGCCGTAGATGCCTGCGTTGGCGCGGCAGGTCGCCAGCGGCGGCAGGGTCTCGCCGCAGCCGCCCGCGGTCGGGTTCTTGATGCAGGCGGTGATGGCGTCGCGCTCGGCGATCACCGGCGCGCAGCCATAGGTGGCCGGCGCGCTCGCGCAGACTTCGTATTGTGGCAGCGTCGCACCGCAACCCGGCGCCTTTGGATTGGCGATGCAGGCGTCGAGGGCCCGGCGCTCGGCGATCACTGGGGCGCATCCATAGGTGGTGGGCGCCGAAGCGCACACCTCGTATTGCGGCAGCGTACTGGCGCAGCCCGCGCCTTTGGGATTGGCGATACAGGCGTCCAGGGCCTGGCGCTCGGCGATCACCGGCGCGCAACCGTAGGTGGTCGGCGCGCTTGCGCACACCTGGTATTGCGGAAGGGTGCTGGCGCAGCCTGGTCCCTTGGGATTGGCAATGCAGGCGTCGATCGCCTGGCGCTCGGCGATCACCGGCGCGCAGCCGTACGTGGCCGGCGCGGCCGAGCAGGCTTCGTAGGTCGGCAGGATGGCGCCGCAGCCAGGCGCCTTCGGCGTTGCGATACACTCGCGCACCAGCACTGCGCCGCAACCGAGCTTGGTCGGGTCGTCGCGGCAAGTCTGCGGCTGCGGCAGCACGGCGCGGCACTGGGCCGTGTCCGGGGTCGCGATACAGTCGCGCTTTGCCTGTTCGAGCACGCCGCCGCAGCCCGAGGTATTCGGATTGCTGATGCAGGAGTCGAGCGGCGGCGTCGGATCGGGTTTCGTCTCCGGCTTGGTCTCGGTAGACGACAGTTTGCTCAGGTCGGACACCTGCACGCTGCCGACCGGATAGCGTACGGTGCCGCCGGTGAGGCTGACGCTGCCCGAGGTCGATTTCACCAGGCCGCCGCCACGGATCGTGAGCGGGCCGTTGTCGGCCGCGACCAGGGTCACGTTGCCGCTCTCGGTGGTGACCCGGCCTTCGATGGTGAGCGGGCTGTGGGTGACCAGGCGGATGTTGCCGCTGCCGGTGTGCACGCCCTGCTTCTCGCCGGTCGTCTCGGACACGGTCAGGCCGCCGCTGGTCTCGATCGAGATCGCGCCGGCATTGGCTTCGCCCGCCTGCACCGCGTCGTCGACGACAAGGATGCGGTCGTTCAGGATGTTGATCGGAGCGGCGCCGCTTGCGGTGTTCACGGCCGACAGCGTGCTGGTGCTGGTGCGCAGCGCGCTGGTGGTGGAACCGATGCCGCCGCGCGAGTTCAGGCGCAGGGTGTCGGCCCGGAAGATGCCGCTACCGCCGATCGACGCGGCATCGATCTCCAGGGTCTTGCTGGCCTCGATGTTGGCGTCGGCGGTCAGGCCACCGCCGACCAGCGTCAGGCCATGGGCCGACTGCAGCCCGGAGACGCCGTCCACCGTGCCAACCTTCAAGGCGCCGGTCCAGTGGAAGCTCATGCCCTTTTGTTCCTCGTCGCCAGTGGCCCTGCCGGCCAGCGTGCCGACCTGGTTCACGCCCAGCATCTCGACGCTGTTGCCTTCTACCACCAGGGATGGTGCTTTCACCAGGGTGCCGCTCTCCTGGTAAAGCTCACCCTCGGCGCGCAGGCTCAGCGACTTGCTGGCTTCAATTCGGGTGCTCAGCGAAGTCCCCTCGGTATCGTAGGGGTTGCGGCGAATCTGGATGCCGCCGCTGGCCGCCGTGATGGCGATGTCGGCGCCCTTGATCTCGCCAGAAATCTGCGTTTGGTCTGCGCCGAGAATGCTGATCTTGTTGGCAGTGAGTACACCGCTCGTGGTGACCGATGCACCGGAGCCGAAGGACTCGTGCAGGGTGCCGACGAACTGGCTGTTGGCGCCGGTCAGGGTCACCGGCGCGTTGATGTTGATCGAGTTCCTGGTATCGATGACCAGGTTGCCGGCCATGCGCAGTTCCTGGTCGATGCTGATCAGACCATTATGGGCGCTGCTGCCGATGTTGATCTCGTAGGCGCCGAAGCTACCGAGGCGCTGCGGATCCAGGCCCAGCGCCCAGTCCGGTGCGGTGCCCCGCAGCAGAATGCCGCGATCGTTGTCGAACGGGTTGAACGAGATCACCGGGAGCACGCTGTTGACACCGCCAATACTGCCGGTGAGCGTCATCCGGTTGGACTTCAGGTCGATGTAGTTCGGACTGGAAAGCAGGCTGCCCGCCGCCAGGTTGATGCGGTTGTTCGCGCGCAGGTCGATATTGCCTGCCGTCGAGGTCACGGCGGCGGCGACGGTCAGCACGTCGCCCGCCTCGGCGCGCACGTTGTGCGAAGTAGTGATGTCCTGCTTGATGTCGATGTTCTTGGTCGCCTGCAGGACGATGTCGGCATTGGTCCCGGTCAGGGTGGCCGCCGTGATGTAGGTGGTATCGGTCGCGCTGCCGCCGGCGGACACCTCGATATTGGTCGGGTCGATCAGCCAGGTGCCGGTACGTCCGCCCTTGCCGCCGGCCGCGTCCACGCGGATGCCGTCGAGGCCGAGCTGGCGGCCCGAGGTCTCGACCAGGCCGCCGTTGCCGGCGCCGGCGCCGCGCGCCGAGATGCTGCCGCCGGCGGCGGTGGCGCCGTCCGACCACAGCACGACCTTGCCGCCGTTGCCGCTGGTCGTCGCGTCGGCGCGGATGCTGGCGTCCTTGCCGAAGCTGGTCTGCTGCGCGTTCGGCAGCGCCGCGTTCTTGCCCTGGTAGTCGCCGCCCACCAGCACGGTGCCGCCACCAGTCACGCCGCTGGCATCGACCTGCGCATTGCCGCTCAGGGCCACGCGCTCGCCCAGCAGCTGGACGTCGCCGCCCTTGCCCGCGCCCGTGGCGCTAGTGATGCTGCCGTGTTCGAGCGCGGCTTCCTTGCTCGCCTTCAGGACGATCTTGCCGTCCTGGCCCACCACCGCGCTGTTGGCGTTGACCACGCCGCGCTGGTTCACCAGGGCGCCGTAGATGCCGATGCGGCCACCGCTCGCGACGACCTGGCCCAGGTTGATGGCCTGGTCCGTCGGCGCCGACACGACCACGGTCAGGTCGGGATTGCTGGAGTCGACCAGCTGCACGCTGCGGCCGGCCGCCAGCACCACGTCGCCGTTAGGCGCCGAGATGATGCCGGTGTTCTCGACGTTCGGCGCGACCAGGAAGACCTTGCCGCCATTCGGCGTCGTGATCGCGCCTTCATTACGCACGCTGCCGGCGTTCGGACCGGCAGTGAAATTCTTCTTCCCGGCCAGGAAGTCGGCGTCGCTCATGTTCAGCGTCGAGGCCACCAGGCCGTTCACGTCCACGCGCGCGTTCTGGCCGAAGATCACGCCGTTCGGGTTGATCAGGAAGACCTTGCCGTTCGACTGCAGCGCGCCGAGGATGCGGCTCGGGTCCTGGCCGACAATGCGGTTCAGGACCGCACTGTCGCTGCTCTGCTGGATGAAGCGGGTGATCTCCCCGGCGTTCACCGAGAAGCTCTGCCAGTTGATGATCGTGCCCGGCGTGTTCGTGATCGAGAACACGTTGCCGTCCTGGGAGAAAGTGGCCTGCCCCGCCACCACCTTCGGCAGCGTGGGGGCGGCCTGGGCCGCGTTCAAGCCGGCGCCAAAGCAGGCGGCGACGCAGAGCGCCGCTGTCTTGAAGCGAATAAGTCCGTTCCTCATTTCATGCTCTCCTAGTAGGCCAGGCCGACGCGCACGTGCAGCCTGTCCTTGTCGGTGCCGCCCAGGGCACCCTCTTTCACAACCTTGCCGTAATCCAGCTGCAGGTTGACCGCGCTGCCTACCGAGAAGCGCAGGCCGACGCCGGCGCCGGCGATCGTGGTGCTGCGCAGTTCACCCGGCAGCGCCTTGTTGCGCTTGCCGTAGGCGGTGTCGTAGAAGCCGACCAGGCGGCATTGCCAGCCGCTCTTGCTGCAGAAATTCGGGGTATAGGCTTCCAGGTTCAGGCCCAGGCCGGAATCGGCCGCCAGCGCGCGTTCGTCGAAGCCGCGCACGCTGGTCGAACCGCCGGCGCCGAACTGCTCGCCCGGCACCAGCGCATCCGGCGAGTACTGGCCGTTGGCAATCAGGCGGCCGACCCAGTCGCTGGCGCCGAGCGCGCGGCTCCAGGCCGCGGCCAGGCGCAGCGCGCTGTAGCCCGCCTTGGCGCCCGCGCGTGCGGCGTTGAAGTCTTCCTGCGATCCGCGCGAGCCGCCCGGGATGTTGCGCAGCAGGGTCGCCGCGAAGTTGGCTTCGCCCTGGTCGAGCGCCACGCGGCCCTGGTAGCCGATGCTCAGCGGCCGCACGGTGACGTCGTTGCCGAAGTTCTGGTTGTAGAACAGGACGCTGTTCTTGTAGGCCTTCACTTCCAGGCCGACGATGAAGCGCCCTTCGAGCTCGCGTCCACCCAGGCTGCGCTTGTCCAGCACCTTCGCATAGCGCGCGCCGTAGACGGCGCCGCGGCCGCTCACGGCCAGGTCGAACAGGCCGGCCGTGACCACGCCCGAATCGACGTCCGAATAGCTGGCGTACAGGTCGAGTGCCGCACCTTGCGCGTATAGCGGCACGTGGTAGCCCAGGCCCCAGACGGCGACCTGCGAAGGCTCTTCCACCGTGGTGGTGTACTGCAGGCTGGCGACATGGTCGCGCCCCCACAGGTTCGCATGCTGCAGCACCACGCCGGCGTGGGTGCGGCCGGTCTCGCGGGTGCCGGTATTGTCGAAGTTGGCCATCACGGTCCAGGGGCTCTCGTCGACCACCTCGACGCGTGCGTCCACGGTGTCGTCAAGCGCGCCGCTGCCCAGGCTCAGCTTGACCTTCTTGGCCGGATTCTCGTTGGCCAGCTTCAGGTTGGCGGATACGCGGCTCAGGTTCGGGGTCTCGCCTTCGCGCAGGGCCGGCAGACTGCGCCGGATGTTATCCACGCCAAAGGCGCGGTTGCCTTCGACCTTGACCTTGCCGATCTTGGTCTGTTGTACGTTCAGGCGCACCACGCCGCCATTGAGCTCCTGCTCCGGCAGCTGCACCGTCACCACGTTGTAGCCGCGCGCGTGGTACAGCGCCTCCAGGCTTTCCAGCGCGCGCTGGACGTCGCCGAAGTCGCGGCCCTTGCCGGTAAACGGCGCCACCGCCGCGTCGACCTCGGCGGCCGACAGCAGCGTGTTGCCGCTCACCTCGAAGCGGCTGATCTCGAAGCGGACGATGTCGTCGGTAGGGGCAGGTTCCTGCCCCCAGGCGCCGCTGACGGCCATGGCCAGCACTGAGCCTGCAAGCAGGCGCGCAAAGCGTTGTTTCATCGGATTTGCTTTATAGATTGTTGTTTTTATAAGGTTGTCTTATGAATCTGCGAGGGAGACACCCATGCTCGACGGGCAGTTTATCGAGCTTTTTGTTGCAATGGAGAAAAATTGCGGCAGGAGGAGAAACTTCCCCCATGGGAAGGGGGAATGCCCCGGCTATTCCGTTGTTTGAACGACACACCTGCCACGCATAAAATTACTTCGTGTCGAAGGTGGTCACGCCGTCCCAGTTGGCGCCCGGCGGATGGGCGCGGTAGTGAGCGATGCGCTCCAGATAGAGGGCATACAGGCCGCGCTCTGGATGGGCGGCCGCCAGGGCCTCGATGGCCTGCTGGGCCGCGTCCCACTGCTGTGAGCGCACCAGTGCCAGCGCGGCATCCCACTGCGCCAGTTCCTCGAGCACGGGAGGTGACAGCTCGGCCGGTCTGCCGAGCGGCTCGAAGATCGCCACCGGTTCGTTCTTGCCTTTCACCCGCACCAGGTCGAGTTCGCGGTAGACGAATTCCGGCGCTGCCACGCGCGTCGCGATCCCGACCGCGATGCCGACGCCATACACCTTGGTGATGCCCTCCAGGCGCGAGCCCAGGTTCACGGCGTCACCCATCACGGTATAGGCGCGGCGGATTTTCGATCCCATGTCGCCGACGTGCATCAGGCCAGAGTTCAGGCCGATGCCGATCTTGAGTTCCGGCCAGCCGCGCGCCAGGAAGTCGCGGTTCAGGCGCGCCGCGCTGGCCTGCATCAGGAGCGAGGTCGCCACCGCGCGGCTGGCGTGGTCGGGGAAGCTGACCGGCGCGCCCCAGAAGGCCATCACGGCGTCGCCGATGTACTTGTCGAGCGTGCCCTGGTGGCTGGAGCGGATGTCCTCGGACATCGCGGTGAGATACAGGTTGATGTACTCGCGCAGCTCCTTTGGACTCAGGCCTTCGGAGATGGTGGTGAAGCCGCGCACGTCGACGAACATGACGGTCAGCTCACGGCTCTCGCCGTCCATGTTGTAGGCTGCCGGGTCCTCGGCCATCTTCTCCACCAGCTCGGGCGCCACGTATTCGCCGAAGCGGGTGACCAGCGCCCTGCCCTTGCGGAACTCGAAGAAGTAGCCCCAGGCGAGGTTCAGCACGAACAGGGTGCCGATCAGGAGCAGGCAGATGAAGACGTTCAGCACCAGGTCGTGCTGGCTGTAGGCGTAGTAGTTCAGCCAGCCGCAGGCGATGAAAACGGTGGACGCGAGCAGCACCGACCAGGCGGGCGCCAGCGCCGGCAAGGCGAAGGTGAGCAGCAAGCCGACCGCGACGGCCAAGGCGGCTTCGATCGCCGCGGCGTAGTCCGGGCGCGTCTTGAAGCGGCCATCCAGCATCGACTTGATCATATTGGCGTGGATCTCGACCCCGGGATATTGGGCATTGACTGGCGTGGCCCGCAGGTCCTGCAGGCCGGGAGCCGTGGTGCCGACCAGGACGATCGCACCTTCCAGCACTTCCTTTGGCGCCCTGCCCGCCAGGACATCGGCGGCGGACACGTAGCGGAAGGCCCCGCCTTCGGGGCCGCCGGGGCCGCGGAACTGCACGGTGGACACCATGCCGTAGCCGACCGGGAAGGCGACCCTACCGGCCTTGCGGGTGAACAGCTGGATGGTGTCGAATCCCGAGGCATCGAGTTCGGACTGCGACATTTCGTCATTGGTCGTCTCGAGGACCGGCTTGACCGCATAGGCGTCGAGGAAGGCTGCCATGGTGGCCAGCGACAGCGAAGGATGGTATGCATCGCCGATCCGGAACAGCACCGGCGAGGAACGCACCAGCCCGTCCGGGTCCGGCATCGCCGTGAACACGCCTGCACCGGCAGCAGCCTGCTGCAGGCGCGCGATGTTGGCCTCGTAGCCGGTGCTGGTAACGGCCGTGCCTTCGCGGCCGTTCAGGAATTCGGTAGTGAACAGGGGCGCGGGCAGTACGCCCTTCACTTGCTTGTCCGAGATGTTAAAGCCGAGCACGACCGGATGCCCCTGCAGCGACTGCGCAAACAGACCGTCGTAGTCGAGTGTTGGCTTGAGTTTGCCGAGCTGCTCCTGCAACGCGCCGACGTCCTTGAGCTCACGGGTAGCCAGGCGCTCCAGCACCTCGTAGCCGGAACTCGTGTCCGGCTCAGGGAAAGAGACGTCGAAGCCGACGACGCCCACCTCGTAGTGACGGGTCAACTGGTCGACCAGCCTGGCCATCACGTTGCGGCTCCAGGGGAAGCGCCCGACCTCGGTCAGGCTCTTGCTGTCGATGTCGACGATGACGATGGCAGGCTCGAGCTCGTAGGGCTCGAGCCGCAAGCGCATGTCGGCGATGATCGTGTCCTGGCGCTCGACGCTATGGCTGCTCCAGTAACCCCAGATGTACAGCACTGCGGCCAGGGTCAGGAGCAAACCGAGCGCCCAGCGTGCCCCATACCTGGAAAAAGCCTGGCGTAGACGTTTCATCGCGAACGGTGGAGCTTAGGGCCGGTAACCCGGAATCTGCGTCTCGTCCACTTCGTCGATCTGGTGCGCATCCATGTTCTTGTGCGCGAACTGCAGGTAGACGCGGTTGCGGACGAAAATGTCGAACAGGTCCGGATCGATGTGGCCATTGAGCGAGAATTTGCCGAGGATGTGCAGCGACTCCGACAGCTTCTTGCCCTTCTTGTAGGGACGGTCGCAGGCGGTCAGCGCCTCGAAAATGTCGGCGATCGCCATGATGCGCGCCTGCACCGACATCTGATCGCGGGTCAGGCCTTTCGGGTAACCCTTGCCGTCCATGCGCTCATGGTGGCCGCCCGCGTATTCCGGTACGTTCTTCAGGTGCTTCGGCCACGGCAGCGACTCCAGCATGCGCACGGTAACGTCGATGTGGTTGTTGATGATCTTGCGCTCGTCGTCGGTCAGGGTGCCGAAGCGCACGGTCAGGTTGCGCAGCTCGTCCTCGCTCAGGAAGGCCTGTTCCTTGCCATCCGGCCCGGTCCAGCGGTACTCGGCGATACGGCGCACGCGCTCCTGGTCCTCGGCCGACATGCCCTCGCCGCCGACGTTGGCGCGGCGCAGGAATTCGCGGTCGGCGCGGATGCGCGTCTGTTCCGACAGCAGCAGGTCTTCGATCGCGTCGACGTTGGCGCCGGGTTCGCAGCGGGCGCGCAGCGCGCGGATCTCGCAGTCGCGCAGCAGCACCTCGAAGCGCGTGTCCACCAGGTGCACGCGGTCGAAGATGGTTTCCAGCTTGGTCGACTTGTCGACCACGTGCACCGGCGTGGTGATCTTGCCGCAGTCGTGCAGCAGGCCGGCAAGCCACAGCTCCTTGCGGTCGGCGTCGGTCATGCGGAACTCGGCCAGCGGGCCATGGCCCGTATTGTGCACCGCCTCGGCCAGCATCATGGTCAGCTCCGGCACGAACTGGCAGTGGCGCCCGGTGTAGGGCGACTTCTCGTCGATGCCGATGTTGATCAGGTTGACCAGCGCTTCCAGCAGGTTCTCCAACTGCTGGATCAGGAGCTGGTTGGTCAGCGCCACCGCCGCCTGCGCCGCCAGGGCTTCGATGAAGCGCTGGTCGGTCTGGGTGAAGGAGCGGATCTCGCCGCTGTCGGGATCCTTGGCGTTGACCAGCTGGAGCACGCCCACCAGCTCGCCCTCGTGGTCGGTCATCGGCACCGTCAGGATCGACTGCGAGTGGTAGCCGAAGGCGGTGTCGAAGGAACGCATGCCGGAGAAGTTGAAGACGTCCGCCTTGTAGACGTCCTCGATGTTCACCGACTGGTTGAAGTTGGCCGCGTAGGCCGCCACCGAAGCGATGTTCTTGTTGCCGTAGTTGTCGTAGAGCGGCACCGGCGCGATGTCGATCGGCTTGCCGCTGACGCCACCCTGGTAGATCTCGAGGGTGTCGTTGATCGAGATGTGGAAGCACAGGCTCTTGCGGTCTTCGCTCGGGCGGTACAGGGTGCCGCCGTCGGCGTCGGTCATGTGCTTGGCCACGCGCAGGATGCGGTCGAGCAGCGCGGCAGTGTCGTGCGTGTCTCCCAGCGCCACGCTGACTTCCGTAAGCTGGTGCAGGCGTTGCGCGATTTGTGTGGGATTCAGCTCTTGCATGGTGAGTCGGCCTGGCGCGCCGCAGTGCATACGATATGCATACAGCAACAATTTTGCCAATTGGTAATTTCTCGAAAGTGTAGCTTCGTTACGACCTCATGTATATGGGCGCTGGGTACTTGTGTCGGAAAATTACAATTTTCGGACGCTTTTTGGAACAAAGCCGCTATCATGGTCGATGTTCCAAAAACAATATCAAGACAGTCTGGCTGGGAGTACAGATGAAATTCCGCTTCTGGGGGGTACGTGGTTCGATACCGTCCCCAGGTCCTCGTACCGCGCGCTACGGCGGCAACACCACCTGCATCGAAGTCCGGAGCAGCGACGGCACCCTGATCATCCTCGATGGCGGTACCGGTCTGTTCCCGCTGGCGCAGCACCTGCTCGCCCAGGAGCCGCGTCCGCCCGTGCATGCGAACATCTTCATCACCCACAGCCACTGGGACCACATCCACGGCCTGCCCTTCTTCACCCCGCTGTTCATCAAGGGTAGCCGCGTGCGCCTGCACGGCGCGTATGACCCGGTCACGCGCAGCGGCATCGAACACGTGATGGGCGTGCAGCTGCAGAACAGCTACTTCCCCGTGAGCGAAACCCAGATGGGCGCCACCATCGAATACCAGACCCTCGACATCGGTACTTCGGTCGAAGTCGGCGACACGGTGGTCGGCAACGTCCTGATGAACCACCCGGTCACCAACCTGGGCTACCGCATTTCCTGCAACGGCCGTTCGCTGTTCTTCACCGGCGACCATGAGCCCTGGCACAATCCCTATCCGCCGGGCGACTCCGCCTTCGACGCGTATGAACAGCACCTGCACGAGCGCCAGCGCGCGATCGACGCCGCGATGGAAGGCGTCGACGCCCTGATCGTCGACTGCTCTTACACCCGCGAGGAATACCCGGCCAAGGCCGGCTGGGGCCACGGCACCTTCGATGCCGCCGTCGAGATGGCGCTGCGGGTCGGCGCGCGCGCCCTGTACTGCACCCACCATGAACCGACGCGCAGCGACGACGAGCTCGAAGCCGTCTTCGACGCCTTGCTGGCCCGCTACCGCGGCCGCCTTGGATCGCTCGACGTCCACCTGGCCTTCGAAGGCCTCGAAGTGTCCTTGTGAGCGCGCCTCCGATGAATGCGCCGATGGGTGGCTCCGCCTCCGCACCCCTGCAGGACGACACTGCCGGCCAGCTGGCCTTCTTCCAGAAGCTGCAGCGCGTCACCAACCGCATCCACGCCACCGCCAGGGTCGAGGAGATCATGCTCGACCTGGGGCTGGATTTCTGCGACCTGCTCGACTGCGACCGCTTTACGCTGTATGCGGTGACGCCGGACAAGGAGCACATCGTCTCGAAGGTGAAGGCGGGCCTGGCCACCTTCCGCGACCTGCGCCTGCCGCTCGGGCCCTCGTCGATCGCCGGCTTCGTGGCGGAGAACCGCCAGCCGGTGGCGATCGCCGACGTCTACGACGAGGCTGAACTGCGGCGCCTCTCGCCCGAACTCCAGTTCCAGCGCGGAGTCGACCAGCGCACCGGCTACCGCACCCGCGAGATGCTGGTCGCGCCGCTGCAGGACAGCGGCGGCGAACTGCTGGGCGTGGTCCAGTTCATCAATCACCGCGGCGGCGGGCCCTTCCCAGCGCGCGCGATGGAAGCGGTGCGCCAGCTGGGCGAGACCCTGTCGGTGGCGCTCAGCCAGCGCCTGGGGGGCCCGGGTTCGGGCCCGCGCTTGCGTAGCAAATACGACGCCCTGGTGCAGGAAGGCCTGTTGAGTCAGATCGAACTGGAACAGGCCGGCCGCCGCGCGCGCGAACGCGACGCCGACCTCGAAGAGGTGCTGGAAGACGAGCTGCAGGTGCGCCGCGCCGCCATCGGCGCGGCCCTGGCCAGCTTCTTCAACGTGCCCTACGAACCCTTCCGCGCCGAGCGCGTCAAGCCGGTCGAGCTGCTGCGCAATCTGAAGGCCCAGTATGTCGAAGAAAACGGCTGGCTGCCGCTCGAGGACGGTCCAAACGGCTTGAGCGTGCTGGCGCTGGATCCCGAGCGCATCGCCGCCAGCCGCATCGTCGGCCAGCTGTTCCCGAAGGCGAAGGTGGCCTGGCGCGTCACCACGCGTGCCGAATTCCGCCAGACCGTCGACGCCTTCTTCGGCACCGGCAGCGCCAGCCACGAGACCGTCGGCGAACTGCTGTCCGGGCTCGAGGAGGAGGACGATTACGACTCCTCGTCCGACATGTCGGAAGCGGTCGAGAACGAACTGGTGCGCCTGCTGAACAAGGTCATCGTCGACGCCTACCGCCAGGGCGTGTCGGACATCCACATCGAGCCGCAGCCGGGCAAGGGCAAGACCGGGATCCGCTTCCGCAAGGACGGCGTACTGGTGCCCTACATCGAGATCCCGTCGAGCTACCGCAACGCCCTGGTGGCGCGCATCAAGATCATGTGCGACCTCGACATCTCGGAGCGCCGCAAGCCCCAGGACGGCAAGATCCGCTTCAGGAAGTACGGCCCGCTCGACATCGAGCTGCGGGTCGCGACCATTCCCTCGGCCGGCGGGGTCGAGGACGTGGTGATGCGCATCCTGCAGGCGGGCGAACCGATCCCGCTGGCGAAACTCGGGCTCACCGACTACAACCTCGGGCGCCTGCTGCCGGCCATCGAGAAGCCCTACGGCCTGTTCTTCGTGTGCGGTCCCACCGGCTCGGGCAAGACCACCACCCTGCACTCGATCCTGCACCACCTGAACACGCCCGAGACCAAGATCTGGACCGCCGAGGATCCGGTGGAGATCACGCAGAAGGGCCTGCGCCAGGTGCAGGTCAACCGCAAGGCGGGCCTCGACTTCGCCAGCGTCATGCGCGCTTTCCTGCGCGCCGACCCGGACGTGATCATGGTCGGCGAGATGCGCGACAAGGAGACCGTCAGCACCGGCATCGAAGCCTCGCTGACCGGCCACCTGGTGTTCGCCACGCTGCACACCAACAGCGCGCCCGAATCGATCGTGCGCCTGCTCGACATGGGGATGGACCCCTTCAATTTTGCCGATGCCCTGCTGGGCATCCTCGCGCAGCGCCTCGCGCGCCGCCTGTGCACCACCTGCCGCCAGTCCTACCACCCGGACGACGCGGAAGTGGAGGCACTGCTGGCGGAGTATTGCGAAGACCTGCGCGGGACCGTGTCGCACCAAGCAGATCCCGAAGCGGCGCGCACAAGAATTCTCGATGGATGGAAGCAGCGCCACGGCGACGCCGCGGGCCGCTTCACCCTGTACCGTGCGGTCGGCTGCGATGACTGCAACAAGGGCTACCGCGGCCGCATCGGCCTGCACGAGCTGATGCTCGGCACCGATGCCGTCAAGCGCCTGCTGGTCGAGCACAGCCGCGTATCGGCGCTGCTCGGCGCGGCGCTCGACGATGGCATGCAGACCCTGAAGATGGACGGTATCGAGAAAGTGTTTGCCGGCCTCACCGATATCAAGATGGTCAGGGCGGTTTGTATCAGGTAGTACCCACCTTTCACTACAGGAGAAACCATGAAATACCTTCCACTCGTCGCCGCCCTGGGCCTCGTCTTCGGCCTGGCCGGTTGCGCCGCCACCGATCCCACCACCGGCGGCCAGAAAGTCGTCCGCGAAGAAGCCTACGCCCCGGTCGGCACCATGATCCCGCGTAAGAGCGGCAGCGGCCTTGGCGCCGCGCCGATCACCGCCGTCGACAAGACCGCGGTCGAGAACGCACGCCAGATGCAGTCGAACGGCGTCGCCGGCGCGCCTCCGGGCGCCTGACGCGCCCCGGCGCCTGCAAGCGAGCCAGGAAGGCCGAGGCCTCCTGGCTTTTTGTGACCGCGCCTCACCCTCGAAGGGTAATCGTACGCCGAAGCCGGAGAAAACGTTATTTCGCTTGAATGTGACACTACAATGGCTGATGCCATTTTTTCAGACACTGGCGGATCATGCATGGCACATGAGCCGCAGCGAAAGGAGAAGACTGCGATGAAACACCTCATCACCCTGACCCTGGCCTGCGGCCTGCTGAGCGCCTGCGCAAGCACGACGCCCGTCGCGCAGGACGAAAAAGTCGCGAAGGCCGACGGCTATGCTCCCACCGGGACCTTCATCAAGCGCAAGGACGGCACGGGACTCGGACCGACCCTGATCGGTACGGTGCCCACGCAGGAAGCCGAAAACGCGCGCAATTCGATGTCGTCGGGCGCAGGCTCGCGATACTGGTAAGCCGGCGCCGGGCACTGTCCGGCGTTCGGTCCACGAGAGAGACAGAAAAACAAGGAGTCGTTCCAAGATGAAGAAGTTGATGATGGCCGCCGCCGCCTCTACCCTGCTGGCCGGTTGCGCCTACTACGTTCCGTCCACCGGCGAGAACGTGGCCTCGGATAACCGGTACGTCCCGACCGGCAGCAACATCCCGCGCAAGAAGGGTGACGGCAGCAGTGTAGTCAGCACCATGAGCAAGACTGAACTCGAAAGCATGCGCATGGACTCGGGCAACGCCCCGCCGCTTCCGGCCGGCCAGTAAGCCAGCCCTCCCCCCCCACGCAAGGCCAGGTCATCCTGGCCTTGTTCGCATCAGGCCGCTCAGCTTCCGTGCGCCGCCGGGATCCGGCAATCTTCCGCCGGCACAGGACGCGAAAAGTAAAAGCCCTGCCCCTCGTCGCAACCGAGCGCCTGCAGCATCTGCATCTGGCGCCGGCTCTCGATACCCTCGGCCACCACCCGCATGCCGAGCGCGTGCGCCATCGCGATCATGGAGGCGATCAGGGTGTCGCCTTCCGGATGCTCGATCCGCAGCACGAAGGCGCGGTCGATCTTGAGCACGTCGAAGCGCAGTTTCTGCAGCTGCGACAGCGAGGAGTAGCCGGTGCCGAAGTCGTCGATGCACAGCTTGATCCCCAGTTCGCGCAGCTGGCTGAACACGGCGGACTCGCCGATCCCCTCCTGCATCATCGACGATTCGGTGACCTCGATTTCGAGCAGCGCCGGATCGACGCCGTGGCGCGCGGTCGCGCTGCGGAACTGGGTCATCACGTCGGACTGGCTGAACTGGCGCGGCGAGATGTTGACCGACACCGGCACGGGGGCGGCGCCGGCGCGTTCCCAGACGGCCAGCTGGCGGCACACGCTGTCGATCACTTGCTCGCCCAGGCGCACGATCAGGCCGGTCTCCTCGAGCAGCGGGATGAAGCGGTCGGGCCCGGTCAGGCCCTGGCTCGGACGCTCCCAGCGCACCAGCGCCTCCATGCTGGACGCGGCGCCGGTGGCCAGGTCGACGCGCGGCTGGTAGTGCACCACGAATTGCTGCTCCTCGAGCGCGCGCCGCAGTTCCATTTCCGTTTCCAGGCGCAGGCGGATGGCCTCGAAGAAGCGCGACTGGAAGAAGCGAAAGCCGCCCTTGCCCTCGGTCTTGACCGCATACATCGCGATATCCGCATGCTTGAGCAGGGTCTGGGCATCCTCGCCGTGTTCAGGGAACTGGCTGATCCCGATCGAGGCGCCCAGCACGTGGGTGCTGTGCTGCAGGTGAAAGCCGTCGCGGAAGGCCGCCAGCACGCGGTCAGCGACGTGCTCGACGTCGGCCTGGCTGGCCACCTGCTCCAGCACCACCACGAACTCGTCGCCGCCGAGGCGCACCACGTGGTCGCGCGGGCGCACCGCCACTTTCAGGCGCTTGGCGACGGTACGCAGCAGCTCGTCGCCGGCCGCATGGCCAAGCACGTCGTTGACGGCCTTGAAGCCGTCCAGGTCGATGAACAGCACCGCCAGAGCGCGTCCGCCGACGGGCGCCGCCTCGATCGCCTGCGGCAGGTATTGCTGGACCCAGTAGCGGTTCGGCAGGCCGGTCAGCTCGTCCGAATTGCTGCGCCGTTCGAGTTCGGTCAGGTGGGCCTTGGATTCGCTGATGTCGCGGATCGTGACCGCCAGGTCGCCGCCGGCGCGCACCGCCTTGTAATGGATCCAGCGTGCCTGCAAGGGCTGGTCCACCCCCGGCGCTACCGGCAGTTCGCGTTCATAGAATCCGGTCTCGAGGGCCTGGCACAGGCGCTCGCAGGCGCGCTGGAACAGCTCACCCTCATAGAACTCGGACAGGCGGCGCCCGATCAGGTCCTCCGGACGCTTGCCGAACATGGCCGCGCCATGCTGGTTGCAGTCGACCACGCTGAAGTCGCGCACCGCCCCGCGCCGGTCGCGCAGCGGACGGTTGATGAAGAAGCCATCGGCCGCGTCCTCGGTGGCCAGGCGGTAGCTGGCGCGGATGGTTTCGACCTGGTGCTGGCGCCAGCGCGCATGCACGTAGATGCCGGTGGCCAGCAGCCCAGCCAGCAGGATCCAGGCGCTGTTCCAACTGGCGGCGGCAAACCTGTGCGCGCGGTGGGCGCGGTAGGACGCCATGGCCGAGTACTGGTCGATGCCGACGATGCCGACCAGCCCCAGGTCTGGGAAGGGCCGCCAGCCGACCACGCGCATGCGCCCGTCGCCGAACCAGCGCCGGCCGCCCAGCAACGCTACGCCTTGCGCGCTGGCGCCGGGCATCGGCGCGCGCAGGAAAGGCCGGTGGTAGGAATGGACGGTGTCGCCGGTGCGCGTGGCCAGGATCGCGCCGTCGGTGCGCGTCACGGCGACGAAGCCGTAGTCGCCCAGGATGGGCTCGGCGTAATGCTGGGTAAAGTAGGCCGGCAGCACGTTGATCAGGACGATGCCGTCGAAGCGCCCGTCGGCAGTCAGGAGCGGGCGTGAGAGGGCCACCACTTCCTGTCCGGTCAGCTGGCCGTCGAGCGGTCCGCTCAGGTACAGGTGATCGCCGGCCGCGTGCTGCTGGGCCACGAAATACGGCCGGTTGCCGAAATAGCGCCCGAGTGCCTGCGGGTGGGTGCTGCTGACTGCGATGCCCTTGCGGTCGATGAAGGCCACCGCCGCGATGTATTGCTGGGAGAAGATCCCTGCTTCCATCGTCCCGGTCAGGCTGCCGCGCGCGCCCGAGCTGGCCCAGCTGTGGCGCAACAGGAGCAGGAGCCGGTCGGTCTCGCCGATCGAACGGCGGGTGCGGATGACTAGGCTTTGGGCATAGGCGCCGGCCTGCTGTTCCAGCTCGGCACCGCGTTCGCGCTCTTCATGGCCGAGGCCGCGCAGCACGAAGGCCCACAGCAGGCCGATGGCGACCAGGGCTAGCGCCGGCCATACGAACAGGAGCGACACCCGCTGGCGCAGGAAAGCCAGGAAGGGGCGCAGTGGGCCGCTCGCCCGCAGAGCGAGCGGGATGGCGGCCGGCATTGCCTTGTCGGTCGGCGGATTCATGGGCTGCTGCACAGCATAGGCTGCGGCAACCCAGTATAAACCCGCCGGTGAGGCGGGTCCTGTGGCCGCAAGGTAACGCGCGCAGCCCGGCAATGCCGGGACAGCCTAGCGCTCAGTCATCGTCACGCCCGACACCCTGCTCGACGAATACCGCCGTGGTCCGCGCCGGGATGCTGAAGCTGCCGCCCGCCGCGCTGTAGCTGGAGCTCTTCACCACCGGGTCGTCCGAGCCGCGCTGCACCTTGTGCAGCTTCAGGCGCAGGCCCTTGAGCTCGGGGATGGCAATGGTTTTCGCCTCCTTGTCCACGTTGAACAGCACCACCACGCTGCGGTACTTTGCATCCGGATAGCGTTGCGGTTCGTCGCCATCGATGCGCATCACGATCAGGCCGGGCTCCTGGTCCGGTCCGGTGTTGTGGAACTTCAGGCGCTCCATCACGTCCTTCGCCGTGCGCAGGCGGAACAAGCTGGTATCCATGCGGATCGCCAGCAAGTCCTCGAACGCCCCCTTCGTCGACAGGATGGCGGCGCGATCCGGCTTGATCAGCGGATTTTCCAGGATCGGCGTCATCAGGCCCCAGTTGTCGCGGTTGACGCCCGCCATCGGCAGGCCGACGCCGAAGTTGTTCGATGCGTAGCTGTAGTCGAGGCGGTTGAACCAGTCGCCCGCATTGTAGCTGTCGCGGTCGAGCGACTTGGAACGCAGCAGTTCCTGGCCTGCGTGGATGAAGGGCACGCCTTGCGCCAGCAGCACGATCGCCGCGCCCAGGTTCTGCACCCGCAGCCGGTCCGCCGGAGAAGTCGATTGCGGCAGGCGGAAGGCGTTGATGTCGAACAGGGTCTGGTTGTCGTGCTTCTCGACGTAGTTGATCGCTTCAGACGGGCTGGCGGTATAGCCGGCGCGCTGGCCGAAGTAATCGATGTCGGCATTGGTGCGCAGCGAACCGAAGCGGTCGACGAAGCGGTAGTCGCGCAGGGTGCCGGATAGGCCCACGCGCACGATATCGGCCAGGCGCAGCGCATCGTCACGCGACTGGCGCGCGCGCTCGTTCGGGTCATACCACACGCCGTTGATGAAGCCCTGCTGGCTAATCAGGTTCTCGCCGCCATCGCAGCAGCCGCCGCCGCGCACCGCGTCGCGCAGCCGGTCGTTGAAGGAACCGATGCCGCTGCCGTACAGATTGGCCTGGCGCGCCTGCACGAAGCGCTGGTCGTTGCCGACCGCGCCGAAGTTCCAGCCTTCGCCATACAGGTAGATCTCGCGGCCGGCGGCACGGTTCACGGTACTCTGCAGGCGCTTCATCACATCGAGCGGCGCGAAGGACATGATGTCGAAGCGGAAGCTATCGACCTGGTAGTCCTTGGCCCACAGCGCCACCGACTCCACCATCAGCTTGCCCATCATCGTGTGTTCGGCGGCGGTGTCGGCGCAGCAGCTGTCGTTCAGGTTGGCGCCATTGCCGTTCAGGCGGTAGTAGTAGGTCGGGACGATCTTGTCCAGCACCGACAGGGGCCCCTGCTGCGAGGCGCTGGTGTGGTTGTAGACCACGTCCATGGCCACCCGCAGGCCGGTCTCGTGCAGCTCCTGCACCATCGAGCGGAATTCGCGGATGCGCGCCGCACCGTCGTTGGCGTTGGAGGCATAGCTGCCTTCCGGCGCGTTGTAGTGCACCGGGTCGTAGCCCCAGTTGAAGCAGTCGCTGTCGCGGGTCGCGTCGACTGCCGCCTGCTGGGCTTCCGAAGCCGGGCCCGCATTCGGAATCACAGGCTGGGTGCACCCTGCTTCGTTCACGCTGGCGATGTCGAAGGCCGGCAGCAGGTGCACGTGGGTCAGCCCCGCCTTGGCCAGGGATTTCAGATGGCGCATGCCGTTCGACTGGCGTTCGGCGAAGGCCAGGTACTTGCCGCGGCGCGCCGCCGGCACCGTCTCGTCGCTGGCGCTGAAGTCGCGGATGTGCAGCTCGTACAGCGCGATGTCGCTCGGGTGTTCGAGTTTCGGCACGCGGTGATGGTCCCAGCCGCGCGGCTTGAGCGCATCGCTGTCCAGGTCCGCGACAAAGGAACGGGCGCTGTTGGCGTTCAGGCTCACCGAATACGGGTCGGTGACGGTGTTGGTCACCAGGGTGTTATTGGCCCAGCGCGACAGCACCTGCACGGTATAGGTGTAGTAGGCGCGGTTGGTCCAGCCGGCGTTGGGCGCGGTATAGCTCCACACGCCGCTGGACGCGTCGAAGCGCATCGGGACCGAGCTGGAAGCCGGTGCGTTCGCATCAGGATAGATGTCGAGCGCGACCGACTTGGCGGTCGGGGCCCAGACGCGGAAAGTCGGCACGCCGGCGCCGTTGAAGCTCACGCCCAATTTGGCATTCGCGGCGCGTGCGGCGAACACGTCGTCGAGCATGCCGGCGGTCTGCAGCGAGGTCACCTGCACCAGCTTGCCGGCGGCATCGAACTGGGCGATCGCGAACTGGGCGCTGGCCAGGCCCGCGATCTTGGCCGCATCGGCATTGGACAGGGCCAGGCCGGTGCTTGCTGCCAGGTGCGGGAACTTCGCGCGCACGCTTTCCGGCAGCGGCGCCAGGTTCAGGTTCATGCTGCCGTCGGCGCCGGTGACGCCGGAAGGGCCGGAACCGAGGCCGCCACCCGCCGCGTAATACAGCTTGTAGCTGCCGGCGCTTGGCACACCGGGCCAGGCCAGCACGTTCGCCGCCAGCCAGTGTGCGCTGGCGAGGGCCAGGCTGCCGTAGCTGAGCGCGGGGGGCGCCGTATGGACGGTGCAGTCGCCTTCCAGCAGCCAGATTTCGTGGCCTTTGGTCGCCACGTCGGCGGGCAGCGGCGCGCCCTGGTCGTTGCCGCAGTTCTTGGTGCCGCTGCCGTCGGTGACGAGGAACCACAGGGCGGTCTTGCCGCTGGCCAGCGGGATGTCGACGTAGCCGCCGAAGCTGTCGGTCTGGGTAAACATGAAGCGGTCGGTGATCCAGGCCGAGCTCGGGTTGGCCGGGCCGTCCCAGGAATACACGCCCCACTGGGCGGTGTCGTTCTGCACGCGGCGGAAGTGGACCCGGATGGTGCCGGGCGCCACCGGCGCGGCGGCCGTCGCGGTAGGCTGCTGGGCGTGCGCGGGCGCGGCGATGAAGGCAAGCCCGGCGAAAGCCGCCAGCAGGCCGCCGGCGGCCATGGCGAACCGCAGCCGTGAAGTCAAACTACGTCTGTTGCGCATTGATGTCCCCTTTGTCGTTGTTTTCATTGGTATTTACCGCTGGCAACAGCTTGGCAAGCGGTCACGGTAGCGAGCGCTACCATGTAATATTACTACCAACGTAAGGACGTTCGACAATGCACAGACGAAAAAAAAAGCAGGGCTTTGCGCCCTGCTTCCTGTCATCCGTTGTACGGCTGTTACATGATGTGGGTACCGATCCACCACGCCACGGCTGCCATGAAGGCCGACGCCGGGATGGTGAAGACCCATGCCCACACGATGCTGCCCGCCACGCCCCAGCGCACCGCCGACATTTTTTGCGAGGCGCCCACGCCGACGATGGCGCCGGTGATGGTGTGGGTGGTCGACACCGGGATACCCCAGAAGCTTGCCATCAGGAGCGTCATGGCGCCGCCGGTTTCGGCGCAGAAGCCGCCCACCGGTTTGAGCTTGGTGATCTTCTGGCCCATGGTCTTGACGATGCGCCAGCCGCCGAACAGGGTGCCGAAGCTGATCGCCGCGTAGCAGGAGATGATGACCCAGGTGGGCGGATAGGCGTCGGTCGGATTGGTGTAGCCGGCCGCGATCAGGAGCATCCAGATGATGCCCATGGTCTTCTGGGCATCGTTGCCGCCGTGTCCCAGCGAGTAGCCGGCTGCCGAGGCCAGTTGCAGGCGGCGGAACCAGACGTCGACCTTGCGCGGGGTGGACTTCACGAAGATCCACGAGACCAGCAGCATGATGATCGAACCGAGCACGAAGCCCAGCAGCGGCGCCAGCACGATGAACATCACGGTCTTGAGCAGGCCGGCCGAGATCAGCGCCCCGGTGCCCGATTTGGCCACCGCGGCGCCCACTAGGCCGCCGATCAGCGCATGCGACGAAGACGAGGGAATGCCGTAGTACCAGGTGATGATGTTCCAGACGATGGCCCCGACCAGGGCTCCGAAGATCACGTAGTGGTCGACCACATGCGGGTCGATGGTCCCTTTGCCGATGGTCTGCGCCACCTTCATGCTCACGACGAAAATCGCGATGAAGTTGAAGAAGGCCGCCATGGCGACGGCGGACTGCGGCTTCAGCACGCCCGTCGACACGACCGTGGCAATCGCATTGGCCGAGTCGTGGAAGCCGTTCATGAAGTCGAACACCAGCGCCAGCAGCACCAGCATGCCCAGCACGTAGATGCTGATATGTAGAGATTCCATAATTATTCTTGTTGTGCGCGGTGCTTACGCGTTCTCGACGATGATGCCTTCGACGATGTTCGCCACGTCCTCGCAGCGGTCGGTAACGGTCTCGAGGATCTCGTAGATCGCCTTCATCTTGATCAGGTTGCGCACGTCCGGCTCGTCGCGGAACAGTTTCGACATGGCGGCGCGCATGACGTGGTCGGCGTCCGACTCGAAGCGGTCGATCTCTTCGCAGATCGCGACGATCTTCTGGGCATTGCCCATGTCGTGCAGCAGGCCGACGGCTTCCTGCACCTTCTTGCAGCACGACAGGCACAGCTCGGCCAGGCGCGCCGCTTCCGGGGTCACCGCATGCAGGTCGTACAGCGAGACCGTCTGGGCCGCGTCTTCCATCATGTCGAGGATGTCGTCCATGCTGGTGATCAGCTTGTGGATGTCGTCGCGGTCGATCGGGGTGATGAAGGTCTTGTGCAGCAGGTCGACGGTGGCGTAGGTGATCTTGTCCGCCTGTTTCTCGATGCTCTCCACGGCATGGGTGCGGTTTTCCAGGTCGTCAAAGTTGGTCATCAGGCCAAGCATTTCCTGGGCACCCTTCACGCACAGTGCGGCGTGCTGGTTGAACAGGTCGAAAAATTTGCCCTCTTGGGGCATCAAGCGTCCAAACATATTATTCTCCGTTGTGAATCTCTTGGGACTTCGAAACCGCTGCCACGGCTGGCGGCGGAAAAGGATTGAAACTGCGGCTTAGTCGCCCTGGTAGATACTCAGGTTACCGCTATAGTTGCCAAACTTGGTGTACTGGCCGATCCAGGTAAGGCGAATCGCTCCGATCGGGCCATTACGCTGCTTACCGATGATGATCTCGGCGGTTCCCTTATCGGGCGAGTCGGGGTTGTAGACCTCGTCGCGATACAGGAAGATGATAACGTCCGCATCCTGTTCGATAGCGCCCGATTCGCGCAGGTCGGACATGACGGGACGTTTGTTGGGTCGCTGTTCCAGCGAGCGGTTCAGCTGGGACAGTGCGATGACCGGGCAATGCAGTTCCTTCGCCAGGCCCTTGAGCGAACGCGAGATCTCCGAGATCTCGGCCGCGCGGTTGTCGCCAGGCTGGCTGCCCTGCATCAGCTGCAGGTAGTCGACGATGATCAGACCCAGCTTGCCGCACTGACGCGCCAGGCGTCGCGCACGTGCGCGCATTTCGATCGGGTTCAGCGCCGGCGTCTCGTCGATGTAGAGCTGGGCGTCGTTCATCTTCTGGATCGCATGCGTCAGGCGCGGCCAGTCCTCGTCGTTCAGGCGGCCGGTACGCAGGCGGTGCTGGTCGAGCTGGCCCACGGAGCCGAGCATACGCATGGCCAGCTGGGCGCCGCCCATCTCCATCGAGAACACGGCCACCGGCAGGCCCGCTTCGATGGCGACGTTCTCGCCGATGTTGACCGAGAACGCGGTCTTGCCCATCGACGGACGGCCGGCGACGATCACCAGGTCGCCCGGCTGCAGGCCGGAGGTCATGCGATCGAGGTCGATGAAGCCGGTCGGCACGCCGGTGATCTCGCCCTGGTTCTCGCGCGAGTACAGTTCGTCGATGCGCTCCACCACCTGGGTGAGCAGCGGCTGGATCGGATTCCAGCCCTGCTGGCCACGGGCGCCGGTTTCCGCGATCGCGAAGATCTTCGATTCGGCCTCGTCCAGCATCTGCTTGACCTCCTTCCCTTGCGGGTTGAAGGCATTGCCCGAGATTTCGTCGGCCACCGTGATCAGGTTGCGCAGGATGCCGCGGTCACGCACGATCTCGGCGTAGCGGCGGATATTGGCGGCGGACGGCGTGTTCTGCGCCATCGCGTTCAGGTACTGCAGGCCACCCACTTCCTCGGCCTTGCCCAGCATGTTGCAGGCTTCGTAGACCGTGATCACGTCCGCCGGCTTGCCGGCGTTGATCAGGCGGATCATCTGTTCGAAGATGATACGGTGGTCGTAGCGGTAGAAATCCTCTGCGTGCATGAAGTCGGCAATGCGGTCCCACGCGGCATTGTCGCGCAGGAGACCGCCGATGACGGACTGCTCTGCTTCGATGGAATGTGGCGGGATGCGCAGGGAATCGACTTGCGGATCGGCTGGGGAATTCATGGCGGGCATTATACCTTCTCCTGTCATCTGGCTGTCATCATTGCCGAGTTTTTCAGGACGTAAAAAAAGCCGGGCGAGCCCGGCTTTTTCATTTATACAACAAAAGCTTATGCAGCCTCGCCGACGACAGCGATGGTGATTTCCGAGACGACGTCGGTGTGCAGAGCGACGGCAACCGGGAATTCACCCGTGGTCTTCAGCGGGCCGGTCGGCAGGCGAACCTGCGACTTCTCGACCGGGAAGCCTTGCTTGCTCAGGGCTTCGGCGATGTCGAAGTTGGTGACCGAACCGAACAGACGGCCGTCCACGCCCGCCTTCTGGGCGATGGTGACGGTCATGCCGCTCAGCTTGTCGCCTTGTGCCTGGGCAGCCGACAGCTTCTCAGCTGCTGCTTTTTCCAGTTCGGCGCGCTTGACTTCGAACTCGGCCACAGCGGCTTGGGTAGCGCGGCGTGCCATCTTTTGCGGGATCAGGAAGTTACGTGCGTAACCGTCCTTGACTTTGACGACGTCGCCCAGGTTGCCGACGTTGACCACTTTTTCGAGCAGGATAACTTGCATATTTATTCTCCAGGATTTCTAGCTGACGTGCCGCAATTAAGCGTTGTGCAGGTCGGTGTACGGCAGCAGCGCGAGGTAGCGTGCGCGCTTGATGGCGGTGTCGACCTGGCGCTGGTAGTGCGCCTTGGTGCCGGTCAGACGTGCCGGCATGATCTTGCCGTTTTCCTGGACGAAGTCCTTCAGGGTGTCCACGTCCTTGTAGTCCACCTGCTCAACGCCAGCGGCGGTGAAGCGGCAGAACTTCTTGCGCTTGAACAGCGGGTTCTGCTGTTTGCGCTTGAGTTTTTCTTTAGCTTTGTTTTTGTCGAACTTTTTACCGAATGCCATTTCGAGGCTCCTGTATCTGTAATCTAAATTGGCCGCTGTTAGACGGCACTGAAATCAATGATGTGAAACACCAAGGCTTTGCTGTTGCGGTTCTTCCGTGCCAGGAATCCTTCGAAGCGGTAGGCAGCGCCGAGTTCGGCGCTTTCCAGCCTGCCTGAAATCTCGCCCGCGCCGAGCGCAGGGATTTCAAAAGCGACCTGCCTTGCCACTCCGGCCTCGACCTGCTGCGAATCGTGCATCAGGATCGCGCCCACGATGGGGACGCCGGCCGGGGTGAAACGCAGTACGTCACGCTCCGCGATGGTCGCGATGAGCTGGAACTGATTCACTGCGCTCTACGAATTCCCGAGAAAAACCAGTTCAGCTTAAGCAGCGGCGGCCGGGGCAGCAGCAGCTGCTTCAGCACGGTGGCTCTTGGCTGCGTCTTCGCGCTGGACCGACTTCATCATCGGCGACGGTGCGGTTTCGGCCTTCTTCATCTTGACGGTCAGGTGACGCAGGACGGCATCGTTGAACTTGAATGCGGTTTCCAGCTCGACCAGGGTCTCGTTGTCGCACTCGATGTTCAGGCAGATGTAGTGGGCTTTCGGCAGCTTCTGGATCTGGTAAGCCATCTGGCGACGGCCCCAGTCTTCCACGCGATGGATGTTACCGCCGCGGCTGGTGACCGTGGTCTTGTAACGCTCGATCATCGCCGGGACTTGTTCGCTCTGGTCCGGGTGGACGATAAAAACGATTTCATAATGACGCATGCAACACTCCTTGAGGACGTTTAAACAAATGCCCACCTCGGCGTCAAGACGAGTGTGGGAAGGGAAAGCCTTCGATTATAGCCGGAAAACCGGGCAGATGGGAAGCCCGGGGGAGCGTGCAGGTGCACGCTCAAGGGCTGCCCGCCCATGGATGCGTGCATTCCGCGACACGCTCCAAACCGCATTGCACAATTTTTTTACACTTTTCCCGTGTTTTCCCTTGCACATCCGGGAATACTGTACAAAAATACAGTCTGCTCTTACAACTAGTGCCGTATAACACCCATGCTCAAGCTCACTGCAAGGCAAGAACAGATCCTTAACCTGATCAAGGAAGCGATCGAGAATACCGGTTTCCCGCCGACCCGCGCCGAAATCGCGGCCGAGCTGGGATTCAAGTCGGCCAATGCGGCCGAGGAACACCTGCAAGCCCTGGCGCGCAAGGGCGCGATCGAGATTTCGCCCGGCACCTCGCGTGGCATCCGCCTCGTCGGCGCCAGCGTCGAACAGATCCCGATGCCGCCCCCTAACCTCATGATGTCGCTGCCGCTGGTCGGCCGCGTCGCCGCCGGTTCGCCGATCCTGGCACAGGAACACGTCGAAGCCACCTACTCGGTCGACGCCGCCATGTTCTCGGCCCGCCCCGACTTCCTGCTGAAGGTCAAGGGCTGGTCGATGCGCGACGCCGGCATCTGCGATGGCGACTTCCTGGCGGTCAAGAAGATCGACAGCGCCAAGAACGGCCAGATCGTCGTTGCTAGATTAGGCGAGGAAGTCACCGTCAAGCGCTACCGCAAGACCGGCAACCTGGTCGAGCTGCTGCCGGAAAACCCGGACTTCAAGGTGATCCAGGTGACGCCGGAAGACGAGTTCGCGCTCGAAGGCCTGGCGGTCGGCCTGATGCGCAGCTGGCACTAACAATTCCCCCGATGGCTGCGTTGCATCGCCTTGCCGTACTAGCGTACTGTCTTCGGCGATGCGCCTTGCCCTCGGGGTTTTGTTAGTCGAGCGCAAAAAAAAGCGGGGCATGCCCCGCTTTTTTTATTTGTCCTTGAACAGCGTCGAGTTGTTGGTCTTGACCATCTTGTTGTGCTCGGCCACATAGGCTTCGGTCGCCTTGCGCCAGGCTTCGAAGTCGGCCAGGATCAGCTTCGAGCTCACCTTGGCTTCCTCGGACAGGTTGGCCTGCAGCTGCTCCAGGTAAGCGTTCGACTTCTCCAGCTCGTCCTTCTTCATCAGCTTGCGGATGTCTTCCGGAACGCGCTTGCTGAGCGGCGTGGCCGCATTCAGGTTGGTGATGTACTTGTTGTAGCAATCCTGCCAGGTATTGATGGCCGCGCCGATGCGGTCGATGTCGGCATTGATCTTCGACATCGCCGGAATGCGCGGCGTCACGCAGCGGAATTCGCCCGATTTCAGGTCTTCGCCGTCGTAGCCGCTGATCCAGTAGTCGATCTCCTTGCGGCGCTTGACGCGCTGGTCCATCACCTCGAGCGAGGCGATCGCGACCTTGTTGCCCTTGGCGGCGGCCTTCTTGAACAGCGCTTCCGCCTTCGCCTCGTCGACCTGCCCCGCCTCGCCATACCAGTACATCTGGCCCAGGGCTTGCTGCGCTTCCGGATTGCCGGCATTGGCGAGCTTGGTATAGATCTTCATTGCCGCCGCGTAGTCCTTCTTCTCGAACAGGGCGTTGGCGTCTTCCAGTTCGCCGGCAAAGGCGGCGCCACACAGCAGCAGGGAAGCGAGGAACAGCTTGGTTTTCATGGGCACGATACCGATGTGAATGGAAGTTCCATGATAGCGGTAATGCGACGTAACGCTCAACAGCTGAAACAAAACGGCAGCCGAGGCTGCCGTTGCTTGTTACGCGTCGAGCGCCTGGCGGAAGTCCGCCAGCAGGTCGTCGGTATCCTCGATGCCCACCGAAACGCGAATCAGCGACTCGGCGATGCCCATGCTGGCGCGCCGCTCCGCTCCCATCTCGAAGAAGATCGTGTGCGCCACCGGGATCACCAGGGTACGGGTGTCGCCCAGATTGCTGGCCGGGATGCCGAGCTTCAGGCGATTCAGGTAGTCGAAGCAGTCGATGTCTTCCCGCAGCTCGAAGCTCATCAAGGAACCGCCCGCACGGAACAGCTCCTTGGTGATCCCGTTCTGCGGATGCGAAGCCAGGCCCGGGTAGTGAACCGCGCAGACCCGCTCATCCGCCTCGAGCATGTGCGCCAGCGCCAGCGCATTGGCGCTGGTGCGTTCCATGCGCAGCGCCAGCGTCTCCGCACCCACCGCGATGTGGTGCGCCGCTTCCGGCCCCAGCGCCGCGCCGAAGTCGCGCAGCGCCTTGGCGCGCAGCTGGGCCAGACCCTGATTGGCGGCCGGCTGCTTGCGGAAGTTGGCCGCGATGTTCGGGAAGGCGCTCCAGTCGAACAGGCCGGTGTCGGTCAGCGCGCCGCCGAGCGCATTGCCATGGCCGCCGATCGACTTGGTCAGCGAATTGACCACCAGGCCCGCGCTAACCGCCTTTGGGCGGAACAGATAAGGCGTGGTCATGGTGTTGTCCACGACGTAGAGGATGCCGCGCTCGCGGCACAGCTGGCCGATGCGCGCGAGATCCGCGACCTGGGTGCGCGGATTGGCGATGGTCTCGACGAACACCATGCGCGTGTCGGGCTTCAAGGCCGCTTCCACATGGGCGACATCGGTCGCATCGACGAAATCGACACCCACGCCCTGCCCCGCCACCGTCTGCCACAGGCTGTTGGTGTTCCCGAACAGGAAGGACGAAGAGACGATGTGGTCGCCCGCTTTGAGCAGCGCCTGGAACAGCGCGCCGATGGCGCCCATGCCGGTGGCGAAACAGATGGTGCCGACGCCGTCTTCCATCTTGGTGATCTTGTCTTCCAGCGCGCCCACCGTCGGGTTGCCCTGGCGGCCGTAGCGAAAGCCCGGCTCCTTGCCCTGGAAGACCGAGGCCAGCTGGCGCGCGTCACCGTAGCCAAAGGCCACCGAGGTGTGCACCGGCTTGTGCAGCGAACCCTGCTCGATCGTCTTGCGGCGGTCGTTGTGCAGGATGGTGGTCGTGAAACCGTACTTGTTCGTCTCGCTCATGGCTGGCTTACTCGGTGACCGCCGGGGTGTTGAGGTTCAGCTGGGTACGCACCGGGTCCTCGACCTGGTTGGCCTTCGGGTTGTGGCGCGCCGACTCCTGGCGGTCCAGGTATTCCGGGGTCACGTCGCCGGTCACGTAGACGCCGTCGAAGCAGGAGGCCTCGAAGTTCTTCAAGGCCGGGTTGACGTCCGAGATCGCCTTCTTGAGCGCGTCGACATCCTGATAGACCAGGCGGTCGGCGGTGATCTCCTTGCACACCTCGTCCACGGTGCGGCCGTGCGCGATCAACTCGTCGCGGGTCGGCATGTCGATGCCGTACACGTTCGGGTACAGCACCGGCGGCGCCGCCGAGGCGAAGAACACCTTGCGGGCACCGGCGTCGCGCGCCATCTGCACGATCTCGCGGCTGGTGGTGCCGCGCACGATCGAGTCGTCGACCAGCAGCACGTTCTTGTCCTTGAACTCGGCGGCGATGGCGTTGAGCTTCTGGCGCACCGACTTCTTGCGCATGCCCTGGCCCGGCATGATGAAGGTGCGGCCGATGTAGCGGTTCTTGATGAAGCCTTCGCGGTACTCGACGCCGAGCTTGAGCGCCAGCTGGATCGCGGCCGGACGGGAGGAGTCCGGGATCGGCATCACCACGTCGATTTCCTCGACCGGGATCTCCTTGCGGATCTTGTCGGCCAGGTATTCGCCCATGCGCAGGCGGGTGGCGTAGACCGAGGCGCCGTCGATCACCGAGTCCGGACGCGCCAGGTAGACGTATTCGAAGGCGCAGGGGTTCAGCGACGGGTTCTCGGCGCACTGCTGCTGCGACATATTGCCGTCGTTGTCGATGAAGACCGCCTCGCCCGGCGCGATGTCGCGCACGAAGCGGAAGCCCAGGCCTTCCAGCGCCACCGACTCGCTCGCCACCAGGTATTCGGTGCCGTGCTCGCCTTCATTCACGCCCAGGCACAGCGGACGGATGCCGAAGGGGTCGCGGAAGGCCAGCATGCCGTGGCCGGCGATCTGCGACACCACCGCATACGCCCCGCGCACGCGGCGGTGCACCGCGGCGACCGCCTTGAACACGGCGTCCTTGTCGAGGTTGAAGCCATCGGCTGCTTCCTGGATCTCGTGGGCCAGCACGTTCAGCAGCACTTCCGAGTCGGAATCGGTGTTGATGTGGCGGCGGTCATTGCGGAACAGCTCTTCCTTGAGCTGGGCCTGGTTGGTCAGGTTGCCGTTGTGGGCGAGGGTAATGCCGAAGGGAGCGTTGACGTAGAACGGCTGCGCCTCTTCCTCGCTCGACGAACCTGCGGTCGGGTAGCGGCAGTGGCCGATACCGGTGTTGCCCTGCAGCGAGCGCATGTTGCGGGTACGGAACACGTCGCGCACCAGGCCATTGGCCTTGTACATCGAGAACATGCTGCTGTGATTGGTTGCAATGCCCGCCGCGTCCTGGCCGCGGTGCTGCAGCAGCAGCAATGCGTCGTACAGAAGCTGGTTGACGGGATTATTCGAGACGACGCCGACGATGCCACACATGGTGCGCTCCTAAAACTGGACTGCCTGATTGCAAAAATGTCAAAACTTCACGTGCTGCGCAAGGGCAGCGGGGAGAAATGGTTTTACCGTGCGCGCGCCGGTTTCCGCCATGGGCGACAGCAGCGCGTTCCTCCAGAAATCCTGTTGCGGAATGGAAGTCATCCCACTCAATATGACGGCGGCCAGCACGATTACAATGCCACGCGCCAATCCAAATAATCCACCCAGGCCGCGGTCCGCAAGGCTCAGCCCGGTGGCGGTGATCAGGGCCCCGATCGCCAGCGACAGCAGGCCCATCAGGATACGCACGCCCAGGAACAGCAGCACGAAGGCCATGATCAGGCGCGTGCTCTCGCCGGGCAGTAGTTCCGGCAGCATCGGCGCCAGCTTGGCGCCATAGGCATTCGCCACCACGAAGGCCACGACCCAGCCCAGCAGCGACAGGATCTCCTTCACCAGCCCGCGCAGGGTGGAAATGATGACGGACGATATCAGTACAAACAAGACCAGGTAATCGAAAATCGTCACGCCGCGGTAGTCCTGATCAGAGCGGCACCATGGTGCCGGACAGGCCCATGCTGATGAGTTTCAAGCGGATCTTCTCGCCCTCTTCCTTGCTGTACGGGCCCACGCGCACGCGGATCAGTTCACCGGACTTCTCGGTGAACGAGGACACGCCGGCCGCGCGCAGGCGGCCCTGCAGTTCGTTGACCTTTTCCTGGGTGGCCAGCGCGGCCACCTGCACCACGTACTTTTGCGCCGGGCCGGCCGCCTTCACGGCCGGCTTGTCTTCGAGGATGGCCATGGCGCGCGCGGCGTCGTCCGGGCGCGGCTTGGCGTCGACCGGCTTGACGGCCGGCTTCTCGAGCTTCTTCGGCTCGAGCTCGGCGACCTTCGGATGGGTTTCCGGTTTCGGTTCGCGCTTCGGTTCCGGCTTGACGGCCTCGATCTTCGGCTCGGGCTTGGGCGCCGTCGTGTCGAGGGTGCGCATGGGCGGCGGATCAGCCGGCGGGGTCGCGCTGCGCACGGCCGGCGGCGGCGCCACGGCGGCGGACGCGGGCGTCGGCGCATCGGTCGGCTCGACGATCTCTTCGTCGCTGTCGACGGTGGCCGCAGCCGGCACCGGCAGCGGCGCGGCCTTGTCCTTGGACGGGATGTTGATGGCGATGTCGGAGCCGAGCGGCTTCGGCTCGGAATCGAGCAGCATCGGCAGGCCGACCGCCGCCGCAAGCGCCAGCGCGATCGCGCCTACCAGGCGGCGGCGCGCACGCTTTTTCTCGGGGAGGATCGGATCCGCGCCGGCGCGTCCGCGGCCGCGGGTCGCGCCTTCGCCGGCGTGGGAGGCGCGCTTGGAGCGGGCCTGCTGCCCATAGGCGGCATCGTCGTCCTTGACGAAGTGGCCGCTGTCACGGACAGTGTCTTGCTTGTTTTTGCTACCGAACGAGAACAAGCCCATGCGATTTCATCGAGTCAGTGAAGAGAGTTTTTTCGGGCCGCCATCACACCGGCGACCGTGTAGAACGAGCCAAAGACCACAATTCTATCATTCTCCCCTGCCCGGCTCACGGCGTTTGCATAGGCCTCGGCTGGAGTGGCGAAAGCGGTGACCGAAAAATCGTCCGGTTTCGCGCCCGCGGGCTTGAGCGTCGCGAGCTTTTCCGCCAGCTGTTCCGGCTGTGCGGAACGGGGCGACGGCAGCGCGGTGACGCACCAGTGGTCGACGATGCCCTTCAGCGGCGCGATCACGGCCTCGATGTCCTTGTCCTCCATGATGCCGAACACCGCGTAGGTGAAGCGGTGGAAGCCCATGTTGCCGAGGTTGTGCGCGAGTGCCGCCGCGGCATGCGGATTATGGGCCACGTCCAGCACCTGGGTCGGACGGCCCGGCAGCACCTGGAAGCGTCCTGGCAGCTCGACCATCGCCAGGCCCGCGCGCACTTCCTGCGCGCCGCAGGGCAGCTGCATGCGCAGCACTTCCAGCGCGGCCAGCGCGGCGGAGGCATTGAGCAGCTGGTTGGCGCCGCGCAGGGCCGGATAGGCCAGCGCATTGCGGCGCTGTCCGCGCCCGCCATAGCTCCACTGCTGCTGGTCGCCCTGGTAGTTGAAGTCGCGGCCGAGCAGCCACAGGTCGGCGCCGATGCTTTCCGCGTGCTGGATCAAGGATTGCGGCGGCACCGGGTCGCTGCAGATCGCGGGCTTACCTGGTCGGAAGATGCCGGCCTTCTCGAAGCCGATCTTCTCGCGCGTGTCGCCCAGGTAGTCGGTGTGGTCGATGTCGACGCTGGTGACGATCGCCACATCGGCGTCCACCACGTTGACCGCGTCGAGGCGTCCACCGAGGCCGACCTCGAGGATCGCGACGTCGACACCGGCCTGCGATATCAGGTGCATGATCGCCAGCGTGGTGAACTCGAAATAGGTCAGCGAGACGTCGCCACGCACGCTTTCCACCGCATCGAAGGCGGCGACCAGCGCTTCATCGGAGGCCATTTCGCCGTTGATGCGGGCGCGCTCGTTGAAGTCGAGGAAGTGCGGCTTGATGTACAGGCCTACGCGGTAGCCGGACTGCAGCAGCACGGCTTCCAGCATGGCGCAGGTCGAGCCCTTGCCATTGGTGCCGGCTACCATGATCACAGGGCAGCCGAAGGCCAGCTGCAGTCGTTCCTTGACGGCGCGGACGCGGTCCAGGCCCATGTCGATGTGGGTTTCGGCATGGCGTGACTCGAGCAGCGCCAGCCAGTCGGGCAAGGTGGTCGGGAGAGTAGGCATTGATTGGAGCGGTGAGAGCGTGCCGGACAGCACGGGTGCGGACGCCCTTGGCATCCGCACCGTATGAGAATCAGGCCAGCGCGTCGGCGGCCTGGTTTTGCAGCAGCGCCAGCAGGCGGGCGATTTCTTCGCGCATCTTGCGGCGGTCGACGATCATGTCGACGGCGCCCTTCTGCACCAGGAACTCGGCGCGCTGGAAGCCTTCCGGCAGCTTCTCGCGCACGGTGTTCTCGATCACGCGCGGGCCGGCGAAGCCGATCAGGGCTTTCGGTTCGGCGATGACGACGTCGCCCATGAAGGCGAAGGACGCCGAGACGCCGCCCATGGTCGGATCGGTCAGCACGCTGATGAACGGCAGCTTCTTTTCCGACAGCTTGGTCAGCATGGCGGTGGTCTTCGCCATCTGCAACAGCGACAGCAGGCCTTCCTGCATGCGGGCGCCGCCGGTGGCGGTGATGCAGATGAAAGGCACCTTCTGCTCCAGCGCCACCTGGGCGCCGCGCACAAAGCGTTCGCCGACGACCGAGCCCATGGAGCCGCCCATGAATTCGAATTCGAAGCAGGCGACGACGACCGGCAGGCTCATGATCGAGCCGCCCTGCACGATGAGGGCATCGGTTTCGCCGGTGGCATCCATGGCCTGCTTGAGGCGGTCCGGATACTTCTTGCTGTCCTTGAACTTCAGGGTATCGACCGGCAGGGTTTCCTGGCCGATGTCATAGCGGCCGCCTTCGTCGAGCAGCGCATCGAGGCGCTCGCGGGCGCGGATGCGCATGTGATGGTCGCACTTCGGGCAAACATGCTGGTTCGATTCCAGGTCGGCGCGGTACAGGACCGACTCGCACGACGGGCACTTGACCCAGAGGCCTTCCGGCATGGTCTTGCTTTTGGCGGCATCGGAGCGCTGGATCCGTGGGGGCAGCAGTTTTTCTAGCCAACTCATCTTTTCTCCTTTGCGGCAATCTTCGAGGTGGCGGTAGTGTAGCCGCAAGCGCCCCGCTTGTCGAATGATGTCGCCCTGCCAATTAGCATTCCGACATCATTGGGGTCAGAGTCGAATTGTTGAGCAATTCCCCAGAATTTCCTGCAATTCGACTCTGACCCTCATTGCTTTCAGGTACCCGTACCACCCAGCAATTAGGGTCAGAGTCGAATTATCGGGAAACTTTTGGATGTTTCCGAATAATTCGACTCTGACCCTAATTTGGAAGCAACTACCTGGCAAGCTGCGGATGAGACTTCAGGATTTGCTGATGGTGTCAGGGATTTCTTTAATGCTGTATTCCATGCCACCTACGCGACCGGCGACGACGTTATACAGCCACGCGACCAGACCGGTACACAGGAAGGTGAGAACCCCATAGATGAGCGGCGCGATCACCACAGCAATGACGATGACCCCGACACTTCCCTGAAACGCGCCGAACAGCGCGCCGATCACCAGAAAGGGGAGAGATATCAACACATAGAGAGCTGCCAGGACCTTGGCTGTCTGCCCAACCGACACGTTCACAATTTGAATTTTCATCGCGTGATCCAAAAAATTGTTGATCGGAAATACCGTCACCAATCTACTGCGATGTTGGGCGAAGTAAGAGGCGCTTGAGCAAGCAAACTGCTGCGCAAAGGCAATAAATGTTCGTAATGTGACCGCTATCCCCTTATTAGGAATCCAACAAAGAAATATTGTCAAACAATTCGACTCTGACCCTCATTGTCGGGGTGACTGATCAATTGTTCGGAAATTAGGGTCAGAGTCGAATTACAGGAAACTTTTGAAAGTTGCCCGGTAATTCAACTCTGACCCCAATGTTCAGGCGTCGAGGGCCGTGCGGATGGTGGTGGTAAAAGTGCGGACGGCGTCGACGGCCTGCTCTTTCGGCACCGATTCCAGCTCCTGGATGATGCGGCTGCCGATCACGACTGCGTCAGCCACTTCGGCCACGGCGCGCGCGGTGGCGCCGTCGCGGATGCCGAAACCGACGCCGATCGGGAGCTTCACGTGTTCGCGAATTGCCGCCACGCGCCGCGCCACGTCGGCCGTGTCGATGCTGCCAGCGCCCGTTACGCCTTTCAGCGAAACGTAGTAGCTGAAGCCGCTGCCGTACTGGGCCACCTGCTGCACCCGCTTGGTGGTCGAGGTCGGGGCCAGCAGGAAGATCAGGTCGAGGTCGTTCGCACGCATGGCCTCGGCGAATGCCGCGCACTCTTCCGGCGGGTAGTCGACCACGATCGCGCCGTCGGCGCCCGCTTCCTTCGCGCAGCGAATGAAGTTGTCGGGGCCGATGCGTTCGATCGGGTTGGCGTAGCCCATCAGGACCACCGGGGTCGTGCTATTCGTCTTGCGGAATTCGCGCACGAAGTTGAAGACGTCCTGCAGGCCGATGTTGAACTTGAGCGCGCGTTCGCAGGCGCGCTGGATCACCGGGCCTTCGGCCATCGGGTCGGAAAACGGGACACCCAGTTCCAGGACGTCGGCGCCGCCCTCCACCAGGGCGTGCATCAGGGGCACCGTCAGTTCGGGGCCGGGGTCGCCGGCCGTGATGAAGGTGACGAGGCCGGTCTTGTTTTGCGCCTTGAGGGCGGCAAAGGTCGAAGCGATACGGGACATGCTGTTCTTTCTGTTCAAAAGGTTCACGGAGGATCGACAGGGAGGGGTCAGCTGAAATCCAGCCCCATCCTCTGCGCCACCGTGTGCATGTCCTTGTCGCCGCGCCCCGACAGGTTGACCAGGATGAGCTGGTCCTTTGGCAGCGAGGGCGCCAGCTTCACCGCGTAGGCGATCGCGTGCGATGACTCGAGCGCCGGGATGATCCCTTCGATGCGGCAGCAGTCGTGGAAGGCGCGCAGCGCTTCCTCGTCCGTGATCGTCACGTATTCGGCGCGCTTGATGTCCTTCAGCCAGGCGTGCTCCGGACCCACGCCCGGATAATCCAGGCCGGCCGAGACCGAGTGGGTCTCGATGATCTGGCCGTTCTCATCCTGCAGCAGGTAGGTGCGGTTGCCGTGCAGGACGCCCGGATAGCCGGCCGTCAGCGAGGCCGCATGCTTGCCCGTCTCCAGGCCCTCGCCCGCCGGCTCGACGCCGACCAGCTTCACGCCCGGCTCGTCGATGTAGGGGTAGAAGATGCCCATCGCATTCGAGCCGCCCCCGACGCAGGCAACGACGTAGTCGGGCTGGCGGCCGGTCATGGCTGGCATCTGCACGCGGCATTCCTCGCCGATCACCGACTGGAAGTCGCGCACCATCATCGGGTAGGGGTGCGGGCCCGCCACCGTGCCGATGATGTAGAAGGTGTTTTCGATGTTGGTGACCCAGTCGCGCATCGCTTCGTTGAGCGCATCCTTCAGGGTCTTGGAGCCCGACTCCACCGGCACCACGGTCGCGCCCAGCAGTTTCATGCGGTAGACGTTCTGCGCCTGGCGCTTGACGTCTTCGCTGCCCATGTAGACCACGCACTCCAGGCCAAAGCGCGCGCAGATGGTGGCAGTGGCCACGCCGTGCTGGCCGGCGCCGGTTTCGGCGATGATGCGCTTCTTGCCCATGCGGCGCGCCAGCAGGGCCTGGCCGATCACGTTGTTGATCTTGTGCGCGCCGGTGTGGTTCAGGTCTTCGCGCTTGAAGAAGATCTGGGCGCCACCGGCCTGCTCCGACCAGCGCCGCGCGTGGTACACGGGCGAAGGACGGCCGACGAAGTGGGCCAGCTCGTAGCGGAATTCTTCGAGGAATTCGGGATCGTGCGAATAGCGCGCGTAGGCTTCGTTCAGCTCGGCCAGCGCGTGCGACAGGGTCTCGGCGACGAAGCTGCCGCCATAGGCGCCGAAGTGCCCGGTCTGGTCGGGCAGCTGGTAGTCAGGGGTCTTGAACAGCGGGGTGTTCCCGCTAGGACGATCTTTCATGTTGGGTCTCACTCGAAATGATGGCGTCGGCGTCCCGCACGGCCGTGATGAAATCGGCAATCTTGCGGGCATCCTTGATGCCCTTCTGCGCTTCGACGCCACTGCTGACGTCGACCGCGAAGGGACGAACACGTACGGTCGCGTCAGTCGCGTTTTGTACGTTCAAGCCACCACTCAAAACGACCCGAGGCGCGAGCTCTTTTGGGACAAGAGACCAATCGAAGACCTTTCCTGCGCCGCCGTAGGCGTCCACCCAGGTGTCGAGCAGGAGGCCCGAGAACCAGGGACTGGCGGTGCGGTATATACGCTCGTATTCTAGCAGCTCGCCCGGGCTTGTGTCCGGCCTGACGCGGAAAGCCCGCACGAACGGCCGCTGCACCGCGGCCGCCAGTTCGGCGCACTGCTCAGCCGTTTCATCGCCATGGAACTGGATCAGCGACAGCGGCGCCTGCGCGGCCACGGCCCGTACCTCGTCCACCGTCGCGTTGACGAACAGCGCCACCGCGCTGACATAAGGCGGCAGTACGGAACACAGGCGTCCTGCCTGCTCGGGCGTGACGTAGCGCGGGCTCTTCGGGTAGAACACGAAACCCAGCGCGTCGGCGCCGGCATGGACGGCCGCGCGCAAGTCTTCCTCTCGCGTGATGCCGCAGATTTTGATACGGGTGCGTTGCATGCGATCTTCCAAGGTGGCTCAGAGCCAGGGCAATGGATGCGCAGGCTCCTGGGGCAATCCCCACTTGGGATCGTAATCGATTTTGGCCAGGTACAGGCCGTCCGGCATGAAAGTGGGCGCGGCCACGTCGCGCGAACGGCTCTCCAGCACTTCCTTCATCCAGCCGGGTTCGTTGCGGCCCGTGCCCACATAGATGAGCGAACCAACGATGTTGCGCACCATGTGATGCAGAAAAGCGCTGGCGCGCACCGTGAAAACGATGACGTCGCCGTAGCGCTGGATGCTCACCTCGTGCATCTGCTTGATGGGCGAATTGGCCTGGCAGCCCGAGGCCCGGAACGCCGAGAAATCGTGCTCGCCGATCAGGTACTGCCCCGCTTCCACCATGCGCTCGACGTCGAGCGGACGGAAGGTCCACCCGGCCCGCCCGGACAGCAGGGCCGACGGATTCGGGTGGTTGTAGAGCACGTAATGGTAGGTGCGCGAGCGCGCCGAGAAGCGCGCGTGGAACTCGTTGCCGTCCGCATCGGGCTGCACCTCATGGGCCCATCGCACCACGATCGAATCGGGCAGGAAGGCGTTCACGCCGCGCACCCAGCTCTGCATGGCGCGGTCGAGCTCCGTGTCGAAGTGGACCACCTGCTCGATGCCGTGCACGCCGGCGTCGGTACGGCCGGCGCAGGTCGTGCCCAGGAAGGTGCAGGCGAACTTCTCGAGCGCGATCTCGAGCCGGTCCTGGACGGTATTACGCGACGGCTGTTTCTGGTAGCCGTCCCAGGCGGTGCCTACATACTGGACACCAAGTGCAATGCGCCTCACGCCAGCAGGGAGCGCATGGCGCTGGCCTTGCTCACCTGTTCGCTGCTGCCACCTTTGATGACTTCATCGAGCAGCTCGCGCGCGCCTTCCTTGTCGCCGATTTCCTGGTAGGCGATCGCGAGATCGAGCTTGGTTTCCATTTCCATGTGCTCCGGCGACAGCGCGGCCGGCTCGAGCGCTTCGCCCGGCACCGGCAGGTCGGCGTCAAGCGCGGCCGGCCGATCGAGCGACGGCAGGTCGAGGTCAATGTCGCTCAGGTCGAACGACGGCTCGACCGGCACGCCCGGGGTCGGCGCGGCTTCCTCGGCCGCGGCGACCGCCGGCACTTCCGGCAGCGCGAACGGGTCGTCCTCGGTGGCCGGCGCCAAGTCGAAATCGAGCGGCTCGTCCACCGGCGCCGGCGCGGCAGCAGCTGCCGGCGGCGCATCGAATTCGAAGGGCTCGACCGGCGGTTGGCTCAGGGTCGGTGCGGATGCGGGCGCCGGCTCGGCCGGGCTGCCGAAGTCCATGGTGTCGAGATCGAACAGCGGATCGTCGGCGGCCGCGCTGCCAGACGGCGCCGGGGCGCCGAGGATGGCAGGCACTTCTTCGTGGAACGGGGTCGCCTCGGCCACGACAGCGGGCGCCACCGGGGTCGGCGGCAGGCCGAAGTCCATGGCGTCGAGGTCGAACAGGGGATCCTTCTCGGCGGCGGCCGGCGTATTCAGCGCAGGCACCTCGTCTTCGGTGACGGCAGGCAGCGGCGGCAGGTCGAATTCGGCGGCCAGGCTGGCCATGTCGACGTCGTGGTCCGCGACTGCAGGGGCAGCAGCCACCGGCGCCGCAGTCGGCTCGCCGAAGCTCATGTCGAAGGCCAGGTCGAAGGGTTCTTCGCTGGCGGGCGCAGGCGCCGCGGTGACGTCGGCCGGCGGCGAGGTGATGGAATCACCGAGCGGGTCGAGCGCGAAGTCGAGGTCCGGCACTGCAGTCTCGTCCTGGGCCGCGTCCGCGTCGGGACCGGCCATGGCGATCGCTTCGTTATTGGTGACCGGCTCGAAGCTCAGGCCGCCAAGGTCGAAGTCGAGCGAATTGTCGTCGGTACGCTGCTCGGCCACCTCGGCGACGGCCGGCACGGCGGTCGCATCCCGGTCCAGGTCATGATCCATCGCGGCGTAGGCAGCGCCCGCCGCCAGGCCGGCGCCGGCGGCTGCCGGGGCGCCCGCGCGGAAGGCATCCTCGAGCTGCTGCGACAGCAGCGACTGCTGGTCGCGCTCCTGCGGGCTCGGGGTCGATGCGACGGGTGCGGCGCCGCTGGCGCTGGCGTACAGCGGATTGGTTGGGTCGATGCTCAGGCCAAGCGCTGCGGCCTGGGCCCACTCCTCGCCCTGGCCACGGGTCAGGCCGTGCATCTCGCTGGCCTGGATCTCGAAGGCGCGCAGGTCCTTGCGCGCGGCGTAGATCTCGAGCAGCTTGAGGCGCACCGCATGGCGTTCCGGATGGGTGCGCAGGGCTTCCTTCAGGATCTCTTCGGCCTGGGCATCGCGGCCGTAGGCAATGTAGACGTCGGCTTCGGCGACCGGATCGACTTCATTGGTGTCGAGCTGCGAGGCCGACGGCGCGAAGCTGGAATTGAACACGCTGTTGCTGGTGTCGACGCTCTGGCCGCCCGCTTCCGCGAACAGCGAGTGCGCGGCCGTCGAGGGCACGCCCAGCACCGACGGTTCAGCGACGATAGTCTTGGCATCGTCCTTTTTCTTCTTGCGGCGCGAGACGCCCAGCGCGGCCAGCAGCAGGATGGCGACGCCGCCGGCGACGTAGTTGATGTTGTCCATCAGCGTGTCGGCAAAGCTCTTCTCTTCCGGCTTGGCCTTCTTCGGCGGCTTGGCCTTGGCCTTGTCGGCCTTCACGGCCTTGTCGGTTTTGGCCAGCGTCGCGGTCGACGGGTCGGTCGTCTTCTCGGCCGCCTTGGTCGCGGCCGCACCGGCGGCGGCGCCGGCAGCGGCGCTCTGCGCTTCGCTGCCCGGACGGTTCTTCACCGTCATGATCTGTTCCAGCTCGTTAACGTTGCGCTCGAGTTCCTTGACGCGTTCCTGCGCCTGCGCCAGTTCACGTTCGCGCGCGATCGCGTCTTCGGTGCTGGCGGCGCTACCCTGGGCGCCGTTGGCGGCCTGGGTCGCCTTCGAGAGGCGCAGCTGGTCCTGCGATTCCTTGGCCGCGGTCGGGCGTTCCTCGACCTTGGCGGTGATCTTGCCGGCCGCGCTCTGGCCGGCCTGCGGCGTGCGCTGCGGCGCGGCGTTCGCCACCTGCCCTGCCAGCTTGTTGCGGTAGGCGTTGAAATCGGCCGCGTGCGCGACCACAATGCCGCGCGCTTCGGCGTCGCCGGTGCCGCGCAGGCCGCCGGAATCGGGCACCGACAGGATCTGGCCCGACTTCAGGCGGTTCATGTTATTGCCGATGAAGGCGTCCGGATTGGCGCGGTACAGCGCCACCAGCATCATGTCGAGCGAGATGTCAGCCGGCTTGAGCTTGGCCGCGATCTTGCCGAGCGTGTCGCCCTGGCGTACGCGATAGCTGGACGGCGTTTCAGTCGATGCGGCCGCCGGGGCCGGGGCCGCTGCGCGCGGCGGCGGCGTCTCGCGACGCGGCTGTTCCTGCGGCGCGGGCGCCGGCTGCTGGGGCACCTGCGCGCTCGGCGCCTGTGCAGCCGGACGCTGCGCCGCTGGTGCGGCCGGACGGGTTTCCGCGGCCACCTGGGCCGGCTGGGTCGTGCGCAGTTCGGCCGGGTCGAGCAGGAAGGTGTACTCGCGCACCAGGCGGCCGTTATTCCACGACAGCTCGAGCAGCATGTCGACGAAAGGCTCGTTCAGCGGCTGGGTCGAGCTCACGCGGATGAACTGGCGGCCGGCGCGCTGCTCGACATTGAAGCGCAGCGACAAGAGGGCCGGGTTGAATTCGATGTTGGCCGCGCGGAAGGCTTCCGGCGATGCCAGTTTCACTGCCAGGCTGGATGCATCTTCGCCCGCCGTCGTCGTCAGTTCGATCTCGGCGCGCAGTGGCTGGCCGAGTGCAGACAGCACCGTCAATCTCCCAAGGCCGGCAGCGGAGGCGGCGGACGACAGGAGCACGGCGCTGGCAACGGCCGCGGTGACTGTTTTCAGCGCAAATGCCATGAGCGGAGGACGGTGTTGAAAATGCATAGTAGGAGTCGGTTAGCCGGAAAGTTGGTCTGAGGAAAGACGATTTCCTGGGAGTCTCAACATATCATCATGCTCTGGAGCATGCAAGCTTCCTGCTCACATGGAAGGTGTAGCGGGGAAGGATGTGTGGCCAGAATGACCGATGCGAGGGGAAACTGATAGCGTTTGAATACAAGCGCTTAGCAATTTTACAGTGGTCGTGGCAAGGCTGCCAACATGGTTTGCGGGATGCGGAGCGAGCCGGCGCACAGGCCGGATCGCCCCGCTGGTGATTACTTGTCCAGCACGATGCGCAGCATGCGGCGCAGCGGCTCGGCGGCGCCCCACAGCAGCTGGTCGCCGACGGTGAAGGCCGACAGATAGTCCTCGCCCATCGACATCTTGCGCAGGCGTCCCACCGGGATGCCCAGGCCGCCGGTGACGGCAGCCGGCGACAGCTCGCGCATCGATGCTTCGCGGGTGTTCGGCACTACCTTCACCCACTGGTTGTGGGAGGCGATGATGTCGGTGATCTCGTCGAGCGGCACATCCTTGGTGAGCTTGATGGTCAGCGCCTGCGAATGGCAGCGCATCGCGCCGATGCGCACGCACAGGCCGTCCACCGGAATCGCTTTGGTACCGGCAAAACCTTCGCCGCGGCCGAGGATCTTGTTGGTCTCGGCGCCGGCCTTCCACTCTTCCTTCGACTGGCCATTGCCCAGGTCCTTGTCGATCCACGGAATCAGGTTGCCGGCCAGCGGCACGCCGAACTGCTTGGTTTCTTCCGCACTCAGGCCGTGCTGGGTCGCCAGTACCGTGCGGTCGATTTCCAGGATGGCCGAAGCCGGGTCGTCCAGCAGCGCCTTGACCGAGCCGTTGATGGTGCCGAACTGGGTAAGCAGTTCGCGCATGTGCTGGGCGCCGCCGCCGGAAGCCGCCTGGTAGGTCATGGAGGTCATCCATTCGACCAGGCCCTGTTCGAACAGGCCGCCCAGGCCGATCAGCATGCACGACACGGTGCAGTTACCGCCGATGTAGTTCTTCACGCCGCGCGACATGGCGTTCTTGATCACGTCCTTGTTGACCGGATCGAGCACGATGACGGCGTCGTCGTTCATGCGCAGGGTCGAGGCGGCGTCGATCCAGTAGCCGTTCCAGCCGCTGGCGCGCAGCTTCGGGAACACTTCAGTGGTGTAGTCGCCGCCCTGGCACGAAATGATGATCTCGCATTTCGACAGCTCGGCGATGTCGGTTGCGCTCTTCAGCGTGGTTTCGTTCTTCGCCATCTTCGGCGCAGCACCGCCCGGATTCGAAGTGGTGAAGAACACCGGCTCGATATGGTCGAAATCGCCCTCTTCCTGCATACGCTGCATCAGGACCGAGCCCACCATGCCGCGCCAGCCAACCAGGCCAACTAATTTCATCATCATCCCTCAGGTATAAAAATCTGTGTTGAAAAACGCTTAACGCATCAAGCCAGCGCTGCGACGACAGCGTCGCCCATTTCTTTTGTACCGACCTTGGTACTGCCGGCTTCGAAGATGTCCGGGGTACGCAGTCCCTGCGCCAGCACGCGCTTGACCGCGTTCTCGATGCGGTCGGCCTGCTCCGTACGGCCGAAGCTGAAGCGCAGCATCATGGCGGCCGACAGGATGGTCGCCAGCGGATTGGCCACGCCCTTGCCGGCGATGTCCGGCGCCGAACCGTGCGATGGTTCGTACAGGCCCTTGTTGTTCGCGTCCAGCGAGGCCGAAGGCAGCATGCCGATCGAACCCGTCAGCATCGCGGCGGCATCCGACAGGATGTCGCCGAACATGTTACCGGTGACGATCACATCGAACTTCTTCGGCGCCCGCACCAGCTGCATGGCCGCGTTATCGACGTACATGTGCTCGAGCTCGACGTCCTGGTACTCCTGGTGGACCTCGGTGACGATGTCGCGCCAGAACTGGAAAGTCTCCAGCACATTGGCCTTGTCAACGCTGGTCACGCGGCGGTCGCGCTTGCGCGCGGCCTGGAAGGCCACGTGGGCGATGCGGCGGATCTCGCCTTCGGCATAGCGCATGGTGTCGAAGCCTTCGCGCTGGCCCGCGAACGGCCCGTCGGGGCATTCGCGCACGCCGCGCGGCTTGCCGAAATAGATGTCGCCGGTGAGTTCGCGGATGATCAGGATGTCCAGGCCCGACACGACCTCGGGCTTGAGCGTGGAGGCGCCGGCGAGCTCCGGATACAGGATGGCCGGACGCAGGTTGGCGAACAGGCCGAGTTCCTTGCGCAGGCCGAGGATGGCCTGCTCCGGGCGCAGCGCGCGTTCCAGATTGTCGTACTGGTAGTCGCCGACCGCGCCGAACAGCACGGCGTCGGCTTCCTTAGCCAGCTTCAGGGTGCCTTCCGGCAGCGGGTGGCCGTGGGCTGCGTAGCCGGCGCCGCCGACGTGCGCCATCTCCACCTCGAAGGAGTCGCCCAGCGCGCTCAGGACCTTGACCGCTTCGTGGATGATTTCGGGACCGATGCCGTCACCCGGCAGGACTGCAATCTTCATGTGCTCTCTTTCAGATCGTGTTGGCCAGCCACGGCTGGGCAGCCAGGTGGCGCTGTTCAAAGGCGCGGATGTCGTCGGCATGCCGCAGGGTCAGGCCGATGTCGTCCAGCCCATTGAGCAGGCAGTATTTGCGGAAGTCGTCGATGGCGAACTCATACGAGAGGCTGCCGTCCTGCGCACCGATGCGCTGGTGTTCCAGGTCGACGACCAGCTTGAAGCCGGGATTCGCTTCCACCGCCGTGAACAGGCCATCCACCGCTTCTTCGCTCAGCACGATCGGCAGCAGGCCGCTCTTGTAGCAGTTGTTGAAGAAGATGTCGGCGAAGCTCGGCGCGACGATGGCGCGGAATCCATACTGCTGCAGGGCCCAGGGTGCGTGCTCGCGCGAGGAGCCGCAGCCGAAGTTCTTGCGCGCCAGCAGGATCGAGACGCCCGCATAGCGCGGCTGGTTCAGCACGAAGTCAGGATTGACCGGACGGCTGCTGCAATCCTGGCCCGGCTCGCCGTGGTCCAGGTAGCGCCACTCGTCGAATAGATTGGGGCCGAAGCCGGTGCGGCGGATCGATTTCAGGAACTGCTTCGGGATGATGGCATCGGTGTCGACGTTGGCGCGGTCGAGCGGCGCCACGAGGCCTTCGTGTACGGTGAATTTTTCCATGATCGTTCCGCCTTTCCTGTTTGCTTACTTGCCGCCGGCGCCGGTGATGACCTGGCCGACCTTCTGCACGTCCTTGCCGACGCCCGAGATGGTGTTGCAGCCGGTGAGCACGAGGGCGGTGAGGGCGAGTGCGATGACTTTCTTCATGATGTTCCTTGGGTAGTACCGGTTAAAAGCGTTGTTAATGTTCTAGAAGGCGCGCACGTCGACAAAGTGGCCGGCGATGCCTGCTGCCGCCGCCATGGCGGGCGACACCAGGTGAGTGCGGCCGCCCTGCCCCTGGCGTCCCTCGAAGTTGCGGTTCGAGGTCGAGGCGCAGCGCTCGCCCGGCTCGAGGCGGTCGGCGTTCATCGCCAGGCACATCGAGCAGCCGGGCTCGCGCCATTCGAAGCCGGCATCCTTGAAGATGCGATCGAGGCCTTCGCGCTCGGCCTGCTCCTTCACCAGGCCTGAGCCCGGCACTACCATCGCCAGCTTGACGCCGGGCGCACGCTGGCGGCCGCGCACCACATCGGCGGCGGCGCGCAGGTCTTCGATGCGCGAGTTGGTGCAGGAGCCGATGAAGACCTTGTCGATCCTGATCTGCTCGATCGGCGTGTTCGGCTGCAGGTCCATGTAGGCCAGCGCCTTCTCGATGGCGCCGCGGCGCACCGCGTCGCTTTCCTCGCGCGGGTCCGGCACGCGGCCGTCCACGGACGTAACCATCTCGGGCGAGGTGCCCCAGGTGACTTGCGGGCGGATCTCCGCTGCGTCGAGCTTGACCACGGTGTCGAAGCGCGCTCCTTCGTCGGAATGCAGGGTGCGCCAGTAGGCGACGGCCTGCTCCCACTGTTCGCCTTTCGGCGAGAACGGGCGGCCCTTCACGTAGTCGATGGTGGTGTCGTCCACCGCGACCATGCCGGCGCGTGCGCCCGCTTCGATCGCCATGTTACAGACGGTCATGCGGCCTTCCATCGACAGCGCGCGGATGGTCGAGCCGCCGAATTCGATGGCGTAGCCGGTGCCGCCGGCGGTGCCGATTTTGCCGATCACGGCCAGCACGATGTCCTTGGCGGTCACGCCAACCGGCAGTTCGCCCTCGACCTGCACCAGCATCGACTTCGACTTCTTGGCCAGCAGGGTTTGCGTCGCCAGCACGTGCTCGACCTCGGAGGTGCCGATGCCGTGCGCCAGGCAGCCGAAGGCGCCGTGGGTGCTGGTGTGCGAGTCGCCGCAGACCACGGTCATGCCGGGCAGCGTGGCGCCCTGCTCCGGCCCGATCACGTGGACGATGCCCTGGCGCTTGTCGTTCATGTCGAAATAGGTCAGGCCGAAGCTCTTCGCATTCGCATCCAGGGTCTCGACTTGCAGGCGCGAGGTGGGATCGGCAATGCCTTGGGCACGGTCGGTGGTCGGCACGTTGTGGTCGGCCACGGCCAGGTTGGCGGCGGTGCGCCATAGTCCGCGCCCTGCCTCGCGCAGGCCCTCGAAGGCTTGCGGGCTGGTGACTTCGTGCACCAGGTGGCGATCGATGTAAAGGACTGTGGTGCCATCGGCGTCGGCACGCACGACATGGGAATCCCAGAGTTTGTCGTAGAGCGTTTTTTGCATGGTCTATCCGGTGAACGCGGTACCCCATATGCGGGGACGGTTTTTGATTATGCCATAATTGTGCACTGCCGCACCAAGCCGGGGCAACGCATTTTTCTGCCAATGATCACTCGTCCGTGCAAATATTATTTGCATAGACAACTCACCATGCAAATAAAAAAAGCCTGAGCGGGCCAGCTCAGGCTTTTGTATGCGCTTTCGTCACAGAGCGGAACAAAGTCCGCTTTGCGCACTGCGGTAATTACTTATGCAGCCAGACGCACGTTGGAACGGCAGCCATCCATCAGGAAGGACAGGCCGACTACCAGCACCAGTTCGCCCTCGGCCGAACGCGCGGTACCGGTGATGCCTTCGACGGACAGCGCCGTCATCGGCTTGATCACCAGGTCGGCCGTGCCGTCCACCGCTTCCACCGCCAGGATATAAGGCTGCGGCGCGTTGATGACGATGCCGACGCGTTCCGAGCAGGCTTCGTAGCCCAGCGCCAGGGCCAGCGAACGCACCGGCAGCGGGCGTCCCTGGTCCTTCAGCACCGGGGCGCCGCCGACGCACTGGAACTCTTCCGGCAGCTCGACCACGCGCTCGACGACGGCCATCGGCAGCGCCAGCGAGGCGCTCGAAGTCGACACCAGCATGGTCGGGACGATCGACAGTTCGATCGGCAGGCGGATCGCGAAGCGCGTGCCCGCGCCCAGCTGCGACTCGATGCGGATCGCACCGCGGTTCTTCTCCACCGCCGTCTTGACCACGTCCATGCCCACGCCGCGGCCCGAGACCGAGGAAGCCACTTCCTTGGTCGAGAAGCCCGGCAGGAACACCAGCTGGTAGGCGTCGTCGTCGTTCGGGGCGCCGTTCTCGCCGATCAGGCCCTTGTCGATTGCCTTGCGGCGCAGCTTGACCGGGTCCATGCCCTTGCCGTCGTCCTGCAGCACGATCATGACGCTGTTCGCTTCCTGCCAGGCTTTCAGCAGGATGAAGGCCTTGGCCGGCTTGCCGGCGGCGACGCGCTCGTCCGGCGACTCGACGCCGTGGTCCAGCGCATTCCTCAGCATGTGCACCAGCGGGTCGTACAGGCTGTCCACCACGACGCGGTCGACTTCGGTCTCGGCGCCTTCGATGGTCAGTTCGACTTCCTTGCCCAGGTCCTTGGCCAGCTCGCGCACCAGGCGCGGGAACTTCTGGAACAGGCGGCCCACCGGCTGCATGCGGGTCGCCAGCGTGGCGCGCTGCAGTTCCGCCGAATAGCGCGAGGCGCGCTCCAGGGTCTCGGTCAGGGTCGACATCAGGGCCGCGGCAGGACCTTCGAACTTGAACTGCTGCAGGCGCTCGAGCAGCACGGCGGCCTGGTTGGCGGCCTGCACCGATTCGCCCGCCACTTCCAGCAATGCGTCCAGCTTCACCGCATCGATACGGATGCTTTCGTCCTTGGCCGGGGCCGCGGCGGCGCGCGCATCGGCGACCTTGTCGGCCTGGCGGCGGTCGACGCCGTCCCAGCCGCTTGGCTTGGCGGCCGGCGCGGCTTCGGCAGCGGCGGCTGCGACAGGCGCGGCGGCAGCGGCTGCAGGTGCGGCGCTCGCAGAGGCAGCGATCGCGGAGCCCGCAGGCACCACGGCGTTGTACATGCCGACCCAATCCAGGCCGTCGTCACCCACTGCCGGCGCGCTCGCTTCAGCAGCGGGAGCGGCGACGACCGGGGCAGCGGCGACAGGAGCCGGGGCGGCGGCGGGCGCCGGGGCGCTCGACGCGCCCTTGCCTTCGATCGCGTCCTTCAGGATGCGCTCGAGGTCTTCCGGCATCGGCGCCAGGCCTTCCGGCGGCGTGCCGTTGTTCAGGTCGTTCAGCTGGTCGGCCACGAAGCCGGAGGCCTGCAGCGCGGCTTCCACCGACAGCGGGGTCACCGGCGCGGCGCCCGTGCGCAGGGCGTCGAACAGGTTTTCGGTCAGGTGGCAGGCCGCGACCAGCGCGGGCAGGCCCATGAAGCCGGCGCCACCCTTGATCGTGTGGAAGGAGCGGAACACCGCATTGAGCGTTTCCTTGTTTTCCGGATCGCGTTCGAGGCGCAGCAAATGTTCTTCAACATTCACCGCAAGGTCCATCGCCTCGACGACGAAGTCCTTGAGCATATCGTCCATTAGAATCCCAGATCCGCGAGAAGGTCGTCAACGTTGTCCTGGTTCAGTGCCGTATCCGGCACCGACGGGCCCGACATCAGCGGCGCCGGCGGCGGCGGCGCTTCTTTCTTGGCCAGCTTTTCCTTCAGGTCGGCCGGGGCGCTGTCGCGCAGCAGCTGCGCCAGTTCCGTCTCGACGGTCTGGGTGATCTTGACCACTTTCTTGATCAGCTGGCCGGTGATGTCCTGGAAGTCCTGGGCCATCATGATCTCGAGCAGGCGCGCCTTTTCGGCTTCGGTCGCTTCGTTGACGCTGGCGGCGAACTGGCGCGAGTCGCCGGCCAGGGCCTTGAATTCGTCCAGGCTCAGCTTGCCCGAGAACAGGTCGGCCCAGCGGTTTTCCATGTCCTTGGCCTGCTTCGACAGCAGGTCCTGGGCCGGCATGCCGTCGTCCAGGGTGTTCAGCACCTTGTTGGCGGCCTGTTCGGTCAGGCTGGCGACGTATTCCAGGCGGTCCTGGGCGTCGACGATGGCCGAGGAGGCTTCGGTCAGGGCCTTGTCGTAGCCCAGCTCGCGCAGCGAGTCGTGCAGCAGGCGCACGATGCCGCCCAGGCGTTCGAACATGACATGTTCACCGTCGCCCGAGGTCTCGGCAGCGGCAGCCGGTGCGGCGGCAACCGGCGCGGCCACGACGGCTGCAGGTGCGCTGGAGGCTGACACCTGGTCGAACAGGGATTCCAGGTCGTCTTCATCTGCGGCGGCGGCCGGAGCCGCCTCTGGGGCCGGCGCCGGGGCGTCGGCGGGAGCGCTGGCGCGCTGCGCCGCCACTTCCTCGAATAATGCGTCGAAATCGTCAGCGGCGTCGGTCATAATCCCTGCTTCTCCATGGTATTTAAGTTCGCAATGAGCTCTGCGTCGGTGTTTAGTGCGACCATCCGGCCATGATGGCATGGGCCTGGGAGATGGTTCAAGTCTGCATGGGAGTGTAGCAGCGTGGTTGCCGTAGGTAAATCTCGGAGACGGAGACGCAACAAAATGGACAGCGAAACTTAATTCCGCGACAATGAAAACGCGTCGTTCCTGAATGTTTACACAAGGTAGGTGTTGTTTTTCGTATCGCGACCGCTGTTGGCGCCCTGTTGTTGATCCATAGAAATATGGGCCCGAAGTTTGATCGAGCTCAACAGTTTGCGTTCTTGCAATCGCCGCCACGTCCGGGACGCCCCAGAATGGCGTGGCCATCGGAGAGTCAACCATGTATCGGAAAATCCTGATCACCACCGACGGTTCGGCCGTGTCGCAACATACGGCATGCGCCGGCGTCAAATTCGCGCAACAGATGGGCGCCGAGGTGCTGGCGCTGTTCGTCGCGCCGGACTACCAGTATCCGGTGTACGTGGAAATCATTCCCCCCTCCTATCCCAGCGAAGAGGAGTACATTGCACAAATGCGGCGCATGGGCGAGGAATACATGGGCAAGATCATGCGCTCCTGTGCCGGCGCCGGCCTGCAGCACGCGTGCATGACGGCGTTTTCCGATACCGCGGCCCTGAAGATCGTCGACGTCGCCGAGCAGGAAGGCTGCGACCTGATCTTCATGGGTTCGCACGGCCGCAGCGGCTGGGGCCAGTTGCTGCTGGGCAGCGTGACCAACAAGGTGCTCTCGCACACGACCAAGCCGGTGCTGGTGCACCGCCTGATCAGCGAGCCGGCGCCTGCCTGACCCGGGCAGCCTCAAAAAGGATGGATGTATGATTCGCATCGTAATTGCCGACGACCACACGATCATGCGCGAGGGCCTCAAGCGCATCCTCGACGGTGCGCCGGATATCGAGATCGCCGGCGAAGCCACCAACGGCTTCGAAGTGCTGACCCAGGTGCGCCAGGGCGGCTTCGACCTGCTCCTGCTCGACCTGTCGATGCCGGGGCGCAGCGGGGTCGACCTGATCCGCCAGGTGCGCAGCGAAGCGCCCAAGCTGGCGATCCTGATCCTTACCATGCACGAAGAAGAGCAGTACGCGGTGCGCGCCATCCGCGCCGGGGCCCAGGGTTATCTCACCAAGGAGAGCGCGGGCACCCAGCTGGTGGGCGCGATCCGCAAGGTGGCCTCGGGACGGCCCTATATCAGTACCGAAGTGGCCGAGCAGCTGGCCCTGAACATCATGGCGCCGAACGAGCAACTGTTGCATAAGCAACTCTCGGACCGCGAGTTTGAGGTTTTTTCGCTACTCGTTGGTGGCAAGTCGATCACCGAAATCGCCAATGGCCTGCACTTGTCGGTCAAGACGGTCAGCACCCACAAGACCCGCATCATGCAGAAGATGGGCATGACCTCGCTGTCCGAAATGGTCCAGTACGCCGTCGCCCACCGCCTGTTGTCCCCGATGAAGGCGTAGGACAAAGACGAATTAGACACACCCGCGCCGGTTTTGTGCCGGCGCAGGGCTTAGCAAGGCACTTTCGCCTTCCCCCGCGCTTCTTTCCTCAGGCCACACTCGCTGGCTCCTCCCTCTGACGCCCACGGCGACAGTCAGAATATTCCTACAAGCTGATGATCCGTCCTACCTACATATTCAGCAGTCGCTGATATCCGTGCCGGACTCGTGTTGGCATACTGAATTCAGCGTTTCGACTTGCTTGCGATCCAAGTCCCAGCGTGAGCCAGCCTGCAGCGGGGCTTTGCCACCGCAGCGCCGCTAGGCCCCAACCATGAGCTCCGCCTGTGGTCGCCGACTGAAACCCTGAGTCTTTCACCTGGAGATGAGCATGCAGTCCCAGCCAACGTCAGAACAACGCAACATCACCCAGCCGACCCTGCATACCCCGATGGAAGCCGGCCGCCAGCGCCAGGGACGCCTCTGGTCCAACCTGAAGGAAGTCTGCGACCTGCTGCGCATTCCTGCCAGCGTCTCCGTGACCTCCGAAGAATTGCTGTTCCAGCATGTCCAGTTCAAGACCGGCCAGCGTGTCCACACCATTGGCCAGGCCTTCGACACCCTGTACATCGTCAACTCCGGCTTCCTGAAAACCGTGCTCATCGACGAGTTCGGCAACGAACAGGTGCTGAGCTTCCCGATGAAGGGCGACATGCTGGGCGTGGACGGCATCCACACTCGCCACTACGCCTCGGAAGCGGTGGCCCTGTCCGACTGCGACCTGATCCTGCTTCCCTTCAAGAAACTGACCGCCCTCGGCCGCGTCCACGCCGAGCTCGAAAACATGATGTACGGCGTCATGAGCCGCGAACTGGTGCGCGAACAGACCATGATCGGCATGCTCGGCGCCCTGTCCGCCGAGGCGCGCGTGGCCCGCTTCCTGGTCTCCCTGGCCGACCGCTTCGCCGCCATGGGCTACTCGAGCAAGCTGTTCAACCTGCGCATGACTCGCCACGAGATCGGCAGCTACCTCGGCCTCACGCTCGAAACGGTCAGCCGCACGCTGTCGGCCTTCAACGAGATCGGCCTGATCACCGTCGACCAGCGCACCATCGGCATCAAGGACGCCGAAGCGCTCAAGACCCTGCGCCGCCTGCCACCCTCGCGCTCGCGCACCAAGGGCGCCAAGCAGAAGGCCGAAAGCGAACAGCCGGGTGACGATCAGGTCCTGGCAACGGCCTGAGCCACACGCCAGAAACAACAAGGCCGGCTCCTTTGCGGGAACCGGCCTTCGCTTTTGTAGGGTGGGCAGGTTTCCTGCCCACGCGGTCACCGGTCGCCAGCACTGCCGCGACGAATCGGATTGTAGCTACCACCGCGTGGGCGGAAACCCGCCCACCCTACGAAAATCACTGGTCGCGCGACAGCACGCCGTTGTTCACCCGCACCCGGTCGCCCTGGCGGAAGCCCGGATCGTTGTCGAACTGCAGAGTCTGGGTCGCGCCGCTGTTCGCGTAGCGCACCACCACTTCATAGCGCTGCTCGCGGTTCATGTTGCGCTGGACGTTGCGGCCGGCGAGACCGCCCGCCACCGCGCCGGCCACCGTGGCCGCGGTACGGCCGCTGCCGCTGCCGACCTGGTTGCCCAGCAGGCCACCCACGACGGCCCCACCCGCGGCGCCCAGATAGTTGCCATTTCCCGACACTTCGATCACGTTGACGGCTTCCACCACAGCGCAGTTGGTGCAGTAGCGCGCCTGGCGCGGTTCGCTGCCCCTTCCGCCTGCCAGCAGCGGCCGGCCCAGCACCGAGGTGGTGTAGCGGCCGTTGGCGCGGATGGTCGCGGTCACGCGGCTGTCCGGTGCGATCCGATCCGAAGCGCGGATGGTATAGATGGCATCGTATTCGCCCGGACGCACTTCCGGCAGGAAGAATACGCCGCGCGCACCGGCCATCGAGACCTCGACCCGGCCGCCCGGCGTGCCGAACACGGTGAAGCGCAGTTCGTTACCGGGGCTCAGTTCCGGGCTGCCCTGTACTTCGAAGCGCTGGATCGCCGGCACATCGGCCAGCTGGCCACGGCGCTGGCCGCGCGCTGCGTTGTTCTGCAACAAGGACTCGCTTAGCAGGCTGGTCGCCACCTGGTTGCCCAGGCGCAGGTTCGCAGTCACGCCGCTCTCGGCCCGGATGCGGTCATGGGTACCGATAGTATAGGTGCCGGTGTACTGGCCGGGCTCGACCTCGGTGAGGTGCAGGTTGCGGGTGGCGCCGTCGATGCGCAGCGTCGCGGTGCCGCCCGGGCTGCCGTACAGGTCGAAATGCAGCTCGACGCCCGGCGTCAGGCGGCGCACTTCTTCGACGTTGAATCCGTTGATGGCCGGCGCGTAGGCGCGGCTGTTCTGGTATTGCTGGGCTTGGGCAACGGGGCCCATCAGGGCCGCACCGAACGTCATCACGGCGACGAACGCGGCTTGCAGCAGCTTACTGAATTGCATGGTTTCTCCTCCCTGGTCGATGGCGGTACGGGGTCTCCTCTATAGTCAGAAGGAATGTACGCTCCAGCACGACAAGGGTCGGTACGCTATCGTACGCAGTGAACGGCCTCGCCCGAGGTGACGTAGATGCTGTCGCCCGGCTCCGGGCGGATCGCATGGCCGCCGGTGAAGGCGCCGAAGGATGGCAGGATCATGCGTTCCTGCCCGACCACGAAGCACGGCAGGCGCAGCGCGTCGAAGCGGGTGGCCAGCACGTAGACCGGATGGATGTGGCCGGCCAGTGCGTAGCCAGAGGTATCCAGGTCGGGATGGTGGCAGAAGGCGAAGGGACCGAGCGCATGCGGTTCGTCGACCAGGTCGATGCGCAGGCTCGCTGCCGGGTCGCCCGCGTGGCGGTCGTGGTTGCCGCGCACCAGGGTCAGCTGCAAGTCGCTCCTGCGCTCGCGCCAGGCCAGCATCGCCAGCTGGGTGGCGCTGGCGTGGGCCGCGCGCGCATGCAGGAAGTCGCCCAGGAAGACGATGTGGCGCGCCCCGTGCGCATCGATCAGGGCGTCGAGCCCGAGCAGGTTCTCGGTGGTGGTCCCGCGCGGCACCGGCACGCCCAGCGCACGGAAGGCGGCGGCTTTGCCGAAGTGGATGTCGGCCACGATCAGCATCTTCTCGCCAGGCCAGTACAAGGCCTTCTCAGGCAGCAGCAGGACGGTCTCGCCCGCCACCCGCACCGCTGCGCTACTGGTTTGCACCGTCATGCCGCAGCCGCCTTCTCCAGTTCGCGCACCATGCGCGCCACCCGGTCGGACAGCTTCTCGGTGCTGACCTTTTCGCGGAAGCGCTCGACCATCAGTGCAAAGCCGAAGGGGGTGGCGCGCTTGACTTCGCGGAAGGCGATGCGGCGGCCGTGCAGCTCATCGAGGGTCTCGCGCAGGCGCGTCAGTTCCAGCTCCTGCTCCAGCACCTCGCGCTGGGCTTGCGTCAGCAGCAGGTTGTCGCTGTCGTGCTTGCGGAAGACCTCGAAGAACAGGGACGAGGAAGCCTGCAGCTGGCGGTTCGATTTGGGCTGGCCCGGATAGCCCTGGAACACCAGGCCGGCGATGCGCGCCACTTCGCGAAAGCGCTGCTGCGACAGCTGGGTCGCATTCAAGCTGCCCAGCACGTCTTCTAACAGGAAGTCGGTGCTGAACAGGTCCACTCCAGCACCGGTCTCGGCATCGAACATGCTGGCCCAGTCCACTGGCTCCGGCGCCAGCAGTTCGAAACCGTAGTCGTTGATCGCGATCGAGAAGGTCGACGGCTGCACGCGCCCGATGCGGTAGGCGAACAGCGAGGCCAGGCCCGTGTGCACGGAACGCCCCGCAAAGGCGAACACGAACAGGTGATAGCCCTCGCGGCTCTTCATGCTTTCCAGGACCAGGGTCTCGCTGGTGGGCAGCGCCGACCAGCGGCACTGGATCTCGATCAGCGGTTGAAGCGCCTGCATCTCCGGACTGTCGTAGATGCCTTGCGAAGCGAGGCGCAGTTCTTCCAGCGCCGCGTGGGCCAGCTCCGACGACATCGGCATCTTGGCGCCCTGCCAGCGCGCGATCGCGCCGCGGTTGCTGGTCGCGCGTTTCACGAAGGCCGTCATCTCGTGCACCCGCACGAATTCCAGGATGCGCCCGCCGAACAGGAAGTGGTCGCCCGGCTTCATGCGCGAGATGAAGGATTCCTCGACGCTGCCGATGCGCCCGCCGCTCATGTACTTCACCGAGATGGTCGAGTCGGACACGATGGTGCCGATGCCCATGCGGTGGCGGCGGCCGATGGCCGTATCCGGCACGCGGTAGACGCCCTCCTCGTCCGGCAGCACGCGCCGGTACTCCGGGTAGGCCAGCAGGCTCTGGCCGCCGCGCGCGACGAAGTCGAGCGCCCACTGCCACTCTTCTTCGGTCAGGTTGCGGTAGGACCAGGCGCGCCTGACCTCCTCGAACAGTTCTTCGGAGCGGAAGCCTCCGCCCAGCGCCACCGTCACCAGGTGCTGCACCAGCACGTCGAAGGGCTTGTTCGGCACGTAGCGGCCCTCGATGCGGCGCGCCTCCACCGCTTTTTTCGCGCCGGCCGCCTCCAGCAGTTCCAAGCTGTTGGTCGGCACCAGCGTCACGCGCGAGACCCGCCCCGGCGCGTGGCCGCTGCGACCGGCGCGCTGCAGCAGGCGCGCGATGCCCTTCGCGCTGCCCACCTGCAGCACGCGCTCGACCGGCAGGAAGTCCACGCCCAGGTCGAGGCTGGCGGTGCAGATCACGGCCTTCAGTTCGCCCTTCTTGAGGCCCATCTCGACCCACTCGCGCACTTCGCGGTCGAGCGAGCCGTGATGCAGCGCGATCACGCCGGCCCAGTCGGGGCGTTCGTCGAGGATGTTCTGGTACCAGATCTCGGACTGGGCGCGCGTGTTGGTGAACACCAGCGTGGCCTCGTAGTGCTCGATCTCGCGGATCACGGGCCCCAGCATTTGCAGGCCCATGTGGCCGCCCCAGGGAAAGCGCGCCACGTTCTCGGGGATCAGGCAATCGACCTGGATTTTCTTGCGCAGGTCGCCCTCGACCAATACGCCTTCGTCGCCGCCCAGCAGCACCTGGCGCGCCAGGTCCAGGTTGCCCATGGTGGCGGACACGCCCCAGACCAGCAATTCCGGGCGCCAGTGGCGCAAGCGGGCCAGCGCCAGCTGCACCTGCACGCCGCGCTTGCTGCCCATCAGTTCGTGCCACTCGTCGATGACGATCATGTCGAGGTGCTTGAATTGCTCTGCCGCCGCCGCATGGCTAAGCATCAGGGACAGGCTTTCCGGTGTCGTCACCAGGGCGGCGGGCATCTTGCGGCTCTGGCGCGCGCGCTCGGCCGAACCGGTGTCGCCGGTGCGGGCGCCGATCTCCCACTCCGGCATCAGTACGGCGCTCGACTCCTGCAGCGCGCGCGTGGTGTCGGCGGCCAATGCGCGCATCGGCGTGATCCACAAGACGCGCAGGCCGGACGCTTGCCGGCCGGTCTTCAGGCCCGCACGTTGCAGGGCCGCGAACCAGACCGCGAAGGTCTTGCCGGCGCCGGTGTTCGCGTGCAGCAGGCCGGACTGGCCCTTGAGCGCGGCCTTCCACACGTTGCGCTGGAACGGGAAAGCCGTCCAGCCCCGTTCCACAAACCACGCGTCGATGCGTTCGGATACAGGATTCTTGCTCATGTACCAGCCGCGGCCAGCAGGCCTTTCAGGGTATCGAGGGTATCGGCCTCCTCGACCGGCTTGTCGAGGCGGCGGCGCAGGATGCGCGGGAAGCGCACCGCGATCCCCGCCTTGTGGCGAGTCGACAGGGCGATGCCCTCGAAGCCGATCTCGAACACCATGGTCGGCTTCACCGAACGCACCGGTCCGAACTTCTCGATCGTGGTCTTGCGCACCGCATTGTCCACCTGCTGGATCTCGGCATCGGTCAGGCCCGAATAAGCTTTCGCGAAGGGCACCAGGCGGCGCTCTTCGCCGTCGCCGTCCCAGACCGCGAAGGTGTAGTCGGTGTAGAGCGAAGCGCGCCTTCCGCTGCCGGCCTGGGCGTAGATCAGCACCGCATCCACCGTATAGGGATCGATCTTCCACTTCCACCAGGTGCCGACGTCCTTGGTGCGGCCCACGCCGTACTGGGCGCTCCTCGCCTTGAGCATCATGCCCTCGACGCCGCGCTCGCGCGACTCGGCGCGCAGCGCGGCAAGTGCGTCCCAGCTGTCGGCTTCCACCAGGGGCGACAGGCGCAGCTGCGGTGCGTCGATCGCGGCGACCTCGGTTTCCATCAGCGCGCGCCGCTCGTGCTGGGGCAGCGCGCGCAGGTCGACGCCGTTAAATTCGAGCAGGTCGTAGCAGCACAGCACGGCGGGCAGTTCACCCAGCAGCTTGGCGCTCAGGGTCTTGCGGCCGATGCGCTTCTGCAGGTCCGCGAACGGCGCCGGCGCGTTGCAGCCGGGCTGCCAGATCAGCACCTCGCCGTCGAGCACCGTCCCTTCCGGGATGCGCAGGCTGGCCAGTTCGGGAAAGCGTTCGGTGATCAGGTCTTCGCCGCGCGACCACAGGAAATTCTGGCCGCCGCGCCGCACCAGCTGGGCGCGGATGCCGTCGTATTTCCATTCGACCTGCCAGTCGTCGACTTCGCCCAGGGCGGCTGGCTCGCCCTGCAGCTGGTGCGCCAGGAAGAAGGGATAGGGCTGGCCGCCGCGCAGCTTGTGTTCTTCGTCGGACTGGGCGGCGATCAGTTGCAGGAAGCTGGTGGCCGTGGGTCTGATGGAGTTGTCGGTCCAGCCCATCAGGCGCTGCGCAATCAGCTTGCTGTCGACGGCGGCGATCGCCGCCAGCGCGCGCGTCACCAGCAGACGCGAGACACCGACCCGGAAGCCCCCGCCGATGAGTTTGATGAACAGGAAGCGCTCGCGCCAGTCGAGTTCATCCCAGGCCGCGAACAGCGCTTCACGGATGGTGCCGGGATCGGCGCCGCGCAAGGGGCCGATGCGCCCTTCCATCCATTCCGCCAGCCCGACATCGCTACGCCGGCTCGGGGGCGGCAGGATGTGGGCGATGGTCTCGGCCATGTCGCCCACCGCGTGATAAGACTCGTCGAACAGCCAGTCGTCCAGGCCCGCATATTCGATCGCGTACTGGCGCAGCAGCTTGGTCGGTACCGCCTGCCGCGGCTTGCCGCCGGCGAGGAAGTAGACGGCCCAGGCGGCGTTTTCCGGCGCCGCGTGCGAGAAGTAGGACTGCAGGGCATCGAGCTTGCGCGTGGTGGAGGTGGTCTCGTCGAGTTCGGCGTACAGGCGGGCGAATTCACGCATCTGGCTCTCCCGATGGCTCCTCCTTGGCCGCCTCTTTTGACGCGGCCGCGCCGGCCGGCGGCAGGGCCTCGTCCTCTTCCTCGTCGCCGTACTCGGTATCGAAGCCCTTGGCATCCAGGCCGTTCTGGCACAGCCAGCGCACCATGGTGGGAATAGAACCGTGGGTGACGATCACCTGCTCGGCTTCGGTCGCCTTGATGGCGCTCATCAGGCCGGGCCAGTCGGCATGGTCGGACAACACGAAGCCGCGGTCGACGCCGCGCCGGCGCCGCGCGCCGCGCAGCAGCATCCAGCCGCTGGCGAAGGAATCGCTGTAGTCCCCGAAACGCTTCATCCAGGGCGAGCCGCTGGCCGAGGGCGGCGCGATCACGATCGCGCGGCGCAGAGCGGCTTTCTCGATCTCGCTGACCATCACGGTCTCGGGCAGCTCGACCCCGCCCGCGCGGTACACGCGGTTGAGCGGCTCTACCGCCCCATGGCAGACGATCGGCCCGATCGACGCGTCCAGGCGCGACAGGATGCGCTGGGCCTTGCCGAAGGCATAGGCGAACACCACGCTGCAGCGCCCCTCGTCGGCATTGCGGCGCCACCAGGCGTTGATCTCGTCGATGACCTGCTGTTCCGGGTCCCAGCGGTAGATCGGCAGGCCGAAGGTGGATTCGGTGATGAAGGTATCGCAGCGCACCGGCTCGAAGGGGGCGCAGGTCTTGTCCGGCTCCACCTTGTAGTCGCCCGAGGCGACCCAGACTTCGCCGCCGCACTCCATGCGGACCTGCGCCGAGCCGAGCACGTGGCCGGCCGGGTGCAGTGAGATCGTCACGCCGTTATGAACGATGCTTTCGCCGTACTCCAGGCCCTGCACGTTGATCTCGCCCAGGCGCGAACGCAGCACGTTGACGCCGGGCGCCGCCGACAGGTAATGGCCGTGGCCGTAGCGCGCATGGTCGCCATGGGCATGCGTGATCACGGCCCGGTCCACCGGGCGCCAGGGGTCGATATAAAACCCGCCGGGCACGCAGTACAGCCCCTCTTTCCTGACGACGACCATGTCTCCCATGCAGCCCCTTCGCGGTAAGAGCGCGGCTTTACGCCGGCTCGAGAAAATCGGCCAGGAAGGTACGCGGCTCTTCCTGGTCAACAAATTCCAGCGTCACCTGGTCGCCGGCCACGGCGACGATCACGCCTTCGCCATACTTCGGCGCCTTGGCGCGGCCGCCGACGTCGAACTGCGGTCCCGTCGGCGCCGGCGCCGGCTCGCGGTCGAATTCGTCGTCACGGATCTCGATGCCTTCCGTCAGTGCCAGCGCCGGCGGGTTCAGGCAGTTATCGCACTTGCAGCACTTCTCGAAGCCTTCGACCTCGTCGGCGAAATAGTCCAGCAACAGCTTCCAGCGGCAAAAACCGCTGACTGCGTAGCCTACCATCTGATCGAGGGCCACACGGTCGCGCTCCGCCTTCTGGACATAAATGTCGGCCAGTGCCCCGAACACTTGCGGGTCAGGCTCCTTGTTGGTCAGCAAGTACTCGAGCTTGCGGTTCTGGCGCAGCAGCTTGCCGTCCTTGAGCAGCTTGAGGCAGACCTTGAGCGTGGCTTCGCCGGCTTCCTCCAGCGCGGTTTCGAAGCGCTCGGTGGTGAGCGGCCCCTCTTCCGCCAGTTCGCGCGCCACGGTATAGACCGTCTGCAGTTCGGCCGCGGCCGGATAGTGCTTCATCAGGAAGAACTGCTGGATGCGCTTGTCGTCCTGCAGGAACAGCAGCGTGCACTTCGCATCCAGCCCGTCGCGTCCGGCGCGGCCCGATTCCTGGTAGTAGGACTCGAGGTTGGCTGGAATCTGCAGGTGGATCACGAAGCGGGTATCGCTCTTGTCGATGCCCATGCCGAAGGCGTTGGTGGCGACCATGACGCGGCGTTCGCCGTTCATGAACATGTCCTGGTTCAGCTTGCGATCGGCGGCGCTCAGCTTGCCGTGGTAGATGGTGACCGATTCGCCCGCTTCTTCCAGCACGGCCAGCATTTCCTCGGCCACCTTGACGGTGGCGGCGTAGACGATGCCGACGCCCTCGGTTTCCTGCACCAGCCTGAGCGCCTGGGCCAGCTTCTCCTGCTGGTTGGTGACCTGCACCACGCCGTAGTGCAGGTTGGGTCGGTAGATGCCCGTGTTAATCACGTTCATCCTGGGGCGATTCAGCTGCTTGCGGATGTCGTCCACCACGTCTTCGGTGGCGGTGGCGGTCAGCGCCAGCACCGGCGGCTTGCCGAGCGCGTCGATGGCCGCGGCGATACCGATGTAGGCCGGACGGAAGTCGTGACCCCATTGCGAGATGCAGTGCGCTTCGTCGATGACGATGATGTCGAGCGTGACCTGCTTGAGCACGGCGATGAATTCGGGCGAGACCAGGCGTTCCGGCGTGCAGAACACGATTTCGCAGGCTTCGCTGGCGATCGCCTCCAGCGCCGCCGCTTCTTCTTCCGCGTTCAGGCTGCTATTGACCTGGACCGAACGGATGCCGAGCTCTTCCAGCTTTCCGAGCTGGTCCTTCATTAGCGAAATCAGGGGGGAGACGACGATCGTGATTCCCTCCAGCATCTTGGCGGGAATCTGGTAGCACAGCGACTTGCCGCCGCCGGTAGGCATGATGGCCAGCGTGTCCTTTCCGTCGAGGACGCTGTCGATGACGTGTTGCTGGCCCTCGCGCAGCTGCTCGATGCCGAAGACGGAGCGCAGCAGGCGACGGATGGTGTTGCGGCGCACAGCCAGCAGGCCGCGGTGCAGGAGTTTGGGTTCGTGTCTGGTCATGATAGGGGCTACTCTATGCCCGCCGCATCTGCCCACCTATAGGACGCAGCCTACCTGCTCCGTAGGAGCTCAACCAGAAGGGTAACTTTAGATCGTCGTGACAATGTCACAAGGTTTATTCCTACAAACTCGCGGAGGTTTTGCCGATGGTTACGGAGTGGGCCGATGGCTAAGATGACACCATCACCACTACGAATTCAATCGATCAGGAGTCTCATCATGGCACGCCACCACCCAATGACCTGGACCGCAGTTCACCTGGCACTTGCCAGCGCGGCAACGTGGCTGTTGCTGGAGACCGAAGCGCTCAGCGGAGCCTTGCTCGTCGCGTTTCATTGATCATATAACATGGCTTGCGATGCCGGCGCACTGTAGAGCTGCGCCGCCCCCCGGTTACTGGAGCCGCGTCCTAGTAGCACCAGTAAATAAAAGCGCCACGCTTCCTCACGGGAACGTGGCGCTTTTTCTTGCCTGTTTCAGAGATGTTTATAGAAGAAGGTCGTCGCGCAAAATGCCCCGTCCGGCATGAGCGCATACTTCGGTACGACGCCGGCGCGCTGCCATCCGGCCCGTTCGTAGAGGCGTTCCGCATCCCCACCCGTGACCGTGTCGAGCACCAGCACGGTTTTCCCCTCGCAGCGCGCGACGTCGTCGATGGCCGCCATCAGCGCTTGTGCAATGCCGGCCCGGCGCGCACTGCGGTGCACCAGCATCTTGGCGACGTCGGCACGGTGCGGCTGGTTGTCCGGCATGGCCGTGATCAGCTGCACGGTGCCGAGGATTCTGCCCCCATGGTCTTGCGCGACCAGCAAGGCACGCTCGCCGCGCTCGACACCTTCCGCCACCCCGCGCCAAAAATCCATCGCCCGTTCGCGCGCCAGGGGCAGCATGAAGCTGACCGACGCACCTCCCTCGACGCAATCGACCAGGACATCGGCCAGTCCCTCGACAGCAGCCAGCGCTTCGACGGCGTTCAAACGCCGCACAGTCACGGATTCGCTCATCAATGTCCCCTGCTGGATGGATGGGTCTGCGTTACCAGCGCCACCAGGTAGCGCGCCGGTTTGCCGCTCGTATTCTGAAAGGAGACCGGACGGTCCAGGCGCATGGCCAGGCAGTCGCCCGCAGCCAATTGCCAGCCTTCGTCGCCGGCCGTGATCTGCATCGCCCCCTCGATCATCCAGACCTGCTGCTCGATGCCCGGGGTCGAGGTATCGAAGGCGACCCGCTGGCCGGCCGGGAAAACGACCTCGACCAGCTGGATCGGCGAACGCAGCGCCGGTGACAGGTTGCGGCGGGTGTAGCCGGTGACGGGATCGGTCCATACCGGCTGGTCCGCGGCCCGCGACAGCGGCGACGCTTCGCCGCCATCGCCCTGCGCGAACAGTGAGGCCAGCGTGACGCCCAATGCACTGGCCAGCTTGTCGAGCACGGTGGCGGTCGGGCTGCTCTCGCCGCGCTCGATCAGGGATATGTTCGACCGGCTCACGCCGCTCAGCTCGGCCAGAGCGGCAAGCGACAGGTCGGCCTCCTCACGCAAGGCCTTGACCCGGCGCGCAATCAGTTCGTTGATGTCCATTCATCCATTATAGTGGATTTTTCGTCCTGTAAACTGTCATAGATGAGCAAAATAAAACGCCACCCCCGAAGGGATGGCGTTCCTTTGTGCCGCTAACGCGACTTACGCAGCTTTGGCTTCGATCAGGGTTTCCTCTTCCACCGGCTGGCGCATCAGGTAGTCGAATGCCGCCAGCGATGCCTTGGCGCCCTCGCCCACCGCGATCACGATCTGCTTGAACGGCACGGTGGTCACGTCGCCCGCTGCGAACACGCCCGGGATCGAGGTTTGGCCCTTGGCGTCGACTTCGATCTCGCCATGCGCCGACAGGTCCATCGTGCCCTTCAGCCACTCGGCGTTCGGCACCAGGCCGATCTGCACGAACACGCCTTCCAGGTCGATCTTCTTCACCTCGCCGCTAGTGCGGTCCTTGTAGGACAGGCCGCCCACGATCTTGCCGTCGCCGTGGATCTCGGTCGTCTGCGCCGACTTGATCACGGTGACGTTCTTCAGCGAGTAGAGCTTGCGCTGCAGGACCGCATCGGCACGCAGCTCGGCGCCGAACTCGATCAGGGTCACTTCCTTGACGATACCCGCCAGGTCGATCGCCGCTTCGACGCCCGAGTTGCCGCCGCCGATCACGGCCACGCGCTTGCCCTTGAACAGCGGACCGTCGCAGTGCGGGCAATAAGCCACGCCGTGGTTACGGTATTCGCGCTCGCCCGGCACGTTGATCTCGCGCCAGCGGGCGCCGGTAGCGATGATCACCGACTTCGACTTGAGCACGGCGCCGGTTTCGGTGTGCACTTCGATCAGCTTGCCTTCGACCAGCTTGTTGGCGCGCTGGGTGTTCATGATGTCGACCTCGTAGTGCTTGACGTGCTCTTCCAGGGCGACGGCGAATTTCGGACCATCGGTTTCCTTCATCGAGACGAAGTTCTCGATGGCGAGCGTGTCCAGCACCTGGCCGCCGAAACGGTCGGCCAGCACGCCGGTGCGGATGCCTTTGCGGGCAGCGTAGATCGCCGCGGCCGCGCCGGCAGGACCGCCGCCGACGATCAGGACGTCGAACGGGTCTTTCTGGTTCAGTTCTTTCGCCTTGCGGGCGCCGGCGCCGGTGTCGATCTTCGACAGGATCTCTTCCACGCTGGTGCGGCCCTGGCCGAAGTGCTGGCCGTTCAGGAACATCATCGGTACCGCCATGATCTGGCGCGCTTCGACTTCGCTCTTGAACACGCCGCCGTCGACGGCGACGACCTTGATGCGCGGGTTAATCACCGACATCGCGTTCAGCGCCTGCACCACTTCCGGGCAGTTGTGGCAAGAGAGCGAGATGAAGGTTTCGAATACGTAGTCGCCTTCCAGGTTCCTGATCTGGTCGATCACGGCCTGGTCCAGCTTGATCGGGTGGCCGCCCACCTGCAGCAGCGCCAGTACCAGCGAGCTGAATTCGTGGCCGAGCGGGATGCCGGCGAAGTCGACCGCGACATCGGTGCCGACGCGCTGGATCGAGAACGAAGGCTTGCGGGCATTGCTGCCGTCGGTGCGCACGGTGATCTTGTCGCTCAACGCGGCGATTTCGCGGAGCAGCTCATCCATTTCGCGCGCTTTCGGCGATTCATCCAGCGATGCAACGAGCTCAATCGGCTGCACCACTTTTTCCAGATAGGCTTGCAACTGCTTCTTGAGGGTTGCGTCCAGCATGATGGTTTCCTTGACTATGACGTTATTTGTTAGTGTATGGCGATGCCTGGAATCAAAAACTGATCCCTGAAATGAACCGGGCCGCCACGGCGGCCCGGGACAGTACTACTGAAAGACTACTTAGATCTTGCCGACCAGGTCCAGCGACGGGGTCAGGGTTTCAGCGCCTTCGGTCCACTTGGCCGGGCACACTTCGCCCGGGTGCGATGCGACGTACTGGGCAGCCTTGACCTTGCGCATCAGTTCCGATGCGTCGCGGCCGATGCCGTTGTCGTGCACTTCCATGATCTTGATCTGGCCTTCAGGATTGATCACGAAGGTGCCGCGCAGTGCCATGCCTTCTTCTTCGATCATGACTTCGAAATTGCGCGACAGGGTGCCGGTCGGGTCGCCGATCAGCGGGTAGTTCACTTTCTTGATGGCGTCCGAGGTGTCGTGCCATGCCTTGTGCGCGAAGTGGCTGTCGGTCGACACGCCGTAGACGTTCACGCCCATCTTTGCGAATTCAGGCTGGAAGGCAGCCAGGTCTTCCAGTTCGGTCGGGCAGACGAAGGTGAAGTCCGCCGGGTAGAACATCAGAACCGACCAGGTGCCCTTGAAGTTCTCTTCCGTCAGATCGATGAACTTGCCGTTGCTGTACGCGGTTGCTTTGAACGGCTTGATCTGGGTGTTGATGAGGGACATGTAATCTCCTGTTTTCGGGTGGTTAAAAGATTTGATAGACGCTAGTGTACCGAGCTGAGCGTCTTTTGTGAAATTAATTGATTCGATGCAGTCGATTGATTTTGACTATCGAACAAGTATTCTATCGCCTTCGAAAGCAATAACCGGCCGGCAAGCGGCGCGATCCCCGAAGTGTGGACGAAACGACAGGCGCGCGCAACCCGCGCTTCAATCGAAGCGGGGTGGCGCGCGGGCGGTGTCAGGCGCTGACCGGGGCCGGCGCGGTCTGCTCGCAGGTGGGGAGAATCAGGCTAAAGGTCGAGCCTTCGCCCGGCTTGCTGGTGACGCGCAGTTCGCCGCCATGCGAGATGGCCAGCTGGCGCGAGATGTACAGGCCCAGGCCCAGGCCCTTCGGCTCGCCGTTGCGCGCGCCCCGTTCGTAGGGCTCGAAGATGCGTTCCAGGTCGCTGGCGGCGATGCCCTTGCCTTCGTCGCGCACGTGGATCGACACGGTGTCCTTCGCATACTGCACGCTGACCTCGACCGGCTGGCCTCCGCCGTAGCGCAGCGCGTTGGTCAGCAGGTTGACCACCACCTGCTCGATGCGGAACTCGTCCCAGCAGCCCTGCACGGGCGGGTGCGGCTCCAGCGACAGCTTGCAGCCGGTGGCCGCGGCCTGCAGCGACAGGTCGCTCACCACGCGTTCGAGCAGGTCCATCAGCTCGACCGCGCCCGGGCGGATCGACAGCTGGCCGCTACGCATGCGCGACACGTCCAGCATGTCGTCGATCAGGCGGATCATCGACTTGATCTGGCGTTCGTCGCGCCGGATCATCGCTTCGAACTGGTCCGGCTTGATCGAGGCCAGCGTGCCGCGCTTGAGCTGCAGGCTGCGCATCTGGGTCTCGAGGAACAGGGTGTTGAGCGGCGTGCGCAGCTCGTGGGCCACCAGCGACATGAATTCGTCGCGCATGCGCAGGGAGCGCTGCAGCTCTTCCTGGGTCTGGTGCAGTTCGCGCAGCAGGGTTTCCTGTTCCTGGCGGCTGCGTTCCAGCGCGGCCATCTGGCGCTGCATCTCGCGGCGCTGCTGGTCGAGGGTGACGAAGACGTTCACCTTGCTGCGCACCGCGTCCGAGTCGAGCGGCTTGTACAGGAAATCCACCGCGCCGGTCTCATACCCCTTGAAGGCGTAGTTCAGCTCACGCCCGGCGGCGGACACGAACACGATCGGGATATTGCGGGTGCGTTCCGTTCCGCGCATCAGTTCGGCCAGTTCGAAGCCGTCCATGCCCGGCATCTGGACGTCGAGGATGGCGAGCGCGAAGTCGTGCTGCAGCATCAGGTCCAGCGCCTCGTCGCCCGAGGAAGCCTGGAACACGAGGCGCCCTTCGCCGCGGATCAGGGCGTCGAGCGCGCGCAGGTTTTCCGGCAGGTCGTCGACGATCAGGAGTTTGCTTGGGTCTTGGGCGCTCATGAATGGTTCCTCAGCATGGGAAGCAGTGTCCGGATGCCGGACAGGGGCAGCACGAGATCGGGTGCGCAGCGGCGGATGGCTTCCTCGGGCATCGCGCTGGCCTGGGCTTCATTCGGGTCCTGCACCACGGTCAGGCCGCCGCGTTCGCGGATGTGGCACATGCCGGCCGCGCCATCGTGGTTGGCGCCGGTCAGCAGGATCCCGGCCATCAGGGGACCGTAGGCGTCGGCGCTGGACTCCATCAATACGTCGATTGCCGGACGCGCAAACTGCACCGGCGGCTCGCAGCTGAGCGAGAAGCAACGGTCGCGCTCGACAGACAGATGATAGCCCGAACCGGCGAAATAGATGACGCCGGGCTGGAGCGGCTCCTTGTCGCGCGCCTCGCGCACCGGCAGCGCGGCGCGCAGGTCGAACAGCTCGGCCAGGCGGCTGTCGCGGTCGGCCGGCACGTGCAGGATGCAGACCACGGTCGAATCGTAATTGGCCGGGATCTCCGGCAGCAGGCCGATGAGCGCATCGACGCCGCCGGCCGAGCCGCCGATCACGACCAGCTCGGTGCGGCGGCCGTGCAGGGCTTCCCCGACCTGCTCCAGGGTGCTGACCGGGATGCTCACGCGGTACCCTTGCGGTAGATGCGCTCGCGCCGCAACAGCACGTCGAAGCGCCCGGCGTAGCTGGAGAACTCGATGCTCTCCTTGCTGCCCAGTCCCATGAAGCCGCGGTAGCACAGCGATTCGTGGAACAGGCCCAGCACCCGGTCCTGCAGCTTGCGGTTAAAGTAGATCAGCACGTTGCGGCAGCTGACGAAGTGGGTCTCCGAGAACACGCTGTCGGTGGCCAGGCTGTGGTCGGCGAAGGTCACGTTCTCCGTCAGGCCGCGGTCGAACAGCGCGCCGTCGTAGGCCGCCGTGTAATAGTCGGAGAAGGCGCGCTTGCCGCCCGCCTTCTGGTAGTTCTCGGTGTACTGGCGCATGGCCTCGAGCTTGAATACGCCGCGCCGCGCCGCTTCCAGCGATGCCGGGTTGATGTCGGTGGCGTAGATCAGCGAGCGCTCCAGCAGCCCTTCTTCCTGCAGCAGGATGGCCAGCGAATACACTTCCTCGCCGGTGCTGCAGCCGGCCACCCACAGCTTGAGCGATGGGTAGGTCTTCAGGAACGGGACCACGTGTTCGCGCAGCGCGAGCCAGTATTCCGGGTCGCGGAACATTTCGGTGACGGGAATCGTCAGGTACTGCAGCAGCTGGGCGAAGCCGTCCGGCTCGTGCATGACCTTGGCCTGCAGGGCGGACACGGTCTCGCACTCCATCTCGCGCATCGCCACCAGGATGCGGCGCTTCTGCGACGCGCCGGTGTAGTCGCGGAAGTCGTAGTTGTACTTCAGGTAGACGGCTTCCACGAGCATTTTCAGCTCGATGTCGAAGTCGTCCGGCGGGTTCGGGTCCAGCGGGTTCAAATGCGCTCCAGCGCCGGCATCCACACACGCAGCAGCGAGTACAGGCGGCTCAGGTCAATCGGTTTGGCCAGGTAGTCGTTGGCACCGGCGGCCAGGCACTGCTCCTGGTCGTCCTTCATCGCCTTGGCCGTGATCGCGATGATCGGCAGGCGGTCGAAGCGCCCGTCGGCGCGGATGCGGCGCGTCGCTTCCAGGCCGTCCATACCCGGCATCATCACGTCCATCAGCACCAGGTCGATGCCCGGCACCTCGTCCAGCTTGGCGAGCGCTTCGAAGCCGTTGCGGCCCACTTCGACCTTCGCGCCGCGCGACTCCAGCGCGCTGGTCAGCGCGAACACGTTGCGCACGTCGTCGTCCACCAGCAGGATGGTACGCCCTTCGAACACGCGGTCGCGTCCGCGCACGGCCTTCAGCATCGTCTGGCGCTCGGACGAGAGCTCGCTCTCGACCTTATGCAGGAACAGGGTGACTTCGTCCAGCAGGCGCTCGGGCGAGCGCGCGCCCTTGATGATGATCGAGCGCGAATACTTGAGCAGCTCGGCCTCTTCGTCGCGCGTCAGGTTGCGGCCGGTGTACACGATCACCGGCGGGAAGGAACACAGCTCCTCGATCGACATGCGCTCGAGCAGCTCCCTGCCCTGCATGTCGGGCAGCTTGAGGTCGATGATCATGCAGTCGAAGATCTGCGCTTTGAGCAGGCCGAGTGCTTCGCCTCCGGTACCCACCGCGGCGATCTCGACGTCGGCATCGGCGATCAGCTTCACCACGCTCTCGCGCTGGCGCTCATCGTCCTCGACCAGCAGCACGCGCTTGATCTTCTGGCTCGATTTCTCCTGCAGCTTGCGGAACACTTCTTCCAGCTGCTCGCGCGAGGTGGGTTTCAGGGCATAGCCGATCGCGCCCAGGTGCAGGGCTTCGCCGCCGTTCTCGATGCTCGACACGATGTGCACCGGGATGTGGCGGGTGGCCGGGTTGTCCTTCAGCTGCTGCAGCACCGACAGGCCGGAACTGTCCGGCAGGCGGATGTCGAGCAGCACCGCATCCGGCTTCTGGGTCGCGGCCAGCGCCAGGCCTTCGCCCGCGGTCAGGGCCACCAGGCAGCGGTAGTCGAGTTCGTGCGCCAGGTCGAACAGGATGCGTGCGAATTCGGGTTCGTCCTCGATCACCAGCACCGTGCGCTTGCCCGTGCCCGCCTCGTCGCGGTCGTCGGCGAAGCTGGCCGGCGGCTCGCTCACGGCCGGCGCAGGCGCAGTCGACGCCGCCAGCGCCGGAGTGGCCGCCGGCAGCGGCTTGGCCGCCGACAGCACCGGTGCGGCCGGCGGGGTCGCCGCCACCGCGCCGCTGCGCGGCAGGCTCAGGGTGAACAGGCTGCCCTCGCCCGGATTGCTCGACACGTTCAGGGTACCGCCCAGCAGGCTGGTGAGGTCGCGCGAGATCGACAGGCCCAGGCCGGTGCCGCCGAAGCGGCGGCTGGTGGTGCCGTCGGCCTGGTGGAAGGCATCAAAAATCTTTTCCTGCTGGTCCGGGGCGATGCCGATGCCGGAGTCGCGCACGCCGAACTGCACCCAGCCTTCCGGCGTCACGCCCACCGTCATGGCGACGCTGCCGCGGTCGGTGAACTTCACGGCGTTGGACAGCAGGTTCTTGAGGATCTGCTCCACGCGCTGGCGGTCGGTATTGATCGCGGCCGGCACGTTCGGATCGATGCTGATGCTGAACTCGAGCGATTTCTGGCGCGCCAGCGGCTCGAAGCTGCGCGCCAGGCCCTCGACCATGCGGCGCAGCGGCACGTCTTCCGGCACCAGTTCGAGCTTGCCTGCCTCGACCTTCGAGATGTCGAGGATGTCGTTAATCAGGTGCAGCAGGTCGTTGCCGGCCGAGTAGATGGTCTGGGCGAAGCGCACCTGTTCGTCGTTCAGGTTGCCGGCCGCGTTATCGGCCAGCAGCTTGGCCAGGATCAGCGAGCTGTTGAGCGGCGTGCGCAGCTCGTGCGACATATTGGCCAGGAACTCGGACTTGTAGCGGCTGGCACGCTCCAGTTCGAGGGCGCGCTGGCGCAGCTCTTCCTGGGCGCCGGTGAGGGCCGCGTTCTTCATGTCGAGGTTCAAGGCCTGTTCGGCCAGCTGGTCGTTGGTGGCGCGCAGCTCGGACTGCTGGTTCTCCAGCGCGCTCTGCGACTCTTCCAGCGCGCGCGACTGCTCTTCCAGCTCCTCGTTGGCGGTACGCAGTTCTTCCTGCTGCACCTGCAGTTCCTCGTTCAGGGTCTGGGTCTCTTCCAGCGCATGCTGCAGGCGCAGGCGGTACAGCACGGCCGCCATCGAGGCCCCGACCGCCGGGGCGATCAGCTCCATGAACTCGCGGTCGCGCGCAGTCACCGGATGCAGGAAGCCGATCTCGATCACGCCTTTGATCTTGCCGTGGTTGTGCACAGGTGCGATCAAGAGTTCGCGCGGGGGCGACTCGCCCAGCGACGAAGACACCTTGATGTAGCCCGGCGGCAGGTCACGCAGCACCAGTACCCGGTTCTCGGTAACGGCGCGGCTGGCCAGCGAATCACCCGGCATGATGACCTGGGCGTCGTCGGCCTTGTCGTAGGCGAAGCCATAGGCGCCGATGCGGCGCAGGACGCCGTCTTCGCCGTTGACGTACATGGCTGCGACCAGACCGTCCAGGTAGCGCGTCAGGTGGCCCAGTACGGTGTCGGCCAGCGGTTCCAGCGAGTGGATACCGGAGCTCAGCGCCGCCAGTTCGGTCTGGCCGGAACGCAGCCAGTCCTGGTGGCGCAGCTGGGCATTGTGTTCGGCCTCGTGCTCGAGCGTCTCCTGGTAGGAATTCGACAGGCTGACCAGCTGGCGGCGGCCGAACAGGGCCAGGCCGATGCCGACCAGCAGGCTCAGGACCAGGAAGCTGACCACCGACCAGGTGGTAACGCGGCGCGCCGCGTCGTTGCGCTCCTGCAGCAGGCGGCGCTCGGCGTCGAGGAAGAGCTGGAAGGTGTTGCGGATGTCGTCCGTCAGGTTCTTGCCGCGGCCCGAGCGCACCGGCGTGACCACGTCGCCGTCGGCGCGCCGCACCCTGATCATCTCGTTGGCGAATGCTTCCCACTGGGTCTGCGCCGACTGCACCCGGCGCACGCGGTCGGTCTGGACCTGGTTGTCATCCACCAGGCGGCCGAGGTCGCGCAAGCCGTCCTGCATGCGCTGGCGCGCCAGCTGGTAGGGCGACAGGAAAGCCTCGTCGCCGGCGATCAGGTAGCCGCGCATGCCCGTCTCCATTTCGGCGGACAGCTTGCTGACTTCCTGGGCCTGGCCGATCACCCGCTCCGAGTGCTCGACCCAGTTCAGGACATTGATCAGGTAAGCGATGATGCCGACGAAGACGATCGCCGTCACGACGCTCAGCGCCAGGGGCAGGGCCACATTGCGGGTCAGAATGCGGCGAAACTGTGAATTATCGATGGATGGGCCGGGCATGCGTGACGAAAAGTGAGGAAAAAATATCCTAAGTGTAATGCATTGACCCGTTTTCCCTTCACACAATTGAATGCATTAAAAACATCTCAATTGACGCATTGAAAATACATTTTCACAAATCTAGCTGGGCAGGTGTTTCGCCAGGTGGGGCGCGGTGCGGCTGGCGCGGCAGGCCGCGACTTCTTGCGGCGGCCCGGCGCAGATCAGCTTGCCGCCTTCGTCGCCGGCGCCCGGCCCGACGTCGATCACCCAATCGCAGCCCGCGACCACCCGCATGGTGTGCTCGACTACGATCACCGTATTGCCGGCATCGACCAGGCGGTTCAGCTGGACCACCAGGCGGTCGGCGTCGCGCGGATGCAGGCCGGTAGTCGGCTCGTCCAGCACGTACAGCGTGTTGCCGCGGCCGGCGCGCTGCAGCTCAGCCGCCAGCTTGATGCGCTGCGCCTCGCCGCCCGACAGTTCGGTCGCCGGCTGGCCAAGGCGCAGGTAGTCCAGACCCACCTCGCTCAGCACGCCCAGGGCGCGCTCCACCAGCGCTTCACCCTCGAAGAAGGCGATCGCCTCGCCCACGGTCATGCCCAGCACCTCGGCGATGTTCTTGCCGCGGTAGCGCACCTCGAGGGTCTTGGCGTTATAGCGCGCGCCTTCGCAGGTCGGGCACGGCGCATACACGCTGGGCAGGAACAGCAGCTCGACCATGACGAAGCCCTCGCCCGCGCAGTGCTCGCAGCGGCCCTTGGCCACGTTGAAGGAAAAGCGGCCGGCATCGTAGCGGCGTTTCTTCGCGTCCGGCGTGGCGGCGAACAGTTTGCGTACCTGGTCGAACAGGCCGGTGTAGGTCGCCAGGTTGGAGCGCGGGGTGCGGCCGATTGGCTTCTGGTCGACCCGCACCATGCGCCGCACCTGGTCCATGCCGGCCACGATGCGCCCTTCCAGCGGCAGCGCGGTTTCCTGTTCCAGCCCGGCTTCGTCGGTATCAGGCGTCTCGGCCTCCGGCGCGGCCTGGCCGAGGGCGGCGCCGACCAGCTCCACCAGCACCTGGCTGACCAGGCTCGATTTGCCGGAACCGGAGACGCCGGTGACGGCGCTCAATACGCCGAGCGGGAACTCCGCCGAGATGCCGTCCAGGTTATTGCGGCGCACGCCTTCCAGGCGCAGCCAGCCGCTCGGCTGGCGCAGCGCGCGCTGTTCCAAGGGCGCCTCATTGAACAGGTAGCGGCGGGTCTCTGACTCCTTCACGCGCTTCAGGCCATCCGGTTCGCCGCTGTACAGCACCTGGCCGCCCTTCTCCCCCGCTGCCGGCCCGACGTCCACGATCCAGTCGGCCTCGCGGATCACGTCGAGCGCGTGCTCGACCACGAACAGCGAATTGCCCGCAGCTTTGAGCTGCGCGAGCGCATCGAGCAGGGCCTCGGTGTCGACCGGGTGCAGGCCGGCCGAGGGCTCGTCCAGCACGTAGACCACGCCGAACAGGTTGGAGCGCACCTGGGTCGCCAGGCGCAGGCGCTGCAGCTCGCCCGGCGACAGCGTCGGCGTGCTGCGCTCCAGCGCCAGGTAGCCCAGGCCCAGGTCGAGCAGCACGCCGAGGCGCGCGCATAGGTCCTGGGCGATGCGCTGGGTGACGATCATCTGTTCCGGGTGCGCCTTCGCGCGCGACTTGTCATTGGCCGCCTTGCCCGACGCATAGGGTTTCAAGAGATCGGCGAGTCGCGCCAGCGGCATGCGCGACAGTTCCATGATGTCGATGCCGGCAAAGGTCACCGACAGCGCTTCCCGGCGCAGGCGCTTGCCGCGGCACATCGGGCATTCGGTACTGACCATGTAGCGCGCCACGCGCTTCTTCATCGAGGCGCTTTCGGTATTGGCGAAGGTCTGCAGCACGTAGCGGCGCGCACCGGTAAAGGTGCCCTGGTAGCTGGGCGTTTCCTTGCGCCGCAGCGCCGCTTTGGTTTCCTTCGGCGTCAGGCCGGCGTACACCGGCACCGTGGGCGTCTCGTCGGTGAACAGGATCCAGTCGCGGTCCTTCTTGGGCAGGTCGCGCCAGGGCGTATCGACGTCATAGCCCATGGTGACCAGGATGTCGCGCAGGTTCTGGCCGTGCCAGGCCGGCGGCCAGGCCGCCACCGCGCGTTCGCGGATGGTGAGGGTATCGTCCGGCACCAGCGACTTCTCGGTCACCTCATACACCCGGCCCAGGCCGGAGCATTCGGGACAGGCGCCTTCCGGCGTGTTCGGCGAAAACGACTCCGCGTACAGCAGCTCCTGGCCGGCCGGATAGTCGCCGGCACGCGAGTACAGCATGCGCAGGGAATTCGACAGCGTGCTGACGCTGCCGACCGAGGAGCGCGCAGTGGGCGAGCCGCGCTGCTGCTGCAGGGCGACCGCGGGCGGCAGGCCGTCGATCTCGTCGACCTCGGGCACCGGCATCTGGTGGAACAGGCGGCGCGCATAAGGCGAGACCGATTCCAGGTAGCGCCGCTGGGCTTCCGCATACAGGGTGCCGAAGGCAAGCGAGGACTTGCCCGAGCCGGACACGCCGGTGAACACCACCAGGCTGCCCCTTGGGATGTCGACGTCGACGTCCTTGAGGTTGTGTTCGCGGGCGCCGCGCACCCTGACGTAACCCGCCCGGCTCTCGCCGGCGTGCGCGCTGCTGTGTTCATGCTGCGTTGGCTTGTGGCGCATGGCTTCCCCGGCATCGTCAACTCGAAGCGCCCATTTCAGCCTACGCAGGAGAAATTGACTGTGCGCTTACCCACAGTTCATGCAGCAAGCGCCGCCAGGGCGTCACATAGCGGCCACAGATCGGCCGGGCGGCTTGCGGAAGCTACCCTGCGGCAAGCTTCCAGCACGGCTTGCCTCCCAACAATCCGGTCCAGGCGCCGCGCGAGCCGTCCCGGACTGATGTGCGCCGCGCGCAGGCTGGCGCCGACACCCAGCGCGCGCACCCGCGCCGCGTTATCGAACTGGTCGTGGGCCAGCGGCACCACCAGCTGCGGCGTGCCCGCACGCAAGGCCTCGGCCGTGGTGCCGATGCCCCCATGGTGGACCAGCGCCGCCACGTGCGGGAGCAGCAGGCGCAGCGGCACGTAATCCTGCCACAGCACCGGGGTCGGCAGCTGGGCCGGCAACTGCTCGCGGTGCGGCGTGAGGAGGATGGCCCGGTGGCCGCGCCGCGCGCAGGCATCGAGCGCGCAGCGGAAATAGTGGGCCGCCTGGCGGTTGCCGGTGCCGGGCGTGAACACGACCGGCGGCGCGCCCGCCTCCAGGAAGCGTGCGACTTCCGGCGCCAGCTCGGCGTCAAGCGCCGGGTCGTACAGGGGAAAGCCGGTGCGTAGCATCGGCTGCGGCCAGTCGGGCTGGGTCGGCGCGAACCACTCGGGAAACAGGGTGATAGACAGGTCCGGCACCTGCATCAGGTAGTCGACGAGGCCTGCCACCGGCGCCAGGCCGTGCTGCGCACGCGCCGCGTTCACGTCGGGCAGGGCCACCGGGTCGATCAGCGCTTGAGCAAGGCGCCGCCACAGCCAGCGGCGCGCTCCGTGCGGCACCCAGCGCGGGACTAGCCAGGGTCCCAGCAGCAGCGGGTCGTGCACGGTCGGCAGATTCGAAGGCGCGAGGTAGGCCGCCGCCACTTTCAGGCCCGGCCGGTGCGCGCGGCACAGGTCGGCCTCCGGCAGCGCCAGTGGATGCACCAGCAGCACGACGCGCTCGTCCGGCGGTAGCGCGGCGACCAGTTCCGGCACCTGTGCCATCGCGGGCCGGGTCGCGCGCCAGACTACGGCCAGGCCGCGGGTCGGATGCCACAGGTCGGGATGGTCGAGCACCGCCTCGTCCGCCGGCAAGCCGTGGAACGCCAGGCCGGTCGGCGCGACGAAAGGCGCGTGCTGCATCGGCCCCAGCATGCTGACCCGGTGCCCGCGCTCGCGCAGCGCGAGCGCCACGCGCATGAAGGGGAACAGGTCGCCGGCCGAGCCGATGGTGACGACCACGAAGTGCGGCGCAGGCATCGGCGGGCTTAGAAGCTCAGCGTGCCTTCGATCGAATCGTCGAGCGTCTTGCCGATGACGGCGCCCACCACCACCTTGGCGCCGGCCACCGCGTTGCCGTGCTTGTTGTCCCAGTAGTAGCCCTGGCGCGGGATGACGCGGATGACGGTGATGCGCGGGTCATCCTCGCCTTCGGTGAACCAGGTCTTGAGCATGAAATTCCACAGCGCGTGAATGCGGGCGCGGTCGGTGAGCACTTCGGCATAGCCGTCGACTTCGAGGAAGCCCGCATGCGCGCTCTTCTGGAAGTACAGCTTCACGGCCGGGTTGGCGGCAATCTCGGCGTTCTTGTGGCTGTCGCTGGCGCTCAGGAACCAGAGCTGGCCGGCGTCGTCCGCCTCGCGCACGCTCATCGGCCGCACGCCGCGGTTCGGCCCCAGACCGCCGCCCGTCACGAAGAAGCAGCTGTCGGCGTCCTCCACCATGTCTTTCATGCGGTGTACGGCGTCCTGGCCGCTGAGGTCGAGCCGGTTGGCTTCCGGCTGGTTACGGTTGATCGAATCCATGAAGTCTCCCGAATGCGCGTTGGCGATGGGAGAACTTTACTTGTGCTGCAAGCGCCGGTATGTGGGCACGCGTACGCTGGCCGTCGCTGCCCAGGTCAATCCCGTTGCGGGCCGGGTTCCAGGGCCGCGGCCTGCGCCAGCCAGCGCGCGACAGTCTGCAGTTCTTCCGGCGAGAAGCCTGCGCTGAGCCGGCTGTTGAGCTCGACCAGGTAAACGCCTGCCTGCTCGGCCGCGGCCAGGCCCGCCATGCTCAGGCGCAGCCGGGTCAGGCGCGCATCCCTGGCGTCGGCAACGCGCTCGACCAGACCGGCCGCCTGCATGCGCTTGGACAGGTTGGTCACGGCGGCGGGCGCCACGCCGAGGGCCGCGGCGATTTCGCCGATGGGAGCGTCGCTGCGCGACTTCAGGAGGAACAACAGGCCTACCTGCGCCGCGCTGGCCCCATCCCAGGCGCCGGGACGTCCTTCGATCCAGCGCTGGATGGCGCGCTGGGCGTGGTTGAGCAGGTTGGCGAAACGCGGGCGCGCGGCGCGCGCAGCCGCTGCGCCGGCCTTGCCCGGCAGGTCCGGGGGAAAATCAGCCGGCCGCATACGCCACCTCCTCGATGTCGTAAGGTTCGCGTTCGAGCTGTGCCGCCAGCCAATCGGCCACTTGCGGCCACAGGCTCGCTTCGCAGCGGCGCCGGAAGAAACCCATGTGCCCCACCGCCGGCACCCCTAGCGCGCGCGGGTCGATGTCGCGCCGCTCCATGCGCGCGTTCACCAGGTGCGATACCAGCATGTCGACCGCCTGGGGATTGGCCCAGGGATCGTCGTCGAAGCCGAGCACCAGCAGCGGGATGTCGACCCGCGCCATGCGCCGCGCCGCGTCCATCGCCGGGTCGTCGAAGAAGTAGCGCGGCAGCGCGGTCCAGCGCGCCCACTGCAGCATGACGCCGCGCGGCAGGTCTTCGCCCAGGCCGAAGCGCTTGCCCGGCATGTAGCCGCAGACGGCGCACAGCAGCGGCGCCAGCACGCGCAGCATGAAGCGCACCCGCAGCCGCTCCCGGAAGCCGCGCACGGTGCGGGTGGCGCCGGCGTGCGAAGCCACCAGCACCGCGGCGCGAAGGCGTGCGCTCTCGGGCGACAGGCCGATCGCGTGGCCGCCCACGCTGTGCCCCACTGCCAGCAGCGGCAAGCCCGGGAAGCGCCCCTCGGCCCAGCGCGTGACGACCGCCACGTCCTTGTCGATCCAGGCCGACATGGTCGCCTTGAAGCCGCGCAGGCTGAGCGGGCGCGAGCGGCCGGTGCCGCGGTAATCATAAGTGACGACGTTGAAGCCCTGCTGCGCCAGCCAGCCGGCAAACGCCGCGTAGTAATCCTGGGTGACGGCAGTGGCCGGATGCAGCACGACGGTGGCTACGGCGCCGGGAACGGCCCAGCAGGTGGCTTCGACCGGGATCCGGCCGGCGGGGATGGACAGGTGTTCTGGCTTCATGACGCTGGTTCCGTTAACGTGTTAACGACTTTAGCACCAGCATGCAGCCTTTGCAACAGGCCTGTATGGGATTACGGAATCAGACGAGCGGCGCGCAGCTGGGCGAACAGGTCGAAGAAGGACTCGTCGGTGGCCTGGTAGGCCGCGAAGCCCAGCTTGCGGCTGCGCGCCATGTCGGTCATCACCTCGATCGGGCGGCCGAGGTCGAGATCGGTATGCCAGGGCGATGCCAGGCGGTCGAGATCGGGCTCCGCCAAGCCGTGACGCGCGGCGATGTCGCGCCACAGGGCGTGGTCGTTCGCCATCGCGGCCTCCAGGGGCTGCACCGTGCCGCTGAAGTCCGCGGCCTGGACACCGAACCAGTCGGCGATGCGGCCCCACAGCCAGCTCCAGCGGAACAGGTCGCCGTTGACGATGTTGAAGGCTTCGTTGCGCGCGGCATCGGTATCCGCCGCCCAGACCAACTGCTTGGCGAGCATGCGCGCATCGGTCACGTCGGACAGGCCGTTCCACTGCGCTTCCGAGCCGGGGAACTGGAAGGGGCGCCCGGTTTCCTTGCAGATGGTGGCGTACACCGCCAGCGTGGTGCCGAGGTTCATGGCATTGCCCACCGCGAGGCCAACGATCGAATGCGGACGGTGCACCGTCCAGGTGAAGCGGTCGCGTGCGGCCGCGGCATACACCTCGTCTTCCTGGGCGTAATAGAAATTCTCGACCGGCAGACGCGGCTGGCTTTCGCGCAGCGGCGTGTCCGGCAGCGTGCCGGAGGCGGCATAGGCCTCGAAAGGACCAAGATAGTGTTTGAGGCCGGTAACCAGGGCGACGTGGCGCAGCGTCTTGCGCGACGAGAGCGCGGACAGCAGGTTGCGCACCATGGCCGCGTTGACGCGGATGTTCTCCGCCTCGGACTCCTGGCGCATCCAGGTGGTGATGAAGACGTGGGTCGGCGACACATCGGCCAGCGCGGCGGCCAGGCCTGCTTCGTCGAGCAGGTCGGCCGCGACCGGGATCACGCCATCGATGGCGCTGGGGCGGCGCGCCAGCCCGTAGACCTGCCACCCATCCGCCACCAGCGCCCGGGCCGTGTAGTTACCGCCGATACCGCTTGAGCCCACCACCAGTGCAGTCCGTTGCATTGCCGCCTCCCTTCAGAAATCTGGAGGAAGACCTTAGCACGGATGGCAAACAGGCTGCGTCTTACAGAAAGCGGTCGAGGATCTTGCGGCTGTGCTTGTCGATGCGCCACATGTCGCGCACCAGGAAGTTGATGCCGTGGCTGTCCGAGACCAGCAGCGAAGCCTCGCCGACGCGGCGGATGTCTTCGTCCACCTTGAGCACGAACTCGGTGTCGCCGCGGTCGGTCTCCACGAACCAGGTGCAGGGCGTGGCAAAGCTCGACACGTCCTTGATGTGCAGGATTTCGGGGATGAACTCGCGGCCGTCGATCTCTTCCTGCACCAGCGCCCGGATCTGTTCCGGCACCTCGGCCAGGTCGTCGATCCAGGCCACTTCCTTGCCGCCCTCGCGCACCAGCGAGATGCCGCGCGTCGGCGCCTGGATCGGGAAGGCGCGCACCGGGATCACACCGACGTGCTCTTCCCCCTCGGCGCTCGTCAAGACCAGCTTGCCGAAACTGTCGCGGCGGAGTTGAAAAGTCGTCGTCATCAGTCTTCCTTATCGTCCGGATCCTGGTCCACGTTGCGCGCCTGCGCTTCGTAGAGGCGGTGGTAGGCGCCCTCGCGCGCCATCAGCGCGTCGTGGCTGCCCTCCTCCACCACCACGCCGCGGTCCAGCACCACCAGGCGGTCGGCCCGGTGCAAGGTGGACAGGCGGTGCGCGATGGCGATCGTGGTGCGGCCCTGCACCAGGTTGTCGAGCGCCTTCTGGATCTCTTTTTCGGTTTCCGAGTCCACCGACGACGTCGCTTCGTCCAGGATCAGGATCGGCGGGTCGATCAGCAGTGCGCGCGCGATCGAGATGCGCTGGCGCTCGCCGCCCGACAGGCCCTGGCCGCGCTCGCCCACCATCGAGTCGTAGCCCTGCGGCAGGCGCAGGATAAACTCGTGGGCGTGGGCCGCGCGCGCCGCCGCGATGATCTCTTCGCGGCTGGCGCCTGGCTTGCCATAGGCGATGTTCTCGGCAATCGTGCCGAAGAACAGGAAAGGCTCCTGCAGCACCAGGCCGATGTGGCGCCGGTAGTCCGCCACCGCGAAGGAGCGGATGTCGGTGCCGTCCAGCAGGATCGCGCCTTCGGCCACATCGTAGAAGCGGCAGATCAGGTTGACCAGGGTGCTCTTGCCCGAGCCCGAATGACCGACCAGGCCGACCATCTCGCCGGCCTTGATTTTCAGGGAGATGCCGCGGTTGACGGCGCGGTTGCCGTAACGGAAACCGACTTCGCGCAGCTCGATGTTGCCCGCCACCTTGTCGACCTTCACCGGGTTCACCGGGTCCGGCACGCTCGAGACATGGTCGAGGATGTCGAAGATGCGCTTGGCGGCCGAGGCCGACTTCTGGGTCACCGACACGATGCGGCTCATGGAATCGAGCTTGACATAGAAGCGGCCGCTGTAGGCGATGAAGGCGGTCAGGGTACCCACCGTGATCTCGCCTTGCGACACTTGCCAGATACCGAAGCACCAGATCACGAGCAAGCCGATCTCCGTCAGCAGCGACACGGTCGGCGAGAACAGCGACCAGACCTTGTTCAATTTGTCGTTGACGGCCAGGTTGTGCTTGTTCGCTTCGCGGAAGCGCAGCGCTTCGCGCTTTTCCTGGGCAAAGGCCTTCACCACGCGGATGCCGGGGATCGTATCGGCCAGCACGTTGGTGACCTCGCCCCAGACCCGGTCGATCTTCTCGAAGCCGGTGCGCAGGCGGTCGCGCACCACGTGGATCATCCAGGCGATGAAGGGCAGCGGCACCAGCGTGACCAGGGCCAGCCAGGGGTTCATGCTGAACAGGATCACACCCGTCATGATGATCAGGAGGACGTCCGACAGGAAGTCGAGCAGGTGCAGCGACAGGAACACGCTGATCCGGTCCGAGCCGCTGCCGATGCGCGACATCAGGTCGCCGGTGCGCTTGCCGCCGAAGTACTCGAGCGACAGGCGCAGCAGGTGTTCATAGGTGGTCGAGCGCAGGTCGGCACTGATGCGCTCGGACGCCAGCGCCAGCACGTAGGTCTTGCCCCAGCCCAGGGCCCAGGCCAGCAGCGCGGCGCCGAACAGGCCGCCCATATATAAATAGACGAGCGAGGTATCGATGGTCTGGCCGTTCTGATACGGGATCAGGACGTTGTCCATCAGCGGCTTGGTCAGGTAGGGCGGAATCATGTGCGCCCCGGTCGAACCGAGCATCAGGAGAAAGCCGACCAGCAGCTGGCCTTTGTACGGCCTGGCGAAGCGCCACAGGCGGAACAGGGTCCAAGTGGACGGTGGGGTGTGCAGCACCTTGGCGCAGACGGCGCATTCAGCATCGTCGGCCTCGAGCGGCGCCTTGCAGCTCGGGCAGCTGTGCTGCTCCGGGGCCACCACCGCCACACCGGAGACTGCGCTCTTGACCTGCTCGTTGAAATGGTCGACCACCCGGATCGCGCCCAGGTTCTGGCCCAGGGTGAAGCGCCAGCCGGCCAGCAGACCTTCGGTATCGACCAGCTCCAGGTGGCCGACGCCGGCATGGTCATGGTGGCGCAGGGTCAATCCGGGACGGTAGCCCCAGTCGCGCCAGCCGTCCTCTCCCGGGGTCTTGGCCAGCAGGCGGCGGTCGGTCACGACCACCAGGCCCTTCTTGAAACGTAATTTCGCATCGAGGTCAACCTCGACGCCGGTTAAAACGTTTTCCCCTGGTGCAAGCTGTTTCGCAACGTCATTTTGCCAATGTTCGGGCAGAACGCCGGCGGTCACCGCCAGGGACGACGGAATAGCAAGTTGTTGAGTTGTCATGTATTGCGCCCGACATCAGGCATTTTTGGTTCTGGTGGGAGGGGTAAATCAGGCGCTTGACGCGGCACAGGACTGCCGGGATGCCCATTTGCGTGAAACGCTCCACAAACAGGCATAACGTTTCTGCGTATCCTTTGGATGACAGGAATAACGGCAACTGGCAGAAAAGGTTTCGACCCGGTAAGCTTCGGGCCGGCAAGTATACATGATGTGCGCTGCGGAATACCTTCTTTCGGTACCGTGGCAACAGGCAGGCAACCAAAGGTAACGCAGGCGGCGTGCAGGAAGCCCGCAGCCGGCAAAGACATTTTTTCATGAACAAGAAGAACGACATCAAGTTCCTCCGCGTGACCCACCTGCGCGGCCCGAACATCTGGACCTACCGACCGGTGATCGAGGCCTGGCTCGACATCGGCGAACTCGAAGACTTCCCCTCGAACACCCTGCCCGGATTTACCGAGCGCCTGACCGCCTGGCTGCCGGGCCTGGCCGCCCACCATTGCGGCGTCGGCTACGAAGGCGGTTTCCTGGAGCGCCTGCGCGACGGCACCTGGGCCGGCCACATCCTCGAACACGTCGTGCTCGAGTTGCAGAACATGGCCGGCATGAAGACCGGCTTCGGCAAGACCCGCTCCACCAGCCAGCGCGGCGTGTACAAGATGGCATTCCGTACGCGCGACCCGGTCGTCGGCCGTGCCGCGCTCGACGCCGGCCATGCACTGATGATGGCCGCCATCAACGATACCCCCTTCGACATGGCCGCCACGGTGCAGGAGCTGACCGACCTGGTCGACCGCTGGTGCCTGGGTCCGTCGACAGCGCACATCGTCGATGCCGCCACCGAGCGCCGCATCCCCTCGATCCGCCTCACCGAGGGCAACCTGGTGCAACTCGGCCACGGCGCCGCACAGCGCCGCATCTGGACTGCCGAGACCGACCGCACCAGCGCCATCGGCGAAGGTATCGCCAGCGACAAGGACCTGACCAAGACCCTGCTTGCCTCCTGCGGCGTGCCGGTGCCGGAAGGCGCCCTGGTGCGCTCCGCCGAAGCGGCCTGGGAAGAAGCGCAGGACATCGGCCTGCCGGTGGTGGTCAAGCCGGTCGACGCCAACCACGGCCGCGGCGTGACCCTGAACCTGATGAACGAAGCCGACGTCACGGCCGCCTACGCCATCGCCGCGGAAGCCGGAGAGAGCAGCGCCGTGCTGGTCGAGCGCTTCATCCCGGGCAACGAACACCGCCTGCTGGTGGTCGGCCGCCAGGTGGTGGCCGCCGCGCGCGGCGAATCGCTGTGGGTGACGGGCGACGGCAAGTCGAACGTGATCGCCCTGTGCGACAGCCAGATCAACATCGATCCGCGCCGCGGCGAGAGCGAAGAGCATCCGCTCGGCCGCGTGAATCCCTTCGACAGCGAAATCATGCTGGACCTGAAGCGCCAGGGCCTCACGCCGGAGTCAAGGCCGCAGGCGGGCCAGAAGGTGCTGATCCAGCTGAACGGCAATGTAGCGGACGACGTCACCGACCTGATTCACCCGGAAGTGGCGCATGCGGCAGCCCTGGCCGCGCGCATCGTCGGCCTGGACATCGCCGGCATCGACCTGGTGTGCGAAGACATCACCCGCCCGCTGGAAGAACAGCGCGGCGCGATCATCGAAGTCAATTCGAGCCCGGGCCTGCTGGCCCACATCAAGCCGGCTAGCGGCAAGCCGCGCAACGTCGGCAAGGCCATCGTCGACCACCTGTTCGCGCAAGAGGAAACCGGCCGCATCCCGGTGGTGGGCGTCACCGGCACCCTCGGCACCAGCCTGATCGCACGCCTGGTGGGCTGCTTGGTCCACATCACCGGCAAGCACGTCGGCGTGGCCAACGGCGAAGGCCTGTACCTGGACGCACGCGAAGTGAGCAGCCGCGACTCGACCGGCTTCGAAGCCGGCCAGCGCATCCTGATCAACCGCACCGTTCAAACCGCCGTGTTCGAATCGAACGCGCGCACCATCCTGGCTGAGGGCCTGCCCTACGACCGCTGCACGGTCGGCATCGTCACCGACATGGAAGGCCTGGATGGCCTGGCCGAATACCACGTGCACGACCAGGACGCGCTGCGCAACGTGATCCGCAGCCAGGTCGACGTGATCCTGCCGGAAGGCGCAGCGGTGCTGAACGCGGCCAACGAGCAGGTGGCGGAGCTGGCCGAGCTGTCCGACGGCCGTGTGATCTTCTATGCGCTCGACGAGCACAACCCGGTCATGGCGGCGCACCGCGCCAGCGGCGAACGCATCGTGTTCGTGCGCGACAACCGCATCGTGCTGGCCGAAGGCGTTGAAGAAACCGCCCTGCTCGACCTGGCGAAGATCCCGCCGGCGACGGTGAAGCATCCGGACAGCGTGCTGGCAGCGGTGGCCGCGGCCTGGGCGCTGGGCGTGCCCTCGGACCTGATCTGCGGCGGCCTGCGCGCGTTCGACGCCACCCCAAAGAAAACGCATCATTAAAAAAGAACGGCCTGGCACGTGTCGGGCCCTGGCGCAGCTTGATGCTGCGTCCCGAAAGGACTGAAGGTTTATGGAAGTATCTCGCGTACGGGCCCTGCGTGGCCCCAACCTCTGGAGCCATCACACCTCGGTGGAGGCGATCGTCTCCTGCTCGCCGGACGAAGAATCGATCCGCGAGCTGGCCGGCTTCGAGACGCGCCTGCGCGCGCGCTTTCCGCAGGTAGGCGAACTGCAGCCCGCCGGCCATGACGACACCGTGTCGCTGGCCCAGGTGCTCGAGCGCGTGGCACTGGCCCTGCAGGCCGAAGCCGGCTGCCCGGTCACCTTCAGCCGCACCACCGCGACCATCGAGCGCGGCGTCTACCAGGTGGTGGTCGAATACAGCGAAGAAGACGTCGGCCGCCTGGCGCTGGAACTGGCGCAGCAGCTGGTCGAAGCGGCGCGCAGCGACAATGCTTTCGACCTCGAAGGCGCCCTGACGCGCCTGCGCGAGGTCGACGAGGACGTGCGCCTCGGCCCGTCCACCGGCTCCATCGTGCAGGCCGCCGTGGCCCGTAACATCCCGTTCCGCCGCCTGACCGAGGGCAGCCTCGTGCAATTCGGCTGGGGCAGCCGCCAGCGCCGCATCCAGGCCGCCGAGATCGACGCCACCGGCGCCATCGCCGAAACCATCGCCCAGGACAAGGAACTGACCAAGAAGCTGCTCGACGCCGCCGGCGTGCCGGTGCCGATGGGCCGCAGCGTGAGCGATCCGGAAGACGCCTGGGCCGCTGCCCTCGAAGTCGGCCTGCCGGTCGTGATCAAGCCGAAGGACGGCAACCAGGGCAAGGGCGTGACGGTCAACGTCACCACCAAGGAGCAGCTGGTGGCCGGCTTCCATACGGCCTCCGAATTCCGCGACGACATCCTGGTCGAGCGCTACCTGCCGGGCCACGACTACCGCATGCTCGTCATCGGCGACAAGCTGGTGGCCGCCGCGCGCCGCGATCCGCCCTTCGTGGTGGGCGATGGCGTGCGCACCGTGCGTGCGCTGGTGGAAGAAGTCAACAAGGACCCGCGCCGAGGCGAAGGCCATTCGACCTCGCTGACCAAGATCCGTTTCGACGACATCGCCCTGGCGACCCTGGCCGCACGCGGCCTGAACGCCGACTCGGTGCCGGACAAGGGCCAGCGCGTGGTCCTGCGCAATAACGCCAACCTGTCGACCGGCGGTACCGCCACCGACGTCACCGACGACGTCCATCCGGACGTGGCCGAACGCTGCATCGCCGCCGCCCACATGGTCGGCCTGGACATCTGCGGCGTCGACCTGGTGTGCGACAGCGTGCTGAAACCCATCGAGGACCAGCACGGCGGCATCGTCGAAGTCAACGCCGCACCGGGCCTGCGCATGCATCTGTCGCCCTCCTTCGGCAAGGCGCGTCCGATCGGCGAAGCGATCATGGACACTCTATTCGCACCGGGCGACGACGGCCGCATCCCGGTGGTGGCCGTGACCGGCACCAACGGCAAGACCACCACCGTGCGCCTGATCGCCCACCTCTTGACCGCATCGGGCCTGCGCACCGGCATGACCAACACCGACGGCGTCTACATCGAAGGCCGCCGCATCGACAGCGGCGACTGCTCGGGCCCGCGTAGCGCGCGCAACGTGCTGCTGCACCCGGACGTCGATGCCGCCGTATTCGAGACCGCGCGCGGCGGCCTGCTGCGCGAAGGCCTGGCATTCGATCGCTGCAAGGTCGCGGTGGTGACCAACATCGGTGCGGGCGACCACCTCGGCCTGAACTACATCACCACGCTGGAAGACCTCGCAGTCCTGAAACGCGTGATCGTCCAGAACGTGGCGGACGGCGGCATGGCCGTACTGAACGCCGCCGATCCGACCGTGGCCGCGATGGCCGAAGTCACCCGCGGCGACGTCACCTTCTTCGCGCTCGACGTCGGCAACCCCTTGATGTCGATGCACCGGGCCCAAGGCCGCCGCGTCGTCTTCGTCGAAGACGGCCACCTGGTCGCCGCCCAGGGCAGGTTCGAAGAGCGCGTGCCCCTGACGGACGTGCCGATCACGCGTGGCGGCGCGGTCGGCTTCCAGGTCGAGAACGTGATGGCCTCGGTGGCCGCGGCATGGGCCGTGGGCATCAGCTGGGACAAGATCCGCGTGGGTCTCAAGACCTTCGTAGGCGAGAGCGACAACGCGCCGGGCCGCTTCAACGTGTTCGACTACCGCGGCGCCACCGTGATCGCCGACTACGGCCACAATCCGGACGCGATCGCGGCACTGGTGAATGCCGTGGAAGCGATGCCGGGCAAGCGCCGCTCGGTGGTGATCAGCGGCGCCGGCGACCGCCGCGACCAGGACATCACCCAACAGACCGAAATCCTCGGCAAAGCGTTTGACGATGTGCTGCTGTACCAGGACCAGTGCCAGCGCGGCCGCGCCGACGGCGAAGTCGTGGCGCTGCTGCGCAAGGGCTTGACGGGCGCCACCCGCACTGGTCACGTCGAGGAAATCAATGGCGAATTCGTCGCCATCGACCGCGCCCTGTCGCGCCTGGAATCCGGTGACCTGTGCCTGATCCTGATCGACCAGGTGGACGAAGCGCTGGCGCACATCAAGCAGCGCGTGGCCGAGGGCTGATGCCCGCTTCTTCTCTTGCCCATGTGCCGGCGCTGCCGGCCATGGGGCCTGCCATCCTGCTGCGGGCGCTGTTCAAGCGTCCGCGGCGCCCTCTTCCTTCCGCGCTGCCGGAAATCGTCAGCGAATACCGGCTCGACAGCCTGCCGCTGGACGATATAGCTCGCTATCGTGCGGCCTTCGGGTTCGCTGGCGAGCACATTCCGGTGACGTGGTGGTATCTGCTCGCGCAACGCGCGCACCTGGCGACGATGTTGCAGCCTGCGTTCCCGTTCAAGATCGCCGGGCTGGTTCACATGGAGAACGCGCTAGAAGAACATGGTCGCGCGACGCCCGACCAGCCACTACTGATTCGCACCGTGCTGCGCCTGCTCCCGCCCTCCTCCAGCGGCGCGCTGCGCTGCGTGCTCGAGACCACCGGGAGTGCGGATGGGACACCGGTCTTCAGCTGCAGCAGTACCTACCTGATCCGGCGTGGCACCAGCGGAGGCGCGAAACCTTCTGAACCAGACTCGCTTCCTTTCGGTTCGCAGGTCGCACATTGGACACTCGACAGCGCAGCTGGCCGCCGCTACGCACGCCTGTCCGGCGACTGGAATCCCATCCACCTGTATGGCTGGAGCGCCCGCCTGATGGGCATGCGCGCGCCGATCATCCATGGCATGCACACGCTGGCGGCAAGCTGTGCTGCGTTGGAGCGCGAGAGGAACGCCCGTGCCACCCGCATCACTTGCCGCTTCCAGGCGCCGGTTTCCCTAGGAAGCAGCGTCGCGCTATTGGCGATGCAAGGCGAGGAGTTTGTCGTGAAGTCCCGCGACAAGATCGCAGTGACGGGAAACTGCATGTTGCTCTAAACGCGAGCGGCAGCATAGTTCGTTTCATAATAGTCATGCTAAAGCTGACACTCTGCACGACTAACAAGCGACTTCTATTGGTAATGCATCATGCGAAGAATTCGCCCATCACGTTTTGAGATCTCGATCACAAATGCACCCCCTTGCGGGGCGAAATTAGGTAGCGTCCCTTCAACGTTCCAGGTCGTTCCACGACGGATAAGTGTTACCTTGAACGGCCGCTCACTATCGATTAGCTTCTGACCGTACACGGGAACTAGAACAGCGTAAGCAATTTGTTCCGCAACCTTTGCGTTAGGCACATATCCTTCAGGTGGGAGATAGTTTTCCTTGTCCGACTGCTTATAGTTTTGCGCACTCGCTACCGGTGTTACTCCGATTATTCCCGCTAACGTAAGCGTAATTAGCAAATTCTTCATTTGACTTCACCCCTTAAGTGATCAGAACACACTCTCTAAGTGTGCTTCAAGCAATCCTACGTGCCCGCCCCTCTACTTGAAGCGTAATGGTGATGAGCACGATGTGAGCTCGCATCACCGCCAATATTGACGCAGTCGGCAGATAAGTTTACTTTGGAACCGATTCCAACCATCCTCCAAGGCCATCGCTGATGAAACTGTCGCGTCTTTTTTTCTATTCGATATGGGCGGCCCTGACGCCGCTGACCGCGCTTGCACAGGCCGACGCAGGTACTTTGGCAGCAGTGCATGTCAGGACGTCGATCGCGGCGATCCCCTATCCTTTGACAGTTCAGGCACCGGATGGCGCGGCAACGATTAACGGTAGTGAGCTGACCCTCAGTGCGGCCAAGGGCACCGACTTGTATGCCAATGTCGATGGCAGCAAGATCGTCGACGATACCCCGCGCGTGCTGTTCGCGCCGTGCGGCGATTTTATTTTCTCGGCCAGAATCCAGGCTGGCTTCCACGGCGCATTCGATGGAGCGGCGCTGCTGGTGTATGCAGGCAAAGCGGCGTGGGGCAAGGTTCTGTTCGAGCGCATGCCGGACGGCAGCAATGCGGTCACGACGACCATTACCAAGGGCACCGGGGACGACGCACTTCACCAGCAGATAGAAGGCAACGTAGTGCATTTAAAGATCGCGCGCAAAGGCGGTGTGTACGTGTTCTACCTCTCGGCCGACGGTGCCGCCTGGCGCATGCTGCGTACCTTCGCGCTGCCGACAGATCAGCCGCTTCAGGTAGGCTTCTCTGTGCAGTCACCGAAAAGCGAGCAGTTCACAGCGCACTTCTCCGACCTGCGCTGGCGCGCGCGCGGCTTCGACAATTACTGGCAAGGCGAGTAGCTTGCATACAGCGGGCTCAGAGTATGAAAAAGTCTGTCTACGCCAATTGAAGAAGCATTTGCGTAGTGCTTAGCAGCAATGCAACGCGGCGCGGCCGGGATTGTCCGTCTTACAGCGTTTGGCCACCCGATCGCGGTAAAATGTTGAGCCCTGGCTCAGCACCCGCCTTGCCGTACTGAATCACAAATACATGAACGCTCCCAACGAAATCAATGCCGCAGCCATCAAGACCGGCGCGACGGAAAAAGTCACACCGATGATGCATGGGTGCTTACTAGAACAGGAAGGAGCCAAGAAGGATAGAAGTTACGCCAAAAGTTACGCCGGAAGGTTTCCTTTCATCAACGCTAACTAGTAGAATCGCGGACGCGCTCAACTTTTAGACGCTTTAATTCGATGACTACACATATCCCTGATCTTCCTCAGCCCGCAAGGTCAAACCGGTGGTTCGATCCTCATACTGCGTTTCTTGACCTGAAGATCGTTCGTCGTACGGTTACTGGAATCGTCTTACTTATGGCGATTGCCGCTATTTGTATATTGGTAAACGATCGCCTTATTTTTGATCTCTCAAGCGATGGACTGAATACAGCTGCAACTTTATTTAAAGTGCCAATTGGAATTGGGACTTTGTCGATTCCGGCCTTGGCACTGTTAGCTGCCAATCACCGTTCCGAGCAAACAAGACAGCAGATGGCACTGACGCTGGACCAAATTAAAAGAACAGATCTACAAATAAACATTGCTCAAGGTCAAAATATTTTCTCAAACTACTTCAAGCACTTTGAAGAGTTTGAGAACAGGTACCAAAAAAAAGAAGGCGTCTTTGATGCCGCCTATGTTAAGGACACCCATAAGGCTCACCGAAACATATTCCCAGCGGCGCGGCGTGGTGACTTGAGCGTTGGGAAAGATTTTCTCCATTTCTTCACAGAACGCACTCGGGTTTTTTTGCAGCTATGCAAAGGATACGGGTCGTTTGACAGTTGGGAAGCTACTTCATATTCGATAACGCTGCTAATTTCTGAACTAAAGCGTCACTTCCACATTGAGCGCCGATTGATTGGCAGCGAAGTGACAAGCAGCGGATATAACTTTGTACTCCCTGGAGGTTCGGTAGTATCTTCGTTAATATATTATCAAGAAATATTTGCGTATATGGATGAAATACTTTCTTTCGATCCAGATTATGTTACACCCCAAGAAGTAAAGCGCTTTTTAGAAATCGACCTAGAGGATCTGCGTGCGCCGAATTATAACAACAGCATGCATCAACCATTCGATGCAGAAATTTTCGCGTAGAGAGATGATTGCCTCAGTTATTTCGAGCGGCCTCCTCCTAAGCTTGGGAAGCCGTATGGAGAATCGCTGAACCATGCGGCCTTGACAGCCTTTTTTGCTCCACAATACCGCAGAATTTAACCGGCTAAAGCGCAGTATCCATGCGGCGCTTGTCGAGTTTGTGGAGCAATTTAATTCATGTTCATTAAGGCTCAGCAGCATCCAGACATCGAGTTCAACCCGGCAGGCGGTCAGACGGAACCCACCTTGGTACACCACTTCAGCAACCGCGGTGACCCGTCCAAGTCTGTGCTGCCGGTGCTGGCCGGCGCTGAGGGTGAGCAGGTGTTAGTTGTGCAGTCGCCGCTGGCGGAGCTGGTCGACTGGACGATCCAGCTGCATGCGCATCCAGACTTCCCTGGCCGCGCCGTGGTCGACCAGAAGCACCGGGCGTTCTTCGAAGCGGTGAAGGCGTCGCTGGACCAGGTGACGGCGAAGCTCGAGCAGATCGAATATGTCGCGCTGGACGATGACTGAGGCACGATCCGGAGCCAATCCAACCGCTGCACGCCATTCCGATTGGTCCGCTTTCGACCCATTGCGGACAGTCAGGCATGCTTTCGTCAGCGCTAGATGCTTCTCCCTCTAAGTGCAAAGCCTTATGCGGTGTTCCTCGCGCAGAGCATACTTAGGTGCTCACTTCTTTGAGTACGTCTTCCCGTTGAAGCAGAGCTTTCCGACATAAGTATCGATGTCGAAGTGGCCGTTGTGTTTCGTCCGAAGCACCTTATAAGCACCGCCTTCCATGCCGCACCAGTTCGCAATCTGGACCCACTTCATGTCCTGTTTCATGAAGACGTAATGCTGCTCTCCGCACGAGCCACCGTCGTAGGCGAAGATGATCTCCTTCTTGCCATCGCCGTTGAGGTCGACCGCAGAGAAGGCATCGACGCCCTTTACGTCGCATACCGGAACGCCCACCTCTTTGCAGATCTCTTTCGGAAGAATCTCCCCAGCATTTGCTGCCTGGGATGTGAAGAGGATGTGGAATAAGGTGACTAGACAGAATAGATACCTTGAGGCTTTCACGAGTTTTCCCGGAGGTGTTGACTACTGTTAGTTGTTGGCGTTTCTGGCTTAGCCAAGGTCCCCTCCTGGCCGAGTGCGGCCGTCGCGCCGAGCACGGCAGGTTGCCAAGCCCGAAAATCGCTGACTGTCACAAACGACAGAATCCGACCCCTAGCGGTCGTAAGACCACTCTAAGAACTCGCCAACAGTATCCGATGAGGTCAGTTCTAGCAATGCCTCTGCAAGCTCGTGTTGTCCTTTGGCGGCGGCGGTAGCAGACAAGGCACATGCCGTAAAACCAGTGCTCCATTGCGTTCCTGCGAGTCTTGGAACCAAAGCAGGGATGCGGCTTAGTGAATCGAAATAATCTGCCGCCAGCTCATCGGGAACATCGACGCCATTCTTGTGTCGACAGATTTCGACCCATGCCGGGAAGTGGAAATACACATCGGACACACGTTCTGGGGAACTAACGATTGCCGCGATCACGTGTGGAACCGCTGCGAACGAAGCAGAGTACACATCGCCTTGGTGAGCAAGGGCGCTCCATAGACCGGACCACGGCTCGGAACTGCCATCATCACTGGGAAAAGTCGATAGCTGCCGAAGAAGCTCAGGAATCGTTCCAGCGCTGCCGTACGCATCGCTCAGGTCATTCCATCGTGGACTATTCAGTTCCAGCATCTTTTCCCTTCATGTTGTGACGTACTGCCTCGCCAACGTCTGCTCTTGGCCGATTGCAGACCTATTGTAGCGTCCGCTTCGACACAGAGCGGACGTTGTAGGACTCAAGGCAACCTTCAGTAGTCCCCCTATCCTGAAGTCGCAGTTGACGCTCCCTAGGAGAGCATTCTGAGCTACCCGCCAGAACGCTGCCTGACGACATATGTCCGACGTTATTATGGCCTATCACTCCTGCTGCGATAGCCAATGAAATCGCTTCTTACGACGCTCGCAATTATCATCGCCATCCTCTCGCTACCAGCCTGCACCAGCATCGCTGCATATCCGGTGATCGAGCAGAGCATATATCGACCCTTGCCACTGGCAGTCGCTGTCAAGCAACGTTTCTACGTGCGTGAGCGAGAACGACCGCTCCTGCCGACTATCGAAAGCGCCAGCAATGCAATTGTCCGGTTCCTGCTTGACGTCAGTCATCCGTTCAAGGGAGCAGTCGCAGACGTCCGGCCTGTGCTCGAAGAATCGCGCCCTCTACTGCGCCTGCCGCCGGCCAGATCCATGGGGCCGGGCCGCTATGTCGGCATGCTGGTGTACTGCTGGGAGAGCGAGGGAAGCGATCGGCTGCGCTTCCTGGTCGAATGGGCGGATGTGACGAGGGCGCGGTACACCGATTCATATGTCTTCGTGCGACGTGGATCGTCCTGGTATTTCGAAAAACACGGTGCCATAGAGCCTTGGCATTGGACTCAGACGCAGCTCTGGTTCCAACGGGAGTGTCCAAAGTGAGCCCATGCACAGACAGCATGGATGCGTGCAGCATTGCCTCGCCGCAGTAAGGCGACGTGCTGTTGCGTAGCACGGTTGAACAGCTTCCTCATACGTTGAGCATTCGAACGACCGCTTTTGGCCGGTAGCAGACATTGGAATAGCTCAGTGTACGAGGTTGACGCTCGACCCACAATGAAGAGAGCAATCTGCAAACTAAGCTTCGGGTGTCAGCTTCGGGAATTCCTTAATGCAGGGTTCCTCGGCCAGCTTGGCGCGCAGGGACGCTAGCAGATCGCCCTGTTGCCCTGGCAAGGTCCCCAGCATACGCTGCAGCTGATCTGCGTACAGCACCAGGGAGCGCAGGCGGGCAATCTCTTAGAGCGCTGCGCGCATGTCGTCCGAGTCGAGGTTGCTCGCTTAGATAGCCTCGAGGTCGGCGCGCGTTAGGGGCGTCTTGAATCGCATGTGCCAAGTATAGCAGCGGAATTAATTTACCGTATATACAAATAATGCTTGCATTTTGCATTTGCTGTATATACAGTAATTACATGGACATCCAATTCGACACCGCCAAGGACCAGACTAATACCGAGAAGCACGGCGTCTCGCTGGCAGCAGCAGCTGGTATCGAATGGGACGATGCTCTTGTTTGGTCCGACGAGCGCGAGAACTACGGCGAGCAGCGCATGTGCGCCATCGGATACATCGGCCTGCGCCTGTTCTACGTGGTGTATGTCGATCGCGAGAACGTCCGCCGAATCATTAGCCTGCGCAAGGCAAACAACAGGGAGATCAAACGATATGCCGAAGCTTAAACCGGGGACGGAAGTCCCTACGCTCGAAGAGGACTCGACGATCACTAGGGCCGCAATGGAGGACCCCGATGCGAGGCCGTACACGGATGAGGAATGGACGGCCGTGAAGCCTAAGCGCTCGCGCGGTCGGCCGAAGACTGATGCGCCCAAGCAGCCGATCAGCATCCGGGTGGATAGCCGCGTGCTCGACGCTTTCAAGGCGACGGGAGACGGGTGGCAAACTAGGATGAACGACGCCCTAGTCGAATGGGCGGGGCAGCACGGCATGCTGGCCGAGGGCGCTGAGAGTTGATCGGGATCATTCAGCGCCTAATAAGAGAAGGAGAGTTCCCAAAACCTCGCCAGTTATCTGGGCGACGGGTAGCATGGCTAGTGAGGGAGGTGGAACATTGGACAGAGCAACGGCCGGTATCAAATCTAGCGCCGCCGGCTAACACTAGCCGTGGCACTAGACGCCAACCTGCTAATTCAGGATCCTGTCCAAGATGAAATCCCTCAATGGGGTAGGATTTCCGTCTCTGTGGGCAACGATTGCAGCACTGTAGTTTGGCCGATCATCCAAAGGCCATGACTGAGGGTCCAGCTGAAAACGCTTCAGGATGACCAACACTATCAAACGACCGGTATGCCCGTTCCCGTTAGCGTAGGGATGAATCGTAAAATAGTACACTAGGTACTTCGCCAGGAGCTCTGCCAACGAGAGGAGAAGTTTACGATCAAATTTACCGGCTTTTTGCAAATCCTGAGCGAACGTCTTGACAGCAAAACCAAGGTGAGCTTCAAACAGACTCATCTCGAACTTGACATCCTTAGGCGGTGTACCAACGCGACTATCATTGCCGGCAATAACGCGGTACTCTTTGAGACAGGGGAAGTTAGAACCTCGGTAATTACCTGCAAAGTAGCCGCAATTTTCAGGGGTGACCCCATGGAACATGTAGCGATGAGCTCTCAACGTTGAATACCCGTTGAAAATCCGTGGTCGACCTTTAAGCATCAACACCAGACGGCGACACCTTTCGGTAACACGCTCCGCCTCAGGATGGTCCTCGTACTCCCACTCCGAACACTTTACGTCGATCCCATCTTTCATCGGCGACTACGTTATGCCTTTCCAGAAGAAATCTGCTCAAGCCATTCGCTAGAGAAGGAAGGCAAGTTTGCATTGATACGCTCAAGCGCTTGGTCGGCCTTTGCAATGGTCGACGCGTCAAATTGTCCTTCTTGAGTAAGGTGTCGATTTCGAATACTGTCATTGATCTCAGCCCGAAGCCGTACCAAATCACTGTCCATCGCAGGCAGGATCGTTCGGGAACTGTGTTGTACAGAGACATCCGCAGGTATCGAATGGACAAAAGCGACATGTTTGTCGGCTGTCGAACTTGGTCCTACGCTGACAGTCGCTGCTGCAGCTGAAACAGCGAACACCGCCATAGCACCCGCTCGAGCAGCAGTTGACTTAACAACTTGAACTACATCATTTGCGGCATTTATTAGACCTTCGCTCAGCCATGCCGAGACTCGAAAATCGTCGAAAGCGTGAAAGTTATTCATTATTCAGCCTTTATTCGCCAGCAGCAATACGCTCTGCAATCTTGCCCAGTTCTACGCTAAACGGCGCAAACAGGGAAGTCCTTAGGTCCACGCGCACAACAGCCTCAATGTCAAGCTTACTGGAGGTAGCCAGCTTAGCGTTAGCATAAGCATTAACGTGATAAAAATCTATGCACGTCTCATGCCCAGATAATGCAAAGTTCGCAACGTTCGCAATCAATTTAGCCGAGTGTGCTGGCTCAGCATTCACCTGGACAAGCTGTTCATCCTTGAGCTTAATCAGCTGCCTAGCACGCTCCAGTTCCGATTGTACATTCACATACAAAGCCCGAACTATGTCATTAAAAGCATTCAAGTTGATCTTGATTGACAGTGCCGACTCAAGACCTTGCCCGAAAATCTTAGTTTGGGCGAACACAATGTTAACTTCGAAACCATTGTAATCAACTGTGGCAATATCGGCAACATACCTTCTTTGAGGCACAGGTGCGTTGTTCAAGTTGACGGCGTAGCGCACTGAGCCGTCTGGATATCTCTCGACCTCCATGCCGTCCACCGCAGCCCCTTCCGAACGCGACGGCGTAGCTTGAGACGTCAAGCCCATCAGCAGCTTAGATGGCGGGGCCTTTTGAACTTGCGCAGTGTTGACTCTATTTTTTGCCATAGCCAAGTGAAATTCGAGGAAACGGGAATGATAGCATGCTAGCGGCCAGATATAGGAAAGCAACTTTACAGCTTAGATCGTAGCCAAATGTTCGAGTCTTTCGCTGAGAAGCACTGGCCACTCGCGGCCTTCCTCGTCGTAACGATGACGATTGTATACATTCGTTCCCGTGTCTGGCGGTATGTGGCCAATCAGAGCCTCACCTATAGGATCGGGGCACCCCATCACAGCAAGCAAAGTACGACAAGGCCGGCGTAAGTCGTGTGGAGTCCAATATTCGACAGGGAGCCGCGGTCGATGCTGCTCTGGACGCGCGGCCGAGTAAGGCATGTGCGTCCACACGACCACCCCGATCGTCTTCTACTCAACATGGGGACTCTTTCCGCTCGAAGGGAACAAGTAACCTGCGCCCGCTACTTCCAGGCGCCTGCGCACGATGGCCTCAGCCCGCCCCACAAGTGGCACGCGGTGATCCACCGCACGTTCACGCTGTCGATTCTTTGTCTCGGCCTTCGGGATCGTCCACCAGAGCCCGTCCTTCTCTTCTGCAATATCTTTAGAATGCATCGAGGTGATCTCGCCGCCGCGCAGCAGCGTCCAAAGGTAGAGGGTCAACGCGTCGTTCACCATGCGCGAGAAGTTCGGAAGCCCGCGGATCACCTGGCCCAGCTCGGCCTCGCTCAACACGCGCTTCCCCGCTCCGACTCGCTCGCCCTGACGCACGCGCCCCTCGCTACGTAGCTTGCCGCGCATGATCAGCCGCCACCAGCTCGGCACGTTCTCGTTGAGGCGCCCGGCATCTAGCGCGTGGTCCGATGCGGCACCAAGCTTACGGCGCAGGTTCGATGCCACTACAGGCGTTTCGATCATTCCTTGCAACAGGTCGAAAGCCTGCGAACGCGTGAGCTTGGCCGGGATGGTTCACATGGATAACGCGCTGGAAGAACACGGACACGTCGCGTCGGGCCAGCCACTACTGATTCGCACCGTGCTGCGCCTGCTTCCGCCCGCCTCCAGCGGCGCCCTGCGCTGTGAGCTGGAGACAACCGGAACTGCGGACGGGATGCCGGTCTTCCGCTGCGCCAGCACTTACCTGATCCGCAGAGGTGCGCGCAGCAGTGCGAAACCAGCCCAGCCAGAGATCCCTTCCATCGGCATCCCGATCGCCCGGTGGGTTCTGGATACTGCGGCTGGCCGCCGCTACGCGCGGCTGTCCTGCGACTGGAACCCGATCCACCTGTTTGGCTGGAGCGCGCGCCTCATGGGCATGCGCGCCCCGATCATCCATGGCATGCACACGCTGGCTGCAAGCTGCGCCGCTATCGAACGCGACCGGGACCGGCATGTCACGCGCATCGAATGCCGATTCCGGGCGCCGGTCGCGTTGGGAAGCAGCCTCACGCTGCGCGCCGGACAAGACGGCGACTTTGTCGTGGAGTTCGCGGACAAGGCGGCGGTGACGGGGAACTGTTCACTGTCCTGAGCTGACCTTGCAGCGTGAGCGACTGTTTGGGCTTACTCAGCCCGGCAGCTTCGCCGCCAGAACGTCCACCTTTTCGATTGACGGGGGCGTGGCGAACAAGTCCCCAGCTTTTTCCATCAGCGCGGCCGCGACCTTTCCGGACAAATGAGCTTGTCGCCCAGCCTCATCTGGAAACGCGTCAAAAATCCCGAAGGTGGACGGTCCCAGGCGGATGCCGAACCAGGCTGTCGTAGCCGGCTCTGCCTGAACCAGGGGAAGACCGCTTAACAGGAAGCTCTCTACCTCTTTCTCCTTACCCGGCTTGGCTTCCAGACGAACGAACAACGCGAGTTTGACCATGATATTTCTCCTGTTGTTAAACCAACCGCCTCGTGAGACGTTTCCAGTATCTGACAGGCTCGCCCCGGAGTCGAGCGGCGTCCTCGTAGCATTTCGGCAGCAACGCAACGCGCGTTAGCCGGGATTGTCCGTTTTGCAGCATTCGGCTAGCCGAACGCGGTAAAATGACGAGCCCTGGCTCAGCACCCGCCTTGCCGTACCGAATCACGACCACATGAACGCTCCCAACGAAATCAACGCCGCAGCCATTAAGACCGGCGCGACGGAAAAAGTCACACCGATGATGCAGCAGTACCTGCGCATCAAGGCCGATTACCCCACCATGCTGGTGTTCTACCGCATGGGCGATTTCTACGAGCTGTTCCACGAAGACGCGCAGAAGGCAGCGCGCCTGCTGGGCATCACGCTGACGGCGCGCGGCAGCTCGAACGGCCAGCCGATCCCGATGTGCGGCGTGCCCTTCCACTCGCTGGACGGCTACCTGGCCAAGCTGGTCAAGATCGGCGAATCCTGCGCGATCTGCGAACAGATTGGCGACCCGGCCCTGTCCAAAGGTCCGGTCGAGCGCAAGGTGGTACGCGTGGTCACGCCGGGGACGCTGACCGACAGCGACCTGCTGCCGGAAAAGGCCGAGCGCCCGCTGCTGGCGATGTGCCTCCTCTCACAGCGCAAGAATATGACCGTCGGCCTGGCCTGGCTGTCGCTCGCGAGCGGCGTGCTGCGCCTGATGGAATTCTCGGGCGACCAGCGCGCCGTCGAGACCCGCCTCGCCCAGGAACTCGAACGCATCGCGCCGGCCGAGATCCTGCGTGCCGACTGCGCAGACATGTTCGACGCCGAGCCGGTGGCGCACACCAACCGTGTGCCGGAGTGGCACTTCGACGTCCTCAAGGGCCACGGCGCCCTGCTCGAGCAACTGGGCGTGGCCACCCTCACCGGCTTCGGCGCGGACGGCATGGGCGCGGCCTTCGGCGCGGCCGGCGCGCTGCTACGCTATGCCCAGTCGACCCAGGGCCGTGGCCTGCAGCACGTCAAGAGCCTGGCCTGCGAAACCGAAAACGAATACATCGGCCTCGATGCGGCTACGCGCCGCAACCTGGAGCTGACCGAGACCATCCGCGGCCAGGAATCGCCGACCCTGTTCTCACTGCTGGACGGCTGCCGTACCGCGATGGGTTCGCGCCTGCTGCGCCACTGGCTGCACCATGCGCGCCGCAACCAACGCGTGGCGCGCTCGCGCCACGAGGCCATCGAAGCGCTGGCCCAGGCCGACGCCACCCACGGTTTATCGAGCACGCTGGCGAACGTCCCGGACATTGAACGCATCACCACCCGCATCGCCCTGCTGTCGGCGCGCCCGCGCGACCTGTCCTGCCTGCGCGACGGCCTAAAAACATTGCCGGCACTGCGCGAGATGGTGGCGCGCTGCTTCATCCCGGGCGACACCTGCCTGCTGCGCGAGATCCACGACCTGCTCTCTCCGCCCGAGGCCTGCCTCGACCTGCTCAGCCGGGCCATCCTCGAAGAACCGAGCGTGATGGTGCGCGACGGCGGCGTGTTCGCGCGCGGCTTCGACGCCGAACTCGACGAGCTGCGTGCGCTGTCCGAGAACGCCGGCCAGTTCCTGGTCGACCTCGAAACCCGCGAGCGCGCCCGCACGGGGATTGCCAACCTGCGCGTCGAGTACAACCGCGTGCATGGCTTCTACATCGAAGTCACCAACGGCCAAGCCGACAAGGTGCCGCTCGACTACCAGCGCCGCCAGACCCTCAAGAACTGCGAACGCTACATCACGCCGGAACTCAAGGCTTTCGAGGACAAGGCCCTGTCCGCGCAAGACCGCGCGCTGGCGCGCGAGAAGATGCTGTACGACCAGCTGCTTGGCGACCTGGCCCCGTTCATCGGCGTGCTGCAATCGGTCGCCGGCGGCCTGGCGCAGCTCGACACCCTGGTCGCGCTCACCAGCCACGCGGTGCGCAACAACTGGTGCGCGCCGCAGCTGGTCGACGAGCCATGCTTGAACATCGTCGAAGGCCGCCACCCGGTGGTGGAAAACCAGATCGAACGCTTCATCTCCAACGATTGCCGCCTGTCGGACGAGCGCCGCATGCTCCTGATCACCGGCCCGAACATGGGCGGTAAATCGACCTTCATGCGCCAGGTGGCATTGATCACGCTGCTGGCCTACGTCGGCAGCTACGTGCCGGCGACCAGTGCCACGATCGGCCCGATCGACCGCATCTTCACCCGTATCGGCGCCAGTGACGACCTGGCCAACGGCCGCTCGACCTTCATGGTCGAGATGACCGAATCGGCCGCGATCCTGAACGGCGCCACCGAACACTCGCTGGTGCTGATGGACGAAGTCGGCCGCGGCACCTCTACTTTTGATGGCCTTGCGCTGGCCTGGGCCATCGCGCGCCACCTGATCGAAACCAGCCGCAGCTTCACGCTGTTCGCGACCCACTACTTCGAACTGACCCAGCTGCCGGAGACCCACGCCAGCGCGGTCAACGTGCACCTGTCGGCGGTCGAGCACAAGGACAGCATCGTGTTCCTGCACGCGGTGCAGGACGGCCCGGCCTCGCAGAGCTACGGCCTGCAGGTGGCGCAGCTGGCCGGTGTGCCCCCGGCCGTGATCCGCGCCGCGCGCAAGCACCTGGCGCGCCTGGAATCACAGGCAGTCGGTGCAACGCCGCAGCTCGACCTGTTCGCCGCGCCCTGCGACGACGTCGAGGAAGCACCGGTCGCGTCCTACGACGCAGCTGCCGATGGCGTGCAGGACGAACTGCAGAAGGCCCTCGCGGCCATCGATCCGGATGCCCTGAGCCCGCGCGAAGCGCTCGAGCGGCTCTATGAGCTGAAGAGGCTCGCCGCCTGATGCCGGCGCGCCGTCACCTCCTTCTCGCTAGCCTGCTCGCGGCGGCCGTGATCACGGTCCCGGGCACCGCGCGCGACAGGAAGAAGGCGACGGAAGTGCTGGAGGATCCGCGTGTACACAGCTTCGCCGTGGTCGGACACCGCGCTGCCGAGGGCGGCGAAGCCGCACTGAAGGACGTGCTGCAGGAGGCCAAGGACGAGGACCTCGCCTTCCTCGTCGTCACCGGCATCAAAGGCGAACAGGAAGCCTGCGGCGACCGCGTCTACCAAAAGCGGCGCGAACTGTTCGACAAGGAAAAGCGCCCCGTGATCCTCTCCTTGAGCGGGAGCGACTGGACCGGCTGCCGCAATTCGGCCGGCCGCACCAACGCCATCGAACGCCTGAACCGGCTGCGCGAACTGTTCTACGGCGAGCCCGAAGCGCTGGGCAAGGAAAAGCTGCCCGTCACGCGCCTGTCAAGCAGCCCACGGTTCCGCAGCTACGCCGAGAACGCCCACTGGCAGGTCGGCAAGGTACTGTACGCCACCATCAACCTGCCCGCTGCCAACAACCACTACCTGCCGGCGGCGGGACGCAATAGCGAATACGAGGACCGGTCGGTGGCCAACCGCTTCTGGCTGAACCGGCTGTTCGCGATCGCCAAACAGGACAAGGTGGACGCGGTGGTGCTGTTCGCGGAAGGGAATATGCAGCCCTTGCTGCAGCCGGCCAATGGCCTGCGCGCGCTGCTGCAGCGGGCGCCGACCGGGCATGACGGCTTTGCCGATACGCGCCGTCAGGTGCAGACGCAGGCGGCCAAGTTCAAGGGACGGGTACTGGTGGTGGACAGCGCTGGGCTGTCCAAGGATGCGCGGCCGGGAATCGAGTGGCGCGGCAATCTGGGGCACTTGTCCGTCGGGGCGCACGCAGTCGAGGTGCACGTGGCGGGCAAGGGCGAGAATGTGTTCAGCCTGGGCGAGGCCTCACGCTGAGGGTTTGATCTACGGTGGGCGGAAACCACCCACCGTACGAAGGTCTTAGTTCAGCGGCTGGCTACGGAAGTGGTCGCCCTGTTCGCTGTCTTCCATCTCTTCGTGATGGTGACCATGCGCGCCATGCACGTGGCCGTGGGCGATTTCTTCGGCGGTGGCTTCGCGCACGTCGATCACCGACAGGTCGAAACGCAGGGCCATGCCCGCCAGCGGGTGGTTGCCGTCCAGAACCACCTTGTCGTCCGCGATGTCGGTCACGGTGAAGATGGTCGGCTCGTCGTCCACGCCTTCCGCCATGCCTTCGAACTGCATGCCGACTTCGAGCGGCTCCGGCAGGCGCTTGCGGTCTTCGACCTTCACCAGTTCCGGATCGTAGTCACCGAAGGCGTCTTCCGGCTCGACCTGGATCGTCGACGAATAGCCGGTTTCCTTGCCGTCGAGTTCTTCTTCGATCTTCGGCAGGGTGTTTTCGTAGCCGCCGTGCAGGTACACCATCGGCTGCGAGCCCTCTTCGATCAGGTTGTTCTGGGCGTCCGACAGTCGATAGTTGACCGACACGACCGTATTCTTGGCAATCTTCATCGCAGATCCTTTCGTTGTAAGCCCCGGATTATACCCCTCACGCGACCGTGGCACTTATCACACTGGTTATAATGGCGCATGAAAAAATTACAGCTTCTCGGGAATATTACTCCCGCCCAGTTCCTGCGCGATTACTGGCATAAGAAACCCCTGCTGATCCGCCAGGCGATCCCCGGTTTCAAGCCCCTGCTCACCTTCGAGAAACTCGCCGAACTCGCCCGCCAGAATTACGTCGAATCGCGCCTGGTTACCCAGCGCGACGGCCAGTGGGACATGCAGCACGGTCCGCTCACCGAACTGCCGGCGCGCAATGAGCGCGAATGGACCATGCTGGTGCAAGGCGTCAACCTGTACGACGAGCGCGCCGACGAGCTGCTGCGCCAGTTCCGCTTCGTGCCGGATGCGCGCCTCGACGACCTGATGGTGAGCGTTGCCGGCGATGGCGGCGGCGTCGGTCCCCATTTCGATTCCTACGACGTGTTCCTGCTGCAAGCCCAGGGCAAGCGCCGCTGGAAAATCAGCGCCCAGCAGGACCTGAGCCTGGTCGAAGGCCTGCCGCTCAAGATCCTCGCCAACTTCGAGGCGGAAGAAGAGTTCGTGCTGGAACCGGGCGACATGCTCTACCTGCCGCCGCATTACGCCCACGACGGCGTGGCCGAGGGCGAATGCATGACCTATTCGATCGGCTTCCGCTCGCCCTCCTATCAGGAACTGGGCGAAGCCTTCCTACAATTCATGGCTGACTCGATCGACCTGCCGGGCCGCTATGCCGACCCGCAACTGCAGCAGCCGAAGAACCCGGCCGAGATCCCGCGCGAGATGCTGACGACCATCACCGAGGAACTGAACAAGGTGCGCTGGGACGAGGAAGACGTGACCATCTTCCTGGGCGAACATCTTTCCGAACCGAAGCACAACGTGTTCTTCACCGGCCCGGCCAAGCCGCTGACGGTGGGACGCTTCATGGAGACGGCGGCGAAGAAGGGGCTCAAGCTGTCGAGCAAGACCCTGATGCTCTACCGCGGCAAGAACGTCTTCATCAACGGCGAATCCTTCGCCGTCGGCCGCGCCGACAAGGCCGTGCTGGACGTGCTGGCCAACGAGCGTCGCCTGAGTGGCGCCCTCCTGGGGAGCGCGACCGACGACGTGCTGGAAGCGCTGTACACCTGGTACCAGGACGGCTGGATCGAACTGGGCTGACAAGGGGGAGCCATGCAGGAAGCGACTTCGACGCGTTTCGATACCCGGGCGGAATGTGAAGCACATTTCCGCGCCTGCCTGGCCGCCGCCCGTACCCGGCTCGACCTGTTCGACCCGGACTTTGCAGTGTTCCCGCTGGGCGCGAGCGACGTCGACGCGACGCTTCGAGAATTCTTGAAACGTGGCGGCGTGCTGCGCCTGGCGATGCACACACCCGGCCACATCGAGCGCCACTACCCGCGTTTCCTGCGCCTGCTGCGCGACTACAGCCATGGCGCAGAATGCCGCGCCACGCCCAAAACTCTACATCAACTGACGGATTCGTTCTGCATCGTGGACGACGCCCACGTGCTGCGGCGTTTCCATAGTGACCACATGCGCGGTGAAGCGGCATTCGCCTCTCCGGGCGCCGTGGATCTGCCGCGCCATCGTTTCGATGCGATTTGGGAAGAATCAAAAGCTGTTTTACAGTCAACCAAAACCGGCTTGTGAACGTTATATGTGGACTGGTCGGCCAAATGCTCCAGCAGGTTGCATCTTGTAACAAGATAAACCTTGTTGGAGCTGAAAATACTTTCGCTAGAGCATGAGTTTGCTATTGCGATTCAGTAAATTTGGCTATAATATCAGGTCAGGAAGGTTCCGTTGCCTATCTGGCAGTATTGCTTTTCTTAAAAGCACGAGAATTCCTCTGAGCAATAATTACCGGTAATTATTATTCAAACAAGCAGTACTTACTTTTGAAATATTAAGGAAAATCATGAAAAAATCCCTGCTGATCGTTTCCCTGATGGCTGTTGCTCTGGCTGCTTGCAGCAAGAAAGAAGAAGCTGCTCCGGTCGCTCCTGCTGCTGTCGAAGCTCCTGCTGCTGCAACCACCGACGCAGCCGCTACCCCGGCCGCTACCGACGCAACCACCGCTGCTCCGGCTGCTGACGCTGCTGCTGCCGCTTCGGCTGCTGCTTCGACCGCTGCTGACGCTGCTGCTGCTGCTTCGACCGCTGCTTCGCAAGCTGCTGACGCTGCTGCAACCAAGTAATCAGCTCGATCTGATTCAAAACCGGCCTTTCGGGGCCGGTTTTTTTTCGTCGGTACGTTTTAAACGCGATCGGTACGCCTCCAAAATTGGATCCCGGCCTTCGCCGGGATGACGGTCTTTAGGCTAACGAAACTTCGTTGTGGCCACCCCTCTCAGCACGTCGTTCCGGCGCAGGCCGGAACCTAATTTCTCAAGCAAACCACCCACGCATAAAAAAACCGGCCTAGAAAGGCCGGTTTCTCATTGAAGCTCGAACGTCCGATTACTTCAGCTCATCCGTCAGCAGCTTCAGGATCTTCGCGCCGGTCTCGCCGGTTTCCGATTTGCCGTCATTGGTCTGCACGCTCACCTGGCTGGTCGACGCGCCCTGCTCCGCCTTGACGAGCACGCGGTAGCGCTGCGCTTCCTTGGCCTTCTCTTCCGCGCTGCCGAAGGTGAACAGCTTCTTGAGGAAGCCTTCCTTGTTGGCGGCGTCCGGATCGACGTAGCGCACGAAGTACACGCCCTGCACGCGGTCGCGGTCTTCGACGGTGAAGCCGACGCGGTCCAGCGCCAGGCCGACGCGGCGCCATGCGCGGTCGAAGCCTTCGTCCAGCTCGACGACGTTGCCGACCAGCTTGGCGTGCTGAGCGGCCACCGGTGCGTTGGCGACCATGGTCTCGGCCTGCTTGGTTTCCTTCACGCCGGTCAGCTGCGCGACCAGGCGGCCCAGGAATTGCGACTCGAGGCCCGGATCGTTCGGACGCACGGTCCAGATCGTGGTTTCCTTCTGCGCGCCCTGCAGCACTTCTTCGGCGCCGCGGTGGCTGATGTAGACCTCGGTCGAGCCGTCCGGCAGGCGCTCGAGGCGGGTGCGGAACTTGTCGCGCTCGCCGGTCGAATAGGCGCGGTCAAACACTTTGCCCAGCGCGTTGCGGATGAAGTCCTGCGGGATCTTCGAGCGGTTCTCGACCCAGTTGGTTTCCATGGTGCCGGTCGTGGCCGATTCGGTCTCGATCGCGAAGCCCTGGTTCTCCCAGAACTGGCGCAGTTGCGGCCACAGCTGTTCCGGGGTCTGCTTGACCACCAGCCAGCGCTGGTCGCCGTTGCGCTGTACGCTCACCGCCTCGGTCGAGAGCGGACCGATGGCTTCCATCGAACCCGCGACCGGCGCGGCGCCTGACTGGCCGGCGCGCTGCTGCATGCCCGAGGCAGTCGCCACGCCCTTGCCGTCGGGGACGGCGTAGCGGTTGTCGCGTTGCAGAGCGGTGAGGTCGGGCGGGACTTCGAGGTTGGCAGCCCGCTTGGCGCCGCGGTAGTCGACCTTGTCCGATTCGAAGATGGTGGTGCAGGCCGAGAGGCTCAGCGCGATCGCGGTCAGCGTCAGCACGCGCGCGGCGGCAGGAGTCGTGTTAGTGCGGTTAGTCATGGCTTTCGATATCAGGTACTGGGAACCGGAACCTTGCGGGTTCAGGCAGTGAGAAGGCCCGCCTGGGCCAGCGCGCCACGCACGGTATCGTGGTACGACGAAGACAGCGGCGCCAGCGGCAGGCGCAGGCCGAACGGGATCTTGCCCATTTCGCCCAGCGCCCACTTGACCGGCACCGGGTTTGGCTCGACGAAGAGCTTGGCGTGCAGGTCGAGGACGCGGTTGTTGATCTCGACCGCGCGCGCGACCTCGCCCGCCATCGCGGCCACGCACAGTTCGTGCATCGCGCGCGGGGCCACGTTGGCGGTGACCGAGATGTTGCCGGCAGCGCCGCAGAACATCAGGGCCATCGCGGTCGGATCGTCGCCCGAATACACGGCGAAGGATTTGTCGACCATGCGCAGCAGCTCGATGCCGCGGCCGATGTTGCCGGTAGCGTCCTTGATGCCGACGATGTTGTCGATCGGCGCCAGGCGCGCGACGGTCTCGTTGCTCATGTCGGCAACGGTGCGGCCCGGCACGTTGTACAGGATGACCGGCAGGTCGACCGCTTCCGCGATCGCCTTGAAGTGGCGGTACATGCCTTCCTGGCTCGGACGGTTGTAGTACGGGACTACCTGCAGCGTGGCGTCCGCGCCGACCTGCTTGGCGTGGGTGGTCAGCGCGATGGCTTCAGCGGTCGAGTTGCCGCCGGCGCCGGCGATCACGGGGATGCGGCCGCCGGCGTGCTCCACCGCGACTTTGATCAGTTCTGCGTGCTCCTCTGGGGAGACAGTGGCCGATTCGCCCGTGGTGCCGACGATCACGATGCCGTCGGTGCCTTCCGCGATGTGCCAGTCGATCAGCTTGCGCAGAGAGTCGCGGTCAAGACTGCCGTCCTCGAACATCGGGGTGACGATTGCTACGATGCTGCCCTTAATCATATGCGTTGGCCGTGCCGGAAAGTAAATAAAAGTCTGATTGTAGCGGATCGCCCGCCTCTATGGTTCATTCACGACCACATTATGGTCGAGCTTCGCTTCGGTTTTGGCAAAGCCTGGACCCGCCGCGCATAGGCGCTGTACCTGGGCCGGGTTGGGACGGTCGACGTGGCCATCTTCATAAGCCAGCACCTGCAGCCCGCCATCGCGCGCCAGGTCCAGCAACTCGCCCGGCGCCAGCAGGAAGTCCGGGTTCGAGGGCTTGCCGTAGACCTGGTTGCCCTGGGCGAAGGTTTCGTAGATCAGGATGCCGTCCGGACGCAGGCTGGCGGCCAGCTGCGCGAACAGCGGACGGTACAGGTAATTGGTCACGACGATCAGGAAGAAGCGGCCAGGCTCGAAGGGCCAGACCGCATCCCCGGTTTCCAGGTCGTGCTGCAATATGGTGACGTTCGGGCCCGCAAGCGGGCTCAAGAGCTCGGCCTTGCGGTCGAGCGCCGTCACCTGCAACCCCTGCGCCGCCAGCAAGCGCGTATGACGGCCGCTGCCGCAGGCCAGGTCGAGGGCTTCGCCCGGTTTGGCCAGGGGCGCGAAACGCGCAACCCAGGGCGAGACCGGCAGGTTCATCATGTTCATGTAAGCAGCAGCGTCAGCGGCGACGCGATCAGCTGCAGCAGCATGCGGCCCAGGGCCATCACCGGCATCACCCAGAAGGCCAGCAGGTTGAAGAAGATCAGCGCCAGCACGATGAAAAAGCCGTACGGCTCGATGCGCGCGAACTTGTAGGCCAGGCGATTCGGCAGCATGCTGGTCACAACGCGACCGCCATCCAACGGCGGGATCGGCAGCAGGTTGAAGGCGAACATCAGCAAATTGGTGAACAGGCCAGCTTGCGCCACCTTGTGCGGGAATTCCTCGCCCACGTTGAAGGCGACCAGCAGCACCGCCAGGATCAGCCACATCAGCGCCATGATGAAATTGGCGCCGGGACCGGCCAGGGCCACCCAGGCCATGTCGCGCTTGGGATTGCGCAGGCGGCCGAAGTCGATCGGCACCGGCTTGGCGTAGCCGAACACGAATCCGGTGGTCAGGTAGAGCGCGATCGGAATGACGATGGTTCCGAAGATGTCGATGTGCACCAGCGGGTTCAGGGTCATGCGCCCGGCGGCATAGGCGGTGTTGTCGCCGAAATAGCGGGCGACGTAGGCGTGGGCGGCTTCGTGCAGGGTAATCGCAAAAAGAACGGGCAGCGCGTAGACAGCAATGTTGCGTATGAGTTCATCCATGTGCGCGATTCTATCAGAGGCGGGAAGCCCGGCCGTTAAGGGATGCTGAAGCCACCCTTACAGCCCGAAGGCGGCCGGATCGCCCCTGCCCTCGCGCACCAGCTCGGGCGCCGGGCCGGTCAGGTCGATGACGGTGGTCGCTTCCAGGGTACCGGCGCCGCCGTCGATCACCAGTTCGATCTGCTTGCCGAGGCGCTCGAGCACCTCATCCGGATCGGACAGCATGTGGTCGTCGCCCGGCAGCTGCAGGGTGGTGCCGATCAGGGGTTCGCCCAGTTCTTCGATCAGCGCCAGCATGATGTGGTTTTCCGGAATACGCACGCCGATGGTCTTGCGCGAGGGATGCGACAGGCGGCGCGGCACTTCGCGCGTCGCTTCCAGGATCACGGTGTAGGGGCCCGGCATGGTCGCCTTGAGCAGGCGGTACTGGGTATTGTCGACGCGCGCGAAGTGGGCGATCGCGGACAGGTCGTGCACCAGCAGCGTCAGGTGGTGCTTGTCGTCGACGCCGCGGATGCGGCGCAGCTTCTCGACCGCCGCCTTGTCGTCGAGGCGGCACACCAGGGCGTAAGCCGAATCGGTGGGCGCGGCCACGATTCCGCCCGCGCTGATGATCTGCGCGGCCTGCTTCACGAGGCGCGGCTGCGGGTTTTCGGGGTGGATCTGGAAATGTTGGGCCATGCGTAGCCGCCTTTCTGATTGTTGTTTAGCGCAGCGCCTGCAGCGCGGCGATGCGCTGCTCCATCGGCGGGTGGGTCGAGAACAGCGCACCCCAGCCGCCGCCGCTGCCCGAGATGCCGGATGCGGCCATCGAGGACGGCAGCGCGCCCGGTTCGAGGCCGCCGAGGCGGGCCAGCGCGTGCTGCATCGGCACGGACGAGCCCATCAGCTTGGCCGAACCGGCGTCGGCGCGGAATTCACGCTGGCGCGAGAACCAGGCGACGATGATCGAGGCGACGATGCCGAACAGGATCTCGCACACGAACACGGTCACCATGTAGCCGATGCCGGGACCGCGGTCGTCGCTGCGCAGCAGCACCTTGTCGACAAAAAAGCCGACCACGCGCGCCAGGAACACCACAAAGGTATTCACCACGCCCTGGATCAGGGTGAGCGTGACCATGTCGCCGTTGGCGATGTGGGCCACCTCGTGGCCCAGCACGGCCTCGACCTCGTCCTGGTTCATGTTGGCCAGCAGGCCGGTGGACACGGCCACCAGCGCGGAATTTTTAAAAGCGCCGGTCGCGAAGGCGTTCGGCTCGCCTTCGTAGACGGCGACTTCCGGCATGCCAATGCCGGCGCGTTCGCTCAGGCGGCGCACGGTATTGACGAGCCACTGCTCGGTGCTGTTGGCGGGCTGCTCGATGACGCGCGCGCCGGTCGACCACTTGGCCATCGGTTTGCTCATCAGGAGCGAAATGAAGGAACCGGTGAAGCCGACCACCAGCGAGAACACGGCGAGCGCGCCAACGTCGATGCCCTGCCCCGTCACGGCACGTCCCACCCCAAGCAGGTTGAGCACGAGCGACACCACCAGCACGACGGCAAGGTTGGTGGCGAGGAACAGAACAATACGTTTCATGGACGAGCCTCCCGGCAGCTTGATGATGTCAGGCTGCCAAGATTGGGCTGTCCAGCAGGATTTTCAAGTAGGGTGGGCGGGTCTTCCCGCCCACGCGGTCAACGGCCGCCAGCAATACGACGGATCAAAACCAGTCGTGCCACACCGGCGTCAATCCGGCGGGCAATGGTGGCAATTCGGCAAACTCGACCCGGGCTTCGCCGGGCGCATGGAAGTCGGTGCCGCGCGAAGCCAGGAAGCCGTAGCGCCGCGCCAGTTCGGCGTAGGTCTGGTACTGGTCCGGCGTGTGGCTGCCGGTCACCACTTCGATGGCCGTGCCGCCCAGCTTGCGGAACTCGTCGAACAGTGCGCCTTCGGCAGTGTCGCTGAAGGGATAGCGTCCTGGATGCGCGATCACGGGGATGCCGCCGGCGCCCTTGATCCAGCCGACGGCCTGCTCGAGCGTGGCCCAGCGGTGCGGCACATAGCCCGGCTTGCCTTCCGTAAGATATTTGCGGAACACCTCGGAGGTCGAGCCGCAGGCGCCGATCTCGACCAGGTAGCGGGCGAAGTGGGTGCGCGAGATCAGGTCCGGGTTGCCGACGTAGCGCAGCGCGCCCTCGTAGGCGCCGGGGATGCCGGCGTCGGCCAGCTGGGCCGAGATTTCCCTGGCACGCTCCTGGCGGCCGTTGCGGGTGGCGGCCAGGCCCTGGATCAGGGCGGGGTTGTCCTCGTCGATCTGCAGGCCGACGATGTGCACGGTCTCGTTGGCCCAGGTCACCGAGATCTCGACCCCGGCCACGAAGCGCATTCCGAGCTCGCCGGCAGCAAGGCGCGCGGCCTTGATGCCGCCCACCTCGTCGTGGTCGGTCAGCGCCCAGACGTCGACACCGCTTTTACGGGCATACGCGGCGACGGCGGCGGGTGCGAGCACGCCGTCGGAGACGTTGGAATGGCAGTGGAGATCGACTTTCATAAACCGGCGACGACAATGGCAATGGAGCGAAACATTGTACGCGCCAATCGGCCTGCCGTGCGGCCGGCAAACCGGATCAGTTGGACTGCAGCATCGAACGCACGGTGCCCTCTTTCGCCAGCACGTAATCGTGGCCGGCGAGCACCAGGTTGGTGGTCGGCTGGATCACCTTGACGTTCACGAACACCGCTTCGCGGGTTTCGGCATAAGAACCGACCACGACGGCCTGGGCATTGTGGGTGTGGGCCACGTCGCCGATCTCGCGCGTGAGCATCAGTTCGCCCTGGTTGCGCTTGAGGTAGACGCTGTTGCGCAGCTTCATTTCCAGCATCTTCATGCCGCCCTGCGCCAGGCGCGTCGACAGCTGTTCGGACACCAGGCGGCCCAGCATCGAGGTCTGTTCGAGCGCATCGATGTTGACGATGGTGGCCATGATCAGGGGCTTGTCGTCGCCCAGCTTGCCGCGCAGCTGGAGCGCCAGCGCATCGGCGGCGCGGTAGTTGGCGGCGACGAAGGCGTTGGCCGAGACCGAGGTGTAATTGGTGTCTTCCTGCGGCTGGGTCGAGCAGGCGCCCAGCAGCAGCGGCAAGGCCAGGACGGCGGCGCGGAGGAGTCGGGAGCGCATCATGGGCCTCACTGGTTACGGACCGCGAAGGTCTTGGAAGGCGAGAAGGCGGCGTCGTACAGGGTACGGTCGCTGTCGGTCGTGTAGTAGACGGAGGTGGCGCGCGCGTAGTAGCGCGACTCGTCCGCCAGCGACAGGTTGACGATGATCTCGGTTTTGGGCGTCTCGCCCGTGGCGAACTGCGAGCGGAACCAGGAATAGGCGTCCTGGCCGGCGATGGCCGCCGTGGCCAGCCATTCGATCGTGTGGTCGATACCGGTCAGCACCCAGGCGCCGGCCACCAGCGCGGTGCGCTCGCCGGCGAACTTGTACTGCGGACGTTTGGCGGAGAAAGCGACCACCTGGGTATCGAGTTCGATGCGCAGCGTGTTCGCGTCCGGCACCTTCACCACGATGTAGCCGTCGTTCACCAGCGCCGTCACCAGGTGCGCGCTGACGCCCTGGGCGAACGCGCTCGACTGCTGCGAGCTCACGTACAGCGGGCGGCGCGCATTCACCTTCAGTGACGGGCTGAGCTGGGTCGCCATGTGGCGCGCGATCACGCCCCAGTGGGCAGCTGCCTGCAGCTTGGCCTGCTGGGTGCTGGGGAAATTGGTGGCTACCGGGGCCGGGCTGTAGGGAACGGCGCAGCCTGCCGTCAGGAGGGCGCCGCAAAGCGCGAGGCCGGCTCGAAATCGCATGTGTGTCCTGTCCGTCTGTCTCGATGGCGCCAAGGTAGCGCCGGTTCGGGATGGGACTGTAGCACAGGCATTTCCCTGCGGCAATTCTCGGAGGGTGAGTGAGGGGTGCTTACAACGCTAGCGAGACGCGAAGGAAAATTGGGTTCCCGCCTGCGCGGGAATGACGGTCTTAAGGCCAACACGGTAAGCACCGTCCTTCCGGCGCAGGCCGGAATCCAATTTTGGTGATCAGCCCGGAACTTCGTCGCCCGTCAAAAACGCCTCGATCATCCGCGCCAGCAGTTCAGGCTGATCATGGTGCAGCATGTGCCCCGCCCCCGGCATCATGCGCGCCGTGACCTTGGCGAGGTGCTCGCGCCGGCGGTCGATCTCTGCCCGCGCCTGCTCCTTCGGGCCCATCCAGCGCCACATCTCGGTGTCTTCCGCCTCGATCCACAATACCGGCGCCGTGATCTGGGTCCAGCAGGCCAGCACTTCGTCGGCGTGGTACAGCAGCGGCCCGGTCATCTTGTGCGCCGGGTCGCCCAGGATGCGCCACTGGCCGTCGGCGTCCAGGGCCGACCAGTGCCCCGCCAGGAAGGCCGCCCGTTCACCTGATAAACGCGGATTGGTCTTCTGCAGCCGCCCCGCCACCTCTTCCAGGCTGGCGTAGCCGCGCATCTCGGGCCTTGCCTTCAGTTCGTCCAGCCACTTGGCGTAGCGGCCCGGCGCCTGCGACGGGCGCGTGGCAGGCAGGCCAAAGCCTTCCAGGTTGATCAGTTTGGCGATGCGCTGTGGCCGGATGCCGGCGTACAGGCTGACGATATTACCGCCCATGCTGTGGCCGAGGAGATTGACTTGTCCCTCCGGCTGGTAATGGTCGAGCACCGCTTCCAGGTCGGCCAGGTAGTCCGGGAACCAGTAGGTATCCGAGTGGGCGCGCTCGCTCAGCCCGAAACCGCGCCAATCGAAGGCGATCACGTGCCAGTCCTGCTGCAGGCAATCGACCACGAACTGGAAGGAGGCGGCCACGTCCATCCAGCCGTGCTGCATGAAGATCTTGGGGGCGCCTTCGCGGCCCCAGTGGCGCACGTGGGTGCGCAGGCCGCGCACGGTAAGGAATTCGGAACGGGACGGGATCATGGATATCTGCATTAAAAAAAGTACGACCGTTCGCAGTATAGCGTCCCGCTTGATATTGCGCTGGACAGCCCCATCTTCCACCGACCGGACGATAGCGGGCAGGCGGTTTACAATAGCGGCATTCCAACCCTTCCCGAGCACATCCATGGCGATTTACCAGCTGGGCGAGCACGCCCCCGAGATCGACGCGTCGAGCTTCGTGGCCGATTCTGCAACCCTGATCGGCAAGGTCACGCTCGAGGCCAATGCCTCGGTGTGGTACGGCGCCACGCTGCGCGGCGATAACGAACGCATCACCATCGGCGAGAACAGCAACGTGCAGGAAGGCACGGTGATGCACACCGATATGGGCTTCCCGCTCACGCTGGGCAAGAACGTGACGGTCGGCCACCAGGCCATGCTGCACGGCTGCACGGTCGGCGACGGTTCGCTGATCGGCATCCAGGCCGTGATCCTGAACGGCGCCCGGATCGGCAAGGGCTGCCTGGTGGGCGCAGGCGCCCTGGTGACCGAAGGCAAGGAGTTCCCGGACGGATCGCTGATCCTCGGTTCCCCTGCCAAGGTGGTGCGCACCCTGACGGAAGAAGACCTGCTGCGCCTGCAGGCCAGCGCCGCGAGCTATGTGGCGCGCGGCCAGATGTTCAAGGCGCAGCTCAAGAAAATCGGATAAAGAATGACCACTACTGACACCCGCGACACCCTGCAAAAATTCATCTTCGATAACGCCGCCGTCCGCGGCGAGCTGATCGAGATTTCCGACACCTGGCGCGAGATCCAGGCCCGCCACGCTTACCCGAAGGCGGTGCGCACGGCCCTCGGCGAAATGGTGGCGGCCAGCGCCCTGCTGTCGGCCAACCTGAAGTTCAACGGCGCCATCGTGATGCAGATCTTCGGCGACGGTCCGGTGCGCCTGCTGGTGGTCGAGTGCGACGCCAACCTGCGCATCCGCGCCACCGCCAAGCTGGCGCCGGACGCCGAGATCGCCGAGGATGCGAGCCTCGAGCAGATGTTCAATGCGCACGGCAAGGGCCGCTTCGTGATCACCCTCGACCCGGTCGACAAGGTGCCGGGCCAGCAGCCCTACCAGGGCGTGGTGCCGCTGATCGGCGAAAACATGGCGAGCGTCATCGAGAACTACATGCTGCGTTCCGAACAGATGGACACGCGTCTGTGGCTGGCGGCCGACGACCAGGTCTCGCGCGGCATGCTGCTGCAAAAGCTGCCGCGCCACAGCGGCAAGGACGACCAGCAGAAGCAGGCCTCGGAAGCCGAAGACCTGGAAACCTGGAACCGCGCCGTGATGCTGGGCCAGACCCTGAAGCGCGAGGAACTCCTGAGCACCGGCATCGAGACCCTGCTCAAGCGCCTGTTCTGGGAAGAGACCATCCGCGTGTTCGATCCGCAGCACCCGCAATTCCACTGCAGCTGCACCCGCGAGAAGGTCGGCAACATGCTCAAGATGCTGGGCCAGGCGGAAGTGGATTCAGCGCTGGCCGACCTGGGCGAGCTGGGCATCAACTGCGATTTCTGCGGCAAGCACTACGCCTTCGACAAGGTCGACTGCGCCCAGCTGTTCGCCAGCGATACGCCGGTGGAAACCATGATGCCGCCGAGCGGCGCGATCAACTGAGGATTGCTTGACGATGAAAGACACGCCCCGCAGCGCATTCCCCCATTTTCTGTCGATCCCGACACGCTGGATGGACAATGACAGCTACGGGCACGTCAACAACGTCAACTACTACAGCTTCTTCGATACCGCGGTGAACCGCCACCTGATCGACCAAGGCGTACTGGACATCCACCAGGACGGCACGGTGGGCCTGGTGGTGGAAACCGGCTGTTCTTACTTCAGTTCGATTTCCTTCCCGGACACGGTGCACGCCGGCGTCCGGGTGGCCAAGCTGGGCAACACCAGCGTGCGCTACGAGATCGCACTCTACCGGAACGACGAGCCCCTGCCCTCGGCAGCCGGGTATTTTGTTCACGTCTACGTCGATCGGGCCTCGAATCGCCCGACCCCGATTCCCGCCAAGGCGCGAGCCGTGCTCGAGCGTCTCATACCTGAGTAACTGTCGGGATTCCTTACATCATGATTCCTACAGTTAATGACTTTTAAGTAAGTCATTGATCCGTTTAACAATTCACATACTGGCATGGATCGTGCTACTTGCTGGGGACTTTAACGTACGGAAAGGTTCCTAATGCGCAAGGTTGTAGCAGGTTTATGCTTGATGGCCGGCATTGCCGCCTCGTCGGTCGCCGGTGCGACTGTCCTCAACGGCACGATTGCCAACTTCGATGCCGACGCCGATGGCATCGCGGACGATCTGAACATCGCGCGGATCACGTTCAACGTGAGCGCCGGCACCCAGGTCTTCTTCGATGTGCTGGCGCGCGAATCGACCGGCGTCGACCTGAACGGCGACGGCCTGATCACCGGCTTCGACAGCTACCTGATGCTTTTTGATGCGCGCGGGAATACCCTGACCATCGGCGACGACTGGATGGCGCCCACTCCCGACGGCTCGGTGGATTTCTTCGATTCGGCGATCCGCTGGACCTTCGCCGAAGCCGGCACCTACATGATCACGCTCGGCCAGGGCACCTACTTCCAGGACGAAGCCCTGCAGGGCTATGAAGCGAACCGTCCTTACGACGCCTTCATCGGCAACCAGAACTTCGGCGCCTGGCGCCTGACCATGACCGCAACCGGCGGCACGCTGTCGGACGTGGTGCAGGACGGCGTGCCCGTCTCCCAGGTGCCGGAACCAGGCTCGCTCCTGCTGCTGGGCGCCGGCCTTGCCGGTGTCGCGGCCGCGCGCCGCAAGCGCGCAGCGCGCCTGTAACACCTCCCTGCGCCGGCGGCTCAGGGCTGGGTGCCCGCCACCGGCGCGACGAACTCGTAGACCACCAGGGTGTCGTTGTCCCAACTCTTGTCGCGCAGCGGCACCGTATAGCCTTCTCCATGCGGCTGTAGAGGCAGCCCGGCCTTGCGCGTGCCCGACACCAGCGTGGCCTTCGCCAGCGGCTTGGGCGAGCGGTAGATGTAGCCCACCATCGGCAGATTGCACAGGCCGCCCGTCGCCACCGCGCCGGCGCGGTACAGCAAGGGAATCTCTTCCTTGCGCACCGCAACCGACACTTCGCACTCCAGGCGCAGGTCGCCCAGGCGGCGCGCGTTCTCCGGCACGCCCGGCGAACGCACCAGTGGACGCCAGCGGAACTGGTCTTTTTTGCGGTTCAGCAGCAGGTCAGCCTTGTCGTCCAGGGCTTCCTGGCTGCGCGGCAGCGCGAAGGTGCTTTCGGCGTCGATCGGCAGCGGAATATCCACCTTGTCGCCGGCGATGCGCAGTTGCAGGCCTTCCGGTGCGGCGATCTTGCCGTCCGCCGTCCGCAGTTCGAAGCGCAGGCTGGCATTCGGCGCCAAGGCCCGCTTCTCCTCCCAGGTATCGAGGCCGCGCACCATATGGCTGTAGGGGCGCAGGGCCGGATCCTTGATGCTGCTGACCCGCACCTCTTCGGTCACGGCGGGCCCCGCGGCCGTTTCCCCGTCCTGGGCAAACGCGGGCGCAGCCATGACCAGCAGCGCAGCCATGATGGAGAATCGCTTCATGCATATCCTTGATAAGTTGATAACCGGAGTACATGGATTGTAAGTACTGCCGGGCAATCAATCCACAGATATTTGCTTGTCCCACTCTCGAACCGGGACACTCAAAATACGCATTTTCCTTGTCGGTGCTAAGCTGATGCTTCTTTGACAGTGTTGTCATTTCCACACAAACACGACCGTTGACCTGAGGAGAAACACAATGCACATGGATACCGGAATCGGCACCGAAGACCGTGCCAAGATCGTCGAATCGCTGTCCACCGTCCTCGCGGACGCCTACATGCTGTACCTGAAGACCCACAACTTCCACTGGAACGTCACCGGACCGATGTTCTCGGCCCTGCACGTGATGTTCGAGGAGCAGTACACCGAGCAGTGGAATGCGCTGGACGAGATCGCCGAGCGCATCCGCGCCCTGGGCCACTTCGCCCCGGCCACCTACAAGCGCTATGCCGAACTGTCCAGCATCAAGGAAGAGCCGGAAGTGCTGTCGGCCAAGGACATGATCCGCCAGCTGGTGGACGGCAACGAAACCCTGATCCGCACCCTGCGTGCGGGCGTCCGGGTCGCGGACGAACTGGACGATTATCCGACCGCCGACATGCTCACCACCCGCATGGAAGTCCACGAAAAGAACGCCTGGATGCTGCGTTCCTTCCTGGAGCAAGGCGCCGGTTCGCACCAGGGCGACGCCTCGTCGGAATAAGCGCAGCGCGCCCCTAAAGCAGAAACGCGCCGGAAGGCGCGTTTTGCATTGAGGCGCGGGCGCTTCAGCCGCGTCCCGACATGTGCAGGTCGACCACCTTCATGATCTCGAGGGTGAGATCGAGGTTGAATTCTTCCGCCGTCAACGCGGCCTGCAGTTCTTCGCGCGGCATGCCGACGGCGGCGGCCAGCAGTCCGAGGCCGGGCGCCTGCGCCACGGCGCGCATGGCGGCCGTGATTGCGGCGCCGTCGCCGTCTTCGAACGCGTTGGCCAGCAGGTCGGCGATCGCGTCGAGCGAATCGAGGGAGGGGTTCTGTTTCGTCATGGGGTGAAAACGAAGCTCAGTGCTTCGTCTTGTCTTTCGGCTGTGGCGGTGGCGGCGGCACGGTCATCGAGACCGAGGGCTGTTCGTCCTTGCGCAGCACCTGCACGAAGATTTCGTTCTGCTTGATCATGCCCAGCTCGTAGCGGGCGCGCTCCTCGACCGCGCCGAAGCCGTCGCGCAGGTCGCGTACTTCCGACTCGAGCTTGTCGTTGCGCGTTTCCAGCATCTCGGTCTTGCGCCGGGTCTGGTCGACCTGGTAGCGCATGTCGGCGACGTCGAGCCAGCCGCCCTTCCCCAGCCACAGCGGGTACTGGATCAGCAGCAGCAGGACGGCAAGTGCAATGGTAATGAGTCGCATGGTCGTACGCGCAGCCGGACAACCCGTTCGGGCTGTCCGGCTCGAGGTCTTACTTCAGGTTGTAGAAAGCGTCGCGGCCCGGGTAGCTGGCAACGTCGCCCAGGTCTTCCTCGATGCGCAGCAGCTGGTTGTACTTGGCCATGCGGTCCGAACGCGACATCGAGCCGGTCTTGATCTGCAGGGCGTTCAGGCCCACCGCGATGTCGGCGATGGTCGAGTCTTCGGTTTCGCCCGAACGGTGCGAGATCACGGCCGTGTAGCCGGCGCGCTTGGCCATCTCGATGGCGGCGAAGGTCTCGGTCAGGGTGCCGATCTGGTTGATCTTGATGAGGATCGAGTTGGCGATGCCCTTCTGGATGCCCTCTTTCAGGATCTTGGTATTGGTGACGAACAGGTCGTCGCCCACCAGCTGCACCTTCTTGCCCAGCGCGGCGGTCAGGATCGCCCAGCCTTCCCAGTCGCCTTCGTGCATGGCGTCCTCGATCGAGATGATCGGGTAGCGGTCGCACCAGGTGGAGAGCATGTTGGTGAAGTCCTGTGCGCTCAGGGCCAGGCCGCCTTCGCCTTCGAGCACGTACTTGCCGTCCTTGTAGAATTCGCTCGCGGCGCAGTCCAGGCCGATGGCGATGTCCTGGCCGGCCACGTAGCCGGCCTGCTCGATCGCCTGCATGATCAGCTTGATCGCTTCTTCATGGTTGGCCACCGACGGGGCGAAACCGCCTTCGTCGCCGACCGCGGTGTTCAGGCCCTTCGAGTGCAGGATCTTCTTCAGGGTGTGGAACACCTCGGCGCCGTAGCGCAGCGCTTCCTTGAAGCTCGGTGCGCCGATCGGGATGATCATGAATTCCTGGATGTCCAGGTTGTTGTCCGCGTGCGCGCCGCCGTTGATGACGTTCATCATCGGGACCGGCATCTGCATCGCGCCCGAACCGCCGAAGTAGCGGTACAGCGGCAGGCCGGCTTCTTCGGCCGCGGCCTTGGCGACGGCCATCGAGACGGCCAGCATCGCGTTGGCGCCCAGGCGGCTCTTGTTTTCGGTGCCGTCGAGATCGATCAGGGTGCGGTCCAGGAAGGCCTGTTCATTGGCGTCCAGGCCCATGATCGCTTCGGAGATCTCGGTGTTGATATTCTCGCAGGCCTGCAGCACGCCCTTGCCGAAGTAACGCTTGGGGTCGCCGTCGCGCAGCTCGATCGCTTCGCGCGAACCGGTCGATGCGCCCGACGGGACGGCGGCGCGGCCCATCACGCCCGACTCCAGCAGGACGTCGCATTCCACGGTCGGATTGCCGCGCGAGTCAATGATTTCGCGGCCGATGATATCAACGATAGCACTCATGTTTTTCAGTCTCCGGAAGGGTAAGAATCTGGTGCGGCTAGCAGGCTAGCCCAAATCGATTGGCATTGTAACAAATGCGCGCGAGCGCCCGGCCGCCGGGCACAACGCGCGCATTTTCGTGCTGCAGTGTTACTTGAAGCTGGCTTCCAGGAAGCCGGTCTTCTTGACGATGCGGTCGATCTCGACCAGGGTCGTCAGCAGTTCCTTCATGCGGCCCAGCGGCACGGCGTTCGGGCCGTCCGACATCGCGTTGGCCGGATCCGGATGGGTCTCCATGAACAGGCCGGCGACGCCCGCCGCCACCGCCGCGCGCGACAGCACCGGCACGTGCTCGCGCTGGCCGCCGGACGAGGTGCCCTGGCCGCCCGGCAGCTGCACCGAGTGGGTCGCGTCGAACACCACCGGGCAGTTCGATTCGCGCATGATGGCGAGCGAACGCATGTCCGACACCAGGTTGTTGTAGCCGAAGGAGGCGCCGCGTTCGCAGGCCATGAAGTTGTCTTCCGGCAGACCGGCGTCGCGCGCGGCGGCGCGCGCCTTGTCGATCACGTTCTTCATGTCGCCCGGCGCCAGGAACTGGCCCTTCTTGATGTTGACCGGCTTGCCCGAACGCGCGCAGGCGTTGATGAAGTCGGTCTGGCGGCACAGGAAGGCCGGGGTCTGCAGCACGTCGACGACGCTCGCCACCTGCGGGATCATCTCTTCGTCATGGACGTCGGTCAGGACCGGCACGCCAATCTCCTTGCGCACGTCGGCCAGGATCTCCAGGCCCTTGTCGATGCCCGGGCCGCGGAAGGTCTTGCCCGACGAGCGGTTGGCCTTGTCGAAGGACGACTTGTAGATGAACGGGATGCCAAGCGCCGACGTGATTTCCTTCAGCGTGCCGGCGGTGTCGAGCGCCATCTGGCGCGATTCGATCACGCAGGTACCGGCGATCAGGAAGATTGGGTGCTCGAGGCCGACCTCGAAACCGGCGAGTTTCATGCTGCATCTCCTTGCAGTGCCGGCGCCCTTGGCGCCGAATTTGCGTCATTTACCGCTACGTTGGTCTTGGCCGCCTGATGCTTCAGGGCGGCCTGGATGAACGACGTGAACAGCGGGTGGCCGTTACGCGGAGTCGACTTGAACTCCGGGTGGAACTGCACGCCGATGTAGAACGGGTGGACTTCGCGCGGGAGTTCCATGATCTCGAGCAGGTCTTCGTTCGGGGTGCGCGCCGAGACCACCAGGCCCGCCGCTTCGATCTTCGGCAGGTAGTAGTTGTTGCCCTCGTAGCGGTGACGGTGGCGCTCGGTCACGACATTGCCGTAGATCTCGGCCGCCAGGGTACCCGGGTTCACCGCGCAGGTCTGGGCGCCCAGGCGCATGGTGCCGCCCAGGTCCGAGTTGACGTCGCGCTTCTCGACCTTGCCGTCATGGTTCTGCCATTCGGTGATCAGGGCCACGACCGGCTGGTCGGTTTCCGCATCGAACTCGGTCGAGTTGGCGTTCGGCAGGCCGGCCACATGGCGGGCGTACTCGATCAGCGCGACCTGCATGCCGAGGCAGATGCCCAGGTAAGGGATGCCGTTTTCGCGCGCATAGCGCGCGGCCATGATCTTGCCTTCCACACCGCGCTTGCCGAAGCCGCCCGGCACCAGGATGGCGTCGTACTTGGCCAGGTGGTCGCAGCCACGGCTTTCGATCTCTTCCGAGTCGAGGTATTCGATGTTGACGCGGCTCTCGGTATGGATGCCGGCGTGGCGCAGCGCCTCGGTCAGCGACTTGTACGATTCGATCAGGTCGACGTACTTGCCCACCATGCCGATGGTGATTTCGTGCTTCGGGTTTTCCAAGGTGTGAATCAGTTTGGTCCACATCGACAGGTCGGCTTTCGGCGCTTCCAGGCCGAGCGCTTCCAGGATGATGTCGTCCAGGCCCTGGTCGCACAGCACCTGCGGCACCTTGTAGATGGTGTCCACGTCCCACACCGAGATCACGGCCTGCTCTTCCACGTTGGCGAACAGCGAGATCTTGGCGCGCTCGTCGTCCGGGATGCGGCGGTCGGCGCGGCACAGCAGCGCGTTCGGCGAAATACCGATCTCGCGCAGCTTCTGCACCGAGTGCTGGGTCGGCTTGGTTTTCAATTCGCCGGCCGAGGCGATATACGGGACCAGGGTCAGGTGCACGAAGGCGGCGCCCTTGCGGCCGGAGCGCAGCGACAGCTGGCGCGCGGCTTCCAGGAAAGGCAGCGACTCGATGTCGCCCACAGTGCCGCCGATCTCGACCAGCGCCACGTCGACGCCTTCGGCGCCGCGGCGGATGTAGTCCTGGATCTCGTTGGTGATGTGCGGGATCACCTGCACGGTCTTGCCGAGGTACTCGCCGCGGCGTTCCTTGCGAATCACGGATTCGTAGATCTGCCCGGTGGTGAAGTTGTTCACCTTCTTCATGCGGGTGCTGATGAAGCGCTCGTAGTGGCCCAGGTCCAGGTCGGTTTCGGCGCCGTCGTCGGTGACGAACACTTCGCCGTGCTGGGTAGGACTCATCGTGCCCGGATCCACGTTGATGTACGGGTCGAGCTTGAGCATGGTGACTTTGAGGCCGCGGGATTCGAGGATCGCGGCGAGGGAAGCGGCAGCGATCCCCTTGCCCAGGGAAGACACGACGCCGCCAGTGACGAATACGAATTTGGTCATTTGTACTGAAGGTGCCGAATGGCACGCGCGGGAAATAGAAATTATACCTTAAAGCGCGCAAATACTTCTGGTCACCATGCCAAGGCGGGCCGAAAAAGCGCGGGCAGCGCGAGAATATGCCTCATCAATTGACCAACGGGCCGGGTGGCCACCTATACTGGGCTTTTTGCCCCGTCAACATGCATACCCTGATCGACCCGCCCGGCCCCTTCAGCCTGGATGCACCTGCTCCCATCCCTCAGCCGCGTCCGCTGTCGCTGGCCTTCACCGGCGACGGGCGCGAGTATTTCCGCATCTGGGTCGTCAACCTGCTGTTGAGCTTGGCGACTTTCGGTATCTACTCGGCCTGGGCCAAGGTGCGCCGGCTGCAGTATTTCGACCGTAACACGGTGCTGGCCGGCGCCAGCTTCGATTTCCACGGCAACCCGCGCGCCGTGCTGGTCGGGCGCCTGCTGTCGGTGGTGATGCTGGTGGCCTACCATTACGCCTTCGGCTTTTCCAGCAGCTTCGGCATGGTGGTCATCGGCGGCCTGCTGCTCGCCTTCCCCTGGCTGATGCGCGGGGCGCTGCGTTTCAGGCTCGGGAACACCAGCTACCGCGGCCTGCGCCTGGGCTTCGACGGCTCGGTTGGCCAAGCCTACCTGGCCTGGCTGCCGCCCGCCTTCACCTTCCTGATGCCGGGCGTGCTGCTGGCCCTGTACCCCGAAAAACCCTACCTGGCGGCGCTGCCGGTGCCGCTCTACCTGCTGTGGCCCCTGATGCATGCGCAGATCCGCCGTTTCCAGCATGCCCACTTGCTGTTCGGCGACCAGCATGCCCAGTACGCGGTCAAGTCGCGCCGCTTCTACCGCTTCTACCTGGTGGCGGGCGGCCTGGCCCTGGTGGCGGTGCTGGCCGCCGGCGTGGCGGCAGGCGTAGCGGGCGCCATGGCCGGCAACAAGCCGGGCGTGGCCCTGTTCATCGGCCTCGGCGTCGGTGTGGTGTCGGTCTACGTGGCCTATCTGCTGGTCGGGCCCTACATGGTGGTGCGGGTATCGAACCTGGCCTGGTCGAATACCAGCTTCCCCGGCCTGCGCATCCGCTCGACCCTGCCGGCGCGCGCCTTCATGAAGCTGCAGACCAAAAACGTCCTGCTCACCCTCCTCACGCTCGGCCTGTACCGCCCGTTCGCGGTGGTCAACGTCTACCGCTTCCGCCTGGCGCACCTGCACATCGAGGTCGACGGCGACATCGAAGCGACCGCCGCCCACGTGGCGACGCGCGCAGGCGCGGCCGGCGACAGCGTCGCCGACGGCTTCGGTATCGATCTCTCCTGGTAAGAAAGAGCAATCATGAGCGCAGCACACTACTTCGACGGCCGCAGCGCACGCCTGTACGTGGTCGACCTGAGCGCCGGCGACGGCGCCATCCACCTGCGCGGCGAAGCCACGCGCAGCTATTCCACCGCCGGCACCCGCCTGGCCGAACCCTTCGAACACGCCCCGACCGTGCTGTACTTCGAGGACGGCACCCACGCCGAGCTGCAGGACCCGGCCATGCGGCAGGTCGTGGCCGCGGCGCTCGGCTACCGCAAGCCCTGGGTGGTGCGCTGGCAGGAACACACTGCGGCCGCGCTGGTAGCGCTGGCGCTGCTGGTGGCCCTGATCCTCGCCGCCTGGCACTGGGGCGTCCCGGCTGCCGCCGAGCGCTTGTCGAACCAGGTGCCGCCGCAGGCCGACCAGGCCCTGGGGCAGCACGCCCTGTCCCTGCTGGAGCGCCAGGGCATGTTGCAGCCTTCGCGCCTGAGCGACGACCGCATCGCGGCCCTGGGCGCGATCCTGCAGCGGGTGCAGCCGGCCGCGCCGCGCATCCCGCTGCGCCTGCGCGTGGCGTCCGCACCGCGGCTGGGAGCGAACGCGCTGGCCTTCCCGGACGGCACCATCGTCCTGACCGACGAAATGGTGCGCCTGGTGATGGGCAAGAACAACGACCTGGATGCCCGGGCGGCGGCGGCGCTGGCCGGCGTGCTGGCGCACGAAGTTGCCCATGTCGAGGAGCGCCACAGCGTGCGCGCGATCACCCGTTCCTCGCTCACCGCGGCGCTGTCGGCCACCCTGTTCGGCGACTTCAGCGCGGTGGCTGCCGGCCTGCCGGCAGTGCTCACCAATACTGAATATTCGCGCGCCAACGAACAGGCCGCCGACGACTACGCGGCGCGCACGCTGCGCGCGCGCGGCATCCCGACCGCGCCGCTGGCCGACCTGTTCGAACATCTCGACAGGAATGACGACAAGATGCCGAAGTTCTTCCGCCAGGCGATGTCGTATGCGGCGACCCACCCGGACGGCGATGCCCGCAGCCGACGCCTGCGCCAGGGTGAACCCGAACAGGTCGATTGAGAATGTTGTAAATCGTCTATACAAGCACCGATAATAGTTGCATAGAGACAACAAAAAGCTGCGCTCGCGTTTCGGTTGGGCAATAATTGTTACTTTCAATTGTATGCATGGGCGGGCCAAGCGGGCCTGCCCCCCTACCTGACCTATGCGCACTTTCAATAATCTCAGCATCGGCATGCGCCTTGCGGCCGGCTTTGCCCTCACCCTCCTGATGGTCGTGCTCATCGCCGGCACCGGCGTCTGGCGCCTCAGGCAAGTCGATGCCGCCACCCAGGCCACCCTGGCCGAGCCGCTCACCAAGGAGCGCCTGATTGCCGAGTGGTACACCCAGATCTACGCCGCCGTGCGCCGCACCGCCGCAATCGTCAAGAGCAGCGACCCGTCGCTGACCGCCTATTTCAAGGAAGATTCGGCCGCGACCGCCAAGCTGTCGACCGAGCTGATCAAGCAGATCGAGCCCTTGATCAGCGGTGACAAGGAAACCGCCCTGTTCCAGCGCATCCAGGAACAGCGCAAGCTGTACGGCGCCGCGCGCGACAATGCGGTCAAGGCCAAGTCCGAGGGCAATCCCGAGTTGGCCGACAAGATCCTCGAAGAGAGTTTCACCCCGACCGCCAAGGCCTATCAGGAATCGGTGCGCGAACTGGTCTCCCTGCAGCGCGAGAACATCGCCGCCACCGCCGCCGGCATCGACGCCATCTCCGCGCGCGGCGAGATGGTGATCGCCGGCCTGACCGCGTTCTCCCTGCTGCTCGGCGCGCTGTCCTCGTGGCTGCTCACGCGCGGCATCGTCGGCCCGATCCGCACCGCGGTGCTGGTCGCCGAAACCGTGGCCGCCGGTGACCTGACCCAGCGCATCGAAGCCGATACCAAGGACGAAACCGGCGCCCTGCTGCGCGCCCTCGCCCACATGAACGAGAGCCTGGCGAAGATCGTCAGCGAAGTGCGCAACAGCACCGACACCATCGGCACCGCCTCGGGCGAAATCAGCGCAGGCAGCCTGGACCTGTCGAGCCGCACCGAACAGCAGGCCGCCTCGCTGGAAGAAACCGCCGCCTCGATGGAGCAGCTGACCGGCACCGTGCGCCAGAACGCGGACAATGCGCGCCAGGCCAACCAGCTGGCGATCACCGCATCCAACGTGGCGGTCGATGCCGGCAGCGTGGTGGGCCAGGTGGTGACCACCATGGGCTCGATCAACGAATCCTCGCGCAAGATCGTCGACATCATCGGCGTCATCGACGGCATCGCCTTCCAGACCAATATCCTGGCGCTGAATGCGGCGGTGGAAGCGGCGCGCGCGGGCGAACAGGGCCGCGGCTTTGCCGTGGTGGCATCGGAAGTGCGCACCCTGGCCCAGCGTTCGGCGGCAGCGGCGAAAGAGATCAAGACCCTGATCGGCGACTCGGTCGAAAAGGTCGACGCCGGCACCAAGCTGGTCGACCGGACCGGCGCCACCATGGAACAGGTGGTCACCTCGATCCAGCGCGTCACGGACATCATGGCGGAGATCGCATCGGCCAGCCAGGAACAGATCCATGGCATCGAGCAGGTCAACCATGCCGTGGGCCAGATGGACGAATCGACCCAGCAGAACGCCGCGCTGGTGGAAGAATCGGCCGCCGCCGCCGGCGCCCTGCAGGAACAGGCGCAGCGCCTGGCCGGCATGGTCGGCGTGTTCAAGCTGGACGCGCGCCTGGCAGCGCAGGCCCCGGCTGCGCCTGAAGTCAAACTGCCGGCGCGTGCACTGACTGTCGTGTCCAAACCCGTGCGCAAGGAGCCGCGCATGGCGGCGGCCAAGTCGGCTGCACCTGCCACGGCAGAGGAGTGGGAAGCCTTCTGAACCGCACAAAAAAAATGACGAAACGCCCGGCCCGTGAGCCGGGCGTTTTTGCTTTTGTGCACATATTTTTTCAAATTACTGGATCAAATAGCCAGAATTTGACGATTTCGCGCGACAGTCGCACTTTGTTTCCTTGACGCACTACTGGCACTGGGGCACAGTTTTGCCTGAGCAGCGGCCTCGCCGCATCCCCTTCATTTCTTGCCGATCCCATGCCCGTCGATTACCAGCAGCCGCCCGCCGAAGTCGCCCAGGTCCAGCCTGCCGCCACCGCTTCCTTCGATGAACAGTACGAGCAGGCGCGCAGCCTGGCCAATACCGTCCAGCCAGAGCTGGCGCTGGCCGCCTACAACGCCCTGCTGGCGCGTTCTCCCGGCAACGTCGACGTGCTGCTCGGCCGCGGTATCGTGCTCAGCCGCCTGGAGCGCTGGAGCGAGGCCGAAGCCGACCTGACGGCGGCGGCGAAGGCCTCGCCCGACTACGCCGACGTCTGGTTTGCCCTCGGTAACCTGCATCAATGGCAGGGCCAGTCCGCCAAAGCCGCCGAGGCCTACGGCCGCGCCGCCGCCCTGCGCCCTGACGACGCCGCCGCGCCGGCTGCGCGCGACCGTGCATTGCGCGCGCTGCAGCCGCGCCCGGGTACTCCAGAGGCAGCCGTCGCCGACGGCATCACCTGGTCCGCCGGCCTGTCCGGCAGCTGGCAGGATGTGGGCAGCGGTCCGCGCTGGAACGACCAGACCCTGAGCCTGCGCCATTACATGAAACGCGGCTCGATCGGCTTCGAAGCCCTGCGCGCGCACCGCTTCGACCAGACCGGCCGCGCCTGGGCGATCGACGCCTACGCCAGCCTGTGGGACGGCGCCTATGCCAACCTGCGCTACCAGCGCGCGCCCAGCGAACGCCTGTTCCCGGCCAACTCCGGCCGCATCGAGCTGTACCAGTCGCTCGGCGGCGGCTGGGAAGCCTCGCTCAGCGACGACGTGCTGGGCTTCGATTCGCGCGTGAACATCTATGGCGTCGGCCTCGGCAAATACACCGGCAACTTCTACCTGCAGCTGCGCCACCAGAACATCGTGTCCGAAGGCTCGCACAGCTCGGGCGACCGCCTGCTGGCGCGCTGGTACTACGCGGGCGACGGCGACAGCTGCCTGGAAATGACAGCCAACCGCGGCCGCAGCGACGATCCGCTCTCGCTCACCGGCGGACGCGCGCGCTCGGGCGGCGGCAGCGTGAACTGGGTGCACTACCTGTCACGCCACTGGGGCGGCAAGGTCGGCGCCAGCTTCGCGCGCAGCGGCGCCAACGAGGCGCGCGAACGCGGCCTGACGTTCGGCATCTACCGACGCTGGTAAGCCATGGACGGCTTGCGGACCCGCCTCGCCGCGGCGCTGGACGCCGCCGCGTTCACCCTGACATTGCTGCCGGCGCTGGCGCTGGCCTGGCTGTGCCTGCGCATCGCCGAAGGCATCCATGCCGGCGCCGCCGGCGTGCCGCAGTCGACCCTGTTCGGCGTCGGCATCGGCAACGACGCGCTGTCCCTGCTGCGCTACGGCTTCGTGTTCCTGCTCGCTTCCCTGCCGCTGGCCTTGACCGCCTCGCGCCGCCTGCACCTCGCCTGTCTCGGCACGCTGTGGAGCGTACTGCTGGTCGCGCAGGCCGCGCTTCTGCAATACCACTGGGTGTCGGGCGTGCCGCTTGGCGCCGACCTGTTTGCCTACAGCGGCGTTGAAATAGCGACCACCGTCGCCGGGGGTTGGCAGGCAAGCGGCCTGCTGGCCGGCGCGCTGATGCTGAGCCTCGCCGTGCTGTGGGGCCTGCTCCTGTTGTCGCGCCATGAACTGTGGCCGCGCGCGAGCGCCCGCGGCACGGCGTATGTGCTAGCGGCCAGCCTGCTCGCCTTCGTACTCTTGCCGGGACGCGTGGCCCCAGGCGTGGTCCGCACCGACGCCGACCTGAATTTCGTCACCAACAAGGCCGCCTTCTTCGCCGACAGCAGCCTGGCCGGCCTGCGCGGCGATGCAGTCGCGGACACGCCGGCCCAGACGCCGGGCCAGGCGCCCTGGGACGGCAAGGACCCGCGCTATCCTTTCGTGCACGCCGAGCGCACGCCCGACACCCTCGGTCCCCTGTTCAGGAAAGCGGGCGCGCCGCCCAACCTGGTCTTTATCATCGTCGAAGGCCTGGGCCGCAGCTTTTCCGGTCTTGGGGCGCGCCAGGGCAGCTTCACGCCCTTCCTGGATGAACTGGCCGGGCGCAGCCTGTATTTCGAGAACTTCCTGGCCGGCCAGGGCCGCACCTTCGGCGTGCTGACCACGGTGTTCGGCTCGCTCCCCTTCGGCGAGCAGGGCCTGGCCGCGCTGGGCGAGCGCATGCCGCGTCACAGCTCCCTGCTCTCGGTCCTGAAAAGCCAGGGCTACGGCCTGCGCTTCTATTCCGGCTCAAACGTCGAATTCGACAACGAAGGCAGCTTCCTGCGCCGCCAGGGCGTGGACACGATCGTCAGCGAACGAGACTTCGACCACGGCGCCCGGCGCGCCAATGACTGGGGCTACGCCGACCGCGACCTGATGCAACTGGTCCTGCGCCGCGAAGCCGAGGCCAAGGCCCGGCCTTTCGTGAGCATCATCCAGACCACCAGCATGCACACGCCCTTCAGCTTCCCCGGCAAGGAAGACTACCTGCGACGGGTGGACCAGCACGTCGCCCGCCTGGGTCTTGGCGAGCGCCCCGAATACCGCAGCCAGCGCGAGATCTTCGCCAGCATCCTCTACACCGACGACGCCCTGCGCCTGTTCTTCGAGCGGGCCGCACAGCTGCCCGGCTACGACAACACGGTGTTCGTCATCACGGGCGACCACCGCCTGCCCGAGCTGCCGATGGACACTCGCATCGAGCGCTACCACGTGCCGCTGATCGTGTATTCGCCGCTGTTGAAAAAGCCGGCCGCGATCAAGGCGGTGTCCTCGCAGTTCGACATCGCGCCGTCGCTGCTGGCCTGGCTGTCGAAGGACTACGGCATCAAGACGCCGCAACAAGTGACCTGGCTCGGCACCGGCCTCGATACCGAACGGAGCTTCCGCAACCTGCATGCGCTGCCGCTCAAGCAGACCAAGACCGAGATGAGCGACTTCGTCTCCGGCACCGCCTACCTGGCGCAGGGCAAGCTGTACACGCTGAGCGACGGCATGACCGTCGACCGCGCCGACAATCCGCAGTCGCAATCGCAGGCGCAGACCCAGTTCCGCGCTTTCCTGAAAGCCAACCGTCAGGCCGGCGGCAGCGCCGCACTGGCGCCGGAAGGCGGCGGCCTCTCCAGTTACGGCGGCGAGCGCAGCCTGCACGGCGTGCCGCTGGTGCAGCAGGCCGGCGAGGTCGTGGTGCGCAGCCTGCGTGCGCGCCCGGGCGCCGGCGCGCTCGTGGTCGAAGCCAGCATCAGCAACGGCGGGAAAGCGGCCTCGCGCCCCTTCGCCCCGCTGCTCGTGCTCAGCAACGAGCACGGCCTCGAACTCGGCGAGACCACGGGCGAGGTCAGGGCACTGGGCGCCGGCGAAACGATGCGGGTGTCCTTGCGCCCGGACCTGAAGCGCCTGCCGCCGGGCACTTATTACCTGTCGGTGATTCCGTCCGATCCCGATACCGGGCATTCGATCGGCGTCGGTCAGTACCACGTGGAGCTGAAGCTATGAAGCGCGCCTTCGCCCTGCTCGCGCTGCTGCTGGCCTGCGCCACGCCGCAGGCCGCCGAGGCGCCCGGTCCGCGCGCCATCTGGACCTGGGAAGAAGACAGCAGCGCCATGCTGGAGCGGCCTGCCGCGGCCACACGCGCGATCGACTTCCTGAAGGCGAAATCGGTGGACACGGTGTTCCTGTACGCCGACGCCTTCGAGGGACGCAACCCGATCGTCTCCGACCCGGCGCGCTACCGCCGCCTGTTGCGCCGCCTGCATGCCTCCGGCCTGCGCGTCTACGCCCTGCTCGGCTCCGGCTACCTGCACACCGAACGCTACGTGCTGCCAAAGCACCATGCCGACGCGGTGGCGATGCTGCAGCGCGTGCTCGACTACAACCGCAGCGCGGCGCCCGAAGAGCGCTTCGACGGCGTCAACGTCGACATCGAACCGCACATCCTGGCCGAGTGGCCGGCCCGTAAGATGGACCTGCTGGCGGGCTTTCTCGACATGTCGGACGCACTGATGCGCACGGTGCGCGCATCCGGCCAGGCGCTGCCGGTCGGCCCAGCCATCCCGTTCTGGTGGGACGGCATCCAGCTGGAGTGGAAAGGCCGGCGCAAGGCCGTGAGCCAGCATGCGCAGGATACCTACGACTACGTGGCGCTGATGGATTACCGCGACCGTGCCGAAGGCGGCGACGGCATCGTCAGCCATGCGCTGGACGAGCTGCAGTATGGCGAGACCATCGGACGCAAGGTCCTGATCGGGGTCGAGACCATGCCCAACGCGATCAAGAAGGTCTCCTTCCACCACCTGGGCGAAGCGGACCTCGAACGCGAGCTGGGCGAGACCCGCGACGCAGTCGGCCGCATGCCGTCATTCGGCGGCTTCGTGGTGCACCACTATGGCTCCTACCGCAAGTGGCTCGGGCTGGATTGAACAGCCCAGGCTCCTGTCCGGATTTTTCGGATAAAATATACACCGTATAAATAAAGGAGCTGCCATGATATCGGGACACGTCTTCATCGCCACCAGCCTGGACGGCTACATCGCCCGCCTGGATGGCGACATCGATTGGCTGCTGCAGCGCGACGATCCTGCGGAGGACCACGGCTACCACGACTTCATCGCGGACAAGGACGTGATCGTGATGGGACGGGGCAGTTTTGAAAAGGTACTGGGTTTCGATCCCTGGCCCTACGACCGGCCGGTACTGGTGCTATCGCGCCAGCTCGCCGGCACGCCGGTGCCGCCGGGTCTCGCGGATAAGGTGCGCTTCTCCAACGCCACGCCGGAACAGGCCATGGCGCAGCTGTCAAGCGAAGGGGTACGCCGGGTCTATGTGGACGGCGGCCAGCTGGTGCAGTCCTTCATCCGCGCCGGCCTGGTCGAGGACATGGTCCTCACCACCGTGCCGGTGCTGATCGGCGCCGGCCGGCCACTGTTCGGCACGCTGCCGCAGGACCTGGACCTGAAACTGGTGGCGAGCCGCAGCTTCCCTTCCGGCCTGGTGCAGTCCACCTACCGCTTCGCACCATGAGCCGGCCACGCGGCCGTCCCGCCGGCGCACAAGGCTTGAGCCGCGACGCCATCCTGTCCGCCGCCCTCGACCTGCTGGGCGAGGACGGCGCCAGCCTCGGCATGCGCTCACTCGCCGCGCGCATGGGCGTCACCCCGATGAGCCTCTACCGCCACGTCGGCGACCATGCATCCCTGCTGCAGGCGCTGTCCGAGCGGGTGTACGGCGAGGTGCTGGAGGAAGTGGACGACGGCGCCGACGCACCGGCACGGGTACGAGCGCTGCTCACGCGTTATCACGACGCGGTGGGGCGGCATCCGCAGCTGACCCTGGCCATCTTCGCCGAACCGGCCGCCTTGGCCGGCACGGCGCAGCGCATCACCGAGCGCCTCACCGGGCTGCTGGCTGCCATCACGCCCGAGTACCTGCTGTGGCGCGATATCCTGGTCGATCACGCCCATGGCAGCGGCCTGGCCCTGTGCGCGGCGCGCGGCGACGGCGCGCAGCTGGATACCATGCGCGCGCAGTACCAGCGTGCGCTGGACTGCATGCTGGAGCGGCTCACCGGACTGGCCGCCGGTGGCCCGGGTTAGATGGGACGACATTGGCCGGGGAGGCGTTCGGCGCTACAATCCCCAAACCCTTGCAACCGCCCTGCTCCATGGACTTCCTTCCTGTACGCCTGCACCCCGACCAGGACTTGCGCTGCGCGCTGGAAGCGCTGCTGTCCGAACGTGGGATGAGCGCCGCCTTCGTCCTGCAAGGTATCGGCAGCCTGAGCGTGGCCCGGATCCGGTTCGCGGGCCGGAGCGAAATCACGGAACTGCGCGAAGACCTGGAAATCCTGAGCCTGGGCGGCTCGCTGTCGCCCGACGGCGCGCACCTGCACATGACGGTGTCGGACGCCCGAGGACACGTCACCGGCGGCCACGTTGCGCCGGGATGCATCGTCCGCACCACGGCGGAAATCCTGCTGGCGCCCCTGCCGGACCACCGCTTCAGCCGCGAGCCGGATGCCGCATCCGGCTGGGACGAACTGGTCATCCGGCTGGCACGGTAGCGTAAGCCGAACCTGCGCAAGGCAACTGGCGCTACTTTGCCGCTTCCTGCTGCACAGTCGTTGCGGTGGCGCTAATATCTGCGCCGCATTCACCCCATTGAGCGAACATCATGCACTTTCCTTCCCTGCGCGCCGCGCTCCTGCTTGCCGCCCTGCTATTCCCGGTTAGCGCTTCCGCCGGCATCCTCGACGAGGTGCCGGACATCGGCGCCGTCACCGATTACCGCCCCAAGATCCCGCTGCGGGTCTATTCAAGCGACAAGGTCCTGATCGGCGAATTCGGCGCCGAACGGCGCGACTTCGTGCCGATCGCGAAAATTCCGCCGCTGATGAAGGCAGCCGTGCTGTCGATCGAGGACGCGCGCTTCTACGAGCATGGCGGCATCGACTGGATCCGCGCGCTGGGCGCGGCCAAGGCCAACCTGGCTTCGCTCGGCGGCGGTTTCCGCCAGGGCGGCTCGACCATCACCATGCAGGTGGCGCGTAATTTCTTCCTGTCGCGCGACAAGACCCTGCCGCGGAAGCTGACCGAAGTGGCGCTGGCCTACAAGATCGAGCAGGCCCTGTCCAAGGACCAGATCCTCGAGGTCTACATGAACCAGATCTACCTGGGCCAGCGCTCCTATGGCTTTTCCAGCGCCGCGCGCACCTATTTCGGCAAGCCCCTGGAAAACCTGAGCGTCGCCGAAATGGCGATGCTGGCCGGCCTGCCGCAGAACCCGTCGCGCCACAATCCGGTCGCCAATCCGGAACGCGCGCAGCAGCGCCAGCGCGTGGTCTTGCGGCGCATGTTCGAGCTGGGGAAAATCACTGAGCCGCAGTACCGCAAGGCGCTGGCCGAACCGCTGCGCGTACGGCAGGGCGGGGGCGGCCCGGACGTCAACGCCGACTACATCGCCGAGCTGGCGCGCCAGGCCGCCTACGCCCGCTTCGGCCAGGCCGCCTATGAGCATGGCTATACGGTCACCACCAGCATCGTCGCGGCAGAGCAGAGCGCGGCCTACGAGGCGGTGCGCCGCAACGCCATCGCCTACGACCGCCGCCACGGTTACCGCGGCCCGGAAGCGCGCATTACGCTGCCCAAGGCGGCGGAGAAACGCGAGGACGCGATCGCCGAGGCGCTGCAGAAGCGCCCGGCGGTCGACGGCTTCACGCCAGCCGTGGTCCTGTCGGCGTCGCCGAAGCGCGTAAAGCTCGCCACCCGTGACGGCGAAGAGATCGAGGTCAAGGGGGCCGGACTCGCCTTCGCCGCCCCTGCCCTGGCGCCGGCGGCCAAGGCGAGCCTGAAGCTCTCGCCCGGCGCCGTGGTGCGCATTTCCTCCTCCGGCAAGGACGGCTGGGCGATCAGCCAGTTGCCACAGGTGGCCTCGGCCTTTGTCGCCCTCGACGCCCAGACCGGCAGCGTGCGGGCACTGGTTGGCGGCTTCGACTTCCAGCTGCAGAAGCTCAACCACGTGACCCAGGCCTGGCGCCAGCCGGGCTCCAGCATCAAGCCATTCGTGTATTCGGCGGCGCTGGAACGCGGCTTCTTCCCGGGCACCACCATCCTCGACGAGCCGCTCGATTTTTCGGACGAGAAGGCCTACGCCAACTGGTCGCCGCGCAACGACGACAACACGTTCGAGGGTCCGGTGACGGTGCGCCATGCGCTCACGCACTCGCGCAACGTACCGACGGTGCGCATGCTGCGCGCGCTCGACGTCGACTATGCCCGCGGGCACCTGGCACGCTTCGGCTTCGACATGGCGCGCCACCCGAGCAACCTGACCCTGGCCCTGGGCACCGGCGCAGTGACGCCGCTGCAGCTGGCCGGCGCCTATGCGGTGCTGGCGAATGGCGGCTACCGGGTCGAGCCGCAGCTGGCAATGAGCATCCAGGATCGCGACGGCAAGCTGCTGTTCGAAAGTGGCAAGCCGCGGCCAATCCAGGAAAGCGCACGCGTGCTGGATGCACGCAACGCCTTCATCGCGGACAGCATGCTGCGCGACGTGGCAAGGGTCGGCACCGGGGCCCAGGCTTCGCGCCTGCTCAATCGCACCGACCTTGCGGGCAAGACCGGCACCACCACCAATGCCATCGACGGCTGGTTCGCCGGCTATGGCGGCAACGTGGTGGCGGTGGCGTGGATGGGCTACGACGAACCGCGCTCGCTGGGCGGCCGGGAATTCGGCTCGACCCTGGCGCTGCCGATCTGGGTCGACTACATGCGCGTGGCGCTGGCGAAGACGCCGCAGCGCGAGCGCACGCCGCCCGAGGGCGTGGTGCGCGCGGGCGGTGACTGGGTGTATGCGGAATTTGCCGAGCCGGCGCCCACGAGCTCGGAAGCCGCGGCCGCGGCGATCATGGCGCAATGAAGCGCAGCGCCGGGCTTCGCCCCGGGAGGCTTAGTTCGGCGGCGCCGGGAACAGGATCACCGGGCCGGCCGGCTTCACGCCGGGCGCCAGTCCGGCCGGCGCCGGCTTGCCTGCCGGTCCGAGGTGGCGCACGAAGCGGTAGATCGCGCGCAGGTCTTCCTTGTCCATGATGTTCACGGCGAACCATGGCATCGGCGGACGCGCCTTCAGGGTCTGGGCGCGCTTGATCCAGTCGTTCTCGCTCATGGCGTTGATCGACAGGCGCAGATTCGTCGGGTAGGTGGTGCCCCAGGGACCGTGCCAGCCCAGCTGGTCGCCTTGCAACCATTCCTTTTCCGGCACCTGGCCGGCGCTCATGCCGTAGCCGGCGGTGTGGCAATCGTTACAGCCGCCGACCTTGACCAGGTAGCGTCCGCGCTCGATGTACTTGCCCTGGGCCGAGGCGTTGGCGCCAGAAGCCGGGGGGGTGTTCTGGGCCGCATGGGCCGGGATGCCGAGCACCAGCAGCATGGTTGCGTGCACGGCGGCGTGCTTGGCTGCATGGGTGAGTGCGAGCGAAGTCTTGTACAGAAGCTTGATCATGGTGGTCCGTTCCAGGTGTTTTTATCGAATGGCGACAAGATAGTCGTCATTCGCCACCCGGGGCAGCCCCACGCCGGGGGGGATCGACCATACCCCCGGCACCGGTTCAGGGCAGGCCCTGGACCGTCCCCTCTTTCGGATAGTCGATCACGTAGTCGACGTTGAAGCGGGCGGTCTCGTTCGGCTTCAGGCTGCGCTCCCAGCCGACCAGGCCACGGCGCTGCTGCCAGTCCTTGACGTTCGCTTCCGGGCTGAGCGCCACCTTCACACTGACCTTCTCGTCCTGGCTGACCGGCGTCGGCTCCAGCACCAGGATGTCGACCGGCTGGCGATGGAAGCTGGTCACCACGTAGGTGTCGGCGACGCGCTTCTGGTTCTCCTGCTTGAAGATGCCCACCTGCCCCGACTTGGCGTTGCGGTTTTCCACCGTGACGCGCACCAGCGGATCGCGGCCGAAGGACATCGAGAAGCGCTCGCTGTCCTGCGGATTCCAGTAGATCGCGCCGACATAGGAGCCGTCGCGGCGCAGCTGCACCTGGCCCGGCAGCCAGACGCCGTCGGGACGCGCTGCATCGGCGGTCAGCACCGCCGTGTCCCGGCTCACGCGCGGGGCGATACGCACCAGCTGCTTGACGCTCAGGTTCTGCTTGCTCAGCCCGACCGAGATCTCGCGCCCGTCCGCCGCCAGGCTGACCTTGGCCGGCACCTCGTATTCGGTGACGAAATTCCCCTGCGTTTCCACCATCGGGGCGATGTAGTCGTCCGCCCCCTTGGCGAGGCGCGAGCCGGTGACCGTCACCGGTGCCGGTGGTGCCGGCGGCGCAGCGGGCCTGATGCTGCGGTACAAGGCCGTTCCTGCACTTCCTGCACTTCCTGCGGCGGCTTCCAGGTCAGCAGCCACGGATGGGGATCGGGCGCATAGGCCGTCCGGCTCGGCTGGCCGGTCGACAGGCGCAGCCTGACGTTGCTCCAGTCCTCGCCGGTCTTCTGCGAGATCGTGGCCATCCGTTCCAGTTCGATGGCCGATGCATTCGAATCGAGCGAGGCGCGATACAGCGGCATCCATCCGGCGCGGTTGACCTGGTAGCTCAGCACCAGCCTGCCCGCCTGCTTCACCGCCACGGCCACCGTCATGGTCCGGCTCTCGCGCGTATTGGCCTGGACCTTTTCCAGGTCGCGCTTGAGCGCTTCCAGTTGCTTGTTCACGGAGCGTTTGCGCACCTCGGCTTCATGCATGCGCGCCAGGGCATCGCTGCCGCCCTTGCGGATCGCATCCAGGGTACCCAGCAGGGCCTTGGGATCGCTCGGGACAGCGCGGCCGGCGCCCTCGCCGCCTCCCAGGTGCTCGAGGTAGCCCTGCACCAGCTGGGCCGACTTATAGTCGGCATCGATGACGGTGAGCTGGTCCTGCAGCGCCTGGATCTTCGCTTCGAGCTCCGCCTCGCGCGGATTGCGGCTGTCGGCCGTCGCCTGGTCGCGCGTGACGACCTGCCCGACCTGGATGCCCGGGTCGGCCTGCAGCAGCACGGTGTCGCTATTGAAGTTGGCCAGCAGGCCCGTGATCTCGACCTGGGTCATGCCTGGCGTGAGCTGCACCACGCGCTCGACGGTGGCGCTGCCGGGATACAGGGTGACACTCTGGATAGGCGCCTCGACGGCGGACGCATGGGAAGCGACGAGCGCCAGCACGACGGACCATTGCTGTTTGATTGCCATGGAATCTCCCTTGGAATGGATGATTCGGCGAGATTAACAGATGGCAAGCTTAGGAAAAACACAAATACTCACCCTCAGGCAACTCTTGTGTAAGCAGACGTTTCAAGGGCGCGGCGCTCAGTCGGTGACGACGTGCCAGACACCATTTTTCTTGTCGCCCTTGCGTTCGCCCGGCTTGTCGTCGCCGCTGTACAGGTAAAGCGGCCTGCCCTTGTAGGCAAGCTGGCGGCTGCCGTCGTCCCGTGTGACGATCGAGTAAGGCGATTCGATCCAGTCGACGTTCAAGGGCACGGGCGGCCACATCTTCGCGCACTGGCCGTTGCAGCTGCTCTTGCCGGAACCGGCGACGTCCTTGTCGAAGGTATAGATGGTCATGCCCGCGCCGTTGACCAGGATGCCGTCGCTTACATTGATCGGCTGCGCCATGGCGGCGCCAGCGGACAGCACGAGCCCACCGCCCAGCGCGGCGAGTACAGCGTGAATCGTTCTCATGGCATGCTCCCGGAAGTCGACCTGCATGTTCAGTATAAGTCGCGGCAGCGAACGCTCAAGGTCTGGTTGACAGCGCCAGCGCCTGCTTGACAAGCACCGCCGGCGGGTCACGCACATCGAGGGTGACGCCGCACTCATCGGCCTGCAGGGGCTCGAGATCGCGCAGCTGGCTGTCGAGCAGCGAAGGCGGCATGAAGTGACCACTGCGCGCCGCCATGCGCTGGGCGATGAGCGCGGGGTCGCCATGCAGGTGGACGAAGCAGACCTTGCCGTCACCGCCGCGCAGCACGTCGCGGTAGGCGCGTTTCAGCGCCGAGCAGGCCAGCACCGGCACCTCCCCTGCCTGTTGCACGCGCTGGATTTCGGCCCGCAGCGCGCCGAGCCAGTCCCAGCGGTCGGCGTCCGTCAGCGGCACGCCGGCCGACATCCTTGCCAGGTTCCGCGGCGGATGGAAGCCGTCGCCTTCGATGAAGCGCGCGCCCAATACTTGGGCCAGCCGTTGGCCGACCTCGCTCTTGCCACAGCCGCTCACGCCCATGACGACCCAGGCGGTCGGCGCTTTATCGTGTGTGCTGGTTTCCATCGTCGTATTGTCGCGCAATCCGGTCTGGACCAGGCATCAGCAGAAATCCCGGCTCGGCGCGCGCAGCTTGCCGAGCAGGTGCGACATGTCCACCAGCCGCTTGGCCACCAGGTGGCGCACCTCGCCCTGTTTCTGCCAGATGCCGTACACGCCCAGCAGCGGCGCATTCAGTACCTCGCGCCGCTGCTGCTCCACCAGAGTCGGCCAGACGATCACGTTGATGTTCCCGGTCTCGTCCTCCAGCGTCATGAACAGCACGCCCTTGGCGGTGCCGGGGCGCTGGCGCACCGTCACCAGGCCGCAGGCGCGCGCCAACTGGCCGTCGGCGTAGTCCGCCAGTAGCGAAGCCGGCATGAAGCGCTTGGCCAGCAGCCCTTCGCGCAGCAGGGCCAGCGGATGGCGGCCGAGCGTGAGGCCCTGGGCCCGGTAATCGCCGACGATCTCGTCGGCCTCGGTGGGTGCGGCCAGCTGCGGCATCTCTTCCTGCGGTGTGGTCGGGCGCAGCAGGTCGCGGTCCGGCACCGCGCCCACCGCCTGCCACAGTGCTTCGCGCCGGTGGCCGGCCAGCGACTGCAGTGCATTGGCGCCGGCCAGCACCTGCAGGTCGCCGCGGTCCAGCTGGGCGCGGCGCGCGAGGTCGGCCACGCTTTCGAATGGACGCACGGCGCGCGCCATCTCGATGCGCAGGGCCACTTCCTGCTTCAGCCCGCGCTGTAGCGAGAGACCGAGGCGCACCGCCGGCTGGCGCGCGCGGTCCACCGGGTCGAATTCTTCCAGGGTCGAATCCCAGCCGCTGATGGCGACGTCGCAAGGGCGCACCTCGATGCCGTGGCGGCGCGCGTCCTGCACCAGCTGCGAGGGACTGTAAAAGCCCATCGGCTGGCTGTTGAGCAGCGCGCAGAGAAAAGCCGCCGGCTCGTGGCACTTGAGCCAGGAGCTGGCATAGGCCAGCAGCGCGAAGCTGGCCGCGTGCGATTCGGGGAAACCGTATTCGCCGAAGCCCTGGATCTGGCTGAAGATCGCCTCGGCGAATTCGAGCGTGTAGCCACGCTCCAGCATGCCGCGCACGATGCGGTCGTAGTATTTCTCGAGCCCGCCCTTGCGCTTCCAGGCCGCCATCGCGCGGCGCAGCTGGTCGGCCTCGCCCGGCGTGAAGCCGGCGCCGAGGATCGCCACCTGCATCACCTGCTCCTGGAAGATCGGTACGCCCAGGGTGCGTTCGAGCGCCACTTTCATCTCGTCGCTGGGGTAGTGGATCGGCTCCAGGCCCTGGCGCCGCCGCAGGTAGGGATGGACCATGCCGCCCTGGATTGGGCCGGGACGCACCACGGCCACTTCGATCACGAGGTCGTAGAAGCGGCGCGGGCGCATGCGCGGCAGCATGCTCATCTGGGCGCGCGACTCGATCTGGAACACGCCCACGGTGTCGGCCGCGCAGATCATGTCGTAGGTGGGCTTGTCGTCGGGCGGAATGTCCTGCATCTCGAACAGGTTGCCGTAGCGCTGGCCGACCAGCTCCAGCCCGCGGCGCATCATCGACAGCATGCCCAGGGCCAGCACGTCGACCTTCATCAGGCCGAGTTCTTCCAGGTCGTTCTTGTCCCACTGGATCACGCTGCGGTCCGCCATGGTGGCGTTCTCGATCGGCACCAGGCGCGACAGCTTGCCGCGCGCGATGACGAAGCCGCCCGGATGCTGCGACAGGTGGCGCGGGAAGTTCAGCAGCTTGTCGGCCAGCGTGGCCCACTGCTGCGCCAGGCGCGATTCCGGGTCGAGGCCCGCCTCCGCCAGGCGCGCCAGCAAATCGGCGCGGCTGTCGAACCAGTGGTGGGTCTTGGCCACCTTCTCGACGATGGCCAGGTCGATGCCGAGCGCGCGCCCGCTGTCGCGCAGCGCGCTCTTGGGACGGTAGCTGATCACCACCGCCGCCAGCGCGGCCCGCTGGCGCCCATATTTTTGATAGATATACTGGATCACCTCTTCGCGGCGCTGGTGCTCGAAGTCGACGTCGATGTCGGGCGGCTCGTTGCGCTCCCTGGAGATGAAGCGTTCGAACAGCAGGCTGGCGCGCGCCGGGTCGACCTCGGTGATGCCGAGGCAGTAGCACACCGCCGAATTGGCGGCCGAGCCGCGGCCCTGGCACAGGATGTGCTGCGAGCGCGCGAAGCGCACGATGTCGTACACCGTCAGGAAGTAGTGCTCGTACTTCATCTCGGCGATCAGCTGCAGCTCGTGCTCGACCTGGGCCTGCACCTTGGCTGGGATGCCGTCGCGGAAGCGCCGGTGCGCGCCGATATAGGTTTCCTGGCGCAGGAAGCTGGTGGCGTCGTGGCCGGGAGGGACCACCTCGTCCGGGTACTCGTAGCGCAGCTCGTCCAGCGAGAAGGTGCACAGGCGCGCGATGCGCAGGGTCTCGTCGAGCGCCTCGCGCGAATAGATGTTGGCCAGGCGCAGGCGCGAGCGCAGGTGCTGCTCGGCGTTCTGGGCCAGGCCGTAGCCGCAGTCGGCCACCGGCTTCTTCAGGCGGGTGGCAGTGAGCGTGTCCTGCAAGGGCTTGCGCGAGCGGACGTGCATCACCACGTGGCCCAGCGCCGTGATCGGCAGGCCGTGCTGCCAGCCCACCTCTTCCACCGTCTCGCGGTGTGGTTCATCGAAGGCGCGGTGCAGCAGCACCAGGCCGAGCCAGGCGCGGCCCGGGAAGGTCGAGGCCATCCACGCGGCCTGCCGGTGCAGGCGGTCGACGTCCGCCGCCTCGTGCGAGGGATAGTGCGGCAGCAGGATGGCGAGGCAGTCCGGCATGTGCTTCAGGTGCGCATATTCGGGTGCCGGCCGCGCCAGGTCATCGAGCGTGAGGAAATAGGTCCCTTTTTCGCTGCGCGTGCGGCCCAGGGTGATCAGCTCCGCCAGGTTGCCGTAGCCGTTGCGGTTCTTGGCCAGAAGGATGAGCGACAGCGCCGCGCTGCCGTCCGGGTTCTTCAGGTGGAAGTGGGCGCCGATCACCAGGGGAAGGCCGGCCTTCTTGGCTTCGGCATGGGCGCGCACCACACCGGCCAGCGAGCATTCGTCCGTGAGCGCCAGCGCAAAATAATCCAGCTGCACCGCGCGCGCCACCAGTTCCTCCGCATGCGAGGCTCCTTCGAGGAAGGAGAAGTTCGACAGGCAGAACAGCTCCGCATAGGGCGGAAGGATCTGCGGCGGCTGGGAGAGCGGATCGGTCATCGGCAAGCAAAGGGCTAACGGGCTACAATGCTAGTCAAACCAGCAATACTGTATAAAAACACAGTATAACCGAGACGACCAGATCGACAAGGAAATCGCATGCAGATCCGTGCACTGACCTGTTTTGGCGCCACGCCCGGCACCGGCAACCCCGCCCTCGTCATCGAAGGCGACGCCTCGGATGAAGCGGCGCGCCGCGCGTTTGCGAAAGCGCGCAACACGACCTGCGTCTACCTCGACGGCGACATCGTTGATTTCTACTATCCGCACACGCGCAGTCCGCTGTGCCTGCACGCCACGCTGGCCGTGGCCCATGTGCTGTTCGCGCGTCATCCTGAAGCCAGCGTGCTGTCGGTGATGACGGCGATGCGCGGCCAGCGCCTGGAGCTGCTGCGCGGCGAGGACGCCTTCTTTATCCGCCTGCAGGCGCAGGAGATCGCGCAGCCGGAGCTGGCAGGCGACTTACCGGCTCGCTTGCTAGCAGCGCGAGGACTCGTTCCTGCTTCCCCTCCACGCGTCGCCTCGGTCGGCAGCCCCAAGCTGCTGGTCGAAGTCGCCGATGCGGACACACTGCACGCGCTGCATCCCGACCTGGAAGCGATCACGGCATGGGGCAAGGAGGCCGGCATCAACGGCATCTACGCCTGGTGCCGCCTTCCAGATGAACGCTTCGAAGGCCGCAACTTCAACCATCTCGATCCGGCGCTGGAGGACAGCGCCACCGGCGTGGCGGCGGGCGCGCTCACCGCGCTGCTCGGCCATGGCATTACGCTGCTGCAGGGTCATGCCACCGGCCAGTCCTGCCTGATCCAGACGCAGGTGATCGACGGCGCGATCCTGGTTGGCGGCCGCGCGGAGCCGGCTGCCGTTGTCCAATCCGAGCGGAAGTCCTGATACGTTTGGTAGCAATCCTTACCGATTCAATTCACCTGCCAAGCCCGGTTCGCGGTGTAATGGACCCATCGCGAAAGCACACGCGTCACCAGGAGAATGAAAATGAAATCGACCTTGATCGCATCGGCACTGATTGCCCTGACCATGAGCGCAAGCGGCAGCGCGTTCGCCCAACGCGGCGACCATGGGTACGACCGTGACAGCCGCAACGGCCAAGCCTACGGGCAGGACAGCCGCCGTTACGACAATGATCGCCGTGACAACGACCGTCGCTACGACAACGACCGCCGTGACAACGATCGCCGCTTCGACAACGACCGTCGCGACAACGACCGCTATTACGATGCCCGCCAGTTTCATCGCGACGACCGGCGCGGCGGCGGCCCGCGCCACGACCTGCGCCGCGGCCAGCGCCTGGACAGGGAATACCGCGACAGCCGCTATGTCGTCACGGACTGGCGTGCCCGCCACCTGAGCGCGCCTCCGCGTGGCCATCAATGGGTCCGCGCCGGTAACGACTACGTACTGGCCGCGATTGCCACCGGCCTGATCGCACAGGTCCTGCTGAGCAACTAAGCAGCTATCCGGCCGCGCCGTGCAAACGGCGCGGCCGTACTTACACCACAAGCAAGGCTGTCCGCCGCCCGCGAGCTGGTATACACTTCCGCGCACGCTCTACCGGAGCTCACCCATCCCGCGGACATGAAACCACAACTCCTCACTTACGCCCTTCCCCTGCTCCTGCTCGGCGCCAGCGCCACCGCGCGTGCCGACGTCGATTACCAGCTGAAGATCACCGATGCGGCCCAGCACCTGGCCGAAGTGCGCGCCACCTTCCCGGCCGCCACCAGCACCACGCTGGACGTGCAAATGCCGAACTGGCGCACCGGCCGCTACAACATCCTGAACCTCGCCAACGGCGTGCGCCTGTTCAAGGCCTTCGACGCCAAGGGTCAGGCACTGCCGGTCGCCAAGACCGACAAGGGCACCTGGCAGGTCCGTACCAAGCCAGGCGACGCGGTCACGGTGCAGTACGAGCTGTACGCCAACCTGCTGGGCGAGCGCACCCGCCACATCGACGATACCCACGCCTACCTGGATGCCAGCGGCGTGTTCGTCTACGCCGCCCCGTTCCGCAAGGAGCCGGTCAAGGTCAAGCTGGACGTGCCGCAGGGCTGGAAATCGCGCTCGGGCATGGATTCCGGTAGCTGCGACCACTGCTTCGTCGCGCCCAACTACGACGTGCTGATCGACGCGCCGATCGAGACCGGCATCCACGAGTTCTACACCGACAAGGTCGATGGCCGCAGCATCGAACTGGCGATCTGGGGCCGCGGCAACCACGACGGCAAGCAAATGATGACCGACCTGAAGAAGATCGTGCTTGAAACCGCGAAGCTTTATGGCGGCAAGTATCCCTTCCAGCGCTACCTGTTCATCGTCCACGCCACCGACGGCGTCGGCGGGGCCACCGAGCACGCGAATTCCACCGTGATCCAGAAACCGCGCTGGACCTACGGACCGCGCAAGGGTTACCTCGACTTCCTGCGCGTCGCCGCGCACGAGTTCTATCACACCTGGAACGTCAAGGCCTACCGTCCGAAGGAGATGGTCCCCTACGACTACCAGAACGAGAACTACAACCGCCTGCTGTGGATCGCCGAAGGCCACACTTCCTACTTCGAAGAGCTGATCGTGCTGCGCGCCGGCCTCGAAAAGCGCGACGAATTCCTGGAGGAGTATGCCAAGCTGATCGACGACTACCAGCACCAGCCGGGGCGCTTGCAGCAAAGCGCGGCCGACGCCAGCTTCGACGAATGGATCGCCGTCGGCGGCGAGCGTGCCCGCAACGCCTCGGTCAACATCTATTCCAAGGGCCAGTTGCTGGCCCTGATGATGGACATCGAGCTACGCCGCCAGACCAAAGGCAAGAAGGGCCTGGAAGACATGCACCGCATCCTGTACGAGCAGCACTCGACCGCCCAGGGCGGCTACGACGTGGCGGCCGTGCTGGCAGCGCTGCGCGCCGTCAGCGGCCAGGACTGGAGCGGCTGGTGGGCCCAATACGTGGATGGCCTTGCGGAGATCCCGTTCGACAGCCTGCTGGCCCAGGTCGGCCTGCAGAAGCTGGTGGACGTGCCGAAGGATGCGGACCAGAAGACCGAATGGTGGGCCGGCTGGACCCTGCGTGAAGGCAGCGACCCGGCGGTGGTCACCGTCGTCGAGCGCGACGGCCCGGCATGGAAGGCCGGCGTGGTAGCGGGCGATACCCTGGTCGCGGTGAACGGCGTGCGCGTCTCAAGCAAGGACATCGGCGACAAAATGTCGCTCTCCAAGGCCGCGCCTTTCAAGCTGCACCTGTTCCGCCGCGACGAGCTGGTCGAGATGCCGATCACGCCGCGGCAGCAGCCGAAAGGCAAGGCCAAGATCAAGTCGGTCGACAAGACCAGCAGCGCGCAGCAGTCGATGAACGCTTCCTGGCTGGGCGTGGCCTGGCCAAAGGACGATTCTGCGAGGGCGGAATCGACACCGAAGAAGCCGTAAGCGCTTCACGCAATCCGCGCAAAACCGCGGCCCCGGTCCCGCACCGGCGCCGCGGTTTTTTCATGGGCGCCGTTCCAGCACCCGGTCGATCAGGCCGTACTCCGCCGCCTGGCCGGCCGACATGAAATTGTCGCGGTCCGAGTCCCGTTCGATGCGCTCGAGCGGCTGTCCGGTACGCTCGGCCAGCAGGCTGTTGAGGCGGTGGCGCTGGTACAGGATCTCGCGCGCCTGGATTTCGATGTCGGCCGCCACGCCCTGCGAGCCGCCATGCGGCTGGTGGATCATGATGCGGGCGTTCGGCAGCGCGTAGCGCTTGCCGATGGCGCCCGCCGCCAGCAGGAAGGAACCCATGCTGGCGGCAAAACCCGTGCACAGGGTCGACACATCAGGCTGGATGAACTGCATGGTGTCGTAGACCGCCATGCCCGCATATACCGAGCCGCCGGGCGAGTTGATGTAGAGCGCAATGTCCTTGTCCGGATTGTCTGACTCCAGGAACAGCAGCTGGGCCACGACCAGGTTGGCCGACTGTTCGGTCACCTCGCCCACCAGGAAGATCACGCGCTCCTTGAGCAGGCGCGAATAAATGTCGAAGGCGCGTTCGCCGCGCCCGGTCTGTTCGATCACGGTGGGCACCAGGCCCAGTCCCATGGGAGAAATTGAGGAATTCGGCATCATGCTGTCCTTTCGCGGTAAAGTGGAACTACCCGCATGACGCCCGGCCCTGGTGCCGTGTGACGGCCCCAAAAAAATATCGCTCGCCTGTCACATCCTGGCGCGCTAGAGCGTCAAGTGGAGAGACCACCATGACAGGAGACCACCATGCCACCCACCCTTGACCCGGACGGCGCCGACTTCGAACGGCTGCGCCCGCGCCTGACGGCGATCAGCTGCCGCATCGTCGGCAGTGCCGCCGAGGCCGAGGACATCGTGCAGGATTGCTTCCTGAAGTGGCACGGCGCCGAGCAAAGCGCGCTGGCGACGCCCGCCGCCTGGCTGACGACCGTGGTGCAGCACCAGTCGATCGACCGCCTGCGCCGACGCGCCCGCGACGAGGCGGCGGCGCGCGTCGCGATGGAACTGCTGCCCGAGACGCCGCCCGCGCTGCCCGAGGAAGGCCTGCTGCGCCAGGCCGTCCTGGGCGAGGCGCTGGCCCGCCTGCTGGCGTATTTGTCGCCGGCCGAGCGCCTGGCCCTCGTGCTGCACGAAGCCTTCGATTGCAGCCATGCCGACATCGCGGCGATCCTGGGAACGAGCGGCGCGAACGCGCGCCAGCACCTGGCTCGGGCGCGCCGCCGGCTGCGCGCGCGCTCGCTGGAGGCGCCGCCGGAAGAAAAGCTGTGCCGCGCGCTGCTGCGCCGCTTCGAGGCCGCGATCAACGGCATGGACTTGCCCACGCTCGTCAACCTGCTCGCCGGCGAACAGCCGCTGTCGGTGTATGCGCCGCCGGCGCCCCAGCTACGCAACAGCGCCGCCGCCAACGATGCCTGCTACCGCCCCACCCTCGCCGCATGAAATGCGGGTCCTGCATGAAAATATTGCAATACATCCACATATAATGCCGGAGGACGTCCAACCAGGTACGTCACCGTCACAGGGAAAGCAATGGACCAGCCCAGCCGGCTTCACGCATTCGACAACCTCCGCGCCGTGATGATGTGGCTCGGCATCCTGCTCCATGTCGCCATCAACCACACGACCGGCCCTTCTCCCCTGCCCTGGCGTGACGCGCAGACCACGCCGGTGGCCGACCTGATCCTGGTCTTCATCCACGCCTTCCGCATGCCGGTGTTCTTCATCCTGGCCGGCTATTTCGTGGCCCTGCTGATCGCGCGGCGCGGCCCCAAGGGCATGCTGAAGCACCGCATGCGCCGCCTGGCCTTGCCCTTCGTGGTCTTCTGGCCGGTGCTGATCGTCTGCACCACGGTCTTGATGCTGGTCTACGTGCACCTGATGGCGCGCGGCACCGTCGGCATCGACGTCTCGCTGCTGGCCCGCAAGGGCGCCGGCGCCTCGCCCTTCAACACCATGCACATGTGGTTCCTGTACTACCTGATCTGGTTCTGCGTCCTGAGCGCCGCGTTGGCGCCGGTCTGGGCCAGGCTGCCGGCTGCGCTGCGCGCCGGCGTCGACACGGGCTTCGTCAAACTGGCCGGCAGCTGGTGGGGGCCGCTGCTGCTCGCGGTACCGCTGGCGATCGTCGGCTCCTTCTACCGCGCCGGCATGCTGGCCGCGAACGGCTCCTTCATCCCGCAGCTGCCCGACCTCGTGCACCACGGCCTGTTCTTCACCTGCGGCCTGCTGGCCTGGCGCCACCAGGACAGGCTCTTCCCCTACCTGACCCGGACCTGCTGGCGCAATCTGCTGCTGGGTTTCGCGGTGTTCGTCGTGGCGCTCGCGGGCTTCAAGATCTTCACCACGCGACCGGGCAGCGTCCCCCATCTGGAAGCCGGCATCGCCTACGTCTACAACCTCACCAGCTGGCTGTGGAGTTTCGCCCTGATTGGCCTGTTCCTGCGCTATGTGCCGCACCAGAACCGCGTGCTGCGCTACGTCTCCGAGAGCTCCTATTGGGTGTTCCTGGTGCACATGCTATGCACGATCGGCTTCGGCGCCATGCTCTACACCCTGCCCGCCGGCGCAATCACGAAAATGGCGCTGAACATCCTGGCCACGACGGTGGTGTGCCTGCTTAGCTACCAGCTGCTGGTGCGCCACACCTTCATCGGCGTGCTGCTCAACGGCAGGAAGCAGGAGAAAACCGGGCCGGTCGCGGCGGGCAGCGACCAGGCGCTGGCCTGACACCTCTGACATTCTCATCATGGACGACGCCGCCACCATCCACGCCCGCTTCAATCCCCTGATCAAGCCCTTCCTGGTGGTGAAGATCGGCTTTGTCATGATGTCGACCATCGTCGGCATCCCGCTGGCGATCGTCTGGTTCCTCGGGATCGGCCGCTGGTGGGCCCAGCATTATTTCGACCGGCTCGAATGCCAGCTCGACGCGCGCAGCCTGCGCTACCGGAAAGGCATCCTGGTCACCACCGAAAAGACCATCCCGCTCGAGAACATCCAGGACGTGACCTTCGTCGAAGGGCCGATCCTGCGCCGCTTCGACCTGAGCACCCTGAAGTTCGAGACCGCCGGCCATAGCGCGGGCCAGGCCGCGGACATGCAGCTGACCGGCATCATCGATGCCCAGGCTTTCCGCGCCAGCATCCTGCAGGCGCGCGAAGCCCTGCGCCACCGGCCGCAGGAAGGCGCGGGCGACGCGCAGCTGGCCGCGCTGCGCGCGATCGAAGCGAAGCTGGACCAGATCGCCGAGCTGCTGCGCGCCCGGCAGTAAGAGGCTTCGCCCGCTCAGGCGATACGGAACACCTCGACCTGGCGCGCCAGGTCCCGGGCCTGGTCGTGCATCGATTCGGCCGCCGCCGCAGCCTGCTCGACCAGCGAGGCGTTCTGCTGGGTCAGGTCATCCACCTGTCCCACTGCGGCATTGATCTCGCGTACGCTCACGGCTTGCTGATCGCTGGCGGCCGCGATCCGCTCGATCAGGACGTTCACGCGCTGGACACTGTCGAGGAGTTCGCGCATGGTCTTGCCGGACTGGTCGACCAGGGCGGCGCCGTCGTCGATCTTCGACACCGAGGCATGGATCAGTCCCTTCACGTCGCTTGCGGCATTCGTGCAGCGCTGTGCCAGCTGCCGCACTTCGCCCGCCACGACCGCGAATCCGCGTCCCTGCTCGCCCGCGCGGGCCGCCTCGACGGCCGCGTTCAGCGCCAGGATATTGGTCTGGAAGGCGATGCCGTCGATGACCGAGATGATGTCGACGATCTGGCTCGATGCATGGCCGATGTCGCCCATGGTCTTGACCACTTCGCCCACGATCGCGCCGCCGCGGTCGGCGATGCGCGAGGCTTCGGCTGCCAGCTGGCTGGCTGCGCGCGCGTCGGCGGCATTGCGGCCGACCGTGTCGGTCAGCACATGCATCGTGCTGGCGGTTTGCTGCAGCGAACTGGCCTGGGCTTCGGTACGGGCCGACAGGTCCTGGTTGCCGGACGCGATCTCGCGGCTGCTGGTGGAGATGAATTCGGTGCCCTGGCGCACGCCATGGACGATGCCGGCCAGGCCTGCGCTCATCCGCGTCAGGCTCTGGAGCAGTGTGCCGATCTCGTCGCGTGAGGAAGCATCGATGCGGGCGGTCAGGTCGCCTACCGCGACGGCTTCGGCAAACCGCGATGCCTCGCGCAGTGGACGGGTGATGCCGACCGTGACCCAGTAGGCCAGGAAAGCGCCGATTGCCAGTGCGATCGCGGCGATGGCGACGACGATGGTCTTCGAGCTGGCCAGCACGGTGTCGACGCGGTCGCTCGCCGCATTCATCTGCGATTCGATGTTCCGGATGACCACGTCGAGGTCCGCCACGATCTGACGCCGCAAAGGGCTGCATTCGTTGACGAGGAAGGCGCCGAATTCGGCCATTTGCTTGGCACTGCGGTACTGGCGCGGACGCGCAAGTTCGCGCGCCATGGCCTGCAGGCCGGCATTCGCCTTCTTGAAATCGGCGCGCTCGCCAAGGATCGGCTCCAGCTTCTGGAGGCGATCCACGAAAATGGCGCGTTGCTGGTCCAGCAGGTCGAGCTCCCTGCTCGCATCCTCGTCGCGCTCGTAGATGTAGGCATTGCGGGCCGCCAGGCCGGTCTGTCCCAGCGCCTCACGCAGTTCGACCAGTTGCGCGAGCTGAGTCGTGCGGATGTGCTTCTCTTCGGCCACCGTTTGCGCCGTGTCTCCCATGCGCAGCAGGACAATCGCTGCCAGCAGCAAGGTCAGCATGCCGATGGCGCCGAAGCCGAATGCGAGGCGGGCGCCGATTTTCAGGTTCTTCAACATCGTTGTCTTCCTCTTATGTGATGGGGTCTTGCACAAGTTCTCACCAAAGAGAGGGATGCACAGGCCTGATCCATACTAGAGCAAAGTAAGACAACTCCTACAAAATATTAATTTTTAGTTCATCAAATATGAAATGTTGTTGCTCGGATTCAACAGAAAATCGACCGTGTGCGAAATAGGCCTAGGTTATATGTTTACAACGTTGTGTTAATGCTACAGCTCCTTGGTACTCATCCGTCGGATTGTTTAGTATCCAGCTTTCCCTCGGAGAAAACTTGTGCTCACACTCAAACGCCTTCCCCAATCGGTCCTGCTCGCCCTGTACGGCGGCGCCGCACTCAGCCTTCTGAACCCAGCCGCCCACGCCCAGAGCACGGCGCCGACGGCCCCTACTCCCTCAGCGTCGGCCAACGCCGACGGCAGCAACATCCAGAGCGTCAACGTGGTCGGCTCGCGCCGCGTCGGCAACTCGTCCGCGATCGAGACGCCGGTGCCGGTCGATACCATCTCGATGGCCAAGGCTACCGAACAGGGCGGCCAGTTCGATCTGGCCCAGGTCCTGACCAACGTGTCACCCTCGTTCAACTCGACCCGCCAGACCGGCGCCGACGGCGCCGACCTGGTCGATTCCGCGGCCCTGCGCGGCCTCGGTTCCGACCAGACCCTGGTCCTGATGAACGGCAAGCGCCGCCATACCACCGCACTGGTGAACCTGTTCGGCGCGCGTAACCGCGGCAACACCGGCACCGACATGAACGCGATTCCGGTCATGGCGATCCGTAACGTGCAGGTGCTGCGCGACGGCGCCGCCGCGCAGTACGGCTCGGACGCGATCGCTGGCGTGATCAACATCGAACTGAAGAAAAGCCTGGGCTGCGAAATGGTGGCAGGCTTCGGCCAGTACACCGAAGGCGACGGCGACAACTACCTGGCCTCGGCCTACTGCGGCGTGGCCGTCGGCGGCGGCGTGCTGGGCATCACCGGCGAGTACTACGACCGTGGGCGCTCGAACCGCGCCGAGGAAGGCAATCCGCGCATCATCGGCGACACCAAGTCGCAGAACAGCACCCTCTACCTGAACGGCGAAATTCCGGCGGGTCCGGGCAAGGTCTACTTCACTGCGGGCGTACAGAACCGCGATGCCTCGTCGGCGGCCTGGGCGCGCGAAGGCGTGGGCTCCGAGGACATCCCCTCGCGCAACTCGGCCGCGATGTACCCGAACGGCTTCGTCCCCTTCATCAACGGCGACATCGACGACCGCTGGGGCACCGTCGGCTACCGCTTCGACGTGGCCGGATGGAACACCGACCTGTCGCAGACCCTCGGCTACAACAGCATGAAGTACCACATCGCGAACACGCTGAACGCGTCGATCGCGAACCGCGACCTGAGCCGCGGCGGGCGCGGCATCAGCGCCAGCATCTTCGACGCCGGCGGCTTTTCCTTCCGCCAGGCCACCACCAACCTGGACTTCTCGCGCTTCTACGAAGGCCTGGGCAATGGCACCAACGTCGCCTTCGGCTTCGAGCACCGCCGCGAGAACTACAAGATCGAGGCGGGTGAACCGGGTTCCTACATCGACGCCGACGGCGTCGGCGTAGGCGGCAATGCCGGCAGCCAGGGCTTCCCGGGCTTCCAGCCGGGCGACGTCACCGACAGCGACCGCCACTCGAGCGCGGCCTACCTCGACATCGAGACCGACCTCTCCGAGCACCTCAAGCTGCAGGCCGCGCTGCGCCACGAACGCTATTCGGACTTCGGTTCGACCACCACCGGCAAGCTTGCCGCGGGTTTCCGGATCAGCCCGAGCGTGCTGCTGCGCGGCTCGGCCAGTACGGGCTTCCGTGCGCCTTCGCTGCAGCAGGTGTACTTCTCCTCGACCTTCACCGACTTCGTCAGCGGCCAGCCGCTCGACGTGGTGCTGGCGCCGAACGGCGGCCGCGTCGCCAACGCCGCCGGCATCCCCAAGCTCACCGAGGAAAAGTCGAAGAGCTACACCCTGGGCCTGACCTGGTCGCCGAGCCAGGCGACCTCGCTGACGGCCGACCTGTACCGCATCAACATCGACGACCGCATCGTGCTGTCGGGCCGCTTCGACGCCGACAACTACCCTGCCCTGGGGACCACCCTGCAGCAGCTGGGCGTGGGCCAGGCGCAGTTCTTCGTCAACTCGGTCGATACCAAGACCCAGGGCCTGGACGTGACGCTGTCGAACCGCAGCGACCTGGGCGCCGGCAAGCTGAATACCTTCCTCGCCCTAAACTTCAGCAAGACCGAAGTGACCGGCGTCCATGCGCCAAGCGCACTGCGCGGCTTCGAGGACGTGCTGCTGTCCGAGCGCGAGCGCCTGTTCATCGAGGAAGGCGCGCCGCGCCGCAAGGCCACGCTGGGCTTCGACTACAGCCTGGGCAAATGGGAGACCGCGCTGCGTGTCGTGCACTTCGGCCCGCAGACCCTGGGCACCTTCTCGGGCCCGCCGGTGCCGAACCAGTACTACAAGGCGAAGACTTCGGCCGACCTGTCCTTCACCTGGGCGATGGACGCGAAAACCAAGTTCACCGTCGGCGGCACCAACATCTTCAACGTCAAGCCGAGCGAACAGGATCCGAACGAAACCGACAACGGCTTCAAGTACGAGAGCGTGCAGTTCGGCCTGAACGGCGCGGCCTGGTTCGCGCGCCTGTCGCACCGTTTCTGACCGCGGCTGGGGTCGCAGACAGCAAGGGTCCCTGCGGGGACCCTTTTTTATTAAAAGTTGTATCTGCGTTTGTAACAATGCGGAATCAACACAATTGCTTGCGTATATAATGCCTCGCATAATCGCGTCGGCAGCATGCGACGTTCCCCACCCACGCCGCATGATGCGGCACCTGCAGGCCGCACTATGACCACCGCCGTACCCGACCGTATCTCCACCGGCATCGCCGGTCTCGACGACATCCTCGGCGGTGGCCTCACGCCGCAGCGCATCTACCTGGTGGAGGGCTCGCCCGGCGCCGGCAAGACCACGCTCGGGCTCCAGTTCCTGCTCGACGGCGCGGCCAAGCAGGAAAGCGGCCTGTACATCACCCTGTCCGAAACCGCCGACGAACTGGCGGCGGTGGCGGCCAGTCATGGCTGGGACATCGGCGTGCTGTCGATTTATGAACTGGCCGGCGACACCGACCTCGATCCGGACGCCCAGCAATCGGTGTTCCATCCTTCCGAGGTCGAACTCGGCGAAACCACCCGCAACGTGATGGACCGGATCGACGCCGTACGCCCGGTGCGCGTGGTGTTCGACAGCCTGTCGGAAATGCGCCTGCTGGCGCAGAACCCCCTGCGCTACCGGCGCCAGATCCTCGCCCTCAAGCAGTTCTTCGCATCGCGCGCCTGCACTGTCCTGCTCCTCGACGACAAGACCAGCCAGTCCGACCAGCACCTGCATAGCATCGCGCATGGCGTGATCAGCCTGGAACAGATCGCCAAGGAATTCGGCAAGGAACGTCGCCGCGTGAACATCATCAAGATGCGCGGCATCCGCTTCCGCGGCGGCTACCATGATTATCTCCTCGACACCGGCGGCATCACCATGTTCCCGCGCCTGGTCGCGGCCGAACACGCGAGCGACTTTGTCCCCATGGTGCACCCGACCGGGTCCGACGGCCTGGATGCCCTCCTCGGCGGCGGCCTGGTGCGCGGCACCAATACCCTGATGGTCGGCCCTTCCGGCATCGGCAAGACCACGCTCTCCACCCGTTGCCTGCTGAGCGCCATGGAGCGCGGGGAGCAGGCCTCGTTCTACCTGTTCGACGAAGGTCTCGGCACCTTCTTCGCGCGCAACCACGCCTTCGGCATGGAGCTGCGCAAATACGTGGACAGCGGCCAGCTGCGCATCCACCACATCGACCCGGCCGAGCTGTCGCCGGGCGAATTCGCGCAGATGCTGCGCGATGCAGTCGAAGTCCGCAAGGTCGGCTTCATCGTCATCGACAGCCTGAATGCCTACCTGCAGGCGATGCCGGGCGAGCAGTACCTGATCCTGCAGATGCACGAACTGCTGTCCTACCTGAACCAGCAGGGCGTCACCACGATGCTGGTGCTGGGGCAGCACGGCATGATCGGCGAAGTGAAATCCGACGTCGACCTGAGCTACCTGAGCGACAGTACGGTCCTGCTGCGCTTTTTCGAATCGAACGGCCGCCTGCGCCGCGCCATTACCGTCATCAAGAGCCGCGCGGCGGAGCATGCGCTCACCATCCACGAGCTGCAACTGGGCGCCGATGGCATCAAGGTCGGCGCACCGCTCGAAGGCTTCGATGGCGTGCTGACCGGCCTGCCCAGCTACCGTGGTGCGACGCCGATGATGTCGGACATTCCTCCCGATGTCAGCGCCTGACCGGCACGAAGAACGTATCCTGATCCTCGCGCCGCGCGGACGCGACGCCGAGGTCATGTGCGCCGTACTGGCACAGGACGGTGCTGCCTGCGCTGTCATCTCCGACTTCAGCATGCTGACGGCCGCCGTCGGCGAAGGGGCCGGCATGGCCATCCTGGCCGAAGAGGCCTTGCATGGCGCCGATCTCGTTCCCCTGTACGCCTGGCTGGCGGAGCAGGAACCGTGGTCGGACTTTCCCTTCGTGCTCCTGCTCGGCAAGGCGCTTGGCCCGGCGGCGGCCGCGGCCCGGGCACGGCTGGAAGAACTGGGCAACATCATCCTGCTCGAACGCCCGTTCAATGCCCAGACCTTGCGCAGCGCCGCCAGCTCCGCACTGCGCGCGCGCCGCCGCCAATACCACGCGCGCGACCTGCTGGCCGACGGCGCGCGCACCGCGGCGCGCCTGGAACAGAGTCAGCAGGCCTTGCTGCTGCTGAACGAAACCCTGGAATCGCGCATCGAAGAGCGCACCCGCGCGCTGGCCCAGGCCAACGACCGCCTGATGAACGAAGTCATCGAGCGCGAGCGGGTGCAGCAGGCGATGGTGCAGTTCCAGAAAATGGAAGCGGTGGGCCGGCTGACCGGCGGCATCGCGCACGACTTCAACAACCTGCTCAACGTGGTCCAGGGCAGCATGGACCTGATCCTGCTGCTGTCGAAAGACGAAGTGGCGCGCCAGCGCGCCGAGATCGCGCGCCGCGCTTGCCAGCGCGGCGGCAAGCTGACCAGCCAGCTGCTCGCCTTCGCCCGCAACCAGAACCTCGACCTGCGTCCGGCGGAGGTGGATGCCTTGTTCGACGGCGTGCGCGAACTGGTCGCGACCTCGCTCGGTTCGCGCATCGGCCTGCGCTTCGAGGTTGCGCCAGACTGCGCGCGCGTGTTCGCGGACGCCAACCAGATGGAGATGGCGTTGCTGAACCTGGCCATCAATGCGCGCGACGCCATGGATGGCAGCGGCCACCTGCTGTTCCAGGCCGGGAATGCCCGGCCGCCGGAAGGCCTGTTGCCGGCGGGCGACTACGTGCGCATCGCCGTGACCGACGACGGTCCGGGCATGCCACCCGAGCTGGTGGCCAAGGTGTTCGAGCCCTTCTTCACCACCAAGGCGGTCGGCAAGGGCACGGGCCTCGGCCTGAGCCAGGTGTATGGCATGGCTCAGCAATCGGGCGGTGCGGCGCGCATCCTGAGCCAGCCCGCGGTCGGCACCACGGTCGAGATCTGGCTGCGCGCCTGGGACGGCAGCAGCGAGCAGGAAGTGGCGCCCCTGCCGGTCGCGGCGCCCGACGCAGGACCGGGCGTGCACATCCTGGTGGTCGAGGACGACAATTTCGTGCGCGAATCGATGGTGCTGTCCTTGGAAGCCTTTGGCCACGCGGTGAGCCAGGCCGCCAGTGGCGAAGCGGCCCTGCGCGAACTGCAGCACGGACGCCCCGACCTGATCATCACCGATTACCTGATGCCCGGGATTACCGGCGCCGAACTGATGCTGCGCGCGCGCGAGGTCTTCCCCGGGATACCGATGATCATCGCCACCGGCTACGCGGACATGCATGCGATCGACGAGGTGCTGGGCGACGACATCCTGCTGCGCAAGCCCTTCCAGCTGGCGGAACTGGCGCGCAGCGTCGAGCGCGCGCTCGGGCGCGTCAACCCGTCCGCGCCGCACCACTGAGCGGCCCGGCAGCGAGCCGGACGCCGCCCAAAACCGCCCTGTGCCACACTGGCTCCATCATCGTTTGGACCATGGCATCCGGGAGCACATCATGAGCAACGAACAGAAATCGCAGGAGCAGGCGCAGGGCGCGCCTCAGCAGGGGCAGCAGAAGGCGCAGCAGGACGCCGCCGCCGAGCTGGATGGCCTGGCCAACAAGAAGCCGGAAGAGCTGACGCCGGAAGAGTTAAGGCTGATGGCCGACACCATGCCGGGCGAAGGACCGGGGGACTGATGTTCCTATTCTTCTCGAACAAACTCGGCTGCCTCGGCTCCATCGTGGTCTCGGTCGTGCTGACCCTGATCGTCTTGCTGATCTTCGGCGTCCTGTAAGAAGGCTTACTTCTTCAGCGAGCGGACAAAGGCCAGGACCTCGTCCTCGCGTCCCTCGCCCACCGCCTCGGCGGCGCTCTTGCCGCCGAGCGCGCCCTGGGCTTCGTTCATCCAGGCGCTCGCCGCATCGTCATTGCCCACGATGGCGCGCACTTCGTGCATCACCGTGTAATAGGCCTGCGCCTTGCGCGACTGCTGGCCGAAGCGCTCCTTCAGCGCTGCAAAAGCATCCGGTTTGATGGGATCCTCGCTCGTCATGCTGCCGCTCCTTATTTGGTGACGCTCAGGACCGAGCGCTTGCCGCCCTTGAACGAATACAGCGTGATGGTGCCGTCGCGGATGTCGCCGCGTGCATCGAAGGCGATTGGGCCGGTGACGCCCTTGTACTGGATCTTGGCCAGCACCGGCAGATACTTCGCCGGCTGCGAAGAGCCAGCTTTCACCATTGCCTCGGCCATGGTCATCACTGCGTCATAGGCGTAGGGTGCGTTGATCTGCACGTCGATGCCGAAGCGCTTTTTGTAGTCGGCGCGGAACTTGTCCATGCCGGCCTTGGCCTCGCCCTGCACACCGCCCGCTTCCGCGCACACCACCTGGCCGTCGACCATGGTGCCGCCGGAGAGCTTGTGGATCTCGTCCGAGCAGATGCCGTCGCCGCCCATCATGCGTACGTTCATGCCGAGCTGCTTCATCTGGCGCAGCATCGGGCCCGCGGTTGCGCTCATGCCGCCGAAGAAGACCAGGTCCGGCTTGGTGGCGCGGATGCGGGTGATGATGGCGGAAAAATCGGTCGCCTTGTCGTTGGTGAACTCCTTGGCCACCACCTTTCCGCCCTGCTTCTGCAGGCTGCGCGAGAACTCGGTGACCAGGCCCTGGCCGTAGGCGGTGCGGTCGTCCACCACGGCGACGCGCTTGGCCCCCATGCTGCCGATGGCATAGCGGCCCAGCGCCTGGCCCAGCTGCACGTCGTTGGCCACCACACGGAAGGTCGTGTTGAAGCCCTGCTGGGTGTAGGCCGGCGAGGTGGAAGACGGCGAGATCTGCGGAATGCCGGCGGTATGGTAGATCTTCGAGGCCGGGATGGTGGTGCCCGAGGTTTCATGGCCGACCATGCCGTTGATCTTGCGGTCCACCAGCTTCTGCGCCACGGCGGTGGCCTGCTTCGGATCGCCGCCGTCGTCCTCGGCCACCAGTTCGAAGCGGACCTTCTTGCCGGCGATGACCGCGCCTTTGGCATTGAGCGCCTCGATCGCCATGCGCGCGCCGTTCTCGGTGTCCTTGCCGAAGTAGGCCACCGGGCCGGTCACGGCGGCCGCATGGCCGATTCTCACCACTTCCTGCGCGGAGGCGCTAGCCGCCAATGCGCACGTCGCCAACAGGACTGCATGCTTCTTCATCGATTCCTCGTCAATATCCGCCGGGGGTGCGCCCCGTTGAGCAAAACGGCCATTCTACCGCCTGCGCGTTCTGCTTGCCGAAGCGGACATGCTCATACTGTTACAATTGGAGAGAATTCAATACGGAAACTCTTGTATCCTCCCGGACTCACATAAATACGAGAGGAGCCGGCGAGGCCGAGCATCCTCCAGCATCACGGAGACCACCATTCTCACCATCGCCTCGCGCGCCGCGGTTCTCACGACCGGCGCCCTGCTCTCTTGCTTGCCGGCGCACGCCCAGCCATCTTCTTCAAGCCTGGATGCTGCCGCAGTGCGACCGCGCGCCGGCCTGCAGCACAAGCACGAATGCCGCCGCCTGCGTGCGGCCATCCTGGAATCGGAACAGGCGGACCGGCGCACGCGCGCCGCCGTGATGGAATCGGTGCAGCAGGACCTGCTCATCCTGCGCGAACGCTACCGCAAGCTGGGCTGCCAGGGCGGCGCTAGGACTTGAAGCTGACCGTGGCGGACAGGCCGCCCAAGCGTTCGGACTGGCCGAGCGTCAAGGCAGCGCCATGGCGCTCGGCGATGGCCTTGATGATGGCCAGGCCCAGCCCACTGCCCGCCGCTTCGCTGCCGGCAACCCGGTAGAAGCGATCGAACACGCGCTCGCGTTCCTCAGGCGGGATGCCGGGACCGCTGTCCTCGACCGTGACCACCACCTGCCCCGCGTCGCTGCGCACCGAGATGTCGGCGGTGCCGCCAGCCGGCGTGTACTTGATGGCGTTGTCGACCAGGTTGCGCAGCAGGATGTGCAGCGCGTCCGGCTGCCCTTCGACGACTGCCGGATCGGCGTGCTGGACGCCCACGTCGACGCCCTTGGCCGCGGCCACCCCGGCCAAGTCGGCCACCGTGCGGCGCGCCAGCTCGGCCAGGTCGACCGGGCGGGCCGCCGTGCTGGTGGCGGCCGCTTCCTGGCGTGCCAGCACCAGGAGCTGCTCGACCAGGCGGGTGGCGCGGTCGATGCCGGCGGTCAGGCGCGACACCGCGAGCTTGCGTGCGTCCAGCGATTCGGCGCGCTCCAGGCTCTGCGCCTGCAGCCGCAGCGCGGCCAGCGGCGTGCGCAATTCGTGCGCGGCGTCGGCGACAAAAGTCTGCTGGGCGTCGAAAGCGGTCTTCACGCGCCCGAACAGCAGGTTCAGTTCCTGCACCAGCGGGCGCACCTCGTCAGGCAGGCCGGCTTCCGACACCGGCGACAAATCGTCCGCCTGGCGCGACGCCACCTGCGAGCGCACCCGCGCCACCGGGTCGAGCGAGCCGCTCACCACCCACCACACGACCAGCATCAGGATCGGCATCATCACGGCGATCGGGCCCAGCGTGCGCAGCGCCAGGTTGCCGGCCATGTTGCGGCGCACGGCGAGATCCTGGGCCACCTGCACCGTCTGGTTCGCGGTCTGGATCGAGAACACGCGGTAGACCGTACCGTTGGCCTTGACGTTGGAGAAGCCCAGCACCGCGCGCTGCGGCAGCTTGGCGCGCGAGACGCTATGGAAGACCTGCACGCCGTCGGGCGACCACATCTGCACCACCATGTCGTCGTTGTTGGTCCCGCCTTCGGCCTGGGCTTCCAGGCGCTGCTGCGCCTCGGTGTTCGACAGCGGCGTGCCCGAGCGCAGCGACAGCGCCATCTGCTGCATGTGGTAGTCGAAGATCTGGTCGGCGTCGTGCAAGGCCGTGCGGTAGGCGATCGAAGCCTGCGCCAGCGCGGCGAGGGTGATCGCCGCCAGCAGGTACCACAGCAGGCGCCCACGCAGCGAGTGCGTGACCCTGGGCCTGATGAACTTCATGCCTTGGGGACCATGTAGCCGACGCCGCGCACGTTCTGGATCAGGTCACTGCCCAGCTTCTTGCGCAGGCCGTGGATATAGACTTCGACCGCATTGCTGGAGACTTCGTCGCGCCAGCTGTACAGCTTTTCTTCCAGCTGGGCGCGCGACAGCACCGCGCCCGGGCGCGCCACCAGGGCTTCCAGCACGGCCCATTCGCGCGCCGACAGCGCGACGTTGGCGCCGTCCACCAGCACTTCGCGGGTGGCCGGGTTGACCGAGATGTTCTTGTATTCGAAGACCGGTTCGCCGCGTCCGGCGGCGCGCCGCAGCAGCGCGCGGATGCGCGCCAGCAGTTCGTCGAGGTCGTAGGGTTTGAGGACGTAATCGTCGGCGCCGGCGTCCAGTCCGGCAATGCGCTGGGCCACCGAGTCGCGTGCGGTGGCGACCAGCACCGGGGTACGGTCCTTGCGCGTGCGCATCGAGCGCAGCACTTCGAGGCCGTCCTTGCGCGGCAGCCCCAGGTCGAGCAGCACCAGGTCATAGTTCTGGTTCTGCAGCAGGGCCGTGTCGGCCATCTCGCCGTCCTTGACCCAGTCGACGGCGTAGTGCTCGGCCCGTAACAGGTCGAGCACTACTTCGCCGATCATCGTATCGTCTTCTACCAGCAATAGCCGCATGAATTCCCCGTTCTTGAAACCGTGCGGGCCGAGGACGCTACGCTTCCCTTAACCAATCCGCACCGGAATGAAGATTCTGTCATTCCCGCGCTGGATCAGCAAGGCCACCGACTTGTTGGCTTTCGCCACCACGTCGCGGACCTGGGCGAGCGAGTTGACCGCCCGCCCGTTGACTGCTACCAGAACGTCTCCCGGCTCGACGCCGGCAATCGCGGCAGCGCCTTGCGCATCCTCGATCACCAGGCCCGAGGCGATGCCGCTCTGGCGTCGTTCGATCGGCTCCAGCGGACGCAGGGCCAGGCCCAGCTTGGCGCCATTGCCGTCATCGTTCGCCGCCAGTTCTTCCGGCGCGCTGCGCTTGGCTTTCTCGTTGGCGTCGCCCAGGGTCGCATCGATGCGCACCAGCTTGCCGTCGCGCCAGACGTCGAGCGCCACGCGCTCACCCGGCTTGGACATCGAGACGTTGCTCGACAGGTCGATCGAGGCCAGGATGGGCTGGCCGTTGATGCTGCGGACGATATCGCCCGGCTTCAGGCCGGCGCGGTCGGCCGGACCGCCACGCTCGACGCTCTGGATCAGGGCACCGCCCGGCGAATCGAGGCGGAAGGAATCGGCGAATTCCTGGCCGACTTCCTGCACTCCCACGCCCAGCTTGGCATGCTGCACCTTACCGGTCGTCATGATCTGGTCCTTGATCTTGACCGCGACGTCGATCGGGATCGAGAAGGACAGGCCCTGGTAGCCGCCGGTCTGGCTGTAAATCTGCGAGTTGATGCCCACCACTTCGCCGCGCGTGTTGAACAGCGGGCCGCCGGAATTGCCCGGGTTGACCGCGACGTCGGTCTGGATGAAGGGCACCTGGTTGTCCTGCAGGTTGCGGCCGGTGGCGCTTACCACGCCGGCGGTGACGGTGCTCTCCAGGCCATATGGCGAACCGATGGCCAGTACCCATTCGCCCGCGGCGACCTTGCTCGATTTGCCGAGCGGCGCCACCGGCAGGTTCTTGGCATCGATCTTCAGCACGGCCACGTCGGTGCGCGGGTCGGAGCCCACGACCTTGGCGCGGAATTCGCGGCGGTCCTGCAGCTTGACGGTGACTTCGTCGGCGCCCTGCACGACGTGGGCGTTGGTCAGGATGACGCCGTCCGGGCTTACGATGAAGCCCGATCCGGCGCCGAAAACGGGTGCTCCACGACCGCTGCTGCGCGGGTCCTGGAACTGTCGGAAGAATTCATAGAACGGGTGGCGCGGATCGAGTTCCGGTACGTTGCCCCGGTTCGCGGTCTTGATGCCGCCGACCACGCGGATGTTCACCACGGCCTTGCCGTTCTGCGAGGCGATGCGGGTGAAGTCCGGCAGGGTCACGGTCGTCGCGGGCGCGGCGGCAGGCGCCGGAGCCACTGCGGCAACAGGGGCGGGTGCAGCGACAGCGGCGGGCGCAGGTTCGGCTGCAACGTTGTTGTGGTTGACTGCAAGCGCACCGACCGCTCCGCCAATGACGCCCGCGGCACACAGGGCCAGCGTCAGTCCTTTGGCAGTGATGGCAGTGACGGCACCTTCGTTACGCATGTATGTGCTCCTGATGGAAAATGGTTGACCGATGATGGTGTCTATCGATGGATGTAGTGTCCCAAAGCTGGCTTAGACCATGCTTAAGCTGGCAACTTTCACGCTTAGGCTACTCTTAACCGCAGTGGGTAAAAACCGCGTCCCCATCGTCAAAAAGGGCGCCCCGCGGGACGCCCTCTTTCAAGCTGTTACTCTGTACGGCGGGCGTTCGGTCCCTTGTGAGACTTACGCCGCCTCGCGCTGTTCCAGCGCCTGGACATTGCCGGTGTTGCCGTTGGCGTCACCGATCGCGATCTTGCGCGGCTTGAAGGCTTCGGGCACTTCGCGCACCAGTTCGATGGTCAGCATGCCGTTGTCGAAGGATGCGGTGGTGACCTTCACGTGGTTCGCCAGCTGGAAGCGCTGTTCGAAGTCGCGCGCCGCGATACCGCGATGCAGGAAGGTGCGCTGGGTCTCGTCCTTCTGCTTGCGGCCGGTGACGTGCAGGGTGTCGCGCTCGGTCACGATTTCCACTTCGTCGCGGGTGAAGCCGGCCAGGGCCATCACGATGCGGTATTGGTCTTCGCTCACCAGTTCGATGTTGTACGGCGGGTAGCTCGGCTCGCCACGCTGCTCGAGCAGGTTGGCCAGGCGATCGAAACCGATGGCGGAACGGTACAGGGGAGTCAGGTCAAAAGTACGCATGATAAATATCCTTTTTAGGTTAAGCGATAAGTTGCCGGACCTCATCGTGAGCATCCGGTGAGTCCAATCTAGTGCCATGCCAAGGCTGTTTCAAGGCATACGAAATATGGATTTTTAAGCGATTTTGCAAATATTATTTGCATCACGTTTGACGATTGAAACATTGCCTCGCGTGCTACACTCGGCCGCTGGATAGCCTGGAGGGGAGCAAAACGTGAAGACCATTGGCCTGATCGGCGGCATGAGCTGGGAGTCCACCGTCCCCTACTACCGCAGCATCAACGAGACCGTGCGCGAGCTGCGCGGCGGCCTGCATTCGGCCAGGCTGGTGCTGGTGAGCGTCGACTTCGACGAGGTCGAGCGCCTCCAGCGCTCGGGCGACTGGGACGCGGCCGGGCTTCTCCTGGCCGACTGCGCACGCAGCCTGGAACGGGCGGGCGCCGACTTCATCGTCCTGTGCACCAACACCATGCACAAGGTGGCGCCCGCGATCGAAGCGGCCGCCGGCATTCCCCTCTTCCACATCGCCGACCCTACCGCGGAAGCGATCCGCGCCGGCGGCCAGCGGAGAATAGGCCTGCTCGGCACGCGCTTCACCATGGAACAGGACTTCTACCGCGCGCGCCTGGAGCAGCAGCATGGGCTGGAGGTCCTGGTGCCGAATGAGGCCTCGCGCGTGCTGGTGCACCGCGTGATCTACGAGGAGCTTTGCCAGGGCAAGGTGCTGGACGCTTCGCGCGAAGCTTACCGGGCGGTGATCCGCGAACTGGTGGACGCCGGCGCCGAAGCGGTCATCCTGGGCTGCACCGAGATCGCGCTGCTGGTCGGTCCCGGCGACAGTCCGGTGCCGGTGTTCGACACCACCGCACTACATGCGCGCAAGGCCGCCGAATATGCGCTAAGGTGATGGCCCCAAGCCACGTCCGTTGCCTCCATGTTTTCGATCGTCCTGAATATCGTCGGTACCCTGTTCCATCTGTACGTCGCCGCGCGCCTGTATTCGCTCGATGCGGTGCGCACGCGCATCCCGCGGCGTGCCTGGTGGATCGGCGCTTTTCTCATCTGGCTGCTGTATTTCGTGGGCGTGCGCGTCGGTGACGAGGCGCTGGACTGGCGCTGGTGGCCCGGCCAGTTCGCACTGACCTGGCTCGGGATCACTTTCGTGATGTCGCTCTGCATGCTGGTGGCGGACCTCGCGAGCGGGTTTGGTTTCTGGTGGCGCGCACACACGCAGAAGCTGCGTGCGCTCGGAGCGAGCGCCGGCCTGCTGTTGGCCGCCTTCGCCCTGTTCCAGGGCATGCGCGCACCAAGCATCGTCGATCAGGAAGTGGTAATGAAAGACCTGCCCAAGGCGCTGGACGGCACCGTGATCGTGGCGGTGAGCGACATCCACCTCGGCGCCCAGCGCCGCTCGGAATGGCTGGCGGCGCGCGTGGAACAGATCAATGCCTTGACGCCTGCCGCGGTGCTGATGCTGGGCGACCAGGTCGAGGACAATCCCGTCGGTGAACCCCAGCTTGCCCCTACCCTGCGCCGCCTGCGCGCGCCCTGGGGCGTGTGGGCGGTGACGGGCAACCACGAGTTCTACGGCGACGCCGAGACCACGGTGCGGGAGTTCGAACAAGGCGGCGTGCGCTGGCTGCGCGACGAACAGGTGGAGCTGATGCCCGGCCTCGTGCTGGCCGGAATCGAGGACATCGGAAGCCGTATGCGCAATGACCGCGATATCAGCTCGGGCCTGGTGCGCACCCTTCCGGCTGCGACCAACACCGCCACCATCCTGATGGCCCACATCCCGGCCGCCGCAATCATCGAAGAAGCGAGGGCGCGCGGCGTCGACCTGATGCTGTCGGGGCACACGCACGGCGGCCAGATCTGGCCCTTCAGCTACGCGGTCCAGCAGCGCTTCGCCAAGTATGCCGGCGCCTACGACGTCGGCGGCATGCTCTTGTACGTGACGCGCGGCGCCGGCAGCTGGGGGCCGCGCATGCGCCTGTGGCAGCCGGGCGAGATCATTCGGCTGACGCTCAGATCTCCCACTGCAGCTTGAGCGTCAACGATTTGCTGCGCGTACCCACCAGGGGCATCTTCTCGTCCACGTAGCCGGCCGACGCGGTGCGGCCGTGGCGCCACTGGTAGCGGTAGAGCAGCGAGCGGTGTACCTGGCGCTCGTTCCACACCTCCAGCTGAGTGACACCATCGTCGCGCCGCGCGGCCCAGGTGTTCTGCGCCAGCAGGCGCAGCGAAGCGCGCGGGCTGAAGTGCAGGTGGGCGAGCCAGCGCCAGGCATTGTCGGCAAAGGCCGGATGGCCCAGCGTGCCCTGGACCCAGGCGCGGTTCACGTGGTGGTCGAGTTCCAGCGACCAGCCGCGCAGCAAGGGGAAGCGCAGGCCGACGTCCAGCGTCACGTTGCCGCCGGGCCCCACGCGGTCGGCGTCGGCGTCGAGCTGGCGTCCCAGCGCCACCTCGCCTGCGATCTTCGACACCCAGGGCAGCGGCGTGCTGGCGAAGCCGAAGTGCAGCGCACGCGTGTCGTGCAGCCGGCCGTGTGGACGGGCGCGCTGGCGGTCGAAGCCGAGCAAGGTCCAGAACTCGGTCTGGCGCGGCCCCATCATCCACAGGCCCGGACGCAGGTGGCGCTCGACCACTTCGCCGCCTGGCTGCCCGGACGCACGCTCATGCAGGGTGCGCACCTCGGCCAGCTGCAGCAGGGTTTCGAACTCGTAGAGTTCGATCCCCGCGAACGACTGCTGGCCGCGTTTGCGGCTGAGCTCCGCTTCGGCCTTGACGATGCCGGCCTGCGGCACGAAGCCGTTGTCATTCACAAAACCGGGCGCGATCGCTTCCAGCACGAACTCGTTCCACCAGTCGTCGGAACTGTGGATGTACTTGCCGTGCAGGTAGCTGCCCGACTCGCGGCTGCTCTTCAGCGGGCGCCCTTCCCCGTCGAAGCCGGAGGTGGTGCGCGCATGCATGGCGGTGAGGCTGGCCTGGCGCTGCGCGCCGCCATCGAGCGCCGCGCTGCGCCACTGCGCGTCCACGCCAAGCACGTCGTTGGATCCCAGGCCCTCCACTTCGCGCTGCGAGGCGAAGGCGCCCAGCAGCAGGCCGTCGCCGTGCCAGCGCGAGCGCCACAGGCTGGCCCGGGTCGGACGCGGCTGGATAAATTCGACGGTCTCGTAGGGGCGGCCGCGCAGCACCAGGCCGCCCTCGGCGTCGCGCAGGCTCATTGCGGTGGCGTCGGCGTCGGCGGCGCGCCAGGTGGCGCGCAGGCCCCAGGCCGGATTGCCCACCGTGCGCGAATAAAAGGCCGGCAGCGGCAGGCCGAGCACGTCGGCGCTCTCGAGGAAGAAGCCGCGCTTTTCCGGCAGGCTGAGGGCGATGTTGCCGGCGCCCTGGGATACCGGCTGGTCGAGCTCGACCTGCGAGTAGTCCGGGTTGATGGTGGCGTTGAACACCCAGTCGGCGCGCGGGCGGGCGTTGATTTCCAGGCCCAGGTCGGCCTGGTGGCCGCGGTGCGGCGCACCCTCGCTGCGGCCACGCTCGGCGCGCAGCGTGAGCTCGGGCCGCAGCTCGATGAAGCGGCGGTCGCGCACCGCGGCCACGGTCTCGCCCATGCCCTCCACTTCGCGCAGGAAGGACAGGTGGCTCAGGGCGTCCAGGCGCAAGGGCGCGCTCACCAGGAGCGTGCCGTCGGCATGCGGGACGCTGCGCTCGACCAGCAGGCGCCAGTCCTTGCCGCCGCGGTAGGGAAAGCGCAGGTTCGACAGCGGCCAGCGCACTTCCATGCTGTAGCCGTCCGGCAGTCGCTCTACCCTCGCTTCGACCGGGAAGTCGGGGCCGAGGTCGGATTCGTTGTCGCTTGCCCTGTGCAGGCCGTCGCTGACCACGCCGGCCAGGTTCACGCGCACGAACTGGGCCGCGCGCCCATGGCCCACGGGATCGATCCAGATGCCGATGAAGTCCTGGTCCATGTCCACCTTGTCGCGCCGCGCCAGCGCCCCGCGCATTTGCTGCGGGTCTGCATCCCACGCGCGGATGCCGAACACCAGCGCATGCTCTTCGACCAGCAACCGCACCGTGGTGCGCAGGCCGCCCGGCGCCGCCTTGCCGTCGCGAGGGGCGTGCTTGTGGAAGTCGTCGTAGACCGGGGCGCCCTGCCAGGCCGGCTCGTCGAGCAGGCCGTCGATGGTGGGCGCAGGCAGGCCGGCGCTGCGCGCGGCGCGCAGGGGCTGGCGCTCTTCGACAGCGCCGGCGTCGGCGGCGAGCATGGCGGACAGGAAAAGGCCGGGAAGGCGATACGGGAAACGTGACACGTCGGGACCGGAAGCTGGCAAACAGCCGGCGAGTGTAGCATGTGCGTTTGTCAACAGGGACCTGGGCCGCCCTCCCCTTGGGGAGAGATGCAACAGGCTTAGTCGGGCAGGCGCGCGTCGTTGGTGACCATGTCCTGCAGGGTCTCGCGCGACAGCGCGGGGCTGAAGTAATAACCCTGCATCTGGTCGCAGTCGTGCTGGCGCAGGAAGGCGATCTGCTCGCGCGTCTCGACGCCTTCTGCCACCACCTTGAGCTTGAGGTTGTGGCCGAGCGCGATGATGGCGCGCGTGATCACCAGTTCGCCGTTGTGGCCGACGCCACCGAGGAAGGAGCGGTCGATCTTGATGTAATCGACCGGGAATTTCTGCAGGTGGCTCAGGCTCGAATAGCCGGTGCCGAAGTCGTCGATCGACAGGCGCACTCCCAGCGCCTTGAGCTGGGCCAGCGCGTCCAGCGCCTCCTCCGGGTGGTCCATCAGCTGGCTTTCGGTCACTTCGAGTTCCAGGTTGCGCGGGTTGACGCCGTGGCGGCGCAGGCGCTCGCCGAGCCGTTCGGCGAACTGGCGCTGGCGCAGCTGGCGCGCCGACAGGTTGACCGCGATGACGAAGTCGTCGATGCCGAGCGCCGCCATCGCCTTGAGCGCCCCGCAAGCCTCGTCGATCACCCATTCACCCAAGGGGACGATGAGCCCGGTCTCCTCGGCCACCGGGATGAAGCGGTCGGGGGGAATCACCCCCTCCACCGGATGGCGCCAGCGCACCAGGGCCTCGGCGCCCACCACCTTTCCGCTGCGCAGGTCGACCTTGGGCTGGTAATCCAGCATCAGCTCGTTGTCGCGGATCGCGCGGCTCAGGTTCGCTTCCAGCAGCAGGTGCTCGTGCACCACCTGGTTCAGTTCCGCCGAATAGAACTGGAAGTTGTTCTTGCCGATGGTCTTGGCGTGGTACATGGCGGCGTCGGCGGCGCGCATGATCTTTTCCAAGCTGTCGCCATCGTCCGGAAAGATGCTGACGCCGATGCTGGTGCCGGGCACGATCTCCTGCCCGTCCACCCGCACCGGCGCCGTCACACTGATGCGGATGCGCTCGATCAGTTCGGCCACCTGTTCCCGGCTGGCCGGGTCGCAGATGATGAGGACGAATTCATCGCCGCCCATGCGCGCGATGGTGTCGTCTTCGCGCATGTTGACGCGCAGGCGCTGGGCCACTTCGCGCAGCACCGCATCGCCCGCCTCGTGGCCGAAGTTGTCGTTGATGTGCTTGAAGTTGTCGAGGTCGAGGAAGGCCAGCGCGACCAGGAAGTCGTCGCGCGCCGCGCATTCGATCGCGTGGCGCAGGCGTTCCTGCAGCAGGGTGCGGTTGGCCAGGCCCGTGAGCGGGTCGTGGTGGGCCAGGTGGTGCAGCCGGCGCTCGTAGTGGCGGGCCTCGGTGATGTCGTTGATGACCCCGACGAAATGGGTGATCTCGCCGTCGAGGTTGGACACCGGATCGATGCGCAGGTCGTTCCAGAACACTTCGCCGTTCTTGCGCGCGTTGCGCAGCACGGCGCGCACACCTTCCTTGCGCCGCAGCGCCTCCCGGATGCGGCGCCGCTCGTCCTCGTCGCAGCCCTCGATGCGCATGAAGCGCGGGTCGCGGCCGCGGATCTCGGCCAGGGTATAGCCGGTGATGCGCTCGAAGGCCGGGTTGACGTACTCGATGCGGTGCTCGTTCTCTTCGCAACGGGTGATGAGGATGGCGTTCAGGCTCGAGTAGATGGCGCGCTCCCGCACCCGCAGGCCGTGCTCGGCCTGGCGCCGCGCGGTGATGTCCAGGCCGGTGCCGAAGACGACCGGCACGTTGCCCAGGCTGCTGCGGGCGCACTGGAACAGGAAGGAGGTGCGCTTGCCGTGCTTGCCCACCAGCTCCGCCTCGTGGTTGGAGCAGCCGTCCTCGAAGGCGCTGAGGATCTTGTCGACGATGAGAGGCCGGTCCTTCTCGTCGAAGAAGAACTTGACGTTGGAAGTCGGCAATTCTTCGGGCTCCATCTGGAGCGCTTCTTCCAGCGGGCGGTTCCACAGCAGCAGGTGGCCGCTCTGGTCGATCACGTAGAACACGCAGGGCAGCGACTCGATGATGTCGGCCACCGGCAAGTCCTGGATCAGTGCGTAGCGCGGCGGGATCTTGCTGGTGCGCGGGATCAGGATGACGCTGAAGCTGCCGGGCGCCTCGAGGTCGAAGGACTGGGGCGCGACCGTGATGCGCACCGGCAGGCGGCGGCCATCGGCGGTCTTCAGGACGCCCTCGTTCTCGGCATCGGCGCGCGCGGCCAGGCGCGGTTTGACCCCGGACGCAGCGCCCGAAGGCTCATCGAACTCGACGATCCGCTCCAGCGTCATGCCCTGGATGTCGGCCGCGCCGTAGCCGGCCAGCTTTTCGCACGCCTTGTTCCAGCTCGTGACGGTGCCGGCGGCATCGACGACGAACACGGCAAGGGGCAAGGGCGAGAGGTTCAAAGGTCCTCCTGGGTGGCCACGCATGCGTGCACGCGGCTCGCTATGAACTCGTATCGTAAATACATCATAGCGCAGCGGGCGAAGACGGGGTCGCACGCGAGGATATGTCGTGCGGTGAAGATAGAAAACAGGCGGCTTGCCTTACAATGCGCGGGATAAAAGGAAAGGCAATGGTGGAGATCGATCCGGCGGAAGTCGAGTTCAGCGCGATCCGGGCCCAGGGGCCGGGCGGGCAGAACGTGAACAAGGTGTCGTGTGCGGTGCACGCGCGCTTCGACGTGGCCGCCTCCTCGCTGCCGGCGGCGGTCAAGGAGCGCTTGCTGGCGCTGCGCGACGCCCGCATCACGCAGGAAGGGGTGATTGTCCTCAAGGCCCAGGGCTCGCGCAGCCTCGAGCAGAACAAGCTCGATGCGCTGCAGCGCCTGCAGGCCCTGGTCGACCGCGCTTGCGCCGTGCCGGTCGTGCGCCGCGCCACCCGGCCAACGCGCGGCTCGCAGCTGCGCCGGCTGGATGGCAAGACGCGCAGCGGACGCGTCAAGGCGCTGCGCGGCAAGGTCAGCGAATAAGCACGCTCAGGCGGGCGCGCCCGGCCCCGCCTTCTGGATCATGGCGGCCACGTTCTGGAGCTCGCGCACCACGCCGATGACGGTGGGCTCGAAGCGCTCGAACATGTACTGGGTGGCGGCCTCGGCGCTCAAGCCTTCCGGCGTCTCGTGCACCAGGCTTTCGTGCCCCGGGCGCTTCATCGCCAGTTCGCGCACGTGGTAGGCGAACAGCAGTTCGCTGTAGTCGGTCTTCGCTTCCATCGTTTCCTCATCGCTTGGTAGAGCCGTGACGATAGCATGCGGCGGCAGTATCATCGCTTTGTCGACAACCTCGAACCCAGCGCCCATGCCCGTCTCCCCTGCCCTGCATGCCACACTCGACCGGCCGGTCTGGTCGGCCCTCGACGGCGGCCACCGCCACTTCGCCCTCGGCGGTGCGCTGGCCAGACGCTACCCGCGCGAGATTGGGCCATTCGCGGCCGTGGCCGACGATAGCCGGGAAGCCTGGGACGCACTGGCGGCATTGCTGTCGCCGGGCGAAGCGGCCATGCTGGTGACGCCCTGCGCGCCGCCGCAGATGGCGGGCTTCACGGTAACGCCGCTCGACCCGGTACTGCAGATGGTGGCGACACGCGCGCCTGAAGCCGCTACGCTGCCCTTCCTGCTGCTGGGCGAGGCCGATGCGCTTGACATGCGCGCGCTGGCCGAGCTGACCAATCCGGGCCCCTTCGCGCAGCGTACCCACGAGCTGGGCGAATTCCTCGGCATCCGGGAAGATGGCCGGCTGGCGGCGATGACGGGAGAGCGAATGCGCCCACAGGGGGCGGTCGAGGTGAGCGCCGTGTGCGTGCATCCCGCGCACCGCGGCAAGGCGTATGCGCGCCACCTGCTGGCCGAGCGGACGCGCCGCATCGCCGCGCAGGGCGACCAGGCTTTCCTACATGTGTATCCGAGCAACAAGGGAGCGATCGCGCTGTACGAATCGCTGGGCTATGTGGTGCGCACGCAGCTGCACCTGACGCGCGTGGTGCTGGCGGGGTGATCAGGTACGCAGCAGCTGGAGAAGATTGTCGATCTTGTAGGGCTTGGCAATGAACAGCTGCTTGAGCGGCCGGCCGTCGAACATGGACGGCGCCATGTAGCCGGAGGCGAGGATGATCTTGACCTTGGGATAGTTGCCGGAGATACGCTCAGCCAGTTCCAGGCCGTTCATGCCGGGCATCATGACGTCGCTCACGACGGCGTCGATGTCGGGATGGGCGGCCAGCATGTCGAGGGCCTGGGCGCCCGAATAGGCGACCACGGTATCCATGCCGTGTGCCGCCAGCAGCATCTCGGCCAGGTCCGCGACGTCGGCCTCGTCGTCGACCACCAGCACCTTGCGGATGGCGCCTACCTGCGCTTCGGCGTCCTGCCCATAGGGCCGTGCAGCTCCGGGCGGGAATCCCGGACGCCCCGTCTCGCTACACCAGCTGCTCATCAAGCCGAACACTCAGCCTTCCCTCCATCCGATTGTCGCTCGCCAACACAGGCGCGGTGCACCATGCACGCGGCCTGTCGGCACAACGTTAGTATCGCCCAAGCGCGCGGATTGAAGCGCCCGGTTAGCGCCAGCTTAGTGCCCGATGAGCGCCAGGATGGGTAGGGATGGGCCGCGCTAGCCGAACAACCCGTGCAGATACCAGCGCGGTTCGGCATCCTCGCCGGAGCCGACGATGCGCTCGCGGTAGATCCAGTACAGCGTATGGTCCTGCCCTTCCGCAATGAAATAGTCGCGGGTCTGGGTATCGCTCCACCAGCCGGCCTCGATGCGTTCGGGCGTCGTGGCCACCTTCAGCGGCGAGCCATAGAAAGGCCGGTGGTTGCGCATGAGCAGTGCGATCGGCTTGGCCAGCAGCCAGCTCGGGCGCGGCAGGCTGGCGACGTCCGGCGGCAGGCGCGCCGCGCCCGCCGCTGCACGCTCGGCCTTTTCCTGCACCGGCACCCACTCATTGGCAACCTCGGGCCGGTAATCGGCCTGCGGCAGTGCCTGCAAGACGTTGTCCGCGCCCAGCCGCGCCACCAGCAGCTCGAGCATGCGCATCCGGTCTTCTTCGGTGCCGCCCGGTTCGGGAAACAGCGATTCGGTGGGCGGCGCCATCGCCTTCACCTGACCCGCTTCCAGGCCGAGCCCGATCACGGGCGCCGGCAGCTCCTGCCGCGCCAGGCGTTCCTTGAGCAGGCGCACCAGGTGCTCGTCGCGCCAGGTAGGTTCGGCCAGGGCGATTTCCAGGGCGGTCGGCGGCATCGCCACCCTTCCCCGCTCGTGTTCCATCAGCAGCGTGATGCGCTCGACCGCGAGCTGGCGTGCGCACAGCCAACCGACCAGCTGCAGCACCAGGTGGTGGGCGCCGGCCAGCAGCAGATCGGCCTGCTCGATGCGGTCGAACAGTTCCAGCCGGGCCCGGAAACTTTCGGGCGGCGCCACCCATTCGAACAGTTCGGGGCACAGGCCATAAGCGGCGTCGAGCACGTCGAGCAGTTCGCGTCCGCAACGCCGCTGCAGTCCCGGGCGCGGCAGGCGCCGCAATTCTCCCAGGCGTTCGCAGCCGATGCCTTCGAACCAGGACATGTAGGGCCGTGCCGGCAGCAGTAGCGCCACCGGCAGCCGGTCGAGGCGGCGCTCGAGCGAGGCCATGCGCAGTGTGCGTGCGCCGCTGCGGCCGCGGCCGCGCGCCTTGTCATGCGCAAGCTGCTGGGCCCCGGCGCGCGCCAGCAGCCAGGCCGCGCGCGCCGTCGGCGCGCAGCTGACGGCGGCGGTGAAGCCGAGCGCGCGCAGGCTGGCGCGCACGCGTGCGCACAGGGCGCGGATGCCGCCGAACAGGCGCAGGCTGGCGCCGATGTCGAGCAGCAGGGTCGCTTCCTCGGCCAGCGCGACCTGGGGCGTAAATTGCAGCATCGCCAGCGCGACCGCATCCAGCGCCTCGGCTTCGCGCGCGGGGTTGCGCTCATACAGGCGCGCCTCGGGCATGAGCATCAGCACGCCGCCGCGGCGCATGCCGCGTCCGACGCCGGCCGCACGCGCCAGCGGCGAGACCGCCAGCACCCGCTCCTGCTCGAGCACGACGCTGCCCGGGTCACTGCACCAGTTGGGGCTGAAGACCTCGAGCGGCAGCTGGGGTAAGGACAGGCCGATCCACAAACGCATGTCGTTGCAAGAGAGAAGAAGTAAGGGGTAAACCAAGCGGCAGGAACAGCGGCGCATCGCGCTGCGGCCCCCGGCGCTTGACGAAGTCGATGTGCATGCCGCCGGCCGCCGGACGCAGCCCCAGGCGCAGGGGCGCGGGCGACGCGTCCTGGGCCGCGGCCAGCGGGCGCAGCATGAAGAACAGGGTTTCGCCGGCCTGGGCCGCCAGGTGCAGGCGGCGCAGGCTTTCGCCACGCGCATGGTTGGCCCAGAACAGCAGCGCACCGCAACTGCCGCTGCGCAGCACCTGTTCGGCCGCCCACAGGGCGTCCGCGCTGCGGCTGGTGCGCAGCCACAGCAGTTGCGAAGGCGGCAGGCCGAGCGCGGCCAGCGCCAGGGCCTGGGGCGGATGGGGCGGCTGCAGCAGGACAATGCGGCGTTCGGCGCAGGCTTGCAGGGCCGGGCGCAGCAGGCGCATTTCGCCGATGCCGGGCTGCTGCTGCAGCAGCTCGACCAGAGTGCCGGCGGGCCAGCCGCCGCCCGGCAGCTGGCCCGACAGCGCCGCATGGCCGGTATCGACGCAGCGCGTGCCGGCGCGCGCCAGCTGCGAGGCGCGCCAGAGCGAAGGATGCAAAGCCTCCGGCGCAGCCAGCGGGGATGCCCCCGTAATGGATGAGCTGTTCATGATGAGTTGGCAAACAAATACTGTATAAACATACAGTACTCGCTGAGCCCGGATTTGGCAAGACGTATTCATTTCGGCCATACCAGTCGGGTGATTGGTATTGACAGAACCTAAAGGTGCGCAATGCCCGTAAATCCGGGGCCCCTGCTCCGAATCATGGAATAATGCTGGCTCGTCCATTTACATCCAGACAATGCGCAATCTGTCTCCCGCACGCCACGGAGTCCGTCCGTGAATACGCTCCAGCTCACCGGCGCCATCCTGTTCGCGATCGCCCTGGTCCACACCTTCTCCACCAAGCTGTTCCACTCGCTGGCCCGGCGCCACCCGCGCCATGCCGGGCTGTTCCACCTGCTGGGCGAAGTCGAGGTGGTGTTCGGCTTCTGGGCCTTCGTGCTGGTCCTGTCCATGGCCCTGCTGGCCGGCGGGAGCGAAGCCGTCCGCTATGCCGAGACGCGCCAGTACACCGAGCCGCTGTTCGTGTTCGTGGTGATGGTGATCGCGGCCTCGAAACCGGTACTGGACGCCGTGCGCGACCTGCTGGCCCTGCTGGCCCGGCTGGCGCCGGTGCGCACCGAGGTGGCGCTGTGCTGGCTCGGGCTGGCGCTGGTGCCGCTGAGCGGCTCCCTGATCACCGAGCCGGCCGCGATGACCCTCGCCGCCCTGATGCTGGCGCCGCAGGTGTTCCGCCCCGGCATCCCGGAATGGCTGAAGTACGGCGCGCTCGGCGTCCTGTTCGTCAACGTCTCGATCGGCGGCACCCTGACCGCCTATGCCGCGCCGCCAGTACTGATGGTCGCCAAGACCTGGGGCTGGGACAGCGCCTACATGGCCTCCACCCTCGGCTGGCGCGCCGCACTGGCGGTGGTCTTCAACGCCACCGTCATCACCCTGCTGCTGCGCCGTCACCTGGCGCCGGGCGCCGTGGTGCAGGACGCGCGCATGCCGCTCGTCGTGTCCTTCGTCCACCTGGCCCTGCTCGCGGGCGTGGTGCTGCTGGCGCACCACCCGGTGCTGTTCATCGGCCTGTTCCTGCTCTTCCTCGGCTATACCCAGGCCTACCCGAAGCACCAGTCGCCGCTGATCCTGAAGGAAGGCCTGCTGGTCGGCTTCTTCCTGGCCGGGCTGGTGGTCCTGGGCGGCATGCAGCAGTGGTGGCTGCAGCCGCTGGTCTCCAGCCTGGAGCCGACCGCCCTGTTCTTCGGCGCGCTGGCCCTGACGGCAATCACCGATAATGCGGCACTGACCTACCTCGGTTCGCTGATCGAAGGCCTGTCCGACCACGCCAAGTACATGCTGGTGGCCGGCGCGGTCGGCGGCGGCGGGCTGACCGTGATCGCCAACGCGCCCAATCCGGCCGGCGCCGCCCTGCTGCGCGACGGTTTCAATGAGGGCTCGATCGGCATGGGGGGATTGTTTCTGGGGGCGCTGGGGCCGACCTGCGTGGCGGCGGCGCTGTTCCTGATCTGATGGAAGTGAAAGGCGAAACACGATGGACGACGACATCCTGGTACACAAAGCCGGCACCATCGAACGCTGCTGCCGGCGTGCACGCGAGGAATACGAGAAGGACCCGACCACGTTCGTCAGCGACCTGACGCGCCAGGACGCGGCCACCCTCAACGTGATCCGCGCCTGGGAAGCCGCCATCGAGATGGGCGACTACGTGATCGGCAATGCGCGCCTCGGGCTGCCGCACGACGAACGCGAAGTCATCACCCTGCTGGCCGAACACGGCTGGATCGCGCCGGCGCTGGCCGAGGACCTCAAGCGCACCGGCGAATTCTGCCGCGCCGAATGGGATTACCAGGAAGCGCCGCTGCCGGCGCTGGTGACGATCATCAAGCGCGGGCTGGACGACTTCAGCGTCTACGCACAGGCCCTGGTGGCGGGCGCCGCTAGTGGAGGCACCTCGGGAGCCGAATGATGGTGCAAGACCGCGCTGCGCTCCTGGCCTGCTATGCCATGCTCAAGCAGCCAGGCGAGCGGCTTCAGTCCGTCAGCGAACCCTGCCGCACTGCCATCATTGTCGATACTGCCCTCGGCATAATCGGCAATGGCGGATTCCAATACTTTTTCGAAGCGAATTTCCCGGACGATCCCGACTACAGCCTGTTTATCGAGGCATTCGATCGCGTTGGCCTAAGCGAGATAGCACAGGGGATGGCCACCCTCGTTACCATGTTCCCCTTCGAGGCGCCGCACCAGTCCGCCGAACGGCGCCTGCGCTTTCTCGAGACTGGTCCGGCCGAATTCGAACAGGCAGCGCAGCAGCTGGAAAACAGCATCTATGCCCGCACGGACCTGGATGCCATCGTGGACGATTTCCTGCGGCGTTCAACGGCGTCGTAAGCCTGGGTTCAGGGCTGGGGCTCGTGCACGTCGTCGACCGTCACATCCTCGGCGGCGATCTTCTCTTCCGCCAGCGCGTGGTCTTCTTCGTCCGCCACCAGGCCTTCCTGGCCGGCGCCGCGTGCGCTGTCGTAGGTCAATTCGACAAGCATCGGGAAATGGTCCGAGCCGAAGGATGGCAGGCGCCGGATGAAGGACAGCGTGAAATGCTCGCTGTGGAACAGGTGGTCGAGCGGCCAGCGCGCAAACCAGTAGCCGGCGTGGAAAGTATTGAACATGCCGCGTCCGATGCGCGGATCGAGCAGGCCGCTGATCTTGCGGAACAGCCGCGTCGTGGTCGACCACGCCACGTCGTTCAGGTCGCCCGCGACGATCACCGGCGTCTCCAGGCCGGCCTCTGCCACGCTCTTGGCGACCACCAGCAGTTCGGCGTCGCGCTGGGTCGATTCCATGTGCTCCGTCGGGCTGGGCGGCGTTGGGTGCACGAAATGCATGCGTACCTTGTGCCCGGACGGCAGCACCACCAGGGTATGCATCGAGGGGATGTCGTCCTCGACCAGGAACTGGATGGCGCTGTCTTCCAGCGGGAAGCGTGAGTACACGTGCATCCCGTACAGGTTTTCGAGCGGGCACTTCAGCGTATGAGGATAGTCCCGTTCCAGCACGTCCAGCCTGTCCTCCCACCACTGATTCGTTTCCAGCGTGACGAAGATATCAGGCTGATGCTCGCGGATCAGGGCGATCAGGCCTTCGGTATTCCGGTTCGGCATCAGGACGTTCGCCGTCAGGATACGGAACTGGCGATGGGAGTCGGCGACCACCGCAGCCTTCACTTCATGCGGGTAGGCCTTGGTATAGGGAAGGATCCACCAGGCCTGGTAAGCCAGGCAAGCGGCATTCGCCAACAGCAGCAGGTAGAAGGGACTATCGCGCCAGTCGAGGAAGGCGAACTGTCCGGCCAGCACCACGAGCGACAGGACCGCCAGTTGCAGGCGCGGAAAATCCAGGTCGCGGATCCACCAGCCCGTACATCGCAACAAGGGCAGCAGTGTCGCAAGGACGATTACGGCAACCAGGGTTACGAAGGTCGGAAGCAGCATGGCGATCTCAAGTCGGTAGTGGCTCATCAATGTGATGACCTCGACTATGCGCTGTCCGGGTGCAGCAGTCTGTGCGCTAGCGTGCGTACGCGCTAGGAAACAGTAAAAAACAGGTGAAATGCCGCATGGAAATTTGTAACTATTCTTTTCAGTTTGCGTTTAACACTTGAAACTTTTGGCAGAGGCCGTAATCTCACTCACGTAAGCGGACACCACGGAGGAAACATGAATACCATCCGAGTAACGCACGCGAGACATTTCCCAAAAAGGCAATCGCTCCGCAGGCAGCGCATCGACTACTACCCGCTCCTGGGCCTTCTCATGGTCGCACTGGCAGCCGTACTCGGCTACGGCGCCCTCTACCTTCTCCTCTGGGCCTGAGGCCCGCAGCCGCTCAAGCGGCTGCAGCCATTTTCGGCTATTGGGCGATCCTCACGATCAGCTTCCCAAAATTGCGTCCCTGCAGTAAATCGATGAAAGCTGCCGGCGCCTGCTCCAGCCCGTCGACGATGTCTTCGCGGTAGCGCAGCGACCCATCGGCAATCCAGCCCTGCGCCTCTTGCAGGAAGGCTGGCCGCAGGCCGGCGAATTCGCGCTGGATGAAGCCGCGAATGCTCAAGCTTTTCTTGAGCACGTCGCGCATGACGAGGGCCAGGCGATCGACGCCCGGCTCGGCCTGCGGCAGTGCGTTGTACTGCGCGATCAGGCCGCAGACCGGGACCCTGGCGAAGTCGTTCAGTAGCGGGAACACCGCATCCCACACCTTGCCGCCGACGTTTTCGAAATACACGTCGATCCCGTCCGGGCAGGCTGCGGCCAGTTGCTGCGCGAAGCCGGGCGCGCGGTGGTCGATCACGGCGTCGAAGCCGAGTTCGTCACGCACGAAGGCGCACTTGTCGGGACCGCCCGCGATGCCGACCGCTCGCGCGCCCTGGATGCGCGCGATCTGCCCCACCGCCGAGCCGACCGCACCGCTGGCCGCGGCCACCACCACGGTCTCGCCTGGCTTCGGCCGGCCGATCTGCAACAGGCCGGCCCATGCGGTAAAGCCCGGCATGCCGAGCACGCCGAGCGCGGTGCTGGGCGGCGCCGCGCCCGGGTCCAGCTTGCGCAGGTTCTCGCCATCGGACAGCGCGTAGCGCTGCCAGCCCGAATGGGATAGCACGATCTCGCCCACCGCGTAGTCGGCATGGCGCGAGGCGATCACGCGCGCCACCGTGCCGCCTTCCATGACCGCGCCGATCGCGACCGGCGCGGCATACGACTTGGCGTCGTCCATGCGGCCGCGCATATAAGGGTCGAGCGACAGGTACAGGACCTCCAGCAGCAGCTGGCCATCAAGGGGAACGGGGACCGGCTCCTGCACGATCCGGAAATTCTCCGGCCGTGGCAGGCCCTCGGGACGGGAAGCGAGCAGGACCCGCTGGTTCGGCGCTTGAGTCATGGTTGGCGTCTCCTGACGAATTGGCAAACGAATATGCTACGCCGTAACGAAAAAAATTTCTGGCGGCCCGATTACAAGCCCTTACAGAATTTCGTACTGCCGCGCCTTCTCAAGCATTCGCCGGACTTGTACCATAGGCGGTATCTCGTCAGCTCTCCGAAAGACCCGCAATGAATCAAAGTATTTTCTCGCGCACCCTGTGCGTGGCCGCCTTCGCGCTCGCCTGCGCTGCACCGACTCAGGCCACCAGCCTGACCTCGTCCGCCTCCAGCGCGGGCTCGGCTTCGTCCGGCAGCATTTCCGATTCGATCGGCGGGTCCAGCAACAGCTCCAGTGGCGACAACAAAGTAGCCGCTGGCGACTACCGCGTGATCGACATCGCCCAGGCCCCGGCCAAGGTGGACACCACTCGCATGACCCTGCGCGCGGTGGCTGCCGGCCCGGCCCGTGAGTTCTATCTCGACGTGCCGAACCGCGCGCTGGCCGCGCGTGCCGTGAGCAAGGGTGAGCTGGTGCAGGTCAGCGAGCGTGTGTATGGCTTCGAGTTCGCCCACGCCGACACCAAGCGCTCCTTCTTCCTGGCCCTGCAGGACGACTGGTACCGCGACCTCGCCTCGCGCAAAGTCACCATCTGATCTGATGTTCAGCAAGTTCGCCGTCGCCGCGCTGCTGCTGGGCGCGAGCGCCGGCGCAGCGGCCGGCCTGCCGGTCTTCTGCCAGCAATCGATCGACATCAGCGCCGCCGAACAGGACCGCGTGCTGCGCTTCGCGGGTGCGGTCAAGAACGAGCTACAAGCTTCCGGTGCGCGGGTCGCGCTGATCGCACGCGCGGGCCTCGACCTGAGCCGCTTCGGCCAGCTGTACTCGCACGCCGGCGTCGCCCTGCGCGACAATCCCGGCGGTCCCTGGGCCGTGCGCCAGCTCTACTATGCCTGCGACGAATCGCGCCCGCGCCTGTTCGACCAGGGCGTGGCCGGCTTCGCCTTGGGCGCCGATGCGCCGACGCGTGGCCATGTCGCGCTGCTGTTCCTGCCCGAAGAAGATGGCGCCCTGCTCGAGCAGGCCGCGCTCGACAAGCGCCTTGCCCTGGCCTTGCTGGCCGGGCAATACAGCGCCAACGCCTATGCCTTCGGCACCCGCTACCAGAACTGCAACCAGTGGGTGGCCGAGCTGCTGGCCAACGCCTGGGGACGCCTCGACGGCAGCGCCAGCGCACATCCGCGCGAAGATGCCCAGCAATGGCTGCGGGCCCAGGGCTATGCCGCCGGGCCGGTCCGGATTCCTTCGCACTGGATGATGTTCGCGGGCCAGTTCGTGCCGCTGGTGCACCTGAACGACCACCCGCTGGAAGACGTGCAGGCGCTCGCGCTGCAGGTCAGCGTACCGGCCTCGATCGAAGCCTTCGTGCACAAGCGGGCGCCGCAGGCGCGCAGGGTCGAGCTGTGCCATACGCAGGAGCGCATCGTGGTGCGGCGCGGCTGGGAGCCGCTGGGCGCCGCCTGCGAACCGGCGCCGGGCGACGAGGTGATCGCGCTGGCGCCCTGAGCCCGCGTTCAGCGGCCGTTGATGCTGAGGATGTTCCCGTCAGGGTCCTTCAGCCACAAGGCCTTCATGTTCATCGCGTCCATGACGTGGATGTCGCCTTCCAGGCGCATGCCTTCGAAGCTGTAATGCTCGAAGCGCGCGCCCTTCTCTTTCAGCGCCGCGGCCACATCTTCGATCCGGTCGCCGACGTCCCAGGTGATCGCCGTGGCCTGGTTGGTGCCGGCATAGTCCGACCGGTACACCTGGATGCGCGAACGGCCGCTTTCGAAGATCAGCACCTCGGCCGGACCGTCGCCGCCGAGCTCGCGCAAGCCCAGCAGCTTGCCGTAGAACTCCCTTGCTTTCACCACATCGCGCACACCCACTGTTGCAACCGCATCCGCATTTGCCAGCATGATGGTCTCCCGACAGGTAGTGCCGTCAGCCTAGCGCGTCCGGTTCAGGAACAGCGCAGCCTTGCCTAAAAAAAAGCCCTGCTCGCGGCAGGGCTTGATCGGGTCTGCGGACGGCTTACTTGGCTGCGGCCTCGGCCAGCTTGCGCAGGACGGCGGGCGACACCGAGTCGCGGCCGCGGCTCAGCTGGTACAGGGTACGGAGGTCGACCTGGCCACTGCGGGCGACGGCAGGCACCGGAACATAGAACAGGCTGCGGAAGAATTCGATGATGGTAGACATGATGGTTTTCCCTGAAATCTCTTTTGGATGACATCAGTATGGGCGCTTTCAGATAGAAATCAAATTGCGATTCATGATGAATGCCATTCACCAATCAACTATCTTCAACACATGTTCATTTGCCAAAACATTTGTGCAAATGCATGTTGTGTTAAACTAACGCCCACTGGTCCCAGGGACCAGTGTCCATATCCCTCGCCAGTCAGGACCATTGCGCAAGTGTGACAAGCACGCGGCACCCGGTCCATACTGAAGCCTGTCATGCAGGCTATCCGTCCAAAGTGCAAAGTGGCAGCAGCGCCAGGGCAGTTTCGTGCCCGGGCCGCGCCCTTATGCACCAATCAGGAGAACTCATGCAAATGCTCTGCTCTGCGGGCTTTATTTTCCTCATCGTCTTATGGGGGATCCTCGCCCCGGACAACATGGCCTCCGTCTTCGAGACCATGCTCGCCTCCCTCACCCGCAACTTCGGCTGGTTCTACCTGTGGGTAGTGCTCGCGCTGGTCCTGTTCGCCGCTTTTGTTGCCTTCAGCCGCTACGGCAGCCTCAAGCTCGGTGGTGAAGACGAAGACCCCGAATTCACGGTCGGCAGCTGGTTCGCCATGCTGTTCGCCGCCGGCATGGGCATCGGCCTGGTGTTCTGGGGCGTGGCCGAACCGATCTCGCACTACGTCACCGCCCCGCCCGGGATCAAGGCCGGCACGCCGGAAGCGGCCAACGCCGCCATGCGCTACGTATTCTTCCACTGGGGCCTGCATCCCTGGGCCGTGTACAGCGTGGTTGCGCTGGCGATCGCCTTCTTCCAGTACCGCCGCGCCGGCAATCCCCTGATCAGCACCGTCACCAGCTCCCTGCCCTGGCGCCCGGTGCGCGCGATGTCGGGGCTGTTCAACGGTCTCGCCGTGGTGGCCACCGCTTTCGGCGTGGCCGCTTCGCTGGGCGTGGGCGCGCTGCAGATCAACAGCGGCCTGAACGCGGTGTTCGGGCTCGAGATCAGCCCTGGCGCACAGGTCGGGATCATCGTCGTGACGGCCGCCATGTTCATCACATCCGCCGTGAGCGGCGTCGAAAAAGGCGTCAAGCTCCTGTCCAATGCCAACATGATCGTGGCAGCCCTGCTCGCCCTGGCCGTGTTCCTGCTCGGGCCGACGGTCGCGATCATCGATACCTTCACCAATACCCTGGGCAGCTATGCCAGCGAACTGGTTCGCATGAGCCTACGCTCCACGCCCTTCCGCGATAGCACCTGGGTCGGCAACTGGACCATCTTCTACTGGGCCTGGTGGATCTCCTGGTCGCCCTTCGTCGGCCTGTTCATCGCGCGCGTCTCGCGCGGGCGCACCATCCGCGAATTCATCCTCGGCACCGTGCTGGCGCCTTCGCTGGCGGCCTTCGTCTGGTTCTCGATCTTCGGCGGCACCGCGCTCTACCTGGAAATCTGGCAGCACGTGCCGCTGAGCGAGGCCGTGAAAGCCGATGTCGCGACAGCCCTGTTCGCGATGTTCGATGCGATGCCCTTCGGACAGGTCATGTCGGCGGTGGCGACGCTACTGGTGGTGGTGTTCTTCGTCACCTCGGGCGACTCGGCCGTGCTGGTGCTGGGCATGATGAGCCAGGGCGGCAACCCGAATCCGAGCACCCGCGTGAAACTGGTCTGGGGCGCCCTGATCGCCGGCATCGCCATCAGCCTGCTGCTGGCGGGCGGCATCGACGCGGTGCAGACCGCCACCATCCTGTTCGCCCTGCCCTTCGCGCTGGTGATCGTGCTGATGGTCATCGCCCTGTGGCGGGCCCTGCGCGAGGACTGGCAGGAAGAGGCGCGCCGCGAACGTGCACTGCGGCGCCGGATGCGCGAGATGGCGGCGCACTGAGCCGGTCGGGGTCGGGGACGCGCGTGCCTCGGCTGTAGCCAAACTGGTATCATGCGCGTTTTCCGGATCCCGGCCCGGACTCTGTCCGACAGCGCCGCCGTCCCTTACCCTACAGAACATCAAGAATGACTACTCCGACCAATCTGCCGGGCTTCTTCAGCCGGCTTTCGATCGCCTTCGGCGCCTTCTTCAAATCACTTGGCGACGCCGAGTTCGCGGCGCGTGTGCGCGATGACGGAGTGGGCCCGGTGGCCATGCCGACGCCTGCCCCGACCGCCGCGCCTACCGCAGCACCGACGCCGGCCCCGACCGCCGCGCCGCTGCGCGCCCCGAGCGCCGAGTCGGCCCTGCAACTGCTGGGCCTGTTCCAGCGCGAAGCGCGCCTGATCGACTTCACCCAGGAAAACCTGAGCGCCTATTCCGACGCCGACATCGGCGCCGCCGCCCGCGTGGTGCACGAAGGCTGCGCGCGCGTGCTGCGCGAGCACTTCACGATCGAGCCGGTGCGCCTTGAAACCGAAGGCACCCGCATCACGCTGGAAGAAGGCTTCGACGCCGCCAGCGTGCGCCTGACCGGCAACGTGGTCGGCCAGGCGCCGTTCAAGGGCACGCTCTCGCACCGCGGCTGGCGCGCCAGCAAGGTCCAGCTGCCGCAGCTGGCCGAGAAGCATGATGCGCGCGTGCTGGCGCCGGCGGAGGTGGAGCTGTGAGCGATCCTCGCTACGCCATCGGCATCGACCTGGGCACCACTCACAGCGCCCTGTCCTATGTCGACCTGCAGGCCAGCGACGGCGAGAAGACCGTCGACGGCGTGCTGCCGGTCCCGCAGCTGACCGCTCCCGGCACCGTCGAAGCGCTGCCGCTGCTGCCCTCCTTCCTCTACCTGCCGCACCCGGACGAACTGGCGCCGGGCGAAACCGCGCTGCCGTGGAGCGCCGGCGGCGAAGGCTTCGTGGCCGGCGAGATGGCCCGCAGCCGCGGCGCCACCACCCCGATCCGCCTGGTGTCCTCGGCCAAGAGCTGGCTGAGCCACCCGAGCGTGGACCGCCGCGCCGCCATCCTGCCGCACGACGCGCCGGAAGAAGTCACCCGCGTCTCGCCGCTCGAAGCCTCGACCCGCTACCTGGCCCACTTGCGCCAGGCCTGGAACGCCGCCCATCCGGATGCGCGTTTCGAGGAGCAGCAGGTCACGGTCACGATTCCCGCTTCGTTCGACCCGGGCGCGCGCGAACTCACCGCGGAGGCGGCGCGTAACGCCGGCTTCGCGCCGACCTTGCTGGAAGAACCGCAGGCGGCCCTGTACAGCTGGATCCAGGGAAGCAAAGGCGCGTGGCGCAAGCAGGTCAAGGCCGGCGACATCGTGTTGGTCGTGGACGTGGGCGGCGGCACCAGCGACTTCTCGCTGATCGCGATCCTCGAACGCGACGGCACGCTGGAACCGCACCGCGTCGCGGTGGGCGACCATATCCTGCTGGGCGGCGACAACATGGACCTGGCGCTGGCCCACTTCGTGGCACGCAAGCTCCAGGCGGGCGGCACCCAGCTCGACTCCTGGCAGATGCGCGCCCTCACCTACGGCTGCCGCAGCGCCAAGGAACACCTGCTGGCCGATGCGAATGCCACCGTGTGGCCGATCGTGGTGCCGAGCCGCGGTTCGAAACTCATCGGCGGCTCGATCCGCACCGAACTCACGCGCGACGAAGTCACCGCCTTCATCACCGACGGTTTCTTCCCGCGCGTGGAAGCCACGGCGCGTCCGGCTACCCGCACCCGCGCCGGCCTGACCCAGGTCGGCCTGCCGTACGCGCAGGACGCCGCGATCACGAAGCACCTGGCAGCCTTCCTGGCGCGCCAGGCCGGCGCCACTGCGGAGCTGGAAGGCTTCGGCCGCGCGGTGAATCCCGAACACAGCTTCCTGCATCCGAGTGCGGTGCTGTTCAACGGCGGCGTGTTCAAGTCGGCCATCCTGGCCCAGCGCGTGATGGACACCATCAACGACTGGCTCTACATGGAAGGCGCCGAGCCCGCACGTATGCTGGAGGGCGCCGACCTGGACCTGGCAGTCGCGCGCGGCGCGGCCTACTTCAGCTACGCGCGCCGTGGCGGTGGCGTGCGCATCCGCGGCGGCACCGCCCGATCCTACTACGTCGGCGTGGAATCCTCGATGCCGGCGATCCCCGGCATGGAACCGCCGATCGAAGCCCTGTGCGTGGCGCCTTTCGGCATGGAAGAAGGCAGCGAACTCGAACTGCCGGGCCAGGAATTCGGCCTGGTGGTGGGCGAGCCGGTCACCTTCCGCTTCTTCGGCTCGACTACGCGCCGCCAGGACCGCATCGGCGAGGTGCTGGAATTCTGGGGTCCGGACGAGCTGCAGGAGATGAACGAAATCCAGGCGACCCTGCCGGGCGAAGGCCGCGTGGCCGGCGACGTGGTGCAGGTGAAGCTGCACGCGCTGGCCACCGATGCGGGAACGCTGGAGCTGGCCGCTGTTGCGCGTGACGGCCAGCGCTGGAAGATCGAGTTCGACGTCCGCCAGCAGTGAGCTACCTCGTCAGCATCGACCTGGGCACCACCAACACGGTGCTGGCCTATGCCGCACTTGGTGCGGCACAGGTCGAGCTGTTGCAGATCGAGCAGCTGGTGGCGCCCGGTGAAGTAGCAAGCGCGCCACTGCTGCCCTCGATGCGCTATCACCCTGCGCCGGAAGAACTCGCCCCTGGCGAACTCCAGCTCCCATGGCCTCAGCAGGACCCGGCCGGCATTGAACGCGTCGCCGTCGGCCGCCTGGCGCGTGCGCTGGGCGCGCAGACGCCGGGCCGCCTGGTCGCCAGCGCCAAGAGCTGGCTGTCGCATGCAGGCGTGGACCGCATGGCGGCCATCCTGCCCTGGGGCGCCGAGGAGGCCGACGTCGCGAAGCTGTCGCCGGTGGCGGCCAGCGCCAGCTACCTCGCGCACCTGCGCGCGGCCTGGAACCGGCGCTTTCCCAAGGCGCCGCTCGAGCGCCAGCAGATCGTCCTCACCGTTCCCGCGTCTTTTGATGAAGGCGCGCGCGCACTGACCCTGCAAGCGGCGCGCATGGCCGGCCTGCCGGAGCTGCGCCTGCTGGAAGAACCGCAAGCCGCCTTGTATGACTGGCTGTACCGCCATCGCGCGACATTGGCCCAAGACCTGGCGCACACGAAACTGGTGCTGGTGGCCGACGTCGGCGGCGGCACCACCGACTTCAGCCTGGTCAAGGTCGAGCTGGAGGACGATGGCCAGCCGAAGCTGACACGTATCGGCGTCGGTAATCACCTGATCCTCGGCGGCGACAACATGGACCTGGCGCTGGCGCACTTGGCCGAATCGCGCCTGGGCAATCCAGAGCGCCTGTCCGCCGGCCGCCTGGCGCAGCTGACGGAACGCTGCCGCGCCGCCAAGGAACAGCTGCTGGCGCCCGATGCGCCGGACCAGGTGAACGTGACCCTGCTCGGCTCCGGTTCGCGCCTGATCGGCGCCAGCCGCTCGGCCACCATCGCGCGCGATGATGTGCAGCGCATCGTGCTCGACGGCTTCCTGCCGCCCAATGAAACTCAGGAGGCGGCCAAGCGCGCACGCGCCGGCATCGTCGAATTCGGCCTGCCGTATGCGAGCGATCCGGCCATCACGCGCCACCTGGCCGGCTTCCTGCGCCAGCACGCGCAGGCGGCGCGCGAAGCGCTCGGCATCGGGGACGACGGCGCTTTGCCCGTGCCCGACACCCTGCTGCTCAACGGCGGCGTGTTCCGCGGCGCCGCGTTGGCGCAGCGCCTCGCGGACGTCCTGTCGGCCTGGCGTGGGGCGCCGATCCAGGTGCTGCACAACGAAGATCCGGACGTGGCCGTGGCACGCGGCGGCGTCGCCTATTCGCTGGCGCGTGCCGGCCAGGCGCCCGCCATCGAAAGCGGCTCGGCGCGCAACTACTACCTGCTGCTCGATGCCGAGCAGTCCGGCGACTCCGTCCGTGCCGTCTGCCTGCTACCGCGCGGTGCGCCGGCCGGCGAAGAAGTGCGCCTTGAAGGCCGCAGCTTCGCCCTGCGCCTGGGCCGCCCCGTGCGCTTCCATCTGGTCTCGTCGACGGCCGATCCGGCCGGCGTGCTGCCGCAGGCCGGCGATTTGCTGGACCTGCCCGCCACGGACATCGTACGCCTGCCCGCCATCTCCACGGTATTACGCAGCAAGCGCAGCGCCGACATTCCGGTGCAGCTTGCCGCGGTGCTGTCCGAAGTGGGCACGCTCGAGGTCTTCTGCATCGCCGAAGAGGATGCGTCCCAGCGCTGGCGCCTCGAATTCCAGCTGCGCGCGCAGGACGAACCGGTCGAGGAGGAAGCGCTGCCGGTCGAACTCGATGAAGCGATCGCCCGCATCGACCGCATCTTCGGCAACCGCTCGCTGCAGGTCGACCCGCGCGAAGTGCGCCAGCTGCGCGGTTCGCTCGAACACCTGCTGGGCGGACGCGAACGCTGGACGACGCCGCTGCTGCGGCGCCTGTTCGACGCTCTCTTGGTGCGCGCCAAGGGCCGCCGCAGGTCGAGCGAGCATGAACGCGTGTGGCTGAACCTCGCCGGTTACTGCCTGCGGCCCGGCTTCGGCCATCCGCTCGACGAATGGCGCATCGAGCAGCTGTGGAGCATGTTCGAGAACGGCGTCCAGTACCACAAGGACAGCCAGGCGCGCGCCGAATGGTGGACGCTGTGGCGCCGCGTGGCCGGCGGCCTGTCGACTGAAGCACAGCTGCGCCTGCTCGACGACTTCGCCTTCAACCTGCAGGCCGACGAATCGGAACGCGGGCGCCGCCCTGTGACGCTGGTGGACGGCAGCGAAGACGACATGCTGCGCGTCGGCGCCTCGCTCGAGCGCATCCCCTCCGCCTACAAGGCCGAGATCGGGGATTGGCTGATGGGACAGATATTGGCAATGCCGAGCGGCGCGAAGATCGACGCTCGCGCCGCGGCGCGTTATGGACGCTACCTGTGGGCCCTCGGCCGTGTAGGCGCGCGCCAGTCCTTCCACGGCGCCGCGCACGAAGTGGCGCCCGCCGCTTCCGCAGAAAGCTGGCTGGGCCAGCTCCTGCAGCTCGACTGGAAGAAGATCGAACCGGCCGGCTTTGCCGCCGCCCACATCGCCCGCATGACCGGCGACCGCTCGCGCGACATCAGCCTGGCGGTGCGGGACGAGGTGCTGCGCCGCCTGGCCGCCAGCGGCGCACCGCCAGCCTGGGCGGCCATGGTACGCGAGGTAGTGGAGCTCGACCAGGCGGTCGAGACCCGCATGCTGGGCGACGCGCTGCCGCCCGGACTCAAGCTGCTGCGCTAGGCACCGCGGCGGCGGGCCGGCTGTAGGCGGCCCAGGCGACCAGCAGGAGTGCGAGGATGCTCATGGCGGCGCCGCCGAACAGCACGGCCGGATACGCCATGCCTGCGTTCAGGACCGCCGCCCCCAGTGCGGCGCCGATCGCATTGCCGAGATTGAAGGCGCCGATGTTGACCGAGGACGCCAGGCCCGGCGCTTCGCTTGCCGCGCGCATCACGCGCATCTGCACCGGCGGCACCAGCGCGAACGCCGCGGCGGACCAGACGAACAGGCCGATGGCCGCACCCGCCTTGCTCGCAGCCAGCCACGGGAAGGCGATCATCGTCGCGGCTTCGACCAGCAGGAAGAACAGGATGGTGCGGTCGACCGAACGGTCGGCCATCTTGCCGCCGATGGTGTTACCGACCGTGAAGCCGATACCAATCAGCGCCAGCATCATGGTGATGAAGCCGGGCGAGGCCTGCGTGAAAGTCTGCAGCACCGGATTGATGTAGGTGTAGAGGGCGAACATGGCGGCCGAGGACAGCACGGTGGTGAGAAGCGCCTGCAGCACCACGGGGCGCGCCAGCACCTTGAGCTCGCGCTTGACGTCCAGTGCCCGTCCGCGGCTCCCGGCCGGTAGGAACATCATGAGGGCCGCCATCGCGGCCACACCGAGCATGCCGATGGCGCCGAAGGACTGGCGCCAGCCCAAGTGTTCGCTCACCCACGTCGCCGCCGGCACGCCGCCGATGTTCGCGATGGTCAGGCCCAGGAACATCATCGCCACCGCGCTCGCCTGGCGCTCGCGCGGCACGATGCTCGCCGCCACCACCGAACCGATGCCGAAGAACGCGCCGTGCGCCAGGCTGGTGACCACGCGCGCCGCCATCAGGCTGGCGTACTGCGGGGCGAGCGCCGACAGGATGTTCCCGAGCGCGAAGATGGCCATCAGGGCAACCAGGGCACGACGCCGCGGCCAGCGCGCCAGCAGCAGGCTCATGACGGGCGCGCCCGCCATGACGCCGATGGCGTAGGCGGACACCAGCATGCCGGCCGCCGGAATCGAGACGCCGACGCCGCTCGCGATCGTCGGCAGCATGCCCATGGGGCCGAACTCGGTGGTGCCGATGCCGAAGGCGCCGACGGCCAGGGCCAGCAGGGCCAGGCCCGCGCCGCCTTTGGCGTGCTGGGAGGAAGAGATATCGCTTGAAGAAGAAGGTGCGTGCATGGACTCGGCTTTCGTGTAACAGGCCGAGCATTATCGCGAAGATCATTTTTCAGATAAAGTAGGCAATCCGAGAAATACTTTTGCTGAAATCGAGAAAATGAAGATCGAGCTGGACGAGCTGGTTGTGTTCCTGGCCATCGTAGACACGGGGTCGATGACGGCGGCCGCCGAGCGCCTCGGGCAGCCGGTATCGACGGTGAGCCGGCTGCTCGGCCGGCTGGAAGAAAAGCTGGCGACGACACTGCTGCGCCGGACCACGCGCCGGCTCGATCTCACCGACGAAGGCGATGCTTTCCTCAGCGACGCCCGCGGCATCCTGCATGCCGTGCAGGCCGCCGAAGACCGCATCGTGGAACGGCGCGGACAGTTGTCGGGCCAGCTGCGCATCGATGCGGCGACGCCCTTCATGCTGCACGTGCTGGTGCCGCTGATACCGGAATACCGCGCGCTGCATCCGAACGTGACGCTCACGCTCAGCAGCAACGAAGGCTTTATCGACCTGCTGGAACGCCGCGTGGACCTGGCGGTGCGGATCGGCGAACTGAAGGACTCGACCCTGCACAGCCGCCTGCTGGGCCATGCGCGGCTGCGGTTGGTGGCCAGCCCCGACTACCTGCACCGGCGCGGCACGCCGGCGAATGTGGCGGAGCTGATGGGTCACGAACTGCTGGGTTTCAGCGAACCGGATAGCCTGAACGTCTGGCCGCTGCGCGACCTCGAGGGCAAGCGGGTGCGGATCGAGCCGACCCTCAAATCCTCCAGCGGCGAAACCCTGTGCCAGCTCGCCCTGCAGGGCATGGGCATCGCCAGCTTCTCCGACTTCCACACCGCGAGCGACCTGGCCGCCGGCCGCCTGGTGCAAGTGCTGCCCGAGCTGACGATCCCGGCAAGCCGTCCGATCCATGCCGTGTATTACCGGCATTCCGCCGTCTCGGCGAAGATCGAATCGATGGTGAACTATCTTGCCCAGGCCCTGCCGCGCCAGCCCTGGCTGACCTGAGCTACGGCTCAGCAGAACACGAAATCTTCATTCGATTTCGGCAGCGCGGCCATTACACCACGCACCACGGACCATCCAAACCCGGCGACGGGGACCAGCAGCAACCAGAACGCAGACATGATCGACTCCTTGTGCACAGCTCGTTTCGCACACCTGTGCGAAATCATTTCAAAAAAAGGGACAGGCATGGCCGGTCCCGCACTTCCCTACTCCAGGTCGTTGAAGCTCTTGTACGTCGAGATCAGGCGGTTGAATGCCCGTTGCGCCCGCCGCGGCACCGCGTTCGCGCGCAGGAAGCGGGCGTCGTGCATCACACCGATGGCCAGGCTGTAGATCTCGAACACCAGCTGCTCGGGTTCGGTATCCGGCCGCAGGTGCCCGGCTTCCATCGCCTGCAGCACAGTCTTGCGCATCGACCCGCGCCAGCGGTTCACCCCGGCCTCGATACGGTCGCGCAGTGGACCGGGCACGTCGTCGAACTCGAAGGCGCCGGCCGTGTACAGGCAGCCTCCGCGCGTGGTTTCGTTGCCGATCTTCTTGAGCCACAGCTCGACCTGCATGGTCAGGCGCGGCAAGCCGCGCTCCACCTGCAGCGCCGGCATGAACACCTCTTCGCCGAAGCGGCGGTCGTACTCGTCCAGCACCGCCGCCTGCAGGGCCTCGAGCGAACCGACGCGCGAGAAGATGCCGCTCTTGCTGATGCCGGTCCGCTTGGCCAGTTCGCCCAGCGATACCTTGCCGATGCCCTCGGCGGCCGCCATGTCGTAGGCAGCTTCCAGGATGGTCGCAAAGGTGGCTTCGCTTTTGGCAGTGGTGTTCATGCATCCACTTTAGCACACCTGTGCGAAAGAACAAGGATTATCGTTGCCCTCCCGTTACCAGAACTTGTAGCTGGCCGAGAACGCGAACTGGCGGCCGAACAGGTTCTGGCTGTGGTCATAGCCTTCCCAGCCGTTCGGATCGTAGTAAGGCTTCTTGTCCAGCACGTTCTTGATGTTGAGCCCCAGGTTCAGGTTCTTCAGCGGTTTCCAGTTGAAGCCCAGGTTGACCGTCGTGTACGACGGCGCGCCATCGCACAGGTTAGCCGGCAGCGATACGCCGGCAGCAGTGCAGTTGGCCGGCACGTTGTCGGTGTCGTAGTCGCCGTAGGCCCACTTGGTCTTGCCCGTGTAGTTCACGAACAGGCTGGTGGTGAACTTCCCGTAGGTCCAGTCGGCGTTGAAGGTGCCGCGCAGGCGTGGCGAGCCGTAGTAACCGACGTAGTTGCCCGAGAAGCCGCTGCCGTCCTCGTAGTTGTAGGTCTCGCGGCGGCGGATGGTGAAGGCCACGCCGGTGTTCAGGCGGCCATAGTCGCCCAGGCCGATGCGGGTGCGCGCGTCGATGTCGAAGCCGTCCACCAGGGTGCGGCCGCGGTTCAGGTAGGAGTTGATCAGGCCACCCAGGTTACCGACCGAGTAGGTCGGCAGCTTGCCGGTGCAGGCCGCGGCGTTGGCCGGATTGGCGCACATGGTGGCCACGGCCGCCATGTTGGCGCGGTCGGCGTCGGTCAGCGCGTTGCGGATCGCCTTGTCGGTGCCGGCCAGGCTCGGGCCGTATTGATCGACCAGTTCGGTGAACAGCTGGTTGAAGTCCTGGCGCACGATCTCGTTGCGGCGGTTGACGATCCAGTAGTCCAGCGAGACGCTGACGTCGCGCACCGGCTGCAGCACCAGGCCGAGGGTGGCGATCTTCGCCTTCTCCGGTTCCAGTTCCGGGTTCGGGGGAGTCAGGCCGCCCGCCGTGGTCGAGCAGTTCGAGTTGAGCAGGTTGCGGCCCAGGTCGACCTCGGTCGCCGAGACGGATTTCATCAACAGGCGCGCAATGGCATTGGTCTCGTCGCAGCGCACGGTGTCGCGGATGCCGCCCACCTGGGCGAACACGCCGCCAGAGCCGGATTCGGCCAGGTTGGGGGCGCGGAAGCCTTCCGAATAGGTGCCGCGCACCATCACTTCCGGCGTGGCGCGCCACACGGCGCCGATCTTCGGCGCCAGGTTGGCGCTGAAGTTCGGGTACTTGTCCAGGCGCGCCGCGGCGTTCAGTTCCAGCTTGTCGGTGAGCGGCACCACCACTTCGCCGAACAGGGCCGAAATGGTGCGCTTGCCGTCGAACCAGGAACCGCCCTGCTGGGTGATCAGGCCGTTGGCGGCGTCCGCATTGCCCGGGGTGTCGAAGCTTTCGCGCATCAGGCTGGTGCCGAAGGCGGCGCGCACTTCGCGCCCGCCGATCTTGGCGAGCGTCCCCTCGACCTTGGCGTCCCAGGTAATCAGCTTGGTCCAGGACTGGATGTCGAAGGTCGGGTAGGCCTGGCGCAGCAGGGCCGCATTGGCTTCGCTTATCTCGCCGAATTTGTAGGCCGGGTTGTCGGCGATGTAGGTGCGGCCCGTCACCGGGTCGGTGGTGAAGGGACCGAAGGCCTTGGCAAAGCCCGCGGTATTGATGTTGATGGTCTGGTACAGGGTCGAATGGCTGCCCGCCACCGCCAGCGCGGTCTCGAATTCCCAGTCGCCGAACACGGTGCCGCGCACGCCGGCCAGGGCGCGGTAGCTGTCGTCGATGTTCTTCTGGCCGAAGTGGCCGGTGGCGTCCTGCATCAGGTAGTTCAGGCCGGCCGCGCCGCCCATCTTGGCCGCCATGTCCGGATCCAGCCTGCCCTTCAGGTAGACGTTGTTCGGGCCCAGGTAGGGAATCGCGAAGGTGTTCAGCTTGGTGCCGGTGTTACGCGCGAACCAGTTGTTGGTGCTGCCGCTGTTGAAGCTGCGTGGGCCGTTCTCGCCGCGCATCTTGATGTGGGTGTAGGCCGCTTCGGCGAAGCCTTCGAAGCCATTCCCGAAGCGCATCCGGCCGGCCAGGTAACCGGTGGCGCGCTTGGACGACGGGCCGGTGTCGAGCGCATACGGCAGGTTGTTCCAGATGCAGCGGGTGCCGGAAGCTTCGGTGATCATGGTCGGGCAGCCCGGCACCGCACGCTGGGTGCGGGCATTGTTCTTGGCCGGGTCGAACACGAAGAAGGTGCCCTGGTTCAGCACGCCCGGCTCGCTGCCGGTGCCGATCCGGAAGTTCGGGATGAAGCTCGGGTTGTTGACGTAGAAGTGCTCGGGGCGCTTGTCATAGGTGTCGGCCAGCGCGATGCGGTCGCGCTGGTAGACGTTTAGCGAGCCGATCACGTTGTAACCGTCCTCGCCCAGGTCGCCGGTGCCGAACACCAGGCCGCCCTGGCGTTCGCCGTAGGAATCCACTTCGGCCGAGGAATCGTGGCTGAACTTCGCTTCCAGGCCCTGGTAGTTCTTCTTGGTGATCACGTTGATCACGCCGGCCACCGCGTCGGAACCGTAGACCGCCGAGGCGCCGTCGGTCAGGATCTCCATGCGTTCGATCGCCGCGGCCGGAATCGCGTCGATGTTCACGAACATGGTCTGGAATCCGGACGGCGCGCCGTAGAAGGACAGACGGCGGCCGTTGAGCAGCACCAGGGTGCCTTGCGCGCCCAGGCCGCGCAGGTTGGCCTGCGAGCCGCCGTCGGAGCCGGTGAACATCGAGCGGAAGTCCTGCTGGGCCGGACGCGCGGCAGGCAGGTTGTCCAGCACCTGCATCAGGGTGCGGGCGCCCATGTTCTCGATCTGCTTGGCGTCCACCACCTGCACCGGCGACGCAGTTTCGGCGTTGATGCGCTTCAGGCTGGAACCGGTGACTTCGACGCGCGCCATCTTGGCGTCCTTGCCGTCCTCGGTCTTGGTAGTGGTGGTTTCCTGCGCCAGCGCGCCGGATGCCAGGCCGGCGGCCGCCAGCGCGGCCATCAGTGTGTTGAGTCTCATTGCCTCTCCTTTTGTTATAGATGTGTGCCCTGTGGGGCGATGGTGGGTCTCGTTATTGCAGCGGCAGCGTGTCGACGTTCACCGCGGGCGCGCTGCCGGTCGCGGGACGGGTGAAGCTCTGGTTGATCGGCACGTAGTCGCTGAAGAAGCCGCCGTTACGCAGGTAGAAGCGGCCGTTGCGCAGGCCGCCCGCGTAGTCCATGCGCTGGGCGTTGGCGGCAGTGGCGTCGCCGGTGAAGCGGGCGTTCAGGATCTCGGTCCAGGTCCCGGCCGTGCTGCGCGCCCACTGGTTGCCGTGTTCGGCCTGCCGGCCCAGGTAGCCGCGGGTGTCGATGAAGTTCTCGAGGAAGGAATACACGCCGGCGTGGTAGGTCGTGGTGGCCGGGCGCTTCCAGGTGGCGATGTAGCGCCAGGTGCCGAGTTCCGGCGCGAAGAACCAGGCCGAGAAATCGGTGGCGCCGGCGCCGTCCGGCCGCGCACGGGTCAGGAAGCGATAGGTGTTCCCCGCCAACCAGTTGTAGACCAGGTAGCTCTGTCCGCCCGTGCCCTCGCCGCCGAAGCCGTTGTCGACCACGCCGGCGCCCTTGCCCGCCAGGGTGGTCTTGGCGCCGTTGTCCGCGTCCCACACCGAGAACAGCACCCAGCGCTCCGATGGCGATTTGACCTGGATGCCGAAGTAGCCGCCGTTGAAGCCGTTGGCCATGTAGTAGGAACCGATCGGATCCTGCCCGCCAGGTACCGTGATCTCGCTGTAGAAGTACTCGGTCTGGGCCGGCACGGTGTACCCCAGGTGGACCGATGGGCCGCGCCGCGACCAGTAGTAATTGGCCGCGTCGTTGGCGTAGTTCAGGCCGGAGGTTGTCGTCACCTTGATCCCGGAGACTTCGCCAAACCAGGTGCTGTCCTTGCTCACGCCCTGCAGGTCGACCCGGATGTAGCCGGCCGGCAGGCTGAGGGTGCCGACCGCGTAGGTCTTCTGCGGTCCCTTGCTCAGCTTGACTTCGAAAGGCGTGCCGTTGACCGTCACCCGCACGGTGCTGTTTTTACCCTTGGACAGGCTGGCGTCCAGGCCGATCGTGGCGCTGCCCGCCTGCGCCATCCGGAACCAGGCGCTGCTCACGGTGGAGGCGCTGGTCCAGTTGGTGAGGCCGGCGGTGGAGATGGTCTCCGTCGCGCCGCTGCCTGCCGTGGTGACAAAGGCGTTACCCTGCAAGGCGACCGTGGCCTGGGCCGCGGCCTGGGTGCCGGCCAGGCCGAGAGCGAGGGACAGCGCGGCGGTATTCAACATCAGCATCGTGCGTTTCATCGGGTCCTCCCGGGAAGGTGGATGGGTTTAATAGCGGTCGTCGAAGGCGAAGATCGGCTTGCGGCTGCGCCAGCTGCCGCCGGTGAAATCGGGGAAGTCGAGGGTCTGGAAGCCGAGCGCGATGGACTGCTCGGACAGCGGCGTGATCGCACTCCAGGTGATGGCGTCGTAGATATCGATGGGCATCGGCGCGTTCTCCTTCAGCGCGGAGATGAAGGCGTGGATCACGAAGTAGTCCATGCCGCCGTGGCCGGCGCCGGCCGCCTGCTCGGCGTACTTGCGCCACAGCGGGTGGTCGTACTTGTCCTGCCAGGCCTTGAAGTCGTCCCACTGGTGCGGCTTGCTGATGCCCTCGATGTGCATCCCGCGGTTCACGTCCATCCACAGGCCTTGCGTGCCCTGCACCCGGAAACCCAGCGAGTACGGGCGCGGCAGCGAGGTGTCGTGCTGCAGGATGATGGTCTCGCCGTTGTCGCAGGCCAGCGTGGTGGTGACGATGTCGCCCAGGCGGAAGCGCGACTTGGCGTTCGGATGGTCCTTGCCGCCTTCGCGCAGCACGTACTCGTGCAGGCCGGCGGCCTTGCTGGCAAAGGTGTTGATGCGGGTGAAGCGGTTGCCGCGGTTGATGTTGGCGTACATGGCGAGCGGGCCGATGCCGTGGCTCGGATACAGCTCGCCGTTGCGGCGGACCGAGTGCTCGGTGCGCCAGCGCGCCTCGGACCATCCCTTCGTGCCGAACTCGACGCCGCTGCCATATGGCTTGGCCGGATCGCCGCTGTTGAACTTCACGGCGCGCAGGTCGTGCTGGTAGCCGCCCTGCATGTGCACCAGTTCGCCGAACAGGCCGGAGCGCACCATGCGCAGCACCGCCATCACGTCGCGCCGGTAGCACACGTTCTCGAGCAGCATGTAGGGGGTGCCGGTCTTGAGCTGGGCGTCGAGCACGTCCCAGTGGTCCTGCAGGGTGACGCCCGCCACCACCTCACAGCCGACCGGCACCTTGGCGCGCATTGCCTCGATCGCCATCGGCGCATGCCATTCCCAGGGTGTGGCGATGATCACGCCATCGAGCTTGCTTGGGTCGAGCATGGCGCGGTAGGCCAGGCTGCCTTCCGCGCCGTAGGCGGCCGGACGCGGCTTGCCGGCGGTTTCGACCATCTTGAGCGCGCGCTCCAGCATGATCGGCTCGATGTCGCACAGCGCCACCACCTCGACGTCGTCGCGCCGCACCAGTTCACGCAACAGCACCTGGCCGCGCATGCCGGTGCCGATCATGCCGATGCGTACGCGGTCACGGGTAGCCGCGCCGGCGCCGGGAGCTGCGCCGGCCAGTAATGCGCCGCCTGCCAGTGCAGGGCCGAGGGAGAGAAAATTGCGTCGCTTCATGTGCTGTTTTCCGTTCAGTTTTCAGGTCGAAGGATGAGCGAGGCCCTCCCCGTCCGAAGAGGGGCTCGCAGACTACGTTGAAGAGAAAGGGCTTAGCGCTGGCGGACCGTGGCGCCCTCAAGTCCGGTCAAGGCCGCGTTGGCCCAGTTGCCACACGAACGGGACGACTTGTCGCCCAGTGTGCGCAGGCTTAGTTGCGTCAGGCCGCGCACGTCGATCTCGGGCTTGACCACCGCCGGCGCCGTAACCACGCCGCTGTCGTAGAGCAGGCGTTCGCCGCTCCAGACCTGGAAGCGCATGCTGCCCGCGCTGCGGCAGCTGTCGTCCACGCCGAGGTCGGCGCGCAGCAGGTGCCAAGTGCCGTCCAGTTGCAGGTCGAGGCGGCTGTTCGCTCCCACGCCGATGCCCTTGTTGAAGCGCAGGCCGTTCATGCGCATCTCGCCCGCTTTACTGAGCGGCTTGTCGCGCCCGAAGTTCTTCGGCAGTGGCAGCTCGCTCAGGTAGCGGCGCAGTTCGCGTCCTTCCGGCGCCTGGTGCTCGAGCACGCGGAATTCGGACAGCGTGATCGGCGACACCTCCAGTGGTGCGGCGGCATCGAAGGCGCGCGCCGGCGCTGCGCCGTTCACCGCGGTCACCATCGGGTCGGTGCTGGCGGCGCCGCTGCCATCCGGGTTCTGGGTGCTCAGCACGCGGAAGCGCAGCAGGCGGCCGGCGGTGGCCGGGAAGGCGATCGCCTGCATGTTCTCCGCCAGGTTCAAGCGGCCACGCTGCACCGGCACGCCCCACTCGCCGTTGCTGTCGGCGATGTAGATCTCGTAGTCGCGCACCTGGCCGTGCTTCCAGTTCTTGTCGCTGCGCGGGGCGATCTCGATGCCGTCCACCAGGCGGCGTTCGGTGAAGCCGATCACCCACTCGTGGGCGCCGCTCTTGACGGCTTGGCTGCGCACCGTGCGGAACCAGGTCTCCGGCTTGCCGTCGAAGGCATTCTCGAGCGGATGGCCCGGCTCTTCCGCTGGGCGGTTGACGACGATCATCGCGTCCGCCGGCAGCGCGCGGCCCTGCACCGGGGCAGTCGGGAAGGCATCGTCGGCGCCTGGCGCGGTGACGCCCTGCAGCGCGAAGGACAGCGGCCAGCGGATGTCCTGGACCGGGGCCTTCACGTGCACAGTGCCGAGGCGTTCGGCGGCGTCGAAGAACCAGCCGGCGTCGAGCGCATCGAACTCGGCGCGGCTGGCGGCCTGCTTCAGGCTGGCCGCACCTAGCTGCACCTGGGCAGGCTGCTGGCGGCTCGGCAGGCGCAGGCTGTAGCCGCGCCGCGCTTCCTGGCCGTCGTAGCTGCCGTCCACCGGATGGATGGTGACGTCCACCTTGCCGCCCTGCTCGCGCATCGCGATGCGCTGGCGGCTGAATGCGCCCTGCTGGTAGCGGCGGGTGTTGCCGTCGTCTTCGTACAGCACGTACTCCGACTCGCCCTGGGGGTAGAGGTCGAGCGTGAGCCTGTCCTTCGGCTTGTGGCCGTCGTACAGCATGTCCGGATACATCGGGATGATGGCGCCGGCCCGCACGAACACCGGCAGCTTGTCGAGCGTGACTTGCAGGTCGATGTCGCGCCCCTCTTTGCCGGCCGCGAGCTGGCGGCCGTCCCAGTAGTCGATCCAGCGGCCCTGCGGCAGGTGGATGCCCTTGCGCCAGCCCTGGCTGACGGCCTGGCTGCGGTAGACCGGGGCGACCAGCAGGTCGCGCCCAAGGAGGAACTGGTACTTGTGCGCCTCGCTCAACGCGGCCGGGTCGTTCGGGTAATCCCACATCAGGCCGCGCACCAGCGGCGCGCCCTTCTCTTCCGCCTCGTGCGCCAGCGTGTACATGTAGGGGGTCAGGCGCATCTTGAGCTTCAGGTAGCGCCGGTTGATGCTGCGATAGGGTTCGTCGAACCACCACGGATGCTTGCGCGCGCTGGCCGACCAGCCCGACATGCCCATCAGGACCGGGGTAAAACTCTTCCACTGCAGGTCGCGGGTATAGGTTTCCGGGCTGCCGCCGAAGATCGCATCGACGTCGCCGGTGGCGTAGGCCTGGCCGGACAGGCCGGAGCCGATCAGGGTCGGGACATGCCAGCGGATGTAGTCCCAGCTGGCGCTCTGGTCGCCGGTCCAGGCCACGGCATAGCGCTGGGTGCCGGCCCAGCCCATCACGGTCCAGATGAAGGGGCGGCTGTCGGAGTTGTTCAGGATGCCGTCGTAGGCCGCCTTGTTGGCGTCCAGCGAGAACTGGTAGCCCTTGCCGGTCCAGGCCACGTCCAGCTTCTGGGCGCGGGTGCCGGCCTTGCCGACTTCCCAGGCGATCTTGTCGACGCCGTTCTCGGTCCACAGGCCGGTGCGGAAGCCGTATTTGGCCAGGCCCTGCACGGTTTCCGGCAGCGCGGTATAGCCGCAGCCGTAGCCGTCGTTCGGCAGGATCCAGCCGCCCGGCATGTCGTGCTCGCGATACTTGCGCGCCACGCTGTCGATGACGTCCGGGGTCTTGCCGGTGGGGCCGTCGCTCCAGCCGCGCGGCGCGGTGCCGGGCTTCTTGACGTTGTCGCCGTCGTTGTAGCAGTCGGCGTCGCCGTATTCCAGGGCCCAGCGCGGCAGCATGCGCGCGCGGCCGGTCCATTCGGTGTAGCGCGCCAGCACCTCGTGCATCGACTTGCCGACGAAGTAATAGGCGTCGAAACGGCCTTCGTCATGCTGGAGCGTGAGCTGTCCGTCTTCCCGCAGGTCGTAGTTCCCGTCGGCCCAGGTATTGCGCAGCATGCCCCAGCCGCGGGAACTCATCAGGAAGGGCGCCGGATTCGGGCGGTCACCCTCTTCCCAGCCGCCCGAATACGAGACCGGCAGCTCGCGGCCCTTGAATTCGAACCGGCCATTTTGCTGGCCTCCGCCGTAGAAGCGCTCGGCCTTGTCGCTGGAAAGCACCTGCACGTTCTGCTTCTCACCCAGGTCGAGGGGCTGCAGTTCGCGCCACAGCGGCTGGGCGTCGCCGGTGCGGTACAAGCTAAAACGCAGCGGGGCGCGGTCGACGCGCAGGGTCAGCGCGGCGGTGCGCAGCACCAGTTGGCCGTTCTCTTCCTTGAATTCATGCGGCACGTCCTTGCTTGCTTCGGCCACCACGATCGGTGCCGCCTTGTCGCCGGGGCCGCTCAATTCCTTGCGGCCGGCCTGGATGCGCAGCACGTCGGCACGCGGCAGGCTGACGCGGATGCGGGCGCCGGATTCCGCCACCAGATCCCATGACGGGCCATCGCCCTGCGCGGCACTGAAGCTGTGCAGTTTGCCGATCGGCGCGGCCGCTGCCAGGCTGGGGAGCGCCGACAGGACTGTCAGCGCCAGTACGGGCACGGTAAAGGAAGGTCGCAGGCGGGAGTCGTATTTCATGAGGTCTCGGGGATCCGTGTTGCGTTTTGATGAAGATAATGTATGAACAAAAGCAAGGCAGGTCAACAGAAAGGAAAGGAAAAGTACAAAAAAGTTCGAAATAATGCGGAAATCATGCTTAAAACCTTTCGTTTAAGCTAAAAACTCAGCACATACCTTTCGATTAGGGCATAGCCTGTAGCCTTGGAACCACAAACAGGGAACGAAACGATCATCTATTCGCGCTTTTCGATCTTTCATATCTTTCGTTTTCTTTCGTGTTTGACTTTCGCAAACTTTCTATTTAAGATTGGTCGCACTGAAAACTTTATACATTTCTTTCGATGACTACTCTTCTGCAGCGAAGCCAACAAGCGTGGAGCGACATCGGCGGTTTGCATACCGCCGAGGAGATCGTTCACCAGCCCGCGCTCTGGGGCGAATTGTCCACTCGCCTGCAGGACGGGCGTGAGCGCGTCGCCGCCTTCCTGGAGGGCTGCCTGGCCAATCCGCTGCAACGCGTGATCCTCACCGGTGCCGGCAGCTCGGCCTATGTGGGCGAGATCATCGCCGACGAACTAAATGCCGCCTGGCCGGCCCAGGTGCGCGCCATCGCCACCACCACCCTGCTCACCCATCCCGAGCTCTATATAGAGACCGGCGCGCCCACCCTGCTGGTGTCCTTCGCCCGCAGCGGCGACAGCCCGGAAAGCCTGGCCGTCGTCGAACTGGTGCGCGAGCTGCTGCCGGACGCGCGCCTGCTGAACATCACTTGCAACCCCGAAGGCCGCCTGGCGCGCGACAGCGCCGGCGACCGCAAGGCCTTCAATCTCCTGATGCCTGCCGCCAGCTGCGACCGCGGCTTCGCCATGACCAGCAGTTTCACCTGCATGCTGCTGGCCGCGCTGGCCGTCCTCGGCAAGGAGGATCAAGTCGACCGCATCGCCACCCTGGCGCGCCTGGCCGAACCAGCAATGACGGCCTGGGAAGCGCCGGTGGCCGCGCTGGCGGCGAGCGAAGCCGGCCGCGTGGTCTACCTCGGCAGCGGCCCGCTCGAAGGCCTGGCCAAGGAAAGCGCCCTCAAGCTGCTCGAACTCACGGCCGGGCGCGTGCCGGCGATGGCGAACACGCCGCTGGGCTTCCGCCACGGGCCCAAGTCGGTGCTCAACGCCGATGCGCTGGTCTTCGTGTTCGGCAGCGCCAAGAAGCTGGCGCAACGCTACGAGGCCGACCTGGTCGACGAACTGCGGCGCGACGGCGTGGCCGGCCGCATCCTGACCATCGGCCCGGGCGGCGACATCGGCATCGAGGTCCCGAACTGGTCCGACGCCTGGCTGGCGCCCCTGTGGCTGCTGGTCGCGCAGCAGGTGGCCCTGCACCAGTCGGCCGCGCTGCAGCTGCGCCCCGATAATCCTTTCGCCAGCGGCACGGTCAACCGCGTCGTCAAGGGCGTCACCATCTACCGCCATGACGAACACTGAACATACGGGTTGCCACGGCATCGACATCGGCGGCAGCAAGATCGAGCTGGTCTCCTTCGCCATCGACGGCGCCGAGCTGCGCGAAGTCTTCCGCGAACGCGTCGCCACGCCGGGCCATGATTTTTCCGCCTTCGTGCAGGCCGTCGCCGGCCTCGTCGAGCGCGCCGATGCGGCCCTGGGCGGCGCGGCGCCGGTGGGCATCGGCCTGCCGGGCGTGGCCGATTCCCGCACCGGCCGCCAGCTCAGCTCCAACGTACCGGCCCTGAACGGACGCCTGGTCGCTCCCGCGTTGGAACAAGCGCTCGAACGCCCCGTCGTGAGCGGCAACGACTGCCAGTGCTTCGCCCTGTCCGAAGCGCAGGGCGGCGCGGCCGATGGTGTGCCCACCATGTTCGGCGCCATCCTCGGCACCGGCGCCGGCGGCGGCTATTGCGCCGGCGGACTCCTGCTGCGCGGCTTCAATGGCGTGGCCGGCGAATGGGGGCACTGGTCGGTACCGGGCCACCTGCTGGCCCAGTACCGCCTGCCCTCCATCCCCTGCCCCTGCGGGCGCGAAGGCTGCTTCGAACGCTACGTGTCCGGCCCGGGAATGCGCATGCTGCACCGCCATTTCGGCGGCGACGGCCTGGAACCGATGGAGATCGCCGCGCGCGCCAACGCCGGCGACAGCCTGGCGGCCCTCACGCTGGGCGCCCACCTCGACCTGCTGGCCCACGCCCTTTCTGGCCTGGTGCTGGCGATCGACCCGCACGCCATCGTGCTGGGCGGCGGGCTGTCGCAGCTGCCCCACCTGTACCAGGAGCTGCCGGCCGCCGTGCGTCGCCACCTTTTCTCCGGCGCGCAAGTGCCGCCGATCCTGCCGCCGCGTTTCGGCGACGCCGGCGGCGCCCGCGGCGCCGCCCTGCTGGCCCGCCAACAACTGAACGCTACCGCACCATGAACCAGGACCTTTCCCCCATCCAGCAGGTCATCAAGGCCCACCGCCGCGGCGAGCCCGCCGGCCTGTACAGCGTCTGCTGCAGCCATCCGATCGTGCTGAGCGCCGCGATGAGCGTGGCCGCGCGCTACGATACCCTGCTGCTGGTCGAAGCGACCTCGAACCAGGTCGACCAGTTCGGCGGCTACACCGGCATGAACCCGGCCCAGTTCCGCGACTACGTGCGCCGACTGGCGCAGGAACGCGGCTTCCCGCTCGAGCGCCTGGTGCTCGGCGGCGACCATTTGGGCCCAAACGCCTGGCAGGGCCGTCCGGCGCTGGAAGCCATGGCGCATGCCGATGAGCTGGTCGCGGCCTATGCGGCCGCCGGTTTCCACAAGATCCACCTCGACTGCAGCATGCGCTGCGCCGACGATCCGGCCACCCTGGACGACGAAACCGTGGCCGCGCGCTCGGCGCGCCTGGCGGCGATCGCCGAAGCCGCTGCAGCGCAGGCCAGCCATCCGCCGCCGGTCTACGTGATCGGCACCGAGGTGCCGGTGCCGGGCGGCGAATCCTCCCTGCTTGATGCCGGGGCGCCGACCTCGCCGCAAGCGGCCAAGCGCACGCTGGACGTGCATTGCCGCGCCTTCCTGGGCGCCGGCCTGCACGCCGCATGGCGCCGCGTAATCGCCATGGTGGTGCAGCCGGGTGTCGATTTCGACCACAGCCACATCCAGCACTACGACGCCGCGCAGGCGGCCAGCCTGTCGGCCTTCGTGGCCGGCCGCCCCGGCCTGGTGTTCGAGGCGCACTCGACCGACTACCAGCGCGAGTCGAGCCTGCACGAGATGGTGCGCGACCACTTCGCCATTTTGAAAGTCGGCCCGGCCGCGACCTTCGCCCTGCGCGAAGGCCTGCTGGCCCTGTGCCAGATCGAGGACGAGCTGGTGCCGCGCGAACAGGCCTCGCGCCTGATGGCGGTGCTCGACGAAGTCATGCTGGCCAAGCCCGAACACTGGCGCAAGCACTACCCGGGCAGCAGCGAAGAGCAGCGCGTGATGCGCCGCTACGGCCTGTCGGACCGCTGCCGCTACTACTGGAACGAAGCCCCGGTGGCGGCCGCCGTCGAGACGCTGTGCGCCAACCTGGATGCGATCGAGATCCCGCTGCCGCTCCTGAGCCAGCACTTGCACGAGCAGTACCTGGAGGTGCTGCAGGGCCAGCTCGGTACGGGCGCGCGCGAACTGCTCGAGGACAAGGTGGGGCGTGTGCTGGCCCAGTATGCGCGCGCCTGCAAACGCAATGCGGCGGTGGCAGTCGATCACGCCGCATCGATCTGTTAAGCTCGGCGTTTTCGACCGCCAACCCGAGCCGCCACCATGCGAAACACGACCCAACGCCGCGAAGCCATCCTCCAGCAACTGACCCGCAACGGTGCGGTCCAGGTGACCGACCTGGTGCAGGAGTTCGGCGTCTCGGCCGTGACCATCCGCAACGACCTGAGCGCGCTGGAGACGCAGGGGCTGGCCACGCGCAGCCATGGCGGCGCGACCCTGATGCGCACCCCGCCGCCGGAGCAATCGATCCGCCAGAAGGATGCGATCAACCAGGAGCAGAAAGACCGTATCGGCGCGCTGGCCGCGACCCTGGTGCAGGAAGGCGACAACATCATCATCGACTCGGGCACCACCACCATCTCGCTGGCGCGCCACCTGCGCGACGCCAACGGCGTGACCGTGATGACGAATGGCCTGAACATCGCCTGGGAGCTGGCCGACACCGCCGGGGTCGAGCTGATCCTGACCGGCGGCCTGCTGCGCAAGCAGTCGCTGTCGATCCAGGGCAGCCAGGCCGAAGCGACCCTGCAGGCCTACAACTTCGACAAGCTGTTCCTGGGCGTGGACGGCTTCGACCTGCAGTTCGGGGTCACCACCCATCACGAAGCCGAAGCGAGCCTGAACCACAAGATGGTCGAGCGCGCGAAGAAGATCATCGTCCTCACCGACGCCTCCAAGTTCGGCCGCGTCAGCCTGCACCGCATCGTGCAGGCCGGCCAGGTCGATACCGTCATCACCGATGCCAGCATCAGCCCCGAGTACCGCGAGGGCCTGCAGAAGCTGGGCATCGAATTACTCATAGCGGACTAAATGCTCAGCGGCAGAATCCTCACTCCCTCCGGCTGGATCACAGGCAGCATCGATTTCAGCGAACGCATCCACCGGATCATCGAAGGCCCTGCCGCATGCGGGCACACCATCCTCCCCGGCTTCGTCGACTTGCACGTGCACGGCGCGGCCGGCACCGACATCATGGAAGGCGGTGAGGCCGGCGCCGTCGTCGCCCGCACCCACGCGCGCCACGGCACCACCGCGCTGCTGGGCACCACGCTGACGGCCAAGGAACCGGACATCCGCCGCGCCCTGCACGGGCTGGCCGGCGTAATCGAGAAGCGCCCCGCCGGCGGCGCGCGCATGCTGGGCGTGCACCTGGAAGGCCCTTTCCTGAACCTGCAGCGCCTCGGCGCCCAGCCACCCGACGTGATCCCCGCGCGCCTGGACCTGGTGCGCAGCCTGCACGCCATCGCGCCGATCCGGGTGCTGACCATGGCGCCCGAGGTCGATGGCAACTTGGCCTTGATCGCGCCGTTGAAAGAACTCGGCATCCGCGTCCAGATCGGCCATAGCGCCGGCAGCTACGAGGACGGTGTCGCCGCATTGAATGCGGGCGCGGCCGGCTTCACCCACCTGTTCAACGGCATGAGCGGCCTGCTGCACCGCGAGCCCGGCATGGTCGGCGCGGCGCTGGCCCATGCCGAGTACGCGGAAATCATCCCGGATTTGCAGCACGTGGCCCCGGGCGCCCTGCGTGCCGCCCTGCGCGCCATCCCGCGCCTGTACGGCGTGACCGACGCCACCTCGGCCACCGATATGCCGGACGGCGAGTATGCACTGGGCAGCCAGCGCGTGTTCAAGTGCGGCGCCTGCGTGCGCCTGGCCAGCGGCTCGCTGGCCGGCAGCGTGCTGACCATGGACCAGGCGCTGCGCAACTTCGTCGAGCTGGGCCTGGACCTGGCCGAGGCGTCGACGCGCCTGTCGCGCTACCCGGCCGACTACCTGGGCGAATCGGAGCGCGGGCGGCTGGCGCCGGGCGCCTGGGCCGACATCGTCGTGCTCGACGCGGCGCTGCGGCCGGTGGCCGTGTTCGTCGAAGGCGAAGCGATCCAGCTCTGAAGTACACACCTTAAAAATCACTGGAGACACCATGACCGCAACCGACCTCGCGCCCGTGGGTGCCAAGCGCTACCTGCTGTTCATCGCCGGCATGGGCGGCCTGCTGTACGGCATCGACGTCGGCATCATCGCCGGCGCCCTGCCCTACCTGGAATCGACCGCCACCCTGGCCTGGAAGCTGAGCACCCAGCAGCTGTCCTTCATCGTCGCCGCGGTACTGCTCGGGTCGGTGTTGTCCTCGCTGTTCGCAGGTGCCCTGTCCGACCTCATCGGGCGCCGCTGGGCCATGGTGCTGGCCGGGGCGCTGTTCACGATCAGCATCCCGATGATCGCGCTGTCCGACGGCTATTCTCCGCTGCTGCTCGGACGCCTGCTGCAGGGGATCAGCGGTGGCCTGATCGGCGTGGTGGTGCCGCTCTACCTGGCCGAGTCGCTGCCGGCGGCCCAGCGCGGCCGCGGCGCCGCCCTGTTCCAACTGATGCTGACCATCGGCTTGGTTGGCGCCGCCATCATTGGCCTGAGCCAGGCGCGCACGGTCGATGCCGTGACCCAGGCCGCCGCCGCACTTGAACCAGGTGCGCGCAGCGCAATGGTGTTCGCCGCCCAGGACCATGCCTGGCGCACCATCTTCTGGCTCTGCCTCGCGCCGGGCCTGGTGTTCACCCTCGGCAGCCTGGCTTTGAAGGAATCGCCGCGCTGGCTGGCGCTGCGCGCCGGCGGCCAGGCTGTCACCGACGCGAAGCTGCCCGTCGTGGCGGCGCGCGATTCGCTGGCCAGCCGCCGCTACGTGCTGCCCTTCCTGCTGGCCTGCCTGGTGCTGGCCCTGACCCAGGCCACCGGCATCAATTCGATCCTGGCCTATGTGGTGACGATCCTTAACCAGGCCGGCCTGCCCGGCTCCACCGCCAACACGGCCGACGTGGCCCTGAAGGTGCTCAACGCCCTGATGACCGTGGTGGCCGTGGTGCTGGTCGACCGCAAGGGCCGCAAGTTCCTCCTGATGCTGGGCAGCGGCGCGATCGTGGTGGCGCTGGTCTCGGCCGGGATGCTGTTCCGCGGCGCCGAGGGCGCACAGCGCGACGTGCGCGCCCAGGTCGAGGCCCAGGTGCGCGACAACAGCCTGTCCCTGCGCCTGGATGCGGACCAGCTGGTGCGTCTTGGCGCCGGCAGCAGCGCGCCGCAGCAGCTTACCGTCGCCTACGCCTACGGTCCGTTCACCAATGTGAAATCGCTGCGCAGCGACGACCCGCTTCTCCCAAGCGTGTTGCTGAGGCGCGAGGATGCGATCGACGAGGATAGCGTGATCGGCGCCACCCTGCGCCGCTGGCACCTGAACCCGTTCGCCGATCCGGCCGCGGGGCGCGCGGCGCCGCTCACCATCGAGCGCGCCTGGCTGGGCGCGGTGCCGTCCGAGGCGCATGGCTGGCAGGTGGCGTTCGCGATCTGCCTGTTCGTGGCCGGCTTCGCGGTGGGGCCTGGGGTGTGCGTGTGGCTGGCTTTATCGGAGCTGATGCCGACCCGTATCCGTTCGAACGGCATGAGCATTGCGCTGCTGATCAACCAGTTCGTGTCGACCGTGATCGCCGCGACCTTCCTGCCGACGGTCGGCTACTACGGCTACTCGGCGGTGTTCTTCGCCGGCGCGGGCTTTGCGGTGCTGTACTTCCTCACCGCCGCCTTCCTGCTGCCGGAGACCAAGGGCAAGACTCTGGAAGAGATCGAGCTACATTTCACCAGCGCCGGCCGGCCGCAGCCGGGCTAACGAACTCCGTGCCTGCTCAATAAGGACTACCATCAGGCGCTCCCCAACTCAGGAGCCCAGCATGGATTCGGACAGCAAGAAAGACGGCGTCGCTCCTTCGCGGCGCCGCTTCGTCAGCAGTGTCGCCACTGGCATCGCGGCATCGGCCGCCGCCGTTCCGGCACTGGCCCAGCAGGCTGAAGGCAATCAGCCGCCGCCGGGCCGCGCCCGCGAAGCCGCCGCGCGCTATCCGGCGCCGCCTTTCCCCAACCAGCAGCAGCCCTGGCCAGGGCTGGCCAGCAAGATGACGCCGCGTCCGGACCATGGCGAAACCACCTACCGCGGCAGCGGACGCCTGGCCGGACGCAAGGCCTTAGTCACCGGCGGCGACTCGGGCATCGGCCGCGCCGCCGTGATCGCCTTTGCGCGCGAAGGCGCGGACGTGGCCATCAACTACCTGCCGGCCGAGGAGCAGGATGCCCAGGAGGTGGTGCAGCTGATTCGCCAGGCCGGCTGCAAGGCGGTGGCGATTCCCGGCGACATCCGCGACGAAGCCTTTTGCCGCAAGCTGGTGGAGGAAGCCGTGCGCCAGCTGGGCGGGCTCGACATCCTGGTCAACAATGCCTCGCGCCAGAAATCGGCCAACTCGATCCTCGACATCTCGACGGCGGACTTCGACTGGACCATCAAGACCAATGTGTATGCGATGTTCTGGATCACCAAGGCGGCGCTGCCGCACCTGAAGGCCGGCAGCTGCATCATCAACACGGCTTCGCAGCAGGCCTACGACCCGTCGGAGAACCTGCTGGATTACTCGATGAGCAAGGCGGCCGAAGTGGCGATGACCAAGTCGCTGGCCAAGCAGCTGGCCTCAAAGGGAATCCGGGTCAATGCGGTGGCGCCGGGGCCGGTATGGACGCCGCTGCAGGTGTCGGGCGGCCAGACGCAAGAGAATCTGAAGAAGTTCGGCAGCGATACGCCGATGAAGCGTCCGGGCCAGCCGGCCGAATTGGCGGCGACCTATGTCACGCTCGCTTCGGACGAATCGAGCTATACCACCGGACACGTCTACGGGGTGTCCGGCGGCGGTGGCCAGCCCTGAGGCTAGCCTGGATTTGGTCCTGAGACTGGCGCGCGGGCTGGGGCCAACCCGCGCGCTGCGCCCCGGTTCAGCGGCGGCCGAACCAGCTCAGGGAGGCGAAAACGGATGCAAGTGCAGACGTCACCGAGCGGGTCGGGATACGTTTGCTGAACAGACCGGTGTAGTGGCAGCGCTTGGTAACAGTCATTTCTTTTTTCTCCGAAACATTACTTAGCACAATAACTACAGTGCAAATACCGTTCTGTGCGCTACCTCGCTTAGCGCGCAAGCAACAATGTCCTGTCGCGCGCGCCCCACGACGATTGAGCCATATCATGCGATCAGCAGGGCTGGGTTCTACCCTTGCCGGGTAAACCCGCTGTCCTGCGGGTACTTCAAGCACAAGGAGGCAAGCGATGAGCTACGCAGATCGTGACAGATATGGCATGTACAGGAACACGCGCAGTACCGGTCCGGGGCCTGCGCTGATGGGCGCCGATACGCTGATCGGCGACAGCGTCGTCAATGCGCAGGAGGAAGACCTGGGCGACATCAAGGAGATCATGCTCGACATGCAGACCGGCCAGGTCGCCTATGCCGTGCTGGCCTTCGGCGGCTTCCTTGGAATGGGCGAGAAGCTGTTCGCCGTGCCCTGGCAGGCCCTGCACCTGGACACCGTGAACAAGCGCATGGTGCTCAACGTCGACAAGGAAAGACTCAAGAGCGCCCCCGGCTTCGACAAGGACGCCTGGCCGGACATGAGCGACACGAGCTGGTCCAGCGGCATCCACAGCTTCTACGGCACCGATCCACAGCGCTCTAGCGCACCGACGATGGGGCCGGGCAGCGGGGGCGGTGGCCTGGTCGGCAGCGCCAGCTCGGACGCGGGTTCGGCAATGGGACGTGGCATGGGCTCGAGCATGGGCGCAGGCTCGGCCGGGACCGGCGGCGGCGCGGGCAGCAGCCTGGGCGCTAGCGTCGGATCGGGCAGCGCGCACGGCGACTCGTATGGTGTCGGCGGCAGCGCCGATCCACGGCCCAGCCATGAAGGCGACGACAAGGACCTGAGCCGCATCCGCGGCAGCAATATCGGGTGATCTAGCGTTGCACTTGTAGGGTGGGCGGCTATGCCGCCCACGCGGCCAACCGGGCTGTGAAGAGACACGTCGCGTCAGTTCATCTGGAGGCTGACCGCGTGGGCGGGAAAACCCGCCCACCCTACGAACATCATCGAATCATCGACTCCCACACCTTCTGCAGGCGCTTGGCCGATACCGGCATGGGCGTGCGCAGTTCCTGCGCGAACAGCGACACGCGCAGCTCTTCCAGCATCCAGCGGAACTCGATCATGCGCGGATCGTTGTTCTTGCCCGCCTGGTTCTTCAGCGTGCGCTGGAACTGGCTGGCCGCGTTCTGCCACTCCGCCATCAGCTGCGCATCGCGCGACGGATTGCCGCGCAGCTTCTCGATCCGCACATTGATCGCCTTCAGATAGCGCGGGAAGTGCGCCAGCTGGCTGTACTCGTTGTCGGCGATGAAGCGCTTGTGGATCAAACCCTGCAGCTGCGCCTGGATGTCCTGCTGCACCGCCGGCGCCAGGCTCTGGATGCGCTTCGGCATGCCGTGGAACTCGGCCAGAATCGACCCCACCAGGCGCGCGATCTCGTTGATCAACAGGCCAATGCGGCCCTTGCCTTCGTCCTTGCGCTTGTTGAACTCTCCCGAGTTGATCGGCAGCGGGTCCTGCAGGCAGGCGATGTCGATCGCCTTGGCGATGATCTGGTCGCGCAGCTCTTCCTGCGTGCCCACACTCATGAACTGCATGCCCATGCCCTGCAGGCCGGGGATGTTCTTCTCCGCGAACTTGAGCTGGTCCTTCAGCTGCAGCGCGAACAGGCGGCGCAGGCCGATGCGGTGGGTGCGCGCCGCAACGTTCGGGTCGTCGAACACTTCCAGGTCGCAGTGCGTGCCCTTGTCCACCAGCGCCGGGAAGCCGATCAGGGTCAGCTTGCCCTGCGTGATTTCCAGCAGCTCGGGCAGCTCGCCGAAGCTCCAGGTGGTGAGGCCGGTGTGCTGGACCGCACCCGGCGCCGCCGCCGGCGCCTGGGTCGCGGCCGGCCCTGCCGCCTTCGTGACCGGCGCATTGCCCTTGCCTTTCGCCGGCGCCGCGGCCGGCTGGGCAGCGGGCTGCAGGGCCTGCAGCTTCGCCGGCGCGGCCGGCGTCGCTTCCGCCATCTTCTGGAAGCTCTGGCGCGCCTGCCCGCCCAGCTCCGCCTGCAGCGTCGCCAGGTTGCGGCCCATGTCGAGCTGGCGCCCGTGCTCGTCGATCACCTTGAAGTTCATCGACAGGTGCGCCGGCAGGGTTTCGAGCTTGAAGTCGGTCGTCAGCACGCGCGCGCTGGTGTGGGCGTGGATGTCGGCGATCAGCGCGTCGATCAGGTCGCCCCGGCCGAAGCGCACCGGGTCCTGGTTGCGCTCGAAGAAGTTTGCCGCGTACTCCGGCAGCGGCACGCAATGGCGGCGCAGCTTCTGCGGCAGGGATTTCAGCAGCAGGTGGACCTTCTCCTTCAGCATGCCCGGCACCAGCCAGCCCGCGCGCTCCTGCGGGATCTGGTTCAGTGCGAACAGCGGCACGGTGAGCGTGACGCCATCGCGCGGGCTGCCCGGCTCGAAGTGATAGCTCAGGCCCATCTCGATGCCGGTGACGTTCATCGTCTTCGGGAACAGCTCGGTGGTGACGCCGGCCGCTTCGTGGCGCATCAGCTCCTCGCGGTTCAGGAACAGCAGCTTCGGGTTGTCGCGCGAGGCGTCCTTGTACCACTTCTCGAAGCCCGCGCCGTTCACCACCGACTCCGGGATCTCCTTGTCGTAGAAGGCGGCGATCAGCTGCTCGTCCACCAGCACATCCAGGCGGCGCGACTTGTGTTCGAGGTTCTCGATCTCGCGCACCAGCTTGTGGTTGTGCGCATAGAAGGCTGCGCGCGTCTCGTAGTCGCCCGCCACCAGCGCGTCGCGGATGAAGATCTCGCGCGCTTCCCGCGGGTTGTGCTGACTGTAGTTGATGCGGCGGTTGCTGTAGACGACGATGCCGTACAGGGTCGCGCGCTCGGTCGCCGTCACCTGCGCCTGGCGCTTTTCCCAGCGCGGCTCGCCCCAGGATTTCTTCAGCAGGTGGGCGCCGATCTTCTCCACCCACTCCGGCTGGATCTGGGCGATGGTGCGTGCGTACAGGCGCGTGGTCTCGACCAGTTCGGCCGCCATCACCCAGCGTCCCGGCTTCTTGGCGAGGTAGGAACCCGGCCAGATGTGGAACTTGATGCCGCGCGCGCCCAGGAACACCGGCTCGTCCTCGGCCTTGAAACCGATATTCCCCAGCAAGCCGGTGAGCAGCGCCATGTGCAGCTGGTCGAAGGTGGCGGGCGCCGCGTTCAGGCGCCAGCCCTGCTCGCGCGCGACCGTGAGCAGCTGCGAATGCACGTCACGCCACTCGCGCAGGCGCAGCTGCGACAGGAAGTTGGCGCGGCAGTTTTCCTGCAGCTGACGGTTCGACTTCTTGTGTTCGATCGCGTCCTCAAACCAGGCCCAGATTTTGAGGTAGCTGAGGAACTCGGACTTCTCGTCGGCGAACTTCTTGTGCTTCTCGTCGGCCTGCTGCTGGTATTCGATCGGGCGGTCGCGCGGGTCTTGCGTGGACAGCGCCGAGGCCACGATCAGCATCTCGGTCAGGCAGTCGTTGTCGACCGAGGCCAGGATCATGCGGCCCACGCGCGGGTCGAGCGGCAGCTTGGCCAGCTTCTTGCCCAGCGGGGTCAGCTCATTGACGTCGTCGACCGCGCCGACTTCCTGCAGCAGCTGGTAGCCGTCGGCGATCGCGCGGCCCTGCGGCGGCTCGATGAAGGGGAAGGTCTCGACGTCGGTCAGGTGCAACGATTTCATGCGCAGGATGACCGAGGCCAGCGACGAACGCAGGATCTCCGGATCCGCGAACTTCGGACGCTTGTTGAAATCGTCCTCCTCAAACAGGCGGATGCAGACGCCGTCGGCCACACGGCCGCAACGGCCGGCGCGCTGGTTGGCCGAGGATTGCGCCACCGGCTCGATCTGCAGCTGCTCGACCTTGTTGCGGAAGCTGTAGCGCTTCACGCGCGCCAGGCCCGTATCCACCACGTAGCGGATGCCCGGCACGGTCAGCGAGGTCTCGGCCACGTTCGTCGCCAGCACGATGCGGCGCGCGTTGGTGGTGCGGAACACGCGGTCCTGCTCTTCGACAGACAGGCGCGCGAACAGCGGCAGGATCTCGACGTGCGGCGGATGGTGCTTGCGCAGCGCTTCCGCGCAGTCGCGGATCTCGCGTTCGCCCGGCAGGAACACCAGCACGTCGCCCGAGCCGATGCGGCACAGCTCATCGACCGCGTCGACCACGGCTTCCATCAGGTCGCGCTTGTCGCGTGCGACTTGTGCTTTCGGCGCCGGCTCGCCCGGTTTCGCGTTGGTGGTCGTGACGGGGTCGCGATCCACTGGGCGATAACGCACTTCCACCTTGTACAAGCGGCCCGAAACCTCGATGACGGGCGCCGGTTTCTCCGGCGTGCCGAAGTGGCGCGAGAAGCGCTCCGCATCGATGGTGGCCGAGGTGATGATCACCTTGAGGTCCGGGCGGCGCGGCAGCAGCTGCTTCAGGTAGCCGAGCAGGAAGTCGATGTTCAGGCTGCGCTCGTGCGCCTCGTCGATGATGATGGTGTCGTAGGCGCGCAGCAGCGGGTCGGTCTGGGTTTCGGCCAGCAGGATACCGTCGGTCATCAGCTTGACCGAGGCGCCCTTGGTGAGCGTGTCGTTGAAACGCACCTTGAAACCGACGTTCTCGCCCAGCGGCGAACCGAGTTCCTGCGCAATGCGCTTGGCGGTGCTCGAGGCGGCGATACGGCGCGGCTGGGTGTGGCCGATCAGGCCCTTCTGGCCGCGGCCCAGTTCCAGGCAGATCTTCGGCAGCTGGGTGGTTTTACCGGAACCGGTTTCGCCGGAGACGATGACCACCTGGCTTTCTTGAATCGCTTTCGCGATCTCCGCGCGGCGCCCGGAGACCGGGAGGTCTTCGGGGAAGGTAATCGGCGGGATCGGGTTGCGGAAGCGCGGGCTACGATCGTCCTCGCGCGGTGGGCGCTCTCCACGCTCACGCGGCGGCTTTACAGCACCCTGCGCGTTCGCTGGACGCGGGCCGTTATCGGTACGCGGCGCCGGCGCACGGCGCGGTCCGCTGCCTTCCTTTTTGGTCTGCAGTTCGCCATCGCGCGTCTGCGTCATGGGCGTGCGCAGTTCGCCCGCGGGCCGCTGTTTACGCGGCTCGTTGGCGGAAGAATTCTGGGAAGCGGCGCGCGCCTGCTGCGGCGAAGGCTTGTTACTCTGTTCAGACATTGATTTTTACAAGGTATTTGGTGCGCACAACGCGCAGCGAATTATAATGCGGCAAATGGAAAACCCTACCCAATTCGTCCAGTGGCTGCGCTCTGTCGCGCCATACATTCACACCTTCGGCGGCAAGACCTTCGTCGTCGCTTTTCCGGGCGAACTGGTCACCGCCGGCGCACTGCCGGTGCTGGCCCAGGACTTGTCCCTGCTGCTCGGCCTCGGCATCCGCCTGGTGCTGGTGCACGGATCGCGTCCTCAGGTGGCCGAACAACTCGGCCTGCGTAACGTCGAAGGCCGCTTCCACAACGGCATCCGCGTCACCGACCCCGCCGCGCTGGAATGCGCGAAGGAAGCCGCCGGCGAATTGCGTCTCGACATCGAAGCCGCCTTCAGCCAGGGCCTGCCGAACACCCCGATGTCGCACGCCCAGATCAGCATCGTGTCGGGCAACTTCGTCGTCGCCCGCCCGCTCGGCGTGATCGACGGCGTCGACTTCGAGCTCACCGGGGTCACCCGCAAGATCGCCGCCGACAAGATCCAGCCGATCCTGCAGACCGAAGACAGCCTGGTGCTGCTGTCGCCGCTGGGCTTCTCGCCGACCGGCGAAATCTTCAACCTGACAATGGAAGACGTGGCCGCCTCCGCCGCGATCGCCCTGCACGCCGATAAGCTCATCTACATCACCGAAACCGGGATGATGACGGATGCCGCCGGCGCCGAGATCCGCGAACTGTCCTCGCACCAGGCCGAAGCCGTGCTGCAGGCCGGTTTCCTGCCGGCCGATGCCGCCTTCTACCTGCAGCATGCCATCAAGGCCTGCAATGCCGGCGTCGACCGCGCCCACATCGTCCCGTTCGAGATGGATGGCTCCGCCCTGCTCGAGCTGTTCACCCACGACGGCGTCGGCACCATGATCAGCCACGAAAACCTGGAGAGCCTCCGCCAGGCCACAATTGAGGACGTTGGCGGGATTATCAAGCTCATCGAACCACTGGAAGCCGATGGCACCCTGGTGTATCGCGGCCGCGAGCTGATCGAGCGCGAAATCGAGCAGTTCTCCGTGATCGACCACGACGGCGTGATCTTCGGCTGCGCGGCGCTCTACCCGTTCCCCGAATCGAAGATGGGCGAGATGGCCTGCCTGACGGTGAGCCCGGACGCCCAGACCCAGGGCGACGGCGAACGCATCCTCAAGCACATGGAGAACCGCGCCCGCGCGGCGGGCCTGACCAAGCTGTTCGTGCTGACCACCCGCACCGCGCACTGGTTCAAGAAGCGCGGCTTCGTGCCCGCCACGGTGGACGACCTGCCCAAGGACCGCCAGCACATGTACAACTGGCAGCGCCGGTCACAGGTTTTCATCAAGACTTTATAATGGCGGTCTGGCAGCGACCCGCATCATTAACAGAATTACAGGAGTAAGACCATGGCCCGCACCGTCCAATGCATCAAACTGAACAAGGAAGCCGAAGGACTGGACTTCCCGCCGGTACCAGGCGAAATGGGCAAGAAGCTCTACCAGTCGGTTTCGAAAGAAGCCTGGCAGGCATGGCTGAAGCACCAGACCATGCTGATCAACGAAAACCGCCTGAACCTGGCCGACGACCGCGCCCGCAAGTACCTGGCGACGCAGATGGAACGTCACTTCTTCGGTGACGGCGCTGCCGACCAGGCGCAGGGCTACGTGCCGCCGAGCGCGTAAGTCTTTTAGTACCGTCAGCCTCAAGACCGTCATTCCCGCGCAGGCGGGAATCCAAGTTCTTAGCGCTCCACTACCTCCAAACGTAGTGGTTTGCATAGAAAATTGGATTCCCGCCTACGCGGGAAGTCAGGGGCGCCAGTGGCGCCCCTGACGTTTTTACGCTAACGAATACTGAAACGTCGCAGGTCCGCGAGAATCACATCTTCACGCACTGGCGCAATTCACAACGCGCCGTAAACACCTTGCCGTTCTCACAGCGCATCCGGTACACCTCCACCGGCCCTGCTTCCGTCATCAGCCCGGCGCCCTGCCCGCCCGTGCAGCCTTCCTGCTTCGCCATCTTCTCGACCGTCGCCGAGGACACGCCCGTCCTGAACGGCACGCGTTCGATCGGGGTGCCGTTTGCGTCGAGCAGCCCCGGCGTCGCCGGCTTTGCGGCCGCCACGGGTGCCGGCGCCGGTTTCACCTTGCTCTTGAAGTGGGAACAACCGCCCAGCAGGATTGCCACCAGCACCAGTGCGCGCTTCATCGTGCGTTCTCCGCTCAGAAAGTCAGGGTCTTGACGCCTTCGGACGTGCCCAGCAGGCAGACGTTGGCGCCCGCCTTGGCGAACAGGCCGACGGCGATCACGCCCACGATCTGGTTGATCTGCTCTTCCAGCGCCACCGGGTCCGTAATCGACAGGCCGACCACGTCGATGATCTCGCCGCCGTTGTCGGTGATGAAGGCCTCATCGCTGCCTGCCTTGGTACGCAGCCGCGGCTGGCCGCCGAGAAGCGCCAGCTGCCGCATCACGGAAGCGCGCGCCATCGGGATCACTTCCACCGGCAGCGGGAACTTGCCTAACGTTTCGACAAGTTTCGAACCGTCCGCGATGCACACGAATTTCTTCGATACCGAGGCGACGATCTTCTCGCGCGTGAGCGCCGCACCGCCGCCCTTGATCATGGCGCCGCTGTCCGTGATCTCGTCGGCGCCGTCGATGTAGACCGCCATCGACGTGACCTCGTTCAGGTCGAACACCGGGATGCCATGGCCGCGCAGGCGGCTTGCCGTCGCTTCCGACGAAGCCACGGTGCCCTTGATGCGGTCCTTGATCTTGGCCAGTTCGTCGATGAAGAAGTTGGCCGTCGAGCCGGTGCCGACGCCGATGATCTCGCCGTCCACCACGTAATCGATCGCGGCGCGCGCCACGGCTTGCTTGAGTTCGTCCTGGGTCATGATGCTGTTGGAGTAGATAAGGGAAGCCGACATTTTAGCGGATCACGCGCTTCAATCCCCGGAAACGACGCTTCATCGCATGCAATGCATAGTGCATTGCCAAGCTGTCATCTCATACAGCACACTGGGTCTTTCCGCAGGCATACCGAGAGAACGATGAAACTGTTTACCAAGAAGCGCGTGGCGATCGCCGCCGCGGTGATCGCCGTGGGCGCCGGCGCCTTCGTGGCGCTGGGGCCGAAAGGCGAACCCAAGGTGCCGCCGTCGAAGTACCGCAGCACGGCGGTCGACATGGGCACCATCAACCAGACCGTCACGGCCACCGGCACCATCAACCCGGTGGCGCTGGTGAACGTCGGCTCGCAGGTGTCCGGCACCGTGGTCGAGCTGAACGCCGACTTCAACGACCGCGTGCGCAAGGGCCAGGTGCTGCTCAAGCTCGACCCGACCATCTTCAATGCCCAGATCCGCCAGGCCGAAGCCAGCCGCGCTTCCGCCACTGCGAACCTGAAGCTGGCCGAGGCCAACTACCACCGCAACCAGCAGCTGGTGGCGCAGAACTTCGTGTCCAGCACCGCGCTCGACCAGTCGCGCCGCGAGATGGACGTGGCGCGCGCCAACGTCCAGCTGTCGCAGGCCCAGCTCGACCGCGCCAGAGCGGACCTGAACAACAGCGTGATCCGCTCGCCGATCGACGGCGTGATCATCAAGCGCACCATCGACCTGGGCCAGACCGTGGCGGCCTCGTTCAACACGCCGAACCTGTTCCAGATCGCGCGCGACCTGACCAAGATGCAGATCGATACCAGCGTGTCGGAAGCCGACGTCGGCGCCCTGAAGGACGGCCTGCCGGCACGCTTCGTGGTCGACGCCTACCCGGACCGCGAATTTCACGCCACCATGCGCCAGTTCCGCCTGGCCGCCAACGTGGTGCAGAACGTCGTCACCTACAACGTGGTGCTCGACGTCGACAACAAGGACGAGATGCTGAAACCCGGCATGACGGCCCAGGTGCGCCTGGTGGTGGACAACCGCGCCAACGTGATGCGCATCCCGACCACCGCCCTGCGCTTCACCCTGCCCGAGGAAGAACTGGAAAAGCAGCGCAAGCAGGACAAGGAAAAGGGCAATGTGAAGCAGGTCGCCTTGACGCCGGCGTCGACGCCGGACGACGACCTCGCCTTCCGCAGCGCCAGCGAGACCGCGCGCATGTTCAAGGTCTACCGGCTCGACGCGCTGAACCAGCCGCAGCCCGTCGACATCCGCATCGGCCTGTCGAACTTCCGCTATACCGAAGTGCTGTCGGGCGGCCTCAAGGTGGGCGACAAGGTCGTCACCCGCTCGCTGGCCCAGCCCAAAGAAGATCTATGAACTCTCCGCTGATCGACATCCGCGGCGTCACCAAGACCTATGTCAGCGGCAGCGTCGAGACCCGGGTCCTGCACGGCATCGACCTGCAGGTCATGCGCGGCGACTTCGTCTCCATCATGGGCCAGTCGGGTTCCGGCAAGTCGACCCTGATGAACATCCTCGGCTGCCTCGACCAGGCCAGCGGTGGCAGCTACCACCTGGATGGCGTCGACACGCTTTCGCTGTCGCGCGCCCAGCTGGCCGACATCCGCAACCGCAGCATCGGCTTCGTGTTCCAGAGCTTCAACCTGATCAAGCGCATGAACGTGGCCGAGAACGTGGCGCTGCCGCTGATCTACGCCGGCGTGGGGCGCGGCAAGGCGCATGCGCGCGCACTGGAGGAACTGGACCGCGTGGGTCTCGCCGGCCTGGCCAAGCGCACGCCCAGCCAGCTCTCCGGCGGCCAGCAGCAGCGCGTGGCGATCGCGCGGGCGCTGGCCACCGAACCACCGATGCTGCTGGCCGACGAACCGACCGGCAACCTCGACACCCAGACCAGCGACGACATCATGAACAGCTTCCGCCAGCTCAACAAAGAGCGCGGCATCACCATCGTGCTGGTCACCCACGAAGCCGACGTGGCGGCCTACAGCCGCCGCCTGGTACGCCTGAAGGATGGCCGCGTGCTGTACGACGGCCCCTCGCAAGAAGGGCTGCGCCAGCTGAACGCCAGCCACGTTGAGGTGCCTGCATGAACTTCATCCAGATCCTGATCGAATCCTTTCGTTCGATGGCGGCGAACCGCCTGCGCACGGCCCTGACCATGTTGGGCATCATCATCGGCATCGCCTCGGTGGTCCTGCTGCTGGCCATCGGCGACAGCATGCAGCGCTTTATCGGCAAGGAGCTGCAGCAGCTGGGCACCAACATGCTGTTCGTGGTCCCGGGGGGCGACCGCACCACCGCGCAGCGTGCCCGCGCGGGCGCCGTGCCCTCGCTGTCGATCCACGATGCGGAAGCCCTGAACGCCCTGCCCAGCCTGACCGGCGCGGCGCCGGCACTGCAGGGCAGCTTCAAGCTCAGTGCCGGCAACGAAAGCACCAACAGCCAGGTGCACGGCGTCACCCCGACCATGTTCAAGATCCGCAACTGGAAGCTCGACCAGGGCAACCTGTTCAGCGAAGCGGACGTGCGCGCCTCGAGCCGCATGGTCGTGATCGGCCAGAAAGTGGCGGACCAGTTCTTCTACAAGAGCGATCCGCTGGGCCGCTACATCCGCATCGAGAACGTCGCCTTCCAGGTGATCGGCGTGCTGGCCGGCGAAGGCAAGCAGACCGACGGTTCCGACCTGGCAGAGCTGGTGCTGGTGCCGATCAGCGCCGCCAGTGCAAACCTGATCAAGACGCCCTTCCCGCAGAACGTCCACTACATCGCGGCGCAGGGCCGGCCGGACATGGCGCTGAACGATGCGGTCGAAGACATCAAGGAGACGCTGCGCGCCCGTCACCGTATCCGCGGCGGCGATCCGGACGACTTCCGGGTGCACAACCTCGCCTCGTTCGCGGAGACCGCGGGCAAGATCAGCGCCGGCGTCGCCCTGCTGCTCGGCCTGATCGGCGCGATCTCGCTGCTGGTCGGCGGCATCGGCATCATGAACATCATGCTGGTATCGGTCACGGAGCGCACCCGCGAGATCGGCATCCGCATGGCGATCGGCGCGCGTCCAAGCGCGGTGCTGCTGCAGTTCCTGGCCGAGTCGGTGGTGATCTGCGTGGCCGGCGGCCTGGTGGGCGTGGCAATCGCAATGGGCGGTGCGGCCGCGATCACGGCCACAGGCAAGTTCGATGTGTTCCTGACCTTCCAGGGCGTGCTGGTGGCCTGCGGCTTCGCGACGGCGGTGGGCGTGTTCTTCGGCTTCTATCCGGCGCGCCGCGCCTCGCGCCTGCTGCCGGTGGATTGCCTGCGCTATGAATAAGGCGGTCTTGCGGCAGGCCTGCAGTGCCGACATCCCTGCGATGTCGGCGATCCGGCTGTCGGTGCGCGAAAACGTGCTGTCCGATCCTTCCCGCGTCACCTTGCAGATGTACGAGGATTACCTGGAACGGGACGGGCGCGGCTGGGTCGCCGAGGTCGAAGGCAGGGTGGCCGCGTTCTGCTACGCGGACCGCCACCGCGCATCGATCTGGGCGCTGTTCGTCGACCCGGGGCATGAAGGCCTGGGGCTCGGCAAGGCGCTTTTGGCGCTGGCCGTGTCCTGGCTGTTCGAGCTTGGCCACCAGCGGGTTACCCTGGGCACCACGCCCGGCACCAGGGCCGATCGCTTCTACGCCGCCCAGGGCTGGACCCGGATGCCGCAGGAGGGCGCCGAGGTCGGGTATGTGCTTGCGCGGGCTGCATCATCGACTGGAACGAACTCACGCCCATGAAGCTCTCTTTTCCTTTCCTACTGGCCGCCCTTCTCGTGCTGCCGGCGGCATCCGTCGCAGCCCAGCAGACGCTGGTCACGGCAGCGAAAGACGTCCCCAAGGTGAACATCCACCGCAAGACCAATCCCGGCGACCTGCCCTATCGCAGCTTCTTCGGGATGCAGAACTATGTGACGAAGCTGCTGCCGACCGGGAGGCGCGTCATCGACCTGCGCCTGCGCGTGAACTTCGCTACCGACAAAAGCCCGGCCTACGACCAGTTCGACCCCAAGTCCTGGGCCGTGGCCATCGTCGGCGAATCGACCGACCAGGTCGTCCCCACCAGCCGTGGCGGCTACTTCCTGCTGCCCGAGCTGCCCGATGCCGCGCACGAAAACGCCACCATCATGTTCAACACCCCGACCCGGGAAGGACGGATCGCCGTCGAATGGAAAGTGCGGGTCGGCGCAAGCCAAACCCTGTCTTGGGCCGAGTTCGCGCAGGCGCTTGACGAAGCCAGGGCGGTACAGCGCAAGATTCCGTGGGATCGCAGCGGCATGCGCGAGCTGCGCCTGGTCGAATACGACGGCCTGCGGGCGTGCTTCCGCAGCGGCGAGGGACGCATCGAAGTCGGTGGACAAGAAGTGGCAACGAGCTTCGACGGCGGCTGCCGGGTGCTGAAGTTCGATCCGGCCAGTGTGGCGCCGGGCGACATTCGCTTCGTCGGGCCACTCGACATCGTCACCCTGAGCCGCAACAGCGTCCTCTAGGCGGCGCGCTCGATGCGCAGCGCGTAGCAGCCATAGGTCGGAAAGCGCGCCAGCACGAAGCTGACTTCCTCCTGCGCAAAGAACGTCGCCAGCTCGCTCGCGGCGGCATGCGGGCTGCTCATCCGGGCGTCGACAATCCGCTCTTCCCGCGAATAGGCGCGCAGCACGAAAGCCTCTCCCAGGTAGGGCTGCGCTCCACCCACCGGTAGCGTGCCGAGAGGCGGCTGTTGCTGCGCGTCCGCCGCCACGAACACCGGCCCGTACTCCCGGTAGGGCCCCGCCACCGTGAAGGGACAGTAACTCGCCAGCAGGATCGCCTCTCCGGGACTGGCGCGGCGCAGGCAGTCGCGCAGCGGTTCGCCGCCTTTGGCAATATGCCGCTCCACCGGCTGGTCCAGGTCGTCGCGACCATCGCGCACCCACGCGAGGTAGGCGGTAGGAAGCGTAACGATGCGCAGGGCGGGCGCCAGCTGCGTGGCGATGGATTCTAGAGCTGCGTGCATGGGTTTCCTCAGAAGTGGCGAGTCCGCGCAAGATGCCCTGACCGTCCCTTCCCGGCACTCCGCTTCTTGCGCGCGAATCCCGGCCGCAGTGCGATATGCATGCATATTGCCGCACTCAAAAATTGTCAGATGTCCTAAATTTGTATCCTCAAAGCAACTTCCACCATCGAGGGGGGAAGCGTTCGGCGCGCCGTCAATACCGGCGCAAACGCTTTTAAAATCTCGCCAAAACCCACCCTTTCCACATTGGCAGCCGATTCCGTCCCGGATGGCTTACCAGCTTCCCAGGACCTGATCGTGCACAGTAACCCAAGCAGGACTAGCCAGGCCGCCGGCGACAAGCCGCAACGACGCCGGCTCCTGATCGTCGACGACAACGCGGATGCGGCCACGCTGCTGTCCCTGGCCCTGACGCGCCAGGGGCACCACGTCGAGACCGCGTTCAGCGGCACCGATGCGCTGGCGGCGGCGATCCGCTTCCGGCCCGAGCTGGTCTTCCTCGACCTCGTCATGCCGCGCATGAGCGGCTTCGAGGTGGCGCGCCGCCTGCGTACCCTGCCCAGCCTCGCAGGCACCCGCATCGCCGCGCTCACCGGCCGCACCGATCCTGAAACCCGCGCCGCCACCGCGGCGGCCGGCTTCGACCATCACCTGGCCAAGCCGCCCGACCTGGCCGAGATCGCCGCCGTGCTGGACCGCGCGGAACCCGCCGCCAGAGGCACTAACTGAAACGGAGCACGTCCATGTTGCCCAAGACCCTGAAAGGCAGGCTCACCGCCGCCGTGACGGCGCTGGTCGCCGCCGCTTGCGTGATGGTGACCGCCGTCGCGCTGGAAGTCGCCTACCGAGAGATGAAGGAATCGACCGGCCAGCAGCAGTACTCCCTGCTCACCAGCGCGGCCGCCCACCTGGCCTTTGAGCTGGAGACCAAGCACACCTTGCTGCGCACCCTGGCCGAAGAGATCGCGCTGCAGCAGGCCGACGGCGGCGCGCCGATCCAGGACGTGCTGGCGCATCATCCGGGCCTGCGCCAGGCCTTCGCCGACCTGGTCGTCCTCGACACCGCTGGACGCATCGCCGGCCTGCAGCAACCGGGTTACTTCCTGCGTTCGCAGCTGGCCGACAGCAGCTGCCTGCAGGAGACCCTGCGTGCGGGCGCGGCCCTCACCCTGCAGCCGCCTGCCGGCAAGGCGAATGGCCGCGCCGTCGTGGTGCTGAGCCAGCCGGTGGTCGACGCCAAGGGCCGCACCGCCTTCGTCCTTTGCGGCGGCACCAGCCTGGAAGACTCGTCCTTCTTCGGCCAGGCGGCGCGCCTGCGCCCTGGCGCCACCGGCTACCTGTTCGCCCTGACGCGCGACGGCACGCTGCTGTACCACCCGGACCGCGGCCGCCATGCGCTCAAGGCCGGCGAGGCCGCGCCCCTGCCCGCGATGGCGCGCGCCGCCATGGAAGGCTGGGATGGCTGGGCCTTCGGTAACGATGCGCAAGGCACGCCTTCGCTGCTCACCTACAAGCAGGTCGGCAATTCGGGCTGGGTGCTGGCCTCGGCCTTCCCGGCGGACGAAGCGCTGGCCGGCATCGCCAGGGCACGCCACCACGCCTGGATCTGGACCGCGGCGCTCGCGATCTGCGCCGGGGTGGGCGGATGGGCGATCATGGTGGTGCTACTGCGGCCGCTGCGCGCGCTGCGCCGCCATGTCCACGCGGTCGAGCGTGAAGAAGCCGAGATCGGCGTGCTCGATCTCGAGCGCGAGGACGAAGTCGGCGCGCTGGGCCGCGCCTTCCACTCGCTGTCCGTCAAACGCCAGATCGCCGAACAGCAGCTGAAGGAGCTGAGCCTGACCGATACCCTGACCGGGCTCGGGAACCGGCGCCAGTTCGACCACGAAGTCGCGCTCCTGATCGACCAGGCCTCGCGCTACCGCTTCGGATTGGCGGTCGCCTTCCTGGATGTGGACTGCTTCAAGGCGATCAACGACACCTACGGCCATGCGGCGGGCGACGCGGTGCTGCGCGAATTCGCGCGGCGCCTGCGCACCGTGACCAGGCCCACCGACCGCACTTACCGCCTGGCCGGGGATGAATTCGTGATCGTGTCGGAGCGCCTGGAGTCGGGCGAGAACGCGCGCCGCTTCGCCGCCAAGATCCTGCGCGCGATCCGCCGCCCCTTCGATATCGGCGCAGGGGTGTCGCTGCCGGTCACCACCAGCATCGGCCTCGCCGTCGCCCGCTTCCCGGTAGCGCCGGTCGGCGACATGATGCAGCACGCCGACGCGGCCCTGTACCAGACCAAGCGCAATGGGCGCGACGGCTACACCATCAAGGAGCTCGGCATGCCGGCAGTTGCGTCCACGCCTAGCCGGCGCCCGGGCCTGCGCACGGTCGCGCCCTGATCCCTAGTAGACCGAGCCGCCCGGCTGGGTCGAACTGAGCACGCCCTGCACTGCTGAAATCGAATAATTGGTCGTCGATCCGTAGCCGGCCCAGTTGTTCAGGTCGAAGCTGCCGACGCCGGACAGGCGCTGGACGCCCAGGCTACGGTAGGTCAGCGGCGTCTTCGGCGCGCACACCTGCGGCAGGCCGACGGTCTGCAGGAAGTAGACCGAACCCAGTCCCACGCGTCGCGCCTGGCCGTTCTCGACCAGCAGCGCCGTCTCGACGTCGACGCCGAGCCCGCGCGCAGTGCCGCTCCAGCCATCCTTGACGATGCGGCCCAGGAAGGCGACCAGGCGGCCGATGCGGTCGCGCGTGTCCAGGTGCGAATCCGTGATCACCCGGCCCATGGTCGGGAGCGTGAGGAAATCGCGTCCGAGGGTGAGGTTCTTGTTGTAGGGGTCCGCCAGGGCTTCCGGCGATGTGACCGACTGGTTCTCGCCGGTATAGATGAACTGCCCCAGCACCGCCAGGCCCGCGCTGGTGCCGCCGATGGGGATTTTGCGGTTGGCCAGCTCCTGCAGGGTGTCGTCGAGCGGTGTGCCCTTCCAGAAGCGCATGTAGTCGCTCTGGTCGCCGCCGGCGATGAACACCGCTTCGGCATTACGCACGCGTTCCAGCACGAAGGGGTCGCTTGCGGCGGTGCGGCTCGGGATGATCAGGGTCTCCACCGAACGCACGCCGCCCATCGCGTAGATGTAGGGGTTATACGCATCCGTGCCGGTGGCGCGGATGACGACGAAGTTGCCGCCGCCCGACTTCTGGATCATCCATTGGAAGGCCGCATCGACGTCGGGCCCACCGCCCATCAGCACCAGCGACGGATAGGCCGGCTTGGGCAGATTGACGTTGCTGCCGTCGCCGACGACGAAGTGCTGGTAAGGCTTGCCTGCGAGCGCGGCTTGCGAGGCGCCGAGTGCGATCGTGAACAGTGCGGTGCGGAAAATCCGCGAGAGGAAGGAGGTGCTCATGGGACCCTTTCAGAACAGAAAGCGGGAACCCATTCTCGCATTGAATATCAAGCGAGCACAACCGGTCGGCAGGAATCAGGCTGCAGTTCGTTGCCGCGCCAGCCAGCGCGCCGGACCGCGATGAAGATGGCGGCGGTCCGAGGGATCGGCCAGGAAAGCGCTCAGGACCTGCTCGTACAAGGCCAGGCTGTCGCGATAACGCCCCTGCCGCATGGCCTGCGGCTTGCGCAGGAATTTCAGCACGAAGTAATCCGCCAGCAGGTCGCCCTGCGCTTCCATGTTGTAGTCGGCCAGGCTTGCGCCTTCGCGCAGGGTGTAGGCATACGGCAGCCCGATGCGCACGGCGCCGCGCAGGCGCACCGGATAGCCCAGCTGGTGCTGCCACACGTGCACCATCTCGTGCATGAACCAGTGGATCGCGCCGGGGTCGCCGCGGGTGTAGTCGGGCAGGAAGCAGGAACGGTGGAAGTACATGCTGCCGTTCGGGGTCATGCAGCAGTTCTTCGGCTGGAAGGGCATGTAGCGGCGGCCGTGGATGCGCACGCGGCCGTAATCGATGGCGTCGCCGAACAGCAGCGACGCCATCGCGATCTCGTTCTCCGTCAGCGGACGGGAACGAGCCTGTTTCCTTGAATGCTTATGCAGCACGCAGCGCGGCGGCCGCTTTCGCCAGTTCGGTGATGCCGGCCCAATCGCCGGCGGCGATCAGGTCCTTCGGCGTCAGCCAGGAACCGCCAACACAGGCCACGTTCTTACAGGCCAAGAACTTCGGCGCGGTCTCGATCGAGATGCCGCCGGTCGGGCAGAAGGTCACGTCCGGCAGCGGGCCGGCGATCGCGTTCAGCATGCCGACGCCGCCCGCCGGCACTGCCGGGAACAGCTTCAGTTGCTTGAAGCCGTGCTCGCGCGCGGCCATCACTTCGGACGGCGTCATCACGCCAGGCAGCAGCGGCAGGCCGCTCTTCTTCGCGGCCTCGATCATGGTCGCGGTCAGGCCCGGCGAGACGCCGAACACGGCGCCGGCGTCGCGCGAGGCTTCAAACTCGTGCGGCTGGGTCAGGGTGCCGACGCCGACGATCGCGCCTTCCACGCTGCTCATGTCACGGATCGCCTGCAGGCCGTGTTCGGTGCGCAGCGTGACTTCCAGCACGCGGATGCCGCCCGCAACCAGGGCTTTCGCCAGCGGCACGGCGTGGCTCGGGTCGTCGATGGCGATGACGGGGATGACGCTCGCCGAGCGCATGATTTCAAGTAAGCTCATTTGTGCCATTATTTCTGCGTCCTAAAGAGAAAGTCTTCGTCCGAACCGGGCTGCCCTTCTTCGACGTGGGCGCCTTCATGCAATGGTACGGTAGTTTCGATTGGCGAAGGCAGCGGGAAGGTCGCCGCGCCCTGCTCCGCCGGGCTGGAATGGGTGCGGAACATGGCGAACAGTTCGCGGCCCATGCCGATGTGGCTCTTCGACAGGTCGGCCGTGGCCATGCTGCGCCCGGCCCATACTTCGTCCGGCACCAGGGCGTCGAGTTCGCCGGTGATGGCGTTCACGCGAATCAGGTCGCCGTCGCGCACCAGGCCGAGCGGACCGCCGGCCAGGATCTCGGGCGAGACGTGGATCGCCGCCGGCACCTTGCCGGAGGCGCCCGACATGCGGCCGTCGGTGACCATCGCCACCTTGTAGCCGGCGTCCTGCAGGTTCGACAGCGCCGGCGTCAGCGCATGCAGTTCCGGCATGCCGTTGGCGCGCGGGCCCTGGAAGCGGATCACGGCCACGAAGTCGCGGTTCAGTTTCCCCGCCTTGTAGGCGTCCATGAAAGCTTCCTGCGAATCGAAGGTGATGGCCGGCGCCTCGACCACGTGGTACTCGGCCTTCACCGCCGAGATCTTCATCACGGCGCGGCCCAGGTTACCCTGCACCAGCACCATGCCGCCGTTGTTCGCGAACGGATTGCTGGCCGGGCGCAGTACCGCTTCGTCGCCCGATTGCGCAGGCACGTCGCGCCATACCACGCGGCCGTCTTCGCCCAGGAACGGCTCCCTGCAGTGGGCGCGCAGGCCGTGGCCGAGGATGGTGTTGACATCCTCGTGGGCCAGGCCGGCATCGAGCAGTTCGCGGATCACGAAGCCCGGACCGCCGGCGGCCTGGAAGTGGTTCACGTCGGCTTCGCCGTTCGGGTAGATCCGGGTGAGCGACGGCACCACCTTCGAGAGTTCGTCGAAGTCATTCCAGTCGATCACGATGCCGGCCGCGCGCGCGATCGCCACCAGGTGCAGGGTGTGGTTGGTCGAGCCGCCGGTCGCGTGCAGTGCGACGATCGCGTTGACGATGCTCTTCTCGTCGACGATGCGGCCGATCGGCATGTATTCGCCGCCCTGCTGCGAGATCTTCACGGCCTGGTGCGATGCGGCTTTCGTCAGCGCGTCGCGCAGCGGCGTACCCGGGGTGATGAAGGCGGAACCCGGCAGGTGCAAGCCCATCATCTCCATCAGCATCTGGTTGCTGTTGGCGGTGCCGTAGAAGGTGCAGGTGCCGGCGCCGTGATAGGACGCCGATTCGTTCTCCAGCAGTTCCTCGCGGGTGGCTTCGCCCTTGGCGTAGCGCTGGCGGACGGCCGCCTTTTCCTTGTTCGAGATCCCGCTGGTCATCGGGCCGCCCGGCACGAAGATGCCCGGGATGTGGCCGAAGTGCAGCGCACCGATGAGCAGGCCCGGCACGATCTTGTCGCAGATGCCGAGGTAGAGCGCGGCGTCGAACATATTGTGCGACATCGCCACCGCGGTCGCCATGGCGATGGTGTCGCGCGAGAACAGCGACAGTTCCATGCCCGGCTGGCCCTGGGTCACGCCGTCGCACATGGCCGGCACGCCGCCCGCGAACTGGGCCACCGCGTCGACTTCGCGCACGGCCTCCTTGATCACCTGCGGGTAATACTCGAAGGGCTGGTGGGCCGACAGCATGTCGTTGTAGGACGAGACGATCGCCACCGACGGCTTCTTGTATTCCTTCAGCTTGAGCTTGTCGTTGGCGGGGAAGGCGGCGAAGCCGTGCGCGAGGTTGGTGCACGACAGCGCCCCGCGCTGTACACCCTGGATGCGGGCGGCTTCGAGATGGGCGAGGTAGGCCGCGCGCGAGGGACGGCTTCGCTTGATGATCCGGTTCGTTACCTGTTCGACTACGGGGTGCAGCGCCATGATCGTTCCTCTTAAATTTGGTATCTGAAATTTTACTACAGATTGTTGGAGAGCGCAGAAAGCGAGATTCCCCTATCACGGCCGACTTAAGCCATCGGCGCCGGGAATCTCGCATGCCGGCAGCTGCTGACAAGCCGCTACCTATTTATGTAGTGAATTTACGCTAGCATCCTGTATTATTCGATAATCTGCTATTGACAATATTGTTTCTTCAACACCGACCCCATGCGCCAGCCTTCTTCGACCCCATCGCTCACCAGTACCGCCAGCTTCCAGGCCCTTGAAAACCACGCCGTTCAGGCCGAAGACTGGGAGATGCGCAGCCTGTTCGCCGCCGATCCGCAGCGCTTCGAGAAGCTGTCGGTCGAGGCCGCGGGGCTGTTCCTAGACTATTCAAAAAATCGTCTCGACGGGCGCACGCTTGAACTGCTGGCGGCGCTGGCGCGCGAGCGTGGCGTCGAGGCGCGCCGCGATGCCATGTTCGCGGGCGAACGCATCAACAATACCGAGAACCGCGCGGTCCTGCATACCGCCCTGCGCGCGCCACGCGGCAGCCAGCTGGTGGTCGATGGCCAGGACGTGAACGCCGACGTCCATGCGGTGCTCGACCGTATCCGCAGCTTCACCGATGCGGTGCGCAGCGGCGAATGGCTGGGCCACACGGGCAAGCCGATCACCGACATCGTCAACATCGGCATCGGCGGCTCCGACCTGGGCCCGAAGATGGTGGTGCTGGCCTTGCGCCACTACGCGCACCCGCGTCTGCGCATGCACTTCGTGTCGAACGTGGACGGCCACGACATGGATGCGGCCTTGTCCCAGGTCGATCCGGAGACCACCCTCTTCATCGTCGCCTCCAAGACCTTCACCACCGCCGAGACCATGATGAACGCGCAGACCGCGCGCAGCTGGTTCCTGGAGCGCGCCCCGGAAGAAGCGCTGGCCAAGCACTTCGTCGCCGTTTCGACGAATATCGAAGCGATCAAGGCCTTCGGCATCGACCCGGCCAACATGTTCCCGTTCTGGGACTGGGTGGGCGGGCGCTACTCCGTGTGGTCGGCCATCGGCCTGTCGGTCGCGCTGGCGGTCGGCTACGGCTACTTCAGCGATTTCCTGGCCGGCGCCCACGCCATGGACGAGCACTTCCGCACCGCGCCCGTCGAGCAGAACATGCCGATGCTCCTGGCCCTGGTCGGCTTCTGGAACCGCGAGTTCCTGGATGCGCACTCGGTCACCATCGCGCCCTACCACCAGGACCTGAACCGCTTCCCGGCGTATCTGCAGCAGCTCGACATGGAAAGCAACGGCAAGTCGGTCACGCGCGAAGGCGCGCCGGTCGACACCCCGACCTGCCCGGCGATCTGGGGCGAGCCGGGCACCAACGGCCAGCACGCCTACTTCCAGCTGCTGCACCAGGGTACCGACGTCACCCCGATCGACTTCATCGCCGCCCTGCGTCCGGCGCACGAGATGGAGCACCACCACAGCGCCCTGCTGGCGAACTGCTTCGCGCAGTCGGAAGCCTTCATGAAGGGCAAGACCATCGACGAGGTGCGCGCCGACCTGCATGGACAAGGCCTGGCGCCGGACGAGATCGAGCGCCTGGCGCCGCACAAGACCTTCCCCGGCAACCGCCCGAGCAACACCATCCTGATGGAGCGCCTGACGCCGTCGACCCTGGGCGCCCTGATCGCGCTGTATGAGCACAAGACTTTCGTGCAAGGCGTGATCTGGAATGTCAACAGTTTCGACCAGTGGGGCGTTGAACTCGGTAAGGTGCTGGCCAAGAAGATCGAGGCCGAACTGACGGGCGACGCGCAACCGGCGAATCACGACAGCTCCACCAATGGCCTGATCGCACGCGCGAAGGCCGCTTTCTGAACCTGAACGCACAATCACATGGCAAGCGATAAATTCGAAGTGGTGCACGACGCGCCGATGCTGGTCGGCGAAGCCGCAACCTGGCACGAGGTCGAGTCGGCCCTGTACTGGGTCGACATCAACGGCCGCACGGTCAACCGGGTCCACCCGGCGAGCGGCAAGTTCTCGAGCTGGAAGATGGACTCGGAGCCTTCGGCCCTGGCGATCGACAGCGACAACAACCTGGTGGTCTCGCTGCGCACCGGTCTGGTGTGCCTGAACACCACCAGCGGCAAGGAGACGCCGATCGCCGGCGCGCCCTACGACACGAACATCGTCCGTTTCAATGACGGCCGCGTCGATCCGGCGGGCCGCTTCTGGGTCGGCACCATGTACGAACCGCGCGACAAGCCGGCAGCCGAGATGTATGTGCTCGAGCGTGGCCAGTTGCGCCAGGCCTGGGCCGGCAACATGACCAACTCGAACGGCCTGGCCTGGAGCCTGGACGGCCGCACCATGTACCACGCCGATACCACCACGCACCGGATCGACTGCTACGACTATGATCCCGAGACCGGCGTGCACGCCAATGGCCGCACCTTGAAGACCTTCTCGACGGACAAGAGCGCGCCCGACTACGGCGGCCGCCCGGACGGCGCCACGGTCGACAGCGAAGGCGCCTACTGGGTGGCGATGTTCGAAGGCGGGCGCGTGCTGCGCCTCGCCCCGAACGGCGAGATCCTGCGCGAGATCGCGCTGCCGGTGCGCTGCCCGACCTCGGTCGCCTTCGGCGGCCCGGACCTGCGCACGCTGTATATCACCACGGCCAGCCATGGCCGCTCACCCGAGGAGCTGGCGCATTATCCGCTCAGCGGCAAGCTGCTGTCGATCCGCGTCGACGTCGCCGGGCGCGTAGAGCCGGAATACGTCCACCATTGATCCCGGAGGTGGCCAGCCCGGCCACCCCAGAATTGCGTAGTAGAATTTCTTGTCAAGCGAATATCTGTGTAGTAAATTTACACAAACGCTTCCACCCCTCAATCAGATATTCCCATGGCTCTTCTCGACTTCGACCTCGTTTTCTTTGGCGGCAGTGGCGACCTTGCGATGCGCAAGCTTCTCCCAGCCATGTACGCCCGTGACGTCTGCAACGACCTGCCCGACACCGCCCGCATCGTCTGCGTCGGCCGCGATGACTTCACACAGGACGAGTTCCTGCAATTCGTCGAGAAGAACTCGAAGCCGAACATCAAGGAGACGCCGGACGAAGCAACCTGGGCCCGCTTCCTTAAACGCATCGTCTACGTGGCGCTGAACGCCACCGACCTGACAAGCTTCGGCCCGCTGGTCGACACCCTGCGCAATGACGAGGGTCTGACCCGCGTCTACTACCTGGCCACCCCGCCGCACCTGTTCGCGACCATCTGCGACAACCTGGCCGCCTCCGGGCTGGTGACGCCGACCTCGCGCGTGGTGCTGGAAAAGCCCCTGGGCCGCGACCTGGCCTCGGCCAAGCAGATCAACCTGGACGTCGGCAAGGTGTTCGCCGAATCGCAGATCTACCGCATCGACCATTACCTGGGCAAGGAGACCGTGCAGAACCTGCTGGCCCTGCGCTTCGGGAACATCCTGTTCGAGCCGCTGTGGCGCCGCGAGTGGATCTCGGACGTGCAGATCACCATCGCCGAGAAGATCGGCGTCGGCAACCGCCTGGGCTACTATGACACCTCGGGCGCGCTGCGCGACATGCTGCAGAACCACCTGCTGCAGCTGCTGTGCATCGTGGCGATGGAGCCGCCGACCTCGATCGCGCCGGACGCCGTGCGCGACGCCAAGCTGCAGGTGCTCAGGTCCCTGAAGCGGTTTACCCCGACCACGCTGGCGCAGAACATCGTGCGCGGCCAGTACCGCTCCGGCCACATCGACGGCCAGGCAGTGCCGGGCTACCGCGACGAACCGGAAGCGCCGAAGGGCTCGAAGACCGAGACTTTTGTCGCCATGAAGGCCGAGATCGACACCTGGCGCTGGGCCGGGGTGCCCTTCTACCTGCGCACCGGCAAGCGCATGGCCGACCGCCTGGCCGAGATCGTGGTGCGCTTCAAGCAGATCCCGCATTCGATCTTCAACCAGCCGACCAACAGCTTCCAGCCGAACAGCCTGGTGATCCGCCTGCAGCCGGACGAAGGCCTGTCGATGAACCTGATGGCCAAGACCCCGGGCGACTCGATGCGCCTGAAGCAGGCCGAGCTCGAACTCGACTTCCGCGAACAGTTCACCAGCCCGCGCATGGAAGCCTACGAGCGCCTGCTGGTCGACGTGCTGCGCGGCCAGCTGACCCTGTTCATGCGCGGCGACGAACTGGAAGCGGCCTGGGAATGGGTCGAACCCATCCTCGAACACTGGGAACAGGACGACAGTGCGCCGGTGCCCTACACTTCAGGCACCTGGGGCCCCGCCGCCTCGAGCGCCCTGATCGGGCGCGACGGGCTGCAGTGGCGCGAAGAAGTGCTGCCGGAAGACTGAACGGGACGACACCATGCTGCTCGACTCCATCCGCACCCAGCTCGACTCGCTCTCCAAATCCGAACGCAAGGTGGCGCTGGCCGTACTGGCCGCCCCTGCCAATACGGTGAGCCAGAACATCACGGCGCTGGCCAAGAGCGCCCAGGTGTCGGAGCCGACCGTGGTGCGCTTCTGCCGCACCCTGGGTTACGACGGCTGGCACGAGTTCAAGCTCAAGCTGGCCCAGGGCCTGGCGCTGGCGCTGCCGGGCGCGAACGAGCAGCCAGCGCCGGACGACCTGGCGGCGGACCTGGTGAACAAGATCTGCAGCCGCTCCATCAATACCCTGCTCGACCTGCGCAACAACCTCAAGCCGGAACTGGTCCAGAAGGCGCTCGACATCCTGTCGCGCGCCAACAAGATCGAGTTCTACGGCCAAGGCTCGTCCGGCTTCGTGGCGGCCGACGCCCAGCACAAGTTCTTCCGCTCGGGCGTGCCGACCGTGGCCTATACCGACCCGGCGATCCACTCGATCGCGGCGGCCCTGCTGCGCCAGGGCGACGCGGTGGTGGCGATCTCGCAGCGCGGCAACAACCCGGCGCTGACCCGCTCGGCCAAGCTGGCGCGGCGCGGCGGCGCCGACGTGATCGTGCTGGCGCCTTCGGGCACGCCGCTGGCGGAAATCGCGACCCTGTTCATCCCGATCGACCTGGTGTTCGCGATCGACCCCTACACGCCGATTTCGGCGCGCCTGGCATATCTCGTCGTGATCGACGTGCTGGCAGTCGGCCTGGCGCTGCAGCGCGGGCCGGAATTCCGCAAGAAGATGCAGAACGCGCAAAAGGCGCTGCAGGAATTCGACATGCAGTTCGATTCCTTCATCGGCTGAGTGCGCGGCTGACGCACGGCTGACACGAGCGCAGCGAAGCCGCCACGGGTGTAAAATACCCGGTTTCCATAGCATCCCGGGTACCGCAATGCACATCAATCCCGAACGCAGCTCCCGCCCCGACTACGCCCTGCTGGTGCGCCAGGTCGAGAGCGTCCTCGAAGGCGAACGCAATCTGATGGCGAATGCCGCCCAGTTTTCCGCTCTCGTCTACGACACCCTGGCCGACCTGAACTGGGCCGGCTTCTACTTCACCGTCCCGGCGCGCAAGGGCGACGGCAATGACCTGCTGGTCGGGCCGTTCCAGGGTAAACCTGCCTGCGCCCGCATTCCCTTCGGGCGCGGCGTCTGCGGCGCCACCGCGGTCGAGCGCAAGACCATCGTCGTGCCGGACGTGCATGCCTTCCCGGGCCACATCGCCTGCGATTCGGCCTCCGCATCGGAGATCGTGATCCCGGTGATCAAGGACGGCGAACTGCTGGGCGTGTTCGATATCGACAGCCCACTGCCGGACCGCTTCTCGGACGAGGACCGCGCCGGCCTCGAAGAAATGCTCGCCGCCTTCATCGACGGCACCGACTTTTAATCTGCACTCCATCCCGCCATGAACCAACTCGAACAGCTCAAGCAGTACACCACCGTGGTCGCCGACACCGGCGACTTCCAGTCGATCAAGGCCTACGCGCCGCAGGATGCGACCACCAACCCGTCGCTGATCCTGAAGGCCGTGCAGAAGCCGGAATACCGCCCGCTGCTGGAAAAGGCGATCGCCGACGCGCCGCACGCGACGGTCGATGAAATCGTCGACAACCTCCTGATCGGTTTCGGCGTCGAGATCCTGAAGTACGTGCCGGGCCGCGTCTCGACCGAGATCGACGCCGCCCTCTCCTTCGACACCGAAGCCACCGTCGCCAAGGGCCGCGAGCTGATCGCCCTGTACGAAAAGGCCGGCGTTTCGCGCGAGCGCGTCCTGATCAAGATCGCCTCGACCTGGGAAGGCATCCGCGCCGCCGAGATCCTGGAGAAGGAAGGCATCCACTGCAACCTGACCCTGCTGTTCTCGCTGTGCCAGGCGATTGCCTGCGCCGACGCCGGCGTCAAGCTGATCTCGCCGTTCGTCGGCCGCATCTACGACTGGTACAAGAAGTCGACCGGTACCGAGTACACCGGCGCGGACGATCCGGGCGTGCAGTCGGTCAAGCGCATCTACCAGTACTACCGCAAGTTCGGCTACAAGACCGAAGTGATGGGCGCGAGCTTCCGCAACACCTCGCAGATCCTGGAACTGGCGGGCTGCGACCTGCTGACCATCTCGCCGGACCTGCTGCAGAAGCTGGCCGACACCGAGGCGCCGGTCGAGCGCAAGCTGACGACCGACGCCAGCGCCGACATCGACAAGATCACCGTCGACGAGAAGACCTTCCGCTTCATGCTGAACGAAGACGCGATGGGGACCGAGAAGCTGGCTGAAGGCATCCGCGCCTTCGTGGCCGACTCGATCAAGCTGAAGAAGATGATCGAAGAGATGAAGAAGTAAACAAGAAAGCGCACCCTCGGGTGCGCTTCTCACATGGGGCGGCGGTTTACGCCGCCCGCAAGCCATCCAGATAGGTATCGATCACCGTCCCGCCCAAGGTCATCAAGTCGAACATGGTCGGCTCGAAGATCCAGTTGCGGATCAGGCCATCGACCATGATCCAGCCGCCCTGCGCGGCCGCCAGCGTTTCCACACCCGCGCGTAGCAGGCCTTTTTCCTGCGCCTGCTTCAGGTGCCCTTCCATCCGGTCCTGCCACAAGCCGATCGATTCGCGCCGGCGCGCGCGCACCGAATCCACCTCGTCGATGAATTCGGTTTTCAGGGTAGCGATCTCGAACACGCGGCGCGCCTTCTCGTCCTCGACCACGATGCGCAGCACCGTCATCATGTCGTCGCGCAGGCATTGCAAGGGGTCCTTCACGTCGCGCTGGTTGTCGAGCACCTGCATCGCCTCGTCCATCGGCATCTTGGCGCGGTCGAACATGGCGTTGAACAGCGCGCCCTTGTCCAGGAAATGCCAATAGATCGCACCGCGCGTCACGCCCGCAGCGCTTGCAATATGCTGTAAAGTCGTCCTTGAGACGCCTTGTTCAGCAAACAATCTTTCAGCAGCATCCAGGATGCTGTCGCGGGTCGCCGCGGCTTCCGCTTTCGTTTTACGCGCCATTTTTTTCAGTGCCCTCCCGTTTGAAGGGGTGTCCGGCAATAAACATACAGCCGTGATAGTATATAAAACTGTTCGTAAAAGCCAGTGACGATTCGAGTGCAGTGGAAGTGTCTGCGCCGGATGTCGAAACAACAATGAGAAGGAAGCATACGTAATGCGCTCAGACCACTCCTCCCTTTCCCTGACCCGCATCGCCGCCGGCACCCTGGTCGCGCTAGCCCTGCTCTCGGGCTGCGGCAAGAAAGACGCCGCCCCTGCCGCAGGCGGACCCGGCGGCGGCATGCCGGCGCCGGAAGTCGGCGTCATCACCACCAAATACGAGCCGGTCGCGCTGCTGACCGAACTGCCGGCTAGAGCCGAACCGATCCGCACCTCGCAGGTGCGCGCGCGTGTCGATGGCGTGGTGCTCAAGCGCCTGTTCACCGAAGGCAGCATCGTCAAGCAGGGCCAGTCGCTGTTCCAGATCGACCCGGCGCCCTACCAGGCGCGCCTCGCCGCGGCCCAGGCCGACGTCGGCAGCGCCCAGGCGACCCTGAACCAGGCCACCGCCCTGGCCGAGCGCTACAAGCCGCTGGTCGAGGCGCAGGCCGTCAGCAAGCAGGAATACACCAACGCCGTCGCCGCCCAGAAGCAGGCCGAAGCCGCCGTGGCGGCCGCCCGCGCCCAGGTGCGCATCGCCCAGATCAACACCGGCTACGCCAACGTGTATGCCCCGATCTCGGGCCGCATCGGCCGCGCGCTGGTGACCGAAGGTGCGCTGGTCTCTGCCACCCAGGCCACCGAACTGGCCCTGATCCAGCAGACCGATTCGATGTACCTGAACATCACCCAGTCGGCCAGCGAGCTGCAGCGTCTGCGCAAGCAGGCCGGCGGCGGTTCCGATGCCTCGGTCAGCGTGATCCTCGACGACGGCACCGAACTGGCCACCAAGGGCCGCCTGCAGTTCTCCGACATTACCGTCGACCCGAGCACCGGCCAGGTCACCCTGCGCGCGACCATCGCCAACCCGGGCAATGCCCTGCTGCCTGGCCAATACGTGCGCGTGCGCCTGGCCCAGGCCCAGATCCCGAACGGCATCGTGGTGCCACAGCAGGCCGTTACCCGCGGCGGCCAGCAGGGCGACACCCTGATGGTGGTCGGCGCCGACAACAAGCCGGCCCAGCGCGTCGTCAAGATCGGCTCGCAGCAGGGCTCGAACTGGATCGTCACCGATGGCCTGAAGGAAGGCGAACGCGTGATGGTGGACGGCTTCCAGAAGCTGCAGATGCTGCCGCCGGGTACCCCGGTCAAGCCGGTGCCGTGGACCTCGAACGCGGCAGCGCCGGCCCCAAGCACCGCCAGCGCGGGCGCCGCTGCCGCCCAGACCGCGGGCCAGGTCCCGGCCTCGGCGCCGTCCGGCTCCACCACCAGCGCCACCCCGGCCGCAGGCACGCCGCGCCGCTAAGCGCCGCAGGAACAGAACAGGACTAAGCAATGGCTCGTTTTTTTATTGACCGCCCCATTTTTGCCTGGGTGATCGCGCTGTTCATCATGGTGATCGGCGGCGTGTCGATCACCCAGCTGCCGATCGCACAGTATCCGAACGTGGCCCCGCCATCGATCGTGATCAACGCCGCCTACCCGGGCGCCTCGGCACAGACCCTGGAAGACTCGGTCATCTCCGTCATCGAACGCGAGATGAACGGTTCCCCAGGCCTCGTTTACATGGAATCGAGCAGCACCGCCAACGGCAGCGGCTCGATCACCCTGACTTTCGAAACCGGCACCAACCCGGAACTCGCACAGGTGGACGTGCAGAACCGCCTGTCGCGCGCGGCTCCGCGCCTGCCGGCGGCGGTGAACCAGCAGGGCGTGCGCGTCGACAAGGTGCGCGCGAACTTCCTGCTGTTTACCATCCTCTCCTCGGACGATCCGAAGTGGGACCCGATCGCGCTGGGCGACTACGCCTCGCGCACGGTGCTGCCTGAAATCCAGCGTATCAAGGGCGTCGGTACCGCGCAGCTGTTCGGTACCGAGCGCGCGATGCGCATCTGGATCGACCCGGCCAAGCTGGTGGGCTTCCGCCTGTCGCCGGCCGACGTCAACAACGCAATCCGCAGCCAGAACGCCCAGGTGGCCTCGGGCACCATCGGTGAACTGCCGCTGGCCAAGGGCCAGGAAATCAACGCGACCGTGGTCGTGACCGGCCAGCTCTCGACCGTCGAACAGTTCGGCAACATCGTGCTGCGCGCGAATCCGGACGGCTCGACCGTGCGCCTGAAGGACGTGGCGCGCATCGAGATCGGCGGCCAGGCCTACGGTACTTCGGCGCGCCTGAACGGCAAGCCTTCCACCGGTATCGGCGTGCAGCTGGCGCCGTCGGGCAACGCGCTGGAAACCGCGCGCCTGGTGCGCGAACGCATGGACCAGCTGTCGAAATTCTTCCCGGCCGGGATGAAGGCCACCGTGCCATTCGACAGCTCGAAGTTCATCGACATCTCGATCGAGCAGGTGCTGCATACCCTGGTCGAAGCGCTGGTGCTGGTGTTCCTGGTGATGTACCTGTTCCTGCAGAACTTCCGCTACACGGTGATCCCGACCATCGTGGTGCCGGTCGCGCTGCTCGGCTCGCTGGGCACGCTGCTGGCGCTGGGCTATTCGATCAACGTGCTGACCATGTTCGGCATGGTGCTGGTGATCGGTATCGTGGTCGACGACGCCATCGTGGTCGTCGAGAACGTCGAGCGCATCATGTCCGAAGAGGGCCTGCCGCCGCTGGAAGCCACGCGCAAGGCGATGGGCCAGATCTCCGGCGCGATCGTCGGCGTGACGGTGGTCCTGATGTCGGTGTTCGTGCCGCTGGCCTTCTTCGCCGGCGCCGTCGGTAACATCTACCGCCAGTTCGCGGTGGTGATGGTGTCCTCGATCGCCTTCTCGGCCTTCCTGGCGCTGTCCCTCACCCCTGCCCTGTGCGCGCACCTCTTGAAACCCGTCGAAGCCGGCCACCACCACGAGAAGCGCGGCTTCTTCGGCTGGTTCAACCGCCGCTTCGCCAAGACCGCCAAGGGCTACGAAGGCTGGGTCGGCAAGCTGATTCGCGGCTCCGGCCGCGCGCTGGTCGGCTTCGTGCTGGTGTGCGGCCTGGTCGCGCTGCTGTTCACCCGCATGCCGAACTCCTTCCTGCCGAACGAAGACCAGGGCTACGTGATCGCCAACATCCAGCTGCCGCCGGGCGCCACGCTCGAACGCACCAATGAGGTGATGCGCACCGCCGAAGCCTTCATCATGAAGCAGCCGGAAGTGGCCAACATGGTCAGCGTGCTGGGCTTCTCGTTCTCGGGCGCCGGCCAGAACATGGCGCTGGCCTTCATCCCGCTGAAGGACTGGAGCGAGCGCAAGGGCGAAGGTTCGAGCGCGCAGGACCTGGCCGGCCGCATCATCGGCGGCCTGTCGGGCGTGCGCGATGCCTTCATCTTTGCGCTGTCGCCGCCGCCGATTCCCGAACTGGGCCGCGGCACCGGCTTCAGCTTCCGCCTGCAGGACCGTGGCGGCAACGGCCACAATGCCCTGCTGGCGGCGCGTAACCAGCTGCTCGGCATGGCGGCGCAGAGCCCGATCCTGGCCGGCGTGCGTCCGGAAGGCCTGGAGGACGCGCCGCAGGTGATGCTCGACATCGACCGCGACAAGGCGCAGGCGCTCGGCGTCACCTTCGACGCGATCAACACCGCGATCTCGACCTCGCTCGGTTCGTCGTACGTGAACGACTTCCCGAACGCCGGCCGCCTGCAGCGTGTCGTGGTGCAGGCCGATGCCAGCGCCCGCATGCAGCCGGACGACCTGCTGCGCCTGAACGCGCTCAATACGCAAGGCCAGCCGGTGCCGCTGTCCTCGTTCGCGACCACGCGCTGGGTGACCGGCCCGATGCAGACCCTGCGCTACAACGGCTATCCGGCGATGAGCATCTCGGGCGACGCCAAGCCTGGCTATTCGACCGGCGACGCGCTGGCCGAAATGGAGAAGCTGGCCGCCAAGCTGCCGCCGGGCTTCGCCTTCGAATGGACCGGCCAGTCGCGCGAAGAACAGCTCTCGGGCGGCACCATGGGCATCCTGATGGCCTTCTCGCTGCTGGCGATCTTCCTGGCCCTGGCCGCGCTGTATGAAAGCTGGACGATCCCGGTGTCGGTGCTGCTGGTGGTGCCTTTCGGTATCCTGGGCGCGGTGCTGGCGGCGTTGATGCGCAGCTACCCGAACGACGTGTACTTCAAGATCGGCCTGGTGACCATCGTCGGCCTGGCCGCGAAGAACGCGGTGCTGATCATCGAGTTCGCGAAGGACCTGCAGGCGCAGGGCAAGTCGCCGGCGGAAGCGGCGATCGAGGCGGCGCACCTGCGCTTCCGCCCGATCATCATGACCTCGATGGCCTTCATCCTGGGCGTGCTGCCCCTGGTCATCGCAGGCGGCGCCGGCTCGGCATCGCAGCGCGCGATCGGTACCGGCGTGATGGGCGGTATGATTACGGCTTCCACGCTGGGCGTGCTGTTCGTCCCGCTGTTCTTCGTCGTGGTCCGCAAGATCTTCAAGGGCAGCAAGCGCCAGACCGAGAAGTATGCGCACCACGGAGACACCGCTTCGGCAGTCGAAGGAAAACAACCATGATCGATACGATGAAAAAACTGACTCCGCTGGCTCTGGCAATGATGCTGGCAGGCTGCATGTCGCTGGCGCCGAAGTACGAGCGTCCGGCGGCTCCGGTGGCCCAGGCCTTCCCCGAGCTGCCGAAGGCCGCCAGCGCCCCCGCCGCCCAGCTGGCGAACGAGGCGCCGGCGAGCATCGCCTGGCAGCGCTTCTTCCCGGACGCGCGCCTGCGCAGCCTGATCGAACAGGCGCTCACCAACAACCGTGACCTGCGCGTCTCGATCGCCAACATCGAGCAGGCCCGTTCGCAATACCGCATCACCCGCGCCGATCGCCTGCCGACCGTGGGCCTGGGTATCAGCGGCCAGCGCCAGACCACCGGCGAGGACCAGCCGATCTCGAGCCTGTACCAGTCGGGCTTCTCGGTTTCCGCTTTCGAGCTCGACCTGTTCGGCCGCGTGCGCAACCTGTCGCAGGCGGCGCTGGCGCAGTACCTGGCGACCGAGGAGGCGCGCAAGTCGGCGCAGATCAGCCTGATCTCCTCGGTGGCCAACGTCTACCTGCAGCTGCTGGCGGACGAAGAGCTGCTGGCGATCACCCAGCAGACCCTGGGCACGCGCCAGGAATCGATGCGCCTGACCCAGCTGCGCTTCGACAACGGCGTCGCGTCGCGCTTCGAACTGCAGCAGGCGCGCTCGCTGGTCGAGACCGCGCTGGCCACGCTCGCGGCGCAGCAGCGCCAGCGTGCGCAGGACATCAACCTCCTGACCCTGCTGGTGGGCACCCCGGTGCCGGCAAGCGCAGCCGCCGGCGCCACCCTGGCCACCACCGAGCTGCCTGACCTGCCGGCCGGCCTGCCTTCGGACTTGCTGGCGAACCGTCCGGACATCCGTTCGGCCGAGCAGCAGCTGATCGCGGCCAATGCCAACATCGGCGCGGCGCGCGCCAACTTCTTCCCGCGCATTACGCTGACGGGCAGCGTGGGCAGCGCCAGCACCGAGCTGTCGGGACTGTTCAAGTCCGGCACCTTCGGCTGGACCTTCGCGCCGCAGGCGATCCTGCCGATCTTCGACTACGGCCGCAACACGGCGGTGCTGGGCTCGGCCCGTGCGCAGCGCGACATCGCAGTGGCGCAGTACGAGCGCTCGATCCAGCAGGCTTTCCGCGAAGTGGCGGACGCGCTGGCGGGCCAGTCGACCTTCAGCGAGCAGCTGCGCGCGCAGCGTGCGGTGGCGGAGGCGGAAGGCGACCGCTTCAACCTGGCGGACCTGCGCTACCGGAACGGCGCAGCCAGCTACCTCGAGCTGCTGGACGCCCAGCGCGCGCTGTTCCAGGCGCAGCAGCAGGCGGTGCAGGCCAACCTGCAGCGCCTGCAGAACCAGGTCACGCTGTACAGCGTGCTGGGCGGCGGCTGGACCGAGGCCGCGACGCCGGTGGCTTCGCGCTGAGCTGTTCTTCGCTTTACCGAAAACCGGGCTGTGCGCAGCCCGGTTTTTTTTCGCCGGCGTTTCCTGAAGCGGGCACGAATTGAAGCGCGGAATTGAAGCGATGCCAGATTCGCAAGCTCGCTACACTGGACGCATGAACGCTTGCAGGCTCGCCGCCCGACTGTCATGCGCAAATTCGCACGCTCACACTGGAAAGTCCTGATCCTGATCCTGCTGGCGGTCGCGCTGGCTACCTTGACCTTGGAAACCGACTCCGCCCCTCCCACCAGCCCCGGCCCGGAACTCGCCACCCGCCTGCGCAATCATGTGGAGGCGATCGCCAGCGAGGAGCACAACACCGCCAGGCCGCGCGCGCTGGAACAGGCCGCGCGCCACATCGAGGCCACGCTCGAAGGCTACGGCTACCGCTTGACGCGCCAGGAGTACGAGGCCGACGGCCAGAAGGTGCGCAACATCGAGGTCTCGGTCTCGAACACCGTGGCCGGCGCGAAGCCGGAACGGATCTTCATCGTCGGCGCGCACTACGATTCCGCACGCGGCGCGCCCGGCGCCAACGACAACGGCAGCGGCACCGCCGCGGTGCTGGAACTGGCGCGCCTGCTCAAGACCATGCAGCCGAGCCGCGGCACCGAAGTGAAGTTCGTGTTTTTCGTGAACGAGGAACCGCCCTTCTTCATAGGCGAGGAGATGGGCAGCATGCAGCATGCGCGCGCGCTCAAACGGGGCGGCCACAACGTAGCCGGCGCGCTCATTTTGGAAACCATCGGCTGGTATTCTCAGGAGAAGAACAGCCAGAAGCTGCCGCCGGGGCTGGAGAAGCAGTACCCGAGCAGCGGCAACTTCATCGCTTTTGTGGGCACGCTGGAATCCTCGGCGCTGGTGCGCCAAGCGCTGGCGGCCTTCCGCGCGCAGTCGGATTTCCCGGCCGAGGGCCTGGCCGCGCCGGCCCATGTGATGGGCGTGACGCTGTCGGACCACAGTTCGTACAACCGGCAGGGCTACCCTGCCCTGATGATCACGGATACCGCCTTCCTGCGTTATCCCTACTATCACACGGCTGAGGACACGCCGGACAAGCTTGACTACGCGAGCATGGCGCGGGTGGTCAAAGGCCTGGCGCGTACCATCGACGCGTTGGCGGGTGCCACGAAAACGTAGGGTGGGCGGCTTGTCCGCCCACGCGGTAATTGTCGAGGACTCCGCTTTCGCGCCGGATGATCTCGCCGCAAACAATCAGCGCGTGGGCGTTCGTAATCCCGGGCATTGCCCGGCATTACCCCGCCCACCCTACGACCCCAAAAACATCTCCTGCAGATCATTCAGGAATCGCTGGCCCAGCTCGGTCGGCTTGATCAGCTTGTGGTCGCGGTACAGCAGCCCCTTGCCTTCCGCCTCGTTCAGCGCCTTGGTGATGGCGCTGATGCCCATGCCGGTACGCTCGCCAAACAGGTTCGGATCAAAGCCCTCGGTCAGGCGCAGCGCGTTGAGCATGAACTCGAAACCCATGTCGCCGCGCCCGATCTCGTGCTCTTCCTGCACCGGGTTGCCGCGCTTCGCCGCCTCGATGAAGGAGCCCGGCTGCTTGTAGCGCGCCTGGCGCAGTACGCGGTGCGGGAAGGAGATCTTGGAGTGAGCGCCGGCGCCGATGCCGAGGTAGTCGCCGAACTGCCAGTAGTTGAGGTTGTGCTGGGCGCGCTTGCCCGGCTGGGCATAGGCCGAGACCTCGTAGTGCTCGTAGCCCGCGTTGGCGGTCGCCTCCAGAATCATGTCCTGCATGTCCGCACTCGTATCGTCGTCCGGCAGGGCCGGCGGGTACTTGGCGAACACCGTGTTCGGCTCCATCGTCAGGTGGTACATCGACAGGTGCGGTGGCGCAAACGAGAGCGCGGTCTCGAGGTCACGGCGTGCCTCCGCCAGCGTCTGCGACGGCAGCGCGAACATCAGGTCGAGGTTGAAGTTGTCGAAGGTCGAACGTGCGATATCCACCGCGCGGCGCGCCTCGGCTTCGTCGTGGATCCGGCCCAGAGCCTTGAGGTGGGCCCCGTTGAAGCTCTGGATGCCGATCGACAGGCGGTTGATGCCGCTGTCGCGGTAAGACTTGAAGCGCTCGGCCTCGAAGGTGCCGGGATTCGCTTCCATCGTAATCTCGGCGTCCAGCGCCAGCGGCAGCAGGGTGCGCACGTCGGACAGCAGGCGGTCGAGCCCCGCGGCCGACATCAGGCTCGGCGTGCCGCCGCCGATGAAGATGGTGTGGATCTTGCGGCCCCAGATCATGGGCAGCGACTGCTCCAGGTCGAGGCGCACGGCGTCGAGGTAGTCCTTTTCCGGCAGCTCGCCCTTGGCCTCGTGCGAATTGAAGTCGCAATACGGGCACTTGCGCACGCACCACGGGAAGTGGATGTAGAGCGACAGCGGCGGCAAGGCCGTCAGGTTCAGCGCGCCGGGCTGCAGGTATTGAAGCGCTGTAGTGGCCGGGGAGCGTGGTTCGCCCGGCACGGGGCCGGCGACTTTAATCGGGATCATTTCAGTTTTTCTACCAGTGCACGCAGGGCCTGGCCGCGGTGCGAATGGGCGTTCTTCACGCCCGGTTCGAGTTCGGCGGTGGTCTTGCCGAGCGACGGAATCAGGAAGTGCGGGTCGTAGCCGAAGCCGTTGGCGCCGCGCGGGGCGGCGATGATCTCGCCGTGCCACTGGCCGTCGGCGATCACCGGCTGAGGGTCGTCGGCATGGCGCACGTAGACCAGCACGCAGTAGTAATAGGCCGACTTGTCGGCGTGGCTCGCCAGGTCCGCGACCAGTTTTTCGTTGTTGCGGGCGTCGGATTTCGGTTCGCCGGCGAAGCGGGCCGAATACACACCGGGGGCGCCGCCCAGCGCGTTGACGCATACGCCCGAGTCGTCGGCAAGAGCCGGCAGGCCGGTCAGGCGCGCGGCATGGCGGGCCTTGGCCAGGGCGTTTTCCACGAAGGTGCCGAAGGGCTCTTCCGCTTCCGGGACATTGAATTCGCCTTGCGGGTGCAGTTCGAAGCCGATGGGTTCGAGCAGTTGGGCGAATTCCTTGAGTTTGCCGGCGTTGTTGGAGGCGAGGATCAGGCGTTGGGTCATGGGGGCTCGGGCGGTGTTTTTTGCGGAGGGGGGATATTTTAGCGCGTTGGGGTAAAGGGCGCTGTGGCGGCTGCGGTGCGAACTTGGATCCCGGCCTGCGCCGGGATGACGGTTTATCAGCTAACAATGGTCGTTACTATTCGACCCGCAGCCTCCGCACGTCGTCCCGGCGAAGGCCGGGACCCAAGTTCCAGACCGAAGTCGAGCAAGCTGATCAGCCAACCAAGCCGAGAGATTGCTTTTGCAACCTAATCAGCTCCGCAATCCCCAGCTGCCCCAGGTCCAGCAGGCGGTTCATCCCCGCCCGATCAAACGCCGCACCTTCGGCCGTGCCCTGCACTTCGATGAAGTGCCCCTGCTCCGTCATGACGACGTTCATGTCGGTATCGCAATCCGAATCCTCGACATAATCCAGGTCCAGCACCGGCGTGCCCTTGTACACGCCGACCGAGATCGCGGCAACGAAGTGCTTCACCGGCACGGCAGGCAGGACGCCCTGCCCCACCAGCGCCTGGAAGGCGTCGTAGGCGGCCACCATGGCGCCGGTGATCGAGGCAGTGCGGGTGCCGCCGTCGGCCTGGATCACGTCGCAGTCCAGGTGCAGGGTGCGCTCGCCAAAGGCTTCCAGGTCGAAGGCGGCGCGCAGCGAGCGGCCGATCAGGCGCTGGATTTCCTGGGTACGGCCGGTCTGCTTGCCGCGCGCGGCTTCACGGTCCATGCGGGTGTGGGTGGAACGCGGCAGCATGCCGTATTCCGCGGTCAGCCAGCCCTGCCCCTTCCCTTTCAGGAAGCCCGGCACCTTTTCTTCGATGCTGGCGGTGCAGATCACCTTGGTGTCGCCGCACTCGATCAGCACCGAACCTTCGGCATGTTTGGTGTACTGGCGGGTGATGCGGATCGTGCGCAGCTGGTCGACCGCGCGACCGCTCGGGCGTTGTTCGAAGCTCATGTTGGACCTTTTTATTTAAGTAATTGGGAAGACTTCTCGATCGCCTCGCGGATCTCGGCAATCGCTTTTTCGATTTCGTCTTCGTCGAAGGCGTCCGCCCCGGACGGCAGGGGCTGCCCGGCAGTGATGGTCGAGCTGACCGCATCCTCGGGCAGCATCTGGGTCGAGATCATGTCCGGCGTGGTGGCGCCGGCCGCGTCCGCGCCCTGCCAGGTGATCGCCAGCGCGGTCGTGTTGTCGGCGCGCGCACCACCGATCGCGGCGGCCATCGCCACCAGGTCCGGCACCGCCTGCACGATGGTCGAGGTGGCCAGGCGGTGCACGATCTCGGTCTCCGGCAGCATCGACCACAGGCCGTCGGAACATAGCAGCAGGGTGTCGCCCGGTTCCAGGCTGACCTGGCTTGAGATGTCGATCTTCGGCGCCTGGCCGGCGCCCACGCAGTTGTACAGCTTGTTGCGGTCCGGGTGGGTATTGCGCTCGGCTTCCGTGGCGCGGCCGCGCTCGATCAGGTATTCGAGGTGCGAATGGTCGCGCGTGCGCGCCAGCACCTGGTTGCGGCGCATCCAGTACAGGCGCGAGTCGCCGCAGTGCGCCCACACGGCGCAGTTATGCTGCACCAGGCAGGCCACCACGGTGGTGCGCGGGGTCTCGGGCATCTTGTGCTTTTCGGCGTAGGCCAGGATGTCCCAGTGCGCCTGGTTCAGCGCATCTTCGAGGAAGCGCTCGGGCTTTTTCACATACGGGCGCGCCTGCATGCGGAACATCATCGACAGGGTCTGCAGCGTGATGGTGGCGGCGATCTCGCCGGCCAGGTGCCCGCCCATGCCGTCGGCCAGCACCAGCAGCAGCGCATCGCGCGTGAAGCTGTAGCCCATGCGGTCCTGGTTGACCTTGCGGCCGCCGATGTGGGTCTGCTGGTAGACGGAAAACTGCATGTTCGCTCCCTCAGGTTCAGGCCTTGCGGCCGATGCCGCCGAGACGGCCGACCAGCCCGCGCCAGCCCCCTGGCCGCGCCGGCTCGCCGTCGTCATCCTCGTGCTGCGGCGCCAGCGTGGGCGGCGCCTGCAGTACCTTCTGCATCGCGAACACGCTCTGGGGCCGCGCCAGCGGATCGAGCGCCATGCAGGAGCGCACCATCTCGACCAGCTCCGGCGAATAGCTGCCCGCGAGCTTCGCGAACTGGGCCTCGGTCTTGTCCTCTTGCCGGCGCGCTTCCACCGCCGGCGGCATCGAGCGCGTCATGCAGGCATACATGGCAGCGCCGATGCTGTAGATGTCGGTCCAGGGACCGAGCGTCGCGACCTTGCTGTACAGCTCGGGCGCGGCGAAGCCCGGGGTGTACATCGGCGCCAGCATGGGCGCGTCGATATTGATGGTCTGGCGCGCGGCGCCGAAGTCGAGCAGCAAGGGCGATCCGTCGACGCGCAGGTAGATGTTGGCCGGTTTCAGGTCCAGGTGCAGCAGCTTGTTGGCGTGGACTTCGCGCACACCGGCGCAGACGCCCTTGAACAGCTGGCGGATCGAGGTTTCGCTCATGCGGCTGCCGCGCGCATGCAGGCGCGCGATGTGATCCTGCAGCGTGTGGCCGGACTCGTAGGCCATCACCATGTAGACCGTCTCGTGGGCGCGGAAGAAGTTCACCACCCGCACCACGTTCGGATGGACGATGCGCGCCAGGGCCCGCCCCTCTTCGAAGAAGCACTTCAGGCCGATGCGAAACACCGCTAAATTGGGCTTGGAGACGCTGGGCGCGAGCTCCCCGGGGGCGCGCAGGGCGAGCTGGCTGGGCAGGTATTCCTTGATGGCGACCGCGTTGCCTTCAGCGTCATATGCCAGATAGACAATACTGAACCCACCGGACGCAATTTTCTTTACAATGCGATATCCGGCAATTTCCAGGCCGTCGGGCAGTGGGGCGTTATTCTGTGCGGCCATCGGGGAAGGTTTCCTTGCTTAACAAGGGGATTGTGTGGGATAAATGTCGGCTTTGTAAAGGCCACCCCGCGAAACCGACACGGGGTGTATAAAGAATAAGAAAACGGGGAATTCATTGAGCATTTCAAGCATGACAGGTTATGCGGTGGCCACCAGCGAAGGCGCTGCGGGCACCCTCACGATCGAGATCAAGAGCGTCAATTCGCGCTTCCTCGACCTCCAGTTCCGCATCAATGACGACCTGCGCGCGCTCGAGCCCGACCTGCGCGCCGCCATCATGGCGGCCATCACGCGCGGCAAGGTCGAAGTGCGCCTCTCCTTTGGCCGCAAGACGACCGGCGGCTCGCAGGCGCTCAACCAGGAACTGCTGTCCGACCTCGCGCGCCTGCAGACCGAGGTAACCAAGCACTTTGCCCAGGCGCCGCAGATGACGGTGGCCGAGCTGCTGCGCTGGCCCGGCGTGATCGAGGAATCGACCGTGGGCCAGGAGTCGCTGCAGGCGGACGTCGCCGCCCTCACCGCCACCACCGTCGCCGCCTTCGTCGACAGCCGCAAGCGCGAAGGCGCGGCGCTGGAAGGCATGCTGCTGTCGCGCATCGAGGCGATGGAAGGCATCGTCAAGCGCATCAGCCCGCTCATCCCGCAGGTGATCTCGCAGTTCCAGCAGAAGGCGGTCGAGCGCATGCAGGACGCGCTGGGCCTGGCCGGCCACGGCAACCCCTCGGTGCTGAGCCGCCAGGAAGTGCTGGAGCGCATCCGCCAGGAAGTGACGCTGTACGGCATCCGCATCGACGTCTCCGAAGAGCTGTCGCGCCTGTCGGCCCACCTGAACGAGACCCGCCACATCCTGAGGAAAGGCGGCCAGGTCGGCAAGCGCCTGGACTTCATGATGCAGGAGCTGAACCGCGAGGCGAATACGCTGGGCGCCAAGGCATCGGTGAAGGAGCTGGCGGATGCGTCGATGGAGCTGAAACTTCTGATCGAGCAGATGCGCGAGCAGGTGCAGAACCTCGAATAATTTGATTTAGATTGTTGTCGTTGCGCAACATAATGCAACGGCGCATTGAACGCGTGGGCGGGAGACCCGCCCACCCTACGAACGGCATACAGCGTTTCGTAGGGTGGGCAAGTTTCTTGCCCACGCGTTCAACGTTATGATGAACACATGCAGCGAACGATATCGCTGCGCGATACACACGTCACAAGGAATTAACATGATTACTCCCGCCCTCTCCGGCAGCCTGTTCGTCGTCGCCGCACCCAGCGGCGCCGGCAAATCGACCCTGGTCAACGCCCTGCTGAAGCTGGAACCGGGCATCAAGCTGTCGATCTCGACCACCACCCGCCCGCCGCGTCCGGGCGAGCAGGATGGCCGCGAGTACCACTTCACGACGGCGGAAGACTTCGTCGCGCGCGCCGACCGCGGCGAGTTCCTGGAATGGGCGGAAGTCCATGGCAACTATTACGGCACCAGCCGCGTGACCGTGGAACAGGAAATGAAACTGGGCACCGACATCCTGCTGGAGATCGACTGGCAGGGCGCGCGCCAGGTCAAGAAGCAGTTCCCCGACGCGGCCGGCATCTTCATCTTGCCGCCGTCGATCGAAGCCCTGGAGGAGCGCCTGCACAAGCGCGGCACCGACGAGCCTCACATCATCACCCGCCGCCTGCTGGCCGCCGGGGGCGAGATCGCTCACGCTCCGGAGTTCGAATATGCTATCATCAACGAAGAGTTCAACGTCGCCCTCGCAGAGCTGCAGGCGATTGTCAAAGCGACACGTTGCCGTTTCGCCCAGCAGGCGGCGCGCAACGCCGACTTGTTTGCCCAGCTGGGAATCCACGCGCAACAACCTACGTAATACCAAGCGCGGCGTCCGCAAGGACGTCGCTGATTGTCATTCAGGAGTGAGAACATGGCCCGCATCACCATCGAAGATTGCCTCAAGAACGTCCCGAACCGCTTCCAGCTGACCCTGGCCGCGACCTACCGCGCACGCCAGCTGCTGCAGGGCCACACCCCGAAGGTCGAAGCCAAGGACAAGCCGACCGTCGTCGCCCTGCGCGAAATCGCCGCCGGTAAAGTCGGCCTCGAGATGCTCAAGAAAGTGCCGATGTAAGACCCTTGCAGGGCCTGGGTTTCGTCATATCGATATTCTGTTATTCTGTGCCTACACTGGCTGATCGATATTACATATGAGTTTGTCTTCCCCGGATTCGACCCATCCAGGCCCCGCTCCTACCCGGAACAAGCGTCCGGGTAAACCGCAAGACGCCGAAGCACCGGCGCCCGCTCCGGGCGTCGCCTCGGTGACGCAGCTCATCAACAAGCTGTCCGATTACCTCACCCCCGCCGAGCTCAAGAAAGTCAAGGAAGCCTACCGCTTCTCGGACGAGATGCACCTCGGCCAGGTCCGCAAGTCGGGCGAGCCCTATATTTCCCATCCGATCGCCGTCGCGGAGATCTGCGCCGAGTGGAAGCTCGATGCCCAGGCCATCATGGCCGCGCTGCTGCACGACGTGATCGAAGACCAGGACGTCAAGAAGGACGAGCTGATCGAACGTTTCGGCGCCCAGGTCGCCAACATGGTCGACGGCCTGTCCAAGCTCGAGAAGATCGAGTTCCAGAGCCAGATCGAGGCCCAGGCCGAGAACTTCCGCAAGATGCTGCTGGCCATGGCCTCGGACGTGCGCGTGATCCTGATCAAGCTCGCCGACCGCCTGCACAATATGCGCACGATGGGCGTGATGATCCCCGCCAAGCGCCGCCGCATCTCGATCGAGACCATGGAAGTCTACGTCCCGATCGCGCACCGCCTCGGCCTGAACGACATCTACCGCGAGCTGCAGGACCTGTCCTTCTCGCACCTGTACCCACTGCGTTATTACACGCTGGCCAAGGCCGTCAAGGCGGCGCGCGGCAACCGCCGCGAGGTGGTCAAGAAGATCCTCGACACCGTCAAGAACCAGCTGGCGACCGCCGGCATCCAGGCCGAGGTCTACGGCCGCGAGAAGACCCTGTACGGCATCTATAAAAAGATGCGCAACAAGCACCTGTCGTTCTCGCAGGTGCTGGACGTGTACGGTTTCCGGGTGGTGGTCGACACCGTCCCGAACTGCTACGTGGCGCTCGGCACCCTGCACGCCCTGTACAAGCCGATGCCAGGCAAGTTCAAGGACTACATCGCGATCCGCAAGATCAACGGCTACCAGTCACTGCACACCACCCTGATCGGCCCCTACGGCACCCCGGTCGAATTCCAGATCCGCACCCAGGACATGCACCGCACCGCCGAAAGCGGCGTGGCGGCGCACTGGCTGTACAAGACCGGCGACTCGAACATGTCGGACCTGCAGCAGCGCACCCACGCCTGGCTGCAGTCGCTGCTCGACATCCAGCAGCAGACCGGCGACTCGGCCGAGTTCCTGGAACACGTCAAGGTCGACCTGTTCCCGGATTCGGTCTACGTGTTCACGCCGAAATCGAAGATCATCGCGTTGCCGCGCGGCGCCACCGCGCTCGACTTCGCGTATTCGATCCACACCGGCATCGGCGACCACACGGTCTCGGTCAAGATCAACAACGAGCCGGCCCAGCTGCGCAACGAACTGCACAACGGCGACATCGTCGAAATCGTCACCGATCCGGAGTCGCGCCCGAGCCCGACCTGGCTGGGCTACGTCCGCACCGGCAAGGCGCGTTCCGCGATCCGCCACTACCTGCGCACGGTAAACGTCAACGAGTCGGTCGAGCTGGGCCAGGAACTGCTGGCCGGGGCCCTCGCCGCGCGCAACATCGGCGCCGAGCTGCCCCCGAGCACCGTGGAAAAACTGCTGGCCGAGTCCTCGGCCAAGTCCTTGGAAGAGCTGTACGCCGACATCGGCATCGGCAAGCGCATGCCGCAGCTGGTGGCGCGCCACATCTTCGGCCTGATGGACGCCGACCCCGAGCAGAAGCCGACCGCCCTGCCGGCGCCAAGCAGCGACATCGACCCCGTCACGATCTACGGCAGCGAAGGCGTGTCGGTGCAGCTGGCGCCCTGCTGCCTGCCGATCCCGGGCGACCAGATCATCGGCCAGCTGCGCCGCGACCAGGGCCTGGTGGTGCACACCTGCGAGTGCCTGCCGGCCAAGCGCATCCGCGCCAAGGAACCGGACCGCTGGATTGCCGTCCAGTGGGGCGAAGAGCTCAACCGCCGCTTCGACTGCCGCATCCGCCTGCTCATCAACAACGAGAAGGGCATCCTGGCGCGCGTGGCCGCAGAGATCGGCGAGTCCGACGCCAACATCACCTATGTCGGCATGGACGAGGACGACGAACACCTGATGACCCAGCTGCGCTTCACCATCCAGGTCAAGGACCGGGTGCACCTGGCGCAGCTGATCCGCAACCTGCGGCGGGTGGCGGGCGTCAACCGCGTCGAGCGCGAACGCTCGTAACGCGCTTTCCTCAGTGCCGCCGCGCCTTTCCCGGCGCGGCGGGCACCAGCTCGGTAAAGACCAGCGTTTCCCCCGACAGCAGCGTGGCTTCGTCATGGCGGAAGCCGGACAAGGCGTTCGCCAGCATCAGCGGCACTTCGAACAGGCAGTCGACGTCGGCCTCGAGGCCGCCGTGCTCGTCCTGGGTCGCCCGCATTTCGTCGTGAATGGTGGCCAGCAGCGGCGGCGGCGTGCCGCCCACCGCCAGGTGGTACAGGCCCTCCTCCGACAGGTGCGCCACGTCCCAGACCTTGGCGCCATCCCTGTACTGGAAGGCGGCGCTGGCCATGATGTGCTCTTCCACCTGGCAGGCGAGCGCTTCGCAGCCTTCGGACAGCCGCGTCATGCTCTCCGCCTGGACGGCCGGGTGGGCCATGTCGTTGAAGAAGACCAGGTAGCCGCCGCCCGGCAGCGCCGCGCCCAACACCGGGCATTCGCCCGCCTCGTCCGGCGCGCCGGTGTCAAGCAGCGCCAGCTGGGCCAGTATGTCCTCCTTCGATTTGCCGCGCACCGCGATCCAGGCGATCGAATATCCCATGATGGTCTTCCTTTTCTTGCTGTTGAACTGCCGGGCAGGCGCCAGTGTGGGGCAAGCGCGGGCCCTTGGCAAATCACTATCCAGCAATTGTGTCGAAGGGCGTATGATGTGGCCATCTTTCCATTCGTACTGGACGCTATGCTCTCGTTGGACCAGATCCAGGCAGTCTTCAACAGCTCGGCGATTCCCACCGCCCTGTTCTCGCCCTCGGCCGATCCGGTCTTCATCGCGGTCAACAACGCCTTCCTGCAGATCAGCACCCGCTCCCGGGAAGAGCTGCTGGGAACGCGCCTGTTCGCGGCCTTCGACGCCCCGGGCAGCCCCGCGGACGATCCGCGCGTGGCCCTGCGCGACTCGATCGCCGAGGCGATCCGCAGCGGCACGCCGCAGACCATGCCGGCGCAGCACTACCCGATCCGCGTGCGCCAGCCGGACGGCAGCGAGGTGGTCGAGGAACGCTACTGGAACGCCGTCAACGCGCCCGTGTTCGACGCCGCCGGACAGCTGATCTTCATCCTGCACTACACGCTCGACATCAGCGAACAGGTGAAGGCGCAGGAACAGCAGCGCACCACCACCGAGCTGTACAGCAAGCTGATCGAATCGATGGACGACGGCTTCTGCATCGTCGACATCCGCTATGACGAAGACGGCAAGCCGGTCGACTACCGCTTCCTCGACATCAATCCCGCCTTCGAGGCCCAGACCGGCCTGGTGAACGCGCGTGGCAAGTACGTGCGCGAACTGGTGCCGGGGCTGACCGACACCCACTGGGCCGAGTTGTACAGCAGCGTGGCACTGACCGGAAAGCCGCTGCGCCTGGCCGAGGAACCGTCGCCGATCGGGCGCTGGTTCAACATCTACGCGACCCGCGTGGGCGACCCGGCGCTGGGCAAGGTCGCGGTCCTGTTCAACGACGTCACCGAGAGCCGCCGCACGCGCGACGACCTGCGCAGCCTGGCCAACGACCTGGCCCGGGAGAACCGGCGCAAGACCGAGTTCCTGGCCACCCTGGCGCACGAACTGCGCAATCCGCTGGCGCCGATTCGCACGGGCCTGGACCTGCTGCGCCTGTCGGGCGCGACCCCGCCGGCGCGTATCCACGACATGATGGAACGCCAGCTGGGCCAGTTGGTGCACCTGATCGACGACCTGCTCGACATCGCCCGCATCAACAGCGGCAAGGTGGAACTCAAGCGCGAACGGGTCGTCCTGCGCGATGCCATCGCCACCGCGGTGGAGACCGCCCAGCCCCAGATCCAGGCGGCCGGCCACACGCTCGACCTGTCGATTCCGGACACGCCGCTGCTGCTGCACGCCGACCCCACGCGCCTGGCCCAGGTGTTCAGCAACCTGCTGACGAATGCGGCCAAGTACACGCCTGCCGGCGGACGGATCGGGGTGCGGGTGGAACACGACGGGCGCAGCGTGCGCGTTGCCATTACCGACACCGGGATCGGCATCCCCGCCGAGGCCTTGTCCGAAGTGTTCGAGATGTTCAACCAGGTGTCGCGCAACATGGGACGGGCGCAGGGCGGGCTGGGGATCGGGCTGGCGCTGGTGCGCGGCCTGGTCGAGATGCATGGCGGCGCGGTGCACGCCGAGAGCGCGGGCGAGGGACAGGGCAGCAGCTTCGTGGTGGAGCTGCCGCTGGCCGGCGCCCTGCCGGATGCCCAGGCGCCGCAGCCGGCATCCGCCGGCGACGCTTCACCCGGCAGGCGGCTCAAGGTACTGGTCGCGGACGACAACATCGACGCCGCGCACACCATCATGGCCCTGCTCCAGCTGGACGGGCACGCGGTGGACGTGGTGCACGACGGCCGCCGCGCCCTGGAGCGCGCCAGGACCGGCAGCTACGAGCTCGCGATCCTCGACATCGGCATGCCGGGACTGGACGGCTACGAGGTGGCGGCCGCGCTGCGCGCCGACAGCGCCTGCCGCCAAACCTACCTGGTCGCGCTGACCGGCTGGGGCTCGGAAGGCGACCGCGCCCGCGCCAGAGCGGCGGGCTTCGATGCGCACCTGACCAAGCCGGCCGGCAGCGCGGAAATCAAGCGCCTGCTGGCGCACCTGCCGGCAAACGCAGCAGGGCGCTAGCGCGGCGGCGGCTTCCATCAGCGGCAGCGCCATTCTTGACGCTGGCAGGGTCATGCTCTATCGTAATGGCCAGAAACCGCCCTCCATCCTCCGGCGCCAGCCTCCCTGCAGGAACCATTGATGCCTCCCCCCACCGACGAACTCCAGACGCTTGCCGACGAAGCCCTGCATGCTGGCCTGAACGAGCTCGAAGCCGGCCAGTTCGAGCAGGCCGGCGCGCTGTTTCGCGCCGTGCTCGAACTCCAGCCCGCCCGCGCCGAGGCCCACTTCGGTCTGGGCATGCTGGAGCGCCGCGCCGGCGATGCGGGCGCGGCGATCCCGCACTTCGCCAATGCGCTGCAGGCCGCGCCAGAGGAAGCGTCATACTGGATCGTCTACCTCGATGCCTTGATGGAAGCCCGCCAGTACGCGACCGCGCGCGAGCTGATCGCACTCGGACGCAGCCAGGGCCTCGAAGGACCGGAAATCGATGCGTTCGAGCAGCAGCTGGATCGGCAAGGCGCGCCCTCGGATCAGCGGATCGAGGCGGCCGGCGCCCTGTACGCGAAAGGAAAAAAGGAAGCCGCGGGCAGGCTGGCGCGCAAGCTCACCGAGGAATTCCCGCAGCACCCCTTTGGCTGGAAGCTGCTGAGCGGCGTCCTGTACAGCCAGCGCGATTTTCCGGAAGCACTGGCGGCGATGTCGAAGGCGGCGCAGTACGGCCCCGACGATGCCGAAACCCTGTGCAACCTGGGCCTGATGCTGCGCGGCGCCGGCCAGTTGGACGATGCAAAGAGCGTGCTGGAGCGCGCCGCGGCGCTCGACCCGGACAACATCAACGCCTATAACCACCTGGCCGCGACCTTGCAGGAAATGGGGCGCCCGACCGAAGCGCTGGCCGCCGTCACGGCCGCCCTGGCCATCGACCCGGAGGATACCGGCGCCCTGGCCAGTATCGCCGTGATCCTCGATAACCTGGGCCGGGCCGACGAAGCGGTGGATGCTTACCGGCGCCTGCTGGCGCGCGAGCCGAACCATTCGAACGCCTACGGCAACATGCTGTTCTGCATGAGCCACATGGAGCGCTTCACGCCGGACGAACTGTTCGCCGAGCACGTACGCTTCGGTCAGAACTTTGCCAGCCGCATCAAGGCGGCGCGCAAATGGACCAATACGCGCGAGCCGGGCCGGCCCATCAGGATCGGCTTCGTCTCCGGCGACCTGCGCAACCATGCGGTCGCGAGCTTCATCGCGCCGATGTTCCGCGAACTGGGCAAGCGCCCCGGCCTGGCGCTGCATGCCTATTACACCCATCCAGTGCAGGACGACACCACCGCCGCCCTGCGCAGCCATGTCGCGCACTGGCGCGAGGTCAGTGCGCTGGAGGACGACGCGCTGGAAGCGCTGATCCGCAAGGACGGCATCGACATCCTGGTCGACATGAGCGGCCACACCGCCTACAACCGCCTGCACGTGTTCGCGCGCAAGCCGGCGCCGATCCAGGTGTCCTGGCTGGGCTACCCGGGCACCACCGGACTGGCGACCATGGATTACTACCTGTACGACCGCCACTTGCTGCCGCGCGGCGAATACGAGCACCTGTTCACGGAAGCGCTGGTGCGGATCCCGGTGGGCTCGGCCTTCGAACCGAACGCCGAGGCGCCGGAGGTCACGCCGCTGCCGGCGCTGGCGAACGGCTACCTGACTTTCGGCAGCTTCAACCGGCTCAGCAAGATCAGCCGCGAAGTGATCGCCCTGTGGAGCGAGCTGCTGCGGGCACTGCCGAATGCGCGCCTGGTGGTGGCCGGCATGCCGGTCGAAGGCGGCGGCCACGAGCAGCTCGCTAGCTGGCTGCAGGAGGAAGGCATCGACGCGGCGCGCACCAGCTTCCATCCGCGCACCGGCACCCCCGACTACCTGGCCATGCACGGCGGGATCGACATCTGCCTCGATACCTTTCCCTACACGGGCGGCACCACCACCCTGTTCGCGCTCTACATGGGCGTGCCCACCCTGAGCCTGGCGGGCCGCTCGATCGCGGGCCGCCAGACTGCCGCCCTGCTCGCCCACCATGGGCTGCAGGATTTCGTCGCCCGCGACGGCGCGGATTTCGTGGCGAAGGGGATCGCGGCCAGCAAAGACCTGGCGGCGCTGGCGCAGGTTCGCGCCACCCTGCGCAAACGCTCTCCCTTGTGGACGCCGGCAGGCGTGGGCGCCATCGTCGACGCCTTCGAATATGCGCTGCGCCACATGTGGGAACGCTGGTGCGCGGGCTTGCCGGCGGAAGGTTTCGAGGTGCCGGCGCAGCATCCGCTGGAACCGGACTGAACCCTCCGGCAATTCCATATTGCTATTAAAACCCGGACGCTCTAAGCTTGGCGCTCCTCAACTAGGAGAAAAACATGAAACGGGTTACCGGCATCGGCGGCATCTTCTTCAACGCACAAGACCCGGTGGCCTTGCGCGCCTGGTACAAGCAGCATCTGGGCGTCGACGTACTGGACTGGGGCGGCGCGGCCTTCACCTGGAGCGACGAGGCGCGCCAGCCGGACGGCGGCGTGACGATCTGGTCGATCGGCCAGGCCGGCAGCGACCACTTTGCGCCGGGCAAGGCCAATTTCATGATCAATTACCGGGTCGCCGACCTGGACGCCCTGCTGCAGGCCTTGCGCGAGGAAGGCTGCAATGTGCTGGACAAGACCGACGACTCGGAGTTCGGCAAGTTCGGCTGGGTGGTGGACCCCGAAGGCAACAAGGTCGAGCTCTGGGAGCCGCCCGCGGGGCAGTAAGCCGGCTTGTTCAGCCCGCCAGCGCGGCGCGCTGGCGTTCTTCCTGCTCACGCAGTTCCGGCGTCATGGCGTCGCCGAAGTCTTCCATGTCGAAGATCTGGCGGATCTCGATCTCGGCTTCGCCGCCGGCCATCGGCATCGGCACGCGCTTGACCCATTCGATCGCCTCTTCCTTCGACTTGACCTGCCAGATCCAGAAGCCGGCCAGCAATTCCTTGGTCTCGGCGAAAGGACCGTCCACGACCCGGACGCTTCCACTTTTGTCGAAATGAACGCGCGCGCCGCGCGAGGACGGATGCAGGCCCTCGCCCGAGACCATCACGCCCGCCTTGATCAGTTCGTCATTGAAGTTGCCCATGTCGGTGAGCAGCTTCTCGTCCGGCATTTCGCCCGCTTCGCTGTGTTTGTCGGCTTTCAGCAGAATCATGAATCGCATCGCAATCTCCTTCAGTTGTTAGATATGGCGATTTGTCCGCCATTTGACATGACGACGATCGGCGCGCTGCGAAATCGACAGCCGCGCCCAATTCTTTTGAATTATTTTCTCAAGGGAGCCAGGCCCAGGATGGCGTCGAAGGCCGCGCAGGCGCCGGCGCAGGCTTCGGCGATTTCTTCCGGGCTGGTGACGTGGGCGCGCAGGGCCAGCATGAAGGCGCGCCAGCGCGGGCCCGGGCCGGCCGCGTCGCCGCGCAGGTAGCGCAGCGGGTGCGGGGCCAGCGGCCCGGCCAGATTGCCGTACAGGACAGCCCCGCCCAGCTGCGATCCTTCGATCACGTAGGCGACGCCCCAGCGGTAGGCGGTGCTGGCATCCAGCGGCCATCCGGCGGCCAGGCGCGGCGGCGCGTCGACCATGCCGGGTTCGGCCAGGTCGGCATCGATCAGGGCCAGCCGCGCGGTGGGCGGCAGCGTGGGCTCGCGCTGGGGGCCGTCGGCAAAGCCGGCCAGCCAGCGCTCGAGCGGCGCCAGCCAGTCGCGCACCATTGCCAGGTGCGCGGCGTAGTCTTCCAGGCTGGGTAGGGGTGCGGACAGCGGCAGGCCGCTGTCGAGCCGCCCGTGCCGCGAGGCAGTCGCAGTCCGCAGCGCGGCCAGTACATCGGTGTCGCGCACGGAATCGTTTGGACGGTTCATGAAGGCTCGAGGAGGTTCTCGATGGGCGGCAATCGTCCATCTTACCACCCGGGCGCTTCAGTCCGTGATGGGCTCCGGATATTCGACCGAAAGAATTTCAAGCTCGTCCGTACCGAGCGGGGTCTGTAGCGTGGCAACATCACCTTCCCGACACTTGGTGAGGGCGCGCGCCACCGGCGAGACCCAGCTGATCTTGCCGCGCAGCGGATCGAGCTCGTCGATGCCGACGATGGTGACGGTGTGCTCCTCGCCCGCCTTGTTCAGGTAGCTGACGGTGGCGCCGAAGAAGACCTGGTCGTTGCCGTAGTGCACGCTGGGGTCGACCACGAAGGCCGAATCCATGCGCTTGGTCAGAAAACGGATGCGGCGGTCGATCTCGCGCAGGCGGCGCTTGCCGTAGATGTAGTCGCCGTTTTCCGAGCGGTCGCCGTTCGACGCCGCCCAGTGCACGACCTTCACCACCTCGGGGCGCTCGACGTCGATCAGCTGCAGGAGCTCGTCCTTGATGGCCTGGTAGCCGGCGGGCGTGATGTAGTTCTTGGCCCCGGCCGGGATGGCCTGGGCCAGCGCCAACGCGTCCGCGTCGTCGTCGTCGTTGTCGGACTCTTTTACGAATGCCTTGTTCATGGACCTTATTGTAATGGCAAGCGGCGCCCGGGCGCTCCCGCTTACCGTATCATGCACACCATGAAACGAGCGAAACAAGCACGCTCCCGGCTTCTGGCGCCGCTGGTGACCCTGGCGGCGCTGATCCTACTCGTCGAAGCCTGGACCTGGGATGTGGGCAGCCGCGCCGCAGCCCGCATGGGCGCCTGGCCGCCGCTGCGCTGGCTGGAAGCCGGCATCCGACGATTGCCAGCCTGGGCCGCCCTTTGCGCCTTCGTGCTGCCCGGATTATTACTGCTGCCGGTGAAGCTGCTGGCCCTGCTCGCGATCGCCCACGGCCACGCGCTGGCCGGCGTGGCCGGCTTCGTCGTGGCCAAGCTGGGCGGCGCGGCGGTGGTGGCGCGCATCTATGTGCTGACCCTGCCCACCCTGCTCACCCTGGGCTGGTTCGCGCGCTGGCACGGGGGCTTCCTGCGCCTGAAAGACCGCCTGCTGGCGGCCCTGCGCGCCAGCCACTTCTGGCGCCAGGTACGCGCCGCCGTCTCGAATACGCGGCGCGGCCTGCGCCGCGTGCTGCGCCGGGCCGGACGCCAGCCCAGCCACCTGATGCGCGTGCTGCGCCGTTTCAAGAACCGCGTCAAGGCGCGCGAAGCGGCGCGGCGACAAGAAAAAACAGAAACCGAACTGCCATGAGCCCACTCCCCTCCCTGGCCGCCGAGATGCAGGCGGCCGCATCGGAAATCTACCTGCTCGACGCCGAGACCCTGGCGGTGGTCGACGCCAACCAGGCCGCGCGCCTGAACCTCGGCATGGACGCCGGGGCGCTGGGGGGCACCGATATGTATACCCTGGCGCCGGGCCTGGAGCGCGCCGCCCTGGCCGAGCTATTGACGGGCCTGGGCGACGAGATCGGCGCCCAGGTCGGCCTGCGCACGCATTTGCGCCGGCTTGACGGCAGCAGCTACCCGGTGCGCCTGTGTTTCCTGCGCATCGTGCGCGACGACCGCGCCCTGCTGCTGGCGATCGCCGACGACCTCAGCCTCGAGCAGGCCTCGGCTCGGGCCCTGGCCCAGTCGCAGGCGCGCTTCGACGCCATCGTCCGCAACACGCCCGGCCTGGTCTACCAGTTCGTGCTGCATCCGGACGGGCGCGCCGACTTCCCCTGGCTGAGCGACGGCTGCTCGGCCCTGCTGGGCCTGTCCGTGCTGGAACTGCAGCACGACGCCAGCCTATTCGAGCGCCTGATCCTGCTTGACGACCGCAAGGGCTACCTGGAATCGATGCAGGCCTCGCGCGCCGCAATGTCGGGCTGGAACTGGGAGGGACGGATCTGGATCGACGCCTGGAAGGACGTCAAGTGGATCAACCTGCGCGCCACCCCGCACCTGGTGGACGGCGGCGCGGTGCAGTGGGATGGCATCATGAGCAACATCAGTGCCAGCAAGCAGGAGCAGCAGGAAGTGCTGCGCTCGCGCGCCCGCCTGGCCGAGCTGACCGACCACATCGAGCAGGTGAAGGAACAGGAACGGGCCCGCATCGCGCGTGAAATCCACGACGACCTGGGCGGCAACCTCACCGCCATCAAGATGGCGCTGGCGATGCTGGCCGCGCGCCTGCCCGACAGCCAGCCGGCGCTGCTGGAAAAGGCAAATTACCTGGACGACCTGGTCGACCGTACCATCGAGGCGGTGCACCGCATCTCGCTCGACCTGCGCCCGACCATGCTGGACCTGGGCATCGTCGCCGCGCTCGAATGGCAGGCGCGCGAATTCGAGAAGCAGATGGGGATCGCCTGCGTGTTCCGCGGCCCGGACGAGGACATCCTGCTCGACGACGACCACGCCACCGCCCTGTTCCGCATTTTCCAGGAAGCGCTCACCAACATCGCCAAGCACGCCGGCGCCACCCGGGTCACGGTGCTGCTGCGGCGCCAGCGCGGCCACCTCAGCCTGGATATCTGCGACAACGGCCGCGGCATCCAGCCAGCCGACCGCCTCAAGCCCCATTCCTTCGGCCTGCGCGGCATGAGCGAGCGCGCCAAGGCGCTGGGCGGCACGCTGAGCTTGTCGTCCGCGCCCGGAGGTGGCACGATGGTGACTATCAAAATCAGGCTGGCAACACCGCAACGCACCGAGACATCCAAGGAATGAGTGACAAGGCAACAATTCGTGTATTCATCGCCGACGACCACGCGATCGTCCGCGAGGGCCTGAAGCAGATCCTCGCCGAGCAGCGCGACATCATCGTCGCCGGCGAGGCCGAGACCGGGCTCGATGCCGTGAAGCTGGTCGGCAAGGCCAAGCCTCACGTGATGCTGCTCGACATCTCCCTGCCCGACCGCAACGGCATCGAGGTGCTCAAGCAGATCAAGAAGGACCGGCCGGAGCTGGCCGTGCTGATGCTGTCGATGCACCGCGAAGACCAGTACGCGATTCGCTCGCTGAAAGCCGGCGCGGCCGGCTACATGACCAAGCAGAGCGCGCCGCGCGAGCTGGTCACGGCGATCCGCCAGGTGGCGGGTGGCCAGAAATACGTCAGCGCCGCGCTTGCCCAGACGCTCGCCGCCCAGGTCGGCGAAGACCACGAGGCGCCGCCGCACGACAGTCTGTCCGACCGCGAATACCAGACACTGACGATGATCGCCTCCGGCATGTCGGTCAGCGACATTGCGCGCGAATTGTCGCTGTCGGTGAAGACGGTGAGCGAATACCGCGCCCGCCTCTTGGTAAAAATGAAACTCAAGAATAGCGCCGAGCTGACCCATTACGCGATCCGCAACCAGCTGGTGGGCTGAACCCGCAACTGTTGCAGATGCGCGGCTGAAACGGTTTGTTTCTGTTTTTTAATTGATGGTTGGCAAGAAAGCTGCTTATCATTACGCTAAACAGCAATTCCTGTCATTACACGCCATGTCCATCTCGCCCCCGCCCGCCACCGGCCAGAATCCCGCCGATATCGCCCGAGAAGCCTTCCGCCGCCTCGCGACACGCCGTATCGCGCCTACGCCGGATGCCTACCGCGCCATCTACGACGAGATCGCCGGCGTGCCGCCCGCGCCCCCTGCCCCTCTCGACACCGGCAGCGGTCCCGCGGCCGAGCTGCTGGAAAGCTTCGCGCGCAAGCTGGCCGATACCCCGGGCGAAGTGTCCGACTACGGCCGCCGCATGCTGCGCGCCGTGAAAGTGAGCGACTGGACCGGCTATGCCCAGGCCTTGACCCAGGTGGCCGACCGCCACCTGCGCCGCAACACCCCGGTGATGGCGCTGGGCGACGAGGATCCCGACGCGCGCCACCTGCGCGAGATGCTGAACCGTTCGCTGGCCTTTGCGCTGGCCACTTTGCTGGCCGGCAGCCCGGCCCTGGTACAGGAGGCCGAAGCGCTGGGCGGCGCGGTGAAACTGGCGCGCGGCGAGGCCGAGCTGGGCGATCTGTCGGCCCGCCTGAAGCAGCTGTGCTACCAGATCGAACTGCGCAGCGGCGACACGGCCGAGGAGCGCGAACTGCTGCTGCGTCTGTTCCGCCTCCTGCTCGACAATGTCACCGAGCTGCTCGACGACGACAGCTGGATGCGCGGCCAGATCGCCGCGGTGCAGGACCTGATCGCCGGTCCGCTCGACGCGCGCGCCCTGGAAGACGCGACGCGCAGCCTGAAGGACGTGATCCTCAAGCAGGGCCGGCTGCGCCACAGCATCTCGGACGTGCGCGCCACCATGAAGAACATGATGATGACCTTCATCGACCGGCTCGGCTCGGTGGCGGCCTCGACCGGGGACCACCATGCGCGCCTGGCCGGCTACTCGGAGCGCATCGGGCGCGCCGGCGACATCAACGAGCTGAACGAAGTCATGGACGAAGTGCTGCGCGAGATGCGCGCCGCCCAGGAAGAGGCGCTGGCCTCGCGCGACCGCATGGTGGCGGTGCACAAGGAAGTGCAGGAAGCCGAGGACCGCATCCGCATGCTGGAGGCGGAGCTGCAGCACATGAGCGAGCTGGTGCGCGAAGACCAGCTCACCGGCAGCCTGAACCGGCGCGGCCTGGACGACGTGTTCGAGCGCGAGAGCGCGCGCGCCGACCGCCGCAACACGCCGCTGTGCGTGGCCATCCTCGACCTCGACAATTTCAAGAAGCTGAACGATACCTACGGCCACCTGGCCGGCGACGGCGCCCTGAAGCACCTGGTGAAGGTGGTGCGCGACACCCTGCGCTCGATGGATGTGATCGCCCGCTTCGGCGGCGAGGAATTCGTGATCCTGATGCCGGAAACCGCGGTGGAAGCGGCGGCCGCGGCGATGGTGCGGGTGCAGCGCGAGCTGACCCGCCATTTCTTCATGCACGACAACGAGAAGATGCTGATCACCTTCTCCTGCGGCGTAGCCCTGCGCCTGCCGAACGAGGACCAGGCCAGCCTGGTGGCGCGGGCCGACCGCGCCATGTACCAGGCCAAGCAGAGCGGCAAGAACCGCGTGGTGGTGTCCGACTAGCGCTTGACTACTGAGAGGACAGCGGACGCGGCGCGTTCGCCATCTCATCCTTCGCACCCTGGGCGCCGACCGCCTTGAGCATGCGGTCGGTCGACGTGCGGTCCTTGATGCGGCTGCCGGTCATCTGGTGGCCATCTTGGCCGGCGGTATTGCCGGCACTGGCGACCAGTTCCTGCTCGGTCGGGCCAGGGCCCACCTCCTGGGTGGCGCATCCTGCGAGCGCCAGGGCAAAGCATGCTGCTGCGATCATCTTCATGTTGTGATTCTCTCCGGACAAGGATTGCTGGGAGCTCGTCAGTACGGCAGAGCTTGTCAAAATCCTAGCATCCGATTGGCGCTGGCGCGCGTTTCCCGCCAAATTATTCCTGCCGGGTGAGCAAATTGACAAGCTTCCTCCCCTTTTCCAGCCTGTCCGGCTCCACCTTGAGGAAAAAAATAAATGTTTTTTCGCCCTAAAGTTCCCGTTTTCGCTGTCGTCTAAACGCGTCGCCAGAGGGAACTTGAGCAGAAAACCGCAGAATTATTTTCAGTGCTGAGCATCAAGTTTTTGCCGTGGAGCACGTTACCAGCAACAACAGCGGTGTGATCGTCACGGAACAGGGTGGCGCACCAAAGTGAACAGGGCACAGCGGCCCACCCCGAAATAAAGTCTGGAGAAATACCATGGCATCCGTAATCAATACCAACGTTGCATCCCTGAACTCGCAGCGTAACCTGTCGACCTCGCAATCCTCCCTGAACACCTCGATCCAGCGCCTGTCCTCGGGCCTGCGTATCAACAGCGCGAAGGACGACGCAGCCGGTCTGGCCATCTCGGACCGTATGAACGCGCAGATCAAGGGCATGACCCAGGCGACCCGCAACGCGAACGACGGCGTGTCGATGGCCCAAACCGCGGAAGGCGCCCTGTCGAGCTCTGGCGACATCCTGCAGCGTGTCCGCGAACTGGCAGTGCAGTCGTCGAACTCGTCGAACTCGGCCAGCGACCGCAAAGCCCTGCAGACTGAAGTCACCCAGCTGACCTCGGAACTGAACCGTATCGCCAACACCACCGAATTCAACGGCCAGAAGCTGATGGACGGCACCATGGGCACCGCCAACTTCCAGGTCGGCGCCAATGCAGGCCAGCTGATCTCGATGGGCGGCGCGAACTTCACCACCTCGACCTACGGCAACAACAACGCCGTGTCGGGCGCCCCGTCGGCATCGTCGACCGCCGCCATCAGCGCCGGTACCATCACCATCAACGGCTACCAGGGTTCGAAGCAGATCAGCGTCGGCAGCGGCAGCGCCACCAGCGCCAAGGGCGTCGCAGCAGCGATCAACGCCGAAAGCGCCAACACCGGCGTGAGCGCCACCGCCAAGACCGAAGCCAAGGTCAGCGCCGCCGCCAACTCGTCGGTGACCATCAAGCTGGCGTCGGACAACGCTACCAGCGATCCGGTGACCATCTCGTTCAAGGTCGGCGCCAACCAGGATGCCGACGGCTACGCCGCCGCCATCAGCGCCTTCAACGCACAATCGGCCAAGACGGGCGTGACCGCTGCCTATGACAACGGCGGCATCAAGCTGACCAACACCAGCGGCGCCAACATCAAGATCGACAACGACGCCAGCTCGGGCGCTGCCGTGAACGTCGGCAACTTCGCCGCGGACGGCACCCTGCAGTCGGCCTCGGTGGCTGTCGGTGGCAGCTCGACCGCGATCGGCCGCGTGAACCTCGACTCGGAGCAAGGCTTCTCGGCCGTCGATACCGGCTCGAACATGGGCCTGACCAAAGCGTCGGATCTGAAGTCGGTTGCGAATCTGGACGTCACCACCTTCGACAACGCCCAGATGGCGATCAAGATTGCCGACGCAGCACTGGCATCGGTCAACAGCAAGCGCGCCGAATACGGTGCACTGCAGTCGCGTTTCGAATCGGCGATCTCGAACCTGTCGTCGTCGACCGAGAACCTGTCGGCATCGCGTAGCCGCATCGTCGACACCGACTTCGCTGCTGAAACCGCGAAAATGACCCGCGGTCAGATCCTGCAGCAGGCTGGTACCTCGATGCTGGCCCAGGCGAACTCGCTGCCGAACGGTGTCCTGTCGCTCCTGCGTGGCTAATGATTGACGGACTAACAAGTCCATCCGTGCAGTAACCCATCCTCGGCTGAAGAAATTCAGCCGAGGATTTTTCGCTAGGGAGTCACATGAACATCCAATCGCTTGGTTCACCCGTGGCAGCGCCGCTCGTGGCGCCCGATCAGCCGGCAGCAGGGCCCGTCAAGGCTGCCGTCGCCGCCAAGGCCGTCGAAGGCCGCGAAGCCGAAGCCGCCGCCGCGCCCTCGCGCGAACAGGTCGGCGATGCCGTCAAGAAGATCAACGACGGCATGCGCGCCTCGTCGCAGAGCCTGGAATTCGCGATCGACGAGGACAGCAAGGACATCGTGGTCAAGATCATCGACCAGAACACGCGCGAAGTGGTCCGCCAGATCCCTTCCGTCGAAGCGCTCGAGATTGCCAAGTCGCTCGACAAGATGCGCGGTCTCCTGATCAGCCAGACGGCCTGAGCCACACCGCTGCCGCTGCCAGTCGGGCCAGGGCGCGCTTCCTGCCAGGGAAGCGCGCGGCATACTTGCGCGCCTGACAATCTATTCTCAACTATTTGAATTGGGACACATTTCCCACTCTTAAGTCCGGTTTGCTTCTGTCGATAATGACTTACATTATCGCTTTCACGGGAGAAACAAAGTGGGCATCAGTTCATCCGGCATCGGTTCCGGGCTCGACGTAGACGGTCTCATCAGCAAGCTGATGGCTGCCGAGTCGGCGCCACTGGCCAACTTCGACAAGAAGGCGTCTGCGCTGCAGCAGCGCATGGCTGCCCTGTCCAAGGTCAGCGCCGCGGTCGGCTCCTTCCAGGGCGCCCTCACCTCGCTGAATTCTCCCGCAACCTTCAGCGCCCTGAACGCCAGTTCCGGCGACAAGGACGTGCTCACCGGCAGCGCCGGCGCAGGCGCGGTGGCCGGCAAGTACAAGATCAACGTCAGCCAGCTGGCCTCGGCCCAGAGCCTGACCACCAGCGGCCGCGCCAGCATGTCGGCCACCATCGGCGGCACCGCGAAAACCACCCTGACCTTCCAGTTCGGCAGCATCAGCGGCGGCAGCTTCGGCGTGGCCGGCAGCACCCTGGCCGCGTCGACCGCCACCGGCGGCATCAGCAACGGCTCGCTCACCATCAACGGCACCGCGATCACCACCAGCGCCGCCACCCGCAGCGCGGCCCAGCTGGCCGAAGCGATCAATGCCAAGAGCGAAACCACGGGCGTCACCGCCAAGGCCAGCGCCGCCACCAGCGCCGCCAACCTGTTCGCCGGCTTCGGCGCCGTCACTACCGACTCCAGCTCCAGCTACGCGCTCACCGTGGGCGGCGTGCAGATCGTGTCGCAGGCCGGCACCGGCGCCTCGCTCGATGCGACCGACATCGACACGGCCCTGGCCGGCGGCACCGTCGGCGCGGCCCTAACGGCAGCCAACATCAGCTTCACCGGCCGCGCAGACCTCGGCACGCTGCAGTTCACCGCGGCCGACGGCTCCAACCTGACGGTCGCCGAAGTCATCGGCGGCACCGGCACCGTGCAGGGCGGCACCAAGGGTGACGGCGTGGACAATACCGGCACCAGCGCCACCAGCACCGCCGGCCTCACCCTGGCCTCGCGCGACGGCAACCAGATCCTGATCGGCGGCACCAATCCGGCCGCCGCCGGCTTCAGCGCCGGCAGCGCCGGCAGCTACCTGGGGGGCGCCAGCTTCAGCCAGGACGGCTCGCAGGCCAGCGGCGTCGTGACCCTGGATGCCGGCGACCAGTCGCTGCAGGGCATCCGCGACGCCATCAACAAGGCCAACATCGGCGTCACCGCGACCATCGTGTCGGACGGCGGCACCAACCCCTACCACCTGGTGCTGACCTCGAACAAGACCGGCGAAAAGTCCTCGATGAAGATCAGTGTCGACGGCGTCGACGGCCAGGCGGCGGACCCGGCAATCGCCGCCCTGCTCGGCCACGACCCGGGCGGCGTGCAGGGCCTGACCCAGACCAGCGCGGCCCAGGACACCCTGATCAACATGAACGGGATCGACATCCGCAGCACCAGCACCACCGTCACCGAGGCGGTGCAGGGCGTGTCGCTGGACGTCACCGGCCTGGGCAGCACCACCCTGAACGTGACGCGCGACACCGCCGCGGTCTCGAGCGCGGTCAACAACTTCGTCAAGGCCTACAACGACCTGAACAAGACGATCTCGAGCCTGGCCGGCTACAACGCCGAGACCAAGACCGCCGGCGTGCTGCAGGGCGACGCCTCGGTGCGCTCGATCCAGAGCCAGCTGCGGCGCCAGCTGGGCGCCTCGGTCGAAGGCCTGGGCGGCAAGCTGACCACCCTCAGCCAGGTCGGCATCACCTTCCAGAAGGACGGCAGCCTGGGCGTCGATACCGGCAAGCTGAACAAGGCCGTCACCGAGAATTTCGCCGAGATCGGCGGCCTGTTCGCCGCGATGGGCTCGACCACCGACGGCCAGATCAAGTTCGACAAGTCGAGCGCCGCGACCAAGCCGGGCAACTACGCCGTCTACATCAGCGACCTGGCCACCCAGGGCACGCTCACCAGCGCCTCCCCGCTGGTGGGAACGGCGACGATTCCCGCGAACACCACCTGGCGCGTGACGCTGAACCAGACCGACCCGGTCACCGAAAGCAAGATCCAGGAGATCAAGCTGACGGCCGGCACCTATACCAATGTCCAGCTGGCCGCCATGCTGCGCGCGGCGATCAACGGCAACACCACCTTCTCCGGCGCCGGCGACACGGTCGAGACCAAGGTCGAGGACGATGGCCGCATCTCGATTTCTTCGAGCAAGTACGGCGAGGCCTCGAACATCCAGATCAGCCACATTGGCGGCTACGACCCGGCCCAGCTGTTCGGCGGCGCCCAGGCCAAGGGCGCGAACGTGGTCGGCACGATCGGCGGCGTGGCCGCCACCGGCAATGGCCAGTCGCTGACCGCGGCCGCCGGTTCGCCGGCGGAAGGCATCCAGATCTCGATCACCGGCGGCGCCACCGGCGAACGCGGCAATGTCAGCTTCTCCAAGGGCTTCGCCTTCGAGCTGACCAACCTGGCGGCCGGCTTCACCGGCAAGGACAGCCTCCTGACCAGCAAGACCGACGGCCTGAACGTCACCCTGAAATCCATTTCGACCGCGCGCGACCGTTTCGAGACGCGCCTGGAGTCGATCGAAAAACGTTACCGGGCCCAGTTCACGGCGCTCGACACTGCCCTGATGTCGATGCAGTCGACCTCGGCCTACCTGACCCAGCAGCTTGCGGCGCTCACCGCGAACGCAGGCTAAGCAACCACCTGGAGAACACGATGTTTGGAACCATGCAACGCGGCGTCGGCGCCTATGCGAAAGTCGGTCTCGAGACCGGCGTCGCTAGCGCCTCCCCGCACAAACTGATCGTCATGCTGTACGACGGCGCGATGGTGTCGATCCTGAGCGGCATCAGCAACATGAAGGCCGGGAACGTCGCCGCCAAGGGCGCCGCCATCTCGAAGGCCATCAACATCATCGACAACGGCCTGCGCGCCGCCCTCGACAAGAAGGTCGGCGGCGAGATCGCCCAGAACCTCGACGCCCTGTACGAGTACATCAGCGCGCGCCTGCTCAAGGCCAACCTGAGCAACGACCCGGCGATCCTGGAAGAAGCGCATTCCCTGCTGTCCGAGCTGCGCGACGCCTGGAACGCGATCGATCCGCAGGCCGCCGCCGACCAGAGCGCCGCCGCTCCCGCGCCGATGCGCGCCCCGACCCTGATGAGTGCCTGAACACCATGCCACAGATGACCAGCGAAGATATCGTCGACGTGTACGAAACGATGGCGGTGATCACCGACCAGATGCTGCGCGCCGCCAACGACAACGATTGGGACCGCCTGGCCCAGCTCGAGCAGCAGTGCGCGCTGCACGTGCGCCAGCTGAAGGAACACGAGCCGCAGGCCCTGGCCGGCGCCCAGCGCGTGAAAAAGGTGGACGCGATCCGCCGCATGCTCGCCGCCGACCGCCAGATCCGCGACCTGACCTCCCCGTGGATGGCGCGCCTGTCGGCCCTGATCAACAACACCTCGACCGAACGCCGCGTCGCGCGCGCCTACGGCGTCTAAGCCGCGGGAGCCGACGCACCGCCATGCTGCCGCGCGAGCTCGTCGCCGCCGTCGTGCGCACCGGGCCGGTCCTGCCGGTCGAGCAGCTCAATGACCCGCGCCAGCAAGCCTTCCAGCGCGCCCTCGCCCCCCAGCTGGGCAAGGCGCTGCACGGCGAAGTCCTGGCCAAACTGACCGACGGCAGCTTCGTCGTCAAGGTCGCCAATATCCCCGCCCGCATGCAGCTGCCCGCAGGCGCCCAGGTGGGCGCCGACGTGCCGCTGACCCTGGTTTCCGTCAACCCGCGTCCCACCTTCCAGGTCGGGACCGGCGCCAATCCCGTCTTCAGCGAAGCCGGCCCGCCGCTGCCGAAGGGAGCAGACCCGGGCAAGGCGCCGCTGGCCATGCGCGAAGGCAGCGCGCCCCAGGCCGGCGCCGCGGTCGGGCGCGCCAGCGCGCTGCTGCAGGCGACCGCCGCCGGCGCCGCAACGCAGACCCTCGGCGCGGAGGCCAACAACACCACCCTGAGCCAGGCCGGCAAGACCATCGGCGGCGTGCTCGCGGCCGCCCAGAAGGCGGACGTGCCGATGACCGCGGCGCTCGGCCGCGCTCCGATCGTGGCCGCGGCCGGCCTTGATGCCGCCAGCATCGCCGCCGGCCTGCAGCAGGCGATCGGCAAAAGCGGCCTGTTCTACGAATCGCACGTGGCCGAATGGGCCCAGGGTGCGCGCCCTCTGGCCGAGCTGAACGCCGAACCGCAGCAGCAGCTGGCGCGCGAGGGCGTGCGCCAGTCGCCGCTGGACCCGGCCACCGCCCAGTTCATCAACCTGCAGCTGGCGACCCAGGAGCAGGCGCAGCTCGCCTGGCAGGGCAACCTGTGGCCGGGCCAACCGATGCAGCTGGAAGTCCAGCGCGACACGCGCGAAGGCCACGAGGAGGCGGGCGAGCCCGAGACCTCCTGGCACAGCCGCCTGCGCCTGCACTTCCCCGAGCTGGGCGAGCTCGACGCGCGCCTGACACTCTCCAACGGGCGCCTGCAGCTGCAATTCGCGGCCGGCAGCACGGACACCGCGGATCTGCTGCGCCGTCACATGGGCAGCCTGGCCGGCGCCCTGGAAGCTGCCGGCACCCAGCTCGCCGGCTTCGACGTGCGCGCGCTCCCGGACGCTTCTCCCCATGACTGAAGCGAAGGACGGCGCACAGGCGCGGCGCCAGAGCGCCGTCGCCATCGCCTATGGCAGCGGTGACGCCGCGCCCAAGGTCGTGGCCAAGGGCCAGGGCCTGGTGGCCGAACAAATCATGCGCCGCGCCAAGGAAGCCGGCGTCTTCGTGCACGAATCCAAGGATTTGGTGCAATTGCTGATGGGCGTGGACCTGGACCGCGAAATTCCGCCCGCGCTGTATCGCGCAATTGCGGAACTGTTGGCCTGGCTATATCATATTGAGTCGGCTCAAAAGCAGGGGGCCCCGCTTGGGCAACCGCTTCCGCCCCCGCCCGATCCGACGCCCCACCTCAACCTGGACGACGCGGCAAACGCTGGTACAAGTAATGAATGATCAGGACCTGGATAATTGGCACGACTACGAGGTGGAGTCGCGCCGCGAGATCATGGCGCTGTTGCGCCAGATCGGCGAGAAGCACCAGCTGGTGCGCATGCTGATCAAGGGCGAGGCCGACGTCTGCGTCACCACCGTCCTCGAAGTCGACCCGGATACCAACAGCATGGTGCTGGACCGCTCGATCGAGCGCATGCAGAACGAGCGCATCATCGACGCCGGCACGGTGCGCTGCGAGACCTCGCTCGACAAGATCCGCATCCTGTTCAAGGCCGAGAACCTGCGCCCCACCCTGTACAAGGGCGATAGCGCGCTGCGCGCCGACATTCCCCCCAGCCTGATCCGCCTGCAGCGCCGCGAGTACTACCGCATGGAGACCCCGGTCTCGAACCCGGTGCGCGCGATCATCCCGCTGCCGCCCGAACTGGGCGCCGGCACCGCCGTCTTCCCGCTGCACGACATCAGCTGCGGCGGCATCGCCATCCTCGACAACAAGTTCCAGCTCAGCACCACGATCGGCGAAACGATCCCCAACTGCCGCATCGAGCTGCCCGAAATCGGCCCGGTCACGGTCGCGCTGCAGATCCGCAACTCGCTCGACATGACCCTGCTGAACAACAAGACCAACCGCCGCATCGGCCTGCAGTTCATCGACATTTCGCGCGGCGGCATGGCCGGCGTGCAGCGCTATATCACCAAGCTGGAACGCGAACGCAACGCCCGCCTGGCCGGCCTCGCCTGAGCCATCGCCGAACTTTACCGCTTGGCAATTTTGCTGTCTTTTTAACATCGTATCAGCTACACTTCAGGCACTTTCTTGCCGAGTGCCCTGGATGTCCACGCCTGCTCCCGACATAAATCACTACCATGCTGCCTTCTCCCAGTCGGATACGGGTATGGCGCTGCTCGACCTGAACGGACACTGGATCGACGTCAATCCTGCGCTGTGCCGTCTGCTGGGATACACGCATACATCGCTGCAGCAGCGCGACTGCAAGGACATCAGCCATCCCGACGACCACGTCAGCGATCTCGACTGGGTCGAACGGCTGCGCACAGGCGAGATCGACGCCTTCAGGTCGGAAAAACGTTACCGCCGCGCCGACGGCAGCATCATCTGGGGCCTGCTGACCGCAACACTGTGCCGGGACACGCTGGGCCGGCCGCATTTCGTCGTCGTGCACATTGTCGACATCACAGAGCAAAAGAAGGCGCTCGAAGACCGCGACGCCTTGTTCGCCCTGTCGCCCGACCTGCTGTCGATCTGTAATCCCAATGGCTACCTGGTCCAGGTCAATCCTGCCTGGCGCGAGCTGCTGGGATGGGACGAAGTTGAGCTGATGGCGCGGCCATTCATGGAGTTCATCCATCCGGACGATGTGGGCCGCACCACCGAACAGGCGAGCACGCTTGCCGGCGGCGGCTCGGTGCTGGGCTTTCGCAATCGCTTTCGCCACGCCAATGGCAGCTGGCGCTGGATCGAATGGAGCACCCGCGTCGACAGCGACGGCCGCATGTTCTGCATGGGGCGCGACGTTTCCGAGCAGCGCCGCATGTCCGAGCAGCTGCACTACCGCGCCACCCACGACTTCCTGACCGGCCTGCCCAACCGCTACGAATTCATGGGCCGCCTGCAGCACGCGATCGACGCCCTCGGACGCGCGCCGCGCCCGCTGGTGCTGCTGTTCATCGACCTGGACGGCTTCAAGGCCGTCAACGACCTCTGCGGTCACGAAGCCGGAGACGCGGTGCTGAGCGCCTTCGGCCAGCGCCTGAGAATAGCGGTACGTCGCACCGACGTGGTGGCGCGCCTGGCGGGTGACGAATTCGTGGTCCTGCTCGATCACCTGGGCGATACCTGGCACGACGCCGAACAAGTAGCCGGCAAGATCCTGCACGCGGCAAGCCAGCCCTACCCCGAACTGGCCGGCCGTACCGAGCCCGGCGCAAGCATCGGCATGGCCCTCTACCGCCCGGGCGACAGCGCCGACCGCCTTCTGTCGCGCGCCGATGGGGCCATGTACGTGGCCAAGAACGCGGGCAAGAACAGGATGGCGTGCGAGCGCGACGGCCAGTGGGTGGTCGGCGTCGCCTGAGGAGAAAAGCGGCGGCATGTCACACCGCGTGCGGCTGGCTCGTCTTGCAGGCATGGAGGGCGCAAAGGGCGCCTTCCCCATTCCTGAAAGGACCCGCAGCATGACGCACGCAGCCCGCATTCCCCTGTTCACCCTCGCCCCCGCCAACCTGAAGGCGATGATCGCCCTGTCCCAGTCCACCAAGAACAGCTCGCTCGGTGCGCGCCTGGTGGAACTGGTGCAACTGCGCGTCTCGCAGCTCAATGGCTGCGGGGTCTGCGTCGACATGCACTGGCGCGACCTCATCAAGCAGGGCGCGGATCCGCGCCACCTGAACGCCCTCGCCGGCTGGCGCGAAGCGCCTTTCTTCAGTGCGCGCGAACGCGCCGCGCTGGCCTGGGCCGACGCCGTCAACGCCCTACCCGGACGCGACGAGACCGACAGCGCCTGGCCGGCGCTGCGCGAGTATTTCAGTGACGTGGAAATTGCCGAACTGGGCTATACGATCGCCGCGATCCGCGGCTGGAACGTGATCAACCTGAGCCTGCGCAACCCGCTGCCGGAGCACCCGGCGCCGGGCATGTAAGGATTCAGGCCGAGCAGGCCTGGGCGCCGGCGCCGCCGGGGCGGATCAGGCCGCGCTGGGTGGCCACCACCACGGCATGGGTGCGCGCGGTGGCGTCGAGCTTGCTCATGACTCCCTTCACGTGGGTCTTCACGGTGCCCACGCCGATGCCGAGCTTGCGCGCGATCGACTTGTTGCAGCAGCCCTGTGCCAGCAGCTGCAGGACGTCGGTCTCGCGGCCGGTGAGCGACTCGCGCGTCAGGCTGTCGGCGACGCTGCGGGTCATCGATTCGCTCAGGTAGCGCTGGCCGCGCGCCAGCTGGTCGACCGCGTGCGCCAGTTCGTCGGTGCCGCAGGACTGCAGCAGGTAGCCGGCCACGCCGGCATCCATCGCCAGGCGCACTTCCCATTCCTTGTCGAACTGGGTCACGACCAGCACGTTGGGCGCCAGCCCGCCCAGGGCCGGCTGGCGCGCCAGCGCGATGCCGCTGTCGTAATCGGTGACGAGTACACGCGCGACCCGCTGTGCCTCGGGCTGGCGCAAGTGGGTGGTGACGCGCAGACCCGGCTGGTCGGCGAGGACGGCATGCAGCCCGACGGTCATGATCGGGTCGGCGTGCATGATATGTACGGCGGAAGAGATCGGTTGCATGTGCTTGCTCCGGCAAACGGCGACGGACGGTAAGGACCTGTGGTCCGGAATTCCGACATATTGAAACGGCAAGAACGGTTAGGCAAGTAATGCTTTGTAATAACTGGTCGATATGTATGCCATCTGCATGCCAAATGGCGTTCGGCGGCGGTGGTATGGGGTATACTCCGCTGATCATGCGCCTGACCTCCTTCACCGATTACACCTTGCGGACCCTGCTCCATCTGGGCAGTAATCCGGGCCGCCTGGTGACGATCCAGGAGATCGCGGACCTGCACAGCATCTCGAAGAACCACCTGATGAAGGTAGTGCACGAGCTAGGCCGTAACGGCGTCATCGAGACTATCCGCGGCCGCAATGGCGGCTTCCGGCTGGCGCACCGTCCGGAAGACATCAATATCGGCGCCGTCGTGCGCCAGAGCGAAACCGATTTCTACATGGCCGAGTGCTTCGACCCGGCCGGCAATCCCTGCGGGCTGGTCAAGGCCTGCAGCCTCAAGGGCGTACTGACCAACGCCACCTCGGCCTACCTCGCCGAACTCGACCGCCACACCCTCGCTTCGCTGCTGCCGGAACCGGCGCCGCGCGACGGCAGCATCCCCGTTACTTTCCAGCGCAAAGAAACCCGCGCAGCATAAGTGGCTTCCGTCGGACAGACCTAGTCCGGCCGGTCCAGCACCTCATATTTTCCATCGCAGGCGCCGCAGGCGCAGGCCATCGCTACATGCCGCGAGCCGGATGCACTGCGTTCGCCCTCCACCGTGAGCAGGATGAGCGCGCGGCAATCGGGGCAGCGCGCCCGGGCGGCCCGCCCCGCGCGGAAATCGACCAGGGCGGCCCGCACCGCCTCGTCGACCGGGCGGACCACAAGTGGCGGCAGGGGCACAGCCGCTTCCCGGCGGGACACCTCCCGCATGGCGCAGATCGCCACCGCCGACACCGCCGCGATCCAGAGATAGCCGCCGGCGCCGAGGCCGAGCGACAGGGCCGCAGTGCCTGGGTCCCCGGCGCAGCCGATTGCGGGCAGCACCGAGGCAGCGGCAAGCACGAGCGTGAAGACACCGCCCAGCACGGTGTATTTGCCGCGTGAACCGAACAGGGCCGAGCAAAGCATCCAGAGGGCTAACGGATTGGCCAGCCAGCGTGGATCGAGGGCGAGCAGACCGACCCAGCCCGTCATCAAGACTTCGTAGCCGAGGAAACCCTCGCCCGTGGCGCAGATAAAGGCCGGCGTGGCCAGGCTGGCGCCGTAGGCGGCGAGGGCCAGCAACAGGATCGGGCGCAGGTAGCGCGGTGCAGGAAGGCGCAAGGATGACGGAATGGCTGGCATGGCGGTGGGTGCTGACAATATCCGTCCAGCTTATCAGTTGCCCCTTAGAAAAAACTAACCAATCTCCACGATCATTCCGCCATAAAAAACCGGCCGCGCAGTATTCAGGGTCACGTCTAACATTCATACACGACCTCGACAGTACGACGAGTGCTAGCCGCTTTTGCGCCTGATACTTCAACGAAAATCGGGTCTACGGTAGAGGCCGTGTAGAAATGTTAGACCTGACCCCGGTAGGGGCTTCAAAGACTTATCGGCAATAAAAAACCGGCCGCGCGGGCCGGTCTCTTGACTGGAACTTGCCAGGCTTACACCTGCATGTTCATGATGTCGTGATAGGCTGACACCAGTTTGTTGCGTACTTGCACCGTACCCTGGAAAGCGATGCTGGATTTCTGCATCGCGATCATCGTGTCGGACAGACTCACGGTATCATCGCCCATCGCAAAGCGTTGACCGAGCTCCTCCGCAGTTTTCTGGGTATTGCTGACCTGCTGGAGCGAGCTCTTCAGCGCATCGGCGAAGTCGAGCTTGGCGACGGCCGGCTGGGCCACGCCACCAATGCCTGCCGGCGCAACGGGACTGGCCGCCGGCTTGGTTGCCGCGGATTTCAGCTGCTCCATCATCGCCTGGATGCGGCTACTGTCGATGCCGCCGATTCCACCAATACTCATCGTTCTCTCCTGCTCGTGAGGCAATCCACTTTGTTCAGGCTGTCAGAATATCAGTGCCCAAGCAATTTCCTCGTGTGAAGAAGCACGGTTTTCCACCCCTATTTCAGGGTTTGAATGTTGCTCTGTGGCTTCATAATCTCGTCTAATCCCTCCATCCTGGACAGTTAACCCACCATGGCAGCAGTTGCTGAAGAACTGATCGACACCCCGGCGCCCGACCAAGAGGCGAAACAGGGCTTTTTGCAAACGACAATGGGCAAGCGCGTCGCCCTCGGTGGCGGCATCGCCCTGGTCGTGGCCATCATGGCCGCCCTCTGGATGTGGAGCCAGGCGCCGGAATACCGCGTGCTGTTCTCGAACTACAGCGACCGCGACGGCGGCGCGATCACCGCCTCGCTCGACCAGATGGGGGTCAAGTACAAGTTTTCCGAAGGCGGCAGCGCGATCCTGGTCCCGGCCGAACAGATCCACGACCTGCGCCTCAAACTCGCCGCCCAGGGCCTGCCGAAGGGCGGCAACGTCGGCTTCGAGCTGATGGAAAACCAGAAGCTGGGCACCTCGCAGTTCGTCGAACAAGTCAATTACCAGCGCTCGCTCGAAGGCGAGCTGGCGCGTTCGATCCAGTCGCTCGGCTCGGTCAGCGCTGCGCGCGTCCACCTGGCCCTGCCGAAACCCTCCGTGTTCGTGCGCGACCAGCAAAAGCCGACCGCCTCGGTGCTGCTCAACCTGCAGCCGGGCCGCGCCCTCGATCCGGGCCAGGTCAGCGCCATCGTCCACCTGGTCGCCTCCAGCGTGCCGGAACTGACGGTCGGTAACGTCACCGTCGTCGACCAGAACGGCAACCTGCTGTCCGAGACCGGCACCAAATCTCCGGGCAACAAGGGGCTGGATGCGACCCAGCTGAAATACGTCGACCAGGTCCAGCAGAACATCATCAAGCAGGTCGAATCGATCATCGCCCCGCTGGTCGGCAAGGAAAACGTGCGCGCCGAAGCGACCGCCGAGATCGACTTCGCCCAGGTCGACACCGCCGCCGAGATGTACAAGCCGAACTCGCCGCCGGAACCGCAGGCGATCCGCAGCCAGCAGACTTCCGAGTCGAGCCAGCCAGGCGCCGGCGCCTCGGGTGTGCCGGGCGCACTGTCGAACCAGCCGCCGGGCGTGGCCACCGCACCGATCGACGGCCAGCCGGTGCCAAACGGCGCCCCAGCCGCGAACGGCCCGACGCGCAAGGACGCCACCACCAATTACGAAGTCGACAAAACCATCCGCTACGAACAGCGTCCGATGGGCGGCGTCAAGCGCCTGACCGTGGGCGTGGTGGTGAACTACCGCCGCTCGATCGATCCGAAGACCGGCAAGATCGTCGTCAAGCCGCTGGCGGCCAACGAAGTCGCCCAGATCAACGAGCTGGTCAAGCAGGCGATGGGCTACTCGCAGCAGCGCGGCGACACCCTGAACGTGACCAACGCGCCGTTTGACGGCGTGGATCGCCCGGACGACACCCCGCAGGCGCCGGACTGGTGGCGCGACCCGGCCAACCTGCCGCTGGCCAAGGAGATCGGCAAGTACCTGCTGCTGTTCGCGGTGCTGGCCTTCCTCTACTCCCGGATCCTGCTGCCGCTCATGCGCCCGGCGATCAAGAAGTTCGACGAGGTCACGGCGCTGCCGCCGGAACCGGAACCGGAAGTGGTCGACGAGGTCGCCGAGGAAATCGCGGCCGAACTCGCCGAAGAAGAACTGGAAGAACAGGAAGTCGAACGCAGGAACCAGGGTTACCGGAAGAACCTGGAAATGGCGCAGGAGCTGGCCCGCCAGGACCCGCGTATCGTTGCTAACGTCGTGAAAGCATGGTTGGGATCAAATGAGTGACAAGGACAAGGAAGGCGTACAGCAGGCAGCGATCCTGATGCTGGCCCTGGGTGAAGCTGAAGCGGCCGAAGTGATGAAGTTCCTGGGCCCGCGCGAAGTGCTGAAACTCGGCGGCGCGATGGCGCAGATGAAGGCGGTGCAGCACGGCGAAGTGGTCAAGGTGCTGGAAGCCTTTGTCGAAGAAACCAACCTGCATTCGACCGTCGGCCTGGATTCGGACGAGTACATCCGCCAGGTGCTGACCAAGGCGCTGGGCGACGACAAGGCCGCCGTGCTGCTGAACCGCATCCTGGGCGGCAAGGACGCCTCCGGCATCGAAAGCCTGAAGTGGATGGATTCGCCGTCGGTCGCCGAACTGATCCGCAACGAGCACCCGCAGATCATCGCCACCATCCTGGTGCACCTCGAGCGCGACCAGGCCTGCGAGATCCTGGCCAACTTCACCGAGCGCCTGCGCAATGACGTGGTGCTGCGTATCGCGACCCTGGACGGCGTCCAGCCGGCCGCCCTGCGCGAGCTGAACGACGTGCTGACCAAACTGCTGTCGGGTAACGAGAACATCAAGAAGTCCTCGTTGGGCGGCGTGCGCACCGCGGCCGAGATCCTGAACTTCATGAGCGGCGAACAGGAATCGGCCGTCATGGACAACATCAAGAACTACGACAACGACATGGCGCAGAAGATCATGGACGAGATGTTCGTGTTCGATAACATCATCGACATCGACGACCGCGGCATCCAGCTGCTGCTGCGCGAAGTCCAGTCCGAGATGCTGATCATCGCGCTCAAGGGCGCCTCGCAAGACCTGCGCGAGAAGATCTTCAAGAACATGTCGCAGCGTGCCAGCGAGATGATGCGCGAAGACCTGGAGTCCAAGGGTCCGGTGCGCCTGTCGGAAGTGGAATCCCAGCAGAAACAGATCCTGCAGATCGTGCGCCGCCTGGCGGACGAAGGCCAGATCGTGCTGGGCGGTAAGGGTGAGGATTCGTTCGTCTGATGATTCCGAAGGAACAGCAAAGCGCTTACCAGCGCTGGGAAATGACTTCGTTCGGCGACGAGCGATCGAGCGCCCAGGCGCGCCGCGCCGCGATGGCGCCCCCGGTCCCGGCGCCGGCGCCGGAACCGATCGAGATCGTGCCCAATGTGGTGCTGCCTACGCTCGAGGAACTCGAAGCGATCCGCGAGCAGGCGCGCGCCGAGGGCTATGCCGAGGGCTATGACGAAGGCCGCGCCGCCGGCCAGGCCGAGGGCTACGCAGACGGCGCCAAGGCCGGCCAGATCGAAGCCGAAGGCGAGCTGGAACACCTGCGCGCGATCGCGGCGACCTTCAGCGACGCCGTGGTGCAGGCCGACGAGACCATCGCCCACGACGTACTGGAACTGGCCCTGCGCCTGGCGCGCGGCATGGTGCGCACGGCTTTCGATGTGCGCCCTGAACTGATCCTGCCGGTGGTGCAGGAAGCGATCGGCTACCTGCCGGTGCTGTCGCAGCCGGCCACCCTCACCCTGAACCCGCAGGACGCCGAGATCGTACGCCAGGCCATGGGCCAGGAGCTGATCAAGGGCGGCTGGCGCATCGTGGAAGACGCCGGTATGGCGCGCGGCGGCTGCAAGGTCGATACCGCCAGCAACCAGATCGACGCCCAGGCCGGCGCCCGCTGGGCGCGCCTGACGCACGCGCTCCAATCCAACGTGGACTGGCTGGGCCATTGATCCCGTAACCGACATGACGACCAACACCGCCGACCGCCACACCGCCCGCTGGAAATCCTTCATCAAGGACTGCGATTCCCTGGTCGGCTTTGCCGAACCGATGCAGGTCTCGGGCCGCGTCACGCGCGTGGCCGGCCTGGTGATGGAATGCGTCGGCCTCAAGCTGGCCGTGGGCAGCGCCTGCACCATCCCGGTGGCCAACGGCTTGCGGATCGAGGCCGAAGTGGTCGGCTTCGAGGGCGAGCGCCTGTTCCTGATGCCGCAGAGCGATGTCGAAGGCGTGGTGCCGGGCTCGCGTGTGTTCCCGGTCGAATCGGCCCTGCCCAAGCCGGGCACGGTGCAGCACCCGCGGCGCCGTCCGAGTGACCGCGCGCGCCACCTGCCGGTCGGGATGCAACTGCTGGGCCGGGTGGTGGACGGCGCCGGCCGCCCGCTCGACGGCAAGGGCCCACTCAATACCGACGAGGTCGGCCCGCTGAACGCGCGCCCGATCAACCCGCTCGACCGCGCCCCGATCTCGGACACCCTCGACGTGGGCGTGCGCGCCATCAATGCCATGCTGACGGTCGGCCGCGGCCAGCGCCTGGGCCTGTTCGCCGGTACCGGTGTCGGTAAATCGGTGTTGCTGGGCATGATTGCGCGCTATACCACCGCCGACGTGATCGTGGTCGGCCTGATCGGCGAACGAGGTCGCGAGGTGAAGGAATTCATCGAGCAGATCCTCGGACCGGAAGGCCGCGCCCGCTCGGCCGTGGTGGCCGCGCCGGCCGACGCCCCGCCCCTGATGCGCCTGCAGGGCGCCGCCTATGCCACCGCGATTGCCGAGCACTTCCGCGAACAGGGCAAGAATGTCTTGTTGATCATGGATTCGCTGACCCGCTACGCCATGGCCCAGCGCGAAATCGCCCTGGCGATCGGCGAGCCGCCGGCGACCAAGGGCTATCCGCCCTCGGTATTCGCCAAGCTGCCGGTGCTGGTGGAACGGGCCGGCAACGGCGTCGAAGGCGGCGGCTCGATCACCGCCTTCTACACCGTGCTGTCCGAAGGCGATGACCAGCAGGATCCGATCGCCGACGCCGCGCGCGGTATCCTGGACGGCCACATCGTGCTGAACCGCCACCTGGCCGAAGCCGGCCACTACCCGGCGATCGACATCGAACAGTCGATCTCGCGTGCGATGCACGGCATCACCACCCACGAGCACCAGCTGGCGGCGCGCAAGCTCAAGCAGCTGTACTCGCGCTACCAGCGCTCGCGCGACCTGATCAGCGTCGGCGCCTATGCCGCCGGCAGCGACCCGGTGCTGGACCAGGCGATCGCCAAGCACGAGCAGATCGAGGCCTTCCTGTGCCAGGAAATCCACGATAACGCGGGCATGCTGGAGAGCTTGGGGCAATTGACCTCTCTATTCGACTGATAAAAGGATTCCTCTGGGCACTATACTGTGCCCATAACGTGAACCTTTTATGGCCAATACTTCCGCACTCGAGACCCTGATCGACCTCGCGCAACGCGATTCCGACGACATCGCCAAGCGCCTGGGCGCCGCCCTGAAGGCGGTCGAGGATGCCGAGCAGAAGCTGGTCATGCTGGATGGCTATCGCGACGAGTACGTCCGCAAGCTCGACGCGGCCCAGATGGCGGGCATCACGCCCTTCGCCTACAACAACTTCGTCGCCTTCATCGGCAAGCTGGACAACGCGCTGATCGGCCAGCGCGAAGTGATCAAGCATGCGAAGTACAAGGCGGACATGGAAAAGAAGGCATGGCAGGAAAGCGAGCGCAAGCGCCTGTCGTACCGCACCCTGAACGAACGCGCGGCCGCCGAGGCGCTGGCGATCGAGAACAAGCGCGACCAGAAACTGATGGACGACCACGCAGCCCGTGGCGCCCGCTACAAACAACGCTGAAGAAGCCGAGCTTTTCACCATGACGATGCAGACCACCACTCTCCCGTTCCAGGTTTCCGGCGCCAACGCGCTGGCCCAGCCGCAACGCAATGCCGCCGCGGGCGTGCAGGCCCCGGATGCCGACGCCTTCAGCGCCTCGCTGTCGCGCGCGATGGCGCCGACCATGGCGCCATCGCCCGCGCCGAGCGCGGCGCCGGCGCCTGGCCCGGCCAACAAGCAGGCTACGCCGGCCAAGCAGGCCGACAAGCCGGCCGCGCAAGGCCCGAAGACCGCGGCGCGCGAGCCGGCCAGGCAGAACGAGGCAGCGGATGCGCCGGCGACGGCCCAGCAGGCGGCTCCCGGCGCCGAAGCCGCCGACCCGGCCAAGGATGCGGCAGCCGCCGCGGAATCCGCCAGCGCGGCCGCCGAAGCGGCGACCACGCCGGTCACCGACATGCTCGCCTTCATGGCCAGCCTGGCCCAGCCGGCCCCGGCTGCGCCAGTGGTGGCCGCGCCAAGTGCGGCGCAAGTGCCTGCCGCGGCCGTCGCCGCCGGCGGCGCCGAGCTGCAGCTGGCCGCGCTCCAGTCCGCGTTCGCGAAACTCGAGACCACCGATGGCGCCGCAGTGGCGACCGACCCTGCCCTCGCGACCGCCACCGATGGCGAAGCGGCGGCGAGCGGCTTCTCGCTGGCGGCCGGCGTGCAGCCGGCGGCGCATGACAGCGCCGACCTGCGCGCCCTGCAGCAGAGCGCCCAGGCCGCCGTCCAGCAGGAACCGGGCAAGGTCCAGCCGCAGGCGCGCGATGCCGCGGCCGTCCAGGCCAACCCGGCCGTCGAGGCGCCGGCGCCGTCCGTCACCCAGCTGCAGGCCCAGGCCGCCAAACTGGAAACCGTGCCGAACCCGGCCGCCGTGCCGACCGACCGCATCCCGGCGCGCGTCGGCACCCAGGCCTGGGACAACCAGGTCAGCCAGCGCATCGTCTACATGGTGGGCAAGGAGCAGGCCGCGACCCTGACCCTGAACCCGCCGGACCTCGGCCCGGTGCAGGTGGTGCTCAACGTGAGCAATGACGGGGCCAGCGTGGCCTTCTCCTCGAACCAGCAGGAAGTACGCCAGGCCCTGGAAAACGCCCTGCCGCGCCTGCGCGAGATGATGGGCGAGAACGGCATCGCGCTCGGTAACGCGACCGTGGACGCGGGCATGCCTGACCAGCGCCAGGCGCAGCAGGACGGCGAGCGCCGCAACCAGGGAGGTAGTGGCGGCTTCGGCAACGCGGGCGGCACGGGCGCGGCGAACGAAGACAGCGCAGCCCGTCCGGCGACCCGGACCGTGGCCCTGGGTGACAACGGCCTGGTCGATACCTTCGCATAATGCGTTTCTGATCGGCTAACGATCTACCAAATCGTCAACACGTCGACGCAACAATCGGCGGGATTACCATCGCTTATTCCCTCTTTTCGGGGCATGGCAGGCTTTGTTTCCCCGCGATAATGCCATAATGACGGACACATTCTTTAGGCAGTAAGAGGCATCTTGATGGCGAATGCAAAAACCAAAGTCGACCCGAAGGCAGACGCAGCGGCGGCAGCCCCGGCCGGCTCCAAGAAAAAGCTGATCGTGATCGCCGCGGCGGCAGTGCTGCTGCTCGGCGGTGGCGGCGGTGCGGCCTGGTATTTCATGCATGCGGGCGGCGACGCGGCTGCGGCCGAGCACGACAGCCCGAAGGAATCGAAGAAAAAGAAAAAGAAGGATTCCGAAGCCAAGGCCGAGTATGTCCCGGTCGAAGCCTTCACCGTCAACCTGCAGCCGGAAAATGGCGAGCAGTACCTGCAGGTGCAATTCACCCTGCAGGTGGCGGGCGCCGAACAGGCGACCTTGGTGAAAGACAATATGGCGATCGTGCGCAATCGCGTGCTGCTGCTCCTGTCGGGCAAGAAGGCATCGGAAATCAGCACGGTCGAAGGCAAGCAGCAGCTCGCCGCCGAGATCCAGGCAATCGTGCAGGAACCTTTCGAGAAGGACGGCGACGAGCAGGACGTAACCGACGTATTATTTACCTCGTTCATCATCCAGTAAGCCCGACCTACCATGGCCGATAATTTCCTCTCACAGGAAGAAGTCGATGCCCTCTTAAAGGGGGTCAACGGCGATCAGGACGACATTGCGACGCCTGAAGACACCTCGGGAGTCCGCACCTATAACCTGGCAACGCAGGAGCGGATCGTCCGCGGCCGCATGCCGACGCTCGAAATCATCAACGAGCGTTTCGCCAGGTATCTGCGGGTTGGCCTGTTCAACTTCCTGCGCCGCAGCGCCGAGGTCTCGGTGGGCTCGGTGCGGGTCTCGAAGTACAGCGAGTTCATCCGCAACCTGGTGGTGCCGACCAACCTCAACCTGATCCACATGAAGCCGCTGCGCGGCACGGCGCTGATGGTGTTCGACCCGGGCCTCGTGTTCCTGCTGGTGGACAACCTGTTCGGCGGCGACGGCCGCTTCCACACCCGCGTGGAAGGCCGCGACTTCACCCAGACCGAGCAGCGCATCATCATGCGCATCCTCGACATCGTGTTCGAGGCCTATGCCAAGTCGTGGGAACCGGTGTACCCGATCGAATTCGAGTACATCCGTTCCGAGATGAACACGCAGTTCGCCAACATCGCGACCCCGAACGAGGTCGTGGTGTCCTGCACCTTCACCATCGAACTCGGTTCGGTGTCGGGCCAGATCCACTTCTGCATGCCCTACTCGATGATCGAGCCGATCCGCGACGCGCTGACCTCGAGCATCCAGGGCGAGGCGCTGGAAGTCGACAAGCGCTGGGTGCGCCTGATGACCCAGCAGATCCAGGTGGCCGAAGTCGAGCTGGTGGCGGTGCTGGGCGAAGGCCGCGCCAACTTCGACGAGATCCTGAACATGAAGATCGGCGACATCATCCCGATCACGGTCCCGGAAACCCTGCAGGCCACGGTCGACGGGGTACCGGTGATGGATTGCACCTATGGCGTCTTCAATGGCCAATACGCCTTGAAGGTCGAGAAGCTGCTTGCCAACAGCGACAACTTCAACAAATAACAGTATGAAACGGCCTGCGCACGGCGCGGGCGACACAGGAGAGCAGCATGTCTGATACCCAGGACGACCAGGACAATCTCGACGACGATTGGGGCGCGGCGATTGCCGAGCAGGCCGCGGCCGAAGCGGCGGCGCTCGAACGCCAGCAGACCCAGCAGGCGACCGCCAGCGCGGCCGTGTTCAAGGACTTCTCGAACAAGGGCGCGCGCAACGAAACGCCGAACGACATCGACTTCATCCTCGATATCCCGGTCCAGCTGACCGTGGAACTCGGCCGCACCAAGATCGCGATCAAGAACCTGCTGCAGCTGGCCCAGGGCTCCGTGGTCGAGCTCGACGGCCTGGCTGGCGAACCGATGGACGTACTGGTCAACGGCTGCCTGATCGCCCAGGGCGAGGTCGTGGTCGTGAACGACAAGTTCGGTATCCGTCTGACTGATATCATTACGCCATCGGAACGGATCAGAAAACTGAATAAATGACCTCGCGCAACGTCGCCACTCGGAATCCCACGCGTTCAAACCCGGCGAGATTCGCCCGTGCGGCGTTGCACCTGCTAAGTGCGCTGATGTTTGCGCCCCTGGCCGCCTGCGCGTCGCCCGTCGTCGCCGATCAGGCCCCCGCCGCTCAGCAGCAGCAAGCCACTCCGCAGGCAGCCCCGCAAGCACAGCCGGCGCCCGACGCCACCGCACCGATCCCGGTCCCGGCGCCTGCCTCGCAAGAAACCCAGGCCCTGCCCCGCGGCGCCACCACGACCGGCCGCCCGGCCACGCCTGCCCGTCCCGCACCTTCCGGCCCGGTTTCGACGCCGGTCCAGGCGCCCGGCCCGGCGCCAACGGAAGCCGCACCCGCAGCCGAACAGCCTGCCCCGGCTGCTTCTCCCGTGAGCACCCCGGCCCCGGACCAGCGCCCGCCGCAGGTCGTGATGCCCGGCTCCGCGGCGCCGGCAACCGGCGGCCTGCTGCAGACCATCATGGCCCTGGTGCTGGTGATCGGCCTGCTGCTCGCCCTGGCCTGGTTCATGAAACGCTACGGCCCGCGCGCCATGGGCGCGAGCGCCAACATCAGGCTGGTCGGCGCCCTCAATATCGGCGGCCGCGAGCGTATCATGGTGGTCGAAGTGGGCGACCAGTGGATCGTCGTCGGCGCCTCGCCGGGACGCGTCAATGCCCTGGCCACCATGCCGCGCCAGGAAGGCGCGCAGTCCGATGGGCCGCAGGCCGCGCTCGCCGCCCATATGCCGAGCGCCGGATCCTTCGGCGACTGGCTCAAGAAAACGATAGACAACCGTAATGCGAAATAAAAAACTCCTGCTGGGAGCTGGCCTGGCAGGCCTGGTACTGCTGCCGCTGGCCGCCCTGGCCCAGCCCGGCATCCCCGCCTTCACCACCAGCCCGGCCGCAGGGGGCGGCACCGCCTATTCGCTGCCGGTCCAGACCCTGATCCTGCTGACCGCGCTGACCTTCCTGCCGGCGGCGCTCCTGATGATGACCGCCTTCACCCGCATCATCATCGTGCTGTCGCTGCTGCGCCAGGCGATCGGCACCCAGACCGCGCCGCCGAACCAGGTGATGGTCGGGCTGGCGCTGTTCCTGACCTTCTTCGTGATGGGCCCGACGTTCGACCGCATCTACACCGAGGCCTACCAGCCGCTGCAGGAAAACCGGATCCAGATGCAGGAAGCGCTCAACCGGGGCGTGGTGCCGCTGAAGGAATTCATGATCAAGCAGACCCGCCAGTCCGACCTGGCGCTGTTCGTCAAGATTTCGCGCTCGCCTGCGCTGCAGGGACCCGAAGACGTGCCGCTGCGCGTCCTGATCCCGGCGTTTGTCACGAGCGAGCTGAAGACCGCGTTCCAGATCGGCTTCGCCATCTTCATTCCCTTCCTGATCATCGACATGGTGGTCGCCTCAGTGCTGATGGCGATGGGCATGATGATGATGTCGCCCGCGGTCATCTCGCTACCGTTCAAGCTGATGCTGTTCGTGCTGGTCGACGGCTGGCAGCTGCTGCTGGGCTCGCTGTCCCAGAGTTTTTACTAGGGAAAACCAACATGACTCCCGAATCCGTCATGACCATGGGCCGCACTGCGATGGAAGTCACGCTGATGGTGTCCGCCCCGCTGCTGCTGGTGGCGCTGATCATCGGCCTGATCATCTCGATCTTCCAGGCCGCGACCCAGATCAACGAAGCGACCCTGTCCTTCATCCCGAAGCTGGTCGGTATCTTCATCGCCCTGGTCGTGGCCGGGCCCTGGATGCTGTCCACCATGCTCGACTACATGCGCCAGGTGTTTACCAGCATCCCCAGCCTGATCGGTTGAGCACATGTTAAGCCTGACCACGGGCGAGATGAACGCCTGGATCGCGGGCCTGATCTGGCCGCTCACGCGCATCCTCGGCCTGGTCGCCTCCGCGCCCCTGTTCGGCAATGCCGGCGTGCCGATGTCGATCAAGGTCGCGCTCGGCGTGCTACTGGCCTCGGTCATCGCCCCTACCGTGCCCGAAATTCCGGCCGTCGACCCGAGCTCCTGGGCCGGCATCCTGATCCTGGTAAAAGAACTCCTGATCGGCGTCGCGATGGGCTTCGCGATGCGGATCGTCTTCGCCGCCATCGAGTACGCCGGCGAGATCGCCAGCATGGCCATGGGCCTCGGTTTCGCCGTTTTCTTCGACCCGATGACCAGCGGCCGCTCGGCGGCGGTGGCCCAGTTCCTGGCGCTGGTCGCGACCATGGCCTTCCTGGCCGTGAACGCGCACCTGATCCTGCTCGCGGCGCTGGCCGAGAGCTTCCACGCGCTGCCGATTTCCGCCACCCCGTTCTCGGGCAACGCCCCACTGGAGCTGGCGCGCTGGGGCGCCAAGATCTTTTCGAGCGGGCTGCAGCTGTCGCTGCCGATCATCGCCGCGCTCCTGATCACCAACGTCGCCCTCGGCATCCTGACGCGCGCCGCGCCCCAGCTGAACATCTTCGGCATCGGCTTCCCGGTCACCCTGGGCGTCGGTTTCCTGACCCTGAGCCTGGCCCTGCCCTACCTCGGCATGCCGATCGTGAACCTGTTCAACGAGGGCATCGAGGCCGGGCGCGCCGTGCCGCGCGCGGGCCTGCAGCGCAACGCCGCACCGCCGCCGGCGCCGTCGGTCCCCGCACCGCGGCCCGCACCCGGCTAGTCGCGGGCGCGCCTGAAAGCGATTTTTCGGTTAGGGTTGTGCATCCGAACTACCCTGCGATTCCCATGCCAAGCTTCCAGCCCCTGCGCCTCCTGATCGCTGCTGTCCTGGGCAGCATGTGCCTCGCCGCCAGTGCCGCCCCCACCCCGCCCGCCATACGCGCCGAGATCGACGGCCTGATGGCGCGCATGAGCGACTCAGGCTGCCAGTTCGAGCGCAACGGCAGCTGGCACAATGCCGCCGACGCGCGCACCCACCTGCTGCGCAAGCTGGACTACATCGAAGGCCGCCGCGAGACGCTGCAGAGTACCGAGCAGTTCATCGATCTGGCGGCATCGAAAAGCAGCTTTTCCGGCCGCCCTTACCGGGTCAAGTGCGGCAGCGGCGAAGCCCTTCCCAGCCGCGATTGGCTGCGCCGCGAACTGAAGCTGCTGCGCGCCCCGGGCCGCCAGGCGGGATAGGCAAACTCTTGCGTGGCGACAGTTCGGCGCGAGCCCGGCTACAGTCGAGTCATCGATTGCCACTTGCACAGGAGTTTTCCATGTCTATTCGCAGCCTGCTCCCTTCCTTCCTGATCGGCGCCGTCGCCAGCGCCCGCTCGATGACCCCCATGGCCACCATCGCGACGGCGCGCCTGAAGGGTCGTGATACGCCGGGAGAACTGTTCCTGCTCGATCGCCCGCTCTTCAAGTACGGCGCGCTTGCCATGGGTGTGGGAGAACTACTGGGAGACAAGATGAAAACGGCGCCCGACCGCACCGTCTTCCTCGGCCTGCTGGCGCGCGTCATGAGCGCCGGTATCGCCGGCGCCGCGCTGGCCGCGCCCGGCCGCGAACGGGCCGGCGCGGCGGCTGCGGTCGCTACCGCGGTTCCGCTCGCCTACCTCACCCTGGCCGGCCGCAAGCGCGCCATGGAGAAGATGGGCCAGACCAAGAGCGGCCTGATCGAAGATGCCCTGATCGTCGCCGCCGGCACCGCGGTGGTGGCCCTGTCGACCCGGCCGGAATACCGCTGACGGGTCTATACTTGCGGCCTCTGCAACCACCCTGAATCGATATGAAAAGTAGTTCAAGCGGCGGCCTGGTGTATTCCACCGAGAGCGGCCGCATGTGTCCCGAGTGCCGCAACGCGATCGCGCAGTGCACCTGCAAGGCCAGGGCGGCCCCCTTGGGCGACGGCGTGGTGCGGGTGTCGCGCCAGACCAAGGGCCGCGGCGGCAAGTGCGTCACCCTGGTCAAGGGGCTGGCGCTGGACGCCGTCGCCCTGGCCCAGCTGGGCAAGCAGCTGCGCACCGCCTGCGGCTCGGGTGGCACGGTGAAGGACGGGGTGATCGAGGTGCAGGGAGACCACTGCGACCTGATCATGGAAACGCTCAGGAAACTCGGCCACGACCCGAAGCGGGCCGGTGGCTGAGCCTTACAGGTAGTTGAACAGCGACAGTCCCGACATCGTCTTGAACGACATCTGCGCCGCCTGCAGCGTGGTCTGCTGCATCGAGAAATCGGAGATCGCCTTGACCATATCCAGGTCCTGCAGGTCGCCCAGGGTGGTCGAGTACTGGATGTCGAGGTCGTCGCCGGCGCTGTCGAGGTAGTCGAGTTCCTTCATGTGCGCGCCGACCGAGGCCTGCACCGTCAGCACGTTGTCGTGGGCGCCCTTCAGGTTGTCGATCGCGGTATTGAGCTTGTTGGTGAGCGCGGCCTTGCCGCTCGAGCCGTCGACCGGGGCGCGCAGCGCCGCGATCAGGTCGGTCACGGTGGTGAACACCGACTGCTTCTCGCTCGGCTTGGCCGTGAAGGTGTCGCCGTTGGCCGGGTCGCCCTTGATGTCGAAGCTCAGGCCGCCGAAGCTGATGGTCTTGCCGGCCTCGTAGGTGATGGCGGTCTGGCCGGGCACCGCGACGTCGGTGCCGGTGGTGGTGTCGACCACGCTGTAGGTGGTCACGGCCGGGGTGCCGGTCACCGCGAAGGTCAGCTTGTAGTCGCGCCCGGCATTGACCTGGGCGCGGTCGACCACCGCGCCCGACGAGATGATGGCGGCGCCGGTATTGGTGGCGCCGGCCTGGGTCTGGAAGCTGCCGTTGCCGGTCGGATTCGCTTCGAACACGGCCGAGCCCGAGGCCGACAGCGGCATCTTGCGCGAGGCCGCCACCTGCAGCTGGCGCTGGCCCTGGTCGCCCTGGTAGGCGGCGCCGCCCGGCGTGCGGGTGAAGGGCTGGGTGGTGGCCTTGTAGCCGGAGAACAGGAAGCCGCCGGCGCCGTCGGTGGTGTTGGCCACGCCCAGCAGGTCTTCCAGCCGGCCTTCGAGTTCGATGGCGAGCGCCTCGCGGTCCTGCGGCAGCATGGTGCCGTTGCCGGCGCTGATCGCCAGTTCCTGGATGTCCTGCAGCAGGTCGCCCGCGTTCTGCAGCGAGCCTTCCACCGCCGCCAGCGAGGAACGGGCGCTCGCGCGGTTGGTGGCGAAGCCCTCGTTCATCGACTTCGACTGGCTCACTTCGAGCGCGCGCGCCGAGGCCACCGGGTCGTCCGCCGGGGTCAGGATGCGGCGGTTGGTCGACAGCTGCAGCTGGGTGCGCGCCAGGGCGCTCTGCAGCGTGTTCAGCTGCGAGGTGGCGTTGCCGTAGATCGAGAGGGTACTGATGCGCATGGGAGCCTCGTGTTACGTCGGTTTTACTCGTCAGCGGCCGATCGACAGCAGGGTGTCGAAGATGGTGCCGGCGATCTGCATGACCTTGCCCGCGGCCTGGTAGGCCTGCTGGTACTTGATCAGGTTGGTGGCTTCCTCGTCCAGGTTCACGCCCGAAACGTCGGAAGCGCTGGCCTTGGCCTGGGTCAGCAGGGCTTCGGCGGCTTCGCCGTTGACCTGCACTTCGCGCGTCTTGTTGCCCACGGTGCTGACCAGCTGGGCATAGGACGACTGGATGGTCGCGCTGCCGTTGTTGAAGATGTTCTTGGTCTGCAGGTCGCCCAGCAGGCTGATGTTGCGGGTGTCGCCCACGCCGCCGCTGTTGGCTTCGATCTTAAAGGTGTCGCCATTGCCCGGCGCGCCCGTCATGGTCACGCTGACGCCGCCGAAGGTGTAGGTGGCGCCGGCGGCGAAGGCGACGGTGGTGGCCGGCGCCGGGTAGTTGGTCACGGTGCCGTCCGATGCCGTCACGCGCACCGGCAGGCCGGACGGGAAGCCGTTCAGGTTGCCGGTGGTGCTATTGAAAGCCAGGGTCACCGGCAGCGCCGGCGCGCCGCTCAGGAAGCTGCTGTCGACCTTGCCTTCGCTGATCTTGGCGGTGCCGGTATTGCCCACCGGGGCGCTGGTGGCGATCGGCGCGGCGGCGGCGATGCTGGCCGTGTCCTTCACCAGGAGGTTGAAGTTGGCGGCGCCGCCGATGGTCGGGCGCACCAGGAAATTGTCTTCCTTGGCAGCCGTGCCCGAGATCGTGAACTCGACGCCATCGATGGTCTGGGTGGTGCCGGACGCGCTGTAGGGCGTGACCGGAGTGACCTTGTTGTCCGACAGGCGGATCACGTTGAAGTTGGTGCCGTCGAACTCGACCTTGTAGTCGCTGTCCATCAGCTTGGCGGGGTCGGTCACCTTGGCCTGCACCGCGGTGGTGCTCGACAGCGCATTGTTGATGTTCTTGCCCACGTAGGCCGGCGCCACGTTGAAGAAATCCTTGCCGGCCACGCCGTTCTGGTCCAGGCCCAGCTTGTGCTGGGCATTGAATTCGATGGCCAGGCCGATCGCGACCTTGCCCAGCGCGCTCTGGGCCGGATCCAGGGTCTTGCTGCGGAACTCGAGGGCGCCGCCGAGGGTGCCGCCGCTCAGGGCGTTATCGGCCAGCACCGACACCTTGGTGCCGGCCACGTAGCCGACTTCCACGCGGGTCAGGTCGGTCGGCGACTTCATGGCCGCCAGCTGGAAGGTACGCTGGCCGACCACCAGCGGCTGGCCGCTGCCGATCGAGATCGTCAGGCTGTTGTTGTCGCCCGGCGTGACGGTGGCCTTGACCTGGCTGTTCAGTTCCAGCACCAGCTGGTCGCGCTTGTCGAGCAGGTCGTTCGGCGCGCGCTGCTGGGCGGCGGCGAAGGTGCCGATCTTGTCGTTCAGGTCGGCGATCTGCTGGGCGTAGGAGTTGATCATGGTGACGCTCGACTCGATGGTGCTGTTGACACCGTCGCGGATCTCGTCGAGGCGCGCGTCCAGCGCCTGGAAGCGCGTTGCCAGGGTGTCGGCGCTCGACAGCATCGACTGGCGCGACGGCACCGAAGCGCGGTTGGCCGCCATGTCCTGCACGCCCTTGAAGAAGCTCTGCATGGAAGGCGACAGGCCGGAGGTCTGGTCGGCCAGCATGTTGTCGATCTGGCTGATCTGGGCGTAGTAAGAGTCGAGGCCGCTCTTGCTGGCCTGGGCGTTGCGCACCTGCGAGTTGAGGAATTCGTCGCTGTAGCGCTTGATCTGGGAAACCTGGGTGCCGGTGCCCTGGAAGCCGACGCCGGTATCGAGCATCGGGCCGGTGGCCTGCACCACCACCTGGCGGTTGTAGCCGGCGACGCTGGCGTTGGTGATGTTGTGGCCGGTCGTGGCCAGGCCCGCCTGTGCTGCGAACAGGCCGCTCTTGCCAATGCTGAGGAGGTTACCGGACATATGCTTGTTCTTTCTCTGACTGGTCTAACAACGGCAGATTTTCGGGAAACTTGACCGTGCTCTTATGCCAATGAATTTTTGATAATGCGGGTCAACTTGGCCGCGTACATCGGATCGGTGGCGTAGCCGGCGCGCTGCAGGCCGTGGGCGAAGGCCGCGGCATCGCCGCCGCTGGCCAGCACTTTCTCGTAGCGCGGGTTCTTGGCCAGCATGTTGGCGTAGTCCTTGAAGGAATCGGCCGGGGTGTCGTAGGCGCGGAACTTCTCGACCTTCTGGTGCGCGCGGCCGTTGACGTATTCGGTGGTGACGGCGGTGGCGACCTTGCCCTTCCAGCCCGGGCCGGCCTTGATGCCGAACAGGTTGTTGCTGTTGGTGCCGTCGGCATTCCTGATCATGCGCTTGCCCCAGCCGCTTTCCAGCGCCGCCTGGCCCAGCATGAACTTGGCCGGCACGCCGGTGGCGCGCTCGGCTTCGGCCGCGTGCGGGTGCAGCTTTTCCTGGAAGGCGCGCACATGCGGCGCCTGCACGCGGCCGGAATCGGTCGTGAGCGGCAGCGCCGGCGCGCCCGGCTGGCGGGCGCCGCTCTTGATCATGGTAGCCGCGTCCATGCCCGGACGCATGCTGCCGTCGAGCGGCGCCAGCGCCGAGGCTGCGGCGGCGGCCTTGCCGGCGGCGACGCCGTCGGCGCCGATGGCCAGCGCCTGGGCGCCGACCTGGTTCGAGGTCAGCTGGCGGGTCAGCACGTCGGCCAGGCCCATGCCGCGCTTGGCCAGGTTCTGGCTCATCTGCTGGTCCAGCATGCCGGTGAACATCTTGCTCTGCTGGTTATCCAGCATCCCTTCCTGCGGCGTCGCATCGCGCATGCTCTTCATCATCATGTTGATGAACATGGCTTCGAACTGCGTGGCCGCCTCCTTCAGCGCGGTGGGCGAGCCGTTCTTGGCGCCTTGCTTGAGTTCGCCCAGGCCCTTGGTGTCGAGGGCGAACTTGCTGGTCAGGTCAGTGGAAGGAGAGCCGATCATAATGTGCTTTGCGACTTGTTAGATGATCTCGAGTTCGGCGCGCAGCGAGCCCGCGGCCTTGAGTGCCTGCAGGATCGCCAGCAGGTCTTGCGGGGTGGTGCCGATCGCGTTCATGGCCTTGACCACTTCGGCCAGCGAGGCGCCGCCCTTGATCATCAGGACGCGGCCCGGATCCTTCTTGACGTCGACCGAGTTGGTCTGGGTGATGGCGGTGGCGCCGCGCGAGCCGGCCGGCGGCTGGCTGACGTTGGTGTCGGCGCCGACCGTCACGGTCAGGTTGCCGTGCGAGATCGCGCAGTTGTCCAGCATCACGGCCTGGTTCATCACGACCGAACCGGTGCGGGCATTCATGATCACCTTGGCCGCATCCTTGGCGCGGGCGATATCGATGCTTTCCAGCTGGCCGATGAAGGCCACCCGCTGGTCGCTCGAGGACGGGGTGCGCACGCGGATCACGCGGCCGTCCAGGGCGGTGGCGATGCCGGCGCCGAACTGGTCGTTGATGGCTTCCACCACGCGCGCGGCGGTCGAGAAATCGGTCTGGTTCAGTTCCAGGCGGATCTGGTTGTCGGCGCCCAGGTTCGAGGCGACGGCGCGCTCGACGGTGGCGCCGCTGGACACCTTGCCGACCGACAGGTGATTCACCTGCACCTGCGCGCCGCCCGACTGGGCGCCGACGCCGCCGACCAGCACGTTGCCCTGGGCCATGGCGTAGACCTGGCCGTCGGCGCCGTGCAGCGGCGTCATGAGCAGGGTGCCGCCGCGCAGGCTTTTCGCATTACCGATCGAGGACACGGTGATGTCGATGGTCTGGCCCGGCTGGGCGAAGGCCGGCAGCGAGGTCGTGACCATCACGGCCGCGACGTTCTTCAGCTGCAGCTGGGTGCCGGGCGGCAGGTTGACGCCCTTCTGCTGCAGCATGGCCTGGATCGACTGCACGGTGAACGGGGTCTGGCTGGTCTGGTCGCCGGTGCCGTCCAGGCCCACGACGATGCCGTAGCCCGACAGCTGGTTCTGGCGCACGCCGGCGATGCTCGCGAGGTCTTTCAGGCGCTCGGCCTGGACCAGGGGCGCGGCGCTAATCATGGCTGCGGCGATCAGGGCGATGGAAGCGAATTTCATGATGATCTACCCTCGCCTCAGAACGGCAGCATCGACTGGAAGAAGCGCGAGAACATATTGCTCAACTCGGCTTTGTCGACGCGGCTGTTGGTGCGGTATTCGACGCGCGCATCGGCGACCACGGTCGACGCGACCATATTGCCCGGCTGGATGGTGTCGGGCGCGACCATGCCCGAGAAGCGGATGTACTCGATGCCCTTGTTCATGGCGACCTGCTTCTCGCCGGCCACGATCAGGTTGCCGTTAGCGAGCACTTCGGTGACGGTGACGCCGATCGTGCCGGTGAAATTGTTCGAGGCGCTCTGGGTGTCGGCATCGGCAAACTTGTTCGCGCCTTCCACACCGACGCTCCCGCCGATGCGCGCCTGCAGCGGGCCCGGCACCGCGAAGCTGGCGCTGCCCGACTTGCTGCCGGTGCTGGCGCCCGACTTGCCGGCCGAGGTGCGCTCGGTGATGTTCACCGTCAGCAGGTCGCCGATGTGGCGCGCGCGGCGGTCTTCGAACATCGGGCGGTAGCTGTTGGCGTTGTAGATGGCGCCGTCGTTGCTCGGGGCGGCCTGCACCAGCATCGGACGGGCCGTCAGCGGACCCTGGACGATGCTGCTCGGGGTGGTGGAGCACCCGGCAATGGCGACCAGCGCGGCCGCAGCGAAGAAGGATTTCATGTTCATTGACTTTACAGCTGGGACAGTTTCTGCAGCATCTGGTCGGAGGTGGTGATCGCCTTGCTGTTGATCTCGTAGGCGCGCTGGGTCTGGATCATGTTGACCATTTCCTCGACCACGTTCACGTTCGACGATTCGACATGGCCCTGCATCAGCACGCCGGAGCCGTTGGTGCCCGGCACGTTCAGGTTCGGATTGCCCGAGGCGCCGGTCTCGACGTACAGGTTCTCGCCGCGCGACTCGAGGCCGGCCGGGTTGATGAAGGTGGCCAGCTGGAGCGAACCGACCTGGGTCGGGGCGGTAGTGCCCGGCAGTTTCACGGACACGACGCCATCGCGGCCGACGGTGATCGCTTCGGCATTCGCCGGAATGGTGATGGCGGGCTGGACCACGAAGCCGCTGGACGTCACCAGCTGGCCGTTCTGGTCGGTCTGGAAGGAGCCGTCGCGGGTATAGGCCTGGGTGCCGTCCGGCAGCAGGACCGGGAAGAAGCCCGAGCCGTTGACCATGACGTCCTTCGAATTGCCGGTCAGCTGGGGATTACCCTGGGTGAAGATGCGCTCGGTGGCGACGGTGCGCACACCGGTACCGATCTGCAGGCCCGAAGGCAGGTTGCTCTGCTGCGAGGACTGGGCGCCGGGCTGGCGCACGTTCTGGTACAGCAGGTCCTCGAACACCGCACGCGAACGCTTGAAGCCGTTGGTGCTGACGTTGGCGAGGTTGTTGGTGATGACGTCGAGGTTGGTTTGCTGCGCTTCGAGGCCGGTCTTGGCGATAAACAGCGAACGGATCATGGAATTCTCCTTTTGTGGCGGACAAGGTTCGCCACGTACAGGAGAATTATGCTGCAGCAACTATCAATTCAAAGCGAGGATCTGGGTGGCTTTCGCGGCGTTATTCTCGGCGTTCTTTAACAGGCTCATTTGTGTCTCGAAAGAACGTGCCAGGCTGATCATGTTGACCATGGAATCGATTGCGCTGACATTGCTGCCCTCGAGCGCGCCGCCGGCCACGCTCACCGCCGCGTCCGGCTGGGCGGTGCCGCCGTCCCTCAGGCGGAACAGGCCGTCGTCGCCGCGCACCATGTTCTCGCTTGGCGGATTGACCAGTTTCAGGCGGCCCAGGATGTTGGCGACGGCCGGCTGGTCGGTGGTGGACACGGTCGAAATGGTGCCGTCGCCGCCCACGGTGACGGTGACGTCGGGCGGGATCGTGATCGGACCGCCCTCGCCCGCGATGGTGGCGCCGCCGGCGGTGGTGAGCAGGCCGTTGGGACTGGTTTGCAGGGAACCGTTGCGGGTATAGGCCTCGGTACCGTCAGGCATCTGCACCGCGAACCAGCCCTGGCCCTTGATCGCGACGTCGAGGTCGCGCCCGGTCACCTGCAGCGCGCCGGCGCTGAAGTCCGAGGCCGGGCTCGAATTGACGACGAAGGCGCGCGTCGGCAGGCCTTCGCTCTGCACCGGCACGGCGCGGAACACGTCCAGCTGGGCGCGAAAGCCCGTGGTGTTCACGTTGGCCAGGTTGTTCGAGGTCGTGGCCTGCTGTTCCAGGATGTGCTTGGCGCCGCTGCCGGCGGTGTAGATCAGGCGGTCCATCTTGTTTTCTCCAATGTACGGCTGCGCTTGCGCCGGTTGAACGCGTGGGCGGGAAACCCGCCCACCCTACGGCTCGTGGCTTTCGTAGGGTGGGCAGGTCCCCTGCCCACGCGTTCAACGTACGCCAAAGACTTCCATTAACGCAGATTGACCAGGGTCTGCAGCACCGAGTCCTGGGTCTTGATGGTCTGCGCATTCGCCTGGTAGACGCGCTGCGCGGTGATCATGTTGACCAGTTCGGCCGTCAGGTCGACGTTCGAGCTTTCCACCGCGGACTGCTGCAGCACGCCGAAGCTGCCCGAGTTCGGGGTGCCGACCAGCGGCACGCCCGAGCTGGCCGATTCGGCCCAGGCATTGTTGCCCAGCGGCTCGAGGCCGTTCGGGTTGGTGAAGTTGGCCAGGATCACCTGCCCCAGCGGCTTGGTCTGGCCGTTGCTGTACTGGCCCAGGATCACGCCGTCGGCGCCGGTGGTGAAGCGCTGCAGGTTGCCGGCCGCGTAGCCGTCTTGGGACAGTTTCTTCTCGCTCATCTTGGTGCCGTACTGGGTGGTGCCGTCGAAGTCGATGGTGATCGGCATGGTGTTCTCGGAACCGGTCGAGGGGAACACCGGCAGGGTCACCGCCAGCTTGCCGGCGTCGGTCGAGGTCACCTTGTTCAGGCCGCCGTTGGTGTCGAACACCAGCTTGCCTACCGGGACCGCGGGCACCTTGATGGCCTTGGCCATGGCGGCGTCGATCTCGTCCGGGGTACCGCCCGGCACCGCCGCGGCGGTGGTGGCGGCAGTGGTGATCTCGGTCTGGTTGGCGGCGGTGGCGCCGGCGGTGCCGGCGGCGGCCGACACCATGGCGCTGGCGGCGGTGGCGTAGCCGCTCAGGGCGGCGGCGATGGTGGCCGGCACCGGCGGCACGGCCTTGGTCGCGGTTTCCCAGGCGGCGCGGGCGGTATTCACGGCGCTGTAGGCGGCGCCGGTACCGGTGGCGGCGCCGGCGACCTTCAGGTTGGTCACTTCGGTGCCGTCGTTGGCGGCGTACACGTCCCAGGTGCCCGGACCGCTCTTGACGTAGTAGGTCGACAGCACGTGCGGATTGCCCAGCGTGTCGTACACGCTCATCGGGGTCTGCTTGTTGTAGGTGGTCGGGTCGTCCGCGTTGAAGGGCGAATTGGTCGGATTCAGGCTGCGCGAGTCGAGGTTCAGCTCCATCTTGACCGCCGTGGTGGTCACCGGCTCCAGGTCCGCGGTGTCGATCTGCAGCGGGGTCGGGGCGCCCGCCACCAGCGCGCCGTTGGCGTTCAGGCCGTAGCCGGTCAGCTTGGCGCCCTGCGCGTTGATCAGGAAGCCGTTCTTGTCGAGCGAGAACTGGCCGTTGCGGCTGTACTGCACCATGCCCGAGGCTTCGGTACGGAAGAAGCCGGCGCCGTTGATGGCGATGTCGAGCGGGTTGTTCGAGGCTTCGACGTTACCCTGGGTGAACTGCTGGGCGATGTTCGCCACTTTCACGCCGATACCGGCCGAGACGCCGCCGGCGCCGTTCAGCGAACTGGCGTAGACGTCGGCGAACTGGGTGGTCGAGCCCTTGAAGCCGACCGTGCTCGAGTTGGCGATGTTGTTACCGATGACGTCGAGGGATTTGGCTGCGCCGTTCAAGCCGCTCAGGCCTTGTTGGAAAGACATGGTGTACTCCTGATGTAAAGTGCTACGAAGTAAGCGGCTCGGCTTACAGAACTTGTTTGATATCCGCCATGGTGACGACACCCTTGACCGGCAGGTTCAGCTTGACGCCGTCCTTGCCGTTGGTGGTCACGCTGGCCACGCTGTCGAAGGACAGGGCCTTGGCGTCGGTGAGCGCTTCGCCGCTGCGCGTCGCAGTCACCTTGTAGGTATAAGTGCCGTCGGCCAGCACCTTGGGCTTGCCCTCGGCGTCGAGGTCGTCCTTGTCCGGCACGCCGTCCCAGGCGATCGGCACGATGCCGGCTTCCTGGGCGCCGAGGTCGATGGTGGCGACCACCTTGCCGGTGGCTGCGCTGGTGATTTCCACTTCGACCTTGTCGGCGGCGCTGCCGAGTTCCACGCCGAGGATCGCCTTGCCCTGGCTCAGGCCGAGCTTGTTGCCCTCGACCAGCACGCCGTGGCCGATCAGATTGGTTGCCTGCATCGCTTCGGACGACTGGTAGCTGCTCTTGAGCGATTCCAGGGTAGCGTTCAGCTTGTTGACGCCGGTGACGGTCGACAGCTGGGCCAGCTGGCTGGTGACCTGGGCGTTGTCGAGCGGGTTGAGCGGATCCTGGTTCTTCAGCTGGGTGACGAGCAGGGTCATGAACTTGTTGGTGTCCGCTTCGACGCCGTCGACTTCGGCCTTCTTGCCGTTCATGGTCGACATCAGGTCGTTGATGTTGTTGGCGGCGCCGGTGGTATTGGTGACTGTGGTCATGGCTTAATCTTGTTTATTGACCCAGGGTCAGGGTCTTGAGCAGCATGGTCTTGGCCGCGTTCATGGTCTCGACATTGGTCTGGTAGGAGCGCGAAGCCGACAGCATGTTGACCATCTCGTCGACCACGTTCACGTTGGGCATCGAGACATAGCCCTTCTCGTCGGCCATCGGGTGCTTGGGGTCGTAGACCTGCTTCAGCGGCGACGGGTCCTCGACCACTTCGCGCACGCGCACCGCGGTGGCGCCGGACTGCTGGGGCACCGCCTCGAACACCACCGCCTTGGCGCGGTAGGCTTCGCCGGTGGGGCTGGTGGCGCTGTCGGCGTTGGCCAGGTTGGAGGCCACGGTGTTCAGGCGCTGGGCCTGGGCGCTCATCGCGGAACCGGAAACGTTGAAGATATTAAAGAGAGACATGGGGGTGATCCTTTAGCCTTATTGACCCTGGATGGCCGCCAGCAGGCCTTTGATCTGGTGGTTGATCATCGTGATCCCTGCCTCGTAGCGCAGCGCGTTGTCGGCAAACTGGTTGCGCTCGACGTCCATGTCCACCGTATTGCCGTCGACATTGCCCTGCACTTCGCCGCGGTACTGCACCGGAGTGCCGTTGGCCAGCACGTCGCCGCTCGGCTTGCCGCGGCCGATGTGTTGCTGGGCGGTCGTCGCCAGGTTCGCATTGCCGGTCTTGCCGGCCAGGGCGTTCTGCAAGGCGTTGGAAAAATCAATGTCGCGCGCCTTGTAGTTCGGGGTGTCGGCGTTGGCGATGTTCGACGCCAGCAGTTCCTGGCGCTGGGCGCGCAGGGACAGGGCCGTTTCATTGAAACTCAGGTACTGGTCGATTTTGCCGATCATGCCGCCTCCTCGAGAGACTTGTTGGGACAGGACCGATGATACGGACAGGCAACAGTTCCCAATCGATCGATAAAGACGGCCAAACCCCGGCTATTCAAAGTTTCACTACGGAATCACGCTGCCTAAAATGGCAGCATTCCCGATTTCCCCTGTCGCTAATACTCATGAAACGCCACCTTGCCGCCCTCCTGCTCCTGGTCGCACCGTTCGCGGGCGCGCAACAGCCTGCCGCACAGCGCCAGAACCTCCCTGCCCTGCGCACGGTCGTCGAGCAATACCTGCAGACCCAGACTGCCGGCCTGCCCGGCCAGGTGACGATCAAGGTAGGCCAGGTCGATCCGCGCACCAGCCTGGCGAGCTGCCCGGCGCCGGAAGCCTTCCAGCAGCCGGGCGCACGGGCGTGGGGAAAAACAACGGTCGGGGTGCGCTGCACCGCGCCAAGTCCATGGACGGTGTATATTCAGGCCACCGTGAACGTCGTCGCCGACTACGTCGCGGCCGCCGTGCCGCTGGCCCAGGGCCAGGCGGTGGACGCCAGCCAGCTGGTCATGATGAAAGGCGACATCGCCGCCATGCCGAACGGCATCATCACCGACATGGCCCAGGCGATCGGCCGCACGCCGACCGCTTCCCTGCCTGCCGGCACCCCGCTGCGTCTCGACACGCTGAAGTCGAAGCCGGTGGTGCAGCAAGGCCAGGCGGTGCGCCTGGTGACCAAAGGCGCGAATTTCTCGGTATCGAGCGAGGCGCGCGCCATCAACAATGCCGGCGAAGGCCAGGTGGCGCAGGCGCGCACCCAGTCCGGGACCGTGGTAAGCGGTACGGCGCGCCTCGGCGGCATCATCGAAGTGGCGATCTGACGCCGTTCCCGGGTAAGCCGCATATTTTCATTCCAACGCCCTTTTCTGCACTAAAGTTTGTGAAATCCTTGCCGATACAAATGCAGATCCCGGAGTTTCCGGCTCCGAACAGAGAAGGATGATGCTGTGAAAATCAACGATACCCTCAAGGGCAACCCAGGCCTTCAGCCGACCAACACCAACGGCACCGCGAATGCACGCGGCGCCGACAAGGCGGCCACGACGTCCACCGCCGCCGCATCGTCCACGGCTGCGGCCGCGACCGACAGCGTCCGCCTGTCCTCGGCCGGCCAGGCCATGGCCAGCGCCGTGAGCGGCAACAACCAGGTGTTCGACACCAAGAAAGTCGAACGCATCAAGATGGCCATCGCCGATGGCCAGTTCCAGGTCAACTCCGAGAAAGTCGCCGACGGCCTGCTCGACACCGTGCGCGACTTGCTCCATTCACGCAAGCGATAAACCTTCATGCCGACCAGCCCCATCTCGACCGTTTCCCAAGAACAGCAACACGTCAGCTCCCTGATCGAGCTGATGAAACAGGAACAGCAGCTGCTCGTCGCAGCTGACGCCGATGGGCTGGCGGACACTACTCCCCGCAAGAATGCACTGCTGCAGGCGCTCGCCGAGCTGTCGGCCCAGCGCCACGCGGCGCTCGCCGCGGCCGGCTGCGAAGGCTCGGAAGCCGGCATGGAACCCTGGCTGGCGGTGAGCGGCAACGATGAGGCACGCGCCCAGTGGGAAGCCCTGCTTGGCCTGTCACGCGAAGCCAAGGAACTGAACCGCGTCAACGGCATGCTGATCAACAAGCAGCTGGCGCATAATCAGGGCGTGCTGAACGCCCTGCGCATGCCGGCCGGCGCCGAAGCCGGCGGCGTGTATGGCGCCAGCGGCCAGGCGGTCGGCAGCGGTCCGTCGAAGCGCTACGTGATCGGCTGAGCGCCCCTTCCCCGCTACTCCAATGAAAAATGGCCGCGCATGCGGCCATTATCGTTTCCATCATCGCTGTTATTTGAACGCGCTCATGTCGGTCTTGCGCAGCAGGGCGACGTTGGCGCGCTGCTCCTTGGTGAACGAGGCCAGCATGTCGGCGGCCTGCTTCTTGTTCATGCTCGGCTCCAGCCCCACGAACATCCCGGCGTGCAGCATGGCATAGGTGGACAGCGCGAACTCGCGGGTGCCCAGGCCGTGTTTGGCCAGTACCGCTTTGGCGCGCGGCTCCTTGTCGAGCACGCGTGCGAAATCTTCCGCCGACAGCTTGTCCTTGCCATCCTTGGCGTCCTCGTCCTTCTTCTCCAGCTTCTTGATGTCCGGCGCGGCGGCCTTGAGCTTGGCCAGCAGCGCCGGCGTGAGCTGGAAGTGCTCTTCGGGTTCGGCGGCATTGGCGCCGGCGTGGCTGGCGCCCAGCAGGATGGCGACGAAGGCGGCGGCGAACAGGCGGTTGAGTTTCATTGTTTTCCTATGTATGTTGCGAATAGGAAATAAGTCTAGGACCTTAGCCTGTTCCTGACGACCCCCACCAGTGGTGTAATCGACGAGATTTATGCTTGGAAAATAATGTTTGTCGTAAGAGCAATCAGGGTCGTAGACTGCACTCGGAAGTCAATACATCTACCTGTTCGGGAGCGGCTTTTTCTCATGCATATTCCACGAGTACAAGCTGTACTTCGCCCGGCCTGCTTCGCCACGGCAGCGGCTCTACTGTTCGGCTGTAGCGCGCTCCCGTCCCCTTATTACATGGGCGAAGATGGCGCCACGCTCGCGGTGACGGTGCTGACGAGCAGCGGGTTGCCGCCTACGTTGACGCTCCGGCGTATCGACAATGCGAAAGAAATCGACATCGAGTTCGTCAAGCACTTTGACAGGATTCTCGCGCCGGTAGCGCCGGAAGATAAGCAGGTCAGGCTGGGCATGATTCGCCGTGTCCAGCCTGGCGAGTACGCGCTGGTCAGCGCCAGCCTGGGCCCGTCCTCCGGCCCCTTCCAGTTCCAGACAAGGCTCCAGGCGCCGCTCCGCTTCACCGTGAGCGCGCGCGAAGTCAACTACATCGGCTCTTATCATGTAAGCGTGAAACCCATGCCGGATGCGACAGAAACGACCAGCAAGGACGGGAGCGTCACGACGATCACTGGGCTCGGCATTTCCTTCTCCGCCGCCGACAACATGCGCTCCGACTTGCGGGCCTTCGCCGCCGCAGATCCGGCACTCCAGCTGACGGGTGCAAGAAACGCTATGCCAAGGCTCGACGGGAAAACCGACTAGGCTGACAGTCCACGCAGCATCGCCTCGATATTGCCCGGCGCGACCGGCCGGCTGAAGCAATAGCCCTGCATCTGGTCGCAGCCGCGCTCCTGCAGGAAAGCCAGCTGCTCGCTGGTCTCGACGCCTTCGGCGATCACGTTCAGCTTCATCGAATGGGCCAGCGCGATCACGGCGTTGACGATGGCGGCGTCGTCGGCGTCCTGGGTCAGGTCCATCACGAAGGAGCGGTCGATCTTCAGGCTGTGGATCGGGAAGCGCTTCAGGCTCGCCAGGCTCGAGTAGCCGGTGCCGAAGTCGTCGATCGCCAGCTGCACACCCATCGCCGCCAGCCGGCCCATGGTCTCGGTGGCGGCGGCCGGGTTCTCCATCAGCACGCTCTCGGTGATCTCCAGGGTCAGCATGGCCGCGTCGCATCCGGTTTCCTCGAGCAGCGTGCTGACGCGCTGGGCCACGTCCTGGCCCAGGAACTGGCGCGCCGACAGGTTGACGCTGATGCGCACCGGCGGCAAGCCGGCCTCGCGCCAGGCCACCTGCTGGCGCATGGCGGTCGCCAGCACCCAGTCGCCGATCGGCACGATCAGGCCGGTCTCCTCGGCCAGCGGGATGAATTCGGCGGGCGAGACCATCGGGCGATCCACCGGCTGCCAGCGCAGCAGGGCCTCGACCCCGGCCACGCGGCCGCTGCCGATGTCCACCACCGGCTGGTAGACCAGCAGGAATTCCTGGCGCTGCAGGGCGCGCTGCAGCGCCCCTTCCATGCGCAGGTGCAGGGCCGCCTGCTCGCCCATCTCGGCGGCATAGAAGGAGTAATGGTTGCCGCCCTGCCCCTTGGAGCCGTACATGGCGTTGTCGGCGCACTTGAGCAGGGTGGCGCTGTCCTCGCCGTCGCGCGGGTACATCGCGATGCCGATGCTCCCGGACGGGAACACTTCCTGGCCGCACAGGCTCATCGGCTGGAACAGGTTGTCCAGCAGCTTGCGCGCCACCAGGGTGGCGTCGTCCTGGCTGGCCAGGTCGGGCAGCACCACCACGAACTCGTCGCCGCCCTGGCGCGCCACGGTGTCGCTCTCGCGCAGGCTGTTCGACAGGCGGCGCGCGATCTCGACGATCAGGGCGTCGCCCGCATCGTGGCCGAGGCTGTCGTTGACGTGCTTGAAGCGGTCCAGGTCGATGAACATCACGGCCACCTGGCGCTTGGCGCGGTGGGCGTGCATGATGGCCTGGCTCAGGCGGTCCTGCATCAGGACCCGGTTCGGCAGGCCGGTCAGGGCGTCGTGGTTGGCCATGCGCAGCAGCGCTTCCTCGGCCTGTTTCTGGCGCTGGATGTCCTTGATGACGCAGATGAAGCGCTGGTTGCCGTTGGCGTCGCGCATGCTCGAGGCGTTGACGCTGACCCAGACCCGGGCGCCGTCGCGCCGGATCAGGCGCTTCTCGCGCTGGTAGTCGTTGATCTCGCCGGCCTTCAGGCGCGAGATCATGGCCAGCTCGTCCGCCAGGTCTTCCTCGCAGGTGAGCTGCTGGAAGAAGCGCTGCAGCAGTTCGATCTCGGAGTAGCCCAGGATCTGCGACATCTTGCTGTTGGTGCGCAGCACGCGCCCGTCACTGCCGAGCAGCACGATGCCGACCGCGGCCTGGTTGAAGGTCAGGCGGAAGAATTCCTCGCTTTCCTGCAGGCGCATCTTGGCCTTGCGGCGGAAGGTAATGTCCTGCCCGATCAGGAGCAGCATGTAGCTGCCGTCCTTGCGCGCGCGGCGGATGTTGAAGTCGACGTAGCGCACGCCGTCGGCGCGGCCATCGAGCGTGACCAGCACGTTGTCGTGCGGCGCACCCGAGGCCAGGGCCTCGGCGGCGCGGTTGGCCAGTTCGGCGCCGGGAATCAGATCTTCCAGCGCGATGCGCTGCTCGAGCAGCAGGCCGTCGGGCACGCCCAGCAGGTCGGCCATCATGCGGTTCATCGAATGCGCGCGCAGCTCGGCGTCGACCACTACCAGGCCGGCCGGCATGCCGTCGATGACCTGCTCGAGGTAGTTCTGGTTCTGCAGGCTGCTGCGCTGGTCGGCCTGGGCATAGGTATCGAGCGCCAGGCCCATGTCGAAACCGACGATCTTCAGCACCGCCTCGACCGCGGCATGGAAACGCTCCGGCTGCCCGTGCAGGCGGCGCCACAGCATGCCGACCAGCTCCGACAGATACTTGCGGTAGGCCCCGATGTACCACTTCGGATCGAGCCCGATGCGCTGGTGGGTGGCGCCCACGCGCAGGCGTTCGCGGATGTAGTCCTCGCCGTACTCCCCGGCCGTGAGGCTGCTGAAGTAGGACGCCTGCACGTGGCGCAGGCGCGCCTCGGCACCGTCGCCCAGCATGCCGCGCAGCTTCGGGAAGGACATCAGGTGCGCGTAGAAGCGGTCCGAGAAGGCGTCGCGGTGGCACTCGAGCAGCTCGTGCACGTCGCGCAGGGCCGCGACGTCCTCGTCACCCAGCTCCAGGTAGGCCTTGCGCGCCTCCACCTCGTCGCGGTCGAGTCCGATCTCGCGGGCGAGGTCGTCGACGTAGTCGTGAAGGGCGGTCATGACCGGCCTCCCACGCGTCCGGGGCGGAGTCTGGGCTGGGGTTTCATCGGGGAAATCCTGCAGGAGAAAGCGGTATTTACTTGCGGATAGATTGATTGCATCATAGCAATCGACCGATGATTGATCGAGTAAACCTTAAACAAATGTTTACTAACAAGCGCATTTGTTGTTAATTGGCCATACCGTCAGTGTGGTTTTGTTGCCCATAGTAAATAGACGCTTGGGATTGCTCAAAGACGAGGCCCTGCGCGGGCGCACAGTAGGCTGGTACCCATCCAAGGAGCCCGCCATGCACCGCCCTCGCTCGCCCTTTGCCCTGCTTCCCCTCCTGCTCGCCCTCGGGCTGCCCGCCCTGCCCGTCCTGGCCCAGGACGTGAGCGTGACGATCGCTCCGGCGCGCGACAAGTTCGCGCGCAGCGACGAGGTACTGGTGCGCGTCACCCTGCAGAACACCAGCGCCACGCCGCAATACCTGCTGAAGTGGCACACCCCGGCGGGCGGCGTCGAGGCGCCGCTGTTCGAGGTGCTGCGCGACGGGCAGCCGGTACGCTACCTGGGCATCAAGGTCAAGCGCGCCGCCCCCGGCCCGGACGACTACCTCAAGCTCGAGCCGGGCACTGCACTGAGCAGCACGGTCGAATTGTCGTCCCTGTACGAGATGAACGTGACCGGCCCCTACCAGCTGCGCTACCGCACCGCCTCCGGCAACCTGGTCGCCGCGGCGGGCATGCGTCCCCAGCCCGGCGCGCTGGCCTCGAGCCCGGTATCGATCTGGATCGACGGCCGCCTGCCGCGCGGGGCGCAGCCGCCGGCCAAGCAGGCCGCCGGCGGCGCTGCGCTGGAATTCAGCAAGTGCTCGAACCCACAGCAGGAACAGCTGGCGGCGGCAGTGGATGCCGGGCGCGCCATGACGGTCGACGCCCACCAGTACCTGGCGGCCGGCGCCGGCGGCGCCCAGTACGGCGCGCGCTACGGCACCTGGTTCGGCGCCCTCGACGCCGGCCGCGCCGCCATTGTGAACACCAACTTCACCGCCATCCGCGAGGCCTTCGAGACCAAGCCGGTGAAGATCGACTGCGGCTGCAATGCCGATTACTTCGCCTACGTCTATCCGGCCCAGCCCTACACCATCTATGTGTGCAAAGCCTTCTGGAATGCGCCCCTGACCGGCACCGATTCGCGCGGCGGCACCCTGCTGCACGAGATGAGCCACTTCGACGTGGTGGCCGGCACCGACGACAAGGTCTACGGCCAGCAGGGCGCGTCGGACCTGGCGCGCACCGACCCGGCGCGCGCGGTGCGCAATGCCGATTCGCACGAGTATTTTGGTGAGAATTCGCCGCCGCAGCAGTAGAAAAACCGGCGCATGCAGACAACGAACATGCGCCGCGCATAGGCCCGCCGGCCGGGTCCATTCCCGGCCAAAAATCCCCCCTTGCAGGGTGGTTTCTTCCTCGCAACTTCTGCAGCACACTCCAGCCCGAAACAGATCGCACGCCGCGCGTGCATCTCGTCAATCCCGCCTTCGTTCCGTGAGCCGGGGAGCCGACAGAATCTGAGGCGCACATGCGTGCAGGCCCCGTCCGACGCACGCTTGTCCGATCAGAGCACCCGTAACCAACCGGGAAATTTTGATCCTGAAAGGAGCAGTACATGTACGATAGTAATTCCCAGGCCCTCAGCGACAAGCTGAAAGCGGCCTCGTCGACGGTCTTCACCCAGGAGACCATCGACAGCATCCTGTCCCTGGTCTCGACCAGCACCGACACCAAGGTCGTGGTCGATACCGTCGATGGCGCCAACAACGGCACCGTCAGCGCCGCCGCAGGCACCGAAGTGGTGTTCGTCAACACCTCGGAAAGCTCGGTCACCAAGCTCACCGTCAGCGCCAACACCCAGGCCGTGTTCTTCCAGGGCGCGGGCGGCGTCGACGCCACCATCACCACGCCGCCACCGAACGCCGCAGGCAACCAGTCGGCCGCCACCGTCGACCCCGACGCCATCCAGCGCGTCGTGGTGGGCACCGCGGGCGCCGACACCATCCGGATCGCGGACAACAAGAACACCCAGGTCATCGCCGGCGACAAGGACGTGATCATGGCGGGCAACGGCCATACGGTCGTGGTCGCGGCGCAGGGCAGCAGCAAGGTGATCGGCGGCGCCGAGACCATCGTCCAGGCCAAGGGCGACGACGACGACTTCACCATCGTCGTGGATGGCGCCCATGCCAAGATCAGCAATGCGGCGACCAAGGTCGCGGTCGACCTGGTCAACGTGAGCTACGTCCAGCTCGACAACAAGCAGGCTCTGATCTTCGCCGACAACCTCAAGCAGGCCACCGTCGCCAACCTGTACCAGGCCGTGCTCGGACGTACCGCCGACTTCTCCGGCCTCGACTACTGGTTCCACCAGGCCGACCTGGGCGTTTCGGTGAAGACCATCGCGCAGGGCTTCATGTCCTCGAGCGAGTACAAGCTCGGTGCGCTGAACAACACCCAGTTCGTCGACGCCCTGTACCACGGCATGATGGGCCGTAACGCCGACGCCGCCGGCGCCCAGTACTGGGTCGACGCGCTGGCGCACGGCGTCTCGCGCGCCGACGTGGCGATCGCCTTCGCCGAAGCCGCCGCCAGCAGCTCGGGCGAGGTGAGCGTGGTCGGTTCGGTCACGATCGTCCCTGACATCGTCACCCACCAGTAACACGGCCGCCATGCAAGATCCAAAAGGGGGCTCCGCCCCCTTTTTCCCTTCCCAATGCGTGCCGCGCCTGCGCGACGACGCACTCCTGACCCGCGCGCTGGAAGCGTTCGCGGCGGGCCGGCACGCCGATGCGCTGCTGGCCGCCGAGCATGTTTGCCGGCGCTTTCCCATGAAGTCGATCCCGGCCATCCTGCGCGCCCGCATCGTGCAAAGCGCCTATCCACAGCTCGGCGCGCGCGCCTGGCACGCGGCCTGGGCGACCGACCCCGAGAATCCGCTGCTGCAGGACCTGATGCTGAAAAGCTGGCTGCAGGACGGCGGCCGCCGCGACGTCGCCAGCCTCGGCCCGGCCTTCCTGCCGGCGCGCTGCCGCAGCGGCCGCCACGCCAGCCTGCTGCCGCTGCTGCGCGCGGCCGGCGCGGTCCATGCCGGCGCCTGCTGGAAGGACGGCGAGGCGATCGAAGCCATGGTCTTCCTCGGCGCCGTCGCCGGCGCCAGGGGCGCGGCACCGCGCGCCACCCTGCTGCTGTCCGACGAGGACAGCGAATACCGATTCGAGGTGCCCGGCGACGGCAGCCGCGTGCGCCTGGCGCCGCCCCGTCCCGGCGCCGTGTGGTCGCTGACGCTGCTCGCGCCCGACGGCCGCCGCCAGCTGCTGCCCGGTTCGCCGCTGGCCTACTACGATCCGCCCGCGATCGTCCAGGCGCCGGCGCGCGCGAGCGCGGCGCGGGAGGTAGCGATCGTGGTGCCGGTCTACCGCGAGCTGGCGCTGGTGCGGGCCTGCCTGGACAGCGTGCGCGCCAGCCTGGCGCACAACCGTACCCCCGCCCGCATCGTGGTGGTGGACGACGCCAGCCCCGAGCCCGCCCTCTCGGGCTGGCTCGACACCCTGGCCAAGGCCGGCCACATCACTCTGCTGCGCAACCGCTGCAACCTGGGCTTCATCGAAACCGTCAACCGCGGCATGCGTGCGCTGCCGGACCGGGACGTCCTGCTGCTCAACGCCGACACCCAGGTCCATGGCGACTGGATCGACCGCTTAGCTAGCAGCCTGTACGGCGACGCGGACGTGGCCTCGGCGACGCCCTGGACCAACAACGGCGAGATCAGCAGCTTCCCGGTGCTGCGCCAGGCGGCCCAGGCGCCCGACACGCGCGAACTGGCGCTGCTGGATTCGGCCGCGGCGCGCGTGCGCGCGGCGCCCGGCGGCGTGGACGTCGAACTGCCTTCCTGCTGCGGCTTCACGATGCTGATCCGGCGTGAGGTGCTGGACGCCGTCGGCATGCTGGACGGCAGCGCGCTGCAGCGCGGTTATGGCGAAGAAGTCGACTGGTGCATGCGTGCGCGCGCCGCCGGCTGGCGCCACCTGCAGGCCACCGGGGTGTTCGTGGCCCACGCCGGCACAGTCTCGTTCCGCGCCGAGAAGACCCTGCGCGTGGCCCAGAACCGCAGCGTGGTGGCGGCCCGCTATCCCCACTACTACCCCGAGTTCACGGCCTTCGTGCGGCAGGATCCGCTGCGCACGGCGCGCGCCGCGCTGCGCGCGGAACTGGCGCGCTGCGGCATGCAGGCATGGCTCGACAAGGCCACTGGCGCCGAACACGGCGCGGCCCTGCCGCAGATCGTGGCCGCCACGCCGCTGCCGGCCGTCCTGCGCCCCCTGGCATCGAGCCACCGGCGCATCGGCGTCTGGGGCCTGGCTGGCGGCACGCCGGCCGCAGCCCAGGTGCTGGCGCTGGCGCGCCTGGTCGCCAGCCGCCCGCAGCTCGGCCTGCGCCTCCTGGTCAGCGGCGACGCCGGCGAAGCGCTGTGGCGCACAGGCGTGGTCGACCACCTGCCGGTGCTGGCCGAAGCCGCGCTGCCGCTGCTGGACGACGCGCGCCTGATGCAGGCGGCCGGCTGCGCCAGCGTGCTGGCCGCCGACCCGGCGGGCCTGCCCGCCGGCCTGCCGGCCGTCCTGCTGGACCAACACTTCGACGCCGCCGCCTGGCTTGCCGACTGGATCAACCGCAACGAGGGCGCCAAGGCCGCCTGACCGGACAACCTGACATGAACATCGACTCCGACCTCACCATCGCCGCCACCGCATCTTCCGTCCGCTGGCATGGCGCCGTCGACGGCATCCACCAGCGCCTGCTGTACGGCTGGGCCTTCGACAGCGCCCGCCCCGACGCCAGAGTGGTGATCGAGATCTGCCTCGACGACGTCGCCGTCGGCTGCGTGGTGGCCGATTGCGCCCGCATCGACCTGGCCGGGCAGCTGGAGCCGCTCGGCGCGGCCGACCTGTGCCATGGCTTCGTGGCCGACCTCGGCAGCCTGCCCTGCGACGCCGGCGGGACGATGTCGGCGCGCGTCGCCAACACCGCCGCCCTGCTGGCCGGCGGCATGCGCCTGGAGGCGCCAAAGGCGCCACCGGCGGGCGCGGTCAGCACCGTCATCGGCGACGGCGGCCTGCGCCTGCACGGCTGGGCGCTCGACCCGCTCGATCCGAAGCGCACGCTGGCGGTGCGCGCCTACGTTGGCCACACCCTGGTCGCCGAGGCCAGCGCCAACGTGATCCAGCCGGCCATGCGGGGCCACATCGACGGCGCCCACGGCTTCGACCTGGCACTGCCTGCCACGCTGGCCGACGGCCGCGTGCACAGCGTGCGCGTGGTGGACGAGGAGGGCCGCCCGCTGAACGGCAGCCCGCTCACGGTCTGCTGCAGCCTGGACGGCCTGGCCGCCCTGCTGCCCGCCGCCAGCGACGATCTCCTGCTGCGCGTGGCCGACATCTATGAGCGCCACCTGCCGCGCAGCCTGCCCTTGTCGAACTGGCCGCACTGGCCGGCGCGCTTCGACACCGATGGCCCCTCGTTCCTGCCGGCGCTCTCGGCCGCGGTGATGGTGACCGGTGCCGCCGACTCCGAGCTGCTCGACGCCACCATCGCCAGCGTGCACGCCCAGCGCGGTGTCACACTGCGGGTGTTCGCCGGCGAGCCCTTCGGCGTGATGCTGGCGCAGGCGCTGGAATCGAACTGCGAGGTGCTGTGCTGCCTGCGCGCCGGCGACATCCTGGCCCCGCAGGCCCTGGCCTGGGCCCTGCAGGGCTTCGCGCTGCCACAGGCGCAGCTGGTCTATGCCGACAGCGAGACCGATGGCCAGCCCTGGTTCAAGCCGGCCTGGAACCCGGACTATGCGCTGGCCAGCGACTACCCGCTCGACCTGCTGCTGGTGCGCCGCCCCGTGGCGCGCGGCCTGGCCGATGCGTGCGACGGCGCCGGGTTCGCATGGTCGGCGCTGGCGGCCGTCTGGGCGCAGGGCATGGAAGCGATCGTGCACGTGCCGCGCGTGCTGGTCAGGAGCTGCGCGCCGACGCCGGCCGAACGCGCGCAACGCTTCGCTGCCGCCGCACGTGCCCTGCAGCGGCTCGCGCCGCAAGCGGCGCTCGAAGAACTCGGCGATGTGCCGGCCGGCGTGCACCACGCCGCGCGGCGCGTACGCTACCCGCTGCCGCCAGAAGCGCGCGAGATGACGGTCAGCCTGGTGATCCCGACGCGCGACCGCGCCGACCTGCTGCAGCGCTGCCTCGACACCATTCGCCAGTACACCGACTGGCCAAAGCTGGAGATCATCGTCATCGACAACGGCTCGGTGGAGGAAGCGACCCACGCCTATTTCAAGCGCATCGCGCAGGAAGGCGTGCGCGTGCTGCCGATGCCCGGCCCGTTCAACTACGCGGACCTGAACAACCGCGCGATCGCCCAGGCCGGCGGCGAGATCGTCGGCCTGGTCAACAACGACATCGAAGCGCTGCACGCCGGCTGGCTGGAAGAGATCGTGTCGCAGCTGCTGCGCCCCGAGGTGGGCGCGGTCGGCGCCAAGCTGCTGTGGCCGAACGGCATGGTGCAGCATGGCGGCGTCGTGATCGGCGTCGGCAACGTGGCCGGCCACTTCGGCAACCGCCTGCAGGATGCGGACTGGGGCGACCATGGCCGCAACCAGCTGGTCCAGCAGTTGAGCGGCTGTACCGCTGCCTGCCTGTTCCTGCGCCGCCAGGATTACTTCGCGCTCGGCGGCATGGACGGCCACGCCTTCCCGGTGGCCTTCAACGACGTCGACCTGTGCCTCAAGGTGCGCGCCAGCGGCAAGGCGATCGTGTGGACCCCGCACGCGAAGCTGCTGCACGCCGAGTCGGCCAGCCGCGGCCACGAGGACACCCCGCAGAAGAAGGCCCGGGCCCAGCGCGAAGTGGACCAGCTGCGACGCAAGTGGGGCCATGTGCTGCTGCGGGATCCGGCCTACCACCCGAGCCTGAACCTGGACCCGGCCAGCCAGGCCTTCGGCGGGCTGGCGCTGCCGCCGCGCGAGCGCACTGCCCGCAACGGCGCCTTCCCCCATCGTTGAAACGGATAGGACAAGCATGCAACGTCATAATAACTATTCCACCACGATTGCCCTGACCATCACGGTGCATGAGGAGGGCCTGCTGCTGGTGCCGGCCCTGCAAAGCGCCTTGGGCGCCGCCGAAGCCTGCCAGGCCGAGGGCGTCGCCTGCGTCGTCGCGGTGCTGGGTTGCGCGCCCGACGCCCGGACGCGACGCATCGTCGAACGCTTCCAGGCCAGATCCAGCCTGGTCGGCTACACCGAGCTCGCGCCCGGCACGCCTTTCCACCAGCACGCGCTCACGCAGATCAACGCCGAGTTCTACTGTTTCCTGAACGGCGACGACATCCTCCAGCGCGAGTGGCCGCTCAGCGCCTACCGCCACGCACGGCAGTCGAAGCACCTGAACTGCATTTACCACAGCGAGCTGCTGGCGGGCTTCGGCGACACTCTCTTCGTGCGCACCCAGCTCAAGAGCAACGACCCGATCTTCCACCCGCTGCACTGCCTGCTGTCCCAGCACTTCGGGCACAACATGTTCTGCCACGCCGCGATCCTCGAGCACGCGCCGGCCCTGGTGCGACAAAGCGCCGCCCCGCACGCCTTCGAGACCTGGCACTGGGGCTGCGAGACCCTGGCCCTGGGCATCGGGCGCGACTGGGTGCCTGGCACGGTCCAGTTCTGCCGGCTGGATGCGGCGCCGGCCAGGTGCGAGGCAGTCGCCGCGCGCTGCGCGCTGTTGCAGGATGCGCTGGCAACCGGTTCCTACGGCGCCTTCAGCGGCCTGCACGACGGCGCCCGCGCGGGCCAGCTGGCGGCGCAGGGCGCGCTGCGCTACCGCGACGCCCTACCCGACTGGCTGTACCGCGAGGCCAAGCGCGCCAGCGCCTTCGACAGCGAGGTGTACGCGCTGCTGAACGCGTCCGGCGCCCTCGCCTGCGAGACGCCCCCGATCAGCCTAGGCGCCGGCTACCTGCTGGCGCGCGCGGCGCGCTTCTGCGCCGAGTCCTATACGATGGTCGCGGTCGACTGCGACGCCCTGGGGGCGGAACAGGCCGCGACACTCGAACTGGGCCTGCGCCAGGCGCGCCAGCGCCAGCGCATCCTGGTGCTGTGCGGCGACGCCCTTACCCATGGGACGCTCGCGCGCGAGGAAGCCGGCATCTGCTACCTGAACCTGCGGATGGCGGCGCGCGCCTGCGACGGCCCCGCCCTGCCGGAACGCGTGCTGGCGGCGGTACTGGCGAATTGCGCGCCGCGCGCCCTCGTCAACCTCAATTTCGACCTGGTCGACGAGTTCTGCGGACGGCAAGCCCGCCTGCTAGCGGCAAGCCAGGTGCCGACGGTGCGCTACCTGCTGGACGCGCTCGAGGACGTCCACACCGGCTACAACGAGCGGCGCGTGCTCGCCGCCCTGAACCAGGGTCGCTTCGCCTGCACCCACCTGGCAGTGACGCACTTCGACAACTACCGCTATGCCAGGTCGCTGTACGGGGCCGCCGGCCTGGAAGTCCTGCTGGTGCCGGCGCGCCTGAGCCATATCGGCGCCGTGCTCGAACACATGGCCAAACAAAGCATGTCCGGCCTGCCTGCCGCGGCGCCTGCGCCGGCGACGGTGCAGGCGCCGGGTCCGGTCGACGTCAGCTGCATCCTGAACCTGCATCGCGAAGGGAACATCCTGATCCCGACCTTCCGTTCGATCGCGCGCATGCTGCACTTCGCGCAGCAGCAGGGCATCGTCTGCGAACTGGTGCTCGTGCTCGACCGCGCCGACGGCCACAGCCGCCGCCTCGCGATCGAAGCGCAGTCCGGCGTGCTGGCCGGGCTGCCGAGCAGCCTGTGCGAGGTGGACAACGGTGACCTCGGCCGCTCGCGCCGCGACGGCGTGGCGCAGGCCCGAGGCAGCTACATCGCCTTTCTCGACGGCGACGACCTGTATTCGGAAAACTGGATAGCCGAAGCCTTCCTGCTGGCGCAATCGGAAGCCGGCCAGGCCACCATCTACCACCCCGAGCTGAACGTCTACTTCGGCGAGCATCACCGCACCTTCTGGCATCCCGACGCCCAAGCCCTGGGGGCCACTGAAAAGGCCGGCCTGCTGCTGGAGAACTTCTGGACCTCGCTCTCCTTCGGCCCGCGCGCGCTCTACCAGGCCCACCCGGTCGACGACAACGGGCTGCAGCAGGGCTTCGGCTACGAAGACTGGCAGTGGAACATGCGCACCAGCGCCGAGGGCATCGCGCACCGCCCGGTGCCGCGCACCCTGCACTTCATCCGCCTCAAACCCTCGGGCAGCCTGAACAGCCATTCCTCGAAGCGCAGCGTGATCGTGCGCCCGTCGCGTCTGGCGGAGCGCCTGGTGTTCGGCAAATCCGGCAAGGCGCAGCAAGGCCAAGCCCCAACCCTGACTGCAGGCTGAAGCCATGAACGAAGCTACTTCAACAACGCGCGCCCCGGCGCCCGCGGTCCCGGCGCACTGGGACGAACAGGCCTACCTGGCCGCCCACAGCGACGTCGCGGCCGCGGTGCAAGCGGGGGAGCTGGACAGCGGCTATACGCACTTCATCGCGCAAGGGCTGTGGGAAGGACGCGAGCCGGCCTTCCGCTCCCAGGGCGCCGCCGGCGCGATGGCGGGCGCGCGGTTCTGGCCCTGGTCGGACCAGCTCTACCTGGAAGCGAATCCCGGCCTGAAGCTGGCGCTGGCCATGCATGGCCAGGCCCCGTCCGCTCACTACCAGCACAGCGGCAGGGAAGAAGGCCGCCCCACCGGACTCGAGTCGCGCCTGCAGGACTGCGTCGAACGCACCGGGCTCCCGGGCTGGGTGCTAGACGAGATGGGCGCGCAGTCGCATTTCGAGCCGGGCCTGGATTGCCTGGCCTTCCCGGCGCCCCTGCACTACAGCCCGCTGTCGAAGACTGCCTGGGCCAGCGGCATCCTGGAGATCGGCAAGCACCTGCGGCATGCGAGCTACGACTTCCTATTCTTCCTGCCCTGGCTCAAAAAGGGCGGCGCCGACCTTGCGAGCCTCTACCACATCAAGGCCGTCGCCAGCCGCGGCACCCGGGTTGCCGTGGTCCTCACAGAGAACACCGAATCGGAGTGGGTGCAGCGCCTGCCGGCGAACGTCGACGTGATTCCCTTTGGCGCGATCTTCGATGGGGTCGACTTCCATTGCCAGGCGCAGCTGGTCTACCACCTGATCCTGGCTTTGCGCGCCACCCGGGTCCACATCATCAACAGCAATACGGCCTGGGAATCACTGCGCCGCTTCACCCTGCCGATGAAGTCGGCTGCCGCGATCTACGTCTCGCTCTACTGCTACGACTACACCGACATCGGCGAACCGGTGGGCTACGCGCGCCTGATCCGCAAATGCATCGACGGCGTGGCCGGCATCTACACCGACAACAGCACCTTCAAGCAGCACTTGGTGGAGGACATCGGGATCGAGGCCGACATGATCCACGTCCTGCCCCACCCGGTGCTGAACCGCCCGGCGGCGCGGCCCTATCCCCACTTGTCGCGCAAGGTGCTATGGGCCAGCCGTCTCGACCGCCAGAAGCAGCCGGAGATCCTGCTCGCGATCGCCAGGCGCATGCCGCAGTTGGTGTTCGAGGTCTACGGATCGGCCGTGGTGGGCCAGGAAAGCCAGCTGCTCCAGCAGCTGCAGGCGGCGCCCAACATCGTCTACAAGGGAGGCTTCTCGACTCCTTCGGAACTGATGCGCGAACAGTACCGCTGCTTCCTGTACACCTCGCTGTGGGACGGCCTGCCCAACATCCTGCTCGAGATGCTGTGGGCAGGCATGCTGGTGGTGGCCCCCGACATCGGCGGCATCCGCGCCGACATCGGCCCGGAGCACTGCCTGATCGTCGACGACGCCGCCTCGGTGGACGCCTATGTGCGGGCGCTGCAATGGGTGATCGAGCATCCGTTCGACGCCGAGCAGCTGCGCCTCTCGGGCCAGGCTTACGTAAAGGCACGGCACACCAGCGAGAACTTCGAAGGCGTGCTGGAACGCAGCGCGTATTTCCCGGCGCCCGCGGCCACGCGCACACTGGCACATGACACCGAAATGGACAAGCAATGAAAATACTGATCTTGTGGCCTTCGGGCTCGGTCGAACAATCGCGCAGCGGCCCGGTCGTGCGGCGCAAGGTGTTCGAGTCGGTCACGGAAGACATGAACCGGGGCGACCTGTTCGTGCACGAGGCGACGCTGCGCACCCTCGACTACGACTACATGGAAGAGGTGCGCCCCACCCTGGATGAGATCACCGAGGAAGTCTATGCGTACTACAACACCAGCTTCGATTACCTGGTGATCCGCGGCTCGAACTACATCCGCAACGACGGCAACCTGGGCGAATGGCTGCCCTTCTTCCGGCGCATCGAGATCCCGATCCTGGCCTTCGGCATCGGCGCGCAGGCGCCGAGCGCGGACCAGCCGGAGGCGCTGCAGCCGGACGTGGTCGAGGCCCTGCACGAGATCGCGCGCAAGTCGGTGCATTCGATCGGCGTGCGCGGCGAGTACACGCGCGCCCTGCTGGCCGGCCTGGGCATCCGGAACGTGACCGCGATCGGCTGCCCCAGCATCTTCAGGGAGCGCAATCCCGACTTGAAGATCAGCTGGCAGCCGGCCAGGACGCAGAAACTGGCTTTCACCACCCACCCCTACCTGGCCGGCCTGTACACACGCAACGTGTGGAATTCGCGCGTGCTGCAGACCCGCCTGATCGGCAAGCTGCGCGCGGCCGGCTATCAGCTCGCCTACCTCACCCAGGGCATCGCGGCGGAGACCAAAATCGCCTACGACAAGGATGCGGAAAGCGGTGTGCACGAACTGCGCGAGATCGGCTGGTTCGGCGAGGACGAGGGCTTCGTCGAGGACTTCCGGCGCCACGCCGTCTGCTTCGAGACGGGGGACGACTACTACCGCTTCTCTGCAACCTGCGACCTGAACATCGGAACCCGCCTGCACGGCAACATCACGGCGCTGGCGATGGGCCGGCCGGCGATCTTCGTCACCTACGACACCCGCACCGCGGAACTGGCCGAGCTGTTCTCGATCCCGACCCTATCGGAAGATCTGATAGGCGAGGACTTCGCAGTCGAGGACTTCTTGAATAAGGTCTCCTTCGCTTCCTTCAACCGCAAATTCCGGCATCGCTACAATGCTTTCGTCAGGTTCCTCGACGATAACAAGGTGACCCACCGCATGCGTGACAAGGTCGCCGCATGAGGAACCCGCTGCCGGGCGTGCCGCATGTCGAGTCGCCCTTCTTCTCGCGCCTGTTCAGCGGCCCGGAGACCGACCCGGAAACCCGCCGCATCGCCCTCGAACTGGCGGTGCGCGGCTTCGCCATCATCGACTTCCCCGAGCCCGGTTTCGACAACATGGCCGAACGCGTCAAGCGCGACCTGCACGGCCACTACGACTTCGCCGGCTGGCGCGCACACGGCCACGCGGCAGGCAGCAGCCTGCGCGTGCAGGACGCCTGGTCGTTCAACGAGGACGTGCGCCGCATCGCCTGCAACGAGCGCGTGATCGCCCTGCTCTCGCGCCTGTATGGGCGCCAGGCCTGGCCCTTCCAGACCCTCAACTTCCCCGTCGGCACCCAGCAGCACTTCCACACCGATTCGTTGCACTTCAGCTCCAGCCCGGAGCGCTTCATGTGTGGCGTCTGGGTGGCGCTGGAGGACATCGATGCGAGCAACGGCCCGCTGATGTACTTCCCCGGCAGCCACCGCTGGCCGATCTATACCAATGAACACATCGGCGCTTGTGTCGCCGAGCTGGGCGGCACGCCGACCCAGGCGATCTACGAGGCGATGTGGCGCGAGCTGGTGGAGGCGCACGGGGTGCAGCCCGAGTACTTCCACGCGAAGAAGGGCCAGGCCCTGATCTGGGCCGCCAACCTGATGCACGGTGGGACGGTCCAGCGCGATCCGGCGCGCACCCGCTGGTCGCAGGTCACCCACTACTTTTTTGAGGACTGCGCCTACTACACGCCGATGATGTCCGATCCCTTCTACGGCAGCATCGCCTTCCGCACGCTGACCAGTATCGCGAGCGGCGGGCCGGTTCCCAACCGGGTCGCCGGCGACGATGTGCCGGAGAAATTTATCGAGGCGACTACGCCGGGCCAGACCCGGTGGCGGGAGGAAGACGCTTTCGACCCGGCGCTCTATCTGCTGGCCAATCCGGACGTCGCGGCGGCCGGCGCCGATCCCGCCGCCCACTACCTGCTGCACGGGCGGCGCGAGAAACGCAGGCTCCGTCCGTAAGTAGCCGCCTAACACTTGTGTAGACAAATTACCAGCGCACGATTGCGCTTTTTGGCGTTTTGTTGACACTTCACAAAAATTGTCACGCTTTGCCGGATTCAACTTTACACATGTTCATGTTTCCGTAAATATCGTGTTGAGTTATCTCATGTCATATGGGTAACTCGATAAGGCCAAGATAAGGCCACATAACTATTTTTCATACGGAGAATGAACATGAGCTTGAAAGGCATCTGGAAGTCGGCATTGGGCATGGCTGCGCTCGCGGCAGCCTGCAACGTGGCCGCGGCGCCGAAAGGCGTGGCGGTCAGCGTGGTCCCCGAGAAGAATGCGCTGGGGCAGAACGACGACGTGGTGGTGCGCGTCACCATCACCAACAATTCTGGCGCGCCGCAGTACATCCTGAAGTCGCGCACGCCCTTCGAAGGCGTGGAAGACGCGCTGTTCGAGGTCAGGCGCGACGGCCAGCCGGTGCCCTACCTCGGCGCCCACGTCAAGCGCGCGGCCCCGACCGCGGCCGACTACTTCCTGCTCAAGCCGGGCGCCAGCCACAGCATGAAGGTCGAGCTCTCCAGCCTGTACGACATGAGCGTGAGCGGCGACTACCAGATCAGCTACAAGCAGGTGTCGCCACAACTGTTCCTGCCGACGCAGGCCGCCGCTGGCCGCAGCGGCGCCGCGGCCGCCTTCGATGCCGACAGCGACAACGCGAGCCTGGTATCGGCGCCGGCCACGGTGTGGATCGACGGCCGCGTTGCGCGCGGCCAGAAGTCGCAGGTGATGCTGGACATCGAAGCGATGAAGCAGGCCGCAGCGGCACCGGCTGCCGCCAGCCTGAGCTTCAGCAAATGCACCACCTCGCAGCAAACCACCATCACGCAGGCCATGTCGGCCGGCTCCTCCATGGCGAGCGACGGCGACGCCTACATGCAGCGCGGCGTGATCGGCAGCCGCTACACCAAGTGGTTCGGCGCCAACGATGCCGGCCGCGTGGCTACCGTCAAGTCGCACTTCGCCGCCATCAAGGACGCCTTCGCGAACAAGCCGGTGACGGTCGACTGCGGCTGCAACAAGACTTATTACGCCTACGTGTATCCGACCCAGCCGTACAAGATCTACGTCTGCAAGGCCTTCTGGGCGGCGCCGATGACGGGTACCGACTCGAAGGGCGGCACCCTGGTACACGAGATGAGCCACTTCAACGTGGTGGCCGGCACCGACGACCACGTGTACGGCCAGTCGGGTGCGGCCAGCCTTGCAATCAGCAATCCGGCCCAGGCAATCGACAACGCCGACTCGCACGAATACTTCGGCGAGAACACTCCGGCACTCAACTAAGCCGCATGGAGCAAGACGGCGCGGCCAAGGCCGCGCCGTTTTCATTGGCGCTTCAGGGCGCCGGCGGCCGCAGCCCGCGCTGGAAGATGTAGTCCACCACCTGGTGCGACACCGCCCTCCCCGCCTGCTTGTCGAACTGCCAGTGCACACCGAGGTAGATGCGGCTCTGCCCGGCCTCCTCTTCCGCATGCGTCAGGTTCCTGTAGCTGCGCGGGATCTTCGGACGCACCCGGCCGTCGTTGTCGCGCGTGACGCCGTCGTACTCGTCGGAGACGAAGGTGAAGGGCTGGCTGTCGCCGTAGAGCTTACGCAGCACATGGAACAGGGCGCCGCCCTCGCAGGCGTGGCCCGACGGGTAGGACGGGAACGGCGGCGTGAAGTCGGGGCCGGTCAGGTTGCTGGCGGGCGCACCGAGCGGCGTCCAGTTCGGGTCGCCGTGGGTATCCGGATTGCCGTCGCCCTTGCCGGTCGGGCCGGTGCCGGGACTGGCTTCGCGTACACCGTGCACCGGGCGCCAGAAGTCGTAGTGGTACTTGGCCGCCCAGCCGGCGATGGTGGCGTCGGCAATCCCCACGTTGACCAGGGCCAGGGCACGCGCCAGCTCCATCGCGTCGCTGGTCTTCCTGAGCAGCAGCTGCATGGCGATCTGGTTGTACATGCGCACCGGCGTACCGAGCCAGGCGACGCTGTCGTAGCCCCAGAAGATACCGGTCACGGTCTGGTCCGGGGTGCGCCGCGTCGGCGTGCTCACGCCGTCGCCGCCCAGCGCCTTGACCTCGTTGAAGGCCTGGGTGTACGCGCTGCTGGTCAAGGCCGGCGGCGGCGGCGCGCGGAACTGGCTGCCGGATGCGAGCACAAAGGGCCGCACCTTGCCCCAGTAAGCGCCGACCGCATACGGGATCTGGCTCACCGGGTCCGGACGCCACTCGCCCGGCTCCTTGCCGAGCGGGTAGTCCTGGCCTACCACCGGCTCGCCCTGGTAGCTGCCGTCATCGGCGCGCAGCGCCAGGATGGCGGCGGCGGCGCGCCGTCCGACGTCGATGCCATTGAGCTTGGCGCGCCCGTCCGGCAGGCGCGCCAGGTCGTCGCGCAGCCAGGCGTCGATGCGCGCGGCCTGGCGCGGATACAGCGCCACCAGCGTGTCGTGCGCGGCCTGGGCGATGGCGGCGTCACGCGAGCTGTCCGGGTAGGCGGGCAGCGTACCGACGTAGGGCCTGTAGCGGGCGCAGATCGCGGCCAGCGCATCGTGCATGGCGATGTGGACGATCGCGAATACGCGGCTGACCCGGGTGCGCCCCATCTGCTCCGGCTGCCAGTTTTCAGTGGGACTGGTCGGCGGCGCGTGGTCATAACCCTGGACCCGCTGCGCCAGCTCGTTCCACCACGCCAGCCGCGCCAGGGCATTCGGGCCGCCGGGCGCGGCATAGCGCCACGGCGGCTCCTGGGAGTCCGGCTGGGTCAGGTATTGCACGGGCATCGGCGGCGGCGTCGAGAAGCTCGCCGGTTGGGGGGCGCTTGCGGCCAAGGTCGGCACGAGCAAGGCACAGAGCAGGATCCTGATGCGCGAAGTCATGATGGCACACTCCGGTGGATAGCCCGGCTCCGGATGAAGCCGGCGCGGGAAGCGAACTAGCTGACTCGACAGTACAAGCTCGCCCACACGCTCACAAGCGCAACCCGGAGCGCCATTGATCAACCACAGGACGGATGCCAGCCGGCATGAAGCCGGCGTTGGCCCGGCGCAAAACGATTCAAATTCTTGCGTTTTTACATGTCTCGGAGGACAGGCTCAGCGCGCCGTAAAGCTGAAGCGCACCGGCGCCGCAGGGCTGTGCCGGACCGCATCGAGCTGGGTGGTATCGAGCAGCCAGGGGCCGTCGTAGCGCACTTCGTAGTTGCCCGCGCCCTTTCTGAAGGCGTAGGTCGGCGTGATGTCGATGGTGTTCATGTGCATCGTGTGCGGGGCCACGGCTTGAAAATCCGCAGCGCTCAAGGCGGCGCGCTTGACCATCATGCCGGTATAGGCCAGCGGCGCGCCGGCCTTGCCACCCTTGACCTCGCGCAGCTCGAAGCGCGGGCCGGTCAGCTCGTCGCCGGCGGCGACTTCGCGCGGGACGTAGATCGTGGTCTCGCCGCGGTTCTCGACCAGCAGGCGCAGCTTCACCTTGCCGCCCGTGGTTTCCACTTCGAGCTGGTGGCGCACCTGGTCTTCGCTCTCGACCGCGCCGACGGTACTCACCAGGCCTCCGAGGGCGAGCAGCAGCGGTGGCAGGATGCGTTTCGCATGCATGTGGACTCCTGAAATATTATTTCAAAACAAGCACGAAAATGAAATATTATTGCACGCCTGTCGGCAAGGGCTCCGGCAGCGCGGCCAGGATCATCACCGCCACGCGCCGGTTGCGGGCCTGGTTGGCGGCGCTGTCGTTCGGCGCCACCGGACGCGTGGCGCCGTGGCCGATCGCCGCCAGGCGCGCATCCTGGATGCCGTTCTCGATGAACAGCCGCACCACGCTGGCCGCGCGCACCGCCGACAGTTCCCAGTTCGACGCGTATTTCTCGCTCGCGATCGGGGTGTTGTCGGTATGGCCTTCGACCTCGATCCGGTGCGGATCGTTCTTGAGCAATCCTGCCACTTCGCCCAGCACCTCGCGTGCGTCCGGCTGCAGCGTCGCCTCGCCTTGCGCGAACAGCACGCTGGCATTGAGTTCGATGCTGATGCCGCGCGCATTCTGCGTCACCCGCACCTGCCCCGATTTCACCAGGGGCAGCAGGGTCGCGTTCAGGTCGCGCGCCAGGGTCTCCATGCGCTCGCGTTCGCGCTTGGCGGCTTCATGGCGCTTGCGGTTGACGATGTGCGACAGCGGCAGCACCGGCTCGACGCTGGTATAGGCCTGCGGCGCCATCTGGCGTCCGCCAAAGGCGTCGCCCAGGGCTTCGGACAGGACCGCGTACTTGCCCTCGTTGACGATCGAGATCGCGTACATGACGACGAAGAAGGCGAACAGCAGCGTGATGAAATCGGCATAGGAAATCAGCCAGCGCTCGTGGTGTTCGCCCGTGCCTTCCTCGTAGCGTTTGCGCGCCATGATGTGCTTAGTGGCGCGTCAGCAGGCTGGCCACCCGCTCGTCGACGACGCGGGTGTGGTCGCCGCTGGCGAGGTCGTGGAAGACTTCGGCGAGGATTTCGTACTGGGCCACCTTGTCGCTGACGATGGCCTTCAGCTTGTTCCCGACCGGGTAGAAGAACAGGTTGGCCAGACCCACGCCGTACACGGTGGAGACGAAAGCCACCGCGATGCCGGAGCCCAGGCGCGCGGGATCGGACAGGTTTTCCATCACGTGGATCAGGCCCAGCACCGCGCCCAGGATGCCGATGGTCGGTGCATAGCCGGCCGCCGATTCCCAGATGCGCGCGGCCTGGCGCTGCGCGAATTCGTAGGCGTTGATCTCGTTCTCGAGCAGGCTGCGGATCTTGTCGGGGGCGATGCCGTCGACCACCAGGCGCAGGCCCTTCTGGATGAATTTGTCTTTGGTGGCCATGTACTGCTCGAGCGAGAGCAGGCCATCGCGCCGCGCCGAGAGGCTCCACAGCGCGATCTCGCGCGACAGTTTGTCGCGGTCGGATTTGGGCGGAACGAACACCCAGCGCAGCATGCGCAGGCCCAGCATGAAGCTGCGCCGTTCGCTCTGCAGCAGCACGGCGCCCGCGGTGCCGATCACCACGATGGCGAAGGCGGCCGGCTGGATCAGCGAGGCGAACTTGCCGCCATCCAGGGTATGGCCGACCAGTACGCCCGCGATCGCGAGCACCAGGCCGGCTACGCTGGCCCAGTCCATAGCTGCTCCTTGAGTGCGGCGCGCAGGCGTGAAACGGCCTGGGTGTGCAGCTGCGACACCCGCGATTCGCTCACGCCCATGACGGCGCCGATTTCCTTCAGGTTGAGTTCTTCCTCGTAGTAGAGGCCCATCAGCATCTTCTCGCGCGGCGGCAGGTTATCGATGGCGTCGATCACGGCCTGGCGGAAGCCGGTATCGAGCAGGCTGCGCAGCGGATCGTCGTCGTCCACCGCATAGCGGTCGAGGAAGCCGTCACTGCCGCCTTCTTCGTCGTGGAAGTCTTCGTAGTACAGCAGCTGATGGCCGCCGGAGTCGCCCAGCATCTCCTGGTAGTCGCCGAGCGACATCTTGAGGGACTTGGCGATCTCGGATTCGCTGGCCGGACGGCCCAGGCGCTGCTGCAGCGCTTCCATCGCGGCTTCGACCTTGCGCATGTTCTGGCGCGTCGAGCGCGGCATCCAGTCGCTGTTGCGCAACTCGTCCAGCATGGCGCCGCGGATGCGCAAGACGGCATAGGTCTCGAACTGGGCGCCGTGGTTGTCCTCGTAGCGGTTGATCGCGTCCAGCAGGCCGATCATGCCGGCCTGTACCAGGTCATCGACTTCCACCGAAGGCGGCAGCTTGGCCTTCATGTGGTGGGCAAGACGCTTCACCAACGGCATGTGCTCCGTCAGCAAATGGTTCTTGTCCGCTTTCCCTTTGACCGTGTACATGCGTTCTGCTTATCTTTCCCGCGTTTCGTGTTCTTCTTAATGCCCGACGTGTGCACTGCCTCCCCTGCCCAGCCCGGGCATCGCGTGCAGCGCGAACTTGCCCGCCAGGCGCCGGAAGGCAACCGAAGCCCCCGCCAGCGGGAAGGCATCGACCACCGCACGGCCCAGGCGCGCGGCCCGGTGCAGGTACTCGTCGGCCGGCACCGAGCCCATCGAGCCCAGGCTGACCGCCAGGTAACGTGTTGCCGCGGTAGACATATTATCGTATACCACCTTGGCCTCCGCCTCTGTCGCGCCGGTAACAAGGATGCCGAAAGGACGGCGCCCCAGCTGCTGGGACAGGCGCTTGATCAGCGCGTAGGCGTTGGTGATCGAGGCGGCGGAGGTTCCCACCTGCACCACGATCTCGGAACTGGCCATCAGGGGCAACGGGAAGTCGCCATCCGGGCCCAGTTCGCCGTCGACCATCACGATGCCGGCCTGCTTGACCAGCACGTCGAAGGTCTTGGCCAGGCGGCGCGCATCGGACGTCCCGGCCGGCGTACCGAGCGAGGCCACCGAGAAACCCTGCGGCACCGCGTGCAGCACCTGGTTCAGGCCGCACTCCTGGCGCGCCACGTTCGCCAGGCTGGCGGCGCGGCTCAAGCCCAGGCGGCGTGCCACGCCATAGTCGCGTTCGCAGGCGTCGACGATCAGGACTTCGTTGCCGGTCTGAGCCAGCGAGGCGCCCAGGTTGACCAGCATCGCGCCCTTGTCGTCTTCAGGGGTGGCGGAGAGGAAGGTGACGATGCGCGGGCGCGGGCCCTGCAGCATCCGGCGCAGGCCTTCGGCCTGGTCGAAATCGAAACTAGCCAAGGTGCACCTCGCGCAGCGAACGGTCGGCGGCGGCAGCAGCCATCATCAGCGGCAGGTCGGCGTCGCCGAACTGGGCGGCGCTATTCCTGGTATTGCGGAAAGCGCGGTCGATCAGCATGGCGCGGTCGGCCAGGTGCAGGTCTTCCGGCACGCGCTGGCCGTTCGAGATGTAGTGCAGGTTCAGCTTCTGGCGGATCACGACGTCGAGCACGTTGCCGATCGAAGCGGCTTCGTCCAGCTTGGTCATGATGCAGCCGGCCAGGCCCGAGCCTTGATAAGCGCGCACCACTTCGTTCAGGGTCTCGTTGGTCGAGGTCGCGTTCAGGCACAGCAGGCGCTTCACGTCGGCGCCGGATTCGGACAGCATCGCCACCTGTTCGGTCACCATCTGGTCGCGCTGCGACATGCCGATGGTGTCGATCAGCACGGTGTGCTTGTTCTTGAGTTCTTTCAGGGCGATGCGCAGGTCGGCTTCGTCCTTCACCGAGTGCACCATCACGCCCAGGATCTTGCCGTAGATGCGCAGCTGCTCGTGGCCGCCGATACGGTAAGCGTCGGTGGTGATCAGGGCCAGCTTGTCCGGGCCGTGGCGCATCACGCAGCGCGCGGCCAGCTTGGCGGTGGTGGTGGTCTTGCCGACGCCGGTCGGACCGACCAGGGCGAACACGCCGCCGCGGTTCAGCAGGTCGTCTTCGTTGGCGATGGTGGTCAGGTTACGCGCCAGCACGGTCTTGATCCAGCGCAGCGCTTCAGCAGCATCTTTGGTCGCCGGCATCTTGTCGATCAGGTAGCGCGCCAGGGTCGCCGAGAAACCGGCGGCCAGCATCTCGCGCAGCACGGCGGCCTTCTGCGGCTCGCGCTGGGCGGTGGCGTTCCAGGACAGCTCGGCCAGCTGGGTTTCCATCAGGCCGCGCATGGCGCGGATCTCGTTCATCATGCCGCTCATCTCTGCGGCGGCCGATTCCTTGGCAGAGGCGATGGCGGCGCTCATCATCTGGGTCATGGCGGCCATGTCGATGCCCGGTTCCTGCGTCGGGGCGCGGCGGTTGACGTAGGTCGGCGGGATTTCCGGCTCGGCCAACGGGGCGGCGCGGCGTTCGACGTAAGGCTGGCCGGCGAACGGGTCCAGCTTGGGCTGGGCGGCGCGCGGGGCCGGGGCCGGGGCGCGGGCAAATACCGGTTCCGGGTCGAAATCGTTGTCGAAAGCCTGGAAGCTCGGCACCTGCGGCTCTTCGATGGCCGGGGAAGCCAGCGAGGCGACGTCGTCGTTGTCGAGTGCGAGGATCTCGACCACGCCGTCGACCGGACGGTTGGAGAGGATGACCGCGTCAGGGCCGAGCGCCTCGCGCACCTTGCGCAAGGCGTCACGGGAAGTAGCCGCTGTAAATTTCTTCACGTTCATCGTTTCTCTCCGCACTTCACTTGTACTGTTCTATGTTCGTCGCAGGCGCAATCGCCCGTCCATAGTCAGCATTATTGGCGATGCCGTAAGGAAACCATCGGGAGAGAAAGAAGGGGAAAACGGCTTATTTCAAAAGGCGGAGGTTTGCTGCGCGAGGAGCGGCGGGACGACGAAAGATGCCGGATTGGCTACTGGCGATGCCAACGTCGCGTAAGTACGCGTTATCTACCCTCTATCAACGTCGTCCCGGCGAAGGCCGGGACCCAATTTCCCGTCCGAAGTCGGGCCATCGACTATTCAACAAAATTGGGTTCCGGCCTTCGCCGGAACGACGGTTTTGCTGCTAGGTGAACAAAAGAAGGCTGACGGTCCACTACTTACATCGGCACGCCGACCAAACTGGTCACCCGAATCGTCTTGGTCTCCGGAATCTCGTTATGCGACAGCACCTTCAGCTGCGGCACCGCGCGGCGCAGGAAGCGCGACAGGAGCACGCGCAGCGGGGCCGGCACCAGGAGTACCGGGCTCAGGCCCATCTGCTCCTGCTGCTGGGCGGCATTCGCCGCCTGCTGGGCGATGGTGTCGGCCAGGCCCGGTTCGATGCCGGCGCCATCGCCGCCCGCGCCCATCGCCTGCATCAGGAGGCGCTCGAGGCGGTTGTCGAGGGTCATCACCGCCAGCTCGCTGGCGCCGGGGAACAACTGCTGCACGATCGCGCGGCCCAGCGCCACCCGCACCATGGCGGTCAGTTCGTTCGGGTCCTGGGTCTGGTTGGCATATTCCGACAGCGCTTCGATGATGGTGCGCATGTCGCGGATATGCACGCCTTCCTGCAGCAGGTTCTGCAGCACCTTCTGCAGGGTCGACAGCGAGACGACCTTCGGCACCAGGTCTTCCACCAGCTTCGGGGTTTCCTTTTGCAGGTGGTCGAGCAGCGCCTGCACTTCCAGGCGGCCCAGCAGTTCCGAGGCGTGGGTCGTGATCAGGTGGTTCAGGTGGGTCGCCACCACGGTGCCGGCGTCGACCACGGTGTAGCCCATGCTCTGCGCCTCGTCGCGCAGGCTGGCGTCGATCCAGGTTGCCGGCAGGCCGAAGGCCGGATCGACCGTCACCAGGCCCGGCAGCGTGCCGCTGGCCATGCCCGGGTTGATTGCCAGGAACTGGCCGTTCATGGCTTCGCCGGTGCCCACTTCCACGCCCTTCAGGGTGATGCGGTAGGCCGAGGGCTTCAGTTCCAGGTTGTCGCGGATGTGCACCGGCGGCGCCAGGAAGCCGACTTCCTGGGCGAACTTCTTGCGGATGCCCTTGATGCGCTTGAGCAGCTCGCCGCCCTGGGTCTTGTCGACCAGCGGGATCAGGCGGTAGCCCACTTCGAGGCCCAGGGTGTCGACCGCCATGACGTCCTGCCAGGTCGCCTCTTCCGACTCGGCCGGGTTGGCCGCGCCGCCCGCCGCAGCGGTGGCCGCCGCTTCGGCCGCCGCTGCCGCTTCCTTCTCCGGCTGTTCCTTCTTGCGCTTGGCAATCATGTAACCGCCGCCGCACAGGGCGCTGCCCAGCAGCAGGAACACCAGGTTCGGCATGCCCGGGATCAGGCCCAGCGCGAAGATGATGCCGCCGGTGATGTACAGGGCTTCCGGGCGCGCGAACAGCTGGTTGGTCAGCTGGCTGCTGATGTCTTCGTCGCTGGCGACGCGCGACACCACCATACCGGCCGCGATCGAGATGATCAGCGAAGGAATCTGCGCCACCAGGCCGTCACCGATGGCCAGCAGGGTGTACAGCTTCGAGGCTTCGCCGAAGGACAGGTCGTGCTGCACCACGCCGACGATCAGGCCGCCGATGACGTTGATCAGGGTGATCATGATGCCGGCGACGGCGTCGCCCTTCACGTACTTGGAGGCGCCGTCCATCGCGCCGTAGAACTCGGCTTCCTGGGCCACTTCGTTGCGGCGCTTGCGGGCGTCGGCTTCGCCGATCAGGCCGGCATTCAGGTCGGCGTCGATCGCCATCTGCTTGCCCGGCATCGCGTCCAGTGCGAAACGTGCGCCGACTTCGGCGATACGGCCCGCGCCCTTGGTCACGACGGAGAAGTTAATGATGGTCAGGATGATAAAGACCACGATACCGACGGTGTAGTTGCCGCCGATGAGGAAGTGGCCGAAGGCTTCGATGACCTTGCCGGCGGCGGCGCCGCCGGTGTGGCCTTCGGTCAGCACGATACGGGTCGAGGCCACGTTCAGCGACAGGCGCAGCATGGTGGAGACCAGCAGGATGGCCGGGAAGGCCATGAAGTCGAGCGGCTTGACCGTGTACAGGGCGGTCAGCAGGACGATGACGGACAGCGCGATGTTAAAGCTGAAGAACACGTCCAGCACGAAGGCCGGCAGCGGCAGGATCATCATCGCCAGCAGGACGATGATCAGGAGCGGCGCAGCCAGGGCGCTGCCGCCCCGGCTACCGAGGCCGCTCATCCATGCCGGCAGTTTGATGCTGTTCATTAGTGCAGTGCTCCGTCGTTGTCGCTATTCGTTGCGTTGCTGCCCGGCCCCTTGTAGGCCGGATCGTTCGGGTCCATCTCGGCCGGCACCGCCAGCTTCTTCGGACGATCCGGGTAGTCGCCCTCGCCCTTCTTGTAGGCGCGCAGCTGGTAGACATAGGCCAGCACTTCCGCCACGGCCGAGAACAGCTTCTCCGGGATCTCTTCGTCGATGTCGGTGTGCTTGTAGAGCGCACGGGCCAGGGCCGGGGCTTCCAGCAGGGTTACCTTGTGCTCGGCGCCGAGTTCGCGGATCTTGGCGGCGACCTCGTCGATACCCTTGGCCACCACCCGCGGCGCGCCCTTCTGGCCGTCGGTGTACTTCAGCGCCACCGCATAGTGCGTCGGGTTGGTGACGATCACATCGGCAGTAGGGACATTCTGCATCATGCGGCTACGCGCCATTTCGCGCTGCATCTGGCGAATCTTCCCTTTAATCTGCGGATTGCCGTCCGATTCCTTCGATTCCTGGATCATCTCCTGGCGCGTCATCTTCATCTTGTCGTGGTAGTGCCACAGCTGGTACGGGCCATCGATGGCCGCGATCACGCCCAGGGCGCCGACGATGAACAGGAAGGCCTTGGCCACCATGGCGCCCACGTGGGCGCTGCTTTCGCCCAGCGGCTCGACCGCCAGGCCCAGCACCGCTTCCTTCTGGCCCATGATGACGACCCAGGCCACGGCGCCGACCACCAGGGTCTTGGCGATGGCCTTCAGCAGTTCGATCAGGGCATTGGTGGAGAACATGTTGCCGATCCCGCTGATGGGGTTCAGCTTCATGAAGTTCGGCACGAAGGCCTTGGAGGAGAAATTCCAGCCGCCGATCAGCAGCGGCGAGGCCAGCGCGACCAGCATCACGAGGCCGGCCAGCGGCAGGCAGGCGAGCAGCACCGCCACCAGGTCGACCGTGATGCGCTCGATCAGGACGTTCGGGTTGTAGACCTGGTCACGGGTGAGCGACAGGCCGGAATGCAGGGCCTCGCCCAGCTTGCCGACCAGCGAGCCGCCGGTCATCCACAGGCCGGCGCCGGTGGCCATCAGGACGGTAAAGGTAGCGATTTCGCGCGAACGGGGAACGTCGCCTTCCTCACGGGCTTTCTCGAGCCTTCTGGGTGACGCTGGTTCTGTCCGTTCCGCGTCGCTGTCGTCCGCCATCCACCGCTCCCGTTAACGAAATCTATCGAAAACAGGATTATCTCAGGTGTTGCCGTACGGCTATAAGGGGAGAAGGATGGGAAAAGGCTGCCTATTCAGCGCCGCCCCTTGTCAATCGAACAGTTCGGCGGCCGGGAAAGGCAGGCCCTTGTCATCCTTGCCGGAGACGATCGGCGCGCCCTGCAGCGGCCAGTCGATCGCCAGGGTCGGGTCGTTCCAGGCGATGCAGCGCTCGTGCTCGGGGGCGTAGTAGTCGGTGGTCTTGTACAGGAACTCGGCCGACTCCGACAGCACCAGGAAGCCGTGGGCGAAGCCTTCCGGCACCCAGAGCTGGGTACGGTTCTCGGCGCTCAGCACCTCGCCCAGCCACTGCCCGAAGGTGGGCGAGGAACGGCGCAGGTCGACCACCACGTCGTAGACGCTGCCGGCGGTGACGCGCACCAGCTTGCCCTGGGGCTGGCGGATCTGGTAGTGCAGGCCGCGCAGCACGCGCTTAGCCGACTTCGAGTGGTTGTCCTGCACGAAGTCGAGCCTGCGGCCGATCGCTTCCTCGAAGCGCGCCTGGTGGTAGCTCTCGTAGAAGAAGCCGCGCTCGTCGCCGAACACGCGCGGCTCGATGCGCAAGACATCGGGAATGGCCAGCCGGGTGATCCGCATGCTAATACACCTTCTCCTTCAGCAGCCGCATCAGGTACTTGCCATAGCCGTTGTTCTTCATGGGCGCGGCCAGGGTTTCCAGCTGGGCGGCATCGATCCAGCCCTTGCGGTAAGCGATCTCCTCAGGGCAGGACACCTTCAGGCCCTGGCGCTTTTCCAGCGTCTCGATGAAATGGCTGGCGTCCAGCAGCGATTCGTGGGTGCCGGTATCGAGCCAGGCGTAGCCGCGCTGCATGATCTCGACCTGCAGCCGGCCCATGTCCATGTAGGCGCGGTTCATGTCGGTGATCTCGAGTTCCCCGCGCGCCGACGGCTTGAGGGTGCGTGCGATGTCGACCGCCTGCGCGTCATAGAAATACAGGCCGGTCACCGCGTAGTTCGAGCGCGGCTGGAGCGGCTTTTCTTCCAGGCTGACGGCGCGCCCCAGCGAGTCGAACTCGATCACGCCGTAGCGCTCCGGGTCCTGCACGTGGTAGGCGAACACGCTGGCGTTCTCGCTCTGGTTGGCGCGCTCGAGCATGAACATCAGGTCGTGGCCGTAGAAGATGTTGTCGCCCAGGACCAGGGCCGACGGACTGCCGGCCAGGAAGTCGGCGCCGATCAGGTAGGCCTGGGCGATGCCGTCGGGCGACTCCTGCACCGCGTAGGTGATATTCAGGCCCAGGTGGGCGCCGTCGCCCAGCAGCTGCTGGAAGCGCGGCGTGTCCAGCGGGGTCGAAATCACCAGGATGTCCTGGATCCCGGCCAGCATCAGGGTGCTGAGCGGGTAGTAGATCATCGGCTTGTCGAACACCGGCAGCAGTTGCTTCGAGACGGCCAGCGTGGCCGGATACAGGCGGGTGCCGCTGCCGCCCGCCAGGATGATGCCCTTGCGCTTCATGGTTTTCCTTGTCCTTGTTCTTGTGCCACCAGTTCGTCCACCAGGCGATCCACGTGATGCCGCCAGTCCGGCAGCACCACGCCGAAACGGCTGCGGAACTTGATGCAGTCCAGGCGCGAATTGGCCGGCCGCCGCGCCGCCGCGGCGAAGTCGCTGCTCGACACCGCCCGCACCCCCTCCGGCCCCGCCTTCAGCATGGCGCCCTGCTCGCGCGCGCGCGCCAGCACGTGGCGCGCATAGTCATGCCAGCTGGTGGCGCCGCCCGCCGCCAGGTGATAGGTGCCGGAATAGCTGTCCGCCTCACGCCCGCTGAGGGCGATGCGGTACAGCGCCAGCGCAGTGGCGTCGGCCACCAGCGCCGCGCCGGTCGGGGCGCCGACCTGGTCGGCCACCACGTCCAGCGTGTCGCGTTCGCGCGCCAGGCGCAGCATGGTCTTGGCAAAGTTAGCGCCGCGCGTGCCGAACACCCAGCTGGTGCGCAGGATCAGGTGGCGCGCGCCGCTGGCGCGGATGCGCTCCTCGCCTTCGCACTTGCTGCGGCCATAGGCCGACAGCGGCGCGGTGGCATCCAGCTCGTTCCAGGCGCCCTCCTTGCTGCCGTCGAACACGTAGTCGGTCGAATAGTGCACCAGCCAGGCGCCGCGTGCCTGCGCCTCACGCGCGAGCACGCCGGGTGCAACGGCGTTCACCAGGCGCGCCCGGTCTTCGTCGGTCTCGGCGCGGTCGACGGCGGTGTAGGCGGCGGCGTTGACGATCAGTTCGGGGCGCACGGCGCGCACGCGTGCGCCCAGCGCTTCCGGGTCGAGGAAGTCGGCGTCCAGCCTGCCCCACGCGACCAGGTCGCCCAAGGGGGCCAGGCTGCGCTGCAGTTCCCAGCCGACCTGGCCGTCCTTGCCCAGCAGGAGGATCTTCATGGAGCCGCTTGCCCGTACTGGCGCTCGACCCAGTCGCGATAGTGGCCGCTGGTGACGTCCTGCACCCAGTCCTGGTTGGCCAGGTACCACGCGACCGTCTTGCGGATCCCGGTCTCGAAGGTCTCGAGCGGACGCCAGCCGAGTTCGCGTTCCAGCTTGCCGGCGTCGATCGCGTAGCGGCGGTCGTGGCCGGGGCGGTCCTTCACGAAGCTGATCTGGGTGGCGTAGGACTGGCCGTCAACGCGCGGACGCAGCTCGTCCAGGATGGCACACAGGGTCTGCACGACCTCGATGTTGGCTTTCTCGTTGCAGCCGCCGACGTTGTAGGTCTCGCCCAGCCGGCCTTCGGCCAGCACGCGGCGGATCGCGCTGCAATGGTCGCCCACGTACAGCCAGTCGCGCACCTGGCGGCCGTCGCCGTAGACCGGCAGCGGCTTGCTGGCCAGCGCGTGGTGGATCACCAGGGGGATCAGTTTTTCCGGGAAGTGGTAGGGACCGTAGTTGTTCGAACAGTTGGTGGTCACCACCGGCAGCCCGTAGGTGTGGTGCCAGGCGCGCACCAGGTGGTCCGAGGCGGCCTTGCTGGCCGAATACGGACTGTTCGGCTCGTAACGGTGCTGTTCGGTGAAGGCCGGTGCGGTGGGCGCCAGCGAGCCATAGACTTCGTCGGTCGAGACGTGCAGGAAGCGGAAGCCCGTCTTTTCTTCGCCTTGCAAGCCATCCCAGTAGGCGCGCACCGCTTCCAGCAGGCCGAAGGTGCCGACCACGTTGGTCTGGATGAAGGCGGCGGGGCCGTCGATCGAGCGGTCGACGTGGCTTTCGGCGGCAAAGTTGATGACGGCCCGCACCCGGTGCCCGTTCAACAGGCGCGCCACGAGCGCGCCGTCGCCGATGTCGCCGCGCACGAAGTGGTGGCGCGGGTCGTTCGCGATCGAGGCCAGGTTGCCGAGGTTGCCGGCGTAGGTCAGCTTGTCGAGGTTGACGACCGGCTCGCTGTGCTGCGCCAGCCAGTCGATGACGAAGTTCGCGCCGATGAAGCCCGCCCCGCCCGTTACAAGAATTGTCATGCGCTGCAGTTTCCGAGTATCCGATTGCCCATTCTCGGTTGACATGGCGGCTGGGTCAACCCGCCGCCGTGGGGGGAAACTGCAGGTAGCGTTTTAGAGCGCCTAACAAAACCCTCAGGGCAAGGCGCGTCGTCGAAGACAGTACGCTAGTACGGCGAGACGACGCAACGCCGCCATGAGGGGAATTGTTAGGCGCTCTACAGGCCGCGCTGGATGAAGGAGGAGTTGGGCGACTCGAGGGCAATGTCGGCCAGCGGGGTGGCCAGCGGCGCCGGGCGCTGCATGCGGCGGCGGCGCGCCCACCAGGCCGACACCACGAAGGCGTACACCGACAGGTACAGCAGGAAGCTGGCCAGTACGCCCTGCAGAAGGGCTTCCGGCACGGCGGCGAAGCGCACCGCCGTCATGGCCGGCACCAGGGCCACCGCCCACGAGAAAGGCGAGACGCAGGCATTGCGCAGCGGCGCCGGCAGTGCGCGGAAGTAGCGCGCCGCGATCGCGGTCTTGACCAGGCTGTGCAGGTGCCAGCTGTCCGGGTGGCCCGGATGGCGGCGGCACCACAGGCGGCGCACGATGGTGAACACGGTCTCGAAAATCGGATAGCCGCAGGCCAGCAGCGGCGCCCAGGGCGAGACCAGCGGATTGCGGTAGACCAGCATCACCGACAGCCAGGCCAGCAGGAAGCCGAGCAGGTAGGCGCCGCCGTCACCCAGGAACAGCTTACCGAAGGGGAAGTTCACCACGAAGAAGCCGGCCGTGACAGCGCAGACCACGAAGCAGAGCTGGCCGAGTGCGGCGTCGCCGGCATCCTGGGCGATGATGCCGAGCGCGGCCATGCCGATCAGCACGGTGCCGCTGGCCAGGCCGTTGAAACCGTCGATGATGTTGACGGCATTGGCCACGCCGCCCACCGCGAAGGCGGTGAACAGGACCGAGGCCGGCAGCCAGCCGAGCAGGATGTCGAGCGGCGCGACGCCGATGTGCAGCAGGGTGACGCCGGTCAGGCCCCAGCAGCAGACGCCGCTGGCCATGGTGGCGAGCAGGCGCGCGCGCACCGACACGTTGCGGGTCAGGTCTTCGGCCAGGCCGAACACGAAAGCGGGCATGGCGGACACCAGCACCGGCAGCAGCAGTTCCTGCTGGTCGGGCGGCAGCACGCCGAGCGAGAGCCAGAGGCCGAGCATGATGGCGGCGCCACCGATGCGCGGGGTCGGGGTGATATGGAACTTCTGCACGCCGTGCGTCGCGTCCAGCGAATAACGCCCGTGCCAGCGCGTCGTGAGGACGAGCAGCAGGGAACAGGCAAGCGACACGATAAACCCGAGCTCGAGGCCGGCGAATGGCAAATTAATAATACTCATAGAACCACTTTGTTAACTCGTCAATTCTATCGCATTTCTATTTAACCAACCCCCAATCGTGTTACAGACTGTTTCCTCGCTTGGCGGCGCAAGTTGTTGATTGTTCAAGCACAATTCGGCGATTCTGAGACTTTGAGGAGTCGCAATCAAGCTCCCATAAACTTCTCCTAATATTTCTCGACAATTTGAGACACTTTATTGGCGGCAATTTTCCTGCTGGTTGAACCCAGCATAGAGGAGACAGCATGGGGTTCAGCCGACGTGTCATCCTCGCCGCATCCCTCCTTCCCTGTTTCTGCCTGCAGCCCGTGCTGGCCCAGACGTCAAGCGAACTGGCCGAGCTGCGCATGCGCCAGTTGGAAGCCGAAACGCGCCAGGCCGTGGCCGAAGCGGAACGGGCCGAACTGCTGGCACGCCTGCCGCCCAGCCAGTCGAAACCCCTGAGCGGCGCGGTCGACACGCGCCAGTTCGGGGCCGCCGGGCTGGTGCGCGCCTTCGACCTGGCGCGCGAACTGGCCGCGCTGCTCTGCACCCGTCTGCCCGCAGGCCGTCCTGCCGCCCTGTACGATCCGTCCACCGCCCAGGGCATGGTAGCGGCGCGCACCGTGGACAGCGCCCTCGCCCGCCTGTCGAACGACATGGCGGAGCGCAACAAGGAATTGCAACGCTACCTCGACACCCACCGCCAGCCGGGTTCGAGCGCGCTACCGGCCGCCCTGTTTACCTTTCTCACCGTGGTGCCAGCCACCGTGCGCGCCGGCGCCGACCTCGCCGCCCTGCTGCGCAGCGACGTATTGGCGAGTGGGATCGGCTACGGCGAAGGCGCGCGCAGCCTGTTCGCCAGCGCCCTGGCCCAGTCCTGCCCCGAGCGCATCAGCGGGCTCGGCGCCGGCTACCTTGGGGAACTCGACTGGGCGCGCTACGAGAAGCTGCTGGGACGGCTGAAGGCCCTGGCCGACCACCGCGCCGGCTACGCCCAGCGCATCGCCGAACTGCAAGCTCTGCTTGACGCAGTCAAGGGCGAGGAAAAAAAGGAGTTCGCGCAAGTGGCACAGGCCGCGCTGGCCCAGCTGAAGGTGGTGGACGCCTTTGTGGACTCCCTCAAGGCTGGCGAAGCAAGCGAGAAAAGCCCGCTGTTCAATGCCGCGCGCTATCTCGGCTACAGCGAGCGCACCGCGGGCAGCCTGGTGCTGGACATCGACCTGCGGCTGGAAGGCATGAGCATCGTGAAGGAAAACCTGTTCAGCGGCCAGCAGCTGCGCCTGTCGGGCACCGCCTTCCTGTGGTACCGGCTGCACGAGCCGGACGGGCGGCTCGTGAGCGCCGAGGTGCTGCGCCGCATCAGCCGGCCCGTGGAGGTGGATCTGCGCGGCAGCGGCGCACCCGACGCCTTCTGGTCGGGGCCGTGAGGCTCAAGGTTCCAGACGTTTGACCGTCTGGTCGATGGCGCCGAAGATCGACTTGCCCTTCTCGTCCAGCATCTCGATGCGGATGCTGTCGCCGAAGCGCATGAAGGGCGTGCTGGGCGAGCCTTCGGCGATCGTCTCGAGGCAGCGCTGCTCGGCGATGCACGAGTAGCCGCGGCTCACATCCTTGTTCGAGACCGTGCCAGAGCCGATGATGCTGCCGGCCCGCACCCGGCGGCTCTTGGCCAGGTGCGCGATCAACTGCGGGAAGTTGAACACCATGTCGGTGCCGGCATCCGGCTGCCCGACCAGATGGCCGTTCCAGGTCGAGCGCAGCGGCAGGTGCACCTTGCCGTCGCGCCAAGCCTCGCCCAGTTCGTCCGGCGTCACCGCCACCGGCGCGAAGCTGGTCGCCGGCTTCGATTGCAGGAAGCCGAAACCCTTGGCCAGTTCGTCGGGAATCAGGTTGCGCAGCGAGACGTCGTTGGCCAGCATGAGCAGGCGGATCTGGCCATGCGCCTCGTCCGGGGTCGCGCCCATGGGCACGTCGCCCGTCACCACCGCGACTTCCGCCTCGAAGTCGATGCCCCACTCCTCGTGCGCCAGCATGATGTCGTCCATCGGCCCGATGAAATCGTCACTGCCGCCCTGGTACATCAAGGGATCTTCCCAGAACGAAGCCGGCATCTCGGCCTTGCGCGCCTTGCGCACCAGTTCGACGTGGTTGACATAGGCGGAGCCGTCCGCCCACTGGTAGGCGCGCGGCAGCGGCGCCATGCACCTGGCCGGGTCGAAGTCGAAGGGGCGGCGCGCGCGGCCTTCGTTCAGCAGCAGAGACAGGTCGGCCAGCTGGGGCGCGATGAAGCCCCAGTCGTCGAGCGCGGCCTGCAGCGTGGGCGCGATGCCGTCGGCGACGTGGGCGGTCTTGAGGTCGCGCGATACGACCAGCAATTGGCCGTCGCGGGTACCGTCGTTGAGGGTGGCGAGTTTCATATGGCGGACTCCAGTGAGCAGTCCGCCATTGTAATGTCGGCTTGGCCGCCCGTCAGTATTGGACCACCACGCCAGCGCCGATCGTGCGCTGGAAGTAGTTGTAGTCGATCAGGCTCTGGCCGTATCCCGAGAACCAGTGCAGGTAGCCCTTGAGCGGACCGGCCAGCGGGAAGGCCCAGCCGAGCTGGGTCGCACCCTTGCGGGTCGAGAAATTGCGGCGCAGCAGGGCGGAGAACTCGTGGCCGTCGACGCGATAGGTGCCGGCCAGCTCGGCGCGGCCCATGTAGTCGGTGATGTCCGGGTTGTTGTCGTCCTCAGCCGATTCCTTGATGCGCTTCCACACCCGCCCCGTCAGGGACAGGCGCCCGCGCTCCAGGCCGACCTCGGCATAGAGCCGGTTCCAGCTGCGCGACAGGGTCGAGGACTGGCCGTTCGACTGGTGGTTCAGGCCCAGGTTCAGGTATTTCAGGTTGGCGCCGAACACGCCGAAGTTCAGCGGCGTCACCACCATCACCTCGGGCTGGTAATTGGTTTCGCGGAATGGGCTCGAGGCCTCGCGGTTGCCGGCCTGCCAGAAGCTGTTCTGGGTATAGCCGAACCAGACGTCGACCGGCGATTCGAAGGCCGTCTCGACCAGCTTCATCTTGAAGCCGAGCTGGTACTGCAGTTCGGCATGCGACAGCTTGCCGGTGAAGTCGGCGGCGCGGAAGGGCTCGTAGGGCGCCTCGTTGGGGCGGTAGGTACGGGCCGCGATCAGGTAGTTCGGGTTGTGCGGGCGGAACACGAAGGTGCCGCGGCGGTGCTTGTCGTCCAGCTCCCAGTGGCCGGCCATCGTGTATTCGGCGGCGGCCTCGACCACCGGGTCGACCGACGCGGCCGGGTCCGGCTGCGGCTTGACCGGGAAGGCGGTCGGCTGCTGGCCCGGCGTCATGCTTGCCACGGCGGGCGCCGGCGCCGCTTCGAGAGCGGGCGCAGCGGGCGTGGCGCCATGGGCGACGGCCAGGCGGTCGAAACAGGCCAGGCGCGCATTCGTTTCGACGAGCTTGCTGCAGTCGCCCAGCTGCTGCTGGATCGACGGCGGAGTCTGTTGGGCGGTGGCTGGAAGGGCGAACAGGAGCGGCAGCAGCGCTGCAGGAATCTTCTTTAAGTGCATGGGCTTTCTTCGGAAACGGCTATGCGGCCGCGCTGCCATGCACAAGAGCTTGCATGACTTGGCGGATTGTCAACAGCAGTGTCGCGGAAAACCGGGGAAGATGGCGCACCGTTTGCCGCAGCGCGGCAAACGTATCTGGAAGCTCAGGGTACAAGAAGGTCGAGCTGTTCCTGCTCCAGGAAGCACCACTCCCCTTCCTTCAGGCCGAGGGATTCGAGCGTCAGCCCGCCGATCTGCGAACGGTGCAGCGCGCTGCAGTGGTTGCCGGCGGCGGCCAGCATGCGCTTGACCTGGTGGTACTTGCCCTGCTCCAGCACGATCTCGAGCAGGTGCTCGCCGCGCTGCACGCAGGACACCGCCTTCAGGGGCGCCGGCTCGTCATGCAGCTGCACGCCCGCCAGCATCTGATCGACCAGCGCCTGGGTCACCGCTTCGGCAGTGGTGGCCTGGTAGACCTTGGGCACGTGGCGCTTGGGCGAGGACTGGGCGTGGATGAAGGGGCCGTCGTCCGACATCAGGAGCAGCCCGGTGGTGTCGTGGTCGAGGCGGCCGACCGGCTGCACGTCGCGCCAGCCGAACTGCTCGGGCAGCAGGGTCAATACACCCGGATGATGGCTCGGCTTGCGCGAGCATTCGTAATTGGCCGGCTTATACAGGGCCAGATAGACGTGCTCGCGGTAGCGCCATTCCTCGTCGAACACGGTCAGCACCAAATCCGAGGTATCGAAGGTCGCCTTGAAATTGTCTTCGACCGTGCCGTTGACCAGCACGTCGCCGTCCTCGATCAGGGCGCGGCAGTATTTGCGGGTGCCGAAACCCTGCGATTGCAGGATGCGGTCCAGGGATAATTTGCTCATGGGGCGCCACTGTAACAGAAGCGGCGCGCAAGGGGCAGGCCCGCCAAAATACCTCCAAAGTAAGAAGCCTTACCCACCCTGCCTGAACCGCTCCCCCTTTCCTGGGGTAAAGTATTCCGACAGCCTTCGGATGCATCCGTTCATTTGACGAGCGTCAAGCCTAGGAAGTTTCCTATTGATAGACTTCAACGCGTTAGGAATCCGCCTAATCACTTGAGGACTTTTAAGCAAAGTTTCTCCATACTAATAGGACAAGACCGTGCACACCAACGCGCAACCGACCAAAGGCCCGATCCCGTTCGACGTCGACCCTGACGAACGGCGCCAGATTGCCCGATACCACGCCGCCCTCTTCCCCACGCGCCTTGCCTTGTCGCGCTGGCAACATGGCGGCCATATCCCGCACCTGCACCATGGCGCCCCGGCTGTGCGCGCCGCCTGGTATGCCGCCGCCCGGCGCGATTTCCAGGCCTGGCTCGACCGCGGCGGCTTCATGCAGCACGAAGACGCACCGCTGCCGCTGCGCCCGCCCGAAATCACCGATTGCCAGCCGGCCCGCGACGGCGATACCCAGCACCTGGGCACCTGCACCTGAATCTGCCGTCCCGAAAATGAAAACGACGGCCGAGGCCGTCGTTTCCATTTCCTGTGAAGGAACACCACTGTGAGGAATTGAATTCTCTCGAAGCTGCACGCGCGGTGCAGTGGGGGAGCGTCCTTCGAGCAAGTGGTGATAACGCTATGTGTCGCCACCGGCCTGCCTTCAAGTCGCTACACCCAATATAGAACAAGTTCCGCAGGATGCAAGCAAAATGTCATCTTACCTGCGGAATAGCGCCCTTGTAGGCGGCGCTGACGGCGCCATTTCCCACTGCCGCGCCGAATTTCTTCAGGACGCGTTCCGGCAAGCCTTCGTGGGCGGTGTAGTCGACGATGTCCTCGGCCTTGACGATGTCGCGCGCCACCGTATCGACGGTGCCGAAGCCATCGGCCAGGCCCATCTGGACTGCCTTGGCGCCGGTCCAGTACAGGCCGGAGAAGGTTTCCGGGGTTTCCTTCAGGCGCTTGCCGCGGCCCGCGCGCACCACCGAAATGAATTGCTGGTGGATTTCGTTCAGCATCGCCTGGGCGTGCGCCTTGTGCTTGTCCGACTGCGGGCTGAACGGATCGAGGAAGCCCTTGTTCTCGCCGGCGGTGAGCAGGCGGCGCTCGACGCCCAGCTTTTCCATGGTGCCCACGAAACCGAAGCTGTCCATCAGCACGCCGACCGAACCGACGATCGAGGCCTTGTTCACATAGATGCGGTCGGCCGCCGACGCGATGTAGTAGCCGCCCGAGGCGCAGATCTCGTCCACCACCACGTAGAGCGGCTTGTCCGGATAGGCGCGCTTGAGGCGCTGGATCTCGTCGACGATGATGCCGGCCTGCACCGGGCTGCCGCCGGGGCTGTCGATGCGCATCACCACCGCGGCCGAGCCCGCGTCGGAAAACGCCTTGTTCAGCGAAGGAATCACGGTATCGGCTGCGCCGCTGCCCTCGGATTCGATCTCGCCGTTGATTTCGATGAGAGCGGTGTGGCGGCCCAGGTTCTCGTCGCCGCCGAAGCCGAAGGTGGAATCGTAATAGGTCAGCAGGGCCAGCACGGCCACCAGCAGGAAGCTGAGCTTGAAGAAGATGCCCCAGCGGCGCGCCGCGCGGCGTTCCTGCACGGTGGCGAACACCAGCTTTTCCAGGGTGGCGCGCTCCCAGTTGCTGATCGTGGGATCGGCGGCGAGCCGTTTATCGAGCGGGCTGTCGCCCGCGGGGTCGTGGTCGTGACGCGTTTGGTCGCTCATTCGCTGGGCATTCACTTAATGTTCGGTGTTGATTCCTCGGGTGCGGGTGGACGCACCATGTCGTCGGGCTGCCACCAGATGCCGCCGTCGCGTTCGCTCACGGCGATCGGCCGCAGCCGGCCGCCGCGGCACGGACCGCCGGCGCACTTGCCGGTATCCGGCTCGTACACCGCACCGTGGGTCGCGCACATCAGGTACAGGCCGCTCGACTCGAAAAAGTCGCCTTGCGACCAGTCGAGTTCGATCGGCACGTGTGCACAACGGTTCAGATAGGCAAATGGTTTACCGTCATAACGTACCACAAAGCCCGTCGTCGGGTGCCCAAAGGCAATGACCGCAAAGCGGACGCCCTTGCCGCCGTCAAGCAGCGCATCCGCTTCGCACACGAACAGGCTGTGATCGTCGGCCATCCTTACGCGTTCTCCAGCAACCACGCATGCAGCTCGGGAATCGAGCGGGCCGAGAAGATCGGGTTGCAGGCCTGCAGCTGGTGCACCGGATGGGCGCCGAACTCGACCGCAATGCCGGAGGCGCCGGCATTGTTCGCCATCATCAGGTCGTGCGTTGTGTCGCCGATCATCACGGTGCGGCGCAGGTCCTGGCCCAGTTCGCGCGTCAGTTCCTGCAGCATCGCCGGGTGCGGCTTGGAGAAGGTCTCGTCGGCGCAGCGGGTGGCGTCGAACATGGACAGCAGGCCGGCCGCGTTCATGGCCCGGTTCAGGCCTACCCTGCTCTTGCCCGTGGCCACCGCCAGGAAGTAGCCGTCGGCCGCAAGTTCGCTCAACATCTCGCGAACTCCCTTGAACAGCACCAGTTCGTGGTCTTTGGTCAGGAAGTGATAGCGGTAGCGCTCGACCATTTTCGGGTACAGCACCGGGTCGATGTCCGGCAGTACGGTCTGCATTGCTTCGGACAGGCTGAGGCCGATGACGTGCGAGGCCGAGGCATCGCTCGGCACCGGCAGGCCGAGATCACGCGCCGCCGACTGGATGCAGCGCACGATCGCGGCCGTACTGTCCATCAGGGTGCCGTCCCAGTCGAAGACGATCAGGTCAAATTGCTTTCTTGGCATGCTCTTTATATGCGCGAGAGGCGGATTTCCCGCCTCACATTGCTATTTATATGATTGGTTGCCCCAAGCTTACCAAGAATCGGTCGCACTCGGCCGGCAGCGGCGCGCGCAAGGTCATCGGCTGGCCGGTGTCGGGGTGGGTGAAGGTGATCTGGTAGGCGTGCAGGAACATGCGCTTGAGGGCGCCGCGCTCATTGGTTGCCTTCTGAAGCTGCTTGTTCAGCGCAAAATCGCCGTACTTCTCGTCGCCCAGGATGGGGAAGCCACTCGATGCCAGGTGCACGCGGATCTGGTGCGTGCGGCCGGTCTTGAGTTCGGCTTCTAGCAAGGCGAAGTCTTTCCATTTGCGCTTCAGGTTGAACACCGTGTGCGCTTCCTGGCCGCCGGCCTGCACCACCACGCGGCGCTCGCCGTCGGGGGTCGTGAATTTATGTAAAGGGAGCTTTACATGCTGGCGCTTGTTGGTCCAGTCGCCGACCACCGCGGTCAGGTAGCGCTTGTCGGTCACGCCGTCGCGCATCTGGTCGTGCAGGTTGGTCAGGGCCGAACGTTTCTTGGCGATGAGCAAGAGCCCAGAAGTTTCCCGATCGAGCCGGTGCACCAGTTCCAGGAACTTGGCCTGCGGCCGCGCCGCGCGCAATTGTTCAATGACACCGTAGGACACGCCCGAGCCGCCATGCACGGCGACGCCGGCCGGCTTGTCGATCACGAGCAGGTGCGTGTCCTCGAACACGATGGGGAATTCGAGGCCCGGTGTGGCCTGCTGGCTGGCCTTCTCGGCAATGCGGATCGGCGGGATGCGCACCAGGTCGCCCTCGGCGAGGCGGTACAACTGGTCGATGCGGCCCTTGTTGACCCGCACTTCCCCCGAACGGAGGATGCGGTAAATATGGCTCTTGGGGACGCCTTTGCAGACACGCAACAGGTAGTTATCGATCCGCTGACCGGCTTCTTCTTCGGTAATTGTGACGAACTGCGCCTGGATTGTTGGCTGTGATGAAGGGGGAACAACATCGTTCTGTACCACTGTTCGCATTGTCTTCCCAGAAATTCTCTCTAAGTCCTTCATTTTGAATATATAATCGACAGGCGGCGGTCAAACCTCTGCTGGTGTAAGAATTAAAACGATATTTTACACAGGGGCGCGCTCCACCGGCCCCGCTTATCAGCAAATTCGGTGGAAAAAAACGTGTACGCACATTCAGGCGCCGATCAGGGTTGCACCTGCAGTTGCAATCGGGTTGTGTGGCTGAGTGCAGGATTGGTTTGTTTGGATTTGTATGGATAAGTACCGGAAAGCCACCCAATGGCGGCTCGCCGGTTGATGGTGTCGATAACGCTTGTCGTCTTCGCCCGACCCGATGTAGGCCTCACCTGAAGGCTGGAATAGCGAAGGCTGATTGATCGCCTCGGTATCGAAGTCTCGGTTGTTCGCTGGCTACGGTCTGGCCCGTTGTTGCACACCGACCCGCTGTCCCCGCCGTGCCCACCCCAACGTGGTGGCAGGCGGGCCAGTCGCTGGTTACGGCGTGCGTAGACAATGACGTTCGGCTCCATTTGCGCCCTGTGTGGCAGCGATGCCTGGCATCGCCCTGCCCCGTCCCGGGTATTCCCCCCTCCAACATTCCCTTCTCCGCGTACATTCCATGTACTTTCGCCGCGCCTAACCAGCGCGGCATGACACGGCCTTCGGGTCGCGGAGTTAATAAAAATGAAACGCATGTTGTTTAACGCTACGCAGCAAGAGGAGCTGCGCGTAGCGATTGTCGACGGCCAGAAGCTGATCGACATCGATATCGAGACCGCTGGTCGCGAGCAACGCAAGTCCAATATCTACAAGGGTGTCATCACCCGCATCGAACCCTCCCTCGAAGCTTGCTTCGTCAGCTACGGCGAAGACCGCCACGGTTTCCTCCCCTTCAAAGAAGTTGCCCGTACCTATTTCCGCGATGGCGTCGACGTGCGTAACTGCACGATCAAGGAAGCCCTCAAGGAAGGCCAGGAAATCATGGTCCAGGTCGAGAAGGAAGAGCGCGGCAACAAGGGCGCAGCCCTGACCTCGTTCATCTCGCTGGCGGGCCGCTATCTGGTCCTGATGCCGAACAACCCGCGCGGCGGCGGCGTGTCGCGCCGTGTCGAAGGCGAAGAGCGCCAGGAACTGCGCGAGACCATGGACAAGCTCGACCTGCCGCAGGGCATGTCGGTGATCGCCCGTACCGCCGGCATCGGCCGCACGGTCGAAGAACTGCAGTGGGACCTGAACTACCTGATGCAGCTGTGGCGCGCGATCGAAGGCGCCGGCAAGTCGGCCGCCGGTCCGTTCCTGATCTATCAGGAAAGCTCGCTGGTGATCCGCGCGATCCGCGACTACTTCCAGCCGGACATCGGCGAAGTGCTGATCGACACCGACGAGATCTACGAACAGGCGCAGCAGTTCATGTCGCACGTGATGCCGGACATGGCGCACCGCGTGAAACGCTACAGCGACGACGTGCCGCTGTTCTCGCGCTTCCAGATCGAACACCAGATCGAGACCGCCTACGCGCGCACCGTGCCGCTGCCGTCGGGTGGCGCGATCGTCATCGACCACACCGAAGCCCTGGTCTCCATCGACGTCAACTCGGCGCGCGCCACGCGCGGCTCGGACATCGAGACCACCGCCTTCAACACCAACTGCGAAGCGGCCGACGAAGTCGCCCGCCAGCTGCGCCTGCGCGACCTGGGCGGCCTGATCGTGATCGACTTCATCGACATGGAAGTGGCCAAGAACCAGCGCGAAGTGGAACAGCGCCTGAAGGACGCCCTGCACCATGACCGTGCACGCGTCCAGATGGGCAAGATCTCGCGCTTCGGCCTGATGGAACTGTCGCGCCAGCGCCTGCGTCCGTCGCTGTCGGAAGGCTCGCACGTGACCTGCCCGCGCTGCTCGGGCACCGGCCACATCCGCGATACCGAATCCTCGGCCCTGCAAGTCCTGCGCATCATCCAGGAAGAGGCCATGAAAGAGAATTCGGCCGCGATCCACGTGCAGGTGCCGGTCGACGTCGCCGCGTTCCTGCTGAACGAAAAGCGCGGCGAAGTGCTCAAGATCGAGAACCGCCACCGCATCACCGTGATCCTGATCCCGAACAAGCATCTGGACACCCCGCACTACAAGCTCGAGCGCATCAAGCACGACGATCCGCGCCTGGAAGACGTGGCCGCCAGCTACACCATGGCGGAATCGGCCGAGACCGACATGAGCTTCTCCAAGCGCCAGAAGGAAGAAGCCAAGCCGCGCCAGGAAGCCGTGGTCAAGACCATCACCCCGGCCCAGCCGGCGCCGATGGTGGACCGCAGCGAAGCGGCCAAACCGGTCAAGGCGGCAGCGCCTGCCCCGACGCCGACGCCAGCCGCACCGGCCCCGAGCGAACTGGGCTTCTTCGCCCGCATCAAGAACTTCTTCATGGGCGCACCGGTTGCACCGGCGCCGGTACCCGCACCAGTGGTGGCCGAGAAGCCTGCGTCGCCTGCAGCAGCCGAGCGCGGCGAGCGCGGTGGCCGCAACGGCCAGCGCACCCGCAACGGCCGCGGCGCCAAGGGCGGCCGCGAGCGCGACGAGACTGCAAAGCTCGACGACAGCGCCAAGCCGGTGGAAGCCGAAGGCAAGCCGGCCCGTCCGCCGCGCGAGAAGCGTGAACCGCGCGAGCCGCGTGAGCCACGTGCGCCGCGCGAGCAGGTCGAAGGCGCACCGGCACGTGCCGAACGCGAACCGGGCGAACGCAAGGAACGCGCACCGCGCCAGCCGCGTGGCGAACGCGCTGCCCAGCAGACCGAAGCCAAGGCTGAAGAGCTGAGGCTCCAGGCCGTCCCGGCGCCGAGCGACGAAAGCGAACTGTCGACCACCACCCCGCACGGCGACGTGCTGGACCACGCGGTGAAAGTCGCGGCAACCGGTCCGGATGGCGAGGAACTGGAAAGCGAAGGCGGCGACGAGCCGCGCCGCCGCCGCCGCCGCGGTGGCCGCAACCGCAACCGCCGCGACCGTGACGGGCTGGATGGCGTCGAGTCGGGCGAAGGCGTCGACGGCGCACCGGCATTCACCCCGGTGGCCGACGAGGAAGCCGCCAAGGTAGCTGCCGAAGCCAGGTCGCCGAAGAAGGCTGCCCAGCTTGAGGCGGGTCCGTGGCCGTTCCCGACCTCGGCATCGATGGCTGCCAAAGCGAAGGCCGAAGCCGACGCCGCTGCCCGCGCTGCCGCCAAGGCCGCTGCTGCGGCAGCCGCTGCGGCTGCACCGGCGCCGGCGCCGGTTGCTGCAGCACCTGCTCCAGCTCCGACCGTCGCAGCCGATCCGGGTCCGTGGCTGTTCCCGACTGCAGCATCGATGGCCGTCGCCCAGGCGCCGGCAGTGGAAGCCGCACCGGCGCCGGTCGCCGAAGCGCCCGCCGCTCCGGCCGCTCCGGTCGCTCCGGTCGCTCCGGTCGCACCTGCACCTGCCCCGGTTGCTGCTGCTCCGGCCCCGGTTGCTGCTGCTCCAGCCCCGGTCGCCACCCCGGCTCCCGCGGACCTGAACGAAGTCCTGTCCGCCGCCGGCCTGCAGCTCGCGTCGACCGACCCGGAAAAGCTGCGCGCCGCCCAGGAAGCCGCGGCCCAGGCCAACACGCCTCAGCGCGTCGGCCGTGCCCGCAAGAAGGTAGAGGCGCCGGTGGACGAGCCGCTGGTCCAGGTGGACACCCGTCAGTAATCCGCTGACCGCCACGTAAAAAAGGGGGAGGCTTCGGCCTCCCCTTTTGTATTGATGGGTTAGCATTAAGCCCATGCACGCTCCCACACCCGTCAGCTTCCGCGAAGCCCTGCTCTACTGGCTCAAGCTGGGCTTCATCAGCTTCGGCGGCCCGGCCGGCCAGATCGCACTGATGCACAGCGAGCTGGTCGAGCGCCGCCGCTGGATTTCCGAGCAGCGCTTCCTGCACGCGCTGAACTACTGCATGCTGCTGCCCGGCCCCGAGGCGACCCAGCTGGCCGTCTACATCGGCTGGCTGCTGCACCGGACATGGGGCGGCATCGTGGCCGGGCTGCTGTTCATCCTGCCTTCGCTGCTACTCCTGATCGGCCTGTCCTGGATCTACCTGGCCTGGGGCCACTTGCCGGTCATTGCCGGGATCATGGCGGGCATCAAGCCGGCCGTGGTCGCGATCGTCATCGCGGCTGCCTGGCGCATCGGTTCGCGCACGCTGCGCAATGGTGCACTGGCGGCGATCGCCGTGCTGGCCTTCATCGCCATCGCCCTGTTCGAGGTCCCCTTCCCGCTCATCGTGCTGGCGGCCGCACTGGCCGGCCTCGTGGGCGGACGCGTGTCGCCTCAGCGCTTCGGCCCCGGCGGCGGCCACCCGGCCGACCGCAAGCACTACGGTCCGGCCCTGATCGACGACGACACGCCGACGCCGGCGCACGCCCGCTTCTCGCTGCGCGGCCTGGTGAAAGCCTGTGCAGTCGGCATCGGCCTGGCCCTTGGCGCCTGGCTCCTGCTGGCCCTTGTGTACGGCGTGGACGGCACGCTCACCCGCATGGGCTGGTTCTTCACCAAGGCGGCGCTGATGACCTTCGGCGGCGCCTATGCGGTGCTGCCCTACGTGGTGCAGGGCGCGGTCGAGAAATACGGCTGGCTCAGCGCCACCCAGATGATCGACGGTTTGGCGCTGGGCGAGACCACGCCCGGACCCTTGATCATGATCGTCGCCTTCGTCGGCTTCGTCGGCGGCTGGACCCATGCCCTGTTCGGCCCGGCCGCGCTGCCGTTTGCCGGCATCGCCGGCGCGCTGGTGGCGTCGCTGTTCACCTTCCTGCCCTCGTTCGTCTTCATCCTGGCCGGCGGTCCGCTGGTCGAGTCCGGGCGCGGCAACGTGCGCCTCACCGCGCCGCTCACCGCGATATCGGCCGCGGTGGTGGGCGTGATCGCCAGCCTGGCCGTGTTCTTCGGCCAGCACGTGTTTTTCGCCGGCGGCCGGGTCCAGCCGGCGGCGATCGCGATCGGGGCTGCCGCCAGCGTCGCCCTGCTGCGCTACAAGGTGGGACCCATCAAGCTGATCGCCGCCTGTGCGCTGGTGGGCGTCGTGCTATCGTATTGGCATGCCTGAAAAAATCATCCTGCTGAACGACCTGCGCTCGCCCGCGCTGGCTGTGCCGAGTGCGCCGGAAGCCCCGACTGGCCTCCTGTCGGATGCCCTCGGCCGGCCGCTGCACGACCTGCGCATCTCGGTGACCGACCGCTGCAATTTCCGCTGCGTCTACTGCATGCCGAAAGAGGTGTTCGACAAGGACTACGCCTACCTGCCGCACAGCGACCTGCTTTCGTTCGAGGAAATCACGCGCGTGGCGCGCCTGTTCATCGCGCACGGGGTCGAGAAGATCCGCCTGACCGGCGGCGAGCCGCTGCTGCGCAAGAATCTCGAACGCCTGGTCGGCATGCTGCGCGCCCTGGGCACGCCGAGCGGCCGCCCGCTCGACCTGACGCTCACCACCAATGGCTCGCTGCTGGCGCGCAAGGCGCGTGCGCTCAAGGACGCAGGCCTGGACCGCGTGACGGTCTCGCTCGACGCCCTCGACGACGCCGTATTCCGGCGCATGAACGACGTCGACTTTGCCGTCAGCGACGTACTGCACGGCCTGGACGCCGCGCATGAAGCCGGCCTGGGGCCGATCAAGGTCAACATGGTGGTCAAGCGCGGCACCAACGAGGACCAGATCCTGCCGATGGCGCGCCACTTCAAGGGCTCGCCCTTCATCCTGCGCTTCATCGAATACATGGACGTTGGCGCGTCGAACGGCTGGAACATGGATGAAGTGATTCCGTCCGCCGAGGTGATCCGCCGCATCGGCGCCGAGCTACCACTGGCCCCGGTCGGCGCCAATTACCTGGGCGAGACCGCCGCGCGCTGGCGCTACCTGGACGGCAGTGGCGAAGTCGGCGTCATCTCCAGCGTCACCCAGGCCTTCTGCCACGACTGCACCCGCCTGCGCCTGTCGACCGAGGGCAAGCTGTACACCTGCCTGTTCGCCACCCAGGGCCACGACCTGCGCGCGCTGCTGCGCACGGATCGCAGCGATGCGGACATCTCGGGCGCCATCGCCCAACTGTGGCGCGGCCGCGCAGACCGCTATTCCGAGACCCGCACCATCGACACCTCGGGGCTCGCGCGCGGCAAGAAAGTCGAAATGTCGTACATCGGCGGCTGATACTTCGAACAACATGGAAAAGACACTCATCACCGGATTGATCCTGGCGGGCGGGCGCGGCTCGCGCATGGGCAACGTCGACAAGGGCCTGCAGCCTTTCCGCGGCAAACCAATGGCGCAGCACGCGATCGAGCGCCTGCTGCCGCAGGTCGGCTCGGTCATGGTCAACGCCAACCGCAACCTGGAAAGCTGGCTGGAGCTGGCCGCGCCGGTGTGGGCCGACGAGACGCCCGGCTTCGCAGGGCCGCTGGCCGGCCTGGAAGCCGGCTTGATCCACTGCGCCACGCCCTGGCTGCTGGCCGTGCCCTGCGATTCGCCCTTCCTGCCGCTCGATCTGGCCGCGCGCCTGTCGGCTGCGGTCGAAGAACAGGACGCCGACCTCGCCTTTGCCGTCACCCAGGAAGCTGGCATGCGCCCGCAGCCGCATCCGGTGTTCTGCCTGGTGAAAGCGAGCCGGCTGCCGGTGCTGTCGCGATACCTGCGCGAGGGCGGCCGCCGCATGGACGGCTGGTACAAGGATTTGAAGACGGTCGAGGTGCTGTTCGAGGACGCGGACGCGTTCCGCAACATCAATACCCTGGACGAGCTGCACGACCTGGACCTGACGCGGCCACCCAGCATGGCGCAGGTGGTCAGCTGCCTCTCCAGCTACGATCCCGAAGCCTTGCCCGTGCGCGACGCCCAGCGCATCATCCGCGAGTTCGTGCAGCCCGTGCGCGCCATTGAGAAGGTCGCGCTGCGCGCTGCGCTCGGCCGCGTGCTGGCGGCGGACATCATCTCGCCGATCAACGTGCCGGCCCACGACAACTCTGCCATGGACGGTTTTGCCCTGCGCGGCGCCGACCTGCAGGGCGATGCGCCGGTGACGCTGCGGGTGATCGGCACCACCTTTGCCGGTAATGCCTCACCCATAGTCCCCGCCAGCGGCGAATGCGTGCGCATCATGACGGGCGGCGTCATGCCGGAAGGCTGCGACAGCGTGGTGCCGCAGGAGTTCGTCACCCAGGACGGCGACCTTATCACCCTTCCGGCCGGCGTGATCCGGCCAGGCGACAACCGCCGCTTCGCCGGCGAAGACCTGAAGGCCGGCAGCGCGGCCCTGCAGGCGGGCCGCGTAGTGCGCCCGCCCGACCTCGGCATGTTGGCCTCGCTCGGCATCCCGGAAGTCGCGGTGCAGCGGCGCCTGCGCGTGGCCTTCTTCTCGACCGGCGACGAACTGCGCTCGGTCGGCGAGCCGCTGGGCGAAGGCTGCGTCTACGACAGCAACCGCTACACCATCTACGGCATGCTGCAGCGCCTGGGCTGCGACATCATCGACATGGGCGTCGTGCGCGACGACCCTGCTGCGCTGGAAGACGCCCTGCGCGGCGCCTGCGAGAACGCGGACGCCATCATCACCTCGGGCGGGGTGTCGGTCGGCGCCGCCGACTACACCAAGCAGATCATGGCCAAGCTGGGCGACGTGACCTTCTGGAAGATCGGCATGCGTCCCGGGCGTCCGCTCGCCTTCGGACGCGTCAATTCGAACGGCCGCAGCGCCTTCCTGTTCGGGCTGCCGGGCAATCCGGTGGCGGTGATGGTTTCGTTCTACTTTTTCGCGCGCGAAGCGCTGCTGCGCATGATGGGTGCGGAAGCGCCGCTGCCGCTGCTGCGCGCGCGCTCGAGCGGCGCGATCCGCAAGAAGCCGGGGCGCACGGAGTACCAGCGCGGGATCCTGGCGCGAGGCGCGGACGGCGAGCCGGAAGTGCGCATCACCGGCTCGCAGGGCTCGGGCATCCTGCGCTCGATGTCGGAGGCGAACTGCATGGTGGTGCTGCACGACGAGCAGGGGAATGTCGCCGCGGGCGACATGGTCGATGTGCTCGTGTTCGAGGGTTTGATGTAGGGTGGGCGGCTTTGCCGCCCACGCGGTGATAGTTGCGACGTGAGCAGCCGCGCAGGCTGCAGTACCGTGATTTGAACGCATGGGCGGGAAACCCACCCACGCTACGTCAATCGTCTGCGTCCAGCCTGTCCGGCCCCAGCATCAGCTGCGCCGCCTCGGTCGGCAGCGCCTCCACCGACTTCAGCTTCTTCGCCATCGCGCGGCTGCGCACCTCGGCGCTCTCGATGTTCTTGGCGGCCTTCTCCAGCGTCGCCTTGGTGGTGGCCAGCACGTCGCCGAACTTGGTGAACTCGGTCTTTACCGCACCCAGCACCTGCCACACTTCGGACGAGCGCTTTTCCAGCGCCAGCGTGCGGAAGCCCATCTGCAGGCTGTTGAGCAGCGCCGTCAGCGTGGACGGGCCGGCGATGGTCACGCGCAGCGAACGCTGCAGGTCGTCGGCCAGGCCGGGACGGCGCATCACTTCCGCATACAGGCCTTCGGTCGGCAGGAACAGGATCGCGAAGTCGGTGGTCTGCGGCGGCGACACGTATTTTTCGCAGATGGTCTTGGCTTCGCCCCGCACCGCGCGTTCCAGCTCGGCGCCGTAGCGCGCCACACCCTCGGCGTCGGCCAGTTCCGAGGCTTCCAGCAGGCGTTCGTACTGCTCCTTGGGGAACTTGGCGTCGATCGGCAGCCACAGCGGCGCACCGCCGTCGACCACGCCCGGCAGCTTGATGGCGAATTCGACGCGCGCGCCGGTGCCGGCCACGGTCTCGACGTTCTTGGCGTACTGGTCGACGGTCAGCACCTGCTCGAGCAGCATCTCGAGCTGGACTTCGCCCCAGGTGCCGCGCGTCTTGACGTTGGTGAGCACGCGTTTCAGGTCGCCCACGCCGATCGCCAGCTGCTGCATCTCGCCCAGGCCCTGGTGCACCTTCTCCAGCCGCTCGCTGACCTGTTTGAAGCTCTCCGTCAGGCGCGTTTCCAGGGTCGCGTGCAGCTTCTCGTCGACGGTCTGGCGCATCTCTTCCAGGCGCTTGGCGTTATCGAGCTGCAGGTCGCGGATCTTGGTTTCCAGCGTGCCGCGCACTTCCAGCATGCGCTGGGCATTCGATTCGGTCAGGTTGGACAGGGTGAGCTGCAGGGTGTCGGCGAAGCGCTTCAGCGCGCGCGCCTGCTCCTCGCGCCCGCTGGCCGAATGCAGCTGCATCTGCTGGCGCATGCCGTCCAGCTGCTGCACGGTGGCCGCGTGGTACTGCCCCATGTGGCCGGACACTTCCTGGCGCGTGGCCTGCGCGGTCGATTGCATCTCGAGCCGCAGCTCGCGCTCCAGGCGTTCGATGTGGCGGCCGTCGCCGTTGGGACGGGCGCGCGCCAGCAGCAGGAACTGCAGGACGATGACGATCGCCACGGCGACCAGGATCAGGATCTCAATGATGCTCATGCGTCTCAGTCAGCCTTGTTCCGCATCCAGTCGGCGGTATGGTAGAAGGACTGCATCATTCGCATGCGCAGTTCTTCGTCGTAGCCCAGGTCTTCCATCGCCCAGGCCATGGCGCGCAGCCACTGGTCGCGCTCCTGCGTGCCGATGGCGAACGGGAGGTGGCGCGCGCGCAGGCGCGGGTGGCCGTAGCGTTCCACGAACAGATCGGGACCGCCGGTCCAGCCGGACAGGAACATGAACAGTTTTTCGCGCGAGCTGTCGTTAGGTTGCGGGTGCATGGCATGGATGCCGGCGAACTCGGGCTCCAGCTGCATCAGGTCGTAGAAGCGGTCGACCAGTTCGCGCAGGCGCTCGGCGCCGCCCATCACCTCGTAGAGGGTTTGTGCTTCGGGGGTGTTCGGTTCAGACATGCCGCCATCATAGCTTGCCGGGGCCGCTCGTGGCCACCCCGGCGCTGCACTGTTGTCAGCTTAACGCATCATGCCTCACGCAGGGTCTGCAGCGGCGGCTGGCGCAGCACGCTGCGCAGGCCTAGCCAGCCGCCGACCAGTGCGCACAGCGCGCCGACCACGACGCCCGCCAGCCACACCTGCGGCTCGAACTTCCAGGCGAACTTGAAGACGTACTCGGCCAGCACCCAGCCCATCGCCGCCGCGCCGGTGGCGGCCAGCACGCCGGACAGCCCGCCGACCAGTACGAATTCGATCCGCTGCGCGCTCGCCAGCTGGCCGCGGGTGGCGCCGAGCGCGCGCAGCAGGCCGGCTTCGCGCGTGCGCTCCGACTGCGATCCCATCAGGGCCGCGTACAGCACCAGCACGCCGGAGGCCAACGTGAACATGAACAGGAACTCGACCGCCACCACCACCTGGTCCAGCACTTCCTGCAGCTGGCGGATAATGCCGGAGACGTCGATCACGGTCAGGTTCGGATAAGCGCGCGTGAGCTTGTTGGTCAACTCCCCGCCACTGCCGGGAACGTGGAAGGCCGTCATGTAGCTGGTCGGCGCATTCGCCATCGCCGCCGGATTGATGATGACGAAGAAGTTGGCGCGCATCGAGCCCCACTCCAGCTTGCGCAGGCTGGTCACCTTCGCTTCGACCGGCAGGCCGCCCATGTCGAAGCGCATGACGTCGCCCAGCTTCAGGCCCAGGGTCTTGGCCAGCCCCTGCTCTACCGACGCTTCGGCCACGCCCGGCGCGTCCTTGTACCAGCTGCCCGCGACGATCTCATTGGTCTCCGGCAGATTGGGCACCGTCGACAGGTTGAACTCGCGCTCGGCCAGGCGGCGCGCGTCGCCGTTCTGGTAGCTGTCGCGGGTCAGCTGCTTGCCGTTGACGGCGGTCAGGCGGCCGCGGATCATCGGGTACAGCATCACGTTCTGCACGCCCGCGCCGCGCAGCTGCTGCTCGACGCCCTTGGCCTGCTCCGGCTGGATGTTGATGATGAAGCGGTTCGGCGCGTCCGGCGGCGTCGCCGTGCGCCAGGCAGCCATCAGGTCGCCGCGCACCACGGTGAGCAGCAGCAGCGCCATCAGGCCCAGCGACAGCGACACCACCTGCACCACGGTGGCGCCGGGACGTCGCTGCAGCGAAGTGATGGCGAAACGCCAGCTCTGGTTCCTGGAGGCGCCGCGCAGGCGGCGCAGCAGGCGCAGGCCGAGCCAGGCCACCAGGGCGAACACGCCCAGGCCGCCGAGGAAGCCGCCGGCCGTCATCATGGCCAGCTTCGTATCGCCCGCCTGCCACAGCAGGAGCAGCAGGAACACGCCGATGCCGAGGCCATAGGTGGCCAGCGCCAGCGGCTGCGGCGCGGCGGCCTCGCGCCGGATCACGCGGTTGTGCGGCACGTTGCGCAGCTGGAGCACCGGCGGCAGCGCGAAGCCGACCAGCAGCAGCATGCCGGTGGCGATGCCCTGCAGGGCGGGCAGCAGCGAGACCGGCGGCAGGTCCGGCGGCAGCAGCGTGCCGATCATCTCGAGCAGGACGAAGTGGGCGCCGAAGCCCACCGCGACGCCCAGCACGCTGCCGGCCAGGCCGACGATGGCGAACTCGATCAGGTACAGGGCGCCGACCTGGTTCTGGGTCATGCCGAGGCAGCGCAGCATCGCGCAGGCGTCCAGGTGGCGCTGCATGAAGCGGCGCGCCGCCATGGCGACCGCGACTGCCGCCAGCATCGCCGACAGCAGGCCGACCAGCGACAGGAAGCTGTCGGCGCGGTCCAGGGTGGCGCGCATCTCGGGGCGGCCGTTCTCGAGCGTCTCGATGCGCACCCCGCGCACGTTGCGCGCGGCGATGTCGGCGCGCAGCCACTTCTCGTAGGCGGCCACGCCGGCGGTGTCGTTCCTTGACTTGGACGCCACCTGCAGGCGGTAGCTGACGCGCGAGAACGCATCCACCAGGCGCGTGGCCGGCAGGTCTTCCATCGCCAGCATCACGCGCGGCGCGAAGTTGGCAAACGAGGCGCCCTTGTCCGGTTCGGTGGCGATCAGCTGCGCGATGCGGAACTGCTTGTCGCCCAGCTGGATGGTGCCGCCCACCTTGGTGCGCAGGGCCGGCAGCAGGTTGGCGTCGACCCACACGGTGCCGGGCGCGGGGATGGCCGTGGTCTTCTGGCCGAGCGCGCGGCTGGCCTGTTCGGGATCATTGCTGACGGTGAGCTGGCCGCGCAGCGGATAGCCGGGAGTGACCGCCTTCACCGCCGCCAGCTGGGCGCTCGAGTTCTCGCCCTCGCCCGCCTGGGCCATGCTCTGGAAAGTCGCCGTTTCGGCGATGAGCAGGCCGCGGCGCGTGGCCTCGTCTCGCCAGCGCTGCTGGATCGGATCGTCGGCGTTCAGCAGCAGGTCGGCGCCCAGCAGCTGGTGGGCGTCGCGGTTCAGTCCCGCACGCATGCGGTCGATGAAGAAGCCCACCGAGGACAGCGCGGACACGGCCACGATCAGGGCCACCAGCAGGAAGCGCAATTCGCCGGCACGCCAGTCGCGCGCGGTCATGCGGAAGGATTGGATCAGCATGGGGTCCCTAACGTGGCGGCGTTGGCGAAGAATTCATCCACCTCGGCCAGGCATGCGCGCTTGCGCTCCGGGTCGAGGAAGGAGGCGGCGAAGCTGTTGCGGGCCAGCTGGCGTGCGTGGCCGGCGTCGAGCGGCAGCGCCTCGAAGGCGGCGATGAAGTTGTCGTTCATGTAGCCGCCGAAGTAGGCCGGATCGTCCGAATTCACCGTGGCGGCCAGGCCCGCATCTAACAGCTCGCGCAGGTTGTGGCTGCCCATCACGTCGAAGACGCGCAGCTTGATGTTCGACAGCGGGCACACGGTCAGCGCCATGCCTTCGCGCGCCAGGCGCTGCACCAGCTCCGGGCTCTCCAGGCTGCGCACGCCATGGTCGATGCGCTCGACCTTGAGCACGTCGAGCGCGCTTTCGATGTAGGCAGGCGGGCCCTCCTCGCCCGCGTGCGCCACCAGGCGCAGGCCGAGCTGGCGGGCACGCTCGAACACGCGCGCGAATTTTTCCGGCGGGTGGCCGACCTCGGACGAGTCCAGGCCCACGCCGATGAACTTGTCGCGGTAAGGCAGCGACTCGTCCAGCGTGGCCAGCGCTTCTTCTTCGGACAGGTGGCGCAGGAAGCACATGATCAGGGTGGCGCTGATCGGGCCTTCCTGGCAGGCGCGCCAGATGCCATTGATGACGGTCTCGAAGGGCACGCCGCGCGCGGTATGGGTCTGTGGGTCGAAAAAGATCTCGGCATGCCGCACATTGTCGGCATGGGCACGCGCCAGGTAGGCCGCCGTCATATCGTAGAAATCCTGCTCGGTGAGCAGCACGCTGGCGCCTGCGTAATAGATGTCGAGGAAGGATTGCAGGTCGCTAAAAGCGTAGGCCTCGCGCAACGCCTCCACCGAGGGATAGGGCAGCGATACGCTGTTTCGTTGTGCCAACGCAAAGATCAGCTCGGGCTCCAGCGAACCTTCGATATGGATGTGCAATTCTGCCTTCGGCATGTTCTGCAAGATGCTGCGCAGCTGGTCATTCAGCATGATGTTCTCCGGCGCTGGACAAGGGTCGATGGGACATGGCCGACAAGTGTAACGCATGCCCGCCAAGGCCTTGCGCCATAGGCGAAATGGTCCGATTCAGGCCAGGCGGTATTGACAGTACGCGTGCGCCACAGCTTGAGCATATCGTGCACTATCGGATCACACCTGTTGATATTCAGGCAGCCTGAAGCGGCCCGAATCGACCGCTTCAACACCACGTCAAAGGCTGTTCCGGAACACGTTTCGAAGGGGCCGCGGAAGCCGCTCGAAATCGCGTTTTTCTTATTCGATTCAAGCACTTGCATATGCATTACCTGCACGCACGACACTGCTTTGACTTCGGGAACTAATAGGCACATAATAAATTTCACAAACGCAAAAAAGACGCTCTCCAAGCAACGGGAGACCGGCAGGGCCGATCAGGACCTCACCGGGACCACAACAAGAAAATCGCCAGCATTTCCGGCGCCGGCCAACCCGGTTCCGCATGCGGCGACCCACAAGGAGTACGCCATAAAAGAGACCGGGGCCTGAGGCAGCCCTGCACAGTCGGCTGCCATGACGTGATCGTTGTTCGCACATTAAAGGACATTCGAAATGAGCATCTTTGACAACTACACCGCCCGTTATGAGCGTACCCGGGAAGAGGAATACTCCATGACGGAGTTCCTTCAACTGTGCAAGAAAGACCCACTGACCTATGCCAGCGCGCCGGAGCGCATGCTGGCGGCCATCGGCGAACCCACCCTGGTCGATACCCGACTCGACCCGCGCCTGTCGCGCATCTTCGCCAATAAAGTGATCAAGATCTATCCAGCCTTCCGCGAGTTCTACGGCATGGAAGAAGTGATCGAACAGGTCGTCTCCTACTTCCGCCATGCGGCCCAGGGGCTGGAAGAACGCAAGCAGATCCTCTACCTGCTGGGCCCGGTCGGCGGCGGCAAGTCTTCGATCGCGGAAAAGCTGAAACACCTGATGGAGCAGGTCCCCTTCTATGCCATCAAGGGCTCGCCGGTGAACGAATCGCCGCTCGGCCTGTTCAACGAAGAAGAAGACGGCACCATCCTGGAAGAAGACTACGGCATCCCGCGCCGCTACCTGCGCACCATCCCGAGCCCCTGGGCCGTGAAGCGCCTGCACGAGTTCGGCGGCGACATCAACAAGTTTCGCGTGGTCAAGCGCTACCCGTCGATCCTGAAACAGGTGGCGATCGCCAAGACCGAGCCGGGCGACGAAAACAACCAGGACATTTCCTCGCTGGTCGGCAAGGTCGACATCCGCAAGCTCGAGGATTACGCCCAGGACGATCCGGACGCCTACAGCTACTCCGGCGGCCTGTGCCTGGCCAACCAGGGCCTGATGGAATTCGTCGAGATGTTCAAGGCGCCGATCAAGGTGCTGCACCCGCTGCTGACGGCCACGCAGGAAGGCAACTACAAGGGTACCGAGGGCTTCGGCGCGATTCCTTTCGAAGGCATCGTGCTGGCGCACTCGAACGAATCCGAGTGGAAGACCTTCCGCAACAACCGCAACAACGAGGCATTCCTCGACCGTATCTACATCGTCAAGGTGCCTTACTGCCTGCGCGTGTCCGACGAGATCAAGATCTACGACAAGCTGCTCCACAACTCCTCGCTCGACAAGGCGCCCTGCGCGCCCGGCACGCTGCGCATGATGGCGCAGTTCGCGATTCTGTCGCGCCTGAAGGATCCGGAGAACTCGAGCGTCTATTCCAAGATGCTGGTGTACGACGGCGAGAACCTGAAGGACACTGATCCCAAGGCCAAGTCGATGCACGAATACGTCGACTACGCGGGCGTGGACGAAGGCATGAATGGCCTGTCGACCCGCTTCGCCTTCAAGATCCTGTCCAAGGTCTTCAACTTCGACAATACCGAAGTGGCGGCCAATCCGGTGCACCTGCTCTACGTGCTCGAGCAGCAGATCGAACGCGAGCAGTTCCCACCGGAGACCGAGCAGCGCTACATGTCCTATATCAAGGAACACCTGGCGCAGCGCTACGTCGATTTCATCGGCAAGGAAATCCAGACCGCTTACCTGGAAAGCTATTCGGAATACGGCCAGAACATTTTCGACCGTTACGTGACCTTCGCCGACTTCTGGATCCAGGACCAGGAATTCCGCGACCCGGACACCGGCGAGAGCTTCGACCGCGAATCGCTCAACGCCGAACTCGAGAAGATCGAGAAGCCGGCCGGCATTTCGAATCCGAAGGATTTCCGCAACGAGATCGTCAACTTCAGCCTGCGTGCGCGGGCCACCAACGCCGGCAAGAATCCGGCCTGGACCAGCTACGAGAAATTCCGTAGCGTGATCGAGAAGAAGATGTTCTCGAACACCGAAGAACTCCTGCCTGTCATTTCCTTCAATGCGAAAGCGAGCGCCGAGGATGCTAACAAGCATGCCGACTTCGTGGCCCGCATGGTCGAGAAAGGGTATACGCCGAAACAGGTGCGGCTGCTGTGCGAATGGTACCTGCGCGTGAGGAAGTCCTCCTGACAAGGGCACCGCGCCGCGAAATGAGGCGTGCGCCGTACGCGTAATTGCGCTGCGTATTAAGATGGATGCATCGAGATGCCGCCAGCCCACCCGCAAAGTACTGGCGGCACTTCGTGCCACCACAGGAGGTTAGTTTGACTTACCTTATTGACCGTCGCTTGCAGGGCAAGAACAAGTCCGCGGTCAACCGCGAACGCTTCCTGCGCCGTTACAAGGCGCAGATCAAGGATGCGGTCGGCCGCGCGATCAAAGGCCGCTCGATCACCGATATCGAGAACGGCGAAAAAGTCACGATCCCCGTCAAGGACGTGAACGAACCCCACTTTGGCCACGCCCACGGAGGCGTCTGGGAAACCGTCAACCCGGGCAATACCGAATACCAGAAAGGCGACCAGTTCAACCGTCCGCGCAGCGGCGGTGGCGGCTCGGGACGCGGGCGCGCCGGCAACAGTGACCAGACCGTCGAGGACGATTTCATCTTCGAGCTGTCGCGCGAAGAATTCATGAATTATTTCTTCGAGGATCTTGAGCTGCCGAACATGATCAAGACGCAGCTCACGCAGACCATCGAATTCAAGAACCAGCGCGCCGGCTACAACGTGTCCGGCACGCCCTCCAATATCCACGTGCTGCGTTCGCTGCGCGGTGCACTGGGACGCCGCATCGCGGTCGGCGGCCCCGCCAAGCGCCAGCTGAAAGAAGCCGAGGAAGCGCTGCAAGCCCTGTTCGACGAAGGCGCGCCTTCCGATGATGAGCAAGTGATCGAACTCAAGGACAAGATCCACCACCTGCACATCCGCCTGAACGCGATTCCCTTCATCGACCCCTTCGACCTGCGCTATTCGAACCGGATCAAGGTGCCCAAGCCGAGCACCTCGGCCGTGATGTTCTGCATCATGGACGTGTCGGGCTCGATGGACGAAACGCGCAAGGACACCGCCAAGCGCTTCTTCATCCTGCTCTACCTCTTCCTCAAGCGCGTCTACGAAAAGATCGAAGTCGTCTTCATCCGCCACCACACGGCCGCGGCCGAGGTCGACGAGAACGAGTTCTTCCACTCGCGCGAATCGGGCGGCACCGTCGTGTCCTCGGCCCTGCACCTGCTGCAGAAGGTGCTCACCGAACGCTACGGCAGCGCCGACTGGAACGCCTACGTGGCCCAGGCCTCGGACGGCGACAACTGGGACAACGACTCGGTGCTGTGCAGGCAGATCCTGACCAACGCGATCATGCCGCGGGTCCAGTACTACACCTACGTCGAGATCACCGACGGCCCGCCGCAGAACCTGTGGGAACAGTATTGCGAGGTGGCCGACAACCACAAGAACTTCGCGATGCAGAAGATCGTCACCCCGGCCGACATCTACCCGGTCTTCCGCGAGCTGTTCAAGAAACAGCCCCGGTGACCAACAACGGAGGCCCGCCATGCCAAGAGACCCGAACAACCCGCGCGCCCTGCCTGACCAGTCGGAATGGACCTTCGACCTGATCGAACAGGCGCACGAGGAAATCAAGCGGGTGGCCAAGCGCTACGGCCTGGACACCTACCCCAACCAGCTCGAGATCATCACCGCCGAACAGATGATGGACGCCTACACGTCCGTCGGCATGCCGGTGTCGTACAACCACTGGTCTTTCGGCAAGCACTTCCTGAGCACCGAGAAGAGCTACAAGCGCGGCCAGATGGGCCTGGCCTACGAGATCGTCATCAACTCGAATCCCTGCATCGCCTACCTGATGGAGGAAAACAGCCTGACGATGCAGGCGCTGGTGATCGCCCATGCTGCCTACGGGCACAATTCCTTCTTCAAGGGCAACTATCTGTTCCGCACCTGGACCGATGCCGACGCCATCGTCGACTACATGGTGTTTGCGAAGAACTATATTGCCGAGTGCGAACAGCGTTACGGCATCGATGCGGTGGAAGAACTGCTCGATTCCTGCCATGCGCTGCAAAACTATGGCGTGGACCGCTACAAGCGCCCGGCCAAGCTGTCGGTGGCGCAAGAGACCGCGCGCCAGAAGGAACGTGAGGAATACGCCCAGTCGCAGGTGAACGAAATCTGGCGCACGCTGCCGCTACGCGAGGAACAGGTCGCCAGTGCGGCGCCGATGCGCTTTCCGCCCGAGCCGGAAGAAAACCTGCTCTACTTTATTGAAAAGTATGCGCCGCTGCTGGAACCCTGGCAGCGCGAGCTGGTCCGAATCACCCGCAAGATCTCGCAGTATTTCTATCCGCAGCGCCAGACCCAGGTGATGAACGAAGGCTGGGCCACCTTCTGGCATTACACCATCCTGCAAGACCTCTATAAAGAAGGCATCGTCGGCGATGGCTTCATGCTGGAGTTCCTGCAGAGCCATACGAATGTCGTCTACCAGCCGCCGGCGACCAGTCCGTATTACAGCGGTATCAATCCGTACGCGCTCGGTTTCGCGATGATGACCGACATTCGGCGCATTTGCGAAGACCCGACCGATGAAGACCGCCAATGGTTCCCGGACATCGCCGGCAGCGACTGGCTCAAGACCCTGGACTTTGCAATGCGCAATTTCAAGGACGAGAGCTTCATCGCCCAGTACCTCTCGCCCAAGCTGATCCGCGAGTTCCACTTCTTCGCCGTGCTCGACGACGACCGCAGCGACAAGCTGACGATCTCGGCGATCCATGACGAGCAGGGCTACCGCTACGTGCGCCACAAGCTGGCCGACCAGTACAACATCGGCAGCCGCGAACCGAACATCCAGGTCTGGCAGGTCAATACCCGGGACGACCGCGCCCTGACCCTGCGTCATACCCAGTTCAACCGCCGCCCGCTGAACCAGCAGGCCCAGGAAGTGCTGAAGCACGTCGCCCGCCTCTGGGGCTTCGACGTGCGCCTCGAAACCGTGGACCCGAGCGGCCACGTGGTCAGCTTCCTGGAGTGCAGGCGCGAGAAACGCGGCCGCTGAACCGGGCCGGGCGCATTCCCCAGGCCGAGCGGCGCCCGCCCGGCCACCCGCCAGGCTGTCTGCCCGGCCACTAGCCGACCGGTCTCCCTCACGCGTCGCGTGCGGAGTTCCTTTTTTTCTACGACCGCGCTACACTGGCAGGCCGCTACTCGGCCGTGGCATATGTCCACATGCAGTTGCGCACCGCACTTACCTACCGTCCGCAGCACTAGCTTCCATGCCTAGCCGCATGTTTTGCCACCCCTCCCCCATTTAAATGACCAGTGCCACGTAATTTTTTTGCGCGTCGGTGCGCGAACGCACTGTTCAAATCGCTCATTTCCGTGTAGTTTTGCCATGCATGAGAAGCAGATATCTCGCGTTCGGTTGACAGAAGCACAACTGAAGCATATCAAGACGCGTTTCTCCCATGAGTTTCAGCTATGGGCTGGAGAGGGAAAACGGGTTGCGATGCGCTGCTCAACAGGACGCGGGGCTTCCGAGAAACTGGCTATAGTTTGTAAAAAGATCCACAAACTGGTATATGAAATTTGCCATTTAGCTGTTTTGGCATGAAATATTTGGCAAAACCGACATCCATGCCTGATGATCCACAGATGGAGGACACGCACTACACAAAATTACAAATCACCCCTGCTTTCTGGACCACGCACACCCCGGTGCCAAGCTTGTATAGATGAGCTCGTTTGGGCGTTTTTAGAGGCAGTTTAGACCCCTTTTGGCGGTGTAAAAATGTCTCCTCAAAAAAGAATTCGTAGGTATAATTCTTTGATGTCCCGGATGCGGCCCTAGGTTTTTGTCGTGTTTAGTGGGTTTAGTGGCAACAAAAAAGAGTTGGTATTGGAGAAAGATGGCATGAATTTTACGCATGATAAGCAACCGGGTAGGAATTTCACCGGCCTCGCCATTGTTATCCTGTTGCACGTTCTGGTTGCTTGGGCCGTCATCAATGGCCTGGGTACCCGCATCGTGAGCAAGGTGGCCGAGGCTGTGGAAACGAAACTGATCGAAGAGGTGAAGCCGCCGCCACCGCCGGAAACGCCGCCGCCGCCACCACCGCCAGAGATGAAGGCTCCGCCACCGCCGTTCATCCCGCCGGTCGAAGTGCAGGTGCAGACGCCGCCGCCGCCGCAGAACGCGATCACCACTGCAACCAATACGCCGCCGCCGACCACCTCGCTGGCTCCTCCGGCTCCTCCGGCGCCGCCGGCCCCGCCGGCAGCACCGCGCGGTCCAAGCGTCACCCAGGCAGTGGTCGACTTCAATACCTGCTCGCGTCCGGAATATCCGCGTTCGTCGCAGCGTAACGAAGAAACCGGCACCACCACCCTGCAGTTCCTGATCGGCGCCGATGGCGGCGTGAAGGAATCCAAGCTGCAGAAGTCGAGTGGCTTCCGTGATCTGGACCGCGCAGCACAGGCGGCTCTGAGCAAATGCCGATTCAAGCCGGCCATCGTCGATGGTCAGCCGAAAGAAGGTTGGACAGCGGTGCAGTACGTCTGGACGCTGGAATAAACCGAGACAGAACACCGTCTCAACACTATGATTTTCGTTGTTACTAAGTTCAGCGAACTGTCTATTTTATATTTTTGGAGGAAGCATGTTTAAGAATACCCGTTTGTCCGCTATGCTGGCGGCTGTCCTGTTCTCGGTATCGGCAGCATCGGCCCTGGTCTCCGCACCGGCCTTCGCTGACGCACCTGCCGCAGGCGCTGCTGCTCCGGCGGCTGACGCGGCTGCAGCACCGGCTGCCGACGCAGCTGCTGCACCGGCTGCCGACGCAGCCGCCGCTCCGGCTGGCGACGCTGCCGCTCCGGCCGCTGGCGCGACCGAAGAAGTCAAGAACCCGTACGGCTTCGCAGCCATGTGGGAAGAAGGCGACTTCGTCAACAAAGGCACCATCATCATCCTGTCGCTGATGTCGATGGGTTCGTGGTACATCATCATCACCAAGCTGATCGACCAGCAGAAGATCATGCGCCAGTCGAAGGAAGCTTCGGCCAAGTTCTGGAAAGCACCGTCGATCGCCGCTGGCTCGGCTCAGCTGAAAGAAGGCTCGCCGTTCCGCTTCATCGCTGAAACCGGCACCAAGGCAACCCAGCACCACGACGGCGCCCTGCTCGAGCAGATCGACCTGTCGACCTGGGTGACCATGCAGATCCAGCGCGCCGTGGACCGCGTCCAGTCGCGTCTGCAAGATGGCCTGTCGTTCCTGGCAACCGTCGGTTCGACCTCGCCGTTCATCGGCCTGTTCGGTACCGTCTGGGGCATCTACAACGCGCTGACCGCCATCGGTATGTCGGGTAACGCATCGATCGACAAAGTGGCAGGCCCGGTGGGTGAAGCACTGATCATGACCGCATTCGGTCTGTTCGTGGCAGTCCCGGCGGTTCTGGGTTACAACTGGCTGGTTCGTCGTAACAAGTCGGTCATGGAAGACATCCGTTCGTTCTCGGCTGACGTTCACTCGGTCCTGATCTCGGGTGCCATGTCGACCTCGAACGCAGCTGCTGGTGCCAAGAAGGCTGGTTAATCATGTCGATGAGTGTCGGCTCCGATTCCGGAGATGAAGATGCCGTGATGTCAGAGATCAACACGACGCCGCTAGTCGACATCATGTTGGTTCTTCTGATCATCTTCCTGATCACCAGCCCGGTGGTTCTGAATCTGCAGAAAGTGAACCTGCCTGCAGAAACGAACCAGGTCACCAAGTCCAAGCCGGAAGACGTCAACATCACCATCAACAAAGATGGCGAGATGTACTACAACCAGACGCGCATCGCGAACACGGACGAGCTGTTCAAGTTCCTCGCGGAGCAGTCGGTGAAGCAGCCGCAGCCGGCCGTAAAGGTTCGTGGTGACCAAGCGTCGCGTTACGAAGCTGTCGGCCGCGTGATCTACACGGCTCAGCGTGCTGGGATTCAGAAGGTCGGTTTCATCATCGAACCGCCTGACAAGGGCTAACGTCCTGTCCGCGATATCGGGGTTTTCTACGGAAGACCTTGATATCGCGTCCGTGACCCCAACATTTGAAAAGGAAACACCATGGGCATGAACGTAGGTTCAGGCTCCGCTAAAGGAGCTGATCCAGAACCGATGATGGAAATGAACATGACGCCGTTGATCGACGTCCTGCTCGTTCTCATCATCATGATGATTATCACGATTCCGAAGCAAGACCACTCGGTCAATCTGAACATGCCGGTCGGCACCCCGCCGCCGCAGACCACCCAGCCGGTGGTCGTGACGATTGACGTGGACTTCGACGGCACCATCCTGTGGGATGGCCAGGTTGTCCCGGATCGTGCGAGCCTGGAAGCCAAGATGAATGCTGTGGCAGCAATGCCTGACCAGCCGGAAGTGCACCTGCGTCCGAACAAGCTGGTCGAGTACAAGGTGGTCGCCGGTGTCATGGCAACCGCCCAGCGTCTCGGTGTCACCAAGATCGGCATGGTCGGTAACGAGCAGTTCCAGTAATCGATCCATGTATGACCAACACGGCAGGGTTTCCCTGCCGTGTCCATTTTGAAGAAGGATGTTTTCAGATGATTAAATTCCGTCTCGCACACCTTGGCCTGGCACTGGCCGCCCTCGGCTTCACCGCCGCCCTGCCGGTCATCGGCCTGGCACCTGTGCACGCCGCGGTCTCCCTGCGTCCGGAAGTCGGCAAGCCGCTGCAACAAGCGCAGACGCTGATGAAATCGGGTAACGCCAAGGGCGCACTGGCCGCCCTGCGCGACGCGGACAAAGCTGCGAAAACCGACGACGAGCGCTTCCTGATCGAGCGCGTGCGCGCCTCGGCGGCCTCCTCGGCCGGCGATTGGGGCACCGCTGCCAAATCCTTTGAAGCCCTGCTCGATTCGGGCAAGCTGAGCGCCGGCGAGCGTTCGCAGTTCTCGGAAGGCCTGGTCGGCATCTACATGCGCGCAGGCGACCTGAACAAGGCAAACGAGACCATCAAGAAGCTGCTGCAAAAGGGTAACGATCCGAAGCTGCGCGCCTACCTGCTGCAGAACTACTACAAGCAGGGCAATGTCGCCGCGCTCGAGCAGGAACTGCGCGTCGCCGAAAAGAACGGCCGCCTGTCCGAAGACGAACTCGGCATGCTGGCGAACATCCAGCTGAAGAAGAACGACAAGTCGGGCTATGTCGACACCATCGAGAAGCTGGCCGCCAGCTATCCGAAGGCACAGTACTGGAACGACCTGCTGAACCGCGTGCAGGGCAAGCCTGGCTTCTCCGGCCGCCTGATGGTGGACGTGTACCGCCTCAAGCTCGCCAACAACCTGATGAAGAAGCCGAGCGAGTTCATGGAAATGGCCCAGCTGGTGCTGCAGGCGAAAGCCCCGGCCGAAGCGCTGAAGGTCATCGACAAGGGCTACAAGGCCGGCGCACTGGGTACCGGCGCCGATGCCGAACGCCACAAGCGTCTGAAGGACCTGGCCGACAAGAACATGGCCGAGCAGAACAAGGCCGTCGCCGCCCTCGAAGCCGAATACACGGCTGCCAAGGACAACGACGCGCTGGTGGGCCTGGGCTACGCGCTGGTGCAGGCTGGCCAGGCCGACAAGGGTCTGAAGATGATGGAATCGGCCGTCAAGGCTGGCGGCCTGAAGTACGCTGAAGAAGCCAAGCTGCGCCTGGGCGAAGCCTACGCCGCGGCCGGCAAGAAGCAGCAGGCCATCAGCACGCTGAAGGGCGTCTCGGGCAAGGACGGCACCGCCGACCTGGCTCGCTACTGGATCATGGCGATCAATCGCCCGATCTCGGGCTAAGACGACGCTTCGAACTTCATCGAAACGTCAAACGCCGCCTGTTCGCAGGCGGCGTTTTTTATTGCGGCACCACATCGGTGTCCGGCATTCTCGCGAGTCCCCGCCCTACTCTGGGGCATCGTTGCTGTGCAACATGCGAGTTACCGTATAATCAGGTATTTCGCGCCGGAGCGGCCGGCTGCGCATTTGGAACATTGATGAAGGTATTTCGCGGACTTCCCAACGACAGGGCGCGTGCACCATGCGCCCTCACGATCGGCAACTTTGACGGTGTCCACCGCGGCCACCAGGCATTGTTGGCGCACGTGCGCGGCGCTGCCGCCGAACTGGGGATCGAAGCCGCCGTGATGACCTTCGAACCGCATCCGCGCGAGTATTTTGCCCGCCGCGCAAACGACCTGTCCAAGGCCCCGGCCCGCATCGCCAACCTGCGCGACAAGCTGGGCGACCTGTCCCATGCCGGCATCGACCGCGTCATCGTCGAACACTTCAACGAACACTTCGCGTCCCAGTCGCCGCAGGATTTCATCGAACGCGTGCTGGTCGAGGGCCTGCACGTCAAATGGCTGATGGTAGGCGACGACTTCCGCTTCGGCGCCCGCCGTGCGGGCGACATCGCCATGCTGCAGGAAGCCGGCCGCGAATACGGTTTCCAGGTCGAGACCCTGAAGGCCGTGATGCTGGGCGAACGCCGCATCTCGTCCTCGGCCGTGCGCGAAGCGCTGGCTGCGGGCGACTTCCGCGCCACCCAGCAACTGCTCGGCCACCCCTACACCATGTCCGGCCACGTGATCCACGGCCAGAAGCTCGGCCGCACGCTGGGCTTCCCGACCCTGAACCTGCGCGTGGCGCACCGCCCCGCCCTGGCCGGCATCTTCGTGGTGCAGGTGCACGGCCTGGCGGACTCGCCGCTACCGGCGGTCGCCAGCCTGGGCGTGCGCCCGACCGTGGAAGACGCCGGCCGCATGCTGCTGGAAGTGCACGTGTTCGATTACGCGCAGCCGTCCTACGGCAAGCTGGTGCGGGTCGAATTCCTCGCCAAGCTGCGCGACGAGGAAAAATACGTCGACCTGCCCACCCTCACCGCCGCGATCGAACGCGACGCCGCGCAGGCACGCGCCTACTTCACGCACCGCAACGGCGCCCTGACGGCGACCGATCGAATTTGACACGCGTCCGCCGCGCCTTGCAGCGCGGCCGGCGCATGCAGCCACCGCATACGGCCGGCAGTCCACCGCGGCCACATGGAATCCCCTTGAGAAGAGCTTATGTCCGATACCAAATCAATGAATAACGGCGCAGTCCAGAACGGCAATCAGAAAGCCGCCAAGAAGCCAGAGAGCAAATACCCGGTCAATATGACCGACACCCCTTTCCCGATGCGCGGCGACCTCGCCAAGCGCGAGCCGGGCTGGGTCAAGCAATGGCAGGACAAGAAGATCTACCAGCGCATCCGCAAGGCGAGCGCCGGCCGTCCGAAGTTCATCTTGCACGACGGTCCGCCGTACGCGAACGGTGACATCCACCTGGGCCACGCCGTCAACAAGATCCTGAAGGACATGGTCGTCAAATCGCGCACCATGGCCGGCTTCGACGCGCCCTACGTACCGGGCTGGGACTGCCACGGCATGCCGATCGAGATCCAGATCGAAAAACTGTACGGCAAGAACCTGCCGACCGCCGAGGTGCTGCAGAAAGCCCGCGCCTACGCGCTCGAGCAGATCGACCGCCAGCGCGCCGGCTTCATCCGCCTGGGCGTGCTGGGCGAATGGGAAAACCCCTACATGACCATGGCCTACGGTAACGAGGCCGACGAACTGCGCGCGCTCGGCAAGTTGCTGGAAAAAGGCTACGTCTACCGCGGCCTGAAGCCCGTCAACTGGTGCTTCGACTGCGGCTCGGCCCTGGCCGAAGCGGAAGTGGAATACCAGGACAAGCGCGACCCGGCGATCGACGTCGGCTTCCCGTTCGCGGAACCCGAGAAAGTGGCGGCTGCCTTCGGCCTGCCTTCGCTGCCGAGCACGAACGGCTTCATCGTGATCTGGACCACCACCCCGTGGACCATCCCGTCGAACCAGGCGCTGAACGTCAATCCGGAAGTCACCTACGCGCTGGTGCAGGCCGAACGCGACGGCCAGCCGCTGCTGCTGATCCTGGCGCAGGACCTGGTCGAAGCCACCCTGCAGCGCTACAAGCTGGAAGGCAGCGTCATCGCCACCACCCTGGGCGAGAAGCTGGACGGCCTGCGCTTCAAGCACCCGCTGCATGCGCAGGATCCGTTCTACGACCGCACGTCGCCGGTCTACCTGGCCGACTACGTCACGGTCGACAGCGGCACCGGCGTGGTCCACTCGGCGCCGGCCTACGGCCTGGAAGACTTCCAGTCCTGCAAAGCGCACGGCATGAAGGACGACGAGATCCTGAAACCCGTCATGGGCGACGGCCGCTTCACTTCGACCCTGCCGCTGTTTGGCGGCCTCACCATCTGGGAAGCTTCCAAGCCGATCTGCGAAGCCCTGCGCGGCGCGGGCGCGCTGTTCGAACTGAAGATGTTCGACCACAGCTACATGCACTGCTGGCGCCACAAGACCCCGATCGTGTACCGCGCCACCAGCCAGTGGTTCGCCGGCATGGACGTCACCCCGAAAGATGGCGGACCGACCCTGCGCGAAACCGCGCTGGCCGGCATCGCCGAGACCCAGTTTTTCCCGGACTGGGGCCAGGCGCGCCTGCAGGGCATGATCGCCAACCGTCCGGACTGGACCCTGTCGCGCCAGCGCCAGTGGGGCGTGCCGATGGCCTTCTTCATCCACAAGGAGACTGGCGAACTGCACCCGCGCACTCCCGAGCTGCTGGAGCAGGTCGCCAAGCTGATCGAACAGAACGGCATCGACGCCTGGCAAAACCTCGACCCGGCCACCCTGCTGGGCGCGGACGCCGCCACCTACGAGAAGAACAAGGACACGCTGGACGTGTGGTTCGACTCCGGCTCGACCCACCAGACTGTGCTGCGCGGCTCGCACAAGGAGCAATCCGCCTTCCCGGCCGACCTCTACCTGGAAGGTTCGGACCAGCACCGCGGCTGGTTCCACTCGTCGCTGCTGACCTCCTCGATGCTCAACGGCCGTCCGCCCTACAAGGCGCTGCTGACCCACGGCTTCACCGTCGACGAGAACGGCAAGAAGATGTCCAAGTCGCTGGGTAACACCCTGGCGCCGCAGAAGATCTCCGATACGCTCGGCGCCGACATCCTGCGCCTGTGGGTGGCCTCGACCGACTACACGGGCGAGCTGTCGATCGGCGAAGAGATCCTCAAGCGTGTGACCGAATCGTATCGCCGCATCCGCAACACCCTGCGCTTCCTGTTGGCGAACACCTCGGACTTCGATCCGGTGACGAACGCCGTGCCGCTGGCCGAGATGTTCGAGATCGACCGCTACGCGCTGGCCGAGACCGAGAAGCTGCAGCGCGACATCGCAGCGCATTTCGAGCGCTACGAATTCCACCCGGTGGTGGCGCGCCTGCAGAACTTCTGCTCGGAAGACCTGGGCGGCTTCTACCTCGACATCCTGAAGGACCGCCTGTACACCACGGGCGTGGACTCGCTGGCGCGCCGTTCGGCCCAGACCGCGCTGTGGCACATCGCGCACAGCCTGCTGCGCGTAATGGCGCCGATCCTGTCCTTCACCGCCGAGGAGGCCTGGGCCGTGTTCGCGGGCCAGCAGAACTTCCAGGAGTCCGACGAGACCATCTTCACCCAGACCCTGTGGAGCTTCCCGCAGCAGCCGGACGCAGAAGCGCTGCTGGCCAAGTACGCAGCGCTGCGCGAAGTACGCGCCGATGTCACCAAGCAGCTGGAAGAAGTGCGCGCCTCGGGCGCCATCGGCTCCTCGCTGCAGGCGGAGCTGGCGATCAAGGCCGCCGGCGAGAAGTACGCGCTGCTGTCCAGCCTCGACGATGACCTGAAGTTCGTGTTCATCACCTCGCAGGCGACGGTCGAGCAGGCGGCGGACGCCGCCAACGAAGCGGTGAACGTGACCCCGTCGGACGCGGAAAAGTGCGAGCGCTGCTGGCACTACCGCCGCGACGTCGGCCACGACCACGCGCATCCAGGCCTGTGCGGCCGCTGCACCAGCAACCTGTTCGGCAGCGGCGAAAAGCGCCGCTTCGCCTGACGACATCCCCTCGCGGGGTCCTACCGCCATGCCGCGCTCAGGAGATCAAGCGCGGCATGGCGGGCACCACCACCTCTACCATGGCCACTAAAAAGAAAACCGCATCGCCGGGCGCCAAGCCGGTCTACAAGTCTTCCGCCAGCCTGCTGCCCTGGTTCGGCATCGCCGTGCTGGTGATCCTGCTCGACCAGGTCACCAAGCTCACCGTCGAGCGTAGCTTCGCCTACGGCGAGACGCTGCCGGTAACAAGCTTCTTTAACCTGATCAAGGTCTACAACCCGGGCGCAGCCTTCAGCTTCCTGGGCGACGCCGGCGGCTGGCAGCGCTACTTCTTCACCGGCATCGCGATCGCCGCCGTCGGCTTCATCCTGTACCTGATGAAGAAGCACGCCACCCAGCGCCTGTTCTGCTTCGCGCTGGCCCTGATCATGGGCGGCGCCATCGGCAACGTGATCGACCGCCTGGCCTACGGCCACGTGATCGACTTCCTCGATTTCTACTGGAAGGGCGTGGGCCACTTCCCTGCCTTTAACATCGCCGACATCGGCATCTCGGTCGGCGCCTTCCTGTTCATCGTCGACGAGCTGCGGCGCGTGAACAAATCCTGACCACCCAGGAGGCATCATGAGCATGGAGCTCAAGGACAAGAAAATCGTTCTCGGCCTGACCGGGGGCGTGGCCTGCTACAAGGCGGCGGAACTGTGTCGCGCCCTGGTCAAGCAGGGCGCCAGCGTGCAGGTGGTGATGAGCGAAGCCGCCACCCACTTCATCGGCACCGTGACCATGCAGGCCCTGTCCGGCCGCCCGGTCTACACCGACCAGTGGGATGCGCGCATGGCCAACAACATGGCCCACATCGACCTGACGCGCGAGGCCGACGCGATCCTGATCGCACCCTGCTCGGCCGACTTCATGCGCAAACTGGCGCACGGCGCGGCCGACGACCTGCTGTCGACCCTGTGCGTGGCGCGCCCGCGCCGCGTGCCGCTGCTGGTGGCGCCGGCGATGAACGTCGAGATGTGGGAAAACCCGGCGACCCAGCGCAACGTGAACCAGCTGCAGGAAGACGGTGTGTGCCTGTTCGGTCCCGCGGCCGGCTCCCAGGCCTGCGGCGAGACGGGGCTCGGGCGCATGCTCGAAGCCGACGAACTGGTCGAAGAGCTGGTGGCGTCCTTCCAGCAAAAGGTACTGGCCGGCCGGCGCGTCCTGATCACGGCCGGGCCGACTTTTGAGCCGATCGACCCGGTGCGCGGCATCACCAACCTTTCCTCGGGCAAGATGGGCTATGCGGTGGCGCGCGCAGCGCGCGAAGCCGGCGCCGAAGTCACCCTGGTCTCGGGCCCGACCGCCCTGCCCACCCCGCACGGCGTGCGCCGCATCGACGTCCTGACCGCCCAGCAGATGCACGACGTGGTCATGGCCGGCATCGAAGGCCAGCACGTCTTCATCGGCGTGGCGGCCGTCGCCGACTGGCGCGTGGCGAATGCCAGCGACGAGAAGATCAAGAAGGCCGAGGGAGGCGGCGCGCCGCAGCTGGAATTCGTGCAGAACGCCGACATCCTGGCCACCGTCGCCGCCACCACCACGCTGTCCGGCTGGCCCTACTGCGTGGGCTTCGCCGCGGAGTCCGGCAACCTGATGGAATTCGGCGCGGCCAAGCGCGAGAAAAAAGGCATTCCCCTGTTGGTGGGCAATATCGGGCCGCAGACCTTCGGGCAGGATGAGAACACCATCATCCTGTTCGACGAAAGCGGCCATACCGTGCTGCCGCGCGCCGACAAGCTGAGCCTGGCGCGCCAGCTGGTTTCCGAAATCGCGAAACGCCTGGAACGGCGCTCGCTCCTGACCTAAAAGAAGAAGATGAAACGTATCGACCTCAAGATCCTCGACCCGCGCATGCAGGAGCTCCTGCCGGCCTACGGCACGCCCGGCAGCGCGGGCCTGGACCTGCGCGCCTGCATCGACGCGCCCCTCGTCATCGAGCCCGGCCAGACCGTGCTGGTGCCGACTGGCCTGGCCATCCACATTGGCGATCCGGGCTATGCGGCCATGATCCTGCCGCGCAGTGGGCTCGGCCATAAGAACGGCATCGTTCTCGGCAATCTGGTAGGCTTGATCGACTCCGACTACCAGGGCCAGCTCATGGTCTCGACCTGGAACCGCGGCCATTCCACCTTCACGCTGCAGCCGATGGACCGCCTCGCCCAGCTCGTGATCGTGCCGGTGCTGCAGGTGGAATTCAACGTGGTAGAGGAGTTCGCATCGAGCGAACGGGGCGCCGGAGGTTTCGGTAGCACCGGCAAACAATAACAATAGAGTACTCTAGGAGGAACATGAGCCGTATTCATTTGCGCAAGGCTGCGCTGGCAGTCGCAACCGCCGTGCTGCTGTCGGCCTGCGCCACGCAGGGCCCGATGCGGCCAAGCCAGCCGCTCCCGCCGGGGCAGACTGCACCGGAAACACCGCAAGTGACGCCGGAGATGACGGCGGCAGCCGAGACCCTGACCCGCATGGCGGCACTGCAGGACCGCCTGTACAAGGTGGCGGCGCCCCTCCTCATCGACAACGCGGAACTGTGCACGCGCCACGCGCGCAACCTGCTCGGCTTCACGGCCAAGAACCGCTACACCTACCCCGGCAGCTACAACGAGGCCGCGCACGCCGTGCTCGGCATGGGCGAGCGCCTGCAGGTGACCAACGTGCTGGCCGGCAGCGGCGCCGCCAAGGCCGGCCTGCGCCAGGGCGACGAACTGGTGGCCGCCGCCGACAAGCCGCTGCCGACCGGGCCCAATGCGCTGTCCCAGGCCGGCGCCGTGTTCGGCCCGATCGTGCAAAAGCAGGCCAGCCTGCCGCTGACCATCGAACGCCGCGGCCAGCAGCGCGACCTGACGGTACCCGTCACCCGCGCCTGCGCCTTCGGTATCGAGCTGGGCAACGCCGACAACGTCAACGCCTATGCCGACGGCCAGCGCGTGATGGTCACGCGCGGCATGATGGGCTTCGTCAAGAACGACGACGAACTGGCGTACGTAGTAGCGCACACAATGGCGCACAACATGCTGGGCCACGCCGCCAGCCAGCGCAACGCCGCCACCATCGGCAGCATCATCGACAACCTGACCCGCATCGCGCCGGACACCTCGATGCTGATCGGCAGCGGCGGCATCAAGGCGATGCCGGCCACGCTCGACACCGCGGCCGACCGCCTCGCGGTCTACCTGCTCGCGCGCGCCGACTACCGCATCGAAGGCGTGTCCGGTTTCTGGAAGCGCTTCGCCGACACCTATCCGGCCACGGTCCTGAACGGCCACACGGCCAACCACCCGTCGATGGCCCAGCGCACCGCCACCATCGACAAGGCGGTGGCCGAGGTTAAGGCCAAGAAGTCGGACAAGAAGCCGCTGACGCCGTAAGGCTTGAGGCTTGCCCATCCAGGACGGACGCCGCGTGCGTCCGTCGTCGTTTTCAACTGGCGAGACGGCGTTCGGCAAGCTGGGCCCGTTTTTTGTATCATTGTCCATCCGGACCACCATTGCCCACCATGGACAGCATCGACCTCGACGTACTCAAGACCTGCGACGCCTGGCTTGCCGCGGGCCGCCGCTGCCAGCTGGTGACTGTCATCAAGACCTGGGGCTCGAGCCCGCGCCCGATTGGCGCCACCCTCGGCATCTGCGAAGACGGCAGCGTGGTCGGCTCGGTCTCGGGCGGCTGCATCGAGGACGACCTGATCGACAAGGTACGATCCAACGGCATCGAACTGGCGCGGCCCGAGATCGTCAGCTACGGCATCAGCGCCGATGAGGCGCACCGCTTCGGCCTGCCCTGCGGCGGCACCATCGAACTGGCCATCGAGCCGCTCGGCCCCGAGAGCCGCATTGGCGAACTGCTGGCGCGCCTGCTTGATGGCGAACTGGTGGAGCGCCGCGTGGACCTTGCGAGCGGCGCCGTGAGCCTGGCGCGCGCGCAGGCCAGCGCCATCCAGCGCGTCGAAGACGGCGCGCTGTTCACCCTTCACGGCCCGCGCTGGCGCCTGTTCATCATCGGCGCCGGCCCGCTGTCGCGCTTCCTGGCGCAGGTGGCGAGCGGCATGGACTACCGCGTGGTCGTGTGCGACCCGCGCGAGGAATACCGCAGCGGCTGGAATCTCCCTGGCGTGGAGCTGGTGCACGCGATGCCGGACGACCTGGTAATCGAAGCGCGCCTGGATGCGCGCAGCGCGGTGGTCGCCCTCACCCACGACCCGAAGCTGGACGACCTGGCGCTGATGGAAGCGCTCAAGTCGGATGCCTTCTACGTCGGCGCGATCGGCTCGCGCCTGAACAACGAGAAGCGGCGCGAGCGCCTGAAGCTGTTCGACCTGGATGATGTCCAGCTGGCGCGCCTGCACGGCCCGGTCGGCATCTATATCGGCAGCAAGACCCCAAGCGAGATCGCGATCTCGATCATGGCCGAGATGACGGCCGTGAAGAATGGCGTCCCAAGCCACATGCTGGTGCCGCATGCGGCGGCCCCGCAGCCGGCGACGACTGTGGCCTGCGTCGTCGAGCGCTCCGCTTGGTCCGCCGCGTGAATTCGACCGCAAGAACCGGATGGCGCGGCGCGTCCCCATCCGCCACCATTGTCCCTTTGCCAGGTAGTCCCCGATGAACACCGTGAACATGCTGCGCCTGGTGGCGCTGGCCGCCATCTGGGGCGGCTCCTTCCTCTTCATGCGCATCGCCGCGCCCGTGCTCGGCCCGGCCGTGCTGATCGAATACCGGGTGCTGTTCGCAGCCCTGTTCCTGGCCGCCGTGGCCTGGGTCATGGCGCGCCGCGGCAAGGGCAGCCCCCTCGAGCTGCGCCAGCACTGGAAGCACTACCTGATGCTGGGCTTCTTCAATTCGGCGCTGCCCTTCCTGCTGTTCGCCTTCGCCGCGCGCACCCTGTCGGCCTCGGTGCTGTCGGTGCTGAATGCGACCGCACCGATGTTCGGCGCCCTGGTCGGCGCCGTGTGGGCGCGCCAGAAGGTCTCCGGGCGCGCTGCGCTTGGCCTGGTGCTGGGCACGGTGGGGGTAAGCCTGCTGGTCGGCTTCGACCACGTGTCGGAGCGTCCGGGCGCGGCCGCCGCGATTGCCGCGGCCCTCGTCGCCGCGTTCAGCTACAGCGTGGCCAGCCAGTACGCCAAGTCGGCCAAGGCGGTGGCGCCCTTCGCCAATGCACACGGTTCGATGTGGGCCGCCACCATCTGCGTGATCCCAGCATTGGCCTTCTTCCCCGCGCCGGGCGAGCCGACCGTCGGCATCATGGCCGCCGTGCTGGCGCTGGGCGTGCTATGCAGCGGCATCGCCTACATCCTCTACTTCAAGCTGATCGAAGAAGTCGGCACCACGTCGGCACTGACGGTGACCTTCCTGAATCCCATGTTCGGCATCCTGTGGGGCGCGCTCTTCCTGCACGAGGTGATCGGCTGGCATACGATACTTGGCTCGGCCATCGTGCTGGTCGGCACTGCGCTGGTGACGGGCTTCGTTCCCTCTTTCCTGCGCGCGCGCAGCGCCCAGGCCCGCTAAGGACCCGCGATGCGCCTTGATCTCGCGATCGAGCTGCCGCCTGGCTACCGCAGGGAGGACGTGCTCACCTTTCACAGCCGCGATGCTGAGGCGGTCGCGGAACAGGTAAGTCCCGGCGGCCTGCGCAAGGGTGTGCTGCTTGGTGGCGTGCCGGTGGTGCTGGAAGTGGCGTTCGATGCGGATGTTGCCGACTGCACGGTGAACGCGGATGGGGACATGACGCCGGCCCTGCTCGAACGTGCACGCGAGGCGCTGCTGAACATCCTCGGCCTGCGCATCGACCCGGCCGCGTTCGCGCAATTCGTGCGCGACGATCCCGCGCTGGGGCCGGTGGTAGCGCGCCAGCCGGGCCTGCGCATCATCCAGTCCGCCACCGTATTCGAGGCCCTAACCTGGGCCATCATCGGCCAGCAGATCAACCTGCCCTTCGCGATCTCGCTGCGCCGGACCTTCATCCAGCTGGCCGGCCGCACGCATGCGAGCGGCCTGTGGAGTTATCCGGAAGCGGCGGACGTAGCGCGCCTGGAATTGGAGGCGCTCACCAGCCGCAAGTTTTCGCGCGCGAAAGCCGAGACCCTGCTGCGCCTGGCGCAGCTCGTCGTCGATGGCCAGGTACGCCTCGACCGTGACTTGCCGGTCGACCAGTTCGTGCAGCAACTGCTAGCGGTAAAGGGCATCGGACCCTGGACCGTCAATTACACCTTGCTGCGCGGATATGGCTACCCCGACTGTTCGCTGGAAGGCGATGTGGCGGTGCGTACCGCCCTGCACCGCCTGCTGGGCGGTGAAGCGCGTCCCGACATTCCCACTGCGCAGCGTCTGCTGGAGCGCTATGCGCCGCACCGCACGATGGCGGCCGCTTACCTGTGGGCCAGCCTCAGCGACCAGGCCGGCTGAGCTGTCCGATCAATTCCAGCGTGGTAAATCGTCGAACTGCTGCGCACTTTCCCCAGAAAAACGGATCAGTTCCGGCAAGGGCACCGTGGCCAGGTTGTCGCGTCCGTAGTGCCCGCCGAGCGCACTAGGAATCTTGAGGCAATATTTTCTTCCCTCGGCCAGCGGACCGAGCGTGGATTCCGCCAGGTGTACGACTTCCGGCATGTACCAGTCGTTGAGGAAATCCTGATTGTAGGCCAGCGCGTCGAGCGCGGCGCGGCTGTCGGCGACCGGCTCGCAGCACAGGTCTTGCGGACGCAGCCGCCAGTAGCGCCCTTCGTCGTCGCGGATGATGAGGTTGCCGAAAGGATTGGACCCAAGGACCTCGACAGCGGTCAAGCCGACCCAGCCCCAGGCCTCGTTGATGTCGTCTACGTTGATCATGTCTGCCTCCTCCAAACCAGCGGTTCGCATGTTGGACAAGGCTGGCTCGACAACATTCCGGGCGGCTGCGTCCGGTTTGCGCTGTGTCGTCTAATAGCGTCTAACAAAAGCCTCAGGGCCAAGGCGCATCGTCGAAGACAGTACGCTAGTACGGCAAGACGATGCAACGCAGCCATGAGGTTTTTGTTAGGCGCTGGAATTGAAAAAGCCGTTGATCCTTGCGGATCAACGGCTTCGAATTTGGTTGCGGGGACAGGATTTGAACCTGTGACCTTCGGGTTATGAGCCCGACGAGCTGCCAGACTGCTCCACCCCGCGTCTGATGGAATGAATTATACGCCGAATGCGCCTTTTAGGCAAACCCAATCCTCCCCAGGTGTGCGATTGCAGCACAGTATGGCTCATCGGTCATCATTGGAGCACGCGCCGGCGCCGGCATAAGCCGCGTAAATCAGTGTAAAGTAAGCACAATTCCAACCTGCCGCTGACCTATGAAATTCTGTTCCGAGTGCGCCCACCCTGTCGCCCTGGCCATTCCCGAAGGCGACAACCGGCCGCGCTACGTCTGCCCGCACTGCCACACCATCCATTACCAGAATCCCAAGCTGGTCATCGGCTCGATTCCCGTCTGGGAACAGGACGGCAAGCTGCAGATACTGCTGTGCAAGCGTGCCATCGAGCCCCGCTACGGCTACTGGACCTTGCCGGCAGGCTTCATGGAGAACGAGGAGACCACCGAGCAGGCCGCCATGCGCGAAACGGAAGAGGAAGCCGGCGCCGACGTCGAGCTGGGCAAGCTGTTCACCCTGCTCAACGTGGCCCACGTGCACCAGGTCCACCTGTTCTACCTGGCGCGGCTGCGCAACCTGGACTTCGCGCCGGGTGAGGAAAGCCTGGAAGTCCAGCTCTACACCCAGGACGAGATTCCCTGGGACGACCTGGCTTTCCCGACGGTACGCACCACGCTGGAACTCTTCTTTGCCGACCGCGTCAAAGTGCGCGAGGGCGGCGAGTACGGTTTCCACAGCCGCGATATCGTGCGGCCGATGCTGGCTCCCCGCGAACCCGACTGATTCATCGAGGGCCGCATGATCCCCTGGCTCGAGCCGACATCGCCGTTTCCCGACGTCTCCGAGGCGCTGACGATCGACGCGCCCGGCCTGCTTGCGGCCGGCGCCGACCTGTCGCCGCAGCGCCTGCTGCTGGCCTACCAGAACGGGATCTTCCCCTGGTTTTCGGAAGGCCAACCCATCCTGTGGTGGAGCACCGACCCGCGCATGGTGTTGCGTACCGAGCAGTTCAAGGTGAGCGACAGCCTCAAGAAGACCCTGCGCAAGGTCGAGCGCAGCCGCATCGAGGGCGGCCCGTGGACCGTGCGTTTCGACAGCGCCTTCGAGGAGGTGATGCGCGCCTGCGCCGCACCGCGCAAGGATGGGCCGGGCACCTGGATCTCGGAAGAGATTATCGACGGCTACACCGGCCTGCACGCGATGGGCTACGCCCATTCGGCCGAAGTCTGGCTGGACGGCGAGCTGGTGGGCGGCGCCTACGGGGTTTGCATCGGCCGCATGTTTTATGGCGAATCGATGTTCGCGCGGGTATCAGATGCGTCCAAGGTGGCGCTGGCCTACCTGGTCGCCTTCCTGCGCAGCCAGGGTGTACAAATGGTCGACTGCCAGCAGGAGACCGGCCACCTGGCCTCGCTGGGCGCCGCGCCGATTCCGCGCAGCGCCTTCCTGGCGCACCTGGCCAAAGCCATCCGTGAACCGTCGATCACCCGCTGGGAACCGGTGGCACCGTTGACTGCCTAACAGTGGCGGCGCCTTGATTTCGCTAAAATAGGTTCATCACGTCGTCTCGAGAGCTTTTGCATGACGCACCTAAATGACCTGCCCTTCGCCACGCTCCAGTTCTACACGACGGCGCCGTATCCCTGCAGCTACCTCGACGCCCGCCAGGCCCGGTCCCAGGTGGCGACCCCGTCGCACCTCATCAATGCCGACGTGTATTCCGAACTGGTGCGCAACGGCTTTCGCCGCAGCGGCATCTTCACCTACCGCCCCTACTGCGACGGCTGCCAGGCCTGCATCCCGGTGCGGGTCAAGTGCGAGGACTTCACCCCCAGCCGCACCCAGCGCCGCGCCTGGAAGCGCCATGGCAACCTGGTGGCAATGGTGGCCAACCTGGCGTTCTCGGACGAGCACTACGCGCTCTACCTGCGCTACCAGACGACCCGCCACGTCGGCGGCGGCATGGACCAGGACAGCCGCGATCAATACGCCCAGTTCCTGCTGCAGAGCCGCGTCAATACCCGCCTGGTCGAGTTCCGCGAACCCGACGGCCTGCTGCGCATGGTGTCGATCATCGACGTGCTGTCCGACGGCCTGTCCTCGGTCTACACCTTCTTCGATCCGGACCTGCCAGGCGCGTCCTTCGGCACCTACAACGTGATGTGGCAGGTGAACCAGGCACGCGAGCTGGGCCTCCAATATGTCTATCTCGGCTACTGGATCGAGCAGAGCCCGAAGATGGCCTACAAGATCAACTTCCGCCCGCTGGAAGCGCGCATCAAGGGCGTCTGGAGCGTGCTGGAAGCCTGAGCCGCGCCTGCGCCAGGCTGTAAAATGGCGGGAGTCCAAATTTTGAGTCCCCCATGTCCGACAAGCTCCTGTATTCCCTCGCCCGCCCGCTGCTGTTCTCGCTCGACGCCGAGCAAGCCCACAACCTGACCCTGCCGCTGCTGCGCCGCGCCGCCGCGCTCGGCCTGACCAAACTTGCGGCCAAGCCGGCGCCGGATCCGCGCACGGTCATGGGCATCAGCTTCCCGAACCCGGTGGGCCTGGCCGCGGGCCTGGACAAGGATGGCGCCTACATCGACGGCCTGGCCTCGCTCGGCTTCGGCTCGATCGAGATCGGCACCGTGACACCCCGCCCGCAGGGGGGCAACCCGAAGCCCCGCATCTTCCGCCTGCCGCAGGCGCAGGGCATCATCAACCGCATGGGTTTCAATAATGGCGGCGTGGACGCGTTTGTCGCGAATGTCCAGGCCTCGCGCTTCTACCAGGACAAGCAGGGCGTGCTCGGCCTGAACATCGGCAAGAACGCCGACACCCCGATCGAGCGCGCCGCCGACGATTACCTGCACTGCCTGCGCAAGGTCTATCCCTTCGCCAGCTACGTGACGGTCAACATCTCCTCGCCCAACACCAAGAACCTGCGCCAACTGCAGGGCGAGTCCGAACTGGACGCGCTGCTGTCGCAACTCAAGGAAGAGCAGTTGCGCCTGGCCGACCAGCACAAGCGCTACGTGCCGGTGGCGCTCAAGATCGCGCCGGACATCGACGGCGACCAGGTACGCAACATCGCCGGGGCCCTGCTGCGTCACAAGATCGACGGCGTGATCGCCACCAACACCACCCTCAGCCGCACGGCCGTGCAAGGCATGCAGCATGGCGACGAGGCCGGCGGCCTGTCGGGCGCGCCGGTATTCGAGCTGTCGAATACGGTGATCCGTTCGTTGAAGAGCGAGCTGGGCGACGCCCTGCCGATCATCGGCGTGGGCGGCATCATGCGCGGCGAGGATGCGCGCGCCAAGATCGACGCGGGTGCCCAGCTGGTGCAGCTCTACACCGGCTTCATCTACGCCGGCCCGGCGCTGGTGCGCGATTGCGCGGCCGCGCTGCGCCGCCGCTAAAGGAGGCAGCATGGAACGCAGGCAGCTGGGACAAACCGATCTGCAGGTCTCAAAAGTGTGCCTCGGCACCATGACCTTCGGCGAGCAGAACACCGAGGCCGAGGCACACAGCCAGCTCGACTACGCGCTCGAGCGCGGCATCAACTTCATCGACACCGCCGAGATGTATCCGGTAATGGCGAGCCCGGATACGCAGGGCTCGACCGAGCGCTTTATCGGCAGCTGGCTGAAGAAGAGCGGCCGCCGCGCCGACATCGTGCTGGCTACCAAGGTCGCGGGACCGAACAAGATGATGCCGTGGATCCGCGGCGCCAATCACAACCTGGACGCCACCAATATCCGCGCTGCGGTCGAGGACAGCCTGCGCCGCCTGCATACCGATTACATCGACCTGTACCAGATCCACTGGCCGAGCCGGAACCTGCCGATCTTCGGGGCCAACAGCTACAACCCGGAAGGGGAACGTCCTGCCGTGCCGATCTACGAGACGCTGCAGGCGCTGGACGAACTGGTGCGCGAAGGGACCATCCGCCACATCGGCGTCTCCAACGAAAGCACCTGGGGCGTGTGCCAGTACATCAAGCAGTCAGAGATGCGCGGGCTGCCGCGCATCGCTACCGTGCAGAACCTGTACAACCTGACGGCGCGACATTTCGAGACCAGCCTGATGGACGAGGCCTGCCACCGCGAAGGCGTCAGCCTGCTGGCCTACAGCCCGCTGGCCTTCGGGCAGCTGACGGCAAAATACCTGGACGATCCGAATGCGGTCGGGCGGCTGACGGTGTTCCCGAAAAACTGGAGTCCGCGGTATGTGAGGCCGGCGGTGCTGGCGGCGACCGCGGAGTATGCGGCGCTGGCGCGGGCGCATGGCATGTCGCCTGCGCAGATGGCGCTGGCGTGGTGCTATTCGCGCTGGTTCGTGGGGTCGACCATCATCGGGGCGACCAATCTCACGCAGCTGAAAGAAAACATCGATGCGGCGGAGCTGGTGCTGTCAGCGGAGGTGGTGAAGGGGATTGATGAGATTCATGTGCGGTACATGAATGTGGGGCAGTGAGGCGCTAGGGGTGCGCTGACAAGATTGGATCCCGGCCTTCGCCGGGATGACGTGCTAAGGGAGCGGGATAACGAAACGTCCGTAAGCTGCTAGCCTAAAAGCCCTCGTCCCGGCGAAGGCCGGGACCCAAGTCCGCACTGCAATCACTCCGCCTGCAGCGCCTTCTCGATATCCGACCGCGTATACCCCTGAGCAAAGCGCTCGATGAAGTGATACGCATACGCCCGCAGGTAGGACCCCTTGCGCACCGCCAAGCGCGTCACGTTCGGCGCAAACAGGTGCGACGCCTCGATCGCCCGCATCCCCTTGTCGCGGCCATGATCAAAAGCCATCGACGCGACGATGCCCACGCCCATCCCCAGCGACACGTACTGCTTGATGACGTCCGAATCCATCGCGGTCAGCACGATGTCCGGCGCCAGTCCCGCTTCGACAAAGGCTGCGTCGATATGGCTGCGGCCCGTAAAGCCGACGTCGTAGGTGATGAGCGGATACTCGGCCAGGTCTTCCAGGCGCAGCGGCTGGGGCGCGCTGAAGATCGGGTGGCCTTCCGGCGCCACGATCAAGTGGCTCCAGCGGTAGCACGGGAAGGACACCAGGTCCGTGAATGCCGACAGGCCTTCGGTCGCGATGCCGATGTCGGCCTTGCCCGACAGGACCCATTCGGCGATGTGTTCCGGTGCGCTCTGCTGCAGGGCGATGCGCACCCCCGGGAAGGCGTTGCGGAAGGACTGCACCACTTGCGGCAGCGCGTAGCGCGCCTGGGTGTGGGTCACGGCCACCGTCAGGGTGCCGCTATCCTGGGCCGCGAATTCGGCGCTGGCCTGCTGCAGGTTCTCGGCCTCCACCAGCAGGCGCTCGACGATCTTGAGGATGCCCTTGCCCGGCGGCGTCAGGCCGGTCAGGCGCTTGCCATTGCGTTCGAAGATGACGACCCCGAGCTCTTCCTCCAGCTCGCGGATCTGGCGCGACACGCCCGGCTGGGAGGTGAACAGCGCATTGGCCACCTCGGTCAGGTTGAAGTCGCGGCGTGCGGCCTCGCGCACGGAGCGCAGCTGCTGGAAGTTCATATGCCCTCTCCTGCATCCACGAACACTTCGATACGGCGCGGCTTGACCACCAGGGTGTCGCCCTCAACGAAGCCGTGACGGGCGAACACTTCGTTCGGCATCACCGCCTCGATCAGTTGCTGGTTGTCGGCGCGCTCCAGGTCGAGCTGGGCCAGCGGACCGATCGCATGCGCGCGGCGCAGCTTGGCCACCACGCCGCCCTTGTCGCCTTCGCCGGGCGTGTAACGCTCGACATCGAGGTCGTGCGGGCGGACGTAGCCGACACCCTCGCCGCTGCCGGCGTGCTGCGGCACGTCGAACTTGACTTCGCCGCTGGCCAGCACGCCGTCATGCACGCGGCCGTGGAACAGGTTGACGTTGCCCAGGAAGCCGTAGACAAAAGGCGAGGCCGGATTGTTGTAGACCTCGCCGGGCGCGCCGAGCTGCTCGATGCGGCCCTTGTTCATCAGGACCACCTGGTCCGCCACTTCCAGCGCTTCTTCCTGGTCGTGGGTGACGAAGATCGAGGTCACGTGCAGTTCGTCGTGCAGGCGGCGCAGCCAGCGGCGCAGTTCCTTGCGCACCTTGGCGTCCAGCGCGCCGAATGGCTCGTCGAGCAGCAGCACGCGCGGCTCTACCGCCAGCGCGCGCGCCAGGGCGATACGCTGGCGCTGGCCGCCCGAGAGCTGCGGCGGATAGCGGTCGGCGATCCAGTCGAGCTGCACGAGTTCCAGCAGCTGGCGCACCTTGTCGCGGATCTGCTGTTCCGACGGGCGCTCCTTGCGCGGTTTCACGCGCAAACCAAAAGCGACGTTCTCGAACACGGTCATGTGCTTGAACAGCGCGTAGTGCTGGAACACGAAGCCGACCTGGCGCTCGCGCACGTGGCGGTGCGAAGCGTCCTGGCCGTCGAGCAGCACGGCGCCCGAATCGGGATGCTCGAGACCCGCGATGACGCGCAGCAGCGTGGTCTTGCCGCAGCCTGAGGGGCCCAGCAAGGCGGTCAGCTGGCCGTCGGGGAACTGAAGCGAAACGTCGTCGAGCGCGGTGAACTGGCCGAACTGTTTGCGGATGTGCTGGACTTCGATGGTCATGCTGCGTGCTCCAAAATGCGGCTGTCTGCTTTACGTGCCTGGTGCAGACGCCATTCGACAAAACTCTTCACCGCCAGGGTCACCAGTGCCAGCAGCGCCAGCAGCGACGCCACGGCGAAGGCGGCCGTGAAGTTGTACTCGTTGTAGAGGATCTCGACGTGCAGCGGCATCGTGTTGGTCTCGCCACGGATGTGGCCGGACACCACCGACACCGCGCCGAACTCGCCCATCGCGCGGGCATTACACAGGATGACGCCGTACAGCAGGCCCCATTTGATGTTCGGGATCGTCACGCGCCAGAAGGTCGACCAGCCCGAGGCGCCCAGCACCAGCGCGGCCTCTTCCTCTTCGGTGCCCTGCTGCTGCATCAGCGGGATCAGCTCGCGCGCCACGAACGGGAAGGTGATGAACACGGTCGCCAGCACGATGCCCGGCACCGCGAACAGGATCTTGATGTCGTGCGCGGCCAGCCACTCGCCGAACCAGCCCTGGGCGCCGAACAGCAGCACGTAGATCAGGCCCGCGATCACGGGCGAAACCGAGAACGGCAGGTCGATCAGGGTCAGCAGGAAGCTCTTGCCGCGGAACTCGAACTTGGCGATGGCCCAGGCGGCGGCGACGCCGAACACCAGGTTCAGCGGCACCGAGATACCGGCCGCGATCAGGGTCAGCTTGATGGCCGAGACGGCATCCGGATCCTTGATCGATTCGAGGTAGGTGTCCCAGCCCTTCTTCAGGGCTTCGGTGAACACGGCGGCCAGCGGCACGAACAGAAACAGCGTGAGGAAGGCCAGCGCCACCGCGATGAGTGTGTAGCGCACCCAGTTCGGTTCCAGCACATTGGTCTTGGGGCGGCGGGCCGGGACGGCAGCCTTTGGCGCCGCGTTCAGCTTGTCGAGGACGGCGCTCATTTTTTCCCTGCCCGTTTGCGGGTCCACGCCTGCAGCAGGTTAATCGTCAGCAGCAGGATGAACGAGATGATCAGCATGACCACCGCGATCGCCGTGGCGCCCGCATAGTCGTACTGTTCCAGTTTGGTGATGATGAACAGCGGCGTGATCTCGGACACCATCGGCAGGTTGCCGGCAATGAAGATCACCGAGCCGTATTCGCCGGTGGCGCGCGCAAAGGCCAGCGCGAAGCCGGTCAGCAGCGCTGGCACGATCGTCGGCAGCACCACGCGCCAGAAGGTCTGCAGCGGCGAGGCGCCCAGGCTGGCGGCGGCTTCTTCCAGCTCGCGCTCGGCTTCTTCCAGCACCGGCTGCACCGTGCGCACCACGAAGGGCAGGCCGATGAAGGTCAGCGCGATCAGCACGCCGAGCGGGGTGAATGCCACCTTGATGCCGACCTTGGCCAGCTGTTCGCCGATCAGGCCGTTATGCGAATACAGGGCGGTGAGCGTGATGCCGGCCACCGCGGTGGGCAGCGCGAACGGCAGGTCGACCAGGGCGTCGATGATGCGCTTGCCGGGGAAGGTATAGCGCACCAGCACCCAGGCCACGATGCCGCCGAAGATGACGTTGATGAGGGCTGCCAGCAGCGAGGCGCCGAAAGTGAGGCGGTAGGAAGCCATCACGCGCTCGGAGGTGACGGCGCTCCAGAAGGCGTCCCAGCTCATCGTGAAGGTCTTGAGGAAGACCGCCGACAGCGGGATCAGGACGATCAGCGTCAGGTAAAAAATCGTGAAGCCCAGCGAGATGCCAAAGCCGGGTATCACCCGGCCCGGGGATCTGCGTGGCGCACTGTGCGTTTGCACGAGGGAGGTCATGGAAGCCTTATTACAAATTCTTCTAACGGGCTACCATAATCTCACGCAGCCCTTATATTACAAACGAAGCATTCCTTATTTGCATAGACATATCAGCTATTACGATTTACAGGACCAGCTTGGCCGCGACACCGGTCAGCGTGGTCGCCAGCAGGCCCCGCAGGAAGCGTTCCGGCACCTTGCGCGCCGCCATGGCGCCCAGCGTAATGCCCGGCACCGAGCCGATGAGCAGGGTCAGCAGCAGCATCCAGTCGATCGAACCCAGCCACCAGTGGCCGAAGGCGGCAATTGCCGTCAGCGGCACGGCGTAGGCGATGTCGGTGCCCGCCACTTCGGCCGGCGTTAGGCGCGGATAGAGCATGACCAGCAAGGTGGCGCCGATCGCGCCTGCGCCGATCGAGGAGACGGTGACGAGCGTGCCCAGCACGGCGCCCGCGGTGATGGTGGCGATGGTGAGCGCCCTGCCCTGCAGCTGGCGCTCCGGTTTGGCGTTGACCCAGGCCAGCATGCGCGCGCGGAACATCAGCGCGACCACGGTCAGCATCACGGAGCCGGCGATCGAGTAACGAATCAGCTGGCCGATCTCTTCGTCGAGGCCGCCGAAGTGCTTGAGCGCGAGCGTCGAGAGCAGCGCAGCCGGCAAGGCGCCCAGGCACAAGCGCCGCACGATCGCCCACTGGACGGTGCGGTTGAAGCGGTGGGTGACGGTGCCGACACCCTTGGTGATGGAAGCGAATGCCAGGTCGGTGCCGACGGCAACCGAGGGCGAGACGCCGAAAAGCAAGGTCAGCAGTGGCGTCATGAGCGAGCCTCCGCCCACGCCGGTCATCCCGACCAGCAGCCCTACTGCGAAACCCGCGAACATATACGTCGTCGACATGCAAGAACCCTTACGTTAAGCCACAGCGTAAGGGGACTCGGCAGTGAAGCAAACAACAGGTTTCTTATTTGCTTATGCGGCGAATGCGGAACGATGACGCCGGCGTTGTCAACGTCCGGCGTCAAACAAACACATTACTTGTTCGGCTGCGGCGTCAGGCGCAGGTAAGGACGCGGCGAGGTGTAGCCCTTCGGATACTTCTGCTCGATGACGGCCGGATCCTGCACGGTCAGCGGGATGATGACGTCGTCGCCATCCTTCCAGTTGCCCGGGGTGGCCACGGTGTAGCCGTCGGTCAGCTGCAGGGCGTCGATCACGCGCAGCACTTCGTCGAAGTTGCGGCCGGTGCTCATCGGGTAGGTGATGATCAGGCGCACTTTCTTGGCCGGGTCGATGATGAACAGCGAACGCACGGTGGCGGTTGCCGAAGCTTCCGGGTGGATCATGTCGTACAGGCCGGAGACCGATTTATCCGCGTCGGCGATGATCGGGAAGCCGACCACGGTCTGCTGGGTCTCTTCGATGTCCTTGATCCAGTCGCGGTGCTTGTCGGCCGGGTCGACCGACAGCGCGACCGCCTTGACGTTGCGCTTGTCGAATTCCGGCTTCAGTTTGGCAGTCAGGCCCAGTTCGGTGGTGCAGACCGGGGTGAAGTCGGCCGGGTGCGAGAACAGCACCACCCAGGAGTCGCCCGCCCATTCATGGAAGCGGATCTTGCCGATGCTGGAATCCTGCTCGAAGTCGGGGGCGGTATCGCCGAGGCGTAAGGTCATTGTCATCTCTCCATGGTTTGGACTGCGGGGAGCCGGTCGACGCCGGCCACATCAAGACATAGTCTAAGAGGACTTGGCAATCAGGCAAACGACTGCTTTGTTATTTGCTTGTACGACAGCTGACTTAAAGATAACGGTTGTACAACACTACCGCCCAGGTCGCAAGCGCCAGAAGGAGGGTCAAGGCGACGGCCGCGCTGCCCATGTCCTTGGCCACCTTGGACAGGGGATGACGTTCCAGCGAGATACGGTCGACGATGGCTTCGATGGCCGAGTTGAGGATCTCGACGATCAGGACCAGGATCAGCACGCCGATCAGCACCAGCTTCTGGAAACTGGATACCGGCAGCGACAGCGCCACCACGGTGGCGATGGCGATCACCACGACCTCCTGGCGGAAGGCGGCCTCGCTGCGCCAGGCCCAGGCCAGGCCGTCCGCGGTATTGCGGCAGGCCGCCAGCAGGCGCGCGATGCCGCGCTTGGTCTTGAATTCGCTGATCTCCATGTATTTCTCGTATGTAAATGCCGGGATGCCATTATGCCGCGCTGTGGGCCTGTTGCACACCGCAGCCCATCGGTTTGCATCTGCGTTTCACATCATGGTATAAAGGTGTGAATACTGCACTGCACCAACCACATCATGAAAATGGAAACCCCAGAATTGGCCGCCGCGGCACCCGCCAAAACCTCGATCCAGGTGATCGAGCGCATGATGGCGCTGCTCGACGCGCTGGCCAATTACTCCGATCCGGTGAGCCTGAAGGAACTGTCCAAGGTCTCCGGCCTGCATCCCTCGACCGCGCACCGCATCCTGAACGACATGGTCGTTACGCGCTTCGTCGACCGCGTCGAACCGGGCACCTACCGCCTCGGCATGCGCCTGCTGGAACTGGGGAACGTGGTGAAAAGCCGGCTGTCAGTGCGCGAAGCGGCGCTCGACTTCATGCGCTCCCTGCACAAGAAGACCCAGCAGACCGTCAACCTGTCGGTGCGCCAGGGCGACGAGATCGTCTACATCGACCGCGCCTACTCCGAACGCTCGGGCATGCAGGTGGTGCGCGCAATCGGCGGCCGGGCGCCGCTGCACCTGACCTCGACCGGCAAGCTGTTCCTGTCGATCGACGACGCCAAGGCGATCCGCGCCTACGCCACCCGCACCGGCCTGGCCGGCCACAACAAGAATTCAATCACCGACCTGGCGCGCTTCGAGCGCGAGCTGAGCCTGGTGCGCGCGCGCGGCTATGCGCGTGACAACGAGGAATTGGAACTGGGAGTGCGCTGCATGGCCGCCGGAATCTTCGACGACAGCGGCAAGCTGGTGGCGGGCCTGTCGATCTCGGCCCCGGCTGACCGCCTGCAGGAAGAATGGCTGGAGGACCTGGTGCAGACCGCCTCGAGTATCTCGGCAACGCTGGGCTACCGCCCTACCCCCGCGATCTGAGCGCCAGAAAAAGCCCGCATGGCGGCGTTGCATCGTCTCGCCGTACTATCGTACTGCCTTCGACGATGCGCCTTGCCCTGCAGGCTTTGTCCGACGCTCGTTATTGCAGCGCCGGCGCCGCCACGGTGGCGGTGCTCATGATCGGCGTATCCCTTGCGCCGAGCGTCCCCGGCGCCAGCACGTCGAGCTTGCTCGGGGCCAGCGCCTCGAGGAAGCGGCGTACACGTCCCGCGTCGGCGGTGCGCGACATCTTGCCCTTCGAATCCAGGAACACCATGATCACGTTGCGCCCGTGGATGGCCGCCTGCATCACCAGGCAACGCCCCGCTTCGTTGATGAAGCCGGTTTTCTGCAGGCCGATGTTCCAGTCCGGCAGCGCCACCAGGTAGTTGGTGTTGGCGTAGCGCATCGGGCGGCCGCTGGCCTTCACGATCGAGTTCGGGGTGGTGGAATATTCGCGCAGCAGCGGTTCCTGGTGGGCGGTGGCCACCAGGCGCGCCAGGTCGCGCGCGCTCGACACGTTGCGGCTCGACAGGCCGCTGGAATCGACGTAGTGCGTGTCCTTCATGCCCAGTTCGTTCGCCTTGGCGTTCATGGCTGCGACAAAGGCGTCGATCCCGCCCGGATAGTTGCGGCCCAGGGCCGAAGCGGCGCGGTTTTCCGAGCTCATCAGGGCAATGTGCAGCAGTTCGCGGCGCGTCATGCGCGTGCCGACCGGCAGGCGCGAGCTGGAGTACTTGTGGCGGTCGACGTCGGCGTCGGTGACGCGCAGGACTTCGTCGAGGTCTTGCTTGGCCTGCACCACGACCAGGCCGGTCATGAGTTTGGTGATCGAGGCGATCGGCAGGGCGATGTTGGCATTCTTTTCGAACAGCACTTCCGAACTGTTCTGGTCGAGCACGAAGGCAACGTTGGAACGCAGCGACAGCGGATCGACGGTGCGGCGCAGGCCGGCGACGTCGCCCAGGCTGCGCGGGTCGATGGCGGGCGCGGCGCCGGCGGCGCGGCGCACCACCTGGTAGGTCACTTTGCGTTTACCGCGCACCATTTCCACGCGGCGTACCATGCGCTGGCGGTTGTCGTCGGCGATGGCCTGGGCCAGGTCCTGGCGCTTGGCGCGCGCCTTGCGAGCCGGCTTAGCGGATGCGGCGCGGCGCTGCTTCTTGACGAGCTTCTTCTTGCCGGCCTTGGCCTCGCTCGAAGCGCCTGCGCCTGCGCCGGCTCCTGCTCCGGCCCCGTAGACGGGCTGGAACGCAAACAGCAGCGACACGACGGCAGCCAATGCAAGTTTAAACATCTGGAACCCTTCGACGCAAACTGATGAGATACGGAATGCAGTTTAGCTGAACGAGGCCTGATCGCAAGCGAAAGTTATATTCCGTGCGGCAACGTTCTGAAAAACGACATTCCTTATCAATCAAGTATTTACGTCAGATTTTATTCCCGGAACTGAGCGAAATCTTGAACAGGAACACGCTCTGTCACCAGGGAATTTTCTATGCAGGCAGGGTCGGCCCAGCCGAGCGCCATGCCGCACACCACCATTTCATTTTCCGGCAACCCGAGCTGTTGCGCAATCACGCGGTGATACTGTGTGAAGGCCGCCTGCGGACAGGTATCGAGCCCGCGGCCACGCGCGGCGACCATGATGTTCTGCAAAAACATGCCGTAATCGAGCCAGGAACCCTGTTCCATGATGCGATCGATGGTGAAGATCAGGCCTACCGGTGCGTCGAAGAAGCGGTAGTTGCGCGCATGCTGGGCCGCCATGCCGGCCTTGTTGTCGCGCGTCAGGCCGAGCAGCGTGTACAGGTCCCAGCCCACCTTGCGGCGCCGGTCGACGTAGGGCGAGACCCACTCCCGCGGGTAGTAGGCGTATTCCTCGGTGTGCTGGCGCGCCTGCTCCGGATCGGCATTCACCGCCAGGATCGCGTCGCTCAGGTCCTGGCGCGCCTGCCCCGTCAACACGTAGACCTTCCACGGCTGCGTATTGGTGCCGGACGGCGCCCGTGCCGCCACCGCGAGGATGCGCTCGATGTCGGCGCGCTCGACCGGCTTGTCCAGGAAAGCGCGGATCGAGTGGCGCGCGGTGATGGCCGCATCGACGGCTTCCTGCTGGGGGCTGGTAATCATGGAGGGTCTCCTTATTTTCGAACGACAAATGCGACGCCCAGCACGGCGATCGCCATGCCGGCCAGTGCGAGCGGGCTGAAAGACTCGCCAAACAGCAGCCAGGCCATGACGGCGGTGGTGGGCGGCGTGAGGTACATCAGGCTGGTCACCTCGGTGGCGCGACTGCGCCGGATCAGGGTGAATAATAAAAAGATGGCGCCGATCGACAGCGCGAAGACCGACCAGAGCCAGGCGACGATGAAGTCCGTGCTCCATGTGACGGTCGAGAATCGCAGGTCCAGGCCCTCGAACAGGATGGCCAGCGGCAGCAGCACGGCCACGGTGGCGCCGAACTGGATCACGGTGCCGGTGCGCAGGTCGAAGCTCGGACACCAGCGCCGCTGGTACATGGTCCCCGCGGTGATGCAGAACAATGCGAACACGCACAGAACAATGCCGGCCGTAGTGAGGCCGGCCAGGTGCAGCTTGGCCTGCACCACCAGCGCCACGCCCGACAGGCCGAGCACGAAGCCGATCCACTGGCGCGGCCGCACCCGTTCGCCGATCAGGGGCGCGGCCGCGGCGGTAAGGATCGGCTGCATGCCGACGATCAGCGCGGTGAGTCCGGCCGGCATGCCCAGCTTGATGGCGGCCCAGACACCGCCCAGATAGCCGGCCTGCAACAGCAGGCCCGCAACTGCAACGTGCAGCAAGCGGTCGCGCGGCCACGGGGCGCGCAGGAGGAAGACCACCGGCAGCAGTACCGCCAGCACGCCGAGGCAGCGCAGGATCAGGAAGGTGAGCGGCGGCGCGTAGGGCAGCCCGAGCTTGGCGACGATGAAGCCGGTGCTCCACAAGAATACGAACAGCAATGGAACGGGCGACAGCCAGGAGCCGCTTGTGCCAGAATGCGTGTTTGTTCGGGTGCTGGGCGACATGGATGGAATGCTGCACAGCAGCTTATCTTGACTCGGCCTGGTGATGGACTTGTTAGTCTAGCATGTTGGCGCGCCCGGCTTCGCCTGCCCTTACCGGGCGCATGTTTCTTGCGTTAAATCAAATGTAAGTCCTTGAAATTTCTTGTAATCAATGCATTCAAGAAATTTATGCACACTTTATGGTGCATCGCATCAAATCTGCTTGACTCCCCCTGAAACTTGGTTGAAAATTTGCCCTGTTGCGGTGCACAAAAAAGAGTTTCGTTGCAAGACGACGGAAAAAATCTGCCTCACCGGTCCAAGCAACATTTCATCCACTGAACACATTGAACTTTTGGAGAACCACATGTTTGCAATTCCTGAGCAGTTCTCGAACGCCACCAAAGCCAACCTGGAATCGCAGTTTGCCCTGCTGTCCTCGCTGACCGCCAAGACCTTCGAAGGCATGGAGAAGCTGGTCGACCTGAACATCAGCACCGCGCGCAGCACCCTGGAAGATTCGTCGAACGTCGCCCGCCAGCTGCTGGGCGCCAAGGACCCGCAAGAGTTCTTCTCGCTGACCGCTTCGCAGGCCCAGCCGACCGCTGAAAAAGCCCTGTCGTATAACCGCCAGCTGGCCGCCATCGCTTCGGGCACCGGCGCCGAGTTCTCGAAGGCCGCCGAAAGCCAGATCGTCGAAACCAACCGCAAGGTCATCGCCCTGGTCGACGAAGTGAGCAAGAACGCCCCGGCCGGTTCGGAAACCTTCGTTGCCGCCGTCAAGACCGTGATCAGCAACGCCAACGCCGGCTACGAGCAGTTCAGCAAGACCAGCAAGCAGGCTGCCGAAGCAATCGAAAACAACGTCAACGCTGCAGTGAGCCAGTTTTCGGCGACTGCTCGCAAGGCTACTGCGACTGCTACTGCTGCGACCCAATCGGCCGCCGCCTAAGCTGCGACTCGTCAAATAGAAAAGCCGGAACGGTAAGGTTCCGGCTTTTTTGTTTTTCGGCGAAGCCGACCGCCTACTCCCCAAGATACGCGGCCTGAACCCGCGGATCGTTCAGCATCTGCGCCGCATTCCCGGTCATCGTCAGGCTGCCCGACTCCATCACGTAGCCGCGGTGCGCGGCCTGCAGCGCCAGCTTGGCGTTCTGCTCCACCAGCAGGATCGTGATGCCCTGCTGCGAGACGTCGCGGATCACCTCGAAGATCTTCTCCACCATGATCGGCGACAGGCCCATCGACGGCTCGTCCAGCAGCAGCAAGGTCGGGTGGCACATCAGCGCGCGCGCCATCGCCAGCATCTGCTGCTCGCCGCCCGACAGCGTGCCGGCCAGCTGGCTTGACCGCTCCTTCAGGCGCGGGAATACCGCATACCACTTCTCGATGTCTTGCGCGATGCCCGCCTGGTCATCGCGCGTGTAGGCGCCCATGAGCAGGTTCTCGTGGATCGTCATGCGGGTGAACACGCCCCGCCCTTCCGGCACCATGGCGAGCTTCTGCTGCACCATGCGGAAGCTTTGCGTGCCGCGCAGCGGCTTGCCGAGGTAGCTGATCTCGCCCTCCACTTTGCAGGGCGGCAGCGTGCCGGTAATGGCTTTCAGGGTCGTGGTCTTGCCGGCGCCGTTGGCGCCGATCAGGGTCACCAGCTCGCCCTTGTTCACTTCCAGGTCCAGGCCTTTTACCGCCTTGATGCCGCCGTAGGCGACCTTCAGGCCAGATACTTTCAGGATGTTGTCGGTCATTGGTGCGCTCCGCCGAGGTAGGCCTTGATCACGGCTTCGTTCTTCTGGATCTCGGCCGGCAAGCCTTCGGCGATCTGCTTGCCATATTCGAGGACCGTGATGCGGTCGCACAGGCCCATCATCAGCTTGACGTCGTGCTCGATCAGCAGCACGGTCTTGCCTTCGTTCTTGATCTTGACCAGCAGCTCTCGCAGGGCCAGCTTTTCGGTCGCGTTCATGCCGGCCGCCGGTTCGTCCAGCGCCAGCAGCTGCGGATCGGTGGCCAGCGCACGCGCGATCTCGAGGCGGCGCTGGTCGCCGTAGGACAGGTACTTGGCGGTGCGGTTGCCAAACTGGCCGATCCCGACGAAGTCCAGCAGCTCCTGGGCGCGCCGGCGGATCGCCGCTTCTTCTTCGCGCGCCGCCTTGTGGCGGAAGATCGCGCCGATCACGCCCTGGCGGGTGCGCACGTGGCGGCCGACCATCACGTTCTCCAAAGCGCTCATCTCGCCGAACAGGCGGATATTCTGGAAGGTGCGCGCAATCCCCGCCTTGGCCACCTCGTGCGGGGCCGAAGGCGAATATGGCTTCCCGGCCAGCTCGAAGCTGCCACTGTCCGGCTGGTACAGGCCCGTGATCACGTTGAAGAAGGTGGTCTTGCCGGCGCCGTTCGGGCCGATCAGGCCATAGATCTGGCCGCGCTCGATGCGGATGCCGACGTCGGTCAGCGCCTGCAGGCCGCCGAAGCGCTTGTTCACGCCGGAGATGTTGAGAAGGATCTGGCTCATGCCTTGGCCCCCTCCTCTTCCTCGCGCGCCAGGGCGGCGTTGGGCCGCTCTTCCTTGTTCGGCGAGGGCCACAGGCCGGCCGGATTGACCAGCATGATCAGGACCAGCGCCAGGCCGTAGAGCAACTGGCGCAGCACCTCGGCCTCGATCACGACGGTGCCGAACAGCGCCTGCTGCGCCGGCTCCACCACGTGGCGCAGCACTTCCGGCAGCGCCGCCAGCAGCACGCCGCCCAGCACCACGCCGGGGATATGGCCGATCCCGCCCAGCACCACCATCGCCAGCACGGCAATCGATTCGGTCAGCGAGAACGATTCCGGCGACACGAAGCCCTGGAAGGCGCCGAACATCGCGCCGGCCACGCCGCCGAAACTCGCGCCCATGGCAAAGGCGAGCAGCTTGACGTTGCGCGTATTGATGCCCATGGCCTTGGCCGCGATCTCGTCCTCGCGGATCGCCACCCAGGCGCGGCCCAGGCGCGAGTGCTGCAGGCGCGAGGTCACGAAGATGGTCGCAATGGTCAAGGCCAGGAACAGGAAGTAGTAGGCGTTCACCGAGGGCATCGAGAAGCTCCCGATATGCACCGTGGCCTGCGACCCCGCCTCGCCCGCCAGCGACACGCCGAACACGCGGATCGGGTCGATCATGTTGATCCCCTGCGGCCCGTTGGTGAAGTTGATCGGGTCGTTCAGGTTGTTCATGAAGATGCGGATGATCTCGCCGAAGCCGAGCGTCACGATGGCGAGATAGTCGCCGCGCAGCTTCAGGGTCGGCGCGCCCAGCAATGCACCGAACAGGCCCGCCACCAGCGCGGCGAGCGGCACGATCGCCCACACCGACAGGTGGATGCCGTTCTGCTGGATCTCCGGGCCGAAGAAGGCGACCAGGGCTTCGCCCAGCGCCGGCGAATAATAGATGACGGATTCCAGCAGCGCGGCAAACTGCGGCGAGGAGAACAGGCCGACCAGGTAGGCCCCGACCGCGAAGAAGGCGATATAGCCGAGATCCAGCAGGCCGGCGAAGCCGACCACGATGTTCAGGCCCAGCGCCAGCATGATGTACAGCAGCGCGATGTCGATGATGCGGACCCAGGAGTTGCCGAACTGGGAGGCAATAAAGGGGAAGACCAGTGTCAAGACGAGCACCACCGCCATGCTGGTATAGGCCTGGCGCGGCTTGTGCTGGACGTCGAAAGTCAGGAGTGCCATGGTGTCTGTCCTCCCCTCGTCAAGCGCGGTCCGCCACGCGCTCGCCCATGATGCCGGACGGGCGCAGGGTCAACACGAGGATCAGCACGACGAAGGCGAAGATGTCCTGGTAGTGGCTGCCCAGGAAGCCGCCGGTGAGGTCGCCGATGTAGCCGGCGCCCAGCGCTTCGATGATGCCCAGCAGGATGCCGCCGATCATGGCGCCGTAGATGTTCCCGATCCCGCCCAGCACCGCGGCGCAGAAGGCCTTCAGGCCCGGCAGCACGCCCATGGTGAATGTAATCGAGGCATAGTTCGCGCCCCACATCACGCCCGCCACCGCGGCCAGCGCGGCGCCGATGGCGAAGGTGGCGACGATTACGCGGTTCGAATCCACGCCCATCAGGCCGGCAACGCGCGGGTTTTCGGCCACGGCGCGCATCGCGCGGCCCATGCGGGTGCGCTCGACCAGCAGCACCAGGCCGACCATCGCGAGCGCGGCCAGCACCAGCAGCAGGATCTGGGTATGCGAAATCAGGGCGCCGCCGATCGACACCGGTTCGGGCGAGAGCAGCTGCGGGAAGGGCAGCGGGCTGCGGCCCCAGATCATCATGGCGAAGGTCTGCAGCAGGATCGACACGCCGATCGCGGTGATCAGGGGCGCCAGGCGCGGCGCATTGCGCAGGCGGCGGTAGGCGACGCGCTCGATCAGGATGTTGACCAGCACTGCCACGGGAATCGCGCCGATGATCGCGACCGCCAGCTGCACGTAGCCCGGCAGGCCAGGGGCATGGGCTTCCAGCAGCTTCAGGATGGTCAGGCCGATCATGGCGCCGATCATGAGCACGTCGCCGTGGGCGAAGTTGATCAGGTTGAGTACCCCGTACACCATGGTGTAACCGAGCGCGACAAGGGCGTACATACTGCCCAGCACCAGCCCGTTGAGGATTTGTTGGATGAATGTTTCCATCGTGCGCCTTGTTCTCCCGTTGCAATCCAAGAAAAACGGCACTCCGGGTCGCCCCGCAGTGCCGTCTGGCCTGGCGTTCATTTCCGATGCCAGCATCATAACTTGGCAAATGGAAAACTTACACCGGAAAACAAGTGATACGACGAATTTTTACGCAGCCTTGGCGCCGTCCAGGCCTTTCGGCAGCGGGAACACCACGTGCTCTTCCACGCCTTCCAGCGCGCGCACGCTGGCCGCACCGAGTTCCTTGAGGCGGTCGATCACGGCCTGCACCAGCACTTCCGGCGCCGAGGCGCCGGCGGTCACGCCGATACGCTTTTTGCCGACGATCCATTGCGGATCGATGGCGGCGGCATTGTCGACCATGTAGGCCGGGGTGCCCATCTTGTCCGCCACTTCGCGCAGGCGGTTCGAGTTCGAGCTGTTCGGGCTGCCGACCACGACCACGACTTCCACCTGCGGCGCCATAAACTTGACGGCTTCCTGGCGGTTGGTAGTGGCGTAGCAGATGTCGCCCTTCTTCGGCTCGATGATGTTCGGGAAGCGCGCCTTGAGCGCGGCGATGATGTCGGCGGTGTCGTCCACCGACAGCGTGGTCTGCGACACGTAGGCCAGCTGGTCCGGGTTATTGACCTGGAGCGTCGCCACGTCGGCCACCGTCTCGACCAGGTGCATGCCCTCTTCCGCCTGGCCCATGGTGCCTTCGACTTCAGGGTGGCCGTCGTGGCCGATCATGACGATCTCGCAGCCCTGCTTGCGCATCTTGGCCACTTCCACGTGGACCTTGGTCACCAGCGGACAGGTGGCGTCGAAGATGGTCAGGCCGCGTGCCTCGGCATCCAGGCGCACGGCTTTCGAGACGCCGTGGGCCGAGAACACCAGGGTATTGCCGGCCGGGACATCCTCGAGCTCCTCGATGAAGATCGCGCCCTTGCTGCGCAGGTCTTCCACCACATAGGCGTTGTGCACGATTTCGTGGCGCACGTAGATCGGCGCGCCGAACTGGCGCAGGGCGCGCTCGACGATCTCGATGGCGCGGTCCACGCCGGCGCAGAAGCCGCGCGGCTGGGCAAGCAGAATTTCGTTTTCCATGAAGGTTTCCTGTTTTACAGAACCGAAATCAGTTTCACTTCGAACTGCAGGGCCTGGCCGGCCAGCGGGTGATTGAAGTCGAACAGCGCGGTGGTCTCGCGCATTTCCAGCAGCACGCCGGCGAAGCGGCCGCCCTTGGGTGCATTGAACTCGATCAGCTCGCCCACCTTGTAGTCGGCATCGGGCACCGAGTTTTCCGCCAGGGTCGCCTTCGACACCGGCTGGATCAGGTCAGGGTTGCGCTCGCCAAAGCCTTCCTCGGCGGTGAGCTGGAAGGTCTGGTGCGCCCCCTCCTCCAGGCCGATCAGTTTTTGCTCGAGGAACGGAGCCAGCTGGCCCTGGCCCAGCAGCAAGGTGGCCGGGGTGCCGTTGAAGGTAGTGATGAGATCAGTACCGTCGGCGGTGGCCAGCCGATAATGCAGGGTCAGGTAGGACGATTCGTTGACGACGTTGGACATGTTCTTTGTGATGACAGGCGGGCCTGTTGCGGGCAAACCGCTATTGTAAGCCACCGCTGGCCGTCGCGCCTTGGCGTGCCCTTTTTTATGGCAAGGATCAGACAATGAGGATCACTGAATGGCCGGAAGAGCAACGCCCGCGCGAACGGCTGCTGCGCGGCGGTCCCGGCGCCCTGTCGGACAGCGAACTGCTGGCCATCTTCCTGCGCGTGGGAGTGACGGGCAAGAGCGCGGTGGCGCTGGCGCGCGACATGCTCGACCATTTCGGCTCGCTGCACCGGCTGCTGCACGCAACGTCGAGCGAGTTCGGCGCCCTGCACGGGCTGGGGCCGGCCAAGTACGCCCAGCTGCAGGCGGCGGTGGAGCTGACCCGGCGCGCCGTGGCCGAGGAATTCGAGCGCGAAGGCATGTGTTCGCCGGAAGCGGTGCGGAGCTACCTGCGCCACCAGTTCGCGCTGCAGGCACATGAATCCTTCGTCGTGCTGTTCCTGGACGTCAAGAACCGCCTGATCAACTACGAAGAGATGTTCCGCGGCACGCTGACGCATACCAGCGTCTATCCGCGCGAAGTGGTCAAGGCGGCGCTGCGCCGCAACGCCGCCGGCGTGATCCTGGCGCATAACCACCCGTCCGGCGTGGCGGAACCGAGCGAAGCCGACCTGCGCCTGACCTCAGCGCTGGTACAGGCGCTGGCGCTGGTCGACATCCGGGTGCTCGACCATTTCGTGGTGGCCGGCACCCAGGTCCACTCCTTCGCCGAGCACGGACAGCTGTAAACCTTATTTGCCGCCGAGCGCTTCCTCGATCTTCTTGCGGTCCACGAACTGGACATAGGCGCTGATCGATTCCGCCACCGACGGGTTGGAGGTCAGCTCCATCATCGCGACTTCGCCCAGCGACTTGAACGAAGCCAGCATGCCCGCCGGGCCTTCTTGGCCGGCTGCACGCGCCTGGGCGGCGCAGTTCACGGTCAGCAAGCGGGTGACCAGGTCGGCCATCTGCTTGTTGGTGCCGGTGCGAATCTGCTCGTTGACGGGCGCGAAGCTGCGGATTTCCGGATGTGCCGACATCGAGACAAAGATCCAGCGTGCCAGGTCCTTGCGGTCCTTGCCGCTGGTGTTGTCCTTCAGGCAATTGCCCAGCGCATCGGACGCGGGAGAGGCCATGGCGGCTTGCGGAACGACGATGGCGAGGCTCAGGATGAGGGAGGCGAGTATGCGCATGGAATAGCTTCTTTCAACGAGAGGACACGGGGTCAAAACCGGACGACTCTAGCATGTATATCCGTGAGGCAACAAGGCCACTGCCCCCTCTGTTGTTGCAGCGTTTTCACACGCAAAACCGCTACTGGCTGTTCCGTAAACCGGCATCAAAACAAGGGACTAGCCAACTCATCGGCAATTGTTAAATATGTTAACTGACGAAAGACACAATTGTTTTCTGCAAGTGATTGATTTGCTTTCAGTTTTCACGCTATACTCTCGTTTTTCCAATCCTGGATATTCTTAAGGAGTGCACTATGGCACGTGTCTGCCAAGTTACCGGCAAGGGAGTGATGGTTGGCAACAACGTCTCCCACGCTAACAACAAAACCAAGCGTCGTTTCCTGCCGAACCTGCAGAACCGTCGCATCTACGTGGAATCGGAAAACCGCTGGGTCTCCCTGCGTCTGTCCAACGCCGGTCTGCGCGTGATCGACAAGCTCGGCATCGACGCCGTGCTGGCCGACATGCGTGCCCGTGGCGAAAAAGTTTAATTAGGGAGCTATCATGGCAAAAACTGGCCGCGACAAAATCAAGCTGGAATCGACCGCAGGTACCGGTCACTTCTACACCACCACCAAGAACAAGCGCACCATGCCGGCGAAGATGGAAATCACCAAATTCGACCCGAAGGCACGCAAGCACGTGATCTACAAGGAAACCAAGATCAAGTAATCGATCTGGTTCCGCGAAAAAGCCGCCCGCTTCATGCCGGCGGCTTTTTTATTGCTTGCGCTCCATGCGCGCTCCGGTAAGCTGGCGCCACGATGACAGAAACGCAAGCTCCCGCCTCCACCAGCCGCATCGATGCCCTCGACGTATTGCGCGGCTTCGCGCTGGTCGGCATCTGCCTGGTCAACGTCGAATTCTTCAATCGCCCGGTTGCCCAGTCCGGCGCCGGCATGCCGCCCGGCCTGCAGGGCCTGGACTGGCTCGTAGCGTGGGTGGTCGCTTACTTCTTCAGCGGGAAGTTCTGGACCATCTTCAGCCTGTTGTTCGGCATGGGCTTCGCCCTGATGCTGGAACGGGCGCGGCTTGCGAACCGTCCCTTCCTGCCGGCCTACCTGCGCCGCATCGGCGCCCTGCTGGTATTCGGCCTGCTGCATTACTGCCTGCTGTGGAGCGGCGATATCCTGATCAGCTACGCGATCGGCGCCCTGTTCTTGCTGCTGACCCTGTTCACGCGCGGACGCTGGCTGCTGGCGGCGATCCTGGGCTGCATGGCGCTGTCGCTGCTGCCGGCGCCCTGGCGCACCCTGGGCGGACTGGCGCTGCCGCTGGGCTTTGTCGGGCTGGTAGCGCTCTACTTGCGCGGCAAGCCGGACAAAGCCGGGTTTGCGCTGGCCATGTTCCTGCCCGGCGCGCTGATCCTGATCGCCGCCCTGTTGCAATTCTTGCTCGACGCGGGGGACGCCTTGATGCTGGCTGTAGCCGGTGGGGTGTTGGTCGGACTCGGCTGGCTGGCGCTGCGCCATGGCGGTACAGGCACTGGCCGCCTGTGGCGCGCCGGCATCGCCATCTACGTCCTGACTTTCGGGCTGGTGACGGCGGAAGGCGGCTTGCGCTACCTCTCACCCGGCGCGGCCGCCCTCGGCCCGGCGGCAGCGACTGCGATAGACGGCCGCGAAGTCGACGCGGACGTCGCGCGCGGACTGCGCCATCGTGAACTGGTCCAGCGCAGCGCGCAGGAGCGCAGGGTGCTCACGCAGGGCAGCTACGCGGATGCGGTCGCCATGCGCATCAGCCATCTGGGCGAACGCCTGCGCGACGAAGCGGGATTCTCGGTCATCCTGGTCGGCGTATTCCTGATCGGCGCCTGGTGCGTGCAAAGCGGCATGGCGGCCAATCCCGCTCCCTGGCAGGCGCTGCTGCGGCGCCTCGCCTGGATCGGCCTGCCGCTTGGCATCGGCCTCGGCCTGGCAGGCAGCCTGATCGCCACCGGACGCCCTCCCGGGGTCGACGACCAGGGCTACGATTTCGCCTATGGCCTGCTGGCGCTGGGCAGCTTGCCGGCCTCGGTCGGCTACATGGCCGCGCTGCTCCTGCTGCTGCCGCGCTGGCCCGTGCTGGCCCGCGTGTTCGCGCCACTCGGGCGTATGGCGCTGAGCAATTACCTGCTGCAATCAATCGTACTGTCGCTGCTGTTCTACGGCTACGGCGCCGGCCTGTGGGGCATGGGACGCGCCGCCCAGAGCGGGGTGGCGCTCGCTCTGTGCGGCGTGCAGGCCTGCGCCAGCGCATGGTGGCTGGCGCGCTACCGCTACGGTCCGGCCGAGTGGCTGTGGCGCGCCGTCACCTACCTGCGCCTGCCGCAAAATACGACAAAGCCTTGACGGCGCTCAGCAGCGCGGGATGCATATATTGCTATTTTCGCTGGACCGTGAAAGCATAAGGCGTTGTCGACTTCACCATCCATGGCATGTCCCCGCTGCTGAAGCTTCCCGTCTTGTCCGCCCTGGCCGCGCTGCTATGCGCCCTGCCGGCGCATGCCCAGTCCGAGCTCCCGGCTCCCGAGCAGATCCAGACGGTCGAAGTCAAGGCCGCGCATACCCGCCTGGTCCCGTACAAGGAATTGTTCTACCCGATGGCCAAGGCGGTCCAGCAAAGCCTGGCCGGGCGCGCCGCGCTCGCGGTCCAGCTGCGCCCGGCACGCGCCGGCGTACGCACCGACGACCTGGCCGTCTGGCTGGAGGGCGGCGGGGAGTCGTTGCAGGTGCGCCCAGGCGAGCACGGCCTGTACATCGTTCCCGTCGCCGACCGCACCGCGCAGCAGGACGGCAGTTTTTCGATCAACAAGAACCCATCCGACCTGCGCGCCAACCTGGTGATCGTCCCCACCCTGGCGCCGGATGCCTGGACCATCGGCGAAGTACGGCGCCTGCTGCACGACGTGCACGCGGCCATCGATCCGCTGGTGCCCTGGCACCACCGCTTCCTGATGCGGGCCTTCACGCGCAAGCTTGGCGTGTCCGTGTGCAGCCTGTCGCCCAGCGGCCACGTCGACGTGCGCGACGGCGAGCGCCTGCTGGCCACCTACCCCACCAGCGAACCGGGGCGCAACCACGCCAATGCGCCGGTCTACTGCCACCGCTTCACCGGCAACGAAGACTTCGATCCGCGCGCGCGGCTGGTGCTGCCGGATGATGCGCAGGTGCTCCTGATCTAGAAAAGAAAACGGCTCCCCGCGGGGAGCCGTCTTGCTGGCAGGCCTGAACGCTTACGCGTAGCTGCGCAGGCGCAGCGAGAATTCCTGCAGGGCCTTGATGCCCGAGGCTTCGGCGCGCGCGCACCAGTCCTGCAGCTGCTGCAGCAGCTGCTCGCGGGTCGAGTGCGAACGTTCCCAGATCGCGCCCAGTTCCACGCGCATCTGGTGCATGGTTTCCAGCGCCTTGCTGTGCTGGAACAGCTCGACCAGCTGCTGCTTGTGCGAGGCTTCCAGCTTGGCCGGCTCGCGCTGCATCAGCTTGCGCGAGCTCTTCAGGAAGCGCGCTTCCAGCTCGGCCTTGTGCTTCAGGTGCTCGAATTCCTCGCGGAAAGCGTGGCGCACCGACTTGGCGTACTTCGCCATCACGTCATAGCGGTTGGCGATCACCGACTGCAGGGTGTCGAGGTCGGCCACCAGCTTGTCCTTGGCGAATTCCGGCTTCGGCGCCACCTTCTTGACCTTGGCCAGGCGCAGGGTTTCCAGGATGCGGATATAGCCCCAGCCCAGGTCGAACTCATACCACTTGCTCGACAGCTTGGCCGAGGTGGCGAAGGTGTGGTGGTTGTTGTGCAGTTCCTCGCCGCCGATCAGGATGCCCCACGGCAGGATGTTGGTGGCAGCATCGCTGCAGTCGTAGTTGCGGTAGCCCCAGTAGTGGCCGATGCCGTTGATAATGCCGGCGGCGGTGATCGGGATCCACATCATCTGCACGGCCCACACCGAGATGCCGACGATACCGAACAGCGCAAAGTCGATCAGCAGCATCAGCACCACGCCCATGGCGCTGTGCTTGGTGTACACCTTGCGTTCGATCCAGTCGTCCGGCGTGCCGTGGCCGTACTTCTCCATCGTTTCCTTGTTCTTGCTCTCAGCGCGGTACAGCTCGGCGCCTTCGAACAGCACCTTGCGGATGCCGCGCGTCTGCGGGCTGTGCGGATCTTCTTCGGTATCGCACTTGGCGTGGTGCTTGCGGTGGATCGACGCCCATTCCTTGGTCACCTGGCCGGTAGTCAGCCACAGCCAGAAGCGGAAGAAATGGCTCGGAATGGCGTGCAGCTCCAGGGCGCGGTGCGCCTGGTGGCGGTGCAGGTAGATCGTCACGGCGGCGATCGTGATGTGCGTCAGCCCCAGAGTGACAAAAAAGATCTGCCAGCCGCTGAGGTCGAGCAGGCCGGTCGACAGGAAACTCAGCACGGCTTGCACGGGTTCGCTACTAATGAAATTCATTCAGTCTCCATGGATATCGCGTGGTGCGCTGCGTCGCAGCGGCCCGCAACCCGATATTTTACGCGGTTCCAGTGACGCACGGCACGTTTAAAAGCTGCCGAGCATGGCTTATTTCAAGGCGCGGTAGGGGTTCGCGCCACAAGCGATGTGATATGTGCATCGAGCAGGCGGGTATCCATTGACGGATGACCAAGTTTGATCTCGCCGGACTGGACAAGTGCATAAATCTCCTTGTTCACGTCGGAAATCGGCCCGCCCTGCCCGTTCTCCGGGTCGCCCAGCCAGAAGCCAACTTCCAGCGCGTAACCATCTTGCGCAAAAGCATTCAGCAAAACGTTCGGCGCCGGCTCGTCCAGCACCCGCGGCACGCCGCGCGGCAGCGCTTCCAGCAACGGCATGACGACCGACAGGTCGCTGTCGTAGGACACGGTCAGCGTGGTCACGGCGCGCACGTTGCGGTTGGTCGAGGACTGGTTGAGCACCACGCCGGTGATCAGCATTTCGTTCGGCAACAGGGTCTGGGTGCCGTCGGCGCCGCGCAGCACCGTGTAGCGCGTATTGATGCGCGCCACCTTGCCCGAATATTTATCGAGCGTGATCGGGTCGCCGATAGTCAGGCTGCGTTCCAGCAGGATGATGAAGCCGGACACATAGTTACTAGCAATGCGCTGCATGCCGAGACCGAGGCCGACGCCCAGCGCGCCGCCGAACACCGACAACACGGTCAGGTCCAGCCCCGCCAGCGACAGGCTGAACAGCACCGCGACGAGGATCAGCACCGCCCGGCTCATGCGCGCCAGCACGACCTTGATCGAGCTGTGCATGCGCTCGACGTGCATCAGGCGCTCTTCCAGCGCGGCGCCGGCCCACAGCGCCAGCATCATCAGGACGACGATCGAGACAATGCCTTCGACCAGGTCGGACAGCACGATCTTGTGCTTGCCGATCGGCAGCTGGGTGTGCTCGAAGTAGTGGATGACGTCGGGTAGGACGCCCGTGATGTGCAGGGCCACGCCCAGCCAGACCACCAGCGCGAAGATCTTTTCGAAGGTCTGCAGCGCCTCACCCAATTGCCCGCGGCGCGCGAACACCCGGCGCAGCAGGTAGAAGAAGGTGCGGATCACCGCGAACGAAGACGCCAGCGGCACCGCCACATCGAGCAGGTGCACGCTCTGGTAGTGATGCATGACGGCGCGGGTCGTCACCAGGAGCCCCAGGATCAGCAGCGGCGGCAGCACGCGGCTGAAACTGGCCATGCCGAGGCCGATCAGGCCCTGGTGCTGGTCCTGGTGGCTCGCCAGCCATGACCGGTGCATCAGCCGCGCCAAACCCCAGCCGACTGCCACGCACAATACGATGGCCAGCGCCTGCCACAGGATGGCAGGCTGATGGATGTCGCCGAGCAGGTCGGCCAGCAGTTGCTGGAGCGGCATGTGTCGGCGTTATTCCTCGATCGGCTCGTCGGCCGGCGCCGCCTTGGCCTTGGCCTTGCGTTCGAGGACTGCGGCGAAGAAGCCGTCGGTCTGGTGCTTGTGCGGCAGCATCTTGAGGTAGCGGTCCATCTTGAGCGGGATCTTTTGCTCGGCCAGCACTTGACTCGCCGGCACCAGCTCGAAGTCCGGGTGCGTCGCCAGGAACTGTTCGACGATCACGTCATTCTCTTCGTTCAGCAGGCTGCAGGTGGCGTACACCAGGCGCCCGCCGTTCTTGACCAGGCGCGCCGCGCCGTCCAGGATCGCAGCCTGCTTTTCCTGCATCTCGCCAATCGCGTCAGGGCGCTGGCGCCACTTGACGTCAGGGTTGCGGCGCAGGGTGCCCAGGCCGCTGCAAGGTGCGTCGACCAGCACGCGGTCGATTTTGCCGGCCAGGCGCTTGATCTTGGCGTCGCGCTCATGCGCGATCAGGACCGGATGCACGTTCGACAGCCCGCTGCGCGCCAGGCGCGGCTTCAGCTTCGACAGGCGCTTTTCGGAGACGTCGAAGGCGTACAGGCGGCCGGTATTGCGCATGGTCGCGCCCAGCGCCAGGGTCTTGCCGCCGGCGCCGGCGCAGAAGTCCACCACCATCTCGCCACGGCGTGCGCCGAGCAGCTGGGCCAGCACCTGGCTGCCCTCGTCCTGCACCTCGATCGCGCCTTCCTTGAACAGCGGCAGGTTTTGCAGCGCAGGTTTTTTCTGCACGCGCAGGCCCAGCGGGGCATACGGCATCGGCTCGGCCACGATCGGCGCCTTGGCCAGTTCGGCCATCACCTCGTCGCGGTCGGCCTTGATCGAATTCACGCGCAGGTCGAGCGGCGCTGGAGTATTCAGCACGGCGGCCAGCTCGAGGGCTTCGGCTTCACCGAACTGGGCCACCAGCTTGTCGTACAGCCAGGCCGGCAGGTTGGCGCGCATCTGCGGCGGCAGCAGCGAACGGTCGACATCCTTGACGCGGGTAAGCAGATGGGTTTCTTCCTCGCTCAGGCCGCCGAGGGCGTCGATGCCCACCGTTTCGGCCAGGCCCAGCAGGGCAAGTTTACGCATCGAGGGCGTGTTGCCCGAGCCGGCGAAATCGGTATAGAAGGATTTGTTGCGCAGGACGGCATACACCGCTTCGGCGATGACGCCGCGCTCGCGGCCGCCGAAACGCGGGTGGTCCTTGAAGTAGCGCGACAGGGTGACGTCGGCAGGCGACGTGAAGCGCAGGATATCGCGCAATACTTCTTCGGTATTGCCGATGATCGCTGGAGGCAATCTCATGGTGTTCCTTAATTAAATACTTGTGGATTCAGGCGGCCGCACGATCGAGTATGCGCACATCGCCATTTTCAATATTGAGCCTGTCTTCGACGAACAGGCGCACCGCATATGGGTACAGTTTGTGTTCCTCGACCAGCACACGCGCCGACAGGGTCTGTTCGGTGTCGCCAGGCAGCACCGGCACCCGCGCCTGCGCCACGATCGGACCGTGGTCCAGCTCGGCTGTGACAAAGTGCACGGTCGCGCCATGCTCCTTCTCCCCGGCATCGATGGCCTGCTGGTGCGTACCCAGTCCCGGGAACAGCGGCAGCAGCGAGGGGTGGATGTTCAGCATGCGGCCGGCGTAGTGCTCGACAAAGGGCGCCGTGAGGATGCGCATGAAGCCGGCCAGCACAACGAGGTCAGGGCTGAAACGGTCAATCGTTTCCTGCAGCGCCGCGTCGAACTCGGCGCGGGTGGCATATTCCTTGTTCGCTATCACCGCGGTCGGGATGCCGCGGGCGCTCGCGAATTCCAGGCCCTTCGCTTCCGGCTTGTTGCTGATGACGGCTGCGACACGGGCCGGCCAGGCTTCGCTTTCCATGGCGCGAACCAGCGCTTCCATGTTGCTGCCACGGCCGGAAATGAGGATCACGATATTTTTCATACCCCACATTGTACCGTATCGCCGGCGGGCAACCGCCGTGGGCAGGGCTCAGGCAGGGATCGCGAAGGAGTAGAATACGCGGAACGGGACTTTCTTTTCGGCCCAGAACTCAGCCGCGTCGCGGAACACGTCGAGCAGGTTTTCGCGTGCTTCCTTGTCGAATTTTTGCGCGCTCGGCAATTGTTCAAGGACGACGAGGAAGCCGGGCTGGGGCCCTGCTTCGCTGAGGGTCTCGGTCAGGCACTTGCGCAGGGCGTCGAAGTTTTTGCTGCAGGGTTTGGGGAAATAAAAGTTCTCGCCGATGCGGGCGCACACCTGCTGCTTGGTCAAGGTATTGGCACAATGCGCATACAGGAAGTGCTGACCTAGGCGCGCAGCCTCCTGCTGCAGCTCGGCGACGCGGAACGCGCGGATCGACTGCACAAGATTGGGCGGCACTCTCATCAACAGACTCATTTTTTCCTCAAGATGACCAGGTCGGTGTGATGTGGCGCCCTCAGCACCACGCGTCGCGACGGTCGGTATCCGCCACATTCTTCTCTCCCGCTATTGTTTCCACGCGCCAATAAAAAAACCCTTAGTGTGTAAGGGTAACGTTTTGTGGTATGGGAAGCAACCCAAATGTGATCCCGGGAATCCCATTTGTAAAAATTGGTATGTTCATATATGCACAACTTAACGCCTCACCAACAGCTCTGCCATTCTGGCGGCAGGGCTCGAAGGCTTGCGTTGCTGTTACATTTTGTTGCCACGGGGATTCGTCGACCCGGCCGGATCGGATTACCATAGGAGCCATGGAAGTCCGGTCGGTTCCCACCCCACCAGACCCGTCGAATACACCACTACGAGGTAGACCATGAACACTCAAGCCAAACTGATCATTGCCGCGCTGGGCCTGGCCGCCCTGCCGCTGGCACAGGCCCAGGATTTCGAAGACTTCGGCCGCGTGGTGCGCGTGCAGCCACGCGTGGAACAGATCCGCACCCCGCGCCAGGAATGCCGCACCGACTACGTGCAGGTGCCGGCGCAGCAGCAGCGTGGCGTCGGCGGCGGCATCGTCGGCGGCGTCGTGGGCGGCCTGCTCGGCAACCAGATCGGCAGCGGTAACGGCCGCGTGGCCGCGACGGCGGCCGGCGCCATCGCCGGCGCGATGGTCGGCGACCGTGCCGAAAACGCCAACCGTCCACAGGGCGTGCAGGAACAGGCGGTGCGCCAGTGCCGCAACGTCGACGCCTACGAGTCGCGCACCAACGGCTACGACGTCACCTACGAATACCGCGGCCAGACCTACAACACGCTGATGAACCGCGATCCGGGCAACCGCGTGCGCCTGCGCGTCTCGGTGCAGCCGGTTGACGCCTACGCTCCTGATCGCTACTGATCCTCAGCCGGCCACGCCGGCTTCCCGCAGCGCCGGTTGAAGGCGTGCTTGCGCTGCGGGAACCCCTCCCCCGATAATAGGGCGATTCAATCAGGTTGCCCTATGCTCATCAAACGCAAATCCATCGAACAGGCCGAATCCTCGCGCCGCCCCGCACGCAAGCCCAAGTTCGCCCCCGTTACCCTGTCCGAACAGGACGGCGTCCGCTATCTCCACTTCGGCACCGAGTGGGTGCAGGGCGCGATGCGCATCCGCAAGCCGGACTGGCCGGAGCTGGAATATGCGCAGCAGATGATGGCCTGGATGCTGTTCATCGACGCCCCGCGCGCCATCGCCCAGCTGGGGCTGGGCGCCGCGACGCTCACCAAGTTCTGCTACCGCCAGTTTCCTGAGGCGAGCGTCACCGCCGTCGAACTGAACGAATCGGTGATCGCCATCTGCGCCTCTATGTTTAAACTGCCACCCGAAGACGAGCGCCTGAACGTGCTGGAGATGGATGCGCTGGATTTCGTGAACGATCCGGGCAATCACGGCGCCTTCGACGTGCTGCAATGCGACCTGTACGACGCCACCGCGCGCGGGCCGGTGCTGGATACGCCGGAGTTCTACCAGGCCTGCAACGCATGCCTGGCCGAGGGCGGCATCATGACCGTCAACCTGTTCGGCGACCATCCGAGCTTTGCCAAAAACCTGAAGGCGATGAAGTTCGCCTTCGCGCATGTGATCTGCCTGCCGGAAGTCCACGAAGGCAATGTGGTGGCGCTGTGCTTCCGCGACCGTCCGCAACTGGACAAGGAAGCGCTGGCGGCCCGCGCCGCCCAGATCGTGGCGAGCACCAAGCTGCCGGCCAAGTCCTGGGTCAAGGGCATCCTCGCCGCCAACTAGACTAATTACCGGGAGCCGAACGTGAACACGCAAGCCGTCCCCACTACCGCCAAGGCGCCGCGCCTGCGCACGCTCGACCTGCAATCGATCTTCTCGTGGCTGCTGGCCGACGGCATCGTCACCAAGGAACACGTCAAGGCACACTTCACGCAGGCTCAGGGCATCCTGAAGAATGCGGCGGGGTCAATGCACCCGCTCACTGCGGTCGCCCAATGCAAACTGGTCTCGGCGCTGCCACCGCATCGTTTGTTGACGCTCGACGTGCTGACCGAATGGTGCGCGACCAAGGTCGGCCTGCCCTTCATCCGCATCGACCCGCTGAAAATCGATTTCACCAAGGTGGCGGACGTGATGTCGGCCAGCTATGCGGCGCGTTTCAATATCCTGCCGGTGGAAATGACCGGCTCCACGCTGGTGGTGGCGACCGCCGATCCGGCCAACGTGGAATGGGAAGCGGAAATCGCCAAGGTCTCGCGCCGCAAGATCGAACTGGTGCTGGCCAATCCGCTCGACATCGCCCAGTACATCTCGCAATTCTTCAGCCTCGCCAAATCGATCCGCGACGCCAACCGCAATACCGGGCAAGACCTGGCGATGCGGAACAACTTCGAGCAGCTGGTCGAACTGGGCAAGTCGAACAAGCAGTTCGATGCGAACGACCAGCACATCGTGAATATCGTCGATTGGCTGTGGAGCTACGCGTTCGAGCAGCGCGCCTCTGATATCCACCTGGAGCCGAAACGCGAATTCGCTGTGATCCGCTTCCGCATCGACGGCGTGCTGCACCAGGTGTATCAGGTGCCGGCGGTGGTGATGATCGCCATGACCGCACGCATCAAGCTGCTGGGCCGGATGGACGTGATCGAAAAGCGGCGCCCGCAGGATGGGCGTATCAAGACGCGTACCGCTGGCGGCCAGGAAGTCGAACTGCGTCTGTCGACCTTGCCGACAGCATTCGGCGAAAAGCTGGTGATGCGTATCTTCGATCCCGAAGTGGTCGTGAAGACACTGCCGGAACTGGGCTTCCCGCCGGACGATGCGGCGCGCTGGGATGCGCTGACCAATCGGCCGCACGGAATCATCCTGGTTACCGGGCCGACCGGTTCCGGCAAGACGACGACGCTATACACGACGCTCAAGACGCTGGCGACCAGCGAAGTGAACGTGTGCACCGTGGAAGATCCGATCGAAATGGTCGAGGCCTCATTCAACCAGATGCAGGTGCAGCCGGGGATCGACCTGTCGTTTGCAGATGGCGTGCGCGCGCTGATGCGTCAGGACCCGGACATCATCATGGTGGGCGAGATCCGCGACCTGCAGACGGCCGAGATGGCGATCCAGGCGGCGCTGACGGGTCACCTGGTGTTCTCGACGCTGCACACGAATGATGCGCCAGCCGCCGTCGTGCGTTTGCTGGAGCTGGGCGTGCCGGATTATCTGCTGGAAGCGACGCTCATCGGGGTGATGGCCCAGCGCCTTGTGCGCACGCTTTGCCCTGACTGCAAGGCGAGTGGCGGCGAATTGAGCGACGAGGTGTGGCAAAGCATTGGGGGAGCTTGGAGTATCCCGAAGCCGACCACCGTGTATCGTCCGATCGGCTGCCCCGAGTGCCGCCAGACCGGATATCGCGGCCGTACCGGCATTTATGAATTGCTGACGGTGAGCGAAGGGTTTGCGCACGCCGTGCGCGAATCCGCCGACATCCAGAAGCTGCGCCAGCAGAGCGTGGCTGACGGCATGAAGCCGCTGCGCATTGCGGGCGCGATGAAGGTTGTGGAAGGTGTAACTACGGCAGACGAGGTGCTGAAAGTGACGGCGGCGCTGGTCTGAGATGCTGCTGCACAGTTAGCACTAGCGCAAACCCGAACGCCCGGCTATAATGCTGCCTCTTTCGGGTCGTTAGCTCAGTTGGTAGAGCAGCGGACTTTTAATCCGTTGGTCGCTGGTTCGAGCCCAGCACGGCCTACCAGAATTAGTTGTAGCAAACAAGGCGTTACGAGTGATCGTGACGCCTTTTTTGTTTTGCATGTCCTATTCCAACGAGCGGTCCGAAATAACATCGCTCGTAAGTCGTGAATCTTTCTCGAACTAATAGCACGAAAAAAGAAACGCTCTCCTACGGAGGCGTCGTTTTCTTTGGATAAATGAACAGCAGGACCAGTGCGCATATATAAACTGGTATAAAAGAAAAGATGAGTGCGTAGGTAACAAGGCGACTAGCGCCTTCGTGATGGCTGAAAAAATACAAAGAATGGAAAGCCAACCAGGACGCCGCAAGTCCGACAACCCCATACCAACTAAACAGAATCAAGGGCCGAGGCAGGACAACTAATCGCAACTTGTGCAGAATCACGAGCAGTGTCAAGAAAGCTGTGAACCCATAAACATAAAATATATCTAGCTTACTAGTTAGCGCCCCGATGGAATTCATATTCACGCGCGCGCCTCCGTAGGCCAAGTTGCACTATTATGCGTAGCTGCGATCATCTTTGGACGACCGACTGGTGGGTTGGGCGTCGCTCCCTCCTGGGAGCCCCAGTCTAGCGGCATTTCCACAAAGAACCCGTGTATGTTTGCGCGCAGCTCCTTGTATGCCTCCTCAATTTTCGGCTTGTTACCGTTCATAAATGCGGGCGCAAGCAATGCTGGTTTGGAAAGATCGTATTTACCCTTCTTGGCATTGAGGACCGGATAAGCCAGACTGAGTCCCGCTGTCAAGGTCCGGTGACTATTTGACGGCACTTGTGGAAATATTTTCTGGTATGTAAGCGCATTCTTGCGAGCCAACGCCAGCATTCCGTTAACACTTTCCCTCGAAAGTGGCTTCTCAATATCTATGCCGCTCGGCACATCCGATTCCTTCTGCACACCGGTCGTGGTCTCATCAACTAACATGCCTAAGTGTTTTTTCCACAAATTTATGCGTAACTCTCGCGCAAAATTGCGGGTTGTGACTTTGACGCCCTGCCCCATGTCGGTCATGCTCGCGTTTGCCGTATCCACCACGATGGCTGCAAGTTCGGTATCGCCGTCGCCGTTCAGGCTACGATCGTTGATGTTCGCACTTCCAATGATCGCAACCGCATCGTCGACAATTAAGAGTTTGCTGTGCACGTATATCATTTCCGTTATGACGTTCGTCGACGTGCGGCCAAAATTACGCAGATTTAAGACGGTCAGATAATTGCGCCATTCCTCGGCCATCCCATGTCTTTGCAAGATGTCGAATATGCCGGAATTTGTTTCCGGTTCCCTCATAACGCCCCAAGCCTTCATATGTTTGTTGAAAATTGCCGCGTTAATGCGGCTAATTAAGCTATTGCTACCTCGTTTTATTCCCTGCAGAGCCCACCACGCTTGTGATTTCGCAGCATCCTCCTCCAATTTCCCTTCAGGCTGTACCGGCAGCACAATGTACACATGGAATGGCTTTCCAGCATATACGGCTCGTGCAATCGCATTTGCAAGAGCGGATAAAATTTCGTTATTTGCTGGCGATTTTGTACCGTAGGCATCACTGCCACACTCAGAGATAAAAAATTGATTCTCAATATAGATCATCGCCTGCGCAGACGCGATGCAATTTATCATTGCGTCTTTAATGCTTGTCTGGTGTGTACTCGCCCATGCCTCTCTCGCTTTTTGAACCTTTTTTCGACGTTCCACACTTGGCTGCTTCCAGTCGTCGTGAATATATTTGTAACGATCGCCCCACAGCCTGAGTTCGTCCAACAGCTGCGCAGACGAGGCTGAACGGGAGATTTGCACGGTGGCGCTCCCATCGCCAGATGCTAAGGGATCAACCAAGTAATCTTGTCCCCTAGCTCGCTCAAACCATGTCGACGCCATCGGGTTGTCGAAGCCATTGGTTCCGGAACCAGCGAAACTGTTCCAACGTAAAACAAAATTAACGAAAACATCGTATACCGCTGGACCTTTAATATGCAGAGCGACGTCTTGCCAAGGTTGGCGCGGCTGAAAACGTTCGTCAAAAACCTTGCCTTTATATGGAGGATGAAATGGCGGACATCCCTTAGGCGAATTTGGAAAACCTTCCGGTTTTGTTAAAACTTCCTCAACGCTCGTCATTAACCGGGCTGGCTCAATCTGCATATTGTATGCATCGTTGATAACGCGTTTAGTGGGGTCAATTACCACGTTAAACGCGTTTGTATCCCAGCGGCCATATGCAATGTCCAACCCGCCCAAGAAAGCAACCATGCCATCGACAACAACAAACTTTTGATGATGCGAGAAAAAAACATTTAGGTTGTCAAGCTTACGGACGTAAGGCCGCCCTGTGTTTGGATTTGCCAACAGTACTTCAATCGAGCCTTTGCCATTTCCTTTTGGAATCGCGTTTAGGAGGTCTTGCGAAACGTCGTCGTTCGTAGACGCCACCATGACAGAGTCATACAGCATGAATTTCACGTGCACACCGCGCTGTGTTGCTTGATAGACGAGTTCGGACAAACGTCCGGGATGTCCCGGTTCGCCCCGGTGGTCCAATTCAACATCGATGTCGCATTGCCAGTCCGCGATCAACACGAAGCTTTTTGCCTCCCGAATTGCCTTGGCAACCGCAGCCATATAGTCGCGACCATTCAAATACGCACGGCACTCGTTGCCAATCCGAGGGAACGCAAATGGCTGCTCTGTGTCGAAATACTGTCTAGTCACCGAGGTGATCGTATTAACAGTAAGCTGAGCGGTGTATTTATCAATAGGCATGTGTTATTTGCTCTTCGATTTTTCACTAGCCGCAACAATTTTCATAGATCCACCTTACGCTTCAGCGTATTCGTCGTGACAGCGGGATCGTTTTCAGTTGCCGCCAATCCGATGTAGTTTGTCAAAACCTCGTCCAACTCACGGCCATAATGCGCGAAGTTGAGCGCATCGAGTACCCGCCGGGGATTTGATTGCGCGGCAGTAGTCGTCCAACTTGCTGTTTTCAACGCCATAGCTGTGAGGCCGGAAATTAGCCAGATGCGGCCCGGCTGTATCTTTACTTCCTCGAAAATCTTTCGCTTCTGGTCTTCTGTAAGGGAGAGCACCCCATCGGCGGGCACAATTCCCTCGTAGAGGACGCTATGCCAATTGTTCTCGTTAAATATTTGTGGATTCAGCCCACCACCGCAGTTGTCACTGAGCCCCGCACCCGAGTGCATCATTACAACCTTCCATTCCTCCCCAGCCGGGACAACCCCATATCTGCCTGGAATATCCTGCAGCCTCAAGTCGAATTTGAGAGGTTCGATGACTGACCGCGGCATCTGTGGAAGCGGGTAAGAGAGACTTTGCGGGCTGTTGAAGTGCTTCTTGCTGGCATTGATAACAAGCTGACCTGGGCATTGCACAACGATGTTGCCACCGGTGATGGTGAGATTGGCCCCGCGAGCAGTCGACAGACAAATGCTTTGGGGCGAGGCCCAATCGACATGCGCATTTGCACTGATGACTTTGATATCGTCCCGGGCTTTGACCTTTAGCTCATCGGCCTGCGCCTGAATGTTGACCGCATCTTTTGCGGTAATGAGCTGTAACCCTAGACTGTTTTCTCCTACCTTAACGGCTCCTCCAAGTGCGCCAGTTACCTGCCCCATATGCATCCGCATCTGTCCACCGCTGACATACTGCATGTCCTGCCCACATGCCAGGAGCGCAGTCTCGCTACAGGCAAGCTGTACGCTCTGCCCTGCAACGGCATCGAATCCCGCCTGCGCCGCGATCGCGACAATCGGATCGGTCGTATGGGGCACCTTGGTCTTGCTGCTGCTGGTGTTCTTTGCACCAACGTCGGACCGGGCCTGAGCGAGCGAATCGGTACTGACCATTCCTGAGGCCACCTTTAAGACAGCCTTCAATGGCGCCGATTTATCATCCAGTGCACTCTCATCTGCCGCGCTCACTCCCAGATGCGTTGCCAGTCCAACCGTTTGATGCGTAACGGTTGCTGTACTAAAGGAAGCCGCCAGCTTCTCGGAAGTAATCAGCATCGCGATTCCGGCAGCGCCCTCCCCGACCACATCGCGTTCGGTAGCGTTGTGACTGATCTTGTAACTCGTTATTTGCATACCAGCGCCCGCCCGCACTGCGCCATTAGCATCGCTGCGCAGTTCCACACCTAGGCCTCGGCAACTGCCACGGTAGTTATCCGCGAGGTGCATCAGATGTCCGAGATTCAGCTCGCTGCCCACGTGCGTGCTTTTAGATTGCACATGACCCTGTCCGTCGGTGTCATCGAATAGGAGTTGAGAGTAGCCATACCCACCAAATTCCTTGCTACGGATTCCCGAATGCGCCGCAGGGTTGCGATGTCCAGCACTGTCAGCGGACGCGCCATGCCATACCGGACTGTGCCCGGCGCTGAGGTTTCCCTGTCCTGAAGCTGCGTGATCACGCGCAGATTCAAAACAAAAGAAGCCTGCCTCGCCGTCGGGACGCCCACCTGGCGTAGCGACAACTCCACCCTCCCCTCGACCGTTGTAGAGCGCGCCGACGACGATCGGGCGATCAATGTCGTTCTCCAGAAACTGCACCAGCACTTCCTGACCGATCCGCGGCAAAAATTGCTGGCCCAGGCCACCGCCGGCGGAACGTTGTGCGACGCGTACCCAGGAAGTCATGTTGCCGTTATCTTGCCAATGGAAACGAATGCGTATCCGTCCCGAGCTGTCGCAGTACAACTCATCCGCACCGCTCGGTTGGTCGTTGCCGTCAGCCCCGACCACGATGGCACTTTGCGCCCCAAAAGCGACTGGCTTGGGATAGCTGCGACCGCTGATACTCTCTAATGACGGCCGCCAAATGAGTTGGCTTGCGACAGCGCTGAAACAATTCGCATAACCCGTCTCCCGCGCCTGTGCGATCGCCAGTTCGAAGTCGTCGGGCATATCGGTCCGGGTGAGATCTTGCAGCAGCTCAGGTATCGGCCCGAACAGTTCAGCAAGCGCATGCTGCGCCGTTGGCGGCATGTTGTTGACGCCAATGCTGAGCACACGCAGTACGGTGAACGAGGCTGTTTCGCTAAGCTGCTGCAACGGAGCACCGAGGACCTGCATCCGGGTGCCGGCACGCAGCGTTCTCACGGTAGAGCGACCGTTCCACATCTGCCCACGCGCTTCCTGCTCCTGCATGCGCAGATCCGCATAGTGCTGTGCTTGCTGCCAGTCCGCATAGGCATACTGCCCAGGCACGTCGTACGATTCGAGCACCGGCAACTTGCTGCCGCAGGTGTAGTGCGACGGCGAACTGGCCGCGACCGCCTGCTTCGCCTTGTAGTCGTAACTGAGCACGGTCGTCAGCGAGGCATGCAAACGACGCTGCGCCGACAATGCCTGGATGCTGTCCGATTCCTCGACCGACCGCGCGCCGTGGAACCGGATACCGCCATGTGCCTCGCTGCTAGTGTCTTCCGGCACAGCGCTCAGCTGGCTGCTGTCGGCAAACAGCACCACGCCGGGCCCATCCTCGATCTGCTCGATGCGCCAGCACAGTCCCTCTTCGGCAAGGAGACGCGAGACGAAGTCGAGGTCGGACTCGCGATACTGGCAGCAGTAACTGCGCGGCGACACTTCATCCAGAAAAGAGCCGGTATCCTCGCTCCAACGCCAGCGTGCCAGCGGCTGATAGGCCTCGAATACCGCATCGACGATCTCGATAACGCTCTTGTCCTGCCACACGCGGCAATTGCGCACCTGCTCCAGCCGCCATAACCAGGACGACATCCGGATGCGATACCGCGCCAGCCCGCCATCGCTGCCGAGCATGGCGGCTTCACAGATTTCCCCACCAAAGCGCTCGCGAACGCCATCCGCCAGGCAGATCTCCAGCGTCGCCGGCTGCCCCAGCAGACTATCGAGTTCCAGGTAAGCATCCGTAGACAGCGCAATCACATCGCGCGTCCCGACTTCCTGCACGCCATCCTGTGCAAAGAAGGCTTCGACCAGCAGCCCGCCTTCTTCTCCATCGCCGATCTTGAGGTCGTACAGCCGGCTTGCGCTGCTGAATTCAGCCAGGGCGGTAAAGATCTGATCCGTCAACGTCATGCTCATGACCGTAACCGTTCCTCGTGAACTCGGCAGCCGAAGCCCTCACGATATAAGCAGTCCGCACAGCAATTCTTGCGCCGTGTCATCAGTTGCAGAGCTCTGCAAACCGAACACGTCTATTGCAAATATTTAGTTAAATTATTTGCAACTCACGCTCCTCAGTGCATCGTGAAATTCATCCAGAACATCTTCCTCAATGTGATCATCTGGGCACGCTGCAGGAACTAACGGATTGCGGGAGCAGGACGCGTGGTCGGTTCATTACAAGGCGCGGGGGGAAGCGAAGGAAGCGATCAGCAAGGCTGCCTACCAGGCGGGGAGTCAAAATCCGGGACAGTACCGTGATGGTGAGACGGGTCTGCAATGCGGTCGACATGGCTACTACGACCCTCATGCCGGCAGGTTCATTTCGCGTGACCCCATCGGCCCGTTCGTGCCGATGCTGCCAGCCGTGTCCTGGCGAACAGTCACGCACATCTTGCAATGCTAGAGTAGCTACACTCCCTGTCGCGAGGCGCCCGTGAAACACTTGCAGAAACTCAGCTCCATTGGCTACATCCTCATCGCCCTGTTGTTCTTTATTTGCGGGTTCACCCTGATCGCCCTGGCCACGATGGAAATCTGGTCGGCTATCATGGGCAAAGGCGACCAGACGGTCCAGCAGCAGTTCCAGCTGATTCTGGAATGCGTGGGCCTGCTGACGATCTCGGTCGCCGCTTTTGAGCTGGGCCAGACCGTGCTGGAAGAAGAAGTGCAGCGCGAAGTGCATGTCAGCTCGCCAACCCGCCTGCGCCGCTTCCTGTCTCGCTTTCTCATCGTAGTCGTCGTGTCGCTCGGGGTGGAATGCCTGGTCGGGGTGTTCCAGTTCCTGCATACGAAACCCGAGCTGCTTCCACAGGTCGCGTCGATCGGCGTCGCCGCCGCCATCCTGCTGGCCAGCTGGGGCTTGTTTGTCCGCCTGAACGTCGAGGCCGAAAAGCTGGAACCGGAAGCGATGCACCAGGCGCAGGAAGAGGACAAGCACGTCGAAACTTGACCGCCGCCCGAGCGAGCGTCACCGCTTGAACAGCCCCCGCACAAGCGAATCGACCACGCCCCGGGTCACGGCGTCCTTGACAGTATTCCCTGCGGACGGCGTAGCCTGTTTCTCTTCCGGTGGCGCTTCCTGTCCCGCCATGGCGGCCTGCATCGCCGCCCCCATGCCCGGCATCAGCGAAGCAACCGATTTGAGCCGCACCTTGACGTCCCATTGCGGCTCCCAGGTCACCTTCGGATCCTTCGGCCGCGGCGGATAGGCCATATTCAGCTCTTCGCCATACGCGATCACGCGCGACATCGACATCGCACTGACCGCCTCTTTCGGCGCCATGCACTCGGTCGCCGCCGCCGGCAGCAGCACCTTTTCCTTTTGCCACTTGCTGACGGAGCCATTCGGCTGGTAGTTCACCAGGCCCATGCCCATGTCCGGCAGCTCGCTCGAGGTCCAGTACACCATTTCCATGTCCCCGCTCTCGGCCTTGGCAGGGTCGCGCATGCCCATCGCCTGCACGAACCAGCCGGTGGCCTGCTGCATCGGCTTCCACTTGAACAGCACGCCTGCGCCCTCGTCGTTGCGGGCCGCTTCGACGGCGGGCATCAAATCGTGCTGGGCGTCGATGTTGAACTTGAAGCCGTCCACCACGCCATCGCCGGCGAAGGCATGCTCGCCGATCAGCGAGGCGCCCTCCGGCAGGCGACGGGCATCGTTCTTGTTCGGCCAGCCCGGGCGGCCCGGCGCCGGGCGCGGCACGCGGGTGGTGGCGCCGCGGTTCTGGAAGAACTTGTTGAACTGGGTGGGATCCATCTTGGCCAGGTCGATGACCAGAGGCTGTCCTTTGCGCACTTGCGCGCCGCAGCCCCAATACAGGTACATTTTCCCCTTCGGCATCTCGAACTTCGGTGGTTCCGTGTCGGTAATCTCGTCCGGGATGGGCTCCACCGGTCCCTGCTCCGGCGCCAGCAGGTTCAGCACGGGCGCCAGCCTGGAGCCGGCCGGCACGCTTTGCGTCGCGGTTTTCAGCTTGCCATTGTTGCGGGTCAGGAGCGTCACGTCCATCCAGCGGCCCGGGCTCTGGGCCTGGGTCATGCCGAAGCTATTGTCGTTGTTCTTGGCGCCGAACAGGCCGCCCATCATGCCGCCCCCGCCGCCGGGCATTGGCGCGCCGCCGGAAAAGGTTGCGAGGTCAATAAAGGCCTGGCTCACAGGCGGCTTCACTTTCTGGACCGGCTGCGCAGCCAGGGCGCCGGGCAGGACGAACAGGCTGGACACAGCCAGCGCGAGGTTTTTTAGCTGGAACATGGGATTCTCTAGAGAGCAAATCGGATGCCGCCAGTGTGCTGGCATCCCGCTCTCAGTCCCATCCCCCCGGGAGGGGGAACTTGGCGCAACCTGGATAGGATTGCCTGCAACGCTAACAAATTGAAACGAAGCACTTGGATATTCGCGCAAACGCCGCTATAATCTTGGCTTCTTCGGGTCGTTAGCTCAGTTGGTAGAGCAGCGGACTTTTAATCCGTTGGTCGCTGGTTCGAGCCCAGCACGGCCTACCAAAGATTCAGCAAGGAAGGCGTCATGAGAAATCGTGACGCCTTTTTTGTTTTGCTCGTCATATTCCTGTCATCCCCGCCTCCTATGCTGTCGGTTTTTCAAAGGGAACCCGACAATGCCGTTTCTTGACCACGCCGCTCCTCCGAAAACGCTGCGCATCCTCGGCGCCGCCATGCTTGCCGCCGGCCTCCTCGCCGGCTGCGGCAGCAGCCATGACGACGAAGAACTGACGCCAACGACGCTCGCGCTGGAAAAGATCGGCAGTTACAACGGCGGCAAGGTCGGCGCCGCCGAGATCACGGCTTTCGACGCCGCTAGCAAGCGCCTGTTCGTGGTCAACGGCGCCAACGGCACGGTCGACGTGCTGGATCTTTCCACCCCGTCCGCACCGAAACTGGTTGGCACCATCAACGTGAGCGGCCTGGGCGCCGGCGTGAACAGCGTCGCCGTCCACGACGGCCTGGTGGCGCTGGCGATCGAAGCCGCGCCCAAGACCAATCCCGGCACCGTCGCCTTCTACAATGCCGCCGACCTGAAGCTGGTGAACAGCGTCAAGGTCGGCGCCCTGCCCGACATGCTCACCTTTACGCCGGATGGGCGCACCCTACTGGTCGCCAACGAAGGCGAACCGAACAGCTACGGATTGGCGGATTCGAGCGATCCGGAAGGTTCAGTCAGCGTCATCACGGTCAATCGTGGCGGCACGCCGACGGTGGCCACCGCCGACTTCCGCGCCTTCAACGGCCAGGAAGCCGCGCTGCGCGCACAGGGCATCCGCATCTACGGTCCTGGCGCGAGCGCGGCCCAGGATTTCGAGCCGGAATACATCGCCACCAGCGAGGATGGCCGCACTGCCTACGTCACCCTGCAGGAAAACAATGCGGTCGCGATCGTCGACGTCGCCACCGCCAAGGTCACCGCGATCAAGCCGCTCGGCACCAAGAACCACAACCTGGCCGGCATGGGCCTCGACGCCTCGGACGAGGACGGCGGCACCAATACCAACAGCGGCACCCCGGCCGTCCGGATCGCCCCGCAGCCGGTGAAAGGCATGTATTTACCTGACGCGATCGCCCGTTTCACGGTGGATGGCAGCACCTACCTGATCACCGCCAATGAAGGCGACGCGCGCGCCGACTGGCCAGGCTTTAATGAAGAAACGCGCGTGCGCACCCATTGCAGCGCCGGACTCGACCCGGCCCTGTTCGGCGATGCCGCCAACCTGATCCTCGATTCGAACCTGGGCCGCCTGCGCATCACCACCACCCCGAACGGCGGCAGCACCGGCAAGAATGCGGCGGGCCAGTGCACCGAGCTGTACAGTTTCGGGGCCCGCTCCTTCTCGATCTGGGACAGCAACCTGAGCCGCGTGTACGACTCGGGCGACGAGTTCGAACGCAAGACCGTGTCGCTGCCGAACGCCCAGTTCAACGCCAGCAACGACAACAACACACTCGACAGCCGCAGCCCGGCCAAGGGTCCGGAACCGGAAGGCGTGGCCGTGGGCCGCTTCGGCAAGAAGACCTATGCCTTCATCGGCCTGGAGCGCGTCGGCGGCGTCATGGTCTACGACGTCAGCAAGCCATCGGCGGCCAGCTTCGTTACCTACCTCAACACGCGGACCAACGACACCGGCGACCTGGGTCCGGAAGGCCTGACCCTGATCCCGGCCGACAAGTCGCCCAACAGCAAGCCGCTGCTTATCGTCGGCAACGAGGTCAGCGGCACCACGGCCATCCTGCAACTCAACCTCAGCTACTAAGCTCCCCGGGAAATGCCAGCCATGACGGTTGGCATTTCTTCCCGCGCCGCCGATAATCGGCGCCATGCCTTATTCCATCGCTGCCCCCGTCCACTTCGAACTCGTCATCAAGAAGAGCCGCTTCATCGCCTGTGTCCAGCCGATGCCGGACCGCGCCGGCGCCCAGCAGGTCGTGGCAAGCCTGCGCGCCGAGCATCCCGGCGCCGCCCACGTGTGCTGGTCGCTGCTGGCGGGCGGCCAGTCGGCCGCGGTCGACGACGGCGAGCCGAGCGGCACGGCGGGGCGTCCGATGCTCGACGTGCTGCGCCACCAGGACCTGGAAGGCGTGCTGGCCACCGTGGTGCGCTACTTCGGCGGGGTCAAGCTGGGCGCCGGCGGACTGGTGCGCGCCTACACCGACAGTGTCGCCCAAGCCCTGCTGCAGGCGCAGAAGGTGCCGATCATCAAGCTGCAGCAGCTGCGCTGCACGGCGCCGTATGCACTGGAAGGCCTGGTGCGGCGCGAGCTCGATGCGGCAGGCGCCCGCCTGCTCGAGGTGGCGCATGGCGACGAGGTCTTGTTCGATTTCAGCCTGCCGGCCCAGGATGCCGGCGCCCTGCGCACCCGCCTCGACAACGCCGGCCACGGCCGCATTGGCTGGCCACAAGGCGAAGATGGCGTGCCTGCATAGGCCTGCGCTATACCAGTCATCACGACTCGAAAGCGGACTCGGGGCGCGCTAGGGGCTATAGTGGCCGATCCACTAAGATGAGAAATCTGCCCGTTTTGATCAAGAAAAGCCTCTTTCCCCTCGCCCTCGGCGGCTTCGGCATCGGCATGACCGAGTTCGTCATCATGGGCATCCTGCCCGACGTCGCCAGCGGCCTGAATATCAGCATCCCGCAGGCCGGCCACCTGATCACCGCCTATGCACTGGGCGTCGTGGTCGGCGCGCCGCTTCTAGTCAGCCTGATGGCGCATCGTCCGCCGCGCACGGTCTTGACGTGGTTCATGGCGATGTTCACGCTGTTTAATGCGATGTCGGCTTTTGCGCCGAACTTCGAGATCATGATGCTGTCGCGCTTTATGGCCGGCCTGCCGCACGGCGCCTTCTTCGGCGTCGGCGCGGTCGTGGCCAGCCGCCTGGCCGACGAGGGCAAGGTCGCCGCCGCGCTGGCCACCATGTTCACCGGCCTGACCCTCGCCAACGTCGTCGGCGTGCCGGCCGGAACCTGGCTCGGCCATAACATGAGCTGGCGCGCGGTGTTCCTGGTGGTGGCGGCGATCGGCCTCGTCACCGTGCTTGCGCTGCTCCGGCTAGTGCCCCATATCGAAGCCAAGGCGCGTACCAGCCTGATGCAGGACTTGCGCATCTTCCGCAAGCCGGCCCTGTGGCTGGCGCTGGCCATCACCTCGATCGGGACCGGCGGCTTCTTCGCCTTCTTCAGCTATATCGCGCCGCTGCTGACCGAAGTCACCCACTTCGCACCCGCCTCCATTCCGCTGGTGATGACGGTGGTCGGCGTCGGCATGACGGTGGGCGTGAACCTGGGCGGCCGCCTGGCCGACCGCGTACCGCCGCTACAGGCGATCCTGATCCTGCTCGCCACGATGACGACCCTGCTGCTGTGCAATGGCATGTTCGCCAGCTCGCAGCCGGCCATGCTCCTGCTGGCCTTTGCCTGCGGCGCCAATGCGCTGGCGTTGGGTCCGCCGATCCAGATGCTGCTGATCGAGCATTCGCGCGAAGCGGAAATGCTGGGCTCCTCGCTGGGACAATCGGGCTTCAATATCGGCAACGCCCTAGGTGCCTTCCTCGGCGGGATTCCGCTAACGCTGGGCTACTCGTATGCCTCGCCGCAATGGGTCGCAGCCGGTCTCGCCTTCGCGGGCGTGGCGCTGTCGGTGGCGATGCTGATGCAGGGCCGCGCGCAGACGCGCTGCGTCTGCTGACAAAAAAGGCGGCTTCAGGCCGCTGCGGGAATCGCACGTATGCGCTTGCGGCGGCTGGCAAAGGCCACGCCGACGCCGGCCAGCATCAGGGCCAGCGTGCCCGGCTCCGGCACGGTGATGTTGGAAGGATCGGTCTGCAGGTCACGGAAACCCGCGAGCTGGGTCGGCGTGAAGTAATGGTTGGAATTCACCTGGATGGTCGAGTTCCAGCTGCCCACCACCACCTGGCCATTGATCACGCCCCAGTCGGCGGTGACGGCTGCTTTGGGCGCCAGCACGCTGCCGATGATGCCCTTGACGTTGAGCGCCTTCGCATCCGGGAAGTTGAACAGCACGTTGTAGTTGCTCAGCGGCTCGAAGCTAATGCCGCCGTCGTTGAAGGTGGCGCTTTCTCCGCTGATGTTGAAGATCAGGGTCTGGCCGGCCACCAGCTTGTCCAGGGTCCAGCTGCTCGACGTACGGAACATGTCCGCCGACACATTGAACACGTCCACGCTACCGAGGCCGCTGCCGGTCAGCTTCACACCGCTCCACAGCTTGCTCACACTACCGGTGCCCTGGACCGCCGCCAGCTCGCTCGACAGTTTGAGGTAATAGGACGAGGCCGCCGCGAAATCGACGGGGCTGGTGCTGGTGCTTTGCGGCCTCGTCGCGTTTTCCAGCGTGACCTTGCCGCCGGCGTACATCTTGCCGTTGCTGATCGATCCACCCTTCAGCGTAATGTCGCCACCTGCAATCACCGCATGGCTGCCGTAGGCGGCCCGCTTGTTGGCATTGATGGAATAGGCACTGATGTTGACGTTGCCGCCGGCGATGACGGCGCCTTCGACGTCGCTCGACCGGGCCGAAAAATTCCCCAGCGTGTAGATATTGGCGCCGCCCATCATGCTGCCCAGGTCGAGGACACCGGCCTGGGCTGACCCAGCCGCCAGGAGTGCTGCGAACGCTACTACCTTCAGTGCTGGACGGTGCATGATGATTCCAAAAGGAAATATAAGATTCCCAATGGTATCATCAGATCTGGCAGTTTGCTCATGCCAGCGCTGTCACTACCTCTTCTGTCCATATAACTGTTGCAAATTCGCCATGCAGGCTAGCCAGGGCCGTGTCGTGCATCTCCTCGGCCGTGAAGTGGCGGCCGTCCGGACCGGTGCGCTCGAATGTGGCGGTGGCGTCCGCCACGAACCAAGTGTCGAAGCCGAAGTTGCCGGCCATGCGCGCCGTCGTCGAAACGCAATGGTCGGTCGTGAGCCCGACGATCACCAGCACCCCGATGCCGGCCGCACGCAGGCGCGCCTCCAGGTCGGTGCCGATAAAGGAACTGTTCACGCTCTTGACGATGACCGGCTCGCCCGCCAGCGGCCGACCTTCCGGCTTGTGCGCGAAGCCGGGCGTTCCTTCACGGAACAGGCCGGTCGGCGAGGCCGAGCGGTGCTGGATGTGGAAGATGGGGCGCCCTGTCTCGCGCCAGGCTGCCAGCAGCGCGGCGATGTTCTGCTCCGCGTCTGGATTGTTGCGCTGGCCCCAGCGCGGGTCGTCGAAGGCCTGCTGCACGTCGATGCTGATCAGGGCGGCGTTGGAGGGCAAGGCTTGCATTGTCTGTCCCAAAAAGAGAGAAGGCGGCGAGAGCGGCGGCAAAAATCAGAATTCAGGAATCAAACCAGCGCAACGTCGCCCAGCGCCTGGGCGGTGTCCGCGGCTTCGCTGCGCAGCAACTGCAGCGTGGCGGCGTCGAGCGGACCGCTGGCGTAATCGTCGTGCTGGCCCACGCCGCCCAGCGGCGAGGCCACCATGGCGTAGCGGTTGGCCAGCACCAGGGTGTCGAGCAGGGACTGCGGCTCCTGCGACAGCACCGCGTCGCGCAAGCCGCAGACGGCGTCGGCCACGTCGGCCGGGATCGCCAGCTTGCGCATGATCTCCACGCTCGCCACGTCCTCCACCAGCACGCCCCAGTTCTCGGTATCGTCCTCGAGCAGGCCGGGGAATTCGTCGGCGCGCGACAGCAGGTAGAAGCCGCCGACTTCGTGCACGATGCCGGCGAACAGGGCGGTGTCGGGATCGACCTTCGTGACGTGGCGCGCCAGTGCCTGCGCCAGCGCCGCCACCTGCACGCTGTGGGTCCACAGCTGCTCGGCCCGGGCGCGCAGCAGCGGGTCGGCGATGCGGTGGCCAAACTGGCGCACCATCAGGGCGGCGACCAGGCCGCGCAGGCGGCGGTAGCCGATGCGCAGCACGGCGGCGCGTACATTGTTGACCTGCGCGCCGCCGGCGCCGCTGCCGTAGGCGGCAGTGTTGGCCAGCGCCACGGTGCGTGCGGCCAGCTGCGGTTCGGACAGCACGAGGCGGATCGCCTCGTCCACGTGGCAATCCGGATCGTCCAGGGCCAGCTGCAGGCGCAGCACGGCATTCACGCTGGTGGGAAAGGTGATGTCCCCGCGTGCGGCCTGGGCGGCAATATATCCGAAGGCTTCAAGTTTGTTCACAAAGTAATTATACCCCTGCGCTCTGTGCCGCCCCGGCAATATGCGGCGGCGCATTCCAAAGAAAAAGCCCGCACGGCGCACCGTGCGGGCTCGGGACCTGAGCGATGCTGCAGGCTTACTTGACCTTGATGGTGCTCTTCACCTTGGTCACGCCTTCGACGCCCTTGGCGACCTTCTCGGCGCGCTCGGCTTCGGCCTTCGAGTCGACGAAGCCGCTCAGCATGACGACGCCCTTCTCGGTCTCGACCTTGACGGCCAGGGCGCTGGTGTCCGGCGCCGCGGCCAGGCCGGCCTTGACCTTGGCGGTGATGGCCGTATCCGACATCGCGGTCGCGGTGCGCGAGCCGGCGCGCTCGGTCGCCTTCTCGGTCTTGTCGGCCGCGGTGGAGGCGGTGTCGCGGGTCTTGTCGCCGACGTTCTCGGCAGTACGCTCGGTGCGGGCCGCGGCGCCGGAAGTGACTTCACGGGTCTTGTCGGCCACGTTATGGGCCGCTTCCTTGGTCTTGGCGACCACGCCGGCCGCGGCGGCGCGGGTCTTCTCGCCGGCGCGCTCGAGGGCGGTGTCAGGCTTGTCCTTGTTCTCGACCAGGCAGGCGGTCTTGTTGCCCTTTTCTTCGCACTTCTCGACGGCAGCCGCCTTCACCGGATCCTTGGTGTCGGTGCTGGCGACCAGGCCGGCGCTGCCGGTGGCGGCGGTGGAGCCGCTGCCGCCGGTGCTGGCAGCCTTGCCGTCGGTCGTGCCCTTGATGTCTGCCAGGGCGGCGGTGCGCACCGACTTGGCATTGTTCATGCAGCTGTCCTTGGCGTTGCCCTTCATGGTGTCGCACTTCTCTTCGGCCAGTTCGTACTCGGCCTCGGCCAGCTTGCGGCGTGCCGATTCGCGGTTGGCGCTGGTGTTGTCGTACTTGGTCACGGCAGCCAGTTCGGCTTTTGCGCGGGCGACGTCGGCCTGTTCCTCGCAAACGTCCTCATCCTTGAGCGCATCGCATTTCTGCTTGGCGGCCTTGTGGTCGGCTTCGATCTTCTGCATTGCCGTGCGGTAGCCGGCGGCGTCGTTCTGGGCAAAGGCCGGAGCGGCGGCGATGGTGGTGCCGGCGACGGTGGCGAGCAGAGCGGCGAGGAGTCGGTTCATGATGTGTCCCTTGGTGTAGGTTGTTGTGATGTCATCATTAAACGCCCGACGCTCGAGGCCATCTGTGCGACAGCGAACGCTCATCAACGATGTGTCATTACGCCAAGCCTATTCGGTGGCGAGCAGGCCCTCGCGCCACAGTCCGTCCACGTTGTCGAAGGGCGCATCGAGCTTGCCGAAAGCGGCGCCGTCGCCCGCCAGGCGCACCCAGGCGCGGGTGTCGTGCCCGCTACGCGGCACGCTGACCCGGTCGCGCACGCCGGCCAGCCACTGGTAGACGCGCGCGTACTCGTCTGGCTTGCTGCGCCGGGTCCAGGCCAGCGCGGCCAGGTCGGCGAAGCCTTCTTCGCGGCGCGTCTCGCGCATCGCTTTCGAGGCCGCCAGCAGCGACGAGTCCGCGGCGCGCTCCTCGCCCACTTCGACGAAGCCGGCCGGCAGCGCGTGCCAGGCGCCTTGCGCATAACGCCAGCAGTGCGCGATCTCGTGCGCCGCCATGGCTTCGATCAGCGCGCCCTGCTGGGCTTCGGGGATCCCGGCCAGCACCGTCTCGGCATCCGGGTTGTTGCGCAGCGACATCACCAGTTTGCAGCGGCCCTTGTCGAAGCCCATCGCCAGCGGCACGTCGCCGGGACGCGGCTGGGGCTGCACGGTGATGTCGAGGGGGAGTTTAAGTTGCTGGGAGTAGGCCAGCACCGGCCCGGCGGCTTCCAGCCAGCGCTTTTCCAGCGTGGTCAGCTCGGCGGCGTGGAGTGCCGGAGCGAACAGGCTTGCCGCCAGTACGCCGGCCATGAAGGGCTTGAACATCGCGATTTCTCCCAGGGACAATGAAATGCCTAACGGCAATTCTAGCCCGGGCTCAAGCCCTGCTTTGAGGAAAATATTTGTCCGTGTTTAGAACGGCAAACTTGTCAGTTTTGCCCGGCAGCTGCGGGCTCGCCGCCCTGCAGCGGCGGCAGGATGGCAGCCAGGCGCTGCACTTCCGCTTCCATGGCGGCTGCCGCGGTGGATGCCTGCAGCAGGGCCGTGGTGCGGCGCGCGCTTTCGCTCTGGCCCGGCGCCTGGCCATCCTCGAGGCCGATCGCCGAGGTCACCGCGGTGACCCGCGCCACCGCGTTCGCGATCGCCTGCAGCGCGCCGGCGTCTTCCATCTGGGCCACCGGGCTGCCGACCAGGTCGCGGATATCCTTCACCACGGCCGTGGAACGCAGCGCCAGCGCTTGCAGTTCCTGGACCACGGCGTTGCTGTCCTCGTCCTGCTCGCCGCTGCGCAGCGCATGCACGGCGGCGTCGAGCGCCAGGATGTTGGCGCGGAAGGCAAGGCCGTCGATGGCGCCGACGATGTCGTCGACACGCTTGGGCGGCGCGGCAGGCGGTTGGTCCGCTGCGGGATCGTCCTTCAGCGGTTCAGCCTCCGTGCGCGGCAGGGCGCGCAACACATACCAGGTGCCGAACACGGCCGCTGCGACGGCGCCTGCGCACAGCAGCACGATCCACTGCGAAAAACCGGAGGCCAGCTGGCGCGCATGGGCCATGTCGTCGGCCGACAGCTTGCTTTCGAGTTCGATGAAACGCGCAAGGCTGGCCTGCCAGTCGACAAAGGCCGGCGCCACCTGCTGCGCCAGCAGGGCCCTGGCTTCCTGGGTTTCTCCCAGGGCGTGCAGCGCGACCATGCGCTCGACCAGCGGACGGGTGCGTCTTTCCTGTTCCTTGATCGCGGCCAGCGATTCCCGCTCCCCGAGCTGGATACTCGGGAGTTCGTGGAACAGCGCGTCCAGCGGCGAGGCCGCTTGCGCATAAGCATCGGCCAGGGTCTTGAGGCGGGCGATCGGGGCTGCGGCTGCGGCCGGATCGGGAGCGAGGGCGACGTCGCGCACAGCGATCGCGCGGTCGCGCACGCTGGAGCGCAGCTCGAAGGCATAGCGCTGCTTGATGCCGTTGACGTCGTCGATGCGGAACAGGAGCTGCTCGATCTGCCCCGCGCGCGCCGCGGCGAGCACGGCCAGCGCGATCATCAGGAGGATCACGGCGCCGTAGCCGATGGCCAATCGCGCGCCAGTGGAGAGGGGCTTCGTCGTCATGTTCTTGTCGTTCAGGCCGCGGGACGGCGCCGGGACAGCGCACAATAATTTCCCCGAAGCAATGCTGTGACTATAACACGGAGCCTGTATGGATTGACGAGGCTTTCAGTTTAGATTAAGTAAATTCGGCGGCACTGTTGCGTACGTGCCAAACAGGCCGCCGAATCGGCATTACTTCGTCAGCGAAGCCGCTGTCACGAAGCTCGGGCGGATGTCGTTCGGCACGCTCGATTTCAGCTTGTCGAGCGCCTTCTGCACTTCCGGACGGATCACCACGTACTTCGTCATCATCGCTTTGGCAGCGTCGTAGTCGCCGGTGGCTTCGATGGTCAGGAACTCGCGGTCGAGGTCCGCGACCGCTCCCTTGATCTTCTTGAAGTCGACCGAGAAGGTGCCGTCGCCATTCGCCACGAAGCCGCCCTTGTCGAGCAGGTAGTTGACCTGGATCGCCATGCCGCGCGCGTGCGAGGAAGTCAGGCCGAAGTGCAGGGTGCGGAAGCTCGAGGCCAGGAAGGTGTTGTAGAGCTTGCGTTCGGCGGCCGCGCCCTGCCCCAGCGTGTCCTTCAGCAGGCTCTTGTCCATCATATAGCCCAGCGCCCACAGGCCGGTGATGTCGGCCTTGGCTTCCTCGATGGTCGAATAGGTGTCCTTCAGGTCCTGGCGCGGGGTCGATTCCTTGCCGTCCTTCTTCGTGTGGTGCGGACCGAGGCCGTGCATGATCTCGTGCGCCAGGATGTGGGTGAAGAAGGAATCGAAGTCGAGGTCCTTCTGGTCTTGCGGGCGCAATACCAGCTTCGAGATGGGCTTCAGGGTCGACTGGAACTTCGCTTCCTGCACGTTCTTGAGCATCACGCGCTTGGAGCCGCGCTCGCGGATCACGCGCTCGTCGTTCGGCAGGTTGTAGGCGGCAGTCTGCACGCCCATGTTGCCATCGCCGGCGCCGTAGACCTGGTTCACCACCACCATCGGGGCGATCGCGCCGACCTTCGGATTGCGGTACTGCTTGTCGACCGGCAGGTTGTCTTCCAGTTCCTGCAGGTGCTTGCCGAAGAAGGCCAGCTTCTGGGTTTCCTTCTGGTCGCGGATGCTCACGTAGGCTTCGAAGGCGGCCTTGTAGCCGAACAGCTCGTCGTTATAGGTTTCGTACGGGCCGATGGTGACGTCGACCGGAGCGTCCAGGTCCATCCAGGCGAAGTCCGAGGCCAGGTAGTCGTTCGACAGGAAGGCGTCGGCGCGCAGGCTCAGGAATTTCTTGAGCGAGGCGTTGTCTGTGGAGGCCGCGGCGTCGCGCAGCAGCTTGGCCAGCTTTTCCAGGTCAGCGCGGTATTCGTCGGAATACTTCACGGTGCGGAACTTGCCGTCGGGGCCAGTGCGGATCACGGTGAAGAACCACTGCGCATCGGCTTTCTGCGCGGCCGGCAGAGCGTTCATCCAGCTTTCCAGCGCTTCCTTGGTCGCGTTCTCGGGATAGAAATTGGCGCCCAGCGGCTTCTTGGCCGGGATCTTGATGCCGGCATACTCGGCGGGCATGAAGGACTGGTTGTCGTCGAGGCCCGACCACGGGCCCTTGTTCAGCCAGAAGGCGTTCTGGCGCGCCTTGCCCAGTTCCGAGTTGTCTTTCTGGAGCGCAGCCCACAGCGCTTCGTTGCCGGACCAGCGCTGGCGCAGCTGCAGGGTGTCGATGATCTTGGCGGCCTCGATCAGCTTGGCCATGGCGGCGCGGTCGCCTTTCGAGAGCTTCGAAGTGTCGGCCTTGAGTTCGGCCGGCGCGAAGCGCTTGGCCATGCCGTGCAGTTGGGCGGCGGTGGCCGGCTCAGCCGCTTGTGCCGCATTGGCGTACGCGGCGCCGAGGGCCGCGACCAGCACGAGGGGTGCGAACAGCTTGTTCATGGAGTCTCCTGTCAGGGTGTTATTGTGCGGCGATTGTAAACCTCATTGCAGCGCGGGCCCCGTGTACTTCATCAGCAAGCCTTTCGGTCCCACGGCCCAGCCCTGAGTCGGGCTGGCGAAGCCGACCGTGTTCATCGGTGTCTTGTCGAGTTCGGTCCAGTTGCGGCCGGCATTCAGCGAATAGCCCGAACCCGCCAGGCCTGCGGCAACGAGCGCACGCGGCGCGCCGGGTACGGGCATCACCACCGACATGTAGCCGGCGGGCGCGACCTGCACCGGCGTCCAGCTGGCGCCGCCGTCCGTGGTGAAGGCGCCATTGGTGCCGGCCATGCGGGTTTCCTTGTAGTCGCCGCCGGCGGCGAAGCCCTCTTTCGGATTCAGGAAGGCGACCGAGAACACGCCGCGCGCGGCGGCGCCGGCAGGAATCGGGGTCGCGGAAGCGCGCCAGGTCTTGCCGCCATCAGGGGAGTGGAACACGCGCGAAGTGGCGCTGCCGCCGGTCGCGATCCAGGCGTCGCTGCTGCCTGCCACGGCGAGGCAGGTGCCGCTGGCGGCAAAGGCGCCTTCGTTCGGCATCGCTTCGATACCTTTCGAAGCGATCTCCTGCCAGGAGCGGCCGCCGTCGTTCGTCGTGTAGACCTGGAAGCTGCCCTTGACCGGGTCGCCGAACAGGATGCCCTTGTCCTTGTCCCAGAAGGCCATCGCGTCCCAGAAGCCTTCGGCCACCGGGTTGGTGACGATCAGCTTCCAACTGGCGCCGCCATCGTCGGTGCGGTAGATGCGCGAGGCCGCGCCCGGCCCTGCGCCCATCACGACGGCGCTGTTCGCGTCGAACGCCTGGATGTCACGGAAGTCGATCTTGTCGGCGTCCGGCACCTGCATCGCCTGCCATTGCTGGCCATCGACGGTGCGCAGGACGGTGCCCTTGGCGCCGCTGGCCCAGGCCACCTTGCCGTTCACGACCGACAGGCCACGCAGCTCGGCGCCGGTGCCGCTGGGGACGGCTTGCCAGGATTGGGCGCTGGCCGCACTGGAAACCAGGAGGGCAGCAAGGAACAGGGCGCGTGCAGGCAGGGACATGATGCGGATCCTCGTATGGTTGAGTGATCCGCATTGTAGCCCTACTTTACTGCGGCGCTTTCGCGATCGTAGCGAGTGCTTCGCCCTGCTCCCAGCCGCCGCCGAGCGCACGCGCCACGGCGACGGTCGCCAGCAGGCGCTGGGTGCGGATCTGGCTTGCCGCGCGGTCCGCCGCCAGCGAGGTGCGCTGGGCTTCGGTGACGTCGAGATAGGTCGACAGGCCGCGCTGGTAGCGCGCCTGCGCCACCAGCAGCGCGCGCGCCGCGGCTTGCTGCGACTGCGTCTGCACCTCGCCCTGGCGCTGGCGCTGCTCCACGTCCGACAGCGCGTCTTCCACTTCGCGCAGCGCGGTCAGGAGGCGCGTCTGGTGGTTGGCCACCGCTTCCTCGTAGCGTGCTTTCGACAGCGCCAGGTTGGCCTTGTTGCGGCCGCCGTCGAAGATCGGCAGCGACAGCGCCAGCGGACCGAAGGAGAACTGACGTGCGCCGCCGCTGGCCAGGTCGCGCAGGTGCTCCGAGGCGAAGCCGAAGTTCGACGTGAGCGACAGCGACGGGTAGAACGCGCCTTCGGCCACGCCCACCTGGGCGTTGAAGGACTTGATCTGGGCGACGCTGGCCGCCAGGTCGGGACGCTGCCCCACCAGGCTGGCCGGCAGGCCGACCGGAATGTTTGGGGGCTGCGGCAGCTGGGCCTTCGCGTCGCCCGCCAGCAGCGGCGCGCTCGGCGAGGCGCCGACCAAAGTGGCCAGCGCGTGTTCGACCGTATTGCGCTGGCGCTGCACCTCGTGCAGGTCGGCTTCGGCGTTGGCGCGTTCGATGCGGGCGCGCGAGACGTCCAGTTCGTTCGTCAGCCCGCCCCTGAAGCGCGCTTCGACCAGGTCTTGCGCTTCGCGCCGCGCCGCCAGGGCGTCGCGCAGGATCGCCAGTTCGGCATCGAGCCCGCGCAGCTGCCAGTAGGAGCTCGCCACTTGGCCGGACAGCATCAGGAGCACGCCGTCGCGGTCGTTCTGCGCGGCCAGCGCCTGGGCGTCGGACGCTTCCACCACGCGGCGCACGCGGCCCCACAGGTCGAGTTCATACGAGAGCGAGGCGCCGACGCTGAAGTTGTTGCCTTCGATCGAACGGTGGCCCAGCGCGATACCCTGCGAGGTCTCGCTCGAAGTACGCGAGTTCGACACGCCCACGCCCACCGAGACGTTCGGCACCTGGCCGGCGCGCACCACGCCCAGCTGGGCTTGCGCCTGCAGCAGGCGCTGCGCGGCGGCCTGTACGCCCGGGTTGTCGCGCAGGGCGCGCGCTTCCAACTGGTCCAGAGTGGCGTCGCCGAACACGGTCCACCACTGGGCCGGCAGGCGCGCGGCGTTATTGTTCGACGCCGCATGGCGGTATGAGGTATCGGCCGCGCTGGCAGGGGCCTTGAAGTCGGGACCGACGGTGGTGCAGCCACCGAGTGCGGCGCCCAGGACGCTAAGGAGTACGAGTTTCTTCAGCATGTTCATTCTCTTCATTCGAGTTCAGTGGGCGCCCGATGCACCGCCGGGAGACTTCACCTTGTCCGCCAGCCAGATCGCGGCGATGCAGCCGATCAGCACCAGGCCGACAATCCAGAAGCCGTCGTTGTAGGCCATCACATAGGACTCGCGCCGCACGATGCGGTCGATCACGGCCAGCGCCTGGTTGGCGGCCGTCGCCGGGTCCATGCCGCCCGCCATCAGGCCCTGGGTCAGCTGGTCCAGGCGCTGCTGGGTCGCCGGCGCGTACTGCGACACCGCCTCGCCCAGCCGCGCCGAGTGGAAGTGTTCGCGGTTGGTCAGGCTGGTGGCCAGCAGTGCGATGCCGATCGAGCCGCCCAGGTTACGGGTCATGTTGAACAGGCTCGAAGCCGACGGCATGTCCTTCGGGGCCAGGCCCTGCATCGCGAAGTTCGACAGGGTCAGCATCACGAAGGGCTGGCCGATCGCGCGGATCACCTGGGTCACCATCAGCTGGTCGTAGCCGGTGCTCGCATCCATGAAGGCGTTCATCAGGCAGGAGCCGCCGAACAGCAGCAGGCCGAAGGAACACAGGATGCGGTTGTCGACCTTCGAGGACAACGCGGCGGCAAACGGCATCACGAGCAGCTGCGGCAGGCCGACCCAGGCGATCACTTCGCCGATCTGCATCGGCGTGTAGCCGGCGATCTGGCCCAGGTAAAGCGGCAGCAGGAACGACGAGCCATACAGGCCCATGCCGGTCACCGCCGACAGCACGGTCGCGACCAGGAAGTTGCGCTGGCCGTAGAGGCGCAGGTTCACGAAGGGGTCCGGGCGCGAGAAGCTCACCGCCACCCAGCCCAGGATGCCGAACAGCGACAGCGCAGCAAAAGTAACGATGAAGCTCGACTCGAACCAGTCCTTCGAATTGCCCTCTTCCAGGAAGATGGTCAGGCAGGCCAGGCCGAGCGCCATCAGGCAGATGCCGAGCCAGTCGGCGTTGAGCAGGGTTTTCAGGTTCGGCTTTTCCGGATCGAGCCCGTACACCATGCCGGCGATGAGCAGCACGCCCGGCACCCAGTTGATGTAGAAGATCGAGGGCCAGCCATACAGCTCGGACAGGTAGCCGCCGAGGGTCGGGCCCATGGCCGGCGCCAGGGTGGCGGTGAGGCCGAAGATCGCCATGCCGACCGCGCGCTTGGAGGCCGGCAGCCGCGTCATCACCAGGGTCATCGCCATCGGAATGAGCGCGCCGCCGGTGAAGCCCTGCAGCATGCGGAACACGATCATGCTTTCCAGGTTCCAGGCCGCACCGCACAGGGTCGAGAACAGCAGGAACAGCGAGGTCGTGCCGATCATGTACCAGCGCGCCCCGAAGGCGCGGGTGAACAGCGCGGTCATCGGGATCACGACGATCTCGGCGCACAGGTAGGCGGTCGAGATCCACGAGCCCTCTTCCTGCGTGGCCGAGAGCGTGCCGAGGATGTCGCGCAGCGAGGAGTTGGTGATCTGGATGTCGAGCACCGCCATGAAGGCGCCCAGCATGCCGGCGGCCACCGCGATCCAGGTGCGCGCGTCGATGCGGGCGCCGTTGGCCGGCGCTCCGGGCATGGCCCCCGGCGCGGCGGCCTTCGTGAGGCTAGTCATTGCCGATCCTTAGTGCGCAGCTGCTGCGGTCTGGGTGTGCTGGACCTTCTGGCCGAGTTCGACTTCGGCCACCACCGACATGCCCGGCACCAGGCGGCCGGCGTACTTCTTCACGTCCGCAGGATCGAGCACGATCTTGACCGGCACACGCTGGACGATCTTGGTGAAGTTGCCGGTGGCGTTATCGGCCGGCAGCAGCGCGAACTGGGCGCCCGAGGCCGGCGAGAAGCTGTGCACGCGGCCTTCCAGGTGCTTGCCCGGCAGCGCGTCGACTTCGAGCGAGACCTGCTGGCCCGGCTCCAGGCCGGCCAGCTGGGTTTCCTTGAAGTTGGCGGTGACCCAGACCTCGTCCTCGACCACGGCCAGCAGCTGCTGGCCCGGCTGTACGCGCGCGCCGACTTCGATGCTGCGCTTGCCGATGCGTCCCGCCACCGGCGCCACCACCTGGTTGTAGGCCAGCTGCTGGCGCGCGTCCTTCAGCTGCGCCTGCAGCACCTTGATTTGCGCCTTGAGCACGTCGCGGCCTGCGCTGGCGGCGCTCACCTGGGCCTGGGCCGCGCTGGCGCTGTCGCGCCGCGCCGCCACGTCGGCGGTGGCGGCGGCGCGCGCCGCGCTCGAGGCGTCGACTTCCGCCTTGGAGACGGCCTTCATGGTGTCGTTGTACAGCTGGCCGTAGCGCTCGGCGTCCTGGCGCGCACGCACCAGCTGGGCCTCGGCCTGCTTGATCTGGGCGCCGGCGGCGGCGGCCTGCGCCTTCACCTGCGCCACCTGGGCGTCGGCCTGGCCGATCTGCTGCTCCACGCTGGCGATCTGGGCTTCGATCTGCTCGACGCGCACGCGGTGGTCGGCCGGATCCAGTTCGGCGATCAGGTCGCCGGCCTTCACCAGCTGGTTGTCATCCACCAGCACGCGCGTGACCACGCCGGCCACGCGGCTCGACACCGGGTGCACGCGGCCGGTGACGTAGGCGTTCTCGGTCTCGACGAAGTGGCTGCTGCGGTACCACATGCGCCCGCCCGCGCCGAGGGCGACCAGGGCGATCAGTCCCACCACGCCCAGCACGCGCTTGTTGGGCGGGGTCTTGCCCGGCGCTGCCGGCGCGGTGGTCGGGGCGGCTGCCTGCGCGGTGGGGGTGTGCGATTCTGCCATGGGGTCAAACTCCGAAGATAAATGAAATGGGTCCATCGCATTATTCGACATGACGGGACCGAAGTCAAGAAATGAAACGGTTGCATTTCATTTTTAGGTGCATTACTCTATCCGGCATGAGTAAAGCCCATTCCGACACCACCGACACCCTTGATACCGGCAAGGCTGCGAGCAAGTCCGCCGGCCGCCCCAAGGCGTCGGAAGTCGAAGCACGCATGCGCGATCTGATCGACGTGGCCGGCTGCCTGTTCCTGAAGCACGGTTATACCGGCGTCAGCCTGGAAGCCATCGCCCGCGAAGCGCGGGTGGCGGTGAGGACCATCTACGTCAAGTTCGGCGGCAAGGCCGGCCTGCTCAAGGCGGTGCTGGCGGCGCGCCGCGAGCGCTTCTTCCCGGTCGGGAAAATGGACGTCGACCAGCGCCCGCTGCGCGAAGTCATCGGCGAGTTCGCCGGCTATTTCTACGACATGCTATGCGAATCCGACGCCATGGCCTTGCAGCGCGTGGTCATCGCCGAAGCCGGCAGCAGCCCGGAACTGGCCGAGGCCTTCTATGAAGCCGGGCCGCGCGCCACCCGCGAAATGCTGGAGCGCTACTTCAGCCGCCCCGACGTGCGCGCCCAGCTGCGGCCGGACGTACCGGTCGCCCTCCTCCCTGCGCACCTGATCGCCTGCATCAATGGCGACCCGGTCGTGCGTTTCCTCTTCCCCGACCAGGAACCGATTCGCGCCGAAGCGCGCCGTCTGCTTTCCGAGCGTCTAGAGTTGTTTTACCGCAGCATTTTTTGACCAAATGGACTCCGGTCTGTGCGTGATCGCACCGACGTATGGGGAATAAATGTGTCAATCTGACATCCTTATTACAGGAGGATGTCATGAACAATAAAACGACAGCGGCAGTTCGCCGCGAGGAGGAAGCATGAGCAAGTCTTCCCGCTATGAATGGCGCGACCAGCAGGCTGCCCTGCAGGAACGCATGAAGCTGTTCTTGCAGAACCCGAACAACGAACAGCTGGAAGCGGTCGTTACGGAAATGCGTGCCTACGCCGCGGCGGCCCAGTCGGGCAGCATCGATATTCCGCAGCGTTTCATCGCGTTTACCTGAACCGGCACACGCCCGAACAAGCCGCCCCGCGCAAGCCGGGCGGCTTTTTTACGCCTGTCAGTCGGCCAGTGCGGGCGCCGGACTGCCCTGCGCCTGGGTGTCGAAGTCGTGCAGGCGGGTCAGGCAGTAGACCTTGCGCGGAGCGCGGTGGCGTTCGTGTATTTCGCGGGTCATGACTTCGACCCGGCGCGGCTGCAAGGATACCTGGCGCGGGTCGATCGGGTCCGGCGCACCGCCGGCGAAGCGCGCCGCCAGCTGCTGGGAAATGGTGCCGGTGACGATCGCCGACTCGCCATGGACGGTGGTCCTGAGCTCGAAGCAGCGGGTTTCGGGCAGCACGAATACCGTGCCGACGTATTCATTGCCGTGTTCGTACATCGCAGCCTCCCTGTAGCCGACTCACACACGCCCATCATAGCGTCAATATGGGAGCTTGCCCTCATGGCACGATTGGAATCCCGCCACGCCTGCAACTCGCGCTGCCGGGACGCAACTCGCGCCCGTCGGCGGCATGTCCGTCGCAAGGCCGGGCCGCAGCAGTCAGTCCTGGCTACAGTGCTTCCATCGACAACCTGATGGAGACCACACATGAACACGATCCGCAGCGCCGCCTGCCTCGCCCTCGCCCTGTTCAGCTGCGCCGCCGGCGCCGCCGACCTCACCGTCCGCGTCACAGACATCAAATCAAGCCAGGGCAAGATCATGGTCGCCGTCTACGATTCGCCGGGCGGCTTCCTGCGCAGCCCGGTGCAGACCGCCCAGGTCGCGGCTGCACCCGGCAGCGTGGACGTCGTCATCAAGGACTTGCCGGCGGGCGGCTACGGCATCGCCCTGTACCACGACGCCAACGACAACGGCAAGATGGACCGCAATTTCATGGGTATCCCGCTCGAAGACTACGCCTTCAGCAACAACGCCCTCGGCGAGATGGGCCCGCCGAGTTTCGACCAGGTGAAGCTCGCACTGCCGGCCGCCGGCGCCACCGCCACCATCAGCCTGCGTTGAGGAGTCGAACATGGACCGCCGCCGCTTCCTTGCCGCTGCCGGCAGCCTGGCCTTCGCAGGCAGCGCCCGGGCCGACGAACAGACGTACCGGCGCTTCCACGCCGCCCTCGCCCGCGAGCCGGCGCTGGCAGTGTATGCGGACACGGTCGGCAGCCAGGCCGGCGCAGCGCGCATCGAGGGGCGGCTGCCGGCCGACCTGCAGGGCAGCTTCTACCGCAATGGCCCCGGTCGATTCGAGCTGGGCGGCGAGCGCTACCACCACTGGTTCGACGGCGACGGCTTCGCCCAGCGCTGGACCGTCGCCGACGGCAAGGTCCGGCACCAGGGCCGCTTCGTCGACACCCGGCGCTTCGTGGACGAATCGCAGGCCGGCCGTTTTCTCTATCCCTCCTTCGGCACCTACGTGGCGCGCCGCGGCTTTCGCGACAACGACACCCTGAACGCCGCCAATACCAACCTGCTGCCCTTCAACGGCCGCGTCTACGCGCTGTGGGAAGGCGGCTCGGCCACCGAGGTCGATCCCGAGACGCTGGCCACGGTCGGTGTGAAAACCTGGCGCGACGACCTGCGCTCGATGCCCTTCTCCGCGCACCCGAAAATCGACCCGCAGGGTGGCATGTGGAACTTCGGCGCCCTGCCCGGCTCGGGCAATATCGCGCTGTACCAGATCGGCGCCGACGGCCAGGTCCTGCGCATGGCCCTGATTCCAGTGCCGCAACAGGCCATGGTGCACGACTTCGTGGTGAGCGCGAACCACCTGATCTTCATGGTCCCGCCCTACGACCTGCTGCCCGGGAACGACACAAGCTTCGCCGAGCGCCACGCCTGGGCCGGCAGCGGTTCGAACGCGCGGCCGCTGCGCATCATCGTGGTGGCCAAGGACACGCTCACGGTGCGCCAGGTGTTCGAACTGCCTCCCCGCATGGTGTTCCACTTCGGGAATGCCTGGGAAGACGGCGCCTGTACCCGCTTCGACGTCGTGCTGCATGCGGGCGACGTGCTGGCCGAGCTGGGCGGTCTGATGGCGGGAGAGCGCCCATCCAGACTGCAGACGCGCAGCGAGGCGGTGCAGGTCTGCCTCGACTACGCCGCCGGGCAGGCGCGCACCAGCCGCGTGTTCGGCGCCAGCGAGTTCCCGCGCGTCGCACCGCAAGTGGTCGGCAGCCGCCATCGCAAGCTGGTGCTGCTCGGCGGCAGCGACACCGTGCTGTCCTCCGTGAACCTGGTCGACACCGACAGCGGCAAGGTCGACGGCTACCGCTTCGGCGCCGGCTGGCAGGTCGAGGAGCACGTGCTGGTCCCGCGCCGCAACGCACGCTCCGAGACCGACGCTTATCTGCTTGGCGTGGCCCAGGACCTGCGCAAGGGCGTGGGCGTGATGACGGTGTTCGACGCAGCGCGCGTGTCCGCCGGGCCGGTGGCGCTGGCGCGGCTGCCTTATCGCACACCGCACTGCTTTCATGGTAATTTCTTGACTGCATGATCACCGTCACTTCACCCACCCAGGCCCGCGAGCGCGGCCATCCGCTGGAACTGATCCCGCTGTTTCGCCGCTGGCCGCCCTCGCTCGCACGCGACCTGCTGTACACGGCCATCTGGAGCAGCATGCTCGGGCTCGGCCTCACCGTGCTACAAAAACTTTTCGGCCGCGAGATGTCCTTCTGGCGCCTGCTGTTCGCGACCCTGGTCATCAGCAACCTGATCGGTTTCATGATCCACGGCGCCTTGCGCCTGCTCGACCGCTACCTGTCGCGCGAGAACATGCGCCTGTTCCGCGGCAGCCAGATCGTTGCGATCACGATGGCCAGCGTGATCGGCATCCCGTTCGGGAATGCCCTGGTTGCCGGCAGCGACCCATTGCGCTTCTACCAGTACAGCGCCACCGTGATCTTCCTGCTCGCCTTCGGCCTGATGACGGCCGTGCTGATGGTCCTGCTGCTGTCAGCCGGCGAACGCCGCATGCGGCGCGCAGCGGAAGCCGCACGCCAGCAGGAACAGATTGCCGCCGCGGGCCGGCTGGTCGCCGAGGCGCGGCTGCGCGCGCTGCAGGCCCAGATCGAACCGCACTTCCTGTACAACACGCTGGCCAACGTCGTCAGCCTGATCGACAGCCAGCCGGCCAAGGCGCGCCGCATGCTGGAGCGCTTCATCGACTACCTGCGCGCCAGCCTGTCGGCCAGCCGCGCCGAGCATGCGAGCCTGCAGGGCGAGATGGACCTGGCCGGCGCCTATCTCGACGTGCTGGGCGTGCGCCTGGAGGGGCGCCTGCGCTGGCGCTTCGAGCTTGACCCGGCCCTGGGCGCCCTGCCGATCGCGCCGATGCTGCTGCAGCCGCTGGTCGAGAACGCGATCATGCACGGCATCGAGCCCAAGCTCGAGGGCGGAGAGATCGTGGTGCGCGCGCAGTTGGACGACGGCGTGCTGTGCATCGAAGTCTGCGACAGCGGCCTTGGCCTGCGCACGGCGCCGCCGCGTCCTGGCGGTGGCGTCGGCCTGTCCAACCTGCGTGAGCGCCTGCGCCAGCTGTATGGCGCCGGCGCGCAGCTGCAACTCATCGAAAACCCCGCGGGCGGCGTCACCTCGCGCCTGCTGCTACCCCTATTGGTGCCATCATCGACCATCCACGCGCCCTGATCGCAGACGACGAACCGCATCTGCTCGACTACATGGAAACCCAGCTCGCGGCCGCCTGGCCCGAGCTGCGCGTCACGCGCGCCGCCAACGGCGTGCAGGCGCTCGCACTGATCGACGAGCTGGCGCCGCAGGTGGTCTTCCTCGACATCCAGATGCCGGGCCTGAACGGCATCGAACTGGCCGCGCGCCTGTGCGCCGGCGCCAATCCGCCACGCGTCGTGTTCACCACCGCCTATGACCACTACACGCTGCAGGCCTTCGAGCATGCGGCCTTCGATTACCTGCTCAAGCCGATCGGGCTGGAACGCTTGTCACGCACAGTAGCGCGGCTGAAGCAGGCGCTGGACACGCCGGCGCCGGCGCCGGTTCCGGATGCGCTGGCGGCGCTGCTGCGCCAACTGGGCGTAGCCGCACCGGCGCCCGCCCCGCTGCAGTGGATCCGCGCGGCCAAAGGGCAAGAGACGCGCCTGATCGCGATCGATGAGGTGATCTACTTCCAGAGCAACGACAAGTACACCAGCGTGTTCCTGGCCGACGGCGAAAGCCTGATCCGCACGCCGCTCGCCAAGTTGAAGGAACAGCTCGACCCGCAGCAGTTCTGGCAGATCCACCGCGGGGTGATCGTGGCGGCGAAACACGTGGTGGGGACGCGGACGGATTTTCGCGGGCGGGTGCATGTGCGGCTCAAGGGGCGGGATGAGCAGCTGGTGGTGAGCAGGAATTATGTGGATTTGTTCAAGCAGATGTAGGTGTTCGGGCAAAAATTGGATCCGGCCTTCGCCGGGATGACGGTCTCCCTGCTAGCAGTACAAATTGCTTTACCTACCTGCTTCACCACGTCGTCCCGGCGAAGGCCGGGACCCAAGTCCGCACCGTCGCCACCAGCGCAAAAAAGAAAGGGGACCGCCAGGTCCCCTTTCCACTAACACGCTAGAACAGCGATCACTTCTTCCGCGCCGGCGGCAGGTCGGTGCAGACGCCCTTGTAGGCTTCTGCCGCCATGCCGATCGACTCGCCCAGGGTCGGGTGCGGGTGGATGGTCTTGCCGATGTCCACGCCGTCCGCGCCCATCTCGATGGCCAGCGCCACTTCGCCGATCATGTCGCCGGCATTGGTGCCGACGATGGTGCCGCCGATGATGCGCTTGGTCTCGGCGTCGAACAACAGCTTGGTGAAGCCTTCGTCGCGGCCGTTGGCGACCGCGCGGCCGCTGGCGTTCCACGGGAAGTGGCCCTTCTCGACCGCGATGCCCTTCTGCTTGGCTTCGTCTTCGGTCAGGCCGACCCACGCCACTTCCGGATCGGTGTAGGCCACCGACGGAATCACCTTGGCATCGAAGAAGGCCTTCTCGCCATGCGCCGCTTCGGCCGCCACGTGCGCCTCGTGCACCGCCTTGTGCGCCAGCATCGGCTGGCCCACCAGGTCGCCGATGGCGAAGATGTGCGGCACGTTGGTGCGCATCTGGCCGTCCACGCCGATGAAGCCGCGGTCGGTGACCGCAACGCCGGCCTTTTCGGCGGCGATCTTCTTGCCGTTCGGGCTGCGGCCGACGGCCACCAGCACCAGGTCGTACAATTGCGGCTCAGGTGCGGCGGCGCCGGCTTCGGCGGCTTCGAACGTGACCTTGATCCCTTCCGGCAGTGCTTCCACGCCGACGGTCTTGGTCTTCAACATGATGTTGTCGAAGCGGTGCGCGTTGTACTTCTGCCAGACCTTGACGGCCTCGCGGTCCGCGCCCTGCATCAGGCCATCCATCATCTCGACCACGTCGATGCGCGCACCCAGGGTCGAGTACACGGTTGCCATCTCCAGGCCGATAATGCCGCCGCCGATCACCAGCATGCGCTTCGGTACCTGGCGCAGTTCGAGCGCGCCGGTCGAATCAACGATGCGCGGATCTTCCGGCACGAAGGGCAGCTTCACCACTGCGGAACCTGCGGCGATGATCGCTTTCGCGAACTTGACGACTTTCTTCGAACCGTCGGCGGCAGTCACTTCGATGTGGTTCGGGCTGAGGAACTGGCCCACGCCCTGCACCACATTGACCTTGCGCGCCTTGGCCATGAAGTTCAGGCCGCCGGTCATCTTCTTGATCACGCCATCCTTATAGGCGCGCAGCTTGTCGATGTCGACGTCGGGCCTGGCGAAGCTCACGCCCAGGTCGGCCATGTGCGCGGTTTCGTCCATGATGTGCGCCACGTGCAACAGGGCCTTGGACGGGATGCAGCCCACGTTCAGGCAGACGCCGCCCAGGGTCGCATACTTCTCGACCAGCACGGTGTTCATGCCGAGGTCGGCCGCGCGGAAGGCGGCGGAATAGCCGCCCGGACCCGCGCCCAGCACCATCATGTCGCATTCGATGTCGACCTGGCCGCTGTAGCTGGCCGCGCCAGGCGCCGGCGCCGCTGCCTGAGCAGCTGCGGGCGCCGGGTGCGCCGGTGCGTAGGAATCGGTCGGCGCGGCAGCGGCGGTCGGCGCCACTGCCTGCGCGCCGATCTGGGCTGCAGGCTTGGCTTCGGCCGCTGGTGCGGCTGCGCCGGCGCCGGATTCCTCGATCATCAGCAGCAGCGAACCTTCGTTCACCTTGTCGCCGACCTTGACCTTCACTTCCTTGACCACGCCTGCGTTCGTCGACGGGATCTCCATGCTGGCCTTGTCCGATTCGACGGTGACCAGGGACTGGTCGACCTTGATGGTATCGCCCGGCTTGACCAGCAGTTCGATGACTTCGACGTCCTTGAAGTCGCCGATGTTCGGAACCTTCACTTCAACAGTGCTCATGCTCGGCTCCTCACAGAAGGGTCTTGCGCAGGTCGGCCAGCACATCGGCCAGGTAGGCGGCGAAGCGCGCAGCGCCCGCGCCGTCGATGACGCGGTGGTCATAGGACAGCGACAGCGGCAGCATCAGGCGCGGCTGGAAGCTCGAACCATCCCACACCGGCTTCATCGCCGACTTCGACAGGCCCAGGATCGCCACTTCCGGCGCATTGATGATCGGCGTGAAGGCCGTGCCACCGATGCCGCCCAGCGACGAGATGGTGAAGGTCGCGCCCTGCATTGCGCTCGGCGACAGCTTGCCGTCGCGCGCCTGTGCCGACAGCTCGCCCATTTCGACGGCGATCTGCGAGATGGTCTTCTTGTCCGCATCCTTCACGACCGGAACCACCAGGCCGTTCGGGGTGTCGGCCGCGAAGCCGATGTTGAAGTACTGCTTGACGATCAGGCTGCCGCCGTCTTCGGACAGCGACGAATTAAATTGCGGGAACTTCTTCAGTGCTGCCACCGAGGCCTTGATGACGAAGGCCAGCATGGTCAGCTTGACGGTCGACTTCTGCTTGGCCAGCGCGGCATTCGAATCGACGCGGAACTGTTCCAGGTCGGTGACGTCGGCGTCCTCGAAGTGCGTCACGTGCGGAATCATGACCCAGTTGCGGTGCAGGTTCGGGCCCGAGATCTTCTTGATGCGCGGCAGGGCCACGGTTTCGGTCGGACCGAACTTCGAGAAGTCGAGCGATGGCCAGGCCAGCACTTCCATGCCGCCGCCGGAACCGCCCTTCGACGGGGCAGCAGCCGTTGGGCCGGCAGCCATCACGCCCTTGACGAAGTTCTGCACGTCCTGCTGGGTGATGCGGCCTTTCGGGCCGGTGCCCGGCACGCGCGCCAGGTCCACGCCCAGTTCACGGGCGAACTTGCGGATCGACGGCGAAGCGTGGGCTTTCGAGCCCGTGACGCCTTGTGCGGGCGCTGCGGCAGGCGCCGGCGCTGCGGCAGCTGGTGCAGGGGCAGCAGCGGCCGGTGCGGCAGCGGCTGGCGCCGCAGCAGCAGCGCTCGGTGCGGGAGCAGCTGCACCGCCGGTGGATTCCACCAGCAGCACCAGCGAACCCTTGGCAACCTTGTCGCCCACCTTCACTTTGATTTCCTTGACGGTACCGGCGTGGCTGGACGGGATCTCCATGCTCGCCTTGTCCGATTCGACCGTGATCAAGGACTGGTCGACCTTGATCTGGTCGCCCGGCTTGACCATTAGTTCGATGACTTCGACTTCCTTGAAGTCGCCGATGTCCGGCACGGTGACTTCGACGATGCCGCCCGATGCTGCAGGAGCTGCAGCCGGTGCCGGCGCGGCTTCAGCGGCCGGTGCAGGCGCTGCAGCGGCAGGTGCGGCAGCTGCGGGCGCAGCGGCAGCGCCGCCTGCTTCCTCGACCAGCAGCACCAGCGAACCTTCGGCAACCTTGTCGCCGACCTTCACTTTGATTTCTTTCACGACGCCGGCGTGGCTGGATGGGATTTCCATGCTGGCCTTGTCCGACTCGACGGTCACCAGCGACTGGTCGACCTTGATCGTGTCGCCCGGCTTGACCATCAATTCGATGACTTCCACTTCCTTGAAGTCGCCGATATCAGGGACTTTGACTTCCACAATGCTCATAGTGTTAGCTCCGTTATTCTTTGAGTTAGCTTCCGCACGTCGTCCCGGCGCAGGCCGGGACCCAAGTTTTGCGTGCACTCATACAAACTTGGGCTCCGGCCTTCGCCGGAGCGACGGTGGTGAGCATTTACTGGGTCACAGGATTCGGCTTGTTCTGGTCGATGCCGTACTTCTGGATCGCCTGCGCCACGACGGCGCGGTCGATCTTGCCTTCATCGGCCAGCGCACGCAGCGCGGCGACGGTGACGTAGTAGCGGTTCACTTCGAAGAACTCGCGCAGCTTGACGCGCGAATCCGAGCGGCCGAAGCCGTCGGTGCCCAGCACCTTGTAGGTGCGGCCCTGCGGCATGAAGGCGCGGATCTGCTCGGCGAACATGCGCATGTAGTCGGTGGTCGCGACGATCGGGCCGGCGGTGTTCTGCAGCAGCGAGGTCACGTACGGCACGCGTTGCTCGGCGTCCGGGTTCACCATGTTCCAGCGCTCGGCGTCCTGGCCGTCACGGGCCAGCAGCGTCAGCGACGGCGCCGACCACACGTCCGCATCCACGCCCCAGTCGTTCTTGAGCAGTTCGGCGGCGAAGATCGACTCGCGCAGGATGGTGCCGCAGCCGATCAGCTGCACACGCTTGGCCTGGTCCTTGCTGCCCTGGATCGCGGCGCCTTCCTGGAGCAGGTACATGCCCTTCAGGATGCCCTCTTCCTGGCCCGGCTTGATGCCCGGATGCGCGTAGTTCTCGTTCATGATGGTGATGTAGTAGAACACGTCTTCCTGTTCTTGCACCATCCGGCGCAGGCCGTCCTGGATGATCACGGCCACTTCATGCCCGAAGGTCGGGTCGTACGGCAGGCAGTTCGGCACGGTGGCCGCGATGATGTGGCTGTGGCCGTCCTCGTGCTGCAGGCCTTCGCCGTTCAGCGTGGTGCGGCCGGCGGTGCCGCCCATCAGGAAGCCGCGCGCGCGGATGTCGCCCGCCAGCCAGACCAGGTCGCCCACACGCTGCATCCCGAACATCGAGTAGAAGGTGTAGAACGGGATCATGGTGCGGTTGTTCGACGAGTACGAGGTCGCCGCGGCGATCCACGAGCTCATGCCGCCCGCTTCGTTGATACCCTCCTGCAGGATTTGGCCGGCCTTGTCTTCACGGTAGTACATCACCTGGTCGCGGTCGACCGGCTCGTACAGCTGGCCCTGCTGGTTGAAGATACCGATCTGGCGGAACAGGCCTTCCATGCCGAAGGTACGCGATTCGTCGACCAGGATCGGCACGATGCGCTGGCCGATGCTCGGGTCTTTCAGCAGGCTGGTGATCACGCGCACATAGGACTGGGTGGTCGAGATCTCGCGGCCTTCCGCGGTCGGCTCCAGCACCGACTTGAAGGTCTCGAGCGCCGGCACCATCAGGTTCTCGTCGGCCTTGGAACGGCGCTGCGGCAGGTAGCCGCCGAGGGCCTTTCGGCGCTCGTGCAGGTACTGCATCTCCGGCGAATCGTCGGACGGCTTGAAGAACGGGATCTCGGCCAGCTTGTCGTCCGGGATAGGAATGTTGAAGCGGTCGCGCATCTCGCGGATCGCGGCATCGTCCAGCTTCTTGGTCTGGTGCGCGGTGTTGCGCGCCTCGCCCGACTTGCCCATGCCGAAGCCCTTGACGGTTTTCACCAGCAGCACGGTCGGCGAACCCTTGTTCTCCTGGGCGTTCTTGAACGCGGCGTAGATCTTGTGCGGGTCGTGGCCGCCGCGGGTCAGGCGCCAGATGTCGTCGTCGCTCATGTTGGCGACCATCTTGAGCAGCTCCGGATGCTTGCCGAAGAAGTGCTTGCGCACGTAGGCGCCGTCCTTGGCCTTGTAGTTCTGGTATTCGCCGTCGACGGTTTCCATCATCACGCGCTGCAGGATGCCGTCCTTGTCCTTCGACAGGAGCGCATCCCACTGCGAGCCCCAGATGACCTTGACGACGTTCCAGCCGGCGCCGCGGAAGTCCGCTTCCAGTTCCTGGATGATCTTGCCGTTGCCGCGCACCGGACCGTCCAGGCGCTGCAGGTTGCAGTTGACGACCATGACCAGGTTGTCGAGGCGTTCGCGTGCGGCCATGCCGATCGCGCCCATCGATTCCGGCTCGTCCATCTCGCCGTCGCCGCAGAAGACCCAGACCTTGCGGTTCTCGGTGTCGGCGATGCCGCGCGCGTGCAGGTACTTCAGGAAGCGCGCCTGGTAGATCGCCATCAAGGGGCCCAGGCCCATCGAGACGGTCGGGAACTGCCAGAAGTCCGGCATCAGTTTCGGGTGCGGATACGAGGACAGGCCCTTGCCGTCGACTTCGCGGCGGAAGTTCAGCATCTGCTCTTCGGTGATGCGGCCTTCCAGGTAAGCACGCGCATAGATGCCCGGCGACGAGTGGCCCTGGATGTACAGCAGGTCGCCGCCATGTTCTTCGGTCGGGGCGTGCCAGAAGTGGTTGAAGCCGATGCCGAGCATGTTCGCCAGCGAGGCGAAGGAGGAGATGTGGCCACCCAGGTCGCCGTCGGCGCGGTTGGCCTTGACCACCATCGCCATCGCGTTCCAGCGCATCCACGAGCGCAGGCGCTCTTCGTATTCCAGGTTGCCCGGGCAGTTCACGTTCAGGTGCGCCGGGATGGTGTTCACATAGGCGGTATTGCTCGAGAACGGGATGTGGGCGCCACGGCGGCGCGCCAGGTCGACCATGCGCTCCATCAGGTAGTGGGCGCGCTCGGTACCTTCATGTTCGATCACCGCTTCCAGCGCATCCAGCCATTCCTGGGTTTCGAGGGTGTCCGGGTCGTTGGCAGCTTGTGCCGTCAACTGGTCGAGTTGAGCTGACATTAATGCGTCTCCTAAGATTTGCGCCCCACCCGATACCAATCATGGCTGGCGGCGATATGGTGAAATTTCAAATGTCTGGAAATAAACCCTTCGATTCTATCAGTAGCGTTTGGCTTTTTCAAATTGCGATATGTCATTTCACATAATGAAATTCGATGCTGCGACCGCACATTTTTCACTGTGGAGCGGATTGGCAATCGTATAACGAAGCCGGCGGCGCACGCTCCCACCTTTGGCACAGGCGGCCTATAAATATGACCATGCTTCGCCGGCTGCGGCGCGCGATAGTGGATGAAGACCTTATAATTTCATTTTTGCCTAGCCGTGAGCCAATCCATGCCTGCCCAGAACATCGACGGAGTCCTCCTTTCCCAACAACTGCGCGGCGAAATCGCCCAGCGTGCCGCGAAACTCACCGCCAGCGGCCGCCAGCCGGGCCTGGCCGTGATCCTGGTCGGCGAGGACCCGGCGAGCCACGTCTACGTGCGCAACAAGGTCAAGGCCTGCGGCGATGTGGGCTTCCACTCGGTGCTGGAAAAGTACGACGCAGATTTGAGCGAGCAGGCACTGCTCGATCGCATCGCCGCCCTCAACGCGGACCCGGCGATCCACGGCATCCTGGTGCAGATGCCGCTGCCGAAGCACATCGACCCGAGCAAGGTGATCGAAGCGATCGCGACGTCCAAGGACGTGGACGGCTACTCGGTCCTGTCGGCCGGCGAACTGGTCGCCAACCTGCCGGGCTTCCGTCCCTGCACCCCGTACGGCTGCATGAAGCTGATCGAGACCACCGGCGTCGACCTGCGCGGCAAGCACGCGGTCGTGATCGGCCGCTCGAATACGGTCGGCAAACCGATGGCTCTGCTGCTCTTGCAAGCCAACGCCACCGTCACCATCTGCCATAGCGCGACCCCGGACCTGGGCCTGTACACCCGCCAGGCCGATGTCGTGGTGGCCGCCGTCGGCCGCCGCAATACCCTCACGGCAGACATGGTGAAGCCGGGCGCGATCGTGATCGACGTCGGCATGAACCGCGACGACGCGGGCAAGCTGTGCGGCGACGTGGATTACGCGGGCGTACGCGAAGTCGCTTCGCACATCACTCCAGTGCCGGGCGGTGTCGGCCCGATGACGATCACCATGCTGTTGATGAACACCGTGGAGTCCGCGGAACGCGTGCACTCCAGTAGCCAGAACTGCCCCAGCCAGGCAACGGGAATGGAACCGAAGCCGGGCGTGGCCTGAACCTTGTAAAGGAACCCCATGACCATCGCTACCCGCAATCCCCTTCTCGATTTCTCGGGCCTGACCCGGTTCGACCTGGTCAAGCCGGAGCACGTGACGCCGGCCATCGAACAGCTGATCAAGCAGGCGGCCGACGTGGTCGCCCAGCTGGAGGCACCAAGCGATAGCGTGTCGTGGGACAGCTTCGTGATCCCGCTCGAGGAAGCCACCGAACGCCTGGGCCGGGCCTGGGGCGTGGTCAACCACCTGAACCACGTGGCGGACACGCCCGAGCTGCGCGCCACCTACAACGAGAACCAGCCGAAGGTCACCGAATTCTGGACCTCGCTGGGCCAGAACGAGGCGCTGTTCGCGAAGTACAAGCAGCTGCGCGCGGGCAGCGAGTACGCCACCCTGAGCCCGGCGCGCAAGCGCATCGTCGAGAACGCGCTGCGCGACTTCCGCCTGGGGGGCGCCGAGCTGCCGGAGGATAAGAAGGAACGCTTCGCCGAGATCCAGGAACAGCAGGCCGCCACCTCCACCCGCTTCTCGCAGAACGTGCTGGACGCAACCAACGACTACAAGCTGCTGGTCGAGAACGAAGCCGAACTGTCGGGCATCCCGGACGACGTCAAGGCCGCCGCCCGCGCCTCGGCCGAGCAGGACGGCAAGTCCGGCTGGCAGTTCACCCTGCACTTCCCGTCCTACTATCCGGTACTGCAGTTCTGCGACAACCGCGCCCTGCGTGAGACCATCTACCGCGCCAGCGCCAGCAAGGCCTCGGACACCGGCACCATGTTCAGCAAGGCGGCCGAGTGGGACAACACCGCCAACATCGTCAAGCTGCTGCAGCTGCGCCATGAAGAAGCCCAGCTGCTGGAATACGGCAGCTTCGCCGAGGTCTCCTTGGTGCCGAAGATGGCGGAAAGCCCGCAGCACGTGGTCGAGTTCCTCGAAGACCTGGCCAAGCGCGCCCGCCCGTTCGCCGAGAAAGACCTGGAAGAGCTGCGTGCCTTCGCTAAAGACGAGCTGGGCATCGAGGACCTGCAGTCCTGGGACGTGGCCTATGCCTCCGAAAAGCTGCGCGAGCAGCGCTACGCCTTCTCGGAGAAGGAAGTGAAGGAATACTTCCCTGAGCCGAAGGTCGTCGAAGGCCTGTTCACCGTCATCCAGGACCTGTTTGGCGTGCGCGTCAAGCAGGACGTGGCGCCTGTGTGGCACCCGGACGTGCGCTTCTTCCGCATCGAGCGCGATGGCCAGCTGATCGGCCAGTTCTACCTCGACCTGTACGCGCGCGCCGGCAAGAACCAGGGCGCCTGGATGGACGACGCGCGCGGCCGCCGCGTGACGATCGGCGGCATCGTGCAGACCCCGATCGCCTACCTGACCTGCAACTTTACCCCGCCTGCAAGCGTGGACGGCAAGCTGCAGCCATCGCTGTTCACGCACGACGAAGTCATCACCCTGTTCCACGAATTCGGCCACGGCCTGCACCACATGCTGACCGAAGTCGAGGAGCTGTCGGTGTCGGGCATCTCGGGCGTCGAATGGGATGCGGTTGAGCTGCCTTCGCAGTTCATGGAAAACTTCTGCTGGGAGTGGGACAAGCTGCAGCAGATGACCGCGCACGTGAAGACCGGCGAGCCGCTGCCGCGCGCGCTGTATGACAAGATGCTGGCGGCGAAGAACTTCCAGTCCGGGATGATGACGCTGCGCCAGGTCGAGTTCTCGCTGATCGACATGCACCTGCATTACGACTTCGACCCGAAAGCCGAGCGCACCGTCCAGAACCTGATCGACGACATCCGCAAGCAGTTCTCGGTGATGATTCCGCCGAGCTTCAACCGCTTCCAGCATTCCTTCGGCCACATCTTCTCGGGCGGCTATGCGGCCGGCTACTACAGCTACAAGTGGGCCGAGGTGCTGTCCGCCGACGCCTATGCGGCCTTCGAGGAAGCGCTGGAGTCCGGCCAGCTGCAGGAAACCGGCAAGCGCTTCCAGCAGGAGATCCTGGCGGTGGGCGGCTCGCGTCCGGCGCTGGAATCGTTCAAGGCCTTCCGCGGCCGCGAACCCTCGATCGACGCGCTGCTGCGCCACAGCGGCATGCACCAGGGCGGCGCGCAGAACAACGCAGGCGCCTGATGTTCCCAAGGGGCGGCCAGGTGCCGCCCCGTTCTACAATAGCACCATGACCCGTATCGACTTCCACACCAACATCCCCGACAAGCTGGCCTACGCCTGCCGCCTCGCCCGCAAGGCTTACGCATCGAAGGCCAGGGTGGTGGTGCTGGCCGAGGACGCCGCCCAGGCCGAGGCGCTGAACACGGCCTTGTGGACGCTCGCGGACACCGACTTCGTCCCCCACGTGCCGGCCGGCGACCCGCTGGCGGACCAGACGCCGGTCATCGTCACCTTTGATGAGGCCCTGCCATTGCCGCATCATGAGATGCTGGTCAACCTCACCCGCCGCACACCTGCGCTACTATCGCAGTTCGCGCGCGTGTTCGAGATCATCTCGGTCGACGAAGAAGACGCCGCGGCCGGGCGCCAGCGCTACGTCGCCTACAAGAAGCAGAACTATCCCCTGACCCACTTCGTCGCAGGACAGTCATGAGCCAGAGCCCCGCTTTCGACCCCAGCATCCCGGTACTGACCGAAGTCGTCACCGAGCCGGTGGCGCCCGCGCCGGCGCCGGCCCAGGAACCTGTGGCCGAACAGCTCGAACGCCGCGCCACCGAACGCTGGACCGGCGAGGAATGGAGCGTGCTGGAACGCCGCGTCACCGAACGCGTGCTGCAGCAGCTGCAGGGCCGGGTCGACTTCGTGCTCGAGCAGCGCGTGCGCGACGCCATGGCCGATGCCATGCAGCGCACCCTGGAAACCTTCACCGCCGACCTGCGCGAAGGGCTGCACGAGGCGCTCGGCGAAATCGTCGGCCAAGCCGTAGCTAAAGAAATCGAATACCTACGATCGTAGGGTGGGCGGGTCTCCCGCCCACGCGTTTAAATCACGCTTGATCTGACGCACACTCCAACTCCGGCACCGAACTACCATGCGTCGATGCCTCACTATCGCCGCGCCCTGACCGGCACTTCCTACTTCTTTACGGTCGTCACCCACCGCCGCCGCCCAATCCTTTGTGACGGCGCCGTGCGCGATGCACTCCGTCATGCCATCGAAAACGTGCGGACTCGGCTTCCATTCACGACGAATGCAATGGTCCTGATGCCGGATCACCTGCATTGCATCTGGACACTGCCCGACGGTGACACCGATTTTTCATTGCGCTGGTCACAAATCAAACACTACGTTTCGCATGCATGCGGCCAGCGGTATTCGGGGACGCTGTCGGCATCGCGACAGCGCCAGCGCACTGCGGCGATCTGGCAACGTCGTTTCTGGGAACATCAGATTCGGGATGAAACTGATATGGAACGACATGTGGATTACATACATTACAACCCCGTGAAGCATGGGTTCGTGGCCGCCGCGTCTGCGTGGCCATATTCAACGTTCAGTCGATTTGTCCGTGCGGGCATATACCCTGCAGATTGGGGTGGGAACCCCGCATGCGATGGTATGGAGTTCGAATAGCATCGCACCTACGCATCAGCCGGTTGAACGCGTGGGCGGGAGACCCGCCCACCCTACGAACACCATATCCCCGATCCGTTGCAAATGACACGGCGCTCCTCCTTCGGCTAAGATTGCAGCCTCTGCAATCAATCACCGTCCCTTGTGAACCGCAAAGTCCTCATCGCCGCGCTTGCGGGCGCAGGCGTCGCCATTGCCGGCGCCGTCCTCTATTTCACCGATACCATCGAGCGCCAGCCGGGCGCGCTGGCGGTGTTCACGCCGAAGGCGGCGAAAACCGTTCCTTTCTGGCCTGCGCGCGTGACCACGCTGGCCGGCGACGGCATTCCCGGCGCCGCCGACGGCCCGGCCGCATCGAGCCGCTTCGACGATCCGTTCGGCGTGGCCCTGGACACCAAGGGCAAGGTCTACGTCGCCGACGCCGGTGACACCAACCGCATCCGCATCATTGCGCCCGACGGCACGGTCGCGACCTTCGCCGGCAGCAAGGAAGGCTTCCAGGACGGCATGGGCACCGCTGCCGCCTTCCACACCCCGTCCGCCCTCGCCTTCGACCACGAGGGCAGCCTGTTCGTGGCCGACACCGGCAACCACGCGATCCGGAAAATCACGAAGGACGGCAGCGTCACCACCCTGGCGGGCAACGGCACGCCGGGCGATGCGGACGGCATTGGCCGTGCGGCCCAGTTCAACGGCCCGGTCGGCATCGCGGTGGACGACACTGGCGTGGTCTACGTGGCCGACACCTATAACGACCGCATCCGCCGCATCGGCCGCGACGGCGTCGTGACGACCATCGCGGGCGGCGCCAAGCCGGGCTACGCGGACGGCGTCGGCGCCGCCGCCAGTTTCGATACCCCGAGCGCGCTGGCGGTGACCACCAACGGCACGCTGTATGTGGCCGACACCGGCAACAACGCGATCCGCCGCGTCGCGAGCGACGGCACCGTCACCACCATCGCGGCCCCGGCTGAAGGCGAGCGCCGCGCCCCGCTGCGGCGCCCGGTCGGCCTGGCCCTGACGCGCGACGGCTACCTCTACATCGCCGCCAGCTCGGGCGGCCGCATCCTGCAGCTCACGCCGGAAGGCGAAGTGCGTCCGCTGCCCGACGCCGATGTGCCGGCCTCGAACGACGGCTTCGGCCCCGACGGCACCGTGCAGCTCTACGGCCCGCGCGGCATCGCGGTCGAGCGCGATGGCAGCCTGGTGGTGGCAGACGCCCAGGCCCACCGGCTGCACCGCCTGTCCAGTCCACGCCAGGGCGAAGCGGCGCCCGCACGGCCGCAGCCGGTCGCGGTGGCGCGCAAGGAGCCGATGCCCTGGCCGGTCGGCCCGCAGGACATGGTGCATGAGGTGGTGGGCGTGATGGGCGAGGTGCGCGGCAGCTACAGCGGCGAGAGCCGCGACCACTTCCATGCCGGCCTCGACGTACGCGCCGACGTCGGCTCGAAGGTGCTGGCCGTGTTCCCGTCCAAGATCTCCGACCCTTACGCCAACTGGGGCTTCGATTCGCTCAGCGAGGGCATCAGCCTGGGGCCGCTCTCGTACATCCACATGCGCGTCGGCCGCGACACCCGCGGCAAGCCGCTCGACCCGCGCTTCATCGTGCTGACCGGGGAACGCGGCAAGGCCGAGCGCGTGCGCATACCGCGCGGCACCCGCTTTGCCGTGGGCGACCCGCTCGGCACCATCAACGCCATGGCCCACGTCCACCTCGACTATTACCAGGGCGGCGCGGTGGTCAATCCGCTCAGCCTGCCCTTTGTGGGCTTCACCGACACGGTGGCGCCGCGCATCAACAGCATCGCCCTGTTCGACAGCACCGGCAAGCGTTTGCGCGCGCCAGTCGGCACGCGCAAGCACCCGGTTGCTGACAAGCGCCTGCGCGTGCCACGTGCGCTGGGCGAGGTGAACATCGTGGTCGACGCCTACGACCAGGTCGACGGCAACCTGGCGCGCCGCCGCCTCGGCCTGTACAAGCTCGGCTACCAGCTGCTGCGCGCCGACGGCACGCCCGTGGCCGGTTACGAGCGTCCCCTGATCACCCAGGTCTACGACCGCCTGCCGCGCAACCCGGATGCGGTGAAGGCCGTATATGCGCCCAACAGCGGCATCACCGTGTACGGCAGCCAGGCCACCCGTTTCGCCTATGCGCTCCACAGCCGCCTGCAGGATGGCGAGGTGCAGACCGGCAGCTGGCAGCTCGGCGGCGTGGCGCCTGGCGAGTACATCCTGCGCATCTACGCGGCCGACTACGCCGGCCAGGTGGCGCTCGAAGGACGCGACCTGTCGCTTGTCATCGAGTGAGCCTACAATGAAGTTCGGATAACCGCGGAACATCCGTCCCGCGGCGGCATCTGTGCAAGACGAAGCTTGTAACAGGAGCTCATCATGGACCGATATGACGTACTCGTCGCCGGTGCGGGCCCCACCGGCATGGTGCTGGCGCTGGCGCTGGCCAAGCAGGGCATCCGGGTCTGCATCGTCGACCGCGCCGAGGAGCCGGGCACGACCTCGCGCGCGATGGCGGTTCAGGCGCGCACGCTGGAACTGTATCGACCGCTCGGCCTGGCCGAGGAGGTGGCGGCCGCCGGCCGGCCGAATCCCTGCATCAACCTCTGGGTCAAGGGCAAGCGCCGCGCCCGGCTGTCGCTGCGCGACGCCGGGTCGCGCCTGACGCCCTACCCCTATGTGCTGATCTATCCTCAGGACGCGCACGAGCAACTGCTGGAGCGCCACCTGGAAGCCGCCGGCGTACGCATCCAGCGCCGCACCGAACTGGCGGACTTCGAGGAAACCGCGGACGGCGTCACTGCCCGGCTGATCCAGGCCGGCGGGCCGGACCTCGAGGTCGGCGCGCGCTACCTGGCCGGCTGCGACGGCGCCCGCTCGATGGTGCGGCACAAGCTCGGCACGGGCTTCGGGGGCGGCACCTACGACCACATCTTCTACGTCGCCGATGTCCAGTCGCGCGGCCGGGCCGCCAACGGCGAGATCCACCTCTCGCTCGAAACCTCCGACTTCGTGATCTTCCTCGGCTACGACGATGCCGGACGCGGGCGCCTGGTCGGCACCATCCGCGACGAGCGCGGCGATGTCGACGCGCTCACTTTCAACGACGTCAGCCACCGCGCCATGGCCGCGCTCGGGCTCGAGGTCGAGCAGGTGCACTGGTTCTCGACCTACCGTGTGCACCACCGGGTCACCGACCACTACCGCCAGGGGCGCGCCTTCCTGCTCGGCGACGCCGCCCACGTGCACAGCCCGGCCGGCGGCCAGGGCATGAACACCGGCATCGGCGACGCCATCAACCTGGCCTGGAAGCTGGCCGCCGTGGTGCGCGGCGACGCACGCGACAGCCTGCTCGACACCTACGAGAAGGAGCGGATCGCCTTCGCCCGCAAGCTGGTCGACACCACCGACCGCCTGTTCAGCTTCGTCACCGCGGAGAGCAGCGTCGCCGACTTCGTGCGCACCCGCATCGCGCCGACCTTCGCCAGCGCGGCCTACGGCGTCAAGCCGGTGCGCGAGTCGATCTTCCGGATCCTGTCGCAGACCACCATCAACTACCACGACAGCCCGCTGTCGAGCGGCGTGGCGGGACGCGTGCATGGCGGCGACCGCCTGCCCTGGGTCGCCAGCGGCGAGGACGGCCAGGACAACTACGCGCCGCCGGCGCGCATCGACTGGCAGGTGCACGTCTACGGCCAGGCCTATCCCGACCTGCGCGCCTGGTGCGACCGCCACGGCATGATCCTGCGCGAGTTCGAGTGGCGCCAGGAGCACGACGAGGCCGGCTTCGCGCGCAACGCGGGCTACCTGCTGCGGCCGGACGGCTACGTCGCGCTGTGCGACCCGGGCGCCTCGGCGCAGGCGCTGGAGGATTATTTCTGCGACCTCGACTACCAGCGCTTCCGCGTCTGCATGCCTAGACCAGCCGTTCTATGAATCACGCATAAGTGCTGCGGGCGGCTTTGAAATTTGTAGACACACATGTCTAGTTAATTTATTGTCGAGGCATTCCCACCGCTCACGGAGTGCCTCGCATGCTGAAACGATTCGCCGCCGCCCTGCTGCTCGCCGCCACCGCCCTGCCCGGCATGGCGGCGGACCTGCCCAACCATCCCTTCATCCACGTCAACGCGACCGCCGACCAGTACATCATGCCGGACGTCGGCGAAATCGATATCGACATCGTGTCGCTCGAACCCGATGCCGAGGCGGCCTTCAAGCTCGTCAACGAACGGCTGGAAGCCGGCCGCGCGCTGTTCGCCGAGAACGGCATCGCGCCTGAGGACGTGCTGGTGCAGGACATCGTTCGCCGCCCGCGCAAGGTCGAGGTCCTGCCGGAGGGCCAGCCGCTGCCGATGGAGACCCGGGTCTCGCTGCACATCACCGTGCGCAACCTGGAACACTGGACACCGGTCATGCGCGCGCTGCTGGTCATGAAGGACCTCGAATCGCTGACCGTCGCGTTCAATCGCAGCGACCGCCAGAAGGTCGAAGCGGACCTGCTGCAGCAGGCGCTCCGCATGGCCAAGGCGAAGGCCCAGGAGATTGCGCGCGGCGTCGGCGCCAAGCTGGGGCCGGCCAGCGGCGTGTCGATCGGGGCTTTGAAAAACCTGTCGAACGCGATGGGCATGGCCAGCGACTCGAATGCCCGCTCCAGCGGCGGCCGCCGCACCGGAGCGCGTACCGAAATGGCGCTGGTGCAGGCTATCCGCCTGGCGCAGTCGGTCGACGTGATCTACCGGATCGGCGGCAAATAAAGACGCTCCCTGGCATGCAATTGCCGATTGGACGCGCGCTCGGCATCACCGAGCACCCTACAAAAAACAAAAGCGCGCTCTGCTTTCGCAGGCGCGCTTTTCTCATTCGCGGATGACGATTACTTCTGCGACAGCACCCATTTCACCAGGCTGCGGGCTTCGGCCTCGCTCACCTGCGGGTTGGCCGGCATCGGCACCGGGCCCCAGACGCCCGCACCGCCCTTCATGACTTTCTGCACCAGCTTGTCTTCCGCGCCTTTCTGGCCCTCGTACTTGGCCGCGACGTCCTTGTAGGACGGGCCGACCAGCTTGTTGGCGACTGCGTGGCAAGCCATGCAATTCTTGGCTTTCGCCAGGTCGGCTTGGGCGAACGCGCTGGTGGACGCGAAGGCCGACATCACCACACACAACAACAACGAGCGTTTCATTTGTTTCTCCAGGTTTATGACGAATGCATTCTACCGTGGATTGTCGCCAGGTTCATGGCGGGATACACCCTGTTACGCCGGTAACAGGGCTGCATTGTTGGCGGATCTTCACAAAGTGTGAGATTTTTCCACGCGGCAACGTTTTTATGGTTAATATGCATGGGATAAGGAGTCCTCCCATGCCCCTCATCCTCTTGATCGCCGCCCTGAGCGGCCTGCGCTTGTTCGAAGTCTGGCGTTTCGCCGACCTGTCCTGGTGGTCCATCATCGGGCTGATGGTGGTCGCCTTCATCTGGTTCGAGTTCATCGAGAAAGTGCTCGGACTCGACAAGAAGAAGGAACACAATGTCCTCAACAGCCGCCGCGAGGCCCGCGTGAAACAGGCATTCGACAAGCGCCGCAAGACCTGAATCCGCAATAAAGCGCGCCGTGTAGTGTGATATGTTCTGCATATCACCGGCCCCAATCCATACACAGCGCGTATCAATGAATCTCGAACTCCGCCAGCTCCGCCATTTCGTGACGGTGGCCGAAGAACTCCACTTCGGCCGCGCCGCCGAGCGCCTGCACATGACGCAGCCGCCGCTGTCGCAAAGCATCGCCGGGCTCGAGGAGCTGCTCGGCGCTCCGCTGTTCCTGCGCAACCGGCGCCAGGTGGCGCTCACCGCCGCCGGCAGCGCACTGCTGCCGGAAGCGCGCCGCATCCTGCAGGAGGCCGGCGCCCTGCCCGATCTGGTGCGCCGCGTCGCCAACGGCGAAGCGGGCCGCCTCACCCTCGCGTTTGTCTCCACCGCCGACTACAGCGTGCTGCCGTCCATCCTGCAGCGCTACCGCGCCGCCTTCCCCGGCGTGCGCCTGGTGCTGCAGGAAGCCACCACCGACGTCCAGCTGGAAGCGCTGCTGCAGGGCCGGGTCGACGCCGGCTTCGTGATCCCGCCACTGTCCGTGATGCCCGGCGACGCGCTCGGCTACCGCAAGGTCTTGGCCGAGCCGCTGATCCTGTGCGCGCCCGCTGGGCTGGACGCGCTGCGCGGCAAGGGGCCGGTACGGCTGCGCGACCTGCCGCCGCTGCCGCTGGTGATCTTCCCGCGCGCGGCCGCACCGGCTCTGCACGACGCCATCCTGGGGGCGTTTCGCGCGGCTGGCATCACCCCCGTCATCGGGCAGGAAGCGCTGCAGATGCAGACCATCGTCAGCCTGGTTTCCGGCGGCATGGGATTGGCACTTGTGCCACAATCCGTGTCGAACCTGATGCGCGCGGGCGTAGAATACCGGGCCCTGGTCGATCCGACGCCGCTGGCCGAGACGGGCCTGGCCTGGCGCCGCGACAATGCCTCGCCCGTGCTCAGGGGCTTCCTGGACTTACTCGAGAAAGAATAAACAATGCTAGTACACCCGCAGCCGGATCCCATCGCTTTTGCCATCGGACCGGTGCAGATCCATTGGTATGGCCTGATGTACGTGGTGGCCTTCGCCCTGTTCCTGATCCTGGGCCGGGTGCGCATCCGCCAGCCGCACATCGCGGCTCAGGGCTGGAAGGCCGAGGACCTCGACGACATGCTCTTCTACGGCATGCTGGGGGTGGTGCTGGGCGGGCGCCTGGGCGAGGTGCTGTTCTACCAGCCGCTCTACTTCCTCCAGCATCCGCTCGAGATCTTCATGGTCTGGCGCGGCGGCATGTCCTTCCACGGCGGATTCCTGGGCGTGCTGATCGCGATGGCGCTGTGGGCCCGCAAATCCAAGCGCAACCTGCTCGACGTGTACGACTTCATCGCGCCGATGGTGCCGCTCGGGTACGCCGCCGGGCGCCTCGGCAACTTCATCAACGCCGAACTGCCGGGCCGCCTGGCCGACCCGAGCCTGCCCTGGGCCATGCTGTGGCCGGGCGTGGAAGGCCCGCGCCATCCGTCGCCGCTGTACCAGATGCTGCTCGACGGGATCGTCGTGTTCCTGATCCTGTGGCCCTACGCCCGCAAGCAACGCCCGCGCCTCGCGGTCGGCGCCATGTTCACGCTGCTGTACGGGTGCGCGCGCTTCACCACCGAGTACTTCCGCGTGCCGGATTGGGAAGTGAACGTGCTGGGCATGCCGATCACCTCGGGCCAGATGCTGTCGCTGCCGATGATCGTCGGCGCCCTGATCATGCTGGCCTGGGCCTACCGCCAGCCGAACGGCCGTCCGGCGCACGCCTAATCACACTGCGGGCGCCAGCGCCCGCTGCAGGTCTTCCAGCGAGGCCGGCTTGGTCAGGTGCAGGTCGAAGCCCGCCCCCAGCGCCTGCGTCACGTCGGCGCGCTGGCCATAGCCGGTCAGCGCCACCAGCCGCAACTGCGGAACTTCGCGGCGCAGGACGGTCGCCAGCGCATAGCCATCCATGTCGGGCAGGCCAATGTCCAGGATCGCGACATCCGGTGCCTGGCGCCGCACTTCCCCCACCGCCGCCACCGCCGTTCCCGCCACCCGCACCGCGTGGCCCAGGTGCGCCAGCACCGCGGCGGTCGACTCGGCCGCGTCCAGGTTGTCGTCCACCACCAGCACCGCCAGCTGTCCCGCCATCGCCAGCGGAGCCGGATCCGGCGCGGCCGTGGCCCCGGCGCCGAGCGGCAGCAGCACCTCGAAGCGGCTGCCCTTGCCCGCGCCCTCGCTGTGGGCGCTCACTGACCCGCCGTGCAGTTCGACGATGCGGCGCACGATCGCCAGCCCCAATCCGAGCCCGCCGGTGTGGCGCGCCAGCGGCTGCGGGGCCTGGAAGAAGGGTTCGAACACGCGCTCCAGCATCGCCTGGTCCATGCCGACGCCGTCGTCGATCACGGCCAGGCGCGCCTGCCCGTTCTCGGCCGCCAGGGTGACGCGGGTGGTCTTGTGGCCGAAGCGCGCCGCATTCGACAGCAGGTTGCTGAGCACCTGCGTCAGGCGGCTCTCGTCGCCGTGCACCCAGAGCTCGTGCGGCGCCCCCGCGTCCAGCTGCACGCCCGGGAAGGAAGCGGTCACGTGGCGCACCAGGTCGGCCAGGTTGAGCGGGCGCCGTTCGATGCGCAGCTTGCCGCTGGTGATGCGCGAAACGTCGAGCAGGTCGTCGACCAGGCGCTTGAGGTGATTCGCCTGGCGCCGCAGGATGGTGCGCTCGCGCTGGCTGCCCGCTTCGTTGCGCAGGTCCATCAGGTCGAGCGAGGCGACGATGGGGCTGAGCGGATTGCGCAGCTCGTGGCCCAGCACCGCGAGGAACTCGTCCTTGACCTTGGCCGCGCTGCGGCTGTCGGCCAGTGCGCGCTCGAGCGAATCCAGCAGCCGCGAGCGCTCGGCCTCGTGCGCGTCGCGCAGGCCGGCGGCGGCCATCAGGGCGCTGCCGGTGTCGTCGATCTCACTGATGCGCGAAGGCGGCACGGAGACAGGCAGGCCGGCGCCCAGCGCCGCGCCGCCCTGCTGCAGGCTGCGAAAGGCGCGCACGATGCGGTTCGACAGCAGCGTGGCTAGTACCGCACAAGCCAGCAGCGAGGCGGCCAGTCCGGCCGCATACAGGACGATGCCCTGCAGCGGCCCCAGCGCCGAGGGCGGTACACCGATCGCTACCTTCCAGCCGAAGCGCGTGCGGCTGAAGCCCGTCACCACTTGCGCGCCTTCGAGCGTGGTGGTGGGGGCTACCGCTTCCTGCCCGGCGCCGCGCATCAGCGCGACCAGCGAGGGGCTGGGCAAGCCGCCCACCAGGCGCTGCTGCCCTTTCGAGCGCGCGACAATCGCGCCGCTGCTGTCCATGATGCCGATCACCGAATTGGCCGGCACCTTCTGGCGCTCGAGCACACGCAGCATGCGGCCAGGCTGGATCACGGCGCTCAGCACGTACTGGCGGCCGGCATTGTCGGTGACGGGAACGCGGACCGGGAAGGCAGCGCGGCCGCCCTTGCCGATCACGACGCGGCCGGCCAGGGGCTCGCGGGTGTCGATCGCGCGCTGCAGGCTGGGGGGATCGGCAATGACGCCGGGGGGACCGCCGAAAGCTGCATTGGTGCGGAACAGGACGGCGCCCTTGTCGTCGGTGAGGATCACGGCCAGCCATTCCGGCTGGCTTGCCGCCTGCATGCGCGCGATCTCGTAGACCTGACGCAGGTCGCCGTCCGCCATCGCCGGGGTGCGCGCCATCGCTTCGAGGGCCGAAGCGGCGCCATCGAGTTCGGCATCGACGGCGCTCGACAGCGCGCGCGCCAGGTCGAGCAGGTAGCGCTCCTGTTCGCGCTGCTGGTAGTTGCCCACCAGGTGCAGGCCCCACACGCCCAGCAGCGCCAGCGGCAAGAGGCCAAAGGCGGTCAGGAGCACCAGCAGGCGCCGGAGCGAAACAGTGAAGCCCTGGCGCAGCAGCATGGGATGGCCTGTGTCGAAAAACACATTATAGGCACATTGGAGTGCCCGCCATCAAAACCCGCTGTTACAAGCCGCTGTTATTCGAAGTCTTCGGCCAGGTTCTTCCAGCCGCGGCTCTTGGCGAAGGCCGTGAACTCTTCGGGGGCCTCGAGCACGACCAGGCGGCTCTCCTGCAGCCCCGGGTCGCTGTGCCCGAAGTCGGGCCCCTTATAGCCGAGCGCGCGCAGGCGGTCGACGAGCTGGCGCAGCAGCGCCGTGTCCTTGTAGGCGCCGGGTTCCAGCCGGTCCTTGAAGTCCACGTACACGTCGATGATGCCGTAGCCTTCGTCGAAGATGCGGATCGCCTTCACCTCGAGGGTGCGGCCGTTGCCGTCCTTGGCCTGAAAGGGGCCGGACAGTTCGATGTCGGAATCGGTAGTCATGCCCCCAGCATACCACCGCGCGCCCCGAGGTGGTGCGCGACCAGGGCGTTGGCGTGGCCATGCCCCAGCCCGTGCTCGGCCTTGAGCCAGCCGACCAGCTCCATGTGCTTCATGCCCGGTCTCTCAGCCAGCAGGCTTAGCCAGTGGGACACCGGCTGGCCGTATTTCTTCTCGATCGAGGGGAAGTAGGATGCGGGACCTTGGGCTGTTGTCTTTTCAGTCATAATACTCTCCATGGTGGTTGAGGAAGCTGTGCATTCCCACGACGAACGGGGCGAAACAGAATCGACATGGTAAAGATGCGGCGACATCGATGGTGGCTGGCGCTGGCGGCGCTGGCCGTGCTGGCGCTCGCCGCCTTCCTGTTCATGGGGCGCCCCGCCCTGGAGCCGCAGACGGCGCCACCCCGCTTCGACGCCACCCTGGTCGCGCGCGGGGCAAACCTGTCCCGGCTCGGCATGTGCGCGGCCTGCCACACGGTCGATCCAGCGCGCCCCTTCGCCGGCGGCCTGGCGCTGAAGACCCCCTTCGGCACCGTCTACAGCACCAACATCACGCCGGACGCGCAGACCGGCATCGGCGCCTGGAGCGAAGCCGCCTTTACACGCGCGATGCGCGAGGGCGTCGCACGCGACGGCCGCCTGCTCTACCCTGCCTTCCCCTACAACCACTACACCAAGCTGGCGCAGGACGACGTGCGCGCGCTATACGCCTACTTCATGACGCGGCCCGCGCTGGCCGCCCCGGCGCGCGAGAACCGGATGCACTTCCCCTTCAATTTCCGTCCGCTGGTGGCGTTCTGGAACCTGCTCTACCTCGACGAATCGCCCTGGCAGGGGGACCCGCAGCAGTCGCCACAATGGAACCGCGGCGCCTACGTCGCCAACACCCTCGCCCACTGCACGGCATGCCACACGCCGCGCACGGCGCTGGGCGGCCCGGACCTGAAGCGCCAGCTCGACGGCGGCGACGCCGAGGATTGGTACGCGCCGGCGCTGAATGCGAACTCGCCCTCGCCCCTGCCATGGACGCGCGAACACCTCGCCGCCTACCTGCGCACCGGCATCGCACCCGAGCACGCGGTGGCGGGCGGCCCGATGCAGGACGTGGTGGTCAACCTGGCCCAGGCCGACGCGCGCGACGTCGAAGCCATCGCCACCTACATCCACAGCTTCCTGAAGCAAGCCCCGGCCCGCACTACGCCGGCCCGGCAAGCAGGCAGCCTGCCCGCGCCCGCCGAGAACGATCCCGACCTGGCCCGTATGCGCCTCGGCTACGATACTTATATGCAGGCCTGCGCCAGCTGCCATGACCTTGGCCGCGGCGCGAGTTCCGGCGCCGCCCTGCAGCTGCACAAGGCGGTGGCCCTGTATGATCCGGACCCGCGCAGCTTGGTCCACATCATCCGCGACGGCATCGAACCACCAGAGGGCGAAACCGGCCGCTGGATGCCCGGCTTCGCCACCGTGCTGAACGACGCCCAGCTGACCGCACTGGCGGCCTACCTGCGGCGCTACGGCGCGAGGGGCCAGCCGTGGGAGCGGCTCGACGACGCGGTCAAGAAAGCGAGGGAACAGTGAGCAAATTCCAGCTGCAGGTCAACGGCAAGGCGCAAACGGTCGACGTCGACGCCGACACGCCCCTGCTCTACGTGCTGCGCAACGACCTGAAACTCAACGGCGCCAAGTTCGGCTGCGGCCTGGGGCAGTGCGGCGCCTGCACCGTCATGCTCGACAAGCAGGCCGTGATGTCTTGCCTGGTGCCGGTCTCGATGGTCGGCGCGCGCGCGGTGCGTACGGCGGAATCGGGCGGCACGCGCTGGGTGCCCGCCTCGGTGCTGCAGCAGGCTTTTGTCGACGAGCAGGCCGCGCAGTGCGGCTACTGTATCGCCGGCATGATCATGCGCGCCACCGCCCTGTTCGAGCAGGTGGCTTCGCCCACCGACACCCAGATCCGCAGCTGGATGCAGCCGAACCTGTGCCGCTGCGGCACCCACATGCGCATCCTGCGCGCGGTGCGCCGCGCCGCCGATGTGCTGGCGGCCCAGCCGATCCGGAACTACTGATGACTGCACCGCCAGATCCGCGCCCCGGCCGGCGCCGCTTCCTCGCCGCCGGCGGCGCCCTGACGCTCTCCTTCGTCCTGCCGCTGCCGGCCAGCGCGGCGCTGCCGGGCAGCCTGGAAGACGAACCCTGGCTCGACGCCTGGATTCGCGTCGGCGCCGACAACCGCGTCACGATCTTCACCGGCAAGGTGGAACTGGGCCAGGGCATCAAGACCGCGCTGCTGCAGGTAGCCGCGCACGAACTGCAGATCGATCCCGGGCGCATGATCCTGATTACGGCCGATACCGAGCGCACGCCGGACGAAGGCTACACCGCCGGCAGCCACTCGATGCAGGACAGCGCCACCGCCATCCGGCATGCCGCCGCCCAGGTGCGCGCCCTGCTGCACGAGAAAGCGGCGGCGCATCTCAAGGTGCCGGCGGCGCATCTGGCGCAGGACAACAGCGTGTTCCGCGCACCGGACGGGCGCCGGGTCAGCTTCAGCGACCTGGTGGCCGGCAGCGACCAGCATGTGCGCGCGACCGACACCCTGCCGCCGCGCATGCCGAACGCGCGGCGCTGGATCGGCGCCACCATGGAGCGGGTCGATATCCCCAACAAGCTCAAGGGTTACCTCGCCTACATCCAGGACATTCGCATGCCGGCGATGGTGCATGGCCGCGTGGTGCGTCCGCCCGCACCCGGCGCGCGCCTGCTCGGCGTCGACACGTCGCTAGTCGCGCGCATGACCGGCGTGCTGGAAGTGGTGCAGGACGGCCGCTTCCTGGCCGTGATCGCCGACGAGGAATACCGCGCCGTCAAAGCGGCGAAAGCGCTGGCGCAGGCGGCGCGCTGGGAAGTTCCGGCCAGCCTGCCGGCCGGGCGCGACGTCGCCGCGCTGGTGCGCAGCCTGCCGTCGGCGCCGCAGGAAGTGCTGGCGCGCGGCACGCCAGGAGCCAGCGGTAGAACGCTGCGCGCCACTTACACCCGCCCCTACCAGCTGCACGCCTCGATCGGTCCCTCGTGCGCGATCGCACTGCGCGAAGGCAGCCGCTACACCGTGTGGACGCATGCGCAGGGCGTCTTCCCATTGCGCAAAGCCCTGGCCGAGATGCTGGGCATCTCCGAGTCCGCACTGCGCTGCATCCACGCCGAAGGTTCCGGCTGCTATGGCCACAATGGCGCCGACGACGCCGCGGCCGACGCGGCGCTGCTGGCGCGGGTCTTCCCCGACGTGCCGGTGCGGGTGCAGTGGATGCGCGAGGACGAACATGGCTGGGAACCCTTCGGCCCGGCGATGGTGGCCGATGTCGCCGCCACCCTCGGCGCCGACGGCAGGATCGCTGACTGGCAGTACGAGGTCTGGAGCCAGGCCCATTCGACCCGTCCCGGTAAGGCCGGCAACCTGCTGCCGGCCACCCTGCTGGCGCGGCCCTTCGCACCGCCCGCACCAAAAGCGATCCCGCAGCCGGACGGCGGCGGCGACCGCAACGCCATCCCCTATTACGCGCTGCCGAACGTGCGCGTGACCCATCGGTACCAAGGCGCCGGTCCCTTGCGCACCTCGGCGCTGCGCTCGCTCGGCGCCTACTGCAACGTGTTCGCGATCGAAAGCTTCATGGACGAACTGGCGCGCGCGGCCAATACCGACCCGGTGGCCTTCCGCCTGCGCCACCTGGAGGATGCGCGCGCGATCGACGTCGTCAAGCTGGCGGCGGCAAAGTTCGCCTGGAACGGCTACAGGAAGACCGCCCGGCGCGGGCGCGGCTTCGCCTTTGCGCGCTACAAGAACTCGGCCGCCTACTGCGCGGTGGCGCTGGAAGTCGAGGTGGCGCTCGACACCGGCTTCGTGCGCATCCTGCGCGCCGACGCCGCGGTCGATTGCGGCGAGGTGGTGAGCCCGGACGGGGTGCGCAACCAGATCGAGGGCGGCATCATCCAGTCGGCCAGCTGGACCCTGCTGGAGCAGGTCCGCTTCGATGCGAGAGGCGTGACGAGCCTGGACTGGGGCGGCTACCCGATCCTGCGCTTCAACGGCGTGCCGGACAAGGTCGCGGTGCACCTGGTCGATCGCCCAGGCCAGCCCTTCCTCGGCACCGGCGAAGCGTCTCAGGGTCCCGCCGCGGCGGCGCTGGCGAATGCGGTGGCGGATGCCATTGGTACGCGCGTGCGCGATCTGCCAATGAACCGGGAGCGCATGCGCCAGCTGGCGACCTGAAAGCGCGTCAAGCCTGGCGGGTTTCCTTCAACTCGGGGCTCTCTTCGACCGCCGGCGTGGCGGCGCGCAGGCTGACGCGCAGGCTGGCCTCGCGGTCGATCAGGAAGGCGACCAGCAGCACCAGGCCGGTGAAGGTCGTGCTCAGGTTGCGCAGTTCGCCGGTGGCGCAGAAGGCCAGGAACAGCGGTAGGTTGACCAGCGCGCAGACCGCCAGGTGACGGCGCACCACGCGCGGCGCCAGCGGCCAGGCGCGCCACAGCACGATCCCCAGCACCGCCACGGTGCCGATGAAGGCGCGCGACGGACCCACCAGGCCATAGGTGGTCTCGAGCCGGAAATAGGCATTGCCCGACAAATAGGCCTGGATGTTCGAGAGCAGGTGGAACTCGAGCGCACCGCCGAAAGCCTCCAGGTAGGCCGCCTTCAGGGCCACGTTCATCAGGCCCGCGAACAGCACCAGGGTGCCCACCGCCAGCCAGGCGTTGCGGCGCGACTGGTGCCGGCGCAGCAGCGGGTACAGGCCGGGCAGCACGAAGAAGAAGGTCTCCTTGTTTAGCGTTGCCACCAGCACCAGCGCCGCCAGCGCCACCAGCCGCCCGCGCAGGGCCAAGAGAAAAGCCAGGCTGGCGAACAGCAGTTCCACGGTGTCGTAGAAGTAGCCGCCGACCGTCTGCAGGTAGGGGAAGGCCAGCGCGAACGCGGTCGGCGCCAGCACCGCCGCCAGTGGCGAAACGTTGAAGTGCAGGAGAATCCGGCGCAGCACGAACAGGCTGCCCAGCAGCGAGAAGAAGCTGGTGTACCAGACGATCGCGTAGCGGAAGCGCGCACTGTCCGTGGCGCCCGGATGGCTCTTGGCAAAGACCTCGTCCGGGCGGAAGCGCTTGGCCACCCGTTCCTTGATGCGCTCGGAGGCGACGGCGTCGAGCCGGCGCGCCAGGTCCGGCACCAGCTGGCGGTAGACGAAGGGCTTGTGCGCTTCCATCTCGAGCATGGCCGCCACCCCGAAGCGCGGATCGCCGTCACGCAGTCCCCATTTGCCGGCAAAACCCGAGAAGGCAGCCGCGGCCACGATCCAGAAAAAGGCGAACAGCAGGAAGCCGGCGGCCAGGCGCGACATGGCCCCCTGACTGGCGGGAGCGGTGACTGGAACGAGATGGACGGTATCGGATGACATGCTGGTCTGACGTTATCGAAGCCGGGCCCCGGCGTCAATATGCCGGGGGCGGCAGGCGCGGGATTGTATCGCTACAGCCTCACTTCGTCACCTCCCCTGCCCCGGGAAGAATGACAATAAGTGCTCAATCAGTTTGCCGAGCGCTTACTAACAGCTGGACTTCCGAAAAAGGCCGTCATTTGCGCTGTCATGCACAAGTTGACTCATCTGATTTACCGAGTGGTTCGCACTGCAAGCCATTTGACGCAAACTATCTGTCAAAGCAGCTTGCTATTCAAGACGGTATATGACCCCAGCCGGGAGTTTCGGTGTTGAAGGCGCCGCTACCGCCTTCAGTTCACCGCCTTCCAGAACATATACGCCGCCAGCGCATACAGGATCACCGCAAACACCTTCTGCAGCTGCCGCACCGGCATCTTGTGCGCCGTGCGCGCCCCCACCGGCGCCATGCTCACGCTGGCCAGCACGATGATCGCCAGCGCCGGCAGGTAGATGAAGCCCAGCGAATACTGCGGCAGCCCGGGTTCTCCCCAGCCGAAATAGATGTTCGAGATGGTGCCCGAGAGCGCGATCGGGAAGCCCAGCGCGGCGCTGGTGGCGACCGCATTGTGGATGCGGATGCCGCACCAGGTCATGAAGGGCACCGAGACGAAACCGCCGCCCGCGCCGACGATCCCCGACAGCGTGCCGATGAAGCCTCCGGCCGCGAACATGCCCGGCGCCCTTGGGAGCTCGCGGGCCGCGGCGGGCTTCTTCCCGATCAGCATCTGGGTCGCCGAGAACGCGACGAACACGCCGAAGAAGGCAGCCAGCACGGTGGAATCCATCTGCTTGCCGATCCACGGTCCGATCCAGGAACCCACCAGGATGCCCGGCGCCAGCAGCTTCACCACGGGCCACAGCACCGCGCCGTGCTTGTGGTGCGCGCGCACCGAGGAGAGGGACGTGAACAGGATGGTGGCGAGCGAGGTCGCGATCGCCATGTGGATGGTCAGCTCGGGCGCGAAGCCGCGCGCGGTGAAGATCATGGTGATGAAGGGAACCAGCACCATGCCGCCGCCGATGCCGAGCAGGCCCGCCGCGAAGCCGCCGAAGGTGCCCATCGCGAGCAGGGCGAGGATCAGGCCGAGGTCCATCAGCGCTTCTCCCGCAGCAAAGCGACGATCGCATGCCACTGCCCCGCCGTCACCGGCGACACCGACAGCCGGCTGCCCTTCTGCAGCAGCACCATGTCTTCCAGCGCGGGGATGCCACGCATCTCGGTGAGCGGCAGGTAGCGCCCCGCTTCCACGGCGCGGACGTCGACCGAGATCCAGCGCGGATTTTCCTGCGTCGCCTTCGGGTCGTGGTAGGGAGAGGACGCATCGAACTGGGTCGCATCCGGATACGGGCTGCTGGCCACTTCGGCGATGCCGGCCACGCCGGGCACCGCGCAGCTGGAGTGATAGAACAGGATGCCGTCGCCGACCGACATGGCGTCGCGCATGAAGTTGCGCGCCTGGTAGTTACGCACGCCGAACCACGCCACCGTCTTCTGCGGCGCCGCCAGCACGTCGTCGAAACTGACTTCGTCCGGCTCCGATTTCATCAACCAATAGCGCATCGCGCCTCCAGCAAATGGCACGCCCGCTCCAACCGGACGCACAAAGAAAAAGCGGCTGCGTACCAAGGTGCGCAACCGCTCGTAGATGTAGCCCCGCCTGTGTCGTTATTGCCGGCATCCCGAACCAAAAGGCTCAAGGTGGTCGCAGTCAGCTCAATTTCGGGTTCGTCAGACTAGTGACGCTCGCGCCCACCAAGCATGTCCCACAACCTATGCGAAAGAATGGTTCAAGGAATATATGACAAATCTCGAACACCGCAGGGTAGAGCGCAGTTTACTCGCTTGGCCGAGCATGTCAACCGAATCCGGATTCAATCCCGCTATTCAGGACAGATTTTCCTGCGGCGCCAGCGCCTGGTCCAGGACGGAGTGCATGGCTTCCAGCTTCTGCTTCACTTCCAGGATCGACATGTCGGACAGCGGCCCCTGGGGCGACTTGACCGACAGGAATTCCGCCGCCACGCTGAGCGCCGCCATGACCGCGATGCGGTCGGTGCCCTTGACCTTGCCAGAGTCGCGCAGCGCGCACATCTTGCCGTCCAGGTAGCTGACCGCTTCGCGCAGGGTACGCTCTTCGCCTTCGCGGCAGGCCAGGCGGTAGGTCTGGCCCATGATGGTGCAATCGAGATGGATCATTGGGTGGCCTCGTTCGCCTCGTCGGCGCCGCCTTCAAGCTCCCCCTCGTGCGCCGGGGCGTCCGGTGCGGGGAACTGCTCGAGCAATGCCTCGACGCGTTGCTGGGCCTGGGCGAGCCGCTCCTTGAACGCGAGATTCTCGGCGCTCAGCAGGCTGTTGGCCTGGCGCAGCAGGTAGTTCTCGGCGCGCAGCGACTGGGTCAGCTGGGCGAGCCGGTCGATTTTGTCGGAGAGGTCTTGAAATTCGGAAATCATTCGACACTATAGGACTGAGTTCGTTTTTCCGTCAACCGAATCGCGCGTCCATGAGAGGGAAGACGGGCGCCCGGGCCGTGGCCGTGGCAAGAATTGCCATCCGTGCGGCCCCTGCCCGCCGTTCCGGTGTACCCTGCCCGGCTGTCGTTGCGGATGCCGCGAGCGAGAGTGTACAACCCTCCTATTGGATTGTGTTTTCGCAAAAAAGTCGGTTCGCTCACCCACATTCCCGCTTGAAATGGGGACTTATGATCCCTATAATCACGTTGCGTTAGCACTCATCAACCGAGAGTGCTAACAACTGTTTCCAAGGCCGACGCCTCCGGCGGCGGCGCACAATAGCTAGTCAAACCACTGAAAAATAAGGAGTTTTGCATGAACCTTCGTCCTCTGCACGATCGCGTAATCGTGAAGCGTCTCGACCAGGAGACCAAGACTGCATCCGGCCTGATCATCCCAGATGCGGCCGCCGAGAAGCCGGACCAGGGCGAAATCCTCGCCGTCGGCAACGGCAAGGTGCAGGACAACGGCCAGGTTCGTCCGCTGGAAGTGAAGGTCGGTGACCGCGTCCTGTTCGGCAAGTACTCGGGCCAGGCCGTCAAGGTCGATGGCCAGGAACTGCTGGTGATGCGCGAAGAAGACATCATGGCCGTCGTGGCCCAGTAATCCTCTTCGTATAGAACATCCACGAATTTCATTCGGAGAAATAACAAATGGCAGCTAAAGAAGTAGTGTTCGGCGACGCAGCGCGCGCCAAGATGGTCGAAGGCGTCAACATCCTCGCCAACGCAGTCAAAGTCACCCTGGGCCCGAAAGGCCGCAACGTGGTGCTGGAGCGCTCGTTCGGCGCCCCGACCGTCACCAAGGACGGCGTCTCGGTCGCGAAAGAGATCGAACTGAAAGACAAGCTCATGAACATGGGCGCGCAAATGGTGAAGGAAGTCGCTTCGAAGACCAGCGACAACGCCGGTGATGGCACCACCACCGCGACCGTGCTGGCACAAGCCATCGTCCGCGAAGGCATGAAGTTCGTCGCCGCCGGCATGAACCCGATGGACCTAAAGCGCGGCATCGACAAGGCCGTCGCAGCGACCGTCGAAGAACTGAAGAAGATCGCCAAGCCGACCACCACCTCGAAAGAGATCGCCCAGGTCGGCGCCATCTCGGCCAACTCGGAAACCTCGATCGGCGAGCGCATCGCTGAAGCGATGGAAAAAGTGGGCAAGGAAGGCGTCATCACCGTCGAAGACGGCAAGTCGCTGAACGACGAGCTGGACATCGTGGAAGGCATGCAGTTCGACCGCGGCTACCTGTCGCCGTACTTCATCAACAACCCGGACAAGCAAGTCGCGGTTCACGAGAACCCGTTCATTCTGCTGTGCGACAAGAAGATCTCGAACATCCGTGACCTGCTGCCGGTGCTGGAGCAAGTCGCCAAGGCCGGCCGTCCGCTGGTGATCGTCGCCGAAGACATCGAAGGCGAAGCACTGGCGACCCTGGTGGTCAACAACATCCGTGGCATCCTGAAGACCGTTGCCGTCAAGGCGCCTGGCTTCGGCGACCGCCGCAAGGCCATGCTGGAAGACATCGCCATCCTGACCGGCGGCCAGGTGATCGCCGAAGAAGTCGGCCTGACCCTGGAAAAGGTCACGCTGAACGAACTGGGCCAGGCCAAGCGCGTCGAAGTGGGCAAGGAAAACACCATCATCATCGACGGCGCCGGCGCCGCTGAATCGATCGAAGCACGCGTCAAGATGGTCCGCGTCCAGATCGAAGAAGCGACCTCGGACTACGACCGCGAAAAACTGCAAGAGCGCGTGGCCAAGCTGGCAGGCGGCGTTGCCGTGATCCGCGTCGGTGCAGCTACCGAAGTCGAGATGAAAGAGAAGAAGGCACGCGTGGAAGACGCGCTGCACGCAACCCGCGCTGCCGTCGAAGAAGGCATCGTTCCGGGCGGCGGCGTGGCCCTGCTGCGCGCACGTTCGTCGATCGACATCAAGGGCGACAACCCGGACCAGGACGCAGGTATCAAGATCGTCCTGCGCGCCATGGAAGAGCCGCTGCGCATGATCGTTCAGAACGCCGGCGATGAGCCGTCGGTCGTGGTCGCTGCAGTCATCGCCGGCACCGGCAACTACGGCTACAACGCTGCCAACGGCACCTACGGCGACATGGTCGAAATGGGCGTGCTGGATCCGGCCAAGGTCACCCGCTCGGCACTGCAGAACGCAGCGTCGATCGCCGGCCTGATGCTGACCACCGACTGCATGGTCTCGGAAGTCACCGAAGACAAGCCGGCCGGCGGTATGGGCGGCATGGGTGGTATGGGCGGCATGGGCGGCATGGACGGCATGATGTAATTCGCTCGGTCACGCGCCGGAGCTTTTCCGGCGCTGTCGTGTCCAAAAGCCTGCAAGGTTCGCGCCTTGCAGGCTTTTTTCACTTTTGGAGGATTTTCGAATGGCGACTGTCAACGCCGACGATCTGGAAAACGCGATGCTGCTGGTGAGCGGCCAGGGTGGATTGGCCGAAGCGTGGGTCAGCCTAGAGACTGGCTCAGTGTACGTGCGGAGCGACGACATTCCCGAAGAAGCCGGTCCCCTGCCCGAAGATATCGACGACCCGGCACGCTATGCAAGCGTGCCCGATTCAAACAGCCTGGACCTGGGGCAGGCACTGGTGTTCGCTTTCACCGAGGCCGAGATGCCGGACGAGTATGAGCGCGTCAGGCAGATGTTCCGGCGCCCTGGCGCTTACCGCAATTTCAGCAGGCTGGTCGACGATCGCGACCTGCGCGATCGTTGGCACGACTACCGTAACGAGCGTACCGCGGCCGCACTGCGCGACTGGTGCGAAGAGAACGGCCTGCAGCTGGCGGGCTGACGGCCCTTGCTGTCCGTAGGGTGGTCGTCTTGCCGACCGCGTGTCCAACAGGTGCACAGGCAGCTGTAACGCAAGCCGGATCTGAACGCGTGGTCGGCGGAGCCGACCACCCTACCGGCAAACAGCGGTGGCGGCGCTGGAGAGGCGGCGCACGTCAGCGGGCGAGGCCAAGGCCGCCGCCCCATCGCCGATGCGGGCGTGCAGCAGGGTCGCCATCATCAGGACCGCCGGGTACAGCCAGCCGCCGCCCGGAATGCTCTGGGTCCAGCCGTTGCCGGTGTGCGCAACCAGGGCGCCGGCCAGCAGCGGCAGCAAAGCCAGCGAGGCGACGCGGCCATGGATGCCGAGGATGATCACGGTGCCGCCGGCCAGCTCCAGCAAGGCCACGGGCCAGGCCATCGGCGTCGGCATGCCTTCGAGGGCGAGGAAGCTGCCCAGCGCCGGCATGCTGAAGGCCGCGAGTTTCAGGAAGGCGTGCGACAGCCAGGCGGCGCCGAGCGCGAGGCGCAGCAGGAGGGCGGCGTAAGGCTTGATGCGGTAGTCGTTCATGGTAGTCTCTGGCAAGGGTGGTTGACGAGGTCCCCACTCTATCGGCGCATGCACACGATTAAAATAAGCAGCCATGAAAGCACCCTCTGCAAATCTGCAATCGAAGCTGGGCCTGACGGACCTGGAGACCATCCTGGCCCTGCACCGCGGCCGCACCCTGGCCGGCGCCGCCGAGCGCCTGAAGGTGGATGGGTCGACCGTGTTCCGCGCAATCAGGCGCATCGAAAAGGACATCGGCGAGGTGCTGTTCGACCGCGGCCGCCACGGCTACGCGGCCACGACGCTGGGACGGGCGCTGGCGGCCCATGCCGAACGCATCGAGAAGCAGCTGGAAGAAGCGCGCGAGACCGCCTTCAACCAGGACGCCGAGCCTTCCGGCCTGCTGCGCATCACGCTCACCGAGACCCTGTTCCACACCGTGCTGCTGCCGGTGCTGCCGCGCTTCGCAAGCGCCCATCCGCGCATCGAGCTGGAACTGGTGACCACCAATGCGATCGCCAACCTGGGGCAGCGCGAAGCCGACATCGCGATCCGCGTCACCAACACGCCGCCGGAGCACCTGGTCGGCATCCGGCTCGGCACCATGCGTTCGGCCGTCTGGGGCGGTCGCGATTATCTCGCCGCGCAGCCGGCAGGCCGGCCGGTCGAAGCAATGGACTGGATCGCGCTCGACGACAGCCTGCCGGATCATCCTTCGCACATCTGGCGCCGCACGGCGTTACCGGCGGTGGCGCCGCGCTACAAGGTGGGCAACCTGCTGGCGGTGGCGGGCGCAGTGGTGAACGGCCTGGGCGTGGGCGTGGCGCCGCTGGCGGTCATGCACGCGCATCCGAATGCGGTGATGCTCGACGGGCCGCTGCCGGAACTGGACATCGGGCTGTGGGTGCTGGCGCATCCCGACACCCGCTATCTTGGAAGGATGAAAGCCATGTTCGACTTCCTGCGTGCAGAGATCGCGCTACCGGCATGAGCACGATCGAGCCGACCTTCTTCGCCGATGCCACGGCTTTCCGCACCTGGCTGGAAGCCCATGCGGCGGCTGCCTCCGAGCTGCTGGTCGGTTTCCACAAGGTGGGCAGCGGGCGGCCCTGCATGAGCTGGTCGGAGTCGGTGGACGAGGCGCTGTGCTTCGGCTGGATCGACGGGCGGCGCAAGAGTATCGACGAGAACACCTATTCGATCCGCTTCACGCCAAGGAAGCCCGCCTCGATCTGGAGTGTGGTGAACATCGCCAAGATGGACAAGCTGCGCGCCGAAGGCAAGATGCAGCCCGCTGGAGAGGCAGCCTTCGCCCACCGTTCGGAGGCGAAGTCCGGTATCTATTCGCACGAGCGCAGCGACCTGCCCGAGCTGACGGCGCAGGAGCTGAAGCGCTTCCAGGCAGATAGCGCGGCCTGGGCCTATTTCGAGACCGTCCCGCCGGGCTACCGCAAGACGATGCTGCACTGGATTACCAACGCAAAGAAGGAAGAGACGCGCGCCGGCCGCCTGGCGCAACTGATCCAGGCCTGCGCGGCCGGCACGCGCTTACGCTAGGGCGGCCTCTCCCGCGAGGATACGGGCGAGCACGCCGCCGCGCCGCAGGACGAAGTCACGCAGGCGCTCGGGATAGTCGGCGGCGACGGCGCCGGCCACCGAGGGACGCTCCGCCAGGGCGCGGCGCCAGGCGGTCACCTTGACCAGCGCTTGCGGCACGCAGTGCACGCCGTGCGCATCGAACAGGTCGAGGTAGCGGAACACCGGACCGAAAGCCGCATCGACCAGCGAGAAATCCGCGCCGGCGAAATACGGTCCCTCCCCCACCACCGGTTCAAGCGCGGCGAAGCGTTCGCGCAGCAGGCCGAGCGCCGCCTCGAACGCCGCCTTGTCCTGCGCCGAGTACAGGCCACCGATGGTGCTCAGCACCGAGGACGCGTACTCGATCCAGCCACGGTGGCGGGCGCGCACCAGGTCGTCTTGCGGATGCAGGCGCGGCGCCAGGATGTCGTCGAGGTACTCGCAGATGACGGCGGATTCGAACACCGGCTGCCCGTCCGCCAGCAGCACCGGCGTCTTGCCGAGCGGGGACACTGCCTTGAACCAGGCCGGCTTGTCGGCCAGGTCGATGTCGATCCGCTCGTAAGGGGCGCCCTTTTCCTCGAGGGCGATCACGGCGCGCTGCACGTAGGGGCACAGCGGATGGCTGATCAGCTTCAGGTCCATCACGCCGCCTTCAGGCCTTCCGCCGCCATCGCCGCCTGCACCGCCGGACGCGCCGCCACGCGGGCGCGGAAGCCGTTCAGTGCGGTCCATTTGTCCAGGCTGATGCCCAGATAGCCGGCCCAGTTGGTCACGACGAACAGGTAGGCGTCGGCGATCGAATAGCGCTCGCCCATCAGGTAGTCGTTCCGAGCCAGGTGGCGTTCCAGCACGTCGAAGCGTTGGCCCAGCTGCTCGACGAACAGCGCTTTCGCATCCGCCGGCATCTGCGGCTTGAACAGGGGCGAGAAGGCCTTGTGGATCTCGGAGGTGATGAAGTTCAGCCAGGACTGCAGCTGGTAGCGTTCGAGCGTGCCGCTCGGCGGCGCCAGCTGCGCGCCAGGGACCCTGTCGGCGAGCAGCTGCAGGATGGCCGGGCCTTCGGTCAGCACCAGGCCCGGTTCGATCTCCAGCGCCGGCACATAGCCGTTCGGGCTGATGGCGAGGAAATCCTTGCCTTCGGCGCTGCGTTTGGTGGCAATATCAACTTTATCCATCGTGAAATCGAGGCCGGCCTCCCTCAGGACGATGTGGGAAGCCAGCGAGCACGTGCCCGGTGCGTAATACAGTTTCATGGTGAGCCTCGTAGGTGGTTGCAAGGGTTCCCGCGTCGGGAATGGCCCTACTCTATCTATGCGAAAATGCAATTAAAATAGGCACCCATGAAACTTCCCTATGCAAAAACGCAATCGAAGCTCGACCTCCCCGACCTCGAGCTGATCCTCGCCCTGTACCGCGGCCGCACCCTGGCCGGCGCCGCCGAGCGGCTGCAGGTCGATACCTCGACGGTGTTCCGCTCGATCAAGCGCATCGAGAAGGACCTGGGCGAACTGCTGTTCGAGCGCAGCCGCCAGGGCTATGCGGCGACGGAACTCGGGATCGCGCTGGCCGGCTACGCCGAGCGCATCGAGTCGCAGCTCGAGCAGGCCAGGGAAGCCGCCCTCGACACCGACACCACGCCCTCGGGTACGCTGCGCATCACCACTACCGACTCGGTCATGCACAGCGTGCTGCTGCCGGCGATGCCGAAGTTCACGGAGCGCTACCCGCAGATCGAGCTGGAACTGATCGCCTCCAACGCCCTCGCCAATCTGAGCCACCGCGACGCCGACATCGCGATCCGCGCCACCAAGACGCCGCCCGAGCACCTGGTCGGCGTCAGGCTCGGCCGGCTGGAAGCCGCCGTCTACGCCAGTAAGGCCTACCTGGCCGCGCACCGCCACATCCCTGACTACCGCGACATGGACTGGATCGCCTTGGACGCCACCCTGCCCGACCATCCCTCGCAGCGCTGGCGCCGCCAGCACCATCCGAAGGTCATCCCCCGCTACCGCATGAACAGCGTGCTCTCGGTCGCCGGCGCGGTGATACACGGCATGGGCGTGGGCGTGGTGCCGCTGGCGGTGCTGCGCGATCACCCACTGGTCGAGATCGTGGACGGGCCGATCGCCGAACTCGAGACGGAATTGTGGGCACTGGCCCATCCCGATACCCGTCATCTGCAGCGCATGAAGGTGATGTTCGAGTTCCTGCGCAATGCGCTGGACCTGGGTTAGCGTAGCAGGCACGCGGGGACGCAAGCGCTACTTCGACGCTTGTTTTGGACGATCGCGTTCCTCCCCCCCGCCGCCGCTCGATGGCGCCGGCCTGCGCGCAGGCAGCCCGGCGCAGATGGCTACAGCCGGTTGAAGGTCGATCCGCTCGCCTGGTAGCGGACGACTTTCCTGAAGTTTCCGGCGCCGTAGGACACCTCGAACCAGCCGCCGTTCGGCACCTGCAGCACGCCGTCGCCGTCGTTGCGGGCGCCGTTCGCCAGCGCGAAGGTATTGCGGAACCAGAAGCTGCTGGCGGACTTCTCGCTCACCACGATCCGTTCGCTGTCACCGTTGCTCGAGACCAGGTCCACGGTTGCGGATTCCACCGCCGCGTAATCGAAATTGAGCGGCGCCTTCAGCTCGATGCCGAAACTCCCATAGGTGAGCGAGCTGGGCCGGCTGCTAAAGCCGCTGTTGAATACCTCGATGGTGGTGTCGTCCTGCGCCATATAGGCCAGGCTGGCGTTCCAGGCAGTGTTGAAGGCGATCCAGCCTTCGGTATAGCCGGCGCCGGCATTCGGCGCGAACGGATAGGCCGCTTCCTTGGGCGCGCCGTCGATTACCCCGTGTACCGCCATCAGCTGGCCATTGCCGCCGTTCAGGTAGGTGCTCCAGCCGACTTCCACGCCCTCCACTTCGCGCGGGGCATCGTACGAGAAGTGGCGGCCGTGCGGATTGCGCCCGAAGCCGTTGTCCACCTGGGCCATGGCGATCTGGCGCAGGCGCTGCCGGGTCGCGGCGTCGGGCAGCACCTGCACTGCCGCCAGCGCGGCCGCTGGGAAGCCGAGTACATTACCCGGTTCGTTGAAGTCCGGGATCACCCATTGGGTCGCGCTGTAGCGGCGGAAATCCCACATGTTCGACGAGCGTGCGATGGCGACGGCGGCCCAGTCCTCGATCTTCGCAAGCAGGCCGGCCGGCGCCTGGGCCGGATGCATCTTCTGGAAGAAGGCCAGTCCTTCCATGGTCTTGTGCTCGCTCATGCGCTGGCCCTTGGTTGCCGCCGGATCGTTCCAGTCGAGATTGGAGATCATCCACTGGGCCTGGTTGTACGCGGCGTCGAAGTAGAGCTGGGCGTCGGAGCGGCCCTCGCGCAGCGCCACGGCGTACAGCATCAGGTTCGGCGCCACCGAATGCCCGGGCGGGAACTGGCCCTTGCCGCTGCCCATGACGGTGTACACCGACAGCATGTTGCCGCTCGGCGCAGGAGACAACTCGTACCAGGCCACGTTGCCGGTGCCGGCGTGGCTCCAGTTGTTAAAGGTGTAGTCGCGCACCCGTTCGTAGTCCGCCTGGCTGATCCAGTCTTTCATTTGCGGCCAGGCGTACAGGAAGGCCGCGAGCTCGCCCTTGAGCAGCGGGTGGTTGCCGGTTGCCGTGTTGTTGACCTTCAGTATGCGGTCCACGCCCCAGTGGATCATCTTGACGATGTCGGGCGCGTCCGCGGCCGGCGCGCCGAGGGTCTGGTAAGACGGATTGAATGCGTAGGCGTATTTGCGCGGCATGCGCGTATAGGCGCTCGGGTTCGACATGAACATCTGCACCAGAGTCGATACCTCGAAGGAGAACTGGTGCGAATCGCGCCAGGCTAGCCCAGTGATGCAGGTGTTGCTGACGCTGTTGTAGCAGCGCGACTCGATCATGAAGTCGAGCGCCAGCTGGTAGGAGACCCGCTCAATCCAGTTCGGGCCGATCGCGAACGGATAGGATTCCTTGCCGCCGGCCTGGATCAGGTAGTCGCCACTCTCGGCCGGATCGAAGTCGCTGAAGTCGCCCACCTGCCCGCTGATCGTGCCGGTGTAGACGCTGGCTGCCTGCCCCGACCTGTGGATGGTGAACGGCGTGCCGTCGGCCATCAGCGGCGCCGTGAAGCGCTTGGGCTTGCCGATGTCGTAGCCGCTCAGGTTGACCAGGATGTCGGTGCGCGGAGTGCCGGCTGCCGGCGGCGCGCTGCCCAGGCCCGGACAACCCGACAGGGCGCTGGCGAACAGCTTCAGTTCCTTGACCCGCACGTAGCCGCTGTCGCTCGCCACCAGGCGCATGCGGCTGGTGGTGACCGGGTTGGTGAACAGCATCTGGACGTCGACCGCGGTGTTCCCGCTCATCGATGCCCCGGGAACGTCGACCCAGGCGCTGCCGTTCCAGGATTGCAGCCTGGCGTTGGCCACCGCGCTGCCGCCGCCGTAGCCGGTGTGCAGGTGGGCGCAGATCAAGGTGCTGCTCGCGCCCAGGTCGACCGTCAAGGTGTGCGGCCCGGCCGTATTGGTGCTCAGCCAGCGCGAGCTGTCGTCGATGACGCCGTCCACCGCGTTGGCGGCGACATTGCCGCCGTCGGTGGAGCTGGCGCTGGCGGGCTGGTTCAGCGCCACGTTGGCTGCCTGGGTAGGCTCGAAGCGCACCGCATCGGCGATCGTGTAGCCGCTCGCGTTGGCGTGGATGCGCACGTAGTTGGCGGTGCCCGCTGCCAGCGAATACTGCCCCAGCAGCACCCAGTTGCCGCCGCCGGTCTGCTGGTTGACGGCTTTCGAGGTATCGAGGCCGCCGGCGTGGCGGATCTCGACCGGCGCCGCGCTGGGGCGATTGGCGGCGGCCGGCCAGCGCATGTAGACCAGGTATTCGCCGGCGCTGGGGATGGTCGGCGTCCAGGTGGCGTACTTGCCGCTATCGGCGCCGGCGCTGCCATCGTGCAGGTAATTGGTGCCGTGGTAGCCGGCATCGAAGGTGCTGGCGGTCCAGGCGCCGACGGTGGTGAAACCGGGACCGCCGTTGTCGACGACGATGTCGGCGGCGAAAGCCGGCAACCCCGTCAGGCACAAGCATCCGGACAGTACAACGTGCGCAAAACGTTTCATCTTGCTGTCTCCTGTAGCTGGTATGAGAACGCCCGTGGCCGCACGGCTTCTCCGTCCGGCGGTCCACGGGCGCATGGCGTGTGCCCGACGCTCCCTGGGCAGGTCTACGGCATGGCGGCTCCTTCGATCAGGAACAGGCCGCCGGAGCCCGGGGCGTCCGCCAGTTGGCGGGGGCCGAGCCGCATTCTCGAGGTGGTGACGAACAAGCGCCCGCCGGGGGCGAAGCACAGGCTGCTCACGTGCGGGGCCGGCACCCGGACTTGCTGCAGGAGGGCGCCGTCCGGCGCCAGCTGGACCACGCAGCCTCCGCCCCACATGGCCACCCACAGGCTGTCGTCGGGGGCCGCCGCCAGGCCGTCCGGCTTGCCCGGCAGGCCCAGGAAATCGCTCACGATAAGCGGCTCGGAGAGGCTGCCGGCGTCGACATCCGCACGGTAGGCCAGCAGGGTGCGCGCCAGCGTGTCGATCACGTACAGGGTGGTGCCGTCGCTGCTGAAGGCCATTCCGTTGGGTACGCCCAGTCCGGACGCGACTTCGCGCGGGATGGCCCTGGAGTCGGCGGCGTAGTACAGCTTGCCGTCGCCCGCGAGCAGGCCGCCGTGCATGGCGCCGGCCCACAGGCCGCCGCGCGCATCGACCGCCATGTCGTTCAGGCGCATGCCCGGCGCCAGCGCCGCGCCCGGACCGCGCTCCAGGCTGCCAGTGGCCGGGTCGACGGTGCAGAATCCCTGCGCCGTGTTGGCGGCCAGGCGGCCGTCGGGCAGTGCGGCGAGCGCATACAGGCTCTCGTCCAGCGCCGTGGCACGCCAGACGCCGCCCTCTTCCAGGCGCAGCAGGCGGCGGCCGGGCGGATCTGTCCACACCAGGCGCCCGTCCTGCCACACGGGCGATTCGCCCACGCCCGCCTGTGGGTTGCAGACCAGTGTCGCCTTGCGTCCGAGCCAGGCGCGATCGAAGTAAGGCAGCATGGCGCGCGCGCGGACGCCGACTTCCTCCGCGCCCATGCCCGGCTTGTACAGGTCGCTGCCGATGCCGAAGGCGCCCGCGCCCGCGGCCGCCAGTTCAGCGCCGTTGAGGGCATTCACGCCTCCCACGCCGACCAGCTGCACCTCGCGCGGCAGCACGCTACGCAGGGCCGACAGATCGCCGGCGCGGCCGGCGGACGGGAACATCTTGAGGTGGCGCGCCCCCGCCGCCACGGCGGCGAAGGCTTCGGTGGCGCTCAGGAAGCCCGGCACCGGCACCATGCCGTGCGCCAGCGCGGCTCGGATCACGTCGGGATCGGTGTTGGGCGAGACGCACAGGGTGGCGCCGCAGGCGGCCAGCTCGGCTACCTGTTCCACGGTGACTACGGTGCCGCCGCCCAGCACCATGCGTTCGCCGAAGTGCTCCACCAGCAGGCGGATCGTGTCGAAAGGCTCGGGCGAATTGAGCGGGACTTCCGCCACCCGGATGCCCGCTTCATACAGCGCGTCGACGATCGCCAGCGCTTCGCCGGTCCGGATGCCGCGCAGGATGGCGATCACGGGAAGCTGGGCCAGGGTGTCGTCCAGGTGCTTCGCTGCGGCGGCGTTCATCGCGCACCCTCAAGATGCACGGCGCTGAAGCCGCGCAGGCAGGCTTCGCGCGAATCGACGAAACAGCCCTGCACACCCACCGCCTCGAGCGCCGCCGCATACAGGCGGCATACGGGGCCGCTGCCGATCAGCGGCAGGCGCGCGCCGGCCAGGGCCGGATGGATCGCCAGGGCGTCGGCGATCTCCGCGCCGATCAGGAGGCCGCGCAGGAAGGACGCTGCGTCGGACCTTGCCAGTTGGCCGCGGATCACGCGGGCGCGGGCGCCGAACAGCAGCGTACCGAGGCCGAGCGCGCGTTCGCCGCCCAGGCGCACACCTTCGAAGAAGGCGTCGCCCGCCTGCGCCTCGCCCTCGACGATCGAGGCCAGCAGGCCGCTCGAGGTCAGGCGGTCGAACATCTCGCCCGACATGCTGGTGAAGAAGTCCTGCAGTTGGCCATCCGCGAAACGCACCCATTTGGTATGGGTGCCCGGCAGCGCCACGAAGCCGTTCCAGCCTGGCTCCATCGCGGCGAAGCCGAACAGTTCGATCTCTTCGCCACGCAGGATGTCGGGGCCGCCGTCGTAGGCGCGGGTGCAGGTCATGCCGGGCACGATGCGCAGTGCCACGCCGCCGATGTCAACCGGCACGGTGCCCGCCGCCAGTGCGGCCAGTCCGGCCGGCGCCACGACGTAGGGCGCTTCCTGCCAGCCGATGTTCGATCCCACCATGCCGGCCGCGTACACGGCGCCCTCGCCGGCCACCGCGCGCGGCCAACGCTGGGCCAGTTCGCGCATCAGCGCTTCCATGCCGGCGCGGTCGAGATTCGCCACCCCGGCGGGACGGCTGAATTCGTCGCGCAGCGTCCCGTCCGGGCCGATCAGGTAGGCGCGGAAGTTGGTGCTGCCCCAGTTGATGCCGACGATGCTATCTGCGTGTGACACTGGCGCCTCCGTCAATGGGATAGACGGCGCCGGTGATCCAGGCAGCGCTGTCGGAAACGAGGAAAAGCGCCAGCTCGGCCACTTCGCCAGGGGTGCCGAAGCGCGCCAGCGGGTGGCGCGCCCGGTTGGCTTCCAGCGCCCCGTCCGGACGATCGGCGTAGGAGGCGCGCAGCATCGGCGTGTCGATCGAGGCCGGGGCGATGGCGTTGACGCGGATCCCATCCGGTGCGAACTCGAGCGCCGCGGTCCTGGCCAGGTTCTCGAGCGCGGCCTTGGTGGCGGCATAGGCGGCCAGGGTCGGCGTGGCGAAGCCGGCGTTGATCGAAGACAGCAGCACGATCGCCCCGCCCTCGGCGCACCGCATATGCGGCACGCAGCGCCGCAGCAGGCGCACCGCGCCGATCAAGTTGACGTCGTAGGCGTCGGCCCAGGCGGCGGGATCGAGGTCGAGGCAGCCGCCCTTCGGCTGCGAGGCGGCGGCATGGACCAGGATGTCCGGCATGCCGATGCTGCCGGCCATCGTCTCGACGGCGCGGTCGAGCTGTGCATCGCTGCGCAGGTCGGCCACCAGCGGGCAGGCCACGCCAGGGCTGGTCTCCAGGTCCAGGCCCGCGACCAGCGCCCCGGCCTGGCCCAGGCGCGCGGCGATGGCGGCGCCGATGCCGCTCGCCGCGCCCGTCACCAGGGCGCGCCGGCCCTTCAGGATATCGGTCATGCATTTCCTCCGGTTGGGTGCCGCCGCATCAGAACTTCATGCTGACGCTAGCCTTGAAGATGCGGCCAAATTGCGCATTGGTGCGCAGCGCCTCGACCACGCCGTCGTAGGTGCGCTGGCGGCTGTTGAGCAGGTTGTTGGCTTCGAGGTTGAGCGACACCGACTTGCTGATGTCGTAGCGCAGGGTGGCCGCGACGTCGGTGAAGGAACCGCTGTAGATCCCGGTATTGGCGGCCGACAGGCTCACCAGGTATTCGTCGCGCCAGTTGTAGGCGGTGCGCACGCTCAGCGGGCCGCTTTCGTAGTACAGCACCAGGTTGACGTTGTTCTTCGACAGGCCGGGGAACGGCAGCACGCGTCCTTCGGCGTCGCGGATCGGCGTGGTCGAATCGATGTAGGAATAGGTGGCCATCACGCCGAAGTCCTTCAACAGCGCCGGCGCGAAGTAGAACGGCAGTTGCACCAGCAATTCGGCGCCCTTGACCTTGGCGCCCTGCCCGTTCACCTTGCGGTTGATGAAGTAGTTCACGCCGTTGTACGACTCGGCGCTCTGGCGCTGCACGATGAACGAGGAGATGTTCTTGTTGAACAGGCCGACCGAGGCCAGGGCCTGCTTGCCGAAGTATTTTTCGAAGGAGACGTCGACTTGGTTGGCCTTGAACGGATCGAGGTTGGGCGAACCGCCCGCGCCGGAGCCGACGCCGGTCTGCACGCCGTTCACGAACACCGCGTTGTTCGACAGGGTCACGCCGTTGTTCAGGTCCGCCGTGTTGGGGAAGGCGGCGACCCGGGCCGCACCCAGGCGCACCAGGTTGCCGTCGCCCAGGTCGATGCGCGCCACCGCCGACGGCAGCGCCTGGGTGTCGTCGCGCAGGAAGGTGGTCGGCACGGAAGCGCCCGAGGCGTTCATGATGTTGCCGACCGATTCGAGCTTGCGCTTGACGAAGCGGACCCCGGCATTGCCCGACACGTCGGCGCCGCCGACCTGGGTACCGTAGTTGGCCTTGACATACGCATCGGTGAAGGTTTCGCGCACGTTAAAGGTGCCGGCGCGCGAATTGATGGTCGCAGCTGGATTCGTGCACTGCGGGTCCTGGCTGATCGAAGCGATGCCGGTGAAGGCGGCGCAGCTGCCGAAACTGCCCTTGGCCGCTACCGCATAGTTGGCGGGCAGGCCGCCGATCGCGCCGGAGCTGCCGTACTGGCCGATGAAGCCGCCCATCTGGGTCGCCGGAATGCCGCCGGCCGGCCGGATGTCGGCGCGCAGCGGGTTCTGCAGCGAGTCGAGCTCGTTGTAGCGGGCCCCGAACTCGATGGAGTCGACCAGGTCCCAGCCGGTGGAATGGGTGAAGTCCAGGCGCAGGGCCTTGGTGTCGGTCTCGGCGCGGTACAGGTTGTCGAACAGGATGGTGTGGCGCAGCGAGGCCGGGTTGGCCATGTCGATGCCGCTGATCGCATACTCCCCGAAGTTGCCTTTGGTGAGGTCGAAGTTCACCACCGGCTGGATGCCGCTGAGGGGCTGCAGGCGGAAGTAGAGCTGGTGGAAGCTGGCGCTCGAGGTGCCGTAGGATGCCTCGGCGGTGGCGCGCAGGGAATCGGTGACGGCAAAGCGCGCGCGCACCGCGGTCGACCTGACGTCCGAGTCGACCGCGGCGAACTCGGTGTTCGACAGCACGGCGGTGGTGGCGCGGCCCGACAGCAGGATGTTGTTGGACGAGTAGACCGCGTTGCTCAGGCCATCGGTGGGGTTGAACGAGAGCCAGTAGCGGTCGCGGTCCGATTCCAGCTTCGACATGAAGGTATCGGCGCTGATCTCGAGCCGGTTGCTGGGGCGCCACTGGATGGCCGCGTTCAGGCCGCGCTTCTCGCGCTTCTCGGCGATGTCCTGGGCGCGCACGTCCTGGTTGCCGAAGCGGTTGCGCGCGCTGCCGGTGCTGGTCTCGCTGTAGGCACGGTAGCCAGAGAAGGTGTCCAGGCCCTCCTGCGCCAGTTTGCGGGTGTCGGCCGACACCGACAGCAGCAGACCCAGGGTGTTGTCGTTGAATTTTCCGGACCACATGCCGAACAGCTCGGAACCGGTCTTGCCCGGTAGCTGGTCATAGGTGGCGGCCGCGCGCAGCGCGAACTGCGAGGCCGGTCCGTCCAGCGGCATGCGGGTGCGGATGTCGATGATGCCGCCCAGGCCGCCGGAAATCTGCTCGGCGCCGGCCAGCTTGGTCACGTCCAGGCGCGCGATCAGGTCCGACGGAACCAGCGCCATCACGCCGTAGGTCGAGGTGCCGTTCTGGTCCAGGCCGATGCCGCCGCGGCCGGTGGAGTCGAAGATCTCGCGGCCATTGAACAGAGTGACGTTCTGGCGCAGGCCGCGGATCGACACGCTGGTGCCCTCGGCGATGCCGCGGTCGACCTGCACGCCCGAGACGCGCGACAGCGATTCGGCCACGTTCCGGTCGGGCAGCTTGCCGATGTCGTCGGCCACGATCGAATCGACGATCTGCGAAGCGTTGCGCTTGGCGTTGCGGGCCGATTCCAGGCTGCGGCGGATACCGCTCACGATCACGGTCTCGGCGGGCATGCCGGCGGGCGCCTCCACGGCGGGCGCCGGGGGCGCGGCCACCGGTCCGGTGGCGTCGGGCGCCGTACCGGCCGCTGGCGCCTGCGCTTCCTGCGCGAAGACAGATTGCGAGGCGAGACCGGATGCGGTGAGGGCCGACGACAGCAGCAGGCCGTAGATGGTTGCGTGTTTCATCGATGCTTTCCTTTTATTCGTCGTTTTTCTAGGAGCTGCGCTCATCAGTGTACAGGCGGGACACCCGGCCCCACCCCGCAGCTGCCGCCGGGCGATGCCGTCCGATGTCTCCTCATCGGCTCTTCTTTGGCATCTGCTGTATACCATATAGCAACAAAATTATGAACGCAATCAGTTTTTCAACATCACAATTCGCTTGGCATTCGATATGAAAAAAACTTCTAGGAAAAACATCACAGTCGAGCTATGCTAATACAGCAACACGTCGCCGGTCGCCTCCCTGTCATGCAAGCATCTGGCTTACATAGGGATAAAGAAGGGCGGAAGGCGGTCCGCGGCGTACCCAAGACCGAAACATCGCACCGAAAAATGTTGCTTTTTTGTGTGGTAAGTTCGCTACAATATTTTTTGAAGGGGCCGGCAAGGACCGCCCCGGCTGCATCATCAGGCAATATGCTATAGCAGCAACGACCAAGGAACCCACCCATGACGCAGAACCTCAGCAGCAAAGCACCCGCCCTGGAGGGCGTGCTCCCGATCCTGCCGACCATCTTCACCGAGCGCGGCGAGATCGACGAACCCGGCATGCGGCGCGTGCTGGACTACGTGGTGGACAGCGGCGCGACCGGCATCGTGTTTCCCGGCCTGGCCAGCGAATACGACATGCTGGAGAAGGACGAGCGCCTGCACCTGACGGCCAGGGTCGGCGAGTGGGTGGACGGCCGCACCGACTTCGTGGTGGGCGCCAGCGCACCCAGCACCGCCGATGCCGCCGCCTACGCGCTGGCCGGCGCCCGCGCCGGCGCCTCGGCCGCGATGATCCTGACGCCGCACGCTATGGCGGACGACCTGGCGGCGATGGCCGCCTTCTTCCGCGACGTGCACGCCGAAGCCGGGATCGACATCATGCTGCAGAACGCCCCCGCGCCGATGGGCATCGGCCTGGCGCTCGACCGCGTGGCGGCGCTGGCGCGCGAGGTGCCGGGCATCCGCTACGTCAAGGAAGAGGCCCCGCCCTCGGGCCAGCGCATCACCCGGCTCGGCGAACTGGCCGGCGACGCGCTCGACGCGGTGTTCGGCGGCGCCGGCGCGCGCTACGTGATCGACGAACTGACGCGCGGCGCCCGGGGCACCATGCCGGCCTGCGAGATCACCGAACTGCACGTCGCCATGCACCGCGCCTTCGCGGGCGGCGATGAGGCGCGCGCGCGCGACCTGTTCGAGCGCACCCTGCCGCTCCTGAACATGCAGGCGATCTTCCGCTGGCGCCTGACCAAGGCGGTGCTGCGGCGGCGCGGCTTGATTGCCAGCGCCTACACCCGAGCCAAGGGGCCGGAACTGGACCGCTACGACCGCATCGAGCTGGACGCCCTGCTGGCGCGCCTGGCCGACCTGCTGCCCTTCGCCGCGGAGACGGCGGCATGACGACCGGCGCCGCCGGGCGGCGCGCCGTCCCGCGCCGGGTCGCGAAAGTCGAGACCTTCATCGTCACCCTGCCGCGCGACACGCCCTATCTCGGGCCGCTCGGTCCGGACGAATCGGTCAATCCGCGCGGCTACATCGTCCGCAAGGGCAACGGCACCATCTACCCGACCGTCGACCGCTCGATCGCGGTGCGGGTGACGCTGGACGACGGCAGCGAGGGCTGGGGCGAGACCTACGGCATCTGCGCGCCGCGCGCCACCTGCGAGATCATCAACGACCTGCTGGCGCCGGTGCTGCTCGGACATGACCCTGAAGAGGTCGAGGCCATCTGGGACGAACTGTACGGCCTGATGCGGGTGCGCGGCTGCGGCGGCGGCTTCCACGGCGACGCCCTGGCCGCCCTCGACATCGCCCTGTGGGACCTGCGCGCGCGCGGCCGCGGCCTGCCGCTGGCCGCCCTGCTGTCCAGCGAGGCGCCGCGCCCGGTTCCCGGCTACCTGTCCGGCCTGCCTGCCGCCACGCTGGCCGAGCGCGTCGAGATGGCGCGCGCCTGGCAGCGCCAAGGCATCGATGCCTTCAAGTTCGCCGCCGTGGTCAGCCACGAAGGCATCGCGGAGGAATTCGCGGCCCTGCGCGTGGCGCTCGGCAGCGACGCCGACATCATGGTCGACCTGCACTGGAAGTTCGACGCCGCCAGCGCCCATGCCCTGGCCTCGCGCCTCGCCCCGTACAAGCCGCGCTTCCTGGAGGCGCCGGTCAAGCCGGAGCTGGTGGGCGAACTGGCCGCCGTGTGCCGCAGCTGGCCCGGCCTGATCGCAGCCGGCGAAGAGTGGTACACCGAATACGAGGCGGCGCTGCGGCTGCCGGCGGCCCCGCTGGCCTATGTCCAGCCCGAGATGGGCCACACCGGCATCACCCAGTTCCGCCGCATTGCAGCCCTGGCCGGGCGCTACGGCGCGCTGGTGGCGCCGCATGCGACCATCGGCACCGGGATCTTCCTGGCGGCCAGCCTGCACGTCTCGAGCACGCTGCCGAACCTGTGGAAGCACGAATGGCAGCATTCGGTGTTCGCGCGCAACCTGGCCCTGCTCGATACCGATATGGGCTGCGAACGCGGCGTCTACCGTCTTCCCGGCGGCCCTGGCCTGGGCGTCAAGCCCGGCGCGGCCTTCTGGGAACATGCCCGGCTGGTGGCGTGATGGATGCGCTTTCGGTTAGGCTATCGCTGCCGGACGGAAGGCTGTCCGGCGCCGGCCCCGACATGGCGCCGGCACAACGACCCGATTTCAGAAAGTCCCTTCCTATGCGCTACCAACCCGGCGCCCAGCCGAACCAGAGCCTGATCGACGGCATTGCGACCCTGCAGGCGCTGGCCTCTTCGCCGGAGCCGGTCGGCTGCCGCGAGATCGCGCGCCAGCTAGGCCTCGACCCGACCAAGGTCAACCGCCTGCTGAAGACCCTCACCTATCTCGGCATCGCGCGCCAGACCGCCAACCGCAAATACGCCGCGGGCTCCGGCATGCATGTGCTGGCCGCCCAGAGCCTGTTCGCTTCGGGCCTGATCAACCGCGCCCTGCCGACGCTGGAAAGCCTGCGCCGCTTCGGCCACACGGTGGCGCTGGGCGTGCTGTGGAACGACAGCGTCAGCTACCTGTTCCACGCGCCGCCCGGCCTGGAAGTCTCGCGCGGCCTGGGCAGGATCGGCCTGCTGCCGGCCAGCACCAGCGGCATCGGCATCGTGCTGCTGGCCGAGCTCGACGACGCGGAAGTGACCGCTATCTACGAGGGCAAGGACATCCCGCGCTTCCCGCAGGGGATCGCCCAGCTGCTCGACAAGCTGGCCGAGGTGCGCGCGCTGGGCTACGCCCGCATCCACGTCGACGACGAGCGTAACTTCGACGTGGTCGCCGTCTCGACCGGCGAGCCGGCCCATGCCGGCCTGGCGCTGTCGGGATGGATTCCGGAAGGCGCCACCGCACCCTTGGTAGAAGCATTGCGCGCGGCCGCGAAAGAGATCGGCTGAAGCCTGCCGCGAGGAGCAAGCGCCCTGCTCGCCGGCAGTCGAGCCGTCACCCGGCGCAGCCCGGGGCCCAGGTTTGCTCGCGTTCCCGCGCGGCCTTCGCGTCAACGCTCTGCATCGAATCCGGGCTCCGGCTTGTGCCGGAGCGACGTCGCTGAAATTCAGGCATCAACAAATATCGGGAGACCACGCATGACCGACGTATTCCAACCAGGCCGCCGGCGCTGGGCAATCCTGGGATTGCTGTTCGCCTCGACGATCCTCAACTACGTCGACCGCCAGACCCTGTCGATCCTGGCCGCCTCGATCCAGGCCGACCTCGGCATGTCGACGCTGGAATACGCGAAGGTGGTGCAGGTGTTCCTGATCACCTACACCATCGCCTACGTGGGCGCCGGCTGGGTCACCGACCGCCTCGGGACCAAGGCCAGCCTGGCCCTGTTCGTCGGCTGGTGGTCGCTGGCCAACATGCTGACCGGCCTGGTACAGAACGTGACCCAGCTCGGCGCCGCCCGCGCCGCCCTCGGCCTGGGCGAGGCCGGCAACTACACGGCCGGTCCGAAGGCGGTCTCCGAACACTTCCCCCCGAGCGAGCGCGGTTTCGCGGTCGGTGTCTACACGGCCGGCGCCATGGTCGGCGCCACCATCGCGCCGCCGCTGATCGCCTGGCTTGCGCTGACGCATAGCTGGCGGGCCGCCTTCGTCATCACCGGCGCGGCCGGCTTCGTGTGGATCGCGGCCTGGCTGTGGATCTACCGCAGCGCCCCGCGGCGCGCCGGCCAGCCGGCCGCCGCCGTCGCCTATCCATGGTCGCGCGTCGTGCGCGACCGCGCGGTATGGAAACTTGCCGCTGCACGCATGGTTGCGGACCCGGTCTGGTATTTCTACCTGTTCTGGCTGCCGAAATACATGGGCGACCAATATCAGGTCGGGCTGGTGGAGGTGGCGCAGTTCGGGTGGGTGGTCTACCTGGCCGCCGACTTCGGCAGCATCAGCGGCGGCCTGCTGTCCGGCGCCCTGGTTCGGCGCGGCGTGCCGGCCGTGCGCAGCCGCCTGATGGCCATGAGCCTGGCCGCGCTGCTGGGGCCGATGGGCATGTTCATCGCCGGCGGCGTCGGCATGGGACCGATGCTGGCGCTGGCGGCCGTGGTCTGCTTCGCCCACCTGGTGTTCCAGGTGAATCTGACTTCGCTCGTGATCGACCGCTATCCAGGCCATGGGGTGGCGACCATCTTCGGCGTGATCGCAGCCGGCAGTGGTGTCGGCGGCATCCTGTCGACCCAGGTCGTGGGAGAACTGGTGAGCACCACCGGCTACGCCGCCCTGTTCGTGATGATGGGCTGCCTGCACCCGCTGGCTTGCGTCCTGGCTTGGTGGGCGGTCGGCGGCAAGGACCGGTCGACCCAAGTTGCCGGAGAAACATGCAAGGTGTAGACTGCCTCGTCATCCCACGAGGCCGTCCATGTCCCTGCGCACTGCACCTTCTTCCTCCCTGCTCCTGCTGGCCCCCGCCCTCGCGCTGGCGCTGACGGCCGCCGGCTGCAAGCGCGCCGAGCGCGAAACGCCCAAGCCGGCGCCCGCGGCCGCCGAGAAAGCGCCTCAGCGCACCAAGGAACAGGCGATGGCCTCCCTGCTAGCCGTGCCCGAACTGAAGGCCTGGTCCGAGCAGATCGAGAAGCGCTCCAAGGGCAAGGCGCACGGCGCTGTAATCGAGGACGACCCGGCGCCGCGCGAGATCAACGGCAAGAAGTACTACCAGCTCACCTTTGTCGAGAACCGCGCCGCCGACGTGCGCCGCCGCGAAAGCTTCCTGGTCGCCCAGCAGGGCAACGAGATCCTGGTGGAAGATCCCGAGACCGACACCCTGCTCACGCTGCAGGAATGGCGCCGCAACATCGAGCGCGTCGAACTCAAGAGCGCCGACTAGCCACCCCGCGCCATTGGCTCCTTTGCCACACCGTGCGCAAAGCGTTTGACTTTTTGTCCTAGGGAAACTTAAATGTCGGTTTCCCAACAAGAAGAACAGCCATGGCAGACTATCGCGGTACCGACGGCAACGACAACATCGACCAGGACAAGCTGGGCCTCCCGGCCGGCACGAACATCTTCGGCGGCAAGGGGGATGACACCATCGTCATCTCGAACGGCAACGCGTCCGGCGGCGAGGGCAACGACACCATCACGTCCCTGCAGCGCTGGGCCGGCGTCGCTTACTGGGATTCGCCCAGCGGCATCAAGGTCAACCTGGCGACCGGCATCGCCCAGGACGGCTTCGGCACGGTGGATAGGCTGATCAATGTGCGCACCCTCCAGGACTCCAACCACAGCGACGAGTTCATCGGCAGCGCCGAGTCGGAACAGTTCTGGCTCAGCGGCGGCTCGGACCGCGTCACCGGCGGCGGCGGGCAGGACGTCGTTACCTACTGGGACCTCAAGCCGTCCGAAGTGAGCATCACCTATGTGCGGGCCAGCGACAGCTTCACGGTGGTCAAGCAAGGCACCAACGGCAGGGTCGGCACCGACACGCTGACCGGGGTCAGCAGCATCCAGCTGCTGGGACTGAGCGGCACCACCGCCCAATATACCCGCGACATGTTCGATGACAGCACGGGCTTCCTGCGCCAGAAGACGGTCCTGCCATCGTTCGAGATGAACACGGTGAACCAGATGCGCGCGGGCGATTTCAACGGCGACGGGATCGCCGACATCCTGGTGATCCGCACCCGTGGCGACATGGGCGCCACGCCGGTGCCGATCCAGGTCCTGGTCGGCGACGGCAAGGGCGGCTTCAGCGACCAGACGGCCTCGCTGTTCAAGGGAGGTGTCCCCTACGTGAATTACGTGCCGCGCATTTTCGCGGCCGACTTCAACAAGGACGGCATCACCGACATCTTCAACCCCGACTTCGGCCTCGACCTGCCACCCTTCCCGGGCGGGCAGAATTCGCTGTACCTGTCGAACAAGGCGACCGGGCTGCTGGAGAACGCCAGCGCCAGCCTGCCGCAGGGCCTGAAGCAGAACCACGGCACCGCGCTCGGCGACGTCAACCACGACGGCAACATCGACATCCTGGTCAATGCCCTGAACGAAAACACGGGCAATGCCAACCAGATCCTGATCAACAACGGCGCCGGCGGCTTCACGCCGAGCCAGTCGCTGCTGCCGGCCAGCCTGCGTCCGGCCGGCTTCGATCCGGGCAATACCTGGTCCATGCTGCGCGACCTGAACGGCGACGGCTGGGACGACATGGTGCTCGGCACCTGGAAACCGAACCCGAGCCCGAGCGTGGTGGTACTGAACGACGGCAAGGGCAGTTTTGCGAACGCGACGCCAATCGCCCTGCCCCGCCCTGGCGGCTTCACCGAAGTCGTGGTCGGCATCGAGACCATCGACCTGAACGGGGACGCGCTGCCCGACCTGATGCTCAGCGTGACGAACGACGGCACCCACGAGGAGTTCTACAAGCTGCCCTACATCCAGCTGCTGGTCAACGACGGCAACGGGCGTTTCCACGACGAGACCGCGCTGCGCCTGCCGCAGTCGAAAACCATCGGCTCGACCACGGGCTGGTACCACTCGGCCACCGCCGTGGACGTCAACGGCGACGGCTTCCAGGACATCATTGCCGACGCCAACGGCCTGGGCTCGCGCGTCTACATGAACGACGGCACCGGCAAGTTCAGCCTCGGCTGGACCGGCAGCGACAACCAGCACGTGCTGGCGCTGGACGTCAACGGCGACGGCAAGCCGGACCTGGTGGAAGCCGCCGCCGCCGGCTTCTCGGTGCTCCTGAACACCACGGCCGACAAGATCGGCGCCAGCCACGTGTACCGCTTCGGCGACACGGGCGGGAAGGTCGCCGGCACAGCGGCGAACGAGACCATCCACAACGGCAAGGGCGCCGACCGCGCCGATGGCCGCGCCGGCCTGGACAAGATGGTCTTCGACGGCAAGCGCGCCGACTTCAGCGTCAAGAAAACGGCCGACGGATACAGCGTCAGCAGCGGCGGCGTGGTCGACAGCCTGGCCAACATCGAACGCCTGGTGTTCAGCGACGGCGCCATCGGACTCGATGTCGACGGCGTCGGGGGCCAGGCCTACCGCATCTACCAGGCCGCCTTTGCCCGCACGCCCGACCTCGGCGGCCTGGGCTACTGGCTGAGCCGGATGGATGGCGGCAGCTCGCTGCGGAGCGTGGCGCAGGAGTTCGTCAGCTCGGCGGAATTCAAACTGAAGTACGGCGCCACGCCGACCAACCTGGAAATCGTTTCGAAGTTCTACGAGAACGTCCTGCACCGTCCCGGCGAGAAGGCCGGCATCGACTACTGGACGGCCGAGCTGGACAGCGGGCGCCAGAGCGTGGTCGACGTGCTGATGGGCTTTAGCGAAAGCAACGAGAACAAGATCGGGCTGGTGGGCGTGATCGCGGACGGCTTCGCCTATACGCCCTATCCCTGACCTTCAGCTATCCAGGTGCGAGATCTGGAGGCGGCGCACATCCTGCGCCTCCCCGTGCTGGCCGTCCAGCGAAATACCCACTGCGAGGATATCGATCAGCAGCAGCTGCAGGATGCGCGAGATCATCGACAGGAAGCTGGTGCTGTCCTCGGCATGGTCGACCGCCAGGCAGACGGTCGCCTTGCGCGCCAGCGGCGACTGGCTGTTGCTGATCGCGATCACGTCGGCGCCGGCGTTGCGCGCGATGTCCACGGCGCTCAGGAGCTCGGCGATACTGCCCGAGTTCGATACCGCGATCACGACGTCGCCCGGCTGCAGCAGTTCGGCCGCGAGCCTGAACAGGTGCGAGTCGCCGTACAGCGAAGTCGGAATGCGGAAGCGGAAGAACTTGTGCTGGCCATCCAGCGCCACGGCGCGAGAATTCCCCATCGCGAAAAACTCGACGCGGCGCGCCCGGCTCACCAGTTCGATGGCGCGGTCGAGCGCGCGCACGTCCAGCTGGTCGCGAAAACGCAGGATCGCCGACACTGTGTTGTCGATCACCTTGGCCGACAGGTCGTGGGTGCTGTCGCTGGTGCGCACCTGGCTGTGGCGTACCGGGATCGAGCCGGTCAGGCTGCTCGCAAATTTCAATTTGAAGTCGGCCAGGCCCTGGAAGCCGAGCGAGCGGCAGAAGCGGATCACGGTCGGCTGGCTCACATCCGCCAGGCGCGCAATCTCGGCGATCGGTTCGTTCAGCACGAGGCGCGGCTGCTCCAGCACCAGGCTGGCGACGCGCTGCTCGGCCGGGCTCAAGCTGTGGCGCAGCTGGGTGACGCGCTCCATCAGGGTGTTGGCGCCGCTGCGGCCGCGCAAGTGCTCGGCCAGGATGGTCGCTACGCCGTGCAAGGCCGGCGTGGACGCGGTGATGACGTAGGTCGGGATCTGCGCGATATAGCCGCTAAAGCGCCCCTTGGCTTCGAAGCGCGCGCGAAAAGGGGATTGCGCGAACCACTCGCCCATGCGCGGCACGATGCCGCCGCCGATGAAGATGCCGCCGAAAGCGCCCAGCGTCACCGCCAGGTTGGCGGCCGCGGCGCCCAGCATGCCGCAGAAGCATTCCAGCACTTCCAGGCACAGCGGGTCCTGGCGCTCGAGCGCGTCGGCGATGATGTCGGCCGCCTTGCGCCCCGGCGCCTCGACGCCGTTACGCTCGGCCAGCGCGCGGTGGATGATCTCCATGCCGGGGCCGGAGATCAGTCGCTCGTTGGAGACGTGCTGCCATTCCCGCCAGGCGGTTTGCAGGATGGCGAACTCGCGTTCGTCGCCGGGCGCGAAGTTGACGTGGCCGCCTTCGCTGCCGAGGGTGACGAAACCGTCGGCGGTGGGAATCACGCCCGATACACCCAGGCCTGTGCCCGGTCCCAGCACACCGATCACGGCATTCGGCGCCGGCGTGCCCTGCCCCACCTGCATCAGCTCATTCCGGGCGAAGCCGGGAATCGCCATCGCCAGCGCGGTGAAGTCGTTGACGATCAGGAGCGTGGTCAAGCCCAGCTCGCGCCGCACGGCGTCGGTGGAGAACTGCCAGTCGCGGTTGGTCATGCGGACGAAGTCGCCGCTGATCGGATTGGCGACCGCCAGCGCCGCATGATGCAAGCGGACGTCCACGTGGTCCTTCAGGTAGTAGCGCAGCAGCGGGACGATGCCTGCGAAGTCCTCGCACTTGAGCACCCGCACGGCGCCGAACACGCCGGGCGCGGTCTGCAGCGCAAAGCGCGCGTGGGTGGCGCCGATGTCGGCCAGCAGGCGCGGGCCGTCGGCGAACGCGGTGCGGGCGGACTTTTCCGCCAGCTTGGCGACCTCGCCCGCGCTGCCCATCAGCGGGCGCTTCCTGGGACGCTGCCGAACCAGGCGCCGTACGGCGGCAGGGTCACTTTGCCGCCCGCTGCCTGGCCAGGCAGGCCGTGGGCGTCGAGCATCGCGGCGCCTGCAGTCTCTGGCCAGTCGAAGCTGACTTCGCGGTCCGACAGGTTGAATGCGGCCAGCACGCTGTCCATGCCTTCGACATCGCGGCGCAGCGCCAGCACCGGTTCCGGCGCATCGAAGAAAGCGATCTCGCCGCGGGTCAACTGCGGCATGGTCTTGCGCCAGGCGATGAAGCGGCGCTGGAAGTTCAGCATCGACGCCGGGTCTGCATCCTGCCGGGCGACGCTAGCCGCGCGGTGTGGCTCGGCCACCGGCAGCCACGGCGTGCCGCTGGTAAAGCCGGCATTCGGCGCCTCGCCGGTCCACGGCATCGGCGTGCGGCAGCCGTCGCGGCCCTTGAACTCGGGCCAGAAGGTGATGCCGTAGGGGTCCTGCAGCAGCTCGAAAGGCACGTCCGCTTCGCTTAATGCCAGTTCGTCGCCCTGGTACAGGCAGGGCGTGCCCTTGAGCGAGAGCTGCATCGCCAGCACCAGCTTGGCCAGCGCGGGCGTCGCGTCCGGACCGCCCCAGCGGGTCATGACGCGGATGGCGTCGTGGTTGCCGACCGACCAGGAGGCCCAGCCGTCCTTCACACGCTCGTTGAATTCCTCGACCTGCTTGCGGATGTGGCTTGCGGTGAATTGTGGCGTCAGCAGGTTGAAGCTGTAAGCCATGTGCAGCTTGTCGCCGCCTTCGGTGTACTCGGCCATCTGGGCCAGCGCGTCGTCGGAGCTGACTTCGCCGATCGACACCGCGCCGAATTCGTTGAGCTGCGCACGCACGCGCTGCAGGAAGGCGACGTTCTCAGGCTGGGTCTTGTCGTAGATGTGGGCCTGCATGCCGTAGGGGTTCACGTCCGTCACGGTCGAGGTGTCGCGTACCAGCGCCGGCGGATTGCTGCGCAGCTGGCGGTCATGGAAGTGGAACACGCAGGCGTCCATGCGCACGCCGTCGACGCCGCGCTCGAGCCAGAAGCGCTGGGCATCCAGGTGGGCCTGCTGCACTTCCGGGTTGTGGAAGTTCAGCTGCGGCTGGCTGGTCAGGAAGTTGTGCATGTAGTACTGCTTGCGACGGGTATCCCACTGCCAGGCCGGGCCGCCGAACACGGACAGCCAGTTGTTGGGCGGGTTGCCGTCCGGGAGCGGGTCGGCCCACACGTACCAGTCCGACTTGGGATTGTCGCGGCTCTTGCGGCTCTCGACGAACCAGGGATGGGTGTCGGCCGTGTGCGACATCACCTGGTCGATCATGATTTTCAGGCCCAGGCTGTGCGCCTTGGCGACCAGCTTGTCGAAGTCGGCCAGGGTGCCGAACAGCGGATCGACGTCGCAGTAGTCGGCGATGTCGTAGCCGAAGTCTTTCATCGGCGACTTGAAGAAGGGAGACAGCCAGACGATGTCCACGCCCAGGCGCGCGATGTAGTCGAGCTTCTCGGTGATGCCCGGCAGGTCGCCCACGCCGTCGCCATTGGTGTCGAGGAAGCTGCGCGGATACACCTGGTAGATGATGGCTTCTTTCCACCAGTTCGGGTTGTCGGTCTTCGAAGTCTGGGTCATGGCTGCTGTCCGGAGAATGTCAGAATTCTAGCCAATATACAGGACGATGGAAAAATTTACAATTACGCCAACTGGGCATTTAAAACACATAAACCCTTCATATTCATACACTTAGAGCTCTCATGCGCGGCCAGCAAGGGACAAGAAAGTAGCTAAACTACGGGTTATTAATATCTTATTTGTATCTCAGCGATATTTTTATTGCAAAGTCACTCAGCCTCGGCATAGCATCGCGTCTGTTTCGATATTCAAGAGGACGCCATGAACGCCCCCGCCGTGAATGAAGTGAAGACCGCCGGCCGCATGCCGCGGCAGATCCCCTACATCATCGCCAACGAAGGCTGCGAGCGTTTCAGCTTCTACGGGATGCGCAACATCCTGACGCCCTTCCTGATCTCGACCCTGCTGCTGTTCGTGGCCCAGGACCAGCGCGCCAGCGAAGCCAAGCACGTGTTCCACACCTTCATGATGGGCGTGTACTTCTTCCCGCTGCTGGGCGGTTATCTAGCCGACCGCTACTTCGGCAAGTACAACACCATCTTCTGGTTCAGCCTGATCTACTGCGCGGGCCACGCCTGCCTCGCCATTTTTGAAGACAGCGTCAACGGCTTCTACTTCGGCCTGTTCCTGATCGCCTTCGGCTCGGGCGGCATCAAGCCGCTGGTGGCCAGTTTTGTCGGTGACCAGTTCGACAAGACCAACAAGGACAAGGCGAAGGTGGTGTTCGACGCCTTCTACTGGATTATCAACTTCGGCTCCTTCTTCGCATCGCTCCTGATGCCGATCTTCCTGCGCGACTACGGTCCCGCGGTCGCCTTCGGCATCCCGGGCATCCTCATGTTCGTCGCCACCATGGTCCTGTGGAGCGGCAAGAAGAAGTACGTGCATGTGCCGCCGGCGGCTGTCGCCGACCCGCATTCCTTCGCGCGCGTGGTGCGCACCGCCCTCTTGACCCAGCGCCCGGGCGCCGGCCGTCCGGGCCTGGTGGTCGCCGGCTTCGGCGCGCTGGCCGCCATCGTCTCGCTTGCAATGACCCCGAGCTGGGGCTTCGTGATCGCCGCCTGTACCGCGCTGGTGCTGCTGCTGGCCTGCGTCGGCATCGGCGCCTCGATGCAGCTCGACCGCGCCCGCGGCGTGCATCCGGACATCGCGGTCGACGGCGTGCGCGCCGTGCTGCGCATCCTGATCGTGTTCGGTCTCGTGACTCCGTTCTGGTCGCTGTTCGACCAGAAGGCCTCGACCTGGATCGTGCAGGCCAATGCCATGTCGACCGAAGTCAGCCTGCTGGGCTGGACCTTCAACGTGATTCCGGCCCAGATGCAGGCGCTCAACCCGCTGCTGGTGATGCTGCTCATCCCCTTCAACAACCTGGTCCTGTTCCCGCTGCTGAACAAGATCGGCCTGGTGCCGACCGCCCTGCGCCGCATGACCGCAGGCATCGCCTTCTCGGCGCTGGCCTGGATCGTGGTCGGCAACCTGCAGGTGCAGCTCGACGCCGGCGACGCGGTGTCGATCGCCTGGCAGATCCTGCCCTACGCCCTGCTGACCCTGGGTGAAGTGCTGGTCTCGGCCACCGGGCTCGAGTTCGCCTACAGCCAGGCCCCGGCCTCGATGAAGGGCGTGATCATGGCCCTGTGGTATCTCGCCGTCACCGTCGGCAATCTGTGGGTGCTGATCGTGAACTCCGGCGTGAAGAACGAGGCCGTCATCGCCCACATCGAGAACTCGGGCATGGGGGTGATCGCCTTCCAGATGTACTTCTTCGCCGGCTTCGCGCTGCTGGCGGCCCTCGCCTTCGGCCTGTACGCCAAGCGCTACAAGATGGTCGACCACTACCGCGCCTGACCTTGCCGGGGCGGGCTCCGGCCCGCCCTGCTCCACCTTCTTCCTCGCCACGATGACCCGAATCCCTTACGCCGCCTTCGCGGCCGCCGCCCTCGCCTCGTCCGCGCACGCCGCGGTTCCTCTCGAGACCTGCGACACCCCGTCCTTCCAGCAGGTCCTCCATGCCTCCGATGCCGCGCTGGATGCGCGCGCCGTCTGGCTCGACCGGCGCCTGCTGACCTGGCCCGGCGCCGACGCCGGCGCCACGTTCCGCCTGTATCACTCGGCGAAAGCGTCCATCGTCGCCAAGACGGGCGCGAAGGTCGAAGGCGCCGACGGTGCGCTGGCGCTCGATGCCTCCAGCGCGAAGCTGCCTGTACGCTTCAAGTATGTCGCGGCCGGTCCGGTGCTGGCGCTGCGTTCGGCCGATGTCCAGCGCATGAAGGAGCTACACCGCGGCCAACTGGTGCTGGTGCAGGAGTCGGCGGACGGCACGGTGCTTGCTGCGACGCGCATTCAGGTGGCGGGCGCGCTGGACGACCTGTACGCCGCCGCCGACGGGATCAAGGACCTGGGCGCCACTCCCGGCAAGGGCCGCACCGCCTTCCGCCTGTGGGCGCCGACGGCGCGCAGCGTCGCGGTCTGCACCTACGACAGCGCCGGCGGCCGCGCCACCGGCGTCCACGACATGGCCTTCGAGGAGCGCACGGGCGCATGGGCGGCGCGGCTCCCGCGCGACCTGTCGGGCACCTATTACAAGTACGCGGTGGACGTCGCGGTCAACGGGATGGGGCTGGTGCGCAACCTTGTCACCGATCCCTATTCGGTCAGCCTCACCACGGATTCGAAACGCAGTTACGTGGCCGACCTGGATGCGGCTAACCTGAAGCCAAAGGGCTGGGACGCCACGCGCGCACCGAATACGGTGAAAGCGCAGACCGACATGGTCATCTACGAGCTGCATGTGCGCGATTTCTCGATCAACGACCCGAGCGTCCCGCTTGAGAAACGCGGCAAATACGCCGCCTTCGGTGAAACGAATTCGAACGGCATGCGCCACCTGAAGGCACTGGCCAAGGCCGGCATGACCGACATCCACCTGCTTCCGGTGTATGACCTCGGCAGCGTGCCGGAAAAGGATTGTGCCGTGCCCCAGCCAAACGGCGCACCAAGCGGCGACAGCCAGCAGGCGCTGACCCGCAAGACCGCGCACACCGACTGCTTCAACTGGGGCTACGATCCCTACCACTACAGCGCGCCGGAAGGCAGCTACGCCACCGACCCGGCCGACGGTGCGCGCCGCATCCTCGAGTTCCGCCAGATGGTGATGGACCTGCACGGGGCTGGCCTGCGCGTCGGCACCGACGTGGTCTACAACCACACCTTCATCGCCGGCCAGGCAGAGAAGTCGGTACTGGACCGCGTGGTGCCGGGCTACTACCACCGCCTGAATGCGCTAGGTAGCATCGAGCGCTCGACCTGCTGCGACAACACCGCCACCGAAAACACGATGATGGCCAAGCTGATGATCGACTCGGCCGAGCTGTGGACCCGCCACTACAAGATCGATTCCTTCCGCTTCGACCTGATGGGCCACCAGCCGCGCGCCGCCATGGAACGCCTGCAGAAGCGCGTGGACAAGGCCGCCGGCCGTCACGTCCAGTTGATCGGCGAAGGCTGGAACTTCGGCGAAGTCGCGGACGGCGCCCGCTTCGTGCAGGCTTCGCAGCTGTCGCTGAACGGCTCCGGCATCGGCACCTTCAGCGACCGTGCGCGCGACGCCGTGCGCGGCGGCTCGGCGGGCGATTCGGGCGAGGCAATGATCCGCCGCCAGGGCTACATCAATGGCCTCGTCTACGACCCGAATGCGCTGGGCGGCGAGCACCAGCGCGTCGACCTGCTGCGCGCGGCGGACATGATCCGCGTCGGCCTGGCCGGGTCGGTGCGCCCCTATCCGTTGCAGACCTTCGACGGCAGCACCCGCAAGCTGGAAGACATCGCCTACGGCAACCAGCCGGCCGGCTATGCCAGCCAACCGGGCGAGGTAGTCAACTACGTGGAAAACCACGACAACCAGACGCTGTTCGACATCAACGTGCTCAAGCTGCCGCTGCGCACCAGCACCGCCGATCGCGCCCGTGTGCAGGTGCTGGGCATGGCGATCAACGCCTTCAGCCAGGGCGTGGCCTATTACCACGCCGGCATCGACACCCTGCGTTCAAAGTCGCTGGACAAGAACAGCTTCAATTCGGGTGACTGGTTCAACCGCATCGACTGGAGCTACCAGGACAACTACTTCGGCACCGGCCTGCCGCAGCAGGACGACAACGGCAAGGACTGGCCGCTGCTCAAGCCCTTCCTGGCGAATGCCGCGATCAAGCCGCAGCCGGCGGACATCGCTTTTGCACGCGACGCCTTCCGCGACCTGCTGGCCATCCGCGCCAGCTCGACGCTCTTCCGGATGCGGGCGACCGAGGACATCGTGCAGCGCCTGCGCTTCTTCAACACGGGAACCCAGCAACAGCCAACCGTGCTGGCGGCCTGGATCGACGGCAAGGGCTATCCGGGCGCGCGCTTTGCCGGCATCAGCTACCTGGTGAACGTGGATACCGAGGCGCACACGGTGAGCGATGAAGGCTTGCGCGGCAAGCGCCTCAAGCTGCATCCGGTGCACACCGCGGCCGGCGCAGCCGACAAGCGCGGGGCACAGGCACGCTTCGACAGCGCGAGCGGCAGCTTCACCGTGCCGCCGCGCACGGCAGTGGTGTTCGTCGCCGAGTAAAGAGAAACGGAATCAGCCCGCCGGACCGACCAGGCGGGCGATTTCCACCGAGCCCTTCTCGTCGAAGATCGGGCACTCCTCGGCCAGGCTGACGGCCTCATTGAAATCGGCTGCGGTGATGATGGAGTAGCCCGACAGCGAGGAGCTGCTCTGTTTGGGTCCGAGCAGCCTGCTCGGCATCTGGATGCTGCTGAGCGCCAGGCTACCGCGGTCCACCAGCGCCGCACCCAGCATCTCGAACCATTTATCCCACTCTTGGGGGTTGTGCTGCGGGCCTTCCGCCTCGTCGACGGTCGATCCGCGGTAAACGATCAGGTAGCGTTCCATGCGGACTCCTCTGCTAATGATCAGCAAACCTTAGCAGAAGCCCTGCACGGGCGACGCACAGCTCACTCCAGGCGGATGGCGGTGTCGAAGATCCAGGTGCGGCGGATTTCGACCACGTCGTACTGGCGCGCCAGCGCCGGCGGGAATGGTCCATAGGGCGCCTGGCTGGCGATAACCTTGCGCACGGCTTCGTCGAGGACGGGCACGCCGCTCGACGTCACGAAAGTCACTTTCTCGACGCTGCCGTCGGCGCGTACCGCCACGGTGACCACCGGACGCACATGCGGCTGCTTGACCAACTCGCGCACCATGTCGAAGGTCATGTTCAGCTCGATCTTGCGGCCCATCGCCTGCGCGTACTGGACCAGCTCGACGTTCGGATCGGCGCGGCCGAATAGCCAGCCGCGACGCAGGCCGCTTGCCGTCGGCTGGCGCTGGGCGGCTTCCTGATCCAGCTGCCGGCCGATCGCGCGCAGCCGCTCCTCGCGTTTTGCTTCCTGCTCGGCACGCTCGCGCTGCGCCTGATCCTTCTGGGCCTGCTCGCGCTTTGCCGCGTCCTGGCGTGCCTGCTCCTGGCGTGCTTGCTCCTGGCGTGCTTGCTCCTGGCGTGCTTGCTCCTGCCGTGCTTGCTCTTGTCGCGCCTGCTCCTGACGTGCCTGTTCTTGCCGCGCCTGTTCCTGTCGTGCCTGTTCCTGCCTTGCTTGCTCTTGTCGGGCCTGTTCCTGCCTTGCTTGCTCCTGTCGAGCCTGTTCCTTCCGCGCCTGCTCCTGCCGCACCTGTTCTTGCCGCGCCTGTTCCTGTCTTACTTGATCCTGCCGTGCTTGCTCTTGCCGCGCCTGTTCCTGCCGCGCCTGCTCCTGTTTGGCAGCTTCCAGCCGCGCGGCTTCGGCGCGTTCCCGTTCCCGGATACTTTCCTGCCGTGCCTGCTCCGCCAGCTTCGCCTGTTCCTGGCGCTGCGCTTCCAGTTGCGCCAACCTGGCCTGTTCGTTCCGCGCTGCCTCCAGGCGCGCCGCTTCTACGCGCGCCGCTTCCTGTTTTGCGAGTGCGATCACCTCGGTCTGCCGCTGTTCCGCTTCCTGTTTCTCGCGTTCCAGCTTGGCCTGCGCTAGCGCACGTTCGCGCGTCTCGTTGTCGCTTCGCTTCTGCTCCGCATCGTCTGTCTTGCTGGGAATCGCTTGAACCACGACAGGTGCACTGGGCCGCTCGGCTTCGGCTTGCTTGACCACCGCCACAACGGGTGGCGCGGCTTGTTCGGATGGTTTTGGTGGGGGTGGGGCTGGAACGGGAGCGGCGACAGGAAGGTCAGCGACAGGTGCGGGTGTGACGGCAGGCGGCGCCTCGGCCAGTACGATGCGCAGGTCATGCGCGGCGAGGCGCCTTTCCTCCCAGGGAAAGCGCAGACCGGGCAGTCCGAATGCATCGCCGCCCACGCTCAGGCTCAGGAAAAGGGCGTGCACCAGCAGCGACACCAGCACGGCAATCCGCATGCGCCATGGGAAAGCCGGCTGCATCAGCGGGGTCGCAGTGCGGCCGTCCTCGGGCAATGCCGCGTTGCTTTCTGCCTGTGGAAGAAGGACCGGATCGAGCATGTAGCGACGACGAGGGATGCCAATAAGCAAAGAATCCGACGATGCTAACACAAGGACAGATGGAAATAATTGGAGGAAATGCAGCGAAGGACTTTCGCTATACTTGAGCGGATATGGCCAGCTTCCCGATTTCTTCCGCCTCCCCGTTCCTGCCGGAGCGCCGCCTGTCCGGCCTTATCGCCACGGTCCTGGTCCACGCGGTCCTGATCCTCGCCTGGCAGTTCACGCGCACGCTGTCGGTACCGGCCGCACACGAAGGGCCGACCATGCAGTGGATCCACTTGCCGCCTCTCGCGCCGGAGCTGAAGCCGGCGCCGGTCGCAGCAGTACCCGCACTGCGGCCCGTACAACCTGCGCCTGCGCGCTCCGCCAGTGCGGCATTACCACACCCTGCCCCTGCCGCCCCGGTACCCTCCGCGAGGTCTGTAGTATCGCCACCCACAGCGCAGGAAGCCGCAGCGCAGCCTGTCGCCACGCCGGAGGCGCCGACGAAGCCGGACGCCGCAGCCATCCTGGAAAATGCACGCCGCAGCGTCGGCAGCATCGACCGCGCCCTGCGGAAGGAATCCCGGCCCCTGATCGTGGCGCCGCCGGACAGCCCTGAACTGCGCATGCGCCAGGGCATGGAGCAGGCGCGCGCGCTGGCGCCGACCCGCATCTGGGAAGCGCCAAAAGTGGAAGAACTGGTGAACAACACGGGCGACGGCGCGCGCCGTACGCGCGTGATCACTGGCCGGGGCACCTATTGCGTGACGGAGCGCTCACCCGCCACCAATGTCGAGATGATCGAGATGCACGGCAAGATCAGGCTCACCAATTGCCCCGCGCCCGAAGAACCGGCAAAACAGCAAGAGTGGCGCACCGCGCGCGACTAAGTACTCGCCCTGAAATAAATGTGTTTTTGGCTGCCATAACCGGCGCGCTGCTGCGTTGGCTCCTGCTTGCAGTGCTCGCACTGCGGCGCACTCGCCACCTTGCACCGCATCGGGAAGCCGCACCCCGGTTCTGTTTGCCAAAACTCACATCTATTTCTTGTCGAGTACTTAGCTGGCGGATTACCTGGGGAAGGTGATCCCCGCAAACCTGTTCGACTCGCCAGCTGTCCTGGTACGCAGTTGGCGCGGTCCCTGGGCCAGGATGCGCGCCGACACATGTTCCGGCACGCGTTCGTCGCGGAGCAGGACAAGCGCCCATTCGGCGCCACACTTCCTTTCGAGCTTCAGGGCAGCCTCCACGATGGCATCGTGGATGCGGTTTTTCCTCCTGCAGGAAAATGTGGGCACCAGCACGTCTGGCGGCGGCGCAGAGGGCCTGGCGCCATGTGGCGCGCGTGTCTGTTCCGTGCGCAGTACTCTCTCTGCAATATCCCTCGGGATATGTTCCCGCTCCAGATAGGCGCGTGCCTCATCCAGGCCGAGCATTTCCTTGTAAACCAAGGCGACGTCGATGTGCTGGGCAACCAGCTTTTCGTGGCGTACGTCGTTTCTCATCAAAACTCCCCCTCACGCACCAGACCAAGCGTACCGCAAAGTCATTAATTTTTTTATTTGATTCTACAGGGACAATGGTAGGACACAATAGCGGACGTTGGCGCCTGGGTCGCGCCAGCAACGGAACTTAGTGTTACAAGCTCTTGACGTCGTTTTACATTCGGCAACATTTCTTAACTAAAGCGCTACCTAGAATGTTTGGCCATGACGACCAAGCTAGCCACGGTAACGCCGGTACCTTCCTTTCACTTTCGACCGGCGATGCTGGTCCGGGCCGGCGCCTATTTCGCCGCCATTCTGCTGTTCTGCCTGAACTACTGGATCAACCGCTACTTCGGCAAACCCGATCTCGACCAGATCGTGTACCACCTGCAGTTCGGCGCCCAGGGCCTGGCTGCGACGGATTCCCTGATCGTCCGGCGCTTCGTGCGCTGGAGCGTACTGGTGCCATTCACCCTGCTGGCCCTGGTGCTGCTCGCCGAACACTGGGCCACCGTGCGCCGCTACCGTTTCATGCTACGCGTGCGTCCGATGCTGCCGTCAGCAGTACTGCTTTGCGCGGTCGTGTTCACGCTGCAGCAGCTTTCGGTGGTCGACTACCTCGCTTCGAGCCTCGGGCCCGACTACTTCGCCCGCCATTACGTAGAGCCGTCTACGGTCAGCATCCAGGGCAGCAGGCCGAAGAACCTCATCCTCATCTACGTCGAGAGCCTGGAGACCGGCTATGCCGATGCCGACGTCTTCGGCGACAACCTGATCGCGCCGATGACGGGCCTGGGCGCCAGCAGCTTCGGCGCCTACGAACAGGTACCCGGCACCAGCTGGACCATCGCCGCGATCGTCGCCACCCAGTGCGCGGTGCCGCTCAAGCGCATTACCGTCTTCGACGAGAACAAGCAGGGCGAGCTCGTGCCCTCCTTTCTGCCCAATGCCACCTGCCTGAGCGACATCCTGGCCGCGCATGGGTACCGCAACGTATTCCTGGGCGGAGCATCGAGCAGCTTCGCCGGGAAAGGCCGTTTCCTGAGCGCCCACCGCTACCACGAGGTCAAGGGCAAGGAAGACTGGCAGGCACAGGGCGTGCCGCAGGAGCGCATGAACGGATGGGGATTGTTCGACGACGAGCTGTTCCGCCGTGCCCTCACCAGGCTGGATCAGCTGCATGCCGCCAGCCAGCCCTTCAACCTGACGCTGTTGACGGTGGACACCCACGAACCGGCCGGCCACCTGTCGCGCAGCTGTACGCAGAAGGGTTATGCCGGCTTCGAGGGCGTGGTCCGCTGCGGCGCCGGCGAGGTGGCCGCATTCGTGCGCGAGGTGCGCGCACGCGGCTATCTCAAGGACACCAATATCGTCATCCTGGGCGACCACCTGGCGCGGCGCAATCCGCTGTCGGACACACTCGAACGCGTCCCGCAACGCACGCTGTTCAACGCCTTCATCGGCGAGGAGGCGCCCGCCAGGAACCGCGAGCAGCTGGTGCACTTCGACCTGCTGCCCACCATTCTCGAGTTCAGCGGCCTGCAGGTGAGCGGCGGCAGGCTCGGTCTCGGCTACAGCGGTTTCAACCGGCATGGCAGCCTGCCGGAACCGGGCCGGCTGGCCGAGATGCGGGCATCGGTCCTGAACCCCTCCGACACCTACCGCTCCTTGTGGGTCGCGGCGACTCCTGTCGCGGTGCCCGCGCTGTCGTATCGTGCGGACGCAGCGCACCCTGTGCGCTGACAGCGCGCTTGCACCGCTACAGGCCGAGCTGCCCCAGGATCGCATCCTTCATCGCCTGCAGCTGCGGCTCCGAGACCTTGCGCGGATGCGGCTGCGCGACCGTGAACACCGACTGGATCGTGGTCGGCCGCGGTGACAGTACCACGACGCGGTCGGCCAGGTAGAGCGCCTCCTCCACGTCGTGGGTGATCAGGATGACCGTGTGGCGCTCTTCGCGCAGGATGCGCAGCAGCTCGTTGCGCATCTTGAGGCCAGTGAGCGCATCGAGCGCCGAGAAGGGTTCATCCATCAGCAGGATGTCGGGCTTGACCGCCAGTGCGCGCGCAATCTCGACGCGCTTGAGCATGCCGCCCGAAAGTTCGTGCGGGTGAGCCTTCTCGAAGCCCTTCAGTCCCACCACCTCGGCGTAGTGGTCGGCGGTCGCCACCTTGGCGGCGGTGTCCTTGCCGGACAGGCCGAACATCAGGTTCTCGCGCACCGTCAGCCACGGGAACACCGAACCGTGCTGCGAGATGACGATCGCGTTCGGCGAAGGCCTGGTGACCGGTACGCCGTCGATCGCCACCGCGCCGTCGTCGGGATGCTCGAAGCCCGCCAGCAGTTTCATGAGGGTCGACTTGCCGCAGCCGGAGGGCCCGACGATGGCCACGAATTCGCCCGGCGCCACCGTCAAATCAATGCCGCCGACGACCGCCAATGCTTTGAAGCCCTTCTTCAGTCCGCGGATGTCGATCTTAGCGTCCATAGCGCCACCTTACCCCTTTGAGTCCTTCGAGCCGGCGCATCAGGACGTCGATGCCCAGGCCAATCAGGCCGATGATGATCATTGCCGCCACCACCAGGTCATAGCGGTTGCCGGCATTGCGCGAGTCCATGATCAGGTAGCCGAGGCCCGAGCTGCGCACGATCATCTCGGCCGCCACCACCACCAGCCAGGCCACGCCCAGGCCGATGCGCATGCCGGTCAGGATCTCGGGCAGCACGGCCGGCACGATCACCTGGCGGAACAGCTTGGCGCGCGGCACCCCGAAGTTTTCGGCAGCGCGCAGGTAGCGGCCGTCGATGGCGTGCACGCCGGCCGAGGTCTGCAGGATCATCGGGAACACCGAGGCCAGGAAGATCAGGAACACCGGCGACATGTCGCCCACGCCGAACCACAGGATCGCGATCGGGATCCAGGCGATCGGCGAGATCGGGCGCAGGATCTGGAAGATCGGATTGAGCGTGTGATAGGCGGCATCGACGCGTCCCATCCACAGGCCGAGCGGCAGCGCCACCAGCACCGCGATCAAAAAACCCGTGGCCACGCGCAGCAGCGAGGCGCCGATGTGCTGCCACAGCGTGCCGTTCTTCGCCAGTTCGAGCGTACCGGCGGCGACCTGGCCCGGCGTCGGGAAGATCACGCTGCCGCTTTGCTCCACCACGATCCACCAGATCGCGACCACGCCGGCAAGCACCAGCAGCGGGGGCCAAATCCTGTTCAGTCTATCCATCGCTTATGTATTCAGTAGGGAGTGGAGGCGCCACATCAAGCGTGGCAGGCCCGCGGCCGGCGCATCGACGACCAGCACCGTCATCCGGCCGCTGGCGTGCGCCGTGCAGTCGAAGGGATGTTCGCCGGCCTGGGCGAAAGGCAGGCGAAAGTCCTGGCCAGGCATGATCAGGACCGGGCCGAACATCTGCGGCACCGTGTCGCTATTGCGCAGCAGGAGTACGTCGCGCACGCCCAGCATCAAGGTCAGCTGCTCGGGCAGGATGCTGGACTTGTCGCCCTTCATGCGCCGGTCCCAGGTGCCTTTTGGGATCTCGAACAGCAGGTCGCGCGAGCCCGCCTGGAGCGGCGCCAACGCGGCCCAGGCCGTTGCTGCGAGCAGCAGTGCAATGACGACAGCGATGCCGGTCCGCATCTTCACCTTGTCATTCATTCCGCGGCGAGCACGTTCACGTCGTGCACCATTTCGTCGGCCGGGCGGCCGAACGGCATCAGCGCGCGCAGCATGCCCTTCTTGTCGATGAAGTAGAGGTAGGACGAGTGCCCCATCTGGTAGCCGCTCTGCCCTGCCGGCGCCGCGAACTTCGTGGCCGTGATGCCGTAGTCCTTGCGGATCGCCGCCATCTGTTCCGGCGTGCCGGTCAGGCCCACAAAACTCTTGTCGAACTGCGCCAGGTAGGCGTTCAGGCGCGCGGGCGTGTCGCGTTCGGGATCGACCGAGATGAACACCACCTGCAGGCGGTCCGCGTGCGCGCCCAGCTTCTGGCGCGCCTGCGCCAGCATGGCCAGCGAGGCCGGGCATACGGCCGCGCAGTGGGTGAAACCGAATTCCAGCACCACGACCTTGCCGCGCAGCGCGGACAGGCGGAAGTCGCTGCCGTCGGCGGCCTTTTGCGCGATCTCGGGCGCGACGCGCGCCGGTGAAAAGGTGCCGGACTTCAGCCCCGGCGCCGCGTGCACCCAGGCGGCGGCGCACAGCAGCATGGCGGTAAACACGCGGCGCTTCACAGCGCCACCTTCACCGGCTGGATATTCCTGACGAAGCTCTCGTCCACATACTGCTCGTAGCGCACGGGACGCTTGAGCGTGCCCGCCTGCACCGACAGCTGCATCAGCTCGTCGAACTCGGGGCGCAGCATGCGCAGGTCGCCGTAGGTCACGCGGTCGCTCGGGTTCTGCATGACGAAGCGGATGATGTTCGGGTCCTGGTTGAAGAACTTGCGGTTGGCGGCGATGACGGCCGCCTTGTCGCGGTTGGCCGGCGAGGCGTCCAGCCAGTTGCCGGCCGCCTGCACGTAGTTGACCAGCTCCTGCACCGCCGGGCGATTGGTGCGGATGAGTTCTTCGCGCACGGTCAGCACGCAGCAGATGTAGTTGGGCCACTCGTTGCGCGTCATCGACAGCGGCCGCGCATAACCGGCGCGCTGGGCGGCGGCTCCAAAAGGCTCGCCGGTGCAGTAGCCGTCGACGGCGCCCGCGTACAGCGCGGCCGGCATGTCGGGCGGCGCCATCTCGATCACCTGCACGTCCTTGGCCGACATGCCTTCGCGCGCCAGCATCTTGCGCAGGAAGAGGTAGTCGACCGCGAAGCGGCTCGGAATGGCGATGCTTTTTCCGCGCAGGTCGGCAAACTTGCGGTAGGGCGAATCGGTGCGCACCATGATCACCGCGCCGGAGCGATGGCCGAGCGAGACGATCTTCAGCGGGATGCGCCAGTCGGTCAGGTCCATGACCAGGGGCGCCAGCATGTAGGCCGCCTGGATGCGGCCCGTCATCAGGGATTCCTTGATCTCGGGCCAGCCGGAGAACTTGTTGTACTCGAAGGCGGTGAAGGACGCGTCGGGCTTGCCGTCGGCAACGGCGCGCGCCTTGCAGGCGATCGGCAGCGTCAGGTTGCAGGTGACGGGCAGGCCGCCAACCTGCAGGGGGCCGGGACGGGCCGCCGCACTCGCGCCGCCCATGCCCACCAGCGGCAGGCTCAGTGCGCCGCCGAGAAGCCGGCGGCGGCGCGGGGAATGCTCAAACATGGAAACGCTTCCAAAATCCTGGGGTGGGCCAATTCTAGCACCGTATTGACCTAGATCAACCCACCTTGAATACTAAATGTCGAGGTGCGAGATCAGCAGCTTGCGCTGGGCGTCGCCCTCGCCCGCTTCGCCCTGCGCGCCCTGGGTGCCGAGCGAGATCCCGACCGACATGATGTCGATGAGGAGCAGCTGCAGGATGCGCGAGATCATCGACAGGAAGGTGGTGCTGTCTTCGCTGTGGTCGACCGCCAGGCAGACCGTCGACTTCTTGGCGAGCTGCGACTTGCTGCTGGTGATGGAGATGACGTCGGCCCCGGCGGCGCGCGCGGTGTCGACGGCCGCCAGGAGCTCCGGCAGCTGGCCGCCGGTGGAGATGGCGATCACCACGTCGCCCGGTCCGAGCAGGCCGGCGGCCAGGGCGAACAGGTGCGAGTCGCCGTACAGCGCGGCCGGGATGCGGAAGCGGAAGAACTTGTGCTGGCCGTCCAGCGCCACCGCGCGCGCATTGCCCATCGCGTAGAACTCGACGCGGCGGGCGCGCCGCAGCAGCTCGATGGCGCGGTCGATCGCGTGCACATCGAGCTGGTCGCGGAACTTCAGGATGGCCGACACCGTGTTGTCGATCACCTTGGCCGACAAATCATGGGTGCTGTCGCTCATGCGCACCTGGCTGTGGCGCACCGGGATGGTCCCGGTCAGGCTGCCGGCGAACTTGAGCTTGAACTCGGCCAGGCCCTGGAAGCCGAGCGAGCGGCAGAAGCGGATCACGGTCGGCTGGCTCACATCCGCCAGGCGCGCGATCTCGGCGATCGGCTCGGACAGCACCTTGCGCGGATGCTCCAGCACCAGGGCGGCGACACGCTGCTCGGCCGGCGAGAGTTCGTGGCGCAGCTGCTGCACCCGGTCCATCAGGGTGTTGGCGCCGCTGCGCCCGCGCAGGTGTTCGGACAGGATCCGCGACACGCCATGCAGCGCCGGGTTCGGCGTCATGATGACGTAGGTCGGGATCTGCGCGATGTATTCGGTAAAACGGCCCTTGGCTTCGAAACGCGCGCGGAAGGGAGATTGCGCGAACCATTCGGCGATGCGCGGCACGATGCCGCCGCCGATGAAAATGCCCCCGAAGGCGCCCAGGGTCACCGCCAGGTTGGCCGCTGCGCCTCCCAGCATGCCGGCGAAGGTCTCCAGGGTTTCCAGGCACAGCGCATCCTTGTCGTCCAGCGCGCCGCTGACGATGTCGGCGGTGCTGCGCGCCGGGGCCTCAACGCCGTTGCGCCTGGCGAGCGCGCGGTACATCAGTTCGATGCCGGGGCCGGAGATCAGGCGCTCGTTCGACACGTGCGGCCATTCCTGCCAGGCGTACTGCAGGATGGAGAACTCGCGCTCATCGCTAGGGGCGAAGTTGACGTGGCCGCCTTCGCTGCCCAGCGTCACAAAACCGTCGATGGTCGGGATCACGCCCGACACGCCCAGGCCGGTACCCGGGCCGAGCACGCCGGCCACCGCATGGCTCTGGGGGGCGCCGCCGCCGACCTGCAGCAGGTCCTGCGGCTGGAAGCCCGGCAGCGCCATCGCCAGCGCCGTGAAGTCGTTCACGATCAGCAGCGTCGACAGACCGAGCGCGCGGCGCACCTCGTCGGTCGAGAACTGCCAGTCGCGGTTGGTCATGCGGATGTAGTCGCCGCTGATCGGATTGGCCAGCGCAAAGGCGGCATGGTTGATGCGCACGCCCCCGAGCTGAGCCAGGTAGGCGTGCAGCAGCGGCACGATGCCGGTGTAGTCGTCGCAATGGAGCACGGCGACCTGGCGCAGCACGCCGGGCGCGGTCTCGAGGCCGAAGCGCGCATGGGTGGCGCCGATGTCCGCGAGCAGGCGCGGACCGTCGGCGAATGCGGCGCGGGAGGGTTTCAGGTCGGTGTCGGGTTCAACGGTCATCGCACTAGGATACCATTGATCGATTGACAAAAAAACGTCCCCTTATTTCGCCAGCCCTTTCAGCAAGGCGCGGTGGAACTGGGCCGGATCCTGCATCTGCGGCGCATGGCCCATCTCCGGGAAGCTCACCAGCGTCGCCTTCGGGATGCGATGCGCGGTGTGCTTCGCCAGGTCCGGATAATTCCCGAGCTTGGGGCGCAGCGCTTCCGGCGCCGCGTCCTTGCCGATCGCGGTCGTGTCCTTCAGGCCGATCATCAAGAGCACCGGCATCTTCAACAGCGGGAACTCGTACACCACCGGCTGGGTATAGATCATGTCGTACAGGAGCGCCGAGTTCCAGGCCACGATCTGCTTGCCCGGCCCGCGGTACATCCCTGCCAGCATCTGCACCCAGGGCTCGTATTCCGGCTTCCAGGTGTTCACATAATAGGTCGATTTCTCGTAATTGCGGATGCGCTCGGCCGTGGTGGCAAGCTCGCGCTCGTACCACTTGTCCACACCCAGCGAGGGCACGCCCAGCGCCTTCCAGTCTTCCAGGCCGATCGGGTTGACCAGCACCAGCTGCTCCGCCTGCTGCGGGAACATCAGTCCGTAGCGCACCGCCAGCATGCCGCCGGTGGAGTGGCCCATGACGATCGCCTTGTCGACGCCGATCGACGCCAGCAGCGCACGGGTATTCTCGGCCAGCTGCTGGAAGCTGTACTGGTAGTGTTGCGGCTTGGTCGATTTGCAGAAGCCCACCTGGTCCGGCGCCACCACGCGGTAGCCGGCGCTGCTCAGCTCCTTGATGGTGCCGGCCCAGGTCGCGCCACAGAAGTTCTTGCCGTGCATGAGGACCACGGTGCGGCCGTTCGGCTTGGCCGGCTTGACGTCCATGTAGGCCATCTGCAGCTTGACGCCCTGCGAAGTGAAGGCGTAGCGCTGCACCGGATACGGATACTCGAAGCCTTCCAGTTCGGGGCCGTAGGCAGGCTCGTCGGCGGCCTGCGCGGGAATGTAAGGAAGGAGGCTGAAGGCGGCGCACAGCAGGGTGGGCGCCAGGCGTGTCGGTACAGGCATGGTTAAAGGATGCTGGGTTGACGGAACACCCAGTCTAGCCGAATTCAGGGCTGTTCCGGTTCGTTGCGCGCGTCGCGCTCAGAGCTAGGCCTATGCAGCGGAATGCGCACCGTGAACTCGGCGCCCTTGCCGGCGCCTTCGCTGCGCACCTCGACCGTTCCCTGGTGCAGGGACACGATTTCCTTGACGAGCGCCAGGCCGATGCCCAGTCCCGCGCCGCGCTCGGCCCGTCCACCCTCGGCCTGGGTAAACACGTCGAAAATCCTGGGAAGCATGTTCGGCTCGATGCCCTTCCCGCTGTCCTTCATGTAGCAGATGAAGTGCGTCGGGTCGATGGTTGCAGTGAGCCATACGTGGCCGCCCTGCGGCGTGAACTTGATCGCGTTGTTGAGCAGGTTGACGAATACCTGCTGGATCCGGCGCGCATCCACGTCGACCGCGATGGGCAAGGGTGGAAAACTGCGGTGTATCGTAATGTTCTTGAACTGCGCAGCGGTTGTGCAGCTTTCCACGGCCTCGTTCAGCAAAGCCTGGTACTCCACCTGCTCGTAACGGATGCTCATCTTTCCGGAGTTGACCCGGGCGACGTCGACCAGGTCCTCGACCAGGTGCTCCAGCACACCGAGCTGGCGCTCCATCACCTGGAGCGGCCGATCCATGGCGGCGGCCTCGCGCGCCTGCATGCGCATCAACTGCACCGCGGTTTTCAGCGGCGAGAGCGGATTGCGCATTTCGTGCGCGATCGTCCCGAGGAAGACGTCGCGTTCGGCCTCACGCTCGCCGGACGCCTTCAACTCGTTTTCGAGATAGCGCGTACGCACCCGCAGGTGCGTGGCATCACGAAAGATCTTGACGAACCCCGTTACCCGCTCTCCTTCGCGATGCAGGGGCAGGCTGACGCCGCTCGACCAGAACCAGGAACCATCTCGCCGCATGTGCCAGCGCTCGTCCTCGCCCACGCCCACCAGCGCAGCCGTACTCGCCTCGTGCTCGTCGAGCTTGCGCTCGCGGTCTTCCGGGATGAACAGCATGCCGGTCGGCTGGCCCAGCACCTCTGCCGCGGTCCAGCCGGTGATGAACTCGGCGCCCGAGTTCCAGCCGGTGATGCGCAGCCCGGCATCGTAGAACATGATGCCGTATTGACGGGTTTTCTCGAGCAGGAGGACGTGCAGGGCCTCGGCGTCCTCGCGCTTCCAGTACAGGTTTCCGGTGTCGGTCATCTCGACGCTCAGTTCGATGGTCTCGGACACCTATTGTATCGGGCTGCATGCCGCGCACGGCAGGACCGTGGCGGCAATCGGAACGGGGCTAGTCCTGGGCGATCAGGGCCGCCGGCGCCGCCTCGCCGAACTGGACCTTGCCGTTGGTGACGACGGCCGACTTGCCCGTGTACCAGTCGCGCACGGTCTGGCCGTCGTTGAACACGCCCGCCACCGAGATCGGCAGCGCCTTGTCGTTCGGCAAGTCGAGCGCGATCACCACGCGGTCGGTGACGCCGTCCTTCTGCCAGGTGCGCTTGAAGGTGTAAGGGCTGGAGCCGAGCATCTGGTGCACACCCGCCCCCACTGCCGGATGGGCGGCGCGGAAGCGGCCCAGCTTGGCCCAGTGTTCGCGCACGTCGCCGACGCGGTGGATGCCGCGCTGGGTGTTGGCCTTCAGTTCGTCCCAGTTCATGAAGGAGCGCAGCTTGGCGTCGCCCTCAGCGCCTTCGATGTTGAGCAGGCGCGCGGTTTCGTCGCCGTAGTAGATCTGGGCCGCGCCGGGCGCCAGCAGCAGCTTGTTGGCCGCTTCCAGCGGGCGCTGGCGCGCCGGGTCATAGGGGCTGCCGTCGTCGTGCGAGCTGATGTAGTTCAGCACCGAGTAGCCCTTCATCGGGCCGTGCAGCGCGTTCGAGTAATCCGAGAACAGCTTCTCGTAGCCCTGGGCGGCGTCGGACTTCATGCTGAAGTTGATCATGCTGTCGAAGCCGTTGGCGAGCCAGTCGACCTTGACGTTGCCGCCCATGTCGAAGCTGTGGCCATGGTTGATCGAGTAGCCGTAGACTTCGGAGACCATGAAGAAGGGCTGGTTGCCGAGGCGCTTGGCCGGATTCTTGCGCTTCCAGTCCTCATAGGCCAGGCTGGCTTCCTGCTTGAGTTCCTTCCACACGCCCGGCTCGGTGTGCTTGACGGTGTCGGCGCGGAAGCCGTCGACGCCGTACTTGCGCACCCAGTCGGCGTGCCACTTGACCAGGTAGAAGCGCGGCGCGCGCGGATAGCCGGTGCGCTTGAAGAAGGCGTCCAGCTCCTTCACTTCGCGCTCGTAGCGCCCTTCCTTCTTCCACTTCGCCACCAAGGCCGGCGGCAGCGGCACGTTGGCGTTGCTGTTGGTGAGGAAGTCCGGCAGGTTGTCGACCAGGGTGCAGTCGACCGTGGTCGATACATCCTTGTAGGTGCAGGTCGGCTTGGTGCGCACCCAGTCGGCCGGCCAGACCGGGTCGGTCGGGGTAACCGGGCCGGTATGGTTCATCACCACGTCGAGCAGCACGCGGATGCCGTTGGCGTGCGCGGTCTCCACGAAAGTACGGAAGTCCTGCTCGGTGCCAAGGTTGGCGTCCACCGCGGTGAAGTCGCGCGCCCAGTAGCCATGGAAGCCATAGGACTTGCCAGTGCCTTCATCGGTCGATCCGTGGATCTGCTCGACCGGCGGCGTGAGCCAGATGGCGTCGACGCCGAGTTCCTTGAAATACCCCTCCTTGATCTTGGCCGTGATGCCGGCCAGGTCGCCGCCCATGAAACCGCGCAGCTTGGCCGCGTCGTCCTTGCGGCCGTATGCCAGGTCGTTCGCCTTGTCGCCGTTGTTGAAGCGGTCCGTCAGCAGGAAGTAGACGGTGGCGTTCTCCCAGACGAAGGGCTTGCCAGCAGGCTTGCTGGTCGGGGTCTGTGCGTTGGCCTGGGCAGCGAAGGCCAGCAGCATGGAGGCGGCAAGGACGGGAAGTTTCATGCGGGTTCCTGTGGTTGGTGGGTGGGTCAGGTGATCACGGTCGGGCTCTCGCGGCCGGTGCGCTGGCGCAGTTCGGCCACGCTGTCGGCGATGGCGATCAGTTCGGAGAGGGCCTGCTGGGTGTCGAGTTCGTGGTGCGCCGGGTCGGCCTCGTAGCGCTCGAGATAAAGGCGGATGGTCGCGCCTTCGGTGCCGGTGCCGGACAGGCGGAACACGATGCGCGAGCCGTCGGCCATGATGATGCGGATGCCCTGGCGCGTCGCGACCGAGCCGTCGACCGGGTCGGTGTAGACGAAGTCGTCGGCCAGCGAGACGCGGAAGCTTCCCAGCGGCTGGCCCGCGAGGGCTGGCAGCCTGGCGCGCAGCGCCGCCATCATGCCGTCGGCGGCGCTGGCATCGACCGCCTCGTAGTCGTGGCGCGAATAGTAGTTGCGGCCGAAGCGGGCCCAGTGCTCGCGCACGATCTCGTTCACGGATTTTCCGCGCGCGGCCAGCAGGTTCAGCCAGAACAGCACGGCCCACAGCCCGTCCTTCTCGCGGATGTGGTGCGAGCCGGTGCCGTAGCTCTCCTCGCCGCACAGGGTGGCGAGATTGGCGTCCATCAGGTTGCCGAAGTACTTCCAGCCGGTCGGGGTTTCGAAGCAGGTAATGCCGAGCGATTCCGCCACGCGGTCGGCCGCCTGGGACGTCGGCATCGAACGCGCGATGCCGGTGATGCCGCCGGCGTAGCCCGGCGCCACGGTGGCGTTGGCGGCGATGATGGCCAGGCTGTCGGACGGCGTCACCGCCAGGCCGCGACCGACGATCATGTTGCGGTCGCCGTCGCCGTCGGATGCCGCGCCGAAGTCCGGTGCGTCAGGGCCGTTCATGTGGGCGATCAGGTCGGCCGCATTGACCGGGTTCGGGTCGGGGTGGCCGCCGCCGAAGTCTTCCAGCGGTTCGCAGTTGACCACGGTGCCGGCGGGGGCGCCCAGCATGCCCTCGATGATCGCCTTCGCATACGGCCCCGAAACCGCGTGCATGGCATCGAAGCGCATCCGGAAGCCGCCCGCGAACAGCGTACGGATGGCATTGAAGTCGAACAGGCGCGCCATCAGCTCGGCGTAGTCGGCGACCGGGTCGATGATCTCGACCACCATGTCTTCGATGCGGGTGGTGCCGAGCTGGTCGAGGTCGACGGGGCCGGCGTCGCTGATGTGGTAAGAGACCAGCGCCTGGGTGTTGGCGAACATCGCCTCGGTGATCTTCTCGGGCGCAGGGCCGCCGTTCTCGATGTTGTACTTGATGCCGAAGTCGCCTTCCGGGCCGCCCGGGTTGTGGCTGGCCGAGAGCACGATGCCCCCGAAAGCCCCATGCTTGCGGATCACGCAGCTCACCGCCGGCGTGGACAGGATGCCGCCGCGGCCCACCAGGCAGCGCGCCACGCCGTGGGCGGCGGCCATGCGCAGGATGGTCTGGATCGCTTCGCGGTTGAAGAAGCGGCCGTCGCCGCCGACGACCAGGGTGCGGCCGCGGCCTTCACCCAGGGTCAGGAAGATCGCCTCGACAAAATTCTCGAGGTAGCCCGGCTGCTGGAACTCGGTTACCTTCTTGCGCAGGCCCGAGGTGCCGGGCCGCTGTCCAGCGAACGGCGTGGTCGGGACGGTCTGAATGCTCATGCTTCGCTCCTGTCATTATAACGTGATGCAACATGTTGAAATGTTGGTAAAACGTTACGATACGACAGGCGCGAAATCACTGGCGCGCGGGGTTTAGACGCTCGACTTCACAGGGGCTGCGCGGTCGGTGACGAACAGGGTCAGCACCGCCGCCAGCAGCATCGAGGCGCCGCCCAGCGCCACCGTCATCACGGTGTGGCCGCCGAAGAAGTGCTTGGTCACGCCGCCCAGCAGCAGGCCGCTGCAGATTTGCGGGATCACGACGAAGAAGTTGAACAGGCCCATGAAGTAACCCATGCGCTTGGCCGGCAGCGAGCCCGCCAGGATCGCGTACGGCATGGTCAGGATCGAGGCCCAGGCCAGGCCGACGCCGATCATCGGCAGCATCAGCATGTTGCGGTCGGTGATCAGGACGATGCTGGCCAGGCTCAGGCCACCGATCGCGAGGCAGGTCGCGTGCACGGTCTTGCGGCTGGTGGCGCGCGCGAAGACCGGCAGGATGAAGGCGGCCAGCGCCGACACGCCGCTGTACACCGCGAACATGATGCCCACAAAACTGCCGGCCGACTGGAAGGCGGACGACTGCGCGTCGGTGGTGCCGTAGACGTTGTCGGCGATCGCCGAGCCGGTGTAGATCCACATCGCGAACAGCGCGATCCAGGTGAAGAACTGCACGAAGGCCAGCTGCACCATGGTCTTGGGCATCTTGGCGAAGCCGCCAATGATTTCTTTCAGCGCCACCTTGAGGCTGCGCGCGTGCTTGCGCTCCGCATTGAAAGCGTCCATGTCGGCAGGCGGCAGTTCGTCGGCGGTGACGACGGTCCACAGCACGGCCAGGAAGAAGATGGCGCCGCCGGCGTAGAAGGAATAGCGCACGGTGTCGGGGATGGTGCCGCCGATCGCTTCGTTCGACACGCCCATCGACTCGAAGAACCAGGGCAGAAGCGAGGCGATCACCGCGCCGCAGCCGATGAAGAAGGTCTGCATCGCGTAGCCCGCGGTCTGCTGCGAGGCGTCGAGCTTGTCGCCCACGAAAGCGCGGAACGGCTCCATCGACACATTGATGGCGGCGTCCATCAGCCACAGGACGGCGACGGCCATCCACAGCGCGGCGGAATTCGGCATCAGGAACAGCGCGATCGCGGCCAGCACCGCGCCGATGAAGAAGAAGGGACGGCGGCGGCCCCACTTTGGGTGCCAGGTGTTGTCGCTCAGGTAGCCGATGATCGGCTGCACCAGCAGGCCAGTGACGGGCGCGGCGAGCCAGAACAGGGCCAGGTCGTCGGGGTTGGCGCCCAGCGTCGAGAAGATGCGGCTGGTGTTGGCGTTCTGCAGTGCGAAGCCGAACTGGATGCCGAAGAAGCCGAAGCTCATGTTCCAGAGCTGCCAGAACGACAGGCGCGGCTTGAGCACGCCAGTTTGCATATCCATGTGTGTCCCCAATGTGGCCCGGACCTTGCGGGCTCTCGTGTGATGCAGGCAGCCCGAATGCGGCTAACCTACAGGTAGCTGTAGCAAAATAACATGGCGATTTCTGAGTGTCAATCGAAGAGCTCTCATAGTAGAATCGCCACAACAGAGGTGGCTTTACGGCACAGCTCTGTAGTCAAACAACATAAGAATCGATCCAGGAGACCCTGCCATGCCATCGCTTCGCCCTAGCTTCCTTCCCCTGCTGCTGGCCACCGCCCTAAGCGCGCCGGCAGTTGCCGCCGACAAGCCCGAACCGCCGAAAGCCTCGACCGCCCTGCCCGGCGTCAGCCTGCTGGGCAGCCCGATCGAGATCCCGGGCCTGGCGCGCAAGCGCCAGCTGCGCCTGTACCTGCCGCCGGGTTACGCCACCTCCGGCAAGCGCTACCCGGTACTCTACATGCACGACGGCCAGAATTTGTTCGACGTCGCCACCGCCTATGCGGGCGAATGGAAGGTCGACGAGACGCTCGACGCGCTGGCCAAGGAAGGCAAGCTGGAACTGATCGTGGTCGGCATCGACAACGGCCAGGAAAAGCGCATGACGGAGCTGAACGCCTGGGACAACGCCAGGGCCGGCAAGGGCGAAGGCCGCGAGTACACGGACTTCATCGTCAAGACCGTCAAGCCGATGATCGACCAGAGCTACCGCACCCTGCCGGATCGTGCGCACACCGCGATCATGGGCAGCTCGATGGGCGGCCTGGCTTCGCACTATGCGCTGGTGCAGTATCCGGAGGTGTTCAGCAAGGCGGGCGTGTTCTCGCCGGCCTACTGGACGGCCCAGCCCTCGTTCGACTTCGTGGCCGCGAAGCCGGTGCCGAAAGACGCGCGCATGTTCTTCCTGATGGGTGGGAAGGAAGGGCCGCAGATGAATGCGGACGTCAAGCGCATGGCCGAGGTGGTGAAGAAGACCGGACACCCGGCGGCGAACACGGTGCTCAAGATCGTGCCGCAGGCGGAGCACAATGAGGCGTTCTGGGCGGGGGAGCTGCGCGAGGCGCTGTTGTGGATGTTTGCGCCGGAGGGGGCGCAGGTCGCGAGTAGCAAGTAAGGAAGTGACTGATCAGCCCTAATCCTCGATTACACCGTTAACCCGTCGTTCCGGCGAAGGCCGGAACCCAATTTTGCGTGCGTCTGGCGAACTCCGATTGCACCACTTAGCACGCTAACTTGGATCCCGGCCTTGAACTGCCACACAAAAGTTGGACATCTGTTTTATGTAGCCTGAGCGTGCTTGCCCCTGCATTGAAGCGGGGTCAGGCCGCCCAAGGTGGTACTGATGCGTTTGGTATTGTAATACCCGATGTATTCATCGATCGTGGCTCGTAGTGCCTTCGCGTCAGTAAAGCTCTGCCCGTGGAAGCATTCGGTCTTGAGCACGGCGAAGAAGCTCTCCATCNGTAGTGCTCTCGGCGCCTGCAAAACGCTTCATCGCCATGCAGTCGATACGCATCCACCCAACGCCGGATCACCGGCGCTGGGATGCCCTGCTGGGCTGCCAGGCGGTGATAGCCTAGCTGCCCCTCCAGATATTGCTTGATGACCCTGAGCTTGATCTCTTTTGTGTACTTAACCATCTACCCCTCGAAAGTGGACAATAGCTGTCCAACTTTCTTGTGGCAGTTCACCTTCGCCGGGAGTCATGGGCGCCAGTGGCGCGCATGACGGTTCAACAGGTAGTGGCCGTGATCAGCCTTTGCGGTGCGGCTTCTTGAAGCCCTTCTCCGCCACACGGCGATCCGCACCCGGCTTGGCGAAGCTCTTCTTCTTCGGCGCCGTGACGATCGGCGCTTCCTGCCCGTCACGCGTCATGTTCAGCTGCTGCCCCGCCACCCACACGGTCTTCAGGTGGTCGACCAGCTCCTGCGTCATGTCGTCCGGCAGGTCGATGGTGCTGTAGTCGTCGTAGATCTCGATGCGGCCCATGTACTTGGCGGGCATGTTGGCTTCGTTGGCGATGGCGCCGACGATGTTGCCCGGCTTGACGCCGTGCTGGTGGCCGACTTCGATGCGGAAGGTGGCCATGCCCGGCTCGGGCGCGCGCTCCACACGCTCCTTCTTGAAGGCCGGCTCGCGCGCTTCGCGCACCGGGCGCGCCGGACGGTCTTCCCAGCTGCCGGTGTCGCGCGGTGCAAACTCCGCCTTAGGCTCGCGGTCGGGCTTTTCCAGCAGCAGCGGCACGTCGCCTCGGCCCAGCTTGGCCAGCGCGGCGGCGATGTCCACGGCCGGCACGTTATGCTCGCGTTCGTATTCCTCGATCAGGCCACGGTACTGCTCCAGGCCGCCGCCGGCGAGCATCTCGGTGATCTGTTCCTTGAACTTCGCAATACGCACGTCGTTCACCGCCTTCATGGTCGGCAGCGACATCGGCTCGACCGGCTGGCGGGTGGCGCGCTCGATCGCCTTGAGCAGGCCTCGCTCGCGCGGGGTGATGAACAGGATCGCTTCGCCGCTGCGGCCGGCGCGGCCGGTACGGCCGATGCGGTGGGTGTAGCTTTCCGGGTCGGACGGCACGTCGTAGTTGATCACGTGGCTGATGCGCTCCACGTCCAGGCCCCGGGCGGCGACGTCGGTCGCCACCAGGATGTCGATCTTGCCGTTCTTGAGCTGTTCGATGGTGCGTTCGCGCGCCTGCTGGGTCATGTCGCCGTTGATGGCCGTGGCCGCGAAGCCGCGCGCCTGCAGTTTGCTGGACAGTTCTTCCGTGCCCAGCTTGGTGCGGGCGAAGATGATCATGCCGTCAAAAGGCTCCGCTTCCAGGATGCGGGTCAGCGCGTCGAGCTTCTGCATCCCGGACACCAGCCAGTAGCGCTGGGTGATGTTGGCGGCGGTGCCGGTCTTGGCCGCGACCGTGACTTCGGCCGGGTCGCGCAGATAGGTCTTGGCGATGCGTTTGATCGCCGGCGGCATGGTGGCCGAGAACAGCGTGGTCTGGCGCTCCGGCGGGGTCTGCTGCAGGATGTGCTCGACGTCGTCGATGAAGCCCATGCGCAGCATCTCGTCCGCTTCGTCCAGCACCAGCGTTTTCAGCTGCGAGAGATCGAGCGAACCCTTTTCGATGTGGTCGATCACGCGGCCCGGCGTCGCCACCACCACGTGCACGCCGCGGCGCAGCGCCGACAGCTGCGGGCCGTAGCTCTGGCCGCCGTAGATCGGCAGGACGTGGAAGCCCTTGATGTGGGCGGCGTAGCTCTGGAAGGCTTCGGCCACCTGGATCGCCAGCTCGCGGGTCGGCGCCAGCACCAGCGCCTGGGGCACGGCCTGCTTGATGTCGATGCGCGACAGGATCGGCAGTGCGAACGCGGCGGTCTTGCCGGTACCGGTCTGGGCCTGCCCGAGCACGTCACGGTTAGCCAGCAGCAGCGGAATGGTCGCGGCCTGGATCGGCGATGGCGTTTCGTAGCCGACGTCCTTCAGCGCTTTCAGTACGGGCGCGGAGAGGTCGAGGTCGGCGAAGTTCGGGAGGGGGGTGTCAGACATGGCAAAACTTTCAAAGTTGATACTAAAACCGCAGTTTACTCTCTCACGCGGAGAGGGCGGGCACTATTTGGAACGGGACCGGCTGTATCCGTACGGCAAGCCCCAAAGAAAACGGCCCCAGGCGCTGCCGCGCATGGGGCCGCAATGATACAGGTTCGCGCGCTACATCTTCTTCGCGGCGCACATCCTGGCGATGTACTCATTATGCGAAGGCATGACCTCGACGCATTTGGCGATCACCTCGCGCACGCTCGCCAGGTAGTCGGCGATGTCCGCTTCGGACTGCGTATCGGCCAGCGGGTGGTAGCCCTCGATCGGCATGTTCTGCCCTTCGAACACCTGGATCCAGCCGACCTCCGAGAACAGCTCGTTGTCGACCCGGACCACGCGCCCGTGCGAGCGGTACATGTCCATCTTGTGGCGCAGGGTGTCGGGAATGGCCATGTTGGCGCACTCCTTCCAGTACTCCGAATCGGTGCGCTGGTTCAGGTGGTAGTGCAGGACGATGAAGTCGCGGATGCGTTCGTACTCGAAGCGCGCCTGGCGGTTGTATTCCTCGCGGTCGACACTGCTCCAGCGGCGGTCCGGGAAGAAGTCGATCAGGCGCTGGATCGAGGACTGAATCAGGTGGATGCTGGTCGACTCGATCGGCTCGAGGAAACCGCTGGCCAGGCCAATGGCCACCACGTTGCGGTTCCAGGCCTGCTTGCGCATCCCGGTCTGGAACTTGATCAGGCGCGGCTCGGCCAGCGCCTTGCCGTCCAGGTTGGACAGCAACGTGCTTGCCGCTTCGTCGTCGCTGATGAAGCGGCTGCAGTAGACGTGGCCGTTGCCGGTGCGGTGCTGCAGCGGGATGCGCCACTGCCAGCCCGACTTGTGCGCGGTCGCACGGGTGTACGGCGTCATGGCGGCCACCGACTCGCAGGGCACGGCCAGCGCACGGTCGGCCGGCAGCCAGCGGGTCCAGTCCTCGTAGCCCGTTTCCAGCGTCTGCTCGATCAGCAGGCCGCGGAAACCCGAGCAGTCGATGAACAGCTCGCCCTCGACCCGCTCGCCGCTCTCCAGCACCACCGCATCGACATGGCCATCCGGTTCACGCTGGGTAGCGCGCTGAATCTTGCCTTCGATGCGGGTCACGCCGCGGCTTTCCGCCAGCTTGCGCAGGAATTTCGCGTACAGGCCGGCGTCGAAGTGGTAGGCGTAGTTAATGTCGCGCAGCGGCGAATTCTGCACGTCGAAGCGCGGCGGCATGAACTTGTTGGCCTTGGCCGCCATGCGCGTGATCGAATATTCCTCCAGCGGCGCGGCCTTCCCCGCCATGCGCATCTTCTGCCAGTACTGGTCGAAGTTGACGGTGGCCAGGTCCTGGCCAAGGCGGCCGAAGCCGTGCATGTAGCGGTCGCCAAGGCGGCCCCAGTTCACGAACTCGACGCCCAGCTTGAAGCTGCCCTGGGTCTCGCGCATGAATTCGTGCTCGTCGATGCCCAGCACGCGATTGAAGCGCTGGATCATCGGGATGGTCGCTTCGCCGACGCCGACGATGCCGATCTCGTCCGACTCGACGAGGCGGATGTTGTAGCGGCCATTGAGCATGGTGGAGAGTGCCGCCGCGGTCATCCAGCCGGCGGTGCCGCCGCCGACGATGACGATGTCCTTGAGTGCTTCGTTTTGCATGAAATATCCCGGATACGAAAAACGACCCCTGGCAGGCACAGGCCCGGCAGGGGTCGTTACTTTACCTCAGTTCAGCTTAGAACTTGTAGCTGGCGCCGAAGTGGTAGGTACGGCCGTAGGCGCGGCGGTTCGACGGATTGTTTTCGTCGGTGGTGTACTCCAGGAACGGTGCGTTGTTCCAGTTCTGCGCCTGGGCGTACACGCTCAGGCCCTTGAGCCAGCCGCCCTGGAACTCGTACGACGCCTGCAGGTCGACGATGGTCTCACCCTTGATGAAGGTGAGCTGCGCGTTGTCCTGGAAGTCCGACACCTGGCCCAGGAAGCTCGAACGCTTGCGCGCCGCCGCGGCGATCTGGAAGCCGTTCTTCTCGTAGTACAGGCGCAGGTTGCTCACCTTGCGCGACAGGCCTGGCAGCGGAATGCTAACCGGGCCGCCGTTGATGTTCGTGAAGCCACTGCCCGGCAGTTCCACGTTGCTCTTGGTGTCCGAGTGGTTGGCCATCACGCCGAAACCGTCCAGGTACTGGGTGAGCATCGAGAACGGGATGTTCACGGCCAGCTCGAAGCCCTTCAGGTTGCCGCCGTCGCCGTTGACCGGCTGGTTCAGCAGGCCGATGGTCGAGCCGGCGTACGGACCGGTCAGCGGCAGCGGGGTGGTCGGGGTCACGAACGGGCCGAAGTCGTACACGCGCGGCACGCGCAGGATGTAGGTGTCGAGCTTCTTGTAGAAGATGGCGGCGCTGACATAACCCTTGTTGCCGAAGTACTTCTCGTACGACAAATCCAGGGCCTTGGCGCGGAACGGCTTGAGCTGCGGGTTGCCCGAGCTGCCCGACAGGATCGGCACGCCGGTGGTCGAGACGCCGAAGCCGTTACCGGCGCGCAGGTCGTCCAGGTTGGCGCGCGAGACCACCTTGGCCACGCCCAGGCGCAGCATCTGCTCGTTCTTGAGGTCGAAGCTCATGTTCAGGCTCGGCAGGACATCCCAGTAGCTGTCGCCTTCGCTGGTACGCTGTGCCGGGCAGGTCGCGGCGGTGTTGCCGGTGCAGCGCGAGCGGTCGACGACGTAGCCGCCGCCGCGCTGGTTGGTGTGGATCGCCTGCAGGCCGACGTTGCCGCGGTAGTTCAGGCCGAACAGCTCACCGTCCAGGTCGCCCATGAGGTAAGCGGTGTTGATACGCTCGCTCACATCCCAGAACTTGTTGTAGATGTCCGCGTCGACCTTGTTGGCCAACTGATAGACCGAACCGAGCGAACCGCGCGGATCCCAGGACACGACCTGGAAGCCCGAGTTGCCGGCGAAGGCGACGTCGCTGCCCGGCACGGCGGCGGCGGCGTACGGACCGCCGGCGATGACCAGGCGACCTTCATCGCCGGTACGCGCCTTGTCGCGCGAGGTGTGGTTGAAGCCGAAGCTGGTGGCGGCGATCGGGCCGAACTCGACGGCGCGCTTGGCGGTCAGGCGGATCGACTTGACTTCGTCTTCGATGTACGGCTGCGCGAGGTAACCGGCCTGCGGCGAGGCTTCGCCACCCGACCAGCCCATCACGTCGGTCAGGCGCGCGATGCTGCGGTCGGCGTAGTTCGAGCCCGGGGTGTACTTCACTTCGGTGACGTTGGCGCCGTTGAAGTTGGTGTAATTCAGGGTGTCCTGGGCGCGGCCGGCGATACCGGCGGTGGTCTCGTAGCGCGAGCTCAGCTTGGTCGCCTTGGACCAGGTCAGGTCGGCCGCGGTGGTCCAGTCGGCGATCTTCAGTTCGCTGTTCCAGCCGACGGTCTTCAGATCGTCCTTGGCGCCTTCGTAGTGGTTACGCACCACACCTTTCCAGTTGCTGATGGTGCCGCTGGTGGCCACGCCGTTGCTCACGGTCGCGGCGCTCAGGACGTGCGGCAGCTCGTAGGCGCCGCCGCCGTTGTAGGCCACGCCGCCTTCGAAACCGGTCTTCTTCTGGCCGGTTTCGCCGGCCGAGTAGAACAGGTCGACGGTCGACTTGAAGTTCTTGTTAGGACGGAATTGCAGCGAGGCGAAGGCGCCGTCGCGTTCGTGCGAATCCACCACGGTGTCATAGCCGAAGCCGCCCGGGGTCTTCACGGTGCCGCCGTTGTACGCCATGTCGGCCACACCCCAGGAATTGAAGGTGGTCTGGCCGCCGCCGGTTTCTTCATAGCGGGTGAAGCCGACCGCCACACCGATGGTGCGGTTGGCGAACTGGTCGACGTAGGACAGGGTGGCGCGCTTGCCGTCGCCTTCCGGCAGGCCGTCCGGGTGCTTCACGCCGAGGCGGGTCTTCTTGTAGCTGACGGCGACGGTGCGCTTGCCGAAGTCCAGCGGCTGCACGGTGCGCAGGTCGATGGTCGAGGCCAGGCCCTGGCCGATGACGGCTGCGTCCGGGGTCTTGTAGATGACGATGGAACCCATCAGTTCGGCCGGGAACAGGTCGAACTCCGGCGAACGGGCATTGCCGGTCGAGGCCATTTCGCGGCCGTTCAGCAGGGTGCCGTTGAAGCTTGGCGACAGGCCGCGGACCGAGATGTCCGAAGCGCGGCCCGAACCGCGGCTACGCTGGGCGGTTACGCCCGGCAGGCGGGCGATCGACTCGGCAACCGACTGGTCCGGCAGTTTGCCGATGTCTTCGGCCGAGACGGCTTCGACGATCGACGAGGAATTTTTCTTGATCGAGATGGCCGCTTCGATACCGCGGCGGATACCGGTCACCTGGACGGTGGCGACGCCCGGCTGGGCGGTCGCGCCCGGCGGCGTCGGCTCGGCGGCAGCTGCTGCCTGCTCGGCCGAATTCGGCTGGGTCGCGACGCTCGAGGTGGCGCTGGTGGTGGTCGTGGTGTTGTCCTGTGCCTGCGCGTAAGCGCTGCCCGCGAACACCGACAGGAAGACTGCGCAGCCGGCGGCTACCGGGCTCAGCTGGAATGCATGGCGAACCGGCTCAGCGGTGCGCTTGGTTGCGAAGATACTCATTTGTCCCCTCATATAGACCAATAATTTTTTCCCGAAACTACAGCGCGACAGCCAGCTGCACGGCAGCCTCAAGCAAACGCATTTAGACGTTCTGTCAAGGATTCTGTATTAAAACTAGATGCACTGTCAACGGGAGTTGCTTGTTACTACGATAACCACCACATTTTAACTATTTCGCGGGTTGAGCACGTCTTTTTCGTTGTATTTGAGCTACAAGACCACGTACAGACGGCTGTAGTCGGACTACAAATGCCCTACCCAGCGGCATTTTGTTGATTATTTGCACCAAAACAGTGCAACTCTCGAAGCAAGCTGAATTCGAAGTCTTTAAGAAACACCGTTACGGTCAAACAAAATCTGTACTTTGACTAGATCATGAACGGCTGGGCACGCTAGGCGATCCATAGTATTCTCGGGGCACCACAACCACATGCGGCTGTACCTCTGCTTGCGTCGTTCTGTAGTCTGACTACGCCAAGGCATGGGAAGCGCCCGATACCGACATGAGACACTTCCTCGCGAGCCTGCTGATCGGCAGCGCCGCCCTCGCCCCCTGCGCCGTCCTTGCCCAGTCTCCCGCCATCGCCCACATGGAGCCGCCATTCTGGTGGACCGGCATGCAGCACAAGGGCTTGCAGCTGATGGTCCATGGCGAGGGCATCGCCGAGCTGGCGCCCAGCCTGGCCTACCCCGGCGTGCGCATCGCCTCGGTAACCCGCGTCCCCAACAAGAACTACCTGTTCATCGACCTGGACATCGGCGCAGAGGCGCAGCCCGGCAAGTTCGACATCGTATTCAGCGGCGCCGGCCGCGAGACGCGCTACGCCTACCAGCTGCTGGCGCGCGAGCCCGGCTCGAGCCAGCGCGTCGGCTTTAACAGCAGCGACGCCATCTACCAGGTCATGCCCGACCGTTTCGCCAACGGCAATCCGGCCAACGACAACACCCCCGACACGCTGGAAAAGGCGAAGCGCGCGGACGGCTCCGGGCGCCATGGCGGCGACATCCAGGGCATCGTCGATCGCCTCGACTACATCCGCGACCTCGGCTTCACCCAGCTGTGGCCGACGCCGCTGGTCGAGAACAACATGCCGGCCTACTCCTACCACGGCTATGCGGCCACCGACCATTACCGCATCGATCCGCGCTACGGCAGCAACGAGGACTTCCGGCGCTTGTCTAGTGAGGCAAAGAAGCGCGGCATCGGCCTGATCCAGGACGTGGTGCTGTCGCACATCGGCAGCGGGCACTGGTGGATGAAGGACATGCCGACGCCGGATTGGATCAACTACGGCGGCAAGTTTGTGCCGACCCATCACCACCGCGTCGCCGTGCAGGACCCGTACGCCTCCAAGGAGGATGCCGACAACTTCACGCGCGGCTGGTTCGTCGAGTCCATGCCCGACCTGAACCAGTCCAATCCTCTGGTCTCCAATTACCTCATCCAGAACAACATCTGGTGGATCGAATACGCGGGCCTGTCGGGCCTGCGCATCGACACCTTCGGCTATTCGGACACCGCCTTCCTGTCCGAGTACACCAGGCGCCTGATGGCGGAGTATCCGAAGCTGAACCTGGTGGGCGAAGAATGGACCAAACTGGTGCCGGTGGTCGCCCGCTGGCAGCGCGGCAAGCAGAACTTCGACGGCTACCGCGCCTCGACCCCGAGCATGATGGACTTCCCGCTGGCCGAAAGCATGCGCACGGCCTTGAGCGACAAGAACGGCCGCAATGTGTTCGGCGAAGTCTACGAGACGCTTTCGCTCGATTACCTGTATCCGGAGCCGGGCAACCTGGTGCTGTTCGAGGCCAACCACGACGTCTCGCGCATCTGGAGCGTGGTCGGCGAGGACATGGACCGCTACCGCATGATGATGGTGTTCCTGATGACGATGCCGCGCATCCCGCAGCTCTACACGGGCGACGAGATCCTGATGACCAGCGCCACCGGGGAGCGCAACGACGCCAGCTACCGCAACGACTTCCCGGGCGGCTGGACCGGCGACAAGGTCGACGCCTTCGCCGGCAAGGGCTTGAGCAGCCAGCAGCGCGCAGCGCAGGAGCTGGTGCGCAAGCTGGCCAACTGGCGCAAGGGGCAGCCGCTGATCCACCACGGGAAGCTGATGCACTACGGCCCGCGTGACAATACTTACGTCTACTTCCGCTACGACGGCCAGAAGAAGGTGCTGGTCGCCTTCAACAACAATCCGAAGGAGATGGTGCTGGATGCGCGGCGCTTCCACGAGATGCTGGAAGGCGTATCCGGCGGCGTGGATGTCCTGAGCGGCAAGCGCTTCGAACTGGCGAAGGAGCTGCGGCTGCCGGCGAAAGCCAGCGTGATCCTCGAGCTGGACGCCGCGCGATGAAGCGCCGCCTGCTCGCCTCTGCCGCCCTGCTCGCCTGCCTGGGGGCAAGCGCGCAGGAAAAGGACCTGTACATCCGCGGCGCTTTCAACGGCTGGGGGACCGACAATGCCCTGGCCCACAAGGGCAAGGGCGTGTACGAGGCCGACATCCTGGTCAGTCCCGGCAACCACGCCTTCAAGGTGGGCAGCCGCGACTGGGCTGACGAATGGGTGGCCAATGCCAACCAGAGCGTGACCGTGGCGCCCGGCACGGCCTACCGGCTCCAGACCCAGCCCGGCCCGGAAGATTATCTGTTCGTGCGCCAGACCGGCACCTACCGCTTCACGGTGGACGCCTCGAACCCGGCCGCGCCGACCCTGCGCGTGCTGCGCCTGGAAACGCCAGCAAGCGCTGCCGCACCTGATCCGCATGCGGGCCATGAAGCGGTCGCCCTCACCTGGCCGACCTGGGACGGCAAGCAGGAAAGCGCACGCTTTTCCTCGCTAGATGCGGCAGCGGCGCTGCGCCGTTATGCGCACTCCACCACCCTGAGCCTGCGCGACCCCGGTCCGCAGCATAGCGAATACGCCGAGCAGCCCGGGCTGCCGCGCATCCGCAGCGGCAATCTTGCCTTCGACGCGCTGTTCGCGCTGGCCGGTGCGGAGATGCGCCTGGATGCGGTCAGCCAGATCCGGGACGGCAATTACAACGGCGGCGCCGCGATCCCCTGCGAATGCTTCGCCACCGGCGAGAAGTGGCACTACGTCTGGACCCGCGACCTGTCGTATGCGGCCGACCTGGGCCTGGCCCTGCTCGACCCGCAACGGGTGCGTAACTCGCTGGAGTTCAAGCTGTCCGGCTGGCGCAAGGGCGTTTCGGTCGCACCGCAGGTGGCGGGGACGCCGGACGGCCTGCAGATCGTGCAGGACACCGGCAGCGGCGGCAGCTGGCCGGTCAGCACCGACCGCGTCACCTGGGCGTTCGCCGCCGAGGAAGTGCTGCGCACCCTCCCCGCCGGCGACCGCGCCCCCTTCGCAAAACGCGCCTTGCAGGCGCTGTCGAACACGATCGATAACGACCGCCTCGCCGCCTTTGACGCGAAGACCGGCCTGTACATGGGCGAGCAGTCCTTCCTCGACTGGCGCGATCAGAGCTACGCCGCCTGGATCCCGAACGAGCTGGCCTCGATGTCCACCTCGAAGTCGCTGTCGACCAACGTCGGCCATTACAAGGCCCTCACGCTGGCGGCCAAGCTCGCGGGCGAACAGGGCGACCGGGCCAGGGCGCGCCGCTACACGGCCTGGGCCAATGCCCTGGCGCGCGCCATCAACAGCCAGCTGTGGCTGGAGGATGCCGGCATGTACAGCAGCCTCACTGCCGGCCACCTCGACGGCGCGCCGCTGCACAAGTTCGACTGGCTCGGCCAGTCGCTTGCCATCGTCACCGGCATCGCCAGCGAGGAGCGCGCGCGCTCGATCCTGGCGCGCTATCCCCATGGTCCGATGGGCGCCCCCGTCATCTGGCCGCAGCAGCCGGGCATGCCGGTCTATCACAACCGCGCCTTATGGCCTTTCGTGACGGCCTACGGCCTGCGCGCGGCGACCCAGGCGAAGAACGTGGCGGTGGCCGACGCGGCCTACGACTCGCTCATGCGCGGCGCGGCGCTCAACATGTCGAACATGGAGAACCTTGAGTGGCTCTCCGGCCAGCCGCTGCTGCTCGACGAGCGCCATCCGAACCTGATCGGGCCGGTGATCAATTCGCGCCGCCAGCTGTGGTCCGTCGGGGCCTACCTGGGCTTGGTGGTGAACAGCGTGTTCGGCGTGACGGCGCAGGATGACGGCATCCTGCTGCAGCCCTTCGTCACCGCCAAGCTGCGGCGCGAGATGTTCGGCGCCGCCGGAGAGATCGCCCTGCACGAGCTGCGTCTGCACGGCAAGCGCATCGACGTGGTCCTGCGCCTGCCCGCGGCGAGCCGGGACGAGGGTTACTACGCGATCCAGGACATCCGCGTGAACGGCCGGCGCAGCGGCGAGCGGATCGCGCTGGCGCAGCTACAGGACGAGAACCGCATCGAGATCGTGCTCGGGCGCCTGGAGCGCGGCCAGCAGGATATCCGCCGCGTCAAGGACGACCCGTACGCCGATGGCGGCACCACTTTCGGCCCGCGCGAGCCCGCGATCACGCTTCTCGAGCGCGGCGCGAACGGCACGACGCTGCGCTTTGAATCCGGTAGCGGCGATGTGCGCTACAACGTCTACCGCGACGGCAAGCTGGTGGCCGAGGGCCTGGGTGCGACCAGCTGGACCGACCGCGGCGCCAGCCCTTACGCCTGCTACGCGCTGGAAGCGCAATCCGCCAACGGCAACCGCAGCCACCACAGCATGCCGCGCTGCCTTGATCCCGGCATCGAGATTCCCATCACCGATCCGCGCACGGTCTCGAACCTCACGCCGAGTCCACCGAACGCACGCTTCGCGGCGCCGCGCCTGGAAGCCTGGGGCCAGCGCGCCGACCGCTACGCCGTCGAGCGCATCGAGGTGCCGGCCGTCGGCAGCTATGCCGTGCAGGTGCGGTACCACAACGCCGCCAACCAGGTGAACCTGGGGATCAGCGGCGGCGTGAAATGGCTGGCGGTGAAGGATGCGCGCGGGAAGATCGTGGCGCAGGGCGTGGTGCAGCTGCCCCATGCCCCGCTGGCAAAGGCGAACACACCGAGCGTGTATTCGACACCGCTGGCAGCCCAGCTCAAAGCGGGCCGCTACCGCGTCGAGATGAGCGACTTCTATAACATGAGCTATCTCGACAGTAACAGCAGCTTCAGCGCGGCGGGCGGAACGACGGGACCATCGAATCGCTTCGATATCTATGGAATCAAGCTGCTGCGGGTGAATTAGCTCAGGCGGCTTCGACTTCCCCAGGCTCCGGTCGCGCTTCCTTGCGCGACGGTCCCTGCACCATCAGCAGCAGGCGCCCTTCCAGCACGCGGAATTCGAGCGGCATCGCCATCTGCTCCACTTCGCCGTCCGCCGCGACCTTCATGCGCTTGCGGCCATACACTGCCGGGGTGCGCACGGTCAGGCGCTTGAAGGCGAAGGCCTCGACCTCGTCGTCGCTGCCGAGCTTGCCCAGCATGCCGCGCACCAGCAGGCGCAGCAGGCCGAGCTTGCCCATCGGCCGCGGCGCGATGGCGACCAGCTGGCCGTCCTCTACCGCTTCGATCAGGCCGTCGCGCATGCCGACCTGTTCCAGCTGCAGGCGGTTATTTCCTACGAACAAAGTCGTGGTGCGGATGCGGCGTTCCTTGCCGTCGAGTTCGAGCGAGATGCGCAGGTGGCGGTGCGGGCGCAGCGCCATCTTGACGGCCGAGAAGAAAGCGACGACGCGGCTGCGCCCGTACTGGCGCTTGTCGTGCTCGCGCTCTTCCAGCAGTTTCGGATAGAGACCGACGCTGGCGTTGACGAGGAAAATCTTGTTGTTGAGCAGGCCCACCTGCACCGCCCGCATCTTCGCGCGCAGCAAGGAGTACACGGCTTCGGCCAGGTCTTCGGGTATGCCGTGGGTACGGCCAAAATAGTTGAAGGTTCCCTGCGGCAAAACGCCGAAGGGACAGCCGGCCAGCACGGCTTCGTGCGCCACCGTGTTGATGGTGCCGTCGCCGCCCGCCGCCACCAGGATGCCGCCTTCGGCCAGCGCGCGCGCCGCCATGCTGCGCGCCTTGTCCGCCAGCTCGGCTGGATCGTCCACCAGTTCGAGTTGGCAGCGGCGGCCGGCGCCGGCAATGACTTGTTCAATGGTAGTACGCCGCAACTCGGTCTCGGAATGGCCGGATCCGGCGTTCAGGACGACGAAGAACGGGGCGTCGGGGCGCGGCTCGGTGGTCGGCATCGATGGCTCGTGTGTCGGTTGGTGGATAGGCAGGGCAATGCTACCACCACCGCACGAGGCGCAACGTGCGTTAGCGCTCGTCCAGCAGGTCCATCAGGTAAAGGTTGAGTTCCGGCTCGCCCGCCACCACGACCCGCCGGCCCTCGTAGCGCATGCCGAGCCTGAGCAGCAGCTGGATCGAGGGCGTATTGCCCTGGGTGGTGATGGCCGCCAGGCGCGGGATGCCGAGCTCACGCGCATGCGCCACCACGCCCTGCGCCGCCTCGAACGCATAGCCCTGCCCGCGGTAGCCCGGCAGGAAAGCGTAGCCGAGGTCGACGTCCTCCAGGCCGTCGCGCTTGATCAGGCCGGACAGGCCCACCGGCTGGCCGTCGCCGAGGCGCTCCACCAGGTACATCGAGTGCCCGCGCTTGCGCTGCATGGTCATCGGCCCATTCTCGATCGACGTCCTTGCTGCCTCCATAGTGCGCACGCCGCGGTCGCCGATATGCTCGATGAAGGCGGGATCGTTGAGGATTTCGAGGTAGACAGCGGCGTCGCTCGGGGCGACCAGGCGCAGGCGCAGGCGTGCGGTGCGAAGGATTTCAGGAGGAAGTGTCGTCATGCGTCCGTGGTTGGCCAATGGTCGGGGTCCTGCAGCAGCTGGTACATCACGTAGGCGTCCACGTAGCCGAGGCGCTTGTGGCGGTAGGCCTTGGGCAGGGTGCCGACGATCGAGAAACCGAGTTTCTTCCACAGCCGGATGGCGGCGGTGTTGGTGCTCACCACGTAGTTGAACTGCATCGCGAGGAAGCCCTGGCGCTTGGCTTCGAGCAGGCTATGCTCGCCGAGCATGCGGCCGATGCCCGCTCCCTGCGCCGACGGGCTGACCATGTAGGAGGCATTCGCCACATGGTGGCCGCGCCCGACCTGGTTCGCCACCAGGCGGTACATGCCGAGCAGGCGCGCGCCGGCGCTCGCGACAAAGGTCGACACCTCGGGCCCGAGCCAGTAGGCGTGGCCCGCCTCGCGCGAGGTGGCGGTGGTGAAGGGATAGGTCTCGCCGGCGGCGACGTGCGAGCAGAAGATGCCCCACATCGCGTCGAAGTCTTGCTCGCCGGCCGGGCGAATCTGGATGTCTTTCACGGCTGTCTTGAACGCGTTACTGAACTGGAAAGCGTTCTATTCTAGCCTCAAATCGCGGCCCGCTTCAGGAATCGTGCGGCCCTGTTGTGTACATTAATTCCCACTTAAGTCCTATTGCGGGCCTTGATGCGGCATCCGGAAGTCGGTGCTGGCCGGGCGTCCCGGCAGGTGCAGCGTCGCCTGCGCCGGTGCGGCTTCGGCCACGACCGCGCCGCGCCGCAGCACCATTCGGCGAGCCGCGCGCAGGCGGATCGCTTCCACCGTGGACCCGGCGTCCAGCAGCACCAGGTCGGCGTAGCAGCCCGGCGCCAGCCCGTAGCCCTCGAGGCCGAGGATGCGCGCCGGCGTCTCCGTCACCGCGAGATAACACTGGTGCATCGCCTCGGTGCCCGTCATCTGCGCCACGTGCAGTCCCATGTGGGCCACCTCCAGCATGTCGCCCGAGCCCATGCCGTACCAGGGATCGAGCACGCAGTCGTGGCCGAAGGCGACGTCGACACCGGCGCCCAAGAGCTCCGGCACGCGCGTCATGCCGCGCCGTTTCGGGTAGGTGTCGTGGCGGCCCTGCAGGGTGATGTTGATGAGCGGGTTGGCGATCGCCGCGACGCCGCTTTCCGCGATCAGGGGCAGCAGCTTGCTCACGTAGTAGTTGTCCATCGAGTGCATCGAGGTCAGGTGCGAGCCGGCCACCAGTCCCCCCATACCGAGGCGCTGGGTCTCGGCAGCCAGGGTCTCGATGTGGCGCGACATCGGGTCGTCGGTCTCGTCGCAGTGCATGTCCACGCGCCGGTCATGCTGGGCCGCGAATTCGCACAGCAGGCGGATCGATTCGGCGCCGTCCGCCATGGTGCGCTCGAAGTGCGGGATGCCGCCGACCACGTCGACACCCATCGCGATGGCGCGCTTCAGGTTGTCGAAAGCGCCGGGGCTGCGCAGCAGGCCGTCCTGGGGAAAGGCGACCAGCTGCAGGTCGAGGTAGGGCGCGACCTGCTTGCGCACGTCCAGCAGCGCCTCGACGGCGAGCAGGCGGTCGTCGCAGATGTCGACGTGGGTGCGGATCGCCAGCAGCCCGCGCGCCACCGCCCAGTCGCAGTAGCGCAGCGCGCGTTCGATGATCGCCTCCTGGGCCAATTGGGGCTTGAGCTCTCCCCACAGGCGGATGCCTTCCAGCAGGGTGCCGCTGCGGTTCACCCGCGGCAGGCCGTAGCTGAGGGTCGAGTCCATGTGGAAGTGCGCATCCACGAAGGGCGGGCTGACCAGGTCGCCGTCGGCGTCGATCTCGCGCGCGCCCTGCGCGCCCAGCCGTTTTTCCACGGCGACGATGCGTTCGCCGTTGATGCCGATGTCGATGCCGCGGCTGCCGTCCGGCAGGGTGGCGTTGCGAATCACGATGTCCATGCGCACTCCTCCTTGTCAGCCTGATTGTATCCATTTCCGCACAGACTTGACGGTTGAGCAAAGTTTGATGCGCATCGCAATGCTGCAGTGCAATATTTCCTTTATAAAACTATACAAGAACGCTTGGCAAGGTCGTGCATTGAGGGCTACACTAGCCGATATTGCAGTGCGCCATAAATGACTGACAAGGAAACCACATGACCCCATTTAGCGAGCAGTTTTCCGCAGTACGCAAGGCACAATTCGATTTCTTCGATTCAATGACCAACCAGGCCATCGAGAGCGCCGGCCGCCTGGCCGCCCTCAACCTGGCGGTCTCGCGTGACGTGACCCAGCGCTCGCTCGGCGCCGGCTTCGCGCTCTTGAATTCGCGCGACCCGCGCGACGTCCTCGTCCTGGGCGGCCAGGCCGAAGAACAGGTGCGCAGCCTGTTTGCCTATGGCCGCGAACTGCTGGGCATTGCCAGCAGTGTGCGTCCGTATGCAGTCCCGCTACGCCCGCTGGCGCTGGCAAAGGAGCAGGCCGTCGAGACCGTGGAAGTGGTCGAGCAAAGCGTCGCCGCGCCGCTGGAAGCTGTCGCTTCCACAGTTGTCGAAGCGACGACCGAGCCCGTGGTCGTGGCCGAGCCGGAACCGGTGCCCGAACCGCTGCTCGCCGCGGCAGAACCAATCCCGGTCGCCGAGCCGAAAGCCATCGCCAAGGCCGCCGGCAAGGGCACGGCCCGCGCCGCAGAGGTGCCGCACCCGGCCGCCGCCCCCGTGGCGCCCCTTGATGTGGCCGAGCTGCCCAAGGTCGAGCTGAACGCCGTCTCCGCCAAACGGAAGAAGTAAGCAGCGCACAGGGGCTCTGCGCCGGATTGGCAAAGCGACTACACTAGCGGGCTTCGGCCCGCTTTTGTTTTTGCGCGCACCAATCTCCAAGGAAATACTGCATGAGTCTCGCAAGGCTGATCGGCGGCTTCGTCCGCCGGCACTGGCATGCCTATGTCTCGTCGGCCTTCATGCTGGCCGGCGTGGCCATCTGCACGGTCTTAATTCCGCGCAAGGTCGGCAAGCTGGTCGACGGCCTGGCGGCGCACAATCTCGACCAGCACGCGCTGCTGGTCGGCCTGGCCCAGCTGCTCGGCCTGGGCGTCGCCATCTACGTGCTGCGCGTGGGCTGGCGCATCCGCCTGTACTCGGCCGCCTACAACCTGGGCGTCGAGCTGCGCACCCGCCTGTACGCGCGCCTGGCCGCGCAAGGCCCCGGCTTCTACCAGCGCCAGCGCACCGGCGACCTGATGGCGCTGGCCACCAACGACATCGACGCCATCGAGATGGCGGCCGGCGAAGCGATGCTGGCCGGCTTCGACGGCACCCTCACCCTGGTGATGGTGCTGGGCATCATGACGCTTGGCGTCGACCCGCGCCTGGCCGGCATCGCCCTGTTGCCCTTCCCGCTGATAGCCTTCGCGTTCTGGCGCATCTCGAGCCAGGTCCACACCGCCGAAGCGGACGCGCTCAAGCGCTTTTCAAGCCTCAACGACCACGTGCAGGAATCGCTGTCCGGCGTGCGCACCTTGCGCGCGCTCGGCCTGGAAGCACGTAGCGCTGCCCAGTTCAGCGAACTGGCGGGCAACGCGGCCGCCGCCAGCCTGAACGCCCAGCGCTGGGAAGCGGCCTACGAGCCGGCGGTCGGCCTGACCCTGACCGCGGCCACCGGCCTGACCCTGGGCCTGGGCGGCTACCTGATCTGGCACGACGAACTGACGGTCGGCGCACTGACCAGCTTCTCGATGTACCTGGGCCAGCTGATCTGGCCGATGTTCGCGGCCGGCTGGGTGCTGTCCCTGATCGAGCGCGGCAAGGCCGGCCTGGCGCGCCTGCAGCCGCTGCTCGACATGCCGCTCACGGTGGAAGACAAGGGCACGCTGGAACAGGTGGGCCGCGGCGCGCTGGCGCTCGACGGCGTCAGCTTCTCCTATCACGAGGCGGAGCGGCCAGCCCTGAACGAGGTAACGGTGCGGGTGGAACCGGGCCAGACCCTGGGCCTGGTCGGCCCGACCGGCGCCGGCAAGTCGACCCTGCTGCGCGTGCTGCTGCGCCAGGCCACGCCGCAGCGCGGCAGCGTCACTTGGGCCGGGCAGCCGCTGGAAGCCTATCGCCTGGAAGCGCTACGCGCAGCGATGAGCTGGGTGCCGCAGGAATCCTTCCTGTTCTCCGCCACCATTGCGGAAAACATCGCCCTGGCGCGCCCGGGCGCCTCGCGCGCGGAGATCGAGGAAGCGGCCAGGATGGCCTCGATCCACGACGACATCCTGCGCTTCCCGCACGGCTACGACACGCCGGTCGGCGAAAAGGGCATCACCCTGTCGGGCGGCCAGCGCCAGCGCGTCGCGATCGCGCGCGCCCTGCTGGCCGACAGCGCCCTGCTGCTGCTCGACGACGCCCTGTCGGCGGTCGACACCGGCACCGAGACCGGCATCCTCGAACACCTCGACGAGTTGCGCGCAGCCCGTCCCGAGCGCGCCGCGATTATCGCCAGCCATCGCCTGTCCGCCGTCAGCAAGGCCGACCGCATCGTGGTGCTGCGCGATGGCCGCATCACCGAATCCGGCGCCCACGACGAACTCCTGCAACTGGATGGCTGGTATGCCAGCCAGTGGCGCTACCAACAACTGGAGGCCAGCATTGACGCAGACTGATGCCAAGACCGATCAGGCCAACATGCGCGCCCAGACCGCGCAGGCGGCGCGCCTGCTGCGCCGCGCGGCCGAGCCGGATCGCCGCCACCTGGTCTGGGCCACCTTCTGGCTCGCCATCGCCGCCGGGCTCGAAGTACTCGGTCCCCTGCTCGGCAAGGCCCTGATCGACGACCACCTCTTGACGCGCAATCTCGACTGGACCCGCATGTCGCTGCTGCTGGGCGGCCTGGTGGTGACCGGCTGGGCCTCGTCCTGGATCCGCTACCTGCAGCTGATCCGCCTGTCGGGCCTGGCGATGCGTTCGGTGCGCCGCCTGCGCGAATGGGTCTACGGCCACGTGCTGCGCCTGCCGATGGCCTTCTTTGATCGCGCCATCACCGGCCAGCTGGTGAGCCGCGTGACCAACGACACCGAGGCCGTCAAGACGCTCTATATCCAGGTGCTGTTCGTGATGCTCGATTCGTCCATCGTGCTGGTCGGGACCATGGCCGCGATGGCCTGGCTCGACTGGCGCCTGATGCTGGTGGTGCTGGCACTGGTGCCGGCGGTGGTCGGCATCGTCTGGCTCTACCAGCGCCTGTCGGCGCCGGCGGTGACGCGCGCCCGTTCCCTGCGCAGCGACATCAACGGCCAGATGGCCGAGTCGATCGGCGGCATGAGCGTCCTGCAGGCCAGCAATGCCCAGCTGCGCTTCGGCGAGCGCTTCCTGAACACGAACCGCGCCCACCGCAAGGCGCGCCTGGCCGAGCTGAAGGCCAATGCCTTCCTGCTGCGCCCCGCGCTGGACCTGCTCAACGTGGTGCTGTTGACGATCGTGATCTACGGCTTCGGCCAGCGCCAGATGAACGCGGTGGAAGTGGGCGTGCTGTACGCCTTCATCAGCTACATTGCGCGCGTGGTCGAGCCGCTGATCCAGATCACCATGCAGTTCAGCGGCCTGCAGCAGGCGGTGGTCGCCACCGCGCGCGTTTCCAGCCTGCTGGACGAAACCGGCGCGGCCGAACACGCCGCCGGCCGCATCGGTACCGAAGCGGACTTCGACCCGCAGGCCCCGGCGGTGCGCGTGCGCGACCTGAACTTCGCCTATGTGCCGGGCCAGCGCGTGCTGCATGACCTGTCGCTCGACATCCCGCAAGGCGCCTTCTTCGGCATCGTCGGCCACACCGGCAGCGGCAAATCGACCCTGCTCTCGCTGCTGCTGCGCTACTACACGGCGGATGAAGGCAGCATCGAGATCGGTGGCCTGCCCCTGGCCTCGATCGGCAACGAACGCTTCCGCAACGAGGTCGGCCTGGTGCCGCAGGATCCGTTCATCCTGGCGGCGACGGCCTACGAAAACATCGACATGGGCCGAGGCCTGCCGCTCGAGCGCATCGAAGCGGCGGCGCGCGCGGCGCATGCGCACGGCTTCATCGCGGCCCTGGAACAGGGCTACGAGACCCAGCTCGGCGAAGGCGGCTCGCGCCTGTCCTCGGGCCAGAAGCAGCTGGTGGCGATCGCACGGGCCCTGGCCGGCGAGCCGCGCATCCTGCTGCTCGACGAAGCCACCTCGCGCATCGACAGCGCCACCGAGCAGATCGTGCAGGAAGCGCTGGAGGAACTGCGCGGCAAGGTGACCATCATCGCCATCGCGCACCGGCTGTCGACCATCCGCGCGGCCGACCGCATCATCGTGCTGAACCACGGCCGCATCCTTGAGGCGGGATCGCACGAGGACCTGATGCGCATCGAGGGCGGCTTGTACCAGCGCCTGTACCTGCTGCAGCAGATCGCGCTGTAGTCAAGGGCGCGACAGGTCCTGCGCGACCTGCGTCGCCACCTTGTCGAGCAAGGCGAAATGCCGCCCCAGGCCCTGCTGCAGGGCCGCCGGCACGCTGTCGGCGCACAAGCCGAAGCGCATGCACAGGTCGAGGGTACGGATCGCGCCCGGACCGCACTCGGCGCCCAGGCGGCAGCCGACCAGGAGATGGCCGAAGGGGGCGACACGCGCGTTGGCATCCATGTCGCCCGCCGCCGGCGCAGGCAGGTTCTGCACCACCGCGGCCGTTGCGAGCAAGGAGATCGTCGTGGGATCGCCCTGCGCGAAGGCTGCACTCAGCACGGCAGCCCTGCCTCCAGCCCCATCGGCAGCCAGATAATTGGACAGGGTCTGCATTGCCGTGTCCTGGTCCGGATCGGGATGCCTGGCCGCCCGCACCTGGCGCTGCGCATCCTGCAAGCCCTCCCGGGTAAAGTCGCAGCGCCGCTGCAATTCAGAAGCGGCCTGGCGGCGCGCAGGCGGCAGGGCGTCCCCGTCCTGCGCCAGTACGCGCCCGCACAGTTCCAGCGCCTGCATCGCATAGTGGATGGCATCGTCGTCCGGCTTGCGCATGCGCTCATAAAAGAATTCGCGCAGGTTGCGCGCGCGCTGGAAGCTGGCATCCATGTCGCGCCAGCGCGTAGTGGCGCCCTGCGCCGCGCCAGGTGGCGTGACGGCGGTCCTTGCGCCGCGTGGCGCCGGTGCGGCGATGGGCAGCGCGGAAGCCACCGGTGCAGGCGCGGTGACGCGCAGGGGCTCCGATGTGGGAAGGGTCAGTACCACGACGGCGGCCAGCAGGCCGCTGAGCGCGGCGCCGATGGCGATTTCACGAATGCGCATGCCTTGGATCTTATCAGGCCCGAGACCAGTTGAAGCAGCCAGCCGGCACCCCTGCCCCGCTGACCAGCAGCGCGCCATGCCGGTAGAAGTCCCAGCGCTTCGCGGCGGGCACGGCGACCACCACCACGCCCATGCTCCGGTCGCTCCAGACCAGGCGCGCACCCGTCGCATCGAGCGCGGCGAACACCTGGCGCGGTCCGGCGCCCGGCTCGAACACGACGGTGGCGAAGCCGCTCTGCGCCGGCGGCGCCAGGGCCCATGCGCCTGCGCTGGACGTCACTGCCGCCAGCAGCAGCATCGCAGCGCCGCCACGCAGGCCAGGGCCGCCGCCGCGGCGCAGGCGCAGGCCGAACAGCAGTGGCAGGATGCCGAACAGCGCCAGCCACAGCAGGTCCCATGCCAGCGGATTGCCGCTGTCGATGCGGATGCGGTGGATCCCCAGCAGCCAGTGCGACAACAGCGCATCGACCACGTGCCAGAGCCCGAAGCCGACCAGGGCCGCACCCACCAGCGGCCAGCCCCAATTTCCCTGGCCACGCCGGTGCACGCGCCACAGGCCGGCCAGGCCGGCCAGCGCAATCAGGTACATCAGCGCATGAAAATAGCCGTCCCACAGCACCTGCAGGCGCAGGTCGTCAATGCCGGGCACCAGGCTCAGAAGATGGTGCCACTGCAGGATCTGGTGCAGCAGGATGCCGTCAAAGAAGCCGCCGAGCGCGAAGCCGAGCACGGTGCCCCAGCGGAACCACGGTGTTTTCCACATCGCAATCGTCTCCCAGAACAGGTCCAGGCCAGTATAGCCATCACCGCAGCCCGCCCTTGCACCATTCGCAAAGGCGCTAGCTGCGGCGGCTCCAGGCGCTGCCCGCCGCCAGTGCGACCAGTCCCGCCGCCAGGAAGCTGGCGGCGGACTGCAGGTTGGCTGCGCCGTGGAAGCCGACGATGTCCAGCATCGGCAGGCCCCTGGCGTTGAGCATGAGGTAGAGGCCGAACAGGAACAGGCCCAGGAACAGGCGCGGCGTGCGGCTCAGCTGGCCGAACAGGGCGGCGCAGCCGGAGAGCGCCACCACGCCGGCAAGCGCCGCGAAGGCGCGCACCGGTTCCTCGACGCTCCAGCGCAGTACCACCACGCCCGTGAACAGGAGGCCGAGCAGCAGCGCGGCCGCCCACTGGCGCAGGAAGCGGCGCCGCACGCCGCCCGGCACCGCGCCGGTCAAGCCTTCGCAGCCGGCGCTGAAGTCGCGCGTCGTGCTCTCGCTGCACAGGATGCCCCAGAAGGCGACCGCTCCGGCCAGCTGCGCCGGCAGCGCGCTAGCGGGCAGCAGCAGGCCGCCCACCACGCAGGCGGCGATGGCGAGGATGGCGCTGGGTGCGCTCACCAGCACCAGGCAGGCGTCGGCCAGCACCTGTCCGGCGAAGCCCGGCAGGCGCACGGCCAGGGCCATCAGCGGCTGCACCACGCGCGCCAGCGGCCGCAGCCAGCCGTTCAGCAGCGCCAGCGGCGAACGGCGCTGGCGCGCCTTGCCGGCCTTGACGCGATCCGGCGAGAAGCGGTGGAACAGCAGCACCGCGGGCAGCAGCGGGACCACGGCAAGCATGCACGAGACCAGGCACTTCCCAATCTGCGTAGAACTCCACAAGGACTGCGGCATCGCGAATGGAGCCAGCAGCGGATCGAAACGCATCGCGCCGATCCCGACGCTGTCCGTGTGGAGGTGCAGGCGCAGCACCTCCATGGCCTGCGCCATGCCGGTGAAGTCGAACACGGTAACCAGGGGCGATGCGAACTTCTCTTCCACCATGCCGCCCAGCGACAGCAACACGGTCCACACGAAGAAATACAGGATGTCGCCGCCCTTGCCCATCAAGGGCGCCCAGCTGTCGCACAGGAGCGCGCAGCTGGCCGTGAACAGCACCATCGGCAGCAGCATCACGGCATAGGTCTGCAGGTATATGCCTGGCTGAACCGGGCCGTCGCCGCGCAGCAGGTGCAGCGCGAGGGTGGTCAGCATGAAGGCGCCGAGCAGCAGCAGGAGGTAGCCGACGGCCCCGAGCCAGCGGCTGGCCACCAGCAGCAGGTTTCCCGCCGGGGTAGCGCCGACCACGCCGCCGATCCCGCTCCTCAGGTCTTCGCCGGTACGGCCGCGCGCCAGGTAGAAGCCCGCCAGCGAGAATAGCATCCCGGCGATGGTGGCGCTGCCGAGCGCCAGCGCGGAGCTGGTGTACAGCACCCGCGCCTTCTCCACCATCAGCAGCGCCCTACCGGATACCGGATCGCTGATCATGGCCCAGGTGACGGCGACCACGGCCAGCACCGCCACCATGGTGGACAGGCGGCGCAGGCGCAGCCGCACTTCGTTGGCCGCCAGCGTGGTAAGAAGCTGCGCGCTCATGCGGCCTGCTCCTGCTGCGCGTAGCGCTGCGCCATCAGGGCTTCTTCCAGGCTCGGCTCGGCCTCGCGCGCGCCCTGGCAGGGCAGTTCGGGATGCGCGATACGCAGCTGCATGCGGCCGTCCTGGCGCTGGGCCTGCAGCACGTGCACGCGCTCGCGCAGCGCTGCGTAATCGGCTTCCTGCACGCTGACGGTCCAGAGCTGGCCACGGGCGCGGCGCAGGATCGCATCCGGCGTCTCGTGCGCCACCAGGCGCCCGGAGCGCATGATCGCCAGCTCGGTCGCGATGCTTTCGACGTCCGACACGATATGGGTCGACAGGATAACCAGCTTGCCCAGGCCCAGTTCGGCCAGCAGGTTGCGAAAGCGCAGGCGCTCCTCGGGGTCCAGGCCGGCGGTGGGTTCATCGACCACCAGGATGTCGGGGTCGTTCAGCAGCGCCTGGGCGATGCCGAGGCGGCGCTTCATCCCGCCCGAGAAGGAAGCGGCGGGCCGGTGCGCCTGATCGTGCAGGTTCACCAGCGCCAGCAGGCGGCGGACGCGGGCCGTGTCGCGCACGCCCTTGAGGGCGGCGAAGTACTGCATGAACTCGAAGGCGCTCAGGTTCGGGTAGACGCCGAAGTCCTGCGGCAAGTAGCCGAGGCGGCGCCGGATCGCATCCGGCGTGCGCACGATGTCGGCGCCGTCGAACAGGATCTGGCCGGCGCTGGGGCGCGCCAGCGTGGCGATCATGCCCATCAGGGTGGACTTGCCGGCGCCGTTGTGGCCGATCAGGCCGACCACGCCCTGGTCCAGCGACAGCGTCACCCCATCCACGGCCTTCAGGTCCTTGCCGAATTGTTTCGTCACCCCGCGCAGCTCGAGCATGTCATCCCCTTTGCATTGTTGTTGGCTCGACTATAGGGAAAGCGTCGGCGCCTATTCCAGCCATTTGCGACAGGCGGTCAAAATCGTGGGCTGAGCGTCAAATGAGAAGACGCCTTGGTTTGCCTCCACAATGTGTCATTTTGGTGACAATTGAAGAGAAATCGAAATTTCCACTTTGCAACAGGAATATAATGAATTGATAAAAACCAGATGTCGCTCCGCCTGCGCTCCGAGACCTTTCATGCCTTCTCCCCTGCTTCGCAAGCTATTGCGTGCTCGTCCCGCGGCGCTCGCCGCGGCGCTGTGCATTGCGGCGGCCGCTGCGGCAGCAGGCGACGCCGCACCGCTGGCGCAGCGCCTGGCGGAAATCCGGGAACTCAACAAGTACGTCCCTGAGCGCGCCCTGCCGATGCTGCTCGCGATCGAGCAGGAAGGCCGCGCCGCCCCGCTGCCCGAGCGCATCGAATTCCTCAACCAGCTGTCGAACGGCTATGACGGCGTCGGCAAGCTGGCAGAAGCCACCGCCGTGGCCGACGAGCTGGTGGCCCTCGGCCACAAGCACGACAACAAGGTGGCACTGGCCAAGGGCATGCTGCGCAAGGCCTACATGGCCTACCGCCGTTCCGAACTGGCGGAATCCCACCGCCTCATCTGGGAAGCCGAACGGCTGTCCGCGGCCACCGACAACATCGAGCTGAAAGTCCGCGCCACGATTTCCTCGGGTGACTCGTACACCGAAGAAGGCAACTTCCCGAAGGCGCTCGAGCGCCTGCAGGCGGCGGTGGCCCTGTCCCGCGCACATGGCGACCCGACCCATCTCGTCATGTCGCTCAACGCCCTGGCCGGGCTGTACGAGCACATGCGCGAATTCGACAAGGGCTTCGAGACCCTGGCCGAAGCCGTCGAGGCGGCGCGCAAGACGAATTCCCCGGGCCGCACGGCAACGCTCAAGCGGACCGAATACACCCTGGCGGCCGCCACCGGCCAGTACGCCCGCGGCCTGAAGGCGCTACAGGAAAGCCTGGCGATCGAACGCCGGATCGGCGCCGATTCGCTGGCGGCCTATTCGCTGGTGAACCTGTCCGACTGCTACCTGAAGCTGCGCGACTACCGCAACGCCGCGTCCTACGCCGAGCAGACCATCACGGCGGCGCGCGCCCTGAACGACGCCGGACTGGAAGCGACCGCGCGCCTGAACCTGGGACAGGCCTACCTGGCCACCGGGCGCCTGGCCGACGGCAAGCGCCATATCGAAGCCGGCATGTCGGCCTATGAGAACCTGGGCGACCAGCCGCAGCTGCAGGCCGTGCTGGTGGAATACGGCCAGGCGCTGGAACGCGCGGGCGACCTGCCCGGCGCGCTGCGCGCCTACCACCGCGAGCGCAGGATCTCGAACGAGCTGTTCGAAAAGCGCCGCCAGCGCGCCATGCTCGACCTGCAGGAAAAGTACGAGACCGAAAAGAAGCAGCGCCAGATCGAGCTGCTGCGCAGCGAGAACGAAGTCAATCGCCTGGAGCAGCGCGTCTGGTGGCTGCTGGCGGCCGTGTTCGGGCTGGCCTCGATCGTGGTCGGCCTCCTGTACCGCAAGGTGCGCCAGGCCAACGCCAAGCTCTACGAAAAGAACAAGGAACTCAAGCAGCAGAGCGTGCGCGACCCGCTGACGGGCTTGTACAACCGCCGCCACTTCCTGGAATACATGCGCACCACGCCGCAGCCGGAGCTGCCCGAGGCCGACGGCCAGTGTGGCGCGCTCTTCCTGCTGGACGTCGATCATTTCAAGCACATCAACGACACCTGGGGCCACGCGGCCGGCGACGCGGTGCTGACCGCCATCTCCGCCAGCCTGCGCGAGATCCTGCGCGAGACCGACATGATCGTGCGCTGGGGCGGCGAGGAATTCCTGGCCTTCCTGCCGAGCATTCCGCGCAAGGACCTGGACGACGTGGCGCAGCGCATTCTGAACGGCATCTCGGCGGTGCGCATCGCGCACGGCGGCCACAGCCTGATGGTGAACGTGTCGATCGGCTTCGCGCCCTTCCCGCTCGCCTGCGGCGCTCTGGTGCTGCCGTGGGAACGCGCGGTCAACCTGGTGGACATGGCGCTGTACCTGGCCAAGGCCCACGGCCGCAACCGCGCCTATGGCGTACAGGGCTTCGGCGACCCGCAGCAGGTGTGCATGGAGGAGATCGAGCAGAACCTCGAAGGCGCGTGGCGCGCGGGACAGGTCAAGCTGTCGGTGGTGATGGGACACCAGCCGGAGATGCGCGCCAGCGCGTAATGTAGGGTGGGCGGGTTCCTCGCCCACGCGGTCAACTGTTAATCAGCCGCTTTCTGGATCTTCTCGCCGGCGTCCTCCACCTTCTTGCCGACTTCCTCGGTCGCCCGCTTCAGGCCGCCCTTGGCATCCTTGGTCGCGTCCTTGATCTTCTCGCGCGCCTCGTCGGCGGCGCGGTCGGCCTTGGCCAGCTCCTTGTCGAGCTGGTTGGTCACCTTGGCGCCGGCATTGTCCAGTGCCTTGCCGGCGCGCTGCGCCGGTCCCATCGCATTTTCATCACGGCTGCAGCCTGCCAGCGCGGCAAGCAGCAACAGCGTGCCCAACATGCTCGTTTTCATGTCTGCCTCCTGAAGCCTGCTTGCCGTAAAGCATACACCTGCGTCAAAAAACACGGCTGACTGTTGACGTTCACTCGCCGCGCCCCGGGTCGGCCAGCGGATGGTCGCGCTCGTCCCGAATCTCCAGCTCGAGCTTGCGGGTTTCGTCGTCATCGCCCCAGCGCTTGGTGAACACGGCCAGCCGCGCCAGCGCCTTGTCGTAGGTGTGCGCGCGGCGCAGTTTCTGGACGGCAGCGCCGGTGTCGCGCCAGGCCCTGGCGCGCTGCTCGGCGCGGGTGCAGTCGGCCGCCGCCTTGTTCAGCGACTGCTGCACCTGGCGCAGCTGCTCGGGCGTGGCGCGGGTGCCGCGCAGGGCGATGAGTTCGTCCTGCGCTTCCCTCGCCGTGCATTCGACGGCCAGCGCCACCGCGCGGTCCATGCGCCGTTCGATGCGCGTGCCCTCGGGCCGCACGGTCATCCAGATCAGCCATAGGGCCGCCAGCCCCATGATCCACCAGCGCAGCTTGACCGGCGCCCGCTGGGGCGGCGGCGCCGGCGAGGCGTTAGGTGCGCCGCGGCCGACACCGGGTGGCGGCGGGATACCGCGCCCGGGCTGCTGCGACTGCGGCGGTTGCGGCGGGACGGGCGGAGGCGGCGACGGTGCAAGCGTCGGCGGTGGCGCCGCTGCTGCCTGCACCGGTACGGGCAGCGGCACCGGCGGTGGCGCGACGCGCGCCGCTTCCACCGGCGGCTTCGCCAGCATCGGCGGAACCGGCGGCGTCACGGGCTGCGCCGCCTGGGCCGTGCCGCACCAGGGGCAGAAGTTCACCCGCCTCGGCATCAGGCGCCCGCAGTGCGGGCCGATGCAGCGGTAGACCGCGTCGTCTTGCACCATGCCGTCCTTCATTCGGGATCCGGGATGCCGTCGGACGCGCTGCTGCCGGCGTCGTCCGGATCGGGAATCGCATCGCCCAGCAGCGCCGCCAGTTCAGGCAGCGCGCCGACCGTGCTCCACTTGTCCAGCTTCGGGTTCCAGGCCATGTTCCAGGCGCGCGTCGAACCGTCGATCTCGCCGCGCGCAGCCTGGCGCGCGATCTCGTCGATCGTGTAGGGGCCGCGCTGGGCGCCCTGCACGAACAGCTTGTAGCGCGGCCCTTCCTGCGCTGCCGGCGCCTTGCCCAGTTCCACCACGGCCGCGGGACGGCGCTGCAGCAGCGCCGCCGCCGCCTCGTCGCTGTGCAGGTACTGCGGCAGGATCACGCGCTTGTCCACCGGCCGCTCGACCTCCCAGCTGTAGGCGTCGCTGGCCGAATCCGGCACGGTGTCGGTCCACTGCCCGATGCCGGCCAGGGCGGTCTCGATCTGGCTTGGCGACAGGGTCGGGTCGAGCGCCGCGGCGCGCCGGATCCACTGGTCGTACAGGCGCCGCGCCGTGATGTTCGGCAGCGAGGGCGACGGCAGCTGGGCGCCGGTCTCGTCGACCTCCAGGCGCGGCTCGTACACGCGCAGCTGGTAGTGGCGCATCAGAGCCGCCAGCAGCACCAGCTGGTGCGGGCCCACGTTCGCCAGGCGGTGTCGTACCGCGCCAATGACACCGTCGCGGTAGTACGGCGGCAGGCCGTTGGACCGGATCGCGTACTCGTTGCCGATCTGGAGCCACTCGCCCGATCCCGGCTCGACCTCGAACAGGTACTGGCCGCGCGGCTGGAAGCTGGCCTCGCGGTCGCCCAGGTCGGCCTTGCGCCGGATGACGCCGAGCGCGATCGCCTGCAGGAACCATTCGTAGTCGTCGGCCAGGCGGTTCAGCTCATCCATCGAAGGCGAGAGCGGATGGCGGAAGCGCGTGGCGTCGAAATGCAGGTGGGTCGGGATTTTCGGGTTCTCGATCTGGTACGAGGCGCGCCAGGTCGGCAGGCCCCGCAGCACCGTCATCGGGTAGCCGGACAGCTCGATGTAGCACACCGCCTTGCCGGCGATGCCGGTGTTGACGATCGAGATCAGGTCACCGTGGAAGTACCCGGTCGGCACCGCGGCGCGCAGTTCGGCCTCCATCTTGCCCCAGGCGCCGACGTCGCCCACGCCGATGAAGCACTTGAACTGGTCGGCGTTCGGCGTGAACTCGGCCGAGAAGCGCGCGTTCACCCAGGGCATGGCGCTGCGGATCCATTCGGCGAACACGCGCTGGCGCTCCTGCGGCGTCATGCTCGACAAGCGCTCCAGCAGCGGATCGACGGGTTCGGGCTGCTCCAGCTCCTGGTTCGACAGTTGCAGCTGGGCGCGGCGGAACAGTTTCAGCAGCAGGTCGGCGCGCAGGCGCTCGTCGCCCAACTGCGGGAACAGGCGCGCCGAGCCGCCGAATTCGAGCAGCACTTCCTCGCTCCAGGCGCTGACGTCGCCGGTGAGGCGCACGGGCGGCGGCAGCACGTCGCTGGCGATCTTGATGTAGGTGGCGTGCTCCTGGCGCGCGTCGGCGCGCAGCTGGCTAATGCGCTGGTCGGCCGCCAGCAGCATGGCCTGGACCTGGCGCCGGCCCTCCTGGAATTCGCCGGCGACGCCGCTCCACTGGGCGTTGCCATGTTCATCGGTTGCTTGCGGTTCGCCCAGCCAGGCCGACATATTGCGCATCACCTCGATCGACTGGTTGGCGGCCACCGCCAGCAGGTGGAAGCGCAGGTAGTCGGCGATGTCGCGCTTGAGGTGGTTCATCACCTCGCGTGCCTGCGGTTCCTTGCCGAACAGGCGGCCGGCGGCCTGCGACAGATTGTTCAGCGACTCTTCCACCTGGCGCGTGCGCAGGGCGTCGCGGATGTCGCGGTAGCGGCGGCCATTGCGCTCGGCGTTGCCGAGGTCGCGCTGGGACAGGCGCGCCTTGACCTGTTCCAGCAGCGACAGCACGAATTCCAGCCCGCCCTGCTTGCGGTCGTCCAGCAGCGCATACAGGCGGTCGCGCACGCGCGTTTTCAGGCGTCCCGTCAGCTCGCCCGTGTGGCGCTTGATGCGGTCCTCGCTGGTCTCGGCGGTGGCGCCGGCCTCGCGGATGGCGTCGCGCTCCAGCTGCGGCAGCAGCTCGGCCACCTTCTCGCGCCATTGCTTGATGTCGTAGGAAGCCATGATGCGGTCGACCTCGAGCTGCACCTTGCTCTCAACCCGTTCGAGCAGCGAGCGGCCGTCCTTGTCGAGCAGCAGGGTATTCGTCAGCGCATATTCCGGGAAGGGCGTGACGTCCACCGTCCCCTTGCGAAAGTCCGGGAAGGTGTCGAAGGGACGCTCGGCCATTTCCATCTGATCGCGCATGAAGCTGTCGCGTTCCTGGTCCCCTGCCCGCCTTGCCACGGTGCCGTCGGTGCTCACTAGGCCGAAGAAGGCCTTCACCATCAGCCCGGCCAGTTCGTAGGCGCGGATGTCGTCGCGCAGGCTTTGCTGGGTGTCGAGCACGGCCTGGCCGAAGGCGGAGTAGACCTTCGAGTAGGACAGGCGCATGTCGCCGAAGCGCTGCTCCGGCACGCGCGGGTTGTAGGGTCCCAGCTTGTGCTGCTGCTGGTTGACCGCCACCGAGCGCTTACGGTTGGCGAAGTCGGCCGAAGCGAAGTCTTCGAACAGGGTGTCGGCCACCATCTGGTAGACGTCCTTGACGTCGAGCGTGGCCTTGTTGGCGAGGTTCGCGGTGTCGACGAAATAGACGTCGTCGAAGGGCGCGCCGCGGCCGGTGATGCTGTCCGGGTCCATCCAGTGGACCTGCGCGTTCATGTCGCGCATCGCCGTCTCCAGTTCCATCAGGGTGGCGTAGGCGTTCGCCTCAGTACGCTCCTTATTGGCCTTGGCGAAGCCGCCCGGCATCAGGAGCACCAGGTCGACCTGGCTGTCCGAGACTTCCTGGCGCGCGATCGCTTTCGACAGCCAGCCCAGGTCCAGCACGCTGCCGGCGCCGGTGCCGCCCGCGCAGGAGGCGATGACGACGATGCGGAACTTCGAGGTGTCGACCTGCAGGCCGAGGCGCTGGTAGTTCTCCTTGCGCTCGATGCCGGCATTACTGCTCAGGAAATTCAATGCGCCCTTGATGCGTCCCCTCAGCTTGGGATACTTGTCAAACAAATACAGCCGCGCCAGTGCGCGGATCTGGCCCGCCCCTTTCGACGGGTCGATGCCGAGCGAGCGCAGCTTCTTGGGACGCAGCGGCATCCAGCTTTCGATCAGCGGGAAGCGCGCCAGGCTGTCGTCGGACTCGTGGTACTGCGGCAGGTCGAGCGTCTCGACCAGGCGCTCCTCGTCGCTCAGCTTCACCAGTTCATACCAGGGGTCGGTGCGCTGCGACTTGCCCTCGTCGATGACGGCATTGTTGTCGAGGTCGAAGTGCAGGAAGCGCGCCACCGGGAAGTCGCCGATCGACTCCACGCGGGTCGGGTGGTGCCGGTTCCAGACCGCCGACAGGATGCGGCGGCGGATGCGCATCATCACTTCCATGCCGGTGCCGCCGGCGCCGATGAACAGCGTCGGGCGCAGGTCGACTTTTAATTCCGCTTTGGCGTTCAGGGCCGCGGGGTTGGGGAAATCTGCCATATCGTTCTCTTTTCTCGATTACCTGCGGCCGATGAACAGCGCCGCCACCAGCGCCACCAGCCCCACCGCCACCAGCGGCCCGGTCACGGCAAAGGTCAGGAATTTACTCGCATTGATAATGGCCAGCACCGCAGCCGCCGACAGGAAGCCCAGGCCGACAAACAGCAGCCAGCCGGCGCTGCCCGCCGAGGAAGGCGCCACGCGCCGCACCACCAGGTGGTGCACGTAGGCGTTGCGCACGAAGAAGTACACCACCAGCAGCACGATGAAGACCACCGCGCCGATCGCCAGGTCGCGCGTCGAGGTGTCGGTGGCCGGCACGGGCGCTTGTGCGCTGCCCGGCACCACCTCGACCGGACGGCCCGCGGTCTCCGGCTGGGTCTGGGGCAGCGAGTCCTGGGGCGAGGCCGATTCTTCCGGCAGCTTGAAGCCGGGATCGCTGGGCGACGGTGCGGATGGTTTCTGGGTGCCTTGCATGGGGGTTTCCTTTCCTTTTTATTGTTAACGTCCTAAGCGCACCTGCGCACCTTCGCGCAGGTCGGTCAGCTGGTGGCCGAACAGGGTGGTTCTCAAGACCGCCACCTGGGTGCCGGCCTTGTCGTAGATCGGCTGGGTGGTGCCGGGCCGCGCGCGCATGGTGCGCAGTTCATCCTCGACCGTCACCTGGGCCACGCGTGGCCGACCGTAGGCCCAGGCAGCGGCAGCGCCTGCGGCGAGCAGGCTTGCCACGATGCCACCCAGGGCCGCCAGCGGTCCCATGCCGTAATGCACCCGCACCTCGATCGGCAGCACCGCGTTCGACGCCTGGATGGAAGGCGGCGGCGTGAAGATGTCGGGCAGCGGGTCGCCCGGGAACAGCTCGGCCATGCGCTGGCGGAAGGCCTGCGACAGCGCCAGCTGCTGGTTCGCCAGGTGCAGCTCGATCCGTCCCGGCAGCACATAGGCGGAGCCGGCCGACTTGAGCGCCGCCATTGACCATTTGTCCGGCAGCTGCGCCACCGGCAGCTGCATCGTCGAGCCGAGCGGCTGCGGCTTGCCCGGCGCCAGGCCGTTCACGCGGGTGCTGGCCAGCTCGATCTTGCGGTCTTCCCCGGCCAGCAGCGAACGCGCGCCCAGCGTGGCCGAGACGATGGTGTAGGGGTACATTGTGTTTTCCAGGTTCCAGCGGATGCGGGCGTGCGGGGTGCGCGCATCGGGATCGACGTCGGCGCGCAGGCCGCCGCCAGGGGCCTGCGAGAAAGCCACGCCGGGCGCATCTTCGACCTGGGCCGGGACCAGGCGCACGGTGTCGCGGTCGAGCGGCTTCAGGCGCGCCGGCTGCTCGGTGATGACGCTGGCGATGCGGCGGGAGGCCAGCAGGCTGTCCAGTGCGCGGCTGCCTTCCTTGCCGACCGCGAACGCGTACACCATCAGGCCATTCGCCTGGTAATGCCTGCCCTGCACGGGCATGCGCAGCGGGAAGGCCACCACCTTGTCGATCGCCGCGCCGCGGTGGATCAGTTCATAGAACTCGCGGTTGCGCGCCGCCGTGGCCTGGTCGTTGTTGGGACTGTTGCGGTTGTTGGTGAGCAGCCAGACGATGCCCGCCTTGCCGCCCAGCGCCGTGGAGATGGCCGCCTGCACCGCCTCCCCCAGGTCGGTGTCGGCCAGCGCAGCGCTGCCGGGTTTGCGCGCCGTGTCCAGGTTCGCCAGCGCCTCGTTGACGCGGCCGCGCACGGTCTTGCCGTCGGCCTTGAGCGACAGCAGCGCTTTCGGTGACGGTGCGCCAGGGAGCGACTGGTTGAAGCTTGCCAGCACCAGCGCGTCGCCGGGCTGCACCACGGCCCCGGCCAGCGCGCCGACCAGCGGCTTGAACTGCGACTTGGGGTCGCTGTAGAAGGGCTCCATCCAGCCCGAGTTCTGCACCAGGAAGACGTGCGGCGTCGCACCGGCGCTGGCCGCGAGAAGCAGCAGCGCCAGAAGGGCGAGGACGTGCCGGACAAGCGCCCTCATGCCTGCTCTTCCAGGCGCCAGCCGCGCATCGCGTTCCAGTCCGGATGGTGCAGCCACAGGCAGCCGTCGTAGACGAAGGGCACGCACTCGAGCGGCCGCGCCAGGCGCACGGCTTCATCGAGGATGACGTTGCGGCGGCCGATCCATTCGACCGTGGTGCGCGCGATCACGCGGTTTTCCAGCGCATCCTCGGCGCGCCCGGTGAACTTGTGCATGCGCAGCACCAGCCCGCTCGGCTGGCTGCGGTTGTTGTTGAATGCGCGCAGCAGCGGCAGCACCAGGGTGTCGTCCTGGTTCAGGTCTTCCACGTGTTCTCCCGACCAGGGCTCATCGACCACTGGGTGGCCGCGCCGGAACAGGAAGTTGGCGAAGCCCAGGCGCGCGCCGTCGATCGGCATGGTCTCGGGCCGCTCGCTGCCCAGTTCGAGGAAGGAATAGCCTTGGCCGTCATGGCCGATGTGCCACAGGCGCCCATCGCGGCTCTGGGTCGGGCCGCCGAATTCCAGGCGCGGCTGCCAGTCCGGCGGCCAGGGCGTGAATTGCGGCGCCTCGCCCGGGCGCCAGGCCAGCTGGCCCTGGGCGTGCAGCCAGAACAGGCGGCCGTCGTAGCCGATCGGGCGCGACCAGCCGGAAGCCGGCACATCCGGGCAGGCATATTCTTCGACGGCGTCGATGTCGACGCGCGCCCCCCACAGGCGCACCGCGCCCTCCGGCGCGATCAGGCAGGCGACGTGGCGGCGCATGACGCCGGGCGCGGCCACCAGCGGCGCCTGCAGCAGCGGCTCGGTGCGGTAGCTCTCGCTGACGGGATTGATCCACAGGCGCTGCAGGCCGCCATTGGTGGGCACGATGGCCACTTCACCGCGGCGCGGTTCCAGCACCGGCAGCCAGGCGTAGCTTGACGTGGTGAAGGCCAGGCCGGCCGCGCCTTCGTCGGGCGCCATCACGTGCCACAGGCCGCCCACCGGGTCCCAGTACTGCAGCACGCCGCGGGTATGCGCCAGCGCCAGCAGGCGCTGCTCCGGAAAGCCGTAATGGGCGGCGGCGAACACGCAATGCGAATTGGGCGGCACCGGCATGCTCAGGTCGCAGCGGCCGAGGTGTGGCGCGGCCGGGCGTTCTTCCAGACTGTCGCCCAGCGGCAGCGAGCTCACCGGCAGGCCATGCGGTACGTGGCGCGGCAGCATGGCGTCGCCGCCCGCCCCCCACCAGCCGGGCTGGCGCGAGGGCGTGCCGGGAAGGCGCTGCAGCGGCTTGCCGCAGTTCGGGCAAAAAGCGAAACCTTCGGGATAGATGGGGGCGCAGCCGCAGCTCGTGGGCAGCGAGGCGCCGAGCAGCCGAGCGACGTCGGGCAAGCGGCCGGGCGCATGGGCCTGCCAGTCGATGCGGCCCAGCCCTTCGCTGGCCAGCAGCTCGAACTGTCCGCTACGCTCGTCTTCCTGCCAGACACTGGCAGGCGTTTCCCATCGGTATGTCATCCCTTGCCCTGTGCCCTAAAATAATTGATCGAAACCTAGTCGAGACCGTGTTGTTGTTGCTCAAATCATAGCGCCGGCCACTGCCGCGCGGCGCTCCGTACACGGGGTAGCGCGCCCTGACACCCGGAGGATCAATAGATGAGCCATTTGCGGGTCCATGCACGGAACTTTTGGCAAACATACGTATAATGGCGGCGATTTTCCCTTCATTTCCGCCGAACATGCATACCCCAGCTTCGCCCGACCTGCCCCCGCAAGAGGCGCTCCCCGCACACGCCGTCGACGCCGCCAGCGCACACCTGGGAGACATCCTGGCGATCGCCGTCGAGCACGGGCCGGCGCAGCGGGCGCTGGTGGTCTACGACGAACGCACACCCCTGGCGCGCGCGCTGACCGAGGCTTACCGCCGCAACCTGCCGGACGCCCGGTTCATCGAATTCGACGGCGCCACGCCGGAAGACGTGCTGGCGGCCTTCCGCGCCATGGGGGCGAAGGACCTGGTGGTGCTGGTGCAGTCGACCAACTTCCGCCTCGATGGCTTTCGCATCCGCGTGGAGCTGTTCAAGCTGGGGCTGAAGGTGATCGAGCACGTGCACCTGTCGCGCATGCCGGGCCCGCAATCCGAGCACTACATCGAATCGCTGGCCTACGACCCTGCCTACTTCCGCGGCACCGGCCGCGCCCTGAAAGCGCGCATCGACGTGGCGCCGCATGCGCGTGTGGAGGGCGGCGGAGAGACGCTGTATTTCAGTTCGCCGCTCGAGCCGGCCAAGCTGAACGTGGGCGATTACAGCGAGATGCACAACGTCGGTGGCCAGTTCCCGATCGGCGAAGTGTTCACCGAGGCGCTCGACCTGGAAGCGGTGCACGGCCGGGTGCAGGTGCACGTCTTCGGCGACACCAGTTACCGCTCCAACCGCCCCGACGTGCCGGTGACCCTGGTCATCGAGCGCGGGCGCGTGGTGGGCACGGAGAACGCCACCCCCGCCTTCCAGCAGGTGCTGGACAACATCACCGCCGACGAGGGCGAGGTCTGGGTGCGCGAGCTGGGCTTCGGCCTGAACCGCGCCTTCACGCGCGAGCGCCGCGTCGACGACATCGGCACCTACGAGCGCATGTGCGGCATCCACCTGTCGCTCGGCGCCAAGCACGGCGTGTACCCAAAACCCGGCTTCAAGCGCAAGGACGCGCGCTACCACATCGACGTGTTCGCGGTGACCGATGCCGTGTATCTCGGCGAGGAACGTGTTTACGCGGACGGCGGATGGATTTGTAACAAGTAACTTTCTATCAGGTCACAAGTGCTACCATGGTTCGTTTGTAACCATTTCGTAGGCCGTTCTATGGCAGGTAACGTACTTTCCTGCGTCGACGAGATCCAGTCCATCGGCGCCGTGCCGAAAATCCTGGAAACCGTCGCCGCCATGACCGGCCTGCGCTTCGTGTGCATCGCCCACGTCACCCCGGATTCGTGGACCGCCTGCGCGGTCCTCGACAAACTCGAATTCGGCCTCAAGCCGGGCGACCCGCTCGACGTCACCACGACCCTGTGCGAAGAAGTGCGCGATACCGGCGCCGCCGTGATCATCGACCACGTGAGCGAAAGCGAGCGCTATCGCGACCACCATACGCCGCGCATCTACGGCTTCCAGAGCTACTTTTCGATTCCCGTGTTCCGCCCGGATGGCCAGTACTTCGGCACCCTGTGCGGACTCGATCCGGAACCGGCGCGCCTGACCGATACCGTCACGGTGTCGACGCTGCAGCTGTTCACGGAGCTGATCGCCAAGCAGCTCGAGAGCGAGCACTCGCTGGGCGAAGCGCGCGCCGCGCTGCTCGACGAACGCGAGACCGCCGAGCTGCGTGAACAGTTCATCGCCGTGCTCGGGCACGACCTGCGCACCCCGCTCGGCTCGGTGCTGTCGGCCAGCGAGATCCTGCTGCTGAAACACCAGGACCCGTCCACCCGCCAGGTGGTCGAACGCATCCGCCGCAGCACCCGGCGCATGGCGGCCCTGGTCGAGGACGTGGTCGACTTCACGCGTGGCCGCATGGGCGGCGGCATCGCGCTCGACCTGCGGCCAGTGAAGGGCGCCGACCTGCGCCTCTATGACGTGGTGGACGAGCTGTCGGGCCTGTATCCGGAGCGCGTGATCGACACCGCGATCCAGCCCGGCCTGTCGCTGCACTGCGACCCCGAGCGGCTGGCGCAGCTGCTCTCGAACCTGCTCAAGAACGCCCTTGTGCACGGCAGCGAACACCATCCGGTCTTCGTGGTGGCCCATGTGCGCGAAGGCCGTTTCACGCTGCGCGTCACCAACGGCGGGCCGGACCTGAGCCCCGCCGTCATCGACCAGCTCCTGAAACCCTACTGGCGCGCCGCTTCGCGTGCCGGCAGCGAAGGCCTCGGGCTCGGCCTGTACATCGTCGACCAGATCGCGCGCGGCCACGGCGGCGCGATCGAAATCGGCTCGAGCGCCGGCTCGACCTCGTTCACCTTCACCATGGATGTCGCAACCGTGGCCTGACTTTGCACTTGCGCTGACTGTTCCATTTCCCGATACTGCTTACCGATGAGGTAACACGACAACGCAGACGGGAGACAGGATGGACGCAGTGTTTGCAAGGCGCGCAGTCACGGCATGCGCATTGGGTAGCTTCGTATTGGCCTGCATCCCTGCCCAGGCGCAGGACGGGGACGCGATCGCGCGTATCGAGCGCGGGCTGCGCCCGGCGGTGGCGATCCAGGGCGCCAAACTCGACACGCGCACGCTGGCCGGCGAGATGCAAAGGCTGAACGTGCCCGGCGTGAGCATTGCCGTCATCCGCGGCGGCAAAGTCGCCTGGGCCAAGGGCTATGGCGTGACCCACGCGAACGGCGCCCCTGTGACGCCGCAGACCCTGTTCCAGGCCGCCTCGATCAGCAAACCCGTCACCGCGATGGGCGCCCTGAAGATGGTCGAAGCCGGCCAGCTCGACCTCGACGCCGACATCAACACCGTACTCACCAGCTGGAAGCTGCCGCCGGGTCCGGACAAGCGCCCGGTCAGCCTGCGCCAGCTGCTCTCCCATACTGCCGCCACCACGGTCTCGGGCTTCCCGGGGTATGCGGCCGGCGCGCAGGTGCCGACGCTGGTGCAGGTGCTGGACGGCGCCGCGCCCGCCAACACAGGGCCGGTACGCATCGAGGGCATGCCGGGCGACGCCTGGAAGTATTCGGGCGGCGGCTACAGCATCGTGCAGCAGGCCATGATCGACCGCGCAGGCCGTCCCTTCGACGCGCTGATGGACGACACGGTGCTCAAGCCGCTCGGCATGAGCGACAGTACCTTCGCCCAGCCGCTGCCCAGCGCCCTGCTGGCGCGCGCCGCCTTGCCGCATAACGCGAAAGGCGCGGCCTACCCGGGCGGACCGTACACCTATCCGGAACTGGCGGCGGCGGGGATGTGGACGACGCCGACCGATCTGGCGAAATTCGCGCTCGCGGTGCAGCGCGCCGCGGCCGGCGGTGACGCCGTGCTGTCGCCGACCATGACGCGCACGATGCTGCGCCCGGTGATGAACAACTACGCGCTCGGCCTGGAAATCGACGGCAAGGCGCCACAGCATGCCTTCGGCCACGGCGGCAGCAACATGGGCTACCAGAACTCGCTGTACGCCTATGTCCAGCGCGGCGAAGGCGCGGTCGTCATGACGAACGGCGACGCCGGCGCAGAGCTGGCGCAGGAACTGATCCGCGCCGTGTCGGCCGAATACCGCTGGCCGACCTACCAGACCGTGATGCGCAAGGCGATCTCGCTGCCGGCTGCCACCCGCGCCAAGCTGGCCGGGCGCTACGGGATCAAGGGCCTGGGCACCTTCGACATCGCCGAGCGCGAAGGCAAGCTCATGGTCGCCCTGCGCGACAACCAGTGGGAGCCGCTCTACGCCGAATCGGCGCGCACGCTGTTCGTGCTGTCGCGCGAGCTGGAGCTGCACATGGCCGACAAGGGCGGCCGCCTGAAGAGCGGCGCCTTTGACGTCGCCTTTACGCGGCAGCGCTGAGTTCCAGCGCCGGCATCCGCAGCGGGCAGGCGTCCAGCGGGTCGGCCAGGCGCTGCGCCAGCCCTGCCCGCAGTTGCGCCAGGCCGGCAATGCGGGCGTCGATGTCCGCCAGCTTGCGCTCCAGCGCGGCGCGCAGTTCGCCGGCCGATGTCGCCGGATCCTGCAACAAGGGCATGCCCGCCTCGATCTCGGACAGCGTGAACCCGAGCGACTGGGCCGTGCGCAGGTAGCACAGCCACTCCACCGCCTCCGGCGGATAGTCGCGGTAGCCATTGCCGCGCCGGCGCGCCGTGAGCAGGCCGCGCTGCTCATAGAAGCGCAATGCATCGCGGCTCAAGCCGGTGGCCGCCGCCAATTCTCCGATCTGCATGCTCATTCCTTCAAAAAGCGCTTGACCCTGGAGTTTACTCCAGGGTTGAGGATGTGGGCTTCTTTCATCAAGGAGTTCGATCATGCTGCTCTCTACCGCCGCCAACCGCCGCATCGTCAAGGCCAGCGCCATTTACGACCTGGTCGTCACCGCGGCCTTCGCCACGCCCTGGACCTTCGCCCTCGCCCACGGACACATCTCGTCGCTGAACGCATTGCTGGGCGGCGCCGCGCTGCCCGCCTTCGCGCCCTTCCACCTGCTGTTCGCCTGCCTGATGGGCAGCATCGTGCTGGTCTGGTCGGTTCTCCGGATCCTCGAACCAACCCAGCGCCTGGGACGCTTCGATGGCGCCGGACGCTTCCTGTTCTCGCTGTGGATGGCCTGGTGCCTGGCGGTGACCGGCGCGCCGGTGCTGTGGCTGTTCGTGTTGCCGGAGTTTGCGTGGGGCGTGGCGCAGTGGTGGCCGGTGCGCCGGGATTCCTGATGCCCGCCTCATCAGACGAAGTGTGCAGGTGAATATCTATATTTCCATATGGATAGAGCACTAGCGTAAAGGCAGGGATAGAATGCCGTATTCGCTTCCTACACATCACCTTGCCGGGTTTCCCGACATGGTGACTGCAGCCAGCCCGATCGACTCGCTCACACTGGCTCACCATGTCTCCTCTCGTCCTCGTCGCGGAAAGCGATGAATTAACGCGCCTCACCTTGCTCTACATGCTCGATGCGCTGGGCTATATTGCCAGTGGTGTCGACGACATGGACGATATGTTCAGCGCGATGGAACGGGTCGCGTTCGATATCCTGATTGCCAGCCTCACTTTCCATGATCCGGATGCGACAGTCATCGCACGGGAAGCCAAACTGCGTCAACCCGGGATCAAGGTCATCGTCGCAAGCGGGTATTATCCCGAAGAACGGCTGAAGCCGTGCATCGACGCCTTCGTCCAGAAACCATTTTCGATGGCCCAGATGGACGCCGCGATCAGGCAGTTCGGATTGATATTCCCGCCTGGGCCTGACGCGCAAGCAGTCATATCGGACTAGAATATTCCATGCTCAGCAACGAACAACGTGACCTGTACCGGCGCAACGGCTTTCTCCTACTGCCCGGTTTCAAAAGCCCTAGCGAGATCGCCGCGCTGCGCCGGCGCGCCGAGGAAATCGTCGACGCCTTCGACCCGAACGAATCACGCGCCATCTTCACCACCAAGGACCAGGAACGCGCGAGCGACGCCTGGTTCCTCGGCTCGGACAACACGGTGCGCTGCTTCTTCGAAGAGGAAGCTTTCGGTGCGGACGGCCAGTTACGTCAGGCCAAGGCCCTGTCGATCAACAAGATCGGCCATGCGATGCACGACCTCGACCCGGTGTTCGAGGCCTTCACGCGCGACCCGAAACTGGCCGCCGTGGCGCGCGACCTCGGCCTGGAACAGCCGCAAGTCTGGCAGTCGATGTACATCTTCAAGCAGCCGGGCATCGGCGGCGAGGTGCGCTGGCACCAGGACGCGACCTTCTTCGACAGCGACCCGATCACCGTGACCACCTTCTGGTTCGCACTGGAAGACGCCACCGTCGACAACGGCTGCCTGTGGGCCGAACCCGGCGGCCATCGCGGCCCGCTGCGCGAGCGCTTCCTGCGCGATGGCGACCAGATCATGATGGAAAAGCTGGACGCGACGCCCTGGCCGATTGATGGCACGGCAGTCCCGCTGGAAGCCAAGGCCGGCACCCTGGTCTGCTTTCACGGCCTGCTGCCGCACTACAGCGCACCGAACCGCTCGCCGGTGTCGCGCCATGCGTTCACGCTGCATGCCACCGATGGCCGCGCCGCCTACTCGCCGCGCAACTGGATCCAGCGCGGTGCCGGCTTCCCGGTGCGCGGCTTCGACTGAGCCGCCCCGCGCTACATCACCCTGACCCAGCCGCCCTTGTAGAGGATCGGCCCGCTCGGGCCGTCGGGATTCGGCGAACCACCGGCCGGCTCCAGACTAACCGCCAGCAAGGCTACGTCGCCGCCGAGTGCCTGGCGCGTCAGCGGCAAGCTCAGTTCGCGCCCGCTACCCAGCACGCCCAGCGAGCGCGGCTTGCCTACACGCGATACCGCCCACAACTGCAGCACCTGGTTCGGCGCGAGCGGCTGCGTTTCCACCAGGCGCACGCTGAGACGCTGGCGCTCGCGATCCGCCAGCACCAGCAGTCCGGTGCGGGCCTGATCGTCGGTCAGGGTGGCGATGTCGCTGATCGCAGGCTCGCTGCGTTCCTTCATCACCGTCACCAGCAGCAGCGCCGCTACCATGCTCGAGGCAGCGCCGAAGGTGCGCCAGAAACCGAGCGCCCCGTGGCGCCAGAACTGCCAGGCCGGCGCGTTCCCGCGCAGGCCCAGGCGGCTTTCGATGCCGCGCCAGACTTGCGTGCGCGGCGCCACCGGCGGCACGAATTCCGCCATCGCGCCGAGGCGCTCGTTCCATTCCGCGACCGTGCGGCGCAGCGCCGCATCGTTGTGCATGTAGCCTTCGAAACGGCGGCGCGCGTGGCCGCGCAGGGTGCCGATGACATAGGCGGCCGCGAGCCGGTCGCGCAGGATGTCCTTGCCGCGCAAATTCATGGCGCCCTCCCACCGCCCGTCAGGCAGGCCTGAAGGCGCGCCAGGCTGCGCCGGATCCATGTCTTCACCGTCCCCACCGGCAGCGCCAGCTTGTGCGCCACGTCGCTGTGCGACAGGTCATGGAAGAAGGCCAGGCCCACCACGTGCCGATGCTTTTCCTCGAGCGCCGACATGCAGCTGGCCAGCGCCTTCGCCTGGCTGCTCAGCTCCAGGGCATCGGCGGGATTCGCGGCCGGATCGCTCAGGCTCGCCAGTACGCTCGCGTCGAAGTCCTCGCCGTCGATCTCGACCTCGCTCTGCAGGCGCCGCAGCAGGTCGAAGGACTTGTTGCGGACGATGGTCGTCATCCAGGTCATGGGCGCCGCGATGCCGGCCTGGTAGTCGGCGGCATGGCGCCAGATCGATACAAAACTCTCCTGCAAGGCTTCCTCGGCCAGCTCGCGCCGGCGCAGGATGCGCAGCGCCAGGCCGTACAGGCGCGGCGAACTGGCTTCGTACAGCTCGCGGAAGGCACGCGCGTCGTTCTGCGCGGCGCCACGGATCCACGAACTGAGCTGTAATGGATTTAGCGAATTTGACGACTGCAGCACAGGATTGCCTTCCCGAAGACGAATGTTACTGACGATTTTGCGTCCGAGTCAGAAACTTAACATATTTACGTTTAGGAAAGACAAAAAATATTTTGAATCCGATAAGGCCCGGGCTGCGTATATGCCTGTGTAGCCGTGCCGCGACGATCCTAGTGTCTCCAGCAAGCTCGCCGAATCCCCTGGAGGGGACCAATAACATCAAGAGGAGAACGTCATGCAATTTGGAAAGCATCACCCCTGGGCCGCCGCCCTCCTGTCGGGCGCAGCGCTGGCCGCGCTGGCGCTGCCCGCCGCGGCCTCGAGCCACCGCGAAGCCCCGTTCCTGACCAACGCCCCGAAGGTCGACGGCACCGACTTCTACCTGTTCCGCAGCTACGCGCCGGGGCGCGAAGGCTACGTGACCATGATCGCCAACTTCATCCCCTTCCAGGACCCGCAGGGCGGCCCGAACTTCTACCAGTTCGACAACAACGCCCTGTACGAAATCCACGTCGATAACAACGGCGACGCCAAGGAAGACATCTCCTTCCAGTTCCGCTTCAAGAGCACCTCGAAGCGCACCGCCCTCACCGTGGGCGGCAAGCCGGTCCTGATCCCGCTGATCAATTCGAACACCATCAGCGGCGTCAACCCGGCCTCGCTCAACGTGCGCGAAACCTACACCATCGACATGGTCAAGGGCGACCGCCGCAGCGGCACCCGCACCCGCCTTGCGGCGGCCAGCGGCGGCGCGACCGAATTCGATAAGCCGGTCGACAACATCGGCGACAAGACCTTCGGCAGCACCACCGGCTACGAGACCTATGCCAACCAGCACATCTATGATGTGAACATCCCTGGCTGCGGTACCGGCCGCGTGTTCGTCGGCCAGCGCAAGGAGCCTTTCTACATCGCCGTCGGGAAGATCTTCGACCTGGTCAACCTGAACCCGCTCGGCGCCGAAGTGAACGGCAACAAGAACGACCTCGAGAACAAGAACGTCAGTGCGATCGCGCTCGAACTGCCGATTGCCTGCGTCACCGCGGGCGGCGAACCGGTCATCGGCGCCTACGCCACCGCCAGCATGCGCCAGGGCCGCCTGATCAACCCGGCCCCGGCGAGCGGCATCAACAACGCCGTCAAGGAAGGCGGCGCCTGGGCCCAGGTCTCGCGCCTCGGCATGCCGCTGGTGAACGAAGTCATCATCGGCATGGACGACAAGGACCGCTTCAACACCTCCAAGCCGAAGGACGACGCGCAGTTCCTCACCTACGTCACCAACCCGACCCTGCCGGCGCTGATCGAGACCCTGTTCCCGTCCGCCAAGGCGCCCACCAACTTCCCGCGCAACGACCTGGTTACCGCCTTCCTGAAGGGTATCCCTGGCGTGAACCAGCCGAAGAACGTGGTCGCATCCGAGATGCTGCGCCTGAACACCAGCGTGGCGCCGACTGCGCTGGCGGCGCAGAACCCGATGGGCGTGGCGGCGGGCGACAACGCCGGCTTCCCGAACGGCCGCCGTCCGGCCGACGACATCGTCGACATCGCGCTGCGCGTATCGATGGGCGCCCTGTGCGTGCTGACCGGCGCCAACGATGCGCTGGGCGTCGGCTGCAAGCCGGCCGACGCGCCGGCCGGCGGCCTGGCCCTGACCGACGGCGTGCGCAAGAACGCTGCGGCCTTCAAGCCGGCCTTCCCCTACCTGAACACCCCGCTGCCGGGTAACCAGTAAAGGAGAACGCCATGAAACCGATGATCCACCGCACGCGCAGCGGCGCGCTGCTGGTGTCGCTGGCCCTGCTGCTGGGGGCCTGCGGCGGCAGCAACGACCGCCCGCACGTGGTTGAACCGCCGCCGCCGACCGGCACCAATCCGCCGCCGGCCCAGGCCGACTCGTTCTTCATGCTGGTCGCCTCGCGCGTGGCCGCGCTATTCGATAACGACGAACCGGTCGCGATCGACAGCGCCACCCCGACCACGCCGGAAAACACCGAGCCGGAACCGCTGCCGTCCACCTGAGGCGGCAGGATGGCGGGACGCGCCTGCGCGTCCCGCCGCTTTGGAGAACGATCATTGCAATGATGCCCAAGTTTCACCCCCTGCTGCTGGTGGTGCTGCTGACCTGCAGCGCCGCCGCAGCGCCCTATTTGCCTTCCAGCGGCGGCCAGGTGCTGGAACGCCTGCCCGCCCGCTTCGACCCGGTGCAGCGCGAACTCGCCCAGCTGCGTGCCGAACTGGCCGCCAATCCGCGCGACCTGGCGCGCGCCTCCGCGCTGGCGCGCCGCTGCATCGAGCAGGCGCGCCGTGATGGCGACCCGCGCTACCTCGGCTACGCCCAGGCTGCGCTGGCGCCCTGGTGGAAGCTGCCGCGCGAACGCGCCCCGGCCGAGGTGCTGGTGCTGCGCGCCACGCTGGCCCAGAGCACCCACTCCTTCGCCGATGCCCTGGCCGATCTCGACGAAACCGTGCGGCGCGATCCCGGCAATGCCCAGGGCTGGCTGACCCGCGCCACCATCCTGCTGGTGACCGGCGACTATGCCGGCTCGCGCAGCAGCTGCGCGCGCCTGCTCGGACGTGCGCCGGACCTGGTGCTGCAGACCTGCCTGGCGGCCGTCGGCAGCGTCAGCGGCCAGGGGCGTGCCAGCTATGAGCGGCTGGCGCGTACCTTTGCGGCCCGTGCCGACGCGCCGGCGCCGCTGCGCGCCTGGTCCGCTACCTTGCTGGCCGAGATGGCCGAGCGCCTCGGCGAGCATGCCAAGGCCGAGACCCATTTCAAGGAAGCCCTGCGGATCGACCCGCAGGACAGCTATCTGCTGGCCGCCTACGCCGACTTCCTGCTCGAGCGCGGCCGCGCGCGCGAGGTCCTGCCCCTGCTCAAGGGCCGCAGCCAGGCCGACGCCCTGCTGCTGCGCCAGGCGCTGGCCCAATCCGCCATCGGCTCGCCCGGGGTGGTGAGCCAGAGCGCGGCGCTGCGCGCACGCTTCGAAGCGGCGCGCCGACGCGGCGACACGGTCCATCGGCGCGAGGAAGCGCGCTTCGCCCTGGCGCTGGCCGGCGACCCGGCGGAAGCGGTGCGCCTGGCAAAGCTCAACTGGGCGGTGCAGAAGGAACCCGCCGACCTGCGCATCCTCGCGCGCGCAGCGAGCGCCAGCGGCGACGCCGAAGCCGCGCGCCTGGTGCGCGACTGGCTGCGCCACAGCAAACTCGAAGACCGCAGCCTCGACGCCAATGCCGTGCGCGGAGGCGCGGCATGATGCGGCGCCTGCTCGCTCTGTTTGCGCTGGCTTTCCTGACGTGGGCGCCCACCGCTTACGCCCACAAGGCCAGCGACAGCTACCTGAACCTGACTGTCGACGGCGCCCGCATCGACGGACGCTGGGACATCGCCCTGCGCGACCTGGAACTCGCGGTCGGCCTCGACGCCGATGGCGATGGCGCGCTGACCTGGGACGAGGTGCGCGCGCGCCACGGGGCAATCGCCGCCTATGCGCTGGCGCACCTGAAGCTGTCCTCCGGCGGCAGCGATTGCCCGCTGCAGGTCACCCAGCAGCTGGTCGACAGCCATACCGACGGCGCCTACACGGTGCTGATGCTGCGCGCCTCCTGCGCGGCGCCGGTCGACACGCTGGCGCTGCACTACACGCTGCTGGCCGAGCTCGACCCGCAGCACCGTGGCCTGCTCGCCCTGCGCCACGGGAACGCCACCTCGAGCGCCATCCTCGGTCCGGACAACCCGCATCCGCAACTGCGCCTGGCCGAGGCCGACAGCCTGCGCCAGTTCCTCGAGTACGCCAGGCAGGGCGTCTGGCATATCTGGATCGGCTTCGATCACATCCTGTTCCTGCTGTCGCTGCTGCTGCCGGCGGTGCTGCTCTACCGCGAGCGCGAATGGATCGGGCGCGAGGGCTTGCGCGACGCGGTGCTCGACGTGGTCCGGGTGGTGAGCGCGTTTACGCTGGCCCATTCGCTGACCCTGACCCTGGCCGCCCTCGGCGTGCTGGCGCTGCCTTCGCGCCTGGTGGAATCGGCGATCGCGGCCTCGGTGATCGTGGCGGCGCTGAACAACCTGCGCCCCTTGTACCAGCGCGGGCGGGTGCTGTTCGCCTTCGGTTTCGGGCTGCTGCACGGCTTCGGCTTCGCCAGCGTGCTGGCCGACCTGGGCTTGCCGCAGGGCGCGCTGCTCTTGTCGCTGGTCGGCTTCAACGTGGGCGTCGAGATCGGCCAGCTGGCGATCGTCGCGGTGTTCCTGCCGCTGGCCTGGTGGCTGCGCAAGGGACTGTTCTACCGGCGCGTCCTCATGCTGGGCGGCTCGGCCGCGATCGCCCTGGTGGCCGCGGTCTGGCTGCTGGAGCGGGCGCTGGACCTGCAGCTGGCGCCCTGGAGCGGGGGCGCAGCATGAGCCGGCGTCTCGCGCACGCCATACATATGCACTATGTATCAGCTTTTTTACAAATCCTCCGAGCAATTGTAAATAGGTAAAGCTAGAATACTTTTTCCTATTCCAATTAAAATTCCAGGGGAAATATGATACGTCTGCCTATTGGACTGGCCGCGCTGTTCCTCAGCGCCTCGGTTTTGGCCGCTCCTCCTTTCGACGACAAGTTCCGCCAGCTCGACGAGCTGCTGCCGACGCCGGGCGCCGTGCGCACCGCCTCGGGCGCACCGGGCCACGCCTACTGGCAGCAGCGCGCCGACTACACGATGCGCGCCACGCTCGACGAGAACAAGCGCGCCATCAGCGGCTCGGGCTCGATCACGTACCACAACAATTCCCCTGACACGCTGAAGTACCTGTGGCTGCAGCTGGATGAGAACATCTACAAGCCGGATTCGGCCGCCCGCCGCACCGCCGTCCTGCCTTCGCGCGAAGCCTGGCAGGCGCGCGGCACCGACGGCGTGAAGTTCGACGCATTGCGCACCCTCCTCGAAGGCAATGCCTTCGAAGGCGGCTTCAATGTCCGCAACGTGCGCGACAGCGGCGGCCGTCCGCTGAAGTACACCATCAACGGCACCATGATGCGCATCGACCTGCCGCAGGCGCTGCGTCCGGGCGCCAAGGTGTCGTTCAGCCTCGACTGGAACTACAACATCAACGAACAGAAGATCCTCGGCGGCCGTTCGGGCTACGAGAAGTTCGACGACAAGAACGATCTGTTCGAGATCGCCCTGTGGTTCCCGCGCATGGCGGCCTACTACGACGTCTACGGCTGGCAGCACAAGCAGTTCCTGGGCGCCGGCGAATTCACGCTGGAGTTCGGCGACTACGACGTCCAGATCACCGTGCCGTCCGACCACATCGTGGCCTCGACCGGCGAACTGCAGAACCCGGGCGAAGTGCTCAGCGCCGCACAGCGCGAGCGCCTGCGCCAGGCGCGCACCGCCAAGAAGCCGGTGCTGATCGTGACCCAGGCCGAGGCGGAAGCCGCCGAAAAGGGCCGCGCCACCACCAGCAAGACCTGGCACTTCAAGGCCAAGAACGTGCGTGACTTCGCGTTCGCTTCGAGCCGCAAGTTCATCTGGGACGCGCAGGGCATCAAGTCCGGCAACAACGACGTGCTGGCGATGTCCTACTATCCGAAGGAAGGCAACCCGCTGTGGGAGCGCTATTCGACCCACGCGATCATCCACACCATCGAACAGTACAGCAAGTATTCCTTCGACTATCCGTACCCGACCGCGATCTCCGTGAACGGCCCGGTGGGCGGCATGGAATACCCGATGATCTCGTTCAACGGCCCGCGTCCGGTCAAGGACAAGAAGACCGGCGAGCTGACCTACTCGAAGCGCACCAAGTACGGCCTGATCGGCGTGATCATCCACGAAGTCGGCCACAACTACTTCCCGATGATCGTCAACTCGGACGAGCGCCAGTGGACCTGGATGGACGAGGGCATCAACTCCTTCGTGCAATCGCTGGCCCAGGAAGCCTGGGAAGAAGACTGGGAAGAGATGCGCGGCCATCCGCGCCAGATCGTCGACTACATGCGTAGCCAGAACCAGGTGCCGATCATGACCAACTCGGAGTCGCTGCTCCAGTTCGGCAACAATGCCTACGCCAAGCCGGCGGCCGCACTGAACGTGCTGCGCGAAACCATCCTCGGCCGCGAACTGTTCGACTTCGCCTTCAAGGAATACGCCGAGCGCTGGAAGTTCAAGCGCCCGACCCCGGCCGATTTCTTCCGCACCATGGAAGACGCTTCCGGCACGGACCTCGACTGGTTCTGGCGCGGCTGGTTCTACACCACCGATCCGGTGGACATCAGCGTCGACGGCATCACCGAGTACACGGTCAGCACCAAGGATCCGGAAATCGAAAAAGCCTGGGCGCGCGCACGCAAGCAGTCCGAGCCGATCTCGATCACCGACCAGCGCAACAAGGGCATGCAGCGCCGCGTCGACCGCTTCCCCGAGCTGAAGGACTTCTACAACGAGAACGACGACTTCACCGTCACCAACAAGGACCGCAACCGCTACAACGAAACGGTGGCCGGCCTGGAAGACTGGGAAAAGAACCTGCTCAAGGAAGGCAAGCACCTGTACCTGGTGGACTTCTCGAACAAGGGCGGCCTCGTCATGCCGCTGATCGTCGAGATCACCACCAAGAGCGGCAAAAAGTACATCGAGCGCATCCCGGCCGAAGTGTGGCGCTACTCGCCGAAGAAGATCACCAAGCTGTTCATTACGGACGAAGAGATCGTGGGCCTGACCCAGGACCCGTACTGGGAGACCGCCGACATCGACGTGAGCAACAACTCGTGGCCGGCCAAGCCTGTGCCGTCGCGCCTGGAACTGTTCAAGACCGAACGTGACCCGGCCACCGGCAACCTGATGCGCGACTTCAATACCAAGCTGGCCCCGCCGAAGACCCCGGGCCAGGCCGAGGCGCCGAAGTCCGAGTAAGGCAGCGCTGGACACGTGGGCGGCATCCGCCCGCGCGTTTGAACACCGGCAGGGCTGCGCGCCCTGCCGTTTCTTTATCGAAGACGAACGAACAGAATGAAAACGAAGCAACTGCAGGCGCTGATCGGCGCCTTGTTCCTTACCAGTGCGGCGCACGCGGCGCCTGCGTTCGACGACAAGTTCCGCCAGCTCGACGAGCTGCTGCCCACCGCCACCGAGACCCGCACCGCTTCCGGCGCGCCGGGCCACCGCTACTGGCAACAGCGCGCCGACTACCGCATGCGCGCCACCTTGGATGAGGACAAGCGCACGATCACGGGCTCCGGCACCGTCACGTACACCAACAATTCGCCGGACACGCTGTCGTACCTGTGGGTGCAGCTGGACCAGAACATGTTCCGCGCCGATTCCGACAACCGCCGCATCTCGACCCTGCCCTCGCGCGATGCGTGGCAAGCCCGCGGCACCGACGGCGTCAAGTTCGACACCCTGAAGGCCACCCTGGAACAGCGGCGCTTCGAGGGCGGCATCCAGGTCACCGCTGTGACTGGCGCCGACGGCCGTGCGCTGCGCGCCACCGTCAACAAGACCATGATGCGGATCGACCTGCCGCAGCCCCTGAAACCCGGCGCGCGCACGTCCTTCAACATGGCGTGGACCCTCAATATCCCGGAAGCGAACGTCGTCGGCCGCCGCACCGGCTTCGAGAAGTTCGACGATGGCAACGATATCTACCTGTCGGCCCAGTGGTTCCCGCGCATGGCGGCCTACTACGACGTCAAGGGCTGGCAGAACAAGCAATACATGGGCGACGGCGAATTCACGCTGGAGTTCGGCGACTACGACGTGCAACTGACCGTCCCGGCCGACCACGTGGTCGCCTCCACCGGCGAATTGCAGAACGCGGATGCGGTATTGAGCCCCGCCCAGCGCGAGCGCCTGCGCCAGGCGCGCACCGCGAAGAAGCCGGTCGTCATCGTCACCCAGCGTGAAGCCGAGAGCGCCGAGAAGGGCCGCTCGAAAGCGACCAAGACCTGGCACTTCAAGGCGCGCGACGTGCGCGACTTCGCCTTTGCCTCGAGCCGCAAGTTCATCTGGGACGCCCAGGGCATCAAGAGCGGCGACAAGGACGTGATGGCGATGTCCTACTATCCGAAGGAAGGCAACCCGCTGTGGGAGCGCTATTCCACCGCCGCCGTGATCCACACCCTCGAGCAGTACAACAAGTACTCCTTCGACTATCCGTACCCGACCGCGATTTCCGTGAACGGCTCGATCGGCGGCATGGAATACCCGATGATCTCGTTCAACGCCGGGCGCCCCGTCAAGGACAAGAAGACCGGCGAGCTGACCTACTCGCGCGGCACCAAGTATGGCCTGATCAGCGTGATCATCCATGAAGTGGGCCACAACTACTTCCCGATGATCGTCAACTCGGACGAGCGCCAGTGGACCTGGATGGACGAGGGCCTGAACAGCTTCCTGCAGTTCCTGGCCGAGCAGGCCTGGGAAGAGGACTATCCGGGCCGCCGCGGCGAGGCGCGCGACATCACCGCCTACATGCGCAGCACCAACCAGGTGCCGGTCATGACCAATGCGGAGTCGACCATCCAGCGCGGCAACAACGCCTACGCCAAACCGGCCACCGCGCTGAACATCCTGCGCGAGACCATCCTCGGCCGCGAGCTGTTCGACTTCGCCTTCAAGGAATACGCCGAGCGCTGGAAGTTCAAGCGCCCGACCCCGGCCGACTTCTTCCGCACCATGGAAGATGCGTCGGGCACGGACCTCGACTGGTTCTGGCGCGGCTGGTTCTACACCACCGACGCGGTCGACGTGAGCGTCGACGGCATCACCGAGTACACCGTCAGCAGCAAGGATCCGGAAGTCGAAAAAGCCTGGCAGCGTGCGCGCCACCAGGAAGAAGCGATGTCGATCATCGACCAGCGCAACAAGGGCATGCAGCGCCGCGTCGACCGCTTCCCCGAGCTGAAGGACTTCTACAACGAGCACGACAACTTCACCGTCACCAACAAGGACCGCAACCGCTACAACGAGACGATGGCCGGCCTGGAAGACTGGGAAAAGAACCTGCTCAAGGAAGGCAAGCACCTGACCCTGGTGGACTTCACCAACAAGGGCGGCCTGGTGACGCCGCTGATCGTCGAGATCGAGACGAAGAGCGGCAAGAAGACCATCGAGCGCATTCCGGCGGAAGTGTGGCGCTATTCGCCGAACAAGATCACCAAGCTCTTCATCACGGACGAGCCGATCGTCAGCCTGACCCAGGACCCGTACTGGGAGACGGCGGACATCGACGTCAGCGACAACGCCTGGCCGCGCAAGGTGACGCCGTCGCGCCTGGAACTGTTCAAGACCGAACGCGACCCGGCCACCGGCAACCTGATGCGCGACTTCAACACCAAACTGGCCCCGGTGAAAACGCCGGCCGCGGACAAGAAGGCCGAGCAATGAGCGCACGCCGTCTCAAGGCCTGGCTGGCCGCCGCCCTGCTCCTGGTGAGCGCGGCGGCGAGCGCGCACCGCTTCCACATGGGGATCACCGAGCTCGCGTTCAACCAGCGCACCAAGAGCACGGAGATCATCCATACTTACATGGCGCACGACATCGAGGACCTCCTGATGAACCTGTACGGGCGCCAGTTCGACCTGGGCGACCCGGAAGACCAGGCGGTGCTGCGCAAGTATGTCGAGGGACGCTTCTGGCTGCAGGGCCAGGACAAGGCGCGCCTGCCGGTGCGCTGGGTCGGCATGACCGTCGACTCGCACAGCGTGGTGATCTTCCAGGAACTGGAAAACGCCCCGCTGTCGAAGACCGTGGTGATCCACCAGGGCGTGCTGATCGACTTCCTGCCCGAGCAGGTCAACACCGTCAACCTCAACAACGCGGGCGCGGTACGTTCGCTGACTTTCACCAAGGCCGCCGTCGAGCAGTCCACCGACGACAAGCAACCTTGAATATGCTTCGCTTCTGCCCCATTGCCTGCGCCATCGCGGCGCTGTTCGTCTACCAGCCTACGCTAGCCGACGACTTCGTGCTCCAGCGTGTCCTGGTCGAAGGCACGCGCGCCAGCCAGATCGGGATGACCGATTCAGCCAGCTCGGGCAGCGTCGGGGCCAAGGAGCTGGCGCAGCGCACCGTCTACCGTCCGGGCGAACTGCTGGAAGCGACGCCCGGCCTGATCGCCAGCCAGCACAGCGGCGAAGGCAAGGCCAACCAGTTCTACCTGCGCGGCTTCAACCTGGACCACGGCACCGACCTCGCGACCTGGGTCGACGGCATGCCGGTCAATCAGCGCAGCCATGCGCACGGCCAGGGCTGGACCGACCTGAATTTCCTGATCCCGGAAATCGTCACCCGCCTCGACTACCGCAAGGGCCCGTACTCGGCCACCGAAGGCGACTTCTCCTCCGCCGGCAAGGCGACGATCTCGTACGCGAACCGGTTGGTGGCGCCACTGGCGTCGGTGACGCTGGGCGAGGACAATTACGCGCGCACGGTGCTGGCCGGATCGCCCGAACTGGCGGGCGGCAACCTGCTGTATGCGCTGGAGCTGATGAAGAACGACGGCCCGTGGACGCGGCCGGACGGCTACCGCAAGATCAATGCGGTGCTGCGCTACAGCCGCGGCTATGCGAATAACGGCTGGACCGTCACCGCGATGCACTACCGCGGCCACTGGAACGCCACCGACCAGATCCCCCTGCGCGCAGTGCAGAGCGGCCAGCTGGGGCTCTTCGACGCCCTCGACCTGAGCGACGGCGGCGAGGCCGAACGCAGCAGCATTTCGGGCAGCTGGCGCCGCACTACCGACGACACTGCCACTGGCCTGTCCGCCTACGTGATCCGCAACCGCCTCGACCTGTACTCGAACTTCACCTATTTCCTGAACGACCCGGTGAACGGCGACCAGTTCGCCCAGCCGGACCGCCGCGTCACGGCGGGCCTCGACGGCAGCCACACCTGGCACGTATTACGCAACAAGGACAGCGGCGTCGCCTCGGACATGAGCATTGGCTTCCAGCTCCAGAACGACAACATCTTCAACGGCCTGTACGACACGCGCGCCCGCCGCCGCCTCGCGACCACGCGCGAAGACCACATCGTCGAGGGCAGCGCCGCCGTCTACCTGGAAAACGCGACCAAGTGGAGCGAGGCCCTGCGCACCGTGGTCGGCGTGCGCGCCAATGCCTACCGCTTCCGCGTCGATGGCGACCGCTTGGCGAATGCCGGCCGCGCCAGCGATTCACTGTTGACGCCATCGCTCAGCGTCGCCTACGGCCTGTGGCAGCACACGGAGCTGTACTTCAACTATGGCCACGGCTTCCACAGCAACGATGCGCGCGGCACTGTGGCGGCAATCGATCCGAAGACGCTTGATCCGGTCGACCGCACCCCGGGCCTGGTGCGCTCGCGCGGCCTGGAGCTGGGCCTGCGCACGGTGGCGATTCCGAAGACCGAGACCACGGTGTCGGTGTACCGCCTCGACTTCGATTCCGAGCTGACCTACATCGGCGACGCCGGCAACACCGAGGCGGGCGATCCGAGCCGCCGCTACGGCGTCGAGCTGTCGAACAGCATGCGCGCCAACAAATGGCTGACGGTGAACTTCGACGCGGCCTATGCGCGGGCACGTTCGCGCGGCGGCAACCCAGCCGGTGATCGCATTCCCGGCGCGGTCGAAGGCGTGGCCCAGGTCGGCCTGACGGTGGACCGCGCCGGTCCGTGGTCGGGCGCCCTGCGCCTGCGCTACTTCGGCCCGCGTCCGCTGATCGAGGACGACAGCGTGCGCTCGCACGCCAGCCTCACGCTCAACGGCCGCATCGGCTACCGGATCGGTAAGGACATGCGCGTGGAGCTGGAAGGCTTCAACCTGACCAACCGGCGCGATTCGGCGATCGACTACTACTATGCCTCGCGCCTGGCGAACGAGGCGGAAGCGGTGGACGACATCCATTTCCACCCGATCGAACCCCGTTCCTTCCGCCTGAGCTTCACGAAGAACTGGTAAGGAATGGCTGAGAGTTGCCCAGCATCATGCCGATCGCAGGGAAACCTGCTACGCTAACTGGATGACTACCCGTGAACTTCCCTACACCGATCCGTCGCAGCTGGCGGATGCCGTGCGCAACGAGGGCTACGCCCTGCTGCGCCCTTCCGATGTTGCACGCCTGGCTGGCTGCACGCTCGACGAGTTGCAGTCGCTGACGCCGAGCTGGGACCGGCTCGAACTCGACAACTACCTGAAGGACGGCGGCCGCTACCGGCGCCGCCGCCATTCCTGCTTCATCGACGACAGCGACGACGGCGGCCACGCCCTGCTGCAGGTGCCGCACCGCGCGCACTGGCAGCCGGTCGAGTACAACGCCCTGCACGGCGGCATGCACCGCCTGTTCGCGCCGATCGAAACCGCGACGCTGGCCAAGCCGGCCTGGGGCCGCCTGCTGAGCGCGCTCGGCGAAGCCTGCTCCAGCGTGCGCGGACGCCAGACCTGGTATGTGGAAGCGCACCAGTTCCGCATCGATACCGCCGACGGCATCGGCCGCCCGACTCCGGAAGGCGCGCACCGCGACGGCGTCGACTTCGTCGCCGTGATCCTGATCGACCGCGCCGGCATCAAGGGCGGCGAAACCCGGGTGTTCGAAGCCGACGGTCCGGCCGGCAAGCGCTTCACCATGCTCGAGCCGTGGACCCTGCTGCTGCTCGACGATGCCGCCGTCATCCACGAATCGACGCCGATCCAGCCGCTGGGCGAACATGGGCATCGCGATACGCTGGTGCTGACCTGGCGGGCTGGGTCCTTCCAGGGCGCCGACGCCGCATAGGCAAAAAAAAGCGCCCGCGAAACCTTGCGGCTGGCAGGCGATAATCCAATTTTCGGAGAAAACTGGAGGAGACGGTTCTAATATAGCGCGGTTTTTTGTGCAGTGCAATACCGTAGAACTACTGGAGTGGTTTCACCAAGGAACCGTTTCCAAAACCAGACACTCGGCAGCCAATTGTTGCGCTGCGCAATATCCCTTTTCTCTGTTCAATAACGCTGGAAATCCGCGCTGCGCAGCAGTATACGCAGACGTTCGGGATCGGCCGGCACACTGCGCGCCTCGGCTGCAGCACGGGCAATCGCGGACGGCGTCGGCGCTTCCATCAGAGCCGGTCCCGGCTGCGACACCATGCCCTGGGACGCATCCGGGGTGACGGTAGCCCGCATCGGCGGCGCCGAGGAGGCGTAGCGCTGCGGCTGCGGCGGCGCCCGCCCCAGCGAGAACCCGCCGTCCGCCAGCCGCTCTACGAAGGCCTCGCGCTCTCCTCTCCCCATCGGCTGCCGCAGATATTCGCCCAGCGGCGCCACATACTCCACCCACACGCCCGAAGCCCGCACCGCCGAGGCGACGAAACGAAAGTCGTCCTTGCGCCGGCTGTTCCACTGGGCTGGCGCCAGGAATGCACGGCTGGTGAGCAGTTGGCGCAGCACCGCGCGCTGATCGCCGCCGCTGGCATCCCACACCCGCGCCAATGTTCGCAGCATGGCCGGTGGAGGGGCGTCGACGAAATGCCGGGCTAGCGCCCGTAACGCGGCGTGCTCGCCGCCCACCGGCAGTCGCAGGCCCCGCGCGCGCGCCTGCCCGGCCAGGTCCTGGTAACGGTCGAAGACATGGGGACGCAAGGCATCGCGCAAGGCGTCGGCATCGACGGCCTGCCCTGCGCTGAACCAGCCCAGCCAGAAATTGGCCAGCACTTCTTCCAGCTGGCGCGGGCTGGCGATGGCCAGCAATAGGACCGCTTCACCAGGCGGCGCGTGCGCGTCCGCCAGTTCGCGCAGGCGCATCGCCAGGTAAGGCGGCAGCGGCGGCGGCGCCAGCTGGCTGTCGACCCAGGCGTGCGCGCCCGTCGCGCGCACGCGCGCCACCTCGCCCGGCGCCGGGCCATAGCCCAGCCGGCTCAAGAGATGCAGCGCCTGCCGCTCATCCATCGGGACGGCGGCACGCGCATGCGGCGCCGCGGCCAGCGCCAGGAACAGCGCGGCGCAGCGAAGAAAAAGGGACCAGACGTGCATGTCATGGTTATACCCTCGCGCCGGCCCCTTGGAGCCGTGCATTGGTAAATGTTTGTAAAGACCACACATCGGTCCGGTAAACACACGAATCAGGCCCACGGGATTGCAATTTTGCTACACTTAGCAGCTTGAACCAAAGTCATCGAAGAATATGCCTACCCTCCGCCGCCTGCCCCTGAATGTCCCCGTGCCCCTGGTCGCCGTTGCCGGCGCCACGCTCTGCTTTGCGTTCGCGCTGGCCGTGCCCAAGCGCGCCACCGCCAAGGACGAAAAGCCCGCCGCGCCGACGCCGGCGCTGACCGTGACCACCGGGCAGCCGTCCACCACCAGCTTGCCCGTCGGCCTGACCGCCAACGGCAGCGTGGCGGCCTGGCAGGAAGCCGTCATCGGCAGCGAGTCGAACGGCTTGCGCCTGATGGAAGTGCGCGTCAACGTGGGCGACGTGGTCAAGAAGGGCGAGACCCTGGCGGTGTTCGCGAGCGAGACCGTGCGCGCCGACGTCGAGCAGGCGCGCGCCGCGCTGCAGGAAGCGCAGGCCAACGCCAGCGCCGCCAAGCAGGATGCCGACCGGGCGCGCGCACTGCGCAGCTCGGGCGCGCTGAGCGAACAGCAGGTCACCCAGCTCTTGACCGCCGACCGCACCGCGCAGGCCAGGGTCAGCGCTAACCGCGCGACGCTGGCCCAGCAGGAACTGCGCCTGCGCCAGGCCACCGTCGTCGCGCCCGATAGTGGCATCATCTCGGCGCGCAGCGCCACCGTGGGCGCCGTCACGGGGCCGGGCACGGAACTGTTCCGCATGATCCGCCAGGGCCGCCTCGAATGGCGCGCCGAAGTCACCTCCAATGACCTGGGCCGCATCAAGCCGGGCATGCGCGCCGCGGTGCGCGCCGCCAGCGGCAGCGAGATCGTGGGCAAGGTGCGCACCGTGGCGCCGACCGTCGACCCGCAGACCCGCCTGGCGCTGATCTACGTCGACCTGCCGCCCACGCTGTCCGCCAACGCGCCGCTGAAGGCCGGCATGTTCGCCAGCGGCCGCTTCGAACTGGGCGCGACCAATGCCCTCACCGTGCCGCAGCAGGCCGTGGCCGTGCGCGACGGCTTCAGCTACGTGTTCCGTCTGAACCCGGACAACCGTGTGAGCCAGCTGAAGGTCAGCACCGGCCGCCGTCTGGGCGACCGCGTCGAGATTTCCGGCGGCCTGGCGGCCGGCACGCCGATCGTGGTCAGCGGCGCCGGCTTCCTGAATGACGGCGATCTGGTGCGTAATGTCCCGGCGCCGGCGGCGCCGGCCAAGGCCGCACGCCAGACCGCATCGCGCTGAGCGGGGTTCGATCATGAATTTTTCCGCGCTATCGATCCGTAATCCGATCCCCGCGATCATGCTGTTTGCCCTGCTCACGCTGGCGGGGCTGCTGGCCTTCAAGGCCAACAAGATCCAGGACTTCCCCGACATCGAACTGCCGATCGTGACCGTGGCCGCCACGCTGGAAGGCGCGGCCCCGGCCCAGCTGGAAACCGAGGTCGCGCGCAAGATCGAGGACTCGGTCGCCACCCTGCAGGGCGTCAAGAACATCTATACCAAGGTGCTCGACGGCGTCGCTACGATCACTGTCGAATTCATTCTCGAGAAGGACCTTGCCGAGGCGGTCAACGACGTGCGCGATGCGGTCGCGCGCGTGCGCGCCGACCTGCCGCCCGAGATGCGCGAGCCGAGCGTGACCAAGGCCGCCACCGCCGGCCGCGTGGTCGCCACCTTCACCGCGGCCCCGGCGCAAGGCGCCGGCAGCGCCATGGACGACCAGGAACTGAGCTGGTTCGTCGACCACGACGTCTCCAAGCGCCTCTTGAGCGTACCGGGCCTGGGCTCGGTCAAGCGTGTGGGCGGCGTCACCCGAGAAGTGCGGGTCGAGCTGGATGACCAGCGCATGGCCGCGCTCCAGGTGTCGGCGCTGGACGTGTCGCGCCAGCTGCGCCAGGTGCAGAGGGAAAGCCCGGGCGGACGCGGCGACGTGAACGGCGCCGAGCAGTCGGTGCGCACCATCGCCACCGTGCAGTCAGCCCAGGAGCTGGCGCAGATGGACATCCCGCTGCCGGACGGCCGCCACGTCAAGCTCGAGCAGGTCGCCACGGTGAGCGACACCGTGGCCGAACCGCGCTCGCTGGCCGAGCAGGACGGCCGCAAGGTGGTCGGCTTCGAAGTCTTCCGCACCCGCGGCGCGGGCGAGGTCGACGTCGCCGAAGGCGCGCGCGCCGCCGTCGCCCAACTGCAGAAGGAGCACCCGAACGTGGTGCTCAAGGAAGTGATCGACAACTCGGCGCCGGTCGAGGAGAACTTCGACGCCTCGATGGAGATGCTGTACGAAGGCGCGGTGCTGGCGGTGCTGGTGGTGTGGTGGTTCCTGCGCGACTGGCGCGCCACCCTGGTGGCCGCGGCCGCGCTGCCGCTGTCGGCGATCCCCGCCTTCCTGGGCCAGTACCTGTTCGGCTACACGCTGAACATGGTGACCCTGCTGTCGCTGGCCCTGGTGATCGGCGTGCTGGTGGACGATGCGATCGTCGAGATCGAAAACATCTCGCGCCACCTGCGCATGGGGAAGACCCCGATGCAGGCGGCGCTGGAAGCGGCCGACGAGATCGGGATGGCGGTGATCGCCACCACCTTCGCCCTGGTGGCCGTGTTCCTGCCGACCGCCTTCATGGGCGGCATCCCGGGTAAATTCTTCAAGCAGTTCGGCTGGACCGCTGTGCTCGCGATCCTCGCCTCGCTGGTCGTCGCGCGCCTCTTGACGCCGATGATGGCGGCCTACATCCTCAAGCCGTCCAAGCACCACGGCGAGGAGAAGGACGGCCCGCTGATGCGCCGCTATATGAGCGCGATGCAGTGGTGCCTGCGCCATCGCATGGTGACGGCGATCGGCTCCGCCCTGTTCTTCATCGGCTCGATCGCGCTGGTGCCGCTGCTGCCGACCGGCTTCGTGCCGCCGGCCGACCGCTCGCAGACCCTGATCACGCTGGAACTGCCGCCCGGCTCGACCCTGGCCGAAACCCACGTGATCGCGGAACAGGCGCGCCAGGCCGCGATGCAGGTGGGCGGCGTGAAAAGCATCTTCAGCTCGATCGGCGGCGGCTCCAGCGGCGATGCTTTCGCCCCGGGCGCTGCGGCCGAAGCGCGGCGCGCGGTGCTGACCGTGACCACGGTCGACCGCCATGACCGCGACGAAGGCCTGTCCGATATCGAGCGCGCGCTGCGCGAGAAGATGGCGCAGATCCCCGGCGCGCGCTTCAACGTCGGCGCCAACGACACCGGTACCAAGATGCAGCTGGTGCTGCGCAGCGAGGATCCGGAAGCGCTGACCGCCACCGCGCGCCAGGCCGAGCGCGAGCTGCGCACGCTCAAGAACGTCGGCAACGTCAGCTCCAGCGCGTCGCTGGTGCGGCCTGAGATCATCGTGCGCCCCGATTTCGCGCGCGCGGCCGACCTGGGCGTGACCGCCGCCGCGATCGGCGAGACGGTGCGCGTCGCCACCGCCGGCGACTACGACATTTCGCTGGCCAAGATGAACCTGGCCGAGCGCCAGGTGCCGATCCGGGTCAAGCTGCCGGACACCGTGCGCGCCGACCTCGATGCGCTGGGACGCCTGACGGTGCCGGGTTCGCGCGGCCCGGTGCTGCTGGCGAACGTCGCCACCATCACGATGGAAAGCGGCCCGGCCCAGATCGACCGCCTGAACCGCACCCGCAACGTCACGCTCGACGTGGAACTGCAGGGCCGTTCGCTGGGCGAGGTCAACGAAGAGGCGCGCGCCCTGCCCGCCTTCAAGAACCTGCCGCCGAGCGTGCAGATCGCCGAACTGGGCGACGCCCAGGAAATGCAGGCGCTGTTCGCCAGCTTCGGCGTGGCGATGCTGATCGGCGTGCTGTGCATCTACGGCGTGCTGGTGCTGCTGTTTAACGACTTCATGCAGCCGGTGACCATCCTGGCCGCGCTGCCGCTGTCGATCGGCGGCGCCTTCGTGGCACTGCTGCTGACGAATAGTGCGCTGTCGATGCCGACCATGATCGGCCTGATCATGCTGATGGGGATCGTGACCAAGAACTCGATCCTGCTAGTGGACTACGCCATCCTGGCGCGCGAGGCGGGCATGAACCGCTTCGATGCCCTGGTGGACGCCTGCCACAAGCGTTCGCGCCCGATCGTGATGACCACCATCGCCATGGGCGCCGGCATGCTGCCGCTGGCGCTCGGCCTGTCGGGCGACCCGAGCTTCCGCTCGCCGATGGCGATCGCGGTGATCGGCGGCCTGATCACCTCGACGCTGCTGAGCCTGCTGGTGGTGCCGGCCGTGTTCACCTATGTCGACGACTTCGAGCACTTCATGAAGCGCAATGTCGCCAAGCTGCGGCGCAAGCCGGCGCATGCGCCGGCCCACGTGCCGGTGAAAGAGCCACAGTCTGACCCAGTCAAATAAGACCGGTCGCAATCCCTAGGGTGGCCGGCTCTGCCGGCCGCGCGTTCAGCCAAAGAAGACCGGCCGTCCCGCTATTCACGCCACGCTTGAACGACCGCCCTACAATGAAAAAACCCCGGCCGGGCTTGACGCCCGCCGGGGTTTTGCTTTGATGGCTAAGCCGATCAGTCGCGGTAGTAGCGGTACTCTTTGCGCTCGCTGCTGCTCGAGCCGCCCAGCAGCTTGGCCAGCAGGAAGCCGACGCCGGCTGCGACCAGCAGGGCGGTGCCCGGATTGGTCTTCACGTACTCGGTGCTCTTGGTCGAGTAGTTCTGGTAGGTTTCACCCAGCTGGCCCTTGCGCTGGCCCAGGCTTTCCGATGCGCCGCTCAGCATGCCGCTCAGGCGGTCGACGCCTGCGTGTGCGGTGCTGACCAGGCGGTCCACCAGCGGCTGCGCGCCTTGCGCGAGCTGGTCGATCTTCTCGTGCGCCTTGTCCGGGGTGATGTTGGCCATGGCGCCCTTGATGCCGCCCTGGGACTGCGACTGGTCGCCGCTAGTCGAGGACGAATCCGACGACTGCGCGCTGGCGCCGCCCATGCTGCCGCTGCTCGATGCAGTGGTGCCCGCGCTACTGCCGGTGGTGCTGCCCGACGAGCTGCCGGTCGAACCCAGGGCGCTGTTGCCGCCGGTGGTGCTGCTCAGGCTGCCGCTGCTGCCGGCTGCGCTGGAACCGGTCGAGCCGGTCGAGCCGCTTTGCTTGTTGCCGCTGCTGCCCAGGTTGCCCGAGCTCTGCGAGCTGCTTTGCTGGCTGCCCGCATTGCTGGTGCCGCCGACGGAACCGCTGCTGCTGCCGGTGGCAGGCTTGGCGGTGCTCGGCGAGGCGTTGGCGCTGCCGAGGCTGCCCGACGAACCGCTCTGGCTGCTGCCCGAAGCACTGCTGCCCTGGTTCAGGCCGGAACTCTGGCTTTTACCGATGCTCGAACCTGCGCTATCGCGGCTTGCGTCGCTGCCTTTACCCTCGGTAGGTTTCTGATTATCCATGATGTATCCCTCGTAAAATGTAGACCAACGCGAATTAGACCGATACCCGACTATCACCACATTCTTCCTCGATTCCGCTTCACACGGCGCGAGGGACGACGATTGACTGCGCTAGCTCAAAACGCAACTTTCTTTCTTGCCCCAGATCCATTCTCGTTTACCGAGACCTGGAGTGAGCGCAAAAGTTCCGCCGTTAGCGTAGTGGTCCTCGTCGCTGCATGAGCGGTCGCCTGTGGCGGTCCGAAATCGCGCGCAGTATCGGACACTGCGTCGCGATACAAAAAATACAACGTCGGCGATAACGGGACCGTGCGCTGCCTAACAGAGCTGTGCCATCGGCCTTCGCCACTCCTTGAAGCGCAAATCCGCTTGCCTTCCACCTCAGCTGCGCTATCATATGAATGATAATCATTCTCATTTACGGAAAAGGGCAGCCCTTCTCCGGCAACGCTGAAAGGAAGCATGCATGTGCGACAAACACGCTCGGCCGACGGCCATCGAGGATTCGCAAGCCGGCTCGCGCCGCCGCCGCGTCTGGGAACTGAGCGCGGCCAGCCACTGCCCGCTGGTCGGCGTCGCCCTGCCGCTGGGCGCCCTGCGCAAGCTGGTGGAACGGGTCACGGGCGGGCGGCTGCTGCATGACGACTACGACATCCATGTCGGCGCGGTCAGCGAATGTGCAGTACGCAATCCGCTGTCGGAAGCCATCCAGAAGGAGCTGGAGCGCCGCTATGCCGGCGAGATCGCGCGCTTTCGCGCCGCCAAGGCGGAGGCCGAGGTGGCGGCGCTGTGGGCCCAGGCGGTTGCGGCCGGCAATGTGCCGGGCGCGTTCTGGGCCGGCCTGAGCCACCCGCGCTGCACGCCTGGACTGGAACAGAAGATGTGCCGCGACATCCACATGGTGCAGCACCAGGCCGGCGCCTGCGTGCGGGCCGACATGGACAAGTACCAGGCGCTGGTCGCCGAGAATGCAAGCCTGGTGCGCGAACTGGCGCGTGCGCAGCAGCGCTGCCAGGCGCAGCTGGAAGAAAAGACCGCCCAGGCCGAACGTTACGAGCATGGCTTGATGGCGGCCCGCGCCGCTGCCATTGCGAAGGACACCGACATCCACAATCTGCGCACCGAACTGGCCAGGCTCCAGGCGGAGGTGCCCGAACTGGACACGCGCAAGCGGCTCGCGAACCGGCTGGCGCAGATGGAAGGACGGGAAGCGGCGCTACGGGCCCAGCTGGCGGCATTGAAGGCGGCGCGCAGCGTGGCGCCGGAGCTGCCGGCGGCGGCAAGCGTACCGGCGCCGCCGGCGCCAGTGGAGGTGCCGATCAAACTGGTCAACCGAAGCGTCCTGTGCGTCGGCGGGCGCAGCGGCAGCGTGCCGGTCTATCGCAACGTGATCGAGCAGGTCGGCGCGCAGTTCGCACACCATGATGGCGGGCTGGAAGACAGCGCGGGCCAGCTCGACGCCAGCCTCGCCGCGGCCGACCTGGTGATCTGCCAGACCGGCTGCATCAGCCACCATGCTTACTGGCGCCTGAAAGACCATTGCAAGCGCACCGGCAAGCGCTGCATTTTCGTGGACAATCCGAGCGTGTCCAGTCTTGTGCGCGGACTGCAGGAAGCGACCGCGCCGGTCTAGAAAATGCAAAAGCCCGTGTCCTTGGGAGACACGGGCTTTCTGAAGTTCTGGTGCCGCTGACCGGAATCGAACTGGTGACCTTCGCATTACGAATGCGCTGCTCTACCGACTGAGCTACAGCGGCTCAACGCCGGGCGAACCGGACGAAGAGCCGTATTCTAGCAAACAACTCCGGAAACTTGCTAGTCCGACTCGGCAATTTCAGCCGAGCCTTACTAAAAACATCACTCGGCGTGGTAGCGGGTGACCAGCTCGACCTCGCTCTTCGATCCCAGGAACACCGGCACGCGCTGGTGCAGCTTAGTCGGCTGGATGTCCATGATGCGCTTACTGCCGTCAGTGGCAGCGCCGCCGGCCTGCTCGACGATCATCGCCATCGGATTGGCTTCGTACATCAGGCGCAGCTTGCCCGGCGAGGATGGATCGCGCAGGTCGGCCGGGTACATGAAGATGCCGCCGCGGTTCAGGATGCGGTGCACGTCGGCCACCATCGAAGCGATCCAGCGCATGTTGAAGTCCTTGCCGCGCGGGCCGGTGGAACCGGCCAGCATCTCGTCCACGTAGCGCTGCACCGGCGGGTGCCAGTGGCGCTTGTTCGACATGTTGATCGCGAATTCCTTGGTGGTTTCCGGGATCTGCATGTCGTTCTGGGTCAGCACCCACGAACCCATCTCGCGGTCGAGGGTGAAGCACTGGACACCGTTGCCGGTGGTGAGCACCAGCATGGTCTGCGGGCCGTACACGGCATAGCCGGCCGCCACCTGCTGGGTGCCCGGCTGCAGGAAGTCCTGCTCGGTCGGTTCGACCATGCCTTCCGGCGCCTTGAGCACCGAGAAGATGGTGCCGATCGAGACGTTGACGTCGATGTTCGACGAGCCGTCGAGCGGGTCGAACATCAAGAGGAATTCGCCTTTCGGGTAGCGGCTCGGGATCTTGCGGATGGTCTCCATTTCTTCCGAGGCCATCGCGGCCAGGTGGCCGCCCCACTCGTTCGCCTCGAGCAGGATCTCGTTCGAGATCACGTCGAGCTTCTTCTGCACTTCGCCCTGGATGTTCTCGGTCTCGGCGCTGCCCAGCACTTCGCCGAGCGCGCCCTTGCTGACCGAGTAGCTGATGCGCTTGCACGCGCGCGCCACGACCTCGATCAGGAGGCGCAGTTCGGCGTTGATGGTTTGGTGGAGGCGCTGTTCCTCGACCAGGTACTGCGTAAGACTGACGCGTTTCATGGACTTCCTTTGGTTTGGTTTAATGCCTTTGCGCGGGGCGACGCAAGCGCCCCGCAGATTATATTTTTAATTGGCGAGCGCCTTGGTCACGACCTCACGCACGTCGTTCGACAGCCGCTGCTGCCCCGCCACCTGCTGCAGCGCGGTCTTCATGTGCTGCTGCAGGGCCGGGGTGTAGCGGCGCCAGCGGTCCATGGCGCGCGCCAGGCGCGCCGCGACCTGCGGGTTGAGCGCGTCGAGCAGGGTCACGTGCTCGGCCCAGAACAGGTAGCCGCTGCCGTTCGGGGCGTGGAACTCGACCGGGTTGTTCATGCAGTAGTTGGCGATCAGGCTGCGCGCGCGGTTCGGGTTGCGCAGGTTGAAGGCCGGGTGGCGCATCAGTTCGCGCACCTTGGCGATGTCGGTGGTCGGCGCCGAAGCCTGCATCGCGAACCACTTGTCGACCACCAGCGCTTCGCCCTGGAACTCGTCGTAGAAGCGCGCCAGTTCGGCTTCCGCCTCCGGTGCCCGTGCGTGGATCAGGGCGCTCAGGGCGGCCGCGCGGTCGGTCATGTTGTCGGCTTCCCGGCATTGGCGTACGGCCAGCGCGATGGTCTCCTCGTCCGGCGCCGCGTTCAGGTAGGACAGCGCCAGGTTCTTGAGGGCGCGCTTGCCGCTTGACGCCGCATCCGGGCTGTAGGCGCCCGGGGTCTGGTTGGCTTCATACTGGGCCAGCAGTTCGCTGCGCAGGCGGGCGCCGATGTTGGCGCGCATGAACTGGCGCGCCATGTGCACGGCCAGCGGATCGACCACGCTGAGCTGCTCGGAAATCATGGTTTCGGTCGGCAGCAGCAGTGCCTGTTCGCGGAAGGCCGGGTCGAGCGACTCGTCCGTCAGCATCTTGCGCATCGCTTCGATGAAGGTGTCGTCCAGGCTCAGGCGGCTTGAGACAGGCGCCTCGCCGGTGAGCTTGAGCAGGCGGCCCATGGCCAGGCGCTGGCCGGCTTCCCAGCGGTTGACCGGATCGCTGTCGTAGCTGAACAGGTGCAGCAGGTCGCTGTCGCTGTAGCCGTGCTGCAGGATCACCGGCGCGGAAAAGTCGCGCAGCACGGACGGCACCGGCTGTTCCTGGACGTTGCTGAAGACGAAGGTCTGCTCGGCCTCGGTCAGTTCCAGCACGGTGGTGGTGCCGCGCGCCTCGCCATCCACCACCAGCGGCATGTCGCGGCCTTCGCGGTCGAGCAGGCCGATCGCCACCGGGATGTGGAAGGGCTGCTTGTCCGGCTGGCCCGGGGTCGGCGGGCAGGTCTGGTAGAAGGTGATGCCGTAGGTCTGCGCCGCTTCGTCGTAGCGCGCCTCGAAGCGCAGCACCGGGGTGCCGGCCTGGTCGTACCAGCGTTCAAACTGGCGCAGGTCGCGGCCGTTGGCGTCGGCCATGGCCTTGCGGAAGTCGTCGCAGGTGACGGCCTGGCCGTCATGGCGTTCGAAATACAGGTCCATGCCCTTGCGGAAGCCGTCGCGGCCCAGCAGGGTCTGGTACATGCGCACTACTTCCGCGCCCTTCTCGTACACGGTGACGGTGTAGAAGTTGTTGATCTCGACGAAGGAGTCGGGACGCACCGGGTGCGCCATCGGGCCGGCATCCTCGGGGAACTGGGCCTGGCGCAGGGTGCGCACCTGGTCGATGCGGGTGACGGCGCGGCCGGTATCGGTGCCGATCATGTCGGCGGTGAATTCCTGGTCGCGGAAGACCGTCAGGCCTTCCTTGAGCGAGAGCTGGAACCAGTCGCGGCAAGTCACGCGGTTGCCGGTCCAGTTGTGGAAGTACTCGTGCGCCACCACCGCCTCGATGCCCTGGAAGTCGATGTCGGTCGCCACGCGCGGATTCGCCAGCACGAATTTGGTGTTGAAGATGTTCAGGCCCTTGTTTTCCATCGCGCCCATGTTGAAGTCGCTGGTGGCGACGATCATGAAGCGGTCGAGGTCGAGCTCGAGGCCATAGCGCTCCTCGTCCCAGCGGATGCTGTGCTTGAGCGACTGCATCGCGTAGTCGGTCTTGTCGAGGTTGCCGTCTTCCACCCAGACCTGCAGCAGCGCGTCGCGGCCGTCCGCCAGGCGGAAGGTCTCTTCCTGGCACACCAGGCGCGCGGCGACCAGGGCGAACAGGTAGGACGGCTTCTTGAACGGGTCTTCCCACTTGGCGTAGTGGCGGCCGTCGCCGAGCTCGCCCTCTTCCAGCAGATTGCCATTGGACAAGAGCACCGGATAGCGCTCCTTGTCGGCGCGCAACATCACGGTGTACACGGCCATCACGTCCGGACGGTCCGGGAAATACGTGATGCGGCGGAAGCCTTCTGCCTCGCACTGGGTGAAGAAGTTGCCGTTCGAGGTGTACAGACCGCTCAGTGTGGTGTTCAGTTCCGGCACGCACACGGTTTCGATCTCGAGCGTGGCTTCTTCCGGCGCGTTCGGGATGGTGAGCAGGTTGCCGTTGATGGCGTAGTCGCGCTCCGCCAGCAGCCGGCCGTTCAGGCGCAGCGCCACCAGTTCGATGTCTTCCCCGTACAGTTCGATCTCGCGCTGGGCGCTGTCGGGGTTGCGCCGCAGGGTCATGCGGTTGGCGACGACGGTGCGGGCGGGGTCGAGGTCGAAGCCGAGTTCCACGGTATCCACCAGGTAGCTCGGCGGGGTGTAGTCACTCCGGTAAATCGTCTGGGGCGTATCGGTGCGCATAGGAAGTCCGCAAAGAGACAGTGAGGAAGTGCTTATTTTACCAACAAGATTTTGCGGCGCCCGCTCCGTTTCCTTATGTATCGGAATGTGCGCCCCGTAACCGGGTGTAAATGTCTTTCAGTAGTTTCTGAACAGAAGGTATTCTAGAGGCTAGGAAAAGTCCGCATAGTTAAGGGAGAACGCAATGAAACGCCTGATGATCGCCGCCGGAGCGGCGTTCGCGATGCTGCTGACCGGGTGCGCCACCACGGTCCGCAGCGATGTCACCACCTTCCACCAGTGGCCGGCGCAGATCGAGGACAAGAGCTACGTGTTCGAAGCGCCGCCGGCGCAGGACGACACGCTGGAATACCGCGCCTACCAGGACCTGGTGCGCGGCCAACTGGCGCGCCTAGGCTTCAGCGACGCCGCCGGCGGCAAGCCGGCCTTGACGGTGTCGATGCGCTTCACCACCACCGACGTGCCGGTGCGCGTGGTGGAACCGATCTCGCCCTTCTACCAGCCGATGTGGGGTCCGGTGCCGCGCTTCGGCTACCGCGGCTTCCACCGCCGTTACTGGGGCGGTTGGTACAGCCCCTTCTACGATCCGTTCTGGAGCCCGGCCTACCAGGTCTCGGTGGAGCACCAGTACCGCCGCGAACTGCAGCTTGGGATCAAGTCGGCCGGCGACGGCAAGCGCCTGTTCGACGTCACGGTGCACAACACCAGCCGCGAGCTGTCGACCCCGGTGCTGATGCCGGCGCTGGTGCAGAGCGCCTTCGAAGGCTTCCCGGGGCCCTCGGGTGTGGCGCGCAGGGTGGAACTGAAGCAGCAGAACGGCTGATCGTTCACCACAAATGAAAACGGAGCCAGGTGACTGGCTCCGTTTTTTTATGAGTAATACGCCTCTGAAGCGAAAGTAATCAGCGCTACCAGCACGACCGACAGCACCAGCACGATCAGCAGGCGCCCGAACTTCGGGACGCCGTCGTCATCCTTCTGTGGCGCGCTCATGGCAGCAGCACCGTCGAACCGGTGGTGCGGCGACCTTCCAGCGCGCGATGCGCCTCGGCGGCGTCGCGCAGCGCGAAGCGCTGGTTGACCTCGATCTTCACCTTGCCGCTTTCCACCATCGCGAACAGGTCGGCCGCCATCGCTTCCAGTTCAGGGCGCGAGGCCGCATAAGCGAACAGGGTCGGGCGCGTGATGTACAGCGAGCCGCGCGAGGCCAGCTCGCTCAGGGCGAAGGGCGGCACCGGGCCGGAGGCATTGCCGAAGCTGACCATCAGGCCGCGCGGCTGCAGGCAGTCGAGCGAGCGGATGAAGGTGTCCTTGCCGACCGAGTCGTACACCACCGGCACCTTGGCGCCATCCGTGATCTCGAGCACGCGCTGCACCACGTCCTCCGTGTTGTAGTTGATGACGTGGGCGGCGCCGTGGGCGCGCGCCAGCTCCGCCTTCTCTTCCGAGCCGACGGTGCCGATCAGGTTCACGCCGATCGCTTTCGCCCACTGGCAGGCGATCAGGCCGACGCCGCCGGCTGCCGCATGGAACAGGATGGTCTGGCCCGGCTGCAATTTATAGGTGCTGTTGAACAGGTACTGCACGGTCAGGCCCTGCAAGGTCATGGCGGCCCCTAGCTCGAACGGGATCGACTCCGGCAGGCGCACCAGCATGTTGGCCGGCATGACGCGCGCTTCGCTGTAGGCGCCGCCCGGACCGCCGGCATACACCACGCGGTCGCCGGGCTGGACCCAGGTCACCCCCTCGCCCACCGCCTCCACCACGCCGGCCGCCTCCTGGCCCAGGCCGGCCGGCAGCGCCATCTTGTACAAGCCGCTGCGGTAATAGGTGTCGATGAAGTTCAGGCCGATGGCGTGGTGGCGCACGCGCGCCTCGCCCGGCCCTGGTTCGCCGACCTCGACGTCGACGTATTCGAGCACTTCGGGCCCGCCCAAGCTGGCAATACGGATGGCTTTCACCATGTTGTCTTCTCCTTCAGCTGCGACAGCACGAGGCGCGCGGTCGAGACATTGGTCGCGCAGGCGACGTTGTGCACGTCGCAAGCGCGCACCAGGGCGTTGATGTCGGGTTCGTGCGGCTGCGGGGTCATGGGGTCGCGCAGGAAGATCACGCAGTCGATCCCGCCCTCGACCAGCAGGGCGCCGATCTGCAGGTCGCCGCCCACCGGGCCGGAGTGCTTGCGCTCGACCGTCAGTCCCAATTCGTTGGCCAGGCGACCGCCGGTGGTGCCAGTGGCTGACAGCGTGCAGCCCTTGAGGAAGTAAAGGTACTCGCCGGCCAGCTTGACCATGTCGTCCTTCTTCTTGTCGTGCGCGATGAGCGCAATCCTCGGTTTCGTTGTCGTCATTTTTTCAGCGAGAGCAAGTAGATCCCCACCAGCACCAGGCCGGTTCCGGCCAGCTGCACGCCGGTCACCGGCTCGCCCAGGATCAGGGCGCCGAGGAACAGCGTCGACACCGGACCGATCATGCCGGCCTGCGAAGCGGTGGCGGCGCCGATGCGCTGGACCGCGGCCATGGTCATGAACACGGGGAAGATCGTACAGAATACCCCATTCACGAGCGAGAGCCAGTAAACCCCGGCCGGCTGCACCAGCATGCTCGCCGGGCGCAGCAGGAAGAACTGGCCGATGCAGGCCGCGCTCGACACGCACATGGCGTAGGCCACCAGGCGCAGCGAGCCGATGCGGCGCACCATCTCGCCGGTGCCGAGCAGGTACAAGGCATACGCCACCGCCGAACCCAGCACCAGCAGCGAGCCGAGGATGGTGCTGCCCGAGCCGCCGGCGAGGTCGTGCACGAACACCAGCACGATGCCGGCATACGCCAGGCCAAGTGCCGCCCATTCGGCCTTGCCGATGCGCCGCTTGAAGATCACGACGTTGGCGAGCAGGACGAAAGTCGGGGTCAGGAACAGGATCAGGCGTTCGAGGCCGACCGAGATGTGCTGCAGGCCGAGGAAGTCGAGGTAGCTCGACAGGTAGTAGCCGAGCAGGCCCAGCACGGCGATGCGCCAGCGGTCGCTGTTCGACAGTGGCGGCTGGGTCCGCATCTTCCAGATCGCGACAGCCGCAAACACCGGAAGCGAGAACAGCATCCTGAACGCGATCAAAGTCACTGCATCGATGTGGTAGCGGTACAGCAGTTTGGCGACGACAGCCTTCGTGGAAAACAGGACGGCGCCGCCGATGGCGATCGACAGGCCGGCAACGAGGGCCGCGCGTGGTAAGGGAGCAGCAGGATTGGCGGGGGAGCTTAGCTTCATCCGACGATTGTACGAGCGATCCTCCGGGCTCGCTGACGGGACTCCAGAACGCCACCGCCGCCGCGCGGTCGAACAACGCACATCGACCAAACATACCGAGGAGAGATCGAATGTCGAACTCGTCAAACCTGCGCTGCCCGCGGCCCCATGCGCGCGCAAGGATCGTGCACGCGGCAGGCCGAACCGGGAGTGCCCGATGAGCCTGTCCGGCATCGATGAACGACCCGGCAGGCCGCTCGCGCTGGGCCTGGCCTGGCTGGCCCTGCTCGCGTGCGCCTGCTGGGCCTGGTTTGCATTCCAGGGCGCCACCACCGTCCAAGCGCAGCCCGCAGGCGCATCGCCCCTGCCCTTGCCGGCGCCGCTGCGGGCCGGCGAAGTGCTGCTGCTGTTCGCCATGTGGACCGGCCTGTGCATGGCGCTGATGCTGCCGGCGGCGGCGGGTGGCGTGTTCGTCTACCTGCGCGTCGCACGCCGCCGCGCCGCGGTGCGCTGGCCAGTCCTGCGCACCACCCTGTTCGCACTCGGCTGCCTGCTCGGCTGGACCGGCTTCGCGGCCCTGGTCACCCTGCTGCACTGGGCCCTGCACGATGCCGGACTGCTCGACGGCACCCTGGCGGCGCCCCAGCCGGCCCTGGGCCTGGCGCTGGTCGCCGCCGGCGCCTGGCAGTGGACACCGGCCAAGCACGCCTGCCTGCAGCATTGCCGCGCCCCGCTGTCAGGGGTGCTGGTCGACTGGCGCGCCAGCGCCGTGGGCGCCCTGTGGCAGGGCGCGGAGCATGGACGGCAGTGCCTCGGCTGCTGCTGGCTGCTGGTCCTGCTGCTGCTCGGCGCTGGACCGGGCAACCCCAGTTTCTTCGCCGCCGTGGCGCTGCTGGCGCTGGTCGAACTGAAGCTGGAAGACGCCTACCTCACGGCCTGTATCGCAGGTGCCGTGATGGTCGCCTGGGGCACCTTTTTGTTGTTTCCGTGACATGTTATTGAGGGTGCCCGGCGGATTTGCGGGAGGGGCCTATGTTAGAATGTCGCCCACTCTTGCATACCGTCTAAGGAATTCTCGACATGGCTGGACACAGCAAATGGGCCAACATCAAGCATAAGAAAGCCGCCACCGACGCCAAGCGCGGCAAGATCTGGACGCGCCTGATCAAGGAGATCACCGTGGCCGCACGCATGGGCGGCAGCGACATCGCTTCGAACCCGCGCCTGCGCCTGGCGGTCGAAAAGGCGGCCGATGCGAATATGCCGAAAGATAACGTCACGCGCGCGATCCAGCGCGGCGCCGGCGAGCTCGAAGGCGTCAACTACGAGGAAATCCGCTACGAAGGCTACGGCATCGGCGGCGCGGCGATCATCGTCGACTGCCTGACCGACAACCGCGTGCGTACCGTGGCCGAAGTGCGCCACGCCTTCAACAAATACGGCGGCAACATGGGCACCGAAGGTTCGGTGGCCTTCATGTTCAAGCACGTCGGCCAGTTCCAGTTCGCGCCGGGCGTGGACGAGGACAAGCTGGTGGAAGCCGCGCTGGAAGCCGGCGCCGACGATGTGGTGGCCGATGAGGAAGGCGGCTTCGAAGTCCTGTGCGCCCCGTTCTCCTATGCCGGCGTGAAGGAAGCGCTGGAAAAGGCCGGCTTCAAGGCCGAGGTCTCGGAAGTCATCATGAAGCCGGACAACGAAACCGTGCTGACCGGCGAAGACGCCATCAAGATGCAGAAGATCCTCGACGCGCTGGAAAACCTGGACGACGTCCAGGACGTCTACACCAACGCCGTCATTGAAGAAGAGTAATCTCGGGAAGCTTTATGAAAATCCTCGTCGTCGGCTCCGGTGGCCGTGAACATGCCCTGTCCTGGAAACTGGCCCAGTCGGAACGCGTCCAGACCGTCTTTGTCGCACCGGGCAATGGCGGCACCGCGCTCGATGCGCGCCTGGTGAACATCGAGATCACCGACCCGGCCGCGCTGGCCGACTTCGTGGTGGCGGAAGGCGTCAACCTGACCCTGGTGGGTCCGGAAGCGCCGCTGGCCGCCGGCATCGTCAACCTGTTCCGTTCGCGCGGCCTGAAGATCTTCGGACCGACCAAGGAAGCGGCGCAGCTGGAAAGCTCGAAGGACTTCGCCAAGGCCTTCATGCAGCGCCACGGCATCCCGACCGCCAAGTACCAGAGCTTCTCGGATGCGGCCCAGGCCCACGCCTACGTGGACGCCAACGGCGCCCCGATCGTCATCAAGGCCGATGGCCTGGCGGCCGGCAAGGGCGTGGTGGTGGCCATGACGCTCGACGAAGCGCATGCCGCGGTCGACCACATGCTGTCGGATAACGCGTTCGGCGACGCCGGCGCGCGCATCGTGATTGAGGAATTCCTTGCTGGCGAAGAAGCCAGCTTCATCGTCATGTGCGACGGCAAGAACGTGCTGCCGCTGGCGACCAGCCAGGACCACAAGCGCCTGAAGGACGCCGACGAAGGCCCGAACACCGGCGGCATGGGCGCCTACTCCCCTGCCCCGATCGTGACGCCATCGATGCACGCGCGCGTGATGCGCGAGATCATCAACCCGACCATCCAGGGCATGGCGAAGGACGGTATCGTCTTCACCGGCTTCCTGTATGCCGGCCTGATGATCGACGCTGACGGCAACCCGCGCACGCTGGAATTCAACTGCCGCATGGGCGACCCGGAAACCCAGCCGATCATGGCGCGCCTGAAAAGCGACCTCCTCGCGGTGGTGGACCATGCCTGCAACGGCACGCTCGACACGGTCGAACTGGAATGGGACCGCCGCACCGCGGTGGGCGTCGTGATGGCCGCCGCCGGCTACCCGGACGATCCGCGCAAGGGCGACGTCATCGACGGCATCCCGGCCGAGACCCCGGAATGCGTGACCTTCCACGCCGGCACCCAGCTGGTGGGCGGCTCGCTGCAGACCAACGGCGGACGCGTGCTGTGCGTCGTGGGGCTGGGCGACAGCGTCAAGATGGCGCAGAAGCAGGCCTACGAGACGGTGGAGAAGATTCACTTCAATGGGGCGCAGTATCGGCGCGATATTGGGTGGCGTGGGGTGAAGTAAGCGCTGCGGTACGCATAGAAAATTGGATCCCGGCCTTCGCCGGGATGATGTTGTTTTAGTTTTCGACTGAGATAACGTTAGCGATATTTGTACTGTTAGCTTTCAAACCGTCATTCCCGCGCAGGCGGGAATCCAAGTTCTCCGCGCACCACTAACTCCCCACTCACCACAAGAATAAGTACACCCCTAACAGCAGGTGTACAATCTGCCCATTTTTCGCCCGTACCCCAAACGCATGACCACCCCCAACCCATCCGCCATCAAGACCTGGCTGCTCGAGCTCCAGTCCCGCATCGTGCAGGCGCTGGAAGCGGTCGACGGCAAACCCTTTCTGGCTGATAGCTGGGAGCGGCCGGAAGGCGGCGGCGGGATCTCGCGCCTGATCGAGGAAGGCAATGTGTTCGAGCGCGGCGGGGTGAACTTCTCGCACGTGACCGGCGCCAGCCTGCCGCCCTCGGCCATGGCCGCGCGTCCGGAACTGGCGGGGCGCGCCTGGGAAGCGATGGGCGTGTCGCTGGTGCTGCATCCGCGTAACCCGTATGCGCCAACGGTGCACATGAACGTGCGCTTCTTCGAAGCGACCGCAGAAGGCAAGGACCCGGTCTGGTGGTTCGGCGGCGGCATGGACCTGACGCCCTACTACGGCAACCACGCGGATGCGCGCCACTTCCACCAGGTCTGCCACGACGTCCTGGCGCCCTACGGCGACGACCTGCACCCGCGCTTTAAGAAGTGGTGCGACGAGTACTTCTACCTGAAGCACCGCAAGGAGCCGCGCGGCGTGGGCGGCATCTTCTTCGACGACTTCAACGAGACCGGCTTCATTGATGCCTTCGCGATGGTGCGCAAGGTGGGCGACGGTTTCCTGGAGGCCTACCTGCCGATCCTGCAGGCGCGCAAGGACACGCCTTACGGCGAACGCGAACGCGACTTCCAGGCCTACCGGCGCGGACGTTATGTCGAGTTCAACCTGGTGTGGGACCGCGGCACCCTGTTCGGCCTGCAGTCGGGCGGGCGCACCGAAGCGATCCTGATGTCGATGCCGCCGATCGTGAAATGGCGCTACGACTGGCGCCCGGAACCGGGCAGCCCTGAAGCAGCGCTGTACACGGACTTCCTGGTACACCGCAACTGGCTGGAAGCGGGACCCGAGGCGTGAACCCCTGCATTGCCCTGCTGGGTGGCAGCTTCGACCCGGTGCACCACGGCCACGTCGCGCTGGCCGCGCTGTTTGCCGACCTGCTGCACCCCGACCAGCTGCGCATCTTGCCGGCCCGTCCGTGGCAGAAGAGCAGCCTGCTGGCCAGCGACGCCCAGCGCGTGGCGATGCTGGAACTGGCCTTCGCGCACCAGCCTTTCGCCGTCACGATCGACCTGCAGGAAATCGAACGCGGCAGCGCGACCTATACGGTCGAGACCCTGCGCGCGCTGCGTGCCGAATTGAACAACAGCGTGGGCGGGGAAGCCTCGATCGTGTTCGTGATGGGCGCCGACCAGCTGCAAAAGCTCGACAGCTGGCGCGACTGGCAGGCCCTGTTCGATCTGACCAACCTGGGGGTGGCGGCACGCCCGGGCTATGAGCTGGACCAGGACAAGCTGCCGCCCGCGGTGGCCGCGGCGCTCGCGGATCGGCTGGCGACGCCCGCACAGGTGCGCGCCAGCCCGTACGGCAAGGTGTGCCTGGCCCATACGCTTGCGGTAGATATTTCCGCTACTCAAGTACGAAATGCTTTGCGCACCGGGGAAGACATAAGCGCGCTGCTTCCGTCGCAAGTGCTAGACTATATTCAACAACACAACTTATACAGAAGCTAATGGATATCAAGAAACTGCAAACCGTCGTCGTTGACGCCCTCGAAGACGTCAAGGGCCAGGACATCGTCCTGTTCGACACGACGCACCTGACCAGCCTGTTCGACCGTATCGCGGTCGTCTCGGGCACCTCGAACCGCCAGACCAAGGCGCTGGCCGCCTCGGTGCGCGACAAGGTCAAGGGAGCAGGCGGCGACGTGGTCGGGCTCGAAGGCGAAGACACCGGCGAATGGGTACTGGTGGACCTGGGCGACATGATCGTCCACATCATGCAGCCGGCCATCCGCCAGTACTACCGCCTGGAAGAAATCTGGGGCGACAAGCCGGTCAAGCTGGGCGCGGCCAAGCGCAAGTCGACGCCGGAAGGGCTTGACGCGGCCGAGTCGAAGGTCAAGTCGAAGCACCTGGCCGCCAACAAGGACGAGCCGGAAGCCGTGCCGGTCAACGAACGCAAGCCGGCCGCGCGCAAGGCTGCCGCCACCAAGACCACCGCCGCTGCCAAGAAGCCGGCCGCCAAGAAGGTCCCGACCGGCAAGACCGTGAAGGTCGCGCCGAGCAAGAGCGAAGTCGCCGCCGTCGAAGCCACCAAGGCCAAACCGCCGAAGCGTACTCCAAAGGCCGCAGCGCCAGCCGATGCAGAGCCGGTGAAAAAAGTGATCCGCCGCGTGAAGAAGGCTGCAGAGTAATCGAGCCTTCATGCAACTGATCATCGCCGCAGTCGGGCACAAGATGCCGGCCTGGATCGAATCCGGCTTCGGCGAGTACACGAAGCGCATGCCGCCCGAGCTGCGCATCGTGCTCAAGGAAATCAAGCCGGTCGAGCGCTCAGGCAGCAAGACCGCCGCCACCGCCATGGCGCTCGAGCGTGAACGCATCGAAGCCGTGCTGCCGAAGGGCGTGCGCATCATCGCCCTGGATGAACGCGGCAAGGACCTGACCAGCGTCGGCCTGTCGCAGATGCTGGAAGCCTGGCAGCAGGACGGGCGCGATACCGCCTTCCTGATCGGCGGCGCCGATGGCCTCGATCCCGAGCTGAAGGCCAGAGCCGAAGGCATGATCCGCATCTCCAGCATGACGCTGCCGCACGGAATCGTGCGCGTGATGCTGGCGGAACAGTTGTACCGTGCCTGGTCGATCACCCAGAACCACCCGTACCACCGCGTCTGACCCATCGCGCCCACCATGAAACTCACCGACAAGAAAATCTACCTCGCCTCGAAGAGCCCGCGCAGGCGCGAACTACTGCGCCAGGTCGGCGTGGAATTCGAACTGCTGATGCTGCGTAGCGACCCGGTCCGCGGCGCCGACGTCAGCGAAGACGTGCTGAGGGACGAAGACCCGCACGACTACGTGGCCCGGGTGGCGAAGGAAAAAGGCGCCTTCGCCTGGAACATGCTGCAGGTGCGCCGCCAGCCGCTGCGCCCCGTGCTCACCGCCGACACCACCGTCACCATCGACGGCGAGATCCTCGGCAAGCCGACCGACAATGCCGAGGCGGTCGCCATGCTGGAGCGCCTGTCGGGCCGTACCCATGAGGTGCTGACCTCGGTGGCGGTGCATGCGGAGCGCATCGCCGAGCAGATGACCCAGGTCTCGCTGGTGCGTTTCGCCAAGCTCACGCCAGCCCAGATCCGCGCCTACTGCGCCACGCCCGAGCCCTACGACAAGGCCGGCGGCTATGGCATCCAGGGCCTGGCGGCGCTGTTCGTCGAGCACATCGAGGGCAGCCATTCGGGCATCATGGGCCTGCCGCTGTTCGAGACCGCCACCCTGCTGCGCAAGGCCGGCTACAACGTCTGACCCTTTCCTGCACCGCCGCCGCTCTCCCGGCGCGGCGGGCTGCGTGTATCATGGCACCCTGAACAATATCGCACGGCTGCCATGAACGAAGACATCCTCATCAACATCACCCCGCAGGAAACGCGCGTGGCGCTGGTCCTGCAGGGCGCTGTGCAGGAACTGCACATCGAGCGCACCCTCACGCGCGGGTTGGCGGGGAACGTCTATCTCGGCAAGGTCGTGCGCGTGCTGCCCGGCATGCAGTCGGCCTTCATCGACATCGGCCTGGAACGCGCCGCCTTTCTCCACGTGGCCGACATCTGGGAAGCGCGCAGCCACGAAGGCAACGGCGCCGCCTCGAGCCCGCCGACGCCCATCGAAAAGCTCCTGTTCGACGGCCAGGTGCTGACCGTGCAGGTCATCAAGGACCCGATCGGCACCAAGGGCGCGCGCCTGTCGACCCAGATCTCGATCGCCGGCCGCATGCTGGTCTACCTGCCGCAGGACCAGCACATCGGCATCTCGCAGAAGATCGAGAAGGAAGCCGACCGCGAACACCTGCGCACGCGCCTCTCAAACCTGCTGCCGAAAGAGGAAAAAGGCGGCTACATCGTGCGTACCCAGGCCGAGGAAGCTTCGGATGCCGACCTTGCAGCCGACGTCGACTACCTGCGCAAGACCTGGGCCGCGATCCAGCAAGGCGCCCGCACCCGACCGCCCACTTCCCTGCTCTACCAGGACCTGAACCTGGCCCAGCGCGTGCTGCGCGACTTCGTGCACGACGAGACCGCGACCATCCAGGTCGACTCGCGCGAGAATTTCAACATGCTGGTCGAATTCGCGCAGATCTACACCCCGAGCGTGCTGTCGCGCCTGACCCACTACACCGGCGAGCGCCCACTGTTCGACCTGTACGGCGTCGAGGAAGAGATCCTGCGCGCGCTGGGCCGGCGCGTCGACCTCAAGAGCGGCGGCTACCTGATCGTCGACCAGACCGAGGCGATGACGACCATCGACGTGAACACCGGCGGCTACGTCGGCGGACGCAACTTCGCCGACACCATCTTCAAGACCAACCTGGAAGCCGCGCACGCGATCGCGCGCCAGCTGCGCCTGCGCAACCTGGGCGGCATCATCATCCTCGACTTCATCGACATGGAAAACAACGAGCACCGCAACGCGGTGCTCGCGGAACTCAAGAAGACCCTGGCGCGCGACCGCACCAAGGTCTCGGTGAGCGGCTTCTCGGCGCTTGGCCTGGTCGAGATGACCCGCAAGCGCACGCGCGAGTCGCTGGCCCATATCCTGTGCGAGCCCTGCCCGGCCTGCAGCGGCAAGGGACAGGTGAAAACCTCGCGCACCATCTGCTACGAGATCCTGCGCGAACTGCTGCGTGAAGCCAAGCAGTTCAACCCGCGCGAGTTCCGCATCGTCGCCTCGCAGGAAGTGATCGACCTGTTCCTGGAGGAGGAATCGCAGCACCTGGCCATGCTGGGCGACTTCATCGGCAAGCGCATTTCGCTGCAGGTGGAGAAGGGCTACCACCAGGAACAGTACGACGTGATCCTGATGTGAGCATGGACGCGGCGCGCTGGGAGCGGATGTGGCGGGAACTGGGGCGCCCGCGCCCGGTGGCCTGCATGCCCGGCTGCTGCAGGCCTACGGCGAACCGCAGCGCCACTATCACACGCTGCAGCACCTGGACGAATGCCTCGTCCTCGCTGAAGCATTGCGCGTAACCAGCGTAACCGGGGTCAGGTCTAACGTAACCAGGGTCAGGTCTAACATTTCAACACGGCCTCTCCCGTAGACGCTCCATACAGTCGAGTTCGTGTATGAATGTTAGACTTGACCCTCGCCGCTCCTCGCCGCTCTCTGAAGCCGATTGGCGGCAACACGCTTGACTTGCGGCCGCAAGAAACCTACCTTCACGTTATGGGCAGGCTTGACATAAATTTATTGTCATGAACTGTTTCGAACAGGCGAAGATATGCATGCACAACCCTCAGGCCCCAGCCGCAAGAAAACGGGACCATCCCACGCCAGTGCCGGGCCCGAAGGCTTCCTCACGGATGAGCAGGCCTCCGCCATGCGGCGACTGATGGACGAGCAGGTGCTCGTCAACCAGGCGCTGGCGGTCAGGGTGTTCGCCTACGAGCGCGCCACGGAAGCATTGCAGAAGGCCAAATCCCGGCTGCAGGAGCTGATGGCCCGCGAGCGTGCTGCCCATGAGGCGGAGCGCAAGCGCTTGTCGCGCGCGCTCCGCGGTTCGCTGTCACAGAACCTGCTGGCGATTCGCTTCGACATCGCGGCCCTGCACCGGCAAACGCGTGAACGCCATCCGCGCCTGCACGCAACGGCGGGCGTCGCGCTGGATAACCTCGACCACACGCTGCGCCTGGTCAGGGAATTGCTCGACGGGCTGTGGCCGGCAGGTCTCGACCTGGGACTGCAGGGGGCCATCGAAATCGAAGTTGCCAAGTTCAGGCATGCCAGCGGATTGACCTGCGTGTTCCAGGGCGAAATCTCCGGCAATACGCCCTTGCCGGAAGAAGCGGCACTGACGGTCTTCCGCGTGTTGCAGGAATGCCTCGCCAATGTACTGCACCATGCGATGGCGAGCCGGGTGCTGGTCCGCATCCACCAGGCGTCCGACCGGCTGGTCATGGTAGTGGCGGACAACGGCATCGGCTTCGATCCCGGTTCTGCGCGCGCACCGGACTGCCTGGGCCTGCTTCACATGGAAGAACATGCCACGGCCGCCCGCGGCACGCTGAAGATCATGAGCGTTCCCGACCAGGGGACCGAGATCCATCTGTGGCTGCCTGTAAATATGCCGCCGGCCTCCCCGATCGGATAGAATCGGCGCTGGATCGAAACAACCGGCCGCGGTCGCGCGATGTCGCCGACGTCCTGCTGAAACAGCGCGTACACCATGCCCATACAGACCCAACTGCTTGCAACGATACTCGCGCGCCTCGGACCTGACAGCAGTGCCGCCGATGCCGCCAGCGCCGCCGGCATCTGGCACATCGTGTTCACCTCCCTGTCGCCATTGATCGGACCGTTGAGCGCCGGCCTGCTGTTCGAACGCGTCCTCATGCTGCATACGGCGAGCTTTCCATGGCTGGCGGACGCGACTACCGGCGCCTCCGACGCCAGCCTGCTGGATGCGTTCGTCCGAACCTTGCACGGCCGGTCCGCCACAGAGATCGACGCCGCCAACCGCGCGCTCCTGTCGAGCTACACCGACGAACTGGCAGGACTGATCGGCGCCAGCTTGGCGAGCCGTTTATTGCAGAAGGCCTTCTTCCCGAACGACCAGCAAGGCATTAGCGAGAATATTTGATTGGAGAACGTGACAATGACCGACAAACTTGACCTGAACACGCTGGCGACCGGCGTGCCGGGACTCGATACCATCCTCGGCGGCGGGCTCCCTGAGCTGTCGTTCAACATCATCGGCGGGGCGCCCGGCAGCGGCAAGACCACGTTCGCCCAACAGATCATGTTCGGACTGGCCGGTCCTGGCCGCAAGGCGCTGTTCTTCACGGCGATGGGCGAACCGCCCGTCAAAATGCTGCGCTACCAGCAGCAGTTCGGTTTCTTCGACGTGGCCAAGGTTGGCGACTCCGTCGAATTCATTACCCTGGCTCCGCAGGTCGAGGAAGGCAACTATGATGCGGTGATGGCGCAGATCCAGGAAGAGGTGCGCGTGCACAACCCGGCCCTGGTCTTCATCGATTCGTTCCGCTCCTTCATCGAAGGCGCGCGTGGCGACCAGCGCGAGATCGCGGCGCTGCAAGCCTTCGTGCAGCAATTGGCGGCCCACATGAGCACCTGGAAGGCCACCAGTTTCCTGATCGGTGAATATAGCACCAGCGACGCGGACCGCAACCCGATCTTCACCGTGGCCGATGGCATATTCTGGCTCAGCCAGCAACTGGAACGCAGCGCGATGTCGCGCAAGATCCAGATCGTCAAGATCCGCGGCCAGAAGCAGCGCCCCGGCCTGCATGCGTTCCGCATCGAGCGGGGCGGAATTTCGGTATTCCCGCGCATGATGCCGGTGGTCGAAGCGAGCGGCGTGACTCCCGCCACGCAACTGCCGCGACTGTCCAGTGGCGTCCCGGTCCTCGACCAGATGCTGGGCGGCGGCATCCCTGTCGGCTACTCGGTGCTGCTGACCGGTCCGACGGGCTCCGGCAAGACCATCCTTGCCACCGAGTTCCTGGCCGCCGGAGCCGCCCGCGGGGAACATGGCATCGCGGCCCTGTTCGAACGCGGACCGCACCAGATGATGAACCTGAAGCTCGATGCCATGGTCAGGGCCGGCCAGGTCAGCGTCATGCCGGTGCGCGAGCTCGACCTGTCGATCGACGAACTATTGCATGAACTGCTGGCCAGGATCGATGCCACCGGCGCCACCCGCATCGTGCTGGACTCGCTGACCGGGTTCGAGCTCGCCATCGCACTCGAGTACCGCGACGACTTCCGCGACGCACTGTATCGCCTCACCACGGTGCTGCGCGCCCGCGGCGTCACCGTCGTCATGACGAGCGAGATGCAGGACCGCTTCGACAGCCTGCACCTCGGCAGCAACGGGAGCGGCGTGCTGGTGGACGCCGTCGTGCTGCAGCGCTTCGTGGAGGCAAACAGCGCGTTACACACCATTATTTCGGTGGTCAAGGTACGTGGCTCCCGCCACAGCCGGGAATTCCGCCTGTTCGAGGTCACCGACGACGGGGTCCTGATCAGCGAGGAACCGGTGCCCTTCGACGGGGTGCTGCGAGGAACGGCGAGCCTGCGCGTTTCGGCAGCCTGAGCCACGCGACCCGCGCTGATCCGGACAATGCTTCAGCGGCTCGCCGACGGGAAGAACAGCTGCTCGCCTTCCGGCCGGAAGGCCGCGATCTTCGCCTGCCCCTCGGGCGAGGTGATCCAGTCGATCAGCTGCTTTGCACCCTTGTAGTTCACGCCCTTGTGCTTGGCCGGGTTGACCGCGATGATCCCGTAAGGATTGAACATGCGCTTGTCGCCTTCGACCAGGATCGCCAGGCCGGTCTTGGCCCGGTAGGCGCCATAGGTGGCGCGGTCGGTCAGCGTATAGGCGCGCATCTCGGCCGCCATGTTCAGCACCTCGCCCATGCCCAGGCCCGCCGACACGTAGCTGGCGCCGGCCGGCTTGGCGCCCGCCTGCTGCCAGTAGCCCTTCTCCATGACGTCGGTGCCGGAATTGTCGCCGCGCGAGATGAACTTGTTGCCGCTGGCGGCGATCTTCTGGAAGGCCGCGATCACGTCCTTGTTGCCCTTGATGCCGGCCGGGTCGTTGGCCGGGCCGACCACGATGAAGTCGTTATACATCACGTCGCGCCGGTCCACGCCCCAACCCTCGGCCACGAACTTGTCTTCCAGCTGGCGCGCATGCACCAGGGTGACGTCGACATCGCCGTTCTTGCCCAGCTCCAGCGCCTTGCCGGTGCCGACCGAGATCACGCTGACCTTGGTATTGGTCTTGGCCTCGAAGGCCGGCAGCAGGGCCTTGAGCAGGCCCGAGTTCTCGGTGCTGGTGGTGGTCGACAGGCGGATGACTTCCTGGGCCTGCGCCAGCGGCGCAGCCAGGGCGAGGCTCAACAGCAGGGTGGTAAAGCTTCGGCGTTGCATTGCAGTCTCCTTGTGGGTGTGGACATCAGCGGTATTCGAGGCGGCCATCGCGCAGCTTGAGGCGATGGATTCCGGGGAGCCCGATCAGGTCGCGGTCGTGGCAGGCCATCACCACGCTGCTGCCTGCATCCAGCAGGGTGGGAATCAGGGCCATCACCTGTTCGCGCGCCGGGCCGTCCAGGTTGGCGGTGGGCTCGTCCAGCAGCAGCAGGCGTGGCTGGAGCACGCGGGCGCGCGCCAGTGCCACGCGCTGCTTCTCGCCACCCGACAGGCGCGCAGGCTCGGTGTCAACCAGGTGCGCCACGCCGGCCCAGCGCATCGCTTCCTCGACGACAGGCGCGACGGCGCGCCGGCTGTCGCCGCGCGCCAGCAGGCCGTAGGCGATGTTATGAAAGACGCTGGTCGAGAACATGATCGGGTGCTGGTGCACGAACACGATGGCGCGCCGCAGTTCCATGGGATAGGGATGGAGCGGCATGCTGCGCCCCTCGAATTCGACCGCGCAGGCCTCGCATCGTTCCAGCCCGGCCAGCATGCGCAGCAGGGTCGACTTCCCTGCCCCGTTCACGCCGGTCAGCACGTAGGCGCTGGCAGCGGCGAGCTCCAGCCGGTCGATCTCGAACAGCAGGCGCTCGCCGTGGCGCTTGCGCATGCCGTGCACCGTCAGCAGCGGGTTCACCAGCGGCCTCCCGCGGTATGGGCTTCGCCCTGCAGCAGCACCAGCGCCCCGTTCATCAGGAGCGCCAGCGACACCAGTACGATGCCCAGCGCGATGCCCTGGGCGAACTCGCCCTTGCTGGTTTCCAGCGCGATGGCGGTGGTGATGGTGCGGGTCTGGCCTTCGATATTCCCGCCCACCATCAGGGCGCAGCCGACTTCCGAGATCACGCGGCCGAAGCCGCTGATGACGGCCGCCATCACGCCGTAGCGCGCCTCGTGCAGCACGGTGCGCATCACGCGCCAGCGCGAAGCGCCCAGCGCGACCGCAGTCTCGGCGTAGCGCGGATCGGCCGCCTGTACCGCGGCCAGGGTAAAGGCGAGCAGCACCGGCAGCCCGATCACCATCTGGCCCAGGATCACGCCTTCCTGCGAGAACAGCCATTCCAGTTCGCCCATCGGTCCGCGCCGCGACAGCAGCAGGTAGAGCAGCAGGCCGATCAGGACGGTGGGGAGAGACAGCGCCGCCTGGGCCAGCCAGATGGCCAGGCGGCGGCCGGGAAAGCGGTGCATGGCGATGGCGTAGCCGAGCAGGATCGCTGGCGGCGCCGCCAGCAGCAGCCCGAGCACGCTGGTCTTGAGCGAGACCCAGACGATGCGCCACAGCGCCTCGTCGCCGGAAAACAGCAGCGCGAACGCGTGCGCGGTGGCGTCCAGCACGTCAGGCCATCCGCGGCGCGTTCAAGGGTTCCAGCAAATCCGGCTCGAACACCAGGCGCTCGTGCCCGGCCAGCAGCAGGAAGTGCTTGCCGGTGCAGCGCGCCAGCAGCGACATGCCGACCTTCTCCGCCACCATATGGCCCATCTGGGTGGTGCCGGAGCGCGACAGCAGGAAGGGAATTCCCATCTGCGCGCCCTTGATCACCATTTCGGACGTCAGGCGTCCGGTGGTGTAGAACACCTTGTCGCCCCCTGCCAGGCCGTCCAGCCACATCAGGCCGGCAATCGCGTCCACCGCGTTGTGGCGGCCGACGTCCTCGACGAAGTACAGCAGCTCGCCCGTGTTCGAGAACAGCGCGCAGCCGTGCACCGAGCCGGCCTGCTTGTACACCGACTGCTGGGTGCGGATCGTCTCGACGATGCGGTACACCACCGACTGCGGCAGCCGCGCGTTCACCGGCAGCGCGATCTGGTCGACTTCGTCCATCAGGCCGCCGAACACCGAGCCCTGGCCGCAGCCGGTGGTCACGACCTTCTTCGCGGTGCGTTCCTCTACGTCCGCGATGCCGTGCCGGGTGCTCACTGCAACGGCGTCCACCGACCAGTCGACCTGGATCGACACAATGTCCTCCAGCGCGCGCACCAGGCGCTGGTTGCGCAGGTAGCCCAGGGTCAGCGCCTCGGGGGCGCCGCCGAGGGTCATCAGGGTGACGATCTCGCGCTTGTCCACGTACACGGTGAGCGGGCGCTCAGCGGGAATCGCGATGGTGGAGGCGCGGCCGCGCTCGTCCAGCGCGCCCACCTCGTGCGTGAGGGGCGCGTGCGCATCGGAGAGCGCGGGACGGTAGCGTGGCTGGTGTGAAGCATTCATGTTGCCAATTGTGCCATGCCCGCCAGGATTTGGCCGCCACCGTAGCTGCCCTGTGCGGCCACCTCGCCGCCCGGGACGACCTTGATGGCGCAGTACTTGAATTCCGGGATCTTGCCGAAGGGGTCGAGCGCCGCATTCGTCAGGCGGTTGATGGCCGCCTCGTAATAACAGAAGGGCACGAAGATCGCCCCCACCGGCGAGCTGTCGTCGGCGCGCGCATACAGCACCACTTCGCCGCGGCGCGAGCTGATCGTGATGGCCTCGCCCGGCTTCACGCCCAGGCGCTCGAGGTCGAGCGGGTGCACCAGGGCCACCGGATCGGGCTCGATCGCGTCCAGCACGGTGGCGCGGCGCGTCATGCTGCCGGTATGCCAGTGCTCGAGCTGGCGGCCGGTGATCAGGACCATCGGGTAGTCGCTATCGGGCCGCTCGTCCGCGGGAATGATGTCGGCCGGGACGAAGCGCGCCTTGCCGCCTTCGCGCGGGAACAGTTCGGTGAACACCACCGGCTGGCCGATGTCGCCCTCGTTCATGCAGGGATAGACCACGGCGCCGTTGCGCTCCAGCCGCTCCCAGGTGATGCCGCCGATGCTGGGCATCATGTGGCGCATCTCGTCGAAGACTTCCGCCACGCTGCCGTAGTGCCAGTCCAGGCCGAGGCGCTGGGCCATCTGCTGGATGATCCACAGGTCCTGCTTCGCGTCGCCCGGCGGGTCGATCGCCTGGCGGCCCAGCTGCACCAGGCGATCGGTGTTGGTGAAGGTGCCGGTCTTTTCCGGGAAGGCGGAGGCCGGCAGGATCACGTCGGCCAGGTAAGCGGTCTCGGTCAGGAAAATGTCCTGCACCACCAGGTGTTCGAGCGCAGCCAGTGCGGCGCGCGCGTGGTTGGCGTCGGGGTCGGACATGGCCGGGTTCTCGCCCATGATGTACATGCCGCGCACCTGGCCGGCGTCGATCGCGTCCATGATCTCGACCACGGTCAGGCCCGGCTTCGGGTCCAGGGTCGCGCCCCAGGCCTTCTCGAAGCGTTCGCGCGCGGCCGGGTTGTCGACCCGCTGGTAGTCCGGCAGCATCATCGGGATCAGGCCGGCGTCCGACGCGCCCTGCACGTTGTTCTGGCCGCGCAGCGGATGCAGGCCGGTGCCGGGACGGCCGATCTGGCCCGTCATCAGGCTGAGCGCGATCAGGCAGCGCGCATTGTCGGTGCCGTGCACGTGCTGCGACACGCCCATGCCCCACAGGATCATCGATCCCTTGGAGCTGGCGTACAGGCGCGCCACATAGCGGATGGTGTCGGCGTCGATGCCGCAAATCGGCGCCATCGCTTCCGGGCTGTACTCGGCCACGTTGGCCTGCAGCTCGGCGTAGCCGATGGTGCGGCTGGCGATGAAGTCCTGGTCGACCAGGCCTTCGGTGACGATCACGTGCATCATCGCGTTGAGCAGGGCGACGTCGGTGTCGGGCTTGAACTGGAGGTAGCGGTGCGCGTGGCGCGCCAGGTCGGAGCGGCGCGGATCGAGCACGATCAGCTTGGTGCCGGTGCGGACTGCGTTCTTGATCCAGGTGGCGGCCACCGGGTGGTTGACGGTCGGGTTGGCGCCGATGACGATCACCACTTCCGCCCGGGTCACGTCCATCACCGGGTTCGAGACCGCGCCCGAGCCGATGCCTTCCAGCAGGGCCGAGACCGAGGAGGCATGGCACAAACGGGTGCAATGGTCGACGTTGTTGGTGCCGAAGCCGGTGCGCACCAGCTTCTGGAACAGGTAGGCTTCTTCGTTGCTGCCCTTGGCCGAGCCGAAGCCGGCCAGCGCCGCGCCGCCATGCTGGGCGCGGATCTGCGCCAGCCTGCCGCCGGCCAAGGCCAGTGCCTCTTCCCAGCTCGCCTCGCGGAACACCTCGAGCACGCGATCCGGATCCATGGTGAAGTCGCCGCTCTTGGGCACGCCTTCGCGGCGGATCAGCGGACGGGTCAAACGGTGCGGATGGTGCGCGTAGTCGAAGCCGTAGCGGCCTTTCACGCACAGGCGGCCCAGGTTGGCCGGGCCGTTGCGTCCCTCCACGTACAGGATGCGGTTAGCCTTCACGTTATAGGTGAGCTGGCAGCCGACGCCGCAGTAAGGGCAGACCGAATCGACCTGCTTGTCGGGGATGTTCAATGCCACTTCGCGCGCCGGCATCAGGGCGCCGGTCGGGCAGGCCTGCACGCATTCGCCGCAGGCCACGCAGGTGGAGTTCCCCATCGGGTCGTCCTGGTCGAACACGATCTTGGTATCTTGTCCGCGGAAGGCCAGGCCGATCACGTCGTTGACCTGCTCGTCGCGGCAGGCGCGCACGCAGCGGGTGCACTGGATGCAGGCATCCAGGTTGACGGTGATCGCGGCATGGCTGCGGTCCGCCGGGGGCTGGCGCCGGGTCGGCACGAAACGCGGCTTGCCGACGCCCAGCTTTTCCGCCCAGACGTCGACTTCGTTCCTGCGGGTGTACTCGGCCTCGGGCATGTCGGCCTGCAGCAGTTCCAGCACCATCTTCTGGGCGGCCAGGGCGCGCGGGCTGTCGGTCGTGACCTTCATGCCGGCGGAAGGATGGCGGCAGCAGGACGGCGCCAATACACGCTCGCCGTCGATCTCGACCATGCAGGAGCGGCAGTTGCCGACCGCCTCCATGCCTTCCTTGTAGCACAGGCGCGGCACCTCGATGCCTTCGCGCGCGGCGACTTCGATCAGGGTCTCGTGCGGCAGCGCCTGGACGCTGCGGCCGTTGAGTTCAAAGCTGACGGTGGGAGTGGGAGCGTTCATGATGGGTTCAGCTCGTGCGGGAAGTATTTGATGACGCAGTCGATCGGGTTCGGCGCCGCCTGGCCCAGGCCGCAGATCGAGGCGTCACGCATCACCTGCGACAGCTCGCCCAGCAGGCCCGTGTCCCATTGCGCTTGATTGATCAGGTCGAGCGCCTTGGCGGTGCCGTTGCGGCAGGGCGTGCACTGGCCGCAGGACTCGTCCTTGAAGAAGGCCAGCGTATTGCGTGCGGCCGCGACGGCGCTGTCCTGGTTCGACAGCACCACCACCGCGGCCGAGCCAATGAAGCATCCGTAGGGCTGCAGGGTGTCGAAGTCGAGCGGGATGTCGCCCATCGACGCCGGCAGGATGCCGCCCGACGCGCCGCCCGGCAGGTAGGCGTAGAAGCGGTGGCCGTCCTGCATGCCGCCGCAGTATTCCTCGATGAGTTCCGTGATCGTGATGCCGGCCGGGGCCAGCTTGACGCCCGGCTCGCGCACCCGGCCCGAGACCGAGAACGAGCGCAGGCCACGGCGGCCGTTGCGCCCGAATCCGGCGAACCAGTCGGCGCCGCGTTCGAGGATCTCGCGCACCCAATGGAGCGACTCGAAATTGTGTTCCAAGGTCGGACGTCCGAACAGGCCGACCTGGGCCACGTAGGGCGGACGCAGGCGCGGCATGCCGCGCTTGCCCTCGATCGACTCGATCATCGCGGACTCTTCGCCGCATATGTAGGCGCCGGCCCCGCGGCGCAGGATAATCGGCGGCATGCCCTGCACTGGCGGGTCGGCGCGCAGCTTGTCCAGCTCTTCTTGCAACATGGCGCGGCAGCCGTGGTATTCGTCACGCAGGTAGATGTAGATGGCTTCGATGCCGACCGCCCAGGCCGCGATCAAGGCGCCTTCCAGGAAGCGGTGCGGGTCGCGTTCGAGGTAGACGCGGTCCTTGAAGGTGCCCGGCTCGCCTTCGTCGATGTTAATGGCCATCAGGCGCGGGCCCGGCTCGGCGCGCACGATGCGCCACTTGCGGCCGAGCGGGAAGCCTGCGCCGCCAAGGCCGCGCAGGCCGGAGGCTTCCAGCGTCTTGATGACCTGTTCCACGTCGTGCTCGCCGGCCACGCAGGCACGCAGCAGTGCGTAGCCATTGGCTTCACGATAAGCGGCGTAGTCCGTGTAGCTGCCGACGGCATCGACCGTCTCGCCGGCGCTGACCTTGGCCAGCACGGTTTCAAGACTGGCGTGCGGCACGGCGCGCTGGCCCACCACCGCCACCGGCGCCTGCTCGCAGCGGCCGACGCACGGCGCTTGGAGCACCCTTACCTCGCGCCCCAGCAAGGCCGGCAGCCTGCCCAGCAATTCGCGCGCACCCGCCATCTCGCAGGACAGGCCGGCGCACACGCGCACCGTGAGCGCCGCGGGCGCTGTCTCGCCCTCTTTCACCAGGTCGAAATGGTGGTAGAAGCTGGCAACCTCGTAGACCTCGGTCTGCGCCAGGCGCATCTCCTGCGCCAGCGCGGCCAGGTGATGGCTGCCCAGGCAGCCGAAATGGTCCTGGATCTTGTGCAGGTGCTCGATCAGCAGGTCGCGCTGGCGCGACTCGGCGCCCAGCAGTGCCTGGACCTCAGCCAATGCCTGGGGGTCGACGCGGCGGCCCTTGGGCGCTTCGCGCTTGCGCTGGCGGCTGGCGCCGGCGGGGGCGATCGGGATGACGGGGTAGTTCATGATGGGTCCCGAATGAATCCTTGTGGGAGTGTGAAAATGGTACAGCGTGGACGGCGCCGCCGTCCACGCATCCTGGCGCCTTACTTGAACAGTACCGAGGCCTTCTGCAAGGTGACCCAGATGCCGAACATCAGCGGAATCCCCACCGACATCCAGGCAAACGCGGCGAACGCCGGGCTGGCCGCCACCCCCGCGGAACGCGATCTCAACGCATCGAGCGCCGGCGCGCACGCCGCCGCTCGATGCGTTGAGATCGCGTTCCTGCGCCAGCTTCTTCTCGGCTGCCAGCTCGGCCTCGGTCATGAAGTGCTTGTCCGCCAGCGGGCGGATCATCGCGTTGAGCACGATGCCCACCACGACCAGGCCGGCCAGCACGTACATGGTGACGTCGTAGGCCTGCGCCTTCGGCACGCCGTGCTCGATCTGGTACTCGCGGATGTAGTTGATCAGGAGCGGGCCGAGCACGCCGGCCGCGGCCCAGGCGGTCAGGAGGCGGCCGTGGATCGCACCGACCATCTGGGTGCCGAACAGGTCGGCCAGGTAGGCCGGCACGGTGGCGAAGCCGCCGCCATACATCGACAGGATGATGCAGATGAAGGCGACGAACAGGGCCAGCTGGCCGTTGTGCGCCATCGACGGAATCCCCGCGTACAGGAAGAAGCCGAGGATCAGGAACACGAAATAGGTCGCTTTCCTGCCGATGTAATCCGAGCAGGACGCCCAGAGGAAGCGCCCGCCGATGTTGAACAGCGACAGCAGTCCGGTGAAGCCGGCGGCGATCGCGGCGATCTGGCCCTTCTGCGCGGCGTCGAGGTCGTTGAAGCCTGCATCCACCCCGATCAGGCGGCCGCCGAACACTTCCTGCAGCAGGGGCGAGGCCATGCCGAGGATGCCGATGCCGGCCGAGACGTTCAGGAACAGCACGCCCCAGATCAGCCAGAACTGGGGGATGCCCCAGACCCGGCTGGCGTGCACGTGGCGCGTCGTGACCATGGTGCTGTTGGCCTTGGCCGGCGGATTCCAGCCTTCCGGTTTCCAGCCGGTCGCGGGCACGCGATAGGTGAGCGCGCCGGCCACCATGAACACGAAGTAGATTGCAGCCAGGGCCAGGAAGGTTTCCCAGACGCCGACCGAGGTCGGCGTGGCGAAGTACTTCATCAGGCGATCGGCCAGCGGCGCGCCGATCATGGCGCCGCCGCCGAAGCCCATGATCGCCATGCCGGTCGCCATGCCGCGCCGGTCAGGGAACCACTTGATCAGGGTCGAGACGGGCGAGATGTAGCCGAGACCCAGGCCAATGCCGCCGATGACGCCGGAGCCGATCCACATCAGCCAGATCTGGTGGGTGTAGATACCCAGCGCCGAGATCACGAGGCCGCCGCACCAGCAGACCGCCGACACCAGGCCGGCTTTGCGCGGGCCGGCGTGCTCGAGCCAGCCGCCGAACAGCCACGCGGCCAGGCCCAGGAAGACGAAGAACAGCGTGTACATCCAGCCAAGCATCGAGATCTTCCAGTCGCAGGTGGTCGACATGATCTGGGCAAAAAAGCCCATGTCGGCCGGGCAGCCGATCGATTCGGTGATGCCGAGCGCTTTCGAGAGCGGCAGCCAGAACACCGAGAAGCCGTAGGCCATGCCGATGCACAGGTGGATCGCGAGCGCCGCCGGCGGTACCAGCCAGCGGTTGAAACCGGGCCCTGCGATGGTGTGTTCCTTGTCCAGAAAACTGAATAAAGCCATGTCCCCTCCTTGTTTTAGAAGTTTTTTGAATATGCTTTAAAAAGCATATTTTTTCGTCAATTTTTATTGTTTCACGGAGGTTAGCACGATGTTTTTTGGCCAAAAATAGGCTATTTTCAGCATATGCTCAACATTCACATCCGCCCGCACTGGGAGATCAGCCTTAAAGGCGAGCGTCCGCTCGACACCGCCGACCTGCTCGGCCTGCTGCTATCGATCCAGGACACCGGCTCGATCGCCCAGGCCGCAAAATCGGTGGGGCTGTCCTACCGTTATTCCTGGGGCCTGCTGCGCGCGGCCGAGGAGCTGTTCGGCCAGCAGCTGCTGCAGACGGGGCGCGGGCGCGGCACGGGCCTGACGCCGCTGGCGCAAAAGCTGGTGTGGGCCGACCGCCGCATCGCCGCGCGCCTGTCGCCCACGCTGCAAAGCCTGGCCTCGGAACTGGAGGTGGAACTGGCGCGCGTCACCGGCCCGGCCCTGCGTCCGTTGCGCCTCGACGCCAGCCACGGCTTCGCGGTGGCCGCCCTGATGAGTTGCGTCGACCGCGACGCGCTGCCGCTCGATTCGCGCTACCGCACCAGCACCGACGCGGTGACGGCGCTGGCGCGGCGCGAATGCGACCTGGCGGGTTTCCACGTCCCGAGCGGACGCTTCCAGGCGCCGACGGCCAGCTGGTACCTGCGCTGGCTCGATCCGGCCCAGCACTGCCTGGTGCGCGTGGCCGGCCGCGAGCAGGGCCTGATCACCGCGCGCGGCAATCCGCTCGGCCTGCACACGTTGGCCGACCTGGCGCGTCCGGGGGTGCGCTTCGTGAACCGCCAGGCCGGCTCCGGCACCCGCATGCTGCTCGAGATGATGCTGGCCGCAGACGGCCCGCCGCCTGAAGCGATCCAGGGTTTCAATAGCGCCGAGTTCACCCATTCCGCGGTGGCCGCCTACATCGCCAGCGGCATGGCCGACGCCGGCGTCGGCATGCGCGCGGCCGCCGCCCAGTTCAAGCTCGATTTCACGCTGCTGGTCAAGGAGACCTACTACTTCGCGGTGCGCCAGGAAGCTCTGGAGGAGCCGGCCATGCGCCAGCTGCTCGAGCTGATGCGCACCCCGTCCTACCACGCCATGGTGGACGCCCTGCCCGGCTACGATGCGCGCGAGACCGGCGAGATCGTGGCGATCGCCGAGGCCTTCGGCGCGGCCGCCTGAACGTCACGCTTGCAGCCACGCGTGCGAGCCGGTATAAAGCAGGCCGCATGATCGATCCTTCTTCTCTGCCGCCCCGCATCTCCGACATCGTTCGCCGCCACGCCGCGCGCACGCCCGACGCACCGGCCCTGGTCGAGGGCGCGCGTACCTGGTCCTACGGCGAGCTGCAATGCGAGGTCGAGCGCCACGCGCAGCAGCTGCGCGAACTGGGTGTGCGCGGCGGCGACCGCGTCATGCTGGTCAGCGAAAACTGCGTGGCCCAGGTGGCCCTGCTGTTCGCCATCGCCAGCCTCGATGCCTGGAGCGTCAACGTCAACGCGCGCCTGAGCGAGGGCGAGCTGGCCACGATCCGCGCGCACTGTATGCCGCGCTGCGTGCTCTACCCCGCAGCGCAGGGTGAGGTAAATGCAGGCCCGCTCGACCCAAGCACCGTGCCGGAACCAGTGCAGCCTGACGGCGGCCAGGTCGCCGCGCTGGTCTACACCACCGGCACCACCGGCCAGCCGAAAGGCGTGATGCTGACCCACGCGAACTTGCTGTTCGTGGCCGCCACCTCGAGCAGCCTGCGCGGCCTGCAGCCCTCCGATGTCGCCAGCGGCGTGCTGCCGATCACCCACGTCTACGGCTTCACTTCGGTCATGCTCGGCACCCTGTATGCGGGCGCCTGCCTGCAGCTAGCGCCGCGTTTTTCCGCCAAGGCGCTGCTGGCGCACATCCGCGCAGGGGAGCTGACGATCCTGCAGGGTGTGCCGGCCATGTATGCGCGCCTGCTCGCGCTTGCGGGCGGCGCGCCCGTGCCCTCGCGCCTGCGCTTCTGCTACGCCGGCGGCTCGCCGCTCGACCCGCTGCTCAAGCGCGAAGCCGAGCGCATGTTCGGGCTGCCGCTGCACAACGGTTACGGCTTGAGCGAGAGCGGCCCGACCGTGTCGCAGACACGCCTCGATGCGCCGCGCGACGATACGTCCGTCGGCCATCCGATTCCGGGCGTCGAGGTGCACATCGATGCGGGCACGGGCGAGCTGTGGGTGCGCGGGCCGAACGTCATGGCGGGTTACTACCGCGACCAGGCAGCTACCAAGGCCGCGCTGCGTCCCGGCGGCTGGCTCGCCACCGGCGACGTCGCCACGATGGACGCGGACGGCGCGCTGTTCATCGCCGGACGGCTGAAGGAACTGATTATCCGCTCGGGTTTCAACATCTATTCGCTCGAAGTCGAGACGGCCCTCAACAGCCACCCGGCCGTGCTGCAGTCGGCGGTCGTCGGTAGGCCGGCGGCTGGCGGCGAGGAAGAGGTGGTGGCATTCGTGGAGACGTCTAGCGAAGTCGATGCGGCCGCGCTGCAGGACTGGCTGCAAACGCGCCTGGCCGCCTACAAGCGGCCCGCGCGCATCGTGTTCATGGATGCCCTGCCGGCGGCGCCGAGCGGGAAGATATTGAAGAGCAGATTGCCGGCCTGAACGTCAACGGCGCCGCTTCTTCCAGTTGTACTCCGGCCCCGTGACGTCCACGCCCGGGTGCCCAACCAGGTCCGGGTGCTCGGAACACATCGTAATGAAGCGCACACCCTCGCCTTCGCGCTGGCGCTTGCGCAGCTCTTCCATATGCTGCATCGCCGCCACCATCTCGGTGGTCTCGAACAGCTTCTCGTGCGGCGTGCATTTGTCGGCTTCGATCATCGTCCAATACACCATGTACATCGTGTTCTCCTGTCTGGCTGCATTGTCGCCGCTTCGGGTGTCGTGTGGCGCACCGGTAAGCACATTTTCTATGCTGGCAGAAATTTCCAGTTAGCAGAAGTTAGCAGTAGAACTAAGGAACATGCTTACAAAAAGTAGGACTTGTCCGAAAAAGCCTTTATATGTGGGCCATTTCACACAACTCGTCGCAGCTGGCATTTAGGCTGGAGCCTGTCTTCACAAATAGCGGGTCAGAACATGAACATCAAGAAGGAATTCCAGCCGGACCAAACCCCGGAGCTCGCGCTGTGGGGTGGACTTGAATGCACGGTCAACCGTGTACGCGACAATTACTTCAGCCAGATGGACCGTAATGGTCATGCAGAGCGCCTGCAGGACATCGACCGTTTCGCCTCGCTCGGTATCAAGGCGATTCGCTACCCGGTGCTGTGGGAACGCACCGCGCCTGATGGCATCGAGTCCGCCGACTGGTCGTGGTCAGACGAGCGCCTCCCGGCCCTGCAGGCGCTGGGCGTGACGCCGATCGTCGGCCTCCTGCACCACGGTAGCGGACCACGCGACACCAGCCTGGTCGATCCAGCCTTCCCCGAAAAGCTCGCCGAGTACGCCGGTGCGGTAGCCCGTCGCTACCCCTGGGCCGAGTACTACACCCCGGTCAACGAACCTTTGACCACGGCGCGCTTTTCCGGTCTGGCAGGCGTGTGGTACCCGCACGGCAGCGACGAGTCCACCTTCGTGCGTGCGCTGATCAACGAGTGCCGCGCGACGGTGCTGGCGATGCGCGCGATCCGCGACGTTAATCCCGATGCCAAGCTGGTCGCCACCGACGACCTGTCGAAGACCTACGGCACCCCGGAGATGGAAGAGATCACCACCTTCTTCAACGACCGCCGCTGGCTGGGCTGGGACCTGCTGTGCGGGATGGTGGACCAGAACCACGCGCTGTGGGACTACCTGCTCGAATCGCAGGCGACCGCGGAAGAGCTGCTCTGGTTCCGCGACAACCCCTGCCCGCCCGACATCATCGGCGTCAACTATTACGCGACCAGCGAGCGCTGGCTCGACCATCGTCCCGAGCGCTATCCGGAGAACCGGCGCCACGTCTACCGCGGCGTCCCGCATGCCGACATCGAGACGCCGCGTGCGCTGGCCACGCCGACCCCGGGCATCGCACCGCTCCTGATGGAGACCTGGGAACGCTACGGCCTGCCGATCGCGATCACCGAGGCCCACATCGACGCCAATCGCGAAGACCAGATGCGCTGGCTGCTCGAAATCTGGAATGCGGCGCGCAGCGCCCGCCAGCAGGGCGCCGACGTGCGCGCCGTGACGGTCTGGGCCCTGCTCGGCTCCTACGACTGGAACTGCCTGGTGACCGAATGCCGCGGCTACTACGAGCCGGGACCCTTCGACGTGCGCGGCGGCGAACCGCGCCCGACCGCGGTGGCGACCCTGATGCGTGAACTGTCGACCGGCCGTCCGCTCACCAACCCGGTGCTGCAGGGCGAAGGCTGGTGGCGCCGTCCAGGACGCTTCCTGTGCAAACCGGTCGCGACCAGCACTGCGGTGGCCGACATCGCGATGCGCAGCCAGTTCAAGTCGAACGTGGTGCAGCCGATCCTGATCAGCGGCGCCACCGGCACGCTGGGCTCGGCCTACAAGCGCATCTGCGAGAGCCGCAACCTGGCTTGCCGCGTCTTGAGCCGCCAGGAGATGGACATCACCGACCCCGCCTCGGTCGAAGCGGCGATCGCGCGCTACAAGCCGTGGGCCATCATCAATGCGGGCGGCTACGTGCGCGTCGACGAAGCCGAGGGCGATGAAGAGCGCTGCATGCGCGAGAACACGCTGGGACCGACGGTGCTGGCGCTGGCCTGCATCCGCCACCAGCTGCGCTTCATGACCTTTTCGACCGACCTGGTGTTCGACGGCACCAAGGGCGCGCCGTATGTCGAGTCGGACCACATGAACCCGCTCGGCGTGTACGGCCGCAGCAAGATGGAAGCCGAGCAGCGCGTGCTGGACGCCGACCCGCAAGCCCTGGTGATCCGCACCAGCGCCTTCTTCGGCCCCTGGGACCGCCACAACTTCGTGACCCAGGCGCTCAACGCGCTGGAAGCCGGCCTGCCCTTCCAGGCGGCGGGCGACATGGTGGTCTCGCCGACCTACGTGCCGGACCTGGTCAACGTCTCGCTCGACCTTTTGATCGACCGCGAGCGCGGCGTCTGGCACCTGACCAATGCCGAAGCGGTGAGCTGGGCCGATCTGGCCAAGCGCGCCTGCGAGGCGGCGGGGGTGGATGCGTCAAGCCTGGAGGTGGTGTCGAGCGAGAGCTGCGGCCACGTGGCGCGCCGGCCTGAGTATAGCGCGCTGTCGAGCGAGCGGGCACGCATGCTGCCGCCGCTGGAGGATGCGCTGCGCCGGTATGTGGAGGCGATGCAGGACCGGGCGCATGGGCGGGATGCGGAGCAGCCGGGGGAAGCGGCGCATTACGCGAGTTAACTTCAAAAGCAACTTGGGTCCCGGCCTGCGCCGGGACGACGGTCTCAGAGCTAGCAATTAGCGGTAGAGTCGTCGTCCCGGCGAAGGCCGGGACCCAATTTTTTAGAACAGCCGTAACTTACGAATTCGCCTCGTCCGCCGCCACAAACTGCAAGCGGTACAAATTCGCATACATCCCGTTCGCATCCAGCAGTTCCGCATGCGTCCCCTGCTCCACGATCCGCCCGTGCTCCATCACCACGATCCGGTCCGCCCGTTCGATGGTCGACAGCCGGTGCGCGATCACGATGGTGGTGCGGCCGGCCATGAGCGTTTCCAGCGCCGCCTGCACCGCGCGTTCCGACTCGTTGTCGAGCGCGGACGTTGCTTCGTCCAGGATCAGGATCGGCGCGTCCTTGTAGATCGCGCGTGCGATCGCCACGCGCTGGCGCTGGCCGCCCGACAGGCGCATGCCGTTCTCGCCGATGCGGGTTTCGACGCCGTCTTCCAGCTTGGCCACGACATCCGTCAGGTGCGCCGCCTTCACGGCCGCCGCGAGACGCTCGTAGTCGATCTTCTCGACGCCGTAGGCGATGTTGGCCGCCAGCGTGTCGTCGAACAGCACCACGTTCTGGCTCACCATCGCCAGCTGCGCGCGCAGGCTGGCCAGCTTGATGTCGCGGTACGGCACGCCATCGAGCAGCAGTTGCCCCGCTTCCGGATCGTAGAAGCGCGTCACCAGGTTCACAAACGTCGACTTGCCGCCGCCCGAGATGCCGACCAGCGCCACCGTCTGCCCCGGCAGCACCTCGAGCGAGACGCCGTTCAGGGCCGGGTTGACCGCGTTCGGATAGCGGAAGGTAACGTTGTCGAACTTCAGGTGGCCCTGGGCGCGGCCCAGCTCCCGGCTGCCGGTGTCTTCTTCCGCCGGCGAGTCGATCATGCCGAACACCGTCTCGGCCGCGATCATCCCGCGCTGCATCGGACCGTTGACCTCGGCCAGCGACTTGAGCGGCGTGAGCAGCATCAGCATGTAGGTCACGAACTGCACGAATTCGCCTTGGGTCAGGTTGGCCTGGATCGCCAGCACGATGACCAGGGACAGAGCCAGCGAGGTGGCGATCTGGGTCACCGGGGTGGTGGCGGCAAAAGCGACCGTCATGCGCTGCGAGAAGCCGCGCAGGGCTTCGCTGCGGGCGTGGAAACGGGCGCGCTCGTAGCGCTCGCCGGAGAACACGCGGATCACCTGGTGGCCGCGGGTGGCTTCTTCGACCACCTGGGTCATCTCGGCCGTCACGCGCTGGTTTTCGCGGTTCAGGCGCCGCAGGCGGCCGGTGGTGGTGCGCACGATCACGGCGGTCAGCGGGACCACGATGATCGCCACCAGGGTCAGCTTCCAGTTCATGTAGAGCAGCGCCCCGAGCAGGCCGATCACGACCAGGGTGTCGCGCACGCAGGCCACGAACACCGACTGCAGCATGTCCACCACCTGGCGCACGTCGGCCACCACGGTGTTGATGATCTTGCCGGTCGACTCTTCGTGGAAGCGCGCCACCGGCAGGCGCAGCACGCGGTCGAACACCATCGCGCGCAGGTCGTTCAGCACGCGGCTGATGACCCAGTTGTTGAAGTAGGCGGTGGAGAAGGTGCCGACGCCGCGCAGCACGAAGATCCCGACCAGGATCCCGGGAATCCACCACAGGCTGAACGGCACCTTGTCCTTGAAACCGAGGTCGATCAGGAGCTTGAGGGCCCAGCCCAGCAGCGGCTGGGTGGCGGCGGTGAGCGCCATCGAGAGCAGCGCCAGCCAGGCGCGCCCCTGGTAAGGCTTGACGACGGCCAGCAGGCGTTTGACGATGATCTTATTGTCCACGCTTATTTTCCACGATATTTTCCATTTCTTTCGCAGTCAAACAGAAGCCCATGAGCAGGGCCACCATGAGCACGTAGAACATGCTGCCTTTGAGGGACCAGAAGATGACTTCGGTGAGTCCGAAGCCGAAGTAACTGAGCACCACCAGCATCCCCGCCAGCGCCGGCGTGAACTGGGGCGAGGACTGCGAGCCGCCCCGGCCGGCCGCGCGTGCGAAGAAGGCGAAGGGCGCGCCCAGGATGCCGAGGTAGGCCAGCAGGCCGAAGATGCCGCCGCTGGCCTGGGCCTGCAGCAGGTCGTTGTGCAGGTGCTCGAAGGGCAGCACCACGTCCTGGATCCGGCCCTGCTCCGCCAGCTTGCGCAGCTCGGCGCGGACGCTCAAGGGGTCGAGCCCGAACATCGGATGCTCGGCGATGATGGTGCGCGCGCCCTTCCACAGCTCCAGGCGGATGCCGACATTCGACAGCGCGCTGCCGCCATCGAGCCAGGTCTGCACGTCGTGCACGCCCTGCCCGACCCGCTCCTGCACGCCGAAGGCGGGGATGAAGAAGGTCGAGGCGAACAGCGCGAAGCTGCCGATCAGGAGCAGGCGCACGCGCCGGCTGCGCAGCAGGCGCGCATAGGTGAGGAACAGGATCGCCGCCAGCACCAGCGCGATCCAGCCGCCGCGGGTGCCGCTCAGGAGCGTGGCCGCCAGCCCTGCCAGCGCGCCCAGCGCCGGCAGGATCGCCTTGCGGGTGCTGTGGCGGAAGTCGATGGCGGCGGCCAGTGACACCAGGCCCAGGCACAGGGAGATGTCGCCGAAGGTGATCGGATTGAGCCAGCCGCCGGGGCGGTAGATCTCGAGCACGAGCTTTTGGTAGGCGATGAAGGGCAGCGCGGCGATGGCGCCCGCGATCACGCCCCACCACAGGCTGGTGCGGGACGGACGCCCCAGCACCACCAGCATCATGGCGCTGAAGCCCAGGAACATGCGCGAGGGCTTGTCGAGGTAGCCCCAACTGGCTTCGGGGCGCAGCAGCACGCAGGCCAGCGCCAGCAGGAAGTAGAAGGCGAAGGCCGCGACTACCCAGCGGACTTCAACCCAGTGCGGTCGAATGGCGGCCCAGGCCCGGCGCGGCACGCACAGCACGGCCAGCACGAAGACCAGGCTGGAAAAGCCGATGCCGGACGGAGTAATAAGGCTGAGGAAAGGGAACAGGAAAACCAGGAAGCCGATCCAAGGCTGCATCGGCACTCCGATTTTCGTCGGATTATTGTTCATTCATGTTCTTGTGGGATATTCTTGCCAACCTTGAGCGTGCGTTTTACGAGAACCCCATGCAGCACACCCCTACCATCTCTGTCGTGATCACCACCTACAACCGCCCGGATGCCCTCGCAGCGGTCGTGGAAGCCTGTTTCATGCAGGATGACAAGAATTTTGAAATCATTATCGCTGATGACGGCTCGACTGCCAACACGCGGGAGACCATCGCCGCCCTCGCGGCACGCTCGCCGGTGCCCCTGAAACACGTGTGGCAGCCGGACGAAGGCTTCCGCGCCGCCATGGCGCGCAACCGCGGCACGCTCGCGGCAACCGGCAACTATATCATCTTCCTGGACGGCGACTGCGTGCCGCAGCGCGACTTCATCAGCCGTCACCGGGCATTGGCGCGGCCTGGCTTCCTCGTTTCCGGCAGCCGCATCCTCCTGAGCCAGGCCCTGACCGAACGCGTCCTGCGCGAGCACATCGACGTCGCGGACCTTGGCCTGGCCGAACGCCTGCGCTACCGCCTGCGCGGCGACATGAACAAGGTGCTGCAGACGATGCTGCGCTGGCCCGACCTCGGCCGCGTCCGGCGCAAGTTCAGCTGGCGCCGCATCAAGAGCTGCAACCTGGCCGTGTGGCGCTCGGACCTGGAGAAGGTCAACGGCTTCGACGAGAGTTTCGTCGGCTGGGGGCACGAGGATTCGGACCTGGTGGTGCGCCTGTTCCATGCGGGCGTGCTGAGGAAAGATGGAGCGCTGGCGACCGAGGTGCTGCACCTGTGGCACCGGGAGGCGAAGCGGGATGAGGAGTCGAGCAACCGGAAGGTGGTGCTGCAGCGGGCGGTGGACAAGACGACCCAGGCGGTGCGCGGACTGCGAGAGCACACTGGCCAATGAATCTGTAGGGTGGGCAGGTCTCCTGCCCACGCGGTCTGTTCTAGCGCTGGCTGACCGCGTGAGCGGGAAACCCGCCCACCCTACGATCAATACTCCACGGCGACGTCTTTAGCGCCCAGCGTCAACTCCAGCTGCTGCTTGAGCGTATCCGACGGCGCCACCCGCCAGTCGTCGCCCAGCTGCAGGATCGCTTCCACGCCCTGCGGCTTGATGCGCAGGCTGACTGGCATCCCGTCCGGCATGCGGTGCGGCTGCAGGACCTCGGCCAGCTTGGCCGGGTTCAGGTCGCAACCGACATCCATCTCCAGCTTGAAGCCGTACTGGATGCGCGCCGCGGCGATGTCGTAGACCTTCTCCGCCGTGATGCGCAGGCCGCCGTTGAAGCGGTCTTCGGACACCTTGCCGACCACCAGCAGGAACTCGTCTTCCTTGAAGATGTTCTTGTTCGCTTCCAGCAGCTCGCTGTAGATGGTCACCTCGACCACGCCGGTCTTGTCGTCCAGCGCCACGATCAGGATCTTGCCGCGCTGGGTCATCTGGGTGCGCACGCCGGTGATCACGCCGCACAGCATGCGCGGATCGCGCGACGGTTCCAGGTCCTTCAGCTTGGTCTTGGCGAAGCGCCGCACCTCGGCCGCGTAGGAGTCGAACATGTGGCCGGACAGGTAGTAGCCGAGCGCGATCTTCTCTTCAGCCAGCTTCTGGCGGTCGGTCCAGGGCGTCGCTTTCACGTACTCCGGCGGCGCCACCAGGTCGGAATCGTCGCCGCCGAACAGGCTCACCTGGTTGGCGGCGGCTGCGGCCTGGCCGGCCGCTTCCATCGCGAAGCCGACGGAGGCCAGCAGCACGGCGCGGTCGACGCCGAAGGCATCCATGGCGCCGGCGCGAATCAAGCTTTCGATGGTGCGGCGGTTGATCTGCTTGCGGTCCACGCGCATGCAGAAGTCGAACAGGTCCTTGAACTTGCCGCCCTCGGTGCGCGCGGCGATGATCGCTTCGATCGCGCCCTGCCCCGCGCCCTTCACGCCGCCCAGGCCGTAGCGGATGTTCGAGACCTGCTTGCCGGTGACGGAACGCGGCTGGCCTTCCGGCGTGAAGCGGAAGTGCGACTCGTTGACGTCCGGCGGCAGGATGGTCAGCTTGCAGACATCGATCGCATCCTCGACCAGGATCTTGATCTTCTCGGTGTCTTCCATCGCCAGCGACATGTTGGCTGCCATGAACGCGGCGGTATGGTGCACCTTCAGGTAGGCGGTGTGGTAGGACAGCAGCGCATACGCGGCGGCGTGCGACTTGTTGAAGCCGTAGCCCGCGAACTTCTCCATCAGGTCGAAGATCTCGTCGGCCTTCTCGGTGGAGAGGCCATCCTTGGCGGCGCCGGCGCGGAAGATCTCGCGGTGCTCGGCCATCTCTTCGGCTTTTTTCTTACCCATCGCGCGGCGCAGCATGTCCGCACCGCCCAGCGAGTAGCCGCCGACGATCTGCGCCATCTGCATGACCTGCTCCTGGTAGACCATGATGCCGTAGGTCTCGGACAGAATCGATTCGGTGCGCGGGTCCGGATAGTCGAACTTCTCGCCGTGCTTGCGCTTGCAGAAGTCGGGGATCAGGTCCATCGGGCCTGGACGGTACAGCGCCACCAGCGCAATGATGTCCTCGAAGCGGTCGGGACGCGCGTCCTTCAGCATGCCCTGCATGCCGCGCGATTCAAGCTGGAAGATCGCGACGGTCTTGGCGTCGGACAGCAGCTTGTACGAGGGCCGGTCGTTCAGCGGCAGGGTCTCGAGGTTGAACTCGGCGTCTTGCGGATCGAGCGCTCGGATGTAGTTGACGGCGCGGTCGAGAATCGTCAGCGTGGTCAGGCCCAGGAAGTCGAACTTCACCAGGCCGACGGCCTCCACGTCGTCCTTGTCGTACTGCGAGACCACGCCGGCGTCGCCGCCCTGGGTGTACAGCGGGCAGAAGTCGGTCAGTTTGCCCGGTGCGATCAGCACGCCACCGGCGTGCATGCCGATGCCGCGCGTGATGCCTTCGACCTGCTGCGCGAGATCGAGCAGCTGCTTGACCTCTTCCTCGTTCTCGAGGCGTTCCTTGAGCAGCGGTTCCTCTTCGATCGCCTCGGCGATCGAGACCTGCTTGCCCGGCTTGAACGGAATCAGCTTGGAGATGCCGTCGCAGAAGTTGTAGCCGAAGTCCAAGACGCGGCCGACGTCGCGGATCGCGCCCTTGGCCGCCATGGTGCCGAAGGTGGCGATCTGCGAGACCGCGTCGCGGCCGTACAAATCCTTCACGTGCTGGATGACGAGTTCGCGCTTTTCCTGGCAGAAGTCGATGTCGAAGTCGGGCATCGAAACGCGTTCCGGGTTCAGGAAACGCTCGAACAGCAGGTTGTACTTCAGTGGATCGAGGTCGGTGATCTTCAGCGCATAGGCGACGAGGGAACCCGCACCCGAACCGCGGCCCGGGCCGATCGGCACGCCGTTGTTCTTGCCCCACTGGATGAACTCCGCCACGATCAGGAAGTAGCCCGGGAACTTCATCTTGATGATGGTCTGGTTCTCGAACTCGAGGCGCGCCTCGTAGCGCGGCCGTTCCTTTTCGCGCTGTTCTTCGTTCGGATACAGCTGCAGCAGGCGCTCTTCCAGGCCTTTCTTGGTCTCGGCAACCAGGAAGTCGTCGATGCTCATGCCGTCCGGGGTCGGGAAGTCCGGCAGCTGCGGCTTACCCAGCGTGAGGGTGACGTTGCAGCGCTTGGCGATTTCCACCGAGTTGGCGAGCGCGCCCGGCAGGTCGGCGAACAGCTCCGCCATCTCGGCCTGCGACTTGAAGCACATCTCTTCGTTGAAGCGGCGCACGCGCTTGGCGTTGGCCAGCATCTCGCCTTCGGCGATACAGGTCCGCGCCTCGTGGGCGATGAATTCGTCCTTGTTCAGGAACTGCACCGGATGGGTCGCCACCACCGGCAGCTTGAGCCGGCCGGCCAGCGCCACCGAGTGGCGCACGCCCTGCTCCTGGTTGGGCTGGCCGGCGCGCTGGATCTCGATGTAGAAGTGGCCGGGGAAGATGCGCGCCCAGCGCTGGGCCGCGCGTTCGGCGCGCTCGATGTCGCCCTGGTCGATGGCCTGGCCGACGTCCCCGAAACAGGCGCCCGACAGCACGATCAGGGCATTGGCCTGGTCGACGTCCGGTTCCAGGGTCGAGTTGGAGGTGGCGAGGGCTTCCAGCCACTCGACGCGGATTTCGGCGCGGCCCTTGTATTGATTGGTGAGCCAGGCTTTCGACAGCAGGTCGCACAGCTGCAGGTAGCCAGTGCGGTTCTTCGCCAGAATCAAGAGGCGCGAGGGCTTGTCGCGGTTCTCGTCATTGGTGATCCAGGCGTCGACGCCGACGATCGGCTTGATCCCCTTCCCGCGCGCCGCCTTGTAGAAGCGCACCAGGCAGAACATGTTGGCCAGGTCGGTCACGGCCAGCGCCGGCTGCTGGTCCTTCGCGGCGGCCCCGACGATGTCGTCGATGCGCACGAGGCCATCGACGATCGAATATTCGGAGTGGACGCGGAGGTGGGTGAAAGTCGGGGAGCTCATCGTGCCATTTTACCTTGCCAGCCCATCTACATCCAGCCGGAGCCGGGGTCGTCGTTGCTTGTAGGCACGCGCAGGCGACACTCTCAGATCTGCTAGGGAGGTGGAAGATTTTTACGTCTTCGGTAAAAAAATATTTACACTAAAAATATTTTTCCACATTGGGATATCCATGAAAAAGACCATCCTTGCCCTGGCGCTTGCCCTATCGGGAACTGCACATGCCGGCGTCATCGCGTATGAATGGACATGGACTGGTACGCTGGGAAACCATGCGAACGGGACCATGTCTTACTCCGATACGCTGGCCGATTCAGGTCTCATTTATGCAGAGGATATCGCGAGTTTTTCCATTAGTGGCTACAACGGAAGCGAGCTGAAGTTCACCTGGGACCTGGCCACCGGCACGCAGAACAATCCTTTCAGGCTGTCGTTCGACACCAGCACCCACGAACTCAACTTTGGTGGAAGGTATCCTACCGCGTCGAATGCCGTCGTCTGGGGCAACGATGCCGTGAATGCGCTCGTGTGTGGATTGGGGACGTGCGGCTTCTTCGGATCGAACACGATTTTCGGTGGCGTTCCGGTTTCCGACAAGCGCCAGTTCGTATTCACCTTGGTAGACGGCTCGTCTGACGTCCCAGAACCGGCAGCGATGCTGCTGTTGGGCATAGGCGCTGCCGGCCTGCTCGCCTCCAGGAAAAAGAAGCGCCGTTAAGGATCAGGCCTTGCCGCGCAGCTTTTGAAAGGGCCGGAACAGGTATTCGCGCACGTTCTGGGCTTCGTCGTGCTCGTCCAGCCCGGTATCCGGCCACTCGTTGCGCTTCGGGAAGTGCGCGGTACGGAACACGAGGTCCCAGAACGAGGAGAAGGAGCCGAAATTGCGGTTCCAGTGGTGCTTCTCGACCGAGTGGTGGATGCGGTGGAAGCGGTTGTCGGCCATGATGTAACGCAGCGGCCCCAGCGACAGCTTGGTGTGCGAGTGGATGTACTGCCCCTGGGCGCCCAGCAGCAGCCAGGCCAGCACCGGCACGAAGCCCGGATCGACCCGCACCAGCAGGCTCATCGGGATGATCATGAAGGGGATCCGGAAGATCTCTTCGGTCCAGTGGTGGTTGCTGTTCCAGGCGCTCATCTCGCGGATCGCGTGGTGCTCGGCGTGGAAGACCCACAGGAACTTGAAGGTGTGCTGGGCGCGGTGGAACCAGTAATAGAAGAAATCACTCACCAGCAGCGACAGCAGCGGCGCCGCGATCCAGCCGAGCACGGTCAGGAATTTGTTCTCGGATGCGAAGTATTCGCTGAGGGTGATGCTCACCAGCGGCTGGACGCCGAGCTTGCCCCAGAAGTTGCTGAACGCGGTCAGGAAGGCGACCGTGATCACGATGTACACAGCCCACAGCATGGCGCCACGCAGACGCGACTTCATCGAGTACTTGTTCCAGCCAAAGATAAGCTCGAGCACGAACAGGATCATGGAGACGTACAGGATGCGCCATCCATAATCGAGCATGTTGTGGCCTGCCTGGGTCAAGTACTCCATCATCGAGGTTCTAGCTGTTCGGGAAATGCCGGACATGATAGCCGAAAACAGGTATCGCGGCGTATCGCTGACCGCGTGGGCGGCACAGCCGCCCACCCTACGAAACCGAGGCTACCGGAACGGTACGCCCCGCGCCATAGCTGCGCCGCATGCGCAGGAAGGGTTCCTCGACGATGTGGTAGCAAAGCGTCGCCAGCGCCCAGGTCGCGCCGTAACACACTGCAAACATGATGGCGGCGTCGACCCAGAGCGTGCCGGTCGGCGCAATCAATTTGAAGCGCACGGCGAGGATGTGCAGCAGCGCCATGTGCAAGAGGTAGAAGGAAAAGCTGACCTTGCCGCCCTGGCTCAGCGCGCGTTCGATCGCCCCCGGCAGGCGCGCCGAGAAGGACACCCAGGCCAGGATCAGCGCGGCCCAGCCGGCGCTCTCGATCATCGACCAGTAGACCCAGAAGCCGGATTTGGGCGTGGCGCCGAAGGGGGCGACGCGGTGCATCAGCGCGGTGTCCCACATCACCAGCGCGACGCTGGCCACCAGCAGAACCGGGGCGAAGCGCGCCAGTTGCGACTGCCAGCGCTGGTGCAGCATGGCGGCCGCCATGCCGATCAGGAACTGGTCGAAGCGGCCGACCCAGGTACTGAAATACATCAGCGTGCTGTTGTCGTTGACGGTGAAGGCCGCCACCTTGAAAAAGCCCATCAGGACCAGCCAGCCGCCCAGGTAGGCGATGCCACGCTCCAGCGTGAAGCGGGCCAGGAAGGGGAATACCAGGTAGAACAGGAATTCCAGCGAGATGGTCCAGGCCGCGCCGGTAATCACGGTGCCCGAGGTCGGCGCCAGGCCGAGGTTGGAGACGAACAGGTAGAGCAGGTCTTGCGGCTGGAACTTGTCGCGGCCGATCGAGGTCGCCAGCAGATAGATGACGAGGTAGAGCGGGACGATGCGCAGCAGGCGGTTGCGCAGGAAGTCGCGGTAGACGATCTCGCGCCCGGTCGCGTGCTGGTGCAGTGCGATCTGCATGAACAGGAAGCCCGACAGCGTGAAGAACAGGCCGACGCCCGTATGCCCTTCCGTGATCAGCGCGGTCCAGCCGCCGGTCAGGCCGGCGCCGCCGAGTCCGCGGTATTCAAGGTGGAAATGAAACAGGAAAACCAGGGTGGCGGCGAGCCAGCGCAGCTGGTCGAGACGGGGGTTGTACTGGATGTTCGGCGAATGCATGGAAGGCTCGGGCCGGTGGCCTGTTGTTCTATTCCAGCTATTCTAATGTGAAAACATCTATTCCTTTGGAATCTGTAGGGTGGGCGGAGCTCCCGCCCACGCTGCCAATACAACGGCATGGCGCAGTCAGCTGGCTTATAATAGCTGGCTGTCTTCCCTGCCCGTTCTTCATCCCGCCATGCACGTCAATATCGCCGCCTACAAATTCGTCACCCTCGACAACCTGGAAGAACTGCGCCCGCAGTACCAGGACAAGTGCAACGAACTCGGCCTGAAAGGGACCGTCCTGTTGACGCCGGAAGGCATCAACATGTTCGTCTCCGGCCCGCGCGAACAGATCGACCAGTACCTGGCCTGGGTGCGCAGCGACGCCCGTCTTGCCGACCTCGAATGGAAAGAAAGCGTCTCCGGCGAGCAGTCGCACAAGCGCATGCTGGTGAAGATCAAGAAGGAAATCATCACGATGCGCATGCCGCTCATCAAGCCGGAACTCGGCCGCGCGCCTTCGGTCGATCCGAAGACGCTCAAGCGCTGGCTCGACCAGGGCCACGATGACGATGGCGTGCCGGTGGTGATGATGGAAACTCGCAATGCCTTCGAAGTGGACGTTGGCACCTTCAAGGACACGCTGGACTACCGCATCGAGAAGTTCACCGAGTTCCCGGAAGTGGCGGCGCAACACAAGGACGAGCTGGCCGGCAAGACGGTGGTCACCTTCTGCACCGGCGGCATCCGTTGCGAAAAGGCGGCGATCCACATGAAGAACATCGGCTACGACCGCGTCTACCAGCTCGAAGGCGGCATCCTCAAGTATTTCGAGGAAGTCGGCGGCGACCATTACCAGGGCGACTGCTTCGTGTTCGACTACCGCACCGCGCTCAACCCGAAGCTCGAGCCGACCGAAACCGCGCAATGCTACGCCTGCCGCGCCGTGGTCACGCCACGCCAGCAGCTGTCGCCTGACTATGTAGTGGGAGTGTCTTGCCCGCACTGCGTCGGCAAGAAGGAAGGACAGGCTGGACAGGTGTCGGCCGCGCCGTAAGGCTCTGCGCGCGCCGCCACCCGGCGCCTGGATCTTGAACCCGGGACGATTTTTGCGGTGTGCGCTACCTGCGCCATCCACGTCGTTCCGTGTTCGGTACTGCTTGAAGCTTTACAAATATTTCAGAAACTACTGCTTTTTGAAATAATATTTCAAACGAGTGCAATGCCGTCGAAGTCGATGCCCGTCGGGGTGCCGACGATACGTGCGATGGTGGCGTCGATCTGGCCCGGGTCCATCTGCATTGCGATCGTTTCCAGGCTCTTCGCGCTCGCCAGGTAGTCGATGGCGATCTTGTTGGCAGCCGTGCCCGCGTAGGCGGTCTTTTCCGCATCGGTATCGATGTGCGACGTGAACGATGTTGCAACGGCCACCTTGCCGTTGTAGACGACGCGGTCATTGTTCTGGGAGCCGGCCGCGATCTGCGTCACCACGTTATCGATGCTGATCTGATTCCTGTCCAGCAGGTCCGCCCAGTAGTTCACCCCCGCCGCTTCCGCCTGGCGACCGAACAGGTTGTCGTACACCTCGGCGACGACCGCACGGTTGTCCATACCGGCATAGACGGCCTTGTACTCATTCGACGTCGAAAAATTGGCAGACATCGTCTGGTAACCGGACGGATTCGTCTGCAAGACGTTGGCCCAGTAGGTCAGGCCCGCCGGGTCGGCGGGGCGGCTGAAATATGCGACATACAGCTTCTGCACTTCGTTCACGTAATCAGTTGCCATCACGGCCTCCTCATCAAATATGTGATGAAAATATACCGTAACAAATCAAACAACAACGCAATTTACTCAACCGTGCGCGGTGAATTTCTTCAAGAAAATCAATTACATACAGAAATCTGTTGCAACTAGGAAGCGACCCAATGTGACAATCAGGCGGCAGTTTATGGTTGAGCCGGAACGCCCGAAACGCTGCATTCATGCGCCTTCCAGCGGCTCAGCAAACGCTCCGAAACCGCTTTAAAAGCTGAGTTCGCCAGCGCATAAATAATGTCAAAACGAAAATAAATTAAACGTACGCAAGCCTGCCGAGTGTCATTCAACACGGCAAGATGTGGTAGCAAAGGGACAACTGGACAGCGGGCAGATCCCGCCAAGGGAAACGCTGGCCCGGCCTTGTGCAGGCCGGGCCAGCGCAAGCATTAACGGAAGTAAGCCGCGATCTCGCGGATTTCCTGCATGCCGATGTTGGTGGTGAAGCTGCGCAGGCGCATCACGGCCACCAGGTAGGAATAGCGGGCCTGGGCCAGGTCGCGCTGGGCAGTGAACAACTGCTGCTGGGCGTTGAGCAGGTCGAGATTGATGCGCACTCCGCCCTTGATGCTCTGCTCGGTCGCAGTCATCAGGAGCTTGGCCGACTCGACTGCCTTCATGAGCGCATCGACCTTGCGCACGCTGCTCTGCGTTAGGCTGTGGGCCTTGCGCACTTCCACCGTCAGGCGGTCGGTGCGCGCCTCCAGGTCGGCGCGGGCGCGCTCGTAGTTGGCAGCGGCCTGGCGCGTCTGTGCGTTCACCGCACCACCAGCGTACAGCGGAATGTTCACCTGCACGCCGAGGCTGCGGTTGGTGTTGTTCTGGTTAAGCGTGTTGATGGTTTCGTTGTCGCCCTTGCTGTAGGTACCGATGAAGTCGATGCGCGGTAGGTGGCCCGCTTTCTGGCGGCCGATTTCGAGACGCGTGTTCTCCACCGCAAGGCGAGCGACCGCCAGTTCATTGCTGTTGTCGATCGCGCGCTTGCTCCACTCCTCGAACGAGCCTTTCACCAGGTCGCCGACGCGGAAAGATTCGGATAGCCCGTCGAGCGTGCCTGCCGGTCCGCCGATAATACCTTCCAGAACTTCGCGCTGGGCCACGACCTGGTCTTGTGCCTCGATCAGCTGGGCTTCCGCCAGGTCCAGACGGGCCTTGGTCTCGAGCATGTCAGTTTTAGTGCCCTCGCCCTTTTCGAACAGGCGCTGGTTGACCTTCTGTGTTTCAGCGAAGGCATCGCGCTGCACGCGCGCCAGCGCCACCTGCTCTTCGGCAAAGAGAGCATCCATGTAGGCGCTCACGACGCGCACCGCCACTTCATTAGTGTCGACTTCGAACTGCTCGGCGCCTTGCTGAGCCTGCACCTTACCCTGGCGATAGCGCTGCACTGCGTCCAGATTCAGGATCGGCTGGCGCAGCTGCACAACGGACGAACGGCTGAGATACTTCGGGTGCGTCTTGTTGGTGCCGAGGACGCTGGTCACTTCCTGATCCAGCACATTCTTGCTGCCATTGAAGCTGGCAGACACGCTCGGCAACAACTGCGAACGGCCGAGGATGCGGTTTTCCTTGGCCGCCTCGTTGGCATAATAGCCCATGCGGTAGGTCGGATCGTTCTTCAGCGCGGCCTCGTAGGCCTGCTGCAGGCTGACCGCGCCCGCATTGCCGGCGGCGAAAGCGGCGCCGACCGCCAGCGCCAAGAGTCGTTTGAACGGACGGCGCGCCATCAGTCGCCACCCACTGCGGCTGGTGCACGGTCGAACACCGGCTTGAACAGGTAGTTCAGCATGGTGCGTTCGCCGGTCTTGACGAACAGTTCCACCGGCATACCCGGGATGATGTTCAGCTTGTGCGCAGCGACCTTCTTCGCGCCATCCTTGCTCACCTTCACGCGCACTTTGTAGTACGGCATGCCGGTGTGCTCGTCCACCGAGCGGTCGGCCGAGATGTTCGACACTTCGCCCTCGATGTGCGGGGTCTTGTTGGTGTTAAACGCCGAGAACATCAGCTCCACCGGCAGACCGACGTGGATCTTGTCCACCAGGTTGGTCGGCAGCTGGCCCTCGACCACCAGCGGGTCGTCGCTCGGCACGATGTCCATCATCTTGAAGCCCGGCGGCACCACGCCGCCTTCGGTGAACACGGCCAGGTTGACCACGATGCCGTCGGCGGGCGACTTCACGTCGACGCTCTGCAGCTCGAACTTCTGGCCTTCGATGCGCGCGGCCAGGGCTTCGGCTTCCTTCTGGACGTCGGTCAGCTGGGTACGCACTTCTTTCTGGTTGTCGGACATGCGCTGGGCGCGGCGCAGGCTCAGTTCCATCACCTGGCGCTGCGAACGGCCGATGTTGCCGATGTCTTCCGAGATCTCGCCGCCCAGTTGCGCGTAGGTGCGCTCCAGGTCGAGCAGGCGGTTGCGCGCCACATAGCCTTCCTTGGCCAGGTCGCGCATGCCGCCCAGCTGTTCCTTCAGGATGGCCATTTGTTCCTTCTTGCTGTTGCGCGCTTCTTCCAAGCCGCGGATCTGCAGCTTCAGGCCTTCGATGGTGGCATCCACGCTGCCCACTTCGCTTTGCAGCGACATCTGGCGCGACATCAGGAGCTGTTCCTGCAGGCGCATCGCCTCGGCCACGCGCGGCTCGTTGGCGCGCTGTTTCAGCTCGGCCGGGAAGTCGATACTGCGCTTGTTGGCCATTTCGGCCAGCAGGCGCGCTTCGATTGCTCGGGCCGCCAGGTACTGCGCTTCAGTGGTGTCGAAATTCGACTTGGCCATGATCCGGTTCATGCGCACCAGCACCTGGCCGCGCTTGACCACATCGCCATCCTTGACCAGCAGCTGCTGCACGGTGCCGCCGGCCTGGTGCTGCACGGCCTGGCGGTTCGATTCCTTGGACACATAGCCGGACAGCGGCACGCCCTTGTCGAGCGGCGCGGTGGCCGCCCACAGCAGGAAGCCGCAGAAGCCCAGCACCACCACGATCCAGCCGACGCGGGCAAAGCGGCGCGCGTCGGTATTCACTTCCACCGGAACGACGTCGTGCGCGATGACGTCGGCGGGGGTATCACTCTTGAGTAGTTTCATCAGTTGTTTTCTCCAGTCGCGACTTGCGCGCTTGCCTGATCGGCCTGGGCGCGCTGCTGCTGCGCCGCTTGCTGTTGGGCCGCTGCCTGCTGCTGTGCCTGCTGTTGCGCGAGCATCGCCTTCTGATTGGCTTCCTGCAGCGCTTTCAGCACGTCGTTGGTCGGGCCGAACATCTGGGCCGTACCATCGCGCAGGAGCAGCAACTTGTTGGTCACGCCCAGCACCGTGGTGCGGTGGGTGATCAGGACGATGGTCTTGCCGCGCTGGCGCAGGTCGAGCACCGCCTGGACCAGGGCCTGCTCGCCCACGTCGTCCAGGTTCGAATTCGGTTCGTCCAGCACGATTAGCGACGGGTCGCCGTACATCGCGCGGGCCAGGCCGATACGCTGCTTCTGGCCGCCGGACAGGCCGGCGCCGCCGTCCCCCAGCTTGGTGTCATAGCCTCCCGGCATGTGCAGGATCATGTCGTGCACGCCGGCGCGCTTGGCCGCCAGTACCACTTTTTCCGCATCGATCTCGCCGAAGCGGGCGATGTTCTCGCTCACAGTGCCGCCGAACAGTTCGATGTCCTGCGGCAGATATCCAACGTGGGGGCCGAGTTCGCCCTTGTTCCACTGGTAGATGTCGGCGCCATCCAGGCGCACCTTGCCCATCGCCGACGGCCACACGCCGACTAGCAGGCGTGCCAGGGTCGACTTGCCGGAACCGCTCGGGCCGATCACGCCCAGCACGTCGCCGGGGGAGATGCCAAAGCTCAGGCCTTTAATAACCGGCGCGTTAGCGCCGGGAGGACCGGCGGTGACGCCTTCCACGGTCAGCGTGCCTTGCGGCTTCGGCAGTTCCATGCCGGCAGGACGTTCCGGATTGGCTTCCAGCAGCTTGCTCAGGCGCTCGAAAGCGCTGCGGGTGCTGGCCCAAGACTTCCACACGCCGATCACCTGCTGAACCGGCGCCAGCGCGCGGCCGACCAGGATCGATGCCGCGATCATCATCCCTGCGGTCATCTTGTTCTCCAAGACCAGCAGCGCGCCGAAACCAAGCACCAGCGACTGCAGCGAAACCTGCACGAACTTGGTGGCGGAGGCGATCTTGGCGGCCTTTTCGCTGGCCTCGGCCTGCAGTTGCAGGAACTTGCCGTGGGTCTTGTACCAGCGCGCGATCAGGTTCGGCAGCATGCCCATCGATTCGATGACTTCGGCATTGCGCAGGTTATTGGTCGCCATGGTGGTCGAAGCGATCGCCATGGTGTTGGCTTCGCTCAGCGGCTTCTTGGTGGTGCGCTCGTTGACGACGGCCAGCACCACCAGGATCAGGGTGCCGCCCACCGCGAACCAGCCCAGGGCCGGCTCGAAGAAGAAGATCACGATCAGGTAGATCGGGAACCAGGGCGCGTCGAAGAAGGCGAACAGCGCGTTACCGGTCAGGAACTGGCGCAGGTTGGTCAGGTCGGCCAGGGCCTGGCCGGCATTGGCGCCGGACAGCTTCAGGTTCTGCTCGAACGCCGCGGTGTAGACGCGCTTGTTCATGTTCATGTCGAACTTGGCGCCGACGCGAATCAGCACGTAGGAACGCACCAGCTCGAGGCCGACCATCAACAGATAGGCGCCCAGCATCAGCACGGTGAGCATCACGAGGGTCAGCTCGTTGCGGCTGGCTAGCACGCGGTCGTACACCTGCAGCATGTACAGGGACGGCACCAGCATCAGCAGGTTGGTGATGGCGCTGAAAGTGCCGACCGTCCAGAACGTGCTCTTGAAAGCGAGCAGAGCCTGCTCGATTTCGTTTTTCTTGTTAAAGAGTTTGGTATTCATGTAGTCCGATGAACGCGTGATAGAGACGCTTCCACCCTGTCAAGCGGACTGAGCAGTAGAAGCGAGCGAGACATTATCGCTCAAATCTCGCCGCAAATGTGATGTGCATCACATTTTCTGAATGTTTCGATAAGGGGAATTTGTAACCGGCGGCTACCAATGTCGCGCCAGAGAGACAGGCGCTCGCAGAAATGGGCGCCTGTTATTGAACAGTCAGGCTTCAACAGGCGATACGGAGGGCCTTCAGGATGGGGGCTACTTGGCTATCGAACGCCTGGGCAACACGAACTGCCTCATCCAGCTCTGCTTCCGGCGTTTCCGGGATCTTGCCATCTTTCAGGAGAATGCGGTGCCCGCTGAGCTTCAGCGTGTGGATCACGAAGCGGGCGGCTCCCTCCGCGGTTGTGACGCCGTTCGCCCGGGCCAGCATGATCAGCTTCTCGACGCGGTTGATATTGATGCCGCCACCGGTCAGGGGCGAGGCTAGTACGGAGATCTCTTCTGAATAGCGGGCCTGCTCGCACAACCTGCGGTTGAGCCGGGTCGCTGCGGGTAGCGCCTTCTCGACAAGCTCCTCGTCCTGCACCGGATACACCGCCTGCTTGCTGACCAGGATCGTGATTGCCTGGACCAAACCGTTGGGGTCGACGCCACTGCCCTCGAGAGCGGTTATCAACTGGGCCAACGAGCGTGGCTGGTAGTCAGCCAGCTGTTGCAGGATCGGGCCATACACTTGCTCCTGCAGCGTCGCTTCGCCGCGCGAGCCGGGCACGGTCATGCTCACCTTGTCGATTGCCATCGCCAGGACGAAGCGCTGGCGACGCAGGATCTCGGCGCGCTCGACCACCGACAATGGACGCAGGCCGCGTACCCAGTAATCCTTGCGGAACTGGCGATTGACTACGAAATCGCGCACTGTCTCGCGGAAATTGCGGTCCGGGATGTCAGCCAGCAGCTGCTGCTGTTCTGGAGTCAGATTGACGACAGCCACATGGTCGATATGGTGGGCCGAGCAGGCGAAACTCAGTTTCGCCTCTTGCAGCCAGCCGTTCATGCGCGAGAACGCCATCGGGTTCCAGTCGCGGTTGAAATATTCGTGAGCCAGGTAGTTGCGGTTGTGCTGCTTCAGGCCCTGCAAGCGCTGTGCAACCAGGGGGTTATTGCTGAAGTACTGGGCATCGCTATCCTTCAGCCGGTCGGCGAAGGCCAGCGCAGCATCGATGCCGGGCACTATCCCGCTGCCGGACGCGTTCATGACGGCGGCATGCTCGGCCAGCAGGTCGCGCATTGGCGCCATTGCGGCCCAGCCTGGTTGGGTGTTGTAGCTGATGTAGACAACGCCGCCAACCTTGAGCTTGCGGCGGATGAAGTCGACGATGATCTTGCGGTTGGCGTCGGAGACCCAGCTCCAAATGCCATGCAGGCCAATGAAGTCGAAGTCCGGCAGGTCAGGACGGTTGCAGAACTCGTCGAACGCCTGGTCGAACAATTGCGCGTCGGCGCCGGAGGCCGCAGCCAGCTGCTGAGCAAACCCGGCCTGGGTTGGATTGAAATCGGTGCCGTACCAGCGCGTCACCGAAGCGGCCGCATGCACATTGGTGCTGACACCCTGCCCGAAACCTAATTCGCAGGCTGCGCCTGTTTCTGGAAAAGCGTAACTCGCATTTAAAAAGGCGAGCTTCAGGCGCAATGGGTTAAGTTCAGGGTAATAGCCATGGGTGTAAGCGATATCTGCTACATAACCCCCGGTCCAGTCCGACATACGGTCTCCGTGTGTGAAGGAATAAGGAATGCTAGCAGGTTCATCTGGAAATGTTGCACGCGTTGCAAAAAAAAGGGCCTGATAGGCCCGGATGCGCTGCTACAAAAGAAAAAGCCGGGCTCTAGAGCCCGGCGTTCTAGCAAGTTATTGCTGAGGCGGCAGTCTGAGTGCCAAGTCATTCCATTCGCGCTGAAACTCAGCGACCAGCCGGTCGCGTTCGACGGCGCTGCAGAATGACCATAGTGACGCAAGAAGCTCGCCACCAGGGAAAAAGGGACGGGTTTGCACCCGCCCCTCGTACCCCAACAAATTTGCTGAAGTATTCACTTCGAGCACCTGCCCGAAGGCAAGTGCTTCATCTGATCAATTAGACCAGACCAGCGGTGCCGAAGTCGCTGTTGAAGGTCAGGTTGTCGCCGTTCACGCCGGTCAACTTGACGATCAGGTCGGTACCATTCTCGAAGGTGTCGGTGCTGCCGTCGCTGTCGACCACGACGTACAGGTCGCCCTTGTAGTTGAACCACACCGCCTCGCCAGCACCAGCCTGCTTGATTGCTGCGTCGACGAAGTTCGAGAACGTTGCGGTGGTCTCGTTCAGGGTCGCGGTCAGCTTGCCGAAGACCGAAACGTCAGCAGTGTCGGTGCCGTTGAAGGCTTGCAGCTGCAGCAGGTCGCCTGCGCTGAAATCGGTGATTTCAGAGTAGGTGTTGCCTTCCTTGTTGCCCAGGTCGGCGCCTGCAGCGCTCACCACGAAGATGTCGTCGCCAGCACCGCCAGTCAGCTTGGCGCCGTTCGAACCAGCGTAGATGACGTCGTTACCAGCACCGCCGTTGATCACGTCAGCTTTTGCGAACTCGCCAACCGAAGCCGACAGGGTGTCGTTACCTGCACCACCGGTCACGGTCACGGCAACCACGCCGTCAGCACCGCTGGCAGCGAAAGTCAGGTCGCCGGTCAGAGCCGATGCGTTGATGGTTGCGACCGACTTGGTAACACTACCCAGGGTGAGGTCGATGTGCGAGTTGCCGCTGATGGTCACGGTGGTGGCCTTGTCGGCGCTCAGTTCCAGGATGCCGGTATTGGTGACGTTGCCGCTCGAGTCGGTCGGGCTGCCGTCCGTAGCATTGATCTTGATGGTCTCAACACCTGCCACGACAACATTGCCGAAGTCGATGTCAGCAGCCGCCAAAGTAGTAACGATGTTGAAGCTATCCGAGGTACCGGTAGCATCAGCCATCTTCACGATCACACCGTCGCCGAGAGCAACCAGTTCCAGGGTGCCGTCATTTACCATCTTGTCGATGGTCAGTGCCGGTGCGGTGTCACCAGTATCGGTACCAGCAGTCGACGCGGAGATCGACTGGACGATGACGCTGTCTGCGTCGGTGTCGGCCTTGGTGAACACAGTACCGGTCGGAACGGAAGTACCGGTGCCAGCATCAATTGCGGTGAAGGTGATGGTGGAGCCCGAAACACTCGTCACTTCCCAGTCATCGTACTCCAGGCCAGCCAGCGCCAGTGCCAGTGCATTAGCAGTGGTGATGTCGGTGGTCGGCGACAGGGTAGCGCCGTTGAAAGACAGGGAGTCTTCATTACCGGTCAGCTTGGTCGAGCCGGCCAGGTTGACGGTGAAGGTGGCCTTGGTTGCAGCAGCTGCGGTGCCGGTCGAGTTGTTGCTGATCACGTAAGTGATACCGTCCATGTTGGCCATGTTGACCGTGGTAGCGGCGGTCACGTTATCAGTGATGTACAGACGTTCGAAGCCGTCGATCTTGGCAGCGAAATCGCCGTTCAGCGACAGAGCAGCAGCGCTCGCGCCGTTCATGCGGATTTGGTCGGTGCCTTCGCCGCCCGACAGGGTTGCGGTCGGAACAACAACGTTGCCGCTGAGGACCAGGCGGTCATTGCCAGCGCCGAGGCTGATGGCCTTGGTAATGGCGACGCTGGCGTCGCTGACGGTCACGCGGTCCGAAGCTGCACCACCGGTGAAGCTGGTGGCAGTGCCATCGGCGATGGTGAAGGTAGCGGTGCCGCCGGTCATGCCGCTGGTGCTGATTGCGGTTGCCTTGGCCAGACCGGAAGCGGTGGTGCCAGCAACGTTGCCCGAGCCGGTGACATTCAGCGTTTCGGTATCGGCCGAAGCGATGGTGGTGGTGACCGACGAGCTAGTAGTGACACTCGCGTTCAGGGTCTTGGCGCCAGCGCCGATCGAAACGGTGCCAACTACGGCGGTCAGGTTCAGTGCAAGGCTGTTGGTAGCAACGCTGTCGATCTCGAAGCTGCCGCTATTTGCGGTGGAGCTGGTGCCGCCGTTTGCCAGGGTGACGGAAGTCAGCGCGGTATTGCTGGTGCCGGTGATGCCTGCGGTGCCGGTCGAAGCTTTGTAGCCGTCAACGGTGACGGTTTTCAGGGCTGCGCCGCCAGCGATGGTCACGGTGTTGGTGTCGATGCCCAGACGGTTCAGAGCCGAGACAGCATCCACACCCTGAGTGACGGTGGTGACAGTTGCTTCAGCCGACGATTCCAGGTCATCCGCCATGTCGGTGTCTTCCCACGCGGTGAAGGTCACGGTGTCGCCACTAGTGGCGCCCGAGTGCCAGCCTTCAACCAGCGAGCCGCTGAAGATACCGTTCGACGCCACGCTCGAGCCGTTGGTGTCGCCGGTAGCGTCATCGCCATTGGCGTCGGTCGGGATCGGTGCTTCGTCCGACAGATTAGCGAAAGCTTGTGCTACTTGAGCAGCGGTCAGGTCTTTAGCTGCGGTGAAAGTCAGGCCGCCAACGGTGACGGACTCGCCTTCTTCCAGTGCGGTGAACTTGACGGTCGCGACTTCGGTTGCACCAGCCACAGCAGCGCGGCTCTGGGCCGAGATCTGTGCGTCAGCCTTGACAACCACGTCGGTGGTAGCGGCACTTGCGGTGATATTCACGGCGCCCTGGACAACTTTTTCAGTCGTGCCGTCGGCGACGATGGCAGCAGCATTTACAGTTGCTTTCTGGGTCACATTGATGGTGGTACCGCCGCCAACGGTGATGGCGCCCATCGTGGTCGTAGCAACGTTGTTGACAGCAGCCGCGCCGGTTGCGCTGATAGTCACGGCGCCAACAGGGTCGAGTGCGGTGCCAGCGCCGACGTTGATTGCGCTGACAGCGTCAGTAACTGCGACGTTCACATTCTTGCCGCCGATGACCGAGATCGAACTGATACCGGCGACATCTTTCAGGGACACGCCTACGTTGGTCGAGGCAGCAGCGGTAGCTTGGACAACGCCAGCTGCGCGGACGATGTTCAGGTCGGTCACGCCAGCAACGCTGGTCGAGTTGACCACCAGACCACCGTCAGCGGTAGCAGCGGCGCTGGTGATTTCAACAACTTCAACGTTCGTCAGGCTACCCAGGGTCACATCACCTTGAGCGTGAGCGATCTTCAGGGTGTCGACGCCGGCGCCGCCGTTGATCAGGTCGATGCTGCTCAGGGTGTTCAGTTCGGTACCGCCAGTGCTGGTATCGATCGAGCCAACGATCACGTCGTTGCCCGAAGTGCCCGTAATGTTATCCAGACCCTTGGCCAGCTGGTAGGTGGTGGCAGTTGCGCCAGCGCCGATCGACTGGTTGACGGTCGCATCCAGGTTAGCCGGGGTGACGGCGGTTGCCAGAGTAGCTGCGTCGGTCACGCCAGCAACGAACAGCTTGGCGACGGCGTTGGCCTTCTCGCCAGCGTAACCCAGGCGCTCGTCGGTGGTGTCGAGGGCGTTGGTGAAGGCGGTTGCAGCGGTGACTTTCGACGCGTAAGCGATCTTGTCGGCGTTCTGTGCGCCAGCAGCGATCGAGGTCACGGCGTTCGAGATGGTCACGCGGCCGGCGTTGACTTCGCCGAACCAGTATTCCAGACCTGCTTCGTCAGCGCTGCGGCCGAACAGGTTCTTGTAGACGGTGTTGATGATCTGGCGGGTGTTCATGCCCGCGAAGGTGTCGGTGTATTCCTTCGACTTCGAGAATTCTGCGGCGACAGCAGCGGTGTTGCCGTTAGCTGCGGTGACGACGCTGTCCCAGTACTGCAGGCCGTAGTAGTCGGCTGGGCGGTTGAAGAATGCCACGTACAGCTTCTGGATTGCTTCGGCATTTTGGAAAGCCATGTATTACTCCTAGATTTAGATCAATGATCAGAAAAGTTCAACCTGCAGCTTCTTCAGAATGTGTGACTGCAGCCCAACGACCCGGATGATGACAGAGGTCAAGGAGGCAGCTATGTGACGGCCGTCACATGAATCAACAATCTGTGGCGAAACTGCGGTTTTTTTTCCACTCCGTTTTAGCGGCGGATCATTATCAGAGAAAGTTTCCTATGGCGCAATGACTTCGTGACCACTTTAAGTGGGGGGTAATCTCTACCGTAATAGGGAACGAGATACCCGCAATTCGCCACTTATGCGTACGTCATAGCAGCGGCGCCAGGCGAAAAAAAACCGCCACACGAGGTGGCGGCTCTCAGAAGGATCTGGCGCTTATTTCTGAACGCCCCAATACGTTCCGCCGTTGACGGTTCGTCCGCCATCCAGGCGGCGTTCGAAGATGTAAGCAGCGGCACCACCGTTTTCACCGCTCAGCTGGCCCTCGACGTTCATATTGGTCGGATTTCTCCAAGATTCGTTACCAAACAGGCGGCCGCTGTTACCGACACCACCTTCGGAATACATTTTGAACAACTCGCCGGAACTGGTGGTCAGATCAAAGCCGGTCTTAAAAGTACGCGCACCGAAATCGACAGTCAGCGTGCCATTGGTGATATCTGCCTTGGTCGTCAACGAGCCGGTATCGCTATACACATACGCTTCGCTGGCTTTCAAATTGAAACCGACACTTCCACGCTCCGGAACGACATAGTCGGCGCCGGGGGTCAGGAATATGGCGTAATTGCGCATCAGCGCGACTTTCGTATTGACGGAGCCAAGCTGCTCTTCCAGATTCAGCGTCGCCGGCGCTGCGGCAATACCTTGCCAGCGGCCCCACACCAGCTCTTTCGGCGGCGGCGGTGGCGGCACCTCAACCGGCGTCTGCTCAATCGGATCCGGCGTCGGGCCGACAACGACTGGATCGATCGGCGGCGTCACGATCGGATCCTTGGGAGGCTGCGGCTGCGCCGGAGTCGGCCCCTGGTTCACCAGCTTCTCGAACGTGTTGCTCTTGCGGGCATCCAGGATCGACGCCGCGGTGTTGCTGCTGCTTCCGCTGCCCCCGCTCTTGGCCACCGGCTCGTCCGCACGCGGTGGCGAAACCTGGTCCGGGCCGTTGCCGTTCGACTGCAGCAGTTGCGGAGCGGTGTCGCCGCGCTTCACTTGAAGCAGCTGGCCGCGCTGGGCGGCGAACAGTTCGCGGCTGGCCGCGCCTTCGCAGGGGCCGCCACCTTCGGGATTGCAGGAGCCGGCAAAGCCGCTCACCACCACGCCGCCGGTCAGGACGGTGACCCGCGCGGTTTCCTGGTCGGCGTAGACAGTAAAGTCGGTGCCGCGCACGCCGATCGCCGCCACTGGGGTGTTGAAGCGGAAGTTCTGGCGCGCCTGCTTGACCGCCTCGCCCGACTTGCTGCGGGCGACGCCGCTGATCAGCTCGAGCTTGATGCGGGTGTTGGCCGGGTTCTTCGCGTCGACGTGGTAGGCGACGATGCGGGCCTTCGTGTTCGGGCGCAGGACGAAGAGACCGTTGTCGATCGTCTTGACGTAGAGGAAGCCGTCCTTACCGGTCATCAACAGCTCGCCTTCCTGCACGGAGGTGCCTTCGGCGCCCGCCTTGTCGGCGACCTGCGCCTGGCCGGCGGCAAAGATGACCTTGCCGGCTTCGGCCGCGTGCGCCGTAGCAGCGAATGCCAACGAGCTGATGATGAGTAATTGACGCAACATACTTTTTCCCCTTTTCGCGCTATTATCCGGGCCGCGCCAGCCTCTTCCGTGACGGCCATCACATTCTAAGGCAATCTCATGTGCTACCCGCTGTGCTTACAATTTGTAGCAATTGCCCTCAGAGCAAGCCTTTAGCCTATACTTGTCGTTTCTCGTCATTAATATCTCGCTCTTACACTGGTCCTGACGGCGTGACCGATTCACCTTCTTCCCAGAGCAGCTCACAGCCGGTACCGCGCCGGCAGGGCATGTTCGCGCGCGCGGCAATCGGTCTCGTGGCCGTGCTGCTGACCGTGCTCGTGCAATGGGGTCCCTCCTTCGGCCTGTCGCATCTGGACAACATCTCTTTCGGAAGCGAGATCCTGCGCGACCAGTTCATCCGCTGGCGTGCGACGACCGAGGTGGAACCGCGCACCCTGGTGGTCGACGTCGATGAAGCCAGCCTGGCGGCGGAAGGCCCGTGGCCGTGGCCGAGTTCGCGCATCGCGGACCTGGTCGAAATCCTGCTCAGCCGCTACGAGGCGCGTGGCGTCGCCCTCGACATCGTGCGCGAAAAGGCGGGCGATCCCGAGGGCGACATGCGCCTGGCGGCGCTGGCCACCCACGGCCCGCTGGTATTGGGCCAGGCCTTCGATTTCGACTACGAACAGCGCCGTCCGGAACCACTGCGCCAGGGCGTTCCGGCCGGCGCCCTGCCCCAGCTGCAGGCGCAGGCGCGCCCCGCCGACGGCTATATCGCCAACCATGCCGGCTTTGCCAGGGCGCGCCACGTCGGCAACATCGGCTTCGTGCCGGACCGCGACGGCGTGCTGCGCCACGTGCCGCTGGTCACCCGCTTCGGCGGACGCGACTACCCGGCCCTGGGCCTGGCCCTGGTCGACTGCTGTAGCGGAGCCAAGGAGCCGGCCTTGCCCGATGCCGCCCACATGCGGATTCCCTTCAAGCGCGACTGGGAAGCCTTCACCATCGCCAGCGCCACCGACATCCTGAATGAACGCATTGACCCAGCCAGTGCCAAGGGCCGGCTGGTGGTGGTCGGCTCGTCCTCGCTCGGCCTGGGCGACCGCGTGACCACGCCGCACGCCGCCAAGCGTCCGGGCCTGGGAGTGCAGGCCGAGATCCTGTCGGCCCTGCTCGACCGCCAGGAAGGCAGGACTCCTGCTCCCTGGCCGGGACGGCTGGCCGCTTTGGCCTTCGCCCTGCTGTCGGCGCTGCTGGCGACCTTCGCCTTCCCCCGCCTGCCGGCTTGGGCCAGCGTGGCGCTGCTCGGCCTGGTCTCAGCGCTTTGGCTGCGCGCGGCCTATGAGATCGCGCCGCACGATCCGCTGTTCTCGACCACCGCGCCCTTGATGAGCAACCTGTTCCTGCTGGCGGTGGCCGTGCCCTATCAGTGGCAGATGGCGCAGCGCCGTTCGCGCCGCCTGCTCGGCACCCTGCAGCAGTACGTGGCGCCCTCGGTGGTGCGCGAGCTGTTGCGCAGTGACCTGGAAGACCCGCTGGCGCCGCGCCAGCTCGACGTCACCACCTTGATCGCCGACATGGAGGGCTATACCAGCCAGGTCGAATCGCTGTCGATGGAAGAATCGGCGCGCCTGACGCGCGACTTCCTCGATTGCCTGACCGAGCCGGTGATCTCCGGCGGCGGCACTCTGGATAAATACACCGGCGACGGCCTGGTCGCCTTCTGGGGCGCGCCGCTGCCGATCGAGCAGCACGCCGACCGCGCGCTGGACGCGGCGCGCGCCATCGTCGAACGGGTCGAGGCGCTTTCGCGCGTGCGCGAAGCGCTGGGCCACCCGCCGCTGCGGGCGCGCATCGGCATCGAGAGCGGACCGGCGGTCGCGGGCGACTTCGGCACCTCCTTCCGCAGCATCTACACCGCGGTCGGCGACAGCGTGAACACCGCCTCGCGCCTGGAACAGGCGGCGCGCGATTTCCCCTACGACGTGATCGTCGGCGCCGGCACCGTCGAGCGCGCGCTGCGCCACCAGTTCATCGCGCTGGGCGAGCGCCGCCTGCGCGGCAAGGGCAAGGCCACCGCACTGTTCACCCCAAGCGACATCCCGCGCTCACGCAGCGCGGCACCCGACATGACCGAAGCGGCCGAAGCAGCCGCAGTCAAAGGCAGTTCATGAAGTTCGATTCGCTGCGCGCCTGGTGCGCGCTTTCATGCCTGGTACTGGCGACGGCTGCGCGAGCCGCCGACGATCCGCAGCAGGCGCCCGACGAAGACCTGTACATGCAGGCGCTGCAGTCGATCTCGGAGGGCCGGCGCACCGACGCCACCGCCGAACTGCGGCGCGCGATCGAGCGGTCGCCCAACCATGCGGGCGCCTGGCTCGAGCTGGCGCTGACGCATTGCGCGCTCGGCAATTCCGACGAGGCCGAGCGCCTGTTCGCCGTCATCGAGACGCGCTTCAACCCTTCGCCGGCGCTGCTGGAACTGATCGCCCAGACGCGCGAGCAGGGCTGCTCGCGCTGGGACGTGTTCTCGAGCGGCGTGGTGACGGCTAGCCGCGGCTTCGACCAGAACGTCAACCAGGGCGCACGCACCACCCGCTACGTGGTCGATGCGCCCGACGGGCAAGTGGAATACGAACTGTCGGGCGACTTCACGCCGCGCAGCGACGGCTACACCCAGCTTTCGGGCGAGTACATGCGCGAAGTGACGCCGAACGGCGTGCTCGGCTTTGCCCAGTACCAGTTGCGCCGCAACGACAGCCTGCACCAGTACGACACCAGTTCGCTGTTCACCGGCCTGGAAGCGCCGTATCGATGGGGACGCTGGCGCTTGCGCGCCACCGGCACGCTCGGCCTGGTGACCCTAGGCGGACAGCTCTACCAGAAACAGGCGCAGCTGCAGGCGCGCGTGGTGCCGCCGCTGAGCCTTCCCGCCGGCGTCCAGTTCAACGTGGTGGGCGCCATCACCTATAACAACTTCCCCTCGCTGACCAATTTCGATTCGACCACGCAGGAGCTGCGCGGCCACCTGTCCTGGCGCGGCGGCGACACTTTCGCCAGCACCACGCTGGGCTACCTGAACGACCACGCGCTGGCGCAGCGTCCGGGCGGCGACCGCAAGGGCGCCTACGCCAACATCGTGCTGCGGCGCCATGTCGGATTCAGCGTCAACACGGAAGTCGGCTACTCGCGCCAGACCTGGAACAGCGAGCGCGCCTATTCACCGGGCGTGATCGAGCAGGTGCGCGAACAGGCCACGCAAGTGCTGCGCGCCAGCATCAACTACGCGATCAACAAGCAGCAGTCGGTGGTACTGGAAGCGCGCGTGGTGCGCAACCGCGAGAACATCTCGATCTTCCAGTACAACAACCGGCAATTGCAGCTGAGCTGGCAGTGGCAGCTGCCTTAGAATCGGGGCGCCGAGGCGGGCTGCGCGCCCTGCAATGGATGCGTTGCTGCCGCCCATGCGGCGGCGGACGGGTTCGATCTTTCGTCGTCCAGGAACGACATCCTGATCCCGCGGTTCGCGTAGAACGCGCTTAAACGGTGCAGGTTCGCCTGCGGAGCGAACGACACCATCCCCCGTCCGTTTTCTTTCGATGCGTAGAGCGCCGCGTCGGCCGCTTCCTTGAGCGCATCCATGTCCAGGCCGTTCATCGGGAAAGCAGCGACCCCGACACTTGCGCCAACGGCGTTGTCGGCCAGCTGAGGGTGCAGGGAAGCCCGGACCGAATCGATGAGCCGTTCACTCAGGCCTGTGGCTTCACTGCGGGACAGGTCAGCTTCCACCAGGATGCCGAACTCATCACCGCCCAGCCTGGCCAGGAACTCGCCGGCACGCAATACACCCTTGAAGCGGGCCGCCACTTCCGCCAAGACCTGGTCTCCGACACCGTGGCCGCAGGTATCGTTGACCTGCTTGAATCCGTCGAGATCGATCAGCAGCAGCGTGAACGGCTTGTACTCGCGTTTGTTACCTGCCATTAGGCGCGCGCTCCACCTGTCGAAGAAGCGGCGGTTCGGCAGACCGGAAAGCGCGTCATAGGAGGCTTCCTGCGCCAGGCGGCGTGCCAGTTCGTTATTGTGGCGCGCCGAATCCGACATCGACTTCCATGCAACCAGTGCAAGACCCATGACGACTGCCACGATCAGGACCAGGGCAAACACGCTTCTTTGGTAGCGCTGGTCCAACTCCAGCATGATGCGGTCGCGCGCGAAGCGGAGGCGTGTCAACTCTGCCTGGATTCCTTGCCTGGCCTCATCCATCGCCTGTTTCCCATACCCCTGTTGCACGATCGCGATCGCGGAAGCATCGTCTCCCCGCTTTTTGGCAACAATGGTTCGCTTGAGTTCTTCCAGCTTGGTTTCCGCCAGCAGGGCCAGCCGCGGAAGACTGCGCAACAATCCTTCGTACTCCGCACTCAGCTCTTCCGCTCGTCGCAAGCTTTCGTGCACCTGCCGCTGGCCCCGCAAGTAAGGCTCGAGGTAGCTTTCGTTACCAGTCAGCAGGAAACCCCGTTGTCCGGTCTCGACGTCGAGCAGATACACAAGGACGTTGCGAATTTCGATGCGCGCCAGGTCATTGGCGCGCAAGTCGGCCATTGTCCGCCGCAATTCGACGACTTCACGCACGAAAAAGACGCTCGAGACGAACAACAGCGCCATTGCGAGTAGCAGCAACAGGCGGTTGCGCGCGAGATTTAGAGTCGGGATGGCGTAGGCATTAGGCATGGGGTTAATCCTTGCGTTCAGAATTGCTACGCATACTAATCCGATGTCAGATAATTCCTACATATTTCACAGTTTCTTAACTCACTTTTGCATAGCATGTGGAGCCAAGGCAACAAAAGTTATCGATAGGAACCTAATTCGCAGCGAAGCAACACATTTCCCATGCTCTGCAAAAAACTGCGTAATTTATTGATGTACGGCATTACACTAACTTCATAAGCAATACAACCGCCCAGCCGGGCCATCACCAGGAAGACACATGATCAGCCTTGCCAATTTCTTCAGCGACGTTCGCCTGCCCACCATTTCCGACGTGGCGCACGCCCTGATCGCGACCCTCGACAACGAGGACGCCTCGGCGAAAAGCGTCGCCGCCATCATCGCGCGCGACCCCGCCCTGACTGCCAAGCTGATGCGCCTGGCGAACAGCGCCCGCTTCGGCTCCAGCCGCAACGTCAGCTCGCTCGACGACGCAATCGCGCTGGCCGGCATGTCGCACATCCGCACCCTGGCGCTGGCGGCCTGCTTCGCCGAGTCCTTCCCCGCCCTGCCCGGCCTGGACACCGATGAATTCTGGAAGAGCAGCATGGCCTGCGCCGGCTACGCCAAGTGGCTGGCCAACGGCGCCGGCGCTGATGCCGGCGACGCCTGGCTGGCCGGCATGGTGCTGCGCCTAGGCGAACTGCTGATCTACCAGGTGGCGCCCGCCGCGTTCGCCGAAATCGAACAGCTGCCGCACCTGCCGGGTGCGCGCTGGGAGCGCGAACAGCGCCTGCTGGGCCTGTCGGAAGGCCAGATCACGGCCGAACTGTGCCGCCGCTGGAATTTCCCGGCGCGGATCGCCGACGCGGTCGAGCGTTCGTCCGACCCGATGGCGGCCCTGCCCTTCTGCAAGCTGGGCGGCGTCGTGCACCTGGCCAGCCTGCTGGCCGATACCCCGAGCGACGATCCGGCCATCCTCGACACGCTGCCGGCGGATGTCGTAGCGGCCCTCGGTTTGAGCATGGATTGGATGCGGGCGCGTTTCCCGACGCACGAATCCTTCGCCGCCGCGGCCTGATGGCAGCCTCACGCCGCATGAAATAGCACATCTGCATGCGGTGTTGCTGGACCGGCGTCGTGGCGCGCTCCATGATCGGGCATCCTGAACACATGAAAACCCGATCATGGCTCGACCCAGCGCACTGTTTTCCGCCATCTTCCTGTCCGCTGGCGCATGCGCGAAGCAAAGACGAGGGTCAGGTCCAACATTTCAACACGATCCAAGCTTTTAGTCTTACCCTTCCTGCTGAGCTCGTATGCGGATGTTGGACCTGACCCTGCTCTTTCTTGACAGCTTGATCACGCTTCGTTGCAGGCACGCGCCAACCGCTGCGCGCGGCGGGCCCAAAGCCACCCTAAGCAGGCTCGACCGTATACAATCACGGCTGTCGGCAATTCAGGAAGGACCGTTTGATCGTGGTGGGAGACATGGTGTTGTTGGGCATGGCCGCGCTGGCTGTCTGCGTCGGTTGCCTGGTGCCGAACCGCTGGCTTCCTCCGCTGCCGAACGATAAGTTCCTCCATTTTGCCGCCTTCGCCATGCTGGCCATGCTGGCGCTGCGCGTGGCCCAGGGACCGGCCGAGGCCTTCTCCTGGCTGCTGGGCCTGCTCGTTGCGGGCTGGCTGATCGAATGCCTGCAGTCGCTGGTGCCGGACCGCAGTTTCTGCTGGCGCGACATCGCCGCCAACGCGGCCGGCATCGCCTTCGCGGCGGTCGCCGCCCACCTCTACGTGACCTTCTTCTGAGGCAAAGTATTTCAGAACGCACCATGACCGCCACCGCCAAGACCGCCCCGGCCCGCCGGGCTCCCGCCGAGAATGACGCAGCCGCGCCGGAAGAGCGCCAGGTACAGATCCACCTGCGCAAGATCCCGCTGCTGGCCGATCTGTCGGACGAGGAGATCATCCGGGTCAAGCAGGACTTGCGGTTCCGCCAGTACAGCAAGCGCGACATCGTGCTGCAGAAAGGCGGCCATGGCGACGGCCTGATGTTCCTGCTGTCGGGCCAGCTGCAGGTGATCGACGTGACCGAGGACGGCCGCGCCATCGGCCTGCGCATGCTGGCGCCGGGCGACTTCTTTGGCGAGATCGCGCTGATCAACAACTCTACCCGCTCGGCCTCGGTGGTGGCGATGTCGGACGCCCTGGTGGCCTTCCTGCCGGCCGCCACCGCGATGCACCTGTTCGCGCACTCGCCGTCGGTGGCGACGCACATGCTGAAGCACCTGGCGCAGAAGATCCAGCGCGATTCCGAATTCCGCTCGCTGCTGAGCATCAACAATACGGCCAAGCGCATCTATACCTACCTGGTGCTGATGCAGAAGAACAAACAGGCCGAGCCGGGGGCACCGGCGGTGGTCGAGAACCTGCCGACGCACCAGGACATCGCCAACATGATCAACACCAGCCGCGAAACCGTGACGCGTGCGCTGACGGCGCTGGCGCAGCAGGGCATCGTGCAGAAGGATGCGCACCGCCTGATCATCGTGAAGCCGGATGCGCTGCAGAAGCTGGTGCAGGGTTCCTGACCGGCCCACCGCTTGCCGTCCCGGCGCGGCGCTTCCCGCTTTACCCATCTTTACACCATCCGTCAAATCTTTACGGGCTCCTCCACGATAATTCCTGATCGGCCGCGCGGGCGGCCGCCCGTCAGGAGTGATACGCATGAGTACGACAATCAGCAGCAGCATGGCGACCAGCTGGAGCAATGCACTGTTTTCAAAGCTGGACACCAACAAGCAGGGTTACATCGACAAGACCGCCTTGCAGCAGGCATTTGCCGCTGACGGCAGCGCCACGCAGGACAGCACCGACGCGGCGGACGCGCTGTTCCAGCAACTCGACGGCGACGGCAACGGACAAGTCACGCAGAGCGAAATGTCGAGCGTGATCAGCAAGCTCGCCGATGAACTCAACGCCCAGTTCGACCAGGGCCGCATGGCCCGGGCCGGCGGCCCGCCGCACGGCGCGCCTCCGCCCGGACCGCCGCCGGGGGAGGATGGCGTCGACGCCGCCGCACAGGACGAGGGCTTGAGCAAGGACGACCTCACCGCGATGCTCGAGAACGCCGATGCGGCCGGCGGGCGCACCCCGCCGGGCCTGGACAAGCTGGTCGACAATTTCGACGATGCGGACAGCGATGGCGACGGCAAGCTGACGCGCGCGGAGGGGAAGAGCTACCTGAAAGCGAACCGGAATGAAGAAAGCGCGGCCGACGGGGGCAGCGCCAGCGCGCTCGCCAAGGCGCTGCAGCTGCTGAAAGCCTATGTCGACGAGCGCGACGGCAGCGCCGGCGCCGCTACCGCCAGCGCGACCGTCGCAACCAGCGCCTGACCACAGGCGCAGTTTCCCCCGGCGCCCGGTACTCCCGGGCGCCGGTCGTTAACGGCGACGCGAAACGCCGATCCGAACGGTTCACAGTGGCGCAGACGAAGGTCAGATCCGACCCCGATCATGCTGCCCGGTCATGGCGAGAAAGGCGGGGCGGACGCTCGCAAGCGCCGCGCAGCCCGCCGGAAACGAAGCCGGTGCCGTTTCAGCCGCGCGCTGGCCGGGCGAGCCGGGTGGCTGCACAACCCACCGCCAGCATCCAGATCAGCAACACCAGCAGGAACGGCAGCGTACCGCCATCGCCGAGCCAGGAGACGGCGGCCAGGTCGATCGCACCGCTGCGCTCGAGCACCCAGAGGGCCGCCAGGACCGACGCCAGCACCGCCAGCAGATGGCGCAGGTGCGCATACCAGGCCGCTTGCAGGCGTCCCAGCACCAGCACCGGCGGCAGCACCGCCGCCATCGCCACCAGCTGCATGGTCTCGATGCCGAGATTGAACGCGAGCAGTGCCTGCGCATGCTGCCAGGGCGTCAGGCCGGCGCCGGACAGGCTGGCGGAAAAGGCCAGGCCATGGATCAGGCCGAAACAGAGCGCCATCAGCGTCTCGGCGCCGGCGAACAGCGGGCGCCAGGTGTGCAAGCCGGCGATCGCGATCGTCACCGCAACGGCGATCTCGACCGGCTGCGACGGCACGTTCACCAGGCCCAGGCTGCCCAGCACCAGCGTCGCGGTATGGCCGGCCGTGAACGCGGTCAGGACCCAGGCCGTATGGCGCAAGACCTGCGGCAGCGGACGCATCTCCCTCCAGCGGCCCGCCTGCGCCGCCAGCGGCGCCACCACCAGCAACATCAGCAGGAACAGCAGGTGATCGGTGCCTTCGGCGATGTGCACCATGCCTTCTTCGAACAGGCTGGCGAAGCCGGCGCCGCTGCGCTGCCGGTCCAGCGGAATGAACAGGCTGTTCTGCCCATACCGCAGCTCCCCCAGCAGCACGGGCGCCTTGCCGACGTAACCGCCGGCCCAATCGGTGCGCAGGAAGACCTGGGCCCTGTGGGTACGCACCTCGTGGGTGATGACGTCGTACAGCAGTTCCGGCCTGCGGGTGGAGGCGCCGGCCGGCGCCTGCACCGTGAAGCTGGCCTGCAGCTCGGGGAAGCCGCCGATGTTCAGCACCTGCAGCCGCGGCCGCAGCACCTGCCAGCCGCCTTCCTCGCTGCGCGCGCCGACGTGCTGGAGCAGGTAAGCGGCCAGTTCATCGCCGTACCTGGCCAGCACCGTGTCGGGCTGGTCGGTCAGGGTCTTGCCGAAGCCGAATTCGAGCCGGTTCAGGGGGAGCTGGAGCGTCAGGTTCATCCCCGACGGCGTGGTATCGATCCAGACCACGCTCTCGGGCATCGGATGGGCCGCCGCGGGGGCGTTCCATCCCAAGGCCAGCCATGCCAGCAACAGGCCGAGGAAGAAGCTCCCCCAGCCTGCGCCTTTCACATCAGTTGACGCACTTGCCACCGTAATCCCCGAACTTGTCACGCCAGATGGTGTGGTAGTGGATGTCGTTCTGGACGATCACGCCGCGCTGGGTCGAGAACTCGATCCACAGGCGCGGACCTTCGATGCGGATGTAGTCGCCGTTGGTGGTGACGGTGCCGCTGCCGGCGTAGGCGACATAGGTCTGCGCCAGGGCAGTCGAACTCAGGTAGGCGCCCAGCAGATCGTTCGCGTACTCGGTGGCCTGGGTATTGACGTAGGCGCGGATCGCGGCTTGCGCCAGCGCCTGGTCGGCCGCGGACAGCGAGGAATACGGCAGGCCGTGCGTGGTCACGCTGGAGTAGCTGCGCGGGCAGGTGCCGTCGCCGCCACCGGAGCCGTTGGCGCCGAACAGGATGTCGGCATAGGTGCCGCTGAGCTTGGCGCCGGAATAGGCGGTCAAGGCTGCGCCCAGGCTGGCCATGGCGGTACGCTGCGCGGCCATCGGATCGTAGGTGACGCCGTTGATCGTGAACGAGCCTTTCGGTTCGATGCCGAGGAACACCGGAGTCGGCGACTTGTAGCTGCCGTTGAACGCGATGTTCCAGGTCAGGTGGTGTCCGGTCAGCTGCAGGATCCAGAAGCCGGTCGAAGTCGGGGTGCCGACGAAAGCGATGTAGTACTCGCCGTTGCCGTAGCTGCTGCCGCCGCCGATCGAGTTCAGGTAGTCGTCGGCTGCCTGCATGCCGAACTGCAGCGAGCTGCCGGCGTCGCTCAGCGCGGTCTTGATCAGGGTCGTGGCAGCGGTCTTCTGCGCCGTGCTCAGGCTGCCCCACTTGATGCCGTTACGCGAGGACATGGCGGCAGGCAGGTTCGACCAGCGTCGCGCCGCATCGATGCTGTAGGCCACCTGGACCGAGGTCTGCTGGGTGCCGGTCAGGCTCGTATAGAAACTCATGGCGGCGTTGTACGCGGCCACGCTCTGCGTCGAGCTGGTGCTGGCGGTCACCGCGAGCGTCGTGGCGCTGCTGGTGACCGAACCGATGCTGTTGGTGACCACGACGTCGTAGGTGCCGGCGTCCGCGGCGGCTGCGCTGGCAATCGTGTAGCTGCTGCTGGTGGCGCCGGCGATCGCAACGCCGCCCTTGCGCCATTGGTAGCTCAGGGTGCCGCTGCCGCTCGCCGTCACCGTCAGGGTGACGCCCGCGCCGGTCGCGACCGACTGCGATACCGGTTGCGTCACGATGGCCGGAGCGGCGGTGGCGGAGGCCACGGTCAGGGCGGCGGCGGCGCTGGTGACGCTGCCCGCGCTGTTGGTGACGACGACATCGTAGCTGCCCGCGTCGGCCGCGGTGGTGGCAGCGATCGAATAGGTGGCCGAGGTGGCGCCGCTGATCGCGGTGCCGCCCTTGCGCCACTGGTAGGAAAGCGTACCGCCGCCGGTAGCGCTGACGGTGAAGCTGGCCGCGGCCCCGGCCGCGACGCTGACCGCGGCGGGCTGGGTGGCGATCGCCGGCGCGGCGACGACCGTCGTCGTGCCGCCGCTGCTGCTGCTGGAACTGTCGTCGGACGAACTGCCGCAGCCGCCGAGCATGGCGAGCGCGACGCAGAGCGCGAGGGCGCGTGGATATTTCATGATAAACCTTGACGTTGGGAAGGACGTGGCAAATATACTGAACATCCTTGAATTCGAGTGCACATGGACACGTAAATTTGCGTAAATTAACGAAAAGCGTGTGCAAAACGGGACGCTTGCGGAGCCGGAGAACCGTGATAAAGTAAGCAGTGGCAGTATTGCCAACTTTTGACTTGCCCAGGAGACCAACATGAGCACGATGACCGGCAATAGCTTGCATGTCAAACCCAGCCTCGCACACAGTCTCTTGATCGTCGCCCTTGTCACGGCGGCCATCCTGATGATCCCGCTGGTCGCCATGCAGTTCACTACCGAAGTGGTCTGGACCGCCATCGATTTCGTCGCCGCGGGCATCCTGCTGCTCCTCACAGGCCTTGTCCTTACCTTTACGTTGCGCAGGCTGCGCACCGCCAAAAGCCGCTTGATGGCTGCCGGCCTGATCAGCCTCGGCTTCCTGTATTGCTGGGCAGAGATGGCTGTCGGTATCTTTACCAATCTGGGCAGCTGATCCCGCGACAATCCATTACAAATCTTAGTTGACTTGGGACAAGATGTTACACCTGTAACAACGGATTGGCAGTTGGATGAAGTATAATTTTGGGCTCATCCGGCTCAGCCATTCCAAATGCTATTTATCCTGACGTACCCGAACGGGGCGCTGCCAGCGCGGGCCGCCCCATGATCTCGCCACTGATGCTGCGCGGCCTGTGGGCCTATCGCGGTTTCGTGCTGGGCAGCGTCAAGCGCGAATTCCAGTCGAAATACGTGAACGCGATGCTGGGCGCCGTCTGGTCGGTGCTGAGCCCTCTCGCCATGATCCTCGTGTACACCGTGATCTTCTCCGAGGTCATGCGTGCCAAGCTGCCCGGCAACGATTCGAGCGCCGCGTATTCCATCTACCTGTGCGCCGGCATCCTGACCTGGGGCCTGTTCGCCGAGATCGTCGCCCGCGGGCAGAACATGTTCCTCGAGCAGGCCAACCTGCTCAAGAAGATCAGCTTCCCCCGTATCTGCCTGCCCGTCATCGTGGTGCTCAACGCGCTGGTGAACTTCGGGGTCATCTTCGGGCTGTTCGTCGTCTACCTGATCGTGTCCGGCCACTTCCCGGGCGCCGTGTTCTTCGCCATCGTTCCGGTGCTGCTGCTGCAGATCCTGCTGGCAATCGGCTTAGGGATGGTGACCGGCATCCTGAACGTGTTCTTCCGCGACGTCGGCCAGTTCGTGACCATCGCGATGCAGTTCTGGTTCTGGCTCACGCCCATCGTCTACCCGGCCTCGATCCTGCCGCAGGAGGTGCGCCCGGTACTGGTTTACAACCCGATGGCGCCGATCGTGCAGGCGCACCAGGCGATCCTGGTCGAAGGCCGCATGCCCGACTGGAACGCCCTGCTCCCGGCAACGCTGCTGGCCCTGCTGCTGTGCATCCTGGGCCTGCGCCTGTTCCGCAAGCGCTCCGGCGAAATGGTGGATGAACTCTGATGGGCACCATTGTCGTTTCTAAGCTGGGCAAGGCCTATAAACAATACCCGACGCGCTGGTCGCGCCTGGGCGAATGGCTGCTGCCGTTCCGCGGGCCGCGCCACAAGCTCAAGTGGGTGCTCACTGACATCAACTTCCAGGTCGCACCTGGCGAAGCCGTAGGTCTGATCGGCATCAACGGCGCAGGCAAGAGCACGCTGCTCAAACTCATCACCGGCACTACCCAGCCGACCACCGGCAGCGTCTGGATGGAAGGAAGAGTGGCCGCCCTGCTCGAACTGGGCATGGGCTTCCACCCCGATTTCACGGGACGCCAGAATGTCTACACGGCCGGCCAGCTGCTGGGCATGACGGTGGACGAGATCACGGCCCTGATGCCGCAGATCGAGGAATTCGCCGGCATCGGCGAGTACATGGACCAGCCGGTGCGCGTCTACTCGAGCGGCATGCAGGTGCGCGTGGCCTTCTCGGTGGCGACCGCGCGCCGTCCGGACATTCTGATCGTCGACGAGGCCCTGTCTGTGGGCGACGCCTACTTCCAGCACAAGTCTTTTGATCGCATCCGCCAGTTCCGCAAGGAGGGCACCACCCTGCTACTGGTCTCGCACGACAAGCAGGCGATCCAGTCGGTATGCGACCGCGCCATCCTGTTGGACGGCGGACGCCTGGCCAAGGAAGGCAAGCCGGAAGAGATCATGGACTACTACAACGCCATGATCGCCGAACGCGAAAATGAAACCGTGCGCCTGAACGAAACCCAGGACGGCAAGGTGCAGACCATCTCCGGCACCGGCGAGGCCACGGTCATCGACATCGCCCTGCTGGACGAAACCGGGCAGCGCGCCGAAGTGGTCGACGTCGGCGCCGCCGTGACCTTGGAAGTGCGGGTGAAGGTCAATGCGCCGATCCCGCGCATGGTGCTCGGCTACATGATCAAGGACCGCCTCGGCCAGCCGATGTATGGCACCAATACCCACCTGAAGCAGCTGCCGCTCGAGGACGTCGCGGCGGGCGAGGAAGTGGTGTACCGCTTCGCCTTCCCGATGAACCTCGGCCCCGGCACCTATTCGGTCGCGACCGCGATCGTCAGCACCGAGACCCATCTGGTGAACAACTACGAATGGCGCGACCTGGCGCTGGTGTTCACCGTGATGAACATGCGCCGCCCGCACTTCGAGGGCTCGGCCTGGCTCGACCCGGCCATCGACATTGAACGCTCCTAATCTACGCAAATGAGATTCATCTCCTATTCCCAGAATTCGGAAGATGTGCTGCTGTGGCGCGCGCTCGGCCACGTCCAGAACGGCTTCTACATCGACGTCGGCGCCAACGACCCGGAAGAGCATTCGGTCACCAAGGCCTTCTACGACGCCGGCTGGCGTGGCATCAGCATCGAGCCGCTGCCCTCCTTCCACCAGGCCTTCCTCGACCAACGCCCGCGCGACGTCAACCTGGCGATCGCCGCAGGCGCCAGCAACGGCGAACTGACCCTGTATGACACCCCGCAGGTGCGCGGCTGGGCCTCGCCCGAAGCCTCGGTCGCCGAGCTGCACCGTTCGGAAGGCCATGAAGTGGTCGAGATGAGCGTGCCGGTGCGTACGCTGGCCTCGGTCTGCGAAGAACACGTTACCGGTGACATCCACTTCCTGAAGATCGACGTCGAAGGCTTCGAGGGCGAAGTGATCAAGGGGATGGACTTCGCACGCTGGCGCCCGTGGGTGCTGGTGATCGAGGCGACGCTGCCGAACAGCCGCGAGACCAACCACGCGGCCTGGGACGCGGCGGTGACCAGCCAGGGCTACCGCTTCGTGTGGTTCGATGGTCTGAACCGCTACTACGTGGCGGACGAACACCCGGAACTGCTGCAGCACTTCGGCATCCAGCCGAACGTGTTCGACGAATTCATCTCGCACCACCTGGACAAGGCCTGGAAGAATGGCAAGGCGCTCGACAAGCAGCTGCGCGCCACCCAGGAAGATGCGAAGAAGCTGGCGGCCTGGCAGCGCGACCTGGAGGCCCAGCTGAAGGAACGCGCGGCCGAGCTGAAAGAGCGCAACGAGCAGCTGCACGCGAGCATGGCGCAGGCGCGCAACCTGGAAGAACAGATGCGCGTCGCCCAGCAGCAGATCGAGCAGACCGAGGAAGCCAACGCCCTGCTGCAGGACAAGCTGGCCGCCGCCAACGACGCCAACCGCCAGATGTCGGAATGGGCGCGCAGCCTGGACGAACGCCTGCGGGCCACGCTGTCCTCCACCTCGTGGAAGATCACGCGCCCGGTGCGCGCCCTCGGCTACGTCGCGTGGACGCTGCGCCAGCCGAAACTGGCGCGCCGCATCGTCAACCGCCTCACCGCCAACGAACGCCTGCGCCGCCTCCTGATCCCGGTGCTGCGCCGCCACCCGGCGCTCGGCGAGCGCGTGTCGGCCTCCATCGCCGCGGTCAAGCTCGATCCACCGCAGCAGGCGCCGGCCGGCGTCGAAGTCCCGGAAGAACTCAGGGGCCTGCCGGTCTCGGTCCGCAAGGTGCTGGCCGACCTGCAGCGCGCCCAAGCCAAACAGCAGGCAGGACAATAAATGCGTATCGTCATCGACTTCCTCACCACCCCGCAGCCGGCGCCTGAGGCCCTGGCGCTGGCGCGCGAACTGGCGCGCCAGGCCAAGGACCACGAGCTCTGGATCGCCCTGCCCGCCGCCCACGAAGGCGCCTTTGACGCCCTGCGCCTTGCCTTCGATGGCCTGGTGCCGCGCCGCCGCCTGCGTCCCTTCGTGCTGCCCGAGGCAGCGCCGCTGCAGGCGCTGCTGCACCGCCAAGCGCTGGCCAGCCTGGCGCCCGATGTCGTCGTCGGCGAGACGGCCATCGAGGCGCCACCGTTCGCGAGCGTCACCCTGGACGACACAGTCGACGCGCTGTGGCAGCGCGTGCAGGCTGCGCAAGCACCGGCAGCGCCGACCACAGGCGCCAAGCCGCGCCTGGCCTACGTCTCGCCGCTGCCGCCGGAAAAATCGGGCATCGCCGACTACAGCGCCGAACTGGTGCCGGAACTGGCGAACTACTACGACGTCGAGCTGATCGTCGAGCAGGACCTCGTGAGCGACGCGCGCATCGAGCGCTTCCCGCAGCGCAGCGCGGCATGGCTGCGCGAGCATGCGGCCTCCTACGACCGCGTGCTCTACCACTTCGGGAATTCGCCGGCGCACCGTCACATGTTCGAACTGATCCGCGACGTGCCGGGCGTGGTGGTGCTGCACGACTTCTACCTGTCGAACGTGATCGAGCACCTCGAAAACGTGGACTACCTGCCGCAGGGCTTCATCAAGGCCCTATACGAATCGCACGGCTACACCGGCCTGGCCGGCCACCTGAAGCTGGGCCGCCATCCGGCGGTGTGGCAGTACCCGCTCAACAAGGGCGTGCTCGACAACGCCACCGGCATCATCGTCCATTCGGAATACCCGAAGCAGCTGGCCACCGAGTGGTATGGCGAAGGCGCGGCCGACGGCTGGCGCAGCATCCCGCTGCTGCGCGGTAAGCCGGAAGGCGCTGCTTCGCCGGAAGCCCGCGCTGCCGCTAGAACCCGCCTGGGCCTGAAGCCCCAGGAATACGTGGTGTGCAGCTTCGGCATGCTCGGCAAGACCAAGCTCAATGAAGAGCTGCTGGACGCCTTCCTCGCCTCGCCGCTGGCGGCCGACCCGCACTGCTCGCTGGTCTTCGTCGGCGAGAACGATCCGAGCAAGTACGGCGCCAACCTGAGCAAGAAGATCCGCGCCGCGAAATGTTCGGACAGGATCAGGATCACCGGCTTCGTCGACCCGGCCACCTATGCCGACTACCTGGCCGGCGGCGACTGCGCGGTGCAGCTGCGCGGCTCCTCGCGCGGCGAGACTTCGGCCGCGGTGCTGGACTGCCTGCTGTACGGCGTGCCGACCATCGTCAACGCGCACGGCTCCACCGCCTCGATCGACGACCAGCTCCTGATCAAGCTGCGCGACGGCTTCGCCTGCGACGAGCTGGCCGACGCCCTGCGCCGCCTGCGCGCCGATGCCGAGCTGCGCACGGCCCTGTCGCAGCGCGCCCTGGAATTCATGGAGACCCAGCATGCGCCCGCCCACGCCGGCCGCATGTGTTTCGAAGCGATCGAACACTTCGCCACCCGCGGCGCCCGCGCCGGCTACCGCCAGCTGGTGGACAGCGCGGCGCGCGCCTGCCCGCCTGACGAGCTGCCTCTACTTGCCGGCGCGATCGCCGCCAACAGCGCGGCCACCAGCCCGCGCCAGCTGTTCGTGGACGTCTCGGCGCTGGTGCAGACCGACCTCAAGACCGGCATCCAGCGCGTGGTGCGCAGCATCCTGCTGTCCCTGATTGCCAGCCCGCCGCCGGGCTTCCGGATCGAGCCGGTGTTCGGCACCGGCGGCAACCGCCCCTACCACTACGCGCGCAACTGGGCGATGAAGCTGGTGGGCGAGACCGGCCTGGCGGTCGAGGATGCGCCGATCGAGATGCGCCCCGGTGATGTGTTCCTGGGCCTGGACCTGTACATCAGCGGCGTGGCCCAGAACGAACAGCTGCTGCAGTCGATGCGCGATCGCGGCGTCGAAATCTACTTCGTGGTCTACGACCTGCTGCCGGTGCTGCGTCCGGACGTGTTCCCCTTCGGGACCGAGGACGGCTTCGCCGATTTCCTGCGCACCGTGCACCGCGTCTCCGACGGCATCCTGTGCATCTCGCGCGCCGTGGCCGACGAATTCGCGGCCTGGGTCGAGGCCAAGGGCTTAAGCCGCAGCAAGCCGCTGCAACTGGGCTGGTTCCACCTCGGCGCCGACATCAACGCCAGCGCGCCGAGCACCGGCCTGCCGCCGGACGCGTCGCAGGTGCTGGACGCCCTGCGCCGCCGCCCGAGCTTCCTGATGGTCGGCACCGTGGAGCCGCGCAAGGGCCATGCCCAGACCCTGGCCGCTTTTGATCTGCTGTGGGAACGCGGCGTCGACGTCAACCTGGTCGTGGTCGGCAAGCAGGGTTGGATGATGGAAGCCGTGGCCGAGCGCATGAACAGCCACCCGGAAAAGGCCAAGCGCCTGTTCTGGCTGGCCGGGATCTCGGACGAAATGCTGCTCAAGCTCTACGGCGAATCGGCGGCCCTGCTGTCCCCGTCCGAAGGCGAAGGCTTCGGCCTGCCGCTGATCGAGGCCGCGCAGTACGGCATCCCGATCGTCGCGCGCAGCCTGCCGGTGTTCCGCGAAGTGGCGGGCGAGCACGCCTATTACTTCAGCGGCCTGGCGCCGGAAGACCTGGCGCAGGCGATCGAAGCCTGGCTGGAGCGCCGCCGCGACGGCCGCATCCCGGAATCGAAAGGCATGCCGTGGCTGACCTGGAACCAGAGCGCACGCCAGGTGCTGGCCGGCCTGGTACGCCAGCGCTGGTATCGCACGCTGCCGGCGACCCTGCCGGACGCCAAGCTTGACGACGAACCGGAAGGCGATGCGAAAGCGGCCTGAATCCGCTAAGCGGGCCAGTACCCTGTGGCGCTTCGCGCTGCTGCTGGCGCTCGCCCTGGCGGCCCTGTTCGTGGCGCGCCCGGTCTCGCTCAGCGGCGACATCCTTGAGTACTCGGTGAACACCGTGGGCATCGCCGCCCACGGCACGCCGGACCTGCGCATCGAGGACTTCGAGCGCACCAAGGCGCTGGCGCCGGAGCGCTTCACATCGCTGTTCCAGATGCTGCAGGACGAGATCCGGCGCGGTGAGCAAAACGTCTACCCGGCCTTCGCGCGCGGCCAAAGCGGCAACGTCTACAGCGTCCACTTCTTCGGTTATCCGATGATGGCCGCCCTGCCGCTGCGCCTGATGGAAGCGGTAGGCCAGGAGCCCTTCAAGGCTTTCCAGGTCGTGAACCTGGTCTTCGTGTTCGTGCTGGGCCTGGCCCTGCACCGCTTCTTCGGCTCGAGCTGGCGCGCCGCGCTCGGGCTGGCGCTGTTCATGCTGTGCGGCGGCATGCTGTACTGGAACTGGTCGAGCCCTGAAACCGTGGGCGCAGCAAGCTTGCTGGCTGCTTTGCTGCTGTTCACCGGCGGCATGCCGGTGCTGGGGAGCCTGCTGGCGGGCCTCGCCGCCCAGCAGAATCCGACGATCGTATTTTTCTTCCTGTTCGCGCCTTTCATTCGCGCCGCCGTCGGCAGGATGCAGCCGGTTCCGCCCGTCACGCTGGTGCGCCTGTTCACCGCCCTCGGCCTCGGCCTGGTAGTAGCCGCCATCCCGGTGCTGTTCAACCTGATCGAATACGGCGTGCCGAACCTGATCGCCAGCCGCTTCTCGCGTCCCTCGCTGATCGGCAACACCCGCCTGGTCTCCTTCTTCTTCGACCTGAACCAGGGCATGTGGCTCGCCATCCCGGGCGTGCTGCTGGCGCTGCTGGCGGCGCGCGGGCGCGCGCTGCGCCTGCTGCTCCTGTGCTTCGCCTTCACGCTGGCGCTGGCCTTGCCCGCGCTGGCCGTGATCAACTGGAACTCGGCCGCCGCCGGCCCGATGCGCTACGCCTTCTGGGCCGCGATGCCGCTGCTGTTCGCCCTGCTGGCGATGCTGCGCGAGCTGCCGCGCTGGCGGCTTGCCCCATTGCTGGTCGTGATTGCCGTGCAGGCCCTGGCCATGGCCCATGCGGTCCGCTACGAATATAATGAATTCAGCCCGCTGGCCCGCCTGATGCTGCGCCACGCACCGCAGCTGTACTACCCGGAGCCGGAGATTTTTGCGGAGCGCATGGCCCATCACGACAACTGGGTCGAACCCGACCGCGTGCACAGCTTCTATCTGGACGGCCAGCGCTTCCGAACCCTGGTCAACGATGCCGATTCGAAGGCCGCCGCCAGCCTGTGCGGTCCCGGCGCCAAGCTGGCGCCCGACAATGCCTTTACCCGCAGCGCGCGTGGCTGGCGCTACATCGACGGCCCGATCCTGTGCGTGGCCAAGGGCGTGCGCCAATATACCTGGCTGGCCGACGACATCCGCGCGAGCGGCTCGTCGGACGGCGCGCGTTCGCAGTTGCGCCTGCATCTGCCGGCCGGCATCCGTGCCGCCACCCTGGTGCTGCGCGGGTCGTACCCGACTGGGACCGGCCGTACACGCGTGACCGTGGGCGGGCTCGATCTCGGCTGGCATGCGCTCGAGGACACGCCAGCGATTGCCCTGCCCGCGGCCGCGCAGACCGCCGTGCTGGACCTCACGCTCGAACATCAAGCTCTTGGTGCTGTCATCCTGCAGGAAGTCAGCGTCCGCCCCAAAACTGGAAGTACCCCATGAACGCACCTTCGACCACCAACATGAACCTGCCTGCTACCGGCGCCGACGCTGCCCTCCACGCGCTGGCCGCGTCCGGCGCGATCGCGGTCGTGATCCCGAGCTACAAGGTCACGCGCCACATCCTGGGCGTCATCGCCGGCATCGGTCCGGAAGTCACGCGCATCTACGTGGTCGACGACAAGTGCCCGGACGGCAGCGGCGCTTTCGTGCGCGAGAACTGCCGCGACCCGCGCGTGGCCGTGCTCGAGCACAGCGAGAACCAGGGCGTGGGCGGCGCCGTGATGACCGGCTACCGCGCCGCCATCGCGGACGGCGCCAAGGTGATGGTCAAGATCGACGGCGACGGCCAGATGGACGGCGCCCTGATCCCGAACTTCGTGGCGCCGATCCTGGCCGGCGAAGCCGACTACACCAAGGGCAACCGCTTCTTCAACCTGGAGCGCCTTGGCGCGATGCCGCCGCTGCGCCTGTTCGGCAACGCGGTGCTGTCCCTGATGACCAAGCTGTCCTCGGGCTACTGGGACCTGTTCGACCCGACGAACGGCTACACCGCGATCCACGCCGACTGCGCGCGTTTCCTGCCTTTCGACAAGATCAGCAAGCGCTATTTCTTCGAATCGGACATGCTGTTCCGCCTGAACATCCTGGGCGCGGTGGTGGCCGACGTGCCGATGGACGCCGTCTACGGCGACGAAGTGAGCAACCTGAAGGTCTCGAAGATCGTCACCGAATTCCTGTCCAAGCACATGCGCAACTTCGGCAAGCGCATCTTCTACAACTACTACCTGCGCAACATGTCGGTGGCCTCGATCGAACTGCCACTGGGCATCCTGCTCACCGTCTTCGGCACCGTCTACGGCCTGATGCACTGGATCGCTTCGGCCCGCTCGGGTGTGGGAACGCCGGCCGGCACCGTGATGCTGGCGGCGCTGCCCGTGATCATGGGGGTGCAGCTGATCCTCGCCTTCCTGGCCCACGACGTGGCCTCGGTGCCGCGCTACCCGCTGCACAAGAAGACCCTGTTCCGCAGCAAGCCGGCCGCAGCGCCTGCAGAGCCGGAGGCATGAGTTTGTCCGCACTTGCCGCAAAACTGTTTAGCCGCCAGTTCGCCCTCTTCATCACGGGCGGCCTGATCTGCGCGCTGGCCGACATCGGCCTGATGCAGCTGCTGCTGCAGGGCGGCATGCAGGCCACCCTGGCTGCCAGCGCCGGCTTCGCGGCCGGGCTGCTGGTCAACTACGCCTTCCACAGCCGTGTTACCTTCAATGCCGCGGCCAATCCGGCCAACTTCGCGCGCTACCTGTGCGTAGTCGGGGTCAATTACCTCTTGACCATTGCCTGTGTAGCGGCCGCAGGAGCCGCCTTTGCCAACCCGCTGGCCGGGAAGCTGCTGTCGCTGCCGCTGGTGGCGGTCAACGGCTACCTGCTCAGCAAATACTGGATCTTCAAGTGATGCAAGCCCTGCGTTTCGCCCCTGTCCAGAACGACCCGGCCACCCTCGCCAAGTACGGCGCGCTGTTCGCCGCCTGCTTTCCCGGCACCGACAAGTTTACGCCTGCCTACCTCGACTGGCTGTACGTGGCCAATCCGGACGGCGCGGCGGTCGGCTACGACGCCTGGGACGGCGAACGCCTGGCGGCGCACTACGTGTGCGTGCCGGCGCGCGCCTGGGTCGAGGGGCAAGAGGTGCGGGTGCTGCTGTCGCTGAACACGGCGACCCATCCGGACTACCAGGGCAAGGGCCTGTTCACCAAGCTCGCCGCCATGACCTACGAGGCCGGCGCCGAGGCTGGCTTCGACGGCTGCTACGGCGTCGCCAACGCCAACAGCACGCCCGGCTTCGTGCGCAAGCTCGGCTTCCAGCTGGTGCGCCCGCTGGAAGCACGCGTCGGCCTGGGCGCGTTGCGCCATGCACCGAAGCCGGCGGCCGGCGAGCTTTCGTTCGAACGCAGCTGGAGCCCGGAAGCCCTGGCCTGGCGCTGCGCCAATCCGCACAACCGCGTGCATCGCCGCAGCAATGGCAGCCGGCTGCAGTTCCACGCTGCCGCCGAAAAGGGCGTGCCGGCCTACGCCGAGCTGGACAAGGCGAGCGTCGCCGTCTCCGTCGACGGCCAGGAGCGTTCCGCCTTCCCGCTGCGCCTGTTCATCGGCCTGGCGCCGGACGCGACCAGCAACTACTGGAACTACGCCAGCATCCCGGCACGGCTGCGTCCGTCGCCACTGAACCTGATCTGGCGCGCCTTCAACGCGCGCGTCCCGCAGCTGGACGCGTCCCGCATCCAGTTCACCTTCCTCGACTTCGATGCCTACTGAAACGGCGCACGCCGCCCTGTTCCTGTTCGCGCACCAGGACGACGAGTTCGGCGTGTTCCAGCGCATCCTCGACTGCCGCCGGCGCGGCCTGCGCGTGGCCTGCGCCTACCTGACCGACGGCCAGACCGCCACCGCTTCGGCCGCCCAGCGCAACCGCGAATCCCTGGACGTGCTGGCGCGCCTGGGCGTGGCGCCTGAGGACGTGTCCTTCGCGGGCGGCGAATTGGGCATCGGCGACGCGCGCCTGCCCCAGCACCTGGGCAAGGCGGCGGACTGGATCGGCAACTGGCTCGATCGCTATCCCTTGATCGATTCGCTGCACGTGACGGCCTGGGAAGGCGGCCACCATGACCACGACGCGCTGCATGCCTTGGGCGTGACCCTGGCCGCCGAACGGGGGCTGCTGGGACGCACCCGGCAATTCTCGCTGTACCAGGCCAAGGGCCTGCCGGGTCCGCTGTTCCGGGTGCTGGCACCGCTGCCGGAAAACGGCGCGGCGGTCGCCATGGCCATCCCATGGCGCCAGCGCCTGCAACACCTGGGCGCCTGCCTGTCCTATCCTTCGCAGCGCAACACCTGGATCGGCCTGTTCCCCTTCGTGCTGCTGCACTACCTGCTGCGCGGCGTCGAACAGTTGCAGCCGGTGGCGCCGGCGCGCCTGAATGAACGTCCGCACGCGGGCGCACTCTACTACGAGAAACGCAAGTTCTTTACCTGGGAGCAGATGCAGCAGGCGCTTTCCGCCTGGCGCTCCACCCCATCCCTCCAATAACCTGTGATGATGAAGACCGATACATTTATCTACAGCGCAGACAGCGTCGACAGCAATCGGCAGCGCATGATCCTGGGCGGCGTGCTGCTGGCCGTGCTGGCCTGGCTGCTCTACCGTAACCTGGGCCTGAATCCCGCCATCTTTGCCGACGAGTGGTACTACAGCAAGATGGCGCGCCTGATGCCGCTCAGCGAAGCGATCGTGCCGTCCTACCTCTACCTGTGGCTGGCACGCGGCTCCCTGTCCTGCGGCACCGATTTCCTCGACTGCATCCGCGTCGGCAACGCCCTGTTCTTCGCCGGCGCCGGGGTCTTCCTCTACCTGGTGGCGCGCGTCTACCTGCGCCCCCTGCTTGCCGTGCTGCTCACCGCGATGGCTCTGCTGGCGCCGGTCAATATCTATACGGCCTATTTCATGCCGGAAGCCATGTATTACTTCGGCTTCGCGGCGCTGGCCTGGGTGGCGCTGTCGCCCCGTGCATGGTCGCCGCTGCAGCGCGCGCTGCTCGCCGGCCTCGTGCTGGGCCTGATGAGCCTGGTGAAAGTGCATGCCCTGTTCCTGATGCCGGCCACCAGCCTCTACCTGGCCGTGAATGCCTGGATGGAACGCCGTCAGGCCGGCAATGGCCGCGCCATCGGCGAAGCCCTGCTGTGCGCAGCCATCGCGCCGGCGCTGGCGCTGGGCATCAAATTCGGCCTCGGCTACCTGATCGCCGGCGAATCGGCCCTGAGCCTGTTCGGCAGCTTCTACAACCAGACGGCCGCCGGCAGCGCCCCGCGCTCGCGCCTGGACCTGATCGCGCCGGCCCTGGTCAACGGCCGCGGCCACCTGATGGCCATGGTCATCCTGCTGGCCCTGCCGCTGGCCATGTTGCTGCACGCCATCGTCAGCCCTAGCGCGCGCCGCGACGCCAGCCCGGCGCTCAAGCGCCTGCAGCTGTTCGCCTTCCTGATGCTGGGCTCGGCCGCCGGCATGACCATCGCGTATACCGCCTCGATCGTGGCCCAGGGCCCGCACGAGATATTCCGCCTGCACCTGCGCTACTACAGCTTCGCCTTCCCGCTGCTCATGATCCTGGCCGCCAGCGCGCTGCAGCGCCCGGCCGGCATGCCGCGTCCGCCGCTGGGCTGGCTGGTGGCCCTGCCGCTGGCCGCGGTGCTGCTGTTCGCCCTGTCGCGCCTGCCGGGCTTCTCGACCAACCCGGTCGACGGCCCGGAAATTTCCTCGATCAAGCTGAACGAATGGACCGGCTGGCTGGTGATCGGCCTGGACATCCTGGTGCTGGGCCTGTGGGCCGCCGGCAAGCGCATCGCCGCGCCACTGTTCGTGTTCGGCGCGCTGCCGCTGATGCTGGTGCTGGGCACCCAGGAAACCAACCGCTTCCTGTCGCAGCTGAAGCCGGGCTGGGCCGCCGACCACGGCGCCCGCTTCGCACGCGACTACGTGCCGCGCGCCGAGCACAACGACATCACCGTGGCCACCACCGGCCTGCAGGAAGTGATGCGGGCGCAGTTCCACATCGATGCTCCGGATACCGCCATGCTCGACCTGCCCACCGACGCCCCGATTCCCGAGTACCAGATCCCCATGCGCAAGAAATGGCTGCTGGTGATCGGCAACCATGCCTTGCCGCCGGGTGTGACGCCGGTCAAGCAGGGCGAGGGCTACGTGCTGGTGCGCCTGCAGAACGCCCAGGACAAGGTGCTCGGCAGCACGCATCTGTCGCAGCCCTGGGGCAGCGGCCTGCTGGCCGGCGCCGAAGGCATGTCGGACGCCGAAGGCTTCGGGCGCTGGTCGGATGCCAAGCGGGTGGTGCTGCATTTCAAGGAGCCACTGCCCAAGCAGGCGCGCGTGATGCTGACGGCAATGGCCTACGGCATCAACACCACCCTGCCCTTCACCATGCAGGTCGGTAGCGACAGCAAGCAATTCCGCCTCGGACCATCGCCACAGGAAATCAGCCTGCGCTTCACCACCGACGGCGCCCAGCGCAGCCTGGTCATCGACGTGCCGCAGCCGGATTCGCCCGCCACCCGCGGCAGCACCGACAAGCGCAAGCTTGGCATCGGCATCACGGACGTGACGGTTGCCGACATCAGCCTGCCGGAACCGAGCGCACAGGCGGTCCAGGCCTCCCGCTAAAGCACAAGGGGCCTGATCTGTATCAAACGCAGCAGGCCCTGTGTGCGCTCACGAACGGAATGACAAGGGCCGTCCCGATACAGTGAATTCCACACCGGCCGCCTTCTCGGCCGGATGCATCGGGACATTCATGGCAACTGGATCGGACAAGGACAAGCACCTCGAGAAACCACTGGACGTACAGGGTGGCGGCCAGAGCGTGGGGGTGCAGGCCATGGGCGAAGTCGAGGGCAATGCGGTCTCGCCCTTCACCGGCCCCGGCGTGAACCACTGGCAGGCCGGCTACATCAGCCGCGAGGGCATGGACGACCGCGCCAACATTTTCTTTGCCGCCGTCGAGATGACGCGCATGCCGATGATCATTACCGATCCCAACCAGGAGGACGATCCCATCGTCTTCGCCAACGGCGCCTTCTTCGACCTCACCGGCTACCAGGAAAAAGACGTCGTCGGCCGCAACTGCCGCTTCCTGCAGGGGCCGGACACCGACCGCGGCACCGTGGCCGAAGTACGCAAGGCCCTGCGCGAGCAGCGCGCGGTGGCGGTCGACCTGCTGAACTACAAGGCCAACGGCGAGCCCTTCTGGAACGCCCTGTTCATCGGCCCGATCTTCGACCAGCACGGCAAGCTGCTCTACTTCTTCGCCTCGCAGATGGACATCACCGAGCGCCGCAGTACGCTCGAATCGAACCTGCAGGCGCAGAAGATGGAAGCCATCGGCCAGCTGTCGGCCGGCATGGCGCACGACTTCAACAACCTGCTGCAGGTCATCAACGGCAACCTCGAGCTGGCCCTGCTCATTGCCGGCAAGACGCCGGCCGCGGCCGAGCCGATCCGGCGCGCCCAGCGCGCCACCATGCAGGCCGGCAAGCTGACCCAGCAGCTGCTCAGCTTTGCGCGCAAGCAACGCCTCGAGCACAAGTGCGTCAACCTGAATTCGCTGGTCGTCGATTTCTCCGACATGCTGGTGCGCACCCTGGGCGACAAGCTCGAGCTGCGGCTCGACCTGCGCCCCGGCCTGCCGTCCTGCTCGATCGACCCGACCTATCTGGAAATGGCCCTGCTCAACGTCGTGATCAACGCGCGCGACGCGATGCCGGATGGCGGCACGGTGACGGTCGGCACGGCCGTGGTGAGCGAGGAGCGGCGCCTCGCCAACCGGCTGCCGCCGGGCGAATACGTCGCCATCTGCGTGCTCGACCAGGGCGAAGGCATGCCCCCGGACGTGCTCAAACGCGCCACCGAGCCCTTCTTCACCACCAAGGGCCTGGGCACCGGCCTTGGGCTGGCGATGGTGCACGGCTTCGTCCAGCAGTCGCAGGGCCGGCTCGACATCGAGAGCGACCCGGGACGCGGCACGCGGGTGCGCATGATCTTCCCGGTGGCGCAGCAGGCGCGGCACGAGGACGACGGCCAGCACGGCATCGCGGCGCAGGCCGAGGAAGCGGGCCGCAAGTGCCGCATCTTGGTGGTGGAAGACAACGAGGACGTACGCGAACTGGCCGAAGCCATGCTGGCCGCGGCCGACTACGACGTGCTGTCGGCCCCGAGCGGCGAGCGCGCGCTGGAACTGCTGAAAGAAGAAACGGTGGACCTGGTGTTCACCGACGTGATCATGCCGGGCGGGATGAACGGGCTGCAGCTGATCGAACAGGTGCATGCCAGGCGGCCTGAGATGCCGGTGCTGGTAACCACTGGCTACATGGATGAACTGCCGGCGCGCGGGGCGCGCGACAAGTCACTGGTCGTGCTGGCCAAGCCTTACCAGCATCAGGATTTGCTGGATCGGGTGCATGCGGCCTTGCATGCCAAAAGGGCCGCGTAAACGTAGGGTGGGCGGATCTCCCGCCCACGCGTTCAACGGTCACCGGAACCGCCGCGACATATCACATGATCGCGATCACCGCGTGGGCGGGAGGACCCGCCCACCCTACGATACGGCGGTCATGTTGGTCCGCCGATCGAAACCATAAAAATCAGTTGGTACGCGGCCCGCCACCCAGCAGGAAGGCCAGCTTCTGCTTGCCCTGCTTGCTGTTTGATGCCGTCGGCGTCACGGTTTCCTTGCGCGCCGCGCTCGACGGCTCGTAAGGCTTGAGGAACCACGGATCGACCTTTTCGCGGCGCGGCGTCGGGCTGTAGCCGCTGCTGCGCGGCGGACGTTCGCCACGCTCGCCGCCACGCGGCGCACCCTCTTCACGGCGGCCACGGCGTTCGCCGTCGCGGGCGAATTCACGGCCGCCTTCACGCGAACCCTCGCGCGCGCGGCTCGACGGTGCCACGAAGCCCGGCAGCTCGCCGCGCGGGACGGTCTGCTTGATCAGCTTCTCGATGTCGGCCAGCAGGCGCTCGTCCTTGTCCGAGAACACCGACAGCGCGTCGCCCGAGGCGCCGGCGCGGCCGGTACGGCCGATGCGGTGCACGTAGTCTTCGGCGTTGTACGGCAGGTCGTAGTTGATCACGCAAGGCAGGTCCGAGATGTCGAGGCCGCGCGCGGCCACGTCGGTCGCCACCAGCACTTCCACCGAGCCGCCCTTGAAGGCGTCGAGGGCGGCCATGCGTTCCTGCTGGGTCTTGTCGCCGTGGATGGCGGACGCCTTGATGCCCTTCTGCTCGAGGTGGCGCGACAGGCGCGACGCGCCGATCTTGGTGTTCGAGAACACGATCACCTGCTTCAGGTTGCGCTCGCGGATGATGTGCTCGACCACGTCGCGCTTGAGCTCCTCGTCGACCTTGTAGACGATCTGGGTGACCTTGTCGGCGGTGGCGTTGCTGCGCGCGACTTCGATCAGGACTGGATTATTCAGGAAGCTGTTGGCCAGCTTCTTGATCTCAGGCGAGAAGGTGGCCGAAAACATCAGGTTCTGGCGCTGCTTCGGCAGCAGGTTGATGATGCGCTGCAGGTCGGGCAGGAAGCCCATGTCGAGCATGCGGTCGGCTTCGTCCATGACGAGCATCTGCACCTGGCCCAGGCTCAGGTTCTTCTGCTCGATGTGGTCGAGCAGGCGGCCCGGGGTGGCGATGACGATCTCGACGCCAGCCTTCAGGGCCACGGTCTGGCCCTTCATGTCCATGCCGCCGAACACCACGGTGGAACGCAGCGGCGTGTGGCGGCAGTAGGCCTTGACGTTGTCGGCCACCTGCACCGCCAGTTCGCGGGTCGGGGTCAGCACCAGGGCGCGCACCGGGTGGCGCGCCGGCGACATGCTGCTGTTGGCGCTGGCCAGCAGCAGCTGGATGATCGGCAGCGAGAAGCCGGCGGTCTTGCCGGTACCGGTCTGGGCGGCGCCCATGACATCGCGCCCCTGCAGCACCAGCGGGATCGCCTTGGCCTGGATCGGGGTCGGGTGCTCGTAGCCCTGGTCGCTGAGCGCGCGCAGGATTTCCGGCGCCAGGCCGAGGTCGGTGAAACGCACGGTCGGCGCTTCGTCCGCCTTCACCTGCTCGACTGGCGCCGCCAGGGTGATGTCGTCGGGTTCGGCGCTGGGAGTATTCTGGATATCAGACATATTCTTGTTGGACAGTATTTCGTTAGCTCTACGGCTGCGCCTGCGGGCACAAATGGGCCTGCGCGGAACGTTTCCAAATGGGACGGCGGACCGGTGACGGAGCGCGTGTTCCGCGGAGGCGCCGCACCGAAAAGGGGCGCGGCCGGGCGGACGTAGAGGCACTTTAGCGGGCTACACGATACCTGAAATCCACCCCCCTGTATATAAGGGTCTGTTTTCCGGGCGGTTTTCGGCGTAAATACCCGGCATGGACGGTTCAGGGCGCCCAGCCGCGCTGCTGGGCCGCGCGCTCGGCGGCCGGGTCGAGGGTGGCGCCGACGATACGGGCGTCGATCGCGGCCTGGACCGCCGGCGGCAGGGTGCTGCCGTCGAGCCAGGCGGTGCCTGCCTGCGGCTGGGCCAGCACCGGGATAGTCCAGCGCCCGCCGCCGCGGCAGGCCAGGCCGGCGGTGGTGTCGACCACGAAGCTGCGGCAATAGCTGCCGTCCTTCGAGACGAAGGTGACGCCGATGCGGACCCCGGTCTCGGAAGGCCCGGGGCTGGCCAACTGGCCACCGAGGGCCTCGACCAGGCGCCCGCGCGCCACCAGGGCGCCGTCGCTCGCTTCCAGCATCACGATGCCTGGATCGGGCGCCAGTTCCTGCCAGCCGAGTGCGCCGCCGACGGCGCCCAGGACCAGGGCCGCGCCCAGCGCCAGCCAGTGGCGCGGGGTCCAGGCGGGACGGCTCGGCGCGGGCGGCGGCGGTGGCGGCGCCATGCGTCCGGGACGGATCGTGTCGAGGTGGACCACCTTGCCCCCGCCGGGGGGCAGCGGATGGCGGTGGCGCCCGCCCCCGTCGTGGCCGTTGGCCGAGACGCTGAAGATGTGGGATCGGCTGGCGGAACGCCCGCTGCTCTCGCGCCGGTGCTGGGCGATGCGGGCGGCCAGCACCGGATCGGCGCGCATGGCCCGCTCGACCGCCGCGCGCGCCGGCTCGGCGAGCTCACCGTTGATGTACGCGATCAGGAGGTCGTCCGAGAATTTCATGCCAGTCAGGAAGTGATCAAACCGTGTTCGTCGAGGACGTCGTGCAGCAGCTCCAGGCGGATCACGGGGTTGTCGAGCATGAGCATATGGTGCTTCTGCTGGTTCGGCAGCGGCAGCAGTTCGCACCAGCGGTTCGCCACCCAGCCGCAGTCGTCGAGCCGGAACGGCGGCTGCACCGGCCAGCGGTGGCGCGGCACGTCGTGCAGCGAGGACAGCACGCGGTCGAGCGCGTCGGAAGCGCCCTGCAGTTCGGACGGCACGCGCACCTCGTGGTCGTCCTCGACCAGTTCGGCTTCGGCCATCCACAGCCCGTTCAGGCGCTGTTCGGCGGTGACCACCGAGAAGCGAGAGCCGCCGCGGCACAGCACCTGCAAGAGGCCCGGCGAGGTGGTGGTGGTTTCGGTGACGGAAGCGATGGTGCCGGCCGCGGCGAAGCGTTCCGGCTCGCCATCGGGCTGGCGCACCTCATGTCCCTGGGTCAGCAGCACCACGCCGAAGGGCGTGTCCTCGGTGAGGCAGCGGCTGATCATGTCGAGGTAGCGGACCTCGAACACCTGCAGCGGCAGCACCCCGTCCGGGAACAGCACCGTACTGAGCGGGAACAAGGGCATGGAAATCGTGGACATGATGCCCATGATGACAGAATCGCAGCGGGAGCGGGAGCACGATTGGCATCGCGCCGGAGGGCTTAATCCGGCCCTTGCAAGGGCATGGTTCTCAAGGCGTGGCCGAAGTTGCCGAGTCGCCAGCGCAGCCGCTCCAGCCCGGGATCCGGCATTGGCACCACGCGCAGCTTCAACACTCCGCCGGGGAGTACGGGACAGGGAATCTCGCGCTCGCCGGCCTCCTCCACCGGCAAGCGGAATTCGGCGCCCGGCGCCAGCTGCACCGGGCCAAACACCAGCGGCGCCTTGCTGGCATTGCGCAGCAGCAGCACGTCCTGCACGCCCAGGGTCAGGCGCACCACGGCGGGCGTGTCGGCGCCGCGTACTTCGAGCATCAGTTCATGGCTCGCGCCGCGCAGCGGCCACAGCATGCCCCATAGCAAAACCAGCAGGATGAGACCGGCGAGCCCGGCCAGCGGCCAGTGCCGGCGCAGCAGCGGCGGCATCATCGGGCACGGGGCGCGCGAGCGCCATGCAGGCAGGGTAGGAAAACATCGAAATGTTGCATCAGATAAATTTTCAGCGATAATGCTATTGCTTTACGCATACAGGTGGCGTGCGCCCCAGCACAGCAAGGATGCGTATCCTACCCTCTTTGCGCGCGTTTCCGATCAACCCGCCACCACGGCGCGCCCACGCGACGACCAGATGCCGCAGTCCCAGCCTTCCGACCAGTCCAGCCGCCTTCCCCTGCCCGACTCCGGACAGATGCCGCTGCTGCTGGCGATGCTGGTGTTCCTGATCACCCTCCTGGTGACCTTCACCGCCTGGAGCAGCGCCAAGGACAGCGCCGAGACCCAGCTGCTCGAGACCTTCGACTACCGCACCCGCGACATGGTGTTCAGCATCAGCCGCCGCATGGCCGTGTACGAGCAGGTGCTGCGCGGCGCGCGCGGCTACCTGCGCGGCTCGGTCGAGCTCGAGCGGGGCGACTGGGAGCGCTACTACCGCCTGCTGCGCCTCGACCAGTCCTTCCCCGGCATGGAAGCGCTCGGCATCGCCACCATCGTCCCGCCGGAGCGCCTGGCGGCGCACGAAGCGGCCATGCGGCGCCAGGGACACGAAGCCTACGTCGTGCATCCCCAGGGCCCGCGCGAGGTCTATACCGCGATCACCCACATCGAACCCTTCGGCGGACGCAACCTGCGCGCCTTCGGCTACGACATGTTCAGCGAACCGGTGCGCCGCGCCGCCATGGAGCGCGCGCGCGACAGCGGCCAGGCCGCCCTGAGCGGCAAGGTGGTGCTGGTGCAGGAGGGCATTGCCCACGAAGGACCGGGCGGCCAGCAGGCCGGCGCCCTGATGTACCTGCCGGTGTACCGCGCGGGCGAACTGACCGGCACCGTCGAACAGCGCCGCCGCGCCATCGTTGGCTGGGTCTATGCGCCCTTCCGCATCAACGACCTGATGAAGGGCCTGGGCGGCGCCCATTCGACCGACCTCGAGATCGAGATCCACGACGGCGAGCCGGCCGACGGCGCTACCCTGCTGTACCGCTCGCCGAACGTCTCCAACGGCGCCAACGAAGGCGCGCGCCTGCGCGCCAGCGCCCAGATCGTCCCCGCCGGGCGCACCTGGACCATCACCATGCGTTCCAGCGCCGCCCTGGAGACGAGCATCGACAACACGCGCCCGTGGCTGGTGGCAGTAACCGGCGTCGGGCTCAGCTTCTTGATCAGCCTGGTGGTGTGGCTGCTGGCCAGCGAACGACGCCGCGCGCTGCAGCTGGCCCAGGGCATGACCCTCGAGCTGCGCCAGTCGCACGACCAGATCGCCAGCGAGCAAAAACGCATCCAGGTGATCCTGGAAAACGCGCCGGACGCCTTCGTGGCGATCGACGCCCGGGGCCGCATCACCGACTGGAACGCCCAGGCCAGCCGCCTGTTCGGCTGGAGCGCGGCGCAGGCGATCGGACGCGATGCGCAGGAGCTGCTGCCGGAGGAACACCGCGCGGCCTTCAAGAGCGGCTTCGATGCATTCGCGCGCAGCGGCCACTGCCCCATGCTGGGCGCGCCGACCGAACTGCCGGTGGTCGACCACGAGGGCCGGCGCATCCCGGCCGAGGTGACGGTGGCGGTGCTGGCGCTGGGCGATGGCTTCGGCGCCACCGCCTTCGTGCGCGACATCCGCCAGCGCAAGGAAGCCGAAGCGCGCGAGCTGCAGCGCCAGCGCGGCCTGGACGAAGCGCGCCAGCTGCTCGGCCGCGCCCAGAAGCTGGAAGCGGTGGGCAAGCTGACCGGCGGCGTGGCGCACGACTTCAACAACATCCTGCACATCATCAGCGCCAACGTGCAGCTGATTCTGCGCACCGACAACAGCCAGCGCAAGCGCCTGCTCAGCATCCTCGACGCGGTCGAACGCGGCTCGAAGCTGGCCGGCCAGCTGCTCGCTTTCGCGCGGCGCCAGCCGCTGCATCCGCTCGAGGTGCACGTCGACGCCCTGCTGGAACGCATGGACAGCCTGGTGCAGCGCGCCGCGGGCGACCACATCACGCTGGAAAAGCGCGTCCCGCCCGCGCTCTGGCCCACCCTGGCCGACCCCAACCAGCTCGAGAACGTGCTGCTCAACCTGGTGATCAACGCGCGCGACGCGATGGAAGGGAACGGGCGCATCGTGCTGGCGCTGGAGAACGTCCACGTCGAGGACGACGCGGTGTTGGCGCCGGGCGACTACGTCACGGTGGCGGTCGCCGACAGCGGGCACGGCATGCCGCAGGACGTGATGGAGCGCGCCTTCGAGCCCTTCTTCACCACCAAGCCCGAGGGCAAGGGCACGGGCCTCGGCCTGTCGATGGCGCACGGCTTCGCGCGCCAGAGCGGCGGCGACATTCGCTTGGCGAGCGAGCCCGGCAAGGGCACCACGGTGACGATCTACCTGCCGCGCCATGTAGCCACGGCGCCGGTGGCCGTGTCCGTATCGCATTGAACGGTTTTGTCGGGTGGGCGGACATCCGCCGGCCCGACCTAGTTTGTAGGGTGGGCGGGTCTCCCGCCCACGGGATGTACTAACGCGTCCACCGCCACTTCACCTATTCAAAACTCATCCCTTCACATTCCGGATTACCTCCCCAATCTTCGGGATAGACCCCTTCCCGGACGTATCTTGCAAACGTCGAATACGGCCATCCTACCGCCGCGCCAACCAATCCGTGCTTCACCGGATTGAAGTGGATGTAATCGACGTGCCGTTCCATGTCGATTTCGTCGCGAATCTGATGCTCCCAGAACCGGCGCTGCCAGATCGGCGCTTCGCGTTGGCGTTCGCGCGATGGAGACAGCTTAGCCGGATACAGCTCCCGGCATGCGTAGGACACGTCATGCTTGATCTGGGACCAGCGTAGGGAGAAGTTTGAATCGCCATCGGGCAGCGTCCAGACGCAGTGCAGGTGATCCGGCATCAGGACCATTGCGTCGATGTCGAACGGCAGACGAAGGCGGACCCTCTCGATGGCGGAACGCAGGGCTTGGCGTATGGGCTGGTCGCAGAGGATGGGACGACGGTTGTGGGTCACGACCGTGAAAAAGAAGGAAGTGCCAGTGGTGGCGCGGCGGTAGCGGGACATCGGCGCATGGTACGGCGGTACCAGGGGCGAGATGTGTGGGTGATCAAATGTGCGTTGACCGCGTGGGCGGAGGACCCGCCCACCCTACCTGGCTGGCAAGGCGTCCGTGGGCTGCGATGCCGCCACCCGGTTGCGCCCGTGCGACTTGGCGTCGTACATCGCCAGGTCGGCCGCGCGCAGCAGGGCTTCGGCGTCCATGCCGTCGTCGGGGAACAGCGCGATGCCCAGGCTGCCCGAGATCTGCAGCACCAGTTCGCCCTCTTCGAAAGGCTGGTTCAGCTGGTACAGGATGTTCTCCGCCACCGTGCTGGCGTCGAGCAGGTTGTCGCAGCGCGGCAGCAGCACCACGAATTCGTCGCCGCCGATGCGGGCCAGGGTGTCGGCCTCGCGCAGGCCGGCGCGCAGGCGGCGCGCCACCATTTGCAGCAGGCGGTCGCCGACGGCGTGGCCGTGGGTGTCGTTGACCGGCTTGAACTTGTCGAGGTCGAAGTAGATCAGCGCGACCTTGTGGCCGTCGCGGCTGGCGCTGCGGATCGCCTGGCGCAGGCGGTCGCCCAGCAGCACGCGGTTCGGCAGCCCGGTCAGCGCGTCCTCGTGCGCCATGCGGCGCATGCGCGCTTCCTCGTGCTTGCGGGCGTCGATGTTGGAGAAGGTGCCGACCATGCGCATCGGCATGCCCAGCTCGTCGCGCTCGCTGACGGTGCCGCGCGCGTCGATCCAGCTCCAGTCGCCGTTGCGCATGCGCACCCGGAACTCGGCCGCGAAATCCGGAGTCTTGCCGGCCAGGTGGCTGCGCAACTGGGCGCGCAGCTGCGGCAGGTCGTCCGGGTGGACCATGGCGTCGAGTGCGCTGCCGTACCAGGAGATCACCGAGCGCTCGGTATCGAGGATCTTCTGGGCGCGTGCGGACAGCGTGGCCAGGCCGGTGACCACATCGCAGTCCCAGACGCCGTCGCCGGTGGCGGTGAGCGCCAGCTTCCAGCGCGCCTCGGCCGCGGCCAGGGCCTTCAGCGCGCGGCGGCGGCGGTCGGTCGCGCCCAGCGCGGCCCAGCCCAGCAGGGCAAGCACAAGGGAGACGGCGGTCCCGACCCAGGTCAGCACCGCCCGCTGCTGGACGAAGCGCGCCTCGGCGTCGAGCACGGCTTCGCCGACCGTCACTACCATGCCGTATTCGGGGAGCTTGTGCCAGGTGTACAAGCGCTCGATCCCGTCGAGCTGGCCGGCGCGGCGGAAGCTGCCCGTCACCGGACTGTGGTCGGAATGCGGATTGTCCTTCAGCACCTGGCCGACGCCCTGGTTGATGCTGCCACGGGTGCTGCGCGCGAGTACCGTTCCGTCGGTGCGGATCAGGGACACCGAGGCCTGGGGTCCGAGATCGACGTCTTCGTAAAAGCGCACGAAATACTCGGGCGCGACGGTAGCCATGATCACGCCCTGGAGCCGGCCCTGGGCGTCACGAATCGAACGGCTGAAGGGGATCACCCACGCATGGGTGAGCGGGCAGATCGTGGGGCCGCCGATCACCATACGGTCGTCACGGATGTCGAGGTGGGCCTGGTAGCTGGTCGCTTCGGGCATGTCATGCCCGTCCTTGGAGGGTGCGGCGTTGCTATATACCACCCGGCCCTTTGCATCGAACACGGTGACCAGGATCGGCAGCCGGGTGCGCAGGTAGCGTACGTGGTCGCCCACGGCCTGCGGGAAATGCGCGCGGTCGCGCTGCCAGGTACTGCGCAGCTGAACCAGCGACAGGTCGATGGTGCCGACCGTGGCGCGCACTTCCTCGGTAAACACGCGGGCATAGTTGCGCATGTCGCGCTTGCTGCCAGCCCGGGCCAGGTCGCTGAAGCGTGACTGCTCCACCGCCACCAGACCCCAGACGATGGGCAGCATGAAGGCCAGGTAGATCGCCAGGTCGCGCAGTACGCGCGGGCGGAAGAAATTTCCCAGGCGAGTACGCGAGGGCGGCGTGGCGGCAGGAATGGGCGGCATGGACGACGGACTGGGGCAACCGGAAAATGGAGGCGAAGCCGGGCGTCTTGCTCGCGCCCGCTAAGTCTCTGGATGGCGCCCGTCGTAATTCCGGCAATTATACATAGCGTTTCCGTGTGGAACTTATTGCCGCCTTAAAATTTGACAGAATTGATGCACCCAAGCAACAATGAAAGAATATTTCATAATTCATATACTTTTGAAATATTATTTCAATGACAAGTGCGATAAGCTGCGTGCTAGAGTGAGACCATGAAACCCCTGTACAACGTAGCGGGCGTGCTGGCGCTGCTGCTGGGCATCCTCGGCATCTTCCTGCCGCTGCTGCCGACCACGCCTTTCCTGCTGCTGGCCTCGTGGTGCTTTGCGCGCGGCTCGGACCGCCTACACCGCTGGCTGCTGGGCCACCGCGTGTTCGGCGAGTACCTGCGCAACTTCGAAGCAGGCCGCGGCATTCCGCTGAAGGCGAAGATCGTCGCCACGGCCATGCTGTGGATCTCGCTGCTGCTGGCGATGCGCCGCGTCTACGAGACGCAGGGCATTCTTCTCGTCGCCCTGCTGTTCCTGGTCGGCGCCGGCGTCAGCCTGTACATGTGGCGCTTCCTGCCGACCCTGCGGCTGGAGCGCAAGGCTTAGGAGCAGCCGCGCTTGAGCTGTCCGCGGCTGCCAGGCTGACGCCGCATTGCAGCCAATCGCGGGATAATGGCAGTTATGGAAATCCAGTTCCTCGGCACCTCCTCCGGCACCCCGACGCGCTCGCGCAACATGACGGCCATTGCGCTACGCACCCGCGGCGCGAAGCACTGGTCGCTGATCGATTGCGCCGAAGGCACGCAGTACCGCCTGCTGAGAACGAACCTGTCGCCGATGAGCCTGCGCGCGATCTTCATCACTCACCTGCACGGCGACCATTGCTACGGCCTGCCCGGCCTGCTGGCCAGCGCCGGCATGCTGGGTCGCACCGAGCCGATTACCATCGTCGGCCCGCCGCCGCTGCGCGGCATGATCGAATGCATCATGGAGGCGACCCAGCTGTCCCTGCCCTACCCGATCGACTGGGTGGCGATCGACGACCTGGCGCACAGCGAGGTCCTGCCCGACCTGCGGGTGCGCGCCACCGCGCTGTCGCACCGCATCGCCTGCTGGGGCTACAGCTTCACCGAGGCCGCGGTTGAGCGCAAACTCGACATCGACAAACTGAAGGCCGGCGGCATCCCGTCCGGGCCGGCCTGGGGCGAGATCCAGCAGGGCCGCAACGTGGTGCTGGCGGACGGCCGCGCCGTGGTGGCCGAACAGTACCTGGCGCCGCCGCGCCGCGCGCGCAGCGTGATCATCGCCGGCGACAACGACGCACCCGAACTGCTGGCGGCGCAGGCGCGGGACGCCGACCTGCTGGTGCACGAAGCGACCTACACCGAGCCGGTGCTGCACAAGATCGGTCCGGGTCCGCAGCACAGCTCGGCCGCGATGGTGGCGCGCGTCGCCGAACAGGCAGGGCTGCCGAACCTGATCCTGACCCACTTCAGCCCGCGCTACCAGGATCGCGAAGGGCCGCTGACCCTGGACGACATCGAGCGCGAGGCGCGCGAACACTACAGCGGCACCCTGTTCCTGGCGCGCGACCTCGCCCGCTACGAACTCGGTAAAGACGGCAGCCTGCATGCCTTGTCCTAGGCGCACGCTACAATCCCGCCATGCCCAAGAAGACACCCATTTTCCCCGGACCCCAGACCGCGCGCGGCGCCGTGCTCGCCGTGCTTCTCTCGAACGAAGACCAGACCGGCGCCGAGCCGATGCGCGGCCGCATCACCCTCGCCGCCATCGTGCGCGCCCTCAAGCGCAAGTACCACTGGCCGATCGAGACCGAAAGCTTCCCCTCCAACAGCGTGGACGGCCGCGCCACCTGGGCCACCGTCTACAGCCTGCCGCCGGAAGTCATCACCAAGGCGCTGAACGCCGGTGGGCGCGACTGGCTCAGGAGCCGCAAGTCGGGCAGCGCATAGGGTTTCAGCGGATCAGCTCCAGCCGCGCGAACTCCTCCACCGCGAAGTCGATGAAGGCGCGCAGGCGCGGCGCCATGTGCCGCGCGCTCGGGAACACGAGGTTGACGGGCAGCGCTTCGCCATCGAAGGCGCCGAGCAGCGGCACCAGGCTGCCCGCCTGCAGGTCCGGTGCGGCCTGGTAGGACAGCGCGCGGGCGATGCCGAAGCCCGCGCGCGCCGCATTCAAGACACCCTCCACATCGTTCAGCTGCAGGCGCGGCGTGAAACGCACGATGTGCTCGCGCCCGTCCGCCCGGTAGCGCCACTCCGCCAGGCCGCGCACCGCAGTGCCGAGGATCAGCTCATGCTGCGCCAGCTCCTCGGGCGTGGCGGGCGTGCCGCGCGCCTGCAGATAGGCCGGGCTGGCCAGGGTCACCCGCCGCACTTCGCCCAGCCGGCGCGCCACCAGGCCGGAACTCTCGAGCGGCCCGATGCGCAGCGCCAGGTCGATGCCGTGGTCGATCAGGTCCATGTTGCGGTCGCCCAGGATCAGCTCGACCTGGATCTCCGGGTAGCGCATCAGGAACCTTGTCACCACCGGTGCCATGTGGCGGCGCCCGAACACCATCGGCGCCGTCACCCGCAGCAGGCCGCGCGGCGCGGCATCGTGTTCGCTGATCGCCAGCTCGTAGTCGAGCAGCAGACGGCGTGCCTGTTCGGCCAGGCGCAGGCCCTCGCCGGTCGCCGTCAAGCGGCGCGTGCTGCGTTCGAACAGGCGCAGGCCGACGCGCTCTTCCAGCGTGGCCAGGATGCGCGTCACGGCCGACGGCGAGCGCCCCAGCTTGTGCGCGGCCGCCGCCATGCTGCCCGCCTCCAGGATGGCCAGGAAGACCTGCAGTTCGTCCAGTCGGTCCATGATTCTTGCACTACGTGAAAGGGTGAATTGCGATTATGCCCCGTTCCGCAATAGCGTCGCCGTAGCTAGGATGAAGCATCTCCAACCACCTCGACACCATCATGACTTCCATCACGATCTACGGCACCCGCCTGTCCGGCCACTCACACCGCGTCGAGCTGCTGCTGCACATGCTGCAGTTGCCCTTCCGCTTCGTCGACGCGCCGGCCCCGGTGCGCCAGGGCGCCGAGTTCCAGCGCCTGAATCCCCTCGGCCAGATCCCGGTCCTGCAGGACGGCGACTTGGTGCTGGCGGACAGCAATGCCATCCTGGTCTACCTGGCCAAGCGCTACGCGCCGGATAGCGCCTGGCTGCCCGAGGACCCGGCGGGCGCGGCCCAGGTGCAACGCTGGCTGTCGCTGGCCGCCGGCGAGATCGCCTTCGGTCCCGCCAAGGCGCGGGTCGGCGCGCGCTGGGGCGACACCGGCATGCCGAAAGACCTGATGCAGAAGCTGGCCGACAAGGTGCTGGGCTTCATGGAAGCGAGCCTGGCGCAGCAGGACTTCCTGGCGGCGCCGCAGCCGACGCTGGCGGACCTGGCCTGTTACGCCTACATCGCGCATGCGCCGGAAGGCGGCATCAGCCTGGCGTCCTATCCGCGGGTCCTTGCCTGGATCGCGCGCGTGCAGGCGCTGCCGCATTTCGTGCCGATGCCGGAGCACTGAGCCATGAACGACGACCGCATCCTCGCCCCCTTCCATGCCGGCGAACTGCGCGCCCAGCAGCTGGCCGGCGGCGGGCCGGCAGGCGCGCCGATCCGCTCGCAGCTGCCGGAGCAGCACCGCGCCTTCTTCCCCCTGCTGCCCTTCATCTGCGTGGCGGTGGCGGACGACAGCGGCTGGCCGCTCGCGACGCCGCTGCAGGGCGAGCCCGGCTTCGTCAGCTCGCCGGAGGCCGGCCAGTTGCATATCGCCGCCCAGCCCCCGGTCGATGACCCGGCCGCGCCCTGGCTGGTGGCCGGCGCGGATATCGGCCTGCTCGGCATCGACCTCGGCACGCGCCGCCGCAACCGCGAAAACGGCGTGGTGGCGCGGGCGGACAGCGGTGGCCTGCTGGTCGACGTGCACCAGTCCTTCGGGAACTGCCCGAAGTACATCCACGTGCGCCAGCTCGCGCCCGTAGCGCGCGAGCCGGGCCCGGTCGAGGCCTTCGGCAGCGCACTGCCCCCGGACGCACAGCGCCTGGTGGCGGCCTGCGAGACCATGTTCGTCGCCAGCTCCAGCGGCGGCAAAGCGCAGGGTGCGGCGCGCGGCCTCGACATCTCGCACCGGGGCGGCGCGGCCGGTTTCGTGCGCCTGGAAGGCAGTGTCTTGAGCGTGCCCGACTATCCCGGCAACCGCTACTTCAACACCCTCGGCAACCTGCTGCTGGAGCCACGCGCCGCGCTGGTGATGGTGGACTTCGACAGCGGCGACATCCTGCAGCTGCAGGGCACGGCCGATGTGGCCTGGGACGCGGGTGCATTACCCGATCCGCTGGCCCAGCGCGCATGGACTTTCACGATCGAACGCGGCTGGCTGCGGCGGGCGGCCTTCCCCTTGCGCGACGCGGGCGTGGCCGGCCTGTAAAATAGGGGCCATCGTTTCGCGTTGATGTCACGCCCATGATCAAGCCACCGATTCCCGACAATGAACAGCAGCGTCTCGCGCTGCTGTACGAACTCCTGCTGCTCGACACGCCGCCCGAAGAGCGGCTGGACAAGATCGTCGAGTTTGCCGCCAGCGAATTCGACGTCCCCATCTGCCTGATCAGCCTTGTCGACAGCAATCGACAATGGTTCAAGGCGCGCGTGGGCGTCGACGTATGCGAGACCTCGCGCGACGTTTCCTTCTGCGCCCATGCCTTGGGCGGCGAAGACATCCTGCTGGTGCCGGACGCCCGGCTCGATCCGCGTTTCGACGACAACCCGCTGGTGACCGGCGCGCCACACATCCGCTTTTACGCGGGCGCGCCACTGAGCAAGGATGGCCTGGTGATTGGCACGCTGTGCCTGATCGACACCCGTCCGCGTACGCTCGACGCGGTCGCGTTGTCGATCCTGAAAAGCCTGCGCGAGCTGACCATGCTCGAACTGACCGCGCCGCAGGAGCAGGCCGATGCATAGCGCCTTTAAGGTCCTGCTGGTCGAACCTGCCAACCTGCTGCGGCGCACAGTCTCGCTGACCCTGCGCGACCTCGGCACGGCCGACGTCACGGAAGCGGCCACCTACCCGACCGCGCACCAGATGTGCGATCACCGGCCCTTTGACGGCGCAGTGATCGCGCTCGAGTGGCCGCAGCCGAGCGATTCTCTGCGGGGACTGACCCTGATCCAGCAGATCCGTTCGGGCGAATGCGCCTGCCCGGCATCGATGCCGATCGCGGTGCTGGTGGACTCCTGCAATGCCGAACTGCTGCAGATCCTGCGTTCCTGCGGCGTCAGCCGCATCCTGATCAAGCCCTTCCGCGTGCGCGACGTGATCGACACGATCGACAGCATGAAGGGGCAGGCCCGCCCCGCCCTCGCCCGCTAAAACCGCCGAGCAAGACCGCCTCATGCGGCGCGCATAATCCGCTATATTTTCTATACCAATCCCGTATGCACATGATACGATCAGGCAATATTTGTTCTAGGAAATATAGCAGATGCCTGGTCTTTCGCAAAAGCTGGCGTGCCTCGTCATGTCCATCCTCTGGTTGTTCAGCGTCCCCGCCATGGCGGAGGGAACGCCGCTGGTCTACGCCGGCTATGCGTTCTCGGGCGACTATGCCAACCGCGCCAGCCTGTACCCGTACAGCGCCGAGCTGTCGGTGGAAGAGAACAACGCCTACCTCGACCGCCTGCTGCGCGAACGCATCGCCGCCCACCCGGAGGCCGCGGCGCGCCTCCAGCTCGGCCAGGCCGACGGCGCCCTCGACCACAGCTCGGTGGCCTTCGCGCTGGTGCAGGAAAGCGTCGAGCAGCAACGCATGGACGGCAAGTTCTGGACCATCCTGACCCTGCACGCCAACATCCTGGCCTTCAACCGCGCTACCCAATCGATCGTCGCCTCCTACCCGGTACGCCTGCGCCTGACCCGCGCCGAAGCGGCCGCGCTCTCGCCCGCCGAACTGAAGGAATGGGTGCGCTCGGCCTATGCCGGCGCTAACGCCCACGCCAATATTTTCGACCAGTGGCTGGCCGCCCTGCCCACGCTCAAGCTGCGTAGCGGCGCCAGCAAATACCTGAAGGTGACCAACGTCGGCTTCACGCCGGAAGCGCAGGCGGTGCTGGACGCCGCCCACCTCGACACCCGCGCGATCCGCAACCAACTCGCCAACGCCTTCGAAGCCTCGGTCGCGGAAAGCGCGCAGATCTCCCTGATCCCGAACTCGGTCGGCGAAGCGATCGGCTCAAAGATGGCTTACCGCTTCCCGAACGGCGCCCAGATCGCGCTGGCGCTGCCGCAGGCAGACTTCGAACTGTCGTTCACAGTGCGCGGCTTCGCCAGCAAGACCGTCGAGAAGCCGGCCTATTACCAGGACATCTTCCGCGTACTGGGCGCCGTCAAGCTGGCCCAGCCCGACCTGAACGAAACCTACCTCGACGAGAACATCTACGAGACCCAGATCGTGACCCGTCCGCGCACCGCCGGCATGGAGCTCGAGACCTGGCCGCAGTACTACAAGACGCTCCAGCTGCTCATGGCCGGCGTCTCGCAACAGATGAACCGGATCGAGGACCGCTGGCTGCAGGAACGCGCATCGCGCGGCGTGGAAGCCCGGCCGGGATTCGTGAAGACCAACGACATGATCAGGACCATGAAATGAAGAAGACCCTCCCCCGCTTTGCCCCTGCCTTTGCTCTCGCCTTGATGCTGGCCACTTCCCCGGCGACCCTGGCCCAGCGCGTGGAGATGAAAGGCGTCGGCAGCGCCGCCTGGGACGCCAAGCAGTCCGCGCCGGCCGAGGCGGAAGCGCGCGCCTCCCACGAAGCGCGACTGGCCGCATGGCGCGCCTACGTGGCGGCGCAGAACACCGCGCGCCAGCAGGCCATCAATGCGCACGAAGCCGACTTCGTCGCCAACCTGGACAAGCTGATCATCGAATCGACCGTGGTCGCCACCCAGAAGGACGCGGAAGCGAAGACCATGAAGGTGGTGCTGCGCGTGGCCTTCAACGACGAATCGGTGAACCAGATGGTGGCCAGGCTCACCGTCGGCCAGGGCGAGGCCGCGGGGCGCAGCCAGGATTCGCTGTTCTCCTTCCTGTTCATGGCGCGCAAGGCCAATTCGATCACCCAGTTCGACGCCCGCCACAGCCGCGTGGCCAAGGCCGAAGTGGCCGACACCCAGGCGGCCGACGGCGGCGTCACGGCGACCCGTTCGCTCACGGTGGGCGGCAGCAGCGTGCAGAAAGCCGACGCCGTCACCTACGAGGTAAGCAGCTCGCAGGACGTCGACGCCGCCATGGGCGAAGTGCTGAACACGTCCGGCATCGAATACGTGGGCTACGAGGACATCGTCGGCAATTGCCACGGCCCGGCGCCCAAGCACTTCCAGGCCGAGTTCGTGCAGTCGGACGAGCTGGCGCCGCAGACCCGCATGGAGGTGATTAAGGCCGCGCGCGAGTGCGAGGTGCGCTACTTCGCCACCGGCACCATCGACACCGAAGTCGCCAGCATCGACCCGGTGACCGGCAATCAGAAGGTCTTCGTGTCGGTGCGCTCGCAGCTGTGGGACATCAGCAAGAAGCTGCCGCGCAAGATCGGGTCGGTCGGCCCGGTCCAGTATTCGGGCCTCGGCCCCAACCAGAATGTCGCAGGCCGCAACGCCCTGGCGCTGGCAGCCCGCGACGTGATCCGCAACTTGGTGGACCAGCTCAACGCCAAGGGTATTCGATAACCGAGCCTCTCCTGAAAGAGAACACAACAATGAAAAAAATCGCCATCTCCGTCTTCGCTGCCTTGAGCGCACTGGGCGCCGCACCTTCCCACGCCGTCGACTTCGGCAAGCTCGCCTCGCTGGCCAAGCCGAACCAGGCCGCCGGCGCCAGCGCCGCCGACGTCGCCAGGAACACCCGCAATGCCCTGGTCGCCTTCGCGACCGCGGAACTGGGCCTGCTGGAAGCCCTCGGCGGCTACGAGAACCTGAGCGCCCTGCGCACCCAGGTCGAAGGCATGCAGAAGGGCGACGCCGGCGTCAACACCGCCTCGCTGCAGGCCGCGGTCGACATCCACAAGTCGGCCAGTGTCGAGATCGAAAAGAAGATCGCCGGTAACGCGCAACTGGACGCCAGCCAGAAGAAGATGGCCGCGAAGTCGATGCTGGCCTACGTGCAGGGCCTGGTCGCCACCAAGCAGACCCTGGGCAGCCTGCAGGGCCTGGCCAGGAACCCGATGTCGCTCGGCTCGGACGCCGGCACCGTGCTGTTCGCGGTGAAGGAACTGCCGGGCATGCTGTCGGGCGGCCTGTCGACCACCGGCACCCTGTTCAAGTACCTGGGCGCGAACGGTGTCGACCTGAGCGAAGCCAAGTCGGCCGCCGACACCATGCCGAAGTAAGCAAGGAAGCGCACATGAACCAGATGGCCGAACCACCTGTCCTGCAGCGCCGGGGCAGCATCCATAAATGCCCGAGCTGCGGCGCCGCCCTCGGCGCCTTCGCCTCGGTCTGCAACGCCTGCGGCCACGAGCTGCTCGAAGTCGACGCCAACCGCTCGATCAGCGCCCTGGCCGAACGCTTCGAGGAAATCGAGCGCGAAGTCGAGTCGATGGGCTACAAGGGCAAGCGCCGCGAAGACTTCATCAACGAAAAGAAGGGCCGTGTAATCCGCGACTTCCCGATTCCGAATTCGCGTGACGACCTGCAGCAGCTGATGTACTACATCCAGCCGAAGATCCTGCCAAGCGTGAAGCCTGATCCGAACGTCGAGGAATGGCGCACCAAGTTCACCGAGGTGCTCAACCGCGCCAAGCAGGCCTACCGCAACGACGACAGCGTGCTGTCCGAGATCGCCAAGATGGAAGCCAGCATCGACAGCTCGCTGTCGCAGAGCCTAGGCATCAAGGCCAAGCGCAACCCGCTGTTCTTCGCGCTGCTGGGCGGCGTGGTGCTGCTGGGCGCAGCCGCCTTCGTGAACAGCCGCATCGAGGCGAACAAAGTGGCCGAATGCGAGCAGGCTTATGTCGAGAGCGCCGCCGCCGAGAAGGGCCGCCTGGAAGGGCTGGCCGCCACCATCGAGCAGGACGTGCAGGCCAGGCGTTTCTCGGAAGCGCAGTCCAAGCTCGGCCGCGTACGCTGGGAACTCGCCCCCGCTTGCCAGCTGGACCAGAACGCCGCCGCCCAGGCGGGTTGGCAGGAACACCTGCAGCAGCTGACCGCTTTCGTCAACACTAAAGCCGAGCAGGACGCGGGCGCACGCCAGGCCCAGTTAGAGCGCGAAGCGGCCGAGCAGCAGGCCGCCGCCAACCGTGTCACGGCCGAACGGGTGGCGCAGGAAAACAAGGTGGTCGAAGTGGCGCGCATCCAGGCCGACCAGAAGAAGGCCGAATCCGCGCGCGACGCCGGCGACAAGCGCAAGGCTGCGCTGGAAAACCAGTGGTGATCGGTATGGGACTGTTTGGAAAGAAAACCGAAGGCGGCATGATGGACGTCATCCGCTGCGACCAGGAAGACTACCTGGTCTGGAAATGGCGCCCGAGCGGCGCCGCCAACAGCACCGCCAAGGAAAACGGCATCCGCTGGGGCAGCAGCCTGCGCGTGAAGGATGGCGAAGTCGCGGTGTTCGTCTACAAGCAGGCCGACGGCCAGCACCAGGACTTCATTGAGGGCCCGTTCGACGAGACCATCAAGACCGCCAACTTCCCGGTCCTGAGCAGCTTAGTGGGCCTGGCCTTCGGCGGCCAGGCGCCGTTCCAGGCCGAGGTCTACTTCATCAACCTGGCCGGCAACATCCGCATGCCGATCGGCGTGCCCTACTTCGACGTGTTCGACCCGCGCTTCCTCGACTTCCCGGTCAAGGTGGCGGTGCGCGGCTCGCTGGTGTTCAACATCACCGACTACCGCGCCTTCATCAAGCTGCACCGCCTGGTCAACTTCGAACTGGAGCGCTTCCGCACCCTGGTGCGCGACGCGGTGGCCAAGTACATCAAGGGCATCGTCAGCAACGCGCCGGCCGACAACGGCATGCCGGTGCTGCAGATCGAGCGCAAGCTGCTCGAGGTGAACGACCTGGTGGCGCCGCGCGTGGCCCAGGCTTTCGTGAACGACTTCGGCGTCAACCTGCTGCGCCTGGACATCGACGTCATCGAGATCGACAAGTCGACCGAGGAATACCGCCAGCTGCGCTCGATCACGGCCGACCTGGAAGTGGCGATGCGCCAGAAGCAGAACGACATCGCCCTGCGCAACCTCGACGACACCCAGCTGATCAACGCCGAGAACATGGCCGAGACCCTGCGCATCCAGCGCGAGGCAACCCAGCGGCACCAAAGGCTGCAGTCGGAAACCCAGTTCATCGCCGCGCACCAGATCGACCTGCAGGCCGACGTGCTGCGCACCGCCGCCAACAACCTGGGCGAGATGAGCACGATGAACCTCGGGAACGGTGGCAACGGTTTCAACCCGGTCGGCATGATGACCGGGATCGCCGTCGGCGGCGTGATGGGCAACCAGATGGCCAGCATGATGAACACCGCCGGCGCCGCCATGCCGCAAGCGCCGGTGATGCCGCCGCCGCTGCCGCAAGTGCAGTACAGCCTGAACGTGAATGGGCAGACCACCGGCCCGTTCATGCTGAACCAGCTGCAGGAACTGGTGCAGAGCGGCCAGCTGACGCGCGCCACCTACGTCTGGAAACCGGGCATGGCCAGCTGGGAAAACGCCGGCAACGTGGCCGAACTGGCGGCGCTGTTCGCCGCGGCGACGCCGCCGCCTCCCCCACCACCG
>NZ_LR733275.1:3315616-4333833 GCF_902506415.1 Massilia sp. 9I | reverse complement strand
CCCCACCACCGCCGCCGGCCCCGCCCGCCGCGCCGGCCTTTTGAACAGGACCTCATGGATACATCAGTCAACTTCGATGCCGTCGACCGCCTGGTCGAATTCGGCCTGAGCGCGGCGGTCGCGCAGCGCATGGTCGCCTCGATGAACGGCGCCCTCGATGCGATGAACCTGCCGGGCCGCCAGCTCGGCGCTGTCGACACCGCGCCGCAGGGCTTCTGGATCGTCTACGAAGGCAAGCCGGCAGGCCCCTTCCAGGAAGCGCAGCTGATCCAGCTGATCGCGGGCGGCAAGCTGACCAAAGCCAGCTATGTCTGGAAGCCGGGCATGGCGCAATGGGCGACAGTCGAGAATTCGCCGGAAGTCCTGCGCCTGATCGTGCTCGCGCCTCCCCCATTCGTTCCCACGGAGTAGCCATGCGCATCCATCCATTGAACTTGCTCATCGCCCTGCTGGCGGCGGGCCTCCTGACCTTCGGCCTGGCCAGCAGCGACGCCAACAGCATCAAGGGCACGCTGGCCATCGGCAGCTTCCTGATCCTGGGCAGCACGCTCGGCGCCGCGCTGGGCCTGGAATGCGCCAACCCGCGCGCGGGCGTCAACCTGCGCATGGTGGCAGGGCTCTTCTTCGTGCTCGGGCTGGTGCTGCAGCTGGTGTTCTGCTTTGCCGGGTTCTCGCAGACCAGCTATGTGGTGGTGAACGGGATTGTCTTCCTGGGATTCCTGCTGGCGAGTAGCTCGGTCGCCAGCGCGCGTCAATAACTCCAAGCGCGCGCCTACTCTGGCGCCGTCACGTAGGGTGGGCGGGTTCTCCCGCCCACGCCGCCCTCTTCAGCCCTTTGCACCCGTAGCGTTGAGCATGCACTGCGACAGCTTGTCGAAGTGGAGCAAGGCGGCCTGGGTCAGGTCCACCTGCTTGCGGCGGGTGTCTTCGGTATCGGTCAGCATGATCCACCCCTTCTCGCGCATCGACTTCAGGCGGTTGTGCACGGTGGCGGGAGAGCCCAGCTGATCCTTCGCCATCATGTCGCGCACCGACAGGCGCTGGTTATCCTGGCGCGCGCGCGCCACCAGGGCCAGGATGCGCTCCTCGAGCGGATCGAGTTCCGGCAGCGTAGGCAATCCACGCAGCGCTTCGGTGAGCTGAAGAAAACGCAGGTAAATGTCGGCGGGGCGGGTTGGCTTCATTTTAGAACGGTTGCAAGTTAGCGAACGGATAAGCTATGCTCAGGTCCCTTGTATCGGCTGGATTGGCCATTTTACTGTAACGTTGTTCACAATGAGCCAATTTAGGTTGCATATGGCCATGGTCGCGGTGACCATGCTGTTGTTTTTCGCCGTGCTGAAAGTGAACCAGCTGCTGTTCGCAGCGCTCGAGTTCACGCCCGGGATCAACTGGATCTACCTGCCGGCCGGCGTGCGCCTGCTGGCCACCCTGCTCTTCGCCGAAGCCGGCGCCATCGGGCTGCTGTTCATCTCCTGGATCGTGTGCGTGGTCGAGTTCTTTCCGAACGACCCGGTGCGTTCTTTCGCGGGCGGCATCCTCGCCAGCGCCAGCCCCTACCTGGTCTACCGCGCGATGCAACACTTCTCCGGGTTGCAGCCTTCGCTGCAGAACCTGACGCCGAAGCGGCTGCTCATCCTATCGGTGATGTTCTCGCTGGCCAGCCCCTTCCTGCACCACCTGTGGTTTGCCCTGTACGAGCACAAGCAGGACCTGGGCGCCAGCTTCGTCGCGATGGCGGCGGGTGACCTTGGCGGGACCTTGGTGGTGCTGTATTTCGCCAAATTCCTCCTGTGGTGCGTCGAACGCGCCAGGCGCGCTACCTGACTGGCACCTGCCGCCGAACGGCATTTCTACCCTGACATTCGGTGCGCATGTTGATCGAATGGGTCTACGCTGCCGGTGGCGCGCGGGCGGGCTTGTGCGACCCCAAACCAGCTGGGCATTGAGGGCGTAAGGTCGTTGATGGGCTCGCCTGCTCGCGGGTGCAAGCCCTTGCGTCAAGGAAGTTGCTCATCAACAGTGCGGCAGCGTCCGGTGTTGCAAGTGTTGTCGCGCCGTACGAAAGAAGTCCGTGATGGCCGGTCTGGCCTGGCGGCGGGATGCCATCGTCGTGCCCCAGCCGCCATCCTTTCTGGAGATCGTCATGCAAACGCATCGTCATCAAGTATCGCTGTTCCTGCTGTCGCTCACCGTGTCGGTGGCGGCGACCGCCGCGCCCCATGTCGAATACCGGGTGACCGTCGTCGGTCCGCCGAACAGCCAGCCCACCGACATCAACCAGGCCGGCGCCGTGGTCGGCATCACGCCGAGCGGTTCGCTCACCTACCGCAGCTTCGTCAACTACGGCAAGGGGCCGCTCGACCTGGGCCTGCTGGGGGGCGCCTCTAATGTGGCGGTGGCGATCAACGACAAGGGCGAGGTGCTCGGCAACTGGACCACCAAGACGGGCCAACCGCGCGGCTACGTGTACTACCGCGGCAGCTTCCGGCAGCTCACGGGCCCTGGCGGCCGTGCCACCCGCTACGTGGACATCAACAACGCCGGGTATATCCTCGCATCGAGCAGCGCGCCGCCTTCGAAACCCGGCGCGGGCGATCCGACCGCCTACCTGCGCGCACCAGGTGGCAGCTACCAGCTCATTCCCGCGCTGCCGTACCCGAACCCAACCACCCAGGCGGAGGCGCTCAACAACTACAACCAGGTCACGGCGAATCCGGCCGGCTCATCTTTCCGGAAATCCCGTTCTACGCTTTCGTCTGGAGCAAGGGCGTGACGCGCCAGCTGGGCGACTTCGGCTACGCGCCCAACGACGGCCTGGACATCAACGACCGCGGACAAGTCGCCGGCTACACCTCGACGGCCACCTTCCGCGAGGCGCTTGCCACCATCTGGACATATGGCCGCCCGACCCTGATCGACTTGCGCCCGGCGGGCTCCAGCAACCGGTTCAGCACGGCCAACGCCATCAACAACTACGTTCATGTCGCCGGCAACAGCGACGACCTGGGCGCGTTCGTCTACCGCGGCAAGCGCAGGGAAAGCCTGAATGCGCTGATCGATCCGAAGTCAGGCTGGAGCATCACCTTCTCGCGGGGGATCAATGACGCCGGGCAGATTGTGGCGGACGGCGTGCGCGGTGGGGTGCAGTACGCGGTGCGGCTGGATCTGATACGGCCGCATGGGTTGGCGGCGCCGGCCATCGAAACTGATGATGAGGCGGACGTGATTGTTCGTCCCGAAGCGGAAGGTGGTGAGTGAAGAAGTAAGGCCGGTTGGCGCGGCGGCAAAGACAGGGGGTCGCGCCAACAAACGGTGAGCAAAACGATCGACAGTTCGCGCGCATTCGCGCAAGCAAGTAGGCGTCGACCTTCCTTAGGTTCTTCCTTCCGGGTGCTTGACTTACGTCAACCGTCCTTAGAAAACCATTTCCCCCACTCCCGAACGAGCGGGCCGGCTCCCAATCGCTGGTATTTAAGCCTGTGAATGACGGTCATGAATGAGCGAACGAGGTTAGGTCTGAAACCTGTACAGAAGTTCAACAATTTCATGGATGAGCCCGTGTTCAGATGTCGAACCCTACCCTCACTCTCCTCTAAAGAAGGCCGTCTACCGGCCTTCTCTGTTGCATTACCTGCCCCCCTGAACAAGACGTAACGCCGGTCGCTTGTCTTGGACCGCTGCGTTGATCTCATCCAGAGTATCCTGAGCAGCCTTTGCCCCAATGCGCTGAGCAACTTTCTTCATACCGCCGCCACGCTTCGTCCGTACAAGAAGCGCCGCTCCGCCTGATACAACGCGCCCTGTATCGGCGCGGACTTTCGAATACCACTCGTCATCGCTCATCATTACTCTCCTAAACTATGCCAAGGTCGGCAAGGGTAGTGTAAATATATCTTTGTAACTGTGCCGCACCCGTTGCACATATCTTGTACATCAATTCCCATACATGCCGAGCAGCAATGTATGCATGTATTAAGGCGCTCAGGGAGCCATCAGCAGCCCAGTCTAACGGCTGTTAGGTTCGAGTCGGCAGTCTTTGGTTACACAGAGCAATTCCAGAGTTGGTCAAAATTGTAGTAGTGCATGTCCTAAGCACGGCCAAGCGAACTTCGCCTTTACTGTGATAAGACTTCGCAGTTGATTCTTTTAATCGAAATTTGGGCGCTCGAGGCAGTAGCGGATGATTTTTATTTTCGGTACTATTTCACTCACAACTATAGGTCTATCGAGGAGAAACCGTGGGTGAAGCACGACGTCGTGGCAATCGGTCAGAACGCATAGACAAAATGCGCCAAGAATTCGGAGTAAAGGCGATTTCTGAAGCACGCTTCAACGCCTATGTGAGTTGGAGTCGCCTGCCACCAGCACGTATGATTTCTACAGAGCTAGAGTGGTACGCAGACCAAAACGAACGTGTGCTAGGCGTGGTCTCAGTTGATCATACCGATAGAGATTTTGCGTTCGTTGCCTTAGGGAGGGACGAAAAAGGCCGGTTCCGAACCGTTGATGTGGAAACAAGCTTCAGCTCTCTTGGCGACGCTCGACGTAAACTCTTTCACGCTCTGCAAAAACTTAGTTCTAGCGGCGATGAAACCTTTCCTCAAGGCGGCGCGGATCGAGGAGGGGTTGATCTGTTTGCGCCAGTTCATGGCGAAGAGAAACTCCATAAAGCTTTTAAATTGGTCGCAGAACATCCAAGCTGGTCGCCGGCAAAAGCAATTCTTTCAGAAATGATGAACCACTACGTCGATGTAGATGGCAACTTCGTCGAGCAATTTCAAAGCGAGGGCTTCGACTCTAGATTATGGGAATTATATCTGTATGCGTTTCTACTCGAAGAAGGTTTGTATGTCGAAAGGCCCGACCCAGCACCTGACTTCGTTGTGCGCCTTGGACGAAAGAAGGTTTTCATTGAAGCAGTTACTGTAAATCCTACCGATGGCGAAAAACCACCTACTGAGGAACACGGCGTCGTGGTTCGGAGCCAGGAGGAGATCGCTAAACTTCTTGAGGGGAAGATGCCAATTAAGTTCGGTAGCGCACTATATTCAAAGCTAAACCGCAAAACGCCCTATTGGACTCTTCCAGATGTGGCCAATCATCCCCTGATATTCGCTATTGCCGATTTTCACGAGCCACAATCAATGATGTGGAGCTCATCTGCGCTATTCAGGTATCTTTATGGTGTGAGTCATGACTTCAGTAAGGACGAGCACGGGCAACTTCTCATCAGTTCACTAAAGATAGAAAAGCACCAGCATAATGGCAAAGAGATCCCATCGGGCTTTTTCTTTCTGCCGAACGCCGAAAATGTTAGTGCTGTTTTGTTCAGCTCAACCGGTACTCTATCGAAGTTTAATCGCATGGGTCGATTAGCCGGGTTTGGAGTACCTAATATCATCATGACACGTTACGGCCTTTACCACGATCATGACCCAAATGCTGCTCTTCCAAAGCCATTTGTTCGGACCATAATGGAAGGACAAACTACTGAAACGTGGGCTGAAGGTATGTCAATGTTCCATAATCCAAACGCAAAGCATCCCGTTGACCCGGACTTGTTCCCCGGAATCGCTCATCACTGGTTTGAAGAAGGACTAATCAAAAGCACAATTCCGCCCTTTCATCCCTATTCGTCTATGACGATGAATGTATTGGTGACCGATAAAGAAGAAGACCTCGCTGATAAAGAAGGAACATCGGTTACCCCACCCATAGAATAAAACATTTCGCAGCTAGGCTAAGATTCCGAGTCGACCGCGGGCCGAATCGAGGAAGATTGAAAGAGACGTCATCCTGCCCGTTATTTATGGTGCAGATAGCCGGCACGTGTTCGATTCTGCAGTTACCCAACAATCTAGATATAGAGCCAGAAAATGTTTGTTTCAATAAAATCGCCCCTACGATTTCTCGTAAGGGCGTGATCGACTGCAAATTATAATGGTAGGCCTCCCCAGAGTCGAACTGGGCACCAACGGATTATGAGTCCGCTGCTCTAACCAAGCATGAGCTAGAGGCCCAGAAATCGGGACAGTGGCTAGAAAGAGTTCTCGCCACCTGCTTCAGCGGCGCGGTACCGTGAAGCAGAGTGGCGAGAGGATATTGCTTTTAGTGCAGGTCCGTCAAGGACCAGCTACAACAATCAGCTGCTGCCCTCGAGGAAGCTCTTCAGCTTGTCCGAACGCGAGGGGTGACGCAGCTTGCGCAGGGCCTTCGCTTCGATCTGGCGGATGCGCTCGCGGGTGACGTCGAACTGCTTGCCGACTTCTTCCAGCGTGTGGTCGGTCGACATCTCGATACCGAAGCGCATGCGCAGCACCTTGGCTTCGCGCGGGGTCAGAGAATCAAGCACGTCCTTCACTACACCGCGCATCGAGGCGTGCAGGGCCGCATCCGACGGCGCCAGCGTGTTGTTGTCCTCGATGAAGTCGCCCAGGTGCGAATCGTCGTCGTCGCCGATCGGCGTCTCCATCGAAATCGGTTCCTTCGCGATCTTCATGATTTTGCGAATCTTATCTTCCGGCATCTCCATCTTGATGGCGAGGGTTGCCGGATCCGGTTCAGCACCGGTCTCCTGCAGGATCTGGCGCGAAATCCGGTTCATCTTGTTGATCGTTTCGATCATGTGCACCGGAATACGGATCGTGCGCGCCTGGTCCGCGATCGAACGGGTGATGGCCTGGCGGATCCACCACGTCGCATAGGTCGAGAATTTATAACCGCGACGGTATTCGAACTTGTCCACCGCCTTCATCAGGCCGATGTTGCCTTCCTGGATCAGGTCGAGGAATTGCAGGCCGCGGTTGGTGTACTTCTTGGCGATCGAGATCACCAGGCGCAGGTTGGCCTCGGTCATCTCGCGCTTGGCCTTGCGCGCCTTCATTTCGCCGGCCGCCATCTGGCGGTTGATGTTGCGCAGGTCCGGCAGCGGCAGCACCACGCGCGCCTGCAGGTCGATCAGGCGTTGCTGCAGTTCCTTGATCGTCGGGATGTTACGGCCCAGGATGGCGCTGTAGGCGTGGCCGGCGTTGACTTCGCCGTCGACCCATTCCAGGTTCGTCTCGTTGCCCGGGAAGACCTTGATGAAGTGGGCGCGCGGCATGCCGCAGCGGTTCACGGCCACGTCGAGGATCTGCTTCTCGATGTGGCGCACTTCGTCCACCTGGCCGCGCAGGGTGTCGCACAGCTTCTCGACGACCTTGGCCGTGAAGCGGATGCCCAGCAATTCGTCGGAGATCGCGTCCTGGGCCTTGACGTAGGCCTTGGAGTTGTAGCCGTCCTTTTCGAAGGCCTTGCGCATCTTGTCGAACTGGTCGGCGATGTTGTTGAACTTTCCGAGGGCGGCCTGCTTCAACGCTTCGAGCTGCTCGGCCGAGTAGCCGGCCGCGCCCGAGGCGCTGGCGCCTTCCTCTTCTTCTTCCTCGGCTTCTTCCGCTTCGTCCTCGTCCTCGTCTTCGTCGTCGGTCGTGGTCGGGGCGACCGCGGTTGGCGAGGTATTCTCGTCATCGTCCGGGTCGACCATGCCGTCGACGATCTCGTCGATCTTGATCTCGTCCTTCTCGATGCGCGACGCGGTGTCGATGATCTCGGCGATCGTCACCGGGCAGGCGGAGATCGCCTGGATCATGTCCTTCAGGCCGTCCTCGATGCGCTTGGCGATCTCGATCTCGCCTTCGCGGGTCAGCAGCTCGACCGAGCCCATCTCGCGCATGTACATGCGGACCGGGTCGGTGGTGCGGCCGAAGTCGGAGTCGACGGTCGACAGCGCCGCCTCGGCGGCCGCTTCGGCTTCGTCGTCGCTGGTGACGTTCGGGACGTTGTCGGACAGCAGCAGGGTTTCCGCGTCAGGGGCGTGCTCGTAGACGGCAATGCCCATGTCGTTGAAGGTGCCGATGATGCCTTCGATCGCTTCCGGATCGACGATGTTGTCCGGCAGGTGGTCGTTGATCTCGGAGTACGTGAGGAAGCCGCGCTCCTTGCCCGACTTGATCAGGGCCTTGAGCTTGTTGCGGCGGATCTCGAGCTCTTCCTCGCTCGCTTCGGTATCCGACGAGAACGCGTCTTTCAGCAGCGCCTTTTCCTTGGCCTTGCGGTCCTTGGCCTTGGCCTTGTCCGCGGCTTTCAATTCGGCGCGCTCGACCGCGTTCAGTGCGGCGATCTCATCGTTCTCGGGCGTGAATTCCTTGGGCTTGCGGCCACGGCGTCCCGGGACCTTGACGGATGGCAGGACGTAACCGGACGTGTCGATGGCAGCCAGTGCGGCCGCATCGGTCGTCGCATTGACCGGTGCCGGGCTCGCCGTACGAACCTCGGCCTGGTCTTGGCCTTTGTCCACCTTGGCGGACGCTCTCGTGGTTTTTGCAGCCACTTTGGTTTCGGGTTTCTTGGTTGGCACAGGCGCTTTCGAAGTCACAACGACTAACTTTACGATGGTTAAAGATAAAGTTTTGTTACCTTACATCACCCTGCAGGCAATTTCCGTTGCCTCGCTAACTGAAACACCACGCCGCGATTGAAACGAAAAATGGTTTCAAAGGTTGCAATAGTTAGCGTTTTATTATAGCACGCACCCCTACTTTTTCCAGTTGCGAACACCGGCCGTAGAGGCCGTATCCACAGTGCTTAGCGGGCCGCCATGTCCGCCGCGGCCTCCCGAGCTAGGAGGTCCTGCTGGGCAGTAATTTCGCGATAGCGGACACTGACCTGATCTGGGGTCAGGCCCGAAGAAAACAACTGGTTAAGTTCTTGTTTTAACGCGTCCATTTTGATTTGACGCACAGCGCTAAGGAGCCAGATCCGGTCTGCGTCAATATCCGACTCCGGTTCAGCCGCGATTTCCGAAATCAAACTGTCGTATTCTCCCGTCACTTCTTTTAACTGTTGTGACAAGGCCGCGAACGTACCGTATTCGCCCAGGCTTTGCGCCAGCTGGACCAGGTGGCGCAAGGCATCCGCAGATTCCTGGCCGAAATAGTCGAAACAGGCCAGCGCCGAATCGTCCAGCAGCTGCGCCAGCTGCGGGTGCGAGACCAGGATGCGCAGCATCTGCAGCTCCAGCCCGACCGGTTTCGGACGGCCCTGACGCGGCGGCGCGCGGCGCACCACCGATACCGGCTTGGACAATTCAAACAGCGATTCGATCTCGGCCGGCGTCGATTCGGTGAGGCTGGCAAGGCCGCGCACGATCTGCAGCCGCAGCGCGGTCGGCGCCATTGCCTGCAGCATCGGCTTGGCCTCGTGCTGGGCATGCGCCCTGCCCTCCGGCGTCGTCAGGTCGTGTTCAAGGGTCACTTCGCGCAGCAGGAACTGCGACAGCGGCATCGCCTCGATGATTTCCTGTTCAAAGGCCTCGGCGCCGCGCTCGCGCACGAAGCTGTCCGGGTCGTGTTCCTGCGGCAGGAACAGAAACTTGATCGTCTTGTCGTCCGTCACTTGCGGCAGGCAGGCTTCCAGCGCACGGCGGGCGGCGCGGCGGCCGGCCTTGTCGCCGTCGAAGCTGAAGATCACGGTGTCGGTCTGGCGCAGCAGTTTTTGCACGTGGGTGCTGGTGCATGCGGTGCCGAGCGTTGCCACGGCCTGCGGGAAGCCGAGCTGGGCCAGCGCCACGACGTCCATATAGCCTTCCGTCACCAGCACGTAGCCGGCGTCGCGGATGCTTTGCCTTGCTTCGAACAGGCCGTACAGTTCCAGGCCTTTCTGGAACAGCGGGGTTTCCGGCGAGTTCAGGTATTTCGGTTCGCCGCCGTCCAGCACGCGGCCGCCGAAGCCGATCACCTGGCCCTTGGTGTTCCGGATCGGGAACATGACGCGCTCGCGGAAGCGGTCGTAGCGTTTCTTGTTGTTGCCGTCCTCGTCGACCTTGTCGATCACCAGGCCGGATTCGACCAGGGCCAGGGCCTCGTAGTCGGGGAAGACCGAGCGCAGGTTGTCCCAGCCACCGGGGGCGTAGCCCATGCCGAAGCGGGCGGCCACTTCGCCGGTCAGGCCGCGGTTCTTCAGGTAGGCGATGGCATTCGGCGCCTCGCGCAGCTGGGCGCGGTAGTAGGCGCAGGCCTGGTTGAGCGCTTCGGTCATCGCCAGCGACTGCGCCTGCTGGGCGGCGCGCTGCTGCGGCGGGATCTTGTCGTCCTGGTCCGGGACCACCATGCCCACGCCCTGGGCCAGGTCCTTGACGGCATCGACGAAGCCCATGCCGGAGTATTCGATCAGGAAACCGATCGAGGTGCCGTGGGCGCCGCAGCCGAAGCAGTGGTAGAACTGCTTCGTCGGGCTGACCGTGAAGCTGGGGGATTTTTCGTTATGGAATGGGCACAGGCCCATGTAGTTGGCCCCGCCCTTTTTCAGCTGGACGTAACGGCCGACGATGTCGACGATGTCGACACGGTTGAGCAAATCGGTAATGAATGATTGCGGAATCACTAGGAGGTACTCAGTGTTTGTCTCAACTCAGACTATACCGCAGCGCTGACTGCAAGTTGATTTATGACAAGGCTAACGGCAAGACGGGGCCGCTTGTCGGAAGTATGCGTCATGGCCATTTTATAGCCGGTTGACCGCGTGGGCGGCAAAGCCGCCCATCCTACGGTAGGGTGGGCAAGTTTCTTGCCCACGCGGTCAGGCGACAGGTGATCAGCCGCCGCTCAGCGCCTTCTTGACCAGCCCCGACACCACGGTCATGTCAGCACGCCCCGCCAGCTTCGGCTTGAGCACGCCCATCACCTTGCCCATGTCCTGCGGCCCGGCGGCGCCGGTCGATGCCACGGCGGCAGCCACTTCGGCCGCGATTTCCTCGTCCGACAGGCCGGCCGGCATGTAGGCCGACAGGATCGCCAGCTCGCCCTTTTCGATGTCCGCCAGGTCGGCGCGGCCGCCGGCTTCGAACTGGGTGATCGAATCCTTGCGCTGCTTGATCATCTTTTCGACGATGGCCAGGGTCTGGGTATCATCCACTTCGATCTGCTCGTCGACTTCCTTGCGCTTGATCTCGGCGAGGATCAGGCGGATGGTGGCCAGGCGGGCGCTTTCCTTGGCGCGCATCGCGGCTTTCATGTCCTCGGTGATTTGGGCTTTCAGGCTCATGGCTTCTCCGTGCAGTGGAACAAAAGTTTAAAGTTAAAAACGACAAAACCCGCCGCGGTAACAACCGGAGCGGGCTTGCGGACGCTCAGCGACTCGCCGGGACAGTGCTGTCGCCGGACCAAGCCGTGGATGCAGTCAGATTAGTACAGCTTCTTCGGCAGCTGCTGGCTGCGGATGCGCTTGTAGTGACGCTTCACTGCGGCGGCCAGCTTGCGCTTGCGCTCTGCAGTTGGCTTTTCGTAAAACTCGCGAGCGCGCAGTTCGGTCAGCAGACCGGTTTTTTCGATAGTGCGCTTGAAGCGACGCATAGCGACTTCGAACGGCTCGTTTTCTTTAAGGCGGATAGTGGTCATGTAAAAATGAAACCGTTGGATTTAGGAAGAACGAAAGTGTAGCACTATTTGCGGATCAGTGGAAGCTTTTAACAACGTGTCCCACAATTGCTACACAGCTTATACGCTGGTGCCGGCCGCGTAGCCCGAGGCCCAGGCCCACTGGAAGTTGTAGCCGCCCAGCCAGCCCGTCACGTCCACCGTTTCGCCGATGAAGTACAGGCCCGGCACTTTATTGGCCATCATGGTCTGCTGCGACAGTTCGCGCGTATCGACGCCGCCCAGGGTCACCTCGGCCTTCTTGTACCCTTCCGAACCGGTCGGGACAATCGCCCAGCGGTTGATGGCGTCGCCCAGCTTGCGCAGCTTGGCGTCGGCCATGTCGGCCAGGCGCATGTCCGGCGCAAAACCGTTGGCCACCAGCAGACCGTCGGCCAGGCGCGCCGGCAGCCACTGGGACAGCACGTTGCCGAGCTGCTTCTTGACCGTGGTCTTCGATGAAATCAGTTCCTCGGCCACGTCCATCTCCGGCAACAGGTCGAGCACGATCGGCGTGCCCGGTTCCCAGTAGCTCGAGATCTGCAGGATCGCCGGACCCGACAGGCCGCGGTGGGTGAACAGCAGGTCTTCGCGGAAGTGGCCGCGTTGGGTTTTATTCTTGCCCTTGCCGCCGCCGGTGCTCACTTCCACTTCCAGCGCGATGCCGGCCAGCGGCGCAAAGGCTTCCCAGCTCGGGCCGTCGAAGGTGAGCGGCACCAGGCCGGGGCGCGGCTCGACGATTTGCAGGTCGAACTGCTTCGCGATGCGGTAGCCAAGGTCGGTGGCGCCGATCTTCGGGATCGACAGGCCGCCAGTAGCGATCACCACGCTGTCGCAGGCGATGTCGCCGCCTTCCGCCGTGATGTGGAAACCCGTCTCGCTTTTTTCGATGCTGCCGATCTTGCAGGGCATGCGCCAGCTGACCTCGCCCGCAGCGCATTCGGCGCGCAGCATCTGAATGATCTGCTCGGACGAATCGTCGCAGAACAGCTGGCCCTTGTGCTTCTCGTGGTAAGCGATGCGGTATTTCTTCACCAGGCCGAGGAAGTCCTGCGGCGTGTAGCGCGACAGCGCGCTGCGGCAGAAATTCGGGTTCTGCGACAGGAAGTTGGCGGGGCCGGCGCCAATATTGGTGAAGTTACAGCGTCCGCCGCCGGAGATGCGGATCTTCTCCGCGAGGCGCGTGGCATGGTCGAGCAGCACCACGCGCTTGCCGCGCTGGGCGGCAATGGCCGCACACATCATGCCGGCGGCGCCTGCGCCGATGACCGCTACATCGTATTGTTTTGCCATGCTTGAGCGTGTTCCCGAATCGCCAAACCGGCCATTGTATATGGTTCAGGGGTATCGAGGAAAGCTAGCCCCCGTCCGCCGTCCTCACATCGAGGTCGCGCCCGTTGAGCACCGTCCCATCCCTGGCGATCGTGATGATGTGCATCCCCGTATCCGTCAGCCCCAGGCGCTTGAGCTGCTCCGGCGACACCCGCAGGAAGTACTCCCCCGGGAATATCCCGTTAATGACGAAGTAGCCATCCGCCGCACTGCTCATGCTGGCCACCACCTTGCGCGAGGCATCCACCAGCTCCAGCTTCAAATCCCCGATCGCCTTGCGCTTGCCGTCGGCATACAGGTAAGTGGTGCCATCCACCTCGCCGGTCACGTTGACCGCGAACTCCAGCTGGCTGACCTTGCCCGGCCGCGGCACGATGCGCACGCCCGGCACGCGCGGCTGCCATTGCGGGTCCTCGAGCGTGTTCGGATCCAGGCCGATGTCGGTGTTCTGGTGCGTCGGCAGGCGTGAGAGATAAGCGACGCCGCCGGCATCGGTGCGCACCGCGTAGTTGGCGCCGTTGACGATGAAACCGGCGCCGGGAATCGCTTCGTCCGCGCCATCCATGACGCCGTTCAGGTCCTTGTCGAGGAAGACGTGGATCGAGGCCGCGCCCATGGCGGCCATCGGCTGGGCATCCGTCATCAGGCGGCGGCTGCGCGGCTCCAGGCCCATCGCCATGAAGAACTGCAGGCCCAGGCCGTAGTCGTGGCGGTTCGAGTAGAAGCCGTTGATGCCCAGGCCGTAGCTGCCGAGGCTCTTGTTGACGCCGCCGAAGGCGCGCAGTTCGCGGTCCTGGAAGCTGCGCATCAGGCCGAGGTTGAGCAGGTAGCCGTCGTTCATCGCATAGTCCGCCGACACGGCCGCGCTGCCCAACGCAAGCTCCGGTGCGATCGTGTACTGCAACTGTCCGCTGACGCCCACGCCGGCCACGCGCCGGCTCACCTGGAACTGGCCGTCCGCGATCTCTTCCGTGCCCAGCCTGGCCCAGCGCAAGCCATTCGTCAGCGCGATGCCGTCGCGGTAGGCCGAGACACGTCCCTGCACCTCGATATTGCGGGTGCCGGAGGCCAGGCGGTCGTGCCGTACCTGCAGCGCCACCGGGAAGTACTGGCTGCCGCCCGCCACCACGCCTTCGGCGCGCAGCTCGTCGCGCACCTTCACCGGGTCGGCCACCTGGGTGAAGAATTCGCTTTGGAACTTGTCCAGCTGGGCGCGGGTGGCCGACAGCGAGACCTTGCCGATGCGAGTCTTCAGGCCCAGCTGCGCCAGGCTGCCGCCGTCCTGCGCCTTGACGGCATCGGCGGTGGCAATCAGGCCGTTCCAGTAGCCGCGCAAGCCCAGGTTGGCGTAGTTGCGGTGGGTGCCGTCGAATAGCGGCACGCGCTGCCAGCCGCCGGTTGCGTTGATGCGATCGCTCACACCCCATTCGAACTGGGCCAGCGCGCGCTCGCGCCCCAGCAGGTCGCGCTGAAGGCCGGCATCGTAGTACAGGGCGCCGCGCGGCACCGCGGCATCTTCCAGCAGGAAGCTCTGGCGTTCCACGCGCAGCTGGCCCAGCGGGCCGTGGAAGACCAGCCGGAATTCGTTGGGTCCATAGGCCAGCGGCATGTCCTCGAAGCTGTACTTGCCGTCCGGGCGCGACTGCTGGAAGCCGACCAGGGCCTCGTTGTAGAACAGCTCGACATCCCAGCCCGGCGGCAGCGGCCCTTGCAGGGTGTGGCGGTCGAAGCTGGTCGGCTGGTTGAGCGGGCGGTTGCTGACCAGGACGCCGTTGCCGGTGGGGCTGCTGACCGAGATGTTGGGCACGCCCGGCAGCGGCACGCTGCCGAACAGGGCGGTGCGCGCCCGCAGGGGGCCGAGCAGGCCGGCCTCCGGGTCGTTGCGCCCCAGCGTCAGGCGCAGGCCGCGCGAAGGATCATGGCGGTTGTGGCTGGCATACAGGGCCGCTTCCATACCGAGCAGGTCGGCCGTCAGGTAAGCGGTGTAATTGACTTCGGTCTGTTTGCGGCCATCGGTCTTGCTGGTCGACAGGCCGAAGGTCTGGTCCACGAAGGGTACGTCCATCACCCGATAGGGGATCGACAGGCGCGGGTAACCGGGGTCCTGGTAACCGCCCGGTGTGCCCGGCATGCCGCCGCGCTCGCGCCGCGCCAGCCTGGCTTGCAGCGGCAGCTGTTCGCGCGGGCGCACCTTGAGGGCGAGGTTCGGCATGTCGAGCTCGAGGTCGACCGGCAGCAGGCGCGCCAGCAGCTTGCTCGCCACGTAGATTTCATCGGACTGCAGCTTGAACTGCGCGCGGTCGAGCTCTTCCTTCCTGCCGGCGATCTCGACGACGCGTCCCGGCACGTCGAGGCTGAAGCCGCGCTCTTCGCTCAGGATGTAGCCGCTGGCCCTGCCCTCCCCTGGCGTCACGCGGATGGCCAGGGTCAGCAGGCGCGCCATTTCGCCCAGCGGCAGGTAGACGTCGCGCCCGATCTCGTAGCCATTGACGGCATCGGACAGCAGCTGGTTGCCGAGCCGGACTTCGAGCAGGACCAGGTTGGTTTCCGACGCCGGCATGGGCGCCGCCACCGCCGGCGTCGAAGCCGGCAGCGCCATCAAACCCGCTAGGAAGAAACCTGTCCGAATGACCTGCATGCGCGCGAAAACCCATGTTGCCGGTAAATTCCGGCAACACAATTATTGCTCAGAATATAAGTGTTGCGATAGCAGATCAGGGCAGATTCAGGCTGGCCTGGGCCAGCAGCTTGCCGCCCGCTTCCGGACGGTCGCGGTAGACCACCTCGATCGTGCCGCCGGACAGTTGCATGCCCTTCGGCAGCTCCAGCGGCAGCGCGGCCTGGCGCACACGGTTGGGGGTATACACGGCGATGCCGCCGGCCTGCGCCAGCGACACGGGCTTGCCGTCGCGCGCGGTGTAGGTGACGCTGACGTCGCCGTACACCGAGCTCGTGCCCTCGCGCTCGAAGCGCAGGGCCAGCACGGGACGCTTGGCGGCGTCCTTCTGCAGTGCCAGCCCGGCCAGGCTGACCGTGGCGCCGACATTACCGTGCCGCACGATGATCGGCATCGAGGCGCCGACCAGGGCATTCAGCTGCACGCCGATCTGGCCGCCCTCGGCGCCGCGGCTCTCGATGCTGGTGCTGGCATCCGTGTCCGGCAGCTTGTCGAACAGCAGGTGCGAACGGTATTCCCCCTCGGCCAGGTCAGCCGGTTTGCGCAGCATGATGCGCACGGTCTGGGCGGTGCCCGGCTGCAGCGTCACCTGGCGCGGCGAATAACGCAGCATGCTGTCGGCGAAGCGCTCGCCTTCGAGCGCGGTATCGGCCGGCTCGAACTGGCCGGCGTCCGTCATGCGGCGGTTGACCAGCGAGATCCGGTAACTGGCCGGCTTGCTGCCGCTGTTGATCAGCTCGACCTGGGCCGCGCGCTGGTTCTTGTCGAACACGATGCGGGTCGGGTGCAGCATCAGTTCCGCCTTGGCCGGCCAGCACAAGACCAGCAGCACGATGGCGAGCGTGGCGGAAAGCAGCAGGCGGAAACGGCTCATGGGAACCGGTAGGAAGCTCGGGGAAAACATGGTGATGGACCTACTGGAAATTGACGGTCAAAGAAAAGGTGCCGGTGTAATTGCCGGGGGGCTGGCTCGGCGCCACGGTCAGGGTGGCGCCCACCCCCAGGGTGGTACCGCCGTTCGGCACCGAAGCGATCGATGCGGGATTGGTGACAAAGGTGTTCACGGCCATGCTGTTGGCGCCGCTGCTGAGGCGGACGCTGCCGTTGGCGGGCGTCGAGATGATGACGGCCTTGTTGGTGGCGCCGCCGTTGCTCTTGCCGACATTGAAACCGGCCTGGCCCGCGCCCGGGGAATTCAGCAGCACCACCCCGCCGGTACGGGAGCGTACGCCGGTCGGACTGAGCACGACCGTGCCGCCGGTATTGGCGACGAAGCTGCCGAAGTCGAGGCCGCGTGTATTGGTGAGCACGATCTGCTGGGCATGCGCATGCCCGATCGCGAACAGCGCCGCCAGCACGATCGCGCTGGCGGGCAGACGTAGCGGGATGCGGCGCACCTGCATGGTCCCAGGGAGTGCCGCTGGCCGCGCTTAGTTGTACTCGACGGTAGCGCTGATCGTGCCGCTGTAGCTGCCGGCTGGCTGGTTGATCGCCACGTCCAGCACGCCGCCGACATAGATCGACTGCGCACCCGCAGTCAGGGCGCCGCTGGACACGTCGCCGGTCACGGCGCCGCCGCCGGTCAGGTCGGCGACGCGGGTGAAGGTCATGTTGTCCGTGCCCGAGACCAGCGTGGTCGATGACCCGGCCCACGAGATCGAGTAGGTCATGGTGCCGCTACCGGTGACGTCGAACTTGGCGGCGCCGACGGTGCCGCCGGTCAGCAGGGTCACGCCGCCGGTCTTGCTGCGGGTACCGTTGGTGCTGACGGTGACGGTGCCGATCGAGGCGCCCGCCGCGAAGGTGCCGAATCCGAGGTCGTTGGCCTTGCTGATCGCGATCGGGGTCACCACGGTGCTGGTCGAGGTGGCATTGGCCTGGGCGGCGATGGCGCTGCCGGCGGCGGCGCTCATTGCCAGCGCGAGCGCGGCGAGGGTCAGATGGGTCTTGGTAAAGCGGGCATGCTTGGTCATTCTGGTCTTCCTTCAGTATGGGACGGAGCGGCATGGAGCCGGACGATTCGTTATGACGACACCCCAAGGTCAGCGATAACAGGACAGAAACATTGCTGGCATTTGTTCGGTATCGTTTTGCTATGTTGCAAGAAAATAATAGCGGAGTTTTGCGCAAAATCACTGTTTCTGTAAGTCAACAGTAAGAAAAACATTGTCAAATTCGTCAATAATTGTTAATACATTACTTGTCTACACAAATGTAAAGACACCGATTACCTGAACTTCGGTGCATATAACGTGGATTCATGGCTTATCGGGACAAATTTGGGACAGGAAGGTTTCATAGATGACAAAACTTCCGAAACCAATAAACATTTGTTTATCACAACCAAATGTTGTTGCAATCCAACGTTGATAACCGTGTTGAAAGCACGGCAGCCACCGCGAAGGATGGCTTTCGAGACAGGAAGAAGGCCTGGCGGGCGCCAGGCAGGGCTCAGCTGCGCAGGGCGCGCGCGACCTGCAGGCAGTGCGCGACCTGGGCCGCGATCGGCGCCGGAATCGGCACCTCGCCGCGCAGGGCGGCGGCGATCCAGGCAGCGGTGGTGGCCGCATCGCGCGCGTCCGGCACCTCGGCCAGCAGGTCGGTCGGCGCGTCGCGTTCCACCAGCAGCGTGCGCAGGCCGCCGTGGAACCAGTCGATGCGCGGGGCGCGGTGCGGGTTGGCGACGGTCTCCCCTTCGGTGCCGCGCATCAGGAAGGCGTCGCCGCGCTGGGGCGGCGCGGCCGTGATGAAGTATTCGCCCAGGGTCTCCAGGTATTCCGGGTGGGTGTAGGAGACCAGGCGCAGCGCCGGGCCCTCGAAAGGCTGCAGGATCTTGACCAGGGTGTGGGTCGAATTGCGCACGCCCAGGATGCGGCGCAGCGACAGCATGTGGGCCAGGCTCGGGGCCAGATGCTCGATCGGGATGAAGGCGGGCCGGCGGTTGGCGGCGGCATCCAGGATGTCGCTTGATGAGCCGGCCTCGGCCAGGCCGAGTTCGGCCAGGATCTCGCTGGTGGTGATGCGGCCCGGATCGTGGCGCACGCCATGCACCAGGGTCGGGACGCCCTCGCGCGCCAGCAGCAGCGCCAGCAGCGGAGTCAGGTTGGCCAGCTTGCGCGCGCCGTTGTAGCTCGGAATCAGGACCGGCGCGAATTCGCCCGGCGGGCTGGGCAGCGGCGCGAACGAACTTTCCGCAGCATCCATGAAGCCGGCCAGCTCGTCCACGGATTCGCCCTTGATGCGCATTGCCAGCAGAATGGCGCCCAGCTCGAGGTCGGACACCCTGCCGCCAAGCATGGCCGCATACAGCGCACGCGCATCCTCGCGCGACATGCTGCGCGCACCCTTCACGCCGCGGCCGATCTCCTTGATGAAGGGGGCCGCGGCGAATCGTTCGGTATTCTTGTCCATGGCGCAAGCATACAATGCCTGCGCGGGCGTCGTGAGCGCACGGTGAGTTTTTGGCGGCCACTTGTGCAAGTGCAGCATTTTCGGTCTACACTGGATGGTTCCTCCAGAACCTATCGCATCATGATCAACACGCCAGCCATCGAAAACACCAACGTCAGTTCGTTCGCCGAGATGCCGACGCCGACGGAACTCCACGCCACGCTGCCGCTGTCGGACCGCGCCTTTGCCACTGTGATGGGGGGCCGCGAGACGCTGCGCAATATCCTGGACCGCAAGGACGAGCGCCTGTTCGTGGTGGTCGGGCCCTGCTCGATCCACGATCCGGAAGCCGGCCTCGACTATGCACGCCGCCTCAAGGCGCTGCAGGCCGAGGTGATCGATACCATGGTGCTGGTGATGCGCGTGTATTTCGAGAAGCCGCGCACCACCACCGGCTGGAAGGGCTACATCAACGACCCGTTCATGGACGATTCCTTCCGCGTCGACGTCGGCATGGAACGCGCGCGGCGCTTCCTGCTCGACGTCTGCGAGCTGGGCCTGCCGACCGCCACCGAGGCGCTGGATCCGATCTCGCCGCAGTACCTGGGCGATCTGATCGCCTGGACCGCGATCGGCGCACGCACCACCGAATCGCAGACCCACCGCGAGATGTCCTCCGGCCTGTCGACCCCGGTCGGTTTCAAGAACGGCACCGACGGCGACGTCAGCATCGCGGTGAACGCGGTGCTGTCCTCGGCCAACCCGCACGCTTTCCTGGGCATCAACGGCCAGGGCACGGTCTCGATCGTGCGCACCAGCGGCAACGCCTACGGTCACGTGGTGCTGCGCGGCGGCGGCGGCCGTCCGAACTACGATTCGGTGTCGGTGGCGATCGCGGAACAGGCGCTGAAGAAGGCCGGGCTGCCGGCCAACCTGGTGGTCGATTGCTCGCATGCCAACAGCTACAAGAAGCCGGAATTGCAGCCCTTGGTGATGTCGGACGTGATCCAGCAGATCAAGCACGGCAACCGCTCGCTGGTGGGCGTGATGATCGAGTCGAACATCGTCAGCGGCAGCCAGGCGATTCCGGAAGACCTGTCGCAGCTGAAGTACGGCTGCTCGGTAACCGACGGCTGCATCGGCTGGGAAGAGACCGAGGCAATGTTGCGCAGCGCGCATCAGGAACTGCTGCAACGCCCGTAATGCCCTTGATGGGTGGGCCGGCGGCCCACCCTGCTGTAAAATCTCCCTTTTCCTCCCTGCTGTTTCCCCCATGATTGTTCTCGGCGTCGAATCCTCCTGCGATGAAACCGGCCTGGCTCTGTACGACACCGAGCGCGGCCTGCTGTCCCATGCCCTGCACTCGCAGGTGGCCATGCACGAAGAGTACGGCGGCGTGGTGCCGGAACTGGCTTCGCGCGACCACATCCGGCGCGCCCTGCCACTGCTGGAAGAGGTGCTCAAGCGCGCCGACCTTCCGGCCTCGCATATCGACGCCATCGCCTATACCCAGGGTCCGGGCCTGGCCGGCGCGCTGCTGGTCGGTTCCTCGGTGGCCTGCTCGCTGGCGCTCGCCCTCGACAAGCCGGTGCTGGGGGTGCATCACCTGGAAGGCCACCTGCTGTCGCCGCTGCTGGCCAGCGAGCGCCCGGACTTCCCCTTCATCGCCCTGCTGGTCTCGGGCGGCCACACCCAGCTGATGCGGGTGGATGGCGTCGGCCGCTACACGCTGCTGGGCGAGACCCTGGACGACGCCGCCGGCGAAGCCTTCGACAAGTCGGCCAAGCTGCTGGGCCTCGGTTATCCGGGCGGTCCGGCGATCTCGCGCCTGGCCGAGTTCGGCGACCCGGCCGCCTACACCCTGCCGCGCCCGATGCTGCACTCGAAGGATTTCAACTTCAGCTTCTCGGGCCTGAAGACCGCGGTGCTGACGGTGGTGAAGAACCACGAGGAGAAAGTGGTCGCCAACATCTGCGAACAGGACAAGGCCAACATCGCGCGCGGCTTCGTCGACGCGATCGTGGAAGTGTTGACGGCCAAATGCGTGAACGCGCTGAAGCACACGGGATTGAACCGCCTGGTGATCGCCGGCGGCGTCGGCGCCAACCGCCAGCTGCGCGAATCGCTCAACGCGGCGGCGGCCAAACGCAAGTTCAAGGTGTATTACCCGGAGCTGGAATTCTGCACCGACAACGGCGCCATGATCGCGTTTGCCGGCGCCATGCGCCTCGAGCGCAATCCCGACCTGGCGCAGCGCGACTACGCATTCAACGTGCGCCCACGCTGGCCGCTGGACGAGCTGGAAGCCGCATAAAGCCTGTCTGGACAGGCTTGCAACACCCGTTATCAACATTGAACTTGCTTACTTAACATCGATCCTACCGTGTGACCGCCCCTTGCCAAACGATGGCAATATCCGACGGTTAAGTTTTACGGAGGTCGTGTGATGCGCGTAGTAAGTTGGAACATTCACTGGGGTTGTGGCAAGGACGGCAGGATCCGCATTCACGCGATCATCGATGTCCTGCGCCGGCTGAATCCGGACGTGATCTGCCTGCAGGAAGTGGCGGCCAACCACCCGGAACTGGAGGGAGGCGCAAGCGCCAACCAGTTCAAACAGCTGGGCGGCGCCTTCGGCGGTTTCCACATGATGGAGCATGCCCCGAGTGAACTCTACAAGAACAACTCCCCGCGCCTGTTCGGCAACCTGATCCTCTCGAAGTACCGCATCTCGCAGGTGCACCGCCACCTGCTGCCGTGGCCGGCCGACCCGGAAGGTCCGGCCGGCATGCCGCGCGGGCTGATGGAAACCGTCATCGATGCGCCCAGCGGCAAGCTGCGCCTGATGACCACCCACCTCGAATACCATTCGCCGCTGCAGCGCATGGCGCAGGTGCGCCGCATTCGCGAGCTGCACGGCGAAGCAAGCGCCAGAGCCCGCATCTTCCAGCCCGATCCGAACCTGGATGCGCCCTACCAGCTGGGCTTCCGTCCCGCATCGAGCATCCTGTGCGGCGACTTCAATTTCGCGCCGGACGACGAGGATTATCGCGCCCTGCTGGCACCGATGGACGATGGCGCACCGGCCTTCCTGGACGCCTGGCGTGTCGCGCACGGCAACGTGGCGCGCGCGCCGACCACCGGCCTGCACGGCTATCCCTGGCCGCAGCGCCCGGAATGCTACGACCACTTCTTCGTGACGGAAGACCTGGCGCCGCGGGTGGCGTCGGTGGACGTGCAGTCCGAGACCGCGGCCTCGGACCACCAGCCGGTGGTGCTGGATCTGAACTAGGCTTTTATTGCTGCTGCGCTTGCGCCTGCGGGGCGTCGCCGCGCGCGGCGATCTCGCGCAGCGCCTGCTCGAACACTTCCGGCGGCTGGCCGCCCGAAATCAGGTGGCGCTGGTTGATGATGATGGCCGGTACCGAATGGATGCCGGCGCGCTGGAAGAACTGTTCGCGCTCGCGCACCTCGTCGGCGTATTCATCGCTCGCCAGGATGCGCGCGGCGCTCTCGCGGTCCAGGCCGGCGCGCTCGGCGGCGCGCAGCAGCACGTCGTGGTTGCTGGGGTCTTCGCAGTTGGTGAAGTAGGCTTCGAACAGGGTCATCTTGAGGTCGCGCTGGCGGCCTTGTTCCTCGGCCCAGGACAGCAGGCGGTGCGCATCGAAGGTGTTGTAGATGCGGCCCCGCCGTTCCATGTCGAAAGTGAAGCCGACGTCCGCGCCGCGCTGGCGGATCGCCTCGCGGCTATTGGCCTGCTGCTCGGCGGTGGCGCCGTATTTTTCGGTGATGTGCTCGACGATGTCCTGGCCGTCCGGACCCATGTTCGGGTTCAGCTCGAAGGGCTGGAAATGCATGTCGGCCTCGACTTCTCCCTTGACGCGCGCCAGCGCCAGCTCCAGCGAGCTGAGGCCGATCGCGCACCAGGGGCAGGAGACGTCCGAGACGAAGTCGATGCGGAGTTGCTTGCTCATGCTGCCACCTTTCCTGTTCGTTGCGGCACGGGAGTGCCAGGTGGCGATATGGTAACGCGATGCGCAAAACGGTGCGCGCAAGCTCTCGGATGCTACCCCCGTGGCTATTTCTTCTTCGCGGCGGCGGCCTTGCTGCCGATCTTCGACTCTTTCCCCGCCATCAGGTTCGCGATATTGCTGCTATGGCGCCACAGGAGCAGCGCGCTCATCGCCGCCACCGCGAACAGGATCTCGTCCGCGCCGAACAGCAGGCCGTAATAGAAAGGCGCGAAGACCGAGGCGATCAGCGCCGCCAGCGAGGAATAGCGGAAGGCGTAGGCCACGATCAGCCAGGTCGCCAGGGTCGCCAGTCCCAGCCACGGGTTAATCCCCAGCAGCACGCCGAGCGCGGTCGCCACGCCCTTGCCGCCCACGAATTTGAAGAAGACCGGCCACAGGTGGCCCAGAAACACGGCGATCGCGACCAGCGCGATGCCGCCCTCGTCGAGCCCGAATTGCGGGCCGTAGTGGACCGCCAGCCAGACCGCCAGCCAGCCCTTGGCGGCGTCGCCGATCAGGGTGGCGATGGCGGCTTTCTTGCTGCCGCTGCGCAGCACGTTGGTGGCGCCCGGGTTCTTGGAACCGTAGGTGCGAGGGTCGGACAGGCCAAAGGCGCGGCTCATCACGACCGCGAAGGAAATCGAGCCGATCAGGTAGGCGGCGATGGTGGCAATCAGGGTATTCATCGGGTCTCTCTATTTGTTCTTATACGTCAGGCGCTCGGACTATACACATCGACCGTGCCCTGTGGCAAGTCACTCGGCCAGGGCGCACTGCACCGCGCGCGCAGCCAGGGTATCGGTCAGCACGCCCGGGGCGATGCCAATCAGATAACCCCGGCGGCCGCCGTTGATGTAGATCTTTTCCAGGCCCAGGATCGATTCCTCGACGTAGACCGGCATCGCCTTGCGCACGCCGAAGGGCGAGGTGCCGCCGACCAGGTAGCCGGAATGGCGCTGCGCCACCTCCGGGCGGCAAGGCTCGACCGACTTGCAGGGAATCGCGCGCGCCAGGTTCTTGGTCGAGACCTTGCAGTCGCCGTGCATTAGCACGATCAGCGGCCGCGCCGCCTCGTCCTGCATCACCAGGGTCTTGATCACATTGTGCTCAGGCACACCGAGTTCACGCGAAGAAACGGCTGTGCCGCCATGTTCTTCGTACTCGTACGGGTGCTCGGTAAAAACCACGCCATGCTTGCGCAGGAACTGGGTCGCGGGTGTCTCAGAAACGTGCTCTTTCTTGGCCATGCGTGGTACGCTAAAGACGAACATAAAGGGGTTTCTCTATTATGCAGGAAGAAATTCGCTTTGCCACATTCAACACTTTCAACCTGGCCCCGCCGGGCATGCGCTGCTACGAAAACCTGGAGCCGTGCTCGCCCGAGGAATACGAGGCCAAGCTGGACTGGACCGCGCACCAGATCGACCTGCTCAATGCCGATGTGATCGGCTTCCAGGAAATCTTCTCGCAGGCCACCTTGCGCGAGGTACTGTCCCGCACCCGGCGCTACCGCGAAGCGGTGCACCTGGGCTTCGACCCCGACCCGGACGCGCCGCGCCTGACGCCCAGCGTGGCCCTGGTGTCGCGCCTGCCGGTCATCAGTGCCGGCCATGCGCTGACCCTGTTCCCCGACAGCGTGTCGATGCCGCCGGGTAGCCGCGACCCGGACCGCTTTACGCGAGCCCCGCTGCATGCCGAAGTCGAACTTGCGCCAGGCATCACCATCGACGTCGTGGTGGTGCACCTGAAGTCGCGCCGTCCCGACTACCGCGCCAGCGATACCGGCGAAGACCCGAACCTGTACGCCCTCGCCTGCCTGCGCTCCCTGATCCGGCGCGGCACCGAAGCCACCGCGCTGCGCGTGCTGCTCACCGACATGGCGCGCGACAAGCAGCGCCCGCGCATCGTGCTGGGCGACTTCAATGACGTCGCCGATTCCGTCACCACCGAGATCGTGCTGGGCGAAGGCGCACCGCTGGCCGAGCGCATGTTCGACGCCGCGCGCCTGCACATCCACCAGGATAATCTGCGCAATGTCGGCTTCTCCATCGTGCACGAAAGCCGGCATTCGACCATCGACCACATCCTGGTGTCGCAGGAATTCAATCCCGCGCTGCCGCATGCGATCGGCGAAGTGGTGGACGTGGTCTACCTTAACGACCACCTGAACCTCGGGCTGCCGGAAGCCTCCGACCACGGCCAAGTGCTGGCGCGGATCCGTTTGTATCCGCAGCCGGGACAGTTCAAGCGGCTGGATTGAGGGCGCGGCTGTTACATTCCGCGCATCATCTCCAGTAAGTGAAACGCTAGACTGTCGCTTCGAACAAGGAGGTGCAGGTGGTGTCGACGACCCGGCTCGATCGCATTGCGGATGACTTGCTTGACGAAGCGCGCGCCAGCGCCTTCGGATACACCGACCCTTCCGGCGTCCCGGTGGCGCCCATGTACCGCTGCGAGGACATGGACCGCCTGCCGCAGGGCCTGCAGTCCGACATCGTGCGCAAGGCAAGCTGGGCGGTCGGATCCAGCCGCGCCTACCTGCTGGCCGCGCTCGGATGCATCGCGGTGGCGCTGCTCGCCTTTGTGCTGGCCGACATGGTACTGGGAGCAAGCCTGCCCTACCCCATGATATTCATGGTGGTGGTCTGGATCCCCCTGCTGCAGCTGGTGCTGGTGCGGCGCGCGGTCAGGCGCATCGCGGCGCGGGTCGCGGCCGGGTGGCCGGTCGCCACGCGCATTTAAATATCCGCCCTCAGCGCGCCGCCGGATTGAAGTCCGGCGGGCTGCTCGCTCCCGCTGCATAAAAACCCTGGTACTCGTCGCAGCCGTGCTGGCGCAGGAAGCGCAGTTGTTCCTCGGTCTCCACACCTTCGGCCACCACGCGCAGGCGCAGGCTGCGCGCCACCGCGATGATCGCCGGGATCAGGGCGGCGTCAACCGGATCGTGCTCGATGTCGCTGACGAAGCTGCGGTCGATCTTCAGCTTCGATAGGGGGAAGCGGCGCAGCGACGACAGGCTCGAGAGCCCCGTGCCGAAGCGGTCGATGGTCAGCTGCACGCCGCGCCTGCGCAGGGCGGCGACGGTTTCGTCGAGGCCGTGATCGCCGCGCATGATGGCGCCTTCCGTGATTTCCAGGTCGAGCCAGGCCGGCGCCAGCCCCGACTGCGCCAGCGCGGCGTCGACCGTCTCCAGCAGGCTGCCGTGCAGGAACTGGATGTCGGACAGATTTACCGCCACCGTCACCGCGTGCCCGGCATCGCGCCAGCTGCGCGCCCGGGTGCAGGCCTCAACCAGCACCCATTCGCCGATCGGGACGATCAGGCCGCATTCCTCGGCCACCGGCAGGAATTCGTGCGGCAGCAGCAGGCCGCGCTCCGGATGGCGCCAGCGGATCAGCGCCTCCATGCCGATCACCTTGCCGGAGCCGACGTCGAGTTCGGGCTGGTATTCGAGCAGGAATTCATTGCGCTCGAGCGCCTGGCGCAGGCGCTTTTCCAGCTCGCCGCGCTCGACCACGCGCGCGTTCATCTCGGGGCTGAAGAAGCGGAAGCTGCTGCGCCCGTTTTCCTTGGCGTGGTACATGGCCACGTCGGCGTGGTGCATCAGGGTGTCGACGTCCTGACCGTCGGTGGGGCAGATGGCGACGCCGATCGAGGCCGTCAGCGCGAGCGCCTGCCCGGCCACGTCGATGGGGCGGGACACGGCCTGCATCACCGCGGCGGCGACGTGCGCGGCCTGGTCGGCGCCGCCGATGTCAGCCAGCAGCACCACGAATTCGTCGCCGCCGAGGCGGCTGATGGTGTCGACCCGGCGCACGCAGCCGCGCAGGCGCGCCGCAACTTCGCGCAGCACCGCATCTCCGGTCTGGTGGCCGTTGTTGTCGTTGATCGCCTTGAAGCGGTCGAGGTCGAGGAACAGCACGGCGAAGCTGTCGCGCTGGCGGCGCCAGGTGGCCAGCGCGTGGTGCATGCGGTCGAGGAACAGGGCGCGGTTGGGCAGGCCGGTGAGCGTGTCGTGCTCGGCCTGGTGCCGCACCTGCTCTTCCACCCGCTTGCGCTCGCTGATATCGGACAGCATGGCCATGTAGCTGCTCGCTTCGCCGTGCGGGTCGCGGATGGTGGTGAGCGCAACCCAGGCCGTGTAGGCCTGGCCGTTCTTGCGCACGGCGGGCAGCTCGCCCTGCCAGCGGTCGTGGCCATCGAGCTGCGACCAGATGCTTTCGTAGAAGCCGTTGCCGTCCTGGCCAGGCGCCTGGCCCCAGGGCAGGCCGGCCAGGGTGGAACCGATGATGTCGGCGGCGGCGTAGCCGGTGATGCTGGTGAAGGCCTGGTTGACGGCCTGCACCCGGTATTCCGCGTCCATCACGATGATGGCTTCGTGCGCGTTCTCGAACACGCGCGCGGCCTGCACCAGGTTGGCCTCGACCTGCTTGCGCGCGGTGATGTCCACCTCCATGCAGAACACCTGCTGGGTGGCGCCGTCGCGCTTGACGGGGAAGTGGTTCGAATGCAGCCACAGGCGGCGGCCGGCCGCGGTCTCGACCTGCCAGTCGCGCGGCGCCGGGGCGCTGCCTTCGCGCCAGATGCCGGCGATGGTGGTGTCGAACTCGCCCTGGCGGTCGAGGTGCGAGACCAGCTCGCGGAAAGGACGCCCCAGCGCGTGGCTGGCGGGAATGCCGAACAGCTGGGCACAGGCGTGGTTCCAGAAGCGCACCACGCCACCCGCGTCAACCGAGTGCACGGCCACCGCAGGCGCCAGCTCGATCGCCGTCACGAAGCGGTACAGCCAGTCGAGCGCCTGGCGGCCAGGGCCGTCGGCATCGACCGCCTCGAGCGTTGCGGCGGGCACGGCGGTAGGCAACGCGGATTGCGGCTGTGGGTCGTGGCGGCCGGAAGCGCCGGGCAAGTCCAGCCCGTGCAGGCCGGGGGGCCAGCCGCTCGGGTCTCGGGCCTGGTGGTCGCTCACGGAAGAATCCTTTTCATGCGGAAAGAGTCATGACAGCGATGACAATCCCCCTATTCTTCTCCCTCCATCGAAGCGCCTTTTGCGGACACGCAAAGCCGCTCCCCAGCTGCATTTCGTCGCGCTTTTCGGCATTCCAGACCCGCCGGCCAACCGCCTGTCGCATCCGGCTGGAAGGGCGTGTGGCGGCTGGCTATATTGACAGCATGCGCAAGGAGCTCCACCCTGTTTCCAGGACGGAGCCTGAGCGCGAAAATTCCTTGGCTTCGCAGGGCGCGCTCAGGCGTCCTGCGGAGCCGATTCTTCAGGCTGGGCCGTGCTGTCGTCCGGGGCGGCAGCGCCACCTTCCGGGTCTTCGCGCTTGACCTCCTGCTTGCGCCGGGCCTTTTCCTCCGCCTTGCGTTTCTTTTCGAGTTCGCGCTGCCGCTTTTCGTACTGGAAGTTCGTCCGTGCCATGTTCACCTCGTTGTGTGGATGAGAGGGATGCTGCGGGTAGTACACGGCCATTATGACCGACTGGCTGCGCCGCGGCTTGCATTAACCACGCGGGTGGTGCTGGGCGTGCAGGTGCTTGAGGCGCTCGCGCGCAACATGCGTATAGATCTGTGTGGTCGAAATGTCGGCATGTCCCAGCAACAGTTGTACCACGCGCAGGTCGGCGCCGTGGTTCAGCAAATGGGTGGCAAAGGCGTGGCGCAGCGTGTGCGGCGACAGCGGCCCCTGGATGCCGGCCTTCTTCGCATGCTTCTTGATCAGGATCCAGAACATCTGCCGGGTCATGGCGCCGCCGCGGCCGGTGACGAACAGCGCATCGTCGACCTGCCCATTCAAAATGATGCCGCGCGCATCCTTCAGGTAGCGCTCCAGCCACAGGCGCGCTTCCTGGCCGAAAGGCACCAGGCGCGTCTTGCTGCCCTTGCCGGTCACGCGCAGCACGCCGTCGTTCAGGCTCACTTCGACAAGTTTCAAAGCGACCAGTTCCGACACCCGCAGCCCGCTTGCGTACATCAGCTCCAGCATGGTGCGTTCGCGCAGGCCCAGCGGCGTGGACAGGTCCGGCGCCGCAAGCAAGGCCTCGACCTGGGCTTCGGTGAGCGTATGCACGAAGCGCAGCGGCTGCTTGGCCGAAGCCATTTTGAGGCAGGGATCGCGCGGAATCTGGTTGCGGCGCAGCGCCAGCTGGTAGAAGCGTTTCAATACCGACAGGCGCCGGTTGGCCGTGCTGGGCCGGGTGTCGCCATGGCGCTCGGCGAAATAGGCGGCGATGTCTTCCGGCTCGACGCCCAGCAGCGAGCTGCGCTGGGGGCGCTTGGCGGCAAGCCAGCCGGCGAACAGCTTCAGGTCGCGGCGGTAGGCGTCGAGCGAATTTTTGGCCAGCCCCTGTTCCAGCCAGAGGGTGTCGCAGAACTCGTCGATCAGTCCCAGATCGATTGCTGCTGCCATGGGGATGCGGTGGCGCCTTCGTGGCGCAGCAGCCAGCGCTTGACCGAAAGGTGGAAACCGTTTTCGTCGTCCTGGTTCGAGAAGCCGCCCAGGCCGCCGGAGGCGGTCACGCGGTGGCAGGGAATGATCAATGGGAACCAGTTCGCGCCGCAGGCCTGGCCGACCGCGCGCGGCGCGGAGGCGATCGTCTTGGCCAGCTGGCCATAGGTCTTGACGCTGCCGCGCGGGATGGCCGAGATCTCGCCCCAGACGCGGCGCTGGAAATCGGTGCCGGCCTCGACCAGCGGCAGCTCGAAGCGGAAATCGGGGTCTTGCAGGTACTGCGCGACCTGTTGCGCGGCGAGCATCGCGACCTCGTTGTCGCCGGCCTTTTCCTCGAACGAGGGCGGCAGATACACCAGCTCGCGCACGCGTTCGTCCTGGGTACGGATGCCGATGGCGCCGAATGCCGCGGGGACAATGGCGTTGAACAAGGTGCTGGCCGGGTCGTTCTTCATCCCTTCATCTTAACCGCTGGGATGGCGCCCTGCCAGTCCTGGCAGGGGCGCGGACGAAAAAAAAGCGCACCCTCAGGTGCGCTCCAATTCGGGTCACGTCCCCGGCCGTTTAGCAGTGCTAACGGCTTCTGTAAAACGTGTGTCTCCTCGATTTGTCTCCGGTATGGATTACCGTGATTTTATCTATGCTCCCCAAAACCGTGTGTGTTCTGTTCGCGTACGCACCATGTGAGTGCGAGAAGGCCCCATCATAACGCAAGCTCCCTACGCAAGCGTATCTTTTTGACCACATTACAAAAATTATTTTAGTTATGAAGAAATCGCATGAGCGTTCGCTTCAGCTGCGCTTTCCCCTGTCATGCGGCTGTCATGAAAGACGCTTCAAGGATTCGCTTCGCGCCGGATCGCCTGCACCACGTCCTTGCCGATGCGCTCTTCCATTTGCGTGTACACCGGCTGCAGCGCGCGCCGCCACTCGGCCTGCTGCTGCGGCGTAAGCGTATGGATGGTGGTGGTGCCGGCGCGCCGGATCGATTCCAGCGCCGCGTCGTTGGTGCGTTGGGCGATGGTCTTTTCATAGACGGTCGCTTGCTCCATCGCCCGCTCCAGGGTCTTGCGGATGTCGCCCGGCAGGCCGTCCCAGAACTTCTTGTTGACGATCACGGCGTAACCCAGATAGCCGTGGTTCGACACCGTCAAGTGCTTCTGCGACTCGTGCATGCGCTGGGTGAACATGTTCGAGGGCGGGTTCTCGGTGCCTTCGACCACGCCATCGCGCAGGGCGGGCGCGGTTTCCGAGAAGGCCAGCGCTACCGGCTGGGCGCCGAGGGCGCGCATCTGCGCGTCCAGCACCTTGGAAGCCTGGATGCGCATGCGCAGGCCGCGGAAGTCGGCCGGCGTCAAGAGCGGCTTGTTCGCCGACATCACCTTGAAACCATTGTCCCAGTAGGCCAGGCCGGTAATGCCCTTCGGTTCGAGCTTGCGCAGCAGGCCGCGCCCGAGGCGGCCCTCGGTCACGGCATACAGGGCCTGCTTGGACGGGAAGATGTAGGGCAGGTCGAAGGCCTCGAATTCCTTCACGCCCAGCGGCGAGAACTTGGCCAGCGAGGGCGCCAGCATCTGCACCGCGCCCAGCTGCAGTGCTTCGAGTTCCTCGCGGTCCCTGTAGAGCTGGCTGTTCGGGTAGACTTCCACCTTCACCCGGCCCCCGGTCATCTGTTCGGCCAGCTGCTTGAAGCGTTCGGCGGCGCGCCCCTTGGGCGTGTCCGGCGCGACCACGTGGCTGAACTTGATGACGATCGGCGCCTGCGCCCATGCGCCGTGGCTTGCCAGGGCAAGCACCAGGGACAGGGCGGTCATTCGCAGGGCGGTTCGGTTCATGGGGCGGGAACGGGAATATGATGGATGGGACCAGTCTGCGCGGCAGTTCGCCGCTGCACCATCGTGGACTTCCACAATAGCCCGACAGTGTAACGAAAACCGGAGTCTTGATGAAATTTCCGTTCGCCCAGCAGCCGGAGCCGGCCGGCGCCACCGAGCGCGCGCGCTCCTGGCGCTGGCTGGTGCCCGTGCTGCTGGTGCTGCTGTTCCTGGCCGTCCTGATCTGGCTGCCCTGGCAGGCGCGCCAGATGGAAGCCAATGAGCGCCAGGAGCAACTGATCGCCGATACGCTCTGGGTCGAACAGACTCTGCGCTTCGAGCTGGCGCGCAGCGAGGAGGCGCTGGCCAGCCTGGGCAGCGACCTGGTGTCGCGCCCGCCCTCCCCCCAGGTGCTGAAGGCGCGCTTCCAGCAGATGTTCAACAACGGCCACGAGCTGGTGCGCATCGTCTGGTACGGCCCCGACGGCGCGGTGCTGGCCAACCACGGCCTGGACGCGCCCGCCGCCCTTCCCGCCCCGACCCGGCTGGCTGCGGACGTGGCCGGCGCGACCCGGCGCGGCCGCTACAGCGAAGCCTACGGCGCCACCTCGGCCACCTCGGGCATGATCGATTACTACCTGCCGCTGTACGCCGGCGGCCGGCTGGCGGGCAGCCTGGTCGCCACCTACAGCCTGCAGGTGCTGTTGGACGAGACCGTGCCCTGGTGGTTCGCCCAGGACAATGCCCTGACCCTGCTCGACCGCAACGAGCGCGCCGTCGCCCGCCGCGCCGCGGGCGGTCCGGGACGCGGGGTCTATACCCACCAGCGCGAGCTCGACCTGCCGGGCGCGCTGGTGGTGCTGTCCACCAACAGCGTCAAGCGCGCGCCCCAGCTGCTGCCGAATTTGCTGGTCGGCTCGGTGATCGTGCTGGCGCTCGGCCTGGTGCTGAGCCTGGGCTCGCTGTGGCGCCACATCTCGCGTACCCTGGCGGCCGAGCGCGCGCTGCGCCAGCAGATGGCCTTCCGCACCGCGATGGAGAATTCGCTGGTCACCGGCCTGCGTGCGCGCGACCTGGAGGGCCGTGTCACCTACGTCAACCGCGCTTTCTGCGAGATCGTCGGTCTGCCGGCGGAGGAAGTGGTCGGCAAAAAGCCGCCCATGCCCTACTGGGCGCCGGAAGTCATGCTCGACTATGAGGAGCGCTTCCGCGGCGTTTTGTCGGGCAATATCACGCCCCAGTTCGAGACCGTGTTCCAGCGCCCCGACGGGGTGCGGGTGCCGGTGCTGGTCTACGAAGCGCCGCTGGTCGATGCCGACGGGCGCCAGACCGGCTGGATGAGTTCGATCCAGGACATCACCGACCGCAAGCGCGCCGAGGAACTCAACCGCCAGCAGCAGGAAAAGCTGGAGACCAGCGCGCGCCTGGCAACCATGGGCGAGATGTCCTCGATGCTGGCGCACGAGCTGAACCAGCCGCTGGCGGCGATCTCCAGCTACACGGCCGGCGCTCTCAACGTGCTGGAGCGCACCGGACAATCCGGCGAGCCGGTCAATTCCGGCATGCTGCGGCATGCGCTGGAGCAGGCGCGCCAGCAGGCGCAGCGCGCTGGCCAGATCATCCGCAGCGTGCACGAATTCGTGAAGAAGCGCGAGCCGCGCCGCGAGCCGGTTTCGATCCGCAGCGTGGTCGAGGGCGTGCGCGCGCTGGTCGAACTGCAGGCGCGCCAGGCCGGCGCCACCTTGCGCGTCGAGCTGCCGCCCCAGCTGCCGCCGGTGCTGGCCGACCGCGTGATGCTGGAACAGGTGCTGCTCAACCTCACCCGCAACGCGATCGAGGCCATGGTCGACACACCTGTGGCGCAGCGCGTGCTGCGCGTCGCCGCGGCGCACGCCGACGGCATGGTGACGGTCTCGGTGATCGACCGCGGCCACGGCATCGCGCCGGAAGTGGCAGCCGGCCTGTTCTCGCCTTTCTACTCGACCAAGGCGGAAGGCATGGGCATGGGCCTGTCGATCTGCCGCACCGCGATCGAATTCCACGGCGGCACCCTGACGCATGCGGCGAACCCGGACGGCGGCACGGTGTTCAGTTTTGCGCTGCCGGCGCAAGCGGCGGACGGGGCGCTGGGCTAAAATCCGCCTGCGGCCCTTGCCGCGTACTACCAGAATATACGGAGACCACCCCATGCTGCACATCGTCGACGATGAAGACGTCATCCGCGACGCGCTCGCCTGGCTGGCGCAATCGCGCGGCCTGGAAGCGCGCGGCTACGCCAGCGGCGAGGAATTCCTCGACGCCATCGGCTCGTCCGCCGCGCTCGGCGCCGGCGGCGACTGCGTGCTGCTCGACGTGCGCATGCCCGGCATGAACGGCGTCGCCGTGTTCGATCAATTGGTCAAGAACGGCCTGATCGCGCGCCTGCCGGTGATCTTCCTGACCGGCCACGGCGACGTGCCGATGGCGGTCGATTCGCTCAAGCGCGGCGCCTTCGACTTCTTCGAGAAACCCTTCAACGACAACGTGCTGATGGACCGCGTCGAGGAAGCGCTGGCCGCTTCGCGCAAGGCGCTGGACGCGGCCGTGGTGCAGACCCGCCTGGCAACCCTGTCGGCGCGCGAGCGCGAAGTGCTGGACCTGATCCTGGCCGGCATGATGAACAAAGTGGTCGCCGACAAGCTCGGCATCAGTATGCGCACGGTCGAAGTGCATCGCGCGCACATCTTCGACAAGATGCAGGTCAAGACCGCCGTCGAGCTCGCCGGCCTGCTGAAATAAACGCCACCTTGCGTTCGTCTTTTTTGCCCTCAATTGCTCGTTGCCTCCTTCCATTTACGCGCGCCAAGCGTCCCAAGGATTTGAAGGAAGCCTTGTAAAATGAAGCGGAACGTGACGCGTCCGCCACACGGTGTGGCGCGCGGAGCTATTGCATTTAGGAATTCTCATGAGCGAAAAAACAGTTGCAGACAAGATGTTCCTGAGGACGGCGAAATCGATGCTGATCCTCAATGGCCAGGCCAACCCGGGCGTCGCGGCGCAGATGCCCGCCCCCATCGTGAAGGAAGGCGACGGCCCCTTCGACGTGATCCTCATGTTCGTGCTCAACCGCAAGGAGCTCGAGCAGTACCTGCCGATTGCCAAGGACAAGCTGGGAGAAAAAGGTTCGCTGTGGATCGCCTACCTGAAGCAGACCGCCTCCAAGGCGACCGACATCAACCGTGATTCGATCAATGCCTACGCAAAGGAAAACGGCATCACCGCGGTGGCGATGATCTCGATCGACGGCGACTGGTCCGGCCTGCGCCTCAAGCGCATCGAATAGCGTTCAGCTCTCAAGCCCATGCCGCGCCAGCGCCCAGGCCACGTGCTCGCGCACCAGGCTTGACGGGTGCGCGGCGCGGGCGCGCAGGGCCGCGACGATCGCCGCATCGCCCTTCCCCGCCGCAGTCGCGGCAGCATTGCCCAGTCCCACCGCCAGATTGCGCAGCCAGCGCTCGTGGCCGATACGCCGGATCGGACTGCCTTCCATCCGGCGGTTGAATTCCTCCTCTTCCCACCCGAACAGCTCCACCAGACTCGCATCGCCCAGGCCGTTGCGCTCGTCGAAGTCGGGCAGGCTGGCGCGCTGCGCGAACTTGTTCCAGGGGCAGGCCAGCTGGCAGTCGTCGCAGCCGTAGATGCGGTTGCCGATCAGCGGCCGCAGCTCTTCCGGGATGCTGCCTTTCAGCTCGATGGTCAGGTAGGAAATGCAGCGCCGCGCGTCCAGCCGGCCGGGGCCGAGGATGGCCTGGGTCGGGCAGACCTCGATGCAGGCCTGGCACTGGCCGCAATGCGCGCCCGTCGGCGGGTCCACGGGCAGCGCCAGGTCGACCAGGATCTCGCCAATGAAGAAGGTCGAGCCGGCCGCGCGCGACAGCAGCAGCGTGTGCTTGCCGCGCCAGCCCAGGCCCGCTTTTTCCGCCAGCGGCAGCTCCATCACGGGCGCCGAATCGGTAAACACGCGGTAGCCCAGCTCGCCGACCGCACCCTTGACCTTCTCGGCCAGCGCCTGCAGGCGGTTGCGCAGCACTTTATGGTAATCGCGGCCCCGCGCGTACACCGAGACCACGGCGGCGCCGGGTTCGAGCTGGCGCGCGTGTTCCTGCGCGCGCCAATCTTCGCCGCGCCCCATCGGCAGGTAATCCATGCGCGCCACGATCGCGCGCACCGTGCCCGGCACCAGTTCGCCAGGGCGCGCACGCTTCATGCCATGGCTTGCCATATAATCCATCTCGCCATGGCAACCGGCGTCCAGCCAGGCCTGCAGGCCGCTTTCCGCATGCGCCAGGTCGACGTCCGCGATGCGCACGTCGGCGAAACCGAGCTCCGCGCCCCATGTCTTGATGGTGCGGGCAAGTGCGTACAGGTCGGGTGGGGATGTCAACATGGCAGGATGGAACAACACGGCGCGAGCGCGCTAATCAACCCAGTATTTTATTCGATGCAGCCCTTCACAGCCTACTTGCCCGACGAATCCGCCACCGCCGCCCTCGGCCAGGCCCTGGCCCGGGCCTTGCAGCCCGGCCTGGTGATCTACCTGCACGGCGACCTTGGTGCGGGCAAGACGGCGCTCACGCGCGCGCTGATCCAGGCCGCCGGCCACCGGGGCACGGTCAAGAGCCCGACCTACACGCTGTCGGAACCCTACCGCGTGCAGCTGGGTGGCCAGGATGTCAACATCATCCACTACGACCTGTACCGGATGTCCAGCCCCGAGGAATTCCTCGACGCGGGCTTTCGCGAAGACTTCGACGGGAAGAACATCTGCATCGTCGAATGGCCCGAAAAGGGCGAACCGGTGTTGCCGCCACCCGACGTCCGCGTATTGCTTGAAGTCAGCGGTCTCGGCCGTGAGGTAGAATTGCAGGCGTTGTCCCAACTAGGCCTGCTATGCCTCGACCGTCTCGCCTACACCCCACCGACACCCTGATTCCCGGTTCGCCGCGCCGCCGCACCCTGCTCAAGGCCGGCGGCACGCTGCTGCTGTCCGTGATTGCGCCGCTGCCGGCCAGCGCCGCGCAGATCCTGGCCGTCCGTGTCTGGCCCGCGCCCGACTACACCCGCGTGACGCTGGAGAACGACAGCGACCTCAAGACCCAGCACTTCCTTGTGCCCGATCCGCCGCGCCTGGTGGTCGACATCGACGGCCTGGGCCTGAACAACACGCTCAAGAGCCTGGTCGCCAAGGTCGAGCCGAACGACCCCTACATCAAGGCGGTGCGGGTCGGCCAGAACCGCCCGAACGTGGTGCGCCTGGTGTTCGACCTGAAGGAAGACGTCAAGCCGCAGGTGTTCACGCTGGCACCGGTGGCCGGCTACCAGCACCGCCTGATCTTCGACCTGTATCCGACCAAGCCGGTCGACCCGATCGCGGCAATGATCGAAAAGGGCGAATGGACCGTTGATACCGCCGCCGCCGCGGAAAGCGCCAACCCGGCTTCGCCGCTGCCGGCCACGCCCCCGGCCCAGACCAGCGCCGGCCCGGATGCGATCGCCAAGCTCGAATCCGAGATGTCGGCCCTGAACGGTACTCCGCCGCCGCAAGCGGTGCAGCCGACGCCCTCGAAAGGCGCGAAGGCGCCGCCGCAGAAGGTGGTGCGGATGGTGACCATCGCCCTCGACCCGGGCCATGGCGGCGAAGACCCGGGCGCGATCGGCGCCAACGGCAGCCGCGAGAAGGACATCGTGCTGGCCGTGGCCAAGCGCCTGAAGGACAAGCTGGAGCAGCTGCCCAACACCCGCGTCATGCTCACCCGCGATGGCGACTACTTCGTGCCGCTCGGCCAGCGCGTGCAGAAGGCGCGCAAGGTGCAGGCCGACCTGTTCGTGTCGATCCACGCCGACGCCTGGGTGTCGCCGACGGCGCGCGGCTCCTCGGTGTTCGTGCTGTCCGAAAAAGGCGCCAGCTCGAGCGCGGCGCGCTGGCTGGCGGACGGCCAGAACAAGGCCGACCTGATCGGCGGCGCCAACTTCGCGGTGCAGGACAAGCAGATCGCCAGCGTGCTGCTCGACCTGTCGACCACGGCCCAGATCAACGACAGCCTCAAGCTCGGCAAGGCCGTGCTGAGCGAGATCGGCGGCATCAACCGCCTGCACAAGGCCGCGGTCGAGCAGGCCGGCTTCGCCGTGCTGAAGGCGCCTGACATCCCGTCGATTCTGGTGGAAACTGCATTCATCTCGAACCCTGACGAAGAGGCCAGGCTGCGCGACGACGGCTACCAGAACCAGCTGGCCGACGCCATCACCAAGGGCATCAAGCGCTACTTCGCCGACAACCCGCCGATGGCCAAGAGCCGTCTGACCTGACCATGACCCTCGCCACCCACACCACCTTCGGGCAGCTGCCCGCGATCCACCTGAAGGCGCCCGACGGCGCCGAAGCCATCGTGACCCCGTACGGCGCGCACCTGGTGTCGTGGAAGGGTGCGGACGGACGCGAGCGCATGTTCGTCAGCGCCAAGTCCGCCCTGGATGGCAGCAAGGCCATCCGCGGCGGCGTGCCGGTGATCTTCCCGCAGTTCGCCGAACGTGGCAAAGGCATGCGCCACGGCTTCGCCCGTGTGAGCCACTGGCGCCTGGACGACAGCGGCCTGGAAGACGGCGCCGCCTGGGCCAGCTTCGACCTGGCGGCGGGCGACCTGCCCACCAGCGTGGCCGACGCCTGGCCGCATACCTTCGCCCTGTCGCTGCGGGTGGCGGTGCGCGCCAACGAACTCACGATGACGCTCACCGTGCGCAACCTCGGCGCCTCGCCCTTCCCGTTCTCGGCGGCGCTGCACACCTACCACCTGGTGCCGGACGTGTGCGACGTGCGCATCGAGGGCATCTCGTCGGACGAGATCTCGATCATCGACAAGCTGGACGAGGTCTACCAGCACGTACCCGGGCGCGCCCAGATGACGACCGGCGCCGGCACCCTGGTGCTGGAGCAGAGCGGCTTCCTGGATGCGGTGGTGTGGAACCCGGGCGCGGTCGATGCGGCGGCGCTGGCGGACATGGAAAACGACGAGTACAAGCGCTTCGTGTGCATCGAGCCGGCGCTGCTGGATCCGGTCACGCTCGATGCGGGACAGACGTGGACGGGAAGCTACCGCGTGAGCTGATGAAAAAAGCCGGGCACTGCCCGGCTTCTTTTTTGCGCATGCGGCGCCTCAGTTCGATTCCTTGACCATCCTGCCATTGCTCGGCTGGACCGGCCGCGCATTCAGCGGATATAGGCGCGAGAACAGCGCCATCTGCGCCGGCGAAGCCTGCATCGGCTGCTTCATGACGATCCACAGCACGTCCTCGGTGCAGGGCGGCTCGCTCAAGGAACCCATATAGGTGAAGTACTCGCGCTTCTCCGGCAGGCCTTCGTTCGGATCGAGCACGATCGACGGCGACACGCTCTGCTGCTTTTCCAGCGGTAGGTGGTTCCACACGGTCTGGATCAGCGAATTGGCCTTGCCGCGCTCGAGCAGCACGGCCAGCACCAGCAGCTTGCCCTCGAAGCTGCGGTGGACGAAGTGGATCACCATCTCGGTGCCCTTGCCATTGATCTTCTCTTCCGACGGGCGGTGGAAGTGGAACTGCTGCAGCTCATAGCTCATGTTGCCGACCGTGAGGAAGTTGCCGCCGCCGACCGTCACCTGGATGGTGTGGCCGTTGTCGATCTCGCTGAACGAGGTCGGGCGGTAGTCGAAGGCGATGTGTTCGAGGTCCACCTTCATGCCGTCGCGCAGGTCGATCGGCGACTGGCGGTTGCCGGTGCTGCACTTGGCCCAGCTGGAATTGATGTTGGACCAGTTGGCCGGGCCGTATTCGCCCTCGTAGGACCAGTGGGTGCCGTTCTTCGGCTTGTTGGCGGCGGCGATCGCGGCCTCGGCTTCCTTGCGGCGCTTGGCGTCGAGTGCCTTCTTCGCCTTGGCGGCCGCGGCGGCGCGCGAAGCCTGCTGCTCGCGCAGCTGGGCCAGGCGCTCGGCGATGCGGACCGACAGGTCGACTTCGTTCTGCTCCTCGTCGGCGGCAGCAGGTGCGGCCTTGGCCGGCTCCGGCTTGGCCGGGCGTGCGTCGGCCTGGGCGGCCAGGGCCTTGATGTCCGGCTTCACCGAAGCATTGGCCTTGCCTTCGAGGATGGCCTTGACGTTCGCGGTCTTGCCGTCGACCGGCTTGGCGGCGGCGGGAGCTGAGTCGCGCGCGCTTGCCGAGGCCATGACAAGGCTGCAAGCTAACAGGGCGATGAGGTGGCGCATGAGAATCCAGAAAATGAGTCTGTCCTCATGCTTATCGGCAATAAGAGCACCAAACTTGAGTGCGCTGAAACGACAACGCCCCGAAAAGTTCGGGGCGCTGCCAGGATGCCAATACCTGTTATCGGATGCTTATCGGCCGCTCATCTGCTAATCATGCGGCGGCCGAACTTGTACAGCCCGCCGATCGCCAGCGGCACGATCGCCGCGCACACGCCCACCAGCACGATCTCGGTCAGGTGGTCCTTGATGATCGGGATGTTACCGAAGAAGAAACCGGCGGTGACCAGGCTGGCCACCCACAGCACGGCGCCCGTCACGTTGAACATCTGGAAGCGCGCATGCGTCATTTCCGACACGCCGGCCACGAAGGGCGCAAAGGTGCGCACCACCGGCACGAAGCGGGCCAGGATGATGGTCTTGCCGCCATGCTTCTCGAAGAAGTCGTGGGTACGCTGCAGCGCATCCTTGTTGATCCAGCGGTAGTTGTGCGTAAACACGCGGTGGCCGATGGCCTGCCCGATGTAGTAATTCAGGGTGTTGCCCGTCACTGCCGCCGTAATGAGCAGCGCCATCAGAAGCGGGTAGTTCATCTGGCCGGTGGCGCAAAAGGCGCCGGCAATGAACAGCAGGGTGTCGCCAGGGAAGAAAAACAGGAGCACCAGGCCGGTTTCGCAAAACACGATTGCGAACAGCACGATGTAGACATAGGTGCCGTACTGGTCCAGCAGCGTGCCCAGCGTCTTATCGACATGCAGCACCATGTCGAATAATTGCATCAGATCCATAATTTTCCTAAAAGGTAGCGGCGCATCATACCATCTCTCGCTCTCCCGGCAGACTGGAAGGCGCAGTCCTCCGGCGGATATTTTCGCGGTCCATGACTTTATGTTCTGGCCAGATTCCGGATTACAATCGACCGGATAACCACCATTTCCGGAGACTGCATGACCGCATCCACCACCGCCGTTCGCCTTGCCGCGGCCGCCCTCGCCCTGCTCGCCACCAGTGCCCAGGCTGCGCCGGCCAAAGCCGCCAGGGAACTGCCGCCCCGCCCGACGGTGGCCGACGTGCTCAAGGCCTCCAAGCCCGCCGACTGGCGCCCGCTCGATCCCGAAAACACGCTGTACATGGACCTGCCGACCGGGCGCGTCATCATCGAGCTGGCCCCGAACTTCGCCCCGAATACCGCCGCCAACATCCGCGCGCTGGTGCGCGAGAAGTATTTCGACAACCTGTTCATCATCCGCTCGCAGGAAGGCTTCGTGGTGCAGTGGGGCGACCCGGACGAGGAGAACCCGAAGCCCTTCCAGGCCGCCAAAACCGTGAAGGCCGAGTTCACGGCGCCGATCAAGTCGGTCGGTAACTTCACCCGCCTGAAGGATGGCGACGTGTATGCGCCCCAGGTCGGCCACGTGAACGGCTTCCCGGCCGCGCGCGACCCGGCCACCGGCCAGGCCTGGCTGGTGCACTGCCCCACGATGATCGGGGTGGCGCGCGATACCGGCGCCGACACCGGCAATGGCTCCCAGCTCTACACGGTGATCGGCCACGCGCCGCGCGCACTGGACCGCAACATCACGGTGGTCGGCCGGGTCGTGGTCGGCATGCCGCTGCTGTCGGTGCAGCCGCGCGGCACCGGAGCCCTGGGCTTCTACGACTACGAGCAGCCGGAACAGCGCACGCCGATCAAGCTGGTGCGCATGGCGGCCGACGTGCCGGAAGCCGAGCGCAACAAGTTCGAAGTGATGCGCACCGACAGCGCGACCTACCAGGCCGTGGTCGATGCCCAGCGCCACCGCGGCGGCCCGTGGAACAAGGTCTCGCCCGGCAAGATCGACTTGTGCGGCGCCACGATCCCGGTGCGCGAACAAAAATGAGACGGTGGAAGGGCCCGGGCGCACGCCGTCAACTATAATTTGCCGCATGAACGCGCCCGTCCCCACTCACCGCCCCATCCAGCAGCTCCCCGACCAGCTGATCTCCCAGATTGCCGCCGGCGAGGTCGTCGAGCGGCCTTCCGCCGTGGTCAAGGAACTGCTGGAAAACGCACTCGACGCGGGCGCGACCCAGATCACCGTGCGCCTGGAAGAAGGCGGCGTCAAGCGCATCGCCATCACCGACAACGGGCGCGGCATCGAGCCGGAACAGCTGCCACTGGCCCTGGCGCGCCACGCCACCTCCAAGATCGCCTCGCTGCACGACCTGGAAAACGTCGGCACGCTCGGCTTTCGCGGCGAAGCGCTGGCCTCGATCGCCTCGGTGGCCGCGGTACGCATCACCTCGCGCACGCCGAACGCCGCCCACGCCTATGAAATCGTCGGCTCGCACGAAGGCACGGTGGCGCCCTCGTCCGGCGCCTTCGGCACCACCATCGACGTGCAGGACCTGTACTTCAACACCCCGGCGCGCCGCAAGTTCCTGAAATCCGAGCAGACCGAATACGGCCATTGCGCCGAAGTGGTGCGCCGCATCGCGCTGTCGCGCCCGGACGTGTCGTTCAGCCTGACCCACAACGGCCGCACCATCGACCACTGGAACGTGAGCGAAGCGGCCAAGCGCAGCAGCCAGATCCTCGGCAGCGAGTTCGCCGAAGCGCGCCTGGCGCTGGACGAAGCGGCCGGCCCGCTGCGCCTGCACGGCTACGTCGGCCTGCCGACCGCCTCCAAGGCGCGCGCCGACGGCCAGTTCTTCTACGTGAACGGCCGTTTCGTGCGCGACAAGCTGCTGGTGCACGCAGTGCGCGCGGCTTACCAGGACGTGCTGCACGGTGACCGCTTCCCCTGCTACGTGCTGTCGCTCGATCTCGATCCGGCCCTGGTCGACGTCAACGTCCACCCCTCGAAGATCGAGGTGCGCTTCCGCGACGGCCGCGCGGTGCACCAGTTCGTGTTCCACGCGGTGCAGCGCGCGCTGGCGCAGACCTCGGCTACTGCGCATGGCAGCGCGCCGGCGCCGATTTCGGCCGCCGAGGTGCGGCCATCCGGTACCCCGGTGTGGGCGCCGCGTCCGCATGAGCAGACCTCGTTCGGCTCGCAGCTGGCGCCGAGCTTCTCGCCCTCGCCGTTCGCGCCGGGCAGCCGCTGGGACGATGCGCGTCCGCAGCCGTCGAATGGCGGCGTGGCCCAGACGACCGAAGCCTATGGCGCGCTGTTCGCAGCGGACGCGCCGGCCAGGGCCGCGGCCCCGGTGGGCGTGCCGCTGTCCGCATCGGACCGTCCGCTCTCGAACGACGACTTCCCGCTCGGCTTCGCGCTGGCCCAGCTGCACGGCATCTACATCCTGGCCCAGAACACCAAGGGCCTGGTGCTGGTCGACATGCATGCCGCGCACGAGCGCATCCTGTACGAGCAGATCAAGAACGCGCTCGACGCCCGCGCCGAGGGTGAAGAACTGCAGGTGCAGCAGCTCTTGATCCCGGTGACCTTCTACGCCGACGCCGTCGAGGTGGCGACCGCGCAGGACCACCAGGAGACCCTGAAGACGCTCGGCTTCGACATCGCCGCGCTGTCGCCGACCACCCTCGCCGTGCGCACCGTGCCGACCCTGCTGAAGAACGCCGACGCGCAGACCTTGGCGCGCGACGTGCTGCGCGACGTGCGCGAATACGGCGGCTCGCGCGTGCTGATCGAGCGCCGCAACGAGCTGCTCGGCACCCTCGCCTGCCACACGGCGGTGCGCGCCAACCGCATCCTCTCCACCCAGGAGATGAACGCGCTGCTGCGCCAGATGGAAATCACCGAACGCTCCGACCAGTGCAACCACGGCCGCCCGACCTGGGTGCAGCTCGAGATCGCCGCGCTCGACAAACTCTTCCTGCGCGGCCAGTGATGGACAAACGTAGCAAGAAGCCGATGGCCGTGGCCATCATGGGCCCGACCGCGTCCGGCAAGACCGCGGCCGCGCTGGCGATCGCCAAGACCCGCCCGGTCGAGATCATCTCGGTCGATTCGGCCCTGATCTACCGCGGCATGGACATCGGCACCGCGAAACCGAGCGCGGAAGAACTGGCGAGCGTGCCGCACCACCTGATCGACATCATCGACCCGTTGGAAGCCTATTCGGTGATGCAGTTCCGCGAGGATGCGATCCGCCTGGTGGGCGAGATCAGCGAGCGCGGCGCACTGCCGCTGCTGGTGGGCGGCACGATGATGTACTTCAAGGGGCTGACCGACAGCCTGGACGAGCTGCCGACCGCGGATCCCGCAGTGCGCGCGCAGATCGACGCGCAAGCCGCGCAGATCGGCTGGCCCGGCATGCATGCGCGGCTGGCGACGCTCGACCCGGTCACCGCCGAGCGCCTGAAACCGAACGACGCCCAGCGCATCAACCGCGCGCTCGAGATCATCCAGCTGACCGGCAAGCCGATGTCGGAACTGCTGGGCAAACGCGAAAAGCCCGAGCTGCCCTTCGACCTGATCTCGTTCGCACTGGAACCGTCCGACCGCGCGGTACTGCATCGACGCATCGCGCTGCGCTTCGACCAGATGCTGGGCGAGCGCGACGACGAGGGCCTGGTGGCGGAAGTGGCGCGCCTGCGTGCCCGTGGCGATCTGTCCCCGAGCCTGCCCTCGATCCGCTGCGTCGGCTACCGCCAGACCTGGGACTACCTGGACGGCAAGATCGACCGCGCCGAGCTGCGCGAACTGGGCATCATCGCCACGCGCCAGCTGGCCAAACGCCAGATCACCTGGCTGCGCGCGATGCCGGAGCGGATCGTGATAGACTGCCTCGGTCCGGACCCGACGGGCGAGCTGGTGACGCGGCTGGCTCAGTTGGAAAAATGACATCGGCACAAGATTTTTGCGCATCGGATCGGCGTCCAGCCTTGACAGGCGACGCGCTGGCCCCGATAATGCCTGCCGTTGCGGTGATATAGCTCAGTTGGTTAGAGCACAGCACTCATAATGCTGGGGTCGGTGGTTCAAGTCCACCTATCACCACCACAGAATTCCAAACGGATGGCTTGGCTCTCGCAGTCAGGCCATTTTGTTTTAGCCCTTTCGGTGATATAGCTCAGCTGGTTAGAGCACAGCACTCATAATGCTGGGGTCGGTGGTTCAAGTCCACCTATCACCACCACAACGGAAACGGCCCGGTTCTCGCGAACCGGGCCGTTTTTTTGCAGAATCTGCGTGTCAATGCTTCTTGCCGCCACCAGAGATCTTGTTCTCGGTGGCCCAGGCGCGCCGCTCGGCTTCCTTCTTGCCGACGCCCTTCTTCTCGTAGCCTTCCTCGATGTGCTTGACCTGGCGCTTCTGCTTGTCCGTGTAGGACGACTTATCACCTTGAGGCATGATGATTCTCCTATAGTGTTAGCTCACACCGTCAGGCTACGCTCCCGGCCGCCCACGTAACGTTCGGTATCTCACGCAAAACGACGTTCTACTCATCCGTAAACGATTCGTCGAGCGCGTAGTCGCCGCGCGCCAGGCCTTCCAGCACCTCGCCCGCCTGCTGCAGGTAGTCGGACGGCACCAGGATGCGCACGCCGCCCAGCGCCGGCGCCAGCAGCAGGTCAGCTTGCATCAGGTGGGCGTCAGCCAGCACGGCAGGGATGCCGGCCGCCACCAGGCAGCCCTGCGCCAGCGTCGCGTCGATCGGAACCAGGTAACGCGCAATGATGAACAGGTCGCGCCCGGGAATCTGCTCGACCTCCGGGTTCGCCGCCAGCCACGCATCCAGTGTGAGTTGTTCCATACTGACTCCAGTCAATTTTTTACCGATCGGTCAAAACAGCGCGGGCGCCTGCGACAGCAGATACAGGGTTACGCCGATGAGGCCACCGACGATGGTGCCGTTGATGCGAATGTACTGCAAGTCCTTGCCGATGTTGAGTTCGATCTGCTCGGACATCTCCCGATCGTCCCACTGCTTCACCGTGTCGGCGATATGGCGGGTCAGGAAGCCGGCGAATTCGGGTGCGATGCCGCGCGCGGCCGATTCTAGGTTCTCGCTCAGCGAGGCGCGCAGCTGCGGATCCTCGGCCAGCACCTTGCCGACCCAGGCCCCGGTGGCCACCAGGCGCCGGCGCAGGTTCGAATCCTCGCTGTGCAGATCCGTTTTGAGCCAGCCTTTGAGTTCCTCCCACAGCGTGGCCAGGTAGCTGTTGAGGGTCTCGTCGCCCAGCAAATAGGCCTTGACCTCGTCGGCCTTCGCCGCAAAGGAGGGATCGGCCTTGAGCCGCTCGATGAAGTCCTGGGTGAAGGCATCGAAGCGCTGGCGCAGCGGATGATGCGGGTCGGCCGCCACCTTGTTGAGGATGCCCGAGGCGAGGCGCACCGCCAGGTCGGCGCCCTTGCGGCCGATAAGCTCCGAGGGCAACATGCGCTCGATGAAGGCGTAGTCCTCCTTGAGCCAGTCGACGATGCCCTGCGAGATGGTGGCCTGGGTCTCCAGGTTGTCGAGCAGGTGCGCCAGCTGGGTGATGCCTTCGTTGAGCAGTTCCTGGTGGCGCCCGTCGCGCGTCAGGCTCTCGAGGATGGTGCCGGCCGACTTCGACAGGTCGACGCTGTTCACCATCGCATGCACCGCGCGCCGGATGAAGCCCTGCACCGCGCTGTCCTCGATGAAGTCGAGCATCCAGGCGCCGACCCGCACCAGGTGCTGTCCCAGCAGCTCGGTATTGGCCGGCTTGATGAGCCAGTCGGCCACCTTCTGCACCGGGTCGTGGCGCTGGATCAGGCGGACGATGGATTCGGTGTCGAGGAACTTCTCGTGCACGAAGCGCGCCAGGTTGTCGGCGATGCGCTCCTTGTTCTTGGGGATGATCTCGGTATGGCGCGAAACGATCGGGATCGGCACGCGCCGGAACAGGGCCACCACGGCGAACCAGTCGGCCAGCGCCCCGACCATGGCGGCTTCGGAAAAGGCGCGCAGCAGGCCGGTCCACCAGTTCTGCGGCAGGAACAGGGTCAGCACGAACAGCGAAGCCGCGCCCGCGAAAAACGCGAGCGCGAGCAGTTTCGATCGCCGCAGTTCGGCTTCCTTCGTCATAGGCTCCGTAGGGTGGGCGGGTTTCCCGCCCACGCGGTGATAGTCAAACGATGCATTACGCAGCCCGATGATCTTGCTGCTGGTTGACCGCGTGGGCGTTCGTCAGTGAGGCCATTGTCCTCACTGACCCCGCCCACCCTACAATGCTAAATGACTTCGCCTTTTCTCAGCGCTTCGATTGACTGCTGGGTAAAGCCCCAATCGGCCAGAATGGCGTCGCTGTGCTCCCCAGCGCTGGCGGGCGCCGCGGGCGTGGGCGGCGCCGTGCGGGAAAAGCGCGGCGCGGGCGCGGGCTGGGTCACGCCGTCGATGTCGACGAAGGCATGGCGCGCCGCATTGTGCGGATGGCGCGGCGCTTCCTCCAGGTCGAGCACCGGTGCGAAGCAGACCTCGGTGCCTTCCAGCAGGCGGCACCAGTCGTCGCGCGTGCGGGTGGCGAACAGCGCGGCGAAGCGCTCCTTTAGCTCGGGCCAGTGCGACTTGTTCCAGCGCTTGGTGAACAAGGGATCGTCCTGCCCCGTCAGCTTGAGCAGGGTGGCGAAGAACTGCGGCTCGATGGCGCCGATCGAGATGAACTTGCCGTCCTGGCAGGCGTAGGTGTCGTAGAAGGGCGCGCCGCCATCGAGCAGGTTGCCTTCGCGCTGGCCGCTCCAGGCACCGAACGCGCGCAGGCCGTACATCATCGAGCCGAGCAGCGCCGCGCCTTCCGTCATGGCGGTGTCGACCACCTGGCCCTTGCCCGACTTGCGCGCTTCCAGCACCGCGCAGACGGCGCCGAAGGCCAGCATCATGCCGCCGGCGCCGAAGTCGCCCACCAGGTTCAGCGGCGGTGGCGGCGGACTGTCGGCGCGGCCCATCGAGTACAGCATGCCGGACAGGGCGACGTAGTTGATGTCGTGTCCCGCCGCCTGCGCCAGCGGTCCGGTCTGGCCCCAGCCGGTGACGCGGCCATAGACCAGCTTCGGGTTGCGCTCCAGGCAGGCGTCCGGCCCCAGGCCGAGGCGCTCCATCACGCCGGGGCGGAAGCCTTCCAGCAGCACGTCGGCCTGTTCGATCAGGCGCAGCGCGGTCCCCCGCCCGGCCGGTTTCTTCAGGTCGAGCGCCAGCGAGCGGCGCCCGCGCGCCATCACGTCGTGGCGCGTGCCGAGCATCGGGTAAGGATTGTCCTCGCCCGGCTTGGCCTTGCGGTCGATGCGGATCACTTCCGCGCCCATGTCGGCGAGCATCATCGCGGCGAAGGGACAAGGCCCGATGCCGACCATCTCGACGACCCGTACTCCTGACAATGGTCCTGCCATCTCGGTCTCTCCTCTATTCTTATTAGAGCGAACGGGCAATGATCTCTTTCATGATCTCGTTGGCGCCGCCGTAGATGCGCTGCACGCGCGCGTCGACGTACATCTGGGCGATCGGGTATTCCAGCATGTAGCCGTAGCCGCCGAACAGCTGCAGGCACTGGTCCACCACCTTGCACTGCAGGTCCGAGATCCAGTACTTGGCCATCGAGGCGCGCACCGTGTCCATGCGCCCTGCCAGCATCTCCTCGATGCAGCGGTCGATGAAGATGCGCGCCACCGTGGCCTCGGTCTTGATTTCGGCCAGCACGAAGCGGGTGTTCTGCATCTCGATGAGGGCCTGGCCGAAGGCCTTGCGCTCGCGCGTGTGCTCGATGGTGAGCTGCAAGGCGCGCTCGATCGCGGCCACGCCGCACACGCCCAGGATGGTGCGTTCGTAGGGCAGCTCGGTCATTAGCTGGGCAAAGCCCCGGCCCTCCTGGCCGCCCAGCACGTTCTCGAGCGGCACATGGGCCTCGTCGAAGAACAGCTCGCAGGTGTCCTGGCCCTTCTGGCCCACTTTCTCCAGGATGCGGCCGACGCGAAAGCCCGGATTGTCCTTGGTCTCCAGCAGCAGCAGCGAGACGCCCTTGGCGCCCGCTGCCGGATCGGTCTTGGCCACCACCAGGATCAGGTCGGCCATGTAGCCGTTCGAGATGAAGGTCTTGGAGCCGCTCACGCGGTAGCCGTCCGCGCCGCGCACGGCTGTCGTGCGGATACCCTTCAGGTCGGAGCCGGCGCCCGGTTCGCTCATGGCGATGGCCGCGATCATCTCGCCGCTGGCGAGCTTGGGCAGGTATCTGCGCTTCTGCTCCTCGGTGCCCTGGTTCAGCAGGTAGTGCGCGACGATGGCGTGGACGTGGATGCCGAAGGCGGTGTCGCCGCCGTAGGACAGTTCTTCGAACACCACCGCCATGTGGGCGAAGCTGCCGCCGGCGCCGCCGTAATCTTCCGGGATGTCGGCCAGCAGCAGGCCCATTTCGCCGGCCTTGTGCCAGAGTGCGCGGTCGACGTGCTGCTGCTTGCGCCAGGCTTCCTGGTGCGGCGTGATCTCACCCGCCACGAAGCGGCGCACGGCGTCGCGAAACGCGGCCAGTTCCTCGTTCATCCAGGGGGACGTCATCAAGTCCATGTGTCTGCCCTCAGCCGTTGCGGTACATGGTGACGACGCAGGCGCCGCCCAGGCCCAGGTTGTGCTGCAGGGCGACGCGCGCGCCCTCGACCTGGCGCGCCTCGGCACTGCCGCGCAGCTGGTGGGTCAGTTCGTAGCACTGGGCCAGGCCGGTGGCGCCCAGCGGATGGCCTTTCGAGAGCAGCCCGCCGGACGGGTTGGTGACGACCCGGCCGCCATAGGTGTTGTCGCCCTCGACGATGAACTTGTCGGCGCCGCCTTCCGGGCACAGGCCCAGGGCTTCGTAGGTGATCAGTTCATTGTGCGCGAAGCAGTCGTGCAGCTCGACCACGTCGAGGTCTTCCGGGCCGAGGCCGGACTGCTCATAGACCTTCTGCGCGGCGGCGCGGCTCATGTCGTAGCCGACCAGGCGCATCATGTCGCCGGCCTCGAACGTCGCCGCGGTGTCGGTGGTCATGGCCTGGGCGGCGATGTGGACGTCGCGGCGCAGGCCGTGCTTTGCTGCGAAGGCTTCCGACACCAAGAGGGCCGCTGCCGCGCCGCAGGTCGGCGGGCAGGCCATCAGACGCGTCATCACGCCCGGCCAGATTTCGGGCGCCTCGAGCACGTCCTGCATCGTGACCTCTTTGCGGAACAGCGCCAGCGGGTTGTTCACGGCGTGGCGGCTGGCCTTGGCGCGGATGCGGGCAAAGGCCGCCAGCGGCGTGCCGTATTTCTCCATGTGCGCCAGCCCGGCGCCGCCGAAATAGCGCAGCGCCAGCGGGATCTCGGGCTTGCCGACCAGGCGGTCGGTGACGGCGTCGAAGGCGTCGAAGGGCGTCGGGCGGTCGGTGAAGACGGAGCCGAGCGCGCCGGGGCTCATCTGCTCGAAGCCGAGCACCAGCACGCACTCGGCGGCGCCGCTGGCGATCGCCTGGCGGCCCAGGAACAGCGCGGTCGAGCCGGTCGAGCAGTTGTTGTTGACGTTGACGATCGGGATGCCGGTCATGCCAACGGCGTACAGCGCCTTCTGGCCGCTGGTGGAGTCGCCGTAGACGTAGCCGGCGTAGGCCTGCTCGACCAGGTCGTAGGCGACGCCGGCATCCTGCAGGGCGGCGCGGGCGGCCTGGGCGCCCATCTCGTGATAAGGGCTGCTCGCGCCCGGCTTGGCGAAGGGGATCATCCCGACGCCGCTGACGTACACCTTGCTCATGCTGTCTCCGTTCTTTTTAATTAGGTCGCGCGACCTACTACTGGTCAATTATAGGTCAGGCGTACTATTTTTTGTATCCCTCTGCGATAATCGCGCCATGTCCCACATGCTCGACACCACCCTGCGCAACAAAGCCTCGACCACCACCGAAAAAGGGCTGGGGCGGGCGCGCGACATCCTGCTGGCGGCGCGCGCGCTGCTCGCCAGCGAAGGCTATGCCGGGCTGTCGATGCGGCGCGTGGCCCAGGACGTCGGGATGAGCCTGTCGAACGTGCAGCACTACTACGCCAGCAAGGAGCAGCTGCTGGAAGCCCTGCTTCTCACTACCATGGACGAGTCCCAGGCCAAGATCGACCGCATCGCGGTGACGATGGCCGGCCGGCCGCAGATCGAGCGCTTCCTCAGCACTGTCGACATGTTCCTCGACGAGATCACCGATCCGGTCACGCACGCGATCTTCTTCGAGATCTGGGCGCTGGCCTCGCGCCATCCCTTCGCTTCCAACCTGATGGGCAAGATGATCGGGCGCGAACGCCGCGCCGTGTATGGCCTGATCCGCGGCCTGAATCCGGCCATCGACGACGAACGCTGCATGGAGCGTGCGGTACTGATCGTGGCCCAGATCCAGGGCCTGATGCTGTTCCGCCTGGACCGCCACGCGCGTCCGGAGCAATACGCGAGCGTGCGCGCATCCTTGCACAACGTGCTGCTATCGCTCGCGACCGTGCCGTGATTTGCTGTTAATTACCGCAAAGTCGGTAATAAAAATACCGTCGAGCAGGCCTCCGTACTTTATACTCAAAGGCTTATCAACCTGCCACGGAGGCCGCACGGATGCACCATGAACTCAGCCTGATCACCACCATTGCTGCCGCACTCGGCTTCGGCCTCCTGTTCGGCATGCTCGCCATACGCCTGAAACTGCCCGCGCTGGTCGGCTACCTCGCCGCCGGCGTCCTGATCGGCCCCGCCACCCCGGGATTCGTCGCCGACGTGCAGCTGGCTTCCCAATTGGCGGAAATCGGTGTGATGCTGCTGATGTTCGGTGTCGGCCTGCACTTCTCGCTGGGCGACCTGCTCGACGTGAAGAAGATCGCCCTGCCCGGCGCGCTGCTGCAGATTACGGTGGCGACCCTGATGGGCATGGGGCTGGCGCATTGGTGGGGCTGGGGCCTGGGCGCCGGCCTGGTGTTCGGCCTGGCGCTGTCGGTGGCCAGCACCGTGGTGCTGCTGCGCGCCCTGGAAGCGCGCGGCGTGCTCGATTCCCTGAACGGCCGCATCGCGGTGGGCTGGCTGGTGGTCGAAGACCTGGTGATGGTGCTGGTGCTGGTGATGCTGCCGGCGCTTGCGGGCCCGTTGGGCGGCAAGGGCGACGCCGGCGCCGAGCTGTGGCCGGCGTTGGGCAAGACCCTGCTGCAGGTGGGCGCGTTCGTGGCCTTCATGCTGATCGTCGGCCGTAAAGTGTTCCCCTGGTTCCTGTGGCGCGTCGCCAAGACCAATTCGCGCGAACTGTTCACGCTGTCCGTGATCGCGGCGGCGGTCGGCATCGCCTACGCGTCCTCGCACCTGTTCGGCGTCTCGTTCGCGCTGGGCGCCTTCTTCGCCGGCATGGTGCTGCGCGAATCGGAGCTGAGCCACCGCGCCGCCGAAGAGTCGCTGCCGCTGCGCGACGCGTTCTCGGTGCTGTTCTTCGTCTCGGTCGGCATGCTGTTCGATCCGATGGTCGTGGTCGACTATCCGCTGCAGGTACTGGCGGTGGTGGCCATCATCCTGTTCGGCAAATCGCTGGCGGCCTTCGTGCTGGTGATTGCGCTGCGCTACCCGATCAATACCGCGATCACGGTGTCGGCGAGTCTGGCCCAGATCGGCGAGTTCTCCTTCATCCTGGTGGCGCTGGGCATGCAGCTCGAACTGCTCCCTGCCCTGGGCCAGAACCTGATCCTGGCCGGCGCCATCATCTCGATCGCCGTCAATCCGCTGATGTTCAGCCTCGGCGCGCCGCTGGAAAAGTGGCTGAAATCGAAGCCGGAACTGGCGCGCAAACTGGAGCGCCCGGCCGATCCGCTGGCCGAGCTGCCGATGGAAACGGCGCATGAAAAACTCAGCGGCCAGGTGGTGCTGGTCGGCTTCGGCCGCGTGGGCCGCCGCATCGCCGACGACCTGACCGCGCGCGGCGTGCACTTCGTGGTGGCGGAACAGAACCGCGAAGTGGTCGAGCAGCTGCGTGCGCGCGGCGTTCCGGCGGTGGCCGGCAATGCCGCCGAACCGGCGGTGCTGATCCAGGCCCACATCACGCATGCGGCGCTCTTAGTAATCGCGACCCCGGACACCTTCCACGTGCGGCGCATGGTGGAGATCGCGCGCATGCTCAATCCCGCGGTCAAGGTGGTCGTGCGCAGCCACAACGAGGGCGAAGCGGCGCTGCTGCGCGAGGATACCGGCGGCAAGGTCTTCGTCGGCGAGCAGGAACTGGCCTCGAGCATGACGCGGCATGTGGTGGACACGCTGAAGGAGCACGCGGCGGCGCACTGAACATAAAAAAACCCGCCGGCTTGCGCACGGCGGGTTAAAGAACAGCAAGGAAAATCGTCAGTAATTAAGCGGCAACCTCTTCCACGCACAGCTTGAGGTTGGCGTGGCGGCCATGCAGCTGCGAGTGGATCAGCTCGCTGCGCTCTTCCAGCAGATCGAACACCGCATCCTTCGACAGCACGTACTCGTCCATCAGGGTGTCCTTCAGCGATTCGATCACCAGCTTGTAGTCGCGGATCGCGTTCAGGGTGTAGCTGTACAGTTCGTCCGCTTTCTCTTCCACCAGGCGCAGGGTGTGCTCGCCGCCCATGTCCTTCTGCAGCTGCGAGTAGTCCAGCTTCGAGCGCGAATACATCGACAGGCGGCCGACCATCAGGTTCAGCATCTTGGTGATCTTCTCGATGTCGTTCTGGCTGCCCACCGAGATGCCGCGCGGGCCGTAGAACAGCTCTTCCGCCGCCACGCCGCCGTACAGGCCGACCACGTCGCGCTCCAGCTCTTCCAGGGTGCGTAGCGACATGTCTTCACCCGACTGCAGCACGTAGCCCAGGGCGCCGATCTTCGACACGGCTTCGGTGCTGATCTTCAGCAGGTGCGACTTTTCCTTCACTTCGGCCAGGCTCATGCCGGCGCGCAGGTAAGGGTCGATCTGCATGAAGAAGTGACCCAGTTCGTGCAGGGCGATGCGCTCGCGTTGCTTGGTCTTCTCGGCCGTGGTCGCGCGGTCGGTCAGGCCGATGGTGGCGCGCTCGTAGGCACGGAACAGCAGGTTGGTGTTGATGATCGCCTTTTCCTGGATCGACAGCATCGACGCACGTTCGACCACGGTTTCCAGCAGCGCCGGGCTCAGGTTCTGGGTGATTTCCGCCACCTGGTCCAGGTTGGTGTCGTTCCAGTCCACCAGGCCATCTTTTTTACGCGACAGGAAGCTGCGCAGCAGTTCCTTGCGCTCGCCCTTGTTCGGCAGGCGGAAGTTGATCTTGACCGAGAAGCGGCGCAGCATCGCTTCGTCCATCTCGGTGTTCGAGTCGTCGAAGTTCGATGCGACCACCCAGATCACGCCCTGGCCCTTGTCGCTCTTCACGCCGTCCAGCAGGCCCAGCAGGGTGTTGGCGGTGTCGTCTTCCCACTTCTTTTCGCTGCGGCCGCGCGGCATGAACAGGCTCTGGGCTTCATCCAGGAAGATGATGCACTTGCCCTTGGCGCAGGCCTTCTTGTACAGCGCGTTCAGCGCTTTCGAACCGCCGCCGACGTAGCCCGATTCCAGGGCCGAACCCGAGGCCGAGATCAGCGGCATGTCCAGGCGCTTGGCCAGGTAGCCGACCAGCTTGGTCTTGCCGGTACCGGCGGGGCCGGTCAGCATTACGTTGAACGGCTTGTCGATGTTGTGCGACTGGTATTCATCGCGGTTGCGGATCATGTCTTCCAGGTGCAGGACTTCCTGCTTGATGTCTTCCATGCCGATCAGGTCGTCCATGCTGCCCTTGAGCTTGTCCGGGGTAATGACCGAGGCGCTCGCGCCCATGCCCGGGACGCCGAACTTCAGCAGGTAGAGCACCAGCAGCACGACGGCGATGTTCAGGCCATGGTTCTTGAAGAAGGTGCCGGTCTTGTCGAGGAAGCTCTCGCCTTCGTCCATCACGGCCTTGTGAGTGGCCAGGAATTCGTCCTGGGCGATCGAATAGGGAATCGCGTTCTTCAGCAGCACTTCGCGCTCGAGCGACAGGTGCGAGGTGCTCGGCACCTTGACCACGTGCAGGGCGTCGGCGCCCTTGTACTTGTAGACATAGCGCGGCGATTCGGACAGCGGCTTGGCGATCACCAGGTATTCCAGGCGGTCTTTATTGGCAGCCAGGTCGGTGATCTCGGCGATATTCTGCGAATGCACGACCGGATTCATCTCCTGGGGCACATTCGACTTCCAGATTGCCACAGCCGCGATCACGCCCAGCAGCGCCGCCAGGGCGATGCGCACGTAGATACTCTTGAACGCGTTCTTGAAAGCAACTTGGAGTTGGGCGAAATTAGGCATCGTTTGATCTCTTGCTAAGTTTGAGTCGGACAGCGCTACTTCTGGGTTGCCGTACCGTCGTGGTCTCGCGGGATCGGCTTGCGGCGCGTGGCGGCCGCTCAGTGTCCAAACGTGTGCGTTTGGTATTGTTTTGATGCCCGAAGGCAATGGGATAAGGAGACTATACCCTCAAAAAAAACCGAGGTGTATACCGTGCGTCGAAAAAAATGACGATCGCGACGATAGTAGATAAATGAATAATGGAATTTATTGGCAGATTATTAGGAAAGATTATCGAACATTTAAATTATTTCGAGTTTTTGTCAAAACGGCATGGCAAAGCTGGCATCAACTTGCAATAATGTCAGGGACGGACGAGGTTAATTCGCGACACTGAAAGATTCTTTGATTGATCGCAACATGATCCGATCTGCCAGTATCCTGATGACTTCTTTAAGCAACTCAGCAGTTTCAATTGAACGCGGCAATTCGTTCGGTTTTGATATGCTGAATCCATCAGGTGCCCTAACGCGACCATTCTTATATGTGCGCGCATGGGCCCGATGCAAGTCTCGGCAAGAGCAACAGCAAGAGGAATGGCCATGAAAAGATATGCACTGGCAGCGGCTGCGGCAATATGCCTCGGCAGTCCCGCCCAAGCCGCCGTAATCGATCTCGCCACCAGCAGCCAGGCCGCAGTACGCGTGCAGGCGCCGGTGCGCAGCCTGTCCGTCACCCAGCGCCAGGACGTCGTACTTCCACCGGCGAACATGTCGGAATTGCCGGAACCGGAAGTCTTCGCGATGATGCTGCTGGGCCTGATCCTGATCGGCTACAAGGCGGGTCGCGACAGCAGCGAAAAGTTCAAGTGATGTAGTAGTAAGGCCGGGCGCCCTGCCCGGCCGTGCCGGCAGACCCTCAGGTCGCGGCGCACAGGGCCTGCAGCTTTACCAGCGAATTCCAGTTGCGGGACGTGGTCCCATCTCCAAGAAGTTTCCCAAGCGCCGTAGCCGCTGCGCTATCCAGCATCCCTTCCGGACACCAGACATAGACCGCGCTGTCGCCCACCTCCAGGCGTTCGCCGCCCCAGTCCCGACCGTCGAGCGCGGCCAGCTTGTCGCGCTGCGCCGCGTCGCCCAGCAGGAACACGTAGAGGCGCGAATAGTCGCTCGCCACCTCCACCAGCGGGTTGGCGGCCATGACGGCGGACAGCTCCTCGTGCGCGAGCACGAACACGCGCGCCGCCACGCCCAGCTTGAGCACCAGCGCTTCCTCGATCGCCGCGGCGGCTTCCTGGGCCGTGGAGCCGGCGGCGCGGAACACCACGTTGCCGCTGTTGAGCAGGGTGCGCACGCCCGTATAGCCGAGGCTCTCGACCAGCGCGCGCAGGTCCGCCATCGCGATCCGCTTGGCGCGTCCAACATTGATTCCTCGCAAAAATGCGACGTAGCATTGGCTGTTCATGGCGGAGATCCTAGCTGAGGCGTTGTGGGCGTGGCGCAATCTTTACACGGCCTGTGTCAGGCCAGGCCTTCGGCGCGCAGCGCTTCCTGCACGAAGGGGATGGCGCCGACGCGCGCCTGGTAGGCCTGCAGCGCCGGCCAGTCGTCCAGGCTGAACTTGGCGAACTGGGCCCAGTTCAGCACGGTAAACAGATAGGCGTCGGCAATGGTAAAACCGCTGCCGGTAAGGAACTCGCCACCTTCCAGCTTGCCGGCCACATAGCCCAACGGACGCGCCAGCGCGGCCCAGGCGGCGTTGCGGCCTTCCTCGGTCACGCCCGGAGTGAAGATCGGCGTGAAGCGCTTGTGCAGTTCCATGGCGGTGTAGTTCAGCCATTCCAGCACCTGGTAGCGCTCGAAACTGCCGTGCGCCGGGATTAGCTGCGCGCCCGGTGCCTGGTCGGCGATGTATTGCAGCAGCACCGCGGCTTCGGTCAGCACCTTGCCGTCGTCCAGCAGCAGGGCCGGCACCGAACCCTTGGGGTTGATCTCGCGGAAGTCGCCGCCGCTGGCGATGGCCTTGGTTTTCAGGCTGACGCGTTCGATCGAGAACGGCAGGCCGGCGGCGGTCAGGGCAATGTGCGGCGCAAGGGAGCAGGCGCCGGGGCTGACATACAGTTTCATGGTGTCCTTGTGATGAGGCGATGGAGGTCGCGAATTGCAAGCGTACAACATTTGTCGCGTCCGCTGCACGAACGCCACAGTTCCTGCGCCAGCGCGTACCGGCCAAGGAAGCGGGTGTTAAGATCGAGCGCTCATTGAAAGAAGGAAATAAGAGGAAAGAACATGAGCGATAGCTACGAACTGGTAGCGCTGGCGCACCTGTATCCAGGCATGGTGCTCGCCGATGCGCTGCTCGACGCGCACGGGAACGTGCTGCTGGCCGAAGGCATGGCGCTGAATGAGGCGACCATCGGGTCGCTGGCCCGGCACGGCATCGCCGCGGCGCCGATCGTGCGCGCGGCGCCGGTGAGCGCGCCGGATCCGGCAGCGATCCAGGCTAGGGTCGATCATGTGTTCCGCCACAACGACCGCGACGACCACGGCGATTGGGCCACCGGCCTGCTGCGCCGCTACGTCGAGGATTACCGCCTGCGCCGCGAGGTGGCGCCATGAACGTCCCGGACACGAGCAAGCTCGACAGCGCCGACATCCTCGGCGGCGTCGACGACCTGCCCTCGTTGCCGGCCGTCGTCATGGAACTGCTCGGCAGCATCGAGCAGGAAGACATCGACATCGGCGTGCTGGCCAGGAAGGTGGCGAACGACCCGGCGCTGACCGCCAAGACCCTGCGCCTGGCCAATTCTTCCGCCTACGGATTGCAGGTAAAGGCGACCACCATCCAGCAGGCCATGACCTTCCTCGGCTTCCAGGCCACGCGCAACCTGATCACCACGGCCGCGCTGACCGGATGCTTCCCGGCCGGCCGCTGCCCGGGCTTCAACGACAAGGCCTTCTGGCGCCATTCGATCGCGACCGCCGCCTGCGCCCGCGCGCTGGCGCGCCGGGTGCGCTTCAACGCCGACTACGCCTTCACCGCCGGCCTGCTGCACGACATCGGGCGCCTGGTGCTGGTGGCGCGCTTCCCGGAGCGCTACCAGGCGGTGCTGTCGCTGCGCGACAAGAATGACGGCGAGCTGATCGACGCCGAACGCACCCTGCTGGGCCTCGACCACGTCGATGCCGGGGTGGCCCTGGCCGCCCACTGGAATTTTTCCGACACCATGCGCCAGGCGATCGCTTATCACCACACGCCGGAAGCGGCGGGCGCCGGTTTCCTGGCGACCATCGTGCACGTGGCGAGCGGCGTCGTGCATGCGCTGGACCTGGCCGGCAATCCGGACGAGCTGGCGCCGCGGGTGTCGTCGGTGGCCTGGACGGCGCTGGGGCTGACGGAAGAAGCGTGGCTGCAGGTCTTCCACGAGACGGAGCTGCAGTACGAGGAGATGTCGGCCATCCTGATGGCCTGATGGGATGCAAGGAACGCCAAAATGCGCAGCGAGGCGCATGATGGAAAGCCGGTCGAGCCGGCGCGGCAGGCGCTCAGGGCGCCGTGCCGCAGCCCGCTGGCACCGAAGGCATGACAGTCGCGGCCGTCATGCCCACGGCATCAGTGGGCATAATTGCCGGTCGACGGATTGGCTTCGTTACCCTGCTGTTGCGTTTGCTGCTGTTGCTGCTGTGCTGCGGCTGCGGCTGCCTGAGCTGCCTTCTCTTCTGGCTTCGGGCGGCCTTGTGCGTCCGACAGGCGGTACTTGGTGCGGCGATCGCCCATCAGGTCGCGCAGGTCGCGGATACTCATGCCGGTCACTTCGTGCATGCGGATCAGCAGCGAAGCGCCGACCGGCAGGCGGTGGTGGCGAATCTTGCTGATCACTGGCGGGGCCACCTCGAGCATGCGCGACAGCGCAGCATCGTTCTTCAGTTGCATCTTGCCGAGCAGGATGTCGAGCAGGTGGTTCGGATTGTAGCTTTCTTGCGAAGACAGAGCATGATGTTGTTGTGCCATGATGTTTACCTCTTCAGTTTGGTTAAAATAGTTCCTTCACGAACTTTTGTTAAAGACTACATTTCGTCAACTTAAGTTCCCGGACTACCTTTAGGAAATTAAACAGGCTCAGCCTGAAGAACCCCTTAAGACGCGTACCGGACTGCATGCCCCCGCGTACCCCCTCCGCATGCGCACTTGTCTTTCAAACAAATTATCAGCCTCATACATCGACAGTACATCCGAGCCGCGCATGTGACTCATTGTCAGAAATCAAGCTATCGTGCGGAAAGCTTGTCACATAGGCATTTCAGCACATGGGGATTATTTGTGGCGCACGCAAGAGATTTCTTTAATAAATTTTCCTGATTAGAAGTTAGCCCAAAGCTCTTGATTTACAAGAGGAAAATCTTGAGTTCCACATGACAATTTTTAATGGATGGAGACGATCCGGTAGCCATCCTATATTTAACAATCTGAGCAAGCTTGCAATTACTTTAGGTTAAGAAACGCTTCGTTCCGGCCGGCACCAAAAATGGGCGGCAAGATGTCCTTTGCGGGGCCGAAACGGGATTTACGGTAAACTGGCCCTCTGTTCTTCCCAAGCACCCGCTCTCCCCTTTCCATACAGCACTTCATGCAGAAAAAAGTATTCATCAAGACCTTCGGCTGCCAGATGAACGAATACGATTCGGACAAGATGGCGGACGTCCTCAGCGCGTCCGACGGGCTGGTCCGTACCGACTCGCCCGAAGACGCCGACGTCATCCTGCTGAACACCTGCTCGATCCGTGAAAAAGCGCAAGAAAAAGTGTTCTCCGACCTGGGCCGATTCAAGGCGCTCAAGCGCGACAAGCCCGAACTGGTGATCGGCGTGGGCGGCTGCGTGGCGTCGCAGGAAGGGGCTGCCATCGTCAAGCGCGCGCCGCACGTCGACGTCGTCTTCGGTCCGCAAACCCTGCACCGCCTGCCCCAGCTGATCCGCGAACGGCGCAGCAGCGGCGCGACCCAGGTCGATATCAGCTTCCCGGAAATCGAAAAGTTCGACCACCTGCCGCCGGCCAAGGTGGAAGGCCCGGTGGCCTACGTGTCGATCATGGAAGGCTGCAGCAAGTACTGCAGCTATTGCGTGGTGCCCTACACCCGCGGCGAGGAAGTCTCGCGCCCCTTTGGCGACGTGCTGACCGAGTGCGCCGGCCTGGCCGCTCAGGGCGTGCGTGAAATCATGCTGCTGGGCCAGAACGTGAACGCTTACCGTGGGGCAATGGAGAACGGCGAGGTCGCCGACTTCGCCCTGCTGCTGGAATATATTGCCGACATCCCGGGCGTGGAGCGCCTGCGCTACGTCACCAGCCATCCGAAGGAATTCACCCAGCGCCTGATCGACGCCTACGCGCGCATCCCGCAGCTGGTGAACCAGATCTACCTGCCGGTGCAGCACGGCTCCGACCGCATCCTCGGCGCCATGAAGCGCGGCTACACCGCCCTGGAATACAAGTCGATCATCCGCCGCATCCGGGCGGTGCGCCCGGAGATGGTGTTCTCGTCCGACTTCATCGTCGGCTTCCCGGGCGAAACCGATGCCGACTTCGAGGCCATGATGAAACTGGTCGAGGACGTCGGTTTCGACAACAGTTTCAGCTTCATCTTCAGCAAGCGTCCGGGCACCCCGGCCGCCAATCTCGAGGACGATACGCCGCACGAAGTGAAACTCGCGCGATTGCAGCGTCTGCAGGCCTTGATTGACGCGAATACGCGCAAATATAGTGCAGCAATGGTCGGTAGCGTGCAGCGCGTCCTGGTCGAGGGTCCCTCGAAGCGATATCCGGAGCAGCTGCAGGGCCGTACCGAAAACAACCGCGTGGTCAACTTCATCGCCGACGCCGGCGCCAGCCTGATCGGCCAGCTCGTCGACGTGCGTATCAGTGCGAGCCATGATTACTTCCTGCGCGGCGAACTCGTCGCCAACCTAGACACGATTGCCAAAGCCAGTTGAAAAACACACCACAACAGCCTTCCTATTTCATCCCCGATCCGCTCGACAACACGCGGCTTGCCCACCTGTGCGGCCCACTCGACGAGAACCTGCGCCAGATCTCGGCCGCGCTTGACGTCACCGTCTTCCGGCGCGGCGAAAAATTCATCGTCAGCGGCAGCAATGCCGAGCGCGCGGTCGAACTGCTCGAGCGCTTCTACGCCGTGGCCAACAAGGTCGTACCGATCGAGGAAGTGCAGCTGGCCCTGGTCGAGCAGCGTTCCGGCCTGAAGCCGCGCAGCCCGCCTGAGGCGGAGGCGCCGGCGCCCGCGGAGAAGGAAGTCAAGGACGGCGACATCGATGCGGACAGCACCGAGGCGTCCGAACTGGTCAGCCCTACCCTGAAGACCCGCCGCAGCGACCTGCGCGGGCGCACCCCGCACCAGATCCAGTACCTGAAGTCCGTGCTCGAACACGACATCAGCTTCGGCGTCGGCCCGGCCGGCACCGGCAAGACCTACCTCGCGGTGGCCTGCGCGGTCGACGCGCTGGAGCGCGACGCGGTCAAGCGCATCATCCTGACCCGTCCGGCGGTGGAAGCGGGCGAGCGTCTCGGCTTCCTGCCTGGCGACCTGAGCCAGAAGGTCGATCCCTACCTGCGCCCGCTGTACGACGCGCTGTACGACCTGCTCGGTTTTGATCGCACCCAGAAGCTGTTCGAGAAGCAGGTGATCGAGATCGCCCCGCTGGCCTACATGCGCGGGCGCACCTTGAACCACGCCTTCGTGATCCTGGACGAAGCCCAGAACACGACCGTCGAGCAGATGAAGATGTTCCTGACCCGCATCGGCTTCGGCAGCAAGGCCGTGATCACCGGCGACGTGACCCAGGTCGACCTGCACAAGTCCCAGCGCTCGGGCCTGGTGGACGCGATCCACGTGCTGAAGAACGTGCGCGGCATCGCCTTCACCCATTTCGCCAGCGAAGACGTGGTGCGCCACCCGGTGGTGGCGCGTATCATCGACGCCTACGAAAAGAATTCCTCGATCGAGGAACTGGCCGCCCTCCCCAAACCGCTACCTGTGAAAAATGCAAGAAAAAAAACATAAGCTCGATCTCGACGTCCAGTACGCCGACACCCGCCTGGAACAGGAGATCACGCAGGACATGCTGCAGCGCTGGGTGGAAGCGGCGCTGCTCGGTCCGGCCGAACTGGCGATCCGCTTCGTCGATCTTGATGAAGGGCAGTCGCTCAACCGCCAGTACCGCGGCAAGGACTACGCCACCAACGTGCTGACCTTCGCCTACAACGAAGGCGAGGAACTGGGCGAGGACGACCCGACCCAGGCCGACATCATCCTGTGCACCGACGTCCTGCAGCGCGAAGCCGAGGAACAGGGTAAAACCGTCGAGGAGCACGCGGCCCACCTGGTGGTGCACGGCGTGCTGCACGCCCAGGGCTACGACCACGAACACGACGAGGAAGCCGAGGAGATGGAGCAGTTCGAGAGCGACATCATGGAAGTGCTCGGCTACCCGGATCCGTACGCCGACTGAAACACGGGGGCGGGCGCGATCCCGCCCTTTCCGTACGTCAACATGCCGTGATCGGCGTGCATTGTGGGCCATCGCCCCTTTTGGTGTATCCTATACCCCATCGTAACAACGGCTTCACGCCAACTATGCCCGAGTATCCCAGTGACGTCCGATCGGACGCCAAACCCCACCGGTCGCTGTTCGAACGGCTGACCGCACTCATCTCCCCCGAGCCTGAAAACCGCGCGGAACTCCTCGAAGTCCTGCACGAAGCCCACGAGCGCAACCTGATCGACGCCGACGCACTCTCGATGATCGAGGGCGTGTTCCAGGTCTCCGACCTGTCGGTGCGCGACATCATGGTGCCGCGTTCGCAAATGGACGTGATCGACATTACCGACCCGATCGAGCAGTGGCTGCCGATCGTGCTCGAAACCCAGCACTCGCGCTTCCCCGCCATCGAGGGCGAGCGCGACAAGGTGGTCGGCATCCTGCTGGCCAAGGACCTGCTGCGCTACTACGCCGAGGACTCCTTCGACGTGCGCAAGATGCTGCGCCCGGCGATCTTCATCCCGGAATCGAAGCGCCTGAACGTGCTGCTGCGCGACTTCCGCGCCAACCATAACCACATGGCCATCGTCGTCGACGAGTACAGCGGCGTGGCCGGCCTGATCACCATCGAGGACGTGCTCGAGCAGATCGTCGGCGACATCGACGACGAGTACGACGTCGACGAGGACGAAGACAACATCCTGTCGATCAAGGAGGGCCAGCTGGGCCCGCGCTGGCGCGTCAAGGCGCTGACCGAGATCGAGCAGTTCAACGAAGAGGTCGGCGCCGACCTGTCCGAAGACGACGCCGACACCATCGGCGGCCTGGTGGCCAGCCACCTCGGCCGCATGCCGCACAAGGGTGAAGTGTTCGACCTCGAGAACCTGCGCTTCGAAGTGCTGCGCGCCGACGCGCGTCAGATTCACGTGCTGCTGGTCGAAAAGCTGCCGGACCGCGACGACAACCACGACTGATGCTGCGCCGCCGTACCCAGCCCGTAACGACTCCTGACCCGGCACTGCGCGGCACCAGGCCTTCCCCGAAGGCCCTGGTACTGATGGCGCTCGCGGGCAGCACCTCCCTGCTGTCCTTCGAGCCCTTCGGCTGGTGGCCGGTGCAGTTCCTGGCCCTCGCCTGGTTCTTCTACCAGGTCGGCATGGGCACATCAAGCCGCCGCGGCGCCTGGCTCGGCTGGGCCTTCGGCTTCGGCTGGTCGGTGGCCGGCATGCACTGGCTGTACATCGCCATCACCCGCTTCGGCGGCCTGCCCGCTATTCTTGGCGCGATCGCCATCGCCGTGCTCGGCCTGTACATGGGCCTCTTCGGCGCCTTTGCCGGCGGCGTGTCCAGCTGGCTGCGCCGCAAATGGTCGCTGCCCGTGTCCAGCTTCGTGCTGCTGGTGCTGCCCGTCGCCTGGGGCGTGTCGGAATGGATGCGCGGCTGGGTCTTCACCGGTTTCCCCTGGGCGTCCGCAGGTTACGCCCACAACGTGTCACCGCTCGCCGGCTACGCGCCGCTGGTCGGCGTCTATGGCCTCGGCGTGCTGGCGGCCGTCTGCGCGGGCTGCCTCGTGATGCTGACCCAGCGCGCGCGCTGGCCCGCCATCGGCCTGTTCGCGGCGCTGATGGCGGCCGGCTTCGGCCTGAAGCAGGTCGCCTGGACCCACGAGGTCGGCCAGCCGCTCAGCGTGCGCCTGCTGCAGGGCGACGTCGCGCAGGACCAGAAGTTCGACATGGCCTACCTGACCGACATCGTCACGCGCTACCACGGCATGATCACCGCCGCCCCGGCCGACCTGATCGCCACGCCGGAGACCGCGATTCCCGTCACGCCGCAACAGCTGGCGCCGGACTACCTGCGCGGCCTGCAGTCGTTTGCCAAGCAGACCGGCAGCCACCTGATGCTCGGCATCCCGATGATGGACAGCCCGACCAACTACGGCAACAGCGTGATCGCCTTCGGTCCGGGATCTGCGCCCTACCGCTACGACAAGCACCACCTGGTGCCCTTCGGCGAATTCATCCCGCCGGGCTTCCGCTGGTTCACCGACCTGATGCACATCCCGCTGGGCGACCAGACCCGCGGCGCAGCGCTGCAGGCCCCCTTCCCGATCAAGGACCAGCTGGTGCTGCCCAACATCTGCTACGAGGACGCCTTTGGCGAAGAGATCGCGGCCCAGCTGCGCAATGCGCCGCGCCCGGCGACCCTGCTGCTGAACGTATCGAACCTGGCCTGGTATGGCGAATCGGTGGCGATCCCGCAGCACCTGCAGATCTCGCAGATGCGCGCGATCGAGACCGGCCGCCCGATGCTGCGCTCGACGAACAACGGCGCCACCGCCGTCATCGATGGCCGCGGCAAGGTCGTCGCGCGCCTGCCCTTTTACCAACGCGGCGTGCTGGCGGCGACGGTGCGCGGCACCGAAGGGCTGACGCCCTACGTCCGCGCCGGCAACCTCGCCTTCCTGCTGCTTGGCGCCCTGATGCTGCTCGGCGCCTGGCTCGCCGGCCGCCGCTACAAAAATAACAGCGCCAAATCGAATGGCTGAGTCGAATCGGCCCCAGAGGGCCGTGAAAATTCAGTAGAATTGGTCATTTGGCAAATTTAACCGCGCGCGGCGGCCTCGCCGCAGCGCCCTCAACCATGCTCACATTCCAACAAATCATCCTCACCCTGCAGACCTACTGGGACAAGCAGGGTTGCGCACTGCTGCAGCCCTACGACATGGAAGTCGGCGCGGGCACCTTCCACACCGGCACCTTCCTGCGTGCGATCGGACCGGAACCCTGGCGCGCCGCCTACGTGCAGCCTTCGCGCCGGCCGAAGGATGGCCGCTACGGCGAGAACCCGAACCGCCTGCAGCACTACTACCAGTACCAGGTGGTGCTGAAACCCGCGCCGGAAAACATCCTGGATCTCTACCTCGGATCGCTCGAGGCGCTTGGCCTGGACCTCAAGAAGAACGACGTGCGTTTCGTCGAGGACGACTGGGAAAGCCCGACCCTGGGCGCCTGGGGCCTCGGCTGGGAAGTCTGGCTGAACGGCATGGAAGTCACCCAGTTCACCTACTTCCAGCAGGTCGGCGGCCTCGATTGCAAGCCGGTGCTGGGCGAGATCACCTACGGTATCGAACGTTTGGCCATGTACCTGCAGGGCGTCGAGAACGTGTATGACCTGGTGTGGACCGAGTGGGAAGAAAACGGTGTGAAGAAGACCCTGTCGTATGGGGACGTGTTCCACCAGAACGAAGTCGAGCAGTCGACCTACAACTTCGAGCACGCGAACACCGAGCTGCTGTTCCAGGCCTTCTCGAACCACGAGGCGGAAGCCAAGCGCCTCGTCGAGCTGCAGCTGACGCTGCCGGCCTACGAGCAGATCATGAAGGCCTCGCACAGCTTCAACATGCTCGATGCGCGCGGCGCCATCTCGGTGACCGAACGCGCCGCCTACATCGGCCGCGTGCGCACCCTGTCGCGCCTCGTGGCGCAGGCCTACTACGATTCGCGCGAGAAGCTGGGCTTCCCGATGCTGCCTGGCGCCGACAAGGCCGCTGCCTGAACAGACAAGACTAGAATATGAACCAGACTCTCCTCGTCGAAATCCAGACCGAAGAACTGCCGCCGAAAGCGCTCGTGAAGCTCGGCGCCGCTTTTGCGAACGGCATTGCCAATGGCCTGAAGGCGCGCGACTTCCTTGAAGCCGACAGCGTCGCCACCGCCCATGCCACCCCGCGCCGCCTGGCGGTCACGATCACCAATGTGCGCGGCACCTCGCCCGACAAATCGATCCGCGAAAAAGTGCTGCCGGTGTCGGTCGCGCTGGACAAGGACGGCAACCCCAGCGCGCCTTTAGCCAAGAAGCTGGCCGCACTGGGCTTCCCAGACTTGAAGATCAGCGACCTCGAACGCGCCCAGGACGGCAAGGCCGAATCCTTCTTCTACACCTATACTGCCAGCGGCAGCCAGCTGGCCGCGGCCCTGCAGGAGGTCCTGCAGGACACCGTCGGCAAGCTGCCGATCCCGAAGGTCATGAGCTACCAGCGCCCGGATGGCGCCACCGTGCAGTTCGTGCGCCCGGTGCACCTGCTGCTCGCGCTGCACGGCGAGCAGGTGCTGCCATTGTCGCTGCTGGGCCTTGAAGCAGGCCGCCAGACCATGGGCCACCGCTTCCTGTCGCACGGCGGGCAAATCGCCGTCGCACACGCCGACCAGTACGCGCAGGTGCTGGAAAGCGAAGGCAAGGTGCTGTCCTCCGCCGAAGCGCGCAAGGAAAGCATCCGCCAGCAGCTCTTGGCGAAAGCGGGCGGCGACCAGGTCCTGATGCCGGAATCGCTGCTCGATGAAGTGGCCGCGCTGGTCGAATGGCCGGTCGTGTACGAATGCCGCTTCGAGGAAGAGTACCTGGCGGTGCCGCAGGAATGCCTGATCCTGACGATGCAGACCAACCAGAAATACTTCGCCCTGACCGATGCAAACGGCAAGCTGCGTTCGCGCTTCCTGATCGTGTCGAACCTGGAGACAAGCGATCCGTCCGCCATCATCGGCGGCAACGAGCGCGTGGTGCGCCCGCGCCTGTCGGACGCCAAGTTCTTCTTCGAGCAGGACAAGAAGAAGACCCTCGAGTCGCGCCTGCCGCAGCTCTCGAACGTGGTCTACCACAACAAGCTGGGCACCCAGGCCGAACGTTCGGAGCGCGTTACCAAGCTGGCCACCAGCATCGCCAAGCGCCTCGGCTTCGACGTGGCGCTGGCCGAACGCGGCGCGCGCCTGTCCAAGGCCGACCTGCTGACCGACATGGTCGGCGAGTTCCCCGAGCTGCAGGGCATCATGGGCACCTATTACGCCCGCCATGACGGCGAGCACGAGGAAGTGGCCAAGGCCGCCTCCGAGCACTACCAGCCGCGCTTCGCCGGCGACCTTCTCCCGTCGACGAATACCGGCCTGGCGGTGGCGCTGGCCGACAAGCTGGAAACCCTGGTCGGCATCTGGGCCATCGGCCTGCAGCCGACCGGCGAGAAGGATCCGTTCGCGCTGCGCCGCCACGCCCTGGGCGTGATGCGCATGCTGGTCGAGAAGCGCCTGCCGCTGTCATTGTCGGAACTGCTGGGCGATGCGAGCGCCGTGTTCGCAGGCCAGGCCGCGTTCAAGGATCCGACCGCCGAGGTCAAGGACTTCATCCTCGACCGCCTGCGCGGCATGCTGCGCGAACGCGGCTTCTCGCCGAACGAGGTCGAAGCCGTGCTGGCCCAGAACCCGGACCGCGTCGACGACGTCGTCCAGCGCCTGGAAGCGGTGCAGGCCTTTGCCGCGCTGCCGGAATCGAGCTCGCTGGCCGCCGCCAACAAGCGCATCACCAACATCCTCAAGAAGAACGAGGACGCGATGCCGCAGGATGCGTCGATCAAGCAGGATCTGCTGGTCGAGCCGGCCGAGAAGAACCTGGCCGCCAAGATGACCTCCCTCGAGGGCGAGGTCACCAGTGCGTTCGAGAAGAGCGACTTCACCGGCGCGCTCAAGACCCTGGCGCTGATGAAGGAAGAAGTCGACGCCTTCTTCAACGACGTGATGGTGATGGCGGACGACGTCAACCTGCGCAACAACCGCCTGGCGCTGCTGTCGCAGCTGCACGGCATGATGAACCGCGTGGCCGACATCTCCAAGCTCGCGGCCTAAGGGCAAGGCTCCACCATGAAACTCATCATCCTCGACCGGGATGGGGTCATCAACCACGACTCGCCGGACTTCATCAAGTCGCCGGCGGAGTGGATTCCCATTCCCGGCTCGCTGGAAGCGATCGCCCGCCTGAACCAGGCGGGCTACCGGGTCGTGATCGCCTCGAACCAGTCGGGCATCGCGCGCGAACTGTTCGACATCACGACCCTGAACGCGATCCACCAGAAACTGCACGCCAGCGCCCAGCTGGTGGGCGCCGACATCGACGCCATCTTCTTCTGCCCGCATGCGGCGGTCGATAACTGCGACTGCCGCAAGCCGAAGGCCGGCATGTTCGAAGAGATCAGCAAGCGCTTCAAGCTGAGCCTGAAAGGCGTGCCGACTGTCGGCGACTCGCTGCGCGACCTGCAGGCCGGTTTCAAGATGGGCTGCGTGCCCTACCTGGTCCTGACCGGCAAGGGTGAAAAGACGCAGCAGACCGGCGGCCTGCCGCCCGGGACCCAGGTGTTCCCCGACCTCGCGTCGATGGTGAACTCCTTCCTCAAGACCGCGGCACAGCGGCCTGAGTAGACAAGACGACCTTCCAAAACCAGCATATTGTCCGGAGCCCCTTTGCGTAACTTGATCCCGTTCCTGCGTTCCCTGCTCTTCACGATCATCATGATCGTCTCCACCGTGGTGTGGGCCTGCGTGTGCTTCCTGGCCGCGCCCCTGCCCTACAACAAGCGCTTCTGGGTGACCTCGCGCTGGAACGTCTTCATCATCTGGTGTGCCAAGGTGATCTGCGGGATCCGCTACGAATTCAAGGGCTACGAGAACCTGCCCGACGCACCGGCCGTCGTGCTGTCCAAGCACCAGTCGGCGTGGGAGACCATCTTCCTGCTGCCGAACCTCACGCGCCCGCTGGTCTTCGTCTTCAAGAAGGAAATCCTCTACATCCCCTTCTTTGGCTGGGCGATGGGCCTGCTGCGCATGATCCCGATCGACCGCAAGCAGGGCAAGAATGCATTCGCGCACGTGGTCCGTCACGGCAAGCGCCGCCTGGCGGACGGCCAGTGGATTATCATGTTCCCGGAAGGTACCCGCATCCCTGTTGGCCAAAAAGGCAAGTACAAGAGCGGCGGTACACGCCTGGCTGTCGAAACCCAAACGGTGGTCGTCCCGATCGCGCATAATTCAGGTGAGTGCTGGCCGAAGAATTCCTTCATCAAGCGTCCCGGCTTGGTGACGGTCTCGATCGGAAAACCGATTTCGCCAGAAAACCACACCCCCGACAGCATGATGCAAGAGGTCGAAAATTGGATAGAATCCGAAATGCGCGTTATCTCGCCCCACGTCTACAGAGGTGGCTGAGCGACGTCAGCGCCCAGATCAGGAATTCGAAACCGCAGCACGACATGAGCACCTCCAAGATCGACGGGCACCAGCTGGAACTGTTCGCACAGGACTTCTTCGCTGCGCTCAGGCCTTCGGATAAACCGGCGCCGCCCTCGCAACCCCTCTTCAAGGCGCCGCCTCCGGCGCCCCGCAACCTCTTGCCGTCCCCGCCCGTGGCCGCTGGAGAACCGCCACTCAAGCGCATCGTCCTCGGGGCGCACCACGTCGACTACGCCCTGCGCCGCTCCTCGCGCCGCTCGATCGGCTTCATGATCGACGACGACGGCCTGCGCGTGACCGCGCCGCGCCGCTGCACCCAGGTCGACATCGACAACGCGATCCGCGCCAAGCAGCGCTGGATCCTGACCAAGCTGCTGGAGCGCGGCGAGCGCCGCGCCAGGCACCAGGAACGTCCGCCGGTCGAATGGAAGGACGGTGCCCGCCTGCCCTACCTGGGCGGCGAGATCACCTTGCGCCTGGAAGAAGCCGCGCGCAGTCACTGCCAGTTCGACGCCGTGGGCGGCGAACTCTGGATCGGCGTGGTGCCCGGCTTGTCGGAATGGCAGCTCAAGGAGCGCGTCAAGCTGTGGTTCCAGGCCGAGGCCAGGAAGCTGTTCAAGGAACGCCTGGATTTGTTCGCGCCGCAGCTCAACGTGAGCTACCGCGAGTTCTCGCTGTCGTCGGCAGGCACGCGCTGGGGTTCGTGCACGATCGAAGGGAATATCCGCCTGAACTGGCGGCTGATCCACTATCCGGCCTCATTGGTGGACTACGTCGTGGTTCACGAGCTGGCGCATCTGCGCGAGATGAACCACAGCCCGGCCTTCTGGGCGACGGTGGCTGAGGTGTATCCGGATTACGACGGGGCGCGGCTGGGGCTCAAGAAGCGGTCGCACGAGATGCCGGTGCTGTTCGCAGACTGATTAGCGCGTGGGCGTAATTCCGGGCGTTGCCCGAAATGAGCCCGCCCACCCTACAAGAGCGAGTCCCGGCGTGCAGCCGCCAACTCTTTCATCGCCTCCATCTGCGCCTCCGACAGCGCCCGATACGGAATCGGCAGCGTCCCACGCTTCAATATCATCATGAACCCGCGCGAGTAGGTGCGCACGCCGATCACGTCTTCCCACCCGATCAGGGTAACGCCGCCGCTGGTGCGCACGATGCCGTGCTGGTCGATGGTGAACTCGTAGGTGCGCCTTCCGCGCCCGAGCGCGATGAAATGGAGCGCCGCGCCCAGGGTGCTTTTCAGGCGAAGGTAGAGGCTGGTAGGGAAACGGATGCGCCGGCGGCGGATCAGGAAGCCGCCATGCTCCCACATGAAGCTGGTGTACTCGCCCAGCGAATAGCGGACGAAGAAATGCAGTTCGGATAAAGGAATGGGAGGCGCAGCGGCTGGCGCCGGTGCGACCGCCGGTCCATCACTCACAGGCACGTGCAGCACTTTGTCGTCGTCCTGCTCTTGCACCAGCACGGCGACGGGTTTATTGCTGTTGACCGGCCTCGGGTGATTAAACGACAACATAGCGCATCCCCTGGTTATTATCCGAGCTCGAACCGCCAATGGTAGCAAAACCTACCCGATTAGTTGTCGCAAGAGTTCAACAGTGCGCAGGGTCGCGCCGCGGTGCCGGCCCGCGAAGGCGAGCGCGTGGCGACCCATGTTGGCGCGCGCGGCCTCGTCGTCGAGCAGGCGCAGGGCGGCCGCGATGAGCGCGTCGGCGTCATGCACGCGCAGCGCGCCACCATCCGCCACCGCTTCATCGGTCGCCTGGGCGAAGTTGAAGGTGTGTTCGCCCACCAGCACCGGTTTGCCGAGCGCGCAGGCCTCGATCAGGTTCTGGCCGCCCAGCGGCATCAGGCTGCCGCCGATGAAGGCGCAGTCGCAGGCGGCGTAATAGGCGAACATCTCGCCCATCGAATCGCCCAGCAGCACGTCGGCCTTCCCGATGCCGTTCTCGAGACGCGAGCGGCGCAGCACGGCCAGGCCGCGCGCCGCCACCATCTTCTCGACCTCATCGAAACGCTGCGGATGGCGCGGCACGATCGCCAGCAGTGCTTGGCGCGGTTTGTCCGCCACGCGCTGCCAGGCATCCAGGATCAGCGCTTCCTCGCCCTCGCGCGTGCTCGCACACAGGAACACGGGACGGTCCTTGCACTGCGCGCGCAGCCAGGCGCCCTTCTCCAACGCCGCCTGCGGCGGCACCACGTCGAACTTGATGCTGCCGGTGACCGCCACCTGCGGGGCGCCGAGCGAGCGGATACGCTCGGCGTCGGCATCGGTCTGCGCAGCGACCAGCGTGATCGCCTGGGCGGCGTCCATCATCAGGGCGCCCATCTTCTGGCCGCGCCGCAGCGAGCGCTCCGACAGGCGCGCATTCACCAGGGCCACCGGCACGCCGGCGCTCTTGCAACTGTGGACCAGGTTCGGCCACACCTCGGTCTCCATCAGGATGCATACGCGCGGATTGAAACGGCGCAGGAAGCGGCCGACCATGAAGCCGGTGTCGTAAGGCAGATAGGACTGGACCACGCGCTCGCCGTGGTGGCCGAACAGCGACTTGCCGGTGGCGCGCCCGGTCGGCGTCATGTGGGTCAGCAGGATGCGCGACTTGGGCCAGGCGGCGAGCAGCGCCTCGACCAGCGGTTCGCTGGCGCGGGTCTCGCCGACCGAGACGGCGTGCACCCACAGGGTCAGGCGGTTTGAGGCCGGGACGTCGGGAAAGCCCAGGCGCTCGGCCCAGTGCATGCGGTAGCCGGGCTCCTTGCGCCCGCGCCACCAGAGACGCCCGAACACGAGCGGCAGCGCCAGCCACCAGGCCAGCGAGTACAGGACACGACTCAAGGTTTCACCTTCACCGCGCCTCCAGCAGGCGGCGTGCCGCCGCGATGACTTCCGAAGCGGATGGCGGGGCCCCCAGGTCGCCCAGGTTGACGATGCGATCGGACCAGTTGCCCTCGGTCTTCCACTTCGGCGAATCGCAGTAGATTTCGACCGTCGGGCGCACGAAGGCGGCCGCGATGTGGGTCAGGCCGGTATCGACGCCGACGGCGAGGCGCGCGTGCTGGGCCAGCGCCACCGCATCCATCATCGACAGCTTCGGCAGCACGCGGGCGTTCGGCAGGCCGGCCGCCATCGCTTCGGCCTCCTGCTGCTCCTGCGGCGAACCCCAGGGCAGCAGCACCGGCATCGGCGCCAGCGCCTGGCCGAGGGCAATCCAGTTCTCGCGCGGCCAGCGCTTGGCGTCGCGCGCGGTCCCGTGGAAGAACACGGCGTAGTCCTCCGCCGGCAGGAAGCCTGGGCGCGCGGCCGCCTGCGGCGCCGGCAGGCCGAAATCGGGCGCGACGTCGACCTTGTAGCCGAGCGCCGCTCCCGCCACCATGCGGCCGCGCGCCACCGCATGGGTGCGCGGGCTCAGGGGAATGCTGTGGGTATGGAAGATGCGCGAGATGCCTTCGTAGCCCGAGCCTTCGCTGCCGTTGGCCAGGCCCACCTTGCGCCCGCCGCGCACCGTGCGCGCGGCGCCCATGATGATGCCGGTCTTGAGCAGGCCCTGGGTGTCGAACACGACATCGTATTCTTCCTCGCGCAGGGTACGGAAGAAGGCCTTGATCTCGGCCCGCGTGTCGGCCTTGCCCAGGCTCTTGCGCCAGCGGCGCAAGCCCCACGGGATGATTTTGCGGACGTGCGGGTTCAGGCGCACCAGGCTGGTATAGCCCTCTTCCACCACCCAGTCGATGGTGGCGCCGGGATGGTGGCGCAGGAGGTCGGCCACCATCGGCAGGTTGTGCAGCACGTCGCCCAGCGACGACACGCGCACCAGCAGGATCTTCAAGTGCTTTTCCCGGGAATCAGAACGGCAGCTCGGCGTCCGGCTTGGCAGCCAGGATCACCTTCTTGAATTCGCCCTGGATGCGCGCCAGCGCTTCCGGGTTCTCGCCCTCGAATCGCAGCACCACCACCGGGGTCGTGTTCGAAGAACGCGCCAGGCCGAAGCCGTCCGGGTATTCCACGCGCAGGCCGTCGATCGGGTTGATCTTTTCCGAGGTCGGGAAGGTGGCGTTGGCGCGCAGGCTGTCGATCAGGGCGAAGTTCTCGCCTTCCTTCAGGTGCAGGTGCAGTTCCGGGGTGCTGCTGGCGATCGGCAGGCTGTTGAGCAGGGCCGATGGATCCTGCTCCTTGGTCAGGATTTCCAGCATGCGGGCGCCGGCGTACAGGCCGTCGTCGAAGCCGTACCAGCGGTCCTTGAAGAAGATGTGGCCGCTCATCTCGCCGCCCAGCGGCGAACCGGTTTCCTTCAGCTTGGCCTTGACCAGCGAGTGGCCGGTCTTCCACATCAGCGGCTTGCCGCCGTGCTTTTCGATCCAGGGAGCGAGGTGGCGGGTGCATTTGACGTCGTAGAGGATCTCGGCGCCCGGGTTGCGCGACAGGACGTCGCCGGCGAACAGCATCATCTGGCGGTCCGGGAAGATGATCTGGCCATCCTTGGTGACGATGCCGAGGCGGTCGCCGTCGCCGTCGAAGGCCAGGCCGATCTCGGCGTCGGTGTCCTGCAGCGCCTTGATCAGATCCTGCAGGTTTTCCGGGTGCGCCGGATCCGGGTGGTGGTTCGGGAAGTGGCCGTCCACTTCGCAGAACAGTTCGACCACCTCGCAGCCCATGCCGCGGAACAGGTCGGGAGCAAATGCGCCGGCCACGCCGTTGCCGCAGTCGACCGCGATCTTGATCGGGCGCGCGATCTTGACGTCGCCAATGATGCGCTCGAGGTAGGCGCTGCGGATGTCGTGGGTGCCATAGGCGCCGCGCTGCTCGGCGACCTTGCCGTCATAGCTTGCGATGCTGTCGTGCAGGGCCAGGATGGCGTCGCCGTAGATCGCCTCGCCTGCCATCACCATCTTGAAGCCGTTGTAGTCCGGCGGGTTGTGGCTGCCGGTGACCATGATGCCCGAACGGGTGTCGAGCACGTTGGTGCCGAAATAGACCATCGGGGTGGCGACCATGCCCAGGTCGATCACGTCGACGCCGGCGTCGCGCAGGCCTTCGGCCAGCGCCGCGGTCAGGCCGGGACCCGACAGGCGGCCGTCGCGGCCGATCACGACCTTGCGCTCTCCCTTCGCCAGCGCAGCGGCGCCAAAGGCGCGGCCGATGTGGCGTGCAATGCCTTCGTCCAGCGTCTTGTCGATGACGCCGCGAATGTCATAAGCCTTGAAGATCGTTTTGGAGAGAGCAACCATGATGTCCTTGGAAAAGCGGAGGCGCGGCGTGCAGGAGCAGCCGTGGGACGCGGGCACTTGGTGCGCGGCGTCGGCGCCGAATTAGCGGGATGACAACTTAAGGGAATGACAAATGCGAGTATTGTAGCGGCAAGCGGCGTCCTTGGGGAATCGGACGGGCCGCTTGCGCGGGCACGGCAGGGCCGGAATTTACCGGCCGTGAGAAAGGCTCAAACGCGCAGCTTGTCGAGCGACTTGCCGCCTTCGACCCATTCCTTGACCCATTTCGGCTGGCGGCCACGGCCGGTCCACTGCTGCGAAGCATTGTCCGGATGGCGATAACGCACTGCCACCGAATTACCCTTGGTCGAGTTGCCGCGGCCAGCGGTAGCCAGCAGGTCCTTGAGGGGCAGGCCGACGCCCTGCGCGATCGCCAGAATCTGTTCGCGCGCCTTTTGCACTTCTTGCGCTTCGCGCTTCTTCATCTCCTGCTTGATTTGTTCCTGCAGGTTGCGCAAATCGCCTACGGACATATTAGACAGATCCATCTTGATTCCCTCGTAAGTAAAGGTTAAAACAGCACGGCGAGATACTCACCAAATCTCGCAGCATATTAACACCAATATTTTAATTCCGCTTTTTCTTGTGCAGGAAAAGCCAACGGGGCGACTTAAATCGAACGATACGCGCATATAACCAGAGGTAACTGATTATAAACAACAAGCTGAAGAAAATGAGCACGCCGGTGTTTTTCCAGAACACGGTCGCCGGAATGACCGCCATCAAGGAAAACAGCCATAAATATGGTGACGTGCGCGCGTTCCGTTTCATCAGTGCGCGCGCTTCGCGTGGCCCCACCGTCCATTGCACGATGCGGCGGAATATCAAACTGTGCAGATGAATTCCATCCGGCAGCGCCGGCGATTTACCGCGCACGAACATGCGGCGGTATGCGGAGAATATCGTTTCGAATGCGGGATAAAGCAGCAGCAGCGCGGCGTACCAGGTGGACACGCCGGGATTGCGCATCACCAGCAGCAGCGCCAGTTCGCCCAGCATGAAGCCGATGAAGTAGGCGCCGCCGTCGCCGAGGAAAATCAGGCCCACCGGATAATTCCAGATCAGGAAACCGGCAGTTGCGCCGGCGACGATCAGCGCCGTCACCAGCACGAACATATCGCCCACCTGCAGCGCGACATAAGCCAGCGACAGCAGCATGCAAATGCTGACCATGCTGGCGAGCCCATTGAATCCGTCGATGATATTCACGGCATTCGCAATACCGGCGACAGCGAGCACGGTCAGCGGCAGCACCACCCAGTTCAATTGCAGCGGCAGCACGCCCCATGGCAGATCGAGGCGCACCAGTTTTGCGCCGAGCAGGTAATACGCGAATAAGGCCGCGAGCATCGTGAGCAGCAGGCGGCGCGCTGGTGAAACGTGGCCCGTGTAGTCTTCGACGATACCGCCCGCCATCGCAATGCAGGCGCATCCGAGCAAAGGTCCGAGCCAGGGTCCGAGCGATGGTTCGCGCCATGCCGAAATGGCGGCGGTGATTAAGACCGCGAGATAGATCGGCACGCCGCCGATACGCGCGACCGGATGCGTGTGGAACTTCTGGACGCCGCCATAATCCATGTCGAGCGCCGTACCATTGCGCTTCGCATACTTAATCACTAGCAGAGTCAGCAGCGCACAGGATACGAAACTGACGAAAAAGGAGAACATTTATTATTCTTTCGGTGCACACTGTGAGTCTTTTTCCGCAGTCGACTCCGCAGAAAAAATGACGGCACTCTTATCGTTGGAATGGTGGCCCATTGTACCGGATTAAGCGAGCGGATCAGGAGCGAAATGCGATTCTGCACCGGGCCTTCAACTGGATCAAATTCGCGCTGCATCGATTGGCGTATCGCGCGCAGTTTCGCGCGCGCGGGCGGCGTCTAATATGTCCGCGTCGCTGCGTCCCTGCGCGAAATCATTTAGTATCCGCAAATGCCCGCGGCATCCCGCACCACCGAACCAGATAAGAACAACATGAGAACTTACGCCATCGGCGACCTGCAGGGCTGCGCCCACGAAGCCCAACTCCTGATCGAACGCATCATCGAAGACGCGCATGGCCACGGCCCCGCCGAACCGCGCATCCTTTTTGTGGGCGACCTGATCAACCGCGGTCCCGATTCCTTGACCGCGCTGCGCCGCATGAAGGCGCTGTCCGAAGCGCATCCCGGCCGCGTCGAAGCGCTGCTCGGCAACCACGACCTGCACCTGATCGCGGTGGCGGTCGGTGCGCAGCGCGCCAGCCGTTCCGATACGCTGGAGGACATCCTCGCCGCGCCCGACCGCGATGAGCTGATCGCCTGGCTGCGCCAGCGCCCGCTGGCGATGTTCGTCGACGCCCACCTGCTGGTGCACGCCGGCGTCGCGCCGCAGTGGGATGCGCAGCAGACGATGGCACTGGCGCACGAAGTGGAAAGCACGCTGCGCGGCGACGGCTGGATCGATTTTCTCAGCCAGATGTACGGCAACGAGCCGAACCAGTGGGACGACAGCTTGAGCGGCATCGCGCGCCTGCGCTGCATCGTCAACGCGCTCACCCGCATGCGCCTCTGTGCGCCGGACGGCAGCATGGATTTCCTGCACAAGGAAAGCGAGCGCGGTCCGGAGGGTTCCGGCCTGGTGCCGTGGTTCGACCTGCCGCAGCGGCGTACCAGCGACGTCACCGTGGTGTTCGGCCACTGGTCGGCGCTGGGCCTGGTGCTGCGACCGAATCTCGTGGGACTCGACAGCGGCTGCGTGTGGGGAGGGAAGCTGACGGCGGTGTGCCTGGACGACCGCTCGCTGCTGCAGGTCGATTGTCCCGAGTACCGGGAACACAGCGGGAAAAAGTGAAACGGGCGGCGACGCCGCCCGTCCGTGGATTTATCGCTTGAGCTGGGACAGGTCGCGCACCGCGCCGCGGTCCGCCGACGTGGTCAGCGCCGCGTAGGCCTGCAGCGCCTGCGACACGTAGCGCTCACGTCCCACCGGCTGCCACGCGTCCGCGCCGCGCTCTTCCATCTTCGCGCGGCGGTGCGCCAGTTCCTCGAAACTGACGCGCAGGTTGATGGTGCGCGCCGGGATATCGATGTCGATGATGTCGCCCTCTTCCACCAGCCCGATCGCGCCGCCTTCGGCCGCTTCCGGCGAGGCATGGCCGATCACCAGGCCCGATGAGCCGCCCGAGAAGCGCCCGTCGGTGAACAGCGCGCAGGCCTTGCCCAGCCCCTTGGACTTGATGTACGAGGTCGGGTACAGCATTTCCTGCATGCCAGGACCGCCCTTGGGGCCTTCGTAGCGGATGATGACGACGTCGCCTGCGTGCACGGTGTCGCCCAGGATGCCTTCCACCGCCGCGTCCTGGCTTTCGAACACGCGCGCCTTGCCGGAGAACTTCAGGATGCTCTCGTCAACACCGGCCGTCTTCACGATGCAGCCCTTCTCGGCGATGTTCCCGTACAGGACCGCCAGGCCGCCGTCCTGCGAGTAGGCGTGCGCGCGGTCGCGGATGCAGCCATTGCTGCGATCCAGGTCGTTGGTGTCAAAACGCTCGGACTGCGAGAAGGCGACCTGGGTCGGCACGCCGCCCGGCGCGGCGCGGAACAGCTGGTGCACGCTTGGATCGTCGCTGCGCTTGATGTCGTATTTTTCGATCGCCTCACCCATCGTGGCGCTGTGCACGGTGGGGAGCGAGGTGTCCAGCAGCCCGGCGCGCGCCAGTTCGCCCAGGATGGACACGATACCGCCGGCGCGGTGCACGTCCTCGATGTGGTACTTGTCGGTCATCGGCGCCACCTTGCACAGGCAGGGCACCTTGCGCGAGATGCGGTCGATGTCGGCCATGGTGAAGTCCACCCCCGCCTCGTGCGCCGCCGCCAGCAGGTGCAGCACGGTGTTGGTCGAGCCGCCCATCGAGACGTCCAGCGCCATTGCGTTTTCCCAGGCGGCCTTGGTGGCGATCGAGCGCGGCAGCACCGAATAATCGTCCTGTTCGTAGTGGCGCTTGGCGACTTCCACGATCAGGCGGCCGGCGCGCAGGAACAGTTCCTTGCGGTCGGCGTGGGTAGCGACGATGGTGCCGTTGCCGGGCAGCGACAGGCCCAGGGCCTCGGTCAGGCAGTTCATCGAGTTCGCGGTGAACATGCCCGAGCAGGAGCCGCAGGTCGGGCAGGCCGAGCGCTCGATCTCCGCCACGTCGGCGTCCGACACGCTGCTGTCGCCGGCCTTGATCATGGCGTCCACCAGGTCCAGCTTGATGATCTTGCGGTCGTTGTTGACCACCTTGACCACCTTGCCGGCCTCCATCGGGCCGCCGGAGACGAACACCACCGGGATATTCAGGCGCATCGCGGCCATCAGCATGCCCGGCGTGATCTTGTCGCAGTTCGAGATGCAGACCATGGCGTCGGCACAGTGGGCGTTCACCATGTACTCGACCGAGTCGGCGATCAGATCGCGCGAAGGCAGCGAGTACAGCATGCCGCCGTGGCCCATGGCGATGCCGTCGTCGACCGCGATGGTATTGAATTCCTTGGCCACGCCACCGCTTGCCTCGATCTCGCGTGCGACCAGCTGGCCCAGGTCCTTCAGGTGCACGTGGCCGGGGACGAACTGGGTGAAGGAGTTCACCACGGCGATGATCGGTTTCTCGAAGTCGCCGTCCTTCATCCCGGTGGCGCGCCACAGGGCGCGGGCGCCGGCCATGTTGCGGCCCTGGGTGGTGGTGCGGGAACGGTAGGTGGGCATATTGGTCTCCTCTGGACGGCACGAAGCAAAGCACCAGCGTGCCGCCTCTGCTGTGAGTTGTCCAATATATGATTTATTGCTCTGTGATACGTTTTACATATCAGAGCGCAGCGCGGCCGCCACGGCGTCCTGCGCCGCCTGCGCCAGCTCGCGGCGGTGTGCGCCGGCGGCATCGATCGGCGCCAGGCATTGCAGGCGAGCGGCCACGGGCGGCCCTTGCAGGATCGTGAACAGACTGTCCACGAAGGTGGTCTCGCCGACGTAGTCGACCGACGGGTGGAAGGCGCCGGCCGCGTCGACGTAGGACAGCGCATAGGGCTGCACCGCCACCCTGGCGTCGACGGCGGCCTCGAACAGGTTGGCGTGGAAGGGCAGCACCTGGCCTTGCTGGGCGGTGGTCCCTTCCGGGAACAGGGCGACGCGCTGCCCCTCCTGCAATACCGTGACCAGGCCCTTGAAGATGTGGCGCAGCTCGCGCCGGTTGCCGCGCGCAATGAAGACGGTGCCGGCGGCGGCCGCCAGCCAGCCCAGCACCGGCCAGGAGCGGATCTCGGCCTTGGCCACGAAACGGCAAGGGTGCAGCGCGTTGATGACGAAGATGTCGAGCCAGGAGACGTGATTGGCGACGATCAGCGCATGCTCGAGCACGGGGGCGCCGGACGTCTGCTCGACGCTAACGCGGCACAGCCCGAGGAGTTTACGCGACCAGCGCCGCGTCAGGCGCTCGCGCGTGCGAAGCGAGACGAGCGGGAAAGCCAGCGCGCTCGTCGCCAGGCCCGCCACCAGGTGGACCACGACGCGCGCCAGGCGCAGAGCTAGCCGGATCTTCACGACAGGCGAACGACGAGCGGCCCGCCCTGCTTAACGCTGGAAGGCCACGCGGCCGCGCACGACCGTGGCGCGCACCTGCCCGGCCAGCTCGTAGCCGAGGAAAGGCGTGTGCTTGCCCTGGCTGGCCAGTGCCTTGCGCTCGACCTTCCAGCGCGCGTCCGGATCGAACAGCACCACGTCCGCCGCGGCGCCGACCGACAGCGTACCGGCCGGCAGGCCGGCGATGCGCGCCGCCTCGACCGTGACCTTGGCCAGCGCCTGCGACAGCGCTTCACTGCTCTTCTGCTCTTCCGCCCATTTCAGGCTCAGGGCCAGCAGCAGCTCCAGGCCGGTCGAGCCCGGGGTCGCCTCGGCGAAGGGCAGCAGCTTCTCGTCGTCGTCGACCGGGGTGTGGTCGGAACAGACCGCGTCCACGGTGCCGTCCAGCAGCGCATTGCGGATCGCGTCGCGGTCGCGCTGGCTGCGCAGCGGCGGGTTGAAGCGCGCATTCGGGTCGAAGAAGCCGATATCCGCGTCGGTCATGTGCAGGTGGTGCACGCCGACGTCGCAGCTGACCGCCAGGCCTTCCTTCTTGGCCGCGGCCACCAAGGCCAGGCCGGCTGCGGAGGACATGCGGCACAGGTGCACGCGGGCGCCGGTGGCGCGCATCAGCTCGAAGATGGTGTGCAGGGCGATGGTCTCGGACATCACCGGCACGCCCGACAGCCCCAGGCGCGAGGCCAGCGGGCCGCTATGGGCCACGCCGCCGCGGCCGATGTGGGCGTCCTGCGGACGCAGCCAGACGGTGTAGCCGAAGGTCTTCGCGTACTGCATGGCGCGCAGCAGCACGGTGGTGTCGAGCACCGGTTCCTCGGCCTGCGAGAAGCCGATGCAGCCGGCCTCCGTGAGCTCGGCCATCTCGGTCAGCGCCTGGCCCTTCAGGCCCATGGTCAGCGCGCCCAGCGGGTGCACATTGGCCTGGTCCAGGATGCGCGCGCGGTGCTTGAGCATCTCCACCAGGCCCGGCTCGTCCAGCACGGGATCGGTGTCCGGCGGGCACACCAGGGTGGTCACGCCGCCCTGCATTGCCGCCTTCATCTCCGATTCGAGCGTCGCCTTGTATTCGTAGCCCGGCTCGCGCAGGCGCGCGGACAGGTCGACCAGGCCGGGGGCGACTACCAGGCCGCTCGCATCGATGGTCTGGTCGGCGCTGAAGCCGTCAGGGGCAGTGCCGAGGGCGGCAATCACGCCGTCGGCAATGAACAGGTCCTGGGTGGCGTCGATGCCGTTCGCCGGGTCGATCACTCGCCCGTTCTTGATATGAAGTTTCATCCGTGCGATTTTCAAGTCCTGCCTCCCGCCAAAATACTCATCACAGCCATGCGCACCGCAATGCCGAAGGTCACCTGGGGCAGGATCACCGCCTGGCTGCCGTCCGCCACCGCCGAGTCGATCTCGACGCCGCGGTTCATCGGGCCCGGGTGCATCACGATCGCGTCCGGCTTGGCCAGCGCGAGGCGCTCCGGGGTCAGGCCGTAGCTCTTGAAGTATTCCTGGGCCGACGGTAGCAGCGCGCCGCTCATGCGTTCGTTCTGCAGGCGCAGCATGATGATGACGTCGACGTCCTTCAGGCCTTCGTCCATGTTGGTGAAGGTGCGCACGCCCATCTCGGCCAGGCCGCCCGGCAGCAGGGTGTGCGGGCCGATGGCGCGCACTTCCGGCACGCCGAGGGTCGTCAGCGCGTGGATGTCCGAACGCGCCACGCGGCTGTGCAGGATGTCGCCGACGATCGCCACCCGCAGGTTGGTGAAGTCCTTCTTGTAGTGGCGGATCGTGTACATGTCGAGCAGGCCCTGGGTCGGGTGCGCGTGGCGGCCGTCCCCGGCGTTCACGACGTGCACGTGCGACTGGTTCGTCTCGATCAGGTGCTTGGCGATCAGGTAAGGCGCGCCCGACTGCGAGTGGCGCACCACGAACATGTCGGCGTGCATGGCCGACAGGTTGTCGATGGTGTCCAGCAGCGACTCGCCCTTGCTGGCCGAGGAGGCCTGGATGTTCAGGTTGATGACGTCGGCCGACAGGCGCTTGGCCGCGATCTCGAAGGTGGTGCGGGTGCGGGTGCTGTTTTCGAAGAACAGGTTGAACACGCTCTTGCCGCGCATGAGCGGCACCTTCTTGACCTCGCGGTCCGAGATGCCCACGAAGCTCGACGCGGTGTCGAGGATGTGGTTGATCACCGACTTCGGCAGGCCCTCGATGGTGAGCAGGTGCTGCAGCTCGCCGTTCTTGTTCAGTTGCGGGTTGTTAAACAGTTTCGGCATTGTCGGACGAGTCTTCTTCAATGGTCAGCGAGAGTTGGCCGTCGTCGCCGCGCTGAAGGCACAGCGACTGGTGCGGGGCCAGTTCGGCGCGGGTGCCGACGTAGTCGGGCGCCACCGGCAGCTCGCGCCCGCCGCGGTCGGCCAGGGCCGCCAGCCGGATGCAGCTTGGCCTGCCGTAGTCGAACAGCACGTTGATCGCAGCGCGCACGGTGCGGCCGGTCTGCAGCACGTCGTCCACCAGCACCACGGTGGCGCCATCCACCGCGAAGCGGATGTGGGTCGGCTTGACGTCCGGATGCAGGCCCTTCTTGGCGTAGTCGTCGCGGTAGAACGAGACGTCGATGGTGCCGAAGCGGGCGGTGAGATCGAGGTCGCGCGCGAGGCGCTCGGCCAGCCAGGCGCCACCGGAGTGGATACCGACGATGGCGGCGTCGGGCACGCCGTCCAGGCCCGCGCGGACCTGGCCCAGCAGCTCGCGGTACAGCGCTTCCGCGTCGTACGCTTGATTAGATGTTGGCATGGGAGTCAAAGTATTGTTGCAAAATGATGGCGGCCGCCTTGGCGTCGATGATCTCGCCGCGCTTTTGCGGGATGACGACGGACGAATAGCGCTCGTCGACGAGTTCGACGGGCAGGCTGAAGCGGCCGTGGAGCTGGTTGGCGAAGCGCCGGCTGCGCAAGGTCATGTCGTGCTCGGCGCCGTCGGGATGGAAGGGCTCGCCCACGATGAGGCGGGCCGGCTTCCATTCATTGATCAGGTCGCCGATGACCTGGAAACGGGTGGCGTTGTCGATCGCCTTGATGACGGTCAACGGTTGGGCTTGCCCAGTCAAGGTGTTGCCCATGGCAATACCTATACGCTTGACTCCAAAATCGAAGCCAAAAACAATTTCGGCCATCAGGGCATGCACCCCTTACGCATGGCCGGCTTCGGTCGCGAGCATGAGCGGGTCGATTCCCAGCAGTTTGATGGCGGCGGTATAGCGTTCCTCGATCGGCAGGTCGAACAGGACCTTGGCGTCGGCGCCCACGGTGAGCCAGCCGTTGCGCAGAATTTCTTCCTCGAGCTGGCCCGGGCTCCAGCCGGCGTAGCCGATCGACACCAGCATGCGGTGCGGGCCGCTGCCGCTGGCGACGGCTTCGAGCACGTCGATCGAGGTGGTAAAGGCGACGTCGTCGGTGACGGTGACCGAGGACGAGTAGCGTCCGCTGGGCGTGTGCAGGACGAAACCGCGGTCGTCCTGGACCGGGCCGCCGAACATGATCGGCTGCTCCACCACCGAGGAACGCAGCCCCGGCGCCAGCTTCAGGTCGACGCGATCGAACAGGACTTCCATCGTCATGTCGGTCGGCTTGTTGATCACCACCCCGAGCACGCCCTTTTCGTTGTGCTCGCAGATGTAGACGACGGTGCCGCCAAAGATCGGATCCTGGATCGAGGGCATCGCGATCAGGAAGTGGTTGGCAAGGTTCAGTCCGGAAGAAGCCGGGCTGATGTTACCGAGCGTATCGTCGTGTTCCGGTGGCATGCCGGGCATCGGTAGAGTACTGCCAACTTTGCTTTTTTTCATACGCTTACTCTCACATGGGCCCACTCTGGTTGATAACCGTTTGAAACGTCCAAGTGTCCACAAAACAACATTACGCTTTTCGATAGTTTACACCGAATCGCACCGAGACCTCATGGAAGCGCCCCGATACGCTCCCGGTGCACGCCCGCGGGCGTCCCGTCTCTGTCCCGCCAAGCTGCATCCCGGGTCGGTTAGGAAGAATCCTACCCAGTAAAATCGGCCGCCACTTTGACCCTGCACACGATGATGAATATGAGCAATTCTTTGGTCTGGTTCCGGCGCGACTTGCGGGCATTCGACCATGCAGCCCTGCACCGGGCTTTGACGTCGTCCAATCGTGTGTATTGCGTTTTCGTGTATGACAGCGACATTCTGGACCGGCTGCCCCGTGACGACCGCCGTGTGCGGTTCATCCATGCCAGCCTGGCCAGCCTCGACGCCGAACTCCGTCGGCTCGGCGGTTTTCTGATTGTGCGGCAGGGCCGCCCGCTTGAAGTGATCCCGGCGCTCGCCACCGAACTGGGTGTCGACGCGGTGTTGGTATGTACCGATTATGAACCCGACGCGGTGGAACGCGACGCACGGATGAAAGACCGGCTCGGTGCGGATGGCCGGACATTCCAGAGTTGCAAAGACCAGGTGATTTTCGAACAGGACGAGGTGCTGACCCTGGCCAAGGGGCCGTTTTCGGTGTTCACGCCCTACAAGAATGCCTGGCTCAAGCGCCTGGCGGCGATGCCGGAGACGCTGGCGGCCTACCCGGTCGATCCCTACGCCCAGGCCTTCGCGCCGCCCCCGGGTCCGCCCGCCCTACCCTCGCTCGCGGACATCGGTTTCGAAGCGGGAGAACCGCCGCTGCCGGCCGGGATGGAGGGAGCGGAAGAACTGTTCGAGCGCTTCGTGTCGCACATGGCGGACTACGGCCGGGCGCGCGACTTCCCCGCGGAGGACGGCACTTCGCGCCTGTCGACCCACCTGCGCTTCGGCACCACCTCGATCCGCCACCTGGTGCGTACGGCGCGGCAAATGGCGGAGAACGGCGCCGGCGGCGCGGGCGCCCCGGTATGGCTGTCGGAACTCATCTGGCGCGATTTCTATTCGATGATCCTGGCGCGCAATCCGCAGCTAGTGACCCAATCGTTCAAGCCGGCCTTCGACGTGCTGGCCTGGGAGAGCGGTGACGAGGCGGAGGAACTGTTCGCGGCCTGGTGCGAGGGGCGCACCGGCTATCCGCTGGTGGATGCGGCGATGGCGCAGCTGAACCGGACGGGCTTCATGCACAACCGGCTGCGCATGGTCACGGCAAGCTTCCTTACCAAGGACCTCGGGATCGACTGGCGGCGCGGCGAGCGCTATTTCGCGCTCAAGCTGAACGACTACGAGCTGGCCTCGAACAACGGCGGCTGGCAGTGGGCGGCGTCGACCGGGTGCGACGCGCAGCCGTGGTTCAGGATCTTCAATCCGGTGGCGCAGTCGCAGCGCTTCGATGCGCACGGGGAGTTCATTCGGGAGTGGGTGCCGGCCTTAGAACGGCTCAGTTCTAAAGAGATTCATGCGCCGTGGTTGGTGGATACCGGGGTGCTGGCGGACAAGGGCGTGGTACTGGGACGCGACTATCCGATGCCGGTGGTTGACCATGATGTGGCGAGGAAGCGGACGCTGGAGAGGTTTGCGGTGGTGAAGAAGGCAAGTAGCTGATCACACTAAATTGGATCCCGGCCTTCGCCGGGATGACGTTGTTTTTTGTACGGTTGATCAGCGGCGGTGACTTCGAGAGCGCTAGCTGAAAAACCGTCGTCCCGGCGCAGGCCGGGACCCAAGTTCGCCGAGCAGCCTTCAGCCCTTCGCCTTCTCCAGCAGGCTCTCAATCGCCGCCACCAGCACCGGCTCCTGATACGGCTTGCCGAAATAGGCATTCACCCCCAGCCCCAGCGCATAGTTGCGGTGCTTGTCCGCCGTGCGCGAAGTGATCATGATGATCGGGATCGCCTTGGTCGCCTCCTTGCTGCGCACCTCGCGCGTCAGGTCGAAGCCATCCATGCGCGGCATCTCGATATCGACCAGCATCAGGTCCGGCTTTGCCTCCTCGATCTGCTCGAGCGCGTCGATGCCGTCCTTGGCCAGCATCACCGCATAGCCTTCACGCTCCAGAAGGCGCTGCGTCACGCGGCGCACGGTGATCGAATCGTCCACCACCATGATGGTCGCGCGCTGTACCGGCTGCGCTTCCTCGACGCCGACGACCACCGGCGCTGCCGGACGCTGCGCCAGCGCCACCGGATCGAGAATCAGCACGATCTCGCCCGTACCCAGCACGGTCGCCCCGGCGATGCCCGGCACCCTGGAGAGCTGCGGGCCGATGTTCTTGACCACGACCTCCCGGTTACCCAGCACCTCGTCCACGCGCAGCGCGATGCGGCCACTGGCGCCATGCACGACCAGCACCGGGTTCAGGCGCTGCACGTTGCCGCCATTGCCTTCTCCCAGCAGCACGTCGAGCGCATGCAAGGAATGTGGCTGACCCGACACCGGGATCGACCCGGCGGCCTGCGCCGCGCTTAGCTCGGTATCGCGCACCTGCATCACCTGCTCGACCAGGGTCGAAGGCAGCGCATAGGTGCGGCCGCTGCTGGCGACCAGCACCACCTGCGCCACGGCCAGTGTCAGCGGCAGGTGGATCGAGAAGCGCGTGCTTCTACCCGGCTCGGTCGAGATCACCACGCGTCCGCCCAGCGCTTGCGCTTCGGAACGCACCACGTCCATGCCGACGCCGCGGCCGGCCAGCTCGGTGAGGGTGTCGGCGGTCGAGAAGCCCGGCTCGAAAATCAGTTCGGCGGCGTCGATGTCGGACACGACAGCGTCCTGCCCCACCAGGCCGAGTGCACGCGCCTTGGCGCGGATGCGGTCCAGGTCCAGGCCGGCGCCGTCGTCGCTGAACACGATCGCCACTTCGTTGCCGTGCTGGCTCACCTGCACCAGCACTTCGCCGGTTTCGGGCTTGCCCTGTTCGACGCGGGCGGCGCGCGCCTCGATGCCGTGCACGATGGCGTTGCGCAGCAGGTGTTCGAACGGCGCAGCCATCTGTTCCAGCACGCTGCGGTCGATTTCCACGGCGCCGCCGCGGATGTCGAGGTTGACGCGTTTGTCGGTTTCTTTCGCGGTCTGGCGCGCCACGCGGAACAGGCGCTCGGACAGGCTGGCGAAGGGCACCATGCGCACGCGCATCAGGTCGCGCTGCAGGTCGCGCGTCATGCGCGACTGCGCCGCCAGGTCCTCGGCCGCGCTGTCCACCGTGCGCGACAGGCCTTCGTGGAAGGTTTCGACGTCGTTCACGCTCTCGGCCATCATGCGCGTCAGTTCCTGCAGGCGCGTGAAGCGGTCGAACTCGAGCGGGTCGAACCGCTCCTCGCCGGCGATCGACAGGGTGGAGGCGATCTGCGATTCGGCCTGCATCTCGATTTCGCGCATCTGGCGGCGCAGGCGGTCGAGGTTTTCCGAGAAGTCGGACAAGGCGCCCTTGAGCGAGCCCACCTGGTTTTCCAGGCGCGAGCGCGTAATCGAGACTTCGCCGGCCTGGTTGACGACACGATCGAGCAGGTCGGCGCGCACGCGCACCAGCGGCGCACGCGTGCCCGCCGGCTCGGCGGGCGCAGGCGCCGCGGTCTGCGGCGCCGGGCGCGAGGGCTGCTGCAGCTGTTCGAACAGCAGCAGGGCCTGGTCGTAGTTGGCCAGCAGTTCGTCGAACGCCGCCGCGCTTGTGGCAAATGCGGTGGTCCCGGCATGCACCATGTTCTCGATCTGGGTTTCCAGCTCGTGGGTGTGCTGGCCGAGGCGCATCGCGCCGGCCATGCGGGCGCTGCCCTTCACGGTGTGCAGCGCGCGCTGCAGACCCTGGGCGATGGCGTGGTCCTGCGGGTTCTGCTGCCACTGGCGCAGGCCGTTGCCGATTTGCGGGAACAGGTCGGCGCCCTCTTCCAGGAAGACCGGCAGCAGGTCCGGGTCGAGTTCGTCGGTGAAGACCGGGCCACCGGCGAGCACGCTGTCGTCCGTGACAGGCGCCGGGACAGGCTCCGGCTCCGGCTCAGGTTCCGGCTGCGGCGCCACGGCTTCCTCTTCCATCACCATCTCGTCCGGCGTGACCGGCACGAATTCGGCTACCGCAGGCCCCGCCTGGTCGAGCTCCGGCGCGGCGAACGGGTCGTCCAGGAAGGTATCGAACAGGTCGTCGATCTCGCTGACCGCGCTCGCCTTTTCTTCCGCCTCCAGCATGGCCGGCGTCTGCACCAGCACCGGAGGCGATGCCAGCAGTTCGTCGTAGGCGGTGGCGAACAGTGCGTCGAGCTTCTGGGCCAGGGCCGGGTCGGCTTCGCCGTACACGGACGCCGCCTGCTCGCTGGCAAGGCGCGCCAGCAGCGCCTCCATCTGGGCAATCAGCTCCGGCTGGGCGGGGGCCAGCTCGCCCAGGGCGAACACCTGCAGCATGGTGCGCGCGCGCGACAGCGTGGCGTCGAGCAGCTCGCGGCCGTTGTCGTCGAGGACCGGGCCCGGCGTCGCCAGTTTTTCCAGTACCAGTTCCAACGCGTGGGCGACGTCGCGCAACGCGGCGTAGCCGACCGTGGACGAGGTCCCGGCCAGCGTGTGCGCCGCCTTCAGCGCGTCGAGCGAGGCGAGGCGCTCGGCTTCGCCGCGCCAGGCGTCGAAATCGTCGGCCAGCGCCTGCACCAGGGTGTCGGCTTCTTCCAGGTAGATCGTGTACAGACCGAGCGGAATGGCCAGGTCGCCGATGTGCTTGGTGTCCGCAGGCGGCGTTTCCTCCGCTGGCGCCTCCTCCACAGCTTCCGGCTCGGTGCCTTCCTGCACGTGCGTCGCGGCCGCCACCAGGGACGCGCTGTCGCGCGCCGAACTGCCGCTCGCGACCAGGTCTGCCACCCAGTCGGACAGTTCCGCATGCGCGCGGCGCAGCAGGGCCAGGAGTTCCGGCGTGGCGCTGCGCGCCTCCGCCAGCCACCCGTTCATCACGCGCTCGACCGCGGCCGCGCCTTCGGCGAAGCGCTCGAGGTTCACCATGCGGCTGCTGCCCTTGAGCGTGTGGAAGGAGCGGCGCAGCAGGGTCAGGGTTTCCTGGCTGGCCGGGTTGTTCTCGGCCAGCGGCAGGGTCTCCGCAACGAAACCGAGCACTTCCTGCGCTTCCAGGATGAAGATCTCGAGCAGCTCGGACTCGATCGTGGCTTCTTCCGGCGTCGGCGCTTCTTCGAGGGCGGCCACAGCTTCCGGCGCCGTCTCGACGAATTCGAAGGGCAGCTCGCGCAGCAGGCGCTTGTCCAGGTCGAACGTGAAGCGGCCCTTGGCCGCTTCGCTGTTCTGGGCCAGCAGGTCGGTGAAGAAGCCGAGCGCGCCGATGTTCTGGGCGATGTTGTGCAGAACGCTCGATTGCGCCGTCACGTCCCCGTCGCTGCTCGCCAGCAGGCGCACCTCGCCCGCGACATGGCGCGCGGCTTGCACCGCTTCGTCCTGGTCGAGGATGGCGAGCGCGCCCTGCAGCTGGTGCAGCACCGGCTCGGCCTGGACCAGCACTTCGCGCTTGCCCGGCTTGTCGTAATAGTCGTCGAGCAGCTTCTCGACCTGGCGCAGCCCGGCCTTGATTTCATTGGCCAGCACCGCCACGGTCTGGCCCTGCTGGATCTGGCGCGCCAGCTCGCCCTGCCACTGCGGCGCGTCCGGCGGGGTTTCCCCGGCCGCCAGCGCGAGCAGGCGCGCGCCGACCGCTTCCGCGTTCTCCGCGAAATCCTCGGGCAACTGGCGCAGCTGGTCCAGGCCGTTCTCGACGAACAGCATGGCGGTCGCCATCTCCAGGCCGAAGTCGTCGCTGCGGCCGGCCTGCATGGCGTCGGTCGCGGCGCGGCCCAGTTCGCGCATCAGCTGGGCCAGCGCGGGCGCGCCCAGCTTCTCGCTGGCGCCGGCCAGGCGCGACAGCTGCTGGTTGAAATCTTCCTTGACCCCGAGGTCGCCCTCGCTGGCGATGCGATCCCAGTCCGACTTGGTGCGGGCCAGCGCCTCGCGCGCTTCCTGCAGTGCGGCCGGGTCGATGCGGCCGTAGCGGCGCGCGGCGTAATCGTTCGGCACCAGGCCGTCCAGGCCGCAGGCCTGGCGCAGGCGCTGCGCATCCGCGTTGGGCTCATTTTTGGCACCTTCGGCCGCAGCCACGAAAAACAGCGCATCGCGCAGCATCGCATCCGGCGTGCCGCCCTGCCCCTGCGACAGGCGGCGCAGCTGCAGGTTGACCTGGCCGAGCAGCTGTTTCACGTACAGGTCGCTCTCGACCTGGCCGTCGGCCACCACGCCGGCAAAGGCGTGCATCGCCTGCCAGAACAGGCGCGCGCGCGCTTCGGTTTGCGCGCCGGCGATCGGTTCGAGCGCATCGCGCATGCCGGCCGCGTGCTGCGCCTCGCCGCTCTTCAGGTAAGGCAGGAGCGATTTTTCAAAGCGCGCGCGGCAGGCCGCGATGTCCGGCGCCTTGCCGGCCACCGGCGCCTGCAGTTCGACGTCCTTGCCCAGGTCGCCCGGCAACAGGTCGGACGGGTGGATGCGTTCGACGCCCAGCTTTTCCTGCAGGTCGCGGTAATAGGGGAACAGGCGCGCCGGCTGCTGCGGGCTGCCCGCCAGCAGTTCATCGAGGTACTCGACCAGGGCCTGGTAGGCGTCCTGCACCACCTTCACCGATTCCGCGGTGCAGGGCAGCGCGCCATCCTTGAAGCGGTCGATCAGGCGCTCGGCCGCGCCGCCCAGCACGGCGACGCCCTCGACGTCCACCAGCTGCAGGGCGCCGTGCGCCTGATGCAGATGGGTCTTGGCGTGCAGCAGCAGGGTCGGCTGCGCCTCGGGACTGCGGTTGGCGGCGTCGCGCAGAGCGGTGCCCGACCTTCCCAGCGCGTCGCGGATCTCGCCGATCACCCAGGACAGGGGACCGGTATCGAAGGCTGGCATGCGTTGGGAGGCAGGGTTCGTCATGGGTTCTTTATCAGGTTATGCAGCCACGCGGAAGCGCGACACCGAATCTTTCAGTTCCTGCGCCAGCAGCGCCAGTTCGCGGATCGACTGCGCCGTCTGGCGCGTTCCGCCCTGGGTATGCTCGGTCACCGACAGGATGTGCTGCATATTATGGGCCACACCGTTGGCGGACGTCGCCTGCTGTTCAGCTGCGCTCGAAATCCCCTGGATCAGCTCCGCCAGGCGGTTCGAGACGCGCGAGATGTCGCTAAGGGCGGCGCCGGCCGCGTCGGACAGGCGCGCTCCCTCGACCACGCCCTGGGTCGACTTTTCCATTGCCGCGACGGCGTCGTGGGTGTCGGCCTGGATGGTGCGCACCAGCGCGCCGATGCCCTTGGCCGCTTCGGCCGAGCGTTCCGCCAGGCGCTGCACCTCTTCCGCCACCACCGAAAAGCCGCGCCCCGCCTCGCCGGCCGACGCGGCCTGGATCGCGGCGTTCAGCGCCAGCACGTTGGTCTGTTCGGTGATGTCCGAGATCAGGTCGGTGATCTCGCCGATCTCCTGCGAGGATTCGCCCAGGCGCTTGATGCGCTTCGAGGTTTCCTGGATCTGTTCGCGGATCTCGTTCATGCCGAGGATCGCGTTCTGCACCGCCTGCGCGCCCTGCTCCGCCGCCGCCACCGACTGGCGCGCGACGTCGGCCGATTCGGTCGCCGAGCGCGACACGTCGGCGATCTGGGTCGCCATCTGCAGGATGGTGGAGGAGGCGTCCTGGATCTCGCGCGACTGAGCTTCGGCCGCGCCCAGCAGCTCGGTCGACACGGTCTGGGCGCCGTTCGAGGCGCGCGTGACCTGCTCGGTGGTCTTGATGACGCGCAGGACCAGGCCGCGCAGTTCCTCGACCGTGTAGTTGACCGAATCGGCGATCGCGCCGGTGATGTCTTCCGAGACGGTGGCGTGCACGGTCAGGTCGCCGTCCGCCACTTCCTGCAGTTCGTTCATCAGGCGCAGGATCGCCGCCTGGTTCTGGTCGTTGGTGGCTTTCGCCTCTTCTTCCTTGGCCTGGGCCAGTTGGCGCATCGCCTCGGCTTCGCGGCGGCGCGCCTCGGCGCCGCGGGTGCGGTTGCGCGAATCCTGCAGCATCACGCGGCTGAGGCTCCCGCCCATCACGAGGGTAAAGACGGAGGCGCCGACCAGCAGCCAGAACCAGTTGCTCTTTTGGCCCATCTGCTTGCGGTACTCCGCCTGCACCTTGGTGAGCGCGGAGCGCAGGCCCTCGTTGTCGCGCGCGATCACCGATTCGGCGCTGCGCGCGGCGCTGAAGTTGTGCAGGTTGGTCGACAGCGGCGCCAGGCCTTCCTGCCAGGTCTTGAACGCGGTGCGGGCATCCTGCAGGCGTTCGCGCAGGATTGCGTCGGGCAGTGCGCCCGGGCCTTCGGACAGCCCGTCGAGCAAAGCGCCCAGCTCGGCGCTGTCGCGCGCGACCGCGCGCGCGGCGTCGCGGTAGGCGGCGCCCGGGCTCATGAAGGCGTGCACGCTCACCGACAGGCGGTCGGTCAGCGCCGCCAGGCGGCCGAGGGCGGCATTGCCCGGCTGCTTCTCGACGATCGACTGCAGTTCGGTGGCGAGCGGCTCGAACTTGTCCACGCTGGCGCCGAAGCCGACCAGGTGGCGCTTGTTGCCGACGATGGTCGCGGCGGCGGCGTTCGAGGCCGACCAGCCCGAGCGCGCCTTGCCCATCATCGGCACCAGCTGGCCGGAAGCGGCGGGAATGGCCTGGCCGCCAGACTGGCCGCCGCGCGCCAGCAGCGTGAGCAGGCGGCCGACTTCAGCGCGGCTGTCATCCAGCTCGCTGAAGGCGCTGCTCTCGCCGCCCAGGGCGAGCGGCGCCGACCTGGCCACGCGCTGCGCATGCATCAGCGCGTCGGCCGCGATCTGGCCCTGGGTCGACACCACGTCGGTGTGGGCGGCGTTCTGCCACATCGCCAGCACGGTCAGGAGGATGCCGGCGACGAAAGCGGCCAGCACCAGGCGCAGCTGGCGCGACAGCGACAGGTGGCCGATCAGCGGCAGGCGCAGGTCGTCACTCTCCGGCGCGGCATTCAGCGGTTTGCGCGGACGGGTATTGCCGAGACGGCGCGCGGCGGCGTCGGCCGAACCGTGCAGCGGCGCCGCGTCGTTCGAAGGATGCTGGGGCAGCACGCCCGGGCCGAATTCGGTGTCGGGCGCGGCCAGGACGGTATCGTCGTCCTCGCTGTCCTTCGAGAATACGTTCATGCTGAGTTTCGAGGCGAATCCCATACCGGCTCCTGGTCCTGCTGTGTTGGTTTAGCGTTGGTCTTGTGCGACCGCTTGGGCCACATCCTGGAAGCGCGCTTCCCGCACCAGGGCTGCAAGCGACAGCGGCGTCCATATGTTGTCGTCGGCGTCGACCAGGGTCTCGCCCTCGCGCCGCATGCCCGAGGCCTGGCGCAGGCCGTACACGCGGTCGGCCAGCAGCGCGCAGTTGAAGCCGAGCGTGGGGGAGAAGGTCACCATGCGCGCCGCCGGACCCGACGGGGGCGGTCCGTCCTCGCCCAGGTAGCGCGCCAGGTCGACCACGCCGACGAGAACGCCGCGCACGTTGGCCAGGCCCAGGTACCAGGGCAGGGTCAAGGGCACGCGCGTGAGCGGCGCCAGCGGCACGATCTCGCCCGCCTCCACCAGGTCGAGCAGGTAGCGGGTGGCGCCCACCTGCATGCCGAGCTGCTGGATCGGGGCGCCGCCGCCGCCCTTGGCCGCCTGCATGCGTTCCAGGAGCTGGTCCTGGTAGTCGCGCAGGCGCGCGCGGCGCGCGGCCGGGTCGAGCCTTTCGCCGTCGGCGATCATGCCGCCGCCGCGGTGGCCGGTTTCTGGTCGAGCGAGGCGATGCTGGCCAGCAGCAGCGCCGGGTCGACCGGCTTGATCAGGTAATCGCGGGCGCCCTGGCGCATGCCCCAGATGCGGTCGGTTTCCTGGTTCTTGCTGCTGCAGATGATGACGGGGATCGCCGCCAGCTCCGGGTCGCGCGCGATCGAGCGCGTCACCTGGAAGCCGTTCGCGCCGGGCATGACGACGTCCATCAGGATCAGTTGCGGGCGCTCGGCGCGGATCTTGTCGATCGCCTCTTCGCCGTTGACGGCGGTGCTCACGGCATAGCCGGCGCGCACCAGGATGTCGGTCAGGTAGAAGCGCTCGGTCGGGGAATCGTCGACGATCAGGATGTTGTGAATGGCCACGTTGGACTCGGTTCGGTAAATCGGATTCAGGCCTTCACTGCCGTGTGCTCGCGCACCGCGGCCAGCAGGCTGTCCTTGGAAAACGGTTTGGTGAGATAGGCGCTGGCGCCGACCATCGCGCCGCGCGCGCGGTCGAACAGGCCATCCTTGGACGACAGCATCAGCACCGGGGTCGCGTGGAAGCGCGCGCTCTTCTTGATCAGGGCGCAGGTCTGGTAGCCATCGAGGCGCGGCATCAGGATGTCGCAGAACACCAGTGCGGGGTGGTGGTCGTTGATCTTGGCCAGCGCGTCGAAGCCGTCGTCGGCCAGTACCACGTGGTAACCGGCCTGGGTCAGGAAGATTTCGGCGGAGCGGCGGATCGTGCTGCTGTCGTCGATCACCATGATGGTCAGGCCGGTTTGGTGCGGCGTTATCGTCATTTTCGTTTCACTTCAGCATGAAGCGCCACGATAGCACAGGGCATATGCCTTGTGCGTGATGTGTTGCAGTACGTCAACTGTTACGCGTAGATTGACGTAGCAATTTGCAAACTCAGCTGACGTTACGACAACTCACGCCGGGTTCAGATGGCGGTCATCTCGAAATCGTCCTTGCGGGCGCCGCATTCCGGGCAGGTCCAGTTCATCGGCACGTCGGCCCAGCGGGTGCCGGGGGCGATGCCGTCGTCCGGCGCGCCGGCTGCCTCGTCGTAGACCCAGCCGCAGATCAGGCACATCCAGGTCTGGAATGGGGCCGTCGAATCGTTACTCACAATATGCTTCCTCGGTAAAGTAAAATGGAGAGTCGCGTATATTAATGCAGCCGTCGTGCAAAACCAATCGTTCCCCCTCATCCTGACATTTGGCGTGTCCGACCCGGTCGGCGCGCTCGGCGTGCAAGCCGACCTGGCCGCCTTCGCCGCGCATGGGTGCCACGGGCTGTCGGTCGTCGCCGGCATTCTCGTGGCCGACAGCGCCAAGGTCGAAGAACTGCATGAAGTCGACAGCGACTGGATGGCCGACCAGGCCCGGGTCCTGCTGGAAGACATGCCGGTAGCCGCCTTCAAGGTCGGCGCCGTGGCCACCGTGCTGCAGCTGGCCGCCATCGCCGAGATCGTGTCCGACTACCCGGACGCTCCGCTGATCCTCGATCCCTTCCTCACCGCCCTGCCCGACTCCGGCCTGGCCGACGAGGAGATGCTGTCGGCGATCCGCTCGATCCTGGCGCCGCAGACCACGGTGCTGATGCTGTCGCAGTCGGAGCTGGGCCGCATGGCCGAGACCTGGCGCGAAGTGGATCCAATGAGCGGCACCGAAGGCTCGCTGCTGGAGGACGTGGCCGAACTGACCAATGCCGGCTGCCAGTACGTGCTGGTGACCGGCACCCGCGACGAGAACGGCACCTGCTCCAACACCCTGTTCGACGCCGACGGCGTGGTCGCGCAGGTCGAATGGCAGCACCTGCCCGGTCCGTTCGTCGGCGCCGGCAACACCTATTCGGCCGCCTTCACCGCCCTGATGGCCCACGGCATGGAAGCGCCCCAGGCGCTGTTCGCCGCCCAGGAATACACCACCGGCGCCCTCGAACACGCCCAGCGCTTCGGCATGGGCAAGTTCATTCCCAATAAATTCTATCGGGGCTGACCCGAACACCACCATGACTGACACCACTTCGAAGAACGACCAACTGTTCGCCCGCGCCCAGCAAACGACGCCGGGCGGCGTGAATTCGCCGGTGCGCGCCTTCCGCTCGGTGGGCGGCACCCCGCGCTTCATCACCCGCGCCGAAGGCCCGTACTTCTGGGACGCGGACGGCAAGCGCTACATCGACTACATCGGTTCCTGGGGCCCGGCCATCGTCGGCCACGCCCATCCGCAGGTCATCAAGGCGGTGCAGGACGCTGCCGCCAACGGCCTGTCCTTCGGCGCCCCGACCGAAGGCGAGATCGAGATCGCCGAAGAGATCTGCCGCCTGGTGCCGTCGATCGAGCAGGTGCGCCTGGTTTCTTCGGGCACCGAAGCGACCATGAGCGCGCTGCGCCTGGCGCGCGGCGCCACCGGCCGCGACAAGATCGTCAAGTTCGAAGGCTGCTACCACGGCCACGCCGATTCGCTGCTGGTCAAGGCCGGTTCCGGCCTGCTCACCTTTGGCAACCCGACGTCCGCCGGCGTGCCGGAAGACTTCGTGAAGCACACCCTGGTCCTCGACTACAACAACGTCCCTCAGCTGGAAGACGCCTTTGCCTCGATGGGCGACACCATCGCCTGCGTGATCGTGGAGCCGGTGGCCGGCAACATGAACCTGATCCGCGCCACGCCGGAATTCCTGACCCGCATGCGCGAGCTGTGCACGGAACACGGCGCGGTCCTGATCTTCGACGAAGTGATGTGCGGCTTCCGCGTCGGCCTCGGCGGCGCCCAGGAGATGTACGGCATCACGCCGGACCTCACGGCGCTCGGCAAGGTGATCGGCGGCGGCCTGCCGGTAGCGGCTTTCGGCGGCCGCGCGGACCTGATGCAGAAGATGGCGCCGATCGGACCGGTCTACCAGGCCGGCACCCTGTCGGGCAACCCGGTCGCGGTGGCGGCGGGCATGACCACGCTGAAGCTGGTCCAGGAGCCGGGCTTCTACGATCGACTCGGCGCAGCTAGCCAGCGCCTGGTGACTGGCCTGACCGAGGCTGCGAAAGAAGCCGACATCCCCTTCTGCGGCGACGCGGTGGGCGGCATGTTCGGCTTCTACTTCAGTAACAGCATCCCGTCGACCTATGGCCAGATGATGGCCGGCGACAAGGAGCGCTTCAACCGCTTCTTCCACGGCATGCTGGACGAAGGCGTGTACTTCGCGCCGGCCATGTTCGAAGCAGGCTTCGTCTCGGCCCAGCACACGGACGCGGTGATCGACGAAACCATCGAGGCGGCGCGCCGGGTGTTCCAGCGCATCGCTTAAACAGGTCTGGATACAAAAACGCCCGGTGAAAGAATATTTCACCGGGCGTTTGTTTTTGAAATTTTATTTCATCAGCGCAGCCAGCCGCGGCGCTGGAAGTACACCAGCGGCGCCGCGATCGCCGCAACCATCAGGCCGAGCGCGAACGGGTAGCCCAGGGTCCAGTCGAGCTCCGGGAAGCGCTTGAAGTTCATGCCGTAGATGCTGGCGATGAGAGTCGGCGGCAGGAAGGCGACCGAGGCCACCGAGAAGATCTTGATGATCTTGTTCTGGTTAATGTTAATGAAACCGACGGTGGCATCCATCAGGAAGTTCACCTTGTCGAACAGGAAGGACGTGTGGCCGTCCAGCGATTCGATGTCGCGCAGGATCTGGCGCGCTTCCTCGAACTGGTCGCTGTTCAAGAGCCGGCCGCGCATCAGGAAGCTGACCGCGCGCCGCGTATCCATCATGTTGCGGCGGATGCGGCCGTTCAAGTCTTCCTCGTGCGCGATCGCATTCAGCGCGGCGGCCGCGTCCTGGTCGGTGAATTCCTTCTGCAGCACGCGGGTCGAGACTTCTTCCAGCGCCTCGTAGATGCCCTCCAGCGCGTCCGCCGAATACTCGGCGTCGGTCGCGTACAGGTCGAGCAGCACGTCCATGTAGTCTTCGATCGAACCGGGACGCGAGCGCGCGCGCAGGCGCACCAGGCGGAATACCGGCAGGTCGTCGTTGTGCACCGAGAACAGGATTTTCCCGGACAGGATGAAGGCCACCGTGACCACGCGCGAGGGGCCGTCCTCTTCTTCCAGCAGGAAGTCGGTGCGCAGGTGCAGGTCGCCGTTCTCGGCTTCGTAGTAGCGGGCCGAGGCCTCGATGTCCGACACTTCGTCTTCGCCCGGCAGCGTCACCCCATAGGTCGTCTTGACCAGGATACGCTCCTCGTCGGTGGGCTCGTTCAGGTCGACCCAGACCGGCGTCACGTTCTCCAGGTCCTCGCGCGAGTCGACGCTGACCTGGTTCAGGCGGCCATTTTGTAGGACAAATACGTTGATCATGCGCTTTTCTCGGCCGGGATTCGAAAACTGCGGCAAGTGTAACCGAGAGGCCGCACGCGCGGCCACCCCGTAACGACAATTTTCGTGCCTGCCGACGCTTACGGCAGGTCGGCGAAACGCATGCGGCGCTGGATCAGCGCGGTGCGGCGCATCAGGTAATTGGTGGTCCGGTGCTTGTCGTAGTAGCGCGGATTGGGCAGCATCACCGCCAGGCGCGCGGCCTGCTGGGGGTTCAGGTTGGCGGCCGAGGTGCGGAAATAGTAGCGCGCCGCCGCTTCCGCGCCGAACACGCCGCGGCCGTATTCCACCACGTTCAGGTAGACCTCGAGGATGCGGCGCTTCGACATCACCGTCTCCAGCATGAAGGCGATGATCATTTCCTGCCCCTTGCGCAGGTAGCTGCGCGAGCCGGACAGGAACAGGTTCTTGGCCAGCTGCTGGGTGATGGTGGAACCGCCGCCAACCACCTTGCTGCGCTTGTTGTTGCGCTCATAGGCCGCTTCCAGCGCTTCCCAGTCCACGCCGCCGTGTTCGGCGAAGCGCGAATCTTCCGAGGCCACCACGGCCTTTTTCAGGTTGACCGAGATGCGTTCATACGGCACCCACTCGTGCTTGAGCTGGGCCTTGGGGTTCTTTTCGCGCAGTTCGGACAGCTGCTGGCGCATGAAGCTGGTCGAGCCGGGGTTGAACATCGAATACCAGCAGACCATGGCGAAGAAGTAGAGCTGCACCAGCAGCACCAGGAGAATCGGACCGAGGATCAGCCACTTGAGCCAGCGGCGCGACGTCTTCGCGCTTGCCTTCTTCGCCTTACCCATTGCCATCGTGGCTGTGCTCATGGTCGCATCTTCCTGAATACGTCGGCGGTATCGGGCCGCACGCCGCGCCAGATGGCGAAGGCTTCGGCGGCCTGCTCGATCAGCATGCCCAGGCCGTCGCGCACGGTGGCGCCGTGGCTTACGGCGAACTCCATGAACACGGTCGGCTGGTTCCCGTACATCATGTCCAGGGCGAGGGTGTCGGGACCAAAGACACTGGCCGGCACCGGCGGCAGGTCGCCGGCCAGGCTGCTCGAGGTGCCGTTGACGACGATGTCGAAGCTGCCCTCGATGCCGTCGAAACCAGTAGCGCTGATCGGCACGCCGTACTTGGCGAAGTCGCGCGCCAGCGCTTCGGCCGTGGCCACGGTGCGGTTGGCGATGACGATCTCGCGCGGTCCCTGCCCGATGATGGGCAGCAGTGCGCCGCGCGCGGCGCCGCCGGCGCCCAGCAGCAGGACGCGCTTGTCCTTGATCGCGCGGCCGGCATTACGGGTGATGTCGGCCACCAGGCCGGGGCCGTCGGTGTTGTCGCCGATGATCTCGCCGTTCGCGAACACCAGGGTATTGACGGCGCCGGCGGCTTTCGCGCGTTCTTCCAGGCGGGTGCAGACCTGCGCCGCCTCGATCTTGAACGGCAGCGTGACGTTGGCGCCGCGGTAGCCGTCCGCTACCAGCTGCTTCACGGTGGCGGCAAAGCCGTCGAGCGGCGCCAGGCAGCGTTCGTAGACCAGCTCCTGGCCGGTCTGGCGCGCATAGACCGGGTGGATCTCGGGCGATTTGCTGTGGGCGATCGGGTTGCCGATCACGCAGTATTTATCTGTCATCCTTCACTGCCTCGCAGTTCGGTTTGCATTTTTTCTTCGCGCGTGAAGCGGAACCGCGTGATCACTTCCCACAGGTCGTCCTTGCCGCGGGTGCGCATGTTCGTCGGGAAGTTCCCGAAGGGCGCGGCGCGGCGCACGATCTGCAGGGCCGCCGCATCGAGCGCGCGATTGCCCGAGCTCTGTTCGATGCGCGGGCCGCCGTCTCTCATATAGATGGTCCCGTCCTGGAACACCGGGATGTAGACCACCAGTTCGCCGTACAGCTTCTTGCCGTTCTGCTGCGGGAAGTTGAGCGTGCCGACTTCCTCGATCCGCTTCTGCATCTCTTTATAGTAGAGCGCATAGCCGACCTGGCGCGTGCTGGGCGTGATCTGGGTGCGCTTGGGACGCTTGTTCTGGTCTTCGATGCGCTCGATGACTTCCGCCGCGGTGCGCGAGATGGCGCGGCTGGTGTCGAGGGCGTCGCTACCCGTGCGGGTGGGATCGGGCTTGTCCTGTTCGGTCTTCGGCGGCGCCGCGAAATCGGACTTGCGCACGCGCGTCAGGACGTTCTGCTGTTGCTGCTCCAGTTCGGCGATGCGGCGCTGCAGCGCCTTGATGCTTTCGCCATTCTCGGTCTTGCGCAGGTCGGGCAACGGCGATTTGGCGCGGCCGGCGTCGGCCGTACCGCCTCCTTCCAGGTTGGCCTGGGCCAGCGCATCGGCCTTGGCCGGGGCGTTGGCATGCTTGGCATTGACCAGGATGACTTCGAGCCCGGGGTCGGCCGGCTTCTGGCGGAAGGCGTCCGGCGCGGCAAAACGCACCGCCAGCAGCGCCGCGTGCGCAAGCACGGAGACACCGAGGGCGATCATCAGGGGACGGTTATCTTGCAAATACTTCACTGCGCGTGCCCGGACGGGCGGTTGGATCAGGGATGGGGCATTCTAACCTGCAACTGCGCTTGTGGGTGGGTTCGTTGGGCGGGCGGAAAACCCGCCCAACGGTATCATGCGGTTCCGGCGTTGGCGGGCACTTCGACACCTTCTTCGGTCGTGACCGCGGCGACAACACCTTCCGCTTCCACCACTTCCGCCAGCGCCGCTTCCCCGGTATCGCCCTCTTCCTCTTCCTCGAGTTCGAGCGACGCATCCGGCGCCACCGCCGCCACTTCGAGCAGGCGCGCTTCCAGCGACAGGTCGACTTCGTCCCAGCGCACGATATCCAGCTTGACCTGCGCTCCACGCGCCAGCTGCGGCATGCCGGCCAGGCGGGCCACCAGCGGGATCTCGACCAGGCGCACCACTTCGTCCTTCAGCACCACGGCATCGACCTGCTTGGCCTGTTCCTGGCCCAGCCAGCGCAGGCACCAGTAGCGTTCCATGTTCTGCTGGAAGTCGTTGTAGGCGGCATAGGCCGCATCGAAGCTCGAGACGATCGCGAACAGCGTGGCGTCGCGGTGCTTGAACGGGGCCACCAGCGGCGCGGTCACGCCGTTGGATGCACAGGCCAGGATCTGCCACTGGTTCACCAGGTCGGTGTAGCGGCGCAACGGCGAGGTGCTCCACGCGTACTGGTCCACGCCCAGGCCCTGGTGCGGCGCCGCGTGGGTCACCATGCGCACCTGGATCTTGGCGTTCCAGCCGCCCGCGCCCGGTCCCTGTGAGCGGTAGATGCCCGGCACGCCGGAATCGTGCAGCAGCTTGCCCCAGGTGCTGTTCGCGAAGATCATGAGCTCGGCCACGATCTTGTCGAGCGGCGCACCGCGCTTGCGGCGCACGATGCTCACCACGTCGTCGTCGACGTAGAAGTTGAAGTCGACGCGATTGGCCTGCTCCGGCTTGAGGCCGAAGGCTTCGCGCTTTTTCATGCGGCCGGCTTCCAGCTGCAGCGCCCACTGCCACAGCAGGCCAAGCTCTTCCTTGTGCGGATACTCGCCTTCGCCGCTGGCGAGGGTCTCTTCGTTCACCAGCGCGTCCAGGTCGTTGTGGCGCAGGTTGCTCTTGATCGGCACGCGCTCGGCGCGGGTGGAGGTCGAGATTACCGTCCAATCGGCGGGGTTAAGCACCGCGTACAGCGACAGCGCCGGGCAGTCATTGCCTTCGGCGAGCGTGAACGCGTTCACCACCTCGTCTGGCAGCATGGTGATCTTATCGCCCGGCATATATACAGTGGACATGCGCGCGCGGGCGATCTTGTCGATCGCGTCATCGGGACGGATGCCCAGGCCTGGCGCCGCAATGTGGATACCCACGCGCACCGTGCCGTCCTCCAGCTTGACCACCGAGAAGGCGTCGTCGATCTCGGTCGTGGTCACGTCGTCGATCGAGAAGGCGGCGACATCGGCCAGCGGCAGGTCGCCGGGCGCCTTCGGCACCTCGACTTGCGGGAAGCCGGCGCCGCGCGGGAAGTGCTCGAACAGGAAGCGCGACATGTGCAGGTCCTTGGGCGACGCCAGGCCGCCCGTACTCAGCATCAGGCGCTGCGGAGTGGTCTGCAGCTCCGAGGCGGCCGCTTCCAGCGCCTTGTATTCGATGGTGTTCTTGTCCGGCTTGAACAGCAGCTGCAGCACGATCGACTGCATCGAGCCCGGGAGCTTGCCGCCCTTGAGTTCCTCGACGTAGCCGGCCTGGATGATGGCCTGCTGCTTCTTCTTTTCGATGCCGGCCAGCGCAGCTTTGAGGGTCTGTTCCGGCGCGGCCTTGTAGCGTCCCCGACCCTTTTTATGGAAGTAGATCGGCGCGGCATGCAGCGCCAGCACCAGGCCGGCCGCCTCAAACGGCAGCGGCGCGTGGCCGAAGTATTCCGCACCCAGCTCGGCGAAGCCGAATTCTTCCTGGCCCGCGACCTCCCACAGGAAGTCGAGGTCGACTTCCGCGGCGATGCCTTTCGCGGCGCTCATCAGGCTTTCAGGTTCCGGCTTGTCGAACTGGATCAGCACGTCCTTGGCCTTGACCTTGCTGCGCTTGCCGCTGGCCAGCTCCACCTGGTAGGCCTCGCCGGCCTGCGACAGGATGCTGCCGACCTTGAAGTCGCCCGACTCTTCAAAAAATACGTTCATATTTATTTCGTGTTCTGTAATGGTGCGGCCGTTTGTAGATCCAGCACCGCAGGCAAGAATACCTCAGTGACCAGGAGCAGGCCTTGATGGCGGCGATAGACGCAGCGCCGCGCATAATAAAGTGTTTCGTCGTGCCCACCGAGCGCCGCGCGCACGCGCGCAAACAGCGGATGGCCCGCGCGGATGCGCGCGTATTCCAGCTGGCCACGGCGCACCAGCGGGTCGTAGAACAGGGTGGTGCCGAGCGAGCGTTCGCCCAGCGCCGAAAACAGCGGCCAGTCGCTGGCGGTGCAGCTGGCCGGCACTACCGTGTGGCCGAACACCCTTGGCACCCCGTCGCACTCCAGCAGCACTTCGCGTTCCCACACCCGGCCTGGGCGCGGCAGGCCGATCGCACGGGCCTCGTCGGACAGGCAGGTGGCGGCGTTCTGGTGCAGCCGGCGCACGCGAAAACGCTCGCTGTGCGCCATCAGGCGCGCGGTCAGCGAGCCTTCGGTGGTGAGCCAGTCGCGCATGTTGTCGGGCGCGCGCACGGCCCCGGCGTGCGGCTGCCACGCCGCCATGCGCAAGGAAGCCTTCCTCACTGCGCCGTGCCTGTACAGAAGGCCAGCACTTCGTCCACGTACTGCGGGAATTCCGAGATCGCATGGTCGCTGCCCTCGATCACGTGCTGCTTCGCGCCCGCGTAGTGCGCCACCATGTCGCGGTAGTCCAGGACTTCGTCGCCGGTCGCGGCTACTAGGTAATAGCGCTCCGGCCTGGTGATGTTCTCCACGCGCAGCGCCGCCAGTTCGTCGATGTACTCGCGCAAGAACTCGAAGGGTTCATCCGAGTGCCAGGCCGTGGTGACGCCGACGTGGTGTTCCAGGTTCTTCAGGGGATTCACGGACGGGTTGATCAGCACCGCCGGCACGTCCAGGCGCTCGGCTAGATAAGTGGCGTAGAAGCCGCCCAGCGAGGAGCCGATGATGGACAGATTGTCCGGCGCATAGCGTTCGGCCAGCAGCAGGCTGAGTGCGATCGCCTCCTTCGGCGAAGCCGGCAGCTGCGGGCAGATCAGCTCATTGGCGCGCCCGGCGTCTGCCAAAGCCTTCTGCACCACCCGCGCCTTGAAGGACTTCGGCGAGGAGCGGAACCCGTGCAAATACAGAATCATGGGGCCAGCGCGTCCAGCAGTTTCTGGTGCACGCCGCCGAAGCCGCCGTTGCTCATCACGAGGATGTGGTCGCCCGGCTGGGCCGCCTGCACGATCGCCTGCACCATGTAGTCGAGCTGGTCGAAGCTGTGGGCGATGGCGCCCAGCGGCTTCAGGGCATCGGCCAGCGACCAGCCCAGCGCCTGCTGGCTGCCGAAGCCGAACACCAGGTCGGCATCCTTCAGGCTGCCCGGCAGCGCATCCTTCATGGCGCCCAGCTTCATGGTGTTCGAGCGCGGCTCGAGCACGGCCAGGATCCGGCCCGAGGTGCCGATCTTCTGGCGCAGGCCGCCGACGGTCGTGGCGATCGCGGTCGGATGGTGGGCGAAGTCGTCGTACACGGTGATGTTGTTCACGGTGCCGCGCACTTCCATGCGCCGCTTGACGCTCTGGAAGCGCGACAGCGAAGCGATCGCCTGCGAAGTCGGCACGCCGACGTGGCGCGCGGCGGCGATTGCGGCCAGCGCGTTCGAGCGGTTGTGGTGGCCGGTCAGTTCCCAGTGCACGGTGCCCTGGACGTCACCATTGAAGACGACGTCGAAGCTGCCGCCCTGGTGCTCGACCAGGCTCCAGTTCACGCCCTCGGAGATGCCGAAGCTTTCCTTTTCGCTCCAGCAGCCGCGTTTCAGCACGCGCGCGAGCGAGGCTTCGTCGCCATTCACCACCAGGCGGCCCACGCCCGGCACGGTGCGCACCAGGTGGTGGAACTGGGTCTCGATGGCGCCGATGTCCGGGAAAATGTCGGCGTGGTCGTATTCCAGGTTGTTCAGCACCGCGGTCTTGGCGTGGTAGTGGACAAATTTACTGCGCTTGTCGAAGAAGGCGGTGTCGTATTCGTCCGCCTCGATCACGAAGAAGTCGCTCGGCTTGTCGCCATGCAGGCGCGCCGAGATGCCGAAGTTCATCGGCACGCCGCCGATCAGGAAACCCGGCGCATAGCCCGCGTCTTCCAGGATCCAGGCCAGCATCGAGGTGGTCGTGGTCTTGCCGTGCGTGCCGGCCACGGCCAGCACCCATTTGTCGCGCAGGATGTGTTCGCCGATCCATTGCGGGCCGGAGACGTAGGGCAGGCCGCGGTTCAGGATCTCTTCGATCAGCGGATTGCCGCGGGTCATGACGTTACCGATCACATACAGGTCCGGGTTCAGCGATACCTGCTCCGGGCCATAGCCCTGGATCAGCTCGATGCCCTGGGCTTCCAGCTGGGTGCTCATCGGGGGATAGACGTTGGCGTCGCAGCCGGTGACGCGGTGGCCCGCTTCCTTGGCCAGGACCGCCAGGCCGCCCATGAAGGTGCCACAGATACCGAGGATGTGAATGTGCATGGTCGAAAAGAAATAGCTTAGGGTGGGACCGAAAGCGCGATTCTACCCGACCCGCGGTCATTTTCCGCGCAAAGAGCGTCTAACAAAGCTCCCAGGGCAAGGCGCAACGTCGAAGACAGTACGTTAGTACGGCGAGACGATTGCAACGCAGCAATGGGAGTTTTGTTAGACGCTCTAGGAGTATGATTCAGGCATCATGCCTATACCGAATAATGATGTGCTCCAGTTGCGCGCTGAAATCGCTGCCAATGCGGCGCGCATGATCGCCCAGGATGGCGCCGACTACGATACCGCGCGCCGCAAGGCAGCCCGCCAGGTGCTCGGGGTCGACCGGCCAACGCCCAACCTAATGCCGGACAACCTGCAGATCGAGGACGAAGTCCGTAAATACCAGCAGCTGTTCGGCGGCGCCGGCCAGGCCGCGCGCCTGCAGGCCCTGCGCGAGTGCGCCCTGCAGGTGATGGACCAGCTGGCCGATTTCCGCCCCTACCTCACCGGAGCCGTACTCAACGGCACCGCGGGCGAGCACGACGACATCCACCTGCAGCTGTTCGCCGACAGCGCCAAGGAAGTCGAGATCTACCTACTCAACCGCAACGTCAATATAGAGATCTCCGAAACCTCCCATTTCAAGGGCGGACGGCACGATCCGGTTGAAACAGTCAGCTTCATGTGGCATAAGGAAACTATTCATGCCGAGTTGTACGACTTTCATGATATGCGCGGTGCACTCAAACCGCGCGCCGATGGCCGCCTGCAGCGGGTCGACGCAGCCGGGCTGCGCGCGCTGATGGCGAATGACGAAACACTGGAACAGGACGAATGAATAAAAAGCATGTGGCTGCGTATGCAGCCGTTGCCGCGATGTTCGGCATCATGGGCGCCCTGGTGGCGGTCAACAAGAAAGAAGTGCCTCCCTACACCACGACGATTGCACCGACCGGCGGCAAGCCGCACACGGCGGTGGACAAGCTGTACCAGCAGTCGCTCAACGACCTGCAGGGCAAGCCCCAATCCCTGGCCCAGTGGCGCGGCAAGCCGCTGGTGGTCAATTTCTGGGCAACCTGGTGCGCGCCCTGCGTGCAGGAGATGCCGGAACTGTCCGAACTGGCGCATACGGACGGCGGCAAGACCTTCAATGTAATCGGCATCGGCATCGATTCGCCCTCCAACATGAACGAATTCGCGGCCAAGCTGAAGATTGCCTACCCGCTGTACGTGGGCGGCATGGGCGGCACCGAACTGTCGCGCGACTTCGGCAACAGCGCCGGCGGCCTGCCCTACACCGTCCTGATCGGCGCCGACGGGCAGGTCCGCAAGACCTACCTGGGCAAGCTGAAGTTCGACGAACTGCGCGCCGACCTCGCGAAACTGAACGGCTGAATACGGGGTCTGCGAACGATCGTTCTTTTCCGAACTGCGCCGAACATGCCCCTATCGCCTGACAATTTTACTGCTTGCCAATAGTCGAGCTTGGCGGCACAATGCCTTCCTTTCGGGCGTTCAGACTCTTCAACATGGCGAAAAAGCTACTGCTGCTTAACGGCCCCAACCTCAATTTATTGGGGACCCGGGAGCCGGCGGTGTACGGCGCGACGACGCTGGCCGACATCGAGCAGGCAGCCAAGGCACAGGCTCAGGCAGGCGGCGCAAGCCTCGATTGCTTCCAGAGCAACCATGAAGGAGCCCTGATCGACCGCATCCACGCCGCCCGCGGCGAAGGCGTGGAGGCGATCGTCATCAATCCGGGTGGCCTGACCCATACCAGCGTGGCCCTGCGTGATGCGCTTGCCGCGGTGGCGATCCCGTTTGTGGAGGTGCACATCTCGAATGTCCATGCCCGCGAACCCTTCCGGCATCACTCGTACTTGTCTGCAATTGCGCAAGGCGTGATCTGCGGCCTGGGTCCGGACGGATACCGGTTTGCCATCGACTTTGCGCTTAAATCGCGTTAATCTACGTCAACTTCATGTATCAGCGGCCGCAGGGCACCCCGCCATCGCGTTGCCAGCTCTCTTAAAAACGAATAAAACATTCCAAGGGGTTTCACATGGATCTCAGAAAACTCAAGACTTTGATCGACCTGGTCGCCGAATCGGACATCGCTGAACTCGAAGTGACCGAAGGCGAAAGCAAGGTTCGCATCGTCAAGTCGTCCGCAAACCCGCAGAACGGGATGATGATGGTGCCGCAACAGGCAGTGCAGCACTACGCCGCGCCGGCCCCGCACGCCGCCGCCCCGGCTCCGGCCGCAGCCCCTGCCCCGGCGGTCGCCGCCGAGCCGACCGGCCACGTCGTCAAGTCGCCGATGGTCGGCACCTTCTACCGCTCGTCGGCCCCGGGCGCCCCGGCTTTTGTCGAAGTCGGCCAGAGCATCAAGTCGGGCGACACCCTGTGCATCATCGAAGCGATGAAGCTCCTGAACGAGATCGATGCCGACGTCGCCGGCACGGTCACCAAGATCCTCGTCGAGAACGGCCAGCCGGTCGAATTTGGCCAGCCGCTGTTCGTCATCGGTTAAGAACCCTTCGGCCCGGCGGCGTCCTGCCGCCAGCCCCAATTCATGACGTGTCCGGCGCGTGCTTATATCAGGCTGCGCCGGTTTTCACTGAAACACCGAACCTACCATGTTTGAAAAAATCCTTATCGCCAACCGTGGTGAAATCGCGCTGCGTATCCAGCGCGCCTGCCGCGAGCTGGGCATCAAGACGGTCGTCGTTCACTCCGAGGCGGACAAGGACGCCAAGTACGTGAAACTGGCGGACGAATCCGTCTGCATCGGGCCGGCCCAGTCGGCGCTCAGCTACCTGAACATGCCGGCCATTATCAGCGCCGCCGAAGTGACGGACGCCGAGGCGATCCACCCTGGCTACGGCTTCCTGTCGGAGAACGCCGACTTCGCCGAACGCGTCGAAAAGTCGGGCTTCGTCTTCATCGGCCCGCGCTCGGACTCGATCCGCCTGATGGGCGACAAGGTCTCGGCCAAGCAGGCGATGATCAAGGCCGGCGTGCCTTGCGTGCCGGGTTCGGACGGCGCCCTGCCGGACGATCCGAAGGAAATCATCCAGACCGCGCGCCGCGTCGGCTACCCGGTCATCATCAAGGCCGCCGGTGGCGGTGGCGGCCGCGGCATGCGCGTGGTGCACACCGAAGCCGCGCTGCTGGGCGCCGTGCAGATGACCAAGACCGAAGCCGGCAGCGCCTTCGGCAATCCGGAAGTCTACATGGAGAAGTTCCTGGAAAATCCGCGCCACGTGGAGATCCAGATCCTCGCCGACGAACACAAGAACGCCGTCTGGCTGGGCGAACGCGACTGCTCGATGCAGCGCCGCCACCAGAAGGTGATCGAGGAAGCACCGGCGCCGGGCATCCCGCGTAAACTGATCGAGAAGATCGGCGACCGCTGCGCCGAAGCCTGCCGCAAGATCGGCTACCGCGGCGCCGGCACCTTCGAATTCCTGTACGAGAACGGCGAGTTCTACTTCATCGAGATGAACACCCGCGTGCAGGTCGAACACCCGGTCACCGAAATGATCACCGGGATCGACATCGTGCAGGAACAGATCCGCATCGCCTGCGGCGAGCGCCTGCGCTTCAAGCAGCGCGACATCATGCTGTCGGGCCACGCGATCGAGTGCCGCATCAATGCCGAAGACCCGTTCAAGTTCACCCCGTCGCCGGGCCGCATCACCGGCTGGCACCCGCCGGGCGGTCCCGGCATCCGTGTCGATTCGCACTCGTATGCAGGATATTATGTTCCACCTCATTACGACTCGATGATCGGCAAGGTAATTTCCTACGGTGCGACGCGTGAACAGGCCATCCGCCGCATGCAAATCGCGCTCTCGGAAATGGTGGTTGAAGGTATTCTCACCAATATCCCGCTGCACCGTGAGCTGATGGTCGATGCCCGCTTCATCGAGGGCGGCACCAACATCCACTACCTGGAGCACAAGCTGGCTTCCAAGCCGGATCTGCCGAAGGAAACGGGACTCGGCGCCAAATCGGAAACCAAGGTAGCGGACGTTAAGGCTGATCTATGAGCTGGACGGAAGTCGTCATCGAAGTAGCGCGTGATTACGCGGAGGCCCTGTCGGACGCCCTGATGGAAGCGGGCGCCCTGTCGGTCTCGGTGGAAGACGCGGACGAAGGCACCGAGGCGGAAAAGCCGCTGTTCGGCGAGCCGGGCATGGAACCGACCGAAGCCGCGTGGGACCACTCGCGCGTCGTCGCGCTCACCGAAACGGACGCCGACCAGTTCGCGATCGTGCAGGAAGCCGCCAATGCCATCAAGCTCCCGGTCGTGCCCTCGTTTACCACCCGCGCGGTGGCGGATGCCGACTGGGTGCGCCTGACGCAATCGCAGTTCGAGCCCATCCACATCGGCAAGAACATCTGGGTCGTGCCGAGCTGGCACGAAGCGCCGGACCCGAATGGCCTCATCCTCGAGCTCGATCCGGGCCTGGCGTTCGGCACCGGCAGCCACCCGACCACCCGCCTGTGCATGGAATGGCTGGAAGCGCACCCGGCGCCGGGCAAATCGGTGCTGGACTACGGCTGCGGCTCGGGCATCCTGGCGATGGTCGCTAAAAAGCTCGGCGCGGGCGACGTCGCCGGTGTCGACATCGACCCGCAGGCGATCGAATCGGCGCGCGCCAATGCCGAACGCAATCACTGCGCGATCGACTTTTACGTGCCGGACGACCTGGCCGTGACGCCCAACGAGCGCCACGCGAAAGGTCAGTTCGACATCGTGGTGGCCAACATCCTGTCGAGCCCATTGAAGCTGATGGCGCCGATGCTGTCCGGCCGCGTGGCCCCTGGCGGCTCGCTGGTCCTGTCGGGCGTGCTGGCGCGCCAGGCGGAAGAAGTCACCGCCGCCTACGCACCTTTCATCAAGCTGGGCGTCTGGGCCGAGCAGGACGGCTGGGTTGCCCTTCACGGGACGCTCGGCCAGGACACCGCACCCGCGCCGCGCTCCGCCATTCCCGGCTGACGCATGGCGCTCGCCACCCAATGCCCCCACTGCGGCACCATGTTCCGCGTCGCCGCGGACCAGCTGAAGCTGCGCGGGGGCATCGTACGCTGCGGCGCCTGTACCGAAGTCTTTGACGGCAACGCCGCGCTGGTCGACATGGCCAGCGCCGCGGCTGCCCCTGCCGCCTCCCCTCGTCCTTCTCCACGCAGCCGCCGCGCGACCGATGCCGACACGCCGGCGCCGCAGCCGGCCGCAGCGCCGAGCGAGGAGTCGGCCGACGATCCCATCTACACCCTCGAGTTCGACCGCACCTTCGCGCACCACGGCATCCTGCCGGAAGTCAGCCGCGAGGACGAGCAGGCAGAGCCCGAGACGCCGCCGCCCGCGCCTCCCGCTGCGCCGGTGACCGAGGAAGCAGAACCCGCAGCCGTAGTGCAGCCGGAACTCGAGCCGGTTGCGGAGCCGGCCCCGGAACCTGAACCCGAACCAGAGCCGGCGCCAGTTGCATCCGTCGCCGAACCACAGGTTGACGAGGCGCTGGTCGCCGCCCCGGCGCCGGACCACTATGACGAGCCGGACGAACCGGCCCCCACGCCGGCGCTGCCACGGCCATCCGCGCGCAGCGCCGGCACGGTCCCGCCACTGCTGCTGCGTGAATCGGGCCCGGCCACCGTCACCATGCCGCAGCCGCCCAGCGCGCCACCGGTCGCGCCGCGCACGCCGCGTACCAAGGCGGCGGAAGCGCGCGTGCGCCGCTCCAAGCTCACCCCGACCAAGATCGAGCCGCCCAAGCTGCGCGTGCCGGAACCAGACGAGCCGGAATTCGTGCGGCGCGGGCGCCAGCGCGAACGCTCGGGCAAGGCCATGCGCATTGCCATGATCGCCGGCAGCCTGCTGCTGCTCCTGCTGGCGGCGGCCCAGGCCGTACGCAGCTTCCACAATCCGCTGGCGGCGCGCTACCCGGGCCTGAAACCGGCCCTGGTCTCGCTGTGCGGCGTGCTGGGCTGCCGCGTCGAGCTGCCGGCGCAGATCGAACAGCTGGTGATCGATACCGGCGAACTGACCACGCTCGGCGGCAATGCCTACACCTTCAGCACCCAGCTGCGCAACCAGGGCGACGCCACCCAGGCCTGGCCCAGCATCGAACTGACCCTCTCCGACGTGGAAGACAAGCCGCTGGTGCGGCGCGTGTTCGGCCCGCGCGACTACCTGCCGGCCGGTCCGCTGCTGGCAGCCGGTTTTGCCGGGCACGCCGAACAGTCGATCAAGCTCCACTTCCGCGTCGAGGAACCGGCGCCGTCCGGTTACCATATCGCCGTCTTCTACCCTTGAAAGTCCATCCATGACCAAAACCGCCCTGATCTGCGGATCGATCGCGTTCGACAAGATCATGCAGTACCACGGCCGCTTCGCCGAGACCCTGCTGGCCGACCAGCTGCACCGCGTGAACGTGTCCTTCCTGGTGCCGACCATGCGCCTCGAGTACGGCGGCTGCTCGGTCAACATCGCCTACAACCTCAAGCTGCTGGGCGGCGAACCGCTGATCATGGGCACCATCGGCCAGGATGGCAGCGACTACCTCGAACGCATGAAGAAGCAGGGCCTCGAGACGCGCGGCATCCGCACCATCGGTGACGCCTACACCGCGCAATGCTTCGTCACGGCGGACCAGGACAACAACCAGATCAATGCCTTCCACCCGGGCGCGATGCAGTACTCGCACGAGAACAACGTGGCCGACCAGGGCCCGCTGCGTGTGGCGATCATCTCGCCGGACGGCCGCGACGGCATGATCAAGCACGCCGCCGACTGCGCCGCGCACAAGATCCCCTTCATGTTCGACCCGGGCCAGCAGCTGCCGATGTTCTCGGGCGAAGAGCTGATCCGCTTCATCGACCAGGCCAGCTACCTGGCCTGCAACGACTATGAATTCGAAGTGGTGATGGACCGCACCGGCCTGAGCCTGGCGGACATCGCCGCGCGCCTGGATGCGCTGATCGTCACGCGCGGCGGCGAAGGTTCGGACATCTACGCGGGTGGCGAGCACCACCGCATCCCGGCGATCAAGGTCGACAACATCGCCGACCCGACCGGCTGCGGCGACGCCTACCGCGCCGGCCTGCTGTACGGGATCACCAATGGCTTCGACTGGCCCGCCACCGGCCGCATCGCCAGCCTGCTGGGCGCGATCAAGATCGGCTCGGTCGGCGGCCAGAACCACACGTTCACGCCGGAAGAAGTCGAGCAGAAGTTTGAGGCGGCGTTCGGGTACAAGTTCCGCTAATCGCACGCGCGCAAGCTGCGCACAAGAAAATGGGTCCTCGCGAGGACCCATTTTTTTTGGTGCAGCAGAACAGCGTCGATGCCGTCAGCCGTAGAAGACCTGCCTCAGCACGAACAGCAGAATCTGAATCAGCATCACCGCCACCAGCACCGACAGATCGATCCCGCCGATCGGCGGCACCACGCGCCGGATCGGGCGCAGGATCGGCGTATTCAGCGCGTGCACGAAGGGCGCCAGCGGCGCATGCGGGTTCACCCAGCTGAAGATCGCGTCGATGATCAGGAGCGCCATGAAGCCGTACAGGATCCAGGTCAGGAAGCGGTGCAGCGCGTGCAGCAGCACCATCTCCCCCGGCGCGCCGGCGACCAGCAGCAGCGAGCTGGCAAGCAGCACCACCAGGAAGGCGCCGATCAGGCTCGCCCAGTCATAGCCGCCCATGCCCGGCACCAGGCGCCGCAACGGCAGCACCATCCAGTCGGTCAGGGTGAAGGTGAACTGGCCGATCTGCTGCGGCGGGCGCACGCGGGTCGCCTGCATCCAGAAGCGCAGCAGGAGCAGCGCGCCAAGCAGGCCGGCAGCGGTATCGACGATAAACTGGAGAATGGACAGCACGTAGGCTCCTCAAAAAAAAACCGCCGTGTGAAAGATCACACAGCGGTATTTTGCCTGATCCAGGCAAGACTCGCTATCGAGCCGGAATTACGGGCGGCTGCTGGTCGGGAAAGGCCAGGCTGCTGCCGGCGACAGCGTGGTTTTCGCTGCGGTAGCCGGTGCGGCTGCCTTGCTGTCACCCTTGCTGTCCGATTTCGAATCGGTCTTCGAATCGGCTTTCGAATCCGACTTCGAATCGGCTTTCGAATCCGCCTTGGTGTCGGCCTTGCTATCGGCTTTCACTTCCGGCTTGGCTTCGGCCTTGGTTTCCGGCTTCGATTCGGCCTTCACTTCCGGCTTGGCTTCCGCTTTTGCGGCCGGCTTTGCAGCAGGCTTGGCGGCGGATTTGGTAGCGGTCGATTTGGCAGCAGTCGATTTGGTCGCAGCAGTTTTGGTAGCAGCGGTTTTAGCCGGAGCAGCCGATTTTGCCGGAGCAGCGGCTTTAGCTGGAGCAGCGGCTTTTTTGGCAGCCGGTTTAGCAGCGGCTTTCTTTGCTGCCGGCTTGGCGGCCGATTTGGCCGGTGCGGCGGCTTTCTTTGCAGCAGGTTTAGCGGCGGTTTTGGTCGCGGTCGCTTTCTTTGCTGCCGGCTTTGCAGCCGATTTGGTCGCTGCGGTTTTGGTCGCGGCTGCTTTCTTGGCTGCTGGCTTGGCGGCGGCTTTTGCTACCGGTTTAGCTGCGGCTTTCTTGGCTGCCGGTTTTGCAGCTGCCTTTTTAGCGGCTGGTTTAGCGGCTGCCTTCTTAGCGGCCGGCTTAGCAGCGGCTTTCTTGGCGGCCGGTTTAGCAGCGGCTTTCTTTGCTGCTGGCTTGGCTGCCGATTTCGCTGCCGATTTGGTAGCTGCCTTGGCTGCCGGCTTTGCAGCGGCTTTCTTAGCTGCCGGTTTAGCAGCGGCTTTCTTTGCTGCAGGCTTGGCTGCCGACTTGCTTGCCGACTTGCTTGCAGCTTTTGCTGCCGGCTTAGCGGCTGCTTTCTTTGCTGCTGGTTTAGCAGCGGCTTTCTTTGCTGCCGGTTTAGCGGCTGCTTTCTTCGCTGCCGGCTTTGCTGCCGGTTTAGCAGTTGCTTTCTTTGCAGCAGGCTTAGCCGCCGGTTTCGCTGCAGCTTTCTTCGCTGCCGGCTTTGCTGCTGGCTTAGCAGTTGCTTTCTTTGCAGCAGGTTTAGCTGCCGGTTTCGCTGCAGCTTTCTTTGCTGCCGGCTTTGCCGCCGACTTGGTGGCGGTGGTCTTGGTTGCTGCAGCTTTCTTTGCAGCAGGCTTAGCGGCTGGCTTGGCGGCCGCCTTTGCCGGCGCCTTGGCCGATGCGGCCTTGGCTGCAGGTTTAGCGGCGGCTTTCTTTGCTGCCGGTTTTTCAGCTGCAGCCTTTGCTGCTGGTTTCTTAGCGGTTGCCATTTTGATTCTCCTTCATCTGCGATGAGAAATACGCTCAAGTTTTAAAACCCGCCCACCCAAACTGTGGCGGGCGAATTATTCATCGGACCAAACCGTCAGGCGATTTGGGCCAATGAATCCGGCACCGGCTGAACTGCTGCAACTCCTCACAGTTGCAGCGCTTCAGCCAACGTCGCTAGGTAACCGACTCAACGCGTTTTCACATCGCTACCCTTGCGGGCGCGAAAAGAAAAAGCCGCCTTGCCTGAACTCGGTCAGGCAGTGCGGCTTGTTCTTTTCGCTTCGCTTAAGTGCATACTGATTGAATCAGTGTCCTATTATTCGATCGATTACTGCCCGGATGCACGCGACAATATCACATGTTCACGTTTTGACAAATTCAAACACGTAAATTACACGAAAACTTTGTGAGTGCGCAACCCGAACACCTCAAAACAAATCATGTTTTTCGCACTTAAACATGCGATTGCGCATTCGTCCGTTAACTATCACACGGAACCGCATTTCAACTGATCGACAAACCACCTTCCCGCCGGTCCCGGCGGCTGGTCTTTGAGCCAGATCGCATTCATTGAGAACGCCGTTCCCAACAATGGATGCGCTTTCAATCGCAGTCGCTGCAAGCCGCCATCGGCGAGATCGTCCGCCACCATATGCAGCGGCATGCTGCCCCACCCGAGGCCCGCGCGCAGGAACGCGTGCTTGGCGCCGAGATCCGCCAGCCGCCACACCAGCGGCGACAGCACGCCGAACTCGCGGCCCGCAGTCAGCGACGAACGGTCGGTGAGTACCAGCTGCACATGCTTTGACATCTCGATGCGCGAGACAGTGCCCTTTATTTTTGAAAGCGGGTGTCCCGGCGCCGCAACGGTGGCCGAAGGGATCGCGGTGAGGTATTCGGAGGCGCATCCTTGCGGGATGTCGGGCAGCGATCCGACCACCGCGATGCGGCAGCGGCCATCGAGCAGCGGCTGCACCACCGCGCCCAGCGCTTCCACGTACAAACGCAGCGGCGTGGTCGGGAACTTGCGATGGAAGGCCTGCACCGCATTGGTGAGCGTCGCGATCGGGAACATGACGTCGACCGCGACCGCGAGTTCGGGCTCGAGTCCCTCCGCCAGCGTGCGCGCCCTGGCCTTGAAGGCGTCCATGCTGTCGGCGGCCTCGCGCGCCTGCTCCAGCAGCGAGCATCCGGCCTCGGTGAGCTGCGGATAGCGTCCGCTGCGGTCAAACAGCGCGAAGCCCACCTGCAGCTCCAGGTTAGCCAGCGTGTGGCTGACCACCGACTGCGCACGCCGCAGCTTGCGCCCGGCCGCCGAGAAGCTGCCTTCGTCCGCCGCGGCGATGAAGGTGCGCAGCTGGTCCATGGTGAGCCCGTCGAGCATCCATCTACTCCTTCGATAGGTGATATCGAATTATATAGGCTTCCTCGATTGGTCTCGACTGCCTAAGATGACTCCATCGCAGCGACAAACCACTGCGCCAGACAAACCACACAGTCACTCATAAGGAGCTGCCATGAACACCATCGCTACCCAATCGTCCTCCAGCCAATCCGCCGTGCCGGCCATCGGCCGCGTGCTGCTCGCCGCGATCTTCGTCTTCAGCGGCATCGGCAAGGCACTGGCCCCGGCCGGCACCATCGGCTACATCGAGTCAAACGGACTGCCCTTCGCCACGCTCGGCCTGATCGCCGCGGTGGCGATCGAACTGGGTGGCGGCGTGATGCTGGCGCTGGGCATCAAGACGCGCCTGGTGGCCGCCGTGCTGGCAGCCTTCTCGGTGGTGACCGCACTGGTCTTCCATAATGCGCTGGGCGACCAGAACCAGCTGATCCACTTCATGAAGAACATCGCGATGGCCGGTGGCCTGCTGCAGGTGGTGGCGTTTGGCGCCGGCGCCTACAGCATGGATGCAGCCGCGGCTCGCAAGAGCCTGCCGCAAGCCGCGTAAGCGCAGTACGGATAGTCCGGGCCGGCGGCCCGGACACGCGCATCATTCGACGACGCGCAGCAGATCCATCTTGCACAGCCAGGCCAGCCCGCGCAGCAGCGTCGGGCGGTCGCACGGCCCCAGCGTGTCGATCAGTTCCTCCACCTCCACCGGGCGCGGCCCGATGGCGCCGAACAGGCGGCCGAAATCCTCCAGCGTCGGCAACGAGGCGGCGGCGAAGCGGTTGATCGCCAGTTCGCGGTACTGGTTCACCAGCGCCAGCGAGGAATCCGGCGTCAGCTCCACCAGCGAGGCCGCCGTCAGCGGCCGCGTCGCATAGCTCGCGAACAGCTTGAAGGGATCGGGACGGTCCGGTGCGCGCGCGGGCAACGGCGGCGCCAGTACCGGGTCGGCGCGCCGCCGTTCGGCTAGCTCGTCCCACAGCGCGCGGTAGCGGCCCAGGATCACCTGCCAGTCGAATTCGGTCTGTGCACGGACGCGCGCCTGCTCTCCCAGCCGGCGCCGCAGGCCGGCGTCGCACACCAGGCGGCCATAGGCCTGCGCCAGCAGCGTGCCGTCCACCGCCACCGCCTGGCTGGTGTGGCCGCAGTACATGTCGAAGCTGTCCACCCCGTCGTCGTAGCGCAGCGCCAGGTCGAGCCCAGCGCCCGCGCCCGGCATCACGGTCGGGATGCGGTAGCCGTCGACGCCATCGCGCACCGTGTCGCGGTAGCCGTTCCAGTCCGAGACCACGCAGGGCAGTCCGGCCGCCATCGCCTCGACCGGCGTCAGGCCGAAGGTTTCCTGCACGTTGTCGGATAGCGAGGTGAAGACGTCGGCGGCGGACCAGGCGTCCAGCTGCGATTCAGGCACCCGGCCATCGAGTTCGATCAAGCGCACCGAGGGGGACAGCAGTGACGCTGCTTCGCGAAACGCGGTCTCGATGGCCTCGCCCGCATACCAGCCGGCGATGATCAGGTGCACCTGCCGCCCGCCCTTCTCGGCGCGTTCCAGCGCGCTGAACATCTGTTGCGGGTGCGACTTGGCGTGCAGCGACAGGCGTCCCAGGTAGAGGAAGGCGACATCGTCCGCGCCGATGCCGAGGCGCGCCCGCGCATCGATGCGACGCGCTGGGTCCGGGGCCAGGCCCGCGCTGTGCACGCCGAGCGGAATCAGGGGCAGCTGCGGCAGTTCGAAACGCTGGGCGGCCAGGCGCGTGCGCAGGTAGTCGGCCTGCTCCTCGATCAGCACGCGCAGGCTGTCGCGCACCACGCGCGAGGTGCAGATGATCGCATCCCAGCTGCGCACGGGCGCCACCAGCAGCGCAGTCACCATGCTCATCATCTCGTGCGAAGCGGTGGCGTGGGTGATGCCGCACAGGCTGTAGCGGTGCTCTCCCGCCGCCAGCCGGCGCCAGGCCAGGCGCTCGATGCCTGGAGCGGGATGGTACAGGCAGCCGAAGCGCTCGAGGTGCTGCGGCGCCGATGGCGGCACCCACTCGACCGCGCCGCCATAGCCATGCACGCGCAGCGCCGCCTCGAAGACGTCCGCGTGGGTGCGGTCGGCGGCAAAGCATCCGAGTTCGGCGAACCCATCGTGGCGACCGATCGCCTGCACCAGGCCGACACCGGCCGACTGCCGGCCCATCAGCTTCTGGCCGGCCACGGAAAACGATTCTGGAATGTAGTGCATCGCAAAACGGTCGGGCATGTGCTCTCCTGCGGCCAGCTATTGCGGACGATGGACACCGCTGACCTGTGCTCGCCATGATAGCGGCGGCGCCAGGAGCATGGCGCGAGCAAGACCCTGGGCGGCGACGCGATGGCCCAAGGCCGCTACCAGGCGCTGTTCGCGAATGCCTACCGCCTCGAGCAACTGAGCGAATCGATCGATGGCTTCGCCGGCGCAGGCATTGGCTGGGGACGCGCCACCATGCCGCGGGTGGGCCTGGGGGATGGTTGCAGTTGCTTCGGGCCGGCCTCGAAGAGCGGTTTCGCATGGCAGCTGCGCGCCGGCCTGGGCTACCGTGTCTCCGCCGGGTCCAGCGTGTCGCTGCAATATACCTGGCTCGCCCTGCCGCGCCCGGAAGCAGACGGACTGCCCAGGGTCCGCTACGAGCGCATGCGCTTCGGCGCGCTCACACTGGGCTATAGCTTTCAGTTCTGAGGAGCGTCGGCGCCTAGCCGCCGCAGTCGCCTGCCGCGCAGGCGGGGCCGCCGCCGCAGGACGCGGCCCCGTCGCCATCGCCGCTGTCGCCATCGAAGGCGTTCGGCGCCACGGCCTCGTATTCGTCCCGGCTGACCAGGCAAGCCTGCAGCAGCGCCTGCGGCCTGAGCGCCCGTGGGAACACCACCTCGTCCTCCAGATTGCCGAATTCGTCCAGCGGCGAGCAGGCGACCAGGCCGCCGATCACGCGGTAGCCGACGCCGCGCGGCATACCCAGCTGGGCATCCAGCGTGAACAGCCTTGGCAGATGCGGCCCCGCGGCCGGCTGCGACACGCGGCGGCGCGCCTGCACCAGGCAGGCGGCGAGCGCGGCGTCCATGCCGCCCTCCATGCGCGCCCGCTCGAGGTGCGGGATGGGGCAGCCGAAATGGCGGATGCAGAAGCGCTCGAGGCCGGGCGCGTCCATGCCAGCCCAGGCATGCCAGACCGAGTCGGCCGCGCGCGAGGGCAGCGCGCAGGTCCTTGCGGCCGCCGACACGCAGTCGAAGAACATCATCAAGCCTTCCGCCGCCGGGGCGTAGAAGGATGCGTCACGCGGGATGCCGGGGAAGTCGCGGCGCGCATGCTCGGCCCACCAGGTGAACAGCGCGGCCGGCACCTCGGCCAGCACGTTGGCATAGGTGGACTGGGCGAACTCCCACTCCACGATGCGTGCCAGCGCACGCGGGGTTTCCCGGACATTCATCGCGTTCCCTCGGTCATGGCCATCCGCCAAGCTTAGTGCGCGCTTGCCGCCGGGATGCTGAGCGAGCTCAAGCAATAAAAAACCCGTCTTGCGACGGGCTTCTCTAGGACGCTTCAGCGCTGCGGCGCGATCCGCCACACGGTGCCGCCCGCGTCGTCGACCACCAGCAACGCACCGTCCGCCGCCACCGCCACGCCGGCCGGGCGGCCCCAGACCTCACGGTCGCTCAGCACCATGCCGCTCATGAAGTCCTGGTACTGCCCGGTCGGCACGCCGTTCTTCATGAACACGCGCACCACCTTGTAGCCGGTGCGTACGCCGCGGTTCCAGGAGCCGTGCAACGCCACGAAGATGTCGCCCTCGTACTCTTTCGGGAAGGCGTTCTTCGCACCCTTCGGCGCCTGGTACACGGCCATGCCCAGCGGCGCCGAGTGCGACTGGATCAGCACGTCCGGCACGATCGCCTTGCCCTTGAGGTCCGGGCGCTGGCCCTTCAGGCGCGGGTCTTCGTTGTCGCCGATGTAGTACCACGGCCAGCCGTAGAAGCCGCCCTGCTTCACGCGGGTGAGATAGTCCGGCGGCAAGTTGTCGCCCAAGGCGTCGCGCTCGTTCACGTTGCACATCACGTCGCCGGTGCCTGGATAGACCAGCATGCCGACGCAGTTGCGCAGGCCGGTCGCGTAGGTGCGGCGGTTCTTGCCATCCACGTCGAAGGCCATGACGGTGGCGCGGTCGGTCTCCACGCCCCAGGCGCCGCCGACGCCGTGCTTGGCTTCCCACTGCGCCAGCGGTTCCGGCGGCGTGGCGCCGATCTCGGTGGCGACGTTGGTGGCCGAACCGATCGACAGCAGCATGGTCTTGTCGTCGTTCGAGAAGGCCAGGGTGCGGGTGGTGTGGCCGCCGCTGGTGTCGGACAGCTCCGGCACGACGACTTCCGCCGCGCCGCGCGCCTTCAGGTCGCCGTTGCGGTAAGGGATGCGCACGATCGAATTGATGTTGGCGACATATAAATACTGCGGATTGGCGCCGGACGGCCAGAAGGCCATGCCGTAGGGACGGCTCAAGCCAGTGGCGAAAACCTCGACACCGTCGGCCGACTGGCCGTTCTTTGAACGCGCGATTTTGATCTCACCCTTGGCGGTGGCGGCCAGGAAGATGTCGCCGTTCGGCGCGCGCAGCGGCAGGCGCGGCTTGTCCGCGTCACTGGCGAAGACGCTGACCGCGAAGCCCTGTGGCACGGTCGGCATGCTGCCGTTCGGGCGCGCTTCCACGCGCGGGCCGTTGCCGGCGCTGCTGGTGGCGAAGGGCGGCGGCAGGTCGCTCAGCTTGATGTGGTGGATGCGGCCGGGCTGGTTGTCGTCCCAGGAACCATTACGCTCGGCGGGCGTGGCGGCTTTTGCCGGCGCCGGCGCCGCTGCCGTGACGGGGCCCTGCAGGGTGGCGAGGTAGTCGACCAGCGCGGCGCGGGTCTGCTTGTCCGGCACGCCGACCGGCATCGTGGTGCCCGGCACGTTCTTCGTTGGGTCGGCCAGGAACAGGTCCAGCTCTTCGCGCGTCCAGGTCTTGCCGGCGGCGCCGGCCTTGGTCATGGCCTGCGAGTAGTTATAGCCGGGGACGGAAGCCGCCTTGCGCCCGAGAACGCGGAACAGGCCGGGACCGGCGCGCGAGGACAGGTTCGCATCCACGCTGTGGCAGCTCGCGCAGTTGTTCTGGAAGGTCGTCTGGCCGGCGGTCGGCGCGGCATGGGCAGCAGGCAGCGCGGCCAGGCCGGCAAGCAGCGCGGCATGCAGCGTCAGGGTCTTGGCTTGCAAGGGGTTTCTCCTATTGTTCGTACTGGACAGTTCGACATCATAGGGCATTTGCCGCGGCCTGCCCTATCGTGCTCCGGGCGCGAACGGATCCGGCGGCGCCGGGCTGGTCATCCAGCGCTGCAGGGGGCCATGGGGCTCGTAGCGCAAGGTCCCGAACAGCCGGAACAGCGCCTCGATGCGCGCCTTTGAGGCCGTATTGAAATCCAGCGGCGGCACCAGCGCTCCTGGCGCATTCGTCACCATGCCCCAGGTGCCTTCGCCATGTCCGCCCTTGTTGCTGACATATTTATAGGACCACGCGGTGGCGGCCCAGCCGAGCTTCGCGTAGGTGTCGAAGCTGGCGCGCGCCACCTGGCCGCCCAGTTCCAGGCCCATGCTGGCCCAGGGCTGGATCTCGCCCAGGTAGAAGGGTGTGTCGAGCGCCAGGATGCGGCGGTCCCATTCGCACACCGTGTTCGTGCTGCCGGGGTCGCAGCGCAGCCAGGCGCGGTGCACCTCGCGCCCGACCGTGCTCCAGCCGAAGTGGCCGGGATACGGATGCATCTCGAAAGCGACGTTGCGCATGCCTTTCTCAAGCGGCTTGCCATAGGCCTGGATGTCGTCCTTCACGTGGCCGGGCAGGATGATGACGTGGTTCGGATCCACTTCGCGCACGGCTTTGTACAGGGTCTCGACCACCGCCGCCATGTTGGCGGAGTCGGTGCCCCAGGGCTCGTTCAGCAGACTGTAGCCGGCGACCGAGGGCCGGTCGCGGTAGCGGCCCGCCACCTGCTGCCACAGCCACACGGTGCGTTGCTGGTATTCGGGCACGCTCCAGTACTGGTTGCGGCCGGCGCAGCCGCTGTGGTGTTCCCAACCCTGGCTGCCGGCGGCGCCGTGCAGGTCGAGGATCACGTAGATACCGCGCCGTTCGGCCTCGATGATTGCCCAGTCCAGGTAATGCCAGGCATCGGCGCGCAGGGTGCCGGGCTTCTTCTCGTCTTCGACCACCGTGTGGATGAAGGGGATGCGCACCAGATTGACGCCGAAGGCGGCCAGGCGGTCCCAGTCTTTCGTGGTCATCCAGCTGTCGCGGAACAGCTTCATCAGGCGCTCGCGCTCGGGGTAGCCGAAGCGCCGGTCCAGGGTAGCCTCCAGCTTGCACTGGTCGTCGATGCCGTTGCTGCCCTGCCCCATCATCCAGAATTCATTGATCAGCCAGTTGCCGAGGTTGGCGCCCTTGAGCGTGACCGGCTTGCCGTCGGCGGTGATCCAGCGGGCGCCCTCAGCGCGGACCATCTGGCCAGGTTCGGTGATCTTGGGGGCAGCCTGCGCTGCCATGGCGGGCGTGACCGCCGCCAGCATTGCCGTCACTACTGCACGCGCCAGGCGCGGCCCCATCCACGTACCGGTTTGCATTGCCGTCTCCTGTCATGGGTGGCGACGTTTCGAACAATTTGGAAACGTTACCATTTTATACAGGAAACTATACCATTCCCTCGTCGACCTCGACGAATTTCGTCAGTCCAAAAAAAATGCCCATCACAAGGACGGGCATTGTCGATCATCCGGCAAACGCCGGAGATGCCGTGTTAATCCCAGCTCAGCGCGCCGCCGGTCTGGTACTCGGTCACGCGGGTCTCGAAGAAGTTACGCTCCTTCTTCAGGTCGATCATCTCGCTCATCCACGGGAACGGGTTCTCTTCGTTCGGGAACAGCGGATCCAGGCCGATCTGCACGGCGCGGCGGTTGGCGATGAAGCGCAGGTAGCCCTTGAACATCGGGGCGTTCAGGCCCAGCACGCCGCGCGGCATGGTGTCTTCGGCGTAGCGGTATTCGAGGTCGACGGCCTGCAGGAACAGAGCTTTCAGCTCTTCGCGGAACTCTGGGGTCCACAGCATCGGGTTTTCCATCTTGATCGTGTTGATCAGGTCGATGCCGAAGTTCACGTGCATCGACTCGTCGCGCAGGATGTACTGGTACTGCTCGGCGGCGCCGGTCATCTTGTTCTGGCGGCCCAGCGCCAGGATCTGGGTGAAGCCGACGTAGAAGAACAGGCCTTCCATCAGGCAGGCGAACACGATGATCGACTTCAGCAGCTGCTGGTCGGTTTCCAGGGTGCCGGTCTTGAACTCAGGATCGGTCAGCACGTTGATGAACGGGATCAGGAACTGGTCCTTGTCGTGGATCGACGCGATCTCGTTGTAGGCGTTGAAGATCTCGCGCTCGTCCAGGCCCAGCGACTCCACGATGTACTGGTAGGCGTGGGTGTGGATCGCTTCCTCGAACGCCTGGCGCAGCAGGTACTGGCGGCATTCCGGCGCGGTGATGTGGCGGTAGGTGCCCAGCACGATGTTGTTGGCGGCCAGCGAGTCGGCGGTGACGAAGAAGCCGAGGTTGCGCTTGACCAGGCGGCGCTCGTCTTCCGACAGGCCGTTCGGGCTCTTCCACAGCTCGATGTCGCGCTGCATGTTCACTTCCTGCGGCATCCAGTGGTTCGCGCAGCCGGCCAGGTACTTGTCCCATGCCCACTTGTACTTGAACGGGACCAGCTGGTTCACGTCGGTCTGGCCGTTGATGATGCGCTTGTCGTCGGCGTTGACGCGCTTCGCGACTTCGGCGGCGGCGGGTGCGGCCTCGCCGGCGGCTTGCGGAGCACGTGGGGCTGGTGCGGTGCTTTGTTCGTCGTCCCAAGAGAGCATGGTGGTCTTCCTTCTTTCGTGACTGCGTCCGCACGAGGCGGACGGTCGATTCGGTTGATTCGGTAGTGAACGGTGCAAGCCGGCGTTCCGGCCGGCTTGCACTTCAGGTGGTGATTACTGGCAGGCTTCGCATTCGTCGAAGCCGGCGTCGCCCGGACGCAGGTAGCAGGCGGCGCCGTCCACCACTTCCGGTGCGGCCGCAGCAGGAGCTGCCGCCGGAGCCGCCGCTGCCGGAGCCGCATGGCCGCCCGACAGGCCGCCCGAGACCGGGACTGCGTTCAGCGCGCCGGTGCGAGTGGTCGACTTCTCCATGTGCGTCGCGGCGATGGTGCGCAGGTAGTAGGTGGTCTTCAGGCCGCGCAGCCATGCCAGCTTGTAGGTCTCGTCCAGCTTCTTGCCCGATGCGCCGGCCATGTAGATGTTCAGCGACTGGGCCTGGTCGATCCACTTCTGGCGGCGCGAGGCGGCTTCCACCAGCCACTTCGGCTCGACTTCGAAGGCCGTCGCGTAGATGTCGCGCAGGTCTTGCGGCACGCGGTCGATCTTGCTCAAGGACCCGTCGAAGTACTTCAGGTCGGCGATCATGACTTCGTCCCACAGGTCGCGTGCCTTCAGGTCGCGCACCAGGTAGGAGTTGATCTCGGTGAACTCGCCCGACAGGTTCGACTTCACATACAGGTTCTGGAAGGTCGGCTCGATGCAGGCCGACACGCCGATGATGTTCGAGATGGTCGCGGTCGGGGCGATCGCCACGCAGTTCGAGTTACGCATGCCGAACTGCTTGATGCGCTCGCGCACCACGGTCCAGTCCATCGACTCGCTGGTGTCCTGCTCCAGGTAGCCGCCGCGTTCTTCGGCCAGCAGCTTGATCGAGTCCTGCGGCAGGATACCGCGGTCCCACAGCGAACCTTCGTACGACTCGTAGCGGCCGCGCTCTTCGGCCAGTTCGGTCGAGGCCAGGTAGGCGTAGTAGCAGACGGCTTCCATCGACTTGTCGGCGAATTCCACGGCCTTGTCCGAGGCGAACGGCACGCGCATCATGTGCAGGCAGTCCTGGTGACCCATGATGCCCATGCCGACCGGGCGGTGGCGCATGTTCGAATTGCGCGCCTTGTCCACGGCGTAGTAGTTGATGTCGATGACGTTGTCCAGCATGCGCATCGCGGTGCGGATGGTCTTCTGCAGCTTGGCGTGATCCAGGCCGTCACCCTTCATGTGCTGCGGCATGTTCACCGAGCCCAGGTTGCAGACGGCGATCTCGTCGGCGCTGGTGTTCAGCGTGATCTCGGTGCACAGGTTCGACGAGTGCACGACGCCGATGTGCTGCTGCGGCGAGCGGATGTTGCACGGATCCTTGAAGGTGATCCATGGGTGGCCGGTTTCGAACAGCATCGACAGCATCTTGCGCCACAGGTCGAGCGCTTCGACCTTCTTGTACACGGTCATTTCGCCGCGTGCGGCCTTGGCTTCGTAGGCGACGTACGCTTCTTCGAAGGCCTTGCCGACCTTGTCGTGCAGGTCCGGGGTTTCGCTCGGCGAGAACAGGCTCCAGTAGCCCTTCTCCATCACGCGCTTCATGAACAGGTCCGGAATCCAGTTCGCGGTGTTCATGTCGTGGGTACGGCGGCGGTCGTCGCCGGTGTTCTTGCGCAGGTCGAGGAATTCCTCGATGTCCATGTGCCAGGTTTCCAGGTAGGCGCAGACCGCGCCCTTGCGCTTGCCGCCCTGGTTCACCGCGACGGCGGTGTCGTTCACCACTTTCAGGAACGGGACCACGCCCTGCGACTTGCCGTTGGTGCCCTTGATGCGCGAGCCCAGTGCGCGGACCGGGGTCCAGTCGTTACCCAGGCCGCCGGCGAACTTCGACAGCAGTGCATTCTCTTTGATCGCGTCGTAGATGCCTTCCAGGTCGTCGCCGACGGTGGTCAGGTAGCAGGACGACAGCTGCGAGCGGCGGGTGCCCGAGTTGAACAGGGTCGGGGTCGAGCTCATGAAGTCGAACGACGACAGCAGGTTGTAGAACTCGATGGCGCGCGCTTCACGGTCGGCTTCGCGCAGGGCCAGGCCCATCGCGACACGCATGTAGAAGGCCTGCGGCATTTCGATGCGGGTTTCGCGCACGTGCAGGAAGTAGCGGTCGTACAGGGTCTGCAGGCCGATGTAGCCGAACTGCAGGTCACGGTCGGCCACTAAGGCTTTGGCCAGGCGCTCGAGGTCGTACTTGCCCAGTTCTTCGTCCAGCAGTTCGTTCTGGATGCCCTTGGCGATGTACTGCGGGAAGTAGGTAATGTATTCAGCAGCGGCGCCGGCTTGCGGCACTTCGTGGCCGAAGACTTCCTTGCGGATGGTGTGCAGCAGGATGCGAGCGGTGACCTGGCTGTAGGCCGGGTCGGTTTCCATCAGGGCGCGGGCGGCCAGGATGGCCGACTTGTGCAGTTCTTCGACCGGCACGCCGTCGTACAGGTTCTTCAGGGTCTCGGCGACGATCGCGTCGGCGTCGACGTGCTTCTCCAGGCCCGAGCAGGCGGCATTCACGAGGGCGTGGACGTCATTGACGTCCAGCGGGCGGCGCTCGCCGCCGTCGACCACGTGGATTTGCGGTGCGGCCGCGGCGGTGGCGCCCGAGGCTTCCTTGGCGGCCTTGCGCTCTTCCATGCGCTTGGCGCGGTACAGCACGTATTCGCGCGCGACGTCATGCTCGCCCGAGCGCATCAGCGACAGTTCGACCTGGTCCTGCACGTCTTCGATGTGGAAGGTGCCGCCGTTCGGCTGGCGGCGCACCAGCGCGGCCACCACGTTGTTGGTCAGCTGCTCCACCAGCTCGCGGATGCGGGCCGAGGCAGCGCCCTGGCCACCGGCCACGGCGAGGAAGGCCTTGGTCATCGCGACCGAGATCTTGTGCGGCTCGAACGCGACCACGGCGCCGTTGCGGCGGATGACGCGGTAGTCGCCGCGCGCGGCGATTTCCGCAGGCGTGGTCGTGGCCGGCGCACCCGGGTTGACGTGCGGATTGATCGAAATGTCTTGTGCTGTTTGCATTGAGCCTCCAGTGAGCAGCCTATCTGCCGTCGTTTGTCTTAGCCGAACTCGTCGAGCCGGCCAAATTTTAAGCAAAGCGATACCCCGCCAGCTGGAGCACCACACTGGCAACCAGACACGCAGGGTTAGAAAATCGCTGATGAATCAGGAGCTTGCAGAGCAAGCTTCAAGTCGAAAGTGAATCTAGTTGCTTCCTGTCCACTACCACTATATCTAGTGTTCGAACTTGATATGAGACTAATTGTAGTACCTGACCCAGGTCACGGCAAGTGAAGAAGTCTTGATATTTTTGCGTTTTTTTTGGTGCACAGGCTTGACAAGTCAGTATGGCTGGAACGACGGGCAGTATGCGGTTAGCGAGTACTAACCTCGTTCCACAACTCTGCACAAGGCTTAATCAGGCACATGCGCGACGCATCATTCTTGTGCATTTTGCACTGGCGAAAAGACAACAGGATCTCTGGCTTTTGTGGGGTGCTCACGCGTTGTCGTCCGGCGCGACGATCTCCAGCTTCTGCATCTGGTAGCGCAGCTGGCGCACGCTGATGCCGAGCAGGCTGGCGGCCTGGGTGCGGTTGAACTGGGTCTGCTGCAGCGCGCGCTGGATGATGTCGCGCTCCACCTGGATCAGGTAGTCCGGCAGGTTGCTGGGCAATCCGTTGGGGCCGAGCATGGCCGGGCCCGGCGCCGGGGCCTGTACCTGCGCCGGGGTCGACTGCGGTAGTTCCGCTTCCAGCGCAGGCTGTGGCTCGGGCGCCGCCACCGGCACCGGCGCCGCCGGTTCGCGCGCCGGGGTCTCGCCCGGCCGCGCCGCCTTGAGCGACAAATCCCCCACCTCGATCACGCCGTCGTTGGCAAAGGCCAGCGCCCGCTCCAGCACGTTCTCCAGCTCGCGGATATTCCCCGGGAAGGAGTAGGCGCGCAGCGCCTCTAGCACGCCCGAGCCAAGCGCAGCCTGTCCGGGCCCGGCCAGCCGCGCCAGGATCGCATCCACCAGCGGCGCCAGGTCGTCGATCCGCTCGCGCAGCGGCGGCAGCGACAGCTCGATCACGTTCAGGCGGTAGAACAGATCCTGCCTGAACCTGCCCTGCTCGACGCAGCGCGCCAGGTCCTGGTGGGTGGCGCTGATGATGCGCACGTCCACCGGCTCCTCGACGGTGGCGCCGATCTTGCGCACGCGCCGCTCCTGGATCGCGCGCAGCAGCTTGACCTGCATCGGCAGCGGCAGGTCGGCCACTTCGTCCAGCATCAGGGTGCCGCCGTTGGCCGCCTGGAAGAAGCCCTCGCGCTCCTCCGCGGCGCCGGTGAAGGCGCCCTTTCGGTAGCCGAAGAACTCCGCTTCCATCAGGGTTTCCGGGATGGCGCCGCAGTTCACCGCCACGAAGGGCTTGCTGGCGCGCGAACTCTGGGCGTGGATCTCGCGCGCGGCGAGTTCCTTGCCGCTGCCCGATTCGCCGGTGATCGAGATCGGCGCATTCGAACGGGCCAGGCGGCCGATCTGGGCGCGCAGCGCCTGCATGGCGGCGGAAGCACCGATCATGCGCGAGCCGGGCACCGCGCCGTCCGGCGCTGCGGCGGGGGTCTCGGACAGTTTCAGGGCCGAGCGCACCATCACGCGCAGCGCGTCCAGCGCCACCGGCTTGGAGATATAGTCGAAGGCGCCGGCCTTGAGGGCGACCACCGCGTTCTCGGCGCTGCCGTAGGCGGTGATGACGGCGATCGGCGTGCCCTTGGTATCGGGAGACGACGTCACCTCGCGCACCAGCTCCAGCCCGAGGCCGTCCGGCAGGCGCATATCGGTCAGGATCAGGGCGTAGTCGTGCTCCTCCACCAGGGCCCGCGCCTGGCGCAGGGTGGCGGCGCTGTCGACGTCCAGCCCCATCTTGAGCAGGGTGATCTCGAGCAGTTCGCGCAGGTCGGCTTCGTCGTCGACCACGAGGATGCGGGGTGCGGTCATGGCGTTCTCTATCTATATGGTGTGCTTGGGCGTCAGGACGGCTGCGAAAAGCTGATCACGAAACGCCCGCTCGCGCGGCGCGGTCCGCTGCCGGCGGTGTCGAAGCGGTATTCATAGTCCAGCTTCGCCTCATTGTTCAGGCACAGCTCGCGCGCCAGGTACAGGCCTAGTCCCGTTCCCTTGCTCGACGTAGTATAGAAGGGCTCGAACAGGTGGGCGCGCACTTCCGGCGTGATGCCCGGGCCGTCGTCCTGCACGTGCAGTTCGATGCGCCCTGCGGCGTCGCGCGCCGGGAAGATCCGGATGCTGTTCGGCTCGCGGCTGGCGTAGCGCACCGCGTTGTTGAGCAGGTTGAGCAGCACCTCGTGCAGGTGCAGCGGGTCGAAACGCACCGTGTTAGTCCCGGCGTCGCCGATATAGACGATGTCTTCGGCCAGGCCGTGGGTTTCGCAGAACTCCGCTTTCAGCTCGGAGAGGAAGTTTGCCAGCTGCAGCGGCTCGCCGTTCGGCTGCACCTTGCGCGACAGCTGCAGGATGTCCTCGACCATGCGGTTCACGCGCGCCACATTGTCGCCCACGATTTTCAGGAGCCGCACCTCGGCCGGGCCGTGCAGGTCTTCGGCCAGCAGCGCGGTGGCGTGGCCGATCGCCGACAGCGGGTTGCGCACCTCGTGCGCGATGCTGGCGGTGAGGCGTCCCATCGAGGCCAGTTTGAGTTGCTGCGCCTGGTTTTCGATGGCGCTGACGTCCTGCATGAACACCACGCTGCGCCCGAGCGCCGTGCCTGCCGTGTCGACCCGCGCGAAGCGCAGCTTGAGGTGCACCGGCTGGTCGCGCCGGCCGCGCAGCGGGCCGCTGTCCTCGCGGTAGGGCTTGACGGTGACAAAAGCCGCGCCTTCGATCGGCGCGCGCAGCCAGGCGCCGAAGGCCTGGGCCACCGGTTCCAGCCCCGGCGCCTCGCCTAGGCTGAAGCCGGCCGCCTCCCCTTCCAGGCCGAGCATGCGGCGCGCCGCCGGGTTGCCGGTGAAGACCGCGCTGTCGTCGCCGACCACCAGGATGCCGTCGCCGACGTCGGCGATCACGATCCCGTTGATCAGCTGCTGGATGCGCAGGTCGGCGCCGCGCTGCGCGGCCAGTTCTTCCTGCTTGATCAGGCGCGCCGCCAGCCGGTTCACCAGCAGCGCGCCGGCGAAGAAGGCGGCGCCGTACAGGCCGGCCTGCATCAGCGAGGGCTGGCGCTCCTGCATGAAGACCTGCCAGGTGCTCTCCGCCAGCAGGAACAGGGTCGCAACCGCGCTCGAGAACAAGGCCAGCGTGAGCGGCGCCAGGATGGCGGCGCCGGCCAGCGGGAACAGGTAGAGGATGGCCAGGCCGCTGCGCATGCCGCCCGCTTCCACGTACAGCAGCGAGATCACGACCAGGTCGACCGCGATCTGGGAGCCCAGCTGCACGGCGAAGCGGTGTCGCCACCAGGTGCCGAAGGCGCCGAACACCAGCGCCGCGGCCAGGTAGAACAGGCAGGTACGGGTATTGGCGGCGTCCAGGCGCAGGCCGCCGCCGGTGATGCTCACGCCCAGGTAGAGCAGCAGCACCAGGGCGATGACGATGCGGGTGACGGTGAAGGTCTGCAGCGAACGCCACAGGGTCGTGCGTGCTTCGCGGGACAGTACCGCTTGTGGCGCCATCGTCCGGCTTACTGCGGCGGCAGGCGCACGTGGCCCGGCGAGCAGTAGTCGTGGCCGTCGGCGTGAACCGCTTCCGACGCCGGGAAGTGGATGCCGCAATGGGCGCAGCGGGTCATGCTTTCGATTTCCGCGACCGGTTGCTGGCGGCGCGGCTCGTCATGCAGGGGCGGCTGCTGGCGCGCGTCCAGGCCCTTGAGCTTGGAACGGATGGCCATCACGACCAGGCCGATCAGAAGAATCCAGAACAGGATGCGGCTCATGCGACACCCCGGTGCAGGACGACTTCGAGGACGAAGCGGCTGCCGACGTAGGCCAGCGCCAGCGTGGCGAAGCCCGCCAGCGTGAAGCGCAGCGCGGTCTTGCCACGCCAGCCTTGATAACGGCGGCCAGCCAGCAGCGCGGCGAACAGCAGCCAGGACAGCAGCGCGAACACGCTCTTGTGGTCGAAGCGCAGCGCGCGGCCGAACAGCTGTTCGGAGAACACCACGCCCGACAGCACGGTAAGGCTGAGCAGGATGAAACCGATCCAGATCACGCGGAACAGCAGCTTTTCCATGGTCAGCAGCGCCGGCAGCTGGTCCAGCGCGCTGCCCAGCCAGCCTCCCGTGGCGGCGCGCGTGTGCAGCCGCGCTTCCTGCAGGGCCATCAGCACCGCGTGGAAGGCGGCGATGGTAAGGGTGCTGTAGGCCAGCACGGCAACAAGCACGTGCCAGCCGAAGGCCGGCGACTGGCCGTCCAAGGGCAGCAGGCTGCCCGGGAAGATCACCGGCAGCAGGCTTGCCGCAAAGGCGAAAGGCATCACCAGGCGGCGCATGCCGTCGAGGGCGAAATTGCGGTTTTCCAGCCAGTAGGCGGCCACCGAGACCCACAGGGCGCTCGACAGCATGATGGCGAAGCCGACGCGCAGGCGGCCGGGCGCGATCACGTCGAGCCCGAGCGCGGCGCCGTGCACCGCCCAGGCCACGGCGGTGACGCCGGAGATGACGGCGCCCCGGCGCGACGGCAGCAGGGCGCACACCGCGTAGAGCAGGGCCGCGGCGAGGAAGAGGGAGTTCTGCATACTAAGAGTCTACACCATCGGGAAATGGTGGGGCAGGCTCCCTGCTGCCGGCCGCCGGCCGGACACTCAATCCACCGCCGCCACCCTCAACTCCTCCGTGTGATAGCGCTGCTGCTCCTCCATCACCATCAGGCCCAGCTCCCTTTTCAGGGCATTGAACTCGCTCGATGCCGGGTCGCGCATGCGCGGCAGGTCCACCAACAGGTCGCGCTTGACCGTGCCGGGCCGGTAGGTCATCACCACGATGCGGTCGGCCAGGTAGATCGCTTCCTCGATGCTGTGGGTGACGAACAGGATGGTCTTCTTCAGCCCCGACCAGATGCGCAACAGTTCCTCCTGCAGGTTGCGGCGGGTGAGCGCGTCCAGTGCGCCGAACGGCTCGTCCATCAGCATGATGGGGGAATCGAGCGCCAGCACGCGCGCAATCGCCACCCGCTGGCGCATGCCGCCCGACAGGTCCTTGGGAAAGCGCTGGCGGAAATCCGACAGAGAGAGCATGAACAGCAGTTCCCCTACCCGGTCGCGGATCGCGGCCTTGCCAATACCCTTGATGTGCAGGCCGAAGGCGATGTTGTCCTCGACCGTCATCCAGGGGAACAGGGCGTATTCCTGGAACACCATGCCGCGGTCCGGCCCCGGCGCGCAAACCGCCTTGCCGTCGACCGTGATGCTGCCGCTGCTGGGCAGCGAGAAGCCGGCCACCGCGTTGAGCAGGGTCGACTTGCCGCAGCCCGAAGGCCCTAGCAGGCAGGTGAACTGCCCGTGCGGGATTTCCAGGCGAATGTCCTGCAGCGCGGTGACGGTGCGCCCGCCAGTCTCGAAGATCTTGTTGACGCCGTCGATGCGGATGTGCGGCGCCAGATGCGGGGTCTGCGGTGCATTCATGTCAGTGCTCCAGGCCGCGGTGCCAGCGCAGCAGGTAGTTGTTCAGGCGGTTCATGGCGAGGTCGATCAGGAGGCCCAGCAGGCCGATGGTGATCATCCCGGCGATGATCTTGTCGGACCAGAAGTACTCGCGCGCTTCCAGGATGCGGAAGCCCAGGCCGTTGTTCACGGCAATCATCTCGGACACGATCACCACGATGAAAGCGGTGCCGATCCCGATCCGCACGCCCGACAGGATGTAGGGCACGGCGGCCGGCAGGATCACGCGCAGGAACATGGTGACCTTGCCCGCCCCCAGGTTGCGCGCCGCGCGCAGGTAGATGCCGTCCACGTGGCGCACCCCGGCGATGGTGTTCATCAGGACCGGGAAGAAAGCGCCCAGCGCGATCAGGAATACCGCCGGCGGATTGCCCAGCCCGAACCACAGGATGGCCAGCGGGATATAGGCGATCGGCGGGATCGGCCGCAGGATCTGCACCAGGGGGTTCATCCATGCATACACCACGCGGCTCGCCCCCATCGCCAGCCCGAGCGGCAGCGCCAGCCCGGCGCCGATCGCAAAACCCACCACCACGCGCACCATGCTGGTCCAGATGTCCAGTGGCAGCTCGCCCGACAGCGCCCACGACCACCAGCCGCCGTCCGTATAGTCGGCGAACGGCGCCAGCGGCAGTAAATAGGCCACCCACTTGCGCCACACGTCGAGCGGCGCCGGCAGCACCTGCGGGTTGACCCAGCCGTTCATGGCGACCCACTGCCACAGCCCGATGGCCAGCACCGGCACCACCGCGCCGACCGCCATTTCCTTCCAACGCTCGCGCGCGTGTTTGCGCCTGTCCTGTTGGCTCATGCTCGCCTCACTTCACGTCCAGGCTTTTCTTGGCCGCCGCCAGCAGGTCGGTGCGCACCCAGTCCGTTGCCAGCGGCGGGCGCGCCATGCGCCCCACCCCGGTGCGCGCCATGATGTCGGTGGTGACCTGGATGTGCTCCGGCGTGATGTCGTAGGAATACGGCGAATTGCGGATCGCGTCCTGGAAGTCGTCGCTCGTGATCTGGTTCTTGAAGATCACCTCGCGCACGTATTTCTCGGCCACGGACGGGGTGTCGATGAAGGTCCGGGTGGCCTCGACGAAGCAGCGCATGAATTTTTCCGCCACGGGACGCCGTTCGCGGTAGAACTTCTCGGTCATGACCAGGGTGCGCACCGGCTCGCCGATCGCGGTATCGTAAGGCTTCAGCACCTCGACGCCGAAGCCCTTGTTGATCGCCTGCGAGGACTGCGGCTCCGACTGCATCATGGCGTCGATCTGCTTGCCGAGCAGCGCCTGGTTCAGGTCCGGGTAGCCCAGGTAGACCAGCTGCACGTCCTTGCCTGGCGCGGCATCGCCCTTCAGGCCATGCTTGGCCAGTTGCGCCATCAAGAGCACTTCCTGGATCGCGCCGCGCGTGACGCCGACCCGCTTTCCTTTCAGCTGGGCGACGCTGCGGATCTCCAGATCGGGCCGCGCCACCAGGCGCGCGCCGCCGCGGGCGAAGCCGGCCACCACCACGATCGGGGCGCCGCCGGCGCGTCCAGAGATCGCCGCCTCGGACGCCGTCGCGCCCACGTCCAGTTCCCCGGCGATGATCGCCTGCATCACGTCCAGCCCCTTGGCGAAGACCTTCTCCTCGACCCGGATACCGCACTTCGGCGCGATCTCCTTGATGTACGACACCGCGCCGAAATGCGCGAGCTTGAGATTTCCAAGCCGGACGACCTCCTGGGCCCCGGCTCCACCTGCTGCCAGCAGGGCGGATGCGACGAGGATGCTACCGAATAGCTTGACCATGCCTGTTCTCCATTTATGCGGTACACGTAGCGTGCGGCGCATGCGGAGGCGCGGCACAGACAACGATGCTGACGGGAAATGGCCTGTTAGTACGTGAGATGTGTCAAGTTCGACAAGGTTTCCATATGATTGAACGCATCACAGCTGATGAAAAAGTGCGCTATATCGCTGCCGCGGTCGAACTCGGCGGCCCGCGCAAGGTAGAATGCTGGTTTGTCCGAATGCCGTCGTATATATAGTCAGGTAGAACATGCTAGATAACCTTACCCAACGCCTAGCCAAGGTCGTCAAGACGATGCGCGGCGAGGCGCGCCTTACCGAGGCGAATACCGCCGAGATGCTGCGCGAAGTGCGCATGGCCCTGCTCGAGGCCGACGTGGCCCTGCCGGCGGTGCGCGAATTCATCGCCAAAGTGAAAGAAAAAGCGCTGGGCGAAGAAGTCATCGGTTCGCTCAGCCCGGGCCAGGCCCTGGTGGGCGTGGTGCAGCGCGAGCTGGCGGCCCTGATGGGCGCCGACCTCGGCCCCGACGCCACCCAGCTGTCGTTTGCACAGCAGCCGCCGGCGATCATCCTGATGGCCGGCCTGCAGGGTGTCGGTAAGACCACCACCACCGGCAAGCTCGCCAAGTACCTGAAAGAGCAGAAGAAAAAGAAGGTCCTGACCGTCTCCGCCGACGTCTACCGCCCGGCCGCGATCGCGCAGCTGGAATCGGTGACCAAGCAGGTCGGCGCCGACTTCTTCCCGTCCACGGCCAACGACAAGCCGGTCGACATCGCGAAGAATGCGCTCGATTGGGCCAAGAAGCACTACCACGACGTCCTGATCATCGACACCGCCGGCCGCCTCGGTATCGACGAAGCGATGATGCAGGAGATCGCCGCGGTGCACGCCGCCGTGAATCCGGTCGAGACCCTGTTCGTGGTCGACGCCATGCTGGGCCAGGATGCGATCAACACCGCCAAGGCCTTCAACGACGCCCTGCCCCTGACCGGCGTGGTGCTGACCAAGCTCGATGGCGACTCGCGCGGCGGCGCCGCGCTGTCCGTGCGCCACGTGACCGGCAAGCCGATCAAGTTTGCCGGCGTGTCCGAAAAGCTGGACGGCCTGGAAGCCTTCGATCCGAGCCGCATGGCCAACCGCGTGCTGGGCATGGGCGACATCCTGGCGCTGGTCGAAGAAGCGCGCAAGGGCGTCGACGCCCAGGCCGCGACCGAGCTGGCGAACAAGATCAAGGGCGGCGGCAAGTTCGACATGAACGACTTCAAGGCGCAGCTGACCCAGATGAAGAAGATGGGCGGCATGTCCGGCCTCCTCGATAAACTGCCGGCCCAGTTCCAGCAGGCCGCCGCGGGCGCCAACATGGACCAGGCCGAGAAGCAGGTGCGCCGCATGGTCGGCATCATCGACTCGATGACCCCTGGCGAGCGCGCCAAGCCGGAGCTGATCAAGGCCAACCGCAAGCGCCGCATCGCGGCCGGCGCCGGCGTCCAGGTCCAGGAAGTGAACCGCATGCTGAACCAGTACGATCAGATGCAGACCATGATGAAGAAGCTCAAAGGCGGCGGCCTGATGAAGATGATGCGCGGGATGAAGGGCATGATGCCCGGCCTGCGCTGATCCGATCCAGCGCTTCTCCAAAAACCGCGCGGGCACTGGCCTGGCGCGGTTTTTTACATTCGGCGGCCCGGTTTTTTCATTTGAAGCGCGCCGAGTGTGCGATAGCTCGCATTTTGGGGCTTATCAGAGTGAAAAAATTTCGAAAAAGACTTGCATGAACAGTAAAAGGCCACCAATATAAGCCCGTGCGTCAATAACGCAACTTTCCCTGTGATCGTTTTAGGAGGCTAGAAGATGGCAACAGCCAAGAAATCCACCGCAGCGCCAGCCAAGAAAGCAGCAGCCAAGCCGGCCGCAGCGGCCAAGCCTGCAGCAAAAAAAGCAGCTCCAGCAAAAGCAGCAGCGAAGCCGGCAGCAGCACGCAAGCCGAACGCCGCTTTCATGAAAGAGATGACGCCGTCGGACAAACTGGCCGCAGTCGTGGGCAACAAGCCGCTGCCACGTACCGAAGTCACCAAGAAAGTCTGGGACTACATCAAGGCCCAGAACCTGCAAGACGAATCGAACCGCCGCATGATCAACGCCGACGACAAGCTGAAAGCTGTCTTCGGTGGCAAGGCCCAGGTCTCGATGTTCGAAATGACCAAGCTCATTTCGGACCACCTGAAGTAAACACTGGCCGGCTGTCCAGTAGCCTTGCAAATGAAAAGCCCCGTCGGATGACGGGGCTTTTTGTTTTGGGGGCGGTCTGCAGGCTGCTGTCTACGTTTTGACCACCAAACTTTGAATCGTCATCCCGGCGCAGGCCGGGATCCAATTTTGCGTGCGCCGCCAAAAGCGCATGCGTTCTCACTGTACGACGGAATTGGGTCCCGGCCTTCGCCGGGACGACGTTGGTAGAGGTTGCGGCAATCTTGCGGCCGCGACTTCGATCACGTCCCTGATCAAAGCCCCGCCGCCGCCTTAATCAGGTGGAACACCTGCGTATTCTCGATCGTCCCCTTGAACGGCGCCGATCCCGCCCCGGTCGCATACAGCTTCACGTCCCCGCCCCCGTGCGACTCGTACACCGTGCGCACGCCCGCTTCCTGCAGGTAGTCGTCGCCCTGGGCGGTGGCGCTGTCCACATCCGCGCGCACGTCGGGACGCACCTTGCCGTTGCCGAAGACGAGCGCGGTAAAGGTCTTGCCGTCGGCGTCCTTCTTCGGTTCGCCGGTGGCGTAGTCGTGCACGATGTCCAGCACCTTGCTGCCGCGCTTCGGGTAGCCGTTCAGGACCATGGTGTGGTCATGGTCGGCCGTCACCACGATCAGGGTGTTCTCCAGCCCCGGGTCGATCTGGCGCATCCGTTCGATCGCGGCCTGGATCGCCTCGTCGAAGGCCACCGTGTCCGCCAGCGCGTTCTTGGCGTTGTTGTCATGCAGGGCGTGGTCGATCTTGCCGCCTTCGACCATCAGGAAGAAGCCATCCGGATCTTTCGACAGCAGTTCGATGGCTTTCAGCGCCATTTCGCTCAGCGTCGGCTGCTCAGGGCGGCGCGCCAGTGAATAGTCCAGGTGGTCGTCGGCGCTGTAGATGCCGACGAACTTGCGGCCCGGGCGCGCCGACATCATGTCCGCGCGCGTCGCGCCAACGGCATAGCCCTGCGCGGCGAATTCCTTCAGCAGGTCGCGCCCATCCGCGCGGCCCTTGGGATTGCTCGCCTTGTCGAAGGGCGTGAAGTAGTTGCGCGCGCCGCCCATCAGGACGTCGACGCCGTCGCCCAGCGCCGTGTTGTAGCCCGCGCCGCCCGGCACGATCTGGCGCGCGATGCTGTAGGCCGCGTCGCGGTGGCACACGTGCGAGAAGGTCGACGCCGGCGTGGCGTGGGTCAGCGCGGTGGTGGTCACCGCCCCCACGGCACGACCAGCGGCCTTGGCCAGTTCGAGGATGGTCGGCACCACCTGGCCATCGACGCACTTGTCGACCGAGCGGTTGCCGTTAGCGTCCTTGTCCGGGTCGATGGCGCGCGCATCCTTGATCGAGATGCCGTCCTGGTTGATCTTCACGCCGGTCATGTAGGCGCCCATCGACGGCGCGCTGTCGGTGGTCTGGAAGTCGTTCGAATAGGTCTTGATGCGCGCGGTGCGCTCCAGCTTTTCGAAGCCGAGCAGGCCGTCCTCGCCGTGCTTGTAGATGCGCGCGGCGGTGATCGTGGTCGGGCCCATGCCATCGCCCAGGAAGAAGATGATGTTCTTGGCCTGCGGCGCGGCCAGGGCGGCGCTGCTGCAGAAGGTGGCGGCCAGCAGGAGGAAAAGTCGTTTGTTCATGGTGGTCTCCTTACAGGCCGGCGGCGGTCTTGATCAGGCTGAAGACGCGGGTGTTGTCGATGGTCCCGCGGAACAGCTCCGCACCGGCGCCGGCGGCGCCGAGGTAGACGTCGGTGCCGCCATGGGTCTCGGCGCCGACGCGGGTGCGCACCACCGCTTCCTGGTGGTAGTCGTCGCGCGTCACGATCTCGTCGGTCAAGGCTGGCTTGCTGCCACGACTGCCGTTGGTGCGGTTCTCGCCGGTGCCGAAGCCGATGATGGTGAACGGGCGGCCCTCTTTATCCAGCTTGAGGCTGCCGTCGAGGTTACGCACCAGCCCCAGGACGCCCGGATTGGTCGGGGTGGTCTTGCCGGTGCGGACCGTGTAACCGTTCAGGAGCAGCGTGTGGTCATGGTCGGCGGTGGCGACGATCAGGGTGTTCTTCAGGCCGGGATCCAGCGCTTCCATTTTCTCCAGCGCGGCCTGCATGGCGGCGTTGTAGGACACGGTTTCCTGCAGCGCGCGTTTGCCGAGCGTGGCGTGCAGCGCGTGGTCGATCAGGCCGCCCTCGACCACCAGGAAGAAGCCCTTGCCTTGCGGGCCGGCGTTCGGCGCCAGCAGCTCGATGGCCTTGCGCGTCATCTCGCTCAAGCTCGGCTGCTTGGCCGGGTCGCGCGCCGCGTCGTAGTCCATGTGGTTCTGCGCGAACAGGCCGACGGCCCGCTGCTGCGGATTGGCGGCCAGAGTATTCAAGCCCGCGGTGTCGGAGACCACACGGAAGCCCTGGGCCTGCATCTCGGCCAGCAGGTCGCGGTTGTCGGCGCGCTTGCCGCCGCGCGCAAAGGGCGTGAAGAACTGGGCGCCGCCGCCGAACAGCACATCCAGGCCACGGCTTCCCAGGGCGCTGTTGTAGCCGGCGCCGCCCGGCACCAGCATCGCGGCGAAGTCGGTCTCCAGCTTGCGGTGGCAGCCATGGCCATAGGCGGACGCGGGGGTCGCATCGGTGACGCTGGTGTTGGTGACGACCCCCGCCGCCATGCCGCGGCTGCGCGCCAGTTCCAGCAGGGTCGTCGCCGGCGAACCGTTCTCGCATTTGCTGACCAGCGCATTGCCGTTGGCGTCCTTGCCGGGGGCGATCGAGCGGGTGCCGAAGGACATCGAGATCACGCCGTTGTTGTGCTTCACGCCCGTCATGTAGGCGGCCATGCCGGCGGCGCTGTCGGTGACCATCGCGTCGTTCGAGAAGGTCTTTACGAAGGCCGATTCGGGCAGGCGATCAATGGTGAGTTCGCCCTCTTCGCCGGCGTGGAAGATGCGGGCGGCGGTGAGGGTGTTCAGGCCCATGCCGTCGCCGAGGAAGAAGATAACGTTCTTCGCGCGCGCTTCGTTCTGTGCGGGGGCAGGTAGCTGGGAAGCCGGCGGCACGGCCGCGCAGCCGGCCAGCGTCGCAATCAGGATGGCGCCGGCAAGGGTGGACAATCGCATGGAGACCTCGAGGTCGGGAAAGCGAAGAGTTTACACCTTGCCAAGTACATATGGCAGATTGAAATGTTTCGGGATTGTAGGCTCAGGCCGCAGGCCCGAACTCCCACTTCTTCCAGGCCGAGAGCACGGCATTGGGATACTGCGGCTTGCCGCGGCTGCCGTTGTAGCGGCCCAGCGCCAGGTAGAGGTTGCCCTTCTCCATGTCGATGTACATGCGCAGGATCGAGCAGCCGTAGCGCAGGTTGGTCTGCATGTGGAACAGCATGCGGCGGTCGCTGTCGCCGATCACCTTGGTCCAGAACGGCATCACCTGCATGTAGCCGCGCGCGCCGGCAATCGAGATGGCGTACTTGCGGTAGGCCGACTCGACCTGGATCAGGCCCAGCACCAGTCCCGGATCGAGGCCGGAGCGGGTCGATTCGTACCAGACCGCTTCCAGGAACTCGGTGCGCGACTGCAGGTCCGGGACGCGCTTGGCGAGCCGGCGCGACATCTCGTCGAACCAGGCCTGGTAGCGCGCCCGCGCCGCCTCGTCGCGCAGGACGGGCTTGGGCGGGCGGCTGTCGTGGATGGCGTTGGCCAGGGCCAGGCGCACCGCATCGGCCAGCTGTTCTTCTTTCTGGTTGCCGGCCTGCGCCGAGCCACCGAACAGCAGGCCGGCGGCGAGCAGCGCGCTCGCCGCCCAAGGGAACAGCGTCACCAGGTTCACTTGCCCAGCTTGCCCTTGATGAAGGCGACCATGCCGTCGACCGGCACGCTGGTGGCGGCTTCGTCGCGGCGGCCCTGGTATTCCAGGTTGCCTTCCTTGAGGCCGCGCTCGCCGATCACGACGCGGTGCGGGACACCGATCAGTTCCCAGTCGGCGAACATGGCGCCCGGGCGCAGGCCGCGGTCGTCGACGATCACGTCGATGCCGGCCGCCTGCAGGTCGGCGTACAGCTTTTCGGTCTGCTCCTTGACCATCTCGCTGCGGTCCAGGCCCATCGGGCACAGTACCATCTCGAAGGGAGCGATCGAATCCGGCCAGATGATGCCCTTGTCGTCGTAGTTCTGTTCGATCGCCGCGCCCAGGATGCGGGTCACGCCGATGCCGTAGCAGCCCATCTGCAGCGGCGCCGGTTTACCGGCTTCGTCCAGGAAGGTGGCGTCCATCGCTTCCGAGTAGGCGGTACCGAGCTGGAACACGTGGCCCACTTCGATGCCGCGCTCGATCGCCAGCACGCCCTTGCCGTCCGGCGAAGCATCGCCTTCGACCACGTTGCGCAGGTCGGCCACCAGCGGTTCGGCTGCGTCACGGCCCCAGTTGGCGCCGGTGTAGTGATAGTCGGCTTCATTGGCGCCGCAGACGAAGTCGGCCATGTTCGCGACGCTGCGGTCGGCCACCACGGTGACCGGCTGCTTGGTACCGATCGGACCGAGGTAGCCCGGCACGGTGCCGTAGACTTCCTGGATCTCGGCTTCGGTCGAGAAGCGGAATTCTTTCAGGCCCGGGACCTTGTTGACCTTGATCTCGTTGAGCTCGTGATCGGCGCGCAGCAGCAGCAGGAAGTAGCTCTTCTTGCCTTCGTTCTCGACGGTCAGGGCGATGCTCTTGACGTGCTTTTCCAGCGGGATGCTCAAGAGTTCGGCCACGGCTTCGCATTTGGTCTTGCCAGGCGTGGACGTCTTGGTCAGCTGCTGCGTGGCCGCGCCACGCTCGCCGGTGGCCAGGGCCTCGGCCGCTTCGATGTTGGCTGCGTAGTCGGAAGTCGGGCAGTAGACCAGCGCGTCTTCGCCGGTGCTGGCGATGACGTGGAATTCATGCGAACCGGTGCCGCCGATGGCGCCGTTGTCGGCCGCCACCGCGCGGAACTTCAGGCCGAAGCGGGTGAAGATCTTGGTGTAGGCGTCGAACATGGTCGCGTAGGACTTCTGCATGCCCTCGACGTCGCGGTCGAAGGAATAGGCGTCCTTCATGGTGAACTCGCGGCCGCGCATCAGGCCGAAGCGTGGACGGCGCTCGTCGCGGAACTTGGTCTGGATGTGATAGAAGTTGATCGGCAGCTGGCGGTAGGACTTCAGTTCACTGCGCACGACGTCGGTCACGACTTCTTCCGAGGTCGGCTGGATGGCGAACTCACGGCCATGGCGGTCTTTGACCCGCATCAGCTCCGGGCCCATCTTGTCCCAGCGGCCCGTCTCCTGCCACAGTTCGGCCGGCTGCACCAGCGGCATCAGGAGCTCGATGGCGCCCGCCTTGTTCATCTCTTCGCGGATGATGTTCTCGACCTTGCGGATGATGCGCAGGCCGGTCGGCATATAGGTATAGATACCCGAACCGAGGCGCTTGATCATCCCGGCGCGCATCATCAGCTGGTGGCTGACGATTTCGGCGTCGGAAGGCGCTTCTTTAAGAGTTGAAATAAAAAATCGTGAGGCGCGCATATCCGTGAATTCTTTTTAAAAAGAGAGAGTTATAATCGACCTAATTTTAAAGGATTAGCTGGCTGATGCGTCCAATCTTTCTACAAATGGGTCCGGAACACGCAGCACCTACCTCATCGGCAACTTGCCGATCCGGTGGCGATGGCAATTTGTGGGTAAAAATATAAGGATCGTACGGCCGGCAGAAAGTTTCGAGGTGCACTTATGCTCGATCGTGAAGGGTTCCGCCCCAACGTCGGCATCATCCTGCTGAACGCCAACAACGAGGTGTGGTGGGGCAAGCGGGTGCGCGAGCACTCGTGGCAGTTTCCGCAAGGGGGTATCAAATACGGCGAAACGCCGGAGCAGGCGATGTACCGCGAGCTCGAGGAAGAAATCGGCTTGCGCCAGGAGCACGTCAAGATCGTGGGCCGTACCCGCGACTGGCTGCGCTATGAAGTGCCCGACCACTTCATCAAGCGCGAGATCCGCGGCCACTACCGTGGCCAGAAGCAGATCTGGTTCCTGCTGCGCATGATGGCAAGGGACAATGACGTCAACCTGCGCCTGACCGACCATCCCGAGTTCGATGCCTGGCGCTGGCACGACTATTGGGTGCCGCTGGACGTGGTCATCGAGTTCAAGCGCGATGTCTACCAGCGCGCGCTGCAGGAGTTGTCGCGCTTCATCACCTGGCCGGCCAAGGGCCCGAACGGCGAGCGCCGCCATACTGCGCGCTATCTGCGCCAGCCGCATGCGCGGGCGCAGGGCGGCGGCAAAGGTGGCCAGCAGCAAGCGGCCAGCACGGCATCGACCGCCACGGCAAGCGCTGCCGCGCCGGCGGCGCCGGACTCGCTGCTGCTGACGCCGGGCGAGTAAGCAGCCCGCAGGAAAAACCCGTTCACCGGCTTCGCGCAAGCCGGCGGATGGGTATTTTTATGCCCGGTGAATTGGCAATCCTACAAGCCCGCTCCACAATGGGGCATGCGCTCCCCCACCTTTCTCCATGTCCTCACCGCGGCCGTCCTTGGCTACGCCCTCCTTGCGCCGGCCCACGCCCAGCAGGAAGATGATCCCAAGCGTTGTCGCTACGTCAAGATCGAGACCATCCCGATCCGCTACGCCGGCACCGGGATGAACATCACGATGGAAGGCCGCATCGACGGCAGCCCGGCCTCGCTGCTGGTCAACCTGGGCGCCGACCTGACGGCGCTGACCCACACCGGCACCTCGCGCCGCGACCTGACGCTGTGGTCGACCGGGGCGAGCGCGCGCGGCGTCGGCGGCTATTCCCGCCTCTACTCCGCCAAGCTCAAGGAATTCGTCGCCGGCCCCACCCGCAGCACCAGGCTCACGATGCCGGTGATCGGCGACTTCGGCTCGCCGCCCTCCTACGACGCCATGGTGGGCGCCCCCTTCCTGCTGCAGGCCGACCTCGAGTTCGACCTGGCCAACAAGAAGCTCAACTTCTTCCGCCCGACCAACTGCCGCGATACCTTCCTGGCCTACTGGGACCCGGCCGCGGTCGAAGTGCCTTTTGAAACCAGCTGGTCGGACAGTCCCAACCCGCGCTTCACAGTCCGGCTCAACGGCAAGAAATTCCGGGCCATGATCGGCAGCGGCTCCGGCGTCAGCGCCATTACGCGCAGCGCCGCCGAGGAAATCGGCCTGAAGCTGGACGGTCCCGGCGTGGAGCGCCTGAACGACATCACGGGCGTCGGCGACGACCGGGTGGCCCGCTTTGCGGTGGTGGTCGACAAGCTGGAGATCGCCAATGAGACCATCACCAACGCCCGCATCGGCGTGCTCGACACCGGCAATCTCGGGGCCGACGTCATCCTCGGCGCCGACTTCCTGCGCTCGCACCGGGTGCTGTTCGCGATGAGCCAGCAAAAGCTCTACATTTCCTGCACCGGCGGCGCGCCGCTGGGCCACAACAAGGTGGTCGAACCCTGGCTGGCCCAAGAAGCCGACGAAGGCAATGCCGACGCCCAGATGTCGCTCGCGCTGCGCTACCGCTTTGGCTACGGCGTGGCGCAAAACATGGCGCTGGCGCGTTCCTGGCTGGAACAGGCGGCCGCCAACGGCAGCCCGGAAGCTAACCAGGCGATGGGACAGAGCCTGCTGTCGGCCGGGCGCTATGCCCCGGCCGCGGCGCACCTGCGCCGCGCGCTGGACGCGCGGCCCGGCGAACGCCACGGCGCCCTGGCGCTGCACGCGGCGCGCCTCGGCAGCGGCGAAGGGGAACTGGGCAAACGCGAATTGGCGCAGGCCTTCGCGCGCAACGACGACGAGTGGCCGGGCCCGATCGCCCGTTATTACCTGGGCAAGATAAACCGCGACAAGCTGCTCGAGGAAGCGCGCGACGACCGCAAGCTGGGCCAGGCCCGCACCTGCCTGGCGCTGCTGCACATCGCCGCGCAGCTCAGGAGCCAGGGCGACGAGGCCGGCGCCAAGGCTGCGCTGGAGCAGCGCAGCAACTGCCAGCCGCGCCCCGCGGCTGCCGGCGCCGCTCCTTGAGGCAGCTCCGGCAAACGGAGCGGCATCGCGTTACAATGCCGCCTTCGTCCCTTTTGCCCCTCCCCGCCATGTTCACACCGTCCTCGCACGACGTGCGCCGCTTTTTCTGCGAAGCCCTGCGCAAGCAGCGCAACGGCGAGATCCTGACCCCAATGGACGCCATCGCGGCCGACTGGATCGTCCAGCATCCCGAATACCACGCCGAGCTGGAGGACGTGGAAGAGGCCATCGCGCGCGACTATTCGGTCGAAGGCGGCAAGCCGAATCCTTTCCTGCACCTGTCGATGCACCTGTCGATTGCCGAACAGGTATCGATCGACCAGCCGCGCGGCATCAAGGCCGCGCACGACGCGCTGGTGGCCCGGCGCGGCGAGCACGACGCCCACCACGAAATCATGGAATGCCTTGGAGAGATGATCTGGGCCTCGCAGCGCAATGGCGTGCCGCCGGATACCGAGGCGTACATCGAATGCGTGCGCCAGCGCGCCTCTCGCTAGTTTCCGCGTTACGGATGTGATTCAAAAATGCGGCCCAGGCCGCATTTTTTGTATCATGTTCAGCCGAGTTTATCGTCCGCCACCCGGTAGCGCGGGTCTTCCACCAGGTTCACCTCGATCATGTCCTTCGCCTTCTCCAGTACCTCGCGGCAGTCGGGGCTGAGGTGGCGCAGGTGCAGGCGCTTGCCCAGCGCGCGGTAGCGCTCGGCCAGGGCGTCGATCGCCTGGATCGCGGAGTGGTCGGCCACGCGCGCGCAGCGGAATTCGATCACCACGTCCTGCGGGTCGTCCTTGGGCGTGAACAGGGCCTGGAAGCCGGTCACCGAGGCGAAGAACAGCGTGCCTTCCAAGTCGTAGACCTTCCAGCCGTGTTCTTCGAAGCCGGTCGCGACGCGGATCTGCTTCGCATGCTGCCAGGCGAACACCAGCGCCGACACGACCACGCCCGCCAGCACCGCCACCGCCAGGTCGAAGGCCAGGGTGATGCCGGCCACCAGCACGATCACCAGCGCGTCGGCGCGCGGCACCTTGCCGAACAGGCGGAAGGTGCCCCACTCGAAGGTCTTCTCGCACACCACGAACATCACGCCGATCAGCGCCGCCAGCGGGATCTGCTCGATCCACCGCGAGCCCACCAGGATGAAGGAGAGCAGGAACAGCGAGGCCGTCACTCCCGACAGGCGCCCGGTGCCGCCGCTGTTCACGTTGATCATGCTCTGGCCGATCAGCGCGCAGCCGCCCATGCCGCCGAAGAAGCCGGTGACGACGTTGGCCGCGCCCAGCGCCAGGCACTCGCGGTTCGGCTGGCCGCGGGTGTCCGTGATCTCGTCGATCAGGGTCAAGGTCAGCAGCGACTCGATCAGGCCGACGCCGGCCAGCACCAGCGCATACGGGAACACGATGCGCAGGGTCTCCAGGTTCCACGGCACGTCGGGCAGTGCGAAGCTGGGCAGGCCGCCCGCGATCGAGCCGAGCTCGCCCACGGTCTTGCTGTCGATGCCCAGCAGGGCGCAGCCGGCAGTGGCCGCCAGGATGCCGACCAGGGTGGCCGGCACCGCCTTTGTCACGCGCGGCGTCAGGTAGATGACGGCCATGGTGGCGGCCACGATGGCCAGCATCGTCGCCAGCTCGGCGCCTGCCATCCAGTGCACGGCGCCGTCCGCGCCGCGGGTCTTGAAGTGGCCAAACTGGGCCACGAAGATCACCAGCGCCAGGCCGTTGACGAAGCCCAGCATCACCGGATGCGGCACCATGCGGATGAACTTACCCAGCCGGGCCGCGGCGAACAGCAGCTGCAGCACGCCCATCAGCACCACCGCCGCGAACAGGTATTGCGCGCCATGCTGCACCACCAGCGCAGTCATCACCACCGCCAGCGAACCGGCGGCGGCCGAGATCATGCCGGGGCGGCCGCCGAAGCTCGACGTGATCAGGGAGACCAGCACCGCCGCGTACAGGCCGGTAAGCGGCGAGACCTGGGCCACCAGGGCAAAGGCGATGGCTTCGGGGACGAGTGCGAGGGCAACCGTCATGCCGCTCAGCAGATTGGTTTTGATGTGGGACGGGGACAGCACGCGATCTCCTAGCGAAAACAAAATCCCCCCGCCGGTTGCCCGGTCGGGGGGATCGGCAGTTTACCAGCTCGGGGCTGGAACCGCTTAATGCTGTTACTTGCTGACGACCAGGTTCGACGGCAGGCTCGAGAGATACGCGCCGATGTCGGCCATGTCCTGGTTCGACAGCGGCTGCACCTGGGCGGCCATGATCGGGTTGGTGCGGCCGTTGGCGCCGGCGCCGCGCTTGTAGGCGCGCAGGGCGTGGGCCAGGTAGTCCGGGTGCTGGCCGGCCAGCTTCGGATAGCTCGGGTCGATCGGCTTGTTGAAGTCGGCGCCATGGCAGGACGCGCAGTTGTATTTCTTGACCAGCGCCTCGCCTTTCGAGACGTCGGCGGCGGCGGCATTCAGGGCAAACGCGCCGGCGGCCAGCGCGAAGAACAGTTTTTTCATCGGCTAGTCCTCAGCGTTTGGCGGTGGCGGGAGTCTGCTGCGCGTAATAGGCAGCGACGTCGGCGATGTCCTGGTCGCTCAGCGACTTGGCGATGCCGACCATCGACGGATGCTTGCGATCGCCCTTGCGGTAGGACTTGAGCGCGCTCTCGATGTACTTGGCCGACTGGCCACCGATCATGGGAGCCTGGTAGACCTCCGGGAAGGCGGTCTTGTAATGCGGGATACCGTGGCAGCCGATGCACATCTCGATCTTGGCCGGTGCTGCTTTCGGATTGCCGACAACTTCCGCCGCGGCGGCAGGGGTGGCGCTGGCGGCAAACGCTGCCAATACCAGTAGTGCTAAAGATGTTTTCATGGGTGTGGCTCGTTAGTTGTAATTCGAATACCGCAAACGCACAAAAAGTTAGCAAATGGACTACCAACCTGTCGATTCTATCTGAAGAGTTGTCACCAGTCTACAAACGTACGCACCTTCCGGGCGCCCGGTTCTGGCATATACTCGACCTCATTTCATCCGAATCCAGAACGCCCATGCACGCTTCCCCACGCTTCGAAGGCAGCGACAACTACGTCGCCACCGCCGACCTCAAACTGGCCGTCAACGCCGCGCTGACGCTCGGCCGCCCGCTCCTGATCAAGGGCGAACCGGGCACCGGCAAGACCATGCTGGCCGAAGAGGTGGCGGCCGCGCTCGACATGCCGCTGCTGCAGTGGCACGTGAAGTCGACCACCAAGGCCCAGCAGGGCCTGTACGAATACGACGCGGTGTCGCGCCTGCGCGACTCGCAGCTGGGCGACGAGCGGGTGCGCGACATCCACAACTACATCGTCAAGGGCGTGCTGTGGCAGGCCTTCACGGCGCCGGAGCCGGTGGTGCTGCTGATCGACGAGATCGACAAGGCCGACATCGAGTTCCCGAACGACCTGCTGCGCGAACTGGACCGCATGGAGTTCTACGTCTACGAGACGCGCGAGATGGTGGTGGCCAAGCACCGCCCGCTGGTAATCATCACCTCGAACAACGAGAAGGAACTGCCGGACGCTTTCCTGCGCCGCTGCTTCTTCCATTACATCAAGTTCCCGGACCGCGAGACGATGACCGACATCGTCAAGGTCCACTTCCCCACTCTGAAGCAGGACCTGCTGGCAAGCGCGCTGCAGAGCTTCTACGAGCTGCGCGAAGTCGCCGGCATCAAGAAGAAGCCCTCGACCTCGGAATTCCTCGACTGGCTCAAGCTCCTGCTGGCCGAGGACATCCCGGCCGAGGCCCTGCGCAGCAAGGATAGCAAGGCCATCGTGCCGCCGCTGCACGGCGCCCTGCTCAAGAACGAGCAGGACGTGCACCTGTTCGAACGCCTGGTCCATATGTCGAGGACCAATCGATGATCAAGGTGGCGCCGCTCACGCTCGAGTTCAACGGCCTGCGCCTGGAACCGCTGGCGCCGCACCACGAGGAGGGCCTGCGCGCGGCCGCTCTCGACGGCGAGCTGTGGAAGCTGCGCGTGACCAGCGTGCCGGAACCGCACAATGCGGCGCAGTACATTGCCACCGCGCTCGACACCCGCGACCGGGTCGCCTTCGCGGTGATCGACGCCTACACCGGGACGGTGCTGGGCAGCACCAGCTACCACGACATCCTGCTAAGCGTGGGACGCGTCGAAATCGGCTACACCTGGTACGCCAAACGGGTCCAGCGCACCCACGTGAACACCAGCTGCAAGCTGCTCCTGCTGTCGCACGCCTTCGACACACTCGGCTGCGGCGTGGTCGGCCTGCGCACCGATTGCGAAAACTTCGCCTCCCAGGCCGCCATCGAGAAGCTGGGTGCCCAGAAGGACGGCGTCATCCGCCACCACGCCCTGCGCCGCGACGGCACCGTGCGCGACACGGTCATGTACAGCATCCTGCGCAGCGAATGGCCGCCGATCAAGCGCGCCCTGCACGACCGGCTGGAGCGGCACGCGAGGGTTTGACGATGCTGATCGATTTTTTCTACGCGCTGCGCGACGCCAAGGTGCCGGTCACGATCAAGGAATTCCTGACCCTGCTGGAGGCCATGCAGCGCCAGGTGATCCTGCCTTCGCTGGACGAGTTCTACTACCTCGCGCGCCTGACCCTGGTGAAGGACGAGGCCCACTTCGACAAGTTCGATCGCGCCTTCGGCCTCTATTTCAAGGGCGTGGATGCGGTGTTCGACGAGAAGGCCGAGATTCCGCTCGACTGGCTGCTCAAGCGCTTCGAGCGCGAGCTCACGCCGGAACAGAAAGCGGCGCTGGAAAAGCTCGGCTACGACAAGCTGCAAAAGCGCCTGGAAGAACTGCTGAAGGAGCAGAAGGGGCGCCACGAAGGCGGCAACAAGTGGATCGGCACCGGCGGCACCTCGCCCTTCGGCAATGGCGGCACCAACCCCGAAGGCATCCGCATCGGCGGCCAGGGGCGCAACCGCACGGCCGTCAAGGTGTGGGAGCAGCGCAGCTACCGCGACTACGACGACGAGCGCGAGCTGGGCACCCGCAACATCAAGGTGGCGCTGCGCCGCCTGCGCCGCTTCGCGCGCACCGGGGCCGCCGAAGAACTGGCGCTGGACGACACCATCCGCGCCACCGCCAGCAACGCCGGCTACCTCGACATCCGCATGCAACCCGAGCGCAAGAACCGCATCAAGGTCGTCATGCTGCTGGACGTGGGCGGCTCGATGGACGACCACATCGAGCGCGTGGAAGAACTGTTCTCGGCCGCCAAGAGCGAATTCAAGAACATGGAGTTCTACTATTTCCACAACTGCGTCTACGACTACCTGTGGAAGAACAACCACCGCCGCCACAGCGAGCGCTTCCCGACCTGGGACGTGCTGCGCAAGTACCCGCCCGATACCCGCGTCCTGTTCGTGGGCGACGCGACCATGAGCCCCTACGAAGTGCTGGCCCCGGGCGGCTCGGTCGAGTACAACAACGAGGAAGCCGGCGCCGAATGGCTGGCGCGCTTCACCAATGCCTTCCCCAAGTTCGCCTGGCTCAATCCCGAGCCGGAACACCTGTGGGAATACCGGCAATCGATCGCGGTCATCCGCCAGATCATGAATCACCGCATGTTCCCGATCACCCTCGAAGGGCTGGAGCGGACCATGCGGCTGCTGTCGAAATAGGCGCCTTCCTACGTCAATCGTGCGCAGTAGGCCCTCTTGTAGAATTGGCAAAAAGACCACATGTCGTTTTGACCATCGACCGGAGGAGAACCGATGCCCGACCTGCTGCCCATCCTGACCAGCCTTGCGTGGCCGATCGCGCTCGCCGTGGCGTGGCTGGCCGGCGAATTCGGGCAGCGTTTCACCGGGCTGCCGCGCATCAGCTTCTACGGCCTGGTCGGCTTCGCGCTGGGCAGCTCGCAGATCGGCGTACTGCCGGCGCCGGATGCGGGGCCGGTGTCCCTGCTGGCCGACGTCGCCTTTGGCCTGATCCTGTTCGAACTGGGCTACCGCTTCAACCTGCACTGGCTGCGCAACAATCCCTGGCTGGGCGTGGCCGGGCTGGCGGAAAGCCTGCTCACCTTCGTGCTTGTTTACCTGGTGGCGATCGCCTTCGGCACCTCGCAGCTGATCGCGCTGATGATGGCGGCGCTGTCGATGGGCACCTCGCCCGCCACCATCGTGCGCGTTATCAATGAGCAGCGCAGCTCCGGCCAGGTGACGGAGCGCGTGCTGCACCTGACCGCGCAGAACTGCGTGCTGGCGGTGTTCGCCTTCAACGCCATCATCGGCTTCTGGATTTTCCGCACCTTCGACGCGGTGGGTGAGGCGATCTGGCAAAGCCTGGTGGTGGTGGCCGGGTCGGCGCTGGTCGGCGCGGTGTTCGGCGTGCTGGTGCCGGCCCTGCTGCGCGCCATCCACAATCCGCGCCAGGACGCCACCGTCGCCTTTGCGCTCGCCATCGTGCTCTTGGCGTCCATCTGCGACGCCGGCACGCTCTCGCCCTATATCGCGGCGCTATCCTTCGGCCTCACCGCGCGCCACCGCCGCGTCGCCTTCAGCCAGGCGCAGCGCAATTTCGGCGCGCTGGGCGAAGTGCTGACCGTGCTGCTGTTCGTCTACGCCGCCTCCACCCTCGACTGGCGCCAGATCGCCACCGGCAGCGCACTGGCCGTGCTCGTGGTGCTGGTGCGCCAAGTCGCCAAGACCGCAGGTGTGACGGCCTTCGCCCACCTGTCCGGCGTCTCGTGGCGCAAGGGCGCGCTCACCGGCCTGGGACTGGCGCCGCTGTCGGTGTTCGTGATCCTGCTGATCGAGCATGCGCGCCACGCCGGCGTGCATGTGGTGGAAGAACTGCGTGCGATGGCCGCCGTGACCATGCTGCTGGAAGTGTTCGGGCCGGTCATCATCCAGCGCGCCCTGGTGTGGGCGCGCGAGTCGTCCATCGAAGCGCCGGAGAGTTCCCATGCCGCTTGAAGCCTTCAACACCTCGCAGCCGCTCACCTTCGGCGTCGAGCTGGAACTGCAGCTGGTCAGCCTGTCGGACTTCGACCTGACCGCGGCGGCGCCCGACCTGCTGCACCTCCTGAAGCGCAAGCCCTTCCCCGGCAACGTCACGCCTGAGATCACCGAGAGCATGATCGAGATTAACTCGAGCGTGCACTCTTCTTACGGCCCGCTGCTGGCCGAGCTGCGCGAGATCCGCGACACCCTGGTGGCGGGCGCCGACATGCTCAACATCGGCATCGCGGGCGGCGGCACCCATCCTTTCCAGCACTGGTCGGAACAGAAAATCTCGAGCAAGCCGCGCTACGAATACCTGTCGCAGCTGTACGGCTACCTGGCCAAGCAGTTCACGGTGTTCGGCCAGCACGTGCACATCGGCTGCGCCAACGGCGACGACGCACTCTACCTGCTGCACGCACTGAACCGCTATCTGCCGCACTTCATCGCGCTGTCCGCCTCGTCTCCCTTCGTGCAGGGCGTCGATTCCGGCTTCGATTCGGCGCGCCTGAATTCCGTGTTCGCCTTCCCGATGAGCGGGCGTGCGCCTTTCGTGCTCACTTGGCAGGAGTTCACGGACGTCTATTTTGCCAAGATGGAGCGCACCAACATCATCAAGAGCATGAAGGACTTCTACTGGGACCTGCGCCCCAAGCCGGAATACGGCACCATCGAGCTGCGCGTGTGCGACACGCCGCTCACGGTGGAGCGCGCGGCGGCGCTGGCGGCCTACCTACAGGCGCTGTGCCGCCACCTGCTCACCCGCACCGAGGAAGCGCCCGCCGAGGACGATTACCTGGTCTACAACTACAACCGCTTCCAGGCCTGCCGCTTCGGGCTGGAGGGGTCGATCACCCATCCGAAGACCTACGCCAACGTGCCGATGCGCGACGACATCCTGGCCACGCTGGAAAAGATGATGCCGCATGCCGAAGCGCTAGGGAGCAGCGAGGCCTTGCAGCACCTGGCCGATGCGGCGCGCGAGGGCAGCGACGCCGCGCGCCTGCGCCGCTACCATGCGCGTGAAGGCAGTGTCGAAGGCATGGTCAACGCCGCCATCCAGCAGTTCCGCGGCGAGCGCCGCATGCGCCTGACGCGCTAGCCGTGCACGTTGCGGGCATCTAGCGGCGCCTCTTCGCGTTCGGTCATCCCGTAGTCGCGCAGTACCTGCGCCACCCGCAGCCGGTAGCCGCGGAACACGCCCGAGCGGCCGCGCGCCTGCGCCATCCGGTGCGCCTCGAGATTGCGCCAGCGCGCCACGGCTTCCTCGTCGCGCCAGAAGGACAGCGACAGGATGCGGCCTGGACGCGACAGCGATTCGAAACGTTCCACCGAGACGAAGCCGTCGATGGCTTCCAGCTGCGCGCGCAGGCTGGCCGCGATGTCGAGGTATTCCTGGCGCCGGCTGGGTTCGGGCTCGACTTCAAAGATCACGGCGATCATGCTGCGCCTCCTTTCCCAGCGTGCCCTCCACGACTTCGGTAAATGTGCGCTGCTCGCGCAGGATGAAACGCTGCTCCTGCGCCAGCGCGAAGTTGGCGCGTGCCTCGGGATCCGTTTTCAGGCGCGTGCGGTAGGCCTCGTAGGCGGCCAGGCTGTCGAAGGCGACCAGCCCCCATGCCTCGTCGTTCGTGCCCTCGTGCGGCAGGAAATAGCCGAGCAGGTGACCGCCGCAGCGCGGAATGATGCGCCCCCAGTTCTCGGCGTAGCGGCGGAAATTCTCGCGCTGGAAAGGATCGAGCTGGTAGCGGATGAAGCAGGTGATGGTCATGGCATTCCTCGTGTTGTCGGTAGGGCCACTGTATGCCTTCCGGCGCGCGAATGCTTCGGCTAAGATCGAAGCATGAACGACGGACCGAACATCACCAGCATCGCCGCCCTGATCGGCGACCATGCCCGCGCCCAGGCGCTGACCGTGCTCATGGCCGGCAAGGCCTTGACCGCGACCGAGCTTGCCGACGCGGCCGGCGTCACGCGCCAGACCATCAGCGGCCACCTGGCGCAGCTTGTAGACGCCGGCTTGCTGACAGTCGAGCCGCAGGGCCGCCACCGCTACTTCCGTATCGCCGACCCCGACGTGGCGCAGATGCTGGAGGCGCTGATGGGCGTGGCCTCGATCACCGGAACGGCCAGCCGGCGCCGCACCGGTCCGCGCGAACCGGCGCTGCGCAAGGCGCGGGTCTGCTACGACCACCTGGCCGGCGAGCTCGGGGTGCTGGTGTACGAGAAGCTGGCGCAGCGCGGGGCCTTTGCGGCCGGGCCGTCCGGTATCGGGCTCACGCCGCAAGGTGCGGCGCTGGTGGCCGAGCTGGGCGTCGATGCGCAGGCGCCCGCTTCCAGCCGCCGGCCCCTGTGCCGCACCTGCCTCGACTGGAGCGAGCGGCGCCATCACCTGGCCGGGGTGCTGGGCGCGGCGCTGCTGACGCGCTTCGAACACCTCGGATGGGCGCGGCGCGTACCGGAATCGCGCGTACTGGCCTTCAGCCCGGCAGGGGAAGCCGCCTTGCGCGATTGGCTTGGTTGAAGGGAACTCTCTTCCTTTTGGCCCATCCAACTTCTGCTCGTCCCTGCTAGTCTGAAAGATTGTCAAGGAGACGCTATGGGCCATCGTGAACACGAGACTCCACAAGCAGAGGCAACACCTTGTCCAGGCTGCGGCGCCGCCGCCGGCGCGCTCGTCGACAGCCTGCCAACCGCAGACCTGGCGGAGCTCTACCGCCGCCGCGGCATTGAGGTGAGCGCCTATTTCGAGACCACCGCACTGATCCGGCGCTTCCGCTGCCAGGCCTGCGACCTCGGGTATTTCTCGCCGCCCTGTCCCGGGGATGGCCCCTTCTACGAACAGCTGCAGACCCAGTCCTGGTATTACCAGGACGAAAAACCGGAATACGACTATGCGGCGCGCTTCATCCAGGCCGGGCAGCGCGTGCTCGAAGTGGGCTGCGGCAAAGGCGCCTTCCATGCCTGGTTGCCGAGCAAGGTTTCCTACCGGGGACTGGAGTTCAACATGGAGGCGGTGCAGAAGGCCCAGGCCGCCGGGCTCGACGTGCGCAAGCAGTCGATCGAGGAACACGCCACCCGGCATCCGGCCGCGTACGACCGCGTCTGTTCCTTCCAGGTGCTGGAGCACGTGCCCGAACCTGCCAGCTTCGTGCACGCCTGCGTGGATGCACTGGCCCCGGGCGGCCTCCTGATCATCGCCGTGCCCGCCGAAGACAGTTTCCTGGCGGTCGCGGCGAACGCTCCGCTCAACATGCCGCCCCACCACGTGCTGCGCTGGTCGGATCGGGCGCTCAGGAATCTGGCCAACCGGGAAGGACTGGTGCTCAAGGATCTCTGGCACGAACCGATCGCGCCCTTCCACCGCGACTGGCAACTGCAAGCCCTGGCCCACCACTACCTGGCCCGGCGTCGCGCGCGGCTGATCGATCACAGCCTGCGCTATCGCCTTGCCGCGCGCCTGCTGCAGCGCCAGTCCATCCGCGACTGGCTGGCGCAGCGCGCAGTGCGCGCCAGCCCGGATCTGGAGCGTGGGCACACCGTCATCCTCGTTGCCGAGAAGCCTGCCCTGACCTGAGAAGAAACTGCGTCAGGAAACAAGGGCAGCGCGGCCGGCCGGACGGCGGCCGATGAAGTGCTCGAGGATCGAGCGCTTGGCGGGCCGCGGCATCTGCTGGTCGACCAGGCCGGCCCAGCGCTCGGACAGCTGCTCGCAGGTAGCGCGCAGCACCGGATCGACGTCCGGCAGACGCGACAGCGCGCACAGGTGGCGCTCGATCACGGACGCCAGTTTCACGCATGGCTGCTCGCCGTCGTCGCGCGCGGTGTAGTGCGACATCAGGTGCAACAGCGAGGCCACCAGCAGCACGTCCTGGCTGCGCGCTGCCGCTGATGCCAGCGCCGGATCTGCGAAAGGAATAGTCATCCACACCCTCCTAGAAGCTTACATAATCAAATGAGAATAATTCTCATTCAATTATTGTCCCGCCGCCCGACGAAAGCAAGCGTTTTCGATCAGTTCACAATTCTTGATTGACATGCCGGAAGTAAAGCCGTAACCTCGAACCGCTCTACTAAATCGTTATAGTAAATCGTTGCAGTAATCCAAGGACAAGCGATGCATGCACCTGACCGTTACATCGTGATTGGCAATCCGGTCGCACACAGCAAGTCGCCACCCATCCATGCCGCGTTCGCCGGGCAGACCGGACAGAACCTGCGCTATGAGCGCCAGTTCGCCCCCATCGACGGTTTCAGCGCCGCCGTGCGTGATTTCATCGAACAGGGCGGTAAAGGCTTGAGCGTGACCGTGCCCTTCAAGCTCGAAGCGCATGCGCTGGCCGACGAACTGAGCGAGCGCGCCCGCGCCGCCGGCGCGGTGAATTCCCTGAAAATCGTGGACGGGCGGATTTTTGGCGACAACACCGATGGCGCGGGACTGGTCAGCGACATCGAGCGCAACGCCGGCGTGCCGCTGCGAGGCAAGAAGATTCTGTTGCTTGGTGCGGGAGGCGCGGCACGCGGCGCCATCCTGCCCCTGTTCGAGGCGGGCGTGGCCTCGATCACGATCGTCAATCGCACGACAGCGAAAGCACAGGCATTGGCCGACGTGTTTTCTGCGCAAGGCAAGATCCTGGCCCAGGACATCGAGACGCTCGACGGCAGCTTCGATATCGTCATCAACGCCACCTCCGCCAGCATCGAGGGTGAATTGCCGGCGGTGCGTCCGGACATCTTTGCGCCCGGCGCCCTGGCCTACGACATGATGTATGGGAAGGAGCCGACTGTGTTCCTGCGCTTTGCGGCCAGGCATGGCGCTGCCACACGAGATGGCCTGGGCATGCTGGTCGAGCAGGCCGCGGAGGCCTTCCTGCTGTGGCGCGGCGTGCGTCCCGACACGGCGCCGGTGTATGCCGCCATGCGCGCCGGCGAATAATAAGTGACATCCAATAGACAACCGGAGAAAACAATGAATCAAGCAGTCGCCCCCAGCACGCTGGAAACGCTGAAGACCGTCAGCACCGCCACCCTCACCTCGCTGCTGTACAAGCGTGGTTTCCGCAATGTGTTCATCCAGGGAGCCCGGCCGCTCAAGTCCGGGCAGCGCCTGGCCGGACCGGCCTTCACCCTGCGCTATATTCCTTCGCGGGAGGACCTGGACGGCATCGAAGTGTTCCGCGATCCCCGTCACCCGCAGCGCGTGGCGGTCGAAGAGATTCCTGCCGGCGCGGTGCTCGTGATGGATTGCCGTGGCGACGTGTCGGTGGCCTCGGCCGGCAGCATCCTGGCTACCCGCATGCAGGTGCGTGGTGCGGCCGGCATCGTCACCGATGGCGGTCTGCGCGACGCTTCTGGCATCGCCAAGCTGGACATGCCGGCCTGGTGCTCAGGCGCGTCGGCGCCGACCAACCTGATCCGCCACCATGCACTGGACATCAATGCGCCGATCGGCTGCGGCGGCGTGCCCGTGTATCCGGGCGATATCATGGTCGGCGACGACGACGGCGTGGTCTGCATCCCGGCGCACCTGGCCGAGGAGATCGCGCGCGACGCGGTCGAAATGGAGCGCTTCGAGGACTTCGTACTGGAAGAAGTGACGCAGGGCGCATCGATCATCGGCCTCTACCCCGCCACCGCGCCGGAAACCCGGACCCGTTACGAAGCCTGGCTGGCGCGCCGTGCCGCTGCCGAATAAGATGCGCGATTCCTACAGCCTGGAACGGGTCGGCGACATCCGCTGCAGCGTGGGCGAAAGCCCGCTGTGGTGTGCCGAGGAGAAGGCCTGGTACTGGGTCGATATTCCGGCCCGGGCCATCTGGCGCCTGGATGCCGCATCCGCCAAGCTCCGTACCTGGCAGACGACGGAAATGGTCGCCTCCATCGCGCTGAAAGAGAGTGGCGGCCTGATTGCCGGCATGGAAACCGGCATTTTCAGCCTGAGGCTGGACGATGGCCCGATGGCGCTGGAAGAAAAGCTGGGCGCTCCTGCCGAGGGCCTCGGCCCCGGCATGCGCTTCAATGACGGCCGTTGCGATCGCCAGGGACGCTTCTGGAGCGGCACCATGTTCGCGGACATCCCGGCCGCGCGCCCGCTCGGACGCCTGCATCGCTATACCACGCGACACGGGGTGTCGGCGCCCATCGTCTCCGACTTGCTGGTACAGAACGGCCTGGCCTGGTCGCCCGACGGGCGCACCATGTACCTGTCCGATTCGCATCCTGCGCGGCAGCTGGTCTGGGAGTTCGACTACGACATCGACGAGGGGGCGCCGACGAACCAGCGCCTGTTCGTCGACATGAATGCATATCCCGGCCGGCCCGATGGGGCGGCGGTCGATAGCGATGGCTGCTACTGGATCTGCGGGAATGACGGTGGCTGCATCCTGCGTTTCACCCCCGATGGGACGCTCGACAGGCGCATCGACGTGCCGATGGCCAAACCGTCGATGTGCAGCTTCGGCGGCGAGGACCTGGGCACCCTGCTGGTCACGTCCATCGCCGCCGGCGCACCCGCCGGCGACGAGTGGGCCGGCGCGGTGCTCATGATGCGTCCCGGCGTCACCGGCCTGGCGGAAGCGCGTTTTCGCGGCTGACTAGCGGTCGGCCATGGTCACGCGCTGGGTCTGCGTTCCCAGAGCGTCCATGGCCAGGTGCAGCACGTCGCCCTGCTTGAGATAGCGCGGCGGCTTCAAACCCATGCCTACGCCGCCCGGCGTGCCGCTGACGATCACGTCGCCCGGCAGCAAGGTCATGAACTGGCTCACATAGGACACCAGCTCGGCGACGCTGAAAATCATGTCGGCGGTGCTGCTGGCCTGCATGCGCTCGCCGTTGACGCTCAGCTCCATGTTCAGTAGATGCGGGTCAGGAATATCGTCGGCCGTGACCAGCCAGGGACCGATGGGGCCGAAGGTATCGAAGCTCTTGCCTTTGTTCCACTGGCCGTTGCGGAAGTTCTGCCAGTGCCGTTCCGACAGGTCGTTGGCCAGGCAGTAGCCCGCCACGTAATCCAGAGCCGCAGCGACCGGCACGCTGCGTGCAGTGCTCCCGATCACGATACCCATTTCGATTTCCCAGTCGCTGTGCTCGGAACCGGGCGGCATGACGATGTCGTCGTTGGGTCCGCTCAGCGAGGTGATGGCCTTGGTGAAGACGATTGGTTCCGAGGGAATCGCTTGCCCGGATTCCTCAGCGTGCTTGCGGTAATTCAGGGCGATCCCGATGAACTGGCGGATGCCGGCCACCGGCACCCCGATGCGGGTCGCCGGATCGATCGCCGGCAGGCGCGCCAGGTCGACCGCCGCCAGCGCCGCCAGGCGTTCCGGCGCCAGCCAATCCGGCGTCAGGTCCGGCACCAGCGCGGCCAGGCTGCGGATCGTTCCCTGCGCATCGATGGCGGCAGGGACTTCGGCGCCTGGGGCGCCCACGCGACATAGTTTCATTGCTTGCTTTCTGTTGCTTTGGCCTGGGCGAGCGCGATCAGCTTGAAGCGGCCCTGGAAGGGGTAGTCCTTGCCCTCGAAGCGGGCCAGGCTGGTCTGTTTCGGGTCGAAGCTGCTGCTGTTATTCAGGAGCAGCAGCCACTCCATGCCGTTGGCAAAGGCCAGGTGGACCGCGTCGATGTCGCCAGTTCGGCTGTGCCGGATCTGCTTGACCGCGCTGTCGGCATTGCTGGTCATCTCGCTGACCGGATCGTGGCCACCGTGCGGCTCGAGCACGCTGACAAAGGCCGCGTTCTGCGCAGCAGGAATGCGCAGCACGAAAGCATTCTCGTTACGCAGGTTAAAATTCGGATCGTTCGCTCCGATCTGGGTAAACAACACCTGCATCCCCGGCTCGGCCAGCGTGCTGAGCGTATAGAAACGGCCATTGTCGTTGAGCCAGGTGATCTGGCTCAGCGGCGCTGCCGCCGCGGCGCGCGCCTTCAGCCACAGGTACTGGTAGCCGTTGCGCTTGCCCAGCGGCGCCATCGACTGGGTAGCGCTGTCCAGGGCAAAGTTGGTCTCGATCAGATGGCCTTTGTAATGCAGCGGCAAGTCGAACTGGTGCTTCTTGTCCGACTGCACCGTCAGGACGTCGAGCACGATCGGCAGACGCAGCCTGGCGTCGCTCAGCTGCGCCATGGTGCGCACAAAACTCACGCCCGGGTAGGCCTGGTCGACCCGCGCCGCCGAGATTTTCAGCCCGTCCTTGTCCGAGAAATACAGCAACTCGGGATGATTGGCCTCGGCGAGCTCCAGCTTGCCGCCATAGTGGCTGCCTTCGTCGACCACCAGGGTATTGTGGGCAATGGTCTGGTTGGCGTAGGTCTTGTTTTCAGGCAGGTAGCGGCCGCCAAATTTGGCTTCGATGTTCAGGAAGCGCGCCGCACCGTAGTCGGACACGATTTCCGCGCCCTTGTCGTAGAACAGCCAGTTCAGCTTGTCGAAATGGCCGTGCCCCATGCCCTGGGCGGTGGCCTTGAGCACCAGCGCCTGGTCCTGCTCGCGCATGACCACCAGGCCGCCTTCCTTGCCCTGTGGACCGTCGTGGAAGATCCTGGACGTGAAGCGGAAGGGCTGGTCGCGGCGCGCATCGAGCGCCTGCGCCACCCGCATGCCGTCGCCGGTCAGGAGCACCCGGTCCTGCCGTCGGGCGATGTCGAGCAGGCGGGCGTCGCCGGTCACCGAGTAGGCAATGGCGACACCAGCCACCAGTTCGACGGTGTCGATGCCCTTGTCCTTGATCGCATCGTTGATCGGGAAGAACAGCTTGTTGTAGCTGAGCTGGATCGTGGTGTCGACCGCCTTCAGGATGATGCCGTCGCGGTAGGAAAAGATTTTGCGCTGCGGCTCGTTCGTTTCGATGGCCTTGGCAAAGGTCACGAAGGGCAGCAAGGCGTAGCGCTGGTAGTATGGTCCCTCGTTGTAATAGCCGTCGGGCGAGAACAGCTCGTCCAGCTGGCGCAGGAAGCCGCCCTTGCCCGACTTGTCCGAGCCGTACAGGGCTTTCTCCACCCACTCGCGCTCGCCCAGCACGTAGCCGGTCATGCCCACCGCGGTGGTGGCCCAGGTCGCATGGTTGTGAATGGTGTTGAAGGTGTGCGGCGAGCCTTCCGACAGGAACAGCGCGACCGGACGGAGGATGCCGTTTTCGATCTTGCGCCGCTCTCCGTCCTGCAAGGCTGGCAGGACCGCGTCATAGGCCTGGATCACATAGACCAGCCACACCGATTCGTTCAGGTTCTGCCAGAACAGGCGGCCGGCCGAGATCACCGAATCGGTCTTGCGTTGCGGGTGCAGGGGCAGGGTCGGATACAGCTCGGCATACATCGACAGCATGTCGCGCACGAAATGCGCATATTTCCTGTCGCCGGTGAGCTGGTAAAGCACTCCTGCGTCGTACATCAGCTGGGAGTTGTTGCGGTGGATCTCATGGGTGACGCCGCCGCCGGCATCGCGCGGCACCGGCACCTGCATCGGCAAGGCGATCTTGCGGTCGACCTCGGCCTTCAGTTCCCGGAACGTACGCTGGAAGCGCCCGGGACGCGCGATCTCGGCGCGCATCCTGGTCACCTCTTGCGCCGTCATGACCAGGGCCGGATGCGCGGCCGCCCGCGCCTGCGCCGGCGCGCTCTGGGCCGGCATGGCGGAGCCAAACGCCAGCAAGGCCAACAGGCCCGTCCGGCAAAGCAGTTTCTTATTCATGGATCAATTCCTTCGCTCGTCCTGGTTCTCGAGGTAACGCACGGTGCTGGGGCCCTTGGCGTGCAGTTCGCTCGTCTTGAGCGCCGCAACGTTCTTGAAGATGTTGCCGCGCACTTCGGTATCGGGATCGCCCACGGTATGCTCGACCACGATGCCGGCGCTGTCGGCGAATTCATTGGCCGCGATGCGGGTCAGTTGCACGCCGTGCAGGTAGAGCGCCGCCTGGCGCTTGTTGCGCTTGCCTTGTCCGACGTGGTCGACGAGGTTGCGCGTCATCGCCAGGCGCGGGCCAAAGGTGCTTTCATCGGTCCCGCCGCGGTAGAGGCTGGCCAGCGCGCCTTCGACCTGCGCGAAGCGATTCCCTTCGAGTACCAGGGACTCGACGTTGTAGTTGCCCAGGTCATCGAGCTCCTTGTCCAGCCTGAGCACGTCGCCGCTGATCTTCACGAAGCGCGAGCCCGTGATGCGGATCTCTTCGGCCAGGCTGCGGTTGCCGGCGTCGAACACGTGATGCGAGTGGTTCACGTCCAGGTTCCGGACCTCGACGTTCTCCAGCACCAGGCGATAACTGAACAGCATCCCGCTCTTCTGCGTGCGGATCAGGACGTTGCCGGCCGAATCGGGGCTGTCGCTGCCGTCGATGTGCAGGCCGACCAGTTTGAGCGCGCCGCCATTGCGTATCTCGAACAGGGTCGTGAGTTCCGGCAGCAGCACCACGCTGCCGGCCTGCTTCGCCTCGATCGTCACGACCTTCTCGATGGCCAGCAGCCTGGGGATCGGGTAACGGCCCGGCGCCATCACCAGGCGGTCGCCGTCGCGCGCCTGCGCCAGGGCCTGCGCCAGGGCGTTTTCGCGCGCGCCGTCGACAAGGATGCTCCGGCCGGAATCGAAGGCCACCTGCGGCTCCTGTTTCGGGTACCAGGACGGTCCCGTTTGCGCCTTGGCGATCGGGCGCAGGGTAGCCGGGGCACCGCGCTGGGCCATCGCCTCGTCCTGCGGCATCAGGAGGCCGGCACTATTGCGCTGCAAGCCTGGCGCGGCGCGCTCGAAGCCCGCGGGCAGTTCCGCGTCCACGCCCTGCACGAGGTTGCCGGCGAAACGGATGCCGCGCATGTCGTCGAAGAACACGACGTTCTTCGTGCCGGTCCGGTGCAGGATCAGGTTGTTTTCCATACGGCTATCCGCGGGCGGCGCATTGCGCTCCACGTCCTTGCCGGCGCCGAACTGCATGTGGTCGACGTCGATGAAGCTGTTGTTGTGGATGTGCGCATTGAGCACCTGGCTGTAGCGGTTCAGCGGCGCGTCCACCCTGCCGTTCATGATCGCGAAGCCGCTGCCGAAACGGGTGCCGGTCAAGCCTTCCAGGTAATTGTTGCGGACGGTCTGGTCGCGGTTGATGACGCGGATGCCGCCGGTGTTCTCGACACCGTTTCCGAAGAAGACGTTACCCTCGACCAGGTTGCCATTCCCGTGACGGAGCGTCAGCGTGCCGCGCGATTCGAAGAACACATTGTTGCGGACGATATTGCGGCCGGACTTGATGGAAATGATCTCGACTTCGCCATTGCAGCGGTCGAAATAATTATCCTCGATGACGGTATGCGAATCGGTCAGGGAATAGGTGCTGGTGCCCACCCGCAGGGTTTCTCCGCCATTCGATCCGAGGATGGGGCGCGGGCCGAAATAGTTGTGGTCGATCCGGTGGTGGTTTTCCTGGCTGTCCTTGCCCTCGAGGCGCACCGCCATCGTCACCCCCAGGTTGCGCTTGCCGGCCAGGTAGTTGTGATCGAAGCGATTGTGCTTGCCGTACAGGGACACCCAGTAGTCGGAGGCATCACGGTCGGGATTGTTGAAGGCGTCGATGACGACTTCGGTCACCCGGGAATGGTTCGCCACCTGCCTGGCGTCGCGCCGGAAGGAAATTACTTCGGGCGTCGGCGTATAACCGTTCTTGAAGACCAGGCCGGATACGACCAGATAATTGCCGGCCAGGCGCAGGTTGGAGCGGCCGGACAGGATCACCTTGCCCGGCGTTTCGGCGCGCAGCGTAACCGGCTTGCCTTCCCTGCCCTCGGCAAAGAAACCGACCTCGAAATCCTGCCAGGTGCCGTTCTTCAGGACGATCGCGTCGCCCGGCGCCAGGCGCTTGAGCGTTGCCTCGAAGGCGCCCTTGTCCTTGACCACGAAATCCTTGGCCGCCAGGTGCGGGCTCAGCAATACACCGATCGTCAGGGCGCCCAGCGCTTTCGAAATGCTCATCATTGACATCCTTTGCTAACCGCGATTACGACGGGTCCTTGGCGGCCTGGACCTGCTGCACGGTGCCGCCCAGCCACACCGACACAAAGACCAAGGGCACCAACAGCGCGCCCAGCACGAAGAAGGGGGCGTAGTTGCCGTCCGCCGTCAGGACCGGCACCAGCTGCATGCAAGCGATCACGCCCAGCACCGCGGCGGTCCCGCTGATGCCGGCCAGCGAGCCGACCGTCTTGCCGGAGAAGAAATCGCTCGGCAGGGTCTGGATATTCGTGATCGCGGCCTGGAAGCCGAACAGGATCACGGCGATCGACAGCACCGCCAGTACCGGCGTCGCGGCGACCGCGCTGAACAGCAGGGACGGCAGCATCAGGGCCAGGCCCAGCGCGATCACCGACTTGCGCGCCCGGTTGACGCTCCAGCCGCGGGCAAGCAGGCGGCCGCACAGCCAGCCGCCGGCCAGCGCGCCGATCGCTGCGCCCACGAAGGGCACCCAGGCGAACAGGCCGATCTGCTTGACGTCGAAGCCGAAGCGCTCGTTCAGGTACAGCGGCAGCCAGGCCACGAACAGCCACCAGATCGGGTCGATGAAGAAGCGCGCGGCGATCACGCCCCAGCTCTGGCGGTGGCGCAGCAGCTGTCCCAGGGACGGCACGTACTCCGCCTGCTTTTCCGCCTTGCCGACCTGGCCGCTCAGGATGTAGTTGCGTTCTTCCTCAGTGATCCAGGGATGGGCGCCGGGCCCGGACTTGTAGATGATCATCCAGGGCACGATCCAGATGAAGCCGAGCACCGCGATCAGGACGAAGGTGGCCTTCCAGCCCACGAAGGCGTACAGGACTGCGACCAGCGGCGGCGCGACGATCGAGCCGAGCGAGGCGCCGGCGCCGAAGATGCCCTGCGCCAGGGCGCGTTCCTTGATCGGGAACCATTCGGCCGCGGCCTTGGTGGCGCCCGGCCAGTTGCCCGCCTCGCCCACGCCCAGCAGGACGCGGAACAGGCCGAAGGAGAAGGCCGAACGGGCCACGCAGTGCAGGCCGATCGAGATCGACCACACCACGATCGACAGGATGAACCCGACGCGTGTGCCGAGGGCGTCGAACAGCTTGCCGAACAGGGTCTGGCCGACCGCATAGCCGATCAGGAACACGGTCACGACGTTGGCATAGTCCTGCTTGTCCATGCCGAGCTCCTCGGCCATGCCCGGCCACATCACCGCCAGGGCGGAGCGGTCGATGTAGTTGATGATCGTCGCGGCGGCCACCAGCATCATGACCAGCCAGCGCAAACCTTTCCTTGTTTTCATGCCGGGTTCTCCATTCGTCTCTGTGTTGTTGTCGGTAATGTCTGGTTCAGCCCGCCGCGTCCAGCTGCACGCGGTTCGGCAAGCCTTCGCAATCGCCGCGGAACTGCACCACGCGCGCGCCGATCGCATTGCCGCGTGCGGCCGCGGCGCCAAGGGGCAGGCCGTCGAGCAGCGCGCTGATGACGCCGACGGCGAAACCGTCGCCGGCGCCCACGGTATCCACCACACGCTCGACGCGCCGGCCCGGCGCGATGCCGCTTTCATCGGCGCTGGCGTAATAGGCGCCCGCCGGCCCCAGCTTGACCACCACCTGGCGCGCGCCGCGCGCCAGGTAGAAGTCGGCAATGCCTTCGGCGTGCGCGCGACCGGTGAGAAGCTTGCCTTCGGCCAGGCCGGGCAGCACGAGGTCGGCCTGCGCCGCCAGTTCATTCAGTGTCGCGACCATCGCCGCCTGGCTGGGCCAGAGGCGCGGACGCAGATTGGGGTCGAAGCTCACCAGGCGTCCGGCGCTGCGCGCCTGCGCGGCCAGCGCGAACACCAGCTCGTGGCAGGCGCCGGACAAGGCAGGCGAAATGCCGGTGAGGTGAAGCAGTCGGGCCTGGCGCACCGCGTCGTCGGCCGGCAGGTCGCCCACCGACATGTGGCTGGCGGCGGAACCGCGCCGGAAGTATTCGATCTCGGGATCGCTGCCATCGAGTGCCATCGACTTCAGCATGAAACCGGTCGGGTAGCGGGCGTCCTCCTGCACATGGCGCAGGTCGATGCCTTCCGCCGCCATGAAGTCGAGCAGATGGCGCCCGAAGCTGTCGCTACCCAGCCGGCTGATGTAGCCGACCTTGAAGCCGAGCCGGGCCAGGCCCACGGACACGTTCAGCTCGGCGCCGGCGGTGGCCCGCTCGAAGCGGCCGACCTGGGCCAGCGGGAGCGGCTCGCAGGCCATCAGCAAGGCCATGGCTTCGCCGACGGTGAGCGCGTCGAGCTCTGGACGATCGCTCCCTGGGTTGACTGCGTGGTTCATGGCGTCCGGTTCCGTTTCATGCTGGTGCTGAAAAATTGGGCAAAGCCGGTCCTGCGGCGCCGTGGCAACGGCGCCGTCCGGATTGCTTGTTACGGGGCCCTAAGGCTTAGTACAGGCCGAGACCGCCGTTCACCTGGATGATCTCGCCGGCCAGGAAGGCGGCGCGCTCCGAGGCGAGGAACACCACGACCTTGGCGACGTCGTCCGGCTGGCCTTCGCGGCGGGCCGGGGTGCGCTCGGCGATGGCGAGGCGGTTGGCTGGCGTGTTGAAGGTGTCGTGGAAGCGGGTGGCGATCAGGCCCGGCGCCACGCCGTTGACGCGGATGCCGTTCGGGCCGACTTCCTTGGCCAGCGCGCGGGTGAAGGTGGCCACCGCCGCCTTCGAAGATGCATAGTGGGCCGAGCCGGGGCCGCCGCCGTCGAAGGCCGCCAGCGAGGACATGGTCACGATCGCCCCCTGCTTGCGCGGCTCCATGCGCTTGAGCGCGGCCTGGCAGATGAGGAAGGTCGACGTCAGGTTCAGGTTCATCGACTCGTTCCACAGCGACAGCGGCATGTCGGCCACGCGGCAGCGCTGGATCAGGCCGCCGATGTTCGCGAACAGGACGTCGATGTCGCCGATCGCGCCTTCGGCCTCGGCGTAGACGCGCTCGGCGACGTCGGCGTCGGTCAGGTCGGCCTTGATCGCCTGGGCGCGGCGGCCCATGGCGCGGATCTGGGTGACCACGTCGTTCGCTTCGTCGTTGCTGCTCCAGTAGGTCAGCACCACGTCCGCGCCCGCTTCCGCCAGTGCCAGCGAGGTCGCTTTGCCGATGCCCGATGCGCCGCCCATGACGAGTGCGCGTTTGCCGATGAGTTCCATATGTGCTTTCTAAAAAATGGTGAGTGCTGTCTTGTTAATGCTTGGGGGCTGCAGTCGATTGCCGGACGATTAGTTCCGGTGAGAACAGCTCACCCGAGGACGCGGCATGCGGCGCCAGGATGCGCTGGACCGCCGCGTCGGCCATGGCCTGGATCGGCTGGCGCAAGGTGGTCAGTGGCGGATCGTGGGCCGCCGAGAAGAAAATGTCGTCGATGCCGATCAGGGAAAAATCTTCCGGGATCTTCTTACCCAGCTGCTTCAGGCCGACCCCGATGCCGATCGCCATCATGTCGTTGATGGCGATCGCCGCGGTCGGCGCGCTGGGCGCGCCCAGGATGCGGCTCGCGGCAGCCCGGCCCATTTCGAACAGCTGGGTATCGCCGTGCGGGTCGCTCGGCGCATCGGAAGGATCGGCCAGCACCACCTCGCCCGCGATGCCGGCGCGCGCAGCGGCCTGCTGGAAACCTCGCACCCGCTCCTGGCGGTTGAGCGTGAACGGCGGCGGCGTGACCAGGGCGATGCTGCGGTGGCCCAGCGCCGCCAGGTGCGCCACCGCCATGGCGGTCGCGGCGGCGTTGTCGACCGAGATCGTGCCGATGCCGGTGTGTTGCTGGTCGGTCGGCTTGATGTCGAAGGCCACCACGGGGCAACGCTCGGTCATCGATGCGAGGTGCTCGGTATCGTTCAGCGCCGAGCCGGTAATGATGCCTTGCACGCCGTACGACAGCAGGTCGGCCATCACCGCGCGTTCGCGCTGCGGGTCGCGGAAGGTGCTGAAGGTCATGACATGGCATTGGTAACGGGCGGCTGCCGCCTCGACTGCGCATGCGAGCGAGCCGAAGAACTGGTTCGCCAGGGAAGGCACCAGCAGGCCGACCATGGCGGCAACGCCGGTCTTGAGCTGGCGCGCCGCATTGTTGGGCCGGTAGCCCAGCTGCTTGATCGCATTGGCGATCTTCTGCCGGGTATCCGGCCGCATCTGCTCCATCCGGTTATTCAGGAAGTTCGAGATGCTGGAAGCCGATACACCCGCCAGCTTTGCCACATCCTGAATCTTGGGTTCGCCCATGAGGTCCCCTTATCTTTCTGTAATGTTGCCGTTACTATAAATCGTTGACACATCGTTACAGTGCGCTCGCGGATCTGCAAGCATTTTTTGACGCCGCGACGCGGTAGCGTCCGAGGACTGTAACGATTTAGTGTATCGATTTAGGCAGCTTAACCGAATTCTTATCGAAGTCAACAGCAATCTGTAGGGATCATGCATCCGCGCGTCCCGGTCTTCCAGGCGCACGGACAGCCTCCCGGATGCGAGCCGGGAGGCCTTGTGCTTGAACGGCTGCCAGGCAGCCGGCGCGCTTAGAAGGTGTAGGTGGCGCGTGCGACCACGGTGCGGCCCACTGGGCTAGCCATGCCGCTGGCGTAGCCTTCGTTGCGGTAGTTCGCAACCGGCGGATCGCGGTCGAACAGGTTGTTGATCCCTGCCGTGACCTTCAGCTTCGGATAGCCGGAATACGTCACCGACCAGTTGTAGACGCGGTATGAATCGATCCGGTGGTAGAACTGGGAATCGGCATTGCGGTCCTCGAAGCTCTGCTTGTACTGCTCGTTCAGCGTGGTGCTCCAGGCATTTTTCGGACTGGTCCACTTGATCGACGCGCCATACTTCCAGCGGAAGTTCATCGCGTTTGCATCCAGCGGCCCGAACTTGTTGATGCTCGAAATCCATTCGCCGCCGTTTTCGACCTGGGTGTCGAAGCGGTGCAGGTAGGTGCCGTCCAGCTGGACACCGACGCGTCCATAGCTCGTGCGCGGGAAGGTATAGGTGGCCGTGACGTCGATACCGTCGGTGCGCACGCCGCCCAGGTTGTTGCGCCGATCGTCCACCCACAGCAGGTTCTTGTTGGCGTCACGGATGAACAGGTTGGCGTAGGCAGGATTGGTGAAGATCGCGTTCTGCGCCAGCTGGCCGATCGCGTCGCGCAGCTTGACGTTGAAGTAGTCGAGCGAGACCAGCAGGCTGCGGGTCGGCGTGAACACCGCGCCGAAATTGATGGTGGTCGAGCGCTCCGGACCGACCTCCGGGTTGGCGCCCGTGTTGATCGGCTGGCGCGCCGCGCACACACGTGTGGTGTTGTAGCCCGGCAGCGCGGTGCCGCCGGTGCTGGCGCCTGGCGCGCCGCCCGGGCACAGCACCGGATCGTTATAGGAATCGCTGGTCAGGCCGGTCGGGCCGTTGACCGCGCCGAAGTAGCGTTCGCTCAAGGTCGGCGCGCGGAAGCCGGTACCCACGGCGCCGCGCAGCATCACCACGTCGTTGGCCTTGTAGCGGAAGCTGAGCTTGGGATTCGTGGTCGAGCCGAAGTCGCTGTAGTGGTCGGTGCGCACCGCCACGTTGACGTTCAAGGCCTTGGTCAATGGCAGCTCGAGCTCGGCGTAGGCGGCCACCACGTTGCGCGAAGCGCGCTCGTTGACGGCCGCGGTGGTGCCGGTCTGGCCGCCGGATTGCACGACCGTATCCGGGATCGAGTGATAGGCGGAATCGTGATAGGCGTTGGCGCCCAGCGCCAGCATCATCGGGCCGCCGGCCATGTCCATCAGCTCGCGGCTGCCGCTCAGGTCGAGTCCGTGCAGGCGGTTCAGGCCGGAGTCGGCGGTCTGGCCGTTGGTGGAGATGCTGTCCAGGTAGGCGCGGCCCTCTTCGTTCTGCAGCCCGAAGGGATTCAGTTTGCCGTTGGCGACGCCGGCCAGCAGGCCGTAGCTGTTGACGAAGCCGGAGCGGAAGGTGACGTGCGAGCGGTACAGGGCGCTCCACAGGCTGGCCCGGTAGTCCCATGCACCGACGCGGCCGTCGAGGTCGATATTCGCGCGCGCAGTCTCGGTGTCGTAGTTCAGGACGGTCGGACCGAGGTCGCCGATCAGCGACCAGGCCAGGGTCAGCGTCTGGTTGGTAATGCCGGGCATGGCCGGCACGATGCCCTTGCCGGGGTAGTAAGGGCTGGTCGGGCCGATGGTCAGCGCCGGGAAGTTCGGGATCGACGCGGCGATGCCGTAGGTCGGATTCTTCACCGGACGGTTGTAGATCGACGAATACAGGAGCGATGCCGAGATCCGGTGATCGGGATTGATCGCCAGGGTGCCCTTACTGAACACCGAGGCCTGCTGGCCTTCCTTGGTCAGGGTCAGGTTGTTGGCGTTGAACAGGGAGTAGCAAGTATTGTTAGTGCCCGGCGTCGTGTACGGCGGCAGGCAGCCGCTCGAGTAATACGGATTGCCGGTGATGGTCAGGTTGCCGACCCTGGTCGAGCCGTTGGCGAGAGTGACGTTGGCCGGCACCGAGTTGGTGCCCCTGGTCGCCCGGAACGGCGCGAAGCCAGCGGCCTGGCGGCGCGCGTCCGTGGTCAGCTCGGGACGGGCGCTTTGCGGCAGCTCGTTCTGGTGATTGAAGTCGGCGGTGAGGTAGACGTTCCAGCCGTCCTTGGCAAGGTCGCCCTTGCCGACGATGAAGCTGGCGCCCTTCGACTGGCCGCCGCCGTTCTTGACCGGCGAGGTGCCCTTGAGCGTCACCGAGGCGCCGGTATACGATTTCTTGGTGACGAAGTTCATCACGCCGCCGATCGCGTCGCTGCCGTAGATCGACGACGCGCCGTCGCGCAGCACTTCGGTGCGGTCGAGCGCGCTGACGGGAATGACGTTCGGATTGATCGAGGAGTCATTGACCCGCTTGCCATCGATCAAGACCAGGGTACGTGAGCTGCCGATGCCGCGCATGTTGGCGCTGTTGCCGTTGCCGGCGGTGGTATTCGGCTGGTAGACCGAGGCGGTCGACATCGACATCAGGATGTCGTCGATGGTCAGCATGCCCTGGGCGATCCACTCCTCGGCCTTGACGACCGTGACCGGCAAGGCCTGGTCCGCCACCGCGCGCTTGAAGCTGGTGCCCGTGACTTCGACCTTGCTCATCCCCGCATCGGACTGATCGGACGAGCTCTGCGCCTGGGCGGCGCCGGCCATCGCGAGCAGGGCCAGGGCGACGGCCGAGGCGATCGGACGCTGGGCGTGGAAAAGCATCTTTGAACTTTTATTCACAACATTGTCTCCAAGATTTTTTTACTAAAGATGAAACAGAAAGCTTATTTGCGCTCGAACTTCGTTTCCCTAAAGCTGACCAGACTGCTGCCGATGCCATTGCGTTGGAAATAGGCATCCCAGGTGGCTGGCTTGGTGCTCATGGCGCCGGTGTCGGGGTCGCGTGCCTGCAGGTAGTCGCCGAACTTGAAATAGATCTTGCGGTGGTCGCCCATGATCCGGGTGCGGGGCGTGCTCAGGACGCCATGCTTGCCGGACTTGACGCTCACGCCGGCGTCGCCGGCATCGAACTGGACCTCAAGGGCGAACTGCTCGCCCGACTTGACCGTGCCGAGCGCGGTGGAAGCATCCGTGCCGCTGGTGTCGCGGATGCGCGCGACGATATCGAACACGCCATTGCCTGCCTTGCCGTCGAGCAGTCCTGCCTCGGCCGTGTCCTGGACGTACACCTTGACGATGGTCTCGATGCCTTCGACGTGGTATTGCGCCACGATGGTCCTGGCGCCGGCCGGCAGCGTGGGCGTGACCAGCGCCGAGAAATGCTCGCGCGTCTGTTCGATCGGCAAGCGCTTGGCAGAGCGGATCTTCAGTTCGTTGCGGTAGCCATGGCCATTCGGCGTGGTGTGCTTCGACGTCAGGGCGCTGAAGTTCAGCGTGCCGTCGTAGGGAGTCGCATATGGCGAGTTGCCCTCCAGCTCGAACAGGCTGTCCAGGGTCTCGCGGGTGGTGAAGCCGGCGCCTGGCTTCGCTTCAGGCGTGCCGGCATGGCCGGTTTGCAACGATGCCGCCAGCAGGCTAGCGCAAAGGAGAGGCAGGCGAATGGCAAGTCGGCGCGAACGCTGTGGTGTTGTCATGATTGAAGTCTCCAGAATTGTTTTTTCTATTTTTGCCCGAATAGCCTCAGGGGCTAAACGATTTACTGCAACGTTATAGAAAAACGATTTCTTCTCATCGATCCGGTTGTACGCACACTAATGCGCCCCAGATTCTGTTATGTATCCTACCATTGAGAAAGGGAATTGGGTAAACGATTTACTGCAACGATTTAGTCAAGACTAACAGAAAAAGAATTTGAGTCAAACAATTTCTGCTGATTATGATTGGCACATAAGGACGCCCCGCGTCGCCTCAGGCAGGCGCGCATGGCGGCACAGCAGTGGCGCGTAGCGGGGAGAGCGGCAAGCGCTGTCGCCTTGGGTGGCGCGGTCGAGCTTCAGAGCCGGGTTTCGCGCGCGGCGCGCAGGAATTCGTCGAGCACCGGCGTGCAGTCGAGCAGCTCGGTGCCGCCGGCGCGGTGGAACTCGGGGTGCCACTGCAGCCCCATGACGAAGTCGGCCCGCTGGTAGCGGATCGCCTCGACGATGCCGTCCGGCTCGGAATAGGCCTCGACCTGGATATCGCGCCCCAGTTCCTTCACCGCCTGGTGGTGGATGGAATTGACGATCGGGCGCTCCAGGTGGCCGAACATCTTGCCGAGCGAGGAGCCGGCCGGGAAGCGGATCGCGTGACGGTGCGCGTCGTAGATGTCCTGCACGTGGGCCAGGGCGTCCGGCACATTGGTGACAACGTCCTGGTACAAGGTGCCGCCGAAGGCGACATTGATCAGCTGGCAGCCGCGGCACACGCCCAGCACCGGCTTGCCGGCATCGACGAATTCATGCAGCAGCTCGAGCTCGTAGACGTCGCGCGCGCGGTCGCCGCTCCATTCGGGCCGGGTCGGCACTTCGGAATAGGTTTGCGGCGCCACGTCCGCCCCGCCCTGGAGCACCAGCCCGTCGAGGTGGCGCGCGTAGTGGCGCAGGGTGATATTGCTGGGGTGCAGGAGCCCGTTGGTGTTCACGGTTGGAATCATGAACACCAGCACGTCGCGCGACATCACCCACTGGGCGATGGATTCTTCGAGGTATTGCAGGTTCTTGCTGAGCAGGCCCCTGGCGCCCGGCTCGGGATGGAAGATGCGCGCCGACACCCCGATGTGCAGGGTGCGGTTCATGAAATCGCGGTTGAAGCGCTCGCGCAGCGCGCGCCAGCGCGAGCTCAGCACCCGCCCGGCCAGCGCCAGCGGCGTGTCGCCATCGCGCTGGTACCTGGCATAGCCGCGGCTGGACTCGTCCCGAGTGGCACGGCGGTCAGGCACGCGCGCCGGCGTCTCGGGACGCTTGTCGACCGGGGGACCTGGGACTTCCTCGGTGGGTTTTCGTTCGTGTTCCGCCATGATTGCCAATATAGCTCTGCCGGGACCGCGCACGATTTGAACTTGTTACAAAAATCCTATCGTTCGCCACAACTCATCCGTACAACACCTGCGCCTTGCGGTGAACCCGTTTTTGGTTAATACTGTATGCATTCACAGTAGTTTTAATGTGGCAGTGCCAGGAGTTTCTGGAAAGTGGCCAGCAGGTGGCGGTCCGCAACCGGCTTGTCGAGCAGGCCGCGCACGCCGGCATCGCGGGCGCGCAGGCTGTCGTATTTGAAAGATTGGCCGACAAGAAAGAGCACGGCGGTGCGCCCTGCCCCTTCCTGGGATTTGATGGCGCTGCTGAGGCTATAGGGTTCGATGCCGGAAGCACAGGTATTGATCATGACCAGCGACACCGGGGTTTCGTCGCACAGGCGGACCGCGGCGCGGCTGCTGTCGGTCCACTCGACCGGTCGGGTCGGGGGCCCTACGGTATTGGCAAAGGTGTTGCTGACAACGCGCGCCACGTGATCTCGGAAAGCGCCGCCCTTGTCGATGATGAGAACTGCGCCGTCGGGCGGTCCCTGGCGCAGGCGCTGGTAATAGTCTGGCGCCTCGGTATCCGGGCTCAGCCGCGGCCTTCGTCGTCGCTCCGGCAGGCAGCGCTCGCCGCGTGCGGCCAGGGCCGCCAGCGCTTGGACCCGGCTGTCGAGCAGCTCGGCCAGGGCTTCGTAAAGGCTTGCGGGGTCGACAGGACGTGGGAGGGTACGGCGGCTGCTGGCGCCGTCGCCGCCGATCAGGAGGACAGGCTGGAGGGCGCCGGGCGGCAGGCAGGCCAGGCGCGCCAGGGTGGCGGAGTTGCCGCCGTTGGCGATATACAGGTCTGGTTCTTGCAAACTGTCGTCATGCAGGCAAAAATACGACGGCCCCGGAAGCGGGGCTTGCGCCAACAGGTTCTCCAGTTGGGCGCATTCAGCCGGCGCGAACCCGACCAGGCGGATGGTGAATGGATATCTGGGTGCGTGCATCGCTTTTCCAGCCTTTCCGTGGGAGCAGCTCGCAAAACCTGCTGCGCGTTGCACTGGCGGTCTGTGATGCTCCGCTACGGCGGACCGGCTGTACTTTCGTACAGCTGCCCTTCTCGACCACCATTGCTGCCGCTCGCGACGGTTTTTCGAGCTGCCCCTGGCATCTTCCGGGTCACATCGTTTTAATCTAGCACAATGGTGCGGACTCACAAGCACGTTTGGCATCGCAAAAACGCCAAAACTTTCCGCGCAACAAGATAGAATGCGCAAGCATTGAATTTACGAATATCAGCATGGCGACCAAGAAACCCGCATCCGACTACAGCGAATCATCCATCCGCGTCCTCAAGGGACTCGAGCCAGTGAAACAGCGTCCGGGCATGTATACCCGGACCGAAAACCCGCTGCACATCATCCAGGAAGTGATCGACAACGCCTCTGACGAGGCGCTGGGCGGACACTGCAAGAACATCGCCGTCACCCTGAACACGGACGGCTCGGTCACGGTCGAAGACGATGGCCGCGGCATCCCGGTTGGACTGCACCCGGAAGAAAACGTGCCGACGGTCGAGATCGTCTTCACGCGCCTTCACGCGGGCGGCAAGTTCGACAAGGGTTCGGGCGGCGCCTATGCCTTCTCGGGCGGCCTGCACGGCGTCGGTGTCTCGGTCACCAACGCGCTGTCGACGCGCCTGGAAATCACCGTCTGGCGCAAGGATGACGAAGGCAATGGCGTGCACGACTTGGCCTTCGAGAACGGCGACCTGGTCGAGCCCCTGAGCTCGCGCCCGGCCGAGCGCGGCGGCAAGAAGAACGGTACCCGCGTGACCGCCCGTCCCGATCCGAAGTATTTCGATTCGCCAGTGATCCCGCTGGGCGACATGCAGCGCCTGCTGCGCTCGAAGGCCGTGCTGCTGCCGGGCGTGACCGTCACGCTGACCAACGCCAAGACCGGCGACGTCCAGACCTGGCGCTACGACGAAGGCCTGCGCGGCTACCTCACCGAAGCGCTGGCCCAGACCTCGGGCGGCCAGACCGTGATCCCGCTGTTCGAAGGCGCCCAATACGCGGCCGCCGGCGACGAAGGCTTCGCCGAGGGCGAAGGCGCGGCCTGGGTGGTGGCCTGGACCGAAGAAGGCAGCGTGGTGCGTGAATCCTACGTCAACCTGATCCCGACCGTCAGCGGCGGCACCCACGAATCGGGCCTGCGCGACGGCCTGTTCGGCGCGGTGAAAGGTTTCGTCGAGATGCACTCGCTGCTGCCGAAAGGCGTCAAGCTGCTGCCGGAAGACGTGTTCGCGCGCGTCTCCTTCGTGCTGTCGGCCAAGGTGCTGGACCCGCAGTTCCAGGGCCAGACCAAGGAACGCCTGAACTCGCGCGACGCGGTCAAGCTGGTCTCGACCTTCACCAAGCCGCCGCTCGAACTGTGGCTGAACCAGCACGTCGAATACGGCAAGAAGCTGGCCGAACTGGTCATCAAGCAGGCCCAGTCGCGCCTGCGTTCGCTGCAGAAAGTCGAGAAGAAGAAGTCCTCGGGCGTGGCTGTGTTGCCGGGCAAGCTGACCGATTGCGAATCGTCGGACATCACCCGCAACGAACTGTTCCTGGTCGAGGGTGACTCGGCGGGCGGTTCGGCCAAGATGGGCCGCGACAAGGAATTCCAGGCCATCCTGCCGCTGCGCGGCAAGGTGCTGAACTCCTGGGAGACCGAGCGCGACCGCCTGTTCGCGAACAACGAGATCCACGACATCGCGGTGGCGATCGGGGTCGACCCGCACGGCGTGGACGACAACCCGGACCTGACCGGCCTGCGCTACGGAAAGATCTGCATCCTGTCGGATGCGGACGTAGACGGGTCGCACATCCAGGTGCTGCTGCTGACGCTGTTCTTCAAGCACTTCCCTGCCCTGTTCCGCAGCGGCCATATCTGCGTCGCCAGGCCGCCGCTGTACCGCGTCGACGTGCCGGCGCGCGGCAAGAAGCCGCTGCAGAAGCTGTACGCGCTGGACGACGGCGAACTGCTGGCGATCGAGGACAAGCTCAAGAAGGAAGGCCTGAAGGAAGGCGTCTGGAGCATCTCGCGCTTCAAGGGCCTGGGGGAGATGAACGCGGAACAGCTGTGGGAAACCACCATGAATCCGGATACCCGCCGCCTGCTGCCGGTGGCCTTCGGCCAATACAGCCTGCCGGAATCGGCCTCGCGCTTCAACATGCTGATGGGTAAAGGCGAAGCCGCGGCCCGTCGGGCGTGGCTGGAGGAGCATGGGAATGAAACTGAGGCGGATATTTGATGAGGTAGTGGTCTGCTTGCGAACTTGGATCCCGGCCTGCGCCGGGATGACGTTGTTTGAGTTTACCGTTAGCTCGAAGACCGTCGTTCCGGCGAAGGCCGGAACCCAATTTTCGCACCGCAGCCCCCAACGCTTCCCCGCCCCACGAACAAACACACAATCATGACGACGCAAGCAAGCCTCTTCGAACAACAACACGAGCCATCCGACGACGTCGAAACGCTCACCCTTTCCACCTTCGCCGAGCGCGCCTACCTCGACTACGCCGTTTCGGTGGTCAAGGGCCGCGCGTTGCCGGACGTGTCGGACGGCCAGAAGCCGGTCCAGCGCCGCATCCTGTACTCGATGCACGAGCTGGGCCTGGGCCACACCGCCAAGCCGCGCAAGTCCGCTACTGTGGTCGGCGACGTGCTGGGTAAGCTGCACCCGCACGGCGACCAGTCGGTCTACGACGCGCTGGTGCGCATGGCGCAGGACTTCTCGCTGCGCTACCCGCTGATCGACGGCCAGGGCAACTTCGGCTCGCGCGACGGCGACGGCGCGGCGGCGATGCGTTACACCGAAGCGCGCCTGACGCCGGTGTCGCGCCTGCTGCTCGACGAACTCGACATGGGCACGGTGGACTTCCAGCCGAATTACGACGGCTCCACGACCGAGCCGCGCCAGCTGCCGGCGCGCCTGCCGATGGTGCTGCTCAACGGCGCCTCGGGCATCGCGGTCGGCATGGCCACCGAGATCCCTTCGCACAACCTGCGCGAAGTGGCCTCCGCCGCCGTCAGCCTGATCCGCAACCCGAAGATGACCCACGCCGAGCTGATGACCATGATCACCGGTCCGGATTTCCCGGGCGGCGGCCAGATCATCACCCCGGCCTCGAACATCGCCGACATGTACGCCACCGGCCGCGGCTCGCTCAAGGTGCGCGCCCGCTGGAAGATCGAAGAACTGGCGCGCGGCCAGTGGCAGGCGGTGGTCACCGAGCTGCCGCCGGGCACCTCGGCCCAGCGCGTGCTGGAAGAGATCGAAGAGCTGACCAACCCGAAGATCAAGGCGGGCAAGAAGACCCTGCTGCCGGAGCAGCTGGCGCTCAAGCAGACCATCCTGGGCGCGCTCGACACCGTGCGCGACGAATCGGGCCGCGAGGCCGCGGTGCGCATCGTGTTCGAGCCGAAGTCGAAGAACCAGGACCAGGGCGAGTTCATGCTGATGCTGCTCGCCCACACCTCGCTCGAGACCTCGAGCCCGATGAACCTGGTGATGATCGGCGGCGACGGCCGTCCGCGCCAGAAGGGCCTGATGGAGATCCTGCAGGAGTGGATCGACTTCCGCTTCGTCACCGTGCGCCGCCGTACCGAATTCAAGCTGGGCAAGGTCAACGACCGCATCCACATCCTGGAAGGCCGCGAGACCGTCCTGCTGAACATCGACGAAGTCATCGCGATCATCCGCAATTCGGACGAGCCGAAGGCCGCGCTGATCGAGCGCTTCCGCCTGTCGGACCGCCAGGCCGAGGACATCCTCGAGATCCGCCTGCGCCAGCTGGCGCGCCTGGAAGCGATCAAGATCCAGCAGGAGCTGGCCGAGCTGCGCAGCGAAAAGGAAAAGCTCGAAGACATCCTCGAGAATCCGTCCTCGATGAAGCGCCTGATCATCCGCGAGATCGAGCAGGACGCCAAGCAGTACGGCGACGATCGCCGCACCGTGATCGAGGAAGCCGAACGCGCGGTGGCCGAGCAGAAGATCATCGACGAGCCGGTGACGGTGATCGTGTCGGAGAAAGGCTGGGTACGCGCGCGCACCGGCATCGGCCACGACCCGGCGCAGTTTACCTTCAAGGCCGGCGACTCGCTGCTGCAAGCCTTCGAATGCCGCACGATCGACTCGCTGATCGGCATCGGCAGCAACGGCAAGACCTTCTCGGTGCCGGTGGCCGCCCTGCCGGGCGCGCGCGGCGACGGCGTCCCGATCACGACCCTGGTCGACCTGTCGGGCGGCGTACGCATCCTGCACTACTTCGCGGGCAATCCGGATACGCGCCTGCTGCTGTCCACCTCGAACGGCTTCGGCTTCATCGCCAAGGCCGGCGACATGATCAGCCGCCTGAAGGGTGGCAAGTCCTTCATCACGCTGGACGACGGCGCCGTGCCGCTGGCCCCGCGCATCGTCAGCGACAACGCCGGCGCGATCGCCTGCCTGTCCGAGAAGGGCCGCGTGCTGGTGTTCGGCATCGACGAGATGAAGGTGCTGACCAATGGCGGCCGCGGCGTGATCCTGATCGAGCTCGATCCGAAGGAAAGCCTGCTGGCGGTCCAGCCGATCAACCAGAAGGGCCTGAACGTCATCGGCACCTGGGCCGGCTCGAAGCCGCGCACGGTGGAGCTGTTCGCATCCGGCCTGGAGCCGCACTTCGGCAAGCGCGCGCGCAAGGGCAAGCCGCTGTCGGCCAAGCTCAAGGCGCAGGACCTGGCGATGCGTTCGACCGACTCCGGCGCGTAACGACCGCCGACTCCATGAAAAACGCCGGCTCGCGAGCCGGCGTTTTTCGTTTCAGCGGATGCCGCTTAGTGTTTGGCGGCAGCCTTGTGCACGTCCGCAGTCGCTTCAGCGCGCACTTTTTCGGTCTTGGCCGCAGCGGTCGCCTTGTCGGCGGCTGCTTCGACCTGAGTCTTGATCAGCTTCTCGTCCGCCTTGATCATTTTCTTATTGGCCTTGAGGTTCGCCTCGGCGACCTTTTCTTCCGCCTTGGCGCTTGCCTTGGCACGGTCTTCCGGGTCGGCCTTGGCGATCTTCTCAGCCGCGTCGGCGTGCTTTTCCACCGCATCGGCATGCGCCTTGGCCTTCTTCTCGTTGGCCTTGGCCGCTGCCTTGCTCACCTTTTCGTCGGCCTTGGCAGCGGTTTTCAGTTCCTTTGACTCCGCCTTGGCGATGTCTTTCTGGGCTTCGGCTTCCGCCTTCACGACTTCCTTGGTGGCAGCCGGGGTCGTGGTGGTCTGCGCGCTGGCAGCGGTAGCGAACAGGCCGGCGATGAGGGTGGCGATCAGTTTGTTCATGATGTTTCCTTTCCGGTGAGTGGTCATGGCAGCCTGTATTGCTGCCTTATGTTGTTGTCTTGCTGTGAGTCCAGAATACGGACTCTCCACCCTCCGGGTCTGTTAGCCACCCCACTTAAACCATTGACATTTTGTAAGCAAATTTTACTGTCGAGCTGATCCCGCATAGAGGTCGATGATGTCGGCAATCCCGTCCTGGCACACCGGGCAGAAGGCTTCGCTGCGGTCGAACATCAGGCACTGCATCATAGGGCGGTAGTAACCGCTCGCTTCATAGTTGGCGCCCTCGAAGGCGCCGACCTCGTGCCGGTGCGGCTTGCTCGCGAACAGCGCCTGCGTCGCCTTCAGGTCTTCGCGGAACAGCGCGCTCATCTCGGATTCCGGGCGATTGGCCGCCCGCAGCGCAGCGCGCTTCTTCTGGTAGGCGCGGGAGGCCTCTTCGTATTCCGCCTTCGGCCATGGGGTCGGCAGCGGCGTGCCGGTTTTCACGTGGCGCTTCCACTTGATATTGGCCGGGTCGCGCAGCGCGGTCACGTTCGGCTCCCACGGCTCCATGCGCGTGCTGGCCGCCGCATAAGCGACCGGCGAGGTGTAGTACTCGTCGGCCAAGCCGGCGAAGTGGTGGCCGAATTCGTGCACGAACAGGTAGTTCGCCCATTCGTTGCCGGCCGCCGCGGTGCTGAACTGGCCGAAGATGCCGCCACCGCCATAGGTCTCGTTGTTCACCAGGATTTCGATGAACTCGTAGGGCGCGTGCTGGGCGATGTCGCGCAGCGCGCGGTTGTCCAGCGTGAGCACGTAGCGCTCGCTCCCGAAGATGTCGTAGCGGGTGCCCAGGGGCGAGGCGTGATGCACGCCCGTCGAGGGGCGGCTGATGCCGGATTCGGCCGTCGGCACCGCCAGCGCCCACACGTTGAAGTCCCTGGCGCGCTCGCGGAAGGGCGAGACCGTGAACAGGTGCTGCGTCAGGCGCCGCGCATCGGCCTCGAACTTCTTCATGTCCGCGGCGGTGTAGCCGTCGCCCAGGATCAGGAGGTCGACCTTGTCGGGCGACGGGCCACTGACGTGGATCGGAATCGGCTTCGCGGGTGCGGCCGGCTGCTTCTTCACGACTTCCTGCGCGTCGGTATCGACCTCCACGCTCCAAGCCACCGAGAACTGGTTGCGCTCGTCGCGCTTGAGGATGCGCACGCGCACCGGGCGGTCCGGCTTCGGGAAACGCACCGATTCCTCGAACGAGCGGCTGATCTTGTTCGCCTCTTCCGTTGTGCGCCACTCGCCGAAGACGGTGGAGAAATCGCGCGAATACAGCAGGTCGCCGGTCTTCGCATCGACCACCTCGACCCGGTTCTGGCCGCGGTTGGTGTTGTCAAAAGGGCGCGCCGCGTTGCCCGGCCAGGGCAGCGGCTCGATCAGCACGCGCTCGAGGGCGTACTGCTCGGAGAGTGCATTGCCGCTGTGGGCGTAGTCGACACGGACGGTGGCCGGCTGCGCGGCATGGGCAAGGCCGGCGGCCAGCGCCAGCGCGACGACAAGGATTCGGGAAGCGAAGCGGATCATGGATGGTCCTCGTTACAGGAATGTCATCCATTGTAATGCCGGGCAAGGCTACTTCGGCAGGCATCAACCGCTATGTACCACACAGGTCTTCCAACGAAGCGCTCGGGCCATTGCATCCGTATGCAAACAGGGGCCTAGATTGGCAACCGGACTGTACCATCGTACGTCCGCTTCCGACTCATTGCGGACATCTGCGTAGCCGTTAAGCGGGAGGAAAGTCCTCATACGACTTGGGCAAGTACCCCCAGATCCTGAGTACATCGCCGCGCACTTCGAATTCGAAACCAATAGCCTGGACGACGTTCGAAATCTCTTCCGTATGGTCGATAACTCTAGGTTTAAGAAGCCGGCCTTCCGCCGATACGCCCTCGTACAAGCCGATATCAAACCATTCGACCGATGCGAACGGAAAAGGCAGATGGTAAAACCACTCGACATCCCATCCAGAAATATTGCCTGTGACCGACTTGGACCTATACGAAGGCCGCCATCCCGTTTGGTTACGGAAATAGCTAATTAGCTCATCCCAGCGAGTGTTGTTCGAGGCCCGTGCCAGATTTCCGGCAGATACAGCATTATCGATTCTTTTGCGTGTCGCATCATCGTGCGCAATGCCTGCGTGCGGCAATTCGTCCATTTCATCCTCTACGCTCTTCGGCGTGTGACCGTCTGCTTCTGGCCCATTGCAGACCTGTTGTAGCGTCCGCTCTCGACCCAAAGCGGAAATTCCGCAAGACTTTCGGAGTGCTAGCGAGGCGTCAGCCCTTTGGACTAACTCCAAATTTCTTCAAGCTCAGCAGCAAGTTCGTTGAATTCGCTGCCCCAGCCGCACTCAATCGAGAGTTCTTGTAGATTCGTCGTTGGCAGGAGTAAAGACCTTACGCCTCCCGCAGACAGAAAAGCCAAGATCGCATCAAGGTCTTGGACCGCCTTACTGCGGTCTCTGTACATGTACCCGTCTCCACTTGCTTCTACTCTTGCTTTCAGCTTGAGAAGGATGGTTCGCGTAGCTTCGTCAATATTCATACGACCTAGAAAAGCCTGCTATACGTGATAAGAAATTAGTCCGCTTTTGGCCGGTGGCGGCCGTTCAGCTCAAGCATAGCAGGTTGCCAAGGCCGAAAATCGCAGACACTCACGAAGGACCGGATCCGACCCGGAGCCGCCGTTCGCCAACGGCCACTGTTCAGTCTGCTTTACAAGGAAAGTTTGGATCCAACCTTTCATTCCCTTCGAAAAAGCTCATCGTCCTATAGCTCCAGTAGAAAGTCTTCTCGTTTTCCTTGAAGAGCGCATGTTCAACGAAGTTGAAGTCCTCCCCAGCATGCAGTATTGAAGTCAGAAAGGTGTTCACATGTACGCATTCTGGGTGTCTACTGGCCAACAGACGCTCGATCAAAACATTTTTCTTGTACTCCGCGGCTGTTACAAAAACCAGCAAGAATGTTCCATTAAATGCCCAAGCCAAGAATACCGGCCTGATAGGGTTGCTGTTCTTTCGCTGTGCAACTATGACGGCCGCAACCAGCGAAAGCGCACTACATATCATCGCCAAGACTGCCGGCGTCCAGAAAAACGGGAACATTCTCAACATCTTCGGGACAAGGAAGAACAACCAAAACGGAAGAATGAAAAACCAAAAATATGAAAAATTCAGAAGAGAAAATAGTACCCAGAAGAGGTATGAGTGGAACAAGAAAGTGCGCACTTTAATCTGCAATCCAGTTTGGTATTTGAACGTCGGCAGTTGGCCGACAGCGGACAGATGGTACGGCTCAGTGTACTCGACTGTTGCTTCTTCATTCACGGCAAGCCTGCCGGCGTATTGCAGGCAGCGCCTTATTAAGGGAACGAATTATGCTCCGTATCCGCTTGCGCAATCGCCGCACATCACACGCTTACCGTACGCCATCCATCCTAGTGGCTTGCCTGTCGGCTCTAACGCTGCTGTCATTCGGCAGTAGCGATGCGGAAGCACAGGCGGCAGCAGCCGATACGCCCTATGAACGCGTCGCACGCAGCCCGGATGGCATCGGCAAGCGCTACATGGGCCGCGAGATCGCCAGCGTGATGGGATGGGAAGGCGCCCAATGGCTCGAGCGCGAAAGCCGGGCACGTGAGGAGCAGCCGGCATTGCTTCTGCGGGAGCTGGCGTTGGTCCCAGGCATGACGGTGGCCGACATCGGCGCCGGCACCGGCTACTACACGTGGCAGCTGGCGAAACAGGTCGGGCCCGGCGGACGTGTATATGCGGTCGACGTCCAGCCGGAAATGATCAGCATGCTCGACAGCCAAATGGCTAAGCGCGGTGTGCGCAATGTGGTTTCGGTGCTCGGCAGCGAAACCGCCGTCAAACTACCCCCGGCCAGCGTCGACTTGGCAATCATGGTCGATGTCTATCACGAACTCGCTTATCCTTCGGAGGTCCTCGATAGCGTCGTCGACGCCCTGAAGCCGGGCGGGCGCGTCGTCTTCGTCGAATATCGGGCCGAGGATCCGGCAGTCGCGATCAAGCCGCTGCATAAGATGAGCGAGCGGCAGATACGACGTGAGGCTACGGCACATGGCCTGACGTGGGAGCGCAGCATCGGATCGCTGCCGATCCAGCACGCGATCATGTTCCGGAAGCCCTGAGCGATCGCTGCCGGGTCTACTTGGCGGAATCGCCCCGCCCACCGCCGCCGGCGCTCACCGTGACGTTCTCGACCTGCCGGTACTGATACAGCGGCCGCTGCACCACGATCGGCCGGATGTCGAGCCGCATGTTGTAGACCGAGTACTGCTCGGTGAACGCGGACTGGTAGCCGACGCTGTCGCTGGTACGGGTCAGCTTGAACTCGAAGCCGAGATCGGGCTGGACGCCGTTCGGGCTGTCGAGGGAGAGGCCGATGGCTTCCGGCTGGTCGCTGTCGATCAGCCGGGCCATCAGATCGACCACCGTGCTGTTGCCCAGGATGTCGGCCGAGAACAGCGGTTCGCGGTAGTAGGGCCGCGCCGGATCGACCCGGTTGTCGGCCTTGTCGGGTGCGGGCGTGAAAGTCTGGGTGAGCAGGTTGAAGCGGTCGCCGTTGTCCAGGTAGCTCAGGCGCACATTGCTGATGTTGAGGGGACCGTCGCGCGGCTCGGCCTTGGAGAGATCGACCAGCAGCGCGCCGCGGTAGCCGATGACTTCGACCTCGCGGTTGGCGCCCACCACCATGGCCGTGTTCTCGTCGATGCCGAGGCCGATCTTGTAGCCCTTCTTGAGCATGGCCGGCACCATGCGCGCGAAGCGGCCGCGCACCAGGAGGTGCTGGTCGATGAAGACGTCGTCGCCGATGAAGCCCAGGCCCGGTGCGATTTCCTTGCCGTCGTCGAGGCCGAGCTTCATGGTGGTGAGCACCGGCTTGGGATGGCCGAACATGGTGCTGCTCATGATGGCGGCGCCGGCGCTGGAGCCGGCCAGCATGCCGCCGCGCCGGTACATGTCCCACAGGGCGTCGAGCATGCGGGTATTGCTGCCGTCGGCGCGCCGCAGCGCGCGCGTGATGCGGCCCTGGTCGCCGCCGGCGAAGAAGGCGCCGCCGGCCGAACGCACCGCCGCGGCTAGCGCCGGATCCTCGGCCGCCGCCTGGTAGTCGATGCCGGACAGGCGCACCGCCACCGGCACGAAGAAGGCCTTGGCGCCGTATTGATTGAAGCGCTCGACCAGGAACTTGCCGGATTTTTCGGGACTGGCCGAGGCCGAGGCGAACACGGCGATGCGGGCGCCCTTGCCGCCTGCGAGCTGGACCATGCGCTCCCACACCGCGGCATTGTCGGCGCGCAGCGCGCCGCCGATGATCACCAGGGAACCCTTGGGTTGCGGTGCGTCAGGCGCGGCGCTTGCAAGCGAGTGGCTCGCCAGCAATGTTATGGCGAGCAATGCATTGAAGACAATGCGGGAAAGGCGAGCGATAGCGCGGAGCATACGACATCCTCTGAATTGGGACTATCGTAAGCCTGATTCCAGAAGGCCGTCGCCGTGTTGAGTCTGCTCAGGACAAATATATGTTCGGAAAGTACCGCTCCATCAGGGTCTCGGGCTGCTGGGGCGCAGTGAAACCGAAGCGTTCGTACAGGCTGTGCGCATCGCTGGTGGCGAGCGTGAAACGGCGCAGCTTCTGCAGGCTGGGGTGGCGCAGCACCACACCGATCAATTGCTTGCCGTAGCCGCGGCCGCGGTACTCCGGCACCACGAACACGTCCACCAGGTTGGCGAAGGTGGCGAAGTCGGTGATCACGCGCGCAAAGGCGATCTGACGTCCATCGAGGTAGCCGCCGAAGCACAGCGAGTTCTCGATCGCGCGTTCGACGATCGGCCGCGAAATGCCGACCGCCCAGGTGGACTGCTCGCTCAGGAAGCGGTAGATCATCGGGATGTCCAGCCGCGTCTGGTCGGTACTGACCTGGAAGCTTGAGTCGTTGGTAATCATGGAAGCAGTGAATCTGGCCTAAAAACCAATTCTAGCGCCGTTTTCTTGATGTATTACTTTCAATTGAACGGCGTCCCCCGGGCCCATCAACCGAGTGCTCAACCGTTACGCAGGTAGCGTTCCGGCAGCTGCAGCTTGGCGTCCTCGGCGCGCCAGATCAGGTTCAGCACGTACCAGCGCTGGCCGTCGTGGATCAGCTGGATGCTGTTGACGCCGCGCATGAAAGGCTTGGCGTCGTCCTTCGCGTGGCGCGCTTCGTAGGTGCTGAAGACGTGGGCGATCTGGCCGAAGACTTCCGTGGTGCGGGCCTTTTCGGTTTCGAAGAAACCCATGGTGGCGAAGGTCTTGGTGTTGCGGGCGATGTAGTCTTCCGGGGTCAGGCTGCGCAGGACGTAGCTGCCGTCCGGACGGGCGCCGACTGCGCCCATGCGCCCTTCCGGCGCGAACAGCGAACGCATGCGGTCCCAGTCGCGCGGTGCGCCGGCCGGACCCGAGATCACGTCGTACACCGCGGCGATGATGGCGTCGATCGAGGCAACATCCGCCGCGCGCGCCGCCGGCATGCTGGGCGCCGCCGGGGCGGCCGGTGCGGCGATCGCGGTGGGCGTGGCCGGTGCTGCCGGCGCCCCCTGCTGGGCCATTGCCGCTGGTGCCGTGAATGCCAATGCAAGGCCGATATGGGCCAAACGGTTCATGCGTCCCCCTGAAGTTTTTGTTGTTGGATAAGTCGCCACATGATCACGCATTTCCGGGCGCTTGTCACCCACCATGGGTGGGGCCGGGCCAGGTCGGCAGGCCTCCTTTATAATCGTGGGATACCAAAAGGGATCCCACCATGACCGATCAATTCTCCAAGAAGGCCGAAGCCTGGTCTGCGCGCTTCACCGAACCAGTCTCCGACCTCGTCAAGCGCTATACCGCCTCCGTGTTCTTCGACAAGCGCCTGGCGCCCTTCGACATCCAGGGCTCGCTCGCCCACGCCGAGATGCTGGCGGCGCAAGGCATCATCAGTGAGCAGGACCGCGCAGAGATCGAGCGCGGCATGGCCCAGATCAAGGGCGAGATCGATGCCGGCAGTTTCGAGTGGCTGCTCGACCTGGAAGACGTGCACCTGAACATCGAGAAGCGCCTGACCGAGCTGGTGGGCGACGCCGGCAAACGCCTGCATACCGGACGCTCGCGCAACGACCAGGTGGCGACCGACATCCGCTTGTATGTACGCGCGGCGATCGACGACATCGTGGGCCTGCTGGCCAGCCTGCGCGGCGCGCTGCTTGATCTGGCGGAACGCCATGCGGACACCATCATGCCGGGCTTCACCCACCTGCAGGTGGCGCAGCCGATCACCTTCGGCCACCACATGCTGGCCTACGTCGAGATGTTCGGCCGCGACGCCGAGCGCATGCAGGATGCGCGCCGCCGCGTGAACCGCCTGCCGCTCGGCGCGGCCGCCTTGGCCGGCACCACCTTCCCCATCGACCGCCTGCGCGTGGCCAAGACCCTGGGCTTCGAGGACGTCTGCCACAACTCGCTGGACGCCGTGTCCGACCGCGATTTTGCGATCGAATTCACAGCAGCAGCCTCCCTGATCATGATGCACGTCTCGCGCTTCTCGGAAGAGCTGGTCATGTGGATGAGCCCACGCATTGGCTTCATCGACATCGCCGACCGCTTCTGCACCGGCTCGTCGATCATGCCGCAGAAAAAGAATCCGGACGTGCCGGAGCTGGCGCGCGGCAAGACCGGCCGCGTGTATGGCCACCTGAACGGCCTGCTGACCCTGATGAAAGGCCAGCCGCTGGCCTACAACAAGGACAACCAGGAAGACAAGGAACCCCTGTTCGACACCATCGACACCGTCACCGACACGCTGCGCATCTTCGCCGACATGGCGGGCGGCATCACGGTGAAGGCCGAGAACATGCGCGCCGCGGCGCTGCAGGGTTATGCGACGGCAACCGACCTGGCCGATTACCTGGTCAAGAAGGGCCTGCCCTTCCGCGACGCGCACGAAGCTGTGGCGCATGCGGTGCGTGCCTGCGATATCGCTAGGTGCGATTTGTCGGAGATGTCGCTGGACAAGCTGCGCGAGTTCTCGCCGCTGATTGAGCAGGATGTGTTTGCGGTGTTGACGCTGGAAGGTTCGGTGGCGGCGCGTGATCACGTTGGTGGTACGGCGCCGAACCAGGTGCGGGCAGCGATCGCACGCGTCCGCAAGCAGCTGGAAGGGTAATGTTGTAGGGTGGGCGGGTCTCCCGCCCACGCGTTCAACTACACGATGAGGTGACGCGCATCGTCCAATTCACCGCTGGTTGAACGCGTGGGGTGATCTGGTCCAGTGGACCAGATCACAAGCCGCCCACGCTACGAAACCTAGCCACTGCGCTTATCGCGCCCGCGCTGCTTTGCGGCCTTCATCAGCACCTTCCACTTCCCACGTTCCGCAATCCGGTCGAGCGCCGTCTGCTCCGCCCGCCTGACTTCGCGCAACAGCTTGCGGTAGTTCTGCAGGCGGTCCGCATCCACCACACCACGCACCGCGCATCCCGGCTCGCTTTCATGGCAGCAATCGCGGAACTGGCATTGCTCCGCCAGCGCTGCGATGTCATTGAAGGACATGCCGAGATCGTCCTCGTCCGCATCCGGCTGCCAGGCGCGCAGGCCCGGCGTGTCGATGATGCAGGCGCCACCCGGACAGCGATGCAGCGAGCGCACGGTGGTCGTGTGGCGACCGCGATCGTCGCCGTGCCGGGTGCCGCCGGTGGCCTGCCCGCTTCCCGTCAAGGCATTGGTGAGCGTCGACTTACCCACGCCCGAGGAACCGAGCAGTACCAGCGTCTGCCCTCTTCCCAGCCACGGCGCCAGCACACCCCCGTTTTCCTGCTCCGAAGGAATCAGGTGCAGCAGTGGGACGTCGTCCGGGATGCGCTGGCGCAGTTGCGCAATCCTCTCCTCCACGTCGACGCCGATGTCCGGCTTGGTCAGCACCATCACGGGTTCCACGCCGCAAGTGCGCACCACCGCGATGTAGCGCTCCATGCGGCGCGGATTGAAGTCATTGTCCAGGCCCATCAGCAACAGCGCCGTGTCGACATTGCTGGCCAACACCTGCTCCCGACGGCGTGCGCCGCGCCAGCTGGGTGAAGGGATCGAGGGTATGCGCGATCCAGTATTCGCCGAGTTGCTGGGTGGCGAGCACCCAGTCGCCCACGACGGGCTGGCCGGCCGCGACGAAGCGCGGGCTGCGGGCGGGAAAGGCCTCCTGCCCGTCGTCGAGGGTCAGGACGTCGCGCTGGACGGCGGTGACGCGAGCGAGGCGCTGTTGCGTCGCGCTTGCTGCGAGTTGTGAAACGAAATGCTGCTTGAAGCCGATCCCATGCAGGGTCGGGAAATCGATGTCGATCATGACGATGTGTTTTCCAGTCGATGGCGCAACAGGCGTGCGCAGGCAGCCACGCTAGTCGCGCGGCAAGTTCAAGGAGTGGAAGGTCGGCGCGCTAGCGCGCCTGCGACATCGTCGTGACGAAGCGGCGTGCTAGGGGGCCGACCGGAGGGCGGTATCAGGCGTAATCATGCGGCGTCTCCTCGGATCGGTTGAAAGGTTTGTAGTCTGGCAGCGTGCCGCCTTGAGGTCAAGGTGAACGAAGCCGTCCTGCCTTTTGCGCTATGCTGGACGCCCTTTCCGTTAACGAGAATGTTCCCGTGACACCGACCAATCCTTCCGTCCTGCCTTCGCGCGAATATGCCGCCTTTCTGTTCGACATGGATGGCACCATCCTGACCTCGATCAAGTCCGCCGAGCGGGTCTGGAGCGCCTGGGCCTTGATGCACGGCCTCGACCCGGTGACTTTCGTGCCGACCGTTCATGGCAAGCGTACCGAAGACACCATCCGTGCGATCGGCCTGCCCGGCGTGGACCCGGTCGCAGAGGCGCTGGGCATTGCGCTGGCGGAAATCGAGGATGTGGCCGACATCGAGGAAATCGCCGGCGTGGGCCGCTTCCTGGCCAGCCTGCCGACCGACCGCTGGGCCATCGTCACCTCCGCATCGCGCGCGCTGGCGACGGCACGCATCGCCGCCGCCGGCCTGCCGCTGCCGCCGCTGCTGGTCTCGGCCGACGACGTCAAGCGCGGCAAGCCGAATCCCGATCCTTTCCTGCTGGGTGCGCAGAAGCTGGGCGTCGCGCCCCAGGACTGCCTGGTGTTCGAGGACACGCCGATTGGCCTGGCGGCCGCAGAGGCGGCGGGTATGGATAGCCTGGTGGTGACTGCGACCCATACCCATCCGGTAGAGACGCGCTCGGCCCCGATCGCGGACTATGCAGACCTGGTTGCCGTGCGCACAGAAAGTGGCTTGCTGAAGGTCCAGCGCAAGATCGGCCACTGAGCAGGCGCCGCCTTGTCTTGCGCCGGACAATACCCACATACCAGGTATCGACGACAAACATGGAGGTGCACATGCACCGCTATCGCAATACGAGCGGCGAATCCGGCGTGATCGCCTACGACATCGACAAGGACTCGATCACCATCCAGTTCACCGGCGGCGACCGTTACCTGTACACCGAGCGCAGTGCCGGCGCCGAGAACATTGCCAGGATGCAGGAGTTGGCACGCGAGGGCCGCGGGCTGTCGACCTTCGTCAGCCAGCACATCCGCAGCCGCTACGCGCGCAAGTTGAACTGATCCCGCTCAGTCGCGCGGAGGATACGGCGTACCGTCCTTGTGGGAATAGGACTTGGTAGCACCGTCATAGTGCAGGTCGATGTCCGGATACGTTGCCGTATCTTCCTTGATGCGCGAGCCGACGCACAGGAACACGCCCGGACCCCAGCTGCGATTGATCAGGTGATGCCCGTTCGGCTTTCCACCGGGGAAAGCCGCACAGTCGCCTGCACGCATCAGGGTTTCGCCTTCGTCGGTGACGAGCACCAGCTCGCCCGACACCACCATCACGAACTCATCCTCATGCGAGTGCCAGTGGCGCTGCGACGAGGCCGCGCCCGGCTGGAGCTCGACCAGGTTGACGCCAAACTGGCTCAGGCCGCCGGCATCGCCCAGCGCCTGCCTGGTGCGTCCGTCGACCAGCTCGGCGAACTGCTCGGGGTAGCGGGTGCCGCCCACCACGGGAATACTGCTCAGGTCCAGTCTCGACATGTGGTCTCCTTGATTGGTAACGAAGACGGCGGGGCCGCCTCCGTCGCGGTCATCCGCGTTTCTGTACCAGTGTCAGGATATCGTAACTCGCCACCAGTTCGTCGTGTTGATTCGTCACCTGGACATCCCACGCGACCACACCCTGGCCGCGGCCCTGCTCGTCCGTGCGGTTGCGGTCGACCTTGCGCTTACAGGTCAGGCGTGCGCGGATGGTGTCGCCGATCGCCACTGGCGCCACGAAGCGCAGGTTATCGAGGCCATAGTTGGCCAGCACCGGGCCCGGGGCCGGCGACACGAACAGGCCCGCCGCCGCCGACAGCACGAAGTAGCCGTGCGCGATGCGCTTGCCGAACTGGGTGTCCTTGGCCGCGATCTCGTCGAAGTGCATGTAGAAGTAGTCGCCCGATACGCCGCCGAAGTTGACGATGTCGGCTTCGCTCACGGTGCGGCGGTGAGTCAGCAGCGAGTGGCCCACTTCCAGGTCTTCGAACCAGCGGCGGAATGGGTGGATATCCGTTTCCTTGACTGCGCCGCCACGCACATATTCGTCGGTGACGGCGGTGAGCATGGTCGGCGAGCCCTGCACCGCGGCGCGTTGCAGGAAGTGCTTGACGGCGCGAATGCCGCCCAGCTCTTCGCCGCCGCCGGCGCGGCCTGGGCCGCCGTGCTTCAGCTGCGGCAGCGGCGAACCGTGGCCGGTGGAATCGACCGCCGATTCGCGTTCGAGGATGTGCACGCGGCCGTGCGAGGCCGCGGCGATCGGCACCGCGTGCGCGGCGATCGTCGGGTCTTTCGTCACCAGGGTCGTCACCAGGCTGCCCTTGCCGCGCGCGGCGAGGTGCAGGGCTTCGTCGATGTCGCGGTAGGTCATCACCGTGCTCACCGGACCGAAGGCTTCGATGTCGTGGACGGCGTCGTTGACCATCGCGTTGCGGCATAGGAGCAGGGTCGGCGCGAAGAAGGCGCCGGCAGCTACGCCGTCACCGACCGGATTGAAACCGTCGCGGGCGCTGAACAGGACTTCATTGCCGCGCGCGAGCATCTCGACGCGTTCCGATACGTCGCGGTGCTGGTCCATCGAGGCGAGAGCCCCCATGCGCACGCCCTCGACCTTCGGATTGCCGACGGTGATCTTGGCCAGGCGTTCGCGCAGGCGCGCACCGACGGCGTCGGCATGCTGTTCCGGCACGATGACGCGGCGGATCGCGGTGCACTTCTGGCCGGCCTTGCCGGTCATCTCGCGCGCCACTTCCTTCACGAACAAATCGAATTCCGGGTCGTCGGGCGTGACGTCCGGCGCCAGGATCGCGCAGTTCAGCGAGTCCGCTTCGGCGGTGAACGGGACGGCTTCGCGGATCAGGTTCTGGTTGGCCTTGAGCTTGGCGGCGGTGTCGGCCGAGCCGGTGAAGGTGACGGCGTCAAAACCGCCCAGGCGGTCGAGCAGGTCGCCGGTCGAGCCGATGACCAGCTGCAGCGCGCCTTCCGGCAGTAGGCCGGACTCCACCATCATCTTGACGGTGGCGTGGGTCAGGTAGCTGGTCGCGGTGGCCGGCTTGACGATGCAGGGCATCGCGGCCAGGAAGCTCGGTGCGAATTTTTCCAGCATGCCCCAGATCGGGAAGTTGAAAGCATTGATGTGCACCGCCAGGCCGCCGCGCGGCACCAGGATGTGGGTGCCCGCGAAGCCGCCGCGCTTGCCGAGCGCCATGGCCGGGCCTTCGTGCAGCACGTTCGACGAGGGCAGCTCGCGCGAGCCCATGCTGGCGTAGGCGAACAAGGTGCCGATGCCGCCTTCGACGTCGACCCAGCTGTCCGGACGGGTGGCGCCGGTCAGGTGCGAGATCTCGTATAGCTCTTCCTTCCGTTCCATCATGTACAGGGCCAGGGCTTTCAGGCGCTGGGCGCGCTGCTGGAAGTCGAGCTGCATGAGAGCAGGAATGCCGGTCTTGCGGCCGTAGGTGACGGCTTCGTCGAAGTCGATCTTCTCCGCGTGCGTGTGGAAGATCAGTTCGTTGTTCAGCGCGCTGTGCAGCGGCGTGTGCGCTTCGGCGCCATGCCAGCGGCCGGCGATCAGGCTTTGCAGGGTTGCGATGTTGCCCATGTTATTAGTCTCCGTTCAGTTGTCTCTTCAATTCACCGCTAGCGTTTGATCCGTCATCCCGGCGAAGGCCGGGATCCAATTTTGTCTGCGTCGTGCTAACGCATCTTTTGGCTACGGCACGAAACTTGGGTACCGGGCAAGGGGGACGCCTAGTCCCGGTACGACGTGCAGGGGCTGGTGGTGCAATCACACTCTCGGTTTGTGCCGGCCTTCCGGATCGAACTCGAGGCCCTTGCGGTCCGGCTCGACCTCGCTCAAGGCCTCGACCTCACGCATCGTCTCCAGCGAGCGCACATTCAGCTCGTGATACTGGCGCGTTCCAAAACTCTTCCACTTCACATCTTCATCAGTGAGCTTGCGCATGACCCTGGCCGGCGTGCCCATCACCATGCTGCGTGGCGGGATGACCATCCCCGCCTTCACGAAGCTCATCGCCGCCACGATCGACTCTTCGCCGACCACGGCCTTGTCCATCACTACCGCGTTCATGCCCACCATGGCATTCCTCTTGATGCGGCAGCCATGCAGCACCGCGCCGTGGCCGATGTGGCCGTCGACTTCGACCACCGTGTCCTCGCCCGGGAAGCCATGCATCACGCAGGTGTCCTGCAGATTGGCGCCCTCTTCCAGGATCAGGCGGCCGAAGTCGCCGCGCAGCGAGGCCAGTGGGCCGATGTAGCAGCGCGGGCCGACGATCACGTCGCCGATCAGCACCGCGGACGGGTGCACGTAGGCGCTGGGGTGCACCACCGGCCGTACGCCGTTGATCTCGTACACCTTGACCATGCTTACACTCGCTCCACGATCAGGGCGATGCCCTGACCGACGCCGATGCACATGGTGCACAGGGCGTAGCGTCCGCCGGTGCAGTGCAGCTGGTTGACGGCGGTCGTGACAAGGCGCGCGCCGGAGGCGCCCAGCGGGTGGCCGAGCGCGATGGCGCCGCCGTTGGGGTTCACGTGCGCCGCATCGTCCGGCAGGCCGAGATCGCGCGTCACGGCCAGGCCCTGCGCAGCAAAAGCTTCGTTCAGTTCAATGACGTCCATCTGCTCGAGACGCAGGCCGGTTTGCGCCAGCAGCTTCTTCACGGCCGGGGACGGGCCGAAACCCATGATCCGCGGCGCCAGGCCGGCGGTGGCCATGCCGATTACACGGGCACGCGGCGTCAGGCCGTTGCGCACGGCGGTGGTTTCGGAAGCCAGCAGCAGCGCGCAGGCGCCGTCGTTCAGGCTCGATGCGTTGCCGGCGCTGACCGTCCCGTCGGGCATCACCACCCCCTTCAGTTTCGCCAGCGCTTCCATGCTGGTCTCGCGCGGCTGCTCGTCGGTGTCGAACACGCGCGACTCGCCTTTTTTTCCATGGATCGTAACCGGCACGATCTCGTCCCGGAAGAAGCCTTCGGCATGGGCACGCGCCCAGCGCTGCTGGCTGCGCAGTGCGAATGCGTCCTGGTCTTCGCGCGCGATATGGAATTCGCGCGCCACGTTCTCGGCGGTCTCCGGCATCGAGTCGATGCCGTACTTCGCCTTCATCAGCGGATTGACGAAGCGCCAGCCGAGCGTGGTGTCTTCGATCTTGGCTGCGCGCGAAAAAGCGCTGTCGGCCTTGGCCATCACGAAAGGCGCGCGGGTCATGCTTTCGACGCCGCCGGCGATGATCAGGTTCGCTTCGCCAGCCTTGATCGCGCGTGCGGCGTTACCTACGGCATCCATGCCCGAACCGCACAGGCGGTTGATGGTGTTTGCCGGCACCTCTTGCGGCAGGCCCGCCAGCAGCGCGGCCATGCGGCCGACGTTGCGGTTGTCCTCGCCCGCCTGGTTCGCGCAGCCGTAGAACAGGTCGTCCACCGCGCCCCAGTCCACGTCCTTGTTACGGGCGATCAGCGCGGCGATGGGCAGCGCACCCAGGTCGTCGGCGCGGACGCTCGACAGCGCGCCGCCGTAGCGGCCGAAGGGGGTGCGGATGGCGTCGCAGATGAATGCGTCAGTCATGTTGTCTCCTCAGTATTCAATTCTTCGGGCGCTTGTCGACCACGCGCCGGGCTTTGCCGGTAAGCGTGCGCTCGATCCCGCCAGGCGGGTTCAGGGTCACGCGCGTGGTCACGCCCACATAGGTCTTGATGCAGTGCTGGAGTTCGCGGCATAGGGTTTCGACGTCGCCCGCCGACAGGGACCCATCGCGCAGTTCTCCCAGCACTTCCAGCGTGTCGAGGTGGCCGTCGCGCGCCACCACCAGCTGGTATTGCGGGGCCAGCGCCGGCATCTTCAGGATGATTTCTTCGATCTGGCTCGGGAACACGTTCACGCCGCGGATGATCAGCATGTCGTCCGAGCGGCCGGTGATGCGGCCCATGCGGCGCATCGCGCGCGAGGTCGGCGGCAGCAAACGGGTCAGGTCGCGGGTGCGGTAGCGGATGATCGGCAGCGCCTCCTTGCTCAGCGACGTGAACACCAGCTCGCCCTCTTCGCCGTCCGGCAGCACCTCACCGGTGTCGGGGTGGATGATCTCGGGGTAGAAGTGGTCTTCCCAGATCACCGGGCCGTCCTTGCTCTCGATGCACTCGCTGGCCACGCCCGGTCCCATCACTTCGGACAGGCCGTAGATGTCGACCGCATCGATGCCGGCGCGCGCTTCGATTTCGCGGCGCATGGCGTCGGTCCAGGGTTCGGCCCCGAAGATGCCGACCTTCAGCGAGGACTGCGCCGGATCCAGGCCCTGGCGCGTGAATTCCTCGACGATGTTCAGCATGTACGAAGGCGTGACCATGATGATCGAGGGCTTGAAGTCCTGGATCAGCTGTACCTGCTTCTCGGTCTGGCCGCCGGACATCGGGATCACCGTGCAGCCGAGCTTCTCGGCGCCGTAGTGCGCGCCCAGGCCTCCCGTGAACAGGCCGTAGCCATACGAGATGTGCACCATGTCGCCGGGACGTCCGCCGGCGGCGCGGATCGAGCGCGCCACCACGCCGGCCCAGGTGTCGATGTCCCGCTGCGTGTAGCCGACCACGGTGGCCTTGCCAGTAGTGCCGCTCGAGGCGTGGATGCGCACCACCTGCTCGCGCGGCACTGCGAACAGGCCGAACGGGTAGTTGTCGCGCAGGGTCTTCTTGTCGGTGAAGGGGAATTTCGCCAGGTCGCTTAGCGTCTTCAGGTCTTCCGGGTGCACGCCGGCGGCGTCGAAAGCGGCGCGGTAGTGCGGCACGTTCTCGTAAGCGTGGTGCAGCGACCACTTCAGGCGCTCCAGTTGCAGGGCCTGCAGCTCGTCGCGGCTCGCGCGTTCGATCGGTTCCAGCTCATGAGGAGCAGGATTACGTTGGACCATCTCGACCTCCTATCGTCTTGCAAAAACCTTTACTGCGCGACCTCTGCCACCATGCCGCTCACGCGGTGCGACTTCCCACGGAACAGCGCTACCGTGCGCCCTTCCTGGTTGCTCACCTTGATGTCGTAGACGCCGGTCTTGCCTTGCAGCGCCTGCTCGACCGCCTCGGCCACCAGCACGTCGCCTTCGCGGCCTGGCGCCAGGTAATCGATGGTGCAGCCGGCGCCCACGGTATTGAAGTTGTGCGAGTTGCAGGCGAATGCGAAGGCGCTGTCGGCCAGCATGAAGATGTAGCCGCCGTGGCAGGTCGCGTGCCCGTTGAGCATGTCGCCACGCACGCGCATCGACATGCGCGCGTAGCCGGGGCGGATCTCATCGAGCAGCATGCCCAGCGCCTGGCTGGCCGGGTCGCGTTCGTACATGGTCTTGCCGGCCAGCTCGGCCAATGCCTGCGGGTCGCTATGCATGGAACTTCGCTCCGTGCGGATTGGCGGCGATCTTCCGGCGCAGCAGCGGCGACACGCGGTAGCGGTCTTCCCCATAGCTGGTGGCCAGGTTGGCCAGCACCGCGACGATGTGCTCCAGCCCGACGCTGTCGGCCCAGGCGAGCGGACCGCGCGGGTAGTTGACGCCCTTCTGCATGGCGATGTCGACAGCAAGCGCGCTGCACACGCCCTGATTGACGGCGTCTGCCGCTTCGTTGGCCAGCATGGCGACCGTGCGCATCACGGCCATGCCGGGCACGTCGTCCAGGCGCGTGACCGCAAAGCCGGCGGCCTGGAACATGCCGACCACGGCGTGGTAGGCCTCAATGCTGCACTGGTCGGCGCGGGCCAGCGCAATGCGGGTGGCGCCGGCGGCGTCCAGCAGCAGATCGTAGATCACCGTGTCGTCGTGCCACGCTTCTGCCGCGCGCTCGGTCGCCGTGCGGCCATCGGTCAGGTACACGGCCGCGCCCTGGCACAGGAAGCCTGGGGTGGCATCCAGGGTTTCCTCGCGCGCCATGTCGAAGCCTGCGGCGGCAATGCGGGCGGCCAGGGGCTCGAGCTGTGCGGATTCACTGCCGATCAGCGCGACCGATTCGGGGCGTGGCTGCGCGGTTTCCGTCTGCGGCGCAGGCTTCTCGACGCCCTCGCCATAGCGGTAGAAACCGCGGCCGGTCTTGCGGCCCAGGAAGCCGGCGTTGACCAGTTCCTGCTGCAGGATCGAGGGGGTGAAGCGCGGGTCGCCGAAGTAGGCGTTGTAGACCGAGTTCGTGACCGAGAAGTTGACGTCATGGCCGATCAGGTCCATCAGCTCGAAGGGGCCCATGCGGAAACCGCCGCAGTCGCGCAGCACGGCGTCGATGGTGGCCGGCTCGGCCGCCTGCTCCAGCAGCAGGCGCAGCGCCTCCGCATAGTATGGCCGGGCGACGCGGTTGACGATGAAGCCGGGCGTCGACTTCGCATGCACCGGGTTCTTGCCCCAGGCTTGGGCGGTGTCGTAGGTGGTCTCCGCGACCGCCTTGTCGGTGGCGATGCCGCTAATGACTTCGACCAGCGCCATCAGGGGCACCGGATTGAAAAAGTGCATGCCGACCAGTCGTTCCGGGCGGCGCAGTTGCGCAGCGATGGCGGTGACGGAGATCGACGAAGTATTGGTGGCCAGGATGCAGTCGTCGCCGACGATGGTTTCGAGTTCACCGAACAGGGCGCGCTTGGCGTCCAGGTTCTCGACGATGGCTTCGACCACCAGTGCGGCGCCAGCGGCCTCCTGCAGTGTGCCGATGCGCTTGAGGCGTGCGCGTGCCTCGTCCGCTGCGCCAGCCTCCATGCGGCCCTTCTCCACCAGCTTGGCGTAGGTCTTGCCAATCTCCGCAATCGCTTTGTCCGCCGCTTCCAGGCGGGTATCGAACAGCAGCACCTGGTGGCCGGCGCTGGCCGCGACCTGGGCGATGCCCGAGCCCATGGCGCCGCTGCCGACGACGGCGACGATGCTGCCCTTGTCGAGTGCCGCCATCTTATTCTCCCTTGAAGTGCGCCGGGCGCTTGGCGATGAAGGCGGCGACGCCTTCTCGGTAGTCGTGGCTGTAGCCCAGTTCGCGCATCATCTCGCCTTCCAGCTTGAGCTGTTCCGGCAGGGTGTTGGCCCAGCTGGCCTGCAAGGCTTTCTTGGTGAAGGCCAGACCTTTGGTAGGCGCTGCGGCGAAGTGCTCGGCCATGGCTATGGCCTGGTCCATCAGGGCTTCGTCCGGGACGCAGGCCCAGATCAGCCCCCACTGCTCGGCCTTCTCGGCGCTCAGTTTTTCGCCCAGCATGGCCAGGCCGGAGGCGCGCGCCTGGCCGATCAGGCGCGGCAGGTGCCAGGTGCCGCCGGTATCGGGAATCAGGCCCAGCTTGCAGAAGGCTTCGATGAAGCTGGCCGATTTCGCCGCCAGCACGATGTCGCAGGCCAGGGCCAGGTTGGCGCCGGCGCCGGCGGCGACGCCGTTGACGGCGCAGATGACCGGCATCGGCAGCGACTTCAGGGTCATGACCAGCGGGGCGTAGAACTTCTCGACCGATTCGCCGAGGTCGACGCCGGGGGCGCCGGGTTCGACGGCGCGGTCGGACAGGTCCTGGCCCGCGCAGAAGCCGCGGCCGGCGCCGGTCAGCACCAGCACGCGCACGGATTTATCGGCTTGCAGTTTGTCGAGGGCGTCGCGCACTTCGAGGTGCATGGCCTGGGTGAAGCTGTTCAGGCGATCCGGGCGGTTCAGGGTCAGGAGGGCGATGCCGTTGTCGATCTTGAACTGGATGGATTCGTAGGTCATGGGTGTCTCCAATTTTTATTGTTGTCCTGTGCTCCGTCATTCCCGCGAAGGCGGGAATCCAAGTTTGGCGGTTCGTTGCGAAAGTCAAATTGGGTTCCGGCCTTCGCCGGAACGACGGTTTCTCTGCTAACTGGCCTATTCGGCGATATCGAAGTCCACAACCACCTTGTCGGTAATCGGGAAGCTCTGGCAGCTGAGTACAAATCCGCGCGCGACTTCGTAGTCTTCCAGCGCGTAGTTCACGTCCATCTCCACCTGGCCGTCGAGCACCTTGCAGCGGCAGGTCGAGCACACGCCGCCCTTGCACGAGTAGCGCATGTCGATGCCCGCGCGCAGGCCGGCGTCCAGCAAGGACTCCTTGTCCTTGTCCATCGTGAAGCTGGCGGCGTTGCCGTCCATGATGACGGTGACTTCAGTCTGATGCTGCTGCCCCGCCTCCACCTTGCGCGGCTTGTGCTCGTGCTTGGGGATGCTGGCGGCGAACAGCTCGATACGGATCTTCTCTTTCGCCAGCCCGGCCGCCTGCAGCGAACGGGAGACGCCGTGCATCATGTCTTCCGGGCCGCAGATGAAGGCCACGTCGATGTCGCGGATGTCGATCCAGTGGCGAAGGAAATGGCCGCACTTCTCTTCCGTGATGCGGCCGTTGAACAGTTCGATATCCTGCTGCTCGCGGCTCATCACATACACCAGCTTGAGCCGGTCCATGTAGGTGTCCTTAAGCTCGCTCAGCTCATCGCGGAAGATCACGCTCGACGAGGCGCGGTTGCCATACACGATGGTGAAGCGGCTCTTCGGCTCGGCCTTGAGCGTGGTCTTCACGATCGACAGGATCGGCGTGATGCCGCTGCCGGCGGCAAACGCCAGGTAGTGGCGCTCGCTCTCGGGGTCCAGCGGTACGTTGAAGTGGCCCATCGGCGGCATCACTTCCAGCGTGGCGCCGGGTTTGAGCGCTTCGTTGGCCCAGGTCGAGAACTGGCCGCCGGCGACGCGCTTGATCGCCACACGCAGGGTTTCGTCCTGCACGGCCGAGCAGATCGAATAGGAACGGCGCACATCCTCGCCGTCGATCATCGCGCGCAGGGTCAGGTGCTGGCCCTGCTGGTAGGCGAATTGCGGCTTTAGTTCGGACGGCACGTCGAAGGTGACGGCGATGGCGTCGCGGGTTTCATGCTTCACCTTCGCCACGGTCAGTGGATAGAATTTGCTCATGCTCTCAATGGCATTTGAAGTAATCAAAAGGCTCGCGGCAGTCGAGGCACTTGTACAGCGCCTTGCAAGGCGTCGAGCCGAACTCGCTGGTCAGCTGGGTATGCGGCGAGCCGCAGTGCGGGCAGGCCACCTCGGGCGCGGCGCGGCGGCGGATGCCGGCATGCAGGCCGCTGATGTCGATCGCCTGCTGCACCGGCGGCGCGATGCCGTAGCCCTTGAGAGCCGCCTTGCCGGTCTCGCTCATCCAGTCGGTGGTCCAGGCGGGCGCCAGGCGGGTGGCGATGCGCACGTCTTCCAGGCCATGGGCCTGCAGGGCTTCCTTCACCGCGTCCGCGATGACCTGCATCGCCGGGCAGCCGGAGTAGGTTGGCGTGATCGTCACTACCCAGGTGTCGCCGTCCATGGCGACGTCGCGGATGATGCCGAGGTCCACCACCGAGATGACCGGGATCTCCGGATCGGCGACTTCGCCGAGCCAGCTCCAGACCTGATCGAGGCTGACGCCTACCGTGCTCATTACCACTGCGCTCCCGGATAGGCGCGCTGCAGGAACTGCATCTCGGCCAGGATGTAGCCGAGGCGTTCGGTGTGGCGGCCCTGCTTGCCGCCGCGCTGCATGTAGGCCTCAGGTGAGGGCATGCGCAAGGTCGCTTCCGCGAACACTTCGGCCATGTGGTCGAGGCACAGCTGGCGCAGCGCTTCGCTGCTAGGGGCCACGCCCTGCTCCACCATCGCGTTGTCGACGGCGTCATAAATGAACATCTCGCCGCTGTACATCCACAGCTCGTCCAGCGCCGCCTGCATCTTGCCGTGGCTGACCTCGGTGCCGTCGCCCAGGCGCACCACCAGGTCGCCCGAGCGGCGCAGGTGGTAGGTCACTTCCTTGATCGACTTCTGCGCGATCTCGGCGATGCGCGCATCGCTGGAGCGCGTCAGGCCGTCCATCAGGAAGTAGTGCCAGGTATCGAACAGGAACTGGCGCACCATGACCTCGGCATAACTGCCGTTCGGCTGCTCCACCAGCTGGCAGTTGCGGTATTCGTTGGCATCGCGGTGGAAGGCCAGGCGGTCTTCGTCGCGGCCCTTGCCTTCCAGCTCGCCGGCATAGCTCAGCCACATGCGGGTCTGGCCCAGCAGGTCGAGCGCCACGTTCGACAGCGCCATGTCTTCTTCCAGCGCCGGACCCTTGCCGCACAGCTGGCACAGCTGCTGCGACAGGATCAGCGCGTTGTCGCCCTGGCGGAGAAGGTATTCGATCTTCGCGTCCATGGCGGCTTACAGGTTCTTGACTTCTTCCGGCATCGGGAAGAAGGTCGGGTGGCGGTACACCTTGCTGTTGGCCGGCTCGAACAGGGCTTCCTTGTCGCTCGGGCTGCTGGCGACGATGTCCTGGGCGCGCACGACCCAGATGCTGACGCCTTCGTTGCGGCGGGTGTAGACGTCGCGTGCGTTGTTGATCGCCATCTCGGCGTCAGGTGCGTGCAGGCTGCCCACGTGCTTGTGGGCCAGGCCGTGCTGGCTGCGGATGAAGACTTCCCACAGCGGCCATTCTTTGCTCATTTCATGTCTCCGTTTTTATGCCGCGGCCTTGCGGGCGGCTTTCTTTTCGGCGTGGGCGACCAGCGCGTCGCGGAACCATTCGCCGTCTTCGTAGGCTTTCACGCGGGTGCGCAGGCGCTCGCGGTTGCAAGGGCCGTTGCCCTTCAGGACGTTATGGAACTCGCTCCAGTCGATCTCGCCGAAGTCGTAGGAGCCGCGCTCTTCATTCCATTTCAGGTCCGGATCGGGGATGGTCAGGCCCAGGTATTCGGCCTGCGGCACGGTCTGGTCGACCATGCGCTGGCGCAGTTCGTCATTCGAGAACAGCTTGATGCGCCAGGCGGTCGACTGCGCGCTGTTCACCGACTCGGCATCCGACGGACCGAACATCATCAGGGACGGCCACCACCAGCGGTTCAGCGCATCCTGCGCCATCGCCTTCTGCTCCGGCGTGCCCCTGGCAAGCGCCATCATGATGTCGTAGCCCTGGCGCGCGTGGAAGGACTCTTCCTTGCAGACGCGGATCATGGCGCGCGCATACGGACCGTAGGAACAGCGGCACAGCGGAATCTGATTGATGATGGCCGAGCCGTCCACCAGCCAGCCGATGGCGCCCATGTCGGCCCAGCTCAGGGTCGGGTAATTGAAGATGCTCGAGTACTTGGCTTTGCCCGCATGCAGGGCCTGCAGCAGCTCGTCGCGCGACACGCCCAGGGTCTCGGCCGCGCTGTACAGGTACAGGCCGTGGCCGGCCTCGTCCTGGATCTTGGCCAGCAGGACCGACTTGCGCTGCAGGGTCGGGGCGCGCGTGACCCAGTTCCCTTCCGGGAGCTGGCCGACGATCTCGCTGTGCGCGTGCTGCGAGATCTGGCGGATCAGGGTCTTGCGGTAGGCCTCGGGCATCCAGTCCTTCGGCTCGATCTTGATGCCGGCGTCGATGCGCGCCTGGAACGCGGCTTCTTCCGCGCTCATGTCTTCCTCGGTACGGACTTTCTTGAGTCCGGTCTCCACCATCTGTGCGTACATGTCTGGTCTCCGTTGCAAACCTCACCAATCCATAATACGATACAAAAAATCGGATGTACACCGAAATTTTGAATCATATTGAGGTCTTATCAATGCCACAACTCAGCAGCGCGGAGTGGATCGACCGCTTCCTGACGAACGACCCGCCGCGCCATAAATCGCTGGTGATGACCCTGTGCGGCGACGCCATCGCCCCGCACGGCGGCGCCTTCTGGCTGGGCAGCATGATCGAGCTGCTGGCGCCCCTGGGCGTCTCGGACCGCCTGGTACGCACCAGCGTGTTCCGCCTGGTGCAGGAAGGCTGGCTGGTCGCCAGCCGCGAAGGCCGGCGCAGCCGCTACGCGCTGGAACCGCAGGCCCTGCCGCGTTTCGAGCGCGCCAACCGCCGCATCTATTCGGCGCCGGGCCTGCATTGGGACGGCCGCTGGAGCTTCGTGCTGGCGCCGAGCGGCAGCATCGACGGCGACCTGCGCGCCCTGCTGCGCAAGGAACTGGAGTGGGAAGGCTTCGCCATGCTGGCCACCGGCGTGATGGCGCATCCGGCCCCGAGCCGCGACACCCTGCACGAGATCCTGGCGCGCACCCGGGCCGACGGAAAAGTCTTCGTCTGCGACGCCACCGAACTGCCCGGCGTCGGCTCGCGCCCGCTGCCCGAACTGGTGGGCGACGCCTGGGACCTGTCCGGCGTGGTCGCCGCCTACCACCAGTTCATCGACAGCTTCACGCCGCTGCTGGCGCTGAATGACGACATCAGCCCGCAAGACGCCTTCGCCATCCGCACCCTGCTGATCCACGCTTACCGCCGTGTTCAGCTGCACGACCCGATGCTACCGCTCGAACTGCTACCCGCCCCGTGGCCGGGATCGGATGCTTACGCGCTGGCGCAGCAGGTCTATCGCCGCACCCAGGCCAGGGCCGAAGAGCACATCATGGCCATGCTGGGCAAGGAAGATGCCGCCACGCCGCCGGCCGACGACGCCTTCTACGAGCGCTTCGGCGGTTTGGCTTAGTCGCACACTACGCGGTATGATCAGCGTTTTACCCAACACTCAACACCAGGACACACCATGTCTATCAAGATCAGCAGCCAGTTCGACGCTGGCGCCATCGAGGTCGTGAACGCCACGAGCGCGAACGCCATCGACCTGAACATCCGCAAGGACTCACACGCCGACATCATCCAGTGGTTCTACTTCCGCCTGCAGGGCGCGCAAGGCCAGGCCTGCACCATCCGCTTCCTGAACGCGGGCCAGGCCGCCTATCCGGCCGGCTGGGAAGGCTACCAGGCGATGGCGAGCTACGACCGCGTGAACTGGTTCCGCGTGCCGACCTCGTACGACGGCCAGGTGATGACGATCGAGCACACCCCGGGCATGGACAGCGTGTACTACGCCTATTTCGAACCCTATTCGTGGGAACGCCACCTGGAGCTGCTCGACCGCGCCCAGATGTCGGAGAACGTGCGCATGCTCGACCTCGGCAACACCATCGACGGCCGCGACCTGAATATGCTGGTCATCGGCGAAGCTTCGCCTGAAAAGAAGAAGGTCTGGGTGATCGCACGCCAGCATCCGGGCGAGACCATGGCCGAGTGGTTCGTCGAAGGCATGCTCGACGCGCTGCTGGACCCGGCGCACCCGTTCGGACGCCAGCTCCTGAAAGAAACCGTGTTCTACGTGGTGCCGAACATGAACCCGGACGGCTCGGTGCGCGGCAACCTGCGCACCAACGCGGCCGGCGCCAACCTGAACCGCGAGTGGATGAACCCGAGCATGGAGCGCAGCCCGGAAGTGTTCCTGGTTCTGAAGAAGATGCACGAGATCGGCGTCGACCTGTGCCTCGACGTGCACGGCGACGAAGGCCTGCCCTACGTGTTCGTGGCCGGCAGCGAATCGCTCCCGACCTGGACCGACGCGCAAGCCGCGCAGCAGCAGCGCTTCATCGAGGACTTCAAGATCGCCAGCCCGGACTTCCAGGACGTGCACGGCTACGGCAAGACCCCGTTCACCGACGAGACCCTGACCATGGGTTCCTCGCACATCACCCACGCCTTCGGCTGCCTGTCCCTGACCCTGGAACTGCCGTTCAAGGACAACGCCAACGATCCTGACCCGCAGGTGGGCTGGGACGGCGCCCGCAGCGCGCGCCTGGGCGGCGCGGTGCTGCAGCCGGTGCTGAACGCCATTCGCGCGCTCAAGGCATGAGCATCTTCTCCGCTTCCGTATTCGACGCCACCGTCGTCTTCGAGGGCCAGGAACTGTTCAAGGGCCAGGGCGCAGCCCGGACCTGGGCCGAGAAGGTAGCGAAAGAGCTGGAAACCGAGGTGACGGTCGAGAAGATCGGCACCGGCTGGGCCCTCAAGGCCACGGTCGACGGAGAGCCGGTCACCTGGGGCATCTATGGCCAGCGGCTGAGCCGCATCGAGCAGGCTGGCTGAGCCACCTCCCGCCGAAAAGTATCGCCTGAACGCCCCGGCCCTCCGGGGCGTTCCTGCATCTGGACCATCGTACCGGCCATTCCAAACGACGTCCTACAACAGTTGACATGCGCTCGGCATAATTCGAAAACCTTGCCAAAATATTTATAGACTTGCAAGGCCCGGTGGGTGATATTCAGCAATTATCTTTCGCCTACGCCCTTGAATATGAGCACGCAGCCGGACACCCTCCCCGCACCAGTACGCCAATACGTCGCCACGGGCGCTGCGGCATCCGGAGACGCCGACACCACGGGCCCGACCCTGGTATCCGGGCCCGCCAGGGACCACGCGGTAGGCGCCAACCTGGTCTTCACTTTCAATGAGCCGGTCAAGCTCGGCAGCGGCACCCTGAAGCTGTATGCCGAGGGCGTAGGCCTGGTGTATTCGGCCGATGTTGGCACCGATGCGCGCATCACGGTGGAAGGCAACACGATCAGCTTCGATCCACCGGACGAGCTGAGGGTGAAAACCATTTATAACATCGTGTTCGATCCGCAGGTCGTTCTCGACTTGGCCGGCAATCCGGTAAATCAGTCCTACGGCCTCTGGCTGTCCTTCGAAACGGGCATCAGCCCCAGGGCCGTCAACGCGACGGGCACCGAGCAATCCGACTGGATACATGGAAGCGATTTCGCGGACACGATCTCCGGCGCCGGCGGCAGCGACTCCCTGTATGGGTATGGCGGCGACGATATCCTGCATGGCGACCGCGGCACGGACTATCTCAGAGGAGGCGACGGCGACGACAAGCTGTACGGCGACGCCGACAACGACAACCTGGCCGGCGGCGCCGGTGACGACCTGCTCGATGGCGGGACGGGCGACGACGTGCTCCGGGATGACGCCGGCGCGAACGTCCTGCTCGGCGGCGAGGGTAATGACCAGCTGTATGCCGGCAAGGCGGCGAGCGGCAGGCTCGATGGCGGCGAGGGGAACGACAGGCTCGAGGGCTACGGCGGCGTGGACTATGCCGGCGGCGCCGGCAATGATCGCTTGTACATCACGATGACCGGCGCCGATGCCACCAGTTCGGTCGCCGATGCCGGCGCCGGCGACGACTTCATCGAGCTCTTGTGGGACAGCCCGGCCGATGCCGGCATCGACCTGAAGGGCGGAAGCGGCGCCGACACCTACGTGCTTCGGGTAGCCGGCCTCGCCGCCGGCGCCGCGGACCTGGTGCGGATTACCGACTTTACGCCCGGTGCGAACGGCGACCGCATCGACGTGCTGGGGCTGCTGGCAGCCGATTACAACGGCAACCCATTCGGGAATGGGTTCCTGCGCCTGGTAGCGGATGGCGCCGACACCTTGCTCCAGCTGCGCACGGCCGATACGCCTGCAAGCTACCAGTCCCTGCTGAAGCTGGTCGGGGTCGCGCCCAGCCGCCTGACGCGCGCGAACTTCGCCGGCGACATCGACCCAGCCGGTTCGCAGGTCGGCTTGACGCTGGAGGGCACGGCGTCGTGGGACACGCTGACGGGCACGCTCATGAACGATACTATCCGTGGGCACGACGGCTACGACTACCTGCTGGGCAGTGGCGGCGACGACACGATCGACGGCGGCGACGGCGACGACGGGCTGGTGGGCGGTAGCGGCGACGATGTGCTGCTCGGCGGCGCCGGCAACGACCGCCTCGACGAAAGCGGCGACCGCACCGGAAGCAACCGGCTCGAGGGGGGAATCGGCAACGATACGCTGAGCGTCGCTTCCAGCGGCGCCAATGTGCTCGACGGCGGCGCCGGAGACGATACGCTCTCGGGAGGTAACGGCGCCGACACCTTGCTGGGCGGGGATGGCAAGGACACGCTCACGGCTGTCGATGCCGGCAACAGCACTGCGCGCACGGTCCGCCTGTCCGGCGGCGCGGGCGACGACCTGCTGCAGATCAACACCGTATCGGACCAGGTCATCGTGACGGCGCAAGGTGGCACGGGCGCCGACATCTTCGCCATCATCAGCCCGCGTTCCCAGCTGCGGATCGACGATTTCGACACACTCCAGGGCGACCGCCTGGACCTGCGCGCCCTCGTCCCCGCCAAGCTTGGCGATAACCCGTTTGGCCCGGCTGGCTATCTGAAGGCCGAACAGGCCGGCAGCGATGTGCGGATCTATCTCGACAGCGACGGCGCAGCCGGTGCGGTGCACACGTTCCGGCTGCTGGCCACGCTGGCCGGCACCAACCTGTCTCAGCTGTCGCGCGCCAGCTTCAGCGGCGGCTATGACTGGGGCGGCAGCGACGTCGGCTACACCATCGTCGGCACCGACGGCGAGGATGTCCTCGAGGGCGAGGACCTCGACGACACGATCCGCGGCGGCGAAGGCCGCGACATCCTTTCGGGCGGCAAGGGCGACGACCTGCTCGAAGGTGGCGACGAACGGTTTTACGGCGACAGCCTGTCGGGCGGCATGGGAAACGACACGCTGCGCGGCGGCATGGGGGATGACAAACTCGATGGCGGAGAAGGCGACGATAAGCTGAGTGGCGGCGACGGCGACGACCTGTTGCTCGATACCTTGGGCAATAACGTGCTCGAAGGAGGCAACGGCAACGATAAAATTCGGACCGCCCCAGGCTTCGGTTTCCCCGATGACGGCAAGGCTTACGCCATCACCATCGACGGCGGCGCCGGCGACGACGATATCGAAGCCTCGCTCGATGCCGATGTCGTCCTGGGAGGTACCGGCAACGACCGCATTGTCGTCTCCTGGTACGGCCACAACCTTGCGGCGCAGCCGCCGATGCGGATCGATGCCGGGGCCGGCGACGACACCATCGTCATGGCCGCATGGGCCAGGACGAGCGTGCAGGTCGAGGCTAGCGGCGGTGCCGGCCGCGACACCTATGTCTTCGGTAGCAGCATGGCGATGCCGATGCTGGCGATCACCGACTTCACCGCGGGTGCGGGCGGCGACCTGCTCGACGCATTCTCGCTGATCGACTACAAGGAAAACAGCGGCAACCCCTTCGGTCCGCCCCTGAGTCAGCTGCGCCTCGAGCAGCGCGGCAGCGACACGGTCCTGCAACGCCTCGGAACCGGTTCGGTCACGGGCTGGCAGGATGTCGTCATCCTGCGCAACGTCGCGCGCGACGCGCTCACCGGCGAAAACTTCATCGATGGCGCGCGCCCGGACGGTTCGCCCGTTGGGCACGAGCGCAGCGGAACCGCGGAACACGACAAGATGACGGGCGGGCGCCTCGACGACACGCTGCGCGGCGGGGGCGGTATCGACTGGCTGTACGGCGGAGGCGGCGCCGACAGCCTGTACGGCGACGACGGCGATGACCTCCTGTACGGCGAGGCCGGCAACGACCGGCTGTACGGCGGGGCCGGGCGCGACAAGCTCACCGACAACGCCGGCTTCAACCGCCTCGAGGGCGGCGACGGCGACGATGAGCTGTCGAGCAGCTCTCCCGATGGCGGCGAGCTGCTGGGCGGCGCCGGCAACGACACGCTGTTCGGAAGCGGCGGCAACATGGTGCTCGACGGCGGAGCGGGCAACGACAATCTCTCCGCAGGCAACTTGATTTACACCGGTCCGGCATCGACCATCCTGATGCATGGCGGCGAAGGCGACGACTTCTTCACCGCTGGCCTGAGCGGAAACCACGTGCTGAACGTCGTGGCCGACGGCGGCGCCGGACGCGACACCTACCGGATGTTCGACGTGCCGCGCACCGCGCCATTCAAGATCCTGGACTTCCAGACCGGCGAAGGTGGCGACCTGGTCGACCTGGGCGCCCTGATCAGCGGGGCGGACGGGCCGAATCCCTTCGCTCCCACGAACGGCCTGCGCATCGAGCAGCGCGGACCGGATGCGGTGCTGCAGGCGCGCGTCACGGAAAACGGCGTGCCCGTCTATCGCGACGTGATCGTCTTCGTGGGCATCGACAAGGCGGCAATCGGCGCCGCCAACATTCTCTGGGGCTTCAACCCGGATGGCTCCAACACCGGCCGCACCATCGTCGGCACGGCAGCGGACGAGCTGCTCGCGGGCGGCTGGCTGGACGACGACATCTCCGGGGGAGCCGGCAACGACGAGCTGATCGGCTCGGCCGGCAACGACCATCTGAAAGGCGGCGACGGCGACGACCTGCTATTGGGCGACTACTACGAGCGCAGTCCTCCAGGCGCCTGGAATGCCGCCCTGCTCGCCACCGGGGACGACATCCTCGATGGCGGCGCCGGCAATGACCAGCTGATCACGAGGTGGGGCAACGATATCCTGCGCGGCGGCGACGGCAACGATACCCTGGTCCTGCAGTCGCTGTATGAATTCGACGTCCCGGGACACCGCGTGCTGCTGCAGGGCGATGCCGGTGACGACCTCATCAAGATCGATCCCGAGCGCGGCGTCCGTCTCGACGTCGAGATGGCGGGCGGCGCCGGCAAGGACAGCTTCTGGTTCCACTGGCTGCCGTCGCGCGGCTCGCTCACGATTACCGACTTCCACGCCGGCGCCGCTGGTGACGTGCTCGATGTGTTGTCCGGCATGGAAAGCTACGTCACGTACGGGGAAGTCTCCCCATTCGCCAGCGGCCAGTACCGCCTGGTACAGCGCGGCGCCGATACCGTGCTCCAGATCGACCCCGACGGCGCCGGGAGCGGCGTCCACATGGACTTTGTGACGCTGAAGAACGTCGACAAGAATGCGCTGACTGCTGACAACTTCGCCCAGGCGCTGGCACCGGACGGATCGACCAAGGGTTTTACCCGGACCGGGACGGATGGCGACGATTTCCTTGGCGGCGGCTGGCTCGACGACATCCTGAAGGGCGGCGCCGGCAAAGACCACCTCGAGGGAGGGCGCGGCAACGACCTGCTCGAGGGCGGTGACGGCGACGACAGCATCTTCGACTCCTGGGGACGCGACACCCTGCTCGGTGGCGCCGGCAATGACATGCTGGTTTCGACGGGCGACGACTTTCTCGACGGCGGTGCGGGCGACGACGTCCTGATCAACCAACTCGGCAATGCAACGATGCATGGCGGCGACGGCAACGATCACCTGCAACTCTGGTCGTCGTACTCGGATTCACCCACCGCCCACACGATCATGTCCGGCGGCGCGGGCAACGACCGCTTCACGGTGAAATCGTACGCACCGAATGCCAATGTGGCCACCGTGAGCGGCGGCGCGGGACGCGACGTGTTCGAAACCGACACCGTCAACTACACCGTCACCGATTTCCAGGCCGGCGCCAATGGAGACCAGATCGCGCTCGCACCGCTCGGCTGGTACGTGCCGGTGTCCGATGCTTTCGGAAGCGCCGGTTATCTGCGCCTGGTGCAGCAAGGCGCCGACACGGTGCTGCAATATGACAAGGACGGCACGGGTAGCGGCTATGGCTTTATCAAGGTGATGACCCTGGCGGGCGTCAACGCCGCGAGTCTCACCGCGGCCAATTTCGTCGAAGGCGTCAACCCGCATCCGTCGGCTCCGCCTCCGCCGCCACCTCCAACACCGGCGCCTACTCCTGCGCCGACCCTACCTCCAACCCAGGCACCGACTCCTGCCCCGACCGCCCCTCCGACCCAGGCGCCGACTCCCGCCCCGACGGCAGCGCCCACGCCAGCTCCGACGCCAGCCCCAACACCCGCGCCGACGCTGGCCCCGCAGCCGCCCCAGGAACGCACCGGCACCAGCGGCGGCGACCAGCTGACGGGCGGCACCGGCAACGACAAGCTCGACGGCGGCGACGGCGACGACGTGCTCACCGGCGGCGCCGGCAACGACACCCTGATCGGCGGCGCCGGCATGGACAGCGCGCGCTACGGCGGCAAGGCCAGCGACTACACGGTCACGCGCGTCGGCGACGGGTTCCGGGTGGTGGCCAAGGCCGGCAGCGCCGAAGCAGGCACCGACACCCTGGCCGGGGTAGAACGCCTGGTCTTCGCCGACGCCCACCTGGCGCTCGATACCGAAGGCGTGGCCGGCCAGGCCTTCCGCATCTACCGCGCCGCTTTCGACCGCTCTCCGGACATGGGCGGCATGGGCTTCTGGCTGCAAACCATGGAAAAGGGCAGCCCCCTGCTCCAGGTCGCGGCAGGCTTCGTGGCCTCGAAGGAGTTCGCCGAGGTGTACGGTGTCGCGCCAACCAATGCCCAGCTCGTCATGGGCTTCTACAAGAACATCCTGCACCGCGAGCCGGAAGCGGCCGGCTACGCCTACTGGCTGGATGTGCTCGAGAACAAGCGGGCCACCTTGGCCGACGTGCTGGCCGCGATCAGCGAAAGCGGCGAGAACCAGGAAGGGGTGGCCGAGCTGATCGTCAACGGCATCCCCTTCACGCCATACGAGGGCTGAGGCCGCACACCCGGCGGCAAACAGGTCTCCTGCAACGCCCCGCCAGCGGGGCGTTTCCACATGTGTATGCAACGCAACAAGCGCATCCAGCCCGCATAGACGGCGTTGTACATCCGGCTTTTTCTCGACAAGCAAGCACCGCTCGGTGATAGTAGCGGCTGTTCGGAATTGCCTTTTTTATCATGACCTTATCCAGCCAGTCCTCAGCCGCATTCTCCATGTCGCAAACCGGTTCCGTCGCCAACGTCAGCCCCACCAAGGTCATCGCGACCGGCACCTCCGGTCCAGACGTCATCCACGGCAGCAATCTGGCCGACCAGTTGAGCGGCGGCGAAGGCGATGACAAACTGTACGGCTATGCCGGCGACGACACCCTCGATGGCGGCTTTGGCAACGACCTCCTCGACGGCGGCGACGGCAACGACGCCCTGACCGACGACTACGGCACGAACACGCTGCACGGCGGCGAAGGCGACGACCGGCTGCTTTCGCGCTCGCGCGAGGGCGGCCTGCTGGCAGGCGATGCGGGCAACGACCTCATCGAGGGCCGCCCGGGCCAGGTGCTCGACGGCGGCGCCGGCAACGACCGTATCGACGCGTTCGACCAGGACCGGACCGGCACGCGCATCGTCACCGTCCATGGCGGCGACGGCGACGACACGATCCGCGTGCGGACGGCGTTCCTGCCCGGCTTCACCGTGGTGGCCGACGGTGGCGCCGGCAGGGATATCTATTCCTTCGTCGACGCGACGAACGGCGCGGTCCTGAAGATCCTCGACTTCGCCACCGGCGAGGTCGGCGACATCCTCGACCTGCGCAACTTCACGCCCTACGTCGCGAACCCCTTCGCGCCGGAAAACGGGATGCAGATCATCCAGCGCGGCGCGGACGCGGTGCTGCAGAAGCGCAGCGGCGCCGACCCGTCCAGCGCCGTCGACCTGATCGTCTTCGCCAATACCTCGGCGGCGGCAATCGGCGCCGGCAATATCCTCGGTGGCTACCATCCGGACGGCTCGACCGGCGGCCGCGAGATCGTCGGCAGCGCCGCCGATGACCGCCTGAGCGGCGGTGCGCAAGGCGACGTGATTCGCGGTGAAGGCGGCAACGACACGCTCGACGGTGGGCGCGGCGACGACCAGCTGTTCGGCGGGGACGGCGACGACAGCCTGTATGGTGACTTTCCTGGCGAGAGCCTCCCTACCGGCAGCACCAGCGTGCTTCCATTCGGCAACGACGTGCTCGAGGGCGGCAACGGCAAGGACACCCTGGTCAGCCACGGGGGCAACGACGTACTGCGCGGCGGTGCCGGCGACGACCGGCTGGTACTGGCGTCGGCGAACTCGAACACGCCGGCGGCGCGTGTCGAACTCGACGGGGGCGACGGCAACGACCGCTTCGAGATCGCGCCCTCATTCGATGCGCCGGTCCAGGTGCTGCTCACGGGCGGCGCCGGCAGCGACAGCTTCCACATCGGATGGGCCGCGTGGAAAGGCGCGCTGACGATCACCGATTTCCAGGTGGGTAGCGGCGGCGACCTGCTCGACATCGACCTCGGGAGCTACTGGGTCGCGCCGGAGCGCTCGCCCTTCGCCAGTGGCCACCTGCGCCTGGAACAGCGCGGCGCCGACACCGTCGTCGTGCTCGACACCGATGGCGCCGCCGGGAGCGCCGCACCCAGGGACTTCCTCACCCTGCGCAACGTCGACAAGAACCAGCTGTCCGCAACCAATATGGCGCTGGGCTTGCCGCCGGACGGCAGCACGGCCGGCATCCGCTGGACCGGCAGCGCGGGGGACGACAGCTGGACTGGCGGCTGGCTCGACGACGTCGCCCAGGGCGGCGACGGCAAGGACACGCTGGATGGCGGGCCCGGAAACGACAGGCTCGAAGGCGGCGCCGGCGACGACTACCTGGTCGATCACCTCGGCGACGACACGCTGCTCGGCGGCGCCGGCGACGACATCCTGACCAGCACCGGCGACGACCTGCTGGAGGGACAGGACGGCAACGACACGCTCACCAGCTACGACGGCAAGGCGCGCCTCGACGGCGGCAACGGCAACGACCTGCTCGTCTACATCCCGCTGTTTGCGAATCCCGGCCGCGCAGTCATGCTGGGAGGAGTAGGAAATGACATTTTCCGCGTCGACGTCTGGCGGCGTGGCAGCGATCTCGCGACCGCCACCGGCGGCGAGGGCAGCGACCTGTTCGAGGCGGGTACCACGGGCTATACCGTGACCGACTTCCAGCTCGGAACCGGCGGCGACCGCATCCAGCTGGGAGCACTCGCCCTCGACCTGCCGCTGAACGGGGGGATCAATCCCTTCGGCCCCGCCGGCTACCTGCGGCTGGTGCAAAGCGGCAGCGACACGCTGCTGCAATATGACCTCGACGGCGTGTACAGCACCCACGGTTTCCAGACCGCGCTCAGGCTCGCCGGCATCAGCGCCGGCACGCTCACCGCGGCGCACTTCGTGGAAGGGTTCGACCCACAGCTCACGTCGAACACGCTCCCACCGGTTTCCGCCGCGCCGCGGGACAGCACGGGCGGCGCCGGCCGCGACGCACTGGTCGGCGGCGCCGGCAACGACCGCCTCGATAGCGGCGCCGGCAACGACAGCTTGCTGGGGGCGGGAGGCAACGACATGCTGCTCGGCGGCGCGGGGCTGGATACGGCGCGCTACTACGGCGGCATCGGCAACTACAAGATCACGCGCAATGCAGGTGGCTTCCTGGTAGAGGACAAACGCAGCGCCGGCGACGGTAGCGATAGCCTGGTGGGCGTGGAACGCATCGTCTTCGCCGACGGCCACATGGCGCTCGACGTCGACGGCGTGGCAGGCCAGGCCTACCGGATCTACCGCGCCGCCTTCGATCGCGCGCCGGACACGACCGGCATGGGCTACTGGCTTGCCGAAATGGACAAGGGGGCGTCGCTGACCTCGATCGCTGCCGGCTTCATTGCGTCAAGGGAGTTCGCCAACCTGTACGGCAGCGCCCCGACTAATACGGAGATCGTCTCCCGCCTCTACAAGAACATCCTGCACCGTGAACCCGAGGCGGCCGGCTACGCCTACTGGCTGGACGTCCTCGACAACAAGAAGGCGAGCCTGGCCCAGGTGCTGGCCGCGATCAGCGAGAGTACGGAAAACCAGCAAGCGGTGGCGGAGCTGATCGCCAACGGCATTGTCTACACGCCGTATTTTGCCTAAGGACTGACTGGGGGCTGTCAGGCAGCGTAGCGCGCCCGCGTAAGCTGCGCCGCCCGCGCCACCAGCTGCTCCAGCACGCCCAGGTCGACATCGTCCAGGCGGCGCAGGTACAGGCAGGCCTTGCCCATCTTGTGCCGGCCGAGGCGCCCGAGCAGCGCGTCGTCCTGCGGCAGCTCGCAGGACAGGTAGATGCTGATGTCGCCCTTGCGCGACGAGAAGCCGGTGAGCGGGGCGTCGCCCTCGCGCCCGCTGGCGTACTTGTAGTGGTAGCTGTCGAAGCCGACGATGCTGTCGCCCCACATCACGGGCGATGCGCCGGTCACCCTGTTCATCAGCGCGACGATCGCTTCGCAGTCCGGGCGCCGGGCGGCGTCCGGAATCGCATCCAGGTAGGCGCGCACGCTGGCGCCGTTCGCCTTCGTCTTGTTCTCAGCCATAGGGAGTGTGGGAGAAGCCATTGGCGATCAGCGCCGCTGTGCCGTTGATGTTTTCCGCACTTTCGCTGATCCCGGCCAGCACATCGGCGCGCGACGCGCCGGCATCGAGCCTGCCGACCCAGAAGTCGAGCCCGGCCTGCTCCGGTGCGCGGTCGAGGATGTTGGTGTAGTAGCGCGTGACGAGTTCGCGGTGGGTCATGGCCGAGCCGTAGGCCTCGTGGTATTCGCGCGAATCGAGGAAGCCCTGGGCCACGGTCGTGAACGCGACGCCGCGGTCCAGCAGGCCGATCCAGAAGCCGACGCCGGCGGCGTCCGGCGTGCGGTTGAAGGCGGCTTCGTACAGGCGGTAGGCGCGCCCGCCGGTCTCGCCGGCGCCGACGTCGAGCGCGACGTGGGTGTCGGCGAAGACCAGGCGCTCCACGCCCGTCAGGCTGTCCCGGCCCTCGAGACCGGAGCCATCGATCACCGTGAAGCCGTCGGCCGTGCGTGCGATGCTGAAACCCGCGCGTGCGCCGGCATACAGGGCGATGTCGCGCCCGCTGCCGCCCGAGATCCAGTCGTCGCCCGCGCCACCGCGGATGCGGTCGTTGCCGGCAAAGCCCATCAAGCCGTCCGCGCCGGCGCTGCCCTCGATGCTGTCGTCCCCCGCCAGGAAGGGTTCATACAGGCCGCGCAGGTCGCCCTTGCGCTCGACATAGGGCGCGAGCAGGCTGGCAGCATGGTCGAGGCCGCTGAGGCTGTAGACGAGGCTGTCCTTGAGGAAGTAGGAACTGCTGGCGATCGTGCCGCTCAGGCCGCCGCCTGTCGTGGGCGGGAAGTCGCCCTGGAAGGTCTGGCGCTGACTGGTGTCCGCGATCGAGATGCTGGTGGGATTGGTTTCGCGCAGCATCCAGGTCCAGTCCTGGACGCTGCGGAAATCGAAGGCTTGCGACAAAACGAGCTTGGCCATGTTGCCTCCGTCTGTCGAAACGAAGATTTAGAGTTCGACGCCCAGGTGCTTGGTAACCCAGCTGCCGGCGTCGTCGAGCGAATCGAAATGCAGAGTGGCGATGGTGGTCTTGTCCGCGGCCAGGAAGGTGGCGTAGGCCTTGCGGGTTTCGCTGCCCGAACTGAGCAGGTCAGACGGCTGCGACACTTCGACGGTGGCGACGAGGTCGAGGTTGAGCAGGACGCTCTTCTGACTGTTTTCCTTGTCGATGCGAATGAATTTGCTCATGCTTTACTCCCCTTTCAACTACCGGCGATGACCATTTTCTCGATCAGGATCGAGCCGGTCGATTTGTTGCCACGAGCAAGCACATCGTTGCCGATTGCCACGATTTGGGTGAACATCTCGCGCATGTTGCCGGCGATGGTGATTTCTTCCACCGGGTACTGGATCACGCCGTTCTCGACCCAGTAGCCGGAGGCGCCGCGCGAGTAGTCGCCGGTGACGTAGTTCACGCCCTGGCCCATCAGTTCCGTGACCAGCAGGCCCGTGCCCATCTTGCGCAGCATGCCTTCGAAGTCGTCGGCGCGCTTCGTTTGCGTCGAGACGATGTCGAGGTTGTGCGAACCGCCCGCGTTGCCCGTGGTCTGCATGCCCAGCTTGCGCGCCGAGTACGAGGACAGAAAGTAACCCTGTAGCACGCCATTGTCGACCACCTTGCGGCGGGTGGTGCGCACGCCTTCCTCGTCGAAAGGCGCCGAGCCGACCGCGCCGACCAGGTGCGGGTCTTCGACGATGTTGATGTGCTCGGGGAAGACCTGCTTGCCGAGGGTGTCGAGCAGGAAGCTCGACTTGCGGTACAGCGCGCCGCCCGATACGGCCTGGACAAACGCGCCGAGCAGGCCGGCGGCCAGCGGGGCCTCGAACAGCACCGGGCAGGTGCGGGTGTCGAGCTTGCGTGCATTCAGGCGCGCCAGCGCGCGCTCGGCGGCGTAGCGGCCCACGGCTTCCGGTTTACCCAGCTTTTTCGGGTCGCGCGCCGAGGTGTACCAGTCGTCGCGCTGCATCTTGTTGCCCTTGCCGGCGATCGGCGCCACCGAGATGGTGTGGCGCGAGAACGGGTAGCCGCCAATGAAGCCGCGCGAGTTGGCGCCGACGAAGTGCGACTGCTGCACGTAGACGCTGGAACCCTCGCTGTTGCTGATGCGCGGGTCGACTTCGAAGGCCGCGTTTTCGCAGCGCTGGGCGAGTTCGACCGCTTCCTCGGTGCTGATCTGCCAGGGGTAGAACAGGCGCAGGTCGCGCGGGTTCATTTCCAGCAGCTCGGCGTCGGGCAGGCCGGCGCAGTTGTCTTCGGCGGTGAAGCGGGCGATGTTCCAGGCCGCTTCCACGGTGTCCTTCAGGGACTTGGTGGAGAAGTCGGAGGTATTGGCATTGCCGCGCCGCTGGCCATAGTAGACCGTGACGCCGATGCCCTTGTCCTTGTTCTGCTCGATGGTCTCGATCTTGCCTTTACGCACGGAAACCGACAGGCCGCTGCCTTCGCTGATTTCGACCGATGCATCGGTGGCGCCCTGCTCTTTCGCGAACGCCAATACGTCGCGGGCGAGCTGTTTCAGCTGGTCCTGGGTATGGGTAAAAGCGGAGTCGTTCATGTCGTGTTTTTCGTAGCGAGCCCTAAAACAGTTATCATAGCAGCCGTTTACTATTTTCACTGACCGGCCTCGCGCAATAGGAACACTGCGGGATCAATCCGAGTCATTCCAGATATCATGCCTAATCCAAACCGCGGCTCCGTGGGCTTCCAGTCCAACGAGTTCGAACAAGAATACGAACGTCCCTCCAAGTCCGAAGCCAAGCGCCAGTCGAACGAGCTGCAAAAGCTCGGCGAACAGCTGGTCGAGGCGCCGCGCGACCGCGTCAAGCGCGTCGAGATGCCGGAAGACGTGAAGGAAGCCATCCTCACCTGCCAGAGCATTACCAACCACGAAGGCCGCCGCCGCGCGCTGCAGTTCGTGGGCAAGAAGATGCGCACGCTGGACGAGGCGGAAGTCGACGTCATCAAGCGCACCATCGACAGCTGGAAAGGCGCCTCGAAGGCCGAGACCGCCGCGCTGCACGCCCTCGAGCGCCGCCGCGAAAAGCTGCTGGCGGACGACAAGGCCCTGACCCAGCTGCTGGAAGAGAACCCGGAACTGGACGTGCAGCACCTGCGCACCCTGATCCGCAACGCGCGCAAGGAACAGGCGGAGAACAAGCCGCCGAAGGCCTACCGCGAGATCTTCCAGATCCTAAAGGATCTGGGCAAGAAACCGAAGCAGTCGGCAGGCGACGACGAGGAAGAAACGGGCGATGACGAGTCCGACGACGAGTGATCAGGAATTGATCATCGGCCTGGTGTCGGTCTCGGACCGCGCCAGCGGCGGGGTCTACGAGGACAAGGGCATTCCGGCCCTGAACGACTGGCTGGCGCAAGCCATCACCACGCCGTTCCGGGTCGAGACCCGTTTGATCCCCGACGAGCGCGCCGAGATCGAACGCACCCTCATCGACCTGGTCGACAATGTGCGCTGCCACCTGGTCTTGACGACCGGCGGCACTGGCCCTGCGCGGCGCGACGTGACGCCCGAGGCGACGCTGGCCGTGGCAAGCAAGGAAATGCCCGGCTTCGGCGAGCAGATGCGCCAGATCAGCCTGCGCTTCGTGCCGACCGCGATTCTGTCGCGCCAGACGGCGGTGATCCGCGAGACGCAAGACCACGCGGCCCTGATCATGAATCTGCCGGGCCAGCCGAAGTCGATCAAGGAAACGCTGGAAGGCCTGAAGGACGATGCGGGCACTGTGGTGGTGGGCGGCATCTTCGCCGCGGTCCCCTACTGCATCGACCTGATCGGCGGCCCGTATATGGAAACCAACCCCGCGGTGAGCAAGACCTTCCGCCCGAAGTCGGCGCTGCGTCCTCCCGCCGCATAAAGGAAAACTGCATGACCCAGCTGCTGGAAAACATCGAGATCGAAACCAAACCGAATCCGGAAGTGGCCGTCATCTGGCTGCACGGACTGGGCGCCGACGGCAACGACTTCGTCCCGCTCGTGAACGAACTGGACTTGTCCGGCCTGCCCGGCATCCGCTTCGTGTTCCCGCATGCGAAGACGATGCCGGTGACGATCAACGGCGGCTACGTGATGCGCGCCTGGTACGACATCACCGGCGCCGAGCTGACCCGCCGCGAGGACGAAGGCGGCCTGCGCGCCTCGCAGCGCGACGTGGAAGCCCTGATCGCCCGCGAAAAGGCGCGCGGCATCCCGGCTTCGCGCATCATCCTGGCCGGCTTCTCGCAGGGCTGCGCGATGACGCTGCAGACCGGCATGCGCCATCCGGAAAAGCTGGCGGGCATGCTGTGCCTGTCGGGCTACCTGCCGCTGGCCACCGTGGTGGGCCAGGAACGCAGCGAAGAAAGCCTGTCCACCCCGATCTTCATGGCCCACGGCACCCACGACAACGTGGTGCCCTTCATCCGCGCGCAGCAGTCGGCGCAGGTGCTCCAGGAGCTGGGCTACCAGGTCGAGTGGCACCAGTACACGATGCAGCACTCGTTGTGCCTGGAAGAAGTGCAGGACATCTCGAAGTGGATCCGCAAGGTCCTGGCCTGACCCGCCTCCTTACTGCTTCAACGCCGCCTCCACCGCATCGGCGAGGCGCGTCACGATCTCCGACAGATCCGCCGCCGTCGCGATGAAGGGCGGCGCCAGCAGCACGTGGTCGCCGACCTGCCCGTCGATGGTCCCGCCCATCGGGTACACCATCAGCCCGTTTTCCATCGCCTTGGCCTTGATCGCCGCGTGCAGCTTGCGCTCCGGCGGGAACGGCGTCTTGGTGGCGCGGTCCTGCACGAATTCCAGCGCCAGGAACAGCCCGCGGCCGCGGATGTCGCCCACGTGGTCGTGGGTCCCGAAGACGTCCCCCAGCATGCGCCGCAAGGTGGCGCCGCGGCTGCGCACCCGGCCGAGCAGGTCGTCGCGCTCGATCACCTTCTGTACTTCCAGCGCGGCAGCCGCCGCCACCGGGTGGCCGATGTAGGTATGCCCGTGCTGGAACACGCCGCTGCCGCTGCGCAGGCAGTCGATGATGGTCTGGTGCGCCAGCACCGCGCCGATCGGCTGGTAGCCCGCGCCCAGGCCCTTGGCGATGGCGATGATGTCGGGCGCCACGCCGTCCTGCTCGATCGCATACATGCTGCCGGTGCGGCCCATCCCGCACATCACTTCGTCGGCGATGAGCAGGATGCGGTAGCGGTCGCAGATGTCGCGCACGCCCTGGAAGTAGCCGGGCGTGGGCGGGATCGCGCCGCCGGTCGCGCCCACCACCGGTTCGGCGACAAAAGCGATGATGTTCTCCGGCCCGGCTTCCAGGATGCGGGTTTCCACCTCGTCGAGCAGGCCGGCGGTATAGTCGTCCACGCTCTGGTGGGCGGCGCGGCCGCGGTATTCGTAACAGGCGTTCACCCGCACGGTGTCCATCAGCAGCGGCGCGAAGGCCTTGCGGCGCCACTCGTTGCCGCCCACCGCCAGCGCGCCCAGGGTGTTGCCGTGGTAGCTCTGGCGGCGCGCCATGAACAGGCGCCGCTGCGGCTCGCCCGCCTCGACCCAGTACTGGCGCGCCAGCTTGAGCGCCGTCTCCATCGCTTCCGAGCCGCCCGAGACCAGGTAGACACCGCCGATGTCCTGCGGCGCGCCCGCGATCAGGCGGTCCGCCAGCTCCTCGGCCGCGTCGGTGGTGAAGAAGGCGGTGTGGGCATAGGCGCAGCGGTCGATCTGGCGGTGCATGGCGGCGATCACGTCCGGGTGGCCATGGCCCAGCGAGGACACGGCCGCCCCGCCGCTGGCGTCGATGTAGACGCGGCCGGCCTTGTCGCGCATGCGGATGCCGTCGCCCGACACCGCGGTCGGCGGTACCTGGCGCAGGTTGCGGTGGAGGATATGGCTCATTGCGACTCCCTCGGGAAGTAGAAGGCTTTGACAATAAGCGTGCGGCGCGCCGGTTCTTTTGATTTTTGACGGACGCTGTGCAATTATTTTCCAATTACAACAATTGTTGCTTGCGCTTCCCTGCCATGACCGACCGACTCGGACCGATCGCGCTCGAGGATATGACCCCGGCCCAGCGCGCCGCGGCGCAGGCCATCATCGACGGCCCGCGCGGGGCGGTCTACGGGCCTTTCGTGCCGTTGCTGCGCAGCCCGGAACTGATGGAGTACGCCCAGCGCATGGGCGAATACCTGCGCTATCGCAGTGCGATCGGGGTGCGGCTGTCGGAGCTGGCGATCCTGGTCACGGCGCGCCAGTGGAACCAGCAGGTGGAATGGGCGATCCACGCGCCGATCGCCGCCCAGGTGGGGATCCCGCCCGCGGTGGTCGAGGCGATCGCCGAGCGCCGCCGGCCGGAGGGCATGCTGGTGGACGAAGCCGTGGTGCACGACTTCTGCATCGAGCTGCACGAGCGGAAGTCGGTGTCGGACCGGGTGTACGCGGACGCGCTGGCCCTGTTCGGCGAACAGGGCGTGGTCGACCTGATGGGATTGAATGGCTACTACACCTTCCTGGCCATGGTGATGAACACGGCCAGGACGGCGGTACCCGGCTCAGGGGTGGGGCCCCTGCCGGATTAAGACTTTACTTCGGAAACGCCACCACGTCCTGCTGCTGCTCGCCCAGGCCCGCGATCCCCAGGCGCAGCTTGTCGCCTTTCTTCAGGAAGCGCTGCGGCGAGCGGCCCATGCCGACACCCGGCGGGGTGCCGGTGGTGATGATGTCGCCCGGCTCCAGGGTCATGAAGCGCGATACGTAGCTGACGATCTGCGCCACCGTGAAGATCATGTTCGAGGTGTTCCCGGTCTGCATGCGCTTGCCGTTCAGTTCCAGGTAGAGGTCGAGGTCCTGCACGTCATAGACCTCGTCGCGCGTTACCAGGAAGGGTCCGACCGGGCCGAAGGTGTCGCAGCCCTTGCCCTTGTCCCACTGCGAGCCCATCTCGAACTGGAAGGCGCGCTCGGACACGTCGTTGACCACCGTGTAACCGGCCACGTACTTGAGCGCTTCTTCTTCCGTCACGTACTGGGCGCGGGCGCCGATGATCACGCCGAGTTCCACTTCCCAGTCGGTCTTCTTCGAGCCCTTCGGCAGCTGGACCGGATCGTCGGGACCGGACAGGCAGCTGATCGCCTTGGTGAAGAAGATCGGCTCCTTCGGCACCGCGGCGCCCGTCTCGGCGGCGTGGTCGGCGTAGTTCATGCCGATGCCGATGAACTTGCCGACCCCCTTGACCGGCACGCCCAGGCGCGGATTGCCGCGTACCTGCGGCAGCGTCTTCCAGTCGAGCTTCGCCAGCTTGCGCAGCGCCTTGTCGCCCAGCTGGGACGCGTCGATGTCGTCGATGATCCCGGACAGGTCGCGCAGGCGGCCCTCTTCGTCGAACAGGCCCGGCTTTTCCTTGCCCGGGCGGCCATAGCGCACCAATCTCATTCTTGTCTTCCCCATGTGTAGAACATGCCCCGCAGGGCCAAGCGGGCGATGATACCAAAGGCGCGCTTATTGCGTGAGCAGATAGGCGCTGATGTCCAGCGCATCGCGTTCGCTCACGCCCATGTCCGGCATCGCGGTATGCGGGTCGACCGACTGCGGATCGCGGATCCAGCGCACCAGGCTGGCCTGGTCGTTCGGAAGCGCGCCGGCCAGCACCTTGCGCCGCGCCATATCGGACAAGGGACGGCCAACGTAAACTTTCGAGCCCGGCACGCCGGGGATCAGGTGGCAGGACTGGCAGGCGTACTGGCTGACGGCGATCTTGCCGCGTTCCGGGTCGCCCTGCACGCCGGCGGGCGGGCGCTTGGGCGTGCAGCCGGCCAGGGCCAGGGCCAGCAGCAGCATCGGCAGCGTCTTCAAGGCGCCGCTCCCTGAGGAGCGTTCTGCGCCGTCCATGCGCGGTAGTCCTGCGCAGTCATGGTGGGCAGCACCGTGACGAAGGCGACCACCGCCCAGATCTCGTCTTCGCGCAGGTGGTATTCCCAGGCCGGCATGCCGCTCATCTTGATACCGTTCTTCGTCACCCAATACAGCTCGCGCGTCTTCCAGCGCTGGGTCGCGTCCACTAGCGGGCCGGGAATCGGCTGCATGCTCATGCCGATGGTGGACTGCGCAAACCCTGGACCGCCGTGGCACTGCGCACACTTGTCGCGATAGACCTGGGCGCCGAGCCGCAGCTGCTGCTCGCCCCCGAGCGGCGGCACCTTGACATCCTCGGCGTGGTTGCGCACCGAGTACTTCATCCCCGCTTCCAGCACGCGGTACACGGGAGGGAAATGCTGGGCGGTGGCGCCGATGTTGTACCAGCCGCCGAACAGCACGGCGAGACCCGCCGCGCCTGCGGTGACGCCCGCTGCCACGAGCGTAAGTACAGCGGTCTTGACGATCAGCCGTTGGCGGTTGTTCAGCATGGGCGGGGTGCGTCCGATTGGATTCGTTAAAAAAATTACATCACTGTTTGTGTATTATAAAAGCCACTCCACAATTCCGATTTCCAAGCGTGCGCACCCGTCCACCCTACGATTCCGTCCGCAAAAGCACACGACACGCCGGCCTGATGCTGGTGTCCGCCATGCTGCTCGGCGGATGCAAGGACGAGCCGCGCTCGATCGTTCCCGGCGGCGAGGTGGAGCAGGGCCTGCGCCTGGTGACCCAGTACCAGTGCGGCGCCTGCCACACGATTCCCGGCGTACAGGGCGCCGCCGGCAGCGATGGCCCCGCGCTCGACACGATCGGCCGCCTGAGCTACATCGCCGGCGGCATTCCCAACCGGCCCGACAACATGGTGCGATGGCTGCGCGTGCCGCATGCCGTCAAGCCCGGCACCGAGATGCCGCCGATGGGTCTTACGGAACAGGAGGCGCGCCACATGGCGGCCTTCCTGTACACCCTCAGGTAGGCGGCGCATGAACGATACGCTGCAATCGGTCCTGCATCCGGGCGGCTGGGACGCCGCCATCATCAGCCAGTTCGCCTGGGTGCTGTTCGGCGCCGGTACGCTGATTTTCGTGGCCGTGATGGCGCTGCTTTACTTGAGCCTGCGGCGCCGCGAGCGGCCGGCGCGCGCGCTGCTGTGGATCGGCGGCGGCGGCATCGCCTTCCCGGTCGTGGTGCTCACCGCACTGCTGGCATGGAGCACCTGGCGCAGCGCCCAGCTGGCGCCGCAAACCTCGCACGGCGCCCTGAACATCTCGGTGACCGCCAAGATGTGGTGGTGGGAAGTGCGCTACCACGACCCGGCCAGCGGGATTGAGGTCGTCACCGCCAACGAGATCCACATCCCGACCGGACGCGCCGTCCACCTGGGCCTGAATTCCGCCGACGTGATCCACAGCCTGTGGATTCCATCGCTCGCGGGCAAGCGCGACATGGTGCCGGGCCGCGTCACCAGCCTGACCCTGCGCGCCGAGAAGCCCGGCATCTACCGCGGCCAGTGCGCCGAATTCTGCGGCGCCCAGCACGCCAAGATGGCGCTGCACGTGGTGGCATCCAGTCCGCAGGAGTTCGAGTCCTGGCTGGCGCGCCAGGCCCAGCCGGCCCAGCTCGCCAGCACGCAGCTGCTCGAGCGCGGCCGCGCCGTATTCCTGGAGCAGCGCTGCCAGGCCTGCCACACCATCCGCGGCCTGGCGGAAGGCGCACGCCTGGGGCCGGACCTGACCCACGTCGGCAGCCGCATGTACATCGGCGCAGGCCTGCTGCGCACCCACCGCGACGCCCTCGGCGGCTGGATTGCCGACCCGCAGAAGGCCAAGCCGGGCGTCTTCATGCCGGGTTCCCGTGAGCTCGACAGCGAGACGCTGAACGCGCTGTCCACCTACCTCGAGCACCTGAAATGACGCAGCCGCTTTCCGACGCATTGCCTAATTCCCTGCCTCGCCCGGAGGGCGAACTCGAGCGTCTCAAGGAAGTCTGGCGCACGCCCACCGGCTGGCGCTTCTTCAAGTCGGTCAACAACACCAGCATCGGCCTGCTCTACATCGGCACCGCCCTGCTGTTCTTCATCCTGGCCGGCATCCTGGCGCTGCTGATGCGGGTCCAGCTGGCCGTGCCCGACAACGGCCTGCTCAGTCCCGGCACCTACAACCAGGTCTTCACCATGCATGGCACGGTGATGATGTTCCTGTTTGCGATCCCCATCGTCGAGGCGATCGCGGTTTACCTGCTGCCCAACATGCTGGGCGCGCGCGACCTGCCCTTCCCGCGCCTGTCCGCCTATGCCTACTGGGCCTATGCCTTCGGCGGCCTGGCCTTCTTCTGCACCATCTTCGTGGGACTGGCGCCGGACGGGGGCTGGTTCATGTACCCGCCCTATACCGGCAACCAGTATTCGCCCGGCCTGAACGCCGACTTCTGGCTGCTGGGGATCGGCTTCATCGAGATCTCGGCGATCGCCGGCGCGGTCGAGCTGATCGTCGGCATCCTGTTCACCCGCGCGCCCGGCATGACGCTGCGCCGCATGCCGGTGTATGCCTGGGCCATGCTGGTGGTGGCGGTGATGATCGTGTTCGCCTTCCCCGCGGTGATCGCCGGCACCGCCCTGCTGGAACTGGAGCGCGCCTTCGACTGGCCCTTCTTCATCGCCGAACGCGGCGGCGACCCGATCCTGTGGCAGCACCTGTTCTGGTTCTTCGGCCACCCCGAGGTCTACATCATCTTCCTGCCGGCGGCCGGCATGGTCTCGACCATGATCCCGACCATTGCCGCCACCCCGCTGGTGGGCCGGCGCGCCATCATCGTGGCGCTGGTGGGCGTGGGCTTCTTCAGCTTCGGCCTGTGGGCCCACCACATGTTCACCGCCGGCCTGGGCGTACTGGAGATGAGCTTCATCTCGGCAGCCAGCATGGCGGTCGCGATCCCGACCGGCATCCAGGTGTTCGCCTGGATCGCCACCCTGTGGAACGGGCGCGTGCAGATGCACTCGCCGGCCCTGTTCCTGATGGGCTTCATGTTCATCTTCGTGCTGGGCGGCCTGACCGGGGTGATGGTGGCCGTGATTCCTTTCGACTGGCAGGTGCACGACACCTATTTCATCGTGGCCCACCTGCACTACGTGCTCATCGGCGGCATGGTGTTCCCGGTGTTCGCGGCGATGTATTACTGGCTGCCCCTGGTCAAGGGCCAGGCGCTGTCGGAACGCGTGGCGCGCTGGGTGTTCTGGCTGATGTTCGGCGGCTTCAACCTGGCCTTCTTCCCGATGCACATCACGGGCCTGTACGGCATGCCGCGCCGGGTCTACACCTACGACGCCCAGATGGGCTGGGACTTCCTGAACCTGCTGTCCACGGTCGGGGCTTTTGTCTTCGCCTTCGGCGTGCTGCTGTTCATCTTTGACGTCGTGCGCAGCCTGCGCCGGCCGGAGAAGGAGGTGGGCAACCCGTGGAATGCGCCAACGCTGGAATGGCTCACCTCCGAATCCTACGGCAACCGCAGCATCCCGCGCATCACCTCGGTCAACCCGCTGTGGGACCAGCCTACGCTCTCGGATGAAGTCGACCGCGGCCAGCACTACCTGCCGCAAACCGCCACCGGCCTGCGCGAGACCATCGCCACCAGCCCGGTCAGCGCCGAGCCGCGCTACCTGATGGTGCTGCCGGGCGACAGCTGGCTGCCCGTGATCGCCGCCCTCGGCACTGCCGGCTTCTTCCTGCTGCTGACGGTGAAGGCCATGCTGCTGGCCTGGATATTCGGCTTCATGGCGGTGGCCGGCACCATCGCCTGGCTGTGGGAATCCGACCGCAAGCCGCCAGTCAAGCAGGCGCGGGTCAGCGACGACCTGGTGCTGCCGGTGAACGCCAAGACTACCTCTTCGCAATCCTGGTGGGGCACGATGGTGATGCTGGTGGTCGACGCCTGCATCTTCGCTTCCTTCGGCTACGCCTACGTCCACGTGTCGATGCGCCTGATGGTCTGTCCGCCGCCGGGCGCCGCCCTGCCCGAGCTGCCCTGGCAGCTGGCGTCCGGCGGCCTGCTGGTAGCCGGCTCGGTCCTGATGCTGCTGGCGCTGCGCGCGCTGGGCAAGCGGCGCCTGCCCTGGCTGGTGCTGGCGGCGTTGGCCTGTACCGCGGCCTCCTTCATGCTCGACCTGCGCGGCCACCAGTTCGCCGGGCTCGATCCGAGCGCCAGCGCCTGGGGCGCGGCGATCGGGGCCCTCCTCGCTTACCAGGGCCTGCACGTGGTGGTGCTGGCGATCGCCGGGCCCTACCTGTGCCTGCGCGCCTGGCGCGGCCACCTGGGAGAGCATAGCCGCGCCACGCTCGACAACGTCTCCCTGCTGTGGCACTACACGACGCTGCAGGGCCTGGCCGGCATGGCGCTGGTGCGCATCCTTCCGCTGCTGATGGAGTAGGCATGCACGATCATTTCTTCCGCCGGTTCGTGCGCGGCACCCTGCCGCTGCTGGTGTGGGCCGCGCACTTCGCCTTCTGCTACCTGTTGGCGGCGGCGCAGTGCACGCCGGCCGCGATGCGCGCCGGAGGACCGGACCGGATGCTCCTCGGGGGCGCCACCGCGCTGGCGCTGGCCGTGTGCGCGTGGCTGGCGTGGCGTGAGCGCGCCATCCTGCAGGACGCGCAAGGCGCGGGCCTGCTCCACTGGGCGGCAGCGCTCGGCGCCCTGCTGGCGCTGGTGGGGATCGCGTGGACCGGCCTGCCGCTGCTGCTGGTGGGCGACTGCGCGTAAATCAGCGGGCGCCCGGCGTCACGCGCCAGATCACGTTACCGACGTCGTCCGCCACCAGGATGGCGCCCGCCTTGTCCACCGCCACGCCCACCGGGCGGCCCAGCGCATCGCCCTGCTGGTCGACGAAGCCGCCCAGGATCTCGACCGGCTTGCCCGCCGGCCTGCCCGCCCTGAAGGGCACGTGGACCACGTTGTAGCCCGACAGCGGCGTGCGGTTCCACGAGCCGTGCTGGCCGATGATGGCGCCATTCGCGAATTGGGGCAGCAGATGGCCCGTATAGAAGGCCAGGCCCAGCGCCGCCACGTGGGCGCCGAGCGCGTAGTCCGGCACGATCGCCTTGGCCACCAGGTCGGGGCGTGGCGGCTGGACGCGCTCGTCCACGTGGCGGCCGTAGTAGCTGTACGGCCAGCCGTAGAAGCCGCCCTCCTTCACCGACGTCAGGTAGTCCGGCACCAGGTCGCTGCCCAGTTCGTCGCGCTCGTTGACGACGGTCCAGAGCACCCCGGTCTCCGGGTTCCAGGCCAGGCCGTTCGGGTTGCGCAGGCCGGAGGCGAACAGGCGCGTCCTACCGCTGGCGATATCGACTTCGAGGATGGCGGCGCGGTCGGTTTCCTTGTCGATGCCGTTCTCGGCGACATTGCTGTTCGAGCCCGAGGTCGCGTACAGCCGGCGGCCGTCCTTGCTGGCGATGATGTTCTTGGTCCAGTGGTGGTTCAGCGGCCCGCCCGGCAGCGCCGCTACCGGTTGCGCACCGGCCGTGATCTCGGTGGCGCCGTCCTTGTAGGGGAAGCGTACGATGCCGTCGGTATTGGCCACGTACAGCATGTCGCCCACCAGGGCCATGCCGAAGGGCGAGTTCAGGTTCTTCAGGAAGACCGTCTTCGTTTCGGCGGCGCCGTCGCCGTCGGCGTCGCGCAGCAGGGTGATGCGGTTGGCGCTCGGCACCGCGGCGCCGGCCTTGGCCATCACCTTGCCCATGATGTAGCCCCGGATGCCCTTCTTGTCTTCCGGCCGCTCAGGCGCATTGGTTTCGGCAACCAGCACGTCGCCGTTAGGCAGCACCAGCAGCCAGCGCGGGTGATCGAGGCCGGACGCAAAGGCCTTCACCGCGAGGCCGGCCGCGGCGACCGGTGTGCTCCCCGGCGGCCAGCCCTTGGCGGGCGCGATGTCGACGGTCGGGATGATGCGCTTGACCGGCGACGCGATCGCCGGCTCGAGGCCGACGTCGGCGCCGGGTGACAGGGTGGAACGGTCGCCGCAGGCGGCAAGCAGCAACAGCATGGCTCCGAGCGGGTAATGGCGCATGGTTTTCTCCTGTGGGCGGGCAGCATCCATCTTGCCAGATGCGGGCCAATCAGGGAATATCGCACTGCCCGCCGGCCTTCACGAGGGCGCCGCCAGTGCCTCCTCAACCCCGGCCGCGGCATGCGCCCGGCGCTCACGGCGCCGCCGCAGCACGAAGCCGACCAGCCCGGGCAACTGCACCGCCACCAGAACGGCAAACGCGGCGCGGTAGGCGATGGCGGGTGCATGGCCGCCCGCGTCGGCCGTCCACATCCCGACCATCACGCCGAAGCCCGCCTGCACCACGAAGGCGCCGATGAAGATCAGGAGGTTCAGGCAGGTGGCCGCGCGCCCGGTCAGTTCGCGCGGCATCGACTGGGCAACGATGGCGTACTCGATGCCGGTGATCGTGCCGACCAGCGTGAACAGCACCGACAGCAGCTGGAAGCTCGGCTGGTAGTTGACGATGAAGGCGGCCTGCACCAGCAGGAAGACACCGATGCCGGCGGCCGCGACGTCGAGCGGGGCGATGCCGCGCCGTCCCGCCCACTCGGTGATGGTGCCGACCGCGATGGCGCCGAAGATCACCGCCGTCATCCCCATGTAGAGCAGGTAGGCCACCGCATCGTCCGGGAAGCGCGCGACGTCGCTCAGCCAACGTCCGATCCACAAGCCCTGGATGCCGAAGAACACCGCATGCGGAATCAGGACCAGCGAGGCCGTGCTGCGAAACACCGGCGCCCGGAACACATCACGCAGCGCCTGGCCGAGCGGACCGCGCTTCGGCGCCGCTTGCGTGTCGCGCGGGTACAGCAGCGCGATCAGGAGCCCGGAGCAGGCGGTGAGCGCCCCCAGGATCGCGAACAGGCCACGCCAGTCGGTGTAGTCGAGCGCGAGCCGCACCGGCATGGTGGCGGTGGCGGCGCCCAGTCCGCCGACCGCGATCAGGTAGCCGTGCACCGAGGGCAGCTTGCTGGGCGCGATCCAGGTCGACACCGCCTTCACCGCCGCCATGAAGCAGCCACCCAGGCCGAGGCCCATGACGGCGCGCGCCACCAGCAGCTGGCCGAAGCCGCTGCCGCGCGAGAACAGCAGCGCACCCAAAGCGCCGACCAGCATCATCGCCAGCTGCACCCGGCGCGGTCCCCAGCGGTCGAGCGCAATCCCGACCGGCAGCTGGACCAGGGCGAAGGCGAAGAAGAAGGCGCTGGTGAGCAGCCCCAGTTCGCCCGGCGTGAGCGCGAGCGCCCCCACCAGGTGCGAGGCCAGCACCGCGTTCACGTTGCGCAGCAGCGAGGACAGGTAGTGTCCCAGCGCGAATGGCAGGAACACGTAGAAGAACACCGCCACGCCGGTCAGGCGTGGCGTCGTGGCGGGCGCCTGCATATCAGGTCCCTGAGGGCAGCTCAGGCCGCGTCCTGGGTGCTGCCGCACTCGCCATCGGCACGGATCTGCCCGGCCGGCACCAGCGGGATCACGCGCCCGCCGGGTCCGCGCAGCGGGCCGCCGCTCTCCTGCTCGAAGAAGAACTTGTCTTTCCCGAAGGCCGGCTTCAGGTGGTCGAGCCAGGTGGCGTCCGGATCGTACTTGGCGAAGAAGGGACGGCGCACCCACTCCGGATTACGCGCCTGCAGGAACTGCAGCGCGAACAGCTTCTCGCCGTTGATCGTGACCACGCCATCGATCACGACCTTGCCGGGGAAGGCGCTCATCGACGGCCCGCGCACGGTGCGCGACAGGCCCGACACCATCGAATAGGCCTCCTGGAAGATCTGGTGCGCGCGCGCCAGCGGCAGCGCGAAGTAGTCGCGCGGGCCGGTGTCGCGCTCGACGAACATGTAATAGGGAATGGCGCCCAGGCGCACGCCGGTGGTCCACAGTTCGGCCCAGCTCTTCGGGTCTTCGTTGATGTGGCGGATCAGGGGGCCCTGCATGCGCAAGGTGGCGCCGGTGCCGACGATGCGCTTGACCGCCTGCTGCGCTACGGACGCGCGCAGTTCCACCGCGTGATTGTAGTGGCCCATGATCGCCAGATTCTTGCCTGACCGGACCACCTTCTCAAACAGGCGCAGCAGGTCGTCGCTGTCCTTGTCCGACACGAAGCGCTGCGGCCAATAGGCGACCGACTTGGTGCCGATGCGGATGTTCTGGATGTGGGCCAGGTTCGGCTCCAGCAGCGGCTCCAGGAACTCGGCCAGGGAACGGGTGTTCATGATCATCGGGTCGCCGCCGGTGATCAGGACGTCGGTGACGTCGGTATGGCTCTCGAGGTAGGACACCAGTTCGCCGCATTCGCGCGCATCGAACTTCATGTCGTCCATGCCGACGAACTGCGGCCAGCGGAAGCAGAAGGTGCAGTAGGCGTGGCAGGTCTGGCCCGAGCTCGGGAAGAACAGCACGGTTTCCTTGTACTTGTGCTGCAAGCCCTTGAGCGGCGCATCGTTCACGCGCGGGACGTTGTGGGTCATCTGGCCGGCCGGGTGCGGGTTCATGCGCATCCGGATGCCGTGCACCAGCTTGGCGATCCCCGCCTCGTCCTTCTTGTACAGCACCAGATCGCGCAGCTGCTCGTATTCCTGCGCCGGCAGCATGTCGCGGTGCGGGAAGGTGAGGCGGTAGATCGGATCGTCCGGCACCTTGTCCCAGTCGATCAGCTCTTCCAGCACATAGGCATTCACGCGGAACGGCAGCACATGCGAGACCACCTGCACCGCTTCCTGCAGTTCCGGCGTCAGCCATTGCCACTGGCGCGCCGTATGGATCGATTGCCGGGTGTAGGGCTTGAACTTGGAGGGCGTCAATTCGGTCGTGGTCACGGGAATTCTCCAGGAGTGAATGAGGCCGGCGCGGAGCACATACACATGCAACGTTGCCGGGAAGAATTCATATTACGTTACGGAAAGTCTGGGAAATTGCCGTCAATCAACCAGAGTGTTCCGACAGCATGGGCTGGCACAACAATCGGGGCAATCCCTGTTCAGGAGCGTCCTACAAGGCTGAGTCAGCAACGACTGACACGAATGCGCAACGTTCCTAGGGCGTAGCGCAATGCGATTGCGCCACCGCAATTAGCCCCTCCCCCAGCCCGGTACATTTGCCAATGCACTTAAGAAATGTTGGTCCCAGAACATTCCACTCGAGGAGTTAATAATGAAACTGTTCGCAGCTACCGCCCTGTGCCTGGCTATCGTCGCCACCCCGGCTCTCGCCAATGCCCCGACCGAGAAAGACGCCATCGCGATGGTCGAACGCGGCGTGGCGCTGGTGAAAGCCAAGGGCAAGGACGAGATGATGAAGCGCATCAACGCCAAGGATGCGGAATACGTCCAGGGCGAGCTGTACATGGACATCCGCGACCTGAAGACCGGCATCGTGCTGGCCCATCCCTACAACCCCTCGATCGTCGGCAAGGACCTGACCGACGTGCCTGACGCGAACGGCAAGAAGTACCGCCGCGAGATCATCGAACTGGCTGCCGCCAAGGGCAAGGGCTGGGTCGACTACCAGTACAAGAATCCGACCAGCGGCAAGATCGAGCCGAAGACGACCTTCATCCAGCGCGTCGACGACGTGGTGCTGGAAGTCGGCATCTACAAGAAGTAAGTTTTCCTTTCCACGCCCGGAGTCAACATGCTGAACAAATTGCGGATCGGCCCGAAACTCCTGCTGGCCCCGGGCCTGGTGCTGGTGCTGCTGACGATGCTGTCGGCGGCCGCCTATTACGGCATGGTGCGCCAGAACGCCTCGCTCGAGCACATGGTGCAGGTGCGCGCCGCGCGCCTGCAGGCGGTGGCCGACGTGGCGGGCGAGGCGCGCTTCGCGCATGCCAACATCTACCAGCTGCTGGCCTGGGTCAACGGCAGCTTCGCGGCCAACCGCCTGGCCGCGCTCACCGCCGACATCCACAAGAAGCATGCGGGGATCAAGACCCGGCTGGACGACCTGGCCAAGCTGGCCGAGCCGAGCGAGCGCGCCGCCATCGAGAACGCACTGGCGGGGCTTGCCAGCTACCGCAAGATGGTGGCCGAAACCATCGAGCTGGCCGCGGTCGACCAGTCGATCGCCACCAATTCGATGCAAAAGGCCGAGAAGCAGTTCGTGGCGCTCGACAGCGCCCTGCAAAACCTGGCGGCGCTGGAAAAGAAGCTGAGCATGGAAGCCTACACCGCCGCCAAGGCCGAATTCCGCTCGCTCGGGATCACCATGGCCGCCCTGGTGCTGCTCTCGATCGCGCTGTCGCTGCTGGTGACGATGCTGGTGCGGCGCGCCATGCTGGCCGACATCCGCTCGATCGCCACCGTGGTCAATGAACTGGCCGACGGCCGCCTGCGTCCCTCCGGCACGCCCGGCGCCGGGCGCGACGAGATCGCCGACACCTCGCGCGCGCTCGACCACAGCATCGGGCGCCTGACCGGGGCCCTGCACAGCATCCTGGGCGCGGTGCGCTCGATCGACACGGCGTCGCAGGAAATCGCCAGCGGCAACCTGGACCTGTCGACCCGCACCGAGATGCAGGCCGGCTCGCTCGAACAGACCGCCAGCACCATGGAAGAACTGACCACCGCGGTGAAGGAAAACGCCAACAACGCGCAGCTGGCTTCCAACCTCGCGGCCGAGGCGGCGCAGCTGGCCTCGAACGGCGGCCAGGCCGTCGGGCGCGCGGTGGCGACCATGGAATCGATCCAGGCCAGCTCGCGCAAGATCGTCGAGATCACCGGTGTCATCGACGGCATCTCGTTTCAGACCAATCTGCTGGCCCTGAACGCCGCAGTGGAAGCCGCACGCGCCGGCGAGCAGGGACGCGGTTTCGCCGTGGTGGCGGCCGAGGTGCGCACGCTGGCCCAGCGCTCGGCGGCGGCGGCGCGCGAGATCAAGGCCCTGATCGCGGACTCGGTAAAGATCATCGAGGACGGCAGCGCCTCGGTGAGCGAGGCCGGCGCCAGCATGGGCGACATCGTCGCCTCGGTGCGCCAGGTGAACGACATCATCGGCCGCATCAGCATCGCCAGCACCGAGCAGGCCAACGGCATCGCCGAAGTGAACCAGGCGGTGGGCCAGATGGACGGCATGACGCAGCAGAACGCGGCCTTGGTGGAACAGGCCGCGGCGGCCGCCGAAAGCCTGCACGAGCAGACCGTGAACCTGGCCAAGGCGGTCTCGATCTTCAAGCTCGAGGGCGAGGACATCCCGGCCCTGGAGGAAGAGCCGATCGATGAGGATGGCGAATCCGCGGGCTTCCAGAACCCGCAGGAACGGCGTGCGGCGGGAAGCCCGATGCGCGGCAGGCCGGTCGCGGCCCTGCCCGCGGCTGCTGCGCCCCGGGCGAAACGGCGGCGCGCCTGACTAGCGGAAGGGCCGGCTGACGAAGCGCGAACCGGCTAGGCCAAAGCGCCAGGGCACGTCCATCGCCTTCGAGATGCCGATGCGCGGTCCGGTCACCACTTCCAGTCCTTGCGGCGCCGGCAGCAGCTCGAACGGCGGCGCCGACAGGGCCCTGCCGTTGTCGGCGCGCGTGACACCCAGCGCCTGGCACAGCTTGCCGGGGCCGGAGCACAGCAGCCAGACATCGTCCGCATCGCGGCGCCGGCGCATCTCATCCAAGCCCGCGAGCGGTTCCAGCGCGCGGATCAGGACCCCTGCCCCATGACCCTCTTCCCGGCACACGAAGTTCAGGCACCAGTGGATGCCGTAGGAGCGGTAGACATAGGTATGGGCGGGCGGCCCGAACATCGAGGCATTGCGCTCGGTCGGACCGGAAAAGGCGTGCGAGGCCGGGTCTTCGCGGTCGTAGGCTTCGGTCTCGACTATCCGTCCGCCGACGCCGTTCACCAGCACCGTCACACCGATCAATTGACGGGCGACGAGTTCCGCCGGCTGGGTGAAATCGATTCCTGCTATTGTCGAAATGGCCATGCGCGGATTCTACCTTGGGCGGTATTGCGGCGTCGTTTTGGTGGAATTGACACAAAAAATGATCCGAATGACAAAGGTTTGACATTGCCTTGCTGCAATAAAATAAGCGCTGAGGTATAGTGGAACGGTTGTTCGCTTTCCTCCCGCAATTCCTCCAGCCCGCGCCCATGAATACCGTCGCCGATCCTCTTCCGCAACTCGACCAGGTCGATGCCCTGATCAAGTCGATCCGCATCCCGCCGCGGCCGAGCCTGCTTGCCGACATGCAGCGCGAACTGGCCTCCGAAGACCCGTCGCCGGAAGCGATCGGCAAGATCGTCGCGAGCGACGTCGGCATGTCCGGCGCCCTGCTCAAGCTGGCCAATTCCTCGATTTACGGCGGACGGCGCAAGGCCAAGTCGATCGAGCAGGCGATCCTGTTCCTGGGGATTAACCAGGTGGCGGCCCTGATGACCGGCCTGCTGGCGCGCCAGGCGATCCCGACCAACAGCGCGGCCCTGGCCAGCTTCTGGGACATCTCGACCCGCCGCGCCCAGGCCATGGTGTTCCTGTCGCGCCGCCTGCGCATCGGCGAAGCGGACGTGGCCCACACCTTCGGCCTGTTCTGCGACACCGGCGTGCCCTTGCTGATGGACCGCTTTGCCGACTACGCGGCCACTTACGCCGCCGCCTCGCTGGAAGCCGAGCGCCCCTTCACCGCGCTGGAAGACGAGCGCCACTCGACCTCGCATGCCGCGGTCGGCTGCCTGCTGGCGCGCAATTGGGGCCTGTCGGCCGACGTCGGCTGGGCCATCCTGCACCACCACGATTTCGCGGTGCTCGAGGACGCCTCGACCGCCGGCGGCGTGCGTTCGCTGGTCGCTCTGTCGGTGCTGGCCGAGAGCGCGATCTGCCGCTACCAGGGCCACGCCGAGTCGCTCGAGTGGAACAAGGGTGGCGGCGCCGCCTGCGCCTACCTCGGCCTGTCGAGCGAGGAAACCGCCGAGCTGCTGGACGAACTGGTCGACGCCTTCCACGAAGAGTGAACGCTTTTTGACATCGCTTCGGCACAGGCAGATACTTCAGCCTGTAAGTACGATCCGGAGCACGTCATGAAACGCATCGCCATCCTGTTGTCCCTGTCCCTGCTGGCCGGTTGCGCCGGCATGCAGCCCCCCGCTGCCGCGCCGGTCCCCCTGTTCGCCGATGCGCGCTTCGCGCCGCCCTCCGAGAAAGTCGGGGCCGAGGAGCTGTTCACGCTCAGCCCGGCGATGCGCTCTTACCTGAACAGCCAGGCCTTTACCCGCCAGCTGCGCCAGCACGGCCAGCGCCAGGGCTTGGTCAGCGCCCTGTACAGCAAGAGCGACCTGAAGCTCGAATACGAATCCGCGCGCACCCGCACCGCGGCCGAGACCTTCGCCGACCGCTCCGGCAACTGCCTGTCGCTGGTGATCATGACCGCGGCCTTCGCCAAGGAGCTGGGCATGCCGGTGCGCTTCCGCAGTGTCGACGTCGACAGCACCTGGAGCCGCACCGCCGGCCTGTACCTGGCCAGCGCCCACGTCAACATCAGCATCGGCAGCCGCCGCGAAAGCGGCATGCGCAGCACCGACCAGGACGACATGCTGCTGGTCGACTTCATCCCGCAGGACGAAGCCTTGCGCATCCGCGCGCGCGAGCTGGAAGAGGACGAGATCGTCGCGCTCTACATGAACAACCGCGCCGCCGAGATGCTGGTGCAGGATCGCATCGACGACGCCTACTGGTGGGCGCGCGCCGCGGTGGCCAAGCGTCCGGGCATGGTCCCCGCGCTCAATACACTGGCGGTGATCTACGAACGCCACGGCGACGCCGCGCTGGCCGAACAGACCTACCGCACGGCGCTGCAGCGCGAACCTGAAAACATGACGGTGATGCGCAACCTGCAGCCGGTGCTGGCCCGGCTGGGCAAGGGCGACGAAGCGAAGACGCTGGCGCAGCGCATCGCCAGCATCGAGCCTTTCCCGCCCTACTACCACTTCGACAAGGGCATGGTGGCGCTGCGCGCAGGCGACTACGGCCGGGCGCGCGAGCTGTTCGAGCGCGAGGTCAAGCGCGCACCCTACAACGACGAGTTCCGCTTCTGGCTCGGCGTCTCGCACCTGAAGCTGGGCGACATCAGCCATGCGCGCGAGCAGATCGCGAAAGCGGTCGACACCAGCACGCGCCAGGAAATGCGCCAGGTGTATTCGGCCAAGCTGGCGCACCTGCGCCGCGTCGGCGCGGCGACCGGCACCCTGATCCGCTGAGGTCTCCCAGCAGGACGCCAGGCTTAAAACAGAGGCGCTTGCACAGCCCTCGGGTCCTTGCGCTTTGCTGGATCGGCTAGTTGACGCCAGACCTCCAGCTTCTGCTCGAAGCTCATCGCCATATGCGCCGGTGAGCTGGAGGGCAGCACGACGGTGCGATAGCCCGCCGCCGCAAACTGCGGCGCGAACTTGCCCGAAGCCTGGCCATTGAAACCGACCGTCTCCAGTACGGGGCACAGCGTGCGCAGGCGCTCGAAGTCGTTCGCGGCCGGGTTGCGGATGGCCGAATCCAGGCTGCCTTCGCGCTCGCAGCCGGCCAGCACGTCCCACAGGCCGAAGCGGTGCGCCAGCAGGCGCGGCAAGCGCTCCTCATAGGGCAGGCTCGCCAGGTCTTCGCCAATCACGGCCGAGATCAGCGGCCAGAACTGGTTACGCGGATGTGCGTAGTAACGCTGCGCCGCCAGCGAGGCCGCGCCCGGAAAACTGCCGAGGACGAGCACACGGGTATCCGGTGCGAGGACCGGGGCCAGCCCAGTTAACGATGGAGTCGAAGTCGCCATGGCGCGATTGTAGCCGGACGAAAAAAAGCGGCGAGCACTGTCGTACCCGCCGCAAAGGGCAAAACGCCTGGAGAGGTGAACTACAGGTACTACTTCATGGCGACGGCATTGCTGTCGATGCGGCCCGCATCCCAGCCACCGCCGAGCGAACGGATCAGGGCCACCGTCGTCACCGCACGGTTGCCGCGCAACTGGACCGCGGTGCGTTCGACCGCCGCCAGGTTGCGCTGCGCATCGAGCAGTTCGAGGTAGCTGGAACGGCCGGCGTCATACAGCTTTTGCGCGAGATCCGCCGAGCGGCGCGCCGACAGCAGCGCCGCGTCGATCTGCTCGGCCTGGCCCGACAGGATGCGCAGGCCGGCCAGGTTGTCCTCGACTTCGGCGAATGCCGTGAGCACGCTCTGGCGGTAGCTGCCCACCGATTCTTCCAGCACCGCTTCGCTGCGTTCGACGTTGGCGCGGTTGCGGCCGCCGTCGATCAGCGGCATCGAGGTCAACAGGCCCAGCACCCACGAGCGGCTGCTCCACTTGAACACTTCTGAGAAGGCGCCACCGACGCCGCCGCCGGCTGCGCTGATCGTCAAGGCCGGGAACATCGCAGCGCGCGCCACGCCGATGCGGGCGTTCGATGCCTCCATGGTGCGCTGCGCGGCGACAATGTCGGGACGGCGCTCCAGCAGCGAGGACGGCAGGCCGGCAGGGATCGCCGGCAGCAGCGTCGCGTCCAGCAGCGGGCTCGGACCGGCCACGTAATTGGCCGCTGGTTTACCCAGCAGGACCGCGAGCGCATGCTCGGCGGTGGCGCGCTGGCGCTGCAGGCCGATCGCTTCGGCGCGCGCCGTTGCCAGTTCGGTGCGGGCACGCGACAGGTCGAATTCACCGATGTCGCCCAGGTCGAAGCGGCGCTGCGTCACCTTCACGCTTTCCTCGCGCAGGCGCACGGTCTGCGCCACCGTTTCCAGCTCGGCATCCAGGGCGCGCAGGCGGAAGTAGGTTTGCGCCACGTCCGCCTGCAGGGCCAGCAGCACCGAGCGGTAATTCGCCTCGGAGGTCGCCGCATCGCTACGCGCCGCCGACACGCCGGCCGCGACGCGGCCGAACAGGTCGACCTCGTAGCTGGCCGTCAGGTTGGCCGTGTAGGTGGTCACGGGCTGGGTCGCGGTCCCTTGCGGCAGGCCGGATTCCAGTGCCGAAGGACGGGCGCGCTGGGCGCCAATGCCCACGCCGACCTGCGGCACACGGTCCGCCGCTGCGATACCGGCGATCGCCCTCGCCTGCTTGACGCGGCTTGCCGCCACCGCCAGGTTGGCGTTGTTGGCACTCGCTTCCTCGACCAGGGCGGTCAGCGCCGGGTCCTGGAAGGCGAGCCACCACTGGCCGCGCGGCTGCTGCTCGGCCGGTTGCGCGGGCTTCCAGCGCGCGCCTTCGATGCCTGCGAACTCCGCCGGGCCAGGCAGCTGAGAATTACGGAACGCGGTGGGCGTCTCGACGGCCGGCTGCTTGAAATCCGGGGTCGCGCAGGCGGTCAGCAGCAGTGCCGCCAACAGTGGGGCCACGCCCCTCGCAATCATGCTATTCATCTCAATGCACTCCTTCCAGATCCAGGACCGGGGCTTTGGCTTTCGCTACCGGCGCCTTTTTTTCGAAACGCTTAGCCAAAGTGCGCAGCAGGACGTAGAACACCGGTGTCAGGAACAGGCCGAAGAAGGTCACGCCCAGCATGCCGGCGAACACCGCCACACCCATCGCGTGACGCATCTCGGCGCCGGCGCCGGTCGAGAACACCAGCGGCACCACACCCATGATGAAGGCGATCGAGGTCATCAGGATCGGACGCAGGCGCAGGTGGGAAGCTTCCAATGCGGCGTCGACGATGCTGCGGCCGTGGTCTTCCAGTTCGCGGGCGAATTCCACGATCAGGATCGCGTTCTTCGAGGCCAGGCCGACCAGCACGAACAGGGCGATCTGGGTGAAGATGTTGTTGTCGCCGCCGGTGAGCTTGACGCCGATGAGGGCGCACAGGATCGACATCGGCACGATCAGGATCACCGCCAGCGGCAGGGTCCAGCTTTCGTACTGGGCGGCCAGCACCAGGAACACCAGCAGCACGCACAGGGGGAACACATACACCATGGTGTTACCGGCCAGGATTTCCTGGTAGGTCAGGTCGGTCCATTCGTAGGAGATCCCTTTCGGCAGGGTTTCCTTGGCCAGCTGCTCCATGATGGCCTGGGCCTGGCCCGAGGACACGCCCGGCGCCGCGCCGCCATTGATGTCGGCCGCCACGTAGTTGTTGTAGCGCTGGACGCGGTCCGGGCCATAGCTGTCCTTCACCTGCATCAGCGAAGACAACGGGATCATCTCGCCCTTGTCGTTGCGGACCTTCAGCTGCGCGATCTGCTCCGGCTGCGAGCGGAACTGCGCATCGGCCTGGACGCGCACCTGGTAGGTGCGTCCGAACTGGTTGAAGTCGTTCACGTACAGCGAACCGAGATTCACTTGCAGGGTCTGATAGATCGTCGCCAGCGGCACGCCGAGCTGCTTCGCCTTGACGCGGTCCACGTCCGCGAACAGCTGCGGCACGTTGATCTGGTAGCTCGAGAACACGCCTGCCAGCTGCGGGGTCGCCCAGGCCTTGGCCTGCAGCGCCTGCGTCGCCTTATACAGCTCGTCGTAACCGAGGTTGCCGCGGTCTTCCAGCATCAGCTTGAAGCCGCCGGTCGTGCCCAGGCCGTTCACCGGAGGCGGCGGCAGCACCATCACGAAGGCGTCTTCCACCGCGCCCATGCGCTTGTTGATCTCGGCGGCGATCGCTTCGGCGCTCTGCTCCGGATGGCCCTTGCGCTCGCTGAAGGGCTTCAGGCCCGTGAACACGATGCCGGCGTTCGGCGCATTGGTGAAGCCGTTGATCGACAGGCCCGGGAAGGCGATCGAGGATTCCACGCCCGGGATTTCCTTGGCGATGGTCGACATCTTGCGGATCACTTCATCGGTGCGATCCAGCGAGGCGGCATCCGGCAGCTGGGCGAAACCGATCAGGTAGCCCTTGTCCTGTGCCGGCACGAAGCCCGGCGGCACGACCTTGAACATGAACACCGCGGCCACGCCCAGCGCCAGGTAGACGCCCAGCGTCGCCGCTTTGCGGCGCAGGACGGTCTTCACGCCGCCCTCGTAGCTGTGCGAGGCACGGCCGAAGAAGCGGTTGAAGGCGGCGAAGAAGCGGCCCAGCACCTTGTCCATGGCGCGGGTCAGGCGGTCCTTCGGGGCATCGTGCGCCTTGAGCAGCGCGGCCGACATGGCCGGGGCCAGGGTCAGGGACACGAAGGCCGAGATCACGGTCGAAATCGCGATGGTCAGGGCAAACTGGCGGTAGAACTGGCCGGTCAGGCCCGAGACGAAGGCGATCGGCACGAACACGGCGCACAGCACCAGGGCGATCGCGATGATCGGGCCCGAGACTTCCTTCATGGCCTGGATCGTGGCGTCATGCGGCGACAAACCATTGCTGATGTTGCGCTCGACGTTCTCCACCACCACGATGGCGTCGTCGACCACGATACCGATCGCCAGCACCAGCCCGAACAGCGACAGGGTGTTGATCGAGAAGCCGAACATCAGCATCACGGCGAAGGTGCCCACCACCGACACCGGCACTGCCAGCAGCGGGATGATGGAGGCGCGCCAGGTCTGCAGGAACACGATCACGACCAGGGCCACCAGCACCACGGCTTCCAGCAGGGTCTTGATCACCGAGTCGATCGACTCGCGCACGAACTGGGTCGGGTCATACACGATGCTGTACTCGACGCCTTCCGGGAAGTCCTTCGAGAGCTCTTCCATCTTGGCGCGCACATCGCTCGACAATTGCAGCGCATTCGCGTTGGGCGCTTCAAAGATCGGGATCGCGACCGCCGATTTGTTGTTCAGCAGCGAACGCAATGCATAGGAGCTGGACCCCATCTCCAGGCGCGCCACGTCCTTCAGGCGCGTGACGGCGCCGTCCTCGCCGGCCTTGACCACGATGTCGCCGAATTCCTCGACGCTCGACAGGCGGCCCTGGGTGTTGACGGTCAGCTGGAACTCGGCGTCCTTGGAGGGGCCCTGGCCGACCACACCGGCCGCGACCTGCACGTTCTGCTCACGGATGCTCGAGACCACGTCGCCCGCGGTGAGGTTGCGCGCCGCGACCTTTTGCGGATCGAGCCAGACGCGCATCGCGTAGTCGCCCGAGCCGAACAGCTGTACTTCGCCCATGCCGTTCAGGCGCGCCAGCTGGTCCTTGATGTTCAGCACCGCGTAGTTGCGCAGGTACAGGTCGTCATAGCGGCCGTCCGGCGAATTCAGGTGCACCACCATGGTCAGGTTGGGCGAGCTCTTGACGGTGGTGACGCCGATCTGGCGCACCTCTTCCGGCAGGCGCGGCAGCGCGCGCTGCACCCGGTTCTGCACCTGGCTCTCGGCGCGGTCGATGTCGGTACCGATCGCGAAAGTCAGGGTCAGGGCCAGGGCGCCGTCCGAGGTGTTCTGCGAGGTCATGTAGAGCATGTCCTCGATGCCGTTGATCTGCTCTTCCAGTGGCGCAGCCACGGTTTCGGCGATCACTTTCGGGTTGGCGCCCGGGTACTGGGCGCGCACCACCACGGAGGGCGGCACCACTTCCGGGTACTCGGAGATCGGCAGCTTGAAGATCGAGATCAGGCCGCCGACGAAGACGATCACCGACAGCACGACCGCGAAGATCGGCTTGTCGACGAAGAAGCGGGAAAAGTTCATGTTCTTACTCCTTGGCGCTGTTCAGCGCCAGCTTGGTGTCCTTGGCCGCGGCCGCAGTCGCAGGCGCATCCATTGGCACGATCTGCGGCGTGACGGGCGAACCGGGACGCACACGCTGCAGGCCGTTGACGACGATCTTCTCGCCGGCTTTCAGCCCGCTGCGCACCACGCGCATGCCATCGACCACCGGGCCGAGCGTGACCGGGCGGTATTCGGCCTTGCCGTCGGCGCCCACGACCACCACGTACTTGCGGCTCTGGTCGGTGCCGACTGCGCGGTCGTTGATCACGATGGTCTTGTCGGCCACGCCGCTGCCCACCTGGACGCGCGCGAACAGGCCGGGGACCAGCGAACGGTCCGGATTGGCCAGGGTGGCGCGCATGCGCACGCTGCCGGTGCGGGCATCGAGCTGGTTGTCGACGAATTCCAGCTTGCCCTCATGCGGGAAGCCTTCGTCGTTGGCCAGGCCGACTTTCACCACCGCCGGCTGGGCGCGCTGGGCACGGGCGCCGACACGCAGGTAGGTCTGTTCGTCGCCGTCGAAGCTGGCGTAGATGCGATCCGTCGACACCACCGAGGTCAGCACGGCGCTGGCGTCCACCAGGTTACCCAGGGTGATCTCGGCCTTCGACACGCGGCCGTCGATCGGCGCCGTAATGCGGGTATAGGACAGGTTCAGGCGCGCCGCCTCGAACTGGGCTTGGGCGGCGCGAGCGCTGGCGTCGAGTTCCTTCTGGGCCGCGGCCTTTTCGTCGTACTCGCGCTGGGCGATGGCTTTGTCGGCCAGCAGGCGCTCGGCACGCTGCAGTTCCAGGCGCGCCAGGTCGGCACGGGCACGGGCCGCGTTGGCGGCGGCGCCGGCGCGGTCGGCTTCGGCCTGGTAAGGGCGCGGGTCGATCACGAACAGGACGTCGCCCTTCTTTACTTCGGCGCCCGGCTTGAAGTTGACGGCGGTGATGTAGCCGCTGACGCGCGGACGGATCTCGACGGTTTCCACTGCTTCCAGGCGGCCCGAGAATTCCTGGGTTTCGGCGACCTGCTTTTCGACGACGACCGCGGCGGAGACCGGCGGTCCGGCCGGTGCGGCAGCTGCCGCTTCGTTCTTGCTGTTGGCGTCGGAGCAGCCGGCCAGCACTGCCCCGGCGAGGCCCGCAGCGGCCAGCAGGCCGACGAGCGATTTCACTTTGCCCATGCTTCGTTTTTGGTTAGTCATGATCAACCTTTCTTATTGAGGAGACAAAAACATCCCTATCGATGCCGGGTGCGAGCCGGAATCGAGGAAAAAGAGGGACCTGTCCACGCCGCAGCGTGGATGGCCGATTCGTTACAGGTAAGGGGACCGCGCGGCGGCGGTCAGGGCGCCGGGATCAACAGCGCATCGGGCGCAGGTGGTGCATCTGCATGGCTCACCTCTTTCGTAGACGGTCCCTCACGTCGCGCTGGCGACGAATTTTGGGAAAAACGGGGCCCTTCCTCGTGCGCGCGGCACGTGGTTCTCGGAAGGCGGTATTGGTTGGAACTAGTGCTGGACGGTCAGCGATCCAGTCCCGCAAGGAAGTTGGCGATCTCGGCGAGCGCGTGCACCTTGCATGCACATTCGTTGCGCCCGTCCGGGTCCTGCAGGGGGGCCGGCGGCATGCGCCGCACCGTGGTGCGTACGCCGGCATTGATCAGTTTTGCGCCGTACTGTTCGGCCTCGTCGCACAATGGGTCGTCCTCGGCGGAGAGGATCAACGCTGGCGGCAAATTCTTGAGCCGGGTCGAGCGCAGCGGCGACGCATACGGGTGCGAACGGTCGGCGGCGTGCGGCAGGTAGCCGCGGTAGGCGGCGGCGCAGTCGCTCGTGACCTTCTCGCGGTCCGGGCACTGGTTCATCTGGCGCATCGAGCAGGTCGACAGGCCCGGGTCGAGCATCGGCATGATCAGGATCTGGCCGGCCAGCTTGGGAGCGGCGCGGTCGCGCGCCATGAGGGCGCACACGGCCGCCAGGTTGGCGCCCGCCTCGATCCCCATCACCACCAGCTTCTTGCCGGACCAGCCCAGCTTCGCCTTGTGCTTGGTGGCCCACAGCACCACGGCGTGCGCGTCCTCCACCGCGGCCGGGAACGGGCTCGCCAATGCCAGGGTGTAGTTCGAGGCCAGCACGGCGCGCTCGCCGTTGCACTGGGCCAGGTGGCGCAGGAATTCGTCCGCTTCCTGCAGGTCGCCGGAGACGAAGCCGCCGCCGTGGAAGAACACGATCAGGGTGTCGCGTTTTGCGACGGCTCCCGAGGTGTACAGCCGCGCGGCCAATGCTCCCTGCGCACCCGCGACTTCCAGCTCGCGCACGTCGACGTCCGCCGTCACCGCATCGACGACGGCGTCATCGCGCTCCAGCACCGCGCTCATTGAACTTCTCCTTCCGGCATGGCGACCAGACGGTCGGTTTTCCCTTGCGGGCATTCGTCGCAACGCATTTCGACCTGCATCGAGAGCGCCTTCAGGCCGCGCGCTTCCGCGCCGGCAGCCTGCGAATAGGCGTCGGTTCCCAGCAGGCCTGCAAGCGCTACCCCGCTCAGGGCGACTGCTACCGTGGTGAAGATTCCGTCCCGAATACTCATGGCCAGCTCCGATTTGTGTGTTTACTTTTTGTTGCGATGCACACACTATAGTCATCAACTACAATCAGATAAAGATGGCAATAACGAATTGATTGTTCAGAACACCGAACAATCGACCAATTCCAGAGTGGGAGGACCGGTCATGAACAAGCTTCAGGCCATGGAAGTATTTATCCAGGTGGTCGACTGCGGCAGCTTCACCAAGGCGGCCGAAATGCTGAACCTGCCGAAAGCGACCGTCTCGACCCTGGTCCAGACGCTCGAGACGACCCTGTCGGTCAAGCTGCTGCACCGCACGACGCGCCAGGTGATGATCACCTCGGACGGCGCCGCCTATTACGAGCGCTGCGTGCAGATCCTGTCGGACGTGCGCGACGCCGAGGAATCGTTGTCGCGCCATCGCCTCAGCCCGAGCGGCAGGCTGCGCGTGGATACCCCGACCGGGCTGGCCTCGGAAATCCTGATTCCGGCGCTGCCCGCCTTTTTCGAGCGCTACCCGGACATCACGATGGAACTGGGCAGCACCGACCGCCCGGTCGACCTGGTCGAGGAAGGCGTCGACTGCGCGGTGCGCGGCGGCGAGCTGGTCGACCCGAACCTGATCGCGCGTCGCATCGGTGTGATCAACTTCGTCACCGCGGCTTCGCCCGACTACATCGCGCGCCACGGCACGCCACAGCATCCGCGCGACCTGGACCGCCATCGCTGCGTCAACTACTTCTCGGCCAAGAACGGCAAGATCGCCAACTGGGACTTCACGCGCGACAGCGAACGCATCGAAGTGACCTTGCCCGGCGCGATCGCCCTGAACGATTCCAACGCCTATGTGCAGGCGGGACTGGCGGGCCTCGGCATCATCAACATGACCGACTACCTGCTGCTGCGCCACATCGAGGAAGGCCGCATGGTGCGACTGCTGCCCGAGTGGAGCGTGGACCCGCTGCCGGTGCACATCGTCTATCCGCAGAACCGCCACCTGTCGGCCAAGGTGCGGGTATTCGTCGAGTGGGTGTCGGAGCTGTTCGCGGCCCATCCGAACCTGCGCCTGCAGGCGCCGCGGCCGAGCGTTCAACAGGAGCTGGAGACGGTGTAGAATCAAGCGAAAAACCACAGGGCACCGGAGACAAACATGGACCACAGCTCACAACCGCGCAACATCGACATCCTGCTCGCGCGCTACGCCGAAAGCCATCGCGACCACACCAACGAGATCATCCACTTCGTGTGCATTCCGCTGATCGTCCTGAGCCTGCTGGGCATCCTGTGGGCGCTGCATCCGGTGGTGGCGATCGCCGCGACGCTCGCTTCGCTCTACTACTACGCGAAGCTGTCGCGCGGCTTCGCCGTCGGCATGGGCGTGATGAGCGCTGTGATGCTGGGGATCCTGGCGCTGATGCCCGACATGACGGTGCTGCCGGCGTCGATCGCGATCTTCGTGGTAGCCTGGATCGGCCAGTTCATCGGCCACAAGATCGAAGGCAAGAAGCCCTCCTTCTTCGAGGACCTGCGCTTCCTGCTCATCGGGCCGCTGTTCGTGCTGTCCTTCCTGTACCGCCGCATGCATCTCGCTTACTAACGTAGGGTGGGCAGGTTTCCTGCCCACGCGGCGATAGTTAGTTCAAGAATAGCCGCGCAGGCATCAGTACCGTGATTTGAACGCGTGGGCGGGATACCCGCCCACCCTACCACTGCAATAAATCGGCGGAGCACGTATACTCGCGCGATGCCCTCTTCCGTCCTGTTTACCGTCGCCTCGCTGATCTGGGGTTCGACCTTCTTCGCGATCACCCTGCAGCTGGGTGAAGCGCCGCCCGCCGTGTCGGTCGCCTACCGCTTCTTCCTGGCGGCGGCCACGCTGTTCGCGATCTGCCTGGTGCGGCGCGACAGCCTGCGGCTGCCGCTGCGCACCCACGGCTGGATGGCGCTGCAGGGCGTGCTCACCTTCTGCATTTCCTACCTCTGCACCTATCAATCGGAGCAGTACGTGGTCTCGGGCCTGGTGGCCGTGGTGTTCGCGCTGATGGTGTTCTGGACGCCGCTGCTGGGCAGCCTGTTCTTCGGCACCGCAATCAGCCGCCGCACCATCGCCTGCGGGGTGGCGGCCATCCTTGGGGTGGCCCTGCTGTTCTGGCATTCGATCGGCATCGCGTGGCGCGATTTCCAGCTTGGGGGCAGCCCCGCCTTCATCGCCGGCGTGGTGCTGGCGCTGGCCGCGACCATCGCCAGCTCGGCCGGCAGCATCGTGGTCACCAAGGTCAAGGAACAGTGCGAGAACCTGCCGCTCACCATGGCCTGGTCGATGCTGTGGGGCGCGTCGCTCGTCACCGTCTGGTCGCTGGCGCACGGCGACCAGTTCGTGCTGCCGCCAAGCCTGACTTACTGGGCCGCCCTGTTCTACCTCTCGATCTTCGGCTCGGTGATCGCCTTCTTCGCCTACTTCACCCTGATCGGGCGCATCGGCGCGCAGAAGACCGTGTACATCGGCGTGATCACGCCGGTGCTGTCGGTCCTGCTGTCGATCAAGCTCGAAGGCTACCGTCCCGGCGCGATCGAATTCGCCGGCATGATCCTGTGCCTGGCCAGTGTGGCCTATGCCCTGCGCGCACCCGCAGCCAAACCGGTGCAATCCGCAAACCTGAACAATCCACTCGAAACGCCATGACCACTTTTTCCATCCGTCCCGCCCAGCCAGGCGACGTCTCCCACATCCATTCCATGATCGTGGAACTGGCAGTATTCGAGAAACTCGAACACCTGGTGGTGGCCACCGAAGCGCTGCTGCATGAAGGCCTGTTCGGCGCGCGTCCCTCGTGCGAAGCCATCATCGGCGAGGAAGACGGCGAAGTGGTCTGCTTCGCGCTGTTCTTCCATAACTTCTCGACCTTCCTCACCAAGAAGGGCCTGTATCTCGAAGACCTCTACGTGCGCCAGTCGCATCGCGGCAAGGGCTATGGCACGAAGATGCTGACCCGCCTCGCGCAAATCGCGGTCGAGCGCAATTGCGGACGCTTCGAGTGGTCGGTACTGGACTGGAATGAACCGGCGATCGGTTTCTACAAGCAGATGGGCGCGGACATCTTGCCGGACTGGCGCATCTGCCGCGTCACCGGCGACAGCCTGAGCGCACTCGCCGAGCGCCGTACCTGAGCAGGCGCCCCCGCGGGCCACAGCCGATGTGGCCCCGCTGCGCTCCGTCTGATAGTATACCCCCCTACCCTATTTTCAAGAGAGGGGGAACAGCCCCATGTCCCACACTACGCGAGAAAAAGCCAAACTGCTGGCCCGGGTGCGGCGCATCCGCGGCCAGGTCGAAGCGCTCGAGCGCGCGCTGGAAGCCGAGGCGGGCTGCGCCGAGATCCTGCATCTGCTGGCGGCCAGCCGCGGCGCGATGAACGGCTTGATGGCGGAAGTCATCGAGGACCACGTCCGGGAACACGTCACTGCCGATGAGCTGAGCGCTTCCGCCCGCGCCGAAGGGGCGGACCAGCTGCTCGACGTGATCCGCGCCTATATCAAGTAAACACCGATGGCCGTGAAATCCCCATGTGTCGAGCTGTGCCAGTTCGACGGCAAGACCGGCTTCTGCACCGGCTGCCTGCGTACGCTCGCCGAGGCACGCGAGTGGAAGAAGATGACCGACCACCGCAAGCACCAGGTGATCAAGGACCGCGCACGGCGCGAGAAAAAGCTGCTTTCCCGGTAAGGGAAGCGAAAAGGAAACGACATGCAAGACCTGACCCGCCCTCATCCTGCCGACGCGCTGGCGCACGAACACATTTTCGACCAGGGCAACAACAAGGCCGAACGCGGCACGCGCCTGGTCATGTGGATCACCGCGGCCATGATGGTGATCGAGATCGCCGCCGGCTGGTGGTTCAATTCGATGGCCCTGCTGGCCGATGGCTGGCACATGAGCTCACATACCCTGGCCATCGGCCTGAGCGCCTTCGCGTATGCCGCGGCGCGCAAGTATGCGCACGATCCACGCTTCGCCTTCGGCACGTGGAAGATCGAGATCCTTGCGGGCTTCACGAGCGCCATCCTGCTGCTCGGGATCGCCGCCCTGATGGCGGCCGGCTCGATCGAGCGGATCTTCGCGCCCGAGCCGATCCATTATCGGGAGGCGATCGTCATCGCCGCGATCGGGCTGGTGGTGAACGTCGCTTGCGCGCTGATCCTCGGCCATGCCCATCACGGGCACGGGCACGGCCACGGTTATCATGGCCACCACGATCACGATCATGGCCACGATCACGGCCACCATGACCTGAACCTGAAGTCCGCCTACATCCACGTCATCGCGGACGCCGCAACCTCGGTGCTGGCAATCGGCGCATTGGCAGGTGGCTGGGCTTTCGGCTGGTCCTGGCTGGACCCGGTCATGGGCATTGTCGGCGCGGTGCTGGTCGCCGTATGGGCCAAGAACCTCATTGTGGAAACAGGAAAAATTCTGCTCGACCGCGAAATGGATGCGCCAGTCGTCGAGGAAATCCGCGAGGTCATTGCTGCGGCATCTGCCATGGGCGAGACCAGGCTGGCCGACTTGCACGTATGGCGTGTCGGACAACAGGCCTATGCTTGTGCCCTCACCATTGCGACGAACGATCCGTCACTGACCCCAGTCACGCTGCGCGAGCAGCTCGGGATCCACGAAGAGATCGTGCATGCGACGATCGAAGTGCATCAGCTCCCGTTCGAGAAAACCTGACACACAAAGAAAAACCCACGGGGCCGGGAGGCGCCGTGGGCGAACCCATTTTGGCAAATGGGGAGGGGAGATGGTGAATCACACGCTTCTACTATAGGTCTTGATTCTTAATGATCAATTAAACCTTACATCTGCTTACCCTTGTTACGAAGCGTATTTCTGCTGCCGTTAAGTTGATCATTCCCGAACTGGAATTTTGATGTTTGACGCGAGTCAAGCCGACGCCATTCAACTGGCGTCGCTTGTGAATACTTAAGGGATTAGGGAGCGTTTGTCTCCCGGATGCCTCACATGGCGATGTGCGCCTCGCGCAGGACGCCGCCGTTGACGACATGGCGGCACGGGTTGGATCCCATGGCATAGACCAGGTCCGCCGGGCGTGCGATGTCCCACAGGGCCAGGTCGGCCCGTTTCCCCACTTCGAGCGTACCGATATCCTTGTGCAGGCCGAGCGCGCGCGCAGCGTGCACGGTGGCGCCCTGCAGCGCTTCCTGCGGCGTCAGGCGCCACAGGGTACAGGCCATGTTCATGGCCAGCAGCAGGGACGTCATCGGCGAAGTGCCGGGGTTGCAGTCGGTGGCTACCGCCATCGGCACCCTTGCTTCGCGCAGCGCGGCAATCGGCGGCTGTACCGTCTCGCGCAGGAAGTAGTAGGCGCCCGGCAGCAGCACCGCCACGGTGCCGGCGCGCGTCATCGCCTCGATGCCGGCCTGGCTCAGGTGTTCGAGGTGGTCGGCCGACAGGCCCTGGTAGCGCGCCACGAGTTCGGCGCCCTGCTGGTCCGACAGCTGCTCGGCATGCAGCTTGACCGGCAGGCCAAGCCGGCGCGCCGCCGCGAACACGCGTTCGGTCTGCGCGATGGAAAAGCCGATCCGTTCGCAGAAGGCGTCCACCGCATCGACCAGGCCCTCCGCGGCCAGTTGCGGCAGCATGTGCTCGCACAGCGCGTCCACGTAGTCGTCGGCGCGTCCTGCGAATTCGGGCGGCAGCGCATGGGCGCCGAGGAAGGTAGTGGCGACGCGCACCGGCAAGCGTTCGGCTACCTGGCGCGCCGCGCGCAGCATGCGCGCTTCGGCGTCCAGTTCCAGGCCATAGCCCGACTTGATCTCGAGCGTGGTGACGCCCTCGGACAGGAGCCGCGCCACACGCGGCAGGCTTTGCGCCAGCAGCGTGTCGACGCTTGCTGCGCGCGTGGCGCGCACGGTCGACATGATGCCGCCGCCCTGGCGTGCGATGTCTTCGTAGGTGGCGCCGTTCAGGCGCGCTTCCCATTCGTTGCTGCGGTTGCCGGCGTGGACGATGTGGGTGTGGCAGTCGACCAGGCCGGGCGTCATCCAGGCGCCGCCGCAGTCATGCTGCGCACTAGCGGGCGGCGCGTCAGCGCGGGCGCCGAGCCAGGCGATGCGGCCATCCTTGACCGCCAGCGCGGCGTCCGGCATTTCGCCGTAAGCACCCTCGCCGGGAGGCACCATGGTCGCCAGGTGCACGTTGGTGAACAGCAGGTCGGCCGATTCACTCATAGGATTCTTCGTCTTCCTCTTCGTGGTACCAGACGTCCACGATATAGATCATGCCCTGCCCCGCTTCCAGCTTCCAGCGCGAGCCGGCTTCCAGCACCACGGCATCGAAGCGCACCAAGCCGATGCGCTCCTTTTCGTTGGACAGCTCGAGGGTATCGCCTTCGGCCAGGAACAGCACGGTGACGTCGGCGCGCGCGACAAAGGTCGAATCGCCCGACAGCCGCCGGCGGCCGAAGGTGTGGTAGCAGATGTCGCTGCGCGTCATGACGTTGAAGTCGGTGCTGCCGCCCCGGCTGAGCTTTGCCGTTACGTTCGAGCTGCCGTCGAAAGCCACCACCGGATCGCCATCGGTGATGAGGATCGGGTCGCCGTCGATATCGAGTGTCATCCCATGCCCCTCGACCAGGGCCAGGGTGCGGTCCACGCCGGGGAACAGCGAGAAGGCGCCGTCCTTTTCGATGGTGGCCAGGCTGACGCGCCACTCGAAGTCCTCGAAGCCCGATTCCGGCGGGCCGATGGCGATTTCGGTCGTGCTGCCACCGCCGTTTTTCCAGGGCACCGGCGACAGGCTTGCGAATGGGATCAGTACGGTCATTGGCTCACCTCACGTAATTCAGTCATCGCCTGGCGGTAGCGCTGCGAGATCGCATCCTGCGCCACGTGGCGTCCGCCCTGCACCACCCAGCGCCCGCCGCACAGCACGTCGCGCACAAGATTGTCGTTACCGCAGAACAGGAAGCGTCCGAGGACGTCCGCGTCCTGCACGCCATCCAGGTTCGGATGGCTTTCGTCCAGCACCAGCAGGTCGGCGCGCAGGCCCTCCGCCAATGCCCCCACCTTGCGCCCGGCCGCCTGGGCGCCGCCGCGCAACGCGGCCTGCCACAGGTACTGGCCGACGTCGCGCTGGCCCGGCGTAAACGCGACGTTGCGGCGCTGATGCAGCAGGCGCTGGCCGTATTCCAGCCAGCGCAGTTCCTCGACCGGGCTTTGCGACACATGGCTGTCGCTGCCGATGCCGAAACGCCCGCCCGCCGCGATGAAGGGCTGCAGCGGGAACAGGCCGTCGCCGAGATTGGCCTCGGTGGTCGGGCACAGGCCGGCGATGGCGCCGCTGCGTGCGAGCGCCTGCACTTCCTCGTCGTTCAGGTGGGTGGCGTGCACCAGGCACCAGCGTTCGTCCACGCTCACCTGCTCCAGCAGGTACTCGACCGGACGGCGCCTGGCGAAGGCGATGCTCTGCTCGACCTCGGCCTGCTGCTCGGCGATGTGGATGTGCAGCGGACGCCCGGCGGGCAGGCCGGCCGCAAGCAGACGCACCTGCTCGATGCTGGCCGCGCGCAGCGAATGCGGCGCGGCGCCCACTTCCAGCTGGCCGCCGCGCAGGGGCTGGAGCGCTTCGACGATGCCGAGGATGTCGTCGACATCGGTGCGGAAGCGCCGCTGCTCGGGGCGCAAGGGCTGCTCGCCGAAGCCGGCGTGGCTGTACAGCACCGGCAGCAAGGTCAGGCCCATGCCGGTGGCGTGGCCGGCAGCCGCGACACGCTCGGCGGTTTCGGCGGGACGCGCATAGGTCTCGCCATCCGGGCCGCGCTGCAGGTAGTGGAATTCGCACAGCGAGGTGTAGCCGTGGCGCAGGCATTCCACGAACAGCTGGGCCGCGATGGCCTCGATCTGCTCGGGCGTGATGCGCGCGGCGAAGCGGTACATCAGGTCGCGCCAGGTCCAGAAGCTGTCCGGCCCATCGCCCGCGCGTTCGGTCAGTCCGCCGAGGGCGCGCTGGAAGGCGTGCGAGTGCAGGTTGACCATCCCCGGCAGCACATGGTCGGCGCGTGGCACGCCCAAGGGAGGAGCAGCCTGAGCGTCGACGCGGGTCAGGTCGCCATGCGCATCCCATTCGAGCAGCACGTCGCGCTGCCAGCCATCCGGCAGCAGGGCATGGCGTGCGAACAGGGCTCTCATGCGCGCACCCAGTTGACTGAAGCGCCGATCATGTCCTTCAGCAGCGGCTGGACCTCGGCTGCAACGTCAGGACGATACTCGAACGGAGCCTCTTCGTTCATGTACAGGCACTGGCACATCTCGAGCTGGATCGCATGCACGCCCTGCTCCGGCTGGCCGTACTTGCGCGTGATGTGGCCGCCCTTGAAGCGGCCGTTCACGGCAATGCTGAACTGGTCCTGGGCGCGGGCGACGCCCACCACCGCCTGTTCCAGCCCTGGCGCGCAGGATTTGCCGTCGGCGGTTCCGAAATTCAGGTCTGGCAGGCGGCCTTCGAAAAAGCGCGGCACCCTCGATGCGATCGAATGCGCGTCCCACAGCACCACGCGGCCGAACTCGCGCTTGAGGCGGTCAAGCTCGGCGCGCAGCTGCTCGTGGTAGGGCATCCAGTAGCGCTCCAGACGACGGCGCACTTCCGCTTCGTCCGGTGTGCGGCCCGGCAGGTAGAGGCTCTCGCGGCTGAAAGTGTCGACCGGGCACAGGCCGGTGGTGTCCATGCCGGGGTACAGGTTGGTGTTCTCCGGCGGGCGGTTCAGGTCGATGAGGTAGCGCGACCAGCGCGCCGAGATGGTCGATATACCCATCTCTTCCAGGAAGCCGTACAGTTCGGGCAGGTGCCAGTCGGTGTCGGCGCGCGCACTGGCGCAGGGCGCCATCGTGCCAGCCACCTCGTCCGGGATGTCGGTGCCCGCATGGGGCATCGACACGAGCATGGGGAGCCTGCCTGCCTTGAACCGGAAATCCATTGCCTCTCCTGGGTGTAATGTTTACGGATGCAGTACGGTGAACAGTTCCTTGATTGATGCCGACAGTTCGCCGTTCACGACCATCAGGCGCGCAGCCTCGATGTCGGGAGCGAAGAAGCGGTCGGCATCGTAGGGCGCCACCCGCGCACGCAGCTGGGCATGCACGTGCTCGAGGTGGTCCGAACTCGTCAAGGGACGGTGGAACTCGATGCCCTGCGCCGCCGCCAGCAGTTCGATGCCCACGATCACGGACGTATTGTGCGCCATCTGATCCAGACGGCGCGCCGCGAAGGTGGCCATGCTGACGTGGTCTTCCTGGTTGGCCGAGGTCGGCAGGCTGTCGACGCTGGCCGGATGGGCCAGCGATTTGTTCTCGGACGCCAGCGCGGCCGCGGTGACGTGGGCGATCATAAAGCCCGAGTTCAGGCCCGGTTCCTTCACCAGGAAGGCCGGCAGGCCGGACAGGTTGGCGTCGATCAGCAGCGCGATGCGGCGCTCCGACAGCGCGCCGACTTCGGCGATCGCCAGCGCCAGGGTGTCGGCGGCAAAGGCGACCGGCTCGGCGTGGAAGTTACCGCCCGAAATGATCGCGCCATCTTCCGGGAACAGGAGCGGATTGTCGGTGACGGCATTCGCTTCGATCAAGAGGGTGCGGCCGGCATTGGCAATCAGGTCCATCGCCGCGCCCATCACCTGCGGCTGGCAGCGCAGGCTGTACGGGTCCTGCACGCGCTCGTCGCCCACCAGGTGCGAGGCGCGGATCGCGCTGCCCGCCACCAGTTCGCGGTAGATCTTCGCGGCCGCGATCTGGCCAGGCTGGCCGCGCACCGCGTGGATGCGCGCATCGAACGGCGCATCGCTGCCGCGCGCCGCGTCGACCGACAGGGCGCCCGCCACCATGCCCGCTTCCAGCACGCGCTCGGCCATGAACAGGCCGTGCAGCGCCAGCGCGGTCGAGACCTGGGTGCCGTTGATCAGCGCCAGGCCTTCCTTGGCGGCCAGGGTCACCGGCTCGAGGCCGGCGGCGCCCAGCGCCTGCCTGGCGTCCATCAGCTCGCCACGATAACGCACCGGACCCACGCCCAGCATGGCCAGGGTCATGTGGGCCAGCGGCGCCAGGTCGCCCGAGGCGCCGACCGAGCCTTGCGACGGGATGGCCGGCATGATGCCCGCGTTGTACAAGGCGATCAGGGTCTCGATGATCAGGGGGCGCACGCCCGAGTAGCCGCGCGCCAGGCTGCCGATCTTGGTCAGCACGATCAGGCGCACGATGTTGTCGGCGATGAGTTCACCTGTGCCCACCGCGTGCGACAGGATCAGGTTGCGCTGCAGCGTTTCCAGCTGCTCGTTCGGGATGTGGGCCTTGGCCAGGATGCCGAAACCGGTGTTGATGCCGTAGGCCGGATCGCCCTTGGCGGTGATTTTCTGGACCAGGGCGCAGGACGCGTTGACCGCATCCCAAGCTTCTGGAGCAAGCTTCAAGGGCACGTGCGCTGCCCAGACGGCGCGCAAGTCGGCAAGGGCCAGCTGGCCTGGTTGCAGGGTGAGAGTGTGGTGCGAGTCGTTCATATGTCTACTGCCTTACTTGATCATCGGGAGATTCAGGCCATTGCGCTTGGCCGTCTCGATTGCGCTTTCATAACCGGCGTCGGCGTGACGCATCACGCCCGAGCCGCTGTCGTTGACCAGCACGCGCGCCAGGCGTTTTGCCGCCGCCTCGGTACCGTCGGCCACGATCACCACGCCCGAGTGCTGCGAATAGCCCATGCCAACGCCGCCGCCATGGTGGAGCGACACCCAGGTGGCGCCGCCGGCGGTGTTCAGCAGGGCGTTGAGCAGCGGCCAGTCGGACACCCCATCGGTCCCGTCGCGCATGGCTTCGGTCTCGCGGTTGGGGCTCGCCACCGAGCCGGTGTCGAGGTGGTCGCGGCCGATCACGATCGGCGCTTTCAGTTCGCCGGTGCGGACCATCTCGTTGAAGGCCAGGCCGGCCAGGTGGCGCTCGCCCAGGCCCAGCCAGCAGATGCGCGCCGGCAGGCCCTGGAAGGCGATGCGCTCGCGCGCCATGTCGAGCCAGCGGTGCACGCGGGCGTGCTGCGGGAACAGCTCCTTGATCTTGGCGTCGGTTTTATAGATGTCTTCCGGATCGCCCGACAGCGCCACCCAGCGGAACGGGCCGCGGCCTTCGCAGAACTGGGGACGGATATAGGCCGGCACGAAGCCGGGGAAGTCGAAGGCGTTGTCCACGCCCTCGTCCTTGGCCACCTGGCGGATGTTGTTGCCATAGTCGACGGCGTAGGAACCCAGGGCCTTGAAGTCGAGGATGGCGCGCACATGCACGGCGCAGGATGCCGCCGCCGCGCTCTTGAGGCGTGCATGTTGCGAAGGGTCCTGCTGTGCGGCCTTCCACTCTTCGACCGTCCAGCCGGAAGGCAGGTAGCCGTTGATCAGGTCGTGGGCCGATGTCTGGTCGGTGACCAGGTCCGGCACCAGCCCGCCCGCTTTTGCGCGGCGCACCAGTTCCGGCAGCACGTCGGCGGCATTGCCGAGCAGGCCGATGGAGACGGCTTCGCGCTTGGCCGTGAATTCCTTGATCATGGCCAGCGCTTCGTCGATGCTATTGGCCTGCTTGTCCAGGTAGCGGGTACGCAGGCGGAAGTCGATGCTGCTCTGCTGGCATTCAATGTTGAGCGAGACCGCGCCGGCAAAGGTCGCGGCCAGCGGCTGGGCGCCGCCCATGCCGCCCAGGCCCGCGGTGAGGATCCAGCGGCCCGCCATGTCGCCGCCAAAGTGCTGGCGGCCGGCTTCGGCGAAGGTCTCGTAAGTGCCCTGCACGATGCCCTGGGTGCCGATGTAGATCCAGCTGCCGGCGGTCATCTGGCCGTACATGAACAGGCCCTTGCGGTCCAGTTCATTGAAGTGTTCCCAGTTGGCCCATTTGGGCACCAGGTTGGAATTCGCCAGCAGCACGCGCGGCGCGTCCGCGTGGGTCTGGAACACGCCGACCGGCTTGCCCGACTGGATGAGCAGGGTCTGGTCGTCTTCGAGTTCGCGCAGCGAGGCGAGGATCTGGTCGAAGCATTCCCAGTTGCGCGCGGCGCGCCCGATGCCGCCGTAGACCACCAGCGCCTGCGGGTTCTCGGCCACCTCGTTGTCGAGGTTATTCTGGATCATGCGATAGGCCGCTTCGGTCAGCCAGCTCTTGCAGGAGAGCTCGCTGCCGCGCGGGGCGCGGATGACGCGCGAAGGATCGAAACGGGGGTCGTGGGGCATCGGTGAATTCATGGCGGCTCCTGGGTTGGAAATGGCGCGCGCATCGATCGCACGCGCCATGTGCAGCAATGAGTCTAGGTTGTCTATACAACCAAGTCAATCCATTTTGTCACGACCCCACTGAAGCGTCTAACAAAACCCTCAGGGCAAGTGGTGCGGCAATCCGCCGCGTCGTCGAAGACAGTACGCTAGTACGGCGAGACGACGCAACGCCGCCATGAGGGGAATTGTTAGGCGCTTTTATTTTTTGAACACCTGTTTCCCGCCCACCCAGGTCTCCAGCACGCCGGTCTTGAAGATGTCGTAGGTCGGCATGCGGAACAGGTCGCGGTCGATCACGATGAAGTCGGCGTGCTTGCCCGGCTCCAGCGAACCCAAGCTGTTTTCCTGGTGGCCGGCATAGGCGGCGTCCAGGGTGAAGCAGCGGAAGGCTTCTTTCAGCGACATCGCCTGGTTCGGATACCAGCCCGCCACCGGCTGGCCGGCGTGGTCCATGCGGGTGACGGCGGCGTGAATGCCGAAGAAGGGGTTCGGCGACTCCACCGGGAAGTCCGAGCCGCAGGCAATGCGCGAACCCTGGTGCAGGAAGCTGCGCCAGGCGTAGGCGCCCTTGATGCGCTCCGGGCCGACCCGGGTTTCGGCCATGTTCTTGTCCGAGGTGGCGTGGGTCGGCTGCATCGACGGGATGATGCCGAGCGTCTTGAAGCGCGGGATGTCCGCCGGAGTCACCACCTGCGCATGCTCGATGCGGTGGCGCTGCGCTTCGCTCTTCGTCGCTTTCAACTCCTTCTGATAGATGTCGAGGATCTGCTTGTTGCCGGCGTCGCCGATGGCGTGCACGTTCACCTGATAACCCTTGCGCATGGCCTTGGTCATCATCTGGTCCATCTGCGCGCTCTTGTAGAACAGCAGGCCATGCGAATGCGGCTCGTCGCTATAAGGCTTGATCAGCGCGGCGCCACGGCTACCCAGCGCGCCGTCCGAATACAGCTTCACGGCGCGCAGCGCGTACATGCCGTCGCCGTAGTCCTTGAGCGGGCCATTTTTTGCCAACTGGTCAAAATCCTCGCCGGTGCCGCCGATCATGGCGTAGACGCGCGCGCTCAGCTTCTTTTTATCCGCGTAGTCGCGGTACAGGCGGTCTTCGCCGACGCCGATGCCGGCGTCGTGGACGGCGGTCAGGCCGACGCGCGCCAGTTCCTGCAGCGATTTATCCAGCACCATGCGGCCCTCGGCTTCCGTCTGGGCCGGCATGACCTTGGTCACCAGTTCCTGCGCCGCGTCGACCAGCACGCCGGTGGCTTCCCCATTCGCGTCGCGTTGAATCTTGCCGCCGGCCGGGTCCGGAGTGGACTTGGTGATGCCGGCCAGCGCAAGGGTGCGGCTGTTGGCCCAGCCGGCGTGGCCGTCGACGCGCTCCAGCCATACCGGGCGGTCCGAGACGATGGCATCCAGTTCCTGCGCGGTCGGGAAGCGGCCCAGCTTCCAGTTCTCCTGGTTCCAGCCGCGGCCGCGGATCCAGGCGTGGTTCGCGTTCGCCTTCGCATACGCCGCAATCGCTTTGGTGGCGTCGGCCAGCGAGGTGGTGGCGGAGAGGTCGAGCTGGGTCAGTTGCTGGCCGAGGCCGAACACGTGGCCGTGCGCATCGATCAGGCCTGGCAGCACGGTGCGTCCCTGCATGTCCACCTGGCGCGCGCCCTTGGCCTTGGCCGTCACCTCGGCATTGCTGCCGACCGCCGTGATGCGTCCGCGCTCATCGAAGGCCAGTGCGCTGAACTGCACCAGGTCGCCCTTGGCGTTCAGGGTGTAGCCGTTGGCGTTGGTGATGACGGTGTCGGCATGGGCCGACGACAGGACGCCGAGTCCGGCGAGGACGATGAGGGAAGACAGGGGGATCTGGCGCGCACGCATGTGTTCTATTCTCCGTGTTGTATAGACGTCCGCGCCTTGTGGGCGCGGCACGGAGAGTGTATAGAAAATCAAGGTGCGGGCATAGCTAACAGTTCTACGTGGCGTCGTGGAAGATGATGCCGAGCGTATGCCGCGTCCCGCGCCGTAGCCGGCTCACGCCGTGCCGCATCGCCACCCGGTAGACGCCGCGCGTGCCCTGCACCGGGCGCTGGTTGACGGCGAACACCACGGCGTCGCCCTGCCTGAGGGGCACCACCTCGGCGCGCGACTGCATGCGCGGGCGCTGCTCCGTCAATACAAACTCGCCGCCCTCGAAGTCTTCTCCCGGCTGCGACAACAGCACTGCCACCTGCAGCGGGAACACCAGCTCGCCGTACAGGTCCTGGTGCAGGCAGTTGTAGTCGCCCTCGCGGTAACGCAGCAGCAGCGGCGTCGGTTTCAATTGGCCGGCCGCGTGGCAGCGTGCCAGGTAGTCCCCGTGCTCGGCCGGGAAGCGCGTCTCGCTCCCGAGCGCGGTGTGCCAACGGTTGACGATCTCCGCCAAAGGAGGATAGAGACTGCCGCGCAGGGCGGCCAGCGGCGCAGGCAGCGGATAGGCGAAGTACTGGTACTCGCCCCGTCCGAAGCCGTGCCTTTCCATCACCACGCGGCTGCGAAACAGCGCCGGCCGGTCGTACAGCGCGGCCGCGGCCACGCAATCCTGGGGCGTCAGCAGTCCCGGGATGATCGCGCAGCCGTAGGCGTCGAGGTCCGCGGCGACGCGCGCCCAGTCGATCACTGTCCCGCCTCGCGGTCGAGCAGGGTGCGCTTGCGCTCGATGCCCCAGCGGTAACCGGACAGCGCGCCGTCCGTGCGCACCACACGGTGGCAGGGAATCGCCACCGCCACCGGATTGGCCGCGCAGGCGCCGGCGACGGCGCGCGCCGCCGTCGGCATGCCGAGGCGTTCGGCCAGCTCGCTGTAGCTGACCGTCCGGCCTGCCGGAATCGTGCGCAGGGCTTCCCACACGCGGCGCTGGAAGGCGGTGCCGCGCACGTCCAGCGGCAGGTCGAGCCCAATGCGCGGCGCTTCGACGAAGCCGACTACCAGCGCCACGGTGCGCTCGAATTCGGGCTCCGCGCCCATCAGTTCTGCCTGCGGGAAGCGCTTCTGCAGATCCTGCACGAGGGGCTCCGGCTCGTCGCCGATCAGGATTGCGCAGATGCCGCGTTCCGTGCTGGCCACCAGGATGGCGCCGAGCGAGCAGCCGGCCACGGCGAAGCGGATGGTCTCGCCCTGCCCGCCCGCGCGGTAGCGGCCGGGGGTCATGCCGAGCGCGCCGCCGCTGGCTTCGTAGAAGCGCCCGCTCGAGCCGAAGCCGGCCTCGTACAGCGCGTCGGTGACGCTCGGCGCCGCCGACAGCCCCTGCTGCAGGCGCGCGGTGCGGCGCGCCGCGGCATAGGCTTTCGGCGTGATGCCGGTATGCGCCTTGAAGATGCGGTGGAAGTGGAAGCGGCTCATGCCGACCGCCTGCGCCAGGCTGTCGAGGTCCGGCGCCTCTTCGCTTTCCTCGATCAGCCGGCAGGCCTGCGCCACCGCGGCGGCCTGGCGTTCGGCCAGCGGTGGCTGGCCTGGTTTGCAGCGCAGGCAGGCGCGAAAGCCCGCCGCCTCTGCCTCGAGCGGGCTGGCATGGAAGGCGACGTTGGCGCGCAAGGCGCCGCGCGACGGGCACGAGGGCCGGCAGTAGACGCCGGTGCTGCGCACGGAATAATAGAACTGGCCGTCGGCGTCGCGGTCGCGGCGCTGGACGGCGGCCCAGCGCGCCTCGTCGGTGTTGTAGATACTGGTCATGGCTGTCATGGCGAATCCCCGGTTGGGTAAGGAGTGCGATCAGCTTATGCGCCTTCCCCCTGCCAGGAACTCCGGGTCTTGCTTTCAAATTGCGATGATAAAATCCGGTGTCCGCGGCCGCTTGCCGCTTCGAGCCTCCCCGGAGAGTAGTTTGGAAGAACCCATCGCGCAAGACAGCACCCCCATTTTCCAGCGCATCAAGGATTACCTGGTCGGCGAGATCGCGTCCGGCCGCTGGAAAGAGGGCGACCTGGTGCCGTCCGAGCAGGCGCTGGTGCGCCAGTTCGGCGTCTCGCGCATGACCGTCAACCGCGCGGTGCGCGAGCTCACCGCCGAGCAGGTACTGACCCGGCGCCAGGGTTCGGGCACCTTCGTGGCGCCGCAAAAGTACCAGGCGACGCTGGTCGAGATCCGTAACATCGCCGACGAGATCCGCGCGCGTGGCCGCGCCCACCGCAGCCAGCTGCGCCTGCTGCGCGAGGAGGCGTCAAGCGACGAGCTGGCCGCCGAGTTCGAACTGGCCCCTGGCACGCCGCTCTACCACTCGGTCATCGTCCACTTCGAGAACGAGGTGCCGATCCAGGTCGAGGACCGCTGGGTCAACCCGGCCTGCGCACCCCACTACCTGGCGCAGGACTTCAGCAGCATCACCCCGAACGAGCACCTGATGGCGGCCGCGCCGCTGCAGGGCGCGACCTACGGTATCGAAGCCCAGCCCGCGCCACCGGAAGTCGCCACCATGCTGGGCATCGGGGAAGGCCTGCCCTGCCTGGTGCTGCACCGCCTCACCACATCTGGCGGACGGGTGGCCTCGGTGGCCACGATGTGGCATCCAGGCCACTTGGCACGCTTTACCGGCAGCGTTTGAGACCGACAGTCGTTCAAGATCGCCACGTAACTGGAAAACTTCGCCATAATGGCTCCCTTCCAGACGCCACGCACTTCCAGCATGAAGCCTCCCACCTCGTCCGCACCGCAGATCGCGCCGCGCCGCGTGCTGCTGCTCGACGATGACCGCTTCATGCTCGACGTGCTGTCCGAGATGCTGGGCATGCTCAATGCTTCGGGGCCGTTCGACATTCACGCCGAGATCGACGCGCGGCGCGCCTTGGCCCTGCTGCCGCGCCATGCGCCGGAACTCCTGATCTGCGACCTGGCGATGCCGGACATGGACGGCATCGAGTTCCTGCAGGCCGCCGCCATCCAGGGCTACAGCGGCCGGGTGATCCTGGTGTCGGCCATGGAAGACGGGGTGCGCAATGCCGCCACCGAGCTGGCGCGCGCCCTCGGATTGCAGGTGGCGGGCGCCTTCCGCAAGCCGCTCGGGATCGAGCAATTGCGCCTTGCCGTGCAATGTTGAGATTTTGTACAAACCGATCCACACTTTTTGAAAAAATGGGGTATTATTCGGCACATCCCCGCCTGACACCCCCTTGCCGTCTTTCCATATTGAATTTTGCACACAGTGCCTCCACCATTGTGTAGCAGCTAGTTATTCAATTAGCAGTACGCCAAGGCGTCGGGCCGCATAGCCCCGCAGGTTCGGCCCAGGCCGCCAGGCGTTAATTGATCCTTACCTCTTTTGAGGAACATATGAGCGAAAACATTAAACACATCACCGATGCAAACTTCGATGCCGAAGTGCTCAAGTCCGAGCGCCCGGTCCTGGTCGACTTCTGGGCCGAGTGGTGCGGTCCGTGCAAGATGATTGCACCGATCCTGGAAGAAGTCGCCCAGCAGTACGAGGGCAAGCTGGTGGTGGCCAAGGTCGACGTCGACGCGAACCAGGCCGTGCCGGCCAAGTTCGGCATCCGCGGCATCCCGACCCTGATCCTGTTCAAGAACGGTGTCGCGGCTGCGCAAAAAGTCGGCGCGATGGCCAAAGGCCAACTGGTTCAGTTTATCGACAGCAATATCTGATACTGCTACCATGAGCGGCGGCAGCGCGCCCGCGCTGCCGTCATCGTCGGGAAGCCAACCGCCTCCGGTTCTTCCAGCTTAATTAGACCTCGTAGTCCCCTCCCCTACCTTTACTTTCCCGTCACGGGACACCCACACAAACATGCATTTATCTGAACTGAAGGCAATGCACGTCTCCGCCCTGCTGGAGATGGCCATCGGCCTCGACATCGACAACGCAGCCCGCCTGCGCAAACAGGAACTGATGTTCGCGATCCTGAAGAAACGCGCGAAAGGCGGCGAACAGATCTTCGGCGACGGCGCCCTCGAAGTGCTGCCGGACGGCTTCGGCTTCCTACGCTCGCCGGACGCCAGCTACATGGCCTCGACCGACGACATCTACATCTCGCCGTCGCAGATCCGCCGGTTCAACTTGCATACGGGTGACTCGATCGAAGGCGAAGTGCGTACGCCCAAGGACGGCGAGCGCTACTTCGCACTGGTCAAGGTGGACAAGGTCAACGGCGAATCGCCGGAAGCCTCGAAGCACCGCATCCTGTTCGAAAACCTGACCCCGCTGCACCCCTCGGTGCCGCTGCGCCTCGAGCGCGACATGAACGGCGCCGAGAACATCACCGGCCGCATCGTCGACCTGATCTCGCCGATCGGCAAGGGCCAGCGCGGCCTGCTGGTCGCCTCGCCGAAGTCGGGCAAGTCGGTCATGCTGCAGCACATCGCCCACGCGATCACCGCGAACCACCCGGACGTGACCCTGATCGTCCTCCTGATCGACGAACGCCCGGAAGAAGTGACCGAGATGCAGCGTTCGGTGCGCGGCGAAGTGGTCGCCTCGACCTTCGACGAACCGGCCACCCGCCACGTGCAGGTCGCCGAGATGGTGCTGGAAAAAGCCAAGCGCCTGGTCGAGATGAAGAAGGACGTCGTGATCCTGCTGGACTCGATCACCCGCCTTGCGCGCGCCTACAACACCGTGATCCCGGCCTCGGGCAAGGTGCTGACCGGTGGTGTCGACGCCAACGCACTGCAGCGTCCGAAGCGCTTCTTCGGCGCCGCCCGTAACGTCGAAGAAGGCGGCTCGCTGACCATCGTCGCAACCGCGCTGATCGAGACCGGCTCGCGCATGGACGACGTGATCTACGAAGAATTCAAGGGCACCGGCAACATGGAAGTGCACCTCGAGCGCCGCCTGGCCGAGAAGCGCGTCTACCCGGCGATCAACCTGAACAAGTCGGGCACCCGCCGCGAAGAACTCCTGATCAAGCCGGACCAGCTGCAGAAGATCTGGATCCTGCGTAAGCTCCTGTACTCGATGGACGAGATCGAGGCGATGGAGTTCATCCTCGACAAGATGCGCGCGACCAAGAACAATGTCGAATTCTTTGACATGATGCGCCGCGGCGGCTAAGCCGACGCAGCGTGTTGCGCGAAGGGCGGCCTGCGGGCCGCCCTTTTCTTTGCGCGACAGTCGGCGCGCCCATGCTTGCCTCCACCTGCGTTTCACCCTATAATCGCCGGTTCAGTCCACCCCTGGCAAGTGATCGGCAATCGGGTCAAGAAGCAAGACGACCGACGAAGTGCAGTTTGGCTACCAACTTATTGAAAGCAAAATCATGAAGACCGATACCCATCCGGATTACCGCGAAGTCGTGTTCCACGACCTGTCCTGCGATTTCAAGTTCATCACCCGCTCGACCATCGCTACCCGCGACACCATCAACTTCGAAGGCAAAGACTACCCGCTGGTCAAGATCGAAGTCTCGGCTGAATCGCACCCGTTCTACACCGGCAAGCACAAGATCGTCGACACCGCTGGCCGCGTCGAGAAGTTCCGCCAGAAGTTCGGCGCCGTCGGTTCGAAGACCTCGGTCGCCAACGGCTAATTCGCCCAGGCGCCACGCAAGCCCCGGGCGAGCGCGCCCGGAGTTGCCAAAAAGAAGCCGGTTCGCCGGCTTCTTTTTTTTCGCGGCTATACTACGCGACAATTCTTTACCGCTTCACTGAACGATGAAACCCGTCCGCCTTCCCGCCGCCGCCACATTGGCACTGCCTCGATGGGCCCTGCTCGCGCTGGGCATGCTGTACATCCTGCCGGGCCTGATCGGCCGCCATCCCTGGAAGGAAGACGCCGGTTCCTTCGGCATCATGTGGACCATGGCGCACGGCGGCCTGGACGACTGGCTGTACCCGAACATCGCCGGCCTGGCCGCCGCCGAGGAAGGCCCGCTGGCCTTCTGGCTGGGCGCCATCTGCATCAAGCTGTTCGGCTGGCTGCTGGGTGACGTGCTGGCCGCGCGCGTCTCGACCATCGGCATCTTCGTTACCGGCGCCATGTCGCTCTGGTACACCGCCTTCCACCTGGGCCGCCGCGCCGAAGCGCAGCCGCTGCGCCTGGCCTTCGGCGGCCAGCCGGAGCCGGACGACTACGGCCGCACCCTGGGCGACACCGCGGTCCTGATCTACCTCGGCTGCCTGGGCCTGCTGGTGCAGAGCCACCTGACCCTGGCCGCCACCCTGCAGGGCGCCCTGCTCTCCTATTTCCTGTACCGCGCGGTGCGCTACGTCGAAGGCGCCTCGACCCGGAATGCCGTGCTGGTCGGCCTGTCGCTGGGCGCGCTGGCGCTGACGCGCGGCGTGGTGGCGCCGGCAGTGCTGGTGCTGGCCCTGTACGCCTGCACCCGCTACCTGAAGCTGGCCACCCGCGAGACCCTGCGTCACCTGGGCGTCGCCGCCGGTGTCGGATTTCTTATCACCCTGGTCTGGATCCTGCCGGCCGCGCTGCTGCAGCCCTACGGCCTGTCGCCGGTCAGCCAGTGGCTGGAGTGGAACGCGCACCAGGTCGGCTTACCGACGCTGAGCTCGCTCGGGGCCTTCTTCCGCATCGGCGTCTGGTTCTTCTGGCCGGCCTGGCCCTTCGCCGCGTGGGCGATCTGGGCCTGGCGCCGCCAGCAGCACCTGCTGCACATCGTGATGCCGGTGATGTTCTTCGGCGCCTTGACCCTGCTGCTCTTGTGCGACCCGGCGCTGGAAAACGCCGACTTCCTCAAGATGCTGGCGCCGCTGGCGCTGATGGCCGCCTTCGGCCTGCCGACCATGAAGCGCGGCGCCATCAATGCGATCGACTGGTTCTCGGTGATGGTCTTGACCATCCTGGGCGCGCTGGTGTGGCTGTTCTGGATCGCCAAACTCACCGGCTGGCCGGCACAGCTGGCCAAGAACGCGCTCAAGCTGGTGCCCGGCTTCAAGCCCGAGGTCGGCATCGTCGCCTTCCTGGTGGCGGCCGCGACCAGCATTGGCTGGATCATGCTGGTCCACTGGCGCCTGTCGCGCCAGCCCTCGGTGCTGTGGCGCGCCGTGGTGCTGTCTTCCAGCGGGCTGATCCTGCTGTGGGTGCTCCTGATGACCCTGTTCCTGCCGGACCTGAACTACAGCAGGAGCTACGCTGGCATGGCCCAGCAGATCGCGGCGCGCCTGCCGGCCGACACCGACTGCATCGAGACCAATGCCGGCCCGGCCCAGCGCGCCTCGATCGCCTACTTCGGCCGCCTGCCCTTCGTCAGCCTGGCCGGCGGTCACTGCCGCTACGTGCTGATCCAGGACAGCATCAAGAAGCGCGACGACGACGACCTGGCGCAGCGCTACGGCGTGCGCCCCGGCGCGGCGCTGTGGGAAGGCCAGCGCGTGTCCGACCGCGGCGACGAACGCTTCCGCCTGTTCCGCCGCGCACGCTGATCAGCAGCGCTTCGCACAAGCCGCCGGCCACCTTGCCGGCGGTTTTTCTTTTCTGGCACGATTCCTGCATCTTTTTCACCAGTGCGCGGTACGACAGCCTGATGTGAGAATCTACGCCTGTAAGGCAGTGTGTTTGAGCGGAGTCAATTTCACCCTTCGGCTGATCGTCACAATAAAACAGGTCGTTTTTTGTTGCCACAGGGGCTCAACCGATCAAGCAGCGCTGCGAGGAGACACCATGAAAAGCGTTACCTTTTCGGAAATTGTACGGATTCGTGAACGGCCCTTTTTCCTGCGCCGTCCCGCCACCTGGCGGCAGCTGTTCCCCTGGGCCCTCACCGTGGCCCTCGGCCTGCCGCTGTTGATGCTGGTGCTGCACGCCATCGACCCGGAGACCCCGCTGCCCTTCATCGTGCTGCCGGCCCTGGCTGGTGGGCTGATGCCGGTGGCCATGATGGGCCCGGGCCGCTTCGAGATGCGCACCCGCTTCGATGCCCACCACATGATCGGCACGCTCGACGCAGCCCTTGTTTCGCTCGGCTACCGCCGTACCGGGTCCGACCCGGATCGCATCAGCTACTTCCGGCCGCAGCCCTGGCTGCGCGGCCGCGAAGGCTCGATCGAGGTGGCGGTGCAGGAGCACCAGCTGCAGGTGGTCGGCCCGGTGGGCAGCCTGCGCCTGCTGCAGCAGCGCATGGCCGCCTGAGCGGCCGGACTGCCGCACGCCGCAATACTGGTCATCCGTGCAATCGATGTGCTAAGATGCGCGCCTGCTATCGGGCCTCTGTGGCGGAATTGGTAGACGCACTTGACTCAAAATCAAGCGCCGTAAGGCGTGCCGGTTCGATTCCGGCCGGAGGCACCACCCGACCAGCAGCAGTAGACAAGCCACCGCCAGGTGGCTTTTTTATTGGCAGCTGAACCGGATCAGTACCGGAATGGAGTGTCGGAAACTTTAACAGTCGAGTTCGACTTCAGGCGCCCGGGCCGCTCAAGGCAGTCGCTGCGGCTGGCCCCAGCTTTCATAACTGCGCTCGATGCGGCGTCCGGTGCCGTCGCGCGCGATCGATTCGAAGGCCGCGTTCAGGCGGCCGACGACGGCGTCCGGCACACCCGGATTGCAGGCCAGGTAGAGTTCGATGCGGTTGAACACCAGCACCGGCACGATCTTCTTGTCGTAGCCGTAACGGGTGAGGATGGTGCTGCCGCTGCGCAGGGCGGCTGCCCACAGGTCGATGCGGTCCAGCAGCAGTTTGCCGGCATTGGCGAGGTCTTCGTTGGCGGCATCGACCCGGAAGCCGCGCGCGCGCAGGTAGGCGTCGCGCGCGTCGCCGTTGTAGGTGCCGATGCGCAGGCCGCGCGCATCCTCGAGGCTGTGCAGCTTCAGCTTGCTGTCGGCGCGCGCCATCATCACCCACTGGCCGACGTCGGTCGGACCGACCCATTTGAACAGGCCTTCGCGTTCCGGCGTGCGCGACGTCGAATAGACGCAGGCGTCCGGGCGCTGACGCGCGGCCAGGTAGGCGCGTTTCCAGGGCAGTAGCTCGATGGTGTAGTCGACGCCGGCGCGCTGCATGGCTTCGCGCACCTTGTCGGTGGCGATGCCGATTACGCGCGTGCCGTCCATCATGCTCGACGGCGCCGAGGTTTCGGTCGTGATGTAGAGCCGCGGCCTGGCCGACGGCGCCGCATCCACCGCGGCGCCGGCCGCCCCACTGGCGACAGCGAGTGCGAATGCGAGATGTCGAATGAACAGCATACTTCCCTGAAGATGACTTGCCTTTTAAATACAGGTTAGCACTTTCAGTAATTTTTCCGCAACGCATGCCTAGCGGAACGTGACACACGGTGGCTTATGCGCTACACATTCGCGGGTCAAACCCGCATGATTCCTGTGCTCAACGAGACTTTCCCAAATGAAAATGCGATACTGCTGAGACCATTCCCGGGCGCTTTTCATTGCCCAAATATCGCAAAAGCTGCCCATGCTTGAATTATTCTCAGTACCGGATGATCCGTCGCTGCTCACCTTCGGCGTCTACGAACCGCGTTTCGTATTGCTGTCGGTCCTGATCGCCATTTTCTCTTCCTGGATGGGCCTGCAAATCGCCGGCCAGGCCGCAGCCAGCCGTACCCACCGCGCCATCGTGCTGGGCAGCGGCAGCCTGGCGCTGGGCGCCGGCGTCTGGGCCATGCACTTCATCGGCATGCTCGCCTTTAACCTGTGCACCCCGATCGACTACGATCCGTGGATCACCATCATGTCGGCCGTGCCCAGCATCGGCGCGTCGGCGGTGGCGCTGGCCCTGATCTCGCGCCAGCGCCTCGGCCCGGCCGGCCTGCTGGTCGGCGGCGTCGTGGTCGGCGCCGGTATCGGCGCCATGCACTACTCGGGCATGGCCGGCATGCAGATGAGCCTGCAATTGCGCTACGACCCCGCCATGTTCGGGCTGTCGATCGTGGTCGCCGTGGTGCTGGCCACCCTGGCGTTGGGCGTGCGCTTCGGCCTCACACGCTTCAAGAAGCTGAGCGAATCGCGCCGCCTGCTGTTGGCCGCCACCGTGATGGGCTGCGCCATCGCCGGCATGCACTACACCGGCATGGCTGCAGCACGCTTCGTCGGGCAGGTCGAGCCAAACAGCCTTGCCTCGTCGAACAGCTCCTTCCTGGCGATTGCGATCTCGCTGATCACCGTGGTCTTCACCGGCCTGGTGGTCGCCGCCAACGGCCTGCTGCGCTACCGCCAGATGTTCCTCGACCTGCAGCGCAGCGAAGCCTGGATGCGCGCCCTGCTCACCACCACGGTGGACGGCGTGATCACCATCGGCCGCGACGGCACCATCAGCGAATTCAACGCCTCGGCCGAGCGCATCTTCGGCTGGCAGCGCGACGAGATCGTCGGCCGCAGCGCCAGCCTCCTGATCGCCGACGACGACAGCGCCTCGCATGACGGCCTGCTCGGCCTGATCACCGACGGCTACACCCCATCGATGTCGGGCAGCAGCGAGATCATGGGCAAGCGCAAGGACGGCAGCCTGGTGCCGATCCGGCGCGCGATCGGCCATGCCCGCCTGGGCAACCAGGACCTGTTCGTCTGCTTCATCACCGACATCAGCGAACGGCGCGCCATCATGCAGGCGCTGCACGCGAGCGAACAGCAGTTCCGCTCCCTGATCGGCAACATCCCCGGCATCTCCTTCCGCAGCACCCTGGAGGGCGACTGGCCGATGGTCTTCATCAGCGACGCGGTCGAACGCGTCACCGGCTACCCCGCCGCGGACTTCATCGGCGACACGCCGCGCCGCGCCTTCGGCACCCTGATCCACGCCACCGACCGCGTGGAGATCAACGAGAAGATCGCCACCGCACTGCGCGAGGACCGCCCATACCTGATCGAATACCGCCTGCTGCACAAGGACGGCAGCGTGCGCTGGCTGTGGGAAAACGGCAGCGGCGTGCGCAACGACGACGGCGAGGTGACCTGGCTCGACGGCGTCATCCTCGATATCACCGAGCGCCGTTTGATGGAAGACGCGCTGCGCGACGCCAAGGACAAGGCCGAGCAGGCCGCCGCCGCGCGCGCTACTTTCGTCGCGAACATGAGCCACGAGATCCGCACGCCGATGAACTCGATCCTCGGCTTCACCGACGTGCTGCTCGACGGTGAGCTGAACAAGGAACAGCGGCGCCACCTCGACACCATCCGCAACGCCGGCCGCGCCCTGCTGCGCCTGCTCAACGAGATCCTCGACACCGCCAAGCTGGAAAAGGGCGCGGTCGAGCTGGAGCAGAACGACTACAACCTGCTGTCGCTGATCGACGAACTGTCCTCGACCCTGGCGGCGAATGCGCGCGCCAAGGGCCTGCACCTCGACATCCACTACGACCCGGCGCTGCCGACCGGCCTGCGCGGCGACGAGCTACGCGTGCGCCAGGTGCTGACCAACCTGCTCGACAACGCAATCAAGTTCACGCCGCAAGGCACGGTCACGCTGCGTGTCGCTGCCGACGGCGACCAGCTGTGCATCGCGGTGACCGACACCGGCATCGGCATTGCCCCGGAACGCCTGCAGGCGATCTTCAACCCCTTCACCCAGGCCGACGCCTCGATGACGCGCCGCTTCGGCGGCACGGGCCTGGGCACCACGATCAGCAAGCAGCTGGTCGAGCTGATGGGCGGCCGCATCTGGGCCGAGTCCGAACTGGGCAAGGGCACCACTTTCCACGTGCGCCTGCCGCTGGTGCTGGCGCGCTTCGCGCAGCAGGCGCCGCGCGTGCGCAGCGCCGCCGTGCTGCCGCCGCTGCGCGTGCTGGCCGCCGACGACGTGCCGCAGAACCTGGAACTGCTGCAGCTGCTGCTGGCGCGCCGCGGCCACAGCCTGACCGCGGTATCGGACGGCGCCGCCGTGCTGGAACAGGCCAAGCAGGGCGAATACGACCTGGTGCTGATGGACTTCCAGATGCCGACCCTCGACGGCTTGAGCGCCACCCGCGCGATCCGCGCCCATGAAGCCGCGACCGGCAAACGCCGCACGCCGGTGATCGCGATGACCGCCAGCGTGCTGGCCGAGCATCGCCGCGCCAGTGTCGAGGTAGGCATGGACGGCTTCGCGACCAAGCCGGTCGACTGGTTCACGCTGTCGCACGAGATCGCGCGCGTGCTGGGCATCGGCCAGCAGGCCGACAAGGACGCGCTCGCGGTCCCGGCAGCGGCGCGCGAAGTGCTGAACCGGCGCGCCGGCCTGCACCGCTGGGCCGACAAGGCCGACGTCTATGCCGAAGCGCTCGAGCACTTCGGCCGCCAGTACGGCGACCTCGCCGCCACGCTGCAGCTGCACGCGGCGGGCGGCTCGCACCAGGAACTGCGCATGCTGGCGCACCGGGTGCGCGGCGTTGCCGCCAACGTCGGCCTGGAGCAGCTGTCGGACGCGCTGTCGAAGCTGGAGCACGCCACGAACAGCGTGCCGACCGACGAGCGCGCGGCCGCGGCTGCACTCGAAGTCTCGACCGCGGCCCTGTCCGAGGCGCTGGCCGCGATCCGCGACAACAGCCCGCAGCCGACCGCGGCGCCGGAAGCGGCGCCCTACGACCTGGCGCGCGCACGCCGCGCGGGCGGCCTGCTGCTGCAGTCCTTGCGCCGCGGCGCCCTCGACGACGCCGCCCTGGCCGGCCTGGCGGCGGCGCTCGCCGGCCATCCGGTGGCGCCGCGCGTGGCCCAGATCCAGGGCGCGATCGGTGACTTCGAATTCGACTCCGCCCTGGAACAGCTGGAGACCGTGATGGTCACCCTGGGCACCGAAGAATAACAGCGCGTATCACAGGATTGACCAGAATGACCCAACCGAACAACCGGCCGCTGATCCTGGCGGTCGACGACGAGGCCAGCAACCTGCAACTGCTGCGCCAGATCCTGCAAGACCACTACCGCCTGCTGTTCGCCAAGGACGGCGCGCGCGCGCTCGAACTGGCGCGCCAGGAGAGTCCCGACCTGGTGCTGCTCGACGTGATGATGCCGGGGATGTCCGGCTATGAAGTATGCGCCGCGCTGAAGGCGAATCCCGCCACCGCCGCGATCCCGGTGATCTTCGTGACCGCGCTGACCGACACCGCCGACGAACTGGAAGGCTTCGAGGCCGGCGCGGTGGACTACATCACCAAGCCGGTCAGCCCGCCGATCGTGCGCGCGCGCGTGCGCACCCACCTGTCGCTGGTGCGCATGGAAGAGCTGCGCGCGACGCGCCTGGAGATCGTCCAGCGCCTCGGCCTGGCGGCCGAGTACAAGGACAACGAGACCGGCCTGCACGTGATCCGCATGAGCCACTTCTCGCGCATCCTCGGCATTGCGGCCGGCATGAACGAAGCGGAGGCCGACGATCTGCTGCACGCGGCGCCGATGCACGACGTGGGCAAGATCGGCATCCCGGATCGCATCCTGCAGAAACCCGGACCGCTCGATCCGGACGAATGGAAAATCATGCAGAGCCACGTCACGATCGGCGCCGAGATCATCGGCGACCATGAAGGCGGCATGCTGGCGCTGGCGGCGCAGATCGCCCTGACCCACCACGAGAAGTACGACGGCAGCGGCTATCCGCACGGCCTGCGCGGCAACGATATCCCGCTGGTGGGCCGCATCGTGGCGATCGCCGACGTGTTCGACGCCCTGACCTCGAAGCGGCCGTACAAGAAGGCGTGGACGGAAGAAGAAGCGCTGACCTTACTGCGCGAGCAGAAGGGCCGCCACTTCGACCCGGCGCTGGTTGACCTGTTCCTGGAACAGATGCCGGCGGTGCGGGCGGTGCAGCAGCGCTGGGCCGAAGCCTGATGTTTTTTCGGGTGGGCGCAACGCCCACCCACGCCGCGAGCTTTATCGGGTCGGCGGCACGCCCGCCAGTCCCACACCGGCGCCGGCATTCGCGGTCGCGCCGCGCGCCACAAGCTCCCGGTACAGGTCCGTATAGCTCGCCGCCATCTGTTCGGAGGTGAACAGCTCGTGGTAGCGCTGCTCGGCGCGCACGCCCATGCGGCGCGCCAGCTCCGGATCGTTCCACAGCGCCTGCATGGCGCCGCGCAGGGCCGCCGGATCGGATGGCGGCACCACCAGGCCGGTCTCGTTGGCGCGGTTGATGTAGGTGGTGCCGGTGCCGATCTCGCAGGAGATCATGGGTTTACCGTACATCGCGCCTTCCAGCAGCGAGATGCCGAAAGCTTCCGAGCGCAGGTGCGAAGGGAAGGCCAGCGCATGGCACAGCGTCAGCAGCGCCGCCTTGTCGGGCTCGTCCAGCGCGCCGGTGAACATGACGTGCTTCAGGCCCAGGCGCGCGGCCTGCTCCTTCAGCGCCTGCTCTTCCGGCCCGGTGCCGACGATCACGATCGGATAGTCCAGCCCCTTGGCCGCCTCTAACAGGATGTGCAGGCCCTTGTAGTAGCGCAGCACGCCCACGAACAGGAAGAACTTCGGCCCCACCTTTGCCCGCCAGTGCGCCAGGCGGCAGGGTTCCACGCTCGGGTAGGTCGCCTTGTCCAGGCCATAGGTGATGACGCGGGTCTTGTCGCGGTAGCGCTCCAGCACCGCCGAAGAATCGAGGTAGTTGGGCGAGGCCGCGACGATGGCGTCGACGCTGTCGAGGAAGCGGAACTTGAGCGGCTGGTACAGGCGCAGCCAGCGCTTCTGGCGCACGATGTCGGAGTGGTAGCTGACCACGGCCGGCTTGTTCACGCGCGCCATGAAGTGCGCCAGGTCCATGAAGGGCCAGGGGAAGTGGTAGTGCACCACGTCCGCATCCCGGGCCATGCGCGACAGCGCGCCCAGCGCCTGCCAGGAGCAGGCATTCGAGGCGATCTCGAAGTTCAGCGGCGTGCGCACCACGGTGTGGCCGTCGAACTGGATCGGGGCCAGCTCCTTCTGTCGCGACAGCGACAGCACGGTATTGGTCACGCCCAGGCGCGTCGTGCCGACACACAGCTGGCGGATCACCTGTTCGATGCCGCCGACCGAGTCCGGATAGTAGGTCTTGTAGAAATGAAGAACACGCATGTTGGAAGCTTACTGCGAAAGGACTGTACGGTACACCTCGGCCGTTTGCCGTGCGGTGGCGTGCCAGGTCAGTTGCTCGGCGCGTGCGCGCCCGGCGGCGATGCAGCGCGCGCGCTCGGCATTGTTCGTGGCCAGGGTATGCAGCGCCTCCGCCAGCAGGGCGGTGTCGAGCGGATCGACGTCCAGCGCCGCGCCTTGCGTCACTTCGGGCAGCGAGCTGGCGTTGGAAGCCACCACCGGCACACGCGAGGCGAAAGCCTCGACCACGGGAATGCCGAAGCCTTCGTACAGCGAAGGAAAGGCGAACACGCCGGCGCCCGCGTACAGGTGGCGCAGCGCCTGCGCGTCGGTCACCTTGTCGAGCCAGACCACGTTCTCGCCCTGGCCTTGCGCGGCCTGCAGGCGGGCGACCAACTCCTCGCAGCGCCAGCCGCGCGCGCCGACCACCACCAGCGCGCGCTCGTCGCGCAGCGCCTTGGGCAGCATCAGCCAGGCGTCGAGCAGGCGGCCGACGTTCTTGCGCGGCTGCAGCGTGCCGACGGTGAGGAAATAGCCAGGGTTCAGTTTGTATTCAGCCAGCGTGGCCGCCACGGCCTCAAGGTCTGCCGGTTCGAGCCATTCGTCGTCCACGCCACAATAGACCACGGAGACGCGCTGCGGGTTCACGTCGAAGCACTCGACCAGTTCGTCGATGGCGAAGTAGGACAAGGCGATCACGTGGTCGGCCTTGGCCGTGGCCTTGCGCTGCAGCCAGTTCTTGACGCTGCGCAGGCGCGGATTGCACCACTCGGGATACTTGATGGGCAGCGCGTCGTGCAGGGTCGCGACGACGGGACAGTCCATGCGCACGATGCGGTAGTCGGTGACGTGGAACAGGTCGGCCGGCATGTGGACGCGGTGGGCGCCGGGCGTGGCCAGGTCGACCAGCGAGGCTTTTTCGAAGGATTGCGGCATGGGCTGGCCGATGCTGATGCCCTCCCCGCTCGCGCTTTTTCCCATCCTTGGGCGCGGCCAGGAATACGGAAGCACGGTGCAGCCGGTCCGCGGCAAGTGGCGCAGCAGCGCCCGGGTGTAGACCCCGATGCCGTCGAGGCGGCCGCCGGTCAGGCCCGGTTCGATCATGGTCGTTCCGAGTCCGACGGTGAGACCGCCGCCACTCACGCCAGGTACATCCAGCGCAGCGTCTCGGACAGCGGCGTCGGTTCGAGTTGGCCGATGACGGCGGTCAGCTTGCTGTTGCTGCCCGCCAGCGTCAGCACGTCGTTGGCGCGGACAAAGGCCGGGTTGACGTGGACGTCGATGTGGTAGCCGGCGATCTCGCTCATCATGTCGATGAGATTGGCCAGCGAGTGCGAGCTGCCGGAGCAGACGTTGAAGGCTTCGCCGCTCGGCGCCACGGCCATCAGGCGGCGGTAGGCGCGCGCCACCATGCGCACGTCGGAGAAGTCGCGCGCGATCGCCAGGTTGCCCAGCTCGATGCGCTTCTCGTTGCGGCGGAAGTGCGACACGATCTTCGGCAGCAGGAAGTTCTCGGCCTGGCCGATACCGGTGTAGTTGAACGGGCGCGCGATGACGATCGGCAGCTTGTCCATCCACAGGCGCGCCATGTATTCCATGGCCAGCTTGGAAACGGCGTAGTCGTTGGCCGGCGCGGGCGCCACGTTCTCGTCGATGACGGGCACGCTGGCGTTGCCGTAGATGTTGGCCGAAGAGGCCAACAGCACGCTGGTGGGGCGGTGCTTGCCGTTGGCGAGCGCCTCCAGCAGGTTGCGCGTGCCGACCACGTTGACGCGGTAGATCAGTTCGGAATTGGTGTGGGCCACGAAGGCGATGCCGGCCAGGTGCGCGACCACGTCGGGCTGCACCTCGTCGACCATGCGCTGCACCGCTTCGCGGTCGCACAGGTCGACGGCATGGATGTCCGGTCCCAGCTCTTCACCCGGCATGACGGTGCCGTAGACACGGTAGCCGGCAGCCGTGAGCTCCTGCGCCATGTAGTAGCCGGTGAAACCGCGCAGGCCCGTGATGAGCGCGCGCCGTCCCTCGCCTTCCCTCCCGCCGATGAACGCCGGGATGTCATCCGTGGCCATGCGTTCCATGATTTAGAACGAGAATCCGATTTCGTTGCGACGCAGGTCGGCGTCGACCATCATCTGGCACAGTTCTTCGAGCGTGGTCTTGGGCTCCCAGCCGAGCACGCGCTTGGCCTTGGCCGGATCGCCGATCAGCAGGTCGACTTCGGCCGGGCGGTAGAACTTCGGCGACACGCGCACCAGCTCCTTGCCGGTACGGGTGCAGCGCCCGGTTTCGTTCTCGCCTTCGCCGCTGAATTCCACGGTGATGCCGGCGCCCTTGAAAGCCATGCTGACGAAGTCGCGCACGGTCTCGGTGCGGTTGGTGGCCAGCACGAAAGTGTCAGGCTCGTCGGCCTGCAGGATGCGCCACATGCCTTCCACGTATTCCTTGGCAAAGCCCCAGTCGCGCTTGGCGTCGAGGTTGCCCAGCTCGAGCACGTCGAGCTTGTTCAGGACGATCTTGGCGACCGAGTCGGTGATCTTGCGGGTGACGAATTCGCGGCCGCGCAGCGGCGACTCGTGGTTGAACAGGATGCCCGAGGAACCGAAGATGCCATAGGACTCGCGGTAGTTGACCGTCATCCAGTGGGCGTACAGCTTGGCCACGCCGTAGGGGCTGCGCGGGTAGAACGGGGTGTCTTCCACCTGGGGGATCGCCTGCACCTTGCCGAACATTTCGGAGGTCGAGGCCTGGTAGAAGCGGATCTTGGGGTTGATGATGCGGATCGCTTCCAGCAGGTTGACCGCGCCCAGGCCCGTGATCGAGGCGGTGGTGACCGGCTGCTCGAAGGACACGCCGACGAAGCTCTGCGCCGCCAGGTTGTAGACCTCGTCCGGCCGGCTGCTTTCGACCAGGCGGATGCTCGAGGACAGGTCGGTCAGGTCATATTCGACCAGCGCCAGGTTCGGATGCTTGTCGATGCCGAGCTCTTCGATGCGCCAGAAGTTGACGGAACTGGAGCGGCGGAAAGTGCCGGTCACGTGGTAACCCTTCTCCAGGAGAATCTGCGCCAGGTAGGCGCCATCCTGGCCGGTAATGCCAGTGATCAGGGCTCTTTTTGTTGTTTGCATATTCTTGGGTTCTTGAAGGAGGTCTTGCCGGCAGCCGGGCCCAGCAAATCAGGACAGCCGGGATTGTATCAGAGAGGATAATGCGTGCACCTTGCACGGTAGAAATAGCTGCAATAAAAGCAACAAATTATCCCGACATTATGCCCTGAAACAGATGGGGTACGTCGCCCGCTTACGGTTTGTTACCGTTGTATTTGTGCGAAGACAAATGGCGAAACTCGGAGACAAAAACGCCTGACGCAGCGCAAAAAGCCAGATCAGGCGCGTGTCTTAACGCGTGTTAGCGCTTACTTACCGCTGCGACACTGCATCCACAACACACAACGCCGTCATGTTGACGATGCGGCGCACCGTCGAGGACGGCGTCAGGATGTGCACGGGTCGTGCGCAGCCGAGCAGCACCGGGCCGATCGCGATGCCGTTGCCGGCCGCGCTCTTGACCAGGTTGTAGGAGATGTTGGCGGCATCGATGTTCGGCATCACCAGGAGGTTGGCGTCGCCGGTCAGGGCCGAGTGCGGCATGATCTTCATGCGTACCTTGGCTTCGATCGCGGTGTCGCCGTGCATCTCGCCGTCGATTTCCAGGCCGGGCTTGGCAGCCTGCACCAGCGGCAGCACCGCGCGCATCTTGCGCGCCGATTCGCTGTTGTAGGTGCCGAAGTTCGAGTGCGACAGCAGGGCCGCGCGCGGGAGCAGGCCGAAGCGCTCCATCTCTTCGGCCGCCATCACGGTGATCTCGGCCAGTTCCTGGGCGTTCGGGTTCTCGTTGACGTGGGTGTCGACGATGGCCAGCTGGCGGTCCTGGGTGATCAGGAAGTTCATCGCCGCGTACACGTTGGAACCGGCGCGCTTGCCCAGCACCTGGTCGATGTAGTGCAGGTGCATCTGGGTGGTGCCGTAGGTGCCGCAGATCAGGCCATCGGCATCGCCCTTCTTGACCATCATGGCGCCGATCAGGGTATGGCGGCGGCGCATTTCGAGCTTGGCCATGTCGACGGTCACGCCCTTGCGCATGCCCAGCTCGTAGTAAGCCTGCCAGTATTCGCGGTAGCGCTCGTCGAAGTCGGGGTTGATCACGTCCACGTGCTGGCCCAGTTTCAGGCGCAGGCCGAACTTCTCGATGCGCTTTTCCAGCACCGCCGGACGGCCGACCAGGATCGGACGCGCCAGCTTCTCGTCGACCACCACCTGCACCGCGCGCAGCACGCGCTCGTCCTCGCCTTCGGCGTAGACGATGCGCTTGGCTTCCATCGGCGCGGCCTTGGCCACCGAGAACAGGGGCTTCATGAAGGTGCCGCTGCGGTACACGAACTGCTGCAGGCTCTCGGCGTAGGCGGCCAGGTCTTCGATCGGACGGGTGGCGACGCCGCCGTCCTGGGCCGCCTTGGCCACCGCCGGAGCGATGTGGGTCAGCAGGCGCGGATCGAAAGGCATCGGGATCAGGTATTCCGGGCCGAAGGACAGGTTGTTGATGCCGTAGGCCGAGGCCACGATGTCCGACTGTTCGGCGTGGGCCAGGTCGGCGATCGCATGCACCACCGCGATTTCCATTTCGCGGGTGATGGTGGTCGCGCCGCAGTCCAGCGCGCCGCGGAACATGTACGGGAAACAGAGCACGTTGTTGACCTGGTTCGGGTAGTCCGAACGGCCGGTGGCGATGATGGCGTCGCTGCGCACCGCCTTGACGTCTTCCGGCAGGATTTCCGGGTTCGGGTTGGCCAGCGCCAGGATCAGCGGGTTCGGCGCCATGGTGGCGACCATGTCCTGTTTCAGGACGCCGCCGGCCGACAGGCCGAGGAAGATGTCGGCGCCCGGGATCACCTCGCGCAGCGAGCGGTGTTCGGTCTCTTGCGCGAAGCGCTCCTTGTCCGGGTCCATCAGCTCGGTACGGCCCTTGTACACCACGCCGGCCAGGTCGGTCACGAAAATGTTCTCGATCGGGAAGCCGAGGTCGACGATCAGGTCGAGGCAGGCCAGCGCGGCCGCGCCGGCGCCGGACACCACCAGCTTGCAGTTCCTGATGTCCTTGTTGACGACTTTCAGGCCGTTCAGGATGGCCGCGCCGACGATGATCGCGGTGCCGTGCTGGTCATCGTGGAAGACCGGGATCTTCATGCGCTCGCGCAGTTTACGCTCGATGTAGAAGCACTCCGGGGCCTTGATGTCTTCCAGGTTGATGCCGCCGAAGGTCGGCTCGAGCGAAGCGATGATGTCGACCAGTTTGTCCGGGTCGTTCTCGTTGATCTCGATGTCGAACACGTCGATCGCCGCGAACTTCTTGAACAGCACGCCCTTGCCTTCCATGACCGGCTTGGAAGCCAGCGGGCCGATGTTGCCCAGGCCGAGGACGGCGGTGCCGTTCGAGATTACGGCGACCAGGTTGCCGCGCGCAGTGTACTTGTACGAGTTGGCCGGGTCCTTGACGATTTCTTCGCAAGGCGCGGCGACGCCCGGCGAATACGCCAGCGCCAGGTCGCGCTGGTTCAGCAGGCCCTTGGTCGGGGTCACGCTGATCTTGCCGGGGCGGGGAATCTGGTGATATTCGAGTGCTGCTGCACGCAGTTGTTGACGCAATTCTTCTTTCTTGTCCGATGACGAGTCCATGCCGGGCAGCCTTCCTGAAACTAGAGGGGAACCTCCAATTTTATCAGACTGGGCTTTGACAAAGGCTACGTATTTTCAACAAGAAGCCATTTGATGTAGAAGGCTTGCCAATAAGTCAAGCTCATCCATTAGCATTGCTTATAAATCGGTACAATCCGCTCCATGCTTTCCGAATTCGACCTCATCAAGCAGTTCTTCCAGCGCGCGCGTCCGGGCAGGGCCGACCTCGGCATCGGCGACGACTGCGCGCTGATCACTCCCGCGTCCGGCCGCCAGCTGGCGATCTCTTCGGACATGCTGGTCGAGGACCGCCATTTCTTCAAAGGCGCCGACCCTTTCATGCTGGGCCATAAAAGCCTGGCCGTGAACCTGTCGGACCTGGCCGCGATGGGCGCGCGCCCGCTCGGCTTCACCCTGGCGCTGGCCTTGCCGGCTGCCGATCCGGTGTGGCTGGAAGGATTTTCGCGCGGCCTGTTCGCGCTGGCCGACGCCCATGACTGCGAACTGATCGGCGGCGACACGACCAAGGGGCCGCTCAACATCTGCATCACCGTGTTCGGCGAGCTGGCGCCAGGCCACGCGTTGCGGCGCGACGCGGCGCGGGTGGGAGACGACATCTGGATCTCGGGGACGCTGGGCGATGCGCGCCTGGCGCTGGCCGGGTACTGGAAGGAAGTGGCGCTGGATGATGCAGACCATGCCCAGGCGGCGCTGCGCATGCACATGCCCACGCCGCGCGTGGCACTGGGTCTGGCGCTGGCGCAGCAGCCAGTGGCGCATGCGGCGCTCGACATCTCGGACGGGCTGGTGGGAGATCTCGGGCATATCCTCGCGGCCTCGCAGGCCGGGGCGACGCTGGATGTCGACGCCTTGCCGGCGGGGCCAGTACTGGCGCGGCAGGCGCTGGACCTGCGGCGCCGGTTCACGGCGGCGGGCGGAGACGATTACGAGCTGTGCTTCACGGCGCCCATCGAGCAGCGCGAGGCGGTACTGGAGGCGGGGCGGGTCAGTGGCACTACCGTGACACGGGTCGGGCGGATCGAGGCCGAGCCGGGTTTGAGGTTCGTTGCTACGGACGGCGCGCCGCTCGACCTCAAGCTCAGCGGATGGGATCACTTCAGCTGAACGCGCTCAGGCGGCGCTTGACCTCTCCTCTTCCCGCGGCGCCTTGCGGTCGTCGTAGGGCCCATACGTCAGCCAGTAATGCCGGAACGCCAGCCGGATGTTCTCGCGCAGCTGCAGGTCATGCCAGGGCTTGGTGTAGAAGCGGTAGATCGCCCCGCGGTTGATCGAATCCAGCACCGATTCCACCCCCGTGTAGCCGGACAGGATGATGCGGATCGTTTCCGGATACATCTCCTTGACCTTGCTGAGGAACTCCGTCCCGCTCATCACCGGCATGCGCTGGTCGCACACGATTACCTGCACCCGGTACAGCGCCAGCAGCTCGAAGCCTTCGGCCGGCGAAGACGCCGTCAGCACGCGGTAGTTGTCGCGCCTGAACAGGCGGTGCAGCGAAGTGAGGACGTTGACGTCGTCGTCCACGATGAGCAGGGTCTGCACCTTGTCGTCATGGGCCGGCGGCTGGTCGGGCTGGGCGCGGTTCTCCTCGACCAGCCGCGCCAGTTCGTCGGCGGGCAAGGCGCGCGAAAAGTGGAAGCCCTGGATCTCGTCGCAGCGGTTGCGCCGCAAATACGCCATCTGTGCGCGCGTCTCCACCCCTTCCGCGATCACCTGCATGTGCAAGCTGTGCGCCATGCTGATGATGGCCAGCGCGATCGCGGCGTCGTCCGGCGTGGTGACGATGTCGCGGACAAAAGCGATGTCGATCTTGAGCTTGTCGATCGGGAAGCGCTTGAGGTAGGCGAGCGAGGAATAGCCGGTGCCGAAGTCGTCGATCGCGATGCGGATGCCGAGATCCTTCAGGCGCCCCAGCACCTCGATGGTGTGCTCGGCGTTCGACATCAACGCGCTCTCGGTGAGCTCCAGTTCCAGCAGGCCCGGCTCCACGCCGTGCTTCTCGAGCGAAGCGCGGATCACGCCTTCCAGGTCGCCTTCGACGAACTGGCGGCTCGACACGTTCACCGCCACTCGCACGTCGCGCACGCCGCCCGCATTCCAGGCCGCGATCTGGCGGCAGGCTTCGTCGACGATCCACTCGCCCACCCGCACCACCAGCCCGGTCTCTTCCATGATGGGCACGAACTCGGCCGGGTAGACCAGCCCGAAGCCCGGACGGTTCCAGCGCAGCAGCGCCTCCACGCCCGAGATGCGCCCGGTGTTCAGTTCCAGCTTGGGCTGGTAGTACAGCACGAACTGGTTGCCTTCGAGCGCGCCGCGCAGCGCCAGCTCGAGGTCCAGGCGCGCCAGCACCTGCACGTTCATGCCGGCGGTGAAGAAGCGGTAGCCGTCGCGCCCTGCTTCCTTGGCGCGCACCATCGCGGTGTCGGCGTATTTGACCAGCGCGCCCGGTTCGGTCGCGTCTTCCGGATACATGGCGATGCCGATGCTGGCCGTCAGCGCGGCCTGCTGGCCGTGCAGGTCGAACGGTGCGCGCAGGGTTTCGCGGATCTCGTTGGCCACGCTCACCGCTTCCTGCTGGTCGCGCGTCATGGTCAGGAACAGCGCGAACTCGTCGCCGCCCAGGCGTCCGACCGTATCGCGCAGGCGCACCACCCGCACCAGGCGCGTGCTGAACTGGCCCAGCAGCTCGTCGCCGCGCGCGGTGCCGAGCGAATCGTTGATGATCTTGAAGCGGTCGAGCGTGATGCACAGCACCGCCACGCGCCAGTTCTTGTCGCGCGCCAGCTCGATGGCTTCGCGCAGGTTCTGGAAGAACAGGGTGCGGTTCGGCAGGCCGGTGAGCGCGTCGTAGCTGGCCATGTGGCGCATCCGCTCCTGCGCGTGCAGGCGTTCGCTGATGTCGCGCGCCACCGCGATCAGCATGCGGCTCTTGCCCAGGTCCTGCAGCTTCCAGCTGATCTCGACCGGCACCGCGCCCGCGCCGCCGGCACGCAGCAACTCGGTCTCGACGATGTCGCCCGGCAGCGCGCCGAACTCCACCTTGCCGTCTCGCTGTTCGTCCGCCCCTTCCTTCCTGGGAGGACGCGCCGGCAGGTCGGCGGCCAGGTGGCGCTCCAGCAGTTCGCGCGTGGCCAGGCCCAGGGCCACCGGGTCGATGCGCAGCAGCGCGTCGCGCGAGAAGCCGAGCATGCGGCAGGCCCCGTCCGAAACGTCGACCATCGCCATGCTGGCGGTATCGATCAGGAAGATCGCATCCGGTGTCGCATCCATCGCGCCGCGGAAACGCGCCAGCTCGGCGGTGCGTTCGCGCACCTCGCGCTCGAGCTGCACGCCGTAGTCCTGCGATTCGCGGTGCAGCAGGCGCACTTCCAGCAGGTTTCGGATGCGCGTCATCACCTCGACCGTGTCGAAAGGCTTGCCGATGAAGTCGCGCGCCCCGGCTTCCAGCGCCGCCAGCTTCTTGTCCGGCTCGGCCGTCACCACCAGCACCGGCAGCCAGGAATCGCTTTCCAGGGGTTTCAGCGCCTCCATCACGTCGAAGCCGTCCATGCCCGGCATGTGCAGGTCGAGGATGATCAGGTCGTAGCGGTGCTTCAGGTGCATCGACACCACCTGGCGCGGGTCGTAGGTCGCCGAGACGTTCTCGTACCCCGTGGTCTTCAGGAGGTATTCGAGCAGCTGGACGTTGACGGGTTCGTCGTCCACGACGAGGATGCGCGCGCGGCGGATGTCGTTCAATGAAATCATTCGGCCTTCCTTTCGGCCGGCGCGTCGTCCCCGGGACGGCGCTGCGCCAGCGTACTGTTGATCGCATCGGTGAACTTGTCGATGTCGATCGGTTTGGTCAGGTAACGGGTGAAACCCGCAGCCATGCCGCGCTCGATGTCGCGCGGCATGGCGTTGGCGGTCAGGGCGATGACCGGAATGCCCGATGTGAGCGGGTCGGCGCGCAGCTGCTTGAGCACCTCGATGCCGCTCATGCCCGGCAGGTTCAGGTCCATCAGGATGAGCTCCGGCTGGTGCGCGCGCGCCAGCGACAGGCCGATGTGGCCGTCCAGCGCCGACAGCAGGCGCAGGTCGGAACGGAAGCGCACGATCTCTTCCACCAGGCGCAGGTTGGCCGGGTTGTCCTCGACATACAGGATCAGGTGGGGCTCGCCTTCATCGGGCACGGTCTGCACGTCGGGCGTTTCGCTCGCCACACCCTCGGCGCTTGGCGCGGCCAGCGGCGCGGTGGTGGCCAGCTCGATCCAGAACACGCTGCCCACCCCCGGGCTGCTAGTGACGCCGATGTTGCCGCCCATCAGTTCGACCAGGCGCTTGGTCACCACCAGGCCGATGCCGGTGCCCTCCTGGCTGCCGCCCTCCTGGCCCAGGCGGTTGAAGGGCTGGAACAGGCTCGCGACCTGTTCGGCGTCCAGGCCCGCACCGGTGTCCTGCACCGACAGGCGCAGCCGGTTTGCGGCCACCTGTTCGCAGGTGACCACCACGGCGCCCGACTCGCGGTTGTACTTCACCGCGTTCGACAGCAGGTTGAGCAGCACCTGTTTCAGGCGCGTGCGGTCGGCCAGCACCACCGCACCCGGCGTGTCGGGGAACAGCACGCGCACACCGCGCGCGGCGGCAATCGGCTCGACCATGGTGCGCGTCTCCGCCAGCGTGTCGCTGAGCGCCACCGGCTCCATCGACAGCGTCACCGTACCCGACTCCACCTTGGCCAGGTCGAGGATCTCGTTGATCAGGGTAAGCAGGTGGCGGCCGCTCTTCAATATATGGCTGGCGAACTCCTTCTTCTGTTCGAGCGTCGAGGGCAGCGAATCGGACGTCAGGATCTGGGCAAAACCCAGGATTGCGTTGAGCGGCGTGCGCAGCTCGTGGCTCATCGAGGACAGGAAGGCCGACTTGGCCTGGTTGGCGCTGCGCGCCTCTTCGATCGCATTCGCCAGTTCGGCATTGGCCAGCGCCAGCTGCAGGGTGCGCTCGTCCACGCGCTGCTCCAGTTGCTCGTTCAGGCGCATCACTTCCTGCTGGGCGCGCGAGCGCTCGGCCGCCTCGCGTGCGATCTCGCTGCTCGAGGTTTCCAGCTCGCGCGTGCGGACTTCGATCTCGGTCAGCATGGCGTTGAAGGAATCGACCAGCTCCCCCGCTTCGTCGTTGCTGATGCGCGGCGCGCGGCGCGAGTAGTCGCGGGTGGCGACGACGTCGCGCGCGATCTCGGTGATGGCGACGATCGGCGCCGTCACCACGTGGCCCATGCGGCGCATCAGCAGGTAGGCCACCCCCATCGCGAACAGTGTCACCCCCAGTGCGATGCTGAGGTAGTCGAGGGTGCGCTGCACCAGCCGGTTTTCGGCGCGCAGGTAGACGGTGCCGAGCGTGTCGCCGTTCTCGACGATGCGCTGGTGGATCACCAGGTCCTCGCCCTCGCTCGACGGCGCGCCGGACAGCGCGGCGGGCAGCGCGCGCGTCTCGCCTGGCGACTGGTAGGAGGCGAACAGGTCGCCGTTGGCATCGTAGATGGCGGCGGCGCGCACCTGCGGACGGGTGCGCAGCAACGCCAGGTTCTCGTTGGCCAGGCGCGGGTCGTCGAAGCTGAGCGCAGCCGAGCTCATGTGGCCGACCAGCTCGGCCTGGGTGGCGAGGTCGTTCAGCAGGCTGCGCTGGTAGCTGCGCAGGTCGTAGACAATGATGATCGCAATCGATACCAGCAGGGCGACCAGCGTGGTGGTCATTACGGCCCGCACCAGCTTGCTACGGATGGAACGGCGCTGGCTCATGCGCTCTCCAGCGCGGGCCGGCCGGGCGAGCGGACGCCGCCAGCGTGGAAATGCCGGCCCATCGGCGGGGACGCAGGGCGGACGGCGGCGGCGCCGCCCGCCTGCGCCGGCCCCATCCGGTCACGCGCATGTCGTTCGAGCGGCATCCAGGGTCCTACGGAAAACGGAAAAGAAGTCGCCGGCCCGGTGGGCGGCGCTGACAGCATAGCCGACCGTTTCGTGTCATGTCGCACGGAACTATTTACGATTCAAATTCATGCCTGGCGGGTAGCTCGCCGTGTTCACCACGGTGCTTTTCCTGCGCGCTTCTGTGTCAGCGCGGCACGGACCGCGCTAGAATGAACCACACGCCCGTGTGCGCCACATCCGCATCAGGGCATCACGGCATCGCCCACGCACCCAAAGGAGCCTCACGTGACGAACGATATCCTAGATCTTGCTACCAAAGTTGGCCGGGCGCTCGAGGCCAAGCGCCTGGTGCTGGCCACCGCCGAGTCCTGCACCGGGGGCGGCGTGTCCCAGGCGATCACCGAAATCCCGGGTTCCACCGGCTGGTTCGACTGCGGCTTCGTCACCTATTCCAACAATTCCAAGACCGAGCTGCTGGAGGTGCCGGCCGCGCTCATCGCGCAGTTCGGCTCAGTGAGCGAGGAAGTGGCCGGCAAGATGACCGAGGGGGCCCTGTCGAACAGCACCGCCGACGTCGCGGTGTCCACCACTGGTATCGCCGGCCCGACCGGCGCGGTGCCGGGCAAACCGGTGGGCACGGTCTGCTTCGGCTGGTCGCGCGGCGACACGACCTATACCGAGCGCCTGGTGTTCCAGGGCGACCGCCAGGCGGTGCGCGAGCAGACCGTGGCGCATGCGCTGCGGGGCCTGCTGCGGATGATCGAATAAGACCCGGGACCTGGCCATGATCCGATTGGGGCAGCCCCTGCTGGCCGGCCTGGCGCTGCTTGCAGCGGCTGGACCGGCCCTGGGCGCCGCCTATACGGTCTACGCGGCCGGCGACATCGCACGCTGCAAGCATCCCGACCCGCGCTGGTCGGGCGCGGCCGCCACCGCCACCCTGGTGGAAGGGCTGCTGCGCGCCGACCCGCAATCCGCCGTCCTGAGCCTGGGCGACCACACCTACCCCAGGGGCGCGGCGGCGGAATTCGCGCGCTGCTACGGCCCGACCTGGGGGCGCTTCCGCGAGCGCACCTGGCCCACGCCCGGCAACCATGAGTACCAGACGCCGGGAGCCCGGCCTTATTTCGCCTATTTCGGCGAGCGCGCCGGCAAAGGCTATTACAGCCTGCGGCTGGGCAGCTGGCTGGTGATTTCGCTCGACAGCAACCTGGCGGGGGCTGCGCACGCCGCCCAGATCCGCTGGCTGCGCGCGGAACTGGCGCGCCAGAGCGCCACCTGCACCCTCGCCTTCTGGCACCACCCGCTGTACAGCTCGGGCGGACACCTCGGTCCGGGCCGCATGCGCGACGCCTTTGCGCTGCTGCACGCGGCCGGCGCCGAGCTGGTCCTGTCGGGCCACGACCACGACTACGAACGCTTCGCGCCGCAGGATGCCGCCGGGCAGCTGGACCCTGCGCGCGGGCTGCGCCAGTTCGTGGTCGGCACCGGCGGCGCCTATGCCACGCCCTTCCTCCAGCTCACCGCGCACAGCGAAGTGCGCGAAGCCAGTTATGATGGCGTCCTCGCGCTGCGCCTGCTGGACGGTAGTTACGAGTGGCGCTTCCTGCCGGCCGACCCAGGTCGCGTGCCGGCCGGCGCCACACTCGACCATGGACGTGCCACCTGCCACTGACCGGAGCACGAGATGAAATTCTCCTGGCTGCTCTTTCCAATATTGATGCTGACAACCTTTACCCCAACGGCCGGCGCCGAACCCGCGCCGGCTCCGCTGCCCGCCGTCGCTTTCGAAAAAACCACCCTGGCCAACGGCCTGCAGCTGATCCTGGTCGAAGACCGGCGCCTGCCGATCGTGGCCGTCAACATCTGGTACCACGTCGGCCCCGCCAACGAGGCGCCGGGACTGACCGGCTTCGCCCACCTGTTCGAGCACCTGATGTTCGCGCAGACCCGCCACATCCCGCGCGGCATGGCCGACCGCCTGCTGGAAGGCGCCGGCGCCACCGACAGCAACGGCGGCACCGGCTACGACCAGACCAGCTACTACGACACCGTGCCCTCGAACCAGCTGGAGCTGGCGCTGTGGGTGCACGCCGACCGCATGGGCTACCTGCTCGACGTGATCGACCACAAGGCGCTGCGCAACCAGCAGGACGTGGTGCGCAACGAGCGCCGCCAGACGGTCGAAGAGGAGCCTTACGGGCTGGTGCACGAGGCGCTGGCCCATGCGCTGTTCCCGAAGGGTCATCCCTACTACGCCTCGATCATCGGTTCGCACACCGACATCCAGAACGCGAAGCTGGAGGACGTGCGCCAGTTCTTCGCCAGCTACTACGGCCCGAACAATGCCAGCATCGTCATCGCCGGCGACATCGACAAGGCCAAGACCCGCGCCCTGGTCGAGCGCTACTTCGGCAGCTTCCGGCGCAGCGCGCCCGTGGCCCGTCCGGCCGTGGTGACGCCGCCGATCACCAGCGAGCGGCGGGTGGTCGTGTACGACCGCGTGGAGCTGCCGCGCGTGTTCATGGGCTGGCTCACGCCGCCGGCCTACCAGAGCGGCGACGCCGAACTGGCGGTGGCGGCGGAGATCCTCGGCGGCGGCAAGTCCAGCCGCCTGTACAAGAAACTGGTCTACGAGCGCCAGATCGCGCAGGACGTGGACGCCAGCCAGAATTCCCAGGGCCTGACCTCGACCTTCGTCATTGACGTCACCGCGCGCCCAGGCATCGAAGCGCGCGCGATCGAAGCGGCGATCGACGCGGAACTCGCCGCGCTGCGCGAGCACGGCCCCTCGCAGCGCGAAGTCGAGCGCGCCCGCAACAGCCTCGAGACGGCGCTCCTGAGCACCATCGAAAAGCTGGGCGGCGACGGCCTCGCGGACCAGCTCAACCACTACAACCAGTACACGGGCGACCCCGGTTACCTCGCCAAGGACATCGAGAGCCTGCGCCGCATCACCCCGGCCGACGTGCAGCGCGCGGTGCGCACCTACCTGGCCAAGCAGGCGCGCGCCGTCGTTACCGGCCTGCCGGGCAAGCCGGTCATCACCGATCCGCGCTTGGCCAAGGCGAAAAGCCCGGCGAAGGCCGCAGCCAAGCCGGACGCCATCGATGCGATCAATGCCCCCGAACCCTGGCGCGCGCAGCAGCCCAAGCCCGGGCCCGCGCCGCGCTTCACGCTGCCGCAGGGCGAAGCCTTCAAGCTGGCCAACGGCCTGACCGTGATCCACCACTACAAGCCGGGCCTGCCACTGGTGTCGGCCGAGCTGGTGGTGCGCAGCGGCAGCGCCGCCAACCCGGACGGGCTGCCCGGCCTGGCTGGTTTCACCGCCCAGATGCTGGAAGAAGGCACGGCCACCCGCAGCGCGCCGCAGATCGCCGACGAGATCGCGCAGCTGGGCGCTTTCCTCGACACCGGCAGCGGCGCCGACGCCTCCACCGTGTCGCTGCTGTCGTTGCGCTCGAGCTTTGCCCCGGCGCTCGACATCCTGGCCGACATCGTGCAGCGTCCCGCCTTCCCCATCGCCGAAGTCGAGCGCCAGCGCGCCGACCGCATCGGCGACCTGATCCAGCAGCGTGACGACGCAGAAGCTGTCGCCGCGGTGACGGCGCTGGGCGCCCTGTACGGCAGCGAGCACCCGAAGGGCTATGGCCAACTCGGCACCGAACCGGCGATCCGCGCCGTCACGCGCGACGACCTGGTCGCGTTCTGGCGGCGCCACTACGTGCCGGAGAACGCGGCGCTGGTGGTCTCGGGCGACATCGCGCGCACCGAGCTGAAGGCGCTGGTGGAAGCGCGCTTTTCCAGCTGGGCGCGCGGCGAGGCGCCGGCCGGGACCCCGGGCGACCCGGCGGGAACGCGCGCGCGCCTGGTCCTGGTCGACCAGCCCGGCGCGGTGCAGACCGCGCTGCGGGTCGGCAGCATTGGCGTCGCGCGCGACAACGCCGACTTCGCGGCGCTGCAGGTGATGAACGGCGCGCTGGGCGGCATGTTCTCCAGCCGCCTCAACAACAACCTGCGCGAGACCGAGGGCTATACCTACGGCATCTACTCGCACTTCCGCTACGACCGCACGCCGGGTCCCTTCATCATCGCCGGCAGCGTGCAGCAGGATGCCACCGGCGCCTCGGTGCGCGAGATCTTCAAGGAAGTGAATGCGATGCGCAACGCGCCGCTCAGCGCCGCCGAACTGAATGCGGCGCGCGACGCCCAGGTGCTGTCCTTGCCGGGACAGTTCGAGACCAATGCCGACATCGGCGCCAGCCTGGCCGAGAGCTTCGTCTACGGCTTGCCGCTCGATTACTACGCGCGTCTGCCCGCCCAGCTTTCCAGCGTGACGGCTGCCCAGGTGCAGGAAGCAGCGCGCAAACACCTGGCGCCGGAAAAGATGGTGGTGGTCGCGGTCGGCGACCGCAAGCGCATCCTGCCGCAGCTGCAGCCGCTCGGGCTGGGCGCGGCGGAAGTGCGCGACAGCGACGGCCAGCTGCCGCCCCCACGCCCTTGAAGATTCATGGAAGCAGAATCAGCCTGAATCCGATCATCGTCAGGAACATCCCTGAGAAGCTCCGGATCCAGGCGCCATACCGGTGGTAGCCTGCCTGCAAGGCTTCAGCCTGGAACATCCGGGCCAGGCCGACGTGGAAGATACTGGACATCGCGGCAATCATGGCGACGATCCCGACGGCGAGCCAAACGGGTGCTTGACCCGGAACGTTGGCGGCGAAGACGCCCGTCCAGAACAAGCCAGCCTTGGGATTGGAAAGGCTTGCTGACAAGCCGGTGCGGAAGGGATGTCGATGCATCCCCGACGCCGATTCCCTCCCTGCCGCCGGACCGAAGGACGGGACGCCTGCGCGCCGTAACATCGACATTCCACACCACATCAGGTAGGCGGCCCCAAGCGCGCGCCAGGCGAAGCCGAATTCCGGATACCGGGCCAGGACCGTGGCCACGCCCGTGATGCTCAGGGTTGCCCAAGTGGTCGAGCCGGCAGCAATGCCAAGCGCGACCTGGACCGCTTCGCGGCGCCGCTGCGACACCGCCAGTTCGCCGATCAGGAACCAGTTGGGGCCAGGGCTGATACAGGCGGCCAGGTAGATGCCGGCCAGGGTGGCCAGCAGCGCGCTCGCCTGGCTCATCCGTCGAAACCGCTCAGGACGATCTTTCCCGACACGTGGCCTTGCCGCAGCGTCGCCAGCGCATGATGCACGTTGGTGCTGTTGATGGGCTGGAGTACCTTGGCCACTGTCGTGCGCAGCACGCCGGCATCGATCAGGTCCGCAAGCTGCGCCAGGATGTGGCCCTGCCGCTCCATGTCCGCAGTCTGGTAATCAGTGCGGGTAAACACCATCTCCCACACCAGGGTGATGCTCTTGTCCCACAACAGATTCAAGTCGACCGGCGCCGACGCTTCGACAGCCGCGCATATCTTGCCTTGCGGCGCCACCACCTCGGCCGCGACCTGGAAGTAGGCCGCGGTGTCGCCCAGCAGCAGCACATAGTCGATGGGCCCCACTTCGAGCTCCCTGATCTGGGCCGGGATATCGCCGAAATGATTGACCACGTGGGACGCGCCCAACTCCCGCACCCAGGCTTCGGACTGCGGTCGCGAGGCCGTGGCGATGACCTGCAGGCCGGCATATCGGGCAGCAAGCTGCACCGCCATCGAGCCGACACCGCCGGCTGCGCCGATGATCAGGATCGACTTGCGTTCGCGATCCGCCTCCTGGTGCGGCGCGATCGCGAGCCGGTCGAACAGCGCCTCCCATGCCGTGAGTGCGCTCAAGGGCAGGCCGGCTGCGGATTCGAAATCGAGGCTTGCAGGCATGTGGGCGACAATGCGCTCGTCGACCGCATGGAACTCGCTGTAGCCGCCGGGACGTCCCAGGTCACCTGCGTAATACACCTTGTCGCCCTGCTTGACGCGGGTGACGGCAGCGCCGACCTCCACCACGGTTCCCGCGACATCCCAGCCGAGAATACGCGGCGTGCTCTCGATCTTGTCCTTCGGCTTGCGCACCCGGTTGTCCAGGGGATTGACTGCCACCGCCTTGACGGCGACCAGCACGTCCCTTTCCCCGATGGCGGGAACCGGGACGTCGAAGTCCTGCAATGAATCGGGCAGTTCCAATGGGAGGTACCGCGTCAGGCCAACTGCTTTCATGAGATCACCTTGATGTGGACAGCGTTCGAAGTGTTTGCATTATCGGGGCGCTCTTCGGCAGAATACAGGCATGGGAATTTGAATTACTTTCAAACAGGATTTGATCATGTTCCACCTGGCCGAACTTCAGCTGTTCATTCAAACGGCACAACTAGGAAGCCTGACCAAGGCGGCGCAGAACCTTGGCCTGCTGGTGGCGACGGCCAGCGCCAGCATCAAGCGGCTGGAACGGACGCTGGAATGCCGCCTGTTCGAGCGCTCGACCCGGAGCATGCGCCTGACTCCGCAGGGCGAGAGCTTCCTGCGCTATGCACGGGACGCGGTCGACACGCTCGATCGCGGGATCGTCCTGCTCAGGGAGGGAGCGCAAAACATATCGGGACTGCTGCGCATCTCGGCGCCGTCCGACGTCGGGCGCCATGTCCTGCAGCCCTGGCTGGACGAGTTCCAGGAGCGCCATCCCGAGCTGCGGGTGCATTTGCAGTGCGTCGACCGGTTTGTCGACATCTTCCAGGAACCATTCGACATGACGTTCCGGTATGGGCGCTTGCGCGATTCCTCGTATATCAGCCAGACGCTCGGAGCAAACCGGCGCGTCATCGTGGCGTCCCCAAGCTATCTGGCACGGCACGGGCTGCCGGGCCGTATCGAGGATCTGGCGGATCACAATTGCCTGATCCATGGCCTGGATGCCGGCGGCTTCAATACCTGGCGCCTGACCGACCGGCGCCGCGCGGTGCAGGTCAAGGTGCACGGCAACCGCTCGAGTGACGATGGCGCCTTGATTCATGCATGGGCAGTGGCCGGGGCCGGCATCGCGTATAAATCGCGGCTCGACGTCCATGCCGAGCTGGCAAATGGCAGGCTGGTCAATCTGTTTCCCCATCTGCTGGGCGAGGATTGGCCCCTGCGGGTGGTCTATCCACACCGCGCCAGCCCCTCGCCGGCTGCAAGGGCATTGACCGGTTTTGTGCGCGAAAAGATCGCAGCGCTTGGTAACGCATGAGCGCAGGCCTACTTGCCAGGCGCGGCGAGCTCACGTAACATGTGAACAAATCTTCATATATTGAATATGACAACAGCTACCGAATTCGGATACGCGGCCGGCGCCGTCGAGGAACTGGCCGACCTATTCCACCTGCTCGGCGACGCCACCCGCCTGCGCATCGTGCTGGCCTGCCTGGCGCAGCCGACCGCGGTGGGCGACATCGCCGCTTCCCTCGAGTTGTCCAGTTCGCTGGTCAGCCACCACCTGCGCCTGCTGCGCGCGGCCCGCATCGTCAAGGCCGAGCGCCAGGGCAAGCAGGTCTTTTATTCGGCTGCCGATGCCCACATCAGCAGCCTGCTCGCCAACATGTTCGAGCACATCGCCGAACCAGCAACCGGAATGGACGCATGAGTAACACGCACAAGCACGACCACGATCACCACGGTCACGACCACCACCACGGCTTCGGCCACCACCATCACCACATGCCGGACCCGGCCGGCCACGGCCGCGCCTTTGCGCTGGCGATCGGCGTCAACACGCTGTTCGTGGCCATCGAATTCATCTACGGCTTCATCGCCCACTCCACCGCGCTGATGGCGGACGCGGGCCATAACCTGTCCGACGTGCTGGGCCTGGTGCTGGCCTGGGGCGCCGCGGTGCTGGCCAAGAGCGCGCCGAAGGGCCGCTATACCTACGGCCTGCGCGGCTCGTCGATCCTGGCGGCGCTGGGCAACGGCCTGCTCCTGATGGTCGCTTGCGGCGCCATCGCGCTGGAAGCGGTGCAGCGCTTCGCCGAGCCGGCCCCGGTGCAGGGCATGACGGTGTCGATCGTCGCGGCGATCGGCGTGGCGATCAACGGCTTCTCGGCCTGGCTGTTCATGGCCGGCAGCAAGGGCGACCTGAACGTGCGCGGCGCCTACCTGCACATGGCGGCCGACGCAGCGCTGTCGCTGGGCGTGGTGATCTCGGGCCTGGTCATCATGAGTACCGGCTGGACCTGGATCGACCCGGCGGTGAGCCTGGCGATCGTGGTCGTGATCGTGCTCGGCACCTGGTCGCTGCTGCGCGAGTCGGTGCAGATGTCGATGGCGGCGGTGCCGCCCAGCGTGGATGCGGGCGCGGTGCGGGGCTACCTGGCCGGCCAGCCGGGCGTAAAGGAAGTGCACGACCTGCACATCTGGGCGATGAGCACCACCGAGAACGCGCTGACGGCGCACGTGGTGATGCCGGGCGGGTATCCGGGCGACCGGGTGCTGGACGAAATGGTGGCGAAGCTGCGCAGCGATTTCGGCATCCACCACTGCACGCTGCAGGTGGAGGAAGGCACGACGCATCATGATTGCGCGCTGGAGGGACAGCACGACCACGATCATGATCATGATCATGATCACGACCACCATCATGCGCATGCGCACTGAGTGCGTTTGGAGCAGAAGGGACGCTACGAACTTGGGTTCCGGCCTTCGCCGGAACGACGGTTTTAAGAGCAGGTGAATAGAAGTAGCGCCATCGTTCCGCCCGCACCATCCGCACGTCGTCCCGGCGAAGGCCGGGACCCAATTCCGATGAGCAGTGAGAACAGAAGCGTTTAGCCCGCCAAATTGGCGTACAGCGCTGTACTCAAATACCGCTCCCCAAACGACGGAATGATCGTCACGATCATCTTCCCCGCATTCTCCGGCCGCCGCGCCACCTGGATCGCGGCCCACAGCGCCGCGCCCGACGAAATTCCGACCAGCAGGCCTTCCTCGCGCGCCGCGGCGCGCGCCGTCTCGAAGGCATCCTCGTTCTTCACGGTGATGACTTCGTCGTAGGCGCTGGTATTGAGTACTGCCGGCACGAAGCCGGCACCGATGCCCTGGATCGGGTGCGGGCCCTTGGTGCCTTTCGACAGCATCGGCGAGGCTTCCGGTTCCACGGCGATCGCCTTGAAGCCGGGTTTGCGCGCCTTGATCACGTCGCTCACGCCGGTGATGGTGCCGCCGGTGCCGACGCCGGCCACCAGGATGTCGACCTTGCCGTCAGTGTCGCGCCAGATTTCCTCGGCGGTGGTGTTGCGGTGGATTTCCGGGTTGGCCGGATTATTGAACTGCTGCGGCATGAAGCAGTTCGGGTCCGACGCCACCAGCTCCTCGGCGCGGCGGATCGCTCCCAGCATGCCTTCGCTGCCGGGCGTGAGCACCAGCTCGGCGCCGTAGGCGCGCAGCAGCATGCGGCGCTCGTTGCTCATGGTTTCGGGCATCACCAGCCTGCAGCGGTAGGCGCGCGCGGCGCACACCATGGCCAGTGCGATGCCGGTGTTGCCGCTGGTGGGTTCGACGATGATGGTGTCCGGCTTGATCAGCCCGGCCCGCTCGGCAGCCTCGATCATGGCCAGGCCGATGCGGTCCTTCACGCTGTGCGCGGGGTTGTGGTACTCGAGCTTGCCGAGGATCTCGGCCCCGGCGTTCGGGGCGAGCCTGCGGATTCGTACGAGTGGAGTGTTGCCGATGAGTTCAGTAACGTCGTTCGCGATGCGCATGCCGCTCTCCCACAGTTTAGGAGGCGGGCTCTGCCCGCCCCTGCTTGGCTTTGACTTACTTGACGTTCACCAGTTCCACGTCGAAGATCAGGTCGGCGTCGGGCGGAATCATACCGCCGGGAGCGCCGCGCTTGCCGTAGGCCAGCGCGCTCGGGATGATCAGGGTGCGCTTGCCGCCCACCTTCATGCCGGCCACGCCCTGGTCCCAGCCCTTGATGACGCGGCCCGCGCCCAGCTGGAAGTCGAGCGGCTCGCCGCGGTCGACCGAGGAATCGAATTTCTTGCCGCGCTGCTTGGGCGCCAGTGGCTTGTGCAGCCAGCCGGTGTAGTGGACGTAGACGGTGCTGCCGACAGTGGCTTCCTTGCCCTTGCCGACCACGCGGTCGATGATCTCGACTTGCGGCGTCGGCACGGCCGGAACGGCCGGTTCGGCCTGCGGCTGGGTCGCCTGTGGCACGTTCTGCTGCTCCGGCGCGGGCTGGGTGGTGGGCTTGGACGCGTCCTGCTGCTGGGCGGTGTCCTGGGCGGATGCGGCAGAAGGTGCAATAACTGCAGCCAGCATCAGCGCGGCGAATACGGTACGACGGATCATGTGGGCTCTTCCATCAAAGTGATCAATAACTGATCCTATGATAGCAAGGCCTCTTCCGCTTGCACAGTTTCCGCTTTGACCACGGGTTCCACCGCCGCCGCATTGGCCGCGTCGGCCAGCTTGCGCAGCAGGTGGCCGGCCGCCACCATGCCGAAGCTGGCGGTAACGACCATGCTCGAACCGAAGCCGGCGCAATTCAGGCCGGTAATGCTGTTCGGGTCGACCGCGCAGGCATCGCCGCTTTCCGGGTAGCGCAGCGGCTCCATCGAGAACACGGCGTCGATGTGGTACTTGTTCTTTTCGCCCTTGGCGAAACCGTACTGTGCGCGCAGGATCTTGCGCACTTTTTTCAGCAGCGGTTCCTGCTCGGTACGGGCCAGGTCGCGCACCTCGATTTTGGTCGGATCCGTCTGGCCGCCTGCGCCGCCGATGACGACCAGCGGCAGCTTGTTGGCGCTGCAGTAGGCGATCAGGGCCGCCTTCGACTTGACACCATCGATGGCGTCGACCACGTAGTCGAAACCTTTACCCGCAATCATGGACTCGAGGTTCTCCGGGTCGATGAAGTCCTCGACCAGGGTCACCTTGCAAAACGGGTTGATCTGCGCGATGCGTTCCTTCAGCGCCTCGATCTTCGCCATGCCGATGGTCGAGGTGAGCGCCTGCAGCTGGCGGTTGATGTTCGATTCGGCCACATTGTCGAGGTCGATCAGGGTCAGGTGGCCCACGGCGCTGCGCGCCAGCGCCTCGACGATCCAGGAACCGACGCCGCCGACACCGATCACGCAAACGTGCGCCGCACGGAAGCGTTCAAGAGCACGCTCGCCATAGAGGCGCGCGATCCCGCCAAAGCGGCGCGCAAAGTCGACTTCATCGTCCAGGGTGCTTGCAAAGGATGGGGTATCGATCAGGTTCATCCCGCCATTTTAACGGACCTTCGTTTCGTAACTGCACTAAAATAACTTCTCGTCAATCAAATTCTTCTCGTGTGTCAACAAAACGCCAATGACTCAACTCCTCCACGACACCGCCCCCGATTTCGACCAGCCGATCGCCGTCCTCAAGCACTGCCACGGACGCATCCGCAAGCAGCTGGCGACCCTCGACAAGCTGCTCGCCCACCTGCCGGAATTCGGCGCCGACGAGCAGGCGCGCCAGGCCGCGCGCGCGGTCCTGAACTACTTCGAGAAGGCGGCCCACCTGCACCACGACGACGAGGAACAGGACCTGATCCCGATGCTGCGCGCCGTTGCCCAGGGCGAGGACGCGGCCACGCTGCAGGCGCTGGCGCCGGTGATCCTGCAGGACCACAAGGACATGGACGCACTGTGGCAGGACTTGCATGAACAATTGACAGCGATTGCAGAAGGCCAGTCGGCGGTGCTGTCGGCCAGCGCGGTGCAGCGCTTCAGCCAGCGCTACTTGTCCCACATGGAGCGCGAGGAAGGCACGATGGCGCCGATGGCGCTGCGCCTGTTCAGTCCGGAACAGATGGCGCAGCTGGGCCAGGCCATGCAGCGCCGCCGCGGCATCGGCGCCGAGCCGGCGCCAGCGGCGATCGGCCAGGCGGTGGCCGACCTGCGCAAGGACTACGGGCAGGCCAGCCTGAACGAGACCGACGTGATGGACGACCCGATGCTGCAGTTCACGCAGTGGTTCGAGCAGGCGCTCAAGGCCGAGGTGAACGAGCCGAACGCCATGTCGGTGGCCACGGTGGCCGCCAACGGCCGCCCCAGCTCGCGCATCGTGCTGGTCAAGCAGTTCGACGAACGCGGATTCACCTGGTACACCAACTACGACAGCCGCAAAGGCCAAGAGTTAGAGGATAATCAATATGCTGCTCTGTTATTCTTTTGGAGCGAACTCGAACGCCAGGTTCGCATCGAAGGAAGAGTTGAGCGCACCGCGAGCGAGGAAAGCGACCGGTATTTCCGCAGCCGGCCACTGAAGAGCCGGCTTTCGGCCATCGCCTCGCACCAGAGCGCTCCCATCGGCAGCCGTGCCGAGCTGGAACAGAATTACGAAGCCGTGGCACGGCAGGCCGGTGACAATCCAGCGCGACCGGATAACTGGGGCGGTTTCCGCCTCGTGCCCGAACGCCTGGAATTCTGGCAGGGGCGCCGCTCCCGCTTCCACGACCGCATCGTCTACGAGCGGCAGGAAGACGGCAGCTGGACGCGCCTGCGCCTGCAACCCTGAGCGGCCGCGGCGCCTCGCTGGCGCACGCCGGCCGGCGATGCCGGAGGTGAGCGTGTTCGAACAGATGATGCTGTCGGCCTGGCGCGAAGGCCTGCGTGACAAGCTTTCCCTGCCCTTGCGGGTCGAACTCTGGGACGGGCGGCAACTCGAGTTTTCGTCCGAGTCGCCGCGCGTGACCATCCGCGTCCCCGACCGCTCCGCCCTGCGCTACCTGCGCTCTCCCTCGCTGTACAACCTCGGCAAGGCCTACGTCGAGGGCGAGATCGACATCAAGGGGCGCGCCGCCGACATCATCAGCGTCGGCAATGCCCTCGCCGCAAGCCTCGACAAGGGGCGCAGCCGCCTGGGCGAGGTGCTGCGCCGCGCCGCGCCGCACACGCGCCACACCGACGCCGAGGCGATCCGCTACCACTACGACGTCTCCAACGATTTCTACGCCGCCTGGCTCGACCCGGGCATGGTGTATTCCTGCGCCTATTTCGAGAACGGCGACGAAGATCTCGCCACGGCGCAGCAGAAGAAGATCGACCACATCCTGCGCAAGATCGACCTGCGGCCCGGCCAGGCGCTACTCGATATCGGCTGCGGCTGGGGCGCGCTGGTGCTGCGCGCCGCACAGCATTTTGGAGCGCGTTGCGTCGGCGTCACGCTGTCCGAGAACCAGGCTGCGTTGGCGCGCGAGCGGGTCGAACGCGCCGGCCTGCAGGGGCAAATCGAGATCCTCCTGCAGGACTACCGCGACGTCGACGGCCAGTTCGACCGCATCACCAGTGTCGGCATGTTCGAGCACGTGGGCGTGCAGCACCTGTCCGAGTATTTTTCACGCGTGAACCGCCTGCTCGCTCCGGGCGGCGTGGTGATGAACCACGGGATCACCACCACGAACGTCGACAACGGCGCCACGCCCTACGGCGGCGGCGAATTCATCGACCAGTACGTCTTTCCCCACGGCGAACTGGCCCACCTGTCGACCGTGGTGCGGGCCATGCAGGAAGGCGGGCTGGAAGTGCGCGACGTGGAAAACCTGCGGCGCCACTACGCGAAGACCTGCGCCATCTGGACCGACAATTTCGAGAGCAATGCGGAGCGCATCCGGACGTTGACGGACGAGAAGCGTTTCCGCATCTGGCACGTCTACCTGGCTGGCTGCGCGTATGCCTTCGCGCATGGCAGGATCAATCTGTACCAGATCGTGTGCGGGAAGGCGGAGGGGGATGTGGAGCAGTTGCCGTGGTCGCGGCGCTACATGTACCCGTAGGGGTGATCTGGTCCAGTGGAGCAGATCACCCCTACTTCAAGCGCTCCGTAAAGGTCTTGCGAAACTTCGCCACCTTCGGCGCCACCACGAAAGCGCAATATCCCTGCAGCGGATGCTGCGCGAAATAGTTCTGGTGATAGTCTTCAGCCTTGTACCAGGTCTCCTGCGGCAAGAGCTGGGTCACGATCGGCGCATCCCACACCGCCGCCATTTCGGCCATCACCTTGCGCGCGGTCGCTTCCTGTTCCGGCGAGGTGGTGAAGATCACGGAGCGGTATTGCGGACCGACGTCGTTGCCCTGGCGGTCCTGCGTGGTTGGGTCGTGGATCGTGAAGAAGATCTCGAGGATGTCGCGGTAGCTGATCACCGACGGATCGAACTCCAGACGCACCACCTCCGCGTGGCCGGTAGTGCCCGCGCACACTTGCTCGTAGCTTGGCTTGTCGACGTGGCCGCCCATGTAGCCCGATTCCACGCGCGTCACGCCGCGCGCCTCCAGGTAGACCGCTTCCAGGCACCAGAAGCATCCGCCGCCCAGGATGGCTACCTCGCTCCCGCTTTGCTCACTCATTGCATCCACCTTTGACATTTCGTCAGTTTTGATAGTTCTTAATGTAACGCAAAGCCGGGTTTTGTGCAGTGCACGCGGGATGCGGAACCGGCGGGACGCCCGACAGTGGCATAATGGCGGTCCAATGAATACACGTGCTCCCCGCGCCACGACGCGCGGTTTCGATTCGGCGCATTTTCGCCACGCTTTGTCGCAATTCGCCACCGGTGTCACTGTCATCACCACGCGCCTTGCCGACGGCAGTTTCCGCGGGCTGACCGCCAGTTCCTTCAACTCGGTCTCGCTCGAGCCTCCGCTCGTCCTGTGGAGCCTGGGCGCCGGCGCCAACAGCCTGCCCATCTTCAGCGGCAACTCCCACTACGTCATCAACGTCCTGGGCGCCGGCCAGGAGGAACTGGCGATGCGCTTCTCGCGCCGCACCGACAATCCATTCGAGGGCGTCGAGTACGAACTGTCACGCACCGGCCAGCCGATCCTGAAAGGCGTCTCGGCCTGGTTCGAATGCCATAACCGCAGCCGCTATCCGGAAGGCGACCACGTCATCTTCGTGGGCGAAGTCGAGGAATGCGCGGTGCACCCACAGCCGGCGCTGCTGTTCCACGGCGGACGATTCGGTCAAACGGGCTAAAGCCGGCCAGAATGCAGCTGGCGACGATCGCGCCAGTTGTCCGGATTTTCAGGCAAGTCCCGGCGCATCCCGCGTCCTACCATTCTCTTCACCTTAACGCCGCTTATGCGGCACAACATGGAGAAGAGAATCATGTCCAAAGTCTGGTTCATCACCGGCGCCGGCCGCGGCATCGGCGCAGAAATCGCCCACGCAGCCATCGCCAGCGGCGACCGCGTCGTTGCAGCGGGGCGCAATCTGGAACAACTGAAAGCCGCCTTCGCGGCAGCCGATCCGGCCCAGGTCGCGCTGGTCGAGCTCGACGTTTCGCGCGAGGCACAGGCCCCGGCCGCCATCCAGGCCGCAGTGGCGCGCTTCGGCCGCATCGACGTGCTCGTCAACAACGCCGCCTACGGGCTGCTGGGCAACTTCGAAGAACTGTCGCCCCAGGAAATCGAGCAGCAGTTCCAGGTCAACGTGTTCGGCGTCATGCACGTGCTGCGCGCCGCCCTGCCGGTCCTGCGCAGCCAGCGCGCAGGCCACGTCATCAACATCAGCTCGATCGCGGGCCTGACCGGCTTCGACGGCGCCTCGGTCTACTGCGCCACCAAGTATGCGATCGAAGGCCTGTCCTCTTCGCTGGCGCTGGAGCTGGCCAAGTTCGGCATCAATATCACCACGGTCGAGCCCGGCTTCTTCCGCACCGATTTCCTCGACCAGAGCTCGGTCCGCTACGGCCAGAAAGTGATCGAGGACTATGCCGCCCACGGCACGGTCGAGAACGCTTACGGCGCCTACCACGGCAAGCAGCTGGGCGATCCGGTGAAACTGGCCGCCGTCGTGGTCCGCCTGGCCGGCATGGAGAATCCGCCGAAGCAATTCCTGGCCGGCAGCGATGCCGTCGCCATGGCCAATGCGGAACTCGATGCACGCTTCAGCTCGTTGAACGGGATGGCGGAGCTGTCGCGTTCGACCGACCATGAGGCGTGAACGGCGCGAGCGCCTGGTGTATCCTGCCTTTTGACAAGGCCATGAACTCACCTGACCAATTGCCCATCCTTGCCGGCGCCCAGCCGGCCACGCAGTCCGCCCTGCCCGCGCTCGCGCGGCTGGCGCGGCTGCTGGTCGCCAATGCGCCGCAGGACGGTTCCTTCGAGACCTGTATCCCGGGCGTGCACGCGATCCGCGCTTCCACCACCAGCGCGGAACTGGTGCACGGCCTGCACCGCCCTGCCCTCTGCATTGTGGCGCAGGGCGCCAAGACCGTCATGTTGGGCGACGAGTCTTACGAGTACGATCCCTCGCGCATGATGATCTTCTCGCTCGACCTGCCGATCGCCGCCATGATCCGGCAGGCCAGCGTGGCCGCGCCCTACCTGTCCTTCCGGCTCGACTTCGACCAGGCGCGCCTGGCGGAACTGATCCTGAAGGCCTACCCGGACGGCGTGCCGGCCGTACCGGACAAACGCGCCATCTACGTAGCCCAGGCGGGCGAAGCCATCGTCGACGCCGCCGCCCGCCTGATGGCCCTGGCCGGCCAGCCGGAGGAAGCGGCCCTGCTGGCGCCGCTGGCCATCGACGAGATCGTGCTGCGCCTGCTGCGCGGCCCCTTCGGCGCCCGGCTGGCCCAGCTCGGCCGCGTCGAGTCGCACCGCATCGGGCGTGTCGTTGACTGGATCCGCCGCAACTACGACCAGCCGATCCGCATCGACGATATGGCCCAGCTGGCGCACATGAGCCCCTCGTCGCTGCACGAGCACTTCAAGTCGCTCACCTCGATGAGCCCGCTGCAATTCCAGAAAACCCTGCGCTTGCAGGAAGCGCGCCGCCTGATGTTGTCGACAGGCATGGATGCCGGCCTGGCCTGCCAGCGCGTCGGCTACGCCAGCCCCTCGCAGTTCAGCCGCGAATACGCGCGCCATTTCGGCTCGGCCCCCACGCGCGACATGCTGCGCCTGCGCAGCGCCGGCCTGGCCGACGCTGTATCATTTACACAATAAAATCGGCGCCTTGCCGGCCGGTCAAAAATGAAAATGCCTGTCGCAGATTCAAAAGATGCGGTGGCGCGGCATTTCTATAATGGTCAGGCTATGGCGGGGCCCAGGGACGGGCACGCGCTTTTACCAAGAACCTATCGAGACAGGAAGATCCATGAGCCACTCCCGTAAAGCAGCCTTCCACTGGGACGACCCGCTGCTGCTGAACAGCCAGCTGACCGACGACGAACGCATGGTGCGCGATGCCGCGGCCGCTTACTGCCAGGACAAGCTGCAGCCGCGCATCCTCGAGGCCTTCCGCCACGAGCGCATGGACATCGAGATCTTCCGCGAGATGGGCGAACTCGGCCTGCTCGGTCCGACCATTCCGGAACAGTACGGCGGCCCCGGCATGAATTACGTCGCCTACGGCCTGATCGCGCGCGAAGTCGAGCGCGTCGACTCCGGCTACCGCTCGATGATGAGCGTGCAATCCTCGCTGGTGATGGTGCCGATCTACGAGTTCGGCAACGAAGCGACCAAGCAGAAATACCTGCCGAAACTGGCCACCGGCGAATGGATCGGCTGCTTCGGCCTGACCGAGCCGAACCACGGCTCCGACCCGGGCTCGATGGTCACCCGCGCACGCAAGGTCGAGGGCGGCTACAGCCTGAGCGGCTCCAAGATGTGGATCACCAACTCGCCGGTCGCCGACGTGTTCGTGGTCTGGGCCAAGGACGACGAAGGCGCGATCCGCGGCTTCGTGCTCGAAAAAGGCTGGAAGGGCCTCTCCGCTCCCGCGATCCACGGCAAGTTCGGCCTGCGCGCCTCGGTCACCGGCGAAATCGTCATGGACGAAGTGTTCTGCCCGGAAGAGAACGCCTTCCCGGAAGTGCGCGGCCTGAAGGGCCCGTTCACCTGCCTGAACTCGGCGCGCTACGGCATCGCCTGGGGCGCGCTGGGCGCGGCCGAAGCCTGCTGGCACACCGCACGCCAGTATGTGCTGGACCGCAAGCAGTTCGGCAAGCCACTCGCCGCCAACCAGCTGGTGCAAAAGAAGCTGGCCGACATGCAGACCGAGATCACCCTCGGCCTGCAGGGCTGCCTACGCCTGGGCCGCATGAAGGACGAAGGCACCGCCGCGGTCGAGATCACCTCGATCATGAAGCGCAACTCCTGCGGCAAGGCGCTGGATGTTGCCCGCACCGCACGCGATATGCTCGGCGGCAATGGCATCTCGGACGAGTTCGGCATCGTGCGTCACATGGTCAACCTCGAGGTGGTCAACACCTATGAAGGCACCCACGACATCCACGCGCTGATCCTCGGCCGTGCCCAGACCGGCATCGCCGCGTTCTGATTCTCCTCTGCGCGTCGCTGCCCGGCGGCGCGCTTTCTCTACGGGCACTGCCCCGTTACAACATTCCTTTTCGGATTTCAATCGAACTGCGTCAATACGGTGCGTTTTTGCGTTAGGATAGTTACCAGCGTCGCATAACTAAATATATACGCAACTCAGACCACTTCGAGAGGCCCGATGAGTGCCCTTGACGGACCGCAATCGCCTGCTGATACGGGGGCCTGTGTCACTGAGGGACAGCCTGGTGACGCCCACGCCTTGTCGCTCGATCTGCTGCTCCAGAACATGCCCGGAGCCGCCTATCGTTGCCGCAACGACGGTGACTGGACGATGGAATATGTCAGCAGCGGCATCGAAAAGCTGACAGGCTACCCGGCTGCCGCCTTTCTGGCGCGGCCCGGGATCAGCTTTGCAGCCATCATCCATCCCGACGATCGCAACGCCGTCGAGCGCGGCGTCGCCATGGCGGTGCAGCAGGGCCGCTCCTTCCAGCTTACCTACCGCATCCGCTGCGCCAACGGCGAACTCAAGTGGGTTTACGAACAAGGCTCGTCCCCGCCCCAGGCGGCCGGCAAGATCCTGGAAGGTATCCTGTTCGACTATACCCAGCTGCGCAACGCCAATATGCTGGTCCACGAACAGGCTTCATACCTGCAGCAGGCGCGCGACGCCATCATCGCGATGGACCTGAATTCGCGCATCATTTACTGGAACAACGGCGCCGAGCGACTGTACGGCTGGAGCGCCTCCGAGGCGCGCGGCAGGAAGTTCTCCGAGTTGCTATGCGAGAATATGCCGGCCTACCAAGCCGCCTACGAGACCACGCTCGCCAACGGCGAATGGAGCGGTGAGCTGTGCCACCTGCGGCGCGACGGCGTCTGTATCGAGACCGACACCCGCTGGACCCTGCTGGCGGCCGACCGCGAATCCGGCGCGTTGCAAAAGATCCTGGTGATCGGCACGGACATCAGCGAGCGCAAGCACAACGAAGCCAAGATCTACCGGCTCGCCTTCTTCGATGCGCTGACCGACCTGCCCAACCGCGCCAGCCTGCTCGACCACCTGCGCCGCGCCCTGCTGGGCAGCGCGCGCACGCGCAAGTGCGGGGCCCTGATGTTCTGCGACCTCGACAACTTCAAGTACCTGAACGATTCGCAGGGCCACGCCGCCGGCGACCTGCTGCTGCAGGCGGTGGCGCGCCGCTTCGAGCACTGCGTACGCGAAGCCGACATGGTGGCGCGCCTGGGCGGCGACGAGTTCGTGATCCTGATCCAGCCGGTGGAAGACACGCGCGAAGGCGCGGCGGCCCAGGCCGAGACCGTCGCCGCGAAAGTGGTGGCGGCGATGGCCGCGCCCTTCCAGCTGGCCGAGATGATGTATTCGGTGTCGGTCAGCGTCGGCGTGACGACCATGTGCGGCACGGTCGACACGGTCGAATCGACACTGCGCCAGGCCGACGCCGCGATGTACCAGGCCAAGGCCTGCGGGCGCAACACCTACCGCTTCCACGACCCGGCGGTGCAGGCCGCGTGGTCGGCGCGCGCCGAGCTGGAAGCCGCGATGCGGCGCGCGCTGCGCGAGAACGAGTTCGTGCTGCACTACCAGCCGCAGCTCGACCGCAGCAGCCGCGTGATCGGCGCCGAGGCGCTGCTGCGCTGGCGCCTGCCGGACGGCCGCCTGCTGTATCCGGCGGAGTTCATCCACGCCGCCGAAGAGAGCGGCCTGATCATCGACATCGGCCGCTGGGTACTGCGCACCGCCTGCGCCGAACTGGCGCGCTGGCAGCGCTGGCCCGACATGGCCGGGCTGACGCTGTCGGTCAACGTCAGCGCCAGCCAGTTCATCGAACCGGATTTCGTGCCGATGCTGCAGGGCGTGTTCGAAGAGACCGGCGTGCAGCCTTCGAGCCTGAAGCTCGAACTGACCGAGAGCCTGGTGGTGAGCGACTTCACCCAGACCGCGCGCACCATGGGCATGCTCAAGCAGCGCGGCATCAGCTTCTCGCTCGACGATTTCGGCACCGGCTACTCGAGTCTGGCCTACCTGCGCAAGCTGCCGCTCGACCAGCTCAAGATCGACCAGTCCTTCATGCGCGACGTGCTGACCGACCAGAACGACGCCTCGATCGTCCGCTCCATCATCGCGCTGGGCGACAGCCTGGGCCTGCAGGTGATCGCGGAAGGCGTCGAGACGCCCGGCCAGCGCCAGTTTCTGTCGGACGCCGGCTGCTTCATCTACCAGGGCTTCCTGTACCAGCATGCGCTGAGCGCGGAGAACTTCACGCAGTACGCGCGCATGGTGCACTAGGCACGGACCCGCACCGGGTGGTCTTCATGCAAGGCCAGCGGCACGCCGCGCGCCCAGCGGTTCGAGGACAGCGAAAATTCGAGCGCACGCACCTGGTGGAACCAGCCGGCCGGCACGTAGAGCATGTCGCCCGGTTCGACCACGCAGGACACCGTCGCTGCCTGGCGCGCCAGCGGATACGCGTCGAAATCGGGCGCTTCCGGATCGAAGGGGGAGCCGAACAGCACCGGGTTGGCTTCGCTGGCGTACACATACTCGTCGTGGTGCGGTGGCGCCAGGAAGATGCGCTTGCGACCCCAGACCTGGGCGAAGATGTTGTCGTCGAAGTCGCAATGCAGCGGCGTCATGGTGCCGACGGGGCCGAGCCAGAAACGGGGCGGCCCCATCTTGCGGAAGTAGGCCGGCCAATGGCACAGGCGGTTCAGTTCGCGCAGCTCGAGGTTGCCCACGTAGGGAGGCGGATCGCCCGCGCCGTGGATGCGCTCGGGCTCGAGGTCGAGGTATTCGCTGAGCAGCATGTCGCGCATCGGGCGGTCGGCGCGGAAGGGCTGGCGGATATAGTCGCCGACGCGGGCGCGCACGTGCAGGTCGCCGTAGCGTTCGCGCATCTGCGCGGGCGTCAGGCCGCACAGGGGCCAGCGTCCGACCAGGCCGGTGATGATGAACGGGAGCCCTTCTATGGCGCGCGCCGCGAAGGCGGCGGCGTCCAGGCGCTTGAAGCGCGGGATCTGGGAGGGAATGGAGAGGCTGCGCGCATGCTCCTTGACGGCGTCGCGCATCGCCGCGATCGAGGCGACGCCGCGCACGGCGGCGTCACGCTCTTCCTGGGCCAGCTTTTTGGCCGCCGCATCTTCCGGCGTCGCCGCCAGGGTCGGCAGCGGCGGCAGCGGCCCCTTGGTAGCACTTCGTTCCTGCATTCTGCTCGACACTCCACACATTAGCCTCACAGGTTAACGTGCGCAGGCCGAAAAGTCGAATCAGGCGCGTCCCGTCACGAAGGGCGTTTCGGCCACGCCGCTCACGCCCGGACGCAGCAGCACGACCGATCCGGCGTCTCCGCCGGCGCCGGGGTCGATCGACGTCACCAGCAAGGTGTCGAGCGCCGGACCGCCGAAGGCGCACATCGAGGGCTTGGCCATCGGCAGTGCGATCTCGCGGTCCAGCTTTCCTTCCGGCGTGAAGCGCTGCACCAGGCCGGCGTCGTTGGCACAGGTCCAGTAGCAGCCGTCGGCATCGACCGCGGCGCCGTCCGGGCGGCCCTTCTGCCCGGTCAGATCGAGGAACACGCGCTTGGTGTGCGGGATGCCCTGCTCGATGTCGTAGTCGAAAGCCCACACCATGCGGCGCTGCGGATGGGAATCCGACAGGTACATGGTGCGCCCGTCCGGCGACCAGGCCAGGCCGTTCTGCGTCAGCATGCTGCTCACGACCGGGCCGTGCAGGCCGCCGTCGACGCTGTAGCGATACAGGCCGCCGACCGCGCGCGCCGCGCCCATGTCCATGAACATGGTGCCGCTCCAGAAACGGCCCTGGCGATCGCAGCGGCCGTCGTTAAAGCGCATGCCTTCGCCCAGCTCGGATAGCGGCGGCGCGGCCAGGCGCGTGGCTTGCGCCTTGCCGTCCGCACTAAGGTCCAGGCGGAACACGCCCGTTTCCACGCCGGCCACCAGGCTGCCGTCGTCGGCGCAGGCGACGCATGCCACCATCTCCGGCGCTTCCCAGTGGCGCGCTTCGCCGCTGGCGTGGTCCAGGCGCCACACGCGGCGCGCCGGGATGTCGACCCAGTACCACGCCTGTTCGAGCGCGTTCCAGGTCGGGCTTTCACCAGTGGCGCAGTGCACGCCCGCGATGCGTTGGATGTCCATGCTTGCCATCACAGGTCGGTGATCTCGCGGTGTGCCGGCACCAGGGCCTTCATCACCAGCCACGCGACCAGGTAGGCCAGCGCGCAGATCGAGAACATGATCATGTAGCCGGTTTCCAGGTGGCCCTGGGCGCCGTAGTAGTCGAACAGCCAGCCGCCCAGCTTGGTGATCAGGACGCCGCCCAGGCCGCCGGCCATGCCGCCGATGCCGACGACGGATCCGACGCTGTGTTTCGGGAACATGTCGGACACGGTGGTGAACAGGTTGGCCGACCAGGCCTGGTGGGCCGAGGCGCCGATACCGATCAGGATCACCGGGAACCAGTAGCCCATGGTGCCGAGCGGCTGCGCGGCCAGGACCACCAGCGGGAACAGGGCGATGGTGAACATGGCGCGCATGCGGCCCTGGTAGATGCTGGCGCCGCGGTCGATGAACCAGGTCGGCAGCCAGCCGCCGCCGATCGATCCCACCATGGTCATGCTGTACAGGACTGCCAGCGGGACCACCATTTCCGGACCGGTCAGGCCGTATTGCGAGGACATGTACTTCGGCAGCCAGAACAGGAAGAACCACCACACGCCGTCGGTCATGAACTTACCGAAGGTGAAGGCCCAGGTCTGGCGGTAGCCGAGCAGCTTGAACCACGAGGCCTTCGGCTTGTCCGCAGCGACGGGAGCGGCTTCCACCGGGGTGCTGTCGCTGTTGATGTAGGCGAGTTCGCCTGCGGAGAGGCGCTTCTGGCGTTCCGGCGTGTCGTACAGCCACAGCCAAAGGCCCATCCAGAAGAAGCCGATCGCGCCGACCGCGATGAAGGCGGCCTGCCAGCCCCAGTACTCGGCGATCAGCGGCACGGTCAAGGGAGCCAGGATCGCGCCGACGTTGGCGCCCGAGTTGAAGATGCCGGTGGCGAAGGAACGCTCGCGCTTCGGGAAGTATTCCGCGGTGGCCTTGATCGCGGCCGGGAAGTTGCCCGCCTCGCCGATCGCCAGCACCGCGCGGCCGACCATGAAGCCGATGATCGAGACCGGCACGGCGGCCAGGCCGAGGGTGGTGAACAGGCTGTTGGCGGCGGTGCCGATGCCAATCGCATAAGCGTGTGCGATGGCGCCGATCGACCACACCACGATGGCGAGGACGAAGGCGCGCTTGGTGCCGAGGCGGTCGATCACGCGGCCGGCGAACAGCATCGAGATCGCGTACACGAATTGGAAGGTTGCCGTGATGTTGGCGTAGTCGGTGTTCGACCAGCCGAATTCCTTGGTGAGCAAGGGAGCCAGCAGGCTCAGGACCTGGCGGTCGAGGTAGTTGATGGTGGTGGCGAAGAACAGCAGACCGCAGATGGTCCAGCGGTACTTGCCGACCGTGGAGGCCAGCTCCGGGGTCTTATCAAGGCTTCGGCTCAAGACTTGCTGATTCATGATTGATCAGTTCTTTTCAAGTGAAACAGCCGGTGTCTCCGCCGGCTGGTGCTTCGATCATCAAAAGGGGCGCCTTGGCGCCCCCGGGTATTACACCGCGACTTTCAGGTCCCCGTCCAGCACGCGTGCCAGGCCGAGTGGATTGTCGTCGCGCAGCGCCTCCGGCAGCAGATCGGCCGGCAGGTTCTGGTAGCACACAGGCCGCAGGAAGCGGTCGATCGCGGTCGCGCCCACCGAGGTGGTGCGGCTGTCGCTGGTGGCCGGGAATGGGCCGCCGTGGACCATCGCATGCGACACCTCGACGCCGGTCGGGAAGCCGTTGAACAGCACACGGCCGACCTTGCGCTCCAGGACCGGCAGCAGCCTGGCCGCCAGCGCATGGTCCGCCGGTTTGGCGTGCACCGTGGCGGTCAGCTGGCCATGCAGCTTTTCGGCAGCCTGCAGCATCTGTTCTTCGCTGTCGAAGCGCACCACCAGGGCGGCTGGGCCGAAGATCTCGTCCTGCAGCTCCGGATTCGAGAAGAAGTCCAGTGCATCGACCTCGTACAGAGCGGCCTGGGCGGCGCAGCCGACGCCCTCGGTGCTGCCTTGGGCGACCAGGCGCAGGCCCTGCGCCGCGCCGAAGCGTGCGATGCCGCTGTTGTAGGCGTCATGGATGCCGGCGGTCAGCATAGTGCCGGCGCCCTTGCTCGCCAGCGCGGCAGTCGCCGCGGCGGTGAACGCGTCCAGTGCCGCGCCCTTGACCGCGAACACCAGGCCCGGGTTGGTGCAGAACTGGCCGACGCCCAGCGTCAGCGAATCGACGAAGCCGTTCGCCAGGGCAGCGCCACCCTCTTCCAGCGCCTTGGGGAGCAGGAACACCGGGTTCACGCTGCTCATCTCGGCGTAGACCGGGATCGGTTCCGGACGCGAAGCAGCAGTACGCATCAGCGCAGTGCCGCCGCCACGCGAACCGGTGAAGCCGACCGCCTTGATGGCCGGGTGGCTGACCAGTTGCTGGCCGATGGTGCGGCCGTCGCCGAACAGCATCGAGAACACGCCTTCCGGCAGGCCGGACTCCTGCGCGGCGCGCTGGACGGCGCGGCCGACCAGTTCCGAGGTGCCGAGGTGGGCGCCGTGGGCTTTCACGATGACCGGGCAGCCGGCGGCCAGGGCCGATGCGGTGTCGCCGCCCGCGACCGAGAAGGCCAGCGGGAAGTTACTGGCGCCGAAGACCACGACCGGGCCGAGGCCGATCTTGGCCAGGCGCAGGTCGGGACGCGGCGGCGTACGTTCCGGCAGCGCGCTGTCGATGGTCGCGCCGAGGAAGCGGCCGTCGCGCACCACCTTGGCGAACAGGCGCAGCTGGGTCACGGTGCGCATACGTTCGCCTTCCAGGCGGGCTTGCGGCAGGCCGGTTTCCTGCTGGGCGCGTTCGATCAGTTCCGAACCGATGGCCAGGATCTGTTCCGCCACCGCTTCCAGGAAGCGGGCGCGCTGCTCGAGCGGCAGTGCGCGGTACGGGTCGAAGGCTTGGGCTGCGAGTTCGCAGGCACGTTCCACGTCGGCGCCGCTGGCCTGGCCAAAGCCAGGTTCGAATTCGGCGCGGGTGGATGGATTGTAGGCGCGCTGCTCGCCCGCGGTACCGCGGACCAGCTGGCTGCCGATGATCATTTCACCAGTAATCGTCATGGCTTACACCGGGTTCTTTTGTTTCTTGATCAGGTCCAGCAGCATCTGGTCTTCTTCCGCGGTCAGGTCGGTCAGCGGAGGACGCACTGGACCTGCGCCGTGGCCGACCAGGCGGGCGCCGGCCTTGACGATGCTGACGGCGTAGCCGCCCTTGCGGTTGCGGATGTCCAGGTATGGCAGGAAGAAATCGTCGATCAGGCGGTTGGTGGTGTCGGTGTCGCCCGCAGCGGTGGCGTTGTAGAAGTCCATCGCCAGCTGCGGCACGAAGTTGAACACGGCCGACGAGTACACCGGGGTGCCCAGTGCCTTGTAGGCGCCGGCGTAGACTTCAGCGGTCGGCAGGCCGCCCAGGTAGCTGAAGCGGTCGCCCATCTTGCGGTAGATCGAGACCATCAGTTCGATGTCGCCGATGCCGTCCTTGAAGCCGATCAGGTTCGGGTTGCGGTCGGCCAGCTTGGCCAGCGACTCCGGGGTCAGGCGGCAGGCGGCGCGGTTGTAGACCACGACGCCGATCTTCACGGAGCGGCACACCGCTTCAACGTGGGCAATCAGGCCATCCTGGTTCGATTCGGTCAGGTAATGCGGCAGCAGCAGCAGGCCCTGCGCGCCCTGGCGCTCGGCTTCCTGTGCGTGGGCGATGGCCGCGCGGGTCGGGCCGCCGCAGCCTGCCAGGATCGCGACGCCGGTGCCGGCGCAGGTGTCGACCGCGGTCTTGACGATCTGGCTGTATTCATCGCCGTGCAGCGAGAAGTATTCACCGGTGCCGCCGGCGGCGAACAGCGCGGTCGCGCCGTACGGCGCCAGCCATTCGAGGCGCTTCTGGTAGCCGACTTTATCGAAGTCGAGTTCGGCGGTGAAGTCGGTGATCGGGAAGGACAGCAGGCCGTGCGACAGGACTTTTTGTAGTTCGAGCGGTTGCATTACAGGGTCTCCAGGACAAGTGATGGGGTTGCTGCGTTAAGTTGTATGTCATCGTACAACCTAAGTGATGACCTCGCAAGCGAAATGTGCGAAGTTTTTTAAGCGACCATTGATTCGATGCGCTGCTGCGCCTGCACCAGCCGTTCGCGGCTGTTGGACAGGTGGGTGCGCATGGCCGCGCGCGCGGCCTCGGGATCGCGGCGCTCGATGGCCCGGTAGATGTCGTCATGCTCGCGGCTGACGCGCTCGTTGAAATTGGCGGGTTTGTCCTGTTCCAGCTCCACCGTGTTCAGGCGCGCACGCGGAATGATCGCGTTGCCCAGCTGGGCCAGGATGTCGGCGAAATAGCGGTTGCCGGTGGCCTGCGCGATCAGGAGGTGGAAGCGCTTGTCGGCGTCGGCCGCCGGGCGCCCTTCCGCCATCGCCGCATGCATTTCGGCCAGGGCCGCGCCCAGCTCGCGCACCTGCTCATCGCTGCGGCGCACGGCGGCCAGACCAGCGGTTTCGGTCTCGACACCGATGCGCAACTCCAGGATCGACAGCACGTCGCGCAGGGTCAGGATGCTCTCGGCATCGATGCCCAGGCCTGAACTAGGCGCCGGCTCCAGCACGAAGGTGCCGATGCCGTGGCGCGTCTGCACCAGGCCGGAGGCCTGCAGGTGCGAGATCGCCTCGCGCACGACGGTGCGGCTGACGCCGTGCTGCGCCATCATCGACGATTCGGTCGGCAGCTTGTCGCCCGGCTTGAGCAGCCCCTGGCGAATGCTGCTGCCGATCTGCTCGACGACGCCCTGAGCAAGATTGCGGGGTTTGCGCTGGATGGGGACCATGGGATTTTGAAGGTTGAGAGAGGGATAAGACGATTATATATCAAGACAAGATGTCTGACGTCTTACGACAAGACGTCTCTTTATTCTGTCTTTTTGGCACGACACTCTCCGCCCGGCCTGACCGCTTGATAAATTGGTCAGGCCAAAATAGAATCGGACGATCCTTTAGGAGCCTGCCCATGCCTCGTCCGTTCCGTTCCCTTTCCTGCCTCATCCCTCTGCTCTTTGCCGCCCATGCCTATGCCGCTCCCGCCCTGCCCGACCGCGTGATCCTTGTGGGCGATTCGACCATGGCCAGTACCACCGGCTACGGCGACGCGCTGTGCGCGCGCTTTACACCGGAGACAAGCTGCGTGAACCTGGCGCGCGGCGGCCGCAGTTCGAAGAGCTTCCGCGCCGAAGGCCGCTGGGACGAGGTGATGGGACTGCTGCGCGATGGCGCGGGCTTCCGCAAGACCTATGTCTTGATCCAGTTCGGCCACAACGACCAGCCTGGCAAGCCGGGGCGCTCGACCGACTACGCCACCGAATTCCCCGTCAACATGAAGCGCTATGTCGACGAGGCGCGCGAAGCCGGCGGGGTGCCGGTGCTGGTGACGCCGCTCACCCGCCGCAGCTTCAAGGACGGCTATGTGCACAACGACCTGGCGCCCTGGGCCGGCACGGTGCGCTCGATCGCACGCGACACGAAGACGCCGCTGGTCGACCTGAACGCGCAGTCGCTGGCGGCGGTGCAGGCGATGGGCCCGAAGGAAGCGGACAAGATGGCGCGCACCGGCTCCAATTTCGACTACACCCACCTTGGCCCGGAAGGCTCGCAACGCTTTTCCGGCATCATGGCCAAGGAGCTGGTGCGCAAGCTGCCGGCCCTGGCAGCCGACATGCGGGGCGCACGATGAGCGCCTCCCGCATGACGGTCGCGATCGCACTCGCATTGGCCAGCGCCGCTGCCGTAGCCACGCCGGTCCTCACCACCGGTGCCCTGGCCGAGCGCCAGCATGCCCCTTCCGATGGCTGGGCCGCCTCGGGCGGCGGCACCCGCGGCGGCGCCCTCGCAAGTCCTGAGCACGTCTACACCGTGCGCGACCGCGCCCAGCTGCTGGCTGCGCTGACGGCGCCTGCGCCGGCGCGCATCGTGCGGATCGCGGCCAGCATCGACATGAGCGAAGGCCGCGCCTTCCGCGATACCGAGGACCAGGCGCAGCGCGGCACCGTGCGCATTCCTTCGAACACCACCCTGATCGGCGTGGCGCCGGGCGCCGGCTTCGTCAACGGCTCACTGGCGGTGGCGAATGTCTCGCAAGTGGTGATCCGCAACCTGGCGATCCGCAATCCCTGCGATGTCGGTCCGCGCTGGGATCCGAAGGATGGCGCGAAGGGCAACTGGAACTCGTCCGTCGACGGCATCCTGGTCTCCGGCTCGCACCATGTCTGGATCGACCACAACAGCTTCACCGATGCGCCGGACACCGACGACAGGCAGCCGGTGGAGAACGGCATGCTCAAGCAGTGCCACGACGGCGCGCTCGACATCAACCAGGCCGCGGACTTCGTCAGCGTCACCTACAACCGCTTCGCGCAGCACGAGAAGAACATGCTGATCGGCTCGAGCGACCACGCCACCGGCGACCAGTCGCACCTGCGCATCACGCTCAAGGGCAACCTGTTCGAGGACATCGCCGAACGCGCCCCGCGCGTGCGCTACGGCCAGGTGCACGTGCTGAACAACTACTACGTGGGCGACCGCAAGCGTCCGGTCTACGACCACCACTACAGCATCGGCGCGGCCCATGCCTCGCACATCATCTCGGATGCGAATGCCTTCGACATCCTTGGCGCGGACAACTGCGCCCAGATCGTGCGCGACCCGGCCTCGAGCCCGGGCGTGTTCGTGGACAGCGGCTCGCTGCTGAACGGCGCGCCCATGAAGGACTGCCCCTACGGCGGCGCGGTCGGCTGGCGCGTACCTTACAGCTACACACCGCTGCCGGCCGCCGAGGTACCCGGCCACGTGCGCGAGAATGCCGGCCCGCGCGCCCTGCCAATGCTGGCGGACGGCTTCGCCGAGGCCCGCTTCGTGCCCAGCCCCGGCGCCCCGTTCGTGCTGCGTGCACGCCAGGACGCCAATGGCGACTGGCAGGGCGCGAGCCTGCAGCTGTCCGACGACGGCAAGATGATCGTGGTGGAGCTGCTGGAATCGCGCGGCGGCGAGATCAAGCGCATCAAGCAGGTGCGCCGCAATGCGCCGCCGCCGGGCCCGCTGACGCTGCGCTACTCTGCCGAGCCTGGGCCGCAGGGCAATATGCTGCACGTGCTGGTCGATGGCGAACGGGCCACCTGGCTGGTTGCCGCAGCGATGCCCGCGGTGCAGCCGGTCTCCTGGGACGCCGGCGCCAGCCGCCTGCTTGACCTGCGCGGCGGTCCCGCCGGCCAGCCCGAGCGCGTGACCCCGCACCTGGTCGACCGCCTTGTACTGCAGGCCGGCGATACGCCCCAGGCCGTGCGCGTGGGCGGCGCCACGCGCCTTGCCGCCGAAGCGGCTGATCCAAGCGTCGCCACGGCTGACGCGAACGACGGCGTCCTGCGCGTGACTCCCCTGAAAGCAGGCCGCACCACCGTGACCGTGCGCAGTCTGGACGATCCATGGGCGCAGGCGATCTTCACAGTGGACGTCGGCGCGCCCTTCGCCGCGCCGGCCACTACCACCCTGCCCGGCTCGGCCAATCCGGCCAACGGCGAACGCGGCGTGCCGCCCGACACCCCGCTGCGTCTCGTGTTCGTGGACGCTCCGGTGCTGAGCGGCCAGGGCAGCGTGCGCGTCTACCGCAAGCGCGACAATGCGCTGGTAGCCGTCGTGCGTCCCGGCGAAGGCGTACTCGCCTTCGGAGCCCAGGGACGCCAGCGCCTGGTGCGCCAGCCTTCGATCACGGTGGATGGCAAGGAAGTGCGCGTGCGCCTGCCCCAGGCACTGGAATATGGCGTCGACTACGAGGCCGTGGTCGATGCCGGACTGGTACGCGCGAGTGGCTTCAAGGGCGCGCGTTGGTCCTTCCGCACCACGCCCTACACGCCGGTCGGCGACAGCGTGACCGTGGACGCAACTGGCCGCGCCGACTTCCGCACCGTGCAGGGCGCGCTCGATTACGCGATGTCGCTGCCGCGTGATAAAGCGATCACCGTCAACGTGCGAGACGGCGTCTATCCCGAACTGCTGTACCTGGGCGACAAGGACAAGGTGACCCTGCGCGGCCAGAGCGTTGACGCCACCATCATCCGCGCCGCGAACAGCGAGACGCGCAACCCGGGCTCGGGCACGGCGCAGCTGCCTGGCAGTGCGGGCATCGGCGGCGGCCGCGCCCAGTTCCTGGCCCAGGGCAGTGACCTGCTGGAGATCCGCGACATCGCCCTGCACAACAGCACCCGCCGCAGCGACGGCCATTCGGCCCAGGCCGAGACGATCTTCTTCGCCAGCGACCAGGGCCGCCTGCAGGTGCGCAACGCGCACTTCAAGAGCGAGCAGGACACGCTGCAGCTCTGGGGCTACGCCTGGTTCTACAAATCGCTCATCGAGGGTAACGTCGATTTCGTGTGGGGGAACAACCATGCGGCCCTGTTCGAAGAGAGCGAACTGCGCACCGTCGGCGACAGCGCCAACCCGGCCAGCGGCGGCTACATCGTGCAGGCGCGCACCATGGGCCGGGACGATCCGGGCTTCGTGTTCCTGCGCTCACGCATCACGCGCGGTCCGGGTCCACTCGGGAACCTGCCGCCGGATGGCGCCACCTATTTCGCACGCTCGCCGGGCACCGCCAACACCTGGGACAAGGTGGCCTTCATCGAATGCAGCGTCGGCCCACACATCGCCCCGGACGCCTGGTACCGCAAGCCGGTCCCAAACCCGGTCCAGGGCGGCTGGAGCGAATACGGGAACAAGTCGGAAGACGGCCAGCCGCGCGGCTACGGCGGCTTCCTGCTGGAGCGCGAGGCGGCCGCGCGCCTGACCAGCCGCGCCGCCGTGTTCGCGGGCCGCGGCTGGAATCCTCAGCCTTGATACACGCATGAAGGCTTGACACTACCGTTTACAGATGTAATCATTAATTCAGATTACAACTGTAAATGGTACTGTCATGTCGAATACCCCAACGATCAACATCAGCGACGCCGAGTCGCACGTGATGGAAGTGCTGTGGCGCGCCCCCGGTCCGGTGGTGGCCGAGCAGGTCGTCGTCGCCCTGCATGAGAGCCAGCACTGGCAGACCGCCACCGTCAAGACCCTCCTCAACCGCCTGCTCAAGAAAGGCGCCATCGCCGCCGAGAAGGATGGGCGGCGCTTCCTCTACACAGCCATCCTGCCGCGCGAAGCCTGGCTGGCGCGCGAAAGCGAGAGCCTGGTGCAGCGCCTGTTCGGCGGCCGCATCGCGCCGCTGGTCGCGCACTTCGGCAGTCAGAAGAAGCTGTCCCAGTCGGATCTGAAGGAACTGCGCAAGCTGATCGACGAGCTCGATGATGGCAAGTGAACTGATGCCGCTTGTGCTACGCGCTGCGCTGTTCGCCAGCCTGGCGATCCTCGTCCTGCTGGCCGTGCGCCGGCCGCTGCTGCGCTGGGCCGGCGCCGCCCTCGCCTACCAGGCCTGGCTGCTGGTGCCGATCGTCGTAGCGGCCAGCGTGCTGCCGGGCCGTCCTGCCGCGATCATGCAATCGGTGCAGGTGCTGCGCCCGGTACAGGCGCTGGCCGCCCAGGCGACGACACCTCCGTCAGCCGGCCAGGCCGATACGCTGCTGCTCGTCTGGGTCGGCGGCCTGGTGCTCACTGCGCTCTGGTTCGCCATCGAACAGCGTGCCTTTTTGCGCCAGGCCGATGCCGGCATTGCCGGCCCGGCGTCGCTTGGGCTGCTGCGCCCGCGGATCGTCCTGCCGCAGGATTTCTCGGCGCGTTATTCGCCCGCCGAGCAGGCCCTCGTGATCGCCCATGAAGGGGCCCACATCGCCCGCGGCGACCTGCATGCAAACCTGCTGGCAGCCCTATTCCAGTGCGTGTTCTGGTTCAATCCGCTGGTTTACTTCGGCGCACGGCGCTTCCGCCAGGACCAGGAACTTGCCTGCGACGCCGCCGTCATGCTACGCCATCCGGGCCAGCGCCGCAGCTATGCCGAAGCCCTGCTCAAGTCCCATACCGGCGTCCCCCGCGCCGGCCTGCACTGTCACTGGCAATCTCCCCACCCTACCAAGGAGCGCATCATGAGTCTGCAGCACACCCCACCCGGAATCCTTCGCCGCGCCGCCGGCCGCTGCATCCTCGCCCTGCTGGCCACGGGGGCGTTCGCCGCCACGCTTGGTGCACGCGCCGAGCAGGCCGCGTCCACGGCTGCGCCCCGGTATTCGATCGAACTGGCCCTGACGACGGTGAGCGCACCGGACATCACGCTGAAGGCAGATTCCTTCCTCAAGCAAGAGGACAAGAGGGTGATGCCGCGCATCCTGACGGCGGCCGGACAACAGTTCGCAGTAGCCTCCGGCGAATGGCGCGTCGAGATGACCGTCCGGCCGGGCAATGCGCCGGACCAGGTCTGGCTGGACGGCAAGCTCTTCAAAGGTTCGAACCTGATCAGCGAACCCCGGCTACTGACGCAGCTCGGTGAACGGGCGGGCATCAAGGTCGGCAATGGCGGTAGCAACGACTTCAGCATCGCGATGACCGTTACGCAACAGCCCTGAACACGTCCGTTGTCATATAATTGGTTGGTCCACTTGCAACATTACCAGTACCAAACTAAGATTCCTTAGTTTTGGCATTGGCCACCAATTATCCACGACGGACCATCGATGAAGAAAAACGCTGCGCTGAACGACAACGGCGCCAACGAGCCGCGCTTGTACCGGGTGGTATCGGCCAGGATCGAGGAGCTGATCCGCGCCGAGAACATCCGCCCGGGCGAGCGCCTGCCGGCCGAACGCGAGCTCGCGACCAAGCTTGGCGTCAGCCGCACCTCGCTGCGCGAAGCCCTGATCGCCCTGGAACTGGGCGGCACGGTCGAAGTGCGCGGCGGCTCCGGGGTCTACGTCAGCGAACAGGCCACTCCGCAGGCCGAGGTGCCCACCGCCGGCCCCGGTCCCTTCGAAGTGCTGGCGGCGCGCCGCCTGATCGAAGTGGAGGTCGCGGCGCTGGCGGCCAAGCATGCCAGCGATTCGGCCATCGACGCCATCCTGCGCGCGGTCGAAGAGATGGAGCAGCACCACGAGGAACGCAGCGGCAACGAGTCGGCCGACCGCAACTTCCACCTGGCGATCGCGCGCGCCACCGGCAACAGCGCGATGGTCGGCGTGATCGAATACCTGTGGAGCCAGCGCGGCTCGCTCTGGCACAAGCTGAAGGAGCACTTCCAGACCGAGGAACTGCGCCAGCAGACCCTGCTCGACCACCGCAACATCTTCGCCGCCATCGCCTCGCACGACGTGGCCGGCGCCCGCACCGCCATGCGCGCCCACCTCGACCGCGTCACCCGCACCTTCTCGCGCGGCTGATCGATCCGGCCGGGCCCTTGGCCCGGCTTCCCCCTCCCCTCCCGCAAGCCATAACCGCTCGTTTCACCATCGCGATGGCGTGCGCAACAATATTGCTTTATCCATAATTGGCCCAACCAATTCATGATGTATTGACATTGCAGAAATTAAGTGGCAAGTCCAGATTGCGAAAGCGGTCAGACCAAAGTAGAATCGCCAACGAACCAATCACCTGCTGAATATCCTTCATGGCGCTGCTGAATGACTCGGCTGCCGGAAACGACAGCCGTGCATTGGCATCACTCGCGCGATCCAGGGTTTACACCGGACGCAATCGACGATTCAAAGCAGGAGACATGCAGTGAAACACCAAAGCATCAAACAACCGCGCTTCATCATGTCGGCAGTCGCTGTCGCAGTGCTGACCTTGATGAACACCGCCACGGCGCAGGAAGCGCCGATGCAGCGCGTCGAAGTCACCGGTTCCTCGATCAAGCGCCTCGCTTCCGAGAACGCCCTCCCCCTCACCACCATCAAGGCAGAAGAACTGCAGAACCGTGGCCTGACCACGATGTCGGAAGTCGCCGTGGCCCTCACCGTGGGCTCGACCAACGAGCCGGTCGGCGGCGGCGGCAGCGGCACCATGATCAACATGCGTGGCCTGAACACCAACCGCACCCTGGTCCTGCTCAATGGCCGCCGCCTGGCCAACGAAGCGCTGGGCGACAGCTCGGTCAACGTCGACGTCATCCCGATGGCCGCCATCGAACGCGTCGAAGTGCTGCGCGACGGCGCCTCGGCCCTGTACGGCACCGACGCGATCGCCGGCGTGGTCAACTTCATCACCAAGCGCTCGATTACGGGCGTCACCGCCAGCGCCAGCACCGTGCAGCCGGAAGCCTCGGGCGGCGGCGCCCAGCGCCGCGCCGGCATCGTCGCCGGCAAGGGCGACCTGGCCACCGATGGCTGGAACGTCTACACCGCCTTCGACGTCCAGCGCCGCGATTCGCTGCTGCAGCGCGACCGTCCGAACATCACCGACCCGGCCAAGATCGCCCAGCTCGGCGGCACCCCGTTCACCCCGAATACTTCGGGCGGCTCGGCCTCGCCGGCGAACTACACCATCTACCGTAACGGCAAGACGGCCAACATCACCGGCAACCCCTACTTCGCGGCCGGCTGCGTGACCCCGTACGCGGTCCAGACCACGGTGCCGTCGACCCGCACCAACGCCAACGGCGGCAAGACCTGCATCACCGATCCGACCTATTATCCGGAGCTGCTGCCGGAAGCCCAGCAGGCCACCCTGTTCACCAAGGGCAGCCTGGCGCACGGCGACGGCGGCGTGCTCACCGTCGAACTGAACCTGTCGAAGTCCTATATCGACGCGTCCGACGCGCCGCAGCCTTTCGGCGCCAACACCGACTACGACCGCCTGACCGCATCGCGCAAGCCGCTGATGATCACCAAGGCCAGCAAGTGGTACCCGGGCGGCAGCGGCGGCGTGCCGGCCGTGGCCGGCCTGAACGGCGAAGACCTGGCCCTGACCTGGAGCCTGGACGAACTCGGTGCGGTCACCAGCCATGACGAGCAGGTCAACCACCGCCTGGTGGTGCAGGACGAAGGCCAGCTCAACCTGATGGGGAACTGGGACTACCGCGTCGGCGCTTCCTACGCCTACAGCAAGCGCAACATCGGCTTCAAGGACAACTTCGTGCGCACCCCGGGCCTGTACGCCGGCGTCGCCAACGGCACCCTGAACCCGTTCGGCCCGCAGGACGCGGCCGGCCAGGCCTACCTCGAGAGCATCTCGGCCGACGGTCTGGAGTACCGCAATGCCGATGTGCGCTACTACGGCGCCGACCTGAACCTGTCGCGCAGCCTGATGGACCTCAAGGGCGGCTCCCTCGGCCTGGCGATCGGCGCCGACTGGCACCGCGAGAGCTTCGAAGAGAACATGAACATGCTGGGCGACGAAGTGGTCTACAAGGTGTCGGGCACCCCGGGCCGCAATCCGAGCGGCGCGCGCCGCGTGATGGGCGCCTACGCCGAGCTGGATGCGCCGGTCACCAAGCAGCTGAACCTGAACTTCGCCGTTCGCGCCGACCACTTCAGCGATTTCGGCAGCACCGTCAATCCGAAGGCCAGCTTCCGCTACCAGCCGATGAAGGAACTGATGTTCCGCGGTACCGTGAGCAAGGGCTTCCGTGCGCCGACCCTGCCGGAACTGTACGGCAGCGAGCGTACCCTGACCCCGTCCACCTCGAACTGGGATGACCCGCTGCTGTGCCCGAGCGCCACCCCTGGCGTGACCGGCACCGGCAGCGTGACGACCGACCCGCGCTACGCCGGCCTGAACCTCGATCCGACCCGTGTCTGCAACACCCGACTGACCACCCTGACCGGCGCGAATCCGGACCTGGAGCCGGAAAAGTCGAAGACCATCACCGTCGGTGTCGTGGTCGAGCCGTTCAAGAACTTCGTGGCCACCGTCGACTTCTGGAAGATCGACATGACCGGCACCATCGCCCAGGTCTCGGAAGACACGATCTTCAACAACATCCAGAAGTACGGCGACCTGTTCGTGCGTAACCCGGACGGCAGCCTGCAGTACATCACCAAGACCCGCCTGAACATGGGTGGCCTGCGTACCCAAGGCATCGACATCGGCCTGAACTACGTGTACCCGACCTCGAACTGGGGCCGCTTCGGCTTCTCGGCGGACGGCACCTACACCGACAAGTACGAAGGCCAGAACGAGTCCGGCGGCGAATGGTTCGACAGCGTCGGCAAGAATGGCGCCCTGTCCACCGGCGCAACCGCATCGAACACCTACGTGTTCAAGTGGAAGCACCAGGCGCGCGTGAACTGGTCCTACGGTCCGTTCTTCGCCCAGCTCACCCAGCAGTACGCGTCGAGCTATGAAGACACCAACGCCCTGCCGACCCAGAAGCCGGGCCAGCCCTTCTTCAACCGCATCGCCCCGTACAGCGTGTACAACCTGTCGGCCAGCTGGAAGGTCAACAAGCAGCTGAAGATCGGCGCCGGTGTGAACAACCTGTTCGACGAAGATCCGCCGCTGTCGAACCAGCGTCTGAGCTCGCGCGTGGTGTTCGCACGTAACGTCGCCAAGCCGATCGGCCGCACCTACACGGTGCGCGCGGACTACGCCTTCTAAGCGTCAGCCCACCCCGGCGCGGGATGGACGATCAACCGTCCATCCCGCGTCTTCGCAAGCAGCTTCTTCGCTGATACATTTGCCGCACCGATGTACAGAACGACCCACGCTCTCCCGCCGTCCCACGACTAGGAAAACGACATGACAACGAACCCGATCAATTCGCACCGCCGTTCCCTGCTGCGCGCCGCCTCGGCATCGGTGGCCGGCCTGAGCGTGGGCGGACCGGCGCTGGCCGCCAAGGCCCCCGCCAAGACCGACCCATGGGCGCGCGCCCAGAGCATCATCAACCAGTTCAAGAAGCCCCTCAGCTTCCCCAAGCGCGACTTCGTGATTACGTCCTACGGCGCCGAGTCCTGCGAAGCGATCAATGTGAGCGGCTACGTCGCCCACCACGAAGAAGGCAAGGTCAGCACCCCTGCGCCCGGCGCCAAGGACAGCTACGCCGCGATCGCGGCTGCCATCGCGGCCTGCAGCGCGGCCGGCGGCGGCCGTGTCGTGATCCCGGCCGGTAACTGGCTGGTGAAGGGTCCGATCGTGCTGAAGTCGAACGTCAACGTGCACCTGGCCAAGGGCGCGCACGTCTACTTCAGCAATGACCCGGACGACTTCGCAAAATATGGCGAGTACGACTGCGGCCCGAGCGGCAAGCTGGTCATCTCGCGCTGGCAGAGCAACGACTGCCTGAACTATTCGCCGATGGTGTACGCCTACGGCCAGACCAATATCGCCCTCACTGGCGAAGACTGGACCAGCATCCTGGACGGCCAGGGCGGCGTGCCCCGTGCCGACGGCGAGACCTGGTGGGACTGGAAGGGCAAGGCCAAGGGACGGGACCCCAAGCGTTCGCAGATCGCTGTGAATCCGCTCACGCCGACATCGATCAAGGAAATCGCGCCGAACCTTACCGCGGCCCAGGTTGCGCTCATGGAGGGCAAGGACGACAAGTGGCGCACCGACGAAGCCTTCCTGCCGACCCTGTCGGAAGCGGGCGTGCCGGTGGCCAAGCGCATCTTCGGCCGCGGCCACTACCTGCGTCCCTGCATGGTCGAATTCATCGGCTGCACCAACGTGCTGCTGCAGGGCTACCAGCTGAACCAGGCGCCGTTCTGGCAGCACCACCCAGTCAATTGCAGCAAGCTGGAGATCCGCGGCGTGCACATGGACAGCATGGGCCCGAACAGCGACGGCTTCGATCCTGAAGCCTGCAATACCGTGCTGGTCGAGAACTGCACCTTCAACAGCGGCGACGACTGCATCGCGATCAAGGCCGGCAAGAACCTGGACACCCAGTTCGGCCCGACCCAGAACGTGGTGATCCAGAAGTGCGTCATGAACAGCGGCCACGGCGGCGTCACCCTGGGCAGCGAGATGTCGGGCGGGATCCAGCACGTGTACGCGCAGGACATCGAGTTCCGCAACGAGCACTGGGCGACTGACCCGCTGAACACCGCGATCCGCCTGAAGACCAACATGAACCGCGGCGGCTTCCTGCGCCACTTCTACGTGCGCAACGTGACCATGCCGAACGGCGTGAACCTCAAACCCCAGGTCTACAACCCGCTGCCCGGTTCGCCGATCCCGCCGAAGACGGTCGGTTCCTCGGCCGGCGCGGTGGTGACCTTCGACTGCGACTACGCGCCGACCGCCGACAATGTGCGCACCCGCCCGCCGATCGTGGAAGACGTGCACATCTCGGGCGTGCGGGTCGGGAACGTCGCGACCCCGGACGGCCCGCGCTCGTGCTACCAGGCCCTGCTCCTGCTCGGCCCGGTCGCCTTCGACTACAACGGCGAGAAGCCGGCCGAGATCCTGCCGATCCGGAATGTCACCATCACCGACTGCGACTTCGGCACCCCGGTGAACGCGGCCCAGCCTTGGTTCATCTACAACGTCCGCAACGTCAAGCTGAGCAACGTGAAGATCGCGGGCAAGGTGTACAACACCACCCTGCAGGCGTAAGCAATCCCGTCACAGGCGGCCCGCGGCGAGCAGTTCGCGGGTGCGCTTGAGGGTCGACAGCAGTGCGGCCCGATAACCCTTCTCGCTGTCCATCGTGGCCTGTTCAAGCTGTTCTTCCGGCCCGCCCGGCGCCTTGCCGCGCAGGCCGAGGTAGCAGTAGAAACGCAGCTGCAGCCGGCCTTCCGCATCTTCGAACAGCTCATTGATGATCGCGCCTTCACGCGGGCCGCTGGCCTGGAAGAAGCTCAGCTTGTGGCCCGGCTCGAAACTGATGATCTCGCGCAGGTCGTCGCCGGCAATGGTGGCTTCGCGCACGAGGTGCGTCGCGCTCTCCTCCACCACGTCGCAGCGGGTGCACAGGCCGGGCGGCAGGAACTGGCGCGCGTCGCGCGCCTTGAGAACCAGGCCGGCCCAGGCCTGCTCGCGGGTGAGTACGGTATCGCCGTCAGGGTTGACGGGGACGGTGGCGGTCGAATAGATCATCATGTTCTCCTAGACGGTGGCCTGCGCCGCGAAGTCGCGATAGCTGCGCAGCGGACGGCCCAGCAGCGTGGTGAGCCGTTCGACGTCGCCCGCTTCCGGCACCATGGCGTCAACCAGGAAGCGTTCGCCCATCAGGCGCATGTCGTAGGCCATCCAGGCCGGCATCGCCTGGCGCAGGTTCTGCTCGAAGGCCTGGGTGTCGCCGCCGCCGTAGGCGACCGGGCGTCCCTGCACTTCCGACCAGATTGCGGCCACGTCCGGGCCGCTCAGGGTTTCCGGTCCAACCAGGTTGAAGCGCGTCGACGGCAGCGCACTTTCTGCACGGTCGCGGCGTACCAGTTCGATCGCCGCGACCTCCGCGATGTCGGCGGTGTCGACCATCGCGATGCCCCGCGCGCCGAGCGGCATCGGGTAGACGCCGTAGCCCTGCACCACGTCCTTGACCGCCAGGTCGTTCTGCATGAAGTAGGCGGGACGCAGGATGGTGGCGCCGAAACCGAGATCTGCGATGGCACGCTCGACGCCGTACTTGCCGGCGAAGTGCGGCACGTTCGCGTACACGTCGCTGTGGATGACGGACAGGTAGACCAGGCGTTCGATGCCCGCCTCCTTGGCCAGGTTGAGCGCGACCAGCGCCTGGGTGAACTCGTCGGGAACGACGGCGTTCAGCAGGAACAGGGTGGACACGCCGGCATACGCGCTGCGCAGGGAATCGGGGTCGAGCAGGTCGCCCTGCACCACCTCGACGCCGGCCGGGAACTCGGCCTTTGCCGGGTCACGCACGAGGGCGCGCACCTTGGCCCCGCGTTGAATGAGTTGCTGGACGACCTGGCGGCCGATCTGGCCGGTAGCGCCGGTGACGAGGATGCTCATGGTGTTCTCCTTCGGGTGTGGTTGAAAGTGAGTCCATGTTAGCCATCCCACCCATGGTACGATAGCCATCAAAATTGGACATACCGTCTCACAGGTGGAACACATGGATTTGCTCGCACTGGTCGACTTCAACCTGGTAGCCCGCCATGGCGGCTTCGGCCGCGCGTCGCGCCTGAGCGGTCGTCCAAAGGCAACGCTGTCGCGCCGCGTGGCGGAACTCGAACGCGACCTCGCGCTGCGCCTGTTCGAACGCGGCGCGCGCAGCCTCAAGCTCACGCAGGAGGGGCGCATGCTGTACGAGCGCACCGTCGTGCTGCTCACCGAGATCGACGAGACGGCGGCAAGCATCGCGTCCGGTGGCGAACAGCCGCGCGGCCTGCTGCGCATCAGCGCACCCCTGCTGTTCGCGCAGACTGCAATGGGCAGGCTGGCGGCCGGCTTCGCATTGATGTATCCGGAAGTGCGGCTCGAAGTCACGGCGGACGACCGCTACGTCGACATGGTCGAAGAGGGCTACGACCTGGTCATCCGGGTCAATCCGGCGCCCGACGCGAACCTGGTGGGACGGATCTTTCTGCGCGACCGGCTGGTGGTGGTTGCGCATCCCGCCATGCGTCGGCCGCAGGGCGATGCGCCGGTGCCCGCGGTCGTGCGCGATGCGCGCGACGGGGCCAGGACGTGGCAGCTCAAAGGCGCGTCCATAGCGATCGATCCGGTGCTGTCGCTGTCATCGCTGGTGATGGTGCGCGACGCGGTGCGCACGGGGGTGGGCGCGGGACGGCTGCCGGTATCGCTCGTCAGCCACGACCTGGCCGCCGGGACGCTAGGCAACTGGGGCGATGTGGACGGGCCCGAGATCGCCCTGTGGGTGCTCTACCCTTCGCGGCGGCTCCTGAGCGCGCGCGTCTCGGCCTTCCTCGACTACCTGAAGGACGCTTTCCCGAAGGGGACGCCGGACGAACTGGCGGCCTATCTTGCCGGGACCGCGGGCTGAGCAATTGACCGGTGGCAGGCCTGCAGCCCCAGCTCCCTTTGCTATCGAGACTATACAAAAACACAATTGGATACCTTGGTTTGGCCGCCTTATGCTGGCGTGGTCGAGCTGGGCCCTGCTCGAGGAGCCCTGACGGCCTGGCGACCCCATCCAACCAAGGAGACACAGCATGAACGACACACCGGATTTGCAGAGCGCCGAAGCGGAACTGAAATGCCCTGTCGCCCACGGCGCGAAGCCCAGGCAGACGCGCACCAATGCCCACTGGTGGCCCGACCAGCTGAACCTGGGCGTGCTGCACCAGCATGCGCGGCTGGGCGACCCGATGCTCGAGGATTACGATTACAAGCACGAGTTCCGCAAGCTCGACCTCGACGCGGTGATCGCCGACCTGAACGCCCTGATGACCGATTCGCAGGCATGGTGGCCGGCCGACTACGGCCACTACGGTCCCTTCTTCATCCGCATGGCCTGGCATTCGGCCGGCACCTACCGTATCTTCGACGGCCGCGGCGGCGCGCGTTCGGGCGAGCAGCGTTTCGCCCCGCTCAACAGCTGGCCCGACAACGGCAACCTGGACAAGGCGCGCAGGCTGCTCTGGCCCATCAAGCAGAAGTACGGAAAGAGCCTGTCCTGGGCTGACCTGATGATCCTGGCCGGTAACGTAGCGCTCGAATCCATGGGCTTCAAGACCTTCGGTTTCGGCGGCGGCCGCGAAGACATCTGGGAACCGCTGCCAATCGACTGGGGCCCCGAATCGACCTGGCTGGGCGACGAGCGCTACAGCGGCGAACGCGAGCTCTCGAAGCCGCTGGCGGCAGTGCAGATGGGCCTGATCTACGTGAACCCGGAAGGCCCGAACGGCAATCCGGATCCGGTAGGGTCGGCGCGCGACATCCGCGACACCTTCGGCCGCATGGCCATGGACGACTACGAGACCGTGGCCCTGGTCGCCGGCGGCCACACCTTCGGCAAGTGCCACGGCGCCGGGCCCGCCAACCACCTGAGCGCCGATCCGGAAGGCGCCAACATCGAAGAACTGGGCCTGGGCTGGAAGAGCACCTACGAAAGCGGCATCGGCCCGCACGCCATCACCAGCGGACTGGAAGGCGCGTGGACGGCGACGCCCACCACCTGGGACATGAGCTACCTCGAGACCCTGTTCGGCTTCGAGTGGGAGCAAACCAAAAGCCCGGCCGGCGCCCGTCAGTGGAAGCCGAAGGGCGATGCGGGCCGCAACGTCCCCGATGCCCACATCCCGGGCAAGCTGCACCAGCCCATGATGACGACGGCCGACCTGGCGCTGCGCGCCGATCCGGCCTACGAAAAGATCGCGCGCCACTTCCTGGCCAACCCGCAGGAGTTCGCCGACGCCTTCGCGCGCGCCTGGTTCAAGCTGACCCACCGCGACATGGGGCCGAAGGTGCGCTACCTGGGGCCGCTGGTGCCGCAGGAAGACCTGATCTGGCAGGATCCGCTGCCCAGCGTGGACCACCCGCTGATCGAGGACGTCGACATCGCGGCCTTGAAAAGCAGGCTGCTGCAGTCCGGCCTGTCGATCCAACAGCTGGTGAAGACGGCCTGGGCCTCGGCCTCCACCTTCCGCGGCAGCGACCTGCGCGGCGGCGCCAACGGCGCCCGCATCCGCCTGGCTCCGCAGAAGGACTGGGAAGCGAACGACCCGGCCGAGCTGGCGGAAGTCTTGCGCCAGCTGGAAGCGATCCAGCAGGAGTTCAACGGCTCAACGGGCGCGAACGGCAAGCGGGTGTCGCTGGCCGACCTGATCGTGCTGGGCGGCTGCGCCGCGGTGGAAGCGGCGGCGAAGGGGGCCGGGCACGACATCAAGGTGCCGTTCCGCCCCGGGCGCGTGGACGCCTCCTTGGCGCAGACCGACGTCAATTCCTTCGAGGTGCTGGAACCGGCGGTGGATGGCTTCCGCAACTATATCCACTCCGGGGCGGTGAGCAACGTGGCCAATGCCATGCTCGACAAGGCCAATCTCCTGATGCTGACCGCGCCGGAAATGACGGTCCTGGTGGGCGGCATGCGCGCCCTGGGTGCGACCAGCGGCGGCGTCCAGCACGGCGTGTTCACCACCCGGCCCGGCACGCTCACGCCCGACTTCTTTACCAACCTGCTCGACATGCGCACCGCCTGGAGGCGTGTGGAAGGCAGCCAGCACCTGTTCGAAGGCACCGACCGCGCCAGCGGCGAACGGCGCTGGACCGCCACCCTGGCCGACCTGATCTTCGGCAGCAACGCCCAGCTGCGCGCGCTGTCGGAGGTCTATGCCGCCCGTGATGGCGAGGCCCACTTCGTGCACGACTTCGTGAAGGCCTGGAACAAGGTGATGGAGCTCGACCGCTTCGACCTGCGCTACCCCCAGGCAGCGTAAGGGAGCGCCGCTTGCCGACGCCTAGCGCCCGTCCTGGGCGCGGGCTTCGGCGCGGCGCCAGCGCAGCAGGCCCGCGGCGTAAGCCAGGTAGTAGGCCGCGACCACGCCCATGATCCCCATGGTCAGCGGGCTGCTGCCGAACGCCGGCGTCTGCTGCGGGCCCAGCGTGAACATCTCGAAGACGCGGTACAGCACGCGGGCGATGAAGATCATCGCGACCACCATCCCGATCGGGGCGAAGGGCGTATAGAAATAGTCGCTGCCGACGCGTTCGAATCCGGTACGGCGAATGGCCGCGACACCGAGCGCGCCACCCACTGCGGCGCCGGCCAGCAGGCAGGCCAGGACGGGCGGCTTCGCCATCAGCATGAAGGCCATCGCCAGCAGCGCGACGGGCAGGAAAGTCACCCCGAACCAGTGGCGCCACAGGCGCGACTTCTGGCGCACGGTCAGGCGCTGGATGCGCTTGTACACGCGCCACATGATGAGTGGCGAGGCTGCGAGCAAAATCATGTGCGACTGCGTCATGGCTGCCTTTTCATTTGGCGAAGGGGGACTTGTATTCTAAATGGAGTTGACGCGTATCAACCATGCAAGGTATGACTACAATGTTGCCAATTGACGACTGACCGAGGAATACCACCCCGTGCTTGACCTGATCAACGCCATACCGCGCAGCCTGATCCTGCCGCCCGCCAACCTGTTCCTGCTGATCCTGATCGGCCTGCTGGTCTGGCGCCGCTGGCCGCGCGCCGGACGCATCGTCGCCGGCACTGGATTGGCGCTGCTGGCCCTGCTGTCGACCACCGCAGTGGCGGACCTGTTCGTCACACCGGTGGAACGGATGACCAGCCCGCTGCGCGCGCCCGAAGGCGCAGGCGCCCAGGCGATCGTGGTGCTAGCCGCAGGACGAATGCGTGATGCGCCGGAATACGGCGGCCGCGACATCCCCGATTACACGGCGCTGGCGCGCCTGCGCTACGCGGCGCACCTGCAGCGCCGCACCGGCTTGCCGATCCTGGTCAGCGGCGGCACCGGCGGTACGCCTTCGCGTGACGAGCCTCCCTACTCGCTGGGCGCTGCGATGGCCGTGGCGCTGCGCGAGGATTTCGGGGTGCCGGTCCAGTGGGTCGAAGACAAGTCGCGCGATACGGCGGAGAACGCGGCGTTCAGCGCGGCGCTGCTCAAGGCGGGCGGCGTGCGGCGCGTGCTGCTCGTGACCGATGCGATGCACATGGCCCGTTCTCACGCCGCGTTCGAACGGGCCGGGCTGGAGGTGGTCGATGCGCCGACCATTTTCTTCAGCGGGCAGGCGCGCAGCATCCATGCCTGGGTGCCCAGCGCGGAGGGCATGCGCCGCTCCTGGTATGCGATTTACGAACTGATCGGGCTGGTGTGGTATCGCGTGCGTTCCGGCGGCAGCTGAGCCTCACTGCCGGTTGAACTGCTCGATATGGTCCAGGAAGGCCACCGCGACGGGAGACAGCTTCTTCCCTTTGCGGTACAGAGTCGACCAGTTCGACTGGACCGGGAAGCCGTCGACATCGAGCACCGCGATCTGTTCGGCGTCGCTCCGCTCGCCCAGCGCATGACGTGAAATCACCGCCAGCCCGAGGCTGGCGGCAACCGCCTGCTTGATCGCCTCGTTGCTGCCCAATTCCATGCGCACGTCCGGCCGGAATTTCAAGGCCTTGAAGTGGCGATCGCAGGCGAGCCGTGTGCCCGAGCCTTTCTCGCGCAGGATGAAACGCATCGAAGCCAGTTCGTCCAGGGGAATCTGCCGGCGGCCGGCAAGCGGATGCGAGGCGGCTGCGATCACGTCGAGCGGGTTGGCCAGGAAGGCATGGCGTTCCAGCTCCATGTCCTCGGGCGGCATCGACATGATGTACAGGTCGTCCAGGTTGTCGCGCAGGCGCCTGACGACGCCGTCCCGGTTCAGCACCTCCAGCGCAATGTCCACTTCCGGGAAGGCGGCGCAGAAGCTGCCGAGCAGGCGCGGTACGAAGTATTTTGCGGTGCTCACCACGGATACCCGCAGGCGTCCCCGTGTCACGCCCTTGACCGCATCGATGTGCTGCTCGAACGCGGTCCATTCGTCCAGCATGGCGCGCGCGGTGCGCGCAAGCGCTTCGCCGGCCGCGGTGAGGTACAGCCGCTTGCCCACCTGTTCGTACAGGGGCATGCCGACGCCGTCGGCCAACTCCCGCAGCTGCATGGAGGCCGTCGGTTGCGTGACATGGCAGGCACGGGCCGCCGCCGTTACGCTGAGGTGTTCGGCAAAGGACAGGAAAAGACGCAGCTGGCGGAAGGTCGCGTTCATAGATTTTTCTCTATAGTAGCCATCATAATAATCGATTTTTCTCGATCATTGAAAACGCTTAGGATGCAGGACCTTTCAGTAAAGACGAGATCATGCACAACTTCCTTGACCCCGCCATCCTGTTTTTCGCGTTCGGCATCCTCGCCGGCTGCATCAAGTCCAATCTCGAGATTCCCCAGCCGATCTCGCGCTTCCTGTCCCTCTACCTCCTGATGGCGCTTGGCCTGAAAGGCGGCTTTGCCCTGGCAAAGTCGGGCTTGACGACGGAGATCGCGGCCAGCCTTGCCTGCGCCATCCTGCTGGCCGTCCTGATTCCCATGCTTGCTTACCAGCTACTCAAGCGCCGCGTGCCCGCTTTCGACGCCGCCGCGGTGGCGGCCACCTACGGCTCGGTCAGCGCGGTCACCTTCATCACCGCTTCCCAATACCTGGACACCCACGGCATTGCCTACGGCGGCCACATGGCGGCGGCGATGGCCCTGATGGAGTCGCCGGCGATCGTGATCGCGGTGGTGCTGGCCAACACGCTGCGGCGCCAGGCGGCCGGCGCCAGCGTCCTCGCTTCGGCAAACGGTACGGCGCAACTGGGGAATGCGGGAGGCCCGCCTGTCGGCCTCGGCAAGATCCTGCACGAGTCCTTCACCGACGGCACCCAGCTCCTGCTGCTCGGCGCGATGGCGGTAGGCCTGCTGACGGGCGAAGCGGGCAAGGCCGCCATGGCGCCCTTCTCCATCGACCTGTTCAAGGGCATGCTCGCCTTCTTCCTGCTCGACATGGGCCTGCTCACCGCCCGTAACCTCGGCAAGCTGCGCGGCCAGTCGGCCTGGCTGCTGGCCTACGCGGCCTGCGCGCCGGTGGTCCATGCGAGCCTGGCGCTGGGCCTGTCGATGCTGTTTGGTTTCTCGGCCGGGAATGCCACCTTGCTGATGGTCCTGGCGGGCAGCGCCTCCTATATCGCGGTCCCGGCGGTGCTGCGGTACTCGATTCCGGAAGCGAATCCGTCCGTGTACTTCAGTATGTCGCTCGGTATTACCTTCCCGCTGAATATCCTGGTCGGCATCCCGGCCTATGCCTGGATCGCGACCACGGTGCTGGGAGGGATGTGATGGACAGGGCAGCTTGCCCGCTGCGTATCCTTGTGGTCGATCGCCGTCCGGAAGTGGCGGACAATCTCGCCGCGCTGTTGAGCGCACACGGCCACGTCGTCCAGGCAGCGCCTTGCGCGTCGACGGCGCTGCGGGCGGCCAAGGCGTTCCGGCCCGATGCGGCACTGATCGATCTCGGCGACGACGGCAGGGAGACCTATGCAGTGGCGAGGGCGTTCCGGGACGCGCCCGAACTGTCGAAGACCTTTCTCGTCACGATGGCCGATGGAAGCGCGCCGATGTCAGCGTTCATGGACCGGGGCCCGGTCGACGTCCACCTGGTGACGCCTGCCGCCTACCGCGTGGTCGCCGGCGCGCTGCAATGCCACTTCGCGCTCGCTTAGGCCGGCCGGTTCTGCGTGCCTTCACCACGCGTCACATGCAGCATGCGGGAGGGTAGACGCAGCTTGGCGGTATGCCACACGCCGCGTGGCACCACGACGGCGCCGCTGCCCTCCATCGCAATCGTCTGAATCTCGCCGCCCCGATCGAGCAGCAGTTCGACGGAGCCGGACAGCAGGTAGACGATCTCATCCCCTTCCGGATGCATCTCCCAGGTCGGCCAATCCTCGGTGAACGCGAATTCGGACACCAGCCAGCCCTTGCCGAAACGCTCGAACTCTTCGGGCGGCAATTGCCAGAAGCTGTCGCCTGAAACCTCTTGCGCCTTGCCGTCATCTGCAAGATGCACGTAGGTGTGCTGCGGATTGATGACCATGCTGGTAGCTCCAGTCGTCGGAAACGAGGTGCGGCAATACTATCATTGCTGACAGAGATTGCCGCCGGAAGCTCAAGGGGTGATGCGTACGTGGTCGATATCGGCGTAGGCGCCGGCAGCGCCGGTTGCGAACAGGCCGATTTGTGCGCCGACCCAGCGCCCCATACTGGCCTCGAACGGCAGCCCGAGCTGGGTGTAGCGCACGCCGTCCACGCTGTACGAGAACGCGACGTAGGCGCCGGCCGTGACGTGCATGCGCAGGTGCGCCGCGAAGCCGGGCAGCGCCTCGCCCAGCTCCTCGGTACACTTGCCGTCCTGCGCGCAGCTGACCATCACCACGCGCGCCTTGCCGTCGACGCGGCGCAGGCCGAACCACTTGCTGGCCAGGCCCATGCTGCCCAGGCCCACCTGGTCGCCGTCGCGCTGCGCGTGCAGCTCGACCTTGGCCGTGACGCCGAACACGGGCGCCGGGAATTTCTGGGTCAGCACCGACGCCAGGCTGCGTACCGGCGCATCGGGCTGCGCGAACAGACGCAGCTGGCCCGGACGCGCATCGAGCGCATACCAGCCGCGCGCCGGATTGGCCGCCCATTGCCATTGCGGGCCCAAGGCCTTGCCATCGAATTCGTCGCTCGTGGCCGGCACGCGCTGCGGGAAGCTGCCGGCTACCGGCTTGGCGTATTCGAGCACCGGCTGGCCGATGCCGGGCGTGCTGGAGGGCTCGCCGATCAGCGGCCAGCCGTCTTCCCAGCGCATCGGCTGCAGGTGCACCACGCGGCCATAGGCGCGGCGGTCCTGGAAGTGGAAGAACCAGTCGGCGCCCTGCGGCGTCGTGACCCAGGCGCCCTGGTGCGGGCCGTTGACCGGGGTCGATCCCTGGTTCATCACGATGCGCGCCTCATAGGGTCCGTCGATGCTGCGCGAGCGGAATACCGACTGCCAGCCCTGCTCGACGCCGCCCGCCGGAGCGAACACGTAGTACCAGCCGTTCTTCTTGTAGAGCTTCGGGCCTTCCAGCGTGCGGTAGCCGGGCAGCTTGTCGCCGTCGATGACCACCTTGCCTTCGCTGTCGAGCAGGCTGCGGCCACTCGGGTCCATCCTGCGCAGGGTGAGCACGTTGTTGAAGCCGGCGCGGCTCTTGGCCCAGGCGTGGATCAGGTAAGCCTTGCCATCGTCGTCCCACAGCGGCGCCGGATCGATGATGCCCTTCCCCGCCAGCAGCAGGTGCGGCGCGCTCCACGGTCCCTCAAAACTGGTGGCGGTGGTGACGTACACGCCCTGGTCTGGGTCGGGATAGAAAATCCAGAACTTGCCGGCGTGGTAGCGCAGACAGGGCGCCCACACGCCCTTTCCGTGCTGCGGGGACTGGAACTGCGCGCCGGGGACCAGCTGCGGCAACGCATTGCCCTTCAGCTCCCAGTTGACCATGTCTTTCGAGACGAGCAGCGGCAGGCCCGGCGCGTTGGCGAAGCTCGACGACACGATGTAGTAGGTGTCGCCGACGCGGATCGCGTCCGGGTCGGAATAGTCGGCGTGCAGGATCGGGTTGCGGTAGCGGCCATCGCCGAGGTCGGGCGACCATGCGGCGCGCGGCGCTACCGGTCCGAGCACGCGATCGAAGAAGGCCGTCATGGCATCCACGGTCGGCGACACCCAGGGGTCGAACAACCAGAACGAGTGCGGGGTGCCCGGCAGCGCCACAGTATCGCTATAGACGCCGTGCTCGGCCAACTTCGCGGCCATCGCTTCCTTGCCCACCGAGAAGCGCGGCACGCCGCTGACGATGAACAGCACCGGCGGACTATCCTTGCCGGCATGGGTGATCGGAGAAGCATCGCGCCACAGCGCTTCCTTCTCGCTATAGCGGCCGCCGAACCAGGCGCCGGCAGCCGACGGTTTCTTGGCCGGGTCGTCCTCGTACTTGCGCGCTTCCTCGGAAGTGAAGTCGGACAGGCCGTCGATGCTGACCACGGCGCGGATCGCCTTCGGCTCGAGCATGCCGACCAGCGAGGCGATCTGGCCGCCGGCGGAACCGCCCGCGATGGCGACGCGGTCCGGATCGACATTGAAGCCGCCCGCGCCCTTGCGCAGCCAACGCACCGCTTCCTTGACGTCATCGATCGCGGCCGGATAGCGCGCCTGACCGGACAGGCGGTAGCTGACGGTGGCGGCGGCAATGCCGCGCGCCGCGAGCCGTGCCGCCAGCGGCGCCATGTTGGCGCGCTCCCCGCTGGCCCAGCCGCCGCCGTGAACCAGTACGACCAGCGGCGCCGGCTTGCCGGCCGGTCCCGGCAAATAGAGGTCGAGTCCCAGCGCCAGCTCGCCGCGCTGCGCGTAGACCAGGTTCTTGCGCACCTGGACCGGGGCCGGCGCCTCAACGCTGGCGATGCGGATATAAGGGTAGTCGCGCACCAGCTTGCGGTAGGTGGTCTCGGCATTGTACGGCGCCTGTGCGCTCGCTGCGCTTGCCGCCAGCGCCAGCAGCAGGCCTGCCGCAAGGCGCATCACAGCGCGGCTCCGCGGAACACGCAGCGGCGGCGCAAGGTGGCGCCAGGCGCCAGCACCGTCAGTCCCGGGTGCCCCGGCAGGTTGTGCGCATTGATCGGGTGATCCACCGGCTCGAAGCAGAAGAAGTCGCGTCCGGGCGGTGCGTAGAGAATGAAGTAGTCCATGTCGGCCTGCACTTCCAGGGCCAGGCCGCGTGCCGGCCAGGCGATACGGGCGGCCCCATGCCAGCCCTCGAATACGTTGTCGACCCCGTCCTGCGGCAGGGCTGCGGGATTGTCGAAGCTCCAGTGGGCGGGAATGTCCTGGCGCATGAGCGGGAGCTTGTCCGGGCCGGCCATCCACACGCTGTTGGCGCGGGCTTCCAGGCGCGCGCCGTCTGGATCCGGCATCCACGGATGCAGGCCGATCCCGAAGGGCAGCGCGCTGCGGCCGGCGTTGCGCACGCTGATTTCCACCACCAGCGCATCGCCGCTCAGGGTGTAGTGCAGTTCCGCGGTGTAGGAGAAGGGTTCGGCGTCCCAGCGGTCCAGGCTCAGGATCAGCGAGGTGTCGTAATGGGCCGCCACGCGCCAGGGCTGCTGCCAGGCGTCGCCGTGGATCGGGCAAGGCTCGCCCGCGCGGTTCGGGTGCGGCACGTGGCGCACGCCCTCGAAGGCAAAGCCCGAAGGCGCCATCCGGTTCGACCAGGGCAGCAGGGGGAAGCAGGCCAGTTGGCCGGGAAGCGGCGTGCCGTCGAACTCAGGCGGCAGGCCGCGCAGGAGCTGCTGGGGCTGAGCGTCGCCGCTGCCCAGCCAGTCGAGCCGTGCCAGTCCGCCTCCGATCTGTGGAACGATTTCCGCCAGCAGGCGCTCGTTACGCAGGGTAAGACGTTCCAGCACCGGCATGTGCTCAGTATTGCGGGCCGTCGAGCAGGAACTTGCCGCCCTGGTAGGTCGTGGTGACGTCGTCCTTGTCCGGGAACTCGGCGGAGTCCGGGAACAGGTGCGCGAACTTGGACGAGCTGTCCTTCGGCTTGTAGCCCAGGTGCGAGGCCAGGCGGTTGTCCCACCAGACGCTGTCGTTGTCCGACACGCCGTAGACGATGGTGTGGCCGACGCGTGGGGCGAACAGCGAACAGCGCAGCATCTCGGTCAGGTCGTCGTACGAGAAATAGGTGCTCATCATGCGCTTGTTGGCCGGCTCCGGGAAGCTCGAACCGATGCGAATGCAGACGGTCTCGATGCCGAAGCGGTCGTAGTAGTAGCGCGCGATCTGCTCGCCGAAGACCTTCGACAGGCCGTAGTAGCTGTCCGGGCGGGTCGGCGAGTTCGCATCCAGCACCGTGTTGACGTGGTGGTAGCCGATGGCATGGTTCGAGCTGGCGAAGATCACGCGCTTGGTGCCGGCTTTGTGCAGCGCCTCGTACAGGTTGGCCACGCCGAGGATGTTGGCCTGCATGATCGGCTCGAACGGCTTCTCGGTCGAGATGCCGCCGAAGTGCAGCACCGCGTCCACGCCTTCCAACAGTTTCAGGACGGCTTCCTTGTCGGCCAGGTCGCACTGGACGATTTCCTCGCCCTCGCGCGCTTCGCCCATGTCGGCCACGTCGGACAGGCGCACGACCTCGGCCCAGGGCTTGATACGGTCACGCAGCACCTTGCCGAGGCCGCCGGCGGCGCCGGTCAGCAGGATGCGTTTGAAGGGTTTGCCCTGAGGTACAGCTTTACTACCGGCTTCGGTCATTACAACACTCCTAATTCGTCAGGTCACCGGCGCAGGATTGAACAGCGCCAGCGCATTATGCAGTTTCCAGTGTTCGGCCCAGGTCTTGCGCCCGCTGGCCACGTCGAGGATCAGGCGGAACAGCTCCCAGCCCACATCCTCAATAGTAGCCTCTCCGCTGGCGATGCGCCCGGCATTCACGTCCATCAGGTCGTGCCAGCGGTTCGCCAGTTCGGTGCGGGTAGCAACCTTGATGACCGGGACCGCGGCCAGGCCGTAGGGGGTGCCGCGGCCGGTGGTGAAGATGTGCACGTTCATCCCGGCGGCCATCTGCAGGGTGCCGCAGATGAAATCGCTGGCCGGGGTGGCGGCGTAGATCAGGCCTTTCTGCTGCAGCTTCTCGCCCGGCGACAGCACGCCGGTAATCGCCGTGGTGCCCGACTTGACGATCGAACCCATGGCCTTTTCCACGATGTTCGACAGGCCGCCCTTCTTGTTGCCGGGCGTGGTGTTGGCGCTGCGGTCGACGCCGCCGCGCACCAGGTAATCGTCGTACCACTGCATCTCGCGCACCATCGCCGCCGCCACTTCCGGCGTCGCGGCGCGCGCGGTCAGCTGGTCGATACCGTCGCGCACTTCGGTAATCTCGGAGAACATCACGGCGCCGCCGGCACGCACGATCAGGTCGGTGGCGAAGCCGACCGCCGGATTGGCGGTCACGCCCGAGAAGGCGTCGCTGCCGCCGCACTGCACGCCGACCACCAGGTCGGAGGCCGGGCAGGTGACGCGCTGGCGCGCGTTCAGTTCCTGCAGATGCCTTTCGGCGGTCTGCATCAGGTTGTCGATCATCGACATGAAGCCGACGTGCTGCTGGTCCTGCAGGGTCACGACCGAAGGCTCGCCGTTACCGATCGGGATCGCCCCGGCCGGGAACAGGCGCGCCGGCGGCAGCTTCTCGCAGCCCAGGCTCACCACCATCACGCTGTCGCCGAAGTTCGGGTTGCGCGAGAGGTTGCGGATGGTCTTGATCGGGATGTCGGCGCCCGGCGCGTCGATCGCGACGCCGCAGCCGTACACGTGTTCCAGCGCCACCACGTCTTCGACGTTCGGGTAGCGCGGCAGCAGCTCTTCCTTGATGCGCTTGACCGCATAGTCGATCACGCCCGAGACGCACTGCACGGTGCTGGTGATCGCCATGATGTTGCGGGTGCCGACCGAGCCGTCCTTGTTGCGGTAACCTTCGAAGGTATAGCCTTCAAGCAGAGGGCCGGCCTGCACTGCGTGGGTACCGATCGGCAGGTCTTCCAGCGAGCGCGCGGCGGGCATGCGCAGCACGCGCTCCGAGACCCAGCTGCCGCGCGGGATCGCGCCGTTGGCATAGCCGATCGTCACGCCGTAGCGGATCACGGGGTCACCGTCGGCGAGGTCGACCAGGTTCACCTTGTGGCCCTGCGGGACGCCTTCGAGCAGGGTCAGACCGTCCGGAAAGACGGTCCCCGCAGGCAGTCCGCCGTCGTTGACGACGATCGCGACGTTGTCGCTGGCCTGCATGCGGATGGTGCGCGGAACTTGGGTGCTCATGGTGTGGTGCCTTGTCGGTAGGTTCTTTTTCAGTATGCCATACAAATTCAAGCAGTGGCTAGTCCACCTTGTAGTTTTGGTCCGACCAAATTAGAATGGCCTGACCAAAAAAGTGATCATGTAGTAGTAAACACACAACGCCGACTGGAGACACATGAAGACGACCTTGCTGGCAGCCACCGTTGCCACCCTTTTGGGCTGCGCCCTCGCCTGCGGTCCCGCCCTCGCCCAGGGTGGCCAATACCGCAATACCGACAACAAGAACCTCAAGGATGCGGCGGAAGGCACCTACCCGGTGCCTTACAAGATGCCGGTAGCAGCCGAGGTGAATGCCCAGCTGAAGTCGATCCGCGCCTATATGGACGAAGCGACGCCGACCCGGATCATCAGCAAGAAGACCGGCGACCAGATCACCGACCTCAAGACGCCGAATGCCGACGCGATCTTCGAACCCAGTGCCGGCGACTACGGCATCCAGGTCTATGAAATGGGCGTGGTCCATTCGGGCCTCCTGAAAGCGGCGGAAGCCACCGGCGACCAGGGCTTCACGGCGATGACCCAGCGCCACTTCAACTTCTTCAACCAGACCCTCCCCTACTTCCGCGCCCAGGAACAGAAGTTCAAACTGGAGCGCAACAACAGCTTCTCGCGCTTCCTGGATCCGCGCTCGCTGGATGATTCCGGCTCGATGTGCGCCGCCCTGATCCGCGCGCGCCTGGCCAAGGTCGGCCCGGACCTGAAGCCCATGATCGACACCTGCAGCGACTGGGTCGTCAACAAGCAGTTCCGTTTAGAGGACGGCACCATGGCGCGCAAGCGTCCGCAGGAAGTCTCGCTGTGGGCCGACGACATGTACATGAGCATCCCGGCGCTGGCCGAGATGGGCCGCCTGACGGGCGAGCGCAAGTACTTCGACGACGCGGTCAACAATGTGATGGGCATGACCACCCGCATGTTCAACAAGGACCTGGGCCTGTACACCCACGGCTGGCACGCCAATCACCCGGACGCACCGCGCTTCTACTGGGCGCGCGCCAACGGCTGGGCGGTGCTGGCGATGTCGGACCTGCTCGACGTGCTGCCGAAGGACCATCCGGGTTACCCGAAGGTGCTGAACCAGCTGCGCGCCTCGATCAAGGGCATCGCCGAACTGCAGTCGGGCACCGGCCTGTGGCACCAGATGCTGGACCGGAACGACTCCTATCTCGAGACCTCTGCCAGCGCCATCTTCACCTATGTGATCGCGCACGCCGTGAACCAGGGCTGGGTCAGCCCGACCACCTACGGCTCGATCGCGCAGGCCGGCTGGGCGGGCCTGTCGACCCGCATCACCGCCAAGGGTGAAGTCGAGGGCACCTGCGTCGGCACCACCCTGGCCGGCGACATGGTCTATTACTACAACCGCCCGACCAGCGTGCACGCGCTGCACGGCTACGGTCCGATGCTGCTGGCCGGCGCCGAGATCATCAAGCTGATCAAGAATCCGGCGTTCGAGGTACAGTACAAGGTCCGCACGTATCACTTCATGCCCAAGGGCGGCAAGACCGACTACCGCGAACATCACTGAGGCGACTTACATGAAACGATTGATCTTAGCTGCAGCTCTGACTGCATCGCTGAACGCTTGGGCCGCAGAGAAGCTGGCCATCACCGTCCAGCACGACCTGTCCATCGCCCGTCCTTCCGAGACGATCACGATCCCCTGGAGCGACGTCAATGCCGCCCTGCCGGGCGCCCTGATCCAGAAGATCGCGGTCAAGGATGGCAAGGGCAATGTGCTGCCCTACCAGGTGACCAACGTCGCGCCCCTGTCCAAGGACCCGAAGGGCGTCGGCGTCGCCTACGGCGAACTGCTGTTCCAGCACAGCTTCGCCCCGGGCGAAAAGAGCGCCAGCTTCACGGTCGAGAAGATCGACACCGTGGCGCCGGTGTTCCCGACCAAGGCCTTTGCCCGCTACGTGCCTGAGCGGCTCGACGACTTCGGCTGGGAGAACGACAAGATCGCCCACCGTACCTACGGCCCGGCGCTGGCAGCGCCGTCGCCGGCCGGCGCGAACAAGGAAGTGCTGGTCACCAGTGGCCTGGACCTGTGGTTCAAGCGCGTGCCCTATCCGATCGTCGACCGCTGGTACAACAAGGGCCATGACCATTACCACAAGGACGAGGGTGAGGGCATGGACATGTACAACGTCGGCAAGTCGCGCGGCGCCGGCGGCACCGGCGTCTGGGACGGCAAGCAGCTCTACACCGGCGTGAACTACGCCTCGTGGAAGGTACTGGCCAACGGCCCGGTGCGCGCGATCTTCGAGCTGCATTACGCCGCCTGGGACGCCGCCGGAAAACAGGTCAGCGAGATCAAGCGCTTCACCGTGGACGCCGGCCAGCAGCTGGACCGCATCGACTCCACCTTCCAGTACGAAGGCGCCGAGCCGATTACCGTGGCGCTTGGCCTGAACAAGAACCCGAGCGACAAGAACCAGGAGCCGTCGATCACGGTCAAGCGCGAAGGTCCGGTGCTGCTGCAATGGGTCGAGCAGAAGAGCAACGACGCCTTCGGCACCGCGGTCGTGGTTCCAGGCGCGGAAGGCTTCACCCAGGACCAGCTCAATGAGCTGATCCTGGCCAAGGCCAGCTCCGGCAAACCGCTGCGCTACTACGCCGGCGGCGCCTGGAGCCGCGCCGGCGAGATCACCTCGCTCGCGCAGTGGCAGAAGTACACGCAGGACGTTGCTGCCCGCGCCGGCAATCCGGTGCGCGTGACGCTCGCCCGCCAGCAGTAAGCCAGCCCTGGCTGCAAGCCGCGGCGCTCTTCACGGGGCCCCGCGGCTTTTTCATGCGCTCTACAGCACGCGCACTCCCCTTGCAATATCCCCTTTGGGTGAGGTCGGACCACTTTCTGTATTTATTTGAATTGGACTGACCAAAACGCCAAAAGTTGTCATAAAATCCGGAAACCGGCCTGACCAGATAAATACGCCGATGCGGTGGGCGCCTAGACGCGCACGCCAGGATAAAACGCATGGAGACAGCATGAAACAACACACGCAACGTGCAGCCTTACGTCAACTCACCCTGTGCCTGCTCGGCACCGCTACCGTATCGACGCTGTCGATCGGCGCCGCATTCGCGCAGAGCACCGACGCTTCCCAACCGATCCAGACGGTCCAGGTGACCGGCCTGCGCGCCTCGCTCGAAAGCGCGCTGAACGCCAAGCGCCAGGACAACGGCATCGTCGACGTCATCAAGTCCGAAGACATGGGCAAGTTCCCGGACACGAACCTGGCCGAATCGCTGCAGCGCGTGCCGGGCGTGGTGATCGATCGCGACGCCGGCGAGGGCCGCAACATCACGGTGCGCGGCCTGGGCCAGGACTTCACCCGCGTGCGCATCAACGGCATCGAAGGCCTCGCCACCACCGGCGGCACCGACAGCTCGGGCGGCACCAACCGCGGCCGTGGCTTCGACTTCAACGTGTTCGCTTCCGAGCTGTTCAGCTCCCTCACGGTGCGCAAGAGCTCCTCGGCCGACGTCGACGAAGGCTCGCTCGGCGCCACCGTCGACCTGCAGACCCTGCGTCCCTTCGACCTGAAAGGCTTCAACGCCACCATCGCGGCCAAGGCCAAGTACAACGACGGTTCCGAGAAGGTCGACCCGCGCGTCGCCTTCATGCTGTCGAATACCTTCATGGACCGCACCCTGGGCGTGCTGATCTCGGGCGCGTTCTCGAAACGCCGCGTGTTGGAAGACGGTTTCAGCACCGTGCGCTGGGATAACGGCCCCTCCTCGGGCGGCTGGTGCGCGCCGCAGGGTGTGACCGCCAACCCCTCGAATTCGACCGCCACCACCTGCGGCCCGGCGGCCCAGGGCGTGCCGCGCCTGCCCGCATCGGCAGCGGCCACCGAGGCCTACAACCTGGCCAGCAATCCGGCCAACTTTCACCCGCGCCTGCCGCGCTACGGCCGCCTGACCCACGACCAGGACCGCCTCGGCCTGACCGCATCGGTGCAATGGCGCCCGCAACGCGGCACCCTCTTGACCTTCGACATGCTGTACTCGAAGCTGGATGCGACGCGCCAGGAGGACTTCCTGGAAGCGATCTCCTTCAGCCGCAGCGCGACCCAGGGCGGCAAGCCGCAGATCAGCGTGGTGGAAGCCCAGTACGCACCAAACGGCGCCCTCCTGTACGGCAAGTACAACGGCGTCGACATCCGCTCGGAATCGCGTTTCGACGAACTGACCACCACCTTCACCCAGCCGACCCTGACCCTGGAGCACAAGTTCAACGACAGCTGGAGCATGAGCGCCAAGGTCGGCCGCGCCAACTCGAAGTTCCGCAACCCGGTGCAGACCACGGTCACGCTCGACGCGCTGAACGTCAACGGCTACACGCTCGACTTCCGCCAGGACGCGCGCTCCGCGATCATCGGCTACCCCTTCGATCCGATGGCGGCCAACGGGCCGCTCGGCATCATCGGCGTCCCGCAGGTGACCAGCGGCACCCAGCCGACCACGGTGGCCAACACCACCACCAGCGAGATCCGCATCCGTCCGCAGGGCGCGACCAACGTCAACGACGTGGCCCAGTTCGACCTGGCCTGGGAAGCCACCGACAACCTGACTTTCAAGGGTGGCGTCAACAAGAAGAAGTACGAGTCGGACACGTATGAATTCCGCCGCGTGAACCAGAACGACACGATCTTCGCGCCGCCTTCCGGCAGCGCGGGCCTGACCACGACCCTGACCGGCTTCGGCCAGGGCAACGTGAGCGGCTGGCTGATCCCGAACCTGAGCGCCATCGCCGCGGCCTACGACATCTACTGCAACTGCATCAAGGCCGGTCCGGCCGGCGGTCCCGGCGACTTCACCCTGTCCTCGATCACCAACGGCAACGCGCGCGGCAACAACCGCACCGTCACCGAACGCGACGACGGCTTCTACCTGATGGGCGAGTTCAAGTACGACCTGTGGAACATCCCGGTGCGCGGCAACTTCGGCGCGCGTTACGTGAAAACCGAACTGGAAGCGATCGGTTACCAGGCGGCCGGCGGCGGCACCGCGGTGAAGGTCAACCACGAGTACAAGGACACCCTGCCCTCGTTTAACATCGCGGCCAACCTGACGCGCGACTTCATTGTCCGCTTCGGCGCAGCCAAGGTGATGACCCGTCCGCAGCTGGGCTTCCTGTCGCCGGGCGGCACCATCGCCACCACCGGCACCCTGACCATCACCACCGGCAACCCGCTCCTGAAGCCGTTCCGCGCCAAGACCTTCGACTCGAGCTTCGAGTACTACTTCGGCAAGAACGCCTTCGTGGGCCTGGGCCTGTTCCAGAAGAACATCGACACCTACATCCAGTCGCTGCGCACCAACGTGCCCTTCCGCGAGACCGGCCTGCCGCTGTCGCTGCTGCCGTCGAACTTCAATGGCGAAGAGGTGTTCCAGGTGACCGCGCCGATCAACACCGATGGCGGCAAGCTGAAAGGCTTCGAGCTGAACTACCAGCAGCCGTTCACCTTCCTGCCGGGCTGGGGCAAGAACTTCGGCACCCTGCTGAACTACACCAAGGTCAGCTCGAAGATCGAGTACGCGGTTTCGCCGACCAGCAACGAGCGCATCGTCGACGACCTGCTGAACCTGTCGCCGAAGTCGTGGAACGCCACCGTGTACTACGACGACGGCAAGTTCAGCGCACGCGTCTCGGGCGCCAAGCGTTCCTCGTTCATCACCCGCGTGCCGGGCCAGAACAACAACGACGTCGAAGGCAAGAACGAAACCTTCAACGTGGACGTGTCGATCTCGTACAAGTGGAACGACAAGCTCGAGTTCACCCTGGAAGGCGTCAACCTGACCAACGAGCCGAACGACCAGTTCATCAGCCGCGCACGCAACAGCGTGGTGGTGAACAACGTCACCGGCCGCGAGTTCTTGGCGGGCCTGCGCTACAAGTTCTGATCCGTATCTCCTGCAGTGGTTTTCAGCCCGCGCTTGCGCGGGCTTTTTTCATGGCGCCAGGATTCGTAGGGTGGGCGGCTACACCCTGGTGCTTGAGGGGCGCGTTACCAAACGCCGCCCACGCGGCGATAGTTGGCTACGGGATCATCCGGCCCGAGATCGGAGCCGATACCTGTCACCGGGTGGGCGGACAAGCCACCCTACGACAATCCGCCGGCCATGAAAAAGGCCCGCACTAGGCGGGCCTTTTGACAGCGTGATTCGCTGCTTAGAACTTGTAGCCAACTGCCAGGATCACGGCCACCGGATCCAGCTTCATGTGCTGCGTCTGGCCGGTCGAGAATTGCACGTCGGTGCGCAGGCGGGCCTTGTTGACGGTCACGTCGGCGAACCACTTCTCGTTGAAGTTCACGATCGTGCCGAGCTGGACGGTGTAGGTGAACTTGTTGTCGATGCTGAAGGTGGTCGGCACGCCGCGGCCCGGGTTGGTGACGGCGGTCATGCGGGCCGATCCACGTTCCTTCATGAAGTAGGCATAGGTTGCACCGATGCCGACGAATGGGCGGAAGGTCGCGTTCGGCGCGCCGAAGCGGTATTGCGCAAACAGCGTTGCCGGCAAGGCTTCCACGGTGCCCAGCTGGCCGGTGCCGGCGATGGCGCCAGCGCCGTAGAGCTTGTGCTTGTACGGCGTACCCAGGGCGGTTTCCAGCGTGATGTTGTCGGTCAGACCGTAGTTGAGGATCAGCACCGGCTGGGTGTCACGGCCGACGTCCGCCTTGGTGCCCGGCAGGGCCGGCGCGCTGATGTCGCCACTCTCGACTTTCGGGGTCAGCTGGTTGACGCCGAGCGCGGCGGTGAACTGGCCGGCCGACTGGGCCGATGCGGTCGATGCGCATGCCAGTGCGGCAGCCACACCCAGCACTTTGACGACGCTATTGAATCGTACTTTCATTTTTTCTCCTGATTTTTTTATGAGGACCTGCCCTCTTCAGGACAGGTCCGCCGCATGCTTACAGCCAGCCTTTGACAGCCATTTCCTTGAGCACGTAGCGCGCCACCAGGTTGTTCTCGAACGGGGTCGGGTGGATCTCGTCGGCGAACATGTAATGGCTGACGTCACCGGCCACCGTGTTGTTGTTGGTGCAGATCAGGGAAGTGGTGCCCAGTGCGTTCGGGCCGCAGGCTGGGGTGCTGGTGTTGGTCAGGCCGTACGGCGCCGGGTTCTTCACCTGGTCATTGCTGACGGTGTAAAGGTCGACGTACAGGATGCGGTCGTCGGTGCCGAGGCCGGCCTTCAGCTGGGTGTTGAAGGCATTGACCATGGCGGCGGTCAGCTGCTGGACTTCGGCGGTCTTCGACTTGGCGGCCGGGGTGCTGGCCACGTCCGGCAGGTTGGCGACGACGACGTACTTGGCGCCCTTGCCGACGATTTCGTTCTTCACCAGGGTCGCCATCTGCGCGCCCGCGGTGCCCAGGTCCTGGACCAGCTTCGGACCGTTGGCGGTCAGGTAGTCCGCACCAGCCTTGTTGCCGGCGGCGGTAGCGTCGGTCTGGGCCTTGGTGACCATCGGGCCGTACACGCTTGCCTGGGCCACGGCGGCGTTACCCGGCTGGCGCGCGGCGGCGCCGACTGCTGCGGCGACGATGGTTTGCGAAGTATTGCCCGGACGTGCGCTTTCAGCAGCGATGGCCGCGCCGATCGCCTGTGCGGCGGTCTGCGGGTTGGTGGCGCCGGCGGCCAGCTGGGTGGTCAACGAAGTGGCGAAGGCCTGATTGCCAGCGGCAGTGCCGGCGGCGGTTGCCGAGGTCTGCAGGATGGTCAGCGACATCAGGACGTCGTTACCGCCCGACAGGACGGTGACCAGTTCGGTGCCGCTGAACTTGTTACCAGTGCGCGACAGATGGTTGGCGACCTGCGTCACCAGCGGCACCGTCATTTCGCCGATCGGCGAGCCGGTGGCGGCATTGCCCGGGCCGATCGGGTTGGTCACGCGCGAACCGCCCTGGGCGTAGTTGAAGCAGTTCAGGTTGTTCACGACGGGAACCGAGAAGCCCTGGGCGGCATTGCCCTGCAGGCCGGTCTGGGCGGCGCACGGCGCCGGCAGCTTCAGTTCGGCGGCCAGGAAATCGACCCAGATCTTGCCGTTCAGCTCGGGATTCTTGGAAGTGGCATCACCGTTGATGGTGAACTTGCCGCCGCCAGCCTGCTTGACCGCGCCGACGGCATAGGTGCCGACGTCGGACAGGCTGTCGCCGAAGGAGACTTGCTGGGTGAACGTGAGTTTTTGCGTTTGATCGCCGCCGGCCGGGCTGGTGCCGCCGCATGCCGTCAGCACCGCTGCCGTCAGCAGGGCAAACGCGAGTTTGGTTTGACGCATTGTGTCTCCTAAGATGGTTTTTTTGAAACGAACGGGCGTGCTATTCGCTTCTCAATAATATGCCAGTGTTCAACTTGCTTGTATAGGGAAATGCTTGCCGATACGTCAGTTTTTGGTGACAAGTGGCAAACATCACGGGAGGGCGATTATAGCCCCGCCCGCGGATGAGCACGAAGCGCTTTTTGAAGGGTGTGGTTTTGAAGAGCGCCCGTACGTACGGGCGTTCTTTCTGACGAGGCCATCAGGCCTGCGGGGTCTGGTTCAGCAGTCCGTGGACGATGCCGGTGGAGCCGTGGGCGGCGCGGCGCAGGCGGTCGTTGACGCCCAGCCAGTCCCCGCCCTGCGGCGGCGCCTCGACCAGGATCACGTCGGCGCCGTGGCCGTCCATCGCGCGCAGCGCCGCGTACAGGGCGTGGGCGAAGCCATCCGGGGTGGCCGGCAGGCGCAGGGCCGCGTGGGTCTGCGGCATGTCGGAGTAATGGATGAGCGCGACCTTGCGACCGGCGGCTGCCAGTTCGGACAGGGTTTGGCGCAGCTGGGCGCTGTCCTGCATCGCTACCGGGGTATGGGGTGCGTAATGCGACTCGAGCGTGCCGGAGGCGCGCGGCGCGGCAGCGTCCGGCGCGCTGGGCACCCGGTCGATCACCGCGGCGATCGCATCGGCACTGATGTGACCGGGGCGCAGCAGCACCGGACCGTGCGTGGCCAGGCGCGACAGGTCGACGATGGTCGATTCGATGCCGACCTGGGAGGCCCCGCCGTCCAGCACCATGGCAACCGCGCCGTCCTGCCCGAACTCGTCGCGCACGTGCTGGGCCAGGGTCGGGCTGACCGCGCCGAACTTGTTGGCCGACGGCGCCGCGACGCCGCCCTTGCCACCTTTAAAAGCGCGCAGCAGCGCGATCGCCACCGGGTGCGAAGGGCAGCGCAGGCCGACCGTGTCCTGGCCGCCGCTGACGGCATCCGGAATGTTCGCTGCGCGCTTGAGGATCATCGTCAGTGGGCCGGGCCAGAAGGCGTCGGCCAGCGCATGCGCCTCAGCCGGGATCTCGGCGGCCCAGTAGTCGAGCGGCGCATCCGGCGCCAGGTGCACGATCACCGGATGGTCCTGCGGGCGGCCCTTGGCGGCGTAGATGGCCGCGACGGCGGCCGGGTTCTCGGCATCCGCGCCGAGGCCGTACACCGTCTCGGTCGGGAAGGCGACCAGCGCGCCGGTTTCCAGCGCGCGTGCGGCAGCATCAATCGCGGCCTGGTCGAAGTTCTGCTGTTCCATCCTTACTCCGGAATCCCGAGGATGGCGCAGGCCTCGCGCAGGCTTTGCTGTGCTTCGGCCAGGGTCGGCGCAACGAAGGTCACGTGGCCCATCTTGCGCGCACGGCGCGGATCGTCCTTGCCGTACAGGTGCAGGTTGGCGCCGGGTAGCGCCAGCACACGGTCCCAGGCGGGTTCGCGGGGGTTGTCGCTGTCGCCCTCGAACCAGACATCGCCCAGGATGTTGAGCATGACGGCCGGCGAATGCTGGCGCACCTCGCCCAGCGGCAGGCGCGCCATCGCGCGCACCTGCTGCGCGAACTGGCTGGTGATGCAGGCGTCGATGGTGTAGTGGCCGCTGTTGTGCGGACGCGGCGCCATCTCGTTGACCACCAGGGTGCCGTCAGCAAGCACGAAGAACTCGATGCACAGCACGCCCACGTAGCCCAGCTGGGCGACGATCGCGCGCGCCGCATCCTGGGCCTGTTTGGCGCAGGCGGCGGACACGTTCGGTCCCGGCACGGTGGTGGTGAACAGGATGCCGTCGCGGTGCACGTTCTCGGCGATCGGGTAGACCACGGATGCACCGTCATGGCCACGCGCAGTCAGGACCGACACCTCGTAGGCCAGCGGCAGCATCTTCTCGAGCAGGCAGGTCACGCCGTTCATGGCGTCGAAGGCGGCGCGCACGTCCTCGCGGGTGCGCACGCGCACCTGGCCCTTGCCGTCGTAACCCATGCGCACGGTCTTCAGGATGCCCGGTAGCAGGTCGTCATCGATGGCGTCGATGTCGGCGTGCGAAGCGATGGTCTTGTGCGGCGCCGGCATCACGCCGGACGTCGGCGCGCATTCAACGAAGAAGCGTTTCTCCGCGATGCGATCCTGGGCGATCGACACGCAGGAAGCGCTTGGTGCGACAAACGTACGCTCGCCGAGCCAGGCCATGCTGTCGGCGGGGACGTTCTCGAATTCGGTGGTGATGGCGACGCATTGCTGCGCCAGTTCGGCCAGGCCTTCGGGATCGGTATAGGCCTTCGAAATCAGGCGCTCGGCGACCTGGCCCGCTGGACTGACCTTGCTCGGCTCGAGCACGGCCACCTGGTAGCCCATGGCCTGGGCGGCATGCGCGAACATGCGGCCGAGCTGACCGCCGCCCATCACGCCGAGTACGGCGGAAGGAGTGGCGGTAGGAAGAAACGATTCACTCATTTCGATCAAACTGGAAGGGTCATGGCCTGGGCGGCCGCGGTCTGCTCGAGGCGGAAGGCTTGCAGCTTCTCGGCCAGCGCATCGTCCGTGGCAGCCAGGATCGCCACGGCGGTCAGGGCCGCGTTGGCGGCGCCGGCTTCGCCGATGGCGAAGGTCGACACCGGCACGCCCTTCGGCATCTGCACGATCGACAGCAGCGAGTCTTCGCCGCGCAGGTACTTCGACGGCACCGGCACGCCCAGCACCGGCACGATGGTCTTGGCGGCCACCATGCCCGGCAGGTGGGCGGCGCCCCCTGCCCCGGCAATGATCGCGCGCAGGCCGCGGCTACGGGCGGTTTCGGCGTAAGTGAACATCTCGTCCGGCATGCGGTGCGCCGAAATCACCTGCGCTTCGAAAGGCACGCCGAACTGCTTGAGGATGTCCACGGCATTTTTCATCACGTCCCAGTCCGAGGACGAGCCCATGATGACGCCAACCAGAGGTTTTGCTTGCTCGGTCATCTGCTTAGGCCTTCAGCTTTTCGCCGGTGAGGCGTTCGATGGCTTCGAAATACTTGGCCTGGGTTTTCTCGATCACTTCCTGCGGCAGGGCCGGGGCTGGAGCGGTCTTGCCCCAGTCGGTCAGGGTTTCGAGGTAGTCGCGCACGAACTGCTTATCAAAAGAAGGCGGCGACATGCCCGGCGCGTACGAATCGGCCGGCCAGAAGCGCGAGGAATCGGCGGTGAGTACTTCGTCCATCAGGTGCAGCACGCCATTGTCGTCCAGGCCGAACTCGAACTTGGTGTCGGCGATGATGATGCCGCGCGTCGCGGCGTATTCAGCGGCGGCGGTGTAGAGCTGGATGCTGATGTCGCGCATCTTGGCGGCGAGTTCCTTGCCGATGCGCTGCTCCATCTCTTCGAACGAGATGTTCTCGTCGTGTTCGCCGATGTCGGCTTTCGCGGCCGGGGTGAACAGCGGCTGCGGCAGCTTGTCCGCCTGGCGCAGGCCTGCCGGCAGTTGGATGCCGCAGATGGCGCCGCCTTCCTGATAATCCTTCCAGCCCGAACCGATGATGTAGCCGCGCACGACGGCTTCGACCAGGATCGGCTTCAGGCGCTTGGCGACGACGGCGCGGCCGCGCACCTGCTCTACTTCATCCGGCGCAACGACCGATTCCGGCGCCACGCCGGTCAGGTGGTTCGGCACGATGTGGCCGAGCTTCTCGAACCAGAAGTCGCTCATCTGGTTCAGCACCATGCCCTTGCCGGGGATCGGTTCGTTCATGACCACGTCGAAGGCCGACAGGCGGTCGGTGGTGACGATCAGGATCTTGTCGTCGCCGACAGCGTAGTTGTCGCGCACCTTGCCGTGACCGAGCAATGGCAGGGACTTGATGGTGGATTTGTAGAGGCTGTTCATAGATGGGATATCAGGGAAACGGGACCGGATTCGGGGCCGGTCGAGTGGATCAGGGCTGGGGGGTGGCCTGGGCCGGTGCGTAATTTTACGTCAATTCCGCGAAGACCACCGCAGTAAGCTCCGTCGCTCCCGCGAAGGCGGGAGCCCAATTTAGTGTGACCACCGACTTCGAATGCACTTGCTACGACACCCAGAACCGTCGCACTGGCGCAGGCCGGTGCCAAGTTTCGCTGCGTTATGGCGAGTTCAAACGTAGTGGTGTGCGGGCAAAATTGGATCCCGGCCTACGCCGGGATGACCTTGGTAAAAGCTGAGGTAATGCCGGCTGCGCGAATCCTGCTGCGCAGCCATGCATCAAGACTTCATTACTGCACGATCTGCGCCAGCTCACCCGCCTTGTAGCGCTCGGCCATCTTCTCCAGCGGCACCGGCTTGATCTTGGCGGCCTGCCCTTCGCAGCCGAAGGACAGGAAGCGCGCCTTGCAGACTTCCATCGCGGCTTCGCGGGCCGGCTTCAGGTAGTCGCGCGGGTCGAACTTCGACGGGTTCTGGAACATGTACTTGCGGATCGCAGCGGTCATGGCCAGACGGATGTCGGTGTCGATGTTGATCTTGCGGACGCCGTGCTTGATGCCTTCCTGGATCTCTTCGACCGGCACGCCGTAAGTCTCTTTCATGTCGCCGCCGAATTCGCGGATGATGGCCAGCAGTTCCTGCGGCACCGACGAGGAGCCGTGCATCACCAGGTGGGTGTTCGGGATGCGGGCGTGGATTTCCTTGATGCGGTCGATCGCCAGGATGTCGCCGGTCGGCTTGCGGGTGAACTTGTAGGCGCCGTGCGAGGTGCCGATCGCGATCGCCAGCGCGTCGCACTGGGTTTTGGCGACGAAGTCGGCGGCTTGCGCGACGTCGGTCAGCAGCTGCTCGCGGGTCATGGTGCCGTCGGCGCCGTGGCCGTCTTCCTTGTCGCCCTTCATGGTTTCCAGCGAACCGAGCACGCCCAGTTCGGCTTCCACCGTCACGCCGATCGAGTGCGCGAACTTGACGACTTCGCGCGACACTTCGACGTTGTATTCATACGAAGCGACCGACTTGCCGTCGGCTTCCAGCGAACCGTCCATCATCACCGAGCTGAAGCCCGAACGGATCGCGGCCATGCAGACCGCCGGCGACTGGCCGTGGTCCTGGTGCATGACGACCGGGATGTGCGGGTAGGCTTCGACGGCGGCGTCGATCAGGTGACGCAGGAAAGCTTCGCCTGCGTACTTGCGGGCGCCGGCCGAGGCTTGCATGATCACCGGCGCGTTGACCGCGTCGGCGGCGGCCATGATGGCCTGCACCTGTTCCAGGTTGTTGACGTTAAATGCCGGCAAGCCGTAGCCGTTTTCGGCGGCATGGTCCAGCAGTTGGCGCAGCGATACGAGTGCCATGGTTGATTACTCCAAACAATTAAGAAACTATTTCGTCCAGCTCGCCCACGCGCACGATCTTGAGCGCATTGGTGCCGCCGGCCTGGCCCATCGGCGAGCCCCAGGTGACCACGATCATGTCGCCCTTGCGCACCATGCCTTCGTTGATCAGGACTTCTTCGGCCCGGCGCAGCACCGCGTGGCTGCCACCTTCCTGCAGGAGGTGGAATGCTCGCACGTTCCGGTACAGCGACGCCTTGCGCTGCGTCGTCTGCAGCGGGGTCAGGGCGAAGATCGGGGTGTCGATCGAGTGGCGGCTCATCCACAGTGCGGTCGAGCCCGATTCGGTCAGCGCCACGATCGCCTTCACCTTCAGGTGGTGCGCCGTGAACAGGGTGCCGTAGGCAATCGACTGGTCGATGCGGGTGAACTGGACATTCAGGAAATCTGCGTCCTGCTTGTTGTATTCGGATTGTTCTGCCTCGAGGCAGATCGCGGCCATCATCTCGACGGTTTCGACCGGGTACTTGCCCGATGCGGTTTCGGCTGAGGTCATCACGGCGTCGGTACCGTCCAACACGGCGTTCGCCACGTCCGACACTTCAGCGCGGGTCGGCACGGCGTTGACGATCATCGACTCCATCATCTGGGTTGCGGTGATCGCCAGCTTGTTCGAGGCACGCGCCATCTTGATCATGCGCTTCTGCAGCGCCGGCACCGCCGCGTTGCCCACCTCGACCGCCAGGTCGCCGCGGGCGACCATGATGCCGTCCGACGCATCGAGGATTTCCTGCAGCACGGGGATGGCTTCGGCGCGCTCGATCTTGGCGATCATCATCGGCTTGTGGCCGTAGGCTTCGCCGGCGATGTTGGCCAGCTGGCGCGCCATTTCCATGTCGGTGGCATTTTTCGGGAAGGAGATCGCCAGGTAGTCGGCCTGGAAGCTCATCGCGGTCTTGATGTCTTCCATGTCCTTCGAGGTCAGGGCCGGCGCGGTCAGGCCGCCGCCCTGGCGGTTGATGCCCTTGTTGTTCGACAGCTCGCCGCCGACCTTGACGGTGGTGCAGATTTCCTGGCCCACGACCTTGTCGACGATCAGCACGATCAGGCCGTCGTTCAGCAGCAGCTTGTCGCCCGGCCTGACGTCGCGCGGCAGTGCCTTGTAGTCGAGGCCGACGCGTTCCTGGTTGCCCAGCTCGCCGTTCTCGCCCCAGCGCGCGTCCAGGATGAACTTGTCGCCGTTGTTCAGAAAAATCTTGCCCTCTTCGAACTTGCCGACGCGGATCTTCGGACCCTGCATGTCGGCCATGATCGCCACTTCGACGCCGCATTCGGCGGCGGCGCGGCGCACCAGGGTGGCGCGGTCGATGTGATCCTGTGCCTTACCGTGCGAGAAGTTCAGGCGCACGACGTCGACGCCGGCCTTGATCATTTTGACGAGGATGTCGAAGTCGGTCGATGCCGGACCGATGGTGGCAACGATCTTGGTGGCGTTGTACAGAGGGCGCGCAGCTTGCATGGGTTGGCTTTCCTAGATTCTGAAAAGAGAAGCGCAGCCCCGGGGCTGCGCTGGTACTGTCATTTACTTGGCGTTACGCTGGAGCAGGATCTCGACTGCCGGCAGGGTCTTCCCTTCGAGGAATTCGAGGAAGGCGCCGCCGCCGGTCGAGATATAGCCGATCTGGTCGCCGATGTCGTACTTGGCGATCGCGGCCAGGGTGTCGCCGCCGCCGGCGATCGAGAAGCCTTGCGACTTGGCGATGGCCATGGCCAGGGTCTTGGTGCCTTCGGCGAACTGGTCGAACTCGAACACGCCGACCGGGCCGTTCCAGACGATGGTGCCGGCCTTGGCGACCTGCTCCGCCAGCATGGCGGCGGTCTTCGGGCCGATGTCCAGGATCATGTCGTCGTCCGCCACGTCCGCAACAATCTTCACGGTGGCGGCGGCGTTCGGACTGAATTCCTTGGCGCAGACCACGTCCACGGGAATCGGCACTTGCGCGCCGCGCGCGGCCATCATGTCGATGATCTGCTTGGCTTCGCCGACCAGGTCGTTCTCGACCAGCGACTTGCCAATGTTCAGGCCGACGGCCTTCATGAAGGTATTGGCGATGCCGCCGCCGACGATCAGGTTGTCGACCTTGCCGGCCAGGCTCTGCAGGATGGTCAGCTTGCTCGACACCTTCGAGCCGGCCACGATGGCCAGCAGCGGACGGGTCGGCTGGCCCAGGGCCTTGCCCAGGGCATCCAGTTCGGCGGCGAGCAGCGGGCCGGCCACGGCCACTGGCGCGTATTTCGCGATACCGTGGGTGGTGGCTTCGGCGCGGTGCGCGGTGCCGAAGGCGTCGTTGACGTAGACGTCGCACAGCTTGGCCATCTTCTCGGCCAGCTCGTCGGAATTCTTCTTTTCGCCCTTGTTGACGCGGCAGTTTTCCAGCAGCACAACCTGGCCCGGCGCGACATCCACGCCATCGACCCAGTTCTGCTTCAGTTCCACCGCTTGGCCGAGCAACTCGGACAGGCGCTTGGCGACCGGCGCCAGGCTGTCTTCCGGCTTGAACTCGCCCTCGGTCGGGCGGCCCAGGTGCGAGGTGACCATCACGGCGGCGCCGGCTTTCAGGGCAGCCTGGATCGCCGGCACGGAGGCGCGGATACGGGTGTCTTCGGTGATATTGCCAGCGTCATCCTGCGGTACGTTCAGGTCGGCGCGGATGAATACGCGCTTGTTCTTCAGCGCGTCGCGGTCGATCAGGTCTTGCAAACGGGTGAAACTGAGAACGTCGTCCATTGGCTAGTCAACAATGAAATAGTGAAAAAACGTCATTGTACATTAGGGCGCTTATGGAAAAACGTGTAACACGCGCAACAGTGTGAATACCACCATGCCGAAAATAATGGTCATCAGCATGCTGCGGCGCCACAGGTAAAACGCCAGCGCGGCGATGCCCGCCAGGAGCTTCGGATTGGCGATGGTCAGTTGCACCTGACCTTCCGAACCGACCAGCAAATCCGGCCCGATGATGGCCGCCAGCGCGCAGGCCGGCGCGTAGCGCAGCATTTCCTGCACGCGCGGCGGAATGCTGACGCGGTGGCCGATCAGCCAGAAGGAGCTGCGGGTGGCGGCGGTGGCCACGCACAGCACGGCGATGACCGCCCAGATTTCCCAGTCAGACATTGTTCGCCTTTCGTTTTGCCAGGGACTCTTCGACAAACATCGAAGTGACCATACCCACCACGACGGCAAGCAGCAGACCGAGCTTGTACGGCAGCCCGTAAGCCAGCACGGAAATCGCGCCCGCGACCACCACGCCGCACAGGGCGGCATTGTTGATGATCAGCGGGACGGTGATGCACAGGATGGCCAGGGTGCCGGCGAAACCCAGTCCCCATTCGGTCGGGATCGCGCTGCCCAGGAAGATGCCGACGAGCGAACCGATCTGCCAGGCAAACCAGTTCGGGTACATCAGGCCCTTCAGGTAGGACAGCTTGCCGGCGACGCGCTCGGCGCTTGGATAACGCTGCAGGAACATGGCGACGGTCAAGTCGCCGGAAATATAGCCGAGCAGGAAGCGCTGCTTCCAGGGCAGGTGGGCGAAGTGCGGCCCCAGCAGTGCCGAGAAGATCACGAAGCGCAGGTTGACGACCAGTGCGGTGGCGAAGATGACCCAGATCGGCGCGGCCGCGGCGATCAGGGGAAGCGAAGCGAGTTGGGCGGAGCCGGCGAAGACCAGCAGGGTCATGCCGACCGCCTGCCATACCGTGAGGCCCGTCTTGACCATGGCGATGCCGACCACCAGTCCCCAGGCGCCGATACCGAACAGGGTCGGCAGGCCGGTCTTGAAGCCTTCGCGCCAGGCAGCGGGGTCGTGGGCTTCGGCAGATTCCATCGGGGTAGCGCTAGCGTATTTCTGGCCCGGCGGCGCGGCCGGGTTCATGTGGTTATCCTGCAACGGCCATGCTGGGCGGGTGCGGCAAAGGGATCGAAACAGTCGGACATGAAGCGCATCTACAGTGCGGCGCCGGGCTGGCAGTGAGGTACTGCAGGGCGTCCCGGGCTCGATTATGGTCAATTTATTACTCAGCTTGCATTCTACCGATCATTTCGGTATGCCGGGTGAATCCGGTAGAATCGTGTTTTTGCCAAAATTGTCCTTGACGGAGAAAATTAAATGACTCAAAACACGATGCCCGTGGTGGAACTCGAGGCCAAAGACCTGCCGGCGCACTGCCCGAATCCGGCAATGCCGCTGTGGTCCTCGCACCCGCGCGTCTTCCTCGATTTCGACCACCACGGCGATGCCAAATGCCCGTACTGCGGCACCCAGTACCGCCTGGCCCCTGGCGTCGAGCTCAAGCACCACTGATTTTCCGGTGCGGCACCCGCCGCACCCATCCAGATGCACTACCGTGCGCCCGCGTGGCTGCCTGGCGGCCACCTCCAGACCATCTATCCGGCGATCTGCATCCCTAAGCCGCCCGTCGCCTACCGGCGCGAGCGCTGGACCAGCGAGGATGGCGACTTCATCGATGTCGATTTCGTCGACGGCCAGCCGGGCAAGCCGCTGGTCGTGCTGTTCCACGGCCTGGAAGGCTCCTCCGACAGCCATTACGCGCGCTCGCTGATGGCGGCGCTGCGCGAGCGCGGCTGGTCCGGCGCGGTGCCGCATTTCCGCGGCTGTTCCGGCGAAGCCAACTTGATGCCGCGCTTTTATCACTCCGGCGATGCGGGGGAAGTCGACTGGATCGTGCGCAAGCTGCATGCGCGTGCGCCTGGTGCCCTGCTAGTGGCGGGCGTCTCGCTGGGTGGAAATGCGCTGCTGCGCTGGCTGGGAGAATCGGGCCACGGCGCCGAGTTCGTGCAGGCCGCCTGCGCGATCTCCGCCCCGCTCGACCTGGCGCGCGGCGGCGAAGCGCTCTCCTCCGGCCTGAACCTGCTGTACACCCGCATGTTCCTGCAGACCCTGAAGCCCAAGGCGCTGGCCAAGCTGGAACGCTATCCCGGCCTGTTCGACCGCGCCACTTTGCTCCGCGCACGCGACCTCTACGCGTTCGACAACGTGGTGACCGCGCCGCTGCACGGCTACAAGGACACCGACGACTACTGGCACCGCGCCAGCGCCCGCCACGTGCTGCACGAGATCACGGTGCCGACCCTGGTCCTGAATGCCCGCAACGATCCCTTCCTGCCGGGGCAGCATTTGCCCCAGTCCGCCTCGCAGGCGGTGACGCTGGAGTATCCTGAGGAAGGTGGCCACGTCGGCTTCGCCGTGGGGCCCTTCCCCGGGCGCATTGACTGGCTGCCGCGGCGCATCCTGCACTTCTTCGACGGTGCGCTTTCTTCCGCAAGCCGCGCGCCCGGCGCGCACCAACCATGCGAAGCTTGAGACTATGGACGACATCGTAAAACAGGCAATGGCCAAGTGGCCGAACGTACCGCACTGCTACGGCTGGCTGGCCCTGGATGCACGCGGCAACTGGCGCATGCGCGACGAGGCGGCCCAGCGCGCCAACGCCCCCGGCGACAAGCTCGCGAATGCAGCGCTGGTCGGCTTCATCAACCGCAATTACGCGCAGGACGACAAGGGCCGCTGGTTCTTCCAGAACGGTCCGCAGCGCGTGTACGTGAACCTGGAAGCGACGCCCTACATCGCCCGCACCGATCCGGCGCAGGGCTTCGTGCTGCAGACCGGGCAGGCGCTGGACCAGGTGGAAGGGGTGTTCATGACCGACGCCGGCGCGCTGATCCTGCAGGCGGGCGACATCGTGGCCCAGCTCGACGACCGCGACGTGGCGCAGGTGCTGGCGCGCATGGAACTCGAGGGCCGGCCTGCTTCGGTCGAAGCGATCATGGCCTGGCTGGAAGACGATACCGAGGAGCTGGCGCTGGTGATCGGCGAGCGCCGCGTGAACGTGGAACGGCTGTCGGCGGAGGCGCTGACGCGCCGCTTCGGCTACGTGCAGACGCCGGGCACCTGACATCGGCCGGGGCGTGCCCGCGGCGCTAACCGGTCCTTGTCCTTCTCGTCGCCCTTCTCGCCGCGCTCTTCCCGCTCGGCCTTCTGGCGCGCCCGCAGCTCGCGCTCGCGCGCATCGATGACGGCCTGGTCGTAGAAGGACACATCCCCCGCCTTGCGCGCCAGGTCGAGCTGGGCCACCGCCGCCGGCAGCGCACCCGCCACCACGTAGGATTCGGCCAGCGCCATGTGCTGCAGCGCGATCTTGCCCTGCTTCGAATACGCGCGCGCCAGCATGTCGTGCAGCTTGGCGTCGTCGCGGTACATCTGGGTCTGCTCGCGCAGGTAGCGGGTCGCGTCGTCGTGCTTGCCGGCCGCCAGCAGCGCCTCGCCGTACTGGTGCGCGATCGCGCGCGACAGCGGGAAGCGCTGGCGCGCCGCATCCGCCTCTTTGACCGCCTGTTCGGCCACCGCCGCCGATTGTCCCGGCGCCAGCTTGATCTCGATGGACAGCCCGGCGAACATGGTCGCGCCGTCTCCCGCATGCGATTCCGCAGACAGCACGCCTTCCTTCGGCTTGACAGTGGCGCGCGCTTTGTCGAGCCAGCTCTGCGCCTCCGCCACGTTCCCCTGGCGCAGCGCCAGCACGGCCAGGCCGTACTGCGCGCCGGCCTGCAGCTGGCGGTGCGGATCCTTCAGCTGGGTTTCCAGCGCATTCTTGATGTCGCGGCGGCCGGTGACGCTCTCGTCCTGCAGCACGCGGGCGCGCGCACGCACCAGCTGGAAGTCGAGGTTGTCGACCCGCGACTTCTTCGGGATCTCGCGGATGCGCGCCTGCATGTCGACCAGGCGCTCGGCCGTCAGCGGGTGGCTGCTCAGGTGGGCCAGCTGGGCCGGGATGTCGCCCGACAGCTTGGTCGCGGTCTGCAGGCGCTTGAAGAAGCCCGCCATGCCGGTGACGTCGTAGCCGCCGGCGCCCATGATCTGGAAGCCGACGCGATCGGCCTCGCGCTCGGCGTCGCGGCTGAAGTCGAGCTGGCGCTGCACGGCCAGGCCTTGGCCGCCCATCAGCACGCCCATCGCGGCATCGGGACTGGCCTTGGACGCCAGCGCCGCCAGGATCATCGCGGCCAGAGGCAGCAGCACGTCCTGCTTCTGCTGCCCCAGCGCGCGCGCGATGTGGCGCTGCGACACGTGGCCGATCTCGTGCGCCATCACGCCCGCCAGTTCCGATTCGTTCTGCGCCGCGACGATCAGGCCCGTGTGCGCCGCGATGAAGCCGCCCGGCAGCGCGAACGCGTTCAGGTTCGGGTCGCGCATCGCGAAGAAGGAGAAATCGGTATTGGTCTCGCCACGCGTGCCCGGGACGGCCGCCACCAGGGCGTTGCCGAGGTTGTTCAGGTACTCGATGATCGGTTCGTCGTCGAGGTAGGCCGGATCGCGCCGGACGTCGCGCATGATCTCCTCGCCGAGCTTGCGTTCGACGATGGGCGACAAGTCCTGCCGCGCCGTGTCGCCGAGGGTCGGCAGGCGCGTATTGTCGGGCTTCTGGAGTGGCTCGGCGGGAGCGGCAATGGCGAAAGCGGCCGCCGTGCACAGGGCAATGGCGGACAACGCAGGGCGCCAGCGGCGCGCCGATGCTGGGCGGTGAGCGGATTTCACAATGCTATGATAACCCCATCCGCAGCCATCTTGCTGCCCAGCGAAACACTTTGTTCCACAAGCTTGTAGACCTTGCAATGAGCCCATCGAATCCGAACCCCGAGCACCTGACCCACTTCGACGCCACCGGCCAGGCCCACATGGTCGACGTCGGCGCCAAGCAGGACACCCACCGCATCGCCGTCGCAGCCGGCACCATCCGGATGAAGCCGGAGACGCTGGCGCTGATCCAGTCGGGTAATGCCAAGAAGGGGGATGTAATCGGGATCGCCCGCATCGCCGCCATCATGGCCTCGAAGCGCACCAGCGACCTGGTGCCGCTGTGCCACCCGCTGCCGATCACGCGCGTGGCGGTGGATTTCGAGGTGGATGCAGCGGCCAGCAGCGTGCATTGCCGGGCACAGGTCGAGACCATCGGCAAGACCGGGGTCGAGATGGAAGCGCTCACCAGCGTGCAGGTGGGCCTGCTGACCATCTACGACATGTGCAAGGCGGTCGATCGCGGGATGGTGATGACCAATGTGCGGGTGCTGGAGAAGCACGGCGGCAAGAGCGGGGATTGGACGGCCGACATCGACGTTGCGTACGACGACTCACGCAAAAATGGATAGTCAGGCCGCAGGTGCTGACATTTTAGATATGCGGCACGTAGGTCGCGTGAACCCTGCATGCGATAGTCTTTGAGCGTTTTCACTAGACCAAATCTCCCCAATATTCACCGCAATAATCAGGTGAAGCCGCGCACCTTGTAAGCTGATATGATGCCGCCTCCGCATGTCGCCACCGACCCGCCAGGCCCAGCACCACATCACATGACTACCGAACAAGCGCGCGAACTCAAACCCCAGGAATTCGAGTTCGAGACCATGAACTTGCAGGTGGGCGTACGCCTGCAGGTGATGACCCATCGCCACCTGAAACCCGCCCAGTATTTCTCGACCCTGATCGGCTTCGTGAAGGACGAGTACCTCATCATCAAGATCCCGACCGAGAACGGTGCGCCGATCGCGATGACGGAGGGCGATCCGCTGACGATTCGGGTGTTCTCGGGAGTGAACGTGTGCTCGTTCGCGTGTTCGGTCGAGCGCGTGTTCGCGCGTCCGCTCAATTACGTGCACCTGTCCTTCCCCACTGCGATCCAGGGCACCAGCCTGCGCGGTGCGATGCGGGTCAAGGCCGAGATCCCAGCGCAGGCTTCCAAGGTGGGCGGCAATGGCGCGCAGGTCGCCTGTAAGTTGACCAACGTCTCGGTGACAGGTGCGCGCATCGAAACCCAGTATCCGCTGCCGGCCGACAGCGAAGTCGTGACGCTGGCGTTTACGCTGGCGACGCCGCCCACCAATGAGGAATTGCCGGTGGAGACCCTGGCCGCGGTGCGCAACATGACGGTAGCGCGGCCAGCGCCGGACAAGCCGGACGTGTACAGCTATGGCGTCCAGTTCGTCGACCTGGATCCCGTGCATTACACGCTACTACAGAACATGACTTACGAGGCACTCCTGGCGGACCGGCTCAAGATCGTCTAGGCCTGTCCCATTGCCTTAGCCGCCCCGGGGCGTGTAGGTAATCCGGTAGAAGCGCGGTTCGACCGGCTACTTCCATAAGCGGTCAGATTCACAATGGCGAAGTCTCGCCAATACTCACCGTCCTGCCCATTGTTTTTGCGCGTGGTAAATTGCTGGCCTGCGTAGACGGCGCCCTGCCGCCTGCCGTGATGACAACAAGGATGGAGCATGAATTTTCGTTTGCTGACCCTGGCGCCGATCGCTGCGGCCGCCCTGGCCGCCACCGGCGCCATGGCCGCGCCGCGCGGCTTTACCGTCGAAGACCTGGTGAACATGGAACGGGTGGGCAGCCCGGCCGTGTCGCCTGACACGAGCCGCGTCGTCTACACCGTGCGCAGCACGGATTTGAGTAAGAACCGCGGCCACACCGAACTCTGGATGGTCGACCTGCGCGCCGCCAAGCCGGTGCCGCAGCGCCTGACCGAGCACGCTTCGAGCAGCACCGAACCGGAATGGTCGGCCTCCGGCGACGCCGTGTATTTCCTATCGACCCGCTCGGGCTCGTCGCAGGTGTGGCGTTTGCCGCTTGCCGGCGGCAAGGCAGGCGAGCCGGTCAAGGTCACCGACCTGCCGCTGGACGTCGAGAGCTTCCGCGTCTCGCCGCTGGGCGACCGCGTGGCGATGAGCGTGTCGGTGTTCCGCGACTGCGCCGACCTCGCCTGCACCAAGCAGCGCCTTGATGCCAAGGAAAAGGACAAGGCCAGTGGCAAGCTGTACAACCGCCTGTTCGTGCGCCACTGGGATACCTGGAACGACGGCCGCAACAACGTGCTGTTCTCGGCGCCGCTCGACGCGAGCGGCAAGACAAGCAGCCCGCCGGTCAGCCTGTCTGGCACGCTGGACGGCGACGTGCCGTCGAAGCCCTTCGGAGACCGCGAGGAATTCCGCTTCAGCCCGGACGGCAAGAGCATCGTGTTTGCGGCCCGCATCGCCGGCAAGACCGAAGCCTGGTCGACCAACTTCGACCTGTACACCGTCCCGGCCGCCGGCGGCGCACCGCGCAACCTGACGGCCGACAATCCGGCCTGGGACACCAAGGGTGTGTACTCGCCGGATGGCCGCACCCTCGCCTACCTGGCGATGGCGCGTCCGGGCTTCGAGGCCGACCGCTACCAGGTGATGCTGATGGACGTGGCCAGCGGCCAGAAGCGCAAGCTGGCGGCCGACTGGGACCGCTCGGTGGGCAGCCTGCAGTGGCGCGCCGACGGCAAGGCCTTGATCGTCGATGCCGAGGACGTGGGCCAGCATCGCCTGTTCTCCATTGATACGGGCAGCGGAAAGATTACAGCGCTGACTGACAAGGGCGCGATCGGCGCTTTCGATGTGCGCGGCGATACGGTCGCCTATACCCAGGCAAACCTGGCGTCCGGCGCGCAGCTGTTCGCCATGAAGCTGGGAGCCCAAGCTGCCCAGCTGACGAACCTGAACGCCGAACGCCTGGCCGACGTGCGCTGGGGCGAGTACGAGCAGTTCAGCTTCAAGGGCGCGAATGGCGACACCGTCTATGGCCACGTGATGAAGCCCTGGAATGCCGAGCCGGGCAAGAAGTACCCGATCGCCTTCCTGGTGCACGGGGGCCCGCAAGGCAGCTTCGGTAATGGCTGGAGCTACCGCTGGAATCCGCAGGTGTACGCGGGCTCCGGCTACGCCACCGTGTTCATCGACTTCCACGGCTCGACCGGCTACGGACAGAAGTTTACCGATTCGATCAGCGGCGACTGGGGCGGCAAGCCGCTCGAGGACCTCAAGAAGGGCCTGGATGCGGCGGTGAAGAAGTACCCATGGCTGGACCGCGAGCGCAGCTGCGCGCTGGGCGCGTCCTACGGCGGCTACATGATGAACTGGATCGCGGGGAACTGGAACGACGGCTTCCGCTGCCTGGTGAACCACGACGGCGTGTTCGACAGCCGCGGCATGGCCTACTCGACCGAGGAGCAGTGGTTCACGGACTGGGAAAACGGTGGCGCCTATTTCGCGGTGCCGAACAACCACGAGCGCTTCAATCCGGTCCACCACGTGAACAAGTGGAAGACGCCGATGCTGGTGGTCCAGGGCGACCTCGACTTCCGCATCCCGACGGCGCAGGCCCTGTCGACCTTTACCGCGCTGCAGCGCAAGGGCATCGACAGCCAGCTACTCGTGTTCCCGGACGAGAACCACTGGGTGCTCAAGCCGGCGAACTCGGTGCAGTGGCACCACACGGTGATGAACTGGCTGGATCGCCACCTGAAGCAGAAGTAAGGACGTAAACGAAGAAAGCCGCCCGAGGGCGGCTTTCTTGTTACTGCATCAAGAATTACGGGTTGTTCTTGAGGATCAGTTCCGATGCTGCAGCGTGGCCGACGGTGGTGGTGTTAGCCCAGGCCACGGTAGACTCGTTGACAGTCGGGGTCATGGTGATGGTTTCGCCGTCGACGTCGGTACCGATGCCGCTAGCCAAGGTAATGGTGATCACGCCAGCATCGACTGCTGCTTCCGAGATCTCTTTGGTTGCGGTGAAGGCAGGGATACCGGAACCATCGGTGCCGGTGGTGCAGTTGGTCAGCACGCCGCCGTTTTCTTGAGCGCAGACGCCGACTGCGGTCTTGAGCGAAGCAACCGAACCCAGGGCGGCGCCGATCTTGGCTTTCACGGTGTAGTTCTGGTAAGCCGGGATTGCGACAGCTGCCAGGATACCGATAATGGCGACGACGATCATCAGTTCGATCAGGGTGAAGCCGCCTTCAGCTTTTTTGGTTTGCATTTGTTTGAAGTTCATTTTCATCTCTCCAGGGTGTGATTCAGGGGTTGTTGGGTTACTGCTTCTTGCCACGCTTTCTTATATGCAAGCGGTGTGCCAGCCCGAAAAATACTGATTTTATTAGTGCCGAGCTAACAAAACGGCGTGCCAACGCAAGTTTTGGCTTGATGAGTGACAAAATTTGTCACCTGAGCCCAGCAATTTTTGTCACTTGGACAGTTTGCGTAACGCAATTTGTCATGTCTTGGAGAAATACTGTCGTGCCAGCCCATGCGTGGCACCTGGCACGGACGAAAAAAAAGCGGGGAGCCTGAGCTCCCCGCTTTCACTGACCGTGAAGTCCGTGGATTACAGCATCGCTTTCAGCAGGCGAGCCATTTCCGACGGGTTCTTGGTGACTTTGATACCGCAGGCTTCCATGATTTCCAGCTTGGCTTGCGCGGTGTCGGCGCCGCCCGAGATCAGCGCGCCGGCGTGGCCCATGCGCTTGCCCGGAGGCGCGGTGACGCCAGCGATGAAGCCGACGACCGGCTTCTTCATGTTGTCCTTGATCCACTGAGCAGCGTTCGCCTCGTCCGGGCCGCCGATCTCGCCGATCATGATGACCGCGTCGGTGTCAGGATCGTCGTTGAACATGCGCATCACGTCGATGTGCTTCAGACCGTTGATCGGGTCGCCGCCGATACCGACTGCCGACGACTGGCCCAGGCCCAGGGCGGTCAGCTGGCCGACTGCTTCATAGGTCAGGGTGCCCGAACGCGACACGACGCCAATACGGCCCTTGCGGTGGATGTGACCCGGCATGATGCCGATCTTGATTTCGTCCGGGGTGATCAGACCTGGGCAGTTCGGGCCCAGCAGCAGGGTCTTCGAACCGGCCTTCGCCATGCGGTCCTTGACTTCCATCATGTCACGGACCGGGATGCCTTCGGTGATGCAGATTGCCAGGTCGAGCTCGGCTTCGACGGCTTCCCAGATCGCGGCGGCAGCGCCTGCCGGCGGAACGTAGATCACCGAGACGGTGGCGCCGGTTTCCGACTTGGCTTCCTTGACGGATGCGTAGATCGGGATGCCTTCGAAATCTTCACCAGCTTTCTTCGGGTTCACACCTGCCACGAAGGCTTCACGGCCGTTCGCGTAGTCGCGGCACATGCGGGTGTGGAACTGGCCGGTCTTGCCGGTGATACCTTGGGTGATGACTTTGGTGTCTTTGTTAATCAGAATCGACATGTTATTTCCTTTGCGAATTAGGCTTGGCCAGCAGCAGCGGCGACGACCGACTTCGCTGCGTCTTCCATCGTGTCTGCGGCGATGATTGGCAGGCCCGAATCGGCCAGCATCTTCTTGCCCAGGTCTTCGTTGGTGCCCTTCATGCGGACGACCAGCGGCACCTTCAGCGAGACGGCCTTGGATGCGGTGATCACGCCTTCGGCGATCACGTCGCAGCGCATGATGCCGCCGAAGATGTTGACCAGGATGGCTTTCAGGCCAGGGTTCTTCAGCATGATCTTGAATGCTTCGGTGACCTTCTCGGCAGTTGCGCCGCCGCCCACGTCCAGGAAGTTGGCCGGCTCGCCGCCGAACAGCTTGATGGTGTCCATGGTGGCCATGGCCAGGCCGGCGCCGTTCACCAGGCAGCCGATGTTGCCGTCGAGCGAGATGTAGGCCAGATCGAATTTCGAGGCTTCGACTTCAGCCGGATCTTCTTCGTCCAGGTCGCGGTAGGCGACGATTTCCGGGTGACGGAACAGGGCGTTCGGGTCGAAGTTGAACTTGGCGTCCAGGGCGATGACCTTGCCGTCGCCAGTCACGATCAGCGGATTGATTTCGGCCAGCGAGCAGTCGGTTTCCCAGTAGGCTTTGTACAGGCCTTGCAGGTTGGCGCGGGCTGCGGCGATCGAGCCTTCCGGCACGCCGATCTTGCGGGCGACGTCGTCGGCTTGCTCATTGGTCAGGCCGATCGACGGTTCGATCACGACGTTGTGGATCTTTTCCGGGTTGCTGTGCGCGACTTCTTCGATGTCCATGCCGCCTTCCGACGAGGCCATCAGCACGATCTTCTGGGTGACGCGGTCGGTGACCAGCGAAACGTACAGTTCTTGCTTGATGTCGGCGCCTTCTTCGATCAGCAGGCGGCGGACTTTCTGGCCTTCCGGGCTGGTCTGGTGGGTGATCAGCTGCATGCCCATGATCTGGTCGGCGTATTCCTTGACCTGTTCCAGCGACTTGGCAACCTTGACGCCGCCGCCTTTACCACGGCCACCGGCGTGGATCTGCGCCTTGACGACCCAGACCGGGCCGCCCAGCTCTTCAGCGGCCTTGACCGCCTCTTCCACGTTCATGCACGGAATGCCGCGCGGAACGGTCACTCCGAACTTTCGGAGGATCTCTTTGCCTTGATACTCATGGATTTTCATGCTGGCTTCCCTTCTTCTATTACTGAATTAGAAATACGGTTGAAATTACAAAAAATGACAAACATCGAATCCTAACCCGACACGGCTTTGATGGACCAGCGGGGATAGTAGGTGGCCACGGCCGGTCCGTCGCTGCGCAGCGCATGGCAACGGTCGAGCTCGAAGGGCCGTTCGGCCGCGCCTTTGTTAGCGTCGGCGTCGCCACGTTCGTCGAAGACGTCGTCGGCAAAGGCCTGCAGCGCTGCGGTGGGCAGCACCTGGGCCAATTCGGTCAAGTGGGTGCAGCCGAGCACGCCGGTGAGGCGGTCTTTCAGGTGCAGCCGGAAATGGTTCATGAGCGAGAGGCCGACCAGCTTTTTGTAGGCTGGGACTATCGTCTCGCAGAAACCGGGATACGGAACGGCATCGGACGCAGCTTCCGCATCCACGATGGTCAGGTTGCGGTCGATGGTGACACGCAGTTTGAGGTCGTGCACCGGCTGGCCGCCCGGGCGAATGCCGGAGCCGAGCTCGATATCACGGGTTTTGACGTCGCGGATACTGGCGTCCAGATCCCACAGGCCATCGTCGCGCGCATAGGCTTCGACGGTGATGGCGCGCGTATGCCGGAGCGAGCGCGATACGGGAGGAGACAGGGGCATAAAAACCAATGCCGCTTGCGCGGCGGTTAGTGGTGCAGCCAGTGTGCTTCATGCACGTTGACGTAGCTTCTACGACAACAACCGCTCATGCGGCGCTGCTTAAACCGTGAAAGTTTAGCACAGGGAGTTCTGGGTTGCACTGCAACAGAGAGGTTTTTGCCTTACGGAAACTACATTAGTAAATTTTTTTGCCGAGTGAACAATGTTGCAGGTGGCTGGACGGGTTTCGGTGGCGGCCGGACCAATTGATGAGCTATTTTCGGGTGCAGGTGCAAGGGGTCGTCGCGTGGGCGGCGCAGATCTTGTTGGGTGATCGACGTTTTGGGATAAGCCCGGGGCCGCCCAGGCCACCCTACGAGCAGCAGCGGCTTTGTTGGAGGGGTAAACGGACAAGCGCCAGCGTGCAGCGCCATCGTCCGTTGAGGAATATGCCGGAGGCATATCGGAGATGACGCTCCACGCTGGCGCCGGAGCGATGCTTCTATATAGAAGCAGGGAATATTGGGGTGATATAGCAGGCCTGCGGCCAAGCCTGGCATATCGTCGGAGCAGCCTGGGGCCAGGCCGGCTCGTCGATGCAGCAGGCGTGGCCTGCTACAGCTCGTCGTCGTCGGGAGCGCCCTGCATGGCGATCCGCGCAGCGCGTTGGGAGAAACCACGCTGCAGCAGGAAGCGCATCTGCTTGGCACGCTCGGCCGCATCGGCGGCGACGGTACCGAACTTGCGTTGCCACACTTCGGAGGCACGCGCCATTTCGCTGTCGGCAAGCGAGGCTTTGATGTCGTCCAACGCTTCGCCTTTGATGCCGTGGCTTTGCAGCTCGGCCATCACGCGGCTATTACCGAAACGGCCCGCCTTCCTGTTGATCAGGGATTCGGCAAACCGTTCCTGCGACAGCCAGTTGTTCTTTTCAAGGAAATCCAGGAGGGCTTCCACGTCATCGCCCTCCTCGGCATAACGGGCCAGCTTGCGGCCCAGCTCGAGCCGGCTGTGTTCGCGCATCGACAGGAATCGAAGCGCGCGTCCTTTCAGGCTGAGCTGGGGTGCGGGCATGTGCTACTTACTCGCCAACTGCTTTCAGCGCCTTGCCGCTGTCTTCGACAGCCGCCAGCACCGGCGGCAGTTCGCGCACGCCCAGGGCCACACGGACCTTGTTCTCGATTTCGCGTGCCAGTGCCGGACGGTCTTTCAGGAACTGACGGGCGTTGTCCTTACCCTGGCCGATACGCTCACCGTTGTAGCTATACCAGGAGCCCGACTTCTCGACGACCTTGTTGTCGGCGCCCAGGTCCAGGATTTCGCCTTCGCGCGAGGTGCCTTCTCCGTACAGGATGTCGAAGTGGGCTTCCTTGAACGGCGGCGCAATCTTGTTCTTGACGACCTTGACCTTGGTTTCGTTACCGATCACTTCGTCACCCGACTTGATCGAGCCGGTACGGCGGATGTCCAGGCGCACGGAAGCGTAGAACTTCAGCGCGTTACCGCCGGTGGTGGTTTCCGGGCTGCCGAACATGACACCGATCTTCATACGGATCTGGTTGATGAAGATGACCAGGGTGTTGGTGCGGTTGATCGAGCCGGTCAGCTTGCGCAGCGCCTGGGACATCAGGCGTGCCTGCAGGCCCGGCAGCGAGTCGCCCATGTCGCCTTCGATCTCGGCGCGCGGGGTCAGTGCCGCCACCGAGTCGATGACCACGAGGTCGACCGAACCCGAACGCACCAGGGCGTCGGTGATTTCCAGGGCCTGCTCGCCGGTGTCCGGCTGCGAGATCAGCAGCTCGTCCAGCTTGATGCCCAGCTTCTGCGCATAGGTCACGTCGAGCGCGTGCTCGGCGTCGATGAAGGCGCAAGTGCCGCCCAGCTTCTGCATCTGGGCGATGGTCTGCAGCGTCAGGGTGGTTTTACCCGACGATTCCGGACCGTAGATCTCGACGATACGGCCGCGCGGCAGGCCACCGACGCCCAGCGCGATGTCCAGGCCCAGCGAGCCAGTGGAAACAGTCTGCACTTCCTCGACCGGCATGTTGGCATCCATGCGCATGACCGAGCCCTTGCCGAACTGCTTCTCAATTTGCGCCAGGGCGGCTGCCAGCGCCTTGCCCTTTTCAGCGGCGTTTACTGCGGTTTTTTTGTCGTCCATGGTGTACTTTCAGCTGTGGAGTAGGCAAGGTAGGGTCGCTACCGCGCAAATCAAGGTCTTCGTCGAAAAAATACTGTACAGACATCCAGTTGTTTAATCAGCGAAATCAAGGCACTACTGTATATAACTCCAGTAGTTTGTGCAAGCGAAAAAATCGCGGTGTTGTATGCTGCAAGACTCGCTTTGTTGCGGTAAATCAAACACAATGAGGCCTGTTTAGGGTTTAACGAAATACCAAGGTGGTCCCATGCGAATTCTGCTCGCCGAAGATGATAGCGTACTTGCCGATGGCCTAACGCGTTCCCTGCGCCAGTCCGGCTATGCCATCGATTGCGTCAAGAACGGCCAGGACGCCGATACGGCCCTGTCCACCCAGGAGTTCGACCTTCTGATCCTCGACCTCGGCCTGCCCAAGCTGTCCGGGCTGGAAGTGCTGCGCCGCCTGCGCGCCCGCTCCTCGCTGCTGCCGGTGCTGATCCTGACCGCCGCCGATTCGGTCGAGCAGCGCGTCGAGGGCCTCGACCTCGGCGCCGACGATTACATGGCCAAGCCCTTCGCGCTGTCCGAGCTGGAAGCGCGCGTGCGCGCCCTCACCCGCCGCGGCGCGGGCGGCGGCCCGGCCGTGGTGCGCCACGGCCCGCTGGTGTACGACCAGGTCGGCCGCAGCGCCTACATCAACGACCAGATGCTCGACCTGTCGGCGCGCGAGCTGGGCCTGCTGGAGGTGCTGCTGGCGCGCACCGGGCGCCTGGTTTCGAAGGAACAGCTGGTCGACCACCTGTGCGAATGGGGCGAGGAAGTCTCGAACAACGCCATCGAGGTCTACGTGCACCGGCTGCGCAAGAAGATCGAAGTCGGCGGCGTGCGCATTGCCACCGTGCGCGGCCTCGGCTACTGCCTCGAGAAATTCTCGGACGCCCCGCGCGCCCCCGCCCCCGAGAACAAGTGAACGAGCGCGAAGCCGGGCGCGCGGATCCGCCGCCATCCGCGGCGGACGGGCCCTTCCAGCCCGTGGGGCCGGCGCCCTACGTGCCGCCCAACCCCGAGCCCGACGAGAACATCCGGCACTCGCTGTTCGGCGAGATCCTCGACTGGATGCTGGCCCCGCTGCTGCTGCTGTGGCCGATGAGCATCGCGATCACCTACCTGGTCGCGAAGTCGATCGCCAACCAGCCCTTCGACGACGCGCTGGAAGACCGCGTGACCGTGCTGTCGCAGCAGATCCGCACGGTCGCCGGCCAGCCCGCGGTGCAGCTGCCGGGCAGCGCGCGCGACGTGCTGCGCGCCGACGACGTCGACAGCGTCTACTTCCAGATCAGCGGCCCGGACGGCGCCCACCTCGACGGCGACCGCGACCTGCCGCGCCCGAAGAACAACAACGCCGACGAGCGCGCCCGCAGCGGCGCGGTGGTGTTCCGCAACGACAGCATCCACGGCACCCCGGTGCGGGTCGCCTATTCCTGGGTCAGCCTGGATCCGCTGCGCGCGCGCGACGGCGGTCCGCCCGCCGGCCTGGCCCTGGTGCAGGTGGCCGAGACCCTGGACAAGCGCGCCCACCTGGCCAACGAGATCATCAAGGGCGTGATCCTGCCCCAGTTCATCATCCTGCCGGTGATCCTGGCCCTGGTCTGGTTCGCCCTGTCGCGCGGCCTGTCGCCGCTGGCCGAGCTGCAGGAGCGCATCCGCGCCCGTCCCCAGGACGACCTGTCGCCGATCGATCCGCGCCAGGTGCCGGAAGAGATCTCGCCGCTGGTCGGCTCCTTCAACGACATGCTCGAGCGCCTGGCGCAAACCGTCGAGATGCAGAAGCGCTTCATCGCCGACGCCGCGCACCAGATGAAGACGCCGCTGGCCGGCATGCGCATGCAGTCCGAGCTGGCGCTGCGCCAGGTCGATCCGGACGAGATCCACCGCTCGCTCGAGCAGCTGGCCAAGAGTTCGGAATCGGCCACGCGCCTGGTCAACCAGCTGCTGGCCCTGGCGCGCGCCGAGAACCAGCCGCACACCGGCCTCGCTTTCGAGGAGATTGACCTGGCCCAGCTGGCGCGCAGCACCGTGCAGGACTGGGTGCAGGCGTCGTTCGCGCACCAGATCGACCTCGGTTTCGAGCCGCCCGAAGATCTGCTGCTCATTGCCGGCAACGCCCTGATGCTGCGCGAACTGCTGTCGAACCTGATCGACAACGCGCTGCGCTACACGCCGCAGGGCGGCAGCGTCACGGTGCGGGTGCGGCGCGACGGCGAGCACGCCCTGCTGGAAGTCGAGGACACCGGTCCCGGCATCGCCCCGAGCGAGCGCGCCCACGTGTTCGAGCGCTTCTACCGCATCCTCGGCAGCAACGTGCAGGGCAGCGGCCTGGGGCTGGCGATCGTGCGCGAGATCGCGCAGCAGCACGGCGCCGAAATCGACATCTTCAACAACCCGCGCAGCCACTCGAACAAGTATCCGGGCAGCCTGTTCCGCCTGACCTTCCCGCCTCCCCTTCGCGAGTCCGACGATGCAGAATGAATCCCAGCCGATCGTCCCCGGCCTAGAGGCCGCGTGCCAGGCCCACTGGCGGGCCACCCGCCGCCTGACCGCGGTCCTGATGGTGCTGTGGCTGTGCACCGGCTTCGGCACCGTGTACTTCGCGCGCGAGCTGTCGCACTTCACCGTGTTCGGCTGGCCGCTCTCCTTCTACATGGCGGCCCAGGGCGCCTCGCTGGTATCGCTCGCGATCATCGCCTTCTACGCCTGGCGCATGCGGCGCATCGACCGGCGGTACGGCGCCACTGGAGAAAAGGCATGAGCGCGAAAAAACAGCCCTACTTCCGCAAGCTGTCGCGCTACTACCTCTGGTACACCGGCTGCTTCGCCCTGTTCCTGGTGTCGCTCGCCCTGCTCGAGCAGGAAGGCATGCCGCGCCTGTGGATCGGCTACATCTTCATGTTCGCGACCATCGCGCTGTACGCCACCATCGGCGTGGTGGCGCGCACCTCGAACGTCACCGAATACTACGTGGCCGGGCGGCGCGTGCCGGCCCTGTTCAACGGCATGGCCACCGCCGCCGACTGGATCTCGGCGGCCAGCTTCATCAGCCTGGCCGGCGGCCTGTACCTGTATGGTTTCGACGGTCTGGCCTACATCATGGGCTGGACCGGCGGCTTCGTGCTGGTGGCCCTGCTGATTGCGCCCTACCTGCGCAAGTTCGGCCAGTACACCATTCCCGACTTCCTGGCGGCGCGCTACGGCGGCGGCGCGGGCGGGCGCGGCGGCCCGGTGCGCGCCCTCGCCGTGGCCGCCACCATCCTGGTCTCCTTCACCTACGTGGTGGCGCAGATCTACGCCGTCGGCCTGATCGCCTCGCGCTTCACCGGGGTCGACTTCTCGGTCGGGATCTTCCTCGGCCTGGCGTCCATTCTCGTTTGCTCGTTCCTGGGCGGGATGCGCGGCATTACCTGGACCCAGGTGGCGCAGTACATCATCCTGCTGGTCGCCTTCCTGATTCCAACCATCTGGCTGGCGGCCAAGCATGCCGACAACCCGGTGCCGCAGGTGGCCTACGGTTCGCTGCTGCCCAAGCTGGCCGCGCGTGAGCACCAGCTCCAGAACGACCCGCGCGAGGAGCAGGTGCGGGCCGAGTTCCGCCGCCGCGCCGAGCAATACAGCGTGCGCCTGGCGGCCCTGCCGGCGTCCTGGGAAGCGGGCAAGCTGGAGGCCCAGCGCCAGCTGGCGGCGGTACGCTCGCGCAATGCCTCGCTGGTCGAGGTGCGCCAGGCCGAGCGCGCGCTCGCCACCTATCCCGGCTCGCCGGACGAGGCGCGTGCGCTATGGCTGGAAAAGCGCGACGCCAACCTGGCACGCGCCCGGCCGCCGGTGCCGCACACGGTGCCCTTCCCCGGCGCCACCGAAGCGGAATCGGACAAGCGCCGCAACAACTTCCTGGCCGTGGTGTTCTGCCTGATGTTCGGCACCGCCGCCCTGCCCCACATCCTGATGCGCGCCTACACCACGCCTTCGGTGGGCGAAACCCGGGTGTCGGTGTTCTGGACCCTGTTCTTCATCCTCCTGATCTACCTGACCATTCCGGCGCTGGCGGTGCTGGCCAAGTACGACATCTATACCTCGCTGGTGGGCAGCGATTTTTCTTCGCTGCCGACCTGGATCTCGTACTGGGCCAATGTCGACAAGGTCAATCCCCTGCTCAGCATCGCCGACATCAACGGCGACGGCGTGGTGCAGCTGGCCGAGATCGCGATCGACGCCGACGTGCTGGTGCTGGCCACGCCGGAGATCGCCGGCCTGCCCTACGTGATCTCGGGCCTGGTGGCGGCCGGCGGCCTGGCGGCGGCCCTGTCCACCGCCGACGGCCTGCTGCTGGCGATCTCGAATGCGCTGTCGCACGACGTCTACTACAAGATGGTCGACCCCGGCGCCTCGACCCAGAAGCGGGTGACGATCTCCAAGCTCCTGCTGCTGGCGGTGGCCTTCATCGCGGCCTATGCCGCCTCGCAGAAACCGGCCGACATCCTGTCGCTGGTCGGCGCGGCGTTTTCTCTCGCTGGTTCTACTCTCTTTCCGGTGCTGGTGCTGGGCGTGTTCTGGAAGCGCGCCAACCATACGGGAGCGATCACCGGCATGGTGGCCGGCTTCCTGGTCTGCCTGTGGTACATGCTGCGCGCCAGCCCGACCCTGGGCGGCAGCCTGGACCAGTCATGGCTCGGCATCCAGCCGCTCGCCGCCGGCGTGTTCGGGGTGCCTGCCGGGCTGCTGGCGACAGTGCTGGGGAGCCTGGCAAGCAGCCCGCCGAGCCGCGCCAGCCTGGGCATGGCCGACTACATCCGCGCGCCGGAAGACGAGGCCTGAGGCGGGCGCGCTACAAGGCTTATGCCGGCTGCATGACATCGGCATGGGAGGGTGTCCTTCCCTGGATCGGGCTGTTATTGTTGCGCTGCCGGGCCCAGCCCGCGACACAAAATACAACCTGAGCCGAGACCCATGAATACCGTCTTTTTACGCGCGGCCTTCGCCGCCGCACTCGCCTGCGCCCTGCCCGTCCACGCCCAGGCGCCTGCGGCCACCCAGGCCGCACGCCCGCCGATCGCCAGCTTCTTCGCCAACTCCGCCTTCGGCGGCGCTAGCCTGTCGCCGGACGCCCGCTTCCTGGCCGTGCGCTCCGGCGCACCTGGCAAGCGCGACTTCCTGGCGGTCGTCAACCTGGCGGACAACAGCGCCAAGGTAGTCGCCTCCTATGACGACGCCGACATCGGCGACTTCCGCTGGATCAGCAACGAGCGCCTGGTCTTCAACACCCGCGAAAAGGGCGTCGGCGTCGGCAATATGCGCTATGCGCCGGGCCTGTACGCCGTCAACCGCGACGGCGAAAAGTTCGTGGAGCTGGCCGACCGTGTCGGCGCCGTTCATACCACCGGCACGCGCGTGGTGCGCAAGATCCTGCCCTGGCATACCTACCTGCTGGGCCAGGCGGGGCCGCGCAACTCCGACACCATCTACGTCCAGAGCTACAACTTCGACACCGCCGGCGAAGTGCGCAGCGTCGACCTGCTGCGCCTGAATACCCTGACCGGCTTCACCCAGTCGGTGCCGCGTCCCGGCAACGTCACCAGCTGGATGCTCGACCACCAGGGCGAACCGCGCCTGGCATCGAGCTTCGACAAGGACACGGTCACGCTGCACTACCGCGATCCGGCTAGCGGCGCCTGGCGCGTTCTGGCCAGTTACCCCGCCTACGGTGACGGCAGCAAGGCGCTCGAACCGCTTGGCTTCGCGCCGGATGGCAAGCTGTATGTGCTGGCGAGGAGCAGCGGGCGCGATACCACCGCCCTGCACGTGTTCGACGTCGCCAGCGGAAAGATCGATCCGCAGCCGCTGGTGCTGACCGCCGGCTTCGACTTCGACGGCAGCCTGGTGACCAACCGCGACAAGGTGCTGGGCATCCGCTTCACCACCGATGCCGAGTCGAACGAATGGTTCGACCCGGGCATGAAGGCGGTGCAGGCGTCGATCGACAAGCTGCTGCCGGCCACCATCAACCTGATCACGGTGCCGGCGCAAAGCGATTCGCCCTGGGTGCTGGTCAGGTCCTATTCGGACACCATTCCCGGCACCTGGTCGCTGTACAACATCCAGAGCAAGGCGATCAACAAGATCGCCGACGTGCGTCCGAACATCAACCCGGCGCAGATGGGGCGCCAGCAGTTCGTGCGCTACAAGGCGCGCGACGGCCTCGAGATCCCGGCCCTCCTGACCCTGCCGGCGGGCGGCGCCAAACAGAAGCTGCCGATGGTGGTGCTGGTCCATGGCGGTCCCTTCGTGCGCGGCGGGTCCTGGGGCTGGAGCCGCGACACGCAGTTCCTGGCTTCGCGCGGCTACGCCGTGCTGGAGCCGGAATTCCGCGGCAGCACCGGCTTCGGCACCAAACACTTCAAGGCCGGCTTCAAGCAGTGGGGCCTGGCCATGCAGGACGACCTCGCGGACGGCGTGCGCTGGGCAGTCGACAAGGGCATCGCCGACGGCGCGCGCGTGTGCATCGCGGGCGCCAGCTACGGCGGCTACGCCACCCTGATGGGCCTCGTGAAGCACCCGGACCTGTACAAGTGCGGCATCAACTGGGTCGGCGTCACCGACATCAACCTGCTCTACAACGGCGGCTGGAGCTTCACCAACGACACCTCGGACGAGTACAAGGCCTACGGCATGCCGGAGATGATCGGCGACCCCGTCAAGGACGCGGCCCAGTTCAAGGCCACCTCGCCGATCGAGCAGGCCGCGCGCATCACCCAGCCGGTGCTGCTGGCCTACGGCGGCGCCGACCGCCGTGTGCCGGTCAACCACGGCACCAAATTCCGCGACGCGCTGCAGAAGACCAACCGCAACGTCGAGTGGGTCGAGTATCCGGAAGAAGGCCATGGCTGGTCGCTGGAGAAGAACAACATCGACTTCTGGAGCCGGGTCGAACGCTTCCTCGACCGCCACATCGGCGCCGGCGCGACGCAACCATAGGACGCCACGAACATGACTGCACTCTCTTCCTTCTGCGCGCGCGCCCTGCTCGCGTGCACCCTGGGCAGCACCCTCGCCCTTCATGCCGGCGCCGCCATGGCCGAAGCGGCGCTGCCGCCGGTCGAGCTGTTCTTCTCGAACCCCGTGCTGGCCGGCGCCGAACTCTCGCCCAGCGGGCGCTACCTGGCCGCCCTGTCGGGCGCACCCGGCCGGCGCGACATGCTGATCGTGATCGACCTGCAGGAAAACAAGGCCACCCCGGTAGCCGGCTACAACGACGCCGACGTCCTCCAGTTCCAGTGGGTGAACGATGGGCGCCTGCTGTTCAGCGTCGCCGACAAGCAGGTCGGCCCGGGCGGGAACTACCTGGCGAGCGGCCTGTACGCAGTGAACCGCGACGGCGGCGGCCTGCGCCAGCTGGCCCTGCGCCGCGGCAACTTCGTGGCCGAGGCCGGATCGCAGGTCGTGCAGACCATGCTGCCCTGGCATACCTTCATGCTGAGCCAGCGCGGCGCCCAGAATTCCGACGAGGTCTACGTGGTGAGCAGCGATCCGCGCCAGGACGAGAAGCTCTTCACCACCAACCTGCTGCGTCTGAACACCGTGACCGGACGGACCCAGACCGTCGCGCGCCCCGGCCCGGTCGACAGCTGGCTGCTGGACAATGCCGGCGAGCCGCGCCTGGCGCTGAACGCGGCCGGCGGCAAGAGCACCATTCATTACCGCGACCCGGCCAGCGGCGCCTGGCGCCAGGTCGCGCAATTCTCGACCTACGCCGGCAGCAAGGAGGGCTTCACCCCGCTCGGCTTCGGCGCCGACGGCAAGCTCTTCGTGCGCACCCATGCCGGCAGGGACGCGGCGGCCCTGCACACCCTCGACCTGGCCACCGGCAAGATCAGCCCGGAGGGTGTGGTGGTGATGCCGGGCTACGACTTCGATGGCGGCTTGATCAGCCGGCGCGGCAAGCTGCTGGGCGCGTCGATCGAGACCGACGCCCCGGGCAGCGTCTGGTTCGACAAGGACATGGCGGCGATCCAGCAGGCGGTCGACAAGCTGCTGCCGAATGCCGCCAACCTGATCTCGGTGGCCGCGAACCCCGAGGCGCCCTGGGTGCTGGTGCGCTCGCTGTCCGACGTGCGCCCGCTGGCCTACTACCTGTACAGCCCTGCCAGCGGCAAGCTGAACCCGGTCGGCAGCAGCCGCGAAGGCATCGATCCAGCCAGGATGGGACGCCAGGACCCGGTGCGCTACAAGGCGCGCGACGGACGCGACATCCCGGCCCTGCTCACGGTGCCGGCCGGCGGCGGCAAGAACCTGCCGCTGGTGGTGCTGGTGCACGGCGGTCCCTATGTGCGCGGCAACCACTGGGGCTGGAGCAGCGATACCCAGTTCCTGGCTTCGCGCGGCTACGCCGTGCTGGAGCCGGACTTCCGCGGCAGCCGCGGCTACGGCAGCGCGCACTACCAGGCCGGCTGGAAGCAGTGGGGCCTGGCCATGCAGGACGATATCGCCGACGGCGCGCGCTGGGCCATCGCCCAGGGCATCGCCGATCCGAAGCGCATCTGCATCGCCGGCGCCAGCTACGGCGGCTACGCCGCCCTGATGGGCCTCGTGAAGGATCCCGGCCTGTACAAGTGCGGCATCAACTGGGTCGGCGTCACCGACATCAGCCTCCTGTTCAACGGCCACTGGAGCTTCGAGTCCGACATGACCGAAGACTGGAAGATCCACGGCATGCCCCTGATGATCGGCGACCCGGTAAAGGATGCCGAGCAGTTCAAGGCCACCTCCCCGATCGAGCAGGCCGCGAAGATCACCCAGCCGCTGCTGCTGGCCTACGGCGCCATCGACCGCCGCGTACCGCTCTACCACGGCAACAAGTTCCGCGACGCGGTGGCGGCCCACAACAAGCAGGTCGAGTGGGTGGTGTACCAGGACGAGGGCCATGGCTGGAGAAAGCCGCAGAACCGCTTCGACTTCTGGAAGCGGGTGGAAGCCTTCCTGGGGCGGCATATCGGAGCGGGCGCCGCACCGCGCTAAGGGAGCGCCATGCATGGCGCATAATCGTGCGCACGGTAGGAGGCGACCATACGAAAGCGGCGTCCGGTTTGCTACGCTCGGCAGGAAGCCGCTTCGTTGAAAGGATGCCCATGACCGCCTTCTCCCGCCTGTGCCTGCGCAGCGTCCTCGCCGTGCTCCTCGGACTCGCCGCCATCCTGCCGGCCGCCGGCCAGGCCACCCTGCCGCCGGTCGAGCTGTTCTTCTCCAACCCGCTGCTGGACGACGCCGCGCTTTCGCCCAGCGGACGCTACCTGGCGGCCATCTCGGGCGCGCCCGGCCGGCGCGACGCGCTGGTCGTGGTCGACCTGGTGGAGAACAAGGCGAAGGCGGTGGCCGGCTACGCGGAAGTCGACGTGCTCGAGTTCCAGTGGGTGAACGACAATCGCCTGATGTTCAACGTCAGCGACAAGCAGGTCGGCCCGGGCGGCGACCAGCTGGCCAGCGGTCTCTACGCCGTCGACCGCGACGGCGGCAACCTGCGCCAGCTGGCCAGCCGCCGCGGCGTCGAATTCGTCAGCGAGGGCGGCTCGCGGCTCGACCGCCGGATCCAGCCCTGGCACACCTTCATGCTCGACCAGCCCGGCGCCCAGAATTCGAATGCGGTGTACGTGCGCAGCCTCGACCTCGACGACTACGGCGTGGTCCGCACCGTCAACCTGCTGCGCCTGGACACCGTTACCGGACAGGCCCAGACCGTCCAGCGCCCTGGACCGGTGGACAGCTGGCTGCTCGACAACGCCGGCGAACCGCGCCTCACCCTGCGCTCCGAAGGCGGCAAGACGCGCATGCACTACCGCGACCCGACCACCGGCAAGTGGCGCCAGATCGCCGAATTCGCTACCTACACCGGCAGCCGGGGCGCGTTCTCGCCGGTCGGCTTCGGCAATGACGGCAAGCTGTTCGTGCGCACCAACGCCGGCAAGGACACCACGTCGCTTTACAGCTTCAACCTCGCCACCGGCCAGCTCGATACCGACCCGGTGGTGGTCACCGAGGGCTACGACTTCACCGGCGGCCTGGTCACGCGCCCGGGCAAGCTGCTCGGCGTGATCCTGGAGACCGATGCGCCGGGCAGCGTCTGGTTCGACAAGGAGATGCAGGCCACCCAGGCCGCCGTCGACAAGCTGCTGCCGGGCACGGTCAACCTGATCTCGGTGGCGGCGCGCGCCGACGCGCCCTGGGTTCTGGTGCGCTCCTTCTCCGACACGCGCCCGCTTGCCTACAACCTGTATAACCCGAGCACTGGAAAGCTGAACCCGATCGGCAGCAGCCGCGAAGGCATCGACCCGGGCAAGATGGGACGCCAGGACCCGGTGCGCTTCAAGGCGCGCGACGGGCGCGAGATCCCGGCCCTGCTGACGCTCCCGGCGGGCGGCGCCGGCAAGAACCTGCCGCTGGTGGTGCTGGTGCACGGCGGTCCGTATGTGCGCGGCAACCACTGGGGCTGGGACGGCGAAAGCCAGTTCCTGGCCTCGCGCGGCTACGCGGTGCTGGAGCCGGACTACCGCGGCAGCCGCGGCTACGGCACCGCGCACTACCGGGCCGGCTGGAAGCAGTGGGGCCTGGCCATGCAGGACGACCTCGCCGACGGTGCGCGCTGGGCTGTTGCCCAGGGCATCGCCGATGCGAAGCGTATCTGCATCGCCGGCGCCAGCTATGGCGGCTACGCTGCGCTGATGGGCCTCGTCAAGGATCCCGGCCTGTACAAGTGCGGCATCAACTGGGTCGGCGTCACCGACATCAACCTGCTGTACGACGGCCACTGGAGCTTCAACAACGACCTGGATGAGGACTACAAACTGTACGGCATGCCGGTGCTGATCGGGGACCAGGTCAAGGACGCGGCCCAGCTCAAGGCCACGTCCCCGATCGAACAGGCCGCGAAGATCACCCAGCCGCTGCTGCTGGCCTACGGCGCGGTCGACCGCCGCGTGCCGCTCTACCACGGCAACAAGTTCCGCGACGCGGTGGCGGCCCACAACAAGCAGGTCGAGTGGGTGGTATACCAGGACGAGGGTCACGGCTGGACCCAGCCGCAAACGCGCTTCGATTTCTGGACGCGCGTCGAGCGCTTCCTGGCAAAGCACATCGGCAGCGGCGCGGTGCAGAAGTAGGGCGCGATGCCGCCGGCATAATCGCTTCCGCCGGGGGCAATGTATGTATAAATGGCATGTAAATACTGCTATTCTGGCAAGTCCCCAACTCGTCCAGGAAGCGCTTCATGCCCGCCCTGCCGTCGTTCGCGCGCTGCGCGCTGCTGGTGCTCGCTCCCCTCCTGCTGCCCCTGGCCCCGGCCGCCGCGCAATCGCCGCCGCCGCCGCTGCCGGTCGAAGCCTTCTTCGCCAATCCGCCGCTGGAGCAGGTGCGCCTGTCGCCCTCGGGGCGCTACCTGGCGGCGCTGTCGGCGGCGCCGGGACGGCGCGACGTGCTGGCCGTGGTCGACCTGGCGACCGACAGCATCAAGATCGTGGCCGGCTATGCCGGCTTCGACGTCGTGCAGTTCCAGTGGGTGAACGACGAGCGCCTGATGTACAGCGTCGGCGACACCCGCGTCGGCCCCGGCGGCCAGTACGAGGCCAGCGGCCTGTTCGCGGTCAACCGCGACGGTTCGAAGGGGCGCCAGCTGGCGGCGCGCCATGCCGACGAGGGCATCGTCGCCACCACCGGAAGCCGCCTGGAAGCCAAGCTGCTGCCCTGGAATACCTTCATGCTCGGCCAGCGCGGCGCCGAGAATTCGGACCATGCCTATGTCGCCAGCGTCGAGTATGCGCGCGGCGAAGTGCAGTCCATCGACCTGCTGCTCCTGAACACCGCCACCGGACAGTTCAAGACCGTGCCGCGTCCGGCGCTGGTCAAGCACTGGCTGCTCGATAACGCCGGCGAACCGCGCCTGGCCGTGGCCGCCGACGGCAACCAGCGCACCCTGCACTACCGCGATCCCGCCAGCGGCGAATGGCGCAAGATCGCCACCCACACGCGCTACGTCGCCGACGGCGACACCTTCTGGCCGGTCGGCTTTGGCAGCGACGGCACCCTGTACGTCGAAGCCTCGGCCGGCAAGGACACCACCGCCCTGTACCCGTTCGACTTCGCCACCGGCAAGCCCGGCAAGCAATCGATCATCGAGGCGCGCGGCTACGATTTCGACGGCGCTCTGGTAAGCCATCGCGGCAAGCTGCTCGGCGCCACCCTGCGCACCGACGCCAACGGCAATGTCTGGCTCGACCCGGCGATGGCGGCGCTACAGAAGAAGATCGACCAGCTCCTGCCGGGCAAGGTCAACATGCTGTCGGTACCGTCCCAGGCGGATTCGCCCTGGGTGCTGGTCCGCTCGTTCTCGGACGCGGCGCCGACCAGCTTCATCCTGTACAACAAGCAGACCGGGGCGCTCAACCGGGTCGGCAACACCCACCCGGCGATCGATCCCGCGCGCATGGGGCGCCAGCGCCCGGTGCGCTACAAGGCGCGCGACGGGCGCGAGATCCCGGGCCTCCTGACCATGCCGGCCGGCGGCGCCACCAGGAACCTGCCGCTGGTGGTGCTCGTGCATGGCGGCCCTTACATGCGCGGCAGCACCTGGGGCTTCGATCCCGAGACCCAGTTCCTCGCCTCGCGCGGCTACGCGGTGCTGGAACCGGAATTTCGCGGCACCACCGGCTATGGCTCGGCGCATTTCGAGGCCGGCTGGAAGCAGTGGGGCCTGGCCATGCAGGACGACATCGCCGACGGCGTGCAATGGGCGGTCGCGCAAGGCATCGCCGCGCCCGAGCGCGTCTGCATCGCGGGCGCCAGCTACGGCGGCTATGCGGCCCTGATGGGACTGGTGAACGACGGCAGGCTGTACCGGTGCGCGGTGAGCTGGGTCGGCGTCACCGACATCAACCTGCTCTACAACGGGCGCTGGAATTTCGATTCCGGCACGGGCGACGATTTCAAGGCCTACGGGATGCCGGTCCTGATCGGCGACCAGGTCAAGGATGCGGCCCAGCTCAAGGCCACCTCGCCGATCTATCAGGCGGCGCGGATCGACAAGCCGCTGCTGCTGGCCTATGGCGGCGCCGACCGCCGCGTGCCGCTCTTCCACGGCGAGCTGTTCCGCGATGCGGTGAAGAAGCACAACCAGCAGGTGGAATGGGTGGTGTATCCGGAAGAAGGCCATGGCTGGAGCCAGCCGGCGACGCGCTACGACTTCTGGACCCGCGTCGAGAAATTCCTGGACAAGCATATCGGCAGCGCCGCCCCAAGCCGGGCCGCCCCATGACGACTGCCTTCCCCGACCAATTTGCTACCTGAGACCATGAGCATTCCTTTTTTCTGCGCACGCGCGCTGCTAGCCTGCGCCGCCCTCGCTTCCGTATGCCTGGACGCCGCCGCCCAGGCAGCGCCGGCGCCGCTGGTGCCGATCGAGCACTTCTTCTCGGCGCCGGCGCTCGACCGCGCCCGCCTGTCGCCCAAGGGACGCTACGTGGCGGCGATCTTCAGCACGCCCGGCCAGCGCGACATGCTGGCGGTGATCGACCTGCAGACCAACGCGGTCAGCCGCGCCGCATCCTACAAGGACGCCGATATCCTCGACTTCGCCTGGGTGAACGAAGAGCGGCTGCTGTTCAACGTCACCGACAAGAGCGTGGGGCCGGCCAAACAGGATGCCGCCTACGGCCTGTATGCGGTCAACCGCGACGGCAGCGAGATGCGCCAGCTGGCCGAGCGCCGCGGCGAAGCGATCGGGATCGAATCGCACATCAAGAGCCGCACCCTTCCCTGGCACACCTTCATCATGTCGCAGCGCGGCGCCCAGGATTCCGAGTACGTCTACGTCGAGAGCATCACCTGGGACCTGAAGGACAAGTTCAAGTCGGTCGAGCTGCTGCGCCTGAACACCCTGACCGGCCAGGCCAGCAGCGTCCAGCGCCCCGGCAACGTGACGGCCTGGCTGCTCGACAACGCGGGCGCGCCGCGGGTGGCGCTCACCTACGAGAAGGACACCAGCACGGTGCACTACCTCGACCCGGTCACCTCCAGTTGGCGTCCGATCGCCTCCTACCACCGCTTCAAGGGCGGGCGCGAGGCCATCGAACCGGTCGGTTTCGGGCCGGACGGCACCCTGTACGTCAGCGCGGCCGGCGGCAAGGACACCACCTCGCTGCACACCTTCGACCTGCGCACCGGGAAGATCAGCGCCGAACCCGTCATCGAGACCCCGGGCTACGACTTCGACGGCAGCCTGCTGAGCCGGCGCGGCAAGCTGCTGGGCGCTACCCTGACCACCGACGCCCTCGCCAACGTCTGGTTCGACCCGGAGATGGCGGCGCTGCAGAAGAAGATCGACGCACTCGCGCCGGGCACGGTCAACCTGGTCTCGGTCGCCGCCGGCGCGGACGGGCCCTGGGTCCTGGTGAGCTCTTATTCCGACACCCATCCGGTCAGCTACAACGTCTACAGCCTACGCGACGGCACCTTGAAACGCCTAATGGAACGGCGCCCGGGCATCGACCCCAAGCGCATGGCGCGCCAGGAACCGGTGCGCTACAAGGCGCGCGACGGGCGCGAAATCCCGGCCCTGCTCACCACCCCGGCGGGCGCCGGCAAGAACCTGCCGCTGGTGGTGCTGGTGCATGGCGGTCCCTACGTGCGTGGCAACCGCTGGGGCTGGGATCCGGACAACCAGTTCCTGGCCTCGCGCGGCTACGTCGTGCTGGAGCCGGAATTCCGCGGCAGCACCGGCTTCGGCCATGCGCACTTCGCGGCCGGCCTCAAACAGTGGGGCCGCGCGATGCAGGACGATATCGCGGACGGCGCGCGCTGGGCCATCGCCCAGGGCATCGCCGACCCGAAGCGCATCTGCATCGCGGGCGCCAGCTACGGCGGCTATGCCGCGCTGATGGGCCTGGCCAAGGATCCCGAGCTGTTCCGCTGCGGCGTGAGCTGGGCCGGCCTCACCGACCTGAACCTGCTGTACAACGGCCAGTGGGCCTTCAGCGACCTGTCGGAAGACTACAAGGCCTACGGCATGCCGGACCTGATCGGCGACCCGGTCAAGGATGCCGACCAGCTGAAGGCGAATTCGCCCATCACCCACGCCGCCAAAATCACCCAGCCGCTCCTGATGGCCTATGGCGCGGCCGACCGCCGGGTGCCGCTGGTGCACGGACGGAGCTTGCGCGATGCGGTGGCGGGCCACAACAAGGGACTCGAATGGGTGGTGTACCAGGACGAGGAACACGGCTGGTCGCAGCCGAAGACCAAGATCGATTTCTGGGGCCGGGTGGAGAAGTTCCTGGCGAAGCAGCTGGGCGGCGCGTCGACGCCCTAGGCAAAACAAAACGGGCGCCAGAGCGCCCGTTTTCGTATTGGCAGCCGAGATTACTGCACGACGGTCTGCGCTTGGCCTTCTTCGCGCGCGCGGATCTCGCCGATGCGGTACACGGTCTCGCCGGCCGCCTGCAGCTGCGCCATCGCGGCGTCCGCGTTTTCCTTTGCCACGATCACGGTCATGCCGATGCCGCAGTTGAACACACGGTGCATTTCGGCGTCGGCGACGCCGCCATGCTGCTGCAGCCACTGGAACAGCGGCGGCAGGGTCCAGGACTTGGCGTCGAGGACGGCGGTGAGATTGTCGGCCAGCACGCGCGGGATGTTCTCGACCAGGCCACCGCCGGTGATGTGCACCATGCCCTTCACTTCCATCGACTGCATCAGGGCCAGCAGCGGCTTGACGTAGATGCGGGTCGGCGCCATCAGGACGTCCGCCAGCTTGCGGCCGTGGAAGTCGGCTTCCAGGTCCGGCTTGGCGACCGAGATGATCTTGCGCACCAGCGAGTAGCCGTTCGAGTGGATGCCCGACGATGCCAGGCCCAGCACCACGTCGCCCGGCACGATCTTGCTGCCGTCGATGATCTGCGATTTTTCCACCGCGCCGACGGCGAAGCCGGCCAGGTCGTATTCGCCGTCCGGGTACATGCCCGGCATCTCGGCGGTTTCGCCGCCCAGCAGGGCGCAGCCCGACTGTTCGCAGCCTTGGGCGATGCCGGCCACGACGCTGGTCGCGGTGGCCACGTCCAGCTTGCCGCAGGCGAAGTAATCGAGGAAGAACAGCGGCTCGGCGCCCTGCACCAGGATGTCGTTGACGCTCATGGCGACCAGGTCGATGCCGACCGTGTCGTGACGGTTCAGCTCGAAAGCGAGCTTGAGCTTGGTGCCGACGCCGTCGGTGCCTGACACCAGGACCGGTTCCTTGAACTTCTTGCTGATCTCGAACAGCCCGCCGAAACCGCCAATGCCGCCGAGGACGCCTTCGCGCATGGTGCGCTTGGCGAGGGGCTTGATCGCTTCGACCAGGGCGTCGCCTGCGTCGATGTCGACACCGGCGTCGCGGTAGGAGAGGGAAACATTAGATGGTTGGCTCATGGTATTTGGCAGCGGAGGCGGTAAAATAGAAGGCGGCAGACCCAAACCTGGTCAATCCGCTATTTTAGCAAAACAGCCCCGCCCAACCCGATTTCAGGCCATATTGGCCGCATTCGTTGGCAAAACCGCCAAGACTAACAAGAATATTCATGCCATTTTTCCTGAGCCCGGAGCAAAAACAATCCGCATTCTGGTTGGCACTCTGGCTCGCAGTGGCGCTGCTGCTCTACACCCTCGGTCCGATCCTCTCCCCCTTCATCGCGGCCGCCATCCTGGCTTACATGCTCAATGGCGCGGTCGACTGGCTGGCCAGGCCGCGGCTGAACAAGAAGGGCAAGCGCCGGGGCGGGATGCCGCGCGTGCTTGCAGTCTCCTTGGTGCTGACGGCCTTCTGCACCGCCGTGGTGGCCCTGTTCCTGACCGTGGTGCCGGTGCTGCGCGCCGAAATCCCCCTGCTGCAGGCCAAGATCCCCGCCTTCTTCACCTGGCTCGACACCTATGTCTCGCCCTGGCTGGCCGGCTACGGCATCCACGTGAAACTCGACAGCGCCGGCCTGCGCGAGCTGCTGCAGCAGCAGGTCGCGGCCAGCGGCGACGATTTGTGGACTTCGGTGCTGGCCAAGGTGCGCGTCGGCGGCAGCGCCGTGCTGGGCTGGATCGCGACGCTGACCCTGGTGCCGGTGGTGCTGTTCTACCTGCTGCTCGACTGGCACCACCTGCTGGCGCGTATCGCCGGCGCCATCCCGCGCCGCTACGTCGCCAAGGTCGGCGACATGGCGGTCGAGGCGGACGGGCTGCTGGCCCAGTACCTGCGCGGCCAGCTCTTGGTGATGATCGCGCTGGCCGTGTACTACTCGGTGGCGCTGGCCATCCTCGGACTGGACGTGGCGCTGCCGGTGGGCGTGCTGACCGGCCTGCTCGGCTTCGTGCCCTACCTGGGCTTTGGCCTGGGCATGCTGCTGGCCCTGGTCGCGGCCCTGCTGCAGTTCCCCGGCTGGGTGGGCCTGGCCTGGGTGGTGGCGATCTACACCGTGGGCCAGCTGATCGAAAGCTTCATCCTGACGCCGCGCCTGGTGGGCGAGCGCATCGGCCTGCATCCGCTGGCCGTGATCTTCGCCCTGATGGCCTTCGGCGAACTGTTCGGCTTCGCCGGCGTGCTGCTGGCCCTGCCCGCGTCGGCCGTGCTGATGGTCGGCTTCCGCCACGTGCGTGCCCACTATCTGCGCAGCAGCTTTTATAATGCCTGACGTATGATTTTTCCGACATGATCCCGACGCCATGAAACAGCTGGTGCTCGATTTAGGCGCCGAACCGGCGCACAGCCTCGACACCTTCCAGGTGGGCGAGAATGCCGAACTGGCGCACCTGATGCACCAGTTCGCGCAGCGTGCTTCGCGCGAGCATTACGCCTACCTGTGGGGCGACACCGGCGCCGGCAAGACCCATTTGCTGCAGGCCCTGGCCGCCAGCCCCGGCTCGCGCTACATCCCCTTCGATGCACCGGCAGATCAGTTCATCCACACCGATGACGTGACGCTGTACCTGCTGGACGACTGCGACCGCCTGTCGCCGCAGCGCCAGATCGACGCCTTCGCCCTGTTCAACCAGATCCGCGAGCACGGCGCCTACATGGTCAGCACCGGCCCGGTGCCGCCGGGCGTGCTGCAGGTGCGCGAAGACCTGCGCACGCGCATGGGCTGGGGCCTGGTCTACCAGATCAAGGGCCTGTCCGACGACGAGAAGATCGCGGCGCTGACCCAGGCCGCGGAAGCGCGTGGTTTGACGCTGTCGGCCAGCGTGTTACCCTATTTGTTGTCTCACTTCAAACGCGACATGCGCTCGCTGGCGACCATGCTGGACGCCCTCGACCAGTATTCGCTCGAGACCCAGCGCCCCGTCACCCTGCCCCTGCTGCGTGATTTGTTGCTGCAAGAAAACCAGCAGTCGGAAACCAAAGAATGAAAAACCTTGCGCTGTTCGACCTCGACCACACCCTGCTGCCGATCGATTCCGATTACGAATGGGGTGAGTTCCTGGTCCGCATAGGCGCGGTGGACGAAGCCTCCTTCCGCCGCCGCAACGACGAGTTCTTCGCCCAGTACCAGGCGGGCGTGCTCGACCCGGTCGAGTACCTCGAGTTCGCCCTCGGCACCCTGGCGCGCTTCCCGCGCGCCGAGCTGGATGCCATCTACGCCCGCTACATGCTCGAGGTGATCGAACCGGCGATCCGGCCGCGCGCGCTGGCGCTGGTGCGCCAGCACCAGGAAGCCGGCGACCTGGTGGCGATTATCACTGCCACCAACTACCACATCACGGCGCCGATCGCGGCCCGCTTCGGCGTCGAGCACCACATCGGCGCCATGCCGGAGTACGACGCGGACGGGAAACTGACCGGCAAACTGCTCGGCACCCCGACCTCGGGCCCGGGCAAGATCACCCACATGCACGCCTGGCTGGAACGTCTCGGCACCCGCTTCGACGCGTTCGAGCGCTGCCACTTCTACAGCGACTCGCACAACGACCTGCCGCTGCTGTCGATCGTCAGCCACCCGGTCGCCACCAACCCGAGCGCCAAGCTCGCCGCCCACGCGCAGGCGCAGGGTTGGCCAACTCTTCATTTATTCAATGATTAAGAAATTCATCCGCAAGATCCTCGGCGTGAAAGACGACGGCCGCGACCCGACCCAACCAGTCATCCTCGGACCGGAAGAGCACAAGATCGACCCGCGCAACGTGTCGCGCAACGCGATCACGGTGACGCAAACCCTGCAGGAAGCCGGCTTCCAGGCCTTTGTCGTCGGCGGCGCCGTGCGCGACCTGCTGCTGGGCGTGAAGCCGAAGGACTTCGACATCGCCACCGACGCCACGCCCGAGCAGGTCAAGCGCCTGTTCCGGCGCGCCTTCATCATCGGGCGCCGCTTCCAGATCGTGCACGTGATGTTCGGCCAGGACCTGCTGGAGGTGACCACCTTCCGCGGCAACGGCAGCGACAACGCGCCCAAGGACGAGCATGGCCGGGTCCTGCGCGACAATAACTTCGGTCCCCAGCACGAGGACGCGGCGCGGCGCGACTTCACCATCAACGCGATGTACTACGATCCGGCCACCCAGACCGTGCTGGACTACCACGGGGGCATCGAGGACATCCGCGCCAAGTTACTGCGCATCATCGGCGTGCCGGAAGCGCGCTACCGCGAAGACCCGGTGCGCATGCTGCGCGTGGTGCGCTTCGCGGCGAAACTCGGCTTCACCATCGAGCCGACCACGCGCGCGCCGATTCCCGTGATGGCGCCGCTGATCGACAACGTGCCGGCGGCGCGCGTGTTCGACGAGATGCTGAAACTCCTGCTGTCCGGCCACGCGCTGGCCTGTTTGAAAGAGCTGCGCTCGGCCGGCCTGCACCACGGTTTGCTGCCGCTGCTGGACGTGGTACTGGAACAGCCGATCGGCATGAAGTTCGTGACCCTGGCGCTGGAATCGACGGACGGGCGCGTCAAGGCCGGCAAGGGCGTCTCGCCGGGCTTCCTGTTCGCCTCGCTCCTGTGGCACCAGGTGCTGGAAAAGTGGAACGCCTACCGCGCCGCCGGCGAAGCGCCGATTCCGGCACTGCACCTGGCGGCCGACGACGTGCTGGAGACCCAGACCGAGAACCTGGCCCTGCAGCGCCGCATCGCCACCGACATGCGCGACATCTGGGCCATGCAGCCCCGCTTTGAGCGCCGCACCGGCAAGGCGCCGTTCAAGCTGCTCGAACACCCGCGCTTCCGCGCCGGCTACGACTTCCTGCTGCTGCGCTGCGAATCGGGCGAGCTGCCGGGCGAGGTCGGCGAATGGTGGACCGCGTTCTATGCGGCCGAAGGCGGCGAACGCGAAGCCCTGCTGGCCGCAGCCAATGCGCGTCCGCGCAACGGCGAAGCGGGCACCTCGCAGAAGCGCAAGCGTCCGCCGCGCCGCGGTCCGCGCCGCTCCGGCGGCGAAGGCGCAGCGCCGCAAGCCCAGGGCGGCGGCGAGGAATGATCGCCTACGTCGGCATCGGCGCCAACCTCGGCGACGCGCAAGCCAATGTGCTCGATGCGCTGCGCCGGCTGGCCCTGCTCGACGGTTCGACAATCATCGAAACGTCCGGCCTGTACCGCACCGCGCCGGTCGACTCGAGCGGCCCCGACTACATCAATGCCGTGGCCTGCATCGACACCAGCTTCGATCCGCATGAACTGCTGCAGGCGCTGCAGGACATCGAGCAGGCCCACGGCCGTGAGCGGCCCTACCGCAACGCGCCGCGCACGCTCGACCTCGACCTGCTGCTGTACGGCGACCAGCGCATCGACACCGAGACGCTTACGGTGCCGCATCCGCGCATGCACGAGCGCGGCTTCGTGCTGGCGCCGCTGGCCGAGATTGCGCCCGACCTCGTGATCCCGGGCCTCGGCGCGATCCACGACTACCTGCCGCTGGTAGCCAGCCAGGCCGTCGAGAAAGTCTTCTGATATGGGCCTGCCCATCTGGTTCCAGACCGCCGGCCTGCTGGTGCTGTCGAACATTTTCATGACCTTCGCGTGGTACGGCCACCTGAAGAACCTCAACAACCGCGCCTGGTACATCGCGGCCCTGATCAGCTGGGGCATCGCCCTGTTCGAGTACCTGCTGCAGGTGCCTGCCAACCGCATCGGCCATACCCAGTTCAGCCTCGCGCAACTGAAGATCATGCAGGAAGCGATCACGCTCTCGGTCTTCGTGCCCTTCGCCATGCTCTACATGGACCAGCCTTTCAAGCTCGATTACGTCTGGGCGGCGCTGTGCCTGGTCGGGGCGGTGTATTTTATCTTCCGATCTTAAGACGTTCCCCTGCGCGTTTGCCCGTGGCGGATTACACTACGCGTTTTCCGAACGATCGTTTTAAAGGATTCCCATGAGCGCTTATCTGCAGGGCCAGGACCCAGCCGCCAACGACGCACCGAAACCGGTGCGCAAGGCCGTGACCGCGCCCTCGCTGCTGGCCATGCGCGCGGCAGGCGACAAGATCACCATGCTGACCGCCTACGACGCCAGCTTCGCCTCGCTGATGGACCGCTGCGGCGTGGAAGTGCTGCTGATCGGCGATTCGCTGGGCATGGTCTGCGCCGGCTACGATTCGACCCTGCCGGTGACGGTGGCGGACGTCGCCTACCACACCGCCTCGGTCGCGCGCGGCAACAAGCTCGCGCTGGTCCTGGCCGACATGCCCTTCGGCAGCTACACGACCCCGGTCGAGGCTTACAACAATGCCGTGACCCTGATGCGCGCCGGCGCCCAGATGGTCAAGATCGAAGGCGGCGCATGGCTTGCCGAAACCGTGCGCTTCCTGGTCGAGCGCGGCATCCCGGTGTGCGCCCACATCGGCCTGACCCCGCAGTTCGTGCACGCCTTCGGCGGCTTCAAGGTGCAGGGCAAGACCGACGCCGCGGCCGAACAGCTCAAGGCCGACGCTTTGGCCCTGCAGGCGGCCGGCGCCTCGCTGGTGGTGCTGGAAGCCATTCCCGCCGCACTGGGCAAGGAAGTCACCGAGCTGCTGACCATCCCCACGATCGGCATCGGCGCGGGTCCCGACTGCTCCGGCCAGGTACTGGTGATGCACGACCTGCTGGGCGTCTTCCCGGGCCGCAAGGCGCGCTTCGTGCGCAACTTCATGGAAGGCCAGACCAGCATCGACGCCGCCGTGACCAGCTACGTGGCGGCGGTGAAGGACGGCAGCTTCCCGGCGCCGGAACACTGCTTCTGATTGGCGCCGCCATGGACGGGCAAGCCGACACAACCCGCCTGTTCCTGGCCCTCTGGCCCGATCCCGCGCTGCGCCACCAGTTAAAGGAGTGGCGCGACGCCTGGGGCTGGGCGAAAGGCGCCGCGCCGGTCCAGACGGACAAGCTGCACGTCACCCTGCACTTCCTCGGCGCCCTGCCGAGCGAACGCCTGCCCGAACTGCTGGACGGCTTCGCAGTGCCCTTCGAACTCTTCCACCTCGAGCTCACGCATGCAGCCCTGTGGCACAACGGGATTGCGGTGCTCGAACCCGACGCCACCCCGCCTGCCCTCGCCGCCCTGCATGGACGGCTGTCGGATGCGCTGCTGGCGCTCGGCCTGCAGCCGGAAGCGCGCCGCTACCGTCCGCACGTGACGATGGCGCGCCGCGCCGGCGGCTCCACCCTTCCTGTCGACGGGAAGCCGGTGCTGTGGGAGGTGCGCGGCTATGCGCTGGTGGAGTCGAAGAACGGCGTCTATGCCGTCCTGCGCGAGTACGCTTGAGGCGATTCAGACCGGCACGTAGCGCAGCCTGATCACGTCATCGTCGATCCGGTCGTGCGCCAGCAGGCGCAGGGGCGGGCGCGGGCCGGCGAAATACGGCGTACCGCTGCCAAGCACCACGGGGTGCAGGTAGATGCGGTATTCGTCGATCAGGCCGAGTTCCGTGAGGCTGCGCGCCAGGTCCGGGCCGGCCACTTCGATCTCGCCTTCGACCTCATGCTTTATTTGGCGAATCGCGTCCCCGAGATCGCCTTCGAGGAGCGTGGCCCTGGGGCCCAGCGACGGCATGCCGCGCGACGCCACCCACTTCGATTGCCTGCGCCAGGCCGCCGCGAACGCTTGCCGGTCCGCGTCCCATTCGGGATGCTCGTCATCCCAGTAACGCATCATCTCGTAAATCTTGCGGCCGTAGATGCTGCCGGCCTGCTGCTCCGCCTCGTCGATGAAATGGCGGAACAGCCTGGGGCTGGGCCCGAAGGACATGTGGTCGACGTAGCCGTCGAGGGACTGGTTCATTCCGAATACAAGTCTGGCCATGCCTTCGCTCCCCCGTTGATCGCTTACGCGGACAAGCCTTTTTGCAGCAGCTCGGCGACCAGTTCGTTCAGATCGACGCCGCGTTCCTTGCTCAATTCCTGCAGCTGCTTGACCAGGTCGCCGTTGAGCTTGACGGCGAAGGGCACCAGTCCCAGCGCGCGGTCACGCTCGCGCTGCTCGCGCCGGTCGAGTGTGGCGCCCTTGGCGGCCGCGCCGAAGCCCGCGTTCTGCGCACCCATCTGGTTCTTCAGTCTTTCGGCGTCCTTCTTTGCCAGGTCAGTTCGTTTCATCGTGTTCCCCTATGTTGAAGAACCGGATTCTACCTGTTGCGCTTCATTAGGGCGCACTGCCCACCGCCTGCAATTCGTGCTTGCCGTAGGCGGGACTGATGCGCGCCTGCTCCACCGCGTCCCACAGACGCGCGGCCAGCTGCGGCTGGCGCGCGGCGAAATCGTGCGACAGCACCAGGTAATAGGCCTGGTCGAGCAGCGGCAGCGGCAGCACCTCGAGCCGGCTGGCATAAGGTCCGCGCATCAGCTGGGCGGTCGTGCGGCCGCCCAGCTGATGCGCCGGCCAGGCGTCCGGCCACGAGCTTTTGCGCCAGCTCGTCGGAGCGCTGGCTGCCCTCGTCGATTGCGACGCCATGCGCGCGCAGGAAGTGTCCGACCGAGTAGCCGAGCTGGAAGCCGATCCTTCCGTCCAGATTGCGGAACGTCTTGCCGTCCCAATCGAGCCGACTGCCGCGGGGACGCACCAGCACATAGGAGTCCATGTGCATGCGCTTGGCGGTGTCGGCCTGGGGATTGGGGCGCCGGCGGCGACGCCCGGATAGGCCCCCAGCGCCATGCGCTCGCGGCTGAAACTCACCGAGAAGGCGCCGTCGACCTGGTTGGCCTTTAGCTGTTCGAGGCAGCGCTTCCACGGCATGCTCTGGTAGTCGAAGCTGACGCCGGTGCGGCGCGCGACCTCCGCCAGCAGCTCGAAATTCAGGCCGTCGAGATGCAGGGTGCGCCAGGGACGCACTTCCTGGCGCTCGAAGCACAGGGTGATGCGTTCGCTAGGTACGGCCTGCGCCGGAAGCTGTATCGATATGCAGCAGGCAGCCAGCACAGGAAGAAGAACGCGGCGCATGGACGAGGAGGCACGGTTGATCGAACCGCTCAAGTATGCCACCGGAGCTTTCCGAGCAACAGGGAATGTCGGCGTTTGACCGGAAAACAACGAGGCCTATTCCTGACGTTTGATGATCCCCGCGCTCATCGCGATGACGAGCCCGGACAGCGACAGCATCCCGAGCGCCACCATGACGCTGGCCTGCGAGGCGATATAGCCCAGCACCGGCGGCGCCAGCAGCAGGCCGCCGTAGCCCAGGGTCGCCACCGCCGCCACGCCGGCGCCCGCGCTCATGCCGGGGATGCGCGAGGCAGCGCCAAACAGCAGCGGCACCACGTTGGCCGCGCCGATGCCGATCAGGGCGAAGCCGGCCGCCGACAGCAGGAAGTGGGTGCTCAGCACCGCGGTGGCCAGGCCGGCGAACATCGCCAGCCCGCCCAGCACCATCACGCGCAGCGCGCCGAAGCGCAGGATCAGGCGGTCGCCCGCGAAGCGGCAGACCGCCATCGCAACCGAGAAGGCGGAATAAGCCAGGGCCGCTTTCGCCGGCTCGGCGCCGGTGCGTTCCTGCATCAGGAGGGCGCTCCAGTCCACCAGCGCGCCTTCCACCGCGAAGCACAGCAGCGCCAGCAGGCCCAGGCTCAATGCCGCGCCGCGCGGCAGCTGGAAGTGGCTGCCCGCTTCGTGGGTGGGTGCGAAGGCCATCACGCGCGGCGCGGCCACCGCCAGCACGATCGCAGTCAGGATGCCCATGGCGAGTGCGCCCTGCCCGTCGCCCCAGCCCTGCTGGAGGATCACGCCGCCCAGCGCCGCGCCAAGCAGGCCGCCCAGGCTGAAGAAGCCGTGGAAGGAGGACATGGTCGGCACGCCGCGCGCGGTCTCGACCTCGCTGGCGTTGGCGTTCATCGCCACGTCCAGCGCGCCGTTGCTGACGCCGAAGGCGAAGGCGGCGGCGAACAGCAGGTGCAGCTCGCTGACGTTCATGATCAGCGCCAGCATCTGCGCAAACAGGAAGCCTGACCACAGGGTCATGCGGCGCGTGCCCCAGCGCGCGGTGAAGCCGCCCATCAGCGGCATCGCCAGCAGGGCGCCGGCGGCGATGGTGAGCAGCACCATGCTGAGCGTGGCGGTATCGATGCCGGCGCGCGCCTGCACCACCGGTATGTGCGCGGCCCACAGGCCGATGCCGGCGCCGTTGAGCAGGAAGACGGTGGAGATCGACCAGCGGGCGGCCGCGAGGGAGTGCTTGTGCGGGTGATTCATGTACGGGCCTTTGCGGCAATGCGGAGATCGAGGCCAGGGTGGGCCTGGCGCAGGCTGGCGATGCTGTCCTCGGGCGCGTCGGCCTCGAGCACCAGATGATCGAGTTCGGCCAGGCGCCCGAAAGCGAACGGCGCACCGTCGACGAGGCGCTCGTTCAGCACGGCGGCCGCGCGGCGCGTGCTGCCCGCGACCATGGCGGCCTTGATCGTGGCTTCCTCGGCGTCCGATGCGGCCAGGCCGCGTTTGGCGTCCAGCGCGCAGAGACCGACGATGCACAGGTCGGCGCGCAACTGCTGCAGTTCGGCCAGGGTCCAGGCCCCGAGCACGGCCCCCATGGCGGCATGGTAGGTCCCGCCCAGCAGCACGATGCGGGTGCGGCGGAAGTCGCCCAGCGCCAGCGCCACCTGCGGGCTGTTGGTGATGATGGTGGCGGCCTGGCCGTCTTCCAGCAGGCGCGCCAGCGCCAGGTTGGTCGAACCGGCATCGATCAACACCGTGTCGCCGGGACGGATGCACTCGCGCAGGCTGTGAGCCAGCGCGGCCTTGCGCGCGAGGTCGCGTTCGACCCGCTCGCCGAAGCTGGCCTCGCGCGTGCGCCGCACCGCGCCGCCGTGCACGCGGCGCAGCAGGCCGGCGGCGTCGAGATCGCGCAGGTCGCGCCGGATGGTGTCTTCCGACGTGTCCAGGCGCTGGGCCAGCTCGGCCGCCAGCACCCGACCCTCGCGTTCGACAGCGTCGATGATCGATTGCCGCCTCTCCTCCGCTAACTGCATGTTTTCTCCTGTTGATGACGCCTGACTGTATACAAACCCGCAAAAACACGCAAGTTAACGCATAAAACGGCAAAGCCATGCATATGGAGTGCTGTCACGCATACAACAACTAACCACTAAGAACGTATCCGCCCTCACAAGAAGTTGTTACACTTCATAAACTTAAGTAAGAGAAACATCATGGACAAGTCCGCCTCCATCCTCATCGTCGACGACTATCTCCTGATCCGCACCCACGTGCGCCAGGTGCTGGCGGAACTCGGCTTCCTGAACGTGTTCCAGGCCGATAACGGCAAGACCGCGCAGGACCTCATGCGCAAGCAGCAGGTCGACATCGTGGTCGGCGACTGGGGCATGCCGGTGATGAGCGGGATCGACCTGCTCAAGTGGATGCGGACCGACCATCGCTACGCCAACACGCCCTTCATGATGCTGACCGCGGAAGCCAATCCGCAGTCGGTGCGCACTGCGCTGCAGGCCGGCGTCAACGCGTACATGATCAAGCCCTTCACGGTGCACAGCTTCGCCTGCAAGTTCATGAGCATGCTGGGCGTACAGCTGGAAACCGCGCCGAGCCCGTTCGCGCGCCAGAATCCGCCGGCGCCGGTGCCCAAGCCCATGTCGGCTGCTCCGGCTGCAGCGCCCGCTCCAAGCGCTGCGCCAGCCGCGCCGATGCCGCCTGCCGCTCCTGCCCTGCTGCCCGAATCGAACGTGATCGGCCTGGATGCGCCGATCGGCGAGCGGGTGAAGAAATCGACGGTGCTGATCGTGGACGACATCCCGACCAACATCGAAGTGCTGGCCGGCGTGCTGAAGGACGAGTATTCGATCAAGGTCGCGATCAGCGGCAAGAAGGCGCTCGAGATCGCGGACGCCTTCCACATCGACCTGATCCTGCTCGACATCATGATGCCGGTCATGGACGGCTTCGAGACCTGCCGCCATCTGAAAGCCAATCCGAAGACCGCGCACATCCCGATCATCTTCCTGTCGGCGCGCGACGGCACCGAGGACGTGGTGGCCGGCCTGCGCCTGGGCGCGGTGGACTACGTGTCCAAGCCGGCCGACCCGACCATCCTGAAAGCGCGCCTGTCGGCGCACCTGCTGCTGGCCACCGCCATGCAGGACGTCAAGCGCCAGAACGAACTGCTGATCGAGAACGCGCGCCTGCGCGAAGACGTCGAGCGCATGACGCGCCACGACCTGAAAAGCCCGATCGCGGTGGCGCTGCACGGCAGCCAGGCGCTGCTTTGCAGCCCGCTCACGCCGAACCAGCGCGAGCAGGCCCACATGATCGAGACCGCGGCCGAGAACGCGCTGGAAATGATCAACCGCACCCTCGACGTCTACAAGATGGAGCAGGGCAGCTACCAGCCGGCGCTGCAGATGTTCGACCTGGGCGAGATGCTGGGCAAGGTCTGCCAGCAGGTTCGCCTCACCTTCGACAGCAGCGACATCACGGTCAGCTTCGATCCGCCGCAGGACGTGATGTGCCTGGGCGAGCCGCTGCTGTGCTATTCGCTCTTCAACAACGTGCTCAAGAACGCGATCGAGGCCTCGCCGCCGGGCGGGCGCGTCACGGTGAACATCGCGCCGGGCTACGGCAACCTGCACGTCATGATCGACAATGCCGGCGAAGTGCCGCCGGCGGCGCGCGAGCGCTTCTTCGAGAAGTACGCGCCGTCGGACAAGATCGGCGGCAACGGCCTCGGCACCTATTCGATCCGCCTGATGGCCGAGGTGCAGGGCGGCAGCGTGAGCATGGACACGGGCCATGGCCGCACGCGCCTGACCATCACCCTGCCCTGCCCTTGACCGGGCCGGCGCCGCGTTCCCGCATTTCGGATCCCGGATCCCGCAATTCGTGACATGGCGCCGCCACCCGGCCCCCTGGCGGGAGATACTCGGGACATGACGACGACAGCATCCACACCGACCCGGCTCAGCCTGATGTGGCGGGTCTACATTGCCATCTGGGTGACCTATGGGGTCTTCCTCTCCTTTGCCGACCAGCTGGACCGGGTGGCCGACGGCCGCTTCGACGGGCCGCGCTGGCTGCTGACCTTTACCAGCCTGGTCCCATCCGCCGTCCTGCTGGCGCTGGCCTGGCCCCTGACCGGCCTGCTGGAACGGCGCGGCTACCGCGTCTACGCCATCATCGGCATCCACTGCGCCACCGCCTTCGGCTTCGCGCTGGTGTCGCAGGTGCCGTTCTGGGTGATGTTCAGCAGCGGCAAGCCGGTCAGCTGGTACGTCTGGCCGCTGCTCTACCACGTCATGACCTACCTGCTCGGCGTGGGCGTGTTCCACCTGGTGCGCGCGAGCCAGGCCGCGCACCGCCAGGCGCTGGCCATGAAGGAAGCGCAGAACCTGGTGATCGCCTCGGAGCTGAGCGCCCTGCGCAACAAGCTCAATCCGCACTTCCTGTTCAACACCCTGCACTCGATCATCGCCCTCACCCAGCGCAACCCGGCCGCCGCCGAAACCGCGCTGTTCCAGTTCTCGGACATGCTGCGCTACGTGCTCGATACGGAGCGCGGCGGCAGCGACCGCGTGACGCTCGACGCCGAACTCGATTTCGTGCGCGACTACCTGGAGCTGGAGCAGCTGCGCCTGGGCGAGCGTCTGCACGTCGAGTGGGACCTCGACGAAGACGCCGGCGACCATGCGCTGCCGGCGCTGTCGCTGCAGCCGCTGGTCGAGAACAGCATCAAGCACGCCTTCAACCCGCACACCCGGCCCGGCATCCTGCAGATCCGCACCCGCCGCGACGCCGCGACCGGCGCGCTGTCCATGACCGTACGCGACACCGGCCCCGGCGCCGATCCGGCGGCGATCGCCAGTGCGCCTGGCCTTGGCCTGCGCACCATCGAACGGCGCCTGCAGCTGGACTACGGCAGCCGCGCGGCCATCCGCGTGCAGAGCGCGCCGGGCGCCGGCTTCAGCGTGTCGGTCACCATTCCGGCAGCCCGTGAGGAAACCACCGCATGAACATGAAGACCGCCTTCTTCGCGGAAGACGAACCGCTGGCGCGCGACGTGCTGCGCGACGCCATCTATGCCCATCCGGCGCTGCGCCTAGTGGGCGAAGCGGCGGACGGCGCCAGCGCCCTGGCCCAGATCGAACGCCTGCGGCCCGACGTGGTGTTCATGGACATTCAGATGCCCGAGATGACCGGCCTGGAAGTGCTGCGCCGGCTCGACTACCTGCCGCACATCGTGTTCACCACGGCCTACGACCAGTACGCCGTGACCGCCTTCGAACTGAACGCCGTGGACTATCTGCTGAAACCCTTCACGCAGGCGCGCTTCGCGGCCGCCGTGGCGCGCCTGCTGGAGGGGCCGGTGCATGGCCGCGAGTCGCTCGACGGCGTACTTAGCCAGGCCAGCAGCGCACCGGCGCGGCTGGAGCGCATCCTGGTGCGCGACCGCGGCCGCATCTTCCCGCTCGCCACCAGCGAGATCGAGTACATGAAGGCCGACTCGAAGTACACGGTGATCGTCGCGCGCGGGCAGAACTTCCTGGTCCGGATCGGCATCTCGGACCTCGAGGCCCAGTTGGATCCGGCGCGCTTCGTGCGCATCCACCGCTCGGCCCTGGTCAACCTGGACTTCGTGGAATCGATGCGCGCGGACGACCAGTCGCAGCTGCAGATCCACATGCGCGACGGGACCGTGCTGGGCGCGAACCGGGATGCGTCGAAAGTATTGCGTGACATGGCGATCTAGGCAGGCACCGGTGATGGCTGTTCGTCGAGTACGACGAACAGCTGAAACGATCAGCACAATCTTGGAAGAACAGGACACCATGACCGACAAGACACCCCTTCCCATCGACGCCAGTTCGGCGCCGCTCTACCACGGCACGCGGGCCGACCTGAAGCCGGGAGATCTCATCATTCCCGGCTACACCTCGAACTTCGGCGAACGCAGGAAGGCGAACCACGTCTACATGAGCGCGACGCTCGAAGCAGCGACCTGGGGTGCGGAACTGGCCACCGGCGATGGCCCCGGCAGGATCTATATCGTGGAGCCGCTCGGTCCGATCTTCGACGATCCCAACCTGACCGACAAGAAGTTCCCGGGCAATCCGACCAAATCCTACCGCTCGCGCGAGCCGCTGCGAGTCGTGGGCGAAGTGAAGGACTGGGTCGGACACCCGCCCGAACAGCTGCAGGCCATGCGCGATGGCCTGGCGCGGCTGCGCGAGCAAGGCCTGGACGTGATCGACGACTGATCGAGCGCGCGACTAGCTGCCCATGTGCCGGCCGAGGGCGCCGACGATCTCCTGCGGGCTGACCGGCTTGACGAGGTGCTCGTCGAATCCCGCCTCGACGGTAGCGCTGCGGTCGTGCTGCTGTCCCCATCCCGTGACGGCGATCAGCGCAGCCTTCCTGCCCCACTCCTGCGCCCGCACCCAGCGCGCCACCTCGAGCCCATTGGCGTGCGGCATGCCGATGTCCAGCACCAGCGCGTCGGGCCGCCACTGGTCCGCCATCCGGATGGCCTCGCGGCCGTCATAGGCCACCTGGACCGCGTACCCCTCCATGCGCAGCACGTCGGCCAGCAGGTCCGCCGCATCGATGTTGTCGTCGGCGACGAGCAGCCGCGCCTGTGCGCCGGAGGCGGGGACCAGGCGCGCGTCGTCCTGTTCCGCCATGGCGCCGGCGGCCATGCACGGCAGCTCCATCCGGATCGTCGTGCCGCGCTCGGCGCCTTCGCTGAGCGCCTCTACCCTTCCGCCATGCAGCTCGACCAGCTTGCGCACGACCGCCAGGCCGATGCCCAGGCCTTCCGGTCCGCCGCTGACCTTCGACTGCCCCTGGGAGAACATCTCGAACACCGATTCGAGCTGGTCTTGCGCGATCCCGGCGCCGTTGTCGGCGATCGTGACGACCGCCCATTCCCCCTCGATGGCGGCGCGCACCGCGATCGCGCCCGGCCCCGGGGTGAACTTGGCCGCGTTGTTCAGCAGGTTGCTGACGATCTGGGTCAGGCGCACCTCGTCGCCCTCCACGATCACCGGCAAGGCCGGCAGGTCGAAGCGGATATCGTGTCCGAGCGACTCGATCAGCGCGCGCGTGCTTTCGTAGGCCAGCTCGATGGTGCGCCGCAGGTCGACCGGGCGCCTGTCGAGCTCGATGCGGTTGAGCGTGATGCGGCTCAGGTCGAGCAGGTCGTCGAGCAGGCGGCCCATGTGGCGGGTCTGGCGCGCGATCACGTCGCGCGCCCTGCCGATGGCCGCGGGCGAGCCGACCTGGCGCAACATCTCGACCGAATAGCCGATGGCCGCCATCGGGTTGCGCAGTTCATGCGCCAGCACCGACAGGAACTCGGTCTTCTGCCGGTTCGCCTTTTCCAGTTCATGCTGCACGCCCTTGAGCGCGCTGATGTCCACGATCGCCGCGACCACCCCGCGGACCCGCGCCTGCGCGTCGAAAAGGGGCGCCGCATTGACCAGGATGGTGAGCGTGCGGCCGTCGTTGAACTGCACATCGAGCTCGTCGCCGCGCACCGCCTCCCCACGCCGCGCCGCCACCCGCATGGGCCAGTCCTCCGGTTCGATGGCTTGGCCGGCGCGCAGGTAGCGATAAGGCCGTTCCTGCGTGCCGACCCGGTCGTAGCCGGCGCCGTGGTCGATGCCGAGCAGCGCGGAGAACGCCGGCGTGATCTCGATGTGCCGCGCCTCCGGATCGCGGCTGATGGCGATGCCGACCGGCAGCACGTCGAGGATGGTCTGCAGCTCTTCCTGCTGCTTGCGCTGCGCCTCCTTGGCCATGAGCTCGGCCGTCACGTCGCGCAGGGTGCCGATGACCAGCGCCGCCCGGCTGCCATCGTGCTGCAGCAGCTTGGCGCTGCCTGCGATCCAGCGCAGCTCGCCGTCCGCGCCGAGCACCCTGAACTCGGCGGTCACGCGGCTGGTCCCGTCCAGCACCGTGCGCCACAAGGCCTGCAAGCCGGCCAGGTCCTCGGGGTGCACCTGGGCCAGCGCCTCGGCTGGGGCGGCATGCACGAAACCGGGCGGATGGCCGAACATCGGACCGGCGTCGTCGGAGCAGGACAGCTGCCCACTGGCGAGATCCACCTGCCAGGTGGCCATGCCGGCCGACTGCAGTGCGACTTCGAGCCGCGCCTTCGCCAGCGATTCGCGGGCGACCGATGCCTGCAGCCTGGCGCGGTTGTTCACCCGCTCGAAGCAGGCCAGCACGGCGAAGGGCACGCGCGGATAATGCTTGGGCGTCTTGGTGATGTAGTCGTCCAACCCCTCTTTCATGGCATCGACCGCCACTTCCTCGTTGCCGCTGCCGGTGAACATGATGACCGGCGCCGAGGGGTAGCGGCCCTTGATCTCGCGTAGCACCTCGGTGCCGATCGTCCAGCGCAGGCGGTAATCGGTCACCGCGACGTCGAAGCCGCCCGCCTCCAGCGCTTCGCTCAGGCCGGCGGCGTCGCTGATGTGGCGCACCTCGACGGCCTCGATGCGCAGCCTGAGCTCGCGCTCGACCAGGGCGCGGTCATCGGGGTTGTCGTCGATGAGCAGGACGCGCAAGGGGTTGGAAGGGGAGATGGATTCAGGCACCGGGCAACTCGATCCAGAAAGTCGATCCGATGCCCGGCGCCGACTCCACGCCGACGCTGCCCTGCATGCGCTCGACGCCCTTCTTGACGATCGCCAGCCCGATACCGGTACCCGGATATTCTTCTTCGCCATGGAGGCGCTCGAACACGTCGAACACGCGCTCGCGCGCCTCGTCCGCCATGCCGATGCCGTTGTCCTGCACTTCGAGCCGGACCTGACGGCCATGGGCCTGCGCTACGACCAGTACTGCAGCATGCGTTTCCGGCCTTACGAACTTGACGGCATTGCCGAGCAGGTTCGCCAGTGCCTGCACCAGCACCGGCCGGTGTGCCTTCACCATCAAATCCTCGGGCACGTCGATCTGGATGTCGGCCGCGCGATAAGCCGGCTCGTTTTGCAGGACCGACTGCGCATCCTGCACCACCTCGCGCAAGGACAGGCTGTCGGACCTGATTTCATCACGCGACAGGCGCGCAAATTCGAGCAGGTCCGAGACCATCAGGTCGATGCGGCGGGCAATGGCATTGATGCGGTCGACGTATTGCTCGAAATTGCTGAAGTCGCGCGCCACCAGGTCCTGGCTCAACGCGGCTGCGTAGCCCTGGATGGTGCGCAGCGGCTCGCGCAGGTCGTGCGAGACCGAGAACCCGAAGGTCTCGAGCGCCTCGTTGGCCTCCTGCAGCTGGCGGGTGCGCTCCATGATGCGCTGTTCGAGCTCGGCGTTCAGGCGATGGATCTCGGCGCCGGCGCGGCGCAGCGACGTCGCGTCTTCCACGATGCCGTCGATGGCGTCATGGCCGTTGACCTTCACGCGCACCAGCTTGACGACGTAGAAGCGCCCGGCTTCGTCGGTGGCGCCGAGTTCGGCCTGCAGCTCGGCGCTGTCGGATACCGCCTGCAGCTGCGGCAGGCGGCTCGTCACCTGGTCCAGCAGCGGATGGCGCAGCGATTCCGGGGCACTGGGATCGCCGCCCAGCATGGTCCAGAAAGCACGGTTGGCTTCTTCCAGCCTGCCCTCGAGCGACATGCGGAACACACCGAGCTGGATATTCTCGAGCAAGGCAGCCAGGCGGGTCTCGGACCGGATGGCACGGGCCCGGATTTCGTTGCGGCTGAGGCAGGTGTGCACGGCCACCGGCAGGCGCGCGTAGTGGCGCGGGCTCTTGATGACATAGTCGTCCAGGCCCAGTTTCATTGCCTCGACGGCGATCTCCTGGGTGCCGGTGGCGGTGAACATGATGACCGGCAGTTGCGGGTCGAAGCCCTTGACCTGCTTGAGGATGTCCAGTCCCGTGATCCAGCGCATCTGGAAATCGGTGATCACGATGTCGACCCGCAGCCCGGCCTGGAGCACCCGCTCCCAGCCGGCACGGTCGCCCACTTCCTCGATCACGCAGTCGGGCAGGTTGCGCTCGAGCTCGCGCCGCGCCAGCGCACGGTCATCCGGGTTATCGTCGAGCAGCAGTATGTCCAATGTCATCGTTCGCGTATCAGTAAGATGCGCCTGCCGCAGCGGGCGGCGCGGTCAGATTGTTCCTGAACCAGTACAGGTCGAGCACGCTGAGGAGCTGGACCAGGCCGTTGAAGGCCACCGGCTTTTGCAGGTAGGAGTTGGCGCCCAGAGTATAGGCCTTCTGGATGTCCTCGTCCTCGCCTGAAGAGGTCAGCACGACCACGGGCGTCGCATCCAGGCCGCGCTGGCTGCGCGCCCAGCGCAGGACCTCGAGGCCGGAGCGCTTGGGCAGCTTCAGGTCGAGCAGCACCAGGTCCGGCAGCGGATGGCGCTCGCGGTCGCCGTACTGCGCGCCGCCGTCCAGGTAGGCCACGGCCTCGTCGCCGTCCGCCACGACCTGCAGGGACACCGGCAGGGCGGCCTTCTTGACCGCGCGCCGCACCAGCAGCACGTCGTCCGGATTGTCCTCCACCAGCAGGATCACCGGCAGTCCGGCTGCGTCGTCCTCGTCGCTCATGCTTTCCATCGCTTTGTCCTTTGTCTCAGTCGGCAGCCTGCATGGCCAGCTCGAAGGTGGTGCCGCCGCCCTCGCGGTTGCGGATCCGCACGGTCCCGTCCATGCGCTCGAGGCCTTTCTTCACGATCGCCAGGCCGATGCCGGTGCCCGGGTAGCGCTCGTGGCCGTGGAGGCGCTCGAACACCCCGAACACGTGTTCGCGGTGTTCGGGCGCGATGCCGATGCCATTATCGCTGATCAGGAGGCGCACTGTCCGGCCATCGCGCGATCCGGAGATCGCGATGCGCGGCGTCACGCCCTGGTCCACGAACTTGATGGCGTTCGTCAGGAGGTTGGCGACGATCTGCACCAGGATGGTCGCATTGCCCTGCACCGCCGGCAAGGGCCAGGCGAGGTCGAAGCGGGCCCCGCTTTCTGCAATCTGGGCCTCGAGGTCGCGCAGGACGGTCCTGACGACGGTGCCGAGGTCGACCCGTTCGAGGCGCAGCTCGGCGCGCGACAGGCGGCTGTAGGCCAGCAGGTCCGTGATCAACCGGTCCATGCGCACCACGGCCGCCACGATGCGCTCGGCGAACATCCTGCCGTCCGCCGACATGCGTTCGCCTTCGTCCTCGAGCAGGGCGGTGGAGAAGCCCTCGACGTTGCGCAGCGGCGCGCGCAGGTCGTGCGCCACCGTGTGGGCAAAGGCGCGCAGCTCGGCATTCGCCTCGGCGATCCGGGCGGTCCGCTCCTCGACCCGCTGCTCGAGCAACTGGTTGGCTTCGATTAGCTTGCGCTGGGCGGCCTTGATTTGCGTGACTTCCAGCAGGGCGACGACGACGCCTTCCAGCCCTGCCCCGTCGAGGACCGGATAGAAGCTGGCGAGCCAGTCGCGCTGCCGCACGGAATCGCGGTCCATGTTGCTGCTGAACTCGATGCCACTGACCTGGCGGCGGTCGCGTACGAGCTGCTCCAGCACTGCGCGAATCTGTTCGCCCAGCGGCGCCGGCAGCGCGCTCGTCAGCGCCATACCGACCATGTCGCGCTTGGGCCGGCTCCCCAGTTCGGCCAGCGCGTCGTTCAGCTCGGCCAGGCGCAGGTTCGGGTCCAGCAGGCCGAGCCCGACCGGGACGGCGCGGTAGATGGTCTCGATCTGGGCCAGCCTGCGCCCCAGCGCCAGCTCCGATTCCTTGCGTGCGTGGATGTCTTCGGTCAGGCCATACCAGGCAACGATGGCGCCCGATGCGTCACGCCGCGGCGCGGCGCGCGAGCGCATCCAGCGCACCTGGCCGCCGGCGGCATGAATGCGGAACTCGAAATCGAAGGGCTCGCCGCTGGCGACCGACTGCGCCCACGCCTGCAGCATCGCCGGACGGTCGTCGGGAAGCACCGCGCTCGACCAGCCGGACCCCGGAACGGCCTCGCGAGCCTGTCCCGTGAGCGATACCCAGCGGTCTGAGAATGTCTCGATGGCGCCGGCCGCCGAAGCGCGCCAGGGTATCTGCGGGTTGAGTTCGATCGTGTACCGGTAATTGGCTTCCGATTCGGACAAGGCCTGCGCCCGGGCCAGCAGGCGCGCCGCGTCGCGCGAGGACAGCACCCACAGCATGACCACAAGCGCGATCCCCGTCCCGGCGGTGGTGGCAAAGGCGGCGATCAGTTCGCGGCGTCCTTCTTCAACCCGTGCCTGGCGCTCGCGCAGCAGGTGCTGCTCCTCGGCGCGGATCGACGTCGCAAGCGCAAGAATACGTTCCTTGAGCTGCCGGCCCGACTCCAGGGTCGCGAGAGTGGGCGGGCGCCCTGCCTGCTTTTCCTGCACGACGCGCTCGAGCAGGTCGAAGCGCGCGCGCAGCGCATCCTCGAAATCGCGTAGCGCGGCCTGCTGCCGGGGGTTATCCCGGGTCAGGGCGCGGACTTCCGCAACCTGGGGTAGCACGGCATCGCGCGCTTGCTGGTAGTTCGCCAGGAAGCCCGGGCTGCCGGTGAGCAGGAAGCCGCGCTGGGCCGCTTCCGCGTCGCTCGTGTGGGCGATGGTGGACTGGACGTTTTCCAGCACCTCGCGGGTGTGAACCACCCACCGGAAGGAGCCGGATTGGGTGCGAATGCCCTCAGCCAGTACTGCCAGCGCCGCCGCCAGCACGACCAGGCTGAGAATGGTGGCGATGGTGACTGGAGGGCGCAGCGTGAATTTCTTCATAAAAACGTGCTGCCGCATTCCATTGGTAAATGGCATGCGATGGCGGAATCCTGATCGGGCAAGCATACACGAGGGCCAGGGGAGGCGCTTCACGGAAGGAGTCATGCGCTTAGCGCACCTGGCTCAGGCCCATTTCTTTCCTAGAAGAGCAACACTTGAAGCCAAATCCTAGCAAAGTTGAGCCAACCGCCGGATTCTGCCTTTATAATCGCGAATTTTCCGCCCAACAATTTTCCGCGCCCGGAGCATCCACCGCATGAACACCACTTTGATCGTTTTCGTCGCGCTTTACCTGCTCGGCACGCTCGGGCTCGGGATGTGGGCGGGTACCCGGATCAAGAATACCAGCGACTTCGCCGTGGCCGGCCGCAGCCTGCCGCTGATCATGGTCATCACGACCACCTTCGCCACCTGGTTCGGCGCCGAGACCGTGATGGGCGTGCCGGCCAAGTTCGTGCAGGGCGGCCTGAACGCCATCATCGAGGATCCGTTCGGCGCGGGCATGTGCCTGATCCTGGTCGGCGTGTTCTTCGCCTCCAAGCTGTATAAACTGAACCTGCTTACCATCGGCGACTACTACCGCCAGCGCTACGGCAAGGGCATCGAGGTGTTCTGCTCGGTGGCGATTATCCTGAGCTACCTGGGCTGGGTGGCGGCGCAGATCACCGCGCTGGGCCTGGTGTTCACGGTGCTGACCAACGGCGCGCTGGCGCCGGCCACCGGCATGGTCATCGGCACCCTGGCGGTGCTGATCTACGTGGTGGTGGGCGGCTTCCTGGCGGTGGCGATCACCGACTTCATCCAGATGATCGTGCTGGTGGTCGGCATGGCCATCATCGCCGTCTTCGCGTCCGACCTGGCCGGCGGCGCCGACAAGGTGCTGGCGATGGCCCATCAGGCCAAGCTGTGGCGCGTGCTGCCCGAGCCGAGCTTCACCGACATCATGTTCTTCATCGCCGCCGCCATCACCATGATGTTCGGCTCGATCCCGCAGCAGGACGTGTTCCAGCGCGTGATGTCGGCCAAGGACGCCCCGACCGCGCGCACCGGCGCCGTGATCGGCGGCGCCAGCTACATCCTGTTCGCCTTCGTGCCGATGTTCATCGTGGCCGCGGCCGTGGTCGTGATGGGCGAGTCCGCCATGTCGATGGCCATGCACGACTACCAGCGCCTGCTGCCGACCTTCATCATGACCAAGATGCCGCTGGTGATGCAGATCCTGTTCTTCGGCGCGCTGCTGTCGGCCATCAAGAGCACCTCTTCGGCCACCCTGCTGGCGCCGTCGACCAGCTTTGTCGAAAACATCCTCAAGAACCTGCGCCCCGGCATGAGCGACAAGCAGCAGCTGTTCGCGATGCGCGTGACCATCGTGATCTTCGCCACGCTGGTGCTGCAGTACGCGATCTTCATGGAAGGCACCTCGATCTACGAACTGGTGTCGAGCGCCTATCAGGTCACGCTGGTGGGCGCCTTCGTGCCGCTGGTGATGGGCCTGTACTGGAAGCGCGCGACCACGCAGGGCGCCATCCTGTCGATCGGCGCCGGCATCCTGGTGTGGCTGCTGTTCTTCCCGCAGATCACCAGCTGGGGCGAGCACTTCCCGGGTCAGCTGGCCGGGCTGGTGGCGGCCTTCATCGGCATGTTCGTGGGCTCGCTGGCGCCGCAGGTGTTCAAGAATGGCGGCGAGCCGACCAAGCATATTGTGGCGAGTGCTTGAGCTGACACTGGTCATGCAAAATTGGATCCCGGCCTTCGCCGGGATGACGGCTTTAAGGCTAACGGAAGAAACGCGTTAGCGATGTTTTATGCGTTAGCTTAAAAACGTCGTCCCGGCGAAGGCCGGGACCCAAGTTGCAAGCAAACCGCGAGCTACTCCATCCACCCGTTCCCCACCACCTCCTCCAGCGTCAGATCCAGGCAATGCCCGATCCGCTCCACCATCTCGTCGATCTGCCCTTTGGTAATCGACAGCGGCGGCGCCACGATCATCCGGTCCCCCACGGCGCGCATGATGACGCCGTTGTCGAACATGTGCTTGCGGCAGACCATCCCCACCGCGTGCGCCGGCGGGAAGGCCTCGCATTCATGCACCGTCGCCCCCTTGCGCCGCACCAGGTTCAGCCCAGCCGTCATGCCGCAGGTCTCGGCATGCCCCACCAGCGGATGCATCGCCAGCGAGGCGAAGCGCGACTTCAGGTGCGGCCCGGTCTCCAGCGCCACTCGCTCCACCAGGCGCTCGGCTTCGATGATGCGCAGGTTTTCCAGCGCCGCCGCGCATGCCGACGGGTGGCCGGAATAGGTGAAGCCGTGGTTGAAGTCGCCGCCCTTCTCGATCAGCATGTGCGCCACGCGTGAGCCCACCAGCACGCCGCCCAGCGGCACGTAGCCCGAGGTGACGCCCTTGGCGAAGGCGATCAGGTCGGGCTGGAAGCCCATCAGCTCGCAGCCGAACCAGGTGCCTAGGCGGCCGAAGCCGCAGATCACTTCGTCCGATATCAGCAGGATGTCGTACTTGTCGCAGATGCGCTGGATCTCCGGCCAGTAGGTAGCGGGCGGGATGATCACGCCGCCCGCGCCCTGCACCGGTTCGCCGATGAAGGCGGCCACGCGCTCCGGCCCCACTTCCAGGATCTTCGCTTCCAGCCAGCCGGCCGCTTCCAGGCCGAAGGCCGCTTCGCTCATGCCGTGCCCGTGCTCGGCGTAGTTCGGCTGGCCGATATGGACGATGCCGGGAATCGGCAGCCCGCCCTGCGCGTGCATGCCCGCCATCCCGCCCAGCGAAGCCCCGGCCATGGTAGAGCCGTGGTAGGCGTTGCGGCGGCTGATGATGGTTTCGCGCCCCGGACGGCCGGCCAGCTGCCAGTAGCGCCGCACCATGCGCACGATGGTGTCGTTCGCTTCCGAACCGCTGCCGGTGAAGAACACGTGCTGCATGTTGGGTGGCGCGAGCCGCGCCAGCAGCGCCGCCAGTTTCACCGCCGGCACGTTGGTGGTGTTGAAGAAGCTGTTATAGAAAGGCAGCTGCAGCATCTGGGCGTGCACCGCGTCGGCGATGCTGGCGCGCCCGTAGCCGGCGTTTACGCACCACAGGCCGGCCATGCCGTCGATGATCTTGTTGCCGTCGGAATCCCACAGGTAGACGTCGTCGGCGCGCACGATCACGCGCGCGCCGCGCTCGCGCAGCGCGGCGTGGTCGGTGAACGGATGCAGGTAGTGCGCGCTGTCCAGGCGCTGCAGGGCCTGGGTGTCAAAAGTCTCTTGCGTCTCGGGCGCAGTCACGCGCAGCGAGGCCACCATCGAGTTGGTTGTCATGATTGGCTCCCATTATCAAGAACCAATCAGACGTGCAGCAGCAGGTGCTCCCGCTCCCACGGACTGATGACGCGCATGAACTCCTGATGCTCGAGGTCCTTTACTGCAGAGTACACGTCGATGAAACGCTCGCCAAGCACGTCGCGCAAACGGTCTTCCCGGCGCAACAGGGTGATCGCTTCGGACAGGCCTTGCGGCAGCTCGACCGGCATGTCGTAGGCGCTGACCTCGACCATCCGGCTCGGCTCGACGGCGTCGAGCATGCCCAGGTAGCCGCAGGCCAGCGTAACCGCCAGCGCCAGGTAGGGATTGGCGTCGGCGCCGATCACGCGGTTCTCCACGCGCCGGTCCTGCGCCCCCGACACCGGCACCCGGAAGCCGACGGTGCGGTTGTCCATGCCCCACTGCAGGTTGATCGGCGCGGCCGAGTGGCGCACGATGCGGCGGTAGGAATTCACATAAGGAGCGATGATCGCCATGGCCGACGGCATGTAGCGCTGCAGGCCGCCGATGTAGTGGCGGAAGGCGTTCGATGGCGTGCCGTCGGGATTGCTGAAGATGTTGCGGCCGGTTTCCTTGTCGACCACGCTCTGGTGCACGTGCATCGCCGAGCCGGGCTCGTCGGCCATGGGCTTGGCCATGAAGGTGGCGTACATCTCGTGCTTGAGCGCGGCTTCGCGCAGGGTGCGCTTGAAGTAGAAGACCTTGTCGGCCAGGCCGAGCGGATCGCCGTGCAGGAAGTTGATCTCCATCTGGCCGGCGCCGATCTCGTGGATCAGGGTGTCGACGTCGAGGTTCATCATCTCGCAGTAATCGTAGATGTCCTCGAACAGCGGGTCGAATTCGTTGACGGCGTCGATGCTGTAGACCTGGCGGCTGGTCTCGGCACGGCCGCTGCGGCCCACCGGCGAGCTGAGCGGCAAGTTGGGATCGATGTTCTTGGCCGTGAGGTAGAACTCGAGTTCCGGCGCCACCACCGGCTTCCAGCCGCGCTCTTCGTACAGCTTGAGCACGCGGCGCAGCACGCTGCGCGGCGCATAGTCGACCAGCTTGCCGTCGGCGAAATAGCAGTCGTGGATGACCTGGGCGGTGGGGTCGACCGCCCACGGCACCATGGTGATGGTGGTTGGGTCCGCCTTCAGGATCATGTCGCGGTCGGTGGCCGCGATGGCGCGGTTATAGGATTCGTCGCGCTCGGGGGTGTTGCCGGTGACGGTCATGCCCAGCACCACTTCGGGGATGCGCATGCCGCGGTCGTCGGTGAATTTTACGCGGGGGAGGATTTTTCCACGGGCCACGCCAGTCAAGTCGGGGACCAGGCATTCGATTTCAGTGACCCGTTTCGCGTTGAGCCACTCCTCCATGTCGGTATAAGAAAAATTGTCGCGGATTGCCATGATTGCCTCACTGTCTGTTTCGAAGTTCGTGCGCACGAACGGCCAGCGCCGGGTGCGCGGTTACACATCAGGCAGGGAAGCTATGGGACGGCGCTGTTCGCCCAGAAAAAGGCGTCCGCCACGGCATACAAGCTCATGCACTGCTCCGTTGCAGGGATTGTTTCTGCGCCTGGTATTCACGGCAGGCATTGCCGAAGGCCCCGAACATCTTCATCGAGTAGGGGTTGTGCTGGATGCGCCACTCGGGGTGCCACTGCACCGCCAGGGTGAAGCCGGGCGCGGTGGAGACCGAGAAGGCTTCGACCAATCCGTCCTCCGCTACAGCTTCGACCGACATGCCCGGCGCGAGTTCGTTGATGCCCTGGCCGTGCAGCGAGTTCACCGGGATTTCCGACTGGCCCAGCATGCGCTCCAGGCAGCCGCCGGGCGTGATGAAGACGTTGTGGGCGTCGCCATACTGCTCGTCCATGCCGAGCTCGGGATTTTCGCGGTGGTCGAACTTGCCGGCCACGGTCTGCACCGCCTGGTGCAGGCTGCCGCCCAGGGCCACGTTCATTTCCTGGAAGCCGCGGCAGATCGCGATGATCGGGATGCCGCGCTTGACCGCTTCGCGGATCAGGGGCAGCGTGGTCCGGTCGCGCGCCGGGTCCTGCGGCAGCGACGGATCGAGCACTTCCTCGGAGTAGTAGCTGGGGTGCACGTTCGAGGCCGAACCGGTCAGCATGATGCCGTCGCACAGGGCGAGCATGGTTTCCAGGTCGAGCGCTTCGCCCAGCGAGGGCAGGATCATTGGCGCGCAATCGGCGCCAAGCACGACGGCGTCGACGTACTTGTACTGGGCGGCGTGATACGGGTGTTCGCCGAAATCACGCGTGCATGCGGGGACGATGACGATGGGGCGCATGGTCTCTACCTTGTCGTGAAGCGCACGAAACCATGATACGGGCATTCTGGTTCGGGCGCGAGTGGCCATTGATCCAGATCACGCGCCGATCAGGGCGGCGCGGCGGAGAGCGTGTGGCTTCCTGCTGATCTGTCAGGGAAGAGAGCTCGCCCACGGGCAGCTCTCAAACCTCATGACAAAATCTTAACGGTAACTCGAGGAGCATGCCAACACGGTAGGCGCTCGACACGGAGTGAAAGAATATTTCATAAAAGCAAGTTAAATGAAATATTCTTTCAGGAGGGTTATTTCTTGTACTCGTAGTACTTGCGCGCGTCGCCTCGCACCTGCTCGGCCGGATACTTTTCCCGGTTGAGCACCATCTTTTCCTGCACCGCCGCGAACAGGTCAACGTCGAGCTTGTCGGCCAGGCGTACCAGGTACACCAGCACGTCGGCCATCTCGTGGCGCACCTGGACCTGCTTGTCCGGCCCCAGCTCGTCAAGGCGGCCGTGCTGCAGCCACTGGAAATGCTCCAGCAGCTCGGCCGCTTCCACGCTCAGGGCCGAGGCCAGGTTCTTCGGCGTGTGGAACTGGTCCCAGTCGCGCTCGTCCACGAAGCTGCGGACGAGATCGCGCAGCTGGATGAGATCACTGTCCGCGGCGTTCGTCACGGACCTGGTCGCCGTCGAGGTAGCCGCTCAGCACGCGCTCGAGCTTCGGTGCGATCTCTTCGAAGCTGCTGACGGTGATGCCGAGGTCGCGCAGCAGGCCGTCGTGCACGCCGTAGACCCAGCTGTGGATGGTCAGCGGCTGGCCGCGTTCCCAGGCGTCGCGCACGATGGTGGTCTGGGCCACGTTGATCACCTGCTCGGCCACGTTCAGCTCGACCAGGCGGTTGACGGCCTGGCGGCCGATCACGTTGCCGAGGTACTTGCCGTGCTTGTCGCGTACGTCGCGCACGTGACCGAGCCAATTGTCGGCCAGGCCGACGCGGGTGCCGGTGAGCGCGGCGCCCACGCCGGAGCAGCCGTAGTGGCCGCAGATAATGATGTGCTTGACCTTCAGCACGTCGATCGCGAACTGCAGCACGCTCAAGGCATTCAGGTCCGAGTGCACGATCACGTTGGCGATGTTGCGATGGACGAAGAGCTCGCCCGGCGCCATGCCCAGCAGCTCGTTGGCCGGCACGCGGCTGTCCGAGCAGCCGATCCACAGGTATTCCGGCGCCTGCTGTTCCGACAGCGCCTTGAAGAAATTCGGGTCCTCGGCCACCATCGAAGCGGCCCATTTGCGGTTGCGTGCGAAGAGGTCTTCGGCGCTCACGCCCGTGGTCTTGTTTTCCAATTGTTCTCCTGACTGATGCGTGCTGAATAGACGAAAGTATACCAGCCAGACGAAAAAAAACCGCCGGGGCCTTCGCCGCCGGCGGTTTACTATGGTCGCTTACTCGAAGAAGTCCTTGACCTTGTCCATCCAGCCCTTGCTCTGCGGGCTGTGCTTGGCCCCGCCTTCGCTGGTCGAACGCTCGAACTCGCGCAGCAGGTCCTTCTGCTTGTCGGTGAGCTTGACCGGGGTCTCGACCACCACGTGGCAGAACAGGTCGCCGGTGTAGCCCGAGCGCACGCCCTTGACGCCCTTGCCCTTGAGGCGGAAGGTCTTGCCGGTCTGGGTGCCTTCGGGCACCGTGAACGACACCTTGCCGGTGAGCGTAGGCACCTCGATCTCGCCGCCCAGGGCAGCCTTGGCGAAGGAGATCGGCATTTCGCAGTGCAGGTCGTCGCCTTCGCGCTGGAACACCGGGTGCGGCTTGATGTGGATTTCCACGTACAGGTCGCCCGACGGTCCGCCGTTGGTGCCCGGCTCGCCGTTGCCGGTCGAGCGGATGCGCATGCCGTTGTCGATACCGGCCGGGATCTTCACTTCCAGCGTCTTGTTGCGCTTGATGCGTCCGGCGCCGCCGCAGGCCGCGCAGGGTTCCGGGATGATCTTGCCGCTGCCATGGCACTTCGGGCAGGTCTGCTGGATGCTGAAGAAGCCCTGCTGCATGCGCACCTGGCCGTGGCCCGAGCAGGTGGTGCAGGTGACCGGCTGGGTGCCCGGCTTGGCGCCGCTGCCGTGGCAGGTGTCGCACTTGTCCCAGCTCGGCACGCGGATGGTGGTCTCGTAGCCGTGCGCCGCCTGCTCCAGGGTGATCTCGAGGTTGTAGCGCAGGTCGGCGCCGCGGTAGACCTGGGGTCCGCCGCCGCCGCGGCCGCGGCCGCCGCCGAAGATGTCGCCGAAGATGTCGCCGAAGGCGTCGCCGAAACCGCCCGCGCCGAAGCCGCCTCCGCCGCCCATGTTCGGGTCGACGCCGGCGTGACCGTAGCGGTCATAGGCCTCGCGCTTCTCCGGATTGGTCAGCATCTCGTAGGCTTCCTTGACCTCCTTGAACTTCTCTTCCGCTTCCTTGTTGTCAGGGTTGCGGTCAGGGTGGTATTTCATCGCAAGCTTGCGATAGGCCTTCTTGATGTCGTCTTCCGACGCATTCTTCGCGACCCCGAGGATCTCGTAAAAATCACGCTTTGCCATTGGCGGCACCTTGCTTATTGATCAGGTAAAACGGTGGTTGCAAAAAAACCGAGCCGGGTAACCTGGTGGTCGCAGCGGCTCGGTGGTTCCCGCAGGGACGGCCCTAGGGCCGCCCCCGCAGGGGATTACTTCGCGTCTTTCACTTCTTTGAAGTCGGCGTCGACCACGTCGTCCTGCTGCGGCTGCTCGCCACCCTGGCCGCCGGCCTGCTGGCCACCGGCTGCACCGGCAGCGCCTGCCTGCTGCGCCTGCATGTCGGCGTACATCTTCTCGCCCAGCTTCTGCGAGGCGCTCGACAGCGCAGCGGTCTTGGCGTCGATGTCGGCCTTGTCGCCGCTCTTGATCGCGCCTTCCAGGTCGGCGATTGCCGCCTCGATGGCCGATTTCTCGCCGGCTTCCAGCTTGTCGCCGTATTCGGTCAGGGACTTCTTGGTCGCGTGCACCAGCGCGTCGCCCTGGTTGCGGGCTTCGGCCAGTTCCTTGACCTTCTTGTCCTCTTCCGCGTTCAGCTCGGCGTCCTTCACCATCTTCTGGATTTCTTCTTCCGACAGGCCCGAGTTGGCTTTGATGGTGATCTTGTTTTCCTTGCCGGTGGCCTTGTCCTTGGCGCCCACGTGCAGGATGCCGTTGGCGTCGATGTCGAAGGTCACTTCGATCTGCGGCGTGCCGCGCGCTGCCGGCGGGATGCCTTCCAGGTTGAACTCACCCAGGCCTTTATTGCCCGCTGCGATTTCACGCTCGCCCTGGTAGACCTTGATGGTCACGGCCGGCTGGTTGTCGTCGGCGGTCGAGAACACCTGCGAGAACTTGGTCGGGATCGTGGTGTTCTTGTGGATCATCTTGGTCATCACGCCGCCCAGGGTTTCGATACCCAGCGACAGCGGGGTCACGTCCAGCAGCAGCAGGTCCTTGCGCTCGCCCGACAGGACCGAGCCCTGGATCGCGGCGCCGACAGCAACGGCTTCGTCCGGGTTGACGTCCTTGCGCGGATCCTTGCCGAAGAACTCCTTGACCTTTTCCTGCACCTTCGGCATACGGGTCATACCGCCGACCAGGATGATGTCGTCGATGTCCGAGACCTTCACGCCCGCATCCTTGATCGCGGTGCGGCACGGTTCGATGGTCTTCGAAATGAGTTCCTCGACCAGCGATTCCAGCTTGGCGCGGGTCATCTTCAGGTTCAGGTGGACCGGCGCGCCGTTCGCCATGGCGATGTACGGCTCGTTGATCTCGGTCTGCTGCGAGGACGACAGTTCGATCTTGGCGCGCTCGGCCGATGCCTTGATGCGCTGCAGGGCGATCGCGTCCTTCGACAGGTCGAGGCCGTTGATCTTCTTGAATTCGTCGATGATGTAGTCGATGATGCGCTGGTCGAAGTCTTCGCCGCCCAGGAAGGTGTCGCCGTTGGTCGACAGCACTTCGAACTGCTTCTCGCCATCGACGTCGGCGATCTCGATGATCGACACGTCGAAGGTGCCGCCGCCGAGGTCATACACGGCGATCTTGCGGTCACCCTTGTCGGTCTTGTCCAGGCCGAATGCCAGCGCGGCCGCGGTCGGCTCGTTGATGATGCGCTTGACGTCCAGGCCCGCGATGCGGCCGGCGTCCTTGGTCGCCTGGCGCTGCGAGTCGTTGAAGTAGGCCGGCACGGTGATGACGGCTTCGGTCACTTCTTCGCCGAGGTAGTCTTCGGCGGTCTTCTTCATCTTGCGCAGGACTTCAGCCGAGATCTGCGGCGGCGCCAGCTTCTTGTCGCGCACGCCGACCCAGGCGTCGCCGTTGTCGGCGCCGAGGATCTGGTACGGCATCAGCGAGATGTCTTTCTGGACTTCTTTTTCCTGGAACTTGCGGCCGATCAGGCGCTTGACCGCGAACAGGGTGTTCTTCGGGTTGGTGACGGCCTGGCGCTTGGCCGGGGCGCCGACGAGGATCTCGCCGTCTTCCTGGTAAGCGATGATCGACGGCGTGGTGCGCGCGCCTTCCGCGTTTTCGATGACCTTAGGCTGGCCATTTTCCATGATCGCGACGCAGGAGTTGGTCGTACCCAGGTCGATACCGATGATCTTGCCCATTTTGTTTTCCTTTTAAATGCTGTAGTTTCGGATGGATTCAATATTGGGAATTACTGCGTGCTTTCAAGGGCATACCTCAACAAGGCGCAGCGTCCAGCTCCTGCTTACTTCGGCGCTGCAGCCGTCACGATGGCCGGGCGCAGCAGGCGGTCGGCGATCGTGTAGCCCTTTTGCAGCACGGTGACCACGGTATTGGCCTCCTGCTCGGACGGCACCACGGCGACGGCCTGGTGCTTGTTCGGGTCCAGCTTCTCGCCCGCCGCCGGCATGACTTCCAGCAGGCGGTTCTTTTCGAACGCGGCGCTGAGCTGCTTGAGCGTCATTTCGACGCCTTCGCGCATCGCTTCGACGGTCTGGGTTTCGACCTTGAGCGCCATTTCGAGGCTGTCGCGCACCGGCACCATGGCCTCGGCGAAGCTTTCGATGGCGAATTTATGGGCCTTGGTCACGTCTTCCTGGGCGCGGCGGCGGATGTTTTCCGCGTCGGCTTTCGCGCGCATGAAGGCATCGTGCATCTCGGCCAGCTTGGCTTCGGTTGCGCTCAGCTGGGCTTCGAGGTCCGACTGGACCGACGACGCTTCGGCCGCCGGCGGCACGCCGGCCTGGCCGGCGCTGGCCTGGGCAGCCTCGTTGGCGGCGGCAGCGGTAGCAGCATCGGCGCCGTTCGCCTGCTGGGACAGCTCTTGGTTTTCTTGGTCTTGCATCGAAAAAACTCCTAGAATCAAGGACTTGGCTGAATTGGTAACGTATCCTGCCGTACTCACAGGCCCCTACATGGGGCGATGTCCTACATTTTCAAGGGGCATTTCCAGGTCGCCCCATGAAAAAGTAGAAATCATTTGTTACAAGATTTACGGTTTCCCTGAATCATTTCCTAGCGAAAAGTCTTAATCTTCCTGTCAAGCTTGTGGCAGGGGCCGCAATCGTCAGGACGGGAATCATGAGACTTCAACTGATCAGTGGCGCCATCGTGCTATACACCCTCGCGGTGCTGGCTTGGCTGAGCTACGTCGGGATCGGCGCGGCGCCCTGGCATTGACGGGCAACCGCCTATTTTAACAGCTTGGCAAGGCGCCGCTTCAGGCGCCGAGCTAGGCGACGTTCTGCGCGCCCAGCTGGGTGGCGTGCTGCGCCCCCACCTGCACGTCGCGCTTCTGCGCCGCACGCTGGGCCGGGGTCAGGATGGTCGGCCAGCCGATCAGGTGCTGTTCGGCGATCTCGGCCATGCCGGTGATCCAGGCCGGCGCCGTGTTCAGGCAGGGAATATAGTGGTATTCCTTGCCGCCGGCGGCTTCGAAGTCCTGCCGCACTTCCATATTGATCTCTTCAAGGGTTTCCAGGCAGTCGCTGGTGAAGCCGGGACAGATCACGTCGATGCGCTCCAGGCCCTGGCGCGCCAGTTCCTGCACGGTCGGCGCGGTGTAAGGCTGGAGCCACTCGGCCTTGCCGAAGCGCGACTGGAAGGTGACGATGTACTCGTCGGCGCCCATCCCCAGGGCGACGGCCAGCAGGCGCGCCGTTTTCTGGCATTCGCAGAAATACGGGTCGCCCAGCATCAGGGTGCGCTTGGGCGTGCCGTGGAAGCTCATCACCAGCTTCTGGCCGCGGCCGTGCGCTTCCCAGTAGGACTCGACCTGCTCGCGCAGCGCCTCGATATAGCCTTCGTGGTCGTGGTAATGGCGCACCAGGCGCAGTTCGGGGATATTGCGCACGCGCGCATAGTGCGCGTAGACGGCGTCCCAGACCGAGGCGGTGGTGGTACCGGAATACTGTGGATACGCCGGCAGCACCACGATGCGCTGGCAGTGCTGCTCCTGCAGCGCGTCCAGCACCTCGGGCAGCGAGGGCGAGCCGTAGCGCATCGCCATCACCACCTTCACGCCTTCGTGGCCGCGCTCGGCGAGCGTCTTTTCCAGCAGCGCGGCCTGCTTGCGGGTGTTCACCTTCAGGGGCGAGCCGTCTTTGGTCCAGATCATGCGGTACTTGGCCGCCGACTTCCCTGAGCGGAAAGGCAGGATGAACAGGTTCAGAATGAACCACCAGATCCGGGCCGGGATTTCGACCACGCGCGGATCGGAAAGGAACTGCTTCAGGTAGCGGCGGACGGCCTTGCGGGTGGGTTCGTCCGGCGTGCCGAGGTTGACCAGCACGATGGCGCTGGAAGGCACGGTGCCGTGGCTGAAAGGCGGTTCTTTTCTGAAGGGCATGTGTGAAGAGAGTTGACCGGGGGATCGCCATTATAAGTGGCGCCCCCGTGCTTTACGTGTCTACGGCAAACAACAGCGGGTCAGGTTTCGGTATGCAGGCGCACGTCGATGTTGTTGCGGGTAGCGTTCGAATAGGGGCAAACGATGTGGGCCTTGTCGACCAGCTCCTTGAGCTGGGCCGGGTCCATGCCGGGCGCCTTGATGGTGAGGTCGACCTCGATGCCGAAGCCGGTCGGGATCTGGCCGATGCCGACGTCGCCGGTTACGGTCAGGTCCTGCGGCAGTTGCACCTTCGACTGGCCGGCCACGAACTTGAGGGCGCCCAGGAAGCAGGCCGAGTAGCCGGCCGCGAACAGCTGCTCGGGATTGGTGCCGGGACCGCCACCGCCGCCAAGCTCTTTGGGGGTGCTCAGCTTCAGGTCAAGCACGTTGTCGGAACTTTTCGAGGTGCCTTCACGGCCGCCCTGCGAGGTGGCCTGGGCACGGTACAGCACTTTGTCGATGCTCATTCGAACTCCCTTCTGTGAGTGGTGGACGGGTCCGCGGGTGCGGAAGCGTTTATCACTTTGCCACAGAATGATGAAAGGAGGATGACGGTTGGGGGTGCATGGCGCGGCCAGCGTCGAAGAGCGATTATTTCATCCACCAGCCTAAAAACCGTCATCCCGGCGAAGGCCGGGATCCAATTTTGCGTGCAAGCCCGCGCAGCCGCCTGAGTCCGACCGCATGCAAGGCGACACGCAAACAAACTTGGGCCCCGGCCTCCGCCGGGGCGACGTACGAAGGCAGCAGGCCGAGCGCTTACGCCATCACGACGCCAGCAACTCCCTTGCATGCTTGCGCGTGGTCTCCGTAATCTCGATCCCACCCAGCATGCGCGCCACTTCCTCCACCCGCGCCCGGGTGTCGAGCACATCGATGCGCGACACGGTGCGACCTTCATTGGTGGTGCCCTTGGCCACCTGGAAGTGCTGGTTGGCCTGGCTCGCCACCTGCGGCAGGTGGGTCACGCACAGCACCTGGCGCGCCTGGCCGAGGCGCTTGAGCAGGCGCCCCACCACTTCGGCCACGCCGCCGCCGATACCGGTGTCGACCTCGTCGAAGATCAGGGTCGGCGTGATGGTGGCGCTGGCGGTGATCACGGCGATCGCCAGCGAGATGCGCGCCAGTTCGCCGCCCGAGGCGACCTTGGCCAGCGGCCGCGCTGCCACGCCGGTGTGACCTGCCACCAGGAATTCGACCTGCTCCAGCCCGTGCGAGCCCGGTTCGCCGGCGGTCAGCGCCACCTCGAAGCGGCCCCCGCTCATGCTCAGGTCCTGCATCGCGCCCGTCACGGCCGAGCCCAGCATCGCTGCGGCCGCTTCGCGCCGGTGCGAGACGCGCTGCGCCACTTCCATGTAGGCGTCCTTGGCCTTCTCTTCCTGCTTGCGCAGGCCGTCGATGTCGCTGGCGTCAGCCAGCTGCTGCAGCCGGGTCTTGAGCGCGGCGTGTTCTTCGTGCAGCTCTTCCGGCGTGGTGTGGTACTTGCGCGCCGCGCTGTGCAGCGCTTCCATGCGCGCGTCCACCTCGCGCAGGCGGCCCGGATCGAGTTCGACCTTGTCGATGTAGTTGTTCAGCGCGTACACCGCTTCCTGCAGCTGAATGCGGGCCGGCTCCATGCAGTCGAGCACTTCCTGCAGCTGCGCGTCGACATCGACCAGCTTGCCCAGCTTCGCGTTCAGCGAGGACAGCTGCGACAGGATCGGATGGTCGGCTTCGGAAATGGCCTGCAGCGCTTCCTGCGCGCCTTCCAGCAGGCTGGCCGCGTGCGACAGGCGGCTGTGCTCGTTGCTGATCTCGGCCCACTCGCCCGCCTTCGGTGCCAGCTTGTCGAGCTCGCTCACCTGCCATTCCAGGCGTTCACGCTCGAGCAGCACGTTGCGCGCATCGTTTTCGAATTCCTCGCGCTGGCGCACCAGGGCGCGCCAGGACTTCCAGGCCGCGGCGGTGGCGTGCACGTCTTCCTGGGCGCTGGAGTCGCGCACCGCGCTCTGGTTGTCGAGCAGGGCGCGCTGGGCGTCGAGCTTGAGCAGCGACTGGTGCGCATGCTGGCCGTGGATGTCGACCAGCATGTCGCCCAGCTCGCGCAGCTGCGCGGCGGTGGCGGTGATGCCGTTGATCCAGGCCTTGGAACGGCCGGCGTTGTCGATCACGCGGCGCATCAGGGCCACGCCTTCGTCATTCGGGAATTCGTTTTCCAGCAGCCACGAGGAGGCGGGCGAGGTCAGCGCGAATTCGGCGGTGATGTCGGCCTTGGCCGCGCCTTCGCGCACCATGCTGGCGTCGCCGCGGCCGCCCAGCGCCAGTTGCAGCGCATCGATCAGGATCGACTTGCCGGCGCCGGTCTCGCCGGTGAACACCGTGAAGCCATGCGAAAACTCGAGTTCGATGGCGTCGACAATGACGAAATCACGGATGGTAAGTGTGCGCAGCATGAAAAATCGGGTCTCCTGTTATTACCTTGTTCTTGCCTGATGGTGCGGCGTTACGTCAGCTTGCCTTCGTTGGTCGGGTACTCGTTCCAGTGCAGCTTTTCGCGCAGCGTATGGTAATAGCTCCAGCCGCGCGGATGCAGGAAAGTGATCGTGTGCGGCGAGCGCGAGATGACGATGCGGTCGCCCAGCTGCAGGCTGGTGAAGGTCTGCATGTCGAAGTTGACGCTGATGTCGCGCCCCGCCACGAGTTCCACCACGATCTCGCTCGATTCGGGCACCACGATCGGCCGGTTCGACAGCGCGTGCGGCGCGATCGGCACCAGCACGACGCCCTGCACGCGCGGATGCAGCAGCGGTCCGCCGGCCGACAGCGCGTAGGCGGTCGAGCCGGTCGGCGTGGAGACGATCAGGCCGTCCGCGCGCTGGTTGTACATGAATTCGCCGTCCACGGTGAGCTTGAGCTCGACCATGCCGGCGCCGGTGCCGCGCGCCACCACCACGTCGTTGAAGGCGACGCTGCAGAAGATCTCTTCGTTCTCGCGTACCACGCGCGCCTGCAGCAGGGTGCGTTCTTCCTTGCGCGCCTGGCCCTGCAGGATCTCGTGCAGGGCCGGGACCATGCGGTCGAGCGGAATGTCGGTGATGAAGCCCAGGCGACCCGAGTTGATGCCGATGAGCGGAATCTCGTACTTGGCCAGCTGGCGCGCGATGCCGAGCATGGTGCCGTCGCCGCCCATCACCACCGCATAGCTGGCCTGCTCGCCGATCTCGGCCACGCTCATGGCGTCGACGCCGGCGATATTCAGGTAGGCCGCGGTATCGGCTTCGAACACCACGCGGTAGCCCGCCCCGGCCAGGAATTCCGTGAGCTGCCTGGCTGGCTCCTCGATGCCGGGGGTGTTTTGCCGCACCACGAGCGCGATGATTTGTTGCTGTTCAGGCGACACTGACATGGTCTGGAGCGGTTGGGTAAGGACTTGCGAGATTAACCGATTATCCCTGCGGCTGCCACTTCAGCCCCTGCGCACGCCCGGATATCACTGTACGAATAAACAGTATAACGGGCGGCGCAGGCTTCCGGCAAGATCAGGTCATCAGCGCCACACCGAACACCGCGCTGACCGCCAGGGTCATGCTCAGGAGATGCAGTGTCATCAGGGCGATCCAGCGCAGGGCGGTGATCTTCCGGCTCCCTCCGTAGACACGCCGCATGGCGGTCGGCAGGTAGAAGGTCAGCCAGGTGAGAAAGACGAAGCGCACGAAGTCCCAGCTTGGGGGTGTCAACATAAACAGGCTCAGCATCAGGAATGCGAAGGCATTGCTGTGCAGGGCAAACAGGAAATGTTCACCGTAACGGCGTCCCGAACCCAGATACAGCAGCTTCAGGTACATCGCGAAGACCGGCATCATGAAGAAGATCGCATACGGCGTGTAGCTGAAGAAGGCGCGCTTCACCGCCTGGCGCCGCTCCTCGGGAGGCCGATCGAAGAAGGTCTCGACACCATGGCCAAGCCTGGGATCGACGCCCCTGGCCTGGGCAATGGCGCCGGTCTTGAATTCCTTGAAGGAGGCCATCTCGTCGTCGTCATACAGCGGCGACGTTGCGCCCGGCGCGCTCACTGGCGGCCGTGCCTGCGGACTGTCGCCGGCGCCGAAGTCGGCGATTTCCACCCCGCTCAACTTGATCAAGGCAAAGAAGATGATGCTAAAGCTGAGATACAGGCGCAGCGGCTCGACATAGCGCACGCGCCGGCCTTCGATGTACTCGCGGGTCAGCAACCCGGGCTTCGTGACCAGCAGCTTGAGCGAACGCCACAGTTTTCCTTCGATGGCGACGTAGTGCGAGAGGAACTCGTGCAGGAACTCGCGCGCGCTCGGCACATGCAGGTGGGTCGCCTGGCCGCATTGGTGGCAGTAGTTGCCGCTGGTGGTGGCGTCGCAGTTCTTGCAGCTGCTGGTGTGCTGGCGATGTTCGATGGCGTCGGTGGTCACGGTAGATCCGGCTGAGTCGTCCAGCCGTCATGTTAGCGGTTCAATTGCAAAAAAGCATCACGCATTTACACATCTTCAATTGCGCGACTGTCAAAGCGCCCCACGGTTACGATTCAGTCAACTGGAACAGAAGGAGGCCATCATGGTGACCGAAACCAAAGACCGCTTCGTGAACACGAAAGCACCGATCGAAAACGACGGCGTCAAGCGCCAGCCGCACGAGCGCGACGAGAGCCCGGACGGGCAGGACCAGGCGCCGCGCGGCGTGATCAAGCAGGCGGCCGAAGACATGGCGCAGGGCCTGCAGAACACCGACTGCTATGGCACCAATCCTGACGGCCTGGAAAAAGCAGTCGATCCAGCGCAGGGTGCCACCGGCCAGGCCAAACCGCAGCCGGACGCCCACCGCTCGATGCGCCGCCACGATACGACCAATGACGCATCCGACAAGAACAACCTGTAAAGAGGAAAGCAATGACAATCAAACGTAACGGCAGCGCCGTCTGGAGCGGCGGCCTGAAGGACGGCAAGGGCGCCGTGTCGACCGGGAGCGGCGTGCTGAAGGATTCCCAGTACGGCTTCAACACCCGCTTCGAGGACGGCCCGGGCACCAACCCGGAAGAACTGATCGGCGCGGCCCACGCGGGCTGCTTCACGATGGCCCTGTCAGGCCAGCTCGGCCAGGCCGGCCTGACCGCCCAGGAGCTGCGCACCACCGCCACCGTCTCGATGGAAAAGGTGGAAGGCGGCTTCTCGATCACCGCGGTGCACCTCGACCTGGTGGCCAAGATCCCCGGCGCCAGCCAGGAAGCCTTCGACAAGGCAGCCACCACGGCCAAGGAAAACTGCCCGGTGTCGAAACTGCTCAACGCGGACATCACGCTGACTTCGCGCCTGGAAAACTGAACGCGTATGGACGCCTCCGCGAATGGGCGGCGTCCGGCACGAATCGCGGCCACCGCATAAAATGGCCGCTTTCCGTTTCCCCAGAAGGACATCCACAATGCGCTTCCTGCACACCATGCTCCGGGTCGGCGACCTGCAGCGCTCCATCGATTTCTACACCAATGTGCTCGGCATGAAACTGCTGCGCACCAGCGACAATCCCGAATACAAGTACAAGCTCGCCTTCCTCGGCTACGGCAGCAATCCCGAGCACGCCGAACTCGAGCTGACCTACAACTATGGCGTCGACAGCTACGACATGGGCACCGCCTACGGCCACATCGCCCTCTCGACCGAAGACATCTACGCTACCTGCGAGCAGGTGCGCAAGCTCGGCGGCAACATCACCCGCGAACCGGGCCCGGTCAAGGGCGGCACCACCGTGATCGCCTTCATCACCGATCCGGACGGCTACAAGGTCGAACTCATCGAACGCAAGGACAATGCCGCCGGCGCCGGCCTGAGCAGCTAAAGCTCCCTCCCCGGCAAGCTCTGCCGGGCGCTGCTACAATCGCCTGGCCTGGATCGCCAGGCAAACAACCAAATACGTCTTCGGGGCGGGGTGAAATTCCCCACCGGCGGTATGGCCTGAAATGGGCCGAGCCCGCGAGCGCCTGTGCAAGCAGGGTCAGCAGATCTGGTGAGATGCCAGGGCCGACGGTATAGTCCGGATGAAAGAAGATGTGCGCTATCACGCGCTTGCCTATCCACGTCCGTGGCCGGGCGAGCGCGCGTTTTCGCTTTGCCCTGATGCGTTTTTCGCCAACTACTGCGAGGAGCGTTTCATATGTTAGTCACCACCACCCACTCCCTCACCAGCACCGACCTGGAAGGCCGCATCGATGCCGCCCTGGAAGCCACGCGTCTGGGAATTCCCGTCATCCTGCTCGACGACTTCGACCGCGAGAACGAAGCCGACCTGATCGTCGCCGCCGAGAAGCTGAGCGTCGAAACCATGGCCTTGATGATCCGCGAATGCAGCGGCATCGTGTGCCTCTGCCTGTCCGCCGACAAGGTGCGCACACTGGAGCTGCCGCCGATGGCCGCGGAGAACGCCAGCCGCTACGGCACGCCCTTCACCGTGTCGATCGAAGCGCGCCATGGCATCAGCACCGGCGTCTCGGCAGCCGACCGCGTCACCACCGTCCGCGCCGCGACCGCAGCGGATGCCAAGCCGGACGACCTGGTGAGTCCGGGCCACATGTTCCCGCTGCGCGCGACGCCGGGCGGCGTGCTGGCGCGCGCCGGCCATACCGAAGGTTCGGTCGACCTGGCCATCATGGCCGGGCTGCAGCCGGCGGCCGTGCTGTGCGAGTTGATGAATCCCGACGGGACGATGATGCGCGGCGATCAGATCGAGCAGTTCGCCGCACTGCATGGCTTCCCGATCCTGACGATCGCGGAAATGATCGAGTGGCGCAAGCGCCACTGATCGGACGGTGGGCGGAGAACCCGCCCACCTTGTCGCTTACGCCAGCGGATCGATCACGAAAGCCGGCATGCGCTCGTTGCCCTTGGCGCATTCCAGGAACTTGTCGGCGGTGTCCAGTGCTTCGTTGATGGTCACGTCCATGTCCAGGTAGCGGTAGGTGCCGAGGCGGCCGACGAAAGTCACGTTCGGCTCCTCGCGCGCCACGGTCACGTAGCGTTCCAGCTGCTGCTTGTCGCGCGCCTGGCGGATCGGGTAGTACGGGATGTCCTTCTCTTCGCACTGGCGGCTGTATTCCTTGTACATCAAGGTCTTCTCGTGCTTTTCCCACGGCGAGAAGTGCTTGTGCTCGGTGATGCGGGTATATGGCTGGCTGTCGTCGCAGTAGTTGATGACGGCATTGCCCTGGTAGTCGCCGGTGTCGCGGAACACTTCGAAGTCGAGCGTGCGGTACGGCAGGCGGCCTTCGGAATGCTTGAACCAGGCGTCGATCGGGCCGCTGTAGAACACGTGGGCGTAGTCGCCCTTGTTGGCCGGGTCGAACTTGGTGTTCAGGTGCAGGGTGATGCCCGGCACGTCCATGATCTTCTCGACCAGGTCGGTGTAGCCGTTTTCCGGCATGCCCTGGTACTTGTGCGCGAAGTAGTTGTCGTCGTAGTTGAAACGCACCGGCAGGCGCTTGAGGATGCTGGCCGGCAGTTCGGTCGGCTGCATGCCCCACTGCTTGACGGTATAGGTCTTGAAGAAGGCTTCGTACAGTTCCTTGCCGACGAAGCGCAGCGCCTGGTCCTCGAAGGTGACCGGGTTCTCGATCGACTTGTCGCCGAGCGATGCCAGGAATTCCTGGGCTTCGGCCGGACGGAAGGTCTTGCCGAAGAACTGGTTGATGGTGAGCAGGTTGATCGGCAGCGTGTAGACGCTGTTGTTGGTGATCGCCTTGACGCGGTTCACATAGGGCATGAAGCGGCTGTAGCGGTTCACGTACTCCCAGACGCGCTCGATGTCGGTGTGGAAGATGTGCGGACCGTAGATGTGCACCATCACGCCGGTTTCGGCATCGCGCTCGGAATGGCAGTTACCCGCGATGTGCGGGCGCGATTCGAAGATCTCGACCTGGTAGCCAGCTTCTGCCAGCTGGCGAGCAATGACGGCCCCGGAAAAACCGGCGCCGACAATCGCGATGTTCTTTTGCATGTTCGTTTTTTCCTTAGGGATGAGAATTCTGACCTTGCCACCGGTAGCAGGCGGGCTCTTCCGCACTGCAGCATAAGTGGCATTAACATTGTCAGTTTATCAGCTTTGCAAAAAAACTCCCCTGCACGACACTTGTCGTGCGCCAACTTTTATAGCGTAGAATCAATGAGTTAGCGCAGCCCAAAATGCAAAAAGCCCGGACCGCAAAGTCCGGGCTTTTTAACATTGTCGCTGGCAGGCCAGGCCTGCGCGGCGATTACTTTTCGAGCAGGTTATTCACCGCCGCCAGGTCCGACTCGCGCAGCGAGCCTGCGGCAGCCTTCAGGCGCAGGCCGTTCAGGATGGTGTCGTAACGCGCACGCGACAGGTCGGTGCGGGTCGAGTACAACTGGCGCTGCGCGTTCAGCACGTCGATGTTGATGCGCACGCCCACCTGGTAACCCAGCTTGTTCGATTCCAGCGCCGACTGGCTCGACACTTCGGCCGCTTCCAGCGCCTTGACCTGGGCCATGCCGCTGTTCACGCCAAGGTAGGCCTGGCGCGCCTGCAGCGCGGCCTGGCGGCGGGTTGCTTCCAGGTCGTTGCGCGCCTTGTCTTCCAGCGCGATGGTTTCGCGCACGCGGCTGGTGACGCCGAAGCCGTTGAAGATCGGCACGCTGAACTGGACGCCGATGCCGGTATTCTTGTTCACGCCGGAGACGTTGTTCACGCGGCCGCTGGTGTCCGAACGCGAGGTGCTGGCGACCAGGTCCAGGGTCGGGTAGTGGCCGGCGCGGGTCTTGGAGATCTCGCGCTTGGCGACTTCGACCGCCAGCTGCTGCACGGTCACGCCATAGTTCTGGCTCTCGGCTGCCGATACCCATGGGTCGGGATTAGCCGGCGACGGCGCGGTCAGGGTGATGCCGGGTTTCAGCGGCGCCAGGCCAGCCGGCGCGGTGCCGATGATGGCCTGCAGCGCGTTGCGCTTGTTGTCCAGGTCATTCACGGCGGCGAATTCCTGCGCGATCACCAGGTCGTAGGCCGCCTGCGCTTCGTGGGTGTCGGTGATGGTCTGGGTACCCACTTCGAAGTTGCGCTTGGCCGACGCCAGCTGCTCGGTCACGGCGGTCTTCTGGGCGCGGGTCGATTCCAGCTTGTCCTGGGCCGCCAGCACGTCGAAGTAAGCCTGCGCCACGCGGGTGATCAGGTCTTGCTGGGCCTGGGCGAACTGGGCTTCCGAGATGGACTGCTGCAGCTTGCTCTGCTGATAGGTTTCCCAGCGGTCCCAGCGGAACAGCGGCTGGGTCAGGCCGATCGTGTACTCGGTGGTGCGTTCGTTGGCGCCCGAACCGAGCACGCGGGTCTGCACGCCGCTGGCGTTGGTGACCAGCTCGCCCTCGTTCCAGGGCGAACCGTCACGGTCGTTCTTGACGCTGCTGCCGGTGATACCGACGGTTGGGAGAAGTCCTGCACGCCCCTGCGTGATCCGTTCCCGGCCCGCCGCTGCCGACGCACGCGCGCTCGCATAGGTCGCGTCGTTGGCCAGTGCCTGCTGGTACACCTGGATCAAGTCGGCCGCGCTGGCATTGAGCGAAAAGAGAGCGCTGGCAACCAGCACGGCAAGAAGGGGTTTCTGCATCACATTCTCCACAGGAGTCATCAAAGTTTTGGAATCAGGTCAGTACTTCGGCATCGAAGGATCGACCTGCACGGCCCAGGCGTGTATTCCGCCCGTCAAATTCGTTACGTTCTCAAACCCGTTACGTTCCAGGAAGCTCGCCACCTGCATGCTGCGCGCTCCGTGGTGGCAGATGCACACGATTTCCCGGTCATCCGGCAGTTCCCCGGCGCGGATCGGCACCAGGTGCATCGGGATCTGGGTCGAGCCTGCGATATGGCAGGTCTCGAATTCCCAGTTCTCGCGCACGTCCAGCAGGAGCGGCTGCTCGGCCGACTGGTCGGCCAGCCGGGCCGCCAGCTCCGGTGCGGTCATATGCTGCATCGCGGCCTCAGAACTGGAAGCGCGATGGTGCTTGCGCGCCCGTCAGCGGCTTGACATTGGTCTCGAACACCTTGACCGTGTCATAGCCCGTTTCCGAGGTACGGGTGACGATGTTGAAGCTCATCGCCGGCGCATCGCCCAGGATCACGCCCAGGCGGCCGCCTACTTTCACCGACTGCAGCAGGCCTTCCGGCAGCATCGGCAGTGCGCCCGAGACCAGGATTACGTCGTAAGGCGCACCCTTGTCCCAGCCGGCAGCGCCATTGCCCTGCTCGACCGTCACGTTGGTGACGCCGGCCTTGGCCAGGTTCTGCTCGGCCTGTGCCTTGGTCTCCGGCAGGAGTTCCACGGTGGTCACGTGGCGCGCCTTGTGCGCCAGCAGTGCCGCCATGTAGCCCGAACCGGTACCGATTTCGAGGACGTTCTCATGCTTCTTGACCGCCAGTTCCTGCACGATGCGTGCTTCGACTTTCGGGTTGAACATCGCTTCACCATTCGGCAGCGGGATCTCGACGTCCGCAAAGGCCAGGTTCTGGTACGCGGCCGGCACGAAGCCTTCGCGCTTGACCACGTGCAGCAGGTCCAGCACGTCCTGGTCGAGCACGTTCCACGGACGGATCTGCTGTTCGATCATGTTGAAGCGGGCTTGTTCGATATTCATCTGAGTTCTCGGTGGAAAAATAAATAATCCGATATTTTATCGTTGAACGGCCTCAGGACGCACATCTTAGCGATGGGCTGCCTGAGACAGGGGAAATTGCGACAGTCTGCAGTTTAGAGGGGTTGAACGCCGAAAAAACGGCGCGTTGGCGCAAAAGACAGCTCAGGCCGAACGCGGCAGCAGGCCGTTCAGGGTCAGTTCGAGCAGATTCTCGAGGAAGACCTGGGGTTGCAGTTCGCTGCAGTCGCAGGGAGCGACGGCTGAGTGCTTCCACACGTTGAGCATCATCATCGGGGCGATCAGCACCTGGGTCATCTGCTCGATGTCGAAGGGGCGGAATTCAGCGCGCTTGACGCCGCGCTCGAGGATGCTGGAAATCATGCGCACGGTGCGGCTCATGACTTCTTCCCGGTAGAACTTCGCCAGGTCAGGGAAGTTCACGGCTTCAGCAAGCATCAGCTTACCCAGGCCGGATGCCTTGCTCTGGCCAATCTGGCGCGACCAGTTCATGACGACGTCGCGCAGCAGGTCGGCGCTGTGGCCATGAAATTCGGCAACGGACAATTCGGCCTTGCCGAGGAAAGGCAAAATGCTTTCGCGCACGACCGCTTTGAACAGTTCTTCCTTGTTCGTGTAATACAGATAGAGGGTGCCCTTGGACACGCCGGCACGGCGCGCGACGTCTTCCAGCCGGGTGGCAGCGAAGCCACGCTCGACGAACAGTTCAATGGCGGCAGCAAGGAGCTCCTGCGGACGGGCATCCTTCCGGCGTTCCCACCGCGGCTTGCTGTCGAGTGGACATTCCATGTTTCTGCCTAGAAACTAGCTGAAGAACCATAGAATATAGACGGGGTGGTCAGACCAGTCAAGCAATCCTTGCACAGCGAAACTGTCAATATAAACAGGTATTTACGCTATTTCCTCAGCTTATACCCGGTCCGTAAATACGTCCATTGGCGCGTGAGGCGTACAGGGCGCCGTCGGGATTGCGGGGAGGAATGTCCTGCTGCTGGCGCGGCACCTGGAACACCGCCAGCCGGTCGGCCAGGCCGGGCGCGAACTTCTCCAGCATCACGTCGAGCTCGGCCATGACGCCGACCCGCACCGTCCGCATCGGCACCACGGCGGCATGCAGGATGGCCGCCGCCACCTCGTGCGGGTCGATCCGGGGCGACGGCAGCTTCGGTTCGCGGTCCATGTAGTTGCGCGCATGCTGGGGCAGCGGCGTGTCGACGGCGGTCGGCTCGATCAGGGTGATCGATACCGGCGCCCCATCCACCTGCTCCACTTCGATGCGCAGCGCATCGGTAAAGCCTTTTACCGCGTGCTTGCTGGCCGAGTACATGCCCTGCATCGGGATCGCCACTTCGGAAGCCTCGCTGCCGAGGTTGATCAGGGCCCCGCCCTGGCGCGTGAGAATAGGCAGCGCCACCAGCGAGCCATGCACCATGCCCCAGAAATTGATGTCGAACAGGCGCCGGCTGTCTTCCTCGGACACCTGGTCCAGGCGCCCGTAGATGGTGCCGCCGGCATTGTTGATCCAGGTGTCGATACGGCCGAAATGCGTGAGCGCAGCCTGGGCCACGCGTTCGACGTCGGCGCGCTGGGACACGTCGGCCACCACGGCGACGGCCTCGAAGCCGTCCTCGACCAGTCCCTGCACCACGGCCTCCAGCACGTCCGCCCCGCGCGCCGCCAGCACCAGCTTCGCCCCCAGCTTCGCCGCTTCCTGGGCGGTGGCAAGGCCGATGCCGCTCGATGCGCCGGTGATCACGACAACCTGGCGATTCAGGGGTTTGAGGGGACTGGGCATGGGGCCTCCTGCTGACGATGTGCGATGGATGCAACGTAGCAGGAAAACGATGGGCGACGCGCCCGCTTCAGGCGCAGCAAGGGTATACTTCCGCCCTTCTTTCCCGTTCTACTTTCCCCAAATGCAGTGCAGAGACAAGTGCGGCGCCTGCTGCACGGCCCCGTCGATCACCAGTCCCATCCCCGGCATGCCCGACGGGAAGCCGGCCGGCGTGCGCTGCGTGCAGCTGGGCGAGGACGAGCGCTGCCGCATCTTCGGACGTCCGGAGCGTCCGGCCGTCTGCGGCGGGCTGCAGCCCTCGTCCGAGATGTGTGGGTCCAGCCGCCAACAGGCAATGCTCTGGCTGGACCAACTGGAACGCGCGACGGCGCCCTAGTCCTCGGTCTCGTCCTGGCTGGCGCCGGGCACGAGCAGCGTGAAGCGCTTCTTCTTCTTTTTCACGACGACCGCCTGCTCCTGGGCCGGCTTGGTGGCCGGCAGCGGGCCGACTGGCAGCGGGAAGCCGAGAAAGGCCATCACGAAGAAGATCGGCAGCAGGGCGTAGAACAGCGGCCGTTTCCAGTTGAGCTTTTGTTTGAGCATGGCACCCACATAGTGCTGAGCTGGCAACAAAACAAGCCGTCAGGCTTACCCGCGCCGGATGAAATGTGCCTTGTCGGGGAAATTTACATTTCCAAAAGACAACTCTGTTATGTCTTTGATTAACCTGAAGTTATCTTGAAGGCATAAATGTTGCTACCCAGAGCGTACTGCCCCAGAGCAGTGTCCAACGACTAGGGAGAAAGCAATGAAGAACGTTCTGAAAGCCGCCTTCGCCGGCCTGCTGCTGACCGCGACGGTATCCGGCGCCAATGCCGCCGTGGTACAGCTGGGCACGGTCAGCAAGACCTACGGCACCGGCCAAGGCCCCGCCAGCACCGGTTCCGGCTCCTGCGATACCCTGAACAGCAATTCCGTGACGGTGCGCGACGGCGGCAGCTGCACGCAGCGCTTCTACGACGTGTTTGATTTTTCCTCGCTCAACTACACCAGCCTCGACCACCTGACACTGACGCTGTCGTTCAACAGCACCAACAACTTCCTAGAAGACTGGCGGGTACGCTTCGCCCAGTCGACGACCGTGGCCAGCAGCAACCTGATGGCCATGTCGAAAGTGGGCGCCGCCGGGACCACCCAGGAGTTCACCTTCAACGCCGCTAATGGCGGCAGCGTGTTCAACACGATCGCCGCCAACGAGAAGATGTATCTGTGGTTTGCGGAAGAAGGACTTGGCGCGCACAACTTCAATCTGCTCTCCGCCAAGCTCGACGTGTACGGCACCGCGGTGCCGGAACCGGCCAGCATGGCCCTGTTCGGCGTAGCGCTGGGCGCACTGGGACTGGCGCGCCGCCGCAGGCAGCACTGAGCGGCGCCCCAAATGAAAAGCGAAGCCCGGGGGCTTCGCTTTTTTTTGCTGGATCAGGCGGCTGCGGAGTCGCCTCTCGCCTGGTGCACGCGCTGGAACAGCCCGCCGAGGGTCAGGCCTTCGTAGGAGATATCGTCGAGCATCAGCCCGTACTTGTCACGCAGCGCCCGCGCCAGCCGCTCCAGCTCCGCCGCATCCGGCAGCCAGCGCGTCGGGTTGATCGCGCGGTAGATGCCCAGCACTTCGTCATCAGGACGGAAATGCAGCTGCTCGCTTTCGCGGAAAGAGAAGGCGGACACGAAGACAGACAGGAAGTCGCGGATCTCGCGCCGCGAAGCACCAGGGAATGTGCTGCGCCAGGCCCGGCCCTGGCAGGGTCGGTAACGCAAGGCGTTGGGGCTTTGCCAACCGTGGAATGCCGCCCAGGCGAGCGCAGCAAGGATGAGGACAACAAAAATGCTCATGCGGTTGAGTCAGGAATACTCATGCGAATGAGTGTAGCACGCGTTTGCGCGAACGGCGCACGACAGAATTTCGTGGGCATGCCGATGGGATAACCCTGCGGCAACGCCCGCGCGGTACAATCTTGGACCGGACACGGCGGGCGACGTCGCCTGTTGTGATCATGTTAAGCTTCGACCCCGTCGTCTTTCCCAACACGATCCTTTCCCAGCCGAATTCATCGTTACGCATACATGGACATTCTTCTCGCCATCAAGGCGATCATCATGGGCCTGGTCGAGGGCTTTACCGAGTTCCTCCCGATTTCCTCCACCGGCCACCTGATCCTGGCGGGCAGCCTGCTGAATTTTACCGGCGAGAAGGTCAAGGTCTTCGAGATCGCCATCCAGGCCGGCGCCATGCTGGCCGTGATCTGGGAATACCGCCAGCGCATCGCACGTGTGCTGTCCGGCCTCGGTTCCGATCCGAAGCAGCAGAAGTTCGTGCTCAACCTGATCATCGCCTTCCTGCCGGCGGCCGTGCTTGGCTTCCTGTTCAACAAGGCGATCAAGGCGGAACTGTTCGCGCCGGTGCCGGTCGCGACCGCCTTCATCGTCGGCGGCCTCATCATTCTGTGGGTGGAACGCCGCCATACCGGCAAGGATCGCGTGGCGCGCGTTGACAGCGTGGACGAGATGAGCAGCATCGATGCGCTGAAGGTGGGCATCGCCCAGGCGTTCGCCCTGATCCCGGGTACCAGCCGCTCGGGCGCGACCATCATCGGCGGCATGCTGTTCGGCCTGTCGCGCAAGGCGGCTACCGAATTCTCCTTCTTCCTGGCGATTCCGACCCTGCTCGCGGCCACCGTGTACTCGGTGGTCAAGGAGCGCCACCTGCTGTCGATGGCCGACCTGCCGATGTTCGGCCTGGGCGGCCTGGCGGCCTTCGCCTCGGCCTTCCTGTGCGTGCGCTGGCTCCTGCGCTACATCAGCACGCACGACTTCACGATCTTCGCCTGGTACCGTATCGTATTCGGTATCGTCGTACTCGTGACCGCGCACTTCAACCTGGTGACCTGGGCGGAATAAGCTAACACCAGGCAAAACCCTAGAAACAGCTTCAGCATGACTTCCGATATCGGCGCGCGCGCCCTCCACGTCCTCGAGACGGTCTTCGGCTATCCCGCCTTCCGCGGGCAGCAGGCCGAGATCGTCGAGCACGTGGCCAGCGGCGGCGACGCACTCGTCCTGATGCCCACCGGCGGCGGCAAGTCGCTGTGCTACCAGATCCCGGCGCTGCTGCGCGACGGGGTGGGCGTGGTCGTCTCGCCCCTGATCGCCCTGATGCAGGACCAGGTCGACGCGCTGGAAGAAGTCGGCGTGCGCGCCGCCTTCCTCAACTCGACCCAGAGTTTCGAGGAAACCCTGCGCATCGAGCGCCTGGTGCGCAGCGGCGAGATCGACCTGGTCTACGTCGCGCCCGAGCGCCTGCTGACCCAGCGCTGCCTGGAACTGTTCGACGCTTCGCCAATTTCCCTGTTCGCGATCGACGAAGCGCACTGCGTGTCCCAGTGGGGCCACGACTTCCGTCCCGAATACATCCGGCTGTCGGTGCTGCACGAGCGCTACCCGACCATCCCGCGCATCGCCCTCACCGCGACCGCCGACCAGCAGACCCGCGAAGAAATCGCGCACCGCCTGCAGCTCGACGATGCACGCAAGTTCGTCTCGTCCTTCGACCGCCCGAACATCCGCTATTCCATCGTCGAGAAGACCACCGGCCGCAAGCAGCTGCTCGATTTCATCAGCAGCGAGCATCCGCAGGATTCCGGCATCGTCTACTGCCTGTCGCGGAAAAAAGTCGAGGAGACCGCCGACTTCCTGAACGAGCACGGCATCAAGGCCCTGCCCTACCACGCGGGCATGGAGTACAGCGTGCGCGCGGCCAACCAGTCGCGTTTCCTGCGCGAAGACAACATCACGATGGTCGCGACCATCGCCTTCGGCATGGGCATCGACAAGCCGGACGTGCGCTACGTCTGCCACCTCGACCTGCCCAAGAGCCTGGAGGGCTACTACCAGGAGACCGGACGCGCCGGCCGCGACGGCTTGCCGGCCAGCGCCTGGATGGCCTACGGCCTGCAGGACGTGGTACTGCAGCGCCGGATGATCGACGAATCCGAGGCCGACGAGACCTTCAAGCGCGTGCTGTCGATGAAGCTCGACGCCATGCTCGGCCTGTGCGAAACCTTGTCGTGCCGGCGCATGCGCCTGCTGGATTACTTCGGCGAGCGCTCCGGCCCCTGCGGCAACTGCGACACCTGCCTGATCCCGCCGATCCAGGTCGACGGCACGGTGCCGATGCAAAAGCTGCTGTCGGCCATCTACCGGGTCGACCAGCGCTTCGCCGCCGGCCACGTGATCGACGTGCTGCGCGGCGCGCAGACGGAGCGCATCAGCCAGTGGCACCACGACAAACTCACCGTCTACGGCGTCGGCGCCGACCGCTCCGAGCAGGAATGGCGCGCCATCGTACGCCAGGCGATCGCGCTCGGCTTCGTCACCGTCGACCACGACGCCTTCAGTTCGCTCAAGCTGACCGACGCCGCGCGCCCGGTGCTCAAGGGCGAGCAGAAGGTGCAGCTGCGCCAGTACCAGAAACCGGTCAAGGCCAAACGGCCGTCTTCCTCGCGCAGCAGCGGCTACGAGGAACTGGAACTGTCGCGCTCCGAGCAGCAGATCTTCGAGCGCCTGCGCACCTGGCGCATGGGCACCGCGCGCGAGCACGGGGTGCCGGCCTATGTCGTGTTCCAGGATGCGACCCTGCGCGAAATCGCCAAGGTCAAACCGGGCTCGCTGGACGCGTTGCGCGGCGTCTCCGGCGTGGGCGAGAAGAAGCTGGTCTCCTACGGCGACGAAATTGTCGCCATCATCAACGAGATGATGTAGTGTCTAGGGTTAAGTCTGTTCAACCCTGAGACACCACATGGCCATCCCCACTCCCACCAGCACCACCGCAGCACCCAGTAAGGACGGCGCAGAAGCTGTCGTCCCGCAAAATGCCGCCAGCCTGCAAACCTTCGTCTTTGCGCTGTTCTTCGTCTTCGGCGGCATCACCAGCCTGAACGACGTCATCATCCCCAAACTGAAGGACCTGTTCACGCTCAGCTATGCCCAGGCGATGCTGGTGCAGTCGGCATTCTTCGCCGCCTACTTCTTCGTCTCGATCCCGGCAGCAAGCATCGTCCAGCGCATCGGCTATATGCGCTCGGCCGTGGTGGGCCTGCTGACGATGGCGGCAGGCTGCCTGCTGTTCATCCCGGCCTCCTACTCGGGCGTGTTCGTCACCTTCCTGCTGGCCCTGTTTGTGCTGGCCTCGGGCATCACCATCGTGCAGGTGGTGGCCAATCCCCTGATCTCGATGCTGGGCAAGCCGCAGACGGCGTCCAGCCGCCTGACCTTCGCTCAGGCCTTCAATTCGCTCGGCACCACCGTGTTCCCTTACGTGGGCGCGATCCTGATTCTCGGTTCGCTGGCGACGGTCGACGTGTCCACCTTGAGCGGCGCGGCGCTCGACGCCTACCGCCAGGAAGAAACCCGGGTCGTGGTGAACACCTACATCGGCCTGGCGATCGCGCTGGCGCTGCTGGGCGGCGCGGTGTGGATGAACCGCCGCAAGCTGGTGGAAACGGCGGCGCCGTCGGAGAACATCCTGCACGCCTTCGACCTGCTCAAGCAGCCGCGCTTCGCGCTTGGCGCGCTGTGCATCTTCCTGTACGTCGGCGCCGAGGTGGCGATCGGCTCGATCATCGTCAACTACCTGATGGAGTCGAGCGTGCTGGGGATGGGTGCGGAAGAAGCGGGCAAGCACGTGCCGCTGTACTGGGGCGGCGCGATGGTGGGCCGCTTCATCGGCGCGGCGCTGCTGCGCCTGTTCTCGCCGGGTAAGGTGCTCGCCTGTGCGGCGGCAGTGACGATCGCGCTGCTGCTGGTGTCCGCCAACACCACCGGCGCGGTCTCCGGCTGGTCGCTGCTGGCCATCGGCCTGTTCAACTCGATCATGTTCCCGACCATCTTCACGCTCGCCTGCGAAGGCCTGGGCAAGCGCGCGGCGGAAGGCTCGGGCGTGATCTGCGTCGCGATCGTCGGCGGCGCCGTGGTGCCGCTCATCACCGGCTTCGCGGCCGATGCCGCCGGCCTCAAGATGTCGCTGATCGTGCCGGCGCTGTGCTACGCCGTGATCGTGTATTTCGGCCTGTACGCGCGCCGTTCGCACAAGGCATAAAAAAAGCGCGCCGTGTGGCGCGCCTGCTTTACTTCTTGGTGAACACCAGGTCCCAGACCCCGTGGCCCAGTTTCAGGCCACGGTTCTCGAACTTGGTCAGCGGCCGGTATGCCGGCTGCGGCGCGTAGCCTTCGGCCGTGTTCTGCAGCTGTGGCTCGTTGCCGAGCACTTCCAGCATCTGCACTGCGTAGTCTTCCCAGTCGGTGGCGCAGTGGAGGTAGCCGCCCGGCGCCAGCTTGTCGCACAGGACCTTCACGAACGGGCTCTGGATCAGGCGGCGCTTGTTGTGGCGCGCCTTGTGCCACGGGTCCGGGAAGAACACGTGCACGCCGGCCAGCGAACCGTCCGCGATCATGTGGTTCAGCACCTCGACCACGTCGTGCTGGATCAGGCGCAGGTTCTCGATGCCCTGCTCGCCGATCTGCTTGAGCAGGCTGCCCACGCCCGGCGTGTGCACTTCGACGCCGATGAAATCCTTCTCCGGCATCAGGCGCGCGATGTGCGCGGTGGTGTCGCCCATGCCGAAACCGATTTCCAGGACGACCGGCGCCCTGCGCCCAAAAGCCTGCTCCAGGTCGAGGGTCTCCTTCTTGTACTCGACCAGATACTTGGGACCGAGCTCCTCGAGCGCGCGCGCCTGGGCGGTCGACAGCCGCCCGGCCCGCGTGACGAAGCTGCGGATGCGGTGTTCGGTCGGATCGTACAGCATGGAACGCGCCGGGCCGTTGGTAGGCTTTTCTTCAGACATGGGGATGGTAGTGAGGGAAAAACGGCTGTCATTATAGCCCAGGCAGGGCGTGCGAAGCCGGGCGGCGGATTCGCGCATAATCGTGTTTTCGCCACTGCCGCGTACCGGAGCCTCTTCCCATGCATTCCTTGAAACACCCGATTGCCGTCGACGAGAACGTCGCCACCGCCCAGCTGACCTCATTCCACTATGGCAGCCCGGGCAGCGGCAAGAAGGTCTACATCCAGGCCGCCGTCCACGCCGACGAGGTGCCGGCCATGCTGGTGGCGCACGTGCTGCGCCAGGAGCTGGAGCGCCTGGATGCGGAAGGCCGCGTCAAGGGCGAAGTCATCCTGGTGCCGGCGGCCAACCCGATCGGGCTTTCCCAGGTCGTGCACGGCACGCCGTTCGGCCGCTACGACCTCAAGTCCGGCACCAACTTCAACCGCGCCTACAAGCACGTCGCCGACGAGCTGAAAAAGTCGCTCGAGGGCCGGCTCGGCAGCGACATCGATGCCAACGTCGCCCTGATCCGGGAAGAAGCGCGCCGCCACGTCGCCACCTGGGAACCCAAGGACGACACCGAGACGCTCAAGAAAACCCTGCTGTCGCTGGCGATCGACGCCGACATCGTGCTCGACCTGCACTGCGATAACGAGGCGCTGATGCACATGTACACCGGCACCCCGCTGGTCGAGACCGTGGCGCCGCTGACCGCCCTGCTGGGCGCGCGCGTGCTGCTGGTGGCCAAGGCCTCCGGTGGCGAAGCGTTCGATGAAGCCTGCAGCCGCCTGTGGTGGGACCTGGCGGACCATTTCGAAGGCGCCGCCATCCCGCCGGCCTGCGCCGCCGTCACGGTCGAGCTGCGCGGCGAGAACGACGTGCGCTACGACTACGCGCGGCTGGATGCCGCCGCCCTGCTGCAATACCTAGGCCATTCGGGCGTGCTCGACATCCCTCTCGAGCCGCTGCCGGAAACGCCATGCCGCGCCACGCCGCTGAACGCGGTCGAGCCGCTGTCGGCGCCGCATGCGGGCGTGCTGGTGTTCCACAAGCGCCTGGGCGAGCTGGTCGAAGCGGGCGAGCCGGTGGCGGACATCGTCAACCCGGTCAGCGGCCAGGTGACGACCCTGTCGGCCGAACACCCCGGGCTGCTGTTCGCTAGCACCGCGCACCGCCACCTGCTGCGCGGCATGCACGTCTGCAAAATCGCCGGCACCGAATCCTTCCGCTCGGGCGACCTGCTCAGCGCCTGAACCGCCATCCCAGCGCCAGCAGGGCCAGGACTGCGGGAAGCCAGGCCTGGGCGGCGTGCAGCTCGTGCTGGGTCGCGCTGCTGGCGCCACACCACAGCAAGGGAATCACCCACAGCGGCCACCGCGCGCGCCAGGCTAGCAAGGCGGCCAGCGTGGCCACGGCGGTGGGATCGGGTGCGAAGCCGAACATCTCGGCCTGCTCCAGGGCGCGGCCGTTCAGCGGCGCCAGCGCAGGATAAGCCAGCGCCACGACGAGCAGTACCAGCGCCACATGTCCGCGATGGTCAACCGGCGCCTGTGGCCGCTGCGCCATCCAGGCCAGCAGGGCCGCCTGCAGGAAGAAGCCGGCCGCGAAATACGGCGCACCGGTGTTGATGTCGGCGTAGCGCTGCAGGTGATAGGCCCAGCCCGTCCACGCCCAGGCTACGGCGAGCAGGGCGAAACCGATCCGCGCGCCGCCCGCGCGCCGCATGCAGACCAGCAGCGCGATGCCCGCGGCGAACGCCAGCAGGTGCAGCGGCCACCACTCGCGGTTCATCAGTGCGAACTGGCGATAGTAGGTCCGCGCCGAGAACATCAGGAAGTCCGACAGCGAATACGTCCACCACTCGCTCATGCCAGCCTTTCGACGTCCTGGGCGATGCGGCGGCGCAGCGCTTCGTCCGGCAGCGCTCCGGTGGACGCCAGCATGTTCTCGCGCACGTGGGCGACGCTGGAGGTGGCGGGGATCGCGCAGGTCACAGCCGGGTGCGCGACGATGAACTTGAGCAGGGCCTGGGCCCAGCTGGTACAGCCGATCTCCGCGGCCCAGCCGGGCAGGCGCTTGCCCTGCAAGGCCTGGGTCAGGTCGCCCTGGCGGAACGGCCGGTTGACGATCACGCCGATGCGCCGCTCGCGCGCCAGCGGCAGGATGCGCTGCTCCACCTCGCGGTCGAGCGGGTTGTACGAGACCTGCACGAAGTCGATCGGCTGGCTGGCCATGATTTTCTCGATCTCGCCATGGCGCCGCCCTTCGGAAGTGGTGATGCCGACGTAGCGCAGCCGGCCTTCGCGCTTCATCCGCAGCAGCATGGGCAAGTGGGCTTCCCAGGCGAGCAGGTTGTGCACCTGCAGCAGGTCGAAGCGGGGAATCCTCCACAGGCGGCGCGAGGTCTCGGCCTGGGCCGGGCCCTGGGCGCCTTCGCCGATCCACACCTTGTCGGCCGAGAACAGCTGCGCCGGCTTGAGTTTCGCGACGGCTTCGCCGATCACGTCCTGGGCCGAGCCATACATCGGCGACGAATCGATGAGTCGTCCACCACTCGCAAAGAACTGGCGCATCACAGCCGCACACTCGGCGCGCGCGGCGGCATCGCGGCCGACGTTGAAGGTGATCCAACTGCCCAGCCCTACCAGCGGCAACTGCTCGCCGGATGAAGGGATGGCGCGGGTGAGCAGCGCCGGGCGGCCCTGGGCATGGGCAAAAGCCGGCAGGGCCAGCAAGGACGCGAGCAGGCGGCGGCGCGATCGGGAAACAAGGGACATGCGGGCGCTCCTTGTCGGTGGTCGGACAGGGAGCGAGCATACCGCGCTCGCTTATCCGTTGGCGCGCGGCGCCGCGCCCAGAGGCGTCGCGCGCACCGCGACGAATTCCCAGCCACCCGCTTTTGGGCGCACCAGCGCGAAGGTAAAGAACTCGCGCACCACGCGCTTGCCCTGCGCGCCGTCCGGCACCTCGATCGACACCGCGCTGTCGATGGCCAGCAGGTCGCCAACGGTCTCGATGCGCTTGACGACGGTGCGGTGGGTCATCCCTTCCGGCAGGCTGGCGAAGGACTTGGTGAAGTGGGCCAGGATCTCGGCCTGGCCCTTGAGCCGGATCGGGCTGCCGATGGTCGTGGTGGCGTCCGGCGCATACAGCGCAGTCATGCCGGCCGCGTCGCGCCGGTTCCAGACCTCGTCGCTGCGGTCGGCAAGGGCGCTCATGGTTGCGGCGAGCTGGCTCGATACGGTGGACGTCGCGATTGGCTGGGACGCGCCGTCCGCCGCGCCGGCGCCCAGGGAGACGGCGGACAGCAGGACGATGGCACAGGTATGCATGGTGAAAAGGCGTTTCATGGATTCTCCAGTTGATCGATGGGAAGCGCGAGACCAAGGCCTCGGCAGGCCAGGTGCTTGCGGTTAGAATGGCCACTGTATTGACCACGCCAGCAGCCGGCCAGCGTGGTTTCGCCGATCGACATCCCTTTTTCGCCAGTCGCCTACCCATGCAGTTCACGAAGCGTGAAATGAATCCGTCCCTGCTGCTCACGCAGTTGGCGAGCGTTTTGGGCCTGGCGCTGTGCTTCGCGGTGCTCGGCCCCTTTGGCACCTACACCGACCTGAGCGTGCCGGTGCGCTATGCCTACTGGATCGGGCTGGTGCTGGTCGGCTACCTGAACATCCTGCTGGCAGCGCATGCCGTGACGGCCGTGCGGTCCGGCCTGCGCCATCGCTGGGTCTTGACGACGGTGACGCTGGTATCGAGCGTGCCGACCACGCTGGCGGTGGCCTGGGTCGAGTCGCTGACGCGCGCACATCCGCTGCCCTTGTCGGTGTTCCCGAGCCTGTTCGGCACCGTGGCGCTGGTCCAGCTGGTGATGTTCCTGTTTTTGACGCGGCTGCAGCCTTCGCTGTCCGCCCTGCTGCTACGGCGCGTGCCTGCGGACACGGTCGCGACCTTGCCGGAAACGCCGGCGCCCGCCGCTAACGCGAGCCCGCTTGCGCCCTTCTTCAGGCGCCTTCCGGCACACCTGGGACAAGACCTGCTCGCGCTCGGCGCCGAGGACCACTACCTGCGCGTCGTGACGGCATCAGGATCAGACCTGATCCTGATGCGCCTGTCCGATGCGCTGGACGAGCTCGGCAATGCGGCAGGCATGCAGGTGCACCGGAGCTGGTGGGTGGCGCATGGCGCAGGCGAAGCGCTGCGGCGTGATGGCGGACGGACGGTGGTGGTACTGAGGAATGGAGGGGAAGTGCCGGTCAGCCGGACTTACCTGGCTGCCGTGCGCGACAAGCTGGCCTTGTCGGCGGCGGCGTCCTGAAGACTGGAGCGGGTGAAGGGAATCGAACCCTCGTCGTAAGCTTGGGAAGCTTCTGCTCTACCATTGAGCTACACCCGCGTGCCCCGCATTCTACGCGGGTCCACGCATGCTTGACAACTTAAGCGATGACTCAGGCCTGCTGCTTGCGGCGGCGTGCAGCAGCCAGGCCGGCGGCGCCGAGACCCAGCAGCGCGAACACACCCGGTTCCGGCACATCGGCTTGCAGGTTGCGAACTTGCACATTGATGGCGCTGCGGCCCAGTTCGTCGCCTTGGCCGTTATAGGCGATTAGGGCAAAGCTGTACTGGCCGCTCGCGTTCGGGTCGAAGGCGCCCGGTGGCGGCGTTACGAAGAACGAAGGCACGGCCAGGTAGCCGAACAGCAGGTTCTGGGAATCCTGCTTGACATCCGCTGCAGAACCGCCGGCGCCAAACGGGAAGATCGCGCTGAGGTTCAGGACGCCCAGTTGCGCCTCGTCGGTATCCATGCCGGTATCGAAGTCGTACAGCAGCTTGAAGCTCAGGCCGCTATCGGCGATCGAGTCTTGGTCGACCTTGATGTAATAGCCCACGTTCCAGGTCGAACCCTGCAGACCGGAAGGCGAACTGGTGGTGCCCAGGTTCGCGAAGAAGGTACCGGAACCATCGTTGCCCAGATTCGGACCGCTGAAACGCTGGTGCGCCGTCAGGCCCAGGGTGAATCCTTCGCGCACCGTGATGGCCGAAGGGTTGTTCGGAATGCCCGAGCCGCCATAGGTGGCCTGCGGCAGCGGTCCAAAGGTCGAATAATCCGGGACCACAGGTGCGGCGGCGGCGAATGCCGAGACGCCGGCCAGCAGCAGGCTCATGCCCAAACGCGATACGATTTTCATGGAATTCCCAAAAGTAAATTTTGTGGAGATTCAAGCAACTAACATGCCAGAAATTTATCGTAAGAAATTAAACTTTAGAAACAAAGGTTTAGCTGACGCCATCTATTCGGCGTCGCAGCAACCCGGCGCTGCTGTAAAGTTTTTCGACACCGGATCAACGTCACTCGGGCTGCTCGACCTTATAGCCTTTCGCCGCCAGCGCCGCCACCAGGCCCTTCGGATCGAGGATGTCCTTCATGCTCAGCATCGCGAAGGTCGAGCCATTCCTCGCCAGCGCCGCTTCGGCGTTGCCAAGCCATAGGGCGCGCAGCTTTCCTTCGGCCCCCTGGAAGGCGGGATGCTCGCGCAGGACCGCGCTGTTGCGGATCACGTTGCTGCAGCTCTCCTGGTGATCGACGAAGTCGAGCTTGCGGATGCCCTCGATGTCGCCCTTGGCCCAGGCATTGGCGCGCAGCCGCATCGCATCGATGTCGGTTTCCAGGCGCGCCAGGGTGGCGGAGAAGCAGGCCAGGTCGTCGAGCGGCGACTTCTTGAATTCCTTGATCACCTCGCGCGGATTGTCGACCTTCAGCTCGAGGGTCGTGCGGGTTACCTTGAGCTTCTTCTGGTCGACGATCTTCTCGACCTGCTTGCGCACGTCGGTGCTCGAGGTCAGGCCCGCCTTGTTCATCGCGGCGCCGAACAGGCGGTTGGCCACGATGATCGGCCGCTCGCGTTCGTCGCCCTTGGGCAGATACTTTTCCTTGAGCGGCAGCCAGCGCGCGTAGACCTCGGGCGGCAGCACGTCGCGCAGGGTGGCGCCGTCCGGGTTCTTGTTGACGCCGATGAGCGAAGGCAGCGCCAGCGCGGTCTGGAAGTAGGACAGTTCGAGCTTGCTCATCGGCGGCGGCAGGTATTCCTGCGAGCGGCCAATGACGGCGTCGACTTCGTGCGAGCGCCAGTCCATCTTGACCGGCAGCGGCGAATAGGTGCCGAAGATCCACAGCACGTGGCCGTCCTTGCTCACCTTCCACATGCCGGGGCCGGGCTTCTGGCCGACCACCAGGATCTGTTCGGGCGCGCCAGGCGCGCTGTCGGTGGAAGCGGAGGCCGCCGCCGGCGGCGCGCCCGCATCGATGGTCTGGGCTGAAGCAGGCCCTGCGCACAAGGCCAGGCACAGCGGAAGGATCGCAAGTTTGAACATCAGGACACCCTTGTTGTTGGTTGTCCGTCAAGCTTAGCTCTGCAATATGAGCCCCGACTTAAGCGTCCGGGCCCGGCGCAATTTCATGCCGTCCGCATGGCCAGCAATGCCGGCGTCGAAGCCGTCACGCCGCGGCGTGCCGGCACCGAAGCGCCGCCGTCGCCATCGAGCTTGAACGCGCCCACCAGCTCGACCAGGGTCGCGGCCTGCTGCTGCAGGCTTTCCGCGGCGGCCGCCGCTTCCTCGACCAGGGCCGCGTTCTGCTGGGTCACGCCGTCCATCTGCACGATGGCCTGGTTGACCTGGCCGATGCCGCTGCTCTGCTCCGCGCTGGCGGCGCTGATCTCGGCCACGATGTCGCTCACGCGGCGCACACTGGCCACGACTTCGTCCATCGTCTTGCCGGCGTCCTCGACCAGCATGGTGCCCATGCTGACCTTGTCGACCGAGTCGCCGATCAGGACCTTGATCTCCTTGGCGGCGGCAGCGCTGCGCTGCGCCAGGTTGCGCACCTCGGTGGCCACCACCGCGAAGCCGCGGCCCTGCTCGCCGGCACGCGCCGCTTCCACCGCGGCGTTCAGCGCCAGGATGTTGGTCTGGAAGGCGATGCCGTCGATGACGCCGATGATGTCCACCACCTTCTTCGACGCGTCGCTGATCGATGCCATGGTGTCGACCACCTGGGCCACCACCTCGCCGCCGCGCACGGCGGTCTCGCTGGCCGACCCGGCCAGCTGGTTGGCCTGGCGCGCGTTGTCCGCGTTCTGCTTGACGGTGCTGTTCAGCTCTTCCATCGACGCGGCAGTTTCCTCCAGCGCGCCGGCCTGCTGTTCGGTACGCACCGACAGGTCGGCGTTACCCTGGCGGATTTCGCTTGAGGCGGTGGCGACCGCGTCCGAGCTGGTGCGCACCTGCAGCAGCACGTCCTGGATCTTGGCGATGAAGCCGTTGAAGCCGCGTGCGATCTGTGCCAGTTCGTCGTTGCCGCGCACCGCCAGGCGGGCGCCGAGGTCGGCATTGCCCGAGGACAGATCGGTCATGGTCGCGGCCAGCACGCGCAGCGGACGGGTCAGGCGGCGCTGCACGGTGACCATCACCATCACCGCCAGAGCGGCGCACAGCACCGAAACCAGGGCCGCGTAGCCGGCCAGCTCGCGCGCTGGCGCGGTCGCCACGCTGCGCGGGAAGGCCAGCGAGATCGCCCAGGGCGCGATGTCCTTGTTGATCTGGAGCGGCTGCAGCACGTGCACCACGTCCTGGTCGTCGATGTACTCGTAGGCCTTGCCCTGCTTGACCGCTTCGAGCGCGGCGGGCGGCAGGTCGTCCGCCTTCTTGCCGTTGAGGGCGTGGTTCTTGTTGCTGGCGTACAGGCCGCGGTTCGAGATCAGGGCCAGCGTGCCCTGGTCGATGACGTGCATCTCGCGCAGCATCATGCCGAGTGTGGACAGCGGGAAGTCGCCGGTGACCGATCCCTTGAACTGGCCGTCCACCATGATCGGCGCTGCCAGCGAGGCGATCGCGACGTCCTTGCCGTTGATCGGGTACAGGTAGGGCTCGGTGAAGTGCGAGCGGCCGGTGGCCTTCGGCACGTCGTACCAGTCGTTGCCGCCCGGGGTGGTGACGAAGACGATGGGCTCGACCTTGATCTTGCCGTCCGCGCCGCGGTTCCAGTAAGGCATGTAGCGGCCGGTGGCGTCGTACATGGGCTGCTGGCCGGCGAATTCCGCGTCCCGGCCGTCCAGCGCCTGCGGCTCGTAAGCTGCCGAGCTGCCGATCAAGTCTTCCGAACCCGCCAGGGCGGCGCGCACGACCGCGCCGACCTGCTCGCGGCTCAAGGCCTGGCCGGCGCCCTGCGTCGCCGCCAGCGAGCTGGCCACGCTCTGGATGGTGGACAGGTTGGCCGCGATCCGGCTCTTGAGCAGGGCCGATGCTTCCAGCGTCAGCGTACGCGCTTCGCGCATCGCGGCCTCCTCGGCGCTCTCGCTGTTCTTGACGGCGATGAAGGCCGAGGTCACGCCCATGCTGGCGATCACCAGCACGGTGGCGGTGACGCAGATCTTGGCGCTCAGGGACAGGGAAAAACGGCGCGCGCCATGCTGTGCATCGCTTGCCTTTGCTTGCTTGTTCATGGTTTCTCTCTCGGTTCTCAGAAGCTGCGGGCGACGCTCACGGCGAACGTGCCCTTGGCGGGATTGGATATCGCCGGCTGTCCGTCGGCGCGCGGCACGCCCGTGGTGTAGCGGTCGTAAGCGTCGGTGGCGCCCCAGGCGCGGGTGTAGGCAGCGGCGATGCTCCAGCCGCCGTCGAAGGTTTTGGTAGCGCCCGCCTTGGCGTCGCGCCAGTCCCAGGCCGCATTGCCGGCGCCGGCGACGCGGCCGTCGCCCAGATGCAGGTTGAGCGTGTAGCCGCCGCCCAGTTCATGGTTGACGCCGAGGTCCAGGTAGCCGGTGTCGCGTGCATCCGTGATGCCGAAGAAGTCGCGCGACACGGTGCGGTAGTACCTCAGGTACAAGGACTGGAAGCTCAGGCCGGGCACCAGTTCGGTGTAGTCGTAGCGGGTGTTGGTGGCCTGGATGCGGGCGCCCGGATAGCGGTAGTGCACCAGCGAGAGGCTGTAGCCGAGCGGCCCGAGCGTGCCGGCGTAGCCGCCGTACAGGTCCCATTCGACGCGGCCGCCCTCGATGAAGCGATCGCTCACGGTCGAGGTCCAGGTGCCGAAGGACCAGCCACTCGGGTGGGTCACGTCAAGGCCGGCCTGCAGCGCGGGCCGGCCCCAGGTCTGGCGCATACCGCGCGACACGTACTGCGAGGTGAACGAGAGGGTGGGCGTCAGGGACAGCGCGCCCGGGGCGGCCTTGCTGTCCTCGGCGTGGAGGGCTGGCGCGGCAGCCAGCAGGCAAACCGGCAGCAGCCGGGAAATCAGGGAATTCATGGTGGTCTCGTCGAAATCCGGCGGAGACTCAAGCCTTCCCCACCGCTCAGCAATTAATGCCGTACGGAAATTCTAAGAGAAGAATGTGAATATTCACAAAATTGTGAAGACTTCGATAAGACAATTTTTACCATCGTGCGTCGTCGGCGCAACAAACGGCAAATCCATCAAATTTCGTCGGGCTCCGGTACATCGGGCCGGTCCAGGAGTTCGTGCGCCAGCTTCAATCCCTTGACCATGACGGAGAAGGCTTCGTGCTTGGACGCTTCGTCCGGCACCCGCAGCACGTAGGAGGGGTGGTAGATCGTCACCACCCAGCAGCCGTCCACGCGCACCGGCTTCCCGAGGAAGTCCTTGAGCGTGACGGTGCCCTTGCGCATGACGGACTTCAGCGCGGTGGAGCCCATGGCGACGATCACCTTCGGCTTGACCGCCGCCAGTTCCTTCTCCAGCCAGTAATGGCAAGCCTCGACCTCGCGCTGGGCCGGGGTCTTGTGGATGCGGCGCTTGCCTTTCGGCTCCCACTTGAAGTGCTTGACGGCGTTGGTGAGGTAGATGGCCTTGCGGTCGACCTCGGCTTCTGCGAACACGCGGTCGAGCAGCTTGCCGGCCGGGCCGACGAAGGGCTTGCCGCCCAGGTCTTCCTGGTCGCCCGGCTGCTCGCCCACGATCATGATCGGCGAACGTTTCGAGCCCTCGCCGCCCACGGCCTGGGTGGCGTACTGCCACAGGTCGCAGCGCCGGCATTCGTCCAGCTTGGAGGGCTGCTCGCGGTCCGGCTGCGCCGCTTCGGCGCTGATCGGGATGGTCGCACCGCTGCGCCGGCCGACCGCCTGTACCTGTCCGATCTTGCGCGCTCCGAGTTCGGCCTGGCTCACCAGGGAAGGCACGATCGCGCCTTCGGGCAGGTTCTTCCAGAAGCGCGAGGGGATGTGGCTCTGCATCAGCTGGGCGTTGACGCGAGCCGGGTTGAAGATGCTGCGGTAGTAGGTGAGCCAGAGCGCTTCGCCCTGGTCGTCAAGATCGGCGGCGCTCGACATCAGGGGGCCGGTGTTGTGCAAGGTGGCGCCATCCCACAGCACGCTGGCGTCGGGCGTGGCGATCATCCAGCTCACCTTGCCCATGCGGGCCACGAAGTGCTGGGCAACCTGCGGCAGCACGTCATGGCGCGGCTCGAACCAGGCGACGAAGCGCGGCGGACCGGCGTGTTCCGGGCGCTCGCGGAATCGGATGTAGGCATGCATGTCGTGCTCCTCGCGGCGCACCGCCTTGACCATGCCATGCAGGCGCGCGCCGTCCGGGTCGGCGGGCGACTGCACATCGTGCTCGCCCTGCGTCCAGCGCCACAGCACGCGGTAGAGAAAAGCCCAGCGGTCCGGGGCCCGGAAGCAGGCGGCCTGCTGCAGCATCTCCAGCAGGGATCGCGGCAGGCGCGGCGCAGCTGGCAGCTTTGGTTTCGGCGACTGCGCGGTATCTAATGGGATGCCCGCATTATCGTCCGGCCGCTCGGCGGCAGGCGCACCCGAGAACAGGTCGCCGCCTTCCAGGCTGCCCCAGTTCGCCGCTTCCGGCGGCACGCCCGCAGTCAAGAGCTCGCGCGCCGCCTCGCGCCATTCGGCGAAGTCGTTCACCACCAGCGCCCGGCCGCCGGTGACAGCGATGCCCAGGGTGGTGGCAGGCTTCATGCGGCCTGCAGTTCCGGCCACAGGTTCATCTGCTCGGGCGCGTCGGCCAGGTGGCGCCTGAGGAGGTGGGAACTGGCCGCGCCTTGCGCCGGCTTGTAGTCGGCCGTGACGATGAAAGGCGCCAGTTTTTTCATGCTGCAGCGCAGGCGCGACAGGTCTTCCCAGCGGATGCGGCGGATGCGGCGCAGCTCCACGATGCGCTTGGCGTTGCGGATCCCGATGCCAGGCACACGCGCGATCATGGTCTCGTCAGCGCGGTTCAGGTCCATCGGGAAGTGCTCGCGGTTGCTGAGGGCCCAGCCCAGCTTGGGGTCGACGTCGAGCGCCAGGTTGCCCGACTGCGGCATCAGTTCGCCCGCCGTGAAGCCGTAGCCGCGCAGCAGGAAGTCGGCCTGGTACAGGCGGTGCTCGCGCAGCAGCGGCGGGGGCGCGGCCGGCACGCTCTTGGGACTTTGCGGGATCGGGCTGAAGGCCGAGTAGTACACGCGCTTGAGCTTGTAGCTGCCGTAGAGCGTCTCGGCGGTATTCAGGATGGTGTGGTCGTCGCTGGCGTCGGCGCCGACGATCATCTGGGTGCTCTGCCCTGCCGGCGCGAAGTTCGGCGCCTTCGGTTCTTCGGCCTTTTCGTCCAGCTTGCGGCGGATCGAGCCCATCGCCAGCTTGATGGTGTGGACGTTCTTCTCGGGCGCGAGGCGGGTCACGCTGTCGTGGGTCGGCAGCTCGATGTTGACGGACAGGCGGTCGGCCCAGCGCCCCGCTTCCTCGATGAGCAGCGGGTCGGCGTCGGGAATGGTCTTGAGATGGATGTAGCCGCGGAACTTGTGCACTTCGCGCAGCTGGCGCGCCACGGCAACCAGCTGCTCCATGGTGTAGTCGGCCGACTGGATGATGCCCGAACTGAGGAACAGGCCGTCGATGTAGTTGCGGACGTAGAAGTCATGGGTCAGCTTGACCACTTCCTCGACCGAGAAGCGGGCGCGCGGCACGTTGGACGTGCGGCGGTTGATGCAGTACTGGCAGTCGTAGATGCAGAAGTTAGTGAGCAGGATCTTGAGCAGCGAGACGCAGCGGCCGTCCGGCGTGTAGCTGTGGCAGATGCCCATGCCGGTGGTGGCGCCGAAGCCGTCCTTGTCTTCGGACGAACGTTTCGGTGCGCCACTGCTGGCGCAGGACGCGTCGTATTTCGCGGCGTCGGCCAGGATTTCGAGCTTGTCGGTAAGTTCCATCGCGATGGCTGAACTGTATGGGCATACAGTATACTATCGCGGCGCAAGCACAGGGCGAACGGGGTCAACGGTGCGCCACGCTTTCCGGTTCAAAGCAGGGACAGAACGAAAAAAAGCCCGGTCATCGGACCGGGCTTTCCCTTACAACAAGTTCAGATCAGCGCAGCGGCTTGCCGTCCGCATCCACCACGCTCACCTCGCCCCAGCCGAGCGAGCGCACGCCCGCCTCGATCTTGCGCAGGTCGCCGATCACCATCCACACCACCTCGTCCGGCTTGATGAACTTGGATGATGCCGCGCCCAGCTGCTGCGGGGTGAGCGCGCGCACGTTGGCCGCGTACTTGCTCCAGTAGTCGTCCGCCAGGCCCAGGTTCACCGCCGACAGGCCGGCCGATTCCAGCGCATCGAGCGTGCTGAAACGGCCCGGCAGGCGCGCCGTCACGTTGCGCATGATGCTGTCGTACTCGGTGCCCACCAGCGGACGTTCGCCGGCCACGCCGCGCAGCTCTTTCTGGACTTCGCGCATCGCCTCGATCGTCTTGTCGGTCTGCACCGGCGCGATCACGATGAAGGGACGCTGGCCGCGCACTTCGGACAGGCGCGCCTGGGTGCCGTAGCTCCAGTGCTTGTCGAGACGCAGGTTGCGGTTCAGGCGCGAGGTCGCGATGCCGCCGAAGTTGGCCATCACCGGTTCCATCGCCAGGTCTTCAGGCTGGCCGTAGGCCTGCGACACGTGGGTCGCGACGATGGTCGATTGCGGCGCATCCGGCTTGTCGACCAGGATCAGGCGCTTGCCCTGGGTCGGCGGCACGCTGCTCATCTTCTTGGCCGGGGCCTGGCCCTGCTGCCACTTGCCGAAGCTCGCTTCGAGTGCCGGCAGCAGCTTGTCCATGGTGGTGTCGCCGGCGACCATGATGGTGGCGCTGCCGGGCTTGAACCAGGTGGCATGCCATGCGGCCAGGTCGTCGCGATTCAAGGCCTGCACGCTGCCTTCGTAGCCGGTGGCCGGCTTGCCGTAGGCGTGCTCGGCGCCGTACAGCACCGAGGGCACCAGGCGCAGCGCCAGGCTGTTCGGCTGGGCCTTCTCCTGGCCGATGACGGCGATGCGGCGGCTCTTCGACAGCGCGAACTGGTCCTGCGGGAAGCTCGGGGTGAGCGCGGCTTCCGCCATCAGCGCGAGCGAGGGCGCCAGGTTGGCGCTGGTGCCCTGCAGGCGCACGTAGGACATGTCCTGGCCGGTGCCGGTGGACATGCGCGCGCCCAGGTTTTCCAGCGCGTCCGACAGCGCAAAGGCGTCGCGGGTCTTGGTTCCCTTGTCCAGCAGGTCGAGCGCCAGCGAGGCGGCGCCGGCTTTCGCGCTGCTGTCGGATGCGGCGCCGGCATCGATCGCCAGCGAGACGTTGAAGATCGGGGCGGAATGGCGCTCCAGCAGCACCACCTTGAGGCCGTTCTTGAGCTGGGCGCGCTGCAGCGCCGGGAACTTGACGTCGGGCGCATCGCCCAGGCTCGGGAGGACCTTGCGGTCGATGGTCGACTTGGCGGCGGCCAGCTTGGGCGCCGGGCGCACCGTCATGGTGTAGTGGTTGGCGCGCAGCCAGCGGTTGGCGGCTGCCTTGACGTCTTGCGCGCTGCTGGTGGCGAAGGTCTCGAGGCGGTCGAGGTAGGCGTCCGGCTTGCCGCCGTAGGTCATGCTCTCGGCCAGCACGTCGGAGCGGCCGCCAAAGCCGCCCAGGCGCTCCAGGCTGCGCGAGAAGTCGGCCAGGTCGCTGGTCTTCACGCGTTTCAGTTCCGCATCAAGCGGGCCCTTGTCCAGCAGCTCTGCCAGGATGCGGTCCATCTCGCGTTCGACCTCGAGGGGATCGACGCCCGGCTTGACGGTGGCGATCAGGTTGAAGGTGCCGCCCAGTTCCGCATCGTTGACGCCGGCCGAGACGCTGGTGGCCCAGCCCTTGTCGTACACCAGGCGCTTGGTCAGGCGCGCGCTCTTCGAGCCGGCCAGCACGCCGGCCAGCAGGTTCAGGCGCGCGGTGTCGGCGTCCTTCCAGGTCGACACGTGCCAGGCGCGGTAGATGCGGACCTGCGGCACCTGGTCTTCCATCTCGTCGCGGATGTTGCGGTCCAGTTGCGGGATCCATTTTTCGGTACGCGGCAGCGCCGGACCCGGCGGGATCGCGCCGAAGTACTTGTTGACCAGCTCATAGGCGCGCTCCGGCGTGATGTCGCCGGCCAGCGAGATCACCGCGTTGTTCGGGCCGTAATAGGTGCGGTACCACTCCTTGATGTCGTCCAGCGACGCGGCCTGCAGGTCCTCCATGCTGCCGATGGTCGACCACGAGTACGGGTGGGAATACGGGTACATCTTGGCGCCGATTTCCTGCCACACGCGCCCGTAGGGCTGGTTTTCGCCCTGGCGCTTCTCGTTCTGCACCACGCCGCGCTCGCGCTCGAGCATCTCTTTCGAAATGTAGTTGCCGAGGAAGCCCATGCGGTCCGATTCGAGATACAGGGTGCGCTCCAGCGCCGACACCGGCACGTCTTCGAAGAAGTTGGTGCGGTCGGTGTTGGTGGTGCCGTTGCGGTTGTTAGCGCCGAGGTCGTCCATCGCCTCGCGGAAGCCGTGCGGATAGTTTTCGGAACCGTTGAAGAAGAAGTGTTCGAACAGGTGGGCGAAGCCGGTCTTGCCGCGCTTTTCGTTGCGCGAACCGACGTGGTACCACATGTTCACGCCTACCACCGGCACGCTGTGGTCGGTGTGGACCAGCAGGGTCAGGCCGTTCGGGAGCACGAATTTTTTATGTTCGATGCTGTAGGCCTTGCGGTCGAAGACGGTGGATTTGCTGGTGGTGGTCGGTGCGGCGGCGTGGGAAGGCAGGACTGCTGCGGCTGCGAGACCGAGCAGGAGGGGCAGAGCGAGTTTTTTCATGGGGCGTCTCGTGGACAGTTGTTGTATGTATGCGTCCCGTCCGATCACGCGCTGGTTGACCGCGTGGGCGGAAACCCGCCCACCCTACAGGAAGCGCTACGCTGACGCCAGTAGAAATAGATACATACGTAGGGTGGGCGGGTCTCCCGCCCACGCGTTCAAATCAGGTTTGAACAGCCTGACCGCGTCAGGAGAAGGACTGCGCCTGCGCCAGCAATTGCGGCTCCATGCGCGCCGCGATTTTCTTGAGGTAGCTGGAGGCGGCGGCGACGCCCGCGCCGCCGGCGCGCTGCACCCAGGCATAGGCCTGGACCAGGTCGCGCTGCACGCCCTGCCCCGCCGAATACATCACGCCGAGGTTGAACTGCGCCCGCGCATGGCCCTGGCGCGCCGCGCACAGGTACCAGAAGTGGGCCGCTTCGTAATCGCGCTCGATGCCCTTGCCGCAGTCGTGGCGCAGGCCCAGTTCGAACTGCGCCAGCGCGTGGCCCTGGTCGGCCGCCTTGTGGAACCAGTCGGTCGCTTCGCGCGGGTCGCCATGTTCGGAACGGTCGAGCAGCGCGCCCACCATGTACTGGGCCGGCGCGTAATCCTGATGCGCCGCGCGGCGGTACCATTCGAGCGCCTGGGTTTCGTCGCGCGCCACGCCGACGCCGCCTTCGTAGCGCAGGCCGAGGTCGAACTGGGCGCGCAGGTGGCCCTGTTCGGCCGCCTTGCGATACCAGTGCACCGCCTGGGCCGGATCGTGCGGCAGGCCGCTGCCGGCGTCGTAAAGCTGGCCCAGGTGGTACTGGGCCGAGGGCATGCCCTGTTCGGCCGCCTCGCGGTACCAGTGCGCCGCCTGGCTCGGGTCGCGTTCGACGCCCTGCCCGTGCTCGTAGCGCACGCCGAGGTTGTCCTGGGCGCCCGCGTGGCCCTGTTCGGCGGCGCGGCGGTACCAGTGCAGGGCCAGCGCTTCGTCGCGCGGCACGCCCTGACCGCTGTCGTAGATCAGGGCGAGGTTGAACTGGGAACTGGCGTGATTCTGCTGCGCGGCGCGCCCGTACCACTGGATCGCGCAGGCGCCGTCCTGCTCGACGTCCTGGCCCTTGTCGAAGCGCAGGCCAAGGTTGAACTGGGCCGGGGCGTAGCCCTGCTCGGCCGCCTTGCGGAACCAGTCGATGGCCTGCGCGCCGCTGCTGCGCAGCGCGAGGCTGAACTGCGAGCGCGCATAGCCCTGCTCCGCGGCGCGGCGGTACCACACGGTCGCCGCATCCTGGTCCTGGGGCACGCCCTTGCCGGTCTCGTACATCATGCCGAGGTTGTGCTGGGCGCCGGGCTCGCCCTGGTCGGCCGCCTGGCTGAACCAGTGCAGCGCCTGCTGCACGTCGGCCGTCACGCCCTGCCCTTTCGCATACAGCCAGCCCAGGTTGTACTGCGCCGGCGCGTAGCCCTGTTCGGCGGCGCGGCGGTACCAGTAAGCGGCCTGGCCATAGTCCTGGCCCACGCCCTGGCCCTTCTGGTACATCACGCCGAGGTTGTACTGGGCCAGTTCCAGGTCGGCGCTGGCCGCCATCCGGTACCAGGCCACCGCCAGCTCGTAGTTCTGGGGCACGCCCTGGCCACTGGCATACATGAAGCCCAGGCTGTGCTGGGCGGTCGGCACGCCGCGCTCGGCCATCCCCTTCAGGCGCAGGAATTCCGCCGTATGGCGTGCTTCCGTATCGCCGGCCTGAGCGGGGATCTCGACCATGGCTTACGCCTGGATGGCGCGCAGGCCGAACAGGGTCGGCTGGGTGCGCAGCGACTTGATGAATTCGCCCAGCGGGATCGGGCGGTAGTACAGGTAGCCCTGCATCGTCATGCAGCCGTTGGCGCGCAGGTAGCGTGCCTGTTCCTCGGTCTCGACGCCTTCCGCGATCAGGTTCAGCCCCAGGCCGCGCGCGATCGAGATGATCGCCAGGATGACCGGATAGTGGCCGCCCTCTTCGTGGATCTCTTTCACGAAGGACTGGTCGATCTTGACGGTGTGGATCGGGAAGCGGTGCAGGTAGGAGAGCGACGAATAGCCGGTGCCGAAGTCGTCGATCGCCACCGACACGCCGAGCTGGCACAGTTTGTTGAGCTGCTCGATCGCATACTGCGGATTGCGGATGCAGATGTTCTCGGTGATCTCGACTTCGATCTGGCCGGGTTGAATAGCGTAGCGCACCAGCGCGTTGCGCATCTTCTCGAAGAAGTCGCCGCGGTCCAGGTATTGCGGCGACAGGTTGAGCGACAGGCGCACGTGGTCGGTGCCGGAGGCGTTCCACTGCAGCATGTCGCGGCACAGCGCGCCGATCATCCAGTCCGAGATCGGCAGCATCAGGCCGTTCTCTTCAGCAAACGGCAGGAACTCGCCAGCCGACAGCACGCCGCGGGTCGGGTGGTTCCAGCGCATCAGCGCTTCGGCGCCGACGATGCGGCCGGTGAGCGCGTCGATCTGCGGCTGGTAGTACATCTCCAGCTCGTCCTGCTCGAGCGCGCGGCGCAGCGCCTGCTCGAGGGCGATCTTCTGGTGCGACACGTCCAGCATCGAGGTGTGATAGAAGCTGTGGCCGTTCTTGCCGAGCGCCTTGACCTGGTACATGGCGATGTCGGCGTGACGCAGCAGCTCGTCGATCGACTCGCCGTCGGTCGGGTAGATCGCGATGCCGATCGAGGCCGAGATGTGCACTTCGTGGCCGTCCAGGTCGAATGGACGCTGCAGGGTCTCGAGGAACTTGTCGGCGATGATTCTAGCGTCGTCGCGGTCGCGCAGTTCCGGCAGCACGATGGTGAATTCGTCGCCGCCCTGGCGCGCCAGGGTGTCGCCCTTGCGCAGGCAATCCTTCAGGCGCGTGGCGGCCTGCTGCAGCAGCTCGTCGCCCTTCACGTGGCCGAGTGTGTCGTTGACCAGCTTGAAGCGGTCCAGGTCGATGAACATCACGGCCAGCTCGGTCTTCTTGCGCTTGGCCTGGATCACCGCCAGGCCGAGGCGATCCTTGAACAGGATGCGGTTCGGCAGGTCGGTCAGGATGTCGTGGTAGGCCTGGTAGGAGATGACTTCTTCCGCGCGCTTGCGGTCGGTGATGTCGCGCGCCACGCCGTAGGTGCCGAAGAACTCGAGCTTCTTCACTTCCTGGTCGGGCACGTGCATGCCGATCGCGTTCAGCGAGATCGTCATCAGGGTGTTGTTGAAGGTGCGGTCCTGGCTGTTGCCGCCGCGGCACTTCAGGCGCAGCTCGACGTTGCGCGAAGCGCGTTCGTCGACGCGGCGCTCGTTGAACACGTAGCGCGCGCGCTCCAGGTCTTCCTCGTGCACCAGCAGCGAATAGTGCTTGCCGAGCAGCTCGTCGCGCGAATAGCCCAGCAGCTGGTAGGCGCGGTCGTTCACAAAAGTGAAGCGGCCTTCGTGGTTCAGGGTATAGATGATGTCCGGCGAAGAGTCCACCAGGTAGCGGTACATCTTCTCCGAGGCGTCGAGCTGGTTGGCCATGCGCTGGTTCTCGAGCGCCAGGCGGCGGCCCTTGAGCGCGTTGGCGACGGTCGCCAGCAGCTCTTCGCGCGAATAGGGCTTGCGCAGGTAATCGTAGGCGCCGCGCTTGAGCGCGCCAATTGCGGCCTCGATGCCCACTTCGCCGCTCATCACGATCACGTCGGCGTTGATGCCCTTCTCGTTGATGAAGTCCATGATCTCGTGGCCGCCGATGTCGGGCAGGCGCAGGTCGAGCAGGACCAGGTCGAAACGCAGGCGCGACAGGTGGGCCAGGGCCTCGCTGCCGGAGCTGGCGGTGGTCAGCTGGTAGCCGCGGTCGCGCAGCAGCTCGTACAGCGAGGAGAGCAGGCGCGGTTCGTCGTCGACCAGCAGCAGGCGCGGCTGGCTGTCGGCTTCCAGGGTCGGGGAATAGGGAGCCGGCTCGCCCGGAAACATGGCGTTGTGCGCGTTCATCATCACTTTATGCGGAACCCAGCGCGCGGGCCGGCAGCGCGACAGGCTCACCCAAGCCCGTGCCGACGCCGGCGCCGGACCACGCCGGCAGGAGAATTTCAAATGCAGTGCCGCTGCGGCCGCTGCGGCAGGCGATGTGGCCGCCCAGCTTCTTGACCAGGCTATGGACGATCGACAGGCCGAGGCCGTGGTGGGCGCCGTCCTTGGTGCTCTTCACCGGCGAGAACAGATGGGCCAGCACTTCGCGCGACAGGCCGGGGCCGTTGTCGCTCACGACCAGCTCCAGGTACATCTGGCGCTCGCGGTTCACATGCCCGCGGTTGACGATCTCGATGCGCCCGCCCGTGCTGCCCAGGGCTTCGATGGCGTTCTTCACCAGGTTCACCAGGATCTGCTTGAGCACGTCGGCGTCGCCCTCGATGCGGGTCGCCTCGTCGTGCATGGTGACCGAGATTTCAACCGCAGCCGGGACGAAGCCGGTGCTGCGGAACAGGCGCTGGACTTCGTCCACCACCTTGGCGACGTCGGTCGGCAGCGGGCCGGTGTCGAGCGGCTTGACCTCGGCCAGGCTGCTCACCAGCTGGCCGACGCGGTCGATCTCTTCGTTCAGGATCGACATCTCGGTGTTGACCGGCTCCTGGCGCGCCAGCTTGCTGTCGAGGACACTCAGGTAGTTCTTGATGATCGACAGCGGGTTGTTCACTTCGTGCACCACGCGGCGCGAGGCCTCGCGGTATTCCTCGGCCACGTGGGCGAGCTGGCGGCGCGCATGGCCGCGCTCGGACAGCATGTTTTCCAGTGCGGTGGCGGCCTGCGCCCCGAAGGACTGCATGAAGCGCTCGCGCCGCTGGCAGTACGGGATCTGCCAGGTGGCGATGCCGCCGATCAAGACGCCGAGGCAGCGCGCGCCTGCGACCAGCGGCACGCACACCATGCTGTCGCAGCCGAGCATGCGCAGCAGCTGTTCCTCGGCCAGGCCGAGCGGGCTGCCGTCTTCCGGTTCGCGTCCGATGAAGGCCGGACGGCGTTCCAGCGCGCTCTTGGCGATCGCGCCGCCTTTCGCGAGCGGCACGGCGAATTCGGCGATGCGCTGGCTGCCCTGGGTCGGCGCGCCCACCAGCGCGTGGCCGGTCGGGTTTTCAAGCAGGACCACGGCATTGCCGAAGTCGAACAGGATGCGCGCCGAACGCGTCATCGCTTCCAGCAGGCCGCTTTCGCCCTGCTGGCGCGCGAAGCTCTGGCCCACTTCCGAGACCAGCACCATGTTGCGCACTTCTTCGGACAGACGCTGCTGCACCGGATCGAGCGCGGGCGGCGCATAGGCCGGCGGCGCCGGGATGTCGTCGGCGCCGGCCAGATCGATGCCGAGGTGGGCGGCGGCCTTGTCGACCTGGCGCGCGGCGCCCGCCAGCATCTGGGCCGCCTGCTCGCCGTCGATGCCGCACAGGGCGGCGGCTTCGGCGACCAACACCTCGTCGTCCGGATGGCTGGACAGCACGTGGGCCAGGCGCACGATGCGGATCAGGGGATGCGCCGATTCCAGGCGCTCGCTCGGTTCGTGGTGGTACAGCACCGCGTCGGCCAGGAAGGAGTCGAGCTGCCAGCGTTCGATCAGCCAGGCGCCGGCTTCGGCGTGGGTGATCTGCAAGGTGCGCTGCTCGACGGCGCACAAGTCCTCGTCGTCGCGCGCGGTGAAGTTGAAGGCGTACTCTTTCGGGGCGGTGGCCAGCAGCGCCAGGCGGCCGACGTTGTGCAGCAGGCCCGCCAGGTAGGCTTCTTCCAGGTGCGGATACTCGGCCGCGCGCGCGATCTCCTTCGCGATCACCGCAGTGCTCAGCGAATTCTTCCAGAAGGCGCGCAGGTCGGTGCTGCCGGAATGCGGGAAGTTGTTAAAGGTCTGGAACACCGAGTCGCTGATGACCAGCGTCTTGATCATGTCGGTGCCGAGGGCAATCAGGGACTGCTCGAGATTGACGTTGCGGGTGTGGCGCTGGTAAGCGGAGCTGTTGGCCACCGCCAGCAGCTTTCCCGTCATGCCCGCGTCCTTCGAAATCAGGGCGGCCAGTTCCGGCATGCCGAGGTCGTCGGCCTGCAGGTGCTCGATGAGACGCACGAGGATCTGCGGCATAGCCGGCAGACGTGCAATCAGCAGACGATTGCGGATATCCTGATCCGATTGTTGCATGGTCTCAAACGTGGCCGCTTGTCGAGGGTTGTCCAGGCATCCCAGGACGGGCTGCCACACGGTCTTGCTCGTTTATCTACCAAACAGAACAATGTTTCGACGTTTGTTCTGGGCACGAAAAACTTATCTTAGCATATAGACATTTCTGATCGGGAACAATACTTTCTGTAAAAAGTGTTGTCGAGAAGTCGCTCTATTGCTAAAGAGGGGGCGGGACAGATGCTGGGCGAATGAAATATTATTTCATATATGCATGTGTTTGTGAAAGATTCTTTCATGCAAGAAAAAAGGCCCGGTGATGCGGGCCTCGTCGTTCAGGGCATCATCTCCCCATCGCGTATTTTCTGCCGGCGGTAGCGGCGCGCGGTCGCCCACAGGGCGATCGACAGCAGGGTGAAGCCCGCCTGGCCGAGCGCCAGCGACAGCACCGAGTGCGACAGCATGGGCGAGATCACGCCGGCCACGATCGCGCCGGCCAGGGTGGTGACGAAGGACTGGCACGAAGCCACGGTGCCGCGGATGTGGGGGAACAGGTCGAGCGCCATCAGGGTGGCGCCCGGCGCGATGATCGAGCTGCCGAAGGTGAAGAAGAACATGTGCGCCACGCTCCAGGGCAGCGCCGGCGGCAGGAAGCTGTGATACAGCACATTGAAGGTGACCGCACCTAACATGAAGAAGAAACCGACGCGGATCTGGCGCGCGAACGTCAGCTTGCCCGCCATGCGGTTGGCGGCCAGCGCCCCCAGGAAGATTCCGCTCACGGTCGGCACGAACAGCCAGGCGAAGCCCGAAGGACCGAGGCCCAGGTGCTCGGGCAGCATCACCGGCGCCGACGAGATGTAGAGGAACAGGCCGGAGAAATTCAGCGCCACCACGCCCGCCTTCATATGGAACAGGAAGGAGCTGAAGATGGCGCCGTAGCTCTGGGCCAGGAAGCGCGGATTGAAGGGCTGGCGCTTTTCCAGCGGCACGGTCTCCGGCAGGTGCTTCCACGAGAACCAGCCCAGGCCCACGGTGTACACGCACAGCCCCAGGAAGATCGCGCGCCAGTCGAAGAAGGTGACGATCCACCCGCCCAGCACCGGCGCGATGGCCGGCGCGATCGAGAAGATCATGGTCACCATCGACAGCAGGCGCGCCGCCGCCGCGTCCGAGTACAGGTCGCGGATGATGGCGCGTCCCACCACCACGCCCGCCCCCGCCGACACACCCTGCATGATGCGGAACACCCACAGGTAGTGCACCGAGCTGGCCGCCGCGCAGCCGAAGGTGCCGATCGCGAACACGACCAGGGCGATCAAGACCACGTTGCGGCGCCCGAAGGCGTCCGACAGCGCGCCGTGCCACAGCGACATCCCGGCGAAGGCCAGCATGTAGGCAGTCAGGGTCTGCTGGACCTCCAGTGGGGTGGCGTGCAGTTCGGCGCGGATCTGCGGGAAGGCCGGCAGGTAGGCGTCGATCGAGAACGGCCCCAGCATCGACAGCATGGCCAGCAGCGTGGCCAGGCCGCCGGCGGACAGCATCGCGATCTTGTGAGGGGTGGGCAGCGGAACCGGGGTGACCGGGTCCTTGGGCAGATCGTCTGGTTCGCTCGGCGGCAGCATCTAGGTCTATTCGTCCTGTTTGGGTTTCGCTTCCTCGCGGCGGTTGAAACCGGCCACCATGTCGAAGCGGAACAGGCGGCATTCGAGCGCGCCGTTGAAGAAGGGAGTCTTGCGCGATTCCTTCAGGCGCAGCAGCTTGGGCAGCTGGAGATCGGCCGTGAACAGGAAGGCGGTCCAGCCCGCGAAGCGCTGCTTGAGCGTGGTGCCGAGCGCGGAATAGAAGGACACCGCCATCTCGTCCTGCGGCACGGTGGAATCGCCGCGCACGCCGATACGCTCGCCGTAGGGCGGATTGGTCAAGAGGATGCCAGGCTCGCTGGTGGGCGGCGAGACGTGCTGGGCCTCGATCTGCTTGAGCGGCACCTCGAACAGGATGCCGGCGATCTTGAGGTTGTGGCGGGTCATCGCGACCATGTCGCCCGAGATGTCGGAGCCGAAAATGGTCGGTTCGGAAGGCAAGGCGTTCGGCTTGATCTCGGCCTTCAGCGCGGCCCAGGCTTCGCGCTCAAAACCGGCGAATTTCTCGAAAGCGAAATGGCGCCGCGCGCCCGGCGGAATGCCCTGCACCATCTGGGCGGCTTCGACCAGGATGGTGCCGGAGCCGCACATCGGGTCGAACAGTGGCACGCCCGGCTTCCAGCCGGCCACCCGCAGCATGCCGGCGGCCAGGTTCTCGCGCAACGGCGCATCACCCGTCTCTTCGCGCCAGCCGCGCTTGAACAGTGCCTCGCCCGAGGTGTCGAGATAGATGATGAAGTTGCGCTGGTCGAGGAAACCGACGATGCGCATGTCCGGCTCGCGGGTATTGACCGAGGGGCGCTTGTTGAACTGGTCGCGGAAGCGGTCGCAGACGGCGTCCTTGATCTTCAGCGTAGTGAATTCGAGGCTCTTCAGCGGCGACTTGACCGCGGTGACGTCGACGCGGATGGTGTGGTTCACGCCGAACCAGTCTTCCCAGGGCTGCTCGAGCACCAGGTCATAGATATCGTTCTCGTTGTTGTAGCTGCGCTGGCCCATGCGCATCAGCACGCGCGAAGCGATCCGCGAGTGCAGGTTGATGCGATAGGCGTCCGTCATCGAACCGGAGCAGTGCACACCGCCCGGCACCTGGTTGTGCACCCGCATGGTGGTGCTTTGTTGGGCGATTTCGCCCAGTTCTTCGGCAAGCGCCGCTTCCATGCCGCGCGGGCATGGGCAAAAGTATGAGGCCATGAGGGGTACCCTTTGTCCGTTAAAAAAAATGAGTCAGGCGCCGCCGGTCCGCACCGGCGGCAATGCAATCAGGTGATGCTGTTCAGAACGGTTTGACGACCACCAGGATCACGATCGCCAGCAGCAGCAGGACCGGCACTTCATTGAAATACCGATACCACTTGTGGCTGCGCTGGTTCGCGCCGCGCTCGAACTTCTTGAGCAGCGAGCCGCAGGCGTGATGGTAGCCGATCGTCAGGATCACGAGCGCGAGCTTCGCGTGCAGCCAGCCGCCCTTGATGCCGTAGCCCAGCCATAGCCAGAGGCCCAGCACCAGCGCCGGCACCATCAGGATCGTGGTGAAGCGGTATAGCCGGCGACCCATGCCCAGCAGGCGCTCGAGCGCGGCCGGATTGGTTTCCTGCGCCAGGTTCACAAAGATGCGCGGCAGGTAGAACAGCCCGGCGAACCAGGAGGCGATGAAGACGATGTGCAGGGCCTTGATCCAGAGGTACATGCGCTTCCTTATTGTTATTGACGGATTTCGCCGTGACCGAACACGACGTATTTCAGCGAAGTCAGGCCTTCCAGCCCGACCGGCCCGCGCGCGTGCAGCTTGTCGTTCGAGATGCCGATCTCCGCGCCCAGCCCGTACTCGAAGCCGTCCGCGAAGCGGGTCGAGGCGTTCACCATGACCGAAGCGGAATCCACCTCGCGCAGGAAACGCAGCGCGGCGCTGTAGTCTTCGGTGACGATCGACTCGGTGTGCTTCGAGGACCAGGTGTTGATGTGGTCGATCGCACCGTCCAGCCCTTCCACCACGCGGATCGCCAGGATCGGCGCGAGGTATTCGGTGCTCCAGTCCTGCTCCGTGGCGTGCTTCAGGTGCGGGTAGCCGGCCAGGATCGCATGGGCTTCCGCGTCGGCGCGCAGCTCGACCTCTTTCGTTTTGTACAGCTCCGCCAGCTGCGGCAGCACGCTTGGCGCGATCGCGCGCGACACCAGCAGCGTCTCCATGGTGTTGCAGGTACCGTAGCGGTGGCACTTGGCGTTGAAAGCCACGGGCAGCGCCTTGGCGATGTCGGCCTTGTCGTCGATGTAGACGTGACAGATGCCGTCCAGGTGCTTGATCATCGGGACCGTTGCTTCATCCATCAGGCGCGCGATCAGGCCCTTGCCGCCTCGCGGTACGATCACGTCCACGTACTGCGGCATCGTGATCAGGGCGCCGACGGCGGCGCGGTCGGTCGTATCGACCACCTGCACCGCATCGAGTGGCAGTCCCGCACCCTGCAGGCCTTCGCTCACCAGTTTCGCAAGCGCGCGATTGCAGTGGATCGCTTCCGAACCGCCGCGCAGGATCGCGGCGTTGCCGCTCTTGATGCACAGGCCCGCCGCATCCACCGTCACGTTCGGACGCGCTTCGTAGATGATGCCGATGACGCCCAGCGGCACGCGCATCTGGCCGACCTGGATGCCGCTCGGGCGCGACTTCATGTTGGTGATTTCGCCCACCGGGTCGGGCAGCGTGACGATCTGGCGCAGGCCGTCGACCATGGTCTTGATGGCGCTGTCCGACAGCAGCAGGCGGTCGAGCAGGGCCGGTTCCAGGCCGGCGGCGCGCGCGGCGTCCATGTCCTCCTGGTTGGCGGCACGCAGCACGGCCGCGTCGCGCTCGATGGCGTCGGCGATCAGGAGCAGTGCGCGGTTGCGCGTGGCGCCGTCGGCACGCGCCATCGCACGCGAGGCGGCACGGGCCTTGCGGCCCATGGAGTGCATGTGTTCGGTGATGTCCATCGTGTAGCCCGTTTCGGTTTTCGTAGGGTGGGCGGCTTGTCCGCCCACGCGTTCAAACAGCAGTTGAGTAGCGCGGCAGCCGGTTGGACGCGTGGGCGGGAGACCCGCCCACCCTACAGTTACGCGCCGCGGGCTACTTTAAGCGCCAGCTGGAGCATGGCATCCCACGCGTCCCCGGCGAAGGCTTTCGCGCGCAGGCCTTTGACCATGCGGTCGACCTGCGCCGCTTCCTGCAGGGCCGCTTCCAGCGTGGCCACCGACACGCGGCGCAGCGCCGGCTCCATCATCCGCTCGCGCGGACCCCAGATGCGGTATTCCTTGAGCAGCGCGCCCAGCGGGCGTCCCTGCGCCATCCCGGATTTCAATTTTAGCAGCGTGCGGATTTCTTCACTGACGGCCCACAAGACCAGCGGCAGGGCCTCGCCCTCGCCCTTCAAACCGTCGAGCATGCGCGCCAGGCGCGCCGGGTCGCCGTGCAGCATCGCTTCGGACAGCTTGAACACGTCGTAGCGCGCCACGTTGAGCACCGCATCCTGCACCTGCTCGAAGCTCAGCTTGCCCGGCTCGTACAGCAGCCCGAGCTTCTGGATCTCCTGGTGCGCCGCCAGCAGGTTGCCCTCGACGCGGTCGGCGATGAAGTCCAGGCTCTGGCGCTCGGCGCTCTGCCCCTGCGCGCCCAGGCGCATGCCGATCCAGCCCGGCAATGCGGGGCGCTCCACGTTCGGGATCTCGATGTAGACGGCCGCCTGCTGCAGCGCCGCCACCCAGGACGCCTTGGCGGTCTGCCAGTCCAGCTTCGGCAGGGTGACGAGGGTGAGGTTGTCGGGACCCAGGTCCTTGGCATACGCCTGCAGGGCGGCGCTGCCGTCCTTGCCCGGCTTGCCGCTCGGGATGCGCAGCTCGATCAGCTTCTTGTCGCCGAACAGGGACATGGCCTGGTTCGCCGCCAGCAACTCGCCCCATTTGAAGTTGCGCTCGACCGTGAGCACGTCGCGCTCGGTGTAGCCCTGGGCGCGGGCGGTCTTGCGGATGCGGTCGGCCGCTTCCAGCGCGAGCAGGTGCTCGTCGCTGGTGATCACGTACAAGGGCGCGAGGCCCTTGGCCAGGTGGCCCTCCAGGGCCTCAGGCCGCAGTTGCATAAGTCAGCTTCACACCGGTTTGATGGCCGCCAGGCGGCGCAGGATCTGCTGCACCAGGTCGGCCTGCATGTCGCGGTACAGGAGCTGCTCTTCCGATTCCTTGGCCAGCACCTGCGATTCGTCGAAGGCGATGTTGCGGCGCAGGGTGATCTCGGTCGGGGCCAGCAGCTCCTTGTTGTTGGCGTTGCGCACGCGGAACACCAGCGTATAGCTGAGCGAGTATTCGCGCACCCGGCCCAGGCTGTTCAGCGACAGGATCGCCTTGCCGCGCGATTCGGACAGCACGTCGAACAGCGCTTCCGCCTTGGAGGCGTCAGGCTCGATGCGCACGCCGTCGCCAGCGCGCAGGTTGCGCTTGAGCTCCGTGCCCAGCGGCGAAGTCTCGGCGAAAGCCAGGTAGATGCTCTTGAAGGGCATGTTGTACTGGCCGTTCGAGCCGCGCAGCTGGAAGCCGCAACCCGCCAGGATTGCAGCCGCCAGCAGCGCCAGGATGACGCGCACCATATTGGTCTTCATCGATTACACCACGATGTTGATGAGTTTACCCGGGACGACGATGACCTTCTTCGGCGTGCCTTCGATGAACTTCTGCACCGATTCCTCGGCCAGCGCGGCGGCTTCGATGCTCGCCTTGTCGGCGTCCTTCGCCACCTTGACCGAGCCGCGCAGCTTGCCGTTCACCTGGATCATCAGTTCGATCTCGGACTGTTCCAGCGCGGCCGGGTCGACTTCCGGCCACTGCACATTGAGGATGTCGCCGTAGACGGCGGCATAGCCCAGATCCTGCCACAGTGCGTGGGTGATGTGCGGCGCCACCGGGTTCAGCAGGCGCAGGAAGATCGAGAAGCCTTCGGCGATGACAGCGTCGCTCGCGACACCTTCCGCCAGCTTGCTGGACTCCAGCGTGTTCAGCATCTTCATGCAGGCCGAGACCACGGTGTTGTACTGGATGCGCTTGAGGTCGTAGTCGGCCTGCTGCAGCACCTTGTGCACTTCGCGGCGCAGGGTCTTCTGGGCGTCGTCGAGCGAACCTTGCTGCTGGCCTTGCAGCGCCGCCGCGATACGCTCGCGCTGCGCATAGCCATAAGCCCAGACGCGGCGCAGGAAGCGGCTCGCGCCTTCGACACCGCTGTTCGACCACTCCAGGGTCTGTTCCGGCGGCGAAGCGAACATGGTGAACAGGCGCGCGGTGTCGGCGCCGTACTGCTCGATCTGGGCCTGCGGGTCGATGCCGTTGTTCTTCGACTTCGACATCTTCTCGGTGCCGCCGATCTCCACCGGCTGGCCGTCCGACTTCAGGACCGCGCTCTGCGGGCGGCCTTTATCGTCGAAGGTCAGTTCGACGTCGGCCGGGTTGAACCAGGTCTTCTTGCCCGATGCATCCTCGCGGTAGTAGGTCTCGTTCAGCACCATGCCCTGGGTCAGCAGGTTGACGAAAGGCTCGTCGAACTTGAGCAGGCCGAAGTCGCGCATCACCTTGGTCCAGAAGCGCGCGTACAGCAGGTGCATGACGGCGTGTTCGATGCCGCCGATGTACTGGTCCATCGGCATCCAGTAGTCGTTGCGCTCGTCGACCATCTTGTCGTTCGAACCCGGCGAGGTATAGCGCATGTAGTACCAGGACGAATCGATGAAGGTGTCCATCGTGTCGGTCTCGCGGCGCGCCGGCTTGCCGCACTTCGGGCAATCGCACTTGAGGAAGGCTTCGTCCTTGTTCAGCGGGTTGCCGGTGCCGTCCGGGACCAGGTGTTCCGGCAGCACGACCGGCAGGTCCTGCTCGGGCACCGGCACCGCGCCGCAGTCGCCGCAGTGGATCATCGGAATCGGGGTGCCCCAGTAGCGCTGGCGCGAGATGCCCCAGTCGCGCAGGCGGAAGGTGACCTTCTTGTCGCCCAGGCCCTGTGCGGCCAGGTCGCCCGCCACGGCGTTGACCGCCGCGATGTAATCGAGGCCGTCGTACTTGCCCGAGTTGATGGTCTTGCCGTGTTCCTTGTCGCCGTACCACTCCTGCCAGGCGTCGAGCGAAAATTCCTGACCCGGGACTTCCACCACCTGCTTGATCGGCAGATCGTATTTTTTCGCGAAGCCGAAGTCGCGCTCGTCATGCGCCGGCACGCCCATCACGGCGCCGTCGCCGTAGGTCATGAGGACGTAGTTGCCGACCCAGACCGGCACCTGCTCACCGGTGACCGGGTGCGTCACGGACAGGCCCGTCGGCATGCCCTTCTTCTCCATCGTCGCCATGTCGGCTTCGATCACGGAGCCCAGCTTGCACTCGGCGATGAAGGCCTGCAGTTCCGGGTTGTTCTTCGCTGCGTGCTGGGCCAGCGGATGCTCGGCCGCGACGGCGCAGAAGGTCACACCCATGATGGTGTCGGCGCGGGTGGTGAAGACGTACAGCTTGCCGTCGTTGATGAGTTCACCGGCTTCGTCCATGATCACGTGCGGGAAGGCGAAGCGCACGCCGGTCGACTTGCCGATCCAGTTCGCCTGCATGATGCGCACGCGCTCCGGCCAGCCCGGCAGCTTGTTGTCAACGTAGTCCAGCAGCTCGTCCGCGTAGTCGGTGATGCGCACGTAGTACATCGGGATCTCGCGCTTCTCGATCAGCGCGCCCGAGCGCCAGCCGCGGCCGTCCACCACCTGTTCGTTCGCCAGCACGGTCTGGTCCACCGGGTCCCAGTTCACGGTGCCGGTCTTCTGGTAGATGATGCCCTTCTCGAGCATCTTGAGGAACATCCACTGGTTCCACTTGTAGTATTCCGGCTTGCAGGCGGTCATCTCGCGCGACCAATCGATGGCCAGGCCCATCGATTCCATCTGCCCGCGCATGTGCGCGATGTTCGAATAGGTCCACTCCGCCGGCGGCACATTGTTCGCCATCGCCGCGTTCTCGGCCGGCATGCCGAAGGCGTCCCAGCCCATCGGCATCAGCACGTTGTAGCCGTTCATCCGCAGGTAGCGGTACATCACATCGTTGATCGTATAGTTGCGCACGTGACCCATGTGCAGCTTGCCCGACGGGTAAGGCAGCATCGAGCAGGCGTAATACTTGCCTTTCGGGAAACGCGGGTCGTGTTCGACCGCCTTGTAGGCGTCGATCGACTTCCAGTAGGCCTGGGCGGCCTGTTCTACTTCGGCTGGACTATATTTTTCTTGCATGATTTCTGCAGACGTAATGAGGGGTGGAACCGGACATTATACTGTTTCGTATTGCACTGCGGCGAAAGGCAGAAGCGCAATAAAAAACCGCCATGCCTGTCTCGACAGGGATGGCGGTGATGGACGCTGTGGCCCCTTAGCGCAGCACGAGTTCCAGCGCCGGCTTCTCGCCGTAATCGTCGTAACGCTCGTTGATGCCGCCCACGCAGAAAGCGAGCTCTTCCAGCAGGTCGGGTGCGGCCGCCTTCATTTTTTCCGCGTCGAGGATGACGATTTCCAGCACCTCATCCGGCTTGAGCCGGAACTTGGTCATGTTCTCATCGTCGCGCAGGTAGCTCATGCAGTCCACCCAGGCGTCGATCGACTCCGCGTACGAATCGGGGAAGCCGAAGGCGCGCCGGCTCTCCGCGTGGAAGGAGGCTTCGTCGACGATGGCGGCGCCGTTCAGTTCTGCGACTGCCATCTCAAGCCTTCAGGCCCAGCACGTCGTCCATGCCGAACAGGCCGTTCGGCTTGCCCGCCAGGAAGCGCGCGGCGCGCAGGGCGCCATGGGCATAGGTCACGCGGCTGCTCGATTTGTGGCTGATCTCGATGCGCTCGCCCGTGCCGAGGAACATGACGGTGTGGTCGCCCACCACGTCGCCGCCGCGCACGGTGGCGAAGCCGATGGTCGACGGGTCGCGCTCGCCGGTCACGCCTTCGCGGCCATAGACGGCGCATTCCTTGAGGTCGCGGCCCAGGGCATCGGCGATCACCTCGCCCATCTTCAGCGCGGTGCCGCTCGGCGCATCGACCTTGTGGCGGTGGTGCGCTTCGACGATCTCGATGTCGTAGCCTTCGCTGAAGCTCTTCGCTGCCATTTCCAGCAACTTGAGGGTGACGTTCACGCCCACGCTCATGTTCGGCGCGAACACGATGCCCACCTTCTCGCCTGCCGCACGAATGGCAGCCTTGCCGGCGTCGTCGAAACCGGTGGTGCCGATCACCAGCTGCACATTGTTGGCGACGCAGTATTCCAGGTGCTGCAGCGTGCCTTCCGGGCGGGTGAAGTCGATCAGGACGTCGGCGTCCTTGAGGCCGAGGGCCAGGTCGGACTGGATGCTCACGCCAGTCAGCTGGCCGGCGAAGGCGCCCGCGTCCGTGCCCACGTGGGGCGAGCCGGCGACGTCCAGCGCGCCTGCCAGCTCGGCGTCGGGCGCGGCCTGGATGGCTTCGACCAGCATGCGGCCCATGCGGCCGCTGGCGCCGGCAACGGCGATTTTCAGCTTGCTCATGGCTGCGACCTTACGGTTGGATGACCGGAGCGCCGCCGATCTTCGCCGGTTCGACCGGACGCGATTCCGGCTTGGCCTTGGTGCTCACCTTGGCCGGGCCGGCAATGCGGTCGATGTATTCGCGCTCGGTCGGCAGGTTGCCGCCTTCGAAGCGTTCGACCTTGTCGTCCTTGAAGTAGACGGTGACGCGGCTGGTGGTCAGCTCGCCGTTGCCGCGCGCGAGGTAGAACGGGAAGTCCCAGCGATCGTCGTGGAACACGTCGGTGAGCAGCGGCGAACCGAGGATGAAGCGCACCTGGTCGCGGGTCTGGCCGACCTTCAGCTCCCTCAGCATTTCGGCCGAAACGAAGTTACCCTGCTGGATGTCGGGGCGGTAGGGCGAGAAGATCCAGAAGAACTTCTGCAGCTTGGACGCCTGGACGGTCTGGGCGCCGGCATTCGCGGCGGCGGCCGATTTCTGGGCGTCGGCGACGATGGTCGCCGGATCCGTCTCCACCGGTGCAGCCGGGCGGGTCTGGTTGCGCCAGGCCGCGCAGCCGGACAGCGTCAAGGTGCAGGCGAGGCCCGCCGCGAGTGCTGCCCGAGAGGAGAATCGACGGAAAACGGCTGGTTTGACATGCATAGGTAACCTCAAAACGTTTGAGCGGGAGCTCCAAAACGCTATATCATAAAGCACTTCCGCCAAACTACGAGTAACAAACATGAGTAACAACCCGACCGACCTGAAGGCCAGTGGCCTGAAGGCTACCCTGCCGCGCCTGAAAATCCTGGAAATCTTCCAGAACAGCAGCGTGCGGCACCTGACGGCGGAAGATGTCTACAAGATCCTGCTGGCGGATAACATGGACGTGGGCCTGGCCACGGTGTACCGCGTGCTGACCCAGTTCGAACAGGCCGGCCTGCTGAACCGTAACCACTTCGAAACCGGCAAGGCCATCTACGAGCTGAACGCCGGCTCCCACCACGACCACCTCGTCTGCCTGGACTGCGGCCACGTGGAAGAGTTCTACGACGAAGAGATCGAGTCGCGCCAGCACAAGATCGCGGTGGAGCGCGGCTTCAAGATTGCCGAGCACTCGCTGGCGATTTATGGCAATTGCGTGAAAGTGGGCTGCCCGCGCAAGGGCTGATAGAACTGAAGCTCACGGCTGGCTCAGGGCATTCGACAACAGCTTCGCCGTAATATCCACAATCGGAATCACCCGCTCGTAGGCCATGCGGGTGGGGCCGATCACCCCCAGGGTGCCGACGATGCGGCCATTCACCTCGTAGGGCGCCGTCACCACGCTCATTTCGTCCATCGGCACCAGCTTGGATTCGCCGCCGATGAAGATCTGCACCCCGCCCGCCTTGCTCGACACGTCCAGCAGCTGCATCAGGCCGGTCTTCTGCTCGAACATCTCGAACATCTGGCGCAGCGAGCTCATGTTGGACGACAGATCCGACACCGACAGCAGGTTGCGCTCGCCCGCGATCACCATGTCGTCGCCCTCGGCCATCGCCTCGCTGCCCGCCTCCACCGCCACCTGCATCAGCCTGCCCATGTCGTCGCGCAGCTGGCGCAGTTCGCCGCCCAGGCGCTGGCGCACCTCGTCGAAGGTGAGGCCGGCGTAATTCTGGTTCAGGTAGTTGGCCGACTGCGTCAGCTGGCTCGGGCTGTAGTCGACGTCGGTCAGCAGCAGGCGGTTCTGGACGTCGCCGCGCGGGTCGACGATCACCAGCAGGATGCGCTTCTCGGACAGGCGCAGGAATTCGATCTGCTGGAACACCGACTCGCGCCGCGGGCTTTGCACTACGCCGGCGAACTGCGTCAGCGAGGACAGCATCTGGGCCGCATTGGCAATCATCTTCTGGGGCTGCTGCACGGGCAGGCGCATGTGCTGGGCGGCGGCGGCCTGCTCGTCGATGTGCTGCACGGTGAGCAGGGTGTCGACGAACAGCCGGTAGCCGCGCGGCGTCGGGATCCGGCCGGCCGAGGTGTGCGGACTGGCGACATAGCCCATTTCCTCGAGGTCGGCCATGATGTTGCGGATCGTGGCCGGCGACACGTCGAGGCCGGAGATCTTCGAGAGCGCACGCGAGCCGACAGGCTGGCCGTCGGCGATGTAGCGTTCGACGAGGGCTTTGAGCAGGGTCTGGGCGCGGGGTTCGAGTTGCATGCGGGTTGCTGGGTCAGGAATGCGGAAGATCGCTCTCTATTATGCACGCTTGCGCGGCTGGCGCCAGTTCAGACGTGCTCGCGCTTGAGCCAGTCCAGCAGTCCGTCCAGATCGCTCACCTCGGCGTCCGGCCTGACTTCGTCCGGCAGGTAGTTGACCTGGCCGGTGCGGTTCATCCACACGGCGCGCAGGCCGGCGCGCTGGGCGCCGTAGACATCCAGGCGCAGGTCGTCGCCCACGTAGACCGCTTCGCCCGGCGCGACGCCGAGCAGGCGGCAGCCCTCCAGGAAGATCGCGCGGTCCGGCTTGCCGACGCCGAAGCCGGGCGCGGAGACCGAGGCGTCGAAGTGGCGCGCCAGGCCGATCGTCTGCAGATCGGCATTGCCGTTGGTGACGGAGCCGATCAGCACCCTGCCCTTCAGGCGCAGCAGGCCGGGCAGCACGTCGTCGTAGGGAATCACCGCGTTGCGGGCGGCGAAGAACTCGGTCATCGCCAGTTCCACCTTGCCGGCATCCTCGCCGGCCTGCTCGAAGGCGGCGATCAGGCCGGCGCGGCGCAGGGCGCCGAGGTCCAGCTGGAATTCCGGCTGGCGCGCCAGCAGCTCGAGCCGGGCCTGGCGCAGGGTCTCGATCGTGTACTGCTGGGCTACCCGCGGCGCATGTTCGCGCAGCCAGGCGAACAGGATCTGCTCGGCTTCGATGATGACCGGGGCGATCGGCCACAGGGTGTCGTCGAGGTCGAACAATACGGCTTTGGGCCAGGGACGGCGTGCGGTCATGGTGGGGGCGGTGGGAAGGTGGCGCTCAGGGCAAGGATAGCGAGCACGCCTGTAGAAATCAATCGTACGCAGCCTGCGGGCTACCGGCGGTTACACCGTGATACAAAGGCAAACCGTCCAGCTGCTTGCCAAATGGACTAAAATGTTGGGCGATTATTGTGTTCAATGGGTGTCCGACCGCGTGTTTGCGGCCACATTGCACATCCTTAGCACGTTCACCAGTCAGATTTTTGGAGAAATTATGAAGAGTTCGTACCTGCGTGCCGGTGCCGCGATGGCATGCGCGCTGGCGCTGACCGCCTGCGGCGGCAGCGATGGCGACCTGGTCGTCGGTGGTTCGTTTAGTGGCGTCACCAAGCCTGGCCTGGTCCTGCAGAACAATGGCGGCTCCGACCTGACGGTCGACCCGACCAGCACCGGCGCGGGAACCTTCTATTTCCCGAATTTGGTGGAAACCGATTCCAGCTACAACGTCACCGTCAAGACCATTCCGAGCAACGCCGAGAAGTGCGTGGCTTCCCAGAATACCGGCAAGGTGGCCTTCAACATCACCACCGTGCAGGTCGTCTGCACCATCCGCCAGCATGAGCTGAAGGGCACGGTCAGCGGCCTGGCCGGCACCCTGGTGCTGGTGAACGGCGCCGACCGCGTCACGGTGGCGCCTGGCGCCACCTCCTTCACCATGGCCAAGGTCAACGAAGACGCGCCTTACACCGTCTCGGTCCTGACCCAGCCCGACAACCAGACCTGCACCGTCGCCAACGGCAGCGGCACCGTGGGCCAGGCCGACATCACCAATGTCGCAGTGAGCTGCGGCCCGCGTACTTAATAAACTGGAGCAATCTTGATGAAGTTTTCCCTGATCCGTTCGGCAGCCATGCTGGCAGTGGCAGTGGGCCTCGCATCCTGCGGCGGCGGCGGCGACGATACCTACACGGTGGCCGGCACCGTCGAAGGCCTGCAATACCCTAGCCTGGTGCTGACCAATAACGGCGAAGACATCACCGTCGCGCCTCCGGCCAAGGCCGGCGACCCGGTGACCTTCAGCTTCCCGAAGAAGCTCGACTACGGCGATACCTACAGCGTCTCGGTCAAGGCCAACCCGCCTCACCAGAGCTGCGGCGTGAACCAGTTCTACCAGCTGAGCGCCGCGGACACCGCCGGCCGCCTGGCCGTGATCAACGCGCGTTTCTCGTGCGTCGTCAATGAATACACGATCGGCGGCACCATCACCGGACTGACCAAGGACAATACCGGCCTGGTGCTGGCCAACGGCAGTACCACCGGCAGCATCACGATCGGGGCGGCCGACACCAACACCACGGGCACCGCCTTCGAATACCAGATGCCGGTCACCGTTCCCTACAACCAGACCTATAGCGTCGCCGTGATCACCCAACCGAAGGGCGCCGTCTGCACCGTGGCCAACCCGAGCGGCACCATGGGCGATGCCAATGTCACCAACATCAACATCACCTGCGCCCAGACCGGCGCCTGATAGAGATATTTAATTAAATTATGTCTCGTATTTGAAAGGGAAATTGGACTTATATGCTGTGACGCAGCATAATAACTCCTGTCTCCTCCAACTCTCCTCAGAAAAGAATTGGATTTAAGCCCGCCTCAACAGCGGGCTTTTTTTTCGCCTACCCGCCGGAGGCAGCTGTCTGCGGATCAGGCCGGGCGCTTGGCCGACACCTTCACGACGGCGACCTGCGAGGCGCTGACCGACACCTGGGCATTGCCGGCGTCGGCTGCGCGGCCGATCGCAGCTTCTGCGTAGGTGCTGACGCCGGCGAGAGCCAGGGCGACGACGAAGATGGCTTCCATGTTCTTGAGGACGTTCATTTTGCGCTCCTTCAGCGTGTATTTAGTAAGCAGTTAGCCGTTGTTGGCTGTCGATGGAAGCACTTTATCGAATGGCCCTTGAAGGCTCCAGTCAGGTGCGACGGACTGCAGGAAACGGCGTCTGAAGGGCGGGAAATGCGCGATGCGCTGCGCTTGTGCAGCGCAATGCAGGGCTGGATACGGGGAGAGAATGGGCGCAGGCGGCGCGGCCGCCTGCGATCGGACGAGTCAGGAACTCAGAGCAGGTTGGCGAGCGCCACGTACTGCTCCAGGCCCACCGCTTCCGGCCTGGCGCCCGGATCGATCCCCGCCTCGACCAGCTGCGCTTCGGTGAACATCCCCGCTACGCAGTTGCGGATCACCTTGCGGCGCTGGGAAAAGGCCTTGGCCACCACCTTTTCCAGGGTGGCGCCATCGACTTCCAGCATCTGGCGCTTCGGGATCATGCGCACGATGGCGGAATCGACCTGGGGCGGCGGGTCGAAGGCGGTCGGCGGGACGATGAACATCAAATCCATGTCGTAGCGCCACTGCAGCATCACCGACAGGCGGCTGTAGGCCTTGGTGCCCGGCTCAGCCACCATGCGCTCCACCACTTCCTTCTGCAGCATGAAATGCTGGTCCTCGACCAGGGGCGCGAATTCGGCCAGGTGGAACAGCAGCGGGCTCGAGATGTTGTACGGCAGGTTGCCGACCACGCGCAGCTTTTGCCCTTCAGGCACCGGGATCGCACCGAAATCGAACTTCAAGGCGTCGCCCGAATGCACGGTGAGCTTTTCGCGCGGATAGGCTTTTTCCAGGCGCGCCACCAGGTCGCGGTCCAGCTCCACCACGTGCATGTGGTCGAGCGACTTGAGCAGCAGCGCCGTCATCGCGGCCAGTCCCGGCCCGATCTCGACCATTGTCTCGCCGCGGCGCGGCCCGATGGCGTCGATGATGTTGTCCAGGACGAGTTTGTCGGTCAGGAAGTTCTGGCCGAAGCGCTTGCGTGCGACGTGTTTCATGGGTGCTTTCTTCTTGTGTTTACTTGGTGCGCGATGCGGCCATTTGCATGGCGGCGCGGATCGCTTCGATCATGCTGCCGCAATCGGCCAGGCCCAGGCCCTGGGCGGCGAGATCAAGCGCGGTGCCGTGGTCGACCGAGGTGCGCACGATCGGCAGGCCGAGCGTGACGTTGATGCCGTGCCCGAAGGTGGCGTATTTGAGCACCGGCAGGCCCTGGTCGTGGTACATCGCCAGCACGCAGTCCGCATCGAGCAGGTACTTCGGCTGGAACAGGGTATCGGCCGGGTACGGGCCGCGCGCATCGATGCCGCGCGCCCTCGCCGCTTCCAGGACGGGCGTGATGACCTCGATCTCTTCGCGGCCCAGGTAGCCGTTCTCGCCCGCGTGCGGGTTCAGGCCGGTGACCAGGATGCGCGGCGCGGCGATGCCGAACTTGTTTTTCAGGTCGGCGTCGATGATGTCGATGACCTGGGTGAGATTGTCGATCGTGAGCGCCGCCGGGACGTCCTTCAGCGGCAGATGGGTCGTCGCCAGGGCCACGCGCAGGTAGGGCTGCTCGCCCGCCGGCTGCCCCGCCAGCATCATCACCACCTTGGACGTTCCCGTTTTTTCGGCCAGGTATTCGGTATGGCCCGAGAAGGCCACGCCGGCGTCGTTGATCGTGCTTTTCTGGAGCGGCGCGGTGACGATGCCGTCGAACCAGCCGTTCCGGGCCCCTTCGATCGCGAGGTCGAGGGTGGCCAGCACGGCGCGCCCGTTTTCCGCGTCCAGGGTGCCCGGCACCACATGGGCCGCGAGCGGCACGTCGATGACGGCCAGGCGATCCTTGCCGAAGTGCGGCAGGCCGCCGTTGCGCAGCGCCTGGGTCGACAGCGCCGAGAGGCGGATGGAAGGGTCGATCAGGCTGGCGGTGAGCGCCAGGAAGGCGGCGTCGCCGACCAGCACGCAGTTGGCGGATTCGCGCAGCGCCCAGGCCGCGCGGATCGAGATTTCAGGGCCGATGCCGGCCGGTTCGCCGACCGTGATTGCAAGCGCCGGTCGGGTTCCAGTCGACATCACCATGGGATTACTGCTCCTCGCGGAACTCGACGTAGGCGCGGTCGCGCACCTGGCGCATCCAGTCTTCCATCGCTTCCTGCAGCTTACGCTCGCGCAGGACCTGGCGGGCCAGGTTGCGCTCTTTCTGCGCGCTCTGGTCTTCGCTCTTGCGCTCGACGAGGCGCAGGATGCTGAAGCCGAACGGCGACTCGATCACATCCGAGATTTCGCCTGGTTTCAGGGTAGCCAGAGCCTGATCAAATTCCGGACCGGCGTCACCCGGCTCCAGCCAGCCCAGGTCGCCGCCCTTGGCCGCGCTGCCGGTTTCCTGGCTGTTCTGGCGCGCCAGGTCTTCGAAGGTAGCGCTCTTGTCGAGGATCTTCTGGCGCAGTTCGCGCAGCTTCTTCTTGACGTCGTCCGCCGTCATGGTCGGCGTCGGCTTCATGAGGATGACGCTGGCGCGGGTCTGCTGCACCACGGCGCCTTTCTCGGCAGCGGCGGCGTCCGCCAGGCTGCGCTGCTCCGACATCTTCAGGATGTGGAAGCCGACGTTGGTCTTGATCACCTGGGTGACCTGGCCCGGCTTCAGCTTGCGCAGTTCGGTGGCGAAGACCGGCGGCAGGCGGTCCGGGTCACGCCAGCCGATCTCGCCGCCCTTCAGCGCGTCGTTCGAATCGGAATAAGTGGCGGCCATCTTGCTGAAATCGGCGCCGGTGCGCAGCTGGCGCGCCACTTCCTCGGCGCGTGCGCGGCGTGCCGCGATCTGCTCCGGCGAGGCGTTCTCGGGCACCGCCACCAGAATCTGCGCCAGGTTCATCTCGACCTTGTCGGCGGCAAGCGCCTTCGACGCGGTGAGATAGGTGTCGATCTCGGCTTCCGAGACCTGGATCTTGGAGTCGACCTCGTGCTCGCGCAGGCGCTGCATCATGATCTCGTTGCGGATGTCGTCGCGGAACTGGCTGTAGGCCATGCCCTCTTTTTCCATCTGGTTGCGCATCTCCTGCACCGACATCTTCTGGTTCTCGGCGATGCGGCCGATGGTGGAGTCGAGCTGGCGGTCGTCGACGCGCACGCCCATTTCCTTGGCCAGCTGGATCTGCGCGCGCTCGACGATCATCGCCTCGACCACCTGGCGCTCCAGGGTGGCCTGGTCCGGCAGCTGCGTGTTGCGCGCCTTGAGGTTCTGCACGGTCTGGGCGACGCGGTTGCGCACCTCGTTCTTCGTGATCACTTCGTCATTGACCACCACGTGGATCGAATCGATCACCTTGGCATTGGCCGATGCCGGCGGCAGGAAGCCGCTACCCGGATTCGTGGCCGGCGCCGTCGACGGCACTTTGGCTTGGGCCAACACCTGGCCCGTGGTCAGCGCGCACAGCAGGGCCGTGGCGAGCGCGCGTTTTGCAGGCTTGCCTGCATGTTTAAGAACGTGGAAGCGGGTGGAACGCGTCATCTGGAAAGCACTCATTCAGGGTGAATAATCATTCTATTGCCAACGGAGCAGTCTACTGCAAGCCAGTTAAGTCGTCCTTAAAAATTCAGGGACGCCCCACGCTGGTGTTCAGCTGCGTATAGCCCGGCACGCTCCTGGTGAAGGCCCCGAGCGCGTCGCCCGGCCCCAGGCGCGAGAGGCCGTTGAGCTCGAGCTGGAAGAAGGCCGAGGTCGTCGTGGTCTGGGCAGCCGTGACGAAACGCTGGGCTCCCATGCGGAAGGTCCAGCAGTCGGCCTTGTATTCCAGGCCGACGAGGCTGTCGAGCAGCTTGCCCTTCCCGACCGGGGTCGCCCCGACCACGCCGTACGAGCGCAGCGCATAGCTCACGCGTCCGACCCCGTACCAGCGCGCCGAGATCGGCCACTGCCCCGAAAAATCGACGTTGCGGAAGCTGTCCCGCTGATAACGGTACTCGGCATTCAAGACCTTCATCCGCGCCGGCTGCCACTGCGTGCTCAGGTTCGAGCTGTACAGGTTGCTGCCGGTCGCGTCGTATTGTACGCCGCTATCGAAGCTCCAGGTCTCGGAAATGCGGCCCGAGGCCGCCAGCAGCACGTCGGAACGGCTCTGGTGCACCGGCTCGCCCGGCAGGCGCACGCGCGGCTCGTCGAAGTAGATGCGCTGGCCGAAAGCCAGGCGCAGGCGCTCGGCGCCGTCCGGCTGGATGTAGCGCGACACCACGGCGGCGGTCAGCTGGTTGGCGTCCGACACGCGGTCGGCGCCGACGTAGCGGTTCTCGCTGAACAGCTGGGCGTAGTTGAAGCCCGCGCGGCCGGTGTCGAAGTTCGGGAACAGGCTCTGGTCCTTGTACGGGGTGTACACGTAGAACAGGCGCGGTTCCAGGGTTTGCGTGACGCCGCGCCCGAACAGCGAGGCCTCGCGCTCGAACACCAGGCCGCTGTCGAGCGAGAAGGTATTCAGGCTGCGCGACAGCTTGGTCGGGCCGGTGTAGGTGGTGCCGCCCATGCTGCGGTCCAGGTCGTACCTGGTGTGGTGGCTGATGACTTTCGGGGTCACAAACCAGCCCGGGCGCACGATCGGATAGCTGACCTGGCCCACCGCCACTGCGCGGTTGCCGCGCACCCAGTCGGGGTGCCAGAAGCTCACCGCCTCGGCGTCAAAAGCCCAGTCGAAGCCGGCGACGTCGTAGCGGCCGGCGTGGAAGTTAATCTGCGGCAGGCGGTCGTAGGGACGCGGCACCGTCAGGCCGTTGGTCGGCGTGGCGGCCGGGTCCTGCAGCACCTGGTAGTTCTGGGCGCGCGCCGACAGGCTCCAGTACTGGCCGACGAGGTCGGTGCGCACCTCGCGCAGCAGCTGGCGCTCGGCGCTGGCCGCCACCGTGCGCGAGAAGTCGCTCGGGTATTCGTTGTCCGAAGCCGCGTGCAGGTTCCAGCCGTAGGACCAGTTCGGCGCCAGCGACTGGGTATGGATCGAGTCGACGCGCCAGCGGTCGGTGCCGGTCTCGCGGTCGTGGCGCAGGCCTTCGACGTGGGTTTCGCCGTTGTAGGCGCCGCGCTCGGTCACGCCGAGGTAGCGCCCGGTGGCACCCAGCTGCAGGCCGCGGTCGAACATCAGGCGCGGGAACACCGTCAGGTCGCGGTTGGGGGCGATGTTGAAGTAGTACGGCACCATCACCTCGGCCTTGCCCTTGGACCCGAAGTCCACGGTGGGCGCGAGCCAGCCGGAGCGGCGCGCGCCCGACAGCGAGAACGACAGGGCCGGCGTGGCGAGAATTGGCACGTCCTTGAAATAGAGCACCGTATTACCGGCCAGGCCGACGTCGCGCCCGCTGTCCAGGCGCAGCGTGCTGGACCTGAGGTACCAGTCCGGGTCCGGGCCTTCGCAGGTGCTGTAGGTGCCCTCGCGCACCACGGCGACGTCTTCGCCGAGGAAGTCGATGCGCGAGGCATTGCCCTGGGCGTTGTTCAGCTGCAGGCGGTATTCCGGACGCAGCAGGTAGCCCTTGCCGCTTTCCAGGTTCAGCTGCAGCTCGTCGCCCTTGTAGCGGTCGCCGAAGCGCCACATGTTGACATTGCCGGTGGCCGTGACCTGGTCTTCGACAACCAGGTAGCAGGCGGTGTCGGCGCGCAGGCGGGTCTGGCCGCGTGTCAGTTCGACATCGCGCGCCAGGTTCAGCTGGCGGTCGGGACGGCCATTGATGTCCTCGGCGCGGATCGTGATCGGCAGGGTGCTCTCATCAGGATGTGGCGCGGGGGGTACAGTCTGGGCGTACAGCGGCGCCGATGTGGCGATGGCGGCGCTCGCCAATACATACAGTGCGCGCGGCTGCCGCGGGGGAAATGGGTGGGCCGAAAACCAGCTCATGGAGAATCTGCGTGCGCCATAAAGGGCGGTATTTTTGGAATGAATCCCTTATTATATGGGAATTACCTCAACCAACCGGATTCACCAGGCCGTTTCATGTCTTCTTTGTATCAAAATTCCTTCACTTCCGCGGACAAGGACGCGCGCCTGCAAGCTTTGACCGAATGGCTGGTCTCGACCGGCCTGGTGGATGTGGAAAGCGGCCGCCCGGCATCGTCGGATGCGAGTTTCCGCCGCTATTTCCGTTACGACGTTGTCCCAGAGATGCACGAGAAGCTGGGCGCCACGCTGGTCGCCATGGACGCCCCGCCGGAGCGCGAGAACGTGCCGGCCTTCATCCACGTGCAGGGCCTGCTGATGGATGCCGGCGTCACGGTGCCGTCGATCGTCGCGCGCAAGGTCGAAAGCGGCTTCCTGCTGCTGTCCGACCTCGGCGTGACCACCTACCTGCAGCGCCTGGATTCGGACAACGCCGCCTTCATGTACTCGGATGCGGTGGACGCCCTGCTCAAGTTCCAGCTCGCCAGCGAGCCGGGCAAGCTGCCGGAGTTCGACCGCGCCTTCGCGATGCGCGAGATGAACCTGTTCCCGGAGTGGTACATCAATCGCCACCTGAACGTGACCCTGGACGACAAGCAGCAGAAGCAGCTGGACGGCGTGTTCGAGGCGATCTGCAGCAACGTGCTGGCGCAGCAGCAGGTCTACATGCACCGCGATTTCCATTCGCGTAACCTGATGTGGCTCGAACAAGGCAACCCGGGCGTGCTGGACTTCCAGGACGCGGTCTACGGCCCGGTCACCTACGACCTCGGCTCGCTGCTGCGCGACGCCTACATCCAGTGGGACGAAGAGATCGTGCTGGATTGGGTGGTGCGCTACTGGCAGAGCGCCAAGCAGGTCGGCCTGCCGGTGAACCCGGACATCGACGCCTTCTACCGCGACTTCGAATTCATGGCCCTGCAGCGCCACCTGAAAATCCTCGGCATCTTCTGCCGCCTCAACTACCGCGACAGCAAGCCGATCTACATGGGCGACCTGCCGACGGTGATGGATTACGTGCGCCGCACCGCCAACCGCTACACCGAACTGAAACCGCTGATCCGCCTGCTCGACGCGCTCGAGGACAAGGCGCCGGCGGTGGGCTACACCTTCTGAACGGAACGCCGATGAAAGCGATGATTTTCGCCGCCGGCCGCGGCGAGCGCATGCGCCCGCTCACGGACGCCTGCCCCAAGCCGCTGCTCAAGGTGCGCGGCCGCCCGATGATCACCTACCACGTGCTTAACCTGGTGCGGGCGGGGATCAAGGACATCGTCATCAACCACTCGCACCTCGGCCACATGATCGAGGAAGAGCTGGGCGATGGCAGCAAATACGGCGCGCGCATCGTCTATTCGCACGAACCGGCTCCGCTGGAAACCGCGGGCGGCATCGCGAACGCCCTGCACCTGCTGGGCGACGAGCCTTTCCTGGCTGTGTCGGGCGACATCTACGCGCCCTACTTCGATTTTTCCCAGGTGGTCGACGTCCTGAAGGACAAGGACATGCTGGGCATCCCCTACCCGCCGGACAAGCGCGACATCGCCTGGCTGTGGCTGACGCCGAATCCCTGGCACAACCCGGAGGGTGACTTCGCGCTCGACATGTACACCCTGCGCAACGACGGCCCGACCAAGTGGAACTTCGCTGGCATCGGCGTTTACCGCCCCGAGATGTTCGACGGGATCAAGGCCGGCGACTTCGTCAAGTTCGGTCCCCTGATGCGCAAGTTCATCGAGCAGGGCCGCGTCGGCGGCGAGCTGTACGAAGGCCAGTGGGTCAACGTCGGCACCGCGCAGCAGCTGGAAGAACTGAACGCGCCGCTGGCGGCCAAGACGGGGTCATGACCGCCACGGCCGGCGCTTATATCGAACGCCGTGCGCGCCTGGCTGCGCGCATGGAACCGGGATCGGTCGCGGTGCTGGCCACCGCGCCGGAAGTGCTGCGCAACGGCGACAGCGACTACCCCTACCGGCACGACAGCCATTTCTATTACCTGACCGGCTTCACCGAGCCGGAAGCGGTGCTGGTATTGCTTGCCCCTGTCGGCGAGCAGCCGGCGCGTTCGATCCTGTTCTGCCGTGACAAGAACCTCGAGCGCGAGATCTGGGACGGCTACCGCTACGGGCCGGAAGCGGCGCGGACCGAATTCGGCTTCGACGAGGCCTATCCGATCGACGAACTCGATGCGCAGATGGCGAAGCTCCTGGCGAACGTGCCGGCGCTGTACTACGCGCTGGGCCATAGCGCCGCGCTCGACGCCCAAGTGAGCAGCTGGCTCAAGGCGGTGCGCGCCCAGGGCCGCAGCGGCATCGCGGCGCCCGCCTCCGCCCACCACCTGCTCGGCATCCTCGACGAGATGCGCCTGTTGAAGGATGCGGGCGAGCAAAGCGCGATGGCGCGCGCCTGCAGCATCGCTGCGGCCGCGCACGCACGCGCGATGCGCTTCACGCGTCCCGGCGTGTTCGAATACGAGATCGAGGCCGAGCTGCTGCACGAATTCCGCCGCAATGGCGCCCAGTTCCCGGCCTATACCCCGATCGTCGCGTCCGGCGCCAATGCCTGCGTCCTGCACTACAACCAGAACAATCGCCAATGCCGCGAGGGCGAGCTGGTGCTGGTCGACGCCGGCTGCGAACTGGATGGCTACGCCTCCGACATCACGCGCACCTGGCCGGTGAACGGCCGCTTCAGCGCCGCGCAGAAGGCCTTGTACGAACTGGTGCTGCAGGCGCAGGACGCGGCCTTCGCCGCCATCGTCCCTGGCCGGCCCTACAGCTGCATGCACGAGGCGGCGGTGCAGGTGCTCGCAGCCGGCATGCTGGATCTCGGCCTGCTCGACAAGGCGAAGTATGCTTCCGCCGAGGATGCGATCGCCGGCAAGGCGCACCTGCAGTTCTACATGCACGGCACCGGCCACTGGCTCGGGATGGACGTGCACGACGTCGGAACCTACCGCGACCTGAGCGTGGCCGAGCGCCCTTCGCGCCCCCTGCTGCCCGGCATGGCGCTGACCGTGGAACCGGGCATCTACGTGCGTCCGGCCGAAGGCGTGCCGGAGGCGTTCTGGAACATCGGCATTCGCATCGAGGACGACGTCATCGTCCTTGATAAAGGCTGCCGTGTACTCTCCAGCGACGCGCCGAAAGGCGTGGCCGAGATTGAACAACTGATGGAGAAGCGCTGATGGCGGGCGAAGTGCTGGATGTCGATGTGGCGATCTGCGGCGCGGGCCCGGTCGGCCTGGCGCTGGCGGCGCACCTGGCGCGCCGCGGCATCGATGGCAAACGTATCGCCCTCATCGACGGCAAGTCGCTGGGCCAGGCGATCACGGACCCGCGCTCGATCGCCCTGTCCTGGGGCAGCGTGCAGCTACTGGAAGAAGTGCGGGCCTGGCCGCTGCCGGCGACGCCGATCCACGAGATCCACGTCTCGCGCCGCGGCCAGCTGGGCCGCAGCCTGATGGACCGCGCCGAGCACAAGCTGCCGGCGCTGGGCTACGTTGCACGCTATGGCGACGTGGTGGACGCGCTGGCGCGCGCCTGCGACAAGGCCGGCGTGCAGACCCTGCGTCCCGCGCGCGTCGATTCCTTCGATGAACAAGCCGATGGCGTACACCTGCGCCTGGACGACGGCCGCAGCGTATTCGCGCAGGTGGCGGTACAAGCCGAGGGCGGCGTCTTCGGCCAGCAGGACAGCAAGGCCCAGCAGCGCGACTACGGCCAGACCGCCCTGATCGCGCGCGTGAGCGTGAGCGAACCGATCGCACACCGCGCTTTCGAGCGCTTCACCGACGAAGGCCCGCTGGCCCTGCTGCCGCAGGACGGCGGCGACGGCCACCAGTACGCCCTGGTGTGGTGCATGACGCCCGAGCGCGCGACAAGCATCCAGATGCTCGACGACGACGCCTTCCTTGTCGCGCTGGGCGACGCCTTCGGCGCCCGCCTCGGCAAATTCACGTCGGCCTCCCCTCGCGTCGCCTTCCCCTTGGGCCTGAACGCCGAAGCGCGCGCAACGGCCCGCACGGTCGCCATCGGCAACGCCGCCCAAACCCTGCACCCGGTGGCCGGCCAGGGCCTGAACCTCGGCCTGCGCGACGCCACCGTGCTGGCGCGCCAGTTCGCCCGCGGCGCCGGACCGGAAGCCGTCGACGCCTTCATGAGCGAACGCGCGAACGACCGCCGCCTGACCATCAGCCTAACCGACACCATGGCACGCGCCTTCATCGGCGGCGGCCCACTCCAGCCTCTGCTGGGCCTGTCCCTCGCAGCCCTCGACCTCGTCAAACCCGCCCGCCTGCTCCTCGCCGACCTGATGATGTTCGGCCGCCGCTAATCCCAACAATTGGGGTCAGAGTCGAATTATTCGCCAAGATCCTCAGATCATCTGGCCATGATCAATTGATCGTAATCCGAACCAATTGACCCGAAGATCAAGCCCAACAATTCGACTCTGACCCTAATTTTCCAGACCAGAAACCTCACCCAATCCAATTAGGGTCAGTGTCGAATTATTTGCCAAGAACCCTGAAACAACCGACCACGCGCCATTTTTCATGGCTGCGCGCCAGATCGATCGATCAATTGGTCAACAATTTGACTCTGACCCTCATTAGGGAGCGAGGCGCTCGACGGTGTTTCGTTTGGGCGTAGCGTCTTCGTGGAACAGGTCGGCCAGATATTCAGCCAAGCCGTCTTCGCTTATATCAGGAGGGACGATGAAATCGGCGGGACGGCGTGTCCCGTCGTTGCCTGGATAGAAGGCAAGCCAGAATCCTGGCTTGCCCCGGATCACAATGAGCTTGCCAAACACCTTGAAGCGCAGTTCATCCATCATTGAATAAATAGGGTCAGAGTCGAATTATTGGCCAAGAATTTCGGATCAGTTGAGGAGGCGCCATGTTTCTTGAAGCGGCGACTGATCGTCGGATCAATTGGCAAACAATTCGACTCTGACCCTAGCTCGGATCAATTGATCCATCGATGGATAAATAGGGTCAGAGTCGAATTATTGGCCAAGAATCCTGGATCAGTTGAGGAGGCGCCCTGTTTCATGCAAGCGCGACTGATCGTTGGATCACTTGGCGAATAATTCGACTCTGACCCCATTTAACTTGATTACTCGACGGCCTTGACCATCGATTCGATCACCTTCTTGGCGTCACCGAAGACCATCATCGTGTTCGGCTGGTAGAACAGGTCGTTGTCCAGGCCGGCGTAGCCAGAGGCCATCGAGCGCTTGTTGACGATGATGCTTTTTGCCTTGTAGGCCTCGAGGATGGGCATGCCGGCGATCGGGGATTTCGGGTCCTTCGCGGCCGGGTTCACCACGTCGTTCGCACCCAGCACCAGCACCACGTCGGTCTGGCCGAATTCGCCGTTGATGTCTTCCATTTCGACCACCTGGTCATACGGCACCTCGGCCTCTGCCAGGAGCACGTTCATGTGGCCGGGCATGCGTCCCGCTACCGGGTGGATCGCGTAGCGCACCTGCACGCCGTGCTCGGTCAGCTTGTCGACCAGTTCCTTCACCGAGTGCTGGGCGCGCGCCACCGCCAGGCCGTAGCCGGGGACGATGATCACGGATTCCGCATTCTGCAGGATGAAGGCGGCGTCGTCGGCCGAGCCGGACTTCACCGGGCGCTGCTCTTTCGCGGCGCCGTCATCCACGGAAGCCTCGCCGCCGAAGCCGCCCAGGATCACGTTGAAGAAGGAGCGGTTCATCGCCTTGCACATGATGTACGAAAGGATCGCGCCGCTCGATCCCACCAGCGAGCCGGCGATGATCAGCATTGAGTTGTTCAGCGAGAAGCCGATGCCGGCCGCCGCCCAGCCCGAGTAAGAGTTCAGCATCGACACCACCACCGGCATGTCGGCGCCGCCGATCGGGATGATGATCAGGACGCCCAGCAGGAAGGACAGCGCGGCCATGATGATGAAGGGCGTCCACGCGGGCGCCACGTCATCCGAGAAGCAGAACACCAGCCCCAGCGCGATGATCGCGATCGCCAATACCAGGTTGAGGATGTGCTGCCCGGCGAAGCGCACCGGTGCGCCCTGGAACAGGCGGAATTTGTATTTGCCCGACAGCTTGCCGAAGGCGATCACCGAACCCGAAAAGGTCACCGCGCCCACAAAGGTGCCGATGAACAGTTCGAGCCGGTTCCCGAAAGGCAGTGCGCCGCCGCGCTCGGCGATGTTGAAGGCCCAGGGCTCGGACACCGCGGCGATCGCGATGCACACCGCGGCCAGGCCGATCAGCGAGTGCATCGCGGCCACCAGCTCCGGCATCTTGGTCATCTCGACCTTCTTCGCCGCCACCGCGCCGATCGCGCCGCCCACTACCACGCCCAGCAGCACCAGGCTGAAACCCATGCCGCTGCCGGTGGCCAGTTCCGCCTGCAGCTTGAACATCAGGGCGATGGTGGTGACGACCGCGATCGCCATGCCGGCCATGCCGAAGGTGTTCCCGATGCGCGCCGTCGACGGCGAGGACAGGCCTTTCAGGGCCTGGATGAAGCAGACCGACGCCACCAGGTAGAGCAGCGTCACGACGTTCATGCTGATGAAGTTCATGCCCGCTCCTCCGCGCCAGTCGCTTTCGCGGCCGCCTCGCCCGGGCGCTTCGGCTCCTTCTTCTTGAACATCTCGAGCATGCGGCGCGTGACCATGAAGCCGCCGAAGACGTTCACCGCGGCCAGCGCCACCGCCAGGGTGCCGGATACCTGCCCGGCCAGGCCTTCGGTCAGGCCGGCGGCCAGCATGGCGCCGACGATGATGATGGCCGAGATCGCGTTGGTCACCGCCATCAGCGGCGTGTGCAGCGCGGGGGTGACGTTCCAGACCACGTGGTAGCCGACGTAGATCGCCAGTACGAAGATGATCAGGTTGATGATGGTGTGGCTGATATCCATGCTTCGCTCCTCGTCTCCGTTTTTATGTCCTGAGCACCGCGCCGTCCGCGCACACCAGCGTGGCGCGCACGATCTCGTCCTCGCGGTCGATCACGAGCCTGTCTTCCTTGTCGATCACCAGCTTGAGGAAGTCCAGCACGTTGCGCGCGTACAGGGCCGAGGCGTCGGCCGGCACCAGGGACGCCAGGTTCGGCTCGCCGATGATGTGCACCCCGTGCTTGATCACGGTGTGGCCCAGTTCCGTCAGCGGGCAGTTGCCGCCCTGTTCGATCGCCATGTCGACGATCACCGAGCCCGGCTTCATTGCCTTGACCGTCTCTTCGCGGATCAGGATTGGCGCCTGGCGCCCCGGGATCAGGGCGGTGGTGATGATGATGTCGGCCTGCTTGGCGCGCTCGTGCACCAGCGCCGCCTGGCGCTGCATCCACGCGGCCGGCATCGGGCGCGCGTAGCCGCCCACGCCCTTGGCGATCTCGCGCTCCTCGTCGGTCTCGTAGGGCACGTCGATGAACTTGGCGCCGAGCGACTCCACCTGTTCCTTCACCGGCGGGCGCACGTCGGAAGCTTCGATCACGGCCCCCAGACGCTTGGCGGTGGCAATCGCCTGCAGGCCGGCCACGCCGACGCCCATGATCAGCACACGCGCGGCCTTGACCGTGCCGGCCGCCGTCATCAGCATCGGCATGAAGCGTCCGTAGGTGTTCGCGGCCAGCAGCACGGCCTTGTAGCCGGCGATGTTGGCCTGGCTGGACAGCACGTCCATCGACTGCGCGCGCGTGATGCGCGGCGCGGCTTCCAGGGCAAACGCGGTCAGGCCAGCGCCGGCCAGGGCGGCCAGGTTTTCGGTATCGAAGGGGTTCAGCATGCCGACCAGGACGCTGCCGGGCCGCATGCGCGAGCGCTCGGCGCCATCGGGACTGCGCACCTTGAGCACCATGTCGGCCCCGAGCGCACTGGCGCCGTCGACGATGGTGGCGCCGGCCGCCTCATACGCGGCGTCGGGGTAGGAAGCGCGCACGCCGGCCCCGGCTTCGACCAGGATCTCGTGCTTCGCAGCCAGTTTCTTGACGGTTTCGGGAGTTGCAGCGACGCGGGTCTCGCCCGGCCTTGTCTCGGCCGGTATGCCAATTCTCATGAATCCCTCCGTTCAGTGGACACATCTGTCCACAATCTACCATGTAATTACGGCAATTGCTCGACAACAAATACTAAAAAATCAATATTCGATTGTGGCGAAAACGCGGCAAAGCCACCAGCGTCACAGATGCATTGTTTGCAATGAATCAAGGCCATTTAACGACAGGCAAGCGCACTGGAGTGGGCATGGATGAGCAGAGGTGCCCGCTGTCAAGGTAGAATACCGGCTCATTTTCAAGGACGCGCATGACCGATATCTTCAAACCATCCGTGACCGTCGCCGCGATCATCGAGCGCGATGGACGTTTCCTGCTGATCGAGGAAGAGACGAGCGAAGGCGTGAAGCTGAACCAGCCGGCCGGGCACCTCGATCCCCACGAGTCGCTCGAGCAGGCGGTCATCCGTGAATCGCTTGAAGAAACCGCACACGAATTCATCCCGACCGCGCTGGTGGGGATGTACATGTCGCGCTACCATTCGAAATCGCGCGGCACCGACGTTACCTACCTGCGCTTCACCTTCTGCGGCCACGCCGGCCGCGAGCTGGACCAGCCGCTCGACGACGGCATCCTGCGCACCCTGTGGATGACGCGTGACGAGATCGCAGCCACGGCCGACCGCCACCGCAGCCCGATCGTGCTGCAGTGCGTGGACGACTACCTGGCCGGCCACCGCACCCCGCTGCACCTGCTGTACACCCATCCTTCGGTGTTCGAAGGCGGGATTTAAAGAATACGGAATCTGAAATGAGCAAGAAAAAAGTCGTGATCGGGATGTCGGGCGGTGTCGACTCCTCGGTCGCGGCGTGGATGCTGAAGGAACAGGGCTACGAAGTCATCGGCCTGTTCATGAAGAACTGGGAAGACGACGACGATTCGGAATACTGCTCGACCCGCCAGGACTGGATCGACGCGGCCAGCGTGGCCGACGTGGTCGGCGTGGACATCGAGGCCGTCAACTTCGCCGCCGAATACAAGGACCGCGTGTTCGCGGAATTCCTGCGCGAGTACCAGGCCGGCCGCACCCCGAACCCGGACGTGCTGTGCAACGCCGAGATCAAGTTCAAGGCCTTCCTCGACCATGCGATGAAGCTGGGCGCCGACCTGATCGCGACCGGCCACTATGCGCGCGTGCGCGAGAACGACGGCCGCTTCGAACTGCTCAAAGCCTTCGACCACACCAAGGACCAGAGCTACTTCCTGCACCGCCTGAACCAGGCCCAGCTCTCGAAGTCGCTGTTCCCGCTGGGCGAGATCCCGAAGACGGAAGTGCGCAAGATCGCCGAACGCCTGGGCCTGCCCAACGCGCAGAAGAAGGACTCGACCGGGATCTGCTTCATCGGCGAGCGTCCCTTCCGTGATTTCCTGAACCGGTACCTAGCGCACAAGCCGGGCCCGATGAAACTCGACACCGGCGAAACCGTGGGCGAGCACATCGGCCTCTCCTTTTATACCCTGGGCCAGCGCAAGGGCATCGGCATCGGCGGCCTGAAGTCGCGCAAGAATGCGGACGGCACCAGCGAGCCGTGGTTCGTGGCGCGCAAGGACGTCGCCAGCAACACCCTGTACATCGTGCAGGGCCACGACCACCCGTGGCTGCTGTCGCCGCACCTGGAAGCGGGACAGGCCAGCTGGGTCGCGGGCGAGGCGCCCGTCAGTGGAAAAGCACTGTCGGCCAAGACCCGCTATCGCCAGGCCGACGTGGCCTGCACGGTGAACGCCGACGGCTTGGCGCGCTTCGCGCTCGATTTCACGGATCCGCAGTGGGCGGTGACGCCGGGCCAGTCGGCCGTGCTCTATGACGGCGACGTGTGCCTGGGCGGCGGCATCATCGACAGCAAGGCGGAATAAGCTGGTAGCGGGCGGCGCGTCCGCCCGTGCCCATCAGCGCGCCGCCAGCCAGGCGGCCAGCGCCTCCGGCGCCATCGGGCGCCCGTAGAAGTAACCCTGCGCCTCGTCGCAGTCCGCCGCGCGCAGCAGCGCCGCCACCTCTTCCGTCTCCACCCCTTCCGCCACCACCCGGTGGCCGAGGTCGTGCGACAGCTTGATCATGGTCGTCACCAGCGCATGGGTGCGCTCGTCCTTCTCCATGCCGCGCACGAAAGACTGGTCGATCTTGACCACGTCGGCCGGCATGTCCTGCAGGTAGGACAGGCTGCTGTAGCCGGTGCCGAAATCGTCGATCGCGATCTTGACTCCGCCCTCGGCCAGGCGCGCCATGGTGTCCTGCGCGGCGCGTGGTTTACGCATCAGCGCACTTTCCGTCATCTCCAGCGCCAGGCAGGCCGGGTCCAGTCCGTGGCGCGCCAGGCCATCCAGCACGCGCTCGCAGAAATCGGGTTCTTCCAGGTTCACCGCCGACACGTTGACCGCCACCTGCAGCGTCACGCCCTCGGCATGCCAGGCCGCCAGCTGGCGCAGCGCGGCGGCCAGCACCCATTCGGTGGTGGCGCGCGCCAGCGAGGTGGTTTCGGCGATCGGCATGAATTCGCCCGGCCCGATCGGGCCGGCTTCCGGGTGGGTCCAGCGCAGCAGGGCTTCCACGCCGAAGCAGCTGCCGTCGCGCAGCGAGACCTTGGGCTGGAAGACCAGGTGCAGTTCTTCCGGCTCTGCCAGCGCGCGTCCCAGTTCGCTGATCAGCCAGAAGCGGTGGCGGTAGGCGGCGTCCTGCTCGGCCGAGTACACGCGCAGGCCGGACTCGGCGTCGCGCGCATCGTGGGCGGCGCTGTGCAGGTTGCGCAGCACGTCGAGCGGCGCGTCCTGGCCGACCGCGAGGCGCACGAGGCCCACGGTGGCGGTGGTGAGAAAGGCCGCCTGGCCCATCGGCGTGCGTTCGGACAGCCAGGACATCAGCTGGCCGCTGAAGCGCACCAGCGAGTGGCCGAGCGGCGCCAGGAAGGCGAACTGGGTGGGACCGACGTGGTAGACCTTGCCGCCGCCGGCGAGGCGGCGCAGGTCCGGCGCCGCGGCGCGCACGATGTCGTCGAGCCAGGCGCTGCCCATCACGCGCATGGCGTCGCTCAGTTCTTCCGGCGTGGCGAGGCTGACCAGGGCCGCCAGCTGGGGCTCGCCCTCGGCCATGACCAGGGACAGGTCGCGCACGTCGCTCACGAACTGGTTACGGTTGGGCAGGCCGCTGACCGGATCGATCCGGCCCAGCGCATGCTGCAGCTCGATCTGCGCCATCACCATCGCCGCCAGGTCGGTCAGCGTGGCGCGTTCCCCGTCGGTGACGGCGCGCGGCTCGGTCCCGAGCACGCACATCGCCCCCAGGCAGTGGCCGGCCTTGGTGACCAGCGGCGCGCCGAGATAGAAGCGGATCCCGCTCTCGGCCAGCGGACTGTCGCGGAAGCACTCGCTCTCCAGCAGGTCCGGCACTTCCAGCATGCGGCCGCTGTCCGCCACCGCCGCGCAGGGCGCCTTCAGGCGCGGGATCGTGCTGTGCTCGACGCCCACCTTCGACTTGAACCACTGGCGGTCGGTATCCGTCAGCGAGACCGCGGCAATCGGTAGCTGGAACAGCTGTGCGGCCATGCGGGTGATGCGGTCGAAGGCTTCGCTGGGAGCGGTATCGAGCAGTTCAAGCTGGCGCAGGGTTTCCAGGCGGCTGGCTTCTTGGAGTGGCAGGTGGTACGGTGCATTCATGGGGCGGCCTTGGCAGTCGCACACCTCGATGGCGCACGTATTTATCGGAAGTGACGATTATAGACCGATTTTTGGGAATAGTGATGCTTGTTGTCAATTTTTTGACATATAAATACGCATTTCCGTCAAATATTGTCGAGTTTCGGATAGAATGTGCCCATCGAACGACACGTAAGCAAGAACATGATCAAGGAAGATCCCGTCCTGACGACGCGCGAAGCTGCCGAGCTGCTGGGCATTGCCGTCAGCACCGCGCAGATATGGATGGAAAGCGGCGCCCTGCCGGCCTGGAAGACGCCGGGCGGGCATCGCCGCGTGCGCCTGAGCGCGGTGCGCCAGCTGCAGGCGCAGCAACAGGCCGCGCCGCCCGCGCCGCCGGTCAGCGCCGCGCCCGCGCCCGCCGTGGAAGCGGCGCCGTCCTTCGAGCCGCCATCGAGCCATGCCCTGCTCGACACGCCGCGCGAGGAAGTCTTCGAGCGCCTGGTGCGGCTGGCCGCCCACGCGACCGAGTGCCCGATCGCCCTGATCACGGTGTTGGCCGGGCAGCGCCAGTGGTTCAAGGCGCGCGTCGGGATCGCACTGCAGGAGACGCCGCGCGACTGGGCCTTCTGTAACGGGGCGCTGGCCACCGGCGCGCTGTTCGTGGTGGGCGATGCGGCAAGCGACGCGCGCTTCGCCGCCAACCCGCTGGTGACGCGGGAACCGCACATCCGCTTCTATGCCGGGGTGCCGCTGGAAGATGCGCAGGGACGCCGCTTCGGCACCCTGTGCGTGCTGGACCGCGAACCGCGCCGCCTGCGCGCGCGCGAAACCCGCGCGCTGCAGGAACTGGCGGAGATCGCGTCGGACGAAGTGAAGCGGCGCGGCTGAAAGTTTGCCTGCGCTGCGCGGAAAATCAGTCTGCGTTGCCGGAGGCCGCCTGCTGTTTGCGCACCACCGCGATCACGGTATTGCGGATGGTCTTCAGCACGGCGTCGGCCTTGAAGGGCTTGACGATGAAGCCGTGCACGCCGCGCCCGATGGCGTCCTGAATCGCGCCCGCGTCCAGCGTGCCGGAGACCATGAAGACCATCGCCTTCGGCAGCTGGGCGCGCAGTTCCTCCACCACCCGGCTGCCGTCCTCGACCTGTTCGCGCGCGATGCAGACGATCTGCGGGCGGTGCTTCATCGCCTGCACCAGCGCCGCATGGCCGGTATGGGTTTGCGCGACGACGTCGTAGCCGCCGTCCAGCAGCACGGTATTGAGCAGGCCGCGCGAAATGGCGCTGCCGTCCACGATCAATGCCTTCAGCATCGGCTCTTTCCTTCAATGTGATTCATAGGCCAGCATGTTCCAGGTGACGCCGAGGCGCATGTCGAGCTTGAGCGCCACCAGGCAGCGCGAGATCTCGAGTATCTCACGCTCCGCGCGCAGCCTCTCGCCCAGCGGCGTCTTGAGGATGCCGGCGCCGGCCACCACGGCGTCCAGGCTGCCGTAGGCGTTGAGCAGGCGCGCCGCGGTCTTCATGCCGATTTTCGAGACGCCCGGCACGCCGTCGGTCGGGTCGCCCATCAGCGCCAGCAGGTCGTGCAGCAGTTCCGGCGCCACGCCGAAGCGCTGGCGCACCCAGGCGTCGTCGTGCCACTCGTTCTTGAAATGGTCCCACACCAGCGCGCCATGGGCGACCAGCACATGCAGGTCCTTGTCGGTGGTCGCGACGATGGCCTCGCCCCGCGCCTCGTTCAGCCAGCGCATGACGCCGGTGGCGATCACGTCGTCGGCCTCGACCTCGGGTATGGCCAGCACCTGCAGGCCGGCCTGGCGCAGGCGCTCGTGAAACTCCGGCAGCGCCTCGCGCAGCGGCGCCGGCATCGCGGCGCGGCCCTCGCGGTAGCGCGGATACAGCGCGTGGCGCCAATTCGGGCCGCCGTAGTCGAAGGCCGCCAGCACGTGGGTCGGCGCATGCGTTTCCAGCACGTTGCGGAAGGACGAAAAAGCGTGGCGCAGGGCGATGCTGGCCTTCAGGTCGGAGTCCGGTTCGGGGCTGGCTTCGTAGACGCGGCGCACGATGTTCAGGCCATCGATCGCGAGCAGCTTTCCCTGTTTGCTCATGGTGGTGCGGTGTACGGGATGGTGGCGGCGCCGCCATGATAAACCGGGCGGCGCACGGCGCAAAGCGCGAAGGCTTAGCCCCGCGTGATCGCCGCCAGGGCCTCGTCGACCAGCGCGCGCAGCTCGGCGTCGGTGGTAGCGGCGCTGACCTTGGCCAGCACCTGGCGCAGCGCGGCGACCCCGCTGTCGCGCTGGTAGGCCGCCATCCGTTCCGGGGTGTCGAGGGCGGCGGTGAAGGCGACCGCCAGGTCGGTCTTGCGGTCGAAGGCCTGCAGGTCGGCCAGGGCCGCGCCGGCCAGCAGGGCCACCGGTATCTGCCCGCGCCGGAGCGCGCCGCTGGACAGCGCGCCGGACCAGTAGGCCAGGCCGCCCGGATCGGGATCGCGGTTGAACAGGTTGCGGTACATCGCCGTCACCGCCGCGGCGTCGCTGCCCGAATACAGCGCGACCGCTTCCGGGCTCTCGGCCAGGCTGTCGAGCACCTGGCGCACGCCGTTCTCGACGCCGTAGCGGAAGTAAGCGGCGCCCATGTCCATCGGCAGCGCGGCCTGACGGCTGACGTCCGCGAAGTAAGCCAGGCCGGCAGGTTCCGCGGCGCGGCCCAGGTAAGCCAGATAGAGTTGCTGCGCGATCCGCTCGTGGTCCACCTGCGAGACCGGCACCGGCGTCAGGGTGCGCGCCGGGGACGCGGCTTCCTGCTCCACGCCGCCGCAACCCGCAAGGGCGCAGGCGACGGCAAGCGCCAGCAGGGGGTGACGGGATGACGGCAGGACAAACATGGCGGCTCCGGGTTGGATGAAGCCGTCATTATGCCTGCGTGCATTACCAAATAGCTAACAGATAGTGCTATTTTGTAAAACTTGTGGCGAAAACGCCGCGACCCGGTTCAGGCGTAGTCGTACTTGCCGCCCCGTTCGAGCGCGCGTGCATAGGCCGGACGCGCATGGATCCTTTGCAGGAAGGCGCTCAGCTTCGGGTACTGGCTGCCCAGTCCCCCGCGCGAGGCGGCCGCCTCCAATGCAAAGCTCATCTGGATGTCGGCGGCGCTGAACTCCTCGCCAGCGAACCAGGTCGACTTGCCCAGCTCGGCTTCCAGGAAGTCGAGCTGGCTACGGATATTCGGCAGCACGAAACTGTCCTTCACCTTGCGTGCGATCGCGCGCGCGATCGGCTTGGCGAAGAAGGGCATGGGGCCGTTCTCGACCTTGTCGAACACCAGCTTCATCAACAGCGGCGACATGGCCGAGCCCTCGGCGAAGTGCAGGAAATAGGTGTAGCGCAGGCGCTCCGGGGTGCCGACAGCAGGCACCAGGCGCCCATTTCCATAGCGGCCGGTGAGGTATTCGACGATGGCGCCGGATTCGGCCACGACCAGGCCGTCATCGCTGATCACCGGCGACTTGCCGAGCGGGTGCACGGCCTTGAGTTCGGGCGGCGCCAGCATGGTCTTGGGATCGCGCTGGTACTTCTTGATCTCGTAGTCGAGCCCGAGCTCCTCGAGCAGCCACAGGATGCGCTGCGAGCGCGAATTGTTCAGGTGGTGGACGACGATCATGGGCGTATCAGTAGAGTTCGACAGGACGCCAGCTTAGCATGTTGTGCGCCTGCCAACGGACCCGGCCGCTATCCTTGGTCCCATGAATGGATCGGTCTACATCGGCATCTCCGGCTGGCGCTACGTGCCCTGGCGCGGCGTGTTCTATCCCAAGGGCCTGGCCCAGCACCGCGAGCTCGAATACGCGGCAGGCCAGTTGCCGAGCATCGAGATCAACGGCTCTTTCTATTCGCTGCAGCGGCCCGAATCCTACGCCGCCTGGCACGCGGCGACGCCGCCCGGCTTCGTGTTCGCGGTCAAGGGCAACCGCTTCCTCACCCACATGCTCAAGCTGAAGGACATCGAAGGCCCGCTGGCCAACGTGCTGGCCTCCGGTGTGTTCGAGCTGCGCGACAAGCTCGGGCCTTTCCTGTGGCAGTTCCCGCCGGTGATGAAATTCGACCCGCAGCGCTTCGAGCACTTCCTGTCGCTGCTGCCCCAGGATACCGACAGCGCCCTGGAGCTCGCGCGCCAGTACCAGCCGCGCATGGAGGGCCGGGTCTCGCTCGATGCGGGGCCCAATCGGCCGCTGCGCCACGCGGTCGAGATCCGCCACGAGAGCTTCATGGATCCTGCCTTCATCGCCATGCTGCGGCGCTATAAGGTGGCGCTGGTGGTGGCCGACACCGCCGGCCGCTGGCCGCTGTGCGAAGACGTGACGGCGGACTTCGTCTACATCCGCCTGCACGGCGACAAGGAGCTGTATGCGAGCGGCTATGGGGATGAGGCGATCGCCGCCTGGGCCGCGCGCATCCACGCCTGGCGCCAGGGCAGACAGCCGCAAGGCGCGCGCCTGGTTTCAAACGTGGCGCCGCCCAGGAAGAAGGCGCGCGACGTCTACTGCTACTTCGACAACGACATCAAGGTGCATGCACCCTACGATGCCAGGCGCCTGATCGCGGCGGTAGAGACAATGGCGGCGCCGAAGGACTAGAATGGAAGTCCACCCATGCAGTGCTTGACCAGGAGGCTATGATGAAAGTGCTTCGCGTCTGTACCGCTGTTACCACCCTGCTGTTCTCCACCACCCTGTTCGCCGCCGACAGCGCCCCATTGAGGACGGTGAACGGCATGCTCGTCGACAGCGCCGGCATGACGGTCTACACCTATGACAAGGACACACCGAACAGCGGCAAGAGCAGCTGCGTCGCCACCTGCGCCAAGAACTGGCCTCCGGTGATGGCGGAGGGTACGCCGGCCGCGCCCTACTCCGTCGTCACGCGCGAGGATGGCGGCAAGCAGCTGGCGCACAAGGGCAAACCCCTGTACACCTTCGTCAAGGACAAGAAAGCGGGAGAAAAGACCGGTGACGGCGTCGGCGGCGCCTGGCACGTAGTCGCCGGTGACTAGCTGCGGCTAGCGGCGCTGGTGGATCTTGATGACCTTGCCGTTGCCCTTGCCGGGCGGCGGCGCGGGCTCGGCCGGCCCGCAGGTATTGCAGCTGCTGCAGCCGCTGCCGCCAGTGCTGCCGCTGCCGCAGCTGGCCGAGGTGTCCAGCCACTTCACGAGCCAGGCCGCGGGCGCCGACTGACCGTCGTCTTTCGACAGGCGATGCACGATGGCGCGGCGCCAGCTCTCCGGCAGGTACTTGGCGCCGATATACAACGCGGCCAGCGCGACGATGATTCCTGTCACCAGTTCCTGCCACATGCGCGTCAAGCTCCCGTGAAGTACAAGGCCGTGCGGTAGACGATGAAGGCGGCCACGTAGGCCAGGCTGAACATGTAGCCCGCCATGATCCAGGCGTAGCGGCGGCTGCCGGTTTCGCGCGCCACCGTGGCCAAGGTCGGCAGGCAGTGCGGCGCGTAGACGTACCAGGTAAGGAGCGACAGGCCGGTGGCCAGCGACCAGGACTGGGCGATCAGCGGCGCCAGGGTATTGCCGACTTCATCGCCGCCCGACAGCGCATACACCTGGCCGAGGGCGCCGACCGCGACTTCGCGCGCGGCCATGCCCGGCACCAGGGCGATCGCGATCTCCCAGCCGAAGCCGATCGGGGCCAGGATGACTTCCAGGGCGCGGCCGATCATGCCGGCCACGCTGTAGTAGACCGGCGGATGGGTCGCGCCTTCCGGTGCGCCCGGGAAGCTCGACAGCACCCACAGCATGACCATCATGGCCAGGATCAGGGTGCCGACCCGTTTCAGGAAGATCTTGGCGCGCTCCCACAGGCCGGTCGCCAGGGCGCGCGGCTGCGGCCAGTGGTAGGCCGGCAGCTCCATCATCAAGGCATGCTGCTTGTAGTCGCTGCGGCGCTTCATGAACCAGGCCACCGCCATCGCGCTCAGGATGCCGGCCATGTACAGCACGAACAGCACCAGGCCCTGCAGGTTCATCAGGCCGCCCACTTCCCGGTCCGGGATGAAGGCGGCGATCAGCAAGGCGTACACGGGCAGGCGCGCCGAGCAGGTCATGAGGGGCGCGATCATGATGGTCACCAGGCGGTCGCGCGGGTTCTGGATGGTGCGCGCGGCCATGATGCCGGGAATCGCGCAGGCGAACGAAGACAGGAGCGGCAGGAAGGCGCGGCCCGACAGGCCGACGCTGCCCATGATGCGGTCCAGCAGGAAGGCGGCGCGCGGCAGGTAGCCCACGTCCTCCAGCAGCAGGATGAAGAAGAACAGGATCAGGATCTGCGGCAGGAACACCAGCACGCTGCCGACGCCGGCGATGATGCCGTCCACGATCAGGCTGTGCAGCACGCCTTCGCCCAGCAGCAGGCCGACCCGTTCGCCAAGGGCGCCGACGCCGGCCTCGATCAGGTCCATCGGCATGCCGGCCCAGCTGAACACGGCCTGGAAGATCAGGAACATCAGGGCCGCCAGAATGACCGGGCCCAGCACCGGGTGCAGCACGAGGTTGTCGATCTTCTCGGTCAGGTTGCCGCGGTCGGCGCCGGCAGAGACGGCAAGCTCGAGGATGCGGCGCACGTCGCGCTGGGTGTCCTCGACCGGCACCGCGTCGATCGCCGACAGCGGATTCGGTTGCACGGGCGCGCCGAAGCTCATGCGGTCGAGCTCGGCCAGCAGGGCCTCCTCGCCGCCGGTCTGGATAGCGACGGTTTCGACCACCGGCATGCCCAGTTCGCGCGCCAGGACGGCGGTATCGATGGCGATGCCGCGCTTCTTCGCGACGTCGACCATGTTCAGCACCAGCACCATCGGCAGGCCGAGGCGCTTGAGTTCGAGCACCATGCGCAGGTTGAGGCGCAAATTGGTCGCGTTGACCACGCACAGGACCGCGTCGGGCGCGGATTCGCCCGCGCGCAGGCCGGCCACCACGTCGCGCGTGATGGCTTCGTCCGGCGTCTGGGCACTCAGGCTGTAGGCGCCGGGCAGGTCGAGCACGCGAAATGCGCGGCCACCGGGCGAGGTAAAACTGCCTTCCTTGCGTTCGATGGTCACGCCGGCGTAGTTTGCGACCTTCTGGCGCGAACCGGTCAGGCGATTGAAGAGTGCGGTCTTGCCGCAGTTGGGATTGCCGAGCAGTGCGACCAGGGGCGTGCGCGACGCCACCTGTTGTTCCATGACACCCATTCGCTTATTCCGGCTTGATCGACACGAGGGCCGCTTCGAAGCGGCGCAGCGCGAAGGTCGACTCGCCGACCTTGACGGCCAGCGGGCCGCCCAGCACGCGCTTGAGCACGCGGATACGCTCGCCCGGCACGAAACCGAGTTCCATCAGGCGACGCTGGACGTCGAAGCCACCCTGCTGCGCAGGCGGCGCCAGGTGGATCACGGTGCCGCTCTGGCCGGGCTGCAGGGCGTCGAGCGTGGTGAGGGAAGGAGCTAAAGTCATGGTCGCGTCCGGTATGTGTAGCGCTGATGAGACAGATACTTAGCATCATAAACCTAAATGCGAATTATTTCTATTTGCGCTTTGATCACACCACAAAGAAAGATCACGCGAACACAAAATTCCTGTTGCAAACGGGGCCGAGTTTATGGAGAATAGAACACGAATGAGATTGATTCTCATTTAAATGCCAAGTTATCAAGGAACCCGAAGCGATGATCGTTTGTGTCTGCAATAACATCTCCGACCGTGAAATCCGCCAGGCGGTCGACCTCGGCATCACCTCGGTGGCCGAACTGCGCAAGGAACTCGGCGTCGGCACCATGTGCGGCAAGTGCGTCAGCTATGCACGCGAAGTCCTGCACGAACACGTCGAGAGCAAGACCACCATCACCGAAGTGCGCCGCATCCCGCAAGCGGCCTGAGCTGTACCAGATCTCTCTCCTGGCCCCGCGATGCGGGGCTTTTTTTCGCCCGTTCGGCGGGGACTGAGAAGCGTTTTCAGAGTGGACTGAGAACGCTTTTCATTCCCGCGCTTTTCTCGCTTTTTTGCACGATTTCGAGGGCTTTTTTCGTCTTTTTAAGCGATTTTGGCCCGAATCCGGATGGCTTGTTTGCTATCATGGAGCCCATTCAAAAACATCAAGGGCATCCCACATGAAAGGCGACCAGAACGTTCTTCGTCTGCTCAACGCACAGCTGACCAACGAACTCACCGCGATCAACCAGTACTTCCTGCATGCACGCATGTACCGTCACTGGGGCTTCGGCAAGCTGGCCAAGAAGGAGTACGACGAATCGATCGGCGAGATGAAGCACGCCGACAAGCTGATCGACCGCATCCTGATGCTGGATGGCCTGCCGAACCTGCAGGCGCTGCACAAGCTGCTCATCGGTGAATCGACGCAAGAGATGCTGGAATGCGACCTCAAGCTGGAGCGCGGGGCCCAGGTGACGGTCAAGGAAGGCATCGCGGCAGCGGAAGCGGCGGCGGATTACGTGACGCGCGATTTGTTCCTGATGATCCTCGAGGATACCGAGGAGCATATCGAATGGCTGGAAACGCAGTTGGATCTGATCGTGAAGGTGGGGATTCAGAACTATCTGCAGAGCCAGATCAGCGAGTAAGGCAGTTCTGCGTAAACTTGGATCCCGGCCTGCGCCGGGATGACGGTTTGAAGGCTAGCTAAGCAAATTTGGCCAACACAAGTTGAACCGTCGTTCCGGCGAAGGCCGGAACCCAATTTTGTGTGCGGAGACCTAGTGCTTCAAATTACCGCCACTTCTTCATCCACTGATCGTAAAACCCCAGATCCCGCGGCACCGCCCCCGGTATCGCGCAGATCGCCCCCGCGAACTCGTTGGCGCGCGCCAGGCTGACGTCCAGCGGCCAGCCCCGCATCTTCCCCAGCAGGAAAATCGCCGAGAAGGCATCCCCCGCCCCCACCGTATCGATGACGAAGGGCGGCGCCGGGGTATCGCGGGTAATCAGGACCTGGCCGTCCGCGCCGAAGTACACCGAGCCGCGGTGGCCCAGCGTGACGATCAGGGCGTCGAGCGAGAACATCTGCAGCAGCGCCTGGCAGGAGGCGTGCACCTCTTCGGCCGCCAGCGCCGGATCTTCCGGCTTGATCTGGAAGTACCAGCCGAACATCGCCTGCAGTTCTTCCTCGTTGACCTTGGCGATATTGGCCGCCTGCAGCGAACGGGTGACGACGCGTTCATCCACCTGGCCGTCGCGCAGGTTCAGGTCGAGGTAGCGCAGCGCCCCCGTGGTCTCCACCAGCGCGTTCAGGGTGGAACGCGAACGCTCGTTGCGCTGGGCCAGGGTGCCGAAATAGAAGATGCCCGGATCCGCCGCTTCCATCGCCGCCTGGGCCGCCTCGCGCTCGATGAAGTCGTAGGCCTGGTTCGGCAGGATCGTGAAGCGGTGGCCGCGCGCGCCGCGCTCGACCAGCACGCGCCCGGTCTCCTCGATGGCATCGAGCTGCAGCCCGGCTTCGCTCATGGCGAAGCGCTCGAACTCCGCGCGCACCGCGGCGCCCGGCTTGTCGTTGCCGATGCGGGTGATCATCAGCTGCGGCGCCATGAAGGCGGCCAGGTGGCGCGCCACGTTGAATGGCGCGCCGCCGACCACCTGCTCGGTGCTGAAGTCGTCGACCAGGGCCTCGCCGTAGACGGCCGTGGTCGCCATGGGGTTGGCGGCCGTACTCACGCGAGGAAGGGCGCGGTGTCGCGGAACGACGGGCGTTCGGCGAGTTTGTCGGCCAGGCGCGCCAGGTTCGGATAGTCGCCGCGCCAGTCGATCTCGGGGAAGCGGAAGGCGAGCCAGCCCAGCGCGCAGCCGGCCGCGACGTCGGCCAGCGTGTAGTGGATGCCCATGCAGTAGGCCGATTCGCCGAGGCGTGTCGACATCTCGCGCAGGCCGGCATGCACCTTGCCCAGCTGGCGCTCGATCCACTGGGCGCTCTGCAGCTCGGGCGCGCGGTCGCGGCGCTCGATGAAGACCAGGATGGCGGCGTCCAGCACGCCGTCGGCCAGCGCTTCCCACACCTTGACTTCGGCGCGGTCACGGCCGTTCGGCGGCAGCAGCTTGCACACCGGGGAGATGGTGTCGAGGTATTCGGCGATCACGCGCGAGTCGTACAGCGTGCTGCCGTCTTCCATCACGAGGCAGGGGATCTTGCCCAGCGGGTTGACCTGCTGGATCATGGTCTCCGGCACCCAGACGTTCTCCTGTTCGAAACTGAAATCCAGCTTCTTGTCCGCCATCACGACGCGGACTTTACGCACAAAGGGACTGGTGACTGAACCGATGAGTTTCATACATGCCCGAATAAGAAGATTGGGTGCCAGTATAACATCGCCATTTTGCCGCTTGTCTGCGCCGGACCGGTCCCGGCAAGACCGCGCGCGCAAGGCCTCGCGCCGCACCCGGTGGTAAAATCCGCGTTTTTGCACGGACCGCCCGCCATGACCTCTACCGTCCCCTCCCCTACCCTGTCGGCCCTGTCCCCGCTGGATGGCCGCTACGCGTCGAAAACCGACAAGCTGCGCCCGATCCTGTCCGAAGCGGGCTTCATGCACCACCGCGTGAAGGTCGAAATCGCCTGGCTGCAGGCGCTGTCGCAGGCCGGCTTCCCGGAGATCAAGCCGTTCTCGAGCGAAGCGAATGCTCACCTCGAACGCATGGCGGCGAACTTCGGCGAGCCGGAAGCAGCGCGCATCAAGGAGATCGAGGCGGTCACCAACCACGACGTCAAGGCGGTGGAGTACTGGCTCAAGGAGCAGGTGAAGGACGTGCCGGAACTGGTGGCGGCGAGCGAGTTCATCCACTTCGGCTGCACCTCGGAAGACATCAACAACACCTCGCACGGCATGATGCTGAAAGCGGCCCGTGACGGCGTACTGCTGCCGGCCCTGCAAGGCATCATTGCAAAGCTGACCGACATCGCCCACGTCAATGCCGATCTGCCGATGCTGTCGCGCACCCACGGCCAGACCGCCAGCCCGACCACCCTCGGCAAGGAATTCGCCAACGTGGTCGCGCGTCTGCAGCGCGCCGTCAAGCGCATCGCCGACGTCGAGATCCTCGGCAAGATGAACGGCGCAGTGGGTAACTACAATGCGCACCTGTCGGCCTACCCGGGATTCGACTGGCCGGCGTTTTCCAAAGAGGTGATCGAACAGCGCCTCGGCCTGGTCTTCAATCCCTACACCATCCAGATCGAACCGCACGACTACATGGCCGAGATGTTCGACGCCATCGCGCGCACCAACACCATCCTGCTCGACCTGAACCGCGACATCTGGACTTACGTCTCGCTCGGCTACTTCAAGCAGAAGCTCAAGGCCGGCGAGATCGGCTCGTCGACCATGCCGCACAAGGTCAACCCGATCGACTTCGAGAACTCGGAGGGCAACCTGGGGCTGGCCAACGCGGTGCTGCGCCACATGGCCGAGAAGCTGCCGGTCTCGCGCATGCAGCGCGACCTCACCGATTCGACCGTGCTGCGCAACATCGGCGTCGGCTTTGGCTACGCGCTGCTGGCCTACGACAGCTGCCTGCGCGGCCTGAACAAGCTGGAAGTGAACGCGGCGCGTTTGGAAGCGGACCTGGACGCGAGCTGGGAAGTGCTGGCCGAGCCGGTGCAGACCGTGATGCGCCGCTACGGCATCGAGAATCCCTACGAGCAGCTCAAGGAACTCACCCGCGGCAAGGGCATCACCCGCGAAGCGCTGCAGGAGTTCATCGGCAAGCTGGCGATTCCGCAGGAAGCCAGGGACCTGCTGCTGCAAATGACGCCGGCGAACTACACCGGTCTGGCCGCGGAACTGGCGAAAGCCATCTAAGTAGTGAAAGGGGCAGCTGGGCTGCCCCTTTTCTTTAATACTCCCAGATCAGCTTCGCGCCCAGGCGCCGTTCGATCTCGGCGCGGTACAGGATCGTCCCGTATTCCCCATGGCCGCCGGTGAGGTTCTCGCCGGTCAGCGACAGCTCCAGCCCCGGCCGGATGCGCCAGCCGAAGCGCGCGTCCAGCGCCGTGTACGAGCGCACGTCCGGGAAGGACTTGCCCGCCACCTTGCGCAGCGTGAGCTCGACGTCGCGCCGGTCGTCGATGCCGTAGACCGAGCGCAGCTGGAAGGTATGCGCCGGGTCGCGCTTGGCCACCCGGATCGCGCCGGTGTCGGTGCTGCCGGGCTTCAGGTCCAGCTTCTGGTGCATCGCGGTCCAGCCGGCCGACAGGCGCCAGCGCTGCGCCGCCTGCCAGCTGCCCCAGGCCTCGATCCCGCTCGCGCGCCCTTCCATCAGGCTGTCGAAGGTGATGAAGCCGGCCGGGTTGGTTTCCGTCGTACGCAGGTAGTCGTAATCGTGGTGGAACAGGGTCACGGAATAGGACAGCGGCGCCACCGGGTTGCCGCGGTAGCCCAGTTCGAACACCTGCGCCACTTCGCCGCGTACCTGCGGCCCGCCGCGCAGCAGGAAGGGCGGACGGCCCGGCAGGAAGGCGTCGACGTCCAGGCGCGACGGCGCACGCACGGTGCGCGAGGCCGCTGCCCACAGCGTGTGCTGGGGCGACAGGCGCCACGACAGGCGTGCGCTCGGCAGCCATTCGGCGCCGGTGTATTCGTTGTATTCGACGCGGCTGCCCAGGGTCAGGTACCAGTCCTGCATGAGGGCGATCTCGTCCTGCGCGAACAGGCTGGCCCACTGCTGGGTGGTGCGCGCCGGTAGGAAAGCGACGGTCGGGCTGTTGTCGACGCGGTCGCGGCTATGGCGGTAGTTGGCGCCCCAGACGATGCGGTGCGCGCCGACTGGCGCGAGCGTGTGCTGGAACTGCAGGTCGGTGGTGGTCAGGCGCTCGCCGAACAGCGGCTCGGCGCGGCGCAGGGTGTGATCGAAGTAGGCCTGCGCCAACAGGCTGCCGCCATTGTCCAGCGCGTGTTCCCAGCGCGCGGTGAGGTTGATGCCGTCCGAGCGCACCCGGCCCAGGGTGGCGGGCACGCCGGGTGCGGCGATCTCGCCCGGGGCCGGCTGGTCGAAGCGGCCGCGGTAGGCATTGCCGATCAGGCTGACACGGTCGGCGCCGCGCTCCCAGTCGGCGCGCGCGCCCACCAGGGTGCGGCGATAGGAATCGTTGACCGGCGCGCCGCTGGCCAGTTCGCTGTCCTCGCGCCAGGTGGTCTTGCCGAAGGCGCGCCAGGCGACGCCGTTTGCCGTGGTGCCGCCCTGCCGGAAACTGGCGGTGGCGCCATCGGTGGCGGCCTGCAGGACGGCCATGCTGCCCTGGGTATCGTGCGCCGCGCGGGTGGTGATGTTGATGACGCCATTCACCGCGTTCAGGCCCCACAGCACCCCGCCCGGGCCGCTGATCACTTCGATGCGCTCGACGTCTTCCAGCATCACTTCCTGGGCGTCCCAGAACACGCCGGAGAACAGCGGCGTGTAGACCGAGCGGCCGTCGACCAGCACCAGCAGCTTGTTCGAATAACTGTTGCCGCTCTGGTTCAGGCCGCGCGCGCTGATGGAATAGCTGTAGCCGTTGATGCGCGCCACGTGCAGGTTCGGCGCCAGGCGCAGCACTTCCGGCAGGGTGGCGGCGCCGGAGCGGCGGATGTCGTCGGCGGTGATGACAAAGACGGCGGCGGCCGCATCCTGCAGGCGCTCGGGACGCTTGGACACCGACATCACAGGGATATTCGCCAGTTCTTCGATCGACAGGTCGGCCAGGTTTTCGGGTTTGAGGTCGCGGTTTTCGGCCAGGGCCGGCAGTGCGCAAACAAAAGCCAGGCAGGCGGCGAGTCGTCTCAGCGGGAAGTGCGAATGTGGCATACGAGGGTCGGCGATCATATATTGCTCCCTGGCACCATATGGTTTCGCCAGTAATCTCTGATAAACGGTTTTTTTGACGATTTTACATTCCCGACGCCGTGGCTGGGCAGGTTTTGCAATCCGTGCTAGTGTACCCAGCGAAAAATTGCCCTCAGCAGCAGGCTCCCGTAAAGACTGGTATAGTTAGTTCTAACACGTACAACTTTCCAAAAAAGAATCTTTATGCACCGTTACACCACTCCGGCCATCGTCCTGCACTGGCTGATCGCGCTGCTGATTGTCGGCACCTTCACGCTCGGGCTGGTGATGACGGACATCCCCGGCATCACGCCAACCAAGCTGAAATACTTCAACTGGCACAAGTGGGCCGGCGTCGGCGTGCTGCTGCTCGCCGCGCTGCGCCTGCTGTGGCGCCTGTTCCGCCATCCGCCGGCCTACGCCGACGCCATGCCGGCCTGGCAGCGCGGCGCCTCCCACGGCCTGCACTGGCTGCTGTACATCCTGATGTTCGCCGTGCCTCTGTCGGGCTATTTCTACAGCCTGGCCAGCGGCTATCCGATCGTCTGGTTCGGCGTGATCGAACTGCCGGTGCTGATGGGGCCGGACCCGCTTCTGAAGCCCGTGCTGAAGGATGTCCACTACTGGCTCAACATGCTGCTGGCCGGCCTGGTCGGCCTGCACGTGGCGGCCGCGTTCAAGCACCTGCTTGTCGACCGCGACGGCGTGATGGCGCGCATGCTGCCTTTTTCTTCTCGTTAAGGAGTTCCCGATGAAACCACTGAAAGGCCTGTTGCTGGCCTCCCTGTTCGCCAGCGCCATCGCCGGCGCCGCTCCCCTGAAAACGGATCCTGCCAAGAGCAGCGTCACGGCCACCTTCAAGCAGATGGGCGTGCCGGTCGACGCCAGGTTCAAGCAATTCAGCGCGCAGATCGACTATGACGCGGCCAAGCCGGCCGCATCGAAAGCGACGGTCGAGATCCAGACCGCCAGCCTCGACCTGGGCGACGCCGAGTACAACAAGGAAGTGGCCAAGAAGGAGTGGTTCAACGTCGCCCAGTATCCGAAGGCGAGCTTCGTCTCCACCGCCATCGCCCCGGCCGGCGCGGGCAAGCTCAATGTGAAGGGCAAGCTGACCATCAAGGGCAAGAGCAGCGACGTCAGCTTCCCGCTCACCCAGAAAACGGAAGCAGGAAAACAGGTTTTCGAAGGTCAGCTGCCGATCAAGCGGCTGGCCTTCAACATCGGCGAAGGCGAGTGGAAGGACACCAGCATGGTCGCCGATGAAGTTGTCATCAAGTTCCATATCACCGCGCAGTAATCCACCTCAGCAAGGGAAAGTCCTATGAAAATCAAGCACCTGATCGCGGCCCTGGCCGCTTCGAGCACCCTCGGCGCCGGCATCGCCTTCGCCGCCGACACCTACAAGATCGACCCGAGCCACACCTACCCGAGCTTCGAGGCCGACCACATGGGCATCTCGGTCTGGCGCGGCAAGTTCAACAAGACCGAAGGCACCGTGGTCCTGGACCGCGAGAAGAAGACCGGCAGCATCGACATCGTCATCGACACCACCAGCGTCGACTTCGGCCACGAAGGCATGAACGGGCACGCGAAGAAGGCCGACATGTTCGACGTCGCCCAGTTCCCGACCGCGACCTTCAAAGCCAAATCGATCAAGTTCACCGGCGACGTTCCGACCTCGGCCGATGGCGAACTGACCATCCGCGGCGTGACCAAGCCACTGACCCTGAACATCAACAAGTTCAAGTGCATCGAGCACCCGATGACCAAGCGTGAAGTGTGCGGCGCCGACGTCACCGGCGTGTTCAACCGCGGCGACTACGGCATCAACGTCGGCCTGCCGCGGTTCTCGCCGGAAGTGAAACTGGCGATCCAGGTGGAAGCCGGAAAGCAGTAATCGCTTTCCCAAAGAAAAAGCCCCGGTGCATTCAGTGCACCGGGGCTTTTTTTCATCCTGCAGCCGCCCGCATGGGGCGGCCATCGTGCAGATTAGCGGCCGTCGCGGTCGGCGTCACCCGGAATCGCGCGCTCGACCTTGTGCCATGCGGCACGCGAGGCGTGCTTGGCCTGTTCCCAGCTCAGGCGCGAATTGCCCTTGGTGCGTTCCCACTCGGTCGACAGCTCGTTCTCGTGCATGTCGTAGCTGCCCGGATAGCGGCCTGCCGAGTTGTAGCCCAGCGCATAGGCCGGTGCGTAGTCGTCGTAGGTGTAGCCCGGGGTGTAGTACGGCTGGGTCTGGTACGCAGTGCGCCAGTGGGCGTCTTCCGCCTGCGGGTTGACCATCTTGGCCACGCCCTTGCCGGCCATGCCGCCGACTGCCGCGCCGATACCGGCGCCGACCACCGCACCGACCGGGCCGCCGACGGCGCCGCCGATCACCGAACCGCCCACCGCCGCACCGGCGCCGGCGCCGGCGCCGGTTGCCAGGTGGTGGTCACGCAGTTCGTCGCCCGGTTTCGGGTTCACGACTTCGCCGGTACCCTTGCCTGCTGCACCGCCGGCCAGGCCGCCGATGACGGCGCCCGCAGCGGCGCCCACCGGGCCCGCCACCGCACCTGCAGCCGCACCGACCGCTGCGCCGCCGCCCGCGCCGACGCCCTGCGCCAGGTTATGGTCGTTCAGGTCGTCGGTCGCCTTCGGGTTCACCACTTCGCCCGCGCCGCGGCCGGCTGCGCCGCCCGCCAGGCCGCCGACCACTGCACCGGCAGCCATGCCGATCGGGCCTGCCGCCGCGCCGGCCATTGCGCCGACTGCCGCGCCGCTGCCGGCGCCCACGCCCTTGGCCAGGTAGTGTTCCGACAGGTCGTCGCCCGCTTTCGGGTTCACGACTTCGCCCACGCCCTTGCCGGCCATGCCGCCGGTGACCGCGCCGATGGCGGCGCCGGCCACGGTGCCGATCGGGCCGGCTGCCGAACCGATGGCCGCGCCTGCCGCTGCGCCGCCCAGGGCGCCGACACCGGTGCCGATGATGTGGGTGCCGCCGCTGTCGGTCCAGGATTGTTCGATGTGGCGTGCGTCTTCGTCCGAACGGGCGTTCACGCCCATCACGATGCCGCCGCTCTTGATGCCTTCTTCATAGTGCTTGGCGCGTTCTTCCGGGATGCCTGCGCCGATCAGGGCGCCGATCAGGCCGCCGGTGATACCGCCGGCGCCTGCGCCGGCCAGGGCTGCCGCCAGCGGGCCGGCGACGACCACGCCCAGGCCTGGCAGCACGAGGGTGGTGCCGACGGCGGCGATGCCGGCCAGCACGGCGCCGATGGTGCCGCCGATACCGGCGCCGATGCCTGCGCCTTCGGCAGCCTTGCTGCCCAGTTCAGTGTCGGTGTCGTGGAAGTGGGTCTTGCGGGTGGTGTCCGACATCATCAGGTTGACGTCGTCCTTGCTGTAGCCGCGGGTCGAGATCGAGCTATAGGCGCGTTCGGCGCTGGCACGGTCAGGGAACAGGCCGGTAACCATGCGGGAATTTTGGTTGTTATTCGAATCGTAGTTGCTCATGGCGAATCCTTTCAGAAGGTTCAGGTACTGGTGACTGCAAAACGGTATTCGGTGTTGCAAGTGTTGAAACCTTATGCCCCACACGGGACCTCTTCTGTTCGCTGACGCACCGTACCCATTTTCTTTTTACTCATCCGTACGGTGCGCCAGAACAGGCTTGCAGATTCGCCGTCTAACGTTCGTTGCCGCACCGACCTGAAGGGGACTGGTCTCTAGACTTTTCTCCATGGCCACGGCAATTTAATCGGCCTGGGGGTATGTTTTCTTACACTTGAAGGAGGTACACCATGTTATTCATCATTTGGATCGTTGTCGGTGGTATTCTGGGCTGGCTGGCCAGCATGGTCATGAAAACCGACGCAGAGCAAGGCATGATTCTCAATGTCGTGGTTGGTATTGTCGGCGCCTTCCTGGGCGGCTGGCTCCTGTCGCCGCTGTTCGGCTCCGGCACCATCAATTCGGACGACTTCAGCGTTTCGTCGCTGCTGGTTTCGTTCCTGGGCGCCGTCATCCTGCTGGCTATCGTGAACCTGCTGCGTCGCGGCCGCGTTCGCTAATAGCGAGTGGAATGCACTTTCTAAAAACCAACGCTTTATGCGTTGGTTTTTTTACGCCTGCGATTCGCCATGCGCCCAAAACTGTTCTGGACAATATTAATCACGGTCGCCCTCACGCTGGTCGGCGGCATTCTCGCGCTCAATTTCATGCCTGGCGAGAAGCAGATCGAGACCCGCCTGGCGCGCCAGTACGAAACGGATGACCCGCAGTTCCGCCGCTCGCTCGGCGTCCTGCTCGGCCCGCCCCTCCTCGAAGGCAACAAGGTCGACGTGCTGCTCAACGGCGACCAGATCTTCCCCGCCATGCTGGACGCGATCCGGAAGGCAGAGAAATCGATCACGTTTGAAACCTATATCTACTGGTCCGAATCGATCGGCAAGGAATTCGCCGACGCCCTGATGGAGCGCGCCCGCGCCGGCGTCAAGGTGCACGTGATGCTCGACTTCATGGGCAGCGTGAAAATGGATCTGGCCCAGATCGACGAGATGAAGAAGGCTGGCGTGCTGGTACAGCGCTATCACAAGCCGGTGTGGTGGAAGCTGGCGCGCCTGAACAACCGCACCCACCGCAAGCTCCTGGTCATCGACGGCAAGCTCGGCTTCACGGGCGGGGTCGGCATCGCCGACCAGTGGCGCGGCAACGCCCAGGACGAGAATCACTGGCGCGACACCCATTTCCGCATCCAGGGTCCGGTGGTCGGCCAGATCCAGGCCGTATTCAACGACAACTGGCTGAAGGCCACCGGCACCGTGCTCGACGGTCCGGATTATTTCCCCGCCTTGCAAGCCGTGGGCGACATGCCGGCCCAGATGTTCTCCAGCTCGCCTACCGGCGGCAGCGAATCGATGCACCTGATGTACCTGATGGCGATCACCGCAGCGCGCAAGACCATCGACCTGTCGGCGGCCTACTTCGTGCCGGACGACCTGACCATCCGCACCCTGATCGAAGCGGCCAAGCGCGGCGTGCGCGTGCGCATCCTGATGCCGGGCAAGTTCATCGATTCCGACCTCGTGAAAGCCGCCTCGCGCGAGCGCTGGGGCGAGCTGCTGGCGGCCGGCGTCAAGCTGGCGGAATACCAGCCCACGATGTACCACGTGAAGGCGCTGATCGTCGACGAGCTCCTGGTGTCGGTCGGCTCGACCAATTTCGACAACCGCTCCTTCAGCATCAACGACGAAGCCAACCTGAACGTCCTGCACCGCGAGTTCGCGCGCCAGCAGACCGCGATCTTCGAGGACGACTGGAAGCGTTCGAACACGGTGACGCGCGCCGAGTTCCGCGAGCGGCCCTGGTGGCAGCGCGTGACCACCAGCGTGGCTTCGCTGGTTGGCGAGCAGCTGTAAAGATAATTCCTGGAGGAAAAGGAGCACTTTGTCGGCGCGAAATAGTGGTTGACGATGCATATACGTATTACGGATACTCTCGGATGCTCCGCGGAGCCCGAGTGTTCCCATCCCAACTTCATAGACGCGAATGAAAAAGACCCTCCTCTCGCTGGCCATCCTGACCAGCTTCGCCGCACAAGCGGACGAAGGCATGTGGATGCCGCAGCAGCTGCCACAAGTAGCCAAGCAACTGAAAGCCGCCGGCCTCAAGCTCGATCCGGCCACCCTGACCAAGCTGACCGAATTCCCGATGGGCGCCATCGTGAGCCTGGGCGGTTGCTCGGCCTCCTTCGTGTCGCCGCAAGGCCTGGTCATCACCAACCACCACTGCGTGTACAACAGCGTGGCAGTCAACTCGACGCCGGAACGCGACCTGCTGGCCAACGGTTTCCTGGCCAAGAACTTCGCCGAGGAACTGCCGGCCGCGCCGGGCAGCCGCGTCTACGTGACCGAGGAAGTGGCGAACGTCACCAGCCAGATCATCACCCCGGACGTCGCCAAGCTGAGCGGCAAGGCGCGCATCGACGCCATCGAGAAGAACCAGAAGAAGCTGGTGTCGGAATGCGAAAAGGATGCCGGCTACCGCTGCACCGTGGCCAGCTACTACGGCGGCCTGGAGTTCTACCGCCTGAAGCAACTCGAAATCCGTGACGTGCGCCTGGTGCACGCCCCGCCGGCCGGCGTCGGCAAGTTCGGCGGCGACACCGACAACTGGATGTGGCCGCGCCACACCGGCGACTACGGCTTCTACCGCGCCTATGTGAGCAAGGACGGCAAGGCCGCCGAGTTCTCGAAGGACAACGTGCCTTACCAGCCGAAGCACCACCTGAAGATCGCCACCGAAGGTTCGAAGGAAGGCGATTTCATCATGGTGCTGGGCTACCCGGGCCGCACCAACCGCCACCGCCTGCCGTCGGAAGTCGCCTCGACCTTCGACTGGAACTACCCGGCCTTCGTGGCCGCCTCCGGCGAGACCCTGGCGATCATCGAACGCGAGACCAAGAACGACCCGGCCGCCAAGCTGAAGTATGCCGGCCAGATCGCCAGCGTCAACAACTACTACAAGAACCGCAAGGGCATGCTGACCTCGTACGCGAACAGCGACTTCCTGCAGCGTAAGACGGCCGAGCACAAGGCCCTGAAGGCCTGGGTCAACGCCAACCCGGCGCGCAAGGCGCAGTACGCCGCCGACATCGAGCAGGCCGAGAAGCTGATCGCCGAGCGCGACGCCAGCGCCAAGAAGGGCTTCTACCTGGGCTACGCCCAGCCGAAGTTCCTGTCCTCGGCGCGTTCGCTGTACCGCCTGGCCAACGAGCGCACCAAGCCGGACGCCGAGCGCAAGAGCGGCTTCCAGGAACGCGACATGCCGCGCTGGAACTCGATCGTGGCAGGCCAGGACCGCACCTACGACGAAAAGGTCGACAAGGCGCTGGTGCTGAACTTCCTGACCAAGTACAACGCGCAGCCGGCTGCCGAGCATGACGCGGCCTTCGACGCCGCGCTGGGCATCCGCGCCGGCATGAGCGAGCTCGAGCTGAAGGCCGCGCTGGACCGCATCTACGCCGGTTCCAAGCTGGCCAACAAGGAAGAGCGCGCGACCTGGCTGACGAAGTCGCCGGCCGAATTCCAGGCCTCGCACGACAGCTTCATCCGCGCTGCCGTCGCCATGTACGACGCGGGCCTGAAAGAAGAAGCCAAGGAAGAGGAACTGGCAGGCAAGATCCAGCAAGCCTACGGCAACTACATGAAGGCCAAGATCGCCTACATGAACAGCAAGGGCCAGGCCGTCTACCCCGACGCCAACGGCACCCTGCGCGTCACCTTCGGCAAGATCGCCGGCCGTGACGTCGGCGCCGACGGCACCGAAGGCTGGACCGCGTTCACGACCATCAAGGGCGTGGTGGCCAAGCACACCGGCGAGGGCGAGTTCAACGCGCCGGCAGCCCAGCTGGCCGCGATCCAGGCCAAGGACTTCGGCAAGTACGTCGATCCGAAGCTGAAGACCGTGCCGGTCAACTACCTGGCGACCCTGGACATCACCGGCGGCAACTCGGGTTCGGCAGCGCTGAACTCGAAGGCCGAGCTGATCGGCCTGGCCTTCGACGGCACCCTGGACTCGATCATCTCGGACTGGGACTTCAACAAGGCCATGACCCGCGACATCCAGGTCGACGTGCGCTACATCCTGTGGAACATGAAGCACGTGGACAAGGCGGATAACCTGCTCAAGGAAATGAACGTGCAATAAGCCTTCGGCTAGCGTTCCCCTGCGGCGCCTTCGGGCGCCGTTTTCATTTCTGCTTCAGTTTTTCCAGCGCGGCCAGGGCCGAAGCCGAACTGCGGTCCAGCGCCAGCGCCTTGCGGTAAGCTTCCTCCGCCTGCACGCGCTCGCCCAGCGCCAGCTGCGCCGCCCCGATCCCGTCCCAGGCGTAGGAAGCCTCCGGGTAGCCCTCGGCCCACAGCCTGAAGTCGGCCAGCGCCGCCGCCGGCTGGCCTTTCGCCAGCAGCGCGTGGCCGGCGCGGTAAAACTCCATCTGCACGTCGGCATAGCGGTTGCGCGGCTGCGCGCGCCAGTCGGCATAGGCCTTGCGCTGGCCGTCCGGCGTGGCCGGCGCCTGAAGCAACAGGTCTCCCAGCGGTGTCGCGGGACGATAGGCCAGGACGGCGGCCAGGGCCGGATCCTCGCCGCGGCGGTAGGCGTCGAAAGTGAGCGGCGCCGCCACCGCGGGCGCGCTCCAGGGGCGGCGGTCGCGCTCGTCCTCCTGCCACCAGATGGTCGAGACCCGCACCGTGATGCCGCTATTGGGCAGCGTGATCCGGCGCGAGTCGCCGTGCGAATTCGCCTTGCCGCCGGTGGGCTCGCCCACCAGCACCGCCTCGGTATATTTTTCCAGGTCGTTGACCAGGAACTGCGCCGCCGAGAAAGTGCTGCGGCCCGTGATGGCGAACAGTTGGCGCTTCGCTTCCGGCGGCGTGGCGCGCAGCAGGGCTGCGATCAGGGGCGGCACCAGCATGCCGTTGCCGCCGCGGTTCAGGCGCAGGTCGAGCACGATCTTCTCCACCGGCTGGCTGGCCGCAGCCTGCCCGATGCGCGCCGCGAACTGCGCCAGCGACTCCTCTTTCTCGTTGCCGACCTGGTTGAACTGCACGTAGAGCAGCTTGTACGCGCCCAGGTACTCCATGCGGAACTTGCTGTCGGCGTCCTTGAGCCACAGCGGCGTCGTGGCGCGCGCATCGACCCAGCCGGGGCGCGGCATGAAGCTGGTGTCGGTATCCGGCGGCATCATGGTAGCCGGCTGCGGGTTGCTCAGCTCGACCGTGCTGCGTTTTCCATCGCGTTCGATGACGAGGCGCGCCCGGTCGGGCGAGTCCGACAGGCCGAAGGCGTGCAGCACTTCCGGCATCGCCAGGAGGTGCGGTGCGAAGAACAGCGCGTTCTGCTCGTTGTCGCGGCCGACGATTTGGCGCACCGCCGCGTAGGCCTGCGCCACCGTCCTGTCGCCGAAGCCGATTACCTTGGCGCCGACCAGGTCGCGGTGCGCTTCGTGCGCCGTGCGCACGTACAGGCCGTCATCGAAAAAGTACAAACCAATGGGGAAGGCGCGAAAGCCGATTTTCGGGTCGCGCGTCGGCGCGATATTGGTGTGGCCGTCTTCCACCATGCCCACGATGCGCGCCATCTCGACGATGACCTGGTGGCGCGGCAAGCTGTCCAGCTTCGCGTCGAGCGCGGCGATCGCAGCCTGGAACTGCTCGCGCGTCATCGTATGGTAGAGGTTGCGGTGCCGCACCGGCATCGTCTCCGCCATCACCTTCAGGTCCTCGCGCCACTGCTGCGGCGTGAGCTTGTCCGTTTGCCCGAATGCGGGCAGGCTGCCGGTAACGAATACCGCAGCCGCGATCCAACGCCACATGGTGCCTCCCCAGTTTGTCGATGGGTTCATGCTAGCCATCGCGGTGGCGCAGCGCCCCGGGAGTGCGACAGCCTGCATATTGGCGGGGACAGGACGCACGAACGGCGGACGGATCTTCCCGTTCGCCCCACCGATCGTGCAGTCCGTCGCGTGCCGGGTGCGCCGCATGCAGATGCAAGGCTATGCTCTTTCCATCAACCGGAAAGGACACACACATGAAGAAAGCATGGCTGTTCATCGGCGCGCTGCTGGCATCCGCCTGCGCCCTGGCGCAGGAAGCCCCCGACCCGTACGCGAAGTCGCGCGCCATCATCGAAGACCTGGGCCGCATCAGCGCCCCGACCGGCGTGCAGGAGTCGTACAAGACCCGCATCGGCGGCGTCGACCAGTGGCTGAACGTGCGCGGCCAGGACCGCGGCAACCCGATGATCCTGTTCGTGCATGGCGGCCCGGCCTCGCCCGTCACCCCGACTATGTGGCAGTTCCAGCGTCCGATCGAGGAATACTTCACGGTGGCGAACTGGGACCAGCGCGGCGCCGGCAAAAGCTACGGCGAGACCGATCCCGACAAGCTGGCGCCCACCATCCGCATCGAGCGCTACGTCGACGACGCGATCGAGGTGGCCGAGCATCTGAAGGCGCGCTACGGCAAGCGCAAGCTGATCCTGATGGGTCACAGCTGGGGCACTATCGTCGGCATGCGCGCTGCGCTGAAGCGCCCCGACCTGTTCTACGCCTACGTTGGCATCGGCCAGGTGCTGAGCGTGCGCGAGAACGAGCGCATCAGCTTCGAGTACGCCTACGAGCGCGCCAAACGCGAGAACAACGTAGAAGCGGTCAAGGAGATGGCCTCGATCGCGCCCTACCCCGGCGACCAGCCGATCACACGCGAGCGCATCATCATCGCGCGCAAGTGGCCGCAGCACTACGGCGGCCTGTCGGCCTTCCGCAGCGATTCCAGCTACTTCTTCCGCGGCCCGCTCCTCTCGCCCGAGTACACGCCGGCCCAGGTGCAGGACATCGACAAGGGCAGCGTGCTGACCCTGGGCCGGGTGCTGCCGGAATTCCTGGAGGTGGACTTCTCGAAGGTGAAGCGCTTCCCGATCCCGGTGGTGATGTTCCTGGGCCGCCACGACTACACCACGCCGGCGGCGCCGACGGTGGACTGGATGGACAAGGTCGACGCGCCTTACAAGCGCATGGTGTGGTTCGAGCGCTCGGCCCATATGGTGCCGTGGGAAGAACCAGGCAAGCTTCTCGTCAGCCTGCTCGAGGTGGTGAAACCGCTGGCGAAATGATGGTCTCCAGCTCGGCCGCGATGGTAGCGGCCAGCTGGTGGATGTGGAAGCCGTCGACGAAGCCGTGGTGCGCCTGCACCGAGAACGGCAGCTCCAGCCGGCCGGCAGGCAGGTCGCGGTACTTCCCCCAGGCGAAGGACGGGATGTCCGGCTGCGCCAGCGAGGCGCTCGGATGCTGGATCGAGGTAAAGGCGAGCCAGGGGATGCAGGTGACGAAGACCTGCTCCTTGGCTTGCAGGGGCGTGCGCGCGGCGTATTCCATGTTGAGCTCCGCCATGCTGCTGGCCGCCTCGCGCGCCGCGACGCCGCGCGCGACGAATTCGCGCAGGTCGTCGGACCAGTCGAACTGGGCGAAATTCAGGTCATTGTGCTGGTTGACCACCGTGAAGGACGGGATCAGGCGCTCGATGCGGATCACTTCGCCGTCCAGGATACGGTAGCGGAAGTTCTCGACCTTTAGCACCGAGCGCAGTACGGCGCACAAGAGCACGTGGAAAGGCGCCAGGCCCTGCTCTTTGCACCAGGCCCGGAAATCGGGAAGCTCGAGCGGGAAGCAGATGTTGACCGCGGCGCTGTCCATCGCATCGAACAGGGCAAAGCGGTCGCGCCGCCGCTCGAACTTCTCCATTTTTCTAGCCCTTGTTCAGCCGGCTGTGGCGCACGCTGTACAGGAAGTAGGTAGCCACTGCCACGGCCATCCAGATGAAGAACACGCGGAAGGTGGCTGGCGACAGGTCCTTCATGATGTACAGGCAGGCGCAGATCGACAGGCCCGGGATCAGGTAGGGGCCGAAGGGTACGCGGAAGTTGCCCGGCTCGCCGCGGCCCTGCTTGGCGCGGATCACCGGCACGGCGATCGATACCACGATGAAGGCGGTCAGGGTACCCATGCTCACCATGTCCCACAGGAAGGTGGAGTCGACCAGGCCGGCCACGACGGCGACCACGGCGCAAACGATCAGGGTATTGCTGACCGGCGCCAGGGTACGCTTGTTCACCTTCTGGAAAGTCTTGGGGATCAGGCCATCGCGGCTGATGGCGTACAGGATGCGGGTCTGGCCGTAGATCGTCACCAGGGTCACCGAGAACACCGACACCACGGCGCCCGCCGACAGCACCAGCGCCGGCCAGGCCTGGCCGGTCACGTTCTGCAGGATCACCGACAGGCCGGCCTGCTGGCCCGCGAACATGTGCGAAGACTGGGCGCCCATCGCGGCGACGGCTACCAGCAGGTAGAAGACGGTCACGATCAGCAGCGCGGCCAGGATCCCGATCGGGACGTTGCGGCGCGGGTTATTGGTCTCTTCGCCGGCGGTGGCGATGGTGTCCAGGCCGATGAAGGAGAAGAACACGGTGCCGGCGGCGGCGGTCACGCCGGCCATGCCCACGAAACCGCTCTCCTTGTCCGGGTTGAAGAAGGGCGTGAAGTTGTTGGCGTCGAAGCCAGTCAGCGCGATCACCGAGAAGAAGATCAGGATCGCCAGCTTGACCAGCACCATGATGGCATTGGTGGTGGCCGATTCCTTGGTGCCGCGGATCAGCAGGATGCAGCACATGGCGATCAGGATCACCGGCGGCAGGTTGAAGTTACCCGGGCTGAAGTGGACGTTGTGGTGGTCCGACACGAACATCGGCGAGCGCAAGTGCGCCGGGATCTCCCAGCCGAAGGCGTTCATCAGGAAGTTGTTCAGGTAGTCCGACCAGCCGATCGCCACCGCGCTGCCGGCCAGGCCGTATTCGAGCAGGAGGCAGGCCGCGACGATGAAGGCGGCGAACTCGCCGACGGTGGCGTAGGCGAAGGAATACGAGGAGCCTGCGGCCGGCACGCGGCCCGCCAGCTCGGCGTAGCACAGCGCGGTCAGTCCGGCGGTGAGAGCGGCAAGGAGGAAGGACAGGATCACGGCCGGACCGGCCTTCGGCACCGCCTCGACCATGGTGAAGAAGATGCCGGTACCGATGGTGGCGCCGACACCGATCATGGTCAGCGGGAACAGGCCGAGCGAACGTTGCAGGCCGCCTCCGGCACTGTCGCCATCGTCGTGGTGACGTTCAGCTGTTTTAGTGCGGATCAGCTTTTGGCCCAGGGTCAGATTCACGGCATGTCCTTTGAATTGGCGGCGTCTTCGACGGCACGCAATCGGCCGCCGGTCAAAAGCTGCGATTATAAGAGCAGTTGAATTTTTCCAATAAAATAGTTTGCATAAAGATGCACTTCATAAACATCTTTTGTTAGAATGAGCGCGTCCGCACGGTGCACACGATCCAGTCCGGACCATTTTTTGGCTTTAAACATGCATAAATAATGAATCAATAAGGAATTTCACCATGATCTCGAACGCTTCCCGCCCCTACATCGACGCTTCCGTTCCCGTCCTGCGCGAACACGGCCTGGCCATCACCACCACCTTCTACCGCAGCATGTTCGAGGCCCATCCGGAGCTGAAGAATCTGTTCAACATGGGTAACCAGACCAGCGGCGTGCAGCAGCAATCGCTGGCCTCGGCCGTGTTCGCGTATGCCGCCAACATCGGCAACGCCGCGGCGCTCGGCCCGGTGGTCAGCCGCATTGTGCACAAGCACGCGTCGGTGGGCATCCGCGCCGACCACTACCCGATCGTCGGCCACCACCTGCTTGGCGCGATCAAGACGGTGCTGGGCGAGGCCGCCACCGAGCCGCTGCTTGCGGCCTGGGAAGAGGCCTATACCTCGCTGGCGCGCCTGCTGATCGATGCGGAAGCGAAGATGTACGAGGACGCCGGCGTGCAGCCGGGCGAGACCCGCGCGATGCGCGTGACGGCAGTCGAGCGGGAGAGCGAGAACGTGATCTCGATCCGCTTTGTCCCGCAGGACGGCGGCGCCCTGCCCTCGTTCAAGGCGGGCCAGTACGTCAGCGTGGCGGTCGACTTCGAAGACGGCCGCCGCCAGCTGCGCCAGTACAGCCTGTCGGACGCGAACGGCAAGGACTCCCTGCGCATCTCGGTCAAGCGCGAGGATGGCGGCGCGCATGCGGCGGGCGAGGTCTCGACCTGGCTGCACCAGAACGTGAAAGTGGGCGACCTGCTGAACGTGACCCACCCCTTCGGCGACTTCCTGCCCGACACCGAGTCGAACGAGCCGGTGGTGTTCCTGTCGGCGGGCGTCGGCATCACGCCGATGATCGCGGCGCTGAACCGCATCGCGATGGTCAATCCGGAACGCCGCGTGATCTTTGCCCATGCGGCGCGGAATACGGCGCAGCATGCGCACCAGGCCGACATCCAGGCCGCGCAGGCGCGCATGCCGCACCTGCAGGTGGTGAGCTTCCACGAAGAGGGGGAAGAAGCCGGTGTATTGAAAGGGAAGATGATGCTCGAGCGCCTGCCTTCGTGGCCGCGTACCGAGACCGAGGTCTACCTGTGCGGCCCGCTGCCCTTCATGCAGGCGCAGTGGAACGCCCTGCTGGCGGCCGGCGCCCCGGCGGCGCGCCTGCACCGCGAGGTCTTCGGTCCGGACCTGCTGGACAATTTGCTGTAATCAATCGATCAGGTGCACGTTGCGGCCGCTGACGCTGCGCTGCGCCGGGTGGCCGTACACGCGGATGCCGCCCGAACCGCCGCCATGCGCGATCAGCGACTGCTTGACGGTGGCGCGGATGCCGCCCGAGCCGTCGGCCGCGAGGTCGGCGTCCTGGGTCGACAGGCTGGCCAGGTCCAGGTTGCCGGAACCTGCCACGCGGGCATTCAGCGAACGCACCGCACCGCCGGCCTGCAGCACGCCCGAACCCGACACGCTGGCGCGCAGGTAGTCGCCGCGCACTTCGCCGATGTTCATGCGGCCCGAACCCGACAGGCCCAGGTCGGCGCTGGCGCTGCTCAGTTCACCCGCATCGAGCACGCCCGAGCCGCTCACGCGCGCCAGCAGGCTGTCCACCTTGCCCGCCAGGCGCACCTGGCCGGAACCGCTCTTGCGCACTTCCAGCGGCGACCCGTTCAGGTCGCGCACATGGATCTGGCCGGAGCCCGAGGCATTCACCTCGGTCAGGCGCGGCGTGGTGACCACGATGCGCACCGGATTCTGGCTGCGCAGCTGGCGCTCGTTGTAGATCTTGAGGGTGTTGCCCCGTTCCTCGGTGCGGATGTAGGGCAGCAGGTTGCCGTCGGCTTCGACCAGCAGCGAAGGCGTGGGACCGACGCGCACCTCGACCTGCATCGAGCCGCTCACATCGAGCTCGCCGTGCGCGGCCACCTGGCGCTGGTCGCGCGCCGCGATGCCATTGCCTTCGACCGTACTGTTGCTGAACACCGACTGCATGCGCACGTCGCCGTCGTTCGGCGCGACGATGATGGCGCAGCCGCTCATGGCAGCGACGGCGGCAAGGGTGGCAAGGACAAGAAGTGGTCGTGGCGAACGCATGGCATGAATCCCGGGTGGTTGTTGACAGATGCGACTTTAACAATCGCCCTGCCACCCCGCCCCACCCATGCGACAGGCTGCAAGAAACGCCGGCTGAGCTGCGCCTGGGCGGCGCGAGCGCCGACAGCCTGTCAGCGCTGCCCCAGGCGCGTACTGCCGAACAGCGCCTTGTATTCCCGGGGCTGCGAACGCCAGTACTGGGGCGGTGCGAACACCTGGTCGCCCAGCTGGGCCGCCGCATGCCAGGGCCAGCGCGGGTCGTACAGCATGGCGCGCGCCAGCCCGATGACGTCGGCCTGACCCTGCTGCAGGATGTCTTCCGCCTGCTGCGCCTCGGTGATCAGGCCCACGCCGATGGTCGGCATGCCGGTCTCCTCCTTGATGCGCTGTGCGAATTCGACCTGGTAGCCCGGGGCGACCGGGATCTTCTGCAGTGGCGACAGGCCGCCGCTGGACACGTGGATGAAGTCGCAGCCGCGCGCCTGCAGCTCGCGCGCGAAGCGCACGCTCTGCTTGATCTCCCAGCCGCCCTCGACCCAGTCGGTGGCCGAGATGCGCATGCCCACCGCCATCTCTTTGGGCACGGCGGCGCGCACGGCGTCGAAGACCTCAAGCGGAAAGCGCATCCTGTTCTCCAGCGAACCGCCATATTCGTCCTCGCGGGCATTCGATAGCGGCGAGAGGAACTGGTGCAGCAGGTAGCCGTGGGCGCCGTGCAGCTCGATGCCGTCCAGCCCCAGCGCATGGGCGCGGCGCGCGGCCTGCACGAAGCCGTCGCGGATGCGCGCCAGCCCTTCCCGGTCGAGCGCCAGCGGCACGGTCTCGCCGTCGGCGTGCGGCAGGTTCGACGGCGCGACGGTCTGCCAGCCGCGCGGCTGGCCAGGCGGGATGTTGGCGCCGCCTTCCCACGGCACCTCGCTCGAGGCCTTGCGGCCGGCGTGGGCCAGCTGGACGGCGACCTTGATGGGTGAATGACGGCGGATGGCGGCGACGATGGGCCTGAGCGCTTCCTGATGCGCGTCGGACCACAGGCCCAGGTCGTCCGGCGAGATGCGGCCTTCCGGCGTCACCGCCGTCGCTTCGATGATGAGCAGGCCGGCGCCGGACAGGGCCAGGCCGCCCAGGTGGATCATGTGCCAGTCGGTCGGCAAGCCGTCGACGCTTGAATACTGGCACATCGGGGCGATCGCGATGCGGTTGGGGAGTTGCAGGGGACCCAGGGTGACTGGGGAGAAAAGCATGCTGGACATGAGGCCTCCGCGAGATGCAAAGGCCCCAGTCTAGCTTGCGAAGGAAAAGGCTGCTGCGGGCTTGCCCGCAATCAGCCGATGCGCGTGACCATCAAGCCGGCGCGTAGCCCAACCCGTACGTCCGGATTCGGGAACACGACCAGCTCCTCGTCATGCTCGACCTTGTACACGGTATCGCCATCCGTCGCGATGACCTCGCCCCTCTTCATCGGCGTGAAGTTCCAGGTCTCGCGGCCCACCGACATGCTGAACGCATCCGACAGCTTGACCACCTGCCGTGCCGTCGCGAACACGTGCGGCGCCGCCTTGGCCCCAGCGGCCGGCTGGCCGCGCAGCAAACGGTCCAGCGCCTTCGACGCATCGGCGAACTGCGACAGGTCATTCTGACCCAGCGTCCCGACCCGCCCCAGTTCCACGGTACTGCCGGCGGCGCCATGGTGCTCCGACGAGTAGTAGCTGTAGGTGCCGACCGATTTCGGGTTCATGATGACCGCGCCGATCGCCGCCTCCCCCAGCCAGTCGATCAGCGCCTTGCGTGGCGCATCAGGAATGATCTCGGGCACGATCGCGAACATCGGATAGTGCGAGGGACGGATCGCCGTGTGCAGGTCGAGGTGCCAGCGCTGTGGCCCTGCCCCTTCGAAGAAGGCGCAGGTGGCGGCGATCAGGGCATCGGCACGCGCCGCCTCGAAGGCGGAGGCCAGCGCACCGCGCTCCGTACGGAACATGCGGTTCAGGTCTGCATCGATAAAACGCTTGCCCTGCGCGATCGCGTCGATGTTCCCGACGCACAGCATCAGGTCCACCGCGAGTTCGCGCGGAGTGCGCGCCAGGGCTTCGATCAGCCAGGCCACCATCTCGATCGGCCCGGTCTCGTCGCCATGCACGCCCACCGACACCAGCACGGCGGGCCGCGCTGCATCTGGAGCAGCATGCTTCACCGTGAGGATGCCGGTGGCCGGCAGGCTGACCGTGAAGCCGGCCTGCGCGAAGCGCTGCGCGACCGCGCCGAAGTCGGCTTCGGCCAGCGCGCGCACCGCTTCCGGCAGCGCAGAGTTAGCGGCTGCGCTCATCGGCTCAGGCAGCCAGGCGGTCCGGGCTCGAACCTTCCGACAGCGCCCAAACGTCCAGCATCGCCTGCTCCAGCTCGACCGGCTGTGCGAAGCCGGTCAGGCCGCGCGCTTCCGTCACTTGCTTGACGGCTGCCAGCGGGTCGCCGCCCTGGCCGGCGCGCTCGATCACCTGCAGCAGCAGGCGCTGCTGGGTGCGGCGCAGGGCCTGCATCGCATAGTTGCGCAGCTGTTCCTGCGACTTGCTCTGCGCCGGCAGCTTCAGGCCGCGCTCGAGCGTGTCGATGCCGGCCTGCTGGCGCAGGGCCATGCCGACCTGCAGGAACTGGGCCAGGCTCATGCCGCTCGGACGCTGGACCGAGACCGCCGCGAACAGGAAGGTGGCCAGCGACTCGATGGTCTCGACCGCCTTCCAGGCCGCGGTGAAGGACGATGGCAGGCCGCTGTGGCCATCGGCTTCCGAACGGGCCGGGGTGAGCGAACGCAGCTGGTCGGCCTGGCCGAACAGCGTCGACAGCTCGGCCATGCCGTCGGTACCGGCTGGCAGCGACAGCACGCCTTCGATCACGGCGCGCAGCAGCGCACGGGTGCGCGCATCGACCGCCATCGACACGTCACGCGGCACCTTCAGCGCATCGGCGTCGAGCGCGTCGAACACCGGCGCCAGGTGCAGTGCCGACCAGGCGCGGGCCCAGGCCTTCACCACTTCGGTTTCCTCGACGCGGTGCTCGGCAGCCAGGTCACGCAGCATCAGCGGACCGCAGCGGTTGACCGCTTCGTTAGCCAGCACGGTTGCCAGGATGGCGTTGGCCAGCGGGTGCTTCAGCGGATCGCGGGTGGCAACCAGCTGGGCCGGGAAGTAAGGACGCAGCAGCGAATCCGCCCAGCTCTCGCCGGTCAGGTCGATCGCCGCGAGGGTGCGCTTGAAGCGGTTCTTGACGTTGGCGATCACCACCGCCAGTTCCGGTGCGGAGAGGCCCAGGCCCAGTGCCTTGCGGCGCTGCAGCTCGGTGTCGCTCGGCAGCTGTTCCAGCTCGCGGTTGACGGCGCCTTCCGATTCCAGGTTGCTGATCAAGGCGGCGTAGCCATCGACCACCGAAGCGGTGGCCTGTGCCTGCGCCTCGCGGGTCAGGAGGTGGGTTTGCAGGGTGTTGTCGCGCAGGACCAGGTCTTCCACGGCGCCGGTCATTTCGTTCAGCACGCGGTTACGGTCGGCTTCCGGCAGTTCGCCCGCGTTGACTTCGGTGTCCAGCCAGATCTTGATGTTGACTTCGTGGTCGGAGCAGTCCACACCCGCCGAGTTGTCGATCGCATCGGTGAAGATGCGGCCGCCGGCGAGGGCGAATTCGATACGGCCGGCCTGGGTCGCGCCCAGGTTGCCGCCCTCGGCCACCACCTTGCAGCGCAGTTCGTTGCCGTTGACGCGGATGCGGTCGTTGGCGCGGTCCTTCACCTGGGCGTGGGTTTCATTGGACGCCTTGATATAGGTGCCGATGCCGCCGTTGTAGAACAGGTCCACCGGCGCCAGCAGGATGCGGTGCATCAGCTCTTCCGGCGACAGCGAGGTTTCCTTGATGTCCAGGGCTGCACGGACTTCCGGGGTCAGCTCGATCGAACGCGCGCTGCGCGGGTACACGCCGCCGCCCTGCGAGATCAGGCTCTTGTCATAGTCTTCCCACGACGAACGCGGCAGCGCGAACATGCGCTCGCGTTCCTTGAACGAGACCGCGACGTCAGGGGTCGGGTCCAGGAAGATGTGGCGATGGTCGAATGCCGCCACCAGCTTGAGCTGGCGCGACAGCAGCACGCCGTTGCCGAACACGTCGCCCGACATGTCGCCCACGCCGACCATGGTCACCGGGGTGCTGGTCATGTCGTGGCCCAGTTCGTAGAAGTGGCGCTTGACCGCTTCGAAGGCGCCCTTGGCGGTGATGCCCATCTTCTTGTGGTCGTAGCCGTTCGAGCCGCCCGACGCGAACGCGTCGCCCAGCCAGAAGCCGCGCTTGACGGCGATGCTGTTGGCGATGTCCGAGAAGGTCGCGGTGCCCTTGTCGGCGGCGACCACCAGGTACGGGTCGTCCTGGTCGTGGCGCACGGTGTTGTCCGGCGGGACGATCGCGCCGCGCACGCGGTTGTCGGTCACTTCCAGCAGGCTGGCGATGAACTCGCGGTAGCAGGCTTCGCCTTCCGCCGCCACGACTTCACGCGCAGCGCCGGCCGGCATCTGCTTGCACACGAAGCCGCCCTTCGAGCCGGCCGGCACGATGACCGCGTTCTTCACCATCTGCGCCTTCACCAGGCCCAGCACTTCGGTGCGGTAGTCTTCCATGCGGTCCGACCAGCGCAGGCCGCCGCGGGCGACCGGGCCGCCGCGCAGGTGCACGCCTTCGAAGCGGCGCGAGAACACGTAGATCTCGCGGTACGGGCGCGGTTCCGGCGCGAGCGCCAGATTGCTGGTGTCGACCTTGAAGATGATCTTCTCACCGTCGTTTTGGAAGTAGTTGGTGCGCACGGTCGCCAGGGCCAGGTCAACCAGGGCCGCCATGATTTCTTCGGTGTCGGCGTGGTTCACGGTCGACAGGCCGGCCTTGAGCGCGGCCAGCTTGGCGGTGCCGGCACTGTGCTCGGTGTCGCCCAGCTTCGGATCGAAGCGCAGCAGGAAGGCGGTGACGAATTCCTTCACCAGGGCCGGCTGGGTGCGCAGGGTTTCGGCCATGTAGCGCACCGAGAACTTGGAGCCGAGCTGGCGCCAGTAGCTGATGTAGGCGCGCACCAGCTGCACTTCGCGCAGCGACAGGCCGCCTTCGATGGTCAGGCCGTTCATGCGGCCGTCTTCGGCCTCGTTGTTGAACAGTGCGGTGAACAGCTCTTCTGCCACCGGGATGATGCCCGGCTTGACCAGCTTGGCGCCGCTCTCGTCGTCCACGGCCAGCGCGGTGACGTTGTGGACCACGCCGTCGGCGGTCTTGATGGTCCAGGTCTGTTCACGGTCGACGGCGACGCCGGCGTTCTGCAGGGCCGGCAGGATGCGCGACAGCGAGGGCACGTTCTCGCCCGAGTACAGGCGGATCGAGGCGTCGATGCCGTTGGCGGCGTCGCCCGGCTCCACGCGCACGGCCACGTGCTCGTGCTGGCCGTTGTTCAGCACGGCCTGCAGGTCGCGGAAGGCGGTTTCCGGGGCGGTATTGGTGACAAACGAGACCGGCAGGTTGGTGCCGAGTTTGCGCAGGCTGCTGCGCAGGCCGGCGTCTTCGATGGTGTTGGTGACGGCGGCGTAGCGGTCATGCCAGCCGTCCAGCACTGCCAGCAGCGGTTGCTGGATGTCGGTTTCCAGGTCGAGCGGATAGCGGGCGGCGTGCGCGATCAGGTAGACGCGGGCCAGCGGGCCGTCGGCCACCAGGGTCTGCACGCGGACGTCGCGCGCACCCGAGCTGTCCTTCAGGGCCGAGGCCAGGCTGGAAGCGACGGCGGCGCTGTAGCGCTCGCGCGGCAGGTAGACCAGCACGTTCAGGTGGCGCGCATACACGTCGCGGCGCGCGAAGACTTTCGGGCGCGGCTGCTTGTACATCGACACGACCGAGGAGCACACCTGGGCCAGCCAGTCCGGATCGGCTTCCAGGGCTTCGGTGCGCGGCAGCGACTCGAGGATCTCGACGAACTTCTCGGCGCGGAAGCCTTCCTGGCGCACGCCGGCGATCGACAGCACCTTGGCCACGCGGCCGCGTGCGAACGGCAGGCGCGCCAGCGGGGTCGCGGTGGCGGCGCGGGTGAACAGGCCGACGAAGCAGTGTTCGCCCAGGATGCGGCCCTGGGCGTCGGTGTTGCGCACGCCGATGAAATCGAGCGGCTGGTCGCGGTGCAGGGTGCCCTCGACGTCGGCCTTCACGATCGACAGGGTGTCGGCGCGGCGCGACAGGGTTTCGAAGTCGCCCGGGATGTTGGCCAGGCAGGTGCCGTAGACCGGGTGCGCGGTGTCGGCAAGCACGCCGATGCGGCTCGGGATGTCGCGCTCGAGTTCGCGCACGCCTTCCTTCACCATGTAGTAGGCGTAGCCGAAGGGCTCGAAGCCTTCGTTCTTGGCCCACTCGAGGAAGGCGGCCACTTCCTGGCCTTCCGGCGTGCCGGCATTGGCGGCCGCTGCGGCCACCGCGGTCATGCGGTCGGCCATCTTGACGGCGTCGCGGTGCACGGTGGCGGCGTCGCTGGCGACCATGCGCAGGCGCGCGGTCAGGGTATCCAGTTCGGAGAATTCGAGTTCGTCGCTCATCAGGATCAGCACGATCGATTCCAGCGGCGCGCCGGCTTCGCCGACGGCGCTTACCAGCCCGTTGGCGTCACGGCGCACCGGCAGCACGGCGTTCATCACGCCGGAAGCGCTCTGGCGCTCCTTGCGCAGGGCCATGACGAAAGAATCGACCAGGTAAGGCATGTCGTCGTTCAGGATCAGCAGTGCGGTCGCCATGCCGCCACGCGCGTCGACGTAGCGCATCTGCGCGATCTGGCAGCCAGGGCCGCTGCGCTGGGCCAGCTGCGAGAAACCTTCCCACAGCACCGGGGCCAGGCTTTGCGGCGCGGTGCCGGCCAGGTCTTCATCGTCGAGGGAACCGAGCCAGGCGCTGATGAGCGCGCCCACCTGCGCATTGGCGCCGGCGGCGGACTGGTTTGCGTTGACCAGGGTAAGCGTCTGGTTGCGCAAATCTTGAGACATGTCGTTCATGTTACTTCTCCAAAGTTTGTGTGCCTGGGGCGCTGTGGCTTGTGGCTTGGCGCCGCCCTGGCTTTATATGGACGGGGGTGTCCCGTCCGAATTCCGCGTGCGCCCCGGACATCCGGGGCGCGACAATCCGTTATTAAAACATGCCCTAGGCAGCGGGTCACCCGCCGCGCATGTGCGTGTGCAGCACTGCTACGACAGGTCGTAGAGGCCGGGCAGGCCGAGGATCCGTTCCAGTTCCTCGAGCGCCGCGAGACATTCGATCGCCAGCTGCGGGTCGGCCAGGTCCTTCGGCTCGATCCGGTCGCGGTAGTGCGTCTCGACCCAGGCGACCAGCTGCGCGTACAGGGTTTCGGTCATGATCACGCCGCCGTGCATCGCTTGCGCTTCGTCCTCGGTGAGGGCGACGCGCAGGCGCAGGCAGGCCGGCCCGCCGCCATTGCGCATGCTCTGGCGCAGGTCGAATTCGACCAGTTCGTCGATCGGGCCGCCGCTTGCCACCATCCCGGCCAGGTAACGCGCGACTGCCTCGTTCTCGCGGCACTCGTGCGGCACCACCAGCGCCATGCGGCCGTCCGGCTTGCTGAGCAGCTGGCTGTTGAACAGGTAGCTGGCGACAGCGTCGCCGACCGGCACCTGGGCGCTTGCCACGCGCACCGGCACCAGGTCGGTGTCGACGGCGCCCATGGCGCGCCGCAGCGCGTCCAGCGTGCCGGCTTCGTCAAGGAAGGCCTGGTCGTGGTAGAACAGCACGTTGCCGTTGCCGACCGCGATCACGTCGTTGTGGAACACGCCCTGGTCGATCACGTCCGGGTTCTGCGAAGCGAATACGGTGCGCGCCGGGTCCAGGCCGTGCAGGCGCGCCACCGCCTGGGAGGCTTCCAGGGTCTGGCGCGCCGGGTATTTCTTCGGGCTGGGCGCAGACGGGTCGAACTCGGCGCGGCCGTAGACGAAGAACTCCACTCCCGGGGCGCCATGGGCGGCGGCGAAGCGCGTGTGGTTGGCGGCGCCCTCGTCGCCGAAGGCCGGCACCGGCGGCAGCGCGTCGTGCACCACGAAGCGGTTCGAGTCGGCGAAGATCGCGCGCAGGGTGCGCGTGGCCTGCACGTACTCTTCCGAGCGGTGCAGCTTGTTGTTCAGGTTCGCCGGGGTGAAGTGCACGCGGCCATCCGCCGTGTCGCTCGACGGGCTGACGGTGGCCGCATTGGCGGTCCACATCGGCGCCGCCGAATAGGCGCAGGCCAGGATCACGGGCGCTTCGCGGAAGGCGCGCGCCAGCACGTCGGCGTCGGTGCCGGAAAAGCCGATGCGGCGCAGCAGGCGGAAGTTGGGACGCGCCTGCGGCGGCATCACAGCCTGGGCAAAGCCGCGCGCGGCCAGTTCACGCATCTTGGCCAGGCCCTGCAGGGCGGCCTGGCGCGGGTTCGAGGCGCTCCTCACGTTGCTGAAGGAAGCGACGTTGCCGAAGGAGAGTCCGGCGTAGTTGTGGGATGGCCCTACCAGGCCGTCGAAGTTGAATTCGCGGGCAGTCAGCATATGTTTAGAAGGTCAGTCCCGGCGACAGCTTGGCCGGCATTTCGAGTTCCGCCGTCTCGATCGAAGCGACCGGGTAGGCGCAGTAATCGGCGGCGTAGTAGGCGCTCGGGCGGTGGTTGCCCGACTTGCCGACGCCGCCGAACGGAGCCGAGCTGGCCGCGCCCGTGGTCGGGCGGTTCCAGTTGACGATGCCGGCGCGCGCGCGCAGCGAGAAGCGCTTCCACAATGCTTCGGAAGGCGAGAGCAGCGCCGCGGCCAGGCCGTATTCGGTGGCGTTGGCCACGCGCAGGGCGTCGTCGAAGTCCTGCACGCGGATTACCTGCAGCAGCGGACCGAACCACTCCTCGTCCGGGATGCCCTGGGCATCGGTGGTGTCGACGATGCCGGCGGTGACGAAGCCAGCGTTCGGATCGGGCTGTTTCATCTGCAGCAGCACCTTGCCGCCCTTTGCTGCCATGTCGGCCTGGGCTTGCACCAGGCGCGCGGCGACGGCGGCGGAGACCACCGGTCCCATGAAAGGCTGCGGCTCGGCTTTCGAGGGGCCTACCTGCAGGGTCGACGCGACCTGCACCAGGCGGTCGAGGAAGGCCTGGGCCTGCGGCGTATCCTGGATGACCAGGCGGCGCGCGCAGGTGCAGCGCTGGCCGGCCGAGATAAAGGCCGACATCACGGCATGGTGCACGGCGGCATCCAAAGCCTTCGGGTCAGTCGGGATGTCCCACACCACCAGCGGATTGTTGCCGCCCATTTCCAGCGCCAGCATCTTGCCCGGCTTGCCGCCGAACTGCTTGTGCAGGGCCATGCCGGTCTGGCTGCTGCCGGTGAACAGGATGCCATCGATGTCCGCGTGCTGGCCGAGCGCCACGCCGGTATCGCGGCCGCCGTTCACCAGGTTCAGCACGCCCTTCGGCAGGCCGGCCTGTTCCCACAGCTGCACGGTTTTCACGGCGGTGCGCGGTGCGTACTCGCTCGGCTTGAAGACCACCGTGTTCCCGGCGATCAGGGCCGGCACGATGTGGCCGTTCGGCAGGTGGCCGGGGAAGTTGTAAGGGCCGTAGACGGCGAACACGCCGTGCGGGCGGTGGCGCAGCACGGCATTGCCGTCGGCGACCTTGGCAGCCGTCTCGCCGGTACGGGCGCCATGGGACTGGACCGAGATGTCGATCTTGTTCGCCATGGTGGTCACTTCGGTGCGCGCTTCCCACAGCGGCTTGCCCACTTCCTCGGCGATGATACCCGCTAGTTCTTCGCTATGTTCCTTGAGCAGGTCGCGAAAACGCGTGCAGACGGCGATGCGCTCGTCCAGCGGCGTCAGCGCCCAGGCTTCGAAGGCGTCGCGTGCAGCGCCGGCCGCACGGGCGACGTCTTCCGCCGTGGAGGCATTGCTGGTCCAGGTCTGCTTGCCGGTCGACGGATCGATCGTGGCCAGCTCCGGGCCGCTGCCGGCGAGCCACTCGCCGCCGATGTAGTTCGAGAGATTAGGCATTCGCGTTCTTCCTTGGGTTGAGTGGCAGCGTGCGTACTTCGTCGCCCGCCTGCACGTGCAGCTGCGACAGCTCCTGGGCCGTCAACTGGATGCGGGTGGCGCCCGGTACGCCGCGGGTCAGGATCATGCGGAAATCGGTGAGCCTGGTGTTCGACACCAGGAGGTGTTCGGTCTCGTCCTCTGCGTGGCCCTCCACTGCCACTGCCAGCACACTGTCGCGCACCGCGCGCAGCTCGGACACGCGGCCCTGCAGCACCGGGCCGGCATCGAAAATGTCGACGTAGCCTTCGTAGTGCATGCCTTCGTTTTCCAGCAGCTTCTTTGCCGGCTGGGTCGAGGTATGGACCTTGCCGATCACTTCGCGCGCCGAGTCCGGCAGGTAGTCCACGTACAGCGGCTGGCGCGGCATCAGCTCGGCAATGAAGGACTTCTTGCCGATCGCGGTCAGGCCGTCGACGTGGTCGAAGTCCATCTTGAAGAAGTGGCGGCCCAGGCCTTCGTAGAAGGGCGAGACGCCGTTCTCGTCCTGGAAGCCGCGCATCTCGGCGATGATCTTCTCGGTGAACAGCTGCTGGAACTGGGCGATGAACAGGAAGCGGCTCTTGGAGAGCCACTTGCCGTTGAAACCGGCGCGGAACTGGGGCAGCAGGAACAGCGAGCACAGTTCGGACGAACCGGTCAGGTCGTTCGACAGGTATAGGGTCTCCATGCGCGTGAACACGTTCAGTTCGCGGCTGCAGTGCACCAGGGTGCCGATGCGGTAGTTATAGAAAGGCTCGGTGAGGCCGACCGCGCCCTTGATCGCGCACACGCCGGCGATGCTGCCGTCCTGGGTGTGCTCGAGCACGAACATGTAGTCGCGCTGTTCGGGCGGGATGCTCTCGTTGAAGGAGGCGACCGCGGTCGTGACGCGGTCACCCAGCATCTTGCGGTCGGGTTTCAGCGTGGTCATGCCGCTGCCGGCCTGGCGCGCCATCTCGATCAGGGCGTCCAGGTCGTCGGTTTTCACTGCACGGATTACGAGCATCGGTTCCTCTCTCAGATGCGCACGCAGGTGACGCTGTCGCCGGCGGACACGCCGAGCGCCTGCTGGGCGTCGCGCGACAGGCAGATAGCCTGCGCCGAATCGACCGGCGGGCAGGATGTGATGACGGCGCGGAAGTTCTGTTCGCTGCTCGCCACCGCATACGTCACCGGTTCTTCGGAGCCAGCGGCGCGGCCGGCATTCTCGACCTGGCGCACGTGCGAGGCGCAGAAGGAACGCAGCGCTTTCTTGTGGGCCTGCAGGATCGGGCCGCCGTCGAAGATGTCGATGTACTCGTCGGCTTCGAAGCCTTCTTCGGTGAGCAGGTTGAAGGCCAGCTGGCCGCTCGGGTGGATCTGGCCCAGCGCGGCCTGGGCGTCGCCCGGCAGCAGCGGCACGTAGACCGGATAGTGCGGCATCAGCTCGACGATCAGGGTGCGGTTGCGCGCACCGTCGATCACGCGTTCGGCGTCGAGGAAGTCCATCTTGAAGAACTTGCGGCCCAGCGCATTCCAGAACGGCGACTGGCCTTCGCCGTCGGTGACGCCGGCCAGCGGCACGAAGAAGCGGTCGCCGAAGCGCTGCGGCGCCGTCACCGCGTACAGCAGGCGCGCGCGCGACAGCAGCGCGGCTTCGAGGCCGGCGCTGTCGCGGTTGCGGATGTAGAAGCCCGACAGGTGCGAGTAAGCGGTCAGTTCCGAGCACAGGGTCAGCGCATGCACGCTGTGGCTGATGTTCAGGTCGCGCGAGACCTGCTGGATCACGTCGTTGCGGAAGGCGAAATAGGTGCCGTTCGAGCCGGCCGAGGCGTGGATCGACGAGGTGCCGACCACTTCGCGCGTGCGCAGGTCTTCCAGCACGAACTGGTAGGACTCCTCGCTCGGGATGTCGACGTGGGCGGCGAACGAGGCGATCGAACGCTCGACCGACGCGACGATGGCTTCGCGCGTGCGCGGCAGGGTGTGCACGCCGGGGATCGACACCGTGGCCATGGCCTCGAGGGCGCCGATATCCGCGCGTTCTACCGGACGAACTACATACATGCGAACTCCCAAAATGGGTTCAACTCAAACGGCAAGGCCGGCCATACCCCGAAGAGCTGGCCGGCCGCAGGCAGGCGAAATTTAGCCGGCGATGAACGCCTCGACGGCTTCGCGCATCAGGCGGTCGGCCTGCGCGATCTGCTCGTCCGACACCACCAGCGCCGGCGCCAGGCGCACCACGTCGGGGCCGGCGATCAGCAGCATCAGGCCGAGCTTTTCGCAGACCTTGGTGTAGTCCTTGGAACGGCCCTTGTACTCACCGGCCATCGGCAGGCCGATCAGGAGGCCCTGGCCGCGCGGCTTGCCGAACAGCTGCGGGTAGTCGGCGGAGAGCTTCTCCAGGTTGGCGAAAATCTTGCTGCTCGCTTCCTTCACGCGCGCCAGGAAGCTTGGCTGGTTGATGGTCTCGACCACTTTCAGGCCGACGGTCGCCGCCAGCGGGTTGCCGCCGTAGGTGGTGCCGTGCGAGCCGACGTTGAAGTGCATGCCGATTTCCTCGGTGGTCAGCATGGCGCCGATCGGGTAGCCGTTGCCCAGGGCCTTGGCCGAGGTCAGGATGTCCGGGGTGACGCCGGTATCCATGTAGGCGTAGAAGGCGCCGGTGCGGCCCACGCCCGACTGCACTTCGTCGAACACCAGCAGCGCGCCGGTCTGGTCGCACAGTTCGCGCAGGGCCTTCAGGAAGTCGCGATCGCCCGGGATCACGCCGCCTTCGCCCTGGATCGGCTCGACGATCACGGCGGCGACATCGTCGGTGATCGCGGCGCGCGCGGCTTCGATGTCGTTGTACGGGATGTGGTTGATTTCCTGCGGCAGCGGCTCGAAGCCTTCGGTGTACTTCGGCTGGCCGCCCACCGAGACGGTGAACAGGGTGCGGCCGTGGAAGGACGACAGGAAGGACACGATGCGCGACTTGTGCGGGCCGAACTTGGTGTGCGCGTATTTGCGCGCCAGCTTCAGGGCCGCTTCGTTGGCTTCGGCGCCCGAGTTACAGAAGAAGGCGCGGTCGGCAAAGGTCGCTTCGGTCAGGGCCAGGCCCAGGCGCAGCACCGGCTCGTTGGTGTAGCCGTTACCGAGGTGCCAGACCTTGTTGGCCTGCTCGGTCAGGGCCGCCACGATCTGCGGGTTGCAGTGACCCAGGCTGGAGACCGCGATGCCCGAGGTGAAGTCCAGATACTGCTTGCCTTCCTGGTCCCACAGGTCCAGGCCCGCGGCACGCACCGGCACCATGGCCGCCGGGGCGTAGGTCGGGACGAGGACTTCGTCGAAGGTCTGCCGAGTGACAGGCCGCGTGGTGACACCCGAATCAAGCTTTGCGTTCATGGCTTCTTCCTCATCTATAAGTCGGTTGTGCGGGGGCGAAATGCCGCGCAGGATCGAACCATTATAGAAACGCTACCTGACAAGTTCTTGCAGAAGTGCGACAGGGATTTTCGTTTTTAGTCGGAGAAATATTGCGTGAATTACAAGCAGCCTAACCAACGCCGTTCCGGCGCAGGCCGGAACAATGCCACAGGCATTGTTCCGGCCAATTTTGCCTGCTATTAGGTACTGCTTGAGCTCTCACGTTGCCGAGGAATTGGATCCCGGCCTTCGCCGGGATGACGTGCGACGACTACTGCCCCAGCTTGCGCTGCCGTTCCTCGCGCGGCGTGTTGCCGAACAGCGCACCGAATGCGGTCGAAAAGTGCGAACCGGACGAGAAGCCGCACATCAAACCCACCTGCACGATCGAGTAATTGGTCTCGAGCAGCAACTTGCGCGCCCGTTGCAGGCGCAGTTCGAGGTAATAGCGCGAGGGCAGGCTGCCGAGGTATTGCTTGAACAGGCGTTCCAGCTGGCGCCGCGAGATGCCCGCCAGCCCGGCGATCTCGTCGGTGGACAGGGGTTCTTCGATGTTGGCTTCCATCAAGGCCACGGCCTCGGTCAGCTTCGGCTGCAGGGTGCCGAAGCGGGCCTGCAGCGCCACCCGCTGGCGCTCGTCCTTGCCGCGCACGCGGTCGATGCACAGGATTTCCTTCACCTGGGCCTGTACCGTGGCGCCGAAGATCGTTTCGACCAGGGTCAGGGCGAAGTCGATACTGGCCGCGCCGCCGCAGCAGGTCAGGCGGTTGCGGTCGAATTCGTAGAGATTGGGCGTGAACAGGGCCTGCTCGGCCAGCGCATTGGTGTCGGGATACAGCGCCCAGGGCAGCGCGGTGCGCACGCCGTGCAGGGCGCCGGCATCGGCCAGCCACAGCACGCCGGCGCCGACGCCGCCCCAGAACGGCGCGGCGCGGCAGCGCTCGACCAGGGCGCGGCAGTTCGCGGGCTTCAACGCGGCTTCGGCCTCGTCGGCCACCAGCAGCACCAGGTGCCAGTGGCGGCCGGCGTCGGCGCTGAACTTGTCAGGACTGCGCACGTCGACGTGCAGCAGCTCCGGACCGAGCAGCTTGGCGGCCAGGCGCAGCGGCTGCACCAGGCCGGACCAGGTCAGCATGTCCGGCTCGCCCGCATTCACCAGCAGCACGCGCAGCGGCCGCTCCTGTGCCAGTTGGGACAGGTCAGCAGGCTGCATCGGGGCGGATGGAGGCGGGTCGCATGGCCCGACATCATACCGGAGAACATCGGAGTCCATTTCCTGCTGCTCCGCCCGCCGCACATGTCAATCCGTCAAAGCCGGCGGCCAGCTATAATCCTGCCCCATGGGGGAACGATATTTAAAGAGTGTCCGGCTGCTGGCCGAATGCATGCAAGGCTTCGAGCGTTTTTCCGGCGAATCGGTGCGCCAGCACGGGCTGACGCACGCCCAGTTCGATATCATTGCCACGCTGGGCAATACACCCGGCATGAGCTACAAGGAACTCGGCGAGCGCACCCTGATCACCAAGGGCACGCTGACCGGCGTGATCGACCGGCTGGAACAGAAGGGCCTGGTGCTGCGCGAACAGAGCAGCGACGACAAGCGCTCCTTCTTCGTGCGCCTGACACCCCCCGGCGAGGAGGTGTTCGGCACCGTGTTCCCGCAGGTCGTAGCGCGCGGCAAGCAGTTGTTCACGCAGTATGGCGATGCCGATTTCGACGCGCTGGAAAACGTGCTGCGCAGGCTGCGCGACGAGATCGCGGCCGGCGTTCCTCCCCACTCACCACAAGCAAAGGAACTGCCTTGAAAACATCCCTGATCGAAGGCAAGAAGCCTGCCCATTTCGACAAGCACATCATCGGCAACATCCTGCTCGATGTCGCCCCATTGGACGAAGTCAGGCAGGAAGCCATGCTGATCGGCGTGCGCAACGAGGCCGGCGAGATCTACCGCCTCATCGGCGCAACCAAGCTCAACAGCTTCATGAACGCCACCGAAGAGCTGCTCGACCTCGGCCTGGTCGATGAGCTGCAGGACCTTGAGGAACAGAAGGAAGGCTGCGACGCCATCTTCGGCGAGCCCTGAACCTTTCCCAAGCGTCAAATAATTCCTTAGAGAAATTCCTCCTTTTTGCAGGAGGCGATAAGGGTATAATTTTTCGAATGGACCGACTCACTGCCCTCAAGAGCATCGCCGCCGAGGCAAGCCGTGGCGAGCTCAGCTTCCCAACGAACGTCGACGCGACGCTCAAGCTGCAACGCGCCCTCGGCGAGCCCGACTGTCATACCGAGATGGCGGCGCGCCTGGTGCAGGCCGAGCCCCTGCTCGCCGCGCGCACCGTGGCGATCGCCAATTCGGTGGCCTACAACCGTGCCGGCCACGACGTCACCAACGTCCGCGCGGCCGTGCAGCGGGTCGGTTTCCGCACCCTCGGCGCCCTGGCCGCTTCGGTCATCGTGCGCCAGCTGGCCAGCGAGATCGTCGACCCCGGCCTGCGCGCCAAGGCCGACGCCCTGTGGATCCACTCCGCCCACGTGGCCGCGCTGGCTCAGGTCATCGCGCGCCGCGTCTCCTTCGTCGATCCGGAAACTGCGTTGTTCGCCGGCATCGTGCACGAAGTCGGCGGCTTCTATCTGTTGTCGCGCGCCGAGGAATTCCCTGGCCTGGTGGATGACTGCGCCGACGAGTGGATCGAGCATGGCGAAGTGGCGATCGGCCGCGGCGTGCTGCTCAAGCTAGGCGTGCCGGTGCCGGTGATGGGCGCAATCGAAGCGCTGTGGAACGGCATGCGCGCGCTGCCGCCGGAAACCCTGGGCGACACCCTGCTGCTGGCCAAGGATCTGGCCCCCTTCCCTTCTCCGCTGCACGAGCGCCCCGGCGCCAGCACGATGGACTCGGCCGCCACCATCGACTTTACCGTGGGCGAAGGCACCCTGGCCCAGGTGCTGGCGGAATCCGCCGAGGAAGTGAAGAGCCTCACCGCCGCCCTGCTCTGATGTGACCGTTTGGACAAAAAAAATGCCCGCTTGATAGAAGCGGGCAAAGTCCAAAACTAGGGATGTCCTGAAAGAGACGCTTCCACTATAAGGCTCGCTCCAGTCCGCTTCCGTGCGCTGATTCACACAGCACAGACAGTGCAAAAAAAAACCCGCTCGATGGGAGCGGGTGAAGTCCAAAACTAGGGATGTCCTGAAAGAGACGGTTCCACTATAGGTCCTGCGCCGGGCGCGCTCGGTGCGCTGATTCACTTTGGCGGCACTTTTCTTTGATACGCAAGGTATCGGGCAGTGCTACCGCTGCGGGAATGCCTTGGCAGGACGGGAGGTTTCGCCGGAAGCTGCAAGTCCGACAACGCTCTCTTCGCACCATGCACCCATCACGCCGCCGTTTCCTGGTTCAGGCCATGGCCGGGGCAGGCCTGCTGACCCTGCCGCCCCTGCCGGCCCTGGCCGCACCCGTCATCCTCGTCCCGAACCTTACCGGGCTGTATCCGGTGGAAGTTGCCCGCGTGGTGGCGCCCGGCACCACGCAGGAGGTGGCGCAGGCCGTGCGCGACTGGCCCGGGAAGATCGCCGTTGGCGGCGGTCGCTACAGCATGGGCGGCCAGGTCGCGATCCGCGGCGGGCTGCACCTCGACATGCGCGGCATGAACCGATTGCTGCGCCTCGACCCGCAAGCGCGCGTGGCCCGCGTCCAGGCCGGCATGCGCTGGCGCGAATTGCAGGATGCGCTCGATCCGCTGGGCCTGGCGGTGCATACCATGCAGAGCTATGCGAACTTCACCGTCGGCGGGGCGGTGTCCGTGAATGCCCACGGGCGCTACGTCGGCAACGGACCCGTGGTGAATTCGGTGCGCGCCCTGCAGCTGGTGCTGGCCGACGGTTCGGTGGTGGAAGCGACGCGCGCCCATAACGCCGAGCTGTTCCGCGCCGCCGCGGGCGGCTATGGCGCCATTGGCGTGATCACCGAGGTCGAGCTTGATCTGGCGCAAAACACGCGCATCGAGCGGAGCGTCGATGCGGTCGCGCTGGACGACTATGCCGCCTGGTTCCAGCGCCTGGCCGAACGGGGCGACTGCGTGTTCCACAACGCCGACCTGCTGCCGCCGCTGTTCGATGCACCGGTCGCGGTGTCCTGGCGCCGCACCGGCAAGGCGCTGACCGAGCCGGCCCGGCTGGTGCCGCGTGGCCAGTCCTATGGACTCGAGCAGAACGCCGTGTTCGCCATGACCGAACTGCCGCGCGGCGACCTGCTGCGCAGCAAGCTGATTCATCCGCTGCTCCTCGCACGCCCTGCCGTCAAATGGCGCAACCACGAGGCCAGCCGGGACGTCGCGGAACTGGAACCGCGCACGCGCCGCATGTCGACCTACGTGCTGCAGGAATACTTTGTGCCGGTACGCCACTTCACCGCCTATGCACGTGCGATGGCGGCGGTGATCCGGAAACACGATGCCCAAGTTCTGAACGTCTCGGTGCGCCACTCGCCGGCCGACCACACGGCGCTGCTGCCCTGGGCCAAGGAAGAGGTGTTTTCCTGCGTGGTCTATTACAAGCAGCGCACCCACCTGGACGCCCGGCGCAAGACCGGCGACTGGACCCGTGAGATGATCGAGACCGCGCTCGCCTTCGGCGGGCGCTACTACCTGCCCTACCAGCTGCATGCCACCCGCAGCCAGTTCGAGCGGGCCTATCCGGAAGTCGGAAGCTTGCGCCAGCTCAAACGTAGCGTGGATCCACAGCAGCGTTTCAGCAATGAACTGTGGGCCAGTTACCTGTAAGAAGCGGCCGGGGCAAAAAAAAACCCGCTCCGGTTGGGGAGCGGGTGAAGTCCAAAACTAGGGATGTCCTGAAAGAGACAGGTCCACTATAGGGACCGCCCCTGTAGCGCTCTGTGCGTTACCCCACATAAACAGCCAAAATGTCACATCCGTTTGATCTGGATGTAAAAAATGCCGCCGCGGCAGGGGCCGGGGCGGCATTTTTGACACGGACGGGTGTCAGACCACGGCGCCGTCGGTCTCGTCTTTTTCCTTGACCGGCTTGATCAGGTCTTCGCGCTTGACGCCCAGCCACATGGCCAGCGCAGCGGCGACGAACACCGACGAGTAGATGCCGAAGCAGATACCGATGGTCAGCGCGATCGCGAAGTTGTGCAACGCGTGGCCGCCGAAGAACAGCATCGACAGCACCATCATCTGGGTCGAACCGTGGGTGATGATGGTACGCGAGATGGTGCTGGTGATCGCATGGTCGATCACCTGGGGTACCGTCATCTTGCGCTGCTTGCGGAACATTTCGCGGATCCGGTCGAAGATGACGACCGATTCGTTGACCGAGTAGCCCAGCACCGCCAGGATCGCCGCCAGCACCGTCAGCGAGAATTCCAGCTCGAAGAAGGCGAAGAAGCCCAGGATGATGACGACGTCGTGCAGGTTGGCGATGATCGCCGCGACCGCGAACTTCCACTCGAAGCGGATCGCCAGGTAGGCGACCACGCCGATGATCACCATCAGGAGTGCGTTCAGGCCGTTCTGGGCCAGTTCGTCGCCGACCGCCGCGCCGACCGCTTCGACACGCTGCAGGCTGACCACTTCCTGGCCGGCCGCGTTGACGCAGCTGGTGCGGTTGACGGTCTGGCCCTTGTCGGTGGTGACCTGGGTGACCTTCGGCGCGCCCTGTTCGGACGCGCAGATGGCGTTGAATACCTGGGTCGAGGCGCCGGTCTGGGCCTGGCCCGCGAGGATCGGCAGGCGCAGCAGCACGCCCTGGGCGGTGCCAAAGCTGGTCACTTCAGGCGCTTCGTAGCCGATGGTGCGCAGCGTGTTGCGGATCTTTTCCTGGTCCGCGGCATGCGGGTAGTGCAGCTCCATCACGGTGCCGCCGGTGAACTCGACCGACCAGTGCAGGCCCTTGTGCCACAGGAAGAACACGGCCGCCAGGAAGGTCACCACGGAGATCACATTGAGGATCAGCGCGTGGCGCATGAACGGGATGTCCCGTTTGATCTTGAAAAATTCCATCTTTATTCCTGAGTCGCTTGTTGCTGGTTAGGCGTAAAACCGTCTTTCCAGACCGTGCCGATCGAGATGTGGGTCAGTTTCTTCTTGCGGCCGTACCAGAGATTCATCATGCCGCGGGCCACGAACACGGCCGAGAACATCGAGGTCAGGATGCCCAGGCAGTGCACCACGGCGAAGCCGCGGATCGCACCGGAACCGAAGATCAGCAGCGCCAGGCCGACGATCAGGGTGGTGACGTTGGAGTCGAAAATGGTGTCCCACGCATGCTTGAAGCCGGCGTTGATCGCCATCTGCGGCGGCGCGCCCGCGCGCAGCTCCTCGCGGATGCGCTCGTTGATCAGCACGTTGGCGTCAATTGCCATACCGAGCGCCAGCGCGATTGCCGCGATACCCGGCAGGGTCAAGGTGATTTGCATCATCGACAGCAGGGCCAGCAGGAACAGCACGTTGGCCGCCAGCGCCAGCGCGCTGATGAAGCCCACCAGGTGGTAGTAGATGATCATGAACGCCGCGATCGCCACGAAGCCCCACACGGTCGAGTGCAGGCCGCGCGAGATGTTCTCGGCGCCCAGCTGCGGGCCGATCACGCGTTCCTCGATGAATTCCATCGGCGCCGACAGCGCGCCCGAGCGCAGCAGCAGCGCCAGTTCGTTGGCGTCGGCCGAGGTGCCCATGTTGGTGATCTGGAAGGTCGAGCCGAGTTCGCTCTGGATGGTCGGGGCCGACAGCACGTTGTACTTGCCCTTTTCCTTCAGCAGGATTGCCATGCGCTTGCCGACGTTGTCGCGGGTGGCCTGGCGGATGCGGCGGCCGCCGTCGCCGTTCAGGTCGAGCGAGACGGCCGGCTGCTGGTTCGAGTCGAAGCTGGCGACGGCGTTCGAGATGTAGTCGCCGGTCAGGATGATGTCTTTCGACACCACGATCGGCGCGCCGCGGCCTTCGGTGAACAGTTCCGAGTTCAGCGGGATGGCGGCGGTCAGTTCGGTGCCCGGGGTCACGGTCGAATCGACCATGCGCAGTTCCAGGGTGGCGGTGCGGCCGATGATGTCCTTGGCGCGCGCCACGTCCTGCACGCCCGGCAGCTGGACGATGATGCGGTCGGCGCCCTGGCGCTGGATCAGCGGCTCGGTGGTGCCCAGTTCGTTGATGCGCTTGGACAGGGTGGCGATGTTCTGGTTCACGCCCTCTTCGACGGTGCGGGTGAGCGCGGCCGGCTTCATGGTGGCGATCAGCTTCAGGTCGGCGCCGTCGGCGGCTTCGGCGAAGTTCAGGTCCTGGAATTGCGCGGCCAGCGCGGCGCGCGCCTGGGCACGGGTCTCGGCGTCGCGGAAGCGCACTTCGACGGCGTTGCCGACGCGCTCGATGCCGGCGTGGCGGATGTTCTTGTCGCGCAGCTGGCTGCGCACGCTGGCCTGCACGCCCTTCACCCGGGTGTCGAGCACGGCCTTGGCATCGACCTGCAGCAGGAAGTGGACGCCGCCGCGCAAGTCCAGGCCCAGGTTCATGGGCTTGGCGTTGATCGCCTCCATCCAGTGGGGCGTGTTCTTGGCCAGGTTGACGGTGACGATGTAATCGGGATCTTGCGGATCGCGGTTGAGGTCGCGTTCCAGGGCCAGCTTGGCCTTGAACTGGGCGTCGGTGCTCGCGAAGCGCGCCCGCACCGAGGTGGTGTTGCCGGTGCCTTCCAGGCCGACCGCGGTGGCCGGAACGCCGTTGCGCTTGAGCGCATCCTCGACCAGGCCGACGGTGGCGCTGGTGATATTGACCGTCGATTTACCGGTGGTGACCTGCAGTGCCGGCGATTCGCCGAAGTAGTTCGGCGCCGTGTACAACGCACCCAGCAGGAGCGCGATGGCGATCAGTAGATATTTCCAGACGGGATAGCGATTCATAGTGTTCCAGCGTTCAATGTTGGGCACGCTGCGGCCCCGGAGGGCCGCGCCATGTGCTTACTGGCTTACAGGGCCTTCAGGGTGCCTTTCGGCAGCAGCGTCACCACTGCATTCTTCTGGACCACGATCTCGGTGCCGGTGGCGATTTCCAGGGTCACGTAGGTGTCGGCGACCTTGACCACGCGGCCGAGGATGCCGCCGGCGGTTGCCACTTCGTCGCCCTTGCCCAGCGCGTCCATCATCGCCTTCAGCTCGCGCTGGCGCTTCTGCTGCGGGCGGATCATGAGGAAGTACATGACCACGAACATCAGGATCAGCGGCAGGAAGGTGGTCATGCTACCCATCAGGCCAGGATCGGCAGCTGCGGTGGTTTGCGCGTACGCGTTGGAAATGAACACAAGAACTCCGATTGTGAGATTAAAAAAATAAGCGGTGTATTCTAGCACCGGCCATGGGGCCCGGGACAATCTGGAGGTATGTAGGTTTGCAATTCCAAATTGCAAGATGTTGCAGGAAATTTAAGTGCGGAACCTTGCCGCCTCCAAGAACTTGGGGGAATAATGCCGACGGCAGTGTTCCCCCATGCGAAGATACTCAACAGTAAGTGCTCGCTTACACGCCGCGGCTACGGTCAGCCCGGAACTGGATCCGGAACTCGTTGAACTTGTCGGCATCGATGGCATCGCGCATTTCCTGCATGATCTTCAGATAGAAGTGCAGGTTGTGGATCGTGTTGAGGCGCGCGCCCAGGATCTCGTTCGAGCGGTGCAGGTGGTGCAGGTAGGCGCGCGAGAAGTTCTTGCATGAATAGCAATCACAGCTCTCGTCCAGCGGCGCCGTGTCATCCTTGTAGCGCGCATTCTTGATCTTGACGTCGCCGAAGCGGGTGAACAGCCAGCCATTGCGGGCATTCCGGGTCGGCATGACGCAGTCGAACATGTCGACGCCGTTCGCCACGCCTTCGACCAGGTCTTCCGGCGTACCGACACCCATCAGGTAGTGCGGTTTGTTTTCCGGCAGGCGCGGACCGACGTGGGCCAGGATGCGCTGCATGTCTTCCTTCGGCTCGCCCACCGACAGGCCGCCGATCGCCAGGCCCGGGAAATTAATATCCTCGAGGCCCGCCAGCGACTCGTCGCGCAGCGTCTCGTACATGCCGCCCTGGACGATGCCGAACAGCGCGTTCGGGTTTTCGCCGCGATTGAACTCGTTCATCGAACGCTGGGCCCAGCGCAGCGACATGCGCATCGACTTGGCCGCTTCCTCGCTGGTGGCCGGACGGCCGTCGATCTCGTAGGGCGTGCATTCGTCGAACTGCATCACGATGTCCGAGTTCAGCGAACGCTGGATCTGCATCGACACTTCCGGCGACAGGAACTGGCGCGAGCCGTCGATCGGCGAGGCGAACTTGACGCCCTCTTCCGTGATCTTGCGCATCGCGCCCAGCGAGAACACCTGGAAGCCGCCCGAATCGGTCAGGATCGGACCGTCCCAGCCCATGAACTTGTGCAGGCCGCCGAATTTGTCCAGCACCGCGGTGCCCGGGCGCAGCCACAGGTGGAAGGTATTCCCCAGGATGATCTGCGAGCCCACTTCGCGCAGCTCGATCGGGTCCATCGCCTTGACCGAGCCGTAGGTCCCGACCGGCATGAAGATCGGGGTTTCGATGGTGCCGTGGTTGAGCTTGAGGCGGCCGCGGCGCGCATGCGACAGGCCGCTGGTGTCTTTTTTAAGGAGGGTAAATTCGAGCATCGGTATGGATTAGCGTGAACGCGTGGTCAGCAGCATGGCGTCGCCATAGCTGAAGAAGCGGTATTCGTTGGCGATCGCATGCTGGTAGGCCTTGCGGATCGCGTCGTAGCCGGCAAAGGCCGACACCAGCATCATGAGCGTCGACTTCGGCAGGTGGAAATTGGTGATCAGGCGAGTGACCGTCTTGAAGGTGTAGCCCGGCGTGATGAACAGCGCGGTATCGTCGCTGCCGGCCTTGAGTTCCCCCGACTGCGAGGCCGATTCCAGCGCGCGCAGCGAGGTGGTGCCGACCGCCACTACGTCGCGGTTAGAGGCTTTCGCGGCGCGCACCGCATCCACCGTCTCCTGGGGAATCGTGTACCACTCGGAGTGCATCTTGTGCGCCGCCAGGTCTTCGACCCGCACCGGCTGGAAGGTGCCGGCGCCGACGTGCAGGGTCACGTAGGCGAACTTGATGCCCTTTTCCGCCAGGCGGTCCAGCAGCGGCTGGTCGAAGTGCAGGCCGGCGGTCGGCGCGGCCACCGCGCCCGGCTCTTTCGAGTACACGGTCTGGTAACGCTGCTCGTCGAATTCATCGGCATTGTGCTCGATGTAGGGCGGCAGCGGCAGGCGGCCATGGGCCTCGATCAGCTCGAACACGTCTCCCTCGAAGTGGAGGGTGAAGAACTCGCCGGCGCGCTCGCCGGTGGTGACCTCGAAGGCGTCGGCCAGGCGGATGCGGGTCCCCGGTTTCGGCGACTTGGAGGCGCGCACCTGCGCCAGCACCGTGCGGCTGTCCAGCACGCGTTCGACCAGCACTTCCACCTGGCCGCCGGTTTCCTTGACGCCGAAGAAGCGCGCCTTGAGCACGCGGGTATTGTTCATGACCAAGAGGTCGCCCGGCTGGAGCTGATCGACGATGTCCGCGAAATGGCGGTCGGTGATCTGGTCCCCATCGAGCTGCAACAGGCGCGAAGCACTGCGGTCTGGCAGCGGCAGCTGCGCGATCCGCTCTGGCGGCAGGTCGAAATCGAAATCGGAAAGCGAGTACATTGTCTTCAATTCTGGGAAAATGGGTGCTGCCAGCCTTACAATAGAGGCTGCAGAGCGTGCGGCGAACCCTCTATTTTACGCCAGCATCTGCTTAAATGCCGCAATATGCCCGCCACCAAGACGCCATCCGCCCCCAAAACCATTGAATCCAAGCTCGCCCGGCTGGGTTTACGCACCGACATGGATCTGGTGCTGCACCTGCCGATGCGCTACGAGGACGAGACCAAGGTGGTCACGATCCGCGAAGCGTCCATGCGCGGTCTGCAGACCTGGCAGGTCGAGGGGGTCGTGGTCAAGAATGAAATTTCCTACAAGCCGAGACGCCAGCTGCTGGTACAGATCTCGGACGACACGGGCGAGCTGCAGCTGCGCTTCATGAATTTCTACGGCAGCCAGGTCAAGCAATTGTCCGAAGGCGTGAGGGTGCGCGCGCGCGGCGAACTGAAACACGGCTTCTTCGGCGCCGAGATGGTCCACCCGACCTACAAGGTGATCAACGAGGGCGCGCCGCTTCCCACCTCGCTGACACCGGTGTATCCGTCCGGCGAAGGCCTGTCGCAGACCATCCTGCGGCGCGCGATCAACGACGCCATGAAACGGGTCGACTGGCGCGATACCCTGCCCAACGCTTTCCTGAGCCGCCTGCAGCTGTGGGACTTCGAGCCCTCGGTGCGCCTGCTGCACTACCCGCCGGCCGACGTCGACGAATACGCGCTCACCGAGCGCAGCCACCCGGCCTGGACCCGCATGAAGTTCGACGAGCTGCTGGCGCAGCAGCTGTCCATGAAACGGGCGCAGCGCGCGCGCCGCGAAAAGGGCGCCCCCACCCTGCGTGCGGTGGGCGAACTGTCCGCCGCCTTCCTTGCCGCCCTGCCCTTCCAGCTCACCGGCGCCCAGCAGCGCGTGGTGAAGGAAATCGGCGCCGACCTGCGCGAAGGCTATCCAATGCAGCGCCTGCTGCAGGGCGACGTCGGCAGCGGCAAGACCGTGGTGTCGGCCCTGGCCGCCGCCCAGGCCATCGACAGCGGCTACCAGGCGGCCCTGATGGCGCCGACCGAGATCCTGGCCGAGCAGCACTTCCGCAAGATCGCGGCCTGGATGGAGCCGCTCGGCGTAAAAGTGGCCTGGCTGACGGGCAGCCTGAAAAAGAAGGAAAAGGACGCGGCCAAGGAGCTGATCGAATCGGGCGAAGCGCGGCTCGTGATCGGCACCCACGCCCTGATCCAGGACACGGTGCAGTTCGCGAAGCTGGGTCTCGTGATCGTCGACGAACAGCACCGCTTCGGCGTCGGCCAGCGCCTCACGCTGCGCAACAAGGGCAGCGACGGCCTGGTGCCGCACCAGCTGATGATGTCGGCCACGCCGATCCCGCGCACCCTGGCCATGACTTATTACGCCGACCTCGAGGTCTCGGTGATCGACGAACTGCCGCCGGGGCGCAGCCCGATCGTCACGCGCGCCATCGACCAGAACCGGCGCGACGAAGTGATCGAACGGGTGCACGCAGCGGCCCAGGAAGGGCGCCAGGTCTACTGGGTCTGCCCGCTGATCGAGGAATCCGAGGTGCTGCAGCTGCAGACCGCTACCGAGACCTACGAGACCCTGGCCGAAGCCCTGCCTGACCTGGTGGTGGGCCTGGTGCACGGACGCCTGAAGCCGGCGGAGAAGCAGGTGATCATGGATGCTTTCATCGAAGGCAGCATCCACGTGCTGGTGGCGACGACTGTGATCGAGGTCGGGGTCGACGTGCCGAACGCCTCCTTGATGGTGATCGAGCATGCCGAGCGTTTCGGCTTGTCGCAGCTGCACCAGCTGCGCGGGCGCGTCGGCCGCGGCTCGGCAGCCAGCGTGTGCCTGCTCCTGTACCAAAGCCCGCTGGGCCAGGTGGCCAAGCAGCGCCTGCTGACGATGCGCGAGACCACCGACGGCTTCGAAATCGCGCGGCGCGACCTGGAGATCCGCGGCCCCGGCGAATTCCTGGGCGCGCGCCAGTCCGGCGAAGCGATGCTGCGCTTTGCCGACCTGGAAAGCGACCAGTGGATCGTGGAAAAGGCGCGCGAGGTGGCGCAGTACCTGCTGGATAACAGCGAGCGCCCCGAATACATGGCCATCGTCGATGCCCACTTGACGCGCTGGCTGGGCGGGCGTGAGGAGTTCCTGAAAGTCTGATCGTGACAATCGGAGAGAAATCGGGCCAGCAAACCCGGCTATCGTGAGGGTTTGATCCTTCAGCCGCCACCGCCATGCCCTTCCTCGGACTCGGACTTCACCTGATCGTCGCCATCTTCTTCGCCGTCCATGCCGTGCGCACCGGACGGCCGATGTACTGGCTGATGATCCTGTTCGCCTTTCCCCTGCTCGGCAGCATCGTCTATTTCGCCGCCGTGTTCCTGCCGCATTCGCGCCTCGAGCGCCAGGCCAGGCTGGCCGGCCACGCGCTGCAACGCAAGCTCGATCCGGGCCGCGACGTGCGCGAAGCGCGCGCCGCTTTCGACCTGACGCCGACCGCGCACAACCAGATGCGCCTTGCCTCCGCGCTGCTGGAAAGTGGGCAGACTGCCGAAGCGGTGGCGCAGTACGACGCCTGCCTGCAGGGTCCCTTCGCCAACGATCCCGAAGTCATCCTGGGCGCTGCGCGCGCCAAGGCCGCACACGGCCAGCCGGAAGCGGCGATCGCTCTCCTGGTTCCGTTGCAGCAGAAGCAGCCTGGTTTTCGTCCGGAAGACATCGGTCTGGTACTGGGCCGCGCATATACCGCCATCGGACGCCAGGCGGAAGCCGGCGCCCAGTTCGCTGCGGTCGCGGAGCGCTTCGGCAGCATCGAAGCAAGGGTCGAGCTGGCCCTGTGGGCGCTCGCCAACGGCGACGAGGCAGTGGCGCAGCGCGAGCTGAAGGAAATCGAACATGCGCGACGCCATATGACGAAGTACACGCTCGACCTGCACCGCGAGCTGCTCCGTCGGCTGGACGCCGCCCTAGGTGCGCGCTGATTCAGGTACTGATGGCGTTGGTGAAGACCAGCCGGTTACCGAACGGGTCTTTCACCGACATGTCACGCGAGCCCCAGGGCGTATCGTCGATGCCCGGCCTGGCGTAGCCGTAGTTCTTCTCCGTCAGTTCCGCGTGATAGGCGTCGATGTCCTCTACTTCGATGCGCATCGCTGCGCCGGGGCAGCAGTCGCCGTGGTGTTCGCTCAGGTGCAGGATGCAGCCGTCGCGTGAGACCTGGAGATAGAGCGGCAGGTCGGGCTCGAAGCGGTGCTCCCAGTCGACCTTAAAGCCGAGGAAGCCGACGTAGAACTCGCGCGTTTTGGCTTCGTCGAAAACGCGCAGGATGGGTGTGAGGGCACGCAGCTGCATCACTCGTCCCGGGTCAGTTCGACGCCGTCCACCGTCATCTTCCATTTGTCGCCCTCGCGGTGCGGCGGCTTGCTGACCACGAAGGTGGTCGTGACGAAGCTGACGCCCGCCTCGAAGCTGTCGCCCTTGAAGCGCTGCAGGTCGATGCTGAGATTGACCTGGTCGTTCGGTCGCCCGCGCTTGTATTCGACCTTGCCCTGCTTCGTCAGCGACAGCTGCATGTCCTTGCCCTGCCAGCTGCCGACATAGGCCATTTTATCGGCCGGGACTGGGGCGGCCCAGGCACTACCGGCGAGCAGGCCGGCACACAGGACGAGAAGGGATGAGACGCGCATGGAGACTCCGCTGGAAAGATAATGGGTACCATCCCAGTATTTGCGCAGCGCTCCGGCTTGTCAATTCAGGCGGCATGGGCCGGGCGCACACTCTTGCGGTCGCTGTCGTAGCTCAGCCCGATCTGGCGCCGGATCTCGTCCATCACGCCCATCAGCGCCAGCGTTTCGTCCAGCCGCATCGCCGGGCTTTCCAGCAAGCCGGCGCCAAAGCAGCGCTGCGCTTCCATCACCTCGTGCACGTAGCCGTTGCCCAGGTAGGGCGTGTCGACGGTGCGGGAGCTGCCGTCCTCTAAGGTCACGGTCACGCTCTTCGCGCGGTGGAACATCGTGTTCATGCGTACGTGGCCGCGCGAACCCGACACCGTCAGTTCGCAGGGCGTGCGCGCCTGGAAGGAGCAGCTGCACACCGACAGGGCGCCTCCTTCGTGACGCAGCGTGAAACCCGTCTGCACGTCGACGCCTGTGTCGCCCATCTCGGCCTGGGCCTTGATCCCGGCCACCGGGCCCAGCAGCGCGGTCGCGATCGAGAGCGGGTAGATGCCGAGATCGAGCAGCGCACCGCCGCCGAGCTCCGGGTTGAAGACGCGGTGCTCGGCGCCGAAGCCGGCCGTGAAGCCGAAGTCGGCCACCACCTGGCGTACCGTGCCGATCTCGCCGGAAGCGATGATGCGCCGCACTTCGTCGAAGGCCGGCAGGAAGCGCGTCCACATCGCCTCCATCAGGAACAGCCGGCGCGAGCGCGCCAGCGTGACCACCTGCTCGGCTTCGCGCAGGTTCATGGTGAAGGGTTTCTCGACCAGCACGCCCTTCCCGGCGCGCAGCGCCATCAGGGCATTCTCTGCATGCTGGGGATGCGGCGTGGCGATGTAGACAAGGTCGATGCCGGCGGCATCGGCCAGCTGCTGGTAACCGCCATACGCTTGCGCAGCGCCGAATTCCTGCGCGAAGGCCTGCGCCTTCTCCAGGCTGCGCGAGGCCACTGCCGCCAGCTGCGCGCCCGGTACGTCCTTGAGTGCGGTGGCGAAGGCACGCGCGATCTTGCCGGTGCCGAGGATGCCCCAGCGTACTACGTTTGCCATACGGCTTGTCCTTTCAGGTTTGTCGTTTTGGACGGAACACCGTCGTATCGAGATAAAACGCCGCGTCCTGCTCCTGCCACCAGCCCGGCACGCCGAGCACCGGCAGCGGCGTGAAACTCGAGGTGGCCAGTCCTTCGGCGGCCAGCCCGTCCGCGATGTAAGCGTCGAGCCAGGCGCGCTGGGCGCCGGGCGCCAGGGCAAGCACATCATCGCCGACAAAGATGACACGCGTATGTGCGGTGATGGCCTTGCGCGGCGCCACCAGCTTTTCCATCAGCGCGTGGCCAAACAGCCAGAGTCGCACATCGCGTTCGAACACGGCGCGCTTTTCATGCAGCGCGGCGAGCCACTGGTGGCCGCGCAGCTGGTCCACCAGTGCATGTCCGGCGCTGCTGTCGCGCACCACCAGCAGGGCGGCGTTCTCGTCGAAGATGGTGGCGGCGTCGCGCGCCGGGCCGCGCGACTTGCCGACGCCGGCCTGGGCGATCTGGGCCGCCTGCAGGGCGTTGAGCTGGCGCTTGATGAGCGGGAAGGTCTGCCATACCAACCCGTTGAAGAAGTCGTGCAGGTTGTCGCGCGTCGGCACCTGGCCGGTGGCGCCGATGAATTCCTCGTAGGCGCTACCGTCCGGCAACGCGCTTTGGGGCACGAAACGCAGCGGCAGGCCCTGGTGGTTGCGCAGGCCTGCTGCTGCCGCATTGTGGTTGAAGGCAGCAACGAAGTCGCTCCCCTCCAGCGCCAGCCGTTCAAAGGCCGGCCGCACCGCGTCGTACCACGGGCGCGGCCAGTCGATCTGCGACAGCATGTCGATGCTCAGTCCACCATCTTCCAGTTGATGGTCTCGCCGGCGTTGAGCGGCACCAGCTGGTGCTCGCCGAAAGGCACGGTCTCCGGCAGGGTCCAGGCTTCGCGCTTGAGCGTGATGCTGCCCTGGTTGACCGGCAGGCCGTAGAAGGCCGGGCCGTTCAGGCTGGCGAAGGCTTCCAGCTTGTCGAGCGCGCCCGCCTGGGCGAAGGCTTCGGTGTACATCTCCATCGCATGCAGCGCGGTGTAGCAGCCGGCGCAGCCGCAGGCCGCGTACTTGGTGTGTACTGCGTGCGGCGCCGAGTCGGTGCCGAGGAAGAAGCGTTCGTCGCCGCTGGTGGCGGCGGTGACCAGCGCCAGGCGGTGTTCCTCGCGCTTGAGCACCGGCAGGCAGTAGTAGTGAGGACGGATACCGCCGCGGAAGATCTCGTTGCGGTTGTACAGCAGGTGGTGGGCGGTGATGGTGGCCGCGATCGGGCCTTCCGCCTCGGCCACATACTGGGCCGCTTCCTTGGTGGTGATGTGCTCGAACACCACGTTCAGGGCCGGCATGGCGCTGCGCAACGGGCGCATCACGCGCTCGATGAACACGGCCTCACGGTCGAACAGGTCGATGTCGTTGTCCGTCACCTCGCCGTGCACCAGCAGCGGCATGCCGACTTCCTGCATCACTTCGAGAGTCTTGTAGCACTTCTTGAGGTCAGTGACGCCGGCGTCCGAGTTCGTGGTGGCGCCGGCCGGATACAGCTTGACCGCGTGGACGAAGCCGGAATCCATCGCGCGGCGGATCTCGTCCGGATCGGTGTTATCGGTCAGGTACAGCGTCATCAAAGGCTCGAAGGACACGCCCTCAGGGAGCGCGGCCAGGATGCGCTCGCGGTAGGCGCTCGCCATGGTGGTGGTGGTGACTGGCGGCTTCAGGTTCGGCATCACGATCGCGCGCGCGAACTGGCGCGCGCTGTGCGGCAGCACGCTGGACAGCGCCGCGCCGTCGCGCAGGTGCAGGTGCCAGTCGTCGGGGCGGGTGATGGTGATGGTGTCGGGGGTTTCGATGATGGACATGGCGGCTCTCGGATTGCGGATGCCGACATTTTACCGGAGCCACTGTCTGTGACGCACTCGACGCCACGTCTGTACATACACGGAAACAATTCTGTCCTGACGGAATATTTTACATTGTGCGGTGCGGCATTCCACTCGGAAAAATTTTTCCTTTAATAAACAATACCTTAAAATTTCTGGCCTGAAACTTGCTTATAGAAAAGTAGCCGATTCAGTGGCATGGCGAGTGGCTCGAGGATGTCGCCAAGAATAATTTCAAATATACGGAAATAGAGACTCATGAAAACCCTGAAAAACCTGCTGAAGATTGTTCCACTGCTGGCATGCGCGTACGCGGGCTCGGCCCAGGCGCTGACGATTAACTTCACCTACGACCCGGCAATGGACGCGCGCGCACTGGCCGGCTTCCAGACCGCAGCCAACCGCTGGCAGAACGTCCTGCACGACAACGTGCAGGTCAACCTGAACATCGCCTTCGCGGCGCTGAACCCGGGCGTGCTCGGCTCGACCAGCTCGACCCAGGGCACCGTCAGCTACGCCGGCTTCCGCCAGGCCCTGATCAACGATGCCAAGACCACCACCGACCTCGCGGCGATTGCCAACCTGCCGGCAGGTCCGTGCATGAGTGTGATGATGAATGGCACCGGCATCAATCCGGCAGGTAGCGGCAATATCGCGACCTTCGTCGACAATAACTGCAACGAAAACAACCGCACCATCCGCGCGACCTGGGCGAATTTCCGCGCCCTCGGCCTGATCCCTGACAGCGACAAGCGCTCGGACGGCTCGATCTCCTTCAGCAGCGGTTTCGCCTCGATCTTCGATTTCGATCCGACCGACGGCATCGGCGCCGGCATGATCGACTTCATCGGTGTGGCCACCCACGAAATCGGCCATGCACTGGGCTTCATCAGCGGTGTCGATACGCTCGACCTGAACCGTAGCGGCGGCTTCTCGGATGCCCTGTTCACCTACATCGCACCGGCTGACGTGTTCCGCTGCTCGCCTGCGAGCAAAGCCGCCGGCGCCGACATCGACTGGTCTGCCGACAACCGCGACAAGTTCTTCTCGCTGGATAACTGCACTACCACCCTGTCGATCTTCTCGAACGGCCGCACCAACGGCGACGGCCAGCAGGCCAGCCACTGGAAGGACAACCGCGGCATCGGCATCCTGGACCCGACCGCGGCCCGCGGCGAACTGCTGGCGATCAGCCAGATGGACCTGATGATGTTCGACGCCATCGGCTGGGACGTCCCGGAACCGGCATCGATCGCCCTGTTCTCGCTGGGCGCCGCCGCCCTGGCAGGCTCGCGCCGCCGCAAGCAGAAGCAGGCGTAATCGCTTGAACGCGACATGAACAACGGCGCCCTCGGGCGCCGTTGTGCTTTGCAGTGGATGAATTAATGGATGATCCGCGCCAGGAACTCGCGCGCCCGCTCCGACTGCGGCGCATTGAAGAAGTCCTCCTTGGGGCGGTCCTCGACGATGCTGCCGTGGTCCATGAAGACGATCCGGTCCGCCACCTTGCGCGCGAATCCCATCTCGTGGGTCACCACCATCATGGTCATGCCTTCCTGCGCCAGCCCCACCATCACGTCCAGCACCTCGCCGATCATCTCGGGGTCGAGCGCCGACGTGGGTTCGTCGAACAGCATCGCCACCGGGTCCATCGACAGCGCACGCGCGATCGCCACGCGCTGCTGCTGGCCGCCAGAGAGCTGGCTCGGGAACTTGTCCTTGTGCGCCAGCAGGCCGACCCGGTCCAGGTAGGCCAGGCCGCGCTCGAGCGCATCGGTCTTGCTGCGTCCCAGCACCTTGACCTGGGCCAGGGTCAGGTTGTCGCGCACCGACAGGTGCGGGAACAGTTCGAAATTCTGGAACACCATGCCGATGCGCGCGCGCAGCTGCGACAGCCTGGTCGCCGGATCGCCCACCGAGACGCCGTCGACCACGACCCTGCCCTCCTGGAACGGCTCCAGCCCGTTGACGGTCTTGATCAGGGTGGACTTGCCGGATCCCGAAGGCCCGCACACCACCACCACGTCGCCGCGCGCGACATGGGTGCTGCAATCGCGCAGCACCTGGAAGCTGCCGTACCACTTGCTGACATTCTCGATTTCGATCATCTGGTGCCTGTATTTGTTTGTGCTTCGCCGCGCGCGAACGCGCAGGATGTAAGCATGCTTGACAGCATTTCCAACGCCTAGGATACTGCGAAACTTGCATTATTCTCCAGATCTGGCCGTTCTTCTTCCGAGCCAGCGCACCGCCCCGATAACTCCACCCGCGACAGCGTTATCCCCTGCCGCGGGCTTTGCACAGGTCCTGACACAGGAACGCAGGAAGCACTTATGACCACCAAACGAAACCGCCTGACTACTTATATCCTGATCGGCCTCGTGCTCGGGATCGTCGTCGGCTACGTGGCCAACACCAACTTCGCCAACCCGGCCGGCTTCGCCGATACCATGTCGCTGGTCACGACCCTGTTCCTCCGCCTGATCAAGATGATCATCGCGCCGCTGGTGTTCTCGACCCTGGTGGTCGGCATCGCCAAGATGGGCGACGCCAAGGAAGTGGGCCGCATCGGGGTCAAGGCGCTGGGCTGGTTCATCATCGCCTCCATCATCTCGCTGTCCCTGGGCCTGGTCCTGGTGAACCTGTTCCGTCCGGGCGACGCGATGGCGCTGTCCGGCGCGGTGCCGCCGATCGGCACGTCCTCGGGCATTGCGACCTCCAGCCTGACGCTGAAGGAATTCATCACCCACCTGGTGCCTGCCTCGATCGTCGAAGGCATGGCCAAGAACGAGATCCTGCAGATCGTCGTGTTCTCGATCTTCTTCGGCACCGCCGCCGCGGCCGTGGGCGCGCGCGCCACCCCGCTGATCGACGCCGTGGACGGCGTCGCCCACATCATGCTGAAGGTCACCGGCTACGTGATGAACTTCGCCCCGATCGCCGTGTTCGCGGCGGTGGCCGGCGTGATCGCCAAGAGCGGCCTGGGCGTGCTCTCGACCTACGGCATCTTCATGGCCGAGTTCTACCTCGGCATCGTGCTGCTGTGGGTGGTCCTGATCCTGATCGGCATGGCCTTCCTCGGCCCGCGCGTGCTGCGCCTGATTAACGAACTGAAGGAACCGACCATCCTGGCCTACACCTGCGCCTCGTCGGAAGCCGCCTTCCCGAAAACCCTGGAAGGCCTGGAGCGCTTCGGCGTCAAGAACCGCCTGGCCGCCTTCGTACTGCCGATCGGTTACTCGTTCAACCTGGACGGCTCGATGATGTACTGCACCTTCGCCGCCGTGTTCATCGCCCAGGCCTACGGTATCGAACTGGACATCTCGACCCAGCTGACCATGATGCTGGTGCTGATGCTGACCTCCAAGGGCATGGCCGGCGTGCCGCGCGCCTCGCTGGTCGTCATCGCTGCCACCCTGGCCCAGTTCAACATCCCGGAAGCCGGCCTGCTGCTCCTGCTGGGCATCGACCACTTCCTGGACATGGCCCGTTCGGCCACCAACGTGATCGGCAACGGCATCGCCACCGCGGTGGTCGCGAAGTGGGAAGGCGACCTGGCCGAGCCGAACAAGGATCCGGCGGTCGCGCCGCTGCGTTGAGCGCACATACCTAGCTTCAGTACCGAAGGCCTTCCAGTGATGGAGGGCCTTTTTCATATAACCATAATGAGGAGCGAGACATGAAACAGCTGTACATGGCAGGCCTGCTGCTGGTTGCAACGGGCGCCAGCGCCGCCACCCAGACGGTCGACTGCGGCCGCCTGCTGGATGTGAAGAGCGGCACCTGGCGCGAGCGCGTCAGCATCGTGGTCGAGAACGGCGTGATCAAATCGGTCGGCCCGATGACCCAGGCCGCGGGCAACGTCGACCTGTCGCGCCATGCCTGCCTGCCGGGCCTGATCGACATGCACGTGCACCTGACCAGCGAAACCGCGCCGGTGGTGGACGCCTACCGCGACCGCCTCACCGCCGATCCGCAGGACATGGCCTACCGCTCGGTCAAGTATGCAAACCGCACCCTGATGGCGGGCTTCACCACGGTGCGCGACCTCGGCGCGGCCGACGGCCTGAACGTGTCGCTCAAGCGCGCCATCAACGCGGGCGAAGTCCCCGGTCCGCGCATGTTCACCGCGGGTAAATCGATCGCCACCACCGGCGGCCATGCCGACCCGACCAACAACCTGTCGCACTTCCTGAGCGAGCGGGTGGGCCACCCCGGTCCGGAACAGGGCGTGATCGACAGCCCCGAAGAAGGCCGCCAGGCCGTGCGCCAGCGCTACAAGGAAGGCGCGGACCTGATCAAGATTACCGCCACCGGCGGCGTGCTGAGCCAGGCTGCCAACGGCCAGAACTCGCAGTACACCGAGGACGAGCTGAAGGCGATCGTCAGCACCGCCAAGGACTACGGCTTCCGTGTCGCGGCCCACGCGCACGGCGCCGAAGGTATGAAGCGCGCGCTGCGCGCCGGCGTCGACTCGATCGAGCACGGCACCCTGATGGACGACGAAGTCATCCAGCTGTTCAAGAAGACCGGCAACTGGTACGTGCCGACCATCTCGGCCGGCCGCTACGTGGCGGACAAGGCCAAGATCGACGGCTACTATTCCGACCTGGTGCGCCCGAAGGCTGCCGCGATCGGCCCGCAGCTGCAGGCCACGTTTGCGCGCGCCCACAAGGCCGGCGTGAAGATCGCCTTCGGCACCGACGCCGGCGTGTTCCCACACGGCGAGAATGCCAAGGAGTTCGGCTACATGGTCGAAGCGGGCATGAAACCGATCGAGGCGATCCGCGCCGCGACCCTGCACGCCGCCACCCTGCTCGACCAGTCCGCACGCCTGGGTCAAGTGGAGCCGGGCTTCGCCGCCGACATCGTGGCCGTCGAAGGCGACCCGCTGCAGGACGTGAAACTGCTCGAGCAGGTCAGGTTCGTCATGAAGGACGGCGTCGTCTACAAGAAGCCGTAACGAGTTCTATTGAAGGAGTATCACATGCTGCACCAAGGTTTCACCCGCGCCATGACGGCGCTGTTCGCCTTTCTGTTCCTGCTCGCCTCGGCGGCGCAGGCGCAGACGGCCAAACTGCCCAACGTGACCATCCTGGCGACCGGCGGCACCATCGCCGGCACCGGCGCCACCAGCACCACCACGGTCGGCTATACCGCCGCTACCGTGGGTGTGCAGTCGCTGATCCAGGCGGTTCCGGAAATCACCAAGGTCGCCAATGTCACGGGCGAGCAGGTGTTCCAGATCGCCAGCGAGAACATGGGCAACGAGCACTGGCTGATCCTGGCCAAGCGCGTCAACGCCCTGCTGGCGCAGCCGAACGTGGACGGCATCGTCATCACGCACGGGACCGATACCCTGGAAGAGACGGCCTACTTCCTGAACCTGGTGGTCAAGAGCAAGAAGCCGGTGGTGGTGGTCGGGTCGATGCGCCCGTCCACCGCGCTGTCGGCGGACGGCCCAATCAACCTGTACAACGCCGTCAACCTGGCCGGCAGCCAGGCTGCGATCGGCAAGGGCGTGCTGGTGGCGATGAACGACCAGATCCACGCGGCGCGCGACGTCACCAAGTCGAACACCACCACCGCCGACACCTTCCGCACCGCGGAGCTGGGCATGATCGGTTACATCCAGGGCGGCAAGCCGTTCTTCTACCGCGAGGTCACGCGCAAGCACACGACCGAGACCGAATTCGACATCACGAAGCTGGATGCGCTGCCGCAGGTGGACGTGGCCTATGCGTATGCGAACGTGGGCGACGTGGCGGTAAAGGCGCTGGTGGCAGCCGGCGCCAAGGGCCTGGTGCATGCGGGCGTGGGTAACGGCAGCTTGCCTGCCAAGACCAAGCCGGCGCTGATCGCCGCGCGTGAAAAGGGTGTCGTGATCGTGCGCTCGGCGCGCGTGGGCCAGGGCATCGTGGCGAGGAATGGCGAGGCCAATGATGATCAGCTGGACTTCGTGGTGTCGGATACGCTCAGCCCGCAGAAGGCGCGCATCCTGCTGATGCTGGCGTTGACGAAGACCAGCAATACCAAGGACATTCAGCGGATGTTCTATACCTACTGATCCGCATACTTCCTTCCTTTGTTAGCTTAGAAACCGTCATTCCGGCGAAGGCCGGAATCCAATTTTGCATGCGTACCGATACTGCATGCGTCCTCACTCCACAACGGAATTGGATCCCGGCCTGCGCCGGGATGACGGTTCATCCTGTGGTGGCAAAGAACACCCTGCAGCGAAACGCAACGATCTACTTCGCAATCTCCAACGGCGGCGACGCCAGTTCCTCATCCGGCCGCGCCAGCTGCCGTTCCCACATCTGCTGATACAGCCCGCGTGCCGCGAGCAGGGACTGGTGCGTGCCACGCTCGACGATGCGTCCGTGATCCAGCACGATGATCTGCTGGGCATCCGCGATGGTCGACAGGCGGTGCGCGATCACCAGGGTCGTGCGGTCCTTCGCGATTTCCTTCAGCTGCGCCTGGATCGCCTGCTCCGACTTGGAGTCCAGCGCCGACGTCGCCTCATCGAAAATCAGGATCGCCGGGTTCTTCAGCAGCGTGCGTGCGATCGCCACGCGCTGCTTCTCGCCGCCCGACAGCTTCAGGCCGCGCTCGCCCACCATGGTCTGGTAGCCGTCCGGCAGGCTCTCGATGAAGTCGTGGATCGAGGCGGCGCGCGCTGCAGCCACGATATCCTCGTGCGAAGCGCCCGGCCGGCCGTAGGCGATGTTGTATTCGATGCTGTCGTTGAACAGCACCGTATCCTGCGGCACGATGCCGATCGCGGCCCGCAGCGAGGCCTGGGTGATGGCGCGCAGGTCCTGGCCGTCGATGCGGATCGCGCCGCCGTTCACTTCGTAGAAGCGGAACAGCAGGCGTGACAGGGTCGACTTGCCCGAGCCGCTGTGGCCCACCACCGCGGTGGTGGTGCCGGCCGGGATGGAAAAATCGACGTCGAACAGGATCTGGCGCTTGGCCTCGTAGCTGAACTCGACGTGCGAGAACTCGACCTGCGCGCCGCGCGTCACCAGGGGCTGCGCGCCCGCGCTGTCGGCCACTTCGCGGTTCTGGTCGAGCAGCGAGAACAGGCGCTCCATGTCGGCCAGGCTCTGCTTGATCTCGCGGTAGATCACGCCCAGGAAGTTCAGCGGGATGTACAGCTGGATCATGAACGAGTTCACCAGCACCAGGTCGCCCAGGGTCATGGTCCCGGCGATCACGCCTTCGGTCGCGCGCCACAGGATCAGCGTCACCGCGGTGGCGATGATCAGGGACTGGCCGGTGTTCAGGAAGGACAGCGAGGTTTGCGAGCGCACCGCCGCGTTCTCGTAGCTTTGCAGGCCCTGGTCGTAGCGCTTGGCTTCATATTCCTCATTGCCGAAGTACTTCACCGTTTCGTAGTTGAGCAGCGAATCGATGGCCTTGGTATTCGCCTTGGAGTCGAGCTCGTTCATGGTGCGGCGAAAGTGCGTGCGCCACTCGGTCACGATCACGGTAAACGCGATATAGCTGGCCAGCGCCACCGCGGTGATGGCGCTGAACCAGATGTCGTAGTTGAGCACCAGGTAGCCCAGCACCAGCGTGATCTCGACCAGGGTCGGCAGCACGTTAAACAGGGAATACGAGATCAGCGAGTTCACGCCGCGCGTGCCGCGCTCGATGTCGCGCGTCATGCCGCCGGTCTGGCGGTTCAGGTGGAAGCGCAGCGACAGCGCGTGCAGGTGGCGGAACACCTTCAGGGCGATGGTCCGTACCGCGCGCTGCGTGACGCGTGCGAACAGGAATTCGCGCAGCTCGGTAAACACGGTGGTGGACAGGCGCAGCAGGCCGTAGGCGACCAGGGCGCCGAGCGGCAGCACCAGCAGCGCGTGCGGGTCTTTCGGATCGATCGCGAGCTGGTCGATCAGGCGCTTGAGCACCAGCGGCACGCCGACGTTGGCCATCTTGGCGCCGATCAGCGCGGCGAGCGCGGCCAGCACTCGCCACTTGTAGACCCACAGGTAGGGGAACAGGGTACGCAGCGTGGCCCAGTCGTTGCGCGGCACGCCCTTCGCATCGGGCGGTAAAGGGACACTTGAAGCAGGAGTACGTCGCATGGCAGGGCTTGGGGATTTATGGTTCAATTCGGGACGATTGTAGCTTTTACCGAGAAAACAAGATGACCACGCCACAAAATGCCGCCTCCCCTTCTCCCACTCGCCTGCCGCAAGGCAAGATGCCGGAACTGCGCGTGATGCCCGCGCCGTCCGACGCCAACGTGTACGGCGATGTGTTCGGCGGCTGGATCATGGCCCAGGTCGACGTCGCCGGCTCGCTGCCGGCCACCCGCCGCGCGAACGGCCGCGTGGCGACCATCGCCGTGAACTCCTTCCTGTTCAAGCAGCCCGTGTTCGTGGGCGACCTGCTGTCCTTTTACGCCGACATCGTCAAGGTCGGCAACACCTCGATCACCGTCTGCGTCGAAGTCTATGCCGAGCGCAACCGCCTGCAGGCCGACGTGGTGAAGGTCACTGAAGCGACGCTCACCTATGTCGCCACCGGCCCGGACCGCAAGCCGCGCCAGCTGCCGCCGCTCGATTCCCTGATCTCGCACCAATAGAGCATGACGGCGCGCCGGCTGTTCCTGCTCGACGCCGCAAGGCTGTCGGCGGCGCTGGCCAGCGCCAGCCTCAGCGCCTGCGCCTCGTCCGCGAAAGGCCCCTACCCCTTCAGCCTGGGCGTCGCCTCTGGCTCGCCGCTGCCCGATTCGGTCATCCTGTGGACCCGCGTCCTGAGCGACCCGCTCAAGGCCGAGAGCACGCCGCCGCTGGCGATGAGCGTGCGCTGGGAGGTGGCGCAGGACGAGGCCTTCCGCAACATCGCAGCGAAGGGCTCCGCCGTCGCCACGCCGGAGCTCGCCCACAGCGTGCACGTCGACGTGAAAGGCCTGGCGCCCGGCCGCTGGTACTGGTACCGCTTCATGCTGGGCGACGCCGTCAGCCCGGTCGGGCGTACCCGCACGGCCCCGGCGCGCGAGGACATGCCGGCCCGGCTCAAGCTGGCGGTGGCCTCCTGCCAGCACTGGGAATTCGGCAGCTACGCGGCGCATCGCCACATCGCGCAGGCCAGTCCCGACCTGGTCGCCTTCCTGGGCGACTACATCTACGAGTGGGGCCCCTACCAGCTGCGCCATCCGCAGAAGGTGGTGCGCAGCGACGAGTCCTTCACCCTGGCGGACTACCGCAAGCGCTACGCGCAGTACAAGAGCGATCCGGACCTGCAGGCGGCGCACCTTGCCGCGCCCTGGATCGTGACCTGGGACGACCACGAGGTGGCCAACGACTACGGCGGCCTGCGCGACGAGCGCCTGGCGCGCGACTTCGCCACCCGCCGCGCGGCCGCCTACCAGGCCTTCTACGAACACATGCCGCTGCGCCTGCCGAAGGTAGTACGCGACGGTTTCACTTCTGTCGAAATGTTCCAGCGCTACGATTGGGGCCGGCTGGCGCGCTTCCACGTGCTCGACGACCGCCAGTACCGCTCGCCGCAGGCCTGCCCCAAGTCGGCCACGCGCGGCGGCTCGAACGCCGTGTTCGCGCGCGCCTGCGAAGCATTGCGCGATCCACGCCGCAGCATGCTTGGCGCGGAACAGGAAGCCTGGCTCGAGTCCGGCCTGGCGACCTCGCGCGCGAAATGGAACATCCTGGCGCAGCAGACCCTGATGGCGCAGTCGAGCAGCGTGCCGATCGTGACGCCGGAGGACGGGCGCTTCTGGACCGACGGCTGGGACGGCTATCCCGCGGCGCGCCGGCGCCTGCTCGACACCATCGTCAAGCACGGCGCGCACAACCCGCTGGTACTGGCCGGCGACGTGCACGGCTTCTATACGACTTCGCTGCGGCCAGACTTCTCGAAGCCGGTGTCGAAGCAGAATGCGGTGGTGGCCACCGAGTTCGTCGGCACCTCGGTGACCTCGAGCTCGCGCCCGCAGGCGCGCACCGACGAGCACGTAGGCAGAAATCCGCACATGCTGTACGGGCGCAGCGACCGGCGCGGCTACATGCTGATGGAAGTCACGCCGAAGGAGACCTTGAGCCACTTCATGGGCCTGGACGACGTGCAGAATGCAAAATCGGCCATCGCAGAACTGGCTGCGTTCCGCGTGGCCGACGGGGTGGCAGGCGCCGAGCGCTTGGGCTAACGCATTGCCACGAAATTGGGTTCCGGCCTTCGCCGGAACGACGGTTTCAACGCTAACCCAGAGATAGAGCATCCTAATTCCGCAGCCGTAAAGCCGTCATGCGCGCCACTGGCGCCCATGACTCCCCGCGCAGGCGGGGATCCAAGTTTAGATGAGCAGAATTAGCTCAAGCCGACTGTTTCTCGTCCCTCAGCTCGCGGCGCAGGATCTTGCCGACGTTGGTCTTCGGCAGGGTCTCGCGGAACTCCACGAATTTCGGGCGCTTGTAGCCGGTCAGCTGCTCCTTGCAGAAGGCGATCACCTGCTCGCTGGTGAGCGCCGGGTCCTTCTTGACGATGTAGAGCTTCACCGCTTCGCCCGAATGCTGGTCCGGCACGCCCACGCAGGCCACCTCCAGCACGCCCGGCAGCGCCGCGACCACGCCTTCGATCTCGTTCGGATAGACGTTGAAACCTGAGACCAGGATCATGTCCTTCTTGCGGTCGACGATGCGGGTATAGCCCTCTTCGTTCATGATGCCGATGTCGCCGGTCTTGAAGAAGCCATCGGGCGTCATGACCTTGGCGGTTTCGTCGTCGCGCTGCCAGTAGCCGGCCATCACCTGCGGGCCGCGCACGGCGATCTCGCCGGCGGTGCCGAACGGGACCTGGTTGCCGGCTTCGTCCAGGATGCGGATCTCGGTCGAAGGCAGCGGCAGGCCGATGGTGCCGGTGAAGTCGCTGATGTCGCAGCGGTTCGCGGTGACCACGGGCGAAGTCTCGGACAGGCCGTAGCCTTCCACGATCGGGGTGCCGGTGATTTGCAGCCACTTGTCGGCCACGGCTTTTTGCACGGCCATACCGCCGCCTGGGCATACCAGCAGGCCCGAGAAATCGAGCTTGGCGAAGTCCGGGTTGTTCACCAAGCCGTTGTACAGCGTGTTCACGGCCGGGAAGATGTTGATGCGGTAGTCGCCCAGCTCCTTGATGAAGCCGCCGATGTCGCGCGGGTTCGGGATCAGGAGGTTGACGCCGCCCACGCGCAGGCCCAGCAGCGCGCACACGGTCAGCGCATAGATGTGGTACAGCGGCAGCGCGCACACGAACTGCGGCTGCTCCCCTAGCTTGATCTTGCTGAGGGTCGGCGCGAACCAGGCTTCGTTCTGCAGCACGTTGGCGATCACGTGCTTGTGCAGCAGCACCGCGCCCTTGGAGACGCCGGTGGTGCCGCCGGTGTACTGCAGGAAGGCGATATCGTCGTGGCCGATGGCGACCGGACGCAGGGTCGCGCCCGAGGCTTGCGCCAGCATGCGCTTGAAGCCGATCGAACCCGGCAGCGACCAGGCCGGCACCATCTTCTTCACCTTGCGCACCACCAGGTTGACCAGCATGCCTTTCACGCCGCCCAGCAGGTCGCCCATGCTGGCGACCACCACGTGCTTCACGCTGGTATTGCCGATCACCTGCTCCAGCGTGTGCGCGAAGTTCTCCAGCACCACGATGGCTTCGGCGCCGGAATCCTTCAGCTGGTGCTGCAGTTCGCGCGGGGTGTAGAGCGGATTGACGTTGACGATCACGTAGCCGGCGCGCAGCACGGCGGCCATGGCCACCGGGTACTGCAGCACGTTCGGCAGCATGATGGCCACGCGCGCACCCGGTTGCAGGCCCTGGGCCTGCAGCCAGGCGGCCATGCGGCCCGACAAGCGATCCAGCTCGGCGAAAGTCAGGGTCTTGCCCATGCACGCATAGGCCTTGCGGTCGGCATACTTGCGGAACGCCTCCTCCAGCAGATGCGTCAGGGAGCGGTACTGCGTGGGATCGATCTCCGCAGGTACGCCTTCCTCATACGACTTGAGCCAAAACTTGTCCATCCGTGCCTCACCTTCTGTATTCGATGCTGTCCAATAAAACGCGAAGCCGCCCGGGACACGGGCGGCTTCGCGGACCGGCGCCATACGCCGGCCATCAACCTGCCGTCAGGCGGTCGTTTCCGCCTGTTTCTCGTCCCGCAATGCGCGGCGCAGGATCTTGCCGACGTTGGTCTTCGGCAGCTCGTCGCGGAACTCGATGTATTTCGGTTTCTTGTAGCCGGTGAACTGCTGCTTGCAGTAGTCCATCAGCTGCTCGGCGGTCAGGTTCGGGTCCTTGCGCACCACGAATACCTTCACCGCTTCGCCGGAATGCTCGTCCGGCACGCCGATCACGGCGCATTCCAGGACGCCCGGGTGGCCGGCGATCACGCCTTCCAGTTCGTTCGGGTACACGTTGAAGCCCGAGACCAGGATCATGTCCTTCTTGCGGTCGACGATCTTCACGTAGCCCTGTTCGTCCATGATGCCGACGTCGCCCGACTTGAAGAAGCCGTCCGGCGTCATGACCTTGGCGGTTTCATCGGGGCGGTTCCAGTAGCCAGCCATCACCTGCGGGCCGCGGATCGCGATCTCGCCGATCTGCCCGATCGCCATCGGCTTGCCCTCGTCATCGAGGATCGCGATATCCGTAGACGGCACCGGCAGGCCGATGGTGCCGCTGAAGTCCTTGATGTCGGCGCGGTTGCAGGTGGCCACTGGCGAGGTCTCCGACAGGCCGTAGCCTTCGATGATGCTGGTGCCGGTCACCTGCTTCCACTTGTCGTTGACGGCCTTCTGCACCGCCATGCCGCCGCCGTTCGAGACCTTCAGCCCGGAGAAGTCCAGGCCCGCGAAATCCGGGTGATTCACCAGCGCGTTGTACAGCGTATTCACCGCCGGCAGCATGTTGATCTTGTACTTGCCCAGCTCCTTGATGAAGCCCGGGATATCGCGCGGGTTCACGATCAGGATGTTCAGGGCGCCGGTGCGCATGCCCCACATCGCACAGGCCGTCAGCGCGAAGATGTGGTAGAGCGGCAGCGCGCATACGATCACCACCTGCTCGCTGGTGTCGCCCATCGCCGGCTTCGACCATGCTTCGGACTGCAGCACATTGGCGATCACGTTGCGGTGCGTGAGGGTCGCGCCTTTCGAGACGCCGGTGGTGCCGCCGGTGTACTGCAGGAAGGCGACGTCCGAGGCCTTCAGCTCGACCTTCGTGAACGGCATCTTCGCGCCCTGCGAGAGCGTGTCCTTGAAGCGCACCATGTTCGGCAGCGAGAACTCGGGCACCATCTTCTTGACCGAGCGGACCACGAAGTTGACCAGCATGCCCTTGGCGCCGCCCAGCATCTCGCCCATGCTCGCCACCACCACGTGGCGCAGCGGGGTCTTGCCCATCACCTGCTGCACGGTGTGCGCGAAGTTCTCGAGCACGATGATCGCTTCGCTGCCCGAGTCCTTGATCTGGTGTTCGAGTTCGCGCGGCGTGTACAGCGGGTTCACGTTCACCACGGTGTAGCCGGCGCGCAGCACGGCTGCGATCGCGATCGGGTACTGCAGCACGTTCGGCATCATGATCGCCACGCGCGCGCCGCGTTCCATGCCGCGGCTTTGCAGCCAGGCGGCCAGTTTCTTCGAGTAGGCATCCAGCTCGCCGTAGGTCAGGTACTTGTCCATGCACACATAGGCGTTGCGGTCGGCGTATTTACTGAAAGATTCCTCCAGCAGGTGCACGAGCGAGCCGTACTGATCGGGATTGATCTCGGCAGGTACGTTCGGGGGGTACGACTTCAGCCAGATTTTGTCCATCGGATGCCCTTTTTGTCTCGAATTTATCGTTGTGGGGGCGCGCGAAGCTTGCGCCTTTGCTATCGCCTGATTGTGATGCTATCGGGCAGCGGCAATGCGCGCAAGTTCTTTTAAGTCGATTGGAACGTGTCCTCTATCTGGGCTTATTTACTCAAACCCGCGCCATCCCCCATGGTGCGCTGCACCACCAGCGGCGCGCTCGGCGCCGGCGCCGCGAGGTTCTTCAAGACCCGGTGCCGGTCGGCCTTGTCGAGCTTGGCTAGCTGGTTGACCGATTTGTAGAAAGCGGACCAGGTACGCTCCTTGCGCAGCAGGGTGCGGAAGGCCGGCACGAAGTCGTTGTAGGTGGCGATCGAGGCCAGGTGGGCGTTCGACAGCGGCTCGGCGAAGAAGCGGTCGTAGCCAGCGTAGCCGCCCCAGTTCGCCTTCAGCACCTGGTAGTCGTCCTTCAGCGCGATGAACAGGCGCGCCTTGGTGGCGCGCTTCTCTTCCTTGCCGAGCGCGCTGGCATACAGCTTCTCCAGCTCGCCGCGGTAGCGCACCAGCAGCGCCATGAAATCCTTCTTGCGCACCGTGTAGCGCTCGAAGGCCTCCACCATGGCCGGGTTGCCGAAGCGTTCCAGCCAGCCCTCGACCCCGGCCTGCTCCACCGCGGAAGCAAAGGATTCGTTGAACTTCGAGTCGCCCGGCACGTACACCACCTGGTGCGCCAGTTCGTGGAAGATCAGGCGCGCCAGTTCCGCGTCCGGATAGTTGATGAAGGTCGAGATCAGGGGATCGCTGAACCAGCCCAGGGTCGAGTAGGCGCTGACGCCGCCCACTTCCACGTCATTGCCCTGCGCGCGCAGCTGCCTGGCGTAGGCCTGGGCTTCGTCCTTGCTGTAGTAGCCGCGGTAGTTCACGCAGCCGGCCACCGGAAAGCACCACTGCATGGGTTTCAGCGACAGCTCGGGGGTGGCGACCACGTTCCACAGCACATAGGGGCGCTTGAGGTTGGTGAAATTGGTGTAGCTGCCGTTATCGGGCAGTTTCAGTTCCTGGATCGCGTAGCGCCGGATCTGGCGCGCCGCCTCCAGGCGGTGGCGCAGGGTCGGCTTGGTGGCGGGATCGGCCAGCCAGTCATCGATCGAACGGGAATCCGTCAGCAGTTCGAGCTGGCCCTGGGCGGCCTGGGAGTAGTAGGAAAGGGATGAGCAGCTTGACAACATCAAGGCCGCGCTTGCTGCGGCCATCAGGGGCCGGAAGGCCTGGGAGAATCTAGAGGGTTTCATCTCGCGTCGAGGGGGCAAGTTTTTCAACCTGCACCAGGGTGTCGTAGAAAGTAGGCGCCCTGCCCATGTCGGTCAATCGCTGGCTGGTCACTTCGTTGGCGTTCTTGCCGTCGCTGGAAAGCTTCTTCCACCAGATCGACAAGCCCACCACCAGCCCTTCGCGCGCCTTGTCGGTGACGCGTGCACGGGCAACGAATGAGCCGCGGTCGTTATAAATGCGCGCCATGTCACCGTGCTTGACGCCGCGTCGGGCGGCGTCGTTCGGGTGCATGTCGAGGTGCGGCTCGCCCTCGGTTGCGCGCAGGCTCTGTACATTGACAAAGGTTGAGTTAAGGAAGTTCCTTGCCGGTGGAGAGATCATCGCCAGCGGATATTTCTTCGCCAGCTCCGGGTTGGAGGCGGGCGATTCGTACGGCGGGATATAGGCCGGGACCGGGTCGAGCCCGTCCTGCGCCATGCTGCTCGAATAGAATTCGCACTTGCCCGACGGGGTCGGGAAGCCGCCCTCGGCGAACGGCGCATCGGGCATATTCAGTTTCTGCCAGCCCTTTTTCTTGAGCGACTCCCAGTCGAAGTGCACCGCGCGTTCGTGGCGCTTGTCGAAGGCCTGGGCGGCCAGTTCGTCGTCGGTCTCGCGGAAGCAAGGGTCGTCGAAGCCCATGCGCGCAGCCAGCAGGCGGAAGAACTCGGTGTTTGGCTTGGCTTCGGCGATGGGTTGAATAGCCGCGTTGTTCGCCATCATGTACAGGTGGCCGTAAGCCAGGTGCGCATCGACGTGCTCGAGCTGGGTGGTGGCCGGCAGCAGGATGTCGGCGTAGTCGGCGCTGTCGGTGTGGAAGTGTTCCAGCACCACGGTGAACAGGTCTTCGCGCTCGAAGCCCTTCTGCACTTTGGCGGAGTCGGGCGCGATGGCGAGCGGGTTGGCGTTGTAGACGATGACGGCTTCGATCTTCGGGCCGAATTCCGGCGAGGCTTCCTTCAGCAGGTCGTCGCCGATGGTGGTCATGTTGATGGTGCGCGGCATGCGGCCATCCAGCAGGTCCGGGCGCTGCAGGGCCGGGCGGTTGGCCGGGAAGGAGCCCGAGGTCGACAGCTGCACGCCGCCGGCCGGGTGGCGCCAGGCGCCAACCAGGGCCGGCAGGCAGGCGATATTGCGCACCGCCATGCCGCCGCCGCGCACGCGCTGCAGGCCGTAGTTCATGCGGATCGCGGCGCCCTCGCCGCTCCTCGCGGTCTGGCCGTAGACGCGCGCCAGTTCCACTACTTCTTCCACCGTGATGCCGCAGGTCTCGGCGGTGCGTTCCGGGGTCCATTCCAGCGCGCGCTGCTTGAGTTCTTCGTAGCCGAGCGTGTACTTCGACACGTAGTCGTGGTCGATCAGGTCTTCCTGGATCAGGACATGCATCATGCCCAGCGCCAGTGCGGCATCCGTGCCCGGCAGCAGGGCAATGTGCTGGTGGCACTTCTCGGCCGTGAGCGAGCGATACGGATCGATGGCGATCAGCTTCGCGCCGCGGCGCTTGGCTTCCTGGACGCGCATCCACAGGTGCAGGTTGGAGGCGATCGGGTTGCCGCCCCAGATCAGGATCAGCTTCGCGTTCTGGAACTGCTCGATGTCGGTGCCGATCGAGCTGCCGATGGTGTACTTGTAGCCGGTCGCGCCGGCCGTGGCGCAGATGGTACGGTCCAGCAGCGATGCCCCGATCTTGTTGAAGAAGCGCAAAGACATCGAGTCGCCCTGTACCAGTCCCATGGTGCCGGCATAGCTGTACGGCAGGATCGCCTCGGGGTTGCGCGCGGCGATCTCGCCCAGGCGTCCTGCGATCTCGTCAATTGCCTGTTCCCACGTGATGCGTTCGAACTTGCCCTCGCCCTTGCGGCCCACGCGGCGCATCGGATACAGCACGCGGTCCGCATGGTAGGTGCGCTCCACGTAGCGCGCCACCTTGGTGCACAGCACGCCCGCGGTGGTCGGATGCTCCGGATCGCCCTTCACTTCCGTTGCCACGCCATTGTCGACGGTGACGAGGATGGCGCAGGTATCGGGGCAATCGTGGGGGCAGGCGGCGCGGACTTGTGTGACTGACATGAGTGGGAGAGGAGCAGAAATACTTCGTTAAACCAATACTTTATACGATCTTGGCGTGCGCCGTCCCCTCCTCTTTTACTGGGTGTTTGAGGCAGGCTACAATGGTTCTAAACGTGCAATGCAAGCATGACAAAAAAGGGAGAGATCAATGAAACTCGTGGAACCAATCCTGGCGCAGCAAGCGCAGTTGCAGGAGATCCGCCGCGACCTGCATGCGCATCCAGAACTGTGCTACGAAGAACAACGCACCGCTGACGTGGTGGCGGCGAAGCTGACGGAATGGGGCATCCCCATTGTGCGTGGCCTGGGCGTGACCGGTGTGGTCGGCATCGTGAAGAACGGCACGTCGAATCGCGCGATCGGCCTGCGCGCCGACATGGATGCCCTGCCCATGCAAGAGATCAATGGCTTTGCCCATGCCTCGCGCCATCCGGGCAAGATGCACGCCTGCGGCCACGACGGCCATACCGCGATGCTGCTCGGCGCCGCCCTGCACCTGTCGAAGCACCGCAACTTCGACGGCACCGTGTACCTGATCTTCCAGCCGGCGGAGGAAGGCGGCGGCGGTGCGCGCCGCATGATGGACGATGGCCTGTTCGAACAGTTCCCAATGGAGGCGGTGTACGGCATGCACAACTGGCCGGGCATCCCGGAGGGGAATTTCGGCGTGGTCGCCGGGCCGATGATGGCGTCCAGTAACGAGTTTCGCGTCGTGGTGCGCGGCAAGGGCGCACATGCGGCACAACCGCACCGCGGCATCGACCCGGTGATGGTGGCGGTGCAGATCGCGCAAGCCTGGCAGACCATCGTGTCACGCGAAAAGAACCCGCTGGAATCGGCGGTGCTGTCGATCACCCAGATCCACGCGGGCAGCGCCACCAATGTGATTCCCGACGAGGCCGAGCTGATCGGCACGGTGCGCACCTTCTCGACCGGCGTGCTGGACCTGATCCAGCGCCGCATGGAAGAGATCGCTTCCGGCGTCGCGGCGGCCTTCAATGCCTCGGTCGACTTCAGCTTCAAGCGCAATTACCCGCCGCTGATCAACCATCCGGAGCAGACCGCGTTTGCGGTCGAAGCGATGCGCGCCGTGGTGGGGGCCGATCGCGTGGACACCGATGTCGAGCCGACCATGGGGGCGGAGGATTTCGCCTTCATGCTGCAGGAGAAGCCGGGGTGCTATGTGTTCATCGGCAATGGCGAAGGCGCGCACCGCGCGGGCGGGCATGGGCTGGGGCCGTGCCAGCTGCATAACACGAGCTATGACTTCAACGATAATTTGCTGCCGATTGGGGCGAGCTTCTGGGTGCGGCTGGTGGAGATGAGTTTGCCTGTGTAAGGTGGGCGGGAAACCGTGATCTGGTCCACTGGACCAGATCACCCCTACGGTAGCTGGTCAGGCGCGCTGCCCAGCCTTAAACCCGGATTCATCTGTTCAAGCGCCAGCAAAGCCGCAGCATGGTCGGCTGTCGGCAGCGCTTCCTCGATCGTCTCATACTGCCGCGTGACCAGCTCCGTCACCGGCAGCGTCAATCCCGCCGCTTGCGCCGCCGCCAGCACATTGCGCAAATCCTTCAGCTGGCTCTTCACCTGCCCACCCGGCACGAAGTTCCGCTCCAGCATGCGCTGCCCGTGCACCTCGAGAATCCGGCTTCCCGCGAAGCCACCGCGGATCGCCTCGCGCACCGCCGCCGGATCGGCGCCGGCGGCCTGCGCCAGCAGCAGCGCTTCCGCCACCACGTTCAAGGTCGCCCCGACGATCAGCTGGTTGCACAGCTTGGCCACCTGCCCGCTCCCTACGGGACCGACGCGCTGCGGCTTGCCCATCGCCTCCAGGATTTTTACCACTTGGTCAAAATCCGCGGCCTCGCCGCCCGCCATGATCGCAAGCGTACCCGCTTCGGCGCCGCCGACACCGCCCGACACCGGCGCATCCATGAAACGGCAGCCCTGCCCCGCCAGGCGGGCATGAAAGGACAGCGCTTCGTCCTGCCGCGTCGAGCTCATGTCGATCCACAGCGTGCTTGGCGCGAGCGAAGGCAGGGCGGCGGCGATTACCTCGCCCACCACCGGTCCTGCTTCCAGAATCGAAATCACCACCTCCGCGCCGCGTACTGCCTGCGCCAGGTCCGCTACCGGCTCGGCCCCGCTCGCGCGCAGTGCCTCGGCTTTCGCGAACGTGCGGTTCCAGGCGCGTACCCGGAAACCGGCCTGCGCCAGGCGCGCAGCCATTGGCTTTCCCATCAGGCCAATGCCGAGGAAGGCAATGGTCTGCATCAGAACAGTCCGAGGAACTTCTTGACCGTGTTTTTGCGGCCCGGGACCACGAGGTCGGTCACGCCTTTGTCGTTGAAGCCGTCGAGCAGCGCCGGGAAGCCCTTGCGCTTCACCAGGTTCAGCTCGGACTCAAAGAGCGGCACCACGCAGTGGAAATAGACGTCCTTGCCGTCGCGCTCGAGCGAGGCGAAGGCCTCCGGCGCCGAGGCCGGCGGCAGCAGGATCGCGCCGGTGAACTCGACGCCCTTGGCATAGGGCTTGGCCGGGTGGCCGTTCGGCACCGTGTGGCCGAGGCCCAGCCAGGTCGCGTGCTGGTGCGGATAGTGGGCCAGGTGGCGCAGCAGGGCCACCGGCCAGTACCAGCGCTCGTCCTGTACCGACTGTTCGTCCAGCTTCCAGTCGGCTGGCAAGGCCATCATCAGTTCGGCGTAGGGCGGCGCGCCTTCCGGCACGGTCATCGGGCGGCTGCTCATGCCCGAGGTCACCAGACGCAGGAAGGGAGTACGCTCATTGGCCGGCACCACATGGATGTCGACCTGGACCGGGTCGGCAATGGTGTCGTGGAACACGGTATCGATCCGGCCGAGGTGAGCGGCAATGTGCTCCGCCACAGGGTCGTGCGGCAGGACGGTCGGTGCGACCTGCTGCTGGGTCGGCGCGGCGAGCGGATACAGGGGAGTGCTGGTGGGTTCGGTCATGCGGATCGAAAGTAAAAAGGTGCGTGCTGCGGGGCGTCTATCATACCCGCGCGGCAGCGCAAGGTGGCGTTCAGCGCCGAATTGTTCACGCTAGTACAATAGCGCACTGCACAATATTTCTGTCTTGTTAAGAAAGAAAGCCATGTCCAACGTGAAGAAGTTTGCCGGCATCACCGCCGCTCTCGCGGCCGCCTTCTGCGCCCAGGCCGCCCATGCCCAGGCCCTCGGTGGCTGGGCCGACTCGGCCTCGATCGAATACGGCACCAATCCCGAGCAGCGCATGGTGCGCCTCGCCGTCCAGAACGACTGGGACCAGCGCTGGTTCGCGCGTAACGGCTACCACCTGTCGGGCTACTGGGAAACCAACGTCGCCCTGTGGCGCCTGCACGCTTATCAGAACGTGCCGGGCCGCAAGAAGAACATCGCCGTGGTCGGCTTCACCCCGGTGTTCCGCTACCAGAGCGACAGCAAGCTCGGCCTGTACGGCGAGATCGGCGTCGGCGTCAACCTGTTCTCGAAGCTGTACAAGAACGAGGACAAGGAGTTGTCGACCGCCTTCCAGTTCGGCGACCACATCGGCGTCGGCTACACCACGGCCAAGTGGGACTACAGCCTGAAGTTCCAGCACTATTCGAACGCCAGCATCAAGCGCCCGAACTCCGGCGCGAACTGGGTCGTCGCCAAGGCGGCCTACCGTTTCTAAGCGCCTCGGCGTGCGCGCAGCGGGGCGAGCCCCTGTTGCGATCCATGTCACAATCGGGCCGGGGCGGGCCACCCGGCCTGCCAGCATCACGAGGCCCGATTGACTGACCCCAGCATCATCAAACGCTACCTGCCGTGGCTCGTCGCGACTGCCCTGTTCATGGAGCAGCTCGACGCCACCATCGTCAATACCGCCATTCCAAGCATCGCGGCCAGCCTGCAGGTCACGCCGCTGAGCCTGAAATCGGTGGTCACCAGCTACATCCTCGGCCTGGCCGTCGGCATCCCGCTCAGCGGCTGGATGGCGGACCGCTTCGGCACCCGGCGCGTGTTCTTCATCGCCATCTCCGTGTTCACCTTCGCCTCGGTCCTGTGCGGCCTGTCGCTGAACGCGCAGATGATGACGGCCGCGCGCCTGCTGCAGGGCCTGGGCGGCGCCATGATGATGCCGGTTGGACGCCTCGCCATCGTGCGCACCTTCCCCAAGAGCGAGCTGCTGGGCGCGATGAACTTCGTGATCATCCCGGCGCTGATCGGTCCGCTACTGGGGCCGACGGTCGGCGGGCTGATCGTGCACTGGACCTCGTGGCGCGTGATTTTCTTCGTCAATGTCCCGGTCGGCCTGGCCGCGCTCTACCTGGTCTGGAAGCACATGCCCGACTACCAGGGCGTGGAGAAACGCCCGCTCGACGTGCTCGGGCTGATCCTGTTCAGCAGCGGCACCGCGATCCTGTCCTGGCTGCTGGAAGTATTCGGCGAGCACTCGCTCGACTACCTGACGGCCGGGCTGCTGCTGGCGTTGTCGGTCGGCCTGCTGGGGGGCTATGCCTGGCATGCCCTGCACACCAAGTATCCGCTGTTGCGGATCACCCTGTTCAAGGTGCGTACCTTCCGCATCTCGGTGGCGGGTGGTTTCCTGACCCGGCTGGGCGTGGGCGGCCTGCCCTTCCTGCTGCCGCTGCTGTACCAGCTGGGACTGGGCCTGCCGGCCTGGCAGTCGGGCCTGTTGATGATGCCTGCGGCGATGGCCGCGATGGGCATGAAGATGTTCGCACCGAAGCTGCTGGCGCGCTTCGGCTACCGCAATATCCTGACCGCGAACACGGTGTGCATCGGCCTGACCATCGCCCTGTTCACCCTGGTCGGTCCGGGCACGCCCTTCTATGTCATCGTCGCCATCAGCCTGGCGCAGGGCTTCTTCAATTCGCTGCAGTTCTCCAGCATGAACACGCTGGCCTACGCCGACATCGAGCCGCAGGACTCGAGCATGGCCAGCACCATGTCGAGCTCCTTCCAGCAGCTGTCGATGAGCTTCGGCCTGGCCGCCGGTTCGATCGTGACCGCCTGGTTCCTGGGTCCGGTGGCGCAGGACAATCGGGTCGCGGTGTCGCAGGCGCTGCACCACGGTTTCGCCACGCTGGCCGCGATGACGCTGCTGTCCTCGGTGGTGTTCTGGCGCCTGCGCCGCAACGACGGCGACAGCATCAGCCGCGGCCAGGTCAAGGTCAAGGAAGCGGCCCCGGTCGAGCAGCAGATGAACGGCTGAGGCGTCTTAGAGCGTTTGTGGAATCACGTCGACCTTCCCGCGCTTCATCACGCGCGGTGTTGCGATCGGCGAGAAGTAGATCTTCTGCTGGCTGATTGCGATATACACGCGGTGACGGTGCAGGAAGTCGGCGCCGAGCACCAGGATTTCCCCTGAATGCGGCAGGTCCATCAGGCGCAGGTCGAGGTCCTTCACTTCCAGGGCACCGATGGTCAGCAGCGGCAGCGGCAGCTTCCACACCGGCTTGTCGGCCTTGTCTCCCGGCAGTGGATCCTCGCGCAGGGCGCCCGGCGAGTCCGGCGTGAGTCCCAGCCTTGCCGCGGCGGCCTTGGGCAGGTAGGACTGCGGCGTCGAGGTGGACAACAGGGCCGTGATGGTCTGGCCATTGATGCGGACATGGAACACCACCCGCGAATCGCGCTTCCATGGGTCGCCCATGCTCATCACCGCGACGGCCTGCGGATCCCAATACGCCAGGTGCTCGCGAAAGCAGCCCTTGGGCTGGAAGACCTTGAGATAGCCCGCATCAAGTGCCACTTCCAGGTCGTGTTTCAGCAGCACCCCGGCGCCGATCCGCACGCCGAACGTATCGTCCATGAAGTCTTCGACCGGGAAGTCGCCGCTCTTGCCTTGGTTCGGGCCGAAGGAGAAATCCTTGATCGGCGCGATCATGATCTCGCGCAGGATGTCGACGCCGGTATCGTTGCGCGCATCCGCGGCGAAGAGCCTGCTCGTAGTGCTGCGCACCGGGATACCGAGCCGCTCCAGCACCTTCTTGTTGAACACGGCCGACTCCTGGGCAGCGGTGCTCAGCATTACGGGCACGCTGGCGCTGCCGATCGCGGCTTGCGCAACCGGGCGCAGGTCGTCGGTAAAGGTGAGTGGGATGTTCGCCTGCTCGCCGATGCGGCAGCCTCCTGGCAGCGCTTGCGCGAAGGCCGCCTGGGAGAGGACGAGAGCGGCCAGGACGGCATACGCGCGCAGGGACCTCATTGCGAATCCAGGCAGGCGCCGGTTTTGCCGCCCGCGAGCGGGATCGGGCTGCCCGGCTTTTCGACGTGGTAGTACAGCGAGACGATTTTCCAGCCGGCGTCATCGCGGTACAGCTGGACGCTGTTGACGCCGGTGTAGTCGGCCTTGGCGGCCCCAGGATCGCGGCGCGTTTCGACGACGCTGTACACGGTCGCGAAGCGGTCGTATTCCTTCACCTCGCGCACCACTTCGCATTCGTGGAAACCGTGCGGCCGCGGCTGGCGCTGGGCGGCGACGAAGTCAGCCGCCTTCATCGCGTTGAAGACTGGTTTGCCCTCGCGATAGATGCCGCCCACCACCACCGCGTCGCTGCGGAACAACTGCTGCAGGCGATCGGCGTCGGCTGCGGCGCTCGCTGCGTGGCTGGAAGCTTTCCATAGCTCGGCCACGACAGCGGCCGGCGTGCCGGCGCCGGCGATCAGGGGGAAAGTGGCAAGGATAAGGGGCAGCACACGGCGCATGCGGGATCTCCGGAATGGGATCCCGGCAGTATAGCTGCCTCGCTGAACCTAGTGCCGGCCTCGCCTTCCCCAGCCGCCGTGGTGGTGTCCTCCACGGCCGTAGTAACCGCCGCCGTCATGGTGGCGCGGCCGGTCGTAGTAGCTGAAGCCGAAATCCAGCGTGACGGGCGGCCCGACGTAGGTCGGATAGCCGTAGTTGGGATAGTTATATGCGGGATAGCCCGCATCGTAGGCATAGGGCGGCGCATAAACACAGCCTCCTAGCCCGACAGCCAGCAAGAAGGCCGCGGCGATGCGTGGCAGCAGGCTTGTGCGCTTGACGTCCATATGCACTCCCGGAGAACGGCGAACCTGATTCAGTGTAGTCCGGGGTGCAGTTTTTTCAATGCAAAAAAACCCGCCCGGCATGCACCGGACGGGCCTCGCGAAGCTGCGTGGACTCAGAGGCCCATCACGAAATACTTGATCCCAGCTGCCTGCGGGGTAGCCGAGCCCTGCTGGACGAGCACAACACGGCGGCCGGCGGCGCTGTGCCAGATCTTGAGGCCATAGGTCTGCTTGCCCTCGATAACCGGCAGCTCGGCCGAGCCGCCCGGGAAGAACAGCGGGCTGTTGAAGATCTGGTACCTGGACGGCAGCGTGGTCGCGGACTGGTACCAGTCGTTCTTCGCCGCCAGCACAACGGTCTCATCCTTGGCGAACGAATTGCTCAGGGAGACGATCGATTCGCCGCTGCCCAGGGTCAGGGCGCCCGCGTAGCGCAGGTTGCTGGTATTGAAGATGTTGCCGGTGCTGGTGAACAGCAGGTCCTGGGTTTCCGACAGGTAGAGCGGCGTGCTCATGCTGTAGTCGCCGTGGTAAGGCGAATCGCCCGAATCGATGACGTTGTTGGTGGCGGGATCGATGGTGAAGAAATTCAGGTCGGCCGGCGATAAGCCCTGCGACATCAGGAAGACCTTGTTCTTCAGCCCTGCGTAGATGCCGTATTGGGTGCCGTAGAAAAAGGCGAAGGAACCCGTGACCGGCTTGCTGATGTCTTCGCCGGTACGCGCGTTGAAGTACACGATGGACGGGGTCACCCACTGGCCGCCGGTCTGGCCGATGAAGTAGGCGATTCCGGTATCGGTGAGGAAGGCGTCGGTGTGCTTGCCGCCGGTGGCGAAGGACTTCACGAGCGTGGCCGACTCCAGGTCGACCAGGCTGGCGACGCTCTCGTATAGCACGATCGCCAGCTTGCCGTTGGGGCTCAGGCTAAAGTTCTTCACCGGCGCCGGCAGGGGGACGCTGCGCACCGAGCTGGCAAATGGATCGACGATGCTCAGCGCATTCGGATTGGTCGAGATCGTGATCACCTTTTCCAGCCCGCGCGAATATCGTGCGTCGGTCGGGACGAAGCCGAGGGGCGGCGGCGCGATCGATACGTAGGTCGTGGCCGTGGAGCGGGTAGCGCCGTCGTCGATCTGCAGGCTGAGGCGGTACATGCCTTCACGGTCCGGCGTGATGGTCGGGAAAGCCGTGTTCGCATTCAGCAGCGGGGCGCTGCTGCCGGCCGGCCGCTCGGTGACCGTCCAGCTGTAGCCCAGGTTCTCGTTGCGGCCCAGGCTGTTGGAGCCATCGAGGGTAATGGCGCTGCCGACGACGCCGGTGCGGGCCGGGCCGGCGTCGGCCACCGCGATGTAGTTCACGCCCGGCTCGCGGTAGGCGACGCCGTTGCCGATCAGGGCTTGGACGCCCTCCTGGTTCTCGGGGCTTTCGCTGAATCCGGCCAGCACGTCGGCAAGCGAAGCCTGCCGGTTGCGCAACACGCCGACCCAATACTGGATCCCGGCTGGCTCGCCTTCGCGGCCCAGCACGTTGCGGTAGTAGCGGCTCACGACGTCGGTATCGCTGGGGTTGATGCCATAGACCTGGCGGTATTCGCTGGACTTGATGAAGTCCTGGGCGATCGCGTTCAGGCTGGATCCGTTGTCCATCACCTGAATCCAGTAGCTCAGGCCACGAACGTCCGGGGTGCGGGCGAAGGCCGCCTTGTACATGCGGTAGGCCATGCCGGCGTTGCCGTCGACATCCATCGCGTAGGTGAAGTCGTCGAAGCGGACCCGACTGTTGGCGCCCACGCGGGTCACGACCGCGGTCACGTTATGGGTGAGCTGCACGCTGCCGGCCACGCGCTCGATCTTGTAGTCGGCGCGCTTGCCGGGCATGGTGATGGTACCAACGACCGCCTGCACCTGGGCGGCGCTCTTGTTGCTCATGCTGGCGCTGCCGGGCGCAGTGTCGCTGCCGCCGCAAGCTGCCAGCGCTGCCGCCAGCACAAACGATACGGCATGTACGGAAGAGAAAGGGAAGCGCTTGGCTGTCCACATGGCGAGGTCCTCAGAATTGCAAAATAGTGATTCTAGGGACGGCCGAGTGCTTTTCACAATCATTTCTGCAGCAATGCGTGCGTTCGCTGAAGAGTATGCGCGGTGCGTGAAAAACGTTGTGAAACCGCTGTTAGCGTGCAGTCAGAAGTGGACGCCCAAAAGCAAAAAGCCCGCTCAGAGTGAAGATTCGCAGTGCGAATCTGAACGGAGCAGGCCTTTGCGCGCAAGCGCAAAAAGCCCCGCAGAGATCACTCTGCGGGGCTTTCGCATATAACTAGCCTGACGATAACCTACTTTCACACTGGTTGCAGCACTATCATCGGCGCAAAGTCGTTTCACGGTCCTGTTCGGGATGGGAAGGGGTGGGACCGACTTGCTATGGTCACGCAAGCTACTACGTCCTTCATCGCCTGTAATCGCCAAGGCATCCACCATGTGCACTTATTCGCTTGTCCCTATAACGTTGGCCCCTCATGAGTTAAGGGATCGTCATAGAAATCAAGAGTACAGCTTGTTGCATGTTTGTTGATACTTGATTACTACCCTAAGTGTGTGTTTCCACACGCTTAAAAAAACTTTACTTCTTCCAGATTGTTAAAGAACGAAAACTACACTTATCTAAAGCGCAGGCTTTAGATAAATGCAGTAACAGTAGAGTGGTGGAGGATGACGGGATCGAACCGACGACCCCCTGCTTGCAAAGCAGGTGCTCTCCCAGCTGAGCTAATCCCCCAGGATCTTATCCCGTGTTGGTAGGGCTGGTTGGACTCGAACCAACGACCCCCGCGTTATCAACACGGTGCTCTAACCAGCTGAGCTACAGCCCCGAACTTGGAACACTGCTACTGTTTCTTCTCACAACAGTCGATAAGCGTGGACGCTTGATGATGGAGCGTTAGCTCCCGGTGCTACTCTAGAAAGGAGGTGATCCAGCCGCACCTTCCGATACGGCTACCTTGTTACGACTTCACCCCAGTCACGAATCCTNTGCATACCTATGTATTCAGTATGCAATGACCTAAAAGGCCGGGTTTCCCCATTCGGAAATCTGCGGATCAAAGTGTGTTTGCTCACTCCCCGCAGCTTATCGCAAGCTACTACGTCCTTCATCGCCTGTAATCGCCAAGGCATCCACCATGTGCACTTATTCGCTTGTCCCTATAACGTTGGCCCCTCATGAGTTAAGGGATCGTCATAGAAATCAAGAGTACAGCTCGTTGCATGTTTGTTGATACTTGATTACTACCCTAAGTGTGCACTTTTACATGCACGCTTAAAAAAACTTTACTTCTTCCAGATTGTTAAAGAACGAAAACTACACTTATCTAAAACCCAGGCTTTAGATAAATGCAGTCAGAACAGTAATTGGTGGAGGATGACGGGATCGAACCGACGACCCCCTGCTTGCAAAGCAGGTGCTCTCCCAGCTGAGCTAATCCCCCCGTGAAACGTGGTAGGGCTGGTTGGACTCGAACCAACGACCCCCGCGTTATCAACACGGTGCTCTAACCAGCTGAGCTACAGCCCCGATACTGTTCTTCATTCGACAGTCGATAAGCGTGGACGCTTGATGATGGAGCGTTAGCTCCCGGTGCTACTCTAGAAAGGAGGTGATCCAGCCGCACCTTCCGATACGGCTACCTTGTTACGACTTCACCCCAGTCACGAATCCTGCCACTCGCCGCCAGGTTGCCCCGCGCTGCCGTTCGACTTGCATGTGTAAAGCATGCCGCCAGCGTTCAATCTGAGCCAGGATCAAACTCTTCAGTTCAATCTCTGTTTGTTGGCATTGCTGCCATCGGTATTGCTACCGAGTCGCTCACTCAAGATACTGACCGTCATCCCATTGCTGGGACAACGCTTAATACTTTTGTGAACATTTGATAATTTAAGTAATCACTGACCGAAGCCAGTGGCACCTTCATCAAACGCCCACACTTATCGACTGTTGATTGTTAAAGAACTTCGTATTCTGTCTCTTGCTATCGCTGCGAAGCGTTGTGTTCGTCAGCAGCAGAGGAATGAGATTATGCGCGTTCTGATGAGCGCCGTCAACACCCAAATTTGAGTGTGTGCGTCATTCAGACAGAATCCGGCGCCTGCGGCGCCGGATTCATGGCAGCTCGCGCTGCCTTAGTCGCGCAGCGTGATGCTGGTGTAGCTGCAGTCAGCCTTGATGTCCTTCATCGAGAACGGCAGCACCGGCCACTGTTTGCGCGAGTAGGCCAGGGTCTGGTCGGCGTACCACGGCGACTTCGGATCGACCGACTGGCCATAGGTCAGCAGCGCCTGCGCCACCGGGCCGTTCTCGTCAAAGCTCACCGTCTGGATGTAGCTCTGACCCCAGTACACCCCGATGTAGCCGGCCGGCGTCAGCGGGGTCGCCATGGTCAGCGAGCTGTAGCTGCCGTCCTCGTCGCCAACGCCGCCGTGCAGCGCGATGCGCACGCCGTTGCGCGGTTCGACCTGGTAGTCGCCCAGGCGGCCGTCGAGCGGCACGTTCAGGGACTGCAGCTTTTGCGCCGCCGTCTTCAGCGCCGCCAGCATGGCGGGCTTTGCCGCCGGCGCGACACCGTTCGGGGTGTGCACCGGGTCGGCCGGGTCGAACGGGGTGGTCCACTTGTTCGGGAGCTTCGAGGCGATGCTCCAGAATTCGCGGAACAGGACCGCGCCGCGGCTATCGACTTCGGCGCGGCGGTCCCAGGCCTGCAGCGTGGTGCATGCCTGGCGCGTCAGGGCGTCGGTGGTAGCGGTGCAGGCAGGCAGCAGTTCAGGCAGCACCAGTTCGGCCGCATGCACGCGGTTGGAGAATGCCAGCGCCTGCATGTCGGTCAGGCCGATCTTGCGCTTCTGCGCCAGCAGGTCCTCGAGCTGGCGGAAGCCGAGGCGGGTACGCAGGCTCTGCTCGGCGCCTACGCTGCCGTACAGAGGCGAGTAGCCATAAGGCGCGGGGCCGTTCAGCAGCTCTTTCGGATTGGTCAGCCAGTAGCTGTCGTTGGAATTGCCGACGTAGTCGGTGCGCATCAGCCACGGCGCGTTCGCCGGCGAGAAAATGCCGCTCGGCGTCTTCGCATCCTGGCCCCAGCCGCAGGCGCTATTCGAACCATCGAACAGCAGGGCTTCCTGCAGCAGCAGGCAACCGTTGATGAACTTGTCCGTGTACATATGCGGGACCACGCTGGCGTCCGCGTACAGGGTGTTGCCGTTGCGGTCGGCCGCCACCGTGTTCACCCATGGCAGACCCACCACCTTGTCGAGCGAGGCCTTCAGCTCGCGCACGCTGCCGGACTGGCCGATGCCCAGCCACTGCTCCAGCATGCGGGTGTTGTTGCGGTTCGGGTCGGCCAGCACGAAGGCGGCCTGCGAGGTCCAGGTCAGGCCCGCCTCCGGACGAACGATCACCGCGCCCTGATGGCTGAAGTAGAAGGACTTGCTGGTGCGGGCCAGCGAACCGTCGGCCTGCAGGGCCTCGACCGTGACGGTCTTGGACGTCATCTTGCGGCGCTGCCCGTCATACAGATAGGTAGTACCGGTCGGGTCGGTGGCATCCAGCGCCAGGCGGAAGGTGTTGAAGTGGTAAGCGGTGGTGACCGTGTGGCTCCAGGCTACGTCCTTGTTGAAGCCGATGACGATCGCCGGCACGCCGCCGATGATCACGCCCATGGCGTCATAACGGCCCGGGACCGTCAGGTGCGCCTGGTAGAAGCGGTCCGAGGTCGTCCACGGGAAGTGCGGATTCCCCAGCAGCAGGCCGCGGCCGTTGCTGGACAAGTCCTTGCCGACCGCCAGCGCATTACTGCCGATGCCCTGGTTGTTGAGCTTGTCTAGCTGGGCCACCAGGGTGCTGGTGTCGAGCTTGCGCGGCGCCAGCTTGGCCAGCTGTACCGGCGCGCCGGGCACGCGGCCGCCGGCCACGAAGTCGGCGGCGAAGACCTGGCCGGAAGCATGCAGCGCCTTCTCGGCGACCACCAGGGCCATGTCGTCGAAGCTGATCGGCTTGACCCACTTGGCGCCGGCGCAGGCGGCCGGCAGCTTGCTGCCGTAATCCTTGAGGTAGCGGTTGTAGCCCTCGACGAAGCCTTCGAGCAGCTGGCGCGGCTCGGATGGGCCGGAGGTGTAGCCCGCGCGCAGCTGGTCGATGTCGAGATAGCCCTTGAAGAAGAAGTCGCTGTCGCCGTTCTTCAGATCCATGAAGCCGCTGCCGCCGCCATACTCGTCGCCGGTGCGCTGGCGCGGACGCGCTTCGGCGCCGAACCAGCGCGAGCGCTCGCCGCGCACGGTCAGCACCGAGTCGGCGAACATGCAGACGTTGTCCTGGGCGTAGGCATAGGCCAGGCCATAGGCCAGGCTACGGAAATCGGTGGCGCGCACATGCGGCACGCCGTGGCTGGTGCGCGCGACGTCGACCTTGATGCGCGGAGAGGACGAAATGCTGGCGGCGGTCGACGACATGGTTGACGCCTGCAAGGTCTCTTCCTCGCCGCGGCCGCAGGCGGCCAGCGCCAGTGCGAGCGCCGAGCCGAACATCAGCTTGACAGGAAGCGGGAATGCGGTAGTGCGGCCTTGCATGGGAACCTTTCTGCGTCATTACGCCATATAAAGATGAGCGCATCACTTTAACCCCGAAGCATTGCCCGCACGATATGCAGTTCCCATAAATGGATGAGAAAAAAGCGGAGCCGAACACGGCGTTGTTATTTCGAGAATATTGCAAGTTATGCGAGTTACCTAACGGTAAGCATCATGCCGAAAGGTAATACTTGAGACCTCAGCCATGACCACGCCTTTTACCGCGGTCATTACCTGCAACTACATTTCGAAGATAAAACAATGAACACTCCGAAGACTCTCGCCGCATCGATCGCACTGGCCTGCGCAACCATCATGAGCGCCCACGCTGCGCCCCAGGACACCACTACCCAGCCGGTGCAGGCCGACTCGGCTTTCGTGAACCCGGACTGGGCCAACAGCGCCTGGTACATGGGTGCGGGAGTCGGCCGTACCCGTGCCAAGATCTATAACAACGACCTGGCGCGCCGCATGTCCGGCGCCGGCCTGCCGCTGACCGGCTTCAACGCCGACAACAAGGACACCGGCTACAAGCTGTTCCTCGGTAAGCAGTTCAACCGCTACTTCGCCGTCGAAGCAGGCTATTTCGACCTGGGCGAATTCAGCTTCGACGCGATGACCACCAACAACCGCATGCTGCACGGCGAAACCAAGTTCCGCGGCGTGAACCTCGACCTGGTCGGCCAACTGCCGCTGTCCGAGCGCTTCTCGCTGCTGGCCCGCGCCGGCGTGCAGTACGCCCGTGCGACGACCCACTACAGCGGCAACGTCCTGAACGCCGTCAGCGGCCCGAACCCGCCGCACGAAGGCCGCCGCCACGCCAAGCTGGGCCTGGGCGCCGAGTACAAGTTCACCGAAGCGCTGGCACTGCGCGCCGAGATCGAGCGCTACCGCGTGACCGACGCCGTACAGAACAATGGCGACGTCCACATGACCTCGCTGAGCCTGGTCTACAAGTTCGGCCGTCCGGCCAAGGCCGCCTACGTGCCGCCGGCACCGGTCGAAGTCGCTCCGGCCCCGGCGCCAGTCGCCGAGCCGGCCCAGCCGGCACCGCAGCCGGTCCCGACCTCGGAAAAGGTCTCGATCGCAGCTGAAGCCCTGTTCGACTTCGACAAGGCGATCGTCAAGCCGGAAGGCCGGGCGGCACTGGACGAGTTCATGTCGAAACTGGAAGGCCTGAACACCGAAGTCATGATCGCCGTCGGCCACACCGACTCGGTCGGCACCGACGCCTACAACCAGAAGCTGTCGCTGCGCCGCGCCGAAGCCGTCAAGGCTTACATGGTGTCGAAGGGCCTGGACCCGGCGCGCCTGTACACCGAAGGCAAGGGCGAGAGCCAGCCGGTCGCCGACAACGCCACCGCCGAAGGCCGCGCCAAGAACCGCCGCGTGACCATCGAAGTGGTCGGTACCCGCACCGTCAACAAGTAATCTGGAATGACGGACAGGAAGCCGCCCGGCGCAAGCCGCGGCGGCTTCCTGCGTTTACGGCGAGCAGGAAGTCCTTGAGCGCTGCGCCGCCGTAGCGCAGTAAAATGAGGTCTTTGCCTCGCCCCGCCTGCCATCATGACCATCCTGCTTTCCACCCTCAACGCCCGCTACACGCACGCCTCGCTCGGCCTGCGTTACCTGCTGGCGAACATGGGCGCCCTGCAAGCCCAGACCCGGATCCAGGAATTCGTCATCGGTGCCAAGACCAGCGACCTGGTCGAGCGCATCCTGGCGCATCAGCCGCGCATCGTCGGCCTGGGCGTCTATATCTGGAACGTCGAAGAGACCACCCGCCTGGTGGCGATGCTCAAGCGGGTCGCGCCGCAGGTGACGATCGTGCTGGGCGGCCCCGAGGTCTCGCACGAGACGGGCGAGCAGGAGATCGTGCGCCTGGCCGACTACGTGGTCACCGGCTGGGGCGACGTCACCTTCCCCAAGCTCTGCGGCGAGATCCTGAATGGCCCGAAGCCCCTGATGAAGGTGCACGCCGGCGTGCAGCCGCCGATGGCGGAGATCGCCCTGCCCTATTCTTTATACAGTGATGAGGACATCGCCCACCGCACCCTGTACGTGGAAGCCTCGCGCGGCTGTCCGTTCAAGTGCGAGTTCTGCCTGTCCTCGCTCGACAAGACCGCCTGGCCCTTCCCGCTCGACGCATTCCTCGCCGAGATGGAAACGCTGTATGCACGCGGCGCGCGCCTGTTCAAGTTCGTCGACCGCACCTTCAACCTGAACGTCAAGACCAGCCTGCGCATCATGCAGTTCTTCCTCGATAAACTCGCGGCGAATCCGAACGACCCGGTCTATGCCCACTTCGAGCTGGTCCCCGACCACCTGCCGGAAGCGCTCAAGGAGACTATCGCCAGGTTCCCGCCGGGCGCGCTGCAGTTCGAGATCGGCATCCAGAGTTTCAACCCGGAGGTCCAGGCACTGGTCAGCCGGCGCCAGGACAATGCCAAGGCCGCCGACAACATCCGCTGGCTGACCGAGCACTCGACCACCCACCTGCACGTGGACCTGATCGCCGGACTGCCGGGCGAGGACGTGGCCAGCTTCGCGCGCGGATTTGACCAATTGGTCAAACTCGGCGCCCAGGAGATCCAGTTCGGCATCCTCAAGCGCCTGCGCGGCACCCCGATCATCCGCCACACCGAGCCCTTCGGCATGGTCTACGACCCTTATCCGCCGTATACCGTGCTGGCCACCAGCCAGGTCGACTTCCCGACCATGCAGCGCCTGGTGCGCTTCGCCCGCTACTGGGACCTGGTCGCCAACTCGGGCCGCTTCGCCAACACCACGCGGGTGCTGCTGGGCGAGGCCCCGTTCGACAATTTCATGGCCTTTTCGGATTGGGTCTACACAAAGACGGATGCCACCCACCGCATCGCACTCGAAAAACTGGCCAAGCTGGTGCAGGAATGGCTGCAGCTGCGCGGCATGGAACGCGCGGAAGCGGCGGCGCTGCTGGCCTCGGACTACGCGGGCAAGGTCGACACGGTCCACGCACCAAAGCCGGTAGCGGCGGCGCCGGAACGGCAGGTACGCCATCTGGCCGCCTGACAGGACGAGCAGCCGCACTCTGTTAGATAGCGTGTAGCAGCGATAACGATTCTCTTTTACACTGGCGCAATGCAGATTGAAAATGCGCCAATATTAACCATCCAGCATCCCGGGCCCGCCGACAGCGCGGGCCAGTCTGTCATGGCGAGTGGCGTATGGCAGGTGCACACCCTGTCGCAGAAGGGCGTGCTGAAGGCGATCACGCGCACCCTACGCGCCCTGAAAAACAAGAACACCCTGGCGTGGGACCTGTCCGGGATTGAGCGGCTCGATCACGTCGGCGCCCAGATGTTCTGGAACGCCTGGGGCAAGCAGCGCCCCGCGCGCCTGACGCTCGATCCCAACCACGAAGAGCTGTTCGGCCGCATCGAGAAGGCCAGCGCCATCAAGCTGCCGCGCCACCGCGTCAGCCCGCTGAACTGGCTGATCGTGCTGGGCGGCGGCATCCTTACCTTCTTCGAGCACTTGCGGGCTTTTGTGGGCCTGATCGGCCAGCTAATGATCGACATCGGCCGCTTCATCCGGCGCCCGGTGGCCGGCCCCTGGCGCGAGATCTCGGCGAACATCTACCATTCCGGCTTCCAGGCGCTCGGCATCACGGCCATGGTCGGCTTCCTGATCGGGATCGTGCTCTCCTTCCTGTCGTCGCAGCAGCTGCGCATGTTCGGCGGCGACATCTACATCGTCAATATCCTGGGCATGTCCGTGATCCGCGAGCTGGGGCCGCTGCTGGCGGCGATCCTGGTGGCGGGCCGTTCCGGTTCCTCCATCACGGCGCAGCTGGGCGTGATGCGGGTGACCGAAGAACTCGACGCCATGCTGGTGATGGGCATTTCGCACGGCCAGCGCCTGATCATGCCGAAGGTGATCGCGCTGGCGATCTCGATGCCGCTGCTGGTGGTGTGGACCGACGCCATGGCCCTGATCGGCGGCATGGTCTCGGCCAAGATCGAGCTGGGCCTGTCGTTCCGCTACTTCGTGCAGAAGCTGCCGGATGCGGTGCCGGTGGTGAACTACACCATTGGCCTGCTCAAGGGTTGCGTGTTCGGCATGCTGATCGCGCTGGTGTCCTGCCACTTCGGCCTGCGCATCGAGCCGAACACCGAAAGCCTGGGCCGCGGCACCACCACCGCCGTGGTCACCGCGATCACCGTGGTGATCCTGGCCGATGCGGTGTTCGCCATCATCTTCAACGGTGTGGGGTTCTGATGGCAGATACCAAAAACCGGCAGCCGCAACGCCTGAACAAGCGACCCGAGGAAGACGTCGGGCCGCCGGTGGTCGAGATCCGCAAGCTGTGGACGCGCTTCGGCCGCACCGTGGTGCACCAGGACCTGAACCTCGACATCTACGCCGGCGAAATCCTGACCATCGTCGGCGGCTCCGGCACCGGCAAGACCGTGCTGCTGCGCCAGATGCTGGGCCTGGAACGCCCCTCGGAAGGCTGCGTGAAGGTCTTCGGCCAGGACATCACCGCGGCCGACGCCCAGCAACTGCAGCGCATGCGCAACCACTGGGGCATGCTGTTCCAGCAGGGCGCGCTGTACTCGGCCCTGACCGTGTTCGACAACATCGCCTTCCCGATGCGCGAATTGCGTTCGCTGCCCGAGGACGTGATCCGCGACGCGGTGCTGCTCAAGATGGACATGGTGGGCCTGGGCCCCGAGCACGCCAACAAGATGCCGTCCGACCTGTCGGGCGGGATGATCAAGCGCGTGGCCCTGGCGCGCGCCCTGGCGCTCGAACCGCAGCTATTGTTCCTGGACGAACCCACAGCGGGCCTGGATCCCGATCTGTCGGACTCCTTCGTGGCGCTGATCCAGACCCTGCACAGTGAACTGAAGCTGACCGTGGTGATGGTCACCCACGACCTCGACACGCTGTTCGCCCTCTCGTCGCGCATCGCGGTGCTGGCGGAGAAGCATGTGCTCGCGGTGGGGCCGGCCTGCGACGTGCTGCGGGTCCAGCATCCCTTCATCAAACACTTTTTCCTGGGCCCGCGCGGCCAGCGGGCGCTGGAAGTGCTCGAAGAGCGCCAGGCCCAGAACGATTCGGAGGACTGAGTATGGAAAACAGGTCATATGCCCTGATGACAGGCGTGTTCACGATCGCCCTGGTGATTGCCGCGGTGCTGGCCGGTCTGTGGTTCAACCGCGACCGCACCGAGCTGCTGCCTTACGAGATCGTCACCACGCAGTCGATCCCGGGCCTGAACCCGCAGGCCACGGTGCGCTACCGCGGCCTGGAGGTGGGCCGGGTCGAAGAGATCGTGTTCGACCCGCGCGTGACGGGCCAGATCCTGATCCGGCTGTCGGTCGAGAAGGATTCGCCGATCACCACCACTACCTTCGCCTCGCTCGGCTACCAGGGCGTGACCGGGATCGCCTTCATCCAGCTCGACGACGACCGCACCGGTTCTCCGCGCCTGGCCGCGCGCGAAGACCATCCGGCGCGCATCCCGCTGCGTCCGGGCCTGCTCGACCAGCTGGAAAAGCGCGGCCTGGCCATCCTCGAGCGCACCGAAAAGATCACCGAGAGCCTGGACAAGATGCTGGGCCCCGAGAACCAGAAGACCATCGTCGGCGCTTTTGATAGCATCGGCAAGGCCGCCGACGCCTACGCCGCCATCCCGCAAAAGCTCGACCCGACCATCGAGCGCCTGCCGGCGCTGGCGGCCAAGCTCGATCGCAGCCTGACTTCCTTCGATGCGGCCGCGGCCAGCGTCGACACCACCGCCGACAGCTATAAGCAGCTCGCCGTCCGCCTGCAGCAGCCGGACGGCCCGATCGAACGCCTGAACGGCGCGATCGGCTCGTTGCAGTCGGCCACCAGCAACCTCGAACTCGAAACCCTGCCGCACGTCGTCCAGATGACCGACGAGGCGCGCGGCGCCCTGCGCGCCGTGAAGCGCACCGCGACTTCGCTGTCCGACCGCCCGCAGGGCATCCTGTTCGGCGCGCCGAGCGCCCAGCCGGGACCGGGCGAACCGGGCTTCGTGCCACCGACCAAATGAGGACCAACGTGACCGCATACCGCTCCTTTATCGCTCTCGCCGTGACCCTCGTGCTGGCCGGCTGCGCCAGCAACAAGGCCCAGGAAAGCACCACCTACGATTTCGGTCCCGCCGCCATGACGCAACAGGCCGCCACCGCCCCGGCCGGCATGCCGGCCCTGGTCGTGATGGACGCCACCGGCCCCGCCGCCCTCGAGAACGAGCGCATGTACTACCGCCTGAACTACGCCGATGCGCTGCAGGCCCGCACCTATGCCAACAGCCGCTGGGCCAGCAACCCGCTGCAGATGCTGACCCAGCGCGTCAAGACGCGCCTGGCGCAGTCCGGCATGAAGGTGCTCTCAAGCACCGACGCTTCCACCAACGTGCCGCTGCTGCGCGTGGAAGTCGACGACTTCGTGCATGCCTTCACCGGCGTAGCGCAGAGCGAAGGCCAGATCACCCTGCGCGCCTCGCTGTTCAGCGACCACCGCCTGCTCGACCAGCGCAGCTTCACGCGCACCACGTCCTCACCGAGCGCCGATGCGCCGGGCGGCGCACGGGCGCTGGCCGCCAGCACCGACGCCCTCGCCGCCGACATCCTGGCCTGGCTGGCGACGGTCGACACCCGGAAACGATGACCAAATCGAGCGTCAGCGTCGAGCAGCGCGAGCGTCCGCGTGAAGGACGCGGCTCGCCCATCTCGCGCGCGGCGCTGCTGGCCTACCTGCTCCTGATTATCTACGCCAGCTGGTACCCGTTCTCGGGCTGGCGCGACAGCGGCCTGCCCCTGTTCACCTTCCTCAACCTGGTCAAGCAGCGCTACTGGACCGGCTTCGACGTCGGCGTCAACATCTTCGGCTACGCCCCGCTCGGCATGCTGCTGGTGCTGTCGATGTATCCGCGCATCCGCGGCATCTGGGCGGTGCTGCTGGCGGCCGTCGCCGGCGTGCTGGTGACGCTCACGATGGAAACAGTGCAGAACTTCCTGCCCAGCCGCGTGCCGTCCAACCTCGACCTGTTCACGAATGCCGGCGGCTGCCTGCTGGGCGCCATCCTCGGCGCATGGTGGGCCCCCGGCCTGCTCGACCGCAGCCGCCTGTTCCAGCTGCGCCGGCGCTGGTTCGCGCCCTACGCCAGCCAGGGCCTGGTATTGGTGGCGCTGTGGCCGCTGGCGCAGATCTACCCGCAAAGCTATCTGTTCGGCCACGGCCAGGTGCTGCCCATCATCTCGGAATGGCTGTCGCGCTGGTTCGATACCGAGATCGACCTGGTCAGCATGCTGCGCCCGGACACCGTCATGACGGTGGAGCAGTACTGGCTGTCCGAGACCATCATCACGGCCTGCGGCATGACCGGCGCCGTGCTGACCCTGATGTGCCTGGTGCGCCGCAACGCCCCGCGTTTTCTCCTGATGGTGGTCTTCCTCGCCACCGCGCTGCTGCTCAAGACCCTGGCCAGCTCGCTGCTGTTCCGGCCCGATAACGCTTTCGTGTGGGTGACGCCGGGCGCCGAGGGCGGCTTCATCATCGGCCTGATCATGCTGGCCGGCCTGGTATTCGCGCCCCAGGTGGCCCAGCGCCGGCTGGCGGTGGTGACGCTGGTCCTGAGCCTGATCGTGGTGAACACGATCCCGGTGAATCCCTACTTCGTCTCCACCCTGCAGGGCTGGGTGCAGGGGAAGTTCCTGAACTTTAATGGCGCGGCCCAGTTCCTGTCCCTGCTGTGGCCCTTCTTCGCACTGTGGTTCCTGCTGCTGCCCTCGCACAAGCTGAACCGCCAGGAGCCGCGACCCGGCGCGCCCGACGGGGCGTGATGCCGTATCATGGCGCCTTGCGCCTGCGCCACCATTTGACGAGACCGACATGAACGACGACGCCAAACCCTTTTACAAGCACCACGTCTTCTTTTGCATGAACGAGCGTGAAGGCAAGGATGCCCGCCAGAGCTGCGGCAAATGCGGCGCCGAGAAAGCACAGAAGCACGCCAAGAAACGCATCAAGGAACTCGGCCTGAACGGCGAAGGCAAGGTGCGCATCAACCAGTCCGGCTGCCTGGACCGCTGCGAGGAAGGCCCGGTGCTCGTGGTCTACCCGGAAGGCACCTGGTACACCTACGTGGACACGGCCGACATCGACGACATCATCGACACCCACCTGGTGGGCGGCCAGGTCGTGGAACGCCTGAAAATCTGATTACAAGTAGAGCAAGCCGCAATGAACAAGTACTCCCACAAGTTTACCCTCGACGGCCGCGCCGGCAAGATGCAGTGCATCCTCGACCTGCCGGAAGCCGCCCCGCGCGGCATCGCCCTGGTGGCGCACCCGCACCCGCTGTACGGCGGCACCATGGAGAACAAGGTGGCCCAGACCCTGGCGCGCACCTTCGTCAACCTCGGCTACGCCACCGCGCGCTTCAACTTCCGCGGCGTGGGCGAGTCGGAAGGCGTGCATGACGACGGCCGCGGCGAGGTGGACGACATGGAGGTCATGTACCAGCACATGACCGAACAGTATCCGGGCCTGCCGGTCGCGCTGTCGGGCTTCTCCTTCGGCACCTTCGTGCAGGCCCAGTTCCAGCAGCGCCTGATTGCGGAGGGCCGCCCGGCCGAGCGCCTGGTGCTGGTCGGCACCGCCGCCGGCAAGTGGCCGATGCCGCCGGTACCCGCGGACACCATCCTGATCCACGGCGAACTTGACGATACGATCACGCTGCAGGAAGTGTTCGACTGGGCGCGCCCGCTCGACATCCCGGTGACCGTGATCCCGGGCGCCGACCACTTCTTCCACCGCAAGCTCGGCCACATTAAAAATCTTGTCGTAGAAATGTGGCGGCGTGACATTTGACGCCAGCGCTGTGCAATAATTAGGCTCTTCTTCCAAGGCAATACTTGACGGTGTTGCCTTGCGCACTACTGCATTGGCATTTTTTACAGGCTTATCTCCCATGAAAAAACTGTTAGCGGCCGTGGCCGCCAGCCTGCTGATGGCTTCGGCCAGCGCACAGACCGTGCCGGCACCGACCATCGCAGCCAAGTCGTGGCTGCTGCTCGACGCGACCAGCGGCCAGGTCATCGCGGCGCAGGATCCGCACGCGCGCATCGAACCGGCTTCGCTCACCAAGGTCATGACGGCCTACGTGACCTTCGCCGCGATCCGCGACAAGCGCCTGACGCTGAACACGATGGTGAACGTCTCGACCCGCGCCTGGAAAGTCGACGGCAGCAGCTCGAAGATGTTCATCGATCCGGCCACGCCGGTGTCGGTCGACGACCTGCTGCACGGCCTGATGATCCAGTCGGGTAACGACGCCGCGGTGGCGCTGGCGGAAGCGGTGGCGGGCGACGAAGGCACCTTCGCCACCCTGATGAACCGCGAAGCGCAGCGCATGGGCATGAAGAACACCCGCTGGGCCAACCCGCACGGCCTGCCGGATGCGAACAACTACTCGACCGCGAGCGACCTGTCGATCCTGGCCGCGAACGTGATCAAGGACTTCCCGGAGTTCTACAAGATCGACTCGATCAAGCAGTTCACCTACAACAAGATCACCCAGCAGAACCGCAACCGCCTGCTGTGGCTGGATCCGACCGTGGACGGCATGAAGACCGGCCACACCGAGTCCTCGGGCTACAGCATGATCGCCTCGGCGCGTCGCCCGAACGGCAACGCCGGCCAGCGCCGCCTGATCTCGGTGGTGCTGGGCACCGCCTCGGATTCGGTGCGTACGCAGGAAAGCCAGAAGCTGCTGAACTGGGGCTTCCAGAACTTCGACACCGTCAAGCTGTATTCGAAGGGCCAGGCAGTGCAGACCGTGCCGGTGTGGAAAGGCTCGGAATCGACCGTGAAGCTCGGCTTCACCCGTGACGTGCTGGTGACGGTGCCGAAGGGCGTGGCAGGCAAGATGAAGCCGGTCCTCGAGCGCAAGGACCCGCTGGTCGCCCCGCTGGCGCGCAATGCGCAGGTCGGCTCGGTGAAGATGATGGTCGACGGCAAGCCGCTGATCGCGCTGCCGATCGTGACGCTGGACGAAGTGCAGGAAGCAAGCATCTTCGGCCGCGCCTGGGATTCGATGCGTCTCTGGATGCAGTAATCCGGCGCCAGCCCCTCATGAAAGCCCGCCCGTGCGAGAAGCCGGGCGGGCTTTTTGTTTTTGCATGCCCCGCTATAATCGTGCCATTCACACCAAGGACCCACCGCGATGACCCACCCCCTGCCCGCCGACCTGCACTGCCCCCGCATCGCCACGCGCGAGGGCGGACTCGAACTCTCGCGCATCGTGGCCGGCATGTGGCGCATGAACGAATGGGGCATGCCGGTGGCGCAGCGCGTCGCCTTCATCGAGCAGTGCATCGAACTGGGCGTCACCTCGTTTGACCACGCCGACATCTACGGCGACTACGGCGTGGAGGGCGTGTTCGGCGAAGCCCTGCGCGCCCAGCCTTCGCTGCGCGCGCGCATTGAACTGGTGAGCAAGTGCGGCATCAAGCTGATCTCGCAGAAGCGCCCGCAGCACGCCATCCAGCACTACGACACCACGGCGGCGCACATCGTCGCATCATGCGAGGAATCGCTGCGCCAGCTGGGGACCGACTACCTCGACCTGCTGCTGATCCACCGTCCCGATCCGCTGATGGACTTCGACGAGATCGCCGAGGCCTTCACCCGCCTGCAGCAGGCCGGCAAGGTGCGCCACGTCGGCGTGTCGAACTTCACGCGCCACCAGTTCGAGTGCCTGAACCGCCGCGTGCCGCTCGCCACCAACCAGGTCGAGTTCTCGCCGATGTACACCGCCCCGATGTTCGACCAGACCTTCGACGGCATGCAGGACCTGCGCATCGCGCCGATGGTGTGGTCGCCGCTGGGGGGCGGCCGCCTGTTCACGTCAAGCGATGCGCGCGCATCGGAAGTGCGCAGCGTGATCCAGGAAATCGCCGAGCGCATGGAACAGCCTTTCGCCAGCGTGCTGTTCGCCTGGATCATGCAGCTGCCGAGCCGCCCGATCCCGCTCACCGGCACCGGGCGCTTCGAAGCGATCCGCGAAGCGGTGGCGGGAACCCGCTTCCAGCTCGAACGCGGCGACTGGTTCCGCATCCTGCGCGCGGCGCGCGGTCACGAAGTGGCGTAGGCCCGAGCGCCATGGCCGACACCCCGCTCAAGATCGTCGAGGGCAGCGCCCTCACCGCCCAGCAGAAGAAGGACCTGCTGAACCGGCTGGCGCGCATCGAAGGCCAGCTGCGCGGGGTGCAGAAACTGGTGGCGCTGGCGGCCGGGCCCGCGGACGTGGATGCCGTGGCCCAGCAGATGGCGGCGGCGCGCAAGGCGCTCGACCGCTCCTTCGTGCAGCTGCTGGCCGGCGCGGTCCAGACCCAGACCGGCAATGCCGCCGACCTGGAGGAAGCGCAGGCGCGCGCGGCGCACCTGGCGGCGATGCTCGATAAGTTTGCGTAGCGTGGGCGGGAGACCCGCCCACGCTACGAAGCCTTAGTCTTCATAGACCTTGGGCGGTGCGATGCCGCGCCAGCCGGTGCGCCATGCGATGTTGAGCAGCAAGGTCGCACTCACGTACAGCAGGAAGAACAGCACGAAGAAGCGCGTCTGCAGCACCGCGAGCAGCACCGCGCACACGGCCAGCAGCGCCAGCATCACCTTGCCGCGCGGGTGCTTCGAGCTCGGGAAGCGGATGGTCGAGACCATCAGCGTGCCCACCGCCACCATCAGGGCGATGATCGCGAAGCATTGCGCCATGGTGGTCGCCGGATCGGGCCAGGCCACCACCACCGAGGCCACGCAGGCCGCGCCGGCGGTGATCGGCATGCCGACGAAGTAGCGCGGGTCGGTGCGGCCGACCATCACGTTGAAGCGCGCCAGGCGCAGCGCGCCGCAGGTGACGAAGATGAAGCAGGCCAGGCCGCCCATGCGCACCAGGGTCGGGTGCGCGGCACTCTGCTGCGCGAAGCCATAGCAATACAGCAGGAGGCCCGGCGCGCAGCCGAAGTTCATCACGTCGGCGATCGAGTCGAGCTGCACGCCGAAGCTGGACTGGGTATTGGTGGCGCGCGCCACGAAGCCGTCGAGCGCATCGAACACGCCGGCCAGCACCAGCAGGATCGCGGCCAGCCGGTAGTCCGACGGGGCGCCGACGTGCGCATTGTCGACCGAGATCACGATGCTGCCGAAGCCGCAGGCAATCGACAGCAGCGTCACGAAACTGGGCAGGGCGAACTTGGCGCGCGCGAGGCGTTCGCGGCTGGTGGGCTTAGGTTGCGACAATTGGCGACTCGGCAATAGGGACGATGCCATATTCTACAGGGAGCGAAATAAGCTGGCGTCGCGCAACACCGCAGCGGGCATGGTGCGGTGTTTTGCTCTAGAATGTCGCTTCATTTTCAGTATTGACAGGAGTTGTAATATGAGCTATATGCCGCGCTGGCGTTCCCTCATTGCCGCATTGGTGGCCGCATCGACCCTGGCCGCTTGCGGTGGCGGCGGCACCGACAGCGACAGCACGGGCGTAAGCGTCACCCCGTCCGGAAGCAACCAGACGCCGGCCACGCCGAGCGCGGTGCCGGGCGATAACGCGCCTGTCTCGGTCGGCAACATCGCCGTCGATGGCCGCAACTGGATCAACTACCGCCGCGCCCAGCTCGGTGTGCCGACCGTGACCGAGAATGTGCTGATCAATAATGCGGCGCTGGGCCATTCCGAGTACCTGCGCACGAATAACGTGATGAGCCACGACCAGAAGACGGGCAATCCGGGCTTCACCGGCGTGACGCTGAAGGACCGCCTGAATGCGGCCGGCTATACCATTCCGGTCAACGGCTATGCGTATGGCGAGGTGATCTCGGGCACGACCAACGGCAGCGGCTTCTACATGGCCGAGGAGCTGATCACCGCGATCTTCCACCGCTTCGTGATGTTCGAGCCGAAGTTCCGCGAGATCGGCACCGGCGCCGCCACCTCCTCGAGCCGCTACAACTATTTCACCGCCGACTTCGCGACCCGCAACGGCTTCGGTCCCGGCATCGCCGCCAACGCCATCGTCATCTGGCCTTTCAGCGGCCAGACCGGCGTGACGCCGAACTTCTTCAGCGACAGCGAAGACCCGGATCCGGTCCAGGGCATCAATGAAGTTGGCTATCCGATCAGCGTGCACGCCAACATCGACGCCCCGGTAACGATGCAGACCTTCACCGTGCGTCCGCGCGGCGGCAGCAACCTGCAGGTACAGATGGTCGCCTCGTCGACCGACCCGAGCAAGCGTACCGCCATCGCGATCGTCCCGCTGGCGCCCTTGAAGAGCGCCACCACCTACGACGTCAGCTTCGCCGGCACGGTGAACGGCGCTCCGATCACGCGCGACTGGTCGTTCACGACGCGGTGAGCGGACTCCCCTCCGCCATCAGTAGCGGCGCCGGCCTGGAGCCGGCGCTCGACACCGCCGCGGGGCTCGATCGCATGATGGGCGACGCGGCGATGTACCTGCGCGTCCTTTCCCGTTTCCGTTCCGAGTACGCCGGCAATGTGGCGCGCCTGCGCGCCGCCCTCGCCCTTGGGGACCTGACCCTGGCGCACCGCATCGCCCATACCCTGAAGGGCGCGGCGGCGATGATCGAGGCGCGCGGCCTGCGCGCGCTCGCGGTGGAGATGGAACAGCTGCTGCGCAGCGGCACCCACGCGAACGCCGCGCTGGTCGACCGGCTGGAGGCCGAGCTGGCGCGCGTGATGGCGCAGGTGGATGCCCAGATTGCCGCATCCGGCGGCGGCCCTGCCCCGATCGAGGCGGGATTAAACGACAGCGAGCTGGCGCGCCTGTGCGCGCTGCTCGACGTCGGCGACAGCGGCGCCCAACGGTTCATGGCGGAGAAGCGCGCCGGTCTGCGCATCCGGCTGGGTGCGGCGCGCATGACGGAACTGGAGACGGCGATGGCCGCGTTCGACTACGAACGAGCCCTGCGCGTGCTCGACGCCCACGGAGGGCGCCAGCCTAGCGGGTAAACTCCGCTTCCTCGTCGAACGAATCGGCGCAGGTCTTGCCGCAGAAACGGCGCACGCTGTCGAGCGGTTTCTCGCAGTACCAGCACGATCCTTTCGCAGGCAGGCTGGCCCGCGATGGCATGACGGAGGGTACGGCAACCGCTGCGAGCACTGGCTCGGTCGCCAGCCCGTTCTCGGGAAAACTTTCCTGTGTCGTTTCCAAGATCCACCCCCTACACGACAGACTGAAGTCCAACCAAGATTACTTCAGCGGAACATCGTGCCCATGAGAAACCTCAAGCGCGGACCGCGGCGGGTTCGCGCCACGGCAGTTCAGTGCCAATTCACTCGTCTCAGTGTGCGCCGAATGGACTGGCTCTGCAATCCTGAACTGTTGATTCGACTTTGGAACAACAATTCCTCCAAAGACTTACATCGCATCCTGCGATCGTTCGCAAAAATAATAGCGTATCGCTAATTTCCGCGCTTGAGGCCGTGTACGTGGCGGAAAAACTACTTCGCCGGCTCCAGCGTTACGAGCAAACCAGAGCGTGTGGTTTCGATGCGAGTCGGGATGTACTGCACGCCTGCGTAGCGCAGGTCGTCCGGGTTGAAGGTGTAGACCGGGGTGTCGCGCACCACGGTGTCGATCAGGGTACTGGCCACGCGCGCTAGCTGGCGCTCGGTCTCGGGGCTGGCGCCGACCACGATGCGGTCGACCCGCGGCTCTGCCATCATCACAGCCGGGCGGCCGGGATCGACGTAGAGGCGGCCGGAAAAGGCCAGGCTGCCGCTCCAGGCGTCGCGTGCGAAGGGGGGCGAGACCGAGGCGTCCAGCTCTAACGCTACCCGATCGGCTTCCGGCTGGATCGACAGCTGCGGCCGCGACAGGCGGATGTCGAACACCTGCAGCAGGCGGTTGTTCATGGGGAAGCGGCGCTCGAGGCCGGCCTGCAGCTTGTGCAGGGGTAGTTCGACCTTGCGCGGGCCGACCAGGCTGGCGCAGGAGGACAGCAGCGTGCAGGCGGCAAGCGCCAGGCCCGCGCCCATCATCCGGCGCCGATTCAAAACGGGTGTCTTCGTCATGTTGTTCTCCAGTACAGTCCGTAGGGCAAGCCTAGCACGCCACTACAGGCTGGACCGTGACGATACGCTCTTCCCCCGTTATTTCCCGATGCAGAAGCGGCTGAAGATCACGCCCAGCAAATCGTCCGGCGTGAACTGCCCGGTGATGCTGGAGAGCTGGTCCTGCGCCAGGCGCAACTCCTCGGCGAACAGGTCGAGCGACTGGTCGTCCTGCATCGCATGCTGGCGCGCCAGCTCCAGGTGCTCGCGCGCGGCGCGCAGCGCGATCAGGTGGCGTTCGCGCGCCAGGTAGAGCGATTCGCCGGTCTGCTGCCAGCCGGCGATGCGCAGCAGCTCGGCGCGCAGCAGGTCGATGCCGAGCTTCTCGTGCGCCGACAGGTACAAATGGGTGGCGTCGGGCGACACGTCCATCGAAGGCTTGTGGCCGGACAGGTCGATCTTGTTCCAGATGCGCACCACCGGCACGCCCTGCGGGAACGCGGCGACGATCTTCTCATCCTCCGCGCTCGGGCCCAGGTTGGCGTCCAGCAGGTGCAGGATCACGTCGGCCTTGCCGACTTCGCCCCAGGTGCGTTCGATGCCGATGCGCTCCACGACATCGATGCCTTCGTCAGTGCGGATGCCGGCGGTGTCGATGATGTTGAGCGGGATGCCTTCGATCTGGATGGTCTCGGTGACCTTGTCGCGCGTGGTGCCGGCGATCGGCGTGACGATCGCGACGTCCGCGCCGGCCAGGGCGTTCAGCAGCGACGACTTGCCGACGTTCGGCTGGCCGACCAGCACCACGTTCAGGCCTTCGCGCAGCAGCGCGCCTTGCGCCGCCTGGCGGAACACGTTCTCCAGCGCCTCGATGATGCCGGCCAGCTGGCCGCGCGCATTCGACTTCTCGAGGAAGTCGATCTCCTCTTCCGGGAAGTCGAGGGTGGCCTCGACCAGCATGCGCAGATTGATGGTCTGGTCGACCAGGTGGTGCACCACCTGCGAGAACGCGCCCGACAGCGATTGCGAAGCCGACCTGGCGGCGGCTTCGGTGGAGGCGTCGATCAGGTCGGCCACCGCTTCGGCCTGGGCCAGGTCCAGCTTGTCGTTCAGGAAGGCGCGGCGGGTGAACTCGCCCGGCTCGGCCAGGCGCAGGCCGAGCGGGCCGCCCGCTTCGAGCACGCGGGCGAGCAGCATCTGCAGCACCACCGGGCCACCGTGGCCGTGCAGTTCGAGCACGTCTTCGCCGGTATAGGAATGCGGGCCGGGAAAATACATGGCCAGGCCCTGGTCGATCACGTCGCCGTTCGCTGCCTTGAAGGGGATATAGGTGGCGTGGCGCGGAGCCAGCTTCACGCCCGGGAACAGGGCGTCGATCAGCGCGACGAGCGCCTTACCGGAGGCGCGCACGACGCCGATGCCGCCGCGGCCGGGGGCGGTGGCGATGGCGGCGATGGGAGAGGTGTCGAGTTTCATGGGGCGATTGTAAAGGATGTAAAAAAGCCCGCGCGGACGCGGGCTTTCGGGTGAGACCGGAAGAGACTTACTTCGCCGCGCCGGTCTCGAACTTCTTGGTGATGACCCACTGCTGGGCGATCGACAGGATGTTGTTGACCACCCAGTAGAGCACCAGTCCCGACGGGAAGAACACGAAGATCACCGAGAACGCTAGCGGCATGAACAGCATCATCTTCGCCTGCACCGGATCGGCCGGCTGCGGGTTCAGCTTGGTGGTGATGTACATCGAAATCGCGTAGATGATCGGCAGGATGAAGTACGGATCGCGCTGGGTGAGGTCGGTGATCCACAGGATCCACGGCGCGCCGCGCATCTCGACCGACGACTGCAGCACCCAGTACAGGGCGAAGAACACCGGCATCTGCACCAGGATCGGCAGGCAGCCGCCCAGCGGGTTGATCTTCTCGGTCTTGTACAGCTCCATGGTGGCCTGCTGCATCTTCTGCGGGTCGTTCTTGTAGCGCTCGCGGATCGCCTGCATCTTCGGCGTCACCACGCGCATCTTGGCCATGCTGCGGTAGCCGGCCGCCGACAGCGGGAAGAAGGCCAGCTTGATCAGGACGGTCAGGGCGACGATGGTCCAGCCCCAGTTACCCAGCAGCGCGTGCAGGTGGTCCATCACGAAGAAGATCGGCTTGGCGATGATGGTCAGCATGCCGTAGTCCTTCACCAGCTCCAGGCCCGGCGTGATGGTTTCCAGGGTCTTTTCGTCCTGCGGGCCCGAATACAGGCGCGACTCGGTCGAGACGGTGGCGCCCGGCGCCACGCTGCCCAGCGGCTGCACGGTGCCGATCGCGTACAGGTTGGTGGCGATCTTCTTGGTGAAGATGTCGCGCTGCGCCTTGTCGGCCGGGATGAAGGCCGAGACGAAGAAGTGCTGCGAGATCGCGACCCAGCCGTTGTTGGCCTTGGTCGAGTGGGTCGCCTTGCCCTTCTCGATTTCCTCGAAGGTCAGCTTCTGGTACTTGTCTTCCGCGGTGTACAGGGTCGGGCCGGTGTAGCTCGACATGAACCACGAGTCGTTGGCCGGCTTGTTGCCGTCGTGCTGCAGCTGCAGGTAGAGCGATGGCTGGACCGGCGCCTGCGACAGGTTGGTCACGTCATGGCGCACGCCAATGGTGTAGTCGCCCTTACGGAAGGTGAAGGTCTTGGTCAGGCGCACGCCGCCCTGCTCCGCGTCCAGCACCAGTTGCACGTTGCCGTTGGCGTCACGGGTCGGCGCGCCGCCGCGGACCGTGAACGGGGTCTGGTGGTTCGGCAGGACGCCGGCCGGGGTCGAGCCGATCAGGCCGGTCTGGCCGAGATAGGTGTTCGGACCGCCGACGTTGAACAGCACCTGGTTCTTGGTCTTGTCGAAGTGGTCCGCGAACTTCAGCAGTTCGAGGCGCTTGATGACGCCGCCGAGGGTGTCGATGTCGGCCTTCACCACGTCGGTGGTGACGGTGACGCGCTGGCTGACCGGCGCGGCTGCGGCTGGCGCGGCGCCCGGGACAACCGGAGCGCCCGGCACGGCGGCGGCGCCCGCTTGCGCGGCGGCCGGCACGTCGTTCGGCTTCGGTTGCTGCTGCGCCACCTGGGCGGCCGGCGGCGCCGGCGAGAACAGTGACTGCTTACCGTTGGCCACCATCCAGTTGTTCCAGAGAACAATCAGGGAAATGGCGAACACGATCCACAGGACGGTACGTTTATTGAGTTCCATTGGAGTCTAGTCAGGAGTGGTTACAACCGCGAGCGGCTGGTGGAGGTTGCTTGTGCTGGTCCGCGGCCGGCGGGACGAAGTCGACGCCGCCCGGGTTCCACGGATGGCAGCGGCACACACGGCGCGCAGCCAGCAGCGAACCGCGTGCGGCGCCATGGACGCGCAGCGCTTCGATCGCATAGTTGGAGCAGGTCGGGTAGAAACGGCATTTCTGCCCGAGGAGCGGGGACAGCAGCAGCTGGTAGCCGCGAAGGAACCAGACCAGCAGCGTCTTCATGGTGAGGGCGGCGCAGGGCGGCGTGGTCGCTGCGAAGCGAACAGGCGCGTGAGCTCGGCGCGCAGCTCTTTTTTCAGGGCGCGCGTGGTGGCCGGCCCGTCCTTGCCGTTGACCGGGCGCGACAGGCGCACGATGCAATCGACCGGCTGGAGCTGGTTGGTGCGGAATACTTCGCGCGTGACGCGCTTGATCGTATTGCGGGTGACGGCGCGCGGTGCGAAGCGCTTGGCCGCGACGACGCCCAGCCGCGCGTGCGGCAAGGTCGATGGTCGGGTGTAGAGCACGAAATGCGCGGATTTTTGCGTCGGCCGCAAACGAAAAACGGATGAAAACTCATCCGTTTTAACGATACGCCGAACGCGCGCGAAGTCGTGCGAACCCTCGCCTGTCATGGCCGACCGCGTCGATCTGCTGGTCTAAGGAACTTAGACAGCCAGGCGCTTGCGGCCCTTGGCGCGGCGGGCGTTCAGGACTTGACGGCCACCACGGGTAGCCATACGTGCGCGGAAGCCGTGCGTACGCTTGCGACGGACGACGGAAGGTTGGTAAGTACGTTTCATGGTGGTCTCGCTTAAAGCAAAAGTAAGTGCAAAATCGGGTCTGACGTCGTGTCAGGATTCGTCGCCAATGACAGTTCGCAGATGGTTAAGCCAGCGTCACGCCACAGGGATACTCGTTTTCGCCCGGACAACCTTGTGCCGACGATGTCAGCTTGATATGGCGCACGGACGGGGAACCCTGAATTAGACACGATTTGCAGTCCAGCTGTCAAGAATGCTGTTGTTTCCTGATGAGCCTGCGTCATGCGGTTTCGGTTGAAAATTATGGGCCCAACCCTCGGGACACTTCGAAAAACCGTCGCGAGCGGCAGCAATGGTGGTTGAGAAGCGCAGCTGTACGAGGAGTACAGCGAGCATCGCAAACCGCCAGTGCAACGCGCAGCAGGTTTTTCGAAGTGGCCTGTGGATAACTTTGGCAGAGACAGGTAAAATAGCGTGTTACGTATCAATTAGCGAAGTATGGAAAATTTTTGGCAGACCTGTTCCGCGCAACTGGAACTCGAGCTGACGCCGCAGCAATACAGTGCGTGGATCAAATCGCTGGTCGTCCTCGATTACGAGGACGGCAAGCTGCGCATCGCCGCACCGAACCGGTTCAAGCTCGACTGGGTCAAGACGCAGTTCGCCACCCGCATCACCGAGCTCGCCTGCCAGTACTGGGAAGCCCCGGTCGAGGTGCAGTTCGTGCTCGACCCGAAGAACAGCCCGGCCAAGAAGCCGGCGGGTCCCGCCACGGCCGGCGCCGGCGAAGGCGGCGCGGCGCCTGATTTCAATGCGCCCCGCCCTGCCGAACCGTCTCCGAGCCAGGGCAACGTGAACATCGCCAACTCGCCCAAGCGCGAGCAGAGCCGCATCAACACGGACCTGACTTTCGACAGCTTCGTGACCGGTAAGGCCAACCAGCTGGCGCGCGCCGCCGCGATCCAGGTTGCCAATAACCCGGGCGTCTCGTACAACCCGCTGTTCTTCTACGGCGGCGTCGGCCTCGGTAAGACCCACCTGATCCATGCGATCGGCAACCAGGTCATGGCCGACAACCCGAACGCGCGCATCCGCTACATCCACGCCGAGCAGTACGTGCGCGACGTCGTCACCGCCTACCAGCGCAAGGGCTTCGACGACTTCAAGCATTACTACCATTCGCTCGACATGCTGCTGATCGACGATATCCAGTTCTTCGGCGGCAAGAGCCGCACGCAGGAAGAGTTCTTCTATGCGTTCGAGGCGCTGATCGCGGCCAAGAAGCAGATCATCATCACTTCGGATACCTATCCGAAGGAGATCACCGGTATGGACGACCGCCTGATCTCGCGCTTCGACTCCGGCCTGACGGTGGCGATCGAGCCGCCGGAGCTGGAAATGCGCGTGGCGATCCTGCTCAAGAAGGCGCAGTCGGAAAGCGTGACCCTGTCGGACGACGTGGCCTTCTTCGTAGCGAAACATTTGCGCTCGAACGTGCGCGAGCTGGAAGGCGCGCTGCGCAAGATCCTGGCCTACTCGCGCTTCCACGGCAAGGACATCACCATCGACGTGGTGAAGGAAGCCCTCAAGGATCTGCTGTCGGTGCAGAACCGCCAGATCTCGGTGGAGAACATCCAGAAGACGGTGGCGGACTTCTTCAACATCAAGGTGGCGGACATGTATTCCAAGCGCCGCCCGGCGAACATCGCCCGCCCGCGCCAGATCGCGATGTACCTGGCCAAGGAGCTGACCCAGAAGAGCCTGCCGGAGATCGGCGAGCTGTTCGGCGGGCGCGATCACACCACCGTGCTGCATGCGGTGCGCAAGATCGCGCAGGACCGCCAGAAGAATGCCGAGTGCAACCATGAGCTGCATGTGTTGGAGCAGACGCTGAAAGGCTGACCGCGTGGGCGGGAAACCCGCCCACCCTACGAAAACCGGGATTCGGCCCAATATTCGGGGGAGTTTGTGTTAATCCCCGGCAATTGGCAAAATAGTGTTAGAGCAATAAGACCATTAATAATTATTAACTGAGGATATCTATGCAACTGGTCAAAACCACCCGAGACACGCTTCTCCGGCCACTGCAGATCGTGAGCGGTATTGTCGAGCGTCGGCACACTATGCCGATTCTGGCCAATATCCTCATTCGCAAGGACGGCGAAAGCGTCTCGTTCCTCTCGACCGACACCGAAGTCCAGATCACCACGCTCGCGAACATCGGTTCGGGCGACGACGTGACCGGCACCACGGTGGCGGCGCGCAAGCTGCTGGACATCCTGCGCGCGCTGCCAGAATCGGGCGACGTCACCATGACCCTGCAGAACAAGCGCCTGGCCGTCCAGAGCGGCAAGTCGCGCTTCGCCCTGCAGACCCTGGCCGCGGAAGAATTCCCGACCGTGTCGGTGGCCGACAGCTACAACGCCACCGTCACCCTGCCGCAGAAGACGCTGAAGCACCTGTTCAACATGGTGCACTTCTCGATGGCCCAGCAGGATATCCGCTATTACCTGAACGGCCTGCTGCTGGTGCTGGACGGCCAGAACATCATCGCCGTGGCGACCGACGGCCACCGCCTGGCCTTCTGCCAGGTGGAGACCGAGCAGTCCTTCGAGCGCCAGGAAGTGATCATCCCGCGCAAGACCATCATCGAACTGCAGCGCCTGCTGGAAGAAAGCGACGAGGAAGTGCGTCTCGATATCGCCGCCTCGCAGGTGAAGCTGACCTTCGCCGACATCGAGCTGGTCTCGAAGCTGGTTGAGGGCAAGTTCCCTGACTACACCCGCGTGATCCCGAAGGGTTACAAGAACGAGTTCACCATCGGCCGCGACGAGCTGCTGCGTTCGCTGCAGCGCGCCGCCATCATGACCAGCGATAAGTTCAAGGGCGTGCGCTGCATCATCGAGCCGGGCGTCATGAAGATCAGCTCGACCAACGCCGACCAGGAAGAGGCGGTCGAAGAACTCGAGATCGACTACGGCGGCGACACCATCGACATCGGCTTCAACGTGACCTACCTGCTCGACGTGCTGAACAATCTCAAGTGCGACCAGGTGAACATCGCGCTGGGCGATTCGAATTCGTCGGCGCTGATCTCGATTCCCGAGAATGGCGACTTCAAGTACGTCGTCATGCCGATGCGGATCTAATCAGCGAGCAGCCGACACGCCCGAGATAGGAATTAGCCTCAACCCGTCGTCCCGGCGCAGGCCGGGATGACGGTTCAGGGGCTGCTGGTAAAAGGCGAAGCAGCCTGGCAATCAAGCAGTCCCTGAATTACCCGTTATATAGAAAGCAGTCCATGTCCGAGAATACCCAACCAGAAATGACTCCCGCCCCGAAGGCGGACGAATACGGCGCGTCCTCGATCCAGATCCTGGAAGGCCTGGAAGCGGTGCGCAAGCGCCCGGGCATGTACATTGGCGACACCTCGGACGGCACCGGCCTGCACCACCTGGTGTTCGAGGTGCTCGACAACTCGATCGACGAAGCCCTGGCCGGCTACTGCACCGAGATCCACGTCACCATCCACTCCGACAACTCGATCTCGATCACCGACAACGGCCGCGGCATCCCGACCGGCGTCAAGATGGACGACAAGCACGAGCCGAAGCGCTCGGCGACCGAGATCGCCCTGACCGAACTGCACGCCGGCGGCAAGTTCAACCAGAACTCGTACAAGGTGTCCGGCGGCCTGCACGGCGTCGGCGTCTCCTGCGTGAACGCCCTGTCCAAGCTGCTGCGCGTGACCGTGCGCCAGAAGGGCAAGGTCCACCAGCTCGAATTCGTACGCGGCGTGCCGATCGACCGCATCATCGAGGTCGTCGACGGCGTCGAAGTCTCGCCGATGAAGGTCCTCGGCGACACCGACAAGCGCGGCACCGAAGTGCACTTCTGGGCCGACGAGGAAATCTTCACGCACGTCGAGTTCCACTACGAGATCCTGAGCAAGCGCATCCGCGAGCTCTCGTTCCTGAACAACGGCGTCAACATCAAGCTGAGCGACCACCGCACCGGCAAGGAAGAAGTGTTCGCCTTCGAAGGCGGCACCCGCGGTTTCGTCGAGTACATCAACAAGGCCAAGACCGTCCTGCACCCGACCGTGTTCCAGGCAACCGGCGACCGCGTATCCGACCAGGGCACCAACATTTCGGTGGACGTGTCGATGCAGTGGAACGACGCCTACAACGAGCAGGTGCTGTGCTTCACCAACAACATCCCGCAGCGCGACGGCGGCACCCACCTGACCGGCCTGCGTGCGGCGATGACGCGCGTGATCAACAAGTACATCGACGAGAACGACTTCGCCAAGAAGGCGAAGGTCGAGATCTCGGGCGACGACATGCGCGAAGGCCTGACCTGCGTGCTGTCGGTGAAGGTGCCGGAGCCGAAGTTCTCGTCGCAGACCAAGGACAAACTCGTGTCGTCGGAAGTGCGCGGCCCGGTGGAAGAGATCGTGGCCAAGACGCTGACCGACTTCCTGATGGAGAAGCCGAACGACGCCAAGATCATCTGCGGCAAGATCGTGGAAGCCGCCCGTGCCCGTGAAGCGGCGCGCAAGGCGCGCGACCTGACCCGCCGCAAGGGCATCATGGACGGCCTGGGCCTGTCCTCGAAGCTGGCCGACTGCCAGGAACGCGACCCGGCGCTGGCCGAGCTGTACATCGTCGAGGGTGACTCGGCAGGCGGCTCCGCCAAGCAGGGCCGCGACCGCAAGTTCCAGGCCATCCTGCCGCTGCGCGGCAAGGTGCTGAACGTGGAAAAGGCGCGTTTCGAGAAGATGCTGTCGTCGGAGCAGATCACCACACTGATCGCGACCCTCGGCACCTCGATCGGCCCGGACGAATTCAACGTCGACAAGCTGCGCTACCACCGCATCATCATCATGACCGACGCGGACGTCGACGGCGCCCACATCCGCACCCTGCTGCTGACCCTGTTCTACCGCCAGATGCCGCAGCTGGTGGAGCGCGGCCACATCTACATCGCGCAGCCGCCGCTGTACAAAGTGAAGGCCGGCCGCGACGAGCGCTACCTGAAGGACGACGTTGAGGAAGCCAGCTACATGATGACGTTCGCGCTGAACGCCGCCTCGCTGATTCCGCGCGAAGGCGCCGACCCGATCTCCGGCGAAGCGCTGAGCGAGCTGGTGCGCCAGTACAACCTGTCGAACGCCATCATGATGCGCCTGACCCGCGTGATCGACCGCGCCGCGCTGACCGCGATTACCGGCGGCGTCACGCTGGACATGAGCACCCTGGAGAAGGCGGAAGAATCGGCCAAGGCGATGGAAGCGGCGATCAAGGATCCGGCCGTGAAAGTGGTCGTGCGTTCGGACGAGCTGTCCGAGAAGCACTCGCTGCGCATCGAGCGCATGCGCCACGGTAACGTGAACGTCACCTCGATCGACGCCGACTTCGTGCTGAGCAATGATTACGCCGTGCTGGCCAACGCGGCCGCCACCTTCCAGGGCCTGATCGGCGAAGGCGCCATCATCCGCCGCGGCGAAGGCGACAAGATGAAGGAGTTCGCGGTGCGCGGCTTCCACGAAGCCATGATCTGGCTGCGCGAAGAAGCGGAACGCGGCGTGAGCAAGCAGCGCTACAAGGGTCTGGGCGAGATGAATCCGGAACAGCTGTGGGAAACCACGATGGACCCGACCGTGCGCCGCCTGCTGAAGGTGCAGATCGAAGACGCGATTGCGGCGGACCAGATCTTTACCACGCTGATGGGTGACGAAGTGGAACCGCGACGTAACTTCATTGAGAGCAATGCGCTGCAGGCGGGGAACATCGACGTCTAAGCGCTCTGCGTTTCAAAGCAAACGGCCTCTTCGTGAGGCCGTTTTTATTTGTATGCTCTATCAGCACGAACTACTCGATGTCTTCCTCATACTCGCTCAGACGTTTCAGCACTGCTTGATTCTTTGCATACTTGCGCTTCAGCTGCGCAAGCTTCTTGTCGGTTCCGGTGCAGAGCTTTCGGATTTCCCGTTCGACTTCCCGCATGCGCTTTTCGTCTGGCGGGTCCGGGAACTCCCCTCGGAAATGCTCACATCCGTCACGCTGTTTCACATACTTGGCAACATCGGCGGGAAGCTTGGGTTCCGCCGCGCTCACCGAACCAAGACTAAACAGAAAGGCGGCAACCACTGTTTTGGTTGTAGTTCGCATCGTTATGCTCCCGTGTCGGACCAATGTGCGTCATCACGACCATTGCGGTTGTACTTGATGACGCCGTAGCTTGCACCCACACGATGAAGCTCACGGTTCATGCCTGTGCGCGGCAACCTGTCGATATCGATGAGTTCGCCGTATGCATCGCGTATCAGCAGGTCTCCAGACCAGTTAATGCTCATATCGATGCCGCATCCAACGGTGTGCCGCGATCGGAGTGAGGGTGCGACACCCAGCCGCACCATGTCAAATCCCCGGACCATATCGCGCCGCTGCAACAGAGTCGGCGTCCGAGTATTCACCATCCCGATCACAGTGTTCCCACGATATGGGTACCCCATCCATCGCAGGTACATTTTTTGCAGAGATGCGACTCTTATTGATCTTCCACGACCAATGCATCAAGTAAGCACGCTTCGGGGGCCGGAAAGTCGCGTTGATAGTCACCGTCGCCCCAGCGGCACGTAAGGCGTCAATGAACGCTTCCGCGTGGTCTCGAAACGGCAGCCGCAGATCTTGAAGATCTTCCGATCCGCGATATCGGGAAACCCAATCACGTCCGCTGAGTTCCAAGCTTGGTCCTGGCGCAGCCTTTTTGTCTCGGCCGTCCGTCGGCTTTTTAGTCATGCTCGCTCCATTAACGAGACTCACTATTAAAGATGAGCCTTGTATGGAGCACGTTGCGTTTGAACACAGTCTTGCCAACAGTGCCTAAAGCGTCAACATTCGGAACCGCCTAGCGCTCCGTGTAGCATGAGCTTACTCGTGCTCAGGGATTGGGCGAACAACCAGGAACTGATATGACATCGCCCCAAGGAAAGCGATGCCCGCGCCAGTCAGCAAGGCTGGCACGAAGGACCAGCTTTGCGCGATGTACCCGGTGAAGATCGGCGCCAAGGCTCCGCCAATAAACCCGCCAAAGTTCTGGATCGCGCCAAGTGAGGCAACGCGGCTGCGCGGCGCCACCGCAGTGGCGAGCGACCACGAACAGGCCGATGCCGCGTTGGCGAGGAAGATGACGACCGAGATGCAGGCGATGGCTGCGGTATTGCTCTCGACCAGCGCCGCTGGAATCGTGAACGCCACCATGCCCAGCATAGCCAGCACCACCGCCGTCCGGCGACCGGTCACGGCAGATGAAGCGTGCCGGGTGATCCGGTCGGAAGCCCAGCCTGCCACCAGGGCGCCGGCAAATCCGCACACGAAGGGAATCGTGGCTGCAATGCCGACGTAGGCCACGTCCATGTGGCGCTCGGTGCGCAGGTAACCGGGCAGCCAGGTCAGGAAGACCCAGTTCAGGTAGACCGAGCCAAAGAAGCCAAGCAGCATGCCCCAGGTAGCGCGGTGGCGGAAAAGTGCACGCCACGATGCGAATCCCGCCTTCGGAGCGGCTTCGAGACTCTGGCCTTCATCCAGGTAAGCGCGTTCGGCTTCCGACAATTCCTCCCGTACCGGATCGCGATACAGCATGACCCAGACTACGGCCGCGACGACGCCCAGCGCGCCCGTGACGAAGAAAGCCCAGTGCCAGCTGGTTGCGGCAATCAAGGGTGACAAGCACAAGGGCGCGAGCGCAAATCCGAGTGGCGACGCGGAGTTATAGATGCCGGTGGGCGTCCCGCGCGCCCGCAGCGGAAACCAGTTGCTGACGACCCGTGCCGCCGCCGGGAATTGCGGCGCCTCACCGATACCGAGCACGATCCGCGCCAATACAAACCAGCCGAAGCTCGACACCAGGCCGCCTGCAGTTTGCGCCAGCGACCACAGCACCAGACCCGCGCCAAGCAGCCAGCGTGGACCGATCTTGTCGACAAGCGCCCCAACTGGAAGCTGGCATAGCGCGTAGCTCCAGGAGAACGCTGAGAGCAACACCCCCATTTGGCTGAGCGAAAGATCAAGGTCGGCGCGAATGAACTCGTTGGCGACCGCAAGAGTGGCCCGATCAAGATAGTTGATGACACCAGTTACGACCAGCAGCACGAGTGCTAAGGCCTGACGGCGACGGATGCGTTGTGGTACAACTTTATTAGCAGTGATAGTGATCATTCCACGATCGTATCAAATCACTGTTCCCAATGTGTAAGATATTTTCAGTCTAATGACATCGCTCTTCAAGACCACGTGCGACAAATCTTATTGCATTAGGCCAGTGAACACTAACTGAATTAATCTTCAGCGATTGCGATCTTCGTATGCATCAGTGACATTCCCACCTGATTAAGTGAAACTTTCCCCCCATGAGTCGAGGTGGTAGCTTTCATCGCATACAACGAACCAAAGTGTCTCTCTCTGTGGCAGTTTGGGCAAAGAGCAATAGCGTTTTCAATTGTATCCTCACCACCCTGCGATAACGGCAGTCGATGGTGCACTTCCAAATACGGCTCTTCATTTGAGCTACGCAAAAATGGAGCTGGTTTGACACAGCTTTCGCAAATTCCTTGCGCTCGATACAGCACCTCTGCAATGACGTCCGGATTTCTCAAAAATGCGGTAGTTTTGACCGAATAAGAAATCGGGCGCTTCGGCGCCGTGGCAAGACGCTTTAGCCTTTCACTGCGTGTTCTCTCTTTAGATTTCCGAACACCCTTCTCCAATTTTTCCTGGACTTGTTCAAAGCTCATTACAGTCGCATTTGATACTTCACTGACCCTCCGGAGTTTGAATGCCTTTCTACCTTCATCTTCCTCTACGAGATCAACATAATTAAATACGCCACGGAAGATAAATGGAGCAGTCTCAGAATCTCGCGTAAAGGTAACAACCGGAATATCTGGGTTATCCTTAATCGCCTTATTCGGCTTAAAGTGCAGACCGAACTTACCAGAAATACTTTTGAGATAATATTTCAGAATCTCACCGCTCTGAATCCACTCATTTGGATAACGTCCTTCGGACAAAGTGGCCTTAATAATGACTGCAACGGGCTCATCATTTGCCTCCAGTACAAACATGCCTCCCGCTCGGGTATCATAATTTCGAGCCAGTATTAAAATGTCATGAACAGGATATTGCTGCCCGATCACAAAGTCGCTGATTTTCAAGCAATCGTTCGCCCAAGGCTGGAATCTTTCCTCAAATTTTCCGACGATATCCTCGAATGTCTCCAATCCGTGCTTCTTGATTTCCTGATAGATTGGATCATTCTTTGCCGCATTGAAGCGCTGCAGATAGTAGAGCAAATCCCCGACACGAGTGAACCGATCTAGCCACTGATCTGAATGTTTGATCTTATTTTTTATTTCTTGTGATAGTGCGCTGTTCAATGCCGGGATCTGCACTGTAGATTTAACGAATGCGCGAGCAAGTTCAATTGGATCCGCACGTTGTTCATCATTTTCTGCATCGCTTTTTACAATCGTTTCCATGTATCGCCTGTCCTCACTCAGCTAGGCAATCAATAGCTCAGGTTCGCTACTGTTGCACTAAAGATATTGAACAGATTCTACACGCAGTCGTGGGTGCTAAAACTTCGTGTTGTTCTATGACCTCAAAATAGGACTTTCTTATGCAGCTGGGTTACGGGCGCTTAACTATCGGGGCTCCATAGAAAGCAAAGCCGCCGAGCGGCGGCTGACCACCTTCCCCGCCACCATGAACACCCCGTCGCCGGTGTAGTGAAGCGTCTCCGGATGCTTCGGCGTCCTTGCCGCCCGCGCGGCGATCACTTCCCAGATGAAGAAGTTGTACTTGTCCACCAGGCTGTCGTCGTGCAGCCGGCAGGCGAAGTGCGCATGGCATTCGCGAATGGCCGGCGCATCGACGCCTTCCATCGTCTCCGGCGTCAGGTCGAAGCGCTCGAACTTGTCGATCTCGCTGCCGGACGTGGTGCCGATGCCGACCACCGCATCCAGCAGCGCCGTCGTCGGCAGATTGATCACGCACTGGCGGCTTTGCCGCACCAGCTCGAAACTGTGGTTACTCGATGCAATCACACAGCCCACGAGCGAGGGTGAAAACTCCATGACCATGTGCCAGCCCATGGTCATGATGTTGCGCTCCCCTTCCCAGCTTGAACTGACGAGCACGATCGGCCCCGGCTCCAGATAGCGCCGAATCTTTTCCAGTGGAACATCCTGCTTCATATACCTGCGTGCCATGTCCGTCCCCTCGCGTACGTTTGCCTGAGGCAAGCCCGGTTTTCCAGGCTGAGTTGCTATAGTAAGACCCATCAGCAACCAGCCGGAGCACGCACCGATGCGACTTCTTCATCGAGCCGCCACCACACTCGGAGGGATTTTGGTTTCTACTATCGCACTCGCCGCGCCCGAACAGCAGGCCGCGGCCTTCATGGACATCTATTCCTCGCACTGCCTGAAGTACCTGCACGACTTCGACGGCCTGCGCAAGCAGCTCGCGCCCCTGCCGCAGCTCCCCGCGGAGGCGGCGGCGATGTTCCTGCAGGGCGCCAAGGGCGGCGCCTGGTCGGTGCCGAGCAAGCACGGGCAGTTCGTGCTGGTGGTCCATTCGGACAAGAACCTGTGCGCGCTGTACGCCAAGACGGTGCCGGCCGCGACGGCCCAGGCGATGTTCGAGAAGGTGGTGGGCAAGGCGCCTGAACCCTTCCGCGCCGAGCGCAAGCGCAATACCTCGGACAAGGGACCGGACGGCGTCAAGAGCACCGTTGCCTACGAGTGGAGCACGGATAAGTCCGAGCGCAAGCCACTGTTCGCGCTCACTACCACCACCAGCAAGAGCAGCGTGGCGCAGGGCGTCGCCACTGCCGCCATCGGCCACTGATCCTGCCCTGGCTCAGGGCAGCTTGATCTTGATGACCGCGTTGCCCGAGGTCGCGTAGAGGTTGCCCTTGCCGTCATTGGTAATGCCGCGCAGCGGCGCCAGCGTGCCGGGCAGGTTCCCGGCCTGCAGCGTGGCGCTGCGCGCGGTGCCGGCCACCGTTGACACCACGCCCGCCGGCGTGATCCTGCGCACCAGGTTGTTGACCGCGTCGGCCGCGTAGACATTGCCCTGCGGGTCCACCGTCAGGGCCACCACCTCTTCGAAACTGGCCGCACTGGCGCTGCCGTTGGCTGCACCGCGCGCGTTCGGCGAACCGGCCAGCCGGTTCAGGACGTTCATCGTGGCGATCGTGGCGCTGTTGGTGCGGCTGATGGTGCGCTGCAGGTCGAACACGTAAACGTTGCTGCTGCTGTCCGTCGCGACACCGCGCGCCTCCGGGTTGCGCGTGCCCATCAGGTCCTGGGCCACTTCCGGCCCTTCCAGCATGACGGTGCCGCCCGCGAAGCGGCGCGTGCTCAGGCCGTTGGTCACCAGCAACTGGCCGCGCGGATCGACCGCGATTCCTTTCGGTTTGACCGCCGGCATGCTGGCCGCGGTGACGTTGCTGCCCACCGGGATGGTCGCATACGTGCCGACCTGGCCGTTGCTTGCGACGCTGCGGATGCGCATGTCGTCCGTGACGTACAGGGTGCCGTTGCTGTCGATCGCCAGCGCCAGCGGTTCGACGAAGCGGGCACGGTCGCCCGCGCCGTCGACGTACTGGTTCGAATTGACGGCACCGGCCAGGGTGGTGACGGCGCCCGCCGGCGTGATCTTGCGGATCAAATCGTTGCCGGAGTCGGCCACGTACAGGTTGCCGGCGGAGTCGATGGCGATGCCGCTGGGGGTGTTGAAGCGCGCCGCCGTGCCGCTGCCGTTGGCGCTGCCTGCATCCGTGGCGCTGCCGGCGACGATGGTGATGGCTTGCTGCGCGGGCGGCGGCGGCTGTTCCTCGTCGTCGTCCTTGGGCGGATGGTCGCCGCAGGCCGTCAGCAGCAGCATCAGTGCCGATGCGCCGAAGAGCTTGAGGCGCGGGCGCGCGGACGTGCCAAGAACCGGTCGTTTCATCGTTATCTCCAGGCTGCAATGGGCAAAATGCTAGCACGGAAGCAGCGCCCGGACCGGCGCGATGTCCATGCTCTCAGCATGAATCAAGCTTCACGCATGCATCCTGCATCTTCTCGCCGCTTTCTATCCGCTTGAGAAAGTGGTGTGGTTCAATATCGCCAATTCAAACAAGCGAACCCTGTCCATGCCCGGTTATGCCAGCGTCAAAGCACACCTCGATGCCGTCCTGCGCGGCAGCAGCGACAGCATGCGTCCTGGCCTCGTGCCCGTGGCTGCCACGCTGGCGCGTCCGGAAGGCGCGCGCCGCTACCTGGTTGCGGCGCCGCCAGGTTCCAGCCCCGGCGGACGGCCGCTGGTCGTGATTCTGCACGGCGCCGGCGCGTCGGCGCAGCAGGTGTTGGGCCAGGCCTTTCCGCCGTCGCCGCTGTCCGTGTTTCTCGAGATCGCGGCGCGCGACGGCCTGGTGGTGATCGCGCCGGATGCCGGCAAGGGCGGCTGGAGCGACTGCTTCGCGGCGAGTGAGCGCGTGGCCCGCAAGGACGACGTCGGCTTCATCGGGGCACTGATCGACCACGCGCTTGCCCACCACGATGTCGACCCTGGCCGCGTCTACCTGATCGGCGTCTCGCGCGGCGGCTGGATGGCCTATCGCGCGGCCGCCGAGATCCCGCAGCGGCTGGCGGCGTTCTCGGTGGTGCTGGCGGGGATGCCACCGCCCGGCCGCTGCCCGGAGCCCACCACGCCGCTGCCCGCGCTGGTGTTCGGCTGCACGGCGGACCCGCTGATCCCCTACCACGGCGGCAAGCACCGGTACGCGCCCTGGTTCATCGAACCGGTGCGTGGCATCGAAGACAGCGTGCGCGCCTGGCGTGAACTGGCCGGGCTGCCCGATACGCCGGAGGTCGTGCGGGTCGCTCCAAGCGACCCGCGCGGCCGCACCAGCGTCACCCGCAGCATGTGGGGGCAGGACCCAAGCGGCATGCAGGTGGGCCTGTACCGCATCGACGGCGCCGGCCACGCGGAGCCGAGCCGGCTGAAGCGCTACCCGCGCTTCATCAACTGGCTGACCGGCCTGCAGAACGCCGACCTGGAGGTGGCGGAAGCGGCCTGGGAGTTCTTCCGCGCGAAGCGCTCATGCGCATCTCATCCGCAAACGGGGCCGGTTCACACACGCATTGCCTGACTTCGCTCCATTCCCGGTGTCGGTCTTGAAACCGGCGTGCTCCAATAGCCGCAGCTCGCAACCACGGAGGCCCACATGAAGACGCTACCGGATTCGCCCATTGCACGCATGCGTGCGTGCTTCCTCGCGCTGGCGCTGGCCGCTCCCGCAGTGTGGTCCGCGCCGATGCCGGCCTGCGACACGGCCTCCATCGCGGCGGCGGGCTTTGCGCCGCAGGCGCTGTGCCGGGTGCTGGATGCGTCGCTAAGCGACGGCGCCAACGTGCATGCGATCCTCGTCATGCGCCACGGTGCCCTCGTCGTGGAGCGCTACTACGCGGGCAAGGACCGCTCGATCTGGTCGCTGTTCGCGCGCACCGTGCAGTTCGATGCGGACACGCGCCACGACCTGCGTTCGGTCAGCAAGTCCGTCACCAGCCTGTTGTGGGGTATCGCACAGGCTGAGGGGCGCACGCCAGGCCTGGATACGCCCGTGCTCGACCTGTATCCGGAACTGGCCGACCTCAAGACCGGGGGCCGCGGGGCGATCACGCTGCGCCAGCTGTTCACCATGACCAGCGGCCTGGCGTGGGAAGAGCCAATTCGCTATGGGATGGGCAACGACGAGACCGGCCTGTACTGGCGCAGCTCGCAGGCGCGCTACCTGTTCGACCGGCCGCTGGCGGCCTCGAACGGCTTCAACTACAACGGCGGCGCCACCGCGGTGCTGGCCGACATCCTGGCGCGGCGCACCGGCATGCCCGTGACGGAATATGCCCGTCACAAGCTGTTCGCGCCACTCGGCATCACGGATTGGGAATGGCAGACCGACCTGCGCGGCCGTCCGATGGCCTTCGCCGGCCTGCGCATGCGCCCGCGCGACCTTTTGAGGATCGGCCAGCTGGTGCTGCAGCGCGGCCAATGGCAGGGCAGGCAGATCGTGCCGGCGGCATGGATCGACGAATCCCTGGCGCCGCGCGTGGAGACCGGCGACGGCCTGCAGTACGGTTACCAGTGGTGGAGCGGGACGGTGGAGGCGCTGGGCGGCCGGCACCGCTGGCATGCGGCTGTCGGCAACGGCGGGCAGCGCCTGTTCGTCGTGCCCGCGCTCGATCTGGTCGTGGTGATCACGGCCGGCGGCTACAACGAAGCGGGGAGCGGGCGGCATGCGAACGGCGTATTCCGCGCGCTGGCCGCCAGCCTTACACCTTGAGGTCCACGCCGCCGCTCATGCGGTCGAGGAACTGCACCGAGGCGCGCTCGCTCATCACCAGCACCAGCTTCAGGCGCGCGCGCGTCATGCCCACGAAGAGTTTGCGCAGCGTGGGTTCATCCATCTCGTCGAAATCGATCTCGGTGAAGATCAGCGCCGGCGCCGACTGGCCCTTGAAGCGGTACACCGATTCGGCCAGCAATCCTCCCTCGCGGAATACCGGGTTGCCGAACAGGTCGTAGGCGCCGGTGAAGGAGCGCAGCGTGTGGGCGTCGCTCAGTTTATCGAGCTTGAGGATGGCCGATTTTTCGCGCCCGCGGAAGGAGCAGATCGCGATGTCGGTGCGCCCGAAGCCGGCGGCCAGGCACAGGGTGACGGCGCGCCGGGTCTGCGACAGCATGGCCTCAAGGTCGCCTTCCGGGTAGGTGAGTTCTTCGATGTCGGCGCCCTTGAACGGGCTGCCCGCCTCCACCGGCTGGCTGACGGCGCCGATCGACCCGAGCATCTGCACCACCTCGCGCGGGCTGCGGTAGTTGGTGTTCGAGTGCAGCACCACCCAGTCGGGCAGCGGCACCATCTCCTTGCCATACAGGTTCTGGTCCGGGTCTTCCAGCCAGATCGCGCGCCCGCCCTCCTTCAGCATGCGCAGCACGATGTCGCGCCAGGTGGTCGTGAAGTCCTGGCCCTCGTCGACGATGACGACGTCGTACTGCCAGGTCTCGGGCAGGTCGGCCGAGGCCAGCACGCCCTCGATGTCGGCCCACACGGTGGGCGAGCCGTAGTCCGGCGTCTTCCCCTGCGCGCGCAGCCAGGCGTCGCACAGCTCGTGGAAGTTGGCCACCCGGCCCCCGGCGGGCACCAGGCGTTCGATATGGTCGGCCAGCGGGCGGTTGAAGCAGACGTAGAGCGGGCGCAGGCCGGCATCGATGGCGGCGGTGTACTCGGCCAGCGCCAGCTGGGTCTTGCCGCTGCCGGCGGTGCCCATCACGCGCAGGCGGAAAGGTGAAAACTCGAGCCGGCGCGCCCAGGTGGCCAGGCCGCCGGACAGGCGCGTCACCATGCTGGTGGCGCAGCCGATCATCGAGCTCGGGTCGGGGCGCAGGCTCAGGGTGTCGCCGAGGTAGCGCGTGACGCGGTCGAACTCCTCGGTGCGCGGGGTGAGCGGCAGGATCTCGCGGATCTTCGCGCCCAGGCGGCCCTTGTTGGTGGCGTCGATGATGTGGCTGGGGTCGATGCCGGCCTGCTGCGGGTCCTTGACGATGTAGTCGGGGCAGTACAGCAGGTAGTCGATCGACAGCTCGCCCTGGTAGCGCTTGGCGAAGCCCTCGATGGTGTGCAGGATCTGGTGGCGGATCTTGCGCGGCTTGCCCTGGTAGTTCTTCACCAGGCCGTCCTTGGATTCGTTGAGGAAGCCGGCAATCTGTTCGATCAGGAGCAGCCTGCCGTTCGGCGCCACGATGATGAAGTCGATGTCGCCGTAGGCCGAGAAGCCGTGTTCGACATTGGTCCAGTGGACGCCGTGGTAAATCTCGTAGGGCGTGTCGGACAGGCGCTTCTCGAGCAGCGTCAGGGTTTCGATTTCACGTGCGGCGGAACCGGTGACGGACATCTCGCGCCAGCCGGCAGGATGGATATGGGCCATGGATCGTCGCTCACCTCTTTTTAGGATAGCAACATTGTAAGGCCGATCATGCTTGTTGCCAGCACCGTTGAACCGGGCGCTTACGCATACCCCCGCAACTCCGCCGCAAACGCGCGCATGTGGGCGCACTTGTCCGCCGCCGCCTTGGCGCACCAGGCGCTCAAGGCCTCCAGCAGCTGCTCCTCGCTGGCCAGCGAACGGTGCCACAGCTGGGCCAGCTGCTCGCGCAGGGCCTGCACCCGGCGCAAGTAGTCGCTGGACGCCAGCAGGCCGCCCAGCCGGCCCGCTTCATCCCCGTCCAGGTAGCCCGGATCGCGGCTCAGCAGGCGCAGCGCGGCCTTGCGGTTGAGACCCGCGGCCAGCGGGAGGCTGCGCAGCTCGCGCCGCCACACGGGCTTGAGGCGCGCGGTCAGCGCCGCCATCACGCGCGCACGGTTGGCCAGCACGGCGCGCAGCGTGGCGGCGTCGACCTGCGCATGGCGGTAGCGGATGCCGGGTGGCGCCGGCAGCGGCCGCGCCCGCGCCAGGCCGAGCGCCTGCAGCAGCCGGATGTACATCCAGCCGATGTCGAACTCGTACCATTTGACGGACAGCTTGGCCGAGGTGACGAAGGTGTGATGGTTGTTGTGCAGCTCTTCGCCGCCGATCAGGAGGCCCAGCGGCACGATATTGGTCGCGGCTTCCTGGCAGTCGAAGTTGCGGTAGCCGATGGCGTGCCCGGCGCCGTTGATGACGCCCGCCGCCAGCACCGGGATCCACAGCATCTGGATGCCCCAGACCGACAGCCCGACGATGCCGAACAGCGCCACGTCGATGATGAGCAGCAGGCCCACGCCCTGCCAGCTGAAGCGGCCGTACAAGCGGCGTTCGATCCAGTCGTCCGGACAGCCGGCGGAATAATGCGCGATGGAGTCAAGGTCGCGGCTGGCGCTGCGGTACAGCTCGGCCCCGCGCAGCAGCACGGTGGAGAGGCCCGCCTGGCGCGGGCTGTGCGGGTCACCGGGACGTTCGCAGTGGGCGTGGTGGCGGCGGTGGATGGCGACCCATTCGCGCGTCACCATGCCGGTGGTCAGCCACAGCCAGAAACGGAAGAAGTGCGCCACCATGGGATGCAGCGAGAGCGCGCGGTGCGCCTGGTGGCGGTGCAGGTAGACGGTGACGGCGACGATGGTTACGTGGGTGGTGAGCAGCGTCCAGGCGACAATGCCCAGGAAGGATGTGCTCGTCAGGCCATCGGCCAGGAAACCCAGGAACGCGTCCATCGCTTGCTCCCATGTCGGATGAGGGAGCCATTATGCGCGCTTCCATTGCAGGAAGCGCGCGCCTGCATTGCGCAGGCTGAGCTGGATCAGCGGCGGCGCGGAGCCGGACGCGGACCCGAAGGACCGCGGTTCTCGATGTGGCGGAAGGTGATACGGCCCTTGTTCAGGTCGTACGGCGACATCTCGAGGGTGACGCGGTCGCCCGCGATGATGCGGATGTGGTTCTTCTTCATGCGGCCCGAGGTGTAGGCGATCAGCTGGTGACCGTTTTCGAGGTTAACGCGGAAACGCATCTCAGGCAGGATTTCGGACACGAGTCCGTTCATTTCGATCAGTTCTTCTTTGGCCATTGCTAATTCTCCTAATGCGTGGATGACGGCCCGCACGGCGCGCGGGTCGCTGAATCGTCGGTCGCACCGCCCGGAAAAGCATGGCGGCGTGGGTAGTGGTGCTCGTGCTGGCCTGACCGTGGCCAGGGTGGAGAGAAGGAAGCGCGCGGACCGCTGCGGTGCAGGACGGTGGCGGAGGCTTGGGCGGCGGCGCGGTGTGCGTTCAACTGCGGGGCCGGGAGGAAGTCGGAAGCGCTGCTTCGACGACAGACCGCCAGTATATCACTTATGGTGCTTCCCTGCAGAAAGGGCCCGGTTTGGCCGGCGCGCCGAATGTTGCAAAATTGCTATACTGCATCTTTTGATGGAGGCTCGATGCACTTGAAATCCCTGATGGCGCTGGCGCTGCTAGCTGGCGCGGCGCTTCCCGCTGCAGGCCAGGGCGCGATCCGCTGCACCCTGCTGGTGGACGCCGACACTGGCAAGACGCTGGTGCGCGACGGCCAGTGCGAGCAGCGCGTGTCTCCGGCCTCGACTTTCAAGGTGGCGATCAGCCTGATGGGCTACGACAGCGGCATCCTGGTGGACGAGCAAAACCCGCTGCTGCCTTTTCGCGCTGGCTACGTCGACTGGCTGCCGGAATGGCGCACCGCGACCGATCCGGCCGCGTGGATGAAGCTGTCCGTGGTCTGGTATTCGCAGCAGCTCATCACGCGCCTGGGCGCCGAGCGCTTCCAGTCGTACATCGACCGCTTCGACTACGGCAACCGCGACGCCTCCGGCAACCCGGGCAAGGCGGACGGCCTGAGCCAGGCCTGGCTGAGCAGCTCATTGAAGATCTCGCCGGACGAGCAGGCCGTGTTCCTGCGTAAGCTGGTCACCCGCACCCTGCCGGTGTCGCGCAAGGCGGTCGACATGACCGCGTCGATCATGCGCTACCCGATGCTGCGCAACGGCTGGGACCTGTACGCCAAGACCGGCACCGGCTCGGAGCCGGGCATGCAGCCGCATGGCTGGCTGGTGGGCTGGACCACCAACGGCAAGCGCACGGTGGTGTTCGTGCGCCTGGTGCAGGATGCCAAACGTGAGAACGGCGCCCGCGCCGGCCTGCGCGTGCGCGACGCCTTCATCAAGGAGCTGCCGGCGCTGCTGGAGCGCCTGTAAGTATTCCGCACCGCACAAATATTTGCTTGACACGCCATCCGCTCTTCTTTTAGAGTGGATCGCATGTCTTTCCACCTGCATCTGTCGACTTCCCTACCTGCCGCCGGCGCGCTAGCGCTGGCTGCCCTGCTACTACGCGCGTAATCCACGCCGTACGTCCCGGCTCTCCGCCGGTCCCCAAGCAGTCAAGGAAAGTTGCACCGATGTCCAAGATTCCGTTCCACTCCCAGTCGTTCTCCACCACCGGCGCTACCCTGCCGGAAGCTTCGCGCGCCCAGTTTCGTCTGCTGCTAAAGCTACCGACCGGTTGCCGGGCCTAGCGTTCGTGGCCCGCCCGGCAGCCTGCCGCCACACCACCGCCCCCACAGGGCCCGTCGTGTCACGCAATCAGGAGCAAACGAAATGTTGAAGAATCCCGCCGCCAAATACCGTCCTTTCCCTGCCGTCCAGCTGGCTGACCGCCAGTGGCCGAGCCGCAGCATTACCCGCCCGCCGATCTGGATGAGCACCGACCTGCGCGACGGTAACCAGGCCCTGATCGAGCCGATGAGCCCGGAGAAGAAGCTGCGCTTCTTCGAGATGCTGGTGAAGATCGGCATCAAGGAGATCGAGGTCGGCTTCCCTTCGGCTTCGCAGACCGACTTCGACTTCGTGCGCATGCTGGTAGAAGAGAACCGCATTCCGGACGACGTCACCATCATCGTGCTGACCCAGGCGCGCGACGAACTGATCCGCCGTACGGTGGAAGCTGCCGCCGGGGCGAAGCAGGCCATCGTCCACGTCTACAACTCGGTGGCGCCGGTGTTCCGCCGGGTGGTGTTCGGCATGGAACGCGAGGAGATCGTGCAGATCGCCGTCAAGGGCACCCGGCTGATCAAGGAGCTGGTAGCAGGCCATCCGCAGACCCGCTGGGGCCTGGAATACTCGCCCGAATCCTTCTCCACCACCGAGCTCGATTTCTCGAAGCAGATCGTGGATGCCGTCAGCAGCGTGTGGCAGCCGACCATCGAGAACAAGATGATCGTCAACCTGCCGTCCACCGTGGAAGCCAGCACGCCCAACGTCTACGCCGACCAGATCGAGTGGATGTGCCGCCACCTCGAGCGGCGCGAAGCCCTCGTCATCAGCGTGCACCCGCACAACGACCGCGGCACTGCGGTGGCGGCGGCCGAGCTGGCGGTGATGGCCGGCGCCGACCGCGTCGAGGGCTGCCTGTTCGGCAATGGCGAACGCACCGGCAACGTCGACCTGGTGACGCTCGCCATGAACCTCTACACCCAGGGCATCGACCCGGGCCTGGACTTCTCGGACATCGACGCGGTGCGCCAGCTGGTGGAGGAATGCAACCAGCTGCCGGTGCACCCGCGCCATCCGTATGCGGGCGACCTGGTGTTCACTGCCTTCTCCGGCTCGCACCAGGACGCCATCAAGAAGGGCTTCGCGGTGCAGAAACCTGATGCGATCTGGGAAGTGCCCTACCTGCCGATCGACCCGGCCGACCTGGGACGCAGCTACGACGCCGTCATCCGCGTCAACAGCCAGTCAGGCAAGGGCGGCATGGCCTACCTGCTGCAGCAGGAGTATGGCCTGGAGCTGCCGCGCCGCCTGCAGATCGAGTTCTCACGCGCGGTGCAGCGCATGGCCGACGCCACCGGCCGCGAAGTCGCCGCCGCCGACATCCACGCGCTGTTCTCGCGCGAATACCTGGAACAAGGCACGCCTTACGATTACGTATCGCACCGCATGGTGGAAGACAGCGCGCAGGGCGTGCAGATTTCCCTGAACCTGGCGCGCCACCACGCGCCGCAGGCCTTCGAGGGGCGCGGCAACGGCCCGATCGACGCCTTCGTGAACGCGCTCGGCCTGGACGTGCGCGTGATGGACTACCACGAGCATGCGATCGGCCGCGGCGCCGACGCGCGCGCCGCCTGCTACGTCGAACTGCGCGTGGGCAGCGGCCAGACCCTGTTCGGGGTCGGCATCGACAGCAATATCGTGACGGCCTCGTTCCGCGCGGTGCTGTCGGCGGTGAACCGCCACCTGGCGATTGCCGGCACGGAAGAGACGGCGATCGCAGCCTGAGGTAGCGCGAGACTGTTGCATTGGTGCATATAAAAGTATTGCTACAGTGAAAAATTCATTGTTGCAATGCTGTATCTGATGCACACTTCGGGACATCGATGCTTTGACGCAGGCCGAGCCGTGTCCTTTCCGTCCTTCTTCGCCCTTCTGTTCGCGGGCGGCGCCTTGCGCCGCCGCCGCGCATTGGCGCGCTGGCTGCCGGCGTTCGCCTTCTTCCTGACGACACTGCTGGGAAGCGGCATGGCGCAGGCCACGGTGTACACCTTCGCCGGCGGCGCGGTCGACACCTGCACCCTGTCGAACAAGGTCTATACCTGTCCTTACCCGGCCTACCTGGACTGGGACGATGCGGTGGTCATCGGCTCCGGCTACACCCTGAAGGTCACTACCAGCGTTACCGTCACCTACAACCAGGGCCTGACGATGCAGGCCGGCTCCAGGCTCGTCGTGACGGGCAACCTCGACATCAAGGGCATCAATCCACCCAACCTGAAGGTCGCGGACGGCAGCTTCATCGACGTCGGCGGCAAGTTCTCGATGGGCGACCTGAAGCAGTCGCTGTCGGCCGACATCACGGCCAACGACATGAGCCTGGGGACGGATGCGATCACGATCAACGGCAACCTGACGTCCAAGACCTCGATCGCCATCGGCTCCTACGCCACCATCAAGGGCGACATCAGCGGCACCATCATCACCACCTCGGCCCCCGTGAAGATCACCGGCAACGTCACCGCCACCACGTCGTTCAGCCTGGCCTCCGGCAGCACGGTGACCGGCACCGTCGATACCGGCAGCCTGGTCCTCGAATCGTCCGAGGCCCTGATCGACGGCTCGGCCTACGTGAACACGGCGCGGCTCGAATATCATGGCCGGGTCTCCGGCATCATCTACTGCAAGAACGGCACGGCCAAGAACAAGTGTGACTGCGTGACCAACAACAGCGGCTACGCGGTCAACAAGACCAACGGACCGACCTGTGAAGCCCCGTCGCCCAAGACGCCGCACCATTTCCTGATCACCCATGACGGCCAGGGCGACACCTGCCTGCCGGAGAAGATCACCGTTACCGCGTGCGCCAACGCGACCTGCACCGCGCCCCATTTCGCTGGGACGGTCTCGGGCAGACTGACCGGCACCGGCGATGCGTTCACGATTGCCGAGAACGCCGGCTCGGTAGTAGTCAATGCGACACGCATCGCAGCGGGCGCGGTAACGTTCGGCCTGAGTGAGTTGACCCTAGCCCCCGACACCGGCCTGGCCTGCTACCGCTCGGACAACAACAGCAACAGCTGCGTGATGAACTTTTCCGGCGGCGCCAAACTCAAGCTGACCGTTTCTCCACATCCGGCAGCCACGGACAACATCCTCGCCATGGTGGCGGCGGTGAAGGCGAACGACGACAACACCGCATGCATCGCCGCATTCCAGGGCGTGGCCCACGACGTTCAGTACAGCTGCAACTACAGCAAGCCGAAGACCGGAACGCTGCCGGTGGCGCTGGGCGGCCAGTCGCTGTCGTGTGCCGCATCGGGCGCCACCGCCGCAGCAAAGACTATCAGCACCTCGTTCAACATGAATGGCATCGCGCAGTTGCCTGTCAAGTACGCCGACGCCGGCGAGGTGACCCTGAATGCGCTGCTCGACAACCAGAAGGGCGTGGCCAAAGGCGAAGGCAAGATAGTTACCGCGCCCGCTTCCTTCCTGATCGAGCCGGCCACCGGCACTATCCGCGCCGGCGCTGAATTCGATCTCAAGCTCACCGCGCGCAACGTTGCCGGCGCGACCACGCCGAATTTCGACACCGCAGACCTGAACAGTGCGAGCGGGGTCAATCATGCCGTCGCACTCGGTGTCGACTGCCACAAGCAGGGCGGTAGTCTGGGGACCGTTGCGCCGGCCTCGCCAGCTTTTACCGACGGCGTCGCCGCGCTGAAAGCCACTTGGTCTGACGTCGGCCATATCGACCTGAAGGTCAGTCTGACCGACTTTCTCGGCTCCGGCCTCAAAGTCGCAAACACGACAAACACTGCCGCTGCCGGAAGCTGCAGCGGCAAGGTCGGCCCCTTCATCCCGGCCTACTTCAAAGTCGAGCTGGCGGATACCCGAGGCTTCTACTACTCGGGCGAGCCTTTCCCGCTCAGGGTAAGCGCGATGAACAAGGCTGGCGCGGTCACGCTCAACTACACGAACAGCCTGGCGCTTAGCGAAGCCCTTACCCTCACAGCAGTGGACAAGGATGGCGTCGCATTCGCCACCGCGCCCGGCGTGCTGGCCGATGCGGCCATTACCGCGGCGCAGTTCGAGAACGGCGTTACGTCCAGTGCTACTCCGGTCAAGCCAAAGTACACCTTTAACACGTGGCCGAACGCTCCCACCCAGGTCCGCCTGCGTGCCAGCAACGGAAAGCCTGCCGGCACGGATGTCGTGTCCTCGGCCCCCGCCGGCGCCGAAGCGGCCATTCCCCAGATCCGCACCGGCCGCCTGCGCATCGGCAGCCGCTTCGGCGGCCTGAAGGCGAACCTGTCGATTCCCGTCACCGCCGAGTACTGGACCGGCAAGAGCTGGTTGCTCAATGGCGACGACGGCTTCACCACCATCCCGCGCGGTGCATTCGCGCTCAAGCCGACCGTCTCCGGCATGGCGGTCTCCGCCACCTTTGCCGACCCCTTGATGCTGGTGAACGGCGCGGCCGCCTTCAACCTGAGCGTGAGCGCGGGTGGCCCCGGTCCGGTCGAGATCGCGGTCAACCTCGGCAGCTTCTTGCAAGACAATACCTGCATCGGCAACACCGTCGGCACCGGCCTGGCCACCAACGCCGCCAACAAGCCGTGGCTGCGCCCTGTCGTCACCGGCTGCGGCGGCACCATGGCGCGCGATCCCTCGGGACGCGCCACCTTCGGGGTCTACACGCCGGAAAACCGCCGCATCATCCACGTGCGCGAGGTGTTCAATTGACGCACTTTCCCCGGCATGCGCGCGGCTTCACGATGGTCGAGCTGATCATGGTCATGGTCTTGATCGGCGTGCTGGCCGCCATCGGCGTGCCCAGGCTCATGGGCGACAACAGCTTCGCCGCCGCCACCTTCGGCGACGAAGTCGTGAGCGCGCTGCGCACCGCGCAGAAGACCGCCGTCGCGCACCGCCGCCTGGTGTGCGTGAGCGTGGCGGCGACCGCGGTCACCCTGCGCCAGGCGACCAAGGCGAACGAAGGCGCCTGCAGCCTCGCCCTCGGCGACAATTACAGCACCAGCGCCGGCGGCGTGGCGGCATCGGCCCACACCATGTACTTCCAGCCGAACGGCCTGATTACGAGCGATATCGCGGGCCGCAACGCGATGCGCGGCAGCGTGGTGATCAGCCTGGACAACAACCCGCGCCGGACGATCGTGTTCGAAGGGAGCACCGGCTATGTCCAGTAGGCGCATGGCCGGGGTCACCCTAGTGGAGCTGGTGATCGCGATCGTCATCATCAGCGCCGCGCTGGGTGGCCTGGTGGCGGCCTTCACGCGCGCCAACCGCGCCAGTGCCGATCCCGTGGTCACCCAGCAGATGCTGGCCATCGGCGAGAGCATGATGGAGGAAGTCCTGCTCAAGCCCTTCAACGCCGCCGACAACGAGGTGGCGGCGCCGACCCGCGCCCAGTTCAACGACGTGCGCGACTACGACACCACGGACGATGCCCTGCCCGGCTACACCAGCACCGGCATCCGCAACCTGGACGGCGACGTGATCGACGGCCTCGGAACCTACAATGTCAGCGTGCGCGTCAACAACGTGGCAATCGGCGGCATTGCCGCGGCCGACGCCCTGCGCGTTACGGTGACCGTCACCCACGGCGCCGAGCAGCTGACGCTCAACGGATGGAGGACCAAGCCATGGTAGGCCGGCAGCGCGGTGTCACCCTAGTCGAGCTGGTGATCGTGATCGTGCTGATCGGCGCCATCGGCGCGATCTTCGCGATGCAGCTGCGGCCGACGATTCAAGGCTACCTTGCGGTAGGCAAGCGCGCCGCGCTGACCGACCAGGCGGATACGGCGCTGCGCCGCATCGTCACCGAAGTGCGCGCCGGGGTGCCGAACTCGCTGCGGCTGGCGAATGCCCAGTGCCTCGAGCTGGTGCCGACCATCGACGGCGGACGCTTTCGCGCCGGTCCGGACGTCAGCCAGGCAGGCGGCGAGGCCGCGCTCGACTACGACAAGCCGGCCACCGAGTTCGACGTGATGACGCCCTTCACCACGCGCCCGGCCGCGAACGACCTGGTCGTGATCGGTAACCTGAATCCGGGCGACGTCTACAACAAGACCAACGTTTCCACGATCATCGAAGTGACCGATCATACCGGCGCCGATGCCTGGAAAGGCGTGCACCGCCTGAAGGTCTCGGCCACGCGCATCCCTTTCGGCTACGAGGACGGCCGCTTTGTGGTGGTGCCGGGCGGCGAGCAGGCGGTGAGCTACGTCTGTACCGGTGCGGGGCTGGTGGACGGCAAGGGCCAGGGCAGTCTGTACCGGGTCACCCGCAACATCGCCGCAGTCCAGAGCTGCGCCGTCCCGGCCAACTCGCCGCTGCTGGCCTCGAACGTGGCCAGGTGCGAGTTCACATATTCTCCCAACCAGGGCGCGACCCAGCAGAGCGGCTTCGTCCAGCTGCAGCTGACCCTGGCCGACGGCGGCGAATCGAGCGCGCTAACCCTCGGCGCCCACGTGAGCAACGTGCCATGACGCGCCCGCGCCAGTCCGGCTTCGCCTACATCGCCGCGGTGGTCCTGTTGATCGTGGTGGCCCTGGTCTGCGTCGCCCTGCTGCGCCTGTCGAACACCCAGCAGGCCACGGTCAACAGTTCGCTGTTGGGCGCGCGCGCCAGCCTGGCTGCTCGCGGCGGCATCGAATGGGGCTTCTACCAGCTGCGCAATGGCAATTGCGCTGCCAGTACGACGCTGACCGACTTCGTCGCCGACAGCGGTTTCCGTGTCACGGTGCTGTGCAAGGCCACCACCTTCAAGGAAGGCGAAGACAGCACCGGCGCCGCGGTGCTGAAGCGCACGGTGCAGCTGGAGGCTTTCGCCTGCAACGGCGGAGGCTCCTGCCCCTCCGAAGACCCGGCGACGGTGACGCGGCCCGAGTACATCGAGCGGCGGCGCGTGGCCACCACTTGCGTGATGGGTCCCGCGGGCCTGTGCTGACGCCTTCGCATCCACGCCATTGTTGAAGCAAGCGGAATAATCTTGCTTCCCAGCTGCTAATTATCTTTTTCGGATAATGGTTCATCATGCATCCATCCACTCACCACACAGGAGGAAGCATGAACCAGGATCGCAAACCGGTCGCCATCGTCACCGGCGCCTCGCGCGGCATCGGCGCCGCCCTCGCCCAGCGCCTGGCCGAGGACGGTTACCAGGTGGTCGTCAACTACGCCAGCAACGAAGGCGAGGCCCAGCGCGTGGTGGCGACCCTGCACGCGACCGGCCACAGCGCGATCGCGGTCAAGGCCGACGTCGCCAATGCGGACGAGGTGCGCGCGCTGTTCGACACGACCGAACGCGAACTGGGCAAGGTCGACGTCCTCGTCAACAATGCGGGCGTGCTCAAGACGATGCCGCTGGCCGAAACCTCGGACGAGCTGTTCGCCCAGACCTTCGGCGTCAACGTGCAGGGCACCTTCAACACCCTGCGCGAAGCGGCGCGCCGCCTGAACGACGGCGGGCGCATCGTCAACTTCTCGACCACCGTGCTGGCCATGAAGCTGCCCGGCTACGCGATCTACAGCGCCAGCAAGGCGGCGGTGGAAGCGATGTCGGGGGTGTTCGCCAAGGAGCTGCGCGGACGCCGCATCCGCGTCAACACGGTGGCGCCGGGGCCGGTGGCAACCGAGCTGTTCTTCTCCGGGAAGACCCAGGAACAGATCGAGCACTTCGCCAAGCTGCCGCCGCTCGAACGCCTGGGCGAGCCGGACGACATCGCGCGCATCGTGTCCTTCCTGGTCAGCGAGGAATCCGGCTGGATCAATGGCCAGGTGCTGCGCGCCAACGGCGGCACCGCCTGAGCCAAGCGATCAGCCGTAAGGCGTGTAGGCGACGCCGTTGGCCATGACACCGACCAGCGCGGCCTGGTTCTCGCCGCTTTCGCTGAAGCCGGCCAGCACGTCGGCCAGCGTGGCCTGGTGCTTGTCGAGGACCTCGGTCCAGTAATCGACGCCGGCCTTTTCGCCGGGGCGCTGCAGCACGTTCAGGTAGAACTTCTCGACGATCTCGCGGTTCGACGGACTGGCGCCGTACACGTCGCGGAATTCCTTCGAGGTGACGAAGCCGCTGGCGACGGAGCCGAGCGACTGGCCGTTGTCCATCATCGCCAGCCAGTAGCCGAGGCCCGGCAGGTCCGGGGTGCGCGCGAAGGCGGCCTGGTAGATGCGGTAGGCCTGGCCGGCGGTGCCGCCGATGTCCAGCGCGACCGCGGTGTCGCCGAACTGCACGCGCTCGACGTTGACCAGGGTATCGGTGCCGTCGGCGCCGGACAGGTCGCGCACGGTGGCGACGCCGTCCTTCATCGTGACCTGGTAGCCGGCCGCGGTTTTCGTGTACACCACCTTGTCGCGCCCGGCGCCGCCGTCGATGCTGTTGCTGGCCGCGTTCTGGGTGATGGCGTCGTTGCGCGCGGTGGCGGTGATGGTGGCGGCCGGCGGCAGCGCCTTCACCGCCAGCGCCGTATTGGCGTACACCGTTCCCTGGTACACGTTGATGCCGCTGAAGCTCAAGCCCTTGGCCGTCTCTACCGGCAGGCTGAAGGGGCCGACGAAATACTGATCGTTGGCCAGCGCGGTCAACTGGCCGGCGCGCAGCGCCACCTCGAAGTGGCCGAAGCCGTCGTTGGTCCAGACGATCGGCGTATTCGCGCTCGGCAGGTCGTTCATGAACTGGGTGACGACGATGTCCTTGCTGCCGTCGCCGTTCACGTCCATCAGGCGGATGAACTGGCTGGCGCCGATGTTGCTGTCCTGGTTGGGCAGGCCCTCGCGGCTGTCGGCGGCCTTGAAGTGATCGAGGGTGGCGTCGACGAAGCTGCCGCCGTCGTTGCGCACCACCTCGAGCGACCAGCCGTCGGCATAGGCGGTGTTCGGCGTCGATTCGGACGACAGCAGCAGCAGGTCCTGGTCGCCGTCGCCATCGATGTCCATCGCCGCGATGTCGTGCACGATACGGAAGTCGCCGAAGTAGCCCTGCGGCAGGAAGCTCGTCGCGGAAGCGGAGAAGCCGCTGCCGGTGTTCCAGTACACCAGCGAGCGGTGCTCGCGGTTGTACGGGTTGCCGTCGTTGCCCAGCACGAGGTCGAGCCGGCCGTCGCCGTTCAGGTCCGTCAGCAGCGAGGCGGTGAAGCCGAAGCCGCCGTTCTGGCGATTCAGCAGGCCGCCCGAAGCGACCGGCAGGCCGGCGTCGGAGCGGGTGAATTTGCCGGTCCCGTCGCCGAACAGCACATAGGACTCGGTCGGGCTGGCCGGGCTACTCAGGTTACCGACGAACAGGTCGAGATTGCCGTCGCGGTTGATGTCGCCCACCGTCGCGCTGTGGGTGTAGTCGCTTACCTGCGGCAGGTTGGCGCTGGCATCGATGTAGCCGCCGCCGGCCTTGCCCAGCAAGAGCTTGTTCTGTGCGCCCGGGAAGGGCTCGGCGTCGTAGCCGTGGTCGGCCACGAACAAGTCCATCAGGCCATCCTTGTTGAAGTCGGCCTGGATCACTTCGCGCGGGTGGATGGTGGTGAAGCTCGCCGGCAGCATGCCGCTCGGCGCCGGCCTGTAGGTGCCGTCGCCATTGCCGAGCATAAGCAGGGCCGGCTGGCCGGTTGCGCTGGCGCCGCTGCCATTGAAGGGGTAGTAGGCGCCGAAGGTGAGGATGTCCTTGATGCCGTCGCCGTTGGCGTCGACCACTTCCGGCACCGCCTGCGAGGCCTGGTTCACGGGAAGGGGCGCCGAGGAGCGCGCCATGTCGAAGTAGTCGTCGGCGTTCTGGATCATGTGTTGTCGGTTTGGGAGAGCTGCCCCACGGGCGCAATGCGTAAAATTCTGTCAGGAAACTTTCGTATACTCAAGACATCTACCGAAAATCGATTCTGAACAGGCAAGATAACAACACATCCATCCCGGCGCCCCTATAATCGGCGCGAACAACGCGACGATACTGCCATGTCCTACCGCCTTGCCATTTTCGACTTCGACGGCACGCTGGCCGATTCCTTCCCTTTTTTCATCAGCGTGTTCAACCAGATCGCCGACCTGCACGGCTTCCGGCACGTGGGCGCGGACGAAGCCCAGGACCTGCGCCACCACGACACCCGCGCCATCATGCGCCACGTCGGCATGCCGGCCTGGAAGCTGCCGCTGGCCTCGCGCAGCTTCATCGGCCTGATGCGCGAGAACGCGGCGCGCATCCCGCTGTTCGAGGGCGTCCGCGAAGCCTTGCTGAGACTGGACCGCGAAGGCGTGCGCCTCGCCATCGTGTCCTCCAATTCGGAGCAGAACGTGCGCACGGTGCTGGGCCCGCAGCTCAGCAGCCTGTTCGGGCACTATGAATGCGGGATGTCGATCTTCGGCAAGGCGGGACGCATCCGCAAGGTGGTCAGGCGCGCGTCCGTCGCGGCGGAGCACGCGCTGTACGTGGGCGACCAGGCGATGGATGCCGAGGCGGCGCGCAAGGCCGGTGTGGCCTTCGGCGCCGTGAGCTGGGGCTATGCGCCGATCGAGGCCCTGCGGCGGGCGGCGCCGGACCGCGAGTTTGGCACGCCGGCCGAGTTCCTGCACATCCTCAACCCTTCACGCACACGATCTGCTTGAGAGTGTGCACGACCTCGACCAAGTCGCGCTGGGCATGCATGACGGCGTCGATGTCCTTGTAGGCCATCGGGATCTCATCGATCACGCCTTCGTCCTTGCGTGATTCCACGCCTTGCGTGGCGCGCTCGACGTCGGCTTTCGTGAAGCGGCGCTTAGCCTCGGTGCGGCTCATCACGCGCCCGGCGCCATGGCTGCAGCTGTTGAAGCTTTCCGGATTTCCCTTGCCGCGCACGATGAAGCTTTTGGCGCCCATCGATCCCGGGATGATGCCGAGCTCGCCTTCACGAGCCGATACCGCGCCCTTACGCGTGACGAAGACATCCTTGCCGAAGTGCTTCTCCTTCTGCACATAGTTGTGGTGGCAATTGACTGCCTCCACATGCGTTTCGAAGGCTAGCGGGATGACCTCGCGCATCGCGCGAATTACGTTGTGCATCATCACTTCACGGTTGATGCGCGCGAACTTCTGGGCCCAGCCGACCGCTTCCACGTAATCGTCGTAGTGCTCGGTGCCTTCCTCGAGGTAGGCCAGGTCCTGGTCCGGCAGGCTGACCTGGTGACGCCGCATGTCCTGGCGCGCCAGCTCGATGAAGTGGGTGCCGATCGCATTGCCGACCCCGCGCGAGCCGGAGTGCAGCATCACCCAGACGAAGCCCTCTTCGTCCAGGCAGACCTCGACGAAGTGGTTACCACTCCCCAATGTTCCCAGGTGCTTGTAGTTGTTGGTGCCGCGCAGCTTCGGATATTTGCGGCAGATCTCGTCGAACTCGCCCTTCAGCCTGGCCCAGGCGGCGTCGACCGGTGGTGGCGGATTGTTCCAGGAGCCGACGTCGCGTCCCTTATGGTTGCGCGTCTTGGGCGACATGCCATGCGGCACCGCCTGTTCGATGGCGCTGCGCAGGCCGTGCAGGTTGTCGGGCAGGTCGGCTGCGCGCAGGGTGGTCTTGGCCGCCATCATGCCGCACCCACTCTTACGACATGGTAACTGTTACCTCCATCCTGTCATAGGAGAACCTTGCATGCCTTCCGGGGTAACAGTTTGAGGAAGTGCTCACAAATCAGGTAACAGTTGACGATTCATCGTGTTCTTTCGAATGCGCCACGGAAACACAGCATAGTTAATTAAGCTGACCGAGGTCAATCGCCTTGACGGTAGCGCACTGCTCGCCCATGACGCACACCTAGGCCATGCGTGCTGAAGGTCAGTCCCAACAGGCCGAGCGTGCTCTGCAGTTACTGGCAGCTACTAAATACTGCACAGCAGGAGTAACATATGTTGTAATTCCACTTATGCAACTTAGAGTTTTTACGAACCTACGTGAGTGCAGCTTGCCAGACTCATTTGTCTCCAGGCTAGTCTGCGCTTTAACAAGGCATCAGGCGCAAGAAGCTAGTTGCTATAGCCACCTGTGGGCGGTACGGCTGCGCAGCCAGGAACTCAACTTCAACGGACCTCTATAGATGATAGTTCTTAAGTTTTGGCTGACCAACTTGCCAACCCAAGGAAATTAAGGGACCCCATGAATTCAACAGCTTCGCATCTGGACAACTGGGCCGGGCTTTTGGTCGACCCATCGATTTGCGAAATTGGCGGAGAAAATAATAATGAAGGTGTAGATTACGCCCGCTATTTGGCAATGGCATTTATAATCCAAATGGAGCGTGAAAATCATAACGACTATGTTGTGATTTTTGAATATCTTCAAGATATAGCTTTAATCGACTCCTCGAAGTATCCTACGAGCGCAAAGCTCGTCCAAGTTAAAAAGAAGTCACGTGGAACGTGGAGCAAAGCCGCGCTGTGTCGTGAAGACAAGAGCAGCAGTGACTCGCCTACTATACCAGACGTAATACCAGGCGCAGCACCAGAAAAAAAGAAGAAAAAATCTTCTACCCCAAAAAAACTTGGTGCGAAATCACCGCTTGGGAAGCTGCATCTATGCGTAGAAAAGCTTTCTTCCACAGTTAAAACATCTGGAATTTTTATCTCGAATGCAGCATTTGATGTAAAAGACTCAGCTGGGGCTTTAGCGCAGGCCAACACAGTCTTGCCACTAGACACACTCCACACTGATGAAGTCGAGTACGTTAAAGAAAAGCTGTGCAAAGAGCTTGGTGTTACAACCTTGCCTCATCTCTCAAATATATCACTTGAGCAATCAAAAGTTATTCCTGCGGCGATGCGAGAAACAGTACGCGGAATGATTGACGAAATGCTAGCAAAAAACCATCCAACCCTTCCGAATATATCTGGAAGATTGCAAGAACAACTACTATCTATTTTCTCAACGCTCTCCGGCCCGCCTGGCATAATTAGCTCACTTTCCGAAATTCTGGCGCGAAAAGGTTTCACTAGAACACAGTTCACCAACATCGTCATGTCGCATGCTGCAACCCGGAACGCGACTGAAAACCTCGACATGGTAATCGACGGGCTAAAAAAAGAAGGGATGGCCGCGAGAGCTGCAGACCGGCTACGTGCTCAGGCCAGTCGACTCCAAATACAATTGGTACGTCAGCCGGACGCTAAGGAAGCGCTTAACTGGGAAACCGCGGTGCAGGCCGCCAGGACATACGTCGACTGTAACAGCTATTTGGAAATTATAAGTCATGTAGAAGCAGCGTTGGTCGAGAGTAAACAGACATCCAAAATCTCGCTCCCTAGCGATAACACAATTTCTGCCATCGCCTTACTTGCCATCATATATGTCGACCAAGAACCTCCGGCGCTTAGTTCGCAATTTACGAACCAAATCTAATGAAAAACTTCCAATTCAACAGACTCTTTCTTCTATCCGAAACAAGTCGGAAAGCGCGAATAGTCAAGTTCGAAGTGAACTCGAACGCAATCGTAGGGACAAATCACACGGGTAAATCTACCATTTCGCGCTCGTTATTTTTTGCTTTCGGATGCAATGTTCGCCCCTTCGGAAACGAATGGGATAAAAACGCCGCCACAGCGGTGGAGTTTCAAATTGGGGACACCGCCTACACCATGCTCCGCAGTGCGGGAATCTTCAGTTTGTTTGACGCTACCGGTTCCGTTATCTGGGTTGTAAGCGACGAAAGCGAGCTTAGAGAAAAAATGTCTGACCTACTAGACTTCGGTCTAGTCCTGACGGCGAATCAAACTAATGAGGTTCGCAAAGCTCGTCCCGCATTCTTTTTTGTTCCTTTCTATATTGACCAGGATGGAAGCTGGGATGCTCCGTGGAGAACATTCCAGTCACTTGGTGAGTTTAGACAGTGGGACGTTCCAACAATTGAGTTAGCCCTCGGCATTCGCTCTTCAGAATATTGGCGAAAATTTGGTCAGTTATCTGAGAGGAAACATGAGCTCGAAGACGCACGCACTGAACAACGAGTTTTGACAGGAACGCGCGATAAGCTAGCAAAGCAGTTCCCGTCCGTGCCATGGCACTTAGACGCTATCTCATTTAGACGAGAATTGAGAGAATTCGAAGCTCATGCAAGTGACTTAGCGGTACGGCAAGACGCGCTTATGGGACGCGTAGCCGAAGCTACCGCGACAAGAGACTCTCTGCTGGCTCAAGTTCAGTTAGCGGAAGATGCTTTGCTTTCACACTCTGAAGACATGCAATTTTTGGAATCATTTAAAGTTGGCGCTTCAATCGAGTGTCCTACATGTGGAACTGAGCATATAAACTCATTTTCTGAACGCTTAAAACTTGAAGCTGAAGCCGACGAATTACGTCAGCTCAGACAATCTTTGGTTGGCCGCGTAAAAAAAGCAGAGAAGAATCTCGAAGAAGCTCAGCTTGACATACTTAGAGTGCACGACAAGGCACAGAGATTAGATAACTATCTGGATATAGAAAAGAACCAGATTAAACTAAGGGATATAATTGACCGAGCAGGCGTTGACCGAGCCTTCTCACTTATCGACGCGCAGAATTCCGAGGTTGATACTTCCGTAGTAAATTTAATGAAAAGCATTGAAGCTCTTCAAATTAGCCTAGCAGGGCTCGAAGACAAGAAACACGCAAAAAACGTTAAAGAATATTTTAACTCGTGCTATTCCAATTTCGCTACTCAACTTGAAGTGCCAGCTTCGCTTAGCAAACGGTCAGGGCCTGTAAGCAGAAAACCACAGCAGGGCGGAAGTGGGGGACCGCGTGCAGTGTTAGCCTATTATTTTGCTCTCTCCCATACCGCCGCAAAATATTCCAAAGGAATTATTCCACCGTTGGTCATCGATTCTCCGCATCAAAAAGCACAGGATGAAATCAATCGACCGATAGTAACAGAGTTTATATTCCGAAATAAGGTACCTGGGCAGCAACTAATTGTTGGAATCGAAGAAGGCTTGCCTGCCTCGATAAAACTCGGCAACAACGATAGCGAAACCCGCCTAATGGAGAAGTTCAATCTTTTACGTGAAGAAGATTATCCCAGCGCGTATAAATGTATTCAGCCATTAGTTCAAGCCTCAAGAGAATATCTGCGTAAGCAGAGCGAGGCTAGCTAACAGATAGTCACCACCATTTTTTTGAATTTTAAAGTTTTTAAAGCAAATCAATTAACGCAAAATTTTTTGCCACATATATCGACTAACCTCGAAAGACACATGTGTCGCTGTAATGAAAACTGAGAGGAATACTGGCCAGCTTCCGCTTAGTAGTAACTTCTTTGGTTTACAAGAACTTTCGACTACCCGGACGGATGCAGTGGCACGCCTAGTCTCGGACATGATAGAGACGATTTTCTCCCGAGGCGTAGCTTCTGGTAGTTTCGCGAGACGACAAAAATCTGCAAGCGACATCATGTGGACACGAGTTTCTGGGTTTTTCTCAGCGTACGCGACCGCGGCGTGGAGACCCTTCTTCGCGTCATCTGACATCCCTGGCATATGGAGGTACTGAGAAGTAATCTTCATTGTCTCTTCTGTTTAACGTGGCAGGCTATTCAGTGGTCGCTGCACGCCGCCCGGAGGCAGACGCTGATAACAGCAGACTCGTGCATATGAGTAGAGGCAGTAGTTGTTCGGGCCATTTGACAAAATTGCAACCACCCCTCCAGATAATATTCTATCTTGGAATATTCCATTTTGGACTATTTTCTCGTGCCGTGCAAGCTGTTACCTTCGGCCAGCTACGCACACAATGGAAAAAACTATTTATACGCAAGAGTACAGTGTCATGCTTAAGGTTCTTCGGGAGACGCGGGAGCGTGCTGGCCTTACTCAAGTTGACATCGCAGCGAAGCTGAACGTTACACAAGTCTTCATCAGCAAGTGCGAAGGCGGGCAGCGTCGATTGGACGTCATAGAGTTGCGTGCTTGGTGCAATGCTTTAGGGATTTCAACCGCAGAGTTCATCAGCGCAGTCGAGCTGGCGATTGTTCGTACGGACGAGGTGCGACCCTAGCCTCCGCAGGACGTCATTGCACTTTAAGGTCTAGGTGCGTACATACGTCAGGAACACCAAGAACCGTCACCTCCCGTTCCGCAGTGTCGGCAGTGCGCTGGCTCAGCTGAGCATAATAGTGACGCTTACTCCCCTACCTCTCTGGGGCTGTTAAGGGTTTGCATAATATCCGTATATCGGCTAATCTGAGAATAGCTGATATACGGATATTTTTATGCCACTGCTCCCCTCCTCCTTTAGGCTTGTAACCGCAGCTCAACTCGGTCAGTTGCTTGTGGCGGCACGCAAGCAATGCAAACTTACTCAAGCACAGGTAGGTCACCGTGTATGCCTAAGTCAGAACCGCATCTCGTATCTGGAGAAGAACCCAGACGACATTAGCTTCAGACAGCTTCTTATGTGGTCCGCGGCTGTTGGACTGGAACTCCACCTCGCGGAGCGAGACAACGGCGAGTTGCAGAATGAGCCGGAATGGTGAGTACGAGCCCGCTGCGTGCCCATTTGTTGTTGTCGATGTTACGCTTCGGTGGCGAAACGTGCTCAGCCGGGACGCCGGACAAAAGTGTCCTAGTAGGACAGTTTTCCACCCTTTTCCCGGAGTGGTAACTTATCTATGACACCTTATGCGTCTCCACGACCTTGCTCTGACGACGGGGCGTTCAGGAACTACTTTGTTTGTCCATAATCTAGTTCCAAGCTTCGCTCGCGGAGGCGGTCCAAAATCCACTTCTGTTCGCTTTGCGTATAGGGCCACTCCCCCTGCTGAACTTTCCGAATCACCGCCAGACGAATCCGCTCTAAATTTTTCTCATCAGTCCATTCTGGAAACTCTGCTTTTTTACGCTTGAAATACGTGACCAACTGACTGACGAGGTCGTCCGCCGCTTCAAAACGGCGCATGATTTCTTCATGTGACCGTCGAGGAATTTGATACGTTCCATTGTCGCCGCGGTGCAGCAATACTTTGTGCTGCGCGCCGCTTATTGCGCCAACAATTGGCTCATTAGGGAAATCCGGATGTAGCTCTCGGCCTGCAGCTTGGGAAGTTCGCACATCGACTCTCTTTCGTAGGATGGTAGGGCTCGGCGTGAGCAATTACGGCGCGATTCAATGACTGGCGAACGACTCCCGATGACCTTGTGTGACATGTCGAGTAAGCGGAAGGCAACCGGAAATGAGACGCCTCTTCACCGTACCACCTGCTTTTTACCGAGGTCAAGGCAAAGCCGCTTGCACTTGGCGCCTTTGCATTTTCGAGTTATACGAGCGGTTGTTAGACTTCCACTGCACGGCCCACAGTTGACTTCCAGAAGGAACGAAGCTACCTAATGCAGTCGATTCGGGAATCCGAGCTTTGGTTTCGCGTTCTAAGAAATGATGGCTTACTTGCTGCGGTAGTGCCTGGGAACGTACGTGCCATCACGTCTCGTGTAACCGCTGACGTGCGTCGTCTTGGGTCTCAAGGTTGTCGCGCTAATGTCCCCGGCGCAAGAGCCATTCTCAGCGCAAGAAGGGCCGCTCGGGGCCAGCAGTGCCGGTCGTCGAGAGATGCTTGAGATAGAAGCAGAAGTTGGTGCCTCGAGCCTGGCGGTTGAGCTTTCAGCCCTCTCATACGACGACCGCTGGACATTAGTGCCGTAGGCGCTAGTAGCGTGGGCATACCCTGCATTCCCTCGCTGTCCAAGCGCCGAAGATAGCGCCTCGGAGGGGCGGACGGTATTAATACAGGTGCTGAATCCCTTTTGACAGTTGTACGCATTCCGTCGAACTGCAGATTCTTCAATGGCAGTGCGCTGGGTGTCGGTAAGCAGATGAGTATCGCACGAAGAGTATCCACTATTACATTTTCGGAAGTTGCGGGTTAAGTCGAGACGCCTCCGCTTGCCTGCGCTGCTCCGCTGTCATGAGCGATACATCGCAACCAGAATAACCACTATTGCAGCTCCTGAAATTTCGGTTCAAGGTCGAGACCGTGACTTGGTCACGCTGCTGTTCAGTCAGCAATGTTGAGTCACAGGCAGAGTAGCCACTATCGCAGTTGCGGAAGTTGCGCTTTCAGTTGCAGTTGCGACTCGCTGACTTGGGCTTGCTGTGAACGCGTTAGGAGGGATTGGTTGCAGCTGCTGTAACCGCTATCGCAGTAGCGGAACTTCTTTGCCTGGGCCGATGCATCAACTTGAGCTCGCTGATGTTCTGTCAGCATCGTCATGTCACAGCGAGCGTACCCTCTGTCGCAATACCGGAAATTTCGTGCCAGGGCAGCCCGGCGCACTAGTTCGAGCTGTCGCGCGTCTAGGAGGGAGATGTCACAACTTGAGTAGCCAGCTTCACGCAAGCGGTAGTTCTGGCTGAGTTTCGCATCCTGCGCGCGTGCGTGTGCTGACACGAGAAGCAGCAGTGAAAGCACGAGGCGGATGAGGTTCATTAGTTTGGATGATGCTGGAATGTTGTAAATAAATGCGAAGGCGCAGGATTCTATTGCTCAGCATTATTGCTTTCTGTTTGCAATAATGGCAACTCCGGTCTAGTTCGCGATTTCGCTTGACCTTCCCACTGTTGGAAGCTGTATCGTTCGTTTGGGTCGCCTTGACGATACAAACGACCGTGCTACACTCTCAGCCAATGAATCGAACCCTGAAAACCTACTTGCTATGGCTGCTGATTGCCGTGATGCCCTTTCAGGCATTCGCGGCAAACGTACTGCGCACGTGCAATTCTGGTCATCAGGGTATGACCATGGTTGCAGTGGCGTCAATGGACCACGGCGAAGCTTCGGCAAGTTCACATGATGCCGTGATGGCCCAGCAGTCCGGTAATGAGGAAGAGTGCCCAGAGATGGTCTCCTCAGCCGACCAAAGTAACGACACTTCCGAACCACCCAATCACGGGTCATGCAGCGCTTGTGCTGCGTGCTTTGTTTGTGCTGTTGCACCACCGCAATTGTTGGCCTTTAAGCCTTCCTTCAATAGCGCTGAGGTTTATGTGACCTTTGGCTCTACTCTCGTGGCCGGTTTCATTCCCGACAGTCTCGAACGTCCCCCTCGGCATCTCGCCGCTTAATCGTTTTTGGTAGCAACGACGCGCGTACTCGCTCGTATTCCGTTGTGCTTTTGTCGCGCATTACTGCTGCGCGTCTACTTTCGATTATGGGACGACTATGTTCTCCAAATGTTTTGTTGCCGCCAGTGCGGTAGCCGTAACTTCGTTCGCGGCCATCGCCGGCGAGCCACCAGCTTCACTCAAAGCGGCCGACCCGGCTGCGCAGGTTTCACAAACGACGTACACGTCCGCTTTCTCTACTTACATACCGGTTGCTACGGATAACGTCTCGCCTGACAAAGTTTGGAAAGAGGCAAACGCTACCGTCGCGAGTGAGGGTATGCACGGTGGCGCTCACGCGGACCACGCGCCAGCAGCGCAGGGTGCAGGGAGCCACAGTGGCCACACGATGCTGACTCAAGGCGCGACTTCGGGCGCCCATGCCGGCCACGGAACACCATCCGAACCGACTGGCCAGCCCCCCCATGCGGGTCATCAGATGCCAGCTCAAGCTATCGCTCCAGCGGCCCCGACTGGCCAACGTTCGCCGGCAGCGCATACAGGCCATCAAATGGCACCGGTGGTAAAGCACGACCCCCACGCAGGGCACCAGACGGCACCAATGACTAAGCCTGACCCACACGCCGGGCACCGGATGGCGCCGGTGCCAAAGCCCGACCCTCATGCAGGACACCAGATGGGCCAGGAAAAAATGCCGGCCAATGCTACTCGCCCAGCCCCTGCAAAGGGTGCGGCGAATGAAGCGTCGCATGAACAGCATCAGCAACAAGGAAAAGAGACGAAGAAATGACGCCTATCGTTTTCACACCATTACTCAAGACTTCCACTCTCTTGCTGGCCGTATCGGTTTTAGCCGGATGTTCGACGTTGTCCAATGACGGCGGGGCGAGCGACGTCTCGAAGTTGACGCAGCCCCGTATCGGCTTTGGAGTGGCCGGCGAAAGAACCGACAGCGACGCGCAGGCTAGCTCTGCCCAAGTCTCCAAGCTCCTGGCAGCGCCTTTGACGCCTGACTCTGCGGTGCAGATTGCATTGCTCAACAACCGCGGCCTTCAAGCTTCGCTCGCTGAGCTCGGTGTATCCGAAGCCGACTTTGTCCAGGCCGGCCGTATGCGTAACCCGGGCTTTTCGTTTAGCCGGATGCGTGGCGGCGACGAGGTTGAAATTGAACGTAGCGTGATGTTTGACCTGATTGGTCTGGTGACTATTCCACTGCGAAGCAATATTGAACGTGGCCGGTTTGAACAAGCCAAGCTGACCGCTGCGTCAGAAGCAGTGCGCTTGGCTAGCGAAACCCGTCGTGCGTACTTCAGCGCCGTGGCAGCTGCTCAGACAGAGAAATTTATGAGCCAAGTAGTGACTTCAGCCGAGGCTGGAGCCCAGCTCGCGCAGGAGCAAGCCAAGGTTGGCAACTGGAGCAAACTGGACAGGGCACGTGAGCAGGCTTTCTATGCGGAGGCAACGACGCAGTATGCCCGCGCCCGCCACGCTTCTACGGCAACACGTGAGCAACTTGTCAGGTTATTAGGCCTCTGGGGTTCAAACGTCAACTTTAAGATTCCCGACCGTCTTCCAGACCTCCCACAAAAGCCAAATGAACCGGGAGCGCTCGAGGCTCTTGCAATGGAGCAGAGACTCGACATCCAGATTGCCAAGCGGGACGTTGACGCTACCGCTCGGTCGCTGGGTCTGACAAACGCTACAGGCTTTATCAATGTCCTGGACGCTGGATACGCCAACAAGAGCATTACCGGGGCGCCTCGGGAGAACGGCTACGAAATATCGCTCGAGTTACCTATCTTTGACTGGGGCGGGTCTCGACGTGCTCGTGCGAAGGCAACGTACATGCTCTCTGTCAATCGTACCGCCGACGCTGCTGTTCGCGCGCGCTCGGAAGTGCGCGAAGCGTACTCGGCATACCGCACGACCTATGACGTCGCCAAACACTATCGCGATGAGGTAGTCCCGTTAAGGAAGCAGATTTCGGAAGAGGTCCTCCTTCGCTACAACGGGATGCTCGCCAGCGTTTTCGAGTTGCTGGCTGACTCGCGCGACCAAATCACGAGCGTCAACGGCGCCATTGAAGCGCAACGAGATTTCTGGATTGCAGAGACGGAGCTGCAGGCCGCCATAAATGGCAGCGGCGGGGCCGTTTCGCGGCCAACCGTTACAGCGTCGAGCTCCGCGCTAGCGGCTGAACATTAATTGGAGAGTTGAGATGGTTTCACGTAGAGATTTGTTTACCGGTGCGGCGGCACTGGTTGGGGCCGGGGTGGTCAGTCGAGTCGGCGCAGCATCCCTCCCGGAAGCAGTAATCATGCAGAGCGCAGCGACGCAGGTTCCACCACCGCCACCGAATGGCCGTCCTTACAATCCGGTTGTGACGCTCAACGGGTGGTCGCTCCCATGGCGCATGAACAACGGTGTCAAGGAGTTCCATCTGGTTGCTGAGCCGGTTGTTCGTGAGTTTGCGCCTGGCATGAAAGCAAACCTTTGGGGGTATAACGGCGCCTCACCAGGGCCGACCATCGAAGTGGTAGAAGGTGACCGTGTTCGTATTTTTGTGACCAACCGCCTGCCGGAGCACACCAGCATCCACTGGCATGGTCAACCACTGCCAAATGGTATGGATGGTGTTACCGGTTTGACGCAAAAAGGCATCCAGCCCGGCAAGACGATGGTGTACGAGTTTGAGGCTAAGCGGCCCGGCACGTTCATGTACCACCCGCATGCCGACGAAATGGTGCAGATGGCCATGGGGATGATGGGCTTTTGGGTGACCCACCCGAAGAATCCCAACTTCATGAAAGTCGACCGCGATTACGTATTCCTGCTTGGTAGCTACGACATTGAGCCAGGAAGCTTCGTCCCGAAGACCTCGACAATGCTGGACTTTAATTTGTTCACGTTCAACAGTCGCGTCTTCCCAGGTATCGACACGATGGTCGCGCGCCAGGGTGAGCGTGTGCGTATTCGCTTCGGCAACCTGACGATGACCAATCACCCGATTCACCTGCACGGGCACGAATTCGAAGTGACCGGCACGGACGGTGGTTGGACCCGGCCGGAGTCGCGTTGGCCAGAAGTGACCGTTGACGTTGGCGTGGGCCAGATGCGTGCCATCGAGTTTGTCGCGAATAACCCTGGTGACTGGGCATTCCACTGCCATAAGTCTCATCACACCATGAACGCCATGGGCCACGACATCCCAACCATGATTGGCGTCTCCCAGCGCGACGCTGCGAAGAAGATTAGTTCAATCATTCCGGACTACATGGCAATGGGCTCTACGGGCGGGTCTATGGGCGAAATGGAGATGCCACTGCCGGAAAACACTCTTCCGATGATGGGTGGCCAAGGCCCCTTCGGCGGCGTCGAAATGGGCGGCATGTTTACCGTGATGAAGGTTCGTAAAGACCAAAAGCGAGGAGATTACAGCGACCCGGGGTGGTACAAGCACCCAGCCGGAACCCTAGCCTATGAATGGAATGGCGCCCCGCCTGAAGCGGTTAGGAGTACGTCCGCCGGCGGGCAGTCCATGCCTGCGCCGAAGCCGGCGCAGAACGTAGAGTTTAACGTCCGCAAACCGTCGGGCCACTCCGGGCACTGACCGGCAATAGGATTGCTGAGTAAGTTAACCGAATCGGAAGTCGTAACTGGCGGTCAGCAAACGTCCGCTAACTAAATTGAAAGAAGAGATACCAATGAAAATCGCAAAAATCGTCACCCACTTCGCTGCAGCTACGTTCGCGCTGACCGCCTTCAATAGCGTCATGGCTCAAACGCATGACCACGGAAATCACGCAGCTACTGCTGTCGCTGGCCAAGAAACGACCATGTCCGATGGCGAAGTCAAGAAGGTGGATAAAGACACCGGTCGCCTCACCATCAAACATGGCCCGCTTGAAAACCTGGGCATGCCAGGCATGACGATGGTGTTTGGTGTGAAGGATGTCTCAGCTCTCGATGCGCTCAAAGCAGGCGACAAAATCAAGTTTGTCGCCGAAAAGCTTGAGGGACGATACGTCGTCACGCAGTTGGCAGTTCAAAACTAAGTCAGAGCAGTAGACGGCGTCGTCGTCCTAACTCAGCGCCGACGCTGGCCGTAAGGGGGATGAGTATGTTTGCAACCAACCAAGGAGTAAATATGAAAATCTCGAAAATTGCAGTCGCTTCGTTCGCGTTCATTGCTATGTCCGCAAGTGCTATGCCACAGCATCAAAGTGGCTCGCACGGCGGCGCCGGACACGACATGGCGAATATGCACTCGATGCACAAGAGCTCACCGAACGCCGCAAAAGCGCCCTACGAACAGCAGTTTTTGGACACGATGGCAATGCACCATCAGATGGCAATGCATATGGCCAGCCTGGTCGAGAGTCGCTCAGATAGCCAACACCTCAAGGATATGGCCAAGAAGATGATGGCCGAGCAGGAAAAAGAGATTGCCCAGCTCAAGGGATGGAAAGAGCAGTGGTATGCCGGCAAGCCCGAGGCGATGAACATGAAGATGGCAGGGATGCCGGAGTCGATGAAAGGGATGTCGAGCGAAAAGCTGACTTCCGCCAAGGGTGAACAGTTCGACCGGCTGTTCGTGGACATGATGAGCCAGCACCACAAGGGCGCCATCAAGATGGCCCAAACTGCAGCGCCAAAACTTCAACATGCCGAAGTCAAGGAGTTTGCGAACAAGCTCGTTGAAATGCAGAAGAAGGAAGTGGCGCACATGGCCGAGATGAAAAAATCTTGGGCAGCGCCGAAGAAGTAAGAAGTTCGAGAGTAGTTAAGAGCACGACAAGTCTAGTAATCGAAAATCGGCTTGTCGGGCTATCCCAACCATTACAGACATATAAAAATCTATGCGCCAAACAATTTTTGCCCTCTTGCTCTCTGCTACGTCCCTCCAGGCATTCGCTGCGACTCCACTCGAAACCGTCTCTGCGTTCCATAACGCGCTGTCAGCGGGGAAGGCCGACGCGGCTACTGCTTTCCTCTCCCCGACTATCCAGATTTTCGAATCCGGTTACGTCGAGCGTTCACGCGACGAATATGCTGGCCACCATCTGCCAAGTGACATGGCCTTTGCTAAAGCGACGAGCCAGACAGTCATTCGCCAGAACGAGCGAGTTGAGGGGAATATCGCCATCGTCACACGCGAGACGGAGACAAAGGGCAAGTTCAAAGGAACGAACGTCCACTCGTTTGGGACAGAGACTGCCGTACTGGAAAAGCAGGGCGACAAGTGGCTCATAACGCATGTTCACTGGTCTTCCCGTAAAGCTAAGTAACCAAAACCTACATAGACATAGAGGTCAAACATGAAAACAGTTCAAAAAATCGTAGCAGCATGCGTCTTTGCCGCAGCTACCCTGACAGCCCCACTGGCGATGGCGCACGCAAAGCTTACAGCTTCGAACCCGACGCCAGGAGCCGTTTTGGAAGTGGCCCCGGCCGAAATTTCTCTGACCTTCAACGAGAAAGTTGAGCAAGCGTTTAGCACTGTGACGTTGACTTACACCGACGGTAAGGTTGTCGAGACTGAGAAGGCGAAGGTCGATGCCGCCAACCCGGCAATTGTGCGCATCCAAACCAAAGGCCTGACCACCGGTACTTATACCGTTAAATGGGCCGTCGCCGGCCATGACGGTCACCGCCGTACGGGCACGTTCTCGTTCTCGGTGAAATAAGTGGATAGCGTCTTGGGCCTTCAGGTTGGGTCAGTCATTGCCTTGAACGCCGCGTTCGCGTGGCTTGTTGGCTCATGGCTGGCCCGCCGTTGGCTTGTGGCGTCAGGTATTCCACGTACAGATGCTGAAGCCCTACTGCGCTCGGGAGACATTGTCGCGGCTACACTCGGTGTGCTCGGGACAGGTGCTATGTTGTGGGCATCCGCTGCCGTAATGGGGGGCGTAAGCTTACAAGAAGCCAAGGACGTAGTCTGGCAGATGTTAACCATGACAAGTATTGGGCGGGCTGGCTATATCTCGTTTTTTGCGATTACCCTGGTACTGCTCATTCGAGCACTTCGTTCGACCGCAGTGTGGCGCGAGTGGACAGCGTTGGCGGCTCTAGGTCTCTTCGCGTTTGTACGCGCGTCAATGGGGCATGCCGGTGAAAACGGTTACTGGGCTCTGCCCTTCGCAGCAGAAGTAGTCCATCTGACTGCGATGGGGGCATGGACGGGCTTGGTCGTTGTCTCAGCGTGGAAAGCAGTTGGTGCTCATGCAGGACAACCTGACTTGAACCCAATGGCCCGCTACCTGGATTCGATGTCCGCGGCGGCTATGGTCGCAGTTGTAGCAGTGTTTGTCACTGGTCTGTTTAATGCATGGCACAGGGTAGGAACATTGGACAACCTGCTTGGAGACAGCATCTACACCACTGCCCTTTGGGTAAAGGTCTGCTTAGTAAGCATTGCTCTTGTGCTCGGAGGGTACAACAAGTTCATCGGACTAGCCCTTGCCCGACGCTCAGTGCATGGTCTTGAGCGCGTGAAGTTCGCGCTGAAGGTGGAGAGCATTGTCTTGCTTGCTGTGTTGTCCGCAGCTGCGGTTTTGACTTCGCAGCAGCCGCCGGCTGCAATGTAGTAGCCGACTGTTCAGATACCGCACATCGATGCGGTCTCTGAACAACAAGAATGTGCTTGACCTTCCCATCAAGGGAACGTTTATAGTAAGTCATGACTAAGTCTGAATGCATAGACAAGCAACTGTGCCGCATCTTTCATCGGTAGCGCTGCAGTTTTGACGTGACATCACGACACTGGGAGGCCGACCATGACTGAGAGCAAGGCTACACACGACCACGCGGCCGAACACGGAAATCATCATCATGCCCACGGTGCGGACTCCATGCACCATTCGGAGCAACCAGCGAACTCAAAACCGTTCATCGACCCTGTATGCGGGATGAAGGTTGGTGCAAACCCTGAGCGAGAAATTACGTTTGGGGGCGAGGTCTACCACTTCTGCAGCCCAAAGTGCATGGAGAAGTTCAGAGCCGCGCCGGAGAGTTATTTGGCTGCCGCGAAACCGGCAGAAGTTCGTCTAAAGGACGCTCCCACAGGGACGATGTACACCTGCCCGATGCACCCCGAGATTCGACAGGCCGTGCCAGGTAACTGCCCGATTTGTGGCATGGCGTTGGAACCTGAACTTCCTTCTTTGGACGACGAAGAAAATCCGGAACTGGTGGACTTCCGTCGGCGCTTCTGGTGGACGCTACCTCTGACAGCAGCGGTTTTTGCCCTCGCAATGTTCGGCCATATGCTTTTCCCGGCAGGCCTACCAGGACAAAGTTGGATTGAGTTAGTGCTAAGCACACCGGTCGTTATCTGGGCCGGCTGGCCATTCTTCGTGCGATGGTTCCAGTCCCTCATGCGCATGAGTCCGAATATGTGGACGCTCATTGGCTCAGGGGTCATGGCTGCGTATGGCTATAGCGTCGTTGCTACCTTAGCCCCGAACGCTTTTCCGGTCAGTTTCGCTAGCCATGGCCGCATCGGTGTGTACTTCGAGGCGGCGGCAGTAATTGTTTCGCTGACGCTGCTCGGGCAAATCCTCGAGCTCCGTGCGCGCTCGCAAACTTCTGCTGCCATCAAATCGTTGCTGGGTCTGGCTCCCAAGACTGCACGCCGTATCGCTTCAGACGGAAGCGAAGAAGATGTTCCGCTGACCCATGTACACGTGGGAGATTTCCTCAGAGTTCGCCCGGGCGAAAAGGTCCCGGTGGATGGACTGGTGTCGGAAGGGGAAAGCGCCGTTGACGAGTCGATGCTTACAGGCGAGCCTGTGCCCGTAACAAAACGACCTGGTGACCGGCTAATAGGTGCGACCATCAACACAAGCGGCAGCCTCGTAATGACCGCTGAGAAAGTTGGGTCAGAAACCATGCTATCGCAAATTGTTCAGATGGTTTCGCAGGCCCAGCGTTCGCGCGCGCCAATGCAGCGCTTAGCTGACTTGGTAGCCGGGTACTTCGTGCTTGTTGTCGCCGTTATCGCTGTTCTTACCTTTGTCGTTTGGGGCCTCTTCGGGCCTGAGCCGAGTTGGGTATTTGGCTTTGTGAATGCAGTGTCGGTCCTCATCATCGCTTGTCCATGCGCATTAGGCTTGGCGACGCCAATGTCCATCATGGCGGCAACTGGAAGGGCCGCAACCCAGGGAGTGCTGTTCCGCGACGCAGCTGCTATCGAAGACCTTCGAAAGGTGAACACCATCATTGTGGACAAAACGGGCACGCTAACGGAAGGAAAGCCGGCGTTCAACACCGTTGTCGCGGCGCCAGGGTACAACGGTGAGTACGTCTTGCAGCTTGCCGCCAGCCTCGACCAGGGCAGCGAGCACCCGTTGGCTCACGCAATCGTGGCTGAGGCGAAGAACCGAGGGATTTTGCTATCGAAGCCCGAAACCTTCGAGTCTGCCAGCGGTATTGGGGTGACCGGTATCGTAGGCGGAAAACGGGTTGCACTAGGAAACACCGCACTGATGGAGTCTTTGGATGTTGACTGGCACGCCCTCACGGGACCTGCTGAGAGTCTGAGAGCCGAGGGTGCCAGCGTAATGTATCTCGCCGAGGGAGGCGTGCTGGTAGGCCTGCTGGCAGTATCTGACCCTATCAAGGCTACGACAATAGAGGCGCTGACGAATCTCCGTAACGATGGAATAGCTGTTGTGATGGCTACTGGGGATGGCATCACGACGGCTCGCTCAGTTGCCTCAAAACTGGGAATAGACGAGTTCTACGGCGAAGTAAAGCCGCAGGACAAGCTTGCATTGGTAGATAAATTGCAGAAAGAGGGCCGGGTTGTCGCAATGGCTGGTGACGGTATCAACGACGCGCCGGCGCTCGCCAAAGCAAACGTCGGCGTAGCAATGGGTACGGGGACGGACGTGGCCATCAACAGTGCCCACATCACCCTTGTGAAGGGAGACCTGCGCGGTATTGCTGTCGCTCGTTCCATTTCCGTACAGACGGTGCGAAACATGTGGCAAAACCTCGGCTTTGCCTTTGTCTACAACGCGCTTGGGATACCACTGGCCGCTGGAGTGCTGTATCCGTTCACTGGACAGCTGTTGTCTCCCATGGTTGCCGCGCTTGCCATGAGTCTTAGCTCCGTCTCCGTAATTACTAACGCGTTACGCCTTCGCGGACAGGCGGCGCCGAGTAACCAAGCCATAAGCTCGCACCAAGGATAGGGACCATATGCAAACTTCCGACATCGTTACTGACAACCCGGCAAGCAAGTATGACTCGACCAGGTTGCCAGCAGAACAGCTCAACAGTTCCTGCTTTTGCAGCAGCTTGGATAAGTCTGCGCTGAAGTCGGCGCTGTCCTGCGAAGTGCATGACGATATGCTATTTGAACTGATAGAGGAACGATGCCCGTACCTGTTCTCGGCACGGCCCGTTTTCATTTCCAATACCCAGGCGGCCAGAATTGAGGAGGTAGTACGTGCCCTCGAGTCTGTCATTAAGCTCCCCGCGTACAGAGAGCTTGTACTGGCCGATGCGCCCGATATTGCCAAGAGAGAGGCCAGCGGTGCACGAGGGGTGTTTTTCGGATACGACTTCCATCCGGACGGCGCGAACCTCGGCCTCATCGAAATAAACACAAATGCTGGAGGCGCGATGCTCAACGCTGCTATGGCAAGGGCGCATCGAACCTGCTGTCTGGACGATACGCAGCTGGCACAAGCTGTCCTTTCCGGCGCCGTGTTCGAGGACGAGATAGTGCAGATGTTCCAGGCAGAATGGGCCTGCGCAAAGCGAGCTTTGCCTTTGCGAACCATTGCGATAGTCGACACTCAACCTCAGCAACAATACCTCTACCCAGAATTCCTTCTGTTTCAGCGGCTCTTCGCCACGAACGACATCAATGCCGTCATTGCCGACCCGGGTGAACTTAACTTCAAAGATGGCGCGCTGTGGTCTGGTGAGCTTAAGATTGACCTGGTCTACAATCGGCTTACCGACTTCATGCTCGAGGCGCCTGAGTCGCGCGCTCTGCGTGATGCGTACTGCGAGGACGCGGTTGTACTCACTCCACACCCGCACGCTCACGCTGTCTACGCGAACAAGCGAAACCTCACGATATTGAGTGATGCCACTGTACTCGAAGCACTTGGGGTACCCCAGGCGACTATCGACATATTGGTCGCCAACGTGCCTTTCACCGAGAGCGTCACGACCAATAACGCGGAACGATTGTGGAACGAGCGACGCAATCTGTTCTTCAAGCCTGTCGCTGGATACGGAGGCAGAGCGGCCTACCGGGGCGACAAGGTAACGAAGCGGGTTTGGCAAGAAATCTTGTCGGGCGAATACATCGCTCAGCGAGTTGTCGCTCCTGGTGTTCGGGTTTCCGGTACGGCTGACAGTCCCGAGACTTTGAAGTTCGACTTGCGCAGCTACGTGTACAACAGCCGAGTCCAGTGGACAGCCGCGCGTGTCTATCAGGGGCAGACCACGAACTTCAGGACTCCGGGCGGCGGATTTGCACCTGTCTACAGTCTGGGCGATGAAGAAGTGACTGCGGAGTTGAAGGCCATCAGTGAGGCAGCAAGCAGCAGGAGCTGCTGCTCTAATGACTGTAAATGACTGAGCGTGCCGCCGTTAAACCGAAGCCATCTCAATTTATCAGGACGCAACTACCTGTTATTTGATGAGGAATTTTTCTTTGTCTCGACCGTTGAGCCAACGTGGTGCCCGGCCGCGGCCCGTCCAAGTTGCTCCGGAGTCCGGGTCGCGATACTTAGCCTGAACCGTGCCTTTTTTCTCTGACTGCTTTGCCTTCTTGTTTGGCTCTGCAAAGTCGGATGGCGATAGCTTGTGCGCATCCATGAGCTCACGAACTTTTCGACGGGCATCACTAAGCTCATCTTGGCGTGCTTGCTCGGCAAGAATCTGCAACTTTGCAATTTGTTCCTGGTATTCCTGATAGGTTGGCATAGCTTATCTTTTCTGATATGTGGAGTCAGCAATTTATCACGACAACGCTTGAATCGACTGATACAGCAAATTCCACGCGTGTTTAGAACATCGGTTGCTATTGCTTATTAAGTAGTTCTTCCGTGCCGGCGCGCGGGCGCTAATGAAACTGCTAGGATTCTTTATTGCCTGTGCGAAGAGGGGGGCCAACAACGCTTACCTTTGCAAATAATGCCAATGCGTAGGTGCCTTTAATCCTCAGCGGCCGAGCTATTCCCTCAGCCGCTGCTGGAACCGGTTAAGAGATAACTTCCTGCTTCATGCCAGCCACCATGACACCATTTCTGCGGCGATAGGCGAACCGGTACAAGATTGGCAGAACAAGCAGCGTCAGCGCCGTAGAGGAAAGAATGCCGCCAATGACGACCGTTGCCAGCGGCCTCTGGACCTCGGCGCCAGTCCCAGTTGCAATGGCCATTGGGATAAACCCGACTGAAGCCACGAGAGCGGTCATAAGCACTGGTCGCAGACGGGTCAACGCCCCGTCGTGGATGGCGTCATGAAGCGGCCTTCCGTCTTCCTGCAGGCGCTTGATAAACGAGACCATTACCAGTCCGTTTAGCACGGCAACACCTGATAGCGCAATGAAGCCGACAGCGGCTGAGATTGAGAGCGGAATCCCACGGAGCCATAGTGCGAGCACTCCACCGGTAAGCGCGAACGGAATCCCGGAAAACACAATCAACCCATCTCGAAGGTTACCGAACATCGCGAAGAGCAGAGTGAACACTAGAAGCAGTGCCAGCGGGACTACCACTTTTAGCCGGCCGGTCGCTGACTCTAACTGCTCAAACTGGCCACCCCACACTGTCCAGTACCCCGCAGGTACCGAAACTGACTTTTCAATCGACACCTGGGCTTCGTTCACAAAAGAACCGATGTCTCGCCCGCGAACGTTCGCCGACACGACAACACGTCGCTTTCCGCTTTCTCGACTAATCTGGTTGGGCCCAGGGCCAACCTCCAGAGTAGCAACCTCACGCAACGGAATGAAACGCGGGCCAGAGGTCGATTGCTCGAAGCGAGGGAGCGAAATTGGCAGGCGTCCCAGCGAATCCAAGTCGTTCCTAGTGCCCTCCGGGAGTCGAACTACGATGCCGAATTGACGGTCTCCTTCGAAGACCGTTCCCGCTTCCTTACCCCCTACAGCAGTGGCGACAGCGTTCTGGACATCGCTTATGTCCAGACCATATCTCGATGCCTTGTTTCTATCGATATTTATCGCTAACGTCGGCAAGCCCGTTGCCTGCTCAACTTTCACATCAGTCGCGCCAGCGACCTTCGCCAAGGCCTTGGACAGTCGCTCAGCAGTTTCGGTGAGCACCTCCATGTCGTCCCCAAACACTTTAACAGCAACGTCGCTACGGACCCCAGAGATGAGTTCGTTAAACCGGAGCTGGATTGGCTGAGAGAACTCGTAGGCGTTACCAGGCAGAGTTGCCGCAGTTGCTTGAATCGCCTCAAGCAACTCGTCGCGGGACTTTTTCGGCTTCGGCCACTGTGCTTCTGGCTTGAGCATCACGTAGCCGTCAGACATCGTTGGCGGCATTGGGTCAGAGGCTACCTCAGACGTTCCGGTGCGAGCAAACACGCGTTCAATTTCCGGATGCTTGGCTTTTAGCTCACGTTCGAGCTGAGCTTGCATAGCCACTGTTTGGGACAAGCTTGTACCCGGGATGCGGTTTGCGTTGATGGCAAAGTCTCCCTCGTTCAGGCTTGGCGCAAATTCGCTGCCAAGACGCGTCGCCAGAAGGCCCGACAGTAAGATGCTGACTACGGCGAACGTAATGACGACAGGACCGTTAGCCATGACCTTGCGAAGGAGCGGCTCGTAGAGCCGCTTGGCTTGGTGCATCAATCTGCTTTCCTTCTCCGCCACCGACTTACCGATGAACAGCGCTACGGCGGCAGGAACGAAAGTAATCGAAAGAATCATGGCTCCGAGCAGGGCGATGACGACGGTTATAGCCATCGGATGGAACATCCGGCCTTCAACCCCAGAGAGGGCGAAGATGGGCAGGTAAACCACCATGATGATGAGCTGGCCGAAGAGTAGCGGCCGGCGCGCCTCGCGCGACGCTGCGAACACCTCTTCAAAGCGTTCCGTTCGAGTCAGCGGGCGCCCGAGACGTCCCTGCGCTTCTGCAAGCTTTCGCACACAGTTTTCGACGATTACCACGGCCCCGTCGATGATGATGCCGAAGTCCAGGGCCCCCAAGCTAAGCAGGTTAGCGCTGACCTTGTACGTGACCATGCCTGTAAAGGTGAAGAGCATCGAAAGCGGTATGACCATTGCAGCGATGATTGCAGCGCGGATGTTTCCCAGGAAGAGAAACAGCACTGCGACGACGAGCAACGCGCCCTCTACCAAGTTCTTCTTGACGGTATTGATGGCCTTGTCGACCAGCACCGTTCGGTCATAGACCGTTATTGCATGCACGCCTTTCGGAAGGGTTCGATTAATCTCCTTCATCTTCAGGTCGACCGCTTGGGAGACGGCGCGGCTGTTCTGACCGATAAGCATAAAGACCGTTCCAAGCACCACCTCGCGCCCGTTGTCAGTCGCGGCGCCAGTACGAAGCTCTTGGCCAATACTTACTTCAGCCACATCCCGAACGCGAATTGGGATTCCCTGAGCGGTTCCCAAGGTGATACTCGCAATCTCATCAAGCGTCCGTACCTGTCCCGGTGCGCGAACTAGAAGCTGTTCGCCGCGACGCTCGATATACCCGGCGCCCGCAGTGCTGTTGTTACGGTCTATCGCCTCGACAATGTCTTTCATCGTGAAGCCGTATGCGGCCAGGCGCTGCGGATTGGGGGCGACGTGATACTCCTTCACGTATCCACCGATGGAATTGACCTCAGTGACGCCAGGCACAACCCGAAGCTGTGGCTTGATAATCCAGTCTTGAACTTCCCGAAGGTCCGTTGGCGTGTACGGTGTCCCATCGGGCTTGCGTGCGTTCTCATCGGCCTCTACTGTCCAGAGGTAGATTTCTCCGAGACCCGTCGAAATGGGACCCATTTCCGGGGTGACGCCCGCAGGTAGGCGCTCTTTTGCCTCCTGCAGCTTTTCGTTCACGAGCTGCCGGGCAAAGTAGATGTCGGTCCCGTCTTTGAACGTCACCGTCACTTGCGAAAGTCCGTAACGAGAAATGGACCTTGTCTGCTCAAGATTCGGCAGACCGGCCATTACGTTCTCGATAGGATACGTTACCCGTTGCTCCGACTCGAGCGGCGAGAACCCGGGCGCCGCAGTGTTAATTTGGACCTGAACATTCGTGATGTCCGGGACGGCGTCGATGGGGAGACGTTGATAGTTGTAGACTCCAATCGCCGCCATACCGACGACGATTAGAAGGACCAGCCATCGGTGCGCGATGGCAAAGCGGATTAGACGTTCGAACATGAGTGCGCTCCGCCTTAGTGAGAATCTTCGTCGCTGGATTTACCCAGCTCCGCTTTGATTACAAAGCTGTTGCCGGCAGCGTACTCGGTGCCTGGGGCGAGCCCCTTCGTCACCTCGACCGTCGCAGTATCTCTACGGCCAAGAGTCACGTGCTCCGCTCGGAAGCCTCCAGGCATACGGACGAATACCGTTGGCTTCTCTTCAACAGTTTGAATCGCGGCCGCTGCAACCGTGACCGGGGCTTCCTGCTGATTCGACTGGAGCTGTACCTCGACGTTGACGAACAGTCCCGGACGCCAGGACAGGGCGGGATTGGGGAGGACAACGCGGGCGGTGGCAGTGCGAGTTTCAGCACCGAGCAGCGAGCCGACGTATGCAATCTTCCCGACGGCTTCAGTGTCAAGCGCGCTCGCTCTGACCGTGACCTGCTCCCCAACACGCACGTTACCGAGGTCACCGGCCGGCACCGCAACATCCGCCCAGACGGTGGAAAGGTCAGCAATGGTAAAGAGGGACGAGTCCTCTTTGACAGACTGACCCAAGGAGACGGCCTTTTCTACGACTACACCATTGAAGGGGGCCCGGAGCTCGTAGCTGTTCAACCCGCCTTTCGAATGGGCGCTGGAGCCAAGTGCGCGGAGCTTTTGCTCCGCGTTGCGATAGTCGATTTCTGCCTCCTGCATCGCCTGGCGGGCCTGGAGGTAGTCCTGCTCTGCTGAGATTTTCTCTTCCCACAGTTTCTTCTCACGCGCGAGGGTCGTTTTGGCTAGCGATAGTCGCTTTTCGGCAGTGAGCAGTTGGCTACGCAGGTCGGAGAGTTCCACGCTTGCGATAACGGCCAGCACTTGCCCCTTTTTCACTGATTGACCGATGTCTGCGTGTACAGCCTGTACGGTCCCCTCAAGGAGTGGGACAACCTGTGCCGTCCTGTCCTGGTTGAACTTAATCTCTCCCGGAAGAGTAAGCGTAGAACGAATCGTAGCTGGCCCTGCCTTTAACACCTTGATTCCTGAAGCTGCGATTTGAGCGTCGGTGAGTTTAACGCTGTCAGAATGCGCTTCTTCGGCTTCATGGGCTTCTTCACCCGCTTCGCCTCCCTCCTTACTCACAACCTGTTCCTCAGCATGCTCTGCCTCGCCTGTCTCGGCGGCTGGAGCCTGTGGCTTGGTCAATAGGATGAGGAACGCCAGGACGGCGCCTATGGCTACGATGCCGACGACGTACGCCAGCTGTTTCTTTGAAATTTTGCTGTCCATTTTCTTCTCTTAGTGTTCGATGCTCGGCATGTCTTCGCCGGTAATACGTGTGATGTCCGCGGCGGCACGATGCGATTCAGAGAACGCACGCAGGTAATCCGCTTTCGATTGGATAAGCGTGCGCTGGGCATCTAGCACATCGAAATAGGCGAACTTGCCGAACTCAAACCCCTTAACGGCAGCGTCATATGCGCTTTGGGCACCTGGAAGAATCTCGGAGGCGAGTACCTGAGCCTCATGCCGAGACACGCGCAGCCGTTCGTACGCCTGGGCAAGGCCGTTGTAGGTCTTGGTCTCGGCAGCTTCGAACTCATCCTTTGCAACATCTGTTCGACGGAGTGCTTCAAGGACGTTTCCACGGTTCCTGTCGAATAGAGGTAGAGGTACTGAGAGGCCAAAGACTGCTTGATTTCGGCCCAGCTCAGCCGACCGCTTTACGCCGGCCGTAATGGCGACGTCGGGAGTACGCCTGCTCTGTTCAACTGCGACGAGGGCCTCGCGGCGAGCCACTTCTACACGAGCGCGGACTACCCCAGGCAAGGACGAGAACTTAGCAACTAGCACTTCCCAGCTTGGAAGCTCGGGGAGAATGGATACCGTGCCAACGGCATGCTTGAATTGCGGAGAGACGTTTTTCCACGTAGAGGCCAAGGCAAGCCGAGCGTTGCTTAGTTCACTCTGCGCTTTTGACACCTCGAGACGAACATACGACTGCGCGACACGTGCCCGGGTTTCCTCTACGGGCGAGGCTTTCCCTGCTTGGACGCGTTTGGAGACCGCAGTCGTCACTCTATCGGCGACGTCTTGTGATTCCTGGGAAAGTCGCAAACGCTCCTGTGCCGCCACTGTGTTCATGAATGCCGTAATGACATCAGCCTGAACCGCGGCTCGCCTGACGCGTAGGTCCGCCTGTGCCGCGTCCTGGGCCCGTTCAGCTGCGCTCACACGGCTGGAACGTCTGCCGCCTAGTTCAAGCGGTTGGCTGAGCTGAACAGTAGTTTCTCTGGTCTCGCGCCTGGTGTCCTCGACACCAATCTCAAGAGTCGGGTTCGGTAATGACCGAGCCTGCATCGTGGCCGCGTCTACGGCCAGGACCTCATGTTCGGCTGCCCGGAGTTCAGGGTTCGCCTCTATGGCCAAGCGAAGCGCGGCTTGTAAAGATAACGAGTCTGAGGTTTCACGCGTTTGGTTTGTAGCATTTGATGGCATCGAATGCCCAAGCTGCGCAGGCGGGCGTGCCGTTATTTGGGCAAGAGCTGGACAGCTCAATGCCACCGCTAGAAGCGGAATAATTGGTCGATACATCGAATTCTCCGAAATTTGGACGAAATTCGACGGGACCCCTGGTTAGGGATTAACTGAGGGAGTCTCGTCGCTGCTAGGCGACGAGATGCCAGTCGGGCTTTGAGGGGCCTTCTGGGATATGTGACGAGTAGTTCAGCGCTCCAGGTGCTGCATGACCACGTGCTTCAGGATTCGGAGGTTCGTCAGGGGTACTGGTGAAAAAGGCATGGGAGAAGAGGTGGCAGTATTCGCAGTCTGCGTGCGCTTTTTCCATCTCTCCGTCGTCGTCGGCCGCGCCGAACTTCTCCTCATGCTCGTGCGCATGGTGCCCGAAATGCAGGGAAGCTCCGGTCTCGTGCTGGCAATACGCGGCAGCAGCTGACCAAGAATACTGGGCAGGCAGTACGAGCATCAACAGTATGAGGAGAAGTCTTTTCACGGTGCGGACGATAGCATAGGTATGGTTACGACGAAGTGTAGGCCGACAACATGGGCGTGTTCTATGACTGTGCTTTGCTAGATTTCAGCAGGCGAAGTCCGTTGAAGACGACCAGTAAGCTTGCTCCAACGTCAGCGAACACGGCCATCCACAACGTCGCAGAACCAGCTAGCGCAAGAGCAAAGAAGACTGCTTTGATGCCGAGAGCAAGGACTATGTTCTGAATCAGAATCGCATGGGTCGAGCGGCTGAGGGAAACAAACGAAGCAAGTTTTGTAAGGTCGTCGTTCATGAGCGCAACGTCTGCAGTCTCGATGGCGGTATCGCTGCCGGCAGCCCCCATAGCAAACCCGATGTCTGCCTTGGCCAACGCTGGAGCATCGTTAATGCCGTCACCAAGCATGCCAACCATACCGAATTGCCTTTGAAGTTCTGCTACTTCTTCTAGCTTCCGCTCCGGCAGAAGCTGCGCGAGAACAGTGCCAATCCCAGTTAGCTTTGCTACATGCTGTGCTGTTCGCTCGTTATCGCCGGTGAGCATCACAGTGGTAACGCCCATCTGCTTCAACCGGTCAATTGCCAGCGCGGCTTCCGGACGAACTGAATCGGCCACTGCAATCACCCCTAGAACTGACGCGAAGTCGGCCAGGATGACTGTCGTCTTCCCTTGTTCTTCGAGGCTGCCGAGGACTTGTTCTACCGCGGGAGTAATGAGGCCCAGTTCCCTTATCAATCGCTGGTTACCCAAGTGGTATGCCACTCCGCCGACGGTGCCCCGAACTCCACGTCCTGGCAGCGATTCAAAGGACGATACGGGCATCGGTGCGCCACTTGACGCGGAGGCAGCGACAATCGCACTCGCCAAGGGATGCGACGAATTCATGTCCAGACTACCGGCAATACGCAGAACGTCTTCGCTTGAGAGGGACGACATCGTAGCTACTTCGGTGACTTTCGGCCGGCCGGTCGTTAGCGTACCGGTTTTATCTACAGCCATAGCTCGAAGTCTGTAGCCGGTTTCAAGGAACTGGCCACCTTTCACCAAGATGCCCATCCTTGTTGCAGCAGTGAGGCCGCTCACGATGGTCACCGGCGTAGAGATGACCAGGGCACAAGGACAGGCGATGACCAGAAGGACTAGGGCCTTGTAGAGCCATGGGACAAATTCTCCGCCGAATACCAGAGGCGGAACTAGCGCGACCGACAACGCCAGGAGGACCACGGCAGGAGTGTAGTAACGCGCGAAAACGTCGACAAAACGCTGGGTCGGTGCCTGATTGCTCTGCGTTTCCTCGATTACTCGGACGATTTTGGCAAGGGTGCTGTTTCGGCTGTCCGATGTCGCCCTGACTTCCAGGACACCTCGCTCATTGATGGTGCCGGCAAAAACCTGGTCACCGGCCGCTTTGTCGACAGGTACGCTTTCGCCGGTAATAGGTGCCTGGTTTACCGAAGACTCGCCGCCCTGGACAATGCCATCGAGCGGGATGCGGTCACCAGGCTTCACTAGAAGGACATCGCCGACTTGTACCGCTTCAACCGGTACTTCGCGCAGTTCACCATTAGGCGACCGAAGGTTGGCCACGTCAGGTGCCAGCTTGAGCAGACTGTGGACGGCGTTCCTGGCCCTAGTGAGCGATAGGCTCTCGATGAGTTCTGCCACAGCGAAAAGGAAGACAACCATTGCGGCCTCTGGCCATTGGCCGATTACGACCGCGCCGATGACCGCAAGGCTCATCAGGAAGTTGATGTCGAGCGTCAGATTACGTAGTGCGATGACCCCTTTTCTCAGCGTCGGTATCCCACCAGTCGCAATCGAGACAAGCGCAAAAAGCACTACCAGCGGAGACGAGTCTGTGTGCGTCGTCCATGCAAGCACCTCCGCTATCGCAGCAGTCGCTCCCGAAATCACTAGCATGACCTTCTGGCCAGATGTAAGGCCGGCAGGCGCCGGTACAGCGCCTCGGGAGGTACCGACGTCGTCAAGGACTTCAGCCTTCATACCGATGTCGCGCAACGCGGCTGCAATTCGGTCAGAGCTCTCTAGCTCATGATGAATAGTCAACACCCTGCTCATGAGGTTAAATTCGAGCCGAGAAATACCTTCAATCGGCTCAATCTTATTTCGGATGAGACGTTCCTCAGTCGGGCAATCCATATTGGAAATGTGATACCGCACCATTTTTGACCCGGTCGGCATTACGGTCGGGGTCACCGCTTGCGAAGCGTCAAATGCAGCTGCTGAGCAGCACGTTACCTCAGAAGCACTGACCTCAATTGTTTCGCCCACGGGAACTTGGGATGCCTCCAGCGAACAGTTTCCTCGGTCAGGGCGCCCCGCGCAACCGAGCGTGCCTGATGCATCTTGTCCTTGGCTCATTCCCTGGTCAGCGTGACTCGTGATGGCACCTGCTGCATTGCAGCGGCTGGATTCCTGTGGCGTGCTCGCAGGCGCGCTTGAGCAGCAAGAGTTCGTCTTCGTTGAAGTCATTTCGCTACTTCCAATTTGCGGTATGCTTTCATTAGAAACCCTGTAGTCACTACGGGGTCAAGCATTTTTGGGAGAATTTATGCGAATTGGTGAACTGGCCAAACACACCGGCTGCGATGTGGAAACTGTACGCTACTACGAAAAGGCTGGGCTGCTCCCGGAGCCAACGCGCAGTAACGCCGGCTATAGGCAATATCAGAACGCGCATTTGGAACGTCTACAGTTCATCCGCCACTGCAGGACGCTCCAGATGAGTATCCCGGACATTCGCGTGCTCCTAGACCTCCAAGGCCAGCCAACAACTGGCTGCCAAGCTGTGAACGACCTGCTCGACCATCACATTGCCCTGGTGCAGGTTCAGATGAGGAAGTTGCGAAGCTTAGAGGACCAGCTTGTCAAGCTACGCCACCAATGTGAAAAGCCACACTCGGTCCAGGAGTGCGGAATACTACAAAACCTAAGTGCTGCTCAAACCAATGAGTGTGCTTGCCACGATGAATCTAAGCAGCATGCCGTTGCGTAACCAACATGCCACGGCCATATGCGGATTAGCTCGCGGTCCTTACTAATGCACTCCAAACCATTTGCGTTATTTGACTGGGGCTATAAATTGGAACCGGGCCCATCTTGCGAAGTCCTTGGGCGCAGTGGCCGCACGCCCGCTTCGAGTACAGCAACTTCTTTTTCAAGTCGCTTGACAAGCAGCGTTAACCTCGCATTTTCACTGGCTAACCTACCGTTAATTCGTTTAATTTCCTTCAGGTCGTTACGTAGCTCAGCAGAACGGTCCAGAGTGGTCTTCAAGTCATCACGTTGCTTCTCTAATCGCTGCTTGGCACCTCGTCCTCTAGCCACTCGAATTTGCTCTGCAATTTCCGGATATTTTGTGTGAATCAGGGTATGGCTTACACCGGCCAATCTTGCCACCTCACTGATAGATGGCGCCTTGCCTTGCGGACCTAAATCCCTTTTCAGCTTTGTAAAGGCAAGTGAGATTCGCTTAGCTGTGTCAAGCGATTTAGACATTTTCTCCCTCCCCTTTCGAGATTAGCTTTGCGAGGACGGCGTCAGCGGCAGCGAGGCTCCTCCTGACTTTGTCCTGGCCTCCCGGCCCGATATCGTCTAGTTCAATGAGCTCAATCTGCTGCTCCCGAAGGCTCCGCCAAACATCGGTAAAATGGTCATCGATTACGCCTTTCGCGCAACCGTCGCATCTTGGCGCCTCAAATAGCCCACGCCCACCACAGTCTTTCGCCTCCCCCAAACACCAACTGTGACCTGTACTTCGGATGTTGAGACCTTCACGAATACTTTCAACGAAATCCTTATGGCTTTTAAAAAACATCGGTTGATGATGCCTGCCAGGATAAGCCTTAATCCGACTTCCAAGCCCCCCCGCCAATGGAGTTGCATTCTCCATCCAATGGGAAACTAGAGCTAAATCGAAGTAACTAGTCTCTTCTTCGATAAGCTCATAAAGTTCTTTATCCGTTTCGGGTAATTTCGCATACCATTCTGTCATTAACATAGATGCATGTTTATAGTGATGCTGCAGCGTAACCAGGTCGATTCGATGACCCTTGTTGAGATGCACCACGATTACAGCATACGTCCGACGGAAACGGTGTGTTGACAAATTCGATGCTAAGCGTATGCCTCGCCTTTGAGCGAAAGCTTGTAATTGCTTATTATGAGATTTCGTGTCAGTAGAAACTACGCCACGTGACGACGCGCTCAAGAACAGGCGTGTAGAGTTCCTCTTTAGTTCCAGGATTCGCAAAGCCAGTTGACTACCTTCGTCAGCCGGCAATGCTGCGCAATACTCGATTTCAGCTGCTGCAAGCTCCGCCACGACCCTCCGCTGCAATGGTTGAGAAAACCGCTCAAGAATTGCAACGGCCTTTTTGACAATTTCTGGCGCGAGCCATCGTTGTGGCCCGTCACCGACCTTACGCGTTGTAGATTTAAGCCACCAGTAGGTCACTCCGTTCACGACCTCTGAATACACACATCCACTTCGTATGTCGCCTAACTCATGCACCCGGCATCCCGTCGACTGGGCTAACACAATGTAAGCCGCCGTGCGAATGTCTATCAAAGCGGACTCATAATCATATACATCTTTAAAACCGGCCTCTCGAACCTTTACCTTCTTTACCTCATCGCCCCAAGCGCGCCGACTCATGCACGTGCTCGGTAAAGCCCAATCCGCGTCGAGGTAATCCCGGAGATTAAGGAGGTTGTCCGCGTTGTTCAAATGCCCCAATGCTGCGCTGAACAGCTGTGCTGCATCTCGCAGTGGAATGAGTTCTGTACGCCTGTCGTCGCCTGCATCCGGCTCCCATAAAGGACCTACCTCTTCAGAGCGTAATGCAGAAACAGCCTCATCTGTGAAACTGTCAACGATAAAACGTCTCATGTCATACACTCTTCGCAGAATGGCAACGTGAGATGCTAAAGTCCGGTCGACAACTCCCTTCGAACGCAATTTTTGAAGGTAACGAGCAAGGTCAAAAGCCCGCACATCTCTAAATCGCCGGATACCTGAAGCGCTGCACCATTTTGCGAAGGCGTTTAATGTTATAGCGCGTTTCGGCAGCGTTGCTGGGTCCAGCTGAACACCACCCAAAGGCTTTTTATAAGTGAACGCTGAAACCACGCTCTTCAAAGACTCGACCCATTCCGGCGGGGACTTTTCCCAATAAATCTCTTTGTCAGACTTGCCCCGAGCAGCATGCGGAAAGTGCGGTGTGTAGTCCCATACCATGTCACCATAATAAGATACCGGCACAGAAATTTCGCTACCAGAGCTTACCTGAGTCATAATAAGCGAATCACGCTCAACTTTAGGCAGGGCCGACGGGTCAGCGTGATTTTTATACAGAATTTGGCTCACACTACAGACCTTAACGCAGATAACACGTTCGCCGAGCGCCACATAGGGTGAGGTTCCACACGGGCCCGAGCTTTTTCAAGGTCGACCGTCCGCTGATTAAATTTAGGCGCAACATCCCTATCTATAATCCGAACAATCCAAGCAAAAAGTTTATTCCAATTATCGACGCCAATATTACTACGCTGGTCAAAAACGGCCCAATAGAAGCTATAAAGCTTATATAAGTCATCTTGAGTAATCACTTGGGATTTGCAGCGAAAACAAGATAGAAAATCTACGCAGTGAGTCCCATTTTTTGGGGACAGCTCGCCGTTTATCGTATCGCTACAACCGGAGTGCGGGGTACTCTGATAGCTGTTACGGTCAGACAAAGTTGCAACCAAAACTTCGCCTGCCAGCCTATGCTCCTCATGCATATCGGGCGTAACTGTCAAATACCTTTCCGCTACCTTTGGCGTATTAGAAGCACTTTTGGAAGTTGCGAGCAAATCGCCATTAGATGCTCGCCATATTCGATTGTGTTTCGTGTTTCGGAACAGCTGGCTACTCATTTTAAGACGCGTTCCATCATCACGTAGGAGTTGATACTTCTCGGCAAAATTAACTGCGATACTGCTTAACTCCTGTGTGCTTAGTGTACGCAGAGTCATATCAAGCTTGCGAAACATCCATAGCCGGCCTTCCAATTCAGTACCGATAGCGTCTGAGGCCTCTTCCTCTGTCAGCTCAACAACTCGCTGACACAGTTTGTAAACGTCCAAAGAAACCACTTTGGTTTCCGAAGGTTGAATCGACGTGGTTGTATACACTCCGGCACGGCCTTTAAACATAACCAGTATCTTTCGGTTGATGCGTGGATGGTCTATAAAGCATCGCGACAAATCCCTCGAAATTTCTAAAAACGGAGTGGGATTAACACCTGTCTTTAAAAGAACCGCAAAAGCACATAAGCCTAATTGCGTGCGAAGACTTCCTGGATGTGTTCCATCAAAAATTTGAGCGACTTCAAGCGAGAGAGGCCTCAAAATTCTTTCTCGCTCGTCATCTGAAAGCGGCCTTATATAGTTTCTCCGGTTTCTCGTTGCTGTAGAACCAGGAAACGGATTTGATGGAAAAATCCGCGTTTCGAGCACTAGCTTTCGGCGGATTAGCTCTTTTAAAACCGTCTTGGTTTTATTAAAAACCGTCCGCGCCGTATTCGGAGACCAGCGTTCCCCATCAGGTTTCATTCTCATGGAAAGCCAACCAATGTAGGACTCCATCAACGAAAGATTGATATTGACGAGAAGTGGAGGATTTCCTTGGCTAGCCAACTCCTTGCAAAAACGCCACCAATTAGCTAACCCACTGCTCACGACGGTTTCAAGCGTCAACGGCTTAGGTCGCCCGGCAGTGACCATCGCCGCTAGGGCACCTGAGATTGCGTAGACCGTCTCGTCAAAGCCAAACCCAAGATAGGATGAAAAATCAGCGACTGTCACTCGTCCGTTCGGAAGAAGTATAGAAATCCTGACGGAGCTATACCGGGCCTCGACTCCTACAGTATGAATCGGGATGACTGGCGCTGGAACTGAGCCGCCAGCGTTAAAGTCCTTTTTCTTAGCCATTTAAACCCTTTCCTCTAAATAACTTAACGCAAGTGCATCTATCTCTGATTGATACTGCGTCCCATAGGCATCGTCTATCGAGTCGAGTTGATGAACATATTTCATTGTTGTCAGGACGGAGGAGTGGCCTAAAAGCCCCATCAAAATATGAAGTGGAGACCCTTTGATTCGACCGGCCCGCTTTAGGTCGTCAAGGGCAGCCAGCGTATGGGTCGCAAATGTATGCCGCAGCAAGTGAGGATACATGTGAAATCCAATTTTCTCACCGAGCCGCGCTAGAGGCTTATCAAAGCCATCTGCGACAAATGGCAGCCCATAACGGGTGAGAAAAAGGTGTGGGCTATTGATGGTGCTCGTGCGCTCTAATCGTGAACGTACAGTTTCTCGGTATTGCCATAGTTGATTCATACATAGTACCGATATTCGAACTTTGCGCGACTTATCATTCTTGGTATCCATGCTGTTCGGATTTAGATGAACGGAAATTGATTTGACCTTTGCAGACAGCTTTCCGCAATCCATCACATATTCTGCTGGAAAAGTGACGATTTCTTCGGCTCGAAGCCCAGCGTTGAGGCCAAGATGTAACATCGCTCGATGTGTCGGATTTCTTGTTTGACGTAACGCAAGTTCAATTTGCCTTCTTGAGAGAACAGCTAATGTATTCTCTACTTCAGGTATGTGCAAATCAGTCGATTTGGCTTTCCGACTGCGGCTCGAGGTATGGCTCAGCATTCCTTCCTGATGGAGGGAAACTACCTCTATTTCCCGGAACGGGAGCGATGGTATCAAACCGACCTTTAAAGCCCACACGTAAAAGCGCTGAATCAAACCAGTTTTATCATTGATGTATCCTGGCTTATTTCCAATTGTCTTATCGCACCAACTAACGTAATGAACTAACGGCGGAACATCGCCGCTGCCAGATTCTGGAATGTAATCCCAATTGAGTTTTTTCGCTTCCAAATAGCCGAAATAATCGTAGAGGTGGCGCCCATACGCGTTCCAAGTCTTCAGGTCCTTTACACTGCGCTTACGCAAGAGCTCGTCGACAAAAAAATCTAGCGCAACATTTACAATCTTTCCGGTCGAGTCCACTAGTATTGGGAACCCTTCATACGACTGATTACCTACTTCGAAACTGGAGTCGCTGAAATATATTTCCATGAATTTGCAGCAAGCAATTTAAGACACATCCAAATATCCTTCGCTACCCGTACCCACAGCAAAAGGAAAGCCAACCATATTTTGGTCGAGTGGCGCGGATGAGTCAAACGCTGCTGTAAGACAGTTTATGAATTGCAGCTATACTATGAAATCGAACTTATGCTGTGCCCCACGCGGGAAGCCTTGTTTGTATACCGTTAAATGACGCAATGTCAATTAGTGAAGCTTCGAAAATTTAATTTCAGTTTTCAGATATAACGTGAATCTCAACCATGTCGAGCAGCACGGTGCTCGTTATTACGAATACGAACGGAATTTTTTCAGAGCATTACCAGAATGTCTGTAATTTTGCCGTAGTAGGCGAGAATGTGACTGCGGAGAGGGACTTATAGACCACGGGATGTGAACGGAAGAATCTGTTCACTGAGGACGGAAGGAGAATGGCTTACGGCGCTGGCCGCTTGAATCTAGCTGAGAATTTTGGCTGACTTCTTGGTGCGGCTCTGGGGTTTCAAATCGATGTCGGAAGACCAGCCGATGTCCACGCCGACCGCGGCGGGAATCACCGCGCCCAGGGTCGGGATCACGCTGCCGATGGTCGAGCCCTTGCCGACGTGGACGTCCGGCATCACGGCGACATGGTGGAACACGAAGGGAAGCTGGGCCAGTTTTTCCAGCTGCTGCTTCGCTTCCGGCTCGACCGGGACGCCCTGCGTCCACATCTTGACCGGCTTGCCGCCCTCTGGCGAGAGCAGCTGGATGCTTGATTGGCTGTCTTGCTGTTTCATGGACCTATCTTCGCGCAAACTGGAAAACGATGGGGCACGCCTCGCATCGACATCCTCCCTGCCGCAGATCAAAGGGGCGCTTTAACACAGGCACAAAACTGGAGGATATTTCAAATAAGAAAGGACGACCCATGCACGCCATCGGCCGCGTTCTTGCCTTCTCCCTGTGCCTGGCCCCCCTGCCTTGCGCCGCGCAGGAAAAGCCGGCGACTGCGGCGCGCGCATCACCCGCTCGATTTGTTACCTGGGAAAACGACAGCTGGTTCAAGACCGACCGCTACTACACCAACGGCGTCCAGTTCTCTTCACGCAGCCTTGATGACACGCGCGGCGAGCACGTGCGGCGCTGGACGAATGAGGCTTGCCGTCTGTTCGGCTGCGCAGACGCCCGCCTGCTGTTCACCCAGCACAGCATCGGCCAGCTGATGTACACCCCCGCCGACATCACCATCGCCGCGCGCCAGCCCCAGGACCGCCCATGGGCCGGCCTGCTCTACGCCGAGCGCCAGTGGCTGTTCCTGGCGCCCGATGGCGAGACGATCACGAGCTTCGCGGCCCAGGCCGGCGTCAGCGGCAGGCTGTCGCTCGCCGAGCAGGCGCAGAAAGTGTTCCACATCATCTTCGACCGCCCGACGCCGCAAGGCTGGGACAACCAGGTCGGCAACACCCTGGCGGTACTGGTCTCGGCGGAACGGCGCTCGGCCTGGCCGCTGCTCTCGGGCCGGCTGGCGGGCGACGTACGGCTGCATACGGCCGGCCACTGGCGGCTCGCGGTGGGCAGCATCATGAGCTATGCGGCGGCCGGGGTGACTGTGACGATCGGCAAGAACCTGCCGCCCGTGTCGCCGGCGCCGCCGGGCATGGGCAACCGCCTGGGGCCGCTGGACACCGCATGCCGGTGGCGCTGGGTCGAGTGCAGCGTTGTGCTGGGCGCGGAGGCGCGCGGCATGGCCTACAACCTGTTCCTCGAAGGCCGTCCCTGGAAGGAAGATCCCGGCGTCAAGCCGCGCCGCTGGGTGGGCGACGTCAGCGCCGGGCTGCGCCTGGATTTCCCCGGCACGCGGGGCAGCGTGCATGGCCCCTGGTTCGCGCAGCTGCGCGTGATCCGGCGCTCGCCCGAGTTCTACGGCGCGGCCCACGTGCATCCGCATACGGTCGGCTCACTCACGCTAGGCACGGACTTCTGAGCGGCGGTTGCGCCCGCCCCATGGCGCTTCTATACTCCGTCAGGCAATGCCTTCACGCATCATTTGACAACGGAACCGCCAATGCGCAAGCTCTTCTCCCTGCCCGTCCCCCTTGCGGCCCTGCTGGCGCCGCTGCTGCTGGCCGGCTGTGTCAACGACACGGCCAGCTACCAGATCGACGGCAAGGACCGTTCGCTGACCCTGCGCGTGGTGCAGGATTATTTTTGGAGCAAGAACGTGGGGCTGCGCCTGACCGCCACCCGCATGCCGGACTGCATGCGCCAGCTGAACCTGGGTGAGGTAACCCTGTCGGGACTGGACATCGAGCTGTTCGCGAGCGGTCCGAACGTGTACACGCTGCGCTCGGGCGAGGAGGTGTGGCAGGTCGACACCCAGGCCTGTACCGAACTCGAGGCGCCGGAAGCGAATGCGGTCACCGGCCAGGCGCTGGGCAGCTTCCACATCGACGAGCACGACAAGCTGGTATTCGAAGCGGCGACGGCGCCTTCGGCGGAATAAAGAACAGGGTAGAAAGCGCGGCCGGCACGGAAACCCGCCCACGCTTCCTGCGTGCGTTGGATCCCCTCGCACCGACGCAGGTGGCGACCAGTACATTGCCGGCCGCGCTTCCTACCCGGACCTTTCTCAGGGGCGCAACCAGCCGCGCCCGATCGGTACCGCCAGCACCCGGCGGTACATGCCTTCCGTTACCGGCAACAACCTGGCGCAGGCGGCGCGCAGGGCCGGCGTACTCATCAGCCATGCCATCGCGGCCGACATTACCAGCGCGCCCGCCATGTCCTTCGGCCAATGCACGCCCAGGTAGACCCGCGACCAGGCCACCACCAGCGCCAGAGGCAGCAGAATCCAGCCGATCCGGCGCGCCTCCTGCACGCGGCTGAAGGCCAGCACCAGGGCTACCGAGAAGATGCTGGTGGCGTGGTCGCTCGGGAAGGAGCTGTCCGGATCGTGCAGCAGGAAGGTATGGCCGACCTCGAGCACGAATGGGCGCGGGCTGTACCAGAAGTGGCCGATCAGGTTGTTCAGGGTGAGCGCGCAGACCGCGGCGATGAGGGCGCGGAGGGCGACCTCGCGCGCAGGCCTGGCGCCGCCCATCCACAGCATCACGAGCGAGAGCGGCACCACGAAAATCAGCCATTGGGCGGCGAAGATAGCACTCAGCAATTGCCAGCCGGCGAGGCCAGCCTGCGCATTGAGGGCCGAGAACAGGAGGAGGTTGAGGTGCTCGATCATGGTGCCGGCCCACAGATAAATTATTGATAATTTTTCTTTAGCTTAGCCGAACGCGGCCGGCGCACATTTCGAGAAAGTGCAACAGATTGTGACAATGTCGTGTCAATGGCGTTAACAACTGCCGTAGCTCAATGACGGTTGAGCAGTCGGCGCAGCTGGGCCAGCTCGACATCGCGCCCGGATTTCTCGAGCACGCTTTCCAGCAGGGTACGGTCGCCGTCGCGCAGCATGGTCCACTGGGTGAAGTATTCGTGCACCGTGCGCCATGGGGGAAACCCGGGCGGCATGCTGCGCCAGGTGGCGCCGGTATGGAGGAAATACAGGACGGCGCAGAACACGTCGTACAGGTCGTGCTTGCGCGGGCGGGTCTTGCGCCGCGCCGCTTCCAGCATGCCGCGTACGGGCTCAAACTGTTCGCGAGAAATATCGCTGGGATAGGCCGGACGGTCCATGGCGCCCTCCGAAAATAACTTGGAGGGTGGCGATCCGGAACAGGTTCCAAGACAAACCCGGCCCTCGCGGAGGGCTTCTAGATTTTAGAGCGTCTAATAAACCCCCAGGGCAAGGCGGATCGCCGCAGCGGCGGACCGCGAAGACAGTACCTTAGTACGGCGAGACGATCCAACACCGCCATGGGGGAATTGTTAGGCGCTCTTAATCCCTTGCGAGCGCCAGGAACTCAGTGCGCAGCGCCAGGTTCGGCTGCAGTTCGCCCAGCAGGGCGGAGGTGATGGTCTCTTCGCCGATGGCGCGGATGCCGCGGCTTTCCATGCACATGTGGCGGCACTTGACGACCACGCCCACTGCCTTCGGTTCCAGCACTTCCATCAGCGCGTTGGCGATCTGGATCGTCATGCGTTCCTGCACCTGCAGGCGCTTGGAGAAGATGTCGACCAGGCGGGTCAGCTTCGACAGGCCGACGATCTTCCCGTTCGGCAGGTAGCCGACGGTGGCCTTGCCGAAGAAGGGCGCCAGGTGGTGTTCGCAGTGGCTGTAGACCGGGATGCCGCGCACCACGATCAGCTCGTTATATTCCTCCGCGCCATCCTCGAAGGCCTTGAGCACTTCGACGGGATCCTGGTCATAGCCCGAGGTCCAGTGTTTCCAGGCCTTCGCCACGCGCGCCGGCGTCTCATGCAGGCCCGGACGATCAGGATTCTCGCCCAGGCTGGCCAGCAGGCGGCGCCAGTCGTGTTCGGTGAAAGCTTCTTTGTCAGACATGGTGAACCTTAAAAAATCGATTGCCGCAAGTATATAGAAAATGCGGGGAAGGCACCGGGCGCTGCCGGTTTATTGAGCAAAGTTAATGTGTCCCTGCCAAGCGCCGGTAGCGTGGAAGCTGGTTCCTCGCCTGGGAGATCGCCATGTTCGGCAGCACCGTCCTCGAAGTCGCCATCGGCCTGACGTTTTGCTACGGCATCCTGGCGCTGGTCGTCAGTACCCTACAGGAAGCGCTGGCGGCGGCCTTCAGCCTGCGCGCCAACATGCTGCTCGCTGCTATCAAGCGCATGCTCGACGACCCGCGCTGCGAAGCGCTGGCGCAGAGCCTGTACGACCATCCGCTGGTCAATCCACACGGCAGCACGCAGGCCCGCCGTCCGCTTTCAGTAAAACCATCCTACATCGAACCGGCGCACTTCGCGATCGCGCTGCTGGATTCGCTGCGCAGCAACCCGGCGATTCCGCTGCAGGCGGCGATCGAAGCCCTGCCCGACGAGCAGGTCAAGCGCGTGCTGCTGGCCCTGTACCGCCAGTCGAGTGGCGACCTGCAGCGCTTCCAGGAAGGCATCGCCGGCTGGTTCAACAGCGCGATGGAGCGCCTGTCCGGCGTCTACAAGCGGCGCCAGCTCCTGATTTCATTCCTGCTGGCCCTGCTGCTCACCATCCTGCTGAACATCGACAGCGTGCACCTGTTCCAGACCCTGTGGCAGAACCCGACCCTGGCGGCCCACATCAAGGCTGCGCCGACGGCGCTCGATGCGGAAGCGCTGCGCCAACTGTGGTCGCTGCCGATCGGCTGGACCAGCTTCCCACCACATTTCGACTCCGCGTTTGCCCTGCAGGTGGCGGGCTGGCTGATCACCGCCGGCACCACCCTGTTCGGCGCGCCCTTCTGGTTCGACCTGCTGCAGCGCGCGGTCCAGCTGCGCAGCACCGGCGCCAAGCCGCAAGCGCAGCCGGTCCGCACCGGGGCGGAAAGCGTGCCGGCGCAGTCCTAGAGCGCTCTCAGCGGCCTTGTGGGCGGTGCGCGTCCACTAAGACACTGGATACGGAAATGTGCGGCACCCGTTCGGGCCATTCGTCGTTCGGCCCGAACCAGCGCGCCTCGGACAGCTCGGTCGTATCGATGCGGATCTCGCCGTCCAGGTAGTCGGCGGTAAACGCCAGCATCAGCGAATGCGGGAAGGGCCAGGACTGGCTGGCGAAGTAGCGCAGGTTCTGCACCCGCAGCCCCACCTCCTCGTAAACCTCGCGGTGGATCGCCTCCTCCACCGATTCGCCCGCTTCCAGGAAGCCGGCCAGCGGTACGAAGCGCTTGGTTGGCGAGGCCAGGTGCATCGCCAGCAGCACGCTGTCGCCCTTCCTGATCAAGACCATCATCGCCGGTGAAATGCGCGGATAGGCCATGTGGCCGCAGGCCACGCATTTATAACAGCGCTCGCCCGCCGCCAGCACGGTGCCGCTGCCGCAGGCGCCGCAGAAGCGGTGGGTGCGCGCCCATTCGGCCACCTGGGCCGCGCGCGCCGCCAGGCCCAGGCGCTCCTCGTCCATGTCCGAGAACAGCGAGCGCAGGCCGCGCAGCGCATACCCCGGCGGCAGCGCCGGTTCGCTGTCGAACCAGCCGGTCTCGCAATAGCGCTCGCCGTAGAGGCCGAGCGGCTGCAGGCGCGAGGGGTCCACTTCCAGCTGGTCCAGCGTCGCGCTGTCGGGCAGCGCGAGGTCGTGCTCGCGCACCAGCAGGCGGCCGCCGTGGAACAGGAAGCTCAGGGGCGCGGGGTCGGGACGCGGTGCGAACAGCGGGGTGAAGGTGGCGGGGGTCTGGAGCATGGTCGGCATCAGGGACGGACAGGACAATGCGCCGATCATACCGCCTTTCTTCTCGCCTTACTTTCACCCCCGTCAGGGCGGCGCGGCGGCATCCAGCATTTCGGCAAACGGCGTGAACTAATCAAGGCTCATCAGGCTCAAAGATGGGCTGTTCCGAATCGCACCAAAAAACCAGGAGAAGACGATGGACGACACCCCCGTTGTGCTTGGTATCAACCGGACGCAGGACGCCAGCATCTGCCTGATGCACGGCTCGCACCTGGCCTGGGCCATCCAGAAGGAACGTCTCACACGACGCAAGCACCACTGGGGTAAACCCGGCGACCTGCGCGAGCATTACCTGCCGCGCCTGCCAGGCCTCGAACGCCCGGTCGACATCGTGGTCGAGTGCTTCTCGTCCGACGAAGAGATCCGCAGCCTGCCCCAATACGAAGAAGAGCTGGCCGCCAGCCTCGCGCTGGCCCGCGGCAACCGCCGCGCGCGCATCTCGCACCACCTGGCGCACCTGTACAGCGTGTTCCATCCATCTCCCTTCGACGAAGCCGCGGTGATGGTCATCGACGGCCAGGGCAGCCCCGTGTCCGACTTCACCGAGGCCTGGAGCGGCGCCGCCGATACGCCCGGCGACTGGCGCGAGGTCTCGTCCTTCTATAGCGCCACGCGCGGCGGCATCCGTTGCATCGGCAAGCAGGTCTGGGACCGAGACGACGCCCGCCTCGTCGGCCTCGGCATGTTCTACTACCTGCTGACGCAGGCGATTTTTCCGGGCGAAGGCAACGAGGGCAAGGTCATGGGCCTGGCGCCCTACGGCGACCCGGCGGCCCTCGGCCTGCCCGCGCTCGAAGTCGAGGGCATGGCGGTCGGCATCCCGTCCGCGTGGCGCTCGCTGCTGCGCGAGCGCAGCCGCTTCCGCTTCGGCAGCGCCGAGTCACGCTTCACCGACAGCGCCAACCTGGCGGCGGCAGGGCAGCGCGCCTTCGAGGATGCCCTGCTCGCGCTGGCGCACTGGCTGTACCGCCAGACCGGGGCCGAGCACCTGTGCTTCGCCGGCGGCACTGCGCTGAACTGCTCCGCCAACGAACGCCTGCTGCGCGAGACCCCGTTCCGGCGCGTGTTCCTGCCGCCGGCGCCGAGCGACGCCGGCACCGCGCTGGGCTGCGCCATCTACGGCCTCACCGAACTGGCGGTCCGTCCCTGCGACTTCCGCTGGAGCGCCGACTACCTCGGCCCGCCGCCCCAGCTGGCCGACATCGAAGCGGCGCTCGACGGCGCCGCCGACCTGGTCATCGAACGCCCGCGCGGCCGCGACGCCCTGTGCGCGCGCATGCTCGACCTGCTGTGCACGGGCCGCGTGATCGGCCTGTACCAGGGACGCAGCGAATTCGGCCCGCGCGCGCTGGGACACCGCAGCATCCTCGCCGATCCGCGCCGCGACCGCATCCGCGACTGGATCAACGCGCGCGTCAAGCAGCGCGAATGGTTCCGCCCACTGGCGCCGGTGGTGCCGGAAGAGCGCGCGGCCGCCTATTTCGACGTGGCCGGGGCTTCGCCCTTCATGCAGTTCGCCGCGCCGGTGCGGCCGGAGGTCGCGCCCATGCTGCCCGCCATCACCCATGTGGACGGCACCGCGCGCCTGCAGACTGTCGGCCCCGCCGACGACCCGCTGCTGCGCGCCCTGCTGGCCGGCTTCGAGGTGCGCACCGGGGTGCCGGTGCTGCTCAACACCTCGTTCAACGGCAAGGACGAACCCATCGTCGAAACGCCTTTCGAGGCCGTGGCCGCGTTCCGGCAGATGCCGCTGCACGCGCTGGCGATCCCACCCTTCCTCGTCACCAAGCGCAGCGAGCCGGAGCTGCCGGTATGATCCGGGCCTACCCGGGCCGTCCCAGCGTGCAGGCAGGCGACACCCTGCAGCTGCACGTGGCGGGCGACGAAGCCCGCTTCCGGATCGCCATCTACCGCTGGGAGCACGGGCTAACGCCCGTGCGGCTGGGTGGCATGCCGCGCGGGGGCTGGCTGCGCGCCGAGCAGCTGCCCGACGGCCGCCCCGACGAGGACTGGGGGTGGCCTGCCTACCCGGTCGAGACCGGGAACGACTGGCCCTCGGGCGTCTACCTGGCCCACCTCGAAGTACCGCAGGGCGGCGAGCTGCGGCTATCCGCCGATTCGGCCGCCGCGCTGTTCGTGGTGCGCGCCAGGGCCAGCCAGGCGATCCTGTACAAGCTGCCGGTCGCCACCTGGCATGCCTACAACTGCTCCGGCGGCGGCTGCTTCTACACCAATCCGCCCCGCTCGCAGCAGCCGCCCGGCGCCCGCGTCTCGCTGCGCCGTCCCGGCGGCGGCATCGGCGGCGCCACCTGGGGCGCACCGGACCACTACGACTGGCGCTCGCCGCGCCAGACCTTCGCCCACTGGGACGCGCGCTTCATCCGCTGGCTCGCACGCAGCGGCTACGCCGTCGACTTCTGTACCGATATCGACATCCATGCGCAGCCCGCGCTGCTGCAGGATTACCGCCTGCTGGTCAGCGTGGGCCACGACGAATACTGGACCGAAGACACGCGCGACGCGGTGGAAGACTTCGTGGCCGACGGCGGCAACCTGGCCCTGTTCGGCGCCAACCTGTGCTGGTGGCGTCCTACGCGGCCCGATCCCCCTGGTCGACGACGCCACCGCGATGGTGTGCCACCAGGGCGGCAAGCATGGCGCCTGGGACCACTGGTGGCCCGCCAGCGGCGCCGGGCGGCCGGAAGACGCCCTGAGCGGCGCCAGCTACTGCCATGGCGGCGGCTGGTGGGACGGCCCGCGCGAGACCACCGGCTTCATCGTCCAGCAGTCCGGACATTGGGTCTTCGATGGCACCGGCCTGGCGCGTGGCGATGCGCTCGGCGCCGACACCTGGCCGCCCTTGCCGGGCTACGAATGCGACGGGGTGCCGGTCGACCACATCGGATCGGACGGCATCGCCACCCTCTCGGCCTGGCGCGACGAGGCCGGGACGCAGGACGGCTACCAGCTGCTTGCCGCCTGTCCGCTGGACCGGCGCTGGCAGGAGCTGCCGCCGCGCGAGCGCCACGGCGCGGGCGAAGGCATCCATGTCGCGGCGATGGGCATGTTCCGCCACGGTGGCACTGTGTTCTCCGCCGGCACCACGGACTGGGCCCAGGTGCTGGGCGATGCGCGCGACCGCAGGGTCGACCGGATCACGCGCAATGTCCTTGATCGTTTATCCCGGGCGTGAACCGACCCCTTGCCTGCCTCATGCCAGACTTCCGGAGCACACATGACTCGACGTCCGTTCCTGCATCATCATGAAATTCGCAGCGTCATCGTCTTTCGCGCCCTGCAGCTGGGGGACATGCTGTGCGCGGTGCCCGCCCTGCGCTCACTGCGCGCGGCCCTGCCCGAGGCCAGGATCGTTCTCACCGGACTGCCCTGGGCGGCGCAGTTCGCGCAGCGCTTCGACAAGTACATCGACGAATTCCTTCCCTTCCCGGGACACCCGCTGCTGCCCGAGCAGCCGGTGCGCCACGAGGAACTCACGTCCTACTATGCTTCCATCTGCGACCGCGGCTTCGACCTGGCGCTGCAGCTGCACGGCAGCGGCGACGTCAGCAACCATATCGTCGGCGGATTCGGCGCCAGCGCCATGGCCGGCTTCACGCGCGGCGAAGCGAGCCAGAGCGAGCGCACCCTGCTCGTGCCCTACCCCAACATGGGCTCGGAGCAGGAACGGCTGCTGGCGCTGCTGGACCGGCTGGGCGCACCCTTCGCCGGCGCGGAACTCGAGTTCCCGCTGAAGCGCGAGGACATCGAGGAACTCGAAGCCAGCAAGGTCGCTCCCGATCTCGAACCCGGCAACTACATCTGCATTCATCCCGGCGCGCGCAAGCGCGACAAATGCTGGCCACCAGGGTGCTTCGCCGAGGTCGCCGACCAGCTCAGGCATGAGTTCGGCTTCGACACCGTGCTCACCGGTTCCGCCGACGAAGCCCCGCTGGCGCGCGCGGTGGCCCAGCACATGCGCACACCGGCAATCGAAGCGGCGGCGCCGATTTCGATCGGGGCGATGGCCGCATTGATGAGCCGGTCGCGGCTGCTGATCTGCAACGACACGGGGGTTTCGCACATCGCCGCCGGCCTTGGACTGAACAGCGTAGTGGTGTTCAGCAAGGCCGACATCGCCCGCTGGGCGCCGACCGACCGCCTGCGCCACCGCTGCATCTGGGATCCCGCCGCCGAGCGCTCCGCCGTCGTCCTCCAGCACGCGCGCGCCCTGCTTACCGGAACGGCCCCAAGCGGCCAGCGCGCGGCTGGGATGTGGCCGTATTGGTGAGGCCGAGGCGCAGCCTGGATATCGTCTTATTAGTCGAGGCGAGGCGCAGCAAGAACCTGGATCATTGATGAAGTCGCGGCGAGCCTGGAACTGGCGTTAGTGGTGAAGTCGGGGCGAGCCTGAGCCTGGCGCTAGTGGTGAAGTCGCGCCTTCAGGACCTTGGCCTGATTGGTGAAGTCGCGGCTGCGCCGGGATATGGATTCGCCGGTAATGGTCGAGGCGCCCTGCCGTCTGTGACGACGGTCCATGCGGCTGAGTTCGAGACGCCCCGGAGCTCGGGCTGTTCAATGCCTCGAGAGTGCACCGGCTACGAAAGGTGGTGTTGCCGTGGCCGCGTTCAAATGCGGGATGCGATTCCCGGACAACCATCGTGTGGATTCCATACCCGCAGCTGCGACAGCGCATGCCCCAGCACTTCATCGACCGCGACCTCGTCCACGAAGCTCTCCTGGTGCGCGCAGCGCGATGCGCGGTTGTCGGCACCGCACACCGTGCATCGCACCTGCGCCGACACGGCGGCCCGCAGCAGCCCGGGACGTAGCGGTGCGCCGTCGACCAGGTTAGTGTGCCAGAAGATGCCGACCGCGGGCGTGCCGATCGCCAGCGCCAGGTGCAGCGGGCCAGTGTCGTTCGACACCACCAGCGCCGCACGCTCGAGCACGCCGCACAGGCCGCCTAGCCCAAGCCTGTCCGCAAGATCCAGGGCCGGATGACGCATGCCCGTCACCACTTGCCGTACCAATGCCGCCTCCTGGGGCGTTCCGTTGACGGCGACCAGCGCTCCCCGCGCCGCCAGCGCATCGCCGACGGCGGCAAACCGTTCAGGAGGCCAGCAGCGGCGCGCATCGGACGATCCCGGCTGAAGCAGCACCAGCGGACGGTCCGGACCTGGCGGCAGGACCTGCGCCGCCGCCGCACGGTCTGCCGGCGTTACCGCCAGTTCGCTTGGCATCCACGGGAGCGTGGCCCCCGCCAGGGCGGCGATCTCCAGCAGCGCCAGGCGCCGGTTCGCAGGTTCCACGTGGGGCACCCAGCGGTCGAGAGGCGCCGCGCCATCCGCACGCGCACCGATACTCAGGCGCCCGTTAAGCCGCTTGGCGAAGGGATTCGAACTCGCTCCTCCGCCATACATCTGCGCCACGATATCGAAACGCTCATCCCGCATGCGCGCGACGAAGTGCTCGACGGCAGCAGCATCGGCAGCATCGTCCGCCAGCCCACCCACGCCGGGAACGGCCGGCATCGCGACGACCCGGTCGACCGGTCCCGGCCGCCCTTGCAGGAATTGCGCATGCCATTCCTTGCCCAGGAAGACCAGCTCGGCCTTGGGATAAGCATGCTTCAGCGCATGCAGTGCCGGCAGGGAGAAAACGAAATCGCCGACGGCATTCGGCCGCAGTACGGCGATCTTTTTCACCCCGCCCAGCCGCTGCGGATCTGCACTCATGGCCGGACCTGTGCAGCTGATGCATGCTCCTGCTGGTCGCCCTGCGCCAGCAAGGCCCAGGGCGCGTCGACTTCGCGCTGCTTCAGCGTCGTCGGCAGCTCCATGTGATAGGCGCCGGAGGGCAGCATGCCGCAGCCGCCGAAGCGCTCCATGACGCGTAGCTGGGCCAGTACGTCTTCGCCGCAGTGCTCGGCCGGCAGCGCGGGCCAGAAGTCGAAGCCGCCCGCGACGCGCAGCCTGGCGGTGTCGAACAGCACGCAGCCGCCTACCCAGGCCACCCGGTAGGCGCGCGGCGCTTCGGCCGGCACGCCGAGGCGGCGCTGCAGGTGGAACAGGTTGGCCGCGCTGTGCAGGTGGTGGCGTGCCCAGGCGCTGTCGCCGGGCCGCACGGTCTCCGGGGCGACGCGTCCATCCCAGAACGTGACGCTCTCCTGCGCCGGCCGCTCCTGCCCCAGGTAGCTCAGGCCATGCACTGCGCTGCCGGCGAAACCGCAGCCCTGCCCTACGAGCAGGCGGTGCAGGCGGCCCACCAGGTCCGGCTCGAGGATGACGTCGTCGTCGAGGAACAGGCAGTAAGGCGCGTGCGCCTGCGCCAGCAGAAAGGCGCGCTGCTCCGCCATGCCGCGCCGCGGCAGGTGGTGCCAGGTCTCGACCGGAATCCCCCGCGCCCGCAGGTAGCGCAACACGGCCACCACCTCGGGCTGGCCCAGGGCGCTCGCGCCCGCCGTCTGGTCGGACACCACGATGCGCAGGTCGGGGTAGTCCTGTGCGCCGACCGCGGTGAGCGTCACTGCCAGCGCCGCCGGCCGGCCACACGTCGGGACGAGTATGTCGATGCGCGGCCGGTCCATTCAGCTCCCCGCCGGCATGGTGCCGCCCACGGGCTGCCCGTACAGGTAGGGATTGAGCGCGGGATCGTTGTACATCTTGAACTGGCGATAGACCTTGAAGTAGGCTTGGCCCGCGGCGGCCTCGCGCAGCAAGCCGTCGAGACAGGCGGCGAGATCGTGGCGCTGGGTGATCAGGCGCTGCAGCCGGGCGCTGCACGCCTGCACGTGGGCCTGGCCGGCATCGCTGCGCTCGGTCTGCAGGCGCATGTGGTGCATCTTGAGCGACAGGATCGACAGCCGGTCCATCATCGCGCCCGGCGTCTCGCTCGACAGGCGCGCGCCGGGACCGGGCTCGATGCGGTCCAGCGCGGCAAGCAGGGCTTCGTCGATGGCTTCGACCGCGTCGTTGCGCTGCTGGTTGTAGCGGTCGATCAGGCGCTTGCTGGTGGCGATCGCGGCGGCGGGAACGTCGACCCGGCGTGCGCGGTCTTCTTCCTGCCACAGCAGGCAGTTGAAATGGTGGTTGGCGCTGATGGCGCGCCAGATCCCGGCAAGCTCGGCTGCACCGTGCAGGGCCGGCCAGTCGGGTTGGGCGAGCTCGGCATCGTGGAAGCGCGTTACCGCGGCCGCATCGACAGTGCTGGACATGAGGTCTCCTCTCCGTATCGCTGCATGGTTGGAGAGGGCGCGCGCGGCGAAGTTCGGCGAATGCCGGGGCTGGCTTGGGCTAGCGCAAACGGCCGCCGCCAGGCGAAAAAAAACGCAGACGGCGCTCGGCGCGGTCTGCGTTGGAAAGCCGGCTTGCGCCGTGCGAGGACGGTGTGCCGGCCGAAGCCGGCAAAAACATTACTTCAGCAGTTTGGTACGGCTTGCCACAAAAGCGATGACCAGCGACAGCATGCCGACGTAGGAGATCGCTGCCTGCATGCCGACGAAGTGAGCAACGGCGCCGATCACCGGCGGGCCCATCAGGCTGCCGCTGTAGGCCATGCTGGCGACGGCGGCCAGGGCCATCGGGCCTTGTGCGCCGGCTGCGCTGAACACGAAGGGGAACAGCAGGGACAGGCCGAGGCCCGCGATCGCGAAACCGCCCAGGGCGACGTAGGCGTTCGGCGCCAGCACGGCGAAGAACAGGCCGGCTGCCGAGACCATCGAGCCGATGGTGACCAGGCGCTGGGCGCCGAAGCGCACTTTCATCTTGTCGCCGACCATGCGCGACAGCAGCATCATCACCGAGAAGGCCGACAGGGCCAGCGGCGCCAGGCCGTCCGATGCGCCGAAGTGCTCTTTCAGGAACACGCCGCTCCAGTCGGCAATGCTGCCTTCCGACATCGAACCCAGGAAGCCCAGCAGACCCAGCAGTGCCAGCGGACCGCGCGGCAGCGAGAACGATTTCTTTTCGACCTTTTCGACGCTGTCGTCGGCATTCATCATGCTGAATGCACCCCACAGGACCACGGCCAGCGGACCGGCCAGCATCAGGAAGTGGGTGCCTGGTGCAATCTTCATGCTGGCCATCAGGCTGCCGAGGGTGGCGCCCGCCAGGCCGCCGGCGCAGCCGATACCGTGCAGCATCGACAGTTCCGACTTGCCGGTCAGCTTTTCACGCTTGGTGGCGGCCGAGTTGATGGCGACGTCGAAGGTGCTGGCGGTAATGCCCAGCATCAGGACCGACAGCATCAGGCGCGGCACGGTCGGCGCCATGCCGATCGACACCAGCACGCACAGGAGGGCCATGCCCGAGATCAGCAGCGACTTGCGCGCACCAAAGCGGCCCATCAGGAAGGACGAAATCGGATAGGACACGACGGCGCCCAGGCCGCCGCACAGCAGGACCATCGACAGCGCCGAGTGGGACACCTGCACACGCTCGGCCAGCGCCGGGATACGGCCGGCCCACGAACCCATGATCAGGCCGAACAGTGCGAACAGGACCGGCAGTGCGTACTGCTGGGTCTGCGCGAGGGAAAACGAACGTGGAGCAGAAACAGTGGTGTGCATCGAAGGAAACCGAATTGTTAAATTTTTAGGTGACTTAAAAACTGCTAACAGGCTTTGAAATGCAAACGCCAACCGAAAATAGTTGGCGTCGAAAGCTGATGGACGGCAATTTTACCGTCAGGAAAAAATCTGTGTTTGCCGCGCGGAAAAAAATTTGTCGCTGTTGTTTTGAGTCGACGCCAAGATGGCAACTGTGTTGGCGGATGACTATGAATCCCTTCGGCAAACACAGCGAATCGCGCCAAAAGCGTGCAGATAGCTGTCAAATACTGTTGAGTTAGCGCCGTATTGACATTGCGGCACAGTGGCATAGTCGTCTATTTCCGGATGCTGAAAATACGCGCGAACTGATCAACCGGGCAAAAAAATAGGCGGGAAATGCGAACTCAGCATTATGCTGAATTCGCATTTCCCGCCATAAGCAATCCCTTTCCGGAATCGCCGTTTAGCGCATCAAATTGTTAAATATAGGGATCGCGAATATGCGGCATACACAGCGCGCATTTCTCCCGCTTTCATTAATTAGATGAGTTCCAGGGTGACGTCGATATTGCCGCGGGTCGCGTTCGAATACGGGCAGACGATGTGCGCACGCTCGACCAGGGTGCGCGCTTCCTCTTCCGGCACGCCAGGCAGGCTGATCTGCAGCGTAACTTCGATGCCAAAGCCGGTCGGGATCGGGCCGATGCCGACACTGCCCTGCACCGAGACGTCCGGCGAGATCTTCAGTTTGTCTCTAGCCGCCACGAACTTCATCGCGCCCAGGAAGCAGGCCGAGTAGCCGGCAGCGAACAGCTGCTCGGGATTGGTGCCGTCGCCGCCGGCGCCGCCCAGTTCCTTCGGGGTCGACAGTTTGACGTCGAGTGCATTGTCGGACGAGACGGCACGGCCATCGCGGCCGCCGGTGGCCTTGGCGCTTGCACGGTAGAGGACTTTTTCGATTGCCATGGTGATGCTCCTTTGCTGGTTGCGGGCTGCTGCCCGGTTGTTTTAACTCGATTAAATAGCGCACTACTTATATGCACTTGTTTGATGCTGATGTGGCAGCCATCTGGATCTGCTCCGTCTTCGCTGCCATGGACGGAATATTACATAGCGCGCTATTTAATTGCAAGCGATTTTTATTGAACGCTTCGAATGAAGTCGAAGCGTCAGCCGCGATCAGATGCGCCGCACCGATTCCCGCACGATCAGGCTCAGCGCCGGCATGTCCATCTCCGGCTGCTCGTGGCCCAGCATGCCCAGCATCATGCGGCCGATGTTGGTGCCGACTTCGTACAGCGGCTGGCGCACCGTGGTGAGCGGCGGCGTCGTGTACATCGAGCTATGCAGGTCGTCGAAGCCGACGATCGAGATATCGTCCGGCACCCGGATGCTGCGGCGGTACAGCGCCAGCCGTGCGCCATAGGCGGTCAGGTCGTTGCTCGCGAAGATCGCGGTAAAGCGCTGGTTCGAGGCCAGCAGCTGGTTCACCGCCAGCAGGCCGCCCGATTCCTGGAAGTCGCCCGGCACGATCAAGCCCTTGTCGACCTCGATCTTGTGCCTGGCCAGCGTGTCGCAATAGCCGGCCAGGCGCGCACGCGCATCCTCGTGGTCGGCCGGACCGGTGATCATCGCGATGCGGCGGTGTCCCTGCTCGACCAGGAACTCGACCGCTTCGCAGGCGCCGCGGTAGTTATCGAGCCCGAAGCTCAGCACGCGCTCGCCCGCCACCTTGCGCCCGAAGGCAACGATCGGCACGCGCCGCGAGAAGTCCAGGATTTGGCTGTCGCTCATGTTCCCGGTCAGGATGGCCACGCCGTCGACACGGCGCGCGATCAGGAGTTCGACCCGCTCCGCTTCCTCGTCCGCGTGCCAGTGGCCGCTCATGATCAGGAGCGCATAACCGGAGGCCTTGACCGCGTCCTCGATGCCGACCATGGCGCGGTTGAAGTAACCGCTCTCCAGTGACTGGGTGAGTACGCCGATGGTGCGCGTGCTGCCCATCTTCAGACTCTGGGCCAGGCGGTTCGGCTTGTAGTTGAGTTCTTCGATGACGCGCTCGATGGTGCGGCGCTTCTCGTCGGCGACCTTGGCGGTGCCATTGAGGAAGCGCGACACCGTGGCGGGAGACACACCGGCCGCCTGGGCAACCTGGTTCAGGGTAGTCGTGCTGCTCTCGTCGTTTTTCATGAATGCGTTCGCTATGCAAGGGCCGATACGTCGAGCTTAACACGCCATGAAAATCTTTCATAGATTTGACGGCACTGGTTTACGAACAGCTGTTCGTTAACTTTTTCAAAATTTTGTTTGACTTCTTATCAGGAGCAGATTTAGCATGAAATCGTTTTCAAGAATTATGAAACCGTTTTCTTGAAACGCATGCATTAGATCAATAAAACTCAAAAATTCGAATATTGGAGACAGCATGAACACCTTCGCACCGCAGCGCCGGCGCTTCGCCCCCATTCACCTTGCCGTGCTTGCCCTCGTGGCAGGTATCGGGAACGCGTCCGCCCAGACCGCTCCCGACATGGCGCGTCCGGGCGAGACCGCGCCCGGCCCGGCAGCCACCGCGCCCTCCGGCGCAATCGACAGCAATGGCATGGCCGAAGTGATCGTCACCGCGACCAAGCGTTCCACTTCGCTGCAAAAGACCCCGATCGCGATCACCGCGCTGTCCGCCGCGACCCTGGCCGACAACCATGTGCAGACCATGCTTGACGTGGTGCAGCTGGTTCCGGGCTTCCAGGCCACCGCCCAGGGCGACCACGGTGTCACCACCATGACCCTGCGCGGCATTGGCAACGACAGCGCCAAGACCCAGTACGCCGACCCGGAAGTCGCCTCGTTTGTCGACAACGTCTACTCGCCGCGTGCGGAAGGCGCCACCGCCCTGATGTTCGACGTCGAGGGCATCGAAGTGCTGCGCGGCCCGCAGGGCACGCTCTGGGGCCGCAACTCCACCGTCGGCGCGGTCAACATCCAGACCATCAAGCCGGAACTGAACAGCCGCAGCGGCTATGTCGAAGGCGGCGTCGGCGACTACAACCGCTATGGCATGCGCGGCGCCGTCAACGTGCCGCTGTCCGATACCGCCGCCCTGCGCTTCGCCGTGGTCCACGAGCAGCACGACGGCTACGTCGACTATCAGAAATTCCCGGGCGTGCCGCTCGACCAGCAGCGCGCCGCCTACCTCGCCGCCGGCGGCGCCGCAGCGGCCTTCCGTCCGATCGACCCGAACCAGTGGGCTGTCGGCGACAAGAAATACAATGCCCAGGACCAGAGCGCCGCCCGCATCAGCCTGCTGTGGCAGATCACGCCGGCACTGCGCTGGAACGTCGCCTACGAAAAATTCGACGACCGCGGCACCCCCAGCGCCAACCTGATGCAGACCCCGCGCGCAGGCCAGAAGCACTGGTCGATGCTGAGCGACAGCGCGCCCTGGATCGACCGCACCAGCCACAACATCCGCAGCCGCCTGAGCTGGGACCTCAACCAGGACATGGCCCTGCACTACATCGCCGGCCTCTCCAAGTACAAGGGCACGATGCGCTTCGACCAGGACGGCGGCGCGGTGCTGCCGACCTCGGTGCGCTCGGGCGGCGTGTGGCAGGAGCACACCACCACCGATTCCGACTACCGCAGCCAGAGCCACGAGGTCTACCTGCAGTCGACCGGCGCCCGCGCCATCGACTGGCAGGTCGGCGCCTACTACGGCGGCGAGAAGAACAGCATCCGCTTCGACATTCCAATCATGAACGGCACCAAGGACAGCGGCAGCGTGGTGTGGCAAGGCTCCTTCATCCAGCCGAAGGAAACCGTCGACTCCACCGCGGCTTTTGGCCAGGCCACCTGGAACCTGTCGGACAAGCTGCACCTGACCGGCGGCGCGCGCTACACCCGCGACAAGCGCGAGAACATCGGCGGCCGTGCCTACACCTGGGCCTACAACGCCGCGGCGCCGCAGCTGCCGCTGAGTCCCTCGATCGACCCGCGCGTGCAGCCGGGCTTCAAAGAAGACGTGCCGGGCAACGACGGCAAGTTCAGCGGCAGCAAAGTCACCTGGCTGGGCCGCGTCAACTATGACCTGAACAAGGACCACATGGTCTACGCCAGCGTCTCCACCGGCTACAAGTCGGGCGGCACCCAGGACCGCGGCCTGACCTACCAGCCCGAGACCCTCACCAACTACGAGCTCGGCTCGAAGAGCTCCTTCATGGGCGGCGCGGTCAAGCTCAACAACGCCCTGTTCTACATGGACTTCAAGGACTTCCAGTTCAACTCGCCGGTGAACTTCTCGGACGGCAGCCGCGGCCTGTCCATCGAGAACGCCGAAGGAGCGGAAGTCTATGGCCTGGAATCCGAGATCGCGGCGCGCCTGTCGCCGGACGACCGCCTGTCGGTCAGCGTCGCCCTGCTCAAGACCAAGCTGGGCGCCCTGATCGCCGGCTCCAACGACTACACGCTGCCGAGTCCCTGCCTGGCCAAGCCCGAGTTCGACCGCTGCCTCGACGTCGGCGGCAATACCCTGCCGCACGCGCCGCGCTTCTCGACCACGGTGATGTACCAGCATACCTTCCGCTTCGCCAGTGGCGCGACCCTGGTGCCGCGCATCACCGCGCACTACGAGACCGATGCGGAACTCTCCGTGTTCAACCTCGGTGCGGAAGACCGCCAGGAGTCGTATGCCACCGCGGACCTCGGCCTGCGCTACCAGAACAAGGGCTGGTGGGTCGACGCGTTCGTGCGCAACGTGAACGACAAGAAGATCAAGACCAGCGCCTTCAACGGCTTCGGCCCGTGGCTGGCGCAGTACAAACCGCCGCGCACCATCGGCATCAACACCGGCTTCGATTTCTAAAGCCGTCAGCAGCGGCGGGCCCGGACACCGGCCCGCCGCCTTTTTGCAATCAAGATAAGCGTCCCATGACCAAGCGATCCTCCTTCGAATCCGAATTCGACTCCATCAACGATTTTCCTGCCGATTTCACCTGGGGCGTCGCCACCAGCGCCTTTCAGATCGAGGGAGCATCCGACGCCGATGGCAAGGGGCCGTCGATCTGGGATACGTTTTGCCAGAACCGGTCCAACATCAAGGACGCCAGCGACGGCACCGTCGCCTGTGAGCACTACCACCGCTACCGCGAGGACGTGGACCTGATGGCCGGCCTCGGCGTCGACGCTTACCGCTTCTCGATGGCCTGGTCGCGCGTCCAGCCGAACGGCAAGGGCGCCTGGAACGAACGGGGTTTCGATTTCTACGACCGCCTGCTCGACGAACTGGCCGCCAAGGACATCCGCGCCCACCTGACCCTCTACCACTGGGACCTGCCGCAGGGACTGCAGATTGATGGCGGCTGGCTCAATCGCGACACCGCGCACCGCTTCGCCGACTACGCGCATGAAGTGGCGCGCCGCTTCGGCGACCGCATCGAGGCGATCGCCACCCACAACGAACCCTGGTGCACGGCCAACCTCGGCTACGGCAACGCCCAGTTCGCGCCGGGCGTGGCGGACCTGAAGCAGTCGATCCAGGTCTCGCACCACCTTCTGCTCTCGCACGGCCTGGCGATGCGCGCCATGCGCTCCCTGAACCGGAGCGCCAAGCTGGGCATCGTCCTGAACCAGTGGACCGCCGACCCGGCCACCGACTCGCAGGCCGACCGCGACGCCGCCGCCTTCGAATACGCACGCTCGACCCAGTGGTTCATGGACCCGATCTTCAAGGGCCATTATCCGGAACTGGCGCTGCGCGGCCATGGCGCCAACGCGCCCGTCGTGCAGGAGGGCGACTTCGACATCATCCACCAGCCGATCGACTTCCTGGGCTGTAATTACTACTTCCGCGCCTGGTGCAGCACCGACAACCCGCCGAAGCCGATGCCGGGCAAGCTCGGATTCACCGACATGGGCTGGGAGATCTACCCGCAGGGCCTGCCGGAACTGCTGCTCAAGCTGAAATCCGAATACGCGCTGCCGCCGATCTACATCACGGAAAACGGCATGGCGCATGCGGACGTGGTGGCCGACGGCCACGTACACGACCAGGAACGCATTGCTTTCGTGCGCAGCCACCTGGCTGCGCTGCATGCGGCGATCGCGCAGGGCGTCGATGTGAAAGGCTACTTCCTGTGGAGCTTGCTGGATAATTTCGAGTGGAATTCCGGCTACAGCAAGCGTTTCGGCATTGTCCACGTCGACTACGCCACCCAGCAGCGCACCCTGAAGGACAGCGCGCTGTGGTACCGCGAATTCCTGGCCGCACGGCGTCGCTAGAACGCCGGCCGCACATAAGAAGGAGGAGACATGAACGATTACATCGACGGGCCACGCTTAGTGGCCGACATCGGCGGCACCAACGCCCGCTTCGCGCTCGAGACGGGTCCCGGCAGGATCGAGGCCATGCTGACCCTGGCCTGCGCCGACTACCCGCGCTTGGAGGATGCAGTCCACGCCTACCTGGCGCATTGCGGCGCACCGGTGGCGCATGCCGTGATCGCGATCGCCAACCCGGTCGACGGCGACGCCATCCGCATGACCAACCACCACTGGGGCTTTTCGATCGAGGCCGCGCGCGCGGAACTGAAGCTCACGACCCTGCTGGTGGTGAACGACTTCACCGCGCTGGCGATGGCGCTTCCCGCGCTGGGTCCGGCCGACCTGATGCAGGTGGGCGGCGGCGCCGCGCGGGCCGGCAGCGCCATCGGCCTGGTGGGCGCCGGCACCGGCCTCGGGGTCTCCGGCCTGCTCGCATCAAGCGGGCGCTGGGTGCCGCTGCACAGCGAAGGCGGCCACGTCGCCTTTTCCCCGCTCGACGAGCGCGAAGTCGACGTCCTGCGCTACTGCTGGCAGCGTTACGACCATGTGTCGGCCGAGCGCTTCGTCTCCGGTCCCGGCATCGCCCTGATCCGCGAAGCGCTGGCGGCTGGCCGCGGCATTGCCTTCGACGCAGAGCTGTCTCCGGCGCAGATCGTCTCGCGCGCGCTGAGCGGCGGCGATGCCCTGAGCCGCGAAGCGGTCGACTGCTTCTGCGGCATGCTCGGCACCGTCGCCGCCAACCTGGCGGTGACGCTGGGCGCGCAGGGCGGGGTCTACATCGGCGGCGGCGTGGTACCACGCCTGGGCGAGTACTTTATTGACTCGCCCTTCCGCGCCCGCTTCGAGAAGAAGGGCCGCTTCAGCACCTTTACCGCGCAGATTCCGACCTGGGTCATCACGGCGCCCTATCCGGCCCTGACCGGCGCGGCTGGCATCCTGGCCGACCATCTGCAGCGTCATCCTGCGCCGGCGCGACCACGCCGCCGCGTCCGTTCAGTTTCGCCGACCCACGCGGAGGTCGAACATGCGGTCCGCTAAACCCGCCGTATCGCCGCTGCTGTGGGTGCCGACCGGCTACTTCACGATGGCGCTCGGCTACGTGATGCTCACCAGCGTCACCGCCATCATGTTCAAGAACCTCGGCATGGACAACGGCCGCGCGGCCCAGTATTCGAGCCTGCTGATCCTGGCCTACACCATCAAGCCGCTGTTCGCGCCTTTCGTCGAGATGTACCGCACCAAGAAGTTCTTCGTGCTGTGCGCGCAGGTGCTGATCGGCCTGGGCTTTGCCGGTGTCGGCCTGTCCCTGGGACTGCCCGGCTATATGGGCTTCCTGATGGTGGTGTTCTTCGCGCTCTCCTTCATCGGCGCCACCCAGGACATCGCCAGCGACGGCGTCTACGTCACCTCGCTGGACACGCGCGCCCAGTCGCTCTACTGCGGCATCCAGAGCCTGTCCTGGAATATCGGCCCCATCGTGGCGGCCGGCGGCATGGTGTTCCTGAGCGGTTACCTGCACACCAAGGTGTTCGGCCATGACCCGACCATCTTCGGGCCGGACTGGATCGACGCCTGGCGCGTGATCTTCTTCCTGGTCGCCGGCATCACCCTTCTGATGGCGCTATGGCACCTGCGCTTCATGCCGCAAGGGGCGCGGGCAGCCGACACACCCTCCAGCGTACGCGACGCCGGCCGCATCCTGCTGGACGCCTTCGTCACCCTGTTCCAGAAGCGCGGCGTATGGCGCATGATCGCCTTCGCTTTCCTGTTCCGGCTCAGCATCGGCTTTCTCGAGAAGATCGGCCCCTTCTTCATGGTCGACCCGGTGTCGAAAGGTGGGCTGGGTCTGTCCAACGAGATGCTCGGCCTGATCTACGGCACCTATGGCCTGGCGGCCGTGCTGCTCGGCTCCCTGCTGGGCGGCTGGTACGTGGCCAGGCGCGGACTGAAGGCGACCCTGTTCGTGCTGTGCTGCGCGGTGAACATCCCGAACGTCACCTTCCTCATCATGAGCATTTACCTGCCCAGTAGCCTGCTTGCCATAACGGCGGGGGTCGTGATCGAGAAGTTCTTCTTCGGTTTCGGGGCGGTCGGCTTCATGATCTACCTGATGCAGCAGCTCGCGCCGGGCAAGTACACCACCACGCACTACGCCTTCGGCACCGGCCTGATGGCGCTGAGCGGCATGGTGACGGGCGTGGTCAGTGGCCACCTGCAGGAGATGATGGGTTACGTCAGCTACTTCGTGTTCGTGATGGTTGCGACGATTCCTTCCTTCCTGGCGACCTGGTTCGCGCCCTTTTACCACGATGACGGCAGCACGCCGGCAAAGGATGGGCAGGCCAGGGCGGTGCCGGCATGAAGCGGCTGTCCCTGCTGCTGACATTGTGCGCGGCCGGCGGCGCGCTGGCCGCACCCGAGGCGATCATCAAGGTGAACCAGCTCGCCTTCCTGCCGGCGTCACAGAAGCTGGCCGTCGTGCCCGCGGAGGCAAAGGGCGGGCGCTTCGACATCGTCGATGCGGAGGGCAAGCCGGTCTTCAGCGGCACCCTCGGCAGCCCGGTGCGCTGGGATGCATCAGGCGAGACGGTACGCATCGCCGGCTTCAGCGGCGTCAACGTGCCGGGGCGCTACCGCGTGAAGGTCGACGGCCTGGCGCCCTCCGATCCGTTCACGGTCGGCCCGGATGCCTACCGGGCGCTGGGCGCCGCCTCGCTGAAGGCCTACTACTTCAACCGCAGCGCCATCGCGCTGGCGCCGAAGCACGCCGGTGTTTATGCCCGGCCCGCCGGACATCCGGATGATCGCGTGCGGGTGCACGCCTCGGCGGCATCGAGCACCCGTCCTGCGGGCAGCGTCATCGCCAGTTCCAGGGGCTGGTACGACGCCGGCGACTACAACAAATACCTGCCCAGCTCGGGCATCTCGACCTATACGCTGCTGGCCGCCTACGAGCATTTCCCGGCCTGGTTCGAGCGCCTGGACGTGAACATCCCTGAATCCGGCAACGGCGTCCCGGACGTCGTCGACGAGGCCATGTGGAACCTGGAGTGGATGTTGAGCATGCAGGACCCGGCAGACGGTGGTGTCTACCATAAGCTCACTAACCTGAAGTTCGACGCCATGGTCATGCCGCACCTGGCCATGAAGGAACCGCGCTATGTGGTCGCCAAGAGCACCTCGGCTGCTCTCAACTTTGCCGCCACCATGGCCGCGGCCAGCCGCGTGCTGGCGCCCTACCAGAAGCAGTATCCCGGCATGGCCGCGAAGATGCTGACGGCCGCCGAAAACGCCTGGAAGTGGGCGCAGGCCAATCCGGCCGTGCTGTTCAAGAATCCGCCCGACGTCGTCACCGGCGAATACGGCGACGCCCGCGTGGACGACGAGCTGGCCTGGGCCGCGGCGGAGCTCTACATCAGCACGGGCAAGGACAGCTACTACCTCGCGATGCAGCCGGAGACGGTGTCCGCCACCTATCCCGCCTGGGACGACGTGCGCGGCCTGGCCTGGATGTCGCTGGCCCACCACCGGTCGCGCTTGACCCCGCTCGCCGACCACGCCCTGATCGCCGCCCGCATCGACGGCCTGGCCGCGCGCCTAGCGGCAGAATGGCGCAGCTCCGCCTACCGGGTCCCGATGCGGGCGCAGGACTTCGTCTGGGGCAGCAATGCCGTGATGCTGAACCAAGCCATGATGCTGGTGCAGGGCTACCGTCTGAACGGGAAGCGCGAGTACCTGGAAGCCGCCCAGTCCGCGCTCGACTACGTCCTCGGCCGCAATGCGCTAGGGCTTTCCTTCGTCACCGGTTTCGGCGCGCGGCCCTCCATGCATCCGCACCACCGGCCCTCGCAGGGCGACAGCGTCGCGGCGCCGGTGCCGGGCTGGGTCACCGGCGGGCCACAGCCCTTCCAGCAGGACAAGGCGGAATGCCGGCCCTACCCGAGCACGCTGCCGGCCCTGTCCTATCTCGACCACGTGTGCAGCTTCGCCAGCAACGAGGTCGCCATCAACTGGAACGCGCCGCTGGTCTACCTGACGGCTGCGCTGTCCGAACTCACGCCACAGGCCCGCACCATGAGTGAACACGGCAATGCGCTGGACGTCCTGCGCCGCCAGGAACAGCTGCTGCAGTTCGACAGCTTCAGCAACGATACGGCGCTGGAGATCGGTCTCAAGCTTGTGGAACTGGCGCGCGCCAACAAGCAGGTGATCAGCGTCGAGATCGCACGCAACGGCCAGGTGCTGTTCGCCCACGGCATGACCGGTGCGCCGGCCGACCATGGGGACTGGATCCGCCGCAAGAGCAAGCTGGTCAACCGTACCGGCCACAGCTCCTTCTACGTCCACACCGAGGTGGTGCAGAACGGCGGCGACATCGATGCCATTCCCAGCTTCGACATCCGGGAGTATGCTGCACATGGCGGCTCCTTCCCGGTGGTGGTCAAGGGAACCGGCCAGGTCGGCACCATCACCGTCTCGGGCCTGCCGGGTCCGGATGACCACCGGCTGGTGGTGACCGTGCTGAAGGATTACCTCAAGGTGAGGGAGGCTCTCTGATGAGTGAAACGGTACGGTGGGGCATCCTGGGCACAGGCGGCATCGCGCGCGCCTTTGCGCTCGGCCTCAAGCACGCGCCCGGCGCCGTGCTGGCGGCGGTCGGCTCGCGCACGCTGGACAATGCCCAGGCCTTCGCGCGCGAACTCGGCATCGAGCAGGCCTACGGTTCCTACGAGGAGCTGGCCGGCGCCGATGGCGTCGACATCATCTACATCGGCACGCCCCACCCCATGCACGCCGCGAACGCGCTGCTGGCGCTCGGCGGCGGCAAGGCGGTGTTGTGCGAAAAGCCCTTCGCCATGAACCGGCGCGAAGCCGGCGAAGTGGTGGCGCTGGCACGGGCAAAACAGCTGTTCCTGATGGAAGCCATGTGGACCCGCTTCATGCCGGCGCTGGCCGAGGTGAAGCGCATCATGGCGTCTGGCGAGATCGGCACGGTCACGCAGGTGCATGCCGACTTCGGCTTCTCCGCCACGCTCGATCCCGAACACCGCGTCAACAAGCGCGAACTGGGCGGCGGCGCCCTGCTCGACCTCGGCATCTACCCGCTGTCGATCGCCTGCGCCCTGTTGGGCAGGGTGGAAACGGTACAGGCGCAGGCCATCATGAGCGAGACCGGTGTCGATGCGACCACGGCCTTCACCATGAAGCACGGCGGCGGTACGCTGTCGATTTGCAGCTGCTCGATCCGCGCCCGCTCGGCCTCGGAGCTCATCGTTTCCGGCACCAGGGGCAGCATCCGCATGCACCGCATGTTCCACCTGGCCGAGCGCATCACGGTCGACCTGCAGGATGGTTCCTCGCGCACCATCCCGACGCCCTACCTCGGCAACGGCTACACCCATGAAGCGATCGAGGCGGGGCGCTGCCTGCGCGATGGGCTGATCGAGCATCCCCTCATGACGCACGGAGACACGCTCATGCTGATGACCCTGCTCGACCAGATCCGCGCCCAGATCGGGCTGCGCTACCCTTCGGACGCCTGAAGCGCGCCTGCCGGCACCGGCCGCTCGCCGATCTGCTGGCGCCACATCGCGTAGTACAGGCCCTTCTGCGACACCAGGACCTCGTGCGAACCGGTTTCCACGACGCGTCCTTTTTCCAGCACGTAGATCGTATCCGCATGCATCACGGTCGACAGGCGGTGCGCAATCAGGATCGTGATCTGGCTGGCGCGCGCCGAGATGCTCCGCACCGTGTTGGTGATCTGCTCTTCCGTGAGCGAATCGAGCGCCGACGTCGCCTCGTCAAAAATCAGGAGCCGCGGCTCGCGCACCAGGGCGCGCGCGATCGACAGGCGCTGCTTCTCGCCGCCCGACAGCTTCATGCCGCGTTCGCCGATCACGGTGTCCAGCCCTTCCGGTGACTTCTCGAGCAGATTCAGGCAGGAGGCCTGCGCCATCGCCGCCATGATCTGCTCGTCGGTCGCATCCGGCTTCACGAACAGCAGGTTGTCGCGAATGGTCCCGGCGAACAGGTTGGTCTCCTGGGTCACGAAGCCGATCTGGCGGCGCGCCTCGTTGTAGCGCAGGTCCTCGGTCGAGATCTCGTTGTAGAACACCTGGCCGCGCGCCGGCGTGTACAGGCCGACCAGCAGCTTGACCAGGGTCGACTTGCCCGATCCCGACGGCCCCACGAAGGCCAGGGTCTGGCCCAGCGCGGCGCTGAAGGAGATGTCGACCAGCGAATCCTCCGGCGCGCCCTTGTGGCGAAAGCCCACGTCGGCGAAGCGGATCTGCTCCAGCGGGCCGATCTCGACGAAGTCCTGCGGACGCCGTTCGATCGGTTTGTCCATCAGGGTGCGGAAGTTGAGCAGCGAGGCCTCCACCTCGCGGTGCGCCAGGATGATGTTGCCCAGCTCCTGCAGCGGCGCGAAGATCGCCACCGAGATGAACTGCATCGCGATCAGTTCGCCCGTGGAGAGCACGTTGCGGAAGATCAGCCACAGCAGCGCGAACAGGATCGCCAGCCTCAGGAGGCTCAGGGTACTGCCCTGCAAAAAGGAGAGCAGGCGGATGCGCTTCACCTTTTCCATCTCGAGCGCGAAGATGCTGTCGGTCTGTTCGCGCAGGCGCCGGATCTCGGTGAAGGTCAGGCCCAGGCTCTTGATCAGTTCGATGTTGCGCAGCGACTCGGTGATGAAGCCGGAGTTGCGGTTGGTCTCGCGCACGATCGAGCGCTGCTGGGTCTTGATCTCGCGCGACAGCAGGCCGGTAAGCCCGCCCAGCACCAGCACCCCGACCAGGAACACCGGCACCAGCAGCCAGTGCTTGGTCACCGCGTACCAGATCAGGAAGGAGACCCCGACCAGGGACGCGAACACCGTATTGATGAAGGTGTTGATGAAGCGCTCGCTGTCGGCGCGCACTTTCTGCAGCAGCGACAGGGTCTCGCCGCTGCGCAGGTCCTCGAATTCCTGGTACTTCAGGCGCAGCACGTGGCGCAGGCCGTCGTTGAAGATCGCGACGCCGAGGCGCTGCACGGTCAGGCGCGTCACGTATTCCTGCAGCGCCTTGGCCAGGCGCGACAGCAGGGCCACCAGCACCGCGAGTCCCAGCAGGCGCAGCACGCCAGACACCAGCTGCGCGTCGGTCTTGCTGCCCGGGTGCAGGGCATAGTCGTCGATGATCTTCCCGAAGATGATCGGGTCGACCAGGTTCAGCACCTGTGCCAGGCCCGCCAGCAGCAGGGCCAGGACGGCGAGGCGCCAGTGCGGGCGCAGGTAGCTCCAGAGGATGTGCATGCCTGGATGGTATCAATGCCTCCTGCCGAAGCGCGCACGGCATTTACCTGGCTTTACATGTGCCGCCCTGCGCCGCGCCTGCCCGGCGCCGTTAATGGGGGAAGACGTTCACGCAAGGATTGATATGGTAACGAGCATCGGCAGCGCCACCCTGGCGCCAACTACGCAAGCACAGGCGGCTAAGCCCCGCCCCGAGGACACCACCGTACCCGCGCAGGCCGTCGCCAGCGACAGCGCGGCAACGGAGAACGGCGCCGAAACGCAGAGCGCCCTGTCCAGCGCCACGGCGCGGGTCGGCGACGAGCTGCAGGCACAGGCGGATGCCTCGCGGGTGCAGCGCGCCATCGAGGAAGCACCACCGGCGCCCGAGGGAGCGGAAAGCGGCACGGAGGACACGGAGGACACGGTAACCGCCTCCGCCGCGCCGGCACGCGGCGCGGCGCCCGCCGGTGGCGGAGGCGCAGCGGCGACGAGCGAGACCACGTCTGCCGACTACATCGCCGAAGCCGACACCAACTCGGACAAGAAGGTCAGCGACCAGGAACGCATCGCCTACGAGAAGAAGCTGGAGCAGCAGTCGGAGTCCAAGGCCGCAAACCGCGACCAGTCGTCCGAGCTGAACGCAGCCTACGGCCTGTCGGAAGAGGCAGCGCCGACGCTGGCGGTCACGGCCTGAACTCCTTTGTTGCCGGCATGACCGTGAGGTGTGCCTGAGGTAACGCGTTGCCGTAATCCATGCAAAAACAGTACAGTAGGCATATTTGCCATCTGCGCCCGCATGGAGATTCGCGTGAACGACAGCACAATCCGGGTCTCGTCGCCGCTGCCGTCCCAGCGCTCGCTGCCGGGGACCGGACTGTGCGCGCATAACAAGACCTTCTGCGGCACCTGCTCCCTGCAGGTGCCGCGCGCGGAAGGTGGCGACGATGGCTGAGCGAGCGCCGGGGAGCTGACTGCGATGCTGCTGATACTGCTCCTGCTTCCCTTCGCCGCTTCCTTCATCGCGGCCTGCATGCCCGGCGACTCGCGCGACCGGCCCGCGGCCGTCGCCGGCATCGCCACCCTGATGGCCCTGCTGCTGGCCGTTTCCCGTTTCGACTTCATCGCCGGCGGCGCCGTGCCGCTGGAGCGCTACGCCTGGCTCCCGTCCTATGGGCTCGACATCACGCTGCGCATGGACGGCCTGGCATGGCTCTTCAGCGTGATGGTGTTGGGGATCGGCGCGCTGGTGCTGCTCTACGCGCGCTACTACATGTCGCGGCGCGATCCGGTGGCGCGCTTCTATTCCTACATGATGGCCTTCATGGGGGCGATGCTGGGCGTGGTCCTGTCGGGGAACCTGATCCAGCTGGTGGTGTTCTGGGAGCTCACCAGCGTCACCTCTTTCCTCCTGATCGGCTACTGGCAGGAGCGTAACGACGCGCGCCGCGGCGCCCGCATGGCCTTTACCGTCACCACCATCGGTGGCCTGTGCCTGCTGGCCGGCGTGCTCCTGCTCGGCCACATCGCCGGCAGCTACGAGCTGGAGACCGTGCTGGCGGCCGGGAACCGGATCCGCGCCCACGACTGGTACGTGCCGGCCCTGGTGCTGGTACTGCTGGGAGCCCTGACCAAGAGCGCGCAATTCCCCTTCCACTTCTGGCTGCCGCATGCGATGGCGGCGCCGACACCGGTCTCCGCCTTCCTGCACTCGGCGACCATGGTCAAGGCCGGCGTATTCCTCCTGATGCGCCTGTGGGCGGCGCTGGCCGGCTCCGAGGAATGGTTCTGGATCCTGGGCAGCGCCGGCGTGGCTACCCTGCTGCTGGGTTCCTTCTTCGCGATCTTCCAGTACGACATGAAGGGCCTGCTGGCCTATTCGACCATCAGCCACCTCGGCCTGATCACCGTCCTGCTGAGCATCGGCACGCCGCTGTCGGTGGTGGCGGCCATCTTCCACACCATGAACCACGCGGTGTTCAAGGCTTCGCTGTTCATGGCGGTCGGCATCGTCGACCACGAGACCGGCACGCGCGACATGCGCCGGCTGCGCGGGTTGAGACGGGCCATGCCGCACACGGCGGCGCTGGCGATCGTGGCCAGCGCGGCGATGGCCGGGGTGCCGCTGATGAACGGCTTCCTGTCCAAGGAGATGTTCTTCGCCGAGACCATGATCGTCGGCGGCAGCGACAACTGGTGGATGTCGGTGGCGGCCGGGCTGATGGGCCTGTTCAGCGTGATCTACTCGCTGCGCTTCATCAGCGTGTTCTTCGGCCCGCTGGAGCGCGACCTGCCGGAAGAGCCGCACGAGCCGCCGCGCTGGATGCGGGTGCCGATCGAGTGCCTGGTCCTGCTGTGCATCGCGGTTGGCATGCTGCCCGAGCGCGTGGTGGGCGACGTGCTGGCGGTGGCGGCGGGCTCGGTGCTCGGCCCCACCCTGCCAGAGTACAGCCTGGCCATCTGGCATGGCGTGAACCTGCCGCTCCTGATGAGCGCCATGGCGCTGGCTGGGGGCGTGGTCGCCTACCTCATCCTGCGCAACCGCTTCGAGCTGGCGCAGCGCGAGCGCGTGCCGGTATTGCACCGCGTGAAAGGCGCCCAGCTCTACGAGAACATCATGCTCGGCCTGTCGCAGGGCGCGGCCTGGCTGCTGCGGGTGGCCGGCACCCGGCGCCTGCAGCCGCAGCTGCTGGTCTTGACGGCGGCGATGGCCGCGGTGCCGCTGCTGCTGGCGCAGCCGGTGCTGGATTTCGTCATGCCCGACCCGGCCAATGCCGACCCGCTGTTCGCGCTCCTGTGGCTGATCGGCGCCGGCTGCGCCGTGGCCGCGGCCTGGAAGGCGAAATACCACCGGCTGGCGGCGCTGGCGCTGGTCGGCGGCACCGGCCTGGCCACCAGCGTCACCTTCCTGTGGCTGTCGGCGCCGGACCTGGCGCTCACCCAGCTGATGGTCGAGACGGTGACCACGGTGCTGATCCTGCTCGGCCTGCGCTGGCTGCCGCCGCGCTTCCAGCCTGCCCACCTGAAGGGGCGCGTCCCGCCAGGCTCCTGGCTGCGCCGCTCGCGCGACCTGCTGGTGGCGCTCGCTGGCGGCCTGGGGCTGGCGGCGGCAAGCTACGCGGTTCTCACCTCGCCGCAGGAAGGCGCCAGCGCCGCCCTGCGCGACTTCTTCGTGCTGCGCGCCCTGCCGGAGGGCGGTGGCGCCAACGTGGTCAACGTGCTGCTGGTCGACTTCCGCGGCTTCGACACCATGGGCGAGATCACCGTGCTGTCGGCGGTGGCGCTGACGGTGTATGCCCTGCTGCGCCGCTTCCGCCCGGCGCCCGAGAGTATCGCGATTCCCGTCCAGCAGGCCAACGACGTCGACCCGGCCGTGGGCCAGAAGCCCGCCCAGCAGGCGCGCGACGGCTACCTGATGGTGCAGGCGGTCTACCTGCGCTTCCTGCTCCCGGTGATGGGGGTGGTCGCAGTGTACTTCTTCATGCGCGGGCATAACCTGCCGGGTGGCGGCTTTGTAGCCGGCCTGATCTTCGCCACCTCCCTGATCGTGCAATACATGGTGGCCGGCACCGACTGGGTCGAATCGCACCTGCGCCTGCGGCCGCACCGCTGGATCGGCTGGGGCCTGGCCACCGCCTGCGGCACCGGCATCGGCGCCTGGCTGCTCGGCTATCCCTTCCTGACCAGCCACACCGCGCACCTCACGCTGCCGCTGCTGGGCGAGCTGCACATTCCTTCCGCCTTCGTGTTCGACCTCGGCGTGTTCCTGGTGGTGGTCGGCACCACCATGCTGATCCTGGTGGCGCTGGCGCACCAGTCGCTGCGCAGCCGGCGCACGCCGCCCGGGACCAGCCGCAGCGCCGCACTGGCCGCCATGCCGCCACCCAAGGAGATCCGGTAATGGAAACCGTGCTGTCGCTCGCCATCGGCATCGTGTTCGGCTCCGGCATCTGGCTGCTGCTGCGTCCGCGCAGCTTCCAGGTGCTCACCGGCCTGATGCTGATGTCCTACGCCGTCAACCTGTTCATCTTCGCGATGGGACGCCTCACCGTGGACCAGCCGCCGTTCACGCCCGCCGGCAGCACACCCGACCCGGTACTGCTGGCCGACCCGGTGCCGCAGGCGCTGGTGCTGACCGCCATCGTGATCGGCTTCGCCACCACGGCCCTGTACCTGGTGGTGATGATCGGTGCGCGCGGCCTGACCGGTACCGACCACATCGACGGCGAGGAGCCCGAGGCATGAGCCTGGACTGGACTCGCCACCTGGTGATCGTGCCGGTGCTGCTGCCGCTGCTGTGCGGCGCGCTGCTGGTGCCGCTGACCGAAGGCCGGCACCGCCTCAAGTTCGCGGCCAGCTATGCCTCGGTGCTCGGCCTGATGGCCACCGCGCTGGCGCTCGTGCTGTTCACCGACAACCGCTGGCCGGGCGGCGTGCAGCCCTACTTCGCCGCCAACTGGGCCGCGCCCTTCGGCATCGCGCTGGTGGCCGACCGCTTGTCGAGCATCATGCTGGTGCTCACCGCGCTGCTGGCCCTGGCCGCCCTGCACTACGCGCAGCCGCGCTGGAGCCGGATCGGGGTGCACTTCCATTCGCTGTTCCAGTTCCTGCTCATGGGGATCAACGGCGCCTTCCTGACCCACGACCTGTTCAACCTGTTCGTGTTCTTCGAGGTGATGCTGGCCGCCTCGTATGGCCTGGTCCTGCACGGCTACAACGTGGCGCGCCTGCGCGCCAGCATGCAGTACATCGCCGTCAACCTGGTCGCGGCCCTGTTGTTCCTGATCGGCGTCGCGCTCATCTACGCCACCACCGGCACCCTCAACATGGCCGACCTGGCGGGAAGGATCAATACGCTGGCGCCGCACGCCCTCGGCCTGCTCAAGGTGGGCGTCTCGGTGCTGGCCCTGGCCTTCCTGGCCAAGGCAGCCATGTGGCCGCTCGGCTTCTGGCTGCCCACCACCTACGACGCCGCCTCGCCGCCGGTGGCCGCGATGCTGGTGCTGATGACCAAGGTTGGCGCCTACGTCGTGCTGCGCATCTGGCTGCTGGTGTTCCCGGAAGGCGCCGGCGAGGCGGCGCGCTTCGGCTATGACGCCCTGCTGTGGGGCGGCATGGCGACCATCGTGTTCGGCGCGGCGGGCATGCTGGCCACCGACGGGGTCGGGCGCATGGCCGGCTATGCCGCGATCGTCTCGTCCGGCACGCTGCTGGCCGTGATCGGCTATGGCCAGGCGCCCCTGGTCACCGCCGGCCTGTATTACTACCTGGCCTCCACCATCGCGATCGCCGCCTTCGTGCTGCTGATCGAGCTGGTCGACCGCATCCGCACGCCCGGCGCGGCGATGCTGGCGCTGACCATGGAAGCCTACGCGGTCGAGGACATGCCGGCCGAGCCGAAAGGCCGCGGCGTGCCGGCCGCGATGGCCTTCCTGTCGCTGGCCTTTGCCGCCTGCGCCCTGATCATCGCGGGCCTGCCGCCGCTGTCGGGTTTCGTCGCCAAGTTCGGCATGTTCCATGCGCTGGTCAATCCGGGGCCTGGCCTGCCCCCGATCGGGGCGCGCGGCTGGACCTTGATGGCGCTGGTGATCGGCTCCGGCCTGGTCGCCATCGTGTCGCTGATGCGCTTCGGCGTGCGCACCTTCTGGGCCGCGGAGACGGTCGGCCCGCCGCGCCTGCACGCGGCCGAGGCGCTGCCGGTGGCGGCGCTGCTGCTGGCGTCGGTGCTGCTGACGGTGCAGGCGCAGCCGGTGCTCGACTACCTGGGGCGAGCCAGCGCTGACCTGCACCATCCCGCCCTCTACCTCGACAAGGTGCTGGGCACGCCGCCCGTACCTGGTCCGGAGACGCCATGACGCCCTGGCTGCCCTACCCGATCGTGTCGCTGTCGCTATGCGCGCTGTGGCTGCTGCTGAACCAGACGCTGGATCCGGCCAACCTGCTGTTCGGCGTGGCGTTGGGCATCGCGGTGCCTCTCTTGAGCCGCCGCCTGCAGCCCTTCGGCTATCCGCGCCTGCGCGCGCCGCTGGTGTTCCTGCGCCTGATGGGCATGGCCCTGGTGGAGATCGTGCACTCCTGCTTCAACGTGTCGCGCATCATCCTGCTGCGCGACTACAAAACGGTGAATGCGCAGTTCATCCGGGTGCCGCTCACGATCCGCGATCCCTACGGGCTGGCGATGCTGTCCTGCCTGATCAACATGACGCCGGGGACGGTGTGGGTGGAGATCCTGCCGGAGCACCATGAGCTGTCGCTGCACGTGTTCGACCTGCACGACCAGCAGTGGTGGATCGACACCATCAAGGGCCGCTACGAAGCGCCGCTCATCCAGATATTCGAATCGGAGAATGACCATGCAAACCCTGCTTGAACTGGCGATCGGCTACGCCATGGTGTGCGTGCTGGTGGCGATGGGCTTCTGCGCGCTGCGCCTGCTGATCGGCCCGTCGGCGCACGACCGCGTGCTGGCCCTGGACACGCTGTGGATGTCCGGCATGCTGCTGGCCCTGGTGCTGGGCATCCGCTTCGGCACCCAGGTCTACTTTGAGGTGGCGATCCTGATCGCGCTGGTCGGCTTCGTGTCGACGGTGGCGATGGCGAAGTTCCTGATGCGCGGGGAGATTATCGAATGAGCGGCATCGAATACTTGCCTGCCTGGGCCGCACTTCCCGTGGCGGTACTGCTGGTGCTGGGCGCGAGCATCGTCCTGATCGGCGCACTTGGCCTGCTGCGCCTGCCCACCTTCTACCAGCGCATCCATGGCCCCGCGCTCACGGTGACGCTCGGCGCCGGCTGCCTGCTGCTGGCCTCGATGGTCTATTTCACGGCGGCGCAATCGCGCCCGGTCATCCACGAGATCATCATCGCGGTCTTTATCCTGATGACGGCGCCGGTGGTGTCGATGACGATCATGCGCGCCGCCGTCTACCGCGACCTGCGGGCACGCAAGCGCGATTCCGGGGTGACGCTTGGCGGAGTATACGGCATCGTCGAGGAGACCGAGGGCAAGCCGCCCGGCGAAGCCTAGGCGCTCATCCGCTCGTGAAGCGGCCGGCAATGCCGCGCGCCCGGAACTGGTCGACCACATACTCGACGAAGACGCGGACCTTGGCCGGCACCAGCTTGCGGCTTGCGTAATAGATGAACAGGGGCCGGGTCGTCGCATGCCAGCGAGGCAGGATGCGCACCAGTTCACCGCGCTCCAGCAGCGGCAGCGCGTGCGGTAGCGGCAGCAGCGCAATCCCGATCCCACAGGCCGCGGCGCGCGCCATCGCTTCCGGGTCGTCGAACACGGCGGCTGGACGGATCTCGGCCACCACTTGTTCTCCGCTGTCGCTCTGCAGTTCCCAGCTGACCAGCCGGCGCGATACGATCGAGCGCCGCAGCAGGCCGCGGTGGCCGGCCAGCGCGGATGGGTCTTGCGGCGTGCCCTGGCGTTCGAGATAGGCGGGCGAGGCCACCGGCACGATCCGTACCTGCGACAGCTCGCGCGCCACCAGGCCTTCGGTCAGCTCGATGCCGCCGCCAATGGCGACGTCGAAGCCTTCCGCCACGAGATCGACCTGTCGGTTCTCGAACCAGACGTCGGGCACGATGTCCGGGTACTGCGCCAGGAAGTCTTCCAGCAGCGGCACGAAGTACATCCGCCCAACCGCAGGCGCCATCGAAATCTTGAGGTTCCCCGCCGGCTTGCCAGCGCCCTGGCGCAGCTCGCCGAAGGCGTCGGCGATGTCGCGCCAGGGCAGGCCCACCTGGCGGTACAGCAGCTCGCCTTCCGCCGTCATGCTCAGGCTGCGCGTGCTGCGCTGGAACAGGCGCACGCCCAGCCCGGCTTCCAGACGCGCCACGCTCTTGCTGACCGCGGCCGGCGTCACGCCCAGGCGGCGCGCCGCCGCCGAGAAACCGGCTTCTTCAACGGACGCGATGAAGGCGTCCAGGTGGATGGCGAGTTCATTTTGCATGTCTCGTCTTATACCACGGGTTGAAAATGTTATGCCTGGGTTGCTACTACCGCTATCGATTCCCTTGGCCGATACTGGCTTCCATCAACCCAAGAAAGGAAACATCATGAACACCAGGCTCGAAGGAAAAGTGGCATTCATCAGCGGCGGTTCGCGCGGCATCGGCGCAGCGATCGCTCAGCGCCTCGCCAGCGAAGGCGCGCAGGTCGTGATCGGCTATGCGGCCTCCAGCGCCGCGGCGCTGGCCCTCGTCGACCGCATCGAAACCGGCGGCGGCAAGGCTATCGCGGTGCAGGCCGATGCCGCCGATCCGGTGGCGCTGACCAAAGCCATCGACGATGCGGCGGCACGTTTCGGCCGGCTCGACATCCTGGTCAACAACGCCGGCGTCCTGCTGCTCGGGCCGGTGGACGAATTCTCGCTCGAAGACTTCGACCGCACCCTGGCCGTCAACGTGCGCGCCGTGTTCGTCGCGGCAAAAGCAGCGGCGGCCCACATGCGTGACGGCGGCCGGATCATCAACATCAGCAGCACCAACGCCTTGCGCATGCCCTTCACCGGCGGCGCCGCCTACGCGATGAGCAAGTCGGCCCTGACCGGCCTGGCCAAGGGCCTGGCGCGCGACCTCGGCCCCCGCAACATCACGGTCAATAACGTCCAGCCGGGCCCGGTGGACACCGACATGAACCCGGCCGAAGGCGAGTTCGCCAGCTTCCTGCATGGCCTGATGGCAGTGCCGCGCCACGGTCACGTCGACGAGATCGCCGGCATGGTGGCCTACCTGGCCAGTCCGGAAGCGGCCTTCGTCACCGGCGCCGACCTGCTGATCGACGGCGGCTTCGCGGCCTGAAGCCGAATAAAAAAACGGATGAGCCCAAAGGCCCATCCGTTTTCGTTTCTACCGAAGCGTCGTTTGATCAGAACGGGATGTCGTCATCCATGTCCGAGAAGTTCGGCGCCGGACGCTGCGGCTGCGGACGGGCTGCCGGTGCCGGCGGCGCCTGGCGCGGGGCCGGACGCTGCTGCGGCTCGTAGCCACCGCCGTCATCCATGCCGCCACCCATGCCGGCGTCGCCGCCCATGCCTTGGCGGCCGCCCAGCATCTGCATGTTTTCAGCGATGATGTCGGTCGCGTAGCGCTCGATGCCGTCCTTGTCGGTGTACTTGCGGGTCTGCAGGCGGCCTTCGACGTAGACCGAGGAGCCCTTCTTGAGGTACTGGCCCACGATCTCGGCCAGGCGGCCGAAGAACGAGATGCGGTGCCATTCGGTCAGTTCTTTCTGTTCGCCGGTCTGGCGGTCCTTCGACTTGTACGAGGTGGCGACCGCGATGTTCGCGATGGCGTCGCCGCTCGGCATGTAGCGGATTTCCGGATCGCGGCCCAGGTTGCCGACGATAATGACCTTGTTAACTGATGCCATTTTGATACTCCATTGAGTTTTGTAGAGCCCTGACTCTGCACATGACTAAGCGTCAGGGAACGTGGTGCTGCAACTAACTATTATGGGGCCGACGAGCAGGAATCGAAAGTGCTTTTTTGCGTCTTGCCGGCGCAATGATCCGGGTCAAAAGAGCAGGTCCATACCCGAATCAGGTCTGCTTTCCGTGCATGGCTTCATAGGCCTCGCGGCTGGCCTTCAGGTTGGCGATAATGGCGAGGGCCCGGTCATCGTCCTCGGTCATGTCTTGCAGGAAGGCGGCGTTGTTGTCGCGGATCCAGGTCAGCGGCATGTCCCACCAGGCCAGGTCGACCAGGGCGGCCCGCACCGCTTCGGAGAAGCGGAAACGGATCAGCTTGGCCGGCGCACCGGCGTAGATGCCGTAGGGTTCCGAGCGGAAGTTGGGCGGCAATACCGAGCGCGCGCCGATGACGCAGCCGTTCTCGATGATCCCGCCGCCCAGCATCATGGCCTCGTCGCCGATCCAGACGTCGTTCTTGATGACGGAATCGCCATACTGCGGCGGCGGCGCGTTCATCAAGCCCATGCCGGCGACCGAAAACATGTGGGTGGAAATCGTGCGCATCTCGTGCTGGCCGTTGAGCAGGAATTTCAGGCGCAGACCGCCCGCCACGAAGCGGCCGACGGCCAGGCCTTGCGCGTTGCCGTCGTACTTGGCCAGCGAGCCCACTCCGAAGCCCGAGCAGCGGCCGATGTAGAAGGTGCCGGCCTCCGGTTCCTCGTCCAGCCAGTTGCGGAAGAAACCGTGCGGGATGGTACTGGTGCCGCCGCTGGCGTAGCCCATCACCATGAATTGCTTGGCCCAGGGATGGTCTTCCTGGACACCGCTGAAATCGTCTTCGGTAAAAATCTGCATGCTTGTCTCGCGTGAGTGATTGGCAAGTTCTCGAGAACTTGCACCAAGCCAACACTCTACTATGAAGCCTCCCGCGGCGATACTCGGAAAAAACCTAAAAAAAGTGTCGATTATTGCCGACTGAACTATTGAACTAGCGGCCGGACGCATCAGATACCTCACTTCACCCACGTCGCCTCGTGTGTCCTAGCGGCACAAAAGTGCTGGATGCATGTACAGCACTTCGAAAAACCGGCTACACTAATGGGTTCTCCCTGACAGGCCCGCTCACCGCGATAAACTTTGTGCGCCGGCCCCGCAAACTTACAGAAAGCCTTCAAAAACTTAATGGAAGAAATTCGGATCCGCGGCGCTCGCACGCACAACCTGAAGAACATCAACCTCGACCTTCCGCGTAACAAGCTGATCGTCATTACGGGCCTGTCCGGGTCGGGCAAGTCCTCGCTCGCGTTCGATACCCTGTACGCAGAAGGCCAGCGCCGCTACGTCGAGTCGCTGTCGGCCTACGCGCGCCAGTTCCTGCAGCTGATGGAAAAGCCGGACGTCGACCTGATCGAAGGCCTGTCGCCGGCGATCTCGATCGAACAGAAAGCCACCTCGCACAACCCGCGCTCGACCGTCGGCACCGTCACCGAGATCCACGACTACCTGCGCCTGCTGTACGCGCGCGTCGGCACGCCCTACTGCCCGCAGCATCCGCACGAGCCGCTGGCGGCCCAGACCGTGTCGCAGATGGTCGATGCCGTCCTGGCCATGCCGGAAGGGACCAAGCTGATGATCCTGGCGCCGGTCGTGGCCAACCGCAAGGGCGAGCATGGCGACCTGTTCCAGGCCATGCAGGCCCAGGGCTTCGTGCGCTTCCGCGTCGCGAGCGGCGTCAACGCGGCCAAGATTCACGAGATCGACGAGCTGCCCAAGCTCAAGAAGACCGAGAAGCACACGATCGACGTCGTGATCGACCGCGTCAAGGTGAATCCGGAGATCAAGCAGCGCCTGGCCGAGAGCTTCGAGACCGCATTGCGCCTGGCCGACGGCCGCGCCGTGGCCTACGAGATGGACACCGAAAGGGAAACCGTCTTCTCGAACAAGTTCGCCTGTAACGTCTGCGGCTACTCGCTGCAGGAGCTCGAGCCGCGCCTGTTCTCCTTCAATAACCCGATGGGCGCCTGCCAGGAATGCGATGGCCTCGGCCACATCGAGTTCTTCGATCCGAAGCGCATCGTCGCCTTCCCGCACCTGTCGCTGGCTTCCGGCGCCGTGAAGGGCTGGGACCGCCGCAACCAGTTCTACTACCAGATGCTGCAAAGCCTGGCGTCTTACTACGACTTCGACCTGGACAAGCCGTTCGAGTCGCTGCCGAAGACGGCGCAGGAGGCCGTGCTGAACGGTTCCGGCAAGACTGCGATCCCGTTCAGCTATGTGAACGAGCGTGGCCGCACCGTGATCCGCGAGCATACCTTCGAAGGTGTGGTCAACAACCTGCAGCGGCGCTACCGCGAGACCGACTCGATGGCGGTCAAGGAAGAACTGGCGAAGTTCATCAATGAGAAGAAGTGCCCGGCCTGCGAAGGCGCGCGCCTGCGCACCGAAGCGCGCTTCGTCAAGATCGGCCAGGGCGAGCAGCAGCGCGCGATCTACGAAGTGTCGGACAAGCCGCTGCGTGATACGCTGGCCTTCTTCGAGACGCTCGAACTCACCGGCGCCAAGAGGGACATCGCCGAGCGCGTGATCAAGGAGATCACGGCGCGCCTGAAGTTCCTGAACAACGTCGGCCTTGATTACCTGTCGCTCGACCGCAGCGCGGACACGCTCTCGGGCGGCGAAGCCCAGCGTATCCGCCTGGCCTCGCAGATCGGTTCCGGCCTGACCGGCGTGATGTACGTGCTGGACGAGCCCTCGATCGGTCTGCACCAGCGCGACAACGACCGCCTGATCGCGACGCTCAAACATTTGCGCGACATCGGCAACAGCGTGCTGGTGGTGGAGCACGACGAGGATGCGATCCGCACCGCCGACTACATCGTCGACATGGGTCCGGGCGCCGGCGTGCATGGCGGCCAGATCATCGCCGAAGGCACGCTCGAAGAAATCATGCAGAACGAGCACTCGGTGACGGCCCAGTACCTGGACGGCCGCCGCAAGATCGCGGTGCCGAAAAAGCGCACCAAGGCCGATCCTGCACGCCAGCTGGTGATTACCGGCGCCAAGGGCAACAACCTGAAGAACGTGACGCTGACGCTGCCGGTTGGCCTGATGACTTGCATCGCCGGCGTCTCGGGTTCGGGCAAGTCGACCCTGATCAACGACACCCTGTACCCGGCCCTGTCGCGCCACCTGTACGGTTCGCAGACCGAGCCGGCGGAGCACGAGACCATCCACGGCCTCGAGCACTTCGACAAGGTGATCTCGGTCGACCAGGCCCCGATCGGCCGTACCCCGCGCTCGAACCCGGCGACCTACACCGGTCTGTTCACCCCGATCCGCGACCTGTTCGCGACCGTGCCGACCGCGAAGGAACGTGGCTACTCGGCGGGCCGCTTCTCGTTTAACGTCAAGGGCGGCCGCTGCGAAGCCTGCCAGGGCGACGGCGTGATCAAGGTCGAGATGCACTTCCTGCCGGACGTGTACGTGCCTTGCGACGTCTGCCACGGCAAGCGCTACAACCGCGAGACCCTGGAAGTGCAGTACAAGGGCAAGAACATCACCGAAGTGCTGGAGATGACGGTCGAGGATGCGCACGAGTTCTTCAAGCCGGTGCCGGTCATCGCGCGCAAGCTCCAGACCTTATTGGATGTGGGCCTCGGCTACATCAAGCTGGGCCAGAGCGCGACCACGCTGTCGGGCGGCGAGGCGCAGCGCGTCAAGCTGTCGCTGGAACTGTCCAAGCGCGATACCGGACGCACCCTGTACATCCTGGACGAGCCGACCACCGGCCTGCACTTCGCCGACATCGACCTGCTGCTGAAGGTGATCCACCGCCTGCGCGACCAGGGCAACACCCTGGCGATCATCGAGCACAACCTCGACGTGATCAAGACGGCGGACTGGATCGTCGACCTGGGCCCGGAAGGCGGCGCGGGCGGCGGCCAGATCGTGGCAAGCGGCACGCCGGAAGAGGTGGCGAAGAACAAGGCTAGCGTGACCGGCAAGTACCTCAAGCCGCTGTTGAAGGCTTGAGGAGTCGGCGTCGCCTGACGCTGACCACCAGCCCGAAGACCGTCGTACCGGCAAAGGCCGGTACCCAATTTTCCACGCATTTCGTTAGCGTGTGACGCTAAAGGTAGGTACGAAAAATTGGATTCCGGCCTTCGCCGGAATGACGACTCAAAGGCTGGAGGTACTAATGAAAAAGGGGCAGCGCCGCCAGGCACTGCCCCTTTTTTTTACTCCGCCGTATAAAGCGGCTGCTGCATCCGCACCGGCCTTACATCCATCCTGATCCGGTAGATCGACCACGCATCCTCGCGGTTGGTCACATACTCGCGGCTGTCCGGCACCCGCGTAAACGTGAACTCGAACCCACGCTCCGGCGCGCGGCTGGCCGGCCCTTCGAAGGCCAGTCCCGTCGCCCGATCCAGGTTGCTGTCGACCAGCTTCTCGAGCAGGTTGACGATCGAGGTATTCCCCAGGATGTCGGTATAGAACAGCGCCTCGCGGTGCTCGCGCAGGCTCTTATCGACCGCTTCCTTGCCCGGACCCGGCGTATAGCCGCGGCTGACCAGGTTGAAGCGGTCGCCGTTGTCCAGGTAGCTGACCCGCGCGTTCGACAGGTTGAACAGGGGCTTGGCCTTGTCGCTGCTGGCCTCGTGAAGGTCCAGCACCAGCGCGCCGGTGTAGCCGACCACCGTCACCTCGCGATTCGGCCCGACCACGGCGGCGGTGTTCTCGTCGATCCCCAGTCCCAGCCTGTAGCCCTTGGCCAGCATGACCGGCAGCATGCGCGCGAAGCGGCCGCGCACCAGGAGGTGCTGGTCGATGAAGACGTCGCCGCCGATAAAGCCCAGGCCCGGCGCGATGTCCTTGCCGTCCACCACCCCATGCTTGAGGACCGGGACCACGTCCAGCGGCGGATCGAAGAACATGGTGCTGCTCATGATCGCGGCGCCGGCGCTGGTGCCGGCGATCACGCCGCCGCGCCGGTACATCGACCACAGCGCATCGAGCACCGCGCTGTTGCTGCCATCAAGCCGGCGCAGCGAGCCGGTGATGCGGGCCTGGTCGCCGCCGGTGAAGAAGGCGCCGCCGGCGCTGCGCACCGCGTCGGCGATCGCCGGGTCATCGGCCGCCTTGCGCGCATCGCTGCCTGCGAGCTTCGGCGCAAGCGGCACCACGAAAGCCTGGGCCCCATGGCGGTTCAGGTTCTCCGCCGCCTTGCTGCCTTCGAACTGCGGATTCTGGGCAGCCGTCGGGAACACGGCGATGCGCGCGCCCTTGCCGCCTGCCAGGGCCACGATTCTCTCCCACACCGCCGCATTCTCGGCGCGCAGGCCGCCGCCGATGATGACCAGCGATCCCTTCGGCGCCTCCGCTGCCGTGGTGATGGCGGAGGCGCCGGCGAGCGCCAGCGCGAAACACAGGCTTTTCAGCATACGTCCTCGCTTAGCGGAACGAGTAGTTCACGCTGACGAAGGCGTTGCGGCCGCGCGGATCCGTGTAGCTTGGGTCGTACCCGGCCAGGAAGAAATAAGCCTGGTTCGAGAACGGCGGATCCTTGTCCAGCAGGTTCAGCACGCCGGCGCGCAGCTTGAGCTGCTTGGTGATGGCCCAGCTGCCGGTCAGGTCCCACAGCGAATAGGCCTTGACGTGGTTCGGCGCCAGCAGCTTGTCCGTGAACGGGTCGTAGGTCGTGTTCTGGTCGGTGTAGCTGGACGAGTACTGGTTCGCCAGGGTCAGGCTGGCCGGACCGCCGTCCCACTCGAAGCTGATCCGGTGACGCCACTTCTGGATCGCCTGGTCGTTCAGGAACACGCCCAGGTTGCTGCGGAAGGGCTCGGACGGGCCGTACTGGCGGTCGTATTTCAGGATGCGGGTGCCGGACAGGTTGACGCCGAACCGGCCCCAGGCCCCGCGCTCGCTGCGCCAGTCGGCCGCGATGTCGATGCCCGAGGTCTTGAGGCGCCCCTGGTTTTCCTTCATCAGGAGGATGTTGGAGATGAAGCCGTCCTCGTCGCGCTCGATGTATTTGCCGTTGTAGGCGGCCGGGTTCTCGATGATCACCTGCTCGCCCAGGGTGCTGATCACGTCCTTCTTCTCGATGTTCCAGTAGTCGACCGAGAAGTTGGTGCGCTTGTTCAGCTCGAACACGGTGCCGAAGGTGAACTGGCGCGACTTCTCAGGCTTCAGGTCCGGGTTCGAGCGGCGCTCGACGTTCCACTGGTCGGTACACAGGTCGATGCTGCCTTCCTGCGCCACGCATTGCGGATCGGTCAGGATGCCGGCCGAAGTGCCGAAGATGGTGGGACGCTTCAGGTCCGACAGCGAGGGTGCGCGGAAACCGGTGCCGGCCGAGGCGCGCACCAGGAAGGCCGCATTTGGCTGCCAGCGCAGGCCGATCTTGGGGTTGGTGGTGGAGCCGACTTCGCTGTAGTGGTCGTAGCGCAGCGCGAACTGCATTTCCAGCTCTTTGGTGAACGGCGCGTTGATCTCGGCGAACACCGAACCGACCTTGCGCGTGTTGTCGGCGGTCTCGACTTCGAGCAGCTCGCCGGCCGGCACCGTGCTGTCGCGGTCGCCGGCGATGTTGTTCGACACCAGCAGCGTCGAAGGGTTGAACATCTGGTGTTCGCGCCGGAATTCGCCGCCGACGGCGAGGGCCAGGTCGCCGCCGCCCAGCGTGGCCAGGGCGCGCGACATCTTGCCGTCGATCGAGGTCGATACGCCCTTGGCCTTGCGCGCCACGTCGTCGATCTTGATCGAGTTGATCAGGTCCAGGCCCGCCTGGGACGAGGGTGCGAACGGATTCACGGTGCCGTTGCGCACGGCGGCGTCGAACTTGTCGTACAGGACGTAGCCGTCGAAGTAGCGGTCGTCCGCGCGGTTCTCGGCGCGCGCCAGGGCCAGGTCGTAGTCCCAGCCGGCCAGGGTGCCGGTGGCGCCCAGCACCAGGCGCTGGCCTTCGCTGGTCACTTCATTGCTGCGGTTGCCCGCTTCCTTCATGCGGTAGCGGATGCCGCTGAAGGTGTCGGGCAGGCCGGGACCGGTGAGCGCGCGGCGGTAGGCTTCGGGCAGGATGGCGACCGGCAGGTTGCGGATGCGGACCGGGTTCGGCGACAGCACGTACTTGGTCTTGGCTTCGGTCTGCACCAGCTCGGCGAACAGCTGGTTGTTCGCATCGACCTGGAAGGTGGCGCGGCCGATGAAGCCAAGCTTGCGCGAATCCGGATAGATCTCGGTGTCTTCCATGTAGTCGTAGCTGCAGCCGGCCACGCCGCCCGGGCCCTGGGCCGCATACACGGTGGCGGGCGGGTTGCACTTGGGCGCGCTCGGGTTGACGCGGCTGACCCGGCTGCCCGCCGGCAGCAGGCCGGCGGCGATCAGGGCGCTGCGCTGCGCGGCCGAGATGTCGACGTTGGCCGGGAAGGTGTTGCTCGACATCTGGGCCGGCAGGGTCGTGGCCAGCGCGCGGTCGGCGATGAAGCTGCGCTGCCCGGAGCGCAGGGCGTCGAGCTGTTGCACGTCGAGCACGCCCCAGACGTTGAAGCGGTCGGTGGCCAGGTCGCCGAAGCCGCCGCTGATGCTGGCGGTGCGCTTGCCGGCGCCGCCGTGCTGGGTGCCGGCAGCCGACGCCGCCAGGTCGATGCCGGTGTAGTCCTTGCGGGTGATGAAGTTGATCACGCCGCCGATCGCGTCGGTGCCATAGATCGCCGAGGCGCCGTCCTTGAGCACCTCGACGCGCTGGATCGCGCCGGCCGGGATGTTGTTCAGGTCGACGCCGGCGTTGTCGCCCGGGGACGCGAAGTTGGCCAGGCGGCGGCCGTTCAGCAGGATCAGGGTCGAAGACACGCCGATGCCGCGCATGTTGGCGCCGTTGAAGCCGCGCTGGCCCGAGGTCGAGTCCGAGATGCTGGGGCCGTCGGTGAGAGGCGCCGTGTTGGCGCTGATGTTCTTCATCAGTTCGGCGGCGGTGGTGACGCCCATCTTGTCGATGCTTTCGCGCGAGATCACTTCCACCGGCAGCGCGGCCTCGCTGTCGAGACGCTTGATGAGCGAGCCCGTGACTTCCACGCGCTGGATCTTCGGGGCTTCCGGCTGCGGCACTGCCTGGGCCCAGGCCTGCTGCCCGACCAGGCCCAGTGCGGCCACGACGCTCGATGCCAGGATGGTCGGCCGCAAGGTAATCGACATGTGCTTCCTCATGCAATGCTCCTCTCGATGATGAATCAGGACTTCTTCACGGACTGGCGCCTGCGGGCGCCCTCTTTTTTCTGCGTGCTGCCGGTACGGATCTGGTGCTCGCCAACCAGGTAGGCGGCGATCGCCTCGGTGTGGCGCGCCGCCTTGGCGACGTTGGCTTTATTGGAGGTCATCAGCGAGACGGCCAGCGCCTCGATGACGGCCAGGGCCGCGCTCGAACTGCTGGGCAGCACCGGATGCGCGCTATGCGCGTACAGCACGTGGTGCCCGAGTTCGGCCAGCGGCGAAGCGGGGGAATCGGTGATCGAGACGACGGTGGCGCCGCTGTCGCGCGCGAAGCGGGTCAGCGAGACCGCCGCCAGCGTGTAGCGCGGCAGCGAAATCACCACCAGTACGTCCTTGTCGGTGACGGTCGCCAGCTGGCTGGCCGCGACCTCGGTGCCGCCGGCCGCGGCCACTTCGACCACGTGGCGGCAGAAGGGCTGCAGGTGCATCGCCAGCGTCCCGGCCAGGAAAGTGGACAGGCCGAAGCCCATCACGTAGACGGTGCGCGCCTTGGTGAGTCCAGCGCCGATGCGATCCAGCTGGGCGCCGTCCAGCGCGCGGCTGGTGGCCGTGATAGCCGCCTCGGCATAGCCCAGGCTTTCCAGCGCGGGCGAAGCGGGACGGCGCGCGATCGAGCTGCGCAGCTTCTCGACCGGCTGCAGCATCGACTGCAGGGTCTCGGCCACCGCGCCGCGCATCGCCGCGTAGTTCTTGAAGCCGAGGTCGCGCGCGAAGCGGCTGATGGTGGCGGTCGAGACCTCGCAGACCTCGGCCAGCTCCTCGATGCCCAGCGCCGTCACGCGCACCTGGTTGCGCAGCAGGTAGTCGGCGATGCTGCGGTTCGAGACCGAGCCTTCGGCCAGCATGCGCAGCAGCGACTGGCCGAGCGAGGACTCGGCGAAGCCGATATCGGGAGAAGCGTTGGACTGGGCGGGCGCTGGCATGTGTTGTCTTGATCGCTTTTCTTTATGACATGCAAATTTCAAAATATTTTCCAAATGTAATCATCTTCTGTGGCAAACTCAACAGGAATTTGAAAATATTCTTTCATTCATTCGACCTGTGTAAAAAAACCGACATCGGTTTTCATGGTGTGGAGACTTCGCATGCATATACAGACCCACCCGATCGCGACGGAGCCGGGCGTCGCCATCCACCAGCTGGTGTCCTGCCACTACGGCACACCCGGCAGTGGCAGGAAGGCCTATATTCAGGCTGCATTGCACGCCGACGAAGTGCCGGCGATGCTGGTGGCGCAGTTCCTGCGCCGCGAACTGGAACGGCTCGACGCCGAGGGACGCATCCGGGGCGAGATCGTGCTGGTGCCCACCGCGAATCCGATCGGCCTGTCGCAGGTGGTGCACGGCATACCGTTCGGCCGTTTCGACCTCGGCACCGGGGTCAACTTCAACCGCGCCTTCCTGCACGTCGCCGCTGAACTCAAGCAAACGCTGTCCGGACGCCTCGGCCCGGACGCACAGTCCAACGTCGCCGCCATCCGCCGCGAGGCCTGCGCCGCGGTGGCGCGCTGGGAGCCGCAGGACAATGTCGAGCTGCTGAAGAAGACCCTGCTGTCGATGGCGATCGACGCCGACGTGGTGCTCGACCTGCACTGCGATAACGAAGGCCTGATGCATGTGTATGCGGGCACGCCGCTGGCCGAACGGGCGGCGCCGCTGGCGGCACTGCTGGGTGCGCGCGCCCTGCTGCTGTCCAGCGCCTCGGGCGGCGCGCCTTTCGACGAAGCCTGCAGCCGCCTGTGGTGGGACCTGGCGGCGCACTTCGGACCGGACACGCCGGTTCCTGCGGCCTGCGCCGCCGTGACGGTCGAACTGCGCGGCGAAATGGATGTGCGCTACGACTACGCAGAGCAGGATGCGCAGGCGCTACTGCAGTTCCTGGCGCGCGAAGGCCTGCTCGACATCCCGCTCGCCGAGCTGCCGGCGCCGCAATGCGATCCGACCCCGCTGGCCGGCGTCGAACCGCTGCATGCGCCGCAGTCCGGGGTGCTGGTGTTCCTGAAGGCGCTGGGCGAGTGCGTCGCCGCCGGCGAGGCGGTGGCCGACATCGTCAACCCCGTCAGCGGCGTCACGACTACCCTGCGCGCATCACAGGATGGGCTGCTGTTCGCCAGCACGGCCCATCGCCACCTGATGCGCGGCATGCAGGTCTGCAAAATCGCGGGCGCCACGCCCTTCCGTTTCGGTCCCTTATTAAGCCAGTGAGTGAGTCCATGCGCCTTCGAATGCCCAACACCTTCGTGCTGCTGTTCGCCATCCTGGCGCTGATCGCGCTGGCGACCTGGTTCGTCCCCGGCGGGAAGTATGAGACCCACCTGGTCGACGGCCGCCAATTGGTCGACCCGGCTTCCTTCCACTACGTCGCCAGCAATCCGCAGGGCCCGGTGGCGCTGCTCAAGGCGCCGATCAAGGGCTTCGTGGAGGCGGCCCAGATCATCGGCTTCGTGCTGTTCGTCGGCGGCGCCTTCGCGGTGCTGCAGCGGACCGAGGCGATCGATACCGCGATCCGTTCGATCGCGCGCGCCCATACCCGCTCGGCGCTGGTGCGCAAGCTCTTGATCCCGGTCTTCGTCACCCTGTTCTCGCTGGGCGGCGCCACCTTCGGCATGAACGAGGAGGTGATTCCCTTCATCCTGATCTTCGTGCCGCTGGCGCTGGCACTGGGCTACGACACCGTGACGGGCGTGTCGATTCCTTTCCTCGGCTCGCAGGTCGGTTTCGGCGCGGCCTTTCTCAATCCCTTCAACGTCGGCATCGCCCAGGGCATCGCCGGGGTGCCGGTATTCTCGGGCATGGGCTACCGTCTGATCGTGTGGGCCAGCGCCACACTGGTAACGGTGCTGTTCCTGATGTGGTACGCGGCGCGCGTCAAGCACAATCCGGCGCTCAGCCCGACCTATGTGCTCGACCAGAGCAAACGCCAGGACATGCCGGCGGTCGCCGTCCACGAACACGAACGCATGACGCGGCGCCATGCGGCGGTGCTGGCGATCTTCGCGCTCACGCTGAGCGCGATGGTGGTCGGGGTGGTGCGCTACGAATGGTTCATCGACGAGATCGCGGCACTGTTCCTGGCGATGGCGATCGTGGTCGGCCTGGTCGGGCGCCTGGGCGCCGACGACTGGGTGGCCTCCTTCATGCAGGGCGTGAAGGACCTGGCGCCCACCGCGCTGGTGATCGCGATCGCGCGCGCCACCATGGTGATCGCGCGCGACGCCCACATCATCGACACCATGCTGCACGAACTGATGCCGCTGGTGCAGTCCAGCCACCCGGTGTTCGCGGCCCAGAAGATGTACCTGATCCAGTCGGTGATCAACTTCTTCATCCACTCGGGCAGCGGCCAGGCCGCGCTGACCATGCCGATCATGGCGCCGCTGGCCGACCTGGTGGGCGTGTCGCGCCAGACCGCCGTCCTCGCCTTCCAGCTGGGCGAACTGTCGACGCCGATGATTCCGACCTCCGGCATCACCGTGGGCGTGCTGGCGCTGGCGCGCATCCCCTGGCTGACCTGGGCCAAGTGGATGATTCCGCTGCAGCTGATCTACCTGGTGCTGTCGCTCCTGCTCCTGGTGCCGCCCTGCCTGATGGGCTGGAATTGAATCGTCATCGGCTGCGCTCGCGCTCGGTATCGGACTTGGCCTCCTTGCCGGAACCCGTCGTGCCGCGCGCGCCGCTGCCGCCCATGCTCGAGGCCGCGCTGCCGCTGGAGGTGTTGGCCAGGGCCTGGCGCAGCATGTCGGCCTGGGGATTGGTGACCTTGCCGCTCAGGACGTCACGCGCAGCCACCGGGCGCTTGTAGTAGGCCGAGGTTTCGTCCTCGTCGTAGTCGATGTCGGTGAGGTTGATGGCGGCGCCGCCGAACAGCCCTTCCGTATCGGACCAGGCGGTGATGTTGCCCCAGTCGGCCGAGCCCGCACCTTTCTTGGACCAGTCCACCAGCGTCAGGTCGGCGTCGGCGCCCAGCGAGAACTTGTTGTTCTGCGCAAAGCTGTTGAGCGCCTTCTGGTCATTGAGCACGAAGGCGATGGCGCCCGCTTGCGCGCCCGCCTGCAGGCCGGCGCTGATGCCGCCCATGTTGTAGAAGGCCAGATGGCTCCAGGTAGAGCCATTACGCACCAGCAGCACGCCGGCGCCGCCGCGCGCGCCGACACCGAGCGCCGCTTCGCCATACTGCGGCACCACGAACACGCCTTTCGAGCGCTGCAGCAACGCGCGCATCTCCGGGTTGGCCTGCATCCTGTGCACCACCTGCACCGCCCTGTTGACGTGCTCGGTCGCATTCCGCATCTCCTTCCGGTTGCGCTCGGTGCCCGGCGTGCCGGCCTCCCTGGCCGATCCGACCTGGGCTGCCGCGGCCGCGGTCGTTCCTGCCAATAGCGCGGCCAGCGATGCGGCGACGAGGTGCTTCATGGTCGGATTCATGATGGTTCCTTCCTGGAGTGGCGTTGAACGAGCCGATAGCCTAAGACGCATGCTGGACGGGCAGCGCCACTTTGAACGCGAGACAGCGCTTGTTGGCAACGTCTTGACAGCGCGACAGGTCGGAGAGACATTGTTGCTACCAATCTCATCGGGTAAGCAGCCATGATCGATTTCTTCCTCGCCAGCGTCCACCACCTGATCGTGTTCGGCATCGCGGCCGTGCTGGCCGCCGAGCTGGCGCTGATGCGTCCGGCGGCGATGTCGCCGCATACGGTGCGGCTGCTGGGCCGCTTCGACGCCGCCTACGGCCTGCTGGCCATCGCCATCCTGTTCGTCGGTTTCGCCCGGGTCTGGCGCGGCGCCAAGGGCGCGGATTTTTACATGGACAACCCGATGTTCTGGGCCAAGATCGTTGCTTTCGCTGTAGTGGGCGTCCTGTCGATCCGGCCGACCATGCGCATAGCAAGCTGGCAGAAGGCCCTGAAGCTCGATGCCGCCTTCGTGCCGGCGCAGGAAGAGATCGCGCGGGTACGCCGCACCATGCTGCTGGAAGTCCACGTGTTCGCGCTGATCCCGATCTTCGCCGCGGCCATGGCGCGCGGCATCGGTTACGGCCCATAAAAAAAGGACAGGCCGGGCCTGTCCTTCTTCAGCGAAAAGCGGCCTGGGCCGCCATCATCTTCCTTACGCGCTCAGGCGCTGCTCGAGCTGCTTCTTGGTGTCCACCAGTTCCTGCGGCAGGCGGTAGGCCAGCTTGTCGAACAGTTCGCTGTGCAGCTTCAGTTCTTCGTTCCAGGCATCCTTGTCGATCGAGGTGATCTGGGTGAACTGCTGCTCGGTGAAGTCCACGCCTTCCCAGTTCAGGTCGCCGTAGTTCGGCGAGGTGCCGAACATGTGCTGCTGGCCTGCCGGGGCCGAGCCTTCGGCACGGTCCAGCACCCACTTCAGGACGCGCATGTTGTCGCCGTAGCCCGGCCACACGAAGCCGCCGTCTTCACCGGTGCGGAACCAGTTGACGCAGAAGATCTTCGGCGCCGTGCCCTTGGCTTCGACTTTCTTGCCGAGATCGAGCCAGTGCTGGAAGTAGTCGCTCATGTTGTAGCCGATGAAAGGCAGCATCGCGAACGGATCGCGGCGCACGATGCCCATCTGGCCGGCGGCGGCGGCGGTGGTTTCCGAGCCCATGGTGGCGGCCATGTAGACGCCTTCCACCCAGTTGTTGGCTTCGGTAACCAGCGGCACAGTGGTCGAACGGCGGCCGCCGAAGATGAAGGCCGAGATCGGCACGCCGGCCGGGTCGTCCCAGGCGGCGTCGATCACCGGGTTCTGGGTGGCGGCGACGGTGAAGCGCGCGTTCGGGTGGGCGGCCTTGGTGCCCGATGCCGGGGTCCAGTCCTTGCCCTGCCAATCGATCAGGTGACTAGGTGCCTGCTTGGTCATGCCCTCCCACCACACGTCGCCGTCGTCGGTCAGGGCCACGTTGGTGAAGATGACGTTCTCGCGCAGCGAGGCCATGCAGTTCGGGTTGGTCTTGTCGTTGGTGCCCGGGGCCACGCCGAAGTAGCCGGCTTCCGGGTTGATGGCGTACAGCTGGCCGTCCGCGCCCGGCTTGATCCAGGCGATGTCGTCGCCGATGGTGGTGACCTTCCAGCCATCGAAGGCTTTCGGCGGGATCAGCATCGCGAAGTTGGTCTTGCCGCAGGCCGACGGGAAGGCAGCCGCCACATATTTCTTGTCACCCTTGGGCGATTCGACACCCAGGATCAGCATGTGCTCGGCCAGCCAGCCGGTGCCGCCCTGCTGCGCTTCCTGGTAGCCCATGTTCGAGGCGATGCGCAGTGCGAAGCACTTCTTGCCCAGCAGCGCGTTGCCGCCGTAGCCCGAACCGAAGGACCAGATCTCGCGGGTTTCCGGGTAGTGGACGATGTACTTGGTGGCGTTGCACGGCCACGGTACGTCCTTCTGGCCGGCGGCCAGCGGCATGCCGACGGTGTGCACGCAAGGCACGAACTCGCCATCGGTACCCAGCACGTCGAACACGGCCTTGCCCATGCGCGTCATGATGCGCATGTTGACGGCGACGTAAGGCGAGTCGGACAGCTCGACGCCAATGTGGGCGATCGGCGAACCCAGCGGGCCCATCGAGAACGGCACCACGTACAGGGTGCGGCCGGCCATGCAGCCGTCGAACAGGCCGTTCAGGGTGCGGCGCATCTCGGCCGGGTCCATCCAGTTGTTGGTCGGGCCGGCCTGCTCCTTGGTTGCCGAGCAGATATAGGTGCGGTCTTCGACGCGGGCCACGTCCGACGGGTCGGACCAGGCCAGGTAGGAATTGGGACGCTTTGCCGGATTCAGTTTCTTCATGGTGCCGGCTTCGACCATCTGCGCACACAGGCGGTCGTACTCTTCCTCGGAACCGTCGCACCAGTAGATGCTGTCAGGCTTCGTCAGGGCGGCGATGTCCGCTACCCAATTGATGAGCTGCTGGTGTTTGACGTGAGCTGGAACGTTCAGTGCGGCGACGCCGCCCATCACGGGCTGGTTCATAGATACCTCCAATGCCAATTAAGAATACTGTCACGGCAGGATCGTCCGTCTGGCCGTGCCTTAGAATGGCTGTTCGCTCCAGCGGAGCGCGGCGTTTACGGCGGTCGTGTCGACGGTCTCTAAGGAGACCGGTCTGGATGCTGCGGCGGGTCGGCAAAGCATGCCAATCCCTCAAGAATTGGCCGATTGTACACCCGGAAAACCGCGATTCGTGCTCAGCTACTACAAAAAAGTAGCAGAAATGCCAGAGTAATGTAGTAGGCTATTCGGCGGCATTTTGGAACCTGTTATTTCGCTACGCGATCAACGTTAATTGGAAGAAACTCTCATGCGAATAGCTGTTTTGGACGACTACCAGGACGCGGTGCGTGGTCTGGCCTGCTTCCGTTTGCTGGACGGCCACGAGGTCAAAGTATTTACGCATACCGCGCGCGGGCTGGGCCAGCTGGCTGCCCGGCTGGCGCCCTTCGAGGCGCTGGTGCTGATCCGCGAACGCACCGCCTTCCCCGCCGCGCTGCTGGCGCGCCTGCCCAACCTGAAGCTGATTTCACAGACCGGCAAGGTCAGCGGCCACATCGACGTCGCCGCGGCGACCGAGCACGGCGTTGCCATCGCGGAGGGCATCGGCTCGCCGGTGGCGCCGTCCGAACTCACCTGGGCGCTGATCATGGCGGCCAGCCGCAAGATCGTGCCGTATGCAAACAACCTGAAGGATGGCCTGTGGCAGACGGCGTCCACCAATCCGGTGCTCAACGGCCTGGGCCGCTCGCTGCGCGGGCGCACGCTGGCGATCTGGGGCTACGGCAAGATCGGCCGCCTGGTAGCCGGCTATGCGCGCGCCTTCGGCATGCGGGTGCTGGTCTGGGGCAGCGAAGGCAGCCGCCAGGCGGCGACGGATGATGGCCTTGAGGCGGCCGTGTCGCGCGAAGCCTTCTTCGCGCAGGCGGACGTGCTGACGATCCACCTGCGCTTGTCGGACGAGACGCGCGGCATCGTGAAAGCGGAAGACTTCGCACGCATGAAACCGGACGCGCTGTTCGTGAATACGAGCCGGGCGGAACTGGTCGAGGAAGGCGCGCTGGAACAGGCGCTGCGTGCGGGACGGCCGGGCTATGCCGCGCTGGACGTGTTCACCAACGAGCCATTAAAAGGCGATGCACCGCTGCTGCGCATCCCGACCGTGCTGGCGACGCCGCACCTGGGCTACGTGGAGCAGGACAGCTACGAGATCTATTTCCAGACGGCCTTCGAGAACGTGGTGCGCTTCGCGGCGGGTACGCCAGATAACATCCTCAATCCGGAAGCGCTGGGGAAACGCTAGCTTTCCTGCTTGAGTTCGGGCACGCCGGTGAAGCTGGGCCGGCGCACCGGCATCACATGGGTGCCGGTCCACAGTCCGGCCCAGCCCGGCGGCCAGCCGATCGCGGGGCCGGCATACGGCTGCAGGCCGGCGCGCACCGGGACCACCGGCACCGGCGGCGCCTCGACCAGGCCACCGCCTGCCGGACGATCCATGTTGAGGCTGTACATATAGCCGGGCAGCAGCAGGTCGCAGACCTGCGCGAACCAGGCCGTGTGGTCTTCGTCGCGGCCCAATGCCTGCGCCAGTCCCTGCGGATCGAACTTCGCCAGCGCGTGGATCAGCTCGTCCGTGCTCGCGCCCGGCGTATCGCCCCAGCCCATCACCGGATTGTTGTTGTAGTCCGCGCCCGAGCCATACCAGCCTTCGCGCCAGGTGCGCTGCATCCAGTTGCGCGGGCCGGTGAACAGGTGCCAGCGCCAGTGCAGGCCCGAGGGTTTGGGCCAGGAGTACAGATACAGCTTCTGGTAGCCGGCCTTGTGCAGCTCGCGCACCACGGCCATCAGGCGCGCATGCGGCATGCGGTCCGGCGGGGTGCGGCGGAACAGGATCGGTTCGCCGTCCGCGTGCTGCACCTCGTCGCTCGACAGGTTCAGGTCGAGGGTGCGCTGCTCGTTGCCGAATCGGGCCGAGATCCACCCCGTCAACAGGTTGACGTGGGTGATCACGCCATAGCCCCGATGGCGGTGGAAAATGACGGTACCTGGTGCGACGGCTTTCATGGGAACAAGTGAAGAAGAGAAAGGGAAGGGAGTAGTCTACTCATCCGATCCAGACGATTCTAGCGCAGTCACATACGGATACACTACCGTTTAGGGCTATCATGTCGCACCTTATTTCTGCACGTGGACAAACCAACATGACTTTACGAATCATCGCCACCGGCGGCACTTTCGATAAACACTACAATGAACTCAATGGCGTACTCGGCTTTGCGGAAAGCCACCTGCCGGCCGTGATCGCGCGCTCGCGCATGACGATTCCCGTCGAGTTGGAGGTGTTGCCGCTGCTCGATTCGCTCGACATGCAAGACCCGGACCGCCAGCGCGTATTGGCCTCCTGCCAGGCGGCAAAAGAAAAGGCCATTGTCATCATCCACGGCACCGACACCATGCGCGAAACCGCCGCCGTGCTCGGCGCGGCGAACCTCCGCCAGACCATCGTTCTGACCGGCGCCATGATCCCCTACGAGATCGCCAACTCGGACGCGCTGTTCAATCTCGGCTTGGCTTGCGGCGTTGCGCAAACCCTGCCGGCCGGCGTGTACGTCGCCATGAACGGCCAGGTGTTCCCGTGGGATAACGTCACCAAAAACCGCTCGGCCGGCGTCTTCCAGCAGCTGTAGTTGCGTGCGGGCAGGCGCGCGCTGCCCGCTCCTGCGCCTGCCTATACTCGCCTCTCCAACGAATCCGCACGAGGAGAGAAAATGAACGAGCAGCGTCCCTTCCTGACCACGCGCCAAGGCCACCCGGTCCGCGACAACCAGTCGCTGCGCTCGGTCGGCGAGCGTGGTCCCGCCACGCTCGAGAATTACCAGTTCATCGAAAAGATCACCCACTTCGACCGCGAACGCATCCCGGAGCGCGTGGTCCATGCGCGCGGCACCGGCGCCCATGGCTACTTCGAGCCCTACGGCACCATCGGCGGCGAACCCGCCAGCAAGTACACGCGCGCCCGCGTGCTGAACGAACTCGGCGTGCAGACGCCGATTTTCCTGCGCTTCTCGACCGTGATCGGCGGCAAGGAATCACCCGAGACGGCGCGCGACCCGCGCGGCTTCGCGATCAAGTTCAAGACCGTGGACGGCAACTGGGACCTGGTGGGCAATAACCTGAAGGTCTTCTTCATCCGCGACGCGATCAAGTTCCCGGACATGATCCACGCCTTCAAGCCCGATCCGGTCACCAACCAGCAGGAGCCCTGGCGCTTCTACGACTTCATCTGCAGCCATCCGGAAGCCCTGCACATGGTCACCTGGGTCAAGAGCCCGTGGGGCATCCCGGCTACCTACCGCGAGATGGAAGGCTCGGGCGTAAACACCTATAAACTGGTCAACGACCAGGGCGTGGCCCACCTGGTGAAGTTCCACTTCCAGCCGAAGCAGGGCGTGCGCAACCTGACCGCGCAGCAGGCGGCCGAGATCCAGGCGCACGACACCAGCCACGCCACGCGCGACCTGTACGACGCGATCGAGCGCGGCGAGTTTCCGGAATGGGAATTCTGCGTGCAGGTGATGAGCGACGGCCCGCATCCGGAACTCGACTTCGACCCGCTGGACGATACCAAGCGCTGGCCGGAAGACCAGTTCCCGCTGCTGCCGGTCGGCCGCATCGTGCTCAACAAGAACCCGGACAATGTGTTCGCCGAGACGGAGCAGTCGGCCTTCGGCACCGGCGTGCTGGTGGACGGCATCGACTTTTCGGACGACAAGATGCTGCAGGGCCGCACCCTGTCCTATTCCGACACCCAGCGCTACCGCGTGGGCCCGAACTACCTGCAGCTGCCGATCAACCAGCCGCAGGAAGGCGCGGCCGCGCGCACCAACCAGCGCGATGGCCAGATGACCTATTACGTGGACGGCCGCGGCGAAGACAAGCACATCAACTACGAACCGAGCCTGATGGGCGGCTACACCGAAGCGCCGAAGCCGGAGAAGGAATACAACCAGTACGTCGAGGGCCACCTGGGCCGCTTCCAGACCACCCGCACGATGGACGACTACGCCCAGGCCGGCACCCGCTACCGTACGTTCGAAGACTGGGAGCGTGACGACCTGGTCAACAATGTGGGCGGTGATCTGAAGAAGTGCCCGGAACCGATCCAGCTGCGCATGGTGTGGCACCTGTGGCACTGCGACGAGGACTACGGCCGCCGCGTGGCGGCAGTGGCGGGCATCGACCTGGAACGCGCCAAGGCGCTCGAACCGCTGCCGGGCAAGCCGGCGCCGCACCAGAACCGGTCGGGGTCAACGTATTCCAGCGGCAAGGCGGAACAGGGGGATGAGCCGTCGACCAGTGAGGAGATGGCGGGGGCGAAATAAGTTAGCCTAAAAACCGTCATCCCGGCGGAGGCCGGGATCCAATTTTGCATGCATTCCGATAACGCAAACAGAACTAGGGTCCCGGCCTTCGCCGGGACGACGTGCTAACTCAAATAATGAGCGTTGCTGGCCTGCTTAGGCCTTGGCTTCGCCGCCCAGCGCCTCGACGACGTCGGTCAGCAGCTTGGCCATCTCACCCGTCATCAGCGTGATGTCGTTGTCAAAACGCTCGTCGTCGCTGTAGGTGACCGCTTCGCCTTCCTTGATCACATCCAGGGGCTTCACGCCCTTGATTGCCAGCGACTCGGTCAGCACGAAGCTGATGCGGTCGTTCCAGGTCATGGCCAGGCGGGTGCATTGCTTGCCGGCGGCGATGTGGCGGCGGATGTCGTCCGGTTCCAGGGTGTGCTTCACGTAGCGCACGGCCGCGCGGCTTTCGCCGGTGGCGCGCAGTTCGGTGTCCTGGTCGATCGTGAAGCCGTAGGGCGCTTCGTCCGCTTCCAGCCAGCCGGTCATCACGGCCACCGGCGAACGCTGCACGCGCAGCGATTCCAGCGGCATGCGGTCGACCGCCTTGAGCAGTAGCTTGATCACGTCGTCGGCTTTGGCCGGGCTGGCGGCGTCGATCACCAGCCAACCGTTGACCGGGTCGATCCAGACCCAGACATTGCTGCGGATCGAGAAGGCGCGCGGCAGCAGTTCGTCGGCCACGCGTTCCTTCAGTTCCTTCATCGCCTTCTTGCCCGGCGGGAAGCCCTGCTGCTCTTCCAGCTCGGCGGCCTTGGCCTTGGCGACCTGGTTGATGACCGAGCTCGGCAACAGCTTCTTCTCGCTGCCCAGCATCATCAGCATCTGCTTGTTGACCACATGGACCAGCTTGCCGTTACCGCGCGGCGAATCCCAGCCCTGGCGCAGCAGTTCATTGCTGCTCGCGGGCGTGAAGGCCTGCGACTGCAGTGCTTCTTCCATCTGTTCCGGGTTGAATGCCCAGGGAGCGGGCAGGCGATAAATCTGGAGATTCTTGAACCACATACGCTTGTTATCCGATTGTTTCCAACATTTTGGGGAACGACATTCTACGCTGCCGCGCGGAAATTTCGACCGGCGGAGCAGGGAAAAAGTTAACTTGTTGTCGAGTCGCCAACGACCTCGACGATCGCCAGCGGCATCGTGTCGTCGAACAGGCGCAGCTGTTCCACGGTCTCGGTATCGCCCAGGCGCACGCCCACGCCGAGCAGCCGTACCGGGCGGCTATGGCGCGCCCAGCCGGTTTCCATGAGGCGTGCATAGGTTGGGATATGTGGCGCATAGCCAACACACTCCACCGTGGTCTGCTGGAAGTTCGAGAACTTGATCTTCACAAAAAGCTTGTTGATGAACTTTTCAGCACCGTTGCGCTTGATGCGGCCAAGCAGGTGCTCATAGAGATCCGGCAGCAGGCGCAGGCAGGCGCCGAGGTCCGGTACGTCCGGCGTATAGGTCTCTTCCGTGCTGATCGACTTGCGCTCGCGCGAGGTATTCACTTCGCGCTCGTCGATGCCGCGGCACAGCTGGTACAGGCGGTAGCCGAAGCTGCCGAAATGTTCGGTCAGGCGTTCGATGCTCCAGTTGCGCATGTCGCCGCAGGTCTGCAGGCCGAGCCGGTGCATCTTCTCGGCCGTCACCTTGCCCACGCCATACAGCTTCTTGACCGGCAATGTGGCGACAAACGCATCCACCTCTTCCGGGCGTACCAGGAACAGGCCATCCGGCTTGTTCCAGTCGCTGGCGATCTTGGCCACGAACTTGTTCGGCGCCACCCCGGCCGAGGCGGTGATGCCGACGGTTTCAAAAATGCGCTGCCGGATCTCCTGGGCGATGAGGGTGGCGCTGCCCTTGCAGTGAGGCGAGTCGCTGACGTCGAGGTAGGCTTCGTCCAGGGAGAGCGGCTCCACCAGTTCGGTGTAGTCGCGGTAGATGTCCATGATCTGGCGTGAGGCGATGCGGTACTTCTCCATCGCCGGCGGAATCACCAGCAGCTGCGGGCACAGCTTCATGGCTTGGGCCGTGGCCATGGCCGAATGGATGCCGAAACGCCGCGCCTCGTAGTTGCAGGTGGCGATCACACCGCGCTGGTCGGGACGGCCGCCGACGGCGAGCGGACGCCCGCGCAACGAGGGGTCGTCGCGCATCTCGACCGACGCGTAGAAGCAGTCGCAATCGCAGTGGATGATTTTACGGAGAGGGGGGTTCACAAGACGGCGGGGCCGACTACTGTCATTCCATACAGTATCCGGTTTTTCTCGTGAGCCGTCAAAAAAGAACGCGCGGCATTGCCGCGCGTTCCCGGATGAAGCGGCGCAGGGGAGCGCGCCGCTTCGCCCTAGGCTTACCAGCTCAGCTTGACGTTGTAGGTACCTGCGGTACCGACGCTGCCGCTGTAGTACACCACGCGCACGTAACGGCTGGCGGTGGAGGTGCCGGTGTTGGCCGAGCTTGCGCTGTCGACCGCGCCTGCACCGTTCTCGCTGCTGCTCAGCAGGGTGCCCGAGCTGTTGTAGATGTACAGGTCGTAGTCCGACGAGCTGTTCGGCGTCATCGTGGCGCTCAGGGTCTTGCCGGCCGGCAGATCGACACGGAAGTAATCCGTATCGGTCGAGCTCGACATGGTGGCGTTCACGGTGGTGCCGGTGGTCGAAACCAGGTTGGCGGTCGCCAGCGTGTTGTTCGACTCGGTCTCGCTGATGGTCGGCGCGGTCGGGGTGGTGGTGCCCAGCGCAGCGTTCACGGCGGCGGTGGCGTCCACGATGCCGGTGCCGCAGCCCGAGCAGGTCGCCGGGAAGGCGCGCGCGGTCGACTTCAGCATGCTCTCCACCTGGTCCGGGGTCAGGGTCGACTTGGCCGCGAACATCAGCGCAGCGGTGCCGGCCACGTGCGGGGTCGCCATCGAGGTGCCCTGGTAGCCGGCGTAGTTGTCCGAACCCGGCGAGCTGGTGCCCGAGTTCAGGGTCGAGATCACGCTGTAGCTGCCGTCGCCGCCCGGGGCTGCAACGTCGACCAGGGTGCCGTAGTTCGAGTACGAGGCACGGCCGCCGGTCTTGCCGGTAGCGGCCACGGCGATGACGCCGGAGCAGTTCGCCGGGCTGGCGTTGCTGACGTTCATGTTGTCATTGCCGGCCGCCACGACCACGACCGCACCGCGCGAACGGGCGCCGTTGATCGCGCTCTGGGTGGTGGCGTCGCAGGCGCCGGTGCCGCCCAGCGACAGGTTCAGCACCTTGGCCTTGTTGGCATTGGCCGGCACGCCGGTCACAGTGCCGCCCGAGGTCCAGGTGATGGCGTCGGCGATGTCCGAGGTATAGCCGCCGCACTTGCCCAGCACGCGGGCCGGGACGATCTTGGCGTTGTACGCCACGCCGGCCACGCCCAGGCTGTTGTTGGTACGGGCGGCAATGGTGCCGGCCACGTGGGTGCCGTGCCAGCTCGAGCCGGAGGCCGGCGAGCCGGTGCCGCACTCGCCTGCGGCGACCCAGTCGCCCGGATCGCTGGCGTCGCTGTCGCGGCCGTTGCCGTCGTTGCCGATGGCGGCGGTGCTGATGAAGTCATAGCCCTGCAGGATCTGGCCGCTCAGGTCGGCATGCGGACGGTAGCCGGTATCGATCACGGCCACGACCACGCCGGTGCCGGTCGACTTGTCCCAGGCGGTCGGCAGGCGCAGGCCGCCGACGGTATCGGTGTAGTGCCACTGCTGGGCGTAGTACGGGTCGTTGGCGGTCGCCATGTGGGTCATGATGCGGTCCGGCTCGGCGTATTCGATGTCCGGGTCGCGCGCCATCATTTCGGCGGCCAGCTTCTTCACTTCGTCCAGGTGCTTGCGGCCGTTCAGCTTGAACACGCGGGCGCCGGTCGAGATGGCGTGGCTTTCGCTGACCAGCATGCCGAATTCCTGGCCGGCGCGGTCCAGCTTGGCCTTGCGGTCTGCTTTCAGGGCGAACTTGGCAGCCTTGGCGGCATCCTTGCCGTCCGGCACCGCGTCCTTGTACTTCACGATGATACGGTCCGTCTCCACGATGAATTTCTGCTCAGCTGCACCGGCCGTAGCCGCCACCAATGCGAGCGAGATTGCAGCGCACATCTTCAACATTGCAGGATGAATCGAATGCGTTTGCTTCATGTTTCTTCCTTATTGTGATGTTTTCCGTCAGGTGAAATGTTCCTCGCCTGTGTCGTTGATTTCCGGTCATTGCCGGTGCCGTCTGGATGCGGCGAAAAGCAGCGTAATACGAAAGGAAGAGCGCGTGCGTGACAATTGGAGACAATTTCAGCGTATTAACAACACTCTGCATAGCGCACACGTCAAAAACATGTTTTCTTCTGTGAAACGTTAAATAAGGCAAATATTCTATGCCACAATTGTGTTGACATATCTCAAAGTGCTTTCCAAGGATTAATGTAGAGCACGCTAACAAACCCCGTTGCGGGCATAAAAAAAGGCCGCGCAAGCGCGGCCTTCGTCATGGTGTTGCGACAGCTCAGAAGTTACCCTTGAACTGCACACCCCACTGGCGCGGCTCGTTGGTGAAGCCGGTCAGGTTGTTGAAGTCGATCGCGCCGGTGATGCGGCGCTGGTCGAGCACGTTACGGCCGAAGGCAGCCACTTCGTACTTGCCGTTACCGAAGATGTAGCCCAGGCGCACGCCGCCTTCCGTCAGCGGGGCGCCGACGAACTCCGTCGCCTCGTACAGGAAGAAGTTGATCTTGCTGCGGTAGGACCAGTCGGTGAAGAAGTACAGCTCGCCGTCCGCGAACGGCACGCCGTAACGGGCGGTGGCGTTGACGGTCCAGCGCGGCGCCTGCGGCAGCGGGTTGCCGTTGATGACGACACGGCCGGCGGCGTTCAGCGGATCGGTCACGGTGCACTGGGCGCACTTGTTCACCGACAGGCTCGCATCGCGGATCTGGGTGTAGTTGTAGCTCGCGCCGGCGCTCACGCGCAGGGCGGTGCTGACGGCCGCTTCGAAGTCGAACTCGGCGCCCTTGCCCTTGGTGCGGTCGGCGTTGATCAGGCGGTTGACGTTCGAATTGCCGCCCACCACGGTCAGCTGCTGGTCCTTGACGGTGTAGTCATATACCGAGAACGAGGTGCGGGCGCGGCGCTCGAACAGGTCGGCCTTGATGCCCAGCTCGTACGAGGTGATGGTTTCCGAATTGGCCACGGTGATCGGCACGGCGGCCGAGGCGGCGGCGATACTCGGGGCGCGGAAGCCGGTGGCGACGCGGCCGTACAGGTTCACGGCCGGGTTCAGCTTGTAGCTGGCCGACAGGTCCCAGTTGACCTTGTCCTGGCTGGTTTCCACCGAGCGCGGGCCGATCTGCGCGACGTTCTCGTTCACCAGGGTCTGGAATTCCTTCTCGTCCTTGGTATAGCGCACGCCGCCGCGGATGGTCCAGTCCGGGGTGAGGGTGTAGTTGACCGAAGCAAACGCAGCCCAGGCGTCGTTCTTCTGGTTGCTGACCAGGCGCGAGGTGCGGGCGCCGGCATCGTTGAAGTTGTCGCTGCCGCCGGTCGCGTCCTCGTCGAAGAAGTACAGGCCGGTCTGCCAGTTCAGCGGGCCGGTGTTCTTCGATTCGACGCGGAATTCCTGGGTGTACTGGTCGAGGTCGGTGATGTAGCCGCCGGTCTGGACCTGGAAGGGGATGAAGCCAGGGCCGCCAGGGGTGCCGCCGTCGATGTCGCCGCGGCTGTAGTAGTCGCTGACGTGCTCGTAGCCGGTCACCGAGAACAGGCGGAAGTTGCCGAAGTCCCAGGACAGACGCAGGTTGGCGCCATTGGTCTTCAGCTGCTGGAAGTTCTCGGCGTTGGTGACGATCTTGTCGAGGTCGTAGCCCGGTACGATCTTGTTCGAGCCCTTCTGGATCAGGTTGGCGCGGAACAGACGGGCGCTGCCGTTGGTATTACGCTGGTGCAGGTTCAGCAGGGCGTTGAAGTTGCTGTCCGGCTGGTACAGGAACTGGACGCGCTCGGCGTGCTCGTTGTAGCCGTCGAGTTCATTGCGCTTCTGCGTCATCGCCACGTTGGCGAAGTTCTCGACGAAGTCGTCGCGGTGCTGGCCGACGGCCGACACGCGCATCGCCCATTTGTCCGACAGCGGCACGTTGACGGCGCCTTCCAGGTTGGCGGTCTCGTGGGTCGCGATCGAGGCGTTGACATAGCCTTCGGTCTTGCCCAGCTTCGGACGCTCGGATTCGAACTTGACCACGCCGGCCGGGGTATTACGGCCGAACAGGGTGCCCTGCGGGCCGCGCAGCACTTCGACGCTGGCCAGGTCGAAAATCGGGAAGCCCTTCAGGATCGGGTTTTCCTGCACCACGTCGTCGTACACCAGCGAGACCGGCTGCGAGGCGAAGGTGTTGAAATCGGTATTGCCGTAGCCGCGGATGTAGAAGCGCGGGAAGGTACGGCCGTTGGAGGATTCGACGTTCAGGCTCGGCACCTTGCCGGCCAGCAGGCGAATGTCTTCGCCACCGGAGATCAGAACGTCGAGCTTTTCGCCCTTGAGCGCGGTGACGGACACCGGTACTTCGCGGATGTTTTCGGTGCGGCGTTGCGCGGTGACGGTCACGCTCTGGAGTTCCGGCGCCGTGTTCACGGTGGTCTGGGCCTGGCCAGGGATCGCTGCAGCCAGCGCCAGGGTGCCGAGCACGGCTTGGCGCATCTTGGACATCTTCATCATGGAATGTTTCCTATGGATTGAAAAAAGAACCGATGTCCCCGTTCTCTCTTGTCGTCGTTGCGGCCATGGCGACCACAGCGCGGCGGTATGCTCCGCCACCGGCAGGCATCTTTACGATGTCTCAAGATTGCCGGTTTTATAAAACGCGTATTGTCTGTGATGAATACGTGCAATAGCAAGGAGAAACGGAACGTTTGGCGCTTTTTGCAACGTCTTTACAACACATCCGTTTCGATGACGATGGCGCGCAAGTCGTTTACGTTGGTGCGGGTCGGGCCGGTGACGACCAGCTGGCCGAGCGCGCTGAAGAAGCCGTAGCCGTCGTTGTCGGCCAGGCGCGCCCGCGCATCCAGGCCCTGCGCGCGGGCGCGCGCCAGGGTGCCGGGAGCCAGCCAGGCGCCGGCATTGTCCTCGGTGCCGTCGACGCCGTCGGTGTCGACCGCGATCGCATGCACGCCCGGCAGGCCGTCGAGTGCGACGGCCAGGGCCAGCAGGAATTCGGCATTGCGCCCTCCGCGCCCCTGCCCGCGCACGGTGACGCTGGTCTCGCCGCCGGACAGCAGCACGCAGGGCGCCGCCAGCGGCTGCCGGTGCTGCAGGACCTGGCGCGCGATGCTGGCATGTACCAGCGCGACCTCGCGCGCCTCCCCTTCCATGCTGGACGACAGGATCAAGGCTTCATAACCGGCCGCGCGCGCCGCCGCCGCGGCCGCATCGAGCGCCTGCTGGGCCGTGACGATGACGTGGACCCGGTTCCCCGCCAGGCGCGCATCGCCCGGCAGCGGCGCCGCCAGTTGCGGGTCCAGCAGCACCGCGCGCACCTGCTCAGACACGGGGATGGCGTATTTCTCGAGGATGGCGAGCGCATCTGCACCGGTACTGCCGTCGGGCACGGTGGGGCCCGAGGCCACCACCGCCGGGTCGTCGCCCGGCACGTCCGACACCACCAGCGTCACCACCTGCGCCGGATAACAAGCCAGCGCCAGCCGGCCGCCCTTGATGGCGGACAGGTGGCGCCGCACCCGGTTCATCTCGCCGATCGGCGCGCCACAGCGCAGCAGCGCGCGGTTCAGCGCGCGCTTTTCCTCGAAGCCGATCCCAGGCGCCGGCAGCGACATCAGCGCCGAGCCGCCGCCCGAGACCAGGCACAACACCAGGTCGTCCGGCCCCAGGCCGGCCGCCGCATCAAGCATGCGCCGCGCCGCGTCTTCGCTGGCGGCGTCGGGCACCGGATGGCCGGCCTCGATAACCTCGATGAAGCGGGTCGGCGCGCCATGGCCGTAGCGCGTGACCACCAGGCCTTCGAGCGGCCCCTGCCAGTGACGCTCGACCGCCTCCGCCATGCGCGCCGCCGCCTTCCCGGCGCCGAGCACCAGGGTGCGCCCTTTCGGCGGCGGCGGCAGGTAGGGTGCGATCAGCTTGTAGGGATCGGCGGCGGCCATGGCGGCGTCGAACAGGTGCTGCAGCAAAGGATGGGCAGTAAGCATGGTCTGGTTCTCGTCCGGGTCAGCCATGATCTTTGCACAAAAGCGCCCTCGGGGTTGAAAACGGGGTTTTCAATTTTTTTTCAAAAACCCTTGCACACCTCGAATTCCAGCCTCTATAATTCGGGCCTCTTCGGACGCAATGACAAGCGTCAGACAGAAACCTCTGATGAAGTAGCGGGCGCTTAGCTCAGTTGGTAGAGCGGATCCCTTACAAGGATTAGGTCGGGAGTTCGAGCCTCTCAGCGCCCACCAAAGCACATCGGATGGTTGATCGAAGTAATGATCAGAGTAAACGGAGCGGTAGTTCAGTTGGTTAGAATACCGGCCTGTCACGCCGGGGGTCGCGGGTTCGAGCCCCGTCCGCTCCGCCAGTTATAAAGGAAAGGGTCCGAGAAGTCGGACCCTTTTTCTTTTCTATCAGAGCATTCGTCCCTGCGGACGAATGCGGGCCATGGGCTCGAAGGGATTCGCTTGCAAGCGAATCCGCGGCCGGCGGAACGTCGGCGAGCCCCGTCGCTTTGAACACCTCAAATAAAAATGGTCCGCACAAGCGGACCATTTTTATTTGCACTCTAGATTTCTTCTACGCCCGTCTTTGCTGCGGCATCCCCGCTTCAACGCGATCCCTCCCCCCACTCTTCGCCGCATACAGCGCATGATCCGCCCGCGCCAACGCCATCCCCAGCGTCTCATTCGGATCCAGCACCACCACCCCAATACTCACCGTCATCGTATACCCCGTCCCGCTGGTAATCACAGTCGCCTCCCGCACCGCCTGCCGCAGCCGTTCCGCCGCCTGCAGCGCGCCGCCCAGATCGGTCCCCGGCAACACCATCGCAAACTCTTCCCCACCCAGCCTTCCCACGGTTTCATGCGCGCGCAAGGTCTCGCGCACAGTCCGCGCGAACACCGTCAAGGCCTCGTCGCCAGTGGCATGCCCGAAGCGGTCATTAATCTGCTTGAAGTGGTCGATGTCCATCATCGCCAGCGCCAGCGGCTGGCGCTGGCGCAGCGCCGCCTGGCGCGCATGCTCGGCCCGTTCCAGGAAGGCGTGGCGGTTGGGCAGGCCAGTCAAGCAGTCGGTGGTGGCCAGGCGCGCCATCTCGGCATCGTCCTTTTCCTTGCACAGCAACAGGAAGCCGAAGCCGTTGACGATCATCAGCAGGTAGCCGGCCAGGTAGGCCGACTCCTGGGCGGCGCGCAGGCCCATCGGCGCCTCGCCGGTCAGGCAGCTGGCCGCCCACAGCGCCACCGATACCGCGAACACGGCGTCGTTGACGCCGATGATCCGCTGCAGCAGCGAAGCGCGGCGGCGCGGACGCAGCAGGATCCAGGCCATGGCTGCCGCGAACAGCGCGACCACGCCGGACACCAGCGCCGTCAGGTAGACGACCGGCGCACCGGCGCTGCCGGCGGCCAGCACAATCGCCAGCGACAGCGCCGCTATCGGCAACAGCACGCGCTGCCAGCGTTCGAGGCCGAAGAAGATGCAGTAGGCCGCCACCTCAAGGGTCACCGCGAGCACCCAGCCGGCGCCTTCGAGACCATGCAGCGCCGGCACGTTGAGGAAGGGGCGGCACCAGCCCAGCAGCTGGCAGAGACCCATGCCGAAGCGCGCCCACATCCACAGGCGCAGCCCTGGACTGGGCGCGGCGCCATGCGTGTAGCCCGCCATCAGCACGGCAAACGCGATATTGCCGACGCCGAGCGCCAGCAGGAAGGAATGGATGTCGATCACTGCCTGTTCCCAGGATGCCGCCTTATGGGCAGCACCGCAATCATGGTATCTTGTTAATATATATTGCCGTAGAGAATTATATTACACGGTTTTCCAGGACTGCGGCCGCACAATTGAACAGACAAGTGGCAACATGCGCAAAGCGCAACACTTCTCGGTGAGACACTTCTGGGACACAGTTTTTGATGCGCAGCAGCACTCGATAGCGGATAATCATCCGACAACATACCAACGCACCACTTTGGAGCAATCGTGATTTTCGGTTTCCTCAAGCCGCACAAGATGTCGCCGCGCCTGCATCGGTTGAAGAACACCTCGCTGTTTTCCGCGCTGACACCCCTGGAACTGAAAATCGTCGACGGCCTGCTGCACGAGCGCCGCTACCTGACCGACGAGATCGTCTTCGACGAAGGTGAGGAGGGCCAGGCCCTGTACCTGATCATGAGCGGCCGGGTGGTGATCAACAAGCTGCACCAGGGCAGCAACCAGGTCGTGGCCGAGCTCGAACCGGGCAGCTTCTTCGGCGACCTGGCCCTGCTCGACAACTCGCCGCGCAATGCCCAGGCACGCGCCGTCGAGCCCTGCGAGATGGCGGTGTTCTTCCGCGCCGACTTCCTCGGCCTGCTGGAGACCGACGCCGTGATCGGCTACAAGATCTCGCTGGCGCTGGCGCGCCACATCGGCCTGCGCCTGCGCGAATGGATGGGCACCGGCCGTCCCCAGCTGGAAGCCCTATGAACCGCAGCGAGCGCGCCGGGCCGGTCGTCTGGACCGGGATCATCGCGGTCACCTGCCTGCTGCTATTGGTGGTGCAGCAGATGCTGTGGCTGGCCCTACCCTTCATCTTCGGCGGCGTGCTGCACTACATCCTGGTCGGGCCGATGCAGCGCCTGGTGCGCGCCGGCTACGGCAGGAATAGCGCGGCGATGCTGGTCTGCCTGCTGTTCTTCGCCGGCCTAGCGCTGGCCCTGACCGCGGCCTTCTCCTGGAGCCGCGGGCCGGAAGAGGAATCGTGGGAAAAGACCATCGGCCTTTACCTCGACGGCGGGATCGCCTTCGTGCACAACACGACGGCCCTGCTGGAAAAGAAGTTCCCGCTGCTGGCCGAGATGCACCTGACCTCGACCGTCAACGCGGTGTTCCGCAACCTCACCGATAACTTCGCGGAGAAGCACCTGGGCGAGATCCTGGTGGCGCTGGCGACCTGGATCCCCTCGCTGCTGCTGGCGCCCTTCCTCACCTTCTTCTTCCTGCGCGACGGCCTGCGCTTCAAGCGCTTCCTGGCGCGCGCGGTGCCGAACGCCTACTTCGAGCGCGCACTCTACCTGCTGCACGAAGTCGACCAGACCGCGCGCCGCTATTTCGAAGGCCTGCTGAAACTCACCGTGCTCGACACCGCGGTGCTGGCGCTGGGCCTGTGGATCATCGGCGTGTCCTCGCCGCTGCTGCTCGGGCTGATGTCGGCGGTGCTGGCCTGGGTGCCTTTTGTGGGCTCCGTGGTCGGCTGCGTGCTGGTGGTGATCGTGGCCTCGACCGATGCGCCCAGCAATCCCTTCATCGCCTACGGCGCGATCGGCGTGTTCGTGCTGGTGCGCCTGCTGGACGACTTCGTGTTCATGCCGCTGACCCTGGGCCGCAGCATCCGCGTGCATCCCTTGGTGACGGTCCTGATGATCTTCATCGGCGGCGCGCTGGCCGGCGTGGTGGGGCTGATGCTGGTGCTGCCGCTCTTGGGCGTGGTGATGGTGGTGGGCGAGACCCTGGGCCGCCTGGTGACCAATCCGCGCCTGCGCGCACGACACCGTTATGCGCGCGCGCTGCGCACGCGCCAGGCCAGCGTCGACCTCGACATCGCGCGCGAACGGCGCGGCGCGCCGACGCCCAACGCGGGCTTGTGACCAAAAAAAACCGGCGCCTGGGCGCCGGTTCGTTCATCGCTTGTTGCTGCCCGCCTTGGGCTTGGATTTGATGGTCGACAGGATCGACGGCTTCACCTTGGAAGGCGGCGCCATGAACGGCGCCTTGGCAGCAGGTGCGCGCTCATTGCCGCGTGCCGCGCGCTTCGGCGCCACCTCGATCGTACGGCCCTTCGGCACACCGCCCGGCACGCGCCGGTCTTCCCGCACCATCGTGGCGCCCTCGTCGGAGCTTGGGACCAGGTGGCGCTCGCCATTGCCGATCAGGTCACCGCGGCCCATGCGGCGCAGGCCCTCGCGGATGACCGGCCAGTTCTCCGGATCGTAGTAGCGCAGGAAGGCCTTGTGCAGCTTGCGCGTCTTGCCGCTCTTCGCGGTCTCGACGACTTCCGACTCCTCGGTCACCTTCGCCAGCGGGTTCTTGCCCGAGTGGTACATGGTGGTGGCCATCGCCATCGGAGTCGGGGTGAAGGTCTGCACCTGGTCGAGCTTGAAGTTGTTCTTCTTCAGCCACAGGGCCAGGTTCAGCATGTCCTCGTCGGTCGAACCCGGGTGGGCCGCGATGAAGTAAGGGATCAGGTACTGCTTCTTGCCGGCCTCGATCGAGTACTTGTCGAACAGGCGCTTGAACTCGTCGTAGGCGCCGATGCCCGGCTTCATCATTTTTGAGAGCGTGCCCTGCTCGGTGTGCTCCGGCGCGATCTTCAGCAGGCCGCCCACGTGGTGGGTCACCAGTTCCTTGACGTACTCGGGCGAGCGCACCGCCAGGTCGTAGCGCAGGCCGGAACCGATCAGGATCTTCTTGATGCCCGGGATCGCGCGCGCCTTGCGGTACAGCGAGATGAGTTTGCTGTGGTCGGTGCCGAGGTTGCTGCAGATGGTCGGGTAGACGCAGGACAGGCGGCGGCAGGACTCTTCGACTTTTTTATCCTTGCAGGCCAAGCGGTACATATTGGCCGTGGGGCCGCCCAGGTCGGTGATGGTGCCGGCAAAATTCTTGGTGGTGTCGCGGATCAGTTCAATCTCACGCAGGATCGAGGGCTCCGAGCGGCTCTGGATGATGCGGCCTTCGTGCTCGGTAATCGAGCAGAAGGTGCAGCCGCCGAAGCAGCCGCGCATGATGTTGACCGAGTAGCGGATCATTTCCCAGGCCGGGATGTGGGCCTTGCCGTAGCTCGGGTGCGGCGCGCGCGCATATGGCAGGTCGTAGACGTTGTCCATCTCGTCCATGGCCAGCGGCAGCGGCGGCGCGTTCAGCCAGACGTCGCGGTCGCCGTGCTGCTGCACCAGCGCGCGCGCATTGCCCGGGTTCGACTCGAGGTGGAACACGCGCGAGGCGTGCGCATACATCACCGGGTCGGTGCTGACGGTCTCGAAACTCGGCAGGCGCACCACGGTCTTGCGCGCCTTTTCGCGCGCCGCGGCCTGGCGCTCTTCGCGCGTCATGATCACGACCGGCTTCACCACCGGCTCGGGTTGCGCATTCTCGGTGGCGCACGCCTTGGTGTCTTCCTGCGCCATCGCGTACGGATTCGGGTGCGCATCGATGCGGCCCGGCACGTCGACGCGGGTCGAGTTGTGCACGCTCCATTCGTCGTCCGGCAGCCAGCCGTGCGGCACCAGGAAGGCGGTGCCGCGCAGGTCGCGGATGGTCTTGATGTTCTCGCCCGCGGCGATGCGGCGGGTGACGTCCACCAGCGCGCGTTCGGCATTGCCGAAGATGACCAGGTCGGCCTTCGACTCGAACAGCACCGAGCGGCGCACCTTGTCCGACCAGTAGTCGTAGTGGGCGATGCGGCGCAGCGAGGCCTCGATGCTGCCGGCGATCACCGGCACGCCCGGGAAGGCTTCGCGGGCGCGCTGGCAGTAGACGGTGACGGCGCGGTCCGGACGCTTGTTCGGCTCGGCGTTGGGGGTGTAGGCGTCGTCGGAACGGATCTTGCGGTCGGCCGTGTAGCGGTTGACCATCGAGTCCATGTTGCCGGCGGTGATGCCCCAGTAGAGGTTCGGCTTGCCGAGCGCGCGGAAGGGCTCGACCGAGGTCCAGTCCGGCTGGCTGATGATGCCGACGCGGTAGCCCTGCGCTTCCAGCAGACGGCCGACCAGCGCCATCCCGAAGCTCGGGTGGTCGATGTAGGCATCGCCGGTGACCAGGATGATGTCGCACGAATCCCACCCCAGCTTGTCCATTTCGGCGCGGGTCATCGGGAGGAAAGGCGCGGCAGCGGCGCGGCTGGAGCGCTTCGGGACGCTCTCGAAAAGGTTTACTGGGGAGTTCATTGGCCGGTATTGTACCGGAAAACCATTTTTGGGTCTCCCACTCCTCCCAAAAATGGCTTACTTATCAATGAGTTGCGCGTTAGATACCCATGCTGGAGAGCATGTTGCCGAGCTGGCGCAGGCCGGCCGAGACGGTCGGGTGGTTCACGTTGAAACGGGCCGCCAGCTCCTGGGTGCGCGAGGACAGGCCGTAGGTGTTCTCGTCGAGCTGGTTTTCTTCGCGGCGCGCCAGGGCGCGGTCGATGTCGCCGTCGAGCTGGCGCAGCAGGGTTTCCAGTTCCGGGTCGACGTCGTTGGTTTCCTGCAACTGGCGGTGCAAGGCTTTGAGGTGCGCTTTCAGGTTCGCATCGCTATCGTTACCGTTGATCTGCATTGTCGTTCTCGCTAGTTGGTGAAGCGGGTATCGAGGTACAGCTTCTCGACCTGCTCGCGCGCCCACGGGGTGCGGCGCAGGAATTTCAGGCTCGACTTGATGCTGGGGTCTTTCTGGAAGCAGTTGATGTCGATCCTGCGGCCGAGTCCGTCCCAGCCGTAATGCTCGACGAGACGGGTTAACAGGGATTCTAAGGTAATACCGTGGAGAGACTGAACACTCATCGCTTGCTGTGCCATGCATAAGAAAAAGGGGAACGATGCCATGGGCACCATTCCCCGATTTTACGTGAACCTGGCCGGCCGCATTGCACGGCCGGCTTCGCGCGATTACTCGCCGGTCAGGCCGCGGCGTTCCAGCAGCGGCTGCACTTGCGCATCGCGGCCGCTGAAGTTGCGGTACATCTGCATCGCATCGAGCGTACCGCCGCGCGACAGCAGGGTCTTGCGGAAGTGGTCGCCGTTCTTGCGGGTCAGGCCGCCGTGCTCCTTGAACCAGTTCACGGTGTCCGCGTCCAGCTTCTCGGCCCACAGATAGCCGTAGTAGCCGGCCGAATAGCCGCCCGAGAAGGTGTGCGAGAAGTAGGTGGTGCGGTAGCGCGGCGGCACCAGGGCAAAGTCGACGCCCGCTTTTTTCAGCGCGTCAGCTTCGAAGGCCAGCACGTCGGTCGGGATCTGGTTCGGCGACAGCTGGTGCCAGGCCTGGTCCAGCAGCGAGGCCGCCAGGTACTCGGTGGTGCGGAAGCCTTCGTTGAACTTCTGCGAGGCCTGCACCTTGTCCAGCAGTTCCTTCGGCATCGGCGCGCCGGTCTGGTAGTGCTTGGCATAGTTGGCCAGCACTTCCGGCCAGGCCATCCACATCTCGTTCACCTGCGACGGGAACTCGACGTAGTCGCGCGGCACGCGCGAGCCCGAGAAGCGCGGGTACTTCACGTCCGAGAACATGCCGTGCAGCGCGTGGCCGAACTCGTGGAAGGTGGTGCGCACTTCATCGTAGGTCAGCAGGGTCGGCTCGCCGGCGGCCGGCTTGGCGATGTTCAGGTTGTTGGCGATGACCGGCTTGGTGCCCATCAGTTTGCTCTGGTTGACCCAGCCATTGGCCCAGGCGCCGCCGCGCTTGGTGGCGCGCGCATACGGGTCGAAGGTGAAGATCGCCAGCTGCTTGCCGTCGTGGTCGAACACGTCGAACACGCGCACGTCCGGATCGTAGGTCGGCAGGTCCTTGCGCTCCTTGAAGCTGATGCCGAATTCCTTGTTGGCGGCGAAGAACACGCCGTCCTGCAGCACGCGGTTCAGTTCGAAGTAAGGCTTGAGCTGGTTGGCATCGAAGGCGTACTTGGCGGCGCGCACCTTGTCGCTGTAGAAGCCCCAGTCCTGCGGACCGGCCTGGAAGCCGCCTTTTTCCGCGTCGATCACCTTCTGGATCTCGGCGGCTTCCTTCCTGGCGTTGTTCACGGCCGGCTTGGCGAATTCGGCCAGCAGCTGGTTCACGGCGCCAGTGGTCTTGGCGGTCTGGTCTTCCAGGTTGTAGGCGGCGTGGTTCGGGTAGCCCAGCAGCACGGCGCGTTCGGCGCGCAGCTTGGCGATCTTCAGCACCACGTCGCGGTTGTCGAATTCACCGCCACGCGAGCCGCGCGACAGCGAGGCCGCCAGCAGCTTTTCGCGGGTGGCGCGGTTGGTCAGCACCGACAGGCCGGCCTGCTGGGTGGTGTTCACCACCGGGATCACGAACTTGCCGTCCATGCCGCGCTTCTTGCCCTCGGCAGCGGCGGCGTCGATCTGCTTGTCGCTCATGCCGGCCAGCTCGGCGCGGCTGTCCACCACCAGGGCCGAGGCGTTGGCTTCCTTCAGCACGTTCTGGGCGAACTGGGTCGACAGCGCGGCCAGCTGGCCGTTCATCTCCTTCAGCTTCTGCTTGTCGGTGTCGGACAGCTTGGCGCCGGCGCGCACGAAGTCGGTGTGGTAGCGCTCGATCAGGTACTGCGACTCGGCGTCCAGGCCCAGCTTGGTGCGGCGGTCGTACAGCGACTTGATGCGCGCGTACAGTTTCGGGTTCAGGCGGATCGCGTCATTGTGGGCCGACAGCTTCGGCGCCAGGTCCTTGGCCAGGGCGATCAGGGTGTCGTTGGTGTAGGAGCCGGTCAGGGTGCCGAAGGCGGTGCTGACGCGGTTCATCAGCAGGCCCGAACGCTCCATCGCCACGATGGTGTTCTCGAAGGTCGGCGCGGCCTTGTTGTTGGCGATCGCCTCGATTTCCGCACTTTCCAGGCGCATGGCTTCGGCGAAGGCCGGCGCGAAGTGCTCGTTCTTGATCTTGTCCCAGGCCGGGTACTGGAACGGCAGGGTACTCGGCTTGGCGAAGGGGTTCGAGGCTTCAAGCATCGAAGCGGGTGCGGCATAGGCGAGGGTGGAGGCGACGCTTGCTGCGGCGACCAGCATGATGTGTGGACGGATCATGATGTCTCTTTTAGTAAGTACTGCGAACGGCGCACCGCCCTCCCCGCGCTCGTGGCGCGAGGCTGGCGGCGCAGGGGGGTTTAGTTGCCGGTGAGGCCGCGGCGTTCCAGCAGCGGCTCGATGACCGGGTCACGGCCGCGGAAGTTGCGGAACAGGTCCATCGCATCGGCGCTGCCGCCGCGCGACAGCAGGGTCTTGCGGAAGTGGTCGCCGTTCTTGCGCGACAGGCCGCCGCTCTGGGTGAACCACTGCACCGTGTCGGCGTCGAGCTTTTCGCTCCACAGGTAGGCGTAGTAGCCGGCCGAGTAGCCGCCGTTCATCGAGTGCGAGAAGTAGGTCGTGCGGTAGCGCGGCGGCACCGGGGCAAAGTCGACGCCGGCGTCTTTCAGCGCCTCGGCTTCGAAGGCCAGCACGTCGGTCGGGATCTCGCTCGGCTTGAGCTGGTGCCAGCGCTGGTCGAGCAGCGAAGCCGCCAGGTATTCGGTGGTCATGTAGCCCTGGTTGAACTTCTTGGAGGCGACCACCTTGTCCAGCAGCTCCTTCGGCATCGGTGCGCCGGTCTGGTGGTGCTTGGCGTAGTTCGCCAGCACTTCAGGCCAGATCGCCCACATCTCGTTGACCTGCGACGGGTACTCGACGAAGTCGCGCGGCACGCTGGTGCCCGAGAAGTGCGGGTACTTCACGTTCGAGAACATGCCGTGCAGCGCGTGGCCGAATTCGTGGAAGGCGGTGCGCACTTCGTCATAGGTCAGCAGCGTCGGCTGGCCCTTCGTCGGCTTGGGGATGTTCAGGTGGTTGGCGACCACCGGCTTCTTGCCCAGCAGGGACGATTGCGACACGTATTCGTTCATCCAGGCGCCGCCCTGCTTGTTGCCGCGCGCATAGGGGTCGAAAATGAAGATCGCCAGCTGCTTGCCGTCGTGGTCGATCACGTCGAAGGTGCGCACGTCCGGGTCGTACACCGGCAGGTCCTTGCGCTCCTTGAAGGTGATGCCGTATTCCTTGGTAGCGGCGAAGAACACGCCGTCCACCAGCACGCGGTTCAGTTCGAAATAGGGGCGCAGCTGGTTCTCGTCGAAGTTGTACTTGGCGGCGCGCACCTTGTCCTGGTAGATCGGCCAGTCATACGAGGCGACCTGGAAGCCACCCTTCTCCTTGTCGATGACCTTCTGGATTTCCGCCGCTTCCTTGCGTGCGTTGTTCACGGCAGGTTTCGCCAGTTCGGCCAGCAGCTTGTTGACGGCGGCCGGGTTCTTGGCGGTTTCCAGCTCCTGCGAATAGGCGGCGTAGGTCGGGTAGCCCAGCAGCGCGGCGCGTTCGGCGCGCAGCCTGACGAGTTTGAGCACCAGCTCGCGCGAATCGTACTGGCCGCCATGGCTGCCGCGGTTCAGCGACGCGGCCATCAGGCGCTCGCGGGTCTTGCGGTTGGTGAGGCTGGACAGGGCCGGCTGGCTGCTGGTGTTGACGATCGCGATCGCGAACTTGCCCGTCAAGCCGCGCTTTTCCGCTTCAGCAGCGGCGGCGTTGATCTCGGCCTCCGAGAAGCCGGCCAGTTCGGCGCGGGTGTCGACGATCAGTGCCGAGGCATTGGCTTCCTTCAGCACGCGCTGCGAGAAGTCCGACTGCAGCGAAGCGATTTCGCCGTTGTACTTCTTGAGCTTGTCCTTGTCCGCGGCGGACAGGTTCGCGCCGGCGCGCACGAATTCCTTGTACACGCGTTCGAGCAGGTGCTTCGACTCGGCGTCCAGCTTGAGCGTGGCGCGCTTGTCGTGCAGGGTTTTCACGCGCTGGAACAGCGCCGGGTTCAGATAGATCGCGTCGCCGTGCGCTGCCAGTTTCGGCGACATCTCGCGGTCGACCGCGTCCAGCGCATCGTTGGTGTTGGCGGTCTGCAGGTTCGAGAACACGGCCGACACGCGTGACAGCAGCTGGCCGCTGCGCTCCATCGCGACGATGGTGTTCTCGAAGGTCGGCGCTGCCTTGTTGTTGGCGATCGCATCGATCTCGCGCAGCTGCTCGGCCATCCCGGCCGCGTAGGCGGGCAGGAAGTGTTCGTTCTTGATCTTGTCGAAGGCCGGGTAGTTCAGCGGCAGGCTGCTGGGCTGGGCAAAGGGATTCGAAGCGTCGAGGGTGGGTGCTGCGGGTGCTGCGATGGCGGCTGCCTGGACCAGCGCCAGGCTGGCGGCAACGATGAGCATGTGTGGTCGGTTCATGAGATCTTTCACGGACTCTTGGGAAGGAGCTGCCGGGCGTGCTCGACAGCCGTTGCGCGAAGATCATAGCAGGCTTATACACACATCGTCACAACAAAAAAGGTATGTATGCCGCATGTATCCGCCATGTATCTTCATGTATCAAAACGACGTGCTAGCATCCGTCCTTACGCATGAATCCCCACACCGAATCCTCCTTTGACGCCATCGTCGTCGGCACCGGCCCTGGCGGCGCCAGCACCGCGCGAGCTGGCCCGCTCCGGCGCCCGCGTGCTCGTCCTCGAACAGGGCAGCGCCGCGCCACTCGCCGGCACCATCAAGCAGATGGCCACGATGGCCCTGCCCGGCCGCGGCGCCTGGCTGCACCGCGACGCGTCGCTGCTGGTGTCCGGCACTACCCTCGGCGGCAGCTCGGCGCTGAACTTCGCCACCGCTGCGGCGCCGCCCGCCGCGATGTTCGCGGCCCACGGCATCGACCTGGCCCCAAGCCTCGCCGCGCTGCGCGCCGAGCTGCCGCTGGCCCCCCTGCCCGACAGCCTGGTCGGGCCGATGGCGGCGCGCATCATGGACGCGGCGCAGGCCGCCGGCATCGGGTGGCGCAAGCTCGACAAGATGATCCGCCCGCAAGCCTGCCGCAGCGGCTGCTGGCGCTGCGTCTACGGCTGTCCCTTCGGCGCCAAGTGGAGCGCGCGCGACTTCGTGGACGAGGCATGCTTCCACGGCGCCGTGCTGCGGGACCGCAGCCGGGTGCAGCGCGTGCTGATGGAAGATGGCCGTGCGGCCGGTGTGGCGTTCACGCGCGACGGGACGCTGCACACGGCGCGCGCACCGCTGGTGGTGCTGGCGGGCGGTGGCATCGGCAGCCCGCGCCTGCTGCATGCGTCAGGCCTGGGACCGCGCCTGGCGTCCTTCTTCAGCGATCCGGTGGTGGCGGTGATGGGCAGCGTCGACGACGTGGATGGGGGCGCGGAAGTGCCGATGGCGGCCGGCGCCAGCTTTCTTAAAGAGGGCATCGCGCTGGCCGACCTCACGCTGCCAGGCCCGATGTATGCGGCCTTCGCACTGCAGGCAGGCCGCGTCGACCGCCTCAAGGCGCACCGGCGCACGCTGAGCATCATGGTGAAGATTCGCGACGACATCGGCGGCGCCGTGGGGCCGCGCTGGGTCGACAAGCGCCTCACTCCAGGCGACCGGGCGCGCCTCGACAAGGGCATCGGAATGGCGCGCAGCATCCTGCAACAGGCGGGTGCGCATCACGTCTTCGCGACTCACCATTTCGCGGCCCATCCGGGCGGCAGTGTCCGGATCGGCCAAGGGGTGGACGGCGAGCTGCGCGCCGCGCCGGGCCTGTACGTGTGCGATGCCTCGGTGATTCCCCAGCCCTGGGGATTGCCGCCGACCCTGACCCTGCTTTGCCTGGGCAAGCGACTGGGCTTAATGCTCAGTAGTGGGGTGGTTTCTCGTTGACCGGCCCCTGGCGGGTGGACTGCAGGGTACGGACATGGTCTACCAGTGAGGCGACCATCGCTTCGAGCTGGTCGATGCGGCGGCCCTGGCGGTAGATGGTGTCGTTCAAGCTCTCGACCAGGTCTTCCTGGTGCGCGAGCTTGATTTCGATGTCAACAAAACGGTCTTCCTGGCTCATTGGCTGCTTCCCGGCGCAAAGCCGGCATTATGAAGCAAATCTGCAGCCAATGAGTCGTCCCGGATTAGTTAGTCCAGGGTGTGAAGTCGATGCCGTTCTGGATCGCGCCGATGACCTGGGCCTGGTTCTCGAAGCCTTCGCTGAACTCGATCATGATCTGTTCGCGGCTGCTGCCGACGATGCGGCCAACCCAGTAGTCGTAGCCGGCGGCATCCGGTTCGCGGTCCAGGATGTTGATGTACAGCTGGCGCAGGAACTGGGCGTCGGTCGGGTTGGCGCCGTAGAGGTCCTTGAATTCGACCTGCTTGGTGAACTCGTTCGCGACCTGCTGCAGCGAGGTGCCGGTTTCCATGCGCGAGATCCAGTAGCCCAGGCCCGCCTTTTCCGCCGGACGGCCGAGGGCCGCTTCGTACAGGCGATAGGCCTGGCCGGCGATGCCGTCGATGTCGAGCGCCTTCCAGGTGTCGTTGAACTGGACGCGTTCGACGTTGATCAGGTTGTCGGTGCCCAGCACGCCGTTCTTGTCGGTCACGGTCACACCGTACACGCCGCGCTGCAGCGTGAAGTCGGTGCTCACGCCGGTGTACACGACGGTATCGGTGCCGGCGCCGCCGTCGACCGCGTTGTTGCCCGCGCCGAGGTTGGTGAAGCGGTTGTTCTGGGCATTGCCGGTCTGGCTCAGCGTGCTGTTGATGGTGAAGTTCAGGTAGGCGTCGGCGCTGGTGGCGCTGCCGGCGATGTCTTCCGACACCGCGATCGCCTTGTACACGCCGTTTGGCAGCGCGGCGGAATCGATCTTCCAGGTACCGTCGGCCTTGGCGACCGTGCGGCCGATTTCGATCGCCTGCGGGCTGTCGACGCGGTACAGCCTGATCGTGGTGTTGGCTTCTGCGGTGCCGCTGAACGCCGGCTGGTTGCCGCCGTCGGTAAGGGTCATCACCGACGTCGGTTTCACCGGCGGCGTGGAGTCGACGTTGAAGGCGACCGTCGCGCTGAAGCCCGACACGTTGCCGGCCGCGTCGGTCGCGGTCGCGCGCACTGCGTAATTCAGCGCATCACTGAAGACGCTGCTGGCAGTGATCGAGTAGAGACCGTTCGCATCGGCCTTGGTTTCCGCTACCAGGCGCTCGCCCAGGTAGATGCGCACCGTCGAATTCGCTTCGGCGGAACCGGTGAACAGCGGCTTGCTGTAGGAGGTGTAGCCGGCGGCGTTTTTTGTGACCGACAGGCTCGGGGTCGGCGGCGGGGTCGTATCGCCCAGCACCTGGGCGCGCAGATATTTACCGTCCAGGAAGGAGAACTGCTCGACATTGCTCATGGTGACGGTTCCCAAAGTGGCGTGGCTGGCCAGCACATTGCCGCTGGCGTCCTGGCTGAAGCTGTATTCGCTGCGCGCGCGGCCGAACACGACGGTGTCGTTGCCCGCGCCGCCATCGATGAAGTCGTTGCCGCCCAGGCTTTCGAGCACGTCGTCGAAGGCGGTGCCGGTCAGGCGATCGCCCGCACCGGTGCCGGTGATGTAACGGGCGCCGGTGGTCGAGTTGATGCCGAGCGCGCCTCGCAGGCCGTCGCCGCCGTACAGCCAGTTCAGGGCCGCGATGTCGTAGGGGCTGAAGGTGCTGTAGGGGCCGCTGGTGTAGTCGTAGGACATGATGGTATTGACCAGCTTGTCCTGGCTGCTCGGCAGCACGATGTCGCCGGCGTCCTCCATGAACGGATGCTTCAGGCCCAGGGCGTGGCCGAGTTCGTGCAGCAGGGTCTGGTAGCCCTGGCCGCCAGGCTGGAGGTCACGGTTCTGGGCGCGCCATTCGAAGTTGTCGAGGTAGACATAGGCGTTCGCCGAGTAGCTGTTCAGGACATTGTTCGCGCCATAGGTCAGGCCGCTCTGCCAGCTGCACAGGCCCGTCGTATTGCTGTTCTCGAGGTCGCGATTGGCCAGGTGGATCTGGGCGCTGGTGCCGATCGAGGTTTCGACAAACTTGATGCCGGTAACCTGCTCCAGGTACTCGAAGGCGGTACGGGTGGCGATCTGCTGCGCCTGGGTGAAGGCTTCCTGGCCGCTCACGTCTTTTTCGTTACCCGAAGAGATCGAGAACGTGTAATACAGGGTATTCGCCGTCACCCCGGTCAGGTAGTTCCAGTCGGGGCCCTTGTCGAGCAGCGCGTCAATATGGTTCAGCCCGGAATGGGGCGTGATTTCGATGTCGGAAACGGTTGCCATGTGCGAAATAGGTAGGAAAGTGGGCGCGAGCTTATCCATGATGAGCTCGCTTTCCGGAAAGTATTTCCTGCCGCACAGACTAAGTCAAATAAGAATTTCAATCGTGCGGGGTGATTAGCAGGGATTCAAGGCTTATCCGCAACGCATGCGTGGCACATTTATGCTTTTGGCATTGCCAACAGCGCTTTTAGACTGGCCAGCCGCTCCTTGGGCGACAGTACTTCCGTTTCCTTGGGCGGGGCGTCGCCCACGTCCAGCGCCATCTCCTTGATGAAGCGCGATGGCTCGCAGTGCACCAGTTCGCCGGCGCGCTTGCGCTTCTTGCACCAGGTCAGGCGCAGGGTGCGCTGGGCGCGCGTGATCCCCACGTACATCAGGCGCCGCTCTTCCTGGATGCGGGCGGCGATGACTTCCACCGGCGCGTCCGGGTCGCCCTTGTGCGGCAGAATGCCCTCTTCCACGCCGACCAGGAACACGTGCGGGTATTCCAGGCCCTTGGACGCGTGCAGGGTCGACATGCGCACGGCATCCTGTTCCTCGTCCTGGCCTTCGAGCATCGACATCAGGGCCACCATCTGGGTCAGCTCGAGCAGGTTCTTCTCTTCGCCGTCGCGGTCGCGCCCGCCGCGGCCGCGTTCCTTCAGCCAGTTGGTGAACTCGAGCACGTTCTGCCACTTGCCCTGGGCCGCGCGGTCGTCGAAGCTTTCATACAGGTAGTGCTCGTAGTTCATCTCCTTCATCATGTCATCGAGCACTTCGGCGGCATTGTCGCCGCTGCCCGACGGGCCTGGACGGGTGGCGCGGTCTTCCAGCTCCAGCAGGAAGCGGCAGAAGTCGCGCAGTGGCGCCAGCTGGCGCTCGGCCAGCTTGGCTTCCAGGCCGTTCTTGCGCGCCGCCTCGAACAGCGAGCAGTTCCATTGCTTGGAGAATTCGCCCAGCGTCTCGAGCGTGGCCATGCCGACCCCGCGCTTCGGCGTCGTCACGGCGCGGATGAAGGCCGGGTCGTCGTCCTGGTTCGCAATCAGGCGCAGGTAGGCGATGATGTCCTTGATCTCCGCCTTGTCGAAAAAGCTCTGGCCGCCCGACATGGTGTAGGGGATGCGCTCCTTGCGCAGGGCCTGCTCGATCACGCGTGCCTGGTGGTTGCCGCGGTACAGGATGGCGTAGTCGGTCCACTTGTTCTTGCGCTGGAAGTGGTCGGCCGAGATCATGATCGCCACCTGCTCCGCTTCCGTCTCGTCGCTCTGCATGCCGAACACCTCGATCGGCTCGCCCAAGCCGTGCTCGGACCACAGCGACTTCTCGAACAGCTTCGGATTGTTGCCGATGACGGCGTTGGCCGCCTGCAGGATGCGGGTGGTCGAGCGGTAGTTCTGTTCCAGCTTGATGACGCGCAGGTCGGGGAAGTCGGTCTGCAGGGTCTTCAGGTTTTCGACGGAGGCGCCGCGCCAGGCGTAGATCGCCTGGTCGTCGTCGCCCACGGCGGTGAACATCGGTTTCTTGCCGATGCCCGTCACCAGCAGCTTCACCAGTTCGTACTGGCAGGTGTTGGTGTCCTGGTATTCGTCCATCAGAAGATAGCGCAGGCGGCGCTGCCAGCGGTCGCGGATCGACTCGTTGTTGCGGAACAGCTCCACCGGCAGGCGGATCAGGTCATCGAAGTCGACCGCCTGGTAGGCCTGCAAGGTAGCCAGGTAGCTGCGGTAGACGCGCGCGGACATGGCTTCGTCTTCATCCTTGGCGTTGCGGATCGCGTCTTCCGGGTCGACCAGGCCGTTCTTCCACAGCGAGATCGCATTCTGGATGCGGCGGATTTCCTGCTTGTCGGTGGTCAGCGCCAGGTCGGACACGACGGTATAGCAGTCGTCGCTGTCCATGATCGAGAACTTGTCCTTCAGGCCGACGCCGGCCGCTTCCTGGCGCAGGATTTTCACGCCCAGCGAGTGAAAAGTGGAGACGGTGAGCTGCTTGGCCTGTTTCGGCTGCTTGAGCAGCTTGCCGATGCGCTCCTGCATCTCGAGGGCGGCCTTGTTGGTGAAGGTCAGCGCCGCGATCGTGCGCGGATCGTAGCCGCAATGCTCGATCATGTAGGCGATCTTCTGGGTAATGACGCGCGTCTTGCCCGAGCCGGCGCCGGCCAGCACCAGGCAGGGGCCGTCGAGATAAAGCACGGCTTCGCTCTGCGGCCCGTTGAGGCCGAATTTTGGTGCGTTGGACATGGGAAAGATTTTTGCAGGATGGACCGGTATTGTAAGGCTGAGTCCGGCCTCGCGCCAAAAACCGATCTGTTCCTTGGTCTGTTTGCAACAGCCCTAGCTCAGCAGCGCAACTGCCTTGACCTGGGCCCAGACCGGGCTGCCTGGGCCGATCGCCAGCTCGCGCCGCGAGCGTTCCGAAATCCGCGCCAGCAGCAGCACCTCGCCCACCCGCATCTGCACCAGCACGTGGCCGGGCGTCCCGGTGGCCGCCGTCGCCGTCACCACGGCGGGGAGCAGGTTGACGATGCTGGTGCGCTGCGGCCGCTCCAGTGCGAGGCTGACGTCGCGCGCATGGATCCGGCAGCGCAGCCGGGCGCCGAGGGCTTCGCGCCGGCGCCCGACCGACAGCGCGCCGCCCGCGAACTGCAGGCGCGACATGTCGTCTTCTTCGTGCCCGGCCAGCACGGTGTCGAGCACCACGCCGGTATCGTCGGCAAAGGCGGCCGGCAGGTCCATGCGCGCCAGGATCTCGCCCAGCGGCCCGCTGGCGACGGCCCGGCCGGCTTCGAGCAGCACCAGGTGGTCGGCCAGGCGCGCCACCTCGTCCGGCGCGTGGCTGACGTAGATGATGGGGATCGACAGCTCGTCGTGCATGCGTTCCAGGTAGGGCAGGATCTCCTGGCGGCGCTGCAAGTCGAGCGCGGCGAGCGGCTCGTCCATCAGCAGCAGGCGCGGCGAGCACAAGAGGGCGCGGGCGATCGCCACCCGCTGCCGCTCCCCACCCGACAGGCTGGCCGGGCGCCGCTCCAGCAGCGCGCCGATGCCGAGCATCTCGACCACTGGCCCAAGGGCGAACTTGCGTTCTGCCGGCTGCACCCGCTTCATTCCGAATTCGAGGTTGGCGCGCACGTTCATATGGGGGAACAGGCCGGCGTCCTGGAACACGACGCCCAGCGCGCGCCGGTGAGGCGGCACGAACAGCCCGCGCGCGTCGTCCTGCCACACCTCGCCGCCCAGGGCCACGTAACCGCCGGGCGCGCGCTCCAGGCCGGCGATGGCGCGCAGGCAGGTGGTCTTGCCCGAGCCCGAGTGGCCGAACAGCGCGCTTACGCCGCGTCCCGGCAGCTCCAGGTCGACGTCGAGCGTGAAGCCATTGCGCGCGATGCAAACGCGGGCGCGGATGCCGTTCATGCCCGCACCACCTTGCGCGAGGGCGGGCTGAAGGTGTACAGCGCCAGCAGCACCAGGAAGCTGAACACCAGCATGCCGCCGGCCAGCCAGTGTGCCTGCGCATACTCCATCGCCTCGACGTGGTCGTAGATCTGCACCGACACCAGGCGCGTCTTGTCCGGGATGTTCCCGCCGATCATGAGGACGATCCCGAATTCGCCGACGGTGTGCGCGAAACCGAGGATGGCGCCCGACAGAAAGCCCGGGCGCGCGAGCGGCACCGCGATCGACCAGAAGCGGTCCCAGGGACCGGCGCGCAGGGTCGCCGCCGCTTCCAGCAACTGCTCGCCGATGGCTTCAAAAGCGTTCTGCAACGGCTGCACGACAAACGGCAGCGAATAGAACAGCGAGCCGACCACCAGCCCGGGGAAGCTGAAGGGCAAGGTCCCCAGGCCGAGCGCTTGCGTCACCTGTCCAACCGGTCCGTTCGGCCCCATCGCCACCAGCAGGTAGAAGCCGAGGACCGTGGGCGGGAGCACCAGCGGCAGCGCCACCACGGCCCCGACCACGCCCTTCAGGCGCGAGCGCGTGCGCGCCAGCCACCAGGCGACCGGCGTGCCGATCACCAGAAGCAGCGCGGTCACGATCGACGCCAGCTTCAGGGTCAGCCAGACGGCTGCAAGGTCCGCTCCCGCCATTCGCGCTTACAGCTCGTAGCCATAGGCGCGGATGATGCCGCGCGCCTTGTCCGACTTGAGGTAGCTCGCCAGCGCCGTGGCTGCGGGATTGGCGCGGCCTTTGGCCAGCACCAGCGCATCCTGGCGGATCGGCGCGTGCAGATTGGCCGGCACGATCCAGCCCGAGCCGGAGGCGATCCTGCCGTTCACGGTCACCTGGGACAGGGCGATGAAGCCGAGTTGCGCATTGCCGGTGCTGACGAACTGCTGGGTTTGCGCGATGTTCTCGCCCTGCACCAGCTTCGGCTCCACGGCGTCGTAGCGCTTCAGGTTCTTCAGCACCGCCACGGCGGCCGCGCCATACGGGGCGGTTTTCGGATTGGCGATGGCGAGGTGCTGGAAGTCGCCCGTTTTCAGGACATCGCCACGGGCGTCGACGTAGCCCGGCTCGGCCGACCACAGGACCAGCCTGCCGATGGCGTAGGTGAAGCGGGTGCCGGGGACCGCCCGGCCCTCCTGCTCCAGCCTGGCCGGCGTTTCATCGTCGGCCGCGAGCAGGAATTCGAAAGGGGCGCCATTGCTGATCTGCGCGTAGAACTTGCCGGTCGCGCCGAAGGACAGCACGGCCTTGTGGCCGGTGTCCTTCTCGAATTCCGCAGCCAGCTTTTGCATGGGGCCAGTGAAATTGGAGGCGACGGCGACGTGGACTTCCCCGGCCCAGGCAGCCGGAATGCCCATCAAGGCGATGGCGAGGCAGGCAAGTCGTTTCATTCGGTTTGTCTCCTGAGCGGCAGGCTGGCGGCCGGGTGGTGTGTAATATACGCGAGTATAAACGGGGCGGATCACCCCGGCTGCCCGGGTCAGCCGGCACGGCGACGCCGCGCCGCGCAATCGGGTACCATCCCACCCTTGCGGCGCAGCGCGCCGACGCTATTTTGGACAGGCACCATGAAATTTGAACATCTCATCCAGATCAACGATCCGCTCAATCCGCTGATCGACACCATCTCGGTCGAACAACTGTGGCGCGGGCTGGTGCTGCGCGCGGAAAACCCGACCCTGTTCGTGCCGCACCTGGACGAATGCACCATCGGCGAGCGCTCGAGCGGCAGCTTCCAGCGCCGCCTGCGCTACGGCGACCTGGTGATCGACGACGTCGTCCACCTGACGCCGCTGAAGGAAGTGCGCTACGAAGTGCCGGCCCAGGGCGAGATCGCCGCCTCCACCCTGAGCATGCGGATCGAGGCGCCGGGCGAAGCCGTGCTGCTGGTGCGCTTCTGCTACGACGACGGCCAGGGCGAGCACAGCGACCCGGCCAACGAAATGTACGACGACTTCAAGCGCTCGGCCTACCAGGAAGCCGACATCGACACCGTGCGCATCCTGCGCCAGCTGGCCGGCGAGGGCAAGCTGGACGCCAGCTACCTGAATTAAGTTTCGTTAATCTTTTCCGCGCCGAGTTAAGCGCAGCTGATCTTACGTGCCCGGCTCGGTATCGGCCGGGTCGATCTCGCTCTCGCCCCGCGTCAGGCACTGCGCCAGGTCGCGCAGCGCGGTGCGCACGCCCTCCTCGATGACAGGATGGTAGAAGGGCATCTCCAGCATCTGGTCCACCGTCATGCGCATCTGGCAGGCCCAGGACAGCGTGTGCGCCAGGTGCTCGGCGCGCGGCGCGATCATCTCGGCGCCCAGGAAGCGGCGCGAACCGAATTCCGCATACACCCGCAGCATCCCCTTGTTCTGCAACATCACGCGGCTGCGGCCCTGGTTGGCGAAGGAGACCGAGCCAACCGCGAACTTGCGGTGGCCGCCCTCGCACAGGCTGCGGTAGCTGGCGCCCAGGGTGGCGATATTCGGTTCGGTAAAGGCGACCCCGATCGCGGTGCGGCGCAGGCCCGGACGCACGTCCGGATAACGGCCCGCGTTGTCGCCGGCGATCTTGCCGTGGTCGGCCGCGTCGTGCAGCAGCGGGCGCTCGTTGTTGGCGTCGCCCGCGATGAAGATGTGGCTGGTCCCGCACTGCATGGTGCGGGTATCGAAAAGCGGGATGCCGTCGGGCCCGCGCTCCAGGCCCGTGTGTTCGAGACCGATGTTGTGCACGTTGGGCGTGCGGCCGGCCGCCATCAGCACATATTGGAAGCGCTCGGTTTTCTCGTCGCCGAGCGCGTCGCTGACGGTCAGCGCGACCTCATCGCCTTCTTGCACCGCCCCCACCACCCTCGACTGGAACTGGATATCGAGTTCCTCGCTCAGCACGCGGTTGGCATTACGTAGCACCTCCGGGTCGCTCAGCTGCGCGATGCTGCCGCCGCGCGCGAACAGTTTCACGCGCACACCCAGGCGGTGCAGGGCCTGGCCCAGCTCCAGGCCGATCACGCCGGTGCCGATCACGGCGACCGACTTCGGCAAGTCGTCCCAGTAGAACACGTCGTCGGAGGTCACGATGCCGGGGCCGACGTTCTCCAGCGCGGGCAGGCGCAGCGGCGTGGAGCCGGTGGCGATCACGACGCGCGCGGCCGTGATCTCGGTGTGGTCGTTGACCAGGAGCGTATGCGGGCCGGTGAAGCGCGCATGGCCGCGCAGGCGGTCTTCTTCGGGAAAGGATTCGACGCTTTCCAGCACGAAGCCCACAAAACGGTCGCGCTCCTTGCGCACCCGTTCCATCACGGCGGGGCCGTCGATGCGCACTTCGCCCGCATGTACGCCGAACGGCGCGCTGTGCTGCATCGCGTGGGCGCTTTCCGCGGCGGCGATCAGGAGCTTGCTGGGCATGCAGCCGACCCGCGCGCAGGTGGTGCCGTAGTGGCTGCTTTCGATGACCACGGTGCGCGCACCCTGTGCCTTGGCGGCTCGGTAGGCCGTCATGCCGGCGGTGCCGGTGCCGATGATGGCGACATCCACGTCGAGTTTTTTCATCGCGTTCTCCTGCTTCCTTTGTCGGATAACCAAGACGATACGCGATTTTCCCGAACCCGGCAGGCAGCCCTATCGGATGTAGAAAGTATAGGTGGTCTGGATCAGGGCTTCTTCCGGGATTCCCTTCGGATGGGGATAGCGCCGCAGCGCTCGGTCGGCAACCTCGCCCACCACTTTCTCGAAGCCGCCGGTGACGGCCTTGCGCTTGCGGTCGCGCAGGCGGTCGACCGCGAAGTAGCCGATCAATTCGTACTCCTGCGAGCCGGTCTGCTGCAGCTCGAAGCGCGGCGTGGCGGGATAAAAGCGCAGCGATACGTCGCCGCCGATGGAGAAGCCGAGCGCCAGGTCGGGATAGCGCATTTCGGCCGAGATGGTCGACATCACGCCCGCCACATAGACACAGTAGGCCAGCCGCGTGGCTTGCCACTTGCCCATCTCCGCCACCAGGCGTTCCGGGTCGGCCGGCGCCTTGCCGTCGACCCCGCATTCGGACAGGTTGAAGCCGCGCCCGCGCCAGGCCCACCAGATGGCGGCGGCGGCATCCGGGCCGTTGGCCGGATCGGCGAAGCCGGCCGCCAGCCGTTCGGCGCCTTCCGGCTGGCCGCCCTCGGTAGCGCGCGCATACAGGGGAATGGCGCGCTGCCAGTCGCGCTTGACGCAGACGCCGTGTTCGTACATCGAACCGCCCATCAGCGCCACCTCGGCTTCGTTCTTCGCCAGCCCCTCCTTGAGCCGTTCGATGGCGCCGCTGCAGTCGCGGTTCTCGATGCGGCGCCGGATTTCCGCCACCGAGTATACGCCGTCGGTCGGCAGGGTCGCCAGCGCGGCCGGCGCCGCCAGCAGGCTTGCGAGAAGGACGGCCAGCCGGCCGTGGATGCCACTTTGATAGACCATCGCCACGCTCCTGGAAAAAGTCGAAGGTTTGCTCATTCGAGGGAGAACACGTACTTGACCGAGACCGAGGTATCGGCCGGGATGCCGGGCGGCTGCGGATAACGGCGCAAGGCGCGGTCGGCGACCTCGCGCATCATTTTCTCGAAGCCGCCGCGCGCCGGAATGGATTCGCGGTCACGCAGGACATCGCCGTCGATCACGCCATACAACTGGTAGGCGCCGGTCTCGCCTTTCTTGACTTCGATGCGCGCCAGCCCCGGGAGAAAGCGCAAGGTCACGTCGCCATGCAGGCCCCATGCCTGGGCTTGCGCCGGATACTTCACTTCCGCCGCGATGGTCCAGAGCACGCCGATGATGTAGTTGCAGATCGCCAGCCTGGAAGGGTCCCAGGTCTTGAGTTCGGCGACAAAGCGATCGGGATCCTGTTCCACTTCCTCCGGCACGGCGCAGGTCCCGCTACGCATGCCGCTGCGGCCGCGCAAGCTCCACCACAGCGCCGCCGCGGCATCCGGGCCGCGCGCCGGGTCGGCATAGCCGGCGGCCAGGCGCTCGGCGGCTTCCGGCAGGCCGCCCTGGTGCGCCTGGACGTAGAAGGTGACCGCATTGTCCCAGTTGGCCTTGACGCAGATGCCGTGCTCGTACATCGATCCGGCCAGCAGCGCGAGCTCGGGATGGCCGGCTTTCAGGCCCGCCTTGAGCTGCTCCACGGCCGCGCCGCAGTTGCGCGCTTCGATCCGGATGCGGACGTCGTGGACCGCCTCGAGCGCGGCGCGCGACGCGGCCTGCCCCTGCGCCAGGGGAAGGACAAGCAATGCAGGCAGCAGGCGGCGTGCGATCGGCAGGGGCAAGGCGGGCTCCGGAACGGTTGAGTCGCCACTCTAGCAAAAAACCGGGCGACGAAACTCACGGATGACCACAAGTTTAAATATCGAGCGGATCGACTTCGAGCGACCAGCGCACGCGTGACTTCATGGCGCGCAGGATCTCGACCCATTCGCGCAAGAATGCCTGCAGCGCGGGACGTGACGCGGATTCCACCAGCAACTGGGCGCGGTCGACGTTGTGCACGCGCGTCATCGTCATCGGAATCGGGTCGTTGATCATCACCCCGTCGCACACCAGGCTGTCGCGCGCCGCTTCCAGGAAGGCGATCGCGGTGGCCAGTTCGGGCGCCTCGGCGCGCAGCAGCGCCTGGTACATATAGGGCGGCAGGCCGGCCTGGCGGCGTTCCGTCAAGAGGCTGCCGGCGAAACGGTCGTAGTCGTGGCGCATCACGGCGCCGTACAGCGGGTGGCTGGCGTAGCGGGTCTGCACCAGCACCTCGGATGCCGCCCCGGCGCGGCCGGCGCGCCCCGCCACCTGCATCAGCTGGGCGAACAGGCGCTCGCTGGCGCGGTAGTCCTGCGAAAACAGCGCAGTGTCCGGGTTGAGGATGCCGACCAGGGTCAGCTTCTTGAAGTCGTGGCCCTTGGCGACCATCTGGGTGCCGACCAGGATGTCGACTTCGCCGCGGTGCACGGTATCAAACGCTTCCTGGGCGCTGCCCTTCAGGCGCGTCGAATCGGCATCGATGCGCAGGATGCGCGCCTCCGGGAACATCGCCTGCAGGCCCTCCTCGATGCGCTGGGTGCCGCGCCCTAAGGGCTGCAGGTCGACGTTGCCGCAGGTCGGGCAATGCCGCGGGATGCGCAGCTCCAGGCTGCAGTGGTGGCAGCGCAGCCGGTGCTCGGGGCGGTGCAGCACCATGAAGGCGGTGCAGCGCGTGCAGTTGCTGATCCAGCCGCAGGCGTCGCAGCAGATCACCGGGGCATAGCCGCGCCGGTTCAGGAACAGCAGCGACTGTTCGCCGCGGTCCAGGCGGCCGCGCAGGGCTGCGATCAGCGCGCCGGTGAGACCGTCCTTGGGCCGGTCGCGCTCCATGTCAACCAGCTTCACGGTCGGCAGCACGGCATCGCGCACGGCGCGCTCGCGCAGCTCCAGCTTGCGGTAGCGCCCCGATTGCGCGTGGTGCCAGGTCTCGAGCGAAGGTGTGGCCGAGCCGAGCACGATCGGGATCGCCAGCTGGTGTGCGCGCCACACCGCCAGGTCGCGCGCCGAGTAGCGCAGGCCTTCCTGCTGCTTGTACGAGGGGTCGTGCTCCTCGTCGATGATGATCAGCTTCAGATTGGGCAGCGAGGACAGGATCGCCAGCCGCGTGCCCAGCACGATGCGCGCGCGCCCCTCGTGGGCAGCCAGCCAGTGCAGCATGCGCTCGCCCTCGGACAGGCTGCTGTGCAGGGTGGCCAGCATCAAGCCGGGGAAGCGCGCGCGGATATTCCCTTCCAGCTGCGGGGTCAGGTTGATCTCGGGGACCAGGATCAGGATCTGGGCATCGGGCGCGCGCGCCAGCACCTGGGCGCAGGCCTGCAGATAGACCTCGGTCTTGCCGCTGCCGGTCACGCCGTACAGCAGGATCGGAGTAAAGCCCCGAGCGCCGCCGATGCCGTCCGCCGCCTCCTGCTGCGCCGGATTCAGTACCGGCATGCCGGAGGGCGTGGGATCGTGCGCCGTAGCGTCCTTTGCCAGTTTTTTGAGCGCCCGGTCCAGCGCCACGGTCTTCGGCACCCGCAGGTTCTTGGGCAGGCCGGGCAGCGCCACCTCGCCCAGCGGGCGCTGGTAGTAGTCGGCGGCGAACTGCGCCAGCGCGATCCAGCGCTCGGGCAGCGGCGACAACTGGCTGCGCACGGCGATCGCATCCTTGAGCTTGTCCAGCGGGACCTCGGTCTCTTCCTTGACGGCGACGATCAGGCCCACCACCTCGCGCCGCGCGAACGGCACCAGCACCAGCTGGCCGACCAGCGGCTCCTGTCCGGGCTCGCAGGTCCAGCGGTAGTCGAAGCAGCTGTTGAGCGGCGTATCGAGCGCAACCTGTAGGAAGCAGTGTGCCAAGTCCAACTTTCTAAAGTGAGGAAACTGAGAACAGTAAGCTGTGGAAAACTTTGTGAATAGCGCTGTACTTGACCGTGGTCGAGGTTTACGTTAGATCAACTCAGAACGCGCGATTCGCTGGGACAACAATAAAATCTTCAATAAATTCAATGGCTTGCAAACCATGAGTTATCCCTGTTAACAACCCGGGCTGGAATCGCCTTGCTGTGCATAACTGCACATGTGTAACGGGAAAACTCGTTGCGGTGCACCAGAAACTTCAGACCTTACTTGAAGAGTTGAGCTAAGTCCGCGTAAACGAAGCACTTTTCATAACTCATCAGTCGCAGTGTGGATAACTTTGTGAACAATGGACAGGAAGCCTGGACAATTTACCTCTTAAGGCCCAGCTCTACTGTGTAAATCCACAGTCCCACATGAAAAAAACGTTTAAGAATCATTGATTTACGTCTTTTCATGCTCGGCAAAGATGTCCACAGGAATAAATTTGGAGTTTTACGAACTTGTGAACAAGTGTGATTTTGCTGCGGCAACCCATGCCGCAGCAATGACCCGCGTTAGGCTGCGCGCTGCTTGCGGCTGAAGTTGTGCACCGCTTCGACCATCGCCGTGACGGACTCCGGCGGGGTGAACTGCGAAATGCCGTGGCCGAGGTTGAACACGTGGCCGTGACCTGCCGATGGTTTTCCGTAGGCCGTCAGGGAACGCTCGACTTCGGCTTGGATCTGCTCCGGCGCGGCGAACAGGATGGCCGGGTCGAGGTTGCCCTGCAGGGCCACGCGATCGCCCACCAGCGCGCGCGCCTTGCCCAGGTTGACGGTCCAGTCCAGGCCCAGCGCGTCGGCGCCGATGTCGGCCATCTCGTCCAGCCACAGGCCGCCGCCCTTGGTGAACACGATGGCGGGGATACGTACACCATCCTTCTCGCGCTGCAGCTGGCTCAGCACCTTGCGCATGTAGTCCAGCGAGAACTGCTGGTAGGCGCCGTCGGCCAGCGCGCCGCCCCAGGAATCGAAGATCATCACGGCCTGGGCGCCGGCATCGATCTGGGCGTTCAGGTACTGCGCCACCGCCTGCGCATTGGTGTCCAGGATGTGGTGCATCAGGTCGGGGCGCGCATACATCATCTTCTTGATGGTGTGGAATTCGCGCGAGCCGCCGCCTTCGACCATGTAGCAGGCCAGCGTCCACGGGCTGCCGGAGAAACCGATCAGGGGCACGCGGCCGTTGATCGCGGTGCGGATCTGGGTCACCGCCTTGAAGACGTAGTCGAGTGACGCCATATCCGGTACCTGCAGGGCGCGCACTTCCGCTTCCGTGCGCAGCGGACGCTCGAACTTCGGGCCTTCGCCGTCGGCGAAATACAGGCCCAGGCCCATCGCGTCCGGCACGGTCAGGATGTCCGAGAACAGGATCGACGCGTCCAGCGGGTAGCGGTCCAGCGGCTGCAGGGTGACTTCGGTGGCGAAATCCGGATTCTTTGCCAGGCCCAGGAAGGAACCGGCCTGCTGGCGCGTGGCGCGGTATTCCGGCAGGTAGCGGCCCGCCTGGCGCATCAGCCACACCGGGGTGTAGTCAGTCGGCTGGCGCAGCAGCGCACGCAGGAAGGTGTCGTTCTGAAGCGGGGCAAATTGTGGCATGGCTGACAATCGTAAAGATACGGGATTCGGAAGGAAAACCCCTATTATCGCATCCCCCGGCCCCCACTTATAATGCGTTTCTTGTCCTATTGAGAGAACCTGTCATGAGCAAACAGCAAGCCCCTTGCGGTACCTGGACGTCCCCGATTACGGCGTCCGTCGTCGCGGCCGGCGCCACGCCGCTGGCTTCGCTCATGCTCGACGGCGCCGCCGTGTACTGGCTGGAAGGCCGGGCCAGCGAAGCGGGACGTTCGACCCTGGTCTCGACCCATGGCGAACTGACGCCGGCGCCCTTCAACGTGCGCAGCAAGGTGCATGAATACGGCGGCGGGGCCTATGTCGTCGACGGCGGCGCGGCCTGGTTCTCCAACCACGCCGACAGCCGTCTTTACCGCGTCGAAGCCGGCGCCCAGCCGGTGCCGGTCACGCTCGAGGACAACCAGCAGCGCTACGCCGACTTCGTGGTCGACGCGCCGCGCCGGCGCCTGGTAGCGGTACGCGAAGACCATTCCGCCGGCGGCCACTACCCCGTGAACACGATTGCCGCCATCGGTTTCGACGGCGTTGAGACCGTGCTCGTGGACGGCAATGACTTCTACGCGGCGCCGCGCATCTCCCCCGATGGGCGCCAGCTGGCCTGGCTGTGCTGGGACCATCCGCGCATGCCCTGGGAGGGCAGCGAGCTGTGGCTGGCCGACATCCTGGATGACGGCACGCTGGCCAACGGGCGGCTGGTGGCGGGCGGGCCGCAGGAATCGGTCTGCCAGCCGGAGTGGTCCCCGGGCGGCGTGCTGCACTTCGTGTCCGACCGCAGCGGCTGGTGGAATTTGTACCGCTTCGAACATGGCGTCGTGCAGGCGCTGTGCCCGCGCGAAGCGGAATTCGGCGGCCCGCTGTGGACCTTCGGCGGCTCGCTGTACGGTTTCGCATCAAACGACGAGATCGTGTGCGCCTACATCGAGGGCGGCGTCAGCAAGTTGGCGCGCCTGCGCGGCGGCGAGCTGACAGAGATCGCGACGCCCTACGAGGAAATCCGCGAGCTGCGCGTGAACGCGCACACGGTGGCGCTGCTGGGCGGCGCGCCGACGGTGGCGCTCGAACTGGCGCGCATCGACATCGACGGCGGCCAGCATCAGGTGTTGACCCGCTCGATTGCGCAGCTGCCTCCTGTCGGCTATCTGTCGGTGCCGCGCGCGATCAGCTACCCGAGCGCGAACGGCCGCACGGCATACGCCTTCCACTATCCACCGACCAATGCGGACTTCGCACCGCGCGACGGCGAACTGCCGCCCCTGATCGTGATCGGCCATGGCGGCCCGACCGGCATGGCGGCCAGCACCCTGAAGCTGGCCACCCAGTTCTGGACCAGCCGCGGCTTCGCGGTGCTGGACGTGAACTACGGCGGCAGCACCGGCTTCGGCCGCGCCTACCGCGACCTGCTCAAGGGCCAGTGGGGCGTGGTCGACGTCGAGGACTGCGTGGCCGGCGCCCGCTTCCTGGCCGCTCAAGGCCTGGCCGATCCCGAGCGCCTGCTGGTGCGCGGGAGCAGCGCCGGCGGCCTGACCACCTTGTGCGCCCTCGCCTTCCACGACGTGTTCAAGGCCGGCGCCTGCTACTACGGCGTGTCCGACCTGGCAGGACTCGATGCGGACTCGCACAAGTTCGAATCGCACTACAACCAGTACCTGATCGCCCCACCCGAGCGCGCCGAACAGGTCTACCGCGAGCGCTCGCCGATCCACCACACCGACAAGCTGACACGCCCGATGATCTTCTTCCAGGGCCTGGACGACATGGTGGTGCCGCCGCAGCAGTCCGAGACCATGGTCGAAGCTCTGCGTGCACGCAAGGTACCGGTGGCCTACATCACCCTGGAAGGCGAAGGCCATGGCTTCCGCAAGGCCGAGAGCGTGGTGAAGACGCTGGAAGCGGAGCTGGCCTTCTACCTGCGCGTCTTCGGCATTCCGGTGCCCGCCGGGCTGCCGGCGGTGGAGATCGAGAACCTGCCGGCTGCATGAATTTCAATGAACTGAACGCGGGAGAGCAGGCGATCCTGTCCCTGCTGGCCATGGCTGGCGAACCGATGGGGCGCCAGCGCATCCTCGAACACCTGATGGCCGCCGGCCTGCCGCTGCCGGAGGGGCAGTGGGCGGCCGAACTGGAACGCCTGCGGGGCCTCGCGCTGGTAACCGATGTCGTCGGGCGCGGCTTTGCGATCGCGCCGGCCGCCGTCTGGCCGGCCCTGGCACATGCGCTGGACACGGAACTGTTCCGCGCGCTGCAAGGCGCTTACGAGCGGGTCACGCCGCTGCGCCGCGACTGGCAGGGCACGCCGATCCTGCGCAGCTACCGCCAGGGGCTGGCGCTGCTGCGCATGGCCTTGCTCTCCGGTGAGAACGCCACGGTCGTGATGCCGCTGCTGGATGCCTGCCTGCGCTGCCACGAAGCGGCCTACCTGCATCCGCTGGTCGAGGTCTGCGCGCGCCCGTTCGCGCTGGCGCTCATCGACCGCATCCATCCCTACCTGCGCGACAGCGTGCTGGCCGAGCTGGTCAGCCATGCGCAGCGCGAACCGGCGCTGGCGCCCGCCATCCGCGCGGCGGCCGAAACCCATGCGGCCAAAGGAGACATTTCAGTCAGCCTTCGTATCGCGCTGGCCGAACACTTCATCCTGTGCGGTCGTCTGGACGAGGCCCTGGCCCTGCTGGCCGAAGTGGCCGACGCCCCTGGGATGTTCCTGCGCAGCGTGATCGCCCTGCTGCGCGACGATCTGGACACCGCCCTGCCCGACATCGAGAAATCGCTCAAGGCATTGCGCCGCGAGACCGGCAAGCGCAAGGCCATTTTCGACGGGATTGGCGCCCACCTTTATCTCGCCGCCCTCTTGCGCAGCAACCAGCCGGCGCAGCTGAAGCTGGCGGACGCCTGGCTCGACATCGCCACCCGCGCGGTGCAGCGCCCCGAGACCGCCGTGGTCTTCCAGCTCAGCATGCTGCAGGAAATCCGGCGCGGCACCGTGGACGCCGAGGTGCTGGCGTCGCGTAACTGGGAGATGGCGCTCGAGCCCTTCACCTTCCGCGCGCTGATGCACCACTGGCTCGGCCTACCGCAACTGCTGGGCAAGCGCCAGGACATCGAGGACATGCTGGCGCAATCCGAGCGCGCCGGCTTCGACCTGCTGTCGGCGCAGCTGGCCGCCCTGCTGGGCCATGTCGGCGGCCCGGGCGCGGTCGCGCATGAAGGACGCGCGAGTGAACTGCGCGGGAAGCACCGCTTCACCGACCTGAGCCACTGGTTCGAGCGCGAAGAACCGTGGGAACGCCAGCTCAACGCCCTGATCAACCTGCAGCCGGCGCTGAATGCCGAGGTGGTGCGCGAATCGCGCCTGGTGTGGATGATCCGCTACGACGAGCACATGGGCGTGCGCGAATTGGAGCCGCGCGAGCAGAAGCGCGACGCGCAAGGCGGCTGGAGCCGCGGCCGCGCCATCGGCCTGAAACGCCTGGCCGAGGACGCCCAGGAGCTCGACTTCCTCAGCGCCCAGGATGTGCAGGCCGTATCGAGCATTGCTGGCCGCCGCTACTACGGCAGCACCGGGATCCGCTTCGAATTCGAGCTGGACAAGGCCATCGCCGCGCTGGTCGGCCACCCGCTGCTGTTCTGGATGGATTCCCCCGGCACCCGGGTCGAGCTGCTGCCGGGCGAACCCGAGCTGCACGTGAAGGCGCGCGGCGCCAAGGTGACGATCTCGCTGCATCCCGCGCCCGGCGAACAGGACGGCGACGTGATCGTCACGCGCGAGACCCCGACCCGCCTGCGCCTGGTGCGCGTGGGCGAGGAGCACCGCCGCATCGCCGCCATCGTCGGCGAAGGCCTGGAAGTGCCGGTGGAAGCCGAGCGCCGCGTGCTGCGCGCGATCAGCGCGATCTCTTCGATCGTCACGGTGCAGTCGGACATCGGCGCCAGCCCGGGCGACATCGAACAGGTGGCAAGCGATCCGCGCCTGCACCTGCACCTGCGTCCCTATCAGCAGGGCATGAGCATGCAGGTGCTGGTGCGCCCGCTCGACAATGGCGCCTATTACTCGCCCGGCGCCGGCGCGGAAAGCGTGATCGCCGATGTGAACGGCGTGCGCACCGAAGCCAAACGCGACCTGAATGCGGAACGCGAGGCCGAGCGCCAGCTGGTGGGCGCCTGCCATGCGCTCGAATATGGAGAACTGGAACACGGCGAATGGCTGCTGGGCCAGCCCCTGCAATGCCTGGAGCTGGTGGACGAGCTGCGCGGCCTCGACCCGGCCAAGGTGGTGGTGGCCTGGCCGGAAGGAGAAAAATTCCGCGTATCGAAGCGCGCGAATGCGAAATTGGTGCGCATCCAGATCCGGCGCGACCGCGACTGGTTCGCGGCAAACGGCGACATCGTGGTCGACGAGCAGCGCGTGATGGACTTGCGCACGCTGCTCGAGCGCGTACGCGAAGGGAAGAGCCGCTTCGTCGCGCTGGGCGACAACGAATACCTGGCCCTCAGCGACGAACTGCACCGCCGCCTGATGGAGCTGGCCGACTACGGAACGATGCATGGCGACGAGCTGCGCATGCATCCGCTGGCCAGCTTCTCGCTGGCGGAGCTGGCGCGCGAGGCAGGAGAAGTAAGTACCGACGACGCCTGGCGCAAGCACCTGAAGCGCATCGCCGACAGCGAGGCGTTCACGCCGGCGCTACCTTCCACCCTGCAGGCCGAACTGCGCGACTACCAGCGCGAAGGCTTCGAATGGCTGGGACGCCTGGCCCACTGGGGCGTCGGCGCCTGCCTGGCCGACGACATGGGCCTGGGCAAGACCCTGCAGGCCCTGGCCCTGCTGCTCACCCGCGCGCCTGACGGCCCGGCGCTGGTGGTGGCGCCGACCTCGGTGTGCCTGAACTGGATCGCCGAAGCGCAGCGCTTCGCACCGACCCTGAACCTGAAACTGTTCGGCCCCGGCGACCGTGCCAGCCTGCTGGAAGAAGCCGGCCCCTTCGACGTGGTGGTGGCGAGCTACGGCCTGCTGCAGCAGGAAGCGCCGCTGTTCGCGAAAAAGCCCTGGCACAGCATCGTGCTGGACGAGGCCCAGGCCATCAAGAACATGCACACCAAGCGCTCGCAGGCCGTGATGTCGCTGCAGGGAGGCTTCCGCATGGCGGCCACCGGCACGCCGCTGGAAAACCACCTGGGCGAGCTGTGGAACCTGTTCAGGTTTATCAACCCGGGCCTGCTGGGCAGCGCCGACCAGTTCCAGCTGCGCTTCGCCGGCCCGATCGAAAAGGCCCAGGACAAGCGCGCCGAGGCGGGCGCCCGTGCGCGCCTGCGCAGGCTCACCCAGCCTTTCATCCTGCGCCGCACCAAGGCCCAGGTGCTCACCGAACTGCCGCCGCGCACCGAGATCGTGGTGCCGGTCGAACTGACCCAGGAAGAGACCGCGCTGTACGAGTCGCTGCGCCGCGACGCGCTGGACAAGCTGGCCTCGCTGGAAGCGCCGGAAAGCCAGAAGTCGATCGAGATCCTGGCCGAGATGATGCGGCTGCGCCGCGCCGTCTGCAATCCGGAACTGGTGGCGCCCGGCGCCGGCATCGCCAGTAGCAAGCTGATCGCGTTTGCGCGCCTGGTCGACGATCTGCTGGAGAACCGCCACAAGGTGTTGGTGTTCAGCCAATTCGTCGACCACCTGAGCCTGATCCGCAAGTACCTGGACGGCAAGCAGATCCCCTACCAGTACCTCGACGGCGCCACGCCGATGCAGGAACGCAAACGCCGCGTGGATGCCTTCCAGGCCGGCGAGGGCGAACTGTTCCTCATCAGCCTGAAAGCCGGCGGAGTGGGCATCAACCTGACGGCGGCCGACTACGTGATCCACATGGACCCGTGGTGGAATCCGGCGGTGGAAGACCAGGCCTCGGACCGCGCCCACCGCATGGGCCAGCAGCGGCCGGTGACCATCTACCGCCTGGTCGCGCGCGGCACCATCGAGGAAGGCATCGTCGACCTGCACCACCGCAAGCGCGACCTGGCCGACAGCCTGCTGGAGGGCACCGAGATGGCGGCGCGCATGTCGCCGGGCGACATGCTGGCGATGCTCAAGCAGGGACTGAGCCTGTCCTGAACTTGATTCCGGCACGGGCTCCGTGTGATGATGCCGCTTTATTGATGAGATAACACACATGGAACTGGACAAAGCGGCAAGGCCGGCGCAAGCCCATGTCATCGGCGTCAAATCCTGGCTGGCCTATGCCGGTGTCCTTGCGCTGGCGGTGCTGCTGTTCTTCGTCGCGCTGCCGCTGGCCTTCCACTGGAACGAGATGGCCGCCGCCGCGGTGCTGGGAGTGTCGGCCGTGATCGTCGTATATAAGTTCCTGCAGGTGCGCAGCGTGCAGCTGTACTACGACGACGTCGGCGTCTGGGTCTACTCCGGCGTCCTGCCGTGGAAGAAGGGCGTGGCGGGCGTGAAGTGGCGCGACATGGACGAAGCCAGCTACGTCAACGGTTTCGTGAGCTGGGTGACGCGCTCGTACACGGTGCGCATCGGCCACCGCTTCACCCGCGACAGCGAGATCGTCCTGCACCATATCGCGAGTGGCCGCCGGGCCGTCGAAACGCTCAATGCGCTGCACCAGCAGATGATCCGCTCCGGCGCCGTCGATTAAGGACGGGCTAAGTGTCGGATTGTTTCAGCCGCCCGCAAGCGGACTGAATGGTGCTACTCTTCTCGGGCTCCGCCCTGCGCATGCCGCGCGCCGGGGCTCCGACCTTTTAATTTGCAGGGTTCGAACAGGATGATGAAAACGAAGATTGCGCTGGCCGTGCTGCTGGCGAGTTTCGCGCTGGCCCCCGCCAGCGCCAAGACCACCAAGCCCGCCAAGGGCAAGGCGAAAGCCGCAAAAGTAGTCAAATCGAAAACGAACAAGGCCAAGGCGCCGGTCAAGAAGGGCGCAAGCAAAGCGGCCGTCGCAGCTGCTGCCACCGCCGCCGTCGCCGTCGCCGCCCCGGTCGCAGCGGCCCCGGTCGCCAACGCGAACGAGAAACGCCTCGACCGCCGCCTCGATTCGATGAGCATGCAGTACCTGACCGCGCTGTGGCGCGTCGATCCGGAAGGCGGCATCTACGTCGGCAAGTTCGACCAGGCCGCCAACCTGACCATCCCGGACGCCGCCACCCGCGCCAAAAAGCTGGCCTTCGCCAACGAGTGGCTGGACAAGTTCAACAAACTCGATACGCGCCAGCTGTCGCCGCGCCAGCGTACCGACCTGGCCCTGCTGGTAAACAAGCTGGAGAAGGACCGCTGGAACCTCACCACCTGGCGCGAGTACGAGTGGAACCCGTCGCTGTACAACATCGCCCAGCCGCTCGACCTGATCCTGAATACCGAGTACGCCGCCAAGCCGCAGCGCCTGCGCACCCTCCTCAAGCGCCTGGCCGAGGTGCCGGCCTTCTACCAGGCCGCGCAGGCCTCGATCGTCAACCCGACCCGCGAACACACCCAGCTCGCGATCGCGCAGGCGCCGGGCACCATCGCGGTGCTGGCCGACCTGGGCAAGGCGGCGCAGGAATCGATCCTGAACGCGCAGGAAAAGGCGATCTTCGCGCAGCGCATCGCCAACGCCGGCAGCGCGGTGCTGGGCTATGTGGATTTCCTGGCGGCGCTCGATCAGAACGCCGCCAAACCGCGTCCTTTCCGCGCCGGGAAGGCGATGTACGAGCAGAAGTTCGCGCTCGAGATCCAATCCTCGAGCAGCGCCGAACAGACCTTCCGCAAGGCCCTGGCAACGCGTGAAGAGCTGCTCGCCCGCATGGACACGATCTCGGACGAGCTGTGGCCGCGCTACCTGACGGGCGTGAACAAGCCGCGCGACCGCTTCCAGAAGATCGGCATGATGATCAACAAGCTCTCCGAGCGCCACGTCGCACGCGAGAACTTCCTGCCCGAGATCCGCCGCCAGATCCCGGCCCTGCAGAAGTTCGTCACCGAGAAGAATCTGCTGACGCTGGACGCGGACAAGCCGCTGGAAGTGCGCGAAACCCCGATGTACCAGCGCGGCGTGGCCGGCGCCAGCATCGACGCGCCGGGTCCGTACCGTCCGAAGGACAAGACCTACTACAACGTCACTCCGCTCGACAGCCTCACCGCCGAACAGGCCGAGAGCAGCCTGCGCGAGTACAACGAGTGGATCCTGCAGATCCTGAACATCCACGAGGCGATTCCGGGCCACTACGCGCAGCTGGTGTACGCCAACCGTTCGCCGTCCCTGGTGAAGTCGCTGTTCGGTAACGGCGCGATGGTCGAGGGCTGGGCGGTGTACGGCGAGCGCATGATGCTGGAGAACGGCTACGGCGACAACGCGCCCGAGATGTGGCTGATGTACTCGAAGTGGAACCTGCGCAGCGTCACCAACACCATCCTCGACTACAGCGTCCACGTGCTGGGCATGGGGCAAAGCGAAGCGATCGACCTGCTGGTGCGCCAGGCCTTCCAGACGCGCCAGGAAGCCGACGAGAAGTGGCGCCGCGTGCAGCTCACCTCGGTGCAGCTGACCAGCTACTACAGCGGCTACGAGCAGATCATGGCCCTGCGCGAGCGCCGCAAGCAGCAGCTGGGAGATCGCTTCAACCTGAAGGAATTCCACGACCAGTTCCTCAGCTACGGCAATGCGCCGGTGAAGATGATTTCCGAGTTGATGGAGTAGAAACCGCTTTGATTTTGCACAGGAAACCACCTGTGCAAAAGCGCACAAGCAGCGTGCTCGCGCGCTCGCTTGTGCGCAATATCTCCGGGGCTAGAATGGGCATGCACTGCACATAATCACAAGACCGGAGACTTCGATGACTTCCCTTCCCGCACCCGCGTCCTGACGACGCAACCGGCCCACGCTTTCCTCTCGTTGTACCCGTTGCACCGATCCGCGTTTGCGCGACCGGCGTGGCCTCGTTACGCCCATGCGCGGGCGCATGCCCAGCACGACAACAAACAGAACGGAGACGCACCCATGGCATCCCTCTTCAAACGGGCCGCAGCCGCGGCCTGCATGGCGCTGGCCATCCCGGCTTTCGCCCAACTCCAGGCCGGACCCGGCGCCTGGAGCGCGAACCAGACCTGGGCCACCGACACTACCAACGGCGGCGCCCTCACCGGCTACTACTACTGGCCGGCCACGGCGCCCGCCTTGGGCGGCAAGCGCGCGCTGGTGCTGGTGCTGCACGGCTGCGCCCAGACCGCGGCCAACGACGTGATCAACGGCAGCACGGATGGCGGCTACAACTGGAAGGCGGCGGCCGACCAGTATGGCGCCGTGATCCTCGCGCCCAACGCCACCGGCAACCTGTACAGCGCGCATTGCTGGGACTGGGCCGCTACCAACCGCAGCCGCAGCTATGGGCACAACGCCGTGCTGCTGGACCTGGTCAACCGCTTCGTCAGCAACCCGCAGTATGCGATCGATCCGAAGCAGATCTACGTCACCGGCCTGTCCTCGGGCGGCGCCAAGACCATGGTGATGGGCTGCGTGGCGCCCGACATCTTCGCCGGCATCGGCATCAATGCCGGCCCGGCGCCGACGGTGTCGACCTCGCAGATCTCCACCGTCCCTTCCGGCACCACCTCGAGCAGCGTGGCCAGCAGCTGCACAAGCTGGGCGGGCAGCAATGCCAGCCATTTCACCACCCAAGTCGCGAGCGTCATCTGGGGCACCAACGACTACACGGTGGCGCAGGCCTATGGCCCGCTCGACGCCGCGGCCATGCGCCAGGTCTACGGCGGCACTTACACAAAAGGCGCCACCACGACGGTGGCCACCGGCGGCAGCAACGTACCCTACCTGGACGCCAACGGCAAGCTGCGGACCTCGGAAATCACGGTCACCGGCATGGGCCACGCCTGGCCGGCCGGAACTGGTGGCCAGAACAGCAATTACGTCGACGCGACCAAGGTCAACTACCCGGCCTTCGTGATGGATTTCTGGTTCAAGAATAACCTGCGCGTCACACGCGCGGCGGCGCCGGCGATGACTTCGTGCAGCGCCAGCGTCTCCGGTTCGACCGTGACCGTCAACGGCGCGGCGACCGATGCGGCAGGCGCCATCAGCAGCTACCGCGTGGTGCTCAGCGGCCCAACGCCAGTGGACGACACTGCGGCCGGCAGCGGCGCCAGCTTCAGCAAGGCCTACGCGGCACGCGCCGACGGCTATTACACCGGCACAGTCACGGCGACCAACAACGCCACCGGCCTGACGTCGAACGCCTGCACTATCCCGCAATTCCTGGTCGGCACCGCCCCTGCCCTGCAAGCGCCGGCCGGCCTGGCCGTCGGCGCGCGCACCGCGAACAGCATCGCCCTGAGCTGGAACGCGTCGAACGGCGCTACCGGCTACAACGTCTACCGCAACGGCGCCAAAGTCACCGGCACGCCGCTGGCGGGCACGGGCTACACCGACGGCGGCCTGGCGGCGTCGACCAGCTACACCTACCAGGTGACGGCGACCGGGAGCGGCGGCGTCGAGAGCGCGAAGTCGGCAAGCGTGACGGGCACGACGACTTCAGGCTTCGTGTGCACGGCCACCACCGCCAGCAACTACGCGCACGTGACGGCGGGACGGGCGCACGACAGCGGCGGGTATGCGCTGGCCAACGGGTCGAACCAGAACATGGGGCTGAACAATACCTTCTACAGCGCGACGCTGGCCCAGACCTCGGCAGGCTACTACGTCATCGGCAACTGCCCATAAAGCAGCGAGCCCTCATGCGCAGGGCGACATGAGGGCTCGGGCAGGAAAAAAGATCGTGTTACGCGTGCTCTTCGGGGGCACGCGTCATGCGCGCGAACATCGGCGCCACGATCAGGCCCAGCTCGTAGAGCAGGCACATCGGGATGGCCAGCGCCAGCTGGCTGACCACGTCCGGTGGCGTGACGATGGCGGCGATCACGAAAGCGCCCACGATCACATAGGAGCGGATCGACTTCAGCTTCTCGATGCTGACGATCCCCATGCGCACCAGGATCACGACCACCACCGGCACTTCGAAGGTGGCGCCGAAGGCCAGGCACATCGACATGACGAAGTCGAGGTAGTTCTCGATATCGGGCGTGACGGCGATCGAGGTCGGGGCGAACTCGCCGATGAAGTGGAACACGCGCCCGAACACGAAGAAGTAGCAGAAGGCCACGCCGCCGATGAACAGCAGCGAGGACGAGATCACCAGCGGCAGCACCAGGCGCTTCTCGTGCGCGTACAGGCCGGGCGCAACGAAGGCCCACAACTGGTAGAACACCCAGGGTAGCGACAGGATGAAGGCCAGCAGCAGGGTGACCTTCATCGGCACCAGGAAGGGCGAGACGACGCCGGTGGCGATCATCTTGGCGCCGGGTGGGAGCGACGCGATCATCGGGGCGGCCAGCAGGTCGTAGACGTGCGAGGGGCCCGGCCAGATGAACAGGGCCGCGCAGGCGATGGCAATCCCGATCGACGCCTTGACCAGGCGGTCACGCAGTTCGACGAGGTGGGAGATGAAGGTTTCTTCGCCTGCGGCTTCTTCGGTCATTTAGAAAAACGAACTCTTGGATTTGCTGGAGCCTGGGCGGAACTTGCGCACGCGCGCGGCGCCCGACAGCACATGGGTCTTGCCACCGTTGCGGTGCTTGTACCAGCTTGGGACGGCGGAGGTACGCACCAGCTTCTTGCGGCGGAAGTCGCGCGCCTTGCGCTCGATGTCGGTGGTGCTGACGAAAGACGGCGTGGAGGGGGACGAGGATACGTGTTCCCGGCCGTCCCACAGCGCCTCGACTTCGTCGACGTGGCTGGACATCGAGCTTTCGACATCGGACTTGAACGATTGCGCGCTCTCGTGCACTTCCTTGTGCAGGTTGCGCAGCTCGTCGAGTTCGATCTCGCGGCTGACTTCGGACTTGACGTCGTGCAGGTAGCGCTGGGCGCGCCCGTACAGGGTGCCCGCCATGCGCGCCACCTTCGGCAGTTTTTCAGGGCCGATCACGATCAGCGCGACAACGCCGATGATCGCCAGTTTCGACAGTCCGAGATCGATCATGCCCGGATATTAATGACGGGTCTTGTCGCGGGCTTCGACGTCGATGGTCGACTTGTCGGCGACCTGTTGCGGCGGCTGGGTGGTCGACTGGGCCGCGTTGGCCTTCTCTTCTTCGCCTTTCACGCCATCCTTGAAACCCTTTACGGCTTTACCGAGGTCGCCACCGATATTGCTGATTTTCTTGGTGCCAAAAATCAGCATCACGACGACTAGGACAATCACCCAGTGCCAAATACTCATCGAACCCATTTTTATCTCCTAGCAAGACGCTTCGTGCGCCTGTAAATCGGGAAAGCGTACGTTTCAGTATACGCCAAGCGGACGCATTGCCCCATAAATTGCCCGCATTAAAAGTTTACTTGAGCTCTGGTAACAATCAGGTGCCCAGGCCGCGCCACGGACGCTTGCCGCCGTACACATGCAGGTGCAGGTGGTAGACCTCTTGGCCCCCGTCTGGACCGGTATTGATCAGGGTCTTGAAACCGCCGCTGCGTCCGCCATTGCCGTCCGACTTGATTGCGACACCGTGCTCTTCGGCCAGCTTCGGCGCCAGCGCCAGCATCTTGCCCAGTACGGCGGCGTGCTCCATGCCGCAGTCCGAGAGGGTGTCCACGTGCTGCTTCGGGATCACCAAGAGGTGCACCGGGGCGGCCGGGTTGATGTCCTTGAACGCCAGCACGTCATCGTCTTCGTAGACGACGCTGGCCGGGATCTGCTTGGCGACGATCTTGCAAAAAATGCAGTTGTCCATCTTGTCTCCGTTACAGCATTCTGAATAAAGAGCCCGTGCATCCTACCGGCGGTACATGACACCGGCATGACGGCGAATGCCTGATTATGACACCGCCAAGCCGCATGGCAAGCATGAGCAAGTGCCTACTCCTTGCGCGCTGCCTTCTCGTCGATCCCGGACACGCCTTCGCGCCGCGCCAGCTCGTCGATCACCTGCTGCGGCGTCAAGCCGAACTGGGACAGCAGCACCATGGTATGGAACCAGAGGTCGGCGGTTTCGTACAGGACCTTGGAGGCGTCGCCCGAGACGCGTGCGTCCTTGGCGGCCATCACGGTCTCGGTGGCTTCTTCGCCGATCTTTTTCAGGATGGCGTCGTCGCCCTTGCTGAACAGCTTGGCGACGTAAGAGGTGGCGGGGTCGCCGCCGGCTGCCGGCTTGCGCGACTCGATCACGGCCGCGACGCGGGCCAGGATGTCACTCATGGGTTTTCTTTTGTGCGGAGTAGATGGTGTCGGGGTCCTGCAGCACGGGTTCCACCGCCTGCCAGTCCTCGCCGTCGAATTTCTGGAAGAAGCAGGAGTGGCGCCCGGTGTGGCAGGCGATGCCGCCCTTCTGCTCGATCTTCAGCAGCACGACGTCTTCGTCGCAGTCCAGGCGCATCTCCAGTACCTTCTGTGTGTGGCCGGACTCTTCGCCCTTGTGCCACAGCTTCTTGCGCGAGCGGCTCCAGTAGACGGCTTCGCCCAGCTCCACCGTTTTCGCGAGCGCCTCGCGGTTCATCCAGGCGAACATCAGAATGTCGCCGCTGGCCGCTTCCTGGGCAATCACCGGCACCAGGCCGTGTTCGTCCCAGCGCACCTTGTTGAGCCATTTTGCATTGGTCGGCATGTTCACTCCAGGCGCATCGGGATGCCGCGCTCCGCCATGAAGCGCTTGGCCTCGCCGACCGTGTGCTGCCCGTAGTGGAAGATGCTGGCGGCCAGCACCGCATCGGCGTGGCCTTCGAGGATGCCGTCAGCCAGATCCTGCAAGCCGCCCACGCCGCCCGAGGCGATCACGGAAATGCCGACCGCGTCGGACACGGCGCGGGTCAGGCCGAGGTCGAAACCGGACTTGGTGCCGTCGCGGTCCATCGAGGTGAGCAGCAGTTCGCCGGCGCCGAGCGACTCCATCTTCTGCGCCCATTCGACCGCGTCGAGGCCGGTCGCGTTGCGGCCGCCATGGGTGAAGACTTCCCATTTGCCGGGCGCGACCTGCTTGGCGTCGATCGCCACCACGATGCACTGCGAACCGTGCTTCTGCGAGGCGTCGAACACCAGCTGCGGGTTGGTGACGGCCGAAGTGTTCATGGACACCTTGTCGGCGCCGGCATTGAGCAGGCGCCGCACGTCCTCGACCTTGCGCACGCCGCCACCGACGGTGAGCGGGATGAACACGGTCGAGGCCACGGCTTCGATGATCGGCAGGATCAGGTCGCGGCCGTCGCTGGAGGCGGTGATGTCGAGGAAGGTGATCTCGTCGGCGCCTTGCCCGTCATAGCGGCGCGCGATCTCGACCGGGTCGCCGGCATCGCGCAGCTCGGTGAAATTGACGCCCTTGACCACACGGCCACCGGTGACGTCGAGGCAGGGGATGATGCGTTTTGCGAGCATAGAATTCTTTGCGTTGGCGCTAATTCGTCGTTCCCGCGAAGGCGGGAACCCAATTTCTGCGTGCGTATCGGCAGCTCATGCAAACTTGGATCCCCGCCTACGCGGGGATGACGGCCCAGAGGGCGGTGGTGCTAAGCACCTGAACCTTACGCCTGCGCTCCTTCAGTCAGTTCATCCGCGCGTTCCTGCGCCGAAGCCAGGTCCAGCGTGCCTTCGTAGATCGAACGGCCGCAGATCACGCCTTCGATGCCTTCGTCCTGCACCGCGCACAGCGCTTCGACGTCGGCCAGGTTGTGCACGCCGCCCGAGGCGATGATCGGAATCCGCACGGCTTGCGCCAGCTTGACGGTGGCTTCGATGTTCACGCCGGCCATCATGCCGTCGCGGCCGATGTCGGTGTAGACGATCGATTCGACGCCGTAGCCTTCGAATTTCTTGGCCAGGTCGATGACCTCGTGGCCCGACATCTTGCTCCAGCCGTCGGTGGCGACCTTGCCGTCCTTGGCGTCCAGGCCGACGATGATCGAGCCCGGGAAAGCGCCGCAGGCGTCGTGCAGGAAGCCCGGGTTCTTCACGGCGGCGGTGCCGACGATGATGTAGGTGATGCCGTCGTCCAGGTAGCGCTCGATGGTGTCGAGGTCGCGGATGCCGCCGCCCAGCTGGACCGGGATCTCGTCGATGCCCATCTCTTCGGCGTAGTCCTGCACGGTCTTCAGGATGGCCTTGATCGCTTCCTCGTTCTTCGGCTTGCCGGCGAACGCGCCGTTCAGGTCGACCAGATGCAGCCGGCGCGCGCCCTTCTTCAGCCAGTGCAGCGCCATGTCGGCAGGGTCTTCGGAGAATACGGTGGCGAGGTCCATGTCGCCCTGTTTCAGGCGAACGCAGTGACCGTCTTTCAGGTCGATGGCAGGGATCAGCAGCATGGTCGTTGTCGGTTGGTTGACGGCGGATTAAGGATAAAACTCACGGGTTCCAGTGAATGAAATTGCGATACAGGCGCAGCCCGGCGGCGGCGCTCTTCTCGGGGTGGAACTGGGTGGCGACCAGGTTGTCGCGCGCGACGGCGCAGGCGTACGCGCCGCCGTAGTCGGCTTCGCCGATGGTGTCCTGGGCATGCTCCGGCGCGGCGTAATAGCTGTGCACGAAGTAGAAATAACTGCCGTCCTCGACGCCTTCCCACAGCGGGTGGGATCGGGTCTGGCGCACGCGGTTCCAGCCCATCTGCGGCACCTTGAAACGCGAGCCATCGGCTTGCCGCTTGCCGTCCAGCTGGAAGCGCACCACGCGGCCCGGCAGCAGGCCCAGGCCCGGCGTGCCCTCGTTCTCTTCGCTCTCGTCGAACAGCATCTGCTCGCCGACGCACACGCCCATCACCGGGCGCGTCTTCACGGCGCGCAGCAGAGCGTCCTCGGCGCCGGATTCGCGCAGGCTGCGCATGCAGTCGCGCATCGCGCCCTGCCCCGGCAGCACGATGCGGTCGGCGGCATCGATGTCTTCAGCCTTGTTCGACACCAGGATGTCGGCCTCGGGCGCGGCAGCGCGCAGCGCCTGCGCGACCGAGCGCAGGTTCCCCAGGCCATCGACCACTACAATCTTGTTCGTCATGGTGGTCTGCTTACAGGCTGCCTTTGGTCGAAGGAATGATGCCGGCGGCGCGCTCGTCCAGGGTGGTGGCCATGCGCAGCGCGCGGCCGAACGCCTTGAACACGGTCTCGCACTGGTGGTGCGCGTTCACGCCGCGCAGGTTGTCGATGTGCAGGGTCACGCCGGCGTGGTTCACGAAGCCGCGGAAGAATTCGCCCGTCAGGTCGACGTCGAAAGTGCCGATCATGGCGCGGGTCCAGGGAATGTGCATTTCGAGGCCCGGACGGCCCGAGAAGTCGATCACCACCCGCGACAGCGCTTCGTCGAGCGGCACGTAGGAGTGGCCGTAGCGCACCATGCCCTTCTTGTCGCCGACGGCCTTGGCCACTGCCATGCCGAGGGTGATGCCGGTGTCCTCGACCGTATGGTGGGCGTCGATGTGCAGATCGCCGACGGCTTCGACTTCGAGGTCGATCATGCCGTGGCGCGCGATCTGGTCGAGCATGTGGTCGAGGAAGGGGACGCCAGTGTTGAGCTTCTGGCGGCCGGTGCCGTCGAGGTTGATCGAAACGCGGATTTGCGTTTCGTTGGTATTGCGCGTGATGTCGGCGGTGCGGGTCATTGCGAGTGCTCGTCGGTGCGTGGTCCTCCGTGTGGAGGAAACGCTGCTATAGGGACGCTTTCAGGGCATTCAGGAATGCGGTGTTTTCTTCGGGAGTGCTGACCGTGACGCGGATGCAGTTGGCCAGCATCTTGTCCATTTTACCTAAATTCTTGATCAGCACCTTTCCGTCGCGAAGTTCCGAACAGACCTTGTCGGCATCCGGCACGCGCATCGAGATGAAATTCGCGGCCGATGGAAACACTTCGACTCCCGGCAACGCCGCCAGTTCGCCGGCCAGGCGGCTGCGTTCAAGGTTCAGCAACTCGGCCTGGCTGTCGAGCACGTCGAGGTGGTCGAGCGCGAACTCGGCCGCCACCTGGGTCAGCACATTGACGTTGTAGGGCGGACGCACCTTCTCGAACTGCTCCAGCAGCTTGGGGTCGCCCGACAGGTAGCCGAGGCGGATGCCGGCCAGGCCCAGCTTGGACAGGGTGCGCATCACGACCAGGTTCGAAAATTCCGGCAGGCGGCCCATGAAGCTCTTCCTGGCGAAAGGCTGGTAGGCCTCGTCCACCACCGCGATGCCGGTCTCGCCCAGCGCGCGGATGATCGCGACCATGTCGTCCGCATCGAACAGGTTGCCGGTCGGGTTGTTCGGATAGGCCAGGAAGACCAGCGCAGGCTTGTGCTCGTCGATCGCGGCCAGCATGGCGGGCAGGTCGAGCGAGAAGTCGGGCTTGACCGGCACGCCGACGAAATCGGCGCCTGCGAACTGGGCCGAGCGCGCGAACATCACGAAGGCCGGGGTCGGCGCCATGACGACCGCCTTCCTGTCCTGACGGGCGATGGCGGTGGCCATGATCGAGATGAGCTCATCCGAGCCATTGCCGAGCAGGACGTCGTAGCCGGCCGGGACGCCCAGGCCCGCGCAGATCTTCTGCTTGAGCGTGGCGTAGGAAGCGACCGGGTAGCGGTTCAGCGCGGCATCGGCCAGGCGCTGGCCCAGTACGGCGCGCAGGCCTTCCGGCAGCTGGTAGGGGTTCTCCATCGCGTCGAGCTTGATGTAGCCGCTGGCATCCGGCACGAAGTAGCTGGCGATGTTGCGCACGTCCGCGCGGATGGTGTGTTCGATCAGCTTGTCGATGCTAGTCATGCTGGTTCCTCGTTCAGGGGCGCGTTCTTGGCCGCGCTTTTGCGTTTCTTCGCTCCTGCAACCGGTACCTCGGGCGCCGCCAGGCGCTCGCGGATGATGTCGCAGTAGGCGGGATTCAGTTCGAAGCCGGTGAAATGGCGCCCGGCCTGGCGCGCGGCGATGGCCGTGGTGCCGCTGCCCATGAAGGGGTCGAGCACGACGCCGCCCGCCGGGCAGGAAGCCTTGACCATGCGCTCGATGATCTCGAGCGGCTTCTGGGTCGGGTGGTCGGCGCGTTCCGGATGCTCGCGGTGCAGGCGCGACACGCTCCACACGTCCTTCGGGTTGTAGCCCACTTCCAGCCACTTGGCGCCGATGAAGATCGAGCGCGAGCGCGCCTTCTTGGTCTCGGCGTCGTAGGGGATGCGCACGGCATCCAGATCAAAATAGTAGTCCTTGCGGTTCACGAAAAACCCAATGGTGTCGTGCACCGACGAGAAGCTGCGCACGCTGCCGCCCATCGAGGGCACGCGGCGGTCCCAGATGATCTCGTTCATCATCGTCATGCGCTTTTTCAGCATGACGAAGATCTCCGGCGCGAAGCGCCAGGTCAGGAAGATGTACAGGCTGCCGTTGGCTTTCAGCTTGGGCAGCGCGGCGTCGATCCAGCGCTCGGTCCAGTCCAGGTATTCCTCGACGCCCTGCTGGTCGGAAGCGTTGCCGTAGTTCTTGCCGAGGTTGTAGGGCGGGTCGGTCAGGATCAGGTCGATGGAAGCGTCCGGGATGCGCGCCAGGCCCGTCAGCGCATCCTCGCAGAACACCTGGTCGACCCAGCCCGTCATGACTTCGGACTCAAAGGCTGAATTCTCAACTCTGCACTGCGGGCGTGCGCCTGCAGGCCTTCGCCATAGGCCAGTTCGGCCGCCACCTTGCCGAGCGTCTGGGCGCCCTGCTCGCTCACCTGGATTACCGACGAACGTTTCTGGAAGTCGTAGACACCGAGCGGCGACGAAAAGCGCGCGGTGCGCGAGGTCGGCAGCACGTGGTTCGGGCCGCAGCAGTAGTCGCCCAGCGACTCGGACGAGAAGCGGCCGAGGAACATGGCGCCGGCGTGGCGGATCCGGTCGGCCCATGTCAACGGGTCTTCGGCCGAGATCTCGAGGTGCTCGGCGGCGATCGCATTCGCGATGCTGCACGCTTCTTCCATGTCGCGCACTTTCACCAGTGCGCCGCGGTCGCTCAGCGAGGTCGTGATCGTGGCGGCGCGCGGCATGGTGGGCAGCAGCTTGTGGATGCTTTGCTCGACGCGCGCGATGTAGTCCGCGTCCGGGCACAGCAAAATCGCCTGGGCCAGCTCGTCGTGCTCGGCCTGCGAGAACAGGTCCATCGCCACCCAGTCCGGGTCGGTGGTGCCGTCGCACAGTACCAAGATTTCCGACGGACCGGCAATCATGTCGATGCCCACCACGCCGAACACGCGGCGCTTGGCGGCGGCCACGTAGGCATTGCCGGGGCCGACGATCTTGTCGACGGCGGGAATCGTCTCGGTGCCGTAGGCGAGCGCGCCCACGGCCTGGGCGCCGCCGATGGTGATAACGCGGGTAACGCCGGCGATCGCAGCGGCAGCCAGCACCATCTGGTTCTTCACGCCGTCCGGGGTCGGCACCACCATCACGATTTCCTGCACGCCGGCTACCCGAGCAGGAATCGCGTTCATCAGCACCGACGACGGATAGGCGGCCTTGCCGCCCGGGACGTAGATGCCGACGCGGTCGAGCGGCGTCACTCGTTGGCCCAGCACGGTGCCGTCAGGCTCGGTGAAGGTGAAGCCGTTCAGTTCCTGCTTCTGGCGCTCGTGAAACACGCGGATGCGCTCAGCGGCGGTGCGCAGCGCAGTGCGCTGGGCGTCGGGGATCGCCGCCAGCGCCGCGTCGAGTTCTTCCTGCTGGATGTCGAAGGCGGCCATCGACGACGCCCCGCCGTTCGGGATGCGGTCGAACTTGTTCGTGTACTCCAGCACGGCAGCATCGCCACGCTGCTTCACGTCTGCCAGGATCTTCGCGACGCTCGATTCGATGGCGTCGTCGGTCTCGGCCTCGAAGGTCAGCAGCGCATCGAGGGTCGGTTTGAAATCGGGTGCGGTGGAGTCGAGCTTGCGGATCTGTACTGCCATGTTTCTTCAGCCTTGTTGTGAGGAAGGGTCCGCCCCGGCGGCCCGTTGGAAGGCGTCGAGAATCGGTTGCAGGCGCTCGCGCTTGAGCTTGAGCGCTGCCTGGTTCACCACCAGGCGCGAGGAGATGTCCATGATCTTTTCGACTTCGACCAGGTTGTTGGCGCGCAGGGTGCCGCCGGTCGAGACCACGTCGACGATGGCATCCGACAGGCCGACCAGCGGCGCCAGTTCCATCGAGCCGTACAGCTTGATCAGGTCGACGTGCACGCCCTTGCTCGCGAAGTGCTCGCGCGCGGTGTTCACGAACTTGGTCGCCACGCGCAGGCGCGCGCCCTGGCGCACCGCGGTCTCGTAGTCGAAGCCGGCGTTCACTGCCACCGACATGCGGCAGCAGGCGATGCGCAGGTCGATCGGCTGGTACAGGCCTTCGCCGCCATGCTCGAGCAGCACGTCCTTGCCGGCCACGCCGAAATCGGCGGCGCCATGCTGCACATAGGTCGGCACGTCGCTGGCGCGCACGATCAGCACGCGCACGCCCGGGTCGTTGGTCGGCAGGATCAGCTTGCGCGAGGTTTCCGGATTCTCGGTAACGGTAATCCCCGCGCTTGCTAACAGCGGCAGGGTGTCTTCGAAGATGCGGCCCTTGGACAGCGCCAGGATCAGCCCGGGCTCGCCGGTTCTAGTCAGAGTGGGACTCATTTTTCCATTACTTGATGCGGACGATGTCGGCGCCAACCGCCGACAGCTTCACTTCCATGCGGTCGTAGCCGCGGTCGAGGTGGTAGATGCGGTCGACCAGGGTCGTGCCTTCGGCCGCCATGCCGGCGATGACGAGCGACGCCGACGCGCGCAGGTCGGTTGCCATCACCGGTGCGCCGACCAGGCGGTCCACACCCTTGATGAAGGCGGTGTTGCCCTCGGTGGAGATCTGGGCGCCGAGGCGGTTCATCTCCTGCACGTGCATGAAGCGGTTCTCGAAGATGGTTTCGGTGACGCGGCTCGAACCATCGGCCAGGATGTTCACGGCCATGAACTGGGCCTGCATGTCGGTCGGGAAGCCCGGGTATTCCGTGGTCCGGAAGGAGACCGGGTGCGGGCGGCCATCCATGCGGGCGCGGATGGTGTCGGCGCCGACGTCGAGCTGCAGGCCGATCTCGCGCAGCTTGTCGAGCGCGACATCGAAGATGTCGGTGCGGGTGTTGCGCAGCAGGATGTCACCACCGGTGGCCGCCACCGCGCACAGGAAAGTCGCGGCTTCGATGCGGTCTGAAATCACTGCGTGTTGTGCGCCGTGCAGCGCGTCGACGCCCTGGATCACCAGGCGGTCGGTGCCGATGCCCTCGATCTTCGCGCCCATCGACGCCAAGAGATTGGCCAGGTCGGTCACTTCCGGTTCGCGCGCGGCGTTTTCCAGCACGGTCTCGCCTTCGGCCAGCGTTGCCGCCATCAGGAGGTTCTCGGTGCCGGTGACGGTGATCATGTCGGTGTGGATGCGCGCGCCCTTGAGCTTCCCGTTCGATTTCGCGTGGATGTAGCCGCCTTCGATCGTGATCTCGGCGCCCATCTGGCGCAGACCCTTGATGTGCTGGTCGACCGGACGCGAACCGATGGCGCAGCCGCCCGGCAGCGAGACCTTGGCTTCGCCGAAGCGCGCCAGCAGGGGCCCCAGCACCAGGATCGAGGCGCGCATGGTCTTCACCAGTTCATACGGCGCTTCCAGCGAGGTGATGTTGGCGCCGTTGAGCGTGACGCGCTCGTCGTCCTGGGTGACCTTCAGGCCGGTCTGCTCGAGCAGCTTGAGGATGGTGCGCACGTCGTGCAGGCGCGGCACGTTCGACAGTTCGAGGTCGCCGCCCGTCAGGAGGCCGGCGCACAGGATGGGCAGTGCGGCGTTCTTGGCGCCGGATACCGGGATTTCGCCGTTCAGGCGCTTGCCGCCAACGATCTGGAGCTTGTCCATGCTTAGCCTCCGTATTCTTCGGGAGTGAGGGTTTTCATCGACAGCGCGTGGATTTCTTCGCGCATGCGGTCGCCGAGCACGGCGTATACGAGCTGGTGGCGCTGGATCGGGCGCTTGCCGGCAAAGGCTGGCGACACGATGACGGCGGTGAAATGCTGGCCGTCGCCTTCGACCTGAAGGTGGGTGCAGTCGAGGCCATTGCTGATGTAGCTGTGGATCAGTTCGGGTGTGGTCGCCACTGGGTAACTCCGGTGAATTCTTTAATGACGCACTCAGTGGCGTAACTTGTAGCCACGTTTGAGCATATTGATCGCAATGGTCGCCAGCACCACCAGGAACACCGACACGATGGCCAGGCTGGTCCAGGGCGAGACGTCGGACTTGCCGAAGAACCCATAGCGGAACCCGTCAATCATATAAAAGAACGGGTTGAAATGCGAGACCGCCAGCCAGAAGGGCGGCAGTTTTTGGATGGAATAGAACACCCCGGCCAGGAAGGTGGCCGGCATGATCAGGAAGTTCTGGAAAGCCGCCAGCTGGTCGAACTTCTCGGCCCAGATCCCGGCGATCACGCCCATGGTGCCGAGAATGGCCGCGCCCAGGAAGGCGAACACCACGATCCACAGCGGCGCCACGAAGCTCAGGTGCGCAAACCAGGCCGTGATCACGAACACGCCGAAGCCGACCGCCAGCCCGCGCAGGATCGAAGCGGCGATGTAGGCCGACAGGATCTCGGCATGCGACAGCGGCGGCAGCAGGATGAATACCAGGTTGCCTGTGATCTTGGACTGGATCAGCGAAGAGGACGAGTTGGCGAAGGCGTTCTGCAGCACGCTCATCATCACCAGGCCGGGAATCAGGAAGGCGGTATAGCTGACGCCCTCCAGCATCTCGACGCGGCCGTCCAGCACGTGGCCGAAGATCAGGAGGTAGAGCATGGCCGTGACCACCGGCGCGGCGATGGTCTGGGTCGCCACCTTCCAGAAGCGCAGCGACTCTTTATAGAACAGGGTGCGGAAACCCACGGAGAACAGGTTCATTGCGGGCCTCCCGGTTGCTTGTCACCGACCACCTGCAGGAAGATGTCTTCCAGGTCGGCCTGCTCCAGCTGCATCTCGTCGATCACGGCGCCGCCCGCGCGCAGGCTGGCCAGGATCGGCTCGACTTCATTGACGTCGTTGACGCGTAGGGTGTAGCGGTTGCCGTTGGCGTGTTCGTCGTGCGAGACCAGGTGGCGCAGCCCTTCCGGCAGGTCGCCGCTCTTCAGGTGTACCACCAGCTGGGAGCCCGACACGCGGCGCAGCAGCGCCGACATGGTGTCCAGCGCCACCACTTCGCCCAGCTTGAGCATGGCGACGCGCTGGCACATGGCCTGGGCTTCCTCGAGGTAGTGGGTGGTCAGGACCACGGTGTGGCCTTCGCGGTTCAGGCGCGAGATGAACTTCCACAGGGTCTGGCGCAGTTCGACGTCGACGCCGGCGGTCGGCTCGTCCAGCACGATCACCGGCGGCTTGTGCACCAGCGCCTGGGCCACCAGCACGCGGCGCTTCATGCCGCCCGACAGGGCGCGCATGTTGACGTCGGCCTTGTTGGTGAGATCCAGGTTGTGCATCACCTCGTCGATCCAGGCATCGTTGTTCCTGATCCCGAAGTACCCCGACTGCAGGCGCAGCGTCTCGCGCACCGTGAAGAAGGGATCGAACACCAGCTCCTGCGGCACCACCCCCAGGCGCTTGCGCGCTTCGCGGAAGTCGCTCACCACGTCGTGGCCGTGGATCTTGACGCTGCCGACGTCCGGGCGGATCAGGCCGGCGATGGTGGAAATCAGGGTCGTCTTGCCGGCGCCGTTGGGGCCGAGAAGGCCGAAGAACTCGCCTTCCTCGATGGTCAGGGAAACGCCCTTGAGGGCCTTGAAGCCCTTGTAGCTTTTCTCGACGCTGCTAATCTGGATCGCTGTCATTCTTGTTGGGAGTGGCGGCGCGGGCGCGCCAAAGCCGTGCGGGTGAAACGGCCCATTATAGGTGAAATCAGAAATGCAAGAGGCCGGCGGAGAATTCGGCGGAAGGGAATCGCCGGGCCCGGCCATGGCGGCCGGACCCGGGAAGGCAGATCAGGAGTGCGGAAGCAGTCCGTCCACGCCATACAGCGCGGCCAGCTTTTGCACGTTTTCCGGAACGTTGACGAAGCTGAGGCGCTGATTGGCGGCGCGCGCACGGCGCTGCCATGCCAGTAGCACCGCTACGCCGGACGAATCGGCGGCGCTGACGCCGGCCAGGTCGAACACGGTTTCGCCGGCGGCGATCGCAGCAACGCCCTGCTCCAGCGCGCCGCGCGCGCTGTGGAAGGTCAGGGCATCGAGCGAGAGCATCGGATTGGCTTCGGCCATTACTTCGGCGCCTTCAGCGGCTTGGAAGCCAGCTGCTGGTTACGCTCGGCCAGGCTCTTGATCAGGCCATCGACGCCGTTCTTGCTGATCTGGCTGGCGAAGGTGCCCTTGTAGGTCTCGACCAGCCAGGCGCCCAGCACGTTGATGTCGTAGATCTTCCAGCCCTGCGGGCCGTTGGCCAGGCGGTAGTTCAGGGTGATCGGCTCGCCGCGGGTGACGTTCACCTGCGAACGCACCTCGACGTCGGTGGCGCCGGCTTCGGCGCGCATCGGCTTGAACTCGACGGTTTCGTTCTTGATGGTGGAGAGCGCACCCGAGTAGGTGTAAACCAGCAGGGTGGTAAATTCCTTGGTCAGCGCTTTCTGCTGCTCAGGAGTGGCCTGGCGCCAGAAACGGCCGGCGGCCTGCTGGGTCATCTTTTCGGCATCGACGTGCGGCAGGATCTTGGAGTTCACCAGGTCCATGATCTTGTTGCGGTTGCCGGCCTGGATGTCCTTGTCGGCCTTGACGGTGTCGATGACGTCGGCGCTGATGCGCTTGACCAGCGCGTCCGGTGCTTCGGCGGCGATGGCCGAGGTGGCAAAAGCGATGGTGGCGGTAGCGGCTGCAATCAGTTGAATGACTGGTTTCATGTGTCGGTTTCCTTATCGATGGGACGCGCCGTGCAAAGGCCGGCGCGGCATTCCCCGGTTAACTCTTCTTACTGCTTCTCGGATGACACCGGTTGTGTAACCGTTTGTGAGCTGGCCGGCTTCTCTGCCGGCTGCTCTGCCGGCTTTTCGGCCGGCTTCTCTGCAGGCTGCTCGACGGCCTTGCCTGCCGGATCGGCTGCCGGCTCGGCATTGCTGGTCGCGCCATCGGCCGGTGCGTCGGCATCGTCTGCCGCGCGCGGCACATTGCCGTCGTAGACCTGGCTCTGGCGGCGCTGCATGTAGCCGTCGCGAATGAACTCGTAGCGGTCCAGGGCGGCGTCTTCCAGCAGGCTGGACGCGTCCAGCAACTGGGCGCGCTTGTCGACGATGCGCACGGCGCCGCCGATGTTGCGCCAGTTCTTCGGCTGCTTGTACTTCCAGATATCGCCACCTATGTCGGCAGGCAATGCCGCGGTGTCACGCACCGTAGATGGGCCCAGGATCGGCAACATCACAAAGGGACCGCTCGGCACGCCCCACACGCCCAGGGTCTGGCCGAAATCTTCGTTGTGTTTCGGGATGCCGGCTTCCGAAGCGATGTCGAGCAGGCCGAAGATGCCGAAGGTCGAGTTGACGGCGACACGGGTAACATCGCCCATGCCTGCCTGGCCCTTGCCCTGCAGCAGGTTGTTGACGGCGCTCCAGGCATCTGACAAGTTGCCGAAGAAGTTGCTCACGCCGGTTTGCACGAAGCTCGGCGTCACTTTCTTGTAAGCAGTAGCGGTCGGCTTCAGCACGGTGCGGTCGACCGTATCGTTGAAGCCGAACACGGCGCGGTTATAGCCTTCCAGCGGATCCTGCGGGTTGCGCGTGGTCGCGCAGCCGGTCAGCAGCAGGGCGGCGGCGGCAAACGCCAGTCCTTGCATGCGGCCGGGAGTACGGTGCGTGTGCTTCATTCACTACCTTCCTTTCCTTCGGCGGCCTTGCTATAGATAAATTGGTTAATCAGGTCTTCGAGCACCGTGGCCGACTGGGTACGGTTGATGCGGTCGCCGTTGACCAGGGTCTGGGTGTCGCCGCCCGGCTCGATGCCGATGTACTGCTCGCCCAGCAGGCCAGCGGTCAAGATCTTCAGCGAACTGTCTTTCGGGAATTTATATCCTGGCTCCATATCGAGGCGCACGAGCGCCTGGTAGGTCTTGTCGTCGAAAGTGATTTCACCCACGCGGCCGACCACCACGCCGGCGCTCTTGACCGGCGCCTGCGGCTTGAGGCCGCCGATGTTGTCGAACTTGCCGGTCACGGCGTAGGTCTTGCTGAACGAAATCGTGCTCATGTTGCCGGCCTGCAGGGCCAGGAACAGCAGCGAGGCCACGCCCAGCAGGACAAACAGGCCAACCCAGACGTCGATAGTTTTGCGATGCATACGAATACCCTAGTAGATCTTATTACTTGTTGAACATCAGTGCGGTCATGATGAAGTCCAGGCCCCAGACCATCAGCGACGCGATGACGACGGTGCGCGTGGTGGCGCGCGACACGTCCTCGGGGGTCGGCTTGGTCTGGTAACCCTGGAACAGCGCCGTGAACGTGACCGCGATACCAAAGATAAAACTTTTCAAGACACCGTTCAGTACGTCAGCGCGCACATCCACGCCGGACTGCATCTGCGACCAGAACGCGCCTTCGTCGACGCCGATCAGCTGGACGCCGACCAGGTAGCCGCCGAACACGCCGACGGCCGAGAACACGGTGGCCAGGATTGGCATGGCAATCACGCCGCCCCAGAAACGCGGGGCCAGTACGCGTTGTACCGGATTGATTGCCATCATTTCCATGGCGGACAGCTGTTCGCCCGCTTTCATCAGGCCGATCTGGGCCGTGAGCGAGGTGCCGGCGCGGCCGGCGAACAGCAGCGCGGTCACCACCGGGCCCAGTTCGCGCACCAGCGCCAGCGCCACCACCTGCCCCAGCGCCTGCTCGGCGCCGTACTGGTTCAGGGTGTAATAGCCCTGCAGGCCCAGCACCATGCCGACGAACAGGCCGGAGACGATGATGATCACCAGCGAATAGTTGCCGATGAAGTGGATCTGTTCGGAAATCAGGGCCGGGCGCTTGAAGGCCCCGGGCGAGACGCCGAGTAGGTTGAAGAAGGCGCGCGTGGCGAAGCCGACGCTGGCGATGGCTTCGCGCACGTTGCGGCCGATGCTTTCCAGGAAGCGGCTGATCATTTGCGCACTCCCAGCCCGAGGTCGTCAGCCAGCGACTTGCCCGGATAGTGGAAGGGCACCGGGCCGTCCGGCGCGGCGTGGACGAACTGCTTCACGTAAGGGTCTTCCGAGACGCGCAGATCGTCCGGCGTGCCTTCCGCAACGATCTTGCCTGCCGACATGAAATACACATAGTCCGCGATCGCAAAGCACTCGTGCACATCGTGCGAGACCAGGATCGAGGTCGAGCCGAGGGCGTCGTTCAGGTTGCGGATCAGGTTGGCGGTCACACCCATCGAGATCGGATCCAGGCCGGCGAAAGGCTCGTCGTACATGATCAGTTCGGGGTCGAGGGCCACGGCGCGCGCCACGGCCACCCGGCGCGCCATGCCGCCCGAGATCTCGGCCGGTTTCAGCTTGTGCGCATTGCGCAGGCCGACGGCGTTGAGCTTCATGAGGACCAGGTCGCGGATCAGCTCTTCCGGCAGGTCGGTGTGCTCGCGCAGCGGGAAGGCGACGTTGTCAAACACTGACAGGTCGGTGAACAGAGCGCCGAACTGGAACAGCATGCCCATGCGGCGGCGCAGGCGGTACAGGCCTTCGGTATTCAGTTGGTGCACGACTTCGCCGCCGACGCGCACTTCACCGCGCTGCGGACGTATCTGCCCGCCGATCAGGCGAAGCACCGTCGTCTTGCCACAGCCGGAGCCGCCCATGACGGCGACGAGCTTGCCGCGTGGAAAGTCCATACGGAGGTTCGACAGGATGGAACGCTCTCCGTACGCAAAGTGCAGATCGCGGATTTCGACTAGGTTCGACACAGCGTGATTGATATTTGGGTAATCCGTTATTGTAGTGCAGAAAGCTAAACCCTCGCTTGAGGTGCCCCATTTTCGGGCCGCTTCCACGACGTACCGTTACAACAAAACTAACTAACGAGTCAGCTATTCCGATTCGTAAGCGCTTGTTTTTTAAGAGATATGTATGTCTAGCAAAATACGATTTGTTGAATTATATCAACAAATACCCCGGATCAATAATTATACATTTACGGATGTATCTTTTTAATTGCGTGTCATTTCGGGCATGTGATGCACTGCAATAAGACTGAGCATACGAATATTGCTCGGCTTGTCATTGTGCGGACGCGCACATAAGTGCGTCGGTAAGCAGTAAATACCGCGTCATTGTTGGACACTGCCCACACTATGTGGAGACAGCAATAAAAAAGGCGGCCGAGGCCGCCTTGATCGAGTGAATGGGCTTCAGCGCGGCAGTACCGAACTTCCCATCAGGAACTCGTCAACCGCGCGCGCGCATTGACGGCCCTCGCGGATCGCCCACACCACCAGCGACTGGCCGCGGCGCATGTCGCCCGCCGTAAACACCTTTGCCTTCGAGGTCTGGTAGGAGCGCTCGCCTTCGGTCGTGGCGCGCGCATTGCCGCGGGCATCCTTCTGCACGCCGAAGGCGTCCAGGACGTTCTGCACCGGCGACACGAAGCCCATGGCCAGGAACACCAGGTCGGCCTTCATCTCGAATTCCGAGTCCGGCACTTCAACCATCTTGCCGTCTTTCCACTCGACGCGGCAGGCAATCAGTTTCTCGACCTTGCCGCCCTTGCCTTCCAGGCGCTTGGTCGCCACCGCCCAGTCGCGCTGGCAGCCTTCCTCGTGCGAGGACGAGGTGCGCAGGCGGGTCGGCCAGTAGGGCCAGACCAGCGGCTTGTTTTCCTGCTCCGGCGGCATCGGCATCAGTTCGAACTGGGTGACGGAGGCGGCGCCGTGGCGGTTCGAGGTGCCGACGCAGTCGGAACCGGTATCACCGCCGCCGATCACGACCACGTGCTTACCCGTCGCCTTGATCTGGTCCTTGAGCTTGTCGCCGGCATTGACCCGGTTCTGCTGCGGCAGGAAGTCCATCGCGAAGTGCACGCCCTTCAGTTCGCGCCCCGGGACCGGCAGGTCGCGCGGCTGCTCGGCGCCGCCGGCCAGCACGACCGCGTCGAAGTCCTTTTCCAGGTCTTCCGGGAAGATGGTGTCGCGCGCCATGTTGCTGACCGTGGCCGGGAAGTCCTTGCCGACCAGGACGCTGGTGCGGAAGGTGACGCCCTCCGCCTGCATCTGCTCCACCCGGCGGTCGATCAGGCCCTTTTCCATCTTGAAGTCGGGGATCCCGTAGCGCAGCAGGCCGCCGATGCGGTCGCTCTTCTCGAACACGGTCACGTCGTGGCCGGCGCGCGCCAGCTGCTGGGCCGCGGCCAGGCCGGCCGGGCCGGAGCCGATCACGGCGACCTTCCTGCCCGTCTTGACGGCAGGAGGCTGCGGCACGATCCAGCCGTGTTCCCAGCCGGCGTCGGCGATCTTGCGCTCGATCGACTTGATGCCGACCGGGTCGTTGTTGATGCCGAGCGTGCAGGCCGACTCGCACGGGGCCGGGCAGATGCGGCCGGTGAACTCGGGGAAGTTGTTGGTCGAGTGGAGGTTTTCCACGGCGGCGCGGTAGTTGCCGTGGTAGACCAGGTCGTTCCAGTCCGGGATCATGTTGTTGACCGGGCAGCCCGTGTTACAGAAAGGGATGCCGCAATCCATGCAGCGTGCGCCCTGCACCTTGGCCTGGCCATCGGTCAGGGTCAGCACGAATTCCTTGTAGTTCTTGACGCGATCCGTCGGCTCGAGGTGGCCCTCTTCCTGCCGTTCGAATTCCATGAAGCCGGTAATTTTGCCCACGTTGTTTTCCTTTTGTCCGTCAGAGTCGCCACTGGCTCCTCCGCCGTCATCCCGGCGAAGGCCGGGATCCAAGTTTGCTGGCGTATCGTCTGCTCATGCAGAACTTGGGTCCCGGCCTGCGCCGGGACGACGTTGTTTAACTGTGTCGATTAAGCAGCCAGTTCGATCTTGTCGTTCGCCTCTTCCATGCTCGAGTTATGCATCTCCTCGAGGGCGCGCTTGTAGTCGGTCGGGAAGACCTTCACGAACTTGCCGCGGCTGTTGGCCCAGTCGTCCAGCAGGTTGCGCGCGCGGGTCGAACCCGTGTGCTTGAAGTGGCGTTCGATCAGGCGGCGCAGGATGACCTCATCCGACTCGCGCTCGCCATCGCGGGTCTGGCTGTGCCAGCCGGCCTTGTCGCCCTGCTGCTTGGTGGTGAGCACGGGCTCAAGATTGACCATCGTCGTATTGCACTTGGCCTCGAACTCGCCCTTCGGGTCGTACACGTAGGCGACGCCGCCCGACATGCCCGCCGCGAAGTTGCGGCCGGTCTCGCCCAGCACCACCACGGTCCCGCCGGTCATGTATTCGCAACCGTGGTCGCCGCAGCCCTCGACCACGGCAACCGCGCCCGAGTTACGCACCGCGAAGCGCTCGCCTGCCACGCCGTTGAAGAAGGCTTCGCCGGAGATCGCGCCATACAGCACGGTGTTCCCGACGATGATGTTGTCCACCGCCCAGCCGCGGAACTCGGTGTTCGGACGCACGATGATGCGGCCGCCCGACAGGCCCTTGCCGACGTAGTCGTTGCCTTCGCCGACCAGGTCGATCGTGATGCCGGCCGCCAAGAAGGCCGCGGCCGACTGGCCGGCGGTGCCTTGCAGCTGGATGTGGATGGTGTCGTCCGGCAGGCCGGCATGGCCGTAGCGCTTGGCCACTTCGCCCGACAGCATGGTGCCCACGGTGCGGTTCAGGTTCTTCACCGGGGAGATGAAGGACACGCGCTCGCCCTTCTCCAGCGCGGCCTTGGCCTGGGCGATCAGCTTATGGTCCAGCGCGCGGTCCAGGCCATGGTCCTGGCCGTCGGTGTGGAACAGGGCGCGCGGCGAATCCGTCTTCGGCTGGTAGAAGATGTTCGAGAAGTCCAGGCCCTGCGCCTTCCAGTGCTGGACGGCCTTGGCCTTGTCCAGCAAGTCGGTGCGGCCGATCAGTTCGTCGTAGCTGCGGATGCCCAGCTGCGCCATGATCTGGCGCGCTTCTTCGGCGACGAAGAAGAAGTAGTTCACCACGTGTTCCGGCTTGCCCTGGAACTTGGCGCGCAGTTCCGGATCCTGGGTCGCGACACCGACCGGGCAGGTATTCAGGTGGCACTTGCGCATCATGATGCAGCCTTCCACCACCAGCGGTGCGGTGGCGAAGCCGATTTCATCGGCGCCCAGCATGGCGGCGACCACCACGTCGCGGCCGGTGCGCATCTGGCCATCGGCCTGGACACGGATGCGGCTGCGCAGGCCGTTGAGCACCAGCGTCTGCTGGGTCTCGGCCAGGCCCAGCTCCCATGGGGTGCCGGCGTGCTTGACCGAGGACAGGGGCGAGGCGCCGGTGCCGCCATCGTGGCCGGCGACCACCACGTGGTCGGCCTTGGCCTTGGAGACACCCGCGGCGACGGTGCCGATGCCGACTTCCGACACCAGCTTCACCGAGATCGAAGCGTTCGGGTTGGCGTTCTTCAGGTCGTGGATCAGCTGCGCCAGGTCTTCGATCGAATAGATGTCGTGGTGCGGCGGCGGCGAGATCAGGCCCACGCCCGGCACCGACACGCGCAAGGACGCGATGTACTCGGTCACCTTGTGGCCCGGCAGCTGGCCGCCTTCGCCCGGCTTGGCGCCTTGCGCCATCTTGATCTGGATTTGATCGGCCGATGCCAGGTATTCGGCGGAGACGCCGAAGCGGCCCGACGCCACCTGCTTGATCTTCGAGCGCAGCGAGTCGCCCTCTTCCAGCGGGATGTCGGCCACCACGCGGTCCGAACCCAGGATCGAGGCCAGGGTCTCGCCCTTGGCGATCTTGATGCCCTTGAATTCGCCCATGTAGCGGCGCGGGTCTTCGCCGCCTTCGCCCGTGTTCGATTTGCCGCCGATACGGTTCATGGCGATCGCTAGCGTGGCGTGGGCTTCGGTGCTGATCGAGCCGAGCGACATCGCACCGGTGGCGAAGCGCTTGACGATGTCCTTGGCCGGCTCGACTTCTTCCAGCGGGATGGCCTTGGACGGATCGATCCTGAATTCGAACAGGCCGCGCAGGGTCAGGTGACGGCGGCTCTGGTCGTTGATGATCTGCGCGTATTCTTTATAGGTGCTGTAGTTGTTGGCGCGGGTCGAGTGCTGCAGCTTGGCGATCGCGTCCGGGGTCCACAGGTGGTCTTCGCCGCGCACGCGGAAGGCGTATTCGCCGCCGGTATCGAGCGCGTTGGCCAGCACCGGGTCGTTGCCGAAGGCGAGCGAATGCAGGCGCAGTGCTTCTTCCGCCACTTCAAACAGGCCAATGCCCTCCACCGTCGACGAAGTGCCGCGGAAGTACTTGTCGACCAGCGACTTGTTCAGGCCCACGGCTTCGAAGATCTGGGCGCCGCAGTAGGACATGTAGGTCGAGATGCCCATCTTGGACATCACTTTCATCAGGCCTTTGCCCACCGCCTTGGTGTAGTTGGTGATCGCCTTGTCGGCGTCCATCTCGTGCGGCAGGTTGTGCGCGAGCTCCGCCAGGGTCTCGAGCGCAAGGTAGGGGTGGACGGCTTCCGCGCCGTAGCCGGCCAGCAGGGCGAAGTGGTGGGTCTCGCGCGCCGAACCGGTTTCCACCACCAGGCCGGTGGACGCGCGCAGGCCGCGCCCCACCAGGTGCTGGTGGATGGTGGACGTCGCCAGCAGCGCCGGAATCGCGACCTGTTCGCTCGAGAGGTTACGGTCCGAGACGATCAGGATGTTGTGGCCCGACTTGACCGCATCCACCGCTTCCGCGCACAGCGAGGCCAGGCTCGCTTCGATGCCTTCCTTGCCCCAGGCGACCGGATAGCAGATGTTCAGCTCATACGACTTGAACTTGCCGCCGGTGTGCAGGCTGATCGAGCGCAGGCGCGCCATGTCGTCGAAGCCGAGGACCGGCTGCGAGACCTCCAGGCGCATCGGCGGATTGACGTTGTTGGTGTCGAGCAGGTTGGGCTTGGGTCCGATGAAGGAGACCAGCGACATGACCATGCTTTCGCGGATCGGGTCGATCGGCGGGTTGGTCACCTGCGCGAACAGCTGCTTGAAGTAGTTATACAGGGGTTTGAGCTTGTTCGACATCACCGCCAGCGGCGAGTCGTTGCCCATCGAGCCGGTGGCTTCCTCGGCCAGCACCGCCATCGGCGCCATCAGGAACTTCAGGTCTTCCTGGGTGTAGCCGAAGGCCTGCTGGCGATCCAGCAGCGCGATCGGGGCTTTCTCGCCTTGCGCATCCTTGGCGCGGTGCTGTGCCAGCTGCGATTCGGACAGCTTGATCTCGTTGAGCTTGATGCGCACCGACTTGATCCAGGCCTTATACGGCTTGGCGTTCGAGTAGGTGTCCTTGAGTTCCTTGTCGTCGATGATGCGGCCGGCTTCCAGGTCGATCAGGAACATCTTGCCCGGCTGGAGGCGCCACTTCTTGACGATGCGCGATTCCGGGATCGGCAGCACGCCCGACTCGGAGGCCATGACCACCAGGTCGTCCTCGGTGATGACGTAGCGCGCCGGACGCAGGCCGTTGCGGTCCAGGGTGCCGCCGATGTGGCGGCCGTCGGTGAAGGCCATGGCGGCCGGGCCGTCCCAGGGTTCCATCATCGCGGCGTGGTATTCGTAGAAGGCGCGGCGGTTGTCGTCCATCGACGTATGGTTTTCCCAAGCTTCCGGGATCATCATCATCATCGCCTGGGCGACCGGGTAACCGGCCATCACCAGCAGTTCGAGCGCATTGTCGAAGCAGGCGGTGTCGGACTGGCCTTCGTAAATCAGCGGGAACAGCTTGCCGAGGTCTTCGCCCAGCACGGCGGACTTGAGCATGCCTTCGCGCGCGCGGGTCCAGTTGAAGTTGCCCTTCACGGTGTTGATTTCGCCGTTGTGCGCGATCAGGCGGTAGGGGTGGGCCAGCGGCCATTCCGGGAAGGTGTTGGTCGAGAAGCGCTGGTGCACCAGGGCGAGCGCGGAGATGCAGCGCGGGTCCTGCAGGTCCTTGTAGTAGACACCGACCTGGTCGGCCAGCAGCAGGCCCTTGTAGACGATGGTGCGGGCCGACATCGAGGGAACGAAGAACTCCTTGCCGTGCAAGAGCTTGAGGGCCTGGATCGCGTGGCCGGAGGATTTGCGGATCACGTAGAGCTTACGTTCGAGCGCGTCGGTGACCATGATGTCCGGGCCGCGGCCGATGAAGATCTGGCGGATCACCGGTTCTTTCTTCTTCACGAAGGGCGACATCGGCATGGTCTCGTCGACCGGCACGTTGCGCCAGCCGAGCACGACCTGGCCTTCGATGCGCACGGCGCGTTCGATTTCCTGTTCGCAGGCGATGCGCGAGGCGTGCTCTTTCGGCAGGAACACCATGCCGACGCCGTACTCGCCCGGAGGCGGCAGCTCGACACCCTGCTTGGCCATCTCGTCGCGGAAGTACTGGTCCGGGATCTGGATCAGGATGCCGGCGCCATCGCCCATCAGCGGATCGGCGCCGACGGCGCCGCGGTGGTCGAGGTTCTTCAGGATCTGCAGGCCCTGCTCGATGATCGAGTGGCTCTTGTTGCCCTTGATATGGGCGATGAAACCGACGCCACAGGCATCGTGTTCATTGGCGGGATCGTACAAACCTTGGGCAATCATGAGGCAATCTCCACAACTTTATCGGGGGTTGAGGACCGAGAATAGTGCAACGCAACACGAACGGCAACAAGAATAATTAGGGTCAGAGTCAAATTGTTTGACAACTTTTTCGATTCGCGATTAATTGGGGACAGAGTCAAATCAAGTTAGCCTTCGGACAGTATTTCAATAGTAAGTCCTTGATTTTATTGCTTGATTTCTGCCTGCCTCAGGAGATTGATGTCTAGGCTGGAGAGGCGAGAAATGGGGTGGAAGCAAGCGCTGAGTAAAAAAACGGCACGAAAAATCGTGCCGTTGATCGATTGACGTACTTCAGGCTGCCGGAAGCGGAGGAATCGGTTCGCGGAAGGGTCGGCCGCGCTTGGCGGGGAGGATCTGGCGCTTCGTCCTGCGCTCGAGCTCGGCCTTGAAGGCATCCGAACCCAGGGGCTGGTTCTTCAGCACCGAAGTGGTCACGAAATCGACTTCGTCCTGCGGAATGCCCTGCATCACCAGGTCGGTGTAGGCCGCTTCGCGCTGGAAGGGCGTATTGCCGAGGCCCCAGAAGAGCAGGTGGTCGGTGACCAGCCCGTCAGTGCGCACGCCGGTGTGATGGGCGTAGCTCGACCACGGGTAGTCCAGCGGGCCCGCGACCAGGCCGGCGCGCACCGGATTGAGCTCGATATAGCGGCTGCAGGCCAGGAAATAGCGCTCGGTATCGATGAGCGAGGTGCGGAAACGCCCTTCGAACAGGCCGCCGGTGCGTTCGTACTTGTTATTAAACCAGGGAACGTAGAAGCGGCCGACCTTCTGCATCATCAGCGCCAGGCCGACGTTGTCGGAGGGCGTCGCGAGCAAATGTATGTGATTGGGCATGAGCACATAGGCATGAATCGCCACCTCGTAGAAGCGCGCGGCCTCCTTCATCCACGCCAGGAAACGCTGGTAATCAGCCTCTTCGCGGAAGATCGGCTGGCGGTTGTTACCGCGCTGGATGACGTGGTGCGGCTGGTTCGGGATGATGAGTCGGGGAAGGCGTGCCATGGCGTGCTCAAAAGTTGAGCAGGCATTTTAGCTGAGAAATTTTACTCTGTCCCCAATTAATCTCAAGGGCGGCAAAAATATGGCTGACTCTGTCCCCAATTATCAGAAATGCCGTTTTATTGTGCAGCCATGCTCACTGTCGATGAGCAATTGCCCAATAATTCGACACTGACCCTAATTATCCACTGGGCTATTGGCCAATAATTCGACTCTGACCCTAATTGGAAGTGGGCCGGTTATGGGCAATTGCTCAATAATTCGACTCTGACCCCATTTAGGGGTTAATTGATTGCGGGTCAGGCGAGGGTGAAGCCGGCGGAGAGGCTGTAGCCTTCGCCGTAGGCGCTGCGCAGGGGGAGGTCCTGGCCGAGGCCGGAGCGGGCTTTCTTGCGCAGGCGGTAGACCAGCATGTCGACCCGGCGGCTGGCGTCGGGATCCTCGCCGCCCATGCCGGCGACGATCACGTGGCGCGGGACCGGGCGGGTGTTGATTGTCAGGAGGTGCAGGAAGTTGCACTCCTTTTCGGTCAGGTCGATCACCTTGCCGCCCAGTTCGAGCTGGCGGGCGCTCACGCGCAGGGTCCACTTGCTCGGGGCCGGCGCCGGGTCGGCGGGACGCACCCGGCGGTCCAGGGCTTCGATGTGCGCGGCCAGTTCGGGGAACTTGATCGGCTTGGTCAAATAATGATCGGCGCCCAGGCGCAGGCCGAGGATGCGGTGGTCGAATGCGACGCGGCCGGTCAGCACCAAGAGGCCGATCTCGGGATACAGCTGGCGCATCCGCGGGATGACATTGAACCCATCCTCGTCCGGCAGGCCGAGGTCGAGGACGACGACTGCGGCCGGCGTGCGCGTCAGCGCTGCCCACATTTCGCTCGCGGTCTTGGCAATGCTGACTTCATGGTCCAGTTCCCGCAGGAACTCGGCCATGTCGTCGGCGTATTCGCCATTGTCTTCAACAATCAGTATCTGCGTCATGTATTGTCACTATTAATGATCCGACCGATTATCACTGCTGGGACTGGATGAGGCAAGTTGTTGTTGTCCGCTTATATGCGAGCTGGGTAGCCACAGTACGAAGCTTGCGCCGCCCTTCCCGCCTTCCGGGTTTACGAGGCGTAGCATGCCGCCGTGGACGTCGACGATCGAACGCGCCATGTACAGGCCGAGACCGCTGCCCGGCAGGCCGGCGGCATTGCTGCCGCGGTAGCCCTTGTCGAAGATATGCGCGGCATCTTGCGGCGGTACGCCGCCGCCTTCGTCGCGCACCGTGAACTCGACCCCGCTGCCGCTGCGGCGCGCACCCAGCGCAACCTTGCTGCCGGCGGGCGAAAACTGCAGCGCGTTGTCGACCAGGACCTTCAGCGCCAGGCGCAGCCCCTCGGGCTCGCCGCGCAGTCCCAGCGTCATCTCGTCCGCCTCGACCTGCGCTTCGCGTCCGGCCGTGCGCACCTGCTGCACGCCTGCATCCAGCAGTTCGCGGGCGGCGATCGTGTTCGGCTGGCGCACCTTGCCGATCGCGGCCATGCGATCCGGCGACAGGTATTCGTCCAGCATCGCGATCAGGCGGTCCACCGCCACCGCGATCTTGCGGTAGCGCTGGCGCACCGCATCGTCGGCGCCCTGCGCTGTCGCTTCCAGCCGCTGGATGGCGCCGTCGATGGTCGCCAGCGGCGTGCGGAATTCGTGGTTCAGCATGCTGGCGAAGCGGCGCTGGTCGGCCAGGTGGGCGCGCTGCGGCGACAGGTCGCGCAACAGGCCCACCAGCGAATTGCCGCCGTCCGCGTCGCGCAGCACCGTCGTGATCGCCTGCAGCCCGATCGGATGGCCGTCGGCATGGTGCACCTCGACTTCCTGCACCCGGCGCTCGTCCGGCTGGCCCTTACTGCCCGCCGCGGCGGCGCACTGCTTCAGGTGCAGGCCGAGCGCGCCGAGCGCGTCACGGGCGCCTCCGGCAGTGAGCGCCTGCTGCAGTGCGGCCGCATCGTGGCCCAGCAGCTGCGTGAATGCCGGACTCAGGTAGCGCAGCGTACACGCCGGCAGCGCGATGCTGAAGGCGATGTCGCCGGCGAGTTCGGCGATGGTGCGGAAGTGGGCATCGATACCGGTGGTGCCGGCGCCGGGGCGCTCCGGACCGGCCGGCGCGGGTGGGTCAGCAGCCGTACTACGGGTCATCAGGCACTTTCTTATCGATGGGACAATGAACGTTGTCAGGAAGTATAGCCTTGCTTTCGCCTTTTTGTATAGAAGAGGTCGCGGCGCGGCCTCACGCCTGGGCAATGAAAAATGCGCCACGGCGCCCGCACTTGGTGGATAATTCGCGTCTATGAACGATACCGCTACCCTCCCCCCACTTCCGGACCGGCTCTCGATCGACCCGAGCAGCCCTTTTCATAACCGTGACGTCTTCCAGCGCGAAATCGGCATCCGCTTCAACGACAAGGATCGCCACGACGTAGAAGAGTATTGCATCAGCGAAGGCTGGATCAAGGTCGCCGCCGGCCGCACGCTCGACCGCAAGGGCAAGCCCATGCTGATCAAGCTGAAGGGCAAGGTCGAGGCCTTCTACAAATAAGCCCGAGTTAGCAAACGACAAAAGGGCGACCGGCATGCCGGTCGCCCTTTTCGTTTACTTACCGCCTGACTTAATCTTCCAAAGGTGCGAAGATCGCCTGCAGGTCTTCCTGCGTCAGCGCCATCTTCTGCGATTCGCCTTCGGACAGGATCGACTGCGCCAGCTCCGACTTCTTCTGCTGCAGCAGCTGGATCTTCTCTTCCAGCGTGCCCTTGGCGATCAGCTTGTACACGAACACGGGTTTGTCCTGCCCGATGCGCCAGGCGCGGTCGGTGGCCTGGTTCTCGGCCGCCGGGTTCCACCACGGGTCGTAGTGGATCACGGTGTCGGCCGCGGTCAGGTTCAGGCCCACGCCGCCGGCTTTCAGGCTGATCAGGAAGATCGGCACCGCGCCCTGCTGGAAGGCGGCCACCTGGGCCGAGCGGTCGCGCGTCTCGCCGGTCAGGAGCGCGTAGTGAATGCCGCGCGCCGCCAGTTCTTCTTCGATCAGGAACAGCATGCTGGTGAACTGCGAGAACACGAGGATCTTGCGGCCTTCCTGCAGCAGGTCTTCGACCATCTGCATCAGGTCGGTCAGCTTGGCCGACACCGCCGCCGTGTTCTTCTTGCCCGGCATGGATTTCACCAGGCGCGGGTCGCAGCAGACCTGGCGCAGCTTGAGCAGGGCTTCGAGGATGACGATCTGGCTGCGCGCCACGCCCTTGCGGTCGATCTCGTCGCGCACCTTCTTGTCCATCGCCAGGCGCACGGTCTCGTACAGGTCGCGCTGCGGACCGGACAGTTCGATCCGGCGCACCATCTCGGTCTTCTCCGGCAGTTCCTTGGCCACGTGGTCCTTGGTACGGCGCAGCAGGAAAGGCTTGATACGGCGGCTCAGCAGGGAGCGGCGCACCGTGTCGTCCTGGCGTTCGATCGGATGGCGGAACTGGTTGTTGAAGGTCTTCTCGTCGCCCAGCAGGCCAGGCAGCAGGAAGTGAAACTGCGACCACAGCTCGCCCAGGTGGTTCTCCAGCGGAGTGCCCGACAGGCACAGGCGATGGTTGGCGTTGAGCGAGCCGGCCGTCTGCGCCGCCTTGGAGCGGGTGTTCTTGATGTAGTGCGATTCGTCCAGGATCACCAGGTGATAGTGGTGCTCACGCAGCTTCTCTTCGTCGCGCGGCAGCAGCGCATACGTGGTCAGGACGATATCGGCGTCCTTGATCTGGTCGAACAGGTCCATGCGCTCTTTGCCCTGCAGGAGCAGCACTTTCAGGCTCGGCGCGAAGCGCGCGGCCTCGTCCTGCCAGTTGGCCATCAGGCTGGTCGGCGCGATCACCAGGGCCGGACTCGTGAGGCGGCCGGCTTCCTTTTCGGTGAGGATGTGGGCCAGGGTCTGCACGGTTTTACCGAGGCCCATGTCGTCGGCCAGGATGCCGCCGAGGTCATACTCGCGCAGGAACTGCATCCACGACAGGCCGTCGAGCTGGTAGTCGCGCAAGGTGGCCTGCAGGCCTTTCGGCGCCTCGACCTTCTTGACCGAGCCGAACTGGCTCAGCTTGCGGCCGGTCTCGCGCAGGCGTTCGCCGCCGGTCCAGCGCAGCTCGAGGCCGCGCGCCAGTTCTTCCAGGCGCGCCGCGTCCAGCGTCGACAGGCGCATGCGGGCCTTGATCTTGTCATTGAAGTACAGCTCGCCCAGGGTGGCGAGGATGGGCTTCAGGCGGCCCCAGGGCAGCGCCACGCGCAGGCCATCGGGCAGGGTGGCCAGCATCTGGTCGGCTTCATCGTGGGCGGCCAGCACGGCCGGGTCAAAGTCGGCGGGTGCGCTGCGGATCAGCTGCACCAGTACCGGCAGCAGCGGCACGCGCTTGCGCGCGACCACGATGCCGAGCTCCAGCTCGAACCAGGCATTGCCCGCTTCGGCCGGTTCGTCGATGTCGGCGTACCAGTCTTCGACCGCGACGGTGTCGTAGCGGTACTTGTTCGATTTCTGCACGTGCCAGCCGGCGTCGGACAATGCGTCCAGGTCGGCTTCGGCAAAGCGCAGCCAATGCGCCTGGCTGTCCAGCACTAGGGCGCCGGCCATTGCATTGAAGGGTGCGGTGACGGGCTTGCGGAAGCCCATCTCATTGAGTTGGTTGAGCGCCGACGCTTCCGCTTTCGGGTCGCGTTCGATGACTTCGGTGACGTCGCCGATCTGGCGCACCACGCGCTGGGCCGGATCGAAGGAGACGCGCTGGCCGTCGTAGTCGTAGGCCAGCACGGCGAAGTCGTGCCAGCGCGGGCTGCCGCCGTCGGCCAGCTGCACCGAATCGAGCAGCAGGTGCGGTATCGGTTTTACATCGTTGCGCAGGCGCTGGGTCAGCGGCTGCGGCAACGGCATCAGCTGCTGCAGGCCGTGCGCCAGCAGCAGCTGCGAGACGCGCTTCTTGTCGGTGCCGGTGAGGGTCGGGGCCTGGGCCACCAGGGCCTGCAGTTCGGCCAGCGAGATGTCGATGCCGCCGCGATTCAGTTCGAGCGGACCGATCGACAGGTTGTCGATGTACCAAGGCGGATCGGTCGGCAGCATGTAGTCGATCAGGTCGGCGCCGCTGTGGGTCGCGCCCTTGGCCGGTTCCACCGACCATCCGAGCTTGGCGACGCGGCCTTCGTCGCGCCAGGCCAGGCTGGCCAGGCGGGTGGGGCCTGCCTGCAGCGGATAGACCAGGCCACCGGCCATGTCGGACCACGAGTTCGCCCACAGCAGCTTGCCTTGTTCAAGAAGCATCTGCAGCAGGATGGCGCCCACTTTGCCTTTCGGTTCGGTGGCGCTGGTGCCCTGGGCCGAGCCGCTGCGCATGGCGATGAAGAAGCGCACCAGGTCGACGTCGTCGCCTTCGAGGTAGCTGGGGGGCGCCGACAGCAGCGAGAACACTTCGCTCACCGGGCTGGCGGCGGCGACGTCGCCGTTGGGGCGCAGGCGCGCCTTGCACAGGCAGATGGCGACATGGCGTCCGCCGCTGGTGGGGGCCATCACGTAGACAAACTTGTACTGCACGGCCTTCGGATCGGCGACCTCGTCGGTCAGCTTGGGCTGCGGATGCGCAGCCGCCTCGACCCTTTGCAGCCAGCTCACCACCGGCGCGGGCAGGGCGGGAGCGCGTGCGGGAGCGCGGGCGACGGCGGGTGCTGCTGCGGGTGCGTCGCTGGCGTTCTCGCGATGATCATCGACTGTGTGCATGGGCCTCGAGTGTCAGTATTAAAAACGACAATAACGAACATTATCCTTCATACGAACGCTTCCGTTTTGTTCGGAATCGCACGTAGCGGACAAAACTTGTCCGCACCATCTGCGTGCACGCGTCCTTCACTGCAGTTAGTGCATGCAGCCGACTGTTCTCGCATGTTCGAGCGTAGCTGTCAAGACTGGTGTATCCACCGCGTTTGCGTATCATTGTTCGCTTGACCTTTTTTGAATCGCCAGGTTCACGCAACATGCTGCCATCCATCGAACAACGCCTCGCCCTCGAACTGTCCGCCAAACCGGCCCAGGTGGCCGCCGCCGTCGCCCTGCTCGACGAAGGCGCGACCGTCCCCTTCATCGCACGCTACCGCAAGGAAGCCACCGGAGGCCTGGACGACATCCAACTGCGCCTGCTGGAAGAACGCCTGCGCTATCTGCGCGAGCTAGAAGACCGGCGCACCTCGATCATCGCGTCGATCACGGAACAGAACAAGATGACGCCGGAGCTGCTCGAGGCGATCGTGCACGCCGAGGACAAGACCCGCCTGGAAGACCTTTACCTGCCCTACAAGCAGAAGCGCCGCACGAAGGCGCAGATCGCGATCGAAGCGGGCCTGGCGCCGCTGGCCGATGCGCTGCTCGCCGACCCCACGCTGAACCCGGACGAAGTAGCGGGTGGCTACCTGCGTGAAGCCTTTACCAATGCGGACGGCGGCGCCAACCCGGGCGTAGCGGATGCGAAGGCGGCGCTCGACGGCGCGCGCCAGATCCTGATGGAGCGCTTCGCCGAAGACGCCGCGCTGCTGCAGTCGCTGCGCGAATACGTGCAGGAGCACGGCGTGGTCGAATCAAAAGTCGTGGCCGGAAAAGAGGACGAAGGCGAGAAGTTCGCCGACTACTTCGACTATTCCGAAACCCTGTCCACCATCCCCTCGCACCGCGCGCTGGCCTTGATGCGCGGCCGCCGCGAGGGCGTGCTGGACGTGAGCCTGCGCCTCGATTCGGAACCGGAAAAACCGAAGTGGGACGCGCCGCACAACCCGTGCGAGAGCCGCATCTGCGCCGCCTTCGGCATCAAGTCCGCAGGCCGCGCGGCCGACAAGTGGCTGCTCGATACCGCGCGCTGGACCTGGCGCGTGAAAAGCTTCATGTACATCGAGACCGAGCTGATGGGACTGCTGCGCGAGAAGGCCGAACTCGATGCGATTCAAGTCTTCGCCCGCAACCTCAAGGCGCTGCTGCTGGCGGCGCCGGCCGGCCCGCGCGCCACCATGGGCCTGGACCCGGGCCTGCGCACCGGCGTCAAGGTGGCAGTGGTCGACCCGACCGGCAAGGTGGTCGATACCGCCACCGTGTATCCGCACCAGCCGCGCAACGACTGGGACGGCGCCCTGCACACGCTTGGCCAGCTGGCCGCGAAGCACAACGTCTCCCTGATCTCGATCGGCAACGGCACCGCGTCGCGCGAGACCGACAAGCTGGCCGCGGACCTGATCAAGCAGCGCCCGGAACTCAAGCTGACCAAGATCGTCGTCTCGGAAGCCGGCGCCTCGGTGTACTCGGCCTCGGAATTCGCCTCGCGCGAACTGCCGGAACTCGACGTGTCGCTGCGCGGCGCGGTGTCGATCGCGCGCCGCCTGCAGGACCCGCTGGCGGAACTGGTCAAGATCGATCCGAAATCGATCGGCGTCGGCCAGTACCAGCACGACGTGTCGCAGACCCAGCTCGCGCGCTCGCTCGACGCCGTGGTCGAGGACTGCGTGAACGCGGTGGGCGTGGATGTGAACACCGCATCAAGCGCGCTGCTGGCGCGCGTCTCGGGCCTGTCAAACAGCGTGGCGCAGAGCATCGTGTCCTACCGCGACATGAAGGGCGCCTTTGCCTCGCGCGCCGCGTTGAAAGGCGTGCCGCGACTGGGCGACAAGACCTTCGAGCAGGCAGCGGGTTTTCTCCGCGTGATGAACGGCGAGAACCCGCTCGACGCCTCGGCGGTGCACCCGGAATCCTATCCGGTGGTCGAACGCATCCTCGGCGACATCAAGCGCGACATGAAGGCCGTGATCGGCGACAGCGCGCTGATCAAGTCGCTCAATCCGGCCAAGTACGCGGACGAGAAGTTCGGCGTGCCGACCGTGACCGACATCCTGAAGGAACTGGAAAAGCCGGGCCGCGACCCGCGTCCGGAATTCACCACCGCGACGTTTAAAGAAGGCGTGGAAGAGATCTCGGACCTGCGCCCCGACATGATCCTGGAAGGCGTGGTGACCAACGTCGCGGCCTTCGGCGCCTTTGTCGACATCGGCGTGCACCAGGATGGACTGGTGCACATCTCGGCGCTATCGAACACCTTCGTGAAGGACCCGCACACCGTGGTCAAGGCCGGCCAGGTGGTGAAGGTGAAGGTGCTGGAAGTGGACCCCAAGCGCAAGCGCATCGCGCTCACCATGCGCCTGTCGGACAGCGCACCGCAGCCGGGCACGCGTCCGGAACAGCGCGGCGACCGCAACGACAGCAAGCGCCTGGCGCAGCACCAGCGCCAGGAAAAGCCTGCCCCTGCCGCCGGCGGCGCGATGGCCGCGGCCTTCGCCAAGCTGAAGAGGTGAACGTCGCAGCCGCCGATCCGGCCAGCTCGGATGCGCTGGCGCTCATCGCGGAACTGGACGGCGCGCTGCAGGCCATCACCGGGGACAGCGGCGCCTCGTCCTTCGATCCGGAGGACGTGCGCGGCCCGCGGGCGGTGTTCATGATCGCGCGTGAGGTCGACGGCGGCCTGCTGGGTTGCGGCGCATTGCGCCCGCTGCTGCCGGGCGTGGCGGAACTCAAGCGCATGTATGCGCGCCCGGGCAGCGGCGCCGGTGCGCCCCTGCTGGCGGCGCTCGAACGCGAGGCGCGCCGGATGGGATACGAGGAAGTCCGGTTGTCCACGCGCCGCGTCAACGCCCGCGCCGTGGACTTCTATCGCCGGCATGGCTATCTTGATGCGCCCGCCTGGGGAAAATACGTGGGCAGCGAAGTCTCCGTCTGCCTCGGCCGCGTCCTCCTCAGCCCGCGTGCTTGAGGTAGAGCCCCACCATATAGATACTCAGGAAGACGAAGCCGAGCACCAGCATGCGCGACTGCGGCATGGCTGGTCTGCCGGTCTTCTTGATGTGGATGCCGTCGCGCGCCAGCAACAGTCCGTAGGCCAGGGCGGCGATGCCGCAGATCAGGCGGCCGCTGCCGTTGCCGCTCAGGCCCTGGACCAGGTTGATCAGGCCGGGCACCGCCAGCAGGGCGGCGATGACGAAGTTGGCATTGGCCGAAGGCGTGCGGCCAGTTGGTTTTTGTTCCATGAATATGCGTGGATGGTGGGAATCCGCGCGATCATACCAGTCAGGCGAAGGTGCGTACCGCCGTGGCCCCGACCTTGACCATGAAACACAGGCAGAACAGGCCGAAGCAGGCGTAGCCGACCATGGTCGTGCGGTCCGAGGCCAGCTCGCTGCGCCGGTCGCGGTAGGCCTGCACGGCGCAGTACAGCAGGAAGGCGCCCGCCAGCAGCTGGGTGAGGTTCAGCAGGACGTCTTCCATGGCGTCCTCCAACATCCCTGTCATGACATCGTACAGGCCGGGAATGACGAAAAACGCGGCCATGATCCACAGCAGGGGCGATGGCATGGAGGCGAAGCCTCGGTAAGCGGTCATGATGACTCCCGTTCGAGTGGCATGCGAACCATCATAACGGGGATTTTCGGGAAAAAATGCGTCGATTGTCACAGCCGGGGGCTCGCCCATGCCCGCCCTGCCGAATTCTTATAAAATGTCGGCATCTTATCCATTCTCACTGAAGGCATACACATGAGCGACGTTCAAACCTGGATCAAAGACACCGTGACCAATACCCCGGTCGTGCTGTTCATGAAGGGCACCGCGCAGTTCCCGCAATGCGGTTTCTCGGGCCGCGCCATCCAGATCCTGAAAGCCTGCGGCGTCGACAACATCGCCACCGTCAACGTCCTGGAAGACGCCGAAGTCCGCCAGGGCATCAAGGATTACTCGAACTGGCCGACCATCCCGCAGCTCTACGTGCGCGGTGAATTCGTCGGCGGCTCCGACATCATGAACGAGATGTACGAATCGGGCGAACTGCAGACCCTGCTGAAGAACGGCTGATCGCATGAGCAGCCGGCCACGTCGTATCGTCGTCGCCATCACCGGCGCGACCGGCGCGGTCTATGGCGTGCAGCTGCTGCGGCGGCTGCATGCGGCTCCCGGCGTCGAGACCCACCTGGTCATTTCCGACGCCGCCTCCCTCACCCTGCACCAGGAACTCGGCCTGCAGCGGCGCGACGCCGAGGCGCTGGCCCACGTCGTCCACCGCAACCGCGACATCGGCGCCTCGATCGCCAGCGGTTCGTTCCAGACCGACGGCATGGTGATCGCTCCCTGTTCGATGAAGACGCTGGCGGCCGTGGCCCACGGGCTGTCGGACAACCTCGTCACGCGCGCGGCGGATGTGATGCTGAAGGAAAGACGCAGGCTGGTGCTGATGGTGCGGGAGACGCCGTTCAACCTGGCGCACCTGCGCAATATGACGGCCGTGACGGAAATGGGCGGCATCGTGTTCCCGCCCCTGCCGAGCTTCTACCACCGCCCGGCCAGCATCGACGAGATGGTCGAGCACACGGTCGACCGGGCGGTCGACCTGCTCGGGCTCGACAATGCCCTTGCCCCCAGGTGGGGCGGCATGAAGAGCACGCCGGACGCTTGAGTCCGCTTCTTTAGCGCTTGTCGCCGTCGAAGGGATCGTCGGCCTTTTTCGCCTCGCGCGCTTCCTCGATCATCCGCCGCTTGGCGTTGCGTTGTCGCATCACTTCAGCATGGCGCGCCGCCGTCATCGGCGGTGCGGTCATCAGTTCCTTGAGCTGGGCGGTGTTGGCGTAGTTGTTTCGCATACGGCAGCTGCTCCTTGACGTGACCGTGTGGCAGCGGATCCGCTCGCCACAAGTTGATTATGAACCAGCTCCGGCAATTTGTGCGTTCCCGGAGTCACGAAAAGTGATATTGCGAAACTATTTTTGCTCGGGCTTCTGGTGGTTCATCCGCACCAGCATGCGGATGAACTCGCGCGCCAGCTGGCGGTGATGCTCGTCCAGGCGTTGTAAATCTGCAATAAGCTTCACGTCGGCTGACTCGAAGCGGGCGCCGCCGCCGTTTGCTTCCGCGCCGGCGGCAGCGTTCTCTGCGCCGCCGAAGCGCAGCCAGTCGGCCGGCACGCCCAGCCACTGGGCGATCATGCGCAGTTTTTCCTGGGTCGGGATCGCTTCACCCACCAGCCATTTGCGCGCGGCATGGACGGTGATCGGGCGGCCTTCGAAACGGATATTGAATTCCCTGGCGAGGCGGGTCGGACTATCGGGCGAGTAGTGGGCGTTCTTCAGCGCCTGTTGGAGGCGCTCACTGAAGCTCTCCCGTTCATTGGTTGAATTCATGTGATGCTATCGATTCATGTGGACGGCCTCTTATTGCTGAGAAGCCTCAACGGACAATCATACCCTTAAAAAGTAACAAAGATGTGATTATCTAATAGAATTTGCATTTCTTACAAAATGTAAATAACTCTTCAATACTCCATTTGGGGTATGAAAATATAGCTTATCGGAAAGAGTATGTCATCGCCGCACGGTTGAATGCAACAAAGTATGCAGGGCCAATAAAGCCCCTGCATTGGGGCGGGGGCTCAGGCGAGCTGGAAGCGGATGACGCCGTCGCTGTCCCGGGAGCGGCGCAGCATGCCGTCGCGCCAGAGTTTATGCAGGTGGGCGAGCGCTTCGCCCAGAGCGAAACTGAGCTGGTGGGCGTCCAGCTGGCGGCGGAACATCAGGGGCACGATGTCGACCGCCGACTTTCGTTCGACGCAGGCGGCCAGCACCTCGGCCAGGCGTGCCGCATGGTGATCATGCAACTGGGCAATACGGGTATGCAGGCCGCGGAAGGGCTTGCCGTGCGAGGGCAGGACAAGCGTGTCTTCAGGCAAGTTTGTGAACTTTTTCAGCGATTCCAGGTAGAGCTCGAGCGGGTTGCCTTCCGGTTCGACCGCAAACACGGAGACGTTGGTCGAAATGCGCGGCAGCACCATGTCGCCGGAAATTAGGACGTTCAGTTCCTCGGAATACAGCGCGGCGTGCTCGGGCGAGTGGCCGAAACCGGTGATCACGCGCCAGTCGGTGGCGCCGATCCGGACCCGGTCGCCGTCCTGCAAGCGGGTATAGGCTTCCGGTACGGAAGGCACCAGCGAGGGATAGTAAGTCTTGCGGCTGCGCATCTGGTCCAGCATGGCCGGGTCGACCAGGCCGTGGCGCTCGAAGTGCGGAATGGCCGAGGGACCGTCCACGCCCGGCAGCGCCGCCGCCATCATGCGGGCGAACGCGAACTCTCCGGCCGTGGTGCAAAACGGGGCATCGAAGCGATCGCTGAGCCAGCCGGACAGCCCGACGTGGTCAGGATGGCAATGGGTGGCGAACACGCGCAGCAGCGGCGCGCCCCCCAGGCCCTGGCCGAGCACCTGCTCCCAGGCTGCGCGGGTGGCGTCGGTACCGGCGCCGCAATCGACCACGCTCCAGCCGGCGCGGCCTTCGACCTCGTCCCGCAGCAGCCACAGGTTGATGTGGTCGAGCGCGAACGGCAGCGGCATCCGGATCCAGGCCAGCCCCGGCGCCACTTCCTGGATCACACCGGGTGCCGGAATGGTGTCGCCAAATGGATAGTGCAGCTGGGCTTCGAGCGGGTTCATGGAAAACTTTCGTATTCGTCGACAGGCGGTCGCGCTACAATGCCGTTAACGTTAACGTAAACGGAAATGCGCAGACATCGATTGTAAGCGATTCCGCGTTTTGCTTCCCTTGCCCCAGGCTTTCCTTATCCGTAGCTTCCATGGTCACCTACACCATCGCCGAACTGGCCCGCGAATTCGACATTACCGCCCGCGCCATCCGTTTCTATGAAGACCAGGGACTGCTCAGCCCCAAGCGCGAAGGCGTGGGCGGCCGCAACCGCGTCTACACCCCGCGCGACCGCACCCGGCTGAAACTGACCCTGCGCGGCAAACGCCTCGGCCTGACCCTGTCGGAAATCAAGAGCATCGTCGACATGTACGAGTCGCCGCGCGATACGGCGGCCCAGATCGACCGTTTCCTCGGGGTGCTGGCGCACCAGCGCGTGACGCTGGAACAGCAGCGTGCCGACATCGAGATGGCGCTGGAGGAAATCTCCGCGCATGAAGAGGAATGCCGCCGCCTGCTGGCGGAAAACGCGGAACGCAAAGACGCTGCCTGAATGAACCCGCGGGGCCCGGCCCCGCTTTTTTCGCCCTTTGGTTGACGTTTACGTTAACGTAAGAGGCGAGTATGATTCACCCTACTTTCTGCTCAACCACCGTTCACCCGTGAGGACGACCATGCTGCATCTCCCAGGCTTGACCTTTGACCATGGCGAAGACATCGCCGCGCTGCGCGAAGCCGTACAACAGTTCGCCGAGGCCGAAATCGCACCGCGCGCCGCGGAGATCGACCGCAGCGACCAGTTCCCGATGGACCTGTGGAAGAAGATGGGCGAACTGGGCCTGCTGGGCATCACCGTCGGCGAAGAGTACGGCGGCGCCAACATGGGCTACCTGGCGCACATCATCGCCATGGAAGAAATCTCGCGTGCCTCGGCCTCGGTCGGCCTGTCCTACGGCGCCCACTCGAACCTGTGCGTCAACCAGATCAAGCGCAACGGCAGCGAAGAGCAGAAGCGCAAGTACCTGCCGAAGCTGATCTCGGGCGAGCATGTCGGCGCCCTGGCCATGTCCGAGCCGAACGCCGGTTCCGACGTCGTCAGCATGAAACTCAAGGCAGAACTGAAGGGCGACCGCTACGTCCTGAACGGCACCAAGATGTGGATCACCAACGGTCCGGACGCCGACACCCTGGTGGTGTACGCCAAGACCGACCTGGAAGCGGGCCCGCGCGGCATGACCGCCTTCCTGATCGAAAAGGGCTTCAAGGGCTTCTCGATCGCCCAGAAGCTCGACAAGCTGGGCATGCGCGGTTCGCACACGGGCGAACTGGTGTTCCAGGACTGCGAAGTGCCGGTCGAGAACGTGCTGGGCGGCGTCGGCAAGGGCGTCAACGTCCTGATGTCGGGCCTGGACTTCGAGCGCACCGTGCTGTCGGGCGGACCGCTGGGCATCATGTCGGCCTGCATGGATTCGGTGGTGCCTTACATCCACGAGCGCAAGCAGTTCGGCCAGGCCATCGGCGAGTTCCAGCTCATGCAGGGCAAGATCGCCGACATGTATTCGACCATGATGGCCTGCCGCGCCTATGTCTACGCCGTGGGCCAGGCCTGCGACCGCGCCACCTCGCCGGAACAGGTGCGCGCCCTGCGCAAGGACGCCGCCGGCGCCATCCTGTACAGCGCCGAGAAGGCGACCTGGATGGCCGGCGAAGCGATCCAGACCCTGGGCGGCAATGGCTATATCAACGAGTATCCGGTCGGTCGTCTCTGGCGCGATGCGAAGCTCTACGAAATCGGCGCAGGCACCAGCGAGATCCGCCGCATGCTGATCGGCCGCGAGCTGTTCGGCGAAACGATGTAATACCCGCTGGACCGACAGGTCCACCGGCTTGGCCCGCGCGCGAGACGAACGATGACCCAGGGAGCGTTCCCCAAACTGCTGTCTTCCCAGATCGCATTCGACATCGCGCGCACCATCCTGGACGGCTTCGACAAGCACTACCGCCTGTTCCGCCAGGCCAGCCGCCAGGCGCGCCAGTACTTCGAGACCGCCGACTGGGCCACCGCCCAGGGGGCCGCGCGCGAGCGCATCGATTACTACGACAAGCGGGTGCAGGAATGCGTCCACGTCCTGCAGGACGAGTACGAAGCAGAAGAACTCCTCGACCCCGTCTGGCGCGAAACCAAGCTGCATTACATCGGCCTGCTGTCCGGCCACAAGCAGCCGGAACTGGCCGAGACCTTCTTCAATTCGGTCAGCTGCATCATCCTGCACCGCAGCTACTACCATAACGATTACATCTTCGTGCGCCCGGTGATCTCCACCGAGTACATCGAGACCGACGAGCCGCAGCCGACCTACCGCGTCTATTACCCGGCCGCCGACGGCCTGCACGGTGCGCTGCGCCGCGTGATCACCAATTTCCAGTTCGCCCAGCCCTTCGCCGACCTCGAGCGCGATGTCGCCAGCGTCGAGGCGCGCATCACCGAGGCCTTCGGATTGCAGCGCGCGGAGTCGAATTTGCAGCTGCAGGTGCTCTCGAGCCCCTTCTTCCGCAACAAGGGCGCCTACATCGTCGGGCGCGCCATCAACGGACCGCGCGACTACCCCTTCGTGATCCCGGTGCTGCACGAGCGCGCCGGCAAGCTGGTGCTGGACACGGTGCTGACCGACGTCTATCACATCACCCTGCTGTTCAGCTTTACGCGCGCCTACTTTTTGGTGGACATGGAAGTGCCCTCGGCCTACGTCCAGTTCTTGCGCAGCCTGATGCCGCGCAAGCCGCGCAGCGAGATCTATACCGTGCTGGGCCTGCAGAAGCAGGGCAAGACCCTGTTCTACCGCGACTTCCTGCAGCACCTGAAACACAGCTCCGACCCCTTCCGCATCGCCCCCGGCATCCGCGGCCTGGTGATGCTGGTGTTCGAGCTGCCGTCCTTCCCCTATGTGTTCAAGGTGATCAAGGATTTCTATCCGCCGCCGAAGGAAACCACGCGCGCCCAGGTCAAGGAAAAGTACCTCTTGGTGAAGCACCACGACCGCGTCGGGCGCATGGCCGATACGCTCGAATATTCCGACGTCGCGTTCCCGCTGGCGCGCTTTTCCGAGGAACTGCTGGGCGAGCTGAAGGCGTTCGCCCCCTCGCTGGTCGAGATCGAGGGCGAGCGCATCATCGTGCGCCACCTCTACATCGAGCGCCGCATGGTGCCGCTGAATCTCTACCTGACCGATGCGCAGGCGGCAGGCGACGAGGAACGCATCGAGCACGGCGTGATCGAATACGGCAATGCGATCAAGGACCTGGTGGCCGCGAATATCTTCCCCGGCGATATGCTGTACAAGAATTTCGGCGTCACTCGCCACGGCCGCGTCGTGTTCTATGATTACGACGAGATCGAATACCTCACCGACTGCAATTTCCGCGACATCCCGGAAGCGCGCAACGAAGAGGACGAGATGGCTTCGGAACCCTGGTACCCGATCGGCAAGCACGACGTTTTTCCGGAACAGTTCGGCCGTTTCCTTCTTGGAAATCCGACCATCCGTCACTATTTTATGAAGCACCACGCGGAGCTCCTGAGCCGCGCATACTGGCAATCCCACAAGGACCGCATCCTGGCGGGCGTCGTCGACGACGTCTTCCCTTACCCCCAGCAGATTCGCTTCTGCCACCCAGCACATCCCTCTACTTTGGAGAACCTGAACAATGAATGATCCAGTCGTTATCGTTGGCGCCGCCCGCACCCCGATGGGCGCCTTCCAGGGCGATTTTTCGTCGAAGTCGGCGAGCGACCTCGGCGCGGTGGCGATCAAGGCTGCGGTGGAGCGCGCCGGCGTCGATGCGAACAGCGTCGAGCATGTCTACTTCGGCAACTGCCTGATGGCCGGCCAGGGCCAGGCCCCGGCGCGCCAGGCGCTGATCAAGGCCGGCCTGCCGCTGTCGACCGGCGCCGTGACCCTGTCGAAGATGTGCGGCTCGGCGATGCAGGCCGCGATCTTCGCCCATGACCAGCTGGTGGCCGGCAGCGCCGACATCGTGGTCGCAGGCGGCATGGAATCGATGACCAACGCCCCCTACCTGATCCCGAAGGCGCGCGGCGGCTACCGCATCGGCCACGCGCCGATGTTCGACCACATGATGCTCGACGGCCTGGAAGACGCCTACTCGCGCAACGAGAAGACCGGCGAAGGCCGCTCGATGGGCACCTTCGCCGAAGAGTGCGTGGCCACCTACCAGTTCTCGCGCGAAGAGCAGGACAACTTCGCGATCGAATCGGTCAAGCGCGCCCAGGCTGCCAACAACGAAGGCTGGTTCAACTGGGAAGTGGCGCCGGTCTCGGTCGCCACCCGCACTGGCGAGCTGGTGGTCGAGAAGGACGAAGGCCCGATGAAGGCCAAGGTCGACAAGATCCCATCGCTCAAGCCCGCCTTCAAGAAGGACGGCACCGTGACCGCCGCCTCGTCCTCGTCGATCAACGACGGCGCCGCGGCCCTGGTGATGATGCGCGAATCGAAAGCGAAAGAGCTGGGCCTGACCCCGATCGCCCGCGTCCTCGGCCACGCTACCCACGCGCAGGAACCGAACCTGTTCACCACCGCACCGATCGGCGCGATGCAGAAGCTGTTCAAGAAGACCGGCTGGACCGCGGGTGACGTCGACCTGTTCGAGATCAACGAAGCGTTTGCCGCGGTGCCGATGGCCGCGATGCGCGACCTCGACATCCCGCACAGCAAGGTCAACATCCACGGCGGCGCCTGCGCCCTGGGCCACCCGATCGGCGCCTCGGGCGCGCGCATCATCGTCACCCTGCTGGGCGCGCTGAAGCGCACCGGCGGCAAGCGCGGCGTGGCCTCGCTGTGCATCGGCGGCGGCGAAGCGACCGCGATGGCGATCGAGCTGGTGTAAGCTGACAAAGCGTGGTGAATGCGGCCGTTCTGGCCGTATTCACCACGAGTCTTAGCGAATCGAACAAGGAGCCCGTCATGCCTACCGCTTTGATCCTCGGCGCCTCCCGTGGCATCGGCCACGAGATGGTGCGCCAGTACCGCCTAGAGGGCTGGCGCGTGATCGCCACCGCGCGCAAGCAGGAAGACTGCGCTGAACTGTCGCAGATGGGCGCCGTCAGCTACCCACTCGACGTCACCAGCGCCGACTCGATCGCCGCGCTGGGCTGGCGGCTCGACGACGAACAGGTGGACGTGGCCTGGCTGGTGGCCGGCGTCTACGGTCCCTCGGGCTCCAGCTTCCCTACCGGCCCAGAATTCGACACGGTCATGCACACCAACGTGCTGTCGGCGATGCGCCTGATCCCGATCGTCGGCCCGCTGGTGGCCGACACCCGCGGCAAGCTGGCCGTGCTGTCTTCTAAAATGGGTTCCATCGGCGCGCGCAACAGTACCGAGGGCACCCTGTACCGCGCCAGCAAGGCCGCATTGAACTCGGTGCTGGCCGATGCCGCCATCACCTACGGCGCGCAGGGCGTGACCTGCGTGGCCTTCCACCCGGGCTGGGTGCAGACCGACATGGGCGGCGCCGGCGCCACCCTCACGCCGGAGCAAAGCGTGCGCGACCTGCGCGCCACGCTGGCCAGGCTGGACGCGTCCAGCAACGGCGCCTTCCTCGACCACGACGGCACGCCGATTCCGTGGTAACCCTATAACGCATCGCGCATAACAAACAACGAGACACAATGATTCTGAGCGAAGAACACCAGATGATCCGCGACGCCCTGCGCAGCTACGCGCAGGAGCGCCTGGCCCCGAACGCCGCGCGCTGGGACCGCGAGCACATCTTCCCGAAGGACGAGCTGAAGGACCTGGCCCAGCTGGGCGCCTTCGGCGTCGCGGTGCCGGAGCAGTATGGCGGCGCGGGCCTCGACTACGTGTCGCTGGCGCTGGTGCTGGAAGAGATCGCGGCCGGCGACGGCGGCACCTCGACCATCATCTCGGTCAACAACTGCCCGGTGTGCTCGATCGCCATGATGTACGCGAACGAAGAACAGAAGGAGCGCTTCCTCCGTCCGCTGGCGCAAGGCGACATGCTGGGCGCCTTTGCCCTGACCGAGCCGCATACCGGCAGCGACGCTTCGGCGCTGCGCACCACGGCGGTAAAGGACGGCGACCACTACGTCATCAACGGCAGCAAGCAGTTCATCACCAGCGGCAAATACGGCGACGTGGCCATCGTCATGGCGGTCACGGACAAAGCCGCCGGCAAGAAGGGCATCAGCGCCTTCTGGGTCGAGACCCAGACGCCCGGCTACATCGTCGCCGGCGTCGAAGAGAAGATGGGCCAGCATTCCTCGGACACGGCCCAGATCGTGTTCGATAACTGCCGCGTGCCTGCCGCGAACCTGATCGGCGAAGAAGGCATGGGCTACAAGATCGCGCTGTCGGGCCTGGAGGGCGGCCGCATCGGCATCGCTTCGCAGTCGGTCGGCATGGCGCGCGCAGCCTATGAAGCGGCCCTTGGCTACGCCAGGGAACGTGAGAGTTTCGGCAAGCCGATCTTCGAGCACCAGTCGGTGCAGTTCCGCCTGGCCGAGATGGCGATGCAGATCGAGGCTGCGCGCCAGCTGATCCTGCATGCGGCGGCGATGAAGGATGCCGGGCTGCCCTGCCTGAAGGAAGCCGCGATGGCCAAGCTGTTCGCCTCCGAGATGGCCGAGCGCGTGGTCTCGAACGCGATGCAGGTGTTCGGCGGCTACGGCTACGTGGCCGACTTCCCGGTCGAGCGCATCTACCGCGACGTGCGCGTGTGCCAGATCTACGAAGGCACCAGCGACATCCAGAAGATCCTGATCGCGCGCGCGCTGTGATCCTCATCCGTCCTGCTACGGCCGCCGACCTGCCGGCCCTGTTCGCCTACCTGGGCGAACAGCTGGCCGAGAACGGCCGTGACGGCATCCTGTTCCAGCCGATGGCGCCGACCCTGGACGGCGTGCCGCAACCAATGCGCGAGCGCTTCGCGACCGGCATGGCCACGCCGGTCGGCCAGCCGGGCTGGCGCCATGTCTGGGTCGCGCTCGATGCCGCGGGCAGCATCGCCGGCCACATCGACCTGCGCGGCCGGCCGGAACCCGCCTGCGCCCACCGCACCCTGCTCGGCATGGGCGTGCGCCACGACCTGCGCCGCGTGGGCCTGGGCACGCGCCTGGTGCAGGAAGCGCTGGGCTGGGCGCGCGCCACCGGCTTCGCCTGGGTCGACCTCGAGGTGCTGTCGCAGAACCACAAGGCGCGTGCGCTCTACGTGCGCAGCGGTTTCGTGGAGACCGGCGAAGTGCCGGACCTGTACCGCATCGCCGGCATGTCGGTGGGCGAAGTCTCGATGAGCGTGCGGCTGGGCTGAGCCCTTCACTTCATGCCGCCTGCATTGACCGGCAGGCACCGGGCCCTATACTGGCCCGATGAACGTTCGTGCCCGCCTCCTCTTCCTTCCCCTGCTCCTCGTGAACCCTGCGGCCCATGCGGCCGACCTCGGCAAGGCCGACTGCCGCATCGCGCAACTGCTGCCGGCGCCCGTCGACGGCGCCGTATCGTGGTCGGGCGGCTGCAAGGATGGCTATGCCGAGGGCAAGGGCGTGCTCGAATGGCGCACGCAATCCTCGGGCAAGCGGCGCCTGGAAGCGTCCTTGGTCCAGGGCGTGGTCATGGGCGAAGCGACCGTGATGTCTGACGCCGGCACGTACATCGGGCCGGTCAGGTGGGGCATGCCGCACGGTAGCGGCTACCTGGAGTCCGCCAGGGACGGCAGCAGGTACGAGGGCGACTTCGTGGACGGGCGCAAGGAAGGCAATGGCGTCCAGGAGGCGCTGGACCGCTCGAGCTACGAAGGCCAGTGGAAAAAGAACCGGCGCCATGGCATCGGCAAGGCGAGCTACACGCTGGGCGGCAGCTACGAAGGCGAGTGGCGCGACGGCCAGATGCACGGCCAAGGCAAGATCGTCTACAACGGCGGCCGCAGCTACACCGGGGAATTCGTCGACGGACGCGCCCTCGATGCGGCGCCCCGGCCTGTCGGCGAGCGTGAACGCTTTGCCCTCAAGGACGAGCATCCGGCCGTGGGTTCCTTCCTGAAGCGCGACCGCGCCATCGGTTCGACACCCATGGAAGCGTCCTGGCAGGAACTGACGCCGGCCCAGCAAGCCATGATCCGCAGCGCCTATCCCGCCCTCGACGACAGGGACGAACCGCCGTATCCGCTCAAGGGCGGGCGCGCCTGGTATGGCGACGTCGCCAAGCTGTACCGGAAATTCACCGACTACCGCGGCGACGCGCTGGTCTACGTGACCGTGGGCGCGGACGGCAAGCCGACCAGCGTCAGCACCTATGGCGTGCCGCACAAGGAGTTCGCGCGTTACCTGGGGATGGTCGCCATGATCCAGCGCTTCAAACCGGCGCTGTGCGCGGGAACGCCCTGCGAGATGCTCTATCCAATCAAGTTCCGCTTCACCGTGGAGCAGTCCTAGGCGACCGCGGCTTCGAGCAGGGTCACGGTCTGCGCCGCGGTATCGAGCCGTGCGCGCACGCCGATCGGCACCGTGAACTGGTGGCGGATGTGGCCGATCGAATAGCCGGTCACCGCCGGGATGGTCAAGGGCTGCAGGTGCTGGTCGAAAGTCTGGTCCAGGCTCAATGAGCGCCGCCCTTCCTGCGGGGCGCAGTCCTCGCAGACGCCGACGATGACGCCGGCCGCATTCGCGAACCCGGTCGACAGGTCGAGCTGGGTCATCCAGCGATCCAGGCGGTAGGGCGCCTCGTCCACCTCTTCCAGAAACAGCAGGCTGTCGCGGAAGTCCGCCGCATAGGGCGTGCCGGCGAGGGCCGCCACGATTGACAGGTTGCCGCCCAGCAGCGCTCCGGTGGCGACGCCCGCCGTCACGGTGCGGATGCCGAAGTGCGGCATGGTGTGCGCCTTCACCACGTTCTCGGGCGCCATCGGGATCGTGTAGCTGGGGCGCGGATCGGTGAGCACGGCCATCATGTGCTCGCGCGGGTAATCGGCCAGCGTCGACGAGGCCACCGGGCCGTGGAAAGTCACGAGGCCGGTCTTGTTGTGGATCGCCAGGTGCAGCGCGGTGATGTCGGAGTAGCCGAGCAGGATCTTGGGGTTGCGGCGGATCAGGGCGTAGTCCAGCCGGGACAGCAGCGAGATGCAGCCGGAGCCGCCGCGGATCGGCCAGATCATCTTGACCTCGGGGTCGGCGAACATGGCGTGCAGGTCGGCCAGGCGCTGCTGCACCGAACCTGCGTAGTTGCCGAAAGCGGCCCCAAGGTAAGCACCCACTTTCACGCGCAGGCCCAGCGCTTCGATGTTCTGCACGGACTTCTCGATCAGGCGCTGGTCGACCACGCCGCCCGGCGCGACCAGGCCGACCAGGTCGCCGGGGCGCAGGCGCGGAGGTTTGATCAGGTGTACGGACGGCCGGCGAATCGACGCGCGCCCGGGAGCGGCAAAGCTGGGTGCTGAGATGGCGGCTGCGACGGAAGCGCCGAAGCCGCGCCGGCTGATTTTCATAGGCGAGGACAAATAAAAACGGCCCGCGCCGTGGAGGCGTTCGCCTCCATCGACTGCGGGCCGCGGGTTGGGATAACCCAGGCGATCAAGTTAGAAGAACTTGTAGGTCACCTGCAGGCTGTACGAGCGGCCACGCGGGTCGGCCACGCGCGGTTCCCAGCTGCTGCCTGCGCCGGTGTTGCCGTCGTAGGTGATCGCGAACGGCGGATCTTCATCGAAGATGTTCTTCACGCCCGCGGTCAGCGTCAGGTTCTTGAAGCCGGTGTAGCTCGCGGTCAGGTTGAAGATCGAGTAGTCGTCCACCTTCGGGTTGTAGTTGGTCGGCTTCACGAGGCCGTTGGCCACGCCCGGCAGCACCTGGTCGGTGTAACCCGAACGGTAGATGTTCTGGAACAGGCCGCTCCAGTCGCCGTACTTGTAGGTCACGTAGGCGGTATGCTTCCACTTCAGGCCCAGGTCACCGGTGAAGGTGAAGCGGCCCACTTCGCTCGGACCGAAGGCCGCGTTGGTGGTGGCGCGCGACTTCTTCTCCAGCAGGCGCGAACCGTCGATGCCCGCGGTCCAGGTGGCGCCGGTGCTGAACTTGCCGTTGAAGCGGGCGCCCAGCTCGAGACCGCGGGTGGTGCGCTCGCCGGCGTTGACCCAGCGCTGGTCGATGATGACGATGTTGCCGGCCGCATCGCGGATGAAGTTTTCCGAGAACAGGTTGTAGTTCGCCACCATGGTCGCGGTGCTGAACGAGTCGATGGTGTTCTGCTTGCGGATCTCCCAGATGTCGGCATTGGCCGAGAACCAGGCGAACGGCTCGATCACGACGCCGACGGTGCCCTGCTTCGCGGTTTCCGGGCCCAGGTTCGATTTACCGCCGGTGTAGATGTTCGGGGTGATCGATTCGCAGCCAGGCTTGGTCGCGTCGACCAGGCCGGTCGGGCAGCGGGACGGGTCGACCAGGTCCTTGCCGGCGTACGGCGACTCGGTGATGCCGTTGTACAGCTGGTTGAACGACGGGGCACGGAAGCCTTCGTTGTACGAACCGCGGAACAGCAGCTCCGGAATCGGCTGGTAGCGGAACGAGACCTTCGGGTTGGTGGTGCTGCCGATGCCGCTGTAGTGGTCGCGGCGGATCGCCAGCGTCACGTCCAGGTTCTTGACCACTGGGACCAGCAGTTCGGCGTAGATCGCCTTGATGTCGCGGTGCACGCCGTCCAGCGCGTTCGGATCGTCGAACGGTGCGTTCAGGATCGCCGGACGGGCGCTTGCTGCGCGCTTGTCGCCGTTGAACTTGTACTCTTCGCGGCGCAGGTCGAAGCCGACCGCGCCCATCACGGCGCCGGCCGGCAGGTTGAACAGCTCGCCCGACAGCGCGCCGTCGGCCTGGGTCAGGATGGTCTTGCCGCCGTACAGGGTGACGCCCTGGGCCGAGGTGCTCTTGATCAGGTCGATCGCTGCCTGCGACTGTTTCTCGCCCGGCAGCAGGAAGGGGTTGATGATGCCGGTCCCAAGCGCGTTAGCCAGCGCGACCTGGTAGTTGTAGCCGGTGCCCAGGGTCGATTCCGACTCGCTGAAGGCGCGCGACGCGCCGACGCGGTAGTCGAAAGCGCGGCCGAACAGGTTGACCGGGCCATCGGCGCCGACCAGCAGGCGCGCTGCCTTCGATTCGGTCACGATCTCGCGGTTGCCGCACTCCATGCAGCGCCAGCGGTAGGCGATCGGCAGGCCGTAGTTGGCCGAGATGCTCGGGAAGACCTTGACCAGCGCGTTGTACACGGTGTTATAGGCCGCGCCGGTGCTCGGGTAGAAGGAGCTGGCCGGGAAGGTGGTGGTGCCCGGCGAGATCTGGTTCGGCGAGAAGCGCTTGGCCACTTCGACGTTCGAGCCCACAGCTTCGACGAAGAACTGGTGGTCGCCCGACTGGAAGGTGGCGCGCGCCAGCGCGTTGTCGCTCTTGACCGGCTGCTGCAGCACGGCCGCGCGGCCGGTGTCCCAGGCGCAGCCATAGGCGGCGCCGGCGCTGTTCCACAGCTTTTCGTCGTACGGACCCATGCCGTCGATGCTGGTGCAGCCAGCGCCGCCCGGCAGGTCGAGGATGCTGATGCCGTTATAGGTGGTGGTGCCGCCGCCCGGGATGGTCGGGCCGGTGCCGGTGCGCGAGAGCAGCGACGGGCCGACGGTGGTGGCGAACACGTTGGCGCTTGGCGAACCGCGGGTGTCGACCGAAACGCCGCGGTCGGGCTGGAAGGTGTTCACGAAGTCGCGCTGGTCACCGCGCAGGGCCTTGTTCTCGCGGTGCGAGTAGGTGGCCAGCACGTTCCAGCCGTCGGTCTGCAGGTCGCCCCAGCCGCCGGTGATCGAGGCGCGGCCGATCTCGCTGCCGCCGGCTTCGGTGACGTCGACGAAGCCCTGGGCCTCCAGGCCCTTGTAATTTTTCTTGAGGATGAAGTTGATCACGCCGCCGATCGCATCGGTACCGTAGATCGCGGAGGCGCCGTCCTTCAGCACTTCGACGCGGTCCACCGCCGCCATCGGGATCGAGTTCAGGTCGACTGCCGAGCCCTTCATGCCGTGGGTCGCGATACGGCGGCCGTTCAGCAGGACCAGGGTCGAGTCGGCGCCCTGGCCGCGCAGGTTGGCCGAAGACGCGCCGTTGTTGCCGCGCTGGGCGCCCGAGGTGACGTCGGCGTTGGATGCCAGGTTGTCGGAGCCGTTGCCGTTGATGTTCAGGGTCGCGATCAGCTGCTCGGCGCTGACGATGCCTTGCGCTTCGATCTGCTTGGCGCTGATGATCTCGAGCGGCAGCGCGCCTTCCTTGGCGATACGCTTGATGCTACTGCCGGTGATCTCGACACGCTGGATCGGGCCGGTGGTCTGGATGTTCTGTGCCAGTGCCGGGCTGACTGCTCCCATCAGGGCGATCAAATGGGCGAGCTTCTTTAACTTCACGCGTTTCTCCTAACGTTTTCCCTTGGCGACCGGGGCAGGCCTGGCCGGTTATCTGGCGGTAATTCTTGTCATTACCTTATTGTGCGATTTCAGGATAGGCCGACTGATTTATGGCTATCCAATGAATTATCCGGCGGCCAGTATAACTAACAGGAATGTTTAATTTAGGAAAAACTGTATGCATCTAGGGAGACGCCCTGCCAGAGCGTGCCCTTTGCGCAACATCGACATCCAGATAACGCCATTGGGTGAATTCCACGGGGTGGCGTTTGTAGTTTTTCAACCACGGATGACGCAAATCGCCCGACAAAACGTGAGTCAGTGGCACCCACGGGTTATAGGCGTGGATCAGCTGGTTCATCTCGAAATAGAGCTTCTGGCGCTCCGGGCCGTCGCGCAGGCGGCGCGCTTGTTCGTAGCGTTCGTTATATGCCGGCAGGTTAAAGCGCGAATAATTGGCGCGGCCGGCGTTCGGGCCGTACAGCAGCTGGTAGAAGTTGTCGCCGTCGGGGAAGTCGGCGATCCAGTTACTTTCGAACATCTGGACCGTGCCCAGGCGCGAGGCCTTGATGATCTCGGTCTTCTTGTCCGACTTGAACAGCACGCGCAGGCCGATCGCGTTCAGGCACTTGCGCCATAACTCGTCGCGCAGGCGGCCGCCGACCGTGGCTTCGCTGTGCATCGTCAGCGTCAAGGGCTTGTTGTCGGGAGTCCGACGGAATCCGTCCTGGTCACGCCGTGTGTAGCCGTAGCGGTCCAGCAGGGCATTCGCCAGGGCCGGATCGTAGGGCACCGGGCTGCGGTAATGCGGGTCGTAGCCCAGCACATTGGGCGGCAGCGGCGACTCGGCCTTGATCGCAAAGCCTTTCTTCAGCAGGGCGATATCCTCGGCATTGTTATACGAGAGCGAGATCGCACGGCGCAGCGCCACCCGGTCCTTGCCGTAGCCGCCGACCACCGGGTCGTTCATGTTCATCCACATGTAATAGGTCTGCAGCACCGGGAAGCGCGACAGCACGATGCCGCGCGCCGCCAGTTCGGGCTTCAGTTGGCCGTCGCGCACCACCATGTCGGTCATCGATTCGGGAATCTGCTCGAGGTAGTCGTATTCGGCGTTCAGGAAGCCCAGCATGCGGCCTTGGAATTCCTCGGCGATGCGCACCTCGACCCGGTCCACGCGCGGCAGGCGCTTGCCTTCCAGCGCCGCGGCGATCGCCTTGTCTTCTGGGTTGTCGCCCGGGGTGGCGTGGAACACCGCGCTCGAATACGGATTGGCCAGCAGGACGATGCGGTCGCTGCGCTTCCATTCGCCCACCATGAAGGGACCGGTGCCGACCGGGTGGTTGCCGGCCTGGCCAGGATAGGCCTCGATCACTTCGCGCGCCACCGCGCCGGTGGCGGCGGTAGCGAGGTAGAACAGGAAGTTGTTGTCCGGGGCTTTCAGGCGGATGCGCAGGGTGTACTTGTCGGGAGCCTGCAGGCCGGCGACCGGCGTGTCGACGTCGTAGTCTTTTTTCAGCGCCTCGTCGCCGTCGATCTTCCCGTCGAACATATAGGCCCAGGGCGACTTCAGCGCCGGGTTGTACAGGCGCTTGATGCTGTAGACGTAGTCCTGGGCCGTCATCTCCCGTTTCACGCCCTTGAAGGCGGAATCGGGGGTGAAGTAAATGCCGGGGCGGATACGGAAAGTATAGGTCAGGCCGTCCGCACTCACCTCGGGCATGGCGGTGGCGGTGTTCGGGCGCAGCTGCGCCGGACGCGCCAGGTAGTCGTAGCGCAGCAGCGGGTCGAACAGGTTTTCCAGCAGCGACAGGCTGGCGTTGTCCGAGGCGGAGGCCGGGTCGAGTCCGGTCTCGCTGGTGGACAGGAACATGTGCAGCACCTTGTCCGGCGCCTTTGCTTGCGCATGCGCCGCGCTGCCGGCGCACAGCAGGGGGAACAGGAGAACGGCGGCGGCAAGGCGAAGTGTCATGACGGATTTATTGCTTGACTGGCGTGAGTTCGATTTCCTGCACCTTCGGCTCGCGTTCGGGCGTGAGCGTGAACTTGACGTTCACGGTGCCGCGCTCGCCCACCAGGGGGAAGCTGCCGCGCAGGCCGTTTTCGGCCTTGATCGGGCCGACCGAGGTGATGCGTCCGATCGGCTCCAGCTTTTCGCGCGCATGCACGATCCAGTCTTCCCGCGAACGGTCGAGGAACAGGTTCTCGGCCGCGATTGCGCCCGCCTGGGATGCATCCCAGGACTGCACCAGCTGCGCCACCTGGGTGTGGCGCGTGGCCAGGATCGGCGACACGGGCACCGGGCGCGGGCCAAGATCGGCACGCTCGACCAGCATCGCGAGCGCCTTGGCCGCGGGGCCGTACACCGGCCCGTAGCGCAGGTTGGTGAAGGCAAACACGCCGACACCGTGCTCCGGTGCGAAGCGGTACTGGCTGCCGAAGCCCGGCAGGCCGCCCGAATGGCCGGAAGTCACCACGTTACGGCTGTCGCGCTGCCACACCAGGCCATAGCCGTAGAAGCTGACGTTCGGGTTCGGCGTCTTCATGTCGCTCAGGGTCGCCCTGGTCGACAGGCCGGCGAAGGCGTGCGGCAGTTGCATCTCGCGTAGCGAGGCGCGCTTGACGGGGCCGCGCTCCGGCTCGTTGCGGGCCGGCCAGGCGTCCAGATGGAAGGCGACGTAGCGCGCAAAGTCATCCATGGTCGTGATCAAGCCGCCCATCGCGGCGCCGTCGCCATCGTGCAGGATCGGCTCGAGTTCCCAGTGGTCGCGCTCCCAGCGGTAGCCCAGCGCCAGCTTGCCCGGCGCGGCCTGCGCATATTCCCAGCGCGTGTCCTTCATGCCCAGTGGGCGCAGGATCTGGCGCGTGACGTAGTCCTGGAAGCGCATGCCGGACACCTTGCTGACCACCTTGCCCAGCAGGATGTAGCCGAGGTTGCTGTACTCGAAACTGTGGCCGGGGGCGTTGGAGAACGACAGCCCGGCGCCCACCAGCTGCTCGATTTTCGCGTTGGACTCGGCCATCTGGCGGTCGCCCCAGGGATTGTCCTCGGGCAGGCCGGTGGTCATCGTCATCAGGTGGCGAATCGTCAGCTCGGGCGAGTCGGTGGTGGGCAGCTTGACCCGGCGCAGTTCGGGCAGGACATTCGCGACCGGATCGTCGAGCCGCAGTTTGCCCTCGTCGCGCAGCTTCAGCGCCGCCATCGCCACGAAGCTCTTGGTCATCGAGGCGATGCGGAACTCGGTCGAACCCGTTGCCGGAATCTTGCGCTCCACGTCGGCCAGGCCGAGCGAACGGGCGTGCACCAGCTTGCCGTCGAGGACCACGCCGTACACCACGCCCGGCAGGTGCTCCTTGCCGGCCAGCTCGGTGAACATCTTGTCGATTTCGGGAAGGATCGCGGCTACGCGTTCGCCGCGGCTCGAGGCCGGCTCCTGCGCATGGCCCTGGGTGGTGACGATGCTGCCAAGGAGGAGTACCAGGCTGCACAAGCTGGAGCGAAATGGCCGCTGCATTGTTCTCTTCTCCGGTGATTGTGAATCAGGAGGAAGATTATGCCCTGATTTTCATGCCACGAAACAAACAAAAAGTGCGCCCTTATAACCTTTTCATATGGCGTAAATGCATTCTTTCATCTGTGCAGCTTGCTCTCGGCCTATACTCTCCGCTGCACAATCTGCGGTACCTCTGCGGCGAATTCACACATGGCACTCAATTACATCTGGACTGGCTTCTTCCTCGTTGGCTTCGTCGCGGCGCTCGCGCAGTGGCTGTTCCTGGGCGATAGCGAAATCTTCAAGCGCATCATCGACGGCACCTTCTCCTCGGCCAAGATGGCGGTGATGGACATCGCCCTGCCGCTGGCCGGCGTCATGACCCTATGGCTGGGGATCATGAACATCGGCGAAAAGGCCGGCGCCATCAACCTGTTCGCGCGCGTCATCGCGCCCTTCTTCTCGCGCATCTTCCCGGGCGTGCCCAAGGACCACCCGGCCAACGGCCACATGGTGATGAACTTCTCGGCCAACATGCTGGGCCTGGACAACGCCGCCACGCCCTTCGGCCTGAAGGCGATGGAAAGCCTGCAAACGCTGAATCCGAACAAGGACGAGGCCAGCGACGCCCAGATCATGTTCCTGGTGATCCAGACCTCGGGCCTGACCATCATCCCGCTGGCGATCATGGCCCAGCGCGCGATCCTGGGCGCGGCGAATCCGGCCGACATCTTCATCCCGACCCTGATCGCGACCTACTGCTCGACCATGACCGGCATCATCGCCGTCAGCCTGCGCCAGCGCATCAACCTGCTGCACCCGGCCGTATTCGGCTGGATCGGCGGCCTGACCGCGCTGATTGGCCTGCTGGTCTGGTACTTCACTGTGTTCCTCGATAAATCCCAGATCCAGCTGGTCTCGGTGGTCACGGCTAACCTGATCCTGTTCTCGATCATCGCCGCCTTCATGATCGGTGCATTGGTCAGGCGCGTGAACGTGTTCGAAGCCTTCATCGAAGGCGCCAAGGGCGGCATCGAGACCTCGCTACGGATCATTCCCTACCTGGTCGGCATGCTGGTGGCAATCAGCGTGGTGCGCAACTCGGGCATCCTGGGCATCATCGTCAGCGGCTTCGCCTGGATCTTCACTGCTCTCGGCCTGCCGACCGATTTCGTCGGCGCGCTGCCAACCGCGCTCATGAAGCCGCTCTCGGGCAGCGGCTCGCGCGCCATGATGATCGATGCGATGACTACCTACGGCGTCGACTCCTTCGTCGGCCGCCTGGCCAGCATCCTGCAGGGCGCGGCCGACACCACCTTCTACGTCGTCGCGCTGTATTTCGGCTCGGTCGGGATCCGCAAGACCCGTTACGCGATCGGCTACGGCCTGCTGGCCGACCTGGCCGGCGTCATCGGCGCGATCTTCGTCGCCTATCTCTTCTTCGGTTAAGGAGCCGTCCATGCTGCGCGCGTTTTGCTCCCCCTTCGCTCTCGCCACCCTCTTCTTCGCTTCGTTCAGCGCCTTCGCCCAGCTGCCCGCACCGGTGGCCGCGGTGCTGGCGCAGCAGGGACTGCCGGAAGAAGCCCTCGGCGTGCTGGTGCTGAAAGGCGACGCGACCGTGCTGTCGCACCATGCCGACCGGCCGATGCAGCCGGCGTCCACCATGAAGCTGGTCACGACCATGGTCAGCCTGGAGCGCCTCGGTCCCGTGTTTCGCGGCCGCACCGAGCTGCGCACGACCGGCGAGATCGACAAGGGCGTCCTGCGCGGGAACCTGGTCCTGAAGGGCGGCGCCGACGCCGACCTGTCCGGCGAACACCTGGAGAACATGCTGCGCGCCCTGCACTACCAGGGCATTCGCCGCATCGAGGGCGACCTGGTGCTGGACCGCAGCCTGTGGCAGCCGGCACGCATGGACGTCGGCATCGCTCCTTTCGACGAGTCGCCCGAGGCCTACTACAACGTGATTCCCGACGCGCTCATCATCAACAAGAACATGCTGCAGATCGACATGCGCTCTACAACGAAGCGCCTGAACCTGGAGATGCAGCCGGAACTCGACCGCGTGACGATCGGTTCCGACATGAACCTGATCGATGCCGACTGCTCGAAATGGGAAGACGGCTGGAAGCTGCCGGAAGCGGTGCGCCAGAAAGATGGCCGCATCAAGGTGCTGCTGCACGGGACCTTCCCGAAGGACTGCGCGCGCAGCTACAGCATCAACATCCTGGACCGCAACGACTACATCGAGCGCCTGTTCCGCCAGAAGTGGAAGGAACTGGGCGGGAAGTTCAGCGGCAAGGTGGTGGAAGGCACGGCGCCGCCGGACTCGCGCGTGCTGGCCGAGCACAGCTCGCGCATGCTGCCCGAGCTGGTGCGCGACACCAACAAGCCCTCCGACAACCTGCTGGCGCGCACCCTGTTCCTGAGCCTGGGCAGCCTGCAGCCGGATCCGGCGGCGGGCAGCTTCGCGCTTCCTGCCAATGGCGAGACCACCTTCGCACGCGCCGATGCGGCCGTGCGCGAATGGATGCGTGCGCAGCGCATCGACGATACCGGGCTGGTGATGGAAAACGGTTCCGGCCTGTCGCGCACGGAACAGATCACGCCGCAGCAGATGGCCTACCTGCTGCACGCCGGCCTGCGCAGCAACTGGATGCCCGAGTTCCTGGCCAGCATGCCGATCGCCGGCATGGACGGCACCCTGCGCCGTCGCCTGCAGGGCACGCCGGCCGCGGGACGTGCGCGCCTGAAGACTGGGACGCTGCGCAACGTGGTGGCGCTGGCCGGCTATGTGCCGGATGCGAACGGGGTGCAGAACGTGTTCGTGGCGATGGTGAACAGCGAGCAGGCGGGCAATGGGCGTGGGCGCGCGGTGCTCGATGCGCTGGTGGACTGGGTGGCGCGCTCCGGGGCGCCGCAGCAACAACCAGCGCAGCAGCCGGCCCCGGTCGCGCCTTAGATTCACACCTGCGCCATCCCGCCGTCGACGAACAGCTCGGTGCCGTTCACGTAGCTCGCATCATCGGAGGCCAGGAACAGCACCGCCTTCGCAATCTCTTCCGGCTCGGCCACGCGTCCCAGCGGCACCTGGCTGGCCAGCGCATCGAGCAATCCCTGCTGCGCCGCCGCTTCCGGACCGGCCAGCTCCACCAGTCCCGGCGTGCGCACCGGACCCGGGCTCACCACGTTGACGCGGATCTGGCGGTCTTTCAGGTCGAGGATCCAGCTGCGGGCAAAGGCGCGCACGGCGGCCTTGCTGGCGCTGTAGACGCTGAAGGCGGCGGTGCCGGTGACGCCCGTGATGGAGCTGGTCAGCACCACCGAAGCGCCTTTCGACAGCAGCGGGATCGCCTTCTGCACCGTGAACAGCAGCGCCTTGACGTTGCGGTCAAATGTGGCGTCGTAGTGCTCTTCGGTGATGCTCCCCAGCGCCTGCATGTCGCCGCCGCCGGCATTCACGTACAGCACGTCGAGGCGCCCGGCCTGCTCGCGGATGCGGCTGAACAGGCGATCGAGGTCGGCCGGGTTGGTGGAATCGGCCTGGATCGCGATCGCCTTGCTGCCGATGGCGGCAACGGCGGCGTCGAGTTCGGCCTGGCGGCGGCCGGTGATGAAGACCTGGGCGCCTTCCAGTGCGAACTGCTTGGCGGTGGCGAGGCCAATGCCGGTCGAGCCGCCGGTGACCAGTGCGATTTTGTTTGCAAGCTTCGTCATGATGTTCTCCGTGTGGTTGGTTGACGCAAGCCAGTGTAGTTTGTACATGCACAGGGATAAATCCGGCTATCATGGAATCATCTTCCATGCACATGCACAATCGGATGGACCACCTGCTCGCCCTGCGCACCTTCGTCCGGATTGCCGAAGCCGGCAACTTCACCAAGGCGGCCGACCAGCTCGGCCTGCCGCGTTCGACCGCCAGCAAGATCATCCAGGACCTGGAAGAACACCTGGGCACCAAGCTGATCCACCGCACCACGCGCCGCATCACGGTCACGCCGGAAGGCGCCCAGTACCACGAGCGCGCGGTGCGCCTGCTGGCTGAACTGGAAGAGATGGATGCCGAGGCGCGGCGCACGCGCGCCATGCCCAAGGGGCGATTGAGGGTCGACGTCGGCTCCTCGATCGCGAACCTGATCCTGATCCCGGCGCTCCCCGCCTTCCAGGCCGCCTACCCCGACATCGAGCTGCGCCTGGGCGTGAGCGACCGCCCGGCCGACATGGTGGGCGAAGGGATCGACTGCGTGATCCGCGGCGGCGCGCTGGCCGAATCCTCGCTCATCGGGCGCAAGCTGTGCGAACTGGACTTCATCACCTGCGCCCACCGCGACTATGTCGCCGCGCACGGCCTGCCCGCGCATCCGCGCGAGCTGGAACAGCACCACCGCCTGCTCGGTTATTTTTCCTCGCTGAGCGGCAGGACGGTGCCGCTGCGCTTCGAGCGCGACGGCGAGACGATCGAGATCGCGATCGAAGGCGGCACTGCGGTCAACGAGAGCACCGCCCACGTCAGCGCGCTGCTGGCGGGCCTTGGCGTGGCTCAGAGCTTCCGCTTCGCGCTGCAGCGCCACCTCGACAGCGGGGAACTGGTGCGGCTGCTGCCGGCATGGTCACAGCCGTCGCACCCGCTGTGGGTGATGTACCCGCCCAACCGCAACCTCAACGCCAAGGCGCGCGTGTTCGTGGACTGGGCGGTAACGGTATTCGCGGCGCTCGACGTGCGCGGGTCTTAAAGTCCCTGCTGCTTCAGCGCGTCGATTTCGAAGTCGCCGTCGTCCATCAGGCGCAGGCCGAGATCCTGGGTCGACAGGCCCAGGCTGCGCCCCATCGACAGCAGCAGGCTCTGGCCCGGCGCCGCGCGCTCCGGGTTCAGCGCATAGACCGGGTCGGCGTAGGCTTGCGCCGGCGTGATGATCGTCCACTGCATGTCCTTGAACTGCTTGACCACGTCGTCCAGCCAGAGGGCATTGATCAGGTTATGGTGCAGCAGCAGCATCTGCGGAATGTCGCGGCCCTGGAGCCGCTGCGCCAGCGCACGGTAGGCCAGCGCGCGCTGGCGCAGGTGCGCCAGGTAAGCCTGGCGGATCGGCTCGAGATCGGCGGCGCTGGCCTGCGGATTCTTCTCCAGCACTTCGACCAGTTTGTCGTTCAGGCGCCAGTCGCTGGTATCGAGCGTCACGTACGCGTTGCGATAGTCCTGCTGGCGCAGGAAGCTGCGCATCCCGTTGCGCTTGTCCGGCGTATTCCCCTCGCGCAGGAAGGTAAAGCGGAACCACCTTTGGTAGCCCGGCAGCGCAGCGATGATGCGGTCGCAGTCGAGCACTTCCTGCTGGTACTGGGCCAGGGAGACCTTGGCGCTGTCCAGGTCCGGATGGGTCATCGTGTGGTTGCCCACCACGTGCCCGGCCTGGCCCCAGGCGCGCGCCAGCGCCAGGCCTTCCGGCTTGATCGCGCCATTTCCGGCCGTGACGAACAGCGCCGCTTTCACTTTGTGCTTCGCGAGCGCCGCCAGCATCGCGTCATTGCGGGCCTGCGGCGACAGGCGCGGCGTCTCGGCCAGGCTCGGACCGTCGTCGAAGCTGAAGGCGACCGATTGTGCGTACAGCTGCGGGGCGAGGACGAGGCAGGCGGCAGCGAGCGCAGTGCGCAGGGAGTGCATGGAGAAGACAGCAGGCATGGACCGGCTCCAATCGAAGAAGGAACCGGCATTCTGGCCGCCGGGGGCGGCGCTGTCCAGTCAATGGCGCCGGCGCCGCCAGCCCAGCAAGGCCAGTCCGGCAGCGGCCGTCGCCCCGGTCGCCGGCTCCGGCACCGGCGCCAGTTGCCGGAAACTGAGCCGGGTCGCGTCGGTCCAGGCCATGGTGACGGTGGACTCCGAATAGTCGTCGTACGAATAGTCGACCGCGTCCCGGCCTGACGTGACCCAGCCGCCCCAGCCCGAGAAGAATTCGTCGTTGCCGTGCCATCCGCTCGAAAAGGACAGCTCCCGGGTGCCAGGCACGTAGCTGAAGTGACCGAGATCGCACATCATCGCGCGGGTCGGGTTCACGCCGCAGCCGGTGTACTCGATCGCGCCCACCACGAAGGAGCTCAGCTCGCCGGCCTCGAGGATGCCGTCGCCGTCGAGGTCAGTGCCGCGAAAGATGCCGGTGATCTCGGCGGCCGGCATGTCTTCTTCGCGCGTGGTGGTGCCGAAGATGTTGTGCCTGGTGGTCCAGGTGAGGTGAAAGCCGGTGTAGGTGAAGGACCAGTCGATCGACTCGGCCCGCGCGGCGCCGGCGCTGCCGGCGAGGAGGAACAAGAGAAGAAGCCTGCGCATCGCCGTTCTCCCTTCAGGGTAACGATGCCAGATTAGCACTGCCCGGCCTGGGCACGCGGCAGCCTGTCGCCGCCGCGCTACTCAGCAGGGAAGAAAAAGCTCAGAGCACGCGGCGGTAGGTGGCGCGCACTAGGTCGCGGTCGCCGCAGTCGAAATGCCACCACTCCGTGTTGATGCCGAAGAAGCCGGCAGCCAGCATGCCTTCGCGCAGCAGGCGGCGGTTGGCGACCTGTTCGTCCGTGAGCTCGCCGCTGAGAAGAAAACCTTCTTCCAGCGCTGGATGCGACAAATTGGTCATGTCGTCGAAGCCGGTGCCCATGTCGAGCTCGCGGCCCTGTTCGTCGAGCAGGGTGATGTCGAGCGCCATGCCATAGGAGTGGATCGAGCCGCGCGCCGGATCGGCCAGGTACATCTGCAGGCCGGTGCCGGCCAGGGCATCCCACAGCTGCTGCTGCACGCGCTGCGGGCGCAGGGCGTCCAGCACCAGGGCGGTATGGCCGGGGCGGCGCTCCTTCAGCCAGGCGACGAATGTTTCGAGGGCGACGGCGGCATCAACGTGCAGCCAGGCGCAGTCGAAGGGCGAGTACAGGTCGCGGCCGACGAAATTGTTGGGCGTGGCGTAGCGCAGGTCGATCGCGATCCCGTCGATGCTGGTGAGATGGCGGAATTCAGGGCTGCCGGCGATGTCCTCGCTGGCGACGGTCTGGGTCATGAAGAAGCTTTGTCGAGACAGGCGCGCGCGGTCGCGCCGATACAGTTGGCCAGCTCGCGCGCCCCGTGCGACAGGGGGGAATGGCTGGCGCTCAGCAGGTACAGGTGGACCGGCATCGCCGGCGACCACTGGCGGCACTGCACCTTGGCCGGGTCGGCCGAGGCGGCGGTGAACGGGTCGAGCACGGCCACGCCGGCGCCGGCTTCCACCAGCGAGCGGGCGATCTGGTAGGTCTGCACCACCGTGTGATAAACCGGCTGCACGCCCTGCGCCTCGCAGGCCGCGACCACGATCTCGCCCAGCGGGTCGCCGTCGTTCAGGCCGATCAGCTCCCCCGTGAGGCCATCGGCCGTGAACGGCTTGCTGAGCTCTTCCTCGCTCCAGGTGCCGCGCGGCGCCATCACGGTGAGCGCACCGTGGGCGATCGGCTCGGCCACGATGCCGGGATGGCGCGGGTCCTGCAGCGACAGCGCCAGGTCGGCTTCGCCCAGGCGCAACGCGTTCACGATCTCGCTGGTGTGCTGGGTCGCCAGCTCGCAGCGCGCCTGCGGGAAGTCGCGGCGCCATACCGTCATCGCCTGCGGCAGCACGCTGATCGCGATGGTCGGCGTCGACACCAGTCGCACGGTCTCCACCGCGCGGCTCTTGAGGCTGGCGGCCAGGCGGCGGATGCCCTGCAGGTCGCGGTTCAGCTTCTCGGTCTCGGCGAACAAGCGGTGCGCTTCCGGCTTCGGATACAGCTTGCCGCGCACGCGCTCGAACAGGGGCATGCCCAGCTGCAGCTCGGCATGCTGGAGCACTTTGGTCACCGCCGGCTGCGAGATGTGGAGGACCTGGGCGGCACCGCTGATGGTACCGACCTGCATGATGGCGTGGAAAACTTCGATATGGCGCAGGCGCATCGCTCTTTATCCTTGAGTAGAGAGTCCGCGCGCGTGGCGCGGATTTTGCGAAGGATACAGGGAAAACCCGGCTGCGGCGACCATCACGGCGTGTTCACAACAGCTGGGTTGACGGGCGGCGTCGAAGGCGTCGGCACTGGCGCCGGGACGGCCGGCGTCGGCGCCGGCACCGGTGCGGCCGGAGCAGGCGCCGTTTCCGGGACCACCGGCACCGGCGGGCTTGCCGGCGGCAGCGGCGGCACCGGCATGGTGATCACCGGCGGCGCGACCACCGGCAGCGGCGCGTTGGCCGGCGTGGTCAGCACCTCGAGCAGGGTCGCGGTTTCGGCGTCCGGGTTGCCGGCGAAGTCGGCCGGTCGGTATTTCATCTGGAAGGCCTGCAGCACGGTGCGGGTCTGCTGGTCCAGCACCCCGGTCTGCCCGATGCCGTAGCCGTGGGTGGCCAGCTTGCGCTGGAACCAGGCCACGTCCGGCAGGGTCGCGTCGAAGATCGGGCGGATGCGGGCGACGCGGTTCGCGTCCGGCCACAACACCAGGCCTTCCTGGGCCAGGCGCGCCCATGGGAACAGCGGACCCGGATCCTGCTTGCGCTGGGGCGCGATGTCGCTGTGGCCGAGGACGTTCTCGGGCGCGATGCCGTGGCGCTGGACGATGTCTTTCACCAGCGGCAGCAGGGCGTCCATCTGGGCCTGCGGGAAGGGGTAGAACAGGCGGCTGCCGTCCGGATTGACGGTGAAGCCCGGGTTGACGATTTCGATACCGATCGAACTGTTGTTCAGCTGGGTATAGGCCTTCCAGCTCGACACGCCAGCATGGTAGGCGGCCCGGTTCTCGTCCACCAGGCGGTAGATGATCGGCTGCGCATCGTTGGTAACGAGATAGTGAGCGCTCACCTGCTGCTCGGTCAGGATCTTGATCGAGGTCGGGTTGTCGGACACCGTGTAGTGCAGCACCAGGAAGCGCGCGCGGCTGGCCTGGCCCTTGGCGTTGTAGGTGGTGTCGATCTTGGGGCCGATCGGTTCGGTGGCGCAGCCAGCCAGCAGCGCGAGAATGACGGGGACAATCAGGTGTTTCATGGTCACGGAATCCTGTGGGTGTTATTGGCCGGCGCGCGGCGCCGGTTCGGCCGCCAGGCGCGCGGCGGCGTAATGCGCGCGCACCCCGGTCTGGCTCAAGATGGTTTGCGGCGGCAGCGCCGCGCGCATGGTTTCGACGATCGCCGGGTGCAGCTCGGCGGCGCGGCCGGCCAGCGCCACCGGGCGCGGACCGAAACGGCTGACCAGGGCCTGCGCCAGGCGCGCCAGTTCGCGGCCCGCTTCGCGCAGGATGGCGGCGGCGGCCGGATCGCGCTCGGCGGTGGCGGCCACCGCGATCGCCAGCTTGCCCACCTCGCCGCGTTCGCGGCCGTAGATGAACTGACGCGAGAACGACCAGTCCGAGCCGCCCACGTGCTGGAACACGGCGTGCGCCATCGGCGAGGATTCCCAGGCGCCGGGACACTCGTCCTCGCGGCGCCAGATGTGGCGCAGCGCTTCGCGCGCAATCCAGAAACCGCCGCCGCCGTCGTCCAGCACCACGCCCCGTCCGCCGGCGCGGTGAAAGCCATGGTGTTCGTCGATGAAGGCGCCGATCGAGCCGGTGCCGGAATACACCAGGTAGCCCTCGCCCGGCCGGAAGCTGGCCAGGTAGGCGATCTCGATGTCGTTGCTCAGCACGATCGCCTGCGGCGCGAGGCCCAGCAGCTCGCCCAGGCACTGCTGCAGCGGGCCGCCGTCGCCGCCGAAACCGGTGACGCCGGCGCGCACCGCCACCGGGCGGCCGTGGGCCAGCACGGCGCGGGCGATGGCCCCGAAGGTGGCCTGCACCGACTCGCGGCCTTCGGCGCTGCCCATCTGCAGGGCCGACAGGCCGCCCACCGTGCCTTCGGCAACGATGCGTCCACCCGGGGCCGCGAGGGCCCAGCGGGTCTGGGTGCCGCCGGCATCGATACCGAGGCCGAGGTCTTCGTTCTGCTGCAGTTCGGGATTAGGCATGGTATGAATAAGCGGATGAAACCGGCGTCAAGGTGAGAATATCAGGGCTTGCGCCATGCGTACACGCGTGCGCCTTCCTTGCCGAGGCGGTCGACCGCGCTCACCACCACCAGGTCGGCGGCGCCGAGCTGCGCGTCGTCCGGCACGGTCCAGTCCACGCGCGCCGCCGGCGCCACCGAGAAGCGCCACTCGCCGCCGTGGCGCGCCCAGATCGCATACAGGGTGGTCGCCTTGCCCGCCTTGAGCTTCAGGTCGACGCCGTCCTTGCCGCGCTTGGCGGTGACCAGCGGCGTGCCCGGACCGGCGCTGGCCAGCCACGGGGTAGCCGGCACCAGCACCTGGCCCTGGTAGGTGGTGGCGCGCAGCTGGTCGCTGATGCCCTTGCGGTTCTGGGTCAGCGCGGCCATGCTGAAGTGGACGTGGCCGGTCGAGAGCGGACGCGCGCGCGTCAGCGCGATCTGGTCCACGATCTCCTTCGGCTCGTAGTTCAGGGTCGGCGGCGCCGCGCCGATGCGGCTGGTGAACAGGCCCGGCCACATGTGGCGGCCCTGCGGGTTCTGCGAAATCCAGTAATCGAGCAGCACCGGGTAGGACTGGGCGGTCTGGGCGATCGGCCAGTACAGCTGCGGCACGAAGTAGTCGACCCAGCCCTTTTCCAGCCACAGCTCGGCGTCGGCGTACAGCTTGTCGTACTGCGAAAAGCCCGTGATGCCGGGCGGACGGCGGTCCGGACGGCCCATGCCGAAGGGGCTGATGCCGACCCGCACCCAGCTCTTCTCGCGGTGCACGCCCTTGTACATGGCTTCGATCAGGCGGTTGACGTTGTCGCGGCGCCAGGAGGCGCGATCGAGCTTGCCGCCGCCCGCCAGATAGCGCTCCCAGGCCGGGCCGTCGGGGAAGTCGAGCTCCTTGGCGACCGGCTTGCCGTTGCCGTCCAGGGCCTGCGCATTGCCGGCGACTTCCGGCGCGGCGATCGGGTAGGGATAGAAGTAGTCGTCGATGTGCACGCCGTCGATGTCGTAGCGGCGCACCACGTCGAGGATCACGTCCATGGTCTGCTTCGAGGCCGCTTCCTCGGCCGGGTCCATCCACATGAACTTCCCGTAGCGTTTCACTGCGGACGGGATGGTGTTGGTAATGTGGTTCGGCGCCGCCGGCGACTTGGCATTGTCGTGGCGCGCGCGGTAGGGATTGAACCAGGCGTGCAGCTCGAGGCCGCGCGCGTGCGCTTCCTTGACCCAGAACGCCAACGGGTCATACATCGGCGAGGGCGGCTTGCCTTGGGCGCCGGTCAGGTATTCGGTCCAGGGCTCGATCTGCGACGGATAGATCGCGTCGGCCGCCGGGCGCACCTGCAGCACGATGGCGTTCAGGTTGAGGCTCACCGCGCGGTCGAGGATGGCGACCGCTTCCGCCTGCTGCTGCGCGGCGGGGAGGCCCGGCTTGGTGGGCCAGTCGATGTTGGCGACGGTCGAGACCCAGGCGGCGCGGAATTCGCGCGGCGCCGGCGGCGGGTTGTCGGCCGCGCTGCCGGGCGTGGTCGGCTGCGTGCTGCAGGAGCTCAAGAAGCCGGTCAGCGCCAGCGCGCCGGTCATGGTGCCGAGCGTGAATGCGCGTTTTTTCAGGTTGGGTTTCATTCCATTCCTTGATTGTTGTTCTAGACTTTGACGAACCACCGCTTGCGCCACATGCCGTACGCGATCGCGAACATGCAGGCGTTGATGAGGATGGCGTATAACAGCGAGGTATTCGCAGGACCCAGCGGCAGCGCCTTGATCGGCGCATACAGCAGGCGCCCGAGCGCAATCTGGCTGCCGTCCGGCTGGTCCAGCTTGATAAAGCCGAGCATCTTGGCGACGAAGCCCGAGAAGGCGAAGATGAACAGGGCGTTCATGCCGTAGATGAGGAAGGGCTTGGCCCACACGGCGGCGCGTTCGCGCACGATCGCATGCGGGTTGGCGTCGAGCAGCCAGTAGAAGGCGCCGAAGGCGAGCAGCGCCCAGCCGCTCATCCACAGGCAATAGGACACCGTCCACAGGCTCTTATTGATCGGCATGAGCACGGCGTCCAGGCTCGAACCCAGGGCCAGGAACACCAGGCCGGCGAACAGCATCCGCGCGGTCTGCTCGATGCGCGGCAGGTTGGATGCCAGTACGCGGCCCGCGAGCACGCCGAACAGCTGGCTGCACAGGGCCGGGATGGTGCTGACCAGGCCCTCCGGGTCCCAGGTCTTCGATTGCACCCACAGGTGGCCATCGAGCAGCATGCGGTCGACGTACGCGCCGAAGTCCTTCCCCGGCTCGAGGACGCCCGCGCCGATGCCCGGCACCGGCACCCACAGCATCAGCACCGAATACAGCGCCAGCAGCAGCGCGATCACGACCAGCTGCGTGCGCCAGCGCAAATAGACCACCACTGGCGCGGCCAGCAAGGTGCACAGGGCGATGCGCTGCAGGACACCCGGAATGCGCACATGCTCGAAGTCGAAGCGCGGGATCAGGTTCAGCAGGAAGCCGATCAGGAAAATCAATGCGGCGCGTTTCGCCAGCTTGAGCAGCAGGCGCGGCCTGTCGGCGCCGCTGGCTGCCAGGCGGCCCAGCGACAGGGTCATGGCGACGCCGCCGATGAACAGGAAGAAGGGGAAGATGCAATCGGTGAAGGTCCAGCCGTTCCACTTCGCGTGGGCCAGCTGGGCATGCAGATTGCCCCAGTCGCCCGGGTTGTTCACGAGGACCATCGCGGCGATGGTAAAGCCGCGGAAGGCGTCGAGCGAGGTCAGGCGCACCGGTGCATCGCGCATTGCTGCGTTGTCTCCTTCATTGTTGCCGCCGTGGGGCGGCGTTTATTTTTTCCCGAATTCCGGGTCGATCTTCACCAGGGCCGCCATGATGAAGGCGGGGATCGTCGACATGCACGCCCAGATGAAGAAGTGCTTGTAGCCGAGGTATTCCTGCAGGTCGCCGCTCCACATGCCCGGCACCATCATGCCGAGGGCCATCAGGCCGGTGCAGATCGCGTAGTGGGCGGTCTTGTGCTCGCCCTCGCAGACCATGATCATGTACAGCATCATCGCCGTGAAGCCGAAGCCGTAGCCGAACTGCTCGACCGCGAGCGAGGCGCACACCACCGCGAAGCTGGTCGGCTGCACCTGCGACAGGTAGACGAAGACCAGGTCCGGCAGGTGGACCGCGAACACCATCAGCCACAGGCAGCGCTTCAGGCCCAAGCGCGAGATCAGGTAGCCGCCGGCCAGGCCGCCCAGGGTCAGGAAGGCGATGCCGATGGTGCCGTAGGCGATGCCGTACTGCTCGGTGGTGAGGCCCAGGCCGCCCGCCGCCAGCGGGTCTTTCAGGAAGGGCGCCACGAGCTTGAGGAGCTGGGCTTCGCCCAGGCGGAAGGTCAGGATGAAGCCGAGGATCAGCCAGATGTCGCGCTTCTTGAAGAACAGGGCGAAGGTGACGAAGAAGTCGCGCAGCGGATTGCTGCTGCCCTTGACCGCGTGGTCGCTGTCGGGCTTGGGCAGGACGGTCCCGTGCCACAGGAAAGCCAGGAAGAACAGCGCGGCCAGCACGAAGAACACGATCGACCAGGCCTGGTTGACGTCACCCAGCTGGTGCGCGAGATACCCGGCCAGCACCACCAGCGGGCCCTGCCCCGCCAGCGTGGCGAGGCGATAGAAGGTGGAGCGCACGCCGACGAAAGCCGCCTGCTGCTGCTGGCGCAGGCCGAGCATGTAGAAGCCGTCGGCCGAGATGTCGTGGGTGGCGGAGCTGAAGGCCATCACCCACATCACGGCGAGGCTGGCAATGAAGAAGTTCGGCAGGTGCAGCGACATGCCCACCGCGACCAGCGAAGCGGCCACCGCCAGCTGCAGCAGCACGGTCCAGCGGCGCTTGGTGCCGAACATGTCGACGATCGGCGACCACAGGGGCTTGATCACCCAGGGCAGGTACAGCAGGCTAGTATAGAAGGCGATGTCGGAGTTCGACACGCCCATGTCCTTGTACATGATGACCGAGAGGCTCATCACCACCACGTAGGGGATGGCCTGGGCGAAGTACAGGGAGGGGATCCACAGCCACGGGGATTTCGCTTGCGTCGTTTGCATGGTTCTTTCGTGGTCGGCGGGCCTGGGCCCTCCGCTGTTAGCGAATCGCGTCGCGCACGCTGCCGCGCGCCGACGCCAGGAGCGCCTGCGCCTGGTCGACACTGGTTTGTTTGATCAAGGCCACGATCGCCGTCTTGACGTGGAAGCCGCACTGTTCCAGCACCGCCTGCGCCTGCGCCTCTTCGGCGCCGGTGGCGAATACGGTCAGGCGGATGGCGCGTCGCACCAGCTTGGCATTGGTAGCGCGGAAGTCTACCATCAGGTTGCCGTACACCTTGTTCAAACGCACCATCAGGCCGCTGGAGAAGGTGTTCAGCGCGATCTTCTGCGAGGTGCCCGCTTTCAGGCGGGTCGAGCCGGAGATTACTTCCGGTCCGGTATCGAGCACGATGCCGATTTCCGCTTCGGTGGCCACCGGCGCGTCGGCGTTATTCGAGAAGCCGATGGTGAGCGCACCCGCGGCACGCGCAGCGCGCAGCGCGCCCAGTACATAGGGGGTATGGCCCGAGGCGGCCAGCAGCAGCACCACGTCGCTTGCCTCCACCTTGACGCTCGCCAGGTCGGCCGCGCCCTGCTCGACGTCGTCCTCGGCGCCTTCCACGGCGACGAACATCGCGCTCTCGCCCCCCGCCAGCAGGGCCACGGCGCGGCCATGCGGCCAGGAGAAGGTGGGATTGAGCTCGACGCTATCGAGCACCCCGAGGCGGCCCGAGGTGCCGGCGCCGACATAGATCAGGCGTCCGCCCGCCTCGATGCGCGGCAGCGCCGCGGTGATGGCGGCGGCGATGCGGGGACCGGCGGCGCGGACCGCGTCGACGGCCTTGACCTGGTCGTCGACGAAGACGTTGACCAGGTCCGCAGTCGGGTACTGGTCGAGAGTTGCATGGTCCTGGGCCGGGGTTTCGGTTTTCAGCATTGCCGTATCTTCTAGGTGCGGAGTGATCGATGAAACCAGTGTAATACCAATTGCCCGGGGTGGCCCATGAAAGCTGCACCCGTCATCATGCCGAAAAGTTATGCTGGCCTGCGGAGCTCCGCCACGAAATCGTAGTGGTCGCTAAGGCAGTAGGAATGGGTCAGCTCGACCGGCTCGCCCGATTCCAGGTAGCCCACGCGGGTGATGAACAGCACCGCGCGGCCTTCCGGCACGTCGAGGCGCTCGGCCAGTTCCCTGGGCGCGTTCATCGCGCGCAGGTGCTGCAGGGCGCGCACCGGCATGTGCCCGGTCTTGGCTAGGTGCGCGTACAGCGAACCGCCCACGTTCTCGGGGCGCGGCAGGATGGTGGCCGGGATCACGCTCACTTCATAGGCCATCACCACCCCGTCCGCCAGGCGCAGGCGCTCCAGGCGCGCCACCCGCGTGCTGGGCGACAGGCCCAGCGACAACTGCTCGTCGGCGTCGGCCAGCACCACTTCGCGCCGCAGCCAGTGGCTGCTGGGCGTGTAGCCGCGCTGCTGCAGCTGCTCGGAAAAGCTCGACAGGTCGGACAGCGGCTGCTCGATGCGCGGCGCGATGTAATTCCCCGATCCTCGCCGGCGCACCACCAGTCCCTGTTCCACCAGCTGGTCGATGGCCTTTCGCGCCGTGACGCGCGAGACGTCGAGCTGCTCGGACAGGGTGCGTTCCGAAGGCAGGGCCTGGTCGGCCTGGTAGCGGCCGTCGCGCACGTCTTGTGCGAGCTTGCGCGCTAGCTGCATATACAGTGGCGAGTTGTCGTTCAGGTCGACCTGGAAGGCAGGGCTGTTTGTCGTCATCGGTTCGGTTCAGGTGTTACACAAAGTGTAATGGCAACACCCGTCCCCGACACAGTGCAGTCCATGAAAAAGCTTTGTATATGCATTCTTATTGCTTATAAGCATACCACTTGATACCAATATAAAAGGGTTATGCCAAGGCCACGGCTATTCATTTGGCAATCCTTCCTGTCACTCCGTATGCTCGTCCGACGTAGTTCACAAATAACAAGCCACAAGGGCGAAAAAGGAGACCGGGATGAACGAGCGCAGGCGAAGCTTGCTGGGCATGGCCCTGCTGGGCGCGGTCGAGCCGCTGTTCGCGGCCCCGTCCGCACCGGCAGGCGCCACCCTCCCGCTTGAAGCGCGCCAGGCGCTCGACGCCGAACTGGCGGCGGTGGCCAACGATCCGGCCTTGCAGCTGGCCAGCCTGTCGGTGGTGGCGATCCGCGCCGGCCAGCCGGTCTACGAACAGGCCTTCGGGCGCCGCTTTATCGGCAACGGCAGCCTGCCGGACAAGCCGGCCACCCCCGCGACCCTGTACCGCATCGCCTCGATCTCCAAGATGATGACCACGCTGGGCCTGATGCGCCTCGTGGAAGCCGGCAAGGTGGACCTCGACGCCGACGTCTCCGGCTGCCTGGGCTTCAGCCTGCGCAACCCACATTTCCCGGACCAGGCGATCACGCTGCGCACCCTGCTCACCCATACCTCCTCGCTGCGCGACGAAGGCGGCTACTCCTGGCCCTTCGCCACCGCGCTGAAGGATGTGCTGGGGCCGCAGATGTGGTCAAAGCGCGCCGGTCCCGGCGCCTACTTCACCTACTGTAACCTCGGCTGGGGCGTGATCGGCACCCTGATGGAAAGGGTGACGGGCGAGCGCTTCGACCTTCTGATGCAGCGCCTGCTGCTGCAGCCGCTCGGCATCCAGGCCGGCTACAACGCCTCGGCGCTGCCGCCGGCGGCGCTGGACAAGCTGGCGACCCTGTACCGCAAGCGCACCACCGACACCGAGATCTGGGACGCGAACGGCCCCTGGATTGCCCAGGTCGACGATTACTCGGCCAAGGCGCCGGCGCCGCCACCTGGCCTCGCGAGCTACGTCCCCGGCACCAACGCCACGCCCTTCAGCCCGACCGGCGGGCTGCGCATCTCGGCGCGCGACATGGGCGTGATCATGCGGATGCTGATGAACGGCGGCGTGCATGGCGACGGCACCTACGGCAGGCGCCTGTTCCAGGACGCCACCCTGGCACGCATGTTCGCGCGCCAGTGGACCATCGATGCCAATGGCAGCAACGGCGATTCGCTGGGCGGCTTCTTCCCCGCCTGGGGCCTGGGCAATGCGCACTTCCCTGACCGCCCCGGCAGCTGCCTGGTCGACGGCGGCGGCTTCGACGCGGTCGGCCACTCGGGCGACGCCTACGGCCTGCGCTCCGTGTTTGCGGCGGACCTGGCGCGCGGCGACGGCATGATCATGCTGATGGGCGGCCCTTCCAGCGACCCGGACCGGCAGAAGGGACGCTATTCGGCGCGGGCCCGGTTCGAGGAGCGCATCCTCACGGCCCTGTATCGCCATGCCATCCTCGGCCAACGGGCGGCAACGTGATGCCAAGCTCTACATATACGGCGGTTATGGCGCTCGACGCGACTTTCATTGGCCGTGTTCCGGCCGAGCCCCTAAGCTCGACCCTCAAATTCAATAAAAAGAGTGCAGGATGCAGCAGCAAGTAATTGTCATCGGTGGCGGCGTGGTCGGCCTGACCTCGGCCTGGTGGCTGGCGGAAGCCGGCTACCGCGTCACCGTCCTCGAACGCGCCGCGGAAGTCGGCAGCGGCTCCAGCTACGGCAACGGCGGGCAGCTCAGCTACCGCTACGTCTCGCCGCTGGCCGACGAAGGCGTGCCGCTCAAGGCCTTGCAGTGGATGTTCCAGGATACCGGTCCGCTGCACTTCCGCCCCGAAGCCGACCTGCGCCAGTACCGCTGGCTGGCCAGCTTCCTCGCCCACTGCCGCGCCGACGTCAACCGCAAGACCACCGCCAAGCTGCTCGAACTGGGCGAGCTGTCGCGCCAGGGCATGAAGCAACTCGAAGTCACAGTGCCGCTCGACGAATTCGAATGGCGCGACGCCGGCAAGCTGGTGGTCTACCGCTCGCGCGACGTGTTCGAAAAAGCGGCGGGCAAGGCCGGCGCCGGCGAGATCTGGTCGGCCACCGAGTGCGCGGCGCGCGAACCCGCGCTGGCGGCGGCCGAGCCGCTGCTGGCGGGCGGCATCTATAACAGCGGCGAAGCGGTGGCCGACTGCCACGCCTTCTGCCTGGCGCTGGCCTCGCGCCTGCGCGCGCACCAGAACTTCCAGGGCTTCGTCAACGCCGAGGCGCGCCGCCTGCTGGCGGACAATGGCCGCATTACCGGCATCGAAACCGACACCGGCACCCTTGCCGCCGACAGCTACGTGCTAGCCGCCGGCATTCAGAGCCGCACGCTGTCCGATACGGTCGGCATCAGCCTGCCCCTGTACCCGCTGAAGGGCTACAGCCTGACGGCGCCGATCCGCGAGGACGACGTGGCGCCGGAAATCAGCGTCACCGACTTCGAGCGCAAGGTGCTGTACGCACGCATCGGCAACAAGCTGCGCGTCGCCGCCATGGTCGACATGGTGGGCGAAGACCTGAGCCATACGCCCAAGCGGGTGGACGGGCTGACCCGCCAGGTGAAGGAAACCATGCCGCGCGCGGCCGACTATTCGCAGATCTCGGTCTGGGCCGGCCTGCGCCCCGCCACCCCGAGCAGCGCCCCGATCATCGGCGCCACCCCCTACGGCAACCTGTGGCTGAACGTGGGCCATGGCCCGCTCGGCTTCACCTTCGCCTGCGGCAGCGCCAGCCTGCTGGCGGGCGCGATGAAGGGCGAGGCGCCGCCGTTCTCGCTGGACGGGCTGACCCTGCGCGGCTAATGGCCGCAGCCGTCTCCGCCTGAAAAATGGCGGATAATGACGGCCATGTCCAAAACGACCACGTTTGACGCCTGCCCTTGTGGCGGGCCGTCCCTGGCCGCCTGCTGCGGTCCTTTCATCGAAGGCAGCGCCATCCCACCCACGGCGGAGGCGCTGATGCGCTCGCGCTACACGGCCTACACGCTCAAGAACGAGCCCTATCTGCTCGCGACCTGGCATCCGAGCACGCGCCCGCTTGAGTCGATCATCGATGAGAAAGAGCCAATCCGCTGGCTCGGACTTGAGGTAAAATCTGCTTTACGTTTACGTCAACGTAAAGTAGATTTGCCGGATGATCCAGACAGCGACACCGTCGAATTCGTCGCCCGCTTCAAGCTGGGCGGACGGGCGCACCGGCTGCACGAAGTGAGCCGCTTCCTGCGCGAGCCCGATCCCGATACCGGGACGCCGCGCTGGTATTACGTGGACGGCAGTTTCCCAAAATAAATACCGAACAAGAGACATAGAGGACGGCAATGCCCCAGATCGAGAGCAAACTGAACCCGCGCGGCGAAGATTTCAAGGCGAATGCCGCGGCCATGCAGGCCATCGTCGATGACCTGCGCGCCAAGGTGGCCCAGATGGCCCAGGGCGGCGGCGAAGCGGCCAGCGCCAAGCATGTCGCACGCGGCAAGCTGCTCCCCCGTGACCGGGTGCAGATGCTGCTCGACCCGGGCACGCCCTTCCTCGAGTTCTCCCAGCTGGCGGCTTACGAGATGTACGAAGGCGCAGCGCCGGCGGCCGGCATCATCACCGGTATCGGCCGCGTTGCCGGTCAGGAATGCGTGATCGTCTGTAACGACGCCACCGTCAAGGGCGGTACCTACTATCCGATGACGGTGAAAAAGCACCTCCGCGCCCAGGAGATCGCCGAGCAGAACCACCTGCCCTGCATCTACCTGGTCGACTCGGGCGGCGCCAACCTGCCGAACCAGGACGACGTGTTCCCGGACCGCGACCACTTCGGCCGCATCTTCTATAACCAGGCGAACCTGTCCGCCAAGGGCATCCCGCAGATCGCGGTCGTCATGGGTTCCTGCACCGCCGGCGGCGCCTATGTGCCGGCGATGAGCGACGAATCGATCATCGTCAAGGAACAGGGCACCATCTTCCTGGGCGGGCCTCCCCTGGTGAAAGCGGCGACCGGCGAAGTCGTGACCGCCGAAGACCTGGGCGGCGGCGACGTCCACACCCGCCTGTCGGGCGTGGCCGACCACCTGGCCCAGAACGATCTGCACGCGCTGTCGCTAGCGCGCACCATCGTGTCGAACCTGAACCGCGTCAAGCCCATGCAAGGAGCCTTGCGCGAAAGCGTCGAGCCGAAATATGCGCCGGAAGAGCTGTACGGCGTGATCCCGGTCGATACCCGCAAACCCTTCGACGTGCGTGAAGTGATCGCGCGCGTGGTCGATGGCAGCGAATTCGACGAGTTCAAGGCGCGCTACGGCACCACCCTGGTGTGCGGCTTCGCCCACATCTACGGCATGAAGGTCGGCATCATCGCCAACAACGGCATCCTGTTCTCGGAATCGGCGCTGAAAGGCGCCCACTTCATCGAGCTGTGCTGCCAGCGCAAGATCCCGCTGGTGTTCCTGCAAAATATTACGGGCTTCATGGTTGGCCGCAAGTACGAAAACGAAGGCATCGCCCGCAACGGCGCCAAGATGGTCACGGCCGTGGCCACCGCCTCGGTGCCGAAGTTCACCGTGATCATCGGCGGTTCCTTTGGCGCCGGTAACTACGGCATGTGCGGCCGCGCGTTTTCTCCCCGCTTCCTGTGGATGTGGCCGAACGCCCGCATCTCCGTCATGGGCGGCGACCAGGCGGCATCGGTGCTGGCCACGGTCAAGCGCGACGGCATCGAAGCCAAGGGCGGCCAGTGGTCCGCGGATGAAGAAGCCGCATTCAAGCAGCCGATCAAGGAGCAGTACGAGCACCAGGGCCACCCCTACTACGCCACCGCGCGCCTGTGGGACGACGGGGTCATCGACCCGGCCGACACCCGCACCGTGCTCGGCCTGGGCCTGTCGGCCGCGCTCAACGCGCCGATCGAAGACACGAAGTTCGGCGTGTTCCGCATGTAAGGGGGAGAATATGGAATATCAAACGCTCACCGTCTCGATCGATGACAAGGTGGCCGCCGTCACCCTGAACCGCCCCGAGCTGCGCAATGCCTTCAACGAACAAACCATCGCCGAGCTGGCGCTGGCCTTCGACGAACTGGGACGTCACGAAGGCGTGCGCGCCATCGTGCTGGCCGCGAACGGCCCGGCCTTCTGCGCCGGCGCGGACCTGAACTGGATGAAGAAGATGGCCGGCTACTCGCACAGCGAGAACCAAGAGGACGCCGCGCGCCTCGCGGACATGCTGCGCACCATCTACCTGTGCCCGAAGCCCACCGTGGCCAAGGTGCAGGGCGACTGCTACGCCGGCGGCATGGGCCTGGTGGCGGCCTGCGACGTCGTGGTGGCCAGCGAGGTGGCGCATTTCTGCCTGTCCGAAGTGAAGCTGGGTCTGATCCCGGCCACCATCTCGCCCTATGTCATCAAGGCGATGGGCGAGCAGGCCTCGCGCCGCTACTTCCTGACGGCCGAGCGCTTCGATGCGATCGAGGCCCGCCGCATTGGCTTTGCTCACGAAGTGGTCCCTGCCGAGGCGCTGGACGCCACTGTGGCCGGCATCGTGAAGTCCCTGGTGACCAACAGCCCGAACGCGGTGCGTCAAGCCAAGGCGCTGGTGCGCGAGGTCGTGGGCCAGCCGGTCGACGACGCGCTGCTGCTTGATACCGCCAGCCGCATCGCGGAAATCCGCGCATCAACGGAGGGCCGCGAAGGCGTGGCCTCCTTCCTCGAGAAGCGCAAGCCGACCTGGCTGAATTAAGTAACAAGTATTGGATCGATTGTGAAGCAGCAGACCTCTTCCGACTGGATCGCACGCAGCCTGCGCAGCGTGTGGCACCCGTGCACCCAGATGCAGCACCACGAAGAGGTGCCGCTGATCGCGGTCAAGCATGGCAAGGGGCCATGGCTGTATGACCACGAGGGCCGCCGCTACCTGGACGGCATCAGCTCCTGGTGGGTCAACCTGTTCGGCCACGCCAACCCGCGCATCAACGCGGCGCTGAAGGACCAGCTGGACAAGCTGGAACACGCGATGCTGGCCGGCTTCACCCATGAGCCGGTGATCGAGCTCTCCGAAAGGCTGGCCGCCCTCACCGGCCACAACCTCGGCCACGCCTTCTACGCCTCGGACGGCGCCTCGGCGGTCGAGATCGCGATGAAGATGAGCTTCCACGCCTGGCGCAATGCCGGCTATCCGGGCAAGCAGGAATTCGTCTGCCTGCAGGGCAGCTACCACGGCGAGACCATCGGCGCGCTCGCGGTCACGGACGTCCCGCTGTTCAAGGACGCCTATGGCCCGCTGTTGCGCGCCTCGCACGTGGTGCCGGCGCCGGATGCGCGCAACGCAAGCGAGGGCGAATCGGCGCAGGACGTGGCCAGGCGCGCCATTGCCGCCGTGCGCACCCTGTTCGAAGAACGCGGCGACAAGATCGCCGCCATCATCGTCGAGCCGCTGGTGCAGTGCGCGACCGGCATGGCGATGTACGACCCGCTCTACCTGGAACTGCTGCGCGAACTGTGCGACCAGCACCACGTGCACCTGATCGCCGACGAAATCGCGGTCGGCTGCGGGCGCACCGGCACCTTCTTCGCCTGCGAGCAGGCCGCCATCTGGCCCGACTTCCTGTGCCTGTCCAAGGGCATCAGCGGCGGCTACCTGCCGCTCTCGCTGGTGCTCACCAGCGACGCCATCTACCAGGCCTTCTACAGCGAAGACATCACGCGCGGCTTCCTGCACTCGCACTCCTACACCGGCAACCCGCTCGCCTGCCGCGCGGCCCTGGCCACGCTCGACATCTTCGAGGAAGACGAGGTCTTGATGCGCAACCGCGAGCTGGCCACCAAGCTGACCATCGCGCTGGCGCCGCTCGCCGAGCACGAGCGCACCCACCACTTCCGCCAGCGCGGCATGATCTTCGCGTTCGATGCGCTTGAACCGGACCCCAAGCGCGCTTCGACCTTCGCACGGCGCTTCTTCACCAGCGCCGTGGAAAACGAACTGCTGCTGCGCCCGATCGGCCGCACGGTCTACCTGATGCCGCCCTACGTGCTGGACGACGAGCACGTCGAGCACCTGGCGACGCGCACGCAGAAGGTTTTTGAGTCGGTGATCGCGGGTTGAACATGAATCTGATCGAAGGCATCGACCGCAAGCTCGACACGCTGGCCGCGCAAAGCCTCACGCGCCGCCTGCGCGTGGCCGACAGCCCCTGCGCGCCGCGCCAGGTCGTGGACGGCCGCGAGATGCTGGCTTTCTGCAGCAACGACTACCTCGGCCTGGCCTCGCACCCGGCAGTCGTCAACGCCCTGCAGGAGGGCGCCGCACGCTATGGTGCCGGCAGCGGCGCCTCGCACCTCGTCAGTGGCCACAGCCGCGCGCACGCGCTGCTGGAAGAACGCTTCGCCGAGTGGCTGTCGCCCTACATCGATAGAGCACGCGCCCTCTACCTGTGCACCGGCTACATGGCCAACCTGGCCGTCTTGACTGCACTGGGCGCGGACAGCGACGCCATGATTTTCTCGGAAGCGCTGAATCACGCCTCCCTGATCGACGGCGCCCGCCTGGCCAAAGCCGGCGTCAGCGTCTACCCGCATGGCGACGTCGCCGCGCTGGAGCAGCAACTGGTCGCCAGCACTGCGGCCACGAAGATCGTCGTCACCGACAGCGTCTTCAGCATGGACGGCAACCTGACGCCGCTTCCTCAATTGCTGGCCCTGTGCGAGCGCCATGGCGCCTGGCTGGTGGTCGACGACGCCCACGGCTTCGGCGTGCTGGGCGACACGGGCCGCGGCGCGCTCGAGCACTTCGGCCTGTCCTCGGCCAACCTGGTCTACATCGGCACCCTCGGCAAGGCGGCCGGCGTAGGCGGCGCCTTCATCGCGGCGCACGCCAGCGTGATCGAGCTGCTGGTGCAGCGCGCCCGCCCCTACATCTACACCACGGCCGCGCCGCCGGCGCTGGCGCATGCACTGCAGGCCAGCCTTGATATCATCGGAGGCGAAGAAGGCGCACAGCGCCGCGCCCACCTGGCCGCGCTGGTCGCGCACCTGCAGGATGCGCTGCGTCCGCAACGCTGGCAGCTGCTGGCATCGAATACCGCGATCCAGCCGCTCGTCATCGGTAGCAACGCCGACGCGCTACGCGTGGCGGCCGCCCTGCACGAGCAAGGCCTGTGGGTGCCGGCGATCCGTCCCCCGACCGTGGCGGCGGGCACTGCACGCCTGCGCATCACCCTGTCGGCGGCGCATACCCATGAGGAAGTGGCGCAGCTGGCGCGCGCGCTGAACGAACTGGAAAGGGCCACAGCATGAGGAACCTGAACGAACCGGACCAGCCGCTGGCATTGACGCCCATCGTCACCGCCCCGGCGCCCGCCACGGCCGGCGCTGCGGTCGAGGAGCCGAAGCCGGAAGCCCTCGCGGTGGAAAGCGTACCGTCGCGCTTCTGCTGCTTCGTCACCGGCACCGATACCGAGATCGGCAAGACCCTGGTATCGAGCGCGATCCTGCACAAGCTGGCCACAAACGGCCGCCGCGCCTGCGGCATGAAGCCGGTGGCGGCCGGCGCCGAGCTGATCGACGGTGAGCTGCACAACGAGGACGCCGACATGCTGCGCGCGGCTGGCAACGTGCACCTGCCGATGAACATCACCACGCCCTTCCTGCTCAAGGAGCCGGCCGCGCCGCACATCGCCGCGGCGCTCGAAGGCGTGACCATCGAGCCGGTGCCGATCCTGGCCGCCTACACCGAGATCCACGCCGCCTCGGATGCCGTGGTGGTCGAGGGCGTGGGCGGTTTCCGCGTCCCCTTCAACGACGACTTCGACAGCGCCGACCTGGCGGCGCAGCTCAACCTGCCGGTGATCCTGGTGGTGGGCCTGCGCCTGGGCTGCATCAGCCACGCCCTGCTCACCGTGGAAGCCATCGTGGCGCGCGGCCTGGTGCTGGCGGGCTGGGTGGCCAACACGGTCGACCCGGACATGCGCTTCATGCTTGAAAACATCGACGCGCTGGAACAACGCATTCCGGCGCCGCTGCTGGGCCACGTGCCCCGCCTCGACAACCCGACGGCACAAGCCGCCGCCGAATATATCGACCTCGCGGGACTGCCGGGCTGGCATTCTCCGCGCGTCCAGACCTAAGGAAAAACCAAGATGTCCCAAGCGAATACCATTGCACTGCACCGTCCCGTCGCCATCAAGCAGCCGGACAACGTCACCTGGCCGCTGGCCGACGTGCTGGCCCTGTTCGAGCTGCCCTTCAATGAGCTGATGTTCCGCGCGCAGCAGGCGCACCGCGCCAACTTCCCGGACGGCGACGTCGAACTGGCCACCCTGCTGTCGATCAAGACCGGCGGTTGCGAAGAGGATTGCGGCTACTGCCCGCAGGCCGCGCGCTACGACACCGGCGTCGAAGCCAAGAAGATCCTCGACCTCGACACCGTGCTGGATGCGGCGCGCGAAGCCAAGGCCAACGGCGCCACCCGCTTCTGCATGGGCGCGGCATGGCGCAGCCCGAAGGAACGCGACATGGAGAAGGTCGAAACCATGGTGCGCGAAGTGAAGGCGCTCGGCATGGAAACCTGCGCCACCCTGGGCATGCTCGAAGAAGGCCAGGCCGAACAGCTCAAAAAGGCGGGCCTGGACTACTACAACCACAACATCGACACCGCGCCGGACTTCTACAACAACGTGATCTCGACCCGCGAATACCAGGACCGCCTGGACACGCTGGGCCGCGTGCGCAGCGCCGGCCTGAAGGTCTGCTGCGGCGGCATCGTCGGCATGGGGGAGACGCGCGAACAGCGCGCCGGCCTGATCGCCCAGCTGGCCAACCTGAACCCGTACCCGGAATCGGTGCCGGTCAACCACCTGGTGCAGGTCGAAGGCACCCCGCTGCACGGCATCGAGAAGCTCGACCCGATCGAATTCGTGCGCACCATCGCCGTGGCGCGCATCACCATGCCGCAGGCGCGCGTGCGCCTGTCGGCAGGCCGCCGCGAACTGGGCGAAGCGGTCCAGAGCATGTGCTTCATGGCCGGCGCCAATTCAATCTTCTACGGCGACAAGCTGCTCACCACCGGCAACCCGGAAGCGGACGACGACCGCGTGCTGCTCGAGAAGCTGGGCCTGAAGACGCGCGCCGCGACACTGGACTCGGCGCCGAAGGCTGCCTGCGGCTGCTGATTTTCTACAGCGGCCGGGGAGACACGGCCGCCCATGAACCTAAACCGAAGAAGCGAAAGACAAACGCATGTTCACCAAAATCCTCATCGCCAACCGTGGCGAAATCGCCTGCCGTGTCGCCGCCACCGCGCGCCGCATGGGTATCCGCACCGTCGCCGTGTATTCGGAAGCCGACGCGGGCTCAAAACACGTGGCGGTCTGCGATGAGGCGGTCCTGATCGGCCCGAGCGCGGCCAAGGACAGCTACCTGCGCGGCCAGAAGATCATCGAGGTGGCCAAGGCGACCGGCGCCCAGGCGATCCACCCCGGCTACGGCTTCCTGTCCGAGAACGCGGAATTCGCGCAAGCGGTGCAGGCCGCCGGCCTGGTCTTCATCGGACCGCCGGGTTCCTCGATGCGTGCGATGGGCTCCAAGTCTGCCGCCAAGCAGCTGATGGAAGGCGCCAACGTTCCCTTGGTGCCGGGCTACCACGGCGACAACCAGGAGCCGGGCTTCTTGCGTGAACAGGCCGACCGCATCGGCTATCCGGTGCTGCTCAAGGCCAGCGCCGGCGGCGGCGGCAAGGGGATGCGCGTGGTCGAGCGCTCGGAAGATTTCGAAGCCGCGCTGGCCTCGTGCAAGCGCGAAGCGATCAGCTCTTTTGGCGACGACAAGGTGCTAGTCGAGAAATACCTGATCCGTCCGCGCCACATCGAGATCCAGGTGTTCGCCGACACCCTCGGCAACTGCGTCTACCTGCACGAGCGCGACTGCTCGGTGCAGCGCCGCCACCAGAAGGTGCTGGAAGAAGCGCCGGCCCCCGGCATGACCCAGGACCGCCGCGCCGCCATGGGCGAGGCTGCCGTCAACGCCGCGCGCGCGGTCGGCTACGTGGGCGCCGGCACGGTGGAATTCATCGCCAACCAGGACGGCTCCTTCTACTTCATGGAGATGAACACCCGCCTGCAGGTGGAGCACCCGGTCACTGAAATGATCACCGGCACCGACCTGGTCGAGTGGCAGCTGCGCGTCGCCGCGGGCCAGCCGCTGCCGAAGAAGCAGCACGAGCTGGCGATCCACGGCCATGCGATCGAGGCCCGCGTCTACGCCGAGAACCCGGAAAAAGGCTTCCTGCCCTCGATCGGGACGCTGCGCCACATGGATACCCCGCAAGCGGTCGAATTCCAGCTGGGCGCTGACGGCACCAACCCGGCCGCCGTGCGCGTCGACTCCGGCGTGCGCGAAGGCGATGCCATTTCTCCCTTCTACGACCCGATGATCGCCAAGCTGATCGTCTGGGGCGCGGACCGCAACCAGGCCCTGGCGCGCCTGTCGCAGGCCCTGGCGGAGTTCCAGATCGTCGGCCTGGCGACCAACATCGCTTTCCTCAAGCGCCTGGTCGAGGGCGAAGCCTTCTCGACGGCGGACCTGGATACCGGCCTGATCGAACGCAACGGCGCCACCCTGTTCCCGGCCCCTGCCGGCGCACCGCTGGGCGCCCTGGCCCTGGCCGCGCTGGCATTGAGCCGCGGCGAGACCGTGCGCGGCGCGACCAATCCGGCCGATCCGTGGGCCCAGGCCCGCGGCTGGCGCATGAACAGCGCCTACCGCCGCACGCTCTCGTTTGCCGACGAGTTCAGCGGCGTTGAAGGCTACAAGGTCGGCCTTACCTATGGTGCACATGGCTGGGAAATCGATGCGGGCGGCGAGCGCCAGCCTTTGGCACTGGTCCGCCACGAAGGGGCGGAACTGACGATCCGCCTGGGCGACACCTCGCTGCACGGCAGCGTGCGCCGCGACGGCGAGCTGTTCCACGTATTCACCGGTGGACGTCACTACACCCTGGCGTACAATGACCCGATGGCCCACGCGGGCGAGGTCGAATCCGCGGGCGGACGCCTGACCGCGCCGATGCCGGGTAAAGTAGTGGCCGTGCTGGCCTCTCAGGGCAAGGAAGTGAAGAAGGGCGAGCCGCTGGTGATCATGGAAGCGATGAAAATGGAACATACCATTTCCGCACCGAGCGACGGCCTGGTGGAAGAAGTGCTGTACCAGGTCGGCGACCAGGTGGCGGATGGCGCGCCGCTCTTGGCATTCAAGGCGGCGTAACACCAATACAAAAATAACGAGGGGGAGAAATGCGCATACTCCTGTACCGCGGAGACGGCGTGATCGAGCCATGGGCGCGTGAATTCGCCGCCGTCATGCCGCAGGTGGAGACCGTCGCATGGAAGGAAGGCGTCGCCCTGCCGCCCTGCGACTACGCGGTATTGTGGAGTCCCACGCCCGACCTGCTGGACCAGCTCGCGCACGTGCGCGCGATCTTCCTGATGGGCGCCGGCGTCGACGCCCTGCTCAAGCTGGGCGAAGCCCTGCCGCCGGTACCGATCGTGCGCCTGGGCGACGCCGGCATGGGCGTGCAGATGGCCGAATACGTCGCGCACGCCGTGCTGCGCTACTACCGCCACTTCGACGACTACGAACAGCAGGCGCGCCACGGCGTCTGGGACCCGCTGCCGCTCAGCGCCAAGGAAGACTTCGCGGTCGGGATCATGGGCCTGGGCAGACTCGGCATGCCGGTGGTCGAGGCGATGCGCCTGTTCGGCTTCCCGGTGCGCGGCTGGAGCCGCACGCCCAAGGATATCCCCGGCGTGGAGTGCTTCCACGGCGCCGACGGCCTGGACCCCTTCCTGCGCGGCACCCGGGTGCTGGTCTGCATGCTGCCGCTCACGCCCGAGACGGCCAACCTGCTCGACCGTCACAACCTGGGCAAGCTGCAGCAGGGCGCCTACCTGATCAACGTCTCGCGCGGCGCCATCCTGGCCGAGCCCGACCTGATGACCCTGATCCGCTCCGGCCACATCGCCGGCGCCACGCTCGACGTGTTCCGCCACGAACCGCTGCCGGCGCCGCACCCGTTCTGGAACGAGCCGCGCATCAGCATCACTCCGCATATTTCGGCGCTCACCGTGCGCCACGACGCCGTGCTCCAGATCGCCGACAAGATCGCGAAGCTGGAGAGCGGCCATACCGTCGACGACATCGTCGACCGCGATCTGGGATATTAAAGAGATGAACGAGCAAGCCAGCCTGCCGAAGAAGGTCAAGATTGTCGAAGTGGGGCCGCGCGACGGCCTGCAGAACGAGAAGGAAGCGCTGTCCGCTGCGGTCAAGATCGAGCTGGTGAACCGCCTGGCGCGCGCCGGCTTCGCCAACGTCGAGGCGGCGTCCTTTGTGTCGCCCAAGTGGGTGCCGCAGATGGCCACGAGCGCGGAAGTCATGGCCGGCATCGAACGCCTGCCGGGCACCATCTACTCGGCGCTGACCCCAAACATGCAGGGCTTCGAAGCGGCCTTGGCTGCCAAGGCGGATGAAGTGGTGATCTTCGGCTCGGCTTCGGAAGCCTTCTCGCAGAAGAACATCAACTGCTCGATCGCGGAATCGATCGCGCGCTTCGAACCGGTGGCGAAAGCGGCCAAGGCCAATGGCCTGCGCCTGCGCGGCTCGATCAGCACCGCTTTCGGCTGCCCCTACCAGGGCGAGGTGCCGCTCGATGCGGTGGCGGACGTGGTGCGCCGCATGCGCGACCTCGGTTGCGACGAGATCGACATCGCCGACACCATCGGCGTCTCGACCGCCCGCAAGACCCAGGCCGTGATGCTGGCGGCAAGCCGCGAATTCCCGCTGCAGCAGCTGTCGGGCCACTTCCACGACACCTACGGCCAGGCGCTGGCCAACATCTATGCGGCGATGGAAGTCGGCGTGGCGATCTTCCACTCCTCGGTGTCCGGCCTGGGCGGCTGCCCGTACGCGAAGGGCGCGACCGGCAACGTCGCGACCGAGGACGTGGTCTACCTGATGAACGGCCTGGGCATCGCGACCGGCATCGACCTCGACCAGGTGGTGGATGCGGGACAGTTCATTTCGGAGGCGCTGGGCCGCAAAGGCGCGAGCCGGGCGGGGAATGCGCTGCTGGCCAAGCGCGCGGGTTGATCCACTCACGGCCGGCACAGCCGGCCGTGCCGACCCCATAACGAAAAAAGCCGACAGTTTGCACTGTCGGCTTTTTTCTTGATACTGGTCGGAGTACAAGGATTCGAACCTTGGACCCCCTGGTCCCAAACCAGGTGCGCTACCGGGCTGCGCTACACTCCGAAGACAACGATCATAGCGTGTCTGGGGTGGCTTGGTCAAGGCTTAAGGGGAAAATAAGCGAGCCTGTGGCATTCTTTCCCAATGATCAAGCGGGAAACATTGTGAATCTGGCAGCAGAATACGGCGGCGACCCTGGCGCGGTACGGGGCAACAAGCGCTTCCTCGTGGGTGTCGGCGTGTCTGTGGCCCTGCACGCGATGCTGATGCTCGCCTACCGCGGCGCCTTGCCTCTGTCGCCTCCGCCGGAGCCCGAGTCGCCCGCCCCGATTGCGGTACGCATCCTGCCGCCGCCTCCACCGCCGGCAGCGCCGCGGGCGGAGTCCGCGCCCCAGCCGCGTGCCGAGCCCGCCGCCCCGCGCAGTACCCGCAAGTCCACGCCGAAACCGGTCATCGCCGTTCCCGCCTCACCGGAACAGGAAGGATCGCCCGATGCCTTTACAGTGCAGCAAGCCGACGCGCCGGCGCCGAGCGAAGCGCCGCAGTTCGACATGGGCGCCGCCAGGCAAACGGCGCGGCAATTGGCCAGTCAGACCAAGCTCGGCCGCGAAGGAAACGCGAACGCGCAATTCCCCGAGCCACCGCTGGAAACCGAATCGAAGTTCGCGAAAGCCATCAGCAAGGCCAAGCGCCGCAACTGCAAGGATGGCGTGCCGGGAGGCTTGCTGGCGCCGCTCTTCCTCATGATGGACAAGAAGGACAGCGGCTGCAAATGGTAGCGCTTATTCGCCCTTGATCTGCAGAGCGCGCTCATACAGAGCGTTCTTCTTGCGTCCCGTGATCTGCGCGGCCAGGTTGGCCGCCTGTTTCACCGAGCACTCCGTCAGCAGGATCTGCAGGATACGCTCCGCTTCTGCATCCTGCGCATCCGTCTCCAGCACCGCGCCTTGCACCAGGACCACGAACTCGCCGCGTTCGCGGTGCTGGTCAGCCGTGACCCAGGCCCGTGCCTCGCTCAGCGGGCAGCGATGAATTTCTTCGAACATCTTGCTCAGCTCGCGCGCAAACACGACCTGGCGGGTCGGCTCGAACACCGCCATCAGGCCTTCGACACACTCGACGATGCGGTGCGGCGCCTCGTAGATGACGAGGGTCGAGGTCTCGCGCGCCAGCTCGGCCAGCGCGCTCTCGCGCTGCTTTGATTTGGCCGGCAGGAAACCGACGAAGTGGAAGCGGTCGTTCACCAGCCCGCTTGCCGACAGGGCCGTGATCGCGGCCGACGGTCCCGGCAGCGGCACCACGTTCAGGCCCGCTGCGCGCACCGCGTCGACAATGCGCGCGCCCGGGTCGGACACGGCCGGCGTGCCCGCATCCGACACCAGGGCCACGCGCTGGCCGCTGTTCAAACGCTCGACGATCTTGTCCGCGACCTCGCGCTCGTTGTGCATGTGGGCCGCGATGGTCTGCTTGCTCAAGCCAAAACGCTGCAGCAGCGCGCCGGTCTTGCGCGTGTCCTCGCAGGCCACGACATCGGCGAGCGCCAGCAGGTGCAATGCGCGCAGCGTGATGTCGGTGACGTTGCCGATCGGTGTAGCCACGACATACAGCGTTGCGGTAGGATAGGACTGCTGGGCCGCTTCGCCCATGACGGGAAGCCGGGCGATGTCGATGGTCTGCTGTTCTGTCATAAGGATTCCGATGCTGAAGAAAAAGAATATCAGGGCGCTGCTGGCGACGGCCGCAATCGGCTTGCTTGCGGCTTGTAGTAGCACACCCTTGCCGCCCGACACTGGCTGCGGCGTACCGGGCGGATTTTGCGCGCCCGCCGCGCCGATAGCAAGCCCGCCGCCTGGCGAACCCGCTTATACGCCCCCGCCACCGGCCGCTCCCGTCCAGACCAATCCGATCGACGTGCTGCCGCCCACCGAGGGCCGTCCGCTCGCCGGCGATCCTGGAAGGCCGGGCACGCGCATCGCCCTGCTGCTGCCGCTGCAATCCGAGGCTTTGGCGCAACCGGCCGAGGCGGTGCGCGCCGGCTTCCTGGCCGGCTACGAACGCGACCGTAAAGGCGTGACCGTCAACGTGATTCCCACCGGCGACTCCTCGCAGGCCACGCTCGACGCCTACACACGCGCGGCCGAAGAGAACGATATCGTGGTCGGTCCCCTCGCGCGTCCGGCCGTGGCCGCGCTGGCCGCCAGCGGCGCCGTGAGCAGGCCGACCATCGCCCTCAACCATCCGCAGACCAATGCACCGCTGCCGCGCCAGATGCTGGTGGTCGGCCTCTCGCTCGAGGACGAAGCGCGCCAGGTCGCCGACTGGGCCGCCGCGGAACAGCCGGGTGGCCGCGCCCTCGTACTGACCGGCAAGACCGCATGGCAGCAGCGCCTGTCGGGCGCCTTCACGGCGCGCTGGGCCCAGCTGGGCATGAACAATTCCGTGGTCGAACTGCCCAGCAGCGAAGGCTACGTCGACGCCAACGCGCTCGCCGACTTGCGCGCGCGCATGCAGGCCGATCCGCCGCAACTGGTGTTCGCGGCCCTCGACGCGGTCCAGCTGCGCCAGGTGCGCAGCGCCATCGGCACCTCGCTGCCGACCTACGGCACCGCTTCGATCAATCCGGGCCGCGATCCCGCCAGCTCGGCGCCGGAACTGGCTGGGGTGCGCATCCTCGACCTGCCCTGGTCGGTGCAGCCGGAACATCCGCTGGTGGCGAGCTATCCGCGCTGGGGCGACACCAGCAACGGCTTCGACATGCAGCGCCTGTACGCGCTCGGCATCGACGCCTTCCGCATCGCGCGCGAACTGGCCCTGCGTCCCGGCGCGGCGTTCGAGCTCGACGGCGTGACCGGTCGCCTGTCGGTGAACATGGATGCGGGCGCCGGCGCGTCGTTCCGCCGCGTCGAGACCGGCACTGTCTACCGCGACGGCGCTTTCGAAGCGGTGGCCTTCGGGCGCTGACATGTGGCCGCTGCGCCTGTCACTGAGGCAGGCCCAGGGCCGCGACTGGGAGCGGGTTGCGCTGCTCTACCTGAAACGCCAGGGCTTGAAGCCGGTCGAAGAGAATTTTCGCTGCAAGGGTGGGGAAATCGACCTGATCATGCGCGATGGCGATATCCTGGTGTTCGTCGAGGTGCGCCAGCGTGCCAATAGCGAACACGGCGGTGCGGCCGCCAGCATCACTCCCGCAAAAATCCGCCGCCTGGTGCGTGCGGCGCAGGTGTACCTGTTGCGCTTTCCCGTCACGCCGCCCTGCCGCTTCGACGTCATTGCCATTGATGGCGACCGGCTCGAATGGCTGCAGGATGTGATTAACTGATCATTTCGATAACCATTGAAGTGTAAGCAATTTTTACGGTGGTTGCCCGACCATGGTTGCTACTACACTATAATCCCCGGCTATGAATACTCAACGCATCCTCGCTCACTTCCAGGAGAGCGCCGATCTCAAGATGAAGTCGGCGCCAAGCCTGGCCCAACCCATTTCGCAGGCCGTGGAACTGATGTTCCATGCCCTGTCCAACGGCAACAAGATCCTGGCCTGCGGCAACGGCGGTTCCGCCGCCGACTGCCAGCACTTTGCTGCCGAGCTCGTCGGTCGCTTCGAGCGCGAGCGCTTCCCGCTGCCGGCCATCGCGCTGACCACCGACACGTCGATCATGACGGCGGTCGGCAACGACTACAGCTTCCGGGAGATCTTCTCGAAGCAGGTCCAGGCCTTCGGCCAGGCCGGCGACATCCTGCTGGCCATCTCGACTTCCGGTAATTCGGCCAACGTGCTGGCCGCGGTCGAGGCGGCGCTGGAGCGCGAGATGCGCATCGTCGCCTTCACCGGCAAGGACGGCGGCGCGCTGGCAAAGATGCTGACCGACGCCGACATCCATATCAACGTGCCCCACGCACGCACTGCGCGCATCCAGGAAGTCCACCTGTGCGCGATTCACTGCATCTGCGACGGCATCGACGTCGCACTGTTCGGAGGAGAAGAGGAATGATGAAAACGCGCCCGCTGGCCGGCCTGCTGTCGAAAATCGTACTGGGCACCGCATTGGCGGCTTCGCTGTCGGGCTGCGTGGCCATGGCAGTGGGTGGCGTCGCCACTGCAGCGCTGTCGGCCAACGACCGCCGCACCCTCGGCATGCAGACCGAGGACAAGTCGATCAACGTCAAGGCAGAGATCAAGATGCAGCAGCTCACCGGCGAGAATGGCCACATCAACGTCACCAGCTACAACCGCAAGGTGCTGCTGACCGGCGAAGTGCGCGACGAAGCCATGAAGCAGGCGGCCGAGCGCGAAGTGCGCGCGATCGACAACGTGGTCTCGGTGATCAACGAGCTGGAAATCGCCGGCCCGTCGAGCTACACCTCGCGTTCTAGCGACGCCCTGATCACCACCAAGGTCAAGGCCAGCCTGGTCGACAAGAAGACCATCTCGGCCACCTCGGTGAAAGTCACCACCGAGCGTGGCGTGGTCTACCTGCAGGGTCTCGTGACTCCGCGCGAAGGCAATGTCGCGGCCGACGTCGCGAAAGGCGTGTCGGGCGTGACCCGCGTGGTGAAGATCTTCGAGTACATCGCCGAAGAAGACCCGCGCGCCAACCAGGCTGCCCCGGCCCAGAGTTAAGCTTCAACGGCAGGACTGCGGTCCTGCCGTTTTCTTTTCAGCTTTCGCCATGACCGCTTCCACACCTTCCCGTCCCTGGATCAAGCCCTTCGCCGCCTGCGCGGTGGTGCTGGCGCTGGCCGGCATCGGCTACGCCTCGTTCAACAGCGGCGCCCCGAACGTCACCTTCATCAGTATCAGCGGCGACAAGATCTCTACCGAGTCCCTGCGCGGCAAGGTGGTGATGGTGAATTTCTGGGCGACCGACTGTCGCACTTGCGTCAAGGAGATGCCGCAGATGGTCGAGACCTACAACAAGTACAAGGGCCAGGGACTGGAGTTCATCGCGGTGGCGATGCAGTACGACCCGCCCAACTACGTGCTGAACTTCACCGAGGCCCACAAGCTGCCGTTCAAGGTGGCGCTCGACTCGGCCGGTGACATCGCCAAGCAGTTCGGCGACGTCAAAATGACGCCGACCACCTTTGTCATCGACAAGAACGGCAAGATCATCAAGCGCTACCTGGGCGAGCCACCCTTCCCCGAACTGCACAAGCTGCTCGAGAAAGAGCTGACTTCTTAAGCTTTCGGGTACAAAATCATTTGCGTGCAGCGGAACAGGGCGATGGTCTTGCCATTGTCCTTGTCCGTCACCGTCGCATCCCATACCTGCGTCGTGCGCCCGAGGTGCGCGGCGGTCGCCACGACGGTGATCGTGCCCTGGCGCGCGGTGCCGAGGTGGTTCGATTTCAGTTCGATCGTGGTGAAGTTCTGCGCGCCTTCCGGCAGGTGGGCGACGCAGGCGTAGCCGGCCGCGGTGTCGGCCAGCGTGACCACGCTGCCGGCATGCAGGTAGCCGTTCGGCGCCAGCAGCTGGGGCGTGATCGGGAGTTCGGCGCAGACGCGCCCTTCGGAAACCTCAGTGATCTCGATGCCGAGGTGGCCAGGCAAGAAGGATTTGCCGAATGCGTTGAAGGATTCTGGGGTGTATTTCGGGTTCACGGTGATGTCGCTTTACTGATAAAAGCGGGATCGTACACCGTGTACCCGGATCGTGCTGAGCGCCTCCTCAGCGCCGCCGCTTGCCGCCGCTACTGCGTCCGCCGCTGCCGCCGCGCTGCCGTGCCGCCGAATTCTGCTGCTGAAGCATTGCGTCCACCCTTTCCGAAGCTTCGCGCGCCAGCTGCTGCGCCAGCTCGATGCTGGGGAAGTGTTCCGGCTCGCGGTAGCCCAGCCAGGCGTAGGCCGAGTACATGCGGCAGGTGTCTTCGACCTCCTGCAGGTTCATGTAATACATCTCCTGGGTAGGCGGCGTCAGCTTGCAGATCTTTTTCTTGGCCAGGGACAGAGCCCAATGCTCCCAGGCGCTTTGCAGCACGGGCACCCTGGCCGAAATCGGCACCAGCGACAGCATGAACTTTTCCGCCACCGACAGCGGCAGCGTGTCCAGCCATTCGGCGCGCTCGTTCTGCTCTTCCGTGATGCGCGGGTAGAAGAAGCCGTCCGGGACGTCGATGTTGTGGACAAAACGGCGCAGGAGCTTGACCAGCGAGGTCTCGCCCGTTACCGAGGAGATGCGGTGCAGCTGCTCCAGCGAAGGCGCCACCGCGAAGCCGGTCGCTGGTACCGGCGGAATCTTCTCCTTCATCAGGGAACGCATCACCTGGTGCGTGTCCTCATCGTAGCCGGCGACAAAACCCTCTTCGTGCACGCCGTAGCGCCCGGCGCGGCCGGCGATCTGCTTGGCCAGCGCGGCCGAGATCTCTTCTTCCTCGACGCCGTTGTACTTGACCGTGGTCGTCATCACGATGCGCGCGATCGGCATGTTCAGGCCCATCGCCAGCGCGTCGGTGCCGACCACGATGTCGGCCTGCCCCTCGCGGAAGCGCTCGGCCTGGGCGCGCCGCACTTCCGGCGACAGGTTGCCGTACACGGTGGCCACCGACAGGCCCTTCTCGGTGATCATGTCGCGCCACATCAAGACCTCGCGGCGCGAGAAGGCGATGACGGCGTCGCCGCGCCGCAGGTTGCCGAGTTTGCGCACCGCCGAGGGCTCCATCGCCAGCGGCGCCATGCGTTTCAGGACATGGACTTCCAGCGGCACCTCGAGCCGTTCGGCCAGCGCCTCGATCGCGCGGCGCGCTTCGGGCGCCCCGACCAGGAACACGGTGGACGCGGGCGCGCCGCACACGGCCGCGGTCCAGGCGGCGCCACGGTCGCGGTCGGCCAGCATCTGGATCTCGTCGATCACCGCCACCTCGACCGGCGTCTTCGTATCCAGCATCTCGACCGTGCTGGCGACATGGGTCGCGCCTTCGGCCACGCGGCGCTCCTCGCCGGTGATCAGGCTGACCTTGATCTCTTTACCGTGCGGGCGCGCCTCCTGCAGGCGCTCGTAGTTTTCCAGCGCCAGCAGGCGCAGCGGCGCCAGATAGACCCCGCTCGCGGCCTTGGCCAGGGCTTCCATCGCGCGGTGGGTCTTGCCCGAGTTGGTGGGCCCGAGCAGGGCGATGAACTTGCGCTGCATACGGCTGGCCACCTCGAATGATTCCGGGTACTCGGCCAGGTTGATGCTTTCCTTGGTGCGCGCGGCGTGGCGCTCTTCCTGTTCGCGCTCGACCGCGTGGGTCAGGCGCTGCGAGATACGCTGGAACACGTAGTCGGCCGGCTCCGAGGTTTCCAGCTCGTCGAGCACGTGCAGGAACAGCATCGGATCCCAGCCGAAATCGTCGGCCTGTTCCGCGATGTCGCGCACGAAGTCCTCGGCCTCGGTCTGCAGCTGCTCGATGGCGTCCGGGGTCGCGCGCTCGGCCAGCAGGTCGCGCCGCGCCAGCATGTCCATCTTGCGCCACTTGCTCGGCTTGGCCAGCACGCCGCGCGAAGGCACCAGGCGGTAGGGCACGCGCAGGCCCTCGTAGCGCACCTCGCCCGAGAAACGCAGGAAGACGCGGCCTTCCATCTTGACCAGTTCGATGCCGCGTTCCGGGAAATCGAGCTCGCGCTCGAGGAAGGCATCGTCGCCGGTGTCATTGTCATCGTCGGGTGGATCGTGGCGGGCTTGGCTCATTGCTTGTCGGTTTGTCCAGTTTTTGTCACAGGTTGCCAATATAGCGCGCCGGCGCCCGGACGCGCGCCCGCCAACGACGCCCGCTCATGGATAAAAACCAACACTCGTTGGAGGCTTGCGAATGTTACTTGCTTCCAAGAAATCCTTAAACTATAGTCTGTAGCTCACAAGCGAGCCGCTGTCGTGGGCTAACCGGATTACAACGATGAAAAACAACCGGATCGGCATCATCCTTGTCGTCTCCTCGCTGGCAGTGATCGCCCTGATCGTGGCCATGCTGCTGCAGCGCCAGCAGGCAGATGCAGCCGCGCAGCTGCGCGTGCAGGGCCTGGCCACCATCCGCTCATTGTCGGCGCTGCCGGCCACGGTGCTGGTGCCGCGCGCGGGGCAGTACGGCGTACTCGATTCGGTCCTGGCCAACGGCGGCCGGCGCGACTTCGCCTATGCCGCCGTCACCGACGCCGGCGGGCGCAACCTGGCCGAAGTGGCCGGACCGGGCGTGCTGGTGCCGCCCGCCGTCCCGATGGCCCTGTCCGGCTTCTCCGAACGCGTGCTCGCGCCCACCCAAGACATGCCCGCTTCCGTGCGTGAATTCCATGGCCCCGTGGCCGATCCCGACGGCGCACGCCTGCAGATCCGCATCGGCTACTATGAGCCGCGCATCGCCGACGGCCTGAAAGACCTGCCCTTCTACGGCCTGGTGGCGCTGGCCGTGTTCCTGCTGGTGCCTCTGATCTACCTGGTCATCAAGCGCGAGATGGCGCCACTGGCGAAACTCGGCGAACAGCTGCACAGCCTTGGCGGCAGCCAGGGCGCCGCTGCGCTCCCGGCCACCCGCGAACAGGACGTGAAAGGGCTCGCGCTGGAACTGAACAGCTATCTGGACCAGGCCGGACGCCGCATCCGCGAACTGGAGGAATCCAGCGTGGCCAACCTGGCCAGCGGCCGCCTGCTCGAATACACGACCAACAAGATGCAGGCCATGCTGCACTGCCAGCCGGACGGCCTGCTGGCGCTCGATCCGGGCGGCGACATCACCTTCGCCACTGCCAAGCTCGAGCCGCTGCTGGGCGTGCCGGTGACCGCGGTGCTGACCCAGCCGGTCGACACCTGGTGCGAGGACGCCGAATTGCGCGCCGTGCTGCAGCGCCTGCGCAGCGGCGCCGCCGATACGCGGCGTCCCCTGAGTTTCGAATTCACGCCGGTGCGGGTGCCGGACAAGCGCCTGCACGCCAGCGTATCGCCGCTGCATGCTGCCGGCGGCGCCGTCTCCTTCGGCTCGCTGGTAGTGCTGCGCGACGTCACCGCCGAACACCTGGCGCGCGCCGCCGGCAACGACTTCGTCGCCCACGTCTCGCACGAACTGAAGTCGCCGCTCAACGTGCTGTCGATGTACGGCGAGCTGCTGGCCGACCCGGCGACCGGACCGGACCAGCGCATCGAGGCGGTCAATGTGGTGCAGGACCAGATCGAACGCATGACTTCGCTCGTGAACAACCTGCTCAACGTGAGCAAGCTCGAGATGGGCAATGTGCGCCCCGAGCGCCACCGCGTCAAGCTGCACGAGCTGCTGCACGACACCTGGCTGCAGGCGCAGCCGCGCGCCCAGCAGAAGAAGGTCAAGCTCGAGCTGCAGGTACCGCAGGATATCCCGGCGGTCTCGATCGACAAGGACCTGTTCCGCATCGCGCTCAACAACCTGGTCGGCAATGCGATCAAGTACAACGACGCCGGCGGCAGCGTGGTGCTGGCGGCCGAAGAGGGCGACAGCGACGTGGTGATCACGGTGCGCGACACCGGCATCGGCATGGCGCTGGAAGACCAGGCGCGCGTGACCGAGAAGTTCTACCGCGTGCGCGAGACCGGCCCTAGCCAGCGCGGCGGCCATGGCCTGGGCCTGTACCTGGCCAACCAGATCGTCGAACTGCACCACGGCCGCCTGACCCTGGAAAGCCAGCCGGGCCAGGGCAGCACCTTCTCCATCCACCTCAAAAAGATGCCTTCGCTCGCCGAAAGCGCCAACGTCCTATGAGCAAGCGCAGCATCCTGATCGTCGACGACGAAGCGCACGTGATCCGCGTGCTGCGCCTGATGCTGGAGCGCGAAGGCTACCGCGTCCTCTCCGCCGCCGACGGCCTTGAAGCGCTGGCGCTGATGGCGGACAGCCGCCCGGACGCCCTGATCAGCGACATCCAGATGGCGGGCATGAACGGGCGCGACCTGTGCCGCGCGGTGCGCGAGCGCTGGCCCGGCGAGCACTTCCCGATCCTGGTGATGACCTCGATGACCGCGGCCGACGAGCGCACCTGGGTGCGCTCCCTGGCGAACGTCGAATTCCTGGAAAAGCCCCTGAGCCCGCGCCAGCTGGTGGCGCGACTGGCCGACCATTTCAATGCCCGCGGGAGCGGGCCGGAGACCCAGCATGCAAGCTGATACCCTGAGCGAGCTCGATTACACCCGCTATGCGCGCTGGCTGCGCCGCGTCACCGGCGCCGACTACGACCTGGCCGTCGTCGGGATCGGCGGCGCCGTCGCCTGGAGCAGCGTGTCGGGGTCAAGTATCGCGTCCTGGCTGGCGGCGCTGGCGGAAAGCGGCTTTGCCTGGTCCTGCGTCGGCGACGGCATGCAGCGCCATGATGCGCCAGACGCCACCCTACTCTACCTGCCGGTGCGCTCGCATGGCTTCCTGGCGATACGGGTCGCAAGCACGGAACCGGACAGCGGTTGGGACCTGCTGGCCGAGACGCTCGAGGACATCGCTGCCGGCATCGCCGACGACATCGCGTCCAAGGTCGAACTCGACGCCATGGCGCTCGAGCTGTCCGAACGCTACGAAGAGCTGCACCTGGTGTACGCCATCGACAAGCAGGTGCAGCAGTTGGAACCGGGCGTCGACCTGTTCCAGCGCCTGCTGCAAAGCTGGGCCGTGCACATGGACTGCGACGTCGCCGCCTTCGTAAAGCCGGGCGAGAACCTGTGCGTGCACGCGACCAATCTGTCGGCGCCGATCCACAACCTGGATCTGGTGCTGGTCGAGATGCGCGGGGACCTGTACCGCTTCGCGCATTCCTCGCGCGCGCCGATCGTGATCAACGAAACGGGCGACCCGCGCCGCGCCTACATCTTCACCGACCTGCCCTATAAACTGCTGTGCTGTCCGGTGATCCACAACCGCAACGTGGTGGCGATCCTGGTGCTGGCCAACCACTTGGCCAAGCCCGATTTCTCGAACAGCGACCGCAAGCTCGGCGAACTGCTGGCGAATCAGCTCTCCAGCCTGTCGCGCATGTACGGCATGCTGACCGAGACCAGCCGCTTCAACGAGCAGATGGCGAATGCCCTGATCGAAGCGGTGGAAGCGAAAGACCCCTACACGCGCGGCCATTCCGAGCGCGTGCACTACATCTCGATGCAGATCGGCGCCGCCATGGGGCTGTCCAGCCGCGACACCGACGACCTGTTCTGGGGTTCGCTCCTGCACGACGTCGGCAAGATCGGCATCCCCGATGCGGTGCTGTGCAAACCGGGCCGCCTGACGGCCGACGAATACACTTTCATCATGGTGCACCCCGAGCGCAGCTACGAGATCCTGCGCCACATCGACCGCCTCAAGGGCGCGGTGCCGGGCGCCCGCCACCACCAGGAAAAATGGGACGGCACCGGCTACCCGCATGGGCTGCAGGGTACCGACATCCCGCTGCTGGCGCGCATCATCGCGGTGGCCGACACCTATGACTCGATCACCAGCTCGCGCGCCTATCGCGCCGGACGCAGCCACGAAGTGGCGATGACCGAGATCGCGCGCGTGTCCGGCGTCCAGCTCGACCCGTCGGTGGTGCGCGTGCTGGAACAGATCTGCGCGCTCGAACCGGAATGGATCGCACGCTTCAACATCCAGCGCGAGCGCGCCGCAGCGGTAGCCTGAGATGCGCGACGAAGCCGCCGACAACGCCGTTACCCGCAGCCGCATCGGCTCGATGACCTACCTGGCGCCGACCATGGCGCTGGTGTCGCTCGAGGCGGTGGCGGCGCTCGAGGCGGCGCTGGCGGCCTGCATCGCGCAGCACCAGGTCACGATCGTCATCGACCTGGGCAAGGTGGCGCTGCTGTCCGGCCGCGCATTGGAGCTCATTGCCAGCAGCGCCGAGCGCCTGGCCGCGCTGGGCGGTTGGCTCAAGCTGGCCTATCCCAGCCCGCTGCTGCAGGACGTGCTGGACGTCACCGGCCTGACCGACCAGGTGGCGCTGTACGACGCGCCGCCGGCGCCGGTCCGGCTGCGCCAGGGCCAGGCCAAGCTGGGCGACATCCTGGTCGAGCGGGGCCTCGTGAGCGCAGCCCAGGTGGACGAAGCCAAGCGCCTGCAGGAGCAGACCGGCAAGCGCATGGGTCTGATCATGGTCGAGAAGAAGTGGCTGCCCGAAGCCGCGCTGTTCCAGGCCCTGGCCGAGCAGCTCGGCGTGCCCTTCGTGGGCCTGCGCGCCGGCCTGTACGACCCGGCGGCAGTGTCGGTGCTGGACCGCGAGGTGGCGCGCCGCCTCGGCGTGCTGCCGCTGTTCCTGGTGTCGAATACGCTCACCATCGCCACCGCCGATCCGCAGGCGGTGCACAGCATCGACGAGATCCGCGCCCGCACCGGCTGCCGCGTGCGGGTGGCGATGGCAGCGCCGGCCGACATCGAACGGGTGCGCAACGACGCCTACGGCGGCACCCTGCCCGACTTCGTGCACAGCACCGCCGACGACCTGGAGCTGGTGGAAAACCAGATGCCGGACGACTACACGGCGATCGACGAGATGGCCGGCGCCAGCCCGGTGATCAACCTGGTCAACGCGGTGATCCAGCGCGCCATCCACGACCACGCCAGCGACATCCACATCGAAATCTCGCGCAACAAGGCGCGCGTGCGCCTGCGCATCGATGGCGTGCTGTACGAAGTGATGTCGCCGCGCCTCGAACTGCATCCGGCCATCGTGTCGCGCCTGAAGGTGATGGCCAACCTCGACATCGCCGAACGGCGCCTGCCGCAGGACGGCCGCATCCAGGTCGTGACCCAGGGCCGCACGGTCGACCTGCGCTTTTCCTCTCTGCCCGGCATCTACGGCGAAAAGGTGGTGCTGCGGGTGCTCGACAAGAACCAGTCGATCCTCGACGTTGACAAGCTGGGCATGAACGACAATGCCGCAGGCGCCTTCAAGCGCCTGCTCGGACGCAGCCACGGTCTGATCCTGGTCACCGGGCCCACCGGCAGCGGCAAGACCACCAGCCTGTACGCGGCGATCAGCTACCTCAAGAGCATCGAAAAGAACATCGTCACGATCGAGGACCCGGTCGAATACCAGCTCGACATCATCAACCAGAACCAGGTCAACGATGCGATCGGCCTCACCTTCCCGAAGATCCTGAAGCACGTGCTGCGCCAGGACCCGGACATCATCATGGTCGGCGAGATCCGCGACCGCCAGACGGCGGAAATCGCAGTGCAGGCGGCGCTGACCGGCCACCTGGTTCTCACCACCCTGCACACCAACGACACCCTGGGCGCGGTGGCGCGCCTGGTCGAGATGGGCGTCGAGCCCTACCTGCTGTCCTCGGCGCTGATCGGCGTGATGGCGCAGCGCCTGGTGCGCCGCGTCTGCCCTTCCTGCAAGACCGGCTCCCTGGTGCCGCCGGCCACCGCCACCGCCTATGGCTGGAAAGGCGAAGGCAACCTGAAACTGATGCGCGGACGCGGCTGCCCGTCCTGCTACGACTCCGGCTACAAGGGACGGCTCGGCATCTATGAGCTGCTGGAAGTGGGGGCCGACCTGCAGCGCATGATCGTCTCCAACACCAGCAAGGACGAGATGGCGCGCCACGTCGCCGCGCAGGGACACCACGACCTCTACGCCGACGGCATGCAGCGCGCTTTTGCTGGCCACACCACGCCCGAGGAAATCGCGCGGGTGGTGCACTCGCTGTAATGGGATAAAGCATGGCGCTTGACTGGGACGAGCTGGAACCGGTGGCCAAAACCGCGCCTGCGGCGGGAATCGCGCGGCGCGTGCGCAAGGCGCCGGCCTTCGGCCAGGCCAGGGTCGGCAGCGCCGACCGCATGCTGTTCACCGAGCGCCTGGCGCTGCTGCTGGAAACCGGGGTGCCGCTCCACGCGGCGCTGCGCTCCCTGCAGGAGCAGGCCGCCCGGCCGGCGGTGGCCGCCATCATCGGCGACATGGCCGAGGCCATCGTCGGCGGCCAGCGCTTTTCCGAGGCGCTGGCGCGGCATCCGCAGCTATTCCCCCTGACCTACGTGAACCTGGTCGGCGCCAGCGAGGCCGGCGGCTTCCTGCCCGAGGTGCTGGCGCAGCTGGTGGAGATGGACGAGAAACAGGAACGGCTGCGCACCACCATCGTCTCGGCCCTGTCCTACCCCGCCTTCCTGCTGGTGTTCTCGGTCGTGGTCGTGATTTTCATTCTGATGTACGTATTCCCGAAGTTCGCGCCGATGTTTTCGGGGATCTATCACAAGCTGCCTGCGACGACGAAGGTCCTAATGGTCGTCAGCGAAGTGCTGCTGGCGCATGGCGGCAAGCTGCTGGCAGGCGCGATCGTGCTGCTGGTGCTGGGTGTGGCGGCCGCGATGCAGCCGGCCGGGCAAGCCGCGCTGGACCGTCTGAAGCTGCGGATTCCCTTCGTGAAGGACATCTTCATCAAGATCTACCTCGAGCGCCTGATGCGGGTGATGGGCGCGTCGCTCGAGCGCGGCGTCACCATCATGGCCACGCTGGCAGCCTGCCGCAACGTGGTGCCGAATCTGGAGTTCCAGCGTTTTATCGGCGTCCTCGAAATCCAGGTCACCGAGGGCCGCGGCATCGCGGCCGGCTTCGCCGACAGCCCGCTGGTTCCCGTGAATGTGAAGCAGATGGTCGCCACGGGCGAACAGACCGGTTCATTGGGGCGCGTAATGGGGCGGGTAGCGGATTTTTACGAGCGCGATCTGACGCGTCAGCTGAACCGTTTGGCCAAACTTGCCGAACCAGTAATGTTGTTGGTTATGGGTGTATTAGTCGGCACTATCGTCAGTTCAATTATCTTGCCAATATTCAAGATGAGCACGCGGTAATTACGCCACACTCATAACAGGATGGCTTTCAGAAATATACATTGCTGAAGGTTCATGCTAACCTCAAGTGACTTTCTAAAGGGCAATTGCCTTTCTTTCTAATTTGTGATCATCATGAAAACGACGACTTTCCGCCAATTCGCTGCCAAAGGTTTTACCCTGATCGAGCTGTTGATTGTGGTGATCATCATTGCCATCATGGCGGCAATTGCGATCCCGCAGTTCGGTAACAGTACGGACGAAGCCGCCGATGCTGCACTGGACGCCAACCTGAATACCGTCCGTTCGGCGATCGAGCTGTATCGGGTGCAGCACGACAATACCTATCCCAGCGTGGTTGCCTCTTCGGGTGCCGGCGCCCTCTGCGTGGGTGGTACTGCCGGCACGGGTGCCATCAATTCCGAAGACGCCTTCCGCGAACAGTTGACGATGCACTCGAATCGCGCAGGGCAAACCTGCAGCGTACAGGCGCCCGGTTTCAATTTCGGCCCCTACCTGCGTGCGATTCCGCGCGACGCCATCACCCCACCGGCTGTGGGCGCCGCAGTAGACGCTGGCGATGACGTTCTTGTCGTTAATACGCCGCTCGGTACGCTGACTGCAGCCACGGACGCCCCTGGCTGGCGCTACAGCAACACGAACGGACGCTTCGAGATGAACAGCGTCGAACTGGATCGTAACCAGCGGGCGTTCAACACCCACTAAGCACCAGCCCATGGCCACGCCGCGGGCATGCCTGTACCGCCCTGCAGGTTTCACGCTGGCGGAAATGCTGGTAACGGTAGCCGTACTGGCGCTGGCTGCATCGATCGCGGTATCCAGCGCTTCACCGGCCAGTTCCTTCGCGGTCGACAGCGCCGCTGGGGAAGTGACCCGGGCGATCCGCTTCGCCCAGCGCGAAGCGGTCCGCACCGGCACCTGGCATGTGGTCCGCTTCAACGTGGCTGCACAATCGCTGCTGGTATACCGCCTGAACGCCGCCGGTGAGCAGGATACGGTCAACAAGGTGTTCCATCCGACGAGCAAAGCTGAGTACGAGATCAGCCTGCGGCCTGTCGGCCAGCTGGCAAGCGCCGACTTCAAATACAAGACGCGTCCCGTGACCAACACCATTTCCTTCCGCCCTGATGGCGCCCCTGCGAGTTTCAATGCCGGCGTTCCCGCAGGCGACCTGCTCGAAGTGGACGGCAAGGTAGTGCTGGCCCAAGGGAAGGTCCAGCGCAGCGTGGCGGTCGCGCGCGTCACCGGACGGGTGTTCTGATATGCGTGCGCCAGCAGCCGGCCTTTCCTATATTGAGGTGATGGTGGCGCTGGTGCTGCTCGCAATCTGCGCGGTGCCTGCCGCCGACGCGATCCGCAGCGGGCTGCGCGCCACCGAAGCTGGCGCCGTGCAGGCGCGCGAACTACGCTGCGTGAAGAACACGATGGAAACGGTGGCAGCTGAATCCTACGACAACCTGTGGAAGGCAATCCAGGGACCCACCACGCCGTCCAGCTATTCGCTGGCGGCCGATCCGGCGCCTGGCGGTGAATGCGGTCCACGTAACGTCTATATTTCCAAATACGTGCACTACTACGGCGGCGCCACCGGCCAGGTGCTGGCAGCCGGCGATCCGGCCGAGGATACGTTGCTGATCGTGACCGTGTCCGGCACCGACGGCGCGTATCCCCTGACGACCCTGGTGGACCGATGACGCTGCGACGACTCCCCCGCCAGGACGGTGTCACCCTGATCGAGCTCCTGATGGCACTCGTGATCGCCGCGCTAGTGATCGGACCGCTGGCCGGCATGCTCGATACCAGCTTGCGGGCCGGGGTACAGAACAACAGCCGCGCAACACTCCGCCAGGATCTGCGTTTTGCGCTGGAGCGCATCTCCAGCGCTGCCAGGGACACGCCTCGCAAGGTACTGGCGCCTCAGAATACGGTGCAGGCAGACTCGGGCCCCTGGTTCGACAAGTCGCGCTTCCGTGTCAATGCGAACAAGCAGCTGATCGAGGTGCGCGACGGCGTCGACAACGTGGTGGCCGAATCGGTCGCCAGCTTCGGCGTCAGCGCCCGCACGGTCGGCCTCGACGCGACCATCATCGAGGCCACGCTGCGGCTGGAACAGGATGCCGAAGCGGCACAGGGCAGCATCGCCATACGCATGGGCGGGCCAAGCAAATGAAGCGCCAGCACGGTCTGCTGCTGTTGCCAGTCGCACTGGCGCTGTCGGTCATGGGCGCGCTGGCCTATGCCATGACGCGCGGCGGCGCCGACGACGCCTCCGCCGTCGATGCCCAGTACGACATCGAGGCGACGCGCTACCTGGCGGAAGCTGGACTGCGCCTGGCCAAGTGGCAGAACGAGAAAATCAACTGCGACAGCGAGCGGCGTTTCAGCAATGTGCGACTGCCCGGGGTGGCAGGTACGGCTAGCGTCGACGACATCACGGTTAAGAAGGATGAATTCAAGGCCACGGTGACGGCTACCTCCGCACGCGGCACGGTCAGCAGCATCACACGCGACAAGATGGTGTTCTACGACCGCACGCGCCAGTACGACACGGTGCTGCCAGACAGCGAGTTCAGAGATACCTGGATCAACAGCGACGCTCCGGCCAGTTCCAATGGAGGCGGCGACCATTTTCTGGAAGCGACCGACGGCAAGGCTCATCCACTGCTGAGCGTATCCCTGTCGAGCTTGCCAAACGACTCGCGGGTGACCAAGGCCACGCTATGGCTCTACCTGAACAGCTCTAACTCTGTGCAAACGGTGCGTGAACTGGCGGTCCATGCGGTCACGCGCGGCTGGGCGGACGGCAGCGCTACCTGGAATTCGCCATGGACTACCAGCCCGGGCGGCAGCTACGAATCACGGCCGGAATTCACCACGGCGATCGCGGGCACCAACCGGTTTTACCGCTGGGACATCGGCCCGCTGGTGCGGCGCTGGCGCAGCGGCGAGCTGGCGAATTTCGGGGTGCTGTTCAAGCCCCGCGGCCTGAACGAATCACGCTTCAACAGCATCAACGCGATTAACAACGGCCCGCGCATGGATGTGTCCTACCACCTGCGCTGCAAATGAGCTTTTCAACAAATCGAAAGCGATGAGAAAGCATACCGAAACGATTGTTGGCGAACTATCCACCGTGTGGTCCTGCACCAGCTTCGGCGCGCCCGAGCTGTCCGCTTATGCCGCGCCCGTCATCGCCGGCGAAACGCGACGCGGCGTCGCCCTGCTGAGCCTCGTGGCGCTGCTGTTCCTGCTGCTGGCGGCGACCGTGTCTGCGGTGTTCAATCTCGGCACCGGCTACACCTACACCTACTCGGTGTTGAGCGCGCTCGCGCTGCACATCTATGTCTCCAGCGCGCGGGTGGAACAGCTGCGCGCCCTGTACCTGCTGGCGATGCTGCTCCTGATCGTATGCGGTTCGGCGCTGGTGCTGCTGGCCCAGCGCGTCGGCCAGTTGCACACCATCCTGCTGCTGAGCGTGGCAGTGCTGATCATGCTGGTGCCGGTGGTGCCCTGGGGCGTGCGCGAGGCCGCCATGACCCTGGGGGCGATCTACCTGATGTTCACGGCATCCACATGGCTCAGCAGCTACCGTTTCGCCGCACTCGACCTGTGGGTGCTGCAATGCCTGATGCTGATCGCGGCCATGATCTCGCTGGCGCTGGTCGGCCGCGCCCTCGGCCTGCGCAAGCACGACCTGGCGCTGCGCTTCGAGCTGGAACGGGCGCAGCGCGAGCTGACCGAACTGGCGAACCGCGATCACCTGACCGGCTCCTGGAACCGGCGCCACCTCGAAGCCGCCTTCGCCGGCGTGGTGGCGCGGCACCAGGCCGCCGGCCTGCCCAGCTGGTTCGGCCTGTTCGACATCGACCGCTTCAAGTCGATCAACGACAGCTTCGGCCACGCCACCGGCGACGAGGTGCTGCGCGCGGTACACGCGGCCTTTGGCCAACTGTCCGCCGACGAGCACCTGGCGCGCCTGGGCGGCGACGAATTCGCACTGCTGATGTGCGGCGACGGCGTGCCGGAACGGGCCGCACGCATGCTGGCCTCGGTGCAGGACCGCATGCGGGTGCCGCTGCCGATTGGGGCCAAGGTCACCGTCAGCCTCGGCCTGGTGCGCCTGCCCGAGCGCGCCTGCCCCGCTTTCGATGCCGCCTACCCCCTGGCCGACGAGCTGCTGTACGAGACCAAGCGCGCCGGCGGCAACGGCATGCGTATCGGCGCGGCGCCGGAGGTGGCAGCATGAACGCACGCATCGACATGAGCGCAGTCCGTGGCGTATTCGCACGCCTGGCGGCGCGCAGTGCACCGGCCCTGCCGATCGGCGTCGATTTCGCCGGCGAGAGCCTGAACATGATGCAGGTCGAATCCGTCCCCGGCGGCGCCAGGGTGCGCGCGGCCGTGTCGCTGCTCTACCCGGTCGAACGCGCGCGCCTGCTGGCCGATCCGCGCGCGCTGCGCGCCTTCGTGCGCGGCGCACTGGCGGCCGCCCCCTTCTCCGGACGGCGCATGGTTGGCGCGCTGGCGCCCACCGACGTGCGCATCCTGCCGCTCACCGTCAACGTACCGGCCGGCCAGAACGAACAGCAGGCGGTGGCGCGCGCGGTGCGCGAACAGCTCGGGGCCAGCGCATCGGAATCGGTGGTCGATTACTACCAGGTGCGCGGCGCGGACACGGGAACCGAGAAGCAGGTGCTGGCCGCGGTCGCACCCTCTGCCTCCGTCGTGTCCTACCTGGAGGCGCTGCGCGGCGCCGGCCTGGATCCGGTGGCGCTCGACATCGGCCCGGCCGCCATCGCCCGCCTGATGGCGGCCATGCACAAGGAGGATTTCGGCCAGTCCGTCCTGTTGATCAATTTCGGCAGCACGCGCAGCTACCTGACCGTGATCTGGGGCCGGCGCCTGATGCTTGACCGAGAAATCGAACTGGGCGAAGCGACGCTGGTGGACAAGGTCGCCAAGACCCTCGGCCTGGACGCCGGCACCGCGCTCGCGCTGCTGCGCCAGCACGGCACGGGCAGCACCGCCGCCGGCCACGAACTGCAGGCCGGCGCGCCGGACATGGGCCGCACCATCCGCGAGATCCTGCATCCGGAATTCGCGGCGCTGGCCGAAGAGCTGGTGCGGACCCAGGTGTACGTGGCCTCGCGCACGCGCGGCAGCACGGTAAGCCGGGTCTACCTGAACGGCAGCGTGGCGCGCTACGCCAACATCCCGCAGCGCATTGCCCAGCTGGTGCAGCTGCCGGTTGAGGTGCTCGATCCGTTCGCGGCCTTTGCCGGCGCCAAGGAGCGCCCGTCCGAACAGATGCACGGGATCGCGCTGGCTGCGGGACTCGCATTACGAGGAGTGGAGCATGGCTGACGTGGACATGATCCCGCGCAGTTACCGCGAAGGCTTGCGCACACGCCGCACGCTGTTCGCCTATGGATGCGCGCTGACGCTGGTGCTGGCGGTGGGTGGCGCGAGCGCCGCCTGGCTGCGCTGGCGCCTGGCGGTCGAGACGCCGCAGCTGGACCAGCTGCGCGCCGCCACCGCGCAGGCCGAAGCGATGCGCGGCCAGCTGGCGGCGGCAGGGACACGCAAGCAAGCCTTGCAGCAGGCCAGCGGCGCCCTGGAGGCGCTGCGCGGCAGCGGCGCGGTGGCGCGCCTGGCCGGATCGATCGACGGCGCCGTCAACGAGGGCGTCTGGTTCGAAGGGCTGCAGTTTTCGCGCACCCAGGAACTGCTGCGCGATCCCCTGCCCCAGCCGCTGCCCCCGGGCACCCTGCAGGTGCAGGGCGCCGCTGGCGGCGCCGTCGAACACTGGCACCTGGCGACCCAGCTCGAGATCGCCGGCCAGGCACAGGACAACGAAGCGATGTCGCTCTTCCTCAACGCCTTATCGCGCGACCCCGCGCTGGCCGACGTACGCTTCCTGAACAGCGCAGCCAGCAAGACCGATGCCGGCACGTCGCTAGCCTTCAGCGTTGCCGGCGCCTTGCGTCCTGCCGGGAGTGCGCCATGAGCCCGCGCTGGACGGCCAGGGCGGCAGCGCTGCCGCTGCGCCAGCTGCACCTGGCAGGCGGCGGACTCCTGATGATCCTGTGCGCGGCGCTGTGGTTCTACGCGCTGCGCGCCCCGCTGGCGCAGCTGCGCACCGTGCGCGCCGAGCATGCGCGCCTGGCGCAGGCCGGCAGCGATCCGCGCCTGCTGCAGGCGCAGCTTGCCCAGCTTGGCGTCGACAGCGAAGCGCTGGCGCGCAAGCTGGGCGGTGCGCAGCTGGGCGTCGCGGGACCGATCGCACCGCTGGTGGTGCAGCTGATCGGCGACGTCAACCGGCTGGCGCGCCAGCACCGCGTCGCGCTGCGCGGCAGCACACCCGCCGCCGAGCAGAAGACCCTGGTTTTCACGCAGTACGGCATCGACGCCGAAGCCAGCGGCAGCTATGCCGACCTGCTGGCCTGGATGGAGGCGATCGAACACTCGCGCCCCAACCTGGCGATCGACCGTTTCGAGATGCGCCCGGAAGAAGCCTCCGGCGCGATCCACATCCGCCTGCGCATCGCCGCCTACCGGCCGCTGGAGCCTACCCCATGAAACGACAGCATTGCCTTCTCGCGCTGGCGCTGCTTGGGGCCGCCATGGCCTGCCAGGCTGCGCCGCTGCGCGACCCCTTCGCACGCCCACCCATGCAGGCCGCCCCTTCGCCTTCGAGCGAGGCCCTGGATGCCGCCGCCGGCACGCTGCCGGTGCTGCGCGCAATCATGGTCGATTCCGTGCAGTCGATGGCCAACATCGGCGGGCATATCGTGGGCGTGGGCGACCAGGTCGGTCCATACCGGGTCGCCAGGATCGACGAGCGCAGCGTCACGCTCATGCGCGGCAAGACAAAGAATGTGCTGACAATCGACAGGACACCGGACCGGGCAAGCGACATGGAAAGCAGCGAATGATGAAGCAGACGACACACATAATCCTGGCCGCGATGCTGGCCGCCGCCGTCGGGCCGCTGTCAGCCGCGGACGGCGCAGGCGGAGCGGGCGCGGGCGCACCGGCCACCGCCGGAACCAACCTCACTTCGCTGGTGTTCCGCGATGCCCCGATCGCCGAACTGTTCGAGATGATCTCGCGCCGCGAGCGCATCAATATCACGCTCGGCAAGGGCGTGACCGGGAACGTGGCGATCAGCCTGTACGACGTCAGCGCACGCCAGGCGATCCAGGCGATCGCCGAGGCCGGCGGCTACCAGGTGCTGGAACGCGAGCGCGGCTACATGATCGTCAATCCCGCCCAGGCGGCGCAGGGAGCGCAGGGCACGATGGCAGCGCCGGGCGACCGCCGGCTCGAAGTCAAGGCGCTCAAGGTGCAGTACTCGGAACCGCAGGTGATCGCGGAGATCCTGGCCAAGCACGTCGGCATGGGCGGCAAGGTGACCGCGCTGCCGCTGCGGCGCCAGATCATCGTCGAGGACAGCGCCGCCGGCATCGCCCGCATCGAATCCCTGATGCGCGAGATCGACCGCCAGCCGCGCCAGATCATGATCGAAGCGAAGATCCTCGAGATCACGCTCGACGACAACCAGCACTTCGGGGTCGACTGGCAGAAGATCTTCAGCGCCAACGGCGTCAACCGCTTCGGCACCAGCGGCCTGGCCCAGCGTGGCGCCGGCTTCGTGTTCAACTTCGTCAACGACAACGTCGACCTCTACCTGAACGCCCTGAGCAACAAGGGCAAGGTGCGCACCCTGGCCACGCCCAAGCTGCTGACGCTGGAAAACCAGGAAGCCAGCACCAACATCGGCGACAAGCTAGGTTACCGCCTGACGACCACCATCAATAACGTCACCAGCGAGAGCATCGAATTTCTCGACACCGGCGTGATCTTGCGCGTGACCTCGGCGGTCGACGCCGACGGCAAGATCGTGATGCGGGTGAAGCCGGAAGTCAGCTCCGGCACGGTACTGGGCGGGATCCCGTCGAAGAAGACCACCGAAGTGAGCACCCAGCTGGTGGCCGAGGATGGCCAGTCGATCCTGATCGGAGGCCTGATCAAGGCCAGCGCCGGCCAGCGCCGCACCGGCGTGCCCCTGCTGGGCGACGTGCCGGTGCTGGGCCATCTGTTTTCGAACGACGAGCAGACCGGCAACCTGACCGAGACCATCGTCGTGATCACGCCGCGCATCGTACCGACCCATGCAGCCGGGCCGGACGTGCAGGAGATCGAACGGGTGGAGCAGAACCGGCAGGAGATCCAGCAGGCGCTGGCGAAACCGGCGGCCGCGCTCGAACGCCGCTAGGCCAGCGCAAACCCTTCGTCCAGCCAGCCGGTGACGCCGCCGATCATCAGCTTGACCGGGCGTCCCAGCCTGGCCAGGCGCTCGGCGCCGCGGTGCGCGCCGTTGCAGTGCGGGCCGGCGCAGTAGACCACGAACAGCGTCTCCATCGGATACTCGCGCAGCTTGGCCTCGACGATCTTCCCCTGCGGCAGGTTGAGCGCGCCGGGCACGTAGCCCTTCGCATACAGCTCGGGACTGCGCACGTCGAGCAGGACGAAATCCTGCTCGCCGCTCGCGAACGCATGGTGCACGTCGGCGCAATCGGTCTCGTAGCTGAACGCCGCACTGAAATGGGCCAGCGCCTGGTCGCTGGGCGCCGCCGGTACTGCCGATACTGCTGAAGTCATGTGATCCTCCCTGTTGAAGAGTCTCCAGTGTGGCAGCGGCAGGCAGGGCCGACGAGTAGGCGGCCCGACAGAAACTGGTAACATCGCGCCATGCCCCACCATGTCGCCATCCTCGCCTACGACGGCCTGTGCACCTTCGAATTCGGCTGCGCGGTCGAACTGTTCGCCCTCGAGCGCCCCGAGCTCGGCGTGCCCTGGTACAGCTATGCGGTGTGCGCGGAAGAACGTGGGCCGCTGCGCGCCGCGGGTGGGCTGAGCGTCCATGCGCCGCACGGACTGGAGGCGTTGGATGCGGCGGACACCATCGTCATTCCCGGCTGGCGCGATGCCGGCGATGCACCCTCTCCCGCCCTGCTGGCATCCTTGCAGCGCGCCTACGCACGCGGTGCGCGCCTGTGCACCATCTGTTCCGGCGCCTTCGTGCTGGCGCACGCTGGTCTGCTGGACGGTAAGAAAGCGACAACGCACTGGCGCTACCTCGCGCGCCTGGCGCAGGACTTCCCGGAGATCGACGTGCAACAGGGCGTGCTGTACGCGGAGGATGAGGGCATCGTCACCTCGGCCGGCTCGGCGGCCGGCCTGGACATGCTGCTGCACCTGGTGCGCCACGACTTCGGCCTGGAGGTGGCCAGCCGCGTGGCCCAGCGCCTGGTAATTCCCGCCCACCGCGACGGCGACCAGGCGCAGCTGGTGGCGCGGCCCCTGCCCGCGCCTGGTGCGAACGGCATCGCGCAGCTGATGGACTGGGTACGCGAGAACCTGCGCGCGCCGCACACGGTGGACTCGATGGCGGCGCAGGCGCGCATGGGCACGCGCAGCTTCCAGCGCCACTTCAAGGACCGCACCGGCCTGAGCCCCCTGGCCTGGCTGGTGAAGGAACGCGTCCAGCTGGCGGCGCAGATCCTGGAAACGCGGCCTGCTCTGGCCATCGACGCCATCGCCGACCTGTCAGGGCTCGGTTCGGCGGAATCGCTGCGGCGCCATTTCCGCCTGCAGGGTCTCCCCTCGCCGGCGCGCTATCGGCGCCAGGCCGCCACAAACGGACGCTGAAAGACAAACCGGCCGGCGCCGCATGTCGCGGGGCCGGCCGGTTTTGCTGTAGCGGGGCTGATTACGCTGCCACGCCCGCCTCGTGCGCCTGCTGGTCCGCGTGATACGAAGAACGCACCATCGCGCCAACGGCGGCGTGCACGAAGCCCATCTCGTAGGCCTTCTGTTCGAACATCTTGAACGTGTCCGGGTGCACGTAGCGGCGCACCGGCAGGTGCGAGTTCGACGGCGCCAGGTACTGGCCGATGGTCAGCATGTCGATGTCGTGCTCGCGCATGTCGCGCATCACTTCCAGGATCTCTTCGTCGGTCTCGCCCAGGCCCACCATCAGGCCGGACTTGGTGACCGCGTTCGGGTACATCTTCTTGAAGTCGCGCAGCAGCACCAGAGAGTGCTTGTAGTCGGCGCCCGGGCGCGCTTCCTTGTACAGGCGCGGCACGGTTTCCAGGTTGTGGTTCATCACGTCCGGCAGGCCGTCGGCGAAGATGTTCAGGGCCTTTTCCAGGCGGCCGCGGAAGTCCGGCACCAGCACTTCGATCTTGGTGTTCGGCGACAGCGCGCGGGTCTTGGTGATGCACTCGACGAAGTGGCCGGCGCCTCCGTCACGCAGGTCGTCGCGGTCCACCGAGGTGATCACGACGTAGGACAGGCGCAGGTCGGCGATGGTCTTGGCCAGGTTGCCCGGCTCGTTGACGTCGAGCGGATCCGGACGGCCGTGGCCGACGTCGCAGAACGGGCAGCGGCGGGTGCACTTGTCGCCCATGATCATGAAGGTCGCGGTTCCCTTGCCGAAGCATTCGCCGATGTTCGGGCAGCTCGCTTCTTCACACACGGTGACCAGGTTGTTCGCGCGCAGGATGTCCTTGATCTCGTAGAAGCGCGACGACGCCGTGGCGGCCTTTACGCGAATCCAGTCCGGCTTTTTCAGGCGCTCGGCGTCGGCGATCGGGACGATCTTGATCGGGATGCGCGAAGTCTTGCTGGCGCCCTTCTGCTTTTCGGTGGCGTCGTAAGTGGCAGGGGCAGTACCGGTGTTGGTATCTAGGGTCATTTGGCTGTAGCCCTGGCGGGCTTCCATTCAGAGAGTTTGTTCGGTTTCCGGCACGACCGCTTCGATCGTCGCCAGTTGGCGCACCAGACCTTGCGCCAGCGCCTGCTGGACATCCGCCAGCGGGGCTTCCACACCCATCGTGCGCATGTCGACCGTGGCCAGGCCCGAGTATCCGCACGGGTTGATCCACGTGAACGGGGCCAGGTCCATCGCCACGTTCAGCGAAACGCCATGGTAGGTGCAGCCGTTGCCGCGCACCTTGAGGCCGAGGGCGGCGATCTTCGCGCCCTTGCGCGGTCCGTCCGCCATGTAGATGCCGGGAGCCCCGGCAACTCGTTCACCCGCAAGATTATACGCCGCCAGCACCTCGATGACCGCCTGTTCGATTTTCGCCACAAACTGACGGGCGTACAGCTTGCCGCCCGGCTTGTTACGGCGCAGGTCCATTAACAGATAGATCACGACCTGGCCGGGACCGTGGTAGGTCACCTCGCCGCCGCGGTCGGTCTGGATCACGGGAATGTCATGCGGGGCAAGCACGTGGGCGCGGTCGGCGCCCAGGCCAAGGGTATAGACGGGAGGATGCTCGACGATCCACAGCTCGTCCTGCGTTTCGGGCGTACGCGCGTCGGTGAAGGCGCGCATCGCGGCGAACGTCGGTTCGTAATCGGCGCGGCCGAGCTCGCGGATCAGCGGCGGGGCGGGACGGGTCATGGATATAGGGCGGGAATATGGACAGCCCTGTGATTATAAGCCAGCGCGAGGCCTTGTGCCCGCCGGCTGCCCATTCCCCTGGCCTTACAGGACCATTTTCACCATGGGGTGCGAGGACAGGGCGCGGTAGACGTCGTCCAGCATCTCGCGGCTGGTGGCGCGGATGGTCACGGTCAGGCCGGTGTAATTGCCCTTGGCGGATGGTCGGCTTTGCATCTTGTCGGCATGGAAAGTCGGATCCAGCTGCGTGATGATCTCGACGATCGTCGGCGCGAAGTCGACGTGCGTGGCGCCCATCACCTTGATCGGGAAGTCGCTCGGGTATTCGATGAGGGATTCTTTGGGGTCCATGATTTTCGTCCTGTGCAAAGCGGCATTGTAGCCAATCTCATATGGTGCTGCACTGACGAAAAAAAAAGGCCGGCACTGTGGCCGGCCTGAACTATTTCTTTTCTTGGAAATAGCGGGACATTCGGGCCGCTCGGAGCAGCGCAGCTGCCTTCGAGCGAGTGATGTCACTTTATCGGGACGCCGTCCACGCCGCGAGCGGAATGTGACGAACGGCAGTTTGGGGCGACAGGCGACGCAAACGGCGGTTCAGACGGAATGGGCCACGATGAAAAAGAGCCGGACGTATCCGGCTCTTCGTGTCAGCGCACCATCTCGTGCGGACGGCTGCCGCCGTCGGCGTTGTCCGAGCGGTGTTCCCGGCCACGGCCCGGCGGCGGGCCTGAAGGCGCGGGCGCTGCCATCGGCGCAGGCGCAGCCATGGGGCGCGGCGGCGGGGTGAACGACTGCGGCGGCGGCGCTGCCGGGGCGGGCGCCTGGGCGACCGGCTGCGGCATCGCTTGCGGACGCTCGCGGCGGCCCTCGAAGCGCTCGCTGCGCTCGCCGCGGTTGCCGCGATCCCAGCGGTCGGCGCGGTCGACGGGCTCTTCATCGCGTCCGGCACGCGCCCAGGGCTGCGGACGCGCCGGCTGCTGCACCACGGCCGGCGCCGGCGGCGGCGAGGTCGTGATGGCGCCGGGCTGGAACGGTACCTGACCCGGGGTGGCGAGCGGTGCCGCCGGCTGCGGACGCGGCGCCGGATTGGTCGTCAGCATCGGCGAACGCTGGCCGCGGTCGAAGCGATCATTACGCTCGAAGCGACTGTCACGGTCGACGCGATTTGGAATGCCATCGCCATCGCGGTCCCTGTCGATGCGATCCGGGATCCCGTCGCGGTCGGTATCGCGACGCGCGCTGCGATCCCGCCAGCCCTGCGGCGGCGGCGGTGCGGCGCCCGGCGTGGTCGGCAGGCCCTGCGGCGGGGTGGCGCGTGGCGCGTTCGGCACCACAACCGGACCACGCTGGCCGAAGTTCGCGTGCGGGACCACGGTCAGGCCGTCGCGGCGGTAGTCTGGCCTGCCGTCCCGGTCGCGATCGCGGCGGTTGTCGTCCTTGCGGTCACGCCAGGTCCAGCTGTTCAGGCGGCGCAAACGATCGTCCGACAAGCGGTAATGCGGCACGTAGTGATCGCGCGGCCCGAGCGGATACCAGCCGGTGGCCGGACGCGAACCGTGCTGGCTGAAGTTCACGCTCCAGCCGCTGCCGCCGACCCAGCCCACCAGCGCCGGCGACCAGACCGGGCGGCGGTCGATGCGGCCCGGCGCCCAGGCCCAGCGATTGCGCACCTGGACCCAGCGGCCGTAGTGGAAGGGCGCGTAGCCCCAGGGCGCGTTGTCGACCCAGGTCCAGCCCCAGGGGGCGATCCAGGTCCAGCGGCCGTCGCGGTAGGGCACCCAGCTGGTGGACACGCTCGGGATCCACAGCGGGCCGTATTCGAGGTCTTCCTGCCAGGCGCCATAGCGGTCCAGCTCTTCATAGCCGGTCATGTCGGTGGTGACGTAGCGCGCCGAGCGCGAGCCGTCGATCAGGCGGTCGCGTTCCAGCGACCAGTCGTCGAAACCGTCGCGGCGCGCCTGCAGGGTGCGCACGTCGTCGTCGCGCAGCTCGGCGCTGCGGCCGGCGCGGATGGTCAGGCTGGCGCCGCCGCCGTCGACCTGGGCTTCGCCGTCGAACACGCTGACCACGCTGGTGTCGCGCACGCGCTCGGCGTCCACGCGCAGGCGCCCCGGGCGCAGCATGCGCACCCGGCCCTGCGGGGTAGTGAGTTCGAATTCCGGCACCACGTCTTCGCTCAGGATGCGGATGCTGGCGCTGCCGTAGTGCAGGCGCAGGCGCACGCTGTCGTCGTCCAGTTCGGTCACTTCCAGCGAGCTGTCGCCGTCGACGCGGATCGCGGTCGAGCCGATGCGCACTTCGGTGCGGCCGTTCGGCGCGGTGGTGATCAGGTTGCGCGTGGTGACCGGCCAGTTGACCAGGGCGTCGCTGGCGGTGTCGCCGACGTCGCCCACGATGCTGACCTTGCCCTGGATAAGCGAGACGCGCCCGACCCGGCCCGGCGGCTCGGTGTCGAGGCTGTCCTGCGCCAGGGCGGCAGTGGATAAGGCCGTGAATGCGAGCATCACGGCGGTCTGGGCGAAACGCTTGTTCATGGAGACTCCGCTAGTAGGGACGAAGGACGGCAACGTCATTACAACGCACGAGTGCCTGCAAGGAATACGCAAATTACAGAAAGTTGCAAAGCTGTGTTAACGGACACAGCAAGATACATGGGCTCAGGCGCGGTGGCCGGGTTGAACCAGGAACAACAGCGAGCCCATCAGCATCAGCACGGCGCCGAACAGGCGGTTCTGGATCTTCACGGCGCGCACGTCGCGGAAGAAGCGCTGCATCGAGGACGCCAGGGCGGCGTAGCCGTGCATGACGAGCGAGTCGATGGTCACCATGGTCACGCCCAGGATGGCCAGCTGCGGCAGCAGCGGCGCTTTCTGGTTGATGAACTGCGGCAGCACCGCGACCATGAAGATGATGCCCTTGGGGTTGGTGGCATTGGTCAGGAAGCCGGTCATCACGCGCTTGCCGAAGCTCGGATGCGCCGCCATGCCGGCGGTGCTCACGGATTCCGCTTGCGGCTTGGCGCGCCACTGGGCGATGCCAAGGTAGATCAGGTACAGCGCACCGATGATCTTCACGATGGTGAAGGCCAGCGAAGACGCCAGCAGCAGCGAACCGACGCCGGCGCCGGCGATCACCAGGACCAGGATCAGGCCGAACTGCAGGCCGAGCACGGTGGCGCTGGCTTTCTTCAGGCCGTAGGCGAGGCCGTGCGACATCGACAGGACCGCGCCGGAACCGGGCGAAATGGCGATCAGCGAACCGGCAATGACGAAGGCGATCCAGGTAGTGAAGAGCATGCTGGCGCGGGAATCAGGAAGAGGGGAAGGAGGGTAATGCAAAATGGGCCAGCGCGCGCGTCCGGATGAACCGGAGCGCGGCGCGGGGCCGGGTACTGCCTGATTACTTCTTTTTCGGGTTGACGGCTGCTTTCAGCGTCGCACCGGCAGCGAAGCGCGGGGTCTTCGATGCAGCGATCTTGATGACATCGCCAGTTGCCGGGTTGCGGCCCTTACGCGCAGCGCGCTTGGTGACCGAGAAGGTGCCGAAGCCGGTGATGCCGACCGTGTCGCCCTTTTTCAGGCGCTCGGTGATGATCTCGATGATCGTATTGACGGCGGTGTTGGCAGCCGCGCCCGACAGCTCGGTACGCTTCGCGAATTCCGCGATCAGTTCGCCTTTTTTCATAAGTCCCTCCGGGGTTAAAAGAGCGGGAAGATTAGCATAAATATTGCTGTATGTAATCTCGCCCCGGAGGCGAACCGAAGCGGACCCTCAGGCCAGGCTGTTTTCGACGCTCGGCGCAGCCAGTCGATGGCGCAGCGCGGCGTTGATCAGGGTCTGGTAACCGGTGCCGCAGCGCTCCGACAGATTGCGGAATTCGCTCAGGACTTCGTCGTCGAGGTAGATCGTGATACGGGTCTTGCGTTTCGGCGGACGCGCACGGCGGGCCGGTGCAAGGTGTGCTGCTGGCAGGGTCGATTCGGTATTCATGGGCATCTCCTTCGGTGGCGAGGCTGCAGTACCGCAGCCAACGTCATGCACTATACGTACGCGAGGGACGAGATGCCCGGCAAAAGCGACGAGATGCAGATTTACGCGACTGGAATGCAAAAAGCCGCGCTGAACCGTGTGACTGGGTTTCGGGGCTCGGGTAAGATGTGGCCAACTTGACATGATTGGAGTATGACCAATGGCTGCAGGCAGTTTGCTGGCATTACTGGACGATATCGCGACGATCCTCGACGACGTGGCGGCGATGAGCAAGGTGGCGGCGAAGAAAACCGCCGGCGTGCTGGGGGACGACCTGGCGCTCAACGCCCAGCAGGTGACCGGGGTGAATGCCGATCGCGAACTGCCGGTGGTGTGGGCAGTGTGCAAGGGCTCGCTCAAGAACAAGGCGATCCTGGTGCCGGCCGCGCTGGCCATCTCGGCCTTCGTGCCCTGGCTGATCACCCCGCTGCTGGTCATCGGCGGCGCCTTCCTGTGCTACGAGGGCTTCGAGAAGCTGGCGCACAAATTCCTGCACAGTAAGGAAGAAGACGCCCAGCACCATGCCGAACTCAGCGCCGCACTGGCCAACCCGGCCGTGGACATGTGCGCGATGGAGAAAGAGAAGATCAAGGGCGCCGTGCGCACCGACTTCATCCTTTCGGCAGAGATCATCGTGATCGCCCTCGGCACTGTGGAAAACGCACCGTTCAGCCAGCAGGTGCTGGTGCTGGTGGCAATCGCGCTGGTGATGACGGTCGGCGTCTACGGGCTGGTGGCCGGCATCGTCAAGATGGATGACGCCGGCCTGGCCCTCAGCCAGAAGGCCGGCAGCCTGGCGCGCGGCACCGGCAAGCTGCTGCTGGCCGCAGCGCCGAAGCTGATGAAATTCCTGTCGGTGGTCGGCACCGCCGCCATGTTCATGGTCGGCGGCGGCATCATCGCCCACGCCTGGGAGCCGCTGCACCACTTCGCGCAGGGAGCGGCGCAGATGACGGCCGGTGTGCCGGGCGTCGGCGGCGTGCTGGCGGCGATCACTCCGACCGTGGTGGATGCGCTGGCCGGCGTGGTCGTGGGCGCCCTCGTGCTGGCGGTCGTGACCGTAGTTCAACGTATCCGCGGCAAAAAGGCCGCGCACTGAGCCTCATTTCCTCGCCGCCCTGCGCTATTACTGCGTAGACATAGGGCGGCACGTTTTCCCCGCCTGTTCTAGACTACTTGCGACGCATTAGCGCGGCGCCGGCCGCCAATCCAAGCGCGAAGCCGGCGTACACGATCGCCAGCGACGGCTTGGACAGGTGTTTCTCGTAACCTGGCTGCAGGCGCTTGGGCGTGAGCTGGTAGTCGGCGAAGCAGGCGAAGGCCGCGGTAGCCGCCGAGGCGGTCAGCATGCCGACCGGCGTCTTGCGGTCGAGGTACTTGCCGGCGAAGCGCTCGAACAGGATCGACCAGAAGGTGGCGCTGGCATGGTGGATCAGGTAGCCCGGGATGGTGTAGCGCATGGACGGGCCGCTGTGACGCGCCGCCTTGTCGCCGTAGATCCAGTGGCTGACCGCATTGGTAGGCGCATAGGCGCTGCCCACTTCCTTCTTGCCGAGCGCCGCCAGCGCCACCGTCGACAGGATGCTGGATGTGGCGCCGCCGATGAGGCCGCGCTGTAGTGCCGCGTTCCAGTTTTGCATGAGGTCCTCTTGGTCTGGTTGAGCAGAATGTGAGAAAGGAAGCATGGATGCGGATCTTGCTGACGGGCGCCAGCGGTTTCATCGGACAACACCTGCTGCAGGCATTGCTGGCCGACGGCCACCACGTGGTGTGCGCCGTGCGCCGGCCCAGGACCAGCACAGACCCGCGCCTTACGTACCTCCATGCGGACTTCGCCAACGATACCGATAAATCGGTGTGGCTGGCGCGCATGACCGAGGTTGGCGGCATCGACGTGGTCATCAACACGGTCGGCATCTTCCGCGAATCCGGCAGCCAGACTTTCGCGCGCCTGCACGTCGAGGCGCCGCGCGCGCTGTTTGCCGCCTGCGCCGAATCGCACGAGGTGCAGCTGGTGATCCAGCTGTCGGCGCTCGGCGCGGACCGCGAAGCCGCCAGTGCCTACCACCTGTCCAAGAAGGCGGCCGACGATTACCTGGCCTCGCTGCCGCTGCGCGCCTACATCGTGCAGCCTTCGCTGGTGTACGGCAGCGAAGGCGAAAGCAGCCGCGTGTTCCGCACCCTGGCCAGCATGCCGCTGACGCTGCGCTTCGGCAGCGCACCTCAGCTGGTGCAGCCGATCCATATCGACGACCTGGTGGGGGCCATGCTCGGGCTGCTCAAGCACCGGCTGCCGCTCACGCCGGGCAGCACCGCCCTGCGCGTGCCGCTGGTCGGGCCCCAGGCGATGCCCTTCATCGACTACCTGCAGGCGCTGCGCTCCGCCATGGGCATGGGACACCAGCTAGTCCTGCCGCTGCCGGGCGCGCTGGCGCGCCTGATGGCCAAATTCGGGCGCGTGCTGCCGGGCGGCCTGCTCGACGAGGAGGCGCTGCGCATGCTCGACCGCGGCAATGCGGGCGACTCCAGCATGACCACCCAGCTGCTCGGCCATGCGCCGCGGCCGGTACAGGACTTCATCCGCGATCCCGGCGCCGAGCGTGCGCGGGCCAAGCTGGGCTGGCTGCTGCCGGTGCTGCGCCTGTCGATCGCGGCGGTGTGGATCATTACCGCGATCGTCTCCTACGGCCTGTACCCGGTCGAGGCCAGCTACGAGCTGCTCGCGCGAACCGGCATTCCGCCCGCGCTGCAGCCGTTGATGCTGTACGGCGCCGCCAGCTTCGACCTGGCGCTGGGTCTGGGCATCCTGTTCCTTCGGCGCCGCCGCTGGCTGTGGCTGATGCAGCTCGGGCTGATCGGCTTCTACACCGTCGTCATCGCCATCCAGCTGCCGGAATTCCTGCTCCACCCCTACGGGCCGCTGACCAAGAACCTGCCCATGCTGGCGGCCATCTGGCTGCTCTACGAACTGGAGGAAGAATAGATGGAATACGTCGTCATCAAGTGGCTCCACATCCTGTCCTCGACCTTCCTGTTCGGCACCGGCATCGGTTCGGCCTGGTACATGCTGTTCGCGAACGTCAGCCGCGACGTGCGCGCGATCGCCGTGGTGGCCAAGTACGTGGTGATCGCCGACTGGGTGTTCACCGCCACCACCGCCGTCCTGCAGCCAGCCACCGGCTTCTACATGATCCACCTGGCCGGCTATCCGCTGCACAGCAAGTGGATCATGTGGTCGCTCGCCCTGTACGTGCTGGCCGGCGCTTGCTGGCTGCCGGTGGTGTGGCTGCAAATGCGCATGCGCGACATCGCCCGGGAGGCTGCGCGCACCAGCACCGAACTCACGCCGCAGTACTGGCGCTACTTTCGCATCTGGGTCACGCTCGGCGTGCCGGCCTTCATCGCCTTCGTGGTGATCTTCTGGCTGATGGTCGCCAAGCCGATGTGACCCGGACCTCTTCATTCGAACAAGGAGCACCCATGAAGGCTTACCAGATTCTCCCCGGCGCGAACATCGACGGGCTGCAGTGCATCGACTACCCGGACCGCAATCTCGGCCATGGCGAAGTGCGCATCCGCGTGCACACGGTGTCGCTGAACTACCGCGACCTGATGGTCGCCAGCGGCAACTACCTCGTCACCGTGGACGATCCCATCATCCCCTGCTCGGACGGCGCCGGCGAAGTATTGGAAGTGGGGCCGGGCGTCACCCGCGTGCAGGTCGGCGACCGCGTCGCCGGTTCCTTCTTCCCGCACTGGGTGGACGGCATGACTTCGCCCGAGAAGATCCGTCACGCGCTGGGCGGCGACATTGACGGCATGCTGGCCGAGGAAGTGGTGCTGCACGAGGATGCGCTAGCGAAGATTCCGGCCTCGCTGAGCTTCGTCGAGGCCTCGACCATGCCTTGCGCCGGCGTCACCGCCTGGAATGCAATCTTCGTGTCCAGCAACCAGGTGAAACCGGGCGACACCGTGCTGCTGCTCGGGACCGGCGGCGTGTCGGTGCTGGGCATGCAGCTGGCCAAGGCGGCCGGCCTGCGCACCATCATCACCTCGTCGAGCGACGAGAAGCTGCAGCGTGCGCGCGAGCTGGGCGCCCACCACACCATCAACTACCAGGCCATCCCCGAATGGCACGAAGAGGTGCTGGCCATGACCCAGGGCCGCGGCGCGAACGTGGTGCTGGAAGTCGGCGGCAAGGGCACGGTCAACCGCTCGATATCGGCGGCGGCGATGGGCGGCACGGTGGCGATCATCGGTGGGGTGAGCGGCTTCGGCGGCGAAGTCAATCCGGCCACGCTGCTCGCTACCGCCAAGCGCCTGGTCGGCATTTTCGTGGGCAGCCGCGGCATGCTGGAAGACGTGATGCGCTTTGCCGACACTACCGGCCTCAAACCGGTGATCGACCGCGTGTTCCCGTTCGCGCAGGCCCAGGACGCCTACCGCTACATGGAGTCAGGCTCGCACTTCGGGAAGGTGGTCATTGACGTCACCAGCCAGGATCACTGAGCATCTCGGCTAGCGCTTCGGCACCAGTTCGATCTCGTACAGCTTGGGCCACAGCTTGCCGGTGACGAACAGGCGTTTACCCTTGCTGTCCCAGGCGATGCCGTTCAGGACGGCGTCGGGATCGGCGGTGCCGCGCTGTGCGGGCGGCAGCAGGCCTTCGAGGTTGATCACGCCCGTCACGTTGCCATCGGCAGGGTCGATGCGCACGATCAGGTCGGTGCCCCAGATGTTGGAGAACAGCTCGCCCTCCACCATTTCGAGTTCGTTCAGCTGCGCGATCGGCTTGCCATTGTGCGTCACCTGGATGCGCCGCACTTCCTTCATGGTCTTCGGTTCGAGGATGCGGATGAAGGAGCTGCCGTCGCTCATGTAGACCTGCTTGGCATCGCTGGCCAGGCCCCAGCCCTCGCCGACGTATTTGAAGGTGTTTTTCAACTTGAAGCTCTTGCGGTCGAACACGTAGCCGACCTGCGAGGTCCAGGTAAGGGCATAGACGTCGTTGCCGACCGGGGTCGAGCCTTCGCCAAACACGTCCGAGGGCATGTCGGCCTGCTGCAGCACTTTGCCGCTGGCCAGGTCTACCCGGCGCAGCCAGGACGTGCCGTTGCGGCCCGTCGTCTCGTACAGGTGGCCGTCGCGGAAGAACAGGCCCTGGGTGAAGGCTTTCGGGTCGTGCGGATAGGCGTTCTTGACAACGAAGCCGTAGATCGGGACGGCGGCCTGTGCGCCGCACGCGCTAAGGACGCAGGCGGCAAGGGCGAAGGTGGCGAGTGGTTTCAGCATGATGCTGGAACTCTAGCACGTTCAGAACAGGGACAGGTTCGGCGACGGCTCCGGGGCTTTCTTGACCGTTTGCGGCGCCGCCCAGGCCCTCATCCCCTGCGCCGGGTAGTGGCGCAGGAAGCTGCGCGCCGTCTCGACGTCGCGACAGGCCAGCCAGTCGTCGAGTTCTTCCGGCGCTATCACGACCAGCGAACGCTTTTCGTCGTCCGGCTTGTGCATGCGCGACATCAGCGGGTGTTCGTCGGCGTTGATGGTGATCTGGGTGAACGAGGACTCGACCCGGCCATCGGCCTCGGTCCATTCGCGCCACAGGCCGGCAACGAAAAAGGGCTGGTCGTCGTGCATGCCGATCGCGTGCCGCACGGCGCGGCCGCTTTCGTAGCAGGGCTCGTAGAACCAGGTCATCGGCACTGCGCACAGCTGCAGGCGGCGCCAGGCCGGAGCGAAGGAACGCCGCTCGCCCAGCGATTCGGCGCGCGCATTCATGGTGTCGAAAGGCTTCACGCCCGGCGGAATCTGCCGGCGCGGCACCATGCCGTAGCTGGCCAGGCAGACGGACGGGCTGCCGTCGCCGCCGCGGCGGACGATCGGTGCGCTGTAGTCCTTCCAGACTTCGTCGGGCCAGCGCCAGTCGGCCGGCAGCTCGCTGAAGGCGCCCAGGGTGCCGAACTGCTCGCGGGTGGGGGAATGGTAGTTGACGCACATGATCCGTCAAGGATAGTGCAAGCGCTAGAAGTATGCCAGCAGGCGTCCACAGGCGATTACGGCAATCCATAAACCGAGCGAGAGAAGGGCGTGCAGGCTGGCCCGGATCGGCGCGCGCTGCGCCCAGGCGTCGGCCTGGCGGTAGGGGCCCGCGTGGAAGGCGAGCGCGTTCAGGCCGGCCAGCAGGATCAGCGCGAGCTTGAGCAGGAATACGCGGTTGGCCAGCAGGGCGGCCGGATCGACCACGAACAGCAGCAGCCCGGTGGGCAGCACCAGCAGGATGCTGCCGGCCGACCAGGGCAGGAGGTGGCGCGCCAGCGCCTTGACCGGCAGCTGGCGGCCGAATCCGAGCACGCGCAGGTCGAACATCGCCACCGCGCCCACCAACACGGCAAAACCGACGATATGGAGCGTTTCGACGGCCGGGTACAGCCAGGCGTGCTCGCGCATGGCCTGCGCGAGCGGCAAGGACGCGGCCAGCTTCGCCGCGTCGGGTAGCATCAACGCAGCTCCGTGGTCTTGTCCTTGATGGTGATCCGTTCGGCGCGCAGTTCGGTGGCGTTGCCGCGGTGGGGATAACCGTAGACCGTGGCCTGGCCACCGACCACCAGGTTTTCCTTTGGCAGGCCGCGGTTTTCCATGCGTCCCGGCGGCGCCAGCACCACCATCCAGGTCTTGTCCGCGGTCTTGAGGCGGATGAAACCGTGCGGCTGCATGTAGCCGGACTCCTCGATGGTGCCGGACAGGGTGAGCGGCTTGTCGGCGTTGTATTCGCTCCAGCCGTGGTGGGCCGAAGCAGTCGTGGCCACCAGAGCGGCCATCAGAAACCAGCGTTTCATGGACACCTCCTGTTGAGGAAAAGGCACATCATTCTACGCCTGTTTTTTAGGCACGCAGCCGTCCGACGACGTCCAGCCGGTTCGGCCCGGGGCGCGTGACGACGATCTCGCCCGGCGCCACCAGCTCGCTTACCAGCGCACGGATGTTGACGTCATGCGTTACCAGCACCAGGTTGGTCTTGCTCCGCTGGGCGCCAAAAGCATTGACGCGCTCGAGCACCTCGCGCAGCTTGGCGCGCTTGGCGGCGTCGCCGTCGTTGAACATGGAATCGAGCATCGGCGCTTCTTCCACCCGGCCGAAGGCGAGGCGGGCGGTGTCGAGGCAGCGGCACCAGCGGCTCGACAGCACCGCGCCGAGCGGGATGCCGCGCTCGCGGAAAGCGGCGCCGAGCGCGCGGGCATCAACCCGGCCCTGCTCCGACAGGTTGCGCTGGGTGCTGCACACCGCCAGGCGAAAGCCGGGCGGATCGCCGATGCCGGGATCGGTAGCGGCATGCCGGATCAGCAACACATAGCCGCCCGACTGCAGGCGCTGCCACAAGTCGGCGTCAGCTGCGAACAGGGGAGCGCTCGCCCATGCGGCGGTCACTGCCAGAAAGCGTCGTCGAAGCATGCTCGCGTCTCCCAGGAGTCGGCTGCGGTGATTATCCCGCCAGAGGGGCATGGACGAGCGCACGGCTGGGCGCTAAGCTTGGGGCATGACTATCGAACGCAAGGCCCTTGTGGCCGACATCCCCGAACTGTGGGCACTGCGCACCCGCGCGGTTCGCGCCAGCTGCGCCTCCCACTATGCCCAGGACATCATCGACATGTGGTGCGCCGCCGCGCCGCCCGAGAAGATGGCAGCGCTGTTGGAGGCCGGTGGCGGGCTGCTAATGGAAGAAGCCGGGCAGGCGCTCGGCTTTGCGGTTCTGAACCTGGAAACGGGCGAACTCGATGCGGCCTTCGTCGATCCGGCCCAGCAGGGGCGCGGCATCGCGCGTCGCTTGCTGGCCTCGCTCGACGCGCTGGCGCTCGAACACGGCTTCCAGCGCCTGTTCCTGTCCGCCTCGCTCAATGCCGTGCCCTTCTACGAGAGCGCCGGCTACGTCGAAGTGCGGCGCGAGACTTACCCGCACCGCAGCGGCATCCAATTGGAATCGGTGTTCATGGAAAAGACGCTTCCATGCGCCTAGCATGGACCGGGACTGGCGGCCTCGCTACACTGGGCTGACGACGTCCAGGAGAGAAGATGGCCCGACCCTGTTTATCCGCCGCGCTGCTGGCGGCATGCTGTTCCCTGCCTTCGTTCGCATCGGCCCAGCAGGCCTGCAGTGACTACGGCGCAGAGCTGGCGACCATGGTCAGCGCCGACCAGGCGCTGCGCATGCGCGTCGACTTCCTCGACCAGGGAAACCCGGCTCAAGTGAAGCTGGCCGAGCAGATCATGCTGGTCGACCGCACCAACACGGAGCGCCTGAAGGCCTTGATCGCGCGCTGCGGCTGGCCGACCAAGGCCGCGCATGGCGAGCAGGCGCCGGAGGATGCGTGGCTGCTGGCACAGCATGCCGACCGCGACCTCGCCTTCCAGAAGCAGGTACTGGTGCTGATCGAAGAGGCGGCAGCGGCCAGCGGCGAGGGCATCAACAAGTCCTTCGCCTACCTGTACGACCGCGTGGCGGCGGCGGAACAGCGCCCGCAGCGCTACGGTACGCAGCTGTTTTCACCGTCGGGCAAGGCTTGCGATCTCGCATTCAAGCCGCTCGACGACCGCCAGAAGGTCGAGGAGCGGCGCGCCCAACTGGGACTGCCCTCACTGGAGGGCTACCTGCGGATAGTCAAGGAGCTGCAGCACTGCAACGGCGATCCGCACTATCCACAGCCGATAGCGGACGACGAGATCAAACGAAAGTAAAGGTCAGCTCTTCCGCCAGGCGCGATTTCGGCAGGCCGGCGTTGAAGTCCGCTTCCGAGTGATAGCCGAAGCTCGCCAGCACCACGCTGGCCAGGCCCTGTTCGTGCAAGCCGAATTCCTCGTCCAGGATCTTCTGATCAAAGCCTTCCATCGGCGTCGCGTCGATCCCGAGCGAGGCCGCACCCAGCAGGGCGGTGCCGAGCGCCAGGTAGACCTGCTTTTCCAGCCACTGCGGCATGTCGCGCGTGGTGTAGCGGTGCGTGCGCACATAGCCGCGGCGGCCCGCGTCCTGGCCGGCACGGGCGGCATCGTCACGGAAGCGGCCGTCGCGCGCTTCCTGCGCCAGCAGGCGCTCAAGGTGGGCGTCATCCATGTCGGTGCGCGAGCAGAACACGATCACGTGCGACGCATCGAGAATCTTCGAAGCGTTGTAGCCGTAGCCGCCCTGCGCCGCCTTGGCGACGCGCGCTTTGCCTTCCGGCGTACTGGCGACGATGAAGTGCCAGGGCTGCGAATTCACCGACGAAGGGCTGTGGCGCAGCAGGCTGCACACCTGTTGCATCAGTTCTTCGGGGACGCGGCGGGCGCTGTCGTAGGCCTTGGCGGTATGGCGTTTGCGGGCTGTTGCGAGAATATCCATCTGTGGTGCTTTCTTCGTTTGACTTAAAAATGTTCGAGCACGATCTTGCCGACCGCGCGGCCGCTCTCGATCAGGGTGTGGGCGCGGCGCAGGTTCTCGGCGTTGATGACGCCGAAGTGCTGGCCCAGGGTGGTGCGCAGGCTGCCCGCGTCGACCATGTCCGCCACGCGGCTCAAGAGTTCGTGCTGTTTGATCATGTCCGGCGTCTCGAACATCGAGCGTGTGAACATCAGTTCCCAGTGCAGCGAGATCGATTTGCGCTTGAGCGGCACCGCGTCGAGCTGGGCCGGATCGTCGATCAGGGCGAACTGGCCCTGCGGCGCCAGCACGTCGACGATGGCGTCGTAGTGCTGGTCGGTGTGGGTCAGGCTGATCACGATGTCGGCCGCCGGGATGCCGAGCGCCTCCAGCTGAGCGCGCAGCGGCTGGCCGTGGTCGATGACGTGGTGGGCGCCGAGTTCGCGCACCCAGTTGCGGGTCTCGTCGCGCGAGGCGGTGCCAATCACGGTGAGCGCGGTCAGCTGGCGCGCCAGCTGCACCAGGATCGAGCCGACGCCGCCGGCCGCGCCGATGATCAGGAGCGACTTGCCGGCGCCGCCGCCTTCAAGCACCTTGAGACGGTCGAACAGCAGTTCCCAAGCGGTGATCGCAGTCAGGGGCAGGGCGGCCGACTGGGCGAAGTCCAGCGTCGCGGGCTTGCGGCCAACGATGCGCTCATCGACCGTCTGGAACTGGCTGTTCGAGCCCGGGCGCAGCAGCGAGCCGGCGTAGAAGACTTCGTCGCCTTCCTTGAACAGGGTCACCTCGGCGCCGACGCCGCGCACGATGCCGCTCGCGTCCCAGCCCAGCACACGCGGCTCGGTGACGGCCACGCCGCGGCGGATCTTGGTGTCGACCGGGTTGACCGAGACGGCGCGCACTTCGACCAGCAGGTCGTGCGGACCGGCCAGCGGCATCGGCAGTTCCATATCCTTGAGCGACTGGGGGTCGCTGATGGGCAGGCCGTGCTGGGTATACACTACTGCTTTCATGTTGAATCTCCAGTAATTTTCACTTGCTGGGCATTCTAATTAGCACTCCAGGCAGGAAAAACCGGCCTGGAGCGATTTCACTTTCACAGCTAGAGAGAAAATGATCCGGCTTGACGACCTGGCGATGTTCGTCCGTTCCGCTGCCCTCGGCAGCTTTTCGAAGGCCGCGCGCGAGGTCAACCTGCTGCCCGGCCAGGCCAGCGCGGCAATTCAGCGCCTCGAGCGCGAGCTCGACATCCGCCTGTTCGCGCGCTCCACGCGCAGCCTGCGCCTGACCGAAGAGGGCAAGCGCTACCTGCCCTTCGCCCAGGACGCGCTGCAGGCCCTGCGCGATGGATCAGAGGGCATCCGGGGCGATGCCGCCTCCCTGAGCGGAACCCTGCAGATCGCCGCGCCGTCGGATTTCGGGCGCAACCTGCTGCTGCCCTGGATCTCCGAATTTCGCCGGGCGCACCCCAAGCTCGACATCCAGCTCTTGGTGTCGGACCAGGTGGCGGACGTGTTCCGCGACCCGGTCGACATCGCGGTGCGCTACGGCCAGATCGACGACGCCAGCTTCATCGCGCTGCCGATCGCGCCTGACAACCGGCGCGTGCTGGTGGCCTCGCCCGCCTACATCGCGCGCCACGGCCGTCCCGCCTCGCTCGACGAACTGGCTTCACATAACTGCCTGCAGTACCGCCTGCGCGGCCGCACCTACGACCGCTGGTCCTTCCCGACGCAGGAAGGGGCGCGCCTGGTGCAGGTGCGGGGAAACCTCGTCAGCGACGATGCCGACGTGGTGCGGCGCTGGGGACTGGCCGGCGAAGGCATCGTCTACAAATCCTGGCTCGATGTCAGCGCCGACGTGATGGAAGGGCGGCTGGAAGTGCTGCTGCCGGAGGTGGTGGGCGAGCTGACGCCGCTGAACCTGGTCTGCCCGCACCGCAAGCAGTTCTCGCCCGCGGTAAAGCTGCTGCACGCGCTGATCGAGGAGCGCTGCCGGCCCCTCGCGCGCAGCATTTAGGCAGCTTCGTTCATCTCGGCTGCCAGGGTGGCCACCAGTTCGCCCGCCGGCAGGGCGCGCGCCTGCGCGAAATTGGTGCCGCCCCAGTTGACGGAATAGTCCTGGTTGCCTTTGCTGGAGGCCGCCGCGTGCAGGGCCTTGGCGGCGTCGTAGGTGATCGGGTAGTCCGGCAGTGGCGGGTGGCCCTCGGCGCCGATCTCGCTAAATAGTTTATTCACGATGCCGCGCGCCGGACGTCCTGAGATGACGGCGCTCAGTTCCGTCCGCAGGCCTTCGCCCTGGGCGATCAGCGCACGGTGGTGAGGCGGCGCCGAGGATTCGGGGCAGGCGATGAAGGCGCTGCCCATCTGGACCGCGCTGGCGCCGTGGTAGAAGGCAGTGCGGATCTGCCTGCCGTCCATGATGCCGCCGGCTGCGACCAGCGGCAGCGATACCTTGTCAAGCAGCTGTTCCAGCAGCTCGAAGGTGGGCAGCGCCGGGTCGGGCTGGGCGGGGTCGAACATGCCGCGGTGCCCGCCCGCCTCGATGCCCTGGGCGACGATCACGTCGATGCCGGCCGCTTCGATACGCACCGCTTCGTCGAGCGAGGTCGCGGTGGTGAACAGGACGATGCCGGCGGCCTTGAGCGCGTCGATCCAGGCCTGTGGCGGCAGGCCGAAGTGAAAGCTGACCACGGCCGGGCGCTCTTCCAGCAGCAGCTGGAACATGGCTTCGTCGGCCAGGAAGCTGCGGTAGATCTCGCTCAGGGCGGCGGGCGGCTCGGCGCCGAAGCGGGCGAAGTGCGGGCGCAGCCAGTCGAGCCAGGCCGCTTCGCGCGCGGGGTCGCTGTGGGCCGGCGCATGGGTGAACACGTTGACGTTGAAGGGACGGTCGGTCTTCTCGCGCACCGTGGCGATCGCCGCGCGCGCCTGCTGGGCGTTGACGGTGCCGACGGCGATCGAGCCGAGCCCGCCCGCGTTGGAGACGGCGGCCGCCAGCGCCGGCGTCGAGACGCCCGCCATCGGGGCCTGGATGATGGGGTAGCGGATGTCCAGCTTCGACAGCAGGTCGTGGCGCATGATGCGGCTCCGGTTCAGGGTCCAGCCATGAGTATAGCCAGACCGGCGCGCTTACGCTCCGCGCACCAGCAGATACGCCAGCACCAGCATCAGCGAGCCGGTGCAGGCTTCGATCACGCGCCACACGGCCGGGCGGCCGAGCACGGAAGCGAAGCGCTGCGCGCCAAGGCCGAGCGCCGAGAACCACAGCACCGAGGCGGTCATCGCACCGAGGGCGAAGGACGGCCTGGCGTCGCCGGCCAGGCTGCTGCCGACCGCGCCGAGCAGCACCACGGTGTCGAGGTAGACGTGCGGGTTGAGCAGGGACAGCGCCAGTACGGTGGCCAGCGCGCGCCCGAGAGTGAGCGTCTTCGCTTCGTTAGATAGCTCGAGCGAAGCGCCGCCCTGCAGGCTGCTCTTCCAGCAGCGCCAGCCATACCAGACGAGGAAGATCGTGCCGCCGTAGCGCGCCACCGCCATCAGGGTGGGCGAGGCCTCCACCAGCGCGCCCAGGCCCGAGATCCCGAGTGCGATCAGCACCACGTCGACCACGATGCAGGTAAGGACCGTCGGCAGCATGTGCTGGCCGCGCACGCCGGTGCGGATCACGTGCGCGTTCTGTGCGCCGATGGCCATGATCAGGCTGGCGCCCAAGCCCAGCCCCTGCAGAAAAACCTGTTGCGAAAACATGATGCCCCTCACGAAAGTCACCATGCTCATCCAAACGGTGCCTAAATTCAAATATATTCATGATTTCTGAACTTAGTTAAGAAAAACTGATGCAGATCGATCCCCGCCGCAGCGCCGCCTTCCTCGCCGCCGTCGATACCGGAAGCCTGGAACTGGCCGCCGCCCAGCTTTCATTGAGCCCCTCGGCCGTCTCGCAGCGCATCTCGGCGCTGGAGCAGGACTTCGGCACGCCGCTGCTGGTGCGCAGCCGGCCCTGCCGCCCGACCGGCCCGGGCACGCGCCTGCTGCAGTACCTGCGCCGTTCGAGCCTGCTGGAAGCCGAATTCCTGGCCGAGATGGGCATGGACGAAGGGCCGGTGCGGGTGGCCATCGCGGTCAACAATGACACCCTCGCGACCTGGCTGCTGCCGCTGCTGGCACCGATCCTCGCAAGCGAGGAACTGCTGGTGGAGTTCGTGCTCGACAACCAGGGCCACACCTTCGCGCTCATGGCGCAGGGCCGGGTGGTGGCTTGCGTGGCGGGAGAGGCGACGCCGATGCACGGCTGCAGCGTCAGCCCGCTCGGCCTGATGCGCTACCGGATGGTGGCCTCGAAGGATTTCGCGGCGCAGTGGTTCGCCGACGGCTTCAACCGCGAGACCGCGCGGCGCGCGCCGGTGGTCGTGTTCGACCGCAAGGACTCGCTGCAATCTGCCTTCCTGCTGCGCCATTTCGGCCTGCCGGAAGGGGCCTATCCCTTCCATTACGTACCGGCCAGCGACCCCTTCGTGGATGCGATCCGCATCGGCATGGGCTACGGGATGCTGCCGATGGAGCAGTGCGGCGCCATGCTGGAGGCCGGCAGCCTGGTCGACTTGGCACCGGATCTGTACGTGGACGTGCCGCTGTACTGGCACGCCTGGCGCGTGCAGCCGCCGCGGCTGGAACGCATGGGCGCGGCGCTGGTGAAGGCGGCGCGCGCGGTGCTGCAGCAGCCTGGCTAGGCGCGCACCAGCTTCAGGCCCGGCTTGTTGCTGCGCTGCGGCCTGCGCGCGGGCGCCACCGGCCACCACTGGGCCACGCCCCACAGCAGTTCCGGCGCCAGGAACAGCCAGACCACGGGCAGCCGGCCGAGGACTAGCGCCCAGACCATCCAGGTCGCGAACAGGAAGCGCCCGGCGCCGTCGTAGCGTCCCAGCTCAAGGCTCGGCTCCAGCCAGCGCCGCACGGACCATAGCAGAACCAGGCTGCCCATCAGGCAGGTGATCAGGATGTGGATAGGGGCGAAGGGCGCCAGCGGCCCGCCGCCCAACCAGACGTTGAGATTCGAGAGCTGCGGATACAGCAGCCCGAAGCTCCAGGGCGTGGCGAAGGGCGCGATGATCAGCATGTCGAACAGGGCGCTGGCGCGCGTGATGCGCAGATAGGTGGGGAGGGTGACGGTCAGCATGGCGGGCTCCTGCGGCGGGAATGGCGCATTTCCGATGCTGGCACGCCTTGCGCATGAACTTCTTGCGATGGACGAAAAAAAGGGCTGGACGCCTGCACGTCCAGCCCCAAAGATGGAGAAGTTAAGACCGGTGTCGTTCAGCTGCCGATCCGGCCACCGTCATTCTTGGTGATGACGATGGTCGCCGAGCGCGGACGCTTGCCGGCGCCATAGCCCGCGTTCGACGGCCACTGGCTGGTGTACTTGGCCGGGTCCGCGATGTTGCTTGACGCCGTGGTTTCACCCGGGTGCTGGATGTTCACGAACAGGGCCTTGCCGTCCGGGGTCTCGGCGATGCCGGTAATCTCGCAGCCGACCGGGCCGACCAGGAAGCGCTTGAGCGTGTCCGCGCTGGCCGCCTTGCCGACGTAGGTGTCCACCGCCAGGGTCGTGCCGTTGGCGCGCGCATGGTTCAGCGTCACCTTCTTGCCGTCGCCCACGGTGCCCGGCAGGCCGGCCAGCATCATGCAGTTGGTAACGTCGGTGTAGGCGCCGTCGTCGGTCTGGATCCAGCAGATGCCGGTGGATGGGGTGAAGGCCAGGCCGTCCGGGCTCGAGAAGTCCTGGTCGGCGGTCAGGCTGGAGAGGTTCACGGTACCTGCCGGGGCGCCGGATTCGGCGCCGAACAGGTAGACGTCCCAGGTAAAGCCGGTGGCGGTCGAACCCGTAGCGCCTTCCTTGACTCGGATGATGTGGCCGTTCGGGTTGCCCACCTGCGCGGTCGTGCCCTTCATGTCGGTGTAGACGCGCGGGTTGGGGCCGTCCGGGGCGGACTGGCTGGAGCCGCTCGGCTCGACGCGGCGGTTGCTGTTGTTGGTCAGCGAGAAGTAGATCTCGCCGGTGCCCGGGTGCACCGAGCACCATTCCGGGCGGTCCATCTTGGTGGCCCCGACGGCGTCGGCGGCCAGCCGTGCATTGACCAGCACGTCGGCCTGGTCGGCGAACTTGTAGCCGGCGTAGGCGGCGATCGCGCTGTTGGCGATCGACAGTTCGATCCACTGGCCGCTGCCGTCGGCGGCGAACTTCGCCACATACAGCTTGCCGCTGTCGAGGTATTTGTCGCCGGTGGCGATGCGGTCGCTTGGGTTTGCGTCGGCGGCCGCCCACACGGCGTTCGAGACGAACTTGTAGATGTACTCGTTGCGCGAGTCGTCGCCCATGTACACGGCCAGCGGCTGGCCCACAACCGGTTTGCCGAACACGGCGCTCTCGTGCGCGTAGCGGCCCAGCGCGGTGCGCTTCTTGATTGGGCGGGTCTTGTCGTAGGCATCCATCTCGACGATGTAGCCCATGCCGTTCATCTCGTTGCGGTAGTCGTCGCTGCCGTCGATCGAAGCGCCCTTGCGGCTGATGTTCCAGCGCTGGTACTTGTCATCAAGCCCGCCGGTTTCCCAGCCGTGGCGCGAGGCGGCGCCGGCATCGCGGCCGTAGCGCTTGAGCGAGACGACGCTCTTGTCGTTGCCGCGCGCCGCATCGTCCGTCGCGGCGCGGGTGAAGTAGCCCGACCAGTTCTCTTCACCCGACAGGTAGGTGTTCCACGGGGTCTTGCCGGTGCCGCAGTTGTTCAGGGTGCCGCGGATCTTCGTGCCGTTGGTGGAGTACTTGGTGATCACCAGCGCATTGCCGCGCACCGGGCCCGAGATCTCGACCTCGGTCTGCTGGTGCACGCGGCGGTTGAAGCTCGAATCCTTCTGGTAGGCCCATTTGCCGCCGGCCAGGCGTACTTCGACCACGGACAGACCGTGCAGCGCCATTTCCTTGTCCACTTCCAGCGCTGGGCGCGGCAGGCTCTGGGTGCCGCCGTTCGCGTGCACGAAGTGCGAGGACAGCTTTTCGTCGGTGGTGGCTTCGTGGTTCATCGCCAGCAGGCCGCGGTCGTTGACCGTGGTGGAGGCGCCCCCAGTGGCGGAGAGCGGGAAGAATTCCATGCCGTCGTGGTGGTCGCCGGCGCGGTTCTCGAAGTCGGTGTCGGTGCCGTCGTTCTTGTACGCGGCGGCGCTGGCGGTGAGCGGGTCGCCCAGCGCGTACAGGACGCTGGCGGTGTAGCCGGCCGGGACCACCACGGTGTCGGCCAGGCTTTTGGAGACGGCGGCGAAGCCGAGCAGCTTTTCCTGCGGCGTGTTGTTGACCGGCGGGATCGGGGCGGTGACGGTGTCATTGTCCGAGCCGCCGCAGCCGCTCAGGCCGATGGCGCCCAGCAGGGCGGAAGCGGCCGTGGCGGCGCCGCCGCGCAGCAGGCTGCGGCGGCTCAGGCGGGCTTCCAGGACGGTGCTGAAGTGTTCGTTCGACGAAGCATGCGTATCGATGTCGTGGTCGACAGGGATGCGGGCGAAGTCGGTCGGCTTGTTCACGAGAGATCCTGTGGGTTGTTTGAAAAAGTCCGTGCATGGTAGGTAGCGCACATGACTGCTTCGTGACCATTCCATAACAGTTGTGTGACATCCGCTATCCGGCGACGGGCAGAAACTGGTCCGGATATACTGTTGGTACCCAACAAGGAATCCAGCATGCAGGACCACCGCGACGCCGTGCAGGCGCTCGACCCGGCCACCCTCGGCCACCAGTTGTTCGAAGCCAGTCCCGATTGCGTCAAGCTGCTCGACGCGGACGGCCGTATCGTCACGATGAACGGCAACGGCCTGCGCGCCATGGAGCTCGGAAGTATTGAGGCCGTGCTGGGCCAGCCCTGGCTCGCCCTGTGGCCGGAAGCAAGCCGGCCCGGCGTCGAGGCCGCGATGGCGGCGGCCCGCGCGACCGGCATCGGCCGCCTGCGCGCCGCCTGCCCGACGGCCGGCGGCACCCCGAAATGGTGGGACGTCACGGTCAGCCGCGTGGGCGAACACGGCCTGCTGGCCGCCTCGCGCGACATCACCGACCAGGTGGCGGCCGAGCAGGAGCGCACCGGCCTGGTGCGCGAACTGCGCGCCGCCAACCAGATGATGAAGGACGTGTTCCGCCAGGCGCCAGCCTTCATGTGCGTCGTCACCGGTCCGGACCACGTGTTTGAACTGGTCAACGAGCGCTACCTGCAGCTGGTGGGCGGACGCACCTCGGTCGGCCTGCCGCTGCGCGTGGCGCTGCCGGAAATCGCTGGCCAGGGCTTCATCGAACTGCTGGACGGGGTTTACCGCAGCGGCGAGCCGGTGCACGGCACGGATGTGGCGGTGATGCTGCAGCGCCAGCCGGGCGGCCCGCTGGAGCGGCGTTTCGTCGACCAGGTTTACATGCCGCTGCGCGATCCCGATGGCCGCGTCACCGGCATCCTGGTGCACGGCTTCGACGTCACCGACCGCAAGCTGGCGGAAATCGAACTGTACGAGAGCCGCGAACGCTTCCAGAAGATCGTCAGCCAGGCCGCGACCGGTGTGGTGCAGATGGATCCGGAAGGCCGCATCTGCCTGGTCAACCAGAAGTACTGCGAGATGGTGCAGCGTTCCGAAGCCGAGCTGCTGGGCGCGAGCGTGCTCGACGTCACAGCGCCGGACTCGGTGCCGGTGACGCTGGATGCGGTGCGCCTGCTGCGCGGCGGCGAAACCGGCGTGGTGGTCGACAAGGAATACCTGCGTCCCGACGGCAGCACGATGCCGGCCACCAGCAGCGTCAACGCGCTGCGTGGCCCGGACGGCGAATTCCAGGGCCTGGTGGCGATCGTGGTCGACACCACCGAAAGCCGGCGCGCCGCCGAGAAGCTGCGCGCCAGCGAGGAACGCTACCGCACCCTGTTCGAGTCGGTCGACCAGGGCTTCTGCATCTTCGACATGATCTTCGACGAAGAGGGGCGCCCGGTGGACTACCGCTTCCTCGAGATGAATCCAATGTTCGAAGCCCACACCGGCCTGCACGATGCGATCGGCAGGACGGCGAAGGAACTGGTTCCGGGCCTGGACGGGTTCTGGTTCGAAACTTATGGAAGGGTCGCCACCACGGGCGAGCCGGTGCGCTTCGAAAGCGAAGCGCCTTCGATGGACCGCTGGTTCGACGTGTACGCCAACCGCCTTGGGGGCCCGGAAAGCCGGCGGGTGGCGCTGCTGTTCACCGATATCACGGCGCGCAAGCAATCCGAGGAGACCCTGGTCAAGCTGGCCAGGGACCTGGCCGAGGCCGACCAGCGCAAGACCGAGTTCCTGGCCACGCTGGCGCACGAGCTGCGCAACCCGCTGGCGCCGATCCGCAGCGGCCTGTCGGTAATGCGCCTGAAGGGCGACAACGCCGCCTCGGTGGCGCGGGTGCGCGAGATGATGGAGCGCCAGGTCAGCCACATGGTGCACCTGATCGACGACCTGCTCGACGTCGCCCGCATCAGCGGCGGCAAGCTGGAACTCAAGAAGGAACACGCCGACCTGCGCGGCGTGCTGTCGAGCGCCGTGGAGACCAGCCTGCCGCTGATCGAGACCGGGCAGCACGAACTGTCGGTCGACATGCCGGACGCCGAGGTGCCGGCCGAGGTCGACGTCACCCGCATCGCCCAGGTGGTGGCCAACCTGCTCAACAACGCGGCCAAGTACACCCCGGCGGGCGGGCGCATCCGCCTGTCGCTGCAGGTCGAAAGCCAGCAAGCCGTCATCGAGGTCGCCGATAACGGGATCGGCATCCCGCAGGAAGCCCTTAGCATGGTGTTCGAGATGTTCAGCCAGGTCGGGCACCACCTCGAGCGCGCCCAGGGCGGCCTGGGCATCGGCCTGTCGCTGGTGCGGCGCCTGGTGGAGATGCACGGCGGGACGGTATCGGCCGCCAGCGGCGGCGCCCAGGCCGGCAGCGTGTTCACGGTGCGCCTGCCGCTGGCGAATGGCGCCCAGGACGCGCCGGCACTGGCCGCGGACGCCGCCGCCAGCGTCGCTGCTGAAGGCGCGCGCATCCTGGTGGTGGACGACAATATCGACGCCGCGACCACGCTGTCGATGCTGCTGGAAGCCTGCGGCTACACCACCCTGGTCGCGCACGACGGCATCGAAGCCCTGGCGGTGGCGCGCGCGTTCCGGCCGCAGGTGGCTTTCCTCGACATCGGCATGCCCGGCATGGACGGCTACGACACCGCACGCGCCATGCGCCAGCTGGACGGCCTGCGGGACCTGGTGCTGGTGGCGCTGACCGGCTGGGGTGCGGAAAGCGACCGCCGCAAGTCGAACGAGGCCGGCTTCAACCACCACCTGACCAAGCCGGTGCAGCTGGACGTGGTGCAGGAACTGCTGGCCGGCCTGCGCACCTGAGTTCAGGCCTGGCGCTGTCCCAGCGCGATGCAGGCGGCGCCGGCCAGCGCCAGCGCCACGCCGGCATAGTCGGTCCATACCGGCTTGATCCCGTCCACCACCCACAGCCAGGCCAGCGCGGTCGCGATGTAGACCGCGCCATAACTGGCGTAAACCCGGCCGCTGGCGGCGGGATGCAGGGTCAAGAGCCACACGAAGGCGACCAGGCTCAAGGCCGCCGGCAGCAGCAACCAGGCGGAACCCTTCCCGGTCAGCCACAGCAGCGGCAGGTAGCAGCCGAGCAGCTCGGCGATGGCGGTCACGAAGAACAGGCCGGCCATGCGGCCGAGGGGCAAGAGGTCGAAAGGCATCGCGCGGACGGCTGTGGAAAACGCCTATCTTATCCTCAGCCGCCTTTCACGGCCGCCTGCGCTTCGAACCACTGTCGGCTGGCGGCATCCGCGGGAAAGAAGGATTCCAGGCGCAATTCGTGCACGGTGACGTCGTGCGGCGTGCCCAAGGTGGTGATCGTCGTGAACAAATTCAGCGTGACCTCGTCCTTTTTTAACTGAACCGGCAGGAAGGGCAGGGCGCGGCGGTCGAGGTTGGGCGCGCTCGCGGCCGCGGCGATGCCGGGCAGCGCCATCAGCTCGTCCAGCAGTCGCGTGGCCTCACTGCCGGGACCATCGCCCATGGCTTCGCGCTGCACCCACTGCAGCAGGTCGGTGCAGACGTCTTCCCAGTTCACCAGGTGGCGGCGCAGGCCGTTCGGGTCGAGGGTCAGCTTCAGGACGTTGACCGAGCCGTCGCGCGGGATCGGCGCGTGGGCCGGCATGCCAAGGAACCAGCGCATCATGCGCGCCGCCGGTTCATTGGCCATCACCAGGTTCCACAGGCGGTCGACCACCAGGGCCGGATAGGGCGCCTGCTGGGCCAGCATGAAGTCGAGCGCCTGCATCACCGACGCCAGTTCTGGATCGGACAGGCTGCGCTCGCGGTAGGCGGGCGCGAAGCCGGCCGCCAGCAGCATGGCGTTGCGCTGGCGCAGCGGGATGTCGAGCACCAGGCCGAGTTTCAGGATCAGATCGCGCCCCGGCTGCGCCCTGCCCGTCTCCAGGAAGCTCAGGTGGCGCTGCGAGATGCCGGCGTCCACCGACAGCCGCAGCTGGCTCAGCCCGCGCTTGCCGCGCCAGTAGCGCAGCGCGGCGGCGAAATCGCTGAAGTACTGGTTTTCCACTGCGGCGGTATCCACGCGTCCTCCCTATCATGATTGCGGCCGATTGTGGCCCGGATCTCAAGCCTTGTCGAGAAAGCCGGTGACACTGGCCAGGCGACCGTCGCCGGCCACCACGGCGATATCGGTGCCGTGGGCGACGCTGTCGCCGTCCGGCGCGCGCAGGGTCCAGGAGAAGCGCACCACGTTGTTGTGGCCGTCCGGGACGCCCGCCAGCTCGAAGCGGTGGCCGGGGAAGTGCTGCTGGGCGCCGGAGATCAGGGATTCGATCCCTTCGTGGCCGCTGCCCTGCATCATCGGGTCGACGTAGCGGGCATTGGCGGTGAACAGCTGGCGCACGTGGGCGCGGCGGGCGGCGCCATCGGCTTCATTCCAGGCGTCCAGGTACTGGCGGGCGATGCTGCTTGCGTTGTTCATGATCTTCTCCTGTGGTGGTTGGCGTTTCGACAGGTGCCATTCTCGGCAACGCGGCAGGAGCTGGCGATTACCTCGCAGGTAATGGAAGCCCTGCGCCACCGATTTTCAATCCGGCGTATCCTCGCCGGGTAGCCAATCAAATCGGGTGTGACAAGGTGAGCGAGCAGACACTATCGGCAATCAAGCTCGGCGCGCAGCAGCTGGCGGACGTGGTCACGCTGCCGGCCCAGCAGCGCTACCTGCGCTTCGTCGAGCAGGTGGCGCAGACGAACGAGGTATGGGGGCTGTACCGCGACGGTTGGGCGCTGGCCAAGACCGACGACGGCACCCTGGTGTTCGCCATGTGGCCGGCCAGCGAGTTCGCCGACCTGTGCGCGGAATACGAATGGGACGGCTACGAGCCGCACGCCTTCCCGCTGGACGACCTGATGAGCGACCTGCTGCCCCAGCTGGAAGAAGACGGCGTCTTGCCCGGCATTTTCTACACGCCGGGCGACCGCGGCTTGACGCCGACACCCACCATGCTGCGGGTCGACCTCGAACGCGAGATGGACAAGCACTGAGCTTTACAACATCGGATCGAGCTCGTAGCGCACGTCGCGCCGGTCCTCGGTCTGCAGTCCCTCGACCAGGTAGGCATCCCAGCCCAGCCGCCCTTCCTCGCCCGCCAGCCGCACGTTGCGCACGTCGGCCGCCAGCAAGACCAGTTCCACTTCGTATTCGAGCGACAGGCCGGTAAACATCGCCAGCATGCTGCGCAGGGCGCGCGCAGCCAGGCCACCGGGCAGGAAGCCGTTGAAGCCGGCCCGGTCGAGTGGTCCCACGACCAGCCGCAGGCGCAGGTCGCGCTGCCAGACGCGGGCGCCGGCGATGGCCCCGGCGCCCAGCACCGCATTGTCGCTGCCGAGGATGGTCTGCTGGGCGGCGGGCACGTCGTACCAGCAGCCGACGAACTGCTCGGCCACGATGTGCTGCCCGAAGTACTCGGACAGCACGCGCGCCAGCTGCACGCTCGAGGCCGGACGCTGGCGCACCGAAGAAGCAAAATACGCAATCGACTCGTCCAGCACCGCGCCTTCTTCATTACCCGACAGGCGCCGGCGCAGCGCACCGTCACCCAGGCCGGCAAGGCTGAGGAGCAAAGGCAGGAAGGCGTCCTGGCCGTCGAGCTGGTATTGCAGCGCCAGCCGGTACTTGCGCCAGGCCGCATAAAACAGGGCCAGCGAGCGGTTCGAAAAGGTGTCCAGGAAGGCCCGCGCACCTTCCACCTCGGTTTCTCCCTTTTCCAGTGACTGGTGCTCGGCGATGCGCTCCGTGTAGTGCAGCGGCAGCACGCCCTGGCCGCCCAGCAGGCCCATGAAGGCGGGCGTCAGGCGCAGGTACTTGAGCGCCCCATCCTGCAGCGCGGCGGCGAGCGCTTGCGGCTGGGCGCCCAGCTCGCGCGGCTCGGCCTGCACGCTTTCCAACTGGCTGGCCGGGAAGCCCAGCGACACCGAATTCTGGAAGCGCAGGAACTGCGCCACCAGATCATGCGAGGGCTTGCCGCGGCGGCGCAGCCACAGTTCCAGCATGCGCACCGCCTGCACGTACTCGAAGCGGTAGGGCTCGCGGAACAGGCGCTCGATTACAGCAGGCTCAAATCGCCGCTGCGTGGCTGGCATGTGAATAAGTCCTCTCCGGTTTTGCTGGATGCGATCACCAGTTGAGTGAAGCTGTTGGCGTGCACGTACAGGGCCAGGAAACGCTCGACGATCTGGGCGAAGGCGTGGATGCCGCTGCCGACAAACGCCTCCTCGTCGATCGTGAGCCGTACTTCGACCCCGCGCACCAGGCAGGTGAAGGGATTCCCGGCCAGCCAGGCGGTGGTGGGACGCTGCGCGATCGCCTTGATGCCGCCGATCTGGCGCTGCGAGGACGGGGAACGCGGCAGGTCGTACAGCGCCAGCATCTCGCGGAAGGCGTCGACGCCGCCGTCGGCCAGCGACAGGTGATTGAGCGCCAGGTGCGAGATCAGCCGCCAGTGGGCGCCGCGCCCGCGCGCGAAACGGTACGAGGACGAGGGCTTGCGCAGGAAGGCGATCGAACGCAGGCTCGAGCCGCCTTCCAGGAACAGGTCGCCGCCCTGCTGGCCGTAACTGAGGGCGGCGGGCAGGTCGCGGTTGGTGCAGGTCAGCTCGATGTTGAGCGTGTCGGTCTCCACCTCGGCCGGATCGAAGTCGATGTCGACGATCGCCACCTGGGTCTCGAAACCCGGGCTCTTGTCGGCCAGCGATTCGTCGCGCCGGATCGCGTAATAGTGGCCGGCGTCCTCCGGCGTCTGCGCGTGCTTCAGCGCGTAATAGGGGCGGAACTGCACCAGCGCTTCGCCCTGCGGGGTCTGGCGGATCAGGCTCAGGGATTCGATCGCAACTACCTCGTAGGCAAAGGCGCGGCGGGCGTCGGCCAGCACCGGATAGCTGGCGGTGGTGTGGGTGACGCGGATCGGTTCCCCGCGCTGGCGGAACAGGTTGATCACCGGCGTGCAGCCCAGCAGCACGTTGTTGGTGGACAGGGTGCCCAGCATGCGCGCGATGTTCGAATCCGAACGCAGGCCGGTGAGCGCCAGGTGCAGGGTAAGCGTACGTGCCCCGGCCGGCGCCTGCGCGGCCAGCGCGCGCAAGTCGATATCGAAGAAGTTGAACTTCTCGGGGAAGCAGAAGTACTCGGTCAGCAGGCGGTAGGCGGCGTGCGAGCGCGCCGGGAAATCGATCAGGGATTCCTCTTCGCCGAAGCCGGCTGCCTGCACGGGAATCGCGGCCAGCTGGGTCCAGCGCCCGCTGTCGTCGGCTTCGACATAGGCGGCAACGCTGCGCATGAACAGGGCGTCGCGCAGGGCGGCGCAGAACGAGGGTTCGCCATCGATGAAGACGCGTAGCGCCGGCAACTCGAGCTGGGCGATCGCCCCCTGCTCGGCGGTGCAGGACAGGGTGAGGCTGATGCTGGAGGACGCATTGCCCGGCAGGCGCACCGCTTCGGGAGCGTCGATGATGGCCGAGAAGCGTGCGCGCGAGAGCGCCAGCGGCGCCACCGTGACTGGATACACGGTACGGAAGGTGCAGGCCGCGCCGCGCACCGGTCGGGTATTCAGCTGGGTGCCGCGCGCGATCACGCTGCTGCCTGCCTGCTTGGCGGCGCCGCCGAAGTCCATGCGCGCGATCGAGCACGAAGGGAAGGGCCGCAGGTAGTGCGGATACAGCACCTCGAACAGGGCTTCGGTGAATTCGGGATAGTCGTCGTCGAGGCGCTTGGCGATGCGCGCATTGAGCAGCGCGAAGGATTCGATCATGCGCTCGGTGTGCGGGTCTTCGCACACTTCGCCGCTGATCAGGAGGCGTCCGGCGATGCGCGGATAGCGCTCGGCGAATTCGCGCAGGTTGCGGCGCAGGTAACCGAGTTCGCTTTCGTAATAAGGCAGCATCTGTTCCATCGTCACCCTCCGAGCGGCGCGGTGCGCGCGGCCTTGCCGGCCTTGCTGATGCTGTACTGGAGCGTGGACGGCGTCAGCACCGCATCGAAGTTGACCGGCTCCTGCGACACGCTGGCCACCAGCACGGCCGTGATCGAGAAGTTCAGGCGGTTCACCGACTCGCCCTGCAGGTCGAGGTTGGCGCGCACGTTGCGCAGGCGCGGCTCGTGGCAGGCGATGGTCTTTTCGATGCTGGCGCAGATCGACGCGCGGTCGGAAGGACTCGACAGGCAGCGGTCGGCGAAGTCGCCCAGTCCATAGGTCACCATCGAGCGGCTGCATTCGGGATAGGCTTTGAGGGAACCCTCGGGGATGGTGGAGCGCGTGTTGAGCAGGGCTTCGAGGTCGCGCGCGACCGTGTCCTTCAACTCGTCGATGGTCAGGCGCTGCGCAGCGCCTTTTCCAGGTCCGCGGTTCGGCATTCCCAGCAGACGATCGAACAAGCCCGGCGTGTATCCCTTCATTGGCGTCCCCTTCGAGCGGCCGTGTGGATGGCAAAAAACGAAATCCGATGTTGCCACGCACGTTAGCGCCAACGTTTGATCAACTTCACATGGGCAACCCTTTCCCGTTGTTATGGTTTCTGGAGAGTCGTTCCGACCAAACCTTGAGGGAAGGCAGACATGACCAGCAAAGTACTTTGGGGCGAAGGCTTGCTTTTGCGTCCCCAGCACTTCCAGCGGCAAGACCACTACCACGAGCAATGCCTGCAGAAGAGCATCAAGGCCGTGCATCCCTATGCTTGGGGGGTGGAGGCCTTGCAGGTCGACCGCGAGGCGCTGGCCAACAGCGTGCTGCGCCTGCTGGCGCTGTCGGTGCGCTTCCAGGACGGCGAGCTGGTCGATGCGCCCGAGATCGACGCCCTGCCCGAGACCGTGGACCTGAGCCTGCTGCCGCCATCGACCCAGACCGTCACCTATTACATCGCGCTGCCCGGACTGAAGCCCTTCAGCGGCAACTTCGCGCCGCCCGGCCAGGCAAACAACACGGCGCGCTTCGTGCAGGCCAACCAGGACACGCCCGACCTCTACACCCAGGCGGCGCCGGTGCAGCTGGCCTACCTGAAGAAGGCGGTGCGGCTGGTGTCGGAAGCCGAGCCGCGCGACTCCTACATCCACTTCCCGCTGCTGCGGCTGCGGCGCGCCGCCACCGGCGGCTTCGAGGTCGACGAGAGCTTCGTGGCGCCGACGCTGTCGGTGGGCGCCGCGCCGGTGCTGTTCCAGCAGCTGCGCCGCCTGCTCGACGCGCTGCAAGCCAAGACCGCCGCGCTGTACGGGCACCAGCGCGAGCCAAGCCGCAACGTGGTGGAGTTCCGCTCGGGCGACATGTCCTCGTTCTGGCTGCTGCACACGGCCAGTTCCGCGTATGCGACCTTGAGCCACCACTTCCACCATCCGGCGCTGCACCCGGAACGCCTGTACGAACAGCTGCTCGACCTCGCGGGCGGGCTGATGACCTTTTCCAAGAGCTGGACCTTGGGCGACCTGCCGCCCTACCAGCACCATGATTCGGGACCCTCGTTCAGCAAGCTGCACGCGATCATCCGCGAGCTGCTCGACACGGTGATCTCGTCCAAATACTTCGCGATCGCGCTTAGCGAAGTGCGGCCGTCCTACCACATCGGCGCGCTCGACTCGGGCAAGATCGACGAGAAGACCACCTTCTACATCGCCGTGTCGGCGGCGATTCCCGCGGTGGAGCTGGTCGATGTGGTGCCGCTGCGCTTCAAAGTGGGGGCGCCTGACGACGTCGAGAAATTCGTGCTGTCGGCGCTGCCCGGCGTGCGCCTGCAGTATGCGCCGCAGTTACCCGCGGCCGTACCGGTGCGACCGGAGACCTGCTACTTCGTCCTGGAGGCGAAAGGGCCGATGTACGAGCGCATGCTCAAGGCCCAATCGATCTCGATTTACGTCCCGGCCGGCATGAAGGAACTGCGGCTGGAGCTGCTGGCCGTCGCTGCATGAAGCCGGATTTTGCGGCCCTTGGCGCGGCCCTGGGCGTGTTCGGCACGGGTCTGAGCCAGCATGCGCGCCTTATCACCTTGGCCAGCGCCCAGGATAGCGGCCTGCCCGAGTCGCTGGTGGCCGAAAGCTTTGGCGGGAGCGAAGCGGTCAATGAACTGTTCGGCTTCGGCGTCGATGCGCTCAGCACCTCGACCGATCTCGACCTGGGTTTGTTCATCGGCGAGGAACTCACCATCGGGCTGCTGCAGCCCGACGGCAGCCGGCGCATGTGGCACGGCCTGTGCACGGCGGCGTCCTGGCTGGGTGCGGACGGCGGCGTGGCGCGCTACCGCCTGCGGCTCGAACCGGCCCTCGCCATGCTGGCACTGCGCCGCGACAGCTACATTTTCCAGGACAAGAACGTGCGCGAGATCGTCTGTGAATTACTCGCGGATTATCCACAGGTGCGTTTCGATTTCGACATCACGCAGGAGCTGCTGCCGCGCGCGGTCTGCACCCAGTACCGCGAGAGCGACCTGGATTTCTTCACGCGCCTGCTGGCATCGGAAGGGCTGAACTGGCGTTTCGAGCATGACCAGGCCGAGGATGGCGAGGACGGTGTGCACGGGCAGGCGAAGCACCGGCTGGTGGTGTTCGACAGCCGGGCGCTGGCCCCTGCCGTCCCGGGTGGTGAAATGATCCGCTTCCACGGTGTGCGGGCGACCGAGCAGGATGATGCGATCGATGGCTTCCGGGCGCGCCGCAGCGTACGCGCGAATGCCGTCACGATCAGCAGCTGGGACCCGGCGGCCCTGCTGGCGCCTGGGTATGAACATGCGTCTACGCTCGATGCGGGTGAGCTGCCTTCCTTGCAGGTCTTCGATGGCAGTGGCGAACGCATCGCCACCGAGCGCTGCGCCGCGGACACCCACAGCGAGTTGATGCTGCAGGCGCTGGAGTTGGGGAACAAGCTGTTCGAAGGGAGCGGCGCAGTGCGCAGGCTGGCGGCGGGGTACGCCTTCTACTTGAGCCAGCACGACCGTTATCCGGAAGGCGAGAATGCCTTCAAGCTGCTGTCGGTGCGGCACGAGGCGCGCAATAACTTCCAGACCGGGATCGCAGGGGCATCGGCGGCGGTCGACAACGGCGCGTATCGCAATGTGTTCACCTGTGTGCGCGATGTCGTGCCGCTGGCGCCGGCCCTGACGGCGGCGCCGCACCGGACCACGGCGCCGGGCCCGCAGTGTGCGCTCGTCGTCGGCCTGGCGGATGCGGTGTCGACCACCAACCGCGATCATCAGGTGCGGGTGCAGTTTGCGTGGCAGCGGGGTGCAAGGCCGAACGCGGGCGGGATGGCGCACAACACGGACGACCAAGGCTGCGCGCCGGGTAACGAGACCTCAGGGACCTGGGTGCGCGTGGCTGAGGCGCTAGCAGGGCCGAATTGGGGGACGGTGTTCACGCCGCGTATCGGCACCGAGGTCCTGGTCGACTTCATCGAAGGCGATATCGACCGGCCCGTCATCGTGGCGCAGCTGTACAACGGCGCGGACCTGCCGCCATTTTCGGCGGGCGTGGATTCGGGCGCCAATCATCCGGGTGCGCTGTCGGGGATCCACACCCGCAATTTCGATGGCAGCGGCTACAACCAGTGGCAGATCGATGACACGACCGGACAGCTGCGCATGCGCCTGGCCACCAGTGTCGGTGCGACGCAACTCAATCTCGGTTATCTGATTCATCAAGAGCCTGGCACCTCGCAGCGCGGCGCTTACCGCGGGAGCGGGTTCGAACTGCGCACCGATGCCTGGGGTGTGATCCGGGGTGGTGAGGGTGTGCTGCTGTCGACGCGGGCCCGTCCTGCCATTGGAAGCAGCGTCACCTCAACGCAGATGGATGTGGCGGAGGCCGTGGCGCAGTTCAAGAGTGCGCAGGAGTTGACGGCCAAGCTGGGGGACGCGGCGACGGCGCAGCAGGCGCTGTTCAGCAAGGAGGCGGCCAAGGCGCAGGAGGAGTTCATCGAGCAGATCGATCCGCAGGCGAAAGGCAAGTATGAGGGGCCGGTGAATGGCCAGCCGGCGTTCAAGGCCAAGCCGGGGTCGCGCGAACTAGATAACTCGCAGCCTGTGGAAAAGTTCGGCTCACCGATCGTGCTGATGGATTCGGCGGCCAGCATCAATTGGGCGACGCCGGCGTCGACCGTCCTGTACGCCGGGAAGCATCTGCACTGGACCACGCAATCGGACATGCACATGACGGCGGGGCATACCTTCTCATCCGTTTCGGGCGGGGCGACCAGCTTGTTTACGCACGCGGGCGGGATCCAGGCGATTGCAGCGAACGGGCCGGTGTCGCTGCAGGCGCATACGGATCAGCTGGAAATCCTGGCGGACAAGGAGATCACGGTGATCTCAGTGAACGACTGTATCGAGATCAAAGCCAAGGAAAAGATTGTGCTGCAGGCGGGGGAGTCGTCGATCACGCTGGAGGGTGGGGATATTACGTTTGCGTGTCCAGGGACGTTTTCGGTGAAGGGGGGACAGCACCTGTTTGATAAGGGCGAGAGTACTTCAGCCGAACTTCCGCACCTACCTACTTCAGTCACCGAGGTCAGCAATTTCATTGCAGTGAACTACCGCGATGCCAATGGCCATCCCATGGCTGACGTCGGCTACAAGATCAAGTTTGAAGACGGCGTGGTCATTAGCGGGAAGCTCGACAAGGACGGCAATGCGCGTCACGAGAATGTTCCGCCCAAACCAGTAAACGTCGAATACGAAGAACGCCAGCCCTTGAAGGACAAGCCATGGCCAACGCTAAGTGAAGTGGTTGGAAAAGCGGAACAATTTTTCAACCGTTCGTAGCCACGCGAGAGTTCACACGAATGAACGACGACTTCGAAAATGCGCTTGCCTGGTTTACATCGGCCCCGGCTGGATGGCTCGAAAGCGGCAGAAAGAATCTCGAGGCAGCAGCTCAATGGATCTGGGAAGTACTTCAAGGCGACTTCAACGACAACGCGAGTACAGCCCAAATCGCTACAGGAACAATCATTTCGATGATTCCTTTCGTCGACCAGATCTGCGACATACGCGATCTGGTAGCGAACTGCAAGAAGATCAACGACGACGAGTCGGACAATTCTTGGCCGTGGATCTCTCTCGTTCTCACCTTGATCGGATTGTTTCCTGCCCTCGGTTCGCTTCTTAAAGGTTGTTTGAAAGTGATGTTTGCAGCCTGCAGGAAAGGAGCGTCCGCTAGTGGCCTCACACCTCGTCTAGATATCTGTGTGGGTGCCTCAATAGCACAGCTGAACAAATTTTTGGCAAGGCCAGAAGTGGCGAAAACGCTGGTCGCGCTCAAATGGGACAATCCGTATCGGACGCTGGCTAAAGAGATCAATCAGGTCGCAGCCAAGCTCAATGTTTCAGCACTCAAGTCCGCATTAAATGAAGCAGTGGGCGCAGCCCAAAGCGTGTTGGGTCTTGTCCAAAGATGGGGAAGCACCGGAATTTCCAAGAAGGCGCAGAATTTAATCAGCAGCATTGACTCGGTTAGGCAGGGAGCCGATCGTCATCTGGCAAATGCGCTTAAACCCATCAAAGACTATCTGCTTTGCACAGCACGGCGATTGGAAGTTGATGCGGACATGGCACACCGTGCTTACCTTAACAATGTGAATCCGCATGCCTTCAAGAAAATTTCTTCTCCCGCTGAAGAGGTTGAGGCATACAAAAAGCACGGGAAACCAGATTGGGTAAGCGATACAGGAATTGAACCATTTCCTGCGTTGACCAGACGGCCATCACCTAAGAAAGATTGGCCTAACGTAAACGCTTTCGACACGTTCCATTCAATAAAACCCTCAATCATTCCACCAAAAACCAAGCTGTACCGTATTGTCGATCCTACTTCAAAAGATAATAGCATCTGCTGGATGCGTGAGGAAGAATTCCTTAAATTGAAGTCCAAGTCGGACTGGCGAAAGCGGTTTGCAGTGTGGCCAAACTGGAATGCGAATGGAGAATATATTACATACACCGTACCGGATGGTCCTGGGTTAAATGTATGGGAAGGAGTAACCGCTTCGCAAAGGATGAAAGACTCCAAATATGTTCTGGAGGGCGGGGCCACCCAACTGGTGATAGATCCATCAAAATTGGAAAAATCTCATGTCAGCAAACGTATGCGTACTAACTGGAAGTATGACGAACTCGGCACCCAAAATGACATGATCGGCGTACCAACGTTAAAAAATAATTTTGTAGAAGAGAAATCAAATGCCAAAATTTGACGATAAAGAAATAAAACTATTGGAATTATTCTCATCGCCGCATTACTTTGGAAGTATGCGTGATAAGTGGGAGGAAATGATCATCCATACTGAGTCATGTCTCGAAGCGTACATGACCAAATTGGCACCCAATTATCGCTCTAGATCTCTACCTGACCAAGCGGACATCGTCTGGGGCCACCGAGTTCTACCGAACTTTCGATCCACGTTAGAACAGCTGAATAAAGCTTTTATTTTACTGACCCATGGTGACTCAGATGCACTGGGCTATTCGGATAACGTGAGAAGCGACTTTAAAGGCCAATTGGATTACAGTCCAGATTGGATGAACAAAAAAGACCAAAAAATATATGATGACAAGATGTATCGTGCCATGACCATGGCACATAACATCTCGATAACTGAACACGCCTGGTGGGATTCCATCGAACTTTCCTCGCACGCTGAAGAATTCGAAGAATTCTCGGTGCTGTCATCGCCCTCCACTTATCGAGTGAATAAAAGTGTACATGTTCGCTCTGGCGAACAAACAAGGGTTACCGGAATATACGTGCCAGATGTGGAGAACTGTTGCGCGCAATTTTTGGGCAATCATCACGAAATGGCTCCTCTAACGAAGGTGTGGATAGGAACTGAAGACCTCCTCGACCCGAGAACGGGAGAAAAATATGATGAACAAAAAATTTTCAAAGAAACAGAGTGCACCTGGTATTTAATAGAACACAGTGATGATATTCGTACATCTGATGCAAATCCTGGCCGGACTAACCATTCGTTCAGGGTCGCAGAAGGTGAAAAATGTCCGAAAACAGGTTTCTACTTTACGCCTGCACATCCAGATTCACGCAGACGTTTTATCGAAGGACAGGTACTACCTTCTTTAAATTCGATGTATGGCCGAACAATTTGGCAATGGGACGATGTCCAATAGAGATTCAACTCAAGAGTCGGCTTCCAACATTCGCTCGAGCTATCTAAATTGTTATGAAAACTGCTGAATTATTAGCATCCAGTTTCTTATTTATAATTTCACTTTCATTTTCTCTTAACGCAAGAGGCCAAGAAAAAGAAGAGATATCTGTTTCTGTTCAAGGCCATGAGGATTCAAACTCATGCAGTCCAGCAGAAAAGATGAATCTTCAACATAGTTTATATAAAGAGAAAGTTCCAAACAAGAGTGAAGCATGGCGCCTATTAGAAATACTCCTTTGCGCTCCCTCGACAAATGCCAATGTAAGTGAAATTCTGAAGTCAACAAAATCAAAGATAAAAGTTGAAGCCGAAGGAACTGGGGATCCACGGCCTGATACTGGTACAGTTACTGCTACCACGCAGTTTATTCAAACGGTTCTGGCACAGGGACGAGCAAGGAGCGCCAGTATCGTTGTATTACATAACACTATTAAATTGCATTATTTTCCGAATGAAGCATGTGTTGAAGAGCGTGTATTCGAGTTTTCACGAGGTAAATGGAAACTCGTGGAAGCTGGACAGGCATGTGATTGATTAAATTCTGGTGAATTTGTACGGAGCTACATCCATAAAACATTTTTAAAAAAAGGTTAGTATCTTTTCTGGAGGGTTTATGGCAGGTCCATTGATCAGGCTCGGCGATAAAACGTCTCACGGCGGTTCGGTCGTGGAAGCTTCTCCACACAGCGATACGGGTGGAGTTGGCATTGCCCGTATGGGCGACAAGACCATATGTCCGAAACATGGTTCCAATCCGATCGTCAGCGGCGACTCAACGCTCATCATCGACGGCAAACCTGCGGCACGTCACGGAGATAAGACCGCATGCGGCGCTACTTTGATCGCCGGTCAGCAGGCAACGATCGACAACATCTAAGCGACTGACATGACAACAACTACAACAACACCGGCACGCTTGTCTGCCGACTGGTTCAAAATAGCCGCGGTCGTCATCACTACCTTTGTCGTCTGCTGGGCAATCGCACTTTGGTATTGGCACCGGACTGGACGAGATCCTGGGACAGGCGAGCTGGCACTCGGCCTGCTCTTTCTACCCGTGGGCATATTGTTCGCCTTATGGGGTAGTCAGAAAGCCGTTATGGCCCGTGCCGCGTCTATTCCAGCTACTACCTCAAAGCCCGTCTCGTCCGCAGCGCGAACCGATGCCGTAGTGGCGGCGCCCTTGCTTGCAATCGTCGCGACGGCATTGCGTTCTCCACATGGCAGCTCAGCAGACGAGCTAGCCAGCGCCATTGCGGATAACGAAGCGCGTGCGGATCTGGACAAGGAACTTGTCGACGACTATGGATTTCCGGTCATGAGCGCGCGCAGTGAGGATGCGCATGACGACATGCTGCAGGATGAGATTGCCGATTGGATGGAGGGCCATGGCCTGCAAGTTCGCTTATCGGACGAGCAATGGCGCGCGCTCACGCTGGGAACTGCGGTGGCGGCTGAGCTTGGGAGCCTGGCGGCCGGCGATTTGATGCCATCGGAGGGAGCTCCGCCCACACTACAGCTCACGCTGATGTTGCCGCATGACTGGGCTATCGAAATTCGGCGTGCGGTCACAATGTGGTTCAAGCATACCGTGAGCCAGTATGGCTGGCCGGAAGCGAGCATCATCACTACGGACAGGCCCGATCAGGATCAGGTCTCGCCCTCCGCACTACTGGCGCAAATGATGCCAACCAAGCCAGCAGCCGGGACACGGCAAGTAGCACTCGTCATCGCCTGCGCGTCGCTGATCGGACAGGAAAGCGTCGACCGCTTGGCTGCGCAGTCGGCCCTGTTCACGTCCTCCCAAGCGCGCGGCCGGATTCCAGGAGAAGGCGCAGCTGGATTGCTGTTGACGGACCTGCAGCTGGCGCAATCCTGTAGCGCCGAATTCGCGCTGCTGGGTCCCATCAGCGAACGGCGGCGTGACAGCTCGGCCGATGAGACGCGCCGCGCCGACTCGACCCGGCTGCTGGAAATGGTGGAACAGGTGCGCAAGGAAGCGGCTGTGGATATCTCGCAGATCAATATGATCGTCGCCGACACCGCACATCGGCCCAACCGCGTACTCGAGCTGATGGGCCTGAGCGCCCCGGCGATTCCGCAAGTCGATGCTGCCGATGACATCGTTCGCATCGGCCTCGGCAGCGGCAGCTGCGGCGCCGTGCCCTTCGTGACGGTGCTCGCGCTGGCGCGGCACTATGCGCTCGAGCGCGGCGCGCCCGTGCTCTGCGTCGGCAACGAAGATCCGATTCTACGCAGCGTCGCCCTGGTGCGGCCCCCGGCATAAATCGCCGCGGGGCGAGTAACAGTCAACCCTCGAGCGAGTTGACCACCAGCTTGCGTTTGCCGTTCGGCGCCAGCGGGATGTCGTTCTCTTCCTGCAGCGAGATGTCGAAGAAGCCACCCCAGCGGCGCTGCTGGGCGCCCAGCACGAAGGCGCGCTGTTCGTCGTTCAGGCTGCCATGGCGCGGCACCACGGCCAGCGTGATTTCCCCCGCCTTCTTCTGCCGCACCTGGTACAGGCGCACGAAGTCCCAGGTCACCTCGTCGATCACGATCGACAGTCCAGGAATACGCTTGCCGCTGCGGTCGACCAGGTATTCGTGGCCGCGACCGTCGATGCCGGCACAGCGGCCATTCGCATCGATCAGTCCGTAATCATTGGTCCGATAGCGGATCAGCGGCATCACATCATTCCACAGCGAGGTACCAACGATCTCGGGACGGTCGCCATCCATGCGGTTTTCGTTATAGCCGTAGAGGGGCTGGAACTGGTAGTCCGAGGTGCCGCTGTCGTTGACCTGGAGGAAAGCCAGGTTGGTCCGTTCCGACAGGCCATAGTTCAGCGAGACCGGCGAACGGAACAGCCGGCGAATCGATGCCAGCTGCGCCGGGGTGGCTGGTTCCGAGGCCAGCAGCACGGCTTTCACCTGCACGTCGAGCTCGCTTGACTCGACCAGTTCTGCCAGCGCGGACACCGAACTCGGGTAGCCATGCACGTACTCGGGTCGGAACCGGTTGATGGCCTCGATGATGGCCGCCTTATGCTGCCCATGCACGTGGTAGGGCGACAGCATCAGGCGGTTGCCGACCACGCGCACCGGTTCTTCGTGCGCCAGGCGGCGCGCGTCGGCGCCGATGCGCAGGATGCGCGACTTGTCGAACGAGAAGCCGAGCTTGCCCCACTCGTGCGTAAAGAAGGCTTTTTCGATGTCCGCCAGGCGTTTGGTGCGCCACAGGCCGATACCCTGCCCGGACGAGCCGCCGCTGGTGGCGTACATCAGCTTCTCCGGATCCAGCCGGCGGTCGAGGAAGTCGCGCTGCTGCGACATCACTTCTTCCTTGGCCAGGTAAGGGAAGGCAGCCAGCACCTCGTGCAGGGGTTCGTTCTTCGCTTCCTCGATGCTCAGCTTCACGCTGCGCCCGTAGTAGGGCACGTGCTCGAGAGCATGGACGAGGATCTTGCGCAGGCGTTGCTGGGCGTGCGCCGCGATGGCGGCCTGGTCCTGCGACAGCGTATCGAGCACGCTGAAGAAGTCGGGGTGGTACAGGACGCGGCTTGGGATGTAGCGGCGCCAGGCGTAGTAGGGTTTGGCGAGCAGGTCGTGGATGCTCACGTCGTCACCCGTTCAGAATGCGGTTGAGTTCTGCCGGCGACTTGTCGCCCAGCCCCAGCCGTTCCAACGTGCGCGCCTCCGCCAGGAAGTCGCGGTCCAGCAGGCCGCTGGCGATGACGATCAGCGCGTCGGCGGTCGGCGTCGGCACGCCCATCAGGCGTCCGATCGAGGACAGCAGCGCCAAGCCCATCGGCACGTCCTCGGTGATGAAACGGGTCTGCAGGGTGGCCGGTCCCTTCGGGCCGCCTTCGCGCGCATAGCGCCGGAACACGGAAATCGAAGGTTGCGACAGGTCTTCTTCGTTACGGAACTTGCACTCGTCGAAGTAGGGCGAAGGCTTACCGCCGGTGGCCGCGATGACGGCGTTCTTTTCCGCGTCGAGCTTGTATAGCAGGTTCAGCACCGAAGGGGTGAAGGCTTCGCGGTACATCCAGAATTCGCCCTCCGAATGTTCGATGCGGCTGGCCGACAGCAGGGTGCCGATGGTGTGCACGATCAGGTTCGGATTGTGCATGGCCGACTCGACCACGTTGCTGCGCGTCGCGACATAGGTCGGGAACAGGCGTGCGGCGCGTTCCAGGCCCTCGGCGGCGCGCTCGCGCGGCAAGAAGGCCAGCGCATTGCGCGTGTTGCGGAACAGGACGTTGACGACGCCCGGCTCGAGGATGCGCGCGTCATAGGGCAGGCTTTCGCCTTCCGCCAGCAGGAAGCCTTCTTTTTGCTGGTAGGGCAGGAAGTAGCAGGAACCCATGTAGCCCGGCGCCAGCAGGACCAGCTGGTGCGATTTCAGGTAGGGACCGATCAGCTCGGCGATCTCGGCATGGCATTGCGTCTGGGTGGTGATGATGATCGCGTCCGGCGCCACGGCGAAGGCTTCGCCGACATCGCGGGTGGCCAGGGCGATCGTCACGGTGCTGGTCTCGCCCCCTTTCGGATTGCTGATGAGCTTGATCGTGCGGGTCTCGCGTACGGTATCGAAATTCTGGTCGTGCAGCGAGTGCGAAGTTTTCAGCAAAACGACCCGGTGCCCATCCTGTGCCAGGATCGCGCCAAGCGCACACCCGGCATTGCCTGCACCTACCATTAACACATTCATGCGTCCTCCATTCGACCGGCCATTGGCACGACGCGACGAGCGTCAGTGCCAGGCTCCGCTTAGAAGGCGGGCAGCCCGGTCATCAGGTTCATCAAAGGCGGCAACAGGGTGTCATCGAAGGTCGCGCAAACGCTTCCCGGGAGAGCACACAGTGCCTCTCCACGTCACCGCACGAATTGAAAATTATCAAACGAGCACCATCCTAGGCTGCTCATCGATGAAATTAAGATAAGTTTGTTCAAGTTGGAAGTCAAACCAATTCCGCCCCGAAAGACCCCGCAAAAAAGGGAACATGTAAGAGGGAGAATCGCCTGTCTTTGCGGGCGAATTGCTGTGTTAGAGCGGCTGTTGAGGCATGCGTAAACACTGCATTTACTCATACATTTTGTTACAATTTTCACAATTGATGAGCTGGCTGTAACTACCTCTCCATATGTCGATATGCACTGCCCACAATCGTCGAAGGAATACCAGAAAGCGCCGCTCACCCAACACAGGAAAACACATGACCCAGCCGACTATTCCCACCATCACCGCGTTCGAACGCTCGCCCGACGGCGGCAAGGGACTCGCACGCGACACCCGCGTGCGCTGGGCGCTTGAAGAGGCGGGCCAGGCCTACGAGGTGCGCCTCGTCTCCTTTGCCGCGATGAAGCAGGCGGCGCATCGCGCACTGCATCCCTTCGGGCAGGTTCCGACTTATGAGGAAGGCGACTTGGTCCTGTTCGAATCGGGCGCGATCGTGCTCCATATCGCGCAGCAGCACGAAGTCCTGCTGCCGCATGATGCGGATGCACGGGCCCGTGCGATTACATGGATGTTCGCGGCGCTCAACACGATCGAGCCGCCGATCCTCGATCTCCAGACGGCGAAGATTCTGGAGGGCGACAAGCCCTGGTGCGAGCAGCGGATGCCGCTCGTCAAGGACCGCATCCGCCAGCGGCTGGGCGAGTTATCCACACGGCTGGGCGATGCCGACTGGCTCGACGGCGCTTTCAGCGTGGGTGATTTGATGATGGTGTCGGTACTGCTCAGGCTGCGGGCATCGGGCCTGCTGGACGAGTACCCGACGATTGCGGCTTACGTTGCCCGCGGAGAAGGGCGGCCGGCCTACCAGCGCGCCTTTGCGGCGCAGTTGGCGCTGAATACGCGCAAGGAGTCTGTTCCGGCAGGTAACGGTCGCGCCTGAAAAACATCGCCTGCCTTGCTCGTCGGCGCAGCACGCGGGCACACTTGTCACAACATTCACGTCGATGCGACCGGCAGCCTGATGGCGAAGGTCGCGCCCTTGCCGCGTCCCGCGCTGCTGACGCTGAGCGTGCCGGCATGCAGCTCGACGATGCGGCGTGCAATGTACAGGCCGAGGCCCAGGCCGGTGGCGTTGTCGTGTTGCTGCAGCCGGAAGGCGCCGAACACGTGCGGCAAGTCATCCGCTTCGATCCCCTGGCCGGAATCGATGATGTCGATCTCGACCATGCCGTCCAGCCTGCGCAGCTCGATCCGGATAAGGCCTTCGGGCGGCGTGAATTTCACGGCATTGAACAGCAGGTTCCAGATCACTTGCTGCAGGCGCCGCCCGTCGGCCTCAAGGCGGATGTGGTCGCCATAGTCGCTGGGCGTAACCTGCATCCGGATGCGCTTGGCGTGCGCATGGGTTTCCACCGTCGAGATGGCGTCGCGCAGAATCTGGCCCAGCACAGCCGGCGTGCGCGTGATTGACATCTGCCCCGTCAGGGTACGCGCCGCATCGATCAGGTCGTCGACCATGCCGGCCTCCTGGCGCACGTGCACGCGCATGGCTTCAAGGCCGCTGACCGCTTGCTGCGGCAGGTCGGGAATGGTGCGCAACATCAGTTCGATGCGCATCGACAGGGCCGAGAGCGGCGTGCGCATCTCGTGCGAAACGGTGGCCAGGAACAGCTCGCGTGTGCGATTCACGCGCGTCAGGTCGTCGATGGTTTCGCGCTGGCGGTCGAGGGTGCTCGACAGGGTGCCCAACAGGGCCGCGTAGGTGCCCATGCGCTGTTCCGATACGGGCGCGTCCAGGCGCGCCTCGTTCCACAGCAAGTGCCCGGCCACGCCGATCTGCTTGGCGATGCGCTCGCAGGCCAGCGGCGAGCTGAAATCGGCGAAGCGCCAGCCGAACACCAGTACGCCATACACCTCGCCGCGCAGCAGCAGCGGCTGCGCGCACAGCCGGAAGCCCTCGAACTGGGCCGAGGCCGGGCTGCGCTGCGCGCAGGCAGTCTGCGCCAGGCCGCGTTCGAGCGCCGTGCCGGGACCGTCCTCGGCCCACAGGCGCGAGCGCTCGGCCAGCAACTTGGCCAGGCGCGATCCCACCAGGGGGCCGATGCGGCGCACGCCCGCAGTGTCGTAGGCGGACGTGACGAGGCCCGTCGCTTCCGTGAACTGCCGCAGCGGCGTGCACCAGTCGTCCCAGTCGACTGGCGTTGTGTCCGGCAGTTCGGCCTTGATCACTGGTTCGGTTCGGGCGGTAGGCGCGGCGAGTCCGGCAAGGGAGCGCCGCTGGCGAGCGCTTCCTCGACTGCAGGGCTCTGGCGCGAAGGGGAACGCGACAGCAGGCCGTAATACGACGAGAACGGCAGTTGCGGCACGGCCTTGGTATCGCTCTCGGTTTCGTCGAGCAGCAGCAGCCCGCCCGTGCCGATCGTGTATTCGCGTGTGATTTGCTGGTTGCGGCTGCCGCGCACCTTCGGCACGGCGAGCGCCCGACGCAGCACGGTGGAAATCTCGACGTAGTTGAGCAGGATGATGTTGTCGACCAGGTGCGAACCCTTGAGTTCCTCGCTGATCTGCGACACGCCCAGCAGCTCCGGACTCTCATAGTTGAACAGGGTGGTCGCCAGCCGGTTCTTGAAGAAGCTGGCCAGGGCATACAGGTAGTCGGCGACTTCGTTGCGGCTCGTCATTTCATACACCGCAATCGAGTCGAACACGACGCAGTCGATGCCTTCCTGCTCCACCAGCTTGACGATGCGGTCGAAGTGCACGTCCAGCTCGAGCTCCAGCGGCGACTCGTAGTGGATGAACAGCTGGCCCGCATCGACCAGACTCTGCAGGTCGAAGCCGAGCGACCTGGCGTTGCGGATCAGCTGGGCGGGATGCTCGTCCAGGCTCACCAGGAGTCCCTTGCGCCCGGAAGCGACGACATTGGTCAGGAACTGGACGCTCAGCACCGTCTTGCCGGTGCCTGAAATGCCGCTCACCAGGGTCACCGAGCCCTGGTAGATGCCGCCGTCCATCATCTTGTCGATGGCCGGCGAACCGGTCGACAGACGCTGTTCCGAGGTCGGCTGGTTGGGCGAGGCCACCGGGCGCGACTGGGCGCGGCGGTACACGTGCACGCCGACCTGCGGTTCGATGCGCATGGTGTGATCGCCGCCGATGTACTCCTGGCCGCGCGACTTCATGACGGTCAGGCGCCGGCTCTCGCGCCGCCGCGCCTGCTCGCGCGACAGCGAGATGATGGTGTCGAAGACGAAGCGTTCGTGCGCCAGCACGCCGGACAGGGTTTCGTCGCGCTCGGCCGTCACCATGGTAGTCACGCCCAGGCGCGTCAGGCCTTCGATCAGCAGGTGCACGTCTTCGCGGAAGGGCTGGTCGTTGATCTCCGCATACAGGCGCAGCGGCGTCAGGCCGTCGATCAGGAGGCGTTTGGCGCCCATCTCGACGAGGGCGGCGGCGAAGGCGCCGTCCTCGCTGCGGAATTCGCTCAGCAGCACGGCCGGGCTGGTCTGGATGATCTTGATCCGGCCCTGGTCGATCAGGCCCTGCAGGTCCCAATTGAAGCCGGCTGCGTCGCGCAGCAGCTTGGCCGGATCGAGTTCGAAGGAAACGATGGCGCCCGGTTCGTCGTAGTCCAGTGCGCCGTGGTAGATGAAGCCCAGTCCGAATGTGGTTTTTCCCGAGCCGGGCGGCCCTTCCACGATCAGGTTGTTATTGCGGGGAATGCCGCCGTGCAGTACCTCGTCGAGCCCGGCGATGCCGGTTCTTACTAACGCGTTCATTGGCCTGCCTTTAGAATAGTTGTACAGCTTAACATGTGGTAGCGAACCGTTCCCTCAGCACGATAATTTGACACGCGCAATGGCGGTCCCGGTTTGTAGACTAGATGGTTTACAGCTGAATGCCAGTGCCGGCGGCATGGGCGTGGGGCGAACGCCATCCTTGAACTATTCTAGGTGTGGTGCTCATCCTTATCTGTACGCTCAGGGGCATGCCATAAAACAAAAAACGACCCGGATGGGTCGTTCTTGTTGTTGAACCTTAAGCGACAAATATTAGGGAAAATTCTCCCTATTCCCACCGACGCTACGGATAATTTCAGGTCCTCGCCATCGCCTGTCCCGCGACGTTGGCGGTGTTGGACCTGGCGCGGTGGTCTAAACCCAGTCACTAGTTAGCCTGCCACGAGCCGAACATTTCAGTGGCCGATTGATCAGGAACAACAATGTGCGCAGGCAAGCTCGTAACCTGTTCAGGTTGCCGGAGTGCACCCCGAGCACGCGACGAACTCTACCGTCAGAAGTCCAGCCCTGGTTTACCTCAACTAATGGCATGTATGAGCATAGCCCTGACTGCACAGATCACTACCGCATTAACGCAGTTTTCCAGTGCAACTCGACTGTACGCACTCACCTTTCGTGACGACATCACCAACCTTTCAGGGGGCCTGCTAGTCGAAGCTTTTGCCGCAGACGAGGAGGTGCATGGCATCGGTGGCCGTGATGTCATTGTGGTGTCAACCAATGCACATGTTCCGCTCGAACCGCTGCTCGGACAACACGCTGCCCTGGAAGTGACCCTGGCCAGTGGCAGCCGCATCTGTTTTTCAGGCGACGTCACCGAGATTGCGATGCTGGGCAGCGACGTTGGATTTGCGCGCTATCGCTTGCGGCTTTCTCCATGGCTGTGGCGTTTGAGCCAAGTGCGCAACTGCCGGGTATGGCAGGACACGACCATCATTGACATCATCGACTCGGTATTCAAGTCGTATTTGCCGCCGGCACGATGGCGTTGGAGTGACGAGGTGAGGTCCTTCATGGCCGACGCGGTGCCGCGCAGCTACTGCTGCCAGTACCGGGAGTCTGACTTGGACTTCGTCCAAAGGTTGTTGACCGAGGAAGGCCTCGCCTGGCGTTTTGAGCAGGGCGAGGACGGGTTGACTGCTGTGCTGTTCGCAAACAGCACTCAACTAACGGCAATTCCAGAAGATCCCAGTAGCGAAGCCTGCGGTGGTATCCGATTTCACGGTGCGCATGCTTGCGAAGGCCAGGATACTGTGCAGACGTTACGGATGAAACGTTCCTTGGGTGCATCCCTATCTACAGTGCTCAGTTATGACTATAAAACGAAGAAAGTGACAGCCGCGAGCTCGCCGTCTCTCCTGCAAAACGCCAGAAGGCTACCACCTCTTGAGTCGTTCGACGTGCCTGGACAATATGCTTTCGCCACTCCCGATCAGGCCCGACGCTACGCAGATATTCAAATGCAAGAACGTGAAGCACGCACGCAAATGTGGAGCGGCAACTCAACCTTGCGTACCCTGCGAGCCGGTACACGTTTGACGGTTCTCGACACCCCTTTGAAGCACCTCGGCGATGCGCCCGCATTCACGGTGCTTCGCGTGGTTAGCGTCGGCGTGAACAATATGCCGCCGCCGGCACGGCACGCATTAGCGGAACTGTTCGGCCCCATCCCGGAATTGCTGCAAGAAATCGTTCGCTACAACGAGCCGGCCGATTTTTCGCTAGCAGTCGAGCAGGCCAGGAAAACCGGGTATGCAAACTCCTTTGAAGCGATAAAAGCTGACGTCATCTGGCGCCCACAGTTGCCCGGCACCGATGGACGAAGCCGTACCCGCCCTACCGCGCTCGACTCGCAAACCGCAATCGTCATTGGCACCGATGGCAACGACAGCCCCAACGGCGCCGATGAGTTGTATTGTGACCAGCTTGGCCGCGTGCGGATTCGCTTCCATTGGCAGGAATGCACAGCAAGCTGCTGGGTTCGTGTAGCGCAACGATCCGCCGGCGGTGGCATGGGCTTTCAGTTCTTGCCGCGTATTGGAACTGAAGTTCTGGTGAAGTTCCTGGAAGGCGATATCGACCGCCCGATTATTGTCGGCGCTTTGTATAACGGGCAGGGCGAAGGCGGCGTTGTGCGAACACCAGGAGGGCGCCGAGACCGGGAGAACGACATTTCTTGCTTCGCTACGGCACATGACCATGCGCCTTCAGCACAAGGCAATCTCGCGGGCGGCAACAGCCCGGTGTGGCACGGCGCTTCCGGCGACAGCGCAGGCCACCATAATGGCGGGGCCCAGTGGGGGGTGCGGAGCAAAGAGTTTGGCGGCTCGGGATACAACCAGCTCTTGTTCGATGACACCGATGCACAGGGGCGAGTACAACTCAAGAGATCGTACGCTGCCAGCGAACTGAATCTAGGCCATCTAATTCACGCCGCCGATAACTATCGGGGCAGTTTCCGTGGCAGCGGTGCAGAGTTGCGCACCGATGCCTACGGCGCCATCCGCGCCGGTGCCGGCTTGCGCATGACCAGCTACAAGATTCACCATCACGCGGACGCGCGCGATCCAGTGGGTGACAACGAGGCAGGGGTCGCGCTGCTGAAGCAGGGTAACAAACTGGGCGTGGTGCTCAGCAATGCCGCCACCACGCACCAGACCGTCGCCCTCGCGTCCCACGCCGGTACGCAGGCACAGGGAGGGAGCCTGCTCAATGCCACAGCAGCCCTTTCCAAGCATTGCTGACCGCAGCATCGGGAATGGTCAGCGCTCAAGATATCGAGTCAGCCAAAGCTGATGCGGCGGACAAGCTGACCAGCCCTGCTGCAGGCAAGCTGCCGCACACGAGCGACGCCATCATCGCGATCTCCGCCCAGGCAGGCCTTGAGGCGAGTGCCGGCCAAAGCGTGCAATTGGCCAACGGGGAAACGGCGACGATCCTGAGCGACCAAGACATCCAATTCGTCACCGGCGGCCAGATGCGGCTGCATACGGGCCAGGCCATCGGCATCCTCGGCGGCGCCATGAAGGCGGGGGAAAATAACGTCGGCTTGCAGCTGATCGCTGCAAAAGATGCGAACGACTTCCAGACGGTGCGCGACACCGCGAGCATCCAGGCGCGCGATGAGGTCAACGTGATCAGCGCGAACGGCCACACCGACTGGGCTGCCGCGAAAAGCATCCGACTATCGACTGCCAGCGGCGCCAACATCACGATCGAAGGCGGGAATATTACCGTCCAGTGCCTAGGAAAAATCAAGGTCCACGCAGGGAAGAAGAGCTTTATCGGTCCCGCCAAGCTGGACTATCCGCTTCCGCGCCTGCCACGAGACGTCTGCATCGAATGCCTGCTAAAGGCGCTGAAGACAGGCAGTGCCCTGTCGCTTAAGTGAGGTGGATGAATGTACTTCGCATCTGACGCTTCCCATACCGCGACTGTGTGCACAGCCCTGATCGAAAAAATGAGGGCGCACCCTGAACGCAACTGGCTCGCCTTGGTGGACGACGCATTTGACCATGGGCGACCCGGCCCTTCTTTGCCGAACGAACATTATCCCCTCTATGACTGCGATGGCCTGTCGGACCTGCTTGGGGCGTCACCCTTCCTGATCGTGCTGACAGCACACGATGAAGCGCAACTGAGGGTGGAACTGGCCAACCTAGTCCGGCACAGGAAGGAAAGACCGATGCTGAGCTTTATCGGCACCTCCGCATTGGCATCGTCCATCAACGAGAACTTCCGGCTGTTCGCCAACGCGATGACGGACGATGACCAGGAGTTTCTTCTTCGCTTCGCAGACACGCGCGTGCTGGCTGGCCTTCCGCATGCCCTACGGCGGGCGTATTGGGACGGCATGACCTGCTTGCTATCGGACTGGATCGTGATCGGACGCGACGGCATACCGCAAGCGCTGCCGCTCAATCCCAACCGAGCGCCGTTAATAGGCGGGTTTCAACTATCGCGTGCCGAGTTTGCGCGCTTGGTGAGCAATGGCGAAGCCGATGCCGTTCTTGACGCAACCGCGGAGAGCAACCCTGAGGCGCTTCCTGAGGGAAGTCGCGCAGCGATCTACGACAGGGTAGTCGCCTCGTGCTCATATGCGCAGAGCCACAAGGTTCAGGCGTTTCCTGACGTCGTCGCGCTGGCTTATCTGGCACTTCTGAATGATGGGAAAGGTTTGAGGGATCCAAATTTAAGTGACATGTTGTTGCGCTCTCAGTGGACAGCAGGAAGTCTGATCAACGAATTGGCGAATTTTGTCGACTAGGCCGGCAACACAGGTGGGAGAACGGTGTTTCCAAAGCGAAGCGCGCCAGAACACTGATGGAGTTGTCATGAACACGAAATCCTGGATATCAGCTTTGCTGCTTGCATTGACCATTGCCGCATGTTCGGAGTCAGACAAGGCCAGCCTTGAGTTGTCGGGATTGAATTATACGGACGCCTGGATAACGACATTTTCCGTCAATGAGTACGGGGGGCATGGAATTTCACCAAACGGGGGCGGTGGAGCCTTCGTATGTTGCATTACCATTCCACGCAAATGGCATGCCGGCATGAAGGTCACCGTCCGATGGACTGCAGACGATCGTGTTCCTGATTTATGGAAAGAACGGGTTGTGGAAATACCAGAGTACACAAAAGAAGACATGGGTGCCTTTGCGGTCCATTTCTATCCTGACGATAGCGTCAAAGTTCTTGTGACCTCGAAAATGGAAGGTCATCCCGACTACCCCTATCCTAGGCCAAACTAGCATGGCGACACTTTCCCCCCAACCCTTTCCGGCAAATGGTCTTCGAAAACTCACTCCTAAGGAGATCATGCAAAGGGCAAAAGCGTCAAATTGTACGCTAGCAAACAGGGGAAATCCTTCCTGTACGGGACAGCTGAATATTGGAATATTTTTTGATGGTACCGGGAACAACCTGATTGCAGATTACAAAAAACCGACACCCTCGGAACGCAAGCACAGCAATGTGGTGAAGCTTTTTAATACTTATCCTGACCAAAATAAAGACGGATACTTCAAGCATTACATCCCTGGCGTCGGAACACCGTTTCCCGAGATCGGCGATTCGGGGCACGTTTTTGGCGGACCCTTCGCCTGGAATGGGGAGAATAGAATCATATGGGCGTTCACACGTCTGTTAAATGCTCCACAGCGATATGTACTCAACAGCATCCTGTTGGACGAGGAGATGTCAGCTCGCATTTCTAACAACATGGCGTCGATCACGAATACCGGTTACATGCGGCGCAAGGGCTTGCAGCATTGGCAGGAAGTCCTCGCATCCAATCTCAAGGGAAAAAAGCCGCAAATAGAGCTCATCAATTTGTCAGTTTTTGGCTTTTCCCGTGGGGCGGCAGAAGCGAGAGCCTTCGTCAACTGGCTGTTCGAGGTGTGCAAAAAGGTCGGGGACGGATGGGAGTTTGCCGGCATGCCGATCCGGTTGAATTTTCTTGGCATATTCGATACGGTTGCCTCGGTTGGCATTCCGAATTCACTCGGCGATTCAGGTGCGGAGGGGCACCAGTCTTGGGCGGATAACAATATGCAGATCCATCCCGCTGTCGAACAATGCGTTCATTTTGTAGCCGGGCACGAAGTGCGTGCCGCATTTCCCCTGGATTCCGTACGGATAGGCGGCGTTTATCCGGATAATGCAAAGGAAGTAATGTACCCGGGTGCGCACTCTGATCTCGGGGGAGGCTACGCACCAAACGCACTCGGCATTGCGCCGGAAAACGCGAACGAGATGGCCAGGATTCCTGGAGCGCAAATGTATAACGAAGCGCGGACCGCAGGAGTGCCGGTCTTTAGTTGGGATCAATTGCCGGCGCAGTTTCAGGCAGATCTAACGGTCGCGCCAAAGACAGTAGCCGATTTCAATGCATACGTCGAGGCCGCGAACATCGCCGCGGGACCGGTAGAGAAAATGCACCAGCAACACATGGGCCTGTACTTGAGTTATCGGTACAAGTACCGCAATGCCATCGGCTCTTTGCCCTTCTATCAACGCGCCACGGCAAAGCATAAAGGATTTATCAAGGTGACAACGGATACGTTCAACGATCGCATGCGGCACCTGTCCGCCTATCCGATTCCGCCGTCGGACGAGAAGTTCAACTTTGCCGACGCGATTGCGAAGCATCGGAAGTCTCCAAGTGCGGTCCGACTGGAGGGGCCAGAAGCTAAGCAATTACAGCATCTCTACACGATGGCAGATGCCATAAATCCACAGAGCTTGAGTCCGGCAATTGAAGAATTTTTAGGAAATTATGTACATGATTCGATGGCTGGCTTCATCGAAATGGGGGGCGATTTCACCAACGAATACAAGATTAACGGACTAGGAATTCTTAAGTTCCGAAAGATTTTTAAGGGAAATGACTAGAAGCTAAACACGGTTGCGACACAGGGCCATAAAAAAGTCCGGACATGTAGTCCGGACTTTTTGCAATCTGCCCAGCGAGCCTTGGATGAGCAATATTAGCGGAGTTCTTCCTCTTCCTAGCGACGCTGCGGAGATTTCAGGGCCTGCACCATCGCCCATCCCGCTATGTTGGCGTGTTGGGCGTGGCGCGGTGACCAAGACCGATCGGCTAATCAGCCTGCCGTGAGCCGAACATTTAGCGGCTTACTGATCAGACACAACAATGTGTGCGGGCAATTCGTACATGTTCAGGTTCTCGTAGTGACGATGCATCCAGGAAACCACGACCGATGAAAAATGCCAAAGGCAAGTACCTCGAAGGTCTCTTCCATCTCAACGAAAATGCAGGCGATCCCGTCGAGGATGTCACCGAGCTGCATTACAAGGTTAATGACGAACGGCTCGGTCATGCGCGTCACGAGTTGCTCGATGTGGCTTGGCTCATGCCCGGCCGATCGACCCGTGTTCTGCTGACGTTTGTTCGGCCGGACCCAATGCTGCCATCCTTGTGCGTTGGGCGCGAAGTCGACGCTTACCGTGGCACGCGAAAAATTGGTACGTTGCACATCACCGGCGTATCGTCGCCGCCGCTCGAAGACAGTACAGCGGTGTTGGGACAGAATCGGCTGGAGCCGCAGTCGCCTGCCCTGATACGGATCACGATCCTCATCAGCGTTGTCTACTCGGTATTCACCGTACTGACAGTGTATCTGGCAGCCAAGGCCTACGCTCCTTGCGAGTCGAACTTCGAAGGCGGTTGTAGCATGGGCCGCGCCATGATGGCGATTGTGAGTCTGATGTCAGCGGCCGCGGCATTCATCCTCGGCATGCTGGTCAAACGACTAAGGGACAGGTTTTTCGCAGTGGCGCCGCGCATGGTGCTTGCACATAGCCTTCTGTGGGTTGCCCCCCTTGTCTACATTCTAATCACGCTCTACGCCATGTTTAGATGAAGAGCGCTCGGTGAGCTTGAGTCAGGTATTAGAATGCGCTGACGCAGCCATAGTGTGGTCCAATGCCCCCTCCTAACCTTGGCCGTGTTCTCGGAATAATGCATAAGAACACGACCTAGTAACCTTAAGCTTCTAACGACAAGGCTTTCAAACTATCACATTATCTGTGGAAATTTGACAAACTTAGTCCATCGTTGACAAACATAATTTAAGTTTGACAGACATAATTTGACCTTGTCATGTTGAAAGTCGAGGCAGCGGCGCTTATTCCACCGTCACCGACTTCGCCAGGTTGCGCGGCTTGTCCACGTCGGTGCCGCGCGCCAGCGCGGTGTGGTAAGCGAGCAGCTGCAGTGCGGCCACGTGCAGGATCGGCGACAGGTCGCCGTAGTGCTCCGGCAGGCGGATCACGTGCAGGCCTTCGCCCGAGGTGATGCGCGAGTCGACGTCGGCGAACACATACAGTTGGCCACCACGGGCGCGCACTTCCTGCATGTTCGACTTCAGCTTTTCCAGCAGCGCATCGTTCGGGGCGATCGTGACCACCGGCATCTCTTCGGTCACCAGCGCCAGCGGGCCGTGCTTCAGCTCGCCTGCCGGGTAGGCTTCGGCGTGGATGTACGAGATTTCCTTGAGCTTCAGCGCGCCTTCCAGCGCGATCGGGTAATGCATGCCGCGACCCAGGAACAAGGCGTTTTCCTTACGTGCGAATTCTTCGGCCCAGGCGATGATCTGCGGCTCCAGCGCCAGCACCGAGGACAGCGCGACCGGCAGGTGGCGCATCATCTTCAGGTGCTCGGCTTCTTCCGCGTCGGTCAGGCGGCCATTTACTTGCGCCAGGGTCAGGGTCAGCAGGAACAGCGCGGCCAGCTGGGTGGTGAAGGCCTTGGTCGAGGCCACGCCGACTTCGACGCCGGCGCGGGTGATGTAGGCCAGCTTGCACTCGCGCACCATGGCGCTGGTGGAGACGTTGCAGATGGTCAGGGTGTGCGGCATACCGAGGCTGCGCGCGTGCTTGAGCGCGGCCAGGGTGTCGGCCGTCTCGCCGGACTGCGAAATGGTCACGACCAGGGTCTGCGGATGCGGCACGCTGTCGCGGTAGCGGTATTCGCTGGCGATCTCGACGTTGACCGGGACCTTGGCGATGCATTCGATCCAGTACTTCGCGGTCAGGCCGGCGTAGTAGCTGGTGCCGCAGGCCAGGATCAGCACGCGGTCGATTTCCTTAAACACGCCGTAGGCGCCGTCGCCGAACAGTTCCGGCATGATGCCCGTCACGCCCTCCAAGGTGTCGCCGATGACGCGCGGCTGCTCGAAGATTTCCTTCTGCATGTAGTGGCGATACGGGCCCAGCTCGGCCGCGCCGGTGTGGGCGTGCACGGTTTTCACTTCGCGCTCGACCGAACGGCCTTCGCTGTCGACGATCCAATAGCGCGCCAGCTGCAGGTCGACCACGTCGCCTTCTTCCAGGTAAATGATCTGGTTGGTGGTGCCGGCCAGCGCCATCGCGTCCGAAGCGACGAAGTTCTCGCTCTCGCCGACGCCGACGATCAGCGGCGAACCTTGGCGCGCGGCGACCACGCGGTGCGGTTCTTCGCGCGAGAACACGGCGATCGCATAGGCGCCGTGCAGGCGCTTGACGGCCTGCTGGACGGTGTCGAACAGGTCGCCGTTGTACATGTGGTCGACCAGGTGGGCGATGACTTCGGTGTCGGTCTGGCTGGTGAATTCGTAGCCGAGGCCCTTCAGTTCGCTGCGCAGCTCGTCGTGGTTCTCGATGATGCCGTTGTGGACAAGTGCGATGCGGGCATTGCTCTCGTTTGGCGAGAAGTGCGGGTGGGCATTGTGCGAAGCCGGGGCGCCGTGGGTGGCCCAGCGGGTGTGGGCGATGCCGGTGAAACCGTCGAGGTGGGCTTCGCGCACCTGGGTTTCCAGGTCGGCCACGCGCGAGGTGCTGCGCGAGCGGGTCAGCTTGCCGTCCAGGTGGACTGCCACGCCGCAGGAATCATAACCACGATACTCGAGGCGTTTCAGGCCCTCGATCAGGACTGGCGTGATGTTGCGCTTGGCGACTGCACCGACGATACCGCACATGTTTGACCTCGTTTAAAGATTTGCAATAAAACCTATCGTAGAGCAACTAGCCTGAAATAAGCTTTCAGAATTCAGCTTATTTTGATAGATTATTTCATCACGCAAAACGCATGAAATATTCTTTCAAAAGAAGTCGAATTTTTATCATTTATTTCAAACAATGTCAGAACAACTACCTCTCGACGAGCTCGATCGTCGCATCCTGAGTGCATTGCAGACTGATGCATCGCATACGAATGCCGAATTGGCTGAACTCGTCCACGTGTCGCCGCCCACTTGTTTGCGCCGGGTTAAACAGCTCACCGACAGCGGTGTCATCCAGCGCCAGGTCGCGATCGTCGATCCGGACAAGGTCGGCGCGCGCTTGACCGCCATCGTCGAGATCACGCTCGACGTGCAGGCCGCCGAACGCATGGAGGAGTTCGAACAGCTGGTGGCTCAGGAAGCAGCGGTGCTGCAGTGCTATCGCGTCACCCCGGGCCCGGACTTCGTGCTGATGGTGCAAGTGGCCGACATGCCCGCCTACCACGAACTGGCCCACCGCCTGTTCACCGCGCACGCCAACGTGCGCAACGTCAAAGCCTACTTCTCCACCCACCGCGCCAAGTTCGACACCCGCATCGCCGTATAGCGGCTTGTGGATAAGTTTGTGGATGAGCCCACGGAGAACCACAGGATAAGCATGTGATTACCCTGTGTTTTTCCTGTGTCTTTCCTGTTGTTAGCCTGTAGATTGCCAGTGGATTACTTCTTCGTTTTCACTGGGCGCGACCAGCCTTCGATGGTCATTTGCTTGGGCCGCGAGATGGTCAGCTTGCCTGCCGGGGCATCCTTGGTGAGGGTGGTGCCTGCGCCCAAGGTCGCACCCTTGCCCACGGTAACCGGCGCCACCAGCTGGCTGTCGCTGCCGATGAAGGCGTCGTCTTCGATCACGGTGCGGAACTTGTTGGCGCCGTCGTAGTTGCACGTAATGGTGCCGGCGCCAATGTTCACGCGCGAGCCGACGGTGGCGTCGCCCACGTAGGCCAGGTGATTGGCCTTGCTGTGTGCGGCAACCTGGCTGTTCTTGATCTCGACGAAGTTACCCACATGGACGTCCTCGCCCAGCTCGGTGCCCGGGCGCAGGCGCGCATACGGGCCAATCTGCGACTTGTCGCCAACCACCGCGTCTTCGATGTGGCAGAAGGGCTTGATCTGGACGCCGGCGCCGACCTTGGCGTTCACCAGCACGCAGTGCGGGCCGACCGTGACGCCGTCGGCCAACTCGACGCGGCCTTCGAACACGCAGCCGACGTCGATGACGACATCGCGGCCGCAAATCAGTTCACCGCGCACATCGATGCGCGCCGGATCCATCAGGGTCACGCCCTTTTCCAGCAGTGCATTGGCGATGTTCAGCTGGTGACGGCGCTCGAGCTCGGCCAGTTGGACCTTGCTGTTGACGCCGGCCACTTCCCATTCTGCGGAAGGCGAGGCCGACACCACCGGCACGCCGTCCGCGACGGCTTGCGCCACGATGTCGGTCAGGTAGTACTCGCCCTGGGCATTGTTGTTCGACAGCGCCGCCAGCCACTTCTTGAGATGGGCGGTCGGGATGCACATGATGCCGCTGTTGATCTCGCGGATCGCGCGCTCGGCCTCGCTCGCGTCCTTTTCCTCGACGATACGCACGATATTGCCGTTTTCGCGCACGATGCGGCCCAGGCCGAAGGGATTGGCCTGTTCCACGGTCAGGATCGCCAGCTTGTCGGTGCTGGCGGCCTCGACCAGGCGGCCGAGCGAGGCGCTGGTGGTCAGCGGCACATCGCCGTACAGCACCAGGGTCGGCACGCTTTCATCCAGCTCCGGCACGGCCTGCATCACCGCGTGCCCGGTACCGAGCTGCGGCTGCTGCAGCGCGGTGTCGATGGCGACGCCGGTTTCATTCGCCAGCTGGCCCACCATCTCGGGCACCGCTGCGCCCCCGTGTCCGTAAATCACGCATAATTTACTCGGCGATAAGCTGCGCGCTGTATCGATAACATGCCGCAACAGCGGTTTCCCCGCCAGCGGATGCAAGACTTTCGGCAGCGCGGATTGCATGCGTTTTCCCATGCCGGCGGCGAGGATCACAACGTTCATAAGCCGTCCTCAAAAAGTTGAAAATATGAAAAAGTTTAACACGCAAGAGTCCTTGTTCCAGCGCACTATTGCGCTGTGCGCGATCGCGCTGTTTGCATTGTTAACCGCTTGCAGCTCGGTGCGTTTCACTTACAACCAGGGGGATACCTTACTGTATTGGTGGTTGGATTCCTACGCCGATCTGGAAGGCGACCAGGCCGACATCGCCAAGCGCGACATCGATAACCTGTTCAAATGGCACCGCCAGACCCAGTTGCGCGACTACGCGGCCCTGCTCGGCAACATGCAGCGCCAGCTCGCCGGTAACCCGACCCAGGCTGACCTGATCAATCTCTACAAGGAAATCCGCGTCCGCGGCGAGCGCCTGGCCGGCCATGCCGTGCCCGAGATGACCACCCTTGCACTGTCCATCAAACCGGACCAGATCGCCGACATCGAGCGCAAGTTCATCTCGAAAAACGCTGAATATCGCAAGAAATTTATCGAAGGTAGCACCGAGAAGCGCCAGCGCGCCCGCTTCAAGAAGGCCATGGACCAACTCGAGCTCTGGTTCGGCAACTTCAGCAGCGAACAGGAAGATGTCCTGCGCAAGAGCATGGACGCCCGTCCACTCGACAACGAGATCTGGCTGGAAGAACGCGTCTGGCGCCAGCGCCGCATCCTGAGCCTGCTGCGCAAGTTCCAGCAGGAGAAGCCGAACCGCGAGCAGGCCGCCGCCCAGATCACGGCGATGCAGCGCGAACTCTTCGCCCGCATGGAGTCTCCCGAGCGCAAGGCTTTCTACGACACAAGCGTTGACCAGACCACCAAGTTCATCCTGACCGCGATCCGCATTGCCACGCCGGCGCAGAAGAAGCATGCGCAGGACCGCATGCAGGGCTGGATCAACGACTTCAACGCATTGGCGGCAGGGAAGTAGCCTCGAGATGGGCGGCATGATGCACATGCTATAGTGCCGCCCATGCAAAAGAAGTCCTCCAAACCCCCATCCCACGGGGCTCCGCGCCTGGCGCCGCGCCAGGTCCGCATCATCGGCGGCGCCTGGAAACGCGCCCTGTTGCCCGTCCTCGACGCCGAGGGCCTGCGTCCTACTCCCGACCGCGTGCGCGAAACGGTGTTCAACTGGATCCGCCACCAGCTGGGCGGCGATTTCGATGGCGCCAGCTTCCTCGACCTGTTCGCCGGCTCCGGCGCTCTCGGCTTCGAAGCGGCCAGCCGCGGCGCGGCCTCGGTCACGATGGTGGACAACCATGGCGCGGCCGCACGCCAGCTGGAAGCCAACCGCGACAAGCTGAAAGCCGACAACGTCAAGGTGCTGCGCGCCGACGCGCTGACCCTGGTGAAAGACCTGGCCGCACGCGGTCAACGTTTCGACGTGATCTTCCTCGATCCGCCTTACCAGCTGGGCCTGCTCAGCCAGATCCTGCCGCTGTGCCCGGCCATCCTGAACGAAGACGGCCTGGTTTATGCCGAAACCGGTGAGCCGCTACCGCTGGAAGGGGAGGAACTGCCCGACTGGCTGGCCGGCTGGGAAGCAATTCGCGAAGATAAAGCCGGCATGGTTTATTACTACCTGCTGAAATTGCACAAGCACGACGCCTGAGCATTAGAAACTGCACAAGGATTGGGCAAAAGCCGCCCCTTGCTGGGGCGGCTGCCGGATTTTCAGGCATAATGCGCGTTCTGACAGGGTGATTCTCCAAGGGAGCCGCAATGGTTGTAGCCGTATATCCAGGTACTTTCGATCCGCTCACGCGGGGGCACGAAGACTTAGTGCGCCGTGCATCGGGCCTGTTCGACCGCCTGGTGGTTGGCGTGGCCGACAGCAAGAACAAGCGACCCTTCTTTTCGCTCGACGAGCGCCTGGAAATCGCCAACGAAGTGCTCGGCCATTATCCGAACGTGCAGGTGGAGAGTTTTTCCGGCCTGCTCAAGGATTTCGTGCGCCAGCACGATGCGCGGGTGATCGTGCGCGGCCTGCGCGCGGTGTCCGACTTCGAGTACGAATTCCAGATGGCGGGCATGAACCGCTACCTGCTTCCCGATGTCGAAACCCTGTTCCTGACCCCGTCCGACCAGTACCAGTTCATCTCGGGCACCATCGTGCGCGAGATCGCGATGCTGGGCGGCGACGTGTCGAAATTCGTCTTCCCGTCGGTCGACCGCTGGCTGCAAAAGAAGATCGCGGCGATGAAAGCGGCCACCGCGCCCTGAGTAGCAAGGAACGAGTCATACCATGGCACTGATGATTACCGACGATTGCATCAACTGCGACGTCTGCGAACCCGAATGCCCGAACGACGCCATCTCCATGGGCGCCGAGTTCTACCAGATCGACCCGGGCAAGTGCACCGAATGCGTCGGCCATTTCGAACAGCCGACCTGCGCCGAGCTGTGCCCGGTCGCGTGCATTCCCATCAACCCCGAATGGCGCGAAACGCGCGAACAGCTGCAGGCGAAGTACGAACGCCTCACTGCCGAAAAGGCAGACGCCTGATCCCCAAAGCCGGCTTCCATGCCGGCTTTTTCTTTTCCTACTCTTCGCGTCAGCCTTCCCAGCTTGTGTGCGCGCTCGCGCATAAGGCCCGTATGGACGGTGCTATCCTGATTTCATGGATACGCCAGACGACAGCAAGGCGGAGCTTCCTACCGCCTTCCAGGAACACCTCGGCTCGGTGGCCGACTTCTATGCGCGCCATAACCGCGATCTGTCCCCGGCGCAGAAGGCGGTCGAGAAAATCAGCTATTTCCTCGGCAGCCCAAGCTATGTCGTGGGCAACCTGGTGTTCGTCGTCCTTTGGATCGCCTGGAACCTGGCGGCGCCGGAACTCGGCTTCGACCAGTGGGACGAGCCGCCTTTCTTCTGGCTGCAGGGGCTGATCGCCCTGAACGCCTTCGTGATCTCCACCACCGTCCTGATTCGCCAGAATCGCATGTCGACCCTGGCCAGCCAGCACTCTCATCTCGACCTCCAGGTCAATCTGCTGGCGGAGGAGAAGAACAGCAAGATCATCCGGATGCTGGAAGAGCTCCGGCGCGACTTGCCGAATGTCCGGAACAGGGCCGACCCGGAAGCCGAAGAATTGTCCAAACCGACCGATACCGAAACTGTCCTGTCCATCATCGAGAACACCGCGGAGCAGCTTAACTGCGAGCGGAAATAATTCACTGCGCATGGTCCGGAACCGCCGCCGATGGCGGAGCAGGGGCCTGCTTACCCTCTTATTGACCAGTAATCGCGACACGCAATCGCTAGAACGTGAAATGTGTATAACCTGAGATATCTGTTGAGCATATTCCGTCTTCTTATACTCAATTTCGCTCAACAAGCCGATTGCCGAGCAGTTTAGGAAAGCATATGCTGATTGCATAGATGTGTTGCAATCATGCGCGCTTCCGCTGCGAATATGTGCCTTAACTCTGCCATATCGGCGTCTACTTGCCCATTCTTTACGGCGAACTCAAATCCGCCTTGTTAACTCTTCGTGAACTTTGTTAAATCGTGAGGGCGAGAAAAGCCCGGTGACGAAGAGTCACCATGAAGCAAGTCCATATGGTTGATCAGCGAGAGAAGGGACGAAAAAAAACGCGGCGTCCGGATCGGAGGCCGCGTTCAACGGAGGAAGAAGAAATCAGGCGCGCTTGGCCAGGTGTGCCTTCGGCGGGCGCGGGCGCACGGTCAGCAGCGCGGCGCGACCGAGTCCGACCAGCAACGGGCGGAAGAACATGGCGACACCGCCCAGCAGCGCGACGCCGGTGGCGGTGCGGAGGACCTGGCCGACCGGAACGGCTGCAACGGTGGTCTGGATAAGGGCGAGCGATGCGGACATGATGTTGGTAAATGTTCAGTTATCCACAATATAGTGCGATGCAACATATAAATCTAATTTTGTTCACTGATGACGCTTATGCATTTCATGAATACTTGAGGTACACTGGGCATACCTACCGTATTGCCATCAATAAGTTCCTATGAGCTTTCTGACGCTTGACCTGAACCTGCTGCGCGTCTTCGACGCAGTGATGACCGAGCAAAACCTCACCCGCGCCGCGGGCCACCTTGCGATGACCCAACCGGCGGTTTCCAATGCCATCAAACGGCTGCGCGAAAGCCTCGGGGACGAACTCCTGATCCGCACCGCCTACGGTGTGAAGCCGACGCCGCGCGCCGAAGCCCTGTGGCCGGCCGTGCGCCAGGCCCTGGCCGCGCTGGAAGCGGCCGTGATGCCGGAAACCTTCGACGTCTCCAAGGCGCAGGCGACCTTCCGGATGGCGATGGCCGATGCCACCGCCGCCCTGTGGCTGCCTTCGCTGATGCGCTCGATCGAACGCGAGGCGCCGGGTGTCAACATCCGCATGGTGCCGCTGACGACGCGCGAGCCGCGGCCGATGCTGCTGCGCGGCGACATCGACCTGGCGGTCGGCTTCTTCCCGGGCGTCGCGGCCCAGCTGTCCTACGAGACCGGCTCGCCGATCCGCCACGAGCGCCTGTACTCGGGCGTCTATGTCTGTGTGATGCGCAAGGACCACCCGCTGGCCAAGGAAAAACTCGACCTCGACACCTACTGCAAGGCGAATCACCTCCTGGTGAGCTTCTCCGGCCGTGCGCATGGCCTGGTCGACGAAGCGCTGGCCCAGATCGGACGCGAGCGCCGCATCCTGCTGACGGTGAACCAGTTCTTCACTGCCGGGCGCGTGGTGGCGAATTCGGACCTGATCACCGTGCTGCCGAAGCACTTAATGGTATCGACCGGCATGACCGATGCGCTGGTGTGGCGCGAGCTGCCCTTCCAGCTGCCGGCCGTGCACCTGGACATGCTCTGGCACGAACGCGACGGCCGCAGCCCGGCGCACCGCTGGCTGCGCAATAACCTGGAAGGTATGGCGGAAAGCGCGTCGCCGAAAACCGGCGCGCGCAAAGTCGTCTGACTGGTTTAAGTAGGGTGGGCAGGTCTCCTGCCCACGCGTTCAACCAGAAAACGCTTTACCTGATCGGCAGCTTGGTGGTGTTCTTGACCTCTTCCATCACCGCATACGTGTGCGTCTCGCGCACACCTTTCTGCAGCAGGGTCTTGCCGAGGAATTCGCGGTAGGCAGCCATGTCCTTCACGCGCGCCTTGACCAGGTAGTCGAAGCCGCCCGCCACCATGTGGCACTCGAGCACTTCCGGAATCATCTGGACGCTCTGTTTGAATGCATCGAAGACTTCGGGAGTGGTACGATCGAGCACCACTTCGATGAACACCAGCAGCGACACGTCGAGCAACTGGGGGTTGAGCTGGGCCGTATAGCCCATGATGTAGCCGGATTCGTGCAGCTTGCGCACGCGCTCCAGGCAGGCCGCGGGGGAGAGGTTGACCCTGGCTGCCAGCTCGACGTTGCTGATTCGTCCGTCGTTCTGCAGTTCTGCCAGAATTTTCTTACTGATCTTGTCGAGCATGGTCCGTCTCCCGCCATGTAAATATTATTCGGTAAGATTGTCTCACCAAAAACTATCTTTTGCTAGTCTGTCTTAAAAACAGAATTAATCCAGAAGATTTCCTTCTACAATCGAATCATTCCATTGTGTTCCGGAGCACGCCGGCCGCCTGTAAGCGGTGCGGCGTTTTTGCTGTGTGGAGCACCGTGTCCGATTTCCATTTTAGAAAAAGTTACCATGCAGATTGCAGCATCGGCTACCGCCCCGGCCCCCTACGTTCCCTTCGAGGCGCTCCAGCTTGAAGTCAAGCGCGACCAGACTCCCCTGCGCGAAGCCATCACCAATGCCTACCGCCGCGACGAGACCGAAGCGGTGCAATGGCTGCTGGCGCAGGGCGCCAGCGCCAATGGCGACGCTTACATGCTGGCGCACCGCCTGGTCTCGAGCGTGCGCGAAAAGCGCACCCGTTCCTCGGGCGTGGACGCGCTGATGCACGAGTTCTCGCTGTCGTCGGAAGAAGGCGTGGCGCTGATGTGCCTGGCCGAAGCGCTGCTGCGCATCCCGGACAGCGAAACCGCCGACCGTCTCATCGCCGACAAGATCAGCAAGGGCGACTGGAAAAAGCACCTGGGCGAATCGCCCTCGCTGTTCGTCAACGCGGCGACCTGGGGCCTGCTCATCACCGGCAAGCTGGTCTCGACCAACAGCGAAAAGGGGCTGGGCTCGGCCCTCACGCGCCTGATCGCCAAGGGCGGCGAACCCCTGATCCGCAAGGGCGTCGACATGGCGATGCGCATGCTGGGCAACCAGTTCGTCACCGGCCAGACCATCGATGAAGCGCTCAAGAATAGCCGCGACAACGAGACCCGCGGCTACCGCTACTCATACGACATGCTGGGCGAAGCCGCGCTGACCGAGCTCGATGCAAAGAACTACTACGCGTCGTATGAAGCCGCGATCCATGCGATCGGCAAGGCCTCGAACGGTCGCGGCATCAAGGACGGCCCGGGCATCTCGATCAAGCTGTCGGCCCTGCATCCGCGCTACAGCCGCGCCCAGTACACCCGCGTGATGGGCGAACTGCTGCCGCGCGTGCGCAGCCTGGTCCTGCTGGCCAAGCAGTACAACATCGGCATCAACATCGACGCGGAAGAAGCGGACCGCCTCGAGATCTCGCTCGACATGCTGGAGTCGCTGGCCTTCGATCCTGAACTGGCCGGCTTCGAAGGCATCGGCCTGGTGGTGCAGGCTTACCAGAAGCGCTGCCCCTTCGTGATCGACTTCGTGGTCGACCTGGCGAAACGCAGCGGCCGCAAGTTCATGGTGCGCCTGGTGAAGGGCGCCTATTGGGACGCTGAAATCAAGCGCGCCCAGGTCGAAGGCATGCCGGGCTATCCGGTCTACACCCGCAAGGTCTACACCGACGTGTCCTACCTCACCTGCGCGCGCAAGCTGCTGGCTGCGAGCGACATCATCTACCCGCAGTTCGCGACCCACAATGCGCATTCGCTGTCGGTGATCTACACCTGGGCCAAGGCGGACGGCATCAGCAACTACGAATTCCAGTGCCTGCATGGCATGGGCGAGACCCTGTACGACCAGGTGGTCGGCCCGAACAAGCTGGGCAAGGCCTGCCGCATCTATGCGCCGGTCGGTTCGCACGAAACCCTGCTGGCCTACCTGGTGCGCCGCCTGCTGGAAAACGGCGCCAACTCCTCGTTCGTGAACCAGATCGTGGACGAGAACGTCGCGATCGACACCCTGCTGGCCGATCCTTTCGAGCAGGCGCGCGCCGCCGGCGGCAAACCGCATCCCGCGATCGCCCTGCCGCTGCAGATGTTCGGCGCCGAGCGCAAGAATTCGGCGGGCCTCGACCTGGTCAACGAGAACATGCTGACCACGACCGCGGAAGGCCTGGCCAAGCAGCGCCAGCACAGCGCGGCGCCGCTGATTGCGGGCCCGGTGGAAGGCAGCCAGCCGGCAAACATCGTCAATCCGGCGATGTCGAGCGACGTCGTCGGCCAGGTGGTCGAGGCTTCGCGCACCGACGTCGAGACCGCGCTGGCCGCGGCCACCGCCTTTGCCGGCGAATGGGAAAGCACGGGCATCGAAACCCGCGCCGCCATCCTCGAGCGCACCGCCGACCTGTTCGAACAGAACGGCACCGAACTGATGGCGCTGGCCGTGCGCGAAGCCGGCAAGTCGCTGCCGAACGCGATCGCCGAACTGCGCGAAGCGGTCGACTTCCTGCGCTACTACGCGGTGCAGGTACGTGAATCGAAAGCGGATGGCGCACTCGGTCCCGTGACCTGCATCAGCCCATGGAACTTCCCGCTGGCGATCTTCACGGGCCAGGTCGCCGCCGCCCTGGTGGCCGGCAACGTGGTGCTGGCCAAGCCGGCCGAGCAGACCCCCTTGATCGCGCACCGCGCCGTCGAGCTGTTCATCGAAGCGGGCACCCCGCGTGCAGCGCTGCAGCTGCTGCCTGGCCGCGGCGAAGTGGTGGGCGCTGCACTGACTTCGGATGCGCGCGTGAAGGGTGTGATCTTCACCGGCTCCACCGAAGTGGCGCAGCTGATCAACCGTACGCTCGCTGCGCGCGCCGAAAAAGAAGGCATCGACATTCCGCTGGTGGCGGAAACCGGCGGCCAGAACGCCTTGATCGTCGATTCCTCGGCGCTGCCGGAACAGGTGGTGCAGGACGTGCTGTCATCGGCCTTCGACTCGGCCGGCCAGCGCTGCTCGGCGCTGCGCGTGCTGTTCCTGCAGGAAGACGTCGCCGACAAGACCATCAAGATGCTCAAGGGCGCGATGCAGGAACTGCGCGTCGGCGCCCCGGACCGCCTGGCCACCGACATCGGCCCGGTGATCGATGCCGAGGCCCAGCGCAACCTGCTGGCCCACATCGAGCGCATGCGCGCCACCGCGCGCAGCCACTTCGCGCTCGAGCTGCCGGAGAGCGTGAACGCGAACGGCACCTTCGTGCCGCCGACCGTGCTGGAAATCGGCTCGCTGGCGGAACTCAAGCATGAAGTCTTCGGCCCGGTGCTGCACATCGTGCGCTACCGCCGCGCCGACCTGCCGAAGGTGATCGACACCATCAACGCCACCGGCTACGGCCTGACGCTGGGCGTGCATTCGCGCATCGACGAGACCATCGACTTCATCGTCTCGCGCGCGCATGTGGGCAACATCTACGTCAACCGCAACATCGTCGGCGCGGTCGTGGGCGTGCAGCCGTTCGGCGGTGAAGGCAAGTCCGGCACCGGCCCGAAGGCGGGCGGTCCGCTCTACCTGAAGCGCCTGCAGCGCAATGCCACGCCGCTGATGGAACACAGCCGCGTGTTCGACGCCGGCCTCGATGCGCTGCTTGGCTGGCTGCGCTCCAACAGCCCTGCGGAACTCGCCCCTCTGGCCCAAGGCTACGGCCGCACCGCGCTGACCAATGTCGAGATTGCGCTGCCGGGTCCGACCGGGGAGCGCAACACGCTGGCCTTCACCAAACGCGGCACCGTGCTGTGCGCACCGAAGACGGCCAATGGCCTGCTCAACCAACTGGCAGCGGCGCTGGCTACCGGCAACCGCGCCCTGGTGCTGGCGGCGCCCGAGCTGATTCCGGCCAACCTGCCGGCGCTGGTGAAAGAGCGCGTGCGTTTCATCGCCGACGACGAACTCGATGCGGACGAGTTCCAGATCGCGCTGCTGGAAGCGGGTCTTGGCGGTTCGCTGCGCGCGAAACTCGCGGCGCGTACGGGGCCCATCGTCGGCATTGTCGACACCACGGCCTTGGCGCCGGTGGCGCTGTGGCGCCTGGTGGCCGAACGGGCCGTCTGCGTCAACACGACGGCGGCTGGCGGCAACGCAAGCCTCATGACGCTGGGAGTGTAATCATCACGGGGGAACGCAAGTTCCCCTTTTTTTCGACCGTCTTCAGTGCAGTAGGAGTACCGTAGGAGCCGTAGCAGGAGTCACATTCTTATAAAACTTGGAGGTAGACATGCTTGTTGGCGTACCAAAGGAGATCAAGAATCACGAGTACCGTGTCGGGCTCACCCCGCCCTCGGTACGCGAGTTGACGTCGCGCGGACACGAAGTGATCGTGCAGCAGGGCGCCGGCGAGCAGATCGGGCTGTCGGACGAGCAGTACGTGGCGGCCGGCGCCAGCATCGTGGGCACGGCGAAGGAGATCTTCAGCCGCGCCGACATGATCGTGAAGGTCAAGGAGCCGCAGCCGGTCGAATGCGCAATGCTGCGCGAAGGGCAGGTGCTCTACACCTACCTGCACCTGGCGCCGGATCCGGAACAGACCGCGGCGCTGGTGAAATCCGGTGCGGTCTGCATCGCCTACGAAACCATCACCGGCCCGGGCGGCGGTTTGCCGCTCCTGGCGCCGATGAGCGAAGTGGCAGGACGCATGTCGATCCAGGCCGGCGCGGCGCACCTGGAAAAGTCCAAGGGCGGCATGGGCCTGCTGCTGGGCGGCGTGCCGGGTGTGGCGCCGGGACACGTGGTGATCATCGGCGCCGGCGTGGTCGGCACCAATGCGCTGCAGATGGCCGTCGGCGCGGGCGCGCGCGTGACTGTGCTCGACAAGAACGTCGACCGCCTGCGCCAGCTCGATCTCGTGTTCGGCAACCGTATTTCGACGCTCTACTCCAACGCGCATGCGATCGAGGAAGCGGTGCTGGATGCCGATCTGGTGATCGGCGGGGTGCTGGTGCCGGGCGCCGCGGCGCCCAAGCTGGTCACCCGCGACATGATCTCGCGCATGAAGAAGGGCGCGGTGGTGGTGGACGTGGCGATCGATCAGGGCGGCTGCTTCGAGACCTCGCATGCGACCACCCATGCCGACCCGACCTTCGTGGTCGACGGCGTGATCCACTACTGCGTCGCGAACATGCCGGGCGCGGTGGCGCGCACTTCCACCTTCGCGCTGAATAACGCCACCATCGGCCACGCCGTGGCGCTGGCCACCAAGGGCTGGCGCCAGGCGCTGTCGGATGACGCCCACCTGCGCAATGGCCTGAACGTCTGCCAGGGCAAGGTCACCTACGAGGCGGTGGCGAAGGACCTGAACTACGACTACGTACCAGCCGAATCGCTCCTTGGCTGAAACGGCGCGTCTTTCAGATCCCGGCACAGGCGCCGGGTGATGTGGAAGGCATACTGCGCGGCCACCGATTTCACGAATCGCATGAAATCGGTGGCCGCGTTTTCATTGGCGTTGTCGGACACGGTGCGAATCACGGCGCAGGGCACGCCGAGCTCATAGCACACCTGCGCCACCGCGGCGCCTTCCATTTCCACCGCCACCAGGCCGGGAAGAGCGGCGTTCAAGGCGTTCAAATGTTCGCGGTCGTTCATGAACTGGTCGCCGCTCGCCACCAGGCCGCGGTGCACGCGCGGCTGCGCCAGGCGGAATTCCTGCCGTTCTCCCTCATTGATGGCATCCAGGAAGTCCAGCTCGAGGAAGTCATGGGCCGCGCGCGACAGGCGCAGCGAGAGCTGCTGGTCGGGCTGGAAGTGCGTCAGGCCCGTCAGCGGCACCTCGAAGCGCGGAAACAGCGGGCTCGCATCCATGTCGTGCTGGACCAGGCTTTCTGCGACCACGATATCGCCGACCTGAACCGTTTTATCCCCTGCACCGGCCACGCCGGTAAACAGGATGTGGGTAACTCCGAACTTTTCCACAAGCGTGGTGGCTGTCATGGCAGCCGCAACCTTGCCAATTCGCGATAGGACGCACACAGCGTCGATTTCCCACAGTGTTCCTGCCCAGTACTCACGCATGCCATGGATGAGCCTGGCGGGCCCTTCCATGGCCTCCACGAGCCCCAGCTGTTCTTCGTACAGCGCGCTGATGATCCCCAGTCGCATGTTTTCCCTGTTTTTTGTTGTCAAAGTAGCTTGCGGAAGTAGACCACGCGCTCAGTTTCTTCGAATCCGAGGGCCTGGTGCATGGCATGGCTGGCCGTATTGTCGAGCAATGCATCGGATGCCATCTCGGTGCAGCCTTGTTCTCTGACCCATTGTTCGGCAGTTTTGACGAGCAGGGCGGCAATGCCCTGATGCCTGGAAGCCGGATCGACGTACAAGCCTTCCAGGAAGCCGACAGGCGAGGACTCGGTGCCGTTCACGTAATCGCTGCGCAGCGCGACTTCGACCAGTCCCTGGGGCTCTCCAGTGCTTGAGAAGGCAATGAACTGTGCATAACGGCCGGGTTGTTCACACAGCTCCTGCATTTCGGTCAGGTGTTCAGCGGGATCTTCAGGCCACAAGGCCATGCGCAGCTGCAGCCAGCCGGCTTGTTCAGTACTTGTACAGGGTTTGATCGAGCTCATTCGTGAGTTTTTTCGTACGGATGAGTGTTCATTTTGCTTGTCTTACCAGCGAGAGGCCAGAGAAACCGCGTTTTTTGGCCTGTTTCCGGCTTTCCAGTGCTGCGAAGCTTCCACGGTATTAGTTAACTAAGACGTATATATAAATCTGATAGTAGATAGTAAACGTGAGCTCTTCTGTTGATAAGTCGCGTTTACTCCACAGCATCAATGACTTGCAGTCGCGTTTACCGGCTGCACAAACCTTGTGTGGAGCTTGCACGAAACTTGGACAGATTTCAGTAAGCCTAGGAATTGCCGTGTTCTGCACATCCGATCCTGTGGATATACCTCGGCTTTTCCACAGCCGAGCTGTCAAGAAATGCTGAAAAGGCAGTTTTGCAGGTAGTTCAGCCAGCTGCCGGGAGTGAAAGGCAGCTTCCAGGTGATGTGATAGCGACCGGTTCTGGATGCGGTGATCCGTTTTGTCGACGTTCCGGGTTGGCAGTGAAGGCAGCTTCGACGCGTTGTTGGTTTTGTTGTTGTAGTAAACAAGTTTGTATACAAACTGGTAGTAATAGTAAACGCACATCCTTCTGTGGATAAGAGCAATTTTCTCCACAAGCTCAATGGTTACGCTTGCGTTAAGGCGCTGTACAAGACTTGTGTTTGAACTGGAGGAAACTTGGACAGATTTTGGGCTTACCAGCTTAAGGAGCTGTTCTGCACATTCGATCCTGTGGATATCCCAGAGGTTTTCCACAGCTGACCAAGCTTCCAGATGTGCTGACGCGTGTGCAGCCCGAACGCGCAGTGCGATCAGCCAGCAGGGATTCGATGACCGAAGTGCTCGCCAAGATGCGATGACGAGGCAGCGAAGTCGTGGTCGACAGTTTTGGAGAAGCTTGCCGGCCAGGATGTTCGCACGTTGGAACTGGCAGCGAAGCAGCGACGTGGAGCTTGCAAGTGCTCGTATGGCGATCCTCCGCAGGCTTGTCGGTTTGCTGCGACGACGGTCAAAAAAAATTTCAGAAAAGATCTGCAGGGTTTACAAACAAAGTTTGTATACAAGGATAGTAGTAGTGGTTAACGGTGCACCTCGTCTGTGGACAAAGCGGTTAACGCCCGAGAAATCATCAACTTACTGTTCGGATAAAGCGGTGCACCACTGGCGCGTGGAGGAGACGGAAAAACTGGACAACATTTTGACTACCCGAAAACACCCCCGGTTCTGCACAAATCAGACCTGTGGATATCAAGAGGGTTATCCACAGATGGGCTCTAGACTTCCGTTTACGATCTGGTAAGCTTGCCTCAACGAATGACAAACGGAGGCCTTGTGGATCTCGACGCGCTGTCCCGTAAGCCCATGCCAGGTGAGCCGGAGGACGGCGGCTTGCCTCCGTGTGCCGGCTTTGATTGCGGCGGTGTTGGCGTCGTTCGGGAACGCTAGCCTTGGAATCGGCAGGCGAGTATGACTACATCATCGTTGGCGGCGGCACGTCGGGCTGCGTACTGGCGAACCGGCTGACGCGTCATCCGGACATCGAGGTCTTGCTGATCGAGGCGGGCGGTCGCGACGACTACATGTGGATCCATATCCCGGTCGGCTACCTGCATTGCATCGGCAATCCGCGCACGGACTGGCTGTTCCGTACCGAGGCTGAGCCAAGCCTGAACGGGCGGGCGCTGATCTACCCGCGGGGCAAGGTGCTGGGCGGTAGCTCGTCGATCAACGGCATGATCTACATGCGTGGCCAGCCGGCGGATTACGAGCGTTGGGCCGAGGTTTCGGGAGACGATTCCTGGCGCTGGGAGCAGGTGCTGCCGCTCTTCAAACGTAGCGAAGACCATTACCTGGGCGCGAGCGAACTGCACGGCGCCGGCGGCGAGTGGCGCGTGGAACAGCAGCGCCTGTCGTGGAAGATCCTGGATGCCTTCCGCGAAGCCGCGGCCGAGACCGGTATTCCGAAGATCGACGATTTGAATGCCGGCCTGGGAGAAGGCTCTGCCTATTTCGAGGTCAACCAGCGGCGCGGCATCCGCCTGAATACGGCGAAAGCCTTCCTGAAGCCGGCGGCGAAACGTCCCAACCTGACGATCATGACTGGTTGCCACGTCGAGTGTCTGCTGTTTGAGGACACGCCGCAGGGGAAAGTTTGCACCGGTGTCCAGTTCAGCGGCGGCGGCCGGATGTACAGCGCGATTGCGCAGCGCGAAACCCTGCTGGCGGCGGGGGCGGTGGGTTCGCCCCAGATCCTGCAGCTGTCCGGCATTGGGGCTGCGGAAGAACTGCAGCGCCACGGCATCGAGCCCGTGGCGGAGGTGCCGGGCATCGGCGCCAACCTGCAGGACCACCTGCAGCTGCGCATGATTTTCAGGGTAGAGGGCGTGCCGACCCTGAACACGCGCGCCACCAACTGGTTCGGCAAAACCCTGATCGGGCTCGAATACGCCCTGTTCCAGAGCGGTCCGATGTCGATGGCGCCGTCCCAGCTGGGCGCCTTCGCCCGTTCTTCGCCGGACTTGCCGTCTCCGAACCTGCAATACCACGTGCAGCCGGTGTCGCTGGACAAGTTCGGCGACCCCCTGCACCGCTTCCCGGCCTTCACGGCCAGCGTGTGCAACCTGCAGCCGACCTCGCGCGGGCATGTACGCATCGCGTCGAGCGACAGCTATGCGCCGCCGAAGATCACGCCGAACTACCTGAGCACCGACGCGGACCGCAAGACAGCCGCCGCGGCGCTGGCTCTGACGCGCCGCATCGTGGCCGCGCCAGCCCTGGCGAAGTACCGTCCGGAAGAGTTCATGCCGGGCCCGCAGTACCAGACCGAGGAAGAACTTGCCCAGGCGGCGGGGCTGGTCGGCACCACGATTTTTCATCCGGTCGGCACTTGCCGCATGGGACGCAGCGATGATCCGCTGGCGGTCGTCGACAGCCGACTACGCGTGCGCGGCATCGGGAAACTGCGCGTGGTGGACGCCTCGATCATGCCCTTCATCACCTCGGGCAATACGAATTCGCCGACCATCATGATTGCCGAGAAGGCGGCGAAGGACATCCTCGCGCAGCACCAGGCGCAAGCTTAGCGCCCCGGCGTGCAAAAACGCACAAGCGGCTTGCGCCGATGTGGCGCATCCACAGCGCGCACGCCAGCTCGGCCGTATTGTGAGGCTCAGGGCTTGTATGTATCATCGGGCAAGCAGTCCTTGCAGTTCTGTCACTCACAGCAGCACATGTTGGAGAGCCAATGGCGGATGTCATCCTGGAGACGAGAAAGCTCACCAAGGAATTCAAGGGATTCACGGCAGTCAGCGAGGTCAGCCTCCAGGTCGAACGCGGCCATATCCATGCCCTGATCGGTCCCAACGGCGCCGGCAAGACCACCTGCTTCAACCTGCTCACCAAGTTCCTGGCGCCGAGCTCCGGCCAGATCCTCTTTAACGGCCGCGACATCACCGCCGCCAGGCCGGCCCAGATCGCCCGCATGGGCATCATCCGCTCCTTCCAGATTTCGGCCGTCTTTCCGCACATGACGGTGCTCGAGAACGTGCGCATCGGACTGCAGCGCCAGCTCGGCACCAGCTTCCAGTTCTGGCGCAGCAGCCGTTCCCTGGCGCAGCTGGACGAACGCGCACTGTCCCTGCTGGCCGAGGTGGGCCTGGACGGCTTTGCCGGCAGCATGACGGCCGACCTGCCCTACGGCCGCAAGCGCGCGCTGGAGATCGCCACCACGCTGGCGATGGAACCGGAATTGATGCTGCTGGACGAGCCGACCCAAGGCATGGGCCACGAAGATGTCCACAGGGTGACCGAGCTCATCAAGAAGGTGTCGGCCGGACGCACCATCCTGATGGTCGAGCACAACATGAACGTGGTCGCCGGCATCTGCGACCGCATCTCGGTCCTGCAGCGCGGCGCGGTGCTGGCTGAAGGCAGCTATGCCGAGGTGTCGCGCAATCCGCAGGTGATGGAAGCGTACATGGGCACCAGCAGCGGCACGCTCGCGGGAGCACACCCATGACCCTTGCGCTCGAGATCAAGGACCTGCACGCCTGGTATGGCGAATCGCACATCCTGCACGGCATCAGCCTGGACGTGGCGCCGGGCGAAGTCGTGACCCTGCTCGGCCGCAATGGCGCCGGGAGGACCACGCTGCTGCGCGCCATCATGGGCCTGACGGGCCGGCGCAGCGGTTCCATCCAGGTCAATGGCATCGAATCGATCGGCCTGCCGACGCACCGGATTGCGCACCTCGGCATCGGCTACTGCCCGGAAGAACGCGGCATTTTTTCCTCGCTGTCGGCAGAGGAAAACCTGCTGCTGCCGCCGCAACTGAAGGGGGCAGGGAAGGGATTGAGCCTCGACGAGATCTACGCGATGTTCCCCAACCTCTACGAGCGCCGCCACAGCCAGGGCACGCGCCTGTCCGGCGGCGAGCAGCAGATGCTGGCTGTCGCCCGCATCCTGCGCACCGGCGCGCGCCTGCTGCTGCTGGACGAGATTTCCGAAGGCCTGGCGCCGGTCATCGTGCAGAGCCTGGCGCGCACCATCATGAGCTTGAAAGCCAGGGGCTACACCATCGTCATGGTCGAACAGAACTTCCGCTTCGCCGCGCCGCTGGCGGACCGCTTCTACGTGGTCGAGCACGGCCAGGTGGTGGAAACCATCGCGGCCCGCGAACTGGACAGCAGGATGCCGGTCCTCACCGAGCTGCTCGGCGTTTGAGCAGATACATAACCGCCAACACAACGGAGACAACATGAAACGTACAGCGATCGCCCTTTCCCTGGCCGCCAGTCTCGGCCTGTCCATGCCGGCCCAGGCCCAGATCTCGGGCGACGTGATCAAGATCGGCTTCATCACCGACCTGTCCGGCGTCTATTCCGACGTCGACGGCAATGGCGGGGCAGAAGCGATCCGCATGGCGATCGCCGACATGGGCGGCGCCATCAACGGCAAGAAGATCCAGCTGGTCGTGGCCGACCACCAGAACAAGCCGGACATTGCCGCCTCCAAGGCGCGCGAATGGTTCGACCAGCAGGGCGTCGATCTGCTGATCGGCGGCACCAATTCCGGCGCCAGCCTGGCCATGGCCAAGGTTGCCGCGGAAAAGAAAAAGGTCTTCATCGCGATCGGCTCCGGCACCGCGCAACTGACCAACGAACAGTGCACGCCCTACACCGTGCACTACGCCTACGACACCGTGGCGCTGGCGCGCGGCACCGGCGCTACCATGCTCAAGCAGGGCGGCAAGTCCTGGTACTTCCTGACCGCCGATTATGCCTTCGGCCAGTCGCTCGAGAAGGACACGGCGGACGTCGTCAAGGCGGGCAGCGGCACGGTGCTGGGCAGCGTCAAGCATCCGCTGTCGGCCTCGGATTTCTCGTCCTTCCTGCTGCAGGCGCAATCGTCCAAGGCGCAAGTGCTGGGCATGGCCAACGCTGGCGGCGACCTGATCAATGCGGTGAAGGCGGCCAACGAATTCGGCCTGACCAAGAAGATGAAGGTGGCCGGGCTGCTGGTGTTCATCAACGACGTGCACACGCTGGGCCTGAACACGACCCAGGGCATGTACCTGACCGACGGCTGGTACTGGGACCGCACGCCGGAAAGCCGCGCCTGGGCCAAGCGCTATTTTGCCAAAATGAAGAAGCAACCATCGATGGTACAGGCGGGCGACTACTCGGCAGCGATGCAGTTCTTGAACGCCGTCAAGGCGACGGGCACCGACAATGCCGACAAGGTGATGGCGCACCTGAAAGCCACCCCGATCAACGACATGTTCGCCAAGAATGGTGTCATCCGTCCGGACGGCCGCATGGTCCACGACATGTACCTGATGCAGGTGAAAACGCCGAAGGAATCGAAGGGCGCCTGGGATTACTACAAGGTCGTGGCTACCATCCCGGGCGACCAAGCCTATACGAAGCAGTCCGAAACCAAGTGCGCGCTGTGGAAGTAGGCGTCATCGCTAGCTTTTATCCACAGCTAGCCCGTCATCTCGGCGAAGGCCGGGATCCAAGTTTGTCGCGCAGACGATGTGCATGCAGAAATTGGGTTCCGGCCTTCGCCGGAACGACGTGCTTAGGCAGCGGGAGTGACGGATAACATGGACATCTTCGGCATCCCCCACCAAGCCCTGCTGAGCCAGCTCCTGCTCGGCCTGGTCAACGGCTCCTTCTACGCCATGCTCTCCCTGGGCCTGGCCGTCATCTTCGGCCTGCTCAACGTCATCAACTTCTCGCACGGCGCCCTCTACATGATTGGCGCCTTTGCCGCCTACATTGGCGTCACCAGCTTCGGCCTGAACTACTGGATGATGCTCCTGCTGGCGCCCCTGCTGGTCGGCCTGTTCGGCATCCTGGTCGAGCGCTCGATGCTGCGCTGGCTGTACAAGCTCGACCACCTCTATGGCCTGCTGCTCACCTTCGGCATCACACTGCTGCTGGAAGGGGTATTCCGGTCCTTCTTTGGCGTCTCCGGCCAGACCCTGGACGTGCCCGAACAGCTGGCGGGGGCCACCGACCTCGGTTTCATGGTCTTGCCGAACTACCGCGCCTGGGTAGTCGCCGCCTCGCTCGTCGTCTGCCTGTCGACCTGGTTCGTGATCGAGAAGACCCGCCTGGGCGCCTACCTGCGCGCCGGTACCGAGAACCCGAGGCTGGTCGAGGCCTTCGGCATCAACGTGCCGCTGATGGTCACACTTACTTATGGCTTCGGCGTGGCGCTGGCAGGCCTGGCGGGGGTGCTGGCGGCGCCTGTCATTAACGTCACGCCGCTGATGGGCTCGAACCTGATCATTGTCGTGTTCGCGGTGGTCGTGATCGGCGGCATGGGCTCGATCCTCGGTTCCATCCTCACCGGCCTGTGCCTGGGCGTGATCGAAGGCCTGACCCGGGTGTTCTATCCGGAAGGCTCTGAAGTGGTCGTGTTCGTCATGATGGTGATCGTCCTGCTGCTGCGTCCGGCCGGGCTGTTTGGCAAGGAGATGCGCGCATGAACAAGAAAACGGCTTATCTGGCGGCGCTGCTGCTGTTCCTTGCGGCGCCCTTCTTTGCCTATCCGGTGTTCCTGATGAAGCTGCTGTGCTTCGCCCTGTTCGCCTGCGCCTTCAATCTCCTGATCGGTTTTACCGGCCTGCTCTCCTTTGGCCATGCCGCTTTTTTCGGCAGCGCCGGTTATGTGACCGGGCACTTGCTGGCGGTGGTGGGGCTGCCGACCGAGCTCGGCATCGTATTGGGCGTGGCCGCCTCCAGCCTGCTGGGGCTGCTTATCGGCATGCTGGCGATTCGCCGCCAAGGCATCTACTTCGCCATGATCACGCTGGCAGTGGCCCAGATGGTCTATTTCGCGGCCCTGCGCGCGCCTTTCACCCATGGTGAGGATGGCCTGCAGGGCGTGCCGCGCGGACGCCTGGCGGGCCTGCTGGACCTGTCCAATGACCTTGTCATGTACTACGTGGTGCTGGCGATCGCGGTCGCTGGTTTCGCACTGATTGTCCGCACCGTCCATTCGCCCTTCGGCCAGGTGCTCAAGGCGATCAAGGAAAACGAGCCGCGAGCCATTTCTCTGGGTTATGACGTGGACCGCTACAAGCTGCTCGCCTTTGTCCTGTCCGCCGCCCTGGCAGGGCTCGCAGGAGCCACCAAAACGGTCGTGCTGGGCTTCGAGACGCTGACCGACGTCCACTGGACCATGTCGGGCCTGGTAGTCCTGATGACCCTGGTAGGGGGCCTGGGAACGATGGCCGGACCGATCCTCGGCGCCTTCCTCATCATCGCGCTGGAAAACAAGCTGGGCGACTTCGGCACGATGTTGGCGGAGCAGCTCGAGATCCCCTGGTTTGCCAGCCTGGGCGAGTCGGTCGGCATGGTCACGGGGCTGATCTTTATTGTCTGCGTTCTGTTGTTCCGCCGTGGTATCGTGGGGGAAATGGGTGCGCTGCTCGAGCGGGGCAGCCGCACGGCGCAAGCGGAGCGAACATGAATCTGGAATCCCATTACGTCGACGTACATGGCCTGCGCAAGTTCTACGTTACGGCGGGAAGTGGCCCGGCCGTGATCCTGATGCACGGCTTCCCGGATACCCATGAGATCTGGCGCAACCAGATTCCGGTGCTGGCGGCCAATGGCTTCCGGGTCATCGCCCCCGACATGCGCGGCTATGGCCGTACTGATGCGCCGGCCGGCACCGGCGCCTATGCCATCGAATTCTTGTGCGCGGACATCCTAGGCTTGATGGACCAGCTCGGCCTGGCGACGGCCTCGATCGTCGGACACGACTGGGGCGGGCTGGTTGGCTGGCAGCTGTGCATGAATGCGCCGCAGCGCTTCGAGCGCTTTGTGGCGCTATCGACCGGCCATCCGGCGGCGATTGCCAATGCCGGCGTCAGCCAGCAGATGCGCTTCTGGTACATCCTCGGTTTCCTGATGCCGGTCGTGGCCGAACACGCGATTCGCGCCAACGACTGGTTCTTCCTGCGCCAGATGACACGCCGTCCCGAACAACTGGCGATCTGGCGCGCAGCGCTGGAGCCTGAAGGGCGCCTGACCGCTGCGCTGAACTACTACCGCGCCAACCTCAAGCTGGGCCGACCGCATCACTGGCGCCCGGTCGAAGTGCCGGTGATGGGCGTCTGGAGCGACCGCGATCCGGCGTTGGGCGAAAAGCAGATGCTCGATTCGCTGCACCACTGCCGCGCCGGTTTCCGCTATGAGAAGCTGAGCGGGGCGGGGCACTGGATGCAATTGTCCGCCACGGACCGCCTTAACGCCCTGCTGCTGGACTTCCTTCGCGCCTCATAAAGCGGCAGCGTAGATCGCCCGTGCGTCCGCGCGGGTGAGTTCGCGCGGGTTGTTGCCGAGCAGCCGGGTCTGAAGCATGGCGTCATCCGCGAGTCGATCCAGGTCGGCCTCGCCAATACCCACCTGCTGCAAGGTCGTTTCGATCCCCGTCATCTTGCCTATTTGTTGCATCGCAACAATGAGCGCTTCCGCCCGTACTTCTTCACTGCCACTCGCATGCGGCACCACGACTCCTGCCAATTCCGCATACAGGTCGGCTGCCTGCGGCAGGTTGAAACGCAGGACGTGCGGCAGGACCAGCGAGTTCGATAGGCCATGCGGCACATGGAAAATGCCGCCGATCGGATACGCCAGCGCGTGCACGGCGGCGACCGGCGCATTCGAAAATGCTTGGCCGGCGAGACAGGCGCCGAGCAGCATGGCCTGCCGCACTTCTAAGTTATCACCCTGCTCGCAGGCGCGGATCAGGTTGCGCGAGAGCAGCCTCAGGGCTTCGCGCGCCAGTGCGTCGGACAGTGGATTCTTCTTGTGCTTGCTCGTGTAGGCTTCGATGGCGTGGACCATGGCGTCGATGCCGGTGGCCGCTGTGACCATCGGTGGCAGGCCGAGCGTCAGGGCCGCGTCGAGCACCGCCAGGTCCGCGTACAGCCGGGGCGCCACGACGCCGGTCTTGGTGGTGGCGCCGGTCGTGACGATGGCGATGTTGGTCACCTCGGAACCGGTCCCGGCCGTCGTCGGAACCTGTACCAGCGGCAGGCGCTTGCCGCTTACCTTGCCGATGCCATAGATGTCGCCGATGGCCTGGCGCGAGTCCGCCAGCACGGCGACCAGCTTGGCCACGTCCATCGAGCTGCCTCCACCGAAGCCAATGACGAGGTCGGCTTCATGGCGGCGCGCCGCGTCGACCGCTTCCAGGACCACCGCTTCCGGCGGGTCGGCGACTACGCCGGAAAACACCGCTGCCGCCATATCTTCCTGTTCCAGGCTGAGCCGCGGAAGGTCGAGCAGGCCGGTGCGCAGGAAGCCGGCATCGGTCACGATAAAGGGGCGGTGCGTTCCTGGGAAACGTTCGGCGATGAGTGCACCGAGGTGCTTGGTAATGCCAGGCTCGGACAGTATATGGGCGACGGTGCTGAAAGCGAAGGCGGTCATGGTGTCTCCGTAGGTGTTGTCAATCCAAGCTTACCCTATCCCTTGCGATGCTTGGGGCAACAGTTCGCCGAGGGGCTGCCGTACAATGCAGCCTCTACATTCGTACTGTGTTTCTTTTCCATGATTGATTTTGCTTGGCTCGGCGCGGCTGCTTTTACCGCCGGCTTGGTCGATGCCGTTGTCGGTGGCGGCGGCCTGATCCAGATTCCCGCAATCTTTTCCGTATTGCCGAAAGAGGTGCCTGCAACTCTGCTTGGCACGAACAAGTTCGCAAGCATCTTCGGCACCAGTGCGGCGGCGGTGAATTACGCCCGCCGGGTGAGGGTGGCCTGGAGCACCGCCGCCCCGGCTGCCATGGCAGCATTCATCCTCTCCTTTGCTGGCGCCTGGACCGTGACACGTGTGCCGGCAGACTTTGTACGTACCTTGCTGCCGATTATTCTGGTCGCGGTTGCGGTCTACACCTTCAAGAAGAAAGACCTGGGTGCGGTGCACGCACCGGTCCACAGCGGCTTGGCCGAGCGATACTGGGCCATCGGCATCGGAGCGGCGATTGGTTTCTATGACGGCTTCTTCGGTCCGGGTACCGGCAGCTTCCTGATCTTCCTGTTCGTGCGCTTCTTCGGATTCGATTTCCTTAGTGCCTCGGCCGCAGCCAAGATCGTCAACGTCGCTTGCAACTTCTCGGCCCTGCTGTGGTTCGGTTATAGCGGACATCTGCTGTGGCAGCTCGGCCTGATGATGGCGGTGTGCCAGGTTGCCGGTTCACTGGTCGGGACGAGGCTGGCGCTGAAGCATGGTAGCGGTTTCGTACGCAAACTCTTCCTGGTGGTGGTGTCCGGCTTGATCCTGAAAACGGCGTACGATGCCTTTACCAAGATAGGGTGGTGATTGTTCCACGTGAAACAGCAAAGCCGGGTTCGCCCGGCTTTTGTTTTTTGTTCCACGTGGAACATTGTTTGAATAGTCGAGCTAACTGTTCCACGTGGAACAATTTCTGTCGTTTTCAGCTGCCCGCAGAGTCCTGCAAGAAAAAAGAATCTATAATCGCGCATTAGACTCCTCGCTTCACTTTCCATCATGCTATTTCCAACTGAATTCGACGTCATCGTCGTCGGCGGCGGCCATGCCGGTACCGAGGCCGCGCTCGCGTCTGCTCGCACGGGTCAGAAGACCCTGCTGCTGACCCACAACATCGAAACCCTGGGTGCGATGTCGTGCAACCCGTCAATCGGCGGCATCGGCAAGGGCCACCTCGTCAAGGAAGTCGACGCCCTCGGCGGCGCCATGGCCATCGCCACGGACGAGGCTGGCATCCAGTTCCGTATCCTGAACTCGTCCAAAGGCCCGGCCGTGCGTGCGACCCGCGCCCAGGCCGACCGTGTGCTGTACAAGGCAGCGATCCGCTCGCGCATCGAAAACCAGCCGAACCTGTGGCTGTTCCAGCAGGCCGTCGACGACCTGATGGTGGAGGGCGACCGTGTCGTCGGTGCCGTGACCCAGGTCGGACTGAAGTTCCGCGCCCGCGCCGTGGTCCTGACTGCGGGTACTTTCCTGGACGGGAAGATCCACGTCGGCCTGCAGAACTACGCGGGCGGCCGCGCCGGTGATCCGCCGGCGGTCTCGCTGTCGAGCCGCCTGAAGGAACTCAAGCTGCCGCAGGGCCGCCTGAAGACCGGCACGCCACCGCGCATCGACGGCCGTAGCATCGACTTCTCGGTCCTGGCTGAACAGCCGGGCGACCTCGATCCGGTGCCGGTGTTTTCCGTCATGGGCAACACCGCCATGCACCCGCGCCAGGTACCGTGCTGGGTCACGCACACCAACGAGAAAACGCACGACATCATCCGCAACGGCCTGGACCGCAGCCCGATGTACACCGGCGTGATCGAAGGCGTGGGCCCGCGCTACTGCCCGTCGATCGAAGACAAGATCCACCGTTTCGCCTCGAAAGAATCGCACCAGATCTTCCTGGAGCCGGAAGGCCTCACGACCAACGAGTTCTACCCGAACGGGATCTCGACCAGCCTGCCGTTCGACGTGCAGCTGGAACTGGTGCGCTCGATGCGCGGCATGGAGAACGCCTTTATCCTGCGCCCGGGCTATGCGATCGAATACGACTACTACGATCCGCGCGGCCTCAAGGCTTCGCTGGAAACCAAGGCGATCAAGGGCCTGTTCTTTGCTGGCCAGATCAACGGCACCACCGGCTACGAAGAAGCGGCGGCCCAGGGCTTGCTCGCCGGCCTGAACGCCGCGCTGCAGACCCAGGGCAAGGACGCCTGGACCCCGGGCCGCTCGGAAGCCTACCTCGGCGTACTGGTCGATGACCTGACCACGCAGGGTGTGGCCGAGCCCTATCGCATGTTCACCAGCCGCGCGGAATACCGCCTGTCGCTGCGCGAAGACAATGCCGACATGCGCCTGACCGAAATCGGCCGCCAGCTCGGCATCGTCGGCGACGCCCAATGGGCTGCCTTCGAAACCAAGCGCGAAGCGGTCGCCCGCGAGCTCGAGCGCCTGCGCTCGACCTGGGTGAACCCGCGCATCCTTGCTGCCGCCGAATCCGAGCGCGTGGTGGGGCAGGCGATCGAACGCGAGTACAACCTTGCGGACCTGCTGCGTCGTCCTGGCGTGCAGTACGACACCTTGATGAGCATGAGCGGCGTCGAAGGCCAGCCGCTGGCCGGTCCAGGCGTGGAAGACCCCGCGGTCAAGGAGCAGATCGAGATCCAGCTGAAGTACGCCGGCTACATCGACCGCCAGGCCAAGGAAGTCGAGCGTCATGACCACTACGAGAATCTGAAGCTGCCCGAAAACCTGAACTACCTGGACATCCAGGCCCTGTCCTTCGAAGTACGCCAGAAACTCGACAAGCAGCGCCCGGAAACCCTGGGCCAGGCTTCGCGTATCTCGGGCGTGACTCCGGCGGCGATCTCGCTGCTGCTCGTGCACTTGAAGAAGCGCGGCGCCAAAGGTTTTACCAATGCACCCGCGGAGCAGGCCGAATGAAGTATTTCGACCGCGCCGCGCTGGCACAGGTGCTGGCTGACGGCATCCAGGAGATGCAGCTCGACGTGTCGGCAGCCCAGCAGGAACAACTGCTGGACTACCTGGCGCTGATGAACAAATGGAATAGCGTCTACAACCTGACTTCGCTGCGCGACCCGATGCAGATGGTGACCCACCATCTCCTCGATTCGCTCGCCGCGGTGCCGGCATTCGCCGGTGCAGGCAATGTGCTGGACGTCGGGGCAGGGGGCGGCTTGCCCGGCATTGTGCTGGCCATCTGCAGGCCGGACATGAAGCTGTCGATGATCGACACGGTGCACAAGAAAACCGCTTTCCTCAAGCAGGTGAAAGCCGAGCTCGAACTGGCCAACGTCATCGTGCACACGATGAAAGTGCAGGATCTTGCGGTGAGCGACAAATTCGACGTGATCACCTCGCGTGCTTTCGCCGACCTGTCCGATTTCCTGGAGTGGTCGGGGCACCTTTTGGCGGAGGGCGGGAAATTCATCGCCCTCAAGGGCACGGCGCCGGCGGAAGAGCAGGAGCGGGTGCCGGCGGAATGGAAAATCAGCGGTTTGCAGCCATTGCAGGTTCCAAGGCTGGGGGCGGAGCGCCACCTGATCTTTGTCGAGCGATCGGCATAAACAAAATAAACCGTATAAACAGTTTATATCGTTTATAAAGTACGAACCATTAAAATGGTTTGTACGGTATGAACGGTATACCACCTTGGCTTCCACGGATAAGAATAGATGGCGAAGATTTTTTGCGTAGCGAACCAGAAGGGCGGGGTCGGCAAGACCACCACCACCGTCAACCTGTCGGCAGGCCTGGCCAAGCTGGAGCAGCGCGTGCTGCTGGTCGACCTCGACCCGCAGGGCAATGCGACCATGGGCGCGGGCATCAACAAGGCCGAGCTCGAGGCTTCGATCTACCAGGTGCTGCTGGGAGAGGCTGACATTTCCACCGCCCGCATGCGCTCGGAGGCAGGGCGCTTCGACGTGCTGCCCGCCAACCGCGAGCTGGCCGGCGCCGAGGTCGAGATGGTCTCGCTCGAGAACCGCGAACGCCGCCTGAAGGACGCGCTGGCCGCGGTCGACAAGGACTACGACTTCATCCTGATCGACTGCCCGCCGGCGCTGTCGCTCTTGACGCTGAACGGCCTGTGCTCGGCGCACGGCGTGATCATCCCGATGCAGTGCGAGTACTACGCGCTGGAGGGCCTGTCCGACCTGGTCAACACGATCAAGAAGGTGCACGCCAACCTGAACACCGACCTGCGCATCATCGGCCTGCTCCGCGTGATGTTCGATCCGCGCATGACGCTGTCGCAGCAGGTCTCGAGCCAGCTCGAGCAGCACTTCGGCGACAAGGTCTTCAAGACCATCATCCCGCGCAACGTGCGCCTGGCCGAAGCACCGTCTTATGGCATCCCCGGCGTAGTGTTCGATCCGTCTTCGAAGGGCGCGCAGGCGTACATCGCCTTCGGCGCCGAGATGGTCGAACGTATCAAGACAATGTAATTACAGAGAGCTGACATAGAAATGGCAACGAAAAAACTGAAAGGCCTCGGACGCGGCCTCGACGCACTGCTCGGCGGCGACAGCCAGCCGGCCCCGGTAAAAGCGCCCTCGTCGCTGAAGGTCGACCAGATCCAGGCCGGCAAGTACCAGCCGCGTACCCGCATGGATGAAACCTCGCTCAGCGAGCTGGCCGCCTCGATCAAGACCCAGGGCATCATGCAACCGGTGCTGGTGCGTCCGCTGGGAGAAGGGGCGCCGGTCCCTTACGAGATCATCGCCGGCGAGCGCCGCTTCCGCGCGGCCCAGATGGCCGGCCTGGAAGAGATCCCGGTGCTGGTGCGCGACGTCGACGACCAGTCGGCCGCGGCCATGGCCCTGATCGAGAACATCCAGCGCGAAGACCTGAACCCGCTGGAAGAGGCGCAGGGTATCCAGCGCCTGATCAACGACTTCAGCTTCACCCACGAACAGGCGGCCGCAGCTGTTGGCCGTTCGCGCAGCGCGGTGTCGAACCTGCTGCGCCTGATTAACCTGGCCCAGCCGGTGCAGACCATGCTGATGGCCGGCGACATCGACATGGGCCATGCCCGGGCCTTGCTGGCGGTGGACAGCGCAAACCAGATCACCCTGGCCAACCAGGTGATCGCCAAGCGCCTGTCGGTGCGCGAGACCGAAAAGCTGGTCGCGCGCGCGCTTGAAGAGCAGTCGAGCCCGGCAGCATCGGCGCGCGCCAAGGACAAGCCGGGCGACATCGTGCGCCTGGAAGAGGAACTGTCGGATAAGCTCGCGACGCCGGTGATGTTCAAGATGGGAACGAAGGGCAAGGGACAGCTGATCATCGACTTTGCCGATCTCGACATTCTGGATGGCGTGCTGGCCCGCCTGCGCGCCTGAATTGTGTCTTTCTCGTAGGGTGCGCGAGTGACGTATGCATGCCACGCTGCATGCTCGCCAGCACGATGTCAACGCGCGGTCGGCACACCCGATCACCCTACTGACCCATCAGTTAAGTAACTGAAAACATGGGAATTTTACTCATTCCCATGTTGCTCCCATCACATCTTTACGAGCCAGTTATAAGCGCGGAATCGTTTGACTCGCGTCCGTATAACCACTTATAATCCCGCTGATTCATGTAATTACCACATCGTAATCTTCAGATCGCGCGGCGAGAAACTAGAACAATATGCTGCGCATCGTCTCCCTGCAATTGATGGCAACGGTAGTCGCAGGCGTCATCGCCGCACTGCTGGGGGGATGGTCTGCGATGTTTTCGGCAGTATTGGGCGGTTTGTGTTGTGTAGTGCCCAACGGCATCATGGCAGTACGGCTGTTCGCCAACGCGCATCGCGCGGGCGGCGCTAATCCTGCAGCATTCTTCATCTGGGAATTTGTAAAGATTGCACTGACGGTCGCGCTTCTGTTCGCGGTCGCAAAGCTGTACCACGAGTTGAACTGGCTCGCCCTGATCGGCGGCTTCATCGTGGCGCTGAAGAGTTACATCATCTTATTATTTAGGCACTGACAATGGCGAATCCAACCGTAGAAGGCGCAGCGCAGCACGCGCCCACCGCTTCAGAATACATCAAGCACCACCTGGGCCACCTGTCGAACCAGCACCAGCATGGTCCGGTTGACTTCTCCGTCATCCACTACGACACCCTTTTCTGGTCGATCGCCATGGGCGTCATCGGATGCCTGATCATGTGGATGGCTGCACGCAAAGCCACTTCGGGCGTTCCGGGTCGCTTCCAGGCTGCCGTCGAGATGCTCGTCGAGATGGTCGAAGACCAGTCGAAATCCATCGTCCACGGCGACCGCAGCTTCATTGCTCCGCTGGCGCTGACCGTCTTCGTCTGGGTCGCCCTGATGAACTCGCTGGACTTCCTGCCGGTCGACATGTTCTCCACCGCCTTCCGCTATCTCGGCCTGGGCGATCCGCATCATCGCGTGGTCCCGACCGCCGACCTGAACGGCACCATCGGCATCTCGCTGGGCGTCCTCCTCCTGATGTTCTACTACAGCATCAAGGTCAAGGGCCTCGGCGGCTGGATCCACGAATTGTTTGCAGCTCCGTTCGGCATCGCCATGGCGCCGTTTAACCTGCTCCTGAACATCATCGAATACGCAGCAAAAATGGTGTCGCTCGGTATGCGACTGTTCGGCAACATGTTCGCCGGCGAGCTGCTGTTCCTATTGATCGCTTTGCTTGGTTCGACCGCCACCGTCTTCGGTTTCGTCGGCCACGTAATCGCAGGCTCGATCTGGGCGATCTTCCACATCCTGATCGTGTTCCTGCAGGCATTCATCTTCATGATGCTGACGCTGGTGTATCTCGGTCAGGCCCATGAAGGCCACTGATCGGCGCCGCAAGCATCGAACAGATAGTGGTTGTAAAGAAGTTGTAGTTTTTAATCTAGTTTTTAAATTAACTTTTGGAGTTACACATGACTGACCTTTCTTTTGTTGCACTGGCTTGCGGTTTGATCATCGGTCTGGGCGCTATCGGTGCTTGCATCGGTATCGCACTGATGGGCGGTAAATACCTGGAAGCCTCTGCACGTCAGCCAGAACTGATGAACACCCTGCAGACCAAGATGTTCCTGCTGGCTGGTCTGATCGACGCGGCATTCCTGATCGGTGTCGGTATCGCCATGCTGTTCGCATTCGCGAACCCGTTCACCGCCTAAGACACACGTCTTGACGTATTGAAGAGCCGAACCGACACCGGTTCGGCATCCGTGTTTCTGTAATAAGGAAAAAACCGTGAACCTTAACGCAACGATGTTTGCACAGCTCGTGGTCTTCCTCATCCTGGCCGCCTTCACGATGAAATTCGTGTGGCCGCCGCTGATGAAAGCACTCGACGAGCGTGCTGAGAGGATCGCGAACGGCCTGGCCGCCGCCGACCGTGGCAAAGCTGACCTCGCCGCCGCCGAAAAACGCGTGCAGACCGAACTCTCCGGCGCCCGTGACGAAGTCCAGAAGCGTATTGCCGACGCTGAAAAGCGCGCTGCCCAGATCATCGAAGCAGCCAAGGCAACCGCCGCTGAAGAAGCAGCCCGTATCGTCGCCGCAGCACAGGCCGACGCCGAGCAGCAAGTGAACCGTGCCCGCGAAGAACTGCGTGGCCAGGTCGCCGCCCTGGCAGTGCAAGGCGCCGAGCAGATCCTGAAGCGTGAAGTGAACCCAGCGGTCCACGCCGACCTGCTGTCGAAACTGTCGACCGAGCTCTGATCATGGCTGAACTCGCAACCGTCGCCCGCCCTTACGCCGAAGCGCTGTACCGTGTTGCCCAGTCGGGCGACATGGCTGCCTGGTCGGCCGCTACTTCCGAATTGGGCCAGGTTGGCGCCAATCCGGACGTGCAGGCTTTCGCCGCCAACCCGAAGGTCACCGCTGCCCAGCTGGCCGACGCGATTGCGTCCCTGGTCAAGTCGCCGCTGAACGCTGAAGCGAAGAACTTTATCGCGATGCTGGCCGAAAACGGCCGCGTCAACCTGCTGCCCGAAATCGCCGCCCAGTTCGCGGCACTGAAGAACGCCAACGAAGGCGCCGCCGATGCGGACATCGTCAGCGCCTTCGAGATCTCGGGTGACCAGCTGGCCCAGCTGGTCGCTACGCTGGAAAAGAAATTTGGCCGCAAGCTGAACCCGTCGGTGACCGTTGATCCTTCGCTGATCGGTGGTGTGCGCGTGGTCGTTGGCGATGAAGTGCTCGATACCTCGGTACGCGCCAAGCTGCAACAGATGCATGTTGCGCTGGTGTCGTAATCGATCGGATCGATAGACACTCGCCAGCCACAGCGCCCTTGCCCTACGCATCAAAAACATTTGGAGTTAGCACTCATGCAACTTAATTCTTCTGAAATCAGCGAACTGATCAAGAGCCGCATCCAGGGTCTGGAAGGTTCGGCTGAAGTTCGCAATCAAGGCACGGTGATCTCCGTCGCCGACGGTATCTGCCGCATCCATGGTCTGTCGGACGTGATGCAGGGCGAGATGCTGGAATTCCCTGGCAACACCTTCGGCCTGGCGATGAACCTCGAGCGCGACTCCGTCGGCGCCGTCATCCTGGGCGCCTACGAGCACATCTCGGAAGGCGACACCGTCAAGACCACCGGCCGCATCCTGGAAGTGCCGATCGGTCCGGAACTGCGTGGCCGCGTGGTCAACGCACTGGGCCAGCCGATCGACGGCAAGGGTCCGATCAACACCGCCCTGACCGCACCGATCGAAAAGATCGCTCCGGGCGTCATCGCCCGTGAATCCGTCTCGCAGCCGATGCAGACCGGTATCAAGTCGATCGACGCGATGGTGCCGATCGGCCGTGGCCAGCGTGAGCTGATCATTGGCGACCGCCAGACCGGTAAATCGGCTGTCGCAGTCGACGCGATCATCAACCAGAAGGGCCAGGGCGTCACCTGCGTGTACGTCGCAATCGGCCAGAAGGCATCGACCATCAAGAACATCGTCCGCTCGCTGGAACAGCACGGCGCGATGGAGTACACCATCGTGGTCGCCGCTTCCGCTTCGGAATCGGCTGCGATGCAGTACATCTCGGCCTACTCGGGCTGCGCGATGGGCGAATACTTCCGCGACCGCGGCGAAGACGCGCTGATCGTCTATGACGACCTGTCGAAGCAGGCTGTCGCCTACCGCCAGATCTCGCTGCTGCTGCGCCGCCCACCGGGCCGCGAAGCATACCCGGGCGACGTGTTCTACCTGCACAGCCGTCTGCTCGAGCGCGCAGCCCGCGTGAACGCCGACTACGTCGAGAAGTTCACGGGCGGTGCCGTCACCGGCAAGACCGGTTCGCTGACCGCACTGCCGATCATCGAAACCCAGGCTGGCGACGTCTCGGCATTCGTGCCGACCAACGTGATTTCGATTACCGACGGCCAGATCTTCCTGGAGACCTCGCTGTTCAACGCCGGTATCCGTCCTGCGATCAACGCCGGTATCTCGGTGTCGCGCGTCGGTGGCGCTGCCCAGACCAAGGTCATCAAGGGCCTGTCGGGCGGTATCCGTACCGACCTGGCGCAGTACCGTGAACTGGCTGCGTTCGCGCAGTTCGCATCGGACCTGGACGAATCGACCCGCAAGCAGCTGGACCGCGGCGCCCGCGTGACCGAACTGCTGAAGCAGCCGCAGTTCTCGCCGCTGTCGACCTCGCTGATGGCCGCATCGCTGTTCGCCGTCAACAAGGGCTACCTGGACGATATCGAAGTCAAGAAAGTGCTGCCGTTCGAGCACGGCCTGCACAACTTCCTGAAGTCGAGCCACGCAGCCCTGCTGTCGAAGATTGACGAAACCAAGCAACTGGACAAGGACGGCGAAACTGCGCTGTCGGCTGCCATTGCTGATTTCAAAAAATCCGGCGCATATTAATCGTCGAGCCGGCGCCGTGGGAACACGGCGCCGGTGCGCGGAAGGAGTAAGGACTCATGGCAGTAGGCAAAGAGATTCGTGGCAAGATCAAGAGCGTAGAGAATACGAAGAAGATCACCAAGGCGATGGAAATGGTCGCCGCATCGAAAATGCGCAAGGCGCAGGACCGCATGCGCGCCGCCCGTCCCTACAGTGACAAGGTTCGTACCATCACCGCCAATCTGGCCGGCGCAAACCCGGAATACACGCACCCGTTCATGGCGCAAGCCAAGGACGTCAAGGCGAAGGCCGTGGGTTTCATCGTCGTCACGACCGACAAGGGTCTGTGCGGCGGCATGAACACCAACGTGCTGCGCCAGGTGACGCAGAAGGCGCGCGAGCTGGAGCAAGCAGGCAACACCGTCGAGGCAGTTGCCATTGGCAACAAGGGCCTGGGCTTCCTGAGCCGCATGGGCATGAAGGTCGTTTCGCAAGTGACCCAGATCGGCGACACGCCGCACCTGGACAAGCTGATCGGCCCGGTCAAAGTGATGCTGGACGCGTACCAGGAAGGCCGGCTCGATGCCGTCTACCTGTGCTACACCAAGTTCATCAACACGATGAAACAGGAACCGATGGTCGAGCAGCTGCTGCCGCTGCCGGCGAAACACCTGGAAAAAGATGCCGGCGGTATCAGCTGGGACTACATCTACGAACCGGAAGCGCAAGTGGTCATCGACGAGCTGCTGGTGCGTTACGTCGAAGCGCTGGTGTACCAGGCGGTTGCAGAAAACCTGGCGTCCGAGCAATCGGCACGCATGGTGGCGATGAAGGCAGCGAGCGACAACGCCGGTAGTGTCATCAGCGACCTGAAGCTGGTCTACAACAAGACCCGCCAGGCAGCGATTACCAAAGAACTCTCCGAGATCGTTTCCGGCGCAGCAGCCGTCTGACGATCAAAGCACAAGAATTTAACTATATCTGAAGGAACGAAAATGGCTGATGGCAAAATCGTTCAGTGTATCGGCGCCGTGGTCGACGTGGAATTCCCGCGTAACGCCATGCCGAAAGTGTACGACGCACTGAAAATGGAAGGTTCGGAACTGACCCTGGAAGTTCAGCAGCAGCTGGGCGACGGCGTGGTCCGTACCATTGCACTGGGCAGCTCGGAAGGCCTGCGTCGCGGCATGATCATCCAGAACACCGGTAACCCGATCATGGTTCCGGTCGGCACCCCGACCCTGGGCCGTATCATGGACGTGCTGGGCAACCCGATCGACGAATGCGGTCCGGTCAGCCACGAGCGCATGGCCTCGATCCACCGCGATGCACCCGCCTACGACGAACTGTCGCCGTCGACCGACCTGCTGGAAACCGGCATCAAGGTGATCGACCTGGTCTGCCCGTTCGCAAAAGGCGGTAAGGTTGGCCTGTTCGGCGGCGCCGGCGTCGGCAAGACCGTCAACATGATGGAACTGATCAACAACATCGCAAAAGCGCACTCGGGTCTGTCCGTGTTCGCCGGCGTGGGTGAGCGTACCCGTGAAGGTAACGACTTCTACCACGAGATGGCGGATGCCAAGGTCGTCGACCTGGAAAACCCGACCAACTCGAAAGTGGCGATGGTCTATGGTCAGATGAACGAACCGCCGGGCAACCGTCTGCGCGTCGCGCTGACCGGCCTGACTATGGCGGAAGCCTTCCGTGACGAAGGCAAGGACGTTCTGTTCTTCGTCGACAACATCTACCGCTACACCCTGGCCGGTACCGAAGTGTCGGCACTGCTGGGCCGTATGCCGTCGGCAGTGGGTTACCAGCCGACCCTGGCCGAAGAAATGGGCCGCCTGCAAGAGCGTATTACCTCGACCAAGACCGGTTCGATCACCTCGATCCAGGCCGTGTACGTTCCTGCGGATGACTTGACCGACCCGTCGCCGGCAACCACCTTCGCCCACCTGGACTCGACCGTCGTTCTGTCGCGTGACATCGCTTCGCTGGGTATCTACCCGGCAGTGGATCCGCTGGACTCGACCTCGCGCCAGCTGGACCCGCTGGTCGTCGGTGAAGAGCACTACAACACCGCACGCGCCGTGCAGGGCACCCTGCAGCGCTACAAGGAACTGCGCGACATCATCGCGATTCTGGGCATGGACGAACTGGCGCCGGAAGACAAGCTGGTCGTCGCACGCGCTCGTAAGATGCAGCGTTTCCTGTCGCAGCCGTTCCACGTCGCTGAAGTGTTCACCGGCTCGCCAGGCAAGTACGTTTCGCTGAAAGACACGATCAAGGGCTTCAAAATGATCGCGTCGGGCGAACTGGACCACCTGCCGGAGCAGGCCTTCTACATGGTCGGCACCATCGAGGAAGCGATCGAAAAGGCCAAGAAACTGGCTGCCTAAGCCGGCTTCTTCACCCTAGGGACAGACATGGCAAATACGATTCAAGTGGACGTGGTCTCGGCCGAAGAGCAGATCTTCTCCGGCCAGGCCGAATTCGTCGCGCTGCCGGGTGAAGCGGGTGAGCTGGGTATCTACCCACGCCACACCCCGCTGATCACGCGCATCAGGCCAGGTGCTGTACGGATCCAGGTAGCCGGCGGCGGCGAAGAGTTCGTCTTCGTCGCAGGCGGTATCCTCGAAGTGCAGCCGAACGGCGTGACCGTGCTGGCCGACACCGCAATCCGCGGTGGCGACCTGGACGAAGCGAAGGCACTGGAAGCAAAGAAGCAGGCCGAAGAGCTGATGCTAAACAAGGAATCGAAGATCGACTACGCGAAAGCCCAGGCCGAAATGGCCGCGGCAATCGCGCAGCTGGCAGCGATCCAGAAGCTGCGTTCGAAAGGACGCTAAGCATCCGCCTCGCGGAACAGAAAGGCAGCCTCAGGGCTGCCTTTTTTATTTGCAGTTGTTTTTGCGCAAGTTCCACGTCTTGCGAATGCAGCGCACAGTTAGCCAACGCACGGGGGCGCGTGCCTTTCCGGCTTAGTATGCTTTCTTCAGCATGCGAAACCGCCGGATCGGACCATGGCAATTCCTCCAGAACCTCGTGAACCGCAAGCCCTGCCGGCCGAAGCGCCGTTCGGCCAGACCCTATACCGTTTCCTCTTCTTCGACTGGCTGTTCCGCGACGTCAGCGCGGCCCGCGATCTCTACGAGCGCCACGCCGCGCACGAACACAACCGGCGCATGAGCCGTTACCTGCCGGTCTACATGCGGCGCTGGTCGGTGCTGGCCGGCTTCGATTTCGCGCTCGGCTTCCTGTTCGAGCGCGTGCTGTCCGCTACCTTGCTGTCGGCCCTGTTCTTTACGGGTTCCTGTGTGACCCTCACCGGGATTGTCGTGATGACGGTGACCTGGCTGTTTTTGAGCTACGCGAAGCTGTCCTGACGCTGACCAGGCCGAGCACCAAGAGACCTGCCAGCGCGAGCCTGCCCTGGGCTGGCTCTGGCACCAGGCTGATCACCTGCAGGCTGGAATAATCCACGCCACCCATCAAGCTGTTCCTGTTCGAATACGAAAGCTCGAAGCTGGTCCAGATGCCGTCGTCGGAATCGAGTTCACGCGGGATCAGCGGCTTGCCCGTGATCCTGTCGATGCCGGGGTAGGTACCCGTAATGCTGTACAGCCAGAGCCGGTCTTCGCCTAGCGCGATATCGACGCCATGATAAAAATACCGGCCGGTGGTGCCAGCATAGGTCCTGAGCGTCGGACCGGCATATTCGAAGGTCTGTCTGTCGATCATGAGCGTCAGGGAGACCTCTTGTCCGAAGGCCTCGAGTACGCCGAGGCTGTTTGCGCCCGGCAGCGAGGTATCGAGCAGCGAACTCATCGTGATCGAGTAAGGGACGTCGCGCGAGGAATCGCTCAAGTCGATGCCGAGGGCGGGAAACACTTGCCGATCCACCGACATCGAGCCCTGGTAGTGGGTGGCTACCCTGACCGGTTCGGCGTGCAGGGTGAGCGGCAACAGCAATAGGGCAAACCAGAGGCGCTTCAACAATGCGGGCATCGCAGGCTCCTTGGGGGTGTGTACATATGCCCGAGTATAGGAAAACGGACTCGGCAGGGCGCGCGCTTGCCTATTAGCATGTTAGGCAGCCGTCCCATTCGCCCCCGGATAGCCACCGCTTGACCCATCCGAACGACCACTGATCGGCTTCCGATTGCGGCGGGACTGGCCACGTACGTACAGTCGCGGCACTCCATAACAACAAAGGAATGCCGACCATGTTGATCCGACCCGCCATGTGCGCCGCCGTGCTGCTCCTGTGCCAGCCGCAGGCCGCTTTTGCCCAGGACAAGGCGCCCGCGACCCGCGGCGCCCAGGACCTCGCCACCCGCCTCGACGCCACCATCGCTCCCTACTTCCAGTCCGACGCCCCGGGCGCCACCGTCATCGTGGTCAAGGACGGCAAGACCGTGCTGCGTAAGGCTTACGGGATGGCCGACACTTCGAAGAACATCAAAATGACGCCGGAGATGGCGCTGCGCATCGGCTCGATGACCAAGCAGTTCACCGCCACCGCCATCCTGCTGCTGGCGGACGAAGGCAAGCTGTCGCTACAGGACGAGATCACCAAATTCCTGCCGGACTACCCGACCCAGGGCAAGAAGATCACGATCGAGCACCTGCTGACCCATACCTCGGGCATCGTCAGCTATACCGGCAAGCCGGGTTATCCACAGCGCGCGCCGCAGGACACCACGGTGGCCGCGCAAATCGACTCGTTCAAGAACGACCCGATGCAGTTCGAGCCGGGCAGCACCTGGCGCTACAACAACTCGGGCTATTACCTGCTGGGCGCCATCATCGAAAAAGTTTCTAGCCAGCCGTATCACACATTCCTCGAGCAGCGCATCTTCGTGCCGCTCGGGATGACGCACACCGCCTACGAAGGCTACGAGCGCAGCGCGTGGCCGACCGCGGCCGGGCATTCCCTGGGCGAGAAGGGCTTCGGACCGGCCCGCACGCTCGGCAAGAACCAGTCGTATGCCGCCGGCGAACTGGTGTCGACCGTGGACGACCTGGCACAATGGGATGCGGCCATCGCCGCCAACAAGCTGCTCAAACCGGCCACCTGGCAGCGCGCGTTCACCTCCTACCGCCTGAGCGACGGCAAGGACAGTAACTACGGCTATGGCTGGGAGATGACCCTGATCCAGGGCGAGCCGACCATCGGCCATAGCGGCTCGACCCGGGGCTTCCGCTCCTATGGCCTGCGCCTGCCTGCGCAAAAGGTCTACGTCGCCGTGCTGACCAACGGCGACAGCGGCACCGTGGTGCCGGACGTGGTGGCGAGAAGGGCGGCCGCCGTCGCCATCGGCAGGCCGCTCCCGGAATTCAAGGAGATTGCGCTGGATGCGGCCAGCCTGGATGCCGTGGCCGGCGTCTACACGCAGGACAAGGACACCCAACGCGTGCTGCGCCGCGACGGCGACTACCTCGCGCTGCAACGCGCGGGCCGCGGGCCGCTGGTGCTCAAGGCGATGTCGGCCAACGAGTTCTTCATCCCGGACACCGCCGACTGGATCGTGTTCCAGCGCGACGCGAACGGCAAGGCGACCGGCATGACGATGTACCAGGACGGCCGGACGCTGGTCCACACCCGCTCGGGCGAGGCGCCGGCCCCGCGCATCGTGGCGAAGATCGCGGACGCCGCTTTTGATGCCCACATCGGCCGCTACGAGATCCAGCCCGGCATGGTGCTGGAGATCCAGCGCGAGGGCAGCCGCTATTTCGTGCAGCCGAGCGGCCAGCGCCGCCTCGAGATCTTCCCGCTGAGCGAGACGCGCTTCTTCGCACGCGACGTCGACGCCGAAATCGCCTTCGAGGCCGCAGGCCTGACGTTCAAGCAGGGCAGCCGCAGCTTCACCGGGCGCAAGCTGTAAGCGCCGGCGCCCCCCTCCATGGTGATAGTTCCCATGGAGGGCAGGGCGGATAGTATGGACGGTACCGACAACGACAAAGGGATTCCGACCATGCTGCTCCGCTCCGCCCTGTGCGCCGCCGTGCTCCTGCTGTGCCACCCGAACGCATCCTTCGCCCAGGACGCTGCCAGGTCCGTGCTCGCCGAGCAGGGCCTGGCCGGCCGCATCGACGCGGCCATCGCTCCCTACTTCAAGGCCGACGCTCCGGGCGCCACGGTCATCGTGGTCAAGGATGGCAAGACCGTGCTGCGCCGCGCCTACGGCATGGCCGACACTTCGAAGAACATCGACATGACGCCCGAGATGGCGCTGCGCATCGGTTCCCTCACCAAGCAGTTCACCGCGACCGCGATCCTGATGCTGCTTGAAGAAGGCAAGCTGTCGCTCGACGACGACATCACCAGGCACTTGCCGGACTATCCGACCAGGGGCAAGAAGATCACGATCGAGCACCTCCTGACCCACACCTCGGGCATCGTCAGCTACACCAGCAAGCCAGGCTACGGCGCCGGCATGGCGCAGAACCTCACAGTGGCGCAGATGATCGACTCGTTCAAGAACGATCCGCTCGACTTCGAACCGGGCAGCCAGTTCCGCTACAACAATTCGGGCTACTTCCTGCTTGGCGCCATCATCGAGAAGGTGTCCGGCCAGAGCTACGCGTCCTTTCTCGAGCAGCGCATCTTCAAGCCTCTGGGGATGAACGACACCTATTACGAGGGCGTTGGCCGCAGCAAGGCGCCGGTGGCGGCCGGCCACACCCGTAGCGGCACCGGTTTCGGCCCGGCGAAACCGCTCAGCATGACCCAGCCCTACGCGGCCGGATCGCTGGTGTCGACCGTGGACGACCTGGCGCGCTGGGATGCCGCGGTCTCCAGTGGCAAGCTGCTCAAGCCGGCCAGCTGGCAGCGCGCCTTCACGCCCTACCGCCTCAGTGACGGCAAGCCGACCACCTACGGCTACGGCTGGGGGATCAGCCAGGTACAGGGTAGCGCCGCCATCGGCCACAGCGGCGGCATCAACGGCTTCTCCACCTACGGGCTGCGCCTGCCGGACCAAAAAGTTTACGTCGCGGTGCTGACCAACAGCGACGCCGGCCCGGCCAACCCGAGCGTGGTGGCGCGCAAGGCGGCCGCTATCGCCATCGGCAAGCCCTACCGCGAGTTCACGGAAGCGAAGCTGGACGCGGCGGCGTTGGATGCCGTCGCCGGCACCTACGAAGTCGAGAAGGGCGTGCAGCGCGTGTTCCGCCGCACTGCCGATGGCTTGGTCACCCAGCGCACCGGCCTGCCGCCGACGCCGGTCAAGGCCGCGTCGAGCACCGAATTCTTCCTGCCAGGTTCGCTCGACTGGTTCGAGTTCCAGCGTGGCGCGGATGGCAAGGTGGTAGCGGTGACGCATCACCAGGACGGCAAGCCGATCGTGAGTCCACGCATCGGCAACGCGCCGCCTGCGCGCCAGGCCATCAAGATCGCCAACGCCTCCTTCGACACGCGCGTCGGCCGCTACGAACTGGCGCCCGGCTTCGTGCTGGAGCTGACGCGCGAGGGCGACCGCTACTTTGCCCAGGCTACCAGGCAGGGCAAGCTCGAAATCTTCCCGATGAGCGAGACCGCCTTCTTCGCGGAGCGGGTCGACGCCGAGATCAGTTTCGAAGGACAGGACCTGGTGCTGAAGCAGGGCGGCCGCAACACGCCGGGCCGCAAGCTTTGATCACGCCGTATATTTGACCCGTAGGGTGGGCGGCTATGCCGCCCACGCGGTGATAGGTGAGCCGAGAGATGACGCCCAGGCTGATCTAGCCCGGTTTGAACGCGTGGGCGGGAAACCCGCCCACCCTACGGTGCGCGCCTGCTCTAGCGGTTCGCGGCCTGCTCACCGGCCAGGCGCAGCGCCACCTTGTGGCGGAAGTAATCCTCCTTCACGTAGCGGTACAGGTTCGCACCCGGGCACACGGTCTTGTCGGAGTGGTCGCGGTGGCTCTTGATGTCGTCCAGCGACACCTTGTACTTCCGTGCCAGCAGCGCCATCAGGTCGACCACGGCGTCGAGCTGCTGCTGGTTCGGTTCCACTTCCTCGAAATTGCCGACCACCTCGATCAGGGCATGCCCGGTGGGGTCGTATTCGGTGTTGGTGTCGCCTGCGAAGTCGATGTTGCGCGCCTCGTAGACGCGGCCATCGAGGTCGATCACGTAGTGGTAGGGGATGTCGAGCCAGCCTTTGGTGGTGCGCGACCAGGTCTGCAGGCGGCGCAGGTAGGCCTGCGGGTCGGTGCCGGGCTTGAACGGCTCGCCCTGGTGGTGCAGGGTGATCTGGCTGATGGTGTGGCGCTTGGCCTTGCTGGCGTCGGCCGGGGTGCCGCCCCAGCTGGCGACGGGAACGATGGCGCGTTCGACGGCGGCCAGCGGTTCGGCCGCGTGGGCGGACAGCGACAAGGCGAGGGCGGCGATGCAGGAGAGGACGGTGGCGCGCATGGAGAGTTTGAAAAGGGACGAGCCCGCATCTTTCCACGTTTGCGCGCGCGGCGCCAGCAGGGGCGCGGTACATGATGCAAATCTGATAAGCTAGTGTCGAACCCTGAATCCACCGAATCCATCATGAGAAGCATTGCCCAGATCCTCAGCGACAGCAAGACCATCGCCATCGTCGGCCTGTCGAACAAGCCCGACCGCGCCAGCTACGGCGTGGCCGAATACCTGCAGGGAGCCGGCTACCGCGTGGTGCCGGTGAACCCGAGCTATGCCGGCGACAGCATCCTCGGCGAGAAGGTCTACGCTAGCTTGCAGGAAGCGGCCGACGCCCTCGCCGCGGGCGGCCAGCCGATCGACATCGTCGACTGCTTCCGCAAGTCCGAAGACATCCCGCCGATCGCACGCGACGCGATCGCCGTGCGCGCCGGCTGCCTGTGGATGCAGCTCGACATCGAGAACCGGGCTGCCGCCGACCTCGCGCGCGCCGCAGGCCTGGACGTGGTCATGAACCACTGCATCAAGATCGAGCACCGCAGCCTGAACGGCTAAGGTCCCGGTCGCGCAGCAGGCTGACGATTTTTTCAGCAGCGTCTGCGTTACAATCGTGGCATTACAATTCAGGGGATGCCACGCCATGTTCAAGACCACCCTCCTGCTCGCAGCCCTAGCTGCCGCGAGCCTTTCCCAGCCGGCCGCCGCCCAGGCGACCAATGCAGCCAGCGCCACGCCGACCGCCGCCCGCGCGCCGGTTGCTTGCCCGGCCATCCTGCACCAGAACTTCAAGCGCCTGCAGGACGAGGCGCCGCAGGACCTGTGCCAGTATGCCGGCAAGGTGGTGCTGGTGGTGAACACGGCCAGCTACTGCGGCTTCACCAAGCAGTACGAAGGCCTGGAGAAGCTGTACGCCAAGTACAACGGCCGCGGCCTGGTGGTGCTGGGCTTCCCGTCGAACGACTTCGGCAAGCAGGAACCGGGCAGCTCGAAGGAGATCGCCGACCTCTGCTTCAACACCTACGGCGTCAAGTTCCCGATGTTCGCCAAGAGCGTGGTCACCGGTCCGGAAGCCAATCCGCTGCACGCGACGCTGACCAAGGCCACCGGCCAGGCGCCGAAATGGAACTTCACCAAGTATCTGATCGGCCGCGACGGCAAGGTCATCGAGCATTTCCCAAGCAAGGTGACGCCGGAAGATCCGGCCCTGGTCGGTAGAATCGAGCAGGCGCTCGCGATGTAACTAGCCTGGCCGCGGGTCGTCCAGCAGGACCGCCCGCAGCGGCCCGCGCAGGGCATTGCAGACGACCAGGTCGTCCGCGTCCTGCAGCATCGCGCGCGTGATCACGCGCTCGCTCGCGTTCCACGCCGGCGCGGCGAGTAACACGCCGCGCATCACCCCCGGCAGCACGCCGCAGGACAGCGGCGGCGTGTACCAGGCCGCGCCGAAGCGCACGAACACATTGCTGCGTCCTCCCTCGGTCAGCTCATCGCGCTCGTTGAAGAACAGGGCGTCGAAGGCGCCTTGCGCCTCGGCGGCGCGCCAGGCCGCGTCGTAGCGGCTGCGGATGCTCGTTTTATGGCGCAGGAAGACGTCGTGCGAGTCCGTCCTCTCCTGCGCCAGCAGCACCAGCACCGGTTCGGCCAGGGGCGCCAGCGGCGCCGACTGCAGGCCCAGCTGGCCGTTCTGGTCCACCGACAGGCGCAGCCGATGCAGCTGGCCGGGCGGCAGGGCCAGGCAGGCCTCGTTCAGCGCCACGCGTGCGGCACCGTAATCGAATGGGTGCCCGAAAAAGCGGCAGGAGGCGGCGAGGCGGTCGAGGTGCTGCTCGATGTGGCGGCAGCCGTCGTCCCAGCTGGCGCGCAGGGTCTCGAAGATTTCCAATTCGTTTACCAGGCCGGTGAGGAAGCGCGCCTTGAGTTGGCATTCGGCGAATTCGGATGCCGCATCGCTGTCGTAGACGATGCCGGCGCCGACGCCCAGTTCTCCCTGGCGCGTGCCGCCTTCCGAGGGCCCGAGGGCCAGGGTGCGGATCGGGACCGACAGGCAGAAGTCCCCGAATGCCTCACCTGCCGGGGGCGGATCGAACCAGCCGATCGCGCCGGTGTAGATGCCGCGCGCCGCGGGTTCGAGTTCGTGGATGATCTCCATCGTGCGGCGCTTGGGCGCGCCCGTGATCGAGCCGCAGGGGTAGAGCGCGGCGAACACCTGTTCCAGCGTCGTGTCCTGGCGCAGGCGCGCCTGCACGGTGGAGGTCATCTGCAGCACGCTGCCGTAGCGCTTGACCTCGAACAGCGCCGGCACCTCGACGCTGCCGGTCTGCGCGACCCGTCCCAGGTCGTTGCGCAGCAGATCCACGATCATCAGGTTTTCGGCGCGGTTCTTGGTGTCCGCAGCCAGCGCTTGTGAGCGTTCGGCGTCGAGCGCATCGTCGCCGCTGGCCGGCGCCGTACCTTTCATCGGACGCGCCAGCAGAACGCCCGCCTCATGACGCATGAACAGCTCGGGCGAGAACGACAGCAGCGCGCCGCCGTCGGGCAGGGCGATCAGGGCGCCGTAGGGCACGCGCTGGCGCGCCCGCAGCCGCGCGTACAGGGCAAGCAATGGGCCGTAAGCGGCGAAGTGCAGGCGGTAGGTGTAGTTGACCTGATAGGTGTCGCCGGCCGCGATGTACTCGCGGATGCGATTGATCGCCTCTGTGAACGCGGCTTCGTCGACGTTGGCGGTAATGCCGGCTACGCCGGCCAGGCCACCGGCCGGCGCACGGGTGGCGATCCAACCCTCGACCTGGCTTGCGTCCAGGTGTTCGCACTGCTCGAACAGCAGCACCTGCGCCAGCGGGCCGTCCATCGCATGGGCGGGCAATCCCTGCAGGTGCGCCCCCAGTTCGTAGGTCAGCAGCGGCACCGCGTACAGGCCGCGTCCCAGCGCCTCCTGCATCTCGCGCAGCAGTTGAGGCCAGCCCGCAACGTCCGTGCAGCGCAGCGTGCCCGCATGGCGGCTGTACAGGCGCGAACGGGCTTCGCCAGCGGCGCCGGCGTCGTCCAGCAGCGCGAAGACTTCCTGGGTATCCATGATGCGGCTATGGGCCCTTTATGCCGCGAGCAGCAGCGACAGCTGCAGGGCCGTGCCTTCGGCCGGGTTCTGTTTGAAGCCGCTCTTGGCGAAGCGGTGCCAGCGTCCGGTCACGTAGCTCACCAGGAGGCTGGCGCGCGCCGCGACGTCGGCTTCCTCGCCATGGCCCTGGGTGACCGCCACACGCAGGGCGCCCTTGAAGGCCATCTCGACCTTGTCGTAGAACTGGTTCATGCGCAGCTGCAGGCGCTCGTCCTCGCCCACCAGCGCGTCGCCGATCAGGACCCGGGTCATGCCCGGGTTGTTGCTGGCGAAGGAGAGCAGCATCTGCAGCATCGCGTGCGCCTGGTTGACGCCACCGTCCTCGCGCTCGGCGATCTGGTTGATCAGGCCGAAGACGCTGGACTCGATGAACTCGATCAGGCCTTCGTACATCTGGGCCTTGCTGGCGAAGTGGCGGTACAGCGCCGCTTCCGATACCGACAGGCGCGCCGCCAGCGCCGCCGTGGTGATCTTCTCGCCCTTGGGCTGCTCGAGCATCGAGGCCAGGGCCTGGAGGATTTGCAGCTTGCGCTGGCCCGGCTTGGTTGCCATGTGATCCCTAGTAGACGGGAACCTCGAGAAACCTACTGCGCGTTGTAATCTCGACCTGCGATGCTCGCTGTACTCTCGTACAGCTGCGCTTCTCGGTCAAGCTTACTGCCGCTCGCGACGGTTTTCGAGGCCCCCTTGGTGTTGTTGGTTTTCTTAGCGCAGCCGGTGCAGTCGCGCCGGTAGCTGCCGCACGGATTTTACTTTGACATCGACGTAACGGGGGCGTTTCAGGGTCCGCGGCAAGGGGGCTTTGCCAATCGGGTCGCTCATGCGCAGGTATTGCGTGACCCAGACCGTGCGCAGCCCCAGGCGGCTGGCGCTTTTCAGGTTGGCCAGCGTGTCCTCGACCAGGATGCAGCGGCGCGCCGCCACGCCGTGCTTGCGCAGCAGGCGGCGCAGCATCAGGCTCGATGGCTTGGGACGCAGCCGGCGGTGCACGTGCATGTGCTCGATCGCGACGTGGTGCGCGAAGTGGCGGCTCAGGCCAAGGTGGCGCATCACGTCGGTGGAGTAGCGCGTCGGGGCGTTGGTGAGCAGGATCTTGCGGCCCGGGAGGCGACGCAGCAGGGTACCCAGGCCTTTTTCGGCGCGCATCAGTTTGTCGAGGGCGCCGAGGTCGTGGGTGACGTGCAGGAAGTCGGCGGCCGACACGCCATGGTGGCGGATCATGCCGAGCAGGGTGGCGCCGTAGCGCCTCCAGTAGCCCAGGCGCGCCGCGTCCACCTGCGCCTGGGTGGCGGGCGTGCTGCCGTCGCCCAGCACGCGCGCGATATAGGTGTTCATGTTGGCGCTAATCGCCGGGAAGATCGCGTGCGAGGCGTCATGCAGGGTGTTGTCGAGGTCGAAGAGCCAGACGGGAGAGGGCAGGGTATGATTCGGCACGGTTCGGATTACAACGGAGGGTGAATGCGACGTCCGATTATAGTGGTGTTCCTCAGCTTGTTCCTGCTGGCCTTCCAGGCGCTGGCGGCGGAACGCGGCGCCCTCTTCAAGCTCAGCGGTAGCGGGCACTCACTTTACCTTTACGGCACCATCCACGCCGGCCGTCCAGATTTCTATCCGCTCGAGCCGCGCATCCGCCAAGCCCTGGCGCAGGCGCCCACGCTGGCGCTCGAAGTCGACACCGCGCGCGACCCAGCGGCGATGACGGCGGCCCTGCAGCAGCACGGCATGTATCCGGCCGGACGTCCCGGCCTGGCGAGCCTGGCGCCCGAGCGCCGCCAGCGCATCGAGGCCGGCCTCAAGAAGCAGGGCCTCGACCCGGCCGCGGTGGGCCAGCTGAAGCCCTGGATGATCGTGATGACCCTGGCCGTGATCGACGCCGCCAAGATGGGCTACGACCCGCGCCTCGGCGTCGACAGCCACCTGGCGGAGCAGGCGCGCGCCGGCGGCAAGACCCGCATCGCCGAACTCGAATCGATCGGCTACCAGGCCGCGCTGCTCAATCGCCTCAAGGACGAGGAGCAGTGGGCGCTGCTGGAAGAAACGCTGCAGAACATGGCGTCGGGCCGCCAGCTGCACGAAGCGCGCGAACTGTTCGAAGCCTACGAAAAGGCCGACCAGGCGGCGCTGGAACGCATCGCGCAGCGCCTGGAAGAAGACGACAGCTTGAGCGGCAGGTTCACGCGCGAACTCCTGATGGACGAACGCAACGGACCGATGGCCGACAAGATCGTGTCGCTGCTGGCGCGCGAAAACAATGCGGTGGTGGCGGTGGGATTACTGCACCTGGTCGGCAAACGCGGCGTGCCGGAGCTGCTGCGCAAGCGCGGCATCAAGGTGGAGCGGATCTACTAAGGGGAGGGGTACTGCGGGAAGAGAATGGTGCCCTTGACGTGGATTGAACACGTGGCCTCTCCCTTACCAAGGGAGTGCTCTACCACTGAGCTACAAGGGCATCTTGTGTTTAATGTGGCGGAAGGTCCGCCACAAAAAATCAGTGAGACCGGATCATAGTGCCAAACGCCTGTTCGGTCAAGACTTCCAGCAACAAACTGTGTTCGATACGCCCATCGATGATGTGGACGGTATTGACGCCCGACTTCGCCGCATCGAGTGCCGACGAAATTTTCGGCAGCATGCCGCCCGAAATCGTGCCGTCTTCGAACATCTCGTCGATCTCGCGCGCCGACAGGTCGGTGACCAGCTTGCCGTTCTTGTCCTGCACGCCGGCGATGTTGGTCATCATGATCAGCTTTTCGGCTTTCAGGATCTCGGCGATCTTGCCGGCGACGACGTCGGCATTGATGTTGTAGGCCTGGCCATCCTGGCCGAAGCCGATCGGCGAGATGATCGGGATGAAGGCGTCGTCCTGCAGCGCCTTGACGACGGCCGGGTTGATCGCTTCGATCTCGCCAACGAAACCGATGTCGAGGAATTCGCCCGGCTTGTCCTTGTCCGGCATGGACATGCGGCGCGCGCGGATCAGGCCACCGTCCTTGCCGGTCAGGCCCACTGCCTGGCCGCCGTAGTGGTTGATCAGCATGACGATGTCCTGCTGGACTTCGCCGCCCAGCACCCACTCGACCACTTCCATGGTCTCTTCGTCGGTGATGCGCATGCCTTGCACGAAGGTGCCCTGCTTGCCGATCTTCTTCAGCGCGTTGTCGATCTGCGGACCGCCGCCGTGCACCACGACCGGGTTCATGCCCACCAGCTTGAGCAGGATGACGTCGCGTGCGAAGCCGTGCTTCAGGCGCTCGTCGGTCATGGCATTGCCGCCGTACTTGATGACGATGGTCTTGCCGTGGAAGTTACGGATGTAGGGAAGCGCCTCGGCCAGGATCTGTGCCTTGATCTGCGGCGATACCTTGGTCAGATCGTTGGGCTGGTCGTCGGAGTTCAGGCTGCTCAAGCTTGCGTTCATGGAAGGTCCAAAATAAATGTCGCGAGATTTTAAGGCAACAGGGTAGTACTTGTGCTGATTATATGGCGTCTTGTTGTATTTTATAGGCTGTATCGCCACCGTACCGAACCATGAGCATCTTTCCACAGGGGAGCACCCCGTGAGTACCTGCACCCGCTGCGGCGCCGAATTCGGCTGCGCCATGGCGGATAACAGTCCCGAGCCCTGCTGGTGCACGGCGCTGCCGCCCGCCGTTCCGGTACCGCAGGAAGCCCTTGGCTGCTGGTGCCCGGCCTGCCTGCGCGCCCATATCGAGGCTGAACTATTGCGGCAAGATCAGCCGACGCGACAGCTGAACCGCTAACGATCACCGCGTGGGCGGGAGACCCGCCCACCTTACCGCTGGGTGCGGAAGAAGCGCATCATTTCCCGGCTCGCGTCCGGGCCCTTGCCATCGGTATAACTGCCGCGCGCGTTGCCGCCCGACCAGGCATGGCCGGCGCCGTGGATCAGCCAGTGTTCCGCATGGACGCTGCCGTCGTCGTGCTGGTGCAGCGTGCGCGTGTAGGCGTGGCCGTCGGGCACCTGGCCCGGTTCGGCGGTGCGGCGCGCGCTGCGCGTGCGGCCGTGCGCCACCAGCGCGTCGCCATTGGCCGGATGCACCGTGGTGTCGCGGTCGCCGTGGAACACGATGATCGGCAGCTGGCGTCCCGGCGCCTGGCTGCGCCGGAAGTCGCCTTTCATTGCCGCCAGCGCCGAGGGCAGGTCGCTGGCCGCGGCGAAGGGCAGGCCGGAATGCACGCCGACGGCGGCGTACAGGTCCGGATACAGGGTGCCCATGATGGTAGCCATCGCGCCGCCGGCCGACAGCCCGGCAACGAAGACCTGGCGCGGATCGACCGGGTGGCGCGCCATCACGTCGCGCGTGATGCCGGCGATGATCGAGGGTTCGCCGCGGTCGCGCTGCTGGTCCGTTTCGTTGAACCAGTTCCAGCAGCGCGAGGGATTGGCCGACTGCGACTGCGCCGGATAGACGACCAGGCAGCCCAGTTCTTCGGCCAGCGCGTTCATCTGGGTGCCATGGGCGAAGTCGTCGGGGTTCTGGGTGCAGCCGTGCAGCATCACCACCAGCGGCGCCGGCGCGTCCGTCAGGGTGCTGGGCACGTACAGTTTGTAGTCGCGGGTGCCGGCTTCGTTGGAATAGCTGCCGGCGCTGAAGCTGCCCGGCCAGGCATCGTTGGCCGGACTGTCGAATTGTCCGCGCAGCGACTCTATGCTGCGCTGCAGGTCGGCCAGCATGTCGGGGGCAGGCGTCGCGCGCTGGAAGGCGCTGGCCTGTTTCATTGCTTCTTGCACGATGGCCGCAGTGTCGAGCGGTCCCTTTTTCATCAGAGCGCGGGTGGCTTTGCGCATTTGCGCAAACAGGTGCGTGTTCAATTTCATGCCTTTCCTTCGGCCGCTGCGCTTACTGGATGCGCCCGGCAAGTGCCGCCTTCACCGCGCTGCTGGCATGCAGCGCGCCGAGGACGACGATGGATTCGATGGTGTCGCGCGCCAGTTCGGGCGTGACGTCGTCGGCGATGCTGGCCAGGCCGAGCACCTGGATCTGCAGGCGCTCGCCGGCGCTGTGCGCACGCTCCAGGTCGGCCCGCGTGTAATGGTGGATGCCGAGTACCAGGCTACGCCGCGCCACGGTCTGGCGCAGCACGTCGGCATGCGCCTGCAGCTGGTTGCGGATCGCCGTGCGGATCAGGTCCGATCGGTTGGCATAAAAGCCTTCGCTCACCAGGAGGTCGATCTGTCCGAGATCGATCGGCCCCAGGTTGATCGTGATTTTCTCGAGGTCCGCCGGCCGCGCCGCTTCTCTTGTCACCAGTTTCGCTATTTCTCGGGTCATGATGCCTTCCGCTTCCTTACGCCACGCTTGCACCATCCAGCTGGATGGTCTATGGAGTGTACGCCCATGAAGCTCAGGGTCAAGGAGGATTCACCCAAATGCGACGGGCTGCGTTAATCTGCCAACATGCGAGCAGAAATACAACTCGGCCATTCCTTCGAATGGCGCTATATCGTCCCGCCGCGGGCCACCGTGCCCGCGCTCTATCACGACACGCCCTTCTGCCTCGACATGCCGGACGTGCTGGCGACCGGCTACCTGGTCGGCATGATGGAACTGGCCTGCCTGCACGGCCTGATGCCCTTCATGGACTGGCCGCAGGAACAGAGCCTGGGAACCATGGTTCAGTTTCGCCACCTGGCGCCGACGCCGCCCGGCATGACCCTGACCATCCGCGGCAGCGTCTTGGCGGTGGACGGCCGCCGCGTGCGCTTCCAGGTGGAAGCCTGGGACGATGTGGAGAAAGTGTGCGAGGGCATACACGAACGCCAGCTGATCGATCCGGCGCGCTTCCGCGACAAGGTGGCGCGCAAGCTGGCGCAATGGCACGCCGGTGCATCCACTGACGCCGCACCGGTTGAGCCGGCCCGCGATGAGCGATAATGCGCGATGTGTTTGCATTTACATATCTTGAATCGCGATGAACCCGGCTGAAACTTCCATGCTGCATTCCCAACAGGCACAGCGCTCGACCGCCATCCCCCTTGTGGTCGACCTCGACGGCACCCTGACCCCGACCGATACCCTGGTCGAGTCGGTGCTGCTGCTGGCAAAGAGCGCTCCGCTCGACCTGCTCAAACTGCCGCTGTGGCTGCTGCGCGGGCGCGAAGCCATGAAGTCCGAGATCGCGCGCCGCGTCAGCATCGCGCCCGAGCAGCTGCCCTACCGCCAGGACCTGCTCGACTACCTGCGCAGCGAAAAGGCCGCCGGGCGCGAACTGGTGCTGGCCACGGCCGCGCACCGCTCGATCGCCGAGCCGGTGGCCGAGCACCTGGGCCTGTTCGACCGCGTGCTGGCCACCGACGCCACGCGCAACCTCAAGGGCAGCAACAAGCTCGCGGCCATCCGCGAAGAAGTGGGACCGGAGTTCGCTTACGCCGGCGACAGCGTGGCCGACCTGCCGGTGTGGGAAGGCGCGCAGGCCGCCGTGCTGGTGGGCGCCTCCGGCGCGGTGACGCGCGCGGTGCGCGCCAAGCACGCCGTCGAAAAGGAATTCCCGAAGCCGGCAGCCAGCCTGGGCACCTGGCGCAAGGCGCTGCGCATGCACCAGTGGGCCAAGAACGTGCTGCTGTTCGTGCCGCTGTTGACCTCCTTCACCTTCGTGCTGTCGGACCTGGCCACCATGCTGCTGGCCTTCCTCTGCTTTTCGACAGCAGCCTCGGCGACTTACATCGCGAATGACCTGTGGGACCTCGGCAACGACCGCATGCATCCGCGCAAGCGCCTGCGGCCCTTCGCCAGCGGTGCGCTGCCGATCACCTCGGGCGTGCTGGCTGCGCTCCTGCTGCTGGTGGGAGCGTTTGCGCTGGCGTTCACCATCAACAAGGGCTTCGTGGCCATGCTGCTGGCCTACGTGGTTTTGACGACCGCCTACAGCTGGTGGCTCAAGGAACGCGTGCTGCTCGACGTGCTGGTGCTGTCGATGCTGTACACGCTGCGCATCGTGACCGGTTCGGTGGCGGTGGGCATCCACACCACCTCGTGGCTGCTGGCTTTCTCGCTGTTCGTGTTCCTCAGCCTGGCCCTGGTGAAGCGCTGCTCCGAGCTGCAGCTGATGCAGCAGCGCGGCCAGGCCAGCGCGCACGGGCGCGACTACCACGTGGTCGACCTGGCCGTGCTGTGGCCGATGGGCCTGGCCTCGGCGCTGGCGGCAGTAGTGGTGCTGGGCCTGTTCATCAACGCGGCCGAAACCGAGGGGCAGTATGCCAGCCCGGTGCTGCTGTGGGGCCTGGCGGCCCTGATGATCTACTGGCTCGGCCGCCTGTGGATCAAGACCGCGCGCGGCGAGATGGACGACGATCCGGTGCTGTATGCGCTCAAGGACCGCGGCAGCCGCGTGGCCGTCGTGCTGATGGTGGTCATTGCCATCTGCGCCCACTACATCGACGTGAAGGCGCTGCTGGCATGAACCCGGAACTGCAAAGCCCCGTGCCTTCGCCCTGCATCAACCTGTGCCAGATGGACCCCGTGTCCGGCCTGTGCAAGGGCTGCCTGCGCACCATCGACGAAATCGTCGCCTGGGGCAGCGCCGGCGACGACTACAAGCGCCGCGTGTGGACCGAGATCCGGCGCCGCGAAGCCGAGATCGACTGGGGTTGAGGTGAGCGCGCGCCTGCCGCCGTCGATGCACGTCTTCGAGCGCGGCTGGCTCTCGTCCAACAACATCCTGTTCACGGGCCGCGAAGGCACGGCCCTGGTGGACAGCGGCTATGTCACGCACGCACCGCAGACGCTGGCGCTGCTGCGCCACGCTCTGAACGGCCGTCCGCTGGAACGCCTGCTCAACACCCACCTGCACTCCGACCACTGCGGCGGCAATGCGCTGCTGCAGGCGACCTATGCCTGCCATACCGCGATCCCGGCGCTGGAAGCGGCCAAGGTGGCGGCCTGGGATGAGGATGCCCTCAGCTACCGCGCCACCGGGCAGCAGTGCGCGCGCTTCGGTTTCGATGCCGTCTTGATGCCGGGCGATGTGCTGCAGCTGGGCGAGCAGCGCTGGAGCGTGATGGCGGCGCCCGGCCACGATCCGCACGCGCTGCTGTTCTTCTGCGAGGCGGAGGGCATCCTGATTTCCGGCGACGCGCTGTGGGAGAACGGCTTCGGCGTGATCTTCCCGGAACTCGCCGGTGAGCCGGGCTTCGCGGAAGTGGGGGCGACACTGGAGCTGATCGGCACGCTGGATGCACGCGTGGTCATCCCTGGCCACGGCGCGGTGTTCAGCGACGTGTCAGGGGCGTTAGGGCGGGCGAGGGCGCGCCTCGACTACCTGAGCGCCGACCCGGTGAGGAATGCGCAGAACGCGGTCAAGGTGCTGCTCAAGTTCCTGCTGCTGGAGCGGCGCGCACTGAAGTTGGAAGCGCTGCCCGGGCTGCTGGGATCGATCCCGTTGGTGGAGCGGGTCAGGAGCGGGCTCCTGCCCATGAGCGCGGACGCGCTGGCACAATGGGCCACTGCCGCGCTGGTGAAAGCCGGGGCTGCGCGCATCGAAGAAAACATGCTGGTCGACGTTTAGAGTCAAGAATCTAGCACGATCGTTCTTTTTTCACGGCATAATGCCCGGAACTGTCCCATCAACCGACAACCGAGAGCCTTCCATGACGCTGCCACCCGTGTTGCAAGACCTGTCCCTTCCCGTCATCGCCTCGCCGATGTTCATCGCCAGCGGTCCCGCGCTGGTGGCGGCCCAGTGCAAGGCCGGCATCGTCGGTTCCTTCCCCGCCCTGAACGCGCGCCCGGCCGAGCTGCTCGATACCTGGCTGACCGACCTGCAGCGCGAACTGGCGGAGTATGCGGCCGCACATCCCGGCGCGAAGGTGGGCCCGATCGCGGTGAACCAGATCGTGCACGCGTCGAACGACCGCCTGGCGCACGACGTCGAGGTCTGCGTGAAGCACCAGGTGCCGATCATCATCTCCTCGCTGCGCGCGCCGCCGAAGGAGATGCTGGACGCGGTGCACGCCTACGGCGGCATCGTGATGCACGACGTGGTCTCGATCCGGCATGCGGAAAAGGCGCTGGAGGCGGGCGTGGATGGCCTGATCCTGGTCGCGGCGGGCGCCGGCGGCCATGCGGGCGCGCTGTCGCCGTTTGCGCTGGTGGGCGAGGTGCGCAAGTTCTTCAAGGGACCGATCGCGCTGTCCGGCTCGATCGCGACGGGCGACGCGATCCTCGCGGCCCAGGCCATGGGCGCCGACTTCGCCTACATCGGCTCGCGCTGGCTGGCGACCAAGGAATCGAACGTGTCCGACGCCTACCGCGATGCGATCGTGGAGTCGAACGCGGCCGACGTGGTGTACACCAACCTGTTCACCGGGGTGCACGGCAACTACCTGAAGAAGTCGATCGTGGCGGCCGGCCTGGATCCGGACAACCTGCCGGAATCGGACAAGAGCAAGATGAGCTTCGGCTCCGGCAGCGCCAAGGCCTGGCGCGACATCTGGGGCGCCGGCCAGGGCGTGGGCTTGATGAACGACGTGCCGAGCGTGGCCGAGATGGTCGAACGCCTCAAGGCCGAATACGCCGCGGCGCGTGAGCGCCTGGCGATTCGTTAAGCGCGTTTAATCGAGGCGCTTCGCGTCCGGGACCGGGAATTCCGGCTCCGGCTCCGCCGCGCTGAGGTCATCCTGGTTGATCGACCACAGCCCCGGCAGGTTGCGCCAGTAGTTGTACACGTCCATGCCGAAGCCGACCACGAATTCGTTCGGCAGCGTGAGGCCCACCAGGTCGGCCTTGATCGGCTTGGCGCGCTTGAGGTCCTTGTCGGCGAAGACCGCGACGATGACTTCGGCCGCGCCCATGTCGAGCAGGCGCTGCTTGACGTGGGCGAGGGTCTCGCCTTCGTCGAGGATGTCGTCCACCACCACGATGGTGCGGCCGGCCACGTCCTGGCGCGGGATCACCTTCCACACGATCTGGCCGCCGCGGTCGGCGTCGCCGTAGCGGCTGACGTGGATGTAGTCGAATTCGAGCGGGAAGTTCAGCTGCGGCAGCAGGTGGCCGGTGAACACCACGGCGCCGCCCATCACGCCCAGCACCAGCGGGAAGGCCTTGTTGTCGGGAGCGCCGAAACGCGCGTTCAGTTCGTCGGCGACGTGCTTCACCGCGGCCTGCACTTCTTCCGGGGTGACGATCTGGGTGGCGTTGGCGAGCAGCGCGCGGGCGCGGTCATGGTGGTAGTCTTGCATGTCGTTCTGTCTTCTGGTCTAAAGATGGCGGTCTGCTTATTTGCCCGATTATGCGCCAATCGGGTTGGCAAGAGCGTTCCTGTTGGGGTCAAGCGGTGATTTCGCGTTGCAGCTTGCGGGTGAGCCTGGCGAACACGAGTTCATAGGAGCGGCGCAGCAGCCCGGCCAGTTCGGCATCGTCGAGCTGCGCCTCAGGCATGACCTTCACCCACTTGGCGCGCGCCAGGTAGGGCGCCGGAATGATGCCCGGCCGGTCGGTCAGCTCGAGGAAGCGCTCGTCGTCGACCTTGAAACTGAAACCCTGCGCAGGCACGTCCTTGTTGGTGGCCGCGAACATCTTGGCGCCGACCGAAAATACCGTGTCGTTCTCCCACTTGGTGTCCTCGGTACAGCCGGGAAGGCTGCGGCATACGTCCTTGGCGGCTTCGAAATCCATGTCTGTCTCCTGTGCCGGCTGCTGCCGGTCGATTCGTCTGCGCGTCATTGTAGCGGATGATGTCATTGCGCAATAAGCAGACGCGCCACGCCGCGGCATTGCGGCGTATCATACGTGGCTTGGATAACAACTGATCGACCGAGCCATGTCCACCCCCGAATTCGAACAAGCCCGTGCGGGCAAGCTCGCCCAACTGCGCAGCGCGATGGCGCGCGCCGGCATCGACGCTTACGTCCTGCCGTCGAGCGATCCGCACTTGTCGGAATACCTGCCCGGCCACTGGAAGGGCAGGGAGTGGCTGTCCGGCTTTACCGGTTCGGTCGGCACCTTCATCGCTACCCGCGACTTCGCCGGCGTCTGGACCGACGGCCGCTACTGGACCCAGGCCGAGACCGAGCTGGCCGGCAGCGCAATCAGCTTGATGAAGATCCCCGGCGCGGCAAGCCAGATGCACGTGGACTGGCTGGCGGCGAATCTCTCGGCAGGGCAGACCGTGGCGGTGGACGCGCGCGTACTGGGCCTGGCCGGCGCACGCCTGCTGTCGGACGCTTTGAAAGCGAAGAACATCCGGCTGCGCACCGATGTCGATCTGCTCGACGAAGTCTGGCAGGACCGTCCCGCGCTCCCTGGCGACGCCGTGTTCGAGCACCTGCCGCCGTATGCGACCGTCAGCCGCGCCGACAAGCTGGCCGCCACCCGCGCCGCGATGGAGCAGCATGGCGCCGGTTTCCACTTCATCTCGACGCTGGACGACATCGCCTACCTGTTCAACCTGCGCGGCGCCGACGTCAGCTTCAATCCGGTGTTCCTGGCGCATGCGCTGATCGGCCGCGCCGATGCGACCCTGTTCGTCGGCGAAGGCAAGGTGCCCGCTGACGTACGCGCGCGCCTGGAGTCGGATGGCGTGCACCTGGCGCCGTATGCGAACGCTGCCACCGCGCTGGCGGCGCTGCCCGATGGCGCGGTGCTGCTGCTGGATCCGCGCCGCGTCACTGCCGGCATGCGCGCCGCGGTCGCCCAGGGTGTCAACGTCGTGGAAGCGATCAACCCGACCACCTTCGCCAAGTCGCGCAAGCTCGATAGCGAAGCGGTCAACGTGCGCGCCGCGATGGAGCAGGATGGCGCGGCGCTGTGCGAGTTCTTCTCCTGGCTGGAGACGGAGCTGGGCAACGCGGCCCGCGCGCCGCTCGATGAAGTCGCGATCGACACCCACATCACCGCAGCGCGTGCGCGCCGTCCGAACTTCATCAGCCCGAGCTTCTCCACCATTGCAGGGTTCAACAGCAATGGCGCGATCATGCACTACCGCGCCGCGCAGGAAAGCTGCGCGGTCATCGAGGGCGATGGCCTGCTCTTGATCGACTCCGGCGGCCAGTACCTGGGCGGCACCACCGACATCACGCGCGTGATCCCGGTCGGCGCCCCATCGGATGCGCAGAAGCGCGACTACACCCTGGTGCTCAAGGGCCTGATCAACCTGTCCTCGACCCGCTTCCCGCGCGGCACCCGCGCGCCGCTGCTCGACGCCATCGCGCGCGCGCCGATCTGGGCCGCGGGCATCGACTACGGCCATGGCACCGGCCACGGCGTCGGCTACTTCCTGAACGTGCACGAAGGTCCGCAGACGATTTCTCCCGCGGTGCCGCCGGACCCGCACACCGCGATGGAGCCGGGCATGATCACCTCGATCGAGCCGGGCATCTACCGCCCGGGACGCTGGGGCATCCGCATCGAGAACCTGGTGCTGAACCAGGTGGTCGACACCACCGAGTTCGGCGAGTTTCTGGCCTTCGAGACGCTGACCCTGTGCCCGATCGACACCCGCCCTTTGGTGCGCGCGCTGCTGCGCGAGGACGAGATCGCGTGGCTGAACGCCTACCACGCGATGGTGCGCACGCGTCTCGCGCCGCACGTCGATGGTGCGGCGCGCGACTGGCTGATGCAGCGCACGGAGGCGATCTGATGGCGAGCTCACGATCCACCCGCGCCAGCGCCGCCGTCGAGCGCCTCAAGAGGCGCACCGGGAACAGCGCGTATTCGATGGCGCGCACCGGCGACGGCCTGTTCTTCCTGTCGGAAGCGCCGGGCGCGCCCGCGCTCAATGCGCCGCTCGAGCTGGACGACTTCGTCGCTTTCGTGAACGGCCTCGGTCCGCAGGAGGTCAAGCGCATCAGCAAGCATGACGAGGCATTCGAAAAGCAGCTGGTGCGCAAGAAGCCGGGAGCGTAACGGACCACCATGCCTGTCGCCCCTCCCAACCACCTGTTTGCCGCCTACTGGTCCGAAGCCAGCATCTACACCAACGGCCTGATCCTGCTGCACCTGGCCGGCGCACTCGCGCTCGGCCTGCTGGTCGGCTACGAACGTGCCTACCATGGCCGCGCGGCCGGCATGCGCACCTATGGCCTGGTGTGCATGGCCTCGGCCGCGCTGACCATCCTGGCCGGCTATCCCGACTTCTGGTACGGCGGCCACGGCGGCGTGCTGGCGCCGGTCGACCCGACCCGCATCATCCAGGGCGTGGTGACCGGCATCGGCTTCCTCGGCGCCGGCGTCATCATGCGCGATGGCTTCAACATCAGCGGCCTGACCACGGCGGCCTCGATCTGGGCCTCGTCCGCGATCGGCATCCTGGTCGGTGTCGGCTTCTACCTGGCGGCGATGGGCCTGGCCTTCTTCTCGGGCATGATCATGATCTACCTGAACCGCTTGGAAACCATCCTGCCCTCGCGCCACGCAGTGGCGGTGCGCATGCGCTTCAAGCCGCAGGTGTTCCCGCGTGAGGACGTGCTGCGCACGGCGGCGCTGGAGCGCGGCTACGAGATCGCCGGCAGCTCGCTGACGATCAGCAGCGACGAAGGCCGCCAGGAATGGCGCTTCGTGGCCCTCGCCCTGTCGCGCAAAAGCGGGGCCTCGCTGTCCGAGCTGGCCGACGAGCTGGCCGCCTTCGAGGGACTGGAAGCCTTCCAGCTCTCGCACGCCCGCAATTAAGTAAGAAACAATAACAATAAAGCTCGTTATTCATTACTAGGGTTCATCAATGCAAGCACAAGACGTTCTCGATTTCTGGTTCCTGCCGGCAGGTAGCGAGGGCCATGGCAAGCAGCGCATCGAGTGGTTCCGCAAGGACGAAGCTTTCGATGCCGCGCTGCGCGAGCGCTTTGGCGCCCTGATCGCCCAGGCGCTCGCGGGCGGCCTGCGCGAGTGGGACGAGGAGGGCCCGCGCGGCACGCTGGCGCGTATCCTCGTGCTCGACCAGTTCACCCGCAACGCCTTCCGCGGCAAGCCGGAATCCTTCGCCGGCGACACCCTGGCGCTGGCCAATGCGCGCCAGCTGGTGGACTCCGGCGAGCACCTGGCCCTGCTGCCGGTCGAGCGCCAGTTCGTCTACATGCCCTTCGAGCACGCGGAAGACGCGCGCCTGCAGGAGCAGTGCGTGAGCCTGTTCACCGACCTGGCGGCCGCGCATGAAGGCTTCGGCGAAGCGCTCGACTATGCGCACCGCCACCGCGGCGTGATCGCGCGCTTCGGCCGCTTCCCGCACCGTAACGCCATCCTGGGCCGCGCCTCGACCCCGGAAGAGCTGGCCTTCCTCGAGCTGCCCGGCTCCAGCTTCTGACGTGAGCTTGACGCTGAACCTGGTCGGCGCCGGCCACGTGGGCCGCGCGCTCGGTCGCCTGTTCGCCGCGAGCGGCGCCTTCACCCTGCAGGACGTGCTGACCCGCAGCCCGGCCAGCGCGCAAGAGGCGATCGGCTTCATCGGCGCCGGCACCGCCTGCGATACGCTGGCGCAGATGCGTCCCGCGCGGGTGTGGATGCTGGCGGTGGGCGACGATGCCATCGGGCCCGCCTGTGCGGCGCTGGCCCAAAGTGGACACGTGAACGGCGCGGTGGTGTTCCACTGCAGCGGCGCCAAGGCATCCGGCGAACTGCAGCCGGCGCGCGATGCCGGCGCTTTCGTGGCGAGCGTGCACCCGGTGCGCAGCTTCGCCGATCCGCAAGCGGTGGCCGCGCATTTCGCCGGCACCTTTTGCGGCATCGAGGGCGATGATCAAGCGCTGGCGCTGCTGGAACCGGCTTTCGAGGCGATCGGCGCGCGTCTGGTGCGCATCGACCCGGCCGCGAAGACGGTCTACCATGCGGCCGCCGTGTTCGCGTCGAACTACCTGGTGACGGTGCTGGATGCCGCGCTGCGCGCCTACGAGGCGGCCGGCGTGCCGCCGGAGGTGGCGCGCGAGCTGGCCAGGCCGCTTGCCACCGAAGCCCTGGCCAACGTGTTCCGTCTCGGCCCCGAAGCGGCGCTCAGCGGACCTGTCGCGCGCGGCGACTTCGCTACCGTGGCGCGCCAGCAGGAAGCCGTTACGCGCTGGGATCCGGCCACCGGCCGGCTGTACGAAGCCCTGGTGCCGCCGACCGCCGAGCTGGCGCGGCGCAAGCGCGGCGAAGCCTGAGTTTTCCCGCCTTATCCCTGCCTTATCCCGGCTTTATCCCCAATTTATTCACAGGATTACTCAATGTTCTTCACTGCCTGGGCCACCCTGGCCGCACTCGGGGTCTATTTCTGGACCGGCGTGAATGCCGGCCGCGCCCGCATCCGCCACGGCATTCCGGCTCCGCTCATGGACGGTCCCGAGGAATTTCAGCGCTGCCAGCGGGTGCAGGCCAATACGCTCGAGCAGCTGCCGCTGCTGCTGGTGCCCTTGTGGATGTGCGCCTGGTACCTGGGCGACGTCTGGGCGGCCGCCGGCGGCCTGTTGTGGTGCCTGGGCCGGATCGCTTATGCGCTTGGTTATTACCGCGACCCGGCGCGACGCGAAGTTGGCTTTATTACAGGAATGTTGGCTTGTGCGTTGTTAATTGGCGGCACTGTTTGGGGTTTATTGCTGCGCTAGACCCAAAAAAGTGCAGACAATGATCGACAAAGTTCCCAGAGGGCAATAAGCTAGGCTGCTGATCAATACAAACCGATCCGCCCGCCACGCATGCCAACCGAGCGCGTGCCGTTGTGCGGGTAACGAAGGAGAGAACATGCTGTTCCTGAAGAGCACCAGTGTCACCAAGGCCCCGGGCATTTACGAAATCGACGTCGCCGCCAAACCGCCTGGCAAGACCTTCGGTGTCTTCCTGGCCACCGATCCGGACAATCCGCCGCAGACCGTGCTGGCGGGCCTGGCTGAACTCGGCTTCAAGAATATCCACCAGCAGAGCTACATCCACAAGGACAAGGGCAAGGTGCTGGACCTGCACTTCCAGAAGGACGGCACAGACCTGTTCAACGGCTGGAAGGCCGAAGAATGCAAGGCCAACCTGGCCGCGATCGAGTCGCTGTTCGGCAACGTCGGCATCACCGTGACCCCGCGTGTAATGAGCCTGGCCGAAGCCTACGCCTGAAAGCGCCCGGCAATTCCCCCGATGGCTGCGTTGCATCGTCTCGCCGTACTAGCGTACTGTCTTCGACGCTGCGCCTTGCCCTCGGGGTTTTGCCAAGCGCTTTAGGCCTGTACCTCGATGTGGTACAGCGCCCAGGGGCAAGCCCCGAAGCGTTCCGCCACCGGCCGCGCCGCCATCTCCGGCACGCGGTCGGCGTCGTACACTGCCCATAAAGGCCCCAGCCCGCCGAGCGCCATCGGCTGGCCGTCCAGGTGCGTTGCCACGATGAAGCGCCAGGACCGCAGCTGGCCCATCGGCACCGCCGCCGCATAGCCATCCACCGCCCGCAGCAGCACTTTCGCTGTGTCCGCCGGCCGCGCGCCGGCCAGGGCCAGCACGTCCCCCAAGAGCGGCCCGCGCAGGCTGTGCGGCTTGCCATCGTATTCCAGCGTCGGGCGGATGCTCACGGCCGACAGGGCCGCGATCGCCGCGAAGTCCAGCGCACAGGCGCGCGTGAACGCCAGCTTCTGCTTGAACATCATCTGGTCGCGCACCGGATCGAGCGCGCCGCGGTTGCTGCGCCCGATAGCGCCGGTGATCGTGAGCAGGGCCGGGCCGCCCTTTGCCGCGGGCGCCGCGATGCCGGTCGCGGGGAGGGCGCCGGAGGCAAGTGCCGCGCCCAGGAAATGACGTTTGTCCATGCGAAAATGCCGTGGTGAGGGAAAGCCCTCATCATAGCCATGAAAATTGCTCAATGGACTTGTTTACCTCAGCTACCACGCTGACATCGATCCCGATCCGCGACGGCGAACTCGCCTTTCTCCCTCAACTGCGGCTGCCATGGCCGAACGAGGAGGTGCTGGCGCGCCTGATTGCGGAGACCGGCTGGCGCGAAGAAACCGTGCTCGTCTACGGCAAGCGCCACCTGCAGCCGCGCCTGAGCGCCTGGCACGGCGACAAGGCCTATCGCTATTCGGGCTTGCAGCTGGCGCCGCTGCCCTTCACGCCCTTGCTCGACACCATCCGCCGGGCGGCGGAAGCAGCGACGGGCCGGCGCTATAACAGCGTGCTCCTGAACTATTACCGGGACGGACGCGACAGCATGGGCATGCACAGCGACGACGAGCCGGAGCTGGGCCCCGAGCCGGCCATCGCCTCGGTCAGCTTCGGCGCCACCCGGCCCTTCATCCTGCGCCACAAAGTGACGAAAGAAACCCTAAGGCTGCCGCTGACTGATGGCAGCCTGCTGTTCATGGCAGGCCGGACGCAGGCCAACTGGATGCATGGGATCAACAAAACCGCGAAGCCGCTTGGAGGACGTGTCAATCTAACTTTCCGTAATATCGCGTAAAGATACGCGATTTTTCATGATCTTTTTGTAAATTATCTAACCACTGAGTCAGTTAAGTTACATCTGCTTACAGTTCTTACGGGTTTTGGGCCTTGAGTTAAGGAATGTGAATGCTATCTTGCCTACATCGCGATTCAACCGGAATCGCGAACCAGACAAGTAAAGGATTCGCGTAATGAAGAAGCTTCTCGTTGTACTGATCGCATCTGCCGCAGCCATGTCGGCCGCCCAGGCCCAGAGCACCAGCGCCCCGCGCGCCTACGTCGGCGCCGGCATCGCGAGTGCGGACCATGACTTCAAACAGTCCGGCGCCAGCAATGTCGATACCGACGGCTGGAAGGCTTCGGGCAAGATCTTCGGCGGCTACGACTTCAACCAGACCTGGGGTGTCGAAGCGGGCTATACGGACTTTGCCAAGTCGGATGTCAACTATTCGATCGGCGGTGTGAATCGACGCGGTGAGACCGACGGCCACGCCTTCTATGTCGCCGGCAAAGCTACCCTGCCGGTGAACGAGCAGTTCTCGGTCTACGGCAAGCTGGGCGCTACCCGTATCAAGAACGAGCTGGAAATCGTCAACGCCAGCATGAGCCGAAGCAAGACCGAAGCTTATGGCGCGGTCGGCGCGGAATACAAGCTGAACCAGAACGTGTCGCTCGTCGGCGAATACGAGCGTTATGGCAAGAGCAAGGACTTCGGCGCCAAGGCCGACGTGCTCACCATCGGCGCCAAGTACGCTTTCTAAGCGTCTCGCGTGATCAAAACAAAAAGGCCCTGCGGGGCCTTTTTGTTTTTCACAAGCGCGCGAATCCGTGCGGCTGCGGGCGGTGGACCCAGGGCGGTACGATCAGTTCCGGCGCCGGCGCCTGGTGGCCGGCACTGATGAAGCGATGCAGCGAGGACCACGGCCATTCGTGCGGATGGCTGCAGAAGCCATGCCGTACCGCGTCGGTGTGGGTGTAGTCGACCAGCGCGGCGTATTCCTGGTCGTCGCCGACCCGGTAGTGCTGGTAGTGGCGTTCCCAGATCGTGCTGTCGTTCGCATCCGGCATCGTGGATTTACGCAGCGCCTTGGAAAAGGCGATCTTGACCGCGCGCCAGCGGCTGGAACAGTCGTGGTCGCCCGGCGGCAGCGTCCAGATCGCATGTGCGTGGTCCGGCAGGACCGCCCAGGCATCGACGTGGAAGGGTTTGCGCACGCGCGCCAGGCGCATGGCTTCGCCGAAGGCGGAGATATGGTCTGTCAGCAGGGTGCTGCCCCGTTCGAGCAGGCGCACCGTGAAAAAGAAGGTCCCGCCCGGGACACGGTTGTTGCGGTAATCAATCATAAGCACTGTCAGCGCAGGCCGCAGAACGGCAGCGCACATCCCTGGCCTACAGGCCCAAACGCGACGATTCTACCCATGACTTTCTAAAACCCGCGTTCCGTTTCCGGGAATAAAAAAAAAGCCCCGCAATGCGGGGCTTTCCATTACGAAACAAGCACTTAGGTCGTGAGCGGCTTGTAGCGGATACGCTTGGGTTTCGCACCTTCTTCGCCGAGGCGTTTCTTCTTGTCGGCTTCGTATTCCTGGTAGTTACCGTCGAAGAAGGTCACCTGCGAATTACCTTCGAAGGCCAGGATGTGGGTCGCGATACGGTCCAGGAACCAGCGATCGTGCGAGATCACCATCACGCTGCCGGCGAACTCGAGCAGGGCGTCTTCCAGCGCGCGCAGGGTTTCCACGTCCAGGTCGTTCGACGGTTCGTCCAGCAGCAGGACGTTGCCGCCTTGCAGCAGGGTCTTGGCCAGGTGCAGGCGGCCGCGTTCACCGCCCGACAGGTTGCCGACCACCTTTTGCTGGTCCGAGCCTTTGAAGTTGAAGCGGCCGAGATAGGCGCGCGACGGCATTTCGAAGCGGCCCACGCTCAGCATGTCGGCGCCGCCGGAGACGTCGTCGAACACGGTCTTGTTGTTGGCCAGTTCGTCGCGGCTCTGGTCGACCAGCGAGACCTTGGCGGTCTTGCCGATCAGGACCTCGCCGCTGTCCGGCTGCTCTTTGCCCGCGATCATCTTGAACAGGGTCGACTTACCGGCGCCGTTCGGACCGATGATGCCGACGATCGCGCCCGGCGGCACGGTGAAGGACAGGTTGTCGATCAGCAGGCGGTCGCCGAAAGCCTTCGACACGTTCTTGAACTCGATGACTTCATTGCCCAGACGCTCGGCCACGGGGATGAAGATCTCCTGGGTCTCGTTGCGTTTCTGGTATTCGTACTCGCTCAGCTCGTTGAAGCGGGCCAGGCGGGCCTTCGACTTGGCCTGGCGTGCCTTCGGATTCTGGCGCGCCCACTCGAGTTCCTTGGCCAGCGCCTTCTGGCGTGCCGATTCGGTCGCTTCTTCCTGCTTCAGGCGCGCTTGCTTCTGGTCCAGCCACGAAGAGTAATTGCCCTTCCAGGGGATGCCCGAACCACGGTCCAGTTCCAGGATCCACTCGGCGGCGTTGTCGAGGAAGTAGCGGTCGTGGGTGATGCCCACCACGGTGCCCGGGAAGCGCAGCAGGAACTGCTCCAGCCACTCGACCGATTCGGCGTCCAGGTGGTTGGTCGGTTCGTCCAGCAGCAGCATGTCGGGCTTGGAGAGCAGCAGCTTGCACAGCGCCACGCGGCGCTTCTCACCGCCCGACAGCACGCTGATCTTCTGGTCCCACGGCGGCAGGCGCAGCGCGTCGGCGGCCATTTCCATCTGCAGGTTCAGGTTGCCGCCATCGGCCGCGGCGATGATCGATTCCAGGCGCTCCTGCTCCTTGGCGAGGGCGTCGAAGTCCGCGTCTTCTTCCGCATAGGCGGCGTACACGGCTTCCAGCTTGGCCTGGGCTTCGAAGGCTTCACCGAGGCCGGATTCCACTTCCTGGCGCACGGTCTTTTCCGGATCGAGCTGCGGTTCCTGCGGCAGGTAGCCGATGTTCAGGCCCGGCATCGGGCGTGCTTCGCCCTGGATGTCGGTGTCGATGCCGGCCATGATCTTCAGCAGGGTCGACTTGCCCGAGCCGTTCAGGCCCAGCACGCCAATCTTCGCGCCTGGGAAGAAGGACAGGGAAATATCTTTCAGGATCTGACGTTTTGGCGGGACGATTTTGCCCACGCGGTTCATGGTATAGACGTAATTGGCCATGCTTTAACTCTGGTGTTGTTTAAGGTGCACAGGATACGACAGAACCCGTGCGCGACACAGGACTTTATGACTTGGTGGCGCGGCTTCGCAGCAGCCCTTCGCCGGCAAACAGCGCCAGTGCGGCCCAGATCATCACGAAGCCGACCAGGCGGTCGCTGCTGAAGTGTTCCTTGAACAGCCACACGCCCAGCAGGAACTGCAGGGTCGGCGACAGGTACTGCAGCAGGCCCAGGATCGAGAGCGGGATCTTGCGCGCGCCGGTGGCGAACAGGAGCAAGGGAATCGCCGTCGTGGGTCCGGCCGCCACCAGCAGCAGGCGGGTGGTGTCGGAAGGCGCATTCAGGAAGGCGTTGTCGCCGGTCGCCGTCAGCCAGACGACATAGGCGAGCGCAAACGGAAACAGCACCATGGTCTCGAACGACAAGCCCTCGAGCGCACCCAGCGACGCAGTCTTGCGCAGCAGGCCGTAGCCACCGAAGGAAGCCGCCAGGAACAAAGCGATCCAGGGCACTGAACCCGACTGCCAGGTAAGCCAGCTGACGCCGAGCGCGGCGATCGCGATCGCGGCCCATTGTGCCGGGCGCATCCGTTCTTTCAGCAGCAGGTAACCCAGCATGATGTTCACCAGAGGATTGATGAAGTAGCCGAGGCTGGCCTCGATCACATGGCCACTGGTCACTGCCCAGATATACACCAGCCAGTTCGCGGAGAGCAGCACCGCCGAGGCGAGGAAGCTGGCGAGTACGCGCGGCTGGCGTACCATGGCCAGCCATTTCCATTGACGGCGCAGAAGGAGCACGACCAGCAGGAAGCCCAGCGACCACAGGACGCGGTGCGCAAGGATCTGCATCGGAGGAACGTCTCCGAGCGCATGGAAATAAATGGGAAACAGGCCCCAGCACAGGAAGGCGAGGGCGGCGGACAGGATACCGGAGCGCATGGACAGAGGGGAGGCGATTGCTGGGCTGACATTATCCCTGATGCGCAATATCTCTGCTGGGCAGGCCTGTTTTCCAGCAGGTGTATGATGCAATACGAAATCTTCTTGCAATTTTCTTGTCGTTATTTTATGGTGCAGCGCACCAGAACAGAACAACGGTGCAACCTTGAGTTCAGACAATAAGAAGAGCAGCGTCGCGGCGCTGACCCTGGCTGCCGTCGGCATCGTCTACGGCGATATCGGCACCAGCCCGCTCTATACCCTGCGCGCGATCTTCGACGAAGAACACGGCCTGCCCCTCACCACCCCCAACATCCTCGGCATCATCTCCCTGATCTTCTGGAGCCTGACGATCGTCGTCTCGCTCAAGTACGTCACCCTGGTCCTGCGCGCGGATAACCGCGGCGAGGGCGGGATCATGGCGCTGATGGCGCTGGCCACCAATTCGGTCACCAAGCATTCGCGCTGGTATTTCCCGCTGATGGTGATCGGCGTGCTCGGCGCCACCATGTTCTACGGCGACAGCGTGATCACACCGGCGATCTCGGTGCTGGGCGCGATCGAGGGCCTGGAAGTGGCGGCGCCCGGCATGTCGCACTACGTGGTGCCGCTCGCGGTGGTGGTGCTGGTGCTGCTGTACAGCGTGCAGCGCCACGGCACTGCCGGCATCGGCCGCTTCTTCGGGCCGATCATGCTGCTCTGGTTCATCGCCCTGGCTGTGATGGGCGTCATCAACATCCTCGAAGCGCCCGTGATCCTGAATGCGCTCAACCCCTGGCATGCGCTGCGCTTCATGATGGAAAACCGGCTGCTCGCCTTTGTCGCGCTGGGCGCAGTGGTGCTGGCCATGACCGGCGCCGAGGCGCTGTATGCCGACATGGGCCACTTCGGCCGCAAGCCGATCCGCCTGGCCTGGTTTTCGATCTGCTTCCCGGCGCTGGCGCTGAACTACCTGGGCCAGGGCGGCCTCCTGATCATGCAGCCGGACGCGGTCGAGAACCCGTTCTTCCACCAGCTCGGCACCTGGAGCGTGTTCCCGCTGGTGATCCTGTCGACCATGGCGGCCGTGATCGCCTCGCAGGCGACCATCTCGGGCACCTATTCGATGACCAAGCAGGCGATCGCGCTCGGCCTGCTGCCGCGCATGCGCATCCTGCACACATCGGAAAGCGAGATCGGCCAGATCTACATCCCGGCCGTGAACTGGGTGCAGCTGGCGGTGGTCCTGATCGCGGTGATCGGTTTCGGCTCCTCGGACAACCTGGCCGGCGCCTACGGCATCGCGGTGACCGCCACCATGATGGCGACCACCATCCTGACCTTCTTCGTCACCCGCTACCGCTGGCGCCTGCCGCTGGCCGTGTGCGTGGGCGCGACCGGTTTCTTCCTGGTGATCGACGTGATGCTGTTCTCCTCGACCACGCTCAAGCTGTTCCACGGCGGCTGGTTCCCGCTGCTGCTGGGCACGGTCCTGCTGACCCTGATGCTGACCTGGAAGCGCGGCCGCGAACTGGTGTTCGAGAACCTGGAAAAGCATGCGATCCCGCTGGAAGCCTTCATGGAATCGCTGTTCGTGGCGCCGCCGGCGCGCGTGCCCGGCACCGCGCTGTTCATGCGCGGCGAGAGCGACGGCGTGCCGCACGCCCTGCTGCACAATCTCTCGCACAACAAGGTCTTGCATGAACGCGTCGTGTTCCTGACCGTGCACATCCGAGAAGTGCCGTGGGTGGCGCGCGAGGAACAGGTCGAGGTGGTGGAACTGGGGCACAACTGCTTCCAGCTCAATGTCCAGTACGGCTTCAAGGACGAGCCGGACATCCCCGGCATCCTGCGCCAGTGCTCCGGCCTCGGCTTGAATTTCGAGATGATGGAAACCTCCTTCTTCATCGCGCGCCAGACCGTGATCTCGGCGCCGGGCGGCGGCATGGCGCCGTGGCGCGAACACCTGTACGTGATGATGTCGAGGAACGCGCGGGCGGCGGCCGACTACTACCAGATCCCGCCGAATCGCGTCATCGAGCTGGGCACCCAGGTCGAGATTTAAGCCTTTACAAAAAAATACAAAGGGCGGACACACAGTGATGAATGGCTGAGGTAAGGTGCGGTGTTTCCCCGAATTACTTTTTCCGCATCCCCCTTAAGGACCATCCATGAAGCTGAAGTTTCTCCTGATCGCCGCCTTTGCCACCATCCTCAGCCTGACCGCCTGCGGCGGTGGCGGCGGTGATTCCGGCACCCCGAATGTGAACAATCCTGCTTCGCTGGTGAAGAAGGACGACACCGTCGGCACCGGCGCCGAAGCCGTCTCCGGCAAGACCGCCACCGTGACCTACACCCTGTGGCTGTACAGCGCCTCGGCGGCCGACCACAAGGGCGCCCGCATCGAATCGAACAGCTTCTCGTACAAGCTGGGCACCAATGCCGTGATCCCGGGCTTCGAGCAGGGCACCACCGGCATGAAGGTCGGCGGCAAGCGCACCATCGAAGTGCCGGCCAGCCTGGCCTATGGCGACCGCGGCTCGAACGGCGTCCCGCCCGGCAATGGCCTGGTCTTCGAAATCACGCTGACCAAGGTGGAGTAACGGTGGAGTAACACCACTGCAGGCAAGAGACCGGGGCGCCGCCCCGGTTTTTTTTTGCGCGCACGCCTGCGCTGGCGCACAGGCCGAGTCTGCCCGATGGCGGATGCTGCGGGTCCGACAATGCTGCCTGTGCGCCCATGACCATCTTCTTTTTTCTCACCGAATCCACTCTCGTCACCCACGCCGCCTGCGTGCCGCTGGCCGCCGCGCAAAGCGAGCCGGACGGCTGGCTGCTGCTGGCGGCCCTGGTCGTATGCACGGCCGGGCGCCTGGCAGCGCATCCGCGCAGATGAGATTTTGGACATTGATATTTATCAAACCTGCTGGGCCGGCTATCCGAGATGCTGCAAGTCCCCTTCACTCAAGCATCAAAGCTCAGTCATGCGTCAATCCCTGCTCGCCCTCCTGCTGTCGTCCTCGCTTGTCACCCCGCTCGCCGCACACAGCCAGACCCTCTACAAAATGAGCTTCCTCCCGCCCAACACCACACCCCAGGCCATCGACGCCAGCGGGCGCATCGTGGGCACCGGACCCGTTGGCCGCGGCTTCGTCTGGTCCCAAGGCAGCATGACGACGCTTGGCACGCTCGGCGGCAACGGCAGTTCGGCCACGGCCATTAGCCCGGCCAACCAGGTCGCCGGTTCGTCGGAGACGAAGAACGGCGTGTCGCACGCCTTCGTGTACGGCGGCGGCGCCATGCGCGACATCGGCATGCTGAACGGCCGCCCAAGCTTCGGCACGGCCATCAATGCGAGCGGCCAGGTGGCCGGGTATGCGCTGGACCGCGCCGGCAATGACCGCGCTTTCCTGTACGCCGGCGGCAAGATGAACGCGATTGGCAGCCTCGGCAGCGGCGTAGCGCGCGCGACCGGGATCAACGGCGCCGGCACGGTGGTCGGCGTGTCCTTCCTGCGCGGCTTCACGGCCCAGCGCGCCTTCGTGTATGCCAAGGGCGTGATGAAAGACCTCGGCACGCTCGGTGGCCCGTCGAGCTCGGCCGCCGCGATCAACGAGCGCGGCGACGTGGCCGGCATGAGCTTCGTGAACGCCGACATCCAGCACGCCTTCCTGTACCGCGGCGGCGCGATGCTCGACATCGGCTCCTTCGGCGGCGCCAGCACCGAAGCGCGCTCGCTGAACAATGCGGGGATGGTGGTCGGCTACTCGACCCGCGCCGGCGACCTGCCCGGCGAGAGCTTCTCGCACGCCTTCCTCTACCGCGACGGCGTGATGCACGACCTGAACGACCTGGTCGCCAAGCGCGGCGTCTGGACCGTGCTCGACGCCGTCGGCATCAATGACAGCCAGCAGATCGCCGCCTACGCCTGCACCGACCTGGGCGATTGCCGCGCGGTGCTGCTCGCACCCTGAACCTCGTCCCCGCCTGAGTTATCGCAGACCGCTTTCGCATGTCTGGCCCATGCTTGCGATATCGATAACTCAACGGGGCGATCATGTCGTTAAAGAAAATTGTTCTGCTGGCGCTGCTGGCCAGCCCGCTCGCAGCGCTGGCAGATCCGATCTACGCGCTGTCCTTTCTTCCCGCGGGCTTCGACGCCAAGGCCATGAACAGCGCCGGACGCATCGTCGGTAATACCAGCGCGGGCGCGAGCATCTGGGACGGCAGTGCGCTCATCAATCTCGCGCTCGGCGCCAACAGCTACGCCTTCGCAATCAACGGCCGCGGCGACGTCGCCGGCGCCCTGAACAGCGAATACGGCCAGCCTTTCCTGTACAGCGCCGGCGCGCTGCGCAACGCCGGGCCGGTGCTCGACGAGTTTCAGACCGGGCGCGTCAACGGCATCAACGAGTTCGGCCACGTGGCCGGCGAATACGCCACCTTCGGTGGCGACCAGCACGCCTGGATGGACGCGAACGGCAGCGTCCGGATGCTCGGCACGCTGCGCGGCTGGGAAACCTGGTCCGTCGCGATGTCGATCAACACGCACGGGCAGGTGGTGGGCGGCTCCACCTACGACGGCGCCGACTCGCCCTGGACCGGGCACGCCTTCCTGTACCAGAACGGGACCATGCAAGACCTCGGCAGCCTCGGCGGCTGGGACAGCTTCGCCAACGACATCAACGACGCCGGGCAAGTGGTCGGCTGGAGCACCGACGAAACCGAAGACATGGTGCCCTTCATCTACACGAACGGCAGCATGCGCCATCTCGGCCCCTTCGAGGGCCAGGTCGCCTTCGGCGAGGCGAAAGCCATCAACAACATGGGCATGGCGGTCGGCTGGGCCCGGTATTCCTGGAGCGAGGTGAAGGATGCCTTCCTCTACACCGACGGCCGGATGGCCGACCTGAACCGCCTGGTGCAAGGCGCGGACGGCTGGACGGTGGTGGAAGCCTACGACATCAACGACGCCCAGCAGATCCTCGGCAAGGCCTGCCGCATGGGCGAGTGCCTGTCGGTGCGGCTGGACCTGGTCTCCGCCGTGCCTGAGCCGGGCAGCTACGCGCTGCTGGCGGCCGGACTGGTGCTGCTGGCGGGACGGCGCAGGGCTGGCAGTCGGGAAAGCGTGCGCTTTTCTTAACGCAGCATGTCGATGTGCATGATGCCGTCTTCGTCGTAGGGTGCGGAGACGGTCTCGAAGCCGAAGCTCTGGTAGAAGCTTTCCAGGTACTGCTGGGCGCCGATGCGGATGCGGTGGCCCGGGTACAGCGCTTCGGCGCGCGCGATCCCTTCCGCCAGCAGTTCGCGTCCGGCCCCGCTGCCGCGCGCGGCCTTGGTGGTGATGACGCGGCCGAGCGACATCTCGTCGTACTTCACGCCCGGCCCGAGCACGCGCAGGTAGGCGGCCAGCTGGCGCTTGCCGTCCACCGCGCGCCAGCCGAGCAGGTGGTGCGCCCGCGGGTCGAGGCCGTCGATGTCGGGATAGAGGCAGGTCTGTTCGAGGATGAACACGTCCTGGCGCTGGGCCAGCACCTCGTACAGGTCGGCGGGGGTGAGCTCGTTGAAGTGGGAGAACTGCCAGTCGATCATGGTTGAGCTTGGGTAGGTGCCGCGCGGCGCAATGCCTCAGGCGGCGGTTTCGAAACCTTCGAGGATGTTCACGACGCCGGCGCCGTGGCCGCCCTCGAAAATGAATGTGGTGGGCAAATCGAGGTGGGCGATACGCTCGCCGATGCGTAGGGCGTCGCCGCCCTGCAGGCCGAAGTTCGGGGCGAGGGCGCCCAGCGAGACCACCAGCGCCTCGGGCCGGAACATGGCCAGCTTGACGCAGGCCGTCTCGAGCGCGGCGAACCACTGGCCGCTTTCACAGTCGGCGGGCAAGGGCAGGTTCATGGTGGCGCCGAGGCCTGCGCCCGACCCCTGTTCGCCGGCATGACCGCTGTAGAAGGGATAGGCATGGCGCGGGTCGAGGTGGATCGACACGCACAGCACGTCGGCGCGCGCGTAAAAGATGTCCTGGGTGCCGGCGCCGTGGTGGCGTGCGATGTCGAGGATGGCCACGCGCCCCAGGCCGTCGTCCAGCAGGTGCTGGGCCGCCAGCGCCGCCGTGTTCAGGAAGCAGCCGCCGCCGAAGCCCTCGGCACGCGCATGCTGGCCGGGACGGGTCAGGGCGAAGGTGGCGCGCTCGCCCACGCGCAGCGCGTGCGCGGCATTGATGGCGCAGTCGGCGCCGGTGCGCGCGGCGATCCAGGTGCCGGCGCCAATCGGCGTACGGCTGTCGGACGCGAACAGGCCGAGACGCGCGAAGAAGTCTTCCGGTTCCGGTTCACATGGGGCGCCACGCGCCGGCCACACCGTCGGCAGCAGCTCCTTTGCCGCATGCGCCGGATCGCGCGCGGTCCACTCGCTCCAGGCCGTGCGCAGGAAATGCAGGTAGCGCGGCGTGTGCACCCGCTCGAGCGAGACCAGGGACACGCCGTGCGGCGTGACGATGCGTCCCAGGCCGCGCCGTTCGAACTCCGCCAGCGTCAGCGCGAGCGCGCCGGGCTCGTCGCCCCACGGGGCCGATGCAGCGCTGCCGGCCTGCTGGGCGTGGTGTTCGTTGTAGAACGTGAGCATGCGGCCGGCAGGTAAGCCGTGTTCAGTGGTTACCGCACAGCGTGCTGCTGTTGTAGGCGGCGACGAAATCGTCGAAGCTGCCGGTGTCGACCTGCTCGACGGCGGCCTGCTCGGCCAGCGACTTCTGCGCCATCTCGTCGAACAGCGCTTCCTCGGCCGGCATCAGGGGGCTCTCGCGGAAGCTGGCCGCATGCAGTTCGCTCTGGCGCAAACCAAAAGCGGTGGCCGAGCCGATGCTCCGGATCTCTTCCAGCACGCGTGCCGACGGGGTCAGGGCCGGGTTGATGATCTTGGCCTTCTGCAGGTTGAGCGAGGACTCGTGCACATTGCCCTCGTTGTGCTGGTCGTCCAGCAGCTGCGCCACCGGGCGGATGCGCTCGACCAGTTCCAGCGCCCAGTCCTTGAGCGAGACCTCATTGCCGTCGCGCGTGAGCGTCAGCGCCGGGTCGCGTCCTTCCTTGACGGTGCGCGCGAAGTTGCGCGCGTGGACCTGGCTCTCGTGGGCGCTGATCAGGGGGCTCTCCTCGAAAGCGCAGAACAGCAGGAAGGCGTCGAGGAAGCGGCCGGTCTCCAGGCTGATGCCGACCGGTTCGAACGGGTCGACGTCGAGACAGCGCACCTCGATGTACTGCACGCCGCGGTTGCACAGGGCCTGCACCGGGCGCTCGCCGGTGCGGATCACGCGCTTCGGACGGATCGTCGAGTAGTACTCGTTCTCGATCTGCAGCACATTGGTCGACAGCTGGATCCACTCGCCGTCCCGCTTGGTGCCCAGCGCCTGGTAAGGCTCGTAGGCAGTGTTCACGGCCGCCATCAGGCTGGTGACGTAGCTCTCCAGGCTGTTTTCGTGCGGGCGCAGGCCGGCCTGGGCGTCGTTCTGGTAACCGAGGTCGCTCATGCGCAGGCTGGTCGCGTAAGGCAGGTAGAGCGTGTCCTCGGACAGCGTCTGCAGGCCGTGCGGGCCGCCGCGCAGGAAGCTGGTGGCGAGGGCCGGGGTAGCGCCAAACAGGTACATCAGGAGCCAGCTGTAGCGGCGGAAGTTGCGGATCATCGCAATGTAGCTCTCGGACTGGAAGTCGCGCAGCGCATGGCGGCGTTCCTCATGGATGCCTTCGCTGGCCGCGACCAGCTTCCACAGTTTTTCCGGCAGCGAGTAGTTGTAGTGGATGCCCGAGATGCACTGCATCGCCTTCCCATAGCGCAGCGCCAGGCCGCGGCGGTAGACGTGCTTGAGCATGCCGATGTTGGAGCTGCCGTACCAGGCGATCTCGATCTCTTCTTCCGGAGGCAGTTCGCCCGGCATCGACACGCTCCACAGCATCTCGCCCTTCAGGCGCGCGTGGGCGTAGCGGTGGATCGCGTCGAGGTGGTTCAGCACCACCGAGATGTCGTGTTCGGCCGGGGTGATGAACTCCAGCAGGGCCTCGGCGTAGTCGGTAGTGATCTGTGGATTGGTGAGTGCCGAACCGAGCTCGACCGGGTGCGGGGTGCGCGCCAGGTGGCCCTGCCGGTCCACGCGCAGGGTTTCGCGTTCGATGCCACGCAGGCCCTGGCCGAGCAGGGCGCGATGGTCGTCATCGTCGAGCAGGGCGAGGCGGCGTTGTAATTGGGTCGACACGGGTGTTTCCTTTCTTATACTGCCAATGCGGATTGGAGCAGAGAGTAACCGAAAAACGCGCAGCGCGCCGGGAGGCCCTTCATTCCTCGCCGGTCGTTCCTTCTGCAGTCCCTTTGGCAGCGCTTTTGGCCGGAAGCGCGGCAGGCTCCGGCGCCGGTCGGGCTGCCTTTTTTTCGCTCAGCACCCAGGCCTCGACCTGGCGCTGCAGCAGGTCGAGCGGCAGGGCGCCGCTTTTCAAGACCGCATCGTGGAAGCGGCGCAGGTCGAAGCGCGGACCCAGCGCGGCGCGCGCGCTGTCGCGGAGCAGGACGATGCGCAGCTGGCCGATCTTGTAGCCGAGCGCCTGCGCCGGGCGGGCGATGTAGCGGTCGACTTCGGCCTCGTTGTCCTGGGGCGGATTGGCGGTGTGCGCGTTCAGGTAGTCGATCGCCTGCTTGCGCGACCAGCCCTGGGCATGGATGCCGGTGTCCACCACCAGGCGCGCGGCGCGCAGCATTTCTTCATTGAGCTGGCCGAAGCGCGAGAACGGGTCGTCGAAGAAGCCGAGCAGCGGGCCGAGGCCCTCGGCATAGGTGGCCCAGCCTTCGCCGAAGGCGTCGAACCAGCCGTAGCGGCGGAAGGCGGGCAGGTCGAGGATCTGGGCGCGCGCCACCTGCAGGTGGTGGCCGGGCACGCCCTCGTGCAGGGCCACGCTGTCGATCTGCCAGATCGGGCGCGTGCCCAGTTGCGTAAGGTTGACCACCAGCGCCGCGCTGCGCTCGTCGCTGCCGGCCTCGTAGTAGGCCACCGGCTGGCCGATCCCATCCTGCATCGGCTTGACCGTGATCTCGGCGGTGGGCACCGTGGCGACCACCTTCGGCAGCTTGGCCTTGGCCCGCGCGAGCGCCTTGCGGTAGCGCCCCAGCAGGGCTTCGGGCTGTTCGAAGAACAGGCGCCGGTCGCTGCGCGCGAAGACCAGGAAGCGATCCAGGCCGCCCTTGAAGCCGGTGCGCGGCACCGTTGCTGCCATCTCGGCGCGGATGCGCGCCACTTCCTTCAAGCCGATGGCGTGCACCTCGGCCGGGCTCAGGCCGGTGGTGGTGCTGCTCTTCACCAGGAAGGCATACCAGGCCGCGCCGCCGGGCAGGCTGGACGCGCCGATGGTCTCGCGCGCGGCCCCCAGGTACTCGCTGCGCAGGAAGTCTTCCAGCCGCCACAGGGCAACCGCGGCATTGGCCAGCGCACTGATGCCGTCGTCGACCAGGTCTTCGCGCACGTCAGGGTCGATCGATGCCGGGATGCGCTGGAAAGGCGCATACAGGGGACCTGCGGCCAGGTCTTCGCGCAGGCGTCGCAGCGCGTCCGGCACCGGCGCCATGACAATCTTCGGCACGGTCCAGCCGGCGCGCATCCCGGCGCGCATCTGCTCGATCAGGCCATCGACGTGGGCCGGCAGCGCGCGCAGGCGTCCAAGATAGTTGCGGTAATCCTGCTCGGTGGCGAAGGGCATCTGCGCGACCAGGCGCGGCAGGCGGATCTGCAGGCCGTCCCAGCTGCTGATCGGCAGCGGGTCGAAGGTGGTGAAAGCGGCGGCGGCCAGCTCGCGTTCGCGCGCGGCTACGAACAGGTCGTAGGAGACGCGGTCCTGTCCCTGCAGCTCGCCGCGCTCGAGCCGGCGCGCTTCTTCCAGTACCTGGCGCGCATGCTCGACGGCCGCCGCGCGTGCTTCGAGCGAGGTGTCGGACAGCTGTCCGTCGTAGCGGTGCACGCCGATGCCGGTCGCGTATTCGGGCTGCTGGCGCAGCTGCCATTGCCACTCGCGTTCGAACAGGCGGCGCGCGGACTCGGTCGTCGTGTCGGCGGCGAAGCAAGCGAAGGGAGCGAGCAGGATGATCGAGGCGAACAGTTTGCGCATGCGGTGCCCGTCCGGGCTGGCGGTCAAGGTCTGGTCATTGTAACAACGGCGCCGGGAGCGCCGCGCAGGCTAGGGCAGGCGGCCGCCGCTGACCCGTTCGATGCCGGCCAGGTCGCGCCAGCTCTGGACCTCGCTGAAACCGCGTGCCTGCAACAAGGCGCGCACGGCCTGCGCCTGGTCGTAGCCGTGTTCGAGCAGCAGCCAGCCGCCCGGCGCCAGGTGGGCGGGTGCGCCCTCGATGATGATGCGTAGGGCCGACAGGCCGTCGGCGTGGTCGGTCAGGGCGCCGCTTGGCTCGAAGCGCAGGTCGCCCTCCGACAGGTGGGCGTCGCCGGCCGCGATGTAGGGGGGATTCGAAGCGATCAGTTCGAAATGCTCCTCGCCGACGGCCGAGAACCAGTCGCTGCGCAGGAAGCGCACGCGGGCGCTGTTGCTAGCCGCGTTGGCGCGCGCGATGGCGAGGGCCTCGTCGCTGAGGTCGAGCGCCGTGACGCTGGCGTCACGGCGAGCGTGGGCGCAGGCGACCGCAATCGCCCCGCTGCCGGTGCCCATGTCGAGCAGGCGGCCTTTCTCGGGTAGGCGTTCGAGCGCCAGTTCGACGATCAGTTCGGTGTCGGGGCGCGGGATCAGCACGCCCGGGCCGACCCGGAAGGGCAGGCCGAAGAATTCGCGTTCGCCGACGATGTAGGCGATCGGCTCGCCGTCCAGGCGGCGCTGCACCAGCGCGCCAAGACCCGCCGCTTCTTCTTGCGTGAGCATGCGCTCGGACTGGGTGATCAGGCTAACCCTCGACAGCCCCAGCGCGTGGCACAGCAGGATGCGGTTTTCCAGCGGGTCGAGCGGGAGCGAGAGCTGCAGCTGGCGCAGGCTGGCGCCGGCTTCCACCAATGCTGTCATCGAACTTGCTTGCCCGGCTTGCGGATCAGGACGAAGGCCAGCAGCACGGTCAGCACCACGAACCACACCGCCGACCATTGCGGGATCGCGAGGCCCAGCAGCGAATCGGTGGCGCCTTCGCACAGGCCGTCGGCGCGGAACAGCCAGGGCAGGTATTCGGCGGTAGGGATCTTGTTGAGGATGGTCTCCATCGGATCGATGCCGCAGCTGAAACCCGGATGGGCGATCACCCACAGGTGCTTGCCGACCGCCCACAGGCCGCCCAGCGCCGCCAGCAGCGCCAGGATCGTGCCTTCGCGTACCTTGCCGCTGATCGCCGCCACCAGGCTGGCAATGCCGATCGCCAGGAACATGTAGCGCTGGATGACGCACAGCGGGCAGGGCAGCATCTGCTGGATGTGCTGCAGATAGAGGGCGACCGCGATCAGCGCGAAGCAGATCGAGGAGATGGCGAACAGGATCTGGCGGTTGGAGGGCAGCATCGTTGGATTCTTATAGGTGTTGTTCGGGACGGTGGCCATTCTCGCATGAAGCCTGTGTGGCCACTTAATCTTTGCTTAACCCGGCCGATCAATCCCCCAGCGCCGCCAGCAGCTCCGCCTGGTGCTCCGCCGCCAGCGCATTGGTCAGCTCCGTCAGGTCGCCATCCATGATGAAATCCAGCTTGTACAAGGTCAGGTTGATGCGGTGGTCGGTCAGGCGGCCCTGCGGGAAGTTGTAGGTGCGGATCCGCTCGCTGCGGTCGCCCGAGCCGATCAGGCTCTTGCGGGTGGCCGCTTCCTTCGATTGCTGCTCGCGCAGCTGCACGTCCTTGATGCGCGCCGCCAGCACCTTGAGGGCCTGCGCCTTGTTCTTGTGCTGGCTGCGGTCGTCCTGGCATTCGACCACGATCCCGGTCGGCAGGTGGGTGATGCGCACCGCCGAATCGGTCTTGTTGATGTGCTGTCCGCCGGCGCCGGAAGCGCGGTAGGTGTCGATGCGCAGGTCGGCCGGGTTGATGTTCACGTCCTCGACCTCGTCGGCTTCCGGCATCACGGCCACGGTGCAGGCCGAGGTGTGGATGCGGCCCTGGGTTTCGGTGGCCGGCACCCGCTGCACGCGGTGGCCGCCCGACTCGAACTTCAGCTTCGAGTACACGCCGTTGCCGATGATGCGCACGATGACTTCGCGGTAGCCGCCCAGGTCCGAAGCGGACTCCGACACCACTTCGACCTGCCAGCGGTTGCGCTCCGCGAAGCGGGTGTACATGCGCAGCAGGTCGCCCGCGAACAGGGCCGACTCGTCGCCGCCGGTGCCGGCGCGGATCTCGAGAAAGATGTTGCGCTCGTCGTTGGCGTCCTTCGGCAGCAGCATCTTCTGCAGCTCGAGGTCGAGCGCGGCGAGGCGCGCCTTTGCCGCCTCGATTTCCTCCTGCGCGAACTCCTTCATCTCCGGATCCTGCGCCATCTCTTGCGCCGCCACGATGTCGTCCTGCGCGGCGCCGTACTGTTTATACAAGGCGACCAGCGGCGACAGCTCGGCGTGCTCGCGCGTCATCTTGCGGTAGCTGTCCATGTTGGCGGTGGCGCCTTCGGACATCAGGAGTTCGTCCAGTTCGACGAGTCGATTGGCCAGTTGGTCCAGCTTGGCCAGCATGGATGGTTTCATGGGATTCGATAGAGTCTTGGTAGCCGCGGGGCGGCCGGAACGCGCTCCAGGGAGAAGCGCACGACGAAAGGAGGAGGGCCGCTAACGGCGGCCGCGGAACAGCTGGGGCAGCAGGCTGGCCAGGCGCGCGCGTTCGTCGCCCTGGGCGTGGTGCAGCGCCTGCTGCGGACCGTGCAGGAACTTGGCGGCCAGGCCCCTGGACAGTGCTTCCAGCACGGCCTCGGGATCATCGCCGCGCGCCAGCAGTTTGCGCGCGCGTTCGAGTTCGGCCAGGCGCAGCGCCTCGCTCGACTCGTGCAGGTCGCGGATCACCGGCACCATGGCGCGGTCGCCCACCCAGTGCATGAAGGATTGCACGCGCGTCTCGATGATGGCTTCGGCCTGGGCCACGGCGGCCTGGCGGCTCTCCATGCCGGTCTGCACCACCTGCGCGAGGTCGTCGACGGTGTACAGGAAGACGTCATCCAGGCGCGCGACTTCCGGCTCGATATCGCGCGGCACGGCCAGGTCGACCATGAACATCGGGCGGTGGCGGCGCGCCTTGACCGCGCGCTCGACCAGCCCGAGGCCGATCAGCGGCAAGGTCGAGGCGGTGCAGGAGATCACGATGTCGAATTGGTGCAGGCGCTCGGGCAGCTCGGCCAGGCGGATCGCCGCGCCGTTGTAGCGCGCGGCCAGCGCCTGCCCGCGCTCCATGGTGCGGTTGGCGATGGTGACCGATTTCGGATTGTGGGCCGCGAAGTGGGCGGCGCACAGTTCGATCATCTCGCCGGCGCCGATGAACAGCACGTTCTGGTCGGCGATGCGGTCGAAAATGCGCTGCGACAGGCGCACCGCGGCCGCGGCCATGGACACGCTGTGGGCGCCGATCTCGGTGGTGCTGCGCACTTCCTTGGCCACCGCGAAGCTGCGCTGGAACAGCTGGTGCAGGTAGGTGCCCAGGCCGCCGGCTTCTTCGGCGGTACGCACCGCGTCCTTCATCTGGCCCAGGATCTGCGGTTCGCCCAGCACCATCGAATCAAGCCCGGAGGCGACGCGGAAGGCGTGGCGCACCGCGCTGTCTTGCGGCAGCATATAGAGATGGGGGCGCAGCTCGGCGAAATTCAGGGCGTGGTAGTGGGCCAGGAACTGGCCCGAGGCGTCGAGCGGATTGGCGACATCGCTGGCCGCATACATCTCGGTACGGTTGCAAGTGGAGAGGATCGCCGCTTCGTCGCCGCTGGTGGTCGAGCCCTGGCGCGCGAACCAGCTACGCGCCGCCTGCACCGCCTTGCCGAGCTGGTCAGGCGCGAGCGCCAGCTGCTCGCGCAGCGAGACCGGTGCGGTGGTGTGGTTCAGGCCAACGGCAAGCAGTTGCATGGTGGGACAGGGTCGACGGGGTTGCACCCATTATACCCTTACGCGAGCAGGGTTTCAGAGGACGGCCGGGGCCGGCCACCTCTGTTAGCGCAATACTATTAGGCGCCGAGTTTTTCCAAGCGGTAACCGTAGCTGTAGACCGGCACCAGGCGGAAACCGTTCTCCGGGCGCAGGCTGAGCTTGTTGCGTACGCGCGAGACGTGGGTGTCCATCGTGCGCGACGGCACGTCGGTATCGCGCACCCACACCGATTCGTGGATGTAGGCGCGCGACAGCGGGCGGCCGATGTTACGGAAGAACAGCAGCGCCAGCGAGAATTCCTTCTGGGTGACGTCGATGATCGAACCATCCTTGAGCAGGCGCCCCGGGCGGGTCTCAAAAGTGAAGGGGCCGAACTGCAGCTGCTCGGCGCTGTTCTGCGACGGGTAGGCGCGGCGCAGCAGGGCCGAGACACGGGCCACCAGTTCGCCGCGGCGCAGCGGCTTGACCAGGTAGTCGTCGGCGCCTGCGGTGACGCCGGCAATGATGTCGTCCTCGGCATTGTTACCGACCAGGAAAATGGTCGGCGCGCTCGACGCCAGCTTTTCCTTGGCGCGGCGCAGCACTTCAGCGCCTTCCAGGTCGGGCACGTTCCAATCCATCACGAGCATGTCCGCGTTTTCCTTGCGGACCTGCGCGAGAAATTCCTTGGCGCTGTCGTAGGCGTGACAGGTATGCCCGGCTGCGGTCAGCACCTGGCAAATCAGTTCCGCCTGGCTGCGGTCTTGCTCAAGAACGGCGATCTTCATAGGACATCTACTGTTAAGGTTGCCCATGTAGGAAGCCTCCTACAAGAGTTAAACCGAATATAGCAGACTTTCACAAAATAGCGCTATGGAAAAATAACGAATTTGCTTCTGGGAACTTTCATCTGTTGTGTTAAGGCGAAATGCCAGAGGGCGTTACACTTGTGCTGACGATGTGAATGGGAGGCGATAATGTTGTTTCGACGCAAAAAAAGAGACGTGGTGGCAACAGACTCCAAACTGGAGCCGGTGAGCGGCGCCGAGATCGAGGTGGCGCGCGAGCGCTGCCGCGAGATGGTGCGCAAGCGCGCCCTGGTCTCGGCCGGGGTGGCGGCGGTGCCCTTGCCGGGTATCGACATCGTGTCGGACCTGACCACCTTCACGGTGCTGGTGGAAGAGGTCAACAAGGAATTCGGCCTGAGCCAGCAGCAGATCGAGCGCCTCCATCCGCGCATGCGGGTGCTGGCCTACCAGGCGGCGGCCTCGGTCGGCGGCATGCTCGTGGGTAAACTGGTGACCAGGACCCTGGTGCTGCAGCTGTTCAAGAAAGCAGGGATCAAGATCGCGGCCAAGACGGTGACCAAGGTGGTGCCGATCGCGGGGCAGGTGGCGTCGGCGGCGATCGGCTTCGCGCTATTCCGCAAGATGGGCTACCAGCACGTGGACGCCTGCGCCAAGGTGGCGCGCGAGCTGCAGAAGGCGCGCGTGATCGACATGGGGACGGCCCCGGTCTGAACCACGCTCTATATAAACAAATGCCCGCTCGAAGCGGGCATTTGTTTATCAAGCCGGCGACATCAGGCGTCCGGCAGCACCACGTTCACATCCAGCACTTCCAGGTTGCCCTGGCGATCGAGCGAGATCTTGATGTCGTCCGCACTGACTTTGGTGTACTTCGAGATCACTTCGATCAGCTCGCGGTGCAGGGCCGGCAGGAAGTCCGGGCCGGCGCGGTTGGTGCGCTCGCGCGCGATGATGATCTGCAGGCGTTCCTTGGCCGCTGTCGCGCTCTTCTCTTTTTTGGGAAAGAGGAAGTTTAGGATTGGCATATCACTTGGCTCCAAAGATGCGCGAGAACAGGCCCGGCTTTTCGTAGGTCGTGAAACGCAGCGGGCGGTCTTCGCCCAGGAAGCGGGCGATCACGTCTTCGTAGGCCTCGGCCACGTCGGTGCCCTTGAAGTGGATCGCCGGGTTGCCCTGGTTCGATGCGTGCAGCACCGATTCCGATTCCGGGATGATGCCGATCAGCGGGATGCGCAGGATTTCCTGCACGTCCTGGTAGGACAGCATTTCGTCCGCGTCCACGCGCTTCGGCGAGTAGCGGGTGATCAGGAGGTGCTCCTTGACCGGCTCCGAACCGCTCTGGGCGCGGCGCGACTTGGCCTGGATGATGCCGAGGATGCGGTCGGAGTCGCGCACCGAGGAGACTTCCGGGTTGGTCACGATGATCGCTTCGTCGGCGAAGGTCAGGGCCATCAGCGCGCCGTGCTCGATGCCGGCCGGCGAATCGCAGATGATGAATTCGAAGCCCATCTGCACCAGGTCGTTCAGCACGCGCTCGACGCCGTCTTCGCTCAGCGCATCCTTGTCGCGGGTCTGGGAGGCCGGCAGGATGAACAGGTTGTCGGTGTGCTTGTCCTTGATCAGGGCCTGGTTCAGGGTCGCCTCGCCGTTGATCACGTTGATCAGGTCATAGACCACGCGACGCTCGCAGCCCATGATCAGGTCGAGGTTACGCAGGCCGACGTCGAAGTCGATGACCGCGGTCTTGTGGCCGCGCAGGGCCAGGCCGGAGGAAAAGCTCGCGCTCGAAGTGGTTTTGCCCACACCGCCCTTGCCGGACGTCACAACAATAATTCGTGCCACAAAAAGGTCCTTTACAGTTCTAGCAGTATCTGCGGTCTATGGGTGATCAAGCACGCGACGCCGGCGCCAGCGATGATATATCGAGGCGGTCGCCGACCAGCCGGATTTGCGCCGGCTGGCGCGTCAGGTCGTTCGGGAACCCATCGTCGAAGGTGCGGTACACGCCCGCGATCGACACCAGTTCCGGCTGCATCGACAGGGCGAAGATGCGCGCCTCCGGGTTACCGGATGCGCCCGCCAGGGCCCGGCCGTTCAGCGGCGCATACACGTGGATGCTGCCGTCGGCGATGATTTCCGCGCCATTGTTGACCACCGCGGTAATGATCAGGTCGCTGCCGCGCGCATAGATGCGCTGGCCGGCGCGTACCGGGGTGTCGATGATCATGGTCGACAGGGGAGCCGGCGCGGCCGGGGCCGCCGTCGGGGCCGGGGTGGGC
>NZ_LR733275.1:1713794-3315516 GCF_902506415.1 Massilia sp. 9I | reverse complement strand
GGGTGGGCGCCGGGGTCGGCTCGGCCACCGGGCTTGACGCCGGCGCTTCCTGCGCTTCCTTGTGCTCCGGCGCACGCACGCCGCTCGAGCCGTCGTCCAGCGACAGGCCGTGGGCACGGATCGCGTCCGCCATCTCCGGGCCGGCGCCGCGCACGGCCACCGCGTTCAACCGGTATTTCTTCAGCAAGCTCACCAGGGCCGGCCAGTCGATCGCCGGGGCTTCATGGGCGATGGCGGCGATGTCGATCACCGCGAACTCGTCCTCGAAGAAGTCCGACACCCCGCCGGTCATCTGGTGCAGGGCCGCATCGATCACGGCCGGGTCGGCCGAATGCAGGATCGTCGAGATGGCGACGACCGTGGAGATCTTGATTTCGATGGGCAGCGAGGTCGGGTTTTTCGGCATAAACAGTCTGGTTGGCGTTGCGCTCGTGCATTCTACTGTGAAATTTGACCGAAAGGACAGTTACGTACGCATGATTCCTAGTAGAAATGGGTGTTGCCGCCGCTGTTCAAAATACGCGCAAACACTTGATTACTTGCCTGTTATCACGCGGTTGTAATCGGTGAGTAAACTGATAAGATTGATTCGGCTCAAACATCAGCACACCACGCCCCGTAAGATGCATGGTTTCGCAAGTCTGCTGTCTCAACAATCATCCGGCACAGCCGGGACCCCAGGGAGATCAACATGGAAGACGTCGTCATCGTGGCCGCTGGCCGCACGCCGGTCGGTAAGTTCGGCGGCACACTGGCCAAGATCCCTGCCGCCGAGCTCGGCGCGCATGTGATCCGACAGCTGCTGGCCAAAACCGGCATCGACCCCGCCTCGGTCAGCGAGGTCATCATGGGCCAGGTGCTCACCGCCGGCGCCGGCCAGAACCCGGCGCGCCAGGCCGTCATCAAGGGCGGGCTGCCCGACATGGTGCCGGCGCAAACCATCAACATGGTCTGCGGCAGCGGCCTGAAAGCCACCCACCTGGCGGCCCAGGCCATCAAATGCGGCGACGCCCAGATCGTCATCGCCGGCGGCCAGGAAAACATGAGCGCCTCGCCGCACGTGCTGAATGGTTCGCGCGACGGCTTCCGCATGGGCGACGCCAAGCTGGTCGACACCATGATCGTGGACGGCCTGTGGGACGTCTACAACCAGTACCACATGGGCGTGACCGCCGAGAACGTCGCGCGCAAGTACGAGGTGTCGCGCGCCGAGCAGGACGAATTCGCGCTGCAGTCGCAGCTCAAGGCCGAAGCTGCCCAAAAAGCGGGCAAGTTCAAGGACGAGATCATCCCGGTCGAGATTCCGTCGAAAAAAGGCCCGACCATCTTCGATACCGACGAATATCCGAAGCACGGCTCGACCCTGGAAGCACTGTCCAGCCTGCGCCCGGCCTTCAACAAGGAAGGCACCGTCACCGCCGGCAACGCCTCCGGCATCAACGACGGCGCCGCCGCCGTGATCATGATGAGCGCCTCCAAGGCCAAGGAACTCGGCCTGACCCCGCTGGCGCGCATCAAGGCCTACGCCTCGGCCGGCCTGGACCCGTCGATCATGGGCATGGGCCCGGTCTCGGCTACCCAGCTGTGCCTGAAAAAGGCCGGCTGGACCCACCAGGACATCGACCTGATGGAAATCAACGAGGCGTTTGCCGCCCAGGCCATCGCGGTGAACAAGGAAATGGGCTGGGATACGTCGAAGATCAACGTGAACGGCGGCGCGATCGCGCTGGGCCACCCGATCGGCGCCTCCGGCTGCCGCGTGCTGGTCAGCCTGCTGCACGAGATGGTGCGCCGCGACGCCAAGCGCGGGCTGGCCAGCCTGTGCATCGGCGGCGGCATGGGCGTGGCGCTGGCGGTCGAGCGCGACTGAGGTCTGCAGGGGCAGCCGGCGCGGCTGCCTTGTTCTGAGCGAAGTGAAGACAATAAAACTGGAGAAGACAATGGCACGAGTAGCATTGGTAACGGGCGGCATGGGCGGCCTGGGCGAAGCGGTGTGCATCAAGCTGGCCGCCTTGGGTTACAAGGTTGTCACGACGTATTCGCCGGGGAACAAGAAGGCGGAAAGCTGGCTGGGCCAGATGAAAGAGCAGGGCTTCGACTTCCGGGCCTATCCCTGCGACGTCTCGGACTACGATTCGGCCCAGGCCTGCGTGCGCCAGGTCGAGCAGGAAGTCGGCCCGGTCGACGTCCTGGTCAACAACGCCGGCATCACCCGCGACATGACCTTCAAGAAAATGGACAAGCCGAACTGGGATGCGGTCATGAAGACCAACCTGGATTCCGTGTTCAACATGACCAAGCCGGTCTGCGACGGCATGGTCGAGCGCGGCTGGGGCCGGATCATCAACATCTCCTCGGTCAACGGCCAGAAGGGCGCCTTCGGCCAGACCAACTATTCGGCCGCCAAGGCCGGCATGCACGGCTTCACCAAGGCCCTGGCCTATGAAGTGGCGCGCAAGGGCGTGACCGTGAACACCATTTCGCCGGGCTATATCGGCACCAAGATGGTCATGGACATCCCGAGCGAAGTGCTGGAAACCAAGATCATCCCGCAAATCCCGATGGGCCGCCTGGGCAAGCCGGAAGAAGTCGCCGGCCTGGTCGCTTACCTGTCGTCGGAAGAAGCGGCGTTCGTGACCGGCGCCAACATCGCGATCAACGGCGGCCAGCACATGCAGTGATGGCCCTGGCCTGATGCCAGGAAGAGCACCGCTGCGGCGGTGCTTTTTTTTCGCCTGCCCCGGCCTCGGTACAATAGACGCAAGCTTCTTTCTACCCGATAAAACCATGCACACCTTGCCCCGCGACGGCCTCGCCCTGTCCAGCCTCGACGAACAATTGCTACTGCCCGGCACCAAGGGCCTGCCGATCACCGAGCCCTTGCGCCAGGGCGCGCTCGGCATCCAGGGCTGGAACGTGCTGCGCGGCGACACCTCCTTCCCGGTCGCGGTCCTGAAAGCCTCGGCGCTGCAGCACAACCTGGCCTGGATGAAGGCTTTCTGCGCGCGTCATGGCGTGACGCTGGCGCCGCACGGCAAGACCACCATGAGCCCGCAGCTGTTCGCGGCCCAGCTGGCCAATGGCGCCTGGGGCATCACGCTGGCCAGCGCCACCCAGATCCAGGTGGCGCATCGCTTCAATGTGCGCCGCGTGCTGTTGGCCAACCAGCTGGTGGCGCGCGCCGACATTGAGGCCGTGCTGGCCCTGCTGCATGAGGATCCCGACTTCGAGTGCTTCGTGCTGGCCGATTCGCTCGAGGGCGTGGCGCGCCTGGCGCAGGCGGTCACGGCGCGCGGCCTGGCGCGTCCGCTGCCGGTGCTGGTCGAACTCGGCCTGGCGGGAAAACGCGCCGGCTGCCGCACGCCGGAAGCGGCGCTGGCCGTGGCGCGCGCCATTGCCACTGCCGATGGCCTGGTGCTGGCCGGCTTCGAAGGCTACGAAGGCTTGCTGGTGACGCAGGACCGCGAAGCCGATATCCGCGCCGTCAAGGCCTTCCTGGCCGAGCTGGTGGACCTGGTCGAAGTGGCGGACGCCGAAGGCCTGTTCGGCGCCGCCGAGATCCTGCTGACGGCCGGCGGCTCCGCCTACTTCGACCTGGTGGCGCGCGGCTTCGCCGGCGTCGAGGGCCTGTCGCGCCCGGCGCGCGCCGTGCTGCGCAGCGGCTGCTACCTCACCAGCGATCACGGCTCTTATAAACGCCTGCTGGCCCAGCTGGATGCGCGCGAGGCGCACGACGCGCATGCCGAAGGCCTGCGCCCGGCGCTGGAAGTCTGGAGCATCGTGCAGTCGCGTCCCGAGCCGGGCCTGGCCATCCTCACCATGGGCAAGCGCGACGCCTCCTATGACGAAGCGCTGCCGACGCCGCTGTTCTCCCACCGTCCCGGCAGCGATGGACTGCCAAGAGAGCTGCCGCCCGGCTGCGAGATCGTCAAGATGAACGACCAGCACGCCTACCTGCGCCTGCCGGAGGGCGACATCCGCGACAGCCTGCAGGTCGGCGACCTGCTCGGCTGCGGCATCTCGCACCCCTGCACGACCTTCGACAAGTGGCAGCTGCTGCTGGCGGTGGACGACGGCTACACCGTGCTCGAAGGGCTGAACACCTTCTTCTGAAACGGCGTAATGGTAGGCTACAATCGGCTTCTCACCCCGACCGAGTAGAGTCCCATGCCCGCCACGCCGCCGTCGCTGTTCCCGCCGATCCAGCCCCTCCGCCACGGCATGCTCGCCGTCGACGAGCTGCACACGATCTACTGGGAAGAAGTCGGCAACCCCAACGGCATACCGGTCCTGTTCCTGCATGGCGGGCCGGGCGCCGGCCTGTCGCCGCAGCACCGCCGCTTCTTCGACCCGAGCGCCTACCGCGTGATCCTGTTCGACCAGCGCGGCGCCGGCAAGTCGACGCCCCTGGGCGAATGGCGCAACAACACCACGCAGCTGCTGATCGAGGACATCGAGCGCCTGCGCCAGATGTTCGGCATCCGGCAGTGGCTGGTGTTCGGCGGCTCCTGGGGCTCGACGCTGGCGCTGGCCTACGGCCAGGCCCATCCCGAGCGTTGCCTTGGCTTCGTGCTGCGCGGGATCTTCCTGTGCACGCACGCCGAGGTCGACTGGTTCATCAACGGCATCAAGTGGTTCTACCCGGAGCTGTACGAGGAATTCGTGGCGCCGATTCCGGTGGCCGAGCGCGGCGACCTGCTCAAGGCCTACGCCGAGCGCCTGCTATGCGCCGATCCCGAGGTCTACTGGCCGGCGGCGCGCGCCTGGAGCCGCTTCGAGGGGCGCCGCGTGTTCCTGCTGCCGCAGCCGGACGAACCCTCGTCCGATGCACTCGACCTCGGCGTGGGACGTCTCGAGTCGCACTACATGCTGCACGGCGCCTTCCTGGAAGAAGACCAGCTGGTGCGCGACATCGGGCGCATCGCCCACCTGCCGGCCACCATCGTGCAGGGCCGCTACGACGTGATCTGCCCGCCGCTCTCGGCCTGGCGCCTGCACCAGGCCTGGCCCGGCGCGAAGCTGCACATGATTCCCGACGGCGGCCACGGCGCCCTGGAAACCGGCATCGCGCGCGCCCTGGTGAACGCGACCGAGCAGTTCAAGCGCCACGGCCGCTTTGATTGAGGGGCGCGGGGTGCCGGTCGCGCGCCGCGGCTGCTACACTATGTCCAGACCTACAACAAGACTTCAGCACCCATGAATATCCAGATCAGCGACATCGGCCACGTCATCCAGCTGGCGATCGCGCCGGTCTTCCTGCTGACTGGCGTGGCAACCAAGCTGACCGTGCTGACCAACCGGCTGGCCCGCATCATCGATCGCACCCGGGTGCTGGAAGACCGCCTCAAGGTGCGGCCCAACACCGAGGAATCGGCCGAACTCGAAACCCTGTACACCCGCTCGCACCTGATCAACACGGCGATCACTTCCAGCACCGGCTGCGGCCTGATGGTCTGCCTGGTGATTGCGATGCTGTTCCTGGGCGACACCACCAACCTGCCGCTGGACCAGTACATCGCCGGCCTCTTCGTGTTCGCGATGATGGGCCTGATCAGCAGCTTCGTCTACTTCCTGCGCGAGATCCTCATTGCCTCGCGCTTCATGCGCATGCAGCACACGCTGTCCCTCCAGCAGCCGCGCCAGCCTGCGCCCACCGAATGATCGAGTACAGCATGCACGACTACCAACGCCCTCCGACCCTCCACCGCTACGCGCAGCGCGCCGAACTGGAAGCCGCGCTGCGCGGCCAGTTCCGCCTGGTGCCCGCCGGCTTCTTCCTGACCGTGTCGTTTTCGACCGTCTGGGACAAGCGCCTGTTCGACGTGCTCGGGCCCGCCGACAGCTGCCTGGTGATCCACAACACCGAACTGTTCGGCGAACGCCTGCACCGCGCGGTGCAGCGTACCCTGCCTGACTGGGCCGGCATCGACGGCCCGGTCGAATACGGCGAGCGCTCGCGTCTCGGCGCCGCCTTTACCAAGGGCACCGCCCAGGCCCAGGAACAGGAATGGCAGTTCGCCTGGCGCTCGATGTCGCCGAACGCCGTCCTGCGCCCGGTCACCGTGAACATCGGCAGCATCGAAGCCTTCGCCGAACTGCGCGATCGCGAAAGCCACCTGGTCTGAACGCAGCAGCCAGCGTTTAGAACCACGCCTCCACGAAATCACGGTGTAATGCCGTGATGACGCATCCACTTTATCCTCATCTCCTCGCACCGCTCGACCTCGGGTTCACCACGCTGAAGAACCGCGTGATCATGGGCTCCATGCACACCGGGCTCGAAGACCGCTTCTACAACTACGGCAAGCTGGCCGCCTTCTACCGCGAACGCGCGCGCGGCGGCGCCGGCCTGATCGTCACCGGCGGCATCTCGCCAAATCGCCAGGGCTGGCTGCTGCCTTTCGGGGGCACCCTGAACTTCCTCGGCGACGTGCCCAACCACCGGCGCGTTACCCGCGCCGTGCACGAGGAGGGCTGCAAGATCCTGCTGCAGATCCTGCACGCGGGGCGCTACGGCTACCAGCCCTTCGTGGTGTCGGCATCCAGCATCAAGTCGCCGATCTCGAAGTTCAAGCCGAAGGCGCTCGACGCCGCCGGCATCGAGGTCACCATCGCTTCTTACGCGCGCTGCGCGAAGCTGGCCAAGATGGCGGGCTACGATGGCGTCGAGGTGATGGGCAGCGAAGGCTATCTGCTGAACCAGTTCCTGTGCGCGCGCACCAACAAGCGCACGGACGACTGGGGCGGCAGCATCGAGAACCGCATGCGTTTGCCGCTCGAGGTGGTGCGCCGCATCCGTGCGGAGGTCGGCCCCGACTTCATCCTGATGTACCGCCACTCGGTGCTCGACCTGGTCGAAGGCGGCAATACCTGGGACGAGGTGGTGGCGGTAGCGAAAGCGCTGGAAGCGGCCGGCGTCACCATCCTCAACACTGGCTACGGCTGGCACGAAGCGCGCGTGCCCACCATCGTCACCTCGGTGCCGCGCGCCGCCTTTGCCCAGGTGGCGCGGCGCCTGCGCGCCGAAGTGAAGATCCCGGTGGTGGCCTCGAACCGCATCAACATGCCCGGCGATGCGGAAAGCCTGCTGGCGCAGGGCGACGCCGACCTGGTGTCGATGGCGCGGCCCTTCCTTGCCGATGCCGACTGGGTCGCCAAGGCGGCCGGCGGCCGCGCCGACGAGATCAACACCTGCATCGCCTGCAACCAGGCCTGCCTCGACCACACCTTCTCCAACAAGCGCGCCAGCTGCCTGGTCAATCCGCGCGCCTGCCACGAGACCGAACTTAGGTACCGGAAGAGCGCGCGTCCACGCCGGGTGGCGGTGGTCGGCGCCGGCCCGGCCGGGCTGTCGGCGGCGCTAGTCGCGGCCGAGTGCGGCCACCAGGTAACCCTGTTCGATGCGAGTGAACGCATCGGCGGCCAGTTCAACGTGGCCATGCGCGTGCCGGGCAAGGAGGAGTTCGCCGAGACCATCCGCTACTTCGGGCGCAAGCTGGCGTTGGCGAAAGTCGACGTGCGCCTGGGACGGCGCGTAAGCCGCGAAGAACTGCTGGCGGGTGGCTACGACGAGGTAATCGTCGCCACCGGCATCACGGTGCGTCACCCGAACATCCCCGGCATCGGGCACCCCAAGGTACTGAGCTACCTCGACGTGCTGCGCGACGGGAAGCAGGTAGGCCGGCGCGTGGCCATCATCGGCGCCGGCGGCATCGGCTTCGACATGGGCGAATTCCTGGTGCACGACCCAAAGGTGCCGCTGCCGGTGCCGGCTGCGCACTGGATGGCGGAGTGGGGCGTCGATCCCGCGTCAAGCGCGCCGGGCGGGCTGGCGTCGCCGGTGAAGCCGCATCCCCCGCGCGAAGTCTGGCTCCTGCAGCGCAAGACCACCCGTCCGGGCTCTAGCCTGGGCAAGACCTCGGGCTGGGTGCACCGCGCAACCCTGGTGCGCAACGGCGTACAGATGCTGGCGGGGGTGCAGTACGAGCGCATCGACGACGCGGGCCTGCACATCACGGTGGGCGGCGAAGCGCGCCTCCTGGCGGTGGACAACGTGGTGATCTGCGCGGGGCAGGAGAGCCTGGCGGAGCTGATGCCGGCGGAAGGGACCACAGGCGGGCCACGCTTCCACAAGATCGGCGGGGCCGCGCTGGCGGCGGAGCTGGATGCGAAAAGGGCGATTCGGGAGGGTGCGGAGCTGGCGGCGCGCCTGTGAAAACGTGCCGTCAAAATTATTTCAGATTTGACAATCTGCTCATAGAATCAGCAATTCATTAACCCGCGGCGCATGCGCCTTCCCGTCAGATGGACCTCTTTCAACTCGCTATCGTCGTCTCGTCGCTGTCGGTCACATGGCTCATCGTCCGCCTCGGCTCCGCAGCCACCGGATCGATGCGGATCCTGATGGTGCTTGGCGCCTGGCCTCTGGTCCTGGTAGCGGAGTCCATGCTCCTGATCGCCCGTCCGGGTGCAGGAGCGCTGCTGATGGTCCTGCACCTGGCCTGCATTGCCCTTGCATACGGCATCGGCAGGACACAAGCACGCATGGCGGCGGGGGAGATCGCCGAATTCCTTGGCCCGTTGGTGGCGACTGGCCTGATCGGCGCGCCGCTCGTGTTCCTGTGGTTTGCCGACCCGGAACTCAGGATCTTCGGATGGCACCACCTGTTGCAGCTGGAAGCCCTCTATTCGGCGCTGGGCAATGGCGGCGCTGACCTGGGCTATTTTGGGAAAGCGCTCTCCTATCCTTTCTTCGGTCTGCTGCCGCTGGCCGCCATCAGCAGGATGCTCGACCTGTCGCCGACCCTGACCTACCCGGCCTTCAATATTCTCTCGATCTTCGTGTGGGCGGGCAGCCTGCATATCTGGCTGCGTACGGTGAAGAAGGACAGCGGACAGTTCCAGAACGCGCTAATCATTGCATTCCTCATGCTCTCGTCCGGCGCCCTGGTGTACCTGTCCACGCTGCTCCTGCAGGAGTCGGGCCTGTACATCTACATCGAAAACCGCAGCGTTCCCCTGATTGCCAAGCACCGGCACATCGACGCGATGACCGTCGGCCTGATGTCGCTGTCGCTGCAGTATCTCTGCGTGCTGCTCCAGGGCCGCGGGAAGGAGGGTCTCCGAATGCTGGAAACCTATTTCGGCGTACAGGCCTGCGTCACCTATCCGGCACTCGGGCCGGTCGCCGTCCTGTTCAGCGGGATGATGGCGCTGCGCCAGGCCGTTCCCTTACTGCGCCAACGGCCACCCGCTGCGCTCCTCGCCTGCATCTCGCCCGTGCTCGTTGCACTGAGCCTGCTGCTGACGATGGGCTACCTTGGCGTAGACAAGGCAGGGAGCGGGCTCGGCATCCTGCTCGAGCCGAAGCGGCTGGTGATCGGCGTAATCAATGTCGGCCTGTCGATCGGATTGCTGGCGCTGTTTGCCTACGTCGCGATCAGGAAGCAACCCAGGCTCGAGTGGCTCCTGACCCTGCTGGCGCTGCTTTGCCTGGCAGTGCTGTTCGTATTGTTCAAGTTGCCTGCCGATATCCAGTACAAATTCCTGTATGGGGCGAACATCCTGCTGCTGTTTCACGCTGCCAGCGCATTGCTACCCTCGGGTCCCGATCATGCCGGCGCCTTGCGCCGCAGCTGGGCATTGTCCGCACTCGTGCTGGGGTCGATCGTGCTCGTCATCTTCCAGTTGGCAGATCGCAGGCCAAGGATGGGGGAGACGCCTGTGATGGACGAGAGCGCATTCCTTGTTCGTAGCGAGTTGGGCGAGTCGATCGACGAGATTTCCAAGCAACATGGAATCGACAAGCGTACTGTCGCTATGGTGACCAACGTGAATGAACCCGTCGTTCCCTTTATCCGGATCCCGCAATATGTTTATGAAGGGCCAGTCCAGGTAGGCTATTCGATGGATCCGGCCTTCATTGTCACCAGCGTCAAGGGATATGCCGCGCCGGAACACCGCGAGCGTCAGCGCGCGATCGCCGACATGCTGTCCACCTGCAGGGCTATGCCCAAAACAATTGAGCAGGACCTGAACGGTAAAGGGCTCATTTTCTTGCTGACGGCGCACAACCCATGCCTCGCCGATCAGTATCAAGAGCACTGGCTACCCGGCGATAACTTCCTGTATATCAAAGCCCCCGACAGGATGGCTGGTTCGTAGTCCATTTCCCGTCCAAGCGACTTGCGCCCACGGGCTGGCTTTCTATTATTTACGATTTATTGATTACTCGTAATGAAACAAGTTGCGTGACTCGACCGTGCTAGATTTGTAACTTAATTAATTTACAATTCCGGTGCGCCGACCATGCAGATCAAGCGGCTATTGATACCCCAGCTGAATACTCCTCCGAACAAAGAATTGGTGCAGGAGCTTCCCGCTGGCAAAACCATCCCACGCGTTATCCACCAGATCGGCATACGTCCGGCCTTTCAGGGACGCGAGTTACCGCCGATCCTGCAGGAGAACGTCGATCATCTGCGTGCCTTGAACCCGGAGTGGGAATATCGTTTTTACGACGACGACGATATCAGTGATTTCCTGGTCCGCCACTATCCGCCCCATGTGTTGGATGCTTTCCAGCGCATTCACCCCAGATACGGCGCTGCGCGCGCCGATCTGTTTCGGTATCTGCTCATGTACAAGATGGGCGGCGTCTACCTGGACATCAAGAGCCGAGCGACCCGGCCCCTGGACGAACTGATCCGCTCTGAGGACCAATTTATCCTGTCGCAATGGCGCACCGCGGATGGACAGTTTACGGCCTGGGGCGAATTGCACGATTTGCGCCATATCCCCGGAGGCGAGTACCAGCAATGGCACATCTTCTGCGCCCCTGGGCATCCCTTCCTCAGAGCCGTGATCGAGCAGGTCTTGTTCAATCTCGGCAAGTACGATCCGTTCTTGCACGAAGCCGGGAAGAACGGTGTCCTACGCTTGACGGGGCCAGTGCCCTACACGGTAGCCATCCAGCGTATCCTGTCGGGTCATCCGCACCGTTTCGTCAGCGGACACGACCAGCTCGGACTCGAGTACAGCGTGTATAGCGGAAACCAGCAGAGCCATGAGCAGGTGTTCAAGGAACACTACAAGTCGCAGACCGCATCGATCGTCCGCCTGGGTTTGCACAAGCAGCCCTTGAGCCAGGTGTACCGCCTGGCCCAATACTGTCACGACCGCTTGCGACGTCCCAATCCACTGCGCGCGAGTCCGAGCCACGCAGGATGAAAGCGACAGCTTACTTCTTGCGCACCACCACGCAGCCGATCGAGTAGCCGGCGCCGAACGAGCAGATCACGCCATTCGATCCCGCCGGCAGGTCGTCCTGGTACTTGTGGAACGCAATGATCGACCCTGCTGACGAAGTGTTGGCGTAGGTGTCGAGGATCACCGGCGCTTCGTTCGGCTCCGCTTCGCGGCCCAGCAGGGTGCGCGCGATCAGCTGGTTCATGTTCAGGTTGGCCTGGTGCAGCCAGTAGCGCGACACGTCCTTGATCTCGAGGCCGGCGTTCTTCACGGTGTCGGCGATCGTCTCCGCTGCCATCGGGCACACTTCCTTGAACACCTTGCGGCCCTGCTGGCGGAACAGCTTGTCCGGCGCGCCGATGCCCGCTTCGTCGAAGCGATTCATGAAACCGAAGTTGTTGCGGATGTTGTTCGAGAACTTGGTCTTGAGCTTGCTGTCCAGGATTTCCCACTGGTGGCGGCTGGTCGCGGTGTCCGCGGCTTCGACGATCACGGCGGTGCAGGCGTCCCCGAAAATGAAGTGGCTGTCGCGGTCGCGGAAGTTCAGGTGGCCGCTGGTGATTTCCGGGTTCAGCATCAGCACGGCGCGCGCACGGCCGCTGCGCACCGCGTCGACCGCGGTCTGGATGCCGAAGGTGGCCGAGGAGCAGGCCACGTTCATGTCGAAGCCGAAGCCGTCGATGCCGAGGGCATCCTGGACTTCGACCGCCATTGCCGGGTAGGGGCGCTGCATGTTCGAGCAGGCCACCAGCACCATGTCGATGTCGGACGGCTGCTTGCCGGCGCGGTCCAGCGCTTCGCGCGCAGCGGCCACGCACATCTCGGCCTGCAGCGAGACCTGCTCGTCGCTGCGTTCCGGGATACGCGCGGTCATGTGGGCCGGGTCGAGGATGCCTTCCTTCTCCATCACGTAGCGCGACTTGATGCCGGAAGCTTTTTCGATGAAGGCGCTGCTCGAATGTTCCAGCGCAGTGGCCTCGCCGGCGGCGATCGCGGCGGCGTGTTCCTGGTTGTACAGGTCGACGTAGGCGTTGTAGGCCGTTACCAGCTCATCGTTGGAGATGGAATACGGCGGCGTAAACAGGCCGGTGCCGCTGATCACGACAGGTTTCATTTTCAAACTTTCAAAGGAAATAACCGGGGTTTCCGGAAGATGCGCCGATTCTACACGCTCATGCGGGGGCTGGGAATTGGCGGAATTGACAAGCTTGACCTGTCTGCAAAGAGCTCAGTGCCCCTGCGCGAGCGTGGCTCCGGCCGCTCCCGCGCGCTTGGACAGCTGCACCTTCTCGCCCTTGAGGTGGCGCAGGGCCTGGGCCAGCTGGAAGTCGTCGGCGCTGCCGTAGTCGACCGGTTTGCGCTCGCGCGCATCGGCCCACAGGCGCATCTGCTCGTCGATGTCTTCCTGGCGCGTGGCGGATTCCTTGTCGCGGTCGTTCGACAAATGCCGTTCGAGGTCGGCTTCGCGCATGCGCAGCGCATTCAGACCATCGCCATCGGCCGTTTCGTCGACCGGGAAGTCGGGCACGATGCCGCGCGCCTGGATCGAGCGCCCGGCCGGGGTGTAGTAGCGCGCGGTGGTCAGCTTGACGGCGGCGTCGCGCCCGATCGGGCGGATGGTCTGTACCGAGCCCTTGCCGAAGGTCTGGCTGCCGAGGATGGTGGCGCGGCGGTAGTCCTGCAGCGCGCCGGCCACGATTTCGGAGGCCGAGGCCGAGCCGGTGTTCACCAGCACCACCATCGGCAGTTTCTTGAAGGCGGGCGGCAGGCTGGCCAGCGGATCGGCGCCGCTGCGCAGCATGTAGAACTCGGGGCGGCCGTAGAAGCGCTGGCGCGAGTCCGGCAGCTGGCCATTGGTCGAGACGATCTCGGCGTCCTTCGGCAGGAAGGCCGCGGCGACGCCGATCGCGCCCTGCAGCAGGCCGCCCGGATCGTTGCGCAGGTCGAGCACGAGGCCCTTCATGTCCGGGTTGTCGCGGTACAGGGCCTGCAGCTTGGCCGCCATGTCGTCCACGGTCGGTTCCTGGAACTGGGCCACGCGCAGCCAGGCATAGCCCGGCTCCACCATCTTGGCCTTGACGCTTTTCTGGACGATTTCGCCGCGCGCGATGGTAAAGCGCAGCGGGGCAGGGCTGTCCTTGCGCGCGATGGTGAGTGTGACCTTGGTGCCCGGCTCGCCGCGCATGCGCTTGATGGCGTCGTCGATCGGCAGGCCCTGCACCGGATGGCCGTCGATCTGGGTGATCAGGTCGCCTTCCTTGATGCCGGCATGCCAGGCGGGGGAGTCCTCGATCGGGGCGACGATTTCGACGAAACCGTCCTCGCTCTCGGAAATCTCGATGCCCAGGCCGACGAAGCGGCCTTCGGTGCCTTCGCGCAGCTCGCGGTAGGCGCGCGGGTCGAGGTAGGCCGAGTGCGGGTCGAGCGAGGCCACCATGCCGGAAATCGCTTCCGACAGCAGGGCGCGGTCCTCGACCGGTTCGACATAGGTGGACTTGATGACGCCATAGACGTCGGCCAGCTGGCGCAGCTCGGCCATCGGCATGCCGGCCTCGACCGGCTTCTGGGCCAGCGCCGAAAACTGCATGGTGGCCGCGACCCCGGCAATGACGCCCAGGCCGACGAGACAGGAATTCTTGAAAGTGGAGCCCATGGATCACCCGATGTGAACGCTGATGCTCTCGTCATGCCGTGGCCGGCACACATGAGATAGCGCAAGTCCAGTATAAACCCGAACGCCGAGGGCTGCTCCGAAGCAGGCCAAACCATGTGCTCATGCATACATGACAACAGCTTTTCGTAAAGGCCTGTTACGGTTTTGCTAGCTTGGTAAGCAATTGTAAGAGTCGAAGCGAACGCGGGGGCTGGAACCTATAGTGAATTCCAGTTTTTCTCTCTCTCCACTTTTGAAGTGGTCTTTGCCCGCGGCCCCCTCCGCGGGCTTTTTTATTCCCGTCGATTCTACATTCCTCGAAGCAATAGGGCCCTGGCACAGGCGCGCTTGTTGTGACGTACCAACACATGCATACGTGATATCGCCCTGTCCGCATGTATCGAAAAGTAAAAAAGCCCTCCAGCCCCTACCCACCCCTTGCGCAGCCGCTAGAATGGGGTCGGCCCCTACCGTCGAGAACGGCGGGGCGGGATGTCAGGCAGAACATTATAAGAATGAAGAAATCGACTCTCTCGTCCGCGCGGCCATGCCGGGCCGGACTCCTGCGTTTTTCCGCCAGCACGCCTTTGGGCGTGTTCGGCTCTCACCTGCTGGCGCAGCACCACGACACGGCGCATCCCGTCACCGTGCCTGAGGTCTACACGGCAATCCAGGCGCGTACCCGCGCGACTGTCGGCGTGACCATGGAGCTGACGCTCTGATGGCGCACATCCTGAAGACCGGCCACAAGCCGGCCGCTTTTTCACAAACCCCAGCAATTCCCTAGCATTCGAGGACCATTCCGTGAAGCGAATCCTTTTGAGCACCCTGACGCTGTCCCTGATGGCAGCTTTCGCCAACGCCGCCGATAACGCCCCGGCCAAGCCGTCCGGCGCGCCGGTCTCGGGCATCGACACCCAGTTCATCGACACCAGCGTGCGCCCGCAGGACGATTTCTTCACCTACCTGAACGGCAAGTGGCTGAAAGAGACCGAGATCCCGAGCGACAAGGCGAGCTGGGGCACCTTCATGAAGCTGCGCGACGACACCACGCCGCAGATCAAGTCGATCATCGAGGCGGCGCAGGCCGACAAGTCGGCCAAGCTTGGGTCCGAGACCCAGAAGATCGGCGACCTGTACGCCAGCTACATGGATGAAGCGCGCCGCGAAGCCCTGGGCACCAAGCCGCTCAACGGCGAGCTGCAGAAGATCCGCACCCTGAAGGACAAGAAAGGCCTGCCGACCCTGGTCGCGCACCTGTCGAAAATCGGCGTGTCGACCCCCTACGGCATCTACGTCAGCCAGGACATGCGCAAGTCGACCGAGCATGTCGTGTACATCTCGCAGAGCGGCCTGGGTATGCCGGACCGCGACTACTACCTGAAGCAGGACGACGCCAAGCTGGCGGAAGTGCGCGCCAAGTATCTGACCCACGTCGAGAAGACCCTGGCCCTGGCCGGTGAAAAGGACGCAGCGGCCCAGGCCAAGGCCATCGTCGATTTCGAGACCGAGCTGGCCAAGGTGCAGTGGACCCGCGTCGAGAACCGCGACCCGGTCAAGCGCTACAACAAGATGAGCGTGGCCGAGCTGGGCAAGCTGGCACCTGGCTACGACTGGAAGGCGGCGCTGGGCGCGTCGGGCATCGGCAACAAGGTCGACACCGTCATCGTCAACCAGCCGAGCTACTTCCAGGGCCTGAACGAGGTGCTGGCCAAGACCGAGCTGTCGACCCTGAAGTCCTACTTCGAGTGGCAGCTGCTGCGCGAATTCTCGCCGCTGCTGTCGAAAGCCTTCGTGGACCAGAGCTTCTCGTTCTACGGCACCGCCCTGTCGGGCGTGGCGGAGCAGGCCCCGCTGTGGAAGCGCGGCGTCGGCACGGTGGAGAGCGCACTGGGCGAAGCCGTCGGCAAGCTGTACGTGAAGGAGCACTTCCCGGCCGAGCGCAAGGCGCGCATGGAAGAGCTGGTGAAGAACCTGATCGTCGCCTACGGCCAGTCGATCGACAACCTCGAGTGGATGAGCCCGACCACCAAGAAGGAAGCCCGCGCCAAGCTGGCCAAGTTCACCCCGAAGATCGGCTATCCGGATAAGTGGCGCGACTACTCGAAGCTGTCCATCAAGCGTGACGACCTGGTCGGCAACGCGATGCGCACCGCGACCTTCCGCTACAACTACCAGCTGAACAAGCTGGGCAAGCCGGTCGACCGCACCGAATGGGGCATGACGCCGCAGACCGTGAACGCCTACTACCGCAGCACCACCAACGAGATCGTGTTCCCGGCCGCCATCCTGCAGCCGCCGTTCTTCGACATGCGCGCCGACGACGCGGTTAACTACGGCGCGATCGGCGCTGTGATCGGCCACGAAATCGGCCACGGCTTCGATGACAAGGGCAGCCAGTCTGACGGCGACGGCAACCTGCGCGACTGGTGGACCGATGCCGACCGCGCCGCGTTCAAGACCCGCACCGACAAGCTGGTCAAGCAGTTCAACGGCTTCTCGCCGCTGCCGGGCTATAACGTCAACGGCGAACTGACCCTGGGCGAGAACATCGGCGACAACGCCGGCCTGTCGATCGCCTACAAGGCCTACAAGATCTCGCTGCACGGCCAGCCGGCCCCGGTGATCGACGGCTTGAGCGGCGACCAGCGCTTCTTCATGGGCTTCGGCCAGGTGTGGCGTTCGAAGATGCGCGAAGCGCAGCAGATCAACCAGGTCAAGACCGACCCGCACTCGCCGGGCCAGTTCCGCGCCAACGGCACCGTGATGAACATGCCGGAGTTCTACGAGGCCTTCGGCGTGAAACCGGGCGACAAGATGTACCTGGCGCCGCAAGATCGCGTGCTGATCTGGTAATCACCTGGCAGGTCCACGGGCCGGCGCTTCACAGTGCCGGCCCGTTTCACTTATAACGACAACAACGACAGACATAGAACGAGAGAACCGCATGAAACGACATCTCCTCAGCGCCGCGGCGCTGATCCTGGTCGCCTCGATGGCCCAGGCCGAATCCACCAAGAACGCCGCCGGCGGCGCCAAGGCCAAGCCTCTGGCGGCGGGCATCGCGCTCGAATACGTCGAGCCGGGTGTGCGCGCCCAGGACGACTTCTTCGAACACCTGAACGGCAAGTGGCTGAAAACCGTCGAAATCCCGTCCGACAAGTCGAGCTGGGGCGCCTTCCACAAGCTGCACGACGACACCCAGCCGCAGCTGCGCGCCATCATCGAGAAGTCGGCGGCGACCAAGAACGCCCGCGCCGGCTCGGAACAGCAGCTGATCGGCGACTTCTTCGCCAGCTACATGGACGAAGCGCGCCTCGAGCAGCTGGGCATCACCCCGCTCAAGGGCGAACTGGCGAAAATCGCCGCCATCAAGGACAAGGCCGAACTGCCGGCGACCTTCGCGCGCCTGGGCCGCATCGGCGTCACCACGCCCTACGATTTCTACATCCACCAGGATGCCAAGGACTCGACCAAGTACGTGGCCGACCTGGTGCAGACGGGCCTGGGCATGCCGGACCGCGACTACTACCTGAAAACGGACGATGCCAAGCTGGCCGACACCCGCGCCAAGTACCAGCAGCACGTCGAGAAGATGCTAGCGCTGTCGGGCGACCAGAACGCCGCCGCCAACGCAAAAGCCATCGTCGAGCTGGAAACCGAACTGGCCAAGGTCCAGTGGACCAAGGTCGAGAACCGCGACCCGGTCAAGACCTACAACAGGGTCGAGCTCACCAAGCTGAACGAACTGGCGCCGGGCTTCGCCTGGGACGCCTGGCTGACTGAATCGGGCATCAAGGGCAAGACCGACTATGTCATCGTCAGCCAGCCGAGCTACCTGAAGGGCGTGGCCGAGGTCGTGAACCGCGTGCCGCTCGAGACCTGGAAGGCCTACCTCCAGCTGCACCTGGTCAACGGCTATGCCAACTACCTGTCGAAGCCATTCGTCGACCAGCGTTTCGCCTTCCACGGCACCACGCTGTCCGGCGCGCCGAAGCTGGAACCGCGCTGGAAGCGCGGGGTGTCGACCATCGAAGGTTCGCTGGGCGATGCGGTCGGCAAGCTGTACGTGAAGGAGCACTTCCCCGCCGAACGCAAGGCGCGCATGGAAGTGCTGGTGAAGAACCTGCTGGAAGCCTACCGCCAGTCGATCGATACCTTGGACTGGATGAGCCCCGCCACCAAGAAGGAAGCCCAGGCCAAGCTGGCCAAGTTCACCCCGAAAATCGGCTACCCGAACAAGTGGAAGGATTACTCCGCCCTGACCGTCAAGCGTGACGACCTGGTGGGCAACGTGATGCGTTCGCGCACCGTCGAGTCGAACCGCGAGCTGAACAAGCTGGGCAAGCCGATCGACCGCGACGAATGGGGCATGACCCCGCAGACCATCAACGCCTACTACAACCCGGAACTGAACGAGATCGTGTTCCCGGCTGCGATCCTGCAGCCGCCGTTCTTCGATGCGAAGGCCGACGACGCGGTCAACTATGGCGGCATCGGCGCCGTGATCGGCCATGAGATCAGCCACGGCTTCGACGACCAGGGTTCGCAGTACGACGGCGATGGCAACATGCGCAACTGGTGGACCGAGGAAGACGGCAAGCGCTTCGGCGAGAAGACCAAGGTGCTGATCAAGCAGTACGCCGGCTACAGCCCGCTGCCGGGCTACAACGTCAACGGCGAGCTGACCCTGGGCGAGAACATCGGCGACAACTCGGGCCTGGCGATCGCCTACAAGGCCTACAAGCTGTCGCTGAAGGGCAAGCAGGCGCCGGTGATCAAGGGCCTCACGGGCGACCAGCGCTTCTACATGGGCTGGGGCCAGGTGTGGCGCGCGAAGATGCGCGAACCGGCGGCGATCGCCCAGGTCAAGACCGACCCGCACTCGCCGGCCCAGTTCCGCGCCAACGGCACCCTGAAGAACCAGCCGGGCTTCTACGAAGCCTTCGGCGTGAAGGCAGGCGATAAGATGTACCTGGCGCCGCAGGAGCGCGTGATTATCTGGTAAGCACCGGAACTAAAACGAAGCAAAAGGGACGCTCATTGAACTGACCTCGAAATTTGACAGTTGAGTTCTCGGGCGGCCGAGCCTGAGTCCTGTAATAAACGGGACTCAGGCCATCAGTTTTGATCTTACTTCGGTTTTGATTTATAGCGAATATAGCTAACCATGCACCGCGTAACTTGGTGGCACTACCGAAGATTTTCTGGCAGGCGACTTGATTTAGGCATAGCGAAGAAGCTTTCTACTGCCAGACTGTCGAGCAATTGTGCTTCGGAGACATGCCATATCTGTATCGCAGGCCTGCGTGACGCCAATGTACAACTATCCAGCGACTGTTCGGACAAAACTAGGTTAGCAACCTTGTTACCTTGGTCGCGTGATGCTTGCGCAGCCATAGCATAGATTGCAACAAGGCAAAGAAGAAGATGACGATCAGGGTAATCAAACGTCCTGCATGTTCAGCCGGTAAACCCTCCCAATGCAGTTGAACCTCGTGGTGCCCAGGTTGCAGAGTCACCAACACCAAGCCAGTATCAGGATCTAACACAAGCGCTTGTGCTTGGGAGTCTACAGTTATCCCCCAAGCAGGGTAGGCGAATACAGGTAAGCGCAGAGTTATTGCGCGATTGGTATCGATCGTTGCTTGGAACCCGTGGGTGCGTTGTACGGCAGGCTCCTCGCAACGGATACTGAGTCTTGCACATTCCCCAGTCAACTTGCCATCTTTGATGTATTGCTCCCAATGTGGACCTCGAGATGCAAGCAAATACTCGCTCTGGCCAACCCGACTGTTTGCAAACCATGCAATCTCATGCAGGCGTTGGCCATGCTGGTATAACTTCCATTGCACCGCGAATGCTTGGACGCCGTAGAGCACTAACAACAAAGTAATTACTACGCGTCCCGCTTTGCTCCAGGATCGCCACGAGACCTGACCAAAATGCAGTACCAACGCGAGGCTTGCCAATATTGCTGCCAGCGGCAGGTAGCGATATGGGAATTGAAGTTTTTGCATCGGCGGTACTAGTAAATATAGCGGGAATGCAAGTTCGCTTCCCAATGCCAGTGCCACTAGGGCTGCGACAGCCAAGCAATAGGCAGGACCCTTTCGTCCGACGATGCCTCGTCCGCGTTCACCGACCACGACTATGACCGCCATTCCAAGTACGACCACGGGTAAAAACCATTGGAAAGTGAGCCAGCGGGGGCCAAACAAGGCCGCAGTAAAGGTGGGGAAAAGCATGGCACTGCGCCAGTCGAAGGTTTTGTGAGCAGTCCAACCGTCTGGGTTGATGAGGTGCAGCTGTGTAAGTGCCGGATAGAGAAAAAAGGCCGTCAGACCCAGGCCCCCCACAATGGCAAGCCCCCAGCCAAGATTCATTTGCAGAGATTGTCGGCTGAGTCCATGGATCAAGAGCCGGGAAAGGAATGCACAAGTTAACGCGATCAGTGCGCTGAGCAAATGTGCGAGGACCGTAAAGCACAGCAGAATGGCCAAGTACATTATGCGCGGCTTTGGACGCATGCTTTCGATAACAAACATTGCACTCAAGGGTATTCCGAGCATCCATGGGAAAAATCCCATGGCAAACGCAACGAACAACAAGGATGGGGATAGAATTACGAAAACAGACCCCACCAGAGCCCAACGCTGTGTGCAATAGTCGGCAATAAGGCGATAGCTCATCGTTGCGAGGAGTCCGTGAGCCACGAGCGCCGTCAACAGCAGAGCATAATGCGAATTTGCACCTAAGAATTGGAAAACGCTGTCAATATAGTAAAACAGTGGCTGGTAGTATACGAAGGTCGGATCGCCTAATCCATCGAAGCTCATTGGAGCCCACCGCGGCATTAAAATCCCTTCCGACAAGGCCGAATAAAACTGATCCGCCCATAACAGGTGCATGTAAGCATCACTTGGGTGGAGACGCAATGTCAACAGCGGTTGCAGCCACAGAAGAATGATCACAGTGCTAAGCAACAAAGTGCTGAACACGAAGGAACGTAGTGCAATCATGCTGCGTTGTCCGTCGTTCCTGCGCAGGATCCGGGCAGCGTGGAGTCGAGTCGACGGTTGACGAGATACAGCGGCCGGCGTTTTACTTCATTAAAGATGCGACCAACATACTCGCCCAGTAAACCGACCGATATCAATTGTACGCCGCCAAGAAACAAAATCACTGCCATCAACGATGGATACCCGCGCACCGGGTCGGAATATATTAAGGCCTTCCATATCACGAAGGCTGCGTATATCAGGGACAGGACCGCGACGAGCAGGCCGAGATAGGTACTAATCTTGAGTGGAGCAACTGTAAATGAAGTAATTCCCTCGATCGCGAAGTTCCAAAGCTTCCAATAGTTCCATTTCGTTTCCCCAGCCGCACGTGGATCGCGCCGGTAAGGAAGCGCCTTGGAAGGAAATCCGATCCAGGCAAACAAGCCCTTCATGAACCGATGTTCCTCGCGCAGCCTCGACAGCGAAGCAACGGCTCGACGTGACATTAGTCGAAAGTCCCCAGTATCTTTCGGGATGTCGACTCGGCTGACCTTCTTGATCAAACGATAAAAGTAATTAGCTGTGGTTTTCTTAAACCACGTCTCACCGTCGCGCACGGTACGCGTTCCATATATGACGTCATAGCCTTGGCGCCAGAGGTCAAGCATTTGTGGAATCAGCTCTGGCGGATCCTGCAAGTCGGAATCAAGAACAACCACGACTTCGCCCTTAGTATGGTCTAAGCCTGCGCTTAGTGCGATCTCTTTGCCAAAGTTCCGTGACAGATCAACGACCGTAACACGCGGATCTTGTGCGTGCAAGGCGTGCATTAGTGCCAAGGTTTGATCGCGGCTGCCATCGTTGACTAATACGATTTCATACTCACATCCCAAACCGGATAGAACGGCAGCTACCCGGCGATAAAATTCACCAAGTACCTCTTGCTCGTTATAGGCGGGAGCGACTACCGAAACAGTAGGAATCAAGCCTGCTGACCGGGGCGTCAGACCAGGATACTGAAGGCTGTTCGCCATGGATGCTACCGGAAGATCCATATCTTACTCACGATGAAATTAATGATCAAAATAATGATAGACACCATAAATTGCGATAACAAAAAATTGATGCCGAGGCTGCTCAACATGCCAACCGCTATGCCATTCGACAAGGCGCCGATAAAGGCCAATGCAATGAAGCGTGGCAGGGCCGTAAGGTGGGGGGGGGAACTAGCGAAGGTAAAGCGGCGATTCAAGGAATAGACGATGCACGCACCGGCTGCAGCACCTACGAATGCAGCTGGGCCAGGTGTAATACCCAGCATAGATACGAGCGCGGCAAATATTAAATAGTGCAATGCTGTTCCAGTACCCCCAGCGAGAAGGAACTTGGCAAACTGTGCCCCACCGTAAGGCATGAAACGATTCTTGGATTGGCCGATATTATTACTCCTAATGCTCTCAGCAGAATAATTGCAAATTTGCAACAATATGATCACCGCTATGCATTTCTCGTGAACTATGGGCAAGTAAATCGAAGCGTTGTCAACAAAATTTAAAGATAAATGTTGTTGTTTTATTGCACTAAAGCAAACAGCTATACTAACAGTTTGCATTGCTGAGTAACAGGATTGTGCGCAGATGCAACACTCGTTGCAAGTTTAGAGGCTCAAGTGCGCATGGATAGCCTACGAAGAAGCAGCACAGGTGATTTTCGAGAGTTGTCTAGCGCATGTGCCTGTGACTGGCGAGTATGAGCCGCAGCGAGAAGGAGCAAATTCCCTGTAGGCCAAATCTCCTGCACAGTAGAAGCTGTGCTGGGTCTAGCGAGGGCATCGTGTAACCGTCTAGTTTTCAAGCCCGAAAAGACATGTAGGCAACCGTGCAAGGTAGCCGAGTCTGCGTATGACGAGTACGCTTTCCGCCTAGGAGAAGCCAGACCGCTGCTCCAAGCAGCTAGGTTACCGACCTGATCCGCACTAATGATCGTGCCTTGGGAGACGGGGACCAGCCAAATGGCGAATAGGAGGGCTAGCGGGCAGACAAAAGCAGACGCCGGTTACGAGGTTTCACTGGCGTGGAGCTGCTAATCGATAACGATATAGATGGCTATGCAGGAACGAATTGCTGTCAGGTCGAGCGCAGTCAAAGAGCGTATAGCTGAGTGACGTTTGAAAGACGAATCACATGAGCTAAAAGAGTAAAGGGTGGAACACATTTGCGGTCCACCCTTATTACATTCAGACCGTAAAACAGAAGCAGCGCTTCGCAATAGCCTGGTTTAGCGAGACAGCTTACAGTGCTGATTCATAGGCGCCGATGTCCAACGTGCCCACCTGCGGACGGCTCACGCCCGAGGCGCGGTGGCGATACTCCGCGCCCGGCTTGAGGCCCACGCCGCTCGGCGCATAGCCCGGCACCGATGCTGCGCCGATCACCAGCGGATTAGCAGTCGGACGCAGGTCCCAGGCGGCGCGGCTGACGAAGCCCGGCGCAAGCGCGCGGTAGTTGGTCTTTTCGATGGCGCCGACCTGGGTGGTCAGGGCGCCGGTGCCGCCGAAGATGTTGTTCTGCAGAAGGGCCTTGCTGGTCACGCTGGAACCAACCAGCACGAAGGTACCGCTCGAGCTGTTGTCGTTCAGGAAGGTGTTGTTGACCACGTAGAGATCGTGGCCCGGGTTGCTCGCGCCTTCTTCGCCATAGGCCAGCAGGGTCGGGTTCTCGTTCGCGGCCGGCTGCTGGATCACGTTGCCGATCACGTAAGAGGTGCCGGCGTTCGGCAAGTCGATCTCGTAGCTCGGCTTACCGGCTGCGGTGGTGCCGGTTTCGCCGGCGTTCAGGCTGGAAAAGCGGTTGTACGCGATCATGTTCAGGCGGGCACGCGACTTCAGGTTGTGGCCGACGTGGGCATCGTGCGAGTAGTTGTAGCGGAAGGTCAGGCTGCCGATGTTGCCGATGTACAGGTTGTGGGTATAGCCGGTGCCATAGCCATTGTGGCCGAACTCGCTGTATTCAATCAGGACCTTGCTGTTCAGGTTTACGCCCGTCAGGATCCCATTCTCGTTGTCGTGCAAGAAGGCCGAACGCAGGGTGAAGTTGGTGCCCTCCAGGCGCAGGGCCGCGCCATTCTGGTCAGGCACTTTCGCGCCGTACATCTCAACGTTTTCCACGACCACGTCATTGCCTGCCACGACCCAGGTGCCTTTGCCTTGGGCATTCTTGCCGGCGGCGTCGATGCGCGGACGGCCATTGACGCCGCGGATGGTCAGGTTGCTGGCGTAAATGGTGCAGACGTCGCCGCTGTAGGTGACGTTGCCGGCGATTTCGATCAAGTCGCCGGCCTTGGCGACAGCGATGGCGCGGCAGGGCGTTGCGTAAGTCTTGCCCGGGCCGACAGACAGGGTGGCGGCGGAAGCGCTGGCGGCGAAGCCCAGCGACAGGAGGATGAAGGGGGTAAGGCTGGCAGGTCGCATGTGTGATTCCGAAAGGCAGTGGTTAGATTGTTAACTACAGAAATTTCCTGCGAAACATTTCCCAAGCTTAAGCTAAATGCGGTCGGGAAAGAAGTAACCAATTGTAAGAATTCAGAACTTAAACACTTGTTTCTCAGTCGGAGAGTCAAATTCGTAAGTCTTTGATAAGAAAGAGTAATTTTCTAAGTGCTAACAAATTTAGATAGTTATCGGTATTCACTATCAGTTGATAACCTCCGTGAATAGAGAACGTTGACGTTCGAAAGAGCGTTGGCTGAAGTCGTGGGCAATAAAGCCTGTGCATGAGATGCGACGCTTTTTGGTTTTTTTTGAGAAGCACACTCATCGGTTGCCTAACGCGACAATATTGGACGGCGGGCATCTAGGTATTTAGGCCAAGACCGTAGTGCAGAACTGTTAAATCCTGAATACGACACTCCCGAAAATTTTGCTTGTAGGACAATTAACAGCTAGTTAAACTAGCTAGAGTACCAGGCTCATCATCCGCTAAAGGTGTCTGCATTCCATATTTGGATTGCCGCGCTCCCATCAGCGCCACATCTAAGGCGTGCTTCGCAATCAGTGATTTTAAGAAACAATATGACTTCCGACACCAATGCAACATCGATCTACGCCACGCTGACCGAGATCCTGCGCGACACTTTTGACAACGATGACCTGGAAGCGACGCCGAGCCTCAATGCGGCGCAGGTCGAGGGCTGGGACAGTATGGGAAACGTGCGCTTGTTCCTGTCGATCGAACAAGAATTTGGTGTGCGTTTCAACGCCAGCGAAATCAGCGGCATTAAGAACGTGGGTGAACTGGTCGCCCTGCTACAGCAAAAGACTGCCTGATTTATTCCCGGGACATAGCATGAAGTTGAAAGACCTTCCGTGGCTGCCTAGGCCAGCGGACGATTTTCGCGCGCGCGTGCGCGCTCTGCGCCAAGCGGAAACCGTTGGCGAGGCTGAGATTCGCACACTGTCCGCCCTGGCACTGAGCCAGCCACAGCTGGAGCTGCTGGCCAAGGCCGTGTCGAGGACGAGCTTATCGGCGGGCACAGACTGGCTCAAGCTGTCGGTGCTGTCGAACGCCACCGTAGACCTCGTGCTGCCGGCGATCGTCGCTAGTGCTCCCCGACATGGCATCTGGGTCGACGCTAAAAGCGCGCCTTTCAACTCCTTCATCAGCGAAGCTCTCAACCCGGACTCCGAAACGCACCAGCGCCGTAACCACGTTGTTGTGCTGGCGCTCGACTACCGGGCCTTCGATCTGGCACCCTGTCCGGGAAACGCTGAGCGCGCCGACGAACTTGTGCGTACGGCGCTACAGACCGTACTCCAACTGGTCCAGGCCTTCCAGGCAGCGAATGGGGCTATCGTCGTCGTGCAGACTTTGGCACCGCCAGTTCATACCCTGTTCGGGAGCCTTGATGCCCAATTGCCCGGCACGCAGATGTGGCTGGTCGAGCGATTTAACGCACTGCTCAGGAGCACCCAGGCCCCCGGCATGGTCCTGCTAGACGTGGCTCATCTCGCCGCCTCTGTCGGCTTGGACGCTTGGCACGATCCTATTCAATGGAACATCGGTAAGTTTCAGTACAGTCATGAAATGCTGCCCTTGTATGCGGATGCTCTTTGCAGGGTTGTCATGGCAGCCAAAGGCAAGGCGAAGAAGTGCCTGGTGCTCGACCTCGACAACACGCTGTGGGGTGGTGTCATTGGTGACGATGGGATGACCGGAATCGTGCTCGGTCAGGGCGACGCGGTCGGCGAAGCCTACTTGGCCGTTCAACGCACGGCGCTGGCCTTGCGCGCGCGCGGCATCGTGCTCGCGGTGTCGTCCAAAAACGATGAAGCCGTAGCGCGTCAAGTGTTCCGCGAGCACCCGGAGATGCTGCTGCGCGAAGAACATATTGCCGTCTTCCAGGCCAACTGGAAAGACAAGGCGAGCAACCTGCGCGCCATCGCCGAGACCCTGAACATCGACGTTAGCGCACTTGTCTTCCTCGACGACAATCCCGCCGAGCGTCAGCAGGTACGGCTGGCGCTACCTGAAGTGGGTGTGCCGGAATTGCCGACGGCGCCAGAATATTACCCCGCCATGCTACTGGCTGCCGGCTACTTCGAGTCGGTGCAGTTCACGGCTGAAGACCGCGTGCGTGCAGCCCAATACCAGGAAAACGCGGCACGAACGGTCGCGCTCGGCGCCGCTTCCGATATGGGTGCTTACCTCCAGTCACTCAACATGAGCGCGCACGTGGCGCGCTTCGATGAAGCAGGCCGTGCACGCATCGCGCAGCTGATCAACAAGACCAACCAATTCAATCTAACCACCCGCCGCTATAGCGAAGCGGAGGTGGCAGCCCTGGAAACCGATCCGACAGTCCTCGGCCTGCAGGTCCGCCTGCAGGACCGCTTCGGCGACAATGGCATGATCAGTGTCCTGATCTGCAAGCGGGAGGCCGATTCTGTTCTCATCGACACTTGGCTGATGAGTTGCCGGGTACTGAACCGCCGTCTCGAGGAGCAGGTGCTGAACGTGCTGCATGCCTGGGCGCATGCGCAGGGTGTGCGTCGGCTGGTCGGTGAATACCGCCTCAGCCCCAAGAACGGTATGGTGAAGGACCATTACCGCAAGCTCGGCTTTACCCTCGTGGACGAGACCGAGGAAGGCGCGCTATGGGAGCTGGATGTCGCTGCCTACGAGCCACGCTCCGTCCCGATTGCCCTGAGCGCAGGCGCCGACCTCGAGGATGTCGTGCACGCGGTCACGGAGGCACGTACCAGAGCGATCATTGATGATGTCGGACGTGAGCTCACTGGGCTGCATGCGACGTCGGCTGATACCGCCCCAGCTATCACTGACTAGGCCACCGATGCTGTTCAATTCCTACTCTTTCATTTTCGTCTTCCTGCCGTTGACCGTGCTCGGCTACATGGCGATCAATCGTTTCGAATCGCGTGCGGCCAGCCTCGGTTGGCTTGTGGCATGCTCGCTACTGTTCTACGGGGTGTGGAACCCGGTCAACCTAGCGATCATCCTGCCTTCCGTCGCCGTCAACTATGTGCTCGCGCTGGGTATTCGGGCTCAACTCGCATACAGCACGCCGCGCGTGCGCGTTGCAAACCTGCTGGTGGCGATAGGCGTCGTCGCCAACCTGTGTTTCCTCGGCTACTTCAAGTACAAGAACTTCTTCCTTGGGTCGATCAATGACTTGGCTGGAACTCAGTACGCCCTGACCTCGGTAATCCTGCCCTTGGGGATTTCCTTCATCACCTTTCAGAAGATCGCCTTCCTTGCCGACGTGCGTTCGGGTGCGATCCGCGACTTCGATCTGTTCGACTTCCTGATCTTCGTATTCTTCTTCCCCCAGCTGATCGCTGGACCGATCGTGCATTACCGCGAAATGATGCCGCAGTTCGCCAAGATCGAAAGCCGGCTGAACCCGGAGAATGTCGCTGTCGGCCTGTCAATCTTCGCAATCGGCCTGTTCAAGAAGGTAGTGCTGGCAGACGGCATCGCTCCCTACGTGCCAGCCACCTTTACCGCGGCCATCAACGGCGAGCCGATTTCCTTCTTCCAGGCCTGGATTGGGGCACTCGCCTACACCTTCCAGATCTACTTTGACTTTTCCGGCTATTCGGACATGGCGATCGGCCTGGCGCGTATCTTCGGAATCAAGCTTCCGATGAATTTCAATTCGCCGCTCAAGGCATCGAGCATTATCGAGTTCTGGTCGCGCTGGCACATCACCCTGACCCGATTCCTGACGGCTTATGTATACACGCCGATCGTGATGTCGCTGACCCGCAAGCGCATGGCAAAGGGGCTTCCCGTGATCGGCCGCAAGCGCCCGACCGTCGGCGCCTTCATTACGCTGCTGGCCTGGCCGACCATCTTCACGATGTTCCTGTCCGGCTTCTGGCACGGTGCCGGCTATACCTTCTTGGCATGGGGCATCCTGCACGGTGTGTACCTGACCATCAACCACGCTTGGCGTCAATGGCGTCCCAAGTGGGACAAGGCAGCCTACGAGCGCATCATGAGGCCGGTGGGCTTTGTCATCACCTTCGTTGCGGTCGTTGTGGGACTGGTATTGTTCAGGGCCACCACAATTGAATCGGCATGGCGCGTCCTGCGCGGCATGGCCGGTCTCGACGGGATCTCGGTGCCGCTGGCCATCCTGAACCGTGCAGGCCCGATCGCGCAGTGGGTGCAGAACCTCGGTATCGGCGGCGACATGACATCGGGCGCAACCTTTACCGCTGCGGTCATCTGGATAGTTGTACTGTTCCTGATCGCCACTGTCATGCCGAACTCCCTCGAGATTATGCAGCGCTACCAACCAGCCTTGTACTTCGAACCAAAGGCCAAGCAGCCGGTTGCAGCCGCATCTGCGGCCAGCGTATCGGTCCGGAGACCGATGGTGCTGACGTGGAATACGCGCTGGGCTTTCATCATCGCGGCATTGTTCATCTTTGGTACGCTCGGGCTGAGCCGTCCGAGCGAATTCCTCTACTGGCAGTTCTAAGTCATGACCCCATCGCGTTATTGCCTCGTTTTCGGCGTCGCTGCGGCTGGTATCGCTGCCGCGATTGCCGCCTTTAACTATATTACCGACCCATATCTGGTGTTCGATGCGCCCAGGACCACAGGCTTCAATTCGCTCAAACCTGCAGTCGAAACGCGCGAACGTATGATGAAGGCCTATCAGGCGGAACGCATCAGCGCGCGCACCATCGTGCTCGGCAGCTCGCGTACTGACCTCGGCATTGATCCGGCCGCCCCTGGCTGGCCAGCAACCGCCAAGCCGGTCTATAACCTGAGCCTGGTTGGTACGACGGCAGGGGATAGTCTCAATTATCTGCGCCACCATGTCGCTTCGCGATCTGGTGCGGCCCCACAGATGGTCGTGATTGGCCTCGACTTCGAGAGTTTTCTGTATCGCCCTGACCAGTCCGACGCACCGACCGGAGAAGTGGACGAGGTACTGCAACGTCTGGTCGTAGGACCGGATGGCCAGCCGAATGAAGCGCGCCGTCTGCGCGTACTGACCGACCAGGCGCTGGCATTGCTGTCGCTCGATGCAAGCTTCGATAGTATCCGAACCATTGCAGGTAACCGCTCCGGCCGCGTGGTCAACCTCAAGCCGGACGGTGGCATGTCGGATACAGCCTTGCGCGCGACTGCTGCGGCCGACGGCTTCGCGCTGCTGTTCGATCAGAAGAACGTGGACACCGTGAAGAATTATGGACGCCCGCGCCGCCTTCTTTCCGATACGCCAGTCGGACCGATTCGCCGGATGCAGGCCGTGACCGAGCTGCTTGCCTTCGCTAAGGCGCACCGGATAAATGTTGTGTTGGCGATTCAACCAGCGCATGTGTCACGTCTTGAACTGCTCGATAGAATGGGCTATTGGAGTGATTACGAGCGGTGGAAACGTGAATTAACCACATTGGTGGCAGGCGCCAGTAAGGACCAGGACATTGCCTTATGGGACTTCGGCGGTTACGAAGACCCGGCACAGGAACCGGTCCCGGCGAAAGGTACAAGCGCTGGTATGAAATGGTTTTGGGATCCAGTGCACTACTCGACTGCCTTGGGCGCAAGGATGGTTGCACGCATGTTTGATCGCGAATCGAATGACCAGTACGGCGTGCAGCTAACGCCATTGAACATCGATGAGCAACTTGCGCGTGTCAGGCGCGACCGCAATGTGTTCCGCGCTGCCCAACCAGCGGAAACGGCACGTCTCGTGAAGCTTGCCTGCGGCAACGAACCTTGTCCGGACCCTGTTAAGCCTTTGACAGTATCGCGCTGAACGCTTCTGCAATCGCCGGCATCGCGCCGGCATTTTTCATCTCACCCAAGCGTTCGCATGGCTGTATATTTTGCAAGAATCACGCGCGCAAAACGCATGAAAGCTTTGGCTGGTATAGGACCGGATTGAAGCTGCGTTTGCTTGCAATTCCTGCATTTGTCTTTTAGCCGTGACAGTCCTGTTCGGTTACTCGAAACCAATCCTGCAGAGATCTAAGCCGCTGCTTGGAGATCGCGCAATGGCCACCATCCAGAAAAACACCCTACGAGCTTGGTAACTGGGCAGCGCCACGCACGGTGAAATGAAAAAAAGCCCGGTGGAATACACCGGGCTTTCTAATGACAGGTAGCCTGGGCTGCCTGGAAACGGATTATCGAGGAACGATGTCGAACTGCGGACCGAAACGGTAATCTGGTTTCACGCTACGCGACATGAAGACCTGCCACGCCTTGGCACCGTCGGCGCCGCCGACGTCAGCCGCGTAGGCCAGAGCTGGTTGCATGTTCGACGGGTAGCCGGCATAAGCGCCCGAGTAGCCGGTCATTTCACCAACCTTGAGGTTCAAGGCCGTGGCCATCGCCGCGCTGCCGCACTGCAGACTAGAGAAGGTCGAACCCAATTCCAAGTCATCGCTTGCCTTGAAGGCCTGGCCAATCGTGGTATAGAACGGGCTGGTTTCGCTGTCGCGTACGATCATCGAATACATCGCGCCGCGAATGTAGCAGGTACCAGCACCCACCATACGCTGGATCGGGAAATTGGCCTTCCACTTCAACAGCGAGGTCGCTTTCGTAAAGCCGAGATCATGCACATGACCGACTGCAGCGGTGAAGAAGTCGTCCATCCACGGAGCCATGCCGCGGTTGTTCGAGTACCCGAGAGCGTAACCGTTGACGATGATGCCCAGCTTGTTTGCGTTCGGGTTGTTTGGATACTCGTTGTTGTACCAGTCCAGGTTGCTGTCCAGGATACGGTTGAAGTGTTCCTTCAGTCGATCGTTGTCGGGAGTGATGTAAGCGACTTCAGCCAAAGTGCGCAGCGCCCAGGCCTGGCCCCGCACCTGTTCCGGCTTCAGCAGGCCCTTGATGTTGTCACGATAGCCCGGGTTCGAGTTGAACACGTTATAGGTGCCCCAGAACTGCAGCTCTTCCAGGAAGAAGTGGTCACCCGTCAGCATATATGGCAGGTAGGCGAATGCCGGCTGGTGCGAGACGTCAGGGGTGTATGGCGTCTTGCACGCAGCGGCGCTGGCACAGGCCGGGAAGGTCTCGACCTTCTTGGTAACAGGGTTCGTCGCGTCGCCCGGGGTACCTACCAGAGTCATGTACGGGTAGTCGATCAGGCTGACCGGCTGGTCGGTATTCTTGTCGCGGTAGTGGGCCGGATAGCTGCCCGCCAGTTCCGCAGTGCCGAGGGTGACATCGCGGGCGCGGCGGTCCATGCTCAGCAGGTAGACAACGGCCCATTGCGGCAGCATGCCGATGTCGTCGCGACCGCCGGTGGTCGGCATGTAAGGCACGGCCAGGCCGGTGGCCATCGGTTCCGAGTTCGCGGTGAAACGCGTTTTCAGGTCGACCAGCACGCTTTCCGGGATGCTCAGGGTCTGGTTGTAGTTCGGCAGGGCGCGGCTGGCGATTAGGTAGGCCGTGTCGTGTTTGACGTTGACTTCCGGCGCGCTACCGTTCCACCAGAAAGTCTTGCGCCAGCGCGCATGGTGGTAATGCTCGAGGGACGGCTTAGCATAGACCGCTTTGCCCCCAACCAAAATTTCAGCGTTGTAGGTAAAGTTTTGTGGCGCTGCTTCGTATGCCCAGTTGTTTTCAACCACGACATCAACGCGAGCCTTCTTGACGGCTTCGTACCAGCGCACCGAGAAGCGCGCAGTCAGGTGCGGGTGGGCGGCGCCGGCGCTGTTCTTCAGCGGCGCCGACACTTCCCATTCGTTGGCGGTCGAACCGCTCAGCCAGGCCTTGGCCACGTTCTTGCGGATCAGCTCATCGGCCGAAGCGGTATAGCGCACGCCGCCCACGGTGGCGTTGAACGAGGTGGTGAAGCCGGCGCCCAGCAGGGAGGTGGTGCTGCCGGCGCTGCCGGCTGCCGCCGTGCCGCGGTCCAGGTTCATGCTGACGACCTGGCCGGCGCCCAGCGAGGGCAGGATGGCCGAGATCACGGCGTGGCGCACCGAGCCGTCCGGGTGACGTGCCTTGACGTCGAGCTGCAGCGGCACTGCAGTGCCGTTGGCGAGGTGGCCGACCAGCGCAGCGCCGGCGGCGAGGTGGCCCGGCGCGAAGATCTGGCCGAAGGTCACGGGAACATTGCTTTGCGCTGAAGCCGAGCTGCTTTCAAAACGCACGCTGGTCACGGTGGCGGCGCTGGTACCGCCGGTGGACGGCGTGTTGGTGGGCGGGGTGGGCGTAGTGGTAGCAGTGCCGCGGCTTTGCGGGACATAGGTGCTGCCGGAGAGAGTAGCGTTGCCCTGGCTTGCGCTGCTGCCGGACATGGATGCCGATTGCTCGGTCAGGGTATTGCCGCCGCAACCTGCGAGGATTGCGCCGGTCAGAATCGTGGCGGTTTGAAGTTTCGAGAAGTACATGGAAGTTTGTATGAAATGCGGTGTAGTCATACGCTCTGTCAGGACCCGAGGATTCGCCAGAGCAGCGAAGGAATGTTGTAGCGGACGGGCAGGGCCGCGGCCGATGTGCATTCACTAATTTTTGTGTCTTATAGGAAATTTCCTGCGACACACTTTCCCCAGCATATACGATGCGAACAGGAAAGTACATAACCAATCGTAAGAATTTTTCCCAGAAACACGGTTTTTCACTCTGAGAGAAAGCGAAAAATTTATTTTGAACTGCGGCGATCAGCGCGCTAAAAGCGGACAATGTCGGCGATTTATCGTAGCTTCTTGCCAAGCTTGCGATTTGATGAGTAACTTTTGGTTATTTGATAACACCTCCCGCGTCGCTATGTGCGTGGGAAAAGAGTGACGGCAGGTAACTGGGCAGCACAACGCGCGGCTGAAATGAAAAAAGCCCGGTGGAATCACCGGGCTTTCGAATGGCAGGCAGCCTGGGCTGCCTGGAAACGGATTATCGAGGAACGATGTCGAACTGCGGGCCGAAGCGGTAATCTGGTTTCACGCTACGCGACATGAAGACCTGCCACGCCTTGGCACCGTCGGCGCCGCCGACGTCAGCCGCGTAGGCCAGAGCTGGTTGCATGTTCGACGGGTAGCCGGCATAAGCGCCCGAGTAGCCGGTCATTTCACCAACCTTGAGGTTCAAGGCCGTGGCCATCGCCGCGCTGCCGCACTGCAGACTAGAGAAGGTCGAACCCAATTCCAAGTCATCGCTTGCCTTGAAGGCCTGGCCAATCGTGGTATAGAACGGGCTGGTTTCGCTGTCGCGTACGATCATCGAATACATCGCGCCGCGAATGTAGCAGGTACCAGCACCCACCATACGCTGGATCGGGAAATTGGCCTTCCACTTCAACAGCGAGGTCGCTTTCGTAAAGCCGAGATCATGCACATGACCGACTGCAGCGGTGAAGAAGTCGTCCATCCACGGAGCCATGCCGCGGTTGTTCGAGTACCCGAGAGCGTAACCGTTGACGATGATGCCCAGCTTGTTTGCGTTCGGGTTGTTTGGATACTCGTTGTTGTACCAGTCCAGGTTGCTGTCCAGGATACGGTTGAAGTGTTCCTTCAGTCGATCGTTGTCGGGAGTGATGTAAGCGACTTCAGCCAAAGTGCGCAGCGCCCAGGCCTGGCCCCGCACCTGTTCCGGCTTCAGCAGGCCCTTGATGTTGTCACGATAGCCCGGGTTCGAGTTGAACACGTTATAGGTGCCCCAGAACTGCAGCTCTTCCAGGAAGAAGTGGTCACCCGTCAGCATATATGGCAGGTAGGCGAATGCCGGCTGGTGCGAGATGTCGTCGACATACGGCGACTTGCAGGCGGTCGTGGTCGCGCACTTGGGGAAGGTCTCGACCTTCTTGGTAACAGGGTTCGTCGCGTCGCCCGGGGTACCTACCAAGGTCATGTACGGGTAGTCGATCAGGCTGACCGGCTGGTCGGTATTTTTATCGCGGTAGTGGGCGGAATAGCTACCTGCCAGTTCGGCAGTGCCGAGAGTGGCATCGCGGGCGCGGCGGTCCATGCTCAGCAGGTAGACAACGGCCCATTGCGGCAGCATGCCGATGTCGTCGCGACCGCCGGTGGTTGGCATGTATGGCACGGCCAGGCCGGTGGCCATCGGTTCCGAGTTCGCGGTGAAACGTGTTTTCAGGTCGACCAGCACGCTTTCCGGGATGCTCAGGGTCTGGTTGTAGTTCGGCAGGGCACGGCTGGCGATCAGGTAGCCGGTGTTGTGCTTGATCATGACTTCCGGCGCCGTGCCGTTCCACCAGAACAGCTTGCGCCAGCGCGCGTGGTGGTAGTGCTCGAAGGCCGGCTTGGCATACGCGGGCTTGCCGCCAACCAGGATCTCGGCGTCGTAGGTGAAGTTCTGCGGCGCGGCTTCATAAGCCCAGTTGTTTTCGATGACGACGTCTACGCGGGCCTTCTTGACGGCTTCGTACCAGCGCACCGAGAAGCGAGCGGTCAGGTGCGGGTGGGCGACGCCGGCGCTGTTCTTCAGCGGCGCCGACACCTGCCATTCATTGACGGTGCTGCCGTTCAGCCAGGATTTCGGTGCAGCTGCCTTCATCAGTTCGTCCGCCGAGGCGGTATAGCGCACGCCGTTGACGGTGGCATTGAACGAGGTCGTGAAGCCGGCGCCCAGCAGCGAAGCGACGTTGCCCGCGGGGTTGGTGGCCGCCACGCTGCGGTCCAGGGTCATGGTGCGGACTTCGCCGGCGCCCAGCACTGGCAGCACGCCCGAGATGACGGCGTGGCGCACCGAACCGTCCGGATGAAGTGCCTTGACGTTCACTTGCAGCGGGACGATGGCGCCGCTGTCGAGGCGGCCGACCAGCGAGGCGGTGGCCGCCAGGTGGCCCGGCGCGAACACGTGGGCGAAGGTCACTGGCACATTGGTCTGTTCGGCACTCGAGGTGCTCTCGAAGCGAATGCTGGTGACAGTGCCGGCGGTGGTGCTGCTGTTGGTCGTGCTTGCGGTTCCGCGGCTTTGCGGAATATAGGTCGCGGTGGCAGCGCTGCTGCTGGTGCTCATGGCGCGTGCGCCGTCCATGCTGACCGGCGAGTTTGCGACGGTCGAACCGCCACCGCAGGCAGCGAGGACGGCGCCAGCCAGGGCAGTGAAGACGCTGCGGAGCTTCAGGGATTGCATAGAAAGTGTCATTTGGGTTCTCTTCAGGAATGCGGACGCATCGAAGTACGCCCTGTCAGACCAAAAGGTTACGCCATGGAAAAATAAATTCCTAGAGGAATCACAAATTCCGTTCAGAATTATTCCCAAATGCAACACAACATTATTCGTCTTCTAACGAACATTATTTGGCAGCAATCGTTTTCTGCCTGATTTTCCGTGCAGTTTTGCTAAGCGGTGATGCTTCCCGGCAAATATTGCCGGGAGCAGAGAGGGAGGGAAATGCGGGGAGAAGCGAGTTACTTGGAGGAAGCGACCATGAAGTCGACGGCGGCTTTCACGTCGGCGTCCGGTGCAGTCGAGCCGCCCTTCGGCGGCATGACGCCGGCCTTGCCCTGGAAGCCCTTGAGAGCGTGTTCATACAGCACCGGGGCGCCTTGCGCCAGGCGTGGCGCCCAGCTGGCCTTGTCGCCGACCTTCGGCGCACCGGCGATGCCGGCACCGTGGCAGGCCACGCAGGCGCTGTTGTACAGGGTCTTGCCGGCATCGGCAGACGCTACTGCCGGGGCTGCTGCGGGTGCGGCTGCTGCCGCAGGGGCCGCGGCAGGTGCTGCAGCCGGCGCGGCTGCCGGGGCGGCAGCGGCATCGACAGCCGCCGCTGCCGGGGCCGCTGCCGCAGGAGCAGGAGCTGCCGGTTCCTTGAACGAGGCGCCACTCTTGTTGGTCATGTAGACGACGGCGCGCGCCACTTCGACGTTGTCGAGGTCGGGATTACCGCCCTTGGCCGGCATGGCGCGGATGCCTTCGATGGCGTGCTTGAGGAGGGTGTCGTAGCCTTGGGCGATGCGTTGCGACCAGGAGGCGTTGTCGCCCAGTTTCGGGGCACCGGCGGCGCCGCTGTCGTGGCAGGCCGCGCAGACGGCGGCGTAGACGGCATTGCCGGCTTGCAGCACGCGCGGTGCGCTGGCGTCGACCAGGGTGAAGCCTTCTTCGGCCACCGGGCGCACGCGCGCGGCCACGGCTTCGGCGCTCTGGCTGTTGGTGCCGGCGCCGGTGAGACGATCATTGGTGGCGAAAATCACGAGCAGGATAATGCCGATGACGATGACCAGGAAAAACCCCGCAACCGCTACGATGAGCTGTTTTGGCGTACTGATCAGGGATTGGTGTTCGTTGTGTGCGTCGCTCATGATTTCCTTAATTCTATTAAAAAAACCTGCCACCCCGGCGCTTGCATCAGATGCTTTTTTGCAAATGCCAATAATCGAGCGATTATAGTCATAAAGCTGCTGTAATGTAACGAAATTCCTGAGCGCAGCACGGCCTGCCCATGGACGTAGGGGGAGAAAGACTGTATCCTTCGCATCACTTTCTGCCACACCAACGCGGCTGTAGCTCAGTGGATAGAGTATTGGCCTCCGAAGCCAAGGGTCGTGGGTTCGATCCCCGCCAGCCGCGCCATGATCATCTCTTCGTCACATCTCCCATGACGAGCGTCGCAATCAGCTGATCAGTTGTACTCTGTGTCACGTTGCCAACTATCCACACAGGCCGCGTCGACCATAATGTCGTCCCCGATAGTTCTCACGCCGCAGGAAATAGAAGCGGTCTCGAAGCCAGCACAAGCCAGTACGGCCGACCTTAGCCGGAATTTTTCGTTCGCCAAGGTTCTCGCCATCCTCACTGTCACGACCGGCCACTGGTTCACCGGAACTATCCTGTGGATTCCTGGGCAGGCCCCGGATCGCCTGTCGGCGCTGGTGTTCCGGGAGCGTCCCATCCGCCGCCGGGCGCGCTAGGCAACCCGCGCTTCGCGGGCGCCGAACAGCAGCTCGGGGGCGCGCTCGGCCGCCGACCAGTCCTGCGGCGCGCGCATCCGGCGCGCAGCGCGCAGGCGCAATGGATTCTTGATATAGAGGCGTCGCGCCTCGTCGGGGTGAGCATCGATCCAGCCCAGCACCAGTTCGCGGATCGTTTTCGGAAATTGATTGAGCGGCAGGCAGCGTACCGCCAGATGGTCGCGCGCGGCGCGGTTCTCGAGATCCCCCTGGGCCTGGCGCTGGCGCCGCTTGAACTGCGCCACGATGTTCTTTATCGTCAAGTCGGATTGGCCCGGCACGTCCCAGGTGGCGTCGCCGTTGACGATGACCCGGCCCGGCTGCCACTGGTAGGCGGTTGGGTCGAGAGCGAACATCAATACCGAGCCGATCAGCGAATCGGTGCGATACAGCCCCAGCGGCAGGCGGAAGCCGCTGGCGCGCAGGCCGGTCATGGCATGGGCGGGAATTGCATTCATATTCCCGTGGAAACCACCGCCGCGCAGCATGGCTTCGCGTAGCGCCGTCGCCGAGCGTCCGCTGGTCGGCACACCGGTGGCGCCGAAGGCGTCCGGGGCCTGCGCCAGGCTGGCTGCCAGCTGCGCCAGGCCATCGCTGTGCGCCCGCGCATAGCCATCGAGGAAGAAGGCAGTGCTTCCCGCCGGCCAGATCCGGTGCACGTACTCGTTCCAGGCATGCGCCTTGTCCCCCTGGGCGATCGACCACACCCGCAGCCCGCATGTGCCGCGCCAGTTGCCGGCCCAGTCCGCCGCTGCCTTCGCCAGTCCCGGATTGCCGTTCACCAGCACGTCGATGACCGCCTCCCGGCCCGCCGTGGCGGCCGCGGCTGCTTCAATGGTCGAGGTCAGGGTGTCGAGGCTCTCACGGGCGGCGATGATGGCCACGGCCCAGTTGGTATTTGCAGACATGATTTCGCTCAGCACTTGTAATTTGGGCATTTTAAGGTAATCGTAGCTGCCTGTGGTCAAGGCTTTTCTGGTGGATGAAGGGTGCGCACGATTGGATGAGCAAGATACTTGAAAACAAGAAAATGCTAAAATGCTATTCATTGCACCGGTGAAATAAGTGCAGCTGCAAGGCATTGTTAGTAGAGGCTGACGCCGAGCGAGGAAGTTGCAATGATATAAATAGTATTGCGAAGTTTTCGCAAAGAAATCTCAACGCGACCCTGTATTCAATGTCTTTTAGATATCAATTTCAGGTATTTGTTGTTGCGTTGCGCCAAATCTTGGTGCGTTGTTGAGTACCGCTGAGCTTCCGTGATATATTGGAAGTTAGCATAATAGCAAAATCTAATTCTTGAACGGAATCCGATAATGAAAGCAGATGAAGTAGTCGCCGTAGTAGGACTGGGATATGTCGGCCTGCCGTTGGCAGTCGAGTTCGGCAAAAAAGGCCGCACCATCGGCTTCGACCTCTCGACCGCCAAGATCGAGAACTACAAGCAGTTCGTGGATCCTACCGGCGAAGTCGCTTCCGATGACCTGCGCGCGGCGCGTCACCTGGAAGTGACCACCGACCCTGCGGCGCTGGCCCAGGCCGACTACATCGTCGTCGCGGTTCCGACCCCGGTGGACATCGCCCACAACCCGGATTTCACCCCCCTGATCGGCGCCAGCAAGTCGGTCGGCAAGAACATGAAGCGCGGCGCCGTGGTCGTCTACGAATCCACTGTCTATCCGGGCGCCACCGAAGAAGTCTGCATCCCGATCCTGGAAAAAGAGTCTGGCCTGAAATGGAAGCAGGACTTCCACGTCGGCTTCTCGCCGGAGCGCATCAACCCGGGCGATAAGGAACACACCCTGACCACCATCCTGAAAGTGGTGTCCGGCGACGACGAGGAATCGCTCGAGCGCATCGCCCAGCTGTATGAATCGGTGGTCACCGCCGGCGTCTACCGCGCGTCGAGCATCAAGGTGGCCGAGGCCGCCAAGGTCATCGAGAACACCCAGCGCGACCTGAACATCGCCCTGATGAACGAACTGGCGATCATCTTCGACAAGGTCGGCATCGACACCCTGGAAGTGCTGAAGGCGGCGGGCACCAAGTGGAACTTCCTGCCCTTCCGTCCGGGCCTGGTCGGCGGCCACTGCATCGGCGTCGATCCCTACTACCTGACCCACAAGGCCGAGATGGTCGGCTACCACCCGCAGGTGATCCTGGCCGGCCGCCGCATCAATGACGGCATGGCCAAGTTCGTGGCCGAGAAGACCGTCAAGTCGATGATCTCGTCGGGCTTCCACGTCAAGGGTTCCAAGGTCAACGTGATCGGCCTGACCTTCAAGGAAAACTGCCCCGATCTGCGCAACTCGAAAGTGGCCGATATCGTCCACGAACTGGAAAGCTATGGCTGCGACGTGCACGTGTTCGACCCGCAGGCAGACGCCGAGGAAGCGCAGCACGAATACGGCATCAAGCTGGAAAGCTGGGAGTCGCTGCCGCCGGCCGACGCCGTCGTGGTGGCCGTGCCGCACAAGGAAGTGCTGGCCCTGTCGCTGGCCGATTTCCAGTCCAAGCTGAACCCGAGCGGCTGCTTCATCGACGTCAAGTCGCAATTCGACCCGAAGGCCCTGCAGGAAGCCGGCTACTGCGTCTGGCGTCTCTGATCGCCGGATTGGTAACAGGACCGCCGCGCCGTGCGCGGCGGACGACGCCAACACTGGCGTGACCGTGAAAGTGTCTGAGAGTGAACAAGTTTCAAGAAATCCAGCAGCACCTGTTGCAGCATCGCTACCACTGGCTCGTGACCGGTGCGGCCGGCTTCATCGGTTCGAACCTGGTCGAGGCCCTGCTGAAGCTGGACCAGCGCGTTACCGGTCTCGATAACTTCGCCACCGGGCACCGCCATAACCTGGAGCAGGTGAAAGAATCTGTCACGGAAAACGCCTGGATGAAATTTAATTTCATCGAAGCGGACATCCGCGACGACGCCGCCTGCCAGGCCGCGTGCCAGGGCATCGACTTCGTGCTGCACCAGGCCGCGCTGGGCTCGGTATCGCGCTCAATCGACGATCCCCAGACCACCAATGCGACCAACATCGACGGCTTTTTGAACATGCTGGTGGCTGCGCGCGACGCCGGCGTCAAGCGCTTCGTCTACGCCGCCTCCAGCTCGACCTACGGCGACCATCCGGACCTGCCGAAGGTCGAGGACCGGATCGGCAACCCGCTGTCGCCGTATGCGGTGACCAAGTACGTGAACGAGCTGTACGCCAACGTGTTCGGCCGTACATACGGCACCGAATCGATCGGGTTACGCTACTTTAACGTGTTCGGCCCGCGCCAGGATCCGCACGGCGCCTACGCCGCCGTGGTGCCGCAGTGGATCGCCGCGCTGGTGCGCAACCAAGCGCTGCGCATCAACGGCGACGGCGAGACCAGCCGTGATTTCTGCTACATCGACAACGTGGTCCAAGCGAATGTGCTGGCGGCGCTGGCCGGCAAGGACGCGGTGAACCAGGTCTACAACGTGGCGCTGGGCGAACGCACCACGCTGAACCAGCTGCACGCGATGATGGTGGCGGCCCTGTCGGCGCGCTTCCCACACGTGGCCGGGCACCAGCCGCAGTACGTCGACTTCCGCCGCGGCGACGTACGCCATTCGCAGGCCGACATCTCGCGCGCCAGCGCGCTGCTCGGCTACCAGCCGACGCACCGCATCGGCGACGGCTTGAGCCAGGCGCTGGACTGGTACGTCCGCAACCTGGCGGAATAAAGTAACGATCTGATAAACATGCATACCCAGAAAAGAAACAAGAAACCCGGAGGCTACCGTGTTCAGGATCTCTAACCACTACGTGTCGAAGATCGTCTTTCTCCTGCTGTTCGTGGAGGTGCTGGTGCTGCTGGGCGCAGCCTACATCGGTGCGGCGGTACGCATGCTCGAGTTCGGCGACGTCGCGACGGCGGCCCACCTCGACCACTTCTTCACCTCGGCGGTGGCCTTCACAGTGGCGATCATTTTCAGCATGAGCGCGATGGGCATGTACCAGCTCGACTTCGACGAAGGCCTGCGCCATCCCTTCTTCATGAAGCTGATGCCGTCCTTCCTGATGGGCTTCGCAATCCTGGCGCTGGTGTTCTACATGGCGCCGGAACTGTCCTTCGGCCGCGGCACCATGGCCCTGGTCTTCATGCTGGCCGGTACCGGCATCTTCCTGGCGCGCATGGCCTTCTTCAAGTCCTCGGAAGCGCGCTTCCTGCAGTCGCGCATCATGTTCCTCGGCGGCGGTCCGCTGGCCAAGGAATGCAGCGACCTGGCCGCCCGCAATTCGAACTACCACCGCTACGAGATCGCCGGCTTCATCCCGACCCCGAGCGAAGAACTGTGCGTGCCGCCGGCCAGCGTGCTGAAGGTGCGCGACGGCGATTCCCTGGTTTCGCTGGTGCGCCAGCACAACGTGTCGGAAATCGTGGTGTCGGTCCAGAACCGCCGCGGCGGCTTCCCGATCAAGGAACTGCTCGACTGCAAACTGCAGGGCATCCGCGTCACCGACGCCGCCACTTTCTTCGAGCGCGAGACCTGCCAGATCCGCGTCGATTCGCTGCAGCCCTCGTGGCTGGTGTTCGGCGGCGGCTTCGACCAGAGTTTCGTGCGTACCTTCATGAAGCGCAGCTTCGACCTGGTGTGCAGCATGATCATCCTGGTGCTGGCCTTCCCGCTGATGCTGCTGGCGGCCATCGCCGTCAAGCTGGAAGACGGCGGTCCCGTGTTCTACTCGCAGGAACGGGTGGGCAAGGATGGCAAGACCTTCCGCGTGCACAAGTTCCGCAGCATGCGCACCGACGCCGAAAAGGCCGGCAAGCCGCAATGGGCGGCGCAGAACGACCCGCGCGTCACCCGCTTCGGTAACTTCATGCGCAAGACCCGTATCGACGAGCTGCCCCAGATCCTCAACGTGTTCAAGGGCGAGATGTCCTTCGTCGGTCCACGTCCGGAGCGTCCGTATTTCGTCGAGCAGCTGATCGAGGTGGTCCCGTATTACAACGTGCGCCACAGCGTCAAGCCGGGCATCACCGGCTGGGCCCAGGTGCGCTACGGCTACGGTTCCTCGGCCGAGGACGCGCTGCAGAAACTGCAGTACGATCTGTACTACGTGAAGAACAACAGCCTGTTCCTGGACGTGCTCATCCTGATCAACACGCTCAAGGTCGTGCTGTTCCGCAGCGGACGCTGATTCCGAACGGGGCCTGGCCCCGTTCGGCCAATCCGTCCAGGCTCCCCCTACCCGCCGCGCCGCCACCGTCGACTCCATGGAAGTTTCCCTGACCAGCATCGCGGCCTACAGCTACGCGCTGGTGGCCGCCTGTTTCCTCGTGCTGGGCGCCCCGCTGGCGGTGCGCCAGCGCCGCCGCCACGACGTCGCGCTCGGCCTGGCCTGCCTGGCCAGCGTGCTGTGGGGCGCGAGCCTGGCGTGGGAAGCGGCCGAAGGCATCACCGGCGCGCCGGTGGCCGATTGCGCCGAACTGCTGCGCAACGCCGCCTGGTCGGTGTTCCTGCTGGTCCTGCGCGGCCACTTCACCGATCCTGCCAGCCGCATGCCAATGCGCCTGCAGCCGGTGCTGGTGCTGGGCGGCCTTGGCTACCTCGCCTGCCTGGCGGCGGCCGCCGGCGGCTGGTGGAGCCTGGCGGACAGCGCCGATACCGGTGCCCTGCCGATCGCGGTGCGGGTGGCGATGGCGGTGTCGGGCATGCTGCTGGTGGAGCTGGTCTACCGCAACCGCACCCTGCACGAGCGCTGGGCCGTGAAGTTCGCCTGCCTCGGCATCGGCGCCATGTTCGCCTACGACTTCTACCTGTACAGCCACGCGCTGCTGTTCCGCAGCGTCGATAGCGACATCTGGGCCGCGCGCGGCCTGGTCAACGCGCTGACGGTGCCGCTGATCGCGGTCTCGCTGGGACGCAGCAAGCTGTGGTCCTCGCCACTGGCGGTGTCGCGCCGCGCGATGTTCCACTCGGCCACCCTGTTCGGCTCCGCGCTCTACCTGCTGGCGATGGGCTCGGCCGGCTACTACCTGCGCTACTTCGGCGGCAGCTGGGGCACGGTGATGCAGGTGACCTTCCTGTTCGCCGCCGTCATCCTGCTGGCCGGGGTGCTGTTCTCGGGCAGCTTCCGGGCGCGCCTGAAGGTCTTCATCAGCAAGCACTTCTACCGCTACAACTACGACTACCGCGAAGAGTGGATGCGCTTTACCCGCACCCTGTCCAAGCCGGGACCGGACCTGGGCGAGCGCGCCATCGAGGCGGTCGCCACCCTGGTCGAGAGCCCGGGCGGGGCGCTGTGGCAGCGCGGCGAATCGGGCCGCTTCGAGCCGGTGGCGACCTGGCAGGCGCCGCAGCTGGCGGCCTCCGAGCCGGCCGACTCGGCCTTCTGCCAGTTCCTCGAGAGCAGCCAGTGGGTGGTCGACCTGCACGAATACGCGCACAGCCCTGGCAAGTACGATGCCCTCGTCCTGCCCGCCTGGCTGGCCGAGTATCCGCGCGCCTGGCTGGTGGTGCCGCTGATCCTGCACGAGCGCCTGTTCGGCTTCGTGCTGCTGCAAAACCCGCGCAGCCCGGTCAAGCTGAACTGGGAAGTCATCGACGTGCTCGAGATCGCGGGCAGCCAGGCCGCCAGCCAGCTGGCGCAGCAGGACGCCGCCAATGCGCTGATGGTGGCGCGCCAGTTCGAATCCTTCAACCGCATGTCCACCTTCGTGGTGCACGACCTGAAGAACCTGGTGCTGCAGCTGTCCCTGATGAACGCCAACGCGGCCAAGCACAAGGACAATCCCGAATTCCAGGCCGACATGCTCGAAACCGTCGACTACTCGGTGCAGAAGATGAAGATCATGCTGCAGAAGCTCAGCCGCCTCGACAACGCCGAGCAGCCGCTGGCGCTGGCGCTGGACCAGGTGGTGGCGCAGGCGGTGGCGCTCAAGGCCGCGTTCGAGCCGCGCCCCGAGCTGGCGGTCGAGGATCCGCAGCTGCGCGTGCTGGCCGACCGCGAGCGCCTCGAGCGCGTGGTCGGGCACCTGATCCAGAACGCGATCGAGGCCACGCCGCGCACCGGCCGCGTCGCGATCCGCCTGCTGCGCCAGGGCGAGAACGCCGTGATCGAGATCCTCGATACCGGCGAAGGCATGAGCGAAGAGTTCATCCGCGAGCGCCTGTTCAAGCCCTTCGACTCGACCAAGTCGGCCGGCATGGGCATCGGCGTGTTCGAAAGCCGTGAATACATCAACGAACTGGGCGGCAGCCTGGAGGTGAGCAGCACGCCCGGCGCGGGCACCACCTTCCGGGTCCTGCTGCCGCACCATCAACAGGAAACGCCGGCGGAGCAGGGCGCACAGCGCGCCCGCCGCGCCGCCTGAACGAGGAACAACGTGAGCCAGACCAAACCGAAACTCTTGATCATCGAGGACGACCCCGGGGTGCAGAAACAGCTGCGCTGGAGCCTCGACAACTACGACGTCGTGGTGGCCGGCGACCGCGAAGCGGCGCTGGCCCAGATCCGGCGCCACGAGCCGGCCGTCTGCACCATGGACCTCGGCCTGCCGCCCGACCCGGACGGCTCGACCGAAGGGCTGGCGACCCTGCAGCAGATCCTGGCGCTGGCGCCGGACACCCGCGTCATCGTCCTGACCGGCAACCAGGACCACGCCAACGCCGTCAAGGCGATCGGCATGGGCGCCTACGACTTCCACCACAAGCCTTGCGATCCGGAGGTGCTGAACCTGGTGATCCAGCGCGCCTTCTTCCTGCACAACCTGCAGATGGAAAACCGCCGCATGCAGCAGTCGCAGGCCGATTCGCCGCTGTCGGGCGTGATCTCGCGCGACCCGGGCATGCTCAAGGTCTGCCGCAACATCGAGAAGGTGGCCCCGACCTCGGCTTCGGTGATGCTGCTGGGCGAATCGGGCACCGGCAAGGAAGTGCTGGCGCGCGCGCTGCACCAGCTGTCGCCGCGCGCCAAGGAGCGCTTCATGGCGATCAACTGCGCGGCGATTCCCGAGAACCTGCTCGAATCCGAACTGTTCGGCTACGAGAAGGGCGCCTTCACCGGCGCAGCCAAGCAGACCAAGGGCAAGGTCGAACTGGCGCACGGCGGCACCTTCTTCCTCGACGAGGTGGGCGACCTGCCGATGGCGCTGCAGGCCAAGCTGCTGCGCTTCTTGCAGGAGCGCGTGATCGAGCGCGTCGGCGGCCACGAGGAAATCCCGGTGGACGTGCGCATCGTCTGCGCGACCCACCAGAAGCTCAAGGAACTGTGCGCCCAGGGCCGCTTCCGCGAAGACTTGTATTACCGCCTGTCGGAAATCGTGGTGACCATTCCGCCGCTGCGCACGCGTGAAGGCGACGCGGCGCTACTTGCCCACCACTTCAAGAACAAGTTCTGCGCCGCCGAAGGGCGCGCTTCCCTGCATTTCGCGCCGGACGCGATCGCCGCCATCGAGGGCTACACCTGGCCGGGCAACGTGCGCGAGATGGAGAACTACATCAAGCGCGCGGTCATCATGGCCGACGGGAACACCATCGTCGCCGACGACCTCGGTCTGCCGGGCGAGGGCGCCACCGAAGAACCGATCAACCTGCGCCAGGTGCGCGACGAAGCCGAGTACAAGGCGATCGTGAAAGTGCTGGCGCGGGTCGACGGCAACATCGTCAAGGCTTCCGAGGTCCTCGGCGTGAGCCGGCCGACGCTGTATGACCTGATGGGCAGGCACGGCATCAAGAGCAGCGCATGAGCCGTAGAATCCTTTGGTTGGCCGCCGTGCCGGCCGCCTTCGGGCTGGCCGTCGCCGGCGCCGCTTTGTTCTGGCTGCAGGGCGAGGGCGTGACGCCGCGTGCGCTGGCGCCCTACCTGCAGCAGCGCGCCGCCGGACACAATCCCCTCATCACCGGCACCGGGGACTGGATGGCGGAGAGCCTGCGCAGCATCGACCGCGGCGCCGAAGACCTGTACGTGCCGGCGAACCTGGTGATCGGCGCCCAGCCTCTGCCTGCGGGCAGCGCGGCCGGCGCGCCGCGCCTCGTCACATCGACCGAGTCGGCGCGCCAGGCCTTCGCCGCCGCAAGCCCCGGCGACACCATCACCTTCGCGCCGGGCAGCTACCGGATCCGCGGTTCGCTGGACGCGCGCCGCCCCGGCCTGGCCGGCAGCCCGATCGTGGTGCGCGCGCAGCAGCCCGGCACCGTCGTGCTCGAACTCGACGCGGTCGAGGGCATCGTCGTGGCCGCCCCGTACTGGCGCTTCGAGAACCTGGACATCCGCGGCGCCTGCCAGCCGGCGGCCAGCTGCGAGCACGCCTTCCACGTGGTCGGCAAGGCGCGCGGCTTCGCTGCCGTCAACAATACGATCACGGACTTCAACGCCCATTTCAAGATCAACGGCAACCAGGACGGCTTCCCGGACGCCGGCTTGATCGAACAGAACACGCTCACCAATAGCGCGCCGCGCCGCACCTCCAATCCGGTGACGCCGGTCGACCTGGTGGCCGCCAGCGACTGGGTCATCCGCGCCAACCTGATCACCGATTTTATCAAGGCCGACGGCGACCGCATCAGCTACGGCGCGTTTGCCAAGGGCGCGGCGGCGCGCACCCGCTTCGAGCGCAACGTGGTGGTGTGCGAACAGCGCCTGCGCGGCTTCCCGGGCGAACGGGTCGGCCTGTCCTTCGGCGGCGGCGGCACCGGCAAGCCCTATTGCCGCGACAGCCGCTGCATCACCGAGCACGACGCCGGTGTCATGGAGTCGAACCTGATCGCGTCCTGCTCGGACGCGGGTGTCTACGTCAACAGCAGCGCCGGCACGCGCCTGCTGCACAACACCGTCCTCGATACCGCAGGCGTGCAGGTGCGCTTCCCGGAAAGCAGTGCGGAATTGGATGGCAATTTGATCGACGGCGCGGCCGTCACCCGCAATGGCGGACAGCTGCGCCTGGGCGACAACCGCGAGAGCGCGATCGCCGCGCTCTACCTGGGCTGGCATCCGCAGCGCAGCCTGTTCGCCGATGCGTCGCGCCTGGATTTGCGCTGGGATGGCGCCGCGCCGCGCCGCGTCGCTGGCGGCGAGGGCGTCGACCTGTGCGGCGCCAAGCGTCCGGCACAGGCGGCCTATGGCGCCTTCGAGGATTTCTCGGCCTGCCTGGCCAAGGCGCGCTGAGTCTTTACCAGCTGCCCAGCCACGCCACTGTCCACGCCACCACCTGATCGTGCCATTCGCGGCGCGAGAAGGTATGGTCGGCCTGGGGCAGGGTACGGCATTCGGCGCGCGGGCCATCCAGCAGCGCGCGCCATTGCGGCGCGCGCGCCGTGTCCGCGAATTCCTGCGCGGTCAGGTCGGCGCCGGCCAGCAGCACCAGGATGCGGCCAGTGAACCCGGCCAGGTTCGCGTGCAGGCGCTCCGGCAGGGCCGCGCCGCATGCTTCTTCCGGTTCTGGGGGCGTGGGCGTCAGCGCGCTGCGCACCACCCCGAGCATCGAGCGCAGCGAGCCTGACAGGTCGAAGCGTCCCGCGGCCACCTTGCGCCACAGCGCCGGGTCGCGCAGGCGCCCGCCGTAGTAATGCTTGAGCGTGGCGCGCGCGGCGCCCTGTTCGGTGCGCACCCAGGGATTGAGCAGCACCACGCCCGCTACCCGCGCATCCTGTGGCGCATAGAGGGCGGCGGCGGAGGCGCCGTCGCACAGGCCCCACAGCACCACCTCGCGCAAACCGGGCGCCTCCAGCATGAAGCGGTCGATCGCCGCGCGCAGGTCCTCGGCCACGTCCTCGAAGCTGCGCGCCGCACCTTCGCTGTCGCCCATGCCGCGGTAGTCGAAGCGCATCACCGGGGTGCCGGCTGCGGCCAGGCTGCGCGCCAGCAGCGTAAACTGGCGGTGGCTGCCCGCGCGGTACTGGGGACCGCCGACCACCACCACCACGCCGCGCGCGCGCGGCTGCGGCGGCAGGTGCAGGATGCCGACCAGGGTGTCGCCGCCGCAGGGGAAGGCGAGGGCGCGTTCGCCGGCACTCATTGCGTTTCTCCTTGCGCTTCTCCTTGTGCCGGCGCGAAAACCGCGAGCGTCGCCGCCAGCAGGCCTGGGGCTTCCTCGATCTCTTGCGTGTTCCAGAACTGGGGCGCGGCGACCGTCTGCGTGTGCAGGTCGACGCCGAGCGCGCGCAGGTGCCAGGCGGTGCGCGCGGTGGCCGGCGCCAGCGGGCGTTCGCTCGATGCCACGACCTCGAACCAGTCGACCTTACAGCCGGTAACCGCCATGCGCGACACGTCCAGCCCGTCCAGCGCCAGCGCCAGCTTCGGCGCCAGCTCGTAGCCGGCGATGTCGAGGGTCTGGCCGGCACGCAGATCCTCGCGCAGGGCCTCGGTGCCGCCGCGCGTGCTGGCGCCTTCCTGCAGGATGGCATTGGCCAGGCGCAGGCGCAGGAACTGGGTCAGGAAGGTGGCGCCGGAGGCGACGGGCTGCCACAGCAGCAGGCGGGCAACGGGCGCGCGCGAGGCCGCGTAGTCGAGCGCCAGGGTGGCGCCCAGGCGCAAGCCCCACAGTCCGACCGGCAGGCCGCTCTTGTCGGCGAGCCAGGCGCAGGCAACGGCCGTGTCGTCCAGCCAGCCGTCCCAGCTGGCGTCGACGAATTCGCCGCCGCTGTCGCCGCATCCCCCCACGTCGATCTGCAGCACCGCCACGCCGTTTGCTGCCAAAGCACGCGCGGTGCATGCCACGGCGCGGCGCGACTTGTTCAGCTCTTCGGCGAAGGGATGCAGGTAGACCAGGGCCGCACGCGGCGCCTCGGGCGTCGCGTGATACAGGCAGAATCGCGCGCCGCCCGGCGCGTCCAGGAACAAGGGTTCGGGCGGCGGCAGCCTGTGGGCAGCCATCAGGCGGCTTTTTGCTCGACGAAGGCGGCCAGGCTTCCCAGGGTTGAGAAGGTGCTGGCGCTGATGTCGTCGTCGTCGATGGCGATGCCGAAGTGCTCTTCGAGCGCGCCGATCAGGCTGACCACGGCCATTGAATCGAGTTCCGGCAGGCTGCCGAGCAGCGGCGAATCGGCCGTCAGGGCATTGGCGGCAGGGCCGAGGTTGAGTACCTCGCCCAGGATGGTTTTGACTTGTTCGAGATACATAAAAGGCTCCGCGGGGGTCATGGCGCCCCCGAACGGGCCGGATCGGCGGCGCGTGCCTGCGACGGGCGCGAAGCCAGCATCGCACGCAGGCGGCGCAAGCCCGGCCAACGATAATAATTGATATGGTACATAGTGCGCACCTCGTCCGTCCAGCGCAGATGCCATTCCATCACGCGTCCGTAGAACTCGATGCGCGCCAGGCGTCCTTCCTCGAACAGGCGCCGGGTCGCTTCCTCGCGCATCAGGAGCGCCGGCGAGAGGCCGTCCGCGGCCGATTCGTCGTAGCTGGTCTTGAGCACCACGATGCTGCCGGCGTCTTCGACGCACAAGTCCATCGCGACCAGGCGCTCGCCCAGGTAATAACGGCAGACGCTGGCGGCGCTGCGCGCAGCCAGGCGCTCCAGCATGGCGCGGTAGTAGCGGCCCTGGGCATTCGCGGCCTGCACCGCCGTGCCCTGGCCGGCCTTCCAGCCGCCCTGTTCGAGCCGGCCGTAGTCCTCGACCGCGCGCGCCATGTCCTGCGGGTCGCGGCCCACCTCCAGGCGCGGTACGATGCCATCGCGGGCGAGGCGGGCGCGCTGCTTCTTGAGGTTGGCGCGCAGGTTCTTGCCGCGTCCCTGCCAGTAGGTGTCGAAGTCGCCGGTCAACGTGACCCGCGCGGTGTCGATGTAGTCGAGGGTGCCGAGGGCGGCGCTGTCGTCCGGACGCGGCGCCAGCGCCGGGTCCATCTGGGTCAGGGCGAACACCAGCGGGAAGCCGGGCAGGGCGCGCAGCAGGCCGGCCAGCAGTGCTTCCAGCGGTTCCCCGCTTGCCTGCAGCCACAGTCCGAGCGGGGCCTGGGGCGGCTGGAAGGTGCTCCAGGAGGCGCGTCCCGAGGGCGCCACCAGCGCCATCGCCACCACCTGGCCGTCCTTTTCGCACCAGGCCAGCAGTTCGGCGCCACTGCCCATCTGTTCGACCAGCGGCGCCACGAATTCATACGACAGGGGCACCGGCGCGCCGCAGGCGGCGTGCAGTGCGCGCCAGGCCGGCGCATGCTCGGACAAGCGGGCGGCGGGAATGGTATGCCAGCTCATGCGCTCGCCACCTTGCGCACGGTGGCGATCAGCCAGTCCAATTCCTGCGCGTGCAGCTCCTGGTGGCAGGGCAGGGCCAGCACGCTGTACGACAGCTGCGCCGCGTTGGAGCAGGTGGCGGCATCCACGCCCTGCCACAGGGGCCGGCCGAAGCGGGTCACCGGCACCCCGGCCGCGGCCAGGCGCGCCGCCAGGGCGTCGGGTTCCGCGGCCACCAGCGGGTAGACCCAGGGGCAGACGCCGTCGGGCAGGGCGGCAAACAGGGGGCGCAGGCCGGGCAAGCCGCGCAAGGCCTCGTCCAGGCGCAGGTAGTGGGCGCGCCGCAGCGCGGCGATGCGCCCCGGGGAGGCCAGGCGCAGCACGCTGCGCGCGAACAGCGAGGAACGCTTGTCGATCCAGTGCGGATCGAAATCGAAGCTGCTGTCGGAGGAGTCGGGGGCCAGCGCCGGCGCCGCCGTGCCGGCCGGGCGGCGCGCCTTGAGCAGGCCCCAGGCCAGGTCCTTGAGCTTGAGCGGCAGCCACAGGGCGGCGCGTACGGCCGGCAGGCGGCCATAGGCGAAGCCGCGCTCCAGCGAATTGAGAAACGCCTTGGTTTCGAAGCCGGGACCGGCCGACTGCAGCGCCACGCCATCCAAGGGGGCGCGCGCCGAGACCAGCACACCACCCTCATAGACCGGGAAGAATTTCATGCTGCTGGCGATGGCGTAGTCGCCGTAGGAGCCGAGCGGGCGGCCGCGGTATTCGCCGATGAAGGCGTGGGCGCAGTCTTCCAGCAGCTTGAGTCCATGGGCGTCGCACAGGGCGCGCAGCGCGTCCAGGTCCTGGTGGAAGCCGAAGTAGTGCGTCGCCATCAAGACCCGCGCGCCCTCGAGCTTGGCCGCGATGTCGGCCAGGTCGGCCCCGCCGTCCGGTCCGACCCGGTAGAACACCGGCGTCGCGCCGCGCCACAGCACCGGCGGGACCATCGACGGGCTGTGCCAGGCCGGCACCAGCACCTTGTCGCCCGGGCCGACGCCGAGCTCGCGCAGGGCCAGCGCAATGGCCACGCGCCCGCTCGTCACCAGGCGGACCGCGCCGGCGTCCAGCACCGAGCGCACCGGCTGGGCGGCTGCGCGCCGGAACGAGGCGGCCGACAGCACCGGGGCAATCGGGACCAGGGGGCGAAGGGGGGAAGAAGCCGGCAGCATCCAGCGAGTATAAACGGACTGGCGCGAATGTCACCACGCATGGCTTCGCCGCCGGGAGCAGCAAGGCGGACCTGCAAACTGATAAGATTGCGCCCTGCGCCAGCTACGCGTCCGCTTATCCAGATTGCTACCACTATGTCCGACCTGATCCACGATGGCCTCTTCGCTTCCGCGCGCCGCACGCCTGGCGCCGAGGCGCTGGTGTACGGCGCGCAGCGCCTCGACTATGCCGCGCTGGCGGCTGCGGTCGAGCACGCCGCCGGCGCGCTGCTGGCCGCAGGCGTGCAGCGCGGCGAGCGGGTCGCCATCTACTTGGAAAAACGCGTCGAGAACGTGGCCGCGATGTTCGGCGCCGCCGCCATCGGCGCCGTATTCGTGCCGGTCAACCCGCAGCTGAAGGCAGCCCAGGTCGGCTACATCCTGGCCGACTGCAATGTCCGGGTGCTCCTGACCTCGCCCGAACGCCTGGCCCAGCTCGGGGAGCTAGCAGGCAGCCTGCCGGACCTGCATACCGTCTACCTCACCGGCGAGGCGCTGCCCGCCTCGACGCTGCCGGCGCAATCCTGGCAGGAGGCCCAGCAGCCTCCCGCACCTGGCGAGCTGGCGCGCTGGCGCCCGATCGACGCCGACATGGCGGCCATCCTGTACACCTCCGGCAGCACCGGCAAGCCCAAGGGCGTGGTGCTCTCGCACCGCAACATGGTAGCCGGTGCACGCAGCGTCGCCAGTTACCTGGAAAACAATGCGCAGGACCGGATCCTGTCGGTGCTGCCGCTGAGTTTCGACTACGGCCTGAGCCAGCTGACGACCGCCTTCCTGGCGGGCGCCAGCGTGGTCCTGCTGAACCACCTGTTCGCCAAGGACATCGTCAAGGCCGTGGCGGACGAGCGCATCACCGGCCTGGCCGCGGTGCCGCCGCTGTGGATCCAGCTGGCCGCGCTGGACTGGCCGCGCGACTGTAGCCTGCGCTACCTGACCAATTCCGGCGGGGCGATGCCGGTCGCCACCGTCAAGGCGCTGCGCGCCGTCCTGCCCGCGGCCCGGCTGTTCCTGATGTACGGCCTGACCGAGGCCTTCCGCTCGACCTACCTGCCGCCGTCCGAGCTCGAGCGCCGCCCCGATTCGATGGGCCGCGCGATTCCGAATGCCCAGGTAATGGTGGTGCGTCCCGACGGCACACCGTGCGCGCCGGGAGAACCGGGCGAACTGGTGCACCGCGGGGCCCTGGTCTCGCTCGGCTACTGGAACGACCCGGCGAAGACCGCCGAGCGTTTCCGCCCGGCCCCCGGCCAGGACCCGGCCCTGCCATTGACCGAGATGGCGGTGTGGTCGGGCGACACCGTGCGCATGGACGACGAAGGCTACCTGTACTTTATCGGCCGCAGCGACGATATGATCAAAGTCTCCGGCTACCGCGTCAGCCCGGCCGAAGTCGAGGAAGTCGCGCATGCGAGCGGCCTGGTGCAGGAAGCCGTGGCCTTCGGCGTGCCGCATCCGGTGCTGGGGCAGGCCGTAGTGCTGCTGGCGGTGCCGCTTGATGCCGGCCTGGCGCCCGCGGAACTGCTCAAGGCCTGCCAGCGCCAGCTGCCGGCCTGGATGGTCCCGGCCCACATCGGCTTCTCCAGCGAGGCCCTGCCGCGCAACCCGAACGGCAAGTTCGACCGCAAGTTGCTGCAGCAAGCCCATTCCAGCCTGTTCGAATGAAAGCTCCCCTGAATATGACCAGCCCCAGCCCCGCCGCCAAACCCGTGCATGCGGCCCAGACCCTGTTCCCGATCGTCGACAACTGCCTGCAGGTCGGCGGCATTCCCCTGACCCGGCTGGCGCAACGCGTCGGCAGCACGCCCTTCTATGCCTACGACCGCGGCCTGGTCACGCAGCGGGTGCGCGAACTGCGCGCCGCGCTGCCGGCCCAGCTCGAGCTGCACTATTCGATCAAGGCCAACCCAATGCCGGCGCTGGTGCAGCACCTGGCCGGCCTGGTGGACGGGCTCGACGTCGCCTCCGGCGGCGAACTGAAGGTCGCCCTCGACACCGGCATGGCGCCCGAGCGCATCAGCTTCGCCGGTCCCGGCAAGTCGGAAGCCGAGCTGGCCCAGGCGGTGGCCGCCGGCGCCTGCGTGCATGCCGAATCCGAGCGCGAGATCCGCCTGCTGGCCCAACTGGGCGAGCGGCTCGGCATCGCGCCGCGCCTGGTCCTGCGCATCAATCCCGATTTCGAGCTGAAGGGCTCGGGCATGCGCATGGGCGGCGGCGCCAAGCAGTTCGGCATCGACGCCGAAGACGCGCCGCGCCTGCTGGCCCTGGCCGGCACGCTGGGCCTGGAGGTGCTGGGCTTCCACATCTTTAGCGGCTCGCAGAGCCTGAAGGCAGCCGCCATCGTCGAGGCCCAGGCCCAGACCTTCGAGCTGGCGCTGCGCCTGGCCGAGGCCAGCCCCTCACCAGTGCGCATGCTGAACATCGGCGGCGGCTTCGGCATTCCCTACTTCCCGGGCGAGGCGCGCCTCGAGCTGGCGCCGATCGGCGACGCATTATCCGCGGCGCTGCCGCGCATGCAGGCGGCCCTGCCGCAGGCCGCGTTCTCGATCGAACTGGGACGCTACCTGGTGGGCGAAGCCGGCATCTACGTGGCGCGCGTCATCGACCGCAAGGTCTCGCGCGGCCAGGTCTTCCTGGTGACCGACGGCGGCCTGCACCACCACTTGGCGGCGTCGGGCAACTTCGGCCAGGTGATCCGCAAGAATTATCCGGTTGCGATCGGCAACCGCATGGAGGCAACGCAGCGCGAGGCGGTGTCCGTGGTCGGCCCCCTGTGCACGCCGCTCGACCTGCTGGCCGAGCGCATGGACCTGCCGGCCGCCGAGGTGGGCGACTTGGTGGTGGTGTTCCAGTCCGGCGCTTATGGCCTGAGCGCCAGCCCAGGTGGCTTCCTGAGCCATCCAGGAGCCTCAGAAGTCCTGGTGTGACGTAATGAGCGCGGTCGCTTTTACGCTTGAGATAACATGGGGCTACTATGACGACCCCGCCGACGATCAGACCGCGCGCACCGCTTGTTTCACAAGCGACGTTCAGCGTTATTATTCCGACTTACAACAACGCACTCACCTTGGCGCGTTCGCTCGACTCTGTGCTGGCACAGACTTATCCTGCGCACGAAATCTTCGTGGTGGACGACGGTTCGATGGATGGCACACGCGAGGTGGTAGCCGCCTATGGCGACCGTGTCATCTACCATTACCAACCGAATGCAGGGGTATCCGTAGCGCGCAACGTCGGCGCGCGCATGGCGACCGGCAGTTGGCTCGCTTTCCTGGATGCCGACGACACCTTCGCGCCAGATCGCTTGGCCCTGCACGCCGAGTGGATTGAACGTGATCCGGACCTCGATTTTCTGTTGGGCGACCAGGATTTTCTCAAGCCTGATGGCAGTTTCACGCATGCTGCAATTACGTCGAGCGCATTCGGGCGCGCACTGCAGAAACGCCATCCGAACGCACATGAGATCGTACTCGAAGAGGACGACTTCGGCCCGCTGATTGCAGACGGCTTTGCCGAAATCCGCACCTTATCCCTGTCACGTGCCACTTTCCACCGTCTTGGCGGCTTTCCGGTCGGGACGAGGATCGGAGAGGATTTGCAACTGATCGTGCGCTTGTGCGCTGCCAGCCGTCGGGCTGGAGTCGTCATGCGCACGCTGGCGCACTATTATATTTATCCATCTAGTGCGATTCGCAAGGATGCCTTGGGATCGCAACGCGCCTTTGTCGCCACGCTCGAAGAGCTGGCTGGGCAGATGAACGCGTCGCAACCGGGACTCCGTAGTGGTCTGCGCGAAAAAATCCGGCAGGCGCGCCTCAGTTTGGCGTACATGTATTTGCGTCAGCGTTTGCGTCGCGCTGCCATCGGTAGCGTACTTCCAATGCTGCGGCCAGTACCGAGCTTGACGGCGATACGTGACGTCCTGTCGGTGGTGCGCGGTATCCGCTGATCGGATCATACCGCTGTCGGCTCAGTGCCACAGGTGTCTGCGGGAGCAGCAGTAAAGACTTTCATTAGAACAATTTCTTCATTTAATCATGTAAGATGTTGTTCCGATATCGTCGTGCTGCTAAGACTATTCCTCCATGCAAACGTCTGCTCCCAAGTTTTCGGTCATCATCCCGAATTACAACAATGGCGGCACGCTGGCGCGTGCGCTCGATTCCGCACTCGCCCAGACTTATGCGGCGCACGAAATCATCGTCGTGGACGACGGCTCAGTCGACGATTCGCAAGCCATTGTGCGGGCCTACGGCGACCGCGTCACGTATATATACCAGCAGAATGCAGGCGTGTCCGCAGCCCGCAATGCGGGTGTGCACGCGGCCAGCGGCGACTGGCTGGTATTCTTGGACGCCGATGATACCTTCAACCCAGAACGCTTGGCCCGGCACGCCGACTGGATTCAACGCGATCCGGATCTGGACTTTCTCCTCAGCGATCAGGAGTTTCGCGATCCTGAAGGTCGCTTTCTGCACCATTCGATCGACTCGACCAGGTTTGGACGAGCGCTACTGCGGCGTCACCCTGGCAAGAGTGAAATTGAGCTTGGCGAGGACGATTTGGGACACTTGGTTGGTGATGGTTTCGTCGAAATCCGCACACTATCAATGCCGCGTGGCACCTTTCTGAGCTTGGGAGGGTTCCCGGTTGGAAAAAAAATTGGCGAAGACCTGCACCTGATCGTGCGCCTCTGCGCGGCCAGCCGGCGCGCAGGCGTAGTGACGGAGTCGCTGGCCAACTATTACATCTATCCGTCCAGCGCCATGCGCAAGGACGTGGGAGCTTCCCAGCTGGCCAACGTCGAGATAATCGAGGAACTGGTGGCGCAACTGGCGCATGCGCGGCCTAGCCTCCGGCGCGGTCTACGCGAGAAGCTGCGTCAGGCACGTTTGAGCCTTGCCTATGTCAATCTGCGCCAAGGGAAGCGCCGCGCAGCCCTCGACAGCGTGCTTCCATTGCTGCGGCCGTTGCCGCGTTGGAGCGCTATTCGCGACGTGATGTCAGTAGTGCGCGGCATCCGGTGAACTAGTCACGAAACTTTAGCCTTGCGCCCGTCTTCCTGACCCCTGGACCAATAGTGGCAATATACGCTCGCGGTCTTGATCAGGTAACTGTAGTCGCGCACGCCCAGGGCGGTCAATAGGCTTGCCAGGCGCAGGGTGCCGCGACTGATCAGGCGGTCCGGAAAGCGCGGGGCAGCCAGCATCTGATAACCATTCTTCGCTTGTGTACGGCGCATCTGCGCATACATCTTCTTGTCGTAATAGACGTCCCACTGGTACTTCAGGCCCGGCGGGCTGGGCAGGGTGCAGGGGATATGGCCCGGATAGGCCTGCCACGGGATCGAGCTCAGGGCATTCGGGAAGTGTTCCATCCAGTCCATGTAGAAGCGGTGCGCCATCAGCCAATCGTTCGGCAGGCGCAGCACACTGTCGAGGAAGTCGGCATCGAAGAAGGGCAGGTGGAACTCGATGCGCTCGCGGTCGATGTCCTCGAAATGCTTGGCCAGGTGGCGGCGCTGGTCGTTCAGCATCAGGAACAGCTGGAAGCGCCGGCCCTGGTCCGGCCCCTCGATCGCGGCCAGCTCTTCGGTCACGCCCTGGAAAGTGAGGTTCGCAATCTGGTCGAGCGCAGAACGGCGGAAGATCCGTTGCGGCACGCCGCGGGTAAACAGGTTAATGGCCTCACCCGTCGCGCCGCGCTCCATCGCGGCCACGATCTGCGGCGTCATGTAGACGTAGCCCAGGCCCACGCTGCCGCCGTCGCCCGACCACAGCACCGGCGCTTTGCCGGCTGCGAGCAGCTCCGGGAATGTCTGCCGGATCCAGGCGTTGACCTCGTCCTTGCGGTAGCCCTGGCCGACGTTGGTGGCATTGGTTTCGATCTGCTTGTGCGCCAGCTGCAGCTGGTCGGCGACCAGCTGGGCGAAGACCTGGTCCTGGCTGCCGTCGGGTGCGTAGTTCACGGTGTGCACATCGTTGCCGAGCGCCGCCAGGCCACCCACGATCACGCGCGAATCGAGTCCGCCGCTCAGGAAAGCCGCCGCCACGCCGCGGGTGCGCTGGCGCCGCCCGATCGCGTCGATGAAGGTATCGTAGGCGCGGCGTGTCGCCGCCTCGTAGCCGATGTCGTCGAGCGGGCCGTCCCAGCGCCAGTACAGCTCGCGCTGCACGCTGCCGCCCGCCAGGCGCAGGGCTTCGCCGGCGCGCAGCATGGCGATATTGCGGAAGGGCGTGCGGTCGCCCAGCGCATAGCCGAGCGCGGCGATCTCGGTTACGCCGCGCATGTCGAATTCCTTGGGAACCGCGGCCACCGCCTCGAGGATGCGCAGGGCGCTGGCGAAGACCACGAACTGCGGCCCCGCCCACACGTAAACCGGGCGCACGCCGCACTTGTCGACGAACACCGTCATGGTGCGGCCTTCGCCATCGTAATCCACCCCGCAGAAGGTGCCCGAGGCGCGGCGCAGCGCGGCATAAGGCGTGGCGGAGCGCAGGGTGGCGGAAATGCGCACCAGGTCCATGTCGCGCCGGCCGCCGTTCGCATCCTCTCCGGTCAGCAGCGGTTCGCCCGCCAGTACCGCGAAGCCGCCGGCGCCGTGGTCGATGCTGCCGCTGCCGGCGAAGGCCTGGATGTCGACGCTGGCCACGTAAGCGCCCTTGCCATGGAACTCGAGCGGTCGGTCGGCTGGGAAACGCGAAACGTGGGTGCGCAGGTCGTCGAGCAGCGCCTGAGGCAGCTCGTGTCCGGGGAAGGCGTAGGCGCCGCAGAAGATCGTCATGGTCGTATCGTGAAGGTGCTTGGGTTCAGGTGAGACTGGCCGGCGCGGGTTTGCGGATGCCGGCCATGGCCAGCAGCTCGCGCAGCATGGCGCGGTTCAGCAGCCAGGTTGCGGCAAGGTAGGCGGCGGCGCCCAGCAGCGCCAGCACTGCCAGCAGGGCGCCGTGGCCGATGCGCGCCGCCAGTCCGATCCCGGCCAGCAGCAGGTCCAGGCCCGCTACCAGCGCGAACATCAGGGCGGTGGCGGCGATGGTCGGGGCCAATTCGCGCAACAGCGCCGGCACGCGCAGGCCGATCAGGCGGAAGGGAATCGCCAAGTTCGGGTAGAGCAGCAGCAGCGAAGTGAGGGTGAAGCCGGCGGCCACGCCATTGATGCCCCATTTCAGGCCTGCTGCCAGGCCGGCGAACACGATCAGGTTCGAGGCTATGCCCCAGCGCAGCTGCAGTCCGGTGTGGCCGGTGGCGACGTAGATCGAGCCGGTGGTGGTGAGCACGGAGCGGATCGCGGCCAGCGGCGCGAACATCGCCAGCAGCGGGACTACCTGCGCCCAGGCCTCGCCGAATACGGCGAAGACGAAGTGCTCGCGCACCGCCAGCAGCCCGATCATCATAGGGAAGGTGACGAAGGCAATGGTGCCGGCCACCCGCAAGAAGGCCTGGCGGAAGCGCGGCAGGTCGTCCTGGGCGCGCGCATAGTAGGGCAGCATGACGCGCCCGAACACCGCCGAGATGGCCTGCATCGGGAAGGTCATCAGCTTGTAGGCCAGGTCATACAGCCCGAGCGCCTCGCTGCCGAGGAAGCGGCCGATCAGGAGGTTGTCGAGGTTCTGGGCGAAATAGTAGAAGATGTTGTAGCCGGCCAGGTTCAGGCTGTAGCCGGTGATGCCGCGGATCTCGTCCCAGGCGAAGACCAGTTGCGGACGCCAGCGGCTGGCCATCCAGGTGAACAGGGTGCCGAGGGCCGCGTTGGCGATGACCTGGTACACCAGGCTCCAGACCCCGTGGCCCAGCAGAGCCGCGCCGATCCCGATCGCATACGAGAGCACCGAGGCCGCCAGCTCCACCTTGGCCAGGCGCTCGAAGGCCATTTCTCGGGTCAGAACCGAGGTGTGCACGATCGAGAGCGAGGACAGGAAGAAGGACAGCGCCATCACCGCGACCACCGGCTGTACCCGCGCTTCCTGGTAAAAGGCCGCCACCAGCGGCGACAGCGCCAGCATGAGCAGGGTCATCGCCAGGCCGAAGCCGCAGTTCAGCCAGAACACGCTCGACAGAAGCGTCGGGCGCGCCTCCTTTTCGCGCACTAGCGCGGCGCCAGTGCCGAGGTCTTTGAAGATGTCGACGAAGCCGAGCATCACGCCAGCCATCGCCACCAGCCCGAAGTCGGCCGGCGCCAGCAGGCGCGCGAACACGATGTTCGCGGCCAGGCCGAGCACCCGCCGCCCCATGGTCGAAGCCGAGGTCCACTTGATGCCGGAGACGACCGCGGTCTTCGATGTCATGCCGCCTTCGCCTCCTGCGCCCGGCTGCTTGCTGCGTCCAGCACCAGGGCCAATTCGCCGGCGCGGTACTGGCGCGAGGCCGAGCGGATCAGTTCATCGCTTGCCACGCTTGCACTGCCCTGCTTGACGCCGTCCAGGAACTGCTGCAGGACCGTGGCGATGTGCTCGGGCGAATCGATGTGGGCGATGTCATTGAAGCCGGCCTTGCCGAGCACGCGCGCCGTCTCGCCCAGCGGGTCGAGCAGGCCGATGATCGGTTTGCGGGCGCGGAAATACTCGTACACCTTGGCCGGGATCTGGTTGTTGAAGGGCGACCCCTGGAACACCATCAGGCCGTCGGCATCCAGCATTTCCCGGACCGCTTCGCCGTAGGGAACGGGCGGCGCGACCTCGACCAGGTCGCTGACGCCCGCCGTGTCGACGCAGGCCTGGGTCGCGGCCAGGTCGCCGGGGGCGCGCAGCACGACGCGCAGGCTGGCGGGGGTGGCCAGGCCTTGCGCTTTAAGGCGCCCCACGGCCTGCAGGAAGGGCGCCGGATCGCGGCCGTCCTGGTACAGCACGCCGCTGTGCAGCAGCGTCAAGGGGCGGCCGGCGGCTGGGGCGGGCGTAGCGCTGGCCGCAGGCATGTCGGAGCCGAAGCTGTCGTCGTCGTAGCCGTTCTCGATCACGCGGAACTTGCTGGCGCAGATCTCGGGGAAGCGGCGACAGTAATCCGCCATCGCGCTGTGGGTCGTGAACACGGCGGTGTCGCAATGCTGGATGGTCTGGCGTTCGATCCAGCGGTACAGGCTGCGCTGCAGCGGCAGGACCGGGTAGGACGGTTGCAGCATCGGATCGCGGAAGTCGGCGACCCAGGGCAGGCCGGTGAGCCGGTGCAGCGCCAGACCGATAAGATGGGCGGTCGAGATCGGAAAGGTCGACCAGATGACCTGCGGCCGGTGCTTGCGGATCAGGGCCAGGCCGGCCGGGATCGCGCCGACGGCCCAGCTGGTCCAGCGGTCCGGCAGGGCCGTGAGCGCCAGGTAGCGGCCCTTGTAGCCGAGGTGGTGCTTGGCATCGAGCGCGAAGGCGCGCCGCACCAGAACCTTGGAAGGAATGCTGGCGAGCTGGGACGTGTTCTGCTGGCTGTAGGCGCGCGGATGGGCCGACAGCACCATCGGTTCCCAGCCGGAGTCGCTCAGATGTTTCGAGAAACTCAGGGTGCGCTGGATACCGCTGCTGGCTGCCTGTGGCGGAAAGTGAAAGGCAATCAGAAGAACTCGTTTACTCATTATGTGTTTCCAGGCATGCGCATGCACCCATCCTCATCATTGCTGTTGCCAAGCCTGCATCGTCGATAAACCCCATTCATTATCGCTTTGTTGCAATATAGTTGCTACAAAAACACTGTGTCATATTGTTTCAACGGAATGCGGGCAGCGGCCGGCAACGCGGTCCAGCACGGCCGAGACGGCGACGGTATGCTGCTCGATCGAATAGCGCTGCGCGGTCTGCGCCGCCTGGCGCGCCATGCCGGCGGCCCATTGTGGATTGTCGAGGATGCGCAGGATGGCCGCGGCCAGCAGGCCGGGGTCGCGCGGGGGGACCAGCAGGCCGTCCTGCTCGTGGGTGATGACGTCCAGCGGTCCGCCTTCGGCCGCCGCGATCACCGGGCGGCCGACCGCCATGCCCTCGAGGAAGGTGCGCCCGAACGGTTCGGGCTTGGTGGATGCATGTACGACCACCGAGCTCAAGGCGAGGATATCCGCCACATCGCTGCGTCCGCCCAGCAGTAGCACCCGGCCTGCCATCTCGGGAGACGCCACCTGCTGCCCGATCGCGCGCGCGAACAGGTCGTTGCGTCCGTAGGCCGAGCCGACCAGCAGGATGCGCGCGTTCGGATAGCGCGCGAACAGCTGTGGCGCCGCCTGCAGCAGGACGTCCTGGCCTTTCCAGTCGATCAGGCCGCCGACCAGGGTGATCACCGGCGTGTTTTCGTCTAGGCCCAGCTCCGCGCGCAGGGCGTGCGACGGGGGGCGCGGCTGGAACTGGCCCAGCTCCAGTCCTTCCGGCACCACGGTGCATTTGCTGTCCGGCAGGCCCAGGCGCAGCAGTTCTTCCTTGACGGCGGTGGAGACCGGAATGCAATGGTCGATCCACTTCAGCACCAGGCGGTTGATGCTGGAATCGGCATGGAAGCCGCGCGCATGCAGGACCAGCGGCAGGCCGGCCAGGCGCGCGCCGACAGCGGCGGTGAAATTGCAGCTGGCGTCGTTGTTCAGGTAGACCACGCGTACCCGTTCAGCGCGGAAGGCCCAGTAGTAGCGCAGCGCGTTGGGCAGTACATTGAACAGGTTGTCGATCATCGAGGCAAAGGGCACGCCGCGGCGGCGCAGCGCGCCATGGTCGACCAGTTCGCGCGGAGGCAGCTGGCGCCAGCGCCCGAAGTGCGCCAGCTGCCGGTAGGGATCGGTGCCCAGTCCGGTCAGCAGCACCGGGGCATAGCGCTGGTCGAGGTGGGCCAGCATCGCGGTCAGCGAGATCACGGCGCCGCCATAGCCGGCGCCGTTCTCGCAGAATGCGACCGGCAAGGGTTTGGCTAGAGTCCGGTGCACGTCAGCTCCTGGTAAGAAGGCGTGCGTTCAGCCACCCGCGCGCCTGCAGCAGGTGTTCCCGGATCGGATGGCGGCACCAGAACACCCCGACCAGCCAGCCCACCAGGGCCACCAGGCCGCCGGCCACGGCGTCGACCAGGGGATAGCCCGAGCCGCTGTCGAGCATCATCACCAGCAGCGGGCCGCCCACCGCGAACAAGGTCACCAGCGAGCTGCGCACGGTGGCGCTCAGCACATGGTGGAAGCTGATCCCGGTGGTACGGCGCAACAGCGGCGAGAGCAGGGCCAGCGCGACCGCTTCCGACACCACGGTCGCCACCGCCACATGCGCCAGGCCGAACATGCTGGCGCCGAGGATCAGGCCGACCCGCACCGGCTGGGTCATCAGCTGCAGCTTGGTCACCGCTTTCACGTGGCCGTTGGCGATCATGACGTCGCCCGCGAACATGGTCAGCATCGACAGCGCGCCGGCAGCGCACAGGATCTGCACCAGCGGCACGGAGGCGTCCCAGTTGGGACCGTAGAAGGTGCGCACGGTCGGCAGCGCCAGCACCGCCAGCACGCCGAAGAAGGGCCAGGCCACGCCGGTGATGTAGGTAATCGCGGCGCGGTAGGGTTGCACCATGTCGCTGGACTGGTGGCGCAGGGCCGAGAAATAGGGCAACACGAGCGGCCCGACTGCGTTGGCGATCAGGTTTTTGAAGACTTGGACGAAACCGTTGCCGCGGCTGAAGAATCCGGTCGCCTCCAGGCTGAGGTTCTTGCCGATGATGACGTCCTGGCAGTTGCTGCCGGCCACGTTGGCCAGGCTGCCCAGGCTGGCGACACTGCCGAAGCGCAGGATCTCGCGCAGCTCGCGAAAGCGCGGCATCAGCGGGACGCCGGGAGCGCGCAGCAGGGCCGCGATCAGGCCGTACATCGCGATGCCGGCCAGGTTCGACCAGGCCAGGGTCATGGCGCCAAAGCCGTTCAGGGCCAGGATGGTCGAGACGATGGTGGAAAACAGTCCGCTGCCGATATGGATGGCGGCCACCTTGCGCATTGCCATGTTGCGGCGGTTGATGGCATTGATCACCGAGCCGAAGGGCGTGACGGCAAAGCTGATCGACATCACGGCCATGATGTCGGCCAGGCGCGGCTCGTTGTAGAAGCGCGCCACCGGATGGCGCAGCGAGAACAGGACCAGGGCGACGCCGGCGGCCAGCAGGATCGCCGCGCCCAGCGCCGAGCGGATCTTCTCGGTCGTGAGATCGGGTTCCTGGATCACGTACTTGGTCACGCCGAAATCGCGGAACACGTGCAGCAGCGCCATCAGGAAGGCGGCCACCGAATAGATACCGATTTCTTCCGAGCTGATGATGCGCGCCAGGATCATCACCCCGACGAACTGGATGAACAGCTCGGTGTACTGGGTGACGACGGCGATGCCGAGGGTGCGTTTTATCTTGGTATCAGCCGACATGGGGGGCTCCCGGCGCGCGGCGTGTGGTCGTCGTCATTATTCTTGTCATGATTTTCATTGTGGACGTCCCTGGGCCAGCCAGCGCAGCAGGCGCAGGCCGAACATCAGCGGACTGCGGTCCCATGGACGGCTGCGCGGCAGCTGGAAACGGTCCTGGTCGGGCGTGATCGCGCCAACGGCGGTAGTGAAGGCGGCATCGAAACCGGCCTCCCGCACCATCGCCACATGGCGCTGGTCGAAGTCCATCCCCACTTTGCCATTCGGGTAGGCGAACAGGCGGACCGGCTTGCCGAGGATGGCTTCCAGGTCTTCCTTGCCGCCGGCGATTTCGGAGCGCGCGGAGGCTTCGTCCAGGCTGGTCAGGATCGGGTGGGTCACGGTGTGGGCGCCGATCTCGATGCCGTGGCGGTCGAGATTCAGCAACATGTCACGGGTCAGCATCAGTTCCGGCGTCATGCTGCCGCCGGCCATGGCCGCCAAGCGTTCGGTCACGTTGCTGCGTTCTGGCGGCGGCAGGTATTTCGAGCGCTCGGTCAGGATGCCGATGGCGGCCATGCGGTCGTCCAGGCTGCGCAGCGAAAACGCACCCAGGCCGAGGTCGCGCAAGTCGAGCGGGCCATCGGGCAGCATCTGGACCGCCTCGATGATGCGGTCGTTCCACATATTGCCCTTGTCGACGTGGCCGCTGGTGACGAACACGGTGGCAGGCAGGCCGAAGCGGCGCAGCACCGGCAGGGCCAGGTCGTGGATCGAGCGGTAGCCATCGTCGAAGGTGATGCACACGCTGCGTGCGGGCAGCGGCTGGCCGGCGTCCAGGCGCGCGAGCGCTTCGCGCAGCGGCAGCACATGGAAGCAGCGGGCCAGCACCTCCATCTGCCAGCTGAAGGTCGCCACGTCGGGCTCGGCCGCCAGCAGCGGGTTATGGATCGGGAGCACGCGGTGGTAGTTGACGACGCAGAAGCGATTGGCGGCCAGAACGGCCGACAGCACCTTGCCCAGCGTCCGGATCGTGGCAACCGCGGGCCGCGAAACCTGGCTGGCGGCGGTCATGCGGGGACTCCCGCCAGCGATGGCGCCGGCTTGGCTTGCGCCGCCTGCGCAACCTGGGATGCCTGCGCCGCCAGTACGGCCGGCATGATGCGCGCTTCGAGCACGATCGCCAGGCCGAACAGGGTGAAGATCAGGTCGAAATAGGCAAAGCTCAGCGCGGCCCCACCCAGGGCGAAGGCGAAGATGCTGAGTTGCAGCATCGTAGCAAGCTGCTGCAGCCATGCCGGCCCGCCTCGCAAGCGGGTGGTCTTCGCGACCCGACCGGTCTTGCGATATGCGCTGACCAGGCAGAAGACGTAGATCGCCAGTCCGAAGAAACCGTGTTCACCGAGCACCTGGAAATAGACGCTGTGGGCGGCGCGGGCAAACTGCGTGGGCGGCAGCGCGTCGCCCGTATAGAACCAGGAGTAGGAGAAGAATTCCTTTGACAGCTCGCGCCATACCGGCAGGAATTCGAGCGACTTGAAGCCGCCGCCGAAGAAGGGGTTCTCCGATGCCATGATGAAGCTGAGCTTCCAAGCCACGACCCGGCCCATGAAGGAGGCATCCTCGCCGGCTTCGTTGATGGTGTTGATGCGCGAGGTCCATTCGGACGAGACGATCTGCGCCAGGCCGACAGCCAGGATCACTGCAAGCACGCCCAGCAGGAACTTGCGGTCGCTCTTGATGAACAGGTAGCCCCCCAGCGCCAGCATGGCAATGAAGCCGCCGCGCGACTGCGTGCCGATCACCGCCGTCACCAGGAGGCACATGGTGCCGATCAGGCCGAGACTGATGATGCGCGAGCGCTTGCCATATTCACTCAGCAGGTAGACGCAGAGCGGCAGTGTCATGACGAAAGCGACCGCCAGTTCGTTGCGGTCACCCAGCACGTGGCCATCCATGCCCGCGATCTTGTGGCCGCCTCCGCTGGCAATGAACTTGAGCGCTTCGACGTTGCCGTAGAAGCCGATCGACAGCACGACGCCCCACAGGATGGCGTCCACATGCAGCTTCTTCTCGACGATCAGAACGATGAACACGAACAACATGATCACCTTCGCGAAGCGGCTCCAGATTTCCCATGCGATTTCAGGGCGGCTCAGCGCCATCGTCGTGCTGACCGTAGTCCAGGCAAAGAACAGCAGCACCATCGCTCCCATCGCGCCGAAGTGCACCTTCGCCTTGTTCTTCTGGATTAGGTAAGTGAAGATGGTGATCCCTGCGAACAGCAGGTTATAGCGGATGCTGCCGGCGGCGCCGTAAAGCCAGCCATTAGGGAAGAACAGCGCCGTCCATGGCCACATCGCCAGCGCGATGAAGGAGCGCTGCCACATGGCGTATAGCAGGACCGGCAGTACGGCCAACATGACGATGTCACGCATTGTCCGGCCCCTGTCCGTTCTGGCCCGGCTTGCCGGATTTGCCCTGGTTTTCCGCGGATTCCGCTTTGTCGGTGCGTAGCGCCCACAGGCACAGGTAGGCGACCGCGGCCAGGTCGAGCGCCCAAATAATCGATTCCATCTTGTGTTCCTTTATTTCTCGCAGCCGATGGCGACGGCCTGCGCGTCGACGCAAGCATTGCGGCGCGCCAGCACTTCGCCAAACAGGCGCAGCTGGCCGGCGCTGGTGTCGTCCCAGCTGAAGCCTTCGGCATAGCGGCGCGTCGCGGCGCGGTCCGGGTAATTCGCGCGCAGCGCGTTGACGGCGTCGGCCACGCCCTGCAGGCTGCGCTCGCGCATCAGGACGCCCGCTTCCGGCGCCGCCACCACTTCCGGGGTGCCGTAGACACGGCTGGCGACGACCGGGGTGCCGCAGGCCATCGATTCGAGCAGCACGTTGGCCCAGCCTTCGCGCGAGGAAGCCAGCACCAGCGCGTCGGCCGCGCCGTAGTGCTCGCGCAGCTGGGCCTGGGGCACGGCGCCAAGGAATTCGACCCGGTCCGCCACGTTTTCACTGCGTGCGAGCGCTTCCAGCATGCCGCGGTTGGGGCCATCGCCGGCCACCACCAGGCGCACGCCCGGCAGCAGCGGCAGGGCCGCGATGATTAGTTCCTGGGCCTTGACCGGCACCAGGTGGCCCACCGTGAGCAGGGTGAACATGGCGTTGTCCTGGCGTTCGGTCGGGCGGAACAGCTGCAGGTCGACGCCGTTGCGCAGCGAGGTCACGCGCTCGGCCGGCACGCCCAGCGCCACCACTTCGTCGCGCAGGGCGTTGCAGACCGTGATCACGGCGTCGGCGCGATTTGCGGCCCACTTGATCATGCGGCGCGGCAGCGTGTACTGGGGCAGCAGGGTGATGTCGGAACCGCGCGCGGTGATTACCAGCGGCTTGTTGAACCAGCGCGCCAGCATGGCTGCGGCCACGCCGTCGGGGTAGAAATAGTGGGCGTCGATCAGGTCGAAGTCGTAGCCCTCCTCGATCAGGCGCGCGATCGCCGGCCTGGCCGCCTGCGCCAGCAGCAGGGGCGCGACGTTCATGCCGATCTTCGGGATCGTCGGATAGCGCGGGTGCGCGACCTGCAGGCCGTGGCGCACTTCCGTGCGCGGGACCTTCGCCATCTTGGCGTAGTTGCCGAAACGGGGATGGGTCGAGGGGAACCAGGCCACCGGCGCCACCACGCGCGCCTCCACTTGCCCGCTTGCGACCAGGTGGCGCAGGCGGGTTTCGACGAAGATGCCGTGGCCCGGCTTCTCCGTATTCGGGAACAGCGTACTGAAAGTCAGGATCTTCATGCAGCCTGCGATTCGGCGGAGCGGGTGGCCGGGCGTTTGGCGAGGCGTCCGTAGATGTTCTGGTAGCGCGCCACGCTGACCGGCCAGTTGCGTTCGGTCTCGACGTAGTGGCGGCCGGCCGCGCGCAGCGCCGGCCACAGGGTCTCGGCGCGCAGCAGGTCGGCGACCTTGTCGGCCAGCGAGCGCGGATCATTCGCCTTGAACAGCACGCCGGTCTTGCCGTCGGCGATCAGCTCGAGGTGGCCGCCGACGTCGGACGCGGCCAGGATGCGGCCCTGGGCCATCGCCTCCAGCGGCTTGAGCGGGGTGACCAGGTCGGTCAGGCGCATCGACAGGCGCGGGTAGACCAGCACGTCGAGCAGGTCGTAGTACTTCTGCACCTGGTCGTGCGGCACGCGGCCGGTGAACACCACTTTATCGAGGATGCCCAGCTCCTGGGCCAGCTGGCGCAGCTGGGCGTCCTGCGGACCGCCGCCGACCAAGAGCACGCGCAGGTCGGGAATGTCGGTGACGAGGCGCGGCACCGCGCGCAGCAGCACGTCCAGGCCCTCGTAGGCGTAGAAGGAACCGATGAAGCCGATCAGGCGCGAGCCCTGCAGGCCGAGCTTGGCTTTCAGTTCCTGGTCGGCGCTGCCGCCCACCGAGAATTTGTCGATGTCGACCGCGTTCGGGATCACCGTGACCTTGTCGGCCGGGATGCCGCGCGCGACGATGTCCTTGCGCAGGCCTTCACAGATGGTGGTGACGGCGTCGGCGCGCTTCAGGGCCCAGGTTTCCAGCGCCCGGGTGGCGCGGTAGCGCAGGCCGTTCTCGCTGCTGGTGCCGTGGTCGACCGCGGCGTCTTCCCAGAAGGCGCGCACCTCGTAGACCACCGGGATGCCGAACTTCTTGCCGGCGCGCAGGGCGGCGACCGCGTTCAAGCTGGGCGAATGGGCGTGCAGCACGTCCGGCTTCACCTGCGGGATCAGTTCGATCAGGCGCCGGGTGAGGCCGTCGATGACTTCCTTCTGGTTCAGTACCGGCAGCTTGGCGAGGGCGCTTTTCGAGGTCGGGGTGCGGTAGAAGTGCAGGCCGTCCACGGTCTCCTCGAGCTCTTCGCCCGAATTCTGCTTGGAGCCGGTGACGTGGAAGGTTTCCCAGCCGAGCGCGCGCTGTTCGCGCAGGATCGAGCGGGTGCGGAAGGTGTAGCCGCTGTGCAGCGGGATCGAGTGGTCGAGGACGTGGAGGACGCGCATGGTCTTGTACTGTTTTTACGTGGTGCTTGTTCGGGTCAGGCGACGGCCAGGGCGGCGCTGTTATCGAGGGCGGCGCTGCTGCCGGCGGCGCCGTTCTTGCGCAGGAAGGCGTCGAACATCAGCACCGACCACAGGGTCGTGCTGTGATCCTTGGCGCTCGACTGGTGCTCGTCGACCATCTGCTTGAGGAAGGCCGGGTTGAAGATGCCGGTGTCGAGCAGGGCCGGGTTCAGGACCGCGCGCCGCATGGCGTCGGCCAGCGGACCGCGCAGCCAGGCCGCCAGCGGGATCGAGAAGCCCTGCTTCTTGCGGTACAGGATGTCCTGCGAGAGGAAGGGCTCGAGCGCCTTCTTGAAGACGTGCTTGCCCTCGCCATTGCGCAGTTTGGTGTTCGAAGGCAGGCCCGAGATCCATTCCACGAACTGGTGGTCGAGCAGGGGCACGCGCACTTCCAGCGCGTGCGCCATGCTGGCGCGGTCGACCTTGGTCAGGATATCGCCCGGCAGGTAGGTCTTCATGTCCAGGTACTGGATCAGCGACAGCGGATCGTCGGTCGGCGACTTGGCCGCATGGGCGCGCATCACCTCGACCGCGCGGTAGCCCTGCAGCTTGTGCTTGAAGCCGCTGGAGAACAGCTGGCTGCGGATGCGGTCGTTGTTGATCGACACGCCGTGGAAGTAGCCCTCGGTGAGGTCGCGCGCCAGTGCTTCGAAGGTGGTCTTGGCGCGGAACATGCGCGGCGCCCAGTCGGCCTTTGGATAGGCCGCGCCCAGCAGGCCAAACACGGGTTTGCGCAGCGCCAGCGGCAGCAGCGAGCGCACGCGTTCCTCGCCCATCGCCATGCGGTGGCGGCGGTAGCCGGCGAAGTTCTCGTCGCCGCCGTCCCCCGACAGCGCCACGGTGACGCGCTTCCTCGCCAGCTGGCACACGCGGTAGGTCGGGATCGCCGAGCTGTCGGCATAGGGTTCGTCGTACAGCGCCGCCAGGGTATCGAGCAGGCCGTAGTCGTCCTTGTCCACGGTCTCGCATTGGTGCTTGGTCTGGTACTGCTGGGCCACCTGGCGTGCATACTCGGATTCGTCGAAGGCCGGGTCGTTGAAAGCGATCGAGCAGGTGTTGACCGCGCCGTCGGTGACGCCGGCCATCATTGCCACCACCGCGCTCGAATCGACGCCGCCCGACAGGAAGGCGCCCAGCGGCACGTCCGAGATCAGGTGGCTCTGCACCGCTTCGCGCAGGCGCGCCACCAGCTCTTCTTCCATGGCGCGCTCGCTCATCGGAGCGTGCGGGGTGAAAGGCACGTCCCAGTACTGCTTCGAGGCCGGCACCGGCTGGCCCACGCGCAGGGTCAGGGTATGGCCTGGCGGCAGCTTCTTGGCATCGCTGAAGATGGTGCGCGGCTCCGGCACGTAGCCGTAGGCGAAGTATTCCTCGACCGCCAGCGGGTCGATCTCGCGCTTCAGTTGCGGGAGCGTGAGCAGCGACTTGAGTTCGGAGCCGAAGGCGAACATGCCGTCGCTAAGTAAGGCGTAGTGCATCGGCTTGATGCCGATGCGGTCGCGCGCTAGGAACAGGGTCTGGTTCGGGCGGTCCCAGATCGCGAAGGCGAACATGCCGCGCAGGTGGTTGACGCAGGCTTCGCCCCACTGCTCGTAGGCGTGGACGATGGTTTCGCTGTCCGAGGGGGTGCGGAACACGTGGCCCAGGCCCTGCAGTTCGGCGCGCAGCTCGCGGAAGTTGTAGATTTCGCCGTTGAACACGAGGGCGAGGGTCTCGTCCTCGTTGAACAGGGGCTGCAGTCCGGCTTCCAGCGCGATGATGGACAGACGGCGGTGGCCGAAGCCCAGGCCCGGTTCCAGGTGCAGGTCGCCTTCCACCGGTCCGCGGTGGAACTGGCTCTCGTTCATCCGGTGCAGCAGGTCGCGGTCGATGGCGCGGCTGCCCTGGGTATCAAAAATTCCTACTATTCCGCACATGGTGTGATCGCCTTATTCGGCTCATTGGGTTTTTTGGGTGTTGGCTTGGTCTGGCACAGTTCGTCGTACAGGGCGACGTAGGCGGCCAGCATGGCCTGCATGCTGTATTGCCCTTCGATTCGGGCGCGCCCCTGCGCGCCGTAGCGCTGCGCCAGCGCGCGGTCGAGTACGTAGGGCGCGATGGCGTCGGCCAGGGCCTGTGGGTCGCCCGGCGGCGCCAGCGCGCCGCTGACGCCCTGCTCGACCAGGTCGGGAATGCCGCCGACCGCGGTGGCAACCACCGGCAGGCCGCTCGCCATGGCTTCCAGCAGGGTGACCGGGGTGCCTTCGGCGATCGAGGACAGGGCGAACAGCGAGAAGCTGCGCATCGCCGGCGCCACGTCGCTGCGGGCGCCCGCGAAGTGCACGCTGCTTTCCAGATCGTGTTTGCGCACGCGCGCTTCCAGCTGGGCGCGCAGCGGGCCGTCGCCCACCAGCACCAGGGCCAGCTTCGCATCGGGCAGCCGGCGGCGCAGCAGCGCGAAGGCGTCGATCAGGGTGGCCTGGTCCTTGACGTCCTGCAGCCGGCCTACGGTGCCGATCACGAAGCTGTCTGGATCGTGTTGCCAGGCTTCGGCGGCGGCCGACCCCGAGGCGCGGAAGCGTTCGGTGTCGACGCCGTTGTCGATCAACTGGATCTTGCGGGCCGGGATGCGCACCACGCGCTCGAGCCAGCCGCGCAGTTCGTGCGAGACCGGCACGTAGCGGTCGATGAAGGGCGTCATCAGGCGCCGCAGCAGATTGTGCTTGGGGTTCACGCCCTGCGGGTCGCGCGCGTCGCGGCCATGCTCGGCATGCACGCGTACCGGCACCCCCGCGGCCCAGGCGGTTGCGGCGTACTCGATGGTGCCCAGGTTGTAGGTGTGCAGGATGTCCGGACGCAGGCGGCGCAGCAGCTTGAACAGGTCGGCATGCGTCCCCAACGCCAGCCCGGCCGGCTTGTTCAGCGCGAACAGCTCGACGCCGGGGCGCGTAATGCGCTGGGCGAAGTCGGTATAGTCGGTCAGGCAGATCACCACGTGCCGGTAGCATCCCGGCGCCATGCGGTTGATGGTGTCGACCAGCAGCGTCTCCAGGCCGCCGATGTCGAGGCGGTAGATCAGGTGCGCAACCAGCGGCGGCTGCGCGGAGGACTGCTTGGCCATGTCGGCATCCATCTCAGTGACCCCGGGCAGCCACCAGCGCGGCGTCGACCGCGTTGAAGTTCTGCGCCAGGAAGGCGCGCAGGGTGGCGCGCGCCGCGTCCTGGCCGCCGGTGGCCGGGGCCGCGATCGCCACCAGGGCGCCGTCGTCGCCATGGAACAGCAGCTTGCCCTGGGCCTGGCGCAGCTTGCCGACCACGTTGCTGGCCGTGTACTGGCCGTCGACCCACAGGACGTGCCAGACCAGCAGTGCGCCGTCCGGGCCATCCATTACCGCTTCGCGCAGCGCCAGATTGCGCGCGCCCACGGTTTCGGTGCGCTGGCTGGATGCGGTCTCGTGCCAGGCATCCTTTTCGCCGGCCAGGCGGTTGACGGAACTGATCAGGCCCTTCTGCTTGCTCTGGTTGCGGTAGTAGAGCAGCTGCAGCTTGACCGCACGGCCGTCCGGTGCGCTGTAGGCGCGCGCCAGACGCGCGTCCGGCTCCATGTAGTCCACCTGCCAGTCGGCGAAGCTGGCGGCATACGGCCAGCTCACTTTCGGTTCGGGCAGGACGACGGCCTGTTCGTTGTGGTTGGCGCGGTCGTTGTAGAAGGCAAAGGCCGGCCAGACGGCGGCCAGCGCGACCACGGCGAGGGCCATCGGCACCAGCGAGCGCAGCGGGCCGCGGCTGTGCTGTGCGGCCACCGGCACGGCGGCCGGCGCGGGCGCGTCGTCCTCGCGCCAGTAGCTGCCGATCCAGAACATGATGAACATGATGATGCCGAAGAACAGCCAGCCGTAGACCAGGTGGTCGACGCCGGTGGCCAGTTCCATGCCGCTCATGTGGCCGATCATGACGATGCCGTAGGCGCGCAGCCAGTTGGCGACGATCGGGACCAGGATGGCCAGGCCGATGAAGACGGCGCGCCGCAGGTTGGAGCGGTAGGTCAGGTAGGCGTACAGGCAGCCCAGCGTGATCGAGGAGATCAGGTAGCGGATGCCGCTGCAGGCCTCGACCACCGACCAGCTGCCGGAGGGCAGTTCGAAGCGGGTGCCGTTGCGCAGGACCGGGATGCCGGTAGCCTGCACTGCCCACACGGTGAAGTCGGCGGTGTAGTGGATCAGCGGGCCGACGAAGATCTCGCCGAAGGGCACCGCGAACAGCAGGAACAGCAGCGGGAAGGTGAATTTCGCGGCCAGGCGCGGGCCCAGCAGGGCCAGCGCCGCCAGCGGGAACATCGACACGAAGGCGTACTGCATCACCACCTGCACCTCGGCGATGCGGCCGGCCAGCCAGGCGGCGCCCGCGCCGGCCAGCAGGATCAGGGCTGGACGCCAGGGCTGCGGCGGCAGCGCCGTGAACCAGGCGCGCTGGCGCCAGATCAGCGCCAGGCTGATCGGCAGGATGACGTAGCCGTGGGCAAAGGTCTCCGAGCTGTTCCAGGTGTCGACCATCGAGCGCACGGTGGCCAGGTAGAGCAGGAAGGGCGCCAGCATGGCCAGCACCAAGGGAAGGTAGTTGGCGCGCGCCGGCTGCGCCGGGGCGTCGACGCCGGCCTTCAGCACGCCGGGTGGAGGTGTCAGATGCATTCGAGTCGCTCCCCGATGCAGGCCAGGTTGCTCGGCCAGCTGTATTTGCGTTCGACCCGGGCGCGCGCGGCCAGGCCCATCTCGTTGCTACTGCGCGCCAGCAGCAGCGCGACCGCATCGGCGAAACCGGCGGCGTCCTGCGCCAGCACCAGTTCCTTGCCCGGCTCGGCATCGATGCCTTCCAGCGCCTGCGGCGACACCACCACCGGGGTGGCCATCGCCATCGCTTCCAGCACTTTGTTCTGGATGCCGCGCGCGATGCGCAGCGGCGCCACCGCGGCGCGCGCGTGGGCGATGTAGGGGCGCACGTCGGGCACGGTGCCGGTGACCACGATGTTCTGCTGCTTCGCCAGCTCCAGCACGGCCGGGGCGGGACGGGCGCCGACGATGTAGAACACCAGGTCGGGGAAGCGCGCGCGCAGCAGCGGCATCGCCTCAAGCGCGAACCACTGCACCGCATCGACGTTGGGCCAGTAGTCCATGGCGCCGGTGAACACGATGGCGCGTTCGCCCGGCTTGAACGGGCTGCTGCCGGCGGCGTCGGGCGAGAAGTAGTCGGTGTCGACGCCGTTGCTGAAGAAGCCGATGCGCGCGTCGCTCTCCGGAGCCAGCTGGCGGAACAGGGCGGCTTCGGGTTCGGACACGAACAGCGAAGCGTCGTAATCGCGCGCCACCTGGCGCTCATACGACAGCAGCTGGCGCGCCTCGTGGCGGTACAGCCAGCTCATCGGCCAGGATTTCTTCTCGGCGTACTGTCGCCACTTGTCCGAGTCGACGTCGCAGAAGTCGACCACGCGGCGCGCGTTCGGGTACTTGTCGGCGTACTGCGCCATCGCGGAGGAGAAGACCAGCACGCGCTCGATCTTGTGTGCGCTGACTGTCTGGTCGACCCAGCGCTGCAAAGTAGCGTCGCGGTAGTAGTCGAGCGAGAGCGAGCGGTTCTTGACCAGCGCACCGAGGCTGCGTACCCGCGCCAGCGTCGGGTTGAGGCTGGCGAAGTGGCTGCTGGCGCACATCTTCTCGACGGTGGGCACGTGCTGCCAGTCGTCGGCGTCGTCCACAAAAGTCGCCAGGTGCACGCGATAGTCGCGCGCCAGGTGCTTGAGCAGGTGGTAGGAACGGATCTTGTCGCCCTTGTTGGGTGGGTAGGGGATCCGGTGGATCAGAAGCAGCAGGTCTTCCACGTCTTATCCCAGGTTGCGCACGATGTAGGGGCCGAGGAAGTTCGCCACCGGCAGCGGCAGTTTCTTCCACATTTTGATGAACAGCTGGTACTTCGGGTTCAGCGGATTGTTGTCCGGCAGCTGGCTCGATGCATACAGCTTGTATTCATACGGCAGCGGCTCGGCGGTGAAGCCCCAGTTCTTCTTGAAGTCGTAGGCGCCGGTGCCCAGCTTGCTGCGGCCATAGTCGAAGATGCGGCAGCCGCGCGCGGCCGCTGCCTGCATCAGGTTCCAGTACATGAAGTCGTTGCCGGCCACTTCGCGCGCCAGGTCCATGCCGCCGCCGTAGTAGGGCACCACCTCGTCGCGCCAGTAGAAGGAGAGCACCGAGGCCACCAGGCGGTCGTCGCTGGTGTAGATGCTGCGCACTTCGCACTCGTCGCCGAAAGTCTGTTGCAGCAGGGCGAAGTATTTTTTCGGGAACACCGGGGTGCCCAGGCGCAGCACGCTGTTGGCATAGGCCTCGAACATGCGGTCTACGTTGTTCTCCACCACGCCCTTCAGGCCCAGCTTGATCCCCTTGCGCACCATGGCGCGCTGCTTGCGCGGGATGGCATTCAGGTTGGCCTCGTCGTCCGCGCTGATCTCCTTGCGGAAGGTGACGTACAGCTCCTTGGTATGGAAGCTGGGATCGTCCGGGTGGGCGCGCTTCATGCCGCGGTATTCCAGGTGGCCGACGCCCAATTCGCGCGCCAGCTTGTCGGCGGCTTCGTCGAGCAGGATGCGGGCGCCATCGTCGACCGCGGCCACGCCGCCGTAGACGCAGAAGGGCATCGCGCCCAGCGAGTGGCCGAACAGGCGGCTCTTGATCTCGGCCAGCGGCAGCACGCCCTGGATCTGGCCGTCCTGCTGGACGTAGTAGAACCAGGTCTTGATGCCGAAGGATTGCTCGATGACTTTCTGCCAGCCCGAGAGGTGGAAGAAGGTGGCGTCCGGGCAGGCGCGCACGAAGGCGTCCCAGCGGCCGTATTCGTGCGGCTGCAGGAGGTGGAGCGTTTGCGGTCCGGTGGCCAGCACCGGGGCGGCGCGCTTGGCCTGGGCGGCTTCGATGATCGAGTTCATGGGTGGGCGAAAGCTTATTTTTGTTCGAGGAAGATGCGGTCCATGCGGTCCCACGCGAAGTCGCGCGCCAGCTGCTCGAGGCGGCCTTCCATGCGCTCGATGTTCACGTAGTGGCGGAAGCGCGACTTGGCGTCCAGGCCCTGCGGGCGCGGCTGGCCCGGGTCAAGCTCCCAGGGGTGGAAGTAGAACAGCGCCGGCTGGCGGTCTTCGCGGTTCACCTTCTGCATCATCCAGCGCGACAGGGCGTAGGGCAGCAGGCGGAAGTAGCCGCCGCCGCCGGCCGGCAGGTTCCGGCCCAGCATGTTGACGGTGGTGACCGGGACTTCCAGCAGGCCGTCCGGGCCGTGCGGGTAGAAGGCGAAGCGCGGCGCATCCGGCATGCCGTAGTGGTCGTGCGCGATCGGGTAGATGCTCGAGCTGTAGCGGTAGCCGGCTTCCTGCAGGGCCTCCAGGGCCCACAGGTTGGCGTGGCCGATCGAGAAGCTCGGGGCGCGGTAGCCCAGCACGGCCTGGCCGCCGATGTCTTCCAGCAGCGCCTTGCTGGATCGGATGTCGTTGTCGAACTGAGCGCGGCTCTGGTCCGAGGCGCGCAGGTGGCCGTAGCCATGGCTGGCAAGTTCATGGCCGGCAGCCACGATCTTCTTGACCATCGCAGGATAGCGCTCGGCGATCCAGCCCAGGGTGAAGAAGGTCGCCTTCACGCCGTGGCGTTCGTAGATGGCCAGGATCCGCTCCATGTTGGCCTCGACCCGGCATTCGCGGGTCGGCCAGGAATCACGGTCGATGTAGGGGGCGAAGGCCGAGACCTGGAAGTAGTCCTCGACGTCGCAGGTCATGGCGTTCCGGATACGCTCACCGGGAGCAGGCACGGGGCGCGGGGCAGGGGCGTAGAGTTTCATTCCTGGTTATCCATGTGCTGCGCCGCCGCGCCCTGGGGCGTGGCGACGATTTTCTTCAGGATCGACAGAACCGAGACGATCGACTTCTCGAGGCGCATCATGCGTTCGTCCAGCACTTCGACGCTGGCCGCGCGGCGCTCGCCGTTGCGCTGGTCGACCGTGCGCAGCCCGTCCTGGGGCAGGGCGCCTGCATCCGGCGTGCCCATGCCGTCCGGCAGTTCGTATTCCTCGGAGATGTCGCGCACCACTTCAAGGATGTCGGCCTCGGTAAACGCGTGCATCTCTTCCAGGTAGCCCATCAGGAGCACCCGGTCCATCAGGGTATTGGTCTTGCGCGGGATGCCGCCGCTGTAGGCGTAGATCGCGGCGTGGGCGCCGTCATCGAAAGCAGGATCGCCCTTCCAGCCGACCGTGGCCAGGCGGTGCTCGACGTAGGCACGGGTTTCCTGGGTGTCCATCGGACCCAGGTGGTAGCTGGCGATCACGCGCTGGCGCAGCTGCTGCATGCCGGGGCTGTGCAGGGTGGCGCGGAATTCCGGCTGGCCGAGCAGGAAAGTCTGCAGCAGCGAGCGGTCGTCGGTCTGGAAGTTCGACAGCATGCGCAGTTCTTCCACCGTGCGCGCGTTCAGGTTCTGGGCTTCGTCGATGACGAGGAGGGCGCGCTTGCCCTGGCGGTCGACGCCGCGCAGGAACTGTTCGAGGCGATTGAGCAGCTCGGCCTTGCTGGCTCCTTCGTAGGGCAAGCCGAAGCTCGAGACCACCATGCGCAGCGTGTCTTCCGGATCGAGACTGGTGTTGACGATGTGGGCGGCGACGATCTGGTCCGTCGGAATCTTGTTCAGCAGGTTGCGCACCAGCGTGGTCTTGCCGGCGCCGACTTCACCGGTGATGACGATGAAGCCCTCGCCTTGCGACAGGCCGTACTCGAGGTAGGCCATGGCGCGCTTGTGGCCCTTGCTGCCGAAGAAGAAGTGGGGGTCCGGACGCAGCTGGAAAGGTTTGGCGGACAGCCCGTAGTAAGTTTCGTACATCGCTTGGCTAGCTCCTTAAAACTGCGCGGACAGGGTGGCGGACAGCGCGTTCTCGCGGTAGCCGCCGGCGATCCGGTCGATCTGTCCGCTCAGGTGGCGATACTCGAAGGCGGCGCGCAGATCCTTGCCCAGCTCGCGCGTCAGACCCAGGCGCAGTTCGCGCGGGTGATTTTCGACCTCGGTGGTGAGCGAGCGGTGGTGCGCGAAGCTCAGCACCGCGATGGCGCTGCTGCGCGCCGTCAGGCGATAGTTGTAGGTCGCGCTGACGCCCTTCTGGCGCACGTTGTTGTTCAGCGTGGCAAACTGGCTGCCCAGCAACGGGCTGTCGGTCTGCTGGTCCGACAGGGCCACCCGGTCGCTGGCGAACAGCGTGACCAGCACGCTGCTGCGGCCGCGCTGGAATGCGCTGCTTGCCTGCAAGCGCTTCTCGCGGAAGAAGCGGTTGCTCAGGTAGTTGATGTTGTCCGCCAGGCTGGGCGGCAGGCCGGTCTGCTGGATATAAGCCGCCACCGCCTGCCGGCGCTGCACCGGGTCGCTGATGGTCGCTGCGAACAGGCTGTCGAGCAGGGCCGCGGTATCGATGGTCGACGGCAGCAGGAACTGCTCGCGGCTGTTGGTGACCATGTCGTCGTACGCGACGCGCCACACCGTGTAGCGGCTGCGGTGGGTGAGGTCGAGCTTGCCCGTCTGGCCGTAATAGTGGCGTCCGAGCGAGGCGCTGAGGCGGGTGCGCGGCGACGGTGTCCAGTCGATGCCGCCTGACCAGTTGCTGCCGGCGTTACCGTTGCCGAGCGAATCGAATTCGTAGCGGTCGTAGCCGACGCTGGCGGTTAGCGCGAAACGCGGCAGCAGGGCGTAGCGCAAGTTCGCGAGCGCACTCTCCGTCGAGGACGCGCCGCCGATCTTGCTGTCGAGGTCCTGGCTCTGGTAGCTCAGGCCCCAGCCGAGTTTCGAGGAACGGTCGGTACTGGCCAGGCTGGCGCTGATGGTGCTGCCCAGGCTGTCGCCGTAGCCAGTGGCGAGCCCATCCGCTTGCACAGCATCGCGCGAATAGCGCAGCGACAGGGCGGCGGCGCGCCCGAGCCGCTGCTCGAAGCGCGGAGCGATGCGCCAGGTCTTGATGTTGGTCTGGTTGCCGAGCGAGTACAGGCTGGCGCCGCCCTGTTGGCCGAAGGCCGAGACCGGTTGCCGCGAAGCCGAGGCGCTCGCTTCAAGGAACAGCATGTCCTCGATCATTTCCCCATTGCCGGCGAACGAGTATTCGACGCTGTGGTCGGCGGTGTTCGGCAGGTCCCCCTTGCTATAGATGAACTGGCGTGCCTGGGCGGCGCCCGCCACCTGGAAACGGCGACCCTTGCCCGATAGCACGATGCCCGGGGTGAGCTCCGTCACGAACTGCGACTGTCGAAACGCATCCGATTGCAGGCTGACGTTGTCGGTAAAGGTTTCCGATACGTTGAAGGTCGGCTGCAGGCGCCAGTCGGCGCGGCATTCGCCGGCCAGCAGCATGGCCGCGGCGGCGAGCGGCGCCAGACGCAGCAGGCGCGAGGGAAGACGAGATGGCTGATGCGGGAAGGCGGGTGCCTGTCCAGCATCTTTACCCATAGTGATAGTCATACGTCTCTTCGATGCCGGGAATGTCCCTGGTCTTGTTATAGATGAGGTTGACGTTCTGGTAGCCCTCGAGCTGGTGCAGCGCTTCCTTGAGCGCGTGCTGGGTCGTGGTCTGGGCTTCCACCACCACCACGATCTGGCCCATGTGCGAGGCCAGCGCGCGCGCTTCGCTGGTCAGCAGCAGCGGCGGCGAGTCGAAGATGACGATCCGGTCGGGATAGCGGTTGGCGATCTCGTTCACCAGGTTCGCCATGGTCGAGCTGGCCAGCAGCTCGGTGGCGCGCGGCGTGCTGGTGCCGGCGGCCAGGATGCTCAGGGTGTCGACATTGGTGCGCAGCAGGACGTCGGAGACGTCGAGCTTGTCGTCGACCAGCAGGTCCATCAGGCCGCGCTCGGCCGGCAGGCCGAGGGTACGCAGCACCGAGGGGCGCGCCACGTCGGCATCCACCAGCAGCACGGTGTGGTCGAGCTCCATGGCGATGCTCATCGCCAGGTTGATTGCGCAATAGGTCTTGCCTTCGCCCGGCAGCGAGCTGGTCAGCATGATCAGGTTGCCCGGATTGCCCTTGACGCTCTGCTCCTCGAAGGCGCGCTTGAGCAGCGGACGCTTAATGATGCGGAAGTCTTCCAGCAGGCTGGTGCGTCCGCCGGCGGCGGTGACCATGCCGGTCTCGCGCATCTTGGCCAGGTCGAGCTCGACCTTGCGGGTGTTGTGGCGAACGACTGGCTCGGCGACTTGTGGGGCGGCCTGCGCCGGGGCCGGCAGCACCGGCGCCGCAGCCGCAGCGTCCACTGCCGGCGCGGCCGGCGGCAGGACCGGCGGGGTAGCGGGCTGGGTCACAGCGGCGGGTTCGAGGATCTCGATGCCGGCATCGAGGGCCGGCGCCGGCACGGCCGCCTGGCCGCGCTCGAGGTCGATGCGGCGTGCCGCTTTTTCGATAATGCTCACGTCTGCTCCTTGTGATCGTTACAGGCCGGTCGGGCGCACCAGGATGGCGGTGACGCCCGCGCCGTAGACGGCGAACAGCACCAGCACGGCGGCGCCCAGCGCGTACAGGCGGCGCTTGCGGCGGATAGTCTGAGCGCCGGTCCAGTTCATGCTGATCGAACCGAGGATCGGCAGGCCGGTGGCTTCGCGCAGGGTGGCCTGGCTGAGGAAGGTCGGGCGCAACTGGCTCATCAGGAAAGCGGCGGCCAGGCCGGCGCCCAGGGCGGCTGCGAATACCAGCGAGAACAGGCGCAGGCGGTTCGGGCCGGACGGCACGTTCGGCGCGGTCGGCGGATCGATCACGCGGAAGGTCAGCATGTCGGTCACCGAAGACAGGTCGCCCGACAGTTTTGCCGATTCGCGGCGCTCGACCAGCTTCTGGTAGTTCTCGCGATTGACCTGGTAGTCGCGGTTGAGCTGGGCCAGCTGGGCTTCGACTTCCGGCGCCTGCGAGCTGCGCGCCCGCAGCTGGGCTACGCGGCTGGAATACTCGGACACGCGCGCCTGCAGCGAGGCCACGCGCGCTTCGGCGTCGGCCAGCGACACGTTCAGCTGCTGGAACATCGGGCTGTAGCCGGCGCCCGGGTCGGCGCTCGGCTTGCGGTTCTTCGCCTCTTCCTTCTTGCGTGCGATCAGCTGGTCGAGCAGGCGGGCGTTGGCAACGATGTCCGGGTGGGCTTCGGTGTACTGGGTGCGCAGGCTGTCCAGGTTCTTGGTGACGGCGGCGATGCGCTCGTCGAGCTCCGGATTGTTGATGATCGGCGCGACCTTGTCGCCCGGCGCCGATTCGCCGGCAATGCGGCGGCGCAGCGCGTTGCGCGCCTGCTCGGCCTCGGCCAGCTCCAGGCGTGCGGTATTCAGGGCTTCACTGGCGGCCACCATGCGCGAACCGTAATCGCCGCCTTCCGACGGCAGCATGCCGACGTTGCGGATTTTGAATTCCTTCAGCGAATTCTCGGCCGCGGCCAGCTTTTCCTCGTAGTTGCGGATCTGGTCGTCGATGAACTGGACCGCCTTGTCCGAATCCTGTTTCTTGCCGCTGGAACCGCCTTCGACGAAGATGCTCAGGAATGCCTGCACGATTTCCTTGCCCAGCTTCGGATCGGGTCCGGTATAGCTGATGGTATAGATGTCGTCGCGCTCGGTGCCGCCGAGCTTGATCCGCGAGGTCAGCTCGTCGACCATCTTGTCGTGGGCCTTGGCATCGGTGGCCTTGACGTCCAGGTCGACCATGCGCATCACACGCTCGACGTTCGGACGGCTGATCAGGGTGCCGCGCATGAACATCACCTGCTGCTCGATGTTCGGCAGCGTGGTCATGCCCGACAGCAGCGGCTTGAGGATACTCTGGGTATCGACGTAGACGCGGGCCGAGGCCTCGTACTGGTTGGGCAGTTTCAACACCACGGCCCAGCCGACGATGGCCACGGCCCAGGTGATGAAGACTGCATGCCAACGGTATTTCCCGATAGCCTTCAGGAAGGTAAGGATTGCGGCTGTGAACTCTGCCATGTCATGAATCTCGCCTTAACGACTTGCGCTTGCGCAAGCCCATCAATCAATAAACAAACTGCATGATCGCTTGTTGACTGAGCAATTGCAATTGCGGGCTGGAAAAATGTCGAGGTGATGCGACGAAAAACACGGCGCATGCAACACAAATTCCCAAGAACAACTCTTTTAGCGCACAATTTGCATCACTTATCGTCAATTCGTTCCATTATAGCAACGCTTTGACTGATAAAATGTTTCTGCAGTCAATCAGAACATCAGGACAGTAAAGTCCCTCATCCAGCCCTTGTTAACAATTATTGCCCTGTATCAAATGCGTATTTTAATGTCGAGATTGCAAAAGTGCCCACACAATTGATTTCCGGTCGGAAGGGTTCGAACGGTCCTCGCAAGGCCTTCAATGGCGCGCTAATCCCGCTGCTCGGCATGCTAATGGTGGCGCCCGTGCCGGCCTCAGCAGCGCCTGTCAACGATCCGCTGCCGGCCACTGTAGCGCGTGTGAAGCCCTCGGTGGTCGGGGTCGGGACCCTGCTCAAGACGCGCCAGCCGGCCACCGTCTTCGTCGGCACCGGCTTCGTGGTGGGAGACGGCCTGAGCGTCATCACGAATGCCCACGTGATCCCGGAGCGGATGGACGTTGCGCGGATGGAAGAGCTCGGTATCGTGCTGGGCAATGGGGCGGAAACGGTGAGCTTCCGGTCGGCGCGCCTGGTCGGCCTCGACCGCGAACACGATCTCGCCCACCTGCGCCTCTCCGGTGCACCGATGCCGGCGCTGGTGCTGGACGGCGACGATGCGGTGGCCGAGGGCCAGCTGCTGGCCTTCACCGGCTACCCGCTCGGCATGCGCCTGGGCCTGCATGCCGCCACCCACCGCGCTACCCTGGCCGCGATCGCCCCGGCGGTGCGGCCCTCACTCAACTCGCGCCAGCTCGATGCGCGCGCCATCTCCCAGCTCCAGCGCAATCCCTTCGGCATCTTCCAGCTGGACGGGACTGCCTATCCGGGCAATAGCGGCAGTCCTCTGTACGATCCCGACAGCGGGGCGGTGGTGGGCGTCATCAACATGGTTTACCTGAAGGGATTGAAAGAAAGCGCGGTGTCGGACCCGAGCGGAATCACCTATGCGATCCCGGTGCGCTACGTACGCGAACTGTTGCAAAGAAGCCCATAGACTTTCAGCAGTGCACGAGGTTGCTTAAGTGCTATGGTATAAAATAGGGCTCGACAAATAGCGAGCCCGCCAGCGGCCCCGGAACGGATGGCTGCGGCCCAAGCCAAACCAGGGGATTCTTGACGTGAGCACGAAAATGACGCACCAGATCAAGCGCGCAGCCCATGCTGTCGCCATTAGCTGCCTGTTCGTACTGGGTGGCTGCGCCAGCACGCCGGCACCGGTCGACACTACGCCGGCCATCAACCCGGAGTACCTCATCGGCCCGGGCGACAATGTCAACATCATCGTCTGGCGCAATCCGGAAGTCTCGATGTCGGTGCCGGTGCGCCCGGACGGCAAGATCACCACGCCGCTGGTCGAAGACCTGCCGGCGGCGGGCAAGACCTCGACCCAGCTGGCGCGCGACATCGAAGGCGCGCTCGCCAAGTTCATCCAGCAGCCGGTAGTGACCGTGGTCGTGACCAATTTCGTCGGCAACTACAACGACCAGATCCGCGTGATCGGCCAGGCCACCAGGCCGCAGGCCCTGCCATATCGCAAGGACATGTCGCTGATGGATGTCCTGATCGCCGTCGGCGGCGTCACCGAATTCGCAGCCGGCAACCGCGCCACCATCATCCGCACCGTCGACGGCAAGCAGCAGAAACTGCCGGTGCGCCTCGACGACCTGATCAAGGACGGCGACATTTCGGCCAACCTGTCGATGCGTCCGGGCGACGTCCTGGTCGTGCCAGAGAGCTTTTTCTGATCAGCTGTCGAAAATTTTTACACAGGGACCGTCTGACTGGCTAGACTGTTGAGTGCGGGGCATGGCTCTACGTCATAGCCCTCTGTTTTTCCAGCAGTTTTTGGACAGGCATGGCAAGAAGGCACAATTCTTGCTTAATCGAAATTCAGCTGTCTCTGTATAACTACCAAGAGGATCGAACCCGTGTCGACCGAAGACCAACCAGCACGCGCTCGCGAAGCGCAGCCCCTGACTCCGCGTGGTACGGCGCGGCGCCGCCTGACCAAGGCCGGTCTGGGCGCGGCCAGCGTGCTGTGGACAGCCGACAGCCGGGCCACGATGAAAACCATGGTCTGCGTCTCGGCTTCCGGCGCCCTGTCCGGCGGACTGAGCAGCAATTACGCCAAGACGACGCCCAAGTGCGACGGCAAGTCGCCTGGCTTTTGGAAGAACCACACGGGGTCTTGGCCTTGCTCGACCGGCAAGGATTTCGACGACGTGTTCGGCTGCAGCGCGAAGTACGCCAAGACCTACGCCACCAAGACGCTGCTCGAGATCGTGCAGGGTTGCGATTTCGACAAATACAACCTGGGCATGCATCTGGTCGCCACCTATTTGAACGTGCTGTCGGGAAAAATCGGATTCCTGTCGGTGCAGACCCTGCAGCAGATGTGGAACCAGCTTCAGAGCAGCGGCTTCTACCAGCCCGCCAAAGGTGTGTACTGGAGCGCCGAGCAAACCAAGCGCTACCTAGAGGCTACACACGATTAAGGACGGCGTTGGCCGATGTGGCGTGTGATTCCGGGGCAGTCCCTGCGCTGCCGCCAGTGGGACGGGGACGAGGAAGCCGTACTGTTCAATAATCTTTCGGGCGCGACCCATCTGCTGGGTCCGGCGGCGCTGTGCCTGCTCGACGCCCTGCGCGCCGCGCCCGCCACGGAAGCGGTTCTGGCAGACAGCCTGCGCACTGCCTTCGAAGTCGACGAGCTGGAATTGCCGGCCCAGCTGGCCGAACTGCTCGACAGCCTGGTGCGTCTCGACCTGATCGAACCCCTGCCATGCTGAACTTGTCCTCCCTGGCGCCAGGCGAACTGCGCCGGCGCTTCGCCGGCCCCGGCCTGGTCCTGCGCACCGGCCCCTTCCGCAGCCGCATCCGCACCGACATCCCGGCCCTGGTCGACACCATCTCCCTGCTGTACGCCGATTACCCGGTCGACGAGGAAGGCTTCGCCGACTTCCAGCTGCACCTGGAAGGCACCCCCGGCTGGCGCCGCTGGCTGCGGCCCCAGGTGCGTTTCGACCAGGATGGCCTGCGGCCCTTCAAGCCGCTGCCGATCGCCCAGGCCCATCCCATGTTCGAATGGGTGATGAACTGGTGCGTGTCGAACAAGGCACACAGCTACCTGGTGATCCATGCCGCCGTGCTCGAGCGCCATGGACGCGCCTTCATCCTGCCGGCGCCGCCGGGTTCCGGCAAGAGCACCCTGTGCGCAGCGCTGGTATGCCGCGGCTGGCGCCTGCTGTCCGACGAACTGACCCTGGTGCGTCCGAGCGACCTGGCCCTGGTGCCACTGCCGCGCCCGGTCAGCCTGAAGAACGCCTCGATCGGCGTGATCCGGGCCTGGGATCCGGATGCCGTGTTTGGCCCCGCAGTGCCGGAAACCAGCAAGGGCACCATCGCCCACCTGCGCGCGCCGCGGGCCAGCGTGGCCGCGGCCGGCGAGACGGCGCGCGCCAGCCACATCGTGTTCCCGCGCTATGAGGCGGGCGCGGCGGCCGTGCTGGCGCCGCTGCCGACATCCCGGCTGTTCACCCGCGTGGCCGACAACGCCTTCAACTACACGGTGCTGGGCGAAACCGGCTTCGACGCGCTCGGGCGCCTGGTCGAAGGCTGCGCCGGTTTCGACTTCAGCTACGGCAAGCTGGACGAGGCCCTGGCCCTGTTCGAGTCGCTGGCGGAAGCGCCATGAGCCTGGGCCGGCCACTGCTGGTCGAGGTGCTACGCGAGCCTGGGCAGGTGCGCAGCCTGGACGCGGCCGGGTGGGACCTGCTGCTGCGCCAGGCCGGGCACGCGGACCTGCTCGCCACCCTCGGCATCCTGCTGGAGGAAGCCGGCCTGCGGGAAGCGATTTCGGCGGCGGCGCGCGAACACTTCGCCTGGGCCGCCGTGCTCCTGGAGCGCCACCGGCGCGCGCTGCGCTTCGAGGTGGACCGGATCGGGCAGGCACTCGCCGGCATGAACCGGCCGCTGCTGCTGCTCAAGGGCGCGGCCTATGTGATGGCCGGGCTGCCGCCGGCCGCAGGCCGCATGTTTTCCGACGTCGACATCCTGGTGCCCAAGGACCGCCTGGCCGAGGCTGAAGGCGCGCTTTTGATGCACGGCTGGGCCGCGATTCACCAGGACGAATACGACCAGCGCTACTACCGCGAGTGGATGCACGAACTGCCGCCGATGGAGCACATCCGGCGCGGCAATACCATCGACGTGCACCATGCGATCCTGCCCGAGACCGCCCGGGTGCGGCCCGATCCCGCGCTGCTGCGCGCGGATGCCGTGCCGGTCCCGGGCGCCGCCGGCCTCTCCACCCTGTCCCCACACGACATGGTGCTGCACAGCGCCACCCACCTGTTCTCGGAAGGCGAGTGGCAGCACGGCCTGCGCGACCTGCTCGACCTGCACTTGCTGCTGCTGCACTTCGGCGCCGTGCCCGGCTTCTGGGACGGCCTGGTGGCGCGCGCCATCCGGCTGGAGCTGGCGCGCGCGCTGTTCTACGCCCTGCGCTACGGCGCCCGCCTGCTCGGCACCCCGGTGCCGCCCGCCGTCATGGCCGAGGCGGCGAGGGCCGGCAGCCCCGGCGCGGCGCTGCTGGCGCTGATGGACGCGCTGTTCCTGCGCGCGCTGCTGCCGCCCCATCCGAGCTGCGCCGACCGCCTGACCCCGACCGCGCTCGGCGCGCTGTATGTGCGCGCCAACTGGCTGCGCATGCCGCCCCTGATGCTGGCGCGCCACCTGTTCCACAAGGCCTTCATTTCGCCGCGCGAGCGTGACACGGTAGACCAGGTCATGTAATCGCTTGTTGCAATTATTGAATTAACATATCATCAAATGCCGCGTCCGCCGGCAGCGCGTTGACCCTGGAAAGGCGATCCATGATGAATGATGCGAAGCACCTGGTGCGGCTTCAGGACGTGCAGGCCCTGCTTGCCAGCGGCTCACTCGACGACAACCTGGCCAGCCATGCCGAACTGGCGCGGCGCCTGGTCGGCGCCACCAGCTGTTCGGTGATGCTGCTCAACAGCGAGGCGCCGGACGACCTGCGCATGCGGGTCTGCGCAAGCGCCGGCGACATGCCGCCGGACGCCGCCGACGCCCTGGTCGGCAGCGGCGAGGGCATCTGCGGGCGGGTGCTGGCCAGCGGCCGCGCGCTGCTGGTGGATGACATCGCACGCTCCGAATTCGCCGGCCTGGCGCGGCGCCGCCGGGCCGCGGTGCCGGCCCTGATGTCGGCGCCGGTGCGCATTGACGGCCGCATCGTCGGCGTACTGAACGTTACCGGGGTCGCTTTCAGCGAGGGCGAACTGCAGCTGCTCGAGGTGACCGCGCTATTTATCGGCAAGTCGGTGCAGACCATCCAGCTGCAGGGCCTGCTGGCCTCGCGCTTTGCCCAGATGGCGCTGGTGCGCGAAGCGCAGGAGAGCGGCGCCGACGCGACCGCCTACCAGAATCCGGAAGACGTGGCGCGCATCCTGGCGCGCTCCTTCTATAAAGAGATGACTCGCGCCGGCTTTGCGCCGGCCCAGATCGTCAGCGCCGCGACCGAACTGATCGGCCAGCTGGGCGGCGCCATCCAGGAAGCCGGCCGCAACACCTAAGCAGGAAAGACAAAGGCCGAAACCCTTGCGGGTTCCGGCCTTTGTTTGCTGGAGATTCCCGCCGCAGGGCGGGAAAGGTCCACTTGATTACTTGGCTGCCTTGCGGCGGCGCAGGCCAGCCAGACCGGCGAAGCCCAGGCCCAGCAGAGCCAGCGAACCTGGTTCCGGCACCTTGTTGGCGCGGATCGGGTCGTTGATCAGGCCGGTGAAGCAGGTGTTGTTAGCGACTTGTGCCGGCGAGCAGGTGCCCGAACCGAACTGGGAGCCGTTGGTGCTCAGGGTGAACTTGCCGTCCAGGTCGTGACCGAACTGGCCGTTGGTGTTCCACTGAGCTGCGGCGGTGCCGCCGACCACATCACCGAAGAACTGGCCTTCGCCAGCTGCCGGCAGGGTTGCTGCGGTCGCGGTCTGGGTCAGGGTTGCCAGGCGCTCGTCGGCGCCCGGGTTGGTGCCGCCGGCCACGTCGGTCAGTTGCTTGCCGGTGCCGAACACGACTTCCAGGTATTTTTCCATGCCTGCGAACAGCGAGAAGCTGTCGTAGCCGGTACGCTGGCTCGGCGAGGCGTTGAAGTCCGAGGTCAGTTGCAGCAGGTTGGTGTTCGAACGGTAGATGTCCAGGTGGATCTCGCCGTCAGCCGCACCACCGGTCGCGCCGATGTTGTAGATGCTGAACTTACCGGTGGTCGAGTCGAACACGATGTTCTGGTCGGCGATACCGTAGATCATGTAGTACAGGTAGGAACCGTCCGAAGCGCCTTGGAACCATTGCTGGCCGCCGGTGCCGCTGATCGAGGTGATGCTGCCAACGCCCCAGGTGGTTTCGTTGGTGCCAGCGCTACGGTTCGATTCGGTGGTCAGGCCGGTCAGTTTGATGTTCAGGTTGCCGTTCAGCGCGTCCAGCGGGGTTGCGGATGCCGAGATAGCTGCGAAACCCAGGGCCAGCGAGGTAATCAGGTGTTTCAGTTTCATTCTAATCTCCAGAGTGTTGGTGTATTGCTTCGGGGAGCGACACTGCCTATCAAGCAAGTGCTGTGCCAGCCCTTATGACTATCCGCCAAGCCCTTGATTATTAAGGTTTTGGCTTACTTTCAGTCCATATGCATGAGGCCACGCGGCAGGGGCTGTAAAGTAAACCGACAGCTGGACCAGGGTTAGTTGATTATTGGAAATGAAATAGGCTATAAACATTGCAATGGAAGAAATGTTTGAGCTATATCAAGCCCATCTGTTGAATTACTGTGCAGATTTGATGCATGAGCAAAACGCGTTTGTAAGCAATGCCGACAGCATGGCGGACCGAGCCGGAAAAGCTGGCTGCTGCGCTCGAAAAATGGCAAGATGCCTAGCATTAATTGCATATGAACGGCGCGCGCGGCGCCATCATCTTCACGCCACCCGCCGGTGGCGCCAACCATGCTCAACAGGGGTTTCTTTATGACCAAGGCTTTCGACTACGATACTTTTACCACCCGTAACAATGGCTATGTCTCGAGCGACACCCAAGCCAAGATCCGCAGCACGCGTTTGCTGATCGCCGGCTGCGGCCTGGGCGCATCGACCGCCATCTGCGCGGCGCGCATGGGGTTTTCCGAATTCATCCTGATTGACGGTGACACCGTCGACGCGCATAACCTGAACCGCCAGTTCTACGATTTCGACGATATCGGCAGCCCGAAGGTGCAAGCGCTGAAGAAACATATCCTGCGTATCAACCCGGAAGCCAAGGTCGAGGCGGTGCAGGCCAATCTCGACGCCACCAATGCCCAGCAGCTGGTGGGAAGTGTCGACATCATCTTCGACACCATCGACTTCCTCGACCTGGAAGCCATCCTGGCCCTGCATACTAATGCGCGCGAGCAGAAGAAGGCGGTATTCACTGCGCTGTCGATCGGCTTCGGCGCCGGCGTGCTGTATTTCCCGGCGGGTACCAGCGCGTCGCTGGCCGATGTCATCGCGCACGACGTCCAGCATGCCCAGGGCGAGGGCGATGCCAGCTATGCGAATGTGTTCGGGAAAATCATGGGCCGCATCGGCGCCCACCTCGACCGTCAGGTGGTCGAGCAGGTGGCCAAGGCCCTGACCATCATGGAAGACGGCCGTCCCTGCCCGGCATCGCAGATCGCGGTGGGCAGCTTCACGGTGGCGGCACTGGCGGTGGCGATGATGCACGACATGCTGGCAGGCATGGAAGTGCCGGCCTCGCCGAACATGGTGGTGCACAGCTTCCGCAACCACACCACCAAGCTAGTTAATATCGCTGCCTAATTCCGTCTTGCGCACCACGTGCACGCGCGTGGGGTGGCTGTGTTCGACCACTGGCGGCTTCTCGCTGAACCAGGCCGCCAGGGTCGGATTGCTGAGCACCAGCTTGCGGCGCAGGTCGTGCAGGTCGAGCACATAAGGGGTGACCGAGCCGTAGTAGTTGGCTTCGGGACCGATCGCCATGAAGCGGAATCCCATTTTCTTCAGCGCATGGGCGAGCGAGCGCTCCATGGCCGCGAACCAGTAGCGGATCCCCGCTTCCTCGCTATGGCGGAACATTTCCCGGTACATGCCGAGCAAGAGCATCGGTGAGGTGCGGTCGCGCCGGTCCACCGCCGGATCGAATTCAATTTGTTGTTCCTTGTCCTGCAGGAAGCCGGGCACCCCCAGCACGCTGTCGGCACGCCGGCGGCGGTGGCTTTTCTTGACCACCAGGCGCGAAATCTCGGCCGCCTGATCGCGGTCCGGCATTTCGAAATCGCTGAACACCTCGCAGTGCAGCTCGAAAGGATAGGGCTTCGGTTCGCGCGGCTGGACCAGGCGCACGGCGCCCACCAGCTTTTCGTCCATCGTATAGGCGGCGAAATGGGTGGAAGCGTCGTCGTAGTCGTCCAGCTCCATGCCGTCCACGTACTGGTCGGCCTGAAGGAAAGCGCATTCCAGGCAGTAAACCTGGTGCCGCAGCCTGAAGATATCGCCGGGAACGTTGTTGGCGCTGAGGCCAGGGCGGAAGGCGCGGAAAATCTTGCGGTTGTCGTGGTCGATTGTTTCTTGATGTGCCCCGAAATCAACACGGGACAGGAAGGCGTCTGGATCGACGCGGGCTTTTCCGTTGTCCATCTTTCTTGATCGTCCAGTCTTGGACCCTAGTTATTTTTTCTTGACGCGCTCCTCCCACACATTGCCGATCAAGGTTTTCACCAGGATCCACAGGGGAATCGGTTCATCGTTGAACCACGCGGCCAGGAACTTGTTTTCCCTCTTTAAGCGCTCTTCCAGCTCGTTCAAGTCGACCATGTGAGGAGTGACCGGGCCGTAATAATCGACCTGCGGACCAATCGGTACGAACTTGAAACCCATTTTGTCCAGCGAGCGCGCCAGTGACCTTTCCATCGCCGCATACCAGTAACGAATCCCGTTCTGGCGGCTATGGCGGTACATCTCTCGATACATTCCGAGCAATAATAGCGGACTATTGCCGCGCTTGTCGCGCCGCACGGTTGACTTCGGCTTAATCGTCTTCGTGCTGCCTTTTTCCACGAAATCCTGCGAAATACCCTCCATCGAGTCGCCACGGCGCCGACGGTGCGTCTTCTTGACTACCAAACGCGAGATTTCCGCGGCGGTTTCCCGTTCCGGATAAGTAAATTCCGGGAAGGGGGCGCAATGCGTTTCGAAGGGATAGGGCTTGCCATCATCTGGCTGGACCAGTCGCACGGTCCCGACGATATCCTTGTTCAGGGTGTAGGCGGCAAAATGGGTCGAGCAATCGTCGTACTCGTCCGTTTCCTGGTCGTCCTTGAAATCGCTCGCTTCGAGAAAATGCCGTTCCAGGCAATACACCTCATAGCGCAGCTTGTAGATTTCCTTGAGAACGTAGGACTCCATATTCCCCTTCATCACCCGCTGGAAGGAAAAGTAGGGAATCAGTATGTCGCGCTTGCCAACGAGATGCTCGACGAGGCGGCCGAAGAAACCGCTGGGGACTGGTTCGCACTCTTGCTCTTGGGTAATTGAAGTCATGGGTCTAACTTAGTTGTTCGAAACGGGAAGGGCGGCGGCCCGGGAGCCGCCGCCCATGCTTACAGCTGTCGCATCAGTGATTTGGCATCGTCCATCGTCGCGAAGGGTTTGCCCGATGCCAGGGTCTTCTCGAGCTCCTTGCGAGCGCTAGCCTTGTCGCCGGCCTTGGCCAGGCCGGCCGCCAGGTGGTAGCGCAGGTCTGGCGCTTCCGGCGCCGCGGCAACCGCCTTGCGCAGCAGATCGACGCCGCGCGCAGTGTCACCTTTTTCTACCAGGATCCAGCCAAGCGTATCCAGGATGGCCGGGTTCTGGCCGGCCAGCTTGTAGGCCTGCTCGGCGGTCGGGAGGGCGCGTGCGTCCTTTTCTTGCTGGTAGGCGTAAGCCAGGTTGTTGAGCGCCGCAGCGTTGGCCGGGTTGACCTTGACGATGCTCTCCAGGCTGGCGATCGCCTGCTTGTACTGCTGCTTGGCCAGGTAGCTGTCGGCCACCACCAGACCCACCACCTGGTCCTTCGGATTGGCAGCCTGGTACTTCACCAGGCGCGCCTGGGCTTCGCCTTCCTTGCCGCTGCGCTTCATGATCTCGCTGATCTTGATCAGGTCGCCAGGCGCATTGCTCAGGGCATAGGCTTTTTCATAGGACGCCAGCGCCGGCGCCAGCTTCTGCTGGCTGAGCATCAGGTCGCCTTCGAGCTGGAAACCGAGCGCGGCTTTCGGCTCGTCCTTCTGGATCTGGCGGACAGCGGCCAGCGCCTCTTCCTGCTTGCCGGCGCGCATTGCCATTTCAGCCTGGGCCACGCGTGCCTGAACGAACTTCGGATCCAGCGCCAGGGCGCGCTTCAGGTGATCGGCGGCGGCGGTATCGTTCTTCATCATCATGTTCACCGCCGCCAGGCGCATCTGCGGCATCGGCGCCTTCGGCATCGCGCCCGCCAGCTTGCTGAAGGATTCCAGGGCGCCCTGATAGTCCTTGGTCGCGATCTGCGCCTGGCCCAGCAGGTCCTGCAGTTCCGGGCTGGACGGATTCACCGCCACCGACTTGCGCGCCAGCGCCAGTGCCTTGTCGGCCTGTTTGTTACGCAGGTAATGGGTGCCGAGCATGATGGCCGGCTGCAGCGCTTCCGGATTTTCCGACTGCGACTTTTCCAGCCAGGTGGTCGCTTCGGCCATGCGGCCCTGCTGCAGTTCGATGGCCGCCAGTGCGCTCATCGCATCGATGTTCTTCTTGTCCTTGGCCAGCATGGCTTCGAAACGCTTTTTCGCGCCCGGCAGGTTCTTCTCGGCGATGTCGATGCGCGCCAGGTTCGACACGGCGGGGAAGAAGGTCGGGTTCAGCGCCACCGCCTTCTCGAAACTGGCGCGGGCGTTCTTCAGGTCCTGCTTGCTCAGGTAGACGCCGCCCTTCAAATTGTGGACCTGCGCGTTGTCCGGCTGGGCTTTTTCGAGCGCCTGCACGGCGGCCAGCGCCTTGTCGACTTGGCCGCGGCGCAGCTCGGCCTGGACCAGGGCCATGCCGGCGTCGGTGGATTTCGGGTCGAGCGTGGCGGCGCGTTCCAGTTCGCCGATCGCCTTGTCCCAGTCGCCCTGGCCCAGCTTCGACAGGCCGAGCGAGGTGCGGATGCTGGCGGCGCCCGGCGCCAGCGCGCTGGCCTGTTCCAGGTAGGCCGAGGCCTTGGCGAAGTCGCGCGACTGCAGGTAGGACTGGCCGGTCAGGGCCAGCAACTGCGCATCCTGGGCGCTGTCGCCCTTCAGGGCCGGCGCCAGTACGGCGGTCGCTTCGGCCGGCTGGTTCGACTTCAGCAGCACCTGGGCCAGCAGCTTGCGCGCATAGACATTGTTCGAGTTGGTTTCCAGGTACTTGCGCAGGTGCTGTTCAGCCGTCTGGGTAGCGCCCAGGTTCAGCTCCACGGCGCCGGCCAGCAGGATGCTCGGCATGTGATTGGGCGCCACCTTCAGGATTTTCTGCAGCGATTCTTTTGCCTCGGTATTCTTGCCCCCGGTGTAGTCGAGCAGGGCCTGGGCATAGGTGAGGTTCAGGTCGCTGCCCAGCTCCTTGCGGGCGGCTTCGAGGTCGGCCTTGGCGGCGGCCAGGTCGTTGTTGCCGATGTGGACGTAGGCCTTCTCGACGCCGGCGCTGCGATGGGCCGGGTTGATTTCCAGGACCTTGTCGTAGGCAGCCAGGGCTTCCTTGGCCTTGCCGGTGCTGCGCAGCAGGTTGCCCTTCATCATCCAGGCTTCGGCATTGCGCGGGTCGCGGGTGGTAGCGTCGTCGACGAAACGCTCGGCGCTCTGCAGGTCGTTGGCCATGGCGGCATGGCGCGCCAGGCCGATCAGGGCGTCGCCCCCATTCGGGTTGACAGCCAGGGCCGCGTCATAGGCCTCCTTGGACTTCTCGCGTTCGCCCAGCCCCAGGTAGGCGTCGCCGCGGCGCGCCATCAGCTCGGCCGAGGCCTTGGCCTTCTCGAGCGTTACCTGGTCGAGCACTTCCTTGTACTTGCCTTGGGCGGACAAGACGCGCGCGAGTTGCGGCAGGGTCTTGTCGGCCGGCGCGCCGAGGCTGGCCGCCTTGCTGAATTCTTTTTCCGCCGACGGCAGGTCGCCGGTTTCCAGGTACAGGTTGCCGAGGCGCAGGCGCGCTTCAACGTTATCCGGGCTTTGCGACACCGCGTTCTTGAGCTGGATCAGCGCCGCCTTGCGGTCGCCTTTCTGGACATAATTCTGTGCTTCTGTGAGCAGCTCTTCCGTCGTTTGCGTACGGTTGCAGCCAGCCATGCCCGCGCTCAGCAGGATGGCGCCGGAAACCACGGCAACGGCAAGTTGTTTCTTGGTGAGAGTACCCGGCATTGTCTTTCCCTTTGATGAAGGCGCTTGCGTAAAGATTGGATTGGGGGCAAGCGAAGTTTCCCGAGTGTTAATAATACCCCAAGGAATACGCCAGAAACGCCGTCAACTCATCCGTACGCGCAAATAGCCTTCGTCTGTTGCTATTGTGCGAGCTCGAGCGGGAAGTAGTGTTGATTTACAGAAAGATAGCAGCAGTTCGCTGCGAATTGCAGCCCCACACGAGGGGGTAATGCCCCACACGAGGGGCATTACGAAGCCCCACACGAGGGGCATGACGAGGGCCCTTACGGCTTGCGCAAGCGGCTGAGGAGGGCTTCAACGTCGTCGCCCACCGGCAGTCCGTGGCGGCGCAACAACTGTACGTGCAGGACCAGGTTTTCGAGCACCAGCTTGGCCGAGACGGCGAGCAGGGTCATGAGGCGGTCTTCGGTGGAAAAGTTTTCCATCGCGCCTGCCATCTCGCACAGGTGGGTCGCGACCAGCTCGCGCAGCTCGTCTTCGGGGAAGGGCAGGTCCGCGAAGTCGATCGGATCTTCCTGTTCGACTTCGCGCATCAGGGCGGCGAGCTGTTCGGGCTGGATCGGCATGCGTGGACTCCGCTATTGGTATGAGTCCATTCTAGGATACCAGGACGATTGGTTGCCACGGGATTGCACAAAACGACAGCGGCAGCGTGGTGGCACTTGGCCACGACGCTGCCGCGGGAGGGCACCGGTAGAGACTTACATATTGCGGCGGTACTGCCCGCCGACCTCGAACAGCGCGGTCGTGATCTGGCCCAGCGAGCAGACGCGCACCGCGTCCATCAGCTTCGCGAACACGTTCTCGTTGTCGATCGCGGCCTGCTGCAGCGCGGCCAGGGCGGCCGGTGCTCCATCGGCATTGCGTGCATGGAAGGCGTCCAGGCGGGTCAGCTGCGACTGCTTCTCGTCGTCGGTGGAACGGGCCAGCTCGATGGTCGCCGGGGCGCCCGCGCCGTTCGGGTTGCGGAAGGTGTTCACGCCGATGATCGGCAGGGTGCCGTCATGCTTCTGGTGCTCGTACAGCATCGACTCTTCCTGGATCTTGCCGCGCTGGTAGCCGGTCTCCATCGCGCCCAGCACGCCGCCGCGCTCGGCGATGCGCTCGAACTCCTGCATCACCTGCTCTTCGACCAGGTCGGTCAGTTCGTCGATGATATAGGCCCCCTGGTTCGGGTTCTCGTTCTTGGCCAGGCCCCATTCGCGGTTGATGATCAGCTGGATCGCCAGCGCGCGGCGGACGGATTCGTCGGTCGGCGTAGTGATCGCCTCGTCGTAGGCGTTGGTGTGCAGCGAGTTGCAGTTGTCGTAGATCGCGATCAGCGCCTGCAGCGTGGTGCGGATGTCGTTGAAGTCGATCTCCTGCGCGTGCAGCGAGCGGCCCGAAGTCTGGATGTGGTACTTCAGCTTCTGCGAGCGCTCGTTGGCGCCGTACTTGTCGCGCATTGCCACGGCCCAGATACGGCGCGCCACGCGGCCCAGCACCGTGTATTCCGGGTCCATGCCATTCGAGAAGAAGAAGGACAGGTTCGGTGCGAAGTCGTCGATGTGCATGCCGCGTGCCAGGTACGCTTCGACAAACGTGAAACCGTTCGACAGCGTGAAGGCCAGCTGCGAGATCGGGTTCGCGCCCGCTTCGGCGATGTGGTAGCCCGAGATCGACACCGAGTAGAAGTTGCGCACCTGGTGGTGGACAAAGTATTCCTGGATGTCGCCCATCACCTTCAGCGAGAACTCGGTCGAGAAGATGCAGGTGTTCTGGCCCTGGTCTTCCTTCAGGATGTCGGCCTGCACGGTGCCGCGCACGTTCATCAGGACCCAGTCCTTGATCTTGGCCGCTTCGTCGTCGGTCGGCTGGCGGCCGTTATCCGCCACGAACTTGTCGATCTGCTGGTCGATGGCGGTGTTCATGAACATCGCCAGGATGGTCGGGGCCGGTCCGTTGATGGTCATCGAGACCGACGTACTCGGGCTGCACAGATCAAAACCGTCGTATAGCACCTTCATGTCGTCCAGGGTCGCGATCGACACGCCCGAGTTGCCGACCTTGCCGTAGATGTCGGGACGCAGGGCCGGGTCGGCGCCGTACAGGGTCACCGAGTCGAACGCCGTCGACAGGCGCTTGGCATCCATGCCAGTTGAAACTAACTTGAACCGGCGGTTGGTGCGGAAGGCATCGCCTTCGCCCGCGAACATGCGGGTCGGGTCTTCGCCTTCACGCTTGAAGGCGAATACGCCGGCGGTGTAGGGGAAGGCCGCGCTCGGCGATGCGCTCGAACTCCTGCATCACCTGCTCTTCGACCAGGTCGGTCAGTTCGTCGATGATATAGGCCCCCTGGTTCGGGTTCTCGTTCTTGGCCAGGCCCCATTCGCGGTTGATGATCAGCTGGATCGCCAGCGCGCGGCGGACGGATTCGTCGGTCGGCGTAGTGATCGCCTCGTCGTAGGCGTTGGTGTGCAGCGAGTTGCAGTTGTCGTAGATCGCGATCAGCGCCTGCAGCGTGGTGCGGATGTCGTTGAAGTCGATCTCCTGCGCGTGCAGCGAGCGGCCCGAAGTCTGGATGTGGTACTTCAGCTTCTGCGAGCGCTCGTTGGCGCCGTACTTGTCGCGCATTGCCACGGCCCAGATACGGCGCGCCACGCGGCCCAGCACCGTGTATTCCGGGTCCATGCCATTCGAGAAGAAGAAGGACAGGTTCGGTGCGAAGTCGTCGATGTGCATGCCGCGTGCCAGGTACGCTTCGACAAACGTGAAACCGTTCGACAGCGTGAAGGCCAGCTGCGAGATCGGGTTCGCGCCCGCTTCGGCGATGTGGTAGCCCGAGATCGACACCGAGTAGAAGTTGCGCACCTGGTGGTGGACAAAGTATTCCTGGATGTCGCCCATCACCTTCAGCGAGAACTCGGTCGAGAAGATGCAGGTGTTCTGGCCCTGGTCTTCCTTCAGGATGTCGGCCTGCACGGTGCCGCGCACGTTCATCAGGACCCAGTCCTTGATCTTGGCCGCTTCGTCGTCGGTCGGCTGGCGGCCGTTATCCGCCACGAACTTGTCGATCTGCTGGTCGATGGCGGTGTTCATGAACATCGCCAGGATGGTCGGGGCCGGTCCGTTGATGGTCATCGAGACCGACGTACTCGGGCTGCACAGATCAAAACCGTCGTATAGCACCTTCATGTCGTCCAGGGTCGCGATCGACACGCCCGAGTTGCCGACCTTGCCGTAGATGTCGGGACGCAGGGCCGGGTCGGCGCCGTACAGGGTCACCGAGTCGAACGCCGTCGACAGGCGCTTGGCATCCATGCCAGTTGAAACTAACTTGAACCGGCGGTTGGTGCGGAAGGCATCGCCTTCGCCCGCGAACATGCGGGTCGGGTCTTCGCCTTCACGCTTGAAGGCGAATACGCCGGCGGTGTAGGGGAAGGAGCCCGGCACGTTTTCCAGCATCAGGAAGCGCAGGACCTCGCCGTGGTCCTCGAATTTCGGCAGCGCGACCTTGCGGATCGGGTTGCCCGACAGGGTCTTTTGCACCAGGCGGGTGCGGATTTCCTTGTCGCGGATCTTGACGACGTAGTCGTCACCCGCGTAGGCGGCCTGCATGTCCGGCCACATCGCCAGCAGTTTTTTGGCGCCGCCTTCCATGGCGTTCTCACGCTCGGTGATCAGGTCGTCGAGCACCACGTCACGGTTGGCGGCGGCCAGCATGCGCTTGGTCTCGTTCAGCTGCTGGCGCTCGCGCGCCAGTTGCACTTGTTTGCGCACGTTGCGGTGATAGCCGCGCACCGTGTCGGCGATTTCGGCCAGGTAGCGTGCGCGTGCCGGCGGCACGATCACGTTCTTGCCGCTCGAGTACTTCTGGCTCGGCGGCGCCAGCTTGCTTGCTTCCACCTTCAGGCCCAGCTCCGCCAGCTTCGGCAGCAGGCCGTGGTAGAGGGCGGTCACGCCGTCGTCGTTGAAGCGCGACGCTTGGGTGCCGTAGACCGGCATCTCGTCCGGCTGGCGGCTCCACAGTTCGCGGTTGCGCTGGTACTGCTTGGCGACGTCGCGCAGCGCGTCCTGTGCGCCCTTGCGGTCGAACTTGTTGATCGCGATGAAGTCGGCGAAGTCGAGCATGTCGATCTTCTCGAGCTGCGAGGCGGCGCCGAATTCCGGGGTCATCACGTACATCGAGGTGTCGACGTGCGGCACGATGGCCGCGTCGCCCTGGCCGATGCCCGAGGTCTCGACGATCACGAGGTCGAAGCCGGCCACCTTGCAGGCGGCGATCACGTCGGGCAGGGCCTGCGAGATCTCGGAACCGGCCTCGCGCGTGGCGAGCGAGCGCATGAACACGCGGGCCTGGCCATTCCACGGATTGATCGCATTCATGCGGATGCGGTCGCCCAGCAGGGCGCCGCCCGATTTGCGGCGCGAAGGGTCGATCGAGATCACCGCGATATTCAGGCGGTCGCCCTGGTCGAGGCGGATGCGGCGGATCAGTTCATCGGTCAGCGAAGACTTGCCCGCGCCGCCGGTACCGGTGATGCCGAGCACCGGGGTCTTGACGCTGTCGGCGGCTTCGACGATCTGCTTGCGCAGGTTCGCGTCGGCCTTGCCGTTTTCCAGCGCGGTGATCAGCTGGGCCAGCGGGCGGTGGCGCGCCGCGATCTCGCCTTGCTGCAGGGCCTCGATCGAGGCCGGTGCATAGGAAGACAGATCGACGTCGCAGGCTTCCAGCATCGAGCGGATCATGCCCACCAGGCCCATGCGCTGGCCGTCTTCCGGGCTGAAGATGCGGGTGACGCCGTAGGCGTGCAGGTCCTCGATCTCGCTCGGGACGATCACGCCGCCGCCGCCGCCGAACACCTTGATGTGGGCGCCGCCGCGCTGGCGCAGCAGGTCGATCATGTACTTGAAGTATTCGACGTGGCCGCCCTGGTAGCTCGAGATGGCGATGCCTTGCACGTCTTCGGCCAGGGCCGCGGTGACGACTTCGTCGACCGAGCGGTTGTGGCCGAGGTGGATCACTTCGGCGCCGTTCGACTGCAGGATGCGGCGCATGATGTTGATCGAGGCGTCATGGCCGTCGAACAGGGAAGCGGCGGTGACGAAGCGCACCTTGTTGGCCAGCTTCGGCTGCTCCGGCAGGTCGAGTTTCGCGGCGGGGGAGATGTCGTTCATGGGTCAGGGGTCCTTGGGAATTCGGGAGGACAGGGGTAGCTTGCTACGGTATATGACGTTAACGTTAACGTCAAGCCGAGTACGGGCCTGTTGCGGGGTGGGCCTTGGCCCACCCCTGCGTCTTTACGCGGCGCGGCGTTTGATGTTGCCGGAGAGCAGCTCAGCCTTGCGTGCGCGGAACTCAAGCACGGCCTTTTCCTTCACGTGGCCGAAGCCGCGGATCTGCTCGGGCAGCGAGGCCAGTTCGATCGCTTCCATATAATTCGAAGCGTCGAGCTTGGCGACCAGCGCTTCCACCATCTCGCGGTATTCGCCGATCAGGGCGCGTTCCATCTTGCGCTCCGCGGTCTTGCCGAAGACGTCGAAGGCGCCGCCGCGCAGGCCCTTCATTTTTGCCAGCAGCTTGAAGGCGCCGAACATCCAGGAGCCGTACTGCGCCTTGACCATGTGGCCCTTGGCGTCCTTCTTCGCGAACAGCGGCGGCGCCAGGTTGAACTTGAGCGAGAAGTCGCCTTCGAACTGGCTCGCGAGCTGCTCGACGAAACGGCCGTCGGTGTACAGGCGCGCCACTTCGTATTCGTCCTTGTAGGCCATCAGCTTGGCGTAGTTCTTGGCCACCGCCATGGCCAGCTTGCTGCCCAGGCCCTTGGCGCTTTCCACCTCGCGCACGCGCTTGACCAGGTCTTCATATACTGCCGCGTAGGCGGCGTCCTGGTAGCCGGTCAGGTGCTCGACGCGCTTCCTGATCACGCTGTCCAGGCTTTGCGGCATCTGCACGACGACGGTTTGCGCAGGGATGGCCTGCTTCTCGACGCGCTTGAAGTCCACGGCGGCGCGGCGGCCCCACAGGAAGCTCATCTTGTTGGAGGCGACGGCCACGCCATTCAGTTCGATCGCGCGCAGCAGGGCGGCTTCCGTCAGCGGAATGCGGCCCTTCTGCCAGGCGTAACCCATCAGGAACAAATTTGTAGCGATCGAGTCGCCCATCAGCGCGGTGGCCAGCTTGGTGGCGTCGACGAAATCGGCCCCAAGCTCGCCGCCGACCGCTTCAAGAATCAGCGCACGGACGTCGCCCAAGGGGAATTCCCAGTCGCGCTGCTGGGCGAAGGTGCCGGTCGGCTGTTCGTGCAGGTTGACGATGGCGAGCGTGCGGCCCGGGCGCATCTTGGACACCGCATCAGCCGCGCCGGTGGTCAGGATGTCGCAGCCGAGGATCAGGTCCGCTTCGCCGGTGGCGATGCGCTGGGCGCGCAGGCGCTCGGGCGTAGCGGCGATCTTCACGTGCGAGGTCACCGAGCCGTTCTTCTGGCTCATGCCGGTCATGTCCAGCACCGAGGCGCCCTTGCCCTCGAGGTGGGCGGCCATGCCCATCAGGGCGCCGACGGTGATCACGCCGGTGCCGCCGATGCCGTTGATCAGGATGTTATAGGGATGTTCGACGCTCGGCAGGCTCGGTTCCGGAAGCAGACCCCAGCCGTCGTCGGCGCCTTGTTTCGACACGCCGGCCTTGCTCTTCTTGAGCGTGCCGCCTTCGACGGTAACAAAACTCGGGCAGAAGCCCTTGGCGCAAGAGTAGTCCTTGTTGCAGGAAGACTGGTCGATCTGGCGCTTGCGGCCGAATTCCGTCTCTTTCGGCAGGATCGAAACGCAGTTCGACTGGATGCCGCAATCGCCGCAGCCTTCGCACACGGCTTCGTTGATCACCATGCGCTGGTTCGGGTCCGGAAATTCCTTCTTTTTGCGGCGGCGGCGCTTCTCGGCGGCGCAGGTCTGGTCATAGATGATGACCGTGACGCCCGGCAGTTCGCGCAGTTCGCGCTGGATGTCGTCCATGTGCTTGCGGTCGTGCAGGGTGACGATCGCCGGCAGGTTCGAGCGGTCGGCGTAGCGCGACAGGTCTTCGGTGACGAGCGCGATGCGCTTGACGCCTTCGGCCGCCATCTGCTGGGCGATCATCGGCACCGAGGTCTGGCCGTCGACCGGCTGGCCGCCGGTCATCGCGACCGCGTCGTTGTACAGGATCTTGTAGGTGATGTTGACCTTGGCCGATACCGCCGCGCGGATCGCCAGGTAACCGGAATGGAAGTAGGTGCCGTCGCCCAGGTTCTGGAACACGTGCGGCACCTGCGAGAACGCGGCCTGGCCGATCCAGGGTGCGCCTTCGCCACCCATGTGGGTGGTCAGCTTGTTCATCTCCGGGTAGATCGAGGTGGCCATCACGTGGCAGCCGATGCCGGCCAGCGCGAAGGAGCCGTCCGGCACCTTGGTCGAGGTGTTGTGCGGACAGCCGGAGCAATAGAAGGCTGGGCGGAAGGGGGTGGTGATGGCCTTCTGCAGGACCGCGTCCTTCGCTTCCAGGAAGGACAGGCGCGCCTTGATCAGGTCGCGCGTGGCTTCATCGGTGATGAGGCGCGCGATGCGGCCGGCGATCACCCGTGCCACCTGGGCCACCGAGAAGTCGGCTTTCGGCGGCAGCAGCCAGTCGCCGCGCGGGGCGACCCATTCGCCCTTGTCGTCGAACTTGCCGACGATGTGCGGACGCACGTCGTCGCGCCAGTTGTAGAGCTGTTCCTTGAGCTGGTACTCGACCACCTGGCGCTTTTCTTCGACCACCAGGATCTCTTCCAGGCCTTGCGCGAATTCGCGCACGCCTTCCGGTTCCAGCGGCCAGATCATCGCCACCTTGTACAGGCGCAGGCCCACTTTCGCGGCCATGGCTTCGTCGATGCCCAGTTCTTCCAGCGCTTCCAGCACGTCCAGGTAGGATTTACCCGAGGCGATGATGCCCAGCTTCGCGTCCGGACTATCGATGGTGGTGCGATTTAGCTTGTTCTCGCGCGCATAGGCCAGCGCCGCGTAGATCTTGTAGTCCTGCATCAGCGCTTCCTGAGCGCGCGCCTGCTGACCCAGCGGCACCGAGGACAGCTTGGTATTCAGCCCGCCTTCCGGCATGACGAAGTCCTTCGGATACTTGACCTCGACGCGGAAGGGGTTGGCGTCCACCGAGCTGCTCGATTCGACCGTGTCGGCCAGCGCCTTGAAGGCCACCGCGCAGCCGGAGTAGCGCGACATGGCCCAGCCGTGCACGCCCAGGTCCAGGTATTCCTGCACGTTGCAGGGATAGAGCACCGGGATCATGCAGGCCGAGAAGATATGGTCGGACTGGTGCGGCAGGGTCGAGGAATAGGCGCCGTGGTCGTCGCCGGCCACCAGCAGCACGCCGCCGTGTTGGGCGGTGCCGGCATGGTTCATGTGCTTGAAGACGTCGCCGCAGCGGTCCACGCCCGGGCCTTTGCCGTACCACATGGCGAACACGCCGTCGTACTTTGCCGGGCCGATCAGGTCCACGGTCTGGGTGCCCCAGACGGCAGTCGCCGCCAGGTCTTCGTTCACGCCGGGGACGAACTGCACGTGGCTCGCTTCCAGGTGGCCCTTCGCCTTCCACAGGGTCTCGTCCAGGCCGCCAAGCGGCGAACCGCGGTAACCGGACACGAAGCCGGCCGTATTCAGGCCGGCGGCGGCGTCGCGCTCGCGCTGGATCATCGGCAGGCGCACCAGGGCCTGGATACCGGACAGGAAGATGTTGCCGGTTCTAGCGGTGTATTTGTCGTCGAGGGTGACGGTGCTCAAGCGGGACGAGTAGTCCGGCACCGCGGTCTGCGGCGTGACGGTATCTGGCATGCGGGTCTCCATTGTGTGGGTCTGGTGCAGCGCCGGCCGCCGGGTAGGCGAGGGCGCATTTTGACCGCGTGGAGTGTAGGGACTTCGCCCGCCCGGGGCCAATAGGGAATGCGGATGGGGGTATAAGAAAATCTGATGACCGTTATGCGGTCAAGCAGAGATCAGGCGCGCGCCCGGCCAAGCGCCGCGTGCGCACAGGTCTTCGGTCACCTCGCGCACCAGCTTCGCGATCGCGGCGGAGGCATTCGTCAATGGGATGTTCCGCGAAGCGCACAGGGTCACGCGACGGGTCACGGCCGGTTCGGCAACAGGCCAGGCCGTCATGGCGCCGCGCTCGATGTCGGCCAGCAGGGGCGCCACCGGCAGCAAGGTGGCGCCAAGGTCGGCCAGCAGGGCCGAACGCAGGATCGCCAGCGAATTGATCTCGAGGATGGGGCCGAGCGCCAGGCCAGCCGCCTGCGCCACCTGTTCCACCAGCGGGCGCACGCCATGCTGGCGCGCCGGCAGGATCAGGGTGCTGGCCAGGGCCTCCTTCAGCCTCAGGCTGGGTGCGCCCGGTGCGAAGCTGGAGCCGGTGCGGCAAATGAACATCAGGTCTTCCTCGACCAGCGCGATGGCGCTGAAGTGGCCGGCCGGGATCTCGTCGAACAGCACCGCCAGGTTGAGGCGCCCCGACTTGAGCTGCTCGGTGAGGCTGCCCGAAATCTCCTCGGTCAGCTGCAGGGTGATTTCCGGATACCTGGCGTGGGTTTCCTTCAGCAGCGGCAGCGCCAGCGCGCCCGAGATGCTGTGCGGCAGCCCGAGCGACACGCTGCCCGAAGGCCGCGTGGTCGACTGCACCACCGCCGAACGCGCGTCCGCCACCTGCTTGAGGATCGCCTGCGCGTGCTCGTAAAAGATCTTGCCCGCATCGGTGCTCACCACTCCGTGGGCCGAGCGGTGCAGCAATTGCGCCCCCAGTTCCTCTTCCAGCTGGCGCAGCTGCTGCGTCAGGGCCGGCTGCGCCACATGCAGCACCAAAGCCGCGCGCGAGAGCGAACCGTGGTCGACAATCGCGACGAAATAGCGGAGCTGACGAAATTCCATCTTTGGGGGTGTGTCTGGTAAGCAACAAAAGATGAGTACGTGTAACAAAATTGTTATACTGCATCTTGGCCAATGGGCGCCGTCATTATTACAGAGCAGAGTCGCGACATGTTAAAAAAGGTGGATGCTTCACAGTTGAAGATCGGGATGTACATCCACGACCTCGATTGCGGCTGGATGGATCATCCCTTCGTGCGCGCACGCTTCCTGCTGACGACCGATGAAGAGATCCACAAGATCCGTACCGCCAAGATCCGCGGCGTGGTCATCGACTGCAGCAAGGGCATGGACGTGGACGACGCGCCGACCCTGGCGCAGGCCGAAGCGGCCACCGAAGCGGAAGTCACGGCGATCGCCGCCGCGCCCCGGATCATCACCCGCGTCTCGCTCGGCGAAGAGTTGCAACGCGCCGCGCAGATCCGCAAGCAGGCCGCCGGCCTGGTGCGCACCGTGATGGCCGATGCCCGCCTCGGCAAGGCGGTCGAGCTGGACAAGGTGGGACCGGTCGTGGAGAGCGTGACCGAATCGATCCTGCGCAATTCCGGCGCCCTGCTGGGCCTCCTGCGCATCAAGAACAAGGACGACTACACCTTCCTGCACTCGGTCAGCGTGTGCGCGCTGCTGGTGGCCTTCTGCCGCTCGCGCAACATGGATGAGGAGACGATCTACCAGGCCGGCCTGGGCGGCCTGCTGCACGACACCGGCAAGGCGCTGGTGCCGGACGCGATCCTGAACAAGCAGGGCCGCCTGACCGACGAGGAATTCGACGTCATCAAGCGCCATCCGAAGGACGGCTACGACATCCTGGTCAAGACCCCGGAAATCGGCCCGATCCCGCTCGACATCACGCTGCACCACCACGAGCGGCGCGACGGCAGCGGCTATCCGGACAAGCAGGACGAAGGCAAGATCAGCGAACTGGCGCAGATGGCGGCGATCGTCGACGTCTACGACGCCATCACCTCGGACCGCTGCTACCACAAGGGCATGCCGGCGGCGGAAGCGCTGCGCAAGATCTACGAGTGGAGCAAGTTCCACTTCAATCCGACCCTGGCCCAGGAATTCATGCGCTGCGTCGGCATCTACCCGGTCGGCACCCTGGTGCTGCTCGAATCGGGGCGCCTGGGCGTGGTGATCGAGCCGCACGAGGCCAGCCTCCTGACGCCGAAGGTCAACGTCTTCTTCAGCACCAAGAACCAGACCTACATCAAGCCGCAGACCCTCGACCTGTCCAAGGCGCTCGGCTTCGGCGGCGGCGACAAGATCCTGCGCCACGAGTCGGCCGAGAAGTGGAACGTCAACCCGATGCAGTTCATGCACATCGCCTGATGTGCGCTTGACGCCGGCCTAGAGTCCGCCGGCGCAGCGCAAGGTCGTTCCCGTCACGTAGGACGCGGCGGGCGACAGCATCCACAGCACCGCGGCCGCGATCTCGTCGGGCGTGGCCAGCCTTCCCAGCGGGATCGCCGGCGCCACCCGTTCCGGCCGGCCCGGTTCTCCCGCCGCCGCGTGGATGCCGGTCAGGGTCGAGCCCGGCGCCACCGCGCACACCCGAATTCCTTCCGGCGCCATTTCGCGCGCCAGCCCCAGCGTGAAGCTCTCCACCGCGGCCTTGCTGGCGGCGTAGTGCACGTACTCGCGCGGGCTGCCGGTGGCGGCCGCGAGCGAGGACAGGTTGACGATCACCCCGCGCGTGCCGTGGCGCCGGAAGGCTTCGATCGCCGCACGGCAGCAGTGCATCGTGCCGTAGACGTTGGTCCGGAACACCGCCTCGATGGTGGCGGGATCGGTGTCCATGAAAGGCGCGATGCGGCCGGTAATGCCGGCATTGTTGACGAGCGCCGCCGGCGGCCCGAGTTCCGCTTCAATACGCGCGAACAGTTGCGCCACCTCGGCTTGGCTGCCGACGTCGGCCTGGATTGCGACGGCGTGCGCGCCAGTGCTGCGAATCGCCGCCACCAGCGCCTGCGCCGCGTCTTCATCGACGCGGTAGTTGACCGCCACCGCATAGCCGCTGGCGGCGGCCTGCCTGGCGATGGCGGCGCCGATGCCGCGTCCGGCGCCCGTGACGAGCATGACCTTGTCCATCCCGACCTCCTGTTGTCGCATCAAGCGGCTGCCTGCATACTGGGTGGACCACTATACCCGACAAGCGAGGACGGCCATGCATCCCCCCATCGAGTTCTGGTTCGAGTTCGGCAGCAACTACAGCTATCTCGCGCTGATGCGCATCGAGGCGCTGGCGGGCCGCGCCGGCGTACCGCTGGTCTGGAAGCCTTTCCTGCTCGGGCCCATCTTCCGCGAACTGGGCTGGCAGGATTCGCCCTTCAACGAGCAGCGGGAAAAGGGCGAGTACGTGTGGCGCGACATGGCGCGGCGCGCCGCGAAGTACGGCATTCCCTTCACCCGGCCTTCCAGCTTTCCGCGCCGTGCGCTGCTGCCGATGCGGGTTGCGCTGCTCGGCGCCGACCAGCGCTGGATGGGCGAATACTGCCGCCGCATCATGCTGCGCAACTGGTCGCAGGATGCCGAGATCGACGATCCGGACGCGGTGCTGGCGCTGCTGGCCGGCCTGGTCGACGATCCGGTCGCGGTGCTGCGCGCGGCGCAGGGCGAGGACAACAAGGAGGCCCTGCGTGCGCAGACCGCAGAGGCGCGCCGGCTGGGCATCTTCGGTGCGCCCAGCTTCATCGTTCGGGGCGAGCTGTTCTGGGGCGACGACCGCCTGGAAGACGCGCTCGAGTACGCGCAGTCGCTCGCTTAGAAGAACTCGGCGGTGTCGTTGGTGGCGATGGTCTGCAGCAGGCCGTTCGCCACCAGTTCCTCGTAGTGGCAGGCGCGGTTGCGGCCGTTGGCCTTGGCAAAGTACAGGGCCTGGTCGGCATGGCCCAGGGTCACCACCGGCGAATCGGCGGCGCTGATGCTGGTAAAACCGACGCTCACCGTGACCTGGCCGACCTGGGGGAACACGTGGCCTTCGACATTGGTGCGGAAGCGGTCGATGATCTTGCGCGCATTCTCCAGCGTGGTCGAGCGCAGCAGCACCACGAATTCCTCGCCGCCGAAGCGGAACACCCGGTCCTGCGAGCGGAACGAGGATTGCAGCAGGTTGGCGATCAGGATCAGCACCTCGTCGCCGTACAGGTGGCCGAAGCGGTCGTTGACCATCTTGAAGTGGTCGACGTCGACCACGGCCAGCCACTGCTTCTCTTCGGCGCCGTGCTGGCGCCTCTCGGGCTGGCCGGGGACCAGGGTCTCGGTGTCGGCGCAGTGCAGCATGCGCGCCAGCTGGTCGTCGAAGGTCTTGCGGTTCAGCAGACCGGTGAGCGAGTCGCGCTCGCTGTAGTCGAGCAGATTCTGGAAGTTACGGTAGACGCTGACGATGCCGCTGATCGTGTGGACCGACTCGGCGCTGAAGCCGTGCGCGTGCACGATCTCGAGGCAGGTGTCGGCCTTGTCGCCGAACCAGATCGGCAGCCACAGGCGGCGCAGGCCGTCCGCGCCCACGCCCTCGGCGCGCGAATCGTGGTGCTCGAGGCAGTGCGCCAGTGCGGGATAGGAGGAGATCGGTTCGCCCGGGCTGGCGCCGTCGTGCGCCTCTTCAGGGCAGGCCACGCCGCCGGCGCGGATGCAGGCGCGCGAGCGCACGAATTTCTGGCCGCAGACCGTGGCGATGCTCAGCACGCGGGTCTGCACCGCGCCCACCGCCAGTTCCTGCACCGCCGAAATCACGGAGATGTCGAGCATCGTGTGATCGCGGTGGCCAGTCATGTCCACCATGTGTCGCAGCAGGGAATCCATGTCTTTAACGAACTGAGCAGAAACTGAGCAGAAACCGAGGAAAACCGGGTCAGGCAAAAGCACGGCCGGGCGCTGGCACGGGTGCCGATTTTTTAAGCGGGCAAGGGGGACAGCATAAAGCGTTTTTGTATAGCAGGCAACTATTCTTAACAAGATTTCGCGTTTTGATGCATGGGAAATAGACGGGGGCGTCTAACGGCTTGCGCGCGCACAAACGCGCGGAGCAACTAGCGTTTCCACATGGAAAACTTGCCTAACATCAACTTGCCGTGCGGCACTATTCGGTACAGTGAACTCACTGACAGACGCAGTCGAAAGCAGCACAAGACGGGGCCCCGTCTGTCAGTAAGACCGTTGTAGCAGTCCCATTAACCACTTAAGGAGTTTGTCATGAGCACGATTACCGCCATCAAGAAGTTTGTTGCTGACGAAGACGGTGTGACGGCTATCGAGTACGGCCTGATCGCAGCCCTGATCGGTGTCGCCATCGCAGCTGTTGCCGGCACCGTCGGGACCGACATCAAGGCGGCTTTCGAGTACATCGCCGAGCAGCTGCCGGATAATCCGGGCGCCTGATCGCTGACGCCCCCCGGAGCCACAAGCCCTGGGGGGCTTTTTTTCCCGTGAAGAGGAACGCACCATGCCTGTCGCACCCTACCTCGACACGCTGCTGCTGCTGCTGGTGGTGGCCGCGGCGATCAATGACTTGTCCAGCCGCCGCATTCCGAACCGCCTGCTGCTGACGGGACTTGCCGGTGCACTGGCCCTGCACGCCGTTTCGCCGGTTCCCGGCCCGGCCCTGCTGAGCAGCCTGGGCGGCGCACTAACCGGCCTCCTGATCTTCCTGCCCTTTTACCTCGCCCGCGGCATGGCTGCCGGGGACGTCAAGATGATGGCCACCGTCGGCGCCTTCAGCGGCCCGGCCATCACCTTTCACATCGCGGTCATCGCCTGGTGTGCAGGCGGCGCCATGGCGCTCGCCCTGATCGTCGCGCACGGCCGCCTGAACCTGGTGCTCGGCAACCTGCGCGACATCGTGCGCGGCTTCGTGCTGCGCCTGCCCGTGGCTTCCCGGAGCGTGCAGGACAGCGCCGGCTCCATGCCCTATGGCGTGGCGATCGCGGCGGGCACGATTTACGTCCTACTAGGCCGCTACGCTTGACATTTCCACCAATCCTTCTTCCTTGCTGGGCGTCAAACGGGAGGGAAGGGCGATGGCTAGAATCAATTTAACAAGTGTAAGAAATATCCGTATCCAGCAGGAGGTTTCTCTATGGAAGTTTTATCAGCGTCCTCGCCGCCAGCCGCCTACGATGAGCGTTTCGCGGCTGCGCCCGACGGCGAGGTCGCGGCTGTGCTCCCGCGCCAGGCCCGGACCGTGCGCGACACCGGCCTCGAGTCACGCTTCCTCACCGCCCTGGTGGTCAAGACCATGCACGTCAGCGGCAAGACGCCGCTGTCGATCCTGACCGGACGCCTGCGCCTGTCGGTCAGCGTGGTGCGCGAAGTGCTGCAGGCCCTGATCGCCGAGCAGCAGGTCGAAGTGGCGTGGAGCGGCGACTCCGACATCGACGTGCATTACCAGCTGACCGCCTTCGGCCAGCGCGCCGCCGTGGACTACCTGGCCGAATCGCGCTATCTCGGCCCGGCCCCGGTCACGCTGGACGCCTGGCGCGCCATGGTCCAACGCCAGTCCCTGCGCCATCCCGACGCCGCCCGCATCACCCCCGCCGAGCTGCAGGCCGTGCTGGGCGACGACGCCATCGAGCCGGCGCTGCGCGAATTGATCGGGGCGGCGCTGTATTCGAACCGCCCGCTGATGCTGGTCGGCCCCTCGGGCAGCGGCAAGACCACGCTGGCGCGCCGCTTCGCCCGCCTGCATCAGGAAGCGATCGCGGTGCCGTACGCGGTGCTGGTGCGGCACGAGATCGTGCAGGTCTACGATCCCGCCCTGCATCCCGCGCCGCTGCAGTCGCGCGGCCTGGACGAGCGCCGCAGCGTCGACGCGCGCTGGGCGCTGTGCCGGCGGCCGCTGGTGCACACTGGCGCCGAGCTGGCGCGCGACATGCTGGAACTGCGCGCCGACGCCCCCAGCGGCGTACTGAGCGCACCACCGCAGCTGCTGGCCAACAACGGCCTGCTGGTGCTGGACGACGTCGGGCGCCAGCGCGTGCCAGCGGACGAAGTCCTGCACCGCCTCCTCGGCGCGCTCGAATCCGGCACCGACCATGTCGCCGTGCCGGGCGCGGCCAGCCATGCGCTGCCCTTCGACGTGACGCTGGTGCTGGCCACCAGACTGGCGCCCGAGTCGGTGCTGGACGAATCCTGTCTGCGCCGCATCGGTTACCGGATCCCGGTCGGGCCCTTGTCCGAAACCGGCTACCGCGCGCTGCTGCGCCGCCAGTGCAGGCTGCTCAGCATCGAGCTGGAGGAAGCCGCACTCGATTACTTGATGAATGACCTGCACCGCCGCACCCGGCGTCCCCTGCTGGCAGCCTGGCCCCAGGAACTGCTGTGCCGGATCGCCGATTTCGCCGGCTTTGCCGGTCACGCCCCGCGTTTCGACGTGGACAGCGTGGCCCAGGCCTGGAGCAGCCTGTTCGGTTCTTGCGCGGCGCTGGAACCCGGTAACCTGGGAGATGTTCGATGAAAAACAAGCGTGCCGTGATCGTGATGACGCTCGCGATCCTGTTCGGCCTGGCCGCCGTCGTCCTGGCTTCGCACTGGCTGCTCAAGCAGCCGGCGGCGAACGGCAACCGTATCGTGGTGGCGGGCGCCGACATCAGCATCGGCCAGCGCCTGACGCCCGACATGCTCAAGCTGGTCGAATGGCCGGCCCACAGCGTACCGAAAGGCGCCTTCGACGATCCCCAGAAGCTGAACGGACGGGTGCTCAAGTCCAGCATCATGCTGGGTGACCCGCTGAGCGAGGCCAAACTGGCGCCGGCCGGCACCGTGGGCGGCCTGTCGGCCCTGATCACCGAGGGCAAGCGTGCAATCACCGTGCGTGTCAACGACGTGATCGGCGTGGCCGGCTTCGCTCTGCCGGGCAACTACGTTGACATCATCGTCAGTACCGAGACCGATCCTCAGCCGCAGGCCGACCAGAGGCGCGAGCGCAGCATCTCGAAGATCGTGCTGGAACGGATTCTGGTGCTGGCCGTGGCGCAGGAAGTCAACCGCGACGAGACCAAGCCCAAGGTGGTCAATGCGGTGACGCTCGAAGTCACGCCGGAGCAGGCGGAGAAGCTCGACCTGGCGCGCAGCGTCGGCACCCTGTCGCTGGCCCTGCGCAATCAGGTCGACCCGGCCGCGGCCGCCACCACGGGCGCTACCAAGGACAACCTGCTGCCGGTCGTGACCCCGCCGCTGCGCCAGGTGGCGCTGCCGGTACGCGTAGCGCGCCCCGCCCAGGCCAGGCCCGCGCACCCGACCGCTACGCCGGCGCCGGCCCCACGCAACTGCGTCAAGGTCATCAACGGCCTGGATGCTTCGCAGGAATGCTTCTGAGCCCACACGAACCGGGATGGATGCCATGAACAGACGCTCGACACTCGCACCGCTCGCCGCCGGCCTGGCGCTCGCCGCCGCCGTGCCCGCCCACGCGGCCCCGGCAGTCCCGCCGGCCGCCCCTGCCGCCAAGGTGGCAAAGGCTCCCGCCGCAGCCGTGAAGCCCGCGGCCAGGAAGGGCGCGCCGGACCCGGTCAAGCTGGCCGCCGCCAACCCGGCCGCCGCCCGGCTTAATGCCGCGTCGGAGACCAGGGTCCCGCCCGCAGTCGGCTGCAGCGGCGAGGCGGCGCGGCCCGCCACGCTGACTCTCAACATGGGCAAGTCGACCATGCTGCGCCTGCCCGAGAAGGTGGTGCACCGCAGCGTCGGCAACCCCGCCGTGGTGCAGGCGATGCTGGTGGCGCCGGATACCTTGTACATCGCTGGAGTCGACGTCGGCACCACCAACATGATCGTGCAGGGCAGGAGCGGCCTGTGCAGCGTGGTGGACATCGTGGTGGCAATGGACCCGGCGGCGCTGCAGGCGACGCTGGCCGTCGCGCTGCCGGAAGAAAAGGACATCCGGGTGCTCGCGGCGGCCGATTCACTGGTGCTGACCGGCAGCGTCAGCGATGCCGGCGTCATGGCGCGCGCGGTCGAACTGGCCGCCGCCTACGTGCGGCGCCCGCTGCGCCAGCTGCCCGCGGCCGGCAAGGAGAACGACACCGACGGCGTGGTCGCGGTCGCCGCCAACAATCAGACCAGCGGTTCCTCGTCCAACGGCGCCACCCGGGTGGTCAACCTGCTGAGCGTGAGCGCCCCCCAGCAGGTGCAGCTGGAAGTCAAGATCGCCGAGGTGTCGAAGACCCTGCTGGAACGGCTGGAATCGAATACCCGCTTCAGTTTCGGCGGCGGCAGCTGGACCACAACGCTGGTGTCGAACTTCCTGAGCGGGCGCACCAACCCGGGACAGGAAACCCTCTCCACCAGGGGAGGCCGCTTCGTGGCCGACGCCAACAAGACGGACGGCCTGGTGCGGGTGCTGGCCGAGCCGAACGTGCTGGCCATCAGCGGCCAGGAGGGGACCTTTCTGGCCGGCGGCAAGTTCTTTATCCCGGTGGCCCAGGACAACAACAAGATCACGCTCGAGGAAAAGGAATTCGGCGTCGGTCTGCGCTTCACCCCCACCGTGCTGGCGGGCGGCCGCATCAACCTGAAAGTGGCGCCGGAAGTGTCCGAACTGTCGCGCGAAGGAGTTGGCGTATCGGCTGCGGGGATCACCGGCACCGCGATCCTGCCCCTGGTCACCACGCGCCGCGCCAGCACCACCGTGCAGCTCTACGACGGCCAGAGCTTCGCCATCGGCGGCCTGGTGCGGAACAACCTGGTGGCCAACCTGAAAGGCCTGCCGATGCTGGGCGAGGTGCCGATCCTGGGCGCGCTGTTCCGCAGCACCGACTACCAGCAGGACCGCACCGAACTGGTGTTCGTGATCACGGCGCGCCTGGTCAAGCCGATCCCCGGCGCGGGCTACTCGCTGCCGACCGACAAGGTCGGCATCCCGACCCGCGGCCAGGTGCTGCTCGGCGGACGCCTCGAAGGCGTGGCCCCGAGTACCAGCACCGCCGTCGCGTCCACGCCGCCGCTCGACGCAACCGCCGCGCAGACCGCCGGCGGCTTCGAACTCAAATAGGAGGTTTGCGTGAAGACCACCCTGTCATTCCTGCTGCTGGCGGCCTGCCTGCCGGGCTGCATGCACACCACGCCCGAATGGGACCGCCAGTTCGGCAACGCCACCCGGGCCAACCTGGCGGTCCAGGTGCTGGACCCAAGCGCCGCCGCCAACCGCCAGAGCGCCACCGGGGTCGATGGCCGCGCCGCCAAGGGCGCCTATGAGCGTTACCAGAAGAGCTTCGCGCAGCCGGAAAGCGCGCCGGCGCCGCTGGTGATCCGCAGTCAATGAGCGTCCATCTTCCCTGACACGATGCGCCAGCAACGAGGCCCTCCATGAAAGCGCTACTCATCAGCCGCGACAGCCAGCTCTATGCGGAAATCGCCACCCAGGGCGCCGCCCGCGTGCCGCCGCTGAACCTCGGGGCGATCCGGGCCAGCCTGCGCGAAGCGCTCGACCGTCCCGAGGCCGACAGCCCGCAGCTGGTCATCGTCGACGCCACCGACACCGAGCCTTCCGAGGTGGCGCTGCTGGAACGCCTGGGCCGCCAGTACCCGGAAGCGCACCTGATGCTGCTGACCGACCAGAACCAGCCCGATCTCCTGATCCGCGCCATGCGCGCCGGCGTGCGTGAAGTGCTGCAGCTTCCGCTGGTGCACCGCGCCTTCCACGAGTCGATGGACCGCATCTCGGCCGCAGCCGGAGTCGCGGCCATGCGCGACGGCAAAATCCTCGCCTTTATCGCGTGCAAGGGCGGCAGCGGCGCCACCTTCATCTCGACCAACTTCGGCTACGCGCTGGCCACCCTGGCCGCCAAGAAGGTGCTGCTGATCGACCTGCACGGCCAGTTCGGCGACGCTGCCCTGTATGTGTCGGACCAGAAGCCGACCATGACCCTGTCCGACGTGTGTGCCCAGATCACACGGGTGGACGGCCCCTTCCTGGAAAACTGCGTGGTGCACGTCACCCCCGGCTTCGGGGTGCTGGCCGCAGCCGACGACGCGGCGCACGCCAGGGAAGCCAAGCCGGAACACATCGACACCATCCTGCGCGTCGCGCGCCAGCACTACGACTACGTGCTGCTCGACGTCGGACGCCAGATCGACGCGGTGTCGTTGCGCGCGCTCGACGTCACCGACACCATCTACCCGGTGCTGCAACTGGCGCTGCCCGACATTCGTGACGCCCGCCGCCTGCTCGACATCTTCCGCTCGCTCGGCTACGTGCTGGACCACATCCGGCTGATCGTCAACCGCTACGAAAAGGGCGGCAAGCTGCGCCTGCAGGACCTGCACGCGGCGCTCGGCTGCGAAGTGGTGCATACCTTCCCCAACGACTACGTCGCCGTCACCGACTCGGTCAACCAGGGCGTGCCGGTACTGCAACTGTCGCGCGCCAGCGCGGCGGCGCGCAGCCTGGCCGATATGGTCGAACTGGTGACGACGCGCCGCATCCCGGAGAGCAGGGGGCTGTTCGACCGCCTGTTCGGCCGCGGCGAGGCCGACGACTGAAGCGACACCGACGCCGACGATTGAAACGAACCGGAGCCACCCATGTCCCTACGTGAACGTCTAGCCAGTACCGGCCAGGAGCGCCAGCCCGGCGCCGCCGCGCCGGAGGCTGGGATCCAGGCCTACCAGGAGCTCAAGAAGCTGATGCACCAGATGATCCTGGACCGCATCGACCTGGAGCGCCTGAAGCGCCTCACCGCCGAGCAGTTCAAGCACGAGCTGGCGCTGCTGATCCAGCGCATCATCGAGGAAGAGCGGATCGTGCTGAACCAGCACGAGCGCCACAACCTGGTGCTCGACATCCAGCACGAGATGCTCGGCTTCGGCCCGCTCGAGCCGCTGCTGAACGACCCGACCGTGTCCGACATCCTGGTTAATACGTGCAGCAAGGTCTATGTCGAGCGGCGCGGCAAGCTGGAACTCACCGACATCAGCTTCCACGACAACGCCCACCTGATGAAGATCATCGAGAAGATCGTTTCGCGGGTAGGCCGGCGCGTCGACGAATCGAGTCCGATGGTGGACGCGCGCCTGCCGGACGGCTCGCGCGTGAACGCGATCATTCCGCCGCTGGCGGTGGACGGGCCGCTGCTGTCGATCCGCCGCTTCGGGGCGACCCCGCTGACCGTGCAGAACCTGCTCGACTACAAGAGCGTGACGCCGCCCATGATCAAGGTGCTGGAGAGCCTGGGCGTGGCCAAGGTGAACATCCTGATCTCTGGCGGCACCGGCAGCGGCAAGACCACGCTGCTGAACCTGATCTCCGGCTTCATCCCCGCCAGCGAGCGGGTGGTGACGATCGAGGACGCGGCCGAACTGCAGCTGCGCCAGCCGCACGTGGTGCGCCTGGAAACCCGGCCGCCGAACATCGAGGGCAAGGGCGAGGTCACCCAGCGCGCGCTGGTGCGCAACGCGCTGCGGATGCGCCCCGACCGCATCATCCTGGGCGAGGTGCGCGGCGCCGAGGCGCTCGACATGCTGCAGGCGATGAACACCGGCCACGAAGGCTCGCTCGCGACCATTCACTCGAACACCCCGCGCGACGCCCTGTCGCGGCTGGAGAACATGGTCAGCATGGCCGGCGTGAGCCTGACCGCGCGCGCGATCCGCCAGCAGATCGTGTCCGCCGTGACGGTGGTGGTGCAGGTCTCGCGCCTGACCGACGGCACGCGCAAGCTGGTCAGCCTGTCGGAGATCACCGGCATGGAAGGGGAGATCATCTCGATGCAGGAGATCTTCCGCTTCCAGCAGAGCGGGGTCGACGGCGACGGCAAGGTGTGCGGCCGCTTCAGCGCCACAGGCGTCCGTCCGCGCTTCGCCGACCGCCTCAAGATGTTCGGTGTCCCGCTGCCCGAGGACACCTTCGATCCTGACCGGATTTTCGAGTAAGGAGGCGGCATGGACGCGCTGTTCTACGCATTCGTGGTGTTCCTGTTCGCGGCGGCGGTGCTGGCGATCGAGGGCCTGTACCTGTGGTGGATGGGCACGCACGGCGCGGCGGCGCGCCGCATCGCGCGCCGGCTCCAGGTCATGTCCGGCTCGCCCGGACGCAGCGGTGAACGGATCTCGATCCTCAAGCAGCGGCCCTACAGCCGCAACCCCGCCTTCGACCGCCTGCTGCACCGGGTCCCGCTGGCGCAGAGGATCGATGCGCTGCTGATGCAGTCGGGCGCCACCCAGACGGTCGGGCAGTTCCTGGCATGGTCCTTCGGCTGCATGGCCGCCTTCGGCTTCGTGTCGCTCGCCTGGCCGCTGCCCGCCCCGCTGCGCGTGCTGGCGATGGCGCTCGGGCTGTGCCTGCCGTGGGTGCTGCTGCGCCGGGCGCGCCAGCGGCGCCTGCTGCGCATCGAACAGCAACTGCCGGACGCGGCCGACTTCATCGCGCGCGCCCTGCGCGCCGGCCACTCCTTCAGCAACGTGCTGCAGATCGTCGGCAACGAGCTGTCGGAGCCGCTCAGCGGCGAGTTCCGCATCGCGCGCGAGGAGATCAACTACGGCGTGCCGATGAACGAGGCGCTGCACGGCATGGCGGCGCGCATCCCCCTGACCGACCTGCGCTACCTGATCATCGCGGTGCTCATCCAGCGCGAATCGGGCGGCAACCTGGCCGAGATCCTGGGGAACATCAGCCAGATCATCCGCGCCCGCCTGAAGCTGGTGGCGCACGTGCGCGTGCTGTCGGCGGAGGGGCGGATGTCGGCCTGGATCCTGAGCCTGCTGCCCTTCGCGGTGCTGTGCATCATGCTGCTGACCAACCACAAGTACGTCAGCCTCCTCTGGACCGACCCGTCGGGCCAGCGCGCGCTCTGGTACTGTGCCGGCATGCTCGTGGTCGGCGTCATCTGGCTGCGCCGGATCATCCGCATCCGCGTCTGAGTCCGGCGCGCGACCCATCCCGAGGTGACCATGACATCCTCCCAGCTGATCTTCCTGTTCATTGTCCTGTGCGTCGTGTCCGGCCTGGCCTGGCTCGGCCTGGTCCTGTTCGCGCCGCTGGCGCTGCGCGAGCGCCTGCGCCACTTCCTCGGCAGCGCCGAGCCAAGCCAGCTCGATGCCGGCGGCGGCTGGGTCGAGCGCGTCGCCAGCGCCGCCAAGCCGCTGACCAGGCTGTCGATTCCCGACGAAGGCTGGGAAAAGTCGACGCTGCGCACGCGCTTCATGAATGCCGGCTGGCGCAACCCCTCCGCTCCCACCCTGTACTTCGCATCGAAGACCGGGTTGGCGCTGGCGCTGCCGGCGCTGGTGGCGCCGGCAGCGCTGATCTACGGCAGCGCGCTGAACGGCGGGCGCCTGATGGCGCTGCTGCTGGTGGCGGCCTCGCTCGGCTACTACCTGCCGAACATCGTCCTGGAACGGATCATGCAGCGGCGCCGCCGCGAGATCTTCGAAACCATCCCGGATGCGCTCGACCTGTTGACGGTCTGCGTCGAAGCCGGCCTGAGCCTGGAACGCGCACTGGTGAAAGTCGCCGGCGAGATCCACATCAAGAGCGCGGTGCTGGCGCAGGAACTGCAGCTGGTGCTGATGGAGATGCGGGCCGGCTTCAGCAAGGAGAAGGCGCTGCGCAACTTCGCGCTGCGTTCGGGCGTCGAAGACGTCGACACCCTGGTGGCCATGCTGATCCAGTCGGAACGCTTCGGTACCAGCGTCGGCGACTCGCTGCGCGTGCAGTCCGACAATCTGCGCTACAAGCGCCGCATGATGGCAGAGGAATGCGCCGCCAAGATCGGCCTGAAGCTGCTGTTCCCCCTGATTTTCTGCATTTTCCCGATGCTGATGGTAGTGCTGCTCGGCCCCGCCGCGATCCAGATCGCGCGGACGCTGAAGGCACTGCCCGGCACGCACTGAACACGAAGGAGGCCGATATGCGTATTCCCGTCCTACTTACTCGCCTGGCCCTGCTGGGCGCCGGCGCCGGCCTGGCGGCATGCGCGCCCTTCGACCTGCTGCCATCCGTCGACAGCGCCGGGCAGGCAGCGGCACTGCGCGCCGACGACGCCTACCTGGCCGGCCGCAACCACCACCTGGCGCGCCGCTACGACGAAGCGCGCGCCGCCTACCAGGCTGCGCTGCTGGCCGCGCCGCAGCACGTCAACGCGCGCAACGGCCTGGCCACCCTATATGCGGAGCAGCGCGACTTCGCCGCCGCCATCGCGCTGTGGCGTGCGCTGACCGAATCGCTGAAGATGGCCTCCGGCCCGGGCCAGGCCTATTTGTTCAGCAACCTCGGCAATGCTTACTTCCTCGATGGCGACTACGCCCAGGCGCTGGTGGCACTGGAAAAGGCCTGCCTGCTCGATCCCCTGAATCCGCGCTCCTGGCAGCTGCTGGGCGAAACCCTGCGTAAACTCGGGCAGGAAGAGCGCGGCCAGCAGATGCTGGGCCAGGCGGCCGCGCTGCGCGCGCACGACCTGCGCGCCGACTATGCGGCGGCCGGCGGCCAGACCCCGGTCGCGGCGATCGACCGCGCGCTCAAGGCGCCGGCGCGCGAGGAAGCGGGTTGGAGCCATGCCCAGCTGGTCGTGGGCACGGACGGCATGCTGGAACTGCGGCGCGGCCCGGCACCGGCAATGCCGCCTGCGCCGCTGCCGGCGCCAGTGGCCCCCGTCGGCAGCTCACCGGGCCTGGCGCTGGTCGAACTCCGTAACGGCAACGGGGTGCCGGGCATGGCGCGCATGCTGGCGCGCCAGGTCGGCAGCGATGGACTGAAGATCGCGCGCCTGTCGAACCAGCCGGGATTCGGGGTGCGCCGCACCCGCATCGAATTCGAGGCCGCCTACCGCGCGGCAGCGGAGCGCCTGGCCGGGCGCTTCGGCGACGTCCAGCTGCAGGAAGTGGCCAGCTGCGCGCCCGCCAAGCTGCGCGTGGTGATCGGCCGCGACATTGCCGGCCGCCGCGGCGCGAAATCGGCATTCGTCCTGCGGCCCCTGCCGCCGGCGATCGACGCCGCGGCGCCGGCGCTGGCTGTGAACAAAGCTGACTGAAAAAAGGTCCGTTTGCACGTTTGGCCGGCATCAAACGCCGATCCAGGGCTCCCGAGAGAATTGGCAGGTACGCCTTCTCTCGGGAGTCTTCCATGAACCTTTCCTACCGCATCCACCTGATCCTGCTCGGCCTGGTGCTGGCGATCCTCAGCGCCTGCGCGCCCTCGGGTACCCACCGCGGCACCGGCGAGTACATCGACGATACGGCCATCACCACGCGCGTCAAGACGGCCTTCGCCACCGACCCGCAGGTCAAGGCAACCGAAGTCCAGGTCGAAACCTACAAGGGAACGGTACAGCTGAGCGGCTTCGTCGATTCGTCCGAGAGCGCCGCGCGGGCGGCCCAGCTCGCCCGCGACGTGCCCGGGGTGAAGGAAGTGCGGAACAGCATGGTGATCAGGGAGCGAAGCCGCCAGTAGGGCGGCTTCGCGCTTGTGCAACTTACTTTGGCTTACTTCCAGGCTACCTTGCCCATGCCGTTGGCGTTGACGTTGCGGCTGGCCGGGTTGCCGTAGACCGTGGCCGAACCCATGCCGCTCAAGTCGACTTCGGCCGCGCGGGTGGCGTGTACCGTCGCGCCGCCCAGACCGCTCAAGTCGAGGTCGACCGATTCCGCGCGCAGGCCCTGCGCTTCCAGGCTGCCGACGCCGGCCAGCTTGGCGCGCAGCAGCTTGCTTTCGCCGCTGACGCTGATGCGGCCGGCGCCGCGCAGGCTCAGGTCCACGCGTTCCGCGCGCACGCCGTTCAGGGCCAGCCCGCCGACGCCGCCCAGGCGTGCATCGATGTTGCGGTAGCTGCTGTTCATGGTCACCGAGCCGGCGCCGTCCAGGGCGACCTGGATCGAATTGCCCGAGAAGCCGGTGAGGGTCGATGCGCCCACGCCCTGCGAGGTGAATTCGGCGAGGTTGGGAACGGTCAGCTCGGCGCGCAGTTTCTCGTGCATGTCGCCGTGGCGGTTGTTGAAGGATTCGGTACCGATTTCCAGCGTGTCGCCGCGCTGGGAAGTCGTGATGCGCTGGACGTAGCGGCGGTCGCCCGACACGACGAGCGAAGGCGTATTGCCCTGGCGCACGACGAGGTCGACGACGCCGTCCAGCTTGACCTTGGTAACCTTGGCATCGACGCTGCGGTTTTCGCGTACCACCTCGTCGGCGAAGGACGGGCTGGCGACCAGGGCGAGCGTGGCGGCAACGGCAGCGGTACTCAACAGTTTTTTCATGTTATGTGCTCCAGTAGGGTGGCGATGGAATCACTATAGGGGGCCGCCGCGGCGAGTCCGAGCCGATTGCGATGAACTGCGCAATCCGCGGGCTGGAGTGCAAAAAAGCGGGCGTGGTGGAACCAGGCCGCAGTCGGGTGAGGGCGCTTGCGCTTGGCAAGGAAGCATCGCGCCGAAGAGAACAGCTCAAGAGCCGGCCCTGGGCGCAGGCGGCCTGGCCAGGGTATGCACGCGGGACCGCCGGCGGCAGCCGGCGCTCCCAGGTGCTTACGGCATCGCTACTGCGCCGGTGCGGCGCGCTTGTACACCCGCACGTAGTCCACCAGCATCTGCTGGGGCAGGACCGTGCTGCTGTCCGGATTGCCCGGCCAGTGGCCGCCGACGGCCAGGTTCAGCAGCACGAAGAAAGGATGCTCGAACACCCAGTCGCCCTTGACCAGGTCTGGCCGCGCCGTATGGAACAGGATGCCGTCGCGGTACCAGCGGATCTCGCCGCGCTCCCATTCCACCGCGAACACATGGAAATCGTCGGCATAGATGCCGCTCGCCAAAGGCGAGGGGCTGCCGAAGGCCTTGTCGCCCGAATAGCCAGGGCCGTGCAGGGTGCCGTGCACGATCGCCGGTTCCTTGCCGATGTTCTCCATGATGTCGATCTCGCCCCCGCGCGGCCAGCCGACCCGCCCGATGTTCGCGCCCAGCATCCAGAACGCCGGCCAGATGCCCTGGCCCTTCGGCACTTTGATGCGCGCCTCGAAGCGGCCGTGCATCTGTTCCATCAGGCCCGCGGTCTTGATGCGCGCCGAGGTGTAGTCATTCTCGCCATGGCGTTCGCGGCGCGCCTCGATGACCAGCATGCCGTCGGCCACCCGCACATTCTCCGGCCGTCCGGTGTAATGCTGCAGCTCCTTGTTGCCCCAGCCATGGCCGCCGGTCTCAGGCACCCATTTGCTACGGTCGAGTTCGGCGCCGTCGAACTCGTCGCTCCAGGCCAGGATCCAGCCGGCGGGCGCCCCCGTGCCGGATGGGACGGCGCCCGGTGCGGCGCAGCCGGTCGCGGCCAGCGCGAGCAGCAGGGCCAGCGGCGCAAGCAGGATGCGGATCGGTTTCATGGGTCTCCTCGAGGTCTCAAGGCGCGGCAGGCTTGCGCGCCTGCTGCTGCCGGACGTGTTTCATGATGTTGACGAAGCTGTCGGTCCAGACCAGCCCCCTGTTTTCGGCAAGGAAGCGCAGCAGTTCCTCGTGGGCTTGCCTGGACACGCTGAGGTAGTCGCCGCCGATGCCGTGGAAAGTGAAATTGACCATCGTGCCGCGCCGCATGGCCTGCTTTACGATGGCGATCAGTTCCGCGCCACTGCTGCCGTTCGGGGCCGCCACCGGCACCGCGCGCGGATCGAGCGTCTCCATGGCGTCGATGACGCCGCTGCCGCCGGCGACCTTGATCCCGACGAAGGCGTCGCGCACCGCCGGCAGATAGTCGCGCCCGCCCGCATGTGTATCGCCGCAGGGCAGGGTATAGGTGCGCTCCCGGCGTCCATCGATGGCCGCCAGCATGGTGTTGGCCAGCAGGACCTGGTCGCGCATCTGTTCCACGCTGGTGGTGTCGAGGTCGCGCTGCGGCTCGACCCAGTCGCGCCCCGGTTTGCTGCGCGCGCACTGGTGGAACAGGCTGTGGTTGCCGAGCTCGTGTCCACGCCGCGCGGCCGCACGCCAGTCTTCCATGCGCCGCGCCACCGAAGGATTCGACAGCGTCAGGTAGAAGCTGCCCCTGAAGCCGTGTCGGTCGAGGGCGGGGATGGCGTGGTCGAGCTGCGAATCGAGGGCGTCGTCGTAGGCGAGGCTGACCGCCGCCCGCGCACCCTGCGGCCAGGGGAAGGCCGGGGCCGTGCCGGGCGCCGTGGCGAGGGACGGGCCCGCATGCAACGCGAGGGCCAGCGCCAGGGCCAGCCGGCGCCGTCCGCGCTCGCCCGTCCCGCCCGTCAACAGGGCGCGCCAGCGTGCCCGACCCGCTTGAAGAATCCCTGCCATGCGCATCCTTTTCGGCCTGATTTTGGAAACGTTACCAGAATGTCAAGAGACTATAGCATCGCCAATTTTTCAGTGTCAATCGCGCTCCCTCCGTTGTGCAGGACTGGGGCAAAGCGCGGTTTTCCCTCTGGCGCGATCGGGGTGTTGCAAATCAGCCGCATTCCAACTCATACCTACGTGGAATATTCCGTTGACAATTTTTTTTGCTAACCCTAATATTCAGACAACTGACGTGGAAACGTTTCCATGTATCAGATGGATTGCTTGAAAACGAAGCATCGCGAGATGCGAGCCTGAGCGATTACAGATGAACGAGCGCAGCGCGCAACCCTTTACCCGCACCCTGGCAGCGAGGACATCGGCACTGGCCGCATGTCCTCGCTGCGCCGCATGGTGGCGAGGAGGTGCCCGGGCTCATTGACAGCAAGACGGCAACAGACAGCAAGACAGCAAGCGCCGGCAGCGTGCAGCCTGGGTTCAGCCGGCACAGGTAGTGGAGACACCGTTGAATTGGGTGACGGTCATATTTAAAAAAACAGGAGAGCACCATGCATTACCCCAAGGCTAAACAGACATTGATGAGCCTGGCAGTAGCCAGCGCGTGCGCGGCATTCATGCCGGCGTATGCCCAGGAAGTCGCCTCGACCCCCGGCGCCGCCGCCACTACCGATCCGGCCGCGCAGGAAGCGACCAGCCCATCCTCGCCGGCCGGCGTCCAGACCGTCGTCGTCACCGGCCTGCGTGCCAGCCTGGAATCGTCGATGAACCTCAAGCGCAACGCGCAGGGCTTCGTCGACGGCATCGTCGCCGAAGACATCGGCAAATTCCCGGATACCAACCTGGCCGAATCGCTGCAGCGCATCAGCGGCGTCTCGATCGACCGCAGCATCGGCGAAGGCTCGAAGGTCACCGTGCGTGGCGTCGGCCCCGACTTCAACCTGGTGCTGCTGAACGGCCGCCAGATGCCGACCTCGATCCTGGGCGACCGTCCGGGCCGCGCCTACGACTTCGCCAACATCGCGTCCGAAGGCATCTCGCAGCTGCAGGTCTACAAATCGGCGCGCGCCGAGACCCCGACCGGCGGCATCGGCGCCACCATCAACGTGATCACCGCCCGTCCGCTGTCGCGTCCGGGCCTGCAGGCCACCGTCGCCGTCAAGGGCGTGCACGATACGTCGGCCTCGAACCTGCCGGGCGACGTCAAGCGTGGCGGGAAAGTCACGCCGGAACTGTCCGGCCTCTACAGCAACACCTCGGCCGACGGCCGCTTCGGTATCGCCCTGTCGGCCAGCTATCAGGAACGCAACCTGGGCTATAACGTGGCCTCGGTCGGCAATGGCTGGAAGGGCCCGTTCCGCGGCGACGAGAACAACTGGGGCACCATCCCGCAGCCGGGCACCCCGGGTTCCGAGAACATCACCAACCGTCCGGACCCGAGCGACGTATACCAGGTGCCGCAGAACCTGAACTACGCCATGAACGGCATTCAGCGCCAGCGTACCAACGGCCAGCTGACCTTCCAGTTCGCGCCGACCAAGGCCCTGACCACCACCCTCGACTACACCTACTCGGAAAACAAGATTCAGACTCGCCGCCAGGATCTGTCGGCCTGGTTCAACTTCGGTCCGTCCTCGAGCACCTGGACTGACGGCCCGGTCGCCGCGCCACTGGTCTACACCGAGATCATCAACCCGGCCACCAGCGACATCGCGATGGGCGGCGCCGACTTCGCCACCAAGACCGCCAACAATTCGATCGGTTTCAACGCCGCCTGGAAGGTCAATAGCGACATCCGCCTCGAGCTCGATGCTCACCATTCGACCGCCGAATCGAAGCCGGATAGCCCGTTCGGCTCGTCCAACGTGCTGGGCACCGCCAGCTTCAGCCGCGGCACCACCAGCGTCGACTTCTCCAAGGACCTGCCGGTCCTGAGCATCCAGGGCGCCGACTTTGCACGCGCACCCCAGCAGGTGACCGGTTCGGTGTTCGAGAACGCCTACGTCAAGAGCGAGATCAACCAGGTCCAGGCCCACGGCAGCTGGAAGATGCTGGAAGCGTCCGAGCTCAAGTTCGGCCTGGCCAGCACCGATGCGAAAAACCGCTCGGCCTTCTCGGTGCAGCAGCGCGACGACACCTGGGGTGGCGCCACGAAGCCGTCGGACTACCCGGCCAGCATGTTCCACCAGGAGAGCCTGCGTCAGTACTTCGACAACATCGATGGCAGCGAGAACCCGAACCTGTTCAACACCTTCTACACCTTCGACTTCGCCGCCCTGCGCCAGCTCGCCGCCAATGTGACCGGCAAGCCGGAGCTGTACATGCCGAAGCAGGGCTATACCACCGACCAGCGCACCCAGGAAAAGTCGAAGAGCCTGTACCTCCAGTTCAACACCGACTGGGACTTTGCGATGCCGGTGCATACCTCGGTGGGCGCGCGCTACGAGAAGACCGACGTCACCTCGACCGCGCTGGTGCCGATCGCCACTTCCTACACCTGGCTGTCGCAGAACGAATTCGCGGTGGGCTTCGGCACGCCTTCCTTCACGACCCTGACCGGCAAGTACCACCACTGGCTGCCGAGCTTCGACGCGGACATCGACCTGCGCTCCGACATGAAGGGCCGATTCAGCTACGGCGAGACAATCGGCCGCCCGCGCTATGACCAGCTAACCGGCGGCCAGGTGCTCGAGGTGCAGGGCCGTATCGAAGGCGGCAAGGGAACCCAGGGCAATCCGGGCCTGCTGCCGGTCAAGTCGAAGAACATCGACCTGGCTTGGGAGTGGTACTACAACAAGCAGAGCTTCGTCTCGCTCGGCCACTTCCGCAAGAGCCTGGAGAATTACGCCGGCCAGTCGGTCGTCGTCGCCCAGCCCTTCGGCCTGCACACCCCGGTGGGCGGCGCCTACTGGAATCAGGCGATCGCATCCGGTTGCGCAGCCTCCGATACCACCTGCATCCGCAACTACATCTTCCGCAACCTGAACGGCCGCCCGGGAGTCACGCGCGGCCCGGACGATACCAACGGCAATGCAACCGGTTCGATCGCCGGCCAGCCGAACGATCCGGTCACCAACTTCCAGATCACGAGCTACTCGAATCAAAAGGAGGCGCGCCTGCGCGGCCTGGAATTCAACATCCAGCATATGTTCGGCGCGTCCGGCTTTGGCTTCCAGGCCAACTACACCAAGGTCGATTCAGGCCTGGCGTATAACAACGCCAGCATCGGCGAGCAGTTTGCGCTGGTCGGCATGAGCGACTCGGCCAACCTGGTGGGTATCTTCGAGAACGAGAAGTGGAACGTGCGTGCGGCCTACAACTGGCGCGACAAGTTCCTCGCCTCGACCTTCGACGGCGCCGGCCCTAATCCGCAATACGTCGAAGCCTACGGCCAGCTTGACCTGAGCATCGGCTACAACATCAACAAGAACCTGAGCGTCCAATTCGAAGGCATCAACCTGACGGACGAGATCCGCCGCTTGCACGGCCGTAACGAGCGCCAGGCCCTGTACGTGGAGCAGTCCGGTCCGCGCTACATGCTGGCTGCCCGCTACAAGTTCTGACCCGACCCTCGCCGGGGCGCAAGCTCTGGCGAACGCAGGCAAGCAGCGGGCCGCATCCCACGGTCCGCTGCGGTTTTTTTGGGGTAGACTTGCTGAGTTAAGGTTTTGGAACGGACATGGTGAACACCACCATCAGGCATGTCGTGATCGTGGGCGGAGGTTCGGCCGGCTGGCTGACCGCCGCCGTCCTGGCTTCAAACTTCCAGCAGGAAGAGCGGGGCGGCCTGCGCATCACCCTGGTCGAGTCGCCCGACGTGCCGACAATCGGCGTGGGCGAGGGTACCTGGCCCACCATGCGCGACACCCTGCGCGCGGCCGGCCTGTCCGAAACCGACTTTTTCCGCGAGTGCGACGCCGCCTTCAAGCAGGGCTCGCGCTTCAACCGCTGGGTCACCGGCAGTGACGAAGACTATTACTTCCACCCCTTCGTGCTGCCCCAGGGCTGGGGCGACGCGGACCTGGCCGGGCGCTGGCTGGAGCGCCATTCGCACATTCCCTTCGCCGATTTCACCAGTTACCAGCCGCACCTGTGCGTGCACGGCCGCGCGCCGAAGCAGGCGATGACACCCGAATTCGCGGCGGTGGCCAACTATGGCTACCACCTCGACGCCGGCAAGTTCGGCCTGTTCCTGAAGAAGCACTGCCTGGAAAAGCTCGGCGTGCATTTTGTTTCGGACCACGTGACCGGCATCCGTTCCCATGAGAATGGCGACATCGCCGCCCTGCACACGAAAGCGCACGGCGAGCTGGCCGGCGACCTGTTCGTCGACTGCAGCGGCATGCAGTCGCTGCTGCTCGGGAAGCACTATGGCGTAGCTTTCCTTGCGCAGCGCGGGGTGCTGTTCAACGACCGCGCACTGGCGGTGCAGGTGCCCTACGCGAACGAGAACGACCCGATCGCCTCCCAGACCACCTCCACCGCGCAGGACGCCGGCTGGATCTGGGACATCGGCTTGCCGACCCGGCGCGGCATCGGTCACGTGTATTCGAGCGCGCATACGAGCGACGAGGACGCAGAAAGCGCGCTGCGCGCCTACATCCGGGCCAGCGGCGGTCCGGAAGACATCCCGTCGCCGCGCAAGCTCTCCTTCGAGCCCGGCTACCGCGAGCGCTTCTGGCACCGTAACTGCATCGCCATCGGGCTGTCCGCCGGCTTCATCGAGCCGCTGGAAGCCTCGGCGCTGGCCATGGTCGAACTGTCCGCCGCGATGCTGGCCGAGGAGATGCCCGTCACGCGCGCGCAGATGGAAGTCAGCGCACAGCGCTTCAACGAGACCTTCAGCTATCGCTGGGAGCGGGTAATCGATTTCCTCAAGCTGCACTACGTCCTGAGCCGGCGCGACGGTGCGCAGGACCCCTGCGGCTACTGGCGCGACAACCGCCGCGACGAGACCATTCCGGACCGTCTTGCGGGCATGCTGTCGCTGTGGCGCCACCGTCCGCCCTCGCGCAGCGACTTCAATCGCATCCCGGAGGTGTTCCCGGCGGCGAGTTACCAGTATATTTTGTACGGGATGGGCTTTTGCCCTGAACCCGGCCTCGCCCGGCGCCAGCGCGCCGGCGAGGGAGACGGCGAGACGGCGGACGGATTCTTCCGCCAGGCCGCCGACCTGACGCGCAGGATGCTGCCTGCGCTGCCGGACAACCGCACGCTCATCGCGCACATCCTGCGCCATGGGCTGCCCAAGTAGTCAACCAAGCGTGGACGCAAGACGCGAACGCATAACCAGAACTGAAAGAGACACACGATGGCCAATCCCGTACTGCTGAATAACATCGAACACAAGGACCTGCGCGTGATCCAGCGTCACGGCAGCGACATGGACGAGAGCCATCCCTTCGTGCCGACCTTCGCCGAAGAATTCCGCCTGCTGCAGGCCCACTATCCGATCATCTTCCGCAAGGAGACCGAGAACAGCCCGTTCGAACCGATCGCGCTGCTAGGCTTCGAAGCCAACGAAAACCTGTTCCTGGACGAGAAGGGCTGGGACGCGGCCACCGTTCCGCTGCTGATCGCGCGCCTGCCCTTCCTGATCGGCCGCGACGGCGACGAGCTGATGATCCACATCGACCTCGACAACCCGCGCGTCAGTAAGACCGAAGGCGAGCCGATCTTCCTGCCGCAAGGCGGCATGAGCCCCTACCTCGAGAACGTCAACGGCATGCTGGTCGCCGTCCACCAGGGCATGGAGTCGAACGTCGCCTTCATCGAGGCGCTGACGAAGCTCGAGCTGATCGAAGGCTTCTCGCTCGACGTCACTCTCGACGACGGCTCGCAGAACCGCCTGTCCGGCTTCTACACCATCAATGAAGAGCGCCTGGCGGCGCTGGACGCCGCGGCGCTCGACAGCCTGCACAAGGCCGGCTGGCTGGCGCCGATCTACTTCCAGCTGGCCTCGCTGTCGAATTTCCGCGCGCTGATCGACCGCAAGAATGCACGCCGTGCCGCTGCCAAAGCCTAATCCCATCCGCGAGCTCGCCGGCCTTACGCCGCGCGACCTCGGCCCCGGCATTCTCGAGGCTACCGAACCGGTAGTCCTGCGGGGGCTGGTGGCCGGGTGGCCGATGGTCCAGGCCGCGCGCGCGTCCGGCGCGGCGGCAAGCAGCTACCTGCGCCGCTTCTATCAGGACGCCAGCGTCACCGCGATGCTCGGGCCGCCCGAGATCGAAGGCCGCTTCTTCTACAACGAGGCGATGGACGGCTTCAACTTCGCACCGGTGCGGGTGCGGCTCGACAAGGTGCTGGCCGAGCTCGAACGCTATCAAGGCGTCTCGACGCAACCGGCGATCTACGTCGGCTCGACCACCATCGACACCTGCCTGCCGGGTTTCCACGACGAGAACCCGATCGACCTGGGCGGACGCGACGCGCTAGGCTCGATCTGGATCGGCAACCGCACCCGCATCGCCGCCCACTACGACCTGCCGGACAACCTGGCCTGCGTGGTGGCCGGCCGGCGCCGCTTCACCCTGTTCCCCCCTAGCCAGGTCGAGAACCTGTATATCGGCCCGCTCGACCTGACCCCGGCCGGGCAGGCCATCAGCCTGGTCGACTTCCTGAAGCCCGACCTGGCGCGCTTCCCGCGCTTCGCCACCGCGATGGAGCATGCGCTCACCGTGGACATGGAACCGGGCGACGCGCTGTTCATCCCGAGCATGTGGTGGCACCACATCGAGGCGCTGGAAGATTTCAATGTGCTGGTGAACTACTGGTGGCGCCAGTCGCCCGAGTTCATGGACACGCCAATGAACGCCTTGATGAACGCCCTGATGAGCGTGCGCGACCTGCCGCTTGAACAGCGCAAGGCCTGGGCCAATCTGTTCCGCCATTACGTGTTCGAGGCCGGCGAGGACACCGCGGCGCACATCCCCCCGGCCGCGCGCGGCGCGCTCGCGCCGATGAATGCCGACACGGTGCGCATGATCCGCGCCCAACTACTGAAAAGAATGAACCGCTGAGGAGACAAGCATGGACAAGGCAAGCATGGGAGCGAACGGCATGGGCAAGCCCGTGCGCCGCGTCGTCATCGCGGGCGGCGGCACCGCCGGCTGGATGGCGGCCGCCTGCATCTCGAAGGTGCTGGGCAAGCGCCTCGACATCAAGCTGGTCGAGTCCGACGAGATCGGCACGGTCGGCGTGGGCGAGGCGACCATTCCGACCCTGCTGAACTTCCATAACCTCCTCGAGATCAACGAGCAGGAGTTCATGGCCGAGACCAAGGCCACCTTCAAGCTCGGCATCAGTTTTGAGAACTGGCGCAACGTGAACGAGGACTATATCCACTCGTTCGGCCTGACCGGCACCGACCACTGGACCGCCGGCTTCCAGCACTTCTGGCACAAGGGCCGCGAACGTGGCCTGGCCGGCGACTACGGCGACTACTGCCTCGAACTGCGCGCCTCGCAAGAAAACAAGTTTGCGCACCTGCCGCGCCAGGGCATGAATTACGCCTACCACCTGGACGCCAGCGCCTATGCGCGCTACCTGCGCAAGTTCAGCGAGCGTTTCGGCGTGCAGCGCATCGAGGGCAAGATCGTCGACGTCACCACCAGCGCACTGACCGGCAACGTACGCTCGATCACGCTCGATTCCGGCGCCGACATCGAGGGCGACCTGTTCATCGATTGCACGGGTTTTCGCGGCCTGTTGATCGGGCAGGCGCTGGGCGTCGAGTACGAGAACTGGTCGCACTGGTTGTTCAACGACAGCGCCGCCGCGCTGCAAACGACCTCGGTGGGGGACGCCATACCGCTGACGCGCTCGATCGCCCATCCTTTCGGCTGGCAATGGCGCATCCCGCTGCAGCACCGCGTTGGCAACGGCATCGTGTTCTCCAGCCGCTACGTGGAAGAAGAGACGGCGATCCAGGCCCTGATGGGCAACATCGCCGGCGAGCCCCTGATGAAACCGCGCGTGATCAAGTTCACGCCGGGCCAGCGCAAGCAGGTCTGGAAGAACAACGTAGTGGCGGTCGGCCTGTCGAGCGGCTTCCTGGAACCGATCGAATCGACCAGCATCCACCTGATCCAGCGCAGCGTCCTGCGCCTGATGCAGATGTTCCCGACCCAGGGCATCTGGCAGACCGACGTCGATGAATTCAACCGCCAGGCCGCGCAGGAAATCGAGCATATCCGCGACTTCATCATCCTGCACTACAAGGTCACCAACCGCATCGACGCGCCTTACTGGCGGGATGCGCGCAACATGGACGTGCCGGCCTCGCTCCAGCACCGCATCGACCTGTTCCGCGAAACCGGCCGCGTGTTCCGCTTCCCGACCGAGCTGTTTGCAGAGAATTCGTGGATCCAGGTAATGCTGGGGCAGGGCATCATGCCGCTGCAGCACCACCAAACGGCGGACCTGATGGGGGACGAGGAGCTGTCGCACTTCCTCGGCGGGATCAAGGGACAGATCGACCGCACCGTGGCCGGCCTGCCTTCGCACCAGGCCTATGTCGAGCGTTACTGCTCGGCGCCGAAGTAAGCCAGGAACATCGACACCGCCGCCTCGATGACCGGTTCCTGCTGCGCGGGGGCTAGCGGGGCGGCGCCCATCGCCACCTGCGGCCAGAAGGCGAAGGCTTTCACCTGGCCCTGCAGCATCGTGGCGGCAAAGACCGGGTCGCCGGGTTTGAGGCGGCCGTCGGCCTGGGCCGCCCGGATCCAGCTGGTGACTCCTTCCTCGCGCTCGTTCAGGCGCGCGAATACCGGCAGCGCGCGCTCGGGCGCGTGGATCGCTTCCGAGATGGCGACGCGCGCCAGGTCGAGGAAATCGGGATCGTCCAGGGTGCGCATCTTCAGGCGCAGCAGCTCAGTAAGCTGCTCGCGCAATCCCACATCGCGGCGGTAAGGCAGCTCGAGCAGGGCTGCGCTGCTCTGGAACAGCTGCAGGATGGTCTCGGCGAACAGCTCTTCCTTGCTGGGGAAGTGGTTGTACACGGTTCGCTTGGAGACACCCGCCTCCAGCGCGATCTTGTCCATGCTGGTGGCTTCGAAACCGTTGGCGCGGAACTGGGCGGCGGCGGCCGTGACGATGGCTTTGCGCTTGAGATCGGTAAGGCGGGGCGTGTTCATCCTTTAATTTTACACTCACCAGTTTACTTTCTCAAAAAGAGAAACTACACTGTGTAGTGTACATTTACCGATTGCCCAATATGCGCATCCTGTTCACCGCCCTTATCCTTGGAGTTGCCGCCATCATGACCTACTGCAGCCTGGCCAGTGCCGCCCCGGCCTATCCCGTGTCATCTCATTACGTAGATGGCAAGTTCCGCAACGGTATAAAGATGCGTGAATACAGCTTTGGCGAGATGGTCTCGCTGTGGTGGAACGCCATGCTCAACAAGCCGGCCGGCACCATGCCGAAGGGGGCGATCCCGGTGCATGCCTTGAGCCGGGCCGCGCTGCTGGCCGCGCCGGACCGGACCCTGTTCCGCCTCGGGCACTCGACCATGCTGTTCAAGCTGGGCGGCGAATTCTATCTGACCGATCCGGTGTTCTCCGAGCGCGCTTCGCCGGTGCAGTGGGCTGGGCCCAAGCGTTTTCATGCGCCGCCGATCGGCATCGAAGAGCTGCCGCCGATCAAGGCCGTGATCCTGTCGCACGACCACTACGACCACCTCGACCACGCTGCCATCATGGCGCTGGCCGCCAAGACCGAACACTTCCTGGCGCCGCTGGGCGTGGGCGACCGCCTGGTGGAATGGGGCGTCGACGAATCGAAGGTGCGCCAGCTCGACTGGTGGCAGGAAGAGCGCATCGGCGGCGTGCGCTTCGTCGCCACCCCGGCCCAGCACTTCTCGGGCCGCACGCTCGGCGATCGTGACAGCACCCTGTGGGCGTCCTGGGTGATCCTGCACGACGAGCTGCGCCTGTTCTTCAGCGGCGATAGCGGCTACTTCAAGGGCTTCAAGACGATCGGCGAACGCTTCGGACCCTTCGACGTCGCGATGGTGGAAACCGGCGCCTACGACAAGCAGTGGCCCGACGTGCACATGCAGCCGGAAGAGACCCTGCAGGCCTTCCTCGACCTGAAGGGCAAGTGGCTGCTGCCGGTCCACAACGGCACCTTCGACCTGGCCCTGCACCGCTGGCAGGATCCGCTCGAGCGCATTGCGGCGCTGGCCGAGGCCAAGGGCGTCGCCCTGACAACGCCGGAGATGGGCGAGCCGCTCTCGCTGGCGCAGCCGCACGCCGGCCAATACTGGTGGCGCAAGGTCGACTGAAATGCATAATGCCCGCATCGAGCGGGCATTATTTTTTACCGAATGGTCAAAAATCAGTGTGCTACGACCGGCTGCTTGTGCAGGTTCGCGTACTTCAGGCCGAAGTACATGATGAACAGGTAGCACACGGCCGGCACCAGAAAGGACGGCTGCAGGCCGATGGTATCGGCGAACATGCCCTGCACGAAAGGCACCACGGCGCCGCCGACGATGGCCATGCACAGGATGCCCGAGCCCTGGCCGGTGAACTTGCCCAGGCCATGCAGCGCGAGGCTGAAGATGGTCGGGAACATGATCGAATTGCACAGGCCGACCGCGATGATCGCCCACATCGCCAGCGAGCCCTGGCCGAAGGTCGCGGTCAGCACCAGCAGGATCGAGCCGAGCGCGGTGACGGCCAGCGACTTGCCCGGGCTGACATAGCGCATCACGGCGAAACCGACGAAGCGGCCCACCAGCGCGCCGCCCCAGTACAGGCTGACGTACTGCGCCGCGTTCGCGTGGCTCAGGCCTGCAATATTGCCCTCGCCGAGGAAGTTGATCAGGAAGCTGCCGATGCTGACTTCGGCGCCCACGTACAGGAAGATCGCGACCGCGCCCAGCACCAGGTGGCGGTAAGCCATGGCGCCGCCCTTGCCGTCGACGGCCGGTTTGCCGTCGTCCGCGTGGCTGATCTTGGGCAGTTTGGCGAGTGCGAACAGGACCGCGAGGATCGCCAGCGCCGCGGCCAGGCCCAGGTAAGGACCCTGGACGGCGGCGGCTTCCGCGGCCTTGTGCGCGGCCTGCTCGGCGCTAGGTAACGCGGCCAGCTGGTCGGCGCTCAGGGCGACGGTCGACAGGATCAGGATGCCGCCCAGGCTCGGCGCCACGGTGGTGCCGAGCGAGTTGAAGGCCTGGGTCAGGGTCAGGCGGCTGGACGCGGTGCGCGCCGGTCCGAGCACGGTGACGTAGGGGTTGGCCGCCACCTGCAGGATGGTGATGCCGCTCGCCAGCACGAAGAAGGCGAACAGGAACAGGCCGTAGCCTCTTGTCGAGGCCGGGTAGAACAGGGCGCAGCCGGCGGCCGCGATCATCAGGCCGGTGACCGCGCCGTTCTGGTAGCCGATGCGGCGGATCAGGGCGCCGGCCGGCAGCGACACGATGAAATAGGCGCCGAAGAAGCAGAACTGCACCAGCATCGCCTCCAGGTAGGTGAGGGTGTAGATCGACTTCAGGTGCGGGATCAGGACGTCGTTGAGCGACGTGAGCAGGCCCCACATGAAGAACAGGATGGTGACGATGACGAGCGCGCTGGTGTGCGGGTTGTGCTCGCTCTCGGTCGCTTGCGCAAGTACTGGATTGGGTGCGGCGTTCTGCATGATGTCTCCGTATTGTTATTTCAGTGCTGCGATATGGTCCGTGAGCATGGCGGACACGCCGCGCAGCGCCGGGTACTGCTCGGTGATGAGGTAGGTTGGGATGCGCGCCAGGTAGGGACTGAGGCGCCCTTTGTCTTCGAAGCGCGTCCGGAAGCTCGACTCCGTAAACAGTTTACCCAGGCGCGGCACGATGCCGCCGCCAATGTACATGCCACCGGTCGCGCCCAGCGTCAGCGCCACGTTGCCGGCCACGCTGCCGAGCACTGCGCAGAAGGTCTGCACGGTCTTTACGCAATCGGCGGAACTGCCGTCGATCGCCGCGCCCGTGATGGCCGGCGCATCGATGCGCTTGCCGGTCAGCGCCCAGTGGATCAGCTCCAGGCCCATGCCCGACAGCAGGCGCTCGGCCGATACGTGGCCGTATTCGCCCCACAGCGCTTCCAGGATCGCGACTTCTTCCTTCGTGGACGGCGCGAAGCTGACATGGCCGCCTTCGCCCGCCAGCGCGATCCAGCGCTTCCCGGCCGGGATCACTCCGGATACACCGAGGCCGGTCCCGGGCCCGATCAGGCCAATGGGACGGTTCAGCAGTTCGACGCCACCGCCGATACGCTCGCGCCCAGTTGCGGCCAGGTGCGGCAGCGACATCGCCAGCGCGGCGAAGTCGTTCACCACCAGCAGCGTATCGAGGCCCTGCTGCTGGCGCAGTTCCTCGATCGAGAAGCTCCAGTGGTGGTTGGTCATGCTGACCCGGTCTTCCTCGACCGGATTGGCGATGGCGATGGCCGCATGGCGCAGGCCGGCGACCGCCAGCCCGCGCCCGGCGGCCTTGCCGAGGTAGGCCTGCATCGCTTCGCCCAGGCTCGGGTAGTCGGCGCAGGCCAGCACTTCGATGTCGTCGAAACCCTCAGCGCCTGCCTGCAGGGCGAAGCGGGCGTTGGTGCCGCCGACGTCGGCCAGCAGCTTCATTGCAGCTCCTCGCAGCGCACGGCGTCAGGTTCGCCCGCGGCGCCGCCAGCGATTTCGATGTTGGTGAAAGCGGCGGCGAAGGCGGCGCTGCTCGTCACGCTGAACGGTGTGTCGACCTTGGCCAGGTCAGTGCCCATGGCCTGGAAGCAGGCCAATGGAATCTTGACGGTCTGCTTGCCCTTGCCCGCGAGGCGCTTGAACAGAGCCGTGGTGTCGACGCTGCCGCCGCCCATGGCCATCTTTACCTTGCCACTCGGTGCGCTCGAGACGATGGTGTCGAAGCGCAGCGCCGCGTTGGCGCCGGCGGCTGCCGGCAGCACCATCGCACGGGCGCCACGCGCTTCCACCGTGGCCGGTCCGGTCCAGGTCACCAGCTTGGCGTCCTGCTGGGTGTTGACCTGCGAAGTCTGCACCGTCACGCCAGGCAGGGTGAAACTGGAGTTCAGGTCAGCGCCCAACACCAGTTGCTGCTGTCCGCTACGGATCGTGAGCGGGAAGCTGGCCCGGTCGGCCTGGCTGAACACCGGGAAGCTGTTGCTGACGCCGCAGCCGCCGGCCGGGTAGGTGGCGTCCAGCTTGCCGATCTTCGAGCGGGTGGCGGCTTTGAGGCCGTAGCCCCAGGCGAACAGCGGCGCATAGTTCTTGTCGCCGACGTTCAGATCCGTCTGGCAGGCCGACTTCGGCCACGAGAAGGGCAGCTTGCCGGTGAATTCATACCGCTTCGGTCCGGCGACCAGCAGATCCGACACGCCCTTGCCCTCGGTGCCCGGCAGCCAGGCCGCCACGAACACATCCGACAGGTTGAGCAGGTCGTTCACATACAGCGGACGGCCGGAGACGAACACGGTGACCACCGGCTTGCCCTTGCCGGCCACCGCCTGCAGCACGGCCAGGTCCTCCGGATAGCGGCTCGAGTGGCGCAGGGTGCCGTTGGGGCCGATGTCGCCGTCGCCTTCCGCATACGGGCGCTCGCCAATCACCGCCACCACCGCGTCGAATTTCGACACATCCAGGTCCTTCGCGTCGACGCTGAACGTGACGTTCTCCTTGCCCGCCGCCTCGCGGATGCCGGCCAGGATCGTGTCGGCGTTCGGGAAGTCGGCATTGGTATTGGCCGTGCCCTGCCAGGTGATCGACCAGCCACCGGTCTGGTTCGACAGGTCGTCCGCGGTCTTGCCGACCACCAGGATCTTCTTGCCGCGTGCGATCGGGAGCAGCGGCCGGTCATTCTTGATCAGCACCAGCGACTCGCGCACCGCGCGGCGCGCCAGCGTACGCGCCTGCATCGCCTCGTCGCGGCCGGCGTAGGCGTTCTGCGCCGGACTCTTGTCGAACAGGCCGGCGCGCAGCTTGACGCGGATGATGCGGCTGACGGCGTCGTCGATGCGCGCCATCGGGATCTCGCCGCTTTCCACCTGCTTGATGGTGTTGGCGATGAAGGCCTTCCAGTCGTCCGGCACCATGATCATGTCGTTGCCGGCATTGATGGCCTGGGGGCAGCTGTCGTTACGGCAGCCCGGCACTTCGCCGATGCCGTTCCAGTCGGTGACCACGAAGCCGTCGAAGCCCATCTTCGTCTTGAGCACGTCGGTCAGCATGCTGCGGCTGCCGTGCATCTTGCCGTAGTTGGTCCCTCCCGACACGTCGTTCCAGGAGTTGAACGAGGACATGACGGTCTGGGCGCCTGCCTGCAGGGCAGGGACGTAGCCGGCGCCATGGATGTTGATCATCTGCGCCTTGGTCGACTTGTTGACGCCGCGGTCCTTGCCGTTCTCGGTGCCGCCGTCGCCGATGAAGTGCTTGGCGGTGGCGATGGTATTGGCATCATCCTTGAGCATGCCCTGCATGCCGCGCACGTAGGCGCCGGCGTAGCTCTTCACCACCTCCGGGTTCTCGGAATAGCTTTCGTAGGTGCGTCCCCAGCGGTCGTCGCGCACCACCGCCAGGGTCGGGCCGAACACCCAGGCGATGCCGCTCGCGCGCGTGGCCTTGGCGGTGGCCGCGCCGATCTCTTCCAGCAGCTTCGGATTGCGCGCCGCGCCCAGGCCGATGTTGTGCGGGAAAAGGGTGGCGCCGAACACGTTGTTGTGGCCGTGGACCGCATCGGTGCCCCACACCACCGGCACCTTGACCGCCATGTCGGTCGCCATCGAGGCTTCGTGGTAGCGCTGCGCCAGCGCCAGCCACTCGGCCGCCTTGGCATGCTTGTTGTTGTTCGGCCAGCTGCCGCCGCCGTTCAGCACCGAGCCGAGGTAGTAGCGCTTCACGTCGTCCGGCGTGGCGCTCTTGATCTCGGGCTGGGTCATCTGGCCGACCTTCTGCGCCAGCGTCATTTTGCCGACGATGTCGCGCACGCGCTGCTCGAGCGCGGCGTCCTTGGCGATGGCGCTCTCTACCCGCGGCCAGTCGGTGATCGGCGCCGCGGTGGCGGGAAGGGCCAGCGCGATGGCCAGCGCCAGTACCGGGTTGCGAAGCTTGGGTGTCATGGTTGTCTCGCTTTGATTTTGTTGGTAGCTGCTTATTCGCCGTGCAGGAAGGCGCGGTACCACTTGCCGCTGCCCTTCAGGCGGCGCTGCTGGGTCGTGTAGTCGATGTGGGTGAGGCCGAAGCGCTTCAGGTAGCCCTCGGCCCATTCGAAGTTGTCGAGCAGGCTCCAGGCGAAGTAGCCCTTCACCGGCACGCCGTCCTTGATCGCGGATTTCAGGCTGGCCAGGTGGCGCATCAAGTAGTGGCGGCGCGCGACGTCGTCGATCTCGCCCTCGGCATTCACCTCGTCCGCATAGCAGGAGCCGTTCTCGGTGATGTACATCGGGCCCGGATGGTAATCCTTCTCGATGCGCAGCAGCAGTTCGGCCAGGCCTTGCGGCGCGACTTCCCAGCCCATGTAGGTGGTCTCGGCGCCTGGCGCCGGCGGCAGCACCCGTGCTCCCAGAGGAGCGTGATCGGGAGCGTGCTCGATGGTCTCCGGGAAGTAGTAGTTCACGCCCAGGAAATCGGTCGGCACCGCGATGGCTTCCATGTCGCCCGGCAGCACGATGGGCGCGGCGTCGCCGATCGCCTCCAGGGTCGCCTTCGGGTAGCCGCGGCCGTGCAGCGGATCGAGGAACCAGCGGTAGCGCAGGCCGTCATGCCGCTCGGTGGCGGCGATGTCCTCGGGATGCTGCGAGGCCGGGCGTACCGGATGCAGGCTGAGGGCGATGCCTGCCTTGGCATTGCGTACGTTGGCGCGGATCAGCGGCACCGCCTTGCCATGCGAGAGCAGCACGTGGTGGGCCACCTGCAGCGCGGTCTTGAAGTCGGTATTGCCCGGCGCGTGCCAGCCTTCGAAGTTGCCGATGATGGCGGTGCACCAGGGTTCGTTATGGGTAATCCAGTGCTGCACCCGATCGCCCAGGCGGCGCGTCATGGCATCGACGAAAGCCAGGTAGGCGTCGACGGTGGCGCGATTGTTCCAGCCGCCGAGGTCCTGCAGGTACTGCGGCAGGTCCCAGTGATACAGCGTGGCCCAGGGCTGCATGCCGCGCTCCAGCATGCCGTCCACCAGGCGCGAATAGAAGTCCAGGCCCTTTTCGTTCGGCTTGCCGCCCACTTCCGAGAAGATGCGCGGCCAGGCGATTGAGAAGCGGTAGGCGTTCAGTCCCATGTCGCGGCCGATGTCGAAGTCTTCCGGCCAGCGGTGGTAGTGGTCGCAGGCGACCGAGCCGTTGGAGCCGTCCTTGATCTTGCCGGGCGTGGCGGCGAAGCGGTCCCAGATCGATTCGACACGGCCGTCTTCCTGGCCGGCGCCTTCGATCTGGTAGGACGAGGTGGCGCAGCCCCACAAAAAGTCGGGGGCGAAATCGCCGCGCGATGGGGCGCTCGGCTCGGGAATGAAGGCGTTGGTCATGATCTGGTCTGTTTTATTCGTTATGCAAGGATATTTGGAAAGCTTTCCAATTGCAATCTAAAAAAAAGGCCGGCGAGCGGCCAGCCCTTTTATTTTTTCCTTTTCTTGGCCGTGCCCGCGCTCTCGCTCGGACCCTTGGCCAGCGAGGCGCGCAGGGTGACGCTGACCGGAAAAGTGCGCGTCACCGGGCGGTGCAGGTCGTAGCAGCGGTTCAGCAGCGCGTTCAGGCCGTTGAGCGTCATTTCGCGCCACGGCATGTGCACCGAAGTCAGGCGCGGCGCCGAGAACGCGGCGCTCGGGGTGTCGTCGTAGCCAATCACCGACAGGTCGCGCGGCACGCTGATGCCAGCTTCCTGGAAGTAGGCCAGCGCGCCGACCGCCATCTCGTCGTTGGCGCAGAATAGGGCGGTGCACTTGGTGCCCGAGTCGATCAGTGCCTTGGCCGCGGACCAGCCGCCCTGGGGCGAAAAGTCGCTCTCCGCTACCCAGACCTTGCCGGTATCGATGCCGTCCGCTTCCAGCTCGCGCATGAAGCCGTCGACGCGGGCCACGTTGTCGGACAGCGCCGCCGGGCCGGAAATCACGGCGATGTCGCGGTGCTTGTAGTCGAGCAGGGTACGTGCGGCCAGGCGTCCGCCCAGTGCGTGGTCGACCGTGAAGCACAGCTCCGGGATCTGGCTGAACTCGTGGTTCAGCGCCACGATCTGTTTCTGCTTGCCGCCCAGGGCTGCCAGGTCCTCGTCGGTAAGGGCGCTGGTCATCATGATGAGACCATCGCAGCCGCGCTCGATCAAAAATTCGATGCCTTCGATGGCCTGGCGCCGCGCGTCGCCCAGTCCGACGCCGAAGGCGACCACCATGTGCAGGCCGGCGGCGCGCAACTCGGTGTCGATGATCTGCAGGATCGGGGTGTAGAAGGTGCCGGAGAGGACCGGGATGTAGACGCCGACCATCCGGCTGGTGCCGGACAGCAGGGCGCGCGCTGCATGCGAGGGGCGAAAGCCCAGCTCGTCGATCGCCTTGCGCACGCGTTCCAGCGTGGCCGGGGAGACCGAGCCCTTGCCGCTCACCACGCGCGAGGCGGTGCCGAGACCAACGCCGGCGAGACGCGCTACGTCCTTGATGGTTGCCACTGACGATCCTTATCCTGTTGTTTAGTTATTTGATAAACACTGAAGCATACTGCATCCATCTGACACTGGCACCTGTCTTTAAAGGCGTTTGCCGTCTTTCGGATCGAATAGCGAGACCCGCGACGCGTCGATGTCGAAGCGCACCGCCTGGCCGCTGGCCAGTGGCCGCGGGTCGTGCACGATGCTGGAGAGCTGGTGGCCGCCGCAGTCGAGCCATACGACCTGATGGTTGCCCATCGGTTCCACCAGCGTGACGGTCGCCTGCAGCGGGCCGTTCGGCGCAATGTGGATGTCTTCCGGCCGCACCGCCAGCGTCACTGCCCCCGCGGGCGCGACGCAGTCGGGCGCCAGGTTCAGGGCCAGCGCGCCGGCGCTGAAGCGGCGCTGCACGTCGAGTTCTCCTTCCAGGCTGCCGTCGACGAAGTTCATCGAGGGCGAACCGAGGAAGCCGGCCACGAAGCGGTTGGCGGGACGCTCATAGACTTCGGCCGGCGTGCCGATCTGCTGGATGCGGCCGCCCTGCATCACCACGATGCGGGTGGCCAGGGTCATCGCCTCGGCCTGGTCGTGGGTCACGTAGATCATGGTCGAACCGAGCGTCTGGTGCAGCATCTTCAGTTCGCGTCGCAGTTCCGCGCGCAGCTTGGCGTCCAGGTTCGAGAGCGGCTCGTCGAACAGGTAGACGCCCGCTTCGCGCACCAGGGCGCGGCCGATCGCGACGCGCTGGCGCTGGCCGCCCGAGAGCTGGGCCGGTTTGCGGTCCAGCAGCATTTCTAACTGCAGCATCTCGGCCGCCTTCTGCACGCGGCGGGTGATCTCCGCCTTGGGCGCGCCAGAGATGCGCAGGCCGAAGGACATGTTCTTCTCGACCGTCATGGTCGGGTACAGCGCATACGACTGGAACACCATGCCGATCCCGCGTTCGCTCGGGTCGGCGTAGCTCATGTCGCGCCCGCCGATCTCGATGGCGCCATCGGCCAGGTCGATCAGGCCGGCGATGCTGTGCAGCAGGGTGGACTTGCCGCAGCCAGAAGGCCCGAGCAGGACCAGGAATTCGCCCGGTTCGACCTGCAGGTCGAGGTCGCGGATGACCTGGTTGCTGCCGCGGGTGATGCAGAGTTTGCGCAGGTGGACGTTCGACATGAGATTAACCTTTGACGGCGCCGGCGGCGATACCGCGCACGAACCAGCGTCCCGAGATGAAGTAGATCGCCAGCGGCAGCGCGGCCGTCAGGATGGTCGCGGCCATGTTGACGTTGTACAGGCGGGTGCCGGTGGTGGTGTTGATCACGTTGTTCAGCTGCACCGTCATCGGCGCATGCTCGCGGCCCGCGAACACCAGGCCGAGGATGTAGTCGTTCCACACCCCGGTGACCTGCATGATGGCGGCGACCACGATAATGGGCAGCGACATCGGCAGCATCACCTGCAGGAAGATGCGCCAGAAGCCGCCGCCGTCGATGCGCGCGGCCTGGAACAGCTCGTGCGGCACCGAGGCATAGTAATTCCGGAACAGCAGGGTCATGATCGGCATGCCGAAGATGACGTGCACCAGCACGATGGCCGGGAGCGAACCGAACACGCCGGCGCGCGCCATCATCCACACCAGCGGATAGATCATCACCTGCACCGGGATGAAGGCGCCCGCCAGCAGCACGCCGAACAGCAAATTCGCGCCGCGCGGCTTCCAGAACGACAGGGCATAGCCGTTGATGGCGCCGAGCAGGATCGGGATGACGGTGCTCGGCACCGTGATCGCTACCGAATTCCAGAAGCCGCCGCTGACCTGGCTCCAGGCGTTCTTCCACGGCTCGACGGTGGCAAGCAGGGGCAGGGCGAACACGTTGCCGTTCCTGATCTCGTCCATCGACTTAAAGGAGGTGATGATCATGACGTACAGCGGCAGCAGGAAGTACAGGGCGGCGCTGAACAGGAAGGCGTAGACGCCGATGCGGGCCGGCGAGAGTCGTTTGCGGCGCATGGCCGGGGCAGCATCGAAAGACATGACAGGGGCGGCGAGCGGCAAAGTGGTCTGGCTCATGCGCGTTTCCTCCGGCTGCGTGCGTAGGCATAGGGCGCCAGCAGGGCCAGCACCGGGATGAGCAGGGTCACGGCGCCGGCCGAGGCCAGCCCGATGTTCGAACGCAGGAACAGGTGGTCCATGATGAACTTGGCCGGCACCTCGCTCGCCGTGCCCGGTCCGCCGCCGGTCATCGCCACCACCGCGTCGTACAGCTTGACGACCGCGGTGCACAGCAGCAGAAACACGGTGGCCACCGTCGGTCCCAGCATCGGCAGCACGATCTGCAGATAGACGCGCCAGGCCGGGATGCCGTCCAGGCGCGCCGCCTTGTAGATCTCCGGATCGACGCCGCGCAGGCCGGCCAGCATCATCGCCATCACCAGGCCCGACGCCTGCCAGACGGCGGCGATGACGATGGTGTAGATAACCATCTCCTGGTCGATGATCCAGTCGAAGCTGAAGTTCGAAAAGCCCAGCTGGCGCACCGCGCCCTCGATGCCGGCGCCCGGCGCCAGCATCCATTGCCAGACCAGGCCCGTGGCGATGAAGGACATCGCATACGGATACAGGAAGACGGTGCGGAGAAAACCTTCGCCATTGACGTTCTGGTCGATGAAGGCGGCCAGCAGGAAGCCGAGCACCATGCAGGCGACGATGAACAGCGCGCCGTACACGGCCAGGTTGTTCAGCGAGATCAGCCAGCGCTCGTTGTCGAACAGGCGGATGTACTGGGCGGCGCCGATGAAGTTATCGGATGCGAAGGTGCGCGAGGCCGTGAAGGAGGTGCGGAAGGTCCACAGGGCCGCGCCGATGTAGGCGACCAGCACCGTCAGCGCCATCGGCAGCAGGGCGATGTGAGGACTCAGCTTGTGGGCGCGGATCGGGAGCATGGCGTCAGTATTTGAGTGCGTTGGCGATGCTCTTCTGGGCGCGTTCGGCCGGCATATTGGTGTTCCAGTAAGCGGTCAGGACGTCCTGCATGGCGCCGTTCTGGTCCGGCGTCAGGTAGACCTCGGTCACGCCGGCCTGGCGCGCGCGGTCCTTCATGATCTCGATGCCCTTGCGGGCGCACAGGTCGAGCTCCGTCGCGTCGACGTCGGTGCGCACCGGGATCGAGCCTTTCAGCTTGCTGAAGCCGACCTGCAGCGTGGGCTGCGACACCACCTTGGCCAGCAGCTGCTGGGCGCGCACGGATTGGGCGTTGTCGGTGCGCGGGAAAACGAACACGTCGCCCTGGATCAGGTAAGGCGTGGCGGCATTGAAGCCGGCCATGCAGCCGTAGTGCTGGCCCGCGCTTTGCCCCGCATTGGTGAACTCGCCCTTGGCCCAGTCGCCCATCACCTGGAAGCCGGCGCGTCCAGCGATGACGAGCGCAGTCGCGTCGTTCCAGTTGCGGCCCGGCGAGCCGGCATCCACATAGGACTTCAGGCGCTTGAAGGCCAGCAGCACATTGCGGAATTCGGGCGACAGCAGGGTCGATTGATCGCGATCGCGCATCGCCTTCAGGTACAGCTCCTTGCCGCCCATATTGGCCAGGATCGCCGAGAACAGCACGGTCTCCTGCCAGGACTGGCCGCCGTGGGCGAGGGGAATGATGCCGGCCGCCTTGAGCTTGTCGAGGGCGGCGAAGAATTCGGCCATGCTGCTTGGCTCCTTCGTGATGCCGGCCTTTTGGAAGGCGGCCTTCGAATACCAGAACCAGGTCTGCATGTGGATGTTCAGGGGCACCGCGTAGTAGTGACCCTGCACCTTGATGACGTCGATGATCGGCGGCGGCAGCATCTGGTCCCAGTTCTGGGCGCGCGCCACGCTGTCGACGTTGTTGAGCATCCCCGCTTCGATCACGTCGAGGAACTGCTTGGAGGTGTTGAACTGGGCCGCGGTGGGCGGGTTGCCGCCGACGATGCGGTTGATGGTCACGGCGCGCGACTGGTCGCCGCCGGCGATCGCGGTGTCGATCCAGACGCCGCCCGCATTGCGGTAGGCCTGGGCCACCTGCTTGACCGCGGCCGATTCGCCGCCGGATGTCCACCAGTGGATGACTTCGGCCTTGGGGGCGGCCGACGTGGCAAGCACCGACGCAGCCTGCGCCGACGCAGCGGCTGACATGGCAACGGCGAGCCATGCGCAGGCCGCCGCCAGGGTGCGTACTGTGAACATCGTGTCTCCGTTCTGCGCCATTATTTTTGGTAAGTTGGAAACGTTACCATCGGCTTTGCCCGACTATAGCACCGGGTGAAATCAGGGTCAAACAAATATTGCAATTAGGATTCTGGCACATTTTTCATGTCCGGAAGTCAAGTTTGAAGCAATGTGTTCCTGATTTCTCGCGCGACTTTTGTACTCAGCTGCAAGTTATTTGCGCAAAGAATCTGAACCCAGCGGTCCTGCGGTCTGCGCCCGCTCAACAGCCGGGTGCGCTGCCTTCCTAAGATGAGTTCAGGAGCCGGAGCTATCTGTGGCGCCGGCACCAGCCAGCACTCGTTGGGAGGAATCATGTCCGACGCAAAACGCACGGCTTCGCCGGAGCCCGCCGCCCGGCCATCTTCGCGCAGCGCAGCGCTGCTGGCGGAAAACGCAAGGCACTTGGCCCATCCCAACGTCGCCGCTTTCCTCAAGGCGATCGCCGCAGCCGAGGGCGGCGGCTATGACTTCAAGTACGGCGCGCTGAAGGGGCGTAACCACGACCCCTGGCGCTTCCGCGATACCTCTACCCATCCTGGGACTGGCATCGACGGCAAGACGACTGCTGCGGGGATGTACCAGATTACTCGACCGACCTGGGAGCATCACGGAGCCAAGCTGGGACTGAGGGACTTTTCGCCGCACACGCAGGACCTGATTGCGGTAGAGATCCTGCGCAGCCTCGGCGTGATCGAAGCCATCAAGAAGGGGAACATCGTCGAGGCCATGCCCAAGGTCGCCAAGATCTGGGCAGCATTGCCGAGAGGGCCGGGCCAGGCGAATCACTATCCGCCGCAGCCTTTCCTCAAGTTCGAGAAATTCCTGGCTGCGTACCGGTCTGCCGGCGGCCTGACGGGATAGGGCGGCCACCAAAGCAAAAAGCCCAACCGAGTGGCTGGGCTTTTGCTAGGAATACTGGTGCCGACTGCAGGACTCGAACCCGCCACCTGATGATTACAAATCAACTGCTCTACCTGATGAGCTAAGTCGGCGTGTGATCCTTAGAACAACGATTATACGCTATTTGATGCGTGTCAACGTCGGGCGTCCACCCTTCTTCGGAGGCTCGTCGTTGTCGTCCGGCGCCGGGACGGTTTCGGCCGGCGTCTCCTGCTTGGCCGGCACCGCCGACAGCGAGGGCGCCGACGCTTCTTCCGGCGCGGAGGATGCCATCTCGGACGCCGTGGTGTTCACCTCGAACGCCATGCCCTGGCCATTCTCGTTGGCGTAGATCGCCAGCACGTTCTGCACCGGGATGTACAGCTCGCGCGAGACGCCGTTGAAGCGGGCGCGGAAGTGGATCGCATCGTTGTCCATCTTCAGGCCCGAGGTGGCGCCGTAGCTGATGTTCAGGATGATCTCGCCCTTGCGCACGTATTCCATCGGCACCGTGGTAGCGGCGTCGACCTTGACGGCCAGGTAGGGCGTATAGCCGCTGTCCGTGCACCATTCGTAGATGGCGCGCAGGAGGTAGGGCTTGGTGGAGATCTCTGACATGGATGTGATTAAAAAAGCTATACCTGTGCGCGCCAGTTTAGCGGATTCGCCTGGGCGGCGTCCGAAACGGGCGCGTACCGAATTCCGGGACGCGCAATGCGGGCGAGGGAACTCGCCCGCAGGGCATCAACGGCGCATCACTTTCTCGGACGGGGTCAGCGCTTCGATGTAGGCCGGACGCGAGAAGATGCGTTCGGCGTACTTCATCAGCGGGGCCGCGGTCTTCGACAGCTCGATGCCGTAGTGGTCCAGGCGCCAGAGCAGCGGGGCAATCGCCACGTCCAGCATCGAGAACTCGTCACCCAGCATGTACTTGTTCTTCAGGAACAGCGGAGCCAGCGTGGTCAGGCGGTCGCGGATTTCCGAACGCGCCTTGTCGTGGTTCTTGTCGTTCGCCTTGTTGCGCTCGCTTTCCAGCGTGTGCACGTGGACGAACAGTTCCTTCTCGAAGTTGAACAGCATCAGGCGGGCACGGGCGCGCATCAGCGGGTCGGCCGGCATCAGCTGCGGGTGCGGGAAGCGCTCATCGATGTACTCGTTGATGATGTTCGACTCGTACAGGATCAGTTCGCGCTCGACCAGGATCGGGACCTGGCCGTACGGGTTCATGGTCGAAATGTCTTCCGGCTTGTTGAACAGGTCGACGTCGCGCACCTCGAAGTCCATGCCCTTTTCGAACAGGACGAGGCGGCAGCGTTGGGAGAACGGGCACGTGGTGCCGGAGTAGAGAACCATCATGGTTTGTAGTTCCTCAAGAAACAATGGGGTGAAGCGCCTAGCGATTCACCCCGAAAAATGATTGCCCGTATTATAGCCAACCGGGCAATGAAAGCGAATTTACTTCACTTCTTTCCAGTACGATTCATTCAGGCGCCAGGCCAGGAAGGCGAAAATCGACAGGAAGATCAACACAATTACGCCCAACTTCTTCCTTTGGCCTTGCGCTGGCTCAGCCATCCAGCTCAAGTATGCAACCAGGTCGGCGGTGGCGGTGTCGAACTCCTGGGAGCTCATCGTGCCCGGGGTGACTTGCTCGAAACCGGCGAACTTGTGGATCATCTTGCCATGTTCGTGCGGGTCCGGCACTTCCTGGAATTTCGCCTGGCGCACGCCCTGCTGCTGCCACATCACGTGCGGCATCGCCACGTTCGGCACCACCATGTTGTTCCAGCCGGTCGGGCGGGCGTCATCCTTGTAGAAGGAGCGCAGGTAGGTGTACAGGTAGTCCGCGCCGGTGCCCGAAGGCGACGATTTCGCGCGCGCGATCACCGACAGGTCCGGCGGCACCGCGCCGAACCAGGCCTTGGCGTCGTCCGGGCGCATCGCGGTCGTCATCATGCCGCCAACCTTGTCTTGCGAAAACAACAGGTTGCTCTTGATCTGCTCTTCCGACAGGCCGAGGTCGCGCAGGCGGTTGTAGCGCATGCTCGAGGCCGAGTGGCAGTTCAGGCAGTGGTTGATGAACAGCTTGGCGCCGTTCTGCAGCGACGACAGGTCGTGGCGATCCGGCGCGCGCTCCAGCGGGAAGCCTCCCTCGGAGGCGAATGCCAGTCCCGGCACCAGTGCCAGGACGGCGATCAGTTTCTTCGCAAATTTCATGTTGGTGTCCTTGTGCTCTGGTCCGATTAGTGTGGCGTGAAGGTAACGCGCGTCGGGACCGGCTTGAACCGGCCCATCGTGCTCCACCACGGCATCAACAGGAAGAACGCAAAGTACAGCAGGGTCGCCACTTGCGAAATGATGGTGTAGGCCGGGGTCGGCAGCTGGGTGCCCAGGTAGCCCAGGGCCACGAAGCACAGGCCGAACACCACGTACACCCACTTGTGCCAGTCCGGACGGTAGCGGATCGAGCGCGCCGGCGAGTGGTCGAGCCACGGCAGCAGGGCGATGATCACTACCGAGGAACCGAACAGCACCACGCCCCAGAACTTCGCATCCAGCACCTGCGGCAGCATGCCGACGATCAGGACCAGGCCGATGATGGCGACCACGATCTTGGTCTTGTAGGCCAGGCGCGATTTCAGCCAGATGAACACGACGTAGGCGGCGACCGCGGCCATCAGCACGTACATGAAGTCGGCGGTGGTGGCGCGCAGCACCGAGTAGAACGGGGTGAAGTACCAGGTCGGCGCGATGTGCGGCGGGGTCTTCATCGAGTCGGCCGGCAGGAAGTTGTTGTATTCCAGGAAGTAGCCGCCCATCTCAGGCGCGAAGAACACGACTGCCGAGAAGATCAGCAGGAATACCGACACGCCGAAGAAGTCCTTGGTCGAGTAGTACGGGTGCGACATGATGCCGTCCACCGGATGGCCGTTGGCGTCCAGGTTGTCCTTGATCTCGATGCCGTCCGGGTTGTTCGAGCCGACTTCGTGCAGCGCGATCAGGTGGGCGGCGACCAGGCCGAGGATGACCAGCGGCAGGGCGATGACGTGGAAGGCGAAGAAGCGGTTCAGGGTTGCGTCCGACACGACGTAGTCGCCGCGGATCCACAGCGACAGGTCCGGGCCGATCACGGGGATCGCACCGAACAGGTTGACGATCACCTGGGCGCCCCAGTAGGACATCTGGCCCCATGGCAGCAGGTAGCCGAAGAAGGCTTCGGCCATCAGGCACAGGAAGATCGCGAAGCCGAACAGCCAGATCAGCTCGCGCGGCTTGCGGTAGGAACCGTACATCAGGCCGCGCGCCATGTGCAGGTAGACCACGATGAAGAACATCGAGGCGCCGGTCGAGTGCATGTAGCGCACCAGCCAGCCCCACGGCACTTCGCGCATGATGTATTCGACCGAACCGAAGGCCAGGTTGGCGTCCGGCTTGTAGTGCATGGTCAGGAAGATGCCGGTGACGATCTGCAGCACCAGCACCAGCATCGCCAGCGAGCCGAACAGGTACCAGACGTTGAAGTTCTTGGGAGCGTAGTACTTGCCCCACTGGTCGTTCCACAGCTTCGACAGCGGGAAGCGGTCGTCGACCCAGGCCAGGGCCTTGGTGCCGACCGGTGCGTTGGCCGGAACCTGGGTTTCTTTGAATGGGCCGCCCATGTTATGCCTCGCCTTTCTCGTCTTTGCCGATCACGATCTTGTTATCGGACAGGTACATGTAAGGGGGAACATCCATGTTGGTCGGCGCCGGCTTGTTCTTGAACACGCGTGCCGACAGGTCGAAGGTCGAGCCGTGGCAAGGGCACAGGAAGCCGCCCGGCCAGTTGTCGGGCAGGTTCGGCTGCGGTCCCGACGCCAGGCGCGAGGACGGCGAGCAGCCCAGGTGGGAACAGATGCCGACCGCCACCAGCACGTCCTTGTGCTCCTGGCGGGCGCGGAACGGGTTCCGGGCATATTCCGGGGTGGGCAGCTGGTACTCTTTTTCGGAGTTCGGATCGGCCAGTTCGGCGCTGTCCTTTTCCAGGGTGGCCAGCATCTCGGGCGTGCGGCGCAGGATCCACACCGGCTTGCCGCGCCATTCGACCACTTTCATTTCGCCTGGCTTGACGTCGGAGATGTCGACCTCGACCGGGGCGCCGGCGGCTTTCGCGCGCTCCGACGGCTGGAAGGTGCTGACGAGAACTCCCGCCGTAGATACCCCGACGACGCCGCCTGCCGCGCATGTTGCGACGAGCAGCCCGCGCCGGCCTGAATCGACCTGCTTTTCATTACTCATACCAACCCCACTCCGTGAAAAACGAATCTTAAGAATTAATAAAGAGCTTCCAGCAACACAAAATTATATGTGAAGGGCAATACCGATTGGAAAAAAATTATCAAGCGGACACATCCACACGGAATATCCGTGTCTCCTTAGACCCGAAAAGCGTGTGTGCATCCGCAGCAAACGGGCTTGCGGTATCATGAATCCGCTTGACTCAATAACAATGAAAGGGGAAGCGATGTCCATGCTGGGAGAGTTCAAAACGTTCGCAATGCGCGGCAACGTCGTCGATCTTGCGGTCGGCGTGATCATCGGCGGCGCCTTTGGGCGCATCGTCGATTCGCTCGTCAAGGATGTGATCATGCCGCCGATCGGGATGTTGTTTGGCGGCCTCGATTTCGCTAATTACTACCTGCCCCTGAACGGCCAGGGCACGCATTTGCCGCTGGCGGAAGCGCAAAAAGCCGGCGCCGTCCTCGCTTACGGTAATTTTTTGACCATCCTCTTGAACTTCGTCCTGCTCGCCTTTGTCATCTTCCAGATGGTGCGCGTGGTGAACCGCCTGCGCGGGCCAAGCGAGGCGCCTACGGCGGCCGAGAAGGAAGAGATCCTGCTGCTGCGCGACATCCGCGATTCGTTGAGAAAGTAACAGGTGAACGACAGCGTCCATGAACTCAAGCCGCCGGGCACGCGCCCGCGGCGCCAGCCCGGTGGCCTCAAGCGCCTGTGGCTGCTGTTCGCGCAGGCCGTCACGGTCGCGCTGGCGCTGTACTTCGTGATCTCCACCATGCGCCCCGAGTGGCTGCAGCGCGCCCCGACCCAGGTCGCCATCGGCCCGGCCGGCAGCGCGGTGCCGGTGCTGCAGGCGCCCAGCCTGCCGGCCAGCGGCAGCTACCGCGAAGCGGCCGGGCGCGCCATGCCGGCCGTGGTCAACATCCTCACCAGCAAGGCCTCGCGCGAAACGCATCCGCTGCTGAAGGACCCCTTCTTCCGCCGCTTCTTCGGCGACCGGATGCCACCCGACGAGCAGATGGCCAGCCTGGGTTCGGGCGTGATCGTCAGCGGCGACGGCTACATCCTGACCAACAACCACGTGGTCGAAGGCGCCGACATCATCGAGGTCGGCCTGGCCGACGGCCGCAAGGCGGCGGCCACCATCGTCGGCACCGATCCCGAGACCGACCTGGCCGTGATCCGCATCGCGGAGCGCAAGCTGCCGGTGATGGTGCTGGGCGACCCCGACCAGGCCCGGGTGGGCGACGTGGTGCTGGCCATCGGCAATCCCTTCGGCGTGGGCCAGACCGTCACGCTCGGCATCATCTCTGCGCTGGGACGCAATAACCTGCACATCAACCATTTCGAGAATTTCATCCAGACCGACGCCGCGATCAACTTCGGCAACTCGGGCGGGGCCCTGGTCGACACCAACGGGCATCTGCTGGGGATCAATTCGGCCATCTATTCGCAGACCGGCGGCTCGGTCGGCATCGGTTTCGCCATCCCGGTCAGCACCGCCAAGACCGTGCTCGATTCCATCGTCAAGCACGGCCAGGTGGTGCGCGGCTGGATCGGCATCGAATCGCAGGACATCACGCCGGAACTGGCCGAAAGCTTTGGCCTTGGCCGCTCGAGCGGCGCCATCATCGCCGGCGTGGTGCGCGGCGGGCCGGCCGACCGCGCCGGGATGCAGCCGGGCGACATCCTGGTCGCGGTGGGCGGCAAGATGGTCGCCAATACCAGCGAGATGCTCAACCTGATCGCCCAGCTCGAGCCGGGCGAAAAGGCGCCGCTGCGCATCCTGCGCAAGAACCGCGAGTCCACGCTCGACGTCACCGTCGGCAAGCGGCCGCGCCAGCCCCAATAACCCCTTCTTCGGACAACCATGCACCTGCGTGACCTGACGCAATTCTTAAGCGAGCTCAGCGAAAACAACAACCGCCCCTGGTTCCTGTGGAACAAACCGCGCTACGACATCCTGCGCGCGGAATTCCTCCAGGTCGTCACCGAACTCATTCAAGAGCTGGGTAGCTTCGATAAACAGGTGGCCGGCTGCGATCCCAAGAAAGCCCTGTTCCGCATTCACCGCGACGTGCGCTTCGCCAAGGACAAGCGGCCCTACAAGACCCATTTCTCGGCCGGCATCGCGCCCCTGAACAAGCGCCGTCCCAGCGCGGCGGGCGGTCCCACCTACTACTTCCACATCGAAGCCGACGGCAAGCTGCTGTTCGGCGCAGGCGAGTACCTGCCGCCGGCGCACCGGCTCAAGGCGATCCGCGAACACGTGGTCAACGATGCGACAGGCTTCAGCAAAATGTTGAAGAATAAGCATCTCCGCGCGACCTACGGTGACCTGCAGTTCGAAGACGTGCTGCAACGGCCGCCCAAGGGCGTCGATCCGAACCACCCATTGGTGGAATACCTCAAGCTCAAGAGCTATTTCGTGTGGATCGAGGTGCCGCTGCTGCTGAATGCGCCGGAACTGCTGGTGCCGCAGCTGGCAAGCGGCATGAAGGATGCGTTCGCGCTGGTCACCTGGCTGCGCAGCGTGCCGCAGCGCGAAGAAGAGGAATCAACCGAATAAATAAGGAGGGGCGACATGGCCTTGCAACACGCAGTTTCGGGCGAACGCATCGCATTACAGCGCGGCGACGACGACATCGCCCATTTCACGTCGATCGCGCTCGCCAAGACCGATCATATGGAATTGATCCGCTTGGTGGTGCCGAAGGAAAAGCCGATGCCCGAGCACTGGGTCGAAGGCGAGATGACCCTGGTATGCCTGGAAGGGGAAATCGCGTTCGACGCCTATGGACGCACGACCATCCTGCGGCCGAACGAGATGGTGTACCTGGAGGGCGGCGTGCCGCATGCGATCCGCGCCAACCAGGATGCGGTGGCCCTGATGACCATCCTGCTGGGCGCCGTCCGGACCGGCGGGCCGACCGGCGAATCGAGCAGCGCCCCGAGTTGAATCAAACGCCGGCGGGCCGGTCCCTCAGGCCAGCTCGTCGCGCGGATCGCGCGCCAGCAGCTGCTGCGCCATCTGGGTCGCCGCCACCCCATCGAACAGCACCGCCGCCACCGCCTCGGTGATCGGCATTTCCACTCCCAGCCTGCGCGCCAGCGCGCGCACCGACTTCGCACAGGGTACGCCTTCCGCGACGTGACCCAGTTCGGCCACGATGGTGTCCAGCTGCTTGCCCTGGGCCAGCGCCAGTCCCACGCGGCGGTTGCGCGACAGGTCGCCGGTGCAGGTGAGGATCAGGTCGCCCATGCCGGTCAGTCCCATGAAGGTGCCGGGCTGCGCGCCCAGGTGCACGCCCAGGCGGGTGATCTCGGCCAGGCCGCGCGTGATCAGGGCCGCGCGCGCGTTCAGCCCCAGGCCCAGGCCGTCGGCCGCGCCGGTGGCGATCGCCATCACGTTCTTCACCGCGCCGCCCACTTCCACGCCGACCATGTCGTCGCAGGCGTAGACGCGCAAATTGTTGCCGTGCGCCGCGGCCACCACGCGTTCGCGGAGTAGCGCCGAGGTCGAGGCCACGGTCAGCGCGCAGGGCAGGGCGCGCGCCACTTCCTGGGCAAAGGAAGGCCCTGAAAGGGCCGCGCCGGGAACGCTATCGCCCAGCACTTCGGCCACCACCTGGTGCGGCAACAGGCCGGTGCCGGCTTCGAAACCCTTGCACAGCCAGACCACGTTCGGCACATTCCGGCCCTTCAGCTGCCCCAGCAGCGGACGCAGGCCGGCCACCGGGCAGGCCAGGATCAGGAGCGGCGCTTCGCTCTCCTTCGCATCGATCACGTGCGCCAGCGCGGCCTCGAAATCGGCGCTCACCTGCAAGGCCGGCGGCAGCGGATAGCCCTTCAGATAGTGCAGGTTCTCGCGCGCGGCCTGGGTCTCGGCCATCTGCTCGGGATTACGGCCCCACAGCAGCACGTCGTGGCGGGCGGCCAGGGCGATGGCCACGGCCGTGCCCCAGGCGCCGGCGCCGAGGACGGTGATCTTGGATGGTGTTTTTTGTTCTGGCATGGAGATTAAAAAGAACGCGGCATCACAGGCCCCAGACGTCGTTGGCGCGCACGTAGCCGGCGATGCCGTCGCGGTGGCGAACCCGGATCCAGGCGAGCGCGGTGGGGTCGACCAGTTCCAGCACGACGCCCTTGTCGGCCGTCATCAGGACGGCGGAGGTTTCGTCGGGGCCGGCAAAGACCTTGGCGCCGGGCGTGCGCACCACCAGGTTGCGGCGTGCGCTCAAGCCCTTGGCCGGCGTCCAGGCCAGGTCGCCGTTGGCGTCGCGCACCTTGACCCAGTCGCCATAGCTCGACAGCACCTGCAGCGGCATGCCCTGCGGCGCGACGTACATGCGGGCGCCCTTGCTGGAAGGCGTGTCGTACAGGATCACCGGGGCCGCGCCGACGCTCTTGAAGTCGAAGGCGAACGCAGCCGGTGCTACCAGCAGGAGCACGCTTGCAAGGAGACGGATTGGAATCATGGCGGGCCGAAGGACCAGGGTGATCCGGGGCGCCGGAGGCCGGTACGCCCGGGGCGCGAACGCCGCTCGATTGCGGCGCCCGCGAATGGGTACAGCTTATTGCGCCGGAGTGGTAGCAGCCTGGGCCATTGCCTGCTGGCGCTGCTGGTAGAAGGCTTCGAAGTTGATCTCGGCCAGGTGCACCGGCGGGAAACCAGCACGGCTGATCACGTCAGCGATGTTGGCGCGCAGGTACGGGTAGACGATGTTCGGGCAGCCGATGCCCAGCAGCGGATCCATCTGCTCGGCCGGGATGTTGCGGGCTTCGAAGATGCCTGCCTGCTTGCCTTCGACCAGGAAGGCAACCTTGTCCTTCAGCTTGGCGGTGACGGTGATGGTCACGGTCGACTCGTAGATGCCCTCGGCGATGCTTTCAGCACCGACGTCCAGCGACACTTCGATGGTCGGGGCTTCCTGCTCGAGGAAGATCGACGGCGAATTCGGTTGTTCCAGCGACATGTCTTTCAGGTAGACGCGTTGGATTTGGAATACTGGTTGCAGGTTTTCGTCAGACATGGAACGCTTTCTAAATTGTGGGTGGACGGGCGCGCCGTCCCGGAACTTTGGTCAAACGCGACGGCAATTGTATCAAAATCAACTGGCGCGCAATACCCCCGCTGCCGCGCACCCGAAGCCCGTCAAATAAGGCGTTATTACCCGTTCAGCAGCGGGTCTAGGCGGCCTGCCTGGTCGAGCGCGTACAGGTCGTCGAAGCCGCCGACGTGGGTCTCGCCCACATAAATTTGCGGCACGGTGCGGCGGCCGGTGCGCTGCATCATGATCTGGCGCTGCTCCGGATCGAGGTCGACGCGGATGCGTTCGATGTCGGTCACGCCCTTGGCTTCGAGCAGGCGCTCGGCGCGGACGCAATAGGGGCAGCTGGCGGTGTGGTAGAGAACGACGTGTGCGGTCATGGTGCTTCCTTCCTGATTGCTTACTTCCGTTATTTGGTCACCGGCAAGCCGGCCGCGACCCAGGCCGCCTGGCCGCCTTCGAGCGCGTGGGCGTCTTCGAAGCCCGCCGCCTGCAGCTGGCGTAGGGCCTTGTCGGCGCGGGCGCCGGTCTGGCAGACGACGATCACGGTGCGGTTCTTCGACTTTTCCAGCTCGCCGATCCGGTTGCCCAAGTCTGCCAGCGGGATGTTTTTCGCGTCGCGCACGTGGCTGGCCGCGAATTCTTCGGCAGTCCTGACGTCCAGCACGAGGGTCTTGCCGCGGTTGATCATCTGCGTGGCCTGCAGCGGGGTGGCGCGTTTGCCGCGCGGAGCCAGTGCCGGCCAGAGCAGGGCGCCACCGGAAATCACGGCGATCGCTACGATGAAGATATTATCGAGAATGAATTTCACAAGGGTTCCGTTGGTTGAACTGAATCGGCGCATTATAAAATAGATGCCGATCGGGATTTCAATCGCACCTTTTATCCAAAGAGAGCTTATGTACAAAATCGTATTCATGCGCCATGGCGAATCCACCTGGAACCTGGAAAACCGCTTCACCGGCTGGACCGACGTCGACCTGACCGAGAAGGGCGTCAAGGAGGCCAAGAGCGCCGGCCGCGTGCTCAAGGAAGCCGGTTTCAGCTTCGACGTGGCCTACACCTCGGTGCTCAAGCGCGCGATCCGCACCCTGTGGCTGGCGCTGGACGAGATGGACATGATGTACCTGCCGATCAAGAACGATTGGCGCCTGAACGAGCGCCACTACGGCGCCCTGCAGGGTCTGGACAAGGGCGAAACGGCAGCCAAGTTCGGCGACGAGCAGGTGCTGGTATGGCGCCGCAGCTACGACACCCCGCCCCCGGCGCTCGAGGAAGGCGACGACCGCACCTCCTTCGGTGACCCGCGCTACGCCGGTCTGGCGAAGGATCAAATCCCGCTGACCGAATGCCTGAAGGACACCGTGGCGCGCGTGATGCCGGCCTGGGACGAGGAAATCGCCCCGGCCATCCGCGCCGGCAAGAAGATCCTGATCTCGGCCCACGGCAACAGCCTGCGCGCCATCATCAAGATGCTGGACAACATCAGCGACAGCGACATCGTCGGCCTGAACATTCCGAACGGCCAGCCGCTGGTCTATGAGCTGGACGAAAACCTGAAGCCGATCAAGCACTACTACCTGGGCGACCAGGAAGCGATCGCCGCCGCCGTGGCGGCCGTGGCCAACCAAGGGAAGGCGAAGTAAGTCTTGCGTTTGCCATTCACGAAGTCGGCCAGCGCGCTCCTGTTTGCGCTGCTGGCCCTCGCGCTGTCCGATTCCGCTCTTGCCCAACGCCAGACCGACCGCAGCCGCCAGAAGGCGACGGCGGAGAAGCAGCGCGTCGGCATCCAGCAAAAGCTGGAAGCGATCAAGCGCGACATCGCCCGCACCGAGGATGCCCGGGACGACGCCGCCGACGAGCTGGCCGAGTCCGAGGCCGCCATTTCCGACGCCAACCGCGCGCTGCGTGACCTGGCCGAGGAACAGGATGCGACCAGCACCCGCCTGCACGCGCTGTCGACCGAAGGAGAACGGCTGCAGCAAACAATTGTTTTTCAAAAGAAACAATTGTCGCAATTGCTGCGCGAGCACTACGTGGCCGGCAACGAAGACCGGATCAAGCTGCTGCTGTCGGGCGACAACCCGAACCGCATCAACCGCGACCTGCAGATGATGGCCTATGTCTCGCAGGCGCAGGCGAAACTGCTGAACTCGCTGCGCGCCAACCTGGCCGAAGTCGAGGCCAACCGCGACAAGGTCGAGAACGCCCAGCAGGAACTGCAGGAAATCGCCGACGAGCAGCGCGACCAGAAATCCCTGCTGGAAAAGGAAAAGACCAAGCGCAGCGCCCTGCTGCAGAACCTGTCGACGCGCCTGGCCGACCAGCGCAAGCAGGCCGACCGCCTGCAGCGCGACGAACAGCGCATGAGCGGCCTGGTCGACCGCCTGTCGCGCCTGATCCGCGAGCAGGCCGAGGCGGAAGCGCGCCGCCAGGCCGCGCTGGCCGCCGCCAAAGCGAAGGCCGAGGCGGAAGAAAAGGCGCGCGCCCTGGCGCGAGCCAAGGCGGCGTCCGAGAAGGCCGAGCGCGAGCGCATCGCACGCCAGAACGCCAAGCCGGGCACGAAGCCGGTGCCGGAACCCGAGCCGCCCAAAGTGGCCGAGCAGCCGAAACCGGTGGAAAGCAAACCGAGCGCGCCGCCGCCGCCGGAAGTCGCGCTGGCCCCGCCGGCGCCGGCGGGGGCGTTTGCCGCCCTCAAGGGGCGCCTGAGTGCCCCGGTGAACGGCACCGTGGTGGCGCGCTTCGGCAGCCGCCGCGGCCAGGGCCCGACCTGGAAAGGGACGTTCATCAAGGCGCCGGAGGGCGCCGAAGTGCGCGCCGTCGGACCGGGCCGCATCGTGCACGCCGACTGGTTGAAAGGCTGGGGCAACCTGATCATCATCGACCACGGCGGCGAATACCTGTCGACCTACGGAAACAACTCGGCCCTGCTGAAACATGTGGGCGACATGGTCAAGGCGGGCGAGGTGATCGCGAGCGCGGGCAATACCGGCGGCAACGAGGAATCGGGGCTATACTTTGAGCTCAGGCATCGCGGCCAGCCCTTCGATCCGGCAGGCTGGATCAAATTCTAGGGGCACCACATATGGGTAAGGCAAAGAACTTCGGACTGATCGGACTGGGCATGGTGGCCGGCGTGGCTGCCTCCTTCCAGTTCTCGGCGCACGCGCAGAAGGAAACCGGTGCGCCGCTGCCGCTGGACGAACTGCGCCAGCTGGCCGACGTCTACGGCCTGATCAAGACCGACTACGTCGAGCCGGTCTCGGACAAGAAGCTGCTGTCGGAAGCCATCGGCGGCATGGTCGCCTCGCTCGATCCGCACTCCGTCTACCTGGACCAGAAGGCCTACAAGGAGATGAAGGAAGCGGTGCAGGGCAAGTTCGTCGGCGTCGGCATCGAAGTGGCCAGCGAAGACGGCTACGTCAAGATCGTCGCCCCGATCGAGGACACGCCGGCGCACAAAGCCGGCATCAAGTCCGGCGACCTGATCACCCGTATCGACAATGTCCCGGTGCGCAATATGTCGCTCGACGAAGCGATCAAGCGCATGCGCGGCAAGGCCGGCAGCAAGGTCACGCTCACCATCGCGCGCCGCGGCGAGGACCGCCCCTGGGTGGTGCCGGTGCAGCGCCAGGAAATCGTGGTCGGCAGCGTCAAGGCCAAGATGATCGAGCCGGGCTACGCCTGGCTGCGCGTCAGCCAGTTCCAGGAAAACACCGTCGAGGAACTGGCCAAGAAGGCCAAGGCCTTGTACGCCGAGAACCCGGAGATCAAGGGCCTGGTGCTCGACCTGCGCAACGACCCGGGCGGCCTGCTGCCCGGCGCCATCGGCGTGTCGGCCGCCTTCCTGCCCCAGCAGGATCAATTGATTGTCTCGACCAAGGGCCAGCTGGCCGATTCGAACCACCAGTTCTACGGCCGCCGCGAATTCTATGCCCAGCGTGGCGCCGATCCGCTGGCCGGCTTGCCGGCGGGCCTGAAGAGCGTGCCGATGGTGGTGCTGGTGAACGGCGGCTCGGCCTCGGCCTCCGAGATCGTGGCCGGCGCGCTGCAGGACTACAAGCGCGCCATCATCATGGGCAGCCAGACCTTCGGCAAGGGCTCGGTACAAACCCTGCGCCAGCTGTCGCCCGACACCGCCGTCAAGCTGACCACCGCGCGCTACTACACCCCGAAAGGCCGCCCGATCCAGGCGGTCGGCATCGTGCCCGATATGCGGGTGGACGAGAGCGCGGATGGCGACGCCCTGGCGGTGCTGCGCGTGCGCGAAGCCGACCTGCAGGGCCACCTGACCGGGGAAGGCGAGAAGACCCCGGCCGCCAAGGAGCAGAAGGAAGCCTTCGAGGCCCAGCAGCGCGCGATCGCCAAGCTGAAAGACCGCAAGCCGCTCGACTACGGCGGCAAGGACGACTTCCAGCTGGCGCAGGCGATCAATCACTTCAAGGGACAGGCTGTGCAGCTGGCAAAGTCGGAGCCGGAAGCCGCCAAGCCGGCGGCGCCGAAGACGCTGCCGGGGACGGAGCAGAAGCCGGCGGAGATCAAGGGGCCGGCGAAGAAATAAATTGGCTCCCGGCCTTCGCCGGGATGACGTTGCTTGGGTTCGATGGTGATCGCCGGCGTAACTCTTTAACCCCAAGCCTAAAGACCGTCATCCCCGCGTAGGCGGGGATCCAAGTTGAATTTCGTCGCACACCCGGAACGATGAACGACACCCAACTCCTGCGCTACTCCCGCCACATCCTGCTGGACGACATCGGCATCGACGGCCAGCAGCGCCTGCTCGACGCGCACGCCTTGGTCATCGGCGCCGGCGGCCTCGGCTCGCCGGCTGCGCTCTACCTGGCGTCCGGCGGCATCGGCCACATCACCCTGGTCGACGACGATGAGGTCGACCTGACCAACCTGCAGCGCCAGGTGATGCACACGACGGCGCGCATCGGCCAGCCGAAAGCCGACTCCGGCCGCGCAGCCCTGCTCGCCATCAACCCCGAGATCGAGGTCACCGCCCTGCGCGAGCGTGCCGGCGGCGAACGCCTGCGCGAACTGGTGCGGGAAGCAACGGTAGTGCTCGACTGCAGCGACAACTTCGCCACCCGCCACGCCGTCAACCGCGCCTGCGTGCTGGAAGGCACGCCCCTGGTCTCCGGCGCCGTGATCCGCTTCGACGGCCAGCTGTCGGTATTCGACACCCGCACGCCAAGCGCTCCCTGCTACGCCTGCCTGTTCCCGGAAGACAGTAACTTCGAAGACGTTGCCTGCAGCACCATGGGCGTGTTCGCGCCCCTGGTCGGCGTGGTCGGGGCCATGCAGGCGGCCGAAGCCATGAAACTGGTGGCCGGCATCGGCGAACCGCTGGCCGGACGCCTGTTGCTGCTCGACGGGCGGGCCATGGAATGGACCGGGGTCAAAGTCGCGCGCAATCCTGCGTGCCCGGTTTGCTCCTTCCGGCGACAATGAGTACAAAAACAAGACCGCTTTAAGACAGAATTAAACTGCCCTAGTCAGTACAATATCTACGGTGCACGTGGTAGCCCGTGCAGACATGCTGGCATATACTGTCAGCCTTCAAACGTCTATCTTACAAAGAGCATCCATGCACATTGTTTCGCAACGCAAGCGCCGCGCAGGCGGTTTCACCCTGGTCGAGATCATGGTCGTCGTGGTGATCATCGGCATCCTCGGCGCCCTGGTGGTGCCGAAACTGCTGGGCCGTACCGGCGAAGCGCGCGTGACCGCGGCCAAGACCGACATTGCCACCATGATGCAGGCGCTCAAGCTCTACAAGCTCGACAACCAGCGCTACCCGAGCACCGAGCAGGGCCTGCAGGCCCTGATCACCAAGCCCACCGCGGGCCCGGCCGCCAACGGCTGGAAGGCCGGCGGCTACATGGAGAAGTTGCCGAAGGATCCGTGGGGCAACGCCTACCAATACCTGTCGCCAGGCATCCATGGCGAAGTGGACATCTTCTCGCTGGGCGCCGATGGCCAGCCCGGCGGCACCGGTGAGGATGCCGACGTCGGTTCCTGGGAATAAGGAAAGCAGATGCGGGCCCGCAGCGCCCAGGGAACGCACAACGGCGGCTTCACCCTGGTGGAGCTGCTGGTCGTGATGGTCATCATCGGCATCACGCTGGGCCTGGCTTCGCTCAACGCCATCCCCTCGCCGCGCCAGGACCTGCAGCAGGAGGCCCAGCGCCTGTCCCTGCTCCTGCAGCTGGCGCGTGACGAAGCCATCGTGCGCAACCGCCAGGTCGCCTTCGAGGCCAACGGCGAACGCTACCGTTTCGTGGTGCGCAACGACACCGGCTGGGAGCCGGTCACCCGCGACGACCTGCTGCGCGAACGCACTTTCCGCGGCGCCCCGCTGCAGCTGGTGCTGCAACCGACCATGAGCGCCGACCCCAGCACCGTGCGCATCACCTTCGGGCGCGAGCCGGTCGACAAACCCTTCGTGCTGACCCTCGCCACCGGCGGCAACGCGGTCGCGATCCGCGCCGACGGCGTCGGCCACTTTACGGTGGAATGAACATGCGCGCTCGCCAATCCGGCTTCACCCTGCTCGAAGTGCTGGTTGCCCTCGTGATCGTCGGTACCGCACTCGGCGCCGGCCTGCGCGCGGTCGGCAGCCTGACATCCAACAGCGCCGGCCTGCGCGCCTCCATGATGGCGACCTGGTCGGCAGAGAACCGCCTGGTGCAGATACGACTGGGCAAGGAATTTCCCGAAGTCGGCAAGCGCAACTTCCCCTGTCCCCAGGGGGAGCTGAACCTGATCTGCGAAGAACAGGTACTGACCAGCCCGAATCCACAATTGCGCCGGATCGAAGTGTCGGTGTTCGCGGCGGAACGTCCCGAGCAACGTATCGTCAAACTGGTCCAGCTCGTGCTGAGGCCTTCACGGACATGACCCTGCCTATTCGCACACGCCGGGGCTTCACCCTGGTCGAACTGCTGGTGGCGATCAGCATCCTTGCCATCCTGGCGGTGCTTGGCTGGCGTGGGCTGGACGGCATCGTGCGCGCCCGCATCGCACTGACCGAGCAGATGGAAGTCACGCGCGGCATGCAGTTGGCCTTTGCCCAGATGCAGAGCGACTGCGAACACCTGGCCGGGCACGAGATCATCGGCCGCCGGCCCAATCTGCAATGGGCCGACAACCGTTTCGTCCTGGTGCGCAAGGTCTACAACGAGAATGAAGCGTCGCAGCTGGTCGTGGTGTCCTACCGCGTGGTGGACGGCAACCTGGTGCGGCGCGAATCGCGCGGCACGCGTGACCTGGCTCAGCTCGAGGCCTTGTGGCAGGCTGCCGCCAGCGACGCACCGTCAGACGCGGCCTCGCCTGTGACCTTACAGGGCGGCCTGGCTGGCATGAGTATCCTGGTCTACCAGGCCAACCAATGGCGCTCGGAAGCGGCGGCTGCCGACAACGCCCCGGCTGAAGACCCGACCGGGTTGCAGGTCGGCCTGGTAGCGCAGGGGCAGGCCCAGCCCCTAACGAAATTTTTCCTGCTCGGAGGAACCTGATGCGCGCACCGTTCCGTGCCCGGCGCCAGCGCGGCGTCGCGGTCGTCACCGCGCTGTTGCTGACCACCCTGGCCATCTCGATCGTCGCCAGTCTGTTCTGGCAGCAGCAGGTCCAGGTGCGTTCGATGGAAAACCAGCGCCTGCAACTGCAGACCAAGTGGATCCTGCGCGGCGCCCTCGACTGGGCCAGCCTGGTGTTGCGCCAGGATGCCTATACCTCGGTATACACCTCGCTCGACCAGGTCTGGGCCACGCCCCTGGCCGAAACCCGCCTGGACCAGTACATCGAACGCGAGCGGGTCGAAGGTGAAAATTTTGACGCGACACTGTCCGGTAACATTATTGACGCCACGTCGCGTTACAATCTGGGCAATCTGGCAAGGAACCGCGACAAGGACGAACAGCAGGTGGCGATCCTGCAGCGCTTGCTGGACAACCTGCGCCTCGATCCGCGCATGGGAAACCGGATCGCGGATTTCGTTGCGCAGGGACAGCAGGTGGCGGCGCCGGCGGATCCGGCGGCAACGCCGGGCGGAGGGAGCGGTGGAGGCGGCGCCGAAGGCGGCGGAGGTAGTGGCGGCGGAGGTGGCGGAGGTGGCGGAGGCGGAAGCGTGGGTACGGCCCTGCCGCCGGTGCCGCCCGTGAACGGCGTGCCGATCCCGCTGCTGCAGGTCGACGACCTGCTGGCGTTGCAGGGCATCACGCCGGCGATCCTTACGCAGCTGCGACCCTTCCTGATCGTGCTACCAGCTGGAATCGAGGCAACGAAGCTGAACGTGAATACCGTGCCGGCCGAGCTGTTGGCGGCGATCGTGCCAGGAATGTCGCTGTCCCAGGCCAATAGCCTAGTGGCACGGCGCAAGACGGCGGCATGGCGCACCCCGGCGGATTTCCAAAGCCAGGCCGCGAATGGTGTGGATTTGCCCGATACCTGGGACATCAAGAGCAGCTGGTTTATCGTACAGAGCCGGATCCGGCTCGACCGTGCGGCCCTGAACGCGGAATCGCTGATCCGGCGCAATCCCGTCGTCAGTGTCGGCGGCGGCACACAAGTAATCTGGACCCGCCAGAACTAGAAGAAAGCGAGACAGTTTGACTACTCTCTACATCCGCCATCCGGCCCGGGCCGAAGGCGAGGGCGCGCTGTGCCGCTTCGCGGTAGTGTCCGATGGTGGCGCCATCGTGCAGCAAGGCGAAGGCCTGTTGCGCAACCTGGGCGACGCGGTCGCCGCCAGCCGCCGCGTGGTGCTGCTGCTGGCCGGCGCCGACGTCAGCATCATGGCGGTGCAGGCGCCGCCGCTCACCGGCGCGCGCCTGCGCGCAGCCTTGCCGGCGCTGGTCGAAGAACACATCCTCGGCGACCCGCTCGACTGCGTGCTGATGGCCGGCCCGGCCCTGCCGGACGGGCGCCGCCCGGTCGGCGTGGTCCAGCGCGACTGGCTCGAACCAACGGTGCGCGCCCTGCTCGGCATGGGAGCGAAAGCGGTGGCCGCCTACCCTTCGCAGCTGTGCCTGCCCCTGCTGCCGGGCAGCGTCAGCGCCGCCATCGGCGCCAACGAACTGCTGCTGCGCCAGGGCCAGTACGAAGGCCTCGGCCTGGCCCTCGACGGCAACCCGACGCTCACCCTGCAGACGGCGCGCGCGCTGGCCGGCGACGCGCCCCTGATCCTCTACGTGCCGCACGAACAGCTGGGCGAATACCAGGTGTTGCTGGCGGAAGCCGGTCCCGGCATCAGCCTGGAAAGCGATGCGTGGGAACACTGGATCGCAGGTAGTAAAAGCAGCAGCCTGGACCTGGTGCAGGGGCTCGGCGCCGCCGGCGTGGCCCGGCGCGACTGGAGCCGCTGGCGCTGGCCGATCCGCCTGGCGCTCGCCGCCATCGTGGTCAACATCATCGGCGTCAACATCGAATGGCTGCGCCTCAAGCGCGAAGCCACCGCGGTGCGCCAGGCCATGGACCAGACCTTCCGCAGCGCCTATCCGAACCAGCCGGTGATCGACCCGGTGGCCCAGATGCGCCAGAACATCGACCGCGCCAAGACCGCCAGCGGCCAGGTCAGCCAGGACGAGTTTGGCTGGATCGCGGGCGCCTTCGGCGAAGCGGTACGTGGTCTGGGACGCCCGCCCGGCATTGCGTCAATGGAGTTCCGGGAACGGGCCCTGACTGTGCGCGTCAAACCGGAAACCGTCGACCCCGCCAGCACCGGCCAGTTGCGCGCCGCCCTCGGCGCGCGCAACCTGAGCCTGGAAGAAACGCCGCCCGCCACCTGGGTCATCCGCGGCACCGCAGCCGGTGCCGCCGCGCCGGCAGCAACTTCGGGAGCAGCACCATGAACGCAGCAAGCAATTTCCGGGGACAAGTCGGCGCCGTACGCGAGCGCGCGCTCGCCTGGTGGCTGTCGCGCACCGACCAGGAGCGCAAGTTCCTGGCCGTGGGCGGGGCCGTGGTCCTGGTCTCGCTGGTCTACGCACTGCTGCTGGCGCCGGCCATCGAGGGCCGCGACACCCTGCGCCGCTCGCTGCCCGCGCTGCGCCAGCAGGCCGCCCAGCTGCAGAGCATGGCCGCGGAAGCCTCCACCCTGGCCGCCAACCCGGCGCCCCAGGTGCCGCCGATGACGGCCGACGCGCTGAATGCCAGCATGGCCCAGCGTGGCCTGAAGGCCGGCTCGCTCACCATGACCGGCGAATACGCCAAGATCCAGTTCAACGGCGTCTCCTTCGCCAACCTGGTCTCCTGGCTCGATGCCCAGCGGCGCGAGAACCGGGTCCAGGTGCAGGACGCCGCTTTCACCGCCTTGGGCGCGGTAGGCCAGGTCGACGCCACCCTTACGCTGCGCCAGGCCAGCGCGCCCGGCCAATGAGGCGCCTGCTGCTGTGGCTGGTGCCGGTGGTATTGGCCGTGCTCGTCACGGTGCTGGCTTTCCTGCCCGCCACCTGGCTCGGGCCGATGGTCGAAAAGCAGACCGGCGGTCGTTTGACTCTCGGGGATGCGCAGGGTACGCTCTGGAGCGGCTCAGCCTTCATCGGCGGAGCGCCGGGCGAGGGTGGGGCGGTGACGCCGCTGCTGCCGGGCCGCTTCGCCTGGCGTCTGTCGCCCCTGGTGCTGCTGGGCCAGGTCGACATGGAAATGGAGAATCCGCAAGCGCTGGCGCGCCCGGTCCGCATCACGGGCAGCTGGTCGCAGTGGCAGGTGAGCAGCGGCGAACTGCTGCTGCCGGCGGAAGGCCTGGCCGGGCTCGGCGCGCCGCTCAACACGCTGGCGCCCAGCGGGACCATCCGTCTGGTGTGGAATACGGTCGACCTGCTGCGCCAGAACAATACGGTCGCGGTGCAGGGCAGAACAGTATTAAGCCTCAGCGACATGAGTTCGCGCATGTCGCCCGTGCGGCCGCTGGGCAGCTATGAAATGGCATTCGACTGGCGCGGCAGCCAGGCCGACCTCAATTTGCGTACCGTGCGCGGTGCGCTCGTATTGACAGGCTCGGGTATGCTGCAGAAGGGCCGCCTGCGCTTTTCCGGCCAGGCGTCGGCCGCCGATGGATACGAACAGACGCTGGGCAATATGCTCAACCTGCTGGGCCAGCGCCGCATGGTGAACGGCAAAAACATAATCGCACTCGAGTTCAGATAATGACCAACAATACCCGTACCATCGTCGCCCACAAGACCCTGCGCCTGCCTGCCTTGCGCCGCCTCGCCGCTGGCGCCATGCTGTGCTGCTTCGCCGCGACCACCGTGCCGGTCGCGCCGGCCTGGGCCCAGGACAGTGCGAACGCCGCGGCGCTGAGCTTCGTCAACGCCGATATCGAATCGGTGATCAAGGCGATCGGCCACTACACCGGCATGACCTTCATCATCGACCCGCGCGTCAAGGGCACCCTCACCCTGGTGTCGGAAAAGTCGCTGACCAAGACCCAGGCCTTTGCCCTGCTCACCTCGACGCTGCGCCTGCAGGGCTATGCGGTGGTCACCAGCGGCGACGGCTATGCCAAGGTGGTGCCGGAAGCGGAAGCCAAGGCCCAGTCCTCGCCGACCCAGGTCGGCGGCGTGCGCGCCAGCCGCGCCACCGGCGACCAGATCGCGACCCAGGTGTTTTATCTGTCCTACGAATCGGCGGCGAATCTCACCGCCGTGCTGCGTCCGCTGATCTCGCCGAACAATTCCATCATGGCGAACCCGGGCAACAACACCCTGGTCATCACCGATTACGCCGACAACCTGCGCCGCCTGGCCAAGATCATCGGCGCGCTTGATACCCCGGTGGCGGCCGACCTCGACGTGATCCCGATCCGCAATGCGATCGCCTCCGACGTCGCCGCCCTCGTTACCCGCCTGATGGAACCGGCGGCCGGTGGCGACTCGGGCCGCGTCACCGTGCTGGCCGATCCGCGCACCAATTCCGTCGTGATCCGCGCGCCCTCGCAGGCGCGCGCCAACCTGGCCAAGTCGCTGATCGCCCGCCTCGACCAGCAGACATCGTCGCAAGGCAATATCCACGTCGTCTATCTGAAGAACGCTGACGCCAGCCGCGTGGCCCAGACCCTGCGCGCCGTGGTGTCGCAGGACGCGTCGGCGGTGCCGGTGCAGCAGCAGGGCACCTCGGGCGGCTCGATCCAGGCCGGATCCACCACCGGCAGCGGCCAGGGCGGCCTCGGCGGCCAGCAGGGCCAGCAGAGCAGCACCGGCATGGCCGGCACCGGCAACACCTATGGCCAGCAGAGCCAGCTCACCGCGGGCGGCGCCGGCGGCGGCCAGGGTTCCGGCTTCATCCAGGCCGACGCCTCGACCAACAGCCTGATCATCACCGCGCCGGATGCGGTCTACCGCAACTTGCGCAGCGTCATCGACCAGCTCGACGTGCGCCGCGCCCAGGTCTACATCGAGGCGCTGGTGGTCGAAGTGACTTCCAACAAGGCCTCCGAGTTCGGCGTGCAGTGGATCGGCGCCTCCGGCGACAGCGACAGCAAGTACCGTGTCGGCGGCATCCAGAATTTCACCGGCGGCGCCCAGGGCAGCAGCATCGTCAACCTGGCCGCGGCTGCCAGCACCGGCCTGTCGGGCACCTCGGTGCCGACCGTGCCGGGCGGCCTGACCTTCGGCCTGTTCCGCCAGGTCGGCGGCGAGCTTGGCCTGGGCGCGGTGGCGCGCGCCCTTGAAAACGATGGCAACGCCAACATCTTGTCGACACCGAACATGATCACACTGGACAACGAGCTGGCGACGATCAAGGTCGGCCAGAACGTCCCGATCATTACGGGTTCGTACACGACCACGGCCGCTACCGGCGGCGGCAATCCGTTCCAGACGGTCGACCGCCGCGACGTCGGCCTGCTGCTCAAGGTACGCCCGCAGATCTCGGAAGGCGGTACGATCAAGATGGCGATCTACCACGAAAACTCGAGCGTCGACCCGTCCACCCGCACCGCGGCATCGGGCCTGACCACCAACGTGCGCGCGATCGAAAGCAATGTGCTGGCCGACGACGGCCAGATCATCGTGCTCGGCGGCCTGATCGAGGATACCGAGGGCGATGGCCAAGAGAAAGTACGCGGCCTGGGCGACATCCCGGTGCTGGGCAACCTGTTCAAGTACCGCACCCGCAGTCGGGTCAAGACCAACCTGATGGTGTTCCTGCGCCCGGTAGTGGTGCGCAGCAAAGAAGCATCGAATGCGCTGGCCATGGACCGTTACGACTACATGCGCGCCGCCGGCGCGTCGGGCCAGGCCTCTCAGGACGAGACCGTCCTGATGCGCAACCTCGGCGTGCCGGCCCTGCCGCCGCTGACCAATGGCCAGCCGCCGGTCGGCGGCACCATGGCGACCGCGCCAGTGCAGACGGCGCCGGCAGCCGGCGCTGCGCCGGGCGCGGCCAGCGGCCAGGGCGTGCCGCCGAACCAGCCGGCGCAGCCCGCTTCGCAGTTCCGCCCGGTGACGCCATCGAACCAGAAATAAGCAGACCATGAACAATTTGTTGCCTTTCGCCTTCGCCCGTGATCACGGCGTGCTGGCGCGCGGCGGGGACGAACCGGGCCAGGCCATCGAGGTGCTGGTCTCCGGTGCCACCGCCCCTGCCGCCATCGCGGAAGTCTCGCGCCGTTTCGGCCGCATCACCCTGCGCCGCCTCGAGCGCGGCGAGCTCGACGAGGCCATCGCCAAGGCCTATGCCGGCTCCGGCGGCGACGCCTCGCAGGTGGTGGACGAGTTCGACGCCGACCTCGACCTCACCCGGCTGCTGCAGGACGTGCCGGCCATCGAAGACCTGCTGGAATCCTCGGATGACGCACCCGTCATCCGCATGATCAACGCGCTGCTCACGCAGTCGCTGCGCGAAGGCGCGTCCGACATCCACATCGAGCCCTTCGAACAGACCTCGGTGGTGCGCTTCCGCGTCGACGGCGCGCTGCGCGACATCGTGCGCCCCAGGAAAGCGATCCACGCGTCGCTGATCTCGCGTATCAAGATCATGTCGCAGCTCGACATCGCCGAGAAGCGCCTGCCGCAGGACGGCCGCATCACCCTGCGCATCGGCGGCAAACCGGTCGACGTACGCGTCTCGACCCTGCCGACCGGGCACGGTGAGCGCGCGGTGCTGCGCCTGCTCGATAAGGAAGCCGGCCGCCTCGACCTGTCGCACCTGGGCATGAGCCCGGAGCTGCTGCCGCAGTTCGACCGCCTGATCAACCAGCCGCACGGCATCGTGCTGGTGACCGGCCCGACCGGTTCCGGTAAAACCACCACGCTGTACGCGGCGCTGTCGCGCCTGAACGCGGCCACCACCAACATCATGACGGTGGAAGACCCGATCGAATACGACCTCAACGGTGTCGGCCAGACCCAGGTCAACGCCCGCATCGACATGACCTTCGCCAAGGCCCTGCGCGCCATCCTGCGCCAGGACCCGGACGTGATCATGATCGGCGAGATCCGCGACCTGGAAACGGCGCAGATCGCGGTCCAGGCTTCGCTTACGGGCCACCTGGTGCTGGCGACCCTGCACACCAATGACGCGGCCTCGGCCGTCACCCGCCTGCTCGACATGGGCATCGAGCCGTTCCTGCTGTCCTCGTCGCTGCTCGGTGTGATGGCGCAGCGCCTGGTGCGTAAGCTCTGCGTGTACTGCAAGGTCAGCGACGCCAGCGGCTGGCATGCGGTGGGCTGCGAACGCTGCGGCCACACCGGTTACCACGGCCGGGTCGGCGTCTACGAGCTGCTGGAAACCAATGAGGAAATCCGGGCCCAGATCCACAACCAGGCGTCGGAAGCCGAGATCCGCGACACGGCGCAAAAGGCCGGCATGAAGACCATGCGCGAGGACGGCGAACGCTGGCTGCGGGACGGCACCACCACGCGCGCCGAACTGGTGCGCGTGACCAAGGATTAAGGACAGCCGATGCCGGCATTTCGCTACGAAGCCGTCGACGCGGGCGGCGCCACCAAGAAGGGCGTGGTCAACGCCGACAGCCCGCGCTCGGCGCGCGCCGACCTGCGCGTGCAGGGCCTCACGCCTCTGAGTGTGGAGATGATTGCGGCCCAGGTGGACGAAGCGGGCGTGGCGCGCTCGCGCGGCCTGGGCGAGCGCCTGTCGCAGGTCGAGCTGGCCCTGTTCACGCGCCAGCTGGCCAGCCTGCTGGAAGCCGGCCTGCCGCTGGAGCAGGCCTTCACCGCGCTGCTGGAACAGGCCGAGCGGCCCTACGTGCGCGACCTGATCGCCTCGATCCGCTCCGAAGTGATGGGCGGCGTGTCCTTTTCCAGCGCGCTGTCGCGCCATCCGCGCGACTTCGCCGAGATCTACCGCGCCCTGGTCTCGTCGGGCGAGCAGATCGGCCAGCTGGCGCGTGTGCTGTCGCGCCTGGCCGACTACATCGAACGCCGCAACGCCCTGGTGCAGAAGGTGCGCCTGGCCTTCACCTACCCGGCGATCGTCACCGTGGTGGCCTTCGCCATCGTCATCTTCCTGCTCACCTACGTGGTGCCGCAGATCGTCTCCGTGTTCGCCAACACCAAGCAGAAGCTGCCCTTCCTCACCGTGATGATGCTGGCGATTTCCGACTTCGTGCGGGCCTACGGCATCTACGTCGCGATCCTGCTGGTCGGCGCATTCTGGATGTGGCGGCGCGCGCTGCGCAACCCCGACCTCAAGCGGCGCTGGCATACCTGGCTGCTGAACGCCCCCGTGTACGGCAAGTTCGAGCGCAGCCTGAACACGGCGCGCTTCGCCAGCACGCTGGCAATCACCACCGGTTCCGGCGTGCCGATCCTGCGCGCGCTCGAGACCAGCCGCGACACCCTGTCGAATGTGGCGATGGCCGAACTGGTCGACCAGGCGACCGCCAGCGTGCGCGAAGGCGTGAGCCTGGCGCGCGCGCTGTCGGCCCAGAAGCACTTCCCGCCGATGCTGGTGCACATGATCCGCGCCGGCGAAATCACCGGCGAGCTGCCCGCCATGCTCGAGCGCGCCGCCAACTCGCAGCAGGCCGACCTGGAGCGCCGCACGCTCACCATCGCCGGCCTGCTGGAGCCGGTGCTGATCCTGGCCATGGGCCTGGTGGTGCTCCTGATCGTGCTGGCGGTCCTGATGCCGATCATCGAGATCAACCAGCTGGTGCGCTGAACGAGAATAACAACAAGGAAGCCATGAACAAGCGTTTGCCTCTCCTTTTCACCCTGCTCGCGCTGATCCTGCTGGTGGCCTCGATCGCCTACTGGTTCCTGCAGCTGTACAAGCCCGAGCAGCGTCCGCTGGCGCCGCCGCCCGTGGTGGCGCAGGCCGAGCCGAGCCCGGAGGCTGCCGCCTACCTGTTCGGCGGCCAGCCGACCGCGGTGGCGATCTCCAACTACCAGCTCACCGGCGTCATTTCCGCCGGCCCCGCCAGCGCCGTGATCCTGGTGGCCGAAGGCTCGCCACCGAAAGCGGTGCGCATCGGCCGCGAGATCGTGCCGGGCGTGACGGTGGCCGAAGTGCACCCGCGCTACATCATGCTGTCCGAAGGCGGCGTGATGAAACGGGTCGACCTGGCGCCGGATACCGGCGCCTCCGGCCAGATGGGCGGCATGGCCACCCCGCCGGGGGCAGGGCACCAGCCGGTCGCCGTCGCGCCGGCGCCGGGTGTCGAGCCCCAGACTTCGCCGGGTGTCGTCGCTGCGCCGCCGACCATGCAATCGGTGCCGCCGGCAGGCGGCCCACCGGGCGGCACGCCGACCACCCCGGAGAACGCGATCCCGGCAGGTTATGTGCCGGAACCGAACGCGGATGGCAACGTGCCCGGCCAGCCCAACCAGCAGCAAGGCCAGAACCCGCCGCCGCCGAACCAGGTGCAGATGCCGCCGCCCACCCGTGCGGTAGGGAGCCCGGTGAACCAGCCCTCCCAGGTCCAGTAAGCAAAAACGCCGCAGCGATGCGGCGTTTTTCTTTAGGACTTGCCGTGCCCATGCATATCCCGGTATAAAGTTGCTACCTGTCAAATCCATAACGCCCACCGGAGGTAGCACTTGAATCGCACCCATGCCCTGTCGCGTATCGCCCTGTCTTGCCTGGCCGCCCTGAGCTGGTCCACCGCCCAGGCCGCCGACGTCACCATCACCGCCGACCGCCTGCTCGACGTGCGCACCGGCCGCATGGTGCAGAACCCGGAAATCCTGGTGCGCGACGGCCGCGTCGTCAGCATCAAGCCGAATGCCGGCGCAGCTGGCGGCGGCGACGGCGAGCGTATCGCCCTGCCGGGCATGACCCTGGTGCCGGGCCTGATCGACATGCACGTCCACCTCGATTCCGACCCCACCTACGGCGGCTACACCGGCCTCGAATACAACGACCGCTTCTGGTCGGCCCTGGCCGTGGCCCACGCCGGCAAGACCCTGGACGCCGGCTTCACCACCGTGCGCAACGTCGGCGCGTCGGACTGGAACGACGTCGGCCTGAGCCAGGCGATCGCCGCCGGCAAGGTGCGCGGCCCGCGTATCGTTCCTGCGGCCTGGTCCTTCGGCGCCACCGGCGGCCACTGCGATAGCACCTACTTCCCGCCCTCGATGGAAGAGAAGAACCCGTACAACGCCGACGGCCCGGACGCGGTGCGCAAGTCGGTACGCGCGCTGCGCAAGTATGGCGCCCAGGTGATCAAGGTCTGCGCCACCGGCGGCGTGTTCTCGCGTAACACCGAGCCCGGCCAGCAGCAGATGAACTACGCCGAACTGCGCGCCGCGGTGGAAGAGGCGGCCCAGTGGGGCCTGAAGGTGGCGGCCCACGCCCACGGCGCGGCCGGCATCAAGGATGCGATCCGCGCCGGCGTCACCACCATCGAGCACGCCAGCCTGATCGACGACGAGGGGATCGCGCTCGCCAAGAAACATGGCGCCTGGCTGTCGATGGACATCTACAACGGCGACTACACCGCGGCCGAGGGCAAGAAAAACGGCGTACTGGAAGACAACCTGCGCAAGGACCGCGAGGTGACGGAGATCCAGCGCCAGAACTTCAAGAAGGCGCATGCGGCCGGCGTGAAGATGGTGTTCGGCACCGACGCCGGCGTGCACCCGCACGGTGGCAACGCCAAGCAGTTCGCGGTGATGGTGAAGTACGGCATGACGCCGCTGCAGGCGATCCAGGCTGCGACCATCAATGCCTCCGAAGCACTGGACCGCAAGGACGTCGGCATCGTCGAGGCCGGCCGCTTCGCCGACATGGTGGCGGTGCAGGGCGACCCGACCGTCAACGTGCAGCTGCTGGAAGCCCCGGCGGTGGTGATCCTGGGCGGTAACGTGGTCAAGCGCAACGTGCCCTGATCCACCCAATCGACTCTTCCTCCTGCGGGCGCCCTATGGCGCCCGTTGTCATTTCAGGCGCATGCTATGCGGGGCATCTCCTGTCAAAACATATATTCGAAAATTTCGATTATATAACTGCAAATTATCCGTTTTTCATTTCCGTTTTAGCCACGCATAATGACTCCATCGCAGCAAAGACACGGGCGCTAAGGAGAACGGAAGCACTGTTCCATAAGCATCGAAGCGTTCGATTATTTTCACGCAGAGCAAGGAGCAGATCATGTACCTGATTTCCCTCGGCGCCGGCATCCTCGCCGGCCTGGTCTACGGACTGATCAACGTCCGCTCGCCGGCCCCGCCGGCAATCGCCCTGGTCGGCCTGCTCGGCATGCTGATCGGCGAACAGGTGGTCCCGGTCGCCAAACGCGTGATCGAAGGCACGCCGATCACCAAAGCCTGGTTCGCCAGCGAATGCCAGCCCCGCATTACCGGCGTGCCGAACGCCAAAGACGATAGCAAGAACTGAAGTCCAAACGCAGTCCAACACTTACTGAAGGAGAACGTCATGAGCAACGCAAAACTGGAAGTCCTGACCCCGGAAAACTCGCAGCTGATCATCATCGACCACCAGCCGCAAATGGCCTTCGGTGTGCAGTCGATCGACCGCCAGACCCTGAAGAACAACGTGGTCGGCCTGGCCAAGGCAGCCAAGGCCTTCGACATCCCGACCATCATCACCACCGTCGAGACCGAATCCTTCTCCGGCCGCACCTACCCCGAAATCCTGGACGTGTTCCCGAACCACGCGATCCTGGAGCGCACCTCGATGAACTCCTGGGATGACCAGAAGGTCCGCGACGCGCTGAAAGCCAACGGCCGCAAGAAGGTCATCGTGGCGGGACTGTGGACCGAAGTCTGCAACACCACCTTCGCCCTGTGCGCCATGCTGGAAGGCGAGTACGAGATCTACATGGTGGCCGACGCTTCGGGCGGCACCTCGAAGGACGCCCACGATTTCGCGATGCAGCGCATGGTGCAGGCCGGCGTGGTGCCGGTCACCTGGCAGCAAGTCCTGCTGGAATGGCAGCGCGACTGGGCGCACCGCGACACCTATGACGCCGTGATCAAGATCGTCACCGAGCACTCGGGCGCCTACGGCATGGGCGTGGACTACGCCTACACCATGGTCCACAAGGCGCCGGCCCGCAACCAGGGCGCGAACGAAGTCCTGGCCCCGGTCCCCGCACCGGTCCGCTAAGCCCAGACGCACACGGTCCGCCCGGCGGCGGACCGCACACCACCCAGCCAGGAGCCGAATCATGCAAGCGCAAATCACCCAGGCCGCAGCGCCGCTCATCCTCGTCAACGGCAGGTTCGCCACCCTCGACCGCGCGCAGCCCGCCGCCAGCGCGGTCGCCATCCAGAACGGCCGTTTCCTCGCCGTGGGCGACCGCGAGCACGTGATGCGTCACCACCAGGCCGGCAGCCAGGTCATCGACCTGAACGGCCGCACCGTGATCCCGGGCCTGAACGACTCGCACCTGCACCTGATCCGTGGTGGCCTGAACTACAACCTCGAGCTGCGCTGGGAAGGCTTGCCCTCGCTCGCCGACGCCCTGCGCATGCTGAAGGAACAAGCCCTGCGCACCCCGAATCCGCAGTGGGTGCGCGTGGTCGGCGGCTGGAACGAATTCCAGTTCGCCGAGAAGCGCATGCCGACGCTGGAAGAAATCAATGCCGCCGCGCCCGACACCCCGGTATTCATCCTGCACCTGTACGACCGCGCGCTGCTCAACCGCGCCGCGCTGCGCGCCGTCGGCTATACGAAGGACACGCCGAACCCGCCGGGTGGCGAGATCCAGCGCGACGCCAGCGGTAACCCGACCGGCATGCTGATCGCACGGCCCAACGCGATGATCCTGTACGCGACCCTCGCCAAGGGCCCGAAGCTGCCCTACGACCTGCAGGTAAATTCGACGCGCCAGTTCATGCGCGAGCTGAATCGGCTCGGCATCACCAGCGCGATCGACGCCGGCGGCGGCTTCCAGAACTACCCTGAGGACTACAACGTCATCGAGGAACTCGACCGCGCCGAACAGCTCACCATCCGCATCGCCTACAACCTGTTCACCCAGAACAAGGGCCAGGAGCTGGAGGACTTCCAGCGCTGGACCGGCATGGTGACGCCGGGGCAGGGCAGCGACTACTACCGCCACAACGGCGCCGGCGAAATGCTGGTGTTCTCGGCCGCCGACTTCGAGGACTTCCTCGAGCCGCGTCCCGAGCTGGCCGAAGGCATGGAAGGCGAACTCGAAAAGGTGGTGCGCCACCTGGTGAGCGAGCGCTGGCCTTTCCGCCTGCACGCCACCTACGACGAATCGATCAGCCGCATGCTGGACGTGTTCGAGAAGATCAACCGCGAGATTCCCTTCAACGGCCTGCACTGGATGTTCGACCACTGCGAAACCATCAGCCCGGCCAACATCGAGCGCGTCAAGGCGCTGGGCGGCGGCATCGCGATCCAGCACCGCATGGCCTTCCAGGGCGAGTATTTTGTGGACCGCTACGGCGCCGAGGCGGCGAAAGCCACGCCGCCGGTGAAGACCATGCTGGAGATGGGCGTGCCGGTCGGCGCCGGCACCGACGCCACCCGCGTGGCCAGCTACAACCCCTGGACCGCGCTGTACTGGCTGGTCACCGGCCGCACCGTCGGCGGCCTGCCGCTGTACGGCGACAAGGGCCTGCTCGACCGCAGCGTCGCGCTCGAACTGTGGACCTCGGGCAGCGCCTGGTTCTCGAACGAGCAGGGACGCAAGGGCCGCATCCAGGAAGGCATGCTGGCCGACCTGGTCGCGCTGTCCGATGACTTCTTCACGGTCGATGCGGAAGACATCAAGGCCATCGAATCGGTGCTGACCGTGGTCGGCGGCAAGGTGGTGTACGGCGCCGCCGAATTCAGCGACCTGGGACCGGCCCCGATCCCGGTGCTGCCCGAATGGTCGCCGGTACACAAGGTGCCGGGCCACTGGCGCAAGGCCGCGCCGCAGCAGCAATCGCACATGGCGCTGCCGCACCAGTGCAGCGGGCCTTGCGGCGTGCACGCCCACAGCCATGACCGCGCGCGCAAGTCGAACGTTCCTGTCTCGGACTTCGGCGGCTTCTGGGGTGCTTTCGGCTGCAGCTGCTTCGCGTTCTGATCATGAAGACCGCATCTTTCCAGCGTCTGCAGGGTATTGGCATGGGCTTCCTGGCCGGCTACGTCGACACCCTCGGCTTCATGGCCCTGTTCGGCCTGTTCACGGCCCACGTTACCGGCAACTTCGTGCTGATCGCGGTCTCGCTGGCCGACCCGACGCAGACGCCTTCGCTGCTCAAGCTGCTGGCCTTCCCGGCCTTCATCCTGGGCGTCGCCGCGGCCCGGCTGCTGGTGGCCCGCTGCGAACGCCGCGCCACCTCGGCGGTCAAGCCTTCCTACCTGCTGCAACTGGTGCTGCTGCTGGGCTTCATGGCCTGCGGCATGCTGGCCGAACCGGTGGGTAAAAGCGTCGGCGCGCTGGCGATGGCGGCCGGTCTGCTGGGCGCCGCGGCGATGGGCGCGCACAGCGCCGCCAGCAAGCTGCTGCTGACCCACCTGGCGCCGACCTCGATGATGACCGGGAACGTGACCCAGCTCGTGATCGACACGGTCGACCGCCTGCGCGGCGCCGCCGACGCGGCTACCCGCGCGCGCTGCGCCAAGTTCTTCTGGCCGGTCTTGGCCTTCGCCCTCGGCTGCGCGGCCGCCGCCTTTGCCTACCGCACCTTCGGCTTCGTCGCCCTGATCGTGCCGGTGGCGATCCTGGTCCTGCACCTGGTGCTGGCGGAGCCGGAGGCCGCATGATGCGCGCCATGACGAAGAATCGGCTGGAGGCCTTCAGCGACGGTGTGATCGCGATCATCATCACGATCATGGTGCTGGAGCTGCAGCCGCCGCACGGCACCAACGCCGCCGACCTGGCCGGCGTGCTGCCCGGCTGGCTGCGCTATGCGCTCAGCTTCGTCTACGTCGGCATCTACTGGGTGAATCACCATGCGCTGCTCGACCGGGTGGCCAAGGTCGACGGCGCGGTCCTGTGGACCAACCTGCACCTGCTGTTCTGGATGTCGCTGATTCCCTGGGTGACCGCCTGGGCCGGCGAACACCCGATGGCCCCTGTGCCGGTGGCGCTGTACGGCGTGGTGCTGCTGCTGTGCTCCGTGTCCTTCATGCTGCTGTCCTGGCGCCTGGATGTGGAAACCGGACACGCGATGGCCTGGGGCAGCCGCAAGAACCGGATCTCGATCGCCCTGTACGGGCTGGCCATCGTGCTCTCGCTCTGGTATCCGCCGCTCGGCGCGCTGATCCATGTGCTCTTGGCGGGCTACTGGCTGATGCCGGAAGCGGGCGTATTGTCATGAAGGCAGCGTCCCTGTATGCTCCAGCGGCATCCACGCAACCAAGAAAGAACCCATGAACAAGCTGATTTCCTCCTGCCTCCTCGGGGCCGCACTGAGCCTGGCGCTCGCCGGCTGCAAGCGCAACGAAGCACCGCAAGCCACGCAAGCGGGCGCGGTGGCCCTGCAGAAGATCGACACCGTCATCGGCACCGGCCAGGAAGCGGTGGCCGGCAGCACCGCCGTCGTGAACTACACCGGCTGGCTGTACGAGCCGAAGGCCGAAGCGCAGCATGGCGCGCAGTTCGATTCCTCCGTCGGCCGTGAGCCCTTCAGCTTCCAGGTCGCCGGCGGCCAGGTGATCCCGGGCTGGGACGAAGGCGTGCAGGGCATGAAGGTGGGCGGCAAGCGCACCCTGATCGTCCCCGCCGACAAAGGCTACGGCGCGTCCGGCGCTGGCCCGATCCCGCCGAACGCCACCCTGATCTTCGATATCGAGCTGCTGGAAGTTCGCTGAGCGCCACCTCTCCATGCATCGGGCCTGTGGCCCGGCTGGCGGATGTAGCGGAGTCCGAGATCGTCCCGGTCTCCGCCTGAACCGCGGCCGGCCTCAGAGCCTGCCGTGGGCGAAATAGCGGCGTTGCCTGCTCCTGAAGCCATCTCCGTAGTAGTCTGCCGCCCAGGTACAGTCCTCATTCAAGGATTTCGGCTGAAAGGCCGCATGCGCGTTCCTTGCTGCGTTGACCGCTTCGCGAAACGCGTAATGCGAGTAAGAACGCATGAACTCGCCAAGATAAATGTCCGCGACTTCGTCGTCCCCGGCAATAACCAGCATGTTCTCGTCGTTTGCAATGCACGAGGCTTCGCTAAAATTGGCCGAGCCGGAAATGACCAGGGGGTTGCTGCCAAGCGGATCCACCAGCATGAACTTGGTGTGGATGAACTGGACATGCTTGGCCATGGTGTTCGATCGTTCGAGCAAGAACTGGTCCAATGCGTTGCCGCGCAGGTAGGCGCCGATGGCGACGCGCCCCGACTCCGTTTCCCGCACCTTCCGGACGACTTGCTGTATCTTCGCCCGCTGCAAATTATTGCCCTTGATGCCGTCCATGAGGATGTAGCGCAGCCCCTCGGTGTCCTTCGCCAGCGCCTGGCCCAGCTGCGCATCGATCGAGAAGGCTAGCGTCACCAGTACCGCCGGCGCGCCTTCGATTGCCGCTATATAGCGATCGAGCGCATCGCGTTCCTGGCGCGGACTGAAGATCGGCGTGCAGCCTGTGTCCCAGGCGGGCGGGATCTGGAATGAACTGCTGAGCTCAGTGCGAACCGCGGTGCTCTCGGGATCGGCTTCCAGTCGCCGCCAGTAGTCGAGGAATTGCGCGGCCACGTCGCTGTTCCAGACTTCGTGGCCCGCGTTGAGCTGTCCGAAAAATCCGTTCTCCGACCAGTTGGTGGATCCCGTCCATACTGCAGTCGGGTCTCCTTGCCTGCTCAGCACGACATATTTGTTGTGAGCGATCTTGCTCTTGCCTTGCGTGCGTGGAATTGCGACCTCGAGCAGACCGGCTTCTTCCAGCATGTCGTAATTATCGTCGCGGGGAAACGGCGCCTCGCCGGGTTTGGCATTTTCCTTGGCATCGAAGATGATGCGGACATCGACGCCGCGGCTGCGGGCCCGAGCCAGTGCTTCCAGCGCCGGCGCGTAACGCGCCTCGTAGATCGCCGCATGCAGGGTATCGCCGGCCTCGGCCTTGCCGACGAAGTCGGTGAAGGATTCGAGCAGGCCGCGACTGAGCCATTCAAATGCCGCGCCATTCTCTACTTCCTCTGGATCGCGGTTCTCGAAGCGCCGAGCATATTCTTGAGCGGCAACCGCGCCACGATTGAAATGCACCGCATGGCCTGACGCGGTCTGGATGATCGTACGGATTTCCACGCTGGCTTCGGCAAGTGGCGTCAACGCCGTGGGGACACCGCCCAGCGCGACGATCCGGTAGGTATAGCTCATGCCGGGATCGACCGTGTAGTCGGCCCAGAGAAAAGCCTGGACCGGGTGCTGGCGCGTGGATACCCGTTCGCCTTTCTTGATGCCTGGATCGGTGGTCCGGTAGCGCTTCTGTGCACTGAGCCACCTGGCGCGACCACTTGCATGATCGGTGCGGTGAATTGCGAAGCCCTGCAGTTCACCAGCGCGGTCTTCGGGCCAATCGAAACCGAAGCTCACCACATGACTTCCCGGAATCGCATGGACATGAAGTCCATCAACACTATTCGTTTGCCTCATCGCATCTCCGCCTTCAGGTTTGAGAGTGGAATGTGGTCACAACCAGGGTCAGCTGCGCACACCAGCGGCGACCATACGGGCCTGCGGCTATCGATCGATAGCGCCAGCAATAGTTTGGGTTACGTCAACAATCTATTCTGTTTTTGACGTAAATACGATCGCTCTTGCGGAAGAGGGAGATGAAAGAACAACGCGTGTCGCGCTGAGCTACCGGTGTCAGCTGCGGCGCAGGGCCGTGAAGGCCGCGAACTCCCAGGACCGGAAGCCCAGCAGCAGGGTATAGCCGTCGCGCTCCGTCGGCGCCAGCCGGCGGTCGTTGCGGTGCAGGCGCGCCAGTTCGCCGGCCAGCCCCTCGATCTTCTGCGCCAGCTCCTGCGCGCTGGCGCTGGACAGGCGCGCCGGCAGGCACATCAGGGTTTCGCCCGGACGGTCGAAGCCGCCCGCAAAATAGTCGGCCACTACATGCTCACGGAAATAGCGCTGCACCGGGCCGCCCGGCAGCCAGCGGAAGGCGTTCGAGACGCGCAGGCTGTAGCGGTTCAGCGGCTTCAGCTCAATCAGCCCAAGCCGATCGAGCTCGGCCAGCAGGGTGATGCATTCCGGCTCGGTCAGGCGATAAGTCTCGATCACCTGTTCCAGCGACCAGTGCCCGAGGCAGCAGATCGCCATCAAGAGCAGGCGCGGATTGGCCACCAGCGAGGTTTCCTGGGGCAGGGTGAGGGCGTCGGCTTGCGGCCGCGAATCGGCGGCGCGGCGCAGCACGTCTTCCAGCGCGATGCCGGTCACCTGGCAGATCTGGGCCAGGCGCGACAGGGCCATGTCTTTCTGCCCGAACATGCGTTTGACGCTCGATTCGCTGACGCCGATGCGGTCGGCCAGCCCCTTGTAGGTGATGCCTGCCGCGCGCAGTTCCGCGCGCAGCACGTCGAGTACCAGCTCCGGTGAACTCATGGTTTTCCTGAATCTGTAATGTCGAGTGAATGTACCTGTGAACGGCGCGCCAGGCAATATGCAGGCGAGCGCAGCACCGACGTAAAAAAGGCGGACACGCCTGCGCGGTCCGCCAAGGGGAAAGACTTGTAAGGGAGAAAGGGTTTACTCGTCGTCGTCTGCGACCAGCTTGGCCTTCTTCAGCATGCGCTTGGCTTCCTGCCGCTCGCTCGAGAGCGGCTTGGCGTGCGCCCCGGCCGACCGAGCTTTGGCCAGGGCCGCGATCGGGTTGCGCGGCTTGCCGAAGTTCTGGGATGGTTCCACCCGCAGCCGCATCTTCTGCCGCGACGCCAGTGCCTTGTTTGCCATCGCCTTTCCTCCCCGTAAAAATTAAAGGACGTAGCGCGACAGGTCTTCGTTGACCGACAGCGCGTCCAGCCGTGCGTTGACGTAGGCCGCGTCGAGGGTCACCGTCTGCTCCTTTTCCAGGCCGGCCGTGAACGAGATTTCCTCGAGCAGCTTTTCCATCACCGTGTACAGGCGGCGCGCGCCGATGTTCTCGGTGCGCTCGTTGACCGAGAACGCGATCTCGGCCAGGCGGTGGATGCCGTCGTCGGTGAACACCACCTGCACGCCTTCGGTCGCCAGCAGCGCCTCGTATTGCTTGGTCAGGCTGGCATCGGTCGAGGTCAGGATGCTCTTGAAATCCTCGATCGACAGCGATTCCAGCTCGACGCGGATCGGGAAGCGCCCCTGCAGCTCCGGGATCAGGTCCGAAGGCTTCGACAGGTGGAACGCGCCCGAGGCGATGAACAGGATGTGGTCGGTCTTGATCATGCCGTATTTGGTGTTCACCGTGGTGCCCTCGACCAGCGGCAGCAGGTCGCGCTGCACGCCGGCGCGCGAGACGTCGGCGCCGCCATGCTCGGAACGGGTGGCGATCTTGTCGATCTCGTCCAGGAACACGATGCCGTTCTGTTCGACGTTGGCGATCGCCTTCTGCTTCAGCTCGTCCTCGTTGACGAGCTTGGCGGCTTCCTCTTCGACCAGCAGCTTCATCGCGTCCTTGATCTTCATCTTGCGCGGCTTCTTGCGCGCATTGCCGACGCCGGCGAACATCGTCTTGATCTGCTCGGTCATTTCTTCCATGCCCGGCGGCGCCATGATCTCCATCTGCGGGGCCGGGTCGGCCACGTCGATCTCGATCTCGCGGTCGTCGAGCGAGCCTTCGCGCAGGCGCTTGCGGAAAGTCTGGCGGGTGGCGTCGCCTTCCTTGCTGTCGGCGCCGTTACTGACGTTGAAACCGAAGTCGCGCGCCGGCGGCACCAGGATGTCGATGACGCGGTCTTCGGCCGCATCCTCGGCGCGCTGGCGCACTTTCTTCTGTTCGCTGGCGCGGGTCTGCTTGACGCCGATGTCGATCAGGTCGCGGATGATGGTGTCGACGTCGCGGCCGACATAGCCGACCTCGGTGAATTTGGTGGCTTCGATCTTGATGAAAGGCGCATCGGCCAGCTTGGCCAGGCGGCGCGCGATCTCGGTCTTGCCGACGCCGGTCGGGCCGATCATCAGGATATTTTTCGGAGTGATCTCGTGGCGCAGCGGCTCGGCGACCTGCTGGCGGCGCCAGCGGTTGCGCAGCGCGATCGCGACCGCGCGCTTGGCCTTGCCCTGGCCGACCACGTGCTTGTCCAGCTCCGAGACGATCTCGGGCGGCGTCATGTTCATGATGGGGGACGAGTTCATTCCAGGGTCTCGATGATGTGGTTCAGGTTGGTGTAGATGCACAGCTCGCCCGCGATGGTGAGCGACTTCTTGACGACATCAAGAGGCGACATCTCGGTGTTCTCAAACAGGGCCTTGGCGGCCGAATGGGCGTACACGCCGCCCGAGCCGATCGCGCCGAGGCCGTCTTCGGGCTCGAGCACGTCGCCGTTGCCGGTGATGATCAGGGTCGACTCGCGGTCTGCGACCAACAGCATGGCCTCCAGCTTGCTCAGCATGCGGTCGGTGCGCCAGTCCTTGGCCAGTTCGACCGAGGCGCGCAGCAGGTTGCCCTGGTGTTTTTCCAGCTTGGCTTCGAAGCGGTCGAGCAGGGTGAAGGCGTCGGCGGTGGCGCCGGCGAATCCGCACAGGACCTTGCCCTGGTAGAGTTTACGCACCTTGCGCGCCGAGCCCTTCATGACGACGTTGCCCAGCGTGACCTGGCCATCGCCGCCGAGCGCGACTTGCGCGCCGCGCCTTACGCTGACGATGGTGGTGCCGTGAAATTGTTCCATTTTTAGCCTCGTGGTTGTCTAGCCCCCCGCAGATGGGGTGGGTGCATTAAATTGCAAGACAAGCGCGGCCAAAAACTGTCGCGCAGGAAAAACGGTGAAGCTCAGTAGCGATGCGGGTAAAGACGCAGCGCGCTGTCGTCATGAGCGTAGCCGAGCAGGCGCAGCAGGGCGGCGGCCAGATGGTTCAGTTCGCGCAGTTCGACGCCGCGCCCTTGCTCGGTATGCACACGCAGCCTGGCCTGCAGCGCGGTGGCGCAGGCATAGTCCATGCGCGCCAGGCGCGAGCAATCCAGCACCAGGAGTTCGCGCCCTTCGGCATAGGCGTCGATGGCGTCCAGCAGGGCGGCGCAGTCGCCGACGGCCAGCGCCGGCAGCAGGAAACGGTCGCCCGCTTCTGGCGCAGGCGCCGCGGTCGAGACGTGCCGCGGGGTTTCGAACGAGGGCGGCGACACTTCGAAGGTGACGCAGTAATCCATCGCCGATTCCTCGAAATCCTTTTCGCGGTTCGAGAGCAGCAGCAGTTCGAGCAGCAGCAGCCAGGGTGCTTCGCCCGAGGCGCGCTCGCCGACCGCCAGCATGGGACGCAGGGTCGCCATCAGGCTGTCGGCGCCGGCCAGCACCAGTTCGCGCCCCTCCTTGCGCAGCGCCTGCAGGACCTGCAGCAGGCGGGCGCAGCCCTCGGCATCGGCGCTGCGCACCGCGCCGAGATCGATGCGCACCAGCGGCGCGCTGGACGCCAGCAGGCGCTCCAGGCGCGGCGCGATGGCCGTGTCGAGCATGGGGCCGAGGCTTTCGCTGGCCGCGACCCCGGCCGCGCGCGGCGCCTCCAGATCGGGCAGCAGCGGCTTGTAGGCCGGCGGCGAGGTTTCGAAGTGGCTGGCGTAATCGATCGCGATGCTCTCGAAGGCCGCTTCCTGGCCGGTGGCCTGGTACAGGTCGAACAGCATCCACCACGGCAGGCGTTCGTGCTGGCCGAAGTCGTGCAGGCTGTCGCGCAGCAGGCTTTCCGCGGCCGCGGCCTGGCCGTTGGCGTACAGGATGGCGCTTTCTTCGACCGCCGGCGCGGTGGCGGGGACGGCGGCGGCGTCGGGCAGTTCGTCGGCGGCTGCTTCAGCGGCGGGAACGAGCGCGCTTGCGGTGGCGGCGGGACGGCGCGCGGCGCTGCCCCAGGCCGGCTCGTCGTCGAAGATGTCGGAAGCCATGGCCAGCTCGATCTCGTCGATCTTGGCGGCGGTGGCGCGCGCGATGGCGCGCTGGCGCTCGCGTTCAGCCTCGCTGTCGAGGCGCGAGGGTTCGCCGGCGCGCAGGCGCGTGTCCAGCGCGAGGAGATCCGCGTCTGGCGCTTCGCTCTTTTTCTTCAGAAAGGAGAACAGCCCCATGGTCCCAGTGGATAAATGAATACCTGCTCGGCAACGAGCATGACGGTAGCACGGCTGCGCGCGCTACGTGCTGCGCGCACGCGCCCGTGCGCCTGCCGTTCGCTAGTGTATCCCATGGGAAACGAAAACATATGCACGACGCTTACGCTGTGCAAAAGAAAAAAGCATGCGCCTTGCGGTGCATGCTTTTTTCGTGGGGGGAGGGTGGAATCAGTCGCCGTACAGCTTTTGCTTGAGTTCGCGGCGCTGCTGGGCTTCCAGTGACAGGGTCGCGGTCGGGCGGGCGATCAGGCGTGCGACGCCGATCGGTTCGCCGGTTTCATCGCACCAGCCGTATTCGCCGTTGTCGATGGCCTGCAGCGATTGCTGGACCTTCTTGAGCAGCTTGCGTTCACGGTCGCGGGTGCGCAGTTCCAGCGCGTGTTCTTCTTCGATGGTCGCGCGGTCGGCCGGGTCCGGCACCAGCACGGTTTCGCGCAGGTGTTCCGTGGTCTCGCCGGCGTTTTTCAGCAGTTCCTTCTCGAGCTCCTGCAGGCGGTTGCGGAAGAACGCCAGCTGCGCCGGATTCATGTAGTCGTCGTCGCTCATCGCCCGAATTTCTTCTTCCGTCAGAAGGCGTTCTTCAGGCTGCGCGGCGGTATTCGGTTTCGTTGTTTTAGTCATGATGCCTTCGATACGACAGAGGTTTTCATTTTAGCAGCAAACTCAGCATTAACACCTTAACAACGGATGTGTGCGCGAGAGCCGCTGCCCGGACGGCGACCGCCGTCCTTCACTGCCTGTCCCGACGCCGCCATGTAGCGGCGGGACGATGCCCGGATTGTGCGCATGGCGCCGGTGGCGCGGGTAGCGCGATTGCCAGGCCTGCCAGCTGTTGCGGCAGGCTGTCAGGCGGGTCCGGTTGCGCCCGCAAAACTGATGTAGTTTATACCAAACATTGTTCCAGTCCGCGGATAAATACGTCTTTTGGTAAATTTTTACCAATAAACACCATTTTACTGCCACGGGTTTCGGCCTCGCCCCACTTTGCGCCCAGGTCGCTGCCCATGATTTGATGCACCCCTTGGAACACGACCTTGCGGTCGGCCCCCAGCATCGACAGCACGCCCTTGTAGCGCAGCATCTGCGGGCCGAAGACCTGCACCATGCTGCCCAGGAACTGGTCGAGACGTTCCGGATCAAAAGCGCGCTCGCTCTTGAACACGAAGGCGGCGATGTCGTCGGTATGGTGGCTGTGGTGGTGGTCGTTGTGATTGCAGGCTTCGCCGTGGGCATGCTCGTGGCCGCAGTGATCGCCGTGCACATGCTCATGATCGTGCTCGTGTGCGTGCTCTTCGGCGCGCAAGAAGTCCGGGTCCAGTTCCAGCTTGTCGTTCAGGTTGAAGCCGCGCAGGTCCAGCACCTCGGCGATCGGCGCACGGCCGAAGTCGCTGAGCGAGATCGGGGCGCGCGGGTTGATGCGGTGCAGGCGTGCCTTGAGCGCGTCGACCGCGGCGGCATCCACCAGGTCGGTCTTCGACAGCAGGATCTTGTCGGCGAACCCGACCTGGCGCTGGGCTTCCTCGTGGCGGTCCAGCTGGTCCATCGCATGGCGCGCATCGACCACGGTGACCACCGCGTCGAGCATGTAGTTAGCGCCCACTTCTTCGTCGACGAAGAAGGTCTGCGCCACCGGGCCCGGGTTGGCCAGGCCGGTGGTCTCGATGACCACGCGGTCAAACGCGATCTCGCCGGCGGCGCGTTTCTGCGCCAGATTGGTCAGGGCCACGATCAGGTCGCCGCGCACGGTGCAGCAGATGCAGCCGTTGTTCATTTCGACGATCTGCTCGCCGGTGTCGCGCACCAGGATTTCGTTGTCGATGTTTTCCTGGCCGAATTCGTTTTCGATGACCGCGATGCGCAGGCCGTGCTCCTCGTGCAGGATGCGGTTGAGGAGGGTGGTCTTGCCTGCGCCGAGGAAGCCGGTCAGGATGGTGCTTGGGATTGGTTCCATGTTCGCCTTGCTGAAGCTTGGGCCCGCTGTCCGTGCGGGAGAATCGGGCGATTATGCCGGATTTCGTGTTTCATCACCATCAACTGTGCAGCGTCTTGACGTTGCTCAAGCCTTACGTTGCGTCCGCCTATTTCGCTTTCGCGCGCGGATGGGCCTTGTCGTAGACGGCGGCCAGGTGCTGGAAATCGAGCGCCGTATAGACCTGGGTCGACGTGATGCTCGCATGCCCCAGCAGCTCCTGCACCGCGCGCAGGTCGCCCGACGATTGCAGCACGTGCGAAGCGAAGGAGTGCCGCAAGACGTGCGGGTGGACGTGCACTGGCGTGCCCGCGCGCAGCGCATGCGCCTTCAGCCGGGTTTGCACCACGCGCGGCGTGATGCGGGCGCCGCGTGCCGACAGAAAGAGCGCGGCGCTGCCGTCGCGCGCCACCGGGCGCACCGCCAGCCAGGCCGTGAGCGCACTGCGCGCCGGCGCGCCGACGGGCACGCGGCGCATTTTGCCACCCTTGCCGGTGACGACCACTTCGCCGGCCTGCAGGTCGAGCCAGCCGAGCGAAGCAGGCGTGCCATTGCCGCCCTCGGTATAGACCATGTCGAGCCAAACGAGTTCCGAGACCCGCAGGCCGCTCGAATACAGCAGCTCGAACATGGCGCGGTCGCACAGTTCGGCCGGCTCCGGATGGCCGTGCTGGTTGGCTTCCATCAGCTGCACCGCGTCGTCGACCGACAGGGCTTTCGGCAGGGTCTTGGGCCGGCGCGGCGCCCGCACGCCTTCGACCGGATTCGCGCTCAGCGTCGCATGGCGCGACAGCCAGTCGTAGAAGCCGCGCCAGCCGGACAGCTTGCGCGCGATCGAGCGCGCCGACTGGCCGCCGGCGTGCAGCCTGGCGGCGAAGCGGCGGATGTCGTGGTGGGACAGTTTCTGCCAGTCTTCGTGGCCGGCAAGCTGGGCGAGTTCCTGGAGGTCGCGCCGGTAGGCCGCGACCGTGTGCGGCGAGAGCTGGCGCTGGGTGGCCAGCTCGCCCAGGTAGCGTGCGGCAAGGTCGTTCTCTGCCGCAGTCATGGGCTCAGGCGCGCAGCGGCGCCAGCGCGGTGCTGGCGGTGGCCGCGATGTGGACCAGGAAGTCGGTCGCCATGGTCGCGGTGAAGCGGTCGTCGTTCGGCGCGCCCAGCACCAGCAGGCCGAAGGTCTTGCCCTGCATGCTCAGCGGCATAAGGACGGTCGAGCGCACCGCGGCCGGATCGTCGAGCCAGCGCACCGCTTCGAAGTCGTTGTTCAGGCCGCAGTAGGGCGCGCGCAGGCTGGCGGCGAACAGGCGGGCATCGTCCGAGACGCCGCTGGTGAACCAGCTGTCGGCGTATTCCGGGGCCAGGTTCCACAGGCGCAGCGAGACTTGTGGCACCATGAATTCGGTGCGCAGGGCGTCGACCAGGTCGCGCGCGATCGCGGCGCTGCCCTTCGAGGCCAGCAGGGCCTGGTTCCAGGCGTGGAAGCGGTTGGCGATCGCGTGGTTTTCCTCGGCGCGGCGGGTCAGTTCGGCCAGGCGCAGTTCGAGGATGCGGTATTTGTCGCGCATCACCTCCATCTGGCGTTCCTGCAGCGACACGGCGCGGCCGGTCAGCGGGCTCGACAGCTTCACTTCGCCCAGCAGGCCGGCGTGTTCCTCGAAGAATTGCGGGTGGTCGATGAGGTATTGGGCAACGGCGTTGGCGTCGAGGGTCTCGATGGTCATGAAAGTATGCAAGGTGAAAAGTCCGTCCGCCATTTTACCTGACAGCCAGATATCGACGGACATAAAAAAGACGCTCCCGTGGGAGCGTCTTTCGTGGCAGCTCGCTCTTGAGCGGCTAACAAAACCCCCAGGGCAAGGCGGATCGTCGAAGACAGTACGCTAGTACGGCGAGACGATCCAACGCAGCCATGGGGGGAATTGTTAGGCGCGAGATCAGAAGCGGTGGCGGATGCCGACTTGCAGCGCGCGGCCGTCGTCGCCCGGACGCTTGGTGAAGCCGCCCGGATTGCCGGCGGTACCCGGTGCGTACTGGCCATCGTTCTGGTTCTTGATGATGGCGGCCACGGTGTACAGGTCGGTGCGCTTCGACAGGAAGTGGTCGTAGCCCAGTGCCCACAGGTCGGCGTCGCTGTTCGACGGCAGACGGTCGTCCTGGTGTGCGTAGGAAGCCATGATGCGGCCGCTGCCCAGCTTGAAGTGCGCGCCCACTTGCCAGCTCTTCGCATCCTGCTTGGTGTTGGCGGTGATGTTGGTCACGAAGATGTTGCGCAGCGCAGCCTGGTTCGCCGCCGGCACGCCCTGCTGGGTCAGGACCGGGGTCACGCCCGCATCCCAGCCGCCGATGTAGTCGGCCAGCAGGGCCGAGTTCTGGTTGCGCTGGCTGTGGAAGCCGGCGAAGAATTTCCAGGTGTCGCCCAGGGCGTAGGAGCCGCCCACGGTGACGGTGCGCAGGCTCGGACGGTTCTGCTGGTCATAGCCGTGGTTGTAGCCGACGCCGACGTCGAGGCCGTTCGCGGTATAGGTGAGGGCAGCGGCGCGGAACTTGTTGTAGCGGCCGAGGTAGCCCGAACCTTTTGGACCGTACATGAGCGAACCGCCGATGCCGTTCGGCAGGGCGATGCGGTACTGGATGGCTTCCTGCGAGCGGATGTCGGCGCCCAGCGCGGTGAAGCCGGCGGTGCCGCCGGTCACGTGGCCCCAGGTGCCGGCCGTGCCCGATTCGAAGGCGTCGGCCTTGTTGAAGACTTCATAGCCCGGGGTGTACATGCGGCCGAGCAGGACGGCGCCGACCGGGGTGATCACGCCGACCATCGCGGTGCGGTCGAACAGGGCGCGTTCCTGGTTGACTGCCGGGCCGCCCGGCGGCTGGATCAGCGACTGGAGACGCGAGCGGATCGCGACCGGGATCGCATCCATGCCCTTGAGCAGGTAGAGGCCCGGATTGTCATTCATCAGGGTCGGCTGCTGGGTGCCGGTGTCGAGTTCGACGCGCGCTTCGAGGTTGAAGATGGCCTTGTAGCCGTTGCCCAGGTCTTCGGTGCCCTTGAAACCGATACGCGAGCCGTCGGCGCCGCCGCTATAGATCTTGGTCGGGCCACCCTTCTGCCACATCACGCCGGCGTCGGCGATGCCATAGATCTGCACGCTGGTCTGCGCGAAGGCCGAGGTTGCGAAACAGGTGCCGAGCAGCGCGGCCAGGATACTTTTCTTCATTGCGTCTCCATGTTATTTGCGAACGAGCGTTTTTTTACTCGCCTTGCCAATATGCCATTGCTTACGTGCACTGTACAGACCCCTCATGCAGGAGGCCTAGACAGCTTGGCAGGCGTTGCTTAAAAACTACAAAAACTGCGTAAAACGACAGGGGCGGGCATGGTTGCCCATGTCCGCCCCTGTAGGTAGCGCGGACCCTGGAAGCCCGCACTCCGGCTGATTCAGCTTAGAACGAGTGGTTCACGCCCACGTCGTAGTGGTTCACGGTCGACGGGATGGTGGTCAGGCCCTTCTTGCGCGATGCGTCGACGTACAGGTAGGTACGCTTCGACAGGCTGTACTCGTAGCCCAGCGAGAACTGCTTGACCTTCTGCAGACCATCGGTGTCCTTCTGGCCATAACCGGCCAGGAACTTGCCCGGGCCCATGGTGTAGTTCGCGCCCAGCACCCATGCGTTGGTGTTGGCGTTGGCGAAGCGGTTCTCTTCCTGGTCCTGCTTCGAGTACAGGCCCATCAGCTTCAGTTCCGGGGTGGCGGCGAACGATGCGCCGATCGACCAGACCTTCGATTCGATGGCATTGCGCTCGTAGCCGGCCATGAAGGCTGCCGGACCGTTGTTGTAGGTGCCGGTGATCGAGAACGGGTTCGACGATGCCTGCGCGCCGACCGGGAACTGCGGGTTGGCTGCGGTGCCGCGGCCGATCACGGCCGGGCCGCCGCCGTTTTCCTTGGTGGCGATGGCGGCGTTCAGCTGGAAGCCGCTGGTGACCGGCGAGTTGTACCAGACAGCGTTCGAGAAGCGGTTGCTCGAGTAGCCGGCCACGTCCAGCGGCTGCGAGTTGTAGCCTGCGACGGCGAGGTCGGTCCAGAAGCCTGCCGGGCTCGGCGAAGCGTGGAAGGGCTCGAAGGCGCCGACGGTTTCGTGGTACGGGGTCAGGCCGCGACCGATGCGGACCATGCCGAAGTCGCCCTGCAGGCCGACGCGGCTCTGGCCCTGGAACAGCGGACGCTGGGTGCCGTTGCCGCCGATTTCATTGGTGCCAGTGTCCGGCTCGTAACGCATTTCCAGCTGGAACAGTGCCTTGAGGCCGTTGCCCAGCTCTTCAGTGCCCTTGAAACCCAGGGTGTTCGAGGCGCGCTTGCCGATGTTCAGGGTCTGACCGCTGCGCTTGATGACGCCGGCGTCGATGGTGCCGTAGATCTGGACCGAGGTTTGTGCCTGTGCGGTGCCGGCAGCGAATGCGCCAAGCAGTGCGGCGGCGATGAGGGATTGTTTCATTATTCGTGTTCCTTTTTCTTAAGTGAATCTCAGCTATCCCTGGCATTGAGGCGCGAAGCTGAATGCCCGGATAGCTGAACCTTAAATGCTTGACTCGTCAAGATTGTCGGTTTTGTCAATTATGAAGGGCCGAGTTGGTCGAAAGCCAATAAATCCAATCGTGCTGTTGTATTTTTGAAACGCGTGTCAGAAACGTGTAACAAATTCACCATGGATAACAGCCGAGTTTGCCAAAGGCATCGATTTGCGCAGGCTCAAGGAAGACCGGGATTGAATCGGTGCGCCGCCAGTGACGCCGTAGACTCAAGATCAACATCGAGGTGCACGGCGACGGCAATCCAGGAATTCTTGTATATTGGCAACATTTTTCCGCCTCCCCGAGCGCCACCAGCCGATCCACACCATGACTAGCAATAATGGCTAACCGCGAAGAACTGGCGATCATCCGCAACGCCCGGGCCGGACAGGCAGCCGCCCAGCTCGATCTGGGCAAGCTCTACCTGTTCGGCAGCGCCGGCTTGCCGCAAAGCCTGCCGACCGCGCTGCACTGGCTCGAGCGCGCTGCGCGCCAGGACTGCCGCCAGGCCTGGCAGCTGATCGGCAACCACATCCCGCTGGCGCTGGCCCAGGCCAGCGCGGGCAGCCTCGCGCCCTGGTACGAACGTGCCTATGAAGACGGCAGCGTGCACGCCGGCCTGGTGTTCGCCCAGCTGGTGCTGGGCGAGGGCGCCGCGACGCCGGAGCTGCCCCTGCTGGCCAAGGCCCTGCACGCGCTGGAGGACGCCGCGCGCGCCGGTTTCCCCGAGGCGCAATGGCTGCTGGCACGGCGCCGCGACGCCGCGCCGGCACGGCCAGCCGCGACCGGCCCGGTCCCGGTCTCGGCCCAGGGCTGGCTGCGCCGGGCCGCCGACAGCGGCGTGGCCGAGGCCCAGTCGGCCGTGCTCGAACAAGCCTGGGAAGCCGGCCACCGCGACGACTACCTGGCGCGTGCGCTTCCGCTGGCGCGCGCCGTGGTGGACACCGCGGCCAGCCAGGACGGCGTGCACCGGCTGGCGCCGGGCGACATCATGCTGCTGTCGCGCGTGGCGCGCCTGCTCGACGAGGGCGGACACGCGGAGGCGGTGGCCCGCCACGGGCTCGCGCCCGCAGCCGGCGAACCGCTGTGCTTCTGGGAGCTCGCCGCGGCCGAACACGACCGCCACGCCCAGCTGGCGATGGGCCTGCGCTGCGCGCGCATGGACATCGACGGTCATCGAATCGCCGGTGCGGGTGGCGCCGCCAATTTCAAGAAGGCGATCCGCTGGCTGACGCTGGCGGGCGAGCAGGGCCTGGCCCAGGCCTGGTACGCGCTGTCGCGCATCTATATCAAGCCCGAATTCTCGCAACGGAACGTTGCCGACGCCCAGCGCTATCTGGAGCGTGCCGCCGAGATGGGCTACCGCGACGCCCAGCTCGAATGCGGCCACAACGCCTGGCGCGCGCGCCGCGAGAACGAGAGCAACGACGTGCGCGCCGTCTACTGGCTGCAGAAGGCCGCCGCCCAGGGCAGCGCCGAGGCGGTGGCCTTGCTGCGCAAGATCGCCCCGCGCCTGTCCACGCCGGCCTATGTCGAGACCGGTGCGCTGCTGGCCGGCCATGAGGATGCGCTCGCTTCCCATCCTTTATTGCAGGCGCGGCTGGAACTGGCGGCGGTGTTCGGCCTGTCGCGCGCGGAAGCCCTGTTGCTCGACGTGCCCGCCGCCGACCACGGCCACTGCCTGGTGATCGACATCCGCGCCAGCTACGGACGCAGCAAGCGCCGCCTGGTGCTGGTCGACACCGCCCAGGAACGCCATGCGCTCGACCGCATCGCGCGCCTGTTCGAAGGGATCGACTGCGGGCCGTCGGGGCCGGAGGGGAATTACCGGCAGCGCCTGTACCGGCTGCGTACTGTGGTGGGCGCGGCAGTCAAAGAAGAAGGCGAGGGGGCCGCAGACATTGGCCTGGCGGCTTGATGGACGGCCCGCGCCCTGACAGAAATGTCGATTAACGGTATTTGTTTCCGGCGCCAGACTTGATGCGCCCGATGAGTACAGGCGCCATGCCGAGGGGGACGAAGGCCAGGAGAAAGCCGCCGAGAAAGCTCAGCATCGGGCCGCTTATTCCCCACAAGTCAGTCTCAGGAAGTGCTTTGTACTCACTATCAAAGGCGACCGTGCAGACTGCGAAGAGGATACCTACGAAAACGCCTACCGCCGCCGGTCCAATCAGGGTCTCGCGTTCGCTCTGGGAAAGTTTCATCTAGGTAGCTGGAAATCTCTAAGTTACACACACTGACAGTCGAATCCTTGGTCGGCCGGCTTGTCCGAACAGCGAAGGTCGCGCTTAGGGTCGGCGCGCATCACTGATGCGAAACCTGCGTGCCGCGCCGCTCTCGAGTCCTTTGTTCACGGCGAACACCTCGACCTCGAGCGTCAAAGGGAGCTGGGCCGGAGGATGGCCATCGAGCCAGATAAAGAAGAACTTCGCGCGCTGGCCCGTGATCTTTCCGGTGATCGGTACCAGTGGAAAAATGCGGTCCGGCTGCTGTCCATCCACCACACGGAAGTAGAATCCCACTTCGTTCAAGCGATAGACACTGGACTTCGGCCAGTCGAGCTCCAGCGTCAGCTGTCGCAGGTCGCCACACATCCCTGCCTCGGCACCGGTTCCCCGCACGAGCTGAACGACGCGGATCTGCGGCGCCGGCAGCACAGCGGTCCGGTCGCCATCCATCCTGGCGTCGAACGCGGCGACAGATGGGGTGAATCGCTCGTACCCTGGCGCGAACGAGCAGGCCTGCGCGAACCAGGGGCAGGCGGCAAGTACCATGAAAAGAAGCAGCTTCATGTGCTGTGCCGATGAAGTTCTGGTAAGCGAAGCCTTGCCGCTAACGCGCCGGCAGTCAAGCGCACAGGGAGTCCCGATGCTGGAGTCGATACGAGAACTGATGCAGCCGCCTCCCGGCATGGCTTTCGATTTCAGCCAGCCGGCGGGCGAGCCGGCGCTGGCGCCGCTTGACGGCGTGGCCTGGCAGGTGTTCGCCAACCCGGTCGCGCTGTTCATCGGCGGCGTGGCGGCGGTGCTGCTCGAGCTGGCCGAACCCGCGGTGCGCGCCGGCGTGTGGGAGCACAGCAGCTTCCGGCGCGACCCCGTCATGCGCCTGCGCCGTACCGGCTTCGCCGCCATGATGACCGTCTATGGTCCCCGTTCCGCGGCCGAAAAGCTGATCGCGCGCGTGGTGCGGATGCATGGCCGGGTGGAAGGCAGCACGGCCGACGGCCTGGCCTACCGTGCGAACGATCCGGACCTGCTCGACTGGGTGCATGCCACCGCCGGCTTCGGCTTTACCGAGGCCTATCACGTCTATATCCGGCGTTTGTCGGCGGCCGAAAAGGATGCCGCCTTTGCCGAAGGCCGGCCCGCCGCGCTGCTGTATGGCGCGACCGGGTCGCCCGGCAGCTGGCTGGAGTGGGAGAGGATGCTGGCGGCGACCGCGCCCCGCCTGCAAGGGTCGGATACGCTCGACGAATTCCTGCAGACCATGGCCGCGGCGCCCATTGCGCCGGCACCGCTGCGGCGCTTGCAGTGGCTGCTGGTGCGCGCCGCCGTGCAGATTCTTCCGGAGCCGGTCAGGTCGCTGCCGCAGCTGCGCCGACATGGATTGCGGCCTGGAGAAGCGACGCTGGTGCGTGCGCTGGCGCGTTCGGCCGCGCTGCTGCCGCTGGGAGAGATGCCGCCGGCCCAGGCCGCGCGGCGCCTTGCTTAGATCTCGACTTCGCCTTCGAACACCGTCACCGCCGGACCGCTGAGGTAAACCGGCTGGCCGTCGCCCGCCCAGGCAATGCTGAGTTCACCGCCGCGTGCCGACACGCGCACCGGCGAATCGAGCAGGCCGCGCCGGATGCCGGCCACGACGGCGGCGCAGGAGCCGGTGCCGCAAGCCAGGGTCTCGCCGGCGCCGCGCTCGAATACGCGCAGCCTGATGTGGTGGCGGTCCACCACCTGCATGAAGCCGGCATTCACTTTCTTCGGGAAACGCGCGTGGGTTTCGATTGCCGGACCCATGCTCTCGACCGGGGCGGTATCGACGTTCTCGACCACCTGCACCGCGTGCGGGTTGCCCATCGAGACCACCGATACGAACACCGTGTCGCCGTCCACCGACAGCGGCCAGGTCGTGTCCTCGCCCTCGGCACGGCCATCCAGTCCGGCGGCGTCGAACGGCACCTCTGCCGGATCCAGGCGCGGGGCGCCCATGTCCACCGTGACGCTGCCGTCGTCTTCGAGGCGCGGGGCGATAATGCCCTTCATGGTCTCGACACGGATGCTGCGCTCGCCGGACAAACCCTTGTCGCTGACGAAGCGGGCGAAGGCACGCGCGCCATTGCCGCACTGTTCGACTTCGCCGCCGTCGCTGTTGAAGATGCGGTAGCGGAAATCGATGCCTTCGCTCGCCGGGCGCTCGACCACCAGGATCTGGTCGGCCCCGATGCCGAAGCGGCGGTTGGCCAACTGGCGCCATTGTTCCGGGCTCAGATTCACGTCCTGGTTGATCGCATCGACGACGATGAAATCGTTGCCGGCGCCATGCATCTTGGTGAATTTCAGTTTCATGCCTGTTTCAGTTCTGCTTAACTAAATCCGTAAAAGATTAGCCCAGCTTAATTAGTCGTAGAACGAGGGCTCGCCCGGCGGCCGGGTCTTGAAGCGTTTATGCGTCCAGAAATACTCGGCCGGCGCTTCGCGCACGCGCTCTTCGATGAAGGCATTCATGCGGCGCGTCGCTTCCACCATGTCGTCGCCCGGGTAATTCTCCCACGCCGGATAAAAACGCACACGCCAGCCCTGGTAGTTCGGCAGGTAGGTGGCGATCACCGGAATCACCTTGGCGCCGGTGGTCGCGGCGATGCGGCCCAGTGCGGTCAGGGTAGCGGCCGGGATGCCGAAGAAGGGCACGAACTCCGCATCCTTTTCGCCGAAGTCCATGTCCGGCAGCATGAAGTAGGGCAGGCCGTCGCGCAGCGCGCGCAGGATCGGCTTGATGCCTTCCTTGCGCGTCACCAGGCGTACCGGGCCGTAGCGTTCACGGCCATGGCGCAGCAGCTTGTCGAAGGCTTCGTTTTTTTGCGGCACGTACATGCTGCACACCGGGATCACGCGCGACGCCACGCCGGCCACATCCAGGCAGACGAAGTGCGGGCACAGCAGGATGGTCGGGCCCGCTTCCATCTCGGCCTGCGGCACGGCGGGTTCCACATGGATATAGCTGCGCACGCGTTCTTCCGGCGCCCACCACAGGATCGAACGCTCGAAGATGCTGCGCGCGTAGGCGCGGAAGTGCTGTTTGGCGATCGCGTAACGTTCGCTTTCCGACTTTTCGGGCAGGCACAGGCGCAGGTTGATCAGGGTGATGCGGCGGCGCTTGCCCATGATCAGGAACATCAGGCTGCCGACCGCTTCGCCAAGGCGCCCCAGGATGGGCAGCGGCAGGAAGTGCAGCAGCCACAGGAAGCCGAGCAGGAGTCTCATGCCGCGGCCTCGCTTTCCGGGCCGGCCACACCTTCCGGTTGCTTGTAGCGGTTGTAGCTCCAGAAGTACTGGGCCGGGCAGCGCGCGATCAATTGCTCCATCGCGCGGTTGATCGAGGCCGCCTGGTCCGCGGCGCTGCCTTCCAGGCTGCCCTCGAAGGGCACGAAGCGCACCACATAGCCACGGCCATGGGGCAAGCGCTCGGCGTAGACCAGCAGGATGTCGGCTTTGCCCAGCTGGGCCAGTTTGGCGGGCAGGGTCATGGTGTAGGCGGTGCGGCCGAACCAGGGCGCCCACACGCCTTCGCCTTCCTGCGGCACCTGGTCCGGCAGCAGGCCGATCGGCTCGCCGCTTTTCAGGGTCTTGGCCAGGATGCGCACGCCGGACAGGGTGGCCGGGGCGAGTTTCAGGTTGTGGCGGGCGCGCGCGCCTTCCACCAGCGGTTTCAGGGCGCTCTTCTTCGGCGGGCGGTACATGACGGTCAGGGCGGTCTGCAGCGCGATCTGCTGGGCCGTCATTTCGAAGCAGCCCAGGTGGGGCGTCAGGAACACGATGCCGCGGCCGCTGTCTAACCGCTCCTGCACCAGCTCCCAGTTCTCGACGCTGGCATGGCGCGCCACGCGCTTGGGATCGGCGCACCAGACGAAGGCGAGCTCGATAATGGCCTTGCCGGCTTCGGACACGGCGGCGTTCAAATGCCGTTCATAGCCGGCCTGGGCCAGGTTGGCGCGCAGGCGGCGCCGATAGGAGCCGGACAGTAAATACACCAGCCAGCCGAGGGCCGCGCCGAGGGCATGCAGAAACGGTAGCGGAAGTACCGATAGTGCACGGAATAAAGAAACTAACATGCGATTGACTAAGGTTGAAAGAAGAGGGCGTGGTAGAGCAAAATTCTCGAAGGAAGCGTAAAATACCACTTTATGCAGGATCCGCCGAGTTAATAGACAACTTGCGAAGCGGAATATAAATGTCGCTAAAGCGTCGCAGGCAAAAGTTGCTGCGGCACGTATATAAACACAGCAGTAACTGGAGCCTACATGTCCAACGACTACCTCTTCACTTCCGAATCGGTTTCGGAAGGCCATCCCGACAAGGTCGCCGACCAGATTTCCGACGCCATCCTCGACGCCATCCTGGAACAGGATCCGCGCGCGCGCGTTGCCGCCGAAACCCTGTGCAACACCGGTCTGGTGGTGCTGGCGGGTGAAATCACTACCCACGCCAACGTCGATTACATCCAGGTCGCGCGTAATACCATCAAGCGCATCGGCTACGACAACACCGAGTACGGCATCGACTACAAGGGTTGCGCCGTGCTGGTCGCCTACGACAAGCAGTCGCCGGACATCGCCCAGGGCGTGGACGAAGGCGCCGGACTCGATCTGGACCAGGGCGCGGGCGACCAGGGCCTGATGTTCGGCTATGCCTGCGACGAGACCCCGGAACTGATGCCGGCCGCCATTTATTACTCGCACCGCCTGGTCGAGCGCCAGTCGCAGCTGCGCAAGGACGGCCGCCTGCCATGGCTGCGCCCGGACGCCAAGTCGCAGGTCACCCTGCGCTACGTCGATGGCCGCCCGGTGTCGGTCGACACCGTCGTGCTGTCCACCCAGCACCACCCGGACGTGACGCACTCGCAGATCGAAGAAGCGGTCATCGAAGAGATCATCAAGCCGACCCTGCCGCGCGAGTGGCTGCAGGACACCAAATTCCTGGTCAACCCGACCGGCCGCTTCGTCATCGGCGGCCCGCAGGGCGACTGCGGCCTGACCGGCCGCAAGATCATCGTCGACACCTACGGCGGCGCAGCCCCGCACGGCGGCGGCGCGTTCTCGGGCAAGGATCCGTCCAAGGTCGACCGCTCGGCAGCCTACGCCGCCCGCTACGTCGCCAAGAACGTCGTGGCCGCCGGCCTGGCGCGCCAGTGCCAGGTGCAGGTCAGCTACGCGATCGGCGTGGCGCGTCCGATCAACATCACCGTGTACACCGAAGGCACCGGCGTCATCTCGGACGAGAAGATCGCCCAGCTGGTGATGCAGCATTTCGACCTGCGCCCGAAAGGCATCGTCCAGATGCTGGATCTGCTGCGCCCGATCTACTGCAAGACCGCGGCCTACGGCCACTTCGGCCGCGAAGAGCCGGAGTTCAGCTGGGAGCGCACCGACAAGGCGGCGCTGCTGCGTGCTGAGGCGGGTCTGGCGTAATTAGTGGTCAGTGCGTGCCTTGTGGTGCGCACCTGAACTTGGGTCCCGGCCTGCGCCGGGACGACGTGCTGACAGTACCACTTAACGATGAGCCGTCGTTCCGGCGAAGGTGAACTGCCACACAAAAGTTGGACATCTGTTTTATGTAGCCTGAGCGTGCTTGCCCCTGCATTGAAGCGGGGTCAGGCCGCCCAAGGCGGTACTGATGCGTTTGGTATTGTAATACCCGATGTATTCATCGATCGTGGCTCGTAGTGCCTTCGCGTCAGTAAAGCTCTGCCCGTGGAAGCATTCGGTCTTGAGCACGGCGAAGAAGCTCTCCATCGATAGCCTAGCTGCCCCTCCAGATATTGCTTGATGACCCTGAGCTTGATCTCTTTTGTGTACTTAACCATCTACCCCTCGAAAGTGGACAATAGCTGTCCAACTTTCTTGTGGCAGTTCAAGGCCGGAACCCAATTTCGCAGCACACTACGACGCATCCTTGCACCACAACCCAAAGCATTCCCAAACAACGCTGCCGGCCACACCCGCCGCCACCCGTGTTAAACTTATGAATTCCGAGGAGCGTTGCGACGAAGATTCCCATCTTCGCCAGGCTCGGATATCAGCAACTGCGCTCACGTTACTTTTTTCAACCATTGAAAGGAGGGCGTGATGAGCGCCGTACTCAAAGACCTCAACGATTTCCACGTAGCAGACATCTCCCTGGCCAGCTGGGGCGAGAAGGAAATCCGCATTGCAGAAACCGAAATGCCGGGCCTGATGGCGATCCGCGAGGAATACGCCGCTGCCCAGCCACTGAAAGGCGCACGCATCGCCGGTTCGCTGCACATGACCATCCAGACCGCGGTCCTGATCCGCACCCTGGAAGCCCTCGGCGCGCAAGTGCGCTGGGCATCGTGCAACATCTACTCGACCCAGGACCACGCCGCCGCTGCCATCGCCTCGGTCGGCACCCCGGTGTTCGCCGTCAAGGGCGAAACCCTGGACGAGTACTGGGAATACACCCACCGCATCTTCGAATGGCCGGGTGACAACCACGCCAACATGATCCTGGACGACGGCGGCGACGCCACCCTGCTGCTGCACTTGGGCGTGCGCGCGGAAAAGGACATCTCGGTGCTGGACAAGCCGGGCTCGGAAGAAGAGATCTGCCTGTTCAACTCGATCAAGGGCCGCCTGGCGCGTGATCCGGCCTGGTATTCGAAGCGTCTGCCGTGCATCCTGGGCGTGACCGAAGAAACCACCACCGGCGTGCACCGCCTGTACCAGATGCACCAGGAAGGCAAGCTGGCCTTCCCGGCAATCAACGTCAACGACTCGGTCACCAAGTCGAAGTTCGACAACCTGTACGGCTGCCGCGAATCGCTGGTGGACGGCATCAAGCGCGCGACCGACGTCATGATCGCAGGCAAGATCGCCGTGATCGCCGGCTACGGCGACGTGGGCAAGGGCTCGGCCCAGGCCATGCGCGCGCTGTCGGCGCAAGTGTGGGTCACCGAGATCGACCCGATCTGCGCCCTGCAGGCCGCGATGGAAGGCTACCGCGTCGTGACCATGGACTACGCTGCCGAACACGGCGACATTTTTGTTACCTGCACCGGCAACTACCATGTCATCACCGAAGAGCACATGCTCAAGATGAAGGACCAGGCCATCGTCTGCAACATCGGTCACTTCGACAACGAGATCGAAGTCGCCGCGCTCAAGAAGTACGAGTGGGAAAACATCAAGCCGCAGGTCGACCACGTGATCTTCCCGGATGGCAAGCGCATCATCCTGCTGGCCGAAGGCCGCCTGGTGAACCTCGGCTGCGGTACCGGCCACCCGTCGTACGTGATGAGCTCGTCGTTCGCGAACCAGACCATCGCCCAGATCGAACTGTTCGCCAACACCGCCAAGTACCCGGTCGGCGTCTACACCCTGCCGAAGCACCTGGACGAAAAGGTCGCCCGCCTGCAGCTCAAGAAGCTCAACGCCCAGCTGACCACGCTGACCGAAGAGCAGGCCGCCTACATCTCGGTGAGCAAAGAAGGTCCGTACAAACCGGACCACTACCGTTACTAATCCTTGGTAGTCGATGCGGGCGCTTCTACAGCGCCCGTTTTTTCAACAGCCGGGTGTTTCTCGTGCTGAGAAGCACCCGCGTTCCACGAAAGTCGATGCGATGCGCTTGCTTGTTACCTGGCTGACCAATGCCGTGGCCCTGATGGCCTTGCCGTTCCTGATGTCTTCCGTCGTCGTCACCAATTTCACGACCGCGCTGATCGCCGCGCTCGTGCTGGGACTGGTCAACACCCTGATCCGTCCCGTGCTGGTGATCCTGACCCTGCCGGTGACGGTGGTCTCGCTGGGCCTGTTCATCCTGGTGATCAACGCCTTCCTGTTCTGGCTGGTGTCGCACTGGATCGAAGGCTTCGACGTCCGGGGATTCGGCTCGGCCTTCATTGCAGCGATTTTGTACAGCATCATTTCGTGGGCGCTTTCTACCTTGCTCCTCAAAGACAAAGATGGAAACTCCTAATTTCAGTATCGAGTTCTTCCCGCCGAAGACCGATGAAGGCGCGGAGAAACTGCGCGCCGTCCGCCAGAAGCTGGCCGAGCTCCAGCCGAAGTATTTCTCGGTGACTTTTGGTGCCGGCGGCACCACCCAGCAGGGCACCCTGCAGACCGTGCTCGAGATCAAGGCCGAAGGCCACCAGGCCGCGCCGCACCTGTCCTGCGTGGGCGGCAGCCGCGAATCGCTGCGCGCGATCCTGCAGCAGTTCCAGGACAACGGCATCCGCCGCGTCGTGGCCCTGCGCGGCGACCTGCCGAGCGGCTATGGCGCCGGCGGTGAATTCCGCTACGCCAACGAGCTGGTCGAGTTCATACGCAAGGAAACCGGCGACTGGTTCCACATCGAAGTGGCGGCCTATCCGGAAATGCACCCGCAGGCACGCTCGCCGCAGGACGACCTGCAGGCGTTTGCCCGCAAGGTGCAGGCCGGCGCGAACGCCGCCATTACCCAGTACTTCTACAACGCGGACGCCTACTTCGACTTCGTCGACAATGCGCGCAAGCTGGGCGTAGACGTGCCGGTGGTGGCGGGCATCATGCCGATCACCAACTACACGCAGCTGATGCGCTTCTCGGACATGTGCGGCGCCGAGATCCCGCGCTGGGTGCGCAACAAGCTGGCCAGCTTCGGCGACGATTCGGCTTCGATCAAGGCCTTCGGCCTGGATGTGGTCACTAGCCTGTGCGAACGCCTGCTGGCCGGCGGCGCGCCGGGCCTGCATTTCTACAGCATGAACCAAGCGGCGGCGACCACCGCCATCTGGCAACGGCTGGTGAAATAAGCCTCAGGAGGCCTGCAGGGCCGCGCCGGGTTTCCGGATGCGGCCCCACAGGAAGTCGGCCAGGGCCGCCACGACCATCGAGGCCCCCAGCAGGGGGAACACGAGCCCGAGGCCGATGGCGATCGCCAGCACACCGAAGGCGAGGCGCTCGCCTTCCTTGCGCCGCGGCGCGGCCAGCTGGCCCGCCGGCCGGCGCTTCCACCACATCACCACTCCGCTGACGCAGGACAGCATCAGCGCCAGGCAGCCGAACAGCATCAGCAACTGGTTCGCCCAGCCGTATTCGATTCCCTGGTGCACGCTGATGCCCCAGTCGGTCACGCGCGCCACCGCCCCCGCGTCGCCAGGCCCGAGATCCTGCAATACCTTGCCGCTGTACTGGTCGAGATGGACCACGCGCTGGCTGTCCTCGGCCGAGCGCAGCCGTACCGCGCTGTACACGCCCTGCGGACCCTGGGGCAGCATGAGGCGGTAGCCGCCGTCGAGGCCGCTTGCTGCGAACAGCGCCACCGCGCGGTCGACACCGATACCTGTCGAAGCCGGCACCTGCGCAGTCGCCGTCTGTCCATGCTGCGCATGCTCTCCGTGTCCGGCGTGCTCGTCGCTGGAAGCGGGCAGGGGCCGCTGTTCGGCGCTCCACGGCACTTCGCCCAGCGCCGCCATCGGCAACTGCGAACGCGCGCCGCCGCCGCGCATCGCGGCCGGCGTGCCGAGCCCGTGCGCGTTGACCCAGCCATTGACCTGCTTGCCCCAGACGATCGACCAGGGCATGCCCGTCAGCGCCAGGAACAGGATGACGACGGCCCCGAAGGCGCCGGTCACGGCATGCAGGTCGCGCCACCAGACCCGGCCGCTGGCGCCGGGCCGGATCGCCAGCACGCCCTGGCTCCGGCCGCGCGGCCACCACAGGTAGGCGCCGGTGATCACCAGCACGATCACCCAGCCGGCCACGATCTCGATCAGGACATTGCCCGCGTCCCCGGCAACGCTCAGCGAATGAATGCGCTTGACCAGGCCCATGATGCGGTCGGACTCGTCCATGCTGCCGAGCACGCGCCCGTTCGCCGGATCGAGGAAGACCTGGCGCAGGGCGCCGTCGGGTTGGCGTACGTCGACCTGGACCGCATGCTGCGCATCCACCGGCAAGTAGAGGGCGCGCGCGACACCGTTAGCGGCGCCAACGGCATTGGCGACCAGCGTACTAGCCGGCACAGTGGCCTGCACCGAAGCCGGCGGCCGCATCAGCAGATCGGCATAGACGAGGTCGTCGATCTGCTTGTTGAAGAGGTAAGCCGCGCCCGTCAGGGCCAGCAGGAAGATAAAAGGAAGACAAAACAGGCCGGCAAAGAAATGCCAGCGCCAGATGCGGCGGTACAGGCTGGAAGCGGATACGCCGGCGCCTGGAACTTGACTCATGGTGAAACTCCTCGTTGGAACCGATATCGGCGCACGTCAAGCGCCGTCCATGGTGGTGGATCAGTCTTGCGAGGGCGGCGCGCGTGGGTTCGCCGTGCTCCAGGTGAACAGCGGGCGGGCGACCTGGTAGAACAGGGGCGGGCGCACCTCGCCCAGGGGAAGCAGGGTCAGCGTGAGGCCGGCGGAGGGCGGCGGCAGGCTTGCGCCGCCGTGGAGTGCGCAATAGGGACAGTGCTCGAACGGATGGGAGGAGCCGGCGCCGAAAGGCTGCTCTTTGTCGACCACAATGGTCTGCATGCCCTCCATGGTGCAGACCTGGACGGTGTCGAGCAGCGGCGCGGAGGAGGGCATCGCATGCGACAAGGCCGGCGCCAGGGCGCTGAACAGGACGCCCAGCATGGCAACCCAGACCCACAGCATGTGCCGTCTGACGAGCTTGTGCATATGCCGATTATAGCGTGGGGTCCCCGGCAGCCGCGCGCGTTGGACTTAGACCTCGGTCACCATGGCGTCCAGTGGAATGTCGTACTCCCCGATCTCGAACGTGGCCAGCTGGAAGGCATACGCGATGCCGAGCGTGCGCGGCCTCGGCTCCGCCGCCAGGGTCCGGTCATAGAACCCACCCCCATACCCCAGCCGGTAGCCGCGCGCATCGAAACCCAGGCACGGCACCAGCAGCGCATCCGGCCGTTCCACCATCCGCAGCTCGGCCGGCACCGCCACGCCCAGGCTGTCCGCCACGGTTGCTTCCCCCGGCACCCACTCGGCAAAACCGAGGGCCGCGTCGCGCGCCAGCACGACAGGCAGAGCCAGCCGTACGCCCGCCTCGGCCAATTCCGCGTAGGCTGGACGTAAGTCGGGTTCGCCTGCCAGCGGCCAATAGACACCGAGCACGCTGCCCGGGCTGGCCTGCCACCACGCGAGCACCCGCGCGCCGATGCGGTCGTCCCAAGCGAGCTTGGTCGCGTGGTCGATGGCGCGGCGCCGTTCCTTGAGCATGCGGCGCAACTGTGGTTTATCGAGCATGGCGCTTGCGCCAGCGTCTGGCAGTAGCCCGGGGGCACATGGTATTCTTGATTCGCCGGTCATGGTTTGAATGCAGCGTACTTTGAGAGTTGTGGATGTTTCAATCGAGATTGACAACCGGCTCCCTGCCGGTCGCCCTTGCCTTTGTATTTTCTTCGTGGACGCTGAGCCCGGGCATAGCCCGCGCCGAGTCCGCGCCTGATGCTCCGCCGGCCGCCCAGCCGGTCCAGGCCGTTCCCCCGGTGCCGGCCGGCGCCCCCTCCGTTCCAGGAGCGCCCGCGGTGGACAACCGCGCCGACGATGACACCTTCATGCTGCTGCGCGAAGCTGCGCGCCAGAACGACGCCGCGCGCGTGAATGCCCTCGCATCGCGCCTGCCGCCGAGCTATCCGCTGGCGTCCTACGTCGACTATTATCGTCTGAAAACCCGGATGCGCGACGCCACGGCCGAGGAGATCCGCGAGCTGCTGCGCCGCCACGAGGGCACGGCCATCGCCGAGCAGCTGCGCACCGAATGGCTGCTCGATCTTGGCCGGCGCCGCGACTTCGCCACTTTTGAGCGCGAAGCGGGCCAGCTGGCGCGCGGCGACAACCTGCAGATCCGCTGTTACTCCCTCTTGGCGCGCGCCATGCGCGGCGAGCAGGTGGGGCAGGAGGCGCGCTCGCTGCTGGTCAATCCAGCCGGCTACGGCGAAGCCTGCGCCGCGCTGGCCGGGCAGCTGGTGCAGACCGGCCAGTTTACCGAGGCGGATTTGTACTGGCAGCTGCGCCTGGCGGGCGAAGCAGACGCCACCGGTCCGGCGCGCCGCATCGCGCTGCTGCTGGGCGCCTCCGACACCCGCGCCGCCCAGGCGGTGGACGTGCCGGCTGTCGCGATGGCGCGCGGCCTCGGCAAGACCCGCGCCGAGCGCGCCATCTACCTGGTCGCGGTCGGCCGCATGGCGCGCACCAGCCTCAAGCTGGCCACGGTGGCGCTGGAAAAGAACAGCCCGAAACTGAGCCTTGAAGAACGCGCCGTCGGCTGGGCCAGCATCGCGCATGCGGCCTCGATCGCCCTGTCGCCCGACGCCTACAACTACTGGCAGCGTACCAACGGCGTGCAACTGACCAACGAGCAGCTGCAGTGGAAAACCCGCATCGCCCTGCGCCGCGGCGACTGGAAGCAGGTGCGCGCCACCATCGAAGCCATGCCGCCCAACTTGCGCGCCGAGAATACCTGGGTCTACTGGCTGGCGCGCGCCGACAAGCAGGATGGCCGCATGGTGGAAGCCACCGCCGCCCTGGAGCGCATCGCCAGCCAGCACAATTTCTACGGCCAGCTGGCGCTGGACGACCTCGGCAGGCAAGTGGTGGCGCCGCCGCCAGCCCTTCCGATCAGCAACGAAGAACTGGCCTCGGTGAATGCCAACGCGAGCCTGCAGCGCGCGCTCAAGTTCTACGCCCTGCGCCTGCGCGCGGAAGGCAACCGCGAATGGAACTGGGGGCTGCGCGGCATGTCTGACCGTCAGTTGCTGGCCGCCGGCGAACTCGCTCGCCGCAACGACTTGCTCGACCGCACGGTCGAGACTTCGTTGCGCACCCGTACCGAACTCGACTACACCCAGCGTTTTCCGGCGCCGCACCTGGACGTCCTGCGTCCGACCGCGCAGGGCCTGGGCCTGGACAAGGCCTGGGTCTACGGCCTGATCCGCCAGGAGTCGCGCTTCATCAGCGATGCGCGCTCCGGCGTCGGCGCCTCCGGCCTGATGCAGGTGATGCCAGCCACCGGTAAATGGGTGGCGGCCAAGATCGGGATGGATAACTTCGTGCACGGCATGCTGAACGACCTGCGGACCAATATCACGCTCGGTGCGAACTACATGAACATGGTCTTGTTGAACTTTGATGGCGACGAAATCCTGGCCACGGCCGCCTACAACGCCGGCCCCGGCCGTGCGCGTACCTGGCGTGGCCTGCTCGACCAGCCGATGGAAGGCGCGATCTTCGTCGAGTCGATTCCGTTCTCCGAGACCCGCAACTACGTGCGCAACGTGCTGGCCAATGCCACCAACTACGCTGCCGTGTTCGAGAACAAGCCGCAGTCGATCCGCACCCGCGTGCGTCCTGTACAGCCGCGCGAGCGCTCTGCCATCCTGCCCTGAGGAGTGTCGTAACAGCACGAGGAGGTGACCATGCGCGAACAGAACGTGGCGGTCATCGGAGGGACGGGTTTTATCGGCGGCCACCTGCTGGCGCGCCTGGCGGGCGACGGCGTCGGCACGCGGGTGGCGGCGCGCCACTACGAAAGCGCCAAGCACCTCACCACCTTACCCTACCTCGACCTGGAACTCGGCAACATCCACGACGATGCCGCACTACGGCGCCTGGTGGACGGGTGCAGCGTGGTGATCAACCTGGTCGGCGTGCTGCACGGCGGCCACGGCGAGCCCTACGGACAGGTCTTCCGGCAGCTGCACGTGGAGCTGCCGCGCCGCATCGTGCAAGCCTGCCTCGATGCGGGCGTGCCCCGCTACCTGCACATGAGCGCGCTCGGCGCCGGCCACCGAGCCTCGATGTACCAGCGCTCCAAGGCCGATGGCGAACTGGCTGCGCGCAGCGAGCCGCGCGTGACGGCCACCGTCTTCCGCCCCTCGATCGTGTTCGGGCCGGGCGACCACTTCCTGACCGTGTTCGCCAACTTGCAGCGGCGCCTGCCGGTGCTGCCGCTGGCCTGCGCGCAGGCGCGCCTGCAGCCGGTGTACGTGGAAGACGTCGCCGCAGCTTTTTCCCTGGCCCTGCGCGAACCGCGCACGCGCGGCGCCGACATCGAACTGGGCGGTCCGCAGGTCTATACCCTGGCCGAACTGGTGCACCTGGCCGGGCGCTATGCCGGCCACGAGCGCCACGTGCTGGAGCTGCCCGACTGGGCGGCGCGCCTGGAGGCCAGGCTGTTCGAGCTGCTGCCGGGCGAGCCGATGATCAGCCGCGACAAGCTCGCCACGATGAAGACGGATAATGTGGTCGATCCGCAAACACAAGCCTTGACAGCGGAGGCGCTGGGAATCAAGCTGACGTCGCTCGAAGCCGCCGCGCCGCACTACCTGGCCGCGCCCAGGGGACTGGACGACTACCGCGAGCACGCCGGCCGCTGATTTCTCATACCGTATTCTCTACAGGACACCATGCAGACCATCGAACTCGACCCGACCCTGTCTTCCACGCTCGAAGCAGCCCGCCAGCCGGGCCTGACCCTCGTCATCGGCAACAAGAACGTGTCGTCGTGGTCGATGCGGCCCTGGGTGGCGGCGGTCGCCTTCGGGATTCCGTTCACCGAGATCCGCGTCCTGCTGGACAAGCCCGATACCGCCGCCAACATCGCGCGCTATTCGCACGCGGGCCGGGTGCCGGTGCTGCTGGCGGGCGAGATGACGATCTGGGACAGCCTGGCCATCATCGAATACCTGGCCGAGCAGTTCCCGGACAAGCACATGTGGCCGCAGGACGTGGCCGCGCGCGCGCTGGCGCGTTCGATCGTGGCCGAGATGCACTCGGGCTTTTCCGAGCTGCGCAGCGCGATGTCGATGAACATCCAGGCGCGCCTGCCGGGCCGCGGGCGCACGCCGGGCGCCCAGGCCGACATCGGCCGCATCTGCGAGATCTGGGAAGACTGCCTGTCGCGCTTCGGCCACCACAGCTTCCTGTTCGGCGACTTCTCGATCGCCGACGCCTTCTACGCGCCGGTGGTGACCCGCTTCAAGACCTATGGCGTGGCGCTGGCGCCGGCGCTGCAGGCCTATTGCGACCGCGTGCTGGCCCACCCGGCGGTGGCGCGCTGGGTCGACGAAGCGATGCGCGAGAGTGACCCAACGCCGGCGCACGACCTCGACCTGCCGCAGGAGTAAGCATGCGCAGTTACGTGGTCGGCGGCGCCGTGCGCGACGAGCTGTTGGGACGCCCGGTAACGGACCGCGACCACGTGGTGGTCGGCGCCACCCCCGAACAGATGCTGGACCTGGGCTTCCGCCCGGTCGGCAAGGACTTCCCGGTCTTCCTGCACCCCGAGACGCACGAGGAATACGCGCTGGCCCGCACCGAACGCAAGACCGCCCCCGGCTACCACGGCTTCGTGTTCCACACCTCGCCCGAGGTCACCCTCGAGGACGACCTGGTGCGGCGCGACCTGACCATCAACGCCATGGCGCGCGCCGATGACGGCAGCATCGTCGACCCCTATCGCGGCCAGGACGACCTGCGCGCGCGCATCTTCCGCCACGTCTCCGACGCTTATGCCGAAGACCCGGTGCGGATCCTGCGCCTGGCGCGCTTCGCCGCGCGCTTCCCGGATTTTCGCGTCCACGAATCTACCCTCGCCCTGATGCGCAGCATGGTGGAAGCAGGGGAGGTCGACGCCCTGGTGCCGGAGCGCGTCTGGCAGGAGCTGTCGCGCGGCCTGATGGAAGAACGGCCTTCGCGCATGTTCGCTGTCCTGCGCGAGTGCGGCGCCCTGGCGCGCATCCTGCCCGAACTCGATGCCCTGTGGGGCGTGCCGCAGCCGCCGGCGCACCATCCGGAAGTGGACACCGGCGTGCACATCATGCTGGTGATCGACTATGCGGCTTCCCAGCATCTGCCGCTGGAAGTGCGCTTCGCCGCCCTGGTGCACGACCTGGGCAAGGGCGCGACCCCGAGTGAGACCTGGCCGGCCCACCACGGCCACGAATTCATCGGCATGAAGCTGGTAACGCAGGTGTGCAAGCGCCTGAGGGTGCCCAACGAATGCCGCGACCTGGCGCAGATGACGGCGCGCGAGCACGGCAACGTCAGCCGCGCGCTGGAGCTGCGTGCCAACACCATCGTCACCCTGTTCGAACGCTGCGACGCCTTCCGCAAGCCGGAGCGCTTCGCCCAGATGCTGCTCGCCTCCGAATGCGATGCGCGCGGACGCGGGCACGAGGAGCACCCGATGCGCCACCAGGACTATCCGCAGCGTCCCTACCTGCTGCGCGCCCTGGACGCGGCGCGCGCCGTGAACGCCGGCGAAGTGGCGGCGCGCTATGCCGACGCCAAAGAGAAAATCCCCGAAGCCGTGCATGCGGCGCGGGTCTCGGCGGTCAAGGCGGCACTGAGAGAACCGTAGGGAGGTCGACTCCGTTGACCGCGCGTTCAATCAGCCATAGGTTAGACGCGCAGGCAGCATCGCCGTACCGTGCACGACCCAAGCGCCGCGTTTTGCTATGCTCTCCGGATAACGTAAAGATGTAACGGAGGACAAGATGGTTGCCGTGCTGGCGCAGCGCGTAGCGAGCTTGAAACCGCGTCGCCGCCTGCAACTCGCCGGCCTGGCGGTGCTGGTGCTGGCCTTGCTGCTCGCCTTTTTCTACATACGTTCGGAAGGGACCGATCCCGAGGTCCGCAACGACGTGATGCTCAACCTGCGCGAGCTGGAAAAGCTCGACGCCGAATGGGACGCCAACATCCTGCGCGCCCACATCGGCCGCGCCCCGGCCACGGCCCAGCTGACCACCCAGCTGCCGCGCATGCAGGACCTCCTGGTGCGCATCGGCGAAGCGGTGCCGGAAGCGGCCAGCCCGGCCGTCGACACCGCCTACAGCCAGCTGCGTGACGCCATGCAGCGCAAGGAGCTCATCACCGCCCAGTTCGCGCGCCACAACCCGCCGCTGCGCGAAGCGCTGACCTTCCTGCCGCCGGCCGTGGCCGACCTCAAGACCGAACTGGGCGGCATCGAAGGCGCGCTGGCGCCGGCGCGCCTGGTGGTCCGGCTGGACGCGTCGCTGAACGCGCTGCTGACCGAAATCCTGCGCTACAACGTCGCCCCGAGCCCGCCGCTGGCGGCGCGCATCGACGAGGTCCTGGGCGACATCGCGGCCCAGCAGATCGCCTTTTCGCCGGCCGTGGTCGAGAAGATGGACGCCATCATCAAGTCCTCGCGCATCATCCTGGAGAAGCGCCCGCTGGAAAACCGGCTGGAAGCGCAGATCGCCGCCACCGCGACCGGCGCGGCGCTCGACCGCCTGGGGCGCGAGTTCGACCGCACTTTTGACGCCGCACTGGCGCTGCGCGAGCGCTACCGCGGCTACCTGTTCGCCTACTCGGCCTTCCTGCTGCTCCTGCTGGCCTATGCCGGCATGCGGCTGCGCCGCAGCTACCGCATCATCGGCGAGGTCAACCACCGCCTGCAGGCGGTCAATGAAAACCTCGAACACCGGGTCGCCGAGCGCACCGCCGAGCTGGAAGCGCAATCCAAGCAGCTCGAGCGCCTGGCCCAGCACGACAGCCTGACGGGCCTGATCAACTACCGCCAGCTGACCCGCCTGCTCGAACGCGCCCTGGCCCGCGCCACCCGGCGCGACTCGGTGGTGGTGATCATGTTCATCGACCTGGACGGCTTCAAGGCGGTCAACGACACCTATGGCCACGCCACCGGCGACCTGGTGCTGCAGATGGTGGCGCGCCGAGTCCAGGAAAAGCTGCGCGCCGAGGATGCGCTGGCGCGCCTGGGCGGCGACGAATTCGTCATCATGCTGGAAGACGTCGCGTCGCGCGAAGGCGCATTGCGCGTGGCCCAGCTGGCGCTCGACCAGATCAAATCGGTCACCGAAGCGGACGGCAATCCGGTCAGCATCTCGGCGAGTATCGGCATCTCCAGCGCGCGCGGCCACCTGGGCGCAGCGCGCGGCTCGGCGGCGCTGCTGGCCGAAGCCGACAAGGCGATGTACGAGGCCAAGCAGGCGGGCAAGGGCGTGTTCGTGGTCAGCCCTGCGGCGCAGTGGACGGTGCCGGTCAAGGACGGCGCGCAATAGCAGAATCCGCTACAATGCGGTTTATGCTGCACTGCACCAAAGGACCGCACCCATGCTCGACAATTCGCTGACGCGCTGGCTGAAAGGCATCAGGGGGAAACCCGGGCGCCCGACCGTGCTCGTCAAGGAACTGGGCGAGCGCGACCGCCGCCGCATCCTGCGCCACTTCCTGGCGCTGGACGACAGCGACCGCCTGCTGCGCTTTGGCAACGTCATTTCGGACGATGCGATCGTCCAGTACGTCCAGAAGATCGACTTCAGCCACGATATCGTTTTCGGCGTGGTAAACCGCGTGTTCCAGCTGGTGGGCGTGGGGCACCTGGCCTTCGCCAAGGCGGACAAGGGCAAGCCGACCCAGAAGGAGCGGGTGGCGGAGTTCGGCGTGTCGGTATCGGCGTCGGCGCGCGGCCAGGGCGTCGGCTCGCGCCTGTTCCAGCGAGCGGCCATTCACTGCCGCAATGCCGACGTGGATACGCTCTACATGCAGTGCCTGACCTCGAACCAGACCATGATGCATATCGCGAAAAAGGCGGGGATGGAGATCAAGCGCGAGTACGGCGAGGCGGATGCCTACCTGCAGCTGCCGCCGCCCAGCCCGGCCAGCGTGATGGCGGAGGCGATCGAGGAGCAGTGGGCGGTGATTGATTACACGGTCAAGGCGAATGCCAGGGCGGCGGTGAAGTGGTTGACGCCGAAGAAGTGACGTCGGTTCGAATCGACGCACACCGCTAACGTACTTTTTCCACTGACCTTAAAACCGTCATTCCCGCGGAGGTGGGAATCCAAGTTCGTTGCGCTCCACGGTCTTATGCCTACACCTAGGTGTGCACACACAATTGGATTCCGGCCTTCGCCGGAATGACGGTTTTACTGCTGAAGGTGAAGGAGGGCGCAGGTAGTGTCGATGCAGAGACCCGGCCTCACCCCACCACCGGCAACGCCGTCGTCTCCTTAATCCTCTGCAACGCAAAACTCGACTTCACATCCAGCACCGCCGGATGCTTCAGCAGCGTCCCCATCATGAAGCGCGAGAAGTGGTCCATGTCTTCCACGTGCACGCGCAGCAGGAAATCCATTTCCCCGGTCATGGCATAGCAGGCCACCACTTCCGGCCAGGTGCCGACCGAGATCGCGAAGTCATTGCGCGGAGAAGTTGCCGGCAAGCCCGGCGTGCCGCGTGCGCCGCCCGCTACTTCGCTGTGTTTTTCCAGGCGCACGTTCACATAGGCCAGCAACCCCAGCCCGATCTTGTCCGGGTCCACCAGCGCCACATACTGGCGGATCACGCCCGCTTCTTCCAGGCGCTTGATACGGCGCAGGCAGGGGGAAGGGGACAGGTTGACGCGCTCGGCCACGTCCTGGTTCGACAGCCGGCCGTCGGTCTGGAGGACCGACAGGATCTTGCGGTCAGTCTTGTCGAGCTCGATTTTTGACATGGTTTCCTCGGTAGATTCGCGAACACGGCAATTTTATTGCGCAAATTGAGCGGCGGGGGGAATTGTTTGGAATTTAATGCTTGATGGGCAGGACTATACTGTGCAGCTTGCCGGAGCGACCAGATGGCCACCAAGAGCCCAGCGCGCCCTGCATTCCAGGCGAAAGTTGACGGAGACACCCATGAACGCACCCATCGAGCGCGCCGACCTGGCGCAGCCGCAGCACGACATCACCCTCGACGACAAGTGGACGCTCGAACGCGGCCGCGCGTTCATGACCGGCACCCAGGCCCTGATCCGGCTGCCGATGCTCCAGCGCGAGCGTGACCTGCAGGCGGGCCTGAACACCGCCGGCTACATCACCGGCTACCGCGGCTCGCCGGTCACCTCGGTCGACCAGACCGCGATGAAGGCGAAGAAGCACCTCGACGCCCACCACGTCAAGTTCCACCCGGGTATGAACGAAGACCTGGCGGCGACCGCCGTCTGGGGCACCCAGCAGACCAACCTGTACAAGGACGCCAAGTACGATGGCGTCTTCGCCATGTGGTACGGCAAGGGCCCGGGTGTGGACCGCTGCGGCGATGTCTTCAAGCACGGCAACAATGCCGGCTCCTCGAAGCACGGCGGCGTGCTGGTGCTGGCCGGCGACGACCATGCGGCCAAGTCCTCGTCCACCGCGCACCAGTCCGACCACATCCTGACCCACTGCGGCATCCCGGTGCTGTACCCGTCCTCGGTGCAGGAATACATCGACTACGGCTTGCACGCCTGGGCCATGAGCCGCTACACCGGCCTGTGGGTGTCGATGAAGTGCGTCACCGACATCATCGAATCGGGCGCGGTGGTCGACCTCGACCCGGACCGTGTCCAGATCGCGCTGCCGACCGACTTCGAAGTCCCGGCCGGTGGCCTGAACATCCGCTGGCCGGACGCCGTGCTGGATCAGGAAGTCCGCATGAGCAACTTCAAGTGGTATGCCGCGCTGGCCTATGCGCGCGCGAACAAACTGAATCGCATCATCTGGGACAGCCCGAAGCCGAAGATCGGCATCATCACCGCCGGCAAGAGCTATGTCGATACCCGCCAGGCCCTGGCCGACCTCGGCATCGACGAAGAAGCGGCGCGCGACATCGGCCTGCGCCTGTACAAGGTCGGCATGACCTGGCCGCTCGAATCGGAAGGCGTGCACGAGTTCGCGCGCGGCCTGGACGAGATCCTGGTGGTCGAAGAAAAGCGCCAGGTGATGGAGTACGCGCTGAAGGAAGCCCTGTACAACCTGCCGGACAGCGAGCGTCCGCGCGTGGTGGGCAAGTTCGACGACACCGGCGAGTGGAGCAACAAGGACCGCATGGGCCACGGCGACTGGCTGCTGCCGGCGACCTATGAGCTGAACCCGGCCCAGATCGCGCGCGCCATCGCTTCGCGCATCTCGCATTACTGCGCCGGCCACCCGGTCGAGCAGCGCGTCAAGGAACGTATCGCCTACCTCGAGGCGAAAGAGCTGGTGCTGAAGAACATCCCGGCCAAGGCGAATCCGGAAACCGACCGCATCCCGTACTTCTGCTCGGGCTGTCCGCACAACAGCTCGACCAAGGTGCCGGAAGGTTCGCGCGCCATGGCCGGCATCGGCTGCCACTACATGGTGCTGTGGATGGACCGCGAGACCTCCACCTTCACCCACATGGGCGCGGAAGGCACGACCTGGATCGGCCAGTCGCCGTTCACCGATGAGAAGCACGTGTTCGTGAACCTGGGCGACGGCACCTACTTCCACTCGGGCATCCTGGCGATCCGCGCAGCAGTGGCGGCGAAGGTCAACATCACCTACAAGATCCTGTACAACGACGCGGTCGCGATGACCGGCGGCCAGAACGTCGACGGTCCGCTCGATCCGGGCATGATCACGCGCCAGATCGCCGCCGAAGGCGTGCGCCCGATCATCGTCGTCACCGACGAGCCGGAAAAATATCCGGACGATTACGCCTGGGCCGAAGGCGTCACCGTGCGTCATCGCTCGGAGCTGATGGACGTGCAGAAGGAACTGCGCGAGATGCCGGGCGTGTCGGCCGTGATCTACGACCAGACCTGCGCCTCCGAGAAGCGCCGCCGCCGGAAAAAAGGCGAGTTCCCCGACCCGGCCAAGCGCGCCGTCATCAACGAAGCCGTGTGCGAAGGCTGCGGCGACTGCTCGGTGCAGTCGAACTGCCTGTCGGTCGAGCCGCTGGAAACGGAACTGGGCCGCAAGCGCCAGATCAACCAGTCCTCGTGCAACAAGGATTTTTCGTGCGTCTCCGGCTTCTGCCCGAGCTTCGTGACCGTCGAAGGCGGCGGTTTGAAGAAGCCCAAGAAAGCGGCGACGGCAGAAAGCACCCCGCCTGAACTGCCGATGCCGAGCATCCCGTCGGTCGCCGATCCCTTCGGCATCCTGATCGCCGGCGTGGGCGGCACCGGCGTGGTGACCGTTGGCCAGATCCTGGCCGTGGCGGCCCACGTGGAAGGCAAGGGCGCACTGGTGCTCGACCAGTCGGGCCTGGCCCAGAAGGGCGGCCCGGTGATGTCGCATGTGCGCCTGGCCGAACGCCAGGCCGACCTGCACTCGACCCGCGTCGGCACCGGTAGCGCCGACCTGGTGATCGGCTGCGACCAGATCGTGACCGCCAGCCGCGACGCGCTGTCGCGCATGGGTGAAGGCCGCACCTGGGCCGCCGTCAATTCGACCGGCGCCACCACCGCGGCTTTTGTCAAGAACCCGGACTGGCAGTTCCCGGCCGAAGGTTCGCGCGGCGCCATCCTGCAGGCTTGCGGCGCACCGAACGTCGACTTCGTCGACGCCGGCCAGATCGCCACCGCGCTGATGGGCGACGCGATCGCGACCAATATGTTCATGCTGGGTTACGCCTTCCAGAAGGGCCGCGTGCCGCTGCAGGAAAGCTCGCTGCTCAAGGCGATCGAGCTGAATGGCGTGTCGGTGGCCTTCAACAAGGCCGCCTTCCACTGGGGCCGCAGCGCCGCGCACGACCTGGCTTCCGTGAAGAAGCTGGTGACGCCCGCGCAGGTGATCGAGTTCAAGCGCAGCGAGAGCCTGGACGACGTCATCACGCGTCGTATCGCGCTGCTCACCGCCTACCAGAACGCCGCCTACGCAGCGAAGTACAAGTCCTTCGTGGACCAGGTGCGCGCCGAGGAAGCGAAGCTCGGCAAGGGTTCGCGCCTGACGGAAGCCGTGGCGCGCTACTTCTACAAACTGATGGCCTACAAGGACGAGTACGAGGTGGCCCGCCTGCATACCGATCCTGCCTTCAAGGCCAAGATCGCGAACATGTTCGAAGGCGACATCAAGCTCAAGTTCCACCTGGCGCCGCCGCTGCTGGCCAAGCACGACAAGGAAGGCCGCGCGCTGAAGCAGGAATACGGTTCGTGGATGATGGGTGCGTTCGGCGTGTTGGCAAAGCTGAAAGGCTTGCGCGGCACCCCGTTCGACGTGTTCGGTTACACCGCCGAGCGCCGCACCGAGCGTGCCTTGATCGGCGAGTACCGCCAGACCGTGGAAGCGCTGCTGCCGAAGCTGACGGCGGACAACCTGGCGCAAGCCGTGGCCATCGCCAGCATCCCGGAAGACATCCGCGGCTACGGCCACGTGAGGGAACGCCACCTGAAGGCGGCCAAGCAGAAGGAAGCGGCCCTGGTCGCGGCTTTCCACCAGCCTGCCGGCACGGCCTCGCGCGCGGCTTGATGACAAGCTGATATGACCGGCTGAGGCCGGTCATTCTTCCTAGCATTTCTTGTTGTTCGTCAGACCCAGCTGTTACAGTTGGTTGCACTCCAGCCCGAGTGCCGCGTCTATAATCAGGCGCATGAGATCGCCATATGCACATGGTCGTTCGTCGACCGCCCCCCGCCTGATCGCTTCGCTGCTGGCCGCGGCCGCCGTCCTCGCCGGATGCGGCGGTGGCGGTGGGTCGCCGGGTGTCGGCGCTCTTCCCGACCCGACTTCGCAACAGCCGCCTCCGACCACGAACCCGAATCCTCCCATCGGCGCGGCGAGTCCGGAAGACCTCAACCCGAACCTGCTGGCCGCATCGACCACCTACGCCAACATGTGCGCCAAGCCGCGCACGGGTGTCGACCTGTTCGGCCGCCCGTTCCCGGACAAGCAGGGCACCCTGCTCGACGAGCTGAAGTTCCTGCGCGCATGGGCCAACGAAAACTATCTCTGGTACAACGAGATCCCGAACACCTACCGCATGGCGGAGTTCACCAGCGCCCTCGACTACTTTGCCGTGCTCAAGTCGCCGGCGCTGACCGAGTCGGGCCAGGCGAAGGACAAGTACCACTTCACCTACACCACCGAGGAGTGGGACAAGCTGCAGAACTCCGGCATCGACCTGGGCTACGGCGTCACCTGGAAGCGCAACAGCGCCACCGCGCCGCGCACCTGGCTGGTCACGCTGGTGGAGCCGGGCTCGCCCGCGGCGGCGGCCGGCCTGCAGCGCGGCGACATGCTGCTCAAGGTGGACGGCGTCGATTTCGTCAACGGCACTGATGCCGCCACGGTGGCCAAGATCAATGCCGGCCTGTTCCCGGAAACGGCCGGCACGCCGCACACCTTCACGCTGCAGCGCGGCGGCACCAACTATGACGTGACGATGACCGGCGCCGACGTCGTGGTCGACCCGGTCAAGCACGTGCAGGTGCTCGACACCCCGACCGGCAAGGTCGGCTACCTGAGCTTCGAGACCCACAACGCGGTGTCGGAAAAGGAACTGGTGGACGCCTTCGCCACCTTCCGCGCGGCGGCCGTGAGCGACCTGGTGCTCGACATGCGCTACAACGGCGGCGGCCTGCTGTACGTCGCCAGCGAGCTGTCCTACATGATCGCGGGACCGGCGCAGACCACCGGCAAGACCTTCGAGCGCCTCCAGTACAACGACAAGACGCCGCAGCAGGCCCCGATTCCCTTCCTGAGCACCGCCTACGGCTTCAGCTCGCCGAATCCGGTGCGTTCGGGTACGGTGCTGCCCTATCTGGGCCTGAAGCGCGTCACCGTCCTGACTACCCCGGGCACCTGTTCGGCCAGCGAGGCGGTGATCAATGGCCTGCGCGGCGCCGACATCCAGGTCGATATCATCGGTAGCCAGACCTGCGGCAAGCCCTACGGCTTCACGCCGACGGCGAACTGCGGCACCACCTACTTCTCGATCGAGTTCAAGGGCGTGAACCACAAGGGCTTCGGCGACTTCCCGGACGGCCTGGCGGCCACCTGCCAGGTGGCCGACGATCTGTCGAAGCCGCTGGGCGACCGTAGCGAAGGCCTGCTGGCCGCAGCCCTGGCCTACCGCGAAACCGGCACCTGCCCGCCGGCTTCGCGCGCGCGTCAGGTGCCGATGGAGATCGTGCGTCATCCGGCGAAGGAAATCTCGATCTATACCAGGCCGCGAAACTGACCCGCTGCGTGATAAAAACGGCCCGCCAGTGCGGGCCGTTTTCATTCTGGAAACAGGTCTATAATCGTTCGCTTTGCCACCCGATCGATTGCTGGAGCTTTCCGATGATCCGTTCCGCCCTGTTGCTGGCCATGCTGGCCGCCGTTCCCCTGGCCCACGCCGCCCCGAACCTGACCACCATCTCCGAGCGTTCGGGCTTCCAGTCCACCGGCCGCTACGATGAAGTGATCAAGCTGTGCGCCGACTTCCAGAAGGCCTATCCGAAGCAGGTCAAGTGCGTCGAGTTCGGCCGCACGCCGGAGAACCGCCCGATGCTGGTGCTGGTCGTGTCGAATACCGGCGCCTTCACGCCGCAGGCGGCGCAAAAGCAGGGCCTGCCGGTGACCCTGATCCAGGGCGGCATCCACGCCGGCGAAATCGACGGCAAGGACGCCGGCTTCCTGGCCCTGCGCGAAACCCTGGACGGCAAGCTGGCCAAGGGTGCCTTGGACAAGCAGGTGCTGCTGTTCGTCCCGGTGTTCAACGTCGACGGCCATGAGCGCTTCGGCAAGTGGAACCGTCCGAACCAGCGCGGCCCGGTCGAAATGGGCTGGCGCACCACCGCCCAGAACTTCAACCTGAACCGCGACTACGTGAAGGCCGATTCGCCCGAGATGGCGGCGATGCTCAAACTCGTGAACGCGTGGGACCCGCTGACCTACGTCGACCTGCACGTCACCGACGGCGCCAAGTTCCAGCACGACGTCTCGATCCAGGTCGAGCCGGTGTATTCGGGCGACCCGGAATTCCGCCAGGCCGGCCTGGCCCTGCGCACGAATGTCATCAACGACATCGCCAAGCAGGGCTCGACCCCGCAGTCCTACTACATGTCCTTCGCCAAGACCGACGATCCGCAGTCGGGCTTCGTGGACGGCGTGTCGGACCCGCGCTTCTCGACCGGCTACTTCCCGCTGCGTAACCGCATGGCGCTGCTGGTCGAGACCCACTCGTGGAAGGACTACCCAACCCGCGTGCGCATCACCCACAACAGCGTGGTCTCGATCCTCGAGCAGGTCGCCAAGAATGGCCAGGCCTGGCGCCAGGCGGCCCTCAGCGCCGATGCCCGCGCCAGCAAGCTGGCCGGCCAGGAGGTGGCGCTGACTTACCGCACCACGGACAAGACCACGATGGTCGACTTCCAGGGTTACGCCTACACCCGCACGCCGTCCGACGTGTCGGGCATCCTGATGACCCGCTACGACGAAGCTAAGCCGCAGGTCTGGCGCGTGCCGCTGCGCGACGAAGTGGTGCCGGAGCGCGTGATCGCGGCGCCGCGCGCCGGCTACATCGTGCCGGCCGCCTGGGCCGACATCGTAGCGAAGAAGCTGGCGCTGCACGGCATCGCCTTCCGCAAGCTGGACAAGGCGATGGCCCAGGCGCAGGTGGAGACCTTCCGCGCCGACAAGGCGAGCTTCAGCGCCACCTCCTTCGAGTCGCACCAGCGCCTGACGCTGGACGGCGCCTGGAAGGCGGAAGCGCGCCAGCTCACCGCGGGTGCGCTGTTCGTGCCGGTCAACCAGCCGAAGGCGCGCCTGGTAGTGGCGATGCTGGAGCCGCAGGCGCCGGACTCGCTGCTGGCCTGGGGCTTCTTCAACAATGCCTACGAGCGCAAGGAATACATGGAAGAATACGTGGCCGAGGACGTGGCGCGGGAACAGATGGCGGCCGACCCGGCGCTGGCCGCGGAATTCAAGCGCCGCGTCGAGACCGACCCGGCCTTCGCCAAGAATCCGCACGCGCGCCTGGAATTCTTCGCGCGCCGCCACGCTTCCTGGGACGAGCGCTTCAATCTCTACCCGGTCTACCGGTCCAACGTGGCGCCCTGACGACAGCCCACCAAACAAGCTACGGCGCACCCCTTGGTGCGCCGTATTTTTCTTTCTTCCTCTGCAAGTGTCTTGCCTTTCCCCAAATGGGGAATTGCTGTTGCATATTAATTCACTTAGTCTCCGATCAACTGCGCCCCGGTTACAAAAAAAGACATACCGCGCAGGTGAGAGGGAAAACCATTGACCTGAAAGAGACCATGCCGCCAAGGAAGCGGCATGGCGCAGCCCGTCATGCGTCCTGCATGGTGGGCGCTTGGTCGCGCGTGTCCTCGCACCTGCCGATGTCGCCGGAGTGCCGACGAATTCGCGCCGAGAGACCAGACCATGTCCAAACCAAGCTTGCCCCAACGTTCCACCCTTGCCCTAACCGTCGCCCTTGCCCTGAGTGCCTGCGGCGGGGGTGGCGGCGATTCCCCGCCACCCTCCAACCCGGGCCCGATCGTCCAGCCGCCCCCTCCCAGCACCGCGCTGTCGGGCATTGTCGTCGACGGCTACCTGAGCGGGGCCACGGTCTGGCTCGACCAGAACAACAACGGGCTGCGCGATTCCGCCGAGCCTTCCGCCACCACCGACGCCGGCGGCAAGTTCAACCTGACGGTGGCCGCGACCGTGGCCCAGATCAACGGCCAGCGCCTGCGCGTGACGGGCGGCACTGATACCTCGACCGGGCTGGGCTTCGGCTACACCATGAGCGGCATGGTCGAAGACGCCGCCAGCAAGCCCGCAGTCGTGGTCACCCCGCTGACCACCATCGCCGAAGCGATGGTTGCCTCCGGCGCCGCCACCTCGCTCACGCAGGCGCGCCAGACCGTGGTGCGCATCATCGGCCTGTCCTCGGCCTTTGTGCTCGATAACGATCCCCTGACCCTGGCCGCCACCGAGCCGACCCTGGTCCAGAAGATGGTCGCGCTGCAAAAAGCCATGGAAGTGATGGCGCGCACCGAGAAGACCGCCCAGGAAGCCGACGCGAACGCCGCCTACGGCCGCGTGGCCCAGGCCGTGGCCGCCGAATTCATGCGCATCAGCGCCACCGGCGGCGTGACCACGGTGAGCGCCCTGGTGCAGGGTGCGGTCACCAACCAGGACCGCCTGCTGACCAACCGCGCCGCCGCGCGCGGCACGGTGGCGCTGGCGGCCGACGTGGCCAACCTGGTCGAAGCGAGCCTGTCGATCGCGGTCGGCCGCGTGATGCAGGGCGCCCCCGGCGCCACCGGCGCCGCGCTGCAGCCGCTGCTGGCGCTGTACGTCGACCCGGTCGTCAAGATCGTCGACGACGTCCAGAACCGCGCCGAGCAGGTAGCCGCCACCATCACCCAGGCGCCAACCGGCCAGCCGCTGCGCCTGGCCGCCGTGGCCCAGAACGCCGGTCTGTCGCCCGCGGTGCTGGCGCTGGTGAACGCGACCAGCTCCCTGGCCAACGTGCCGGCCGCCACGCCGGTGCCCTCGCCCTTGATGTCGGGCGTGCTGCAAGCCGTCCAGGGCCTGCCGGTGGCCCAGCCGACCCCGGCGCCGACTGCTGCGCCGACCCAGGCGCCGACCCAGGCACCAACGCAGGCGCCGACGCAAGCACCGACACAGGCGCCGACGCAAGCACCGACACAGGCACCGACGCAAGCACCGACCGCCGCGCCGACGCAAGCACCGACTGCGGCGCCGACGCAGGCTCCAACCCCAGCGCCGACATCCGCTCCAACACCGGCGCCGACCCAACCGCCATCGCCGGCCCCGACGCAGGCGCCGACTGCGCCGCCTACCGCGCCGCCGACCCTTGCGCCGACCCCTGCGCCGACCCAGGCGCCGACGGCAGCCCCGACCCAGGCCCCGACCCAGGCTCCGACGCCCGCGCCGACCCAGGCGCCGACCGCTGCGCCCACTTCCGCGCCGACGCTGCCGCCGCCTACCTTCCCCGGCGGCTAAGGCCAGCACCCGACAAACCGACACGGACGTACCAAGGACAACGCAATGACCACTTCCAATACCGTCAGCATCAACGAAATTCCGGTCGATCCGATCGACCCGACCAAAACCGCATGGGGCCCGCTGCTTTCGACCCAGTACTTCTTCGCGCTCGTGAACGGCACCGCCGCCGGCGAGACCTTCGACGCCGCCGACATCAGCAACGCCACCCGGACGCTCATGGCGACCTACGGGCGCGGCATCTCGGTCGTGATGGGAGCCGGTGACGACACCGTCATCGGTTCCGGCTTTGGCGACACCATCAACGCCGGCACCGGCACCAACTACATCGACGGCGGCGCCAACGCCGGCACCGCGCCCGACGGCAGCAAGGCGCGCGACGTGCTCAACGTGTTTGCCGCATCGAGCGCCGCAGCCGAGGCGCTGCAGGTGGTGGCGATCGCCGCCGACGCCACCGGCGCCGACGGCGATGCCTATGCCGCCGGCTACCGCATCAAGGTCAGCAACGGCGCGGAGACGGACTACCTCAAGAACGTCGAGCAGATCAACGTGTTCCGCACCGACCAGGGCAACACCTACGTGCGCACCATCCAGCTGGTGGTCGACGTGCGCGAGATCGCCGCCGGCCCGGACGTGGCCGACGCGATGCACTTCGCCTGGGCCCAGGGCACCGACCGCGCCGACAGTTTCGACGCGCAGGCCGACGTCTCGAGCGCCACCCGGGACCTGATGACCCAGCACGGCCGCGGCGTCTACGTCGACATGGGCGCGGGCAACGACACCGTCGTCGGTTCGGGCTTCGGCGACGACATCACCCTGGGCAGCGGCACCAACTACGCCGACGGCGGCCTGAACGCCGGCAGCACCCCATGGGGCGGCAAGCCGCAGGACGTGCTGCACGTGATCGTGGCCGATGCGGCCGCGGCGGCCGCGGTGCAGGTGGTCCAGCTGGCGGCCGGACTCACCGGCGTGGATGGGCAGGCCTTCGCCAGCGGCTACACGCACAAGGTGGTGGCCGGCGGCGAGATCGACTACATCAAGGGCATCGAACGCGTCACCGTGCAGGTCGCGACCGGCAACGGCGGCAGCAACTGGGCGCGCGACATCCCCCTCGAAACCATGGTGCACGAGGCCGACCTGGGCGACCCCAACCTCGCCGACTACGGGCACCTGGCCTGGGCCAGCGGCACCGCCGGCAACGACAGCATCAACGCCGCCGACCTGCTCTCGAACGGCGTCAAAACCAAGATGGCCGAGCTGCAGAAGGGCGTCTGGATCGACGGCGGCAGCGGCAACGACACCATCACCGGCACCGCCTATGGGGACAGCTTCCGCAACGGCAGCGGCAATGCGAAGATCGACGGCGGCGCCAACGCCGGCGGCATGGACGTGTTCGAGATTTCGGTCGACTCGATCGCGGCGATGAACGCGGTGCAGGTCGCGGCCTCGGACGACCCGGCTTACACCTGGATGGTCACCTATGGCGCCGGCAGCCAGAAGGACTATTTGAAGAATGTCGAAGCGATCGTCGTCAACGTCGCCGGCACCAGCAGCGGCAAGTGGATCCCGCTCGCGGTGCAGCTGCACGAGATTTCCGCCGATGGCGACCCGGCCGCATCGATGCACCATGCCTGGGCCCAGGGCACCGACCGTGACGACAGCTTCGACGCCGCGTCGGTCTCGAACGCCACCAAGGCCCTGATGACCCAGCACGGCCGCGGCGTCTACGTCGACATGGGCGCCGGCAATGACACCGTGGTCGGTTCCGGCTTCGGCGACGACATCACCTTGGGCAGTGGCACCAACTACGCCGATGGCGGCGCCAACGCAGGCAGCACGCCATGGGGCGGCAAGCCGCAGGACGTGCTGCACGTGATCGTTGCCAACGCGGGCGCGGCGGCCGCGGTGCAGGTGGTCCAGCTGGCGGCCGGACTGACCGGCGTCGATGCGCAGGCCTTCGCCAGCGGCTACACGCACAAGGTGGTGGCCGGCGGCGAGATCGACTACGTCAAGGGCATCGAGCGCGTCAGCGTGCAGGTCGCCACCGGCAACGGCGGCAGCACCTGGGTGCGCGACATCCCGCTCGAAACCGTGGTGCACGAAGCCGACCTGTCCGGCAACCTGGCCGGCAATATGCACCTGGCCTGGATCAACGGCACCGCAAACGGCGACACCATCAATGCCCCCGACCTGCTCTCGAGCGGCGTCAAGACCAAAATGGGCGAGCTGCAGAAGGGCGTCTGGATCGATGGCGGCAGCGGCAACGACACCATCACCGGCACGCAATACGGCGACAACATCCGCAACGGCAGCGGCAACGCGAAGATCGACGGCGGCGCCAATGCCGGCGGCAAGGACGTGTTCGAGATCGCGGTCGACTCGATCGCGGCGATGAACGCGGTGCAGGTCGCGGTCTCGGACGATCCGGCCTACAGCTTCATGGTCACCTATGGCAACGGCCAGAAGGACTATTTGAAGAATATCGAAGCGATCGCCATCAACGTCACCGGCAGCAGCAGCGGCAGGTGGATTCCGCTGGTCGTGGAGCTGAACGAGATCGGCGCCGGCGCCGACCTGGCGAACGCCTCGCACTTTGCGTGGGCCCAGGGCACCGATGGCGCCGACAGCTTCGATGCCGCCGCGGTCTCCAGCGCCACCAAGGCGCTGATGACCCAGCACGGCCGCGGCGTCTACGCCAACATGGGCGCCGGCGACGACACCGTGGTCGGTTCCAGCTACGGCGACCACATCGTCCTCGGCAGCGGCACCAATTACCTGGATGGCGGCGCGAATGCCGGCAGCACGACCTGGGGCGGCAAGCCCGCCGACGTGCTGCAGGTGAACGTGGCCAGCCAGGCCGCGGCGAATGCCGTGCAAGTCGTGGCGCTGGCCAGCGGCATGGCCGGCGCGGATGCGCAGGCCTTCGCCGACGGCTACACCCACAAGGTGGTCGCCGGCAGCGAGATCGACTACCTCAAGAACGTCGAGCGCGTCACCATCATGGTGAACGGCACGACCTGGGTGCGCGACATCGCGCTGGCGGTGCAGGTGCAGGAAGCGGCAGCGAGCGACCCGAACATCGGCGGCTATCCGCACCTGGCCTGGGTCACCGGCACGGCCGGCGCCGACAGCATCGACGCCAGCGCCGAAGGCGGCCTGCTGTCGACCGCGGTCACGCAGCAGATGGCGACGCGCGCCAAAGGCGTCTGGATCGACGCCGGCGCCGGTAACGACACCATCGTCGCCACTGGCTACGGCGACAACATCGTCGGCGGCAGCGGGGTGAATTACATCGACGGCGGCGCTAACCTGGGCGCCAATCCGTCCGGCGGCGCCGCGCAGGACGTGCTCGAGATGTTCGTGGCCTCGCAGGCGGAAGCCGACGCAGTATCGGTCGCGGTTCTCAGCGCCGGCTCCACCGGCGCCGACCTCGCGGCCTTCAATGCCGGCTACAAGTTCAAGGTGGCCAACGGCAGCGCCGAGGTCAACTATCTGAAAAACGTCGAGCGCGTCAACGTGATGGTCTGGAACGACAAGGACGGCGACGGCCAGCGCGATGGCCTGCCGACGACCGACCCGGCCAATGAACTGATCCAGGCGCGCGCCATCGCGCTGGTGGCCAACAGTGCGCCGAGCTTCGCCGGCGCGCCTGCCGGCGTGGCGATCGAAGGCGTTGGCGCCTATTACGTGCAGACCGGTGGCACCGTGCTGGCCAACGGCAAGCTGCTATCGGTCCGCATGCTCCAGCAGGGCGACGGCAGCCCGGCACAGACGATCCTGGCGCGCCACAATGCCGACGGCAGCGTCGACACCAGCTTCGGCGGCGGCACCGGCCGCGTGGTCCTGCCGACCAGCGGCGTCGTATCGAACGCGGCGCCGGTCGAACTCGCCGACGGCAAGATCATGCTGGCGATTTCGACCCCGGGCAGCAATTTCGATTTCCGTGTCATGCGCGTGAACGCCGACGGCAGTCCGGACAGCAGCTTCGGCGATGGCGGCTCGACCATCGTCAACATCCACTCCGGCTCCGACCTGCCGACCGAGATCCTGGTCCAGCCGGACGGCAAGGTCATCGTGGCCGGCTGGGGCAATGCCAGCGTCGCTCCCTTCTTCATGGTGGCGACCCGCCTGAACACCGACGGTTCGCTCGACACCAGTTTCGGCACCGGCGGCAAGCTGCAATACGGTTTCGCGAACGTCGGTTCGACCATGTCGCACATGGTCCTGCAGGGCGACAAACTGCTCGTGTCGGGCTATGTGGGCGGGCCGGACGGCACGCTGGACGCCGCCGTGCTGCGCTTTAACAGCAACGGCAGCATCGATACCAGCTTCGGCGACCAGGGCGTGTTCCTGCGCGCGATCGGCATCGGCACGGACAATGCGCGTTCGATGGTGGTTCTCCCGGACGGCAAGATCCTGCTGGCCGGGACCATGCGCTCACCTGCCAACGACGTCGACGGCTTCCTGATGCGCCTGAACGCCAACGGCACGGTCGACACCAGCTTCGGCAGCAGCGGCGTGGTCAAGGCCCATCTGACCGACGGGCACGACGTGTTCGGCCATGTCGCCGTCCAGGCCGACGGCAAGATCATCGCGTACGGCACCGTCGGCGCAACCCAGGCCAGCGGTGGCGTGGGAGGGGAACTGATGGTCGTGCGCTACCTGGCAAACGGCCAGCTCGACACCAGCTTCGGCAACAGCGGCATCGCCCGCGTGCCGGGTCACGGTATCGGCGTCGGCGTCGACCCGGGCAGCCTGGTGCTGGTGGACGGCAAGATCGTCATCTTCGGCACCACCATCACTGATCTTGCAAGCAACAGCTACCAGCCGCTGATCGCGCGCCTCAACAGCGACGGCAGCCTCGACACCGGCTTCTACCCGGCGCCGCTGTCCTCCGTGGCAGGCAGCGTGCAGGCGAACGGCGTGCTGCCGGTCGCGCTCGACACGAACGCGGCGATCCACGACCCCGAACTGCATGCACGCGGCAACTATGGCGGCGCCTCGCTCAAGCTGGCGCGCCAGGGCGGCGCCTCCGGCGACGACCTGTTCACGGCCATGGGCGAGGTCAGCTTCGCCAATGGCCAGCTGAGCGTCGGCGGCACGGTGATCGGCGCCGTCGCCCAGAGCGGCGGTACGCTGACCCTGTCCTTCAACGCCGCCGCGACCCAGGGCCTGGTGAACCGCGCCATGCACGGCATCGGCTACAGCAACGGCAGCGCCAATCCGCCGTCCTCGGTGTCGATCGACTGGACCTTCAGCGACGGCAACAGCGGCAACCAGGGCTTCGGCGGCGCCCTGTCGGCCGGCGCCACCACCCAGGTGTTGATCGGCACCACTGTGCGCGAAATCGCGCGCAGCCTGTCGACGCCGGCCAATTCGACCGACGGCCAGCCTCTGACGAATTATCCCTTCCTGGCCACGGTCTATGGCAGCGCACGCGGTGACAGCTTCGACAGCGCCACGCAGCTGTCGGCCCCGGTGCGTTCCCTGATGGCCGAACTCGGACGCGGCGCCCGCTTTGACCTCGGCGCCGGCGACGACACCCTGGTCGGGACCGGCGGCAGCGACGAGATCTACGCCGGCAGCGGCACCAACCGCATCGACGGCGGGGGCCAGGCCGGCACCTATCCGTTCGGTGGCGGTCCTGGCCGCGACACCCTGCACGTGCTGGTGGCCGACCAGGCCGGGGCCAATGCGGTCAGCGTCACCCGGCTCGCGGCCGGCATGGCCGGCGCCGACGGCGAGGCCTTCGCCGCCGGCTACGAAGTGAAGGTGGTGAACGGCAGCGAGATCGACTACGTCAAGAACGTGGAAATGATCAAGATCTTCCGCTGGGCCGACGCCAACGGCAACAAGACCGCCGAGGGCAACGAACTGACCTGGATGCGCGAGATCCCGGTCGCCCTGCGCGTGTACGAGACCACGGTCAGCAGCACCGACCCGACCAAGGCAAGCGACGGCCGCAGCCTGAAGGACATCTGGCACCTGGCCAGCGCCGAGGGCTGGGAGCGCAACGACAGCTTCGACGCGAACACCGACGTGTCGAGCGCCACGCAGCAGCTGATGGCCCAGCAGGGCCGCGGCGTGTGGGTCGACGGCGGCGCCGGCGACGACACCCTGGCCGGCTCGGCCTACGGCGACAACTTCATCGGCGGCGCTGGCACCAACTACATCGACGGCCGCGCCAACGGCGGCAGCACGCCGAACGGCCAGCGTCCGGAAGACGTGCTCGAGATCTACGTCGACAGCCAGGCCCGCGCCAACGCGGTGCAGGCGATCGTGCTCGATGCCGCCGCCACCGGCAGGGACGCGCAAGCCTTCGCCGACGGCTACACCTGGAAGGTGGTGGACGGCGAGGCCGTCAACTACGTCAGGAACGTCGAGGCGGTGAACGTCTTCATCTGGACCGACGCCAACGGCAACCATCTGCGCGACCCCAACGAAGCCCCGCATGCGCGCCACATCCGCCTGGCCGCCGGCATCACCGAGATTGCGCGCCATCCGCTTGACCCGACCAAGGACGCCGGCGGCAATCCGCTGTCCGGCGCGATGCACATGGCCTGGGTCAACGGCAGCGCCGGCGCCGACAGCTTCAATGCGGCCACCGACATCTCCAGCGCCACCCGCGGCCTGATGGACCAGTACCAGCGCGGCGTATTCGTCGAGACCTATGCGGGCAACGACAGCATCACCGGTTCGGCCTACGGCGACAACTTCGTCACCGGCGCGGGTGTCAACCGCATCGATGGCGGCGACAACCGCGGCACCCACCCGGCCGGCGGCGCCGCCTTCGACCTGCTGGAGATCTATGTCGCCACCCGCGCCGAGGCCGACGCGGTCGCGGTGACCCCGCTGACGGCGGCCATGAGCGGCGACGACGCTGCGGCCTGGAACGATGGCTACCGCTACAAGGTGGTCAACGGCGCGGTGTCGACCGACTACATCAAGAACATCGAGCAGCTCAACGTGATGGTCTGGACCGACAAGGACGGCGACGGCCAGCGCGATTGGGGCACCAGCGACACCGATCCGGCGCGCGAGATTTCCTACACGCGCAGCGTCGGCCTGGTGAGCAATACCGCGCCGAGCTTCGCCGGCGCTCCGCGCGGCGCGCTGGTGCGCGACGGCGCCGGCGATTATGGCAACGTGGGTGGCGTGGTCCTGCCTGACGGCAAGCTGGTGTCGCTCGTCTATGTGGCCGACGCCAACAACGTACAACAGCTCGCGCTCGAGCGCAGCCTGGCCGACGGCAGCATCGACAGCTCCTTCGGCACAGCCGGCCGGGTGATCCTCGAAAACGCGTTCCTGTCGGCCGTCCCGCCTGTACTGCTGGGCAGCGGCAAGCTGCTGGTGGCGCAACGGGTTACCGCCGGCACCAAGCTGATGCTGGTGAACCAGGACGGCAGCCTCGACCAGAGCTTCGGCAACGCCGGCGCGGCCGTGATCGCGGGCCAGCCCTTCCAGGTGCTCGAAGGCGGCGGCAAACTGTGGGTAGTCGGCTATGCCGGCTCCCCGCTGGCCATCTCGGTCGCGCGCCTGAACCTCGACGGCAGCCTGGACACCGGCTTCAGCGGCGACGGCTACGCGATCGTGCCATCCGGCGGCGGCGACCTGGCCCGCGCGGCCCAGGTGCAGGCCGACGGCAAGCTGGTGGTCGTCGGCTACGCCCAGGGCGCAGCCAGCCGCGACGTGGTGGCGCTGCGCTTCAATACCGACGGTTCGCTCGACAGCGGCTTCGGCAGCGGCGGCAAGGTCCTGCTGCAGGGGAGCCCCGGCGTCGAGGCCCTGGATACCGCCACCAGCATGGCGATCCTGCCGAGCGGTAAAATCCTCATCGGCGGCTATTTCAACAGCAGCATCAACAACAGCACCACCAACGACGGCCTGCTGCTGCGCCTCAACGTGGACGGTAGCCTCGACACCAGCTTCGGCAGCGGCGGCCGCGTGCGCGTGCCGGGAACGGCCGACAACGACTATGTGTTCAAGGTCGTGCCGCTGGCCGACGGCAGCTTCCTCACCCTCGGCATCGTGGGCGGCACGCCGACCAGCAGCAGCAACGGCGACGTGACGATCTCGCGCTTCCGCGCCGACGGCAGCCTCGACACGAGCTTCGCAAACGGCGGCAGTTTCCGCTACCAGGGCCGCGGCATGGGCTCCGACGTCGGCTCGCTGGTCGTCCATGACGGCAAGATCCTGATGTTCGGCGCGGTCAACAACGACAGCAGCGGCACTGCCAGCGCCTTGCTGCTGCGCCTGAACATGGACGGCAGCCTGGACGCCGGCCTGGCGCCCGCAAGCGGCTCGCTGGGCGGCATCACGCGCGCCGACGGCTACCACTGGACCGCGCTCGATACCAATGCGGCGATCCACGACGCCGAGTTGGCAGTGCGCGGCAACTACGGCGGCGCGACGCTGTCCATCGAACGCGCCGGCGGCGCCAACGCCGACGACCTGTACCGGGGCGTGGGCGAGGTCGGCTTCGCCAACGGCCAGCTGACGGTCGGCGCCACCGTGGTCGGCACGGTCGGCCAGCAGGGCGGCCGCCTGTCCATCGTATTCAACAACAGCGCGACCCAGGAACTGGTCAACCGCGCCCTGCACGGCATCGGCTACGCCAACGCCAACCCGGCGGCGACGGGCGCCACCCTGAACTGGCAGTTCAGCGACGGCAACGGCGGCGATCAAGGCCTGGGTGGAGCGCTCGGGGCCGGCGGCAGCACGACGGTCGAGATTGGCGTGGTGATGCAGCAGGCCGTGGCTTCCGCCACTGACGCCTCGCGCACCACGAAAGGCGAACTGATCTCCCAGCTGAGCCACCTGGCCAGCGTCGACGGCACCGGCGGCGCCGACGTCGTCGACGGCGGCACGGCATTCCAGCCGCAGACCGTGTCCCTGATGGCGGCGCAGGGACGCGGCGCGCGCTTCGACATGGGCGCGGGCGACGACCGCGCGACCGGCACGGCGTATGGCGACGAATTCATCATGGGTACGGGCGTCAACCGTGTGGACGGCGCCGGCGGCAACGACGTGCTGAGCGTGGTCGTGGCCGACCAGGCCGCGGCCGACGCGGTCGCCGTCACCCTGCTGGATTCGGGCATGGGCGGCGCCGATGGCGAGGCCTATACGCAGGGCTACCGCGTGAAAGTCACGAACGGCGGCGAGACCGACTACCTGCGCAACGTCGAACAGGTCCAGGTCCTCGTCTGGCAGGACAAGGACGGCGACCGCGTGCGCGACGACGTGGCGGGCAGTGCGGACGAGGTGACGGTGGCGCGCACCGTGTCGCTGGTGGCGAACAATGCGCCGAGTTTCGGCGGCACGCCGCCGGGCCTCATTGCGCGCGACTACAGCTACGATGCTGCCATGCGCACCGGCACCGTCCTGCGCGACGGCAAGCTGTTGTCGCTGCATGTCGTGGCCGACGCCAATGACGTGTATTCGCACGTGCTCGAACGCAGCAACCCGGACGGCACCCTCGATACCAGCTTCGGCACCGGCGGGCGCATGCCTTTCGATGCGCCCTTCGGCCAGGTGGCCGTCCCGCTTGAACTGGCCGACGGCAAGCTGCTCTTCACCACCCAGACCCCGGCCGGCACGGTACGCGTGCTGCGCCTGAATGCCGACGGCAGCGCCGATACGTCCTTCGGCACCGGCGGCGTGGTGCCACTGTCGCTGGCCGGCTCCGTCATTTCGGTCCAGCACGATCTGCTGGACGCGAACGGCAAGCTGGTCATCATTGGCGGCGCCAGTACGGCGGGCATCAACGGCAGCGACGTCCTGGTGATGCGCCTGAACCCGGATGGGTCTCTGGACAGCGGCTTCAACGGCAGCGGCCAGCTGCGCGTGGAGCTTCCCGGCACCAACGAAGGCATGCGTGCCGCCGCCATCCAGGCCGACGGCAAGCTGGTCATGGCCGGCTTCGGGCGCGGAACGAACAACCAGGACATCCTGGTCATGCGGCTGAATGCCAACGGCACGCCGGACACCAGCTTCGGCAGCGGCGGCAAAGCCACGCTGGCGGTCGGCACCAGCTTCGACGGTTCCGACGTGGCCAGCAGCGTGCAGCTGCTGGCGGACGGAAAGATCCTGGTCGCCGGCTATAGCACGGCGCCGGTTTCCGGTACCACGGCCGCCCCCAACGACGGCATCCTGATGCGCCTGAACGGGGACGGCAGCCTCGACACCAGCTTCGGCAACGGCGGTATCGTGCGCGCCATGGCCGGCGCCAACCAGGAATTCCTGCGCGAGACGGCGCTGCTGGACGACGGCAGCATCATCACGATGGGCATTTCCTTCGTCGACGGCAATATCCTGGACACTGCGCTGGTGCTCGCGCGCTTCCGCCCGAACGGCACGCTCGACACCAGCTTCGGCAAGGGCGGCGAAGTGCGCCTGGCCCTGCGCGGCGTGGGCGGAGACGGTAACGATCTCGCCATCGTCAATGGCAAGATCGTGGTGTTCGGCAGCGTCTACAACAACGGCGACGGCTATACCAGCCCGATGCTGCTGCGCCTGAACGCCGACGGTAGCCTGGACACTTCCTTCGTACAGCCGGGCGCCACCTCGCTCGGCAACACGGTACGCGCGGACGGCCGCCACTTCACCGCAATCGACAGCAATGCCGCGATCTTCGACGCTGAGCTGTCGGCGCGCGGCAACTACGAGGGCGCCAGCGTGTCCGTGGCGCGCCAGGGCGGGGCCCAGGCCGGTGACCAGTTCGGCGCGATCAACGACGTCAGCTTCGCCGGCGGCCGCGTGAAGGTCGGGGGCGTCGACATCGGCGCCGTCAGCGAAAGCGGCGGCCAACTGCTCATGAGCTTCAATGCCGCCGCGACCCAGGCGCTGGTCAACCGCGCCATGCAAAGCATCGGCTACGCCAGCACCAGCGCCACGCCATCGGCCAGCATCGGCTTCAACTGGAGCTTCTCGGACGGTAATGCGGGCGCCCAGGGCCTGGGCGGGGCACTGAGCGCTACCGGCGCCAGCACCGTCGAGATCGGGCTGCTCAAGACGGAGGTCGCGCCGCTCCTGAGCGACCCGACCCGCACCATCTACAACCAGCCGATGACGCAGGTGCAGTGGATGGCCAACATTAACGGCAGCGCGCGCAGCGAGTCCTTCGACGCCGCGAGCGACATCGGCAGCGTGGCCCAGGGCCTGATGGGGACCTACGGCCGCGGCGCCTACTTCGAGATGGGCGGCGGCGGCGACACCGTGACCGGCACCGGCTACAGCGACGAATTCGTCATGGGTGCGGGCGTCAACCGTATCGACGGCGGCGCCAATGCCGGCACCCATCCGCAGGGCGGCGCCGGCAAGGACCAGCTGAGCATCTACGTGGCGAACCAGGCCCAGGCCGACGCGGTCCGGGTCGTCAAGCTCGAGGCGGGCATGACGGGCGACGACGGCGCGGCCTTCGCCGCCGGCTTCGAGGCCAAGGTGAGCAACGGGGCCGAGATCGACTACATCAAGAACGTCGAACGTGTCATCGTCTCGATCTGGAACGACGCCGACGGCGACCGTGTTCGCGACAATGGCGAAGTCAGCTATGTGCGCGACGTGCCGCTGCAGCCGCGCGTGTACACGATCGCGCCGGAAAATGCGCCGCTGCCGCAGTCTTACCACTTCGCATGGATCGACGGCTGGGCGCGCAACGACAGCGTCAACGTCGCCACCGACGTACCGGAAGCCACCCGCAGCCTGATGGCGCAATACCAGCGCGGCGTCTATATCGACACCGGCGCCGGCGACGACACCATCGTCGGCTCCGGCTTCGGCGACAACATCGTCGCCGGTACCGGCACCAACCGCGTCGACGGCGGCGCCAACGCCGGCACGACGGCGCAGGGCGGCAAGGTGCAGGACATCCTCGACATTTATGTGCGCACCACCCAGGAAGCGGGCGCGGTCGTGGCCACTGCGCTCACCGCCGCCATGACCGGCGCCGACGGCGCAGCGTATACGGACGGCTACCGCTGGAAGGTGGTGGCGGGGCAGGAGACCGACTATCTGAAGAACATCGAGGCGGTCAACATCACGGTGTGGAACGACGCCAACGGCAACACGGTCCGCGACAACGGCGAAACCCAGTTCGCGCGCCAGATCGCCTTCGAAACCCATATCGACGAGGTCCGGGTCAGCACGACCGACCCGACCAGGAACACCGATGGCGTTCCTCTGGCGGAGACCTATCACTTCGCCTGGGCCCACGGCACCGTCGGCGACGACGTGATCGACGCTGCCAGCATCTCGCAGACGACGCGCGACCTGATGGACCAGTACAAGCGCGGCATGTGGGGCCAGCTGGGCGACGGCAACGACCGCGTGACCGGCTCGGCCTACGGCGACAACATCGACCTCGGCAAGGGCGTCAACCGCTTCGATGGCGGCAGCGACATCGGCACCCGCCCGGACGGCTCACCGATCTTCGACGTGCTCGAAGTGCACGTGCGCAGCCAGGCCGAGGCCGACGCGGTCGCGGTCACGAAGCTGAGCGCCGCCATGACGGGCGAGGATGCCGTGGCCTTTGGCGAAGGCTACGTGTACAAGGTAACGGGGCCGGACCAGGTCAGCTACATTAAGAACGTCGAGCAGGTCTACGTCGGCATCTGGAATGACGCCGACGGCGACGGCGAGATCGACCACGGCACCGAGGTGACTTTCGGCCGCATGATCGACGTCGAGCAAAACAGCTTGCCGCGCTTCGGCCCGCAGCAGGGCGTGGCCGTGGTCGACCACGGCTGGGACTTCACGCCCGGCGACATCGAGCGCGGCCCGGACGGCAAGCTGTGGTTCATCGGCGGCGTGGACGAGGGCGCCGACGACGACAACTACCAGACCTTCCTGGCGCGTCACAATGCCGACGGCAGCGTCGACACCAGCTTCGGCAACGGCGCCGGCTACATGATCCTGCCGCTCGTCGCCACCAACGGCTTCGACATCGCGGTGCAGGCCGACGGCAAAGTCGTCGCGGCGCTCGGGGTCATGAACGGAGCGAATTCCGGCCTGAAGGTGCTGCGCTACCATGCCGACGGCACGCTCGACACCAGCTTCGGCAGCAATGGCGAGACCCTGGTCGTCTTCGGCAGCGCCGTCACCACCACCGGCGTACTGGTGGGACCCGATGGCGCGGTCGTCGTCACCGGCAGCACCCCGGTGGCCGGCAGCGGCACCGACTTCGCCGTCGCGCGCCTGACCGCCAACGGCAGCCTGGATACCGGCTTCAACGGCAGCGGCAAGCTGACCCTGGCCGTCTCGGCGTTCGGCGACTTCCTGACGGCCGCCCAGCTGCAGGCCGACGGCAAACTGGTGCTGGCCGGCACCTCGCGCAGCGGCACGACGCTGGACACCAGCGACTTCGCGGCCGTCCGCCTGAACACCAACGGTTCGCTCGACAGCAGCTTCGGCACTGGCGGCAAAGTCATCGTCCCGGTCGGAACGGCGTCCGATTCCGTCACCAATATGACGCTGCTGCCGGGCGGCGCGATCCTGCTCGGCGGGAATAGCAACAACGGCAGCAATAACAATGCGGCCCTCGTCAAGCTCGATGCCAACGGCGCCCTGGTGAGTGGCTTCGGCAATGGCGGCAAGGTGCATACGCCTGCGGACACCACGCCGGACCTGAACTACGCAAGCCTGGTCCAGGCGGACGGCAAGATCGTGGTGGCGGGACAATCGGGCGCCAGCGAGCAGATGGCGGTGACCCGCTACAACGCCGACGGCACGCTCGACACCAGCTTCGGCAAGGGCGGCACGACCCTCTTGACGATTGGCGGCCTGCGCGACTACGCGACCGGCATGGTGCTCGACGGTGACAAGATCGTCCTGATGGTGCCGGCCTACTTCAACACCGGCGCCGACAGCCGCCTGGCCTTGCTGCGCCTGAACGCGGACGGCAGCCTGGACACCGGCTTCGCGCCGGGCCAGTACGGAACCCTGGGCGGCGCCGTGCGCACCTATGGCACGGGTCCGGTGGTACTCGACCATAACGTGATGGTCCATGACGCCAATCTGGCCGAGCGCGGCAACTACGGCGGCGCCTCGGTGACCGTCGAGCGCCAGGGTGGCCGCAATGGCGACGACGTGTTCTCGCTGAAGGGCGAAGTCAGCGCCAGCGGCGGCCAGCTGTCGGTCGGCGGCACGGTGATCGGCACGGCGACGTTTGAAGCGGGCGCGCTGCGCCTGGACTTCAACGCCGCCGCGACCCAGGGCCTGGTCAACCGCGCCCTGCACGGCATCGCCTACGCCAACACCTCGGCCACCCCGCCGTCTTCGGTGACGATCGGTTGGAGCTTCAGCGACGGCAACACCCACAACGAGCAGGGTGGCGGCGGCATCGGCTTCGCCAACGGCCAGACGGTCGTCGAGATCGCCCCGGTCGCGCGCGAAGTGGCGCGCAGCTACTTCGACCCGGCGCGCAGCAGCGACAACCAGCTGCTCACCGGTATTAACTTCTTCGCCAGCGTCACCGGCACCAAGGGTGCTGATAGTTTCGGCCCGAGCGACCTGACGCCGCAGGTGCATGCCCTGATGACGGAGTTCAGCCGCGGCGCCACCTACCAGATGATGGGCGGGAACGACACCGTGGTCGGCACCGGCTTCAGCGACGAATTCATCCTGGGGAATGGCGTCAATCACGTGGACGGCGGCGCGAATGCCGGCGGCTCGCCTTACGGCAGCGGCCCGGGCGAGGACACGCTGATCGTCTACGCGCCGAACCAGGCCGTGGCGGATGCGGTCACCGCCAACATGCTGACGCCGATGTCCACCGGCGCCGATGCCGTTGCGTTCGCGGCCGGCTACGAGGCGAAGATCGTCAGCGGCAACCAGGTCGACTACATCCGCAACGTCGAGCAGGTATCGGTGCACCTGTGGACCGACACCAACGGCAACGGCATCGTGGACGGCGTCGAAGGGACCTACCTGCACAACATCCAGTTCCGGACCCATGTCTCGGGCAGGCAGGTCGCCGCGCCGGGTGCACTCGTGGACGTCAACGGCCAGGTGCTGGCGGACCAGTGGCACTTCGCCTGGGCCAGTGGCTTCGACGGGGACGACATGGTCATCGTCGAGCAGCGTCTCAATGCCGACGAGCTGGCGCTGATGAACCAGTACCAGCGCGGCGCCTGGATCAACCTCGGCGGCGGCAACGACGTGGTGACCACCACCGCCTACGGCGACAACATCAATGTCGGCAAGGGCACGAACTGGGTGGATGGCGGCGCCCAGGGCGGTACTGCCCCGAATGGCAATCCGGTGAATGACGTCCTCGAGATCAATACCGTCAGCCTGGCGGAACGCAAGACCGTCAGCTTCCAGGTGCTGAACGCGAGCATGACCGGCGAGGACGGCCGCGCCTTCGCTGCCGGCTACCAGTTCAAGGTGATGGCACCGGGCGAGACGGATTACGTGAAGAACGTCGAACTGCTGGCGGTCAACGTCTGGAACGATGCGAATAGCAACGGCCAGCGCGAGGAGAGCGAGATCACGGAGCAGATCTGGGTCACGCCGGACCTGAACGCGGCCGGCATCGTGGTGATCGGCACACCGCAGCCCTGACCGAAGGAGGCGCCATGCAAAACGGCGCTGCAGCGAAAGCTGCAGCGCCGTTTTTTCGTCCGCGCCGCGGGCGCCGGATCAGCAGAGCTGTCCGCCGAAGGGATCGCTGATGGTCTGGTTGGCGTAGTCGATCCCGCTCAGCTCGCGGTACTGGGCCATGCTGCGCGCGCTGCCGAGGCCATAGGCGCCGGGCAGGCCGTCGCCCATCAGCAGGCGGTTGAGCCGGTGCTTGGCGCGCTCGGTCAGGTAGGCCGACTGGAAGGCGCGCCGGGCATCAAGTTCACCGTGCCAGTGGTGGGTCTCATAGGGCGTGCCCTCGGTCTTGTACAGGTGGTAGACCGGGGTGGTGAGCGGGTGGAAGATGTCCCAGCCGCGCGTGAAGGCGCGCACCGCCAGGCTCTGCTCCTCGCCGTGGAAGTACAGGTAGGGATCGTAGGGCACTTCCTCGACAAAGTTCCCGGCCGCGAACAGGAAGCCCGCCGACACGTGGCAGCCCATCACCGGCTCGGTGGTGAACAGGTGGCGCGCCATGAAGCGCAGCACGGCGTCGTCCGGCGCCAGATTCTTCTCGGGATGGGGGCGCAGCACCAGCGCGGTGCGGCCTTCGCTCGGCGTGTAGTGCGGCTTGCCGTCGACCATGTCGAAACGGTAGGGATAGGTGCTGATGATCGGCTTGGCCGAACGCTCGCGCAGCTTCGCGTGCAGGCTGCGCAGCTGCTCGTCCCAGCCCGGCTCGAACAGGGTATGCGAATCGACCTGCAACAGGAAGGCTTCGCCGTCGTACAGCGAGAACGCGGTGCTGCGCGCCCAGCTCACGCCCAGCGTGTCCTGCGGGTGCAGGTGCACGTAGCGCACCTGGCGCGCGAAGGGCAGGGCGGCGATGGCCGCGCGCTGGTCCGCGACGTGCTGGTCGACCACGCCCAGCGACAGCAGCTCGGGCCGCGTGGCCTTGGCCACCGCGTCGTTCAGGGTGAAGAACAGCATCGGGTCGAGGTAGGAGGCGATGCTGATGAAGATGGTGGGCTGCGTCATGAGGCGGGAGCGCTGAGTCCTTGGAAGGGGTTGGCGTCGGCCTTCAGCGCGCGCTGCACGGCCGATGCCGGAAGGTTCATCAGGAGGCGGACCAGTTCCGGCTGGCGGTTGGTTGCGGTCTTCTGGTAGATCGACATCAGCTGCTTGCGCACCGTGTCGTACTGCACGCCGAGGGTGTCGGCGATGCTCTTCAGGGGCATGCCGTCGGCCAGCAGCGAGGCGACCCGGCATTCCGCGTGCGACAGGCCGAAGGCCGCGCTCAAGAGGTCCGAATCGATCTCCTGGACCGAGGTGGGATGGTAGAAGAACAGCATCACGAGCGGGCGCAGGCCGAAGCTGCCCATGGTCTGCTCCGGCACCAGCATCGTGAAGAAGCCGTACAGGACGTCGGGTGCTTCGCCCACGCCGCTGCTCATGTGCAGCGAGCGGAAGGCCTTGCCGTTGGCTTCTCCGGCGCCCACGCCGCTGCGCACCTGGTGTTCCAGCTCCGCGCACTGATCGAGGAAGGCGCTGCGGTAGGCCGGCGGCAGCACCAGGCGGTTGTCCACTACCTGGACCAGGCCGGTGGAGCCGAGCAGGCAGCGCGCCGCTTCGTTGGCCAGCACCACCTCGCCGCTCGTGGTCAGCAGCATCACGGGCTGGCGCAGCTTGTCCACCAGCGCGTGGCCGACCAGGGCCTGGGCTGAATACACGAATTGGGTCAGCCCCATGCGCGTCGCGCGCTGCAGGTGCGGTCGCAGGCGGTCGAGGAAGGCCAGGGCCTCGGGTGGCATCGGGCCTTCTTCGGGCCGGCGCAGACAGGCGAGCAGGACGATCGCCTCCTTGTTTTCGACCAGCTTGCAGGCAGTCAGGTAGCGCGCGCCATGCGGGATCAGGAACTCCTGGTAGAACGGATCATTGGCGACGAAATCCTCGGCGAAATGCTCATGGCAATGCAACCAGTTGTCATCCCATTGGGTGCGCAGCAATCCGACGCGGGGATCGATGAACTGGAATTTCTGGATGTACTCGAGGTCGATCTGCGGCGCCATGTCGGCGCCTTCGCTGTACGACAGCGCGCCATGCTCGCCGTCATAGGCAAGCAGGTGGATCGCGCGGCCGCCCACGGCCTCATGAATACATTCGAGGACCTTGCGCCAGGCCGCCCGGTTGTCGAGCGTGTCGTAGATGAGGTTGACGGCGCGGTCGAACTGCGCCTGGGAGAGGTTCAAATTTGACTCCGTTCAATATTTCCTATGCATCCTAACTGATGACGGGATGCATTGGAACTATTGGTTGTTAGCTCGCCACGACAGTATTTCAATGTGGCAATATTGCTAACTGCGGAGCCTTTATGGTGCCGCTGGTGTGCTGAACAGGACAGTGCGCACCGTGCCGCCCGCCGCCGGCGTCAGCTGGTAGAGGCGGTCGTATTCGTCGTCGCCGATATCGCTGCCGGGCGCGCCGCCGAACATGCGCACCAGTTCCGGCAGGGTGTTCGAGTGACCGACCACCAGCACCGGTCCGGACAGGGCTTTCACCTTTTCCACCAGCGCCTTGGGCGCCCGCGGGTCGTACAGCTGGACCTCGAGGCCGAGGCGCTGGGCCAGCGGCTGGGCGGTCTGGCGGGTGCGGTTCGTTGGCGTGCTGTGGATGCTGGTGATCCCGGTGCGCGCCAGCATGGCGGCGATCGCCTGCGCCCGCGCCTGGCCCTGCGGGGTGAGGTCCGGATCCTGGCCTACCGCCGCTTTTTCCCCATGGCGCACCAGGTAGATGGCGCTCGGCTCGGCCAGCGCCACGCCGGGCGCGATAATGGCCAGGCTCAGGGACAGGCAGCGGAACAGGCGGGGCAGGCTCATGGGATCCTCTTATAGGTAGGGACGAAAAAAAAGGCAGAGTAGCATGCCTCTGCCTGTGATCCTGATTTTCGTAGGGTGGTCGGCGAAGCCGAACACCTTAGAGTTGGGTAAGCGAGATCGTATTCGCCGCCGGGGTCGAGCACGGCTCTTCATCGAACGCGATATCGCCCAGCGCATTCGGCACGCCGTCGGTCTTCAGGTCGACGAAGCCGAACAGGTTGCGGTCCTGCAGGTGCGACGGCACCACGGTGGAGAGCGAGGAGAACACGTTCTCCACACGGCCCGGATGCTTCTTTTCCCAGTCGCGCAGCATGGCCTTGATCTGCTTGCGCTGCAGGTTTTCCTGCGAGCCGCACAGGTCGCACGGGATGATCGGGAAGCCTTTCACTTCGGCATAGCGCTCGGTGTCCGCTTCCTTCACATAGGCCAGCGGGCGGATCACCATGTGCTTGCCGTCGTCCGACACCAGCTTGGCCGGCATGCCCTTCAGCTTCCCGCCGAAGAACATATTCAGGAAGAAGGTCTCGAGGATGTCGTCGCGGTGGTGGCCCAGGGCGATCTTGTTGCAGCCCAGCTCGTCCGCCACGCGGTACAGGATGCCGCGCCGCAGCCTGGAACAGAGCGAGCAGGTGGTCTTCCCTTCCGGGACCAGGCGCTTGACGATGCTGTAGGTGTCCTGGTTCTCGATGTGGAAGGGCACGCCCAGCTTTTCGAGGTAGGCCGGCAATATCTCGGCCGGGAAGTTCGGCTGCTTCTGGTCGAGGTTGACCGCGACGATGTCGAAGTGGATCGGTGCGCGCTCGCGCAGGGTCATCAGGATGTCCAGCAGGGCGTAGCTGTCCTTGCCGCCCGACAGGCAGACCATCACCTTGTCGCCGTCCTCGATCATGTTGAAGTCGCCGATGGCCTGGCCCACCAGGCGGCACAGGCGCTTGTGCAGCTTGTTGTTCTCGTACGCGATTTTTTCGAGTTTCTTGGCCTGCGCGTCCGGGTTCAGTTGGTCGAGATCCGCTTCGCTCATGCTTCTTCCTTCACCGAAAACACTTCCACGCCCACGCCTTCGCAATCCGGATAGACGTCCGGCTTCATGGTCGAGACCCGTGCGGCGCGCACCCGCGGGTGGGTCAGCATCGCCTTGACCACGTCGTCGCACAGGGTTTCCTGCAGGTGGATGTGGCCCTTCGAGATGCGCTTGGCGATGGTCTCGCGCATGAAGTCGTAGTCGACCACTTCCGACAGCTGGTCGGCCTTCGGGGTCGACTGCTCGAGCGGGATGTACAGGTCGACGTTGATCAGGACACGCTGTTCCGCCTTCTTCTCGAAGTCATGCACGCCGATGTTGATCATCACTTCGTAGTTGCGCAGGAACAGCCGGCGGCAATCGCGCAAGCTCGGGTGAATCAGGGCGGATAACATGGGTAAAGCCTTATGTAAGTTGTTTGGGTTCGGTCAGGAACATCACGTCGCGGTTCGAGGCCATCAAATGCTGGCCGCCATCGACCAGCAGCGTGGTGCCGGTCAGGGCGCGCGCGCCGGCGGCATACACCACCGCGTCGGCGATGTCCTGCGGGGTCGAGGAACGGCCCAGCGGCGTCATGCGGTGCGCCTGGGCGAAGCCTTCCTCGCTCTGCTCGCCCGACACCATCGTGATGCCGGGCGCCACGCCGACCACGCGCACCGTTGGCGCCAGCGCCTGGGCCAGCATCGTGGTGGCCGCATGCAGCGCCGCTTTCGACAGCGTGTACGACAGAAAATCCGGGTTGAGATTGTACAGTTTCTGGTCCAGCAGGTTGATCACCACCGCCTGCGATCCCGCCGGCGTGGCGGCGTGCAGGGCCTGCGCCAGCAGCAGCGGCGCCGTCAGGTTCGCACCCATATGGGTATTCAACAGGGCCGGCGAGAAGCTGGTGGCACTGTCGTATTCGAACAACGATGCATTGTTGACCACGCACGTAATCAAGCCAAGTTCCGCCGCCACGCGGCCGGGCAGGGCGCGCACTGCGTCTTCAATCAAGAGCTCGCATTGGAACAGCGCGGCGCGGCGGCCGAGGGCGCGGACGGCGTCCGCCGTCTCTTGCGCTTCGCGCTCGGAATGGCGGTAGTGCACGGCGATATCCCAGCCGGCAGCAGCCAGGCCGAGCGCGATCGCGCGCCCCAGGCGGCGCCCGGCGCCGGTCACCAGTGCGACTTTGGTAGCGGTCATATCGTTCGAAGGCATTCGTGTTGGCTTGGTTTCGCTACAATGCCGGCATGTCCATGCCCGCACCTACTCCCGACGCGCTCGCCGCATCCCAATCCCTGCAACACTTGATCGCCGCCGAAATCGAACAGCTCGGCGGAGCGATGGCGTTTTCACGGTTCATGGAACTGGCGCTGTATGCGCCCCGGCTCGGGTATTACAGCGGTGGCGCCTCCAAGCTCGGTGCGAGCGGCGATTTCACCACCGCGCCGGAAATCTCGCCCCTGTTCGGGGCGGCGCTGGCGCGCGCGGCAGCCGCTATTATCGCCCAAAGCGCGCCCGACATCATCGAATTCGGCGCCGGCACCGGCAAGCTGGCGCGCGACGTGCTCACCGCGCTCGACGGGATGGGCGTGCAGGTGAACTCGTACACCATCATCGAACTCTCGGGCGAATTGCGGGCGCGCCAGCAGGAGTCCCTGAAAGACCTGCCCCAGGTCCGCTGGCTGGACGGCATGCCGGAGTCGTTTAGCGGCGTGGTGCTGGCCAACGAGGTGCTGGACGCGATGCCGGTCGAACTGGTCGTGCGCAAGGAGGGCCGCTGGATGCGCCAGATGGTCACTGTGGAGAATGGCGCCTTCGCTTACGTCCAGCAGGAACTGCCGCAGGAACTTGCGCTCCATGCCGCGCGCCAGATCCCGGACGCCGATTTCCTGCCGGATGCTTATCTCACCGAGATCCACCCGGTGGCCGAGGGTTTCATGGCTTCGCTGGCCGCCATGATGAAGGGCGGGCGCGGCGCCGCTTTCCTGTTCGACTATGGCTTCCCGGCGCGCGAGTACTACCTCGACCAGCGCATGGGCGGCACCCTGATGTGCCATTACCGCCACCATTCCCACCCGGATCCCTTCTATTTGCCGGGCTTGCAGGACATTACCGCTCACGTCGACTTCACCGCGATGGCCCTTAGCGCGCAGGAAGCCGGGCTGGCCGTGCTCGCCTATATGAACCAGTCCTCCTTCCTGCTCGGCTGCGGCATCGGCGAACTGCTGATGGAAACGGATCCGCAGGATGCGCTGCGTTTCCTGCCGCAATCGAAGGCGGTGCAGAAGCTGGTGTCGCCGGCTGAAATGGGCGAATTGTTCAAGGTGCTGGTGGTGGGACAGGACGTGGACTTGCCGGATGCTATCGTGCGGGCCGACCGGACTCATCGCTTGTAGAATTTTTGACATCTTGCGTTCTGGACACAAATCCGGCTAAGCTGTACCACCCTGCCTGTTCCCAAGGCGAACTGGCGCATTCTCGAGAACATGGCCCGAATCCACACCCACTATGACAATCTGAAGGTCGCGCGCGGCGCGCCGGCGGAAGTCATTCGTGCGGCATACAAGGCCCTCAGCCAGAAATACCATCCCGACAAGAACCCGGGCGACGAAAAGGCCGCCCGCATCATGGCGATCGTCAACACCGCCTACAACACCCTGTCCGACCCGGTGCGCCGCAAGGAGCACGACGAGTGGATCGCCTCGGAAGAGTGGGAAGTGGAATGGCTGGAGAGTACCGGCGCAGAAGAAACCCCGGGACGCCCGCCGCGCCCTGACGCCTGGGAGCCGCGTGTCCCCGAGGTGCAGGCGCGCCCACGCCCGCGCCTGATGCGCGACCCGCGCTGGTGGCTGGGCCTGGCGACCTGTTTCGTGGCCGGCGCCGCCGCCTCCCTATACCTGGCGGAACAGCCACGCGCCAAGCTGCCGGCGGCCCTGGCCTGGGTCGGCAAGCCGGATCCGGTGCCAACGCCGGCGCCTGCCGCCGACCGCCCCGACGAACTGGGCGCCGATGCCAGCACCGAAGGCTGGGCGCGCCGCTTCGGCGGCGAAGGCAAGGAACCGCCGCCGGAGATCAAGGCGCTGGCCGTGACCCAGCTGGTGGTGCCGGCGCGCGCGCCGGACTGCGGCACCGACCTTCAAACCCTGGTCGCGCCCAGCGGCGACCCCTGGCCGGAAGAATCCGGCTACCTGCCGGGCTACCCGGTCGGCAACAGCGGCAGCGAAATGCAGGTCCAGATTGACAACAGCGCCAATGCCTCGCCGGTGTTCGTCAAGCTGTACGACCTCGACCGCCGCTCGAACGTGCGCCACGCCTATGTGCTGGCGCACGCGAACTTCGTGATCGACAAGCTCAGCGCCGGGAAATACGAAGTCCGCTACCAGAACATCGTCGTCAACGACGGCAAGACCGAGTGCCTGAACGGGCGCCGCGTGCCATTGAGACAAGCCGCTGCCTTTTCGCCGGGCGGCTGATCGCAGCCGCTGTGGTTTTTTCTCCGCAATAACTGCAAGTCGCGTCGGGATCTTTACCCGATTCAACTATTTTAGTTCCCAACCGTAATATACTGGACTGATGCAGCCAGCCCATGCAGCGGCTGCGCCCATGCCCAACGCAGGCTTACGGAAAACATGAACGAACTGGAAGGCCTCACGGCCCTGATCATCGAGCCCCACGCGGGCATGCGCGCCAACATCCACAGCATGCTCAACATGTGTGGCCTGACGCGCATCGAGCACGCCAGTTCGTCCAACCTGGCGGTCAAGCACCTGGGGCTGCGCAGCTTCGACATGGTCCTGTGCGAATACGACCTCGAGGGCGGCCAGGACGGCCAGCAGCTGCTCGAGGACCTGCGCCACCACAAGCTGATGTCGCTCTCGACCATGTTCTTCATGGTCACCGCCGAGGGCAACCACAGCAAGGTGGTCAGCGCCGCCGAGCTGGCGCCCACCGACTACATCCTGAAACCCTTCACCGCCGACCGCCTGCTGGACCGCATCGCGCGCGCCCTCGACAAGCGCAGCGCCTTCATGCCGGTCTACATCCTGATGGAAGCGGGCGACCAGCGCGAAGCGGTCGACGCCTGCATCGAGGGCGAGCGCCTGCACCCGCGCTACGCGGTCGACTTCCTGCGCCTGCGCGCCGAGCTGCACGTGTTCCTGGGCGAGCCGGACCAGGCCGAGCCGATCTACCGCAAGCTCATCGAAGCCAAGACCATCGCCTGGGCCAGATTAGGCCTGGCCAAGACCCTGTTCCTGCGCAAGCAGTTCGAGGAAGCCAAGGGCATGCTGGAAGAGCTGGTCGACTCCAACAAGAACTTCGTCGACGCCTACGACTGGCTGGCGCGCACCCATGCGGCAGTGGGTGACCTGGGAAAGTCGCAGGCGGTGCTGAACGAGGCGGTGGCGGTGTCGCCGCATGCCGTGCGGCGCCTGCGCACCCTGGGCGAGACCGCCTTCGAGGCGGGCGACACCGAGGCCGCCGAAAAGGCGCTCAAGCAGGTGGTCGCCAAGGCCAAGTATTCCGAATTCCGCGACCCCGAAGACCACGTCAAGCTGGTGCGCACCCTGGTCAAGAAGGGCGACCCGGTGGCCGCGGCCTCGGTCATCCGCGACCTCGACCGCTCGATGGGCGGACGCCCGGCCACTACCCTGTGCAGCGCGATCTCCTCAGCGCTGCTGCATGAATATACCGGCAACGAAACCCGCCTGAACGAATCGCTGGCCACGGCGCTGGAAGCCTGCCAGGACGCGCCGTCGCTCTCGAGCGACCTGAAGCTCGAACTGGCGCGCACCTGCCTGGAAAACAATATGGAAGAGGGCGGGGCCGAGCTGGTGCGCGAAGTGATGCGCGACGCCCCGAACGACGCCGGCATGGCGCGCGCCATGGGCGTGCTGGAGCAGGCGGGCTTCCCCGACCTGGCCCGCACGCTGGCGCAGGAAAGCCGCCAGCACGTGGTCGACCTGGTGGCCGACGGCGCCGCGCGTGCGCGTAGCGGCGACTACAAGGGCGCGGTCAGCCTGATGCAGGAAGCGGCCGCCAAGCTGCCGAACAACCCGGCGGTGGCCTTCAACGCCGCGCTGGCGACCCTGCGCTGCCTCGAGCATGACGGCTGGGAAGACAAGCTTGGCCAGCAGGCGGTCAGCCTGATCGGCAACGTGCGCCGGCTCGACCCGGGCAATCCGAAGCTGGGCGCGCTGTCGGCGCTGCACCACCAGGTACTCAAGAAATACGAACGCAACGCGCAGGGGCGCCAGGTGAAACCGGCCCAGAAGACTGCCCCTGCCGCCGCCCCTGCCACTACCGCAGGAAAAGCGGCATAAGAAAGATGACGGGCCATGGCCGCAATGCTTGACGCAGTGACAAATTCCATTCCGCCGGAAGGCGCGACCCGCCGCGTGCGCGCGGCCCTGATGCACAAGGTGTGCGGCGACGAAGAGATGTTCGCCCTCGGCGCCTCGATCGCCCGCGTGGTCGAGATGGCCTCGAGCGATGACCAGGGCACCCATGACCTGGCCTATTACGTGGTGTCGGACCCCGCGCTGACCCAGCGCATCCTGCGCCTGTCGAACACCATCCAGTACCGCACCGCGTCCAGCACGCCGGTCACCACGATCTCGCGCGCGATTTCGCTGCTCGGATTCGATAATGTGAAAACCACGGCGCTGGCGATGTTGCTGGTCGACGCCCTGGCCAGTTGCGAGCACGCCGGCAGCGTGCGGGTGGAACTGGAAGCGGCCCTGTGCGCCAGCCTGGTCGGCCGCGAGATGGCGCGCCACAGCTTCTTCCAGGGCGCCGAGGAAGCCGCGATCTGCGCGCTGTTCAAGAACCTGGCGCCATTGCTGGTGGCCAGCCACGAGCACGACCGCTACCGCGAGATCAGCGCCCTGGTCGCGGGCGGCAAGCACACCGTCGGCCAGGCGTCGCAGATGATCCTCGGCTGCAGCTACGACGCGCTGGCGCAGGCGGTGCTGGCCGAATGGAAGATCCCGGACGTGATCGTGCGCGCCCAGGCCTCGCTCCCGCCCACCGCCGTGCGGGTGGCTGCCAACCGCGGCGAATGGATGCGCCAGGTCGCCGCCTTCAGCCTCGACGTGGCGCGCCTGCTGGCCAAGACCCACGAGCCGGCCAATTCGCTGGAAGCGCAGGCGCTGCTGGGCCGCTACGGCAACGCGCTCGACCTCGACCGCGAGCGCATGCTGGGCCTGATGTCCGCGGTGCAGGAGGGCATGCGCGGCCTGCTGGAGAGCATGAACATGCAGCCGGCGCCGAAGAGCGAAACCCAGGGTTCCGGCCTGCCGAACGTGCTGCTGCTGGCCACGCTGGATGCGGGCGAAGAAGAGCAGGAAGGAACGCACCCGAGCGGCAAGCCGAAGAACGCACGCGACCTGCTGCTGGCGGGCGTGCAGGACGTGACCCAGATGCGCGCCTCGGGCGGCAAGGTCAACGAGGTGGTGCTGGCGGTGCTCGAAACGCTCTACAGTGCGCTCGGTTTTCGCTTCGCGACCGTGTGCCTGAAGGACGCGAAAAGCGGCCAGTACCGGGCGCGCCTGGCGCTGGGCGAGGACAGCGCGCGCCTGCAGGACGGCTTCGCCTTCCCGGCGGCCTCGGCGCGCGACCTGTTCCACCTGGCGATGGAAAACGACGCCGACCTGATGATCTCGGACGCATCGAGCCCGAAGATCCGCGACCTGCTGCCCGAATGGCACCGCAAGCTGCTGCGCGATGCACGCAGCTTCATCGTGCTGCCGCTGGTGGTGGGCAAGGTGCAGCTGGGGCTGTTCTATGCGGACCGCACGTTGACCGCGGAAGAGGGCGTGCCGCCCGATGAAACGGCGCTCATCAAGGCGCTTAAAGGCCAAGTTCTCGCTGCGCTTGCTCCGTAGGGTGGGCGGCTTTGCCGCCCACGCGGCGACAGGCAAAATTTGATTGCTCGTGATATTGCCAGCGACCGTTGGCCGCGTGGGCGGGAGACCCGCCCACCCTACGAAAAACGCATCTCCACAATTCTCGCGAAATCACCCTTGTGGTTTTGCATCCTGCCCGTTACAATCACGCCCCGAAGCAACGCTGCTATGCGAAGCGGACAAAGTCTGCCGAAACATAGTTGACAATACGTTGAGCTTGCTTCATACTCTGCGGTTCTTCGCGGTGGGGTGGCCGAGTGGTTAAAGGCAGCAGACTGTAAATCTGCCCTCTCTGAGTACGCTGGTTCGAATCCAGCCCCCACCACCAAAAAGAAGAGTCGAAGGAATTGAAAGGTTGTACCTCGCGGGTGTAGCTCAATGGTAGAGCAGAAGCCTTCCAAGCTTACGACGAGGGTTCGATTCCCTTCACCCGCTCCAGTTAGTGCGGTGTTATTTCTAACCGCAAAAAATAAGCCCTTGTAGCTCAGTGGTAGAGCACTCCCTTGGTAAGGGAGAGGCCACGTGTTCAATCCACGTCAAGGGCACCAGAATTTTGTACGGCAGTCCGTAGCGCTTGTCCGTCAGTCGTGCCTGGTAATTCTCAAAAAAATCGTTAGATCTTAGGAGTCTCAAATGGCAAAAGGTAAATTCGAACGGACCAAGCCGCACGTCAACGTCGGCACCATCGGTCACGTTGACCACGGTAAAACCACCCTGACGGCTGCAATCGCAACCGTTCTGTCGAAGAAGTTCGGCGGCGAAGCCAAGGCCTACGACCAGATCGACGCGGCTCCGGAAGAAAAAGCACGCGGCATCACCATCAACACCGCGCACGTCGAGTACGAAACCGCGAACCGTCACTACGCGCACGTTGACTGCCCAGGCCACGCCGACTACATCAAGAACATGATTACCGGTGCTGCGCAGATGGACGGCGCGATCCTGGTGTGCTCGGCCGCTGACGGCCCGATGCCGCAGACCCGCGAGCACATCCTGCTGGCGCGTCAGGTTGGCGTTCCGTACATCATCGTGTTCCTGAACAAGTGCGACCTGGTCGACGACGCAGAACTGCTGGAACTGGTCGAAATGGAAGTCCGCGAACTCCTGTCGAAGTACGAGTTCCCTGGCGACGACCTGCCGATCATCAAGGGTTCGGCTCGTATGGCCCTGGAAGGCCAGGCTGGCGAACTGGGCGAAGACGCGATCATCCGTCTGGCTGAAGCTCTGGACACCTACATCCCGACCCCGGAACGTGCCGTCGACGGCGCCTTCCTGATGCCGGTGGAAGACGTGTTCTCGATCTCGGGCCGCGGTACCGTGGTGACCGGTCGTGTCGAGCGCGGCATCATCAAGGTCGGCGAAGAGATCGAAATCGTCGGTATCATCGACACCGTGAAGACCACCTGCACCGGCGTGGAAATGTTCCGCAAGCTGCTGGACCAGGGTCAAGCTGGCGACAACGTCGGCCTGCTGCTGCGCGGTACCAAGCGTGAAGACGTCCAGCGTGGTCAAGTCCTGGCCAAGCCGGGCTCGATCAAGCCGCACAACCACTTCACCGGTGAGATCTACGTCCTGTCGAAAGACGAAGGCGGCCGTCACACCCCGTTCTTCAACAACTACCGTCCGCAGTTCTACTTCCGTACGACTGACGTGACCGGTTCGATCGAGCTGCCGGCAGACAAAGAAATGGTCATGCCAGGCGACAACGTGTCGATCACCGTCAAGCTGATCGCTCCGATCGCGATGGAAGAAGGTCTGCGCTTCGCAATCCGCGAAGGCGGCCGTACCGTCGGCGCCGGCGTGGTTGCCAAGATCCTGGCCTAATCGCCAAGACAGAGGGAAGCGGGCCAACGCTTCCCTCGATCAGCATTGCCTGGCACGCGCGTGCCATGTATAATGCTGGATTCAGCGAGAAGTTTTCGTAGGGGTGTAGCTCAATTGGCAGAGCGTCGGTCTCCAAAACCGAAGGTCGCGGGTTCGATTCCCTCCGCCCCTGCCACCGAATTCTGATGCTTCGGCGTCGAAAGTAAAGAAGATGTCCAATCAATCCGTGCAAACTGTCAGCACCTCGAATGACAAGTTCAAGGTCGCCCTGGCGGTGGTTGCCACGATTGCAGGCGTTGTCGGGTTCTTTTACCTGAAAGGCCAAAACAAACCAGCCTTGGTCGCCGCCGGCGCCCTCGTGGCTGGTTTAGTTTTTGCCGTCCTGCTTTTGTGGACCTCCGCAACCGGTCGCGATTTCCTGAGCTTCGCCAAAGAGTCCGTGCGCGAGACCAAGAAAGTTGTTTGGCCGACCCGTAAGGAAGCCACCCAGATCACCGGCATCGTGTTTGCCTTCGTGGTCGTGACGGCGATTTTCCTCTGGGGCACGGATAAGATTCTTGAATTCCTGTTGTACGACGTGATCCTGGGGTGGAAAAACTGATGAGCGATAACGTGCAAGACAATGTGCCGGGCGATGTCCCGGCACAAGACGCTGGTGCGGCTCCCGTGAGTGTCCCGGTGAACAACAAGCGCTGGTATGTCGTCCACGTCTACTCCGGCATGGAAAAGAGCGTCATGCGCGCCCTGACCGAGCGCATCGAGCGCGCCGGCATGCAGCAGCAGTTCGGCCAGATCCTGGTTCCGACCGAGGAAGTCGTCGAAATGCGCAACGGCACCAAGGCCGTCTCCGAGCGTCGTTTCTTCCCGGGCTATGTCCTGGTTGAGATGGAAATGACGGACGAGACCTGGCACCTGGTCAAGAACACGAGCAAGGTCACCGGCTTCATCGGTGGCAAGTCGAACAAGCCGACGCCGATCCCGGCACGCGAGATCGACAAGATCATGCAGCAGGTCCAGGAAGGCGTCGAAAAGCCGCGTCCAAAAGTCCTGTACGAAGTGGGCGAGCAAGTCCGGATCAAGGAAGGCCCGTTCACCGACTTCAACGGCAATGTCGAAGAAGTCAACTACGAAAAGTCGAAGGTGCGTGTTTCTGTCACCATCTTCGGCCGCGCGACTCCGGTGGAGCTGGAGTTCGGGCAGGTAGAGAAAGTCTAAAACGCCGAATCGGAGCGTCGCAGCAGTAGGCGGAATCCGGTAAGAGGAGCCCCGCCGCAGAGTAGTAGTGGTGGGGCGCTACTACTCAATGCCAACTTAGGAGCCAGACATGGCAAAGAAGATTATTGGCTTTATCAAGCTGCAGGTTGCAGCCGGTAAGGCAAACCCATCCCCACCGATCGGCCCGGCACTCGGCCAGCGCGGTCTGAACATCATGGAATTCTGCAAGGCGTTCAACGCCCAGACCCAAGGCTTCGAGCCGGGCATGCCGATTCCTGTCGTGATCACCGCCTTCGCGGACAAGTCCTTCACCTTCGTGATGAAGACCCCGCCGGCAACCTACCTGATCAAGAAAGCCGCTGGCATCACCAAGGGTTCGCCGAAGCCACATACCGACAAGGTTGGCACGCTGACCCGTGCCCAGGCTGAAGAAATCGCAAAAACCAAGCAGCCGGACCTGACCGCCGCCGACATGGACGCCGCAGTGCGTATCATCGCCGGCTCGGCACGTTCGATGGGCATCACGGTGGAGGGTGTGTAATGGCTAAGCTGTCCAAGCGCGTTAAAGCAATGAAAGAAAAAGTGGACCGTAACAAGGTCTACGCGTTCGACAACGCTGTGTCGATCGTCAAGGAATTCGCCACCGCCAAGTTCAACGAGTCGATCGACGTCGCGATCCAGCTCGGCGTGGACCCGAAGAAGTCGGACCAAGTGGTCCGCGGTTCGGTCGTCCTGCCAGCAGGCACCGGCAAGACCGTGCGCGTCGCTGTCTTCGCTTCGGGCGACAAGGCTGAAGCTGCTAAAGCAGCCGGCGCCGACATCGTCGGTATGGAAGACCTGGCCGAAATGGTCAAGGCCGGCAACATGCCGTTCGACATCGTGATCGCCTCGCCGGATACCATGCGTATCGTCGGTACCCTGGGTCAGATCCTGGGCCCGCGCGGCCTGATGCCGAACCCGAAGGTCGGCACCGTGACCCCGGACGTGGCTGGCGCCGTCAAGAACGCCAAGGCCGGTCAGGTTCAGTACCGTACCGACAAGGCTGGTATCGTCCACGCCACCATCGGTCGCAAGTCGTTCTCGGACGAGCAGCTGAAGACCAACCTGTCGGCACTGCTGGAAGCCCTGAACAAGGCCAAGCCGGCAACGTCGAAGGGCGTGTACCTGCGCCGCGTCGCGATCTCGTCGACCATGGGCGCTGGCGTCCGTCTGGACCACGCTTCGATCGCTGCTTAAGATTTAAAGCATTAAGTCCTCGCAGTTCATCGCGAGGCGCATCTTTGGGCTGTCGGGGCAATTCACCGCTCCGGCAGGCAATCAAAGACCGTTGGGCCGATGGCAGAGGTTGAGCCGGAGGTTAATAGACCACCCAACGCAGATGGTGTACCCGAACAAGTTTTGTAGTCCACGCTGCGTGAATGTATCCGCGTCAGATTGGCTTCTTAACTTCGGACGCCGTGTTCGAACCGATGCAGGCGCTGTTGCTTGCATCATTTAAGGAGATTGACCGTGGGTCTTAATCTGAATGACAAAAAGGTCGTCGTCGAAGAAGTGAGCGCGAAAGTAGCAACCGCGCAAACCATCGTCGTGGCTGAGTACCGTGGCATCCAGGTTGCTCACTTGACCAAGCTCCGTGCATCCGCACGTGCCCAGGGCGTGTACCTGCGTGTTCTGAAGAACACGCTGGCTCGTCGCTCTGTCGAAGGCACGCAGTTTGCCTCGCTGGCTGATTCCATGACCGGTCCGCTGATCTACTCGATCTCGGACGACGCCGTTGCTGCAGCAAAAGTCATCAATGACTTCGCTAAAACCAACGACAAGCTGGTCGTGAAAGCCGGTAACTACGCAGGTAAGCAGCTCGATGTAGCTGGCGTTACCGCGTTGGCAAGCATCCCGTCCCGTGAAGTCCTCATCTCGCAGCTGTTGGGCGTCATGCTGGCACCGGTTTCGGGCTTTGCACGTGGTCTGGCTGCCCTGGCAGCGAAAAAAGGCGAAGGTTCGGAAGCTGCTCCAGCAGCCGAAGAAACCGCCGCAGCTTAATAGCCGCGCCTTTTTTCTCAAGTACCAACCTGAACTACACACACAACATATTTGGAGTTTCAAATGGCAATTAGCAAAGACGATATCCTGAACGCAGTGAGCGAAATGTCCGTCATGGACCTGAACGAACTGGTCAAGGCATTCGAAGAGAAGTTTGGCGTGTCGGCAGCTGCAATGGCAGCACCGGCAGCTGGCGGCGCCACCGGCGGCGCAGCTGCTGCTGAAGAGCAGACCGAGTTCAACGTCGTGCTGACCGAAGTCGGCGCGAACAAGGTCGGCGTCATCAAAGCCGTCCGTGAAATCACCGGCCTGGGCCTGAAGGAAGCCAAAGACGTCGTCGACGGCGCACCGAAGACCGTGAAAGAAGCTCTGCCGAAAGCTGAAGCTGAAGCCGCTAAGAAGAAGCTGGAAGAAGCTGGCGCCAAGGCCGATCTGAAGTAAACCATTTGCATTGGGCGCTCCAAGGGGTGCCCAGCGCGGGAGTCAAAGCTTGCAAGCCTGCCGAAAGGGAGGGGATGCGGCTTTGGCTCTTTTGTCGTCCCTGAAACAAACGTTTGCGTCAGGTGCCGATAAGCAACACAAGTAGTCGCAGCAGCAGAAGTCGGAAATATCGTAACACAGCAGTACGGCTGTCTTAATCACCTGGCGGGAAAGCAGAGGCTTCAGGCCTTGCGTGTGGTGGCTCCACCACTGGCAATTCCTGAATTCTCATCCTTTCTGTCACTCACGGAGTGTCCATGCACTACTCATTTACTGAGAAGAAGCGCATTCGCAAGTCGTTCGCGAAGCGCGCCAACGTTCACAACGTTCCCTATCTTCTGGCTACCCAGCTCGAATCCTACGAGAATTTCTTGCAGGCTGACGCCACTCCGTCCGTCCGCAAGAATGAAGGCCTGCAGTCCGCCTTCACCTCCATCTTCCCGATCGTGTCGCACAATGGTTTTGCGCGCCTCGAGTTCCTGTCCTATGTGCTGGGCGACCCCGCGTTCGACGTGAAAGAGTGCCAGCAGCGTGGCCTGACCTTCGCGTCGCCGCTGCGCGCCAAGGTGCGTCTGGTGATCCTGGATAAGGAATCGCCGACCAAGCCGGTCGTGAAGGAAATGAAAGAGCAGGAAGTGTACATGGGCGAACTGCCGCTGATGACCACGAACGGTTCGTTCGTCATCAACGGTACCGAGCGCGTCATCGTCTCCCAGCTGCACCGCTCGCCGGGCGTGTTCTTCGAACACGACCGCGGCAAGACCCACTCGTCGGGCAAGCTGCTGTTCTCGGCTCGTATCATTCCTTACCGCGGCTCGTGGCTGGACTTCGAGTTCGACCCGAAGGACATCCTGTTCTTCCGCGTCGACCGCCGCCGCAAGATGCCGGTGACGATCCTGCTGAAGGCCATCGGCATGACGCCGGAGCAGATCCTGGCGAACTTCTTCGTCTTCGACAATTTCAATCTCCGCGATGAAGGCGGCGAGCTGGAGTTCGTGTCCGAACGCCTGCGCGGCGAAGTCGCGCGCTTCGACATCGTCGATCCGAAGTCGGGCAAGACCATCGTCACCAAGGACAAGCGCATCAACGCCAAGCACGTGCGCGACATCGAATCGGCTGGCATCAAGTCGATCTCGGTGCCGGAAGACTACCTGCTGGGCCGCGTGCTGGCCAAGAACATCGTCGACCAGGACACCGGCGAAGTCATCGCCGTGGCCAACGACGAGCTGACCGAAGAGCTGCTGGGCAAGCTGCGCGACGCCAATGTGTCGGCGATCCAGACCCTGTACACCAACGACCTGGACCAGGGCGGCTACATCTCGCAGACCCTGCGCACCGACGACACCGCCGACCAGACCGCCGCACGCGTGGCGATCTACCGCATGATGCGTCCTGGCGAACCGCCGACCGAAGAATCGGTGGAAGCCCTGTTCAACGGCCTGTTCTACAGCCCGGAACGCTACGACCTGTCGGCTGTCGGCCGCATGAAGTTCAACCGCCGTATCGGCCGTGACGAACTCGTGGGCGACATGACCCTGTCGAACGAAGACATCCTGGCCGTGATCAAGATCCTGGTCGAGCTGCGCAATGGCCGCGGCGAAGTCGACGACATCGATCACCTGGGTAACCGCCGCGTGCGTTGCGTCGGCGAACTGGCTGAGAACCAGTTCCGTGCCGGCCTGGTGCGCGTGGAACGCGCCGTCAAGGAACGCCTCGGCCAGGCCGAAGCGGACAACCTGATGCCGCACGACCTGATCAACAGCAAGCCGATCTCGGCCGCGATCCGCGAATTCTTCGGTTCGTCGCAGCTGTCGCAGTTCATGGACCAGACCAACCCGCTGTCGGAAGTCACCCACAAGCGCCGCGTCTCGGCCCTGGGCCCGGGTGGTCTGACCCGCGAACGCGCCGGCTTCGAGGTGCGCGACGTGCACCCGACCCACTACGGCCGCGTGTGCCCGATCGAAACGCCTGAAGGCCCGAACATCGGCCTGATCAACTCGCTGGCACTGTACGCCCGCCTGAACGAATACGGCTTCCTGGAAACCCCGTACCGCAAGGTCGAAGGTTCGAAGGTCACCGACCAGATCCACTACCTGTCGGCGATCGAAGAAGGCCGCTACATCATTGCGCAGGCAAACGCCGCGATCAATGAAGCAGGCCAGCTGGTCGACGAACTGGTGTCGGCGCGTGAAGCCGGCGAAACGATCCTGGTCTCGCCGGAACGCATCCAGTACATGGACGTGGCCCCGGGCCAGATCGTGTCGGTTGCAGCTTCGCTGATTCCGTTCCTCGAGCACGATGACGCGAACCGTGCACTGATGGGCGCCAACATGCAGCGCCAGGCCGTGCCTTGCCTGCGTCCTGAAAAGGCCGTGGTCGGTACCGGCATCGAGCGCACCGTTGCGGTCGACTCGGGCACCACCGTGCAGGCCCTGCGCGGCGGCGTGGTGGACTACATCGACGCGGGCCGTGTCGTGATTCGTGTGAACGATGACGAAGCACAGGCTGGCGAAGTCGGTGTGGACATCTACAACCTGATCAAGTACACCCGTTCGAACCAGAACACCAACATCAACCAGCGTCCGATCGTGCAAGTGGGCGATCGCGTGGCTCGCGGCGACGTCATCGCCGACGGCGCCTCGACCGACCTGGGCGAACTGGCTCTGGGCCAGAACATGCTGGTGGCCTTCATGCCGTGGAACGGCCTGAACTTCGAAGACTCGATCCTGATCTCGGAAAACGTGGTCAAGGACGACCGCTACACTTCGATTCATATCGAAGAGTTGTCGGTGGTCGCACGTGACACCAAGCTGGGCGCGGAAGAAATCACCCGCGACATCTCGAACCTGGCCGAGAACCAGCTGGCGCGCCTGGACGAATCGGGCATCGTGTACATCGGCGCCGAAGTGCAAGCCGGCGACGTGCTGGTCGGTAAGGTCACCCCGAAGGGCGAGACCCAACTGACCCCGGAAGAGAAGCTGTTGCGCGCGATCTTCGGCGAAAAAGCCTCGGACGTGAAGGACACCTCGCTGCGCGTGCCTTCGGGCATGGTCGGCACCGTCATCGACGTGCAAGTGTTCACCCGCGAAGGCATCCAGCGCGACAAGCGCGCCCAGCAGATCATCGACGACGAGCTGAAGCGCTACCGCCTGGACCTGAACGACCAGATGCGTATCGTGGAAGGCGACGCCTTCCAGCGTCTGGAGCGCATGCTGATCGGTAAGATCGTCAACGGCGGTCCGAAGAAGCTGGCGAAAGGTGCTGCAATCACCGCCGACTACCTGGCGGACCTGGACAAGTTCCACTGGTTCGACATCCGTCCGGCCGACGACGACACCGCCAACGCGCTGGAAGCGATCAAGGAATCGATCAACGAGAAGCGCCACCAGTTCGACCTGGCCTTCGAAGAGAAGCGCAAGAAGCTGACCCAAGGCGACGAGCTGCAGCCTGGCGTGCAGAAGATGGTCAAGGTCTACCTGGCCGTCAAGCGCCGCCTGCAGTCGGGCGACAAGATGGCAGGCCGCCACGGTAACAAGGGTGTGGTCTCGCGTATCGTGCCGGTGGAAGACATGCCGTTCATGGCCGATGGCCGTCCGGCCGACGTCGTGCTGAACCCGCTGGGCGTTCCGTCGCGTATGAACGTCGGTCAGATCCTGGAAACCCACCTCGGTTGGGCAGCCAAGGGCCTGGGCTGGCGCATCGGCGAAATGCTGGCCGCACAAGCGAAGGCGCAAGACCTGCGTACCTTCCTGGGCAAGATCTACAACGAAACCGGCCGCAAGGAAGACCTGGACAGCTTCAGCGATGAAGAAATCCTGAGCCTGGCAGCGAACCTCAAGAACGGCGTGCCGTTCGCGACCCCGGTGTTCGACGGCGCCCACGAAGACGACATCCGCCGCATGCTGGATCTGGCCTTCCCGGACGACATCGCCGCCAACCTCGGCATGACCCCGTCGAAGAACCAGGTCACGATGTACGACGGCCGCACCGGCGAAGCATTCGAGCGCAAGGTCACCGTCGGCTTCATGCACATGCTGAAGCTGCACCACCTGGTCGACGACAAGATGCACGCCCGTTCGACCGGTCCGTACTCGCTGGTGACGCAGCAGCCGCTGGGTGGTAAAGCCCAGTTCGGTGGCCAGCGCTTCGGTGAGATGGAGGTGTGGGCACTGGAAGCCTACGGCGCGTCCTACGTGCTGCAGGAAATGCTGACTGTGAAGTCGGACGACGTGAATGGCCGTACCAAGGTTTACGAGAACCTGGTGAAGGGCGATCACGTGATCGACGCCGGCATGCCGGAATCGTTCAACGTGCTGGTGAAGGAAATCCGTTCGCTGGGTATCGACATCGATCTCGAGCGCAACTAAGCAGGGCCAGCATGGCCGCCAGCCTTCGGGCATGGCCTGCTGCCCTTGAACGTCGCCCCGGCGCAGGCCGGGGCCCACTACAGCTGTTAGTTGTAGAAAATTGGATCCCGGCCTGCGCCGGGATGACGGTTTTAGGGGTGAGTGGTTCACGCAAACGCCGGCGAAAATCGGCGAGAAGCGGCGGCAGTAGTACCTAGTAAAGAATTCAATCACCTGGAGTGATACATGAAAGCACTGCTCGATCTATTCAAGCAAGTTCAGCAAAACGAGAGCTTCGATGCCATCAAGATTGGCCTCGCCTCGCCCGAGAAAATCCGTTCGTGGTCCTACGGCGAAGTCAAGAAGCCGGAAACCATCAACTACCGCACCTTCAAGCCTGAGCGCGACGGTCTGTTCTGCGCCAAGATCTTTGGCCCGATCAAGGACTACGAATGCCTGTGCGGCAAGTACAAGCGCCTGAAGCACCGCGGCGTCATCTGCGAGAAGTGCGGCGTCGAAGTCACGCTGGCCAAGGTGCGCCGTGAGCGCATGGGCCACATCGAGCTGGCCTCGCCGACCGCCCACATCTGGTTCCTGAAATCGCTGCCGTCGCGTCTGGGCATGGTCCTGGACATGACCCTGCGCGATATCGAACGCGTGCTGTACTTCGAAGCATACGTCGTGACCGATCCTGGCATGACCCCGCTGAAGAAGTGCCAGATCATGTCGGAAGACGACTACGCCGCCAAGTACGAAGAGTACGGCGACGACTTCACCGCATTCATGGGCGCCGAAGGCATCCGTGAACTGCTGCGCTCGATCGACATCCACCGCGATGCCGAAGCCCTGCGCGTGGAGCTGAAAGAGTCGAAGTCCGAAGCCAAGATCAAGAAATACGCCAAGCGCCTGAAAGTGCTCGAGGCGTTCCAGCGCTCGGGCATCAAGCCTGAGTGGATGATCATGGAAGTGCTCCCGGTCCTGCCGCCGGAGCTGCGTCCGCTCGTCCCGCTGGATGGTGGCCGTTTCGCGACCTCCGACCTGAACGACCTGTATCGCCGCGTCATCAACCGTAACAACCGCCTGAAGCGCCTGATGGAACTGCGCGCTCCGGAAATCATTACGCGTAACGAGAAGCGCATGCTGCAGGAAGCAGTGGACTCGCTGCTGGACAACGGCCGTCGCGGCAAAGCGATGACCGGCGCCAACAAGCGTCCGCTGAAGTCGCTGGCTGAAATGATCAAGGGTAAGGGCGGCCGCTTCCGTCAGAACCTGCTGGGCAAGCGCGTCGACTACTCGGGCCGTTCGGTCATCGTGGTGGGTCCGCAGCTGAAACTGCACCAGTGCGGCCTGCCGAAGCTGATGGCCCTGGAACTGTTCAAGCCCTTCATCTTCAACAAGCTGGAACTGATGGGTCTCGCGACCACCATCAAGGCAGCGAAGAAGCTGGTCGAAATCCAGGAACCGGTGGTCTGGGACATCCTGGAAGAGGTCATCAAAGAACACCCGGTCATGCTGAACCGTGCACCAACCCTGCACCGTCTCGGTATCCAGGCGTTCGAGCCGGTCCTGATCGAAGGTAAAGCGATCCAGCTGCACCCGCTGGTCTGCGCGGCGTTCAACGCCGACTTCGACGGTGACCAGATGGCAGTCCACGTGCCGCTGTCGATCGAAGCGCAGATGGAAGCGCGCACCCTGATGCTGGCCTCGAACAACATCCTGTTCCCGTCGAACGGCGAACCGTCGATCGTGCCGTCGCAGGATATCGTGCTGGGTCTGTACTACGCGACCCGCGAGGCGATCAACGCCAAGGGCGAAGGCATGATGTTCCCGGACGTGTCGGAAGTCATCCGCGCGTACGACAACAAGGAAGTCGAGCTGGCGACCCGCATCACCGTGCGTATCACGGAATACCCGAAGAACGCCGAGGGTGAATTCGACCGCACCGTGACCCGCTACGAGACCACCGTCGGCCGCGCCATCCTGTCCGAGATCCTGCCGAAAGGCCTGCCGTTCTCGGTGCTGAACCGCGCCCTGAAGAAGAAGGAAATCTCGAAGCTGATCAACACGTCGTTCCGCAAGTGCGGCCTGCGTGCGACCGTCGTCTTCGCGGACAAGCTGATGCAGTCGGGCTTCCGCCTGGCGACCCGCGCCGGCATCTCGATCGCCGTCGACGACATGCTGATCCCGGACGTCAAGAAGGGCATGATCGCGACCGCCGAAGCGGAAGTGAAGCAGATCGAGCAGCAGTACGCTTCGGGTCTGGTCACCGCCGGCGAGCGTTACAACAAGGTCGTCGACATCTGGGGCAAGACCTCGGATGAAGTCGGCAAGGCGATGATGGACCAGCTGAAAGTGGAACCGGTCACCAAGCGTGACGGCACCGAAGGCACCCAGGAATCGTTCAACGCGATTTACATGATGGCCGACTCGGGCGCCCGTGGTTCGGCAGCCCAGATCCGCCAGCTGGCAGGTATGCGAGGCCTGATGGCCAAGCCGGACGGTTCGATTATCGAAACCCCGATTACCGCGAACTTCCGCGAAGGCCTGAACGTTCTGCAGTACTTCATCTCGACCCACGGCGCTCGTAAAGGTCTGGCGGATACGGCACTGAAGACCGCGAACTCGGGTTACCTGACCCGCCGCCTGGTCGACGTGACCCAGGATCTGGTGGTCATCGAGGACGATTGCGGCACCACCAACGGCACGCACATGAAGGCGATGGTCGAAGGCGGTGAAGTCATCGAGCCGCTGCGCGACCGTATCCTCGGCCGCGTGACCGGCACCGACGTGGTGAACCCGGAAACCCAGGAAACCCTGTTCGAAGCCGGCACGCTGCTGGACGAAGACATGGTGGAAGAGATCGAACGCGTCGGCATCGACGAAGTGAAGGTACGCACCCCGCTGAACTGCGACACCCGCTTCGGCCTGTGCGCCAAGTGCTACGGCCGTGACCTCGGCCGCGGCATGCTGGTCAACGCCGGCGAAGCCGTTGGCGTCGTGGCAGCACAGTCGATCGGTGAGCCGGGTACCCAGCTGACCATGCGTACCTTCCACATCGGTGGTGCGGCATCGCGTGCAGCAGTGGCATCGTCGGTCGAAGCCAAGTCGAACGGCACCGTGCGCTTCACCGCCACGATGCGTTACGTCACCAACGGCAAGGGCGCGCAGATCGTCATCTCGCGTTCGGGCGAAGTCCTGATCACCGATGACCACGGCCGTGAGCGCGAGCGCCACAAGGTGCCGTACGGTGCGACCCTGATCGTCAAGGATGGCATGACCGTGAAAGCCGGCACCGCCCTGGCAACCTGGGATCCGCTGACCCGTCCGATCATTACCGAGTACGCAGGTACGATCAAGTTCGAAAACGTGGAAGAGGGCGTTACCGTCGCTCGCCAGGTGGACGAAGTGACCGGCCTGTCGACCCTGGTCGCGATCGATCCGAAGCGCCGCGGTTCGGGCAAGGTCCTGCGTCCGCAGGTCAAGCTGCTGAACGAAGAAGGCCAGGAAGTGAAGATCGCCGGCACCGAACACGCCGTGACGATCGGCTTCCAGGTCGGCGCGCTGATCATGGTCAAGGACGGTCAGCAAGCGACCGTCGGCGAAGTGCTGGCACGTATCCCGACCGAATCGCAGAAGACCCGCGACATTACCGGTGGTCTGCCGCGCGTTGCCGAACTCTTCGAAGCACGTTCGCCGAAAGACGCGGGCATGCTGGCGGAAGTCACCGGTACCGTGGCATTCGGTAAGGAGACCAAGGGTAAGCAGCGTCTGGAAATCACCGACATGGACGGCAACAAGCACGAGTTCCTGATTACCAAGGACAAGCAAGTGCTGGTGCACGACGGCCAGGTGGTGAACAAGGGCGAGATGATCGTCGACGGTCCGGCCGATCCGCAGGACATCCTGCGCCTGCTGGGTATCGAAGCGCTGGCCCGCTACATCGTGGACGAAGTGCAGGACGTGTACCGTCTGCAGGGTGTGAAGATCAACGACAAGCACATCGAGGTGATCGTTCGCCAGATGCTGCGTCGTGTGCAGATCACCGATGCCGGTGACACCGACTACATCGTCGGCGAGCAGGTGGAGCGCTCGGAGCTGCTGGAAGAGAACGACAAGGTCAACGCAGTCAACAAGCTGCCGGCACAGTACGAAAACGTGCTGCTTGGTATTACCAAGGCATCGCTGTCGACCGACTCGTTCATCTCGGCCGCATCGTTCCAGGAAACCACCCGCGTCCTCACCGAAGCGGCGATCATGGGCAAGCGCGACGGTCTGCGCGGCCTGAAGGAAAACGTCATCGTCGGCCGCCTGATCCCTGGCGGTACCGGTCTGGCATTCCATCGCGCCCGCAAGGAGAAGGAAGTGTGGGAGGCGGAAGAGCGCCAGGCACTGCTGCAGCAGGAGAAGGCCAACATGGCCGCCGAACTGCAGGCGATGGAAGACCAGCAGAATGCCGCGGCTTCGGTCGAGCAGCATCATGGTGATGGCGAGTGATCGTCTGAGCTACTAAGCTGAAATGAGAACGGCGCCCCGAGGGGCGCCGTTTTTTTTGGCCGAATCCTAGAGTTACACATCCGTTGCACGCTCAACGTCTAGATGATAGGCTTATCGTATAGTCAACGACGCAATATTTATTCAGCGGTATCCGTTATGTTTCCAAGGAATTCAAGCGCACCGCGCAGCGACCATTTTCAACATTATGGATAGAGACTTGAATACTGCGTCTAGCTCTTGCAGAATACGCAATAATGTGTCCAGCCAATTCATTAAGAAGTTGTATTAAGCAACCTAGTGTTCAATAGCATTAATATTAACCGCGAAGCAAAGCAAATGTTGCCCGTTGTTTGCTAGCTAAAGATAACATTGAGGTAACTAGTGAGCGAAGAAATATTGGCGGTCTATGATGAGAATAAGGAATTATATAAAACATTCACCGCGAAGGTTGCGTCGCTAATTCAAGAAATATTGTCGGCTAATGGAATTAATGTACATAGTGTTACACATCGAACTAAAGATCGGCAGAGTTTAGCAAAAAAACTTGCTAAGCCAGGAGTAACCTATAGCTCAATCAATGATATCACCGATATAGCTGCGGTCAGGATCACCACATATTTTGAAGATGATGTTGACAAAGTAGTGAAGATCTTAGTGGCCGAGTTCAATGCTGACGCGGTGAATTCCGTGGACAAGCGAAGCCTGCTTGATCCAGACCGCTTCGGATATATGTCTACGCATCATGTCGTCCAAATATCAAAAGATAGATGCGCTTTGCTTGAATACCGACGATTCGAAGATTTGAAGCTAGAAATCCAAACGAGGTCCATATTGCAACATGCATGGGCTGAAATTGAACACGACTTAGGTTATAAATCAATTCTCGCCGTCCCAAAAGATATTCGCCGCCGTTTCTCTCGGCTTTCTGGATTGCTTGAATTGGCGGATTCCGAGTTTGTCGCAATCAGAGATCAGCTTCATCAATATAATGCTGCTGCACTCGAGGAAGTCAATGTTCGCTCTGAGACGGCGGATATCAATAAAGATACATTGATGGCATTCGTTGGAAGTAATCCGCTTATACAAACTATGGATCAGCGATTGGCTGACCTGACTGAATGGAAAATAGTTCAGGATAGCAGTAATGTTACAGCGATGCTTGACATATTGAACTATTTTAAAATAGACACCGTAGCAGAGCTTAATCGCATGTTAGCAAGAAGCTCTGAAGAAATTGAAGCTTTCGCTAAAGCATGGACAACTCAGCAGCAGTTTACTCCGGGCACATCTGTAGGAAGTGGCCTGTCAATTTTATACTTGGGATTTTTCTTGGCTGCGAAATCTCCGGATCCTGAACATTTACAGTCATATTTAAAGCATATGTCATTCAGGACAGACCTAACCGAAAAGATTCGCGTTGCGTTAGCTACTTCGAAAATTTCAGATGTTTAATTTTCGGACAACCTGAGCGTCTGGGACTTAACTAATAAAATTGGTACTAGCAACAAATGCAAGAGGATAATCCTGCAGACAACGGGTTGTCTAATCACGAATGCATTTAAGGCTTGATCATACTCGGGGGGCGGAGCTATTCAGACCTACCTGAAAAGAACACAGTATTCAAACGACAGCCGTAGGGTGAGAAATAGAGGTCTGTAGGATTTAAAACCACATCACAAACATTTCTCATGAGCGCGCTTCAATGCCTCTGGCGTTATCTTGAGCCTAAGCTACATTACCTCTTGTTGACTCGAGCTACTCCTAAGGTCCACACCTTTCATTTTCTCCACGTGTGGGAAATTGAGCGATCCGATCGTTTCCAGCGCTAGATCTATCGCAGACGCTTGCTCGACTAGCTCAGATTCGCTAATATCCGAAATCCCCACTTGGTGAACGACCTTATTTCTAAAGGTCTGCGCGTGGTTGATAAGCGCGACCATATCTTTATCTATTAGGCCCTTCACCGAACATAGATATCTCGACTGCATCCGAATGTTCGTCTTATTTGCTTCGTGTTTGGTGTACATATCCGATTCATTTGACGCAGCTAGGCAAACGAACTGGATTAGCTCTGCCAGCCTGTTGTATTTTGCTATGAAGTCCGCAGCACTTTTGCTTGCAGCGCCACTAAAATTTTCTGCTAGTTCTTCTCGCTCATCACCCTCAACATGGACGTCGCCAATTGAGTCTAACGCTGCCTGAATTTTTTCGCAAATGTCCGAACTGATTTGCGTCAGATCTTCGAATTCTTGTTTCGAAAGCCCTTTGCAATGGGCGATTTTACATCTATACTCGTAAAGACGCTCCCATCTCGTTCGAAGATATTCTGAATCGCAGTTGACTTTTTTTGCAAAGTACTTTTCCCAGTTGGTAAAGGGCGAATAATGTTTCAGATCGCCCACCTTAATTATCTCGTCATCACCTTTCTCTTTGAGTGAATCGATAAATCTTGCTGCATCTGATTTGGTATATTTTTTGAAAAGAAAGTTAGATAGCTGAATGAAATCAACTTCTTGAAGAAAATTCGTCTTTTCTTTTCTTCCGTCGCTTCGAACTGACTCCAGTACCTCTTTAGGGGTGGAGGCGTCGCTCCAGTCGTATCCAATGCTAATCGCCATGAATTTTGCAATTAGTTTACGCATTAAATTTTCTGTTTTGTAAATTATTGGATAGCCGGCTTGGCAATAGTCTTCCCCAACCCCATCGTGAAGCACAATGATATTTCTACCGCTAATTTTGGCGCAAATGCGCCTTACCTCCTTGAGTAAGCTAGTGTATATCTCTCGTTCGCTTGGCTCTGTATCTTCAATTGTTAGGTCATAATAAAGCGAACCGTCAGTTAATGTACCTTGCGCTAACTGATAAGGGAAATCTCTGCCGTTAAATCCAATTTTTTCTTTTTTATTAAGCGAAATGGATGTATGAGAGGCAAGCAAATTTTTGAACTTGTCTACACTAGTGCAGATCCCATCTTTCGAGTCAAAGGTTATAAGGTATTCGCTTTTCACAGGATCTCACTTTGATTTTTTAAATTAACTAGTATAGGGCTAGATTCGAGTCCCCCGAACCGCCGTATGGGCAGTCATGGCGACGCATAGCATGATTGGCAGGTCAGTTCAATTCGTCGACGTAGCTTGCTTGGTGACGGGAGGGTCCGCCGGCGCGCACGCGCTCGTGCAGCGCTTGTAGCTCGCGTTGCAGGCGGCCGCGCGTTCGCTGCTTCGCTGTTGTGCCGCGCGGCGCTCGTTCGCGCGTGCGGCCTCCGACGACACCTGGCCGAGACCGTCCGCAGTCCGGGCGAACGGATTCGTTTCCTCCAATGAGGGCTTCCTGTCGAACACGGCGAGTTTCGCCGCGCGGCTCGTGCATTGTTGCTTCTCGGAGCTGCACATCGAGGTGCACATGGACGGCTCGTGGGCATGGACCAGGGAGGCGGCCAGCAGGCCGAGCAGGGCGACGAGCAGGGTGGAAGGGTTCACAGGATTCCTTTCGCTGAAAAGCCAGCCGGGCCAATGCCGGCGGCACAAGAGGCCATTCTAGATCGACTCCTCGCCCGAAAACGCAGCCCGGAACCCGGCGGCAGCAACTTATCCTCCGAGGGTAAGCACGGCCTCATTAAGACGCGCCTGCGCTATGTTGTCCATTTAACTCATCCGTACGCCCATCCCATGTAATGACTGCTATGATGCAAAACTAAGTTATCGACGTATTCACATTTCTTGCCCCGCGAGCACTATGCCTTGGCCCTTTGACGCGACACCGGATGCGCCCAGCGCAGCCACTAACATGTCGGAGATGGAGCGCCAGATGCGCGCCTTCCCATGGGAGACCACCGCGGTCGGCCCGGTCGACGCGTGGCCGCTGGGCCTGAAAAGCGCGGTCCGCACCGTGCTCGACCTGCGCCTGCCGGCCTACCTCGCCTGGGGCGACACCTACGTCCAGTTCTTCAACGACGCCTATGTCCCCATCCTGGGCGACAAGAAGGACGCCGCCCTCGGCAACGACGCCCGTATCACCTGGTCCGAGATCTGGCCGACCATCGGCCCGATGTGGCAGCAGGTGCGCCAGGGCGAAGCGCTGGGTTCCGAAGGGCTGCCGCTGACCATCAACCGCTACGGCTATTACGAAACCTGCTATTTCAGCTATTCGTACAGCCCGATCTACGGCGACGCCGGCACGGTCGAGGGCGTGCTGGTCACCTTCGCGGACATCACCAAGGCCGTGCTGGGCGAACGCCGGCGCGACTACCAGGTGAAACTGGCCGACACCCTGCGCCGCGAGACCGAATTCGGCCCGATGCTCAAGGCCACCATCCGCCTCACCAGCGAATACTTCACCAACTCCAACGTCGCCTACGTCGAGCTGGACGAGCAGAAGCGCACCTTCACCGTCAAGGAAGAGTGGAAGGACGGCGTCGAAACCGGCGGCGCCCAGGGCACCCTGCCGGTCGACATGCTCTCTCCCGCGCAGATCGACCAGCTGCGCGCCGGCACCACCATCTGCATCGACGACGTTTCGACCGACCCAGAATGCGCGGCCGTCGCCAAGCCCTGCATCATGCTGGGCATCCATTCGGTGGTGGTGATCCCGCTGAAGGACGGCGACCGCCTGCACGGCGCCGGCTTCCTGTACAAGGACCATCCCTACCGCTGGACCATCGATGAGCGCACCCTGGCCGAAGACCTGGCGCGCCGTACCTGGGAAGCGCTGCGCCGGATCCGCGCCGAAGAGGCGTTGCGCGAAGAGACGCGCATGCTCGAGCTCCTGAACCGCGCCGGCAGCGTGCTCGCGTCCACGCTCGACATCGACACGCTGCTGCAGGCCGTCACCGATGCCGCCACCGAACTGACGGGCGCCGAATTCGGCTCCTTCTTCTACAACGGCAAGGACGCCAACGGCGACGCCTACCTGTTGTACACCCTGAGCGGCGCGCCGCGCGAAGCCTTCGAGAAGCTGGGCCATCCGCGCCCAACCGCGGTGTTCGCGCCTACCTTCAATGGCGGGCCGCCGATCCGCAGCGACGACATCACCAAGGACCCGCGCTACGGCAGCATGGGGCCGCACCACGGGATGCCAAAAGGGCACCTGCCGGTATGCAGCTATCTCGCCGCCTCGGTCTCCTCGCGCTCGGGCGAGGTGCTGGGCGGCCTGTTCTTCGGCCATTCGAAGCCGAAGATGTTCGACGAACGCACCGAACAGCTGATCTCCGGCTTCGTGGCGCAAGCAGCGGTGGCGATCGACAACGCGCGCCTGTACGAGCTGGCGCAGCGGGCGGCCAAGGAGCGTGAAGGCATCCTGGCCAGCGAGCGTGCCGCCCGCGCCGAGGCCGAGCGCCACAGCAAGATGAAGGACGAGTTCCTCGCCATGCTGGCGCACGAGCTGCGCAACCCGCTGGCGCCGATCACCAATGCGGCCCAGCTGCTCAAGATGCCCACCGTCGACGAGAACCTGCGCCTCAAGGCCGGTAACATCATTTCGCGTCAGGTGCGCCACATGACCGAACTGGTGGACGATCTGCTGGACGTCTCGCGCGTCACCCGCGGCCTGGTCAAGCTCGAGACCGAGACGCTGGAGCTGAACGCCGTGCTGCGCTCCGCCGTGGAGCAGGCGCGCCCGCACATCGAGGCCAAGAACCACGTCCTGAGCGTGGAGATGCCCGCGCGTCCCGTGGTCGTCGCCGGCGACCGCACACGCCTGGTGCAGGTGCTGGTCAACCTGCTGAACAACGCGGCCAAGTACACGCCGGCAGGCGGCAAGATCCTGCTGCGCCTGGAAACCGGCCCGGAACAGGCGCGCATGACCGTGATCGACAACGGCACCGGCATGGACGCCAAGCTGCTGCCGCACGTGTTCGACCTGTTCACCCAGGCCGAGCGCACGCCCGACCGCTCGCAGGGCGGCCTCGGGATCGGCCTGGCGCTGGTGAAGACCATCGTGCAGATGCACGGCGGCCAGGTCGAGGCGCACAGCGACGGTCCGAACCTGGGGGCGTCGGTGTCGGTGCTGCTGCCGCTGTCCGAAGGCGTCGCGGTGCCGGTGCCGGTACGCCTGCAGGCGCGCGCGCGGCCGGTGGCCCCGTGTACCCTGACCATCGTCGATGACAACGTCGACGCGGCCCAGTCGCTGGCGGTGCTGCTGCGCGAGCAGGGACATACCGTGCACGTGTTCGATGGCGCCATGCGCACCCTGGCGTCGAACGAGATCGCGAATACCCACGCCTTCATCCTCGACATCGGCCTGCCCGACATGACCGGCTACGAGCTGGCGCGCCGCCTGCGGCGCGATCATCCGACGGCCAGCTTCATCGCGCTCACCGGCTACGGCCAGGCGCGCGACCGCGACCTCTCGAAACAGGCCGGCTTCGACCATCACCTGGTGAAGCCGGTGGAATTCCGGGCGCTGGCGGACATCCTGGCGCAGCTGCCGCAGTGCCAGCCGGCCGCCGAAGCGCCAAAAACCGGTGTGGCGCCGGAACCGGATATCGCAGGCGTCAGTTGATTGTGAGTTGACTTTGTTGCTATAACTCAGCACTATTCTTATATCCTCGACATCAATACAGCTGCTGTGTCACGTAAAAAGAATAGTCGCCAGTGGGCGCGCCTGCGAATCTTGTGTTCCGGCGGCCTGCACCTGATGACCCTGATCCCCGATGCGCTGGAGCTGGTGCGCGAGCTGATTCCCAACAGCGCGTCCCAGCTGTACCTGCTCGCCGACCGGGCGCCGGAAGACGTCCATGAAGCGACCGTGCTGGGCGTGCTGCCGCCGCCCAACGGCTACTTCTATGGCGATTCGGTGGACTTCGGCGTGCCGCCGGCGGAAGCGCGCGCCCGCGCGGCCCACGTGCTCGAGGCACGCCTCGGTCCCGCCTCCAGCCCGCTCGGCACATTGACTCTGCTGCGCGACGACGGTCCGGCCTTCGATTCCGACGACGAGGAAGACCTGGGCCGCGTCGCCAATTACTTCGACCACGCGCTGCGCAATGCCGCCAGCGCCGGCAACGGCCTGTCCGGCGTGATCGAAGACGAAGCCATGCTGCTGGCCACCACCAATGGCGACATCCTGTTCCTGAGCGATTCGGCCAGTGCGCTGCTCGACCAGCTGGCCTCGCAGGAGCAGCAGGTGTTCGACCGCTCTACCGTCCCGCCGTTCTGCCTGCGCCTGGTGGAGTCGGTGGTGTATGGCGAGCGCTATCCGTGGCGCCTGCCGGCCGGGACTCTGGAACTGGCCGGCGGCGTGCTGGAAGCGCGCGCGCAGTGGATGAGCGCCGGTTCCTACGACGCGATCCACAGCCGCACCGTCGGCATCTTTTTAAAATTCGTGGTGCCGATGCCGCTGCGGATCTGGCGTGCGCTGGGCAGCGTCGAGCTTTCGCCGCAGCAGATGGAAGTGGCGTTCTGGATGGGCCTGGGCGGCGGGCGCGAAGCCGCACGCAGCCGCATGGACGTCAGCGACGCCGTGCTGCGCGACTGCGTCAAGGCGGTCTACGAGAAGTTCGGCTGCACCTCCGAAGCCGGCCTGCTGGCCATCCTGCGTCCCGCCATCTCGCGCATGTAAGCGCTTCCCCCACCCGAGGGGGTGGAACGCAAGTGTTTCAATTTTTATCATGCTGGCCTGACCACCATGAGGAAAATTGAGATGAAACTGCATTCCCTGATCGCCGCGGCCCTGCTGGCCGCCGCCACCTCGGCCGGCGCCGTCCCGCTGCAGCAGTACGCGAGCACCCTCAAGGGCTTCAGCTCCGAATACGTGCCGAGTGCAGCGAGCTGGAACGCGATCCAGGTGCTCGATGCGCCGAATACCTTGCAGTATGGCGATCATGTCACCGCCTGGGCGCCGGCGACCGAGAACAGTGGCTTCGAGTGGATCTCGGTCGGCTTCGACACCGCCGTCTACGCAAGCGGCGCCACCATCCGCGAAACCTACAACAACGGTTTCGTCTACCAGGTCGATGCCATCGACACCCTCGGCAACCTGCACACGGTCTGGAACGGCGTCGACACCAGCGCCGCGAACGTGCCTTTCAACTTTACCGTGGCGTGGTCGACCACGTCCTATCTGGTGAACGGCCTGAAGGTCTATGTCGACACCCGCCACAGCAACAGCTGGGAAGAGATCGACGCGATCCGCCTGCTTGGCGACACCGTCGCGCCGCCGGTGGTGCAGGTACCGGAGCCGGCTTCGCTCGGCCTGCTCGGCGCAGGCTTCGCACTGATCGGCTGGACGCGCCGCCGCCAGGCGCGCCGCGCAGCGTAAGCAGGACTCCCTCCGGAACATCCCCCACCCAAGGGGATGGAATACACTTGCTGGGCTTTATATCATTCACCCGGATCGAAGGAGGTTTGTCATGAACGTTCGATGGATGTGCGCCGCCCTGCTGGGCGCGAGCTGCGCCCTGGCCAATGCTGCCGACACCAAGGTCACCATGAAGATGGCGACCGAGAAGGGAGAGGGGGCCGATGTCGGCACCGTGACGATCAGCGAAACGCGCTACGGCCTCGTGTTCACGCCAGCCTTGAGCGGCCTGCCGGCCGGCCTGCATGGCTTCCACGTACATGAAAACGGCAGCTGCGGCCCGAACCAGAAGGACGGCAAGCCGGTCCCCGCGGGCGCCGCCGGCGGTCACCTCGATCCGAGCAAGACCGGCAAGCACGGCCTGCCCTGGGGCGAGGGCCACCTCGGCGACCTGCCGGCATTGACGGTCGACGACAAGGGCGCCGCCACCAATCCGGTGCTGGCGCCGCGCCTGAAGCTGGCGGACGTCAAGGGCAAGGCCCTGATGGTCCACGCCGGCGGCGACAACCACGCCGACCATCCGGCGCCACTGGGCGGCGGGGGCGGGCGGATGGCCTGCGGCGTCATCCAGTAGCCATCCCTGGTACATCAGGGATGAAATAAAATTTCAAAAATAAGCGAAAAACGAAATGAAATTTCACTCCCTGATGGCGGCAATCCTGCTGCTTCTCGCCTTCGACAGCGGCGCGGCGCTCGCGCAGCCCGCTGCCGAAACCGCCGCGGTGCAAGCCGCCCCTGAACAGGAAGCGCCGCAGGCCTTCACCTACCAGAACGGCGACCTGGTGCTGGACATCCAGGATTCGGCGGGCGGCGAGATCCTGCGCGCCGGCCTGGCCTATTTCTTCCAGGACGAGCACATCGCCACCGCGAACGAATACCCGATCCAGCCGGTCGAGCCGATCCAGGAGCAGGGCGAATCGCCTTTCTCGGCCGAGGCGCAGCTGGAAGCCGCGCCGCTGGCCGAACCGCTGTCGGTCACCCTGTTCGGCGCCGGCCTGGTGCTGCTGGGCTGGACCCGGCGCCAGGCTGCGTCCACCGGCAACTGGCGCCAGCGCCTGGTGCGCGCCTTCTGGCCCTGGCCCAGCATCTCCTGGCTGGACAGTTAATCCTTGTGCCGGGGCCCACCCGGCAGCTCCACCTGCGGCACCGGCGTCGCCTGGGCCGCAACGAATCCCTCCAGCGCCTGCGACAGGTCGTCCACCACGCGCTTGCCCCAGGCCTTCTCCATCAGCCGATACTGGCGCTCGATCAGCGGCGCGATCTCGTCGAACAGGCGGTCGCCCTGCGGCGCCAGGCTGACCATCACCCGGCGCGCGTCCGCCGCCACCCTTTCACGCCGCACCAGTCCGATCTCTTCCATCCGCGCCAGCACGCCCGCCATGCTCGGGCTCAGGATCTGGCACAGATCGCACAGCTCGCGCGGCTCGAGCTGGCCGTGCTCGTCGAGGGCGCGCAGGATGCGCCACTGCTGCTCGGTCACGCCGAAATGATTCAGCACGGGACGGAAATGCGACATCAGCGCGTCGCGCGCTTTCAAAAGCTGCTGCGGCAGGTTACGGTGGGTGATGCGGCGGGACACGGTGAACTCCATTCATCAGGTCGGCGAGCTTGACTGGCTAACATATTAGTGATTAACTTACGAACATATTAGCGAATATCGAGGGTCGCGCTTAAGTGCGGCATAAATCGTGATTATCCGAGACAGGCCCTCCGGCCTCAAGCTGTTCCTGCTGCTGCGCGGTTCGATCCTTCCCAGGATCCTGCCCGCGCTCCTCGTCAACATCGCGATCGCCACCCTGGTGACCTGGTCGCACGGCGATCTGTGGGACGTGAAGATCACCCTCACCACCATTCCCTTCACGCTGATCGGCCTGCCGCTCGCGATCTTCCTCGGCTTTCGCAACAACTCGGCCTACGATCGCTTCTGGGAAGGGCGCAAGCTGTGGGGCGCGCTGCTGCTGCACAGCCGCAGCCTGGCGCGCCAGTGCCTCAGCCTGATCGACGCCCCTGAGCCGGCGCACATCCGCAACGGAATGCAGGATGTGCGGGTGCGCATGGTCCTGCGCGGCAGCGCCTTCTGCCACGCCCTGCGCGACGCGCTGCGTGGCCTGGCGCCTGACGCCGCACTTGCCAAGCTGCTGCCGCCCGACGAACTGGCCGCGCTGGCACGGGCGCCGAACAAGCCCGACTACCTGATGCAGCGCATGGGCCAGGACCTGCGCCTCTGCCTCAAGGAAGGACGGATCGAAGCCTGCCTGGCCGCCAACATCGACACCACGATGTCATCGATGACGGCTGCCGCCGCCGCGTGCGAACGGATCAAGAGCACGCCCATCCCGTTTTCCTACACCCTGCTGCTGCACCGCACGGCCTACCTCTACTGCTTCCTGCTGCCCTTCGGGCTGGTGGACACGATCGGCTTCATGACGCCGCTGGTGGTGGCCATCGTGGCCTACACCTTCTTCGGCCTCGATGCCCTCGGCGACGAGCTGGAAGAGCCCTTCGGCCTGGAGCACAACGACTTGCCGCTGAACGCGATCTGCCGCGCGATCGAGATCGAGCTGCGCGCCGCGCTCGGCGACGAGGACCTGCCGCCACCCCTGGCGGCGGTCGACTACTGCCTGACCTGACGAGACGTCCCTGGAGAGACAATGCATCACGACGAACACGTTCAACTCGACCGCATCCGCCTTCCGCAGCTGCGCGACCGTATTACTAGCGCCGACGGCGCCGCCGCCTGGATCAAGGACGGCATGACCGTCGGCATGAGCGGCTTCACCCGCGCCGGCGATGCCAAGGCGGTGCCGCTGGCGCTGGCCGAGCGCGCCAGGTGCGAACCCCTGAAAATCACCCTGATGACCGGCGCCTCGCTCGGCAGCGACATCGACAAGACCCTGACCGAATCGGGCGCGCTGGCGCGCCGCATGCCTTTCCAGGCCGACCCGGCCCTGCGCGCGGCGATCAACCGCGGCGAGGTAATGTTCGTTGACCAGCACCTGTCGGAGACCGTGGAACTGCTGCGCACGCGCCAGATCGCACCGGTCGACGTGGCCGTGATCGAAGCGGTGGCAATCACCGAGACGGGCGCGATCATCCCGACCACCTCGGTCGGCAACAGCGCCAGCTTCGCGATCCTGGCGGAGAAGGTGATCGTCGAGATCAACCTGAGCCAGTCGCCGGCGCTGGAGGGCCTGCACGATATCTTCATCCCCAAGCACCGCCCGCGCCGCGAGCCGATGCCGCTCATGAACGTGAACGACCGCATCGGCAGCGCGGCGATCGAGATCCCGCCGGAGAAGATCGTCGCCATCGTCATGACCGAGAAACACGACAGCGCTTCCACCATCCTGCCGCCGGACGCGGAGACGGCGGCGATTGCCGGCCACCTGATCGGCTTCTTCGTTGAGGAGATCGAGCAGGGCCGCCTGACCGAGCGCCTGATGCCGATCCAGGCCGGCATCGGCACCATCGCCAACGCCGTGGTGTCGGGCCTGATCGACGGGCCGTTCAAGAACCTGAGCATGTATTCGGAAGTGCTGCAGGACTCGACCTTCGAGCTGTTCGATGCCGGCAAGCTGGATTTCGCTTCGGGTTCGTCGATCACACTGTCCGAAGCCAAGGGGCGCGAGGTGTTCGCCAACATCGAGCGCTACAAGGAGCGCCTGGTGCTGCGCCCGCAAGAGGTGAGCAACCATCCGGAAGTGATCCGCCGCTTAGGGATCATCGCCATCAACACGGCGCTCGAGTTCGACATCTATGGCAACGTGAACTCGACTCACGTCTCGGGTACGCACATGATGAACGGGATCGGCGGCTCGGGCGACTTCGCGCGCAACGCCTATCTGTCCGTGTTCGCCACCAAGTCGGTGGCCAAGGGCGGCAAGATCTCGAGCATCGTGCCGATGGTCTCGCACGTCGACCACAACGAGCATGACGTCGACATCGTCGTCACCGAGATCGGCCTGGCCGACCTGCGCGGACTGGCGCCGCGCGAACGGGCGCAGCGCATCATCGACAACTGCGTGGCGGAGCCGTACAGGCAGATGCTGCGGGAGTATGTAGAAGAGGCGAACCGGGGAGGAGGGCAGACGCCGCACGTGCTGGAGAAGGCGTTCTCGTGGCATGTGCGGTATAGGGAGACGGGGTCGATGCTGGCGGCGTAACTTGGATCCCGGCCTTCGCCGGGATGACGGTTTTTGAGCTTGCCACTACGATATGAGCCGTCGTTCCGGCGCAGGCCGGAACCCAAGTTCCCATCCGAAGTCGCAAACCGCGATTACTTCGCAGCCGTACGCGCCTTCCCAAACGGATCCCCCGCCTTCCACGCCGGCGCCTTCGGCGAATCCGCCACCATGCGGCCCAGGTTCAGCGTAAACTGCGCCTGCTGCACCATGCCCGACAGGTCCCAGTTCGGATCGTATTCGTCGTTCGCCTGGTGGTAGCGCGCGCCGTAGGCCTTGCGCTTGGCGTTGTTCGCTTCCACCTCGTTCACCCAGCTGTTGCCCGACCCGACGGAGAACGCCGGCACACCAGCCTTGGCGAAGCTGAAGTGGTCGCTGCGGAAGTAGCCGCCGCCCAGGTCAGGTTTGCTTGGTGCGATCACCATGCCCATGCTCTTGGCGGTGGCGGCTGCCATCGCGCCCAGGTCGGTACGCTCGCTGCCCGGGGTGGAGACGTCCTTCACCAGGCCCACGAAGTTCAGGCTGTCCAGGTTCAGGTTGGCGACCGTCTTCTCGAGCGGCCACAGCGGCTTGGCGGCGTAGGCGGCGCTGCCCAGCAGGCCCTGTTCTTCGGCGGCCACCCACAGGAACATCTGGCTGCGCTTGGCCGCGTTGCGCACGGCTTCCTGCGCCATCGCCAGCAGGGCGGCGGTGCCGGAGGCGTTGTCGACAGCCCCATTGAAGATGGTGTCGCCTTCGGTACCCTGCTTGCCCATGTGGTCCCAGTGGGCGCTGTACACCACCAGCTCGTCCTTCAGTTTCGGATCGGTACCCGGTACCACCCCGGCCACGTTGAATTCGTTCAGGGTGCGCACTTCGGCGCGCGCTTCGCCTTTCACGCGCGCGTTCAGCACCACCGGCTTGAAGTTCTTGTCCTCGGCAGCGGCGCGCAGCTGGTCGAGGTCCTGGCCGCCGGCGGCGAACAGCTTGCGTGCGGTGGCGTCGGTCATCCAGCCCTGCAGGCCGGTGCCCAGCTTGCCCTCGGCCAGCTGGAAGCGTTCCGCCGCCGCCCAGCTGTTCTGCACCACGCTCCAGCCGTAGGAGGCCGAGGCGTCGGTGTGGATCAGCAGGACGCCGGCCGCACCCTGGCGCGCCGCTTCTTCCAGTTTATAGGTCCAGCGGCCGTAATAGGTCAGGCTTTCGCCGTTGAAGCGCTTCGGTTCCGCAGCGGTCGGCTTCGGATCGTTCACCATCATCACCAGGACCTTGCCCTTGAAGTCCTGGCCCTTGAAGTCGTCCCAGCCTTCTTCCGGCGCATTGATGCCGTAGCCGACGAAGACCATCTCGGCGTCCAGGGTGTGCTCCGCCTTGGCGTCGCCAGGTCCCCAGACCCAGTCGGCGCCGAACTGCAGCGGCAGCTGCTGGCCGCCCGCCACTAGAGCCAGGTTGCTCTTCTGCGGCAGCGCGCGTACGCCGGCGATCTTCACCGGCTGGCGGAAGCTGCCGTTGTTGGCCGGCTGCAGGCCGACCGCGGCGGCCTGGGTTTCCAGGTAGGTGACGGTCAGTTCGCCGCCGCGCTGGCCGGTGCCGCGGCCTTCGACGGCATCGGATGCCAGGAAGGCGAGGTGGGCGCGCAGCGGCGCTTCCTTGACGGTGGCGGCTTGGACCGGTTTCGACGCCTTCGGCGCGGCGGCGTGGGCCGGGTAGGCCAGCGCCAGGCTGCTAGCGAGGGCGGTGAGGACAACGGAGGAGACAATCTTGTGCATGGCTTCCTGCTGCGGTGGTTGATCGGGTAGTGCACGGCGTGCGCCGAACATTGTATGCCAACCCATCAATAAAACCACAACACATCCGAGGACACCGTCATGCCCGTTCCCGGCATCCGCCGCGGGGCGCCGGGCGGCAGCAGGTGCTCGGGCAGGCCGGGCATGCGCTCCTCGACGACCACCGCCATCACCTCGTCGTCCGGCAGGTCGATGGTGAAGCGCAGCAGCTGGTCTTCCATCCCGTACAGCGACAGCGTCCACGCGCTTTCCTTCGACGTCAGGGCGCGCCCGTTCAGCGTGGAGCGGTGCGGCTTGGTGCCGGCCGCCCACATCTCGATGTGCGGCGCGCGGTTCTTCGAGCGCAGCGTGAATTCCACCTGGCGCAGCTTGGGTTTCTGCAGGGGCTTGGCCAGGCGCGGGCTGCGCAGCAGGAAGGCTTCCGGGAAGGCGACTTCATCGATCTTCGGCGCCACCGCATACCACTGGCGCGGGCTGTGCCAGCCGAAGGCGTCGACGTTGATCGCCGGCCGCTCCAGGTTCGGGAACAGCTGCTTCGACCAGCCGTCGAGCGACTGGGGCGGCAGCAGCCACCAGGAACGCCAGCTGTTCATGTCCTTGAGATACACCAGGCGGTTCGGTTCGAGGGCGGGGCGTTCCTGCGCCAGCGGCGCGGAGGCCTGGCCCGGCAGCGCCACGCAGGCCGCCAGCGCCAGCGCCGCGGCGGCGATCACCACGCGCCCGAGCGGCAGCAGCAGGAGCAGGCTGGCGAAGCACAAGAGCATGATCGCGATCACCAGGGTCGTTGGATGCAGCCCGTGCGGCGCGAGTTCGGTCCAGGTGTCGCGCAGCGCCGGCGCCATCAGCAGCAGCGCCGGGGCCAGGCCGCCCGCCAGGATCAGGAGGCGAACAGGCTGGCTGCGCGGCGCCTGCAAGGCGGTGAATGCCGCCAGCGCCGCGGCGAGCGGCCACGCCAGCAGCCAGGCCGTATCCGGCGCATTCAGGAGCGCCAGCAGCAGCGCCACGCTGAGCCAGGCCATCGCGCCCAGGAACACCGAGCTTGCCCCGGCGAGCCGGCGCAGCAGATACAGGGCGCCGATGAACAGGCAGCTGCCGGCGACCAGGAACACGATGGCCGGGCCGCTGTCCTGCATCTGGGTCAGTGCCCGCACCTCCTCGTTGCGCTCCCACAGCAGCATACGGGTCGCCACCAGCAGCAGCGCCATGCCGAAGAAGCCCTGCATCAGGGGCGCCACCGTGCTGCCGCTCTGTTCCAAGGCGCGGCGGTAAGCCCGCACCAGCATCAGGCAGCACAGCGCGCCCAGGCCCCAGCTCAGGATGGCCGGATGCTGCACGCCCCCGACGATGGGCAGGGTGAACCAGGCGTGCGGCTGCGACTTGCCGCGCACCAGCGCCGCGTCGCCGTAGTGGCGCGCCAGAAGCAGCATGTTGTCGCCCAGTTGGGCCAGCATGGCGGGGTCGAGGCGTTCCACGCTGTCGAGCGTGCGCTCGCCGTCGAAGGGGCGGCCGGTGTTCACGAACAGCAGGATCGGGGCGTCGATCGCGGCCAGGGGGCCGAGGCGCGGCGAGTCCGGCAGCATGTGATACAGCCGCGCCATCAGCGAAGAGCCGTCCAGCCCCAGCGCCTGCATCCGGCCGCGCAGGATGCTGCTGCCCGCGCCGGCCGCGTCGTACAGCATGGCGGGACCGCTGCTCCCGGCCGCGTCGAACTTCAGGGTCAGCCCCACTTCGCGCGCCAGCGCATGCTGTTCGGCGAAGCCCTTGGCGCCGAGGCCTCCGACGTCTTCGCCGTCCATGAACAGCAGCAGGATGTCGTTTAGATGCGCGTTCGCGTGCGCCGGGCCGTTCCTGAGAGTACGTGCCGTCTCGATCATGGCCGCCACCTGGGCCGCCCCGCGCGCCGCGCCCAGCGTGGTCTTGCCGCTGTCGTAGTGGCCGGCCAGCAGCAGGGCCGGCCGGCGCAGGCGGTCGGGCGCGCTGCCCGGCAGGCGCACCACGACGTTGTGCACCAGGCCGACCGTCATGTGGACGTTGCCGCCCCAGTAGCGGATGCTGGGTTTCCAGACGGTGGCGGTCTGCACCATCGGTGCGAGGCCAATGGCGCGCAGCTGCTCGACGATGTAGGCGCGCGCCTGGGCGTTGCTTTGGGTGGCGATCGGCCTGGGGCTGGCGGCCAGCGCGGACACGTGCCCCATCATGCGATCGAGCGCGGGCCGCGCGGCCGGCGCCGGTGGGGCAGGGCTGCGGGTGGCGGTCCATGCCAGCAGGGCCAGCACGATGATGGCGAACAGGCCGGCCGCCAGCGCGGCCAGGCCGGGGGCGCGCGGCGGCGCCGTCGGTACTCCAGCGGTGAACATTCTCTCTCCTCTTTTATTGGTGTTTTTTCTGTGCTGCGGGTGTGGTCGGCGGTGCTCTCCTGCGTGGCTGCGAATCATTGGGCGAAAAAAAGCCCGCGATGAATGCGGGCGAAGAAGGGACTGGTACGGCTTATTCGAGTGTCCAGACGTAGGCGATCTGTCCCCATCCGGCTTCGGCGACGCCGTTGTTCGTGGCCGGCTTGAACTGGCACAGGCTCAGGGCGTTCAGCGCGGCGCGATCGAGTTCGCGGTGGCCGCTCGACTTCTGCACCTTCGCGTTCTGCACGCGGCCGTCGGTGCCGACCAGCAGGGCCAGGGTCACGGTGCCGGTGTCGCCGTTGCGCGCCGCATTCACCGGGTAGTCCGGCTTGGCGCAACCGTCGGCGTTGGCCAGCACGGCGCTGAACATCTGGCCGGGGTTGCTGTTGCTGGTCGCCGGCTGGGCGGGCGGCGCGTCATTGGTCGACGGCTGCGCCTGCTCCACGACCGGCTCCTGTTCGGTGGTCGCCAGCACCTGTTCTTCCAGTGGCGGCTGTTTCGTCTCGACTTCCTGCTTCGGCACCACGATCGGCGGCTTGACGGCCTTCACTTGCGGCGTCGGCGGTTGCTCCGGCGGCGGAGGCGGCACTTCGGGCTGGATCCACACCGTGGCGTCCTCGATCAGCTTGGGCAGGGTGAAGGTCTTGGCGTTCATCATGTTGACGACACCCAGGGCCACCAGCGCATGCAGGCCGGCGACAAGTGCGAACTTACCGGCTTTGCCACCGGTCCCATCGTTGAGTTGCGTGAAGTGCATGGCGATCTCCTCTTTTTGTTACATCCGGCAACGGGGTCGCAGGACTTTTTGCTTAAGGAAAGATATGCATCCGACTACTGTTGGAATCAATATATGCTAGGTGCTAGCAATATGTAAAGCCCTTTCTTGGTAATTTTGCTTCCAGTTGTAAGAGTTCTGGTCCTGGAAGGGAGATTGGAGAGGGTCTCGCGTCGCGGCCCGTTGTATGAAATAATCCTCTTACAACCCGCATGCTTTCCGTCGCTTGGTACACATAGCTGCCAGAGATTGGTAAGCAGATGTAAGCGGGTTATGTCAGCGGCCGAAAGAACAGGAGTGATACTGGTGTCCGAACAGAAAAAACCGATCCGCGTCATGCTTGCGGACGACCACCCGATCGTCATGACCGGGTTTGCCATGTCGCTGGAGGCGGCCGGCATGCAGGTGGTGGGACAGGCCAAGACCCCGAGCGAGGCGGTGTCCCTGTATGCGGCGCAGCAGCCCGACGTCGTGATCCTCGACATGCGCTTCGGGACCGAGCTGACCGGTCTCGATGCCGCCCAGAGCATCCTGAAGGACGACCCGCGCGCGAAGATCATCTTCCTCAGCCAGTTCGACCAGGACAGCCTGATCAAGGAAACCTACCGCATGGGCGCGCACGCTTTCGTCACCAAGGATTGCGACCCGTCCGACCTGGTGACGGCGGTGCGCCACGCCCATGACGGCAAGCTGTACTTCCTGCCGCAGATCGCGTCGCGCCTGGCCAGCATGGCGGTGCGCGGCGACGTCACGCCGCAGTCGCAGCTGGACGAACGCGGGCTGGAGATCTTCAAGCTGATGGCCGAAGGCCTGACCAACGCGGAGATCGCCGAGAAGCTCGACCTGTCGACCAAGACCATCAGCAACATCAGCCAGTCGATCAAGGAAAAACTGGGCGTGCACCGCCAGGCCAACATCACCCTGCTGGCCGTGAAGCACGGCCTGATCGAGCCCTGACGCGTTCATGAACTTCCCGCGGACCCTGCGCGCGGCCCTGGCCACACTCGCGCTGTGCATTGCCGGCGCTGCGGCCGGCGCGCAGATACAGGCGCCGAAGGACGAGGAAGCCATGGGCTTCCGCTCGCAGATCATCACCGGCGACGACAGCGAGGTCACGCGCCGCATCGCTGAAGACCTGTACAAACGCCTGCTGCCGACCTTCGCCGCCTTCCGCACCGAGCTGGCCCAGCGCCACCGCATGCTGTACGTGGCGATCGGCCCCACCGCGCTGCGCGACGTCATCATGCGCCGCTGCGACTGCGTCGTGATCTCGGCCTTCACCTCGAGCCAGGTGTGGCGCTCGCTGACCACCCGGCTGCCGCCTGGCCGCATGGCGCGCTTCACCGCCGTGTATGCCGAGCCGGCGCCGGCCGACCAGCTGCGCCTGGCCACCCTGCTGTACGGACGCCCGGTGCGGGTCGGCGCCATCCTCGGCCAGGACACCGCCTTCCTGCGCCCGGCGCTGGAAGGGGACGTCGACGTCCAGTCCTTCGTGCCCGGCGACGACATCAACCACACGCTCAACCGCATGACGCGCTCCGAAGCCCTGCTGGCGATGCCCGACGGCGACGTCTACAACCCGGAGAACGTGCGCAACATCCTGCTCTCGACCTACCGCCGCAAGCAGGGCGTGATCGGCTTCTCGGCCGACATGGTCAAGGTGGGCGCGCTGGCCACCACGTATTCCGAGATCGAGGACATCAACACGCAGGTGGCCGAGATCGCGGCCAACTTCGTCGCCACCGGCGAACTGGCGCCACCGCAGTTCCCGCACTACTTCCGCACCGTGGTTAATGAAGGCGTGGCCAGGTCGCTCGACCTGCGCGTGACCAGGGAAGCGCGCAGCTTCGCGCGCCTGCCGGCGCGGCCGGTGGCGCATGTGAAGACGGCCAGGCCATGAAGCTGCGATTCTGGCGCGGCTGGAGCATCGGCCGGCGCATGACCTTCATCACCATGATGCCGGTGACCTTCCTGTTCACCAGCTTCGTGTGGTACTCGTATTACTCGCACCGCGCCCAGGTGGCCGAGGAGCTGTCCGAGCGCGGCCGCACCCTGGCGCGCGCGCTGGCCGAGACCAGCGAATACAACGTCATCTCGGGCAACTTGTCCGACCTGCGCCTGACCATCAACGGCCTGGTGCAGTCGGACAGCAGCATCTACCGCATCGAGGTGGTGGGCGTGGACGGCGCCCAGGCCGTACGCGTCGATTCCGAATCGGCCATCGACGCCCAGCCGCATCGCTACGAGGCGCCGATCAAGAAGCAGGTGGTGTGGATCAACCTGTTCACCGACAACGGCACCCCGCACGTGTCGGCATCGAGCGACCTGCGTCCGCCCACGCTCACCACCGAGATCGTGGGCTGGGTGCGGGTGACCATGTCGCCCTCGAACATGATGGCCAAGCAGACCCGCCGTTTCCGCTTCGAAGTGGCGATGGCGGCGTTGGCGCTGGCGGTGAGCGGCGTATTGGCCTGGGTGCTGGCGCGTTCGCTGACGGTGCCGCTGCGCGAAGCGATCGGCGCCCTTTCCCGCATCCGCAACGGCGACTTCCGCGTGCAGCTGCCGGTCACGACCGGCGGCGAGGTCGGCGAGCTGCAGGCCTCGATCGGCGAGATGTCGCTGGCCCTGGACGAATCCAAGCGCGACCTGGAAAACAAGGTGGCCGAGCGCACCCGCGACCTGCTGGCCTCGCGCAACGAGGCGCTGCGCGCGGATGCCGACAAGCGCAAGCTGATCCAGAAGGTGAACTCGATCATCGAGGACGAGCGCAAGAGCATCGCGGTCGAGATCCACGACGAACTGAACGCGTCCCTGATCGCGGCCCGCCTCGAAGCGCAGGCGATCGGCGCGCTGGCCGCCAAGGCGCCCTCGAGCCCGGAAGTCGAGGAAATCGGCCGCAAGTCGCAGGCCATCACCAAGCTGGCGCTCGACCTGTACGCCAACGGCCGCCGCCTGGTGCGGCGCCTGCGCCCCGAGGTGCTCGACATGCTGGGCCTGCACGGCGCCGTGGAAGAGATGGTGCGCCACTACGACGGCAGCTCGGGCTGCAGCTTCGAATTCCACGGCGAGGGCGATTTCTCGCGCCTGTCGAACGAGCTGGCGATTTCCGCCTACCGCATCGTGCAGGAAGCGCTGTCGAACATCATGAAGCACGCCCAGGCCACGTCGGCCCAGGTGCGCCTGGTGCTGGACGAGGGCGCGCAGACGCTGCGCATCGTGGTCGCCGACGACGGCAACGGCTTCGATCCGGCTAGCGCCTCCGAAGGCATCGGCATCATCGGCATGCGCGAGCGCGTCTATGGCGTGCACGGCGTGATGGACGTGCGCTCCAGCGTTGGCGGCGGCACCGTGGTGGCGATCACGCTGCCGCTGCATGCGCCGGCCACTGTCTCATCAAGCTAACACTTCCACTTTTATAGAAACAATCATGGCTGAACACCTGCTGACCCCTTACGAGAAGGGCAACCTGAACCAGACCACCACCCTGGCGGAATGCATCACCTGGTACGAAGACCTCGCGCGCAGCTATCCGCAAGTGCTGCGCTTTTCCCAGGTGGGCGTGTCGGATGCGGGCGTGCCGATCCACGCGGGCGTGGTAAGCAGCGACGGCGTGTTCGACCTTGATGCGATCAAGCGCGCGGGCCGCCCGGTCTTCTTCAACAACAACGGCATCCACCCGGGCGAGCCGGAAGGCGTGGACAGCTGCATGGCGCTGGTGCGCGACTTCTGCACCCAGCCCGAGCGCCTGGCGGCGCTGGGTAACACCGTGTTCCTGTTCGTCCCGCTGTACAACGTGGACGGCAGCCTGAATCGCGCCGACACCTCGCGCGTGAACCAGGACGGACCCGAGCAGTTCGGTTTCCGCGGCATGAGCCGCCACCTCGACCTGAACCGCGACTTCATCAAGTGCGACAGCCTCACCGCCCAGGTGTTCAACAAGCTGTTCACGGCCTGGGACCCGGACGTGATGGTCGACACCCATACCTCGAACGGCGCCGACTACAGCTACACCATGACCCTGATCCACACCCAGCCGGACAAGCTGGGCGGCGAGCTGGGCGAGTACCTGCGCGGCACCATGCTGCCGGCCATGTACGAAGGCATGCAAGCACGCGGCTGGCCGACCTGCCCCTACGTGAACCCGGTCAAGGACAGCCCGGACCACGGCATCGCCGACTTCCTCGAGACCCCGCGCTTCTCGACCGGCTACGCGGCCCTGCATCACACGATCGGCTTCATGCCCGAGACGCACATGCTCAAGCCCTTTAAGGACCGCTACGAGTCGATGCGCGCCCTCGTCGAAACCGCGCTCGAGTTCACCGTCAGGAATGCGGCGCAGATCCGGGCGCTGCGCCAGGCAGCGAAACAGGCCGGCCGCACGCGCCGCGAGTGGCCGATTCATTGGGCGATGGACGAAGCCAATCCGGATTCATTCCGCTTCAAGGGCTACGAGGCCGGCTACAAGCCGAGCGTGCTGGGCACCTACAGCCGCCTGTGGTACGACCGTAGCAAGCCATGGGAGCGCGACATCGCCTGGTACAACCGCTTCCCGGCCGACCTGAGCGTGCCGGCGCCACGCGCCTACGTCGTGCCGCAGCAGTGGCGCGAAGCCATCGAGCGCCTGCAGTGGAATGGCGTGCGCATGGAGCTCGTCGATGCCGACCGCGTGCAGGAAGTGGACTACTACCACATCGCTTCCGTGAGCTCGCGTCCGAACGCCTACGAAGGCCACATGTTCCACGACGACGTGGTGCTGGAAAAGCGCCGCGGCCAGGTACAGCTGCGCGCGGGCGATTTCATCGTTCCGCTCGACCAGGACAATGCGCGTTACGCGGTCGAGACGCTGGAGCCCCTGGGCCACGACAGCTTCTTCCGCTGGGGCTTCTTCAACAGCGTGCTGGAGAAGAAAGAGGCGTATTCGGACTACGTGTTCGAGGATCACGCGGCCGAACTGCTAAACGACGAGCCGGCGCTGGCGGCCAAGTTCGACGCGTGGAAGGAAGCAAATCCCGCAATGCTGTCGAACCAGGAAGCGGTGCTGGATTTTATTTTCGCGAACTGCGAGCGCTATCGCGAACCGGAGTGGAGGCGGTATCCGGTCTTCATGCTCGGCTGACCGCACGCAGGCACGCAGGGCGCGGCACGTGGCTCAGCGCTTGCGCTTGTTGAGCAGGTGACGGATGCGCGCGCTGAGCGCGCTGAAGTCATATGGCTTTTGCAGCAGGTTGACATTGTCGCGCAACCTGCCTTCTTGGGTCAGGATCCCCTCGGCGTAGCCCGATGTATACAGGATCAGCGCATACGGCAGGGTAGCGCGCATGACGTCCTCGAGCTGCAGGCTGCTGACCGGGCCGGGCATGACGACATCGCTGAACACCAGGTCGATCTGTTCGCCGCTCTGGATGACCTCGACCGCCTGCGCGGCGTTCTGGGCCTGCAGGACGCGATAGCCGAGCATCGACAGGCTTTCACAGCTTGCCTTGCGCACGCTCGCCTCGTCTTCCACCACCAGCAGGGTCTCCGGACCGCCCTCGGTCCAGTCCGCCACCGTCAGCTCGGGCGCGCTGGGCGTGCCATCGCTGCGCGGCAGGTAGATCCTGACGCTGGTTCCGTGTCCGGGGACGCTGGTCAGGGCGATTTCACCGCACGACTGCTTGGCGAAACCGTAGGCCATCGACAAGCCGAGGCCGGTTCCCTGTCCGGCCGGCTTGGTCGTGAAAAAGGGCTCGAAGACCCGTGCCAGCACGTCGGGCGTCATGCCCTTGCCGGTATCCGCCACCTCGATCATGACCCAGTGCTGGGATGACGGCTGCGCCGGCATGACCTCGTCGGGAGCGACGTTGACGGCCCGGATCGTTAGCTCTCCTCCCTCTGCCATGGCGTCGCGTGCATTGATCGCCAGGTTGAGCAGGACATTGTGGAGCTGGTTCGGGTCTACCAGCACGCATCCCAGGTCCGATGCGATGTCCGTCGTGATGCGGTGATGTGGTCCGAACATGCGGCGAGTCATGTCTTCCATCTCGCGCAGCAGGTGCTCGGGATGGGTGACGACCGTCTGCAGCGGCTGCCTGCGCGCGAACGCGAGCAGCTGCGACGCCAGCTGGGCGCCGCGCTTGACGCCGGTCAGCGCCGTCTCCACGCGCAGGCGGCCGTTTTCCTTGAGGCCGTCGCCCAGCTTGAGCAGCTGGAGGTTTCCGTTAATGATCTGCAGGACATTATTGAAGTCATGGGCGACGCCACCGGTGAGCTGTCCGATCGCTTCCATTTTCTGGGATTGCAGCAGCGCGGACTGGCTTGCTGCAAGATCTTCCCGGCTTTGGCGCAGCGAGGCGAAGGCCGCGGCAAGCTGGCGCCGCGTCACACAGGAATTGCTGTGGTAGCGGACGCGCGCAACCAGCTCGCGTGGGTCCGGCCACTTGACCAGGTAGTCGCTGGCGCCGGCGTCGAAGGCTTCGGCTTTCCTGTCGGGATTGTCATCCGAGGACAGGACGATCACGGCGACGTGTTCGGTCGCCTTGTCCGCACGCAGCCGGCGTGCCACCTCGAAGCCGTCCATTGATGGCATGCGCATGTCGACCAGGACCACGGTCGCTTCCATGCTGGTGGCGCGTTCGACGGCAAGTGTCGGATCCTGGGAAAAATGAAGCCTGTGCGGTCCGAAGGCGGTCAAGCCATGCGCAACGATGTCCCGCGAGAACGACTCGTCGTCGATCAGAAGAATGGCAGGGTGGTCAAAGGTCGGTTCGGTCATTGCAACAGCCGGAAGAGGATTGAGAGATGAGGCGTATTGCAAAAGTGGCCGGCAATGGTAACCGCAGCTTGCCAATTCTCTCATCGCAGGAATCACGACCCGCCGTCGTGATTTCTGCGACGGGGGATGTCGCCGTCAAGCCCTCGCTGCGGCGGATGCGGCAGGGTATTCAGTTCACCAGTTTGTGGTGGATGGCGTAACGGATCAGCTCGGCATTGCTTTTCAAGGCCAGCTTCTCAAAGATTCGGCCGCGGTAGGTATTGACCGAGCTGACGCTGATGTCGAGCCTGGCCGCAACCTGCTTGACCGGATGACCCAATGCAAGCAGGCGCGTGACCTGCAGTTCGCGATCGGTCAGTCGTTCGTGGGCGTGGCGCGGCTGGGGCGAGGAGACTTCGTATGCCAGCAGGTCGGCCATGTTCTCGCTCAGGTAGCGTCCGCCGGCATGCACCTTACGGATGGCTTTCAGGACGAGGTCGACGGTGAGCGATTTCGTGATATAGCCTGCGGCGCCGAGTCTGAGCGCAGAAATGCCGAAGCGCTCTTCACTATGTGAACTCAGCACAAGTACCCGAAGCGTCGGAAAGCGCGCCACGACCGTCCTCAGGGCATCCAATTCGTGGGCCGGACTGAGGGTGAGGTCAAGCAGCAGCAGGTCGACCTCGACTGCATCCAGTACCGCGAGCGTCGATGCGAGGTCGGCCGCTTCGCCCACCAGGGCGATGTCTGGATCGGCAGACAACACCTTCTTGACGCCTTCGCGAACAAGCTGATGATCGTCCGCAATGACGACGCGAATCATGGTTGGCTGAGGGCTGAACAGGCTGTTGTAGTGGGCGGGGAGAGCGCGCATGAGCTCATCATAAATACGAATGAAAGTGGATGTCGTACGGTTCGTGGGGCGGCATTACGGCGGGGTATTGCGCGGCGACCCGATCGTACGGACTTTGGGGCCTGTGTGCGATTGGCAAAGTTACGACAGCTTGGGTCAATCCGTATGACTGCGAGGAGGAGGATATGCGACAGGCTGTCGCAATCCTGCCGACTTCGCTGCTGCCGGACATCCCGCTATGCTGGCAGGCATCCCGAAATATTGTCACGGGGCAACAATTTACTCTGGACACTCTGATTTTGCAAGAACCACTGCTCCGTGTACTGGTCGTGGACGACAACGCCGATGCCGCCGATGCGCTGGCGGCCTTGTTAACCTTATTTCATTGTGAGGTGCAGGTGGCCTATTCGGGCGAAGATGCGCTCGCTCTTGGCAATATGCATCGTCCTCAATGTGTCCTGTTGGACATCATGATGCCTGGCATGGACGGATGCCAAGTTGCAAGGTACATGCGCGCCTGCCGCTGGGGGCGCGAGGCCTGTCTGGTCGCCTTGACTGCGAACGACGACGAGCAAAGCCGCGACAGGACGATGCGGGCAGGTATCGATTTTCACCTTTGCAAACCCGTGAGCGCACAAGCCTTGATCGATATTCTGGAAGCCATCCGGGCGTCAGCGCCGTTGCGGAAGGAGAGCGCAGGACGATTGTGATATCTTGGAATGATCCTTAACAATCGTACAAAACACCCTCGGAAAGTCTGCAGGATGGGAAATGACGCAAGCATGCAGAAAGCCGCTCGGCTGGCGCTCATCGCATCGGGAGACGATTGGGCGATGGTCAGCATGCATCTTCCTGACGGTGCGGCGCCGCAACGGATATGTACCGCCGAGCGCGCAGACCTGGGAGCGGCGCTGGAAGCGCTCGAGGCTCAGGTAAGCCGCGAACAGTGCGACATCCCGGATATGCGCGCCAGCAGCTTGCCGCCCTCGTGTCGTGACCTGGCGCAACGCAGCGGCGTGGGCAGCTACCGCGCCGTGCGCCGCAGCTTCATGTATGGAAGCGCCGAGGGGAGCTGCGTTATCGCAGTCGCCAGCGCAGCTGCGCGGGAAGCTGGCGCCAGTATCGGACTGGAATTGATCGCCGACCTGTTCGCAGCCGGCGTCCCGGATCCCTCTGCCAGGGGAATAGCGAACGGGGACGATGCCATGTTCGGCTTCGCAGCCCCCGCGATCGACGCCGCGCCTGCCAGCGAGGCCAGGCATGCACAGGAACAGTTCCGTCTCCTGTTCGAGTCCGCGCCCGGACCCTATCTGGTGCTGTTGCCGGCGGATTTGCGGATCGTGGCAGTGAGCAATGCTTACCTCGCGGCCACCATGGTCACGCGCGAGCAGATCGTCGGCCGCCGCATGTTCGACGTGTTCCCGGATGATCCCGCGGACCAGGCGGAAAGCGGGGTCGCGGCCCTGAACGCATCGCTCCAGCGGGTCCTGCAGACCCGCCTGGCCGATGTGATGGCTGTGCAGCGCTATCCGATCCGCCGGCCGGACGGAAGCTTCGAACTGCGCTACTGGAGTCCTGTGAATTCCCCGGTCCTCGACGCGGACGGGCGCGTCATGTACATCATCCACCGGGTCGAGGACGTGACCGACTACGTGCTCGCGCACCGGCCGCCCGCCCCGGGCGCGCAGCAGGCCACGACCACCAGGCTGGAAGCCGAGATCGTGCTGCGTTCGTATGAGCTCAAGCGCATGGCCGATTCGCTGGCGCAGAGCGAGCAGCGGCTGCGCTACGTCACGCGCGCCACGAACGATGTGATTTGGGACTGGAGCATGGTCGACGATGTGCTGTGGTGCAGCCGCAGCGCGCTGGAGCCGCTCGGCAGCGTGCTCGCGCGTTCGACCACCCTGGCCGACTGGGGCGCCTGCATCCACCCCGACGATCGCGAGCGGGTCGATGCGAGCCTGCGCGCCAGCGTGGCCGCGCAGCGTGAAAACTGGTCCGCCGAATACCGTCTCTGCTTGCCCGGCGACGTCGAGCGCCATGTGCTGCACCGCTGCTTTACCGTGATCGACGAGCAGGGTGGACCGCAGCGGATGGTCGGCACCATCGCCGACCTGACCGAACAGAAGCGCCAGGAAGCGCGCGTTCGCATGCAGGCGGAAATGCTGGACTACGCGACCGACGCCATCTTGGTGCGCGACCTCGATAACCGGGTAGTTTACTGGAACCAGGCCGCCGCCGCGCGCTACGGCTGGAACAGCGATGAGGTCATCGGGCGTCCGGTGAGCGAGACCTTGTATGCCCGCTGCGCTCCGTCCGACTTCCAGCATGCCATGCAGGTGCTGATGCGGCACGGCGACTATTCCGGCCGCATGGTGCATGCGGCGGCGGACGGCCGCAAGTTCGTTGTCCACGTGCACTGGATCCTGGTGCGCCGCGAAGACGGCACGCCACGCGCGATCCTGTCGGTCGTGACCGATCTGAGCGAGCAGATCGCGCTGGAACAGCGCCTGCTGCAGATCCAGAAGCTCGAATCGCTCGGACGGCTGACCGGCGGCCTGGCCCATGACTTCAACAATTGGCTGACGGTTATCCTGGGCAGTGCCGAAGAGCTCATGGAAGCGCTCGACGGCCAGCCGGCCCTGCGCGAGGTCGCCCACATGATCCAGATGGCCGGCGAGCGCGGCGCCGAATTGACGCGCCGCCTGCTGGCCTTCGGCCGCCGTCAACCACTGACCCCGCAGACCTTCGACGTCGGAGAAGCGATCGCATCTATCCGTCCCCTGATCGTGCGCAGCCTGCCCGAGAATATCGACCTGCAGCTGGTCGACATGGACCACCGGTGGTGCGTTTACGCCGACCGGTCCCAGCTCGAGGCGGCCATCATCAACCTGTGCATCAATGCGCGCGACGCCATGCCCGACGGCGGGAAACTGACGATCCAGCTGTTGCTGGCCGACGTCGAGGAACAGGGAGCCGGCTTGAGCAAACCGCTGCCATCCGGCGAGTATGTCGTGATCGCGGTCGCGGACAATGGCGCGGGTATCTCCCAGGACGTCATGGAGCATGTGTTCGAGCCCTTTTTCACGACCAAGGACGAAGCCTCGGGCAGCGGATTGGGCCTGAGCATGGTGTATGGCTTCGTCAGGCAGTCGAACGGCGACGTGACGATCTACTCGGAACTGGGGCGCGGTACTCAGCTCAAGCTGTATCTGCCGCGCGCGCACGCCGAACCGGTGGCGCGGCCGCAGCCTGCGGCAGCCGCCGGGAGACGGCCGCCTCCCGGGCGCGCGGTGCTGCTGGTCGAGGACGACCCGATCGTGCGTGCGCACATCCGCGGCCTGTTGCGCGAGCTGCAGTGCGAGGTGATGGAGGCCTCCGGGGCGGAGGAGGCACTGGCCCAGCTGGCCGCCGGCGCTGCCGTCGACCTGCTGTTCACGGACGTCGTCATGCCCGGCATGGCCGGCACCGAGCTGGCCACGCGCGCCCGCGCCATGCGCCCCGGCCTGTCCGTCCTGCTGAGTTCGGGGTATACCTTCGAAGCCATGCGTCACCAGGACGAGCCGGCACCCGGCATCCGTTTCCTGAACAAGCCTTACGGGAAAAGCGTCCTGGCGCAAACGCTGGCGGAAGCGCTCGGGACGGGCGGGGAGACACGATGAATCCGGCTGATGAAAACACGCGCGAACAGACGCTCGTGGCGCGCAGGATGGAGGCTTTCGCCGCCCTGGCGGAGCACCTCGCCGTGCCGAACGATCTCGCCACGCTGTGCGCGCAGGTGCTGGTGTCCCTGCGCGACGATGTCGAGGCGATGGCGGTGTACCTGGTCGAGGAAGACCGGCGGCTGACGCTGCTGTTGCACGAGGGATTCCGGATGCCGCCGCCCGAGCGCGCGGCCGATGCGTGGGAGCTCTGCGGCCTCGACCCGGATCATGCCGGAGAGCGAAACGCGGACGCGGTCGTCCGCATCTTCGCTACCGGGACCGAGTCGCCGGCCTGGGTTGGCGAGCATGCCCCTGCGCTGGCGCAGGTTCCGTTTGGCGGCCGCGAGCCGGGGCAGCGGCGGGGTGTCGTGGTATTCGTGCTGCGCCGGGCCGACCACCTTCCTTCGCTGGCGGCGTTGCTGGAGCTGGTCATGCACAGGCTTGCCCAGGCGCTCGCACGGGAAGCTGCGCCGCGTGCAGGCCCCGGCGCCGGTGCGGCTGGCCGCATCCGCGTTCTGCTGGTCGACGACGATCAGCTGCTGGCCGCCTATGTCAGGCGTATCCTGGAGCGCGCTGGCTTTGCCTTCCATGCGGCGCACAACGCGCGCGAGGGTTTCGAGCTGGCCATCTCGACCGAGCCCGATGTCATCCTGATTGACAAGGTCATGCCGGACCTCGACGGCATCAAGCTGTTGCGCAAGATGCGTGGCAACGACATGCTCAGCACCGTTCCGGTCATCATGCTTTCCGGCTACGCCGACGAAACGGCGCGGGTCGCCGCCCTCGGCGCCGGCGCCGACGACTTCGTGGTCAAGCCCTTCAGCGCCAAGGACCTGGTGGCGCGGATCGAAGCCAATGTGCGCCTGGTGCGCTTGCGCCATGATGCTGTCTGGCGCCAGAGCGAGCTGCTGCGCCTGCGCCAGTCGCAGCAGGAATTGCGGACCCTGCTCGACACGGTCCAGCGGGTACGCGACGACGAACGGCGCAGACTGGCGCGCGAGGTGCATGATCAGTTGGGGCAGATTCTCACCGCGGTCAAGATCGACCTGCGCCTGCTGGCGGGCCGCATCGCGGCGCCCGGCGAGCCGACGCCGGCATGCGATATCCTGGCCGAGCTGAATGCCGGCCTGTCGGGCGTCGACCTGGCAATCGCTGCGGTTCAGGACATTGCTGCGCTGCTGCGCCCGCCCGAACTCGAGGAGGGTGGCCTGGTCGCCGCGCTGCGCTGGCAGGCCGCGGAACTGCAGCGCCGTGCTGGCATCGCCTGCAGCGTCGAGTTCGACCCGACGAACTATGTCGAGCAATCGCCTTTCGTCTCTGGCGAACTGTTGCGGATTTGCCAGGAAGCCCTGACCAACGTCTTACGCCACGCCGGTGCGACCCGGGTGTTGATCCAGGTTGCCATGCGCAACACATCGCTCCTGGTCAGGATTTGCGATAACGGTACCGGTGTACCGGAGGGGCGCCAGCACGATCCGGCCTCGCTCGGCCTGAAAGGAATGCACGAGCGGGCGGCCAGCATCCGCGCCCGCTTGCGGGTACGCGGACGGCCCGGCCTCGGCACTGTTGTCGCGATCCGCCGCCGGCAGGCGCAGCGCTGACGGCGCCTTTAGCGCGACGCCGCAATCCAGCGATCGACTTTCGCCTCCAGTACCGCCAGCGGCAGCGTGCCTTCGCCCAGCACGATCTCGTGGAATTTCGGCAGGCTGAATTTGTCGCCCAGCGCGGCTTCCGCGCGCTTGCGCAGTTCGATGATCTTCAGCGAACCGATCTTGTAGCCGAGCGCCTGGCCCGGCCACACCATGTAGCGCTCGATCTGGGCGCGTGCTTCGGCTTCCGAGTAGCCCAGCGTGTCCTGGAAATACTGGATGGCCTTTGCACGGCTCCAGCCTTTCGAGTGCAGGCCGGTATCCACCACCAGGCGCGCCGCACGCAGCATCTCGTCGTTCAGGTGGCCGAAATAGTCTTCCGGCTTGTCGAACAGGCCCATCTCCTTGCCCAGGGTCTCGGCATACAGCGCCCAGCCCTCGGTGAAGGCATTGTTGCCGCCGAACTTACGGAAGTTCGGCAGGCCCAGTTCCTGCACCAGCGCGATGTGGAAGTGGTGGCCCGGCTGGCCTTCATGCAGGTAGAGCGTGACCATGCCGGTGCTGCCGTACAGCTTCGGATCGTTCACCACCGACCAGAACACGCCCGGACGCGAGCCGTCCGCGGCCGGCGGGGTGTAGTGGTCCGAAGCGGAGGCGCGCGTCAGTTCCGGCTCCAGGCGCAGGTCGAGCGGCGCCTTCGGGCGCAAGGTGAACAGGGCCGGCAGCTTGGCGCGCACCTTGGCGTCGAGATCGCGGAACACCTCGATCACCTGCTGGTCCGAGGTGAAGGGCTTGTACTTCGGCTGTTCCGACACCCAGCGCGGCAGGCCGGCTGCCGGGCCGGTGTAGCCCATCTTCGGGCCGGTGACGGCGTACTCGCCCTGGATGCGCGCCACTTCCTTCAGGCCGATCTCGTGGATCTGGTCCGGCGTGAGGTCGGTGGTGGTCATCGCCGCCACGCGCGCCGCATACCAGGCCGCGCCGTTCGGCAGCGCATTCCAGCCGGCGCTGGTGCGGGTCTTGGGCAGGTAGTCCTTCTCCAGATAGGTCGCCAGGCGCTTGAGGGCCGGATTGAGCTTGTTGCCGATCGCCTTGCGGTAGGCCTGCTGCAGGCTGCGCTTCTCGCTTGCCGTGAAGCTCGCCGGCATGTTCCTGATCGGCGTATAGAAGATGCTGTCCTCGGCCTTGGTGGCCACCAACTGCTTGAACTGGGGGAGGGCGGACTGCATCGGCTCGCGCGGCTGCACCACGCCGCGCTTGACGCCTTCGCGCATGTTGGCGATCGACTGGTCGATGTGCGGCACCAGCTGGGCCAGGCGGTTCAGGTAGGCGCGGTAGTCGCGGGGAGTACTGAGCGGCTGGGCGCCCTGGCCGCTGGCGTAGTTCGCCAGGATCACCGGCATGCTGACCATCTGGTCGATCGGGATCAGGTGTTCCGGGAAGGCGGCCAGGCGCAGCGCGCTGTCCAGTTCGAACTTGAGGATGTCGTAGCTGGTCTGGTCGCGGCTGCCCAGGCGCTCGCGCGGGATGCTGGACAGGCGCTTGAGGTAGCTGCGGTAGAGCGCGAACTGCTGCTGGCGGATCTTCGGCGAGATCGACAGGCCCAGCTTGTCGTTGAAGCGGTTGTCGCCATTCTCGGTGGCCCATACCGGCTCGAAGCGCGCCAGCGATTCATAGTACTCGTCGGCCAGGGCGTTGATCTGCCGGCTTTCCTGGCTTGCGGCGGAGGAGGCAGGTTTGGGTGCGTCCGGCTGGGCGGCCGCTGCAGGGCCACAGGCGAGCAGCGCGGCGGCTGCCAGCGCCGCCAATGTGAAGCATGCTTTCATGGTGTTTCCTTGTGAATCAATAGCTGGCGAGCGGGCTCAAGACACCGTTCTTGAAGGTGTAGACGGTGACGGTGGTCTTCTTCAGGTTACCCTTGGGGTCGTAGCCGTAGGCGCCGACCACGCCCTGGTAGCTGATCGCGTGCATGGCCGCGCCCACCTTGGCGGCATCGACCGAATTGGCCGACTTCATGGCCTGGGCGATGAACTTGGTCTGGTCGTAGAAGGACGGCGCGTAGACGTCCGGGTCGCGCTTGAAGCGCGCCTTGTAGGCGTCGATGAAGGCCTGGCCGCCCGGCTGCTTGGCGACGATGGCGCCGGCCTGGGCGCAGCGCACGTTCTCGCCGACGGCGGCGCCGCCGAGCTTCGCCATCTCAGGGCTGCACAGGGTGTCGCCGCCCAGCAGCGGCACGTTCAGGCCGAGCGCCTTCATCTGGCGCGCCATCGGGGCGCCCTGCGGCGCATAGCCGCCGAAAAACACCGCATCCACGCGCTTGGCTTTCAAGGCGGTGAGGATGGCGGCGAAATCGGTCGCCTTGTCGGTGGTGTATTCGTGGCCGGCGACCTTCATGCCGTTGGCGGCCGCCTGGCGCTTGAATTCCATCGCGATGCCCTGGCCGAAGGCGGTGCGGTCGTCGATGACGCCGACGTTCTTCACTTTCAGTTCCTTGGCCGCGTAGGCCGCCACCGAGCCGCCCACCTGGGTGTCGCTGGCGACGATGCGGAACACGGTCGGGTAGCCGGACTGGGTGATCTTGGGATTGGTGCCGACGGTCGACATCAGGATGCCGCTGTCGTTGTAGACGCGCGAAGCGGGGATCGCCACGCCCGAGTTGTAGGGGCCCAGCACGAACTTGACCTTGGCGTCGGCGAACTTCTGCGCCACGGTGACGCCCTGTTTCGGGTCGCCCTGGTCGTCTTCGGACTGCAGTTCGAAGCGGATCGTATTGCCGCCGACCTGGATTTTCTGGGCGTTGAGTTCCTCGACGGCGAGGCGCACGCCGTTTTCGTTGTCCTTGCCGGCGAAGGCGTTGGACCCGGACAGCGGGCCGCTCACGCCGATCTTGACGACTTGTTCTGCGGCGTTAGCTTGGGTAGCGAGCAGCGCGGCCAGCGCCAGCGGCGCCATGTGCAGTTTGAATGGCATTCCCTGAGTCTCCGTTGTATGCGAACGGACGCCATCATCGCACGAAAGCTGGCGCCGGTTAAGCGCTAGGCAGGAATCCCATGCGAGATCAGCTCCAGCGGCAGCGCAGTGGTGCACTTGATCTGCTCCATCGAGAACGCCGACGAGACCCCGGTCAGGCGCGCCGCCTTGATCAGCTTTTTGTAGAAGCGGTCGTAGCCCGCGATGTCGGTGGTGACGACCTTCAGCAGGTAGTCGACGTCGCCGCTCATGCGGTGGAACTCGAGCACTTCCGGCAGCGCCTGCACGGCCGAGGCGAAGCGCGCCAGCCATTTTTCGTCGTGCTCGCTGGTGCGCACGCTGACGAACACGGTCACCGGCAGGCCGACCTTGTCGCGGTTGACGATGCTGACCCGGCTTTCGATATACCCCTCTTCCTCGAGGCGCTTGACGCGCTTCCAGCATGGCGTACTGGACAAGCCGACCTTTTCGCTGAGGCCGGAAATGGAGAGGGTGGCGTCCGCCTGCAATGCGGCAAGAATAGCGCAGTCAAACTTGTCGAGTGAGTTCATTTTCCCTATATCGATATGTGGAGAATGTATATGCCAATGCCGCGTCACAAAGCGGACAAATTAGGATATGTTTACCGGCACGACTCCGTAACATATTCAGGAACAATAACACGATCCGCAGCAACTAATTACCTTTTTGTAATTATCTTTATGAACACTGAACTTTACCTCGACGCCAACGCCACTTCGCCGGTGCTGCCGGCAGCCATCGACGCGGCCATGACGGCCATGATGGCCTGCTTCGGCAACCCGAGCAGCAGCCATGCCTGCGGCCTGCGCGCCAAGGCGCTGCTCGACGCCACGCGGGCCAGCGCGCGCCGCGTGCTGGGGGCGGCCAGCGGACGGGTGATGTTCACCAGCGGCGCGACCGAGGGCATCCAGACCGCGGTGCTGTCGGCGCTGTGCGCGGTGCGCGAGCGGCGCCGGCGCGGCGAAGCCTGCGGCGACCTGCTGCTGTACGGCGCCACCGAACACAAGGCCGTGCCGGAAAGCCTGGCGCACTGGAACCGCCTGCTCGGCACCGATCTCGAACTGCGGGTACTGCCGGTCGACGGTGACGGCCGCCACCGGCTGGACGTGCTGCGCGAACTGGCGCCGCGCGCCGCCTTTGTCTGCACCATGGCGGCCAACAACGAGACCGGCGTCGTGTCCGACCTCGACGGCATCGCCCGCGTGCTCGAAGCAACGGCCAGCCCGGCGCTGTGGATGGTCGACTGCGTGCAGGCCCTCGGCAAGCTGGCCCTGGGCCTGGACGCCACCCGCATCGACTACGCACCCTTCTCGGGCCACAAGCTGTACGCACCGAAAGGCATCGGCCTGCTCTACGTGCGCGAGGGCGCGCCCTATACGCCCCTGATGTGCGGCGGCGGCCAGGAGGCCGGCCAGCGCTCCGGCACCGAGAACATGGGCGGCATCGCTGCCCTCGGCGCGGTGCTCGGCGCACTGGAAGCGGGTGACACCTTCCGCAGCCCCACGCAGTTGCGCGCCTACCGCGACCGTCTCGCGGTGGCACTGCGCGACGCGTTCCCCGGCCTGGTGTTCAACGCCCCGCTCGAAGGCGCCTTGCCGACCACCCTGAACTTCTCGGTGCCGGGCATGAGCAGCAAGGAGCTGCTCGACCTGTTCGATGCCGCCGGCGTGCGCGTCAGCGCCGGCTCGGCCTGTTCGGCCGCCAAGGCGGCGCCGAGCTATGTGCTGGATGCGATGGGCGTGCCGCTGGAGCGCAGCGCGTCGGCCGTGCGCCTCTCCTTCGGTCCGCTGGCGGACGACGCCTTCATCGACGCCGCCTGTGCGCGCATCCTGCACTGCGGCCGGGCGCTGCTGCAGGCACGCCCCGAGGCGCGCCTGCAGCAGCTCGAATCGAACGGCGCCAGCGGCTGGCTGCTGTTCGACGACGAGGGCCGCCATTGCATCGCCATCGATCCGCCGGCGGCGCAGGCGCCACGCATCGCGGCCGACCTGCGCGCGCGTGCTTGCTTCCTGCTGGCCTGCTTCGACACCAGCCATGGCGCCGGCGGCGCCGACATCCTGGCGCAATTGCTGGACACGGCGCCGGGCTGGCCGGGCGGGGCGCAGCAGGTCGCGACGGCCAAGGGTGTGCTGGATGCGATCGCGCTCGGCCAGGACGTACTGGCGAAGGACGGCGACGCATTCCTGCTCGGCCGCCCGGAGAATGGCGTGCTGGCGCTTGACGCCGTGCGCTTCGTCTTCGGCGCGGCGCCGGGCGACCCCAAGCTCGACGCGGCGCTGTGTTGTCACCGCATCGGCGAACCGGCCGTGTCGCGTCCCGGGGCCGAGGCATTGCCGGACGAGGGCATCGACCTCGACGCGACTTCGGCCGCCGCCTACCTGGCGTCCCACCCGGATGCGCTCCTGATCGACGTACGCGAGCTGCCCGAACACGCCGCGGCCGCCGCCCAGCTGCGCGGACGCAGCGCCCACAACGTGCCGCTGTCGCAGCTGGCCGGCCAGGCTTCCCACTGGCTGCGTGAACCGCGTCCGCTGGTGTTCGTCTGCCGCAGCGGCAACCGCAGCGCACGCGCCGCGCGCCTGCTGCGCCGCCTCGGCCACGCCCAGGCCTGGCACGTCGCCGGCGGGCTGGCGCTGGCCAACTGATTCAACACACAGCGGCGGATCTGCCGCCTGTGTACGCCACCGCACAGTAGCTGCCGCCTGCATCTTCTAGCATGGCGGTGGCCGTGCGCGCCCTGCGTTTCCCTTCCCATTGACCTGCTTCCGGCGCTCGAACACGCCAGCGGTCTACAGCGCGCGCCTCTGTGTCGAGGTCCCTTTGAAGCAAGAGATGAATCCGAAGGCCGAATCCGGTGCCGCAGGCCTGCGGGCCTTGCTGGCTGAACTGGCCGAAGCGCTCGATGCCGCCAGCGATGCGCTGGACGGCGCACGCCGGCGCGGCAGCGAGCTCCCGCCCGCCGCCGGCGCCATCCTCGACCACCTCCCCCTGATCGACGCCCAGCTGCGCCAGGCGCGCGGCCAACTGCTGCACGACCGCGGCCGCCTGCCGCCGCACGCACCGGGCGGCGATGCCCGCATCCTCGTGCTCGCGCGCGAACTGGCCGCCGCCGAAGAAGGACGCATCGACCGCGCCGCCTTGGCCCACTTCCTCGCCGCCCGCCAGGAAGGCGCGCCCTTGACGCTGGCGGAACTGCGCCTGTTCCCGGCCGCGCTGCGCCTGGCCATGCTGGATGTTCTACGCCACATCGCCGCACGCGGCGCCCGCGCCTGCGAGGAACGCCTCCTCGCCGCCGACTGGGCCGGAAAAATGCTGGACACCGCCGCCAGCCGCTCCGGCGACCTGGTGCTGCTGGTCGCCGACATGGCGCGCGCCGTGCAGCCGCTGGGCAGCAGCTTCGTGGCCGAACTGGCGCGCCGCCTGCAGGGGCAGGGCGGCGCCGTGGCCCAGGCACTGGGCTGGATCGACGCGCGCCTGTTTGACTCCGGCTCCAGCATCGGCCAGCAGGTGCAACTGGAGCGCGACGCCATGGCCGCCGACGGCGTCGCCGCCGCCAATCTGCTGGCCAGCCTGCGGCGCCTGGCCGGGATCGACTGGCGCGCGCTGCTCGAGGAAGCCAGCGCGATCGAAGCCCTGCTGCGCGCCGACCCGGACGGCAGCTACCCGCGCATGGACGGCGCCACCCGCGACCAGTACCGGCTCGCCGTCGAGCGGCTGGCGCAGGGAAGCGGGCGCAGCGAGCTTGACGTGGCGCAGGAAGCGCTGGCGCTGGCGGGCATCCACCGCGCACCGGCCGAGGGAGGACTCGATACCCGCCGCCGTCACATCGGCTACTACCTGGCCGGTCCCGGCCTGGCTGCGCTGGAAGCACGCCTGCAACCGAACCCCGGCCCGGCCGCGCGCCTGCAGCGGCGTCTGCGCCACGCCCCGCTGACGGCGCAGATCGCGGCGACGGCGCTGCTCACGCTGCTGTTCGCCGCAGCGCTGGTGCTGTGCGCGCGCCAGCAGGGCGCCGGCCTGGTGCTGCAGTGCTTTGTCGGGCTGCTCGCGCTGCTCGGCGGCAGCAGCCTGGCGCGCGCGCTGACCGACATGATGAGGTCCTGGCTGGTACCGTCCGCGTCGACCCCGCGCATGGACTTCGGCGACGGTATTCCGGAAGGCGCCCAGGCCCTGGTCGCCGTGTCGACGCGCCTGACCAACACCGCGCAGGTCGATGCGCTGTGCCGCGACCTCGAAGTGCGCTACCTGGCCAACCGCGATCCGCGCCTGCGTTTCTGCCTGCTCGCCGATCTTTACGATGCGCAGGCCGAGACGATGCCCGACGACGAAGCCGTGGTCGCGCATGCGGCCGCCGCCATCGACGCCCTCAACCGCCGCCACGCGCGCGCGCATGTCTTCGACGTGATCGACGAAGAGAACCAGCCGGCGACCCAGCGCAGGCGGATCGAACCCTTCCTGCTCTTGCTGCGCCCGCGCGTGTGGAACGCCGGCGAGGGAGCCTGGATCGGGCGTGGCCGCCGGCGCGGGCAGCTGGCCGACCTGAACGCCGTTCTCGCCGGCGCCGGCCGCGAACGCTTCGCTACCGTCGCCGGCAACAGCGCCGGGCTGGCGGAAATCCGCTACGTGATCGCGCTCGATGCCGCCACCGACCTGCCGCGCGACGCCGCGCGCCGGCTGGCGGGCGCCATGGCGCATCCGCTCAACCAGCCCGCGCTCGATGCCGGAGGGGCGCGCGTGCTCGAAGGCCACGCCATGCTGCGCCCGAGCCTGGGCGGCGCGCTGCCCGGCACACTGGCCTGCCGCTACCAGCGCCTGTGGAGCGAGGGCCGCGGTACCTGGGGCGCGCGCATGGTCGGGCGCGAGTGCGAAGACCACGGCATGTTCGGCTGGGCCGCCATCTACGACGTCGATGCCTGCGAACGTGTGTTGCGCGGACGCCTGCCCGACGATGCGCTGCCGGCTCCTGGCGTGGTCGACGAGGGCTGCCTGCATGCGGGCCGCGATTGCGACGTGCGCCTGGAGGAAGCGATCCCCTGCAGCTACGGCGACCATGCGGCGCGCCGGCACCGCGCGCTGCGTGCGGCCTGGCAGGTGGCGGGCTGGGTGCGCGGCCGCGTGCTGCAGGCGGACGGCGCGCGCGTGATCAATCCGATGACCGCCAGCGCCCGCTGGCAGCTGTTCGACACGCTGCGCGAAAGCCTGGTGGCGCCGGCGCTGGCGGCCCTCCTGGTGCTGTGCTGGATGGCGCTCTCCGCGCCAGCGTTCTGGACCGCGGCGGTGCTGGCGGTGTTTTTCCTGCCGGCGCTGATCGGCAGCGTGTTGGCGCTGGTGGACCGGCCGCACGACGCGCCCTGGCGCCAGCACCTCGACAGTTGGGCGCGCGGCGCGCGCGTGCCGCTGGTGCGCGCCGCGCTGGCGACCAGCTTCCTGCCGCATGCCGCCTGGTGCCAGGCCGACGCGCTGGTGCGTGCGCTATGGCGTAGCCGGGTGTCGCGCCGGCGCCGCCTGGAGTGGCGCCCCGCCGCGCTGGCGCGTCCCGCGCGCGTGGTGGAGAACAACTGGCTGACCATGTGGTTCGCGCCGGCGCTGGCGGTGGCGACAGCGCTGCTGCTGACCTTTGCCAATCCCTATTCGCTGTTCACGGCGGCGCCGGTGCTGCTGGTGTGGTTCCTGTCGCCGATCCTGGCCTGGTGGACCAGCCTGCCGCTGCGCGCCCACGCGCCGCGGCTGCCGCGGCTGTCGGCCGAACGCCAGGCTTTTGTGCAGCGCATCGCGCGCCGCGGCTGGCGCTTCTTTGAAGACCACGCCGGCCCGGCCAACAACTGGCTGCCGCCGGAAAGCGTGCAGGAGCATCCGCACCCGCTGGCCGATGCGCGCACCACGCCGGCCGGCATGGCGATCTACCTGCTGTCGGCGCTGGCCGCGCGCGACTTCGGCTTCATTCCACCAGGCGCGCTGCTGCGGCGCCTCGACACGGCGCTGGCCTCGATGGCGCTGCTGGAACGCTGGAACGGCCACTTCCTGGCCGCCTACGACAACGCCACCCTGGCGCCGATCGAGCCGGCTTTCGTGGCCACCAGCGACAGCGGTTGGATGGCGCTCGGCATGCGCGTACTTGGCGCCGGCCTGGACGAACTGCCGGACACGCCGATCGCAGGCCCCCAGGACCTGGACGGCATCCGCGCCGCCCTGCACGTGGTGGACGAACTGGCCCAGCACCATGACCACGCCGTGCGCGCCCGGGTGGCAGCCGTGTGGGCCGCGCTCGATCCGCAGCGCTGCCGCGCGGCCCACACCCTGCCGGGCCTGTACGAATGCCTGCGCCACGTGACGGCCGCGGCCGATGCGCTGGAAGCAGGGGTGGCGGATCACCTCGACGCCGCGCTGCGCGACTGGGCGGCCTGCCTGGCCGCGCAATGCCATGCGGTCCAGGACGAACTGCTGGCGCTGACGCCCTGGATGCGGGCCGCCGAAGAATACGTGTTCGACGCCAGCCTCACGCGCATCCCGACCCTGCGCGAGCTGGCGGCACTGAGCTCGCCACCGGGTACCCACCACGACCTGGCGCGCCTGGTGCGCGACGGCAGCCAGCATGCCGGGAAGCTGCTGGCCGAGACGGCGCGGCTGGCCGAGCAGGCGCGCAGCTTCGGCGCCATGGACTTCGGCGCGCTGCGCGAGCGCGACACCGGCCTCCTGGCGGCCGGCTGCCACGTGCGCGAAGAGCGCCTCGACAGCGCCAGCTGCGAGCTGCTGGCGTCCAGCGCGCGCATCGCCAGCTACGTGGCGGTGGCCCAGGACCAGCTGGGCCAGCAGCACTGGTGGACGCTGGGCCGCCCGATGCGCATCGGCGGTGGCGAGCAGCTGCTGCTGTCGCGCAGCGGTGCGCTGTCGGACTACCTGGCGCCCGAGCTCTTGATGCCGTCCTGGCGCGAAACCCTGCTCGACCACGCCGGCCGCGCCGCCGTGCGCGCCCAGGTAGCGCATGGCGCGCGCCACGCCATGCCCTGGGGGATGTCGGAATCGCTTTGCAACGCGGTCGATGCCCAGCTGCGTTACCAGGGCGGCCGCTTCGGCATTCCCGCCGCCAGCCTCGAACGGAGCAACGGCGACCTGGTCGCCGCACCCTACGCAGCCCTGCTGGCGCTGCCGGTGCTGCCGGCGCCGGCGCTCGCCAACCTGGAACGCATGGCGCGCGACGGCTTGAGCGGCGAATACGGTTTCTACGACGCGGTCGACCATACGCCAGGGCGGCTGCCGCACGGCGAGCGCAGCCACGTGGTGCGCGCCTTCTCGGCGCGCCACCAGGGAATGGGCCTGCTTGCGCTGCTGCAGGTGCTGTTGGAGGCGCCGATGCAGCGCCGTTTCGCGCGCGACCCCGAGCTGCGCGCGGCCCAGGCCCTGCTGCAGGAAGCGCTGCCCGCCAGCGGCGCCTCGCAAGCCGCAGCCTACGGGAACGACGCGCCACCGGCCGGCCCGGCGCACGGACGCCATGTCGACGGCGCCGGCGCCGCCGCCGGCGTGCCGGAGCTGCAGCTGCTGTCGAACGGCAGCTACCACGTGATGGTGGACAGCGACGGCGCCGGCTACAGCCGCTGGAACGAGCTGCCGCTCACCCGCTGGCAGCCGGACCCGCTAGGCAGCAGCGGCGGCCTGGCCTGCATACTGCGCGATACGTCCTCCGGCGAGCGCTGGTCGGCCACGCTCGCGCCCGAATACGGCGAGCCGGAACGCTACGAGGCGGTCTTCGCCGAGGGCCGCGCCAGCTTCCGGCGTGAAGAGCGCGGCCTGGCGATCGCGATCGAGGTCGTGGTCGCACCCGAGGACGACGTCGAACTGCGGCGCATCCGCATCCGCAATACCGGCGACACACCCCGCACGCTGGAGGTGACCGGCCACGTCGCGCTCCTGCCCGGCAGCGATCCGCAGGTGCGCATCGACGCGGGCACGCAGTCACTGCTGTACCTGCCCGGACCGGGCGCGCCGGTCGTGCTGTGCCAGCTGGCCGTGCGCGGCAGGGCCGACGCGCCGCTGTTCAGCAGCAGCTGCCTCGACCCCGCCGGCGCGCTGCCGCCACTGGACCAGACACCCTTCGCACCGGCGCTGGCAATCCGCCGCAGCCTGAGCCTGGCGCCCGGCCAGGAAATCACGGTCGACCTGATGCTGGGCGCCGCGCCCACGCCCGCTGCCGCGCGCGAGCTGGCGGCGCGCTATGCCGATCGCCAGGCGGTGGAGACGGCGGTCGAGGCGGCGTGGACGCACGGCCAGGCCTTCCTGCGCGCGGCCGGCCTGAGCGACGCCCAGGCCCAGCGCTATAACCGCCTGGCCGCCTGCCTGCTCGACCCGACGCCCGGCCTGCGCGCCGACGCCGGCGTCATCGAACGCAATGTGCGCGGCCGCGACGCCCTGCGCCTGTACGGCGCGGACGTGAGCCGTCCGTTGCTGGTGCTGCAGCCGGGCCCTGAGAGCAGCCTGCTGCCCGAGGTGCTGCAGGCACATGCCTACTGGCGCGCACGCGGCCTGGACGCCGACGTGGTCGTGCTGTGCGAAGATCGTGCGGTCCGCGGCCAGGTGCTGGCATTGGCGCGCGAGGCGCTGGAGCACCCGGACGGCATCCATGTCCACTTGCTGGAAGAAGTGCCGCAGGAAGACCGCATCCTGTTGCGCGCGGCTGCCCGCGTGTTGCTGCTGGAAGAAGGCGGCGCTCTCGCCGACCAGCTGCGCCGCGCGGCGCCGGCGCTGCCGGCCGTGCCGCCGCCGTTCACACGGAAGGAGGACGCGGCGCCCTGGACGCTCGCCGCCGGACCCGAGCCGGAACCAAGGCTGCAGTACGACGACGGCCTTGCCGGTTTCTCGGAAGATGGCCGCGAGGCCGTGATCCGCCAGCCCTTGCCGGCGCCGTGCGAGCACCCGCTGGCCAATGGCGTATTCGGCGCGCTGGCGCCGGAGAGCGCAACGGGCAGCACCTGGTACGGCCGCCGCACGCGGCGCCTGACGGCCGCCCGAGGCGAAGCCTTCTACCTGCGCGACGAGGACAGTGGCGCGGCCTGGTCGCCGACGCCCTGGCCGATTCCGTCGGGCGAGCCTTACCGCACGCGCCATGGTTTCGGCTACACCCTGTTCGAACACCAGGCCCACGGCATCCGTTCCGAACTGCGCTGTTTCGTCGCACCCGGTGCGCCGCTCAAATATACCGTCCTGCGCCTGCGTAACCTGTCGAGCGCACCGCGCCGACTGTCCGTGACCGGCTACGTGCAGTGGTGGATGGACGAGATGGACCTGGACCCCGGCCTGCAGATCGTCACCAGCATCGACGTCGCCAGCGGCGCGCTGCTGGCGCGCAATGCCTTTGGGGCCGGCTTCGGCGACCAGGTCGGCTTTTTCCACCTCGACGCGCCGCAGCCGGCCTATACCGCCGACCGGCGCGAATTCATCGGCCGCCACCGCAGCCTGGCGCAGCCGGCCGCCTTGACGCGCAAGGGCCTGGCCGGCACCCTGGGCGCGGCGTTCGACCCCTGCGCAGCGCTGCAGGCGACGCTCGAACTGCAGCCCGGCGCGGAAACCGAACTGGTGTTCCTGCTGGGCGTGGCCGGCCCCGACAGCCTGGCCGCCAGCCGCACGGTGCAGCAGCACGGCGGCGCCAAGGGCGCAGCGCTGGCCCTGCGCCAGGTGCACGCCTACTGGGACGAGCTGCTCGGCAGCCTGCGCGTCTCCACCCCGGACCCGGCCTTCGACCTGTTCGCCAACGGCTGGCTGCCCTACGCGGCCGTGGCCGGCGCCATGGGCGGGCACTCCAGCGAGCAGCTGCAGGGCGCGCTGGCCGCGGTGCACGGCAATCCGGACACCCTGCGCGCGGCACTGCTGCGGGCCGCACGCGAGGACATCGGCGCCGAAGGCAGCCCGGTCGAGGACTTCCTGTGGCTTCCCTGGGCGCTGCAGCGCTATGTCAGCGTCACCGGCGACTACGGCGTGCTGCGCGAGCCGGCCGGCGGCGACCCGTCCAGCGGCACCCGGCTGGCGCGCGACGACCTGTACCAATACTGCGTGCACGGCCTGCGCGGCTGCCTGCGCTTTGGTCCACGCGGCCTGCCGCTGCAGGGCGCGCGCATGCACGAGGACGCGCCGGACCTGGAAGAGCGCACCGAAAACCTGCAACTGGCCTTCCTGCTCACCACCGTGCTGCAGCGCTTCGCCGAGGTGGCTGACCGCCGCGCCGACTTCGGCTTTGCCACCACCTGCCGCGGCGCCGCGCTGGCGCTCCAGGCCCAGGCCGAGGAACACGGCTGGAACGGCGCCGCCTATGCCCTCGAGGGTGAAGCGGCGGACGTGGCCACCCAGGCCTGGGCCGCCATCGCCGGCGCCGAACCGGAACGCGTCGCCCAGGTGCTGGAGCTGCTGGATGGGGCCGGCACCGAAGATTCGCGAACGGCGGCGTGGGCCGCACTGGTGCTGGCGGGCGAGGGCGTGGGCACCCGCGCCTGGGAACTGGTGCGCGCACTGAACCCGCTTGGCGTGCGCTCTGCCGGCGCACCTTGCTTCATGATGGATGGCGCGGCGGCCGGGTGGACGCAGCTGCTGCTGGCCGACGGCCTGCTCGGATTCAAGCGCGCGGTCGACCGCCTGGCGCCGGCGCCGCTGCTGCCGGAGGGCTGGGACAGCGTCCGCTTCCGCTACCGCACGGGGCGGACCGACTACCGGTTCACGGTGCTGCGCGCCACGGTGGGCGAGTTGCTGGTGCTCGACGGCGCGCCGCAGCCATTGAACACGATCGAGCTCGTCGACGACGGGCGCGAGCACGAGGTGGAACTGTATGTGGAACGCAGGCCGGGCGATGCGCGCACCGGCCATGGAAACAATCAGCCAGGAACGACGACATGACCAAGAATGCGATCGCGGCGGCCTGCGCCGCCCTGCTGTGCTGCGCCGCGCCGGCTGGCGCGGTCGACTGGAGCGACAACGCCATCAGCTACCGCTACGGCACCCGCTTCGCCGAGCCCTTCAATCCGGAGCACATCAAGAAGCACATCGTGGCCTTTACCCACGCCAGCGGCTACAAGTACGGCAGCAACTACCTGAACCTCGACGTGCTCAAGTCCGACAGCACCGATCCACGCGAGCTGGGGAGCAGCAGTGGCGCGACCGAGGCCTATCTGCTGTATCGCCACACGCTCGACATCGGCGCGCTGCGCGGCCAGGAGATCCGCTTCGGCAAGGTGAAGGGCCTGGGCCTGACGCTCGGCTTCGACGTCAACCACAAGGAGGACGTCGGCTACAACTCGCGCAAGCGCATGCTGGTGGCCGGCCCGACCCTGATGTGGGACGTGCCCGGCTTCCTGAACACCAGCATCCTGTGGCTGCGCGAATCGAATGCGCCGAGCGGCGCCTTCCCGCCGATCTCGAACGTGCGTGGGCGCTACACCTACGACACCCACCCGATGTTCGGCGCCAGCTGGGGCATCCCGGTCAACGAGCGCTTGTCCTTCGAGGGATTCCTGAACTTCATCGCCGCCAAGGGGCTGGATGAAACCGGCAACCCGACCAGCGCCGAGACCAACCTCGACATGGCGCTGATGGTCGACATCGGCCCGCGTTTCGGCTATGCGCCGAAGAAGATCCGGGTCGGCGTCGGTTATCAGTTCTGGAACAGCAAGTTCGGCAATTCGCGCCGGACCACGGGCGGGGCAGGGCAGCGCGCCAGCACGCCGATGCTGCGGGCGGACTTCCATTTCTGATCGTGTGAACGCAGCTGCCTGCCTGTGGCCATGAATTTTCACGGCGCAGGAAGCGCTAGATCTGTTGAATCTGTCTGGTGATCGCCTTTATCGCCCTGTCATTGCGCTCGCTGTAGCGATCAGTCAGGTAGTTTGTCCGACCCCGCATCAGCAGGGTCATCTTGAACAGCTCTTCCATGACATCGACCACCCGGTCATAGTAGGCCGATGGGCGCATCCGGCCTTCCTCGTCAAACTCCTTATAGGCCATCGGTACCGAGGACTGATTGGGGATGGTGAACATCCGCATCCAGCGGCCCAGCAGGCGCATGGTGTTCACGACGTTGAAGGACTGCGATCCGCCGCAGACCTGCATCAGCGCCAGGGTACGCCCCTGGCTCGGGCGCAGGGCGCCTTGCTCCAGCGGGACCCAGTCGATCTGGTTCTTCATCACGCCGGTGATGGCGCCGTGGCGCTCGGGGCTGCACCATACCTGTCCCTCGGACCACAGGAACAGTTCGCGCAGCTCGACCACCTTCGGATGGGTCTCCGGCACGCTGCCAACCATGGGCAAATCCGTCGGATCGTATATCTTCACTTCCGCACCGAAGTGTTCGAGGATGCGCGCCGCCTCCCAGGTCAGGAAGCGGCTGAAAGAGCGCTCGCGCAGCGAACCGTACAGCAGCAGGATGCGCGGCGGGTGGCGCATGTCGCCCACCTGCGCCAGCTTGTCCATGCTGGGCATGTCCAGCTGGTCCGCGTTGATGTTGGGGAGTCCGGGAATGCTGTTCATGGTCGTCGTCTTTCTCTTCAGCCCAATCGCAGCGCCAGCGCCGCCAGGGTAACCAGGAGGATCGGCAGGGTGAGCACGATGCCGACACGGAAGTAATAGGTCCACGAGATGCGCACACCCTTGCTCGCCAGGACGTGCAGCCAGAGCAGGGTGGCCAGGCTGCCGATCGGCGTGATCTTCGGCCCTAGGTCGCTGCCGATCACGTTCGCGTAGACCATCGCCTCGCGCACCGCGCCCGTCGCCTGCGTGGCGTCGATCGACAGCGCGCCCACCAGCACCGTGGGCATGTTGTTCATGATCGATGAGAGCAGCGCGCTCAAGAGGCCGGTGCCGAAGGCCGCACCCCACACGCCATGCTCGGCGAATCCTTCCAGCAGCGCGCTCAGGTAGCCGGTCAGCCCGGCGTTGCGCAGTCCGTAGACCACGAGGTACATCCCGAGCGAGAACACCACCACCTGCCAGGGCGCGCCGCGCAGCACTTCGCGCGTGGAAATGCGATGACCGCGCGCGGCCACCGCCAGCAGGACCAGCGCGCCGAATGCGGCGACCGCGCTGATCGGCACGCCCGCATCGTCGAGCCAGAAGAATCCGGCCAGGAGCATGGCCAGCACCCACCATCCGGCAAGGAAGGTGGCGCGGTCGTGGATGGCCTCATTCGGCGCGCGCAGCTGGCTCAGATCATAGTCGCGTGGAATGTCGCGGCCGAAGAAGAACAGCAGCGCGCCCAGCGTGGCCGCTACCGACACCAGGTTCACCGGCGCCATCACGGCGGCGTAGCGCGCGAAGCCGATGCCGAAATAGTCGGCGGAGACGATGTTGACGAGATTTGACACCACCAGCGGCAGGCTGGCGGTGTCCGCGATGAAGCCGGCCGCCATCACGAAAGCCAGCGTGGCTTGCGGGGAAAACCGCAGCGCGGCCAGCATGGCGATCACGATCGGCGTCAGGATCAAGGCCGCGCCGTCGTTGGCGAACAGCGCGGCCACCGCGGCGCCGAGCAGCACCAGCAGCACGAACAGGCGCCGCCCGCTGCCGCGTCCCCAGCGCGCCACGTGCAGCGCGGCCCACTCGAAGAAGCCGGCCTTGTCCAGCACCAGGCTGATGACGATGATGGCGACGAAAGCGCCGGTGGCGTTCCACACGATGCCCCAGACGATGGGGATGTCTTCCAGGCGGATCACGCCAAGCAGGAGGGCGGTGATGGCGCCGAAGGAAGCGCTCCAGCCGATGCCGAGGCCGCGCGGTTGCCAGATGACGAGGGCGAGGGTAGCGGCGAAGATCAGGAAAGCGGGCAGCAAGCGCGATCTCCCATCACGCCGGCAGCAGGCCGCCGATGCGGTCCAGCTCCGTCTTGAAGCGTGCGCGGTCTTGGGCCAGTTCGTCGAGCGGCAGCGCGAGGAATACCTCGATACGTGTGCGCAGGATGGCGTAGGCGCGTTCGAAGGCTGCCGTAATGGCCTGCTCCGTCCCGTCGACATGGCTCGGGTCGTCCACGCCCCAATGGGTGCGCAGGACCGGGCCGAGATAGGCTGGACAGGTCTCGCCGGCCGCGCTGGCGCACACGGTGACGACAATGTCGGGCATGACCGGAAGCGCGTCCCAGGACTTGCTGTAATAGCCATCCGTCGGGATGCCCTTGTCGGCCAGAAGCCGTAGCGCGCGCTCGTTCAGGCGCCCGGTCGGCTGGCTGCCGGCGCTGATGGCTTTCCAGCCCGCGGGGGCCAGGTGATTGAAGACGGCTTCGCTGATCAGCGAGCGGCACGAATTGCCGGTGCAGAGAAACAGGATGTTCATGTGTGATGTGTGTGCGCTGGCTCAGCTTGGGGCTTTGCATGTGGAGGCCGCCGGCGTGCACGGGTTCCCCCCACAGCAGTTTTCGGTAAGGAAGCCCAGCAAGGAGTTCATCGTGTCGAACTGCGCGGCATAGATGACGAAGCGGCCCTCCTGGCGCGATGTCACCAGATTTGAAAGCGCGAGCTCCTTGAGATGAAAGGTCAGGGAGGAGGGGCTGATTCCCACCGTCTCTGCAATCTTGCTCGCAGCTAATCCAGCAGGCCCAGCCTGAACGAGGGCGCGAAAGGTCGACAGCCTGGATTCGTGTCCAAGGGCATCCAGTGCTTTTGCGGCTTCGGAAATATGCATTTGCCAGACCCTAGGTGATTTTGGTGTTAATAGTATATTTCATTAAATCTTGAAATGTAAACGGATTCCCGCTGAGCGAATTGGCAACAAATTTAAAGCCGATCAACTTGCGTAGATAAATTTGCAAGTCCGCAGCAGAAGAACTCAAGGCTAATTCTCATGCAATTGTCAAAATTGCATTATGAAAACCTTTATCCTCTCCCTCTCCCTCCGTGCGCTGCTGCTGGCCCTGTGCTGCGGCAGCGCGTTCGCGGCGTCCGCCGAGCACAAGGAATTCGGAGCGACCCTGCACGCGCCCTTCCAGGCCGACCAGGCAACTGCGCGCCGGACCTTCAGCCTGAATTTCAGCTACCCTGGACTGGAACAGCCCGCGACCGTCTACTGGAAGCTGGAGCTGGTGAACCCGCAAGGGCGCATCGTCCAGGTCTGGCGCGGCAGCAGCGCCTTCAGCGGCGACGATATTCCCGTAAAAGTCCTGTGGGACGGCCGCGTCAAGGGCGCCGCTGCGCCGGCCGGCCTGTACGGGGTGCGCATGCGCGCCATCCTGCGCGACGTCTACCATGACGAGCAGCATGGCGCCGTCGAGCAGGACTGGCAGATCGCGGTCGGCCCCCGAGCCGGCCTGCGCATGCCGCGCTTTGCCCCACTGCCCGGCGTACGCGATACTGCGGCGACGGGGACCGCGATGGCGCCGGCAACGGCCTCTCTGCCCTACACGGTCTACCTGGCCAACCTGCACAGCCAGAGCAACCACAGCGATGGCGGCGCCGCCCTCGACGACTGCAAGGGCGCGCAGGATCCGCTCAAGGCGAAGTACGGTCCCGAAGCGGCCTTCGCCTACGCACGCGGGCGTGGCCTCGACATCCTGGCCGTGTCGGAGCACAACCACATGTACGACGGCTCGGACGGCACCAACCCGGACGCAGAGCCGGCCAAGGCCAAGGACCTGTACCAGGCCGGCCTGGCCAGCGCGGCCGCCTTCAACGCCACCAAGCCCGGCTTCCTGGCGCTATACGGCATGGAGTGGGGCGTCATCAACAACGGCGGCCATGTCAACATCTTCAACAGCGACGAGCTGCTGGGCTGGGAGACCAATGCCCGGGGCGAGCTGATGGCTGACACGCTTACCGCCCGCAACGACTACGGCGCGCTCTACGCCCTGATGCGCCAGCGCGGCTGGGTGGGGCAGTTCAACCATCCCTCGCACAGCGGCCAGTTCAAGGTGAACGGCGTGCCGCTCGCGTACACCCAGGACGGCGACGAAGCGATGGCGCTGTGCGAGGTCATGAACAGCACCGCGTTCTCCACCAACGACAGCGAGACCGAAACCCGGCGCAGCAATTTCGAACAGGCCTGCAATCGCCTGCTGGAAGCCGGCTACCACGTGGCATTCAGCACCAACCAGGATAACCACTGCGCCAACTGGGGCGCGTCCTATACCAACCGCACCGGCGTGCTGCTGCCCAATGGGACGGCGCTCACGCGCGACGCATTTGTCGAGGCGCTCAAGGCGCGGCGCGTGTTCGCGACCATGGACAAGGGCTCGCAGCTGGTGCTGACTGCGAACGGCAAGTTGATGGGTGAGCGTTTCAAGAATCGCGGGCCGTTGACGCTCGTTGCCAACTTCGCCTCCAGCGCAGGCAAGAAGGTGGCTGCCGTGGCAATCATGGAAGGAGTGCCGGGACGGAACGGCACGGTGACGGAAGTCTCGAACCTCGCCACGAGCACCTTCACGCCGGCGCCCGGCAAACACTTCTACTATGCCAAGGTGACGCAGGAAGACGGCAACGTGTTGTGGTCGGCGCCTGTGTGGGTGACGCAGGAATGAGGTGCGACGCCCGATCAAAAACCGAGCGATTCACCGGCGCCTAGCAGCGTAGCAAGCCCCAGCACCGCAAAGATCAAGGCCGCGATCCCGTGCACCAGCGTCAGCGGCACGCGATTGGCAATACGTTCGCCGAAAACCACGGCCGGCACGTTCGCCAGCATCATGCCGAAGGTGGTGCCGGCCACCACCGCCGCCATCGATTCGTAGCGCGCCGCCAGGGCGACGGTGGCGACCTGGGTCTTGTCGCCCATCTCGGCCACGAAGAAGGCGAGCAGGGTGGTCGCGAAGACGCCGTAGCGCGCCAGCGGCGCGTCTTCCGGGTCGATCTCATCGGGGATCATGGTCCATGCGGCCATGCCGAGGAAGGACAGGCCCAGGACCCAGCGCATTGTGTTGGGGCCCAGCAGTTCGCTCACCAGCGCGCCGACGGCGGCGGCGAAGGCGTGGTTGGCGATGGTGGCCACGAAGATGCCAAACACGATCGGCAAAGGGCGGCGAAAGCGGGCGGCGAGGAGGAAAGCCAGCAGCTGGGTCTTGTCGCCGATCTCGGCAAGTCCCACGATGCCGGTCGATACGAGGAAGGCGTCCATGAAGCGGCGGGTGCGAAAGCGCCGATCATAGCAGAGGCGCCTGTCAATACGGCGCGCGTGCTTTTCGCCCCCGGTTGAAAGTGCTATCCTGCCTGCGCCCTCAGCCCTACCGCGGCTGTTCGACGCCGTCATCCTTCCACGAGAGACCATGAAGACTAGCACCCTGCTGCGCGCCACGGCTTGCGCCTTTATCTGCCAGTGGAGCGCCTACGCGTTCGCACTCGATCCCCTCAGCTACGCCAAATACGACCAGGTCAAGACCACGGCCCTGCACCTGGACCTGAAAGCCGATTTCACCCGCAAGACCCTGGCCGGCTACGCCGACCTGTCGCTGAACTGGATCGACAAGAAGGCCACCACGCTGGACCTCGACACCCGTGAGCTCAGCATCTCGAAGATCGAGGCGCAGGATGCGAAAGGCGCCTGGGCGCCTGTCAAGTACACCCTCGACAAGCTCGATGCCGAGAAGGGCCAGGCCCTGCACATCGCGCTGCCAGGCCAGCCGGCCAAGGTGCGCATCCACTACCAGACCGCGCCCACCGCGCCCGCGCTGCAGTGGCTCACGCCCAAGCAGACCATGTCGGGCAAGTACCCCTTCATGTTCAGCCAGTCGCAGCCGATCGCCGCGCGCTCCTTCGTGCCGATCCAGGACACGCCAGCGGTGCGCTTCACCTACACCGCGCGCATCCAGGCCCCTAGCGGCATGCGCGTCGTGATGAGCGCCGATAACGACCCGAAGGCCACCGGCAAGGGCGGCTGGAAGTTCACCATGCCGCAGCCGGTGCCGTCCTACCTGATCGCGATCGGCATCGGCGAGCTGGAAGCGCGCACCCTGGGCGGGCGCACCGGCGTCTACGCCGAGCCGCTGCGCATCAAGGCCGCCGAATACGAGCTGGCGGACACCGAGAAGATGGTGGCCGCGGCCGAATCGCTGTACGGCCCGTATCGCTGGGGACGTTACGACATGCTGGTGCTGCCGCCGTCCTTCCCGATCGGCGGCATGGAGAATCCGCGCCTGACCTTCCTGACCCCGACCATGATCGCGGGTGACCGCAGCCTGGTCGACCTGGTCTCGCACGAGCTGGCGCACAGCTGGTCGGGCAACCTGGTGACCAACGCCTCATGGAAGCACTGGTGGCTGAACGAAGGCTTCACCACCTACGTCACCACCCGCATCCTCGAGAAGCTGTACGGCGAGGAAGTGGCGAACATGAACCTGCAGCTGGAGCAGGAAGAAGCGCTCGACTCGCTCAAGGATATCCCCAAGGCCAAGCAAGCCCTGATCACGCGTGATCCGGACACCTCGAGCGCCAACTATACGGACGAAGGACTGGCCTATCCGAAGGGCGCCTGGTTCCTGCGCACCCTGGAACAGCGCGCCGGCCGCGCCGTATTCGATCCTTTCCTGCGCGGCTGGTTCGACCAGCACGCTTTCCAGAGTGTGACCACCGACCAGTTCGTGCAGTACCTGCGCGCCAACCTGCTGTCGAAAAATTCGAAGATCATGAGCGACGCGGAGCTGGACGAATGGCTGTACGGCCCTGGCATCCCGGCCAGCGCCAAGAAGGCCGTCTCGACCCGCCTGGCGAAGCTGAACGACACCACCGCACGCTGGCTCAAGGGCGAGATCAAGACCGCGCAGCTGCCGGCCAAGAACTGGAATGCCGCCGAGTGGATGAAGTTCCTGAACGATATCGACAACAAGGCGAATGCCGCCAAGCTGGAAGAACTGGACAAGGCCTATGGCCTGGCCAAGACCGGCAACAATGAAGTCGCCTTCCGCTTCTACCGCGCGGCGGTGCATGCCGGCTACCGCGCCATCCGTCCGAACCTGGAAGCCTTCCTGATGAGCGTGGGCCGCCAGAAGTTCGTGGTGCCGCTTTACGGCGCGCTGCGCGCGAATCTTGATGACCGCGCCTGGGCCGAGCGCGTCTACAAGGCGGCGCGCGAGCGCTACCACCCGGAGACGCAGGGTAGCGTCGACAAACAAATGAATAAATAAGAGGGATGACCAGAGTGCTTTCCATGAACCGAATCGCAGCCGCGGTCCTGATCGCGTTTTCCGCCACTGGCGCGGTGTTTGCACAGGAAGCGGCGCCGGTCGCCGCCGTCCAGGCCCCGGCCTACAACCTGAAAGCTGACGTCGAGCGCGTCATGAAAGAATTCGACGTGCCCGGCATCGCCATTGCCGTGGTCAAGGACGGCAAAGTGCTGGCCGCCCAGGGCTTCGGCGTGCGCAAACGCGGCGAGCCGGCGCCGGTCGACGGCAAGACCATCTTCGAGATCGCCTCCAATTCCAAGGCTTTTACCGCCGCGGCGCTGGGCATGCTGGTGGACCAGGGCAAGCTGTCCTGGGACGACCCGGTGATCAAGCACCTGCCGGACTTCCGCATGTACGACGCCTACGTCACCGCCGAGATGACCGTACGCGACCTGCTGACCCACCGCAGCGGCCTGGGACTGGGCGCGGGTGACCTGATGTGGTGGCCGACGACGAACTTCACCACCGACGAGATCATCCACAACCTCCGCTACATCAAGCCCGCGACCAGCTTCCGCAGCAGCTACGCCTACGACAACCTGCTGTACATCGTGGCCGGCAAGATCATCGCCGCCAAGTCAGGCAAGAGCTGGGGCGAGACCATGCACGAGTGGATCCTCAAGCCTGTCGGCATGACGAATACCACCACCAGCCTGGACGAAAACGCGAAGTTCGCCAACGTCTCTGCGCCGCACAGCAAGATCAACGGCAAGGCGGTGCCGGTGAAACCGATGCCGGTGGCGAACGCGGTCGGCGCGGTAGGCATCAACACCAATGCCGAGGACATCGCGCGCTGGATGCAGGTGCTGCTCGATAACGGCAAGCTGGGCCAGGACAAGCGCCTGTGGTCGGACAAGCAGGCGCGCGAAATGTGGACCGCGCAGACCCCGATGACGATCAACACCCCGCGTCCGCCGCTGGCCGCCACCAAGCCAAATTTCTATGCCTACGGCCTCGGCTTCCAGCTGCGCGACTACCAGGGCAAGCTGGTGGCGATGCACGGCGGCGCGCTGCAGGGCTTCTATACCCGTGTGATGCTGGTGCCGGAAGCGAAGCTGGGCATCGCGATCTTCACCAATGCCGAGAGCGGTCCGTCGCTGAGCGCGCTGCAGTACCGCCTGCTGGACCAGTACCTGGGTGTGGCGCCGACCGACTGGATCGGCCGCATCGCCGAGATGGACCGCGAGATGCAGGCCAAGGAAGCGGCGCGTGTGAAGGGCGAAGCGTCCTCGCGCGCGTCGTCGTCGAAGCCCTCGCTGCCGCTGGCTTCGTACGAAGGGGAGTATGAGGATGTCTGGTACGGCAAGGCGTCGATCAAACGCGTGAACAACAAGCTGGTGCTGTCGTTCGCGAAGACGCCGGACCTGACCGGGGAGATGGAGCACTTCCAGCACGACACCTTCATCGTGCGCTGGAAGGAGCGTAACTTCAATGCGGACGCTTACATCACCTTCTCGCTGGACCATGACGGCAGCATCGAGCGGGTACGCATGAAGCCTGTTTCTACTGAGACGGACTTCAGCTATGACTTCCAGGACTTGCTGTTTGTGCCGGTGAAGAAGAAAGAGAAGTAATCGGCAGCGTTATGAACTTGGGTCCCGGCCTGCGCCGGGACGACGGTCTTTAGGCCAACACAAGAAAGACCGTCGTCCTCGCGCAGGCGGGGACCCAATTTTGCACGAAGGGTGTTAGCTCACTTCCCCGTCCACACCTTCATCATATCCTCCGACCCCTGCGTCCGAATCCCGTTATCCGACAGGATCCCTTCGGTCGCTTCCAGCGTCGCCTTGCGCGGCAGGACCAGGTTCTCGCCGTAGCGCTGGTCGAACCTGAACACGACAAATTCATCCTTCAAATCACGCAGCACCGCCACCAGGTGGGCCAGGCTGCGGATCTTGGTGCCGTTCACCGATTCCACCACTGAGCCGAAGCGGTTGCTATAGCCGGTCACCAGCTTGTGCGGGAAGAACGGGCCGCTGATTACCACCAGCTCTTCGCGCGTCACATCGGGCGAGTCGCCGCGCTGCGTCATCAGGGGGCTGTCGTTGAAGGCGTAGGCATTCGCCGCCGCCGCGTTCACCGCCAGGAAGGCCGTGAATTCGCTGGTGGCGCGGGTGAACGCCACCGGGCCGTACACGAAGTAGGACGGGTAGCCGCCGTTCAGGTCCGGCACCAGGAGCGGACGCGGGCCGCTGGTCGGGACCTCGACCTTCATCGACTTGCCGCCGCGGACGATGGTCATCGGCACCTTGCCGTTCTTCGCCACCTGCTGGATGCGGTACTGGAAGCGCACGCGCAGGTTCGCGCCCAGCTTCACCATGCCCTGGTTGTCGATCGCGGAATCGGCGATGTGGGTGATGATGTCGCCTTCCTTCAGCGGCCAGCTGGCATCGGTTTTGAATGGACGGTGCACCAGCGCGCCTTCCACCGACTTGTCGAGCTTCAGATACTGGCGCAGGGCCGGGTTCTCGAGCGTTTGCACGCTGTCGTGCAGCAGCGGCTTGCCGTCATAGCGGCCGTCCGCCACGTCTTTCAGGAACAGCTCGATCTCTTCGTTCGGGATCACGTAGCCGATGTTCTGGGCGCCCGCTGCCATCGAGAAGGCCAGGCCGATCATCTTGTCGCCCGCGATCACCGGGCCGCCGCTGTTGCCCGGGTTGATCGGCGCGTCGATCTGGATGCGCAGGCCCGAGCTGAACGAGCCGTAGCCGACGAATTCCACGCGCGAGACGATGCCGCGGGTGGTCGACAGCGAGTTGCCGCCGAGCGGGTAGCCGTAGGCGAACACCGCTTCGCGCACGTCCGGCAGCACGGCCGCGCGTTGCACCGGCGGGCGCTTGTCGAAGAAGGACGGGTCGTCCAGTTCCAGCACGGCCAGGTCCAGCCCGCGCGCCAGCGCGATCACCTTGGCCGACACCTTGTCGCCCGACTGGCTGGCCTGCACCTCGACCTGGCTGGCGTAGCCGACCACGTGGGCGTTGGTCAGGATGCGCTTGCCCTCGATGATGACGCCCGAGCCGGTGACGTCGGCCGGCGACTGCTTGCTCCAGGGTTTATAAGGGTCCGGGCGGCGCACGGTGGCGAAGATCTTGACCACCGAGTTCTCGATCGCCGGCAGGGCGGGTGCGGTGGTGGCGGATGGGGTCGAGACGGCGGGCGACGGCGGGGTCGCGGGCGTCGGTGCCGGGGGAGGCGTGGTGTCCTGTGCGTGGACGATGCCGGCCAGGGCGAATGCCACGGCGGCGGCGAGGCGTGCGGTTTTCATGGTTTCCTTCGGTGGCTCAACGGTACGAGTGGCAAGAATATACACGCTCGCCGCCGAAGGAAATACACAAAATTTCACTGGGGGAGGCGACTCCCCGCTGTGCTTACTGTTTCACGAACTTGAGCGTCATGCGGTCGCTCTCGCCGATCGCCAGGTACTTCTCGCGGTCCTTGTCCTTGTTGGCCAGGACCGGCGGCAGGGTCCACACGCCCTTCTCGTAGTCGGCCTTGTCCTTCGGGTTGGCGTTGACTTCCGATTTGCCGGCCAGCTTGAAGCCCTGGCCTTCCACCAGCTTGATCACCCAGGCTTCATGCACGTAGCCGCTCGAGGCCTTGGCGTCCTGCGTCATCGCGGCCGGCAGGCGGTGGTCGACGATGCCCAGCACGCCGCCTGGTTTCAGGACCTTGTGGATTTCCTTGAAGGTGTTCTTCAGCGAATCCTCGCCATTGCCGACCCAGTTGTGCAGGTTGCGGAAGGTGAGCACCATGTCGACGCTGTTCGGCGCCGCGATCTGGTAGGTGGCCGGCGGTTCGAACACGGCCGGGACGGCCTTGTCGTACAGGGCTGGCGCCGCGTCGAACTTGGCCTTGAGCGCCATGCCGCCGCGCTTCTCCGGCACGAAGGCCTGGCCTGCGGCGATGTATTTGCCGTTCGGGCGCAGGTAGGGCGCCAGGATCTCGGTGTACCAGCCGCCGCCCGGCACCAGTTCCACCACCGTCATGTTCGGCTTGATGCCGAAGAAAGTCAGGGTTTCGTAAGGGTGGCGCGCCGCGTCGCGCGCCTTGTTGGCGGCGCTGCGGTGTTCGCCCGCGATGGCGGCTTTCAGGGCGTCGTCCGCCTGCGCGACGCCGCCGAACAGGCTCGCGGCGATGCCGGCGGCCAGGATCAGTCGTTTCATTGGTTCGAAGTCTCCATGGTGGTTATACGCGGCCGTGCGGAACGCCGCCGCCGCGCTGATGATCGGTCAGCCTTAGCGGACAGTCAAGCATTCCTCGCATATGCATATCCGCTTCGTAAACACGCCTGTCCGGGTGTCCGCGCCGGACGCCCGGACAGGCGCCCGGACACTTTGCGCGGACAGCGGACGTCCACGAAAACAGACACTTGGAAAATGCTTTGACATGGCACAACAATTGCCTATTCAAAACGTCAAGTTGCTGCTAAGGTTGACAAGTTTGCCGAGGCCGCATCACGCCCGGCGAAGACCCTTCATTGCGCCGTAAATACAAGAGCGGGCCGTGTTGTTGGCGGGACCGCTGCCCCAGAAACAGGTTGATTTCAGGAGACACGATGGAACGCCGTACCTTTCTCAATTTCAGCAGCCTGGCGCTCGCCTCCACGATGGTGCCATTCACCCGTGCGATCGCCGCTGAAGAACTGCTCAGCTCCATGCCCACGGCCGCCAAGAAGGCGCTGGCCGACGTCGCGCTGAACGCCGCCACCAAGGCCGGCGCCAGCTATGCCGACGTGCGCATCGGACGCTACCTGAACCAGTTCATCACCACCCGTGACCTGAACGTCGAGAACGTGGCCAACACCGAGTCCGCCGGTATCGGCGTGCGCGTGATCGCCAACGGCGCCTACGGCTTCGCCGCCACCTCGGACATGAGCAGCGACGGCATCGCCAACGCGGCGCGCCAGGCGGTCGCCATCGCCAAGGCCAACGCCAAGCTGCAGTCCGAACCGGTGCGCCTTGCACCAGTCAAGGGCGTCGGTGAAGTGTCGTGGAACACGCCGATCAAGAAGGACTGGCGCACGGTGCCGATCAAGGAGAAGGCGGACCTGCTGATCGCGGCCAACAAGGCCGGCATGGAAGGCGGCGCGACCTTCATGAATTCGATGCTGTTCCAGGTGAACCAGCAGAAGTACTTCGCTTCCACCGACGGCTCCTACATCGAGCAGGACGTACACCGCATGTGGGCGCCGTTCCAGGCCACCGCGGTCGATAAGGCCACCGGCAAGTTCCGCTCGCGCTCGGGCCTGGGCGCACCAGTCGGCAAGGGTTACGAATACCTGGACGCGCGCAAGGAAGACAAGATCAAGGCCGCGGGCGGCGTCGCCACCCTGTACACCGGCTCCTACGACATCATCGAGGATGCGCGCGCAGCGGGCCGCGACGCCAAGGCCAAGCTGACCGCCAAGTCGGTCACCCCGGGCAAGTACGACCTGATGCTGTCGCCGGAACACCTGTGGCTGACCATCCACGAAAACGTCGGCCACCCGACGGAACTGGACCGCGTGCTCGGCTACGAAGCCAACTACGCCGGCACCAGCTTCGCCACCCTGGATAAATGGGAGTCGAAGAAGTTCAAGTACGGTAACCCGATCGTCAACCTGTTCGCCGACAAGACCACCCCGGGCTCGCTCGGCTGCGTGGGCTACGACGACGAAGGCGTCAAGACCAAGAAGTGGGACATCATCAAGGACGGCATCCTGGTCAACTACCAGGCCACGCGCGACCAGGCCCACATCATCGGCGAAAAGGAATCGCACGGCTGCTCGTACGCCGACTCCTGGAACTCGGTGCAGTTCCAGCGCATGCCGAACGTCTCGCTCGCCGCCGGCAAGAAGAAGCTGACCCCGGACGAGATGGTCAAGGACATCAAGAAGGGTATCTACATCGTCGGCGACGGCTCGTTCTCGATCGACCAGCAGCGCTACAACTTCCAGTTCGGCGGCCAGCTGTTCTACGAGATCAAGGACGGCAAGATCGGCCCGATGCTGGAAGACGTGGCCTACCAGGCCAACACCCAGGAATTCTGGAACGCCTGCAGTGCCATCTGCGACGAGCGCGACTGGCGCATGGGTGGCTCCTTCTTCGACGGCAAGGGCCAGCCGCCGCAGATCAGTATCGTCTCGCACGGTTCGTCGACCACGCGCTTCAACGGCATCAACGTGATCAACACCGCCCGCAAGATCGGCTAAGGCAAAGGACCCTCATGAGCATCCTGACCCAAGACCAGACCAAGCGCATCACCGAGCGCGTGCTGTCGCTCTCGAAGGCCGACGAGTGCATCGTCGACATCAGCGGCAACCGCATCGGCAACATCCGCTTCGCGCGCAATGCCGTGTCGACTGCTGGCCTGTCGGACGACACCCGCATCCAGGTGCAGGTCGCCTTCGGCAAGCGCCAGGGCACCGCCACCATCAACGAATTCGACGACAAGTCGCTGGAGCGCGCCGTGCGCCGCGCCGAGGACCTGGCGCGCCTCGCGCCGGAGAACCCCGAGTTCATGCCGGCGATCGGCAAGTCCGCGTTCAAGCCTTCGGAGACTTTCTTCCAGCGCACCGCCGACATCGACCCGGAATTCCGCGCCCAGGCCGCCGCGTATGCGATGGAAGCCTGCCGGAAGAAGGGCCTGGTCGCCGCCGGCTTCTTCACCGACCGCGCTTCGTTCCAGAGCGTGGCCAATTCGAACGGCCTGTTCGGCCACCAGGTCGCCACCTCGCTCGACTTCACCTGCACCGTGCGCACCGAAGACGGCCGCGGCTCGGGCTGGGTCAAGCGCTCGGCGCGCGACGCCGCCAAGTTCGACGCGCGTGAAGCGGCCGACGTGGCGATCGAGAAGGCGCTGCGTTCGGTGGACGCCAAGGCGATCGAGCCGGGCCGCTACACCGTCGTGATGGAACCGGCCGCCACCAGCGACCTGCTGACCTTCATGCTGGGCGGCTTCAATGCCCGCATGGCCGACGAGGGCCGCAGCTTCCTGTCCAAGAAGGGCGGCCTGAACCGCCTGGGCGACAAGCTGTTCGACCAGCAGGTGAATATCTGGTCCGACCCGTGGGACAAGGACGTGCCGGTGCTGCCCTGGGACGGCGACATGCTGCCGCGCGAGCGCCTGCAACTGGTCAAGGACGGCCGCATCAATGCGCTGAACTACTCGCAGTACTGGGCCAAGCAGAAGGGCCAGCGCGCGATCGGCCGTGCCGGCAACGTCATCATGGCCGGCACCGACCGCACGACCGAAGAGCTGATCGCCAGCACCAAGAAGGGCGTGCTGGTGACCCGCACCTGGTACATCCGCATGGTGGACCCGCAATCGGTGCTGCTGACCGGCCTGACCCGCGACGGCACCTTCTACATCGAGAACGGCAAGGTCAAGCACCCGATCAAGAACTTCCGCTTCAACGAGAGCCCGGTGACGATGCTGAACAACATCGAGGAGATCGGCAAGCCGGTGGTGATCGGTGGGGACGAGGCGAACTACTCGATGCTGATCCCGTCGATGAAGGTTCGCGATTTCAACTTCACGTCGCTGTCGGACGCGGTGTAACAGGACCACAAAAGCAACCATCACCACCGTCGTCAAGACCGTCATTCCGGCGCAGGCCGGAATCCAATTCCGCACCGTAGTGCTAACGCAGAACTTGGGTCCCGGCCTTCGCCGGGACGACGCGCAGCGGCAGCGGGTGAACGCAAACGGAAAATTAGACACACATGGAACGTCGTAAATTCCTCCAGATCGGCGCCGGTACCGCGGGCGCCATGCTCATCCCGGTCTTCGGCAACGCCATCGCCGCCGATGAGCTCATGAGCGCCATGCCGCGCAGCGCCAAGAAAGCGCTGGCCGACATTGCGCTGAATGCCGCCACCAAGGCCGGCGCGTCGTATTGCGACGTGCGCATCGGCCGCTACCTGAACCAGTTCGTCATCACGCGCGACCTGAACGTCGAGAACATCAGCAATACCGAGTCGAGCGGCGTCGGCGTGCGCGTGATCGCGGGCGGCGCCTACGGCTTCGCCTCGACCAACGACATGAGCCCGGACGGCATCGCCAACGCGGCGCGCCAGGCGGTGGCCATCGCCAAGGCCAACGCCAAGCTGCAGACCGAGCCGGTGCGCCTGGCGCCGGTGAAGGGCGTCGGCGAAGTAGCCTGGGCCACGCCGATGAAGAAGGACTGGCGCAGCATCCCGGTCAAGGACAAGGCCGACATGCTGATCGCCGCCAATAAGGCGGGCATGGACGCCGGCGCCACCTTCATGACCGCGTCGCTGTTCCAGATCAACCAGCAGAAGTACTTCGCTTCCACCGACGGTTCCTACATCGACCAGGACATCCACCGCCTGTGGGCCCCGATCAATGCGACCGCCGTCGACAAGGCCAGCGGCAAGTTCCGTTCGCGTGCGGGCCTCAGCTCGCCGGTGAGCATGGGCTATGAGTACTTCGACGCCAAGGCCAGCGACAAGGTGCAGGCGGCGGGCGGCGTGACCACGCTGTACACCAACTCCTACGACATCGTCGAGGATGCCAAGCTGTCGGGCAAGCAGGCGCGCGAAAAGCTCACCGCGAAATCGGTCGAGCCGGGCAAGTACGACCTGGTCCTGAGCCCCGAACACCTGTTCCTGACCATCCACGAGAACGTCGGCCACCCAACGGAGCTGGACCGCGTGCTCGGCTACGAAGCCAACTACGCCGGCACCAGCTTTGCGGGCCTCGACAAGTGGGAAACCAAGAAATTCAAGTACGGCTCCGAGCGCGTGAACTTCGTTGCCGACCGCACCACCCCGGGTTCGCTTGGCCTGATCGGCTACGACGACGAAGGCGTGCGCGCCAAGAAGTGGGACATCATCCGCAACGGCATCCTGGTCAACTACCAGGCCACGCGCGACCAGGCCCACATCATCGGCGAGAAGGAGTCGCACGGCTGCTCGTATGCGGACAGCTGGAGCACCATCCAGTTCCAGCGCATGCCGAACGTGTCGCTGGAAGCCGGCAAACAGCGCCTGACCCCGGACGAGATGGTCAAGGACGTCAAGAAGGGCATCTACATCCTGGGCCGCGGCTCCTACTCGATCGACCAGCAGCGCTACAACTTCCAGTTCGGCGGCACGCTGTTCTACGAGATCAAGAACGGCAAGATCGCCGGCCCGCTGGAAGACGTGGCCTACCAGGCCAACACCCAGGAATTCTGGAACGCCTGCTCGGCCATCTGCGACGAGCGCGACTGGCGCATGGGCGGCTCGTTCTTCGACGGCAAAGGCCAGCCGAGCCAGGTCAGCGCAGTCTCGCATGGTTCGAGCACCGCGCGCTTCAATGGCATCAACGTCATCAACACCGCACGCAAGATCGGTTGAGAGGGAGACACAACATGAAACAGCTGAACCAGGAACAAGCAAAACAAATCACCGACCGCGTGATCGGTTTCTCGAAAGCCGACGAGTGCAGCGTCTCGATCGACGGCAACCGCACCGGTAACATCCGCTTCGCGCGCAACAGCGTGTCGACCGCGGGCCTGACCGAAGACACCCAGCTGGCCGTGCGCGTCGCCTTCGGCAAGCGCACTGGCACCGCCGTCATCAACGAGTTCGACGACAAGTCGCTGGAAAAGGCCGTGCGCCGCGCCGAGGAACTGGCGCGCCTGGCGCCGGAAAATCCGGAGTTCATGCCGGCCGTCGGCAAGCAGGAATACCTCAGCACCAAGACCTTCGTGGGCTCGACCGCCGCGATCGATCCGGACTACCGCGCCGAAGTGGCCGCCGCCTCGATCGGCCAGGCGCGCGCCAAGAAGCTGGTCACCGCCGGCTTCTTCACCGACAGCACCAGCTTCTCCTGCGTGGCCAACTCGAAGGGCGTGTTCGGCTTCCAGGAATTCACGGACCTGTCCTTCACCTGCACCGCGCGCACCGAAGACGGCCGCGGTTCGGGCTGGGTGACGCGCTCGGCGGTCGATGCGCGCCGCTTCAGCGCGGCCGAAGCAGCCGAGATCGCGATCGACAAGGCCCTGCGCTCGGTCGATGCGAAAGCGCTGGAGCCGGGCCGCTACACCGTGATTCTGGAACCGGCGGCGACCTCGGAGATCCTGGGTAACATGTTCAGCTCTTTTGGTGCGCGCGCCGCGGACGAAGGCCGCAGCTTCTTGGCCAAGAAGGGCGGCGGCAACCGCCTGGGTGAGAAGCTGTTCGACGAACAGGTCAACATCTGGGCCGATCCGTGGAATCCGGACGTGCCGGTGGCGCCGTGGGACGGCCAGACCATGCTGGCCCGCAAGCGTACGGACCTGATCAAGAACGGCCGCGTCGCGTCGCTCGGCTATTCGCCCTACTGGGCCAAGAAGACCGGCAACGTCGCCACCGCCAGCCACGGCAACATGATCATGGCCGGCGGCACCAAGTCGCTGGAAGAGCTGATCGAAGGCACCAAGAAGGGCATCGTGGTCACCCGCACCTGGTACATCCGCATGGTCGATCCGCAGTCGCTCCTGATCACGGGCCTGACCCGCGACGGCACCTTCTACGTCGAGAATGGCAAGATCAAGCACCCGGTGAAGAACTTCCGCTTCAACGAGAGCCCGGTGACCATCCTCAACAACATCGACGAACTGGGCAAGCCGCAGATCATCGGTGGCGACGAGGTGCCGTTCCAGATGGTGCTGCCGCCGATGAAGGTCCGCGACTTCAACTTCACCTCGCTGTCCGACGCGGTCTAAATGGCGGCAAGTTACGATTTCTACTTCACGCGCCTGACCTACGAATCGGGCGACTGGGACGTGGATATCCGTATGCCCAGCAACGTGCTGAACTCGCTCGTCGAGTACACCACGCTGCGGGTGGATCCGGCGGAGCGCGTGGTCGCGCTGTCGGACCCGAAGATGCTTCAGGCGCCGTTCTGCTATTTCGCGGGACACAAGCTGGTGCAGTTCACGCCGGCGGAGCGGCGCAATCTCGAAAAGTACGTGCGCGGCGGCGGCTTCGTGTTCGTCGACGACTGCAACCACGACATCGACGGCCTGTTCGCGAAGTCGTTCGAGGCCGAGATGACGAAGATTTTCGGCGCGTCCGCGCTCAAGAAGATCCCGAATACGCACCCGCTGTATTCGTGCTTCTTCAAGTTCGACGGGCCGCCGACCACCGGCGGGGAACTCAATGGCTGGGGCGACGACCTGGTGCACGAGTACCTGAAGGCGATCGAGTTCGGCGGGCGCATCCGCCTGCTGTACTCGAACAAGGATTACGGATGCGAGTGGGACTACGACTTCCGCAACAAGCGGTTCCTCGCGGTCGACAACACCCGCTTCGCGGTCAACATCATTCAATATGCGTTGGGAGCTTGAGCAGTGTCGGAACGTGATGCGGTAGCGTGGAGTGAGAAGGAAATCGCCGACCTGACGGCGAAAGTGGGCGCGCTGAAGGCAAGCATGGCGCGCGTGATCATCGGCCAGGAAGACGTGGTCGACCTGCTGGTCACCTGCCTGCTGGCGGGCGGACACGCGCTGGTCGAGGGCGTGCCGGGCCTGGGCAAGACGCTGCTGGTCAAGTCGCTGGCGCAGGCAACCGACATGGAGTTCCGCCGCGTGCAGTTCACGCCGGACCTGATGCCCTCCGATATCGTCGGCACCGAGATCCTGGAAGAAGACACCAGCACGCGCCAGCGCGTGTTCCGTTTCCAGCAGGGCCCCGTGTTCACACAAGTGCTGCTGGCGGACGAGATCAACCGCGCGCCGCCCAAGACCCAGTCGGCGCTGCTGGAAGCGATGCAGGAGCGCGCCGTTACCTTCGCCGGTACCACGCACAAGCTGCCGCGCCCGTTCTTCGTGCTGGCCACGCAAAACCCGATCGAGCAGGCCGGTACGTATCCATTGCCGGAAGCGCAGCTCGACCGCTTCCTGCTGCGCATCGACGTGGTCTACCCGACCGAGGACGAAGAAGTCCTGATGGTCTCGCGCACCACCCACGCGGGCCTGGACGACGCGGAACCGGCGATGACGGTGGAAACACTGCTGCGCCTGCAGCAGCTGGTGCGCGACATCGAGATCGGCGAACACTTGCTGCGCTACGCGACGCGCCTGGTGCGCAACACCCGTCCGGCCCTCACCACGGTGGCGGCGGTGAAGCAGCATATCGGCTGGGGCGCCGGTCCGCGCGCCGGCCAGGCGCTGGTGCTGGCGTCGAAGGCACGCGCGCTGATGCAGGGGCGTCTGGCGGTCACGCGCGACGACATCCAGGCCATGCTGCTGCCGGTGCTGGCGCACCGTGTGCTGCGCAACTTCGAGGCGGAGGCCGACGGCATCGCCATCGCCGACATCCTGCAATCCCTGCGTAACGAGATCCGGGTCGATTAATCTTGTCGCTGGCGAAGACCGCGCTGATCGCGCACACGCAGAAGCTCGACCTCGTGATCCGCCATGTGCTGGCGGGCCTGGGCCATGGCATCCACGCCGGGCGTGAGCGCGGGGCGGGCGTCGAATTCTCCGAATACCGGGCCTACGCGCCCGGGGACGAGTGGCGCCGCGTCGACTGGAAACTGCTCGCGCGCGCCGACCGCTATTTTGTCCGCGAAGCGGAACGCGACAGCCACGTGGCGGTCTGGCTGGTGCTGGACGCCAGCGCCTCCATGCTGGAGCCGAGCCGCGAAGTGAGCGGCGTCGACAAGCTGGCCTATGCGCGCACGCTGCTGGGCTGCGTCGCCGCCATCGCGCAGCGCCAGGGCGACGCCTTCGGGCTGGTGATCCTGAACGGCGGCAAGGTGCAATTCACCCCGGCCCTGCGCGGACCGCGCCAGCTGCAGCGCGTGCTGCTGCAACTGAGCCGCGTCGAGGCGCTCGGCGAACTGCCGGATGCCGATACCCTGCGTGCCAGCCTGCACTTCGCCCAGTCGCCCAGTGTCATCTTTGCCGCCAGCGACCTGCTCGACTGGCCATCGCCGCTGTCGCAGGCATTGATGCGCCTGCGCGGCATGCGCCATGACGTACGCGTGCTGTGCCTGCAGACCCAGGCGGAAGTCGACGCGAGTTTTTCCTCCAGCCAGGCTTACCGCGACCCGGAGCAGGGCACGGGCGTGTACCGTTTTGGGTCCGATCTGAAAGAGGGTTACCGCCAGAACCGTGAGCAGCACTTCGCGCAAGTGACGGCAAGCTGCCGCAAGAGCGACATCCCGCTGGTGGCGGCGCGCATCGAGCAGCCGCCCGGTGAAGTCCTGCGCCTGTGGTTGCGCCGTCCGGGGAGCCGTCCATGAACGCCATGTGGTGGTTCGCCCTCCCGATCCTGCTGCTGCCGATCTGGTGGCACCGGCGCAAGCGCGAGCAGCACAAGGCCGAGCTGCTGGCGACCAGCCGCTTCCTGCCGCGCGCCGAGCCGCGCCAGACGCGCGCATGGCGTTGGAACGACGTCATCCTGCTGCTGGTGCGCTGCCTGATGCTGGCCACGGCGATTGCCTGGCTGGCCGACCCGGTCATGCCCTGGCGTGGCGATACCGTAATCGTGGCCGCCGGAACAGATGCCAAATGGGCCGACCAGCAGGCCACCCAGGCCGGCCTCACCAAGGCCGACCGCTTGACCATGCCTGCTGCGCAGACGATCGGCTGGCTGCGTGCCCACGAGCGCGAATGGCGTCCAGAGGCGCGCCTGCTGGTGCTGGGCGACGTGCCGATGCCGGCCTTCGTCCCCGAGTTCGGCCGCCGCATCGAACTGCGCACGCTGGCGCGCGCGCCTGAAAAAGCCGAGCGCCGCGTCCATATCGCCAGCGAGCGCCCGGAGCAGTGGCGCCGCGTGTTCGCCGCCGACGGGATTGCCATCGACGAGGCGCCGACTGCGAAAACCGCGCTGATCGTTTGGGATCGCAAGGACGCGCCGCCGCCATCGCTGCGCGCGCCCCTTTGGCTGGTCACCGATCCTGCTGCTTTCCCTGAACTGGCCAAGGCGCCGCAGGTGGATGGCCTGCGCTACGCCGACAGCGCGCGCGGCCGCCTCTGGCGTGCCGACGTGTGGCCGCCGAAAACCGCCGACGCCGCCCGCACCCTGCTGGACAACTGGCAGCGCCTGCACCTCGGGCCGCCGGTCTATACGGCGCCCTCGCGCACGTTCGCCGCATCGGGCGCGGCCCATGCACCAGAACCGAGCGGCGCGCTGCGCGGCATCCTGATGGCGCTGCTGGTGGCACTGTTCGTACTCGAAAGGATACTGACCCATGCACGTCGCCGCTGAGATCGTCCGGCGCGTCTGGCGTGCTGCCTGGCTGCGCCGTCTGCCTCTCTGGCTGGCCGGCATCGTCCCCTGGCTGGTCATCCGCTCCGCCCCCGGCCTGATCGCCTGGACGGCCTTCTGCGCCTGGGACTGGGCGGTCCTGCGCCGCCGCGTCTCGATCGAATGGACATCCTGGCTGGACGGCGCCGTACCGGAAATGGAAGACAGCAGCGCGCTGATCGAGCACGCGCCGACCCCGGTTGCCCAGCTGCAGCGCCGCCGCATCCTCGACCGGCTCGATGCGCGCGTCAGCAGCAGCCAGCTGAACGCGATCGCACGCGAGCGCGTCGCTCTGGGGGCGCCCTGGCTGCTGGGCGGCGTGGCCGCCGCGGCTGCGATCTGGTTCGCGACTGCTCCAGCGCCGCAGGCCGGCGCTTCAGCGCCCGGCAAGGCCCCGGCGGCGATCGCCGCGCCGCTGACGTCCCAGCTGATCGTGCGTACCGCACCGCCGGCCTACACCGGCGTCGCGCCCGTCGAAAGCGCGCCGCGCGACCTGCAGGTGCCGGAGCAGACCGCCATGACCTGGTGCCTGAAGAATCCCGCGGCGCCCGAGGAATCGGTCGAACTCAGCACCGGCCAGATCCTCAAGCCGGGCAAGGAATGCGTGCGCTGGACTGCTGCGGAATCCGTGTTCTGGCGCTGGCGCGGCAACCGCTATACGATCAAGGTCATTCCTGACCAGCCGCCGGAAATCACGATCACGGCGCCCACCCAGATGGTGCAGGAACTATCGGAGACGGCGAGCAGCGCCGCGATGGGCGTGAAGGTGAGCGACGACTACCTCATCACGCGCGCTACCTTGCACATGACGCTGGCGCGCGGCAGCGGCGAGAACATCCGCTTCACCGACCGCGAGATGCCGATCCCCAGCTCGCCGAACCCGAAGCAGCGCAACTGGGCCAAGAACTGGGCGATCACGGAGCTGGGCATGGAGCCGGGCGACGAGCTGTACTTCTTCGTGCGCGCCACCGACAACGCGGCGCGCCCGCACACGGTGCAGTCGCCCACCTATACCTTGCGCCTGCCGGCGCCGCCCGAGCAGGCGGAAGAAGAGAGCGCCGCGATGCCGATGCTGGTCAAGCCGCAGAGCCTGCGCAGCCAGCGCCAGATCATCATCGATACCGAGCAGCTGATCGCCGACATGCGCACCACGAAGATGAGCGAGGAAGCGGTGCGCGACCGCAGCCAGAAGATCGCCGGCGACCAGGGCGCGCTGCGCCGCCGCTACGGCCAGTTCCTGGGCGAGGAATCCTCGCTGTTCGCGGATGGCGACGACGACCACGACGACCACGGCGGCGGCATGGAAGGCGGTGGCAGCAATCAGGACATCCTGCACCAGTACGGCCACGCCCACGACGAAGCCGAGAACGCCACGCTGTTCGACGAAGAGACCAAGAAGGTGCTGCGCCGCGCCCTGTCGGCGATGTGGGATGCCGAGAAGGCCCTGCGCGCGATCACGCCGAAGGTGGCGCTGCCGCCCGAACACAAGGCGCTGGAGGCGATCAAGGAACTGCAGCAGGCAGAACGCGTCTACCTCCACAAGACCGCCTTCGTACCGCCGCCGATCAAGGAAGAGAAACGCATGTCCGGCGACATGGACGGCACCGCCAGCTACCGCCGCGCACAGGGCGGGGCCGAGAAGCGCGTTCCGGAAGACGTCGGCCTGCTGGTGCAGGCGTTGTCCGGCGACGGACCGCTACCGGCCCTGTGGACCCGCAGCGCGCACGACTGGGTGCGCAGACGCCTAGAGGACGACGACCAGCGCCTGTCGGCCCAGAGCGCGATCCAGGACGTGGCGGATGGCTGCCTCCCATGCCGCCCGGTGCTGCGCGCCTGGCTGCGTCAGGGAGCGGGACAGGGCCAGATCCTGCTGCAGGCAAAACCGACGGTAGAGACGCCGTTCGTACGCGCATGGCGTGAAGGAGTTAAGCCATGAATGCATGGATGAGTACAAACATGCTGCTGGCGCTGATCGGTGTTGCCGGCATCGTCAGCGCCGCGCTGTATGCGCGCCGCCGCCAGTGGATCGACGCCCTGCTGGTGCTGGTGGCCGCGGTAGCCCTCGGCCTGTTCGCGGCCGGCCTCAAGCTGCCGGGCGACGCCGGCCGTGGCTTGACGCTCGATCCGTCCGCGCCGCCCCCGATGCTGGAAGGCGTCCGCGCCTTCGCGGTGAAAGGTGACGGCCTGCGTGCCGCGCAGTGGAACGACTTGCCGGCGCTGCCGCTGCAATGGCAGCGTCCCGAAGGCGGCAGCTTGCGCCTGCACTACCCGCGCCAGCTCGCGCTCGGACGCACTTTTACGCTACGCGTGCAGCGCGACGACAAGCTTGATGCACGCCTGCAGCTGCTGGCCGAGAACGGCCAGGTCATTGCCGACACGCGCGGCACCGGCGACCTGGTCGTCAACTGGACCCCGCCGCTGGCCGAACGTGTCGTACTGAAGGCGCGCCTGCAGGACGCCGCCGGCAAGACGATCGCCGAAGGTCCGGTGCCGCTGACCATCCACGAACCGAACATCCTGCAAGTGCAGGGCCGCTTCGGCGCGCCCTCGTTCGACCTGCGCACCCTGAACGAGCTGCTGGCCGGCAGCGGCGCGCTGCTCGACTGGCAGGTGGTGCTGGGCCGCGCCATCACGCGCACCGAACTGCCATCCGAAGAGATGAAGGCGCCGAACCTGCTCGTGATCGACGCCGCCTGGTTCGAACGCGCGAGCAGCGCCGAGCGCTCTGCGCTGCTGGGCCGCGTGGCCGGCGGCCTGCCGCTGCTGGTGCTGGGTGCGAACGCCAACGACCCTGGCGTGTGGTCGCGTACGCTGGGCCTGCCGCTGCAGGCGCAGCCTGCGGACAAGAAGATCGACACGCCCTTCGAATTGCCGGTGGCGCCGCTCAATCCCGGCGCGCGCGAAGCGGGCGAGTGGAGCGGCTCGGACAACCTGGTCTGGACCCGTAACTGGCAGAAGGGCCGCATCGCCTGGCTCGGCGCCAGCGAATGGCACCGCCATGCGATCAGCGAGCCACAGGCGTTGGCACTGTGGTGGCAGGGCGTGCTGGACCGCGTCGGCATCGACGTTTCGAAAGAAGTCGAATGGTTGGAGCCGGAAGAGCTGCCGCTGCCGGGCCAGCGCATGGAACTGTGCGCGCGCGGCGTCAAAGGCGAGGTCAGCTTCCCCGACCTGAAGCTGACGCGCACCTGGTCGCCGCGTACCGATAGCGCCTGCGTGGCGGTGTGGCCGGAGAAGTCGGGCTGGCTGCAGGTCAAGGATGCGAAGGCGGGCGCGCACGCCGTGTACGTTTACGCGCCGGGCGACTGGCCGCAGTGGCAGGCCGCGCAGCGCCGCGACGCGACGGCGCGTTATGCGGCCCGGACGCCGGTGCAGGCTTTGGCAGGCGCTGCGCGTGCGTTCCCGGCCTGGCCGTTCGCACTGAGCTTTGTTCTGGCGATGCTGCTGCTCTGGTGGCGCGAGCGCCGCTGATCAGGTCGCGTCCCCACCGACAGAAACATGACGCTGATGATCGACCGGAAGGTCTCCGTGCCGCCAGGCTTCGCCGAGCGATCCTGCCTGCAGGTGAGTTACCGCCTGCCTGGTTTGCGTCATTGCTACGTTCTGTGTCATGACGCTAGTCCAGATTCGCCCAACGCCGGTCCCGGCCTGGTCGACTTCTTCATTTGGAAGGCTGAACAGCTGGCACTGGAGACGACCGGCGATCCACAGGCCTATATGGTGATCCTGAGCGGCGCATCGATCCGCCGGCGCCCTGGCTTGCACATGCACGTGTTCATTGTCCGCTACCGCTGGCAGAAAGCCTGGGTCTACCTCGTGCTGGGCGCGAAAAATCTTGGCTTGGCACTCTGGCAGGCCTTCAGGCGCTGGCTGCGATGACCGGGCCGATCTACGCCGGCCATCGCCAGGAATTGCGCAAGCTCCCCTAGTGCTGAACCAGCGAGGCCGCAACTTCCCGTAGCTGGGCTGACAGCTTCCTGTCCAGGCCATCCACCGAGTCCGACAGCGCGTCGAGCGCGAGCGCGATCTCGTTGGCGCGCTCCGCCAGCAGGACCGGACCCACTTCACTCTGGGGCAAGGCAAGCCCGCTGCGCGGCAAGTGGAAATTCATCCCCGCGCAGGGCAAGGGCTCGCTGCTTGCCGGCAGCGTGGTCAGCAAGGAACTCAGCGCATGCAGCACGTGCATCAGACTGACGGCGCCATCGATCTCCATCCGGCGCGTGGATGCGGCGCCGCGCTCGACGCCGCTTCCGCTGGCGAGAAGACGCAGCATCAATCCGTAGGTCGCATTGGCGAGATCGAGTACGCGGGCGCTCTGTGGCGCGTTGACATGAAAGCCCGGTGCACCTTCCATCGGCGCAAACATGACAGGGTCCGAGACCACTGCACGGTAAGGAAGGAATGCAGGATCTTCCGCCAGGAAGGCATCGTATTCCTTTGCCATGGCTGAAAAACGTGCAAAGTGCGAGTCTTCTGCATCCTGCCGGCCGCCTTCGCCCTGTTCGACAATGATGTCGATGGCGTGCATGGCGCTATCCAGGTCAGTGACCGCCAACAGCCCCGGCAGGTCCATGATAGCCTTGCCCAGCTGGGCGTCTGGATTGCGGACGAATAGCGCCTTCTCTCCAATATTGTTGGCGAGGGTCTTGAAGCCTTGCTGGATGCCGCGGTACAGGTGGCTGACCGTATCGAAGTCTTCAGCGGTCGGCGTGAGCCTGGTAACACGAGGACGGCGCTGATAGGCGACCGGCGTCTCGAAGCCGTTGGCCTGCTCCATCGGCATTCCCTCCGGCCGCTCCAGGTACACAAAATGGGCAAGGGTATCGCGTGTCAGCGGCGCCAGGCGAACCACCAGGCTGGAGGGGTGATAGCCCGCCGGGACCGGGAAATTCTGGCGCCGGAAGTGCGGCGGCGAACCGATGCTCATCAAGAGATTATTCACCGTGGCCAGGTGGGCCATCTCTTCCATCGCCACGCTGCGGATTTCCTTTCCCCAGCGCTGGAGTACCTCCAGCTGTGCGGGTGTCACACCCTCTGACACCGCCTGCTTCAAGCTCCATCCCGCATACAGGTAGGAACACATGAGCCCATGTTCGATCTCGGCCGCTTCGGTCAACAGATAAATCAGCTGCTCGCGGTCGTTCACGCGTACTTCATGCAGATCGGTGCTGGTAGAGATGTTCATGTAAGTACTATATCCGAAGCTGAATTCGAGCCGGATTCAACTGTGCCTCCAGATAGAGTAATAGCATTCAAACACCGCTTGAACATGCGCGGTCAAAGAAGCTATGTCCAGAATGAGGCCGGGCGCTCTGCCATTTTCTGTTTAGTAGAACATGACTGCGATACACTCGTTTGCATCGTCAGACGTGATCCTTTCCTTGCAACTGCAGTGAAAGCGCTTCAGGACTTTAAATACATGAGCATTCCAACACTCTCAGCGGCTCAACTAAAACACGCACTGCAGTGTGCAGCAAGGTGCGATGGCAAGCTCACTCCCGAAGAGTGGCTGAGGGTATTCAGGTATGAGGATACCCGGTCAGATGCGATCGAGATGGCCAGGTACGACAACGGGGCGGGTGACCACATAACCGTGTTCTTTACATCGACGGGAAAAGCGCTGGTCAAAGGATTCGATCATGAATCGGAAGTCAGCCCCCATGCACAGGAAAACGGTGAAGTCTGGCCCGGGATGTACGACGGCTTGCCATCAGACCTTCTACCTTTGGCGCAGGATGAGGCTGCAGAATACGAGGACGTTACGTTCTGCTTTTGGAGCGTGGACGGAACATCATGGGACCGCGGGAACACGCTCATCCCTGATCATGTCGATGATGGGTCCTCTTGGCTCCTGAGCATGATCCAAATGGACGCGGTGGAGTTTATTGAGTGGGCAAGAGACTATTACGAAGAAGGTTTTGACTTACTAGGGGAATCCGGCGTATTTGCCGAGTTCAGTAAAGGGGGCCGCCACGAAGCATGATGTTCACTCCTGCGCGCCCCTTGGCCTTAGCCAGGATGAGGTTTTTGGTCCAGCGGATCGCATGTCGAAGGATGAGTACGAATGAAGCGCGCATTATTTATTTGTAGTCAGAATCGCTTGCGAAGCCCCACTGCCGAGCAGGTGTTCGCAAGCTGGCCGGACGTCGAAACCGATTCCGCAGGCCTGGGTGGAGACGCGACGGTACCGCTGTCTTCGGAGCAGATCGCATGGGCTGACATCATCTTTGTGATGGAAAAAACGCACCGCAACCGTCTCTCTTCAAAGTTCAGAAGGTATCTGGGCGGGAAGCGCGTGATTTGCCTGGATATTCCGGATGACTACGAGTACATGCAGCCGGAACTCATCAAGCTCCTTGAAGTGAAAGCAGGGCGGTTCTTGCGCGCATCCACTTGAGCCAAGGAGCTCAGCGACACGAACCCCGCGTCCCGCGGCAGGCACGGGACGCGGGCGTACGACGTCAGAACGCGTAATCCACCTTCGCGTACATCGAGCGACCGTTAATACCAAACGGGCAGGTCTCCCAGCAGTAGGTAAAGCCCAGCTGCGGGAACGGCGATGCCTTGGTCGCATCCCACTTGGTCGGATACGTATCGAACAGGTTGTTCACACCCGCGCTCAGGCTCAGCTTTTTCGTAAAGTTGTAGCGGGCAGTCACGTCGACGATCCACTTCGCTTCCCAGGTCTGGATGAAGCCCGGCGTGAAGCCCTGGCCTTCCACTTCACCAAAGTAGTTGGCGCGCGCAGTGGCATTCCACTGGCCGACCGTGTAATCCGCTGCCACCACGTGGTGTTGGCGCGGCTGGCCCTTCTCGATCAGCGTCACCTGGGTGTCGTCGAACAGCTGGGCGCCGGAGAGCACCGAGGACTGCGAGTGACGATCCTTCACCTTGGTGCGGTTGAAGCCCAGCTGGCCGGACAGCACCAGGGTCGAGCCTTGGCCGCGCGTGGTGTGCTGGGCCACCAGGTCGAAGCCGGTGGTCGAAGTGTCGATCGCGTTGGTGAAGAACTGGGCCTGGCCCACGCGCAGCGGATCCAGGATTGCCTTGATCGGGCAGGCCGCTGCGGTCGCGCAGGCGCCGGACTCCGGCGCGATGTTCGACGAGAACACGATGCGGTCGTCGATGTTGGTGCGGTACAGGTCGGCCGTCACCGAGAAGTTATTCGTCGGACGCAGGATCATGCCGACGCTGGCGCTTTTTGACGTCTCTTCCTGCAGCGGTGCGATGCCGAAGGCGCGGGTCACGGCGCTGTTCTCGCGCGCGGTCAGCGTTTCGGTCAACACGCCGGCGGCGTTCAGGTTGGTCGACACCGAGCTGTAGAACTTCTGCTGCACGCCCGGTGCGCGGAAACCGGTCGAGCCGGAGCCGCGCAGGCCGACCAGGCGCGACGGATCGTAACGGACACTCAGCTTGCCGATGGTGGTGTTGCCGAAGTCCGAATAGCGCTCGTGGCGCAGGGCTGCGCCGAGCGACAGCGCGTCGCCGACTTTGCGTTCGAGGTCAAGGTAGTAGGCGGTGTTGTGGCGGCCATCGTCCACGGCGGTGCCCGGGGTGTAGCCCGGGAAGCCCTGGATGCCGGAAGCCGCGATGCCGCCCGACTGGTCGCGGATGATCTTGCGCGGGTCGTTGGTGCGGCCGTACTGGTAGGAGACCGGGTCGCCCGCCTCGATCTGGTAGTTATCGCGGCGCCATTCGAAGCCGGTGCCGATGTAGAGCGGGGCGCCGGCGAAGTCCACCGAACCCTTGAAGTCGAGGTTGAGCGTGGTCTGGTCGAACTTCAGCTTGCCGGTGTCGGCCTCCAGGGGCGAGCTGCCGTTTTCGTAGTAGTAGCTGACATTGATCGAGTTCCGCTCGTGGAAACCGAGTTCGCTGCGGCCGTGGTTGACGCTCAGGTCCACGCTCCAGTCGCCCGCCAGGTCGTGCTTGAAGCCCACACCGAGCGAGGCGTCCTTGACGGTGGTGATGATGTTGGGCAGGAAGCCGTTCGGGTACACGGCCGGCACGTTGCGTGCGTCGCCGGCGGAGCGGAAGAAGCCCGAGGAATCGCCCGTGCGCTTGGAGGCGCCGCCGAAGGCGTACAGCTCGCCGCCACCGACCGGCAGGCCGGCGTTCAGCCACAGGTAGCCGTCCTTGGCCAGGCTGTCGCCGATGCGCTGGGTCACGCGCGGCGGACTCACGCGCAGCTGGTCGGGACCTGCGCGGTTGGTCTCGTTGCGGCGCCGGCCTTCGAGCGACAGGTTCAGGTAGCCGCCGTCGGCGCCGAGCGCGAAGCCCTTGTGCGCGCTGGCGGTATAGGTGTCGCCGTCGCCTTCGCTGGTGGTGCCGGCGCTGGTGCTGAACTGGGTGTCGGTCACGCCCTTCTTGAGCACGATGTTGATCACGCCGGCGATCGCGTCCGAGCCGTATTGGGCGGCGGCGCCGTCGCGCAGCACTTCGATCGACTGGATGGCGGACAGGGGAATCGCATTGATGTCGGTGCCGGCCGAGCCGCGGCCGATGGTCTGCTGCACGTTGACCAGGGCTTGCTGGTGGCGGCGCTTGCCGTTCACCAGCACCAGCAGCTGGTCGGGGCCGAGGCCGCGCAGGGTGGCGGGGCGGATGATGTCGGTGCCGTCGCTGATGAAGGTCGTCGTGAAGTTGAACGACGGGTCGAGGTCCTGCAGCACCTTGCCGAGTTCGAGCGAGCCGGCCGACTGCAGGTCCTTCGCGCTGATCAGGCCTACCGGCACCGCGGTGTCGAGTGCGGTCTTGGCCTGAGTACGCGAACCCAGCACCACCACCGTTGCCGGCTCGGCCTGGTTGTTCGCAGCTTCCTGCGCGAACGCCGATGCCATGGCCGATACCAGTGCAGTCGCCAGCAATACCCGTTTATTCGCTTGATTCACCATCTTGTCCCCTTGGTTTAATTAATCCATCACAAAAACTATGACCCCTATAACTACAGCGAATTGATTTTGATCAAACATTTCCGTAAGTACAAGTGTGAACTGTGCAATACACAACACTTTTAGGTGATTTGCTCTATTCACAAACGATGGATTGCACCCATGGTGGGTAATCGCGTGCGTGCATACCAGGTTTGGCTTCTCGACGTGGATCGGCGCTGCCTACAATGGCTTACCGGCTAGCGGCCACCACTTCTGGAGTATCGATTGACGCACTTGTTTCCCTATCGCGGCCGCCTGGCTGCCGTCCTGCTCGCGTTTGCACTGTCCGGCAGCATCCACGCGGCGACACCGGCCCCGGACACCATCAAGGTCGGCGACTACCAGGTGCAGGTGGCCACGCTCGGATCCGGCAGCTACACGGTGATCCTGGAAGCGGGCTTCGGGCGCGACCTGGGCGTCTGGCGCAACGTGGCGCCGGCGCTGGCCAAGTCGGCCAAGGTGGTGGCCTACTCGCGCGCCGGCCACGGCAAATCGGACCCGCGCCCCGAGGCGCCGACCATCGCGGCGCGTACCGGCGAACTGGAACAGCTGATTGCCGCGGCGGGTTTGAAGCCGCCCTTCGTGCTGGTCGGGCATTCCTACGGCGGCTTCCTGATCCGCAGCTACGCGGTGCGCCATCCCGAACAGGTGGCCGGGATGGTCTTCGTCGACCCCAGCGACGAGCGCTTCAACGTGGAGCTGCGCAAACTCGATGCGGCCGCTGTCGACAAGGACAGCAAACTCACTGAACAGTTCATGCCGCCCAAGTTCCACCCCGAGCTGCGCAGCGTGCAGGCGGTGCTCGACAGCGGCAAGCTGCCGTTTAGCGGCGCGCTGCCGGACGTGCCGGTGGCGGTCCTGACTTCGGTGCAGAAGCGCGAGCAGCCGCAGCTCTTCCTCGAGACGCCGGCGGCGGTGCAGGTCTGGCGCGACCTGCACGAGCGTTTCTTCCGGAATTTCAGCAACGGCAGCCATATCGTCACCGCTGAGAGCGGCCACAACATCCACCAGGAACAGCCGCAGCTGGTTGTAGCGGCGGTCGAGGGCGTGATCGCAGCGGCCGAGGGGGCGCGCGTCAAGCGCGTGCGCGAGCAGGCGCGCGCCGAGCTGCTGCGCCGCGTGGAGCAGGGCGGGTCCGACGCCGAGATGGTAAGCGCGGTGGAGGCGAGCGGCTTCGGGGAAGCGGACATCAACCGCATCGGTTACGAGCTGCTCGGAGCGCGCAAGCAGCCGGCGCTGGCCGAACGCCTGATGAAGGCCAATGCCAGCAAGTTCCCCACTTCCGACAACGTGCAGGACAGCTATGGCGAAGTGCTGCTGGCAGCGGGCAAGCCGGTGGAGGCGAAGCTGCAGTTCATGCGCGCGATCACGCTGGCCGAAGCGCAGGGCAAGGACGCGCGGGTCTTGGCAGGTTACCGCGCCAACCTGGCCAAGGCCGAGGGCGCGATTGCGCGCTGAGCGCCGGCCTAGAGGCTGAGGGTTTCCTTCAGCTCGGCGGCATGGCGCCGCGAGATCTCGAGCTTCTTGCCGTTGTCGAGGGTGAGCAGGTAGCCGGCGCCCATCGCTTCTTCGATGGCGGCGATGGCGCCGAGGTTGACGATGTGCTGCCGGCTGACGCGCAGGAACATGTGGCGCGGCAGGCGCTCCTCCACGCTGTTCAGCGACTTCTTCACGTAGGCGTGCTGCTGGCCGAAATAGACCTGCACGTGGTTCCTGCAGCTCTCAAAGCAGCGGATCTCGGCCAGCGGCACCATGTGGCAGCGCTCGCCGTCCTTGATGAAGATGCGGCTCTTGTCGTCCAGCGGCGCCCTGGGCGCTTCCGCAAGGCGCGGACCGTCGCGCGCTTCGAGCTTGCGGATGGCCTGCGCCAGGCGTTCCTGGCTGACCGGCTTGAGCAGGTAGTCGACCGTATCGAATTCAAAAGAGCGCACGGCGTACTCCGCGTGCGCGGTAGTAAAGACGATGCGCGGGTGCGCATCGAGCTGCGCCAGCAGGTCGAAGGCGTCGGCGCCGGCCATCTGGATGTCCAGGAACAGGACGTCCGGCCGGGTCGCCCGGATCAGCGGCAGGGCGCTGTCGGGATGGTCCGCTTCGCCGACCACCTCGATGCCCGGATGGGCGGCCAGCATGCGCACCAGGCCGCTGCGCGCCAGACGCGAATCCTCCACTACGACGACCCTCATGCCGCCCTCTCGCAAGGCAGCGCCAGGCTGACCCGGTACTGGTCGCCGCCGTCGCTGGCCTCGTGTGTCGCGCGTGCGCCGTACAGCAGGGCAAGGCGCTGCACGATGTTGCGCATGCCGATGCCCAGGCCGCCGCTGTCCGCTGGCGCCGCCGGCTTGTCGTTGGTGACCTCGACCCGCAGGAAGGCGTCCTGCCGGCTGACCGCCAGCCTGAGCGCGCCGCCCTCGCGCAAGGGTTCGACCCCATGCTTCACTGCGTTCTCGACCAGCATCTGCAGCAGCAGCGGCGGGACCAGGCAATCGTGCAGCGCGGCCGGAACGTCGATGCTCACGCGCAGGCGTTGTTCGAGCTGGACGCCGACGATCTCCAGGTAGCGCTCGATGATGTCCAGTTCCGCGCCGAGTTTCACCTTGCCGCTGTCGTCGGCGCCGAGCGAGTAGCGCAGGATGTCCGACAGCGCCACCAGCATCGCGTCGGCGCGTCCCGCATCCTCGTGGATCATGAATCGGATGTTGTTGAGCGAATTGAACAGGAAGTGCGGATTGAGCTGGTTCGACAGGCTGCGCAGCTGGGCGTCGCGCAGCGCGGTCTGCAGCCGTGCGTTGTCCAGTTCGCGGGCGCGCGCATCGCGGCTGCCGGTGAAGCTGATGTAGAGGAAGATCCAGGCGCAGATGAAGACCTGCGCCTGCAGGCTGGTGCTGCTGACCGTGCGCACCAGGTAGTCGCCGAGGCCGATCGGCATGCCGCGCGCGACGTAGTAGGCCGCGATCTGGTCCCAGAAAAAGGGCAGCGTGAGGGCGGCGACGCTGGCCGCGACCAGCAGCGCGGCCAGGCTGCCGTAGACGACCGCGATGGCGATCAGGCGGCCCATGGCCAGCGCTTTCCAGCCGCGCTTCTTGTACAGCCAGCGAAAGCCCAGCACCGCCAACGTGAAGGGCAGCAGCCAGACGGTCATCGCCACGCTGTCCTGCACGGCGAGAGGGCTCCACAGGACAATGGTCAGCAGGGTGACCGCCACCCCGAGCGCGCCTGCGCCCAGGTGATACGACCAGAATTGCCGGTCAGGCGGAAAAAATCGCGTTGTCATTGCTGCCTGGTGCCCGTTCGCTTGCCGATGAGAAGACACGCGAGTATAGCGGCTTACCATGCCCGCAGGCGATCCCCGGCCGGCACGAACATGCGGTCGCCTGGGCGGGTGGAGAAAGCCTCGTGGAAGCCGTCGAGCTGCATCGCCGGGACATTCGCGCGCAGCGGGGCGGGTGCGTGCGGGTCGGTCGACAGCAGCTGCAGCGTGCGTTCGTCGCGGCGCTTGACCGCCCATTGCCGTGCGTAGGCCAGGAAGAAGCCTTGTTCGGCGCCGGGGGCGGCGGCCCGTCCCTGCGCCGTGCCGCGCCAGGCGCGCCAGGCCAGCTGCAGCCCCATCAGGTCGGCGACGTTCTCCGACAGAGTGAGCTTGCCGTTCACCCGCGCGCCGGGCAGGACTTCGAGCGCATCGAAGTGGGCGACCATGCGCGCGGTGAAGGCCTCGAATGCCGCATGGTCGGCGGCGCTCCACCAGTCGCGCTGCATGCCGCGGCTGTCGAACTGGGAACCGGTTGCGTCGAAAGCATGGCTGATTTCATGCGCGATCAAGACGCCGATCCCGCCGTAGTTGGCGGCGTCGTCGGCTTCCGGATCGAAGAAGGGCGCCTGCAGGATGCCGGCCGGAAGGTTGATCTCGTTGAGCACCGGATCGTAATAGGCGTTCGGCTCGAGCGGGCTCATGGCCCAGCTGCCGCGGTCCATCGCGCTGCCGGACAGGGCGGCCAGGCGCAGCCAGGCGTGGCGCCGTGCGCGCTCGCGGTTGCCGAGCGCATCGGCGGGACGGATCTCGAGCCCGCCGTAGTCGCGCCATGCCGCAGGGTAGCCGACCTTGGCCCGCATTCCGGCGATCTTCCTGAGCGCTTCGGCACGGGCATCCGGGCCCATCCAGGCGATGCCGGCCACCGCTGCGGCGGCGGTCGTGCGGATTCGTTCGACCATGCCTTCGACGCGCGCCTTTTGCGCAGCGGAGAAGTGGCGCGCCATGTAGGCCTGGCCCAGCGCGTCGCCCATGCTCTCGGTCACGGTGTCGAGCGCGCGCTCGTCCGCGCTGCGCGGCGCCGACTGTCCGCCCAGCGCACGCCCATGGAAGGCGAAATGCGCGGCGCGGAAGGCCGCCGGCAGCAGCGGCGCAGAGGCGTCCAGCGTGCGCAGGCGGAAGTACAGCTTCCAGTCAGCGAGGGGCAGTTCGCGCATCAGGCCCGCGATGGCAGCGGCGGCCGGCGGCTGCACCACATTGACCGCCTCGCCCTTGCGGATACCCGCGTGCTGCAGGTAGGAGGTCCAGGCCAGGCCAGGTGCGCCGGCATCCAGCTGCGCCGGAGTGCGGGATGCGACCAGAGCCGGGTTCATGGCGTCGGCAGCGGCCACATGCGCATGCGCCAGGCGCGTTTCGAGTGCCAGGACGCGCTGCGCCGCCGCTTGCGGACGCGGGTCGCCCGCCAGCTGCGCCAGCGTCGCCAGATAAGCGAGGTAGGCCTGGCGCGCGGCCACCAGGCGGGCATCGTCGCGCAGGTAGTAATCGCAGTCCGGCAGCCCCAGTCCGCCCTGCATCACGAGCACGCGGTTCACGCCCGGATCCTTGAAGTCGGCGAAGCCGCCCCATAGCCACAGGGGCGTCTTCAGGACACCCTGCACCTGGCCCTGCCAGCGCGCCAGCGCCTGCGGCGTGTCGATCGCCTCGATCTGCGTCAGCCGCGGCGCCACCGGGGCGAGGCCGGCGCGGTCGATCGCGTCCAGGTCGCGTTGGCTGTCGTAGAAGTCGATCAGCTTGCGGCCGTCGCCGCTTGCCGGCGCCTGCGTGCGCAGGTCGTCCAAAATCCGGCGCAGGCGCGTGTTGACCGTGCCGGGCAGGTCGGCGCCATACACTTCGGACTTGTCGGCAGGGATGACGGTGGCATCCAGCCAGGCCCCGTTTGCAGCGCGATACAGGTCCTTGCGCGCCAGGGCAGTGCCGACGGACGTTTGAGCGGCTGCGGGGAAAGGCGCCAAGGTGGCAACAGCCACGAGCAGGGCCGGGATGCGGGAGAGCGAAAGCGTGGAGAACATGGATTCCGATTTGCTTGAACGGGATCCAAGTATCGGTGCGGCGTGGCGCGCCTGGAGAAATAGGTGCTGAACGGTGCAATGCGCTGACGAGCGGTCGGAATCGCGCGTCAAGCGTGGTCGCGCATCCATTCCTTGAGGCCATCCACCCACTTCTTGGCCGGCAGGTTGAGGTGGCGCCGGATTTCGCCGGCCCGTTCGTACAGCACTGAAAAGTCGAGCTGGGGAGCGTTCTTGAAGGCGAGGACGACGATGTTCGCATCGTGTACCTCGGGCAGCCAGACCACGGCGTCGAACACCTGCTGCATGGTGAGCAGGTTCCTGTCGTAGCTGTCGACCTGGCCGAACACGTTGGCGGTCATGATGCCCTTCGGTGTCAGGCAGTCGTAGCAGCCCTGGTAGAAGTCGAGCGAATCCAGCACCGGGCCGCGCGCGTCATGGTCGTAGAGGTCGACCTGCAGCACGTCGACCTGGCCGTGGTTGTCGGCATCCAGCACGAAGTCGAGCGCGTTCATCTCGCGCACGTCCAGGCGCGCATCGTTCTCGGGCAGGCCGAACAACGCGCGGCAGATCGCGATCACGTTCGGATTCAGCTCCGCCACGCTGATGCGGGCGTCCGGAAAGCGCCGGTAGCAGAACTTGGTGAGGGCCGCACTGCCCAGGCCCAGCTGGACGATGCGGCGCGGGGCATTCTGGAACAGCGTCCACATCATCATCATCTGGACGTATTCCAGCTCGATCGCGTCCGGTTTCGACAGCCGCATCGCGCCCTGCACCCAGGAGGTGCCCAGGTGCAGGAAGCGCACCCCGTCGAATTCGTCGATGGTGGCGGGCGGGTGGCCGGGCTGGGCGAAACGGGGATCGATGCGGGCGTAGGAAGGCGGCATGGTGAAGCAGCTGCGGTGAAAGCCTATCCTACCATTGCCGCCTTCGGCGTGCGTCAGGCGATTCCGTTGCGTCCGAACTCGCGGAAACCCTGCCGTTCCGTCAGGCGGTCGTAATATGCCGCCACGTGGCGGTAGTCCGGCTTGTCCATCGGCGTCATCATCCAGCGGTTCACCGACAGGCCGAGCACCACGTCGGCCAGCGTGAAGGCGCCGCCCGCCGCATAGGCGCCGGTGGCGCGCAGCTGGGCGTCGAGGATGCCGATGTGGCGGTTCCAGGATGCGATGCTGGCCTCGACCTGGCCCCGGTCCTGGTGCGCGGCGCTATTGCGCACCAGCGCCATGAAGGCGTAGCGCCAGGCGGTGTTCAGGTCGGTGGCCTGCCAGTCCATCCATTGCTCGACGCGCGCACGGTCGCGTGGCGATGCCGGAAGCAGGGCCCCTTCGCCCTGCCTGCCGTACTCGGTGCTGAGGTAGCGGCAGATCGTGTTCGATTCCCACAGCACGAAACCGTCGTCGACCAGCACCGGCACCAGGGCGTTCGGGTTGAGCCCCGCGTGGCTCGTATTCCAGTCCTCGCGGTCGAAGGGCAGCCCGAGTTCCAGGCAGGTCCACAATACCTTGCGCACGTTGATCGAGGTGTCCTTGCCGATGATCTTCAGCATATGCGTCCTTTCATGGTCACGGTGTGTGAGCGCCAGGCAGGGCCGGAAGAATGAGGCTGACGGCCAGGCCGCCGCCGTCGCGGTTGGAGAGCAGGATGCGCCCGCCGTGGGCTTCGGCGATCTCGCGCGCCAGCGCCAGTCCGAGGCCGGTGCCGCTGCGCTTGGTGGAGTAGAAGGGCACCAGCGCATTGGTCAGCACCGCCTCGCTCATGCCGGTGCCGCGGTCCAGCACATCGATGCGCACGGCGTCCTGGATGCGGCGCACGTGCAGCTCGACGGCTTCCGGCGTTGAACCGGATTCGTGGGCGTTCTTGAGCAGGTTGAGCAGGGCCTGTTCCATCTGGGCGGCGTCGATCCAGGCCGGGTCCTGCGGCAGAGCGCCGATCAGGCGGAAAGCCACCTGGTCGGCCAGGCGGTCGACGAACACGTCCCAGGGATAGGCTTCCAGGCGCGGCGTAGGCAGCTTGGCGAAGCGCGCATAGCCGAGGATGAAGGTCTCGAGGTGGCGGGTGCGCTCGCCGATGGTCTGCAGGATCTGCGGCAGGCGCTCGGTCTGGCCGCGCCGCACCAGTTCCGTGCCGGAGTGCGCGAGCGAGGCCAGCGGCGCCAGCGAATTGTTCAGTTCATGGCTGATCACGCGGATCACCTTCTTCCAGGTCTGCACCTCCTGGCGCCGCAGCTCGGTGGTGAGGTGGCGCAGCAGCAGCAGTTCGTGGCGCCGGCCGTTGAGCGTGAAGGCGCTGCGCGCCAGGTGGTAGACCTCTTCCTCTTCCGACTCGCCGGCCGTGAACAGGCCGTCGCCGCCGCGCGCCAGCGCTTCCTTGAGCGCGGGTGCCGCCGTTTCCAGGATCTCGCTCAGCTGGTGGCCTTCGAGCTTGCGCCCTTCCGACAACAGCTGGCGCGCCGCCAGGTTGGCGTAGACGATGGTGCCGGCCGGGGTGGCGGTCTGGGCGAAATCGGTCACCAGCAGCATCGCCACCGGCGTGTTCTGCACCATGGTGTCGAGCAGCAGCTCGCGCTGCACCAGGCCGAGACGCTGCGCACGCAGCACCTGTCCGAGGTCGTTGTGGGCGGCGATCAGGTCGGCCAGCTCGTCGTTCTGCGGCCAGTGCAGGCTGAAGGAAAAGTCGCCGTCGCGGTAGCTCGCCACCGTGCCCTCGAGGGCGCGGAACAGCGACAGGATCGGCTGGATCTGGGAGCGGATGGTGATGATGGCGATCGGGACGATCGCCGCCAGGCAGGCGAGGAAGACCAGGAGCGGCTGGCCGGGGAAGAAGTGATCGAGCCCGAGGGCGAGCAGGATGCCGAGCGCCAGCAGGGTGCCGACCAGCGCCGACCAGCGCGTGACCAGCGAAAGGCGGAACCCTTTCCTGGGCGCCTCGCTGTGCTCGTCCCCGCTCATGTCGGCCTGGCGATGCCGAGCCGTTCCATGCGCCGGTACAGGGCCTGGCGCGACAGGCCCAGTTCATTCGCGGCCTGGGACACCACGCCGCCGGCGCGCGCCAGCGCCTGCACGATGGCGTCGCGATCCGGTTCCGTGTCCGGCGCCGGCGCCACCGTTACCGGCAGGCCGAGATCCGCCGCCTTGATGACGTCCCCTTGCGCCAGCAGGCTGGCGCGCGCCATCACGTTCTTCAGTTCGCGCACGTTGCCGGGCCAGCCATGCGCCAGCAGCGCGGCTTCCGCCGCCGGATGCAGGGTCTTCCCGCGCAGGAAGGACAGGGCCAGCGGCAGGATGTCGCCCGGCCGCGCGCCGAGGGGCGGCAGGCGCAGCTCGATCACGTTCAGGCGGTAGAACAGGTCTTCGCGGAAGGTCCCGGCGCGGATCATGGCGCCCAGGTCCGCATTGGTGGCGCTGATCACGCGCACCTTGACCTGGCGCTCGCGGTTGGAGCCGAGGCGCTCGAAGCGCCCGGTTTCCAGCACCCGCAGCAGTTTCATCTGCCCGGCCAGCGGCAGGTTGCCGATCTCGTCGAGGAACAGGGTGCCGCCGTCGGCCGCCTCGAACTTGCCTTCGCGCGCCTTGGAGGCGCCGGTATAGGCGCCGGCATCGGCGCCGAACAGTTCGGCCTCGATCAGTTCCGAGGGCAGGGCGCCGCAGTTCAGCACCACGAAGGGACCGCTTGCCACCTGCGAGTTGGCCTGGATGATCTCGGCGATGCGTTCCTTGCCGGTGCCGTTCGGGCCCGTGATCAGGACCGGCACGTCGGCGCGCGCCACCTGGCAGGCCAGGGTGAGCACGCGCTCGGTGGCCGGGTCCTGCCACACCAGGCCGCGCAGGTCGAAGTTCTGTTCCAGTTCGCGCTTGGCCTTGCGCTCGCGCTGCAGGCGCTGGTTCAGCGCGCGGTTGGCCTGGCCCAGTTCGATCAGGTTGGTGACCGTGGTGAGCAGGCGCTCGTCGTTCCAGGGCTTGGACAGGTAATCGGCGGCGCCGGCCTTGATCAGCTCCACCGCGGCGTCGAGGTGGGTCCAGGCCGTCAACAGGATCACCGGCAGGTCCGGATAACGCTTGCGGATCTCGCGGAACAGCGCCACGCCTTCTTCGCCCGAGGTGGTCTCGAGCGTGAAGTTCATGTCCTGGATGACCAGGTCCACGTGCTCGCGCCCGAGCAGCTCCAGTCCTTCCTCCGGGGAGGCCGCGCGCAGCGAGGCGATGTCGTGGAGCGAGAACAGGACCTCGAGCGCGATGGTAACCGCGGCGTTGTCGTCGATGATCAGTACAGTGGGCATGACGGCAAGTGTAGCACTGGTTGATTGCCCTCAAGCACTGCGGGTAGCCGTCGCCGGCGAGATGCTGGCCGCGCGCCAGGCCGGTCCGTAGGCCGCCATGATGCCGAGCGCCCAGAACACCACCGCGCCGCCCACCAGGTAGTGCGCCGGCAGGCGCGCCATCTCGAGCTTCGTCACCAGGAGGTGGTTCAGGCTCAGGCCGAACAGCACGCCGCTGAACACGCCGGCGCTGGTGATCATGAAGTTCTCGACGATGAAGTAGCGCAGCACGTCCACCTTGCGCGCGCCCAGCGCGCGGCGCACGCCGATCTGCTTGCGGCGCTGGGTCACCCACAGGCTGGCCATGCCGACGATGCCGCTGCTGGTGACGAGCAGCAGCAGCACGCTCACCGTGATCAGCATCCACGACAGCGCCATGTCGGCGCGGTAGCGGTTCTTGCGGTCTTCCTCGACCGTCTTGGCCTGCAGGATGATCGGGGTAGCCGAGGACTTGCGCAGCGCCTCTTCCGCTTCCTTGATCACGCGGTCGCGCTGGCCCGGTTCGGTGCGCAGCGCATACAGGTTGCCGGGCCGGCCGTAGACGCGGGCCGGGATGATCGTGGCGAACTCGCCGCGCTCACCCACCTCCACGTGGGCGGACTGGAGGCGTTCGACCACACCCACCACCTGCGACGAGCGGGCGGTTTCGCCGGTACCGAACCAGACGTCCTTGCCGATTGCCGAGGCGCCGGGCCACATCTTGTCGGCCAGCGGCTTGGTGACGATGATCTGCTTGGGTGGCTCGGTCTGTTCGTTCTCGTTGGCGTCCATGATTTCGCCCGGCAGGAAGTCGCGGCCTTCGACCAGCTTGAGGCCGAAGGTCTTGACGAGCGAGTCGCCCGAGTAGTACTGCGAGGCGATCGCGGTTTCGCGCTCCTGCTGCTGGTTGACGGCGACGCTGCTGTTGCTGCCGCTGCGCGACAGCGGCATCTGCGACACCTGCGCCACCGACACCACGCCCGGCACAGCACGCAGGACATCGGCCTCGCGCTTGATGGTGGCCAGCATTTGCTCGGGGCCGTCGGTGTTCAGGTTGCGCACCGTGAAGTAGAAAGTGGAGGCTTCATCGGACAGGCCGGACGGACGTGCCGCCACGGCGCGCCGCTCCTCGACGATGTGCAGGGCATTGGCCAGGATGCCCAGGCTCAGCGCCACCTGCAGCGCTACCAGGATCGGACCGGTTTTGTTCCGCAACAGGGCGGAGAAGATGGGGCGGATTTCCATGATGATCCCTCGATCTTATTGCGATTTGAGTTGGATGGCCGGCGTCACCTGGCAGGCGCGCCAGGTCGGCAGCAGGCCGGCCAGCAGGGCGGCGGCGATCGACATGATGAAGGTCAGGAGCAGCATCTCCCAGTCCATGCGCGCGATGGTCGCCATGCCCTTGCTCTGCATGCCGATCAGGGCCAGCGCGCCGAAGGCCAGCACCAGCCCGAGTACGCCGCCGACCAGGCCGACCACGCCGGTCTCGATCAGGAACTGCTTGAACACGTCGCTGCGCGAGGCGCCCAGGGCGCGGCGCACGCCGATCTCGGAGGCGCGCACCGAGAATTTCGCCAGCAGCAGGCCGATGGTATTCACCAGGCACAGGACCAGGAAGCCGAACGCCAGCCAGGCCTGCAGCTTGCTGTCGTTGCCGACCACCTTCAGCTGCTCCATCCATTCCATCACGTTGTACAGCTTGTTCGGCGCGTTGCGTTTCAGGCGGCCCAGCTTGCGCTGGTCGTTTGCGTAGTTGTCGAGCCAGGACTGCAGCTCGGCGCGGTCGCTCGCGGCGCGGGTCTCGAACCAGAACTGGATCCAGGTGCATTCCGAGAGCAGGAGATTGGCGTAACCCGGGTCGCGGTTGGCGCTGCAGTTCATGCTGCCGGCGTGCGGCATCTCGTGGCGGACCGCGTTCGAGAAGGGGATGATGAATTCTTCGCCCTGCCCGAAGCGGCTGCCGCCGATCAGCTTGTAGTAGCGCGGGAGCGGATTCCATTTGTCGATCACGCCCACCACGGTATAGGGGAAGCCGCCGATGCGCAGCTGCTTGCCGACCGGGTTGGTTTCGCCGAACAGCTTTTCGGACGTTTCGCGGCCCAGCACCACGACGTCGGCGCCGCGGGTGTCGTCGGCCTCGAGCCAGGGCTGGCCGTACAGGAAGGGGACGTTGAACATGGCGAAGAAGTCGCGGGTCGGCGCAATGCCGCCGGCGTTGAAGGCCGGGATGTCGGTGCGCGGGGGCTCGATCGGACGCTGCACGCCGAACATGGCGGTGCGGCGCTCGCCCTGGCCGCTCTTGAGGAAGTTGGCGGTGTCGATGTAGCTCAGCTGGTCGTCGTTCGGGCCGTCGCTCGGCACCCAGCCTTCGACCGGACCGTTGTCCACGTGCGGCACCAGCAGGCGGTCGCTCTTCTCGGGGATCGGGTCGCCGGACATCATGTGCAGGATGGTGAGCGTGGAGACGCTGGCGGCCACGCCGATCGCGAGGGTCAGCACCATCAGCGCGGTCAGCGCCGGGTTGCGGCGCAGGCTGCGCACGCCGAGCTTGAAGTAATAGGAGAACATGGCGCTTCGCTCCTTATGCCGTGGCCTTGTCGACCAGGGTCGGGCCCTTGCGCACCAGGTCCGAGACCTGGCCGTCGATGATGTGGACGTTGCGGTGGGTGCGCACCGCCAGTTCCGGGTCGTGGGTCACCATCAGAATGGTGGTGCCGGCCGCGTTGATCTCTTCCAGCAGCTCCATCACGCCGCGCGCCATGGCGGTGTCCAGGTTACCGGTCGGTTCGTCGGCCAGCAGCAGCTTCGGACTACCGGCCAGCGCGCGCGCGATCGCCACGCGTTGCTGCTGGCCGCCGGACAGCTCGGCCGGGTAGTGCTTCATGCGCGAAGCCAGGCCGACTTTCGAGAGCGCGTCCTCGATGCGCTCCTTGCGCTCCTTGGCATTGAAGCCGCGGTAGCGCAGCGGGACGTCGACGTTGTCGAACAGGTTCAGGTCGGGAATCAGGTTGAAGCCCTGGAAGATGAAGCCGAGCTTCTCGTTGCGCAGGCGCGAGCGGGCGCTGTCGTCCAGGCCCTTCACGTTGACGCCGTCGAGGACGTACTCGCCCGAGGTGAATTCTTCCAGCAGGCCGGCGATGTTCAGGAAGCTGGTCTTGCCCGAGCCGGAAGGCCCGGTCACGGTGACGAATTCGCCCTGCTTGACTTCGATCTCGAAACCGCGCAGCGCGTGGGTCTCGATCATGTGGGTGCGGTACACCTTGCTCAGGTTGGTCATGCGCAGCATGGGATTCTCCTAGTTATTTGGGTCTTAGCGGTTGATCGAGACGCGCTCTGCGTTGTTGAAACTGTCGGTGCCGGCGATGACGACCTTGTCGCCGGGCTTGACGCCCGACAGGATCTCGACGGCGGAGATGCTGGTGGCGCCCAGCTGCACCGGAGTGCGCACGGCGATCCCGTCGCGCACCACGTAGGCATGGCGGCCGCCTTCGCTCTCGACGAAAGGCCCGCGCGGCAGCATCACCACGTTCGGCTTCTCTTCGATCAGGAGGCGCGCGGTCACGCGCTGGCTCTGGCGCAGGCCCTTGGGCTGCTCGCCGTCGAAGCGGATGCGCGCCAGCACCTGGTTGCGCACCACTTCCGGCGACAGCGCGGACAGCTTGCCGGTGGCTTTACCGGAAGGCAGGGTGATCTCGGCGTTCATGCCCAGGCCGATGTCGGCTACATAGGTTTCCGGCACCTCGACCTCGACTTCGAGCTTGGACAGGTCCACCAGGGTCATCAGCGGCGCATTGGCGGCGACCACCATGCGGTTCTGGACGTTCAGGGTGCCGATGAAGCCATCGACCGGGGCGCGCACGGTCAGTTCGTCGACGCGGCGCTGGGCATTGGCCAGCGACAGGCGCTGGCGTTCCAGCTCGTTGACCTTGGTCTTCAGCGCCAGCTGGACGTCGTCGCTTTCCAGGCCGGCCGCCTGCGAGGCGTGGCGGGCGCGGATCTCGGCCGAGTTCAGGGCGTCCTTCGCTTTCTGGTAGTCGATCTTGGCGATGATGCCGACCTGCGCCACGCTCTCGTAGCGCTCCAGGGTGCGCTGGGCCGACAGGCGGTCGATCTCGGCGGTGTCGGCTTCCTTCTGCGCCAGCAGCTTCTGCTTGCGCGCCAGGATCTGCTGGCGCGCCACTTCGGCCTTCAGCTGCTCGTAGCTCGAGGTCTCGCGCTTGAGTTCATCGGTCAGGTCGGGCGACTCCAGCACGGCCAGCACGTCGCCCTTCTTGACGGTGTCGCCGGCGGCGACCTTGAGGTTGACGGTGGAGGGCGCGGTCGAATACAGGGTGGGGCTGACGGCGGCCACGATGCGGCCGTTGACCGAGGCGTCGCGCACCAGGGTGCCGCGGGTGACTTCGGCGATGCGCAGCCGGGCTTCGCTGACGGAATGGTCGCTGCTGGTCCAGGCGCCGAATACGGCCACGCTAACGGCAACGAGGGCACAAGCGCCGCCCACCCACAGGGCGCGGCGCTTGAGCTTGTGGACCGGGGCCGGGGTGAGGACGGCGTCTTGATGTGAGGTATCGCGGATCATGGCATCTTCTAGTGACAACATTGGACGACGTTGTCAATGCACAATCCGTGCCAAGGAGGCAAGTCCTTGATTTTGCGAGAAAAGCTATAGTTGTGTCCGGTGTCCGGACTGTCCGTCAATACAGGCGTCGGACAGTCCGGCCGGACACCACGGGCATCACTTCGGCGGCTTCTGCTTCTGCGCGTAGGTGCCCATCACTTCGCCCTTGCCGATCACATGGCCCTGCATCGCCTGCAGCAGCTGGTCGCGGTCGGCGCCAAACGGCACCTCGAGCATGCTGTCGAGGGCGTAGACCTGGAAGTGGTAGTGGTGCGGCTTGTCGCCCATCGGCGGCTTGGGTCCGAAGTAGCCGGTCGAACCGCGCGTGTTACGGCCCTGCAGCACGCCTTCCGGATCGGTCAGGCGCGGCTGCTCCTGCAGGCCTTCCGGCAGGCTGGTGACATTCGCCGGGATGTTCCAGGCCAGCCAGTGCACGAAAGGCGTGACCGGCTTGGCGTCCGGGTCTTCCATGATGACGGCGTAGGACTTCGCATTCGGCACCGCTTTCCACGTCAGGGCCGGCGACACGCCGTCGGCGTACTCGCTGTATTTCTGGTCGATCGCGCCGCCCGCCTTGAAGCTCGGGGAGCTGACCGAGAGGCTGCCTGCCGATGCGGTCTCGGGGCGCTTGTTCGCCAGCGGTACGCCGTTGCCCTTGTTGGCCTGCTGCTGCATCGGGCCGGCGGGCGCCATGGCGGTGAGATTACCCGGCTTGCCGGCACTGTGGGCGATGCGGTAGATGACGCCGTTGCCGTCGTCCGCCATCAGCAGGGACCCGTCCTTGGCCCAGGCCAGGCCGACCGGGCGGGCGATGTGGGTCTTGCCGCCGTCCGTCAGGAAGCCGGTGACGAAGGGTTCGACGGATTTCGGCTGGCCATTCGCGAAGCGCACCCGCACGATCTCGTAGCCCGAGGCCTGGGCGCGGTTCCAAGAGCCGCGCATGGTCGCGAAGGCGTCGCCGCTGTATTCGGCCGGGAAGCCGCCGCGGTAGCCGAACACCATCTGCATCGGCGCCGCGTGCGCGGTGTAGCCCAGCACCATCGGCGTGCTGCGCGCCTTCCATTCTTCCTTCTTGATCTCGCCCACCGGGGTGCTTTGCGGGTAGATCTCGCCGGCGCCGTAGACGTGCGGCCAGCCGTACATCTTGCCCATCTCGATCTTGTTGATCTCTTCCTGCTGCTGCTCGTCGCCGAGGAAGTCGATGCCGTGATCGAAGGCCCACAGCTCGCCGGTCTGCGGATGCCAGTCGAAGCCGATGGTGTTGCGCAGGCCGCTGGCCCAGATGCTGCGATGCTGGCCGTCCGGCGACAGGCGCAGGATGGTCGCGTTCTCCGGATTGCTTTCGTTGCAGGTGTTGCAGGTGCTGCCCACGGTGAGGTAGAGCATGCCGTCCGGGCCGAAGGCGATGGTGCGGTTCGGGTGCTGGCCGGAATCCGGCAGGTCGCCTACCAGCAGCTTCAGCTCGCCCAGGCGGCCGTCGGCCTTGATGTCGGCCACGAACAGTTCCTTGACGGTGACGAGATAGAACTTGTTGTCCTTGATTGCCATGCCGTGGGCGCCGGCGCGGTTGACGACTTCGATCGGGGCGCCGTCGGCACGGCCATCGCCGTTGCTGTCCTTGAGCAGCAGCACGTCGCCCTGGTCGCGCCGGCTGACGTAGACGTCGCCGTTGGGCGCTACTGCGATGATGCGGGCGTTCTTCAGGCCCGTGGCGAAGGGCGTGACGGTGAAGCCCTGTGGGGCGCGGATACCCTTCATGCGCTCCGGGGTCGCGTCCACCTTGGCGGGCTTGAACACATTGGCGGTGGCGCTGGCGCGGGTGCCGTCACCCTGCTGGGCGTAGGCGCTGCCGATTGCCAGGGCGAGCACCGTTGCGGTGAAGACGCGTGTCATGGAGTGGTCCTTTCTTCTCAGTCGTTGTCGGATACTTGTGGTCGCTGATCCTGACATTTCCAGACACATCCGTATGTGGGAGAACGTACGCAGTTCGCCTCACGGGCGTGACAAAGATTGAACATTCGCCCTCGACGGGGCTGTTACCATCCCCGCATGCCTGCCATCCCCGCCTTTCTCCAGCGCCTGCTGCCTGCCGCCGAACCCGAACCGCCGTCACCTTTCTTCACGCTGGAGGAAATCGGCCGCCTGCACCGCGCCGGCGCGGATGCCGATACCGCGCTCGACGACCAGACCTGGCACGACCTCCTGCTGGAATCCTGGGAAGAGCGGCTGGCGCAGGGCAGCAGCATTTTCGGGCGCCAGATGCTGCACCGGCGCCTGCGCGCAGGCTTGGACGACCAGGATTGCGCCGGCTTGACGGGGCGCCTGCGCGGCCTGCTCGACGATCCGGCGCGGCTCGATGCGCTCACCAAGGCGCTGCGTCCCCTGCGCCATGCCGAAACCGAGGTCGCCGGCCTGCTGTTCGGCGGCCCGGAGTACGCATTGCCGGCGGCGCCGGCCTGGACCCGCTTCCTGTGGGTGCTGCCGCTGCTCCTGCTGCTCTCGCTCGGCTTGCTGGTGACCCAGCCGCTGGGCTGGATGGCGACCATCGCGGCCCTGGCGCCGCTGATGGCGCTGCAGATCCGTTACAGCCGCCGCATCGAGGCCTGGAACAACACCCTGGACAGCCTGCAGGCGCTGCTGGCCGGCAGCCATGCGCTGGCGGCGCTAGGCGGCCCGCTGCTCGAACCTTTCGTTGCCGCGCGCACCGAGGCGGTGCGCCTGCATGCGCGCCTGTCACGCCCGCTCGTGATGCGCATGATCCCGGGCGCCGAGGCTTACCTGAACTGGTTCGCGGCGCACAACATCGGCCGCTACTGGAAGACCACGCGTGCCGTCGGTGACGCGCGCGCCTTCCTGCGCGCCTGCTACCTGCGCAGCGCCGACCTGGATGCCGACGCGGCGCTGGCGCGCCATCTGCGCACCCAGCCGCTGTGGTGCTGGGCCGAGCGCACGCCGCCACGCATCCTGGAACTGCGCGGCGGCGTGCATCCCTTGATGGCGCAGCCGACGCCGCTGACGGTGAGCCTGGGCGGGCAGGGCGCGTTCATCTCCGGCCAGAACGCATCGGGCAAGAGCACCCTGCTGCGCATGGTGGGCCTGAACCTGGTCGCGGCGCGCGCCTTCGGCTTCTGCTACGCAGAGGCGGCGCGCCTGCCGGCGCTGCCGGTACGCGCCAGCATGCAGAACGAAGATTCGCTGCTGGGCGGCGAGAGTTTATATATGTCGGAACTGCGCCGGGCGCGCGAACTGCTGGACGCCAGCCGGCGCACGCCCGGCATCTGCCTGATCGACGAGGTCTTCCGCGGCACCAATCACCTGGAATCGGTGTCTGCCGCGGCGGCGGTGCTGGAGACCCTGTGCACGCGCGATCTGGTGCTGGTCTCCTCGCACAACCTGGTGCTCGCGCGCATCCTCGCCGGCAAGCTGGACGCCTTCCGCATCGATACCACGGGCGGGGCGCCGGTCCTGAAGCCGGGCGTACTGCGCGACCCGAACGGCATCGCGCTGCTGGCCACCCAGGGATTCGGCGCGCAGATCGAGGACCGGGCGGCCGAGGTGGCGCGCTGGCTGAGCAGCCACCTGGCCGAACCCCCGGAGCGCCCCGACCTCAACGTCGCCTGAGCGCCAAACAAAACCAGGGTGAGGTCTAACATTCCAACACAAGCTCAGCAGTAGTACGAGGTTGCAAGGTAGAGCCCGTGTAGAAATGTTAGACCTGCCCCCGGTTGGCGGTTCGGTCTATTGCCGCTTGAGCGGCTTGCCGTTGGCGATCACCTCGCGGCAGTCGCCGCGCATCTTCGCATCGTCGTAGTCGGTCCAGCCGTAGCTGTCGACGTAGCGCTTGTGGCGCGTGAAGGCCGGATTGACGAAGCTGCGGTCCAGGCTTTCGCCCGGATAGCGGATGTCGGCCATGTCGAGCAGGGTGTGGAACATGTTTTCGGTCGAGAGCCGGGCGTCGCGGTGGCGCTGCAGCTGTTCCACCTTGGCCGGGAAGCGCTCGGCGTAGCCGTCTGAATACCAGACGAAGGCTGGCACGTGGAATTCGTACTGGGTGTTGTGGCCGTGGAAGGCGATCTTGCACGACTTGTCGTACAGGGTCTGGCCATGGTCGGCCACGTACAGGAGCGAAGCCGGCAGGCCGGTCTCCTTCAATTCCCCAATCACCCTGGACAGGAACCAGTCGGTGTACAGGATCGCGCTGTCGTAGCTGTTGTTCATCTGCGGCTCGATGCGCGGATTGGTGTAGTCGGGCTTGGCGATCGACTTCAGCGAGGGCTGCCAGCGGTCGAACTCCGGCGGATAGCGGTGCGCGTAGTTCCAGTGGCTGCCCAGGGTGTGCAGCACCACCAGCACCTTGTGCGACGGATCGTCGATGGCGCGCCGCAGCGGTTCGAGCAGCACCGCGTCGAGGTTCGAGGCGCCGGAAAAACCGCCCAGGTTCAGGAACTGGACTTCGTCGGCCTCCTGCGCGAACACCGAGACCGGGGTGTCGAACTTGCCGAACGAGACCTGGTTCGAGATCCAGAAGGTCTTGAAGCCGGCTTCCTTGAAGGCCGACAGGAAGGATTTTTCCGAGAAGCCGTCCTTCAGGCTTTGCATGGCGGGCTTGCGCGAGATGATCACCGGGACCGACAGGCGGGTGGCCGACACCGGCGTGATCACGTCCTTCAGCATCACCAGCTTGTCTTCCTTACTTAATAAGGGGTTGGTCTCGCGTTCGTAGCCGTTCAGGCTCCAGCGGTCGAAGCGCGAGGATTCGCCCAGCACCACCACCACGACCTGGGGACCGTGCCCGTCGCCCGCCTGCTTCGCATGGAAGCGGAAGGCGGCGCTGCGCCGGTTCAGCTCCGCCAGGTAGACGCGCTCCTTATAGAAGTCGACGCCGCGCGCGGCCAGGCCGAAGGGCCAGGAGCGGGCGAACAGGTCGAGGTCGACCGGCGGCCTGGCCCAGGCGGGGAGCACCGGCCAGCTTCCCGCCAGCGCGGTGACGGGCGTGGCCTTGCGCGCGCCGTTCGACTGGGCGTAGCCGAATTTCTGGCCATATGCCAGCACCGCCGCGCAGGCGCCCAGCGCCGCCAATACCAGCCAGCGCGAGCGGTCGTCCCAGTCAAGGTCGCGGGTGCGCCAGGCCACCATCCAGGTCGAGCCGAACCACAGCAGCACGCCGGCCAGCACCGCGCCCAGCAGCCAGGCTTTCCCGCCCAGGAATTCGAGCGCCTCGCTGGGGCTGGTCTCGGCGATGATGCCGAGGTGGTGGGTCGAGATGCCCTGGCCGTAATAGATAAGCAGGTAGAGCTCGGTCGGCAGGGCCAGGAAGGCCGGCAGCAGCGCCCAGTGGAACCAGGCCGGCCGCTTGCACAGGGCCCAGGCGGCGATCCAGGCGAACAGGCCGGCGCCCAGCAGCTGCCAGGCGCTGCCGTCGCCGGCGCCGGGAACGCCCAGCAGCCGCCCGGCGAAAGGCATGCAGGAGAGCAGCGCATAGCTCAGCAGCAGGTACAGGTTGGCGGGGCGCAGCAGGCGGGACATCGGCTCAGTAAGCAGGCAAATAGGCTATTATCCTGTCTTTATCGCCGGAAATACACTGTCCTGACAGCATCGGGCAGGGCCGTTCTGTAGCAAGCTTGCCACATCCGCCATGGTAAACCGCGGTAAACCCTTGCCGTCGGCTCTACCGGTCGGCAAAGCGGTTGACCCACTCCCATATCGGGTCTATACTCGCGAGTTCTCGATTTATTCTGCACATGGTATACGCATTCGCAGCCGCTCCTTCGGTGAGTGGCTTTCGTCGCCTCTGCTGTGAGCAAGATGCCGGGACTAGGTTTCAGTCCCCGGGCCAAAGGCAAGACAGGCCCGGGTCATCAACGTAGTAACTTTGTTGGATTTTTGAACGATGCCAACCATCAATCAACTGATTCGCAAGCCGCGTGAAGCCGCGGTTGTGAAGAGCAAGTCGCCGGCACTGGAAAACTGCCCGCAAAAGCGCGGCGTTTGCACCCGTGTCTACACCACGACCCCGAAGAAGCCGAACTCGGCACTGCGTAAGGTCGCTAAAGTTCGCCTGACCAACGGTTTCGAAGTCATTTCGTACATCGGCGGTGAAGGCCACAACCTGCAAGAGCACAGCGTCGTCCTGATCCGCGGCGGCCGTGTGAAAGACTTGCCGGGTGTGCGTTACCACATGGTCCGCGGCGCACTGGATACCCAGGGCGTGAAAGACCGTAAGCAAGCTCGCTCGAAGTACGGTGCGAAGCGCGCTAAAGCAGGCGCCAAGAAGTAATTCTCGGACTGTAATCCTGCGGACCCTGTCACAAACAGGTCACATTAAAAAGTTAAGTTGAGCCGGCCGTCAGGCCGAGTAAGTGAAAGATCATGAGGGTCTTTCGCGAGTGCGGATCCCGCACTCAACTGAAGATAGGAAGGAATTGAAATGCCACGTCGTCGTGAAGTACCCAAGCGCGAAATCCTGCCGGATCCAAAATTCGGCAACACCGATGTCGCCAAGTTCGTCAACGTTCTGATGCTGTCCGGTAAAAAATCGGTCGCTGAAAACATCATCTACGGTGCGTTCGAATACATCCAGTCCAAATCGGGCAAAGACCCGCTGGAAGTGTTCACGACCGCGATCAACAACGCTAAGCCGATGGTGGAAGTCAAGTCCCGCCGCGTCGGTGGCGCCAACTACCAGGTGCCAGTGGAAGTTCGTCCGGTTCGTCGTATGGCGCTGTCCATGCGTTGGTTGCGCGAAGCCGCAAACAAGCGCAGCGAAAAATCCATGCCACAACGCCTGGGTGGTGAACTGATGGAAGCGGCCGAAATGCGCGGCGGCGCAATGAAGCGTCGCGATGAAGTGCACCGCATGGCAGAAGCGAACAAGGCGTTCTCGCACTTCCGCTTCTAAGCACATGGCCAAACCCCTTCGGGGAGTGCGGCCTGCAGTATCAGTTGTTCAGGCCGGGCGCGTTTTGATCTCAAAATGTTGCCCGGTTTTGTCCATTCAAAGATTTAGGAAAAATTATGGCACGCACTACCCCCATTGAGCGCTACCGCAACATCGGTATTTCCGCTCACATCGACGCCGGTAAAACGACGACCACCGAACGCATCCTGTTCTACACGGGTGTGAACCACAAGATCGGTGAAGTGCACGACGGCGCCGCCACCATGGACTGGATGGAGCAGGAGCAGGAACGCGGCATTACCATTACCTCGGCAGCGACGACCTGCTTCTGGAAGGGTATGGCCAACAACTTCGAGCCGCACCGCTTCAACATCATCGATACCCCGGGCCACGTCGACTTCACCATCGAGGTGGAACGTTCGATGCGCGTGCTGGACGGCGCATGCATGGTTTACTGCGCAGTCGGCGGCGTGCAGCCGCAGTCGGAAACCGTGTGGCGTCAGGCTAACAAGTACAAAGTCCCGCGTCTGGCATTCGTCAACAAGATGGACCGTACCGGTGCGAACTTCTTCAAGGTGTACGAGCAGATGCGCGCCCGCCTGAAGGCCAACCCGATCCCGCTGCAGATCCCGATCGGCGCTGAAGACAACTTCAAGGGCGTGGTCGACCTGGTCAAGATGAAGGCGATCCTGTGGGACGACGCTTCGCAGGGCATGAAGTTCGACTACGTCGACGTGCCGGCCGAGCTGGTCGCTTCGGCCAACGAGTGGCGCGAGAAGCTGGTCGAAACCGCCGCGGAAGCGTCGGAAGACCTGATGAACAAGTACCTCGAAGAAGGCGAACTGTCGGAAGCCGAGATCAAGAAGGCGCTGCGCGATCGCACCATCGCTGGTGAAATCGTCCCGATGATGTGCGGTACCGCATTCAAGAACAAGGGCGTGCAGGCAATGCTGGACGCGGTCATCGAATACCTGCCGTCGCCAGTGGACATTCCGCCGGTCGGTGGTACCGATGAAGACGACCAGCCGGTCACCCGTAAGGCCGACGACAGCGAGAAGTTCGCTGCGCTGGCATTCAAGATCATGACCGACCCGTTCGTCGGCCAGCTGATCTTCTTCCGCGTGTACTCGGGCGTCATCAATTCGGGCGACACCGTCTACAACCCGATCAAGGGCAAGAAGGAACGCGTCGGCCGTATTCTGCAGATGCACGCGAACCAGCGCGAAGAGATCAAGGAAGTCCGCGCAGGCGACATCGCCGCAGCAGTCGGCCTGAAAGAAGCAACCACCGGCGAGACCCTGTGCGATCCGTCGGCACCGATCATCCTCGAAAAGATGGTGTTCCCGGAGCCGGTCATCCAGCAGGCAGTCGAGCCGAAGACCAAGGCTGACCAGGAAAAGATGGGCCTGGCACTGAACCGTCTGGCTCAGGAAGACCCATCGTTCCGCGTGCGTACCGACGAAGAATCGGGCCAGACCATCATCGGTGGTATGGGCGAGCTGCACCTGGAAATTATCGTTGACCGCATGAAGCGTGAGTTCAACGTGGAAGCGACCGTCGGCAAGCCGCAGGTTGCATACCGCGAAACCATCCGCAAGGCAGTCACCGACGTCGAAGGCAAGTTCGTCAAGCAGTCGGGCGGTCGCGGCCAGTACGGTCACGCTGTCCTGTCGATCGAGCCGCAAGAGCCGGGCAAGGGCTTCGAATTCGTCGACGCCATCAAGGGCGGTGTGGTTCCTCGCGAATACATCCCGGCAGTCGAGAAGGGTGTGCGCGAAACCCTGACCGCCGGCGTGCTGGCTGGTTACCCGGTGGTTGACGTCAAAGTCACCCTGACCTTCGGTTCGTACCACGACGTCGACTCGAACGAAAACGCGTTCCGCATGGCGGGCTCGATGGCGTTCAAGGATGGCTGCCGTAAAGCGAATCCGGTCATCCTCGAGCCGATGATGGCCGTGGAAGTGGAAACGCCGGAAGACTACGCCGGTTCCGTGATGGGCGACCTGTCGTCCCGCCGCGGTATGGTGCAGGGCATGGACGAAATCCCGGGTGGCGGCGGCAAGATCATCAAGGCCGAAGTCCCGCTGTCGGAAATGTTCGGTTACTCGACCTCGCTGCGTTCGGCGACCCAGGGCCGTGCGACCTACACGATGGAGTTCAAGCACTATTCGGAAGCTCCGAAGCACGTGATCGACGCAATCGTGACCGCGAAATCCAAGTAATAAAAAACAGGGAACAGGCGCCAACATGGAGCCTGTTCCCAACAACAGCTAAAACGAATAAACGTTTCTTTTAAAGGAAGATAGGAAATGGCAAAAGGTAAATTCGAACGGACCAAGCCGCACGTCAACGTCGGCACCATCGGTCACGTTGACCACGGTAAAACCACCCTGACGGCTGCAATCGCAACCGTTCTGTCGAAGAAGTTCGGCGGCGAAGCCAAGGCCTACGACCAGATCGACGCGGCTCCGGAAGAAAAAGCACGCGGCATCACCATCAACACCGCGCACGTCGAGTACGAAACCGCGAACCGTCACTACGCGCACGTTGACTGCCCAGGCCACGCCGACTACATCAAGAACATGATTACCGGTGCTGCGCAGATGGACGGCGCGATCCTGGTGTGCTCGGCCGCTGACGGCCCGATGCCGCAGACCCGCGAGCACATCCTGCTGGCGCGTCAGGTTGGCGTTCCGTACATCATCGTGTTCCTGAACAAGTGCGACCTGGTCGACGACGCAGAACTGCTGGAACTGGTCGAAATGGAAGTCCGCGAACTCCTGTCGAAGTACGAGTTCCCTGGCGACGACCTGCCGATCATCAAGGGTTCGGCTCGTATGGCCCTGGAAGGCCAGGCTGGCGAACTGGGCGAAGACGCGATCATCCGTCTGGCTGAAGCTCTGGACACCTACATCCCGACCCCGGAACGTGCCGTCGACGGCGCCTTCCTGATGCCGGTGGAAGACGTGTTCTCGATCTCGGGCCGCGGTACCGTGGTGACCGGTCGTGTCGAGCGCGGCATCATCAAGGTCGGCGAAGAGATCGAAATCGTCGGTATCATCGACACCGTGAAGACCACCTGCACCGGCGTGGAAATGTTCCGCAAGCTGCTGGACCAGGGTCAAGCTGGCGACAACGTCGGCCTGCTGCTGCGCGGTACCAAGCGTGAAGACGTCCAGCGTGGTCAAGTCCTGGCCAAGCCGGGCTCGATCAAGCCGCACAACCACTTCACCGGTGAGATCTACGTCCTGTCGAAAGACGAAGGCGGCCGTCACACCCCGTTCTTCAACAACTACCGTCCGCAGTTCTACTTCCGTACGACTGACGTGACCGGTTCGATCGAGCTGCCGGCAGACAAAGAAATGGTCATGCCAGGCGACAACGTGTCGATCACCGTCAAGCTGATCGCTCCGATCGCGATGGAAGAAGGTCTGCGCTTCGCAATCCGCGAAGGCGGTCGTACCGTCGGCGCCGGCGTGGTTGCCAAGATCCTGGCCTAATTTCGGTTAGCGGGATCGGAAGGGCGCTCGTCAAGAGCGTCTCTTCCAACCAACGATGGGGACAGGCTTTTTTGGCCTGTCCCCATCTTTATGAGAGGGAACGATGTTATACTCCCGCCTCTTGAGCAGTACCGTAGCACCTTTCACACATTGCCGGCCGCAAGCCGGAACGTTCTTTTAAAGGAAACAGCATGTCCGCTCCGAACCAGAAAATCCGTATTCGCCTGAAAGCCTTCGACTACAAGCTGATCGACCAGTCCGCTCTGGAAATCGTCGACACCGCCAAGCGCACCGGCGCAGTCGTCAAGGGCCCGGTCCCGCTGCCGACCCGCATTCAGCGTTTCGACGTCCTGCGTTCCCCGCACGTCAACAAGACCTCGCGTGACCAGTTCGAAATCCGTACGCACCAGCGTCTGATGGACATCGTGGATCCGACCGACAAGACCGTTGACGCACTGATGAAGCTCGACCTGCCGGCTGGCGTCGACGTCGAAATCAAGCTGCAGTAATCGCATCTTCCGCCGGCGGAATCTTCCGCTGCGGTAGCAAAGGCCGGGACGTCCGCAGGGACTCCCGGCCTTTGTCATTCCTGCTCAGTTGAGCAGCGCGTAGACCACCGGTCCCAGCAGGCTGCCCATCACGAGGCCGGCGCCGAGCAGCATGACCACCAGCACCGAGCGGCCGATCCAGCCGACCAGGGTGGGGTGGCCCGTGAAATGCGAGCTCAGGCTCGCGGCCGTGAGGCGGGTGGCGTCGTCCGGCAGGTGATCGAAATTCGACATGATGGCCTCCGTGCAAAAGCCCATTGTCGAGCGCGCATTTCCGGCGCACTTGTTCTGCCGCATACCATCCCGTACTCAGCCTTACGCCCGACTTAAAGGCGCACGCTCTGGAATGCGCTTTATGCCTCACAAATTGTCCGTGCACGCAGGCCGTGTTGTAATCGAAAGCGATCGCAACAACGCAACACACGCATGCCCGCCGCCTTCAGCTTCCCCGCCTTTGCCTTCCACTTGCGCCGTACTTCCTGGCCGCAGTTGGCGGGATACGCCTTTCTCGGTTTTTTCGTGTTGGTCCTGGCGAGGCTCGCAGCCCCGGAGGCATTCCGGCCGGCGCTGCGCAAGCTCGCACTCGTGCTGCCGCTGCTCCTGCTCGCGGCGAAAGAAGACCGACCGGCCGGACTGCTGGCCCGCCACGCCGCCGGATGAGCCATCGCTGGCTTGCGCGCATCGGGCCAGGCGCGCTCATTCTCCTGGTCCACCTCGTCCTGTTTGCCTTATTGGTCCGCTACGCCGGCACGCCGTCCGGCCGGGACGAGGAACGCCCGGCCCACTACATCAGCTTCGCGCTGATACCGGAGAAGGCAAGGCCCAAGCCGGTGAAGCCGGCCGTCCCGCCACCGACCGCGCGCAAGCGTACGGCCACCGTCCGGAGGGATGAAGCGGCGCCCGCCGTCGTGGCTGCTCCGGTGGTCCAGGATGCGGCGCCGCAGGAAGCGCAGTCGGAGCCCGTCGCGGCGCCGGCCAGGAGACTCGACATGGACGCGCTGCGCTCGGCCGCACGCCGCGCCGAGCAGGAGCGCGTCCCGACGGCGCTCGAGCGCCTGCGCGAATCGGAACAGGTGCGCAGCGAAGACGACGACCCGCTGGTAAAGGGCATCAAACGGGCCAAGCGCCCGAACTGCCAGACCGCCTATGCGGGCGGCGAGAAGGCCAATATCTTCCTCCTGATCCCGCTCGCGATCGACACCATCCGCGACAAGGGCTGCAAATGGTAGCGGGCCGCTAGGACGGCTCGACATCCATCGAACGCGAGCCGAAGCGGTGCGACTGCTCCACCAGGCGTTCGGCCCAGGCGCGGTGCGTGGCGACTTCGCACATCGCATCGTCCATGCGAAACACCGCCGGGCTGGCCTCGTCGAGGATGGCGCGGGCCACCGCCAGGTCTTGCGGGCGCACCTGGTAGTGCTGCTCGATCGGGCCGATCTGGGTCGGGTGGATCGCGGTCTTGCCGACCATGCCATAGGCGAGATCTTCCAGCACCTCCTGGTCGAGCAGCTCGGGCAGGTCGAGGTATTCGAACACCGGCGCGGTGAGCGCAAAGCCCCAGGGGCGGAAGGTGGTCACCAGACGCGCGATCACGGGACCCAGCGGCGTGCGGTAGATGGTCATGCTGCGCGGCCGGCGCAGGCCCAGCAGGGCGAGCAGGTCGTTGCCGCCGATGCGCAGGGCCAGGATGCGCTGGCGTACGCCGGGCGCGTCGAAGACGGCGCGCAGCTGCTGCATCTCGCTGTCGCTGAAGACTTCGGCCGTCTCCAGCGTCGGCATCAGGACGTGATCGGTATCGCGCACCAGCCGGTAATAGCTGTCGAAGTTGTGGCGCGTGACCTTCGGCAGCACGAAGCCGCTCAGCTTTTCCACGCCCGGCATGGCCAGCACACGCGCCATTACGTCCGTGTTGCGCACCCGGACGAAACGCTCGGCCGCAACGTCGGCGCGCATATTGGCCAGCACCACCGACAGGTTGAACAGCGACCAGCTCAGCTCCCGTTCGGCGATGGCGTCCTCGAGGCAGAAAATGAGCGAGCGCGCCTGCGGCAGTTTCTCGCCGTTCGCGATTTTCGCCAGGTCCTTGTGATTGGCCGGCACGTACAGCGACGCGCCCAGAGACTTAAGCATCCGATGCACTCCTGATCAGGGAAACTGCGTGGTAGGGGAGAAGCGGGTCGATCGCGACCGGCACCTGTTTTTCTTCGGCCAGCACTTCCAGGTGCCGCACATCCGCCGTGCCGGGTTGGCGCAGCACCAGCAGGCGCGGCGCGCGGCGCAGCAGCACGCGGGTGGCCTCGCCGATGCCGGGCTTGATGAGGTTGACGTCGGCGATGTCGTAGCGCGCCATTGCGCTCGCAAGGTAGCTGCGCGAGCGTTCGGCTGCCGCTCGTGCGTCCAGCGGCGCCGGCGCTGGCTGCGCGTCGGCGGCCAGCGCCACCAGTTCGTCGACGAAGCGCTGCGACTGGTCGTGCGCGGCGAACTCGCCGTAATAGACGCAGCCATGGAAATCGTCCAGGCCGATGCGCTCGTCCAGTACCGTGCGGCTCACCAGTCCCGACACCGTCGCATTCAGGATGCTCGACGGGATCAGGTAGTCGTCGCCGGAGGCCGCGCAAGCGGCCGCGCCGGCCAGGTCGGACAGCACGTACAGGCCGTTGTCGATATTGACGCCCTGCGCCGCGTTGAAGGCGGAAACCGACAGCGCCAGCTCGCGCGCGATCACACCCTTGCCGGTCCAGCCGTCGACGAACACGATCGATTCCGGCGCGTGTCCCTGCGCCAGGATGTGGCGCAGCGCCGCCGCGTCGATGCCGCGGTCGCGCACGATCGATACCGAATAGTGGGTCGCTTCCCGCGCGCATACGTCGCGCAGCAGGCGCGCGACGACCACGCCCACCGGCGTGCCGGCACGCGCCAGCGACACCACGGTAATGGCGCCAGCACGCTGCGCGGCGATCAGCTGCGTAAGCCGCAGGCAGTCCGCCGCCATGCGCGCATTGTTGGCGCGGCAGGCTTCCTCGAACACGGCCATGTAGCGGCTTGACGGCACCGATTCCGGCGACAGCATCTGGCTGTAGTGGCGCTGGCCCGACTGGATCAGCTTTTCCTTCTCCAGCACGCCGGTGAATTCCTGCGCCTGCAAACGCTTGAGGAGGAAGGTGACCTCGCCGCTGCGGTAGCTGCCCGAGAAGCTCACAGGGCCTCCACGGTCAAGCGCGCCAGCTGGGTGGCGCGCGGCACGATGGCGTAGTCGCAGGCCGCCATGAAGCGCGCATCCGAGCGACTGTCGCCCATGCCGAAGGTGACGATGTCGCCGTGCTCGGCGCGTAGCAGTGCGCTGACGTGGGCCACCGCATTCGCCTTGTCGAGCGCCTTCGGCAGGATCGCCAGGTTGTTGCCGTTGCGGTGCACGACGTAATCGCGCCCGCCGTCCTCGATCCAGGGCCGCACCACCTCCGCTTCGAGCGGCGCCAGGCGTTCGTGGCGCTTGTCCGGATCCTTCACCACCAGGAAGAAAGGCGTGGCGAAATCCTCGATCATGCGCGCGCGGCCGCCGAAGCCGGTACGGGCGGCGTAGTCGTCAAGCATGCGCGCCAGTTCCTGCAGGCCGGGCAGGGCGGCGTGCATGGCCGTGCGCATGCCGTCCAGCCAGGCGCGATCCGGTGCGCCGCCGGGCTCCAGCACCACGCCGCCGTAGTTGATGACGGCGTAGCTTTCGAAGGGCAGCTGCACGCGGCGCAGGCCGTCGTGGTCGCGCGCGGTGGTCGGGATCACCGTCATCCCGTCCTGTACGAAGCTGAGGAAAGCGCGCTGGGCGCGCGTGGTGTACGAGCAGATGCTGCCGTCCTTGTAATAGGCGGCCGGTTCGAGGGCGTCGGCGTGCGCGCACTTCTCGAAAGTCTGGAACAGCGTGTCGTCCAGGTCAGCGAACAGGAACTTCTTCAATCTGGTCCTCGGACTGGAAGTGGAGCAGGCGCGCGCCCAGCTGCCTGGTGAGCTCGCGCAGCGCGGCGTTGGGTGCGGTCTCGTGGCAGACCAGCACATGGTCGTACTGGCCGGGCGCGATGTTGTAGATGAAATTGGCGATGCCTTCGCCGTAGTTGTCGGGGAAGTGCAAAGTGTGGCTTACCGCACCCCAGTTCAGGATCGGCGAGCGCGTGGTCGATTGCACCCGCACCTCGGCGCCATGGCGCTCCAGCTCAGCGCCCAGCAGGGTGGCGCCGTGCATGAATTCGCCGGTGCCGAGCACCGCCACCCTGGCGCCGGGGGCGAATTCCTGCGCCAGGCGGGTGGCCAGGCTAGCGGGAGCGCTCAAGGCGGCGCACACGCCCAGGCGGCCGAAGCGCGTGCTGGCGCCGCGGTCCGCGTCCGGATCGAAGCGCTGGGCGGCGCTGCTCGGGGCCACGTAGTCGTTCGGGGTGAAGCGGTATTCGCCGCTGATCAGGGCGCCCATCGTCACCGGCAGGCCGAAGCGGGCCGAGAGGCCGGCGGTCGCTTCCACGCCCATGAAATTGGTGATGGTCGCCAGGTGCACGCGCTCGATGCCCGGATTGAGGCGCCGGCAGGCCTGGGTCAGGTTCAGGAAGGTGTTGCCGGTGCTAGCCTCGTCGTCCACCAGCACCAGCGTGCGCGCCGCCAGCAGCAGGGCGCGCAGCGCGTGGTCCTCCGGCATGTGCAGGAACTGGCGCGGCGCGTGGCTATGTGCTTCCTCGAATTCGATCAGCGCGCCCGTGCCGACGCGGTAGCGCGTGGTATGGATGAACAGCGCCTCGCGTCCCGGATGCGCGCGAAGCCAGGCTTCGAACACGCCCTGGCCCAGGCCGATCGCGGTTTCGGCCATGGCGATAAAGACCACCGGGCCGTCGGTCGACGGTACTGTCGCGGCGAGACGGTCGTGGATATCGATCATGGCTGAAGGCTTCACCGGCCAGTGCTTGCCCAGCACCTTGCTCAGGAAGAGGAAACCGCGCTTGGCGTTCGCACGGGCGGCGAAACCGAGCAGCGACTCGAGCTCGTCGGCGCCTTCGCTCAGTGTGAGCTCGAGCGTCCCGGTCGGCAGCGCCACGCTGCGGCGCGCCAGGACATCCAGGTCGGACTTGGCGTTCATGCCAGCTCCACGGCTTCAGAGATTTCGGCCACGCGCATGCCGTTGCGCACCGCGGGGACCTCGACCGTGTCGAAGCCGTCGGCAAAGCCTTTCAGCGCAATCCAGGGCAGGTTGGGCCCCGCCGCACAGGCCATGCCGATCCCGCCCGACATGCGCGGGTTGATCTCGAGCAGCCGCGGTTTGCCGCCCGCCTCGCGGAACTGGACGTTGAACACGCCGTTCAGGCCATAGTCGGCGGCCAGCTTTGTCGTCGCTTCGATGATCTCGGGCCGCATGTCGATCAGCTGGCCGCTGCCGGCCTGCGGCAGCTTGCGGCGCGCCACCGCGGCCACCAGGCGGCCCTGGTCGCCGACGCAGTCGACGCTGTATTCGTGGCCGTCGAGGTATTCCATCAAGAGCATGGCGCGGAACTCGCCGAGTTCCGCCAGGCCGCGCCGCAGGTCCTCGTAGCCGATGTGGTATTCGACGCCGCCCAGGAGCAGGGCGGCGCTGCTGCGCTCTTCGTCGATGACGGCAAAGCCGATGCCGTAGATCCCGCGCGAAGGCTTCAGGCACAGCTTCGCATGGCGCGGGCGCAGTTCGGCCCAGGCGGCGTCGAAGCTTCGAATATTCTCGAAGCGTCGGAACTCGGCCACCGGCGCCATCTCCAGCACCGTCTCCGCATAGAAGCCGGCCTTGTCGTGGATGAGCTGCAGCTTCGAGGGCGAGGCTGCGCTCAGAACCCGGGTGCCGATCGCCTCGAAGCGCGCATGGTGCGCGGCCAGGGTCGTGGCTTCGCGGCCCGGCACGAAGATGTCGATGCGCTGCTTGCGGCAGAACTCCAGGCACCAGTCGACGTAGGCCGCGGCGTCCATCCCGGTCGGTTCGCCATGAAACTCGTGGGCCAGGCGCGCCGCCGGCGTGTGCCGGTTGGCATTGCTGTGGACGATGGTGAAACGCTGAGTGCTATCGGCTTCGCGGATCAGCCGGATGGCGGTGTAGACGGACGAAAACGTCCTGTTGTACCAGACGCGCATGAAGTCTTTCAAGACAGGATGGACCTGCGCCCACCGGAGCGGGCGCGTGCAGGAGCGGCTGGAGCCGCTTCTTTTTAAACGTTGACGCCGAAGGAGCGCGCGAGCGGACCGAGGCCGCCCTTGAAGCCCTGGCCCACGGCGCGGAACTTCCATTCGCCGCTGTGGCGATACAGTTCGCCGAAGATCATAGCCGTCTCGGTCGAGCTGTCTTCGGACAGGTCGTAGCGTGCGATCTCCGCTTCGCCATTGGCGTTCAGGCAGCGGATATACGCTTTCGCAACCTGGCCGAAGTTCTGGCGGCGCGCGTCGGCGTCGTGGATGGTGACGCAGAACGAGATCTTCTCGATGTCGGCGGGTACGCGCGACAGGTCGACCGCGATCTTCTCGTCGTCACCTGCGCCCTGGCCGGTGGTGTTGTCGCCGGCGTGCACCACCGAGCCATCGCTCGACTTGAGGTTGTTATAGAAGATGAAGTCGGTGTCGCTGCGGACCTTGGTGTCCGCCTTGAGCAGGAAAGCGCTGCCGTCGAGGTCGAATGCGGCGCCGTCGGTGGCGCGCGGGTCCCAGCCCAGGCCGATGATCACCTTGGTCAGGCCTGGCGCTTCCTTGCTCAGGTTGACGTTGCCGCCTTTCTGCAGACTGATTGCCATACGAACTCCTTTAAGTGGTCGGGTGGATCGGCCATGCTGCTGCCGCGAGGAGCCATGGCCGGCGGACATACATTATTTGATTGTACACGCTCCCGATTTCACATTGCCCGCTCTCGTGACGTCCATACAGCATTGCCCGCTTCGTAACATTCCAGTCATAATTGCGGCCGGAAGGAGACAGGATGGCAACAATGAAGCAGGTGGCGCAACGGGCCGGTGTATCGACCTCGACCGTCTCGCACGTGATCAACGGGACACGGGCGGTCAGCGAAGACGTGCGGGCGCGGGTGCTCGAGGTGATCGACGAGATGGGCTACATCCCGAACGCCATGGCGCGCAGCCTCAAGAACGACAAGAGCCATACCATCGGCGTCTCCATTCCCGACAATACCAATCCCTGCCTGGCCGAACTGCTGCGCGGCATCGAGGACGCGGCCTTCGAGGTCGGCTATACCATCATGCTGTGCAACAGCTACGAAGATGCGCGCCGCCAGGCGAGCCATTTGCGCAGCCTGATCGAGAAGCGCATCGACGGCCTGATCCTGGTGGCCGGCGCCGCGCGTGACGAACTGGCGCCGCTCCTGGCCAGCCAGCGCGTACCGATCGTGCTGGCCGAGCACGAGGTGGCGGCCGTCGACAGCGACTTCATCGGCCTGGATCACGAGGCGACCGGCTATGCCGCGGCGCGCCACCTGATCGGGCTCGGCCACCGCCGCATCGCCTGCGTCGCCGGGCCGCAAGGCGAGCCGCACAGCCTCGAGCGCATCGCCGGCCTGCGCCGCGCGCTGCAGGAAGAGGGCATCGCCTTCACGCCGGAGTATCTGGTCCATGGCGCCGCCGACTGTGCCGGCGGCCACGACGCCGTGCGCGCACTGCTGGCGCTGGCGGCGCCGCCCACCGGCATCTTCGCCTGCAACGACCTGATCGCGCTGGGCGGCCTGTGCGCCGCGCAGGAATCCGGCGTGTCCGTGCCGCGCCAGCTGTCGATCCTCGGCGGCGACGACCTCGGCATGGCGGCCTACGCCACGCCGCGCCTGACCTCGGTCTCGCAGCCGACCTACGAGATGGGACGCCGCCTGACTGCGCTCCTGATTGCACGGGTGCGCGGCGACGCCGGTCCGCTGCGGCGCGAGCGCCTGCCGGGCCGGCTGGTGGTGCGCGCCTCGACCGCGCAGGCGAACGCTTGAAGCGCGAAAAACGCCGATCGCACGATTGCACAACTCAGCTATTGCAAAAACCAGAGACCCGCACGTATAATGCGGCTCCCCGGGCGGTTAGTTCAGCTGGTTAGAATACTTGGTCGACATCCAAGGGGTCGCAGGTTCGAATCCTGCACCGCCCACCAGACTTCCAGATCGCAAGCCTTCGTTGCTTGCAGAGAAAAGACGGTTCGCCGTCTTTTCTGTGCTGACCAGCCAGGTCAGATTTCTCTTCTTTCTCCAAATACTGCGGAATGCGCAACAGGGTCGACATACCCCCGATTCTCTTGTTGCGTCAAGCCTTTTAGCGCGCTATACTAGCCGGCTTCGGTATGGGTATCTCTTTTTCGCCCGTACCTTTTCCTAGTAGTTTAATTAGCCCCGCCCAATCGTAGGTGGGAATGGAGAAAAAATGAGCCTGGGCCTCCTCGGTCGCAAGGTTGGCATGATGCGTATCTTCACGGATGACGGCGATTCGATCCCTGTCACCGTGCTGGACGTGTCCAACAACCGTGTTGCGCAAGTCAAAACCCCTGAAACTGACGGCTACACTGCTGTGCAAGTCGTCTTCGGCCAACGTCGCGCTTCCCGCGTGAACAAGGCTGCTGCTGGTCACTACGCCAAAGCTGGCGTGGAAGCTGGCACGATGCTGCGCGAATTCATCATCGATTCCGCTAAAGCCGCTGAACTCAAAGCCGGCGACACCATCAATGCTTCGATGTTCGAAGTGGGCCAGAAAATCGACGTGCAAGGCACCTCGATCGGTAAGGGCTACGCCGGTACCATCAAGCGCCACAACTTCGCCTCGGGTCGTCAGACCCACGGTAACTCGCGTTCGCACAACGTTCCTGGCTCCATCGGTATGGCGCAGGATCCGGGCCGCGTGTTCCCAGGCAAGCGCATGACCGGTCACATGGGCGACGTTACCGTCACCACCCAGAACCTGGAAATCGCCCGCATCGACGCTGACCGTCAACTGCTGCTCGTGAAAGGTGCTGTTCCTGGCGCCAAGAACGGCCAGGTGATCGTCAAGCCGGCTGTCAAAACCAAAGCCAAGAAAGGAGCCTAAGTATGGAACTCCAGCTCCTGAATGAGCAAGGTCAAGCTGGCGCCGGCGTTGCAGCTGCCGACACCGTGTTCGGCCGCGAATACAACGAAGCCCTGATCCACCAGATCGTGGTCGCCTACGCCGCCAACGCGCGCAGCGGCAACCGCAAGCAGAAAGACCGTGAAGAAGTCAGCCACACCACCAAGAAGCCATGGCGCCAAAAAGGCACCGGCCGCGCTCGTGCTGGTATGTCGTCGTCGCCTCTGTGGCGCGGCGGTGGTCGTATCTTCCCGAACACCCCGGACGAGAACTTCTCGCACAAGGTCAACAAGAAGATGTTCCGTGCAGGTATCTGCTCGATCTTCTCGCAGCTGGCCCGCGAAGGCCGTCTGAACGTTGTCGAAAACCTGTCGATCGAAGCTCCGAAGACCAAGCTGCTGTCGCAAAAGCTGCAGGGCATGGGCCTGGAATCGGTCCTGGTGATCACCGACACCATCGATGAAAACCTGGAACTGGCATCGCGTAACCTGCCGCACGTGCTCGTCGTCGAGCCGAAAGCAGCTGACCCGATGTCGCTGGTGTTCTACAAGAAAGTCCTGGTCACCAAAGCTGCTCTGGCCAAGATCGAGGAGATGTACGCATGAGCACCGCTATCAAATTCAGCGAAGAGCGCCTGATGAAGGTGCTGCTGGCTCCGGTTATTTCCGAAAAGGCGACCTTCGTCGCTGAAAAGAACGAACAGATCGTGTTCAAGGTTCTGCCGGATGCAACCAAGCCGGAAATCAAGGCTGCCGTCGAACTGCTGTTCAAGGTCGAAGTGGAATCGGTGCAAACCGTCAACCGCGAAGGCAAGGTCAAGCGTTCGGGCCGTTTCACCGGTCGCCGCAACCACACCAAGCGCGCTTTCGTGGCCCTGAAGCCGGGTCAGGAAATCAATTTTGTCGAGGAGGCTAAATAATGGCACTCGTTAAGATGAAGCCAACCTCCCCAGGCCGCCGCGGCATGGTGAAGGTTGTGAACAGCGACCTGTACAAAGGCCGTCCGTTCGCAGCCCTGGTTGAGAAGAAATCGAAGACTGCTGGCCGTAACAACAACGGTCACATCACCACCCGTCACATCGGCGGTGGCCACAAGCAGCACTACCGTCTGGTCGACTTCAAGCGCCAGAAGGATGGTATCCCTGCCAAGGTCGAGCGTATCGAATACGACCCGAACCGTACCGCGCACATCGCTCTGCTGTGCTACGCGGACGGCGCCCGTGCGTACATCATCGCTCCGAAGGGCGTCGCTGTCGGCGATACCCTGATGAACGGTTCGGAAGCACCGATCAAGGCCGGTAACTGCCTGCCGATCCGCAACATCCCGGTTGGTACCGTGATGCACTGCGTCGAAATGATGCCAGGCAAAGGCGCACAGATGGCCCGCACCGCCGGCGCCGCTGTCGTCCTGATGGCCCGCGAAGGCACCTACGCCCAGGTTCGCCTGCGCTCGGGTGAAGTCCGCCGCGTGCACATCGAGTGCCGTGCAACCGTGGGTGAAGTCGGCAACGCCGAACACAGCCTGCGCAAGATCGGTAAAGCCGGTGCGATGCGTTGGCGCGGTGTCCGCCCGACCGTCCGCGGTGTCGTCATGAACCCGATCGACCACCCGCACGGTGGTGGTGAAGGCCGTACGGCAGCAGGTCGCCATCCGGTGTCGCCATGGGGCCAGCAGACCAAGGGCAAGAAGACGCGTTCGAACAAGCGCACTTCGTCGATGATCGTCTCGCGCCGCGGCAAGAAATAAGGGATAAAACATGACTCGTTCATTGAAAAAAGGGCCGTTCATTGACGCCCACCTGGTGAAAAAAGTCGAAGCCGCGCAAGCGACCAAAGACAAGAAGCCAGTCAAAACCTGGTCGCGCCGCTCGACGATCACTCCTGACTTCATCGGTCTGACCATTGCTGTGCACAACGGCAAGGTCCACGTCCCGGTGTACGTCTCGGAGAACATGGTCGGCCACAAGCTCGGCGAATTCGCGCTGACCCGTACGTTCAAGGGCCACGCTGCTGACAAGAAGGCGAAACGATAATGGAAACTAAAGCAATCCTCAAAGGCGTTCGCCTGTCGGAACAAAAGGGTCGCCTCGTTGCTGACCTGATCCGCGGCAAGAAAGTTGACGCAGCACTCAACATTCTGCAGTTCAGCCCGAAGAAGGGCGCGACCATCATCAAGAAGGTTCTCGAGTCGGCAATCGCCAACGCGGAACACAACGATGGCGCCGACATCGACGAACTGAAGGTCGTGCAGATCTACGTTGAAAAGGGCCCGATCCTGAAGCGCTTTACGGCTCGCGCCAAAGGCCGCGGTGATCGCATTTCGAAACAATCCTGTCACATTTACGTGACTGTCGGTAACTAAGGGGTCACAGAATGGGTCAGAAAATCCACCCAACCGGCTTCCGCCTGGCGGTCACCCGTAACTGGGCATCGCGCTGGTACGCTGGCAACGGCAACTTCGCCGACATGCTGAAGGAAGACCTGGAAGCACGCGCTTTCCTGAAGAAGAAGCTGAAGAACGCTTCGGTCGGCCGCATCGTCATCGAACGTCCTGCCAAGAACGCACGCTTCACGATCTACTCGTCGCGTCCAGGCGTCGTGATCGGCAAGAAAGGCGAAGACATCGAAGTCCTGAAGACTTCGCTGGCGAAGATCATGGGCGTGCCTGTGCACGTCAATATCGAAGAGATCCGCAAGCCGGAAATCGATTCGCAGCTGATCGCCGACTCGATCGCCCAGCAGCTCGAAAAGCGCATCATGTTCCGTCGCGCCATGAAGCGTGCGATGCAGAACGCCATGCGCCTGGGTGCTGTCGGCATCAAGATCATGTCGTCGGGCCGCCTGAACGGCATCGAAATCGCACGTACCGAATGGTACCGCGAAGGCCGTGTGCCTCTGCACACCCTGCGCGCCGATATCGACTACGGCACCAGCGAAGCATCGACCACCTACGGCATCATCGGCGTCAAGGTCTGGGTCTACAAGGGCGACCGTTCGGTCACCGGCGAAGCTCCAGTCATCGACACCCCGCCGGATGAGAAGAAGCCACGCGGCCCGCGTCGCGACGACGGCAAGCCGTCGCGCGGCCCACGTCCGGCTGGCGCCGGCCGTCCTGGCACTGCAGCACCAACCGTCCGTGCACGTCCGGCTGTGAAGCCTGCCGCCCCGGCCGCCGCTGCGCCAGCTGATAAAGCAGGAGAATAAGCATGCTGCAACCATCGCGCAGGAAGTATCGTAAAGAGCAGAAAGGCCGTAACACCGGCATTTCGCACACCCGCGGCACCGCGGTCTCGTTCGGCGAGTTCGGCCTGAAGGCAGTTGCCCGTGGCCGTATCACCGCACGCCAGATCGAAGCGGCGCGTCGCGCCATGACCCGTCACATCAAGCGTGGCGGCCGTATCTGGATCCGTATCTTCCCGGACAAGCCGATTTCGAACAAGCCGGCCGAAGTCCGTATGGGTAACGGTAAGGGTAACCCCGAGTACTACGTCGCTGAAATCCAGCCAGGCAAAGTCCTGTACGAGATGGACGGCGTCGCAGAAGAACTGGCGCGCGAAGCGTTCCGCCTGGCCGCTGCCAAACTGCCGCTGGCGACCACTTTCGTGGTCCGTCAAGTCGGCCAATAACAGGAGTTGAATATGAAAGCATCGGAACTCCGCGGCAAGGACCAGGAAGCGCTGCAAAAGGAGCTGAGTGAGCTGCTGAAGGCCCAGTTCGGCCTGCGCATGCAAATCGCTACCCAGCAGCTGGGCAACACCGCGCAGCTCAAGAAAGTACGTCGCGACATCGCACGTGTGAAGACCGTGATGAACCAGAAGGAAGCCAAATGAACGACACCACTAAAACGGCGCTGAAGCGTACGCTGGTCGGCAAGGTCGTGTCCGACAAAATGGACAAGACGGTGACCGTACTGATCGAACGTCACGTGAAGCACCCGCTGTACGGCAAGATCATCGTGCGCTCGAACAAGTACCATGCGCACGACGAGTCCAACCAGGTCAAAGCCGGTGACACGGTCGAGATCACGGAAGGTCGCCCGATCTCGAAGACGAAGGCCTGGACCGTGACCCGTGTTGTGCAGCAAGCACAGGTCATCTAAAGCCTAAAAATTTGTCTTGCGTGGCCCGCTGGTATCTGTGATACTAGCGGGCTTCGTTCATGTGTTGCCGCAGTTTGCCCCCGCGGTTCTGCGGCCTGTAACGAATGGAAAGTCCATCACCCAAACATGGGGCTCCAGCAGGGGCGTCATGGCGGGACCAAGACTGACCGCAGGCCCACGGTTTCCGTGGGGTTTTCTACGGCTTAAGTTGGGAAAGAAAATATCATGATTCAAACCGAAAGCCGGCTCGAAGTGGCCGACAACACCGGTGCCAAGGAAGTTCTGTGCATCAAAGTGTTGGGCGGCTCGAAGCGCCGTTATGCGAGCATTGGCGACATCATCAAGGTCACCGTCAAGGTGGCTGCGCCGCGTGGTCGCGTCAAGAAGGGCGAAATTTACAACGCCGTGGTTGTGCGTACCGCTAAAGGTGTGCGCCGCCAGGACGGTTCCCTGGTCAAGTTCGACGGCAACGCCGCCGTCCTGCTGAACGCCAAGCTGGAGCCGATCGGCACCCGTATCTTTGGACCGGTCACGCGCGAACTGCGTACCGAGAAGTTCATGAAGATCGTGTCGCTGGCACCTGAAGTTCTGTAAGGAATCGACATGGATAAAATTCGTAAAAACGACGAAGTCATCGTTCTGGCCGGTAAGGACAAGGGCAAGCGTGGCGTCGTTCAGAAGCGTGTAGACGCTGAACACGTCATCGTTGAAGGCGTCAACGTCGCTAAGAAAGCGACCAAGCCGAACCCGATGACCGGTGTTACTGGTGGTATCGTCGACAAGACTATGCCGATTCACGTGTCGAACGTCGCGCTGTTCAATGCTGCGACCGGCAAGGCAGATCGCGTTGGCTTCAAAGACCAGGACGGCAAAAAAGTCCGCGTCTTCAAGTCGAACGGCGAAGTAGTGAAGGGGTAAGATAAATGGCCCGTCTCCAACAAATTTACAAAGAAAAAGTCGTCGCCGAACTGACCGAGAAATTCGGTTACAAGTCGGTGATGGAAGTCCCGCGCCTGACCAAGATCACCCTGAACATGGGTCTGTCGGAAGCAGTCGCTGACAAGAAGATCATCGAGCACGCCACTGGCGACCTGACCAAGATCGCCGGCCAGAAGCCGGTCGTCACCAAGGCGCGCAAGGCAATCGCAGGTTTCAAGATCCGCGAAGGCTACCCGATCGGTACCATGGTTACCCTGCGTGGCAACCGCATGTACGAATTCCTGGACCGCTTCATCACCGTGGCCCTGCCGCGCGTGCGTGACTTCCGCGGTGTGAATGGCAAATCGTTCGACGGTCGTGGCAACTACAACATCGGTGTCAAGGAACAGATCATCTTCCCTGAAATCGACTACGACAAGATCGATGCGCTGCGTGGCATGAACATCTCGATCACCACCACCGCTAAGACCGACGAAGAAGCCAAAGCGCTGCTCGCCGCCTTCAAATTCCCGTTCAGGAACTAAGAGCATGGCAAAACTTGCACTGATTAACCGCGAACAGAAGCGTGCAGACCTGGTGGAGAAATTCGCCGCAAAGCGTGCAGCTCTGAAAGCGATCATCAACGACCAGTCGAAGTCGGAAGAAGAGCGTTACGAAGCGCGCCTGAAACTCCAGGCACTGCCGCGTAACTCGGCCCCGACCCGCCAGCGTAACCGCTGCGCCATGACTGGCCGCCCACGTGGCACTTTCCGTAAATTCGGTCTGGCCCGTACCAAAGTCCGTGAATTCGCCATGAAAGGCGAAATCCCGGGTATGACCAAAGCCAGCTGGTAATAGGAGAATATGCAATGAGTATGAGCGATCCTATCGCCGATATGCTGACCCGCATTCGCAACGCACAAACTGTTTCGAAGACCACGGTCAACATGCCGTCGTCGAAAGTCAAGGTTGCCATTGCCAACGTCCTGAAGGACGAGGGTTACATCGAAGATTTCGCCGTGACCACCGAAGGTGGCAAGGCTGAACTGAAAATCGGTCTGAAGTATTACACCGGCCGTCCGGTCATCGAGCGCATCGAGCGCGTGTCCCGTCCTGGCCTGCGCGTCTACAAGGGCAAGAACGAGATCCCGACCGTCATGAACGGCCTGGGCGTGGCAATCGTCTCGACCCCGCAAGGCGTCATGACTGACCGCAAAGCACGTGCTACCGGCGTCGGTGGCGAAGTGCTGTGCTACGTGGCTTAAGGAGTAGACATGTCTCGAGTAGCTAAGATGCCAATCGCCGTCCCGGCAGGTACCGATGTCGCGATCAACGCGTCGTCGATCACCGTCAAGGGCCCGCTCGGCACCCTGACCCAGGCCCTGAACGGCCAGGTCAAAGTGGAAAACAACAACGGCACGCTGACCTTCGACGTGGTGGACGATTCGCGTGAATCGAACGCCATGTCGGGCACCCTGCGCGCCCTGGTCAACAACATGGTTACCGGCGTCACCAAGGGCTTCGAGAAGAAGCTGAACCTGGTGGGCGTGGGCTACAAGGCAGCTGTGCAGGGCAACGCCCTGAACCTGTCGCTGGGCTTCTCGCACCCGGTGCTGCACGCGATGCCGGAAGGCGTCACCGCAGCAACCCCGACCCCGACCGAAATCGTGATCAAGGGTATCGATCGCCAGAAGGTCGGCCAGGTTGCCGCTGAAGTGCGCGCTTACCGCTCGCCTGAGCCTTACAAAGGCAAGGGTGTCCGTTATTCGGACGAAGTGGTGAAGCTTAAAGAAACCAAGAAGAAATAATCGGAGCTGACATGGACAAGAAACAATCGCGTCTGCGTCGCGGACGTCAAACCCGCATCAAGATCGCCCAGCTGGGCGTGAACCGTCTGTCGGTTCACCGCACCAACCTGCACATCTATGCGAACCTGATCAGCCCGGACGCTAAGGTGCTGGTGTCGGCCTCGACGCTGGAAGCTGAAGTGCGTGCTGAACTGGCTGGCAAGACTGGCGCCGGCGGCAACGCTGCCGCTGCTGCCCTGGTCGGCAAGCGCGTCGCTGAGAAAGCACTGAAAGCAGGAATCACCGAAGTCGCATTCGACCGTTCGGGTTTCCGTTACCACGGCCGTGTGAAGGCGCTGGCGGAAGCCGCGCGTGAAGCCGGTCTGAAGTTCTAAGGAAGAATCGTCATGGCAAAAATGCAAGCAAAAATGCAAAGCGACAAGCCGGATGATGGCATGCGCGAGAAAATGATCGCGATCAACCGCGTGACCAAAGTGGTCAAGGGTGGTCGTATCATGGGTTTTGCAGCGCTGACCGTTGTCGGTGACGGCGATGGCCGCATCGGCATGGGCAAGGGCAAGTCGAAGGAAGTTCCTGTCGGCGTGCAGAAAGCGATGGAAGAAGCCCGCCGCAACCTGATCAAGGTGCCCCTCAAGAACGGTACGCTGCACCACATGGTGACCGGTCGTCACGGCGCCTCGCGCGTCATGATGATGCCGGCCAAGCCGGGTACCGGCGTGATCGCTGGTGGCGCAATGCGCGCTATCTTCGAGGTGATGGGCGTGACCGACGTGGTCGCCAAGTCGACCGGTTCGTCGAACCCGTACAACCTGGTTCGCGCGACCCTCGACGGTCTGTCGAAAATGAGCACTGCTTCCGATATCGCTGCCAAGCGCGGCAAGTCGGTTGAAGACATCCTGGGTTAAGGGGAACAAACATGGCAAACACTGTCAAAGTCAAGCTCGTCAAGGGCCTGATCGGTACCCGTCAGGATCACCGTGCCACCGTCCGCGGTCTGGGTCTGCGTCGTGTCAACTCGGTCTCCGAGCTGCAGGACACCCCGTCCGTGCGTGGCATGATCAACAAAGTCGCGTACCTCGTTAAAGTTGTTTCGTAAGCCGCGGCTTACGTACGGAGAAATCAATGGAACTCAATACCATTCAACCAGCTGACGGCGCCAAGCACGCGAAGCGTCGCGTTGGCCGCGGTATCGGCTCGGGTCTGGGCAAGACTGCCGGTCGCGGTCACAAGGGTCAGAAATCGCGTTCGGGCGGCTTCCACAAAGTCGGCTTCGAAGGCGGTCAGATGCCTCTGCAGCGTCGTCTGCCGAAGCGTGGCTTCAAGTCGCTGAACGCATCGTTCAAAGCTGAAGTCCGTCTGTCGGACCTGAACAACCTGGCTGTCGGCGAAATCGACATCCTGGTGCTCAAAGCAGCAGGCATCCTGCCGGTGGTGGCACGCGACGTGCGCGTCATCCTGTCGGGCGAGATCACCAAAGCGGTGACCCTCAAGGGCCTGAAGGCAACTGCCGGCGCGAAAGCGGCGATCGAAGCAGCTGGCGGTTCGGTCGCTTAATTGCGGCCCTGCCTGATCGGAGCAAAAATTGGCGACTAATTCACAACTTGGTAAAAGCGCCGCTTCCGGCTTCCCCTGGGGTCGGCTGTGGTTTTTGCTTGGCGCATTGGTCGTGTACCGCATCGGTGCTCACATCCCGGTCCCCGGGATTGACCCGGTGCAGCTGGCAGCGCTGTTCAAGCAGAACGAAGGCGGCATCCTGGGCATGTTCAACATGTTCTCGGGTGGCGCCCTGTCCCGCTTTACCGTGTTCGCCCTCGGCATCATGCCTTACATTTCGGCTTCGATCATCATGCAGCTTGCATCGATCGTCTCGCCGCAACTCGAGGCGCTGAAGAAAGAGGGCGAAGCCGGCCGCCGCAAGATCACCCAGTACACCCGTTACTTCACGGTGGCACTGGCACTGTTCCAGGCGTTCGGCATCGCGGTCGCGCTCGAAGCGCAGCCTGGCCTCGTGCTCGATCCGGGCATGGGCTTCCGCTTCGTCACGGTGACGACGCTGCTGACTGGCACCATGTTCCTCATGTGGCTGGGCGAGCAGATCACCGAGCGTGGTCTTGGCAACGGTATTTCGATCATCATTTTTGCCGGTATCGCAGCAGGTCTGCCGTCGGCTCTGGGTGGCCTGGCTACCCTGATCTCGAACGGTTCGATCAGCAGCATCTCCGCGATCCTCATCGTGATCCTGGTGGCAGCGGTAACGTATGCCGTCGTGTTCGTGGAACGCGGGCAGCGCAAGATCCTGGTGAATTACGCAAAACGTCAGGTCGGCAACAAGATCTACGGTGGCCAAACCAGCCACCTGCCCTTGAAGCTGAACATGGCCGGCGTGATCCCGCCGATCTTCGCCTCGTCGATCATCCTGTTCCCGGCAACGATCGTCGACTGGTTCACCCGTGGCAAGGACTCCACGAGCCCGTTCATCGGGTTCCTGAAGGACCTGGCCGCGTCGATGGCACCAGGCGAGCCGATCCACGCGTTGCTGTATGCGGTGGCGATTGTGTTCTTCTGCTTCTTCTACACGGCGCTGGTATTTAACAGCAAGGAAACGGCGGACAACTTGAAGAAGAGCGGCGCGTTTGTTCCGGGCATCCGTCCGGGCGAGCAGACTGCACGCTATATCGACAAGATCCTGATGCGCCTGACCCTGGCCGGTGCGGTCTACATCACCCTGGTGTGCCTGGTGCCGGAGTTCATGACCTCGCAGTGGAAAGTTCCTTTCTACTTCGGTGGCACGTCGCTCCTGATCGTCGTGGTGGTGACGATGGACTTCATGGCACAAGTGCAGAACTACGTCATGTCGCAGCAATATGATTCGCTGCTGCGCAAGGCGAATTTCAAGGGCGGAATTCCGTCGCGTTAAGCGGGGAAGGCATAGACCGAATGGCAAAAGACGACGTCATCCAAATGCAGGGGGAGATTCTCGAGAATCTCCCGAACGCGACGTTTCGCGTGAAGCTGGAAAACGGGCACGTGGTGCTGGGACATATCTCGGGTAAAATGCGCATGAATTACATCCGCATTCTCCCGGGTGACAAGGTGACGGTGGAGTTGACTCCGTACGACCTGTCCCGGGCCCGCATTGTGTTCCGCACCAAGTAAAAATCATTAAAGTAAACGAACCGAAGAGAGTGCAAAATGAAAGTTAACGCTTCAGTCAAGCGGATCTGCCGCAACTGCAAGATCATCAAGCGCAAGGGCGTGGTCCGTGTGATCTGCGTCGAGCCGCGTCACAAGCAGCGTCAAGGTTAAGAGGAATAACGAATGGCACGTATTGCAGGGGTTAACATCCCAAATCATCAGCACACTGTTATCGGCCTGACGGCGATCTACGGTGTTGGCCGTCCACGTTCGCAGAAGATCTGCGACGCAACCGGTATCGCGACCAACAAGAAGGTCAAGGACCTGGACGACAACGAACTCGAGAAGCTGCGTGACGAAGTCGCGAAGTTTGTCGTGGAAGGCGACCTGCGCCGCGAACTGTCCATGAACATCAAGCGTCTGATGGACCTGGGCTGCTACCGCGGCATGCGTCACCGTAAGGGCCTGCCAGTGCGCGGTCAGCGTACCCGTACCAATGCACGTACCCGCAAGGGCCCGCGCAAGGCCGCACAATCGCTGAAGAAATAATCTAGGAACCGACCATGGCCAAGCAACAGAGCAGCGCAGCAGCAGCCCGCGTGCGCAAGAAAGTCAAGAAGAACGTCGCCGAGGGCATCGCCCACGTCCACGCTTCCTTCAACAACACCATCATCACGATCACCGATCGCCAGGGCAACGCCCTGTCGTGGGCAACCTCCGGCGGCGCCGGCTTCAAGGGTTCGCGCAAATCGACCCCGTTCGCAGCGCAGGTTGCTGCCGAAGCCGCAGGCAAGGTCGCTCAGGAATCGGGCGTGAAGAACCTGGAAGTGCGCATCAAGGGCCCAGGCCCAGGCCGTGAATCGGCTGTGCGTGCACTGAACAACCTGGGCATCAAGATCACCGAGATCCAGGACGTCACCCCGGTTCCGCACAACGGCTGCCGTCCGCCGAAGCGTCGTCGTATCTAATACGATGCGCTGACGTGGATGTAGGGGAGGGTGCAAACCCACTCCTGCGTCGCGAAAAGCCAACAACGGGGCCTTGCGCCCCGTTGTGTTTTACGAGATTGACCGGCGCAGTGGGCCCGAAATGGGTTATACTGCCCGGCTCTTGTCGTCTGCCGTTTATACGGCGGGCGTTTTTTAAGCCACGTCCGCTCTCTTCAAGGGTCGGACTAGCGCCTGCCGCATCGCTTGCGATGCCTCCGGGGCGTGATTATTATTTCTAAGGATTCAACGTGGCACGTTATATCGGACCAAAAGCAAAACTGTCGCGCCGTGAAGGCACTGACCTGTTCCTGAAGAGCGCACGCCGCTCGCTCGATTCGAAGTGCAAACTGGACATCAAGCCAGGCCAGCACGGCGTCAAGTCGGGTGCCCGCACCTCGGACTACGGCAACCAGCTGCGTGAAAAGCAGAAGGTCAAGCGCATGTACGGCGTCCTCGAGCGCCAGTTCCGCCGCTACTTCGCTGAAGCATCGCGCAAGAAGGGCAACACCGGCGAAACCTTGCTGAAGCTGCTGGAAGCACGCCTCGACAACGTCGCGTACCGCATGGGCTTCGGCTCGACCCGCGCCGAAGCACGCCAGCTGGTGAGCCACAAGGCCTTCACCGTCAACGGCAACGTCGTGAACATCGCTTCGTACCAGGTCAAGACCGGCGACGTGATCGCTGTCCGCGAAAAGGCCAAGAAGCAAGTGCGTATCGCTGAAGCCCTGTCGCTGGCCGAGCAAGTCGGTTTCCCGAGCTGGGTCTCGGTCGATGCCAAGAAGTTCGAAGGCACCTTCCGTTCGTTCCCGGAGCGTAACGAGATCGCTGCTGACGTCAACGAAGCGCTGATCGTCGAACTGTACTCGCGTTAATCGACTTCGTCGCGGTCCTCCCGCGACGAAGTCGTCCCGGCGCAGGCCGGGATCCAAGTTTGCCAGCATATCGACGAACTTGGGCGGAAGAATGCCAGTGGCATTCTTCCGGCCTGCGCCGGAACGACGTGGTGGTGTGCGGCTGCAGCGACCTCGGGTCGGCGCCGCAACGGACGAAGCTCTCATCATCCCGTCGTTCATCCGAATTCGTATCACCGCCTGTTCATCGAACAGGCGCTTTTATTAATGCCATCAGCCTTATCGGTGTAACGAACCGAGGGTATTGAAAAGGACATTTCATGCAAAACAGTCTGTTGAAGCCACGTATCATCGATGTCGAAGCACTCGGCGCCGGCCACGCAAAAGTCGTGATGGAGCCGTTCGAACGTGGTTATGGCCACACCCTGGGCAACGCGCTGCGTCGCGTGCTGCTGTCGTCGATGGTCGGCTACGCGCCGACCGAAGTGACGATCGCCGGTGTGGTGCACGAGTACTCGTCGCTGGACGGCGTGCAGGAAGACGTCGTCGACCTGCTGCTGAACCTGAAGGGCGTGGTCTTCAAGGTCCACAACCGTGACTCCGTCACCCTGACCCTGAAGAAGGAAGGCGAAGGCGCCGTGCTGGCTTCGGACATCGACCTGCCGCATGACGTGGAACTGATCAACCCGGATCACGTGATCGCTCACCTGACCGCCGGCGGCAAGCTGGACATGCAGATCAAGGTCGAGAAGGGCCGCGGCTACGTTCCTGGTAACGTGCGTCGCCTGTCGGAAGACACCAACAAGACCATCGGCCGCATCATCCTGGACGCTTCGTTCTCGCCAGTGCGCCGCGTGTCCTACGCTGTGGAATCGGCCCGTGTCGAACAGCGTACCGACCTGGACAAGCTGATCATCAACATCGAAACCAACGGCGTCATCACCCCGGAAGAAGCGATCCGCCAGTCGGCACGCGTCCTGGTGGACCAGCTGAACGTGTTCGCCGCCCTGGAAGGCACCGAAGCCGCTGCCGAAGCACCGTCGCGTGCTCCGCTGGTCGATCCGATCCTGCTGCGTCCGGTGGACGACCTGGAACTGACCGTCCGTTCGGCAAACTGCCTGAAGGCCGAAAACATTTACTACATCGGCGACCTGATCCAGCGTTCGGAAAACGAACTGCTGAAGACGCCGAACCTGGGCCGCAAGTCGCTCAACGAAATCAAGGAAGTCCTTGCTTCGCGCGGCCTGACCCTGGGCATGAAGCTGGAAAACTGGCCGCCTGCAGGCCTGGAAAAGTAATTTGTACCACCTGCCCGAGCGTTTTTGCCCGGGCAGTTTTAACCCCTAGAACCGGTCCGCGGGCATGCGCAAGCATGAACGATCGAAGAACTGGAATGTAAACACTCGAAAGGAATCACCATGCGTCACCGTCACGGCCTTCGTAAGCTGAACCGTACTTCTTCCCACCGCCTGGCAATGCTGCGCAACATGACCGTTTCGCTGCTGCGTCATGAAGCCATCAAGACCACCGTCCCGAAAGCCAAGGAACTGCGTCGCGTCATCGAACCGATCCTGACCCTGGGCAAGACCGACACCCTGGCCAACAAGCGCCTGGCATTCGCTCGCCTGCGCGACCGCGAAATGGTGCAGAAGCTGTTCGCTGAACTCGGCCCACGTTACGCCAACCGTAACGGCGGCTACCTGCGCATCCTGAAAATGGGTTTCCGCGTGGGCGACAACGCGCCGATGGCGTACGTCGAACTGCTGGACCGTCCGGAAGTCACCTCGGCTGACGAAGCACCGACCGCTGAGTAATCGCTTCTCGCGACGAAAAAAAACCAGGCCCCGCGCCTGGTTTTTTTTCGCCTGTGCCGGCCGGTCCCATCGCACACGAACCGGCAGCCCGGTGTACCATGCCGGTGCGCTGTGACAACTCAACCGATACCATGCCCGTCTCACTCCACCGCCTTCTCCGTATCGTCCCGCTGCTGTGCCTTGCCCTGTTTGCGGCCCTGGCAGGGACAGCACGCTCCCAGGAATTCCTCGATCCCGCCATCGCATTCCGCTTCGAGGCGCGCATGGCCGACCCGCAAACGGCCGAAGTGCGCTACCAGATCGCCGACGGCTACTACATGTACCGCGAGCGCTTCGCCTTCCGCGCCACCGGGGCGAAGCTCGGCACGCCGGTGATCCCGCCAGGTAAAGTCAAGTTCGACGAGACCTTCCAGAAGGATGTCGAGACCTACAAGGGCGAAGTCGTCATCCGCATCCCGGTCGAGGGCAACGGTCCCTTCACGCTGAGCGCAACCAGCCAGGGCTGCGCCGACGCCGGCCTGTGCTATCCACCGCAGGAACACAGCGCGCCGCTGTCGAGCGGCGCGGGTGGCGCCGCACCGGCACTGCCGATCGGCGCCAACGCCCCGCAAATGTCGGCCCCAGGGCAGCTCATCGACGTGGCGCCGGCAACGCCGGTCCAGGCGCCTGCAGCAGCCGCCGCTCCCGCCGCGCAGCCTTCCGACATGGCCGGCATCGCCGGCATCCTCGCAGGCGGCCGCCTGCTGGCCATCATTCCCGCATTTGTCCTGCTCGGCCTGGGCCTGGCCTTTACGCCCTGCGTGCTGCCGATGGTGCCGATCCTGTCTTCGATCATCGTGGGCGAAGGCCAGCAGGTGCGCCGCTCGCGCGGTTTCATCCTGTCGCTGACCTACTCGCTGGGCATGGCCATCGTCTACACCGCGCTCGGCGTCGCCGCCGGCCTGGCGGGCGAGGGCCTGGCCGCGGCCCTGCAGAATCCCTGGGTGCTGGGCGCCTTCGCGCTCCTGATCGTGGCGATGGCGATGTCCATGTTCGGCTTCTACGAACTGCAGCTGCCGAGCGCGCTGCAAAGCCGCCTCGCCGGCGCGTCGAGCCGCCAGTCTGGCGGCAAGCTGGCCGGGGTGTTCGCGATGGGCGCGATCTCGGCCCTGATCGTCGGCCCCTGCGTCGCCGCGCCGTTGGCCGGCGCGCTGGTCTACATCAGCCAGACCCGCGACGTCGTCATTGGCGGCGCCGCGCTGTTCTCCATGGCGGTCGGCATGAGCATTCCGCTGCTGCTGGTCGGCGTCTCGGCCGGCTCGCTGCTGCCGCGCGCCGGCGCCTGGATGGAATCGGTGAAGCGCCTGTTCGGCGTGCTGATGCTGGCCATGGCCCTGTGGCTGGTGTCGCCGGTGCTGCCGCCTGTGGTCCAGATGCTGGGCTGGGCCGCGCTGCTGCTCGGTTACGGCTTCTACCTGCTGCGCAGGCACAAGCACTGGATCGCGATGGCGGCCGGCGCGGCGTTTGCCCTGCTGGGCGGCATCCAGCTGGTCGGCGCCGCCACCGGCGGGCGCGACGCACTGGCGCCACTGGCGCACCTGACGGGCGGGGCCCATCAGGGCCTGACCTTCAAGCGCATCAAGACGGTGCCGGATCTGGACCGCGAACTGGCCGCTACCCGCGGCAAGACAGTCATGCTCGACTTCTACGCCGACTGGTGCGTGTCCTGCAAGGAGATGGAAAAGCTGACCTTCGTCGACCCGGCGGTCCAGGCGAAACTGGCCAACACCATCCTGCTGCAGGTCGACGTCACCGCCAACGATGCCGAGGACAAGGCCATGCTGAAGCGCTTCAAGCTGTTCGGGCCACCGGGCATCATCCTGTTCGGGCCGGATGGGCAGGAGATTGCGGATAGCCGGGTGATCGGCTATCAGGATCCGAAGAAGTTCCTGGCTTCGCTGGCCCGCCTGCCATAAGGCAAAAAAAGACGCCCGATCAGGGCGTCTTTTGCTATACAAGGCCGGCGCCGATCAGCCGCGCATCATCTTGCCGTGGCCGCCGTGGTGACGGCCGCCGCGGCGCTGCTGCTGCTCGTCGAAGAGCTTGCGCTGTTCCGGCGTGAGGGCCGCGTACAGGCTGTTCAGGGCCGACAGGCGGGCTTCCATGCGCGCGGTGCGCTCTTTTTGCATCGCGATGTGGCGTTCCAGGCGCTGCGGGGCGGTGAGGGCGGCGCGCTGTTCCTTGCTCAGGCGCTGGCCGGCACGCTCGCCCTTTTGCGGCGGCGTCATGCTGGCGACAAAGGCTTGCCACACCGGCTGCTGGGCCGGGGTCAGCTTCAGCGTCTCGGCCAGCTTGGCCTGGCGGGCGGCGCGCTGTTCAAGACGCTTGGCGCGGAACTCGGCGAACTTCGCCTGGCGCTGCTCCGGCGTCAGGTTGCGGAATTCGGCGCGCTTGGCTTCGCGCTGCTCCTTGCTCATGGCGTGGCCATGACGACCCTCGGCAGGGGCGCCGGTCTGGGCCTGGACGCCGAGCGAAGCGCCGGCGATACCGAAAGCGGTGAGAGCGATCAGGACTTGTTTGCGGACGGTTTTCATTGTCATTCCTTGGTGTGAGAGTCAGGGTTGGTGTGCACTTTGCATCCGGACTGCTCGCTGCACGGTTCCCATCATCGCCACAAACTGTAACCGTGGGATTTCCCCTGTCCGATACTTTGTATCAATATGTTTCGCGTCTATCGGCATATACAAGCCGATACAAAAACGGTGTCCAAGTGCGCTTTAGATGGCGATAATTGAGCCTATGGACAATCCTTCTACGATTTTGATCGTCGACGACGACCGCGACATCCGCACCCTGCTCGCCGACTACCTGGAATCGAACGGCTACCGCACCATCGCGGCCGCCGACGGCAACGGCATGTGGAAAGCGCTCGACGATGCGCGTCCCGACCTCATCGTGCTCGACCTGAACATGCCGGGCGACGACGGCCTGACCCTGTGCCGCAAGCTGCGCGCGACCTCGAGCCTGCCGGTCATCATGCTGACCGCCCGCAACGAGCCGCTCGACCGCATCCTCGGCCTCGAAATGGGCGCCGACGACTACCTGCCGAAACCCTTCGAGCCGCGCGAACTGCTGGCCCGTATCCGCAGCGTGCTGCGCCGCTCGCACGCGATGCCGTCCAATGCGCCGTCCGAGAACGTCCAGCAGATGCGCTTCTCCGGCTGGACCCTGGACCTGACCGCGCGCCACCTGGTCAACCCGCAGGGCGTGGTGATCATGCTGTCCGGCGCCGAGTTCCGCCTGCTGCGCGTCTTCCTCGAGCATCCCAACCGCGTGCTGAACCGCGACCAGCTGCTGAACCTGACCCAGGGCCGCGACGCCGATCCCTTCGACCGCTCGATCGACATCCAGATCTCGCGCCTGCGCCAGAAGCTGGGCGAGGACGCGCGCATGCCGCAGATCATCAAGACCGTGCGCAACGGCGGCTACGTGCTGGCCGGCCAGGTGACCGTGGAGCCGGCTGCGTGAAAGCCTTCTTCGGATCGATGACCGGGCGCGTGTTCGCCACGCTGCTGCTCGGTATCCTGATCTCGGCAACACTGACCCAGCTGGTGGCCGACCTCGAACGCCAGCGCGTCATCGAACAGCAGCGCGACCAGCACCTGCTCGAACGCGCCGAACAACTCGTGATGGCGACCGAGATCGTGCCCACCTCGGCGCGCTCGGTCTACCTGTCGGTGGCCAACCGTCCCGGCCTGCGCCTGGAAGTCGGCACGCCGCAGCCGCTGGCAGGCAGCCCGAGCTGGTTCGCGCGTTCGCTGGCGGCCCGCCTGGGCGATGGCTACGGCATCGCGTCCGCCGCGGTGCGCCCCGCGTCCTGCGACATGCCGCACCAGCAGACCGTGCTCTACGGCATGATCCGCACCCAGTGGCACGGCGCCTGCGAAACCCTGAACGTGCGCCTGCGCGACGGCGAGGAACTGCGCCTGTCGGTGCTGCCGCCGCGCTCGGCCTTCACCGGCCCCGAAACCGACTACCGCATGACCATCGGCCTGTTCCTGGTCAGCATCGCTGCGCTGGCCTACCTGGTGGCGCGCATGACCACTCGCCCGCTCAAGGTGCTGGCGCGCGCCGCCCAGGACCTCGGCCACGACATCAACCGCGCGCCGCTCGAACTCAACGGCGCCAGCGAGATCCGCCAGGCCAGCGCCGCCTTCAATGCGATGCAGGCGCGGATCCGCCAGTACATCTTCCAGCGCACCCAGATGCTGGCGGCGATCACGCATGACCTGCAGACGCCCCTGACCCGCATGCGCCTGCGCCTGGAAAAGGTGTCGGATAGCGAACTGCAGGAACGCCTGATCGGCGACCTGTCGGCCATGCAGGAAATGGTGCGCGAAGGCCTGGTGCTGGCGCGCAGCATGGACACCACCGAGAACATGCAGATGCTGGATCTCGATTCGCTGCTCGAGGCCGTGTGCGCCGATGCCAGCGATGCTGGCCAGCAGGTCGCGCTCAAGGGCCATGCCGGCATGGCACTGCTGGGCCGGCCGCTGGACCTGCGCCGCTGCCTCGGCAACCTGATCGACAACGCGGTGAAGTACGGGCGCGAGGCGCGCGTCTGCGTCGACCGCATCAATGGCGCGGCCCGTATCCGCATCCGTGACGGCGGCCCCGGCATCCCGGCCGGCGAGCTGGGCCGGGTGTTCGACCCGTTCTACCGCGTCGAGACCTCGCGCTCGCGCGAATCGGGCGGGACCGGCCTGGGCCTGACCATCGCCCGCAACATCGCCGAACAGCACGGCGGCAGCATCGCGCTGGCCAACCATCCGGAAGGCGGTCTGGAAGTCACGCTGGTGCTGCCGGAGTACTATCCGAACAAGTAAATCTGCCAAATACACAATCCTGAAACATGGCTGTGGGAGAATGCAGCGCAGCATATTTTTTGTGCACTGCGCGCTTCAAGGCCACCGGCCGGATAACGAGAGAAAGAGCCGCCGGGACTGGCGGCAAGGGACGAACATGAAAAAGAAGAACGCGGGATTGATTGTGGGTGTCGTGGCGCTGGCCGTTGCCGGTGCGTGGTACATGAACAAGGGTGACGGCGCCCACGCCGAAGGCCCGGGCGGCAAGGGCGGCCCCGGCGGCAAGGGCGGCATGCCGCCGACCACCGTCAACGTGGTGGCGCCGACGCGCCAGGACGTCGGCGTGGAACTCTCCGCGAACGGCACCGTGACCCCGGTGCGCACCGTCGACCTGCACCCGCAGACCACCGCCACGATCCGCCAGGTCCACATCCGCGAAGGCCAGTTCGTCAAGGAAGGCCAGGTCATGTTTTCGCTCGACGACCGCGCCGACCGCGCCAACGTCGCCCGCGCCGAAGCGCAGGTGGCGCAGAACCGCGCCACCCTGGCCGACCTCGAGCGCCAGTACAAGCGCAGCCAGGAACTGGCTTCCCAGAATTTCCTGTCCCAGAGCGCCGTCGACTCCCTGCGTAGCCAGGTCGAGGCGGCCCGCGCGCTGGTCCAGAGCAATGCCGCAGCCGCCCGCGCCAGCCAGGTCAGCGCCAGCTACACCACCATCCGCGCCCCGATGTCGGGCCGCGTCGGCGCCATCGACATCCACCCGGGCGCCCTGGTGCAGCCGACCACCTCGCTGACGACCATCACCCAGCTGGATCCGATCGACGTCTCCTTCACCCTGCCGGAATCCTCGCTCGGCGCCCTGCTGGGTGCGCAGCGCGCCGGCAAGGTCGAGGTGCAGGCCAGCACCGGCGGCGCCGATGCCAAGCCGGTGACGGGCGAACTGAAGTTCGTGGACAATGCGGTCGACCCGAGCGCCGGCACCATCCGCGTGAAGGCCCAGTTCGCCAATCCGCAGAGCATGCTGTGGCCGGGCCAGTACGTGAACACCAGCGTCACCGTCCAGACCATCCGCGACGCCGTCGTGATCCCGCAGAACGCCATCATTACCGCCACCAACGGCACCTTCGTCTACGTGGTGGGCGAGGGCAACGAGGCGAAACAGGTCAAGGTGGCGCGCCTGCACGGCTTTGGCGAGTATGCTGCCGTGACCGGCCTGCAAGGCAACGAAAAAGTCATCACCGAAGGCAAGCAGAACCTGCGTCCGGGCGGCAAGGTACGCCCGGCCGGCGCCCCGGTGGCTGGTGCCAAATCCCAAGGTCCTGAAGCGTCGAGCGCAGCGGCGTCGGGCAAGAAGGGTAACAAGGCATGAACCTGTCCGAACTGTGTATCCGCCGTCCCGTGATGGTGGTGCTGCTGTCGCTGGCCATGATCCTGGTCGGTGTGCTGGCCTACATGCACATCCCGGTCGCGGCGCTGCCGAGCTATAACACGCCGGTCATCAACGTCAACGCCAACCTCGCCGGCGCCAGCCCGGAGAACATGGCTTCGTCGGTGGCGCTGCCGCTGGAAAAGCAGTTCGCGACCATCGCCGGCATCAAGACGATCAGCTCGACCAACACCCAGGGCAATACCTCGCTGACGCTCGAGTTCGACGAATCGATCGACGTCAACCAGGCTGCTGTCGACGTGCAGGCCGCGCTGCTGCAGGTGCAGCGCCAGCTGCCCCAGGAAATGACCGACCTGCCGTCCTACCGCAAGATCAATCCGGCCGACGCCCCGATCCTGTTCATGCACATGACCTCGCCGTCGATGGACTTGTCGGAGCTGAACGACTACGCGGAAAACCTGGTCTCGCCGGCGATCTCGACCCTGCCGGGCATCGCCCAGGTGACGGTCAACGGCGGCAAGCGCTTCGCGGTGCGGGTGCGTGCGAAACACGACCTGATGAGCGCACGCAATATTTCGATGTCCGAGCTGGCCACCGCGCTGCGTTCGGCCAACTCGATCACCCCGCTCGGCATCCTGGACGGACCGACCCAGAGCCTGACCATCCAGGGCGGCGGCCAGCTGATGCGCGCCCAGGACTTCGCCGGCCTGATCGTCGCCACCCGCGACGGCTTGCCGGTGCGCCTGCGCGACATCGCCGAGGTCGAGGACAGCTACCAGTCGGTCAAGGCCACCGGCAGCCTGAACGGCGAGCGCTCGATCGTGCTGATGGTGCAGCGCCAGCCGAACGCCAACACCGTGCAGGTGGTGGACGCCGTGCGCGCGCTGATGCCGCGCTTCGAAACCCAGCTGCCGCAGTCGATCAAGATCCACCTGGTGAACGACCGCTCGGTCTCGATCCGCGAAGCGATCCACGACGTCAATTTGACGCTGGCCGGCACCGTGATCCTGGTGATCCTGGTGATCTTCCTGTTCCTGCACCGCCTGACCGCGACCCTGATCCCGGCGGTCACCGTGCCGATCTCGCTGCTGGGCGCGCTCTCGCTGCTCTATGCCTTCGGCTATAGCCTGGACAATATTTCCCTGCTCGGCATCACGCTGGCAGTCGGCCTGGTGGTCGACGATGCGATCGTGGTGCTTGAAAACATCGTGCGCCACATGGAAATGGGCAAGAAGCCGATGCAGGCGGCCCTGGTCGGTTCGCGCGAGATGGGCTTCACCATCATCTCGATCTCGATTTCTCTGGTCGCGGTGTTCATCCCGATCTTCTTCATGCCGGGCGTGATCGGCCTGCTGTTCCGTGAATTCGCCGTGATCGTCGGCCTGGCGGTGCTGGTATCGGCGATCGTCTCGCTGACCCTGGTGCCGATGATGTGCTCGCGCCTGATCAAGCATGGCGGCCACGTCGATCCGAAGGAAATGTCCTGGGTCGGCCGCCGCTTCGAAGCCATGTTCACCAATGTGCGCGACGGCTATGCCCGCACCCTGGACATGGCGCTGCGCCACCGCTTCATCGTCCTGATGATGGCGGTCGGCACCGTGGTCCTGACCGCCGTGCTGTACTCGACCATGCCGAAGGGCTTCTTCCCGGAAGAAGACATCGGCCAGTTGCGCGTGATGGTGGAAGCCTCGGAAGACACGTCCTCGCTCAAGCTGATGGAGCTGCAGGCCAAGGTAGTCGACATCGTACGCGCCAATCCCCACGTGCAGGACGTGACTTCCTTCAGCGGCGGCGGCAACACCGGCCGCATGTTCCTGGTCCTGAAACCGCGTAGCCAGCGCCCGCCGATGCCGCTGGTGGTGGACGAGCTGCGCAAGGCCACGCGCCAGGTGGCCGGCGTGCAGGTGTTCCTGTCGCCGGTGCAGAATCTGCAGCTGGGCGGACGCCAGTCCAAGAGCCGCTACCAGTACACGCTGCAGAGCGTGTCGGGCGGCGAGATCGGCGGCTGGGCCGACCAGTTCCTCGAGCGCATGCGCCAGGACCAGCGCTTCCGCGACGTCACCAGCGATTCGCAGAACAAGGCGCTGCAGGCCACCATCGACATCGACCGCGACAAGGCGGCCCTGCTGGGCGTCGAAATGGCCGACATCCGCACCGTGCTCTACGCCTCCTTCGGCGAGCGCCAGGTCTCGACCATCTACTCGACCGCGGCCAGCTACTACGTGATCCTGGAAGCCGCTCCGAGCGACCGCTACTACGACGAAGCGCTGTCGCGCGTCTCGGTGCGCTCCAAGAACGGCGAGCTGGTCAAGCTGTCGAGTTTCGCCACCGTCAAGCGCACGGTCGGCCCGCTGGCCGTCAACCACCAGGGCCAGCTGCAGGCGATCACGCTGTCCTTCAACCTCGCCCCGGGCGTGCCGCTGGGCGACGCCACCACCGCCATCGAACAGATGGGCCGCGAGATGAAGCTGCCGGCCTCGATCATCACCAACTACGGCGGCGACGCGGCCGTGTTCAAGGACACCCAGTCGAGCCAGCTGATCCTGATCATCGCCGCCATCGGCGTGATCTACGTGCTGCTGGGCGTGTTGTACGAGAGCTATATCCACCCGCTGACCATCCTGGCCGGCCTGCCGTCGGCGGCGGTCGGGGCCTTGCTGACGCTGTGGATCTTCAACATGGACCTGACCCTGATCGCGATGATCGGTATCCTGATGCTGATCGGTATCGTCAAGAAAAACGCGATCATGATGATCGACTTCGCGCTCGACGCCCAGCGAACGCAGGGACTGAAGCCCCAGGACGCGATCCGCGAGGCCTGCATCCTGCGCTTCCGTCCGATCCTGATGACCACGCTGGCGGCGATGATGGGCGCGCTGCCGATCGCGCTGGGCATCGGCGCCGGCGCCGAGCTGCGCCAGCCGCTGGGCCTGGCGGTAGTCGGCGGCCTGATCTTCTCGCAGGTGATCACCCTGTATATCACCCCGGTGATCTACCTCTACCTGGACAAGTACAGCGGCACCGGTCCGATGACCGACAAGCAGCTGGCCAAGCTGGAAGAGCAGCCGGCGCACTGAGCTGGGTGACAGGCGGGACCTTCCCGCCTGTCACACGGAAACATCTTGTAACATCCATCAAGGGAATCCGCAGCTAAGCTGTGTTGCCTTTAAGTCCATCCAAAGTGCGTCACCGCCGCAAAACGGTTAGACTGCGGGCTCTCGTGCAGTATTGATAGACGACCCAGGATCCGTTTGACCTTGCGTGACCATTCCCACACCTACGACGAGCACAGCGACGTGTGCGCGCACTGCGGCCAGCCTTTGCCGGTGCAGGGACGCAGCAGCATGCCCGCGTACGGCCGCCAGGGGCCGAATCGTCCGGCGCTGGTCGGCACGATCCTGCTGCACGTCTTGCTGGTCGCGATCTGGTTGTTTTCCCCCGATAAAGATGCAAAACAGGCCAAGCCGGCCTCGGGCGACGAAGGCAAGGTAGTCTACGTCGCGCCGATGCGCGAGAAACCTTCGGAGGCGCCGCGCGAGATGGCGCCCAAGCCGGTGCCGCTGCCGTCCATCCCGGTACCGAAGCAGGAGCGCATCGAGATCGCGCGCCTGCCGGACACCATCACCACCCCGCCGGAAGAGCCGGTCAAGGAAACCAAGCCGCCGCAGAAGTTCGACGAAGCCAAGCCGGTCGACATGCAGGACTTCATCGCGGCGCGCCGGCGCCAGCGCGGCGCCGCCACCGGCAGCGAGCAGCCGGCCGAGGAAAGCGACGCGGCCAAGGGCACCCGCAATGCGCTGGCCAACATCGCCGCCATCAACGGCCGCGGCCGCGAAGACCGCAACGAGAGCGGCGGTGTGTTCTCGGTGTCGAACAAGACTTTCCACAGCATGGACCTGAAGTTCCGCGGCTGGAACCCGAATTTCCAGCGCCGCTGGCTGACGCAGGTGACGGTGGAGCAGGGCAGCGAACCGGATATCGAGATCGCGGTCGTCAAGAAGATGATCGAGCTGATCCGCCGCGAAAAAACCGGCGACTTCGAATGGGATTCGCACCGCCTGGGCCGCATCGTCAAGCTGAGCGCACGGCGTGAGGATACGGACGCCCTGATGACCTTCCTGTTCAAGGAAATGTTCCCGGAGTACAAGCCGCCACAGCAGTGGCGCTGATTTATTTCCCCAGATCCACCGCGCCCAGTTTGTCAGGATTGCGCATCGCGTAAATGGCGACAATGCGCTCCCCATCGGTCACGAAGGCCTGCGCCGATTCCAGCTGGCCGTCGACATAGCGCAGCAGGCCGGGCTCCCCGTTGACCTGGGCCATGCGGTATTCCAGCCGCGGCGCATTGCGGAGGTACACCGCCTTGTACAGGTTGGCGATGCGTGCCGCGCCCCGAAGGATCTTCATGAACGACGCCACCTTGCCGCCGCCGTCGGCCACGATGGCGACGTCCTCGGCCAGGAGTTCGCGCAGTGCCGCGCCGTCGCCGCGGCTGGCGGCGAACTGGAAGCGTTCCAGCAGCCTGCGGTGCACGTCCTTCGCGACCTGGAAGCGCGGCGTCTCCAGGCGCACCCGCTCGCTTGCGCGGTGCACCAGCTGGCGGCAGGCGGCCTCGCTCTTGCCCAGCACCGCCGCTAGTTCGCCGTAGTCCTGGTCGAAAGCCTGGCGCAACAGGAAAGCGGCGCGTTCTTCCGGCGCGAGCCGCTCCAGCACCCACATCAGCGCCACCGACAGTTCGCTTGCGAGCATGGCCGCGTCCTCGGGCGTGCGCTCGTCGACGCCGACCAGCGGCTCGGGCAGCCACTCGCCGACGTAGTGTTCGCGCTGGACCTTGGCTGCACGCAGGCGGTCGATGGCCAGGCGCGTGGTCACCGAGACCAGCCAGGCTTCGGTTGAAGCGACTTGCCCGCGCCCGGGATCGCTCCAGCGCAGCCAGGCGTCCTGCACCACGTCCTCGGCGTCAGCGCGGATGCCGAGCATGCGGTAGGCGATCGAGAACAGGCGCGGGCGCAACCTGGCAAAGGCCTGGACCTCATCCGTGGTGCTCACGGGAAGGCGGCCCGCGCCACCGGCTGGCGGAAGCCGATCGCCATCCGGTTCCAGGCGTTCATCAGGGCGGTGGCGAAGCCGATGTCGGCGATTTCGCGCTCGGAAAACAACTCCTGCAGGGGCCGGAAGACCGGATCCGGCACTTCGCCGTCTGCGAGCCGGGTCGCTGCTTCGGCCCAGGCCAGGGCGGCGCGTTCGCGCGGGCTGTAGAAATCCGTTTCTCGCCAGGTCACCAGGCTATTGATGCGCTGGAAGTCCTCGCCCGCCTTGAAGAGGTCGCGCGCATGCTTGTCGACGCAGAAGGCGCAGCCGTTGATCTGCGAAACGCGCAGGTAAAGGAGGTGGACCAGCGATTTGCCGAGCGGCGAATCGTCGAGCGCGGTGCCCGCGGCGCCCATGGCCTGGTAGACGGCAGGGGAGAGGGAATAGTAAGGGATGCGGAGCGAGGACATGGTTCTACCTTTATCGAAGTGATCGTCACCCTAAGACGAGCCAGCCCCGTATCCTGTGACAGCTTTCCAATAAAAAAGCCGCGCATCGGCGCGGCTTCATGCGAGCGGGACGGTTCAGCCCTGCGCCTTCAGCTTGCGCGCCACATCCAGTGCGAAATAGGTCAGCACCCCATCGGCGCCGGCGCGCTTAAAGGCCATCATCGATTCCATCATGACCTTGTCGTGGTCCAGCCAGCCATTCTGGGCGGCCGCCTTGAGCATGGCGTATTCGCCGCTGACCTGATAGGCGAAGGTCGGCACCTTGAATTCGTCCTTCACGCGGCGCACCACGTCCAGGTAAGGCATGCCCGGCTTGACCATCACCATGTCGGCGCCTTCGGCCAGGTCGAGCGCCACTTCGCGCAGCGCCTCGTCGCTATTGCCCGGGTCCATCTGGTAAGTATTCTTGTCGGCCTTGCCGAGATTGGCCGCCGAGCCGACCGCGTCGCGGAAGGGGCCATAGAAGGCCGACGCATACTTCGCCGAGTAGGCCATGATGCGGGTGTGAATGTGGCTGTCCGACTCGAGTGCCGTACGAATGGCGCCAATCCTGCCGTCCATCATGTCCGAAGGCGCCACCACGTCCACGCCGGCCTCGGCCTGGGCCAGCGACTGGCGAATCAGCATCTCGATGGTCTTCTCGTTGACGATGTAGCCGTTCTCGTCCGGCAGGCCGTCCTGGCCGTGGGTGGTGTACGGATCCAGCGCCACGTCGGTCATGATGCCCAGTGCCGGGAAGCGCTTCTTCAGTTCGCGCACGGCGCGCGGCACCAGGCCTTCCGGGTTGGTGGCCTCGATGCCGTCGTAGGTCTTGAGCGAAGCGTCGACCACCGGGAACAATGCCAGCATCGGGATGCCCAGCGCCACGGCCTCCTCGGCTACCCTCAAGAGCAGGTCGACCGAGACGCGTTCCACGCCCGGCATCGATGCGACCTGCTGGCGCTGGTTCTGGCCGTCGAGGATGAAGACCGGGTAGATCAGGTCGGAAGCGGTAACGACGTTCTCGCGCATCAGGGCGCGCGAGAACGGGTCGCGGCGCATGCGGCGCATGCGGGCGGCGGGGTAAGTAGCGGGAGTGATGATGGTCATGGTATTTCCAAGGTGATCCCGGTACGCCCGGGCTTATTCCGATTCCGAATCCTCAATCGTGTCGCTCGGGGCTGCGTCTTCCTGGTCGAGGCCGAGCAGCTCCTGGATCTTGGCGTCCGCTTCTTCGATACCGATGCGCTTGAGCGCCGAGAACAGCTGCACGGTGAAGGGGAAACCTTCGCCATCCTCGTCGACATAGCTGTCGAGAATCTGGCGCGCCTGGCGCAGCACGTTGGCCTTTTCGTTTTGGTTCAGCTTGTCCGCCTTGGTCAGGATGCAGTGGATCGGCTTGCCGGTCGGGGCGAACCATTCGAGCATCTGCACGTCGAGGTCGGTGAAGGGACGGCGCGAATCCATGATGAGGACCAGCGCGGCCAGCTGCTCGCGGCGCTGGACGTAGTCGCCCAGCAGTTTCTGCCAGTGCAGCTTGGCCGTGCCGGACACTTCGGCATAGCCGTAACCGGGCAGGTCGACCAGCAGGGCGCGGATTTCCTCGACGATGGTCGGGTCCTTGCGGTGCTGGGCGACGTGGGCGCCGCCGATCGAGAAGTAATTGATGTGCTGGGTGCGGCCGGGCGTCTTGGACGCGAAGGCCAGACCCTTCTGGTTGGTGAGAATATTGATCGCAGTCGACTTGCCAGCGTTCGAGCGCCCGGCGAAGGCGATTTCGGGAACCTGGGTGCCCGGGAGATCGCGCAACTGATTAACGGTCGTGAAGAACCGGGCTTGCCATAATTTGGACATGGGATGAACGTAAGAACAGGCTTAAATGACAACGAAATGGCGATGCGGAAACAAAGCTATTGTACAATAAGGGGTTGATCCATGCTCCGCCCCGGGGGAGCGCCAGTAAGGCTGCTGCACTGTTTCACTGTAAATTCCAAAATCTGTTTTTGACTTTTTCAGGGTGCTTGAATGAATCGTTTGACGTTTCCGCTTTTGAAGTCCTTGTTGCTTGCAAGCCTGGCCCTGTGCGCTAGTGTGTCCGCCGCCGAAGCACCGCATACCGCTGTTGCCAAGGCCGACCCGGCCAAGGGTGGAACCCTCTACGATTCGGGCGATACCGCGCGCGGCCTGCCCGCCTGCATGTCCTGCCACGGCGCCGCCGGCAACTCGACCATCGTCGCCAACCCCAAGCTGGCCGGCCAGATCGACGCCTACACCCACAAGCAGCTGGTCGACTTCACCACCCCGAACCGCCAGCAGCCGATCATGACGACCTACGCCAAGATGCTGACGGACGACGAGAAGCGCAACATCGCCGCCTACCTGTCGACCCAGAAACCGAAAGCCGGCGCCGCCAAGAACAAAGACACCGTCGAACTCGGCCGCAAGATCTACCGCGGCGGCATTGCCGAGAAGGGCGTCGCCGCCTGCGCCAGCTGCCACGGCGCCACCGCCAACGGCATCCCGGCTCAGTACCCGCGCCTCTCGGGCCAGCACCAGGACTACACCTACGCCCAGCTCGAAGCCTTCAAGGCCGGCACCCGCAAGAACAGCGTCCAGATGACGGCGCTGGCGCAGCGCATGTCGGCCGACGAAATGAAGGCAGTAGCGGACTATATCGCGGGCCTCAAGTAAGCAGCGCCAGTGATGTAAAAACAAAGGGCGGCGGCGCTGAGCTGGCTGCCCTTTTTGCTGTATGCTCGGCGGATTTGCCGCGCTTCACGGAAGCTGTAGAGAATGAGTACCACCGGAATTGAACTGAACACCCGCCGCCGCGGGTTCGCCGAAGCGGTCGAGCTGGTATCCTCGATGCGCTTCGCCATCAGCCTGTTGACGATCGTCGCCATCGCCTCCGTCATCGGCACCGTGCTCAAGCAGAACGAGCCGATGCCGAACTACGTGAACCAGTTCGGACCGTTCTGGTTCGAAGTGTTCGCCAAGCTCGGCCTGTACAGCGTGTACTCGAGCTGGTGGTTCCTGCTGATCCTCGTGGTGCTGATCCTGTCCACCGGCCTGTGCGTGGTGCGCAATGCGCCGAAGATGATCCGCGACATGCGCAGCTGGCGCGAACACGTGCGCGAAGAATCGCTGCGCAACTTCCACCACAAGCTCGAATGGACGGCGCCGCTGGCGCGCACCACCCTGGCGGCCCAGACCGCCGAGCGCCTGCGCCACGCGGGCTATGCGGTCAAGCTGGTCGAAAAGGATGGCGGCATGCTGGTGGCGGCGAAGAAGGGCGCCGGCAACAAGTTCGGCTACATCTTCGCGCACACGTCCATCATCGTGATCCTGCTGGGCGGCATGCTCGACTCGGAACTGCCGGTCAAGTTCCAGCAGTGGTTCCTCGGCAAGACGCCGTTCGGCGGCAGCGGCGTGATCGCCGACATCCCGGCCCAGCACCGCCTCAGCGTGTCGAACCCGACCTTCCGCGGCAATACCCTGATCGCTGAAGGCCAGACCAGCAATACCGCGCTGCTCCCGCAAGCCTCGGGCGTGCTGGTGCAGGAACTGCCGTTCTCGATCAAGCTGGAAAAGTTCCACATCGATTTCTACTCGACCGGCATGCCCAAGCTGTTCGCCAGCGACGTGGTGGTGCGCGACCACGAGACGGGCAAGACCTTCCCGGCCACGATCAAGGTCAACCACCCGCTGATCTACAAGGGCGTGGCCGTCTACCAGTCCAGCTTCGAGGATGGCGGCAGCAAGCTCAAGCTCACCGGCTTCCCCATGAGCGGCACGGCCGACAAGGCCTTCCAGATCGAAGGCACGGTCGGCTCAGCAACGGAGCTGAAGCAGGGTGATGAGACCTGGTCGGTCGAATGGTCGGGCTTCCGTCCCTTCAACGTGGAAAACGTCGCGGCCAACCAGGATGCGCGCGCAGTGGCCAAGAACACCTCCTTCAACGAGCAGTTCGCCGAAACGCTCGGTAAGGCTTCCGGTTCAGCGGCGAAGACCACCGATACCAAGGATCTGAAGAACGTCGGCCCCAGCGTGCAGTACAAGCTGCGCGACAAGACCGGCCAGGCGCGTGAATTCCTGAACTACATGCAGCCGGTGACGCTCGAGGGCGCCCAGGTCTACCTGGCCGGCGTGCGCGCCAGCCCGTCCGAGAACTTCAGCTTCCTGCGCATTCCGGCCGACGACCAGTACAGCGTGCGCACCTGGATGCGCCTGCGTGCAGCGCTGTCCGACCCAAGCCTGCGCCAGGAAGCGGCCAAGCGCTACGCGGCGCGCGCGCTGGGGCCGGAGCAGCAGTCGCAGGGCGGCCTCACCAGCCAGCTGGAAGAATCGGCGGCGCGCACCCTGGCCATCTTTGCGGGTGAAGGCGGCCGCGGCGGCTTCATCGGCGTCTCGCAATTCCTGGAAAAGATTCCGCCGGCCGAGCAGGAAAAGGCCGCCAACATCTTCATGAAGATGCTCAACGGCGCCCTGTGGGAACTGTGGCAGGCGGCCAATGCGCGCGCCGGCCAGCCGCCGGTGGAGCCGACCGAAGCGCATGGCCGTTACCTGCAGCTGGCCACCAATGCGCTGTCGGATTCCGTATTCTACGGCGCTCCGGTCTACCTGCAGCTGGAGGAGTTCAACGAGGTCAAGGCCTCGGTGCTGCAGTTGACCCGTTCGCCGGGCAAGGGCATCGTCTACCTCGGCTGCCTGCTGCTGGTGGCGGGCGTGTTCGCAATGTTTTATATTCGTGAACGGCGCATGTGGGTGTGGGTGCGCGACACGGAAAACGGCGCCCATGCGCTGATGGCCATGAGCACCCAGCGCAAGACCCTCGACTTCGAGCGCGAATTCGACGATTTGAAAGAAAAACTGCCGCAGCCGGCATGATGCCGCGGTAAGGAGACCAAGATGGAACTGTCGCAAGCACCCACCGGCCAGAACAAGGCCTATGTCCAGCAGCCGGGTTTCTTCCGCAGCCTGAACACACTCGACTGGCTGTTCGGCGCCGGGCTCTTGGGGGCGGCGCTGTTCGCGCTGAACCGCTACGCCCACCACATGGACATCTACGAGCAGGCCATCCTGGTCCTGAGCGCGCCCACCTTTGCCCTGCTGGGCTGGCACTGGAAGCCGGTGCGCTGGCTGATCCCGCTGGTGGCCGTGCTGTCGCTGTGGGCGATCTCGCTGTACGGCGGGGCACTTGATGCTGCCAACCAGAAATTCTTCCTCAAGTACATGCTGTCGAGCCAGTCGGCCATCTTGTGGATGAGCGCGCTGTTCGTGTTCTCGACCGTGTTCTACTGGGTAGGCTTGGTCGGAAGGTCCAGCTTCGGCGGTTCCGTCGGCAGCAAGCTGTGCTGGGCGGCCGTGGTGCTGGGCTGGACCGGCATGATGGTGCGCTGGTTCGAGTCCTACCTGCTGGGACCGGACGTGGGCCACATCCCGGTGTCGAACCTGTACGAAGTGTTCATCCTGTTCTCGCTCATCACCGCGATGTTCTACCTGTATTACGAACAGCGCTACGATACCCGCCAGCTCGGTCCTTTCGTGCTCCTGATTATCTCGGCCGCGGTCGCCTTCCTGCTGTGGTACACGGTATCGCGCGACGCCGCCCAGATCCAGCCGCTGGTGCCCGCGTTGCAGAGCTGGTGGATGAAGATCCACGTGCCGGCCAACTTCATCGGCTACGGCACCTTCGCGCTGGCCGCGATGGTCGGCACCGCCTACCTGCTGAAATCCCACGGCATCCTGGCCGACCGCTTGCCGAGCCTGGAAGTGCTGGACGACGTGATGTACAAGTCGATCTCGGTCGGCTTCGCCTTCTTCACCGTGGCGACCATCCTGGGCGCCCTGTGGGCGGCCGAAGCCTGGGGCGGCTACTGGTCCTGGGACCCGAAGGAAACCTGGGCCCTGATCGTCTGGCTGAATTACGCGGCCTGGCTGCACATGCGCCTCATGTCGGGCCTGCGCGGCCGCGTGGCGGCCTGGTGGTCGGTGGTGGGCCTCCTGGTGACGACCTTCGCCTTCCTGGGCGTGAACATGTTCCTGTCGGGCCTGCACTCCTACGGCGAACTCTGAGCCGCCTCAGTTGCCCCGGTAGGTCGAGTAGCCGAAAGGGCTCAGCAGCAGAGGGATGTGGTAGTGCTGCGTCGGCGCATCCACGCTGAACTCGACCGGGATGCGCGGGAAGAACGTCGCCTGGCCCTGGCGCTTGTAGTGTTCGCCCGTCTGGAAGACGATGCGGTAGTCCCCCGCCGCCAGCTTGCCGTTTTTTGGATACAGGGCCTGGATGCGGCCCTGCGCATCGGTGACGCCATTTGCCAGTTCGCGCCATGCGGCGCCATCGCGCTGTTCCAGCGCGACCCGGATACCGGCCGTCGGCCGGCCGCTCTGCAGGTCGAGGACATGGACGCTGAGCGGGTTCGGCGCGGCGGACGCTGCGATGCTGGCGCCGCCGAGCAGGGCGGCCAGGGTGAGTTGGCGGATCAATCGCATGCTGCTTCTCCTGTGGGATATGGAAGCAGTCATCCTCGCACGCGCCCGGCGACGGCAGGCTGACCGCCAGATGACAGTTCCGTCATGTTTGGCCGCATTTCTTCGGCATAGAATGGGACCATGAGCATTCTCGTGATCGAAGACGAGCCGAAGACCGGCGATTACCTCCTGCGCGGCCTGGCCGAATCCGGCTTCGCGGTGCGGCTCGCCCGCAATGGACGCGAGGGCCTGGCCATCGCCCGCGAAGAAGAGATCGAGCTGGTCGTGCTGGACGTGATGTTGCCGCGCATGGACGGCTGGCAGGTGCTCGAAGCCCTGCGTGCCCACCCGGACACCGAACAGATCCCGGTGCTGTTCCTGACGGCGCGCGACGAGGTCGAGGACCGCGTGCGCGGCCTGGAACTGGGCGCCGACGACTACCTCGTCAAGCCCTTCGCTTTCGTCGAGCTGGTGGCCCGCATCCGTACCCTGCTGCGGCGCGGCCCCGTGCGCGAGGAAGAACTGATCCGGATCGCCGACCTCGAGATCGACGTGCTGCGCCGGCGCGTGCGGCGCGGCGCCGAGACGATTGCCCTGACCGCGCAGGAATTCGCCCTGCTGCACCTGCTGGCGCGGCGCCAGGGCCAGGTGCTGTCGCGTGCGCTGATCGCGTCCCAGGTCTGGGACATGAACTTCGACAGCGATACCAACGTCATCGACGCCGCCGTGCGCCGCCTGCGGCGCAAGATCGACGACCCCTTCGAGCAGAAGCTGATCCATACGCGACGCGGCATGGGCTACATCTGCGACGTGGCGAATCCGGCATGAAATCCGCCTGGCGCGATTCCCTGACCCTGCGCGTGACGCTCGCCTTCATGCTGATCGTCGCGTTCACTGCGGCGGGTCTCGGCATCTACCTGTACCGCGCGTTTGTTGCCGAGATCGTGCGCCGCGACGACCTGCAGCTGCTGGGCAAGCTGCGCCAGGTGCAGATCGTGCTCGGCCGGCCGGGCGCGGCCGAACTGCTGGCGGCGCAACCCGACTTCTTCCGCGACACCATGAGCGGCCAGGAGAACTCGCTGGTGCGCATCGTCGGGGCGGGAGGCGTTCTGCTGGCCGATATCAATCCACGCGGCGAGCGCTATCCAGTCCCGCCCAAGGCCGGTCCGGCGCCCGGCCGTGACGCCATCATCGGCTGGACGGCGCAGGGAGGCATTCCGGGGCGCGTCGTTGCAAGCAGTGCGCGCCTTGGTGCGACGCCGGTGACGGTCGTGGTGGCGCGTGCCTATGCCGAGCGCACCGCCATGTTCGCACGCTACCGCGCCGATATCCTTGCCGCGTGCGCGGTCGGCGCCCTGCTGGCCGCAGCGCTGGCGGCACTGATGCTGCGGCGCGGCCTGCGCCCGCTGCGCCAGGTCGCCGCGCATGCGGCGCTCGTCAAGCCGGGCACATTGGCGCAGCGGCTCGACATCGGCGCCGCGCCGGCCGAGCTGCGGCCCCTGATCGATGCCTTCAACGCCATGCTGCAGCGCCTGCAGGACGGCTATGCGCGCCTGTCCGGCTTCTCGGCCGACCTGGCGCACGAGTTCAGGACCCCGGTGACGAACATGATCGGACAAAGCCAGGTCGCGCTTGGGCAGGGCCGCAGCCGTGAAGAATACGAATCCCTGCTGGCCTCGAACATCGAGGAGCTCGAGCGCCTGGCGCGCATGATCGAGAGCATGCTGTTCCTCGCGCGCGCCGGCCAGGAAGAGGTCGTCCTGGCGCGCCAGCCCCTGGAGGCACTGGACGAGCTGGAGCGGGTCGCCGACTTCTTCGAAGGCATGGCGGAAGAGCGCGGCCTGCGGCTGCATTGCAGCGGAGAAGGGCGCTTCGCCGCCGATCCCGCGCTGGTGCGGCGGGCGCTGGCCAACCTGGTCTCGAACGCGGTGCGCCATGCGGATGCGGGCAGCACCGTCAGGCTGCATGCCGAAGCGCATCCCGGCCTGCAGGAACTGAGCGTCACGAACGCCGGCGCAGCGATTGGCCTGGAACACCTGAACCATTTGTTCGACCGCTTCTACCGCGCCGACAGCGCCCGCAGCGATGCGGAAGGATCGACAGGACTTGGCCTGTCCATCGTCAGCGCCATCATGAACTTGCATGGTGGCAAAGCCACGGTGCAGTCACAAGGGCGCGAAACCCGTTTCACCCTTGTCTTTCCCGCCGGGGAGACGTAGTGAAGACCGTGACACGCTTTTGTCCAGCACGCCAGGCTTCATCCTTGCCAGGCGGCAGTCAGCGCTAACGTGCGCCTAAGCCGACTGGTGTAACCTGACAACCTCTGTGTAGTGGAGTCAACCATGATTTTCAAACGCAGTCCCAACGGCATCGACCTGCCTTATCCTTCCGAGATCACGCCGCGCGAGGTCTATGAAGGCCGGCGTCAATTCATTGCCCGCATCGCCGCCACCGCCGCGGTCGGTTCAGGCATCTGGGAGATGGCCAACCGCGAAGCTTTCGCGCAAGGCGCCAAGCTCGCCGCCACGCGCAATGCGGCCCTGTCCACGCAGGAGGCGCAGACCTCGTTCAAGGACGCCAGCTCCTACAACAACTACTACGAATTCGGCCTCGACAAGGGCGACCCGGTCGAGAATGCGCACACCCTGCGCACCCGTCCGTGGACGGTCACCATCGAGGGCGAGGTGAAAAAGCCCGTCACGCTCGACATCGACCGCATCATCAAGCTGGCGCCGCTGGAAGAACGCATCTACCGCCTGCGCTGCGTGGAAGGCTGGTCGATGGTGATTCCGTGGGTCGGCTATTCGCTGTCGAACCTGCTCAAGCAGGTGGAGCCCACGGCGAACGCCAAATACGTCGAATTCGTCACCCTGGCCGACAACAAGCAGATGCCGGGCCTGCGCAGCCCCGTGCTCGACTGGCCCTACGTGGAAGGCCTGCGCATGGACGAGGCCATGCATCCGCTCACCTTGCTCACGGTCGGCATGTACGGCCAGGTGCTGCCGAACCAGAACGGCGCGCCGGTGCGCCTGATCGTGCCCTGGAAGTACGGCTTCAAGTCGGCCAAGTCGATTGTCAAAATCCGGCTGGTGAGCCGGCAGCCGCGCACGGCCTGGAACGACTCGGCGCCGAACGAATACGGTTTCTATTCGAACGTGAACCCGAACGTCGACCATCCGCGCTGGTCGCAGGCGAGCGAGCGCCGCATCGGCGAGGACGGCTTCTTCAAGCCCAAGCGCAAGACCCTGATGTTCAACGGCTACGACCAGGTCGCCTCGTTGTACAGCGGCATGGACCTGAAGAAGTTCTTCTGATGGCGTTCAATCCTTCGTCCAGGCAGATCAGCACCATCAAGGCAGTGCTGTTCGTGCTGGCCCTGTTGCCCTTCCTGCGCATGGCCTGGCTCACCGCCCAGGGCGTGCCGGTCGAGCCGCTCGAGTTCCTCACGCGCGGCACCGGCGACTGGACCCTGTACTTCCTGTGCATTACTTTGGGAGTGACGCCGCTGCGCCGTTTCACTGGCTGGAATTGGGTCATCAAGCTGCGCCGCATGCTGGGCCTGTTCGCCTTCTTCTACGCGCTGCTCCACTTCACCTGCTTCTTCTGGTTCGATCACTTCTTCGACATCGCCGCGATGCTCAAGGATGTCGTCAAGCGGCCCTTCATCACGGTCGGCTTCATCGCCTTCGTCTTGCTTATTCCGCTGGCGGCGACCAGCACCAACGCCATGATCCGGCGCCTGGGCGGCAAGCGCTGGCAGTGGCTGCACCGGCTGATCTACGTGATCGCGCCGCTGGGCATCTTGCATTACTGGTGGATGAAGGCGGGGAAGAACAACTTCGAGCAGCCGATCATCTTCGGCCTCATCGTCGCGGCGCTGCTGGGATTGCGCGTCTACTGGGCCTACGCCAAGAAGACGCAGGCGGCGCGCGCGTAAATAAAAAGCCCGCTGTGCAAGCGGGCTTTCGTTTTACTTCAGCATCGATTCCAGGGCAAACAGATCCGCCGGATTCTCGCGCTGCCGGATCTGGTGGACCTGGTCGCCGTCGACGATCACCTCGGCCGCGCGGCCACGGGTGTTGTAGTTCGAGGCCATAGTCATGCCGTAGGCGCCGGCCGTCATGATTGCCAGCAGGTCGCCCGGCTCGACGTTGAGCTCACGCTCGCGCGCCAGCCAGTCGCCCGATTCGCACACCGGACCCACCACGTCATAGGTCAGCTTGTCACCTGCGCGCGGTGCGACTTCCTGCACGCCCATCCAGGCCTGGTACAGGGTCGGGCGCATCAGGTCGTTCATGGCCGCGTCGACGATGGCGAAGTTCTTTTCCGCGCCCGGCTTGAGGAATTCGATCTTGGTCAGCAGCACGCCGGTGTCGGCGACGATCGAGCGGCCCGGCTCGAAGATCACCTTGATCGGGGCGCCGCCGTGCTTCTCCGCGCGCCAGGTGTCGATGCGGGCGAACAGGCGGCCGAGATACTCGCCTACCGGGACCGGCGGCTTGTCGCCTTCGGCGCCGTAGTTCACCCCCAGGCCGCCACCGATGTCGAGGTGGTGCAGCACAATGCCTTCGCTGCCCAGGGTGTCGATCAGTTCGATCAGCTTGCTAAGTGCTTCCAGCAGTGGCGCGTCGTCCAGCAGCTGCGAGCCGATATGGCAGTCGATGCCGACCACGTCCAGGTTCGGCAGCGATGCCGCGGCACGGTAGGTGTCGAGCGCATCGTCGAACGCCACGCCGAACTTGTTGGCCTTCAGGCCGGTCGCGATATAGGGGTGGGTCTTGGCGTCCACGTTCGGGTTCACCCGCAGCGAGACCGGTGCGCGTTTGCCCATGCTTGCTGCCACCTCGTTCAGGCGGTGCAGTTCCGGGATCGACTCGACGTTGAAGCACAGGATGTCTTTTTCCAGCGCCAGCTGCATTTCTTCGACGGTCTTGCCGACGCCCGAGAAGATGGTCTTGCGCGGGTCGCCGCCGGCCGCGATCACGCGCAGCAGCTCGCCGCCCGAGACGATGTCGAAGCCCGCGCCTTCGCGCGCCAGCAGGTCGAGGATGGCCAGGTTGGAGTTGGCTTTCATGGCGTAGCACACCAGCGCGTCACGGCCCTTGCAAGCATCGGCGTAGGCGCTGAAATTTTCCAGCAGCGCCGCTTTCGAATAGACGTAGGTCGGCGTGCCGAATGCTTCGGCGATGGCGGGCAGGGCAAGGCTGTCGGCGTGCAGGACGCCGTTCTGGTACTGGAAGTGCGACATGAGGACTTTACTTGGTCGGGGCCGGGGTGGAGGCGTTATTGGACGGAACGGGTTGTGCGGGCTGCGGATTGGCTGCGGCGGTGGCTGCGGGGGCGGGCTTGGCCGGCGGGTTCGGCATGTAGAGCGGACCCGTCTGGCCACAGCCGGCCAGCATGGCGGCGGCGAGGCCGGCACCTGAAAGGCGTGCGATGGTGGAGTTCACGATTAGAATGGTGTTTTATTTAGCAGACTTTGGAGTGTAGCATGACCGAATCCGAATTTTTGGCGCTGGCCGAAAGCACCCTGGACCGCATCGAGCAATGCCTCGACAAGCTGAACGACGAGGACGTGGTCGATGTCGAATGCCGGCGCAGCGGCAACGTGCTGGAAGTGGAGTTCCTACGCAATGCGACCAAGATCATCGTCAACAGCCAGGCCCCGCTGCAGGAAATGTGGGTGGCGGCGCGTTCCGGCGGCTACCACTACAAGCGCGTCGGCGACGAGTGGCGCAACACGCGCGACGATTCCGAGCTGTTCGCCTCGCTGTCGCAGTACGTGACGGAGCAGGGCGGGGCGCCGGTGGCGCTGGGCTGATCCCCCCGCCCGCAGCAACAAAAATGGCAGCCCGCGGGCTGCCATTTTTTTACCATTCGGTCAAAAATCAGAACAGTTCGTTCCTGACCGCGTCGCGCTGTTTCTGCTCGGCGGGCGCCGGCGGCGGGCCGACGTCCAGCGTCGCCACCCCGGTGCCTGGCGGCGTCTCGGCGTAGTAGTACTCGCCATTGGCCAGCACCAGTCCCGGCGGCACTTCGCGCTCGACCACTTCCTGGCCCTTGAGCGCCTTGCCCATGTAGCCGATCCAGATCGGCAGGGCCAGGCCGCCGCCGGTCTCGCGGTTGCCGAGGTTCTTGGGCTGGTCGTAGCCGATCCAGGCGATGCCCACCAGCTTCGGGTTGTAGCCGGCGAACCAGGCGTCGATCGAATCGTTGGTGGTGCCGGTCTTGCCCGCGATGTCAGGACGCTTGAGCGACAGCGCCTTGGTCGCGGTACCGAAGCGCACCACGTCCTTGAGCATGCTGTCGACCAGGAAGGCGTTGCGCGCGTCGATCACGCGGTTGGCCTCGACCCCGGCGCGTTCTGGACGCGCTTCCGACAACACCTTGCCGTCGCTGTCGGTCACCTTCGAGATGATGTAGGGGCTGATGCGGTAGCCGCCGTTCGCGAACACGGCGTAGGCACCGGCCATCTGCAGCGGCGTGGTCGAGCCGGCGCCCAGCGCCAGGGTCAGGTAGGCCGGGTTGCGGTCGGCGTCGAAGCCGAAGCGGGTCGCGTATTCCTGGCCGTAGCGCGCGCCGATCTTGTTCAGGATGCGGATCGAGACCATGTTCTTCGACTGCGTCAGGCCGCGCCGCATGGTCATCGGGCCTTCGTACTTGTTGTCGTAGTTCTTCGGCTCCCAGGCCTGGCCACCGGTCTGGCCGGCATCAAAACTGATCGGGGCGTCGTTGACGATGGTTGCCGGCGACAGGCCGCGCTCCAGCGAGGCCGAATAAATGAAGGGCTTGAACGAGGAACCCGGCTGGCGCCAGGCCTGCGTCACGTGGTTGAACTTGTTGCGGTTGAAGTCGAAGCCACCGACCAGCGCGCGGATCGCGCCATCCTCGGTGCTGGCCGCAACGAAGGCCGATTCCACTTCCGGCATCTGGGTGATGACCCAGTTCGATTCGTCGTCCTGCATCACGCGGATCACGGCGCCGCGGCGCAGGCGGCGGTTCGGCGCCGCCTTGTCCGACAGCCAGGCCTTGGCGAAGGCCAGGCCGGGGCCGCTCATCTTGATGGTTTCGCCCGAGGCGATGGTGGCGCTCACCTCGCTTGGCGATGCCTTGAGCACGATGGCGGCCACGATGTTGTCGCTGTCCGGGTGCTCGGCCAGTTCGGCCTCGATGGCTTCGTCGGCTTCGCCCTTTTCGCTCGGGATCTCGATATAGGATTCCGGCCCGCGGTAGGGGTGGCGGCGCTCGTAGTCCATCACGCCGCGGCGCACCGCGAGATAGGCCGCGTCCTGGTCGGCCTTGGTGATGGTGGTGAACACGTTCAGGCCGCGGGTGTAGGTGTCTTCCTTGAACTGCTCGTAGACCAGCTGGCGCGCCATCTCGGCCACGTATTCGGCGTGCACGCCGAAGGCGGTGCTGTCGGTCTTGACGGTGAGGCGCTCGTCCTTGGCCTGCTTGTACTGGGCGTCGGTGATGTAGCCCAGGTCGTGCATGCGCTGCAGGATGTACTGCTGGCGGGTCTTGGCGCGGGTCGGGTTCACCACCGGGTTATAAGCAGATGGCGCTTTCGGCAGGCCGGCCAGCATCGCTGCTTCGGCGATGCTGATGTCGCGCAGGTCCTTACCGAAATAGATCTGGGCCGCCGACTGGAAGCCGAAGGCGCGCTGGCCCAGGTAGATCTGGTTCATGTAGAGCTCGAGGATCTGGTCCTTCGAGAGGTTCTTCTCGATCTTCCAGGCCAGCATGGCTTCGTACGCCTTGCGCTTGAAGGTCTGCTCGGACGACAGGAAGAAGTTGCGCGCGACCTGCTGGGTGATGGTCGAAGCGCCCTGGCGCGAGCCGCCGGTGGCGTTCCTGAACGCGGCGCGCAGGATGCCGAGATAGTCGATGCCGCTGTGCTGGTAGAAGCGGTCGTCCTCGATCGACAGCACCGCCTTCTTCATCACGTCCGGGATGTCCTTGAAATGCACCAGGGTGCGGCGCTCCTCGCCGAACTCGCCGATCAGGACGTTATCGGCGGTGAAGATCCGCAGCGGCATCTTGGGCCGGTAGTCGGTAATGGTGTCGAGCGCGGGCAGGTTCGGATAGGCCATCGCCAGCGCGAACACGAGCACCAGCACGCCGATGACTGCGAGGCCACTGATGGCCGCGAGCGCCAGCAGCACGATGCGCTTGGGACTGTACTTCGATGCCGGGGACGTGCCCGGGCTTTGTTTCTCTTTCATACTGGTTTTTACTCCCTTGAACCGTCCCATTATAAGTCAGCCCTTCGAGACCCGACACACGCACTGCTGAGCATAAACTTAAGGGAAAGCAATGGAACAATTACAAGGCCCGATATCAAGCGACTAAGGGTCATGGCAGGGCTGATAACACTCCGCGCCAGAGTGTGGCGCGCACGCGCCGGATTGATGTGTTCCCTCATAGAAATATCTTGTCGGGGTGCATCCTTTTCGCTACGATCTAACGCGGTGCCTCATATATATGCACCAAGTAAGTGATTTAACAGGACATATCCCCGCGCGGGCGTTCAACAGAGATCCTGCATCAGGCGGGAAGGGCAGCCAAGGAGTACGCTCGTGATCAATCTAGGTTCCTTGTTCGGAAAGTCCAGTCCGCCGTTGGCCGGGCTCGACATCAGCACGTCGGGCGTCCGCCTGGTCGAGCTGGCCGACGCCGGCAAGGGTGAACTGCGCCTCGAGCGCTATGCCGCCGAACCGCTGCCGCGCGGCGCGGTCGTCGACGGCAACATCGAAAACATCGACCAGGTGGCCGAGGCCGTGCGCCGCGTCTGGAAGAAGAGCGGCACCAAGGCGCGCCACGTCGCGCTCGGCATGCCGCCGGCCGCCGTCATCACCAAGAAAATCATTCTGCCCGCCGGCCTGTCCGAAGACCAGCTGGAAGTGCAGGTCGAATCCGAAGCCAGCCAGTACATCCCCTTCGCGCTGGACGAGGTGAGCCTCGACTTCGACGTCATCGGCCAGGCCCCGGCGTCAACGGAAGACATGGAAGTCATGCTGGCCGCCGCACGCCGCGAGAAGGTCGAAGACCGCGTGGCGATCGCCGAAGCGGCGGGCCTGACCGCCACCGTGATGGACATCGAATCGTATGCCGCGCGCGCCGCGCTCGATCGCGTGGTCGGCGCCAAGCCCGAGCAGATCGTGGCGCTGTTCCAGATCGGCGCCCAGGCCACCCACGTGTCGGTGCTGCAGAACGGCGAGACCATCTACGAGCGCGAGCAGCCTTTCGGCGGCAACCAGCTGACCCAGGACATCGTGCGCGCCTACGGCCTCTCGTTCGAGGAAGCGGAAACCCGCAAGAAGGCAGGCGACCTGCCCGAGAACTACCGCGCCGACCTGCTCGCGCCTTTCCTGGAAAGCGCCGCGCTCGAAATCACGCGCGCGATCCAGTTCTTCTTCACCTCGACCCCTTACACCCGGATCGACCAGCTCTACCTGGCCGGCGGCTGCGCCGCGCTGCCGGGCCTGCTCGAGCTGATCGGCAGCCGCACCCGCATCCCGAGCAGCATCGTGGCCCCGTTCGAGGGCATGTCGCACGGCGCGCTGGTGCGCGAACAGCAGCTGCGCCAGGAAGGCGCCGCTTACCTCGTGGCCTGTGGCCTGGCCCTGCGGAGGTTCGGATGATCCGCATTAACCTGCTCCCCCACCGCGAAGCCAAGCGCAAGCAGAAGCAGACGGCTTTCGTGGCCCTGCTGGCCGCCGGCGGCGTCGCCGGCGCCGCCGTGGTGCTGCTGGTCGGCGCCTGGAACGCCAGCCGCATCGCGGTCCAGAACGAACGCAACCTGGTGCTCAAGACCGCCAGCGCGGAACTGGACAAGAAGATCGGCGAGATCAAGACGCTGAAAGAAGAAATCGAATCGCTGAAAGCGCGCCAGCAGGCGGTCGAAGACCTGCAGGGCGACCGCAACCAGCCGGTCTACCTGCTCGACGAACTGGTGCGCCAGACGCCGGACGGCGTGTACCTGAAGTCCTTCCGCCAGGAAGGCCAGAAGGTGACCCTGACCGGCTACGCCCAGTCGCAGGAACGGGTGGCCGAACTGCTGCGCAACGTGTCCGGCGTCTCGCCCTGGCTGGAGCGTCCGAACCTGACCGAGGTGAAGGTCTCCGCGCTGGACAAGGACAAGAGCAAGAACGCTCGCAAGGTGGTCGAGTTCCAGATGAACGTGGCGATCAAGCGCCTGCGCGAACAGGAAGACACGCAACTCCCCGCCGGCGCGGCCAAGGGCGCCAAGCCGGCCGAGCGCAAGGTCGCCAAGGCCGCGGACTGACATCATGAACATCGACATCAAAGACCTCGGCACCCAGCTCGCCGCCCAGTTCCAGGACCTGCAGGGGCGCCAGCCCGGCCAGTGGCCGCTGGCGCCGCGCCTGCTGTGCGCGGCCGGCGTGGCGGCGGCCGTGATCGGCCTCGGCTACTTCTTCTACTGGGACGGCCAGTTCGAAAAGCAGAAGAAGGGCGCCCGGGAAGAAGCCACGCTGCGCACCGAATACAAGAACAAGATGGCCCAGGCCATCAACCTGGAAGCCCTGCAGAAGCAGAAGGCCCAGGTCGACCAGTACGTGCTGCGCCTGGAAAAGCAGCTGCCGAGCAAATCCGAGATGGCGGACCTGCTGTCCGACATCAACCAGTCCGGCGTCGGCCGCGGCCTCCAGTTCGAGCTGTTCAAGCCGGGCCAGGAAGTGATCCGCGACTACTACGCCGAACTGCCGATCGACATCAAGGTGAGCGGCAAGTACAACGATGTCGGCGCCTTCGCCGCCGACATGGCCAACCTGCCGCGCATCGTCACGCTCAACAACATGGTGCTGAGCGCCAAGGACGGCACGCTGCAGCTGGAAGCGGTGGCCAAGACCTTCCGCTACCTCGACCCCGACGAGATCAGCGCGCAGAAGAAGTCGCGCGACGACAAGAAGGGCAAAGGCAAGGGCAAGAAAGCCAAGGACAAGGAAGACAAGGGAGCGGCGAAATGATGCGGCTGTTATGCACATTCGGCGCGGCGCTGCTCCTCGCGGGCTGCGGCGACGGCGACGTCCAGGAAGTGCGCGACTGGATGAAGAAGGTCCAGCGCGAGACCGTGCCGCAGGTGAAGCCGCTGCCGGAGCCGAAGGAATTCGTCCCCTACGCCTACGAACCGGGCGGCGCGGTCGAACCCTTCAGCGAAGCCAAGCTGCTGGGCGAGATGGCGCGCGTGGCCGCCGCCAGCCCGAATCCGCTGGCGCCGAACCTCAACCGTCCGCGCGAAGTGCTCGAGAACTACCCGCTCGACACCATGCGCATGGTCGGCACCCTGCAAAAGGGCGGCGTGAGTTACGCGCTGGTGCAGATCGACGCGTCGATCTACCAGGTCAAGACGGGCCAGCGCATCGGACAGAATCACGGGTTGGTCACGCGCATCAGCGACGGCGCGATCGACATCAGGGAAGTAGTGCAGGACGCCACCGGCGACTGGGTCGAGCGCAAGGCGACGATCGAGCTGGCGGAAAGCAAGGAGACCGGGAAATGACCCCAGGCATGAACAATCGCACCATCCTCCGACTCACCGTGCCGGCCTGGCTGGCGCGCTGCGGCGCCGCTTTGCTGATGACGCTTGCCGCCGGCGCGGCAGCGGCGCAGGGCAACGCCATCGAGTCGATCACCGCCAACCAGCAGGGCGCCAACGTCGTGCTGAACATCGCCATGCGCGAGGCCCCGGCCAAGCCGCCGATCGGCTTCTCGATCACCAACCCGGCGCGCATCGCGCTGGACTTCGGCGCCACCGTCAACGCCACCGGCAAGACCTCCCAGGACATCAACCTGGGCGACGTACGCAGCCTGAACGTGGTGCAGGCCGGCGAACGCACCCGCCTGGTGCTGAACCTGGCGCGCGCGCTGAACTACGCCACCGCCATCGACGGCAAGTCGGTGATCGTCACCGTCGAAGGCTCGGGCGGCGTGGCCCAGGCCGTGAACGCGTCCGGCCTGCCGGTCGCGCGAAGCCCGGCCCCGGCAGCCCGCCAAACCCTGCGCGACATCGACTTCCGCCGCGGCAGCAACGGCGAAGGCCGCGTCGTGGTCGACCTGCCGAACGGCCAGGTCGGCGTCGACGTGCGCCAGGCCGGCAACCAGGTGATCGTCGACTTCATGCGCACCGGCCTGCCGGAATCCCTGCGCCGCCGCCTCGACGTGACCGACTTCGGCACTCCGGTGACGCGCGTGACCACCGCCGCACAAGGCGAGAACGTGCGCATGACCATCGATGCGCAAGGCGCCTGGGAGCAGTCGGTCTACCAGAGCGACACCCAGCTGATCGTCGATGTGCGCCCGGTCAAGGAAGACCCGAACCGTGTAGGCAGCCCCACCACCGGCTACCGCGGCGAGAAGCTGTCCTTCAACTTCCAGAACGTCGAAGTGCGCGCCGCGCTGCAGGCGATCGCCGACATCTCCGGCCTGAACATCATCACCAGCGATTCCGTCAGCGGCAACCTGACCCTGCGCCTGCGCGACGTGCCCTGGGACCAGGCCCTGGACGTGGTGCTGCAGGCCAAGGGCCTGGACATGCGCAAGAACGGCAACGTGCTGTGGATCGCGCCCAAGGAAGAACTGCTGACCAAGGAAAAGCTCGAGCTCGAGCAGCGCGCCCAGATCGCCGACCTCGAGCCGCTGCGCTCCGAGATCTTCCAGCTGAACTACCAGAAGGTCGAGGCCTTCCGTACCGTGTTCGGCCTGGATGCGAGCGGCGCTTCGGCCGCCGGCGACAACAAGAACCGTGTGCTGTCCAAGCGCGGCAGCGCCATCATCGACCCGCGCACCAACCAGCTGTTCGTGACCGACATCGCCTCCAAGATCGAAGACATCCGCAAGCTGATCCAGAAGACCGACGTCGCCTCCAAGCAGGTGCTGATCGAAGCGCGCCTGGTGGAAGCGAACGACGGTTTCTCGCGCAACCTCGGCGCCAAGCTGGGCTTCGCCGACATGCGCAACCTGCGCGGCGGCGACGCCGGCTACCAGATCAGCGGCAACGAGCGCATCGCGATCGGCGGCAACCTGCAGGGCGTGGGCCAGGTCACCGGCCAGACCCCGGACGAGGGCAATGCCTGGACCAACACCACCATGGTCAACCTGCCGGCCGCGGCGATCGGCGGCACCCCGGCTTCCTCGCTGGCCTTCAGCCTGTTCTCCTCGGCGGCCAACCGCTTCCTCAACCTGGAACTGTCGGCGCTGGAAGCGGACGGCAAGGGCAAGATCATCTCGAGCCCGCGCGTGGTCACCGAAGACAAGCAGATCGCCGTGATCGAGCAGGGCGTGGAACTGCCGTTCCAGGTCGCCACCAGCAGCGGCGCCACCTCGATCACCTTCAAGAAGGCCAACCTGCGCCTGGAAGTGACGCCGCAGATCACGCCGGACGGCAACGTCGTGCTCGAGGTCGACGTCAACAAGGATTCGAAGGGTGAAGAAACCCGCGCCGGCCCGGCGATCAACACGCAGCACGTGAAGACCAAGGTGATGGTCGAAAACGGCGGCACGGTGGTGCTCGGCGGTATCTACCAGCAGACCGAGCGCAACAACGTGAACAAGGTGCCGCTGCTGGGCGACGTGCCGGTGCTCGGCTACCTGTTCAAGTCGACGGGCCGCGAAAGCACCAAGACCGAACTGCTGGTGTTCATCACGCCGAAGATCGTGACCGACGCCGCCGCGGGCCGCTGAACGCCCGCGCAAGAGACAACGCAAACGACACAACAAAAGGAAGAACAGAAGTCATGCACCACTCAGCGAAACAGGACGCCCTGGCGTCGATCGGCCGTTGGACCGCGATTGGCCTGGCGGCTGCCATCCTGACCGCCTGCGGCGGTGGCGGCGGCAACCCGGGCACTACCGGCAGCGGCTCGGGCGGCACCGGTAGCGGCGGCACCCCGGTCACGGCCGATCCGAAGGTCAACATCGCCCTCACCGATGCCAGCGGCGCCAACGTGACCCTGCTGTCGGGCGCCCAGAGCGCGACGGTCAAGGCCTCGGTGCTGACCGCAGCCGGCAAGCCAGCCGCCGGCGTCATCGTCCAGTTCACTACCAGCACCAGCAACCTGGTGAGCTTCACGCCAGACACCGGCTCGGCCCTGACCGATGCCAACGGCATCGCCACCGTCACCGTCCGCCCGGCCGGCGTGACCTCGGCCGGCGCGCTGTCGGTTACCGCCACCGCGGTGGTGGAAGGCAAGACGGCCAGCGCCAGCACCAACTTCACCGTCGGCGCTGCGTCGCTGACCGTCGGCTCCCTGAGCTTCTCGCCGGCCCCGACCGGCCGCCTGCCGGCCTTCGGCACCGCTGCGCTGGCGATCCCGGTCACCACCGGCGGCCAGCCGGCCAGCGCGGCTCCCGGCCTGGTCCTGACGTCGCAGTGCGTGGCCGACGGCACCGCCACCCTGGTGCCGGGCAGCTTCGCCAACGGCGTCCAGACTGCCACCTACACCAACAAGGGCTGCCTGCGCGGCCGCGACATCATCACTGTCTCGATCGGTTCCTCGATCCAGACCATCGGCATCGACGTCGATCCGGCCAACATCGGCGCCATCCAGTTCACCGGCAGCAGCGTGACCGGCAGCTCGATCGTGCTGAAGGGCTCGGGCGGCCAGGGCCGCCAGGAAGCGGCCCAGATCAGCTTCAAGGTGGTCGACCAGCAGGGTACCGGCCTGGCCGGCGTGGACGTCAGCTTCAGCGCCACCACCAACACCGGCGGCCTGACCGTGTCGCCGACCCGCGCCACTACCGACGCCGCCGGCAACGTCTCGACCACGGTGTCCTCAGGTACGATCCCGACCCCGGTGCGGGTGAACGCCGAAGCGAGCCGCAACGGCGTGCGCCTGACCGGCCTGTCCGACACCCTGACCATTTCGACCGGCCTGCCGATCCAGAAGGCGATGTCGATGAGCGCCGCCAAGTACAACATCGAAGGCCTCGAGTACGACAACGAAGCCACCGGCATTACCGTGCTGATGGCCGACCAATACGGCAACCCCGTCTCGGACAACACCGCCATCAACTTCGTCACCGAAGGCGGCGCCATCGGCACCTCGGCGCAGGGCGGCTGCCTGACCAAGGACGGCGGCTGCTCGGCGAGCCTGCGTAGCCAGGCCTTCCGCCCGCTCGACGGCCGCGTGACTGTGCTGGCCTACGCCCAGGGCATCGAGAACTTCGTCGACGTCAACGGCGACGGCCAGTACAGCTGCAGCGGCTACACCGGCACCACGCCTTACCGTCCCCTGGTGGATGTCTGCCCGAGCGGTGGTGAGCCCTTCCCGACGGCGTCGATGGGCCAGTCCGGCGACATGGGCGATCCCTTCCTCGATGTCGACGCCGACGGCGTCTACGACGGCACGAAGGGCGACCTGCCGTTCCCCTACAACAGCACCAGCTACAAGAAGGACGGCGACGGCAAGTGGGGCCTGAACTACATCCGCCGCAGCTTCGAGATCGTGTTCAGCGGCTCGCACCCGCGCCTGATCCGCCAGTTCTGGACCGGCAGCGCCTGGCGCGACTGGACCACGGCCGACGGCGATCCGCTGGAACTGAAGGGCATCAGCGGCAGCACCTGCACCGATGTCGAGCTGCGCTTCCGCCTGACCGACGTGAACAACAACCCGATGCCGGCCGACACCGCCGTCGCCACTGCGGACCTTACCAATGTGACGGTGAGCAGCATGTCGCCGTCGACGGTCCCGTCGACCAATGCCGTGGGCGGCACCATCCACGCGGTCAACGTCAAGCCGAACGCATCCTGCGCGGCCGGCAACGTGGGCGTGCGTATCTCGACCCCGCGCGGCATCATCACCACCTATTCCTTCAAGTACAACTAAGGAAGCGGGCCGCACGGGCCCGTCACAGTTTTGACGCAAAAAGAGGCGGCCAGTCTATACTGGCCGTCTTTTTTATTTCTGCGGACCTGGCAGTGCCTCATCCCAAGAACAACAACCTCTTCCTGGTCGGCCTGATGGGGGCGGGGAAGACCACCATCGGGCGCCAGCTGGCGCGCAAGCTGGGCATGCGCTTCGTCGACTCCGACCACGAGATCGAAGCGCGCACCGGCGCCTCGATTCCGTGGATCTTCGAGATCGAGGGCGAGGCCAGCTTCCGCCGGCGCGAAGCGGACATGATCCGCGAGCTGAGCGCACAGAACGGCCTGGTGCTAGCCACCGGCGGCGGGGCCGTGCTGAACCCGGCCAGCCGCGCGCTGCTGGCCGAGCACGGCACCGTGATCTACCTGCGCGCCGCGATCGGCAGCATCCTGCAGCGCACCTCGCACGACAAGAACCGCCCGCTGCTGCAGACCGCCGACCCGCGCGCCAAGCTGGAAGAGCTGCTGGCCCAGCGCGACCCCCTGTACCGCGAGATTGCGGACCTGGTCATCGATACCGGCCGACCTAACGTACAATCGATGGTACAGACCATTTTGGACCAGCTCGCCGCGCTGGAGGCCGCAGGAGCGGCTGCCCAGGCGCGCCGGGCGGCAAGCGACCCGATGAATGCAATGAGCGCACCCGCACCCACCATCCTCAACGTCGAACTGGGCGAGCGCAGCTACCCGATCACGATTGGCCCCAAGCTGCTCGACGACGCCGCGCTGCTGGCGCGCCACGTCGACGGCAGCAAGGCCGCCATCGTCACCAACACCACCGTCGCGCCGCTCTACCTGGCGCGCGTCGCCGGCGCCCTGCGTGCGGCCGGCCGTGAAGTGGTCGAGATCGTCCTGCCCGACGGCGAAGAGCACAAGACCTGGCAGTCGCTGAACCTGGTGTTCGACGCACTGCTCCAACACAAGTGCGACCGCAAGACCACGATCGTGGCGCTGGGCGGCGGCGTGATCGGCGACCTGGCCGGCTTCGCAGCGTCCAGCTACATGCGCGGCGTGCCTTTCGTGCAGGTGCCGACCACGCTGCTGTCGCAGGTCGATTCCTCGGTGGGCGGCAAGACCGGCATCAACCATCCGCTCGGCAAGAACATGATCGGCGCGTTTTACCAGCCGCGCGCCGTGATCGCCGACACCGCCACCCTCGACACCCTGCCGCCACGCGAGCTGTCGGCCGGGCTGGCCGAAGTGATCAAGCATGGCGCCATCCTGGACGCCGCCTACTTCGACTGGATCGAGGCGAATATCGCCAAGCTCGTGGCGCGCGAGCCGGAAGCGATGGCCTACGCGATCGCGCGCTCCTGCGAGATCAAGGCCGAGGTGGTGCGCAAGGACGAACGCGAGGGCGGCCTGCGCGCCGTGCTGAATTTCGGCCACACCTTCGGCCACGCGATCGAGGCGGGCCTGGGCTTCGGCACCTGGCTGCACGGCGAAGCGGTCGGTTGCGGCATGGTGATGGCGGCCGACCTGTCGGCGCGCCTGGGCCTCATCGACGCCGCTACCGTGGAGCGCGTGCGCAGCCTGGTGCAGGCGGCCGGCCTGCCCGTGGTGGCGCCGGACCTCGGCCACGCGCGCTGGATCGAGCTGATGGCGGTCGACAAGAAGAACGAGGGCGGGGAGATCAAGTTCATCCTGCTCAAGCCCCTGGGCAGTCCGTCGATCACGACCGTCCCCCTGGACACCCTGCGCGCCACGCTGGATGCCTGCGTGGGCCAACCGGAGAATTGAGCACCATGGACTTCGACGCACGCCTCGCCCCTTACGCAGCCCATTCGTCGAAGTCGCGCGGCCGCACGCACATCGAGCCGCCGGCAGGATCGCGCAGCGAGTTCCAGCGCGACCGCGACCGCATCATCCACTCGACCGCCTTCCGCCGCCTCGAGTACAAGACCCAGGTGTTCCTCAACCACGAGGGCGACCTGTTCCGCACCCGGCTCACGCACTCGATCGAGGTGGCGCAGATCGGCCGCACCTTGGCGCGCAGCCTGCAGCTGAACGAAGACCTGGTCGAAGCCACCGCGCTGGCGCACGACCTCGGGCACACGCCCTTCGGCCACGTGGGCCAGGACGTGCTCAACGAGTGCATGAAGGATTACGGCGGCTTCGAACACAACCTGCAGAGCCTGCGCGTGGTGGACGAGCTGGAAGAGCATTACGGCGCCTTCGACGGCCTGAACCTCACCTTTGAAACGCGCGAGGGCATCCTCAAACACTGCTCGGTGAACAACGCGCGCCAGCTGGGCGAACTGGGACGCCGCTTCCTCGAACGCAGCCAGCCCAGCCTGGAAGCCCAGCTGACCAACCTGGCCGACGAGATCGCGTACAACAACCACGACATCGACGACGGCCTGCGCTCGGGCCTCTTGACGATGGCGCAGATGGAAGAGGTGGAGCTGTTCGCGCGCCACCGCCGCATGGTGGAAACCCAGTACCCGGGGCTGCCGGGCCGGCGCGCGCTGTACGAGACGATCCGCCTGATGATCACGGCGATGACGGCCGACCTGGTCGAGACCTCGGCCGCGCTATTGAAGGAAGCGGCGCCGCAGAGCATCGACGACGTGCGCGCAGCGCCGCCCCTGATCCGCTTCTCGCCCGAGATGCGGGCCGAGACCACGGCCCTGAAGCGCTTCCTGTACGCCAACCTCTACCGGCACTTCCAGGTGAACCGCATGCGCGTGAAAGCCAGCCGCATCGTGCGCGAGCTGTTCGAGGCCTTCATGACGGATCCGGTGCTGCTGCCGCCGGACTACCAGGTGGCGTCCGGCGACACCCTGCAGCAGGCGCGCAAGATCGCCGACTACATCGCCGGCATGACCGACCGCTACGCGATCAAGGAACACCGGCGCATCTTCTCGCTCGACTCGCTCTGAGTCCTGCTTATTCTTCGCGTGCGAACACGCGCAGGCGGTGCCCGTCGGGGTCGGCCACCGTGAAGGTGTAGCCGAAGTCCACGCGCGCCGGCGCCTGCAGGATGTCCACGCCCTGGCCGCGCCAGCGCGCATGCAGGGCGTCGACTTCGGCGCGGCTCTCGACGCGGAAACCCAGTTCGCTGCTGCTGCCGTGGAAGTCGCTGGCCGGGACGGCGCTGTCGCGCGACCACAGGCCCAGCATACGGCCGCCGCCCAGCGCGAACAGGGCGAAGGTCGGCGAGACTTCGACCGGTTGGGCGTCCAGCAGGGCGGCGTACAGGCGCGCGCTCGCTTCCGGGGCGGCGACGTAGAGGAGGGAATAGCTCGGGTTCAGCATGGTGTGCTTCCTTCAGGTGGTTGACAGTGTTCCCAGTGTAGGGAGCCCCACTGTCAGTTCCTGTCAGCAGCCTGGCCTTGCGGGTGGCGGACCCCTTCAGCTGCGCGCCAGGCCCCGAGCAGGGCGGCGCGGCTGCGTGGGAAGCCTTCGGTACCGGTTTCCAGGGCGAGGATGCGGTCGAGCCGGAAGTGGCGGAAGTCCTTGCGCAGCTCGCACCAGGCGATCAGCACACGCACCCGTTCGAAGAAGCCGAGCGCCACCGGCCACACGGTGCGGCGCGAGCTGGCGCCGCGTTCGTCGCGGTAGTCGAGAAAGAGCTTGCGCTCGGCGCGGATGGCGCTGCGGATCGCCGCCATGTGCACGCCGGGCCTGGCTTCGAGGGACGACGCGACCAGCAGGCCGTTGTGATCGAAGGCCTGGCGCAGCGCTTCCGGCAGCACCGCTGCGATCTTGTCGGCCGCTTCGCGCGCCGCCTGCGCCAGCCTGGGGTCGCCATGTTCCGCTACCCAGCGTCCGCCCAGCACCAGGGCTTCGATTTCGTCTTCGCCGAACATCAGGGGCGGCAGCATGAAGCCGGGCTTGAACACGTAACCCATGCCGGCCTCGCCTTCGATGCGCGCGCCCTGCTGGCGCAGGGTGGCGATGTCGCGGTAGAGGGTGCGCAGGCTGACGCCGAGCTGCTGGGCGAGGCGCTCACCGGTCACGGGGAAACGGTGCGCGCGCAGGGCCTGGAGCAGGGCGAGCAGGCGCTGCGCGCGGGTCATCGGGGATTCAGAACAGGCCGGGCTGGGCCAGCTGGGCCAGCAGTTTCTTGACAGGGGCGGGCAGGGGCGCGTCCTTGACGGCGTGCAGGTCCCACCACAGGTGTCGCCCGGTGGCGCCGCCGCGCGCCGCCAGCGTGACCTGCCAGGGTGCGATGTGCAGCTTGTAGTGGGTGAACACGTGCACCAGCCGCGTCAGCGGCTGCACTTCCTCCACCGTCCCGAACTGCGCCGCGGCCGCGGCCACCTCAAGCGAGGATGCGACATCCGCTTCCATTCCCACATGCCCGTCGACTTCCGGCAGCGACAGCAAGCCGCCCCAGATGCCGGTGCCAGGACGCTGCTCCAGCAGCACCTGGCCGCGGTCGATCACCACCAGCATCGCCGCGCGTTTTTCCGGCGTCGCCTTTTTAGGTTTGCGCACCGGGAGTTCGGCCGTGCGGCCGCTGGCGTAAGCGACGCAGCGGTCCTGCAGCGGGCAGCGCGGGCAATCCGGGCGGCTGCGTGTGCACAGCGTGGCGCCCAGATCCATCAGGCCCTGCGTATACGATTCGATCCCCTGCTGCGGCAGCAGCGCCTCGGCGCGGCGCCACAGTGCGTCCTCGACCCGCTTCTCGCCCGGATACTGGTCGATGCCGAACACGCGCGCGAACACGCGCTTGACGTTCCCGTCCATGATCGCGGCGCGCGCGCCGCTGGAAAAGGCGGCGATCGCCGCGGCGGTGGAGCGGCCGATGCCGGGCAGTTCGGCCAGCAGGGCGGGGTCGCTCGGGAACACGCCGCCGTAGTCCTGCACCACGCGTTTGGCGCAGGCGTGCAGGTTGCGCGCCCGGGTGTAGTAACCCAGGCCGCTCCAGTGCGCCATCACGTCCTCCGATGGCGCTTCGGCCAGCGCCTGTACGGTCGGGAAGCGCTCCAGGAAGCGCGCGTAATAGCCCAGCACCGCGGCCACCTGGGTCTGCTGCAGCATGATCTCGGACAGCCAGATGCGGTAGGCGTCGGTGGTGTTCTGCCAGGGCAGGGTATGGCGGCCGTGGCTGCGCTGCCAGTCGATCACCGCCTGCGAGAAGGTTGGGTCGGCCAGCTGGTCGAATTCGGTGAGGCGTTTCATGCGGGGTGGGACTCCAGTGCCTCGGCCACCTGCGCCGCCATGGCGGCCAGGTGCGAGCGCGTGGCTTCGAGCGCCTGCTGGGAGCTTTCGAAGGCGGTGATTTTCTGCTCCAGGCTGTCGGTGGCTTCGAAGATGCGTCCGATCGAAGCCTGGCGCTGGCGCAGGCCGTCGCGGTGCTGGCGGATCGCGCTCTCCAGCGGCGCCATGATCACCTTCAGCCAGGCTTCGGCATCGGTATTCGCGGCGCGGAATGTGTGGCGCACGCGCGAAGCGATCGAGTCGAAGAAGCGTTCCAGCAGGGTGGCGCGGCTGGTCATGAGCAGGGTGGCGGTGCCGAACTGCTTCAGGAACAGCTCTTCGACTTCGATCAGTTCGCGCCGGTAGCGCTCGAGCGAGAGCGGCATCGGGCCGGCGAGGCTCAAGCCATGCTCGCTGGAGAATTTGCGCACCATGCTGTCCATCATGGCGCCGATCTCGGCCACCTTGGCTGACGACGCGTCGAGGTTGGCGCGCATCGACTCGAAGTAGCTGCGCACCGGGGCGCGCATGCCCGTGGCGAAGCGCGATGCCTGCATCGCGGCGCGCACCTCGTCGGTCTGCTGCTGCACGGTGTCCATGCCCAGCGTCGAATACAGCTCGGTGGACAGGCGCGTGTACACGGCGCGCGTGCCCTGCAGCTTGAACAGGCTGGCGTCGAATTCCTTCTTCTCGAGCTCGACCCGGCGCATCATGTGGGCGATCACGCTCTGGTTCTTGCCGCGCAGGCTCTTGAGCTCCTGCAGCTGCTCGACCAGCTCGCGCATGCGGCTGGAGGCCTGGGCCTGCTGGCTGGAAGCCAGCTGTTCTAAGTCCTCGCGCAGCTGGCGCGCGATGATGGCGCGGCGCGCCGGGATCAGGTCGTGGAAAAGCGCGCCTTCCAGCGCGCCCAGGCGGCTCTTCTCGAACAGGGCCATGTCGCCGTTGATCTTGCCGACCAGGGCCTTCTGCGCCGATACCGGGTAGACCCGCGCGCTGTCCAGGCCCAGCAGCTGGGCCACGTGCTGCTGCTGGCGCGCGATCTCGGCCTCGTTCTCCTGCGGCGTGCGCAGTTCGTCCCACATGGCGTCGATCTTGTTCAGCACCGCCAGGCGTCCCGGCCCGGGGCCGATGTGGGTGCGCCAGACCTCGATGTCGCTCTTGGTGACGCCGGTTTCGGCTGCCAGCACGAACAGGACCGCGTGCGCGTTCGGGATCAGCTTGAGCGTCAGTTCCGGCTCGGTACCGATCGCGTTCAGGCCCGGGGTGTCTAGGATTACCAGTCCCTGCTTGAGCAGGGGATGGGGCAGATTGATGATCGCGTGGCGCCAGCGCGGGATCTCGACCGTGCCGTCCGGCCCCAGGCTGGTTGCGTGGTCCGGGTCTTCCGGATCCCACAGTCCGTACTGCTGCGCCTCGCTGGAGGGCACGCGGCGGGTCTGGCTGACCTGGCGGAAGGCTTCGCTCATGCGATCAGGCGCGTCCAGTTCGAGCGGCAGCACGGTCCAGGAGGCAGGGTCTTCCCGATAATCGCTGGTGGACAGGTGCTGGATGCGGGTCTCGATCGGCAGCAGGCGGATGCAGGGCGGCAGGGCCGGATCGTACAGCAGCTCCGTCGGGCACATGGTGGTGCGGCCGGCGCTGGACGGCAGGATGCGCTGGCCGTAGTCGGCGAAGAAGATCGCGTTGATCAGCTCGCTTTTACCGCGCGAGAACTCGGCGACAAAGGCCACCGAGAGGCGGTCGTCGCGCAGGCGCGCCAGCGCCCGTTCGAGCTGCTGCTCGCCGGCGCCGTCGATCTGGCCGGCTTCGCGCAGCGCGGCACCGTAGCCCTCCAGGCTGGCTGCGACGGCGGCGCGCCAGGCGCCATACTGTTGAAAATCCTGCATCGTTGTAAACCCGTGATCATCGCTGGCACTGCACGCAGTAGAAAGTCGAACGCTGGCCCTGCTTGATCTGGCGGACCGGCGCCCCACAGTTGCGGCAAGGCACTCCAGCACGATCATAGACGAAATATGTCTGTTGGAAATACCCAGATTGTCCGTTTACTGCAATAAAGTCGCGCAGGGTACTGCCGCCCTGGACGATGGCGGCGGCCAGGATCTCCTTGATCGCCTCGGCCAGCCGCTCGTAGCGGGTGCGGCTGATGCGCGCAGCCGGGGTTTTCGGGTTGATCCCGGCGCGGAACAGGCTTTCGCAGGCGTAGATGTTGCCGACGCCGACCACGATGTCGCCGGCCAGCAGCACCTGCTTGATCGGCGCGCTGCGCTTGCGCGTCTCGCGCCACAGCAGTTCGCCGGAAAAGCCTTCGCCCAGCGGCTCCACGCCGAGGCCGCGCAGCAGCATGTGCTGTTCCAGATCGCCTTCTTCCTTGCCATGCCAGAGCACGGCGCCGAAGCGGCGCGGGTCGTGCAGGCGCAGCACCTGCCTGCCTTCCGGGCCCGCATCTGTCCCGACAACCACCAGGTCGAAGTGGTCGTGCTTGCGCGCCTCGACCCCGGGCGGCAGCACCCGCAGGTGGCCGGACATGCCCAAATGGACGATGAGGGTGCCGTGCTCGAACTCAATCAGCAGGTACTTGCCGCGGCGGTTCGTACCGAGGATGCGGTGTCCGGCCAGCAGCTCGGACAGAGCGGGCGGGAAGGGCCAGCGCAGGCCTTCGCGGCGCAGCACGACCTGCTCGACGACACGGCCTTCGATATGGGGCGCGACACCGCGCCGGGTAACTTCTACTTCTGGGAGTTCGGGCATGGGAAGGGAATCGTGTAAATTCTTAGGCAGCCATTAAGGATTTGGCGCTGCTACGCACGCGGGCGCATGCTTGAGCGTAGAATCAGACAACATCTCAGAACCCGGACTTGCCTTGAAAAACGCTTTCGTCATTGTAACCCTCTCCAGCATCCTGGCGGCGTGCGCGGTCGCGCCGGAAAAGCAGGCATCGACTCCCGCGGCTTCGGATACGCCACTGGCCGCCGCCGAGGCCGCCAAGGCGCCGGATGGGGGCGAGGACGGCGAAGCGACCGCCTCCAGCGAGGAAGACGAGGAAGCGAAAGCCCGGCTTGAAGCGGAAGCGCGCCTGCCGAAGGTCGACATGACCAGCGGCATGCTGAACCAGTTACTTAAGGCCGAGTTTGCATTCCGCAAGGGCGACTGGCAGGGCCCTTACCTGACCATGCTGTCGCTGGCCCAGCAGACCCGCGACCCGCGCCTGGCGCGGCGGGCGGCCGAGATGGCAGTGGCGGCGCGCCAGTCCGACGATACCCTGGCCGCGGTGCGCCTGTGGCGTGAACTCGACCCAAGCTCGGACGAGGCGACCCAGTATTTCGTGGGCATGGTGGTCACGTCCGACAATATCGCGGACGTCGAACCGGTCTTCGTCGAGCGCCTGAAGCTGTCCGCGCCCGACAAGCGCGGCGTGCTGCTGTTCCAGATCCAGCAACTGCTGGGCCGCGCCAAGGACAAGGAAGCCGCCGCGGCCATGCTCGACCGGGTGATCGCACCCTACGACGGCACTTTCGAGGCCTACATCGTGCGCGCCCAGGCGGCCCTCGGCCGTGGCGACCGCGAGTCCGCCCAGCGCGCGGCCCAGGCTGCCCTGGCGGCCAAGCCGGATTCGGAAATCGCGGTGCTCATGATGGCCCAGGTGCTGGAGGACGACAACAAGGTCGCCCCGATGCTGGAAGCCTTCCTCAAGACCCACCCGGACGCGCGCGAAGTGCGTTCCGCCCATGCCCGCGTGCTGGTCAACCAGAAGCAGTTCCCGCAGGCGCGCGCCCAGTTCGAGGCCCTGCTCAAGGATCGCCCGGACGACGCCGGCAACCTGTATGCGTTGGGCGTGCTGGCCACCCAGATGAACGACGCGCAAGGTGCAGAGGGCTATTTCACCCGCTTCGTCGAGGTGCTCGGGCGCAATCCGGAAGACGAGCGCGACCCGACCCGCGCGCTGCTGATCCTGGCCCAGATCGCGGAAGAGCGGAACGACTATCCGGCGGCACTCGGCTGGCTGGAGAAAATTCCTGCCGGGACCGAGCCGCAGCTGCTGCTCAGTGCCCAGCTGCGCCGCGCCCAGCTGCTCGCGCGTCAGGGTGACCTGGCCGGCGGACGCAAGCTGCTGGCCGGCCTGAAGCCGGCCGAGCCGGCACAGCAGGCCCAGGTGGCGGTGGCCGAATCGCAGCTGCTGCGCGACGCCGGCCGTACCCTGGAAGCGTATTCGCTGATGGAAGCCGCCGCCAAGCGCTTCCCGAAGAACCCGGATTTGCTGTACGACTTCGCGCTGCTGGCCGAGAAGATCGGCCGTGTCGACGTGATGGAAAAAGCGCTGCGCGACGTGATGACGCTGGCGCCCGACAACCACCACGCCTACAACGCCCTCGGCTACTCGCTGGCCGAGCGCAACACCCGCCTGCAGGAAGCCTTGGAGCTGGTGACCAAGGCACTCGCCATGGCGCCGAACGATCCCTTCATCATGGACAGCATGGGCTGGGTGCAGTACCGCCTGGGCAACCTGGACGAAGCCGAAAAGCAGCTGCGCAATGCCTATGCGTTGCGGCGCGACCCGGAAATCGCCGTGCACCTGGGCGAAGTGCTGTTCAAGAAAGGGCAGCAGGCCGCGGCGCAGGCGCTGTGGCGCGAAGCCAGCGCCAAGGACCCCAAGAACGACACGCTGCGCAACACGCTGGCGCGCCTGCGCCAGACCTTGTGAAATAATCCATTCCGTGGCGGCTGCCGGGTTGGCGGCCGCCGGATTCCCGCTACTTCTCCTTTTGCCGATGCCGATTACCCGACGCCTGAGCCTGTTCGTCCTTGCCGCTGCCCTGGCCGGTTGCGCCACCACCAGCACCAATGTCGCCACCGTGGGCGCCTACCGCGACACCATCGACCTGGCCGGCCGCCTGTCGGTGAATTACCAGAAGGACGGCAAGACTGAATCGCTGACCGGCGGTTTCGACTGGGCGCAGCGTCCCGGCAGCGTCGACTTCACGCTCACCAACCCGCTGGGCCAGACGGCGGCGACCATCAGCGTAAGGCCGCAGTCGGCTACCTTGACCCAGGCCGGCCGCGCGCCGATCACCGAGGCGAATATCGATACGCTCACCCAGCGCACGCTGGGCTGGCCGCTGCCGGTGTCGGGCCTGCGCGACTGGCTGCAGGGCTATGCGGTGGACGCGCAGGGCCAGCGTTTCAGCGCCTCGCCGGCGCGCAACGAGGTGACGACCCAGGATGGCTGGCGCCTGCGCTTCGTCGAATGGCAGGATGCGAACGCCGCCCAGCCGGCGCCGCGCGTGATCCACGCCACCCGCGTAGCGAGCGGGGACATCCAGGACCTGTCGATCCGCATCGTCATCAATCCGCAGGGCTGAGTTTCATGCGTTCGCTGCACCATTGCCCGGCCCCGGCCAAGCTCAACTTGTTCCTGCACGTCACCGGCCGCCGCGCTGACGGCTACCACCTGCTGCAAAGCGTGTTCCAGCTGATCGACCATGGCGACACCCTGCACTTCGACCTGCGTGCGGACGAGCGCATCGTGCGCATGACGGACGTGCCCGGCGTGCCGGAAGAGCAGGACCTGATCGTGCGCGCGCTGCGCCTGCTGCAGGCGGAGTACGCGCGCCGCCATGGCCGCCTGCCGCCGGGCATCGAGGTGGCAATCGAAAAAATCCTGCCGATGGGTGGCGGGCTGGGCGGCGGTTCCTCGGATGCCGCCACCGCGCTGATGGCGGCCAACCACCTGTGGCAGGCCGGGTTGACGCAGCAGGAACTGATGGACCTCGGCCTGCCGCTGGGCGCCGACATCCCGTTCTTCCTGTTCGGCGAGACCGCGTTTGCCGAAGGGGTAGGGGAGGCGCTGCAGGCCGTGCCGGGTCCCGATTGCTGGTATGTGGTGCTGGAGCCGGGCGTGGCGGTCCCAACCCCCGCAATCTTTTCCGCGCCGGATTTGACGAGGGATTCAAAGCCCGTTACAATAGCGGACTTTTCCAGCAGCTACCAAGCAAACTGCGCCGTTTTAGGCAAGCAAAGTGGCTTCGGGAAAAATGATTTGCAGGACGTGGCTGAACGCCTGTTCCCGCCGGTAGCAGAGGCGGTCGAATGGTTGAGCAGTTACGGCGATGCCAGGATGACTGGCTCGGGGGCATGTGTGTTTTGTGCCTTCTCCGGCGAGCGCGATGCGGACCAGGTTCTGGCACATGTGCCAGCGAAATGGAAGGCGTGGAAAGCGCATTCGCTGGCGAGCCACCCGATGAAATCGCTCTTGCAGAATCAAGCAGTTATGGAATAAAATTTTGCCTGTCGCGACGTTAGGCGTTAAAATACGCAGAATGTAACGGCAAGCAGTTCAGTCGTGTAGGGGAATCGCCAAGCTGGTTAAGGCACCGGATTTTGATTCCGGCATACCAAGGTTCGAATCCTTGTTCCCCTGCCAAAGTTTTCCCGGCTGTCGAGGCATGATCCTCCAGCGGGATGAACAGCGGTGCAGCGTTCGGCCTGCATCCATAAGCTAATCAGCCGGCTCGTCCGGCTGATTGTTTTTCCAGTATCAACGAATTTCTCTTGGGACTCCCTCCATGGCTTACGAAAACCTGATGGTTTTTACCGGCAACGCCAATCCGGCACTAGCAGAGGGGGTCGCTAAGAACCTCGGCATTCCACTCGGCAAAGCAGTCGTTTCGAAGTTCTCGGACGGCGAAGTCATGGTCGAGATCAACGAGAACGTGCGTGGCAAGGACGTCTTCGTCCTGCAATCGACCTGCGCGCCTACCAACGACAACCTGATGGAAATCATCCTGATGGTGGACGCGCTCAAGCGCGCATCGGCCGGCCGCATCACCGCAGCAATTCCCTACTTCGGCTACGCCCGCCAGGACCGCCGCCCGCGTTCGGCGCGCGTCGCAATCTCGGCCAAGGTGGTCGCCAACATGCTGGAAGAAGCTGGCGTCGAGCGCGTCCTGATCATGGACCTGCACGCTGACCAGATCCAGGGCTTCTTCGACATCCCGGTCGACAACATCTACGCATCGCCGATCCTGCTGGGCGACCTGCAGAAGCGCAACTACGACGACCTGCTGGTCGTGTCGCCGGACGTCGGCGGCGTGGTCCGTGCCCGCGCGCTGGCCAAGCGCCTCGGCTGCGACCTGGCGATCATCGACAAGCGCCGCCCAAAGGCGAACGTGTCGGAAGTCATGAACATCATCGGTGAAGTCGAAGGCCGCAACTGCGTGATCATGGACGACATGGTCGACACCGCAGGCACCCTGACCAAGGCCGCCGAAGTGCTGAAAGAGCGCGGCGCCAAGAAAGTCGTGGCCTATTGCACCCACCCGGTGCTGTCGGGTCCGGCAATCGACCGTATCTCGAATTCGCCGCTGGATGAGCTGGTCGTCACCGACACCATCCCGCTGAGCGCAGCCGGCGCCGCTTGCGGCAAGATCCGCCAGCTGACCAGCGCACCGCTGCTGGCCGAAACCTTCAAGCGCATCGTGAAGGGTGACTCGGTCATCTCGCTGTTCGCAGAGTAAGCAAACGCGCAACAAAACATCGTATTTACGGCGCGCCGTGGCTGACAAGCCCGGCGCGCCGTTGTATCATCGTCGGTTCACCGAATTCTTGAGCGCGCAGTCAGCGCTTGTTCACGACTCCCCTGGTCGCGGGGGCAGTCACCACTGGGTTACGGGCTGTAGCAACTGCCGCAGCATTCGGACCCATTTATTTTGGAGTTTCACATGAAAGTAGTCGCATTCAACCGCACTCAGCAGGGGACCGGAGCGAGCCGCCGCCTGCGCAAGGCTGGCCAAACCCCGGGCATCATCTACGGTGGCACCGCTACCCCGGAACTGATCGCACTGGACGGCAACGCCCTGTACCACGCGCTCAAGAAAGAAGCTTTCCACGGTTCGATCCTGGACCTCGAAATCGAAGGCAAGACCCAGCAAGTCCTGCTGCGCGACTTCCAGATGCACGCATACAAGCAACTGGTCCTGCACGCTGACTTCCAGCGCGTCGACGCATCGAAGCCGATCCACACCAAGGTCACCCTGCACTTCGTCAACGCCGAGATCTCGCCAGCCGTCAAGCTGAGCGCCGCTGTGATCTCGCACGTCGCCAACGAACTGGACGTCGCTTGCCTGCCGGGCAAACTGCCGGAGTTCATCGAAGTCGACCTGAGCAAGCTGGAAGCCGGCCAGTCGATCCACGTGAACGACCTGACCCTGCCGGAAGGCGTGACCGCGCTGACCCACGGCCAGAACCTGACCCTGGTCACCACCTCGATCCCGCGCGGTGCTGCATCGGCTGAAGCCGCTGCTGAGTAATATCTTCCTTCAGGCCGCCACGGCGGCCGAGGAAACGAAACCCGCCGTGGCCTAGCCCGGCGGGTTTTTTGTTGGCGCATCGCCGGCACGTATGCCTGGCGTTTTCAGCGATAATCCTGTTTTTCCCAGAATCAAAGTAGACACGCGCATGTCCATCCGTCTGATCGTCGGCCTCGGCAACCCGGGCCCGGAGTACGAACAAACCCGCCATAACGCCGGCTTCTGGCTGGTCGACAACCTGGCCAACTCCCTGCCGGGCTGCCGCCTGCAGCGCGAATCGCGCTTCAATGCGATGGTGGCGAAGACCCGGATCGCGGGCAACGAAGTCTGGCTGCTGGAACCGCTGACCTACATGAACCGCTCCGGACAGTCCGTCGGCGCGCTGGCGCGCTTCTACAAGATCAACCCGGACGAGGTGCTGGTCGTGCACGATGAGCTCGACATGCTGCCGGGCGTGGCCAAGCTCAAGAAAGGCGGCTCCTCGGGCGGCCACAACGGGCTGAAGGACATTACCTCCGCGCTGGGAACCCAGGAATACTGGCGCCTGCGCATCGGCATTGGCCATCCACGCAGCCTCAACCTGCAGCAGGCCGTGGCCGACTTCGTGCTGCACCGCCCGCGCCGCGAAGAGCAGACGCTGATCGAAGAATCGATCGACAAGGCCCTGCGCATCATCCCGCTCGTCTGCGAAGGCAAGATGGATGTGGCGACGATGCAGTTGCACACCGCCTGACGAAGGGCTGACCTAGCGTCCCTGCACCACGACCTGCCCGCGCAGGTCGTGCATCATGCGCTCGAGCGCCGGCCGCATCTGGCGATAGTCCTCGGGCGTACAAGTGGCCGCCGTGTGCCGGAACTGCAGGCGGCGCTTGACCACCACCGCATTTCCCTGCCGCGCATACTGCGAGCGGTAGAAGAACCTGCCGTCGTCCACCACGAGTCCTTTCGGCAGCGCCAGCACCCGCGTGCGCGGCGGCAGCGCGTAGCGCAGCTCGTCCTCGGCATCAACGGCCGGGCAGACGAATTCCTGGCGCCGCTCCGGCTCGCGTCCCAGCTCGAACACCGCATCCCCCAGGCCGCCCCAGAAGTTGTAGGTCGTCGCCAGGGCCACCGGCCCCGGCAGGCGCAGGAAGCCGTCGGTCGCGCCCGAGAAAGCCAGGGTGTAATCGTCCCGTGCAGCATCCGTATCGCCCGGCTCGAACAGGCCATCCCCCGTCTGCCCCAAGCCCGTCAGCATGCGCCGCACGAAGCCGTCGCGATCGGACTGGGGCGTGGCGCGCACCGCCTGGCGGTAGGGTTCGGCGATGGCGCCGCCATTCGTGCGCCGGACGTGGAAGCGGCTGCTGCCGTCGCGCGCGATGTCGAAGCGCGTCGCCGTGCGGCTGCGCGCCGGCTGGTAAGCGGGTGTGACCGCGAACTGGCCGGAGTCGGCCAGCAGGACCGGTTTGCCGAGCAGGGCAGGGGGCAGGTAGCCGCCCGCCACCGTGCCGGCGGTCGGGTCGAGGAAGAGTTGCAGCTGCGGCACGTAGACGATGACGTGATTCAGCACGCCCAGAGTCGGCACCGCAGGCAGGCGATAGGCGTCGTCGCCATTGACCAGTGCGGCGCTGGAAGGAATGCCGCTTGCTGCCAGCAGGGCTTGCAACAGCACCGCGTGATCCTTGCAGTCACCATAGCGGTTCGCCAGCACCGACGCGGCCGGATGCGGCACCACGCCGCCCGGACCGAGGTAGACCGCGACGTAGCGGATATTGCGCCGGACCCAGTCGGATAGCGCGACTGCCCGCGCTTGGGTGTCGTCGAGTCCGCGGGCGATGTCGGCCGCGAGCTGGGTAATCGTTTTGTCGGGTTCGCTCGCAGCCGCGGCGCGCACATGATAGGCATGGGCGAAGCTTGCGTAATCGGGGAAGGTCGAGACGGCCAGGCGCCGGCCATAGTCGAAGTAGCTCACCGAGCCCTGCTCGAAGCGCTCATTGTCGCCGTCGACATAGCGCCATGCGTAGCGGCGGCGGCCGGGCGGGCTGTCGCCGGCTACCGGCACGAAGCCGACGGCGTCCGCCTGCAGCTGCATCGACAGGGGCAGGTCGTAGGTCAGCCGGAAGTCCTTGTGGCGATACGGCCTAGCCACGGTGAAGTCTTCGAACTGGCCGGGGAACAGGGGCGTGTGGCGCCGCACGGTGTAGCGCAGGGTGAGCGTGTCCCCAAGCTGGACGTCGGGGAAGATGACGACCTTCAGGCGCGTGTCCTGGAACATCGGCGCCTCGGCGGACGCGGCTTCCTGCTGTTCGCGGATCTGTTGCAGCCCGACGACGACGCGCCGTCCGTCCGGCTTGGTGGTCCAGGCTTCGATGACCATCACCGTATCGAGCGAGCCGTTGTAGCTGATGAATTGCTCGGCATGCAGTTCGACCGCGCTTGGGGTGGCGATGGTCTTCACCAGCTCGACCTCGACCTGGTAGGCGCCGTTTTCCTCGACCGTGAAATGCTGCCAGTGGCGCTCGATGAGGATCGAACGGTCGGTGCCCGTATCGCCGGCAGACAGCCGGCCGCAGCCGAACAGCAGGATCAGGAACAGGGCGAGTCGGATCGGCATGGCAGGCTCCGCAAAAGCGACCGACCCATGTTACGCAGCGCCTCCCCGCCATCCTTGCGCCAGCGCAAGCACGCTCTTCCTGCGATAATTTTGCACCATGAAGGCACTCACATTCCACGCCGGGCCGCTGGCCCTGACCCAGATCGGCGCGCAGGGCCTGCGCGCGCAGGACATCGCCATCGTGCCGGCTGCGGCGGGCGGCCCCAAGGGCCTGATCTTCCAGGCGCTCGACCAGTGGATGTTCGGCGAATGGCTCCTTAGCGCACCGCGTGAACGCGTCCTGATCGGTTCCTCGATCGGCGCCTGGCGCATGGCCGCCGCCTGCCAGCGCGACCCGGTCAAGGCCTTCGCGCGCTTGGGCGAGCTGTACGCGGGCCAGCGCTATACCAGCAGGAAACCGACGCCGCACGAGATCGACAAGGTGGTGCAGGGGCTGCTGGGCGAATTCGTGCGTGGCCACGAGGACGACATCGTCAGCCATCCGCAGCACCGCCTGCACCTGCTGGCGGTGCGCGGCAAGGGCGGCCTGGCTTCGCCCGCCCACCCGCGCGCCGAGCTGCGCGGCTTCGCGACGGCGGCGCTGCACAATGCCTGCTCGCGCGCCTGGCTCGGGCGCCTGATGGAACGCGTCGTGATCGGCGACGCGCGCGCCCAGGCCCCGTGGCTGCGCGAGCGCTTCGATGCCTTCACCACCCACTTCTCGACGCTGACGCGCAAGAACCTCGCGGCCAGCCTGCTGGCTTCGGGCACGCTGCCGCTCATCATGAAGCCGGTGACCGGCATCGACGAACTGCCGCCCGGCAGTTACTGGGACGGCGGCATCATCGACTACCACCTGGCGCTGCCGTATTCACGCGCCGCTGGGGAAACCCGGGGCGATATCGTGCTGTATCCACACTTCACCCAGCATATCGTTCCCGGCTGGCTCGACAAGGGTTTTCCGTGGCGCCGCGCGGCGCGCGCCCACCGCGGCTGGCTCGACAACGTGCTGATCGTCTCGCCTTCCGAGGAATTCCTGCGCACCCTGCCGCGCCGGAAACTGCCGGACCGGGCCGACTTCAAGTTCTACGGCCTCGACCACGACGAGCGCATCCGCAACTGGCAGCGCGCGATCGGGGAAGGGCAGCGCCTGCGCGACGAGCTGGCGGAATTCGTGGCCCGACCTGACCTGTCGCGGATTCGCCCGATTTGAGGACGAAAAAAAACCGCTGCATGCAGCGGTTTCTTTTCATGGATCGAGACTCAAGCGCGCTTGCGGCGGCCTGCGAAGCCCAAGGCACCCAGGCCCATCAGCAGCAGGCTGGCCGGCTCCGGCACCTGCGCCGGGGTGCCGAAGAACTCGAGCTCGGCCAGCTGGTGCATCGAACCGGACACAACCGAAGTCGACTGGTAGCGGAAGATGCTGTACGCGGACGGCAGCAGGTAGTCGGTGCCGGCAAAGAACTGGACGGTCTGCAGGCGGTTGGTCCACACCGAATTCGTCGCGTTGTAGGTGAAGATCGGGGTGTAGTTGATGCCATCGTTCGAACCCAGGATCTGCCAGTGGTTCGAATCGCGTTCCGGCACGTCGTTTGCCGACGAGGCGGTGAAGCTGGTCAGGGTGTAGCGCTGGGTGCCGAAGTTCGCTTCGACCCAGACGTTGGTGTCGCAGCACCATTTGTCATTGCCACCACCAACCTGGTTGTCGAACACATTGAACGCATACTCGCCGCCGCCGAAGCCCTGTTCGATCGAGGAGCGGAAGGTCGCGTTATAGCCGACGTTCTGTTCAGGATCGCCATTATTTTCCGGATCGGTCAGGTCGCCACCGACCAGGCCGCCATTGCCGAGAGGGGCGCGGATGGTTGCGGCTTCAGCGCTACTTCCGAGCACGCTGACGAGGATCGCAAGGGCGAGGAATAATTTGCTCATTTCAATCTCCAATGGAATTAAGTTGATTATCTATAAGCAACAACCGTTCCATATACGCAACTCATTGATTGTGAACGAGATATTTACAGCAGACGTTTATCCGCAGAGCATAGTGTAAAGATTCTCGACAGAAAATTTTTGATGCTTTTGAGACAATATTCATTTGCACCTGTCCCGGTTTTCTCGGCAACCTGCACCGTCCGCGGTTACAATGTGGGGTTTTGGAGCCGGGCTTCCTTCCGCTCCGCATCTATACGAGAGAAAGATTCCCATGAGCCTCCAATGCGGCATCGTCGGCCTGCCGAACGTCGGCAAGTCCACCCTGTTCAACGCCCTGACCAAGGCCGGCATCCCGGCCGAGAACTATCCGTTCTGCACCATCGAGCCGAACGTCGGCGTGGTCGAGGTGCCGGATCCGCGCATGCAGCAGCTGGCTGACATCGTCAAGCCGGAGCGCATCGTGCCGGCGATCGTCGAGTTCGTCGACATCGCGGGCCTGGTGGCCGGCGCGTCGAAAGGCGAGGGCCTAGGCAACCAGTTCCTGTCCCACATCCGCGAAACCGACGCCATCGTCAACGTGGTGCGCTGCTTCGAAGACGACAACGTCGTGCACGTGGCCGGCAAGGTCAGCCCGATCGACGACATCGAAGTGATTCAGACCGAGCTGGCGCTGGCCGACCTGGGCGCCGTCGAGAAGGCGATCCACCGCGAGAACAAGAAGGCGCGCTCGGGCGACAAGGATGCCGCCAAGCTGGTGGCGATGTGCGAGCGCATGCTGCCGCACCTGAACGAAGGCCAGCCGGTGCGCACCATGGGTCTGGACGCCGAAGAAATGGCCCTGATCCGCGAACTGCACCTGATCACGGCAAAGCCGGCGATGTATGTGGCCAACGTGTCCGACACCGGCTTCACCAATAACCCGCTGCTCGACCAGCTGACCGAATTCGCCAAGAAGCAGAACGCGCCGATCGTGGCGATTTCCGCCGCCATCGAATCGGAAATCGCCGAGATGGAAGACGCCGACAAGAAGGACTTCCTGGCCGACATGGGCATGGAAGAGCCGGGCCTGGACCGCCTGATCCGCGCCGCGTACTCGCTGCTCGGCCTGCAGACCTACTTCACCGCCGGCGTGAAGGAAGTGCGCGCCTGGACCGTCAAGGTCGGCGCAACTGCACCGCAGGCGGCCGGCGTGATCCACACCGACTTCGAACGCGGCTTCATCCGCGCCCAGACCATCGCCTTCGACGACTACATCGCCTACAAGGGCGAAGCCGGCGCCAAGGAAGCGGGCAAGATGCGCGCGGAAGGCAAGGATTACATCGTCAAGGATGGCGACGTGCTGAACTTCCTGTTCAACGTCTAAGCATGAGGGCGGAGTCTGCGGATTCCGACAAAAATAAGGTCCCTACGCCGCCTGGCGTTGGGGCCTTTTTATCTATGAGCGTTGCTAAACAACCTGGCCTACATCTTCGAATTGTCCGCTCGACGTCACAAACGATGCTACCTATTCGTTGAGGGACATTCTTTTGCCCAACGTGTAATTCTCATATCGTCTACTTGCTCTCCAACGGTGTCTAACCGTAGGCATCCAGCATCTTTCCTGTAGTAGAGAGTGCAATTCGCTCCAGCATCGATGGAGCATGAATCGACCTCAAGGAAACCCCGTTCGGCCAGTCGTTTTTCGGCTCCGTCATATTCGTACATGTCGTTACCGTGCATGCGAAACGGCGCCCATCCATGGCGTACCACCTTCGCGCGGGCAGCGAGAAATGACTCACCAGCTTTAAGCTGGAAGCGTGAGGTATTCGCTGTGTTGCGTCGGTTTTGGTCGCCACTTGCCCCTTCAACGCCTGGGGAGGTGATAGATAAACCAGCGATGGTGGCAACCATCAGAAGACGAAAACCAGGCGAGCTCATTTACCTGTTCCTCCGGCGGCTTGATAGTTCTGAAGAAAAACTTCGTATTTCTCGTAGGGCTGGGCTGGGTAATGATTTCCCTGACCAGGTCCTTTTGGCAAGGCCGCCCATTTTCGCGCGACAGGACTCATCGCGCCTGATATGTCACCTGCCTTGATTTTGTCGATAACGCCGACTGAACGAATAATTTCGACGGCGATCAGGTCTTGAGTCTTTGGGGAGAAGTCCACCAGGCCCATCTTGCCACCGTGCTGACGCCACGTATCGACGGTAATCTGGTACATGCCGGCTGCTGTCGTGCGTCCGCCAATGCCGGGCCCCGGATGCGTGGAGTAATCGGAGAAGCGCCAGGGGTCTTTTTGCTTTCCTTTGACGGCGCCATATTTGAAATCGTATCCGCCACCTTCGGCTTCAGCGATCGCTTTCAGAAAAGCGCCTACGTTGGGGTTGGCAAGCAGAGCTTCGTTCTCGGCCAGTCGCGTGGCCTTGTCCTGCATAATCCGAACCACCTTGGCTTCACTGCTTTCCTTTGGTGTTGTCGTTTTGGATGTACGTCTAAGCAGCGTTTTGCCTGTCGGTGATGTCAGGGTGTCGGTCGCCATATCGTCCTCTAGACATATATTTCGATGACTTCTGCCTTCGCAGTTGCCGAAAGCAGGTGAGTACAGCCATGAGCGTCAGATGTGCCGTACTCTATGTCACCCGATTCACGCCGAATCGCATACTCCGCGAATGCAATTGGCTCTCCCGTATCGGCATCCTGCAAAACAAATCGTTCGTCGAACTTATCCTCGGCAGAGTCATGTTTCGTCGAAGGGGCGTCGCTGGCCGCCGCTGCAGCAGGACTAGTGGTGCTCGAACTTGCACTCGGAGAGGCATTGTTTGTTGCTGCCCTCCCGCCGTCATACTCGACAACGTCCGTAAACTGGCTCGCAATGAGCACTGCGCCGCAGGCTGTATGCATGCCAGCCAAGGCAACACCTTTGCCGTAGAAAGTTGTCGTGGGAGCACCTTCGACGATAGGAAAGACGCCTTTACATTTTGGGCATTGAACTTTGTGACCGATATACGCAATCGGTTTTCCCATACAGATATCGAAGGGCGAACCTTCAATCACTTTTCCGCCGTGGCTGGTCGAGTCGCCTAAACGTATGATCTCGGGCATGTGGGCTCAATTCGATAGCTATATTCCTTTCAAGAATAGATGCAGGCGTAGGTAGTGCTGACGGTTTCCTACAGACCTTTGACGTGGGTCACATAGCGTTGTGCTGAGCAGCCGCTATGAGGTGCGCTACCGCCACGGCGCTCTAGATCTGATTGATCTTTAACGGAGCAGGACAATACCGGCGCCGAAATTCTGCAAGTTGCGTCGACCAAAAACCAAAACCGGATTCACGATCGACGTGAATCCGGTTTTTTTACGTCCCTGCGTTTCAGAACGGCCAGCGGCTCGGGTCTGCGGGAATCTCGAACCACCCAAACAGGTGATGCAGGACGAAGGCCACGTCATACGGAAAGGCCGACCACTTCGGCTCGCCGTCCCATACCCAGCTCCAGGGCATCATCGCCCAGATGATGAACAGCCAAGCAGTCTCATGCCGCCCCACCTTGCCCAGGAAGTCCTGGTTCAGCAGCCAATAGGCCGTGATCAGCGGGAAGCTGACGATCGCCAGCACCCGGGTCTGGTCGCCCGAGATTGGCAGCAGCAGGCACAGCCCTGCCAGCGTGAGGAAGAACGGGATCGACTTGCGTCCCCAATCCGTGAAGCGCAGCGCCACCGCCCACCCCAGGCCTAGCACCGACCAGAAGATGCCGTGGACGTGGTAGATGAACAGGTTGAACAGGAAGCCCAGGTGGTCGCGCAGCCAGTGCATGCGTCCCGAGTTCACCTGCACTTCGTAGTGCCGGAAGATGCCGACCAGGACCAGCTTGCCGACGATGATCCCGATCAGCAGCGCCAGGGCGAACTTCCACGAATAGCGCAGGAAGTAGCCCTGGCGCTGGCTGAGGAGGAGGGCAAACAGCAGGCCGCCCGCGCCAAAGAAGCCCTGCTCGAAATGCTGCATTCCCACCAGCACGCCGACGATGGAGGCAATCAGGAGGCGCTGCGGGAAGGCCAGCGCCAGCATGATCAGGAACAGCGTGATCGAGTCGTAGCAGACCCAGAAGTAGGCGGTGGCCGATACCGGCAGCACGCTGAACAGGATCACCGACTTGCGCGCCAGTTCCTGCGGCAGGTTGTCGAAGGCGATCTTCACGAACAGCAGCGTGAAGGCGAACGAAAACACCAGGTGGAACAGGAAGAAGGACAGCTTGCCGGTCGCCCCGACCAGCCAGGCGAGGTAGGGCCCCAACCAGCTCCAGAACACATAGTGCGCGTTCGGGTCCGCCGCGAACGGGTTCACAAAAGGATTCTGCGCGATCGCCAGCGAGGCGTGCATGATCGGGATGTACCAGATCCCCGTCTTGAACAGGGTCAGCAGGCCCAGGACCAGCAGCAGCTTCCAGGCCTTCGCTTCGAAAATAAATTGTTCTAGTTTGCTTACTGCGTTCACTGTGTCAGGTCCCCGATCGCGCGTCAGATATTCATCTTGTTGAAGACGAAGGCCGGCAGGTGGCGGATGATCATCATGATCAGCCACCATTTACCCGGTGCATAAATCACGGGCTTGCCGGCCGCGATGCCGTCGACGATCTGGCGCGCCACGCCTTCCACCGGCGCCAGCTTCGCGCCCTGGCTCTTCAGGTGGGCCGTCATCGGGGTATCGGTCGGCCCCGGCTTGACCAGCACGATCTTTACACCGCTGCCGGCGAAGCGGTGCTGCAAGCCTTGGGCATAGCGCGTCACCAGGCCCTTAGCGGCGCCATAAACGTAGTTCGATTTGCGGCCACGGTCGCCTGCCACCGAGCCGATCAGGGCGATGGCGCCGTGGTTTGCCTGCGCCATGTGTTTCGCGAAGGCTTCGGCGTACAGCACCGGCGACAGGCCGTTAACCTCGAGGGCTTCGGCGCAGGCTGCCAGCGCATCCTGGCATTGCGCCTGGTCGGGCAGCGAACCGTGCGCGATCAGCACGATATCGACCGGACCGGCCTGCACGATGCCGTCCACGGCCGCCGCGACTTCCGCGGGATCGAGGAAGCCGGCCTGCACGGTGCGGATCTCGGATTGCGGGCTGCGCACCCGCAGGTCGGTCGCGACCCGGTCGATACGCTGCAGGTCGCGCCCGACCAGGGTCAGGTCGACGCTGCCGTCGCGTAGCCACAGCCTGGCGCAGTGTTCGGCGATGGCCGAGGTGGCGCCAATCACCACGATGCGTTTTTTATTGTTCATTCAGGAGCCCATCAGGCGGCGGGACAGTCCGGTGCTGATGCCCGGATCACGGTACTTCAGGAATTCTTGCAGGCGCGGGTAGCCGGCCTCGAACAGCGCGCGCGGCATGCGCGCATCCTTGGCGGGATAGATGCGCCCGCCGGCTTCGCGCACGATGGCGTCCAGGCGGTCGAGCAGGCGGTGGGTGCGTGCTTCGCGGTTCGGGAAGTCGAGGGCGAGCGTAAAACCGGGCTGGGGGAAGCTCAACATCCCGACCGAAGGACGGTTGCCGAAGGTTTTCAAGACCGCCAGCGACGAGGCTTCGCCGCTGCGCGTGATTTCCTGCAGCATGGCGCGCACCGCATCCAGGCCGCCCGCGCGCGGCACCACGTTCTGGTACTGGAAGAAGCCCTTGGGGCCGTACAGGTAATTCCAGTCCAGCAGGTTATCCAGCGGATAGAAGAAGCTCTCGTAATGCTCCCGCACGCTCCCCGTGCGCCGCTTCTTGAGGTGGTAATACAGCAGGTTGACCGGACCCATCAATCGCGGATGCAGCAGGGACACCGGCAAGGCCATGGGCACGGCGCGCTGGCGGCTGGGCGCCAGGTGCTCGCCGCCCTTCGCCGGGTTGCCGCGCATGAACAGGCCGCGCTGCTTGCTTGATGTCGAATCGATCCAGGATACCGTGTGCTCCCAGTTTGCTTCGGAGACATCGTCGATGCTGCAGAAGGCCTCCAGGCCGGCGAAGGGAATCGTCTCGGTGTCCAGCCAGGGACCATCGGCGCGGCGCAGCTGGATCTCGACCTGCGTGATCAGGCCCGTCAGGCCCAGGCCACCGACGGTCGCGGCGAACCAGTCCGGCTTTTCAAGCGGGCCGCATTCGATGGTTTCACCGTCGGTGCGCAGCAGGGTGAGGCGGCGGACATGCTCGCCGAAGGTGCCGTAGACGTGGTGGTTCTTGCCGTGCACGTCGTTGGCGATGGCGCCGCCGACGGTGATCAGCTGGGTGCCCGGGGTGACTGGCAGCATCCAGCCGCGCGGGATGGCGAGGCGCTGGATGTCGCGCAGCAGCACGCCCGCTTCGCACACCAGGCGCCCGGTCTGGTCGTCGAAGGCGATCAGGTGATCGAGTCCGGCCGTGAGCCAGAGTACGCCGTCGGGATTGAGGCAGACGTCGCCATAGCTACGGCCCATGCCGAAGGCCGCCCCCGGCAGCCCGGATGCGAGCTGGCGCGCGGCCCGGGTTGGGTCGGTGAGGCTGATGACGTGGTGCGGTGAGGCGTTAAGACGCCCCCAGGAATAGACCGGCCGCATGCGTCACCCTTGCGGACGACGGATGCCCTGGCGGCTTGCGGCGGCAATCTTGTTGTTCATTCAGCATTCCTGATTACTGGACGGTGGATGATACAGGATGTGCGCCAATGCTTCGCTTTTTCGCGCAAATCGCCGTCAATCCTTCTTGCACTGCACGGACTTTCTGGCGACACTGCTGTTCACTTTCCAGAAATAAAACAGGGGACGACCGATGAAGCAAGGCATTTACACCCTGGCCTTCGGGCTGGCGCTCGCAAGCCTGGCCCAGATGGCCAGCGCCCAGGACGCGATCAAATGCACTTCCTGCGAGGAGTGGAACCAGCCCGCCAAGCCCTTCAATATCTACGGCAATGCGTATTACGTCGGCACCGCCGGCCTGTCCGCCATCCTGGTGACCGGTCCCCAGGGCCACGTGCTGCTCGATGGCGCGCTGCCGCAGTCGGCGCCCCTCATCCAGAAGAACATCGAAGCGCTCGGCTTCAAGATGAAGGACGTGAAGCTGATCCTGAATTCGCACGCCCACTTCGACCACGCCGGCGGCATCGCCGCGCTGCAGAAGGCGAGCGGCGCCACGGTTGCCCACAGCCCGCACGGCGCCCAGGTGCTGCGCGACGGCACGCCAGGCGCCGACGATCCGCAGTACGACCCGAAGGAGACTTTCTACGTGCCGAAAGTCGCGCAGGTAAAGGAAGTCGCCGACGGCGAAACCCTGGCGGTCGGCCCGCTGCGCTTCACCGTGCACTACACCCCCGGCCACACGCCCGGCGGCACCACCTGGACCTGGCAGTCCTGCGAAGCTGGCCGCTGCCTGGACATGGTCTACGCCGACAGCCTCACCGCGATCTCCACCGACGGCTTCTATTACACCGGCGGCGCCAATTATCCGGACCGCTCGGCGAGCTTTCGCAAGACCATCGACACGGTCGCCGGCCTGAAATGCGACATCGTGATTGCCGCCCACCCGTCCGCCACCGACGCCTTCAAGAAGGCTGCGGCCAGGACTGCGCAATCGAACCCCTTCATCGATCCGGAAGGCTGCCGCAAGCTGGCGGCGCACGCCGGCAAGAACTTCGACGCGCGCCTGCAGCGCGAACGCGAGGAAAAGGCGAAGGTCCCCGGGGGCTGAGGACAAGGGCAGGGAATGCTGCCATACTGTCGCCCTTCGTTCTGACAGGCTCCGACAGCATGGCGACCGTTACCGAACTCGTTCTCTACCCGATCAAGTCCTGCGCCGGCATCGCCGTGCAGCAGGCGCAGTTCCTCGTCTCGGGCCTGGCTGCCTTCGGCATGCATGACCGCGAGTGGATGCTGGTCACCCGCGAGGGGCAGTTCCTTACCCAGCGCGAGTACCCGCGCATGGCGCTCGTTGTCCCGCGCATCGATGGCGATGCCGTCGAAGTGAGCGCCCCCGGCATGCCGCCCCTGCGCCTGCCGCTGGCGCACGACGAGCTTGCCGCCGGCATGACGGTCCAGATCTGGGACCACAGCGTGGAGGCCGCCGACTGCGGCGACGCCGCGGCCGCCTGGTTCGGCGATGCGATTGGCGGCGCTTGCCGCCTGGTGCGCTTCCGCCCCGACGTGCACCGACCCACCAGCACCAAGTGGACCGGCGGCCGGGCTGCCGAAACCCGCTTCGCCGACGGCTACCCGATCCTGGTCATCGGCCAGGCTTCGCTCGATGACCTGAATAACCGCCTGGCGGCAGCCGGCCGCGCGCCGCTGCCGATGAACCGCTTCCGTCCCAATCTGGTGGTTGCCGGCCTCGAGGCTTTCGAGGAAGATTACGTGGAATCGTTCGACGCCGACGGCCTGGCGCTGCGGCCGGTCAAGCCCTGCGCGCGCTGCCCGATACCGGCCATCGACCAGGCCACCGGCATCCCGGGCCCGGACCCGCTCGACGTTCTGCAAACCTACCGCGCTAACCCGCGCATGGAAGGCGCGGTGTGCATGGGCATGAACGCCATCGTCACGGCGGGCGAGGGCGGCAGCCTGTGCGTTGGCCAGGAACTGGACGTCCGCATCGCCTTTTGAGGGCCATATGCATGTGGCATTGCAGCACAGGTGTCGCGAAATCGCCCTCCAAGGGCGATTTTTCGTTTCCAAGGGCGGAAAGATGGCGTAATGTTACGGTTATTGCTGAAAGGAATTTTCAATGCACGAGCCGGATGCGCTGACGCGAGAGTTAATGCTGGAGAACGAGACCTTGCGTTCCCGCATGGCGTACCTGCTCGAGCAGGCCGAGCGCAACCATTCCATCATGACGCGCCACCAGGCCTTCGACCTGCAGATCGTCGGCGCGAGCTCGTTCCAGGAACTGGTCTCGACCATCTTCGGCACCCTGCCCATCATCTCCGAGCTGGACACCGTGACCCTGTCGCTGGTCGACCCGGAAGCGGATATCTACACCGTCATGCACAAGCTGGGCGTGGATTATGAACAGCTGCCGAACCTGCTGTTCTGCGAGCAGGCGGAAGAACTCGGGTTCAAGACTGGCGACGGACGCCGTCCGCGCCCGGTGCTGGGCCCGTATGCACCGTCGCGCCATGGCGCCATGTTCCCGCATCCGCCCTCTGGTCTGCAGAGCGTGGCCCTGGTGCCGCTGCTGCGCAATACCCGCCTGATCGGCAGCCTGAACATGGGCAGCTCCGACCCCAACCGCTTCACCCCGGCCCTGGGCACCGACTTCATCGAGCACATGGGCTCGATCGTCGCGATCTGCCTCGAGAACGTCATCAGTAACGAAATGCTGAAGTTCATCGGCCTGACCGATTCGCTCACCGGCGTCTACAACCGCCGCTACATCGACCGCCGCCTGGTGGAAGAGATCGCGCGGGCGCGCCGCCAGGGCTACCGCATCTCCTGCATGTACATCGACATCGACCACTTCAAGCAGGTCAACGACACCGTCGGCCACGCCGGCGGCGACGAGGTGCTGCGCGAGGTGGCCCAGCGCATCAAGGCCGAACTGCGCATCTCGGACGCGCTGGCGCGCTTCGGCGGCGAGGAGTTCGTGGTGCTCTTGATCGACGCCGACCTGGAAAGCGCCAGCATGGTGGCGCAGCGCATCCGCGCCAGCGTCGCCCTCAACCCGGTGGAACTGGGTTCGGGCGAGCGGGTGGACGTGACGGTGTCGATCGGCGTGGCGACGCTCGACGACTTCGAGCGCGACCACGCGATCGAGGGCGTGGCGCAAGACTTGGTGGCGCAGGCCGATACGGCCTTGTATCAGGCCAAGGCCAACGGCCGAAACAGGGTCGTATCGGTTTCGTAGGGTGGGCGGGTTTCCCGCCCACGCGTTCAACGCCCGCCGGCACGACCACGAAATATCGATCTCTAACTATCATCGCGTGGGCAGGAAACCTGCCCACCCTACGATAATCATCGAATCAAAGTAAACGGCTCTCAGCGCGGCTGACGGCTTCACCCTCACCCCGCAGCACCAGCACATCCCCCGCCAGCAGCACCGTCTCCGGATCGAAGTGCAAACTCTGCCCATTGCGTCGCAGCGTGGTCACTTCTGCCCCCACTTCCTCCAGCGCCAGCTCGCCGATCCGCTTGCCGATCCCCACCGCGCCGCTGTGCAGCGTCACCGAGTGCAGCCGCACATAGGTGTGTTCCAGGTCGTCGCTGACGTCGCTGGCGCCGTGGAAGTAGCCGCGTAGAGAAGCGTAGCGTTCGTCGCGCGCCACCTGCACCCGGTGCACCACGCGGCGCAGCGGCACGCCCATGGTCACCAGCGCGTGCGAGGCCAGCATCAAACTGCTCTCCAGCGCTTCCGGCACCACTTCGGTAGCGCCGGCCTTCTTCAGTACATCGAGATCGCTGTCGTCGTGGCTGCGCACGATCACGGCCAGGTTCGGCGCCAGCTCATGCACCAGGTGCAGCACCTTCAGCGCCAACCTAGTGTCGGCAAACGTGATCACCAGCGCGCTGGCGCGGTTGATACCGGCCGCGATCAGGCTTTCGCGCCGCGCCGCGTCGCCGTAGGACACGTTGGCGCCGGCGCGTTGGGCTTCCTGCACCCGTTCCGGGTCCAGGTCGAGCGCGTACCAGGGCAGCTTTTCCTCGGTCAGCAGGGTCGCCAGGCTCTGGCCGCTGCGCCCGAAGCCGGCGATGATCACGTGCTTCTGGGTCTTCATGGTGCGGCTGGCGAGCTGGGTCAGCTGCAGCGACTGCATCATCCACTCGTTGGACGCCAGCTTCATGACGACCCGGTCCATGTTCTCGATCACGAAAGGCGCGACCAGCATCGACAGCACCATCGAGGCCAGCACCAGCTGAAGCAGGAACGGATCGATCAGCTTCGAGCCCATGGCGAGATTCAGCAGCACGAAGCCGAATTCGCCCGCCTGGGCCAGCGCCAGGCCGGTGCGCATGGCCACGCCGTCGGAGGAGCCGAAGGCCTTGGCCAGCGCCGCGATGATCGCGAACTTGAGCAGCACCGGGAAGATCACCAGCGCCAGCACCACCCACCAGTGCTGCAGCACCAGCTCGAGGTTGAGCAGCATGCCCACCGTGATGAAGAACAGCCCAAGCAGCACGTCGCGGAAGGGCTTGATGTCTTCTTCCACCTGGTGCTTGTACTGGGTCTCGGAGATCAGCATGCCGGCAACAAAAGCCCCCAGCGCCAGCGACAGGCCGGCCTGCTCGGTGATCCAGGCCAGGCCGAGCGTCACCAGGAGCAGGTTGAGCATGAACAGCTCCTGCGAGCGGCGCTTGGCGACGATGGTGAACCAGTTGCGCATCAGCTTCTGGCCGAAGAACAGCAGCAGGGCCAGCACTGCGGCCGCCTTGACCGCCGCCCAGCCGAGCGTGATCGCCAGTTCCTCGGCCGGGCGCGCCAGCGAGGGGATCATGATCAGGAGCGGGACCACGGCCAGATCCTGGAACAGCAGGATGCCGATGATGCGGCGTCCGTGCTCGCTTTCGAGCTCGAGGCGCTCGGTCAGCATCTTGACCACGATCGCAGTGGAAGACATGGCCAGCGCGCCGCCCAGCGCAAAGGCGCCCTGCCAGCTGACCTGCATCGTGGGCGCCCACCAGGAAATGAACAGGCCGAAACCCATCGCCGCCGCGATCGTCAAGACGACTTGCGCCAGGCCGAGCCCGAATACGATGCGCCGCATCGACTTGAGCTGGGCCAGGGAGAATTCCAGGCCGATGGAGAACATCAGGAAGACGACGCCGAATTCGGCCAGCGCATGCGTGGACTCGCTATCGTCTGCAAGCGCCAGCGCATGGGGGCCGATCAATACGCCCACCGCCAGATAGCCGAGCATCGGCGGCAGGTGCAGCATGCGAAAAGCGACCACGCCCAGTACGGCGGAGCCCAGCAGGAGGAGGGTCAGTTCAAGGCCGGAATGCATCGTCCCCAGGTCGTCTTTCCGTTGTCATTGTATTTGTTTGTTACCACTGGCAAGTTTTTTGCTTACCCAATTCGTTTATACTGTCCACATGAGTGTAACCGATGAAAAAATAATGCTGAAAAGTTTTGATGCCGACCAGGCAAGACGCGTCCTCGAGCTCGGTCGCGAGACCCTGGCCATCGAAGCCGACGCCATTCGCGCCCTGCACGCGCGACTGGGCGACGACGACAATTTCGTGCGCGCCGTCCAGCTGCTGTACGGCTGCACCGGCCGCGTGGTGGTGTCGGGCATGGGCAAATCCGGCCACATCGGCCGCAAGATCGCCGCCACCCTGGCCTCGACCGGCACCCCGGCCATGTTCGTGCACCCGGGCGAAGCCGCCCATGGCGACCTGGGCATGGTGACCTCGCACGACGTCTTCATCGCCATCTCGAACTCTGGCGAATCGTCGGAGCTGCTGGAAATCCTGCCGGCCATCAAGCGCATGGGCACCCCGGTCATCTCGATGACCGGCAAGCCGCATTCGCGCCTGGCCAAGCTGTCCGAAATCCACCTGGATATCTCGGTGGCCAAGGAAGCCTGCACGCTCAACCTCGCGCCGACCACCAGCACCACCGTGACCCTGGCCATGGGCGACGCCCTGGCGGTTGCGCTGCTCGATGCGCGCGGCTTCCGCGAGGAAGACTTCGCCATGTCGCACCCGGGCGGCGCCCTCGGCCGCCGTTTGCTGACCCACGTGCGCGACGTGATGCGCAGCGGCGAGGCCATCCCCGCGGTGTCGCCGGATACCCCGCTGACGCGCGCGCTGCTGGAAATCAGCCAGAAGGGCATGGGCATGACCGCCGTCGTCGACGACGAGCGCCGCCCGGTCGGCGTGTTCACCGACGGCGACCTGCGCCGCCTGATCGAGCGCGTGACCGACTTCTCGAACATCAGCATCCGCGACGTGATGCACGCCAACCCGCGCCGCGTCCATCCGGAGCAGCTGGCGGTGGATGCCGTCGCCGTGATGGAAGAATTCCGCATCAACCAGATGCTGGTCGTCGACGGTGACGACCGCCTGGTGGGCGCGCTCCACATCCACGACCTGACCCGCGCCAAGGTGATCTGATGACGCCGGCTGAATACATGCAGCGCGCGGCGCGCGTGAAAGTGATGATCTTCGACGTCGACGGCGTGCTCACCGACGGCAGCCTGACCTATGGTCCGGAAGGGGAGGTCACCAAGACCTTCAATGTGCTGGACGGCCTCGGCATCCAGCTGCTGAACAAGACTGGCGTGCAGACCGCCATCATCAGCGCACGCAAGTCGCCGATCGTGGTCAAGAGGGCAAGCGACCTGGGCATCTCGCACGTCTACCAGGGCATCCACGACAAGCGCGTCGGCTTTGGCGAGCTGCTGGCCGCCACCGGCGTCACGCCGGAAGAATGCGGCTATATCGGCGACGACGTGATCGACCTGCCGCTGTTCACCCGCGTCGGCTTCGCCGTGACCGTGCCCTCGGGCCACCCGGAAGTGCAGCACCGCGCGCATTACGTCACCAAAAATGCGGGCGGCCGCGGCGCCGTGCGCGAGGTCTGCGACCTCGTGATGCGCGCCCAGGGCACCTACGAACAGGCGCTGGCGCCGTATTTCGCGTAAAGCGAGGCAGGCAAGGACCATGGTTACCTACAAGCGCACCGCCCACCGCTGGAAGCTCCTGGCGATCATGATGATCGCGACCTTCTGCGCCGTCGGCAGCTTCTGGCTGGTGCAGGTGCTCGAGCGCCAGGACGGCGACGCGCGCCTCGGCGGCCCGATGGACGAACCCGACTACATTGTCGAGAACTTCTCCTTCGTGCGCATGACCGAGCAGGGCAAGCCGAGCTACGTGGTGTCGGGCAAGCGCCTGGCGCACACGCCGCAGGGCGACGTGTCCCAGGTCGAGGCGCCGGTCATGGAAGGCGTGACCCCGGGCCGCCCGCGCATGACCATCGTCGCCAAGCGCGCCCAGATCTACCATGAGGAACACCGCGTCGAGCTGCTCGGCAAGGTCGACATCCAGCGTCCGGCCACGCCCACCAGCGAGCTGCTCCACGTACGCACCGAGGCCCTGACCGTGCTGCCCGACGAGGAAATCCTCAAGACCGCGCAGCCGGTCGATATCAAGCTCGGCGCCTCCACCGTGGTCGGTACCGGCATGGTGGCCAACAATGCGACCCAGAAGCTGCACCTCGCCAGCCGCGGCCAGATCGTCTATCCGCCACGCGCGCAACGGTAAATGCCGGCGCGCCAACAAGGACAAAGCAAGAACATGAAAAAACTCCTCGCAGCCGCATTCCTCAGCCTGGCCGCCTTCGGCGCCTCGGCCGAGCGCGCCGATTCGCTCAAGCAGGCCGTGATCAACTTCGACACCCTCGACGTCGACGAAGTCACGCAAACCCGCATCCTGACCGGCAACGTCGTGCTCACGCGCGGCACGCTGGTGCTGAAATCCGACCGCGCCCTGGTCAAGGAAACGCCGGAAGGCTATATGAGCGTGACCCTCACCGCCAACAACGGCAAGATCGCCACCTTCCGCCAGAAGCGCGACGGCGGTCCCGACCTGTGGGTCGAGGGCCAGGCCCAGCGCATCGAATACGACGAGCGCGCCGAACTGGTGAAGCTGTTCTCGAACGCCGAAGTGCGCGAGCTGGAAGGCGGCCGCATGACCAACGAGATCCAGGGTCCGTTCATCTCCTACGACAACCGCCGCGAAGTGGCGACCGTGCGCAACGACGCCAGCGGCGCCAGCAAGGTGGGGGGCGGGCGCGGCACCCTGATCCTGGCGCCGAAGCGCACCGCGCCAGCCAGCGAGGGCGCCAAGCAATGACGGCAGCAATGAGCGCAAGCACGTCGACCCTGGCGCGCGAAGGCTGCAGCACCCTGATCGTCAAGGGCCTGCAGAAGAGCTACGGCAAGCGCCTGGTGGTGCGCGACGTCTCGCTGCAGGTGGAATGCGGCGAAGTGGTCGGCCTGCTGGGCCCGAACGGCGCCGGCAAGACCACCTCCTTCTACATGATCGTCGGCCTGGTGCCGTCGGATGCCGGCAGCATCGACATCAACGGCAACGACATCTCGAGCCTGCCGATCCACCGGCGCGCGGTGATGGGCCTGTCCTACCTGCCGCAGGAAGCCTCGGTGTTCCGCAAGCTGACGGTGGAAGAGAACATCCGCGCCGTGCTGGAACTGCAGCGCAACGAGGACGGCAAGGCCTTGGCGAAGGACCAGATCAACGAGCGCCTCGACACCCTGCTGGCCGAACTGCAGATCGAGAAGCTGCGCGAAAACCCGGCGCTGTCGCTGTCGGGCGGTGAACGGCGCCGCGTGGAGATCGCGCGCGCGCTGGCGACCAATCCGCGCTTCGTGCTGCTCGACGAACCCTTCGCCGGCGTCGACCCGATCGCGGTGATCGAGATCCAGCGTATCGTGCGCTTCCTGAAGGAGCGCAACATCGGTGTCCTGATCACCGATCACAACGTGCGCGAGACCCTCGGCATCTGCGACCGCGCCTACATCATCAACCAGGGCGCCGTGCTGGCATCGGGCCGCCCCGACGACATCATCGCCAACGAATCCGTGCGCCGCGTTTATCTGGGCGAGCACTTCCGCATGTGACGATGAAACAGTCTCTCCAGCTACGCACATCGCAGCACCTGGCGCTCACACCGCAACTGCAGCAGTCGATCCGGCTGCTGCAGCTGTCGACGCTCGAACTGCACCAGGAGATCGAGCAGATCCTGAGTGACAACCCGCTGCTGGAGCGGCTCGACGATCCGCTGGACCGCTCGGTGCGCTTGCTTGCCGACGGCGCAATTAATAACGCAACTGCGAGCGCGCCTGCCAACGGCGAAGCGCCGGCCCCGGCCCCGGGCCAGGAGCCGCAGGAAGCTGCGAAGCCGGAAGGCGAAGGTTTTGACGACGCCGGCGGCGGCGATAGCGAACGCGGCGAAGCCGACAGCGACTGGGGCGGCGAAGGCGGTGGCGCCCGCAGCGGCGACGACGAGGACGGCCGCCCGCAGCTGGAAGCCGACAGCATTACCTTGCGTGAACACCTGGCCGAACAGATCCGCCTGAGCGGCTGCAGCGCGCGCGACCGCGCCCTGGCCGAGCTGGTGATCGATGCCCTCGACGACAACGGTTACCTGGAAGAGCCGCTCGACGAGATCCATGCGCGGCTGCCGGAAGAACTCGAGATCGAGATCGACGAGCTGCGCTGCGCGCTGGCGCTGGTGCAGAGCCTTGATCCGGTCGGCGTCGGCGCGCGCAGCGCGGCCGAATGCCTGGCGCTGCAGATCCGGCGCATGCCGGGCGTGCCGCTGGTGACGCGCCGCCTCGCTTTGAAGATTGTCGAAGGGTACCTGAGCTGGTTCGCCCAGCGCGAGTATACCAAGCTGAAGAAGGCGCTCGACTGCGACGACGAAGACCTGCGCGAAGTGCAGGCCGTGGTGCGCCAGTGCAATCCGCACCCCGGTTCTGCCTTCGCCTCGAACGTATCCGATTACGTGGTGCCGGACGTGATCGTGCGCCGCGCCAAGAACGGCTGGGCGGTCTCGCTGAACCCGGACGTGATGCCGAAGCTGCGCGTCAACAGCCTGTACGCCAACCTGCTCAAGCAGGGCAAGAGCGAAAGCCAGATGGGCGCGCAGCTGCAGGAAGCCAAGTGGCTCATCAAGAATATGCGCCAGCGCTTCGACACGATCCTGCGTGTGGCCGAGGCAATTGTCGAGCGCCAGCGCAACTTTTTCAGCCACGGCGCGGTTGCCATGCGCCCTCTTGTTTTGCGTGAGATAGCTGATACACTAGGCCTACACGAGAGCACCATCTCCCGTGTAACCACGCAGAAATACATGCTGACCCCGCACGGCATGTTTGAGCTGAAGTATTTCTTCGGAAGCCATGTCGCCACCGAAGCGGGGGGAGAAGCTTCCTCGACGGCGATCCGCGCACTCATCGCGCAATTGACAGGAGCAGAAGACCCTAGGAACCCATTATCCGACAGCAAGATCGCGGAGATGCTCGGGGAACAAGGTATGGTCATTGCGCGCAGGACGGTTGCCAAGTACCGTGAAGCGCTCAAGATTCCGCCCGTCAGCCTCCGCAAATCCCTGTAAAGCATCTGCCCACTTCTACCTTGTGGGGCGGGCAGGGCACCTTCCCAAGGAGTGTGTATGAACCTCACAATCAGCGGTCACCATCTCGAAGTCACCCCCGCCATCCGTGAATACGTTCAGAATAAGCTCGAGCGCATCACCCGCCATTTCGACCACGTGATCGATACCCACGTGTTCCTCGCCATCGATAACCTCACCGAAAAAGAAAAACGGCAGAAAGCCGAGATCAACCTTCAGGTATCGGGCAAGATTTTGCATGTGGCCAGCGCTGCGCAGGATCTCTATGCGGCCATCGACACGCTGATGGACAGGCTGGACAGACAGGTTCTAAAACACAAATCCATGCTGCAAGACCATAACCACGTGGCGCACAAGCGCCTTCCGGACAACGGAGAAGCCGCCGCCGCGTAAGCACGGGCGACCGCAACATAGCAAGGGCGTCTGAGGGGGCGCCCTTTTTGCTTTCTGGAACGCAGCAACTGTTACTTTTCGATACTTTCAAATTTACGCATGCATTCGGTAGAATGCATGTCTTTTCGACCACAGAACACCATCATGACCGACTACGTCCTGACCCGCGTCGCCAACCGCACCGGTGTCATCACGCTCGACCGGCCGAAAGCCCTGAATTCCCTGTCGCTCGACATGGTGCGGGCATTGACCGCCATCCTATTGCAGTGGAAGGATGACGCGGACATCGACGCGGTGGTCATCACCAGCAGCAGCGAGAAGGCCTTGTGCGCCGGCGGCGACATCCGCTTCTTCCACGAGATGGGCCACGTCGGCCCGATGGGCGGCAGCGCGCTGCTGGAAGACTTCTTCACCGAAGAATACGCACTCAACCACCTGATCCACTTCTACCCGAAGCCCTACATCGCCATCATGGACGGGGTGGTGATGGGCGGCGGCATGGGCATCGCCCAGGGTGGACCAAGCTGCGGCCTGCGCATCGTGACCGAGCGTACCAAGATGGCCATGCCCGAGGTGAACATCGGCCTGTTCCCGGACGTCGGCGGCAGCCACTTCCTGTCGCACGCGCCGGGTCAGCTGGGCCAGTACCTGGGCCTGAGCGGCCTGACCATCGGCGCGGCCGACGCGCTCTACGTGGGACTGGCGGACGTGTTCGTGCCGGGCGAGCATCTAGGCGAATTGAATGCGCTGGTCGAGTCGACGCCGGGCGCCGAACTGCCGGCGGCGATCCGCGCTTTCGCAGCGCAGTTCGATGCCGGGCCGAGCGAGCTGCAGGCGCAGCGCGGCGTGATCGATGCCCATTTCGGCGCCGCTTCGGTGAGCGCGATCATGGAATCGCTGGCGCGTGACGAGAATCCGTTTGCGCAAAAGGCCCTGAAGGCGATGCGCCAGCGTTCGCCCCTGATGATGTGCGTGACGCGCGAACTCCTGCAGCGCGGCGCCGCGCTGGACGTGGCCGACTGCCTGCGCATGGAGCGCAACCTGGTGCGCCGCAATTTCGAACACGGCGAAGTACTGGAAGGCGTGCGCGCGCTGGTGATCGACAAGGACAACCAGCCGAAGTGGAATCCGGCGACGCTGGAAGAGGTGACGCCGGAGATGGTGGCGAGGTTCTTTGAGCCGGTGTGGCCAGAGTATGCGCACCCGCTGCGGCACCTCACTTAACCACTAGCTGCAAAACCGTCGTCCCGGCGTAGGCCGGGACCCAAGTTCGTAGCGTAGCGCTGTCTTCAAGCGTAGCGACAGTGCACGCAAAATTGGGTTCCGGCCTTCGCCGGAACGACGGGCTTTAAGCTAACGATTCTTTAAACCGTCGCGTGCTTCGGCTGTTCGCGGTGCCGCACGATCACGCGCTCGGTCTGCCCGAAGTAAGCCCCCAGCCTTTCCGCCATGTACACCGAGCGGTGCTGTCCGCCGGTACAGCCCACCGCCACCGTCAGGTAGGAGCGGTTGTCCGTCTTGAACGAGGGCAGCCACTTGGCCACGAAGGCGCGGATATCTTCCAGCATCTCGGTGGCGCTCGGTTGCGCGTCGAGGAAGGCGATCACCGGCGCATCCTTGCCCGTGAGCGGGCGCAGCGCCAGGTCGTAATAGGGATTCGGGATCGCACGCACGTCGAACACGAAGTCGGCGTCCAGCGGCACGCCCACCTTGAAGGCGAAGGATTCGAAGAACAGGGTCAGCGGGGCCTGCTCGATGTCGGCCAGTTCCTTGACCCAGGCGCGCAGCTTGTTGGCCGACAGTTCCGAGGTGTCGATCACGTGGCCCAGGTTCTCGATCGCCGACAGGCGCTCGCGTTCTTCGGCGATGCATTCGATCAGGGTGCGGCGCGAAGCCGGATTCTCGCCCGGGCGCAGCTCGTGCGAGAGCGGATGGCTGCGGCGGGTTTCCGAGAAGCGCGCCACCAGCGAATGCGTGCTCGAGGTCAGGAACATCACCTTGACGTTGTGGCCTTCCTCTTTCAGGTGGCGCACGCTCACCGGCAGTTCCACCAGCGACTCGGCGCTGCGCGCATCGACGGCGACCGCGATCTTCTCGGTGCCTTTTTCGCTGACCGCATAGACCAGGGCCGGCAGCAGGGCCGGCGGCAGGTTGTCGACGCAGTAGTAGCCTGCGTCTTCGAGAACATTAAGGGCAACCGACTTGCCCGAGCCGGAAATACCGGTAATGAGGACGATGTGCATGGGCCGAATGATACCCCAAATGGGGAGTGTCTCGTCGCTAGTCGCCGCTCATGGCCTGGCGTTGGCGCTCCATGAATTCCTGCAGCGTATCGATGCCGCGCAGCTGCAGGATGGTGTTGCGTACGGCGGCCTCGAGCAGCACCGCGATGTTGCGGCCGGCCGCGACCGGGATCACCACCTTGCGGATCGGCAGGCCGAGCACGTCTTCGGTCGGGAAGTGGAAGGGCAGGCGCTCGACCTCTTCGTCCAGCGCGCCGCGCTTGACCAGGTGGACGATCAGCTTCAGGCGCATCTTGCGGCGCACCGCGGTCTCGCCGAAGATCGCCTTGATGTCCAGCAGGCCCAGGCCGCGCACTTCCAGCAGGTTCTGCAGCAGCGGCGGGCAGCGGCCCTCGATCATGTTGGGCGCGATGCGCGAGAACTCCACCGCGTCGTCGGCCACCAGGCCGTGCGAACGCGAGATCAGTTCCAGGCCCAGCTCGCTCTTGCCCAGGCCGGAATCGCCGGTAATCAGCACGCCCACGCCCAGCACGTCCATGAACACGCCGTGCATGATGACGCGCTGCGCCAGCTTCTTGGACAGGTACACGCGCAGGAAGTCGATCACCTGCGCTGCCGGCAGCGGCGTCGAGAACAGCGGGATGTTCTGCTCGTCGCAGATGGCCAGGATGTCGGGCGGCGTCTCCAGGCCCTGCGCGATGATCAGGGCCGGCGGGCCACCGCCGATCAGCTCGCCGATCACGTGGGTGCGCGAGCTCGATTTGAGGCGGTGGTAGTAGTTCAGTTCCTGGTGCCCGAAGACCTGGATGCGGCCCGGGTGGATCAGGTTGAGGTGGCCGACCTGGTCGGCGGCCGAAGCCGCGTCGCCCGCGATCTGCCGCTCGCCGCCGGGGAAGCCCGCGAACCAGCCCAGCTGGAGGCTGTCGCGGTTGTCATCGTACAGGCGCTGGATGGTCAGCGGGGTTTGCAGCATGGGCATGTCGTTGGGTACGCGGTGGATTGCCGCGTAGACAGTTTAGCCCAAAGCCTGCAGGCTAGGTTGCCAGTTGATGATGCGCTCGTGCACGGATTTCGGATCCGGATCGCTAGCCAGCGCACTGCGCACGGCTTCATCCGAGAACAGCTCGGCGATTTCCGACAGGATCTCCAGGTGTTGCTGGGTCACGTGGTCCGGAATTAGGAGGAAGAACAGCAGGCTGACCGGCTGGCCGTCCGGCGACTCGAAGGGAATCGGCTCCTTCAGGCGCACAAAAGCCGCGAGGGGCGACTTCAGGCTCTTCGAGCCCTTGATCCGTCCGTGCGGCACGGCGACACCATGGCCGAGGCCGGTCGAGCCGAGGCGCTCGCGTGCGAACAGGTTGTCTGACACGGTCGAACGTGCGATGCCGCAGTTGTTCTCGAAAATCAGGCCGGCCTGCTCGAATGCGCGTTTTTTGCTGGAGACTTCGAGGTCCAGCTGCACGTTTTCGAGCGAGAGGATTTTGCTAAGGTTCGTCATGACTAATGTGCGTGGCACAGGGTAGCTGCTTGCGAGGCGGAATTATAGGCCTGTTTCAGGGCGGTGACATTCGATTTCGCGTCTGTACAAGCATACAGTGGGTCAGACACGCCGCATGTGGCAAAAGCGTGTGGTTTTGTTACGAAATGTACGTATCTTTCATGCGCAATTTCCTAAACGAAATCACGGCAAAAAGGCTGCAATCGCGTGTGTAAACGCTCTTGGGCCATCTTTTGAACGCATACTGCCCATTTTTTGAGCAATGCGTTTCAATGCCCGATTTGCATGAAAACCCGTGGCCGACTGTGGCCGAAAACGCACAGCCGGCTTGCAACCGTGCGTCGTTTCGGCTTATTGGCGCGCGGTGCGCAGGTTGCCCGGCTTGCCGGTGCTGAAGTTGGCGCGCCAGGGATTGATGTCGAGGCCGCCGCGGCGGGTATAGCGGGCATAGACCGCCAGCTTGGTCGGCTTGCACTGGCGCAGCACGTCCATGAAGATACGCTCGACGCATTGCTCGTGGAATTCGTTGTGCTCGCGGAAGCCAATCAGGTACTTGAGCAGGCCTTCCTGGTCGATCTGCGGACCGACGTAGCGGATCTGCACGGTGCCCCAGTCCGGCTGGCCGGTGACCAGGCAGTTCGATTTCAATAAGTGCGAGACCAGGGTCTCGTCGACCGGGGCCTCGTCCGTGTTTGCCTTCAGCAGTTCCGGCGAGGGCAGGTACTGGTCGATCTCGACGTCGAGACGGTCCAGCAGGGTGCCGTCGAGCTCGCCCATCTTGAGGCTGCCGAAGGCATCCGGCGTGGTGATGCTGACGTGCACCGGGGCGCCGAAGGCCGCGGACAGGTCCTGGCGCAGCAATTCAACCAGGGCGTCGGTCCCGGCCAGGCGGGTCTGGTTGAAGGAATTCAGGTAGAGCTTGAAGGACTTCGATTCGACAATATTCGGCGAATCGGCGGGCGCCGTGATGGTGGCGATCGCCACCTGCGGCTTGCCGCGCATGTTCAGCCAGGACAGCTCGTAGGCGTTCCAGATATCGACGCCGAAGAAGGGCAGGCGGGTGCCAACGCCTAGGCCGATCTCTTCGCGTTTTTGCAGGCGCGGGATCGGGAACAGGAGTTCGGGAGCGTACTGGCTCTGGTAGGCGGAGGATTTGCCGAGTGGCGATTGATCAGGAGTATTCATAGTAAAACTGAACGCTTGTGACGTTCGTAGGGTGGGCGGCTACGCCGCCCACGCGTTCAACGGAAAGTTGCGGACTCGCAGTGGGGATAACACTGCGGTACGAAAATTGGGCACCGGCCTTCGCCTGTGCGACGTGCTAAGGCTAGTGCCCAGATCAGGCGGATCCTATGCACCCAGGAACAGCTTATAAACCGGATTGGCGCTCTCGTCCCAATAGCGGTAGCCAAGGGTGGCGAGGAATTGCCGGAACTCATCCATCTCCGCCGCCGGCACCTGGATGCCGACCAGGATGCGCCCGACGTCGCCGCCCTGGTTCCGATAGTGGAACAGCGAGATGTTCCAGTTCGGCGCCATGCTGTCGAGGAAGCGCATCAGCGCGCCCGGCCGTTCGGGAAACTCGAAACGATACAGCAATTCGTCCTGCGCCAGCGCGCTTTTTCCGCCGACCAGGTGGCGGATGTGCAGCTTGGCCATCTCGTCGTGCGTCAGGTCGAGGGTGCGGAAGTCGTGTTCCTCGAAGGTGCGCGCCAGCAGGCTCGATTCATTACGGCTGCCCACCTGCACGCCGACGAAGATGTGCGCCTCGCGCGCATCGCTGATGCGGTAGTTGAACTCGGTGACGCTGCGCGGGCCGACCAGCGCGCAGAAGCGGCGGAAGCTCCCGCGCTGCTCGGGGATGGTCACCGCGAACACGGCTTCGCGCGATTCGCCCAGCTCGGCGCGCTCGGCAACAAAGCGCAGGCGGTCAAAGTTCATGTTGGCGCCGCAGGCCACCGCCACCAGGGTCTCGGCCTTCACCGGATTGCGCGCCATCTGCGAGCGTTCCACGTAAGCCTTGGCGCCGGCCACCGCCAGCGCGCCGGCCGGTTCCAGGATGCTGCGGGTGTCCTGGAACACGTCCTGGATCGCGGCGCAGATCGCATCGGTGTCGACGATGATGATCTCGTCCACCACCTGTTGCGCCACGCGGAAGGTCTCTTCGCCCACCAGGCGCACCGCGGTGCCGTCCGAGAACAGGCCGACGTCGGTGAGCGTGACGCGCTGGCCGGCCTTCAGGCTCCGTGCCATCGCATCCGAATCGATGGTCTGCACGCCGATCACCTTGATGTCCGGCCGCACGGCCTTGACGTAGGCGCCCACGCCCGCAATCAGGCCGCCGCCGCCGATCGCGACAAAGATCGCGTGGATCGGGCCGGAGTGCTGGCGCAGGATCTCCATGCCGATGGTGCCCTGGCCGGCGATCACGTCCGGATCGTCGAAGGGGTGGACAAAAGTCAGGCGCTGCTCCTTCTCCAGCAGCAGCGCGTGGTTGTAGGCGTCGGTATAGGAGTCGCCGTGCAGCACCACTTCGACGCTGGCGCCGCCGCGCGCCTTGACGGCGTCGATCTTCACCTGTGGCGTCGTGGTGGGCATCACGATCAGTGCGCGGCAGCCCAGGCGCGCCGCCGACAGGGCCACGCCCTGGGCGTGGTTGCCGGCCGAGGCGCAGATCACGCCGCGCTTCAGCTGCTCGGGCGTGAGGTTAGCCATCTTGTTGTAGGCGCCGCGCAGCTTGAAGCTGAACACGCTCTGCATGTCTTCGCGCTTGAAGTAGATGCGGTTGTTCATACGCGTTGATAAGGTGGGCGCGTATTCGAGCGGGGTTTCTTCGGCCACGTCGTAGACGCGGGCGGTCAGGATTCTCTTGAGGTAGTCGGTAGTCATGGTCGGCAATCGGGATAGCAATACCGGCGGGAGTGGGCCGGCGGTTCCGGACGACGTCTACTATCTGGCTCGGAGGGTGACCGGGGCGCGTAGTGGCGATACGGCGCGCTGGTTGGCAGGCCCGGCGTATCGTGTCGTTACGAGGTGTGATCCTCATTATAATGGACACCTATCACCATTGCTCACCATCTCCCCATCCGATGATCGAATCCGCCGTTCTCTGGCTGCTGAAAGTCCTTGCCGCGCCGAGCGTCGGTCTGACCTCCATCTTCATCATCAGCTTCATCTCGGCCACCCTGCTGCCGCTCGGCTCGGAGCCGGCCGTGTTCGCGGTGGTCAAGGCCAATCCGGGCATGTTCTGGCCGGCCATCCTGGTCGGCACCGTGGGCAATACCCTGGGCGGGGCGGTGGATTACTTCGTCGGCTACCGCGCCAAGATCGCCTTTGCCAAGGAGCGCCAGAGCCGCTGGTTCGGCTGGCTGAAGAAGTACGGCGCCAAGACCATGCTGCTGTCCTGGGTGCCGGGCGTGGGCGACCCCCTGTGCACGCTGGCGGGCTGGCTGCACCTGCCGTTCTGGCCGAGCGTGATGTACATGGCGATCGGGAAGTTCGCGCGCTACGTGACCATGACGGCGATCCTGCTGTACATCCCGGACGGCTTCTGGAAGACCGTCGGCGACTTCTTCGAACGGCTGATCGGCTAGGCCGGCCTACTTCCCGTCGCCGGATACCAGCGACACCGTCGTCGTCACACCTGCCAGCCCAGGCTGGTCTTCCAGGCTGCGCACTTCCAGCGTGTACTTCCCGGCGCCGAGCGCGACGCGCGCCGCGGTCCTGGTCTTGGCGTAGCCGGAACCGCCCTGCGAGGTGATGCACAGCGTCTGGAACACCTGGTCCAGCACGACCGCCCCGGTCCGCCGTTCGCGCACCAGCACATGGATGGGAATCGGACGGCCCAGGTCCTGTCTCGGCACGGGAGGAATGTCGGCGTAGTCGCGTCCGCAGTAGGCGTTGTAGCTTGACCCGACCAGCTCGTCGGCGCGGATGGCGGCGGCCGACCGGAAGCGGAAATTCAGGTTCAGCGAATAGGTCTTGCCGACCGGCGCCTCGACGTCCTGCACCAGGCGGGCGCCAGCCTGTTGCAGCGCGAAGGGCGCTTCATCGAGCAGCGGCGGAAAAGCGCAGGCGCTGGCGACGAACAGCAGCATGCCGATGACCGGCTTGTGGCAGAGGGAGTAGGTGAGCGGATCCATGGCTGCATTCTGTCGCCGGTCTTCCGGCAGCGCCGGATTGGCGGCGAGGTTGCGCGTGCAGCGACCTGCCGTATCGGAAGGCGATACCCGCACGCCGCGCCGGGTAGAATGCCCGGCATCGCACACGGGAGAATCACCATGGAAGCAGGCCTGCAGCCTTACCTCGCCGCCAGCCGGTACATCGACGCCGCCGACCCGCAGGTAGCCGCCACCGCGCGCCGGCTGGCGCAGGGCGCGCAATCAAGGGAGGACGTGGTGCGCGCCTGCTTCGAGTACGTGCGCGACGAGATCGCGCACAGCGCCGATTTCCGCCGCAATCCGGTCACCTGCAGCGCCTCGAACGTGCTGCAGCACGGGACCGGCTTCTGCTACGCCAAGAGCCACCTGCTCGCGGCCCTGCTCAGGGCCAACGGGATCCCGGCCGGGCTGTGCTACCAGCGTCTCGCCACCGGCGATCAGGGAGCGCCGTACTGTCTGCATGGGCTGAACGCGGTCTGGCTGGAAGGACAGGGCTGGTACCGGCTCGACCCGCGCGGGAACAAGCCCGGCGTGGAAAGCCGCTTCGATCCGCCGCGCGAAGCGCTGCCCTTCACACCGGATGGCGCAGGGGAGGGCGACCTGCCGGGCGTCTGGGCCGAGCCGCTGCCGGTGGTGGTGGCCAGCCTGGAAGCCTGCAGCACCTATGAGGAAGTGCTGGCGGCGCTGCCCGACACCGCCATCGACGGCGCGGTATCATGGCGCCCATGAACAAAGCACCCAGCCCTCTCTGGCTCATCCTCATCCTTGCGCTGCTGGCCGTGTTCGGCTTCGTCGGCGCGCGCTACATGCTCAGCGCCCATTCGCAGTCCACGCAGGACCAGCTGGGCCTCGTCTGGCCGAACATCGCCACCATGCCGGAACAGGAACGCGGCTTCCTGGTCGAACTGGCCCACACCTGCAATCTCACCACCCGCGAGCCGGTGCGTGCGGAAGTCGTCGACTGCCTGCGCTCGGTGCCCATGAATGCGGACGCGAGTGCGCGCCTGGATCGCCTGCTGCGGCAGGCGCCGCACTGAGCTTCACGCCGCGGCGGGGTCGGGCAGCAGCACGAACAGGTCGGTGACGCCGATGTCGACGCCGGCCTGGCTCAGGAGGGTGCTGGCCTGCCCGCGGTGATGGGTCTGGTGGTTGAAGAAGTGCAGCAGCAGGCTGCCGAAGTGGCGCTGGAATTCCTTCCCGCTCAGGTTGCGGTAGACCAGGACCTGCTCCAGGTCGGCGTCGCGCATCTCGGCGGCCATCGCCGTGATCACGCCGTCCAGGCGCAGGCGGTGTTCGCGCAATTCCTCCTGGCTGGAACCGAAGGAGTGGGTCAGGCCGCTCGGCGTGGGCACGCTGCGCATCGGCTCCAGCGCAGGGAAGGCGGACGGGTGCAGCGCAAAGCGCGTGAGCCAGATCGTGTCGCCCGCGAGCAGGTGGTTCATGGTCCCCAGCAGCGAGCCGAAGAAGGCGCCGCGGTCCGCACTCACTTCGTCTGCGGGCAGCGTGGCGGCGGCCTCGTAGAGCTGGCGGTTCATGGTCGCGTTGTACTGTGCGAGCAGGACAATGTCTTCGCGCTTCGGCACGGGATTTCCTTTCAAATGGTTGCGGGGCATGATTACATCACATACGCCTTACGCAATATGCCATTCTTTCGGCGGATGCAAACGAAAAATGCATGAGGAGCCTTTCTTGCAAAGGAAATTTGCATAATGAGTCCAGGCTTGGCATTTCCTTGCGCCAATCCCTACCGTGTTTCGTCCGCTCCCCAGCGTGGTGCAGCGCAATAAGCTAGAATGAACGTCCTTCGGACTCGTCCGACCGACGCTACGCAATCCATGAACGCGCCCGCACACATCCATACCCTGCTCGCCGACAATGCCCCCGCGCGCCTGCGCGAGATCCCGTACAACTACACCTCGTTCTCCGATCGCGAAATCGTGATCCGCCTGCTGGGTGAGTCGTCGTGGCGCCTGCTCGACGAGCTGCGCGGCGCGCGCCAGACCGGCCGTTCGGCGCGCATGCTGTACGAAGTGCTGGGCGACATCTGGGTCGTACGCCGCAATCCCTACCTGCAGGACGACCTGCTGGACAACCCGAAGCGCCGCCAGAAGCTGATCGACGCGCTGCACCACCGCCTGGCCGAAGTCGACAAGCGCCGCCTGAGCGTCGATGCGAGCGAAGGCGACGCCGAGGTCTCGGCCTCGCGCAGCGCCGCCGTCGAACAGCTCCTTGGCGCGGCGCGCAAGGCGGTCGACGATTTTGCGCGCGAGTTCCGCGAGACCTATGACCTGCGCAAGCGCGCAAGGCAGGTGCTCGGCGCCTACACCGACAAGCGCAACATCCGCTTCGACGGCATGCACCGCGTCTCGCACGTCACCGACGCCACCGACTGGCGCGTCGAATATCCCTTCCTGGTGCTGCTGCCGGACAGCGAAGAGGAGATGGCGGGCCTGGTGAAGGGCTGCATCGAACTGGGCCTGACCATCATTCCGCGCGGCGGCGGCACCGGCTACACCGGCGGCGCCATTCCGCTCACGCCGATGTCGGCGGTGATCAATACCGAAAAGCTGATCGGCATCGGCGAAGTCGAAGCGACGCGCCTGCCGGGCGTGGACCGCGAATACGCCACCATCCACACTTATGCCGGCGTGGTGACCCAGCGCGTGTCGCAGGCCGCCGAAAAGGCAGGCTTCGTGTTCGCGGTGGACCCGACCTCGGCCCACGCCTCCTGCATCGGCGGCAACATCGCGATGAACGCGGGCGGCAAGAAGGCCGTCCTGTGGGGCACCGCGCTCGACAACCTGGCTTCCTGGCGCATGGTCGATCCGAACGGCGACTGGCTGGAAGTCACGCGCATGGACCACAACCTGTCCAAGATCCACGACGCGCCGGTGGCCACCTTCAAGCTGGAATGGTCGCATCCGACGCCGCGTGGCGCCGCGAAAGCGGAACCGTTCCGCGTCGAGACGCTCACGATCGAAGGCCGGCGCTTCCGCAAGGAAGGCCTGGGCAAGGACGTCACGGATAAATTCCTGGCCGGCCTGCCGGGCATCCAGAAAGAAGGCACCGACGGCTTGATCACCTCGGCGCGCTGGATCCTGCACAAGATGCCGAAGTTCACCCGCACCGTGGCGCTGGAATTCTTCGGCCAGGCACGTGATGCGATTCCCTCGATCGTCGAGATCAAGGACTACCTCGACAGCCTGCCGAAGAACGGCGACCCGGCCTTCGCCACCCTGCGCCTGGCCGGCCTGGAACACCTGGACGAGCGCTACCTGCGCGCGGTCGGCTATGCCACCAAATCGAAACGCGGCGTGCTGCCGAAGATGGCGCTGTTCGGCGACATCGTCGGCGACGACGAGAACGCGGTCGCGATCGCGGCCTCGGAAGTGGTGCGCCTGGCGAACACCCGCGTCGGCGAAGGCTTCGTTGCCGTCAGTCCGGAAGCGCGCAAGAAGTTCTGGCTCGACCGCGCCCGCACCGCGGCGATCGCGCGCCACACCAACGCCTTCAAGATCAATGAAGACGTGGTGATTCCGCTGAACCGCATGGGCGAGTACACCGACGGCATCGAGCGCATCAACGTCGAGCTGTCGATCAAGAACAAGCTGCAGCTTGCCGAGGCCCTGCACGCCTACCTGGGCAACGAACACCTGCCGATCGAGAAGAGCGACGACGCCACCGGCGACACCGTCGACCGCGCCGAGATCCTGGGCGACCGCCCGCAGCAGGCGCTGGCGCTGGTGGACCAGGTAGCCGCGCGCTGGAGCTTCATCCTGACCAACCTGGACCAGCCATTGCGCGACGTTCGCAGCAAACTCGATGAACTCGGTCTCGACCAGCTCAGCGCCACGCTCGACCAGCGCATCGGCGCCCAGCCGGACGCCCTGCTGTTCGACGTGGTGCAGGACCATACCATCCGCGCCTCCTGGAAGCAGGAACTGCGCGCGCCGCTGCGCCAGATCTTCAACGGCGCAGCGTACAAATGCATCCTCGACGAATGCACCGCGATCCACAAGCGCATTCTGCGCTCGCGCGTGTTCGTGGCCCTGCACATGCACGCCGGCGACGGCAACGTGCACACCAACCTGCCGGTCAATTCGGACGACTACGCGATGCTGCAGGACGCGCACAAGGCGGTCGAGCGCATCATGAAGCTGGCCCGTTCGCTGGACGGCGTGATCTCGGGTGAACACGGCATCGGCATCACCAAGCTCGAGTTCCTGACCGACGAAGAGATCCGCGAATTCCGCGACTACAAGACCCGTGTCGACCCGGAAGGGCGCTTCAACAAGGGCAAGCTGCTGAACACCACCGCGGTGTCGGCCGACCTGCGCAATGCCTACACGCCGTCCTTCGGCCTGATGGGCCACGAGTCGCTGATCATGCAGCAGAGCGACATCGGCGAGATCGCCAACAGCATCAAGGACTGCCTGCGCTGCGGTAAGTGCAAGCCGGTCTGCACGACCCACGTGCCGCAGGCTAACCTGCTGTACTCGCCGCGCGACAAGATCCTCGCGACCTCGGCCCTGATCGAAGCCTTCCTCTACGAAGAACAGACCAGGCGCGGTGTCTCGATCCGCCACTGGGAAGAATTCGAGGACGTGTCCGACCACTGCACCGTGTGCCACAAGTGCGTGACGCCGTGCCCGGTCAACATCGACTTCGGCGACGTCTCGATGAACATGCGTAACCTGCTGCGCAAGATGGACAAGCGCAGCTTCAAGCCGGCCCAGCGCGCCGGCATGTTCTTCCTGAACGCGACCGACCCGACCACCATCAACGCCACCCGCAAGGTGATGATTGACTGGGGCTACAAGGCCCAGCGCCTGGGCAACCAGCTGCTGCGCGGCCTGGCCAAGCCGCAGGTGGAAGCGCCGCCCCCGACCACCGGCAAGGCGCCGGTGCGCGAGCAGGTGATCCACTTCATCAACAAGAAAATGCCGGGCAACCTGCCGAAGAAGACGGCGCGTGCGCTGCTCGACATCGAGGACGACAAGGTCATCCCGATCATCCGCAACCCGAAGGCCACCAACGCCGACACCGAAGCCGTGTTCTACTTCCCGGGATGCGGCTCGGAGCGCCTGTTCTCGCAGGTGGGCCTGGCGACCCAGGCGATGCTGTGGGAAGTCGGTGTGCAGACCGTGCTGCCGCCGGGCTACCTGTGTTGCGGCTATCCCCAGCGCGGCGCCGGCCAGTACGACAAGGCCGACAAGATGGTTACGGACAACCGCGTGCTGTTCCACCGCATGGCCAACACGCTGAACTACCTCGACATCAAGACGGTCGTGGTGTCGTGCGGCACCTGTTACGACTCGCTGGCGAACTACGAGTTCGACAAGATCTTCCCGGGCTGCCGCCTCATCGACATCCACGAATACCTGATGGAGAAGGGCGTGAAGCTGGAAGGCGTCACCGGTACCCGCTACATGTACCACGATCCCTGCCACACGCCGATGAAGATGCAGGATTCGCTCAAGACCGTCAATGCCCTGGTCTCGACCGTCGACAACGTGAAGATCGAGAAGAACGACCGCTGCTGCGGCGAGTCGGGCACCTTCGCCGTGAGCCGTCCGGACATCGCGACCCAGGTCCGCTCGCGCAAGCAGGACGAGATGGAGAAGGGCGCCGGCAAGCTGCGCGACGACGGCTTCAAGGGCGACGTCAAGATCCTGACCAGCTGCCCGTCTTGCCTGCAGGGCCTGTCGCGCTACAACCACGATTCCGGCACCACCGCCGACTACATCGTGGTCGAGATGGCGCGCCACCTGCTGGGCGAGAACTGGATGCCGGACTACGTGGCCCGCGCCAACAACGGCGGCATCGAAAGGGTGCTGGTATGAAGGAAGTGCTGCGCCAGCCGGGTTGCGAACTGTGCGACCTGGCGGTCCCCGTCGTCTGGCAGGACGAGAAGCTGTCGGTCATCATCGTCGACGACGCCGCCTACCCGGGCTTTTGCCGCGTCATCTGGCGCGAGCACGTGCGCGAGATGAGCGACCTGCCGCGTGAAGACCGCCTGTTGCTGAACGAAGCGGTATATCTGGTCGAAGAAGCGGTGCGCGAAACCATGCAGCCGCTGAAGGTCAACGTGGCCAGCCTCGGCAACGTGGTGCCGCACCTGCACTGGCATATCATTCCACGCTACGCGGACGATGCGCACTTCCCGGCGCCGGTGTGGGCGCAGGCCGCGCGCCAGCTTGATGAAGCCAGCCTGGCCGCGCGCCGCGCGCTGCTGCCCGACCTGGCGGCCGCGATCGCCAAACGTTTCAACGAATAAGAGGAGTAGTCATGCCCAACCCACTTGATATTGCAGTCCGCCAGAAATCGCGCGTGCTGGAAATCGCCTACGACGACGGCAGCAGTTTTGCCATCCCGTTCGAACTGATGCGCGTGTATTCGCCCTCCGCCGAGGTGAAGGGCCACGGCCCGGGCCAGGAAGTGCTCCAGCTGGGCAAGCGCGAAGTCGGCATCACCGGCGTGGAGCCGGTCGGGAACTACGCCATCAAGCCCCTGTTCGACGATGGCCACGGCAGCGGCATCTTCACCTGGGACTACCTCTACAAACTGGGCAGCGAGGGGGCCTCGCTATGGCAGCAGTACCTCGACCGCCTGCACGCCGCCGGTTTCGCTGGCGACAGCGGCCGCGAGCCGGGCACCGAGCTGCCTGGCGCCGCGCCGAAATCGGGCTGCGGGCATCACCACTGACCGGTAGGGTGGGCGGCTTTGCCGCCCACGCGTTCAACCAGATCCAGATCTGCTGATGCGGCTGATCTTCTGCTGACTATCACCGCGTGGGCGGAAACCCGCCTACCCTACAACTGCGAAAGCAGGTTCTCCGCACACTTACGCACTTCCTCACGCAGTTCTGGCGGCCGCCGTATCTCGAACTCGAAGGACAGGCTCGCCAGCTGGCGCGCAAACCAGGCGATATCGTCCGACTGGTTGTGCATCAAGACACCGTCGGCCGTCTGCTCGAACACCCCCATCGTGTCGAAGAACTGCGCCTGAGCGCGCTCCAGGCTCGTCTTGAGCAGCACCTCGACCGTCCAGGCGCGCGACAGGGTGGCCACCGAGCGCACCAGGTAGCCCAGCGCATCGAACTCCGCGGGCCGTTCGAAACCTTCTTCCAGCGATTCCATCGCCTGGATGCGGTCGAGCCGGAACGAGCGCACGTCGCACCGCAGGTGGCACCAGCCCACCGCATACCAGCAGCCGTCGTGGAAGGCCAGGCCATAGGTATCGACCGCGCGTTCCGACGGCGTACCCGCCGCATCCACATAGCTCAGGCGCACGCGCCGGCCCGCGCGCGCCGCCACCGACAGCACGGCGAGCGCCGCGTGGCCCGTCGCGGTATTCGCGCGGCGCAGGCCGAGCTGCACGGTCTCGTCGATCGCACGCACGCGCTGGCGCAGCCTGGCCGGCATGGTGCGTTCCAGCTTGGACTGGGCCCCGGCAATGGCCGGCGCCGCCCGGTCCAGCCCCAGGCTGCGCGCGGCCAGCAAGCCGACCGACAGCGCCAGCGCCTCGTCGTCGCTGAACATCATCGGCGGCAGCTTGAAGCCGGCCACCAGCGCATAGCCGCCGGCGCGCCCGCGTTCCGCGGTGACCGGAATGCCCATCTCTTCCAGCGTGGCGACGTAGCGCCGCACGGTGCGCGTGTCGACCTCGAGCCGGGCAGCGATTTCCGCGCCGCTGACCTGGCCGTGCGCCTGCAGCAGTTCGAGCACGGCCAGCACCCGCGTCATCGGTTTGGTCATGTCAGTCCCTCGAAATAATCAGGGCCGATTATGTCCTGATTCGGCCGTATCGTGCACTCCTGTCATCGATACGAAAGGAAAAACAATGGCTGACTTTGCCAACCTGGGGCTGTTCTTCTTGGTGGTGTTCGGCGTGATCGCGCTGCCGGGCCTGGACATGGCCTTCGTCATGGCCAGCTCACTGCGCGGTGGGAACGGCGCGGGCCTGGCCGCCGTGAGCGGCATCATGCTGGGCGGCGTCTTCCATACCGTCATGGGCGTGCTCGGGGTGGCGGCGATCCTGGCCGTCTGGCCGCCGCTATTCAATGCACTGCTGCTGGCCGGAGCCGTGTACATCGCCTGGATCGGCTGGAACCTGTTGTGCACGCGCGAAGGCGTCTCCCTGCCGGCGGCGGGCGCGGCGCGGCGTGGACGCTCGGTGTTCTTGCAGGGGATGCTGACCTGCCTGCTGAACCCCAAGGCCTACGTATTCATGCTCGCGATCTTCCCGCAGTTCCTGCGTCCCGAGCGCGGCGGGCTGTGGGCGCAGGCGGCGGCGCTCGGTCTGATCATCGCCTTCACCCAGGCGGCCGTGTACGGCGCGGTGGCTCTTGGCGCGCTGGGTGCGCAGCGCTGGATGACCGGGAATCCGCAAGCCGGACTGGCGGCGGCGCGCGCGGTCGGCGCGCTGCTGGTGGGCGCGGCCCTGCTGACGGTGCTGCAGGGCTGGGCATAAAGGAAAGGCGCTGTCACCACTACGTGTAGAAATTGAACTGTTGAGCTGAGTGGATGTCCAACCTGGGTCAAACGACCAGGAGGGACGATGAAGTCCGAAGGCTTTCGCCGCTTGCTGCGCCAGGTCGCTTCGATACGAGATGAGCGCTAGTCTCGTGGGCTCGGATGTGTGTATAAGAGACAGCGACCACGGTCGGCGTCGCCACCGCCGAACAGATGAATATCCCGGTCAACATCGACGCCCTCGGCACGGTCACGGCGGCGGCGACCGCCACCGTGCGGCCCCAGGTCTCGGGCGTGCTGCAGAAGATCCTGTTCACCGAGGGCCAGCTGGTCAAGCAGGGCCAGGTGCTGGCAACCGTCGATGCGCGCCCCTTCGAGATGGCGCTGCTGCAGGCGCAGGGCCAGCGCCAGCGCGACCAGGCCCAGCTCGAGAACGCGCGCCTGCTGCTCGGCCGCTACCGTACCCTGCTGGAGCAGGAATCGATCGCGCGCCAGGACGTCGACACCCAGGCGGCGCTGGTCAAGCAGCTGGAGGGCACGGTGATGACCGACCGCGCCGCCGAGGGCATCGCCCGGCTGAACGTGGGATACGCCCAGGTGCGCGCGCCGATCTCCGGCCGCGTCGGCCTGCGCACGGTCGATATCGGCAACCTGGTGAGTACCGGCGACGCCAACGGTGTGGCGGTGATCACCCAGCTGTCGCCGATCGACGTCGAATTCACGGTACCGCAGGACCAGGTGCCGGCGCTGCAGCAGCGCATCGCGCAAGGCGCCAAGCTGCCGGCGACGGCGCTGGACCGCACCCGCACCGACACCCTCGCGCAAGGCAGCTTCATCGCGCTCGACAACCAGGTCGACGTCCAGACCGGCACCGTGCGCGCCAAGGCGCGCTTCACCAACCAGGACAACAAGCTGTTCCCGAGCCAGTTCGTCAACCTGCGCCTGGTGCTCAATACGATCGAGAACGCGGTGGTGGTGCCGGTGACGGCGCTGCGCCACGGCGCCAACGGCGACTTCGTGTACGTGCTCAATGCCAAGGACAAGACGGTGTCGCAGCGCGCCGTGACGCGCGGCCAGTCGACCGTGGACAAGGTGCAGATCGCCACCGGCCTGAAGGTGGGCGAACAGGTGATCACCGAAGGCGCGGACCGCCTTCGCGACGGCGCCAAGGTGACCTTGCCGGGCGACCGTCCGCAAGGCGCCGGCGGACAGCGCGGCGCAGGGCAGGGCGAAGGCCGCCGCCAGCGCCAGGGAGCGCAGCAATGAGTAGCGGTACCCACGCTCGCGGAGCCGGCTAATGAGTCCATCGGCGCCATTTATCAAGCGTCCGGTCGCCACGGCGCTGCTGATGCTGGCCATCGTGCTGGCCGGCCTGGTCGGCTACCGCTTTCTGCCGCTGTCGGCGCTGCCGCAGGTGGACTTCCCGACCATCCAGGTGCAGACCCTGTACCCGGGCGCCAGTCCGGAAGTCATGGCGCGCACCGTCACCGCACCGCTGGAGCGCCAGTTCGGCCAGATGTCGGGCCTGACCCGCATGAGTTCCACCAGTGCGGCCGGGGTCTCGGTGGTCACGCTGCAGTTCGGCCTCGGCCAAACGCTCGACGTCGCCGAGCAGGAAGTGCAGGCCGCGATCAACGCGGGCGGCTCGCTGCTGCCGACCGACCTGCCGGCGCCGCCGGTCTACGCCAAGGTGAACCCGGCCGACGCGCCGGTGCTGACCCTGGCGATCACCTCCGACACCTTGCCGCTCACCGAGGTGCAGAACCTGGTCAATACCCGCCTGGCGCTGAAGATCAGCCAGGTCTCGGGTGTGGGCCTGGTGAGCCTGTCCGGCGGCCAGCGCCCCGCGGTGCGCATCCAGGCCGATACCGAGGCACTGGCCTCCTACGGCCTGGGCCTGGACACCCTGCGCAGCGCGATCACCGCGGCCAACGCCAACAGCGCCAAGGGTAACTTCGACGGCCCGACCCGTTCGTACGCGATCAACGCCAACGACCAGCTGGTGACGGTCCCCGATTACAAGAACCTGATCGTCTCCTACCGCAATGGGGCGCCGGTGCGCCTCTCCGAGGTAGCCAAGGTGGTGGACAGCGCCGAGAACGTGCGCATCGGCGCCTGGGCCAACCTGAAACCGGCCATCATCCTGAATGTGCAGCGCCAGCCCGGCGCCAACGTGATCGCCACCGTGGACGCCATCAAGGAGCGCCTGCCCGAGCTGCAGGCCGGTTTGCCCAGCTCGGTGCGCATGGACGTGCTGAGCGACCGCACCGCCGGCATCCGCGCCTCGGTCCACCACGTGCAGATGGAACTGGTGCTGGCCGTGGTGCTGGTGGTGCTGGTGATCTTCGCCTTCCTGCACAGCCTGCGCGCCACCGTGATTGCCAGCCTGGCGGTGCCGATCTCGCTGATCGGCACCTTCGGCATCATGTACCTGATGGGCTACAGCCTGAACAACCTCTCGCTGATGGCCTTGACCATCGCCACCGGTTTCGTGGTGGACGATGCGATCGTTATGATCGAAAACATCGCGCGCTACATCGAAGAGGGCGAAAAGCCCATGGCGGCGGCGCTCAAGGGCGCGACCCAGATCGGCTTCACCATCATTTCGCTGACCGTCTCCCTGATCGCGGTCCTGATCCCGCTGCTGTTCATGGGCGACGTGGTGGGACGCCTGTTCCGCGAATTCGCGGTGACCCTCGCCGTGACCATCCTGATCTCGGGCGTGGTGTCCCTGACCCTGGTGCCGATGATGTCGGCGCGCTGGCTCAAGAGCCATGAAGAAGAACGTCCCAGCCGTTTCGCCCAAAAGACCCAGGCCTTTTTCGACCGCGTGATCCAGCGCTACGACGTGGCGCTGGGCTGGGTGCTGGCGCGCCAGGGCCTGACCCTGCTGGTGGCGCTCGGCACCCTCGTGCTGACGGCGCTGCTGTGGGTGATCATCCCGAAAGGCCTGTTCCCGACCCAGGACACCGGCCAGCTGCAGGCACGCCTGCAGACGCGCCAGTCGATCTCCTACGCCGACATGTCGCGGCTCCAGCAGGCTGCCGCCGCCGAAATCCTGAAAGACCCTGCTGTGGCCTCCTTGAGTTCCTACGTCGGCGTGGATGCGGCCAACAACACCATGCTCCATGCCGGCACCATGCTGATCAACCTGAAGCGGGAAGGGCGCGAGGACCAGGACGAGATCATGGCGCGCCTGCGCAACCGCGTGGCGAACGTGGCGGGCGTGACCATGTTCCTGCAGCCGACTCAGGATCTCACCATCGACGCCGAAAGCGGCCCGACCCAGTACCGGGTGTCGATCGAGGGCGCTGACAGCGCCACGGTGAACGAGTGGGCCAGGAAGCTGGTCGCCCAGATGGGCACCAAGAAAGAGCTGCGCACCGTCACCACGGATGCCGGCGCGGTCGGGGCCGCGGCCTACATCGACATCGACCGCGACACGGCTTCGCGCCTGAACATCACGGCCGCCTCGATCGACGACGCGCTCTACAGCGCCTTCGGCCAGCGCATCGTCTCGACCATCTTCACCGAGACCAACCAGTACCGCGTGATCCTGGAGGCCCAGCAGGACGAAGCGATGTCGCCGGCGACCCTGAACCGCCTGCAGCTGCGCACCGGTTCCGGCCAGCCGACGCCGCTGTCGGCGGTGGCCACCATCCGCGAAGCCGAGGCGCCGCTGCAGATCACCCACGTGGCCCAGTACCCGGCCACTACCATCGGCTTCGACACCGCCGACGGCGTCAAGCTCGGCACCGCGGTCGATGCGATCCGCGAGGCGGCCGAGGAAATCAAGCTGCCGAACGCGGTGACCATGACCTTCATCGGCGCTTCCGGCGCCTACCAGGCCTCGCTGTCGAACCAGCTGTGGCTGATCCTGGCGGCCGTGGTCTGCGTGTATATCGTGCTGGGCGTGCTGTACGAGAGCTACGTACATCCCTTGACCATCCTGTCTACGCTGCCTTCGGCCGGCGTCGGCGCGCTGCTGGCGCTGTGGGTGACCGGGCAAGGCCTGGGGGTGATCGGCATCATCGGCATCATCCTCCTGATCGGCATCGTCAAGAAGAACGCGATCATGATGATCGACTTCGCCATCGAGGCCGAGCGCGACGGGGGCAAGGAGCCGCTGGAGGCGATCCGCCAGGCAGCGCTGCTGCGCTTCCGCCCGATCCTGATGACGACGCTCGCCGCGCTGTTTGCCGCCGTTCCGCTGATGCTGGGCTGGGGCGAGGGCGCCGAACTGCGCCGCCCGCTGGGCCTGGCCATCTTCGGCGGCCTGATCGTCAGCCAGCTGCTGACCCTGTTCACCACGCCGGTGATCTACCTCGCCTTCGATCGCCTGGCGCGCCGCAGGACCGGTAAAGCGCCGAACAAGCCGGAGCGGGTGGGCGCATGAACCTGTCGCGTCCCTTCGTCGAACGCCCGATCGCGACCGTCCTCCTGACGCTGGGCCTGGCGCTGGCCGGCATCGCGGCCTTCTTCGTGCTGCCGGTGTCGCCGCTGCCGCAGGTGGACTATCCGACCATTTCGGTGTCGGCCTCGCTCCCCGGCGCCAGCCCGGAGACCATGGCTTCCAGCGTCGCCACGCCCTTGGAGCGGCGCCTGGGCGTGATCGCGGGCGTCAACGAGATGACGTCAAACAGCAGCAACGGCTCGACCCGGGTCAGCCTGCAGTTCGACCTGAACCGCAAGATCGACTCCGCCGCGCGCGAAGTGCAGGCGGCGATCAATGCCGCGCGCGCCGACCTGCCGGCCACCTTGCGCAGCAACCCGACCTACCGCAAGGCCAACCCGTCGGATGCGCCGGTGATCATCCTGGCGCTCACCTCCAGGACCCGCTCGCCCGGCCAGATCTACGAGTCGGTCTCGAACCTGGTCCAGCAGCGCCTGGCGCAGGTGAAGGGCGTGGGCGAGGTCGAGATCGGCGGCGGTTCGCTGCCGGCGGTGCGGGTCGAGCTGCTGCCCTATGCGCTGAACAAATACGGCCTGTCGAGCGAGGACGTGCGCGCCGCGATCCAGGCCACCAATGCGAACCGCCCGAAAGGCGCGATCGAAGGCGCCGGCAACCGCTTCCAGATCTACTCGCAGCCGACCACCGCCAAGGGCGAGGGCCGGCCGCAGGCCAGCGAATACCGCGACCTGGTGGTGGCCTGGCGCGACGGCGGGGCGATCCGCCTGCGCGACGTGGCCGACGTGATCGACGGCGTCGAGAACGTCAATACCCTGGGCTTGTTCAACGGCCAGCCGGCAGTGATCGTGCTGGTGACGCGCCAGCCGGACGCCAACGTCATCGAAACCGTGGATGGCGTGCGCGCGCTGCTGCCGTCGCTGCAGGCCCAGCTGCCGGGCGACGTTACCCTGCAGGTAGCGTCCGACCGCACCACCTCGATCCGCAGCTCGCTGCACGAGATCGAGTTCACCCTGGTGCTGTCGATCCTGCTGGTCGTGCTGGTGGTGAGCGTGTTCCTGCGCAGCCTGCGCGCGACCATCATCCCCGCGGCCGCAACGGTGGTGTCGCTGCTGGGTACTTTCGGCGTCATGTACCTGCTGGGCTTCAGCCTGAACAACCTGTCGCTGATGGCGCTCACGGTGGCCACCGGCTTCGTGGTGGACGACGCCATCGTGGTCCTGGAAAACACGGCGCGCCACATCGAATCGGGCATGGACCGCATGAAGGCGGCCCTGCTGGGCGCGCGCGAAGTCGGCTTCACCGTCCTGTCGATCTCGCTGTCGCTGGTGGCGGTGTTCATTCCGCTGCTGTTCATGGGCGGGCAGGTGGGCCGCCTGTTCCGCGAGTTCGCGGTGACGCTGTCGGCGGCCGTCATGATTTCGCTGGTGATCTCGCTCACCACCACGCCGATGATGTGCGCCTGGCTGCTGCGCCGGGAGGACAAGGAGAAGAAGCCGGGGCGCCTCGCACGCTGGTCCGAAAAGGGCTTCGGCAAGGTGCTGCGCGGCTACGAGCACTCGCTCGACTGGGCGCTCGACAGCAAGCTCTTGGTGATGCTCATCCTGGCGTTTGTCGTCGGCCTGAACGTCTACCTGTTCGCGGCCGCGCCGAAAGGCTTCTTCCCGCAGCAGGACACCGGCCAGCTCAATGGCGGCATCCGCGCCGACCAGAGCATCTCCTTCCAGGCCATGCAGGGCAAACTGCGCCAGCTGGTGAACATCATCAAGCGCGACCCGGCGGTCGACACGGTAGTCGCATTTACCGGCGGCGGACGGGCCGGCGGCGGCTTCATGTTCATCAACCTGAAACCGGTCAGCGAACGTGCCGAGGGCGATACCGGCCAGGCCGTGATCGCGCGCCTGCGTCCGCGGCTGGCGCGCGTGACCGGGGTGTCGATCTTCCTGAACCCGGTGCAGGACCTGCGCATGGGCGGACGCTCCAGCAACTCCACTTACCAGTACACCCTCAAGAGCGACAACGCGACCGACCTGAAGCAGTGGGCCACGCGCCTGTCGGAAGCCATGAAGCGCCAGCCGGCCCTGGTGGACGTCGATACCGACCAGGCCGAGAACGGCGTCGAAACCTTCGTCACCATCGACAAGGACACCGCCTCGCGCCTGGGCATCAGCACGCGCGACGTCGACAATGCCCTGTACAACAACTTCGGCCAGCGCCAGGTGGCGAACATCTACGATGAGCTGAACCAGTACCACGTGATCATGGGCGTGGCCCAGCGCTACGCACAGTCGCCGGAAGCCCTGCGCGACGTCTACGTGCCGGCGCGCGGGGGTGGCGGATCGGGCGCGTCGAGCAGCACGGGGACGGGCACGACGAGCGCCGGCGCTGGCGCTGGCACCACCACGCAGTCCGGTTCCACTACCCAGTCTGCGACCGGCACGCCATCCACGCCATCCAACCTGACGGCCGCGCGCGACCCGTCCAGCGGTTCGGCCCTGTCGTCCAGCGCCACCACGATGGTGCCGCTGATGGCCATCGCCAGCTTCGCGGAAAGCGCGACGCCGACCTCGGTCAACCACCAGGACGGCGAACTGGCGACCACGGTGTCCTTCAACCTGGCCGAGGGCTACAACCTGGAAGACGGCCAGAACGCGGTGAAGCAGGCCGAGGCCGAGATCGGCATGCCGACCAATGTGCGCGGCAGCTTCCAGGGCACGGCGCGCGCGGCGCAGGAGTCGAACAAGGAACAGCCGATGCTGATCCTTGCCGCCATCATCGTCATCTACATCGTGCTCGGCATCCTGTACGAAAGCCTGGTCCATCCGGTGACGGTATTGTCCACGCTGCCTTCGGCCGGCGTCGGCGCGGTGCTGGCGCTGCTGCTGTTCCGGATGGAGTTTTCCATCATTGCGCTGATCGGGGTCTTCCTGCTCATCGGTATCGTGAAGAAGAACGCGATCCTGATCATCGACTTCGCCCTCGAGGCCGAGCGCGCGCGCGGCCTGTCTGCGGTGGAAGCGGTACGCGAAGCCTGCATCCTGCGCTTCCGCCCGATCCTGATGACCACCCTGGCCGCCGCCCTCGGCGCGCTGCCGCTCGCGATCGGCTTCGGCGAAGGCTCGGAGCTGCGCCGTCCGCTCGGCATCGCCATCATCGGCGGCCTGATCGCCAGCCAGCTCCTGACCCTGCTCACCACGCCGGTGGTCTACGTCCTGCTCGACAAGCTGCGCACCAAGAAGGCCGACGAGCACGAGCTGACCCGCCACGCCGACCACGACGAACCGATTCCCGCAAAATGATGAAGCCCATGCGTACCCTGACCATCCATCGCCTGACCACCATCGCCCTTGCCGCCAGCCTGCTTGCGGGTTGCGCCGTCGGTCCCGCCTACCAGCGCCCGTCGACGCCCGAGCCCTTGGCCTTCAAGGAGGCGCAGGGCTGGGTGCCGGCGGCGCCCGCCGATGCCCTCGAGCGCGGGCCCTGGTGGCAGCTGTTCCAGGATCCGGTGCTGAACGATCTGGCGGCCAGTGTCGAGGTCTCGAACCAGAACGTGGCGGTGGCGGTCGCCAACTACGCGCAGGCGCGCGCCCTGGTCCAGCAGCAGCGCGCCGCGCTGTTCCCGACCGTGAACCTGAACCTGAGCGGCGACCGTTCCGGCGTGCGCGGCCAGGGCGCCGACAATGCCTACCGCCTCAACCTGGGCGGCAGCTGGGAGCCGGACGTGTGGGGCCGCCTGCGCGCCGGCGTCACCAGTGCCCAGGCCGGCCTTGAAGCCACCGCCGCCGACCTGGCCAGCGCGCGTCTGTCGGCCCAGGGCGAGCTCGCGGCCAACTACTTCACCATCCGCGCCCTCGACGCCCAGCGCGCGCTGCTGGATCGCACCATCACCGGCTACGAGCGCGAGCTGCAGATCACCCAGAACCGCTTCAACGTCGGCATCATCGCGCGCACCGACGTGCTGCAGTCCGAGACACAGCTGGCCAACGCCCGCAACGATGCCTTGTCCCTGGCGCGCCAGCGCGCCCAGTTCGAGCACGCCATCGCGGTCCTGGTCGGCAAGGCGCCGGCCGAATTCACGCTGGCGCCGCTATCCGACTGGCGCATGACGGTGCCGGCGGTGCCAGTGGGCGTGCCGTCCACGTTGCTGCAGCGCCGTCCGGACATCGCCGCGGCGGAACGCGACGTCGCCGCCGCCAACGCGGAAATCGGCATCGCACGCGCGGCCTACTTCCCGAACATCGGCCTCTCGGCCTCGCTGGGCACCGGCGGCAGCCGGGTAGGGGACCTGTTCTCGGCCTCGAACGCGACCTGGTCCTTCGGCCTGTCGGCGGCGCAGGCGATCTTCAATGCCGGCGCCACCCGCGCCAGCGTGGCCGGCGCCGAGGCCCGTCACCAGGCGGCGGTCGCGCGCTACCGCCAGACGGTACTGAGCGCTTTTGCCGACGTCGAAGACCAGCTGACCGCCGTGCGCGTGCTGGAGCAGCAACAGGAACTGCGCCGCGTGGCCTCCGAGGCCGCCGACCGGGTGGAACAGCAGATCCTGAACCGCTACCGCGCCGGCCAGGTCAGCTATTCGGAGGTGGTGCAGGCCCAGGCCACGGCGCTGAGCGCGCGCCGTTCGCTGGTGCAGGTGCAGGCGGATCGCCAGGCCGCGGCGGTGGCGCTGATCCAGTCGCTGGGCGGCGGCTGGCATGTCGGCCAGGAACAAGGATGAGCTGTCGGGAAATTTGACAGTCGGTCACTCGGATGTGACAACGAAGCAGCTAACTTATTGATTTTCCTCAATGCGCTTTTCCTGGCATCCATTTTGCATAGCCCATGGCGTTACAACTAAAACTAGGGGAATGCCATGAAATCGCTGCTTCGTTCCGCCGTCGTTCTCGCCCTGCTCGGCGCAGGCGCCGCCCAGGCTGCCACCGTCACCGTCACCAGCGTGTCGAACGCGCCGACCCTCAACAGTTGGTACCTGACCAACTATCGCGACGTCTCGACCGGCTACACCTCGACAACCTTCGCCGGCATCACCAGCGCCAACCCGCGCAGCGGCAATGGTTCGGTCGAAATGTCCTCCACCGACGCCAGCGGCAAGGCCGACTACGCCTACACCTGGGGTTTCGTGAACAACCGCACGCTGGGCAACGTCAATTCCATCGGCTTCGACTGGTTCCGCGCACCCGGCACCTCGGCTGAACACCTGGCGCCGGCCATGCGCCTGCTCTATGACGCCGACGGCAATGCCGCGACCACGGAAGACCGGGGCTACCTGATCTGGGAACAGGTCTACAACGGTACGACCCTGCAGAACCAGTGGGTGTCGAGCAGCCTGGAAAACCAGTACTTCTGGCAGCGCCAGTTCTCGCCGGGCTACACGGTCGAGGACTACGACATGACGCTGGCAAACTGGGCGTCGGGCATGGCGCCGAATGCGCAGAACGTGGCATCCTACGACCAGCTGAGCGCCTCCACCGCGATCCTGGGCATCGAGTTCGGCATCGGTTCCGGCTGGGCCGGCACCTTCCGTGGCTTCATCGACAACGCCCGCATCGGCTTCGCCGGCGAAGAAGCGACCACCTTCAACTTCGAGACCGCAGCAAGCCAGGTGCCGGAACCGGCCAGCCTGGCCCTGCTGGGCCTCGGCGCGCTCGGTTTCGCCGCGCGCCGCCGCAAGCAGAAGTAAGCGTCAAGGGCTGCCGTTCCGCAGGGCGCGGCAGCCCGTCATTACGCCAAAAAACGACCCCGACATACATATAACAATTTATACTCCCGGCTGCATTTTATTCACCTGGGGTCTACTTTGTTCAAATCGTTTGTTCTGCCTGTCGCCCTGATGGGCGTCGCGACATTCGCTGTCGCCGACGAAGGCCAATGGCAACCGCACCAGCTGCCGCAACTCAAATCCGAACTCAAACGCATCGGCATCACCATCCCGGCCGAGAAGCTGGCCGACCTGACCAAGCACCCGATGAGCGCGATCGTCTCGCTGGGCGGCTGCTCGGCGTCCTTCGTGTCCCCGAACGGCCTGATCGTCACCAACCACCACTGCGCCTACGGCGCGGTCCAGCGTAACGCGACCCCGGAAAAGAACTACATCGTCAACGGCTTCCTGGCCAAGACCCGCGCCGAGGAACTGCCGGGCGGTCCGAACACCCTGGTGTACGTGACCGAGAAGGTCGAGAACGTGACCGACCGCGTGCTCAAGGGCCTGAGCCCGAGCATGTCGGGCCGCGAACGCCACGAGCTGGTCGAGTCGCGCATCAAGGCCCTCGTGGCCGAATGCGAGCTTGATAAGTCCACGCGCTGCTCGGTGCCGGCCTTCCATCGCGGCCTCGAGTACTACCGCATCAAGCAGCTGATGATCCGCGACGTGCGCCTGGTGTACGCGCCGTCCGACCGTATCGGCAACTTCGGCGGCGACATCGACAACTACGAGTGGCCGCGCCAGACCGGCGACTTCTCCTTCCTGCGCGCCTACGTCGGTCCCGACGGCCGGCCGGCGGATCCGTCGCCGAACAACGTGCCGTACAAGTCGAAGGACTTCCTGGTGGTCTCCGCCGAAGGCCTGAAGAACGGCGATCCGATCCTGCTGGCCGGCTACCCGGGCCGCACCAGCCGCTACAAGCTGCCGTCGGAGATCCGCTTCGCGCGCGACGTCGACTTCCCGGCCAAGGTGGCGAGCATCACCGCCGACTTGTCGGTGATTTCGGCCGCCACCATGGGCAACCCGGCCTGGGACGTGCGCTACGCCAGCGTCGCCAAGAGCCTGAACAACGTGCTCAAGAAAACCCAGGGCCTGCTGGACGGCTTCGCGCGCAAGGACATCGCGGCGATCAAGGACGTGCAGGACGCCGAATTCCGCACCTGGCACAAGCAGCATGGCGGCAGCGGATCGAAGAACCTGCTGGCGGACCTGGACGGCGTGATCGCACAGGACATGGCCGCTTCGCGCCAGGAAGCCGCCTGGCTGGAAGCCACCCATAGCGACCTGCTGAAAAGCGCGCGCACCCTGTACCGCCTGGCGCTCGAGCGCCAGAAGCCGGACGCCCAGCGCGAAGCCGGCTACCAGGAACGCGACCTGTCCTTTATCAAGGCGCGCCTGACCCGCCTCGAACAGTCCTTCGTGCCGAACGTCGACGAAGCCCGCTGGGGCGCCGCACTGGCGCGCTACAGCCGCATCGACGCCAGGCTGCATCCGCAGGGCCTGGACGCGCTGCTGCCGGGGCCGAACGCGCTCAACGCCATGTACAAGTCGACCGAACTGGCCGACACCGCCAAGCGCCTGGCCTGGATCGGCAAGGATGTCGACGCCTTCCGCAAGTCGAACGACCCCTTCATCCAGCTGGCCGTGCGCCTGCACGAGACCGGGCTGGCGCTGGAGAACCGCCGCAACGAGATCGATGGCAACCTGGAACGCGTGATCCCGCAGTACATGTCCGCCGTCATCGCCTGGAAGAGGTCGCAGGGCAAGCCGGTCTACCCGGACGCCAACTCGACCCTGCGCGTGACCTACGGCACCGTGGCGCCGTATACGCCGCGCGACGGCCTGGTCAAGGGTCCGTTCACGACCGTGGAGGGCATCGTCGAGAAGGCCACCAGCAAGGATCCGTTCATCGCCCCGGCGCCGCTGCTCGAAGCGATCAAGGGCAAACGCTACGGCGTGTTCAAGGATCCGGTGCTGGGTACCGTGCCGGTGAACTTCCTGTCGAGCGCCGACACCACCGGTGGCAATTCGGGTTCGGCCGTCATGAACAAACGCGGCGAACTGGTGGGCCTGAACTTCGATTCGACCTATGAATCGATCACCAAGGACTGGTACTTCGACAGCGCCATCACGCGCGCGATCCACGTCGACATCCGCTACATGCTGTGGGTGATGAAGGAAGTCGACCGTGCCGACAACCTGCTCAAGGAAATGACGATCAAGTATCCTAAGAAGTAATCGAATGCTTGATCAAGAAGCCGCCGCCGGAGTGATCCCGCGGCGGTTTTTATTGGGCGGTTGGGAAGCGGATCTCGAAGCGCGTCTCGCCGTGGCCCGTGGAGCCGAGCGAATAACTGAAGCCGTGCCGCATCAGGACTTCGCGCACGAACATCAGGCCGATGCCCTGGCCGCCCTGCTTGGTGGTGAAGAAGGGCGTAAACAGCTGGCGCGGCGCGATTTCACCGAGCAGGTCGGCCGAATCGAGGACCGCCAGCACGGTTTCGCCATCTTGCCGTTCCAGCGTGAGCTCGACGTGGCCGCCCGCGACCCCCAGGGCCTGGCGGGCCAGCACCGCCTCGATCGCGTTCTTGACGATGTTCAGCAGCGCCGCCTCCATCAAGCCGGTGTCCAGCGGCTGCGCGGGGACCTCGTCGCAGCGGCGCCAACCGAGCCGGATGCCGGCGCGCGCGCACTGTTCGCGGTTAAGCCACAGGATGTCGTCGACGATGGCGCGCAAGTTGGCCGGGCGCAGTTCCGGCGCCGGCATCTTGACCACCCGCGTGAAGCGGTCGATGAATTCGCCCAGGCTGACGTTGCGGCGCTTGACCGCTTCGATGGCGGTGGTGAAGTCCTGGGCGTCGGCGTCCCGCAGCTGGCTGCGGTAATAGAGCAGGGAATCGAGCACCGAGCGCGTGGCTGCGACCGTGTTGTTGACCTCGTGCGCCAGCACCCGCACCAGCCGGGCGTAGGTGGCGCGCTCGGAATCCTCGAGTTCCGCCGTCAGCTCTTCCAGCATCAGGAAGTGGCGCGCGAAGCCGCGATCGAAGAACTGGCCGCGCTGGGCGCGGAAGCGCCGGCCATCGAGATCGGTCAGCATGCGGATGTCGCCGGGCGGCAGGGCGTCGAGCTGCGCGATCAGGTCGAGGCTGCGTTCGCGGCTGCGCGTGTCGAGTCCGGCGGCGAGGGGCGCGCTGCCTTCGAGCCAGGCCGCCAGCGGCTTGCCCTCGGGCTCGGCGAGGCCCAGCTGCGCCACCGCGCTGGCGTTGACCAGGCTGATGGCGCCGTCGAAATCGAAGACCAGCACCGCGTTCGGCGTCGCTTCGAGCAGGCGGTCGAGGAAGCCCTGCTGCTCGCCCACGGCCAGGCGCTCGCGGTGGAGGGCCGCCAGCATGGTGTTGAACATGCCGACCAGCTCTTCCAGTTCGGGCGAGCCGGGAGCGGCCAGGCGGTTGGCGTAGTTCTGGTCTTGCAGCAGGTCGTGGAAACGGCGCGTGTAGCCGAGCGGTTCCAGCGCGCGCCGCACCAGTGCGAAGCCGAGGACGAGGCTGGCCAGCAGCAGGGCTTCGGCGCCGACGAACAGCAGTGGCTGTTCGATCAGCAGGAAACCGGCGGCCACGAACAGCAGCAGGTGCAGGGCGAAGAGGTAGGCGCCTAGCCGCTGGCGTAGCGTCATTCCTCGGCCCCGGCGTCCGATTCCGCCAGGCCGTGCCGCTCCAGGCGGCGGTACAGCGCGGTGCGCGACAGACCGAGCGCCTTGGCCACGCGCGTGATGTTGCCGCCATGCTGGTCGAGCGCCTGTTCGATCATGCGCCGTTCGACCTGCTCCAGCGTCATCCCGTCCAGGCCGAGCTTCGGTGCGCCGCCGGCGTCGTCCAGGCTGCCGGCGGCGGCAAAGTCGTGCTGGGTGAGTTGGGACTTGCCGGCCAGGAGCAGGGTGCGTTCGAGGGTCTGCTTGAGCTGGCGGATGTTGCCCGGCCAGGGCTGCGCGCCCAGCCAGTCGAGCGCACCAGGGCTGAGCGTGACCTCGCCCAGGCCGTAGCTGTCGGCCACGCCGGCCGCGATATGGCGTGCCAGCAGGGGGATGTCGCTGCGCCGCTCGCGCAGCGGCGGCAGGCGGATCGTGATCAGGTTCAGGCGGTAGAACAGGTCTTCGCGGAAGTCGCCGCTGGCCACCAGTTCGGCCAGCTCGCGGTTGGTGGCGGACACCACGCGGATGTCGGCCTGCTCGCTGCGGCTGGCGCCGACCGGCTGGTAGCGCTGGTCCTGCAGCACGCGCAGCAGCTTGACCTGGTCGCCGCGATTGAGTTCGCCGATCTCGTCGAGGAACAGGGTGCCGCCGTCGGCGCAGGCGATGTGGCCCTTGCGGTCGCTGCGCGCGTCGGTGAAGGCGCCGCGCACGTGGCCGAACATCTCGCTCTCGAACAGGGTCGGCGTGACCGCGCCCATGTTGATCTTGACGATGGCCTGGTCCACGCGTGGGCTGTTGTGGTGGATGGCGTCGGCCACCAGCTCCTTGCCGGTGCCGCTCTCGCCCAGGATCAGCACGGGCGCCCGGGTGCGCGCCACCTGGCCGATGGTGGCCAGCACCCGCAGCAGCCTGGGATGTTCGCCGACGATTCCATGAAAGTCGAATTGACTATCGAGCGCTTTGCGGCCCGGGCCCGCGGCGTCAAGCGTGCCCAGCTCCAGCGTGGCCTGGATCAGGTCCACCAGCTGGGCGTTGTCCCAGGGCTTGGTGAAGAAGTTGGCGGCGCCGGCCTTGATGCCGGCGACCGCCAGCGCGATCGAACCCCAAGCCGTCATCAGGAGCACCGGCACGGTGGGGTACTGCTTGCGAATCTCGGCCAGCAGCGCCAGGCCTTCGGCGCCGCTGGTCTGCAGCGAGAAGTTCATGTCCTGCAGGACCAGGTCGACCGGCTCGCGGGCGAGCAGGTCGAGGGCGGCGGCGGGTCCGTCGCAGCACAGCGCGTCGAAACCGGATTGCTTGAGCAGCAGGGCCAACGAGACCTGGACCGCGCCGTCGTCGTCGACGACCAGGATGCGCGGAGGGCGGGATGCTTCCATTGTCGGTGTGTTCCTCGATCTATTCGTAATGCAGTGCGTCGCTCGGGCTCAGGCGGCTGGCGCGCCAGCCCGGATACAGGGCGCACAGCAAGGATAGCAGATAGATCGCCGCCATCGACAGGCCGGCGGCCGCCAGGAACACCATCCAGTTCAGGCTCTCTCCCAGCACCCCCGTGAGCGGCAGCTGCACCAGTAGGGCCAAGCCAAGGGCGATCGCGACGGAGCTGAGCAGGAACTGTTCTAGCACGATCTGGCGGTAGATCTGGGTCGCGCTGGCGCCGATCGCGCGGCGCAGGCCGATCTCGGGGATGCGCTGGGTGGTGTTCTGCCACAATGCGCCGAACAGGCCGAAGGCGACCATCACCAGCATGAAGGCGGCGATGATGCCAACCACCACCAGCGGCGTCACATAGCTCTTGAGCATGGTGCCGCGTTCGGCCGACAAGGGACTGATCCCGTAGGTCCAGTCGTTGTGGATCAGTTTCAGGCGGGCGTTCAGGCGCTTTTCGAAAGCGCGCTCCGTGCCGGGCGCCACCCGCAGTACGATGGTGCGGGCGTCGCGGTCGTTCTTGCCGGCCTCGAAACGGGTGAAGGCGAAGTTCACCGGCGACGACAGTTCACCCTTCGGCCGGTAGGCATCGACCACACCCACCACGCGGTAGCCGCGGGTGACGCCGGGGCCTTCGTTGGCCTCGATGCGCTGGCCGACCGCGCGCTCGCCGGGAAACATGGCCTCGGCCAGGCGGCGGTTGATGACGGCCGTGCGGTCCGCGTTGCCGTTGTCCAGCGCCGAGAACCAGCGCCCCTCGACCAACTTCAGTCCCAGCACGCGGGCGGCATCGTCGTCGGTGTCGAGCATCTCTGTTTTCACCGACTTGCCCTTGCTGCCGTCCTTGGCGGGGCGCCTCAGGTCGGTCGAGATGGTCGAGCTGGAATAGGGTCCAAAGCTGACGAAGGCCACGTCGCGCACTTCCGGCAGTTCGGCCAGGCCGCGGCGCAGGTTGTCGTACACGGCCTGCTCGAGACGGGTCTGCTGCTCGTCGCCCACGTTCAGCGTCACCGACCACAAGTCCGCGCTAGCGAAGCCGAGCGGCATCCGGTACAGCTGCGCATAGCGGATGCCAAAGGCCGCGACGCCGAACACGATCGCAAAGGCGATCAGGATCTCGAGGCTCAGCATCAGGTTCCTGGACTTGCGTCTCCAGGTCAATTTCAACAAATGGCGGAACATCAGGCAGCTCCCTTCAGGGCGTGGACGGGGTCGAGGCGCGACATCTTCCAGGCGGGCAGCACGCCGGAGACCAGGCCGAAGACGGCGGCGATCAGCATGCCCCAGCCGAATACGGCCAGGTTGATGTCGACCTCGAGGTAGGGGATCAGCTGGCTCTGTTCGAGCCAAGCCAGTACCAGGGCGGTGGCCCCCAGGGCCAGCAGGCCGCCGGCAAGGCACAGCAGCACGTTCTCGACCACCAGCTGCAGCGCCAGCTGGGCACTGGTGGCCCCGAACGCCTTGCGCACGCCGATCTCGGCGCGCCGCTCGAGGATGCGGCCGGTGTTCAGGTTGACCAGGTTCAGGGCCGGCAGCAGCATGAAGACCAGCATGGCGCTGCCGATGATGGCCAGCAGGACGCTGGCGCTCGAATCGGCGTGCTCGGTGCTGCCGATCGTCATGCGGGCGAACAGGTCCAGTTTGCTGTCGGCCCAGAAGCGGATCGTTTTCCACTGGGTCGGATCGTCGTGCACCACGCCGTTCGCGATCGTCTCGACCTGGCGCTGGATGCGCGGCAGGTCGCCTGCGCGATGGGCCAGGATCAGTGCGACAAAGGGCCCGGTCAGCTGATTGCGGTAATCCGACGAGGCCCAGGTGGTGATCGGCGCCCAGATGTCGGCGAAGGCGTTCAGGTGCATGGCGTCGCCCACCACGCCGACGATTTCGAAGGACTGGCCGCGCACGTCCAGGCGCTGGCCGATGGCAACCTGCGGCGTGCCCGGGAACAGGCGGCGCGCACTGCTCTCGTTCAGGACCGCGATGTGGCGCCCGGCCGCGTCGTCGGCGGCGGTCGGCAGGCGTCCCGCCAGGAGGCGGAAGTCGAGGATCTTCCAGTAGTCGGCGTCGGCGTGGCGCATTTGCAGCTCGCTCACGCTGTCGCCCTGGTAGACCGAAACCGCCTGCGGCATCGTGACCGCCGAAACGCGCTCGACGCCGGGCATGGGCTTGAGGTACTTGTCGATCAGCTTGTAGCCGAGCGGCGAGGTGCTGGTGCTGTCGCGCTTCGGGCTTTCCATGCGCATGGCAAAGACTTGCAGGAAGCGTTCGCTCTTGCCCTCGACGCCGGAGGGACGGAAGGCCGTCTCGAGCAGGGAGGCGACGACCATCAGCACCACCAGTGTCAGCACGATGCACAGCAGGTTAATCAGGGTGAACAGCTTGCGCCGCATGAAGACCTTCCATGCGGTCAGGAGGTAGTTACGTAGCATGGGACCCTCCTTATGCGACCAGCTGGCCGTCGAACACGCGCACGATGCGGTTGGTGCGGCGCGCTTCGCGTTCGTCGTGGGTGACCATCACCACCGTCGTGCCCTCAAGGTTCAACTTGAGCAGGATGTCCATCACTTCCTCGCCCATCTTGCTGTCCAGGTTACCGGTCGGTTCGTCGGCCAGCAGCACCTGCGGGCGGCCGACGATGGCGCGCGCAATCGCGACGCGCTGCTGCTGGCCGCCGGACAGCTGGTTGGGGTAGTGGTCCATGCGCGCGCCCAGGCCGACCTTTTCCAGCGCCTCGCGCGCCAGGCGCCGGCGCTCGCCCGCCCCCATGCTGCGGTACAGGAGCGGCAGCTCGACGTTGTCGATCACGCGCAGGTCGGGGATCAGGTGAAAGCTCTGGAAGATGAAGCCGAAGGTCTGGTTGCGCAGGCTTGCTACCTGCTTGTCGCGGTAGCGCGTGACGGGCACCCCTTCGACCTCGACGCTGCCCTGGCCGGGCCGGTCGAGCAGGCCGATGAGGTTCAGCAGGGTGCTCTTGCCGCAGCCGCTGGGCCCCATCATGGCGACGAATTCCCCCTTCTTGACGTGCAGGTCGACATCCTTCAGCGCCAGCGTCTCCACCTTGTCGGTGCGGTAGGTCTTGCTGACCTTGTTCAGTTTGATCATGACATTCCCCTTGGTTGTTCTTTCGTTCGTTAGTTCGTGATGCGGATGGTGTCCAGATTGGCGAAGGCCTTGGTGTCGGACACGATGAAGCGTTCGCCCGCACGCGCGCCCGACACGACTTCGACCAGCTTGCCATCGCTGCTGCCCAGCTGCAGGGTGGTGCGGCGCGCCACGCCGTCGGCCACCACGAAGGCGTCCTGGCGCCCGCTGCCGTTGAAGGCGGCGCCGCTGTCGAGCACCAGCGTGCCGCTCTTGTTCGCGGTGACGATGTTGACGTCGACCCGCATCTTGTTGCGCAGCAGCGGGTGGTGCGGCTCTTTCAGGTCTACCAGCAGCTTGACGGTGCCGTTCTGGATCTCGGGCAGGATGGTGTGTACGCGTCCCTCCAGGGTTTCGCCGTTCTGCTCGACCCGCACCGCCTGTCCCGGGCTAAGGGCGCGCGCGTGGAAGTCCGACAGCGTGGCTTCGACCCGGTAGTTGTTCATCTCCGAGACCCGCGCCAGCAGCTGGCCAGCGGCGACGCTGGCGCCTTCGTCCTGCACCAGCGATGTCAGCATGCCGGCGAAGGGGGCGCTCACGCGGGCCTGGGCCAGCATGCGTTCCTGCTGGGCGATCTGCTTTTGCAGGATGTCCTTCTGCAGGGTGGCCGCGGCAATGCTGGTGGCGGTCGTGCTGCGACTGTCGGCGATCAGTTCGCGCTGCTGGCGCAGCTGGATCTCGGCGCGCTTGACGGCCAGTTCTCCCGCCAGCAGGTTCTCGCCCGAGACCAGGCCACTCTGGCGCAGTTTCTGGTTACGCTCATTGAGGGCGCGGCTCGACAGCAGGTCGAGTTCCAGCAGCTCGATGCCGGCCAGGAGCTGCTTGTGCTTCTGAGCCAGTTCCAGCTTGAGGCTGACGATGCGGTTCTCCTGCTGCGCGAGCTGCTCGCGCAGCGCGTCGAGGGCGAGGCGGATGTCGCGGTCGTCCAGCTCCAGCAGAAGCTCGCCGGCCTTGACCTGCTGGCCCGGCTTCGCATGGACGCGGGCGACCCGGCTGACCACCGGGCTGGCGACGACTTCCTCGTGCACCGGGATCACCACGCCGCTGGCATTGATCGTGTTGGCGACGTCGCCGCGGCGCACCGCCGACACCACGATGTCGGACGCCGCCACGCTGGGACGCAGCGCGCGGTTGAGAAACCACGTGGCCAGCACGATCCCGGCCAGGAGCAGTACGCCGAAGAGGATGCGGGTGCGCTGGCGGCGCTGGGTGAATGCGGGGTCGAGAGCGCGGTCCATGATGCCTTGTGATGGTTGTTTCTCTTGCTATTGCAAGGGCCGTGCCAGCCCCGCTTGCCCCTGCAGTAGGGCATGGGAAGCGGGGGCGCCGCCCGGCTGCGGGCAATGGTGTCCGGATCCGGACGGTCCGGCTTGCGCATTCCGCCGCCAGTGGCCATAATCGCCTGCTGACCTTCCATCCCACCCCGCATGAACGAACCGCTCGCCGTCCTCGGTTTCAGCACCACGCCGCTCGAACTCATCTCCTTCCTGCTGGCGGTGACCACCGTGGCCTTGAACATCCGCCAGAAGCACTGGGCCTGGCTGTTCTCGATCGCTTCCTCGGCAACCTATGCCGCCGTGTTCTTCGAGGCCAGGCTGTACGGCGACATGGGCCTGCAGTTCGTGTTCATCGCGGCCTCGGTGTGGGGCTGGTACCAGTGGCTGCACGGCGCCGGCGAACAGGAGCTGGTCGTGACGCGCCTGAAGCGCGCGGCCTGGGGCTGGGCCATCGCCGGCTGGCTGCTGGGTTTCGTGCTGCTCTCGAGCTTCCTGGACCACCTCACCGACACCGACGTGCCGCACGCGGACGGCTTCCTGACCGCGGGCAGCCTGGTGGGCCAGCTTCTGCTGGGGCGAAAGAAGGTCGAGAACTGGCTGGTGTGGATCGTGGTGGACGTGCTGTACGTCGGCCTGTACGTCTACAAGGGCTTGACCCTGACCGCGATCCTGTATGCGGTGTTCGTGGTGCTGGCCTGGACCGGCTGGCGCGCCTGGTCGAACATCGCGCGGAGGGATGCATGAGCGCAGCTGTGCTGCGCGTCGCGATCCTCGGCGCCGAATCCTCCGGCAAGTCGACCCTGGCCGAAAGCCTGGCGGCGCATTACGGCACTGTGTGGGTGCCGGAATACCTGCGCGAATTCGTCGACACGCATGCCCGCGTGCCCTTCGAGAGCGACCAGTATCCAATCGCGCGCACCCAGCGCCAACGCGAGGACGCCGCCGCGGGGCGCGCGACGCGCTTCCTGTTCTGCGACACCACGCCCCTGATGACGGCGCTGTACAGCCGCCAGTATTGGGGGCGCGTGGACCCGCAGCTGGCGCGCCTGGATAGCAGCCACGACTACGCCTGGACCTTCGTCACCGCGCCCGACAGCCCCTGGGAACCGGACGGCCTGCAGCGCGAATCGGAAGAAGTGCGTCAGAAGGTGCACCGGATGCTGCTCGAGACCCTGGAGCAGCGTGCGATCCCCTATGTGCTGCTGGCGGGCCCGCTCGGGCAGCGGATGGCGCAGGTGGAAGCGCTGCTGGGCACCCCGGCGGCATAGCGGCATTAAGCCTCGCTATTGATCTAGATACAGGAAATACTTTTCTCAATTTACTATTTGTTGCCTATTAGTATTAAAATAGTTTTCTGTGTTTACAATAAAAATGGCGGTGCCCTGTGAAAAAATGGATTGGCCGCTTGCTCGGCGGAGCCGACAAGGAGACTGACGCTGTCATCGCTGCCGACCTGGCGGCGGTCAGCGAAGAAGACATGGCGGCGGACGTCGACTCCGCCTTTTACCGTTGGCTGGTCGCCTCGAGCGGCACCAACGCCAGCCCCGAAATGGAAGCCGAGATCCTTGCGGAAGTGCGCGCACTGGCGGACGATCCGGAGAGCGCGTCGGGACTGGTGCCGCGCGTGCCGGAACTGGTGACCCAGCTGCTGGGCGCACTCTCGGACGAGAACATCTCCACGGCGGCGCTGTCGGCCGAGGTGGGGCGCGACCTGGTGCTGGTGGCGGAAGTGATCCGCGAAGCGAACAGCGCCTACTATCGCCCGGCCACGCCGATCGAGACGCTGGACGGCGCAGTGACCATGCTGGGCCTGAACGGCCTGCGCATGCTGCTGGCGCGGATCGCGATCCGTCCGCTGATCCGGGTGAAGGTGCAGGGCGTGGCGCGCCAGGTGGCGCCGAACGTCTGGCGCCACTCCGAGCGCTGCGCGTTTGCGGCCAGCGTGATGGCGCCGGGGCTGTCCGCCGGCGTTTTCGAATCCTACCTGGCGGGCCTGATGCAGAACGTCGGCCTGCAGGTCGCATTCCAGGTGGCCGACCGCAAGTGCGAAGGCAAGGTACCGGGCTCCGGCACCTTCGGGCTCGAACTGTTCGCCGCCAGCCGCCATTTGTCCGCGGTGATCGCCAAGCACTGGGAGTTCCCGCCCGAGGTGGTCGAGGCGATCGCGCAGGCGGGCGAACGGGACGGGTCGAACACGGCGCAGGCGATGGCCCAGGGCGACCGCATTGCCAAGCTGCGCCTGCTGCTCGATGCCGCTGTGATCGAGCCCGAGGACAGCTTCGTCATGACGGGCCTGAACGGCTTCCAGCGGCGTTGCCTGGGCAAGCTGGCCGATCTGGCTGACTAAACACGGCGGGATTAGCGCTTCCCGTAGGGTGGGCGGGTCTCCCGCCCACGCGGTCAAATCCTGCCAGATCAGTCCGCGCGCGTATTCTCCTGGTAACGATCACAGCATGGGCGGAAACCCGCCCACCCTACGAAACCTAGGAACGCGGGATCGCTTAGAAGTCGAACTGCGCCGACAGGCGGAAGGTCCGCGGCGCGCCCGGCAGCAGGTAGCCGCCCAGCGACTGCGTCACGTCGCGCCAGTAGAACTTGTCGAACACGTTGTCGACGCGGGCGCGCAGAATGGTGCTCATGCCGCCCACGCGCAGCGCGTACGAGGCGCCCAGGCCGGCCACGTGATAGCTCGGAACGACCGCACGGTTGGCCGGATCGAAGGCCTTGCTGCCCGAGTACTGCCACAGCGCGTCCACCTTCAGGCCGGAGAGCGCCGGCACCGCATATTCCACCCAGGCCGTCGAACGGAATTCCGGCACGTTGGTCACGCGCTTGCCTTCGACGCCGGCGTCGCCGGTGCCGGTCTGCTTGGCATCGAGCGCCATCAGCGACAGGCTGTAGTTCAGGTCCGCATTCACCTTGCCCTGGGCCGTGAACTCGGCGCCCCGATGGCGCTGCTCGCCGGCGCGCACGAAGACGTTGGCGCCGTTGACGTACTCCAGTCCCTGCTTGATGTCGAACAGCGCGGCCGACAGCATCAGCGCATTGTTGACCACACCCTTGACGCCCACCTCCACCTGCTTCGAACGGCTCGGCGGCAGCACGCTGTCTTCATTGGCGGTGCCCATCTCGGCGATGCCGCCATGCTGCAGGCCGTGGCTCAGCGAGCCGTAGACGCTCCAGTCGCGCGCCGGCTTGTAGACCAGCGCCACGCTCGGCAGCACGAAGGAATCGTTCGCGTGCACCCAGCCCTGGTCGATCTCGGCCAGCTCGTCGCGCTTGAGCTTGACCCAGCGCAGGCCGGTGTGCAGCGTGAACTGCTCGGACAGCGTGGCCACGTCCTGCACGAACAGGGCGCTTTCGCGGTCGTTGCGGCGCTCCATCACCGGGCCGGTGCGCGGATTGCCCGGCGCCGGATCGACGATCTGATTCTTGTAGATGTTGCTGGAGCCGGCGTAGTCGTAGACGTATTCGCCGAAGCTGTCGTGGCGCTCCGACACGGCACCGCCGACGCTCAAGGTGTGGCGTACGGCACCTAGGGCAAAGCGGCCCTGCAGCAGCGCCTGCGCGCCCCACGGGCTCTTGCGCTCGCCGACGCTCTGGTAGTCGTAGACGTCGTAGTCGCCGTTCGAGCAGTAGCCCGGATAGAAGCCGTCGCCTTCATTGCTGCAGCCGTAGGGGAAGGCCGTGTAGTCGTCGCGCTTGAACCAGTGCTTGTTGGCGGTAAATCGCGCGGTCCAGTCAGGGCTGAGGCGGTATTCGAAGCGCAGGCCCAGGTTGCTGCTGTCGGTGTCCACCGGCTTGGTCCAGGGCTGGTCGTTCAGCAGGGTCTTGGCCGAGATCCCGGTGGGCAGCACCTCGTTGCGCAGCAGCTGGTAGCCGGGCGCGGTGATCTGCGACTTGTGCTGGTGGTCGAAGTCCAGCTGCAGCAGCGCGTCGGGGCTGATCTGCCAGTCGAAAGCGCCGGACACGAACTGGCGCTCGCCGTCGGCGCCGCGCACATAGGACTTCAGGTCTTCGGCAGCGGCATTGATGCGGTAGCCGAAGCGGCGGTCCTCGAAGCGGCCGCCCAGGTCGATCGATCCGTGCAGGGTGCCGCGCTCGCTCACTTCCACCAGGGCCGAGCGGAGCAGCGCGTTCGTCGGGCGCTTGGTGACGAAGTTGACCATGCCGCCCGGCGCGGCCACGCCCGCCTGCAGGCCGGCCAGGCCGCGCAGGACTTCGATGCGCTCCTTGTTCTCGAGCGGGATCTGGGTGTCCGCGGGAATAGCGATGCCGTCCTTGCGGTAGCTCGTGGCGTTGTCGAGGGCGAAGCCGCGGATCGAGAACTGCTCGGCGTAGCCGACCGCGTTGTAGGCGTCGCCGATGGAGGCGTCGAAGCGCGAGGCGTCAGTCACGTTACGGATCGACAGGTCCAGCATCTGGGTGCGGTTGATGGCAGTGATCGAGGCCGGGGTGTCGAGCAAGGGCGACTCTGAGAAGCCGCCGATGCTGGCGCGGTCGCTGGCGACCCAGCGGCTGCCGGTGACGACCACCGAGGTGACCTGGTCCGCCTGCTGGGCGGAGGCGGTGCTGGAGAAAGCCTGCAGGATGGCGCAGGCGAGGACGGAATACTTCAGGTTGAATGTCATGGTTTGCTCTCTTGGCGCGCCACGCATACGGCATGGCGCGCTGCTTTTCAATAAAAAGCCGGAGCCAACGTGGGGGAAGGGCAAACAAGAATGGGCACTGCGTTGCGCTTTCCTTCGCTGGCATTATCCAGATCAGGTACGAAGGGTATCTCTCACCCGGCAACGCGCTTTGACGCGCGCACCAGGACCCCTAGCGAGGCGGCAGTGTACCACGGACCCGGGCGGGCGTGGTGAATGTGTCAAGAATGCCTGGACTGCGGCAGCGCGCCGCTGACGGCGCCCGGATCAGGCTTCGGCCGTGGCCGGCGCCGACGTCGTGCGCGCCTGCATGCTCGCTGCCGGCACCAGGTGGCGCAGCATCGTGGTGCGGGTGGAGTCGCCGATCGCGCGCCAGAACTCGCGGCGCTGCGCGGCGCGCTTGCGGTGCTTGGACGGCATGTCGGCCAGTGGCTTGAGGTAGAAGGGCAGGCGGATCAGGTAGCTGCGGCCCGGCATCTCGACCCCGCCGAGGATGCGCCAGAAGCCGTCGTAGGCGTTCTCGAAGTGCTTCACGTCGCGCGGGTCGTAGGCGATGTGCGAGGTGCACTTGATGGCCACCACCTGGTCGATGCCCAGGGCCTGGGCCACGCCCTGCATCGCGGCGAAGCAGAAGAAGCTTGGCGAGTTGTTGGGGAAGGCTTCCTCGAAGGCGTCGAAGGCGGCGCCGGAATCGGTCCAGCGGCCCTGGTTGCGGGTGACGAAAGGCACGGTCGGTAGCTCGCTACCTGCCAGCTGGCCGTCCACCCAGGTATAGGACAGGCGGTGCAAATATTTACCGTCGGCGACCAGCGAGATGGTGAGGTCGCCCTCGGCATCGTGGCGTGGCGCCATCTCGAGGCGCAGGACGAAATGATGCTCGCCGTTGTCGTGCTGCCACAATGTGAGCCCACCGCCGCCGTAAACCGCCTGGTGGTAGGCGTTGCTGAAGGCGCTGTCCTCGAAGCGGTAATGCGACAGTACGCACTGCACCCGCTGGCGCGCGCTCAGGTCGGTCGACAGGTAGCTGCGGTGGCTCAGGTGGTGGAACAGGTCGTCATTGGGGGCGGCCGCGACGAAGCGCCGCACCAGGTCGAGGCGGCACAGGGCCTGGTGCTCGCGCCAGTAGCGCAGCACGCGCAGGCTGCGCACGATGCTGAGCATCCACGAAGCAGGCGTGTACTGGCTGCGCCGTGCGAGCCAGTGCTTGGTCAGGTGAGCGAAGATCATGTGAGCGCTCCAGTCGGCGTAAAGTTGCGGGCGCCGGGATGGCGCCACCTTCTTTATCTTCGATGCCCGCCGTTGTTGCGGGCTTGCACAGCAGAAATCACATTCTGCCATGCAATTGGGCCGGGAGGCTAACTACTGCCTGTGGAAAGCGGAAGGAGGGTGAATAGGTGAATGAAACCGCTGGGAAGGGTTGCGTTCATGTTGTCTCTCTCTCTTCGGTATCGGCTTTTCGCGATTTTGCGACTTTTTGTTTTCGCCAGGCAGGCAAACAAGATTACCATGTTTATGGGGCGACACGCTTCTGATTCATCATCGATAATTGCGCCAAACCGAAGCAGACCGGAGGTGCGAGATGGCGTATGAACTTTTTTACTGGTGTAAAATGTTGCACCATGAAACCAATCGCATACTCCTACAAGCGCTGGTCGTCAGCAATCCAGGGTAAGGGCCACACTGAAGCGCGCCAGACTGAGTTGGCAGAAGAGTATGCCGTCCGCGAAGGGCTCATCCTTGACACGAATCGAAAGATGAGTGACAGCGGCGTATCTGGATACTCGGGCAAGAACGTGAAGGATGGTGCGCTTGGGGCCTTCCTTAAAACCATCGACGAGGGCCAGATCGCTCCCGGTTCCTTTCTGTTGGTCGAAGACGTTGACCGCCTGTCTCGTCTTCCTATCATGGAAGCACTTGCAATCTTCCAACGGATCATTGGTGTAGGCATCACCATCGTCACACTTCGGGATGGTCAGAAATACAGCACGGAACAAATCAAAGGCGTGCGAAGCGAGGCTGTAGCATTCTGGGTTGTAAGTTAGCTCTTATCGCTGGGAACGGCTGTGCGAAAGCGAGGCCAGCATAGTGAAGGAGTAGTGAAAAATTAAGATCGGAAGAAGATATTTTCGACATCTTTAATTCTTTGAATCTTCTCAGTTAAGAGATATTCACTACCGATCTGGCTGTTGTCGAAAGCCTACTTCTGCCGTAGTTATCATAATACATGGCAAGGCCATGTTATGTGCCATCGGTTGCGCGGGGTTAAACCATCAGGAATACTTGCATAGGACCATGCTATTTCGGTCGGAATCCCTTCTGTTTGTTCACCTTTTCGACAAATTCCAAAACCGCAGTGTGGTCTGGAATCTTAGGGTAAAGCTGTTCAAGGCAGTAATTGACTACCGCGAACGCGGCTAGAAGTTCCCGGCGTTCGATGCCTATTGACCCGTGACTGCCATCATTGCCCATGTGCCGGATACTGGTCATTGCAGCCTTCACCTGGTCAAATTTTGGATCGGTTAACTTGCTGATGCGGCTACTAAGGTCTAACCGATCCCCTTTGCCGTTCTCGCGCACGACTCCCAAGTCGTCTAAGATGTACTCTAGTACGGTGCGCAGTCGATTTACGCTCGCATCAGCGTCGCACCAGAAGACCTGAAACGCCTTTTCCAAGAAAGCCATTACTTCATCGGGAACTTTCTCGTTGGTGTTTGGTGTGATGATCTTCAGGGTCGGATAGAAGAATTTCGGCGTGAGTACCGTATAGTATTTTCGTCCTTCCTCGTCATAATCCTCTTCGACGAAGCCATCCCCGCAGACTACAACATGTTCGCTACAGTTTGCACATTGAAGCAGCCCATTGAAGACATAGTGTGCATGCTCTGGCTCAAACCATTCTTCGCCCCAACTGCGCGCTGTGGCAGCGTCGTCCTTCACCACAAAATTCCCGACGAGCTTCAGCCGCCCATCGCAGCAATTAGGGCACTGCCAAGGTGGTACGTTGTCTGCTACGAAGCTCTGTGCTAGGTATTTTGGTTCCACGTTGATCCTCTAGGTTACGGTCTTGGGTAGTTTAAGGCTGTCATGAAAACTGTGGAATAGCAACTTTACAACTTGTGTCAAAAGCAGTCGGTTCCGGTGCTTCTGAAGAGAATTCTGGTGCAAGGTGCCAAGAGTGCCGACGACCTCTACCGCTAACAAACTTCGTTGTTGTTGAGAAAAAGGTAATGACTTCGTGTAACATACCCCTTTCAATCAATGGTTAAGAACAATCTTAGGAAGGGTGTGAGGTTATGGCAGTCACCGTGATCGAAGCGTTCGAAGAATTCTTGTCTCAGGCAGTTAACCTTGATTCAGAAGTCAGCAAGTCAGCGAAGCGTAGCCGCGATTGGCTAGTTGATCGTATCCACAGCTTTCCAGAAAACGATGAGTCATTTCCGCGCTTGTATAACGGGATGGACATTTTCTTCGGATCATTTGAGCGAAAGACGAAGAAGCGCGAACTCGATGACATTGATCTTATGATTTGCCTTAGCGCACAAGGCGTTACTTACTCCGAATGGGGCAAAAAAGTATATATCGGAAATACCAACGAAGGCTCGCCTTTGCACGAGCTAAGATTCGATGACGGTGTATTTTTAAATTCAAAACGTGTTATCAACAAGTTTGTGTCGGCTTTAGGGGGGATTCCACAATACGACAAGGCTGAGATGCATCGTCGCGGCGAAGCGGCTACTTTGAGTTTAAAATCTTACCAGTGGGTGTTCGATATTGTCCCATGTTTTATGACGACAGAAGAGTCGAACGGCAAGACGTATTATCTGATCCCGGATGGTGATGGACACTGGCAAAAGACTGATCCTCGAATCGACAGAGGTAGGGTAGAGCGCCTAGCTGCGCTTCGGGGTGCAAAAATGCTTGATGTAATTCGTCTGGTTAAATATTGGAACTGTCGCCCCACAATGCCAACAATGGGATCATATCTACTCGAAAACATGGTGCTGGACTACTATGAAACCAATGATTGCAGTCGTTTTCCAGACATTGAATTTATTAAGGTGGTAAAACATATCGAATATGCCATCCTTAAATCTGTGGATGATCCTAAGGGAATCCAAGGCGATTTGAATACAGTAGGTTGGTTCGACCGTTTCAAGATTTCGAGTAGATGCGATTCGGACTACAATAAATGTATGGAAGCGCGTGATTTGGAAAAACAAGGAGAGCAACGTAAGTCCATCGCAAAGTGGTGTGAAGTATTTGGCGACAGTTTCCCGACTTTCAGCTGAGCAGGCTAATGAACAATATTGTTGAACTCGAAAACAAACCAGCTGCCATCAAGCAGTTGGCCGCGCAAGCCGCGCTTTACTCTACTGCCAAAACTTTATTCTCTCTACAGCTTATTTTAAGCGTGCCTGTAGTTATTGGTGTCGCATTCCTGGCGCTAGCTCTAGATAAAGAATGGTTTTGCTTGCAAAAGCGTGACATATCTGCCTATGTCGGTGCTTTTGGTATGTGCCTCGCGCTGCTGGATACGCTCCTTTTGAACCCGCTAATCAGTTATCTCCGGGGAAAGGGGGCTACTATTCAACAATCCTTTGATTCGGCTGTCCTTGCATTAGCCTGGAATGACATCTCTTACGGTAAGCGGCCAGACCAGGAAGATATTGAATTTTGGGCAAAGCGGAATGAGAAATTAGTAGCTGCCGGAAAGTTTAGTAACTGGTATCGACCCGAAGTACGTGATCTGCCGGCTGACGCAGCACGCCTTGTGTGCCAGCGTGCGAACTGCTGGTGGGATATGCAGTTACGTCGCCGTTACAACATTTGTATCGGTATCGTTGGGGTTTTATTGTTTGCGTCCTTAATTGGTATATCACTCGCGCTGGATGTTACGACTACTACTTTCTTTAGCTTGGTAATTGCGCCATTTCTACCGTTTGTTGCCACTGCACCGAAACTCGTTCTAGACAACCGTGAGGCTATTTCACGGTTAGAAGCGATGAAAGCGGCTGTCGAAGATAGTTGGAGTCAAGCACTGCAGCACCCATACGACCCTGCTGTATTTGCTCCATCCTCGCAGTCGATTCAAGGCGGCATCTTCAACAACCGCAGCCAGAGCCCACTAATCTTCGACTGGCTGGCAGATTGGCTCAGGCCGCAAAATGAAGAGTTGCAGCGCCAGTCAACCGAACAGTACGTTGCGGATTTCAAGACGGCGCATCCACACCTATACCCTTGATGTATTGCCGTGAAAGGGGCAGTTAACTCCAAATTGATTTCTTGTTGCGACCACTAAACGGTCGTATAATGGTCTCAACGACAACTCGTTAGCATAAGATGACCATGAAGCAAGCCATCGGACTCACCCGCGTATCGACTTCGGAGCAAGGCAAATCCGGTCTCGGCCTGGCAGCACAAGAAGCCGCAATCCGCAGCTTTGCTCATGCCGACGGCTTCGATATCGTGGAAGTGGTTGAGGAAGTGGCAAGCGGTAAGCTTGGCTTGGCTGATCGTGAAGGGCTGCGCAACGCACTGGCGAAGGCAAAGAAGCTGCGATGCCCAGTTATCGTGTCCAAGCTCGACAGGCTTAGCCGCGACGTAGCGTTTATCTCAGGCTTTATGTCGAAGGGTGTGCCATTCATCGTGGCAGAGTTAGGGTCGGACGTTGATCCCTTCGTGCTGCACCTGTTCGCCGCCCTGAGCGAGAAAGAACGCAAGATGATCGGTTCCCGCACTAAAGCTGCATTGGCGTCGAAAGTGGGAACTGGCGTCTTGGGCAACAAAACTAATCTAAGCGAAGCCCAAGCCAAAGGGCAGGCTACGAACGCCGCAAAAGCTGCGGCCTTCGCCGCGAAGATGCTTCCGGAACTCAAGCGGTTGAAAGACCAGTGCATGACCCTTGATAAGATTGCCGCTGACCTGAACTCCCGTTTTGTCCCCACCTTCAATGGCAAGGAATGGCATAAGTCTACCGTATCTCGGTTGTTGAAAGCCGCTCAGGCCACGTAGGAAACTCGCCGCAGGTTCTTAAGCTTCATATTCCGCTAGCAGAGCAGGCCCGGCGCTCTCCTGGCAATCCTGTGTCGAATCGGGCGGCCGATCCGCTCATATTTTGGAACACGCAGCACGGCTTCGGTCTCTTCCCAATTCTGGGCTCAATAGCTTCCTCGCTCGCCAGCCATTTCAAGGCTTTCCTTCAGATAGTTTTGCAGATTCTGCGCCTGATACACGTAGGGTCAAGCTTGCAATGTTTTTAAATTTTTCGGTTGCCAAAGTGAGTTGACAGGATGTTATACTGTACATTCGCACAGTGTTTCGCTGTCTTTTTTCTGATCCTTAACCGGTAATGGAGGATGCATCTTGACGACTTACACCGTGAGTTACGACCTGAACAGAGAGAAAGACTACGCTCTGTTGCTGGACGAATTGCGCCGCCTGGACGGCGTTCGCACGCAAGCGTCATTTTGGCTGGTTGCTGTCAACAACACTGCTAAGGAACTTCACGACCACCTGAAAGGGTTTGTCGATAGCGACGACGCTCTCTGGGTATCGGAGGTGACAAGTAATAAGCATTACTCTAACGCGAAGAAGGGAACAAATAACTTCCTCGCGACGTATCCACCCCAACGTTAAGCACTGGGCCGTGGTTAAAGCGTCTGCTACCATCGACGGCGGACACGTTCTTGAACGCTTTCTCGACACCATCTGATGCCTACCAATCGGAACAATAGCACTGCCGAAGACCATGCGCGGATGCAGGTCGTCGTTCAAGAACTTAAAAACCAGTCAGATCGAGGCGTTGCCATCGTTGGAGGCGCATGGGTTGAGGAAGGTCTGCTCGGGATGTTGGAAGCTGCTTTTCAGCCTGATCCTACCGTATGGAAGCGCGCAATTGGGAACTACGGTCCGTTGTCTACGTTCGCCGCCAAGATCGACATGGCGCATCTCCTCCGCATGGTCAGTCCTCAGATTTACAGTGACCTAAACGCGATCCGAAGCATACGAAACGCCTTCGCTCATGACGTAGCCCATAAAAAGACGCAGGAGCAGCTTAGCTTTTCAGCGAACGATATAAAGGACAAGTGCTTGGCATTGCGCTGTGTTTCACACGAGAAGTGGCCGAACCCTCGACATGCGTTTATTCGTGCGTGCGCGATGCTGTGCGCTGATTTTGAAGCCATGCAAACCTTCGTCCAGATACCCCACCTCGGCACCGTGAACGCGTATGGCGAAGAGTGTGATTAGTAGTAGCTTCTTAAGAGATACAGCAAGATGCGTGTAGTATTGTGTTCCAGATCGCAAGGAGTGTTTAAGTGAAGTGCCCCCACTGCCACATCGAAATACATGAAGATTTCGACGAAAAGAATATTGCTCGCTTCAACAGCATTTTCATTGCAAAGGGAGCGGTCGGACCAGCCTCTTGGCGCTACTTTACAATGACGTGTCCAGCGTGCTCTAAAGGCATCATCAAGTTCGCGGAAAGAAATGCGTCGACCGATGCCATCGGTCCGGAAACGTACATTGTCCCACGGCACCCTAATAAGCCTTCTGCGCCGCCAGAGGTTCCGGCACATCTTGCTGAGGACTTCAATGAAGCTGCTGCGGTAATGGGTGACAGTCCAAAAGCGTCAGCGGCACTCAGCAGGCGTTGCTTGCAAGGGCTGTTGCGCGAACAAGGCTTTAACAACAAGGACTTGGCTCCTGCAATCGATGCCATCCTTGATGCGCGTGTTTTGCCTCCGGCGCTGGCGGAAAATCTTGACGCTATCCGGAACATTGGCAACTTCGCAGCGCACCCTATGAAGAATACCAATACAGGCGAAATCATCGCTGTCGAGCCTCATGAGGCCGATTGGAATTTGGAAGTGCTGGAAGGTCTGTTCAACTTTTTCTACGTGGCCCCAGCTATTGCGAAGCGAAAGCGTGACGCCCTGAACGCGAAATTAGGCGGCGTAAATAAGCCTCCGATGAAGTAATGCTTTCGTCGTAGGCTTACGGATAAGTAACGCGGCATGATTGCATGTCATGCCGCTTCCGTAGCATCCAGCCCAAGGGTTCGACTCAGCAAATCATTTACCGCCGCCAGATCACGCCTGTCCGTATCCTGCTCCTTGAACTTCTCACGCTGGTCTTCGGTTAGCGGGATGATGGTCGTCTCATCCTTGTTGTCGATCAGTTGAGGAAGGGGCTTCTCAGCGGTTCTAATCCAATATCTTGTCTTATCGCCAACAACATTCCCGTTGATCCTCGTCGCCCGTCTTCCTGTTTCAAGCCAAGTTCCGCCCGGTACGCCCAAGCAAGAATCACCACTTCCTTTAATTCACAACGGGGTGCGTGATGGCGATAGATGTCTACCTTCAGATCGACGGCGTAAAAGGAGAGAGTACGGACGCAGCCTACCCCGGATGGGTTGAAATTACGTCAGCACAGTGGGGCGTCGTACAACCAAGGAGTGCCACAGCTTCTACGGCAGGGGGACATACAGCCGAACGGTGCGAGCACAAGAGTATTGCGCTAACGAAGATTGCTGATCTAGCCTCGCCCATACTCATGCAGAACTGTTCGTCAGGGAAGACATTTCCGAAAGCGAAGTTGGTATTCATGCGTGCCGACGGTGATGGCAGCAGAATCAAGTATTACGAAGTCGAGCTTTCCAATGTCCTGATCGGTAGCATGGATCAGGTAGCCTATGAAGGTAGCGGCTTGCACGACTCGTTCACGCTGAAGTTTAGCAAAGTAAAGTGGACTTACACGCAACAGAAGATATCTGGCGGTTCAGGCGGGAACACATATGGCGGCTGGGACCTGTCCAACAACCGGATTTCTTGCTGATCGGGGGTCACGATGTCAGATGTCCCACCGCAAGATTCACGCGGCCTGTTCATGCTGCCGCAGGCCCCAGAGCAAGCAGGCTATTACGTCTATGGTACCCCGACACGCGGCAAGGCTCAATACGCGCATCCAAGCATGTTGACGTTGCTCCTTGCAGTAGAACGCGAATGGGCACTCACAGAAACCCGCAAATTCGGCGTAGGTAACATCAGCGTTGATGGGGGCGTATACTTCGGTCACAAGTCGCACCGCAAGGGGTTGGAAGTTGATTGCCGCCCTGTGCGAAAGGATGGACGGCATGTGCCAGTTGTCTACGACAGTCCCGACTACGATCTAGCCGCCACAACCAAATTGATCGGGCTGTTTCGTGCTTGTGCAGCCGCCCCACTGGTCATCTTCTTCAATGACGTACGAATCCCCGGCACTCGTCGGCTGGACAAACACGACGATCATTTTCATGTTCAATTCTGACAATTAACTATGAAGACAAGGAAACTGGCAATCGTCGCAGCAACGACTCTAGCCTCTTTGGCCGCTGTTGCTGCCCAGCAAGCCTGGGACGGCACCTACTCACCCTACACGGTGCATTACCTTATGTATTCCGGCACTCTTAGCGAGAAACAGGCTCCTACACGGACTGACAAGCGGCTTTCGTTTGCTGTTCAGGGACAGCTTGCAAAGGAAATGTTCGATGCTATCGGACCTGACTTAAAGCTAGGCTGTGGAACAACGCTGGGCATGCGTCAACGAGAACGGGGGGACGTGGCCTGTTCTTTTGATAAAGATGATGTGAAGTCCCCATACACCTGTCACTTCGGCATAGACCTCCGCAAGGGAAAGAGCATCGAGGGCGCTACTTGCTGACACCTTAACACTTGGCCCACAACCTTTCGTGCTTCTTGGATCGCCTGCAAGGTCTACTATGACAGCCTCATAAAGTTTACAGAGGACGATCATGGTGCATCCCTATGAACTATATTACTGGCCGAGTATCCAGGGACGCGGGGAATTCATCCGTCTTGCCCTAGAAGAAGCCGGGGCCGAGTATGTGGACGTGGCGCGCCGCGAAGGCGGCATGGACCTCCTGCTGTCGGCCCTGGAAACGGAAGCACGCCCCTCGTTCGCGCCGCCCTTCCTGCGCGCGGGTGAGCTGACGATCGGCCAGGTCGCCAACATCCTCCTGTACCTTGGCGAGCAGCACGCGCTGGCGCCGCGCACCGATCCGGGCCGCCTGTGGACCCACCAGCTGCAGTTGACCATCTCCGACCTGGTCGCCGAGATCCACGATACCCACCACCCGATCGCGACCTCGCTCTACTACGAAGACCAGAAGCCCGAAGCGCAGCGGCGCGCCGCCGACTTCATCGACACGCGCCTGCCCAAGTTCTTCGCCTACTTCTCGCGCCTGCTCACCAATCCCGAGCAGCGCGACTGGCTGGTGGGCGACAAGCCGACCTATGCCGACCTGTCGCTGTTCCAGGTGATCGAGGGCCTGCGCTACGCCTTCCCCAACGCGATGAAGCGGCTCGAGGGCGACTACCCGGCGCTCACCGCCTTGCGCGACCGCGTGGCGGCGCGGCCCAACATCGCGGCCTACCTGGCGTCGCCGCGGCGCATCCCGTTCAACCAGAACGGGATCTTCCGCTACTACCCGGAACTCGACGAATGATCAGTCCCACTCGGGCGCGAATTCGGGGCTGACCAGGCGCTCGCCACGGTCCAATGCATCGATGGCCGCCAGGTCTTGCGGCGCCAGCACGAGCGCGGTCGCATCCAGGTTGCTGGCCAGGTTGGCGCGCTTGGTCGACGATGGAATCACGGCATAGCCTTTGGCGAGCAGCCAGGCCAGCGTCATCTGCGCCGGCGTCGCCTGCAGGCGCGCGGCGATCGCGCCGATCACCTTGTCGTCCATGACTTTGCCGTAAGCGAGCGGCATGTAGGCGGTGACGTGGATGCCGGCATCGCGCGCGAACGCGGCCACGGTGCGGTTCTGCAGATAGGGATGCAGCTCGACCTGGTTGGTCGCGATGTTGTGCGCACCGACCGCGTCGATCGCTTCGCGCATGAGCGCCACCGGGAAGTTCGAGATGCCGATCGCCTTGGTGTGCCCGGCCTCGCGCGCCGCGAGCAGGGCCTGCATCGATTCCGCCACCGGCACCGCCTTGCCTGGCGAGGGCCAGTGGATCAGAGTCAGGTCGACCTGCTCGAGGCGCAGCTTGCGCAGGCTCTCCTTGAGGCTCGCAGCCAGGCGCTCGCTATCCAGGTTCTCGGTCCAGATCTTGGTGGTGACGAAGACCTCGCCGCGCGCCACTTTGGCGTTGGCCAGCGCGCGGCCGACTTCTTCTTCGTTGCCGTAGATCTGGGCGGTGTCAATGTGGCGGTAGCCCAGTTCCAGTCCGTTGCGGACCGAGTCGATGGCTTGCTGGCCCTGCAGGCGGAAAGTGCCAAGGCCGAGTTGTGGCATGTGCATGGTGATTCCTTTCATTGATATCAGTGGGTGGCGACGGCGGACTTCAGGACGGCTTTTGCCGGCAGGCCGTCGCGCCGGTCCAGGTAGCGGGCGAGGGTAGTGAGCGCCAGGGCACCGAGCACGATCAGTGCGCCGATCCAGGGTGTGGCCATCAGGCCGAAGTGCGCGACGATCAGGCCGCCGCCCCAGGCGCCCAGTGCGATGCCGACGTTAAAGGCGGCAATGTTCAGCCCGGAGGCCACGTCCACCGCATGCGGCGCGTCGCGCTCGGCGCGCTGCACCACGTAGACCTGCAGGCCCGGCACGTTGCCGAAGGCGACCGCGCCCCAGGCCAGTACGGTGGCCAGCACCAGCCATTTGTTCGGCGCGGTGAAGCTGAGCACGAGCAGCACCAGCGCCAGCAGCGCGAACACGATCTGCAGCGCCGGCAGCGGTCCCTTGCGGTCGGCCAGCTTGCCGCCCCAGATGTTCCCGGCCGCGACCGAGACGCCGTACACGAGCATCACCAGGCTCACGCTGGATGCTGCGAAGCCCGAGACTTCCTGCAGGATCGGCGCCAGGTAGGTAAAGGCGATGAAGGAGCCGCCGTAGCCCAGCGTGGTCATGGCGTAGACCAAGAGCAGGCGTGGTTTCCTGAGCACCGCGAGCTGGGTCAGCAGGCTCGATGGCTTGCTGCCGGCGATGTTCGACGGCACCAGGATCCAGCTGCCGATCATCGCCACCACGCCCAGCAGCGAGACCGCCAGGAAGGTCGCCTGCCAGCCGAAGTGCTGGCCGATGAAGGTCCCGAGCGGCACGCCGGTGACCAGGGCCACCGTCAGGCCGGTGAACATCAGCGCGATCGCGCTGGCGGCCTTTTCCTTCGACACCAGGCTGGTGGCGATGGTCGAGCCGATCGAGAAGAAGACGCCGTGCGCGAGGCCGGTCAGCACGCGCGCGGCCATCAGGGCCGTATAGCCGGGCGCCATCCAGGCCACCAGGTTACCGAGGGTGAACAGCGCCATCAGGCCGAGCAGCAGCTGCTTGCGCGGCACCCGGCCGGTGAGGGCGGTCAGCACCGGCGCGCCGACCGCGACGCCGAGCGCGTACAGGCTCACCAGCAGGCCGGCGGACGGCACCGACACGCCGAGGCTGGCGGCGATGGTGGGAATGAGGCCGACGATCACGAATTCGGTCGTGCCGATGGCGAAGGCGGACAGTGTCAGTGCCCAGAGTGCGAGTGGCATGGTGTTCTCCTTGGTATGCCGGATTGATCCAGGCCCGCAGTGTGCGGCTTTCGCGCGCATAGAAAAATGCCCTGGCGTACAATTAACTTTTGAAGTGGAGTCACAAATGATCGATGTGGATGCGTTGATTGCATTCGTCGCAGTCATAGATACGGGATCGTTCTCGAATGCGGCCGAGCGCCTGGGCCAGACGCCTTCGGGCGTGTCACGCACCATCTCGCGCCTCGAGGATCACCTGGGCATGACGCTGATGCACCGCACGACACGGCGCCTACAGCTGACGGAAGAGGGCAGCTGGCTGTTGAACCGTGCGCGCAGCCTGCTGGCCGACCTGGCGAATACGGAAGCCGAGGCCGCGTCGCGGCGCTCGCAGCCGTCTGGTCTGGTGCGGGTGAACGCGGCCACGCCCGCGCTCGATCATTTACTGGCTCCGCTAGTGCCGGACTTCCTCGATGCCTATCCGCTGGTGCAGCTGGAGCTGGTCAGCGGCGAAACCTATGTCGACCTGATCGAGGAGCGCGCCGACCTGGCGATCCGCATCGGCGCGCTGCCCGATTCGACCCTGAACGCGCGCCGCCTCGGTACGACGCGGCTGCGCGTGCTGGCCGCGCCCGCCTATCTCGACAAGCACGGCATCCCTGCCAGCGTGGAAGCGCTGAAGGCGCACCGCACCTTGGGCTTCACTGCGCCGGCGCTATTGAATACCTGGCCGCTGCGCCACGCGGGCGGCGAAGGCTGGACCGTGATGCCCTCGGTGGTCGCGTCGAGCGGCGAGACGGTGCGCCACCTGGCCCTGGCCGGCGCGGGCGTGGCCTCGCTCTCGCACTTCCTCACACGAGGCGACGTGGAGGCGGGGCGGCTGGTGCCGGTGCTGGAGGAAGCGAGCCTGCCCTGGACCCAGCCAGTATGGGCCGTGTTCTACAAGCAGGGCTCACTGGCGCCACGCGTCGCCGCGCTGGTGGACTTCCTGGCGCACCGCCTGCAGGAGGTGCTGGACCACTGAACGCGAGGCCGGCGTGGCCTAGCGCAGCAGAGGGCGCGCGGCCGGATTATGATGGCGGTCCTACAAGCAAATCGACGAACTGCCATGAACCCATCCGACATCTTGCGCATCGCCGCTTTCTCCGACGGCGACCAGGGCGGTAACCCGGCCGGCGTCTGGATCGGCGAGGCGCTGCCGCCCGCGGCCGAGATGCAGGCGCTGGCCCATGCCATCGGCTTTTCCGAGACCGCGTTCGCCGCGCCGCAGGGCGATGGCGACGGCCATGCCTGGCGCGTGCGCTACTTCTCGCCCGAATCCGAAGTGCCCTTCTGCGGCCACGCCACCATCGCATTGGGCGCGGCGCTGGCACGCCGCTTCGGCGACGGCCGCTACGCGCTGGCGCTAAACGCGGCCAGGATCTCGGTCGAGGGCAGGGTGGAGGGCGCGCGCGTGGCCGCCAGCCTGCAGTCGCCGCCGACCCGCAGCCAGCCGGCGCCTGCCGCCCTGGTGGATGCGGCCCTGGCGCTGTTCGGCTACACCCGCGCCGACCTCGACGAGCGCATCCCGCCGGCGCTGGCCCATGGTGGCGCCGACCACCTGGTGCTGGCCCTGAACAGCCGCGCGGCCCTTGCCGGCATGTCCTACGAGCTCGACGCCGGACGGCGCCTGATGAACGGACACGGCATCGTCACCGTCGTCCTGGCCTGGGCCGAGCAGCCGCAGCTGTTCCATACCCGTAATCCGTTTGCTTCCGGCGGCGTGCTGGAAGACCCGGCCACCGGCGCCGGCACCGCCGCACTGGCCGGCTACCTGCGCGATCTCGGCTGGCCGCACGGCGGACGGATCGAGGTCGTGCAGGGCGAGGACATGGGCATGCGTTCGCGCCTGAGCGCGGAGATCGGGCCGGAAGCAGGCGGTTCGATCCAGGTCTCCGGCACCGCCCGCATGATGTGAAAGCTGGTTACTGGTCCAGCCGGATCTTCTGGTTGGTATGACAGCTCGGTGACAGCGCTCGACCAGAATGTAAACAGATTGTTAAGCACGACCGTGCGGTGATGTAGGAATATTCTGGCAGGCGTTGTAGGAAAAAGAGAAGGGGAAAAGTACTTCAGCTCAGCAGTTAGATTATTGATGAGTGGATTGATAATTTGATTCAGGCAAGTTCTGTTTCATAATCCAATCCGGAGTTCATCATGTCGCTCTTCGACCCAGTCGTTTCCAGCCTCGCCAGCGATTCGGCCCGCGCCGAGCGCGAAGCGCGCGCCGCCGCCCGCGCCATCGAGCGCCTGCCTTTCACCATTCGCCGGGTGGAAACCGAGGCGGACCTGATGAAAGCAATCAAGATTCGCCACGCGGCCTATGCCCGCCATGTGCCGGAATTCGCCCGCTCGCTGGCCTTGCCCGAAGCGGCCGACTACGAGGACGACACCATCGTGCTGCTCGCCGAGTCCAAGCTCGACGGCACGCCGATCGGCAGCACCCGCATCCGCACCAACCTCTACCGTCCGCTGGGCGTCGAAGAGTCGGTCGTCCTGCCGGACTGGCTGCAGGGCCGCCGCCTGGTGGAAGCGACCCGTCTCGGCATCGACGAAGGCCGCGTCGGCCGCGTGGTCAAGCTGGCCTTGATCAAGGCCTGCTTCATGTACTGCGAAGACAATGCCATCGATTACTCGGTGGCCACGGGCCGGCCGCCGGTCGACCGCCAGTACGAGCAGCTGCTGTTTTCCGACGTGTTCCCGGAGCAGGGCGCGGTGCCGCTGCGCCACGTCGGCAACATCCCGCACCGCGTGATGGCCTTCGAGATCGCCAGCTTCGAGCAGCGCTACCGCGACGCGCGCCATCCGCTATTCAATTTCTTTTTCAATACGCAGCATCCGGACATCGACGTGGGCCCGGCCCGCCCGCCATTGCTGGCCAAACCGCTGCATGTCAAGCCACTGACGAATCTGACGTTGCAGGCACGCGAATTCGCCGCCGCCTGACTAGATATTGCATGACGGCATCACTTTAAAGCTGTATCCTTGCGCTTTGATGCCATTGCCGGCTTCGGCAATGGCTTTCGACCGCATCGATCCAGCTTATGCCCATCCCGACACCACAAAGCCGTTCTTCGCTTCCGGCCACCGCGCATGCGGTGGTGGAGCGGGTGTTGAAGTTGTTCTCGTATTACCTGATCCCGCTCGGGATCGGCCTGGTTTCCCTGATCGCATTGATTTTCTGGCACGACCAGTACCGCACGGTCGGCGACGTCCCGCTCTCGATGCACGTCACGGTCCAGCAGGAAGCCGACTTGAGCCCCGGCGCCGCGCTGGCGCGTGCGCGCGGCGCCAGCCTGGTCACCAGCCACGACACCCACCTGTCCGAAGCCCCGGTCTGGTTCGCCTTCGAACCGATGCCGCGCGCCGGCAGCCAGGTAGTCGAATTCCCCTCGCGCCACGCGATCGACCTCGCCTGCTGGGACGCCGGCAGCCTGGCGCCGCTGGGCTCCGCCACGCGTGGCGCCGGTACCGGCTCCATCGAAGGTTCGAAAGCCGGCTTCGCCCTGAAGATGGGGCCGCTCCCCTCGGAACTGCTGTGCCGCGCGCGCTTCGCCGGTCCGGCCCGCCTGTCTGTGCTGCAATGGCCGGCCGACCAGTACGCCCTGTCGGTCGAGCAGTACCACCGCAAGTCGGGCCTGCTCGACGGCGGCATGGTGGTGCTGGCCCTGTTCATCCTGATCACCGCCGCGATCAACCGCCAGCCGCGCTATGTGCTGTTCGCCGGCTGGCTGGTGCTGAACCTGCGCGTGGCCGCGCTGTCGGCCGGCTGGGACATCCAGTGGCTGGGCCAGACCATCCCGTCCGACTGGCTGCTGCTGAGCCGCTCGGTAGGCATCACCCTGTACGGCATCGCGACGCTCACCCTGTACCAGTCGCTGCTGAAGGAAAATATCGCGGCGCTGCGCTACGTCCTGCCTTTCCGCATCATGCAGTGGCTGTGCATGCCGATGCTGGCTGCCGCCATCCTGCTGCCTTATGGCGTCTACCTGCCGCTGCTGTGGGGCATTACCGTGTGCTGCTTCTCGGTGATGACGGTGGGCCTGTTCAAGATTATTGCGGAGTCACGCAACCGGGTCGCGTCCTGGTTCGCGGCTTCGTTCGCGGTCAGCTTCCTGGCCACCATTGCCGAAGTCGCCTCGGCCGCGCTGGGCATGCGCGAACTGCTGGGCGTGATCAACAGCGTCACCGCCGCGCTCGCATCGAGCCTGCTGGCGGCGCTGGCCGTGGCCGAGCAGATGCGGGTCGAGACCGTGCAGCGCGAGGAAGCCCAGCAGCAGCTGGAGCACGCTTACCAGGCGATGCCGGTGGGGCTGTTCACGCTCGACATGTACGGCCACTTCCTGAGCGTCAACCCGGCGCTGCAGAAGATGCTGGGCATCGTCAGCTTCGTGCCGGGCCGTACCGCCTGGCGCCAGTTCTTCACCGAGAGCACCTGGACCGCGCTGCACGAGCAGGTGCACGCCAAGGCCGAGGCCGAGATGGAACTCACCAGCCGCGACGGCACCCAGCGCTTCCTGGTCAGCGCCACGCTGGCGCGTTCGCGCATCGAAGGCGTGCTGCAGGACACCACCGAAAAGCACAAGGCCACCGAGCAGCTGCAGTTCATGGCCAACAACGACCCGCTGACCAAGGTCTTCAACCGCCGCGGCATCGAGCACGAGTTCGCGTTGGCCGCCGCCGGCCTGGCTGCGGGCAAGCCAATGGCGCTGGCTTACGTGGACCTCGACCGCTTCAAGCTGATCAACGACCTGTTCGGCCACGCCGCCGGCGACGAAGTGCTCAAGCAGGTGTGCGAACGGATGGCGACCATGCTGGCCGGCGGCCAGCAGATCGGCCGCGTGGGCGGCGATGAATTCGTGGTCCTGATGCCGGAGACGGCGATCCCGCTGGCCTCCATCATCTGCCGCGGCATCGTCGACCGCCTCGGCAACACGCCGTACCGGGTGGGCGACAAGGCCTTCCACGTGCGCGGCTCGGTCGGCCTGATCGAAGTGGCGCCGGGCATCGCCATGAAGGATGCGGTCTCGACCGCCGACCGCGCCTGCCGCGAAGCCAAGACGGGGCAGGGCGAAGGCCTGGTGGTGTACGAGCGCGGCGCCGAGGCCTTCCGCCAGCGCGCGGCCGAGCTGGACATGGTGGCGCGCCTGTCCAGTCCGAACGCCACCGAGTGCCTGCTGCTCGAGATGCAGCCGATCATGTCCCTGAGCAGCCCGCGCGAATCGCTGAACTTCGAAGTGCTGTTGCGCATGCGCGAGCCGGATGGCCGCATCGTGCCGGCCGGCGCCGTGATCGCCGCCGCCGAGAAAAGCGGCCGCGCGAGCGTGATCGACCGCTGGGTGATGAACACGACCCTGGCCTGGATCGCCGAGCACACTGAGCAGCTGTGCAATACCCGCTTCGTCTGCATGAACCTGTCAGGCGCCTCGCTCAACGACGAGCGCTTCGTGCAGGACACCTTCGACATCCTGGGCCGCTACGTGCACGTGGCGAGCCGCCTGTGCCTGGAGATCACCGAGAGCGTGGCCCTGCACGACCTCGACAACACACGCCGCTTCATCGACCAGGTGCGCAGCTTCGGTGTGAAGGTGGCGCTGGACGATTTCGGCGCGGGCTATACCTCGTTCTCCTACCTGAAGGAACTGCCGGCTGACGTGCTGAAGATCGACGGCAACTTCATCGTCAACATCAACGCGCACCCGGCCAACGTGGCCATCGTGGAAGCCATCGTCAGCCTGGCGGGCAACCTGGGCATGAAGACCATTGCGGAATGGGCGGAAGACGCCGCCACGGTGCAGACGCTGGCGGAGATCGGCGTGGATTACGTGCAGGGATGGGCGGTGGCGCGCTCGCAGCCGCCGGAGCGCCTGCTGCAGGCGCGCTCGGCAGCGGACTTCATCACGCACCCGGACGTGCTGGAAGTACTGCGCGAGCTGGAGTCGCCATCAAAGCGGCATCTGGCAAGCGTGACCAGGATGCACGACTTGCATTGAGCGCGGCAGGGTTTTAATCCAGCGTCGCCAGGGTAGTCTGTTTCGATCCGGCATCCAGCAACAGGAATTGCGCGCGCGCCGCCTTGAGCGTGGCGACGTCGCGCATCATCGGCTTGGCCTTGACGCGCGGCAGCAGGTGACGACGCTGTGCGGGAGCAGGCGGCAGCACGGCATGTTCGACGGCGAGCGGATACGGCTCGGCGCGGGTGATGCCTTCGTCCGCCGGGCTGCTCGCCAGGCGCACCGTGGCCGCGCCGCCGTCGCAGGGCTGGTCGGTCAGGGTGACACGGCCGGCGCCGTCGATGCATTTGACGATGTCCGAACCAGCGAAGGCAGAGGCGCTCGCTGCGGCCAATGCCGCCACAAGAATGCTGAGAGAGAGGTGACGCTTCATGGTCGACTCCTTTTCTGGAGCCTCCATTGTCCGTGTCGGTCTTACACGCTTCTGTTCGCTGCCTCACCTGTGCGCGGCCTGCGCACAGGAATCTCTCAGCTGTTAGGACGTTCCGCCACCAGCTGCACTTCCAGCAGGAAACCGTAGTGCAGGGCAGGCACCGGCACCACGGCGCGCGCCGGCCGGTGATCGCCGAACACGCCGGCGTAGAAGGTATTGAACCCAGGCCACAACTCAACGTTGGCAAGGTAGGCCGTGCATTGCACCACGTCATTCAAGCCGCAACCGGCCGCGCGCAGGATCTTCTCGCATTGCTCGAACACCGATGCGCACTGCGCGTCGAACGAGGCATCAGGCAGGTTGCGCGCCGGCAGCACGCCCGATACATAGACCAGGCCGCCGCGCGTGACGACGGCTTGCGAATAGTGCCCAGCGGGCGCCGGGAGTTCCGGTGACTGGATGAACTCCATCAAGCGTCCAGCGTCTGCATCAGTTCGGCGAAGCGCGACAGGTCGACGTTGCCGCCGCTGATCAGGATGCCCACGCGCTTAGCCCTAACGTCGACCACGCCGTGCAGCGCGGCCGCAGCGGCCAGGCAGCCGGTCGGCTCGACGATCATCTTCATGCGCTCGGCAAAGAAGGCCATGGTCTGCACCAGCTGGGCGTCGCTCACGGTAACGATGTCGTCGACGCTGCGGCGGATCACCTCGAAATTGTGCTCCCCGATGTGGGTCACCATGGCGCCGTCGGCGATGGTTTTCGGCACGGCGATGTGCACGATCTCGCCCTTGCGCAGCGACTGCTGGCCATCGTTGCCCGCTTCCGGCTCGACGCCGATCACCTTGCAATTCGGCGCCAGCGCACGCGCCGCCAGCGCGCAGCCGGCCAGCAGGCCGCCGCCGCCCAGGCACACCATCAGGATGTCGAGTTCGCCGACTTCCTCGAACAATTCCTTGGCCGAGGTGCCCTGGCCGGCGATCACGTCCGGGTGGTCATAGGGCGGAATCAGGGTCATGCCGCGCTCTTCCGACAGGCGGCGGGCGATCTCTTCGCGGTTTTCGGTGTAGCGGTCGTAGGTGATGACTTCGCCGCCGTATTCCTTGGTCGCCTTGACCTTCAGGGCCGGCGCATCCTGCGGCATGATGATGACCGACTTGATGCCGGCCAGCTTGGCTGACAGCGCGATCGCCTGCGCGTGGTTGCCCGACGAGAAGGTGAGTACACCGGCTGCGCGCTGGGCGTTGTCGAACTTTGCGATCGCGTTATAGGCGCCGCGGAACTTGAAGGCGCCCATGCGCTGGTAGTTCTCGCACTTGAAGAACAGCGTGCCGCCGGACAGTTTGTTGGCCGTGGTCGAGGTCAGCACCGGGGTGCGGTGCGCGGCCCCAAGCAGGCGCTCGGCGGCCAGTTCGACGTCACGGTAGGAGAGGGCGGCGGTGTCTGGCATGTCGGTCTCGTCTAAGTCGAAAATCAACAGTATAGCGAAGGCCGGGGCAGCGGGAGCAGCCACCCTCCGTGCATGGATACAAACGCGCGCTTGCTCTTTTCTTCATTTTGTTCTTTAATTTCTGTAATCACAGAAATAAAGGAATCCATGAGCCTCAGCCCGACCGCACAGAAATTCGTCCTCCATTGGGGCGAGATGGGAACCCGCTGGGGCGTCAACCGGACGGTGGCGCAGATCCATGCGCTGCTCTACCTGTCCGAGCGTCCCCTGACCGCCGACGACATCGTCGAGACCCTGGGCGTGGCGCGCTCGAACGTCAGCAACAGTCTCAAGGAGCTGCAGAGCTGGAAGCTGGTGCGCGTGACCCACGTACTGGGCGACCGGCGCGACCATTTCCAGGCCCTGCAGGATGTGTGGGAGATCTTCCGGGTCATCCTGGAAGAGCGCAAGCGCCGCGAGATCGACCCGACCCTGAGCGTGCTGCGCGAGTGCGCCATCGAAGGCGAAGAGGATACGGAGCTCGACGCCGCGACCCTGGCGCGCATGCAGACCGTGCTGGAGTTCCTCGAGATGCTGAGCACCACCTTCCAGGACTACCAGCACCTGCCGCCGCAGACCCTGCAGCGCATGCTCGCGATGGGCGGCAAGGTGGCGCGCTTCCTCCCGGCGGGCAAGGAGAAACCATGAGCGCACTGACCCTCCATTACGACGGGCGTTGCCCGTTCTGCGTCGCCAGCATGCGCCGTTTGCACGACTGGGATACGGCCAGGCAGCTGGCGTTCGTCGACATGCGGCAGCCCGGCTTCGATCCGGCGCCGCTGGGCGCCGACCTGGAGGCCCTCAACCGCGAGCTGCACGGCCTCACGGCAGAGGGCGAGGTCCTGGTCGGCATCGACTGCATGCTGCGCGCCTACACCCTGGCCAGACGCGGATGGATGGTGTGGCCGCTGCGGGTGCGTGCGCTGCGCCCGGCGCTCTCGCACGCCTACCGCTGGTTCGCGCGCCACCGCTACGCCATCTCGCGCCGCCTCGGCCTGCGCCTGCCGCTGCGCTGCGAGGACGGTGTCTGCAGCGTCGGCAATCCCTTCATGAAATAGGAGGCACTATGAGGAACGATGCGGCAAGAATCTGGACGATCCGCTGGCTGTACGCGGTCGCGGCGGGACACGTGCTGGTGGGGGCGCTGCTGCCCTGGTTCGCCGGCGATCCGGTCTTCGGCGCCTACCACGGCGGCATCGAGAGCGCCTTCTGGCAGGCGGGTGCCCCTTTACAAGCGCGCGGCCTGCAGGTCTGGTGGATTTCGCTGTTCGGACCCACCGTCCAGCTGATGGCGCTCTTCATGATCGCCCTGATCCACCTGGCGGACCGCCTGCGCCAGCCGCAGGTCTGGCTCTGGCTGGCGGCAGGGCTGCTGGTCTGGGGGCCGCAGGACATCCTGGTTTCGCTGCGCGCCCAGGTGTGGCCGCACGTGTGGATCGACCTGTTCGCGCTCTTGGTGCTGGTGCCGCCGTTCGTGTACCTCTGGCGCCGCGACAAGGCCGCCATGGAGGCGGCATGAACACGCACCTGGTGGCCTTGCAACTGATGGCGGCGCAGGGCTGCCTCGGCGCCTTCGACACCCTTTACCACCACGAGCTCACCGAAGCGCTGCCGCAGCGCGCCACCGCCCGCCGCGAACTGGCAATCCATGCGACTCGCGCCTCGATCTACGCGCTGCTGTTCATCGGGCTCGCGTGCTGGGAGTGGCACGGCGTGTTTGCGATTCTCCTGCTGGCCATCTTCGCGGTCGAGATCGTGCTGACCTTGTGGGACTTCGTCATCGAAGACCGCACCCGCCTGTTGCCGGCCACCGAGCGCGTCATCCATACGGTCCTGGCCATCAACGGCGGCGCCTTCATCATGCTGCTGGTGCTGCAGTTCCCCGACTGGTTTGCCCGGGCGACGAACATGGTGTGGAATCCGCAAGGCTGGCTCAGCGTGTTCCTGGTCGCGTGCGGTCTAGGGGTCGGGCTTTCCGGGCTGCGCGATGCGCTCGCCGCGCTGCGCCTCGGCCGCCACAAGAACGGCGATAGCGCACCGCCCCTGTCCTTCGACACCTGCAAACGCACCGTCCTCGTCACGGGCGCCACCGGCTTCATCGGCCAGAACCTGGTGCGCGCGCTGCTGCGCGACGGCCACGGGGTGATCGCCCTGAGCCGGCAGCCGAAGCAGGCCGCCTGGACCTTCGACGGCCAGGTGCGCTGCATCGACTCGATGGAGGCGCTGTCACCGGATACCCGGGTCGACGTGGTGGTCAACCTGGCGGGCGCGCGCATCCTCGGTCCGCGCTGGAGCGCGGCGCGCAAGGAAGCGCTGCGCCGTAGCCGCATCGGCCTGACGCGCCAGCTCACTAGCTGGATCGCGCAGGCGCGGCACAAGCCCTTCCTGCTGTTGAACGCCTCCGCGATCGGCTACTACGGCATCCAGCGCATCGGCGACGGGACGGCGCTCGACGAAGCCTCGCCGCCGCAGCCGATCTTCATGTCCGACCTGTGCCGCGAATGGGAAGAGACGGCGCGCGAGGCCGCGCAGTACGGCGTGCAGGTCGAATGCATGCGTTTCGGACTGGTGCTCGGGATGGGCGGCGCCTTGCCGATGATGCTGCTGCCGATCCTGCTGGGCGTGGGCGGTAGGCTGGGAAGCGGCAGGCAGTGGCTGTCCTGGATCCACGTCGACGACGTCGTGCGCGGCATGGCGCACCGCTGGCAGCAGGCGCTGGGCAGCGGCGCGCCGGGCACGGGCGCCACCAACTTCACGGCGCCCGAATGCGTGACGCAGTCCGAATTCAGCCGGGTCGCCGCGCGCACCTGGCGCCGCCCCAGCTTCATGCCGACACCTGGCTGGCCGATGCGCATCGCGCTGGGCGAGCAGGCCGACCTGCTGCTGGAGGGCCAGCGCGTGGCGCCACGGCGCCTGCAGCGGGAAGGTTTCGTGTTCCGCTACCCCACGCTGGCGCAGGCCCTGCAGAGCCTGCGCTAGCCTTCAGCGCGCTGGACGATGAGATATACGTGCTTCTGCGGGTACTGGTCGAATTCGAGGTGCCTGCACACGCAGCCGCCCTCGGCGACCAGCGCCAGCAGGGCGGGGATGCCCAGGGTGCTGTAATGGACCAGCGGGCCCATGGTGGCGTCGTCGTGCTCGTGCGGGGCATCCAGGCCGCCGGCGCTGAACACCATGACGCCGCCGGCATCCAGCATTCCCATGAGCTTGAGCATCAAGGGGCGCTGCTCTTCCAGGCGCACGTGCCACATGCTGTCCCAGGCCGTGATGAAGCGATAGCTGCGCGGCGGCTGCCAGGCGCAGATGTCGGCGTGGTGCAGAGTGACGCCAGGGTCGGCCGCCTGCGCCAGGGCCAGCATGCGGCTTGAAACGTCGATGCCTTCGATCTCCAGGCCATGTGCGCGCAGCAGCGGGTTGAAGCGCGTATTGCAGCCGCAGCCGACGTTCAGGGCCCAGCCACGCGCGCCGTCGCCAAGAAAGGCGAGGGCGCGTTCGTGCTGCTTGATGCCGTTGAGCGGGTCGAAGTCCGCATCCAGCCAGCGCTCGGCCAGCTGGTCGTAGGCGGCGGCCGTGTCGGTCATGGGAGCGGGATCAGCCGGCCAGCGGCAGCGCCAGCTGCAGCAGCAGGCCGCCGCCTTCGCGGTTGCTGACGGTGAGCTCGGCGTTGTGGCGGGTCAGCACGCGCTCGACGATCGCCAGGCCCAGGCCGGCGCCGTTGGCCTGGCCACGGGCGCTGTCCAGGCGCGTGAAGGGTTTGAGCAGCTGGTTGATCTGGTCTTCCGGCACGCCCACGCCGTGGTCGCAGATCTCGATGACGGCGCGGCGGCCGTGGCCGGTCGCTTTCACGCGCAGGACGATCGCAATCTCGGTGTAATCCTGGCCCGGCGTCTTGCCGTACTTGCGGGCGTTCTCGATGATGTTGTTGACCACGCGCCGCAGGTCGGTTGCGTTGCCCATCACGTGCACGCCCGGCATCAGGTCGACCTGCACGCGCAGGTCGCGGATGCGGCCCGCTTCGCGTCCGACCTCGGACAGCATCTCGGAAAGGTTCACCGCGATAAAGGTGGCGGCATCGGTCGGCTTGGCGTAGTCGAGGAACTGGCCGATGATCGCGTCCATCTGGTGGATGTCCGACTGCATGCCTTCGCGCGCGTCCTGCGCCAGGTTGGCCATCTCGATTTCGAGCTGCATGCGCGCCAGCGGCGTGCGCAGGTCGTGCGAGATGCCGGCCAGGAGCACGGCGCGGTCCTTCTCGACCTGGGCCAGGTCCTCGACCATCTGGTTGAAGCTGCGGTTCGCTTCAATTATCTCCTGCGAGCCCTTTTCCGGCAGAGGGGCCGGCCTCTCGCCCTTGGCGATGGCGCGCGCGGCGGCCGTCAGGCGCGCCAGCGGGCGGTTGACCAGCGAGGAAACGAAGGCCGCGCCGATCAGCGACAGCAGACCGACCAGCGTGGCCCAGCCAAGCCACTGCACCCCCGACGGCGACAAGCGCTCGCGCTCGAGCATCAGCCAGTATTCGTCTTCGTCGATGTTGAAGCTGATGTAAAAGCCCGGCACCCCGTTCACGCCGCTGGAGAAGCGGGTCTGCTTGCCGAGGCGCTCGCGCACGATCGCCGAGATTTCCGGCATCAGGGGATTGGTGGGCGGCTCGACCAGGTCGTCGTCGTTCTTCGTCAGGACCCGGATGCCTTCGTTGAGCACCAGTTCGAGCAGCAGTTCGCGCCGCTGCGCGGGCGCCGAGTGGATCAGGGCCGCCCGGGTAATGGTGACCGCCGATATCGCCAGCTGGGCGGTTTGCTCCACCTGCGGGCCGCGCTGGAAAGCGCTGATGATGCCGATCCACGAACCCATCGAGGCTGCCGTGAGCAGCGACATCAGCATGAAGGTGCGCCAGAACAGACCGCTGCGGTACCAGGCGAAACGGGCGGCGCGGCGCGCCGCCGAGAGCGGGGCGAACACTAGCGCGGCTGCCCTTCAGGGATGAACACGTAGCCGAGACCCCAGACGGTCTGGATGTACAGCGGGCTGGAAGGATCGGGCTCGATCAGCTTGCGCAGGCGCGAGATCTGCACGTCGAGCGAGCGGTCGAAGACTTCGTATTCGCGGCCGCGCGCGAGTTCCATCAGCTTCTCGCGCGACAGCGGCTGGCGCGCGTGGCGTGCGAATACCTTGAGCACCGAGAATTCGCCGGTGGTCAGGGGCACGGTCTCGCCGTTCTTCTTGAGGGTGCGGGTGCCGAGATCGAGCACGAAGTCGCCGAACTCGAAGGTCTGCGGGGTTTCGCTCGGCGCGCCCGGGATCTCGTCCGGGCCCTTGCGGCGCAGGACCGCGCCGATGCGGGCCACCAGTTCGCGCGGATTGAAGGGCTTGGGCAGGTAGTCGTCGGCGCCCATCTCGAGGCCGACGATGCGGTCCACGTCCTCGCCCTTGGCGGTCAGCATGATGATCGGGGTCTGGTCGCCGGCGCCGCGCAGGCGGCGGCAGATCGACAGGCCGTCCTCGCCCGGCAGCATCAGGTCCAGCACCAAGAGGTCGTAGCGCTCGCGCAGCCACAGCTTGTTCATGGCCGGCGCGCTTTCCGCGGTCACCACCTGGAAGCCCTGTTCGGTGAGATAGCGGCGCAGCAGGTCGCGCAGGCGCACGTCGTCATCCACCACCATGATCTTGGCGGTGTGGCCGCCCTGGGTACCCGGAGCGCCGTTGGTGGCAGTGGCTGTAGTGTTGGTCGCGTTCATATCGAATCCAGAATTGTCAGAATCATGTCGCTATGGTAACGTCTTATCGCTTGGTCATCGCGTTCGGATGGCTCAGCCATTACATTGTGTTACAAACTTTACCCAATCGGTCTTACTCCCCTCACGGTATGCACATACACTGGCTGCAAGTGGAAATCACAGCTTATCTGTTTATAGGGCATCACGGAAGAGGGACACCATGAACAACGTGCACACCAAAACCCAGGCAGTCAACGAACGGCTGGCGCGCTTCGTCAAGCATGGCGTCGTGGCTTGCATGCTGGCCTGCAGCGCCGCCGGCGCCATGGCGGCCGGACAGGATCGTGGCCCGCGCCGTGAAGACATGCAGCAGCAACAGCAGTCGATGCGCGAGCGTTTCGACACCCGGTCGCAAGACCAGCGCAACGACCGCGGCTACGAAATGCAGATGCGCGAAGAAGCCATGCGGCGCGAAGCCGAGCAGCAGGCCCGCGTCCAGCAACGCGACGATGCGCGCCGCGGCCGCACCATGACGCCCGACGAGCGCCGCGACCTGCGCCGCCAGATCAACGAAGCAGGCGTAGACTTGTATCCGAACGCACGCCGCCGCTGAGCCGGCCGGCATCCCATCGACGGCGCCTGCGGGCGCCGTCGTCGTTTTAGCGGATACTTCCCCCACAAATGGGGTTTCTTTTAAGAAATCTTGTTGCCATATGTTTATTTGCGTGACGCAACATGCTAGAGTGATGCGCAATGATTCAGTGGGGAGAGTGTCGTGTCCAACTCCGTAGTACCCAGTCCTGCGCCGGCCCGGCCTGCAGCTGCCGCGTCCGTTCCCCCGGGCCCGGAGTCCTGCATCGCGCGCGAAGCCGACGGCGTCTATTGCGACGTGGCCGCCCTCGGCCCCACGCTGCTGGCGGCGGTCGAGAGCATCCTGCTCAGGAACCAGTATTTCGTCGGCCTGGATTATCCGGTGCTGATCAAGGCCCTGTTCGGCCATGGCCCGGACCTGCCGCGCAGCAGCCGCGGCGAGACCCTGGTACGCCTGGCTGACGACATCCAGGCTTTCGAGCCAAAGCGCCGCGCTCTGTACCGCGCGGTCAAGATCGCCGACGGCCAGGCCGAGTATTACTTCGAACCCGTGTTCATGATCGATGCCGAGGGCGTCGAGCAGCCGACCCGGCTCGACATCGACGAGTTCATCGCCGACATGTGGATGAAGGGCATCCGCTTCGGCGTCGACGTCGCAGCCGTGACGGACGCCATCAGTTCCGGCGCCACCGGCCGCATCGTGGTGGCGCGTCGCCTGGCGCCGAAACCCGGCCAGGATGCCAGCGTGGTCGAGGTCTCGAACGAACTGCATCGCAGCGACGCCCCGCGCCAGCTCGCCAACGGCAAGCTCGACCTGATGAGCTTCCAGAACCGTTTCCCGCAGGTGCAGCGCGGCGTGCGCCTGCTGCGCAAGCTCCCGCGCGTGCAGGGCGAGCCCGGTTTCGACCTGTCCGGCATCGCGCTGGCGCCGGAGATCCCGGCCGACCTTGAACTGAACGAATGGAGCGGCCCGGGGACGGTTGTCGACCGCATCGCCGAGGGCGAGTTCGTGGTGGCGATCCAGGACGGCTTCCTGAACGTCGAGGGCAACCGCCTCTCGGTGGGCGACAAGATCGTCAGCCACGACGGCGTCAGCGCGAAAACCACCGGCAACCTGCACCTGGAAGGCGACTACGAGGAGTTCGGCGAAGTCCAGGAAAACCGCGTGGTCGAAGGCGAGAGCATCACGGTGCACGCCGACGTGTTCGGCAACGTCGTCTCGCGCGGCGGCGTGGTACGCCTGAACCGCAACCTGATGGGCGGCAGCGCGCGCAACGCCGACGGGCCGATCATCGTGGCGGGCGTTGCCTCGGGCGCCACCATCCAGAGCGCGAACGGCGAAGTGAACCTGCAGCGCGCCGAGAACTGCACCATCTCCGGGACCCGGGTCACGGTGGTGGAAGCGCTCAACTGCGACATCATCGCCGACGTGGTCGAGGTCACCCAGGCCGAGGGCTGCGCCATCGCCGCCAAGCGAATCGCCATCGAGTGCGCCGCACCGCGCGGACACAGCGAGATGCGGGTCTTCGTACTGCGTCCCGACTGCACCCGCGTCGATGCGGCGATCGGCATGATCGGCGAGCGCATCGCCCAGTTCGGCCAGCTGATCGAGCAGCGCCGCGGCGCGATGGCGGCGGTCGCCGCCCAGCCGGAAGTGGCCAGCTACGTCAAGCTGGCCGGGCGCGTGCGCAAGGGCGAGCTGGTACTCACGCCGGAACAGCAGACCGCCTTCAAGAAGCTGTCAGCCGGCGCCGCGCCGGCGCTCAAGCAGATGTCCACCTTGTCGCAGGAAATCAAGAATATCGAGGCCGAGCAGCAGTCCGGCACGGCGCTGCTGGCGCGCCTGCAGGCGCAGCGCGCCGAGCACAGCGGCGCGGTCAGCGTGGCAATCGGCCAGGTCAGCGGCGACGTCACGGTACGCGCGCTGAACGTCGAGCCGGATACCGCCGCGGCCGAGCGCAGCAGCGTACACAACCTGGCGCCGCGCGAGATCAAGGCGCGCCTGCGCGACGCCAGCGGCGCCGAGCTGCTGTTCGCCGGCAGCAGCGGCACCTTCAACTGGAGCACGGCCGAAGCCGAGGCCTCGTGAATCGCGCCTAGTCGCAGGGACAGTCGTCCTGCGCCGGCCTGATGGCGGTGGTCTGGTGGAAGGTATTCTTCCAGCCTTCCGACTGGCGTACCCACACGTGCACGTAACGCCCGCGGAAGGGCTTGGCGGAGGCGCCCGCCTGGAGCGAGCGGAACACGCCGGTCGACAGGGCGGTGCTGCCGCCGCTCAATATCTGCACCTCGTTCGACTCGATTTCATACACGCGGAAGCGGAAATCATCGCGATCGAGCGCGCTCAGGATTTCGGTCTTGCTGCGCACCCGGCCACGGCTGTCGATATGGTAGTACTGGCGGTCCATCAGGTGGCGCAGCGCGGCGATATCGCGTTTCAGGACGGCCTGGGCGCGCTGGCGCTCCAGCCCGGCAAGCATTGCCTCGAGATCGACTTCGCCGGCGGCAATGGCGCGCTCGCTCTGGAAGCCGGTTGCAAGGATCGGAGCCGGCAGCATCAGGGCCGCGAACAGGGCGGCAAGGCGGAGCGGCGCTGACATACGAATTCCTCCAGAACGGACACAGGCGTGCAGCCACATCATACTCCCGGGGGCGCTGAACAGGAAAACCACAGGCGGGCACGGCAGTCGTGAATATTGCTTTATGTTCATGTATATTGCATATGCTCAGCTTATTTTGTAAGTACATGCCTACTCTCCGACGCCTCTTCGCGGCAGCCTGCCTCATGGCCAGTTGTCACGCCCAAGCCGACATCCGGTCCCGCATCGCCGAGGCCGAGCGCGTCGCCAATACCGATTCGCAGCGCGGCCTGTCGCTGCTGGACGCTCTGGCGCGGGACGTCGCGCAGGGGCCCCTGGCCGAGCGCCAGGCGGTGCGCGAAAGCACTTGCTGGCTGCTTGGCCAGAGTGCGCCGGCGCAGGCGCTCGAGCTGGTGCGCAAGGCGGAGGGCGAAGCGACCGCCATGCTGCGCCTGTGCGGCGGCTACGCCCTGGAGCAGCTCGACCGGCGCGAGGAAGCCCTGGCCGAGTACGAGGCCGGCGTGCTGGCCGGGCGCCGCGCAGGCAACGACAGCGTGCTGGCGCGCGCATTGGCGCTGCGCGGCGAGCAGCGCTACGTGCGCGGCCTGTATGCCGGCGCCATCGAAGACCTGAAGGCCGCGCACGCGCTCCAGGCGCGCCTGGACGAACCAGGCCAGCGCCGCTATGTGCTCAATGCACTCGCCAATCTGTACGCCGACCGCAACGTGGGGGACTACGACGCCGCCCTCGCCAGCTACCGCGACTTGCTGGTCGAGCATGAAAAATCGGGCAACCGGCAAAACATCGCCACCGCGCACTTCAACATTGCCAGCACGTACGAGAAAAAAGGGAACCTGGGCGCCGCCCGTCCGCATTTCGAGCAAGCCCTGGCGATCGATCGCGCGCGCGGCGCCGCCGCCGATATCGCCACCGACCAGCGCGCCTATGCCGTCCTGTTGTCGAAGCTGGGCGAGGACGCGCAAGCGCTGCGGCTGCTTGACCAGGCGCTGGCGCTGGCGGCCGGCGACGAGACGCTCGTCTCCGCTATCCGCCTGTCGCGCGGGGCCGCATTCCGGCGCGCCCGAATGCCGGTCCAGGCGCTGGCGGAGTTCAGCGCGGTGCGCCGCTTTTATGAAGCGCCGCGCAACGAACGCTTCCTGCAAAAGCTGTTCGAAGAGGAGAGCCTGGCGCGCGCCGCGATGGGCGACTGGAAGGGGGCTTATGCCGCCCAGGGACGGATGATGGCGGCGCAGGAGGTCCTGAACCAACAGATGCTGGACGAGCGCACCACGCGCTTGCGGGTACAGTTCCAGTCGGAGCAGGCGCGCGCGCGGAACACCGAACTGCAGTACCAGAACAGCGTCCAGCGGCTGGAACTGGACAAGGGACGCGATGTTCGCCGCTGGCAGCTGGCGGCGCTCGCCGCGAGCGCCGGCGTGATCCTGCTGCTGGCGGCATTTGCCATGCACCAGCGCCGCCTCGGCTCGCGCATGCGCGACCTCGCGCTGACCGACGAACTCACGCGCCTGCCGAACCGGCGCCACCTGATGGCGCTGGGCTTGCGCGTGTTTTCGGACGCGGCGCCGCTATCGGTGGCAGCGCTCGACATCGATCACTTCAAGCGCATCAACGACCGCTTCGGCCACGCTATCGGCGACCTGGTCCTGCAGCGCGTCGCCCATGCCTTGCAGGCGGCGCTGCGCGAGGGCGACGTGGCGGGACGGACAGGCGGCGAGGAATTCGTCGCGCTGCTGCACGGCGCCGGCGAGCTCGATGCCATGCGCGCCGCCGAGCGCCTGCGCAGCGCTGTCGAACGCATGGATTGCAGCGGCCTGCCGGCGGGACTGGCGCCGAGCATCAGCATCGGCGTGGCGCAGCGCACGCCTGGCGAATCGCTGGACGCACTGCTGCAGCGCGCCGACCAGGCGCTTTATGCAGCCAAGGAAGCAGGGCGCAACCGCGTGTCCATGGCCGCCTGACCCGGGGGCGCGGATCGCCCCGGAGTCCTCAGCCCTGTCGACAAGCGGGCGCTAGGCGCGTGCGACGTGGATCTTCTGTTTGATGTGCTTGAGGTTGGCGACGATGGTGAAGGTCATGATCACCAGCAGCGACCATGAGCTCCACTTGCTCACGTGGACCACCGACCAGGCGCCCAGCTGGTTCGGGTAGCGCCACACGCCCCAGAAGGTACCGATGTTCTCGGCCAGCCAGATGAAGAAACCGATCAGCACGAAGGAGAGCAGCAGCGGCATCTTGCGGTCGCGGTCGAGCGGACGGAACACCACGGTGGTGCGCGAATACAGGCCGAGCGCGCATGCGGCCAAATACCAGCGGTAGTCGCCGATGTAGTGGTGGGTGAAGAAGTTCAGGTAGATCAGGATCGCAATGGTCCACGCCATCCAGTGCGGCGGATGGTGGCGGATGCGCAGGTCGAACAGGCGCCAGGCCTGCACGATGTAGCTGCCGATGGCCGCGTACATGAAGCCCGAGAACAGCGGCACGTCCAGCAGCTTGGTGTACGCAAAATCGGGGTAGGCCCAGGACTGGATCGCGCCCGACACCTTGAAGGCCTCGAGCGCGAAGCCGATCGCGTGGAACAGGCAGATCGCCTTCAGCTCGTCCATCGTCTCGAGGCCGGAGCGAACCATCCACAGCTGGATCGCCAGCGCCACCAGCAGCAGCACGTCGTAGCGCGGCACCCCGAACACGCCGGCGCGCGGGGTCAGCATCATGGCCGCGAAGAACAGGCCGACGAACAGGCAGGCACGCGCATTCTTGAAACCGAACCAGAGGAACTCGACGCCGCCGCGGCGCCAGCCCAGAAGCTGGCGCGGCCGCATGTCGAGCAGGACGTTGTCGAGGGCGAGGGTGATGGGAGCGGAGCCGGGCGTCTTGTTCATTGTTGTCGGTCGCGGTGGCGGGTCGAATCGGGTCAGCCGATGTTGGCACAGATGGGATGCCGAGGCAATGCTTCGGTGCGCCGGTGTTGCAGCACGTTTGCGGCATTAGAATGGTGCATCACCGACTTCAGCGCCACGTATGCATACGATCCACCCGAAAGCCGACGAATGGGGAAAGCCGGTCGCGATCACCGCACCGACCTCGCCGAGCTCCCTGGACGCGTGGCGCGACCCGCAGCAGATTGCCACCGTCATCCCCGGCGGCGCGCTGCCGCCGCAGCTGAACGGCATCGGCTTCACGCCCTGGCGCGACGCCCCGCACGACGATGCCGGCTGGACCGCGCTGGCGGGTCTGGACGAGGATTTCGAAGAGCCGCTTTTCGAAGCTGCGCCCGGCAAGCGGGTGGCGGCGGGCGTGGTCGTCCTGGAAGACGACGGGCGGGTCTGGGTGGTGCATCCGTCCAACGCCTTCGGCGGCTATCCGGCCACCTTCCCGAAAGGAACCGTGGATACCGGCGTGGGGCTGCGCGCCGCGGCGATCCGCGAAGCCTGGGAGGAGAGCGGCCTGCGCGTCGCCTTGAGCGGCTTCCTGCTGGACGTGACGCGCAGCCGCAGCCGCACGCGCTACTACCTGGGCCGGCGCCTGGGCGGCTGCCCGTCCGACATGGGTTGGGAGAGCCAGGCGGTGTCGCTGGTGCCGCGCGCGCTTCTGGCCAAAGTGCTGGTCAATCCGAATGATGCGCCGCTGGTGGCGCTGCTGGGATGAAGTGCAATACTTCGAATCCTTTGGAAGGATGCTCCCAAAAAACGGAAACATCGGCGTTGCGACCTGGCGTACAGTCGAGCCGTGTTCATCCCTGAGAGAAGCCCATGCACATCGAGCGGATACGGTTTGACGAGGTGTTCGACGTCCAGGCGGCGCGTGGCGACTTCAGTTTCCGCTCGCGTGGCCGGCCGCACTATGGCGTCAATCTCGGCAATCGCGTGATCCCTGGCGCAGGAACGACCTATGCGGTGGCATTCGACAAGCCGGGCGACTGGAGCACCGTACTGGCTTGCCGTGACCTGGCATCGTCGATCGTCACCCTGCGTCAGCCGGCCTGGCCCGCGCTGCTGGCCCAGACCGGCGACTTCCTGATCTTCGGCCCGCTGTTCATCGTCGGCGGCCTGCTGCTGGGCGGCGCCTGGCCCGGACTGGTGGTGGCCGCGCTTCTGCTGCTGGCCATGGGCTACGCCTTCTGGCGCGCCGTGCGCGAGAACCGTGCCGTCACACGGGCGCTGCGCGCAGTCGACGGGCGGGACAATGATGGTGCAGCGCGCCCGCAGGCGGTGCAATAGTTGACCACAGTCAACAATTCAGGAGGGGCTCGCCCTTAGGATAGATGGTGCCGATGAAAGGAACCACCATGTCCAAGCAGATCCTCTCCGCACCCCAGCAGTTCCTGTGCTTCACCCTGGGCGGGCTTGAATACGGGCTCGATTACGCCGCGGTGAAAGAGCTCAAGGTTTTCCGTGCGCTCGAGCGCTTCTCCAGCGATGACGGCGAGATCATCGGCGGGGTGGCGCTCTCGCGCGGGGTGATCATGCCGGTGATGGATTTGCGGGCGGCCTTCGCGCCCGGCTTCTCGTCGCCTGAGCCGGACACCGACGTGATCATCGTGCGGGCGTCAAGCGGGGTGGTGGGGGTGGTGGTGGAGCGCGTCACCGGCGTGCTGCGCCTGCACCCGGAACAGGTGGCGCCGCTGCCGGGCGCTGCTACCCAAGCCGACTACCTGATCGGCCTCGGCATGGCGAAAGGAAGGCGCCTGATCCTGCTCGACATCGAACGCCTGATGTCGATGGCGCCGGCCCAGCCACGACAAGTCGCTTAAGCTGCGAGCCCTTCGAGCTGCTCCTGCAGCTCGAGCCATTCCGCCTCCAGCTGTTCCAGGTCGCGCGCGGCAAAGGCCTGGTCGGCCACCAGGGTCTTGAGCTTGTCCTTGTTCTCCGCCTCGTAGATGCTCGGCTCCAGCAGCTGGGCGTCGATCTCGGCCTTCTTCGCATTCAGCTTGGCCATCTGCTCTTCCAGGCGCTTGACGCGGTTCTCGAGCGGCTTGCGCTGCGCGGCCAGGCGCTGGCGCGCTTCCGCTTCCTGCTTCTTCTGCTCCTTGCGGTCGACCGGTGCGGCGAGCGGCGCCTCGGCTTTGCTCTCCTTTGCAGGCGCCGGCGCCGGCAGGGTGGCGGTGCCTTTGCCGAGCTTGGTCTGGAACAGCCATTCCTTGTAGTCGTCCAGGTCGCCGTCGAAGGGCTGCAGCTTGCCGTCGGCGACGATGATGAATTCATCGGTGGTGGCGCGCAGCAGGTGGCGGTCGTGGGATACCAGCACCACGGTGCCTTCGAACTGCGCCAGCGCCATGGTCAGCGCTTCGCGCGTCTCGAGGTCCAGGTGGTTGGTCGGTTCGTCCAGCAGCAGCAGGTTCGGGCGCTGCCACACGATCAGGGCCAGCGCCAGGCGTGCTTTTTCGCCGCCCGAGAAGGGCGCGATCGGGCTGGTCACCATATCGCCCGGGAAGTTGAAGCCGCCGAGGAAGTTGCGCAGCTCCTGCTCGCGCACGTTCGGCGCGATCTTCAACAGGTGCCACAGCGGCGACTCGTCGTGGCGCAGCATCTCGACCTGGTGCTGGGCAAAGTAGCCGATCGACAGGCCCTTGCCCAGGGTCGCCGTGCCCTCCAGCGGCATCAGTTCGCCGGCGACGGTCTTGATCAGGGTGGATTTACCGGCGCCGTTCACACCCAGCAGGCCGATACGCTGGCCGATCTGCAGCGAAAAGTTGACGCGTTTGACGATGGTCTTGCCGCCGACCTTGTCGCCATGCGCGTCCAGCAGCGGGTAGCCGGCGTCGACGTCTTCCAGGACCAGCAGCGGGTTAGGGGCGGACAGCGGCTCGCGGAACTCGAAGGAAAATTCGGCGGCCGCGCGCAGCGGCGCCAGTTCTTCCATCTTGGCCAGCGCCTTCATGCGGCTCTGCGCCTGGCGCGCCTTGGTGGCCTTGGCCTTGAAGCGGTCGACAAACGACTGCAGGTGGGCGCGGGTACGCTGCTGCTTCTCGAAAGCGGCGGCGGCCAGCACCAAGTGCGCGGCGCGCTGGCGCTCGAAGGCGCTGTAGTTGCCCGAGTAGCGCTTCAGCTTGCGTTCGTCGATGTGCACGACGACGTTGACGATCTCGTCGAGGAAATCGCGGTCGTGCGAAATGATGATCAGGGTGCCAGGATAGCGTTTCAGCCAGTCTTCCAGCCAGATGATCGCGTCCAGGTCCAGGTGGTTGGTCGGTTCGTCCAGCAGCAGCAGGTCGGAAGGGCACATCAGTGCCTGCGCCAGGTTCAGGCGCATGCGCCAGCCGCCCGAGAAGCTGGCCACCGGCTGCTGCATCTGCTCCAGCGAGAAGCCCAGGCCCAGCAGCAGCTGCTCGCCGCGCGACTGCACCGTGTAGGCATCCGCGTCGGCCAGCAGGCTGTGAAGTTCGCCCAGGCGCATGCCGTGGTCGTCCGCATCCGGATGCGCTTCCAGTTCGTCCAGCTCGGCCTGCAGGCGGCGCAGATTGACGTCGCCGTCGATCGCGTAGTCCAGCGCCGGTCGGTCCAGGGCCGGCGTCTCCTGCGCCACGTAAGCCATGCGCCACTTGGCGGGGAAGTCGATCGCGCCCTGGTCCGGGTGCAGTTCGTTCCGCAGCATGGCGAACAGGCTCGATTTGCCGGCGCCGTTGGCGCCGATCAAGCCGATCTTGTCGCCCGGGTTGAGGGTCAGGTCAGCGTCTTCGAGCAGCGGCTTGGTGCCGCGCATCAGGCTGACGTTCTGGAAACGGATCATTGCAGGTTCTGGTGTTAGGTAGGGTGGGCGGGTTTCCCGCCCACGCGGTGGTAGTTAGCAGCGAGATCATTCGGCGCGATAACGGAGTCGTTCCGTATCACCGCGTGGGCGGCAAGCCGCCCACCCTACGCTTGCAGTTGTTCCGCGGTGAGCAGGAACACGGCGTCGTCGCCGGCGCTGGTGCTGAGCCAGGTCAGGCCGAGGTGGCCGAAGGCCGCTTCGGCGAAATCGCGCTCGTTGCCGATCTCGACCACCAGGATGCCTTCCGGGCTCAATCGTTCGGCGGCGCCGGCCACGATCTTGCGCACCAGGTCCATGCCGTCCTCGCCGCCGGCCAGCGCGATCTGCGGCTCGCGCAGGTATTCCGGCGGCAGCTTGCCCATCGAGGTGCTGTTCACGTAGGGCGGGTTGGTGACGATCAGGTCATATTTCTTGAACGGCACGTTGGTGTAGAGGTCGGACTCGATCGGGTTGACGCGGCCTTCCAGCTTGTACTCGCGGATGTTGTGCTCGGCCACGGCCAGCGCATCCTTCGAGATGTCGACCGCATCGATCACGGCGTTCGGGAAGGCGTCGGCCATCATGATCGCCAGGCAGCCGCTGCCCGTGCACAGTTCCAGCACGTTTTCCACGCCCTCCGGATCCTGCACCCACGGCGAGAAGGTCTGCGGCACCAGTTCGGCGATGAAGGAACGCGGCACCAGCACGCGCTCGTCGACGTAGAAGCGGTAGTCGCCCAGCCAGGCTTCTTTCGTGATGTAGGCCGCCGGCACGCGCTCGCTGACGCGGCGCTCGATCACTTCCATCACCTGGATCACTTCGTCGGGCAGCAGGCGCGCGTCGAGGAAGGGCTCGAGCCGGTCCAGCGGCAGCTTGAGGGTGTGCAGGATCAGGTAGGCCGCTTCGTCGAAGGCCTCGGCGCTTCCGTGGCCGAAGAACAGGCGGGCAGAGTTGAAGCGGGTGATCGCATAGCGCAGCAGGTCGCGCGGCGTGCTGAAAGTGGTGTTGGTCATGGCCTTCTCCCGGTATGTCTTGTTACGCCGCCAGCAGCTGTTCCAGCGTGCGGCGGTAGATGTTCTTGAGGGGATCGATGTAGCGCAGCTCGATGTGTTCGTCGATTTTGTGGATGCTGGCGTTCGGAGGCCCGAATTCTATCACCTGCGGGCAGATGCGGGCGATGAAGCGGCCGTCCGAGGTGCCGCCCGTGGTCGACAGCTCGGTCTGCACGCCCAGTTCATCGAAGATCGCGCTGCACAGCGCGTCCGAGAGCGTGCCTTTCGGCGTCAGGAAGGGCTGGCCGGACAAGGTCCATTGCAGATCGTAGTCGAGCCCATGGCGGTCGAGGATGGCGTGCACGCGTGCTTCCAGGCCGTCGGCCGTGCTGGCGGTCGAGAAGCGGAAGTTGAAGTCCAGGCTCATGCTGCCCGGGATCACGTTGTTGGCGCCGGTGCCGGCCTGGATGTTCGAAACCTGCCAGCTGGTCGGTGCGTAGTATTCGTTGCCTTCGTCCCAGACTTCTGCCGCCAGCTCGGCCAGCGCCGGCGCGGCCTGGTGGATCGGGTTGCGCGCCAGGTGCGGGTAGGCGATGTGGCCCTGGATGCCCTTGATTACCAGGTGGCCCGAGAGCGAGCCGCGGCGGCCGTTTTTGATCATGTCGCCCAGCACGTGGCTGGAAGTCGGCTCGCCGACGACGCAGTAGTCGAGGGTCTCGCCGCGCTCCTCCAGGCGTTCGCACACGACGACCGTGCCGTCCACCGCCGGGCCTTCCTCGTCGCTGGTGATGAGGAAAGCGATCGAGCCTTTGTGCTCGGGATGCGCCGCGATGAACTCCTCGCAGGCGACCACCATGGCCGCGATCGAGGTCTTCATGTCGGAGGCGCCGCGGCCATACAGCTTGCCGTCGCGCCGGGTCGGGGTGAAGGGCGCGGATTGCCACTGCTGCTCGGGGCCGGAGGGCACCACGTCGGTGTGGCCGGCGAACACGAACACCGGAGAGGTGGTCCCCTTGCGCGCCCACAGGTTGGTGACGCCCTTCGATTCGATGGTCTCGCAGGAAAAGCCGAGCGGCGCGAGCAGCTCGATCAGGCGCTGCTGGCAGCCCTTGTCGTGCGGGGTGACGGAATCGAGGGCGATCAGCTCTTCGGTCAGCAAGAGGGTGCGCGAGGGTTTCATGCAGCGTCCTTGAATTTCGCGGCAAAGGCGTCCGGCGAGAAGCCGACCGAGACCGGGCCCACGCCTTGCAGCACCGGGCGCTTGATGACGGACGGGTTTTCCAGCATCAGCTCCAGTGCGCTAGTCTTGTCGACTACCTGCGCCTTGCGCTCGTCGCTCAGATTGCGCCAGGTTGTGCCTTTGCGATTGACCAGGGTCTCCCAGTCGAGCTGTTCGAGCCAGTCGGCGACCATTTCCCGGGTCAGGCCCTGCTTCTTAACATCGTGGAACGTGAAGTCGTGACCGTTGTCGGCCAGCCAGGTGCGGGCTTTCTTGACGGTGTCGCAGTTGGGGATGCCGTAGAGGGTCGTAGTCATGGAACGTAAGTCATTGCGTCCACGCCGGAGTGGACGACTATTGATTTAAAGAAACGCGCGAGGATAGCACAAGCCTGGCTAGCCAAGATTGTACCTAGAAGAGAAAAAGCGGGCCGCGTGGGCGGCCCGCTCGGTGAGCAGAAGAGAGCGTGGGGAATGTTCAGTCTGCGGTGATCTTGCCGACTTCGATGACATTTTTCCAGCGGGCCTGTTCGGCAAGCTGGAACTGTTGGAACTGCTCCGGCGTATTGCCCACGACCTCGAAGCCCTGGGCCGTCAGCCCGGTCTTGATTTGCGGATCGTTTAGTGCGGCGACAATGGCGCCGTGGAGCTTCGCCTTCACCTCCTTCGGCAAGCCCTTCGGTGCGGCAAACGCCTGCCACGAATAGATGTCGACACCCGGGACGCCCGCCTCGGTGAGGGTCGGTACCGCGGGCAGGACCGCCGCGCGCCGCTCGCCGGTCACGGCCAGCACCTTCAGCTTGCCGGCTTTGATGTAAGGCAGCGCGGTGTTGATGTTGACGAAGGAAACGTCGGTCTGTCCGCCCAGCAGATCCGTCATGGCCGGCGCGCCGCCCTTGTAGGGCACGTGCAGGCCGCTGGTGCCGCTCTTCTGCCAGAACAGCTCGGCCGTCAGATGGTCCGAGCTGCCGTTGCCTGACGATGCGAACGTGAGTTTGCCCGGTTGTTTCTTCAGGTACGCGATCAGTTCAGGCACCGTATTGACCGGCACATTCGGGTTAGCGACCAGCACGTTCGGTGCGCGCACCGCGACGGTCAGGAGGTCGAAATCCTTGGCCGGGTCGTAGCTGATCTTCTTGATGAGCCATTGGTTCATGGCGTAGACCGCGATCGAGGCCGCCATCACGGTATAGCCATCGGGGGCCGCGCGTTTGACCATCGAGGCCCCGATCGCGCCGGTGGCGCCGGGACGGTTGTCGATGATCCAGGGCTGGCCCAGGCGCGCGGTGATCTTGGGGCCGAGCGCACGTGCGATCGCATCGGTCGAGCCGCCCGGCGGGAAGGGCACGACGACGGTGACCGCCTTTTCCGGATAGGCGGCGTGTGCGCTGAGCAGCACCGACATGCCAAGGGACATACCCAACAATAATTTAGTAGCTTTCAACTTGGTCTCCTGTGTTTTAGTATCGATCGTCAAGTGAATCGCATTGCATGTCGCCAGGGCTTTGCCGGGCCCTGGCCGGTACTTCCGGCTCAGCGCACCAGGCAGGGACGCTTGCTGTCGAACTTCCAGCCCGGCACCAGGTATTGCATCGCCACCGCGTCGTCGCGCGCGCCCAGGCCCATGTTCTTGTAGGCCTGGTGGGCTTTCTCCAACTGGTCGAGATCGATCTCGATGCCCAGGCCCGGTTTCTCGGGCACGTGCACCATGCCGCCCTCGATCTTGAGCGGTTCCCTGGTGATGCGCTGGCCGTCCTGCCAGATCCAGTGGGTATCGATCGCGGTCACCTTGCCCGGGGCGGCGGCGCCGACGTGGGTGAACATGGCCAGCGAAATGTCGAAGTGGTTGTTCGAGTGCGAGCCCCAGGTCAGGCCGAACATCTGGCACAGCTGGGCCACGCGCACCGAGCCCTGCATGGTCCAGAAATGCGGGTCGGCCAGCGGGATGTCGACCGACTGCAGCTGGATCGAGTGCGCCATCTGGCGGAAATCGGTGGCGATCATGTTGGTGGCCGTCGGCAGGCCGGTGGCGCGGCGGAACTCGGCCATCACTTCGCGGCCCGAGAAGCCATCCTCCGGGCCGCAAGGGTCTTCGGCATAGGCCAGGATACCGTGCTTGTCGCGGCAGACGCGGATCGCATCCTTGAGCAGCCAGCCGCCGTTCGGGTCGAGCGTGCAGCGCGCTTCGGGGAAGCGTTCGTGCAGGGCGACGATGGCTTCCATCTCTTCGTCGGCGCTCAGCACGCCGCCCTTGAGCTTGAAGTCGTTGAAGCCATAGCGCTCGCGCGCCGCTTCGGCCAGGCGCACCACGGCTTCCGGCGTGAGGGCTTCCTCATTGCGCAGGCGGAACCAGGCATCGCCCGCATCCGGCTCCGAACGGTAGGCGAGGTCGGTCTTCTTGCGGTCGCCCACGTAGAACAGGTAGCCCAGCATCTCGACCGCGTCGCGCTGCTGGCCTTCGCCCAGCAGGGCGGCAACGGGCACGTTCATGAACTGGCCCAGCAGGTCGAGCAGGGCGGATTCGACCGCCGTGACCGCGTGGATGGTGGTGCGCAAGTCAAAAGTCTGCTGGCCGCGGCCCCCTAGATCGCGGTCGGCGAAGGCCTTGCGCATCGCATTGAGCACATTGTTGTACTCGCCCAAAGTCTTGCCGACGACGAGCGGGCGTGCGTCCTCGATGGTTTGGCGGATCTTCTCGCCGCCGGGCACTTCACCGAGGCCGGTATTACCCGCGCTGTCGGTGAGGATGACGATGTTGCGGGTGAACCAGGGACCGTGGGCGCCGCTCAGGTTGAGCAGCATGCTGTCCTGGCCGGCGACGGGCACGACACGCAGGTCGGTGATGACGGGAGCTCCGGATACGTTGGTCTTCATGGTCTGTCTTCTAGTAGGTGGAGATGAAAGCTTATTTGGCGCAGAGCGACTTGACCAGCTTGACGCGCTGGATGTCGCCGACGATGAACAGGTAGCAGGCGATCGCCACGGCGGCATTGGCGCCGACGAACACCAGGGCGCCCGAGAAGGAGCCGGTGTTCTGGACGATATAGCCGATCACGATCGGGGTGGTGATGCCGGCGGTGTTGCCGAAGGTGTTGAACAGGGCGCCGCTCAGGCCACCGGCCTCTTTCGGCGACGTGTCCGACACCACCGCCCAGCCGAGCGCGCCGATGCCCTTGCCGAAGAAGGCCAGCGACATGATGGCGACCACCAGCATGTCGGTCTCGATGTAGTTACAGGCGATCATGCTCATCGACAGCAGCATGCCCAGCACGATCGGCGCCTTGCGCGATACCGACAGCGAGTACCCGGCCTTGCTCAGGCGGTCCGACATCCAGCCGCCGGTAATCCCGCCGAGGAAGCCGGCGATGGCGGGGAGCGAAGCCACGAAGCCGGCCTTCAGGATGGTCATGCCGCGCTCCTGCACCAGGTAGACCGGAAACCAGGTGAGGAAGAAGTAGGTCAGCGTGGTGATGCAGTACTGGCCCAGGTAAATCCCGAACAGCATGCGGTTCGACAGCAGCTCCTTGATACAGGAAAGCGAATTCACCTGGCTGGGCTGGGCCACGCGCTTGTCGCTCTCCAGGTCGACCAGGGCGCCGCCTTGCTGGATGTACTGCAGCTCGGCGGGGTTGATGCCCGGGTGCTGCTTCGGCCCGTAGATGGTCTTGAGCCACACGAAGGACACCAGCACGCCGAGCGCGCCCATCACATAGAACACGCTGTGCCAGCCGTGGGCGTGCACCAGCCAGCCCATGAGGGGGGCGAACAGCACGGTGGCGAAGTACTGGGCCGAGTTGAAGATCGCGGCCGCGCGGCCCCGTTCGTGGGTCGGGAACCAGCTCGAGGCGATGCGGCTATTGCCGGGGAAGGAGGGCGCTTCCGCCGCCCCGACCAGCAGGCGTAGTGCGAACAGCAGGATCACCGCGGTGCCGCCGGCAAAGAAGCCGACCGCACCCGTGAAAAAGGTGAACAGCGACCACAGGAAGATGCTGAAGAAGTAGGTGATCTTCGATCCGAAGCGGTCCAGCAGCCAGCCGCCGGGCAGCTGGGCGACGACATAGGACCAGGCGAAGGCCGAGAATACGTAGCCCATCTGGACTGCGCTCAGGCCCAGTTCCTTCTTGATTTCGGGTCCGGCGATCGAGATCGTGGCGCGGTCGGCGTAGTTGACCGTGGTGACCGCGAACAGCATGGCGAGGATGAGCCAGCGTGTGCGTGTCTTGTTGTCGGCTGCGGCAGCCGTGATCATGGTTTGGGCTCGTTCCAAGCTTGTCTCCTGTTGTCGCTGATATGGTTCAGAAGCTGTGGCGCAGTCCGAGGTTATATCCAGTGTTGCCACTGCCGGCCTCGGTATTATTGTTCACGGTGTAGCCGGCGCCGTTGCGGTTGCTGACGTGCGCATACGCCGCATACACGCCGGTACGCTTCGACAGCGAGTACAGGTAGCCGATGCCCCAGCCGCTTGCGTCCTGGTTGAAGGCGCTGCGATCGTCCTTGTGCATGACGGACGCCATCAGCTTGCCCTGGCCCAGCGCTGCGCTCAGGCCGAGCAGCAGCTCGCGCCCGTCGGTCGAGGGGGTCGCGGGCACGCCGCCGTAGGGATTGTTCGGGTTGGCCAGCGGGGACGCTTCCGGGCCGCGATCGATGCCAAAGCCGGCGTGCAGGGTCAGCTTGCCGAGCTTGTACTGTGCGCCCAGCAGGGTGTTGCGGCTGCGGGCGAAGCGTGTCGCGGCGTCGCCGTTCTTGCTGTTGTAGGCCACGCGCAGGGTCAAGGGTCCGCTGGCGTAGCCGATGGCGCCGCCGAACTGGCGCCGGGCGGCCGAATCGCTTTGTTCACCGGCGCTGTAGGCCAGCTCCATGTCGACACCATGCATGTTCGGCGAGGCCCAGGTGATCGTATTGCTGGTGCGGATGTTGCTGCCGGAGTGGGGGAACAGGTTCTTGGCCGTACCCGCGTAGCCGGTGTTAAAAGGATCGACGACCTGCACCAGCATGTTGTGGTAGGGCGTGTACTGGCGCCCCAGCGCGACCGCGCCGAAACCGCCCTTCAGGCCGACCAGGGCCTGGCGGTTGAAGATGCTGCCGGCGACATCGGTTGCGCCGGTATCGAGCCGGATGCCGGTTTCGAGGGTGAAGAAGGCCGACAGGCCGCCGCCGAGGTCTTCGCTGCCCTTGAAGCCGATGCGGGAGGTGGCGCCGGCGCCGCCGGTCATCTTGGTGAGGGAGCCTTCCGCGCCGCCGCGTTCGCCGACGATGGCGGCATCGACGATGCCGTAGATCGTGATGTTGGTCTGGGCCTGTGCCAGGGTCGGAACCAGTCCTGCGCTGCCCGCCAGGACCAGCACCATGCGTGCCGTCTTGTTCATGCTGTCTCCATTGATCTTGTCATCCCGCTGTCGCGCAGCGTGGTCTTGTTTGAAACGATCATATGCCTTGATCGATTCATGACCAAATCAAAGAGTATTGTGATCAATTCACAGATTGAATTGATCGGTGGCGGCTCAGGAGCGGTCGAAACCGGGCAGGATCCGCTCCCGGAACAGGGACAGGACTGGGTTCTCGTTGTCGCGGCGGTAGGCGCACACCATGTCCACCGGCTCGGTATCGACCCTGCGCATCACAATGCCGTCGAACTTCAGGCGCGAGGCTCCTTCGGCGATCATTGCGGCGCCGACGCCGGCCCTGACCAGGGCCAGCATGGTATGCACCTGGCCGATGTGCTCGACCACGTCCGGCACCACGCCGGCGCGGGCAAAGCGCTCGGTCAGCATCAGGTAGAAGGGGCGGGCCTCGTAGGGCGAGTACATGACGAAGGGGCGGCCGTGCAGGCTGCCGAGGTTCGGTACCAGCGGCCACTGGTCGGCTTCGCTCTCGGGAATCGCCAGCATCAGCGATTCGCGCGCGATCAGCCGGCTTTCCAGCTCGCCGTTCATGGGGTGGGGACGCAGCAGGCCGAGGTCGAGCTCACCGGCGTTGAGGGCTTCCACCTGGGCCGTGCTGACCAGCTCCTTGAGCGTCAGCGACACTCCGGGCGCGTGTTCGCGCAGGCGGCGCACCACTTCGGGCAGCAGGCTGTAGCCCGAGGCCGAGGTAAAGCCAATCGCCAGGTTGCCCTGTTCGCCCTTGGCGGCGCGGCGTGCGCTGAAGGTCGCTTCTTCGGCGATGCGCAGGATGCGGGCGGCTTCGGGGAAGAAGGCTTTGCCGGCAGCGGTGAGGTGGACGCTGCGGCTGTTCCGTTCGAGCAGCCGGACGCCGACGTGGTGTTCGAGCAGCCGGATCTGGCGGCTCAGCGGCGGCTGGGTCATGTTCAGGCGCTCGGCGGCGCGGCCGAAGTGCAGTTCCTCGGCGACCGCCACGAAGCAGCGCAACTGGCTCAGTTCGAACATCGCCGCGCCTGTTCGCCCAGCGTCAGGAATTCAGGGTGAATTCGGTAAAGGAAGTGCCCGGCTGGTCCTTGGGCTTGTCCTGCTCTTCCGGCTGCTGCACCTGGCTGTCCGGCCCGTTGTTGAGCAGCCAGAGCAGGTTGGTGGCCGAGTCGGCGTTGGCCAGGGCTTCTTCCTGCGTCACCAGGCCGTCCTTGACCAGCTTGAGCAGCGCGGTCTCGAAGGACTGCGAACCCGGCGACAGGCTCTTGTCCATCGCGTCCTTGATCTGGCCGATCTCGCCCTTTTCGATCAGGTCGGCGATGTAGCGGGTGTTCAGCATCACCTCGACCGCGGCCTGGCGCTGGCCGCCGGCGCTGGATTTGATCAGGCGCTGCGAGACGATCGCCTTCACCGCCGACGAGAGATCCTGCAGCAGGGCGGCGCGGTTTTCGATCGGGTAGAAGCTGATGATGCGGTTCAGCGCGTTGTAGCTGTTGTTGGCGTGCAGGGTGGCCAGCACCAGGTGGCCCGATTGCGCATACGCGAGCGCGGCCGCCATGGTTTCCTTGTCGCGGATCTCGCCGATCAGGATGCAGTCCGGCGCCTGGCGCATCGAGTTGCGCAGCGCCGTGGCGAAGTTGGTGGCGTCGCTGCCGATCTCGCGCTGGTTGACGATCGACTTCTTGTTCTTGAAGAGGTATTCGATCGGGTCTTCCAGCGTCAGGATATGGCCGCTGCGCTGGTCGTTGCGATGGTCCAGCATCGAGGCGATGGTGGTCGACTTGCCGGAGCCGGTCGCGCCCACGATCAGCAGCAGGCCGCGCTTTTCCATGATCAGTTCGGACAGCACGGGCGGCAGGCCCAGTTCGCCGATCGGCGGGATGTTCGCCGGCACGAAGCGGAACACGGCCGAGATCGAGCCGCGCTGGCGGAAGGCCGACAGGCGGAAGCGTCCCAGGTTCGGCACCGACACGCCCATGTTGAGCTCGTTGTCCCGTTCCAGCTCGAGCATCTGCTCGGGCGACGCGATCTCGGACAGCAGCACGCGAATGTTCTCCGGCTCGAGCTTGTTCTGGTTGATCGGGATGAGGTTGCCGTTGATCTTGATGTGAACAGGCGAGTTCGCCGCGAAGAACATGTCGGAGGCGTTCTTTTCCTTCATTAATTGGAACAGCCGTTCCATCATCATGGTTCAGATCCTTTGCTTCGCGTAAATTCGTCGTGCAATGATTCTAACTCACGAAGGAAGCTTGGGGAAACGCCCGGCCGCCAGTGCGCGCCGGCCGTCGTCCAGCGTCGGCAGCAGGACGACGCCCTCGATGGCGGCGACGTCCGCCGCGCTGGCTCCGCCGGCCCAGAGGGCGACTGCGGGCGGCAGGAGCTGGCGCAGCTGCTGCAGGGCGGGGCCGATCTGGCGGCGCGGGTAGGCCGCCGAAAACGATAGCGCCACCACGTCCGCCGCGTGGATGCGTGCCGCGCGCACGATGCTCGATGGCGGCGTCTGCGTACCCAGCGCGATGCAGGTGGCGCCGTCCAGCGCCAGCAGTGCTTCCGCCATGACGAGGCCGAGTCCATGGGATTCGCCGGGCAAGGTGGTGAGCAGGACGCGCGCCTGCGCGCCAGGGGGCAGGGCGCCGATCGCCTGGCGCAGGATGCGCAGCGTGGTTTCGGTATAGAAGTGTTCGTCGAAGATGTCGAGCGTGCCGTCTTCCCAGCCGGCGCCGACGCGCGCCGTCAGTGGGGCCACGAGCTGCGTCACGAAGCGCTCCAGGCCGGCCCTCGCCAGCTGGTGCTGCATGGCGCCCTGCAAGCCCGCCGGGTCGCGCTTGAGCGTGTCCAGCAAGGCGGCGAGCGTTTCCTCTTCAAGCCCGGCGTGCAGCGCCGCGTGCGTGGCGGGGCGTTGCGCGAGCCTGGTCAGTTCGGCCAGCGACAGGCGCGCCAGCCGGCCCGGCCGTAGTCCCTGGTCCAGCAGGCGCCGCATCAGGTGCAGGCGCTCGACCTGCTCGACCGGGTAGCAGCGCTCGCCGTTGGCGTCCCGCTCCGGCGTGGGAAAGCCGTAGCGCTTTTCCCACGCACGCAGGGTGTCTTTCGACAGACGGGTTTCGCGTTCGACCGCGGCGATGGACAGGTTGGCAAGGCGGTCTGCTTCGTGCTTCATTCGATCGTCCAGTCGGCGGCTTTGCCCATGGCGGTGCTTGGCAGTGCGGCGCCGGTGCTCAGCGCCTTCGGACGCTCCGGCGCCGCCAGGCGGGCGTCGATCCAGGCGCGCAAGCGCGCAAGGAATGCAGCGTCGGCGACGCTTGCGGGATGCGGGACGACGAAGGCTTTCAAACGATTGCCTTCGTCCGGACGCATCAGGCGTACCGCGGCGTCCGCGACGTCGGGATGCGCCAGCAGGACGTCGCGCACCCGCGCGGGGAAGACGTTCACGCCACCGACCTGCACGGCGCCGTCGTGGCGCGCACCGACCACGAAGCTGCGCTCGTCCTGCCATTCCAGATGGTCCTGGGCGCGCAGGCGTTCGGTGCGCCCGTCGGGCAGGCTACGCTGCACGAGCGAGGATTCGCCGCTGTCCGCGCCGGTACGCGCGAGGTAGGGCAGCAGGCGATAAGGGTCGAGGTGCGAAGTGCGCCAGCCCAGTCCACCGGTCTCGGAAGAACCGTAGACCTGGATCAGCGCCGCCAGCCCGGCGTCGGCGCTTGCCGCGGCCACCGGATCGGGGCAGGGGGCGGTCGAGGTGACGCCCATGACGTCCTCTGCGAAGCCTGGCGCTGCCTGGACAGCGGCCTGCCAGAACTGCGGGTAGCCGACCACCAGGTCACCCGGCTGGGCCAGCTGGGCGAGCTGCGAAGGCAGGCGGGCGCGGATGCCGCATACCTGGTCCGGCGCCAGGCCCAGGTGGCGCGGCAGCAGCTGGGAAAACAGGAAGCCGTAGATGTGGTGGCTGGGAACCGCCACCAGCAGCCGGCGCCGTCCGGGGAACAGGGCGGCAAGCGTCGCCGCCTCCTGTTCGAGACGGTCGAGGGCATGCAGGCAGTGTTTCGGCTGGCCGGTGCTGCCCGAGGTACTGAAGCGCAGTTCGCTGTCGCGGTGCTGCAGGGCCGCAGCCGCGATGTCGACCCAGTCTCCCAGCGTGCGCCGGGCCAGCAGGTAGTCCTCGATGCCGCTGTGCTGCATTTGCAGCGCTCCGCTCAGGGCGCCGGCGATGTGCAGGAATTCGAGCGAGTCGAGCCCGAGTTCTTCCTCGAGCGACATCGTCTCCATCCAGGTCCCCGGCTGGACCAGGGGAGCGTGGCGCAATGCCGCCAGCTCGCCGGCAACCAGGTCGGCGACAAAGCGCAGCAGTGCGGCGCGTGCGGTCCACCATGGGTTCAGGCGCGGGGGCGTAATGTGCATGGGCTTACAGGCGCTTGACGAAGATCCAGTAGGTACCGTCGCTGATCGCCTTCTTCATGTGGATCTTGACCTTGGTCGGGTTCATTTTGTAGTCGAACACGTACTCGAACATGGTGTTGAGCGTGTTGGTGCGCACGCCGGCGTCGAAGATGCCCTTGAAGCGCGGCGTGTTGGTGCAGGGCGCGACGTCGCGGAAGAAATTGCTGCCGATAACGGCGCTGGCCTGGCGCCCCGTGATCTGGGCTTCCGCTTCGTTATAGCGCAGGATCTTTCCCTGCTCGTCGAGCTGGATGGCGCCGAAGGCCAGTTCATCGATCTGTTTCGCCGACATCGTGGTGAGTTTGTTCTCGATGTCATCCTTGCCGAAGGCAATCACGTTCAGGCTTCCAATGGTCATGTTCTTCCTTTGAGTTAGTCATTTTGTCTAGGACAAAACGGACTATACATTACCTTGTGGAAATAAACGGCGGGAATTGGCAATGTTTTGTCCAGGACGAAGCGATGAGCGGGTCAATACCGCGCCGTGGGGGCGAACAGAGGAACCTGGGGAAAGCGGAACCGGAAGTGGAACGGCAGGAAGGTGGGCCGGGCCACCGTGGGGGCCCGGCCGGGTGGCGCGCAGGCGCCTGGGATCAGTGGCCGCGCAGCAGCTCGTTGATGCCGGTCTTCGAACGCGTCTGCGCATCGACGCGCTTGACGATGACGGCGCAGTACAGGCTGTACTTGCCGTCGGCGGACGGCAGGCTGCCCGAGACCACCACCGAGCCGGAAGGAATGCGGCCGTAGCTGACCTCGCCGGTTTCGCGGTTGTAGATCTTGGTCGACTGGCCGATGTACACGCCCATCGAGATCACCGAGTTCTCTTCGACGATCACGCCTTCGACGATCTCCGAGCGGGCGCCGATGAAGCAGTTGTCTTCGATGATGGTCGGGTTGGCCTGCATCGGTTCCAGCACGCCGCCGATGCCGACGCCGCCCGACAGGTGCACGTTCTTGCCGATCTGGGCGCAGGAGCCGACGGTGGCCCAGGTGTCGACCATCGCGCCTTCATCGACATAGGCGCCGATGTTGACGTAGGACGGCATCAGGACCACGTTCTTGCCGATGAAGCTGCCGCGGCGCGCGACTGCCGGCGGCACCACGCGGAAGCCGCCCTTGGCGAAGTCTTCCGGGGTGTAGTCGGCGAACTTGGTCGGGACCTTGTCGTAGAACTGCATCCCGCCGCCGCCCGCGACCGGGACGTTGTTCTCGAGGCGGAAGGACAGCAGGACGGCCTTCTTGATCCACTGGTTCACGACCCAGCTGCCGCTGTCTTTCTGCGCCACGCGCAGGGTGCCGGCATCCAGGCCTGCGAGCACGTGGGCGACCGCGTCGCGCACCTCAGGGCTGGCGCTGGACGGGCTGATCTCCGCGCGCTGTTCCCACGCGGTGTCGATGATGTTCTGGAGTTGTTGGGTCATGATTGCTTCTATGGTTGAGTTGATTCGGTGGTGCTGCCGGTCACAGCGATTTGCAGAACTCGACGATACGGTTGGCCGCTTCGAGTCCTTCGTCGACGCTGGCAACCAGCGCCATGCGGATGCGGTCGCGGCCCGGATTGATGCCGTGCGCTTCGCGTGCAAGATAACTTCCCGGCAAAACCGTCACATTATATTCGGCGTAGAGGCGGCGTGCGAACTCGGTGTCGGCCAGGCCGGTGCGGCGCACGTCGGCCCACAGGTAGAAGCCGGCGTCGGGCAGCTCGACATCCATCACCTGCCTCAAGAGCGGGGTGATCAGCTGGAATTTCTCGCGGTAGAGCGCGCGGTTGTCCTGAACGTGGTGTTCGTCGTTCCAGGCCGCCACGGATGCTGCCTGGATCGGCGGCGACATCGCGCCGCCGCAGTAGGTACGGTAGAGCAGGAATTTCTTCAGCAGCTGCGGATCGCCCGCCACGAAGCCCGAGCGCATGCCCGGCACGTTGGAACGCTTCGACAGGCTGGAGAACACGACCAGCTTGGCGTAGGGACGCTCGCCGCTGCTCCGGCCCAGCTGGTGCGCCGCTTCGAGCGCACCCAGCGGCGGCGTGGCGCCGAAATAGATCTCGGAATAGCACTCATCGGAGGCGATCACGAAGCCGTGGCGGTCCGACAGTTCGAACAGCTGCCGCCAGTCTTCCTGGGTGAGCACGGCGCCGGTCGGGTTGCCTGGCGAGCAGACGAACAGCAGCTGCACGCGCGCCCACACTTCATCCGGCACGCTACCGAAGTCGGGCGCGAAGTTGCGGCCCGGTTCGGAGTTGACGTAATAGGGCGTCGCGCCGCTGAGGTAGGCCGCGCCTTCGTAGATCTGGTAGAAGGGGTTGGGGCTCATCACCAGCGCATCGCCGCTGCGCGCGTCGACCACGCACTGGGCAAAGGCGAACAGGGCCTCGCGCGAACCGTTCACCGGCAGCACCATGGTGGCCGGGTCGACTGCCGGGATGCCGTAGCGGCGCTCGAGCCAGCCGGCGATCGCCGTGCGCAGCGGCTCGCCGCCATGGGTGCTCGGGTAGACCGCCAGCCCGGTCATCGCATGCATCAGCGCTTTTTCGATGAAGGAGGGCGTGGGGTGCTTCGGTTCGCCGATGCCCAGGCTGATCGGGCTATGGGCCGGGTTCGGGGTGACGCCGCTGAACAGCTGGCGCAGTTGTTCGAAGGGGTAGGGGTGGAGCTGGTCGAGATGTGGGTTCACGTCGGTAGCCGGTATTGTCGCTTTCGAGATTCCGACAATTATAGCCCTTGCAGGCAAGAGCGATGGACGGCTGCCCAGCCCGGGTCGGGCGCCTGCTCAGGCCAGGGCTTCCTTCGCGGCTTCCTCGGGCGTGAGGCCGTCGTAGAACTGGTCGGTGAACCATTCGACCTGCTCTTCGATGTGGTCCTGCGCCTGCTTCACGGTGGCGCCACCTGCAACCAGGAAACCTTCTACCTCGATGCACCACTGGATGAACGCCAGGGTTTCCTCGTCGAGCTCTTCTTTCTTTGCCATGTCGTGTCACTTTCTTGATTCAGGATCCCGATTCTACAGCAGCGGCTTCGCGCCATGCACCGGGATTGATGCCCGCCCACTCGCGGAAGGCGTGCGTGAAGGCGCTCTGTTCCTGGTAACCCAGCAGGAAGGCGATATCGACCAGGCTCAGGTCGCGCTGGACCAGATATCCGCGCGCCAGCTCATAGCGGGCGCCGTCGAGCAGGTCCTGGAAGCTGGTGCCGGCATCGGCGAGCTTACGCTGCAGGGTGCGCGGTGACATGCCGAGATGCTCTGCGATGAGCGGCAGCCGCGCTCCGCCATGCGGGAGCTTCTGGATGAGCATGGCGCGCACCTGCGCCAGGATGCCGTCGCCGGCGGCGCTGCGTTCGCTCAGCAGGCGCTCGGCATGCTGGCGCAGCACCGGATACAGACTCGGGTCGGCGTTCGGCACCGGCATTCCCAGGAGCGCGGCGTCGAAGCGCGCGATGTGGGCGTTCGCGCCGAATTGCGGGACGATGCCGAGCACGCGCTCGTATTCGCTCAGTGGGGCGTCATTGGCGTGCGAGAAGCAGAGCTGGCGCGGGCCGAGCGGCCGTCCCGCCAACCAGCTGCCGAACACGCGGATGCCGGCGAAGACGCTCTCTACCAGGTGGCGCGAGGCGGCGGGGTAATGGCTGGTCCAGCCGTACAGCGCATCCGCTCCCTCCAGCGCCAGATGCGAGCGGCCCAGATCATGGGCAAGCTGTTCGTAGCGCAGCGTCTGTTCCAGGGCCTGGCCAAAGTCGCGGCAGGACATCAAGACCAGGCCGTAGACCGAATAGGTGCCGGGGCGCACCCGTTCGCCCACGTGCAGGCCGAAGTGCGGGTCGCCACTGAGGCGCGCGCCGGCTTCCAGCAGCGCGATGTAGTGGCGCGCGGCCAGCGAGTCGGCCCGCAGGATGCCGGCAGATAGGCCGGCGGCCTGCGCCAGCCGGGCGCCATCGACGCCGCGCGCGGCGGCCGTCTCGAGCACCGGCTGCAGGTAGGCGCCGGTCACGCGGCCGCCATCCGGACTGGATGACGCAATGGAGCAAGGCTCTGTCATGAAAGCGCAAGACGGGTTGGAAGAAGCTGCTTACTCTGCTTGAATAGACAAGCCAGTATATAAGCAAACCAAGAGGAAAAAGAAGATGCGGCGGTGGAATGGCTGGGGGGACGATTCGATCAACATGGAGTTGGGGCCGGAGGCGCGCGCCTTCCTCGGGCAGCAGCTGGGACAGGGCGTGCTGCCCAGCGACGCCAGCTTCGAGGCCGCGTGCGCGCAGCTTGCGCCGGGTCGCCTGCCGCCGCACCCGCTGGTCGACGCCAGCCCCGAGGCCAGGCTGCGCCACGCGCTGGGCCAGAGCCTGCCGGACTGGCTGAGGCTGCGCCACGGCCGCATCGGCGCCGCGCCCGACGCCGTAGCGTACCCGGAATGCTCGGAGCAGGTGCGTGAGCTGCTCGCCTATGCCGCGGCGCACGGCGCCGACGTGATTCCCTACGGCGGCGGCACCAGCGTCGCCGGCCACCTGGGTGTGCATGACGCTTCCCGCCCGGTCCTCACCATCGACATGGTCCGCATGCGGGCATTGGTTTCGCTCGACCGCGAGGCCCAGCTGGCCACCTTCTGCGCCGGCGTGGCGGGGCCCGACCTGGAAGCGCAGTTGCGCGCGCATGGCTACACGCTCGGCCACTTTCCGCAGTCCTTCGAGTATTCGACGCTGGGCGGCTGGGTGGTCACGCGCTCGTCCGGCCAGCAGTCGCTGCGCTACGGGCGCATCGAACAGCTGTTCGCCGGCGGCAGGGTCGAGACGCCGCAGGGCACGCTCGACATCCCGACCTTTCCAGCGTCCGCCGCCGGTGTCGACCTGCGCGAAATGGTGCTGGGCTCCGAAGGGCGGCTGGGCATCCTGACCCACGCCACGGTGCGCATCAGCCGCCTGCCGCAGCACGAAGCCTTCCACGCGGTGTTCTTCCCGGGTTGGGAACAGGCTATCCAGGCGGTGCGCGAACTGGCGCAGGCCAGGCTGCCGCTGTCGATGCTGCGCCTGTCGAACGCGGTCGAGACCACCACCATGCTGACGCTGGCCGGCCACGCCAGGCTGGTGCGCCTGTTGGAGGGCTGGCTATCCTTGCGCGGCTGCCGGGACGGCAAGTGCATGCTGATGATCGGCGTCAGCGGGGCGAAAGCGCAGGCCGTGCCGGCGCTGCGCGCTGCACTCCGGCTGGTGCGCCGGTATGGCGGCGTCCATGCCGGGCGCGGCCTGGGCGAACGCTGGCGCCGCAACCGCTTCCGCAGCGTCTATCTGCGCAATGCGGCCTGGGCGCACGGCTATGCGATCGACACCGTGGAAACGGCGGTCGACTGGCCGCGCGTGACGCAGGCGATGGAGGGCATCGAGCGCGCCGCCGCCGGCGCGCTGCAGGCCTGGGGCGAGCGGGTGCATGCCTACACCCATTTGTCGCACCTGTATCCGCAGGGCGCCAGCGTGTATTCGACCTTCGTGTTCCGCCTTGCCGGCGAATTCGAGGCCGACCTGGCGCGCTGGCGCCACTTGAAGGACCGGGTGTCCGAAGCGATCGTGGCGGCGGGCGGCACCATCAGTCACCAGCATGGCGTCGGCCTTGACCACGCGCCCTGGCTGGCGGCGGAGAAGGGCGAGCTGGGACTGGGCGCGATGGCGGCGCTGTTCCGCCACTTCGACCCGGACGGCCGCATGAACCCCGGCAAACTGCTCGCGCCATGAAGCACCAGGAACTGGACCTGCTGGTGATCGGCGGCGGCATCACCGGCGCCGGCATCCTGCTGGAAGCGGCGCGGCGCGGCCTCAAGGCCTTGCTGGTCGAGCAGCGCGACTTCGCCTGGGGCACCTCGAGCCGTTCGTCCAAGCTGGTGCATGGCGGCCTGCGCTACCTGGCCGAGGGACGCCTGCGCCTGACGCGCGAATCGGTGCGCGAGCGCGAGGCGCTGCTGCGCGACGCGCCCGGCCTGGTCGAGCCGCAAGGCTTCGCCTTTGCCGACTACGGCGGCAGCGCGCGCAAGCGGCGCAGCTTCCTGGCCGGTCTTGCTGTATATGACTTGATGGCCGGGCGGCGCGAACCACATTGGTTTGAGGCCGACGCCTTCCACATGCTGGCGCCGAACATCCGGCGCGAAGGCCTGGCGGGCGGCGTGCGCTATACGGATGCCAAGACCGACGACGCACGCCTGGTGCTGCGCGTGCTCGACGAGGCGCGCGGCCATGGCGCCGAGGCGCGCAACTATGTGGCGGTCGAGTCCTTGCTGCGCGAGGGCGAGCGCGTCACCGGCGCCTTGCTGCGCGACGCCCGCACCGGCGCCGTGGAAGAGGTGGCGGCGCGGGTCGTGGTGAACGCCACCGGCGCCTGGGCCTGCGGCATCGCCGGGCAGGGCGGCGCGCCGCGCCTGCGTCCGCTGCGCGGCAGCCACCTGGTGCTGCCGGCGTGGCGGCTGCCGCTGGCGCAGGCGGTCAGCCTGATGCATCCCGTCGACGGCCGGCCGGTATTCGCCTTTCCCTGGGAGGGTGTGACCCTGGTCGGCACCACCGACGTCGACCACGCGGATGGCCTGGCGCAGGAAGCGAAAGTGACACGCGTCGAATTCGATTACCTGATGGCGGCGCTGCGGGCGCAATTCCCGCAGCTGGGCCTGGAGGATGGCGACGTGCTCGCAACCTATGCCGGCGTGCGCCCGGTGCTCGACAGCGGCACCCGTGGCGCGCCGTCGAAGGAGACGCGCGAGCACCTGGTGTGGGACGAGCCGGGCCTGGTCGCCGTCACCGGCGGCAAGCTGACCACCTTCCGCGCCATCGCCCTCGACGCCCTGCGCCACGTCGCCAGGCAGATGCCCGACTGGCGCGCCGACCTGGCGCCACGGCCGGTGTTTGCGCTGCGCGCCCTCCCGCAGGGCCCGCGCGGCCTGCCGCCTGCCGTCCTGTGGCGCCTCGGCGGGCGCCACGGTCGCCATGCACAGGCCGTCGTCGATTGCGCGCGCGACGGTGAGCTGGACCTCATCCCCGGCACGCTGACGCCCTGGGCCGAGCTGCGCTGGGCCGCGCGCAGCGAAAGCGTCCACCGGCTGGAAGACCTGCTGCTGCGCCGCACGCGGCTGGGACTCCAGCTGCGCGAGGGCGGCCGCGCGCTGTTGCCGCGCATCCGCGCCATCTGCCAGCCGGAGCTCGGCTGGAGCGACGCGCACTGGGACGCCGAGCAGGCCGCCTACCTGGCGCTGTGGCAGGCGCATTACGGCCTGCCGGCCCTTGACAAGCACGAGTCCACCCATGAATGAGCCTCTGATCCTCGCCATCGACAACGGCACCCAGAGCGTGCGCGCCCTGCTGTTCGACCTGAAGGGCGACATCGTCGCCAAGTCGCAGGTGCCGCTGCTGGACTACACCAGTCTTCACCCCGGGTGGGCCGAGCACGACCCGGAGGGCTTCTGGCAGGCGCTGTGCCGCGCCTGCCGGCTGCTCTGGACGCAGCCCGGCGTGGACCGTTCGCGCACTGCCGGCGTGGCAGTGACCACCCAGCGCGGCACCGTCATCAATGTCGATCGCGAGGGCAGGGCGCTGCGCCCGGCCATCACCTGGCTCGACCAGCGCCGCACCGAGGTGGTGCCGCCGATCGGCCCCTTGTGGCGCACGGCCTTCAAGCTGGCGCGGGTCGACGGCACCATCGACTACTTCCGCGGCGAAGCCGAGATCAACTGGATCCGCGCGCACCAGCCTGAGGTCTGGCAGGCCACCCACAAGTTCCTGCTGCTGTCCGGCTACCTGAACTGGCGCCTGTGCGGGCGCTTCGCCGATTCCTCCGGCTCGCAGGTGGCCTACCTGCCCTTCGACTACCGGCGCCGCCGCTGGGCGGGCACGCGCGACTGGAAGTGGCAGGCGCTGGCGGTGGAGCCGCACATGCTGCCCGAGCTGCAGGAGCCGGGCACGCAGCTGGGCGCGATCAGCGAACAGGCGGCGCTTGATACCGGCATTCCGCAGGGCCTGCCGCTGCTGGCCGCGGCCGCCGACAAGGCCTGCGAGGTGATCGGCGCCGGCTGCAGCGCGCCGCACGTCGGCTGCCTGAGCTACGGCACCACGGCCACCATCAACACCACCAGCACGCGCTACCTCGAGGTGACGCCCTTCGTCCCGCCCTATCCGGCGGCTATTCCGGGCGCCTACAGCAACGAGGTGCAGGTATTCCGCGGCTACTGGATGGTCAACTGGTTCAAGGAGCAGTTCGGCCACCACGAACAGTCGCGCGCCCTGCTGGAAGACGTGGCGCCCGAGCGCTTGTTCGACGAGCTGGCGAACGCCGTGCCGCCTGGCTCGATGGGCCTGATGCTGCAGCCCTACTGGACGCCAGGCATCCGGGTGCCGGGGCGCGAGGCCAAGGGCGCCATCATCGGCTTCGGCGACGTCCACACCCGCGCCCACGTCTACCGCGCCATCCTGGAAGGCCTGGCGTATGCCCTGCGCGAGGGGAAAGAAAGGATCGAGCGGCGCGGCGGCGCGCGCATCACGGAACTGCGGGTCTCGGGCGGCGGCTCGCAGAGCGACGCGGCGATGCAGCTCACCGCCGACATCTTCGGCCTGCCGACCTCGCGCCCGCACGTGTACGAAACCTCGGGCCTGGGCGCGGCGATCGATGCCGCCGTCGGGCTGGGCCTGCACCCGGACTTCGATGCGGCGATCCGGACCATGACGCGGGTGGGCAGGGTGTTCGAACCGATCGCGGCGAACCAGGCCGTGTACGAGCGCCTGTACCGCGAGGTCTACCTCAAGATGTACCGCCAGCTGCAGCCGATGTACCGCGACATCGCGCGTATCACCGGGTATCCGCAGAAGGTATAAATGGCCTCAGCGTGCCAGCGCGCGGTGCATCGCGTCCCAGGCATAGCCGCCTTCCACCGCCAGCACCTGGTTGCGTCCGGCCGCCTTGGCGTCGTACATGGCGCGGTCGGCGGCCAGGAACAGCGAGCGGATGTCGTCGAACTGGGTCGGCACGAAGGTCGCCGCGCCCACGCTGACGGTGACGAAGTCGGAGGTGGTCGAGCGCGGGTTCGGCACGCGCAGGCGTTCGACGTCGGCGCGGATCGATTCGGCCAGCTTGGCGGCGCCGGCCTGCGGCGTGTCCGGCAGCAGCAGCACGAATTCCTCGCCGCCGTAGCGCGCCGCCAGGTCGGTGGCGCGCAGCGCATGCGCCTGCAGCGTGCCGGCCACCGCCTGCAGGCACTGGTCGCCGGCGGCGTGGCCGAGCAGGTCGTTGTACAGCTTGAAGTGGTCGACGTCGAGCACCAGCAGCGACAGCGGACGGGCGGTGCGGATCGCGCGCTGCCATTCGCGTTCGAGGCAGGTGTCGAACAGGCGGCGGTTGGCGATGCCGGTCAGCGGATCGGCCAGCGCGGCCCGCTGCAGCGCATTCTCGGACTGCTTGTGGTGGCTGATGTCGTGCAGCAGGGCGACGTAAAGCTGCTCGCCCGGGGCCATCGGCGACAGGTTCAGGTCCATCGGACGCAGGCTGCCGTCAGCCTGCTGCAGCAGTACTTCGCGCGTGCCCTGGCAACGTACCAGCACCGCATCGTCGCGGCGGTCGAAATAGGCCGCGTAGTCGTTCGCCGCCGGCTCGGCCAGCAGCGCCGCCAGCGGGCGTCCGGCCAGTTCGGATTCGCTATAGCCCAGGCAGCGCTCGCTGGCCGGGTTGGCGTACTGGATGCGGCCGTCCGCGCCGACCAGCATCAGGCCCTCGTCCATGCCTTCGACGATCATGCGCAGGCGCCGCGCCTGGCGTTTCTGGTGCTCGCTGCTGGACTGCATCTGCAACTGGGTGCGCACGCGCGCCCGCACTTCCGGCAGGCGCACCGGCTTGGAGATGTAGTCGACCGCGCCGTGGTCGAAGCCGAGCACCACGTCGTCGGTGCCCGTGCAGGCGCTGACGAAAATGACCGGGATTCCGGTGGTCTCCGGATGCCCCTTGAGGCGGCGGCAGGTCTCGAAGCCGTCCATGCCCGGCATCATGACGTCGAGCAGGATCAGGTCCGGCTGCACCCGCTGGGCCAGGTCGATGGCGCGCGGGCCGGAATTGGCGACGAAGGTCTGGTAACCCTCGCAGCGCAGCATTTCGTCGAGCAATTCAAGGCTGTCCGGTGCATCGTCGACGATGAGGATCGTCGCCTGGCGGCCAGGCGAATAGACTGCGGAAGAGGGGGAATTCATTCTGTCGCTTTTGTTGCCGAGAAGTAAGGCTGCGACGATGATACCCCATTTGGGAGAGTTGGGGACATTGTGTTGCCGAATATCCACCATTCGTGACAATGCTTCAACAAAAACAAAAACGCCGGACGAGCCGGCGTTTTCAAGAGGAAGCAGGGACGGCTTACAGCATGTCCTTGATCAGCTTGCCCAGGATGGCAATGCCTTCGCGGATGCGTTCCGGCGGCACGGTCACGAAGGACAGGCGCAGGGTGTTGGTGGCCAGTTCGTTGGCGTAGAACGGCGCGCCCGGCACGAAGGCCACGCGTGCGGCCAGCGACTGGTCCAGCAGTTTCATGGCGTCGATGCTCTTCGGCAGGGTGACCCAGATGAACATGCCGCCTTCCGGTTTGGTCCAGGTAACGCCTGCCGGGAAGTGCTCGGCCATCGCGTCGAGCATCACCTGGCACTGGTCGCCGTAGAGCTTGCGGATGGTCGGGATGTGCTGGTCGAGGAAGCCGTCCTTGACCACTTCGTGCACCACCATCTGGGTCAGCTGGGCGGTGTGCAGGTCGGCGGCTTGCTTGGCCAGCTCGAGGCGGCGCACCAGCGGCAGCGGGGCGCAGACGTAGCCGAGACGGATGCCCGGGGTCAGCACCTTCGAGAAGGAACCCATGTAGATAACGCCGTCCGGGTTCATCGCCACCATCTTCGGCATCGGCTCGCCCTTGTACGACAGGGTGCCGTAGGGATCGTCCTCGATCAGCGGCAGGCCGAGGCGGGCGCAGGTTTCCACCAACTCCTGGCGGCGCTCCACCGACAGCGAACGGCCAGTCGGGTTCTGGAAGTTCGGCAGCGCGTACAGCAGGCGCGCGCCCTGGGCGATGGCGTCGATCGAGGACGGCACCAGGCCGTGTTCGTCGGTATCGACGGACTTGAATTCGGGGCGGTAGACCGAGAAGGCCTGCAGGGCGCCGAGGTAGCTCGGGGTTTCGACCAGCACGCGGCTGCCTTCGTCGATCAGGACCTTGCCCAGCAGGTCGAGCGCCTGCTGCGAGCCCGAAGTCATGAGGATCTGTTCCGGCAGGATGCGGCTGCCTTCCGTCGAGAGCGAGTTCGCGATCCATTCCCGCAGCGGGCCGTAGCCGTCGGTCGGGCCGTACTGCAGCGCGACTTTACCGGTTTCGGAGAGCACCTTGTCGTAGGCCGCTTTCATGACCTCGACCGGGAAGGTGGCTGGCGAAGGCAGGCCGCCGGCGAAGGAGATGATCTCCGGACGCTGGGTGATCTTCAGGATTTCGCGAATGAACGAGCTTTGCAGCTGCTGCGCGCGCTCCGAAAACTGCCACTGGATGGGGTTTGGATTCTCGATTTTCATGATGTTCGTACACACTCACAGGAAGGGACCGCACGGGTGGTGCCGGGCCATTATAAAGCACGCCGGGTAGGCGGCCTTGGAAAGGCCGGGCCGGGTAGGCCCGGCCCGCAACGGTTACAACGCTAATATTCGTTACGCGACTTCGACGATCATTTCGATTTCGACGCAGGCGCCACGCGGCAGCGAAGCCACGCCGAAAGCCGAGCGGGCGTGCTTGCCGGCGTCGCCGAACACTTCGCCGATCAGTTCCGAGCAGCCGTTGGTGACCAGGTGCTGCTCGTTGTATTCCGGGGTCGAGGCCACCAGGCTCATCACCTTGACGATGCGCTTGACGCGGCTCAGGTCGCCGCCCACGGCTTCCTGCAGGGTGCCGATCAGGTCGATGGCCACGGCGCGTGCGGCGGCCTGGCCGTCCGCGGTGGTCTTGTCCTTGCCGAGGGTGCCGGTGTTCGGCGAGCCGTCGGCGTTCTTGGCGATGTGGCCCGAGATGAACACGAGGTTGCCGGTCTGCACGTACATGACATAGGCGGCGGCCGGGGTGGCCGGCGCGGCCAGGGTGATGTTCAGTTCTTTGAGTTTGTCGTAGACGGACATGATGTATGCAATGACGGTGAAAGAAGCCGGTATTGTAAGCCCAACCGGACGCTTTTCAGGTGTTTTACTGCTGGCGTACGGCCATCCGGCGCCCCGCGAACACGACGGCGGCCACCGCCAGCGCGAACACGCAGTTAACCAGGGTCAGCGCCTCGCCCAGCAGCAGCGCCGCCCCAATCAGGCTCAGGAAGGGTTGCAGCAGCTGCACCTGGCCCACCCGCGCCACGCCGCCCAGCGCCAGCCCGCGGTACCAGAAGAAGAAACCGACGAACATCGAGATCGCCGTAACGTAGGCAAACGACAACCAGGCGCCGACGCCAACCTGGCCGGCTGCCGGCCAGCCTTGCCAGAGCACGATGGGCAGGACCAGTGGCGCCGCCAGCAGCAGCGCCCAGCAGATGACTTCCGGCCCGCCCAGGCTGCGCGACAGGCGCCCGCCCTCGGCATAGCCGACCGCCGCCGAGCCTACGGCGGCGAAGATCAGGAGGTCGGCCAGGTGCAGGCTGCCGCCGCCCTGGACCAGCGCGAAGGCAATCACCAGGCTGGAGCCGAGCAGGGCCATGCCCCAGAAACCGGTCGACGGCCGTTCGAAGCCGCGCACGGCCGAATACAGGGCGGTCACCAGCGGCAGCACGCCGACCAGCAGGGCGCCATGCGACGCCGGCAGGGTGCGCAGGGCGATCGAGGTAAACAGCGGGAAACCGACGATGCAGCCTGCCGCCACCAGGCCGAGGGGGAGCAGGGACGTGCGCGGCGGCAGGGCGGCGCGCTTCCAGGCCAGCCAGGCCGCGGCCAGCAGGGCGGCGCCGAGCGCCCGCCCGAAGGTGACGAACAGGGGATCGAGTTCGGCGACCGCGATGCGGGTCAGCGGCATCGTCAGGCTGAACATCGCCACGCCAATCAGGCCGAGCAGCATGGCGCGCCCCGTGTGGCTGGGAGCGGCAGGGCGGGAGCAGAAAGCGGTACTCATGGACATCCTTCGACAGAGCGATTGCATTGGCGGTTCGACAGTTCTATGCTATCGATACTGACCAGTACAGTCCCAGTACACTTGCGCACTTAATTCATTCACTGTGATGGCGAAATGACCAATACACCTGCCTCGACGAGCCTGAGCCTCGTGCGCGATTCGAGCGAGCCCCTGGCCGACCAGATCGTGCGTGGCGTCGCCGGCCGCATCGAGGAGCGCCTGCTGCGTCCCGGTGCGCGCATGCCCTCGATCCGCCAGTTTGCGCAGGCACATGGCGTTTCGCCCTTCACCGTGGTGGCCAGCTACGACCGCCTGGTGGCCCAGGGCTACCTCGACTCGCGCCGCGGCGCCGGCTTTTTCGTGCGCGAACGCCCGCAGCCGGCCCGGAACTTGGCCGCTCCGAGCCCGAGCAGCGCGGCGACCCTGGATGTCGCCTGGCTGGTGCGCAACCTGTTTCGCCAGGCGCCGCTGCAGTTTTCGCCCGGCGCCGGCGTGCTCCCGGCCGACTGGCTCGACGGGGCGGCCGTTGCCAAGGCCTTGGCCAGTCTGAGCCGGCAGAACAGCGCCGGCCTGCTCGGCTACGGCGCGCCGCAGGGATTTCTGCCGCTACGCCAGCAGCTTCAGCGCAAGCTGCTCGAGGTCGAGATCGAAGCGGCGCCCGAGCACATCGTGACGACCCTGGGCGTGACCCAGGCGCTCGACCTGGTGGCGCGCGAGTTCTGCCGACCGGGCGACACCATCCTGGTCGACGATCCGGCCTGGTTCCTGATGTTCGGGTCGTTTGCCGCCCTGGGGCTGAACGTGGTGGGGGTGCGGCGCCTGGCCGACGGCCCGGACCTGGAGCAGCTGGCCGAGCTGGCCGCACGCCACCGGCCCAGCCTCTTCATCATCAACTCGGTGCTGCACAACCCGACTTCCAGCTCGCTGTCGGCTGCCAAGGCCTATGGCCTGCTGCGCCTGGCGGAACAGTTCGATTTCACCGTGGTCGAGGACGATATCTACGCCGACCTGCATCCGGGCGGGGCGACCCGGCTGGCCGCGCTGGACGGCCTCAAGCGCGTGATCTACTTGGGCGGCTTTTCCAAATCGATGGCGCCGAACCTGCGCGTCGGCTTCATCGCGACTTCGCATGAGCGGGCGCAGCGCCTGGCCGACCGCAAGATGCTGTCCACGCTCTCCACCTCGGACCTCGGCGAGCGCGTGGTGTACAAGATTTTGTCCGAAGGCCTGTACCGCAAGCACCTGGACCGGGTGCGCGCCCGCCTGGATGCGGCGCGCCCGCAGGCGCTGCGCCAGTTGGAAAGCCTGGGCCTGCGCCTGGATCCGGCTCCCAGCGCCGGGATGTTCGTCTGGGTCGATGCCGCGCGCGACACCAATGCGGTGGCCGCGCGCGCCATGCAGGATGAGCTGCTGCTGGCGCCCGGCAGCCTGTTCTCGCCCAAGCAGCTGGCCTCGACCCATATGCGCCTGAACGTGGCGGCGCTGCAGGATGCGGGCACGCTCCGTCTGCTGGAACGTGCCCTGGGCTAGATCAGCCTTGTTCGCCGCCGCAGCTGGGCGGCATCTCCTTGGCCATGGCGTCCTGGATCTCTTGCGGCGTCATGTCGCGCACGTGGGTGGCGACGGCCCAGCGGTGGCCGAAGGGGTCCATGAACTGGCCGTAGCGGTCGCCCCAGAAGGCGTCGCCCAGCGGCATCAGGGGCTTGGCGCCCGCGGCCATGGCGCGTTCCCAGACCGCGTCGGCATCGCGCACGTACAGGTGGATCACCACCGGCGAGCCCTTCAGCGCCAGCGGCCCCGGGCTGCCGTAGTCGGGAAAGTCGTCGCACAGCATGACGATGGAATCGCCGATGCGCATCTCGGCGTGCATCAGCCTGCCGTCCGGCCCGGGCATGCGCGACACCTCGACGGCGCCGAAGCACTCGCGGTAAAAGTCGAGCGCCTTGGCTGCGCCTTCGCAGACCAGGTGTGGGGTGATGCTGTGGAAGCCTTCGGGGATGGCGCGGGTTGCCGGTTTCATGCTGGTTCTCCTATTCGGTTGTAGGGGTGTTACTGCAAGCACGACGAAGGCGGCAAGCAGGAATCGACACGGCACGAAAAAAAACACCTGATTCAGGCAATGCCGAGCTGGCGCGCCTGCGACGCCGCGTCACGGGCGCCCCAGCGCCGCTTGATCCGGCCGTCCTCGATCTCGAACCATTCCATGGCCACCAGTTCGTAGGACTTGCCGGTCGGCTCCTTGCCGAAGGCAGGGTGGAGGAAGGTGCCGGTTTCGACGAAACGCGCGGCCACCGTATTGCCCTCGGCGATCAGGCCCACGACGCGCAGCTGCATGCCGTAGCCCTCGATCAGCTGGCGCCAGACCGGTGCGATCCGGTCGAACAGGCCCTGGCCCATGACGCCCTGGATTTCGGCGTCGTCGGCGAGCAGGACGCGCAGGCCATCCGGGTCGCCGCGGTTGAACGCGTCCACATAGCGGCGCACCACGTCCTTGGCCAGTTCTTCGTTCGACATAGTATCTCCTTGGCAATATTCACGCGATTGTAGTGCATGTCAGAAAGACCCCTTGAAATTGTTATTCGGATCCCAATATGGCTGCAATCCGCCTTTGGGCGGTCCCCATTCACTGAACCAAACACGAGGAACAAGATGGCAGTCGCCGAAAAAGAAACCCTTGGCTTCCAGGCAGAAGTAAAACAGCTGTTGCAACTCATGATTCACTCCTTGTATTCGAACAAGGAGATCTTCCTGCGCGAACTGATCTCGAACGCGTCCGATGCAGCCGACAAGCTGCGCTTCGAAGCGATCAATAACGACGCCCTGTACGGCAACGACCACGAGCTCAAAATCAAGGTCAGCTTCGACAAGGATGCGCGCACCATCACGATTTCGGACAACGGCATCGGCATGAGCCGCGACGAAGTCATCTCGCACCTGGGCACCATCGCCAAGTCGGGCACCAAGGAATTCTTCAGCAAGCTGTCGGGCGACCAGCAGCAGGACGCGGCCCTGATCGGTCAGTTCGGCGTCGGCTTCTACTCGGCCTTCATCGTGGCCGAGAAAGTCATCGTCAACACCCGCCGCGCCGGCGCCTTCGCTTCGGACGGCGTGCGCTGGGAATCGACCGGCGAGGGCGACTACAGCGTCGAGCAGATCGAGAAGCAGGGCCGCGGCACGGACGTGATCCTGCACCTGCGCGCCGGCGAGGAAGAGCTGCTGTCGTCGTGGAAGCTGAAGTCGATCATCCGCAAGTACTCGGACCACATCTCGCTGCCGATCGTGATGCAGAAGGAAGAGTGGATTGAGGAGAAGAAGCAGACCGTCCTGAAGGACGAATTCGAGACCGTCAACCAGGCCAGCGCGCTGTGGGCGCGCTCGAAGAGCGACATCACCGAAGAACAGTACAACGAGTTCTACAAGCACGTCTCGCACGACTTCCAGGACCCGCTGGCCTACACCCACAACCGCGTCGAAGGCCGCAGCGAATACACCCAGCTGCTGTACGTGCCGGCGCATGCGCCCTTCGACCTGTGGGACCGCAACAAGCGCGCCGGCATCAAGCTGTACGTGAAACGCGTCTTCATCATGGACGACGCCGAGCAGCTGATGCCGACCTACCTGCGCTTCATCAAGGGCGTGATCGACTCCAGCGACCTGCCGCTGAACGTCTCGCGCGAGATCCTGCAGGAGTCGCGCGACGTGCGCGTGATCCGCGAAGGCTCGACCAAGCGCGTGCTGGGCATGCTGGAAGAGATGGCCAACTCGGAAGAGCAGGCTGGCAAGGACAAGTACGTGACCTTCTGGAAGGAGTTCGGCCAGGTCCTGAAAGAGGGCATCGGCGAGGACGCCACCAACAAGGACCGCATCGCCAAGCTGCTGCGCTTCGCCTCGACCAGCACCGATTCCGACGAGCAGACCGTGTCCTTCGCCGACTACCTCGGCCGCATGAAGGAAGGCCAGGACAAGATCTATTACGTCACGGCCGACAGCTACACCGCCGCGAAGAACAGCCCGCACCTGGAGATCTTCCGCAAGAAGGGTGTCGAAGTGCTCCTGATGACGGACCGCGTCGACGAATGGATGCTGTCCTTCCTGAACGAATTCGACGGCAAGGAGCTGGTGTCGGTGGCCAAGGGCGGCCTGGACCTGGGCGCGCTGGAAGACGAGGCCGAGAAGAAGGAACACCAGGAAGTCGAAGCCGGCTACAAGGAGCTGGTCGAGAAGATGAAGGGCGCCCTGGGCGACAAGGCCAAGGACGTGCGCGTCACCTTCCGCCTGACCGATTCGCCGGCATGCCTGGTCGCGGACGAGAACGAGCTGTCGGGTAACCTGCTGCGCATGCTGAAGGCGGCCGGCCAGGATGCGCCGGAATCGAAGCCTATCCTCGAGATCAACCCGAACCATCCCTTGGTGACGCGCCTGAAGTACGAAGACGCCGAAGGTGCGCGCTTTGGCGACTGGTCGCACATCCTGTTCGATCAGGCGATGCTGGCCGAAGGCGGCAGCCTGAGCGATCCGGCTTCCTTCGTGAAGCGCCTGAACGAGATGCTGCTGGCGACTGCCAAGTAAGAACAGACCGGGGCCACGTGCCCCGGTTTTTCGTTTACAGGTGCCGGGTTTCGTGCGGCGGCGTGACCCAGTTGTCGTTGCGCCCGTCCAGGTAACGCACCGGCGCCGCCAGCAGTTCTTCCACCGGCAGGTCGTCCAGGCTGGCCAGCACCACCGCATGGAAGGGGCCGAGGGCCGGCGACTGGCCGGTCGAGAAGGTGTTGATGCCGCAGTCGCCGCAGAAGTAGTGGGCGTCGCGCCGCGTGAGGTAACGGTATTCGCGCAGGCGGTCCGCACCGCTGATCAAGCGGAAGGCGTTCGAGGGCACCTGGGCGGCCCAGAAGCGCATCTTGCTGCAGATGCTGCAATTGCACTTGATGGTGCCGGCGCTCAGGTCGATGTCGGCTTCGTACTGGACGCTGCCGCAGTGGCAGCTGCCGTGGTAGGTCTTCATCGCGAAACGGAAGCGAAGGCCGCCGCCCCGATGTCGTAGACCGCCACCGTCTGTCCGTGCCACACCTCGTCGCCGCGGTAGCGCATGCCCAGGCGCTGCATCACTTTCGCCGAATTGGCATTCTCAGGATGGCAGATCGCCGCCAGCGAAGGCGTCTTCAAGTCGTCGAAGGCGAAGGACGCCATGCGGCGCGCGGCCTCGCTCGCGTAGCCACGGCCCCAGCGGTCCGGACGCAGGCGCCAGCCGATCTCGTGTTCGTTGGCCGGGTCGTGGCCGAGGTGCTGGATGCAGCCGGCGCCGACCAGCTCTCCCGTGTCCTCCTCGATGAAGCTCCACCACGAGTAGCCGAACTGCTTCCAGCGTCCCTGCACGCGTTCGATCATGGCGCTCGTTTCCTCCGGCGTTTCGGGGCGGCCGCTGATGTAGCGCTGCACCACCGGGTCGGCGTTCAGCAGGCGCAGGCCGGCATAGTGATCGAGGCAGATCGGTTCCAGGCGCAGGCGCGCGGTATGCAGGATCGTCATGTCGTGTGTCCGAGCTGGTCGCAGAATTCCTGCAGCAGTTGTTCGCCTTCCGCCCAGGGGCCGTGGCCCGATGCGCCGTTGATATGCCCGGCGTCGCCGATCTTCACGACCCGGCTGCCCCAGGCCTGGGCAAAGGCGGCGGCGCGCTCGTTCGACACATACGGGTCGTCCGTGCTGGCGACCACCACGCTGGGGAAGGGCAGCGGTGCGAGCGGGATCGGGGCGAAGCCGTTGACCGGCGCCGGATAGCTGGACGCTTCGACGTCGCTCGGCGCCACCAGGAAGGCGCCGCTGACCTTCAGCGGCGAGCGGCTGGCCGCCCAGTGCGCCACCAGCATGCAGCCGAGGCTATGCGCGACCAGGATCGGCGCGCCCTTGCAAGCGGCGATGGCGGCGTCCAGTTCGGCCACCCATTCCTCGCGCTCCGGGCAATTCCAGTCGCGGTGTTCGGCCTTGGTCCATGCGGGATAGCGCGCCTGCCACTGGGTCTGCCAGTGTTCGGGGCCGGAATTCCACAAGCCTGCCAGGATCAGTACGTCGCACTTCATCGCGCCTCCACCGTTGGGAAAAGATCAAGGGCGATTGTACGTCGAAAGCGCAGGCGGCATCAGGCCGGGGTCTGGTCGCTCGCGACGGTGCGCGGCGCCAGTAGGCGCGCGAAGAAGGCGCGCCAGGCGGGACGGCGCTGTTCGGTCACGGCGCCGAGCAGCACCGTGGTGACGGCGATCGCGCCGCCCAGGGCGAGGATGTCGGTCATCGAATGCCGGTCATGCGGGTAGAACGCCATCCACAGCCCGATCACGACCGCATGCGACAGGTAGAGCGTGAAGGTGGTGGACGCCAGGGACCGCAGCAGCGGCGCGATGCGCAGCAGGCCCGTGAAGCCGGCGTCGCGCGCACAGGCGAAGTTGAGCAGCACGATGAGGCACAGCAGCCAGTCGCCGAGGAAGCGGTCGGCGCTGCCCAGGGGCAGTGAGCGGAAGGGCCACCAGGCATGGGCCAGCGCGCGCAGGTTTTCCTCGAGGTGCAGGCCGACCCAGGCGCCGAACAGCAGCATGCTGGCCAGCCAGCCGATGCGCGCCGCGCGCTGGCCCAGCCAGGGCGCGCGGTAGCTGCGGCACAGCCAGGCGCCGGCTAGCCAGACCGGCAGCAGCAGCCACAGTTTGTAGCCCATGAAGGCCAGCGCCAGCGCCAGCATCAGGACCCGTCGCCGGCCGCGCAGGTAGCAGGCGAGCCCGAACAGCAGGTAGTACCAGGCTTCGTAGCCGAGCGACCAGTAGGGCACCATATAGGGCGGGACTTCGGCCAGGGTCCAGTGCTCGCCCAGGAACAGCAGGTGGAGTGGTACGTACACGTACAGTTTGTCGAGCACGTAGGCGTTGGGCGGGACCGCGTCGGTGAAAGCGCGCACGGCCAGCGCAGCGGCCAGCGCCAGCAGCAGGCAGGGGAGCGCCACCGAATACACGCGCGACAGGCGCGCCACCGCGTACTCGCGCGCGGAAGGACGGCGCTGAGCCGTGGAGGAGGCGATCACGTAGCCCGACAGCACGAAGAACACCATCACCGCCTCGCGCCCCATGCCGGGCAGCGCGCCCCAGGCGCCCTCCGGGATGACGCCGAAGTAGCCGAAATGGGCGAACACGACCATGACCGCGGCGGCGAAGCGGGTCAGGTCGAGGTAGAGCGAGAAGGGTTGCCCCAGGGCGGGCGGTGCGGCTTGCATTGTTTCTTGAAGTCACAAAAGACAATGCGATCATACACTGTGCCCGCCGGCAATGGATCAGAGCGCGGTCCGGAGGGCAAACAATTCCGGGAACAGCACCACATCGAGCATCTTGCGCAGGTAGCTGGCGCCCGAGGTGCCGCCGGTGCCCTGCTTGAAGCCGATGATGCGCTCGACGGTGCTCACGTGGCGGAAGCGCCAGAAGCGGAAGGCGGTTTCCAGGTCGACCAGCTTCTCGGCCAGTTCGTACAGCGCCCAGTGGTGCTCGGTATCCTGGTAGACGCCCAGCCAGGCCGCCTTCACGCTCTCGTCCAGCTGGGTCGGGCGGGTCCAGTCGGCGGCCAGGCGTTCGGGCGCGATCGCGAAGCCGCTGCGCGCCAGCAGCATCACCGCCTCGTCGTAGACGGAAGGCGCGTGCAGCTCGCGGTCCAGGATGGCGTGCGCCTCCGGCGACTTCTCGTGCACGGCCAACAGGTTCGGGTTCTTGTTCCCCAGGATGAATTCGAGCTGGCGGTACTGGAAGGACTGGAAGCCGGAGGAAGCGCCCAGGTAGGGGCGGATCGCGGTGTACTCGGGCGGCGTCATGGTGGCCAGCACGTCCCAGGCGTGCACCAGCTGGTCCATGATGCGCGCCACCCGCGCCAGCATCTTGAAGGCCGGCGCCAGGTTACCTTCACGGAGGTTCTGGCGCACCGCCTGCATCTCGTGCAGCATCAGCTTGATCCACAGTTCGCTGGTCTGGTGCTGGATGATGAACAGCATCTCGTTGTGGTTCGGCGACAGCGGGTGCTGGGCCGACAGGATCTGGTCCAGGCCCAGGTAGTCGCCATAGCTCATCGACTCCTTGAAATCGAGCTGGGCGCCGTGCCACTCGGCCTTGGTTTGGTCGTTCATGCCGCTTCCTCTCAAGTCACTGCGCTGCGCTCGAGCGCCACGTCGTAGGCCTCGTTGTCGAGGATGTCCTTCAGGATCGCCACCGCGTCCCACACGTCGGCGAAGCTGGTGTAGAGCGGGGTGAAGCCGAAGCGCATGATTTCCGGCTCGCGGTAGTCGCCGATTACGCCGCGCGCGATCAGGGCCGCCATCACCGCATAGCCGTGTGGATGGGTGAAGCTGGCCTGGCTGCCGCGGCGCGCATGTTCGCGCGGGGTCACCAGGGCGAGCGGATGCCCGGCGCAGGTGGCTTCGACCAGTTCGATGAACAGGTCGGTGAGCGCCAGCGACTTTTCCCGGATCGCCGCCATCGAGGTCTCCTCGAACACCTCCAGTCCGCACTCGACCAGGGCCAGCGAGACCACCGGCTGGGTCCCGCACAGGGCGCGGCCGATGCCCTCGCAGGGCGCGAAGCCGTGCGCCATCGCGAACGGTTTGGCGTGGCTCCACCAGCCGGTGAGCGGATGGGCAAAAGCGGCCTGGTGGCGCTGCGGCACCCAGATGAAGGCCGGGGCGCCAGGGCCGCCATTCAGGTATTTATAGGTGCAGCCGACCGCGAAGTCGGCTTCCGCGGCATGCAGGTCGACCGGCACCGCGCCGGCCGAGTGGGCCAGGTCCCAGACCGCCAGCGCACCGTTCGCGTGCGCGTGGCGGGTCAGATGGGCCATGTCGTGCTGGTAGCCGCTGCGGTAGTTGACGTGGGTGAGCATCAGCACCGCGCAGTCGGCATCGACCGCGGCCGGGATTTCTTCCACCGAATCCACCAGGCGCACGCGGTAGCCGCGCTCCAGCCACTGGGCCAGGCCCTCCGCCATATAGATATCGGTCGGGAAGTTGCTGCGTTCGGTGACGATGGTGCGGCGAGCGGCGTTCGGGCCGGTCGCCTGGATCTGCAGCGCGGCGGCCAGCGCCTTGAACAGGTTGAGCGAGGTGGTGTCGGTGACGACCACTTCGCCTTCCTTCGCGCCGATCAGGGGCGCGAGGCGGTCGCCCAGGCGCTTGGGCAGGTCGAACCAGCCGGCCGTGTTCCAGCTCTTGATCAGGTCCTGGCCCCATTCGCGCGCCACCACGTCCTGGGCGCGCGCCAGGGCGGCCTTGGGGCGGGCGCCGAGCGAATTGCCGTCTAAATAGATGACGCCGGCGGGCAGCTCGAAGCGCTCGCGCAGCTGGCGCAGGGGATCCTGCTGGTCGCGCGCGACGCAATCGGCGCGGGTAATGGTGGTGCTCATCAAGCTTCCTTTATTGGGGCAGCGCGCGCAGGATGGCCCGGACCGGGCTGGCATCCATGCCGGCGAATTTCAGGGGCAGGGCGACCAGTTCGTAGTCGCCCTCGGGTATGTCGTCGAGCACGATGCCCTCCAGGATGGCCATGCCGCTGGCGCGCACGGCGTGGTGGGCGTCCAGGGTCTTGGAATCCTGCGGGTCGAGCGACGGGGCATCGGTGCCGACCAGGACCGCGCCGTGGCTGGCCAGGAGTTCGATGGCGGCCGGGCTGACGGCGGGGAAGGCCGGATCCCAGCGGTCTTGGGGCGCGTGGGCGTAAGTACGCAGCAGCACGCGCGGCGGGGCGCCTTCCAGCTTGCCCGCGAGGTGGTGCGGCTCGACAGCCGACACGCCGACGCAGTGGATCACGCGGCAGGGTCCTATATAAGGGAGCAGATCGACCTGGTCGATCGACTTGCCGGCCGGGTCGTAGTGGCTGGGCGCATCGGTGTGGGCGCCAAGGTGGGTCGTCATGCTCATGCGGCTGACGTGGACCGGGCAGCCGTCCTTGATTTCCCAGGTCGGGGCGGCCGCGAAGGGCGTGTCGCCCGGCCAGACCGGGATGCCGCTCGAGATCGTGGGACTGATGTCCCAGATGCGTAAAGATTCCATGCTTGGCTTGGATAGTTGAGGCTTGAAGCTTTTGTCAGTCTCGCAGTGTAACAAGTTCGGAGCCCTGCCGTCCTGTTTTGTTGGCTTGACGATAACATTCAGCGGCGCTCGAAAAATTTTTAAAATTTTTTCTCCAGAACCCTAAAGTTCCCTGAACCCCTGCCGTTACCCATTCCAGAAGCGCGGTAAAGGGTTTTGAAAAATATTTTCAAAAAACCCTCAAGTTCTTCCCAGGCGCTCCGTTAAAGGAGTGGAGAGGGCGGCAAAAGATTGAAAAATATTTTGCGAAAACCCTAAAGTTCTCCAAAAGCTTGACGTAAATCGTAGCAAGCGCACGACAGAGGCAGCGTCGAGCGTCCACAATTCGGCTGCGAATCTCAAGTTTGCAGCACCTCCCCCAGCCCCATTTTCATAGGGGCGCCAGAGTGATCCAACAGGGTTTGTCAGACAAACTCCTACGGGTCATGTCCGTCATTCGCGGACGAAAAATACAGACTTCGTCCAATTCCTCAAAAGTTGCCCCACAGTCAGAATCTATCTCATCGGCAACACGCAAGTCGCCGAACCCACGGAAAACCGGAGATAGAAAATGACGATGAACGACATGATGGCTGAAATCCGCGACGCGAACCTGAGCTACCTGATGCTGGCCCAGCAAATGATCCGCTCCGACAAAGTCACCGCTATCTTCCGTCTCGGCATCTCCACCGACATCGCCGACCTGATCGAAGGCATGAGCAACGCCCAGATCCTGAAGCTGGCAAGCGGCAACATGATGCTGGCCCGCTTCCGCTTCGACGACACCGCCATCCTGTCGATGCTGACCAGCCACACCAAGGAGCGTAGCCTGGCCCAGTCGCACGCCGCCATCCTGATGGCCGGCCAGCCTGTTGAAGAGATCGTATAAAATCCTGCCAGACGCGGTCCCGTCGGGATCGCACATCGTAAGCAATACAGGCGGGAGCAGCACATGAGCAAGAAAAGCGTCGTTTCGGAAGCCCAGGAAATCCAGCTTGCGATCGAACTGATCAACCTGGGGGCGCGCCTCCAGCTGCTCGAAACCGAAGTCTCGCTGTCGCGCGAGCGCCTGCTCAAGCTGTATAAAGAACTCAAGGGCGTCTCGCCGCCCAAAGGGATGTTGCCGTTCTCGACCGACTGGTTCCTGACCTGGCAGCCGAACATCCATTCCTCGCTCTTCATCAATATCCATAACTTCCTGGTCGAACATGCCGGCGCTACCGGCATCCAGGCGGTGATGAAGGCCTACAAGCTCTACCTCGAACAGATGCCGCCCGAGCCGGGCGAAGAGCCGCTGCTCTCGCTGACCCGCGCCTGGACCCTGGTGCGCTTCTTCCAGAGCAACATGCTGGTGCTGGCCCCGTGCCAGAAATGCCAGGGCAAGTTCATCGTCAACGCCCTCGACCTGAATGCGGATTACCTGTGCGGCCTGTGCCACATGCCTTCGCGCGCCGGCAAGACCCGCAAGGCCAAGGACGCCAAGGAAGCGGCGGCCAGCCAGAACGCCCAGCAGTCCGCCGAGTGAAACCCGCAGTCGCGGCCCTGCTGCTGCAGGCCGCCGCTTTTCCCCTGACCCTGGCTGCGACCTGGCTGCTGGCCAGCAGCGGCGTTCCCATGTCCTACCTCGGCGTGGCCCTGCTGCAGGGCGTGTTTGCCGCCGCGCTCACCTGGTGGCGCGGCCTGGCCGGCTGGTGGCGTGCCATCCAGTTCCTGTTCCCGCTGGCGCTCTATGGCGCCTCCCGCCTCGCCATCCCGCCGCCGGTGTTCCTGGCGGTCTTCCTGTTCCTGCTCCTTCTTTATTGGTCGACCTACCGCACCCAGGTGCCGTACTACCCGTCCAACCGCCGCGTGTGGGAAGCCGTGGCGCGCCTGCTGCCGCAAGAACAGGCGAGGGTAATCGACATCGGCAGCGGCCTGGGCGGGCTGGTACTCGAGCTCGCGCGCCGTCCCGGCGTGGAGGCAACGGGCATCGAGCTGGCGCCGCTGCCTTGGCTGGTGAGCAGCCTGCGCGCGCGCCTGGCCAAAAGCCGGGCCCGCTTCATCCGCGGCGACTACCACCGCCTCGACTTCGCCGACTACGACCTGGTGTTCGCCTACCTGTCGCCAGCCGCCATGGACGCCCTGTGGCGCAAGGCTGCGCGCGAGATGCGGCCGGGGGCGCTGCTAGTCAGTTACGAATTCGGCATTGACGATCGTTCACCGAACCGTACCGTCTATCCCACAGACGGCGGCCCCGCCCTTCATATCTGGCACTTTTAGGCGACAAAACCGGCCTTTTTGCTTGCCCGTGGGCCGTTCTCCCGCTAGAGTGGTTCCCTGCGTCAACTTTTGCTTGAAATCACTTTTTTAGTAGAGACAGCCGGACGACCAAAGCCCGGCCTTTCTGGAGCGGAATTCCCTTGTTAGTCATTCTTGGTTACATCGTCGTCTGCGCCTGCGTGTTCGGTGGCTTCGCCTACTCGGGCGGTCACCTTGGCTCCCTATGGCAGCCGGTCGAACTCGTGATGATCGGCGGTGCCGCCCTGGGCGCCTTCTTCGTCGGCAATACCATGAAGTCGGTCAAGGCAACCATGCAAGCCTTGCCCAGCGTGTTCAAGGGATCGCAGTACACCAAGGACATGTACATGGAGCTGATGGCCTTGCAGTTCGATGTGCTGTCGAAAGTGCGCAAGGAAGGCCTGATGTCCATCGAAGGCGACATCGAGGCGCCCGAAGCCTCCCCTCTGTTCTCGAAATACCCGGCCGTGCTGGCCGACCACCACATCATCGAATTCATGACCGACTACTTGCGCCTGATGGTGTCGGGGAACATGGATGCGATGCAGATCGAAAACCTGATGGACAATGAGATCGAGACCCACCACCATGAAGGTGCAATCCCGGCCCATTGCATCTCCAAGCTGGGCGATGGCCTGCCGGCTTTCGGTATCGTGGCGGCGGTGATGGGCGTGGTCCACACCATGGAATCGGTGGGTATCCCGCCGGCCGAGCTGGGCATCCTCATCGCCAAGGCGCTGGTGGGTACCTTCCTCGGCATCCTGCTGGCCTACGCGTTCGTGACGCCACTGGCCAGCGTGCTGGAACAGAAGCTGGAAGAGTCGACCAAGATGTTCCAGTGCGTGAAGGTCACGCTGCTGGCGAGCCTGAACGGCTACGCGCCGGCGCTGGCCGTCGAATTCGGCCGCAAGGTGCTGTACTCGACCGAACGCCCGAGCTTCGCCGAACTCGAAGAGCACATCAAGAAGAAGAAGTAAGCCGTGACGCTTCTTTATCAACCACGCACGCGAGGGGACCATGGCTGACGAAAACATGCGTCCCATCGTCATCAAGCGCATCAAGAAGGTCGCCGGCGGCCACCATGGCGGCGCCTGGAAGATCGCGTACGCCGACTTCGTGACCGCGATGATGGCCTTCTTCCTGCTCATGTGGCTGCTCGGCTCGACCGCCAAGGGCGACCTGGAAGGCATTTCCGAATACTTCAAGACGCCGCTGAAGGTGGCGATGGCGGGCGGCTCGGGCGCGGGCGACTCTTCGTCCGTGATCAAGGGCGGCGGCACCGACCTGACCCGTCGCAACGGGCAAGTCAAGAAGGGCGACATCGACCCGAGCTCGAAGACCTACAACCTGGAAGCGGCCAAGGCGCAGGTGGCGAAAGCCGAAGCCGACCGCCTGCAGTCGCTGAAGTCGAAGATCGAGTCGGTCATCGAGGTCAATCCGCTGCTGAAGAAATACAAGAACCAGCTGCTGCTCGACATCACCAGCGAAGGCCTGCGCATCCAGATCGTGGACGAGCAGAACCGCCCGATGTTCCCCGTCGCGCGCGCCGAGCTGCAGCCCTACACCAAGGACATCCTGAACGTGATCGGCATGGTGCTCAACGAAGTGCCGAACAAGATCGGCCTGTCGGGCCACACCGATTCGACGCCGTACCCGAGCGACGCCGGCTACAGCAACTGGGAACTGTCGGCCGACCGCGCCAACGCCTCGCGCCGCGAACTGGTGCGCGGGGGGCTGGGCGACGACAAGGTGCTGCGCGTGGTGGGCCTGGCCTCGGCCGCGCCGCTCGACCGCACCGACCCGTTCAACCCGATCAACCGGCGCATCAGCATCATCGTGATGAACAAGCGCACCGAGGAAGCCGTCCAGCGCGACGCTGCCAACCTCGAGGTGCCGGCGCAGCAGCCCGCCGCCGCGGCCGAAGCGGTAGCCGCCGCAGGAACGAAGTAGCCCAGCCAGGACTGGAGGACCAGATGAAAAGAAAAAAGATATTGGGCTCGCACGTGAAGCGCCTGCTGTCCGGGGTAGCGATCCACGGGCGGCGCCACCTGACTGAAGTCGAGACCGACCTGCTGCAGACCGAACTGCTGCTGGAAGAAGCCATCGACAAGCTGACCAGCAGCTTCATGGCGATCCACACCGCCGTCGGCGCGCGCCAGGAAGCGATCAACCGCCTGCTGGCGGGCGAGACGCCGAGCGCGGAAGACAGCGCACGCCTGTCCGACATGTCGGGCGAGATCGGCCAGCACGTGAACACGGCGATCACCAGCATGCAGTTCCAGGACATGACCAGCCAGCTGATCGACCGCACCCTGCGCCGCGTGGCCGGGCTGCGCGAGTTCCTCGGCACGCTGAGCGAACATGGCGCCGAGATCGCGCCCGAGACCGACAGCGAGGAAATCGTCGAACGCCTGGGGAAGGTCAGCATGGCGCTGGCGATCCAGTCGCTGGAGCTGCGCAGCATGCTGCGCAAGTCGGTGGAACAGCATCACCTGGAAAGCGGAGACATCGAGCTCTTCTGAGCCCGACCGTTCGCACAATTTAGCCACTTAATCTTAACCGGAACATACCGGACACAAAACAGCAGGAGCAAAACATGGCAAAAACGATTCTCGCGGTCGACGATTCCAGTTCGCTGCGCCAGATGGTGGCCTTCAGCCTGAAGGCGGCCGGCTACAACGTGCTGGAAGCCGTCGACGGCATGGATGGCCTCGAGAAGGCGAAGCTGCAGGGCGTGGACCTGGTCCTGACCGACCAGAACATGCCGCGCATGGACGGCCTGTCGCTGATCAAGACCCTGCGCACGCTGCCGAACTACGCCAAGACCCCGATCCTGATGCTGACCACCGAGTCCTCCGACGAGATGAAGGCCAAGGGCCGCGCCGCCGGCGCCAACGGCTGGCTGGTCAAGCCTTTCGACCCACAACGTTTGATCGAAGTGGTCAAGAAGGTCATCGGCTAAGGCCATGACGCATCGGGCATCAGAACGGATTTCATCATGACGATCGACATCAGCCAGTTTTACCAGGTCTTTTTCGACGAAGCAGAGGAACTGCTCGCCGAAATGGAGCGGCTGCTGCTGGGCGTCGACGTGGCAGCGCCCGACGCCGAAGACCTGAACGCCATCTTCCGCACCGCCCACTCGGTGAAGGGTGGCGCGTCGACCTTCGGCCTCACCGACATGAGCGAAGTCACGCACGTGCTCGAGTCGCTGCTGGACCGCATCCGCAAGGGCGAGATGGCGCTCACCAGCAACCACGTGGACGCCTTCCTGGCCGCCAAGGACAGCCTCAAGATGCAGCTGGACGGCCACCGCCACGGCGCCAGCGTCGACCAGGAAGCGGTCGCCAACGTGCGCATGGTGCTGCATGACCTGGCCGAAGGCCTGGTGCCGCATGCGCCGGTGGTGGCGCCGTCCTACCTGACCGCGGACACCAAGAACCATCACCCGACCGAGGGCGCCCATCGCTACAAGATCGAGCTGCCGCCGGTCGAGCAGCGCGACATCAGCGCCCTGGTCGATGAACTCGGCCTGATGGGCCGGGTGAAAGTCACGCCGCTGGAGGCGGGGCGCAGCGCCATCATCATCACGACGCACGAGAGCCTGGAAGACATCATCGCGATCTGCTCTTTCGTGCTCGACCCGGAAGACCTGAAGATCTTCGAGGCTCCGGCCCTCACGCCCGAGCAGCGCGCCATCGAGGCCGCCGAGCGCAAGCGCATCGAGGACCAGCAGGGCTATGGCTTCTTCGATGCCGACGACGAGGAGGCCGGCGCTGCCGCGGTGGACGAGCTGTCCGACGACGAGCGCGGCTACGGCTTCTTCCAGCCGATCGAACAGATCCGCGCCGCCGCCGGCATCGGTAACGAAGCGCCTCAGGAGGCCGTGAAGGAGCAGCGCCCCGACCCGATCGAGGTGTCGGAACTCGCCGCCGAAAAGAAAGCCTCCGCGAAGAAGGACCCGCATGCGGAATCCTCGTCGATCCGCGTGTCGGTCGAGAAGGTCGACCAGCTGATCAACCTGATCGGCGAACTGGTGATCACCAACGCCATGCTCGAGCAGAGGAGCGGCAACCTGGACCCGATGGCGCACGAGCGCCTGCTGAACTCCATCAGCCAGCTGGGACGCAATACCCGCGAGCTGCAGGAAGCCGTGATGTCGATCCGCATGATGCCGATGGACTTCGTGTTCTCGCGCTTCCCGCGCATGGTGCGCGACCTGGCGAGCAAACTGGGCAAGAAGGTCGACTTCATCACCAACGGCGCCGCCACGGAACTGGACAAGGGCCTGATCGAGCGCATCGTCGACCCGCTGACCCACCTGGTGCGCAACTCGATCGACCACGGCATCGAAATGCCGGCCGCCCGTGCCGCTGCCGGCAAGTCGGAAGCGGGGCGCCTGTTCCTGTCGGCCGGCCACCAGGGCGGCAACATCGTCATCGAAGTCTCGGACGACGGCGGCGGCCTGAACCGCGACCGCATCCTGGCCAAGGCCAGCGAGAATGGCCTGCCCGTGTCGCCCAACATGACGGACGAGGAAGTCTGGCAGCTGATCTTCGCGCCGGGCTTCTCGACCGCCGAGCAGGTCACCGACGTGTCCGGCCGCGGCGTCGGCATGGACGTCGTCAAGCGTAACATCGCCTCCATGGGCGGCACGGTCGACATCCGTTCGGCGCGCGGCTTCGGCACCACGATCTCGATCTCGCTTCCCTTGACGCTGGCGATCCTGGACGGCATGTCGATCCGCAGTGGCGACGAGATCTACATCCTGCCGCTCTCCTTCGTGGTCGAGTCGCTCCAGCCGACGCCTGAAGACATCCGCGACATCGCCGGACGCGGGCGCGTGCTCAAGGTGCGCGGCGAATACCTGCCGCTGATCCCGCTGTACCAGATGTTCGAGATCACGCCGCGCATCACCGATCCGAGCGAAGGGATCGTCGTGATCCTCGAGACCGAGGGCAAGAAGGCCGCGCTGTTCGTCGATGAACTGGTGGGCCAGCAGCAAGTGGTGGTCAAGAACCTGGAAGCCAACTACCGCAAGGTGGCCGGCATCTCGGGAGCCACCATCCTGGGCGACGGCGGCGTCGCCCTGATCCTGGACGTGGCTGCGCTGGTGCGATCCTCGCGCCAGCTGCTCGACGACGCAACCGTTTAACTATTACCAACCCAAGAGGACGTGAACATGTCTACTGTACAGAACAACAAGCCGCTCGAGGGCGCAGTCGAAGGCGCGGGCAGCGAATTCCTGGCCTTCACCCTGGGCTCCGAGGAATACGGCATCGACATCCTCAAGGTGCAGGAAATCCGCGGCTACGAAGCCGTGACCCGCATCGCCAATGCACCGGAATTCATCAAGGGCGTGATCAACCTGCGTGGCATCATCATCCCGGTGGTGGACATGCGCATCAAGTTCAAGCTGGGCACCCCGGTGTACGACCAGTTCACCGTCGTGATCATCCTGAACATCGGCGGCCGCATCATGGGCATGGTGGTCGACAGCGTGTCGGATGTGACCACGCTGACCCCGGACCAGATCAAGCCGGCCCCGGAAATGGGCACCGCTTTTGATACCAACTACATGATCGGCCTGGGCACCGTCGACGAGCGCATGCTGATCCTGGTGGACATCGACAAGCTGATGTCGTCCAGCGAGATGGGCCTCATGGACAAGCTGGCGGCCTAAAACGTCACAAGCACCGGTTCCGGCACAAGCATCAGGAAATGGTAAAGCCCGGGCGACCGGGCGCACAGCAAGAAAGAGGCAAGCAAGTGCCGCAGCAAAGAACCGATACGGTCAAGGAATTCGACTTCACGCGCAGTGATTTCGAACGGGTCCGCGCGCTGATCTACCAGCGCGCCGGCATCTCGCTGGCCGACAGCAAGCAGGAAATGGTCTACAGCCGCCTGGCGCGGCGCCTGCGCGCGACCGGGATCCAATCCTTCGTGCGCTACCTCGATGATCTCGAGGCCGGGCGCATGGCCAGCGAGTGGGAATCCTTCACCAATGCGCTGACCACCAACCTGACCTCCTTCTTCCGCGAAGCGCACCACTTTCCGCTGCTGGCCGAGCACCTGGCAGCGCTGCGCCGCCGCGACGGCGGGCCGCTCACCATCTGGTGCTCGGCCGCGTCCACCGGTGAAGAGCCGTACTCGATCGCCATGACCGCCTGCGAAGCCTTCAACACGCTCACGCCGCCGGTACAGATCGTGGCCACCGACATCGACACCAATGTGCTGGCCACCGGCGAGATCGGCGTCTACCCGATGGACCGGGTCGACAAGGTGGGGGCCGAGCGCCTCAAGCGCTTCTTCCAGAAAGGGAAGGGCGCCAACGCCGGCATGGCGCGCGTGCGCCCCGAATTGCGCCAGCTGGTCAGCTTCCGCCAGCTCAACCTGCTGGCCAACGAGTGGCCGGTGCAGGGGCAGTTCGACGCGATCTTCTGCCGCAACGTGATGATCTACTTCGACAAGGACACCCAGCGCCGCATCCTGTCGCGCTTCGTGCCCCTGATGAAGCCGCACGCCCTGCTGTTTGCCGGGCACTCCGAAAACTTCCTGTACGTGTCGGATGCGCTACGCCTGCGCGGCAAGACGGTGTACGAACTCGACCAGGCCGCGCGCCGCTGACCGCCTGGAATCGCCATGAACAACCAGTTCGCCACCAACGTCTATTACGACCGCACCTTCGACTGCGACGCCGCCAAGATCCTGCCGGGCGAGTACTACTACACCGGCAAGAACATGCTGATCGTGACGGTGCTCGGTTCCTGCGTGTCGGCCTGCATCCGCGACCGCATCACCGGCCTCGGCGGCATGAATCACTTCATGCTGCCGGACGGCGGCGACGCGAATAACCCGGTGTCGGCCTCGATGCGCTACGGGAGCTTCGCGATGGAGATCCTGATCAACGACCTGCTCAAGGCGGGCGCGCGCCGCGAGCACCTGGAAGCCAAGGTATTCGGCGGCGGCGCGGTGCTGCGCGGCTTCACCGCGATGAACGTGGGCGAACGCAACGCGGCCTTCGTGATGGACTTCCTGAAGACCGAACGGATCCCGGTGCTGGCCTCGGACCTGAACGACATTTATCCGCGCAAGGTGTACTTCTTCCCCAAGACCGGCAAGGTGCTGGTGAAGAAGCTGATGCAGACCCAGAACGATACGCTGGCAAAACGCGAACTCGATTACGCCAAACGACTCAAGGTCGAACCGGTCGGCGGCGACATCGACCTGTTCTGACCCGATTGACCAAGCAGCCAACAATAATAAAGACCTGAAAGGGACGACTCATGACAATCAAGGTACTGATCGTCGACGACTCTGCGCTGATCCGCAGCGTGATGAGCGAAATCGTCAACTCCCAGCCCGACATGGAAGTGGTGGCCACGGCCCCCGATCCACTCGTCGCGCGCGACCTGATCAAGCGCCACAATCCCGACGTGCTCACTCTCGACGTCGAGATGCCCAAGATGGACGGCCTCGACTTCCTGGAAAAGCTGATGCGCCTGCGCCCGATGCCGGTGCTGATGGTGTCCTCGCTGACCGAGCGCGGTTCGGAAATCACCATGCGCGCGCTGGAACTGGGCGCCGTGGATTTCGTCACCAAGCCGAAGATCTCGATCCAGACCGGGATGCGCGAATACACGGAACTCATCGCCGACAAGATCCGCGCCGCCTCGCGTGCGCGCATCAAGCGCGCGGTGCCGGGCGCCGTGCCCGCGCCGCAGCTGTCGGCCCTGCGCAGCCCCCTGATCTCGTCGGAAAAGCTGATCATCATCGGGGCCTCCACCGGCGGCACCGAGGCGATCCGCGAATTCCTGATGCAGATGCCGTCGGACTGCCCGGGCATCCTGATCGCCCAGCACATGCCGGAAGGCTTCACCAGTTCCTTCGCCAAGCGCCTCGATTCGCTGTGCAAGATCAGCGTCGTCGAGTCGCAGGGCAACGAGCGGGTGCTGCCCGGCCACGCCTACATCGCACCGGGCCATTCGCACCTGCTGCTCACGCGTTCGGGCGCCAACTACATGACCAGGATCGAACAAAGCCCGCCGGTCAACCGGCACCGGCCCTCGGTCGACGTGCTGTTCCGCAGCGCGGCTGAAGCGGCGGGCAAGAACGCCGTTGGTGTTATCCTGACCGGCATGGGGAAGGACGGCGCTGCGGGCATGCTGGACATGCGCAATGCGGGAGCGCACAATTTTGCGCAGGACGAGGCGAGCTGCGTCGTTTTCGGCATGCCGCGCGAAGCGATCGCGATAGGCGCTGCCCACGAAACGGGCAGCTTGCAGGCCTTGCCGCGCATGGTGCTCGAGCACCTGGCCTCGCAAGGCAGCAGAGCGTTGCGTGTTTGATCCGGATGCGGTTGTATTGATGCCATTTTATCGCCGTACGGCAACAAAAATGCTATTCTGGAGGCTGTGTAGCAGTCTTCATCCACTAAACCAAAGTACAAGATTCAAAACGGAGTAATTCATGGCTGATCCAAAGATGCGTTTTCTGGTTGTTGACGATTTCTCGACGATGCGTCGCATCGTCCGGAATCTGTTGAAAGAACTGGGTTATGCCAATGTCGACGAAGCGGAAGACGGCGTGATGGGCCTGGCCAAGCTGCGCAGCGAGCAGTTCGACTTCGTGGTCTCGGACTGGAACATGCCGAACATGGACGGTCTGACCATGCTGCAGAACATCCGTGCCGATCCCGCACTGGCCAAGCTGCCGGTGCTGATGGTGACCGCCGAAGCCAAGAAGGAAAACATCATCGCGGCCGCGCAGGCAGGCGCCAGCGGCTACGTGGTCAAGCCGTTCACGGCCGCCACGCTGGACGAGAAGCTGAACAAGATCTTCGAAAAGATGGACAAGGGCTGACATCATGGACCAGACTGCTGTCCAGGCGGAGACCTCCAACGAGGAGGTCCTGAGCCGAATTGGCCACATGACCCGCGCGCTGCACGAGAGCCTGCGCGGGCTCGGCCTCGACAAGCTGATCGAGAAAGCGGCCAGCGAGATCCCCGATGCGCGCGACCGCCTCGACTACGTGGTGCGCCTGTCGGAACAGTCCGCCAAGCGCGTGCTGGACGCCACCGATGCCGCCGGCCCGGTGCAGGACGCCATCGAGACCCGTTCGGCCGAACTGGCCGGTTCTTGGCAATCGCTGCTGGATAACGGCGCCTCGGACGCCGAGTGGCGCGAGCTGGCCCAGCGCACCATCGCCGGCCTGAACGAGTCGCGCAGCGGTGCTGTCGCTACCCGCGGCCAGCTGATGGACATCATGATGGCCCAGGACTTCCAGGACCTGACCGGCCAGGTGATCGGCCGCATCACGGGCATCGCCCAGAACCTCGAGAAGCAGCTGGTGCAGGTGCTGATCGACTTCGCCCCGAGCGAAATCCGGCGCGAGCTGGACAACGGCCTGCTGAACGGTCCGCAGATCAACCCGGAAGGCAAGAGCGAAGTGGTGGCCGACCAGGGCCAGGTCGACGACCTGCTCGACAGCCTCGGTTTCTGACGGGTTACACGACGACCTGCAGGGCCGCGTGCTCGTACAGTCAACTCTTCGCGCCCACATGCACCAAACCAATTTCATCGTTCGCGAACCGCTGCTTGACCCCAAGCAGCGCGTCATCGGCTACGAGCTGTCGTGGCAGCACCACGACGGCAAGGTGGCTACCGACCAGGAGCTGGAAGACCTGGTCGGCTTCGTCGCTGAGCACGTCCAGCATGCCGAGCATGGCTGGCTGCTGCGCGACAAGCAGCTGTTCCTCGACGCCGTCCCCGAGATGCTCTCGCTCGATGCGCTGCACGCGCTGCCGCCGGAAAAGACCGTCCTCACCCTGAATATTCGCCGCCTGACCGATCCCGACGTGCGTGCCGCCGTGCAGGCGGTGCGCGTGGGCGGGGTGGGGGTGTCGATCCGCGGCGCCGACCTGAATCTTCTGGGCCGTAACCTGTCGCCCTATGCCTCCTATGTCGAGGTGCAGTTCGCCGGCGCCGACGTGGCGACCCAGGCGCGCACGTATGCCGCGGCCAAGAACGCCGCGGTGCGCATGGTCGGCCGGCCGGTCGCGACCTGGGCCGACTTCGACGCCTGCGCCGCGCTGGGGCTCGATTCCTTTGTCGGCAAGCTGCACCTGACCCCGCGTCCGGGCAATCCCGTCAAGGGCATGAACCCGACCCAGAGCACCATCCTGCAGCTGATGCAGATGGTGCAGAACAACGAGGACTTGCCCAAGCTCGAGAACATTCTCAAGCGCGATCCGGCCCTCACCTACAAGCTGCTCAGCTACATCAATTCGGCCGGCTTCGGCGCCGCGCGGCGGGTGGAGTCGCTGCGCCAGGCCATCGCCCTGATGGGCTATGCGCCGCTGTACCGCTGGCTGGTGCTGCTGCTGGCCACGGCCAGCACCAGCGGTTTCTCGCCGGTGCTGATGGAAACCGCGGTGGTGCGCGGGCGCCTGGCCGAGCTGCTGGGCCAGAAGGCCCTGCGCGGCGAGTCGGAAAACCTGTTCGTGGCCGGCATGTTCTCGCTGCTCGACCGCCTGCTGGGCCTGCCGATGCAGGAGGTGCTGGAAACGGTGCCGCTACCGGAAGAGGTGGTCAAGGCCCTGGTCGGGCGCGAAGGCAAGTACGGACCGTATCTGGCGCTGGCCGAAGCCTGCGAGCTCAATTCCAATCTCGTGGCGTCGCTGGCGGCCTCGCTCGATATCAGTCCGCTGGACGTCAACAAGGCCCACCTGTCCGCCTTAGCCTGGGCCCAGTCGGTCGCAGCATAAGAAAAAGGGCTTCCACAGGAAGCCCTTGTCATTTCGATAGATGTCGAACGGTCAGCGCGCGACCGACCTGCGTTCCACCGCCCCGGTGGTCACGAACCTTTCCAGCGTCTGCTGCATCTGCATCGAAATCCCCGCAAAGCTGCAGCCGATCTGCACCTGTTCGCCCAGCAGGAAAGTACGGAAGGGCCGCAGCAGGCGCACCTCGAGGTCGGCATTGATCACCAGGTTCGGCCCCAGTTCGAGGCGCACGCCTTCCAGCTTTTTCCCCACATGCAGGCCGAAGCACTGCTCGGGCGTGGCGCGCAGGCCGACGCCGGTCTGCGAGAAATCGTAGAGCGGCAGTTCGATCAGGTTGCCCTTGATACGGAAGCTCGCCATATAGTGCACGCCCACCGGCGTTTCGACGCGGCGCGCGGCGCGGCGGTTCAGCACCAGGCAGGAGGGCGGGAATTCGGCCGCCACATGCATCTTGTTGTCGGGCGTCGGCTTCCAGGACTGGTCGAGGTCGAACTGCAGCTTGGCGTTGCCGCCCAGCGAAGCGATCAGGGTGACCTTGCCGGCGGGCGGACGCTCGCTGCCGCTGAAATCGAGCACGAAATGCGGCAACTCCGGGTCGACCGATTCGATGCGCGCCAGCAACGGCTCGATCCAGCCGGACGGGAACACCGTGACCGGCTCGCCCGAGAGCGACAGGGCAGTCAGCGCTTCGCCGATGTCGAACGGATCGCGCATTTCGTGCGGCTCGGCGGTGCTGCCGATGCGGCTGAGCGCATCGGACGGCTTGGGCGGGCCCTTGCGGGTGAGAGGAGCGGCGATATCGTTCACGGCAACAATTCCTTGGTTAAGCAGGAAACTGCAGCCGCAGTTTCCGCGTGCGTCAAGTATAAAGCCAGTCGTACCAATATTGCACTACGCAAAGCAAAGATATTTTTTTGCTACTCAAATTTCCAGGTTGTCAATCAAGCGCGTGTTGCCCAACTTGGCCGCAGCCAGCACCACCAGCGGCGCCCCGGCGTCCAGGTCGGCCGCGTTCGGGGCCTGCAGGTCGATGCGCTTGCGGATCGAGACATAGTCCGGCTTCCAGCCGCGCGCGGCCAGGTGCTCCATGGCGCGGCGCTCGACCGCCAGCGGATCGCGCTCGCCGCTGCGCATCGCTTGCGCCACCGCGTTCAGCTGCTGGTACAGCACCGGCGCTTCAGCCCGCTCTTCGCTCGACAGGTAGCCGTTGCGCGAGGACAGGGCCAGGCCGTCCTCGGCGCGGAAGGTCTCGGCGCCGATGATCTCGGTTGGCAGCGCGAACTGGCGCGCCATGTTACGAACGATCATCAGCTGCTGGTAATCCTTCTTGCCGAACACGGCCACGCGCGGCTGCACGCAGGAGAACAGCTTGGTCACCACGGTGCAGACGCCGTCGAAAAAGCCGGGACGGAATTCGCCTTCCAGGGTGTTGCCCAGGCCCTCGGGCGGGCGCACGCGGTATTCCTGCGGCTCCGGGTACATGTCTTTCTCGGTCGGGGCGAACAGCACGTAGACGCCTTCCTTTTCCAGTTTCTCGACGTCGGCCTGGAAGGTGCGCGGGTATTTGTCGAAATCCTCGTTCGGGCCGAACTGCAGGCGGTTCACAAAAATGGAGGCAACCACCGGGTCGCCGTGCCTGCGCGCCAGGCGCATCAGCGACAGATGGCCTTCATGCAAGTTGCCCATCGTCGGCACGAAGGCGGTGCGCAGTTGCCCGTGCAGCTGGTCGCGCAGGTCGTCGATGGAGGAAATGATTTTCATGGGAAATAGAAGCTAATAAGGTAACCGGCGAATCAAGCCGGGGAATAGGCCAGGCGCACATAGATCGGCGCGAAGGGTTCGGCCTGGGTGATCTCGATCAAAGTTTCTTTCGCCAGTTCGAGCATGGCGACAAAGTGTACAACCACGATCGGAATCGTGTGCTGGCCGGCGAACAGTTCGGAGAATTCGACGAAGCGCTGCGACTGCAGGGTGCGCAGGATGGCCGACATGTGTTCGCGCACGGACAGTTCCTGGCGGCTGATCCGGTGGTGCTGGGTCAGCTTGGCGCGACGCAGGACGTCGAGCCAGGCGCGCTGCAAGTCCCAGGGATCGACGTCGGGCAGCGCGGGCGCCAGGCTCTGTTCGATGAACAGCTGGGGGCGCACGAAGTCGCGGCCTTCCTGGGGCAGGGTGCCGAGCGCCACGGCGGCCGACTTGATCTGCTCGTATTCCAGCAGGCGCCGCACCAGTTCCGCGCGCGGGTCGCCGACGTCCTCGACCAGGTCTTCGTGGCGCTTGGGGAGCAGCATGCGCGACTTGATCTCGATGAGCATCGCCGCCATGAGCAGGTACTCGGCGGCCAGTTCCAGGTTGCGCTGGCGGATCTGCTCGACGTATTTCAGGTATTGCAGGGTCACCTGCGCCATCGGGATGTCGAGGATGTTGAAGTTCTGCTTGCGGATCAGGTACAGCAGCAGGTCGAGCGGACCTTCGAAGGCGTCGAGGAAGACCTCGAGCGCGTCCGGAGGGATGTACAGGTCGTTGGGCAGGCGCGTCAGCGGCTCGCCGTACAGGCGCGCAATGGCGGCCTCGGCGGCGTCCGCCGCGGCATTGAGCTGTGCGTCTTCTAGAGGCGCGGGCGTCCCATCCTGCGGGGGATCGGCCGGCGCAGCTTGGCCGGCCTCGTCAGGCAGCATCGGGACGCTTCCCTAGAAACTCAGACCTTGGACTGGTACGGATAGGCTTGCTGGCGCAGGCGCGACTGCTTGATGCGCTCCTGCTCGTCGAGCGACAGCGGCGCCTTGTCCCACAGCAGGGCACGGCCTTCGACCTGGCGCTGGTCCATGCCGGGGGTCTTTTCCTTGAGCTCCTTGATGAACTTGGTGTGCTCGGATTCGTACATCGAGTGTTGTTTCTTGAAGAACATGATTTCCAGAATGAAGTGGCGGACGTCCGGGCCAGATTCTTGGCGCCTGGCGCGTCCGCGTCAAGTTTACTTGTGCAGTTCGTTCAGCTGGCGCGCGATGATGTCGTGGCTGAGCCACAGCACCGGTGCGATCTTTTCCGAGGCGCCGTAGAACATCAGCGGGCCGGCGCCTTCCAGCACCAGGCTCGACAGGTGATCCGTGATCAGGGCCTTGCGGTCCTTGTGCTGGGCGGTCGCTTCTTCCGAAGTGCCGATCATCACGTCGGCCAGGGCCGGGGTATTGTCCATCGGCCAGGCTTCAAAGTTGCGGAACTCGGCGCTGGTGGCGTCGTTGTTGTAGCGCTCGATGGTGTCGAGCAGCGACTGCAGCGACACGCCGTCGTTCAGCAGCTCCTGGCAGATCTGCCATTGCTGGTCGGCCCAGGCGCCGCCGCCTTCCTTCTTCAGCGCGGTCAGGAGCGGGAACAGCGACAGTTCGACGCCAACAAAAATGTCCGAGGAATTGGTGCGGATTTCCGGGCAATTGAACACGGTTGCCCAGACGCCTTGCTTCCAGGCGGCTTCGGCGACCGACTCCAGGCGCATCTTGGCGTAGCCCTGGGTGTAGTTGGTGTAGGTCTGCCAGGTGTATTTGCCGTCGATCAGGATCTCGGTGCCGTGGTAGCCGTAGGCGGTGTAGCGCACTTCGCCGCCGGCCTTGGTCACGCGCTCGCGGATCGGGGCCGAGGCGTCGATCAGGTATTTCAGCGTGTTGGCGGTGACTTCGTCGAAGTTCATCAGGATCAGCTTGCCCAGGTCGCTATCGAGCAGGGCGCGCGAGGACATGAAGCGATCGCCCCGGCCTTTGTAGATGCGGTTGGCGATGGCCAGGAAGGCCTTGATCTTCGGGATGCCGCCGGCCATGGTGTGGGCGAAGAAGACGTTCGCGCCTTCCGGAATCAGCTTGTCGATCTCGCCCATGACCTGGGCCGCGCTGGTGGTGAAGCGGCGCACGCCGGCGACGCGGCAGGCTTCGATCTTTTCCCAGTCCAGCTTGTCTTCCTGCCAGCTCTTCAGGGTGATCCCGGACAGCATTTCGGTCGGGTTCTGCTCGCCTTCCGGGGCGTCCATGTCGAAACCGGCCATCAGCGGCACGTTGATGATCTTGCCGCCGAGCTTCTCTTCCGCTTCCGCATGCTCTTCCGCGGTCAGGGCGCGCAGGGCGCCGCTCTCGTCGCGGCGGCCGACGGTGATGCCGACGATGGTCATGCCGGCCTTGCGTGCCTCATCGATCAGGCCGTTCACATAGCCGCGGCCGAACAGTTCGCCGAACAGGACGAACACGTCGCCTTTGCGGAACACGTTGGTGTGCGGGATGTGGCGGAGAGGAGTGAATTCGGTCATCTTATTATCTACCTATCTTATTGGGTCTGAAGAAGGCCTGCCGGCAAGGGCCGTAGGGGCGAGTTTCAGAAAAAACATGCCATTATAACGCCGCAAAAGGGCGTGGGATTGATTTTGGCGGCCGCCGCAGGCCGGGCTTGCGCAAGCGCGAAGCCCGGCACAAGCTGCTTAGCGGATGCGCATGCCCGGGGTGGCGCCCGGCATCGGGTCGAGCAGGTACAGGCCCGGATTCGCCTTCTCGTCCGCGGCGGAGGCACACAGCACCATGCCTTCCGAGACGCCGAACTTCATCTTGCGCGGCGCCAGGTTGGCGACCATGACGGTCAGCTTGCCGACCAGGTCTTCCGGCTTGTAGGCCGACTTGATGCCCGAGAACACATTGCGGTAGCGGCCTTCGCCCACGTCCAGGGTCAGGCGCAGCAGCTTGCCGGCGCCTTCCACGTGTTCGCAGTTGACGATTTTCGCGACGCGCAGGTCGATTTTGGTGAAGTCGTCGATCGAGATTTCCGGAGCCAGGGCTTCGATATCGCCGGCTTCCGGCTCGGCGCCGTCATCCTCCGCCGGGGACAGCGCCGCAACGGCAAGGCTGGCATCGGACACGACGGCAGGCGCCGCCGGCGCCGTCGGCTTGTCGAACAGGTTCTCGACCGTCTTGGCATCCACGCGCTGCATCAGGTGGCTGTAGGCGCCGATGGTGCGGCCCAGCATGGTCTCGTAGACGGCGGCGCCGTGGGTGTCGGCCCAGGAGAGCGCGCCGTCGCCCAGGAATTCGCTGACGCGGGCGGCCACGTTCGGCAGCACCGGCGACAGCATGATGGTCAGCTGGCGGAACAGGATCAGCGCGGTGGTGCAGACGTCGTGCAGCTCGGCCGTCTTGGTCTCGTCCTTGGCCAGCAGCCAGGGCTTGTTCTCGTCCACGTACTGGTTGACGACGTCGGTGATCTCCATGATCTCGCGCATCGCACGGCCGTATTCGCGCGCCTCGAACGCGGCGGCGATATTCGCCTGGCGCTCGGCGCCTTCGTTCATCAGGGCCTTGCAGATCCAGCCCTTGGCGGTGTCCGACAGCGAATCGGCCAGCTTGCCGTCGAATTTCTTGGCGATGAAGCCGGCGCAGCGGCTGGCGATGTTGATGTACTTGCCGATCAGGTCGCTATTCACGCGGGCGACGAAGTCTTCGCCGTTGAAGTCCAGGTCTTCGACTTTCGAGTTCAGCTTGAAGGCCAGGTAGTAGCGCAGCCATTCCGGGTTCATGCCCAGTTCGAGGTAGCGCAGCGGCGAGATGCCGGTGCCGCGCGACTTCGACATCTTCTCGTTGTTGACGGTCAGGTGGCCGTGCACCGCGACCTTCAGCTTGTCGATGATCGGGTGGTTCGAGAAGTTCAGCATCGCCGGCCAGAACAGCAGGTGGAAGGACACGATGTCCTTGCCGATGAAGTGGACCTGCTCGGCCGCTGGGTCGTTCAGGAAGGCGTCGTAGTCGATGCCCTTTTTGCTGAAATAGTTCTTGAGCGAGGCCAGGTAGCCGACCGGCGCGTCCAGCCATACATAGAAGAACTTGCCCGGCGCATCCGGGATCGGGATGCCGAAATAGGGCGCGTCACGGGAAATATCCCAGTCGGCCAGCTTTTCGCCGGATTCGCCCAGCCATTCCGACACCTTGTTGACCATTTCCGGCTGCAGGCGGCCCGGGGTGTTCAGCCACTCTTTCAGGAAAGTGAAGCAGCGCGGATCGGACAGCTTGAAGAAGTACTGTTCCGACGGTTTCAGGATCGGGGTCGAGCCGGTGAAGACCGAGAACGGGTTGATCAGCTCGGTCGGCTGGTAGGCGGCGCCGCAGACTTCGCAGTTGTCGCCGTACTGGTCCTTGGCGTGGCAGACCGGGCACTCGCCCTTGATGTTGCGGTCGGCCAGGAACATGCCCTTGACCGGATCGTAGAAGCGGTCGACGGTCTTGGTGACGATCAGGCCGGCATCGCGCAGCTTGCGGTAGATGCCCTGCGAGAGTTCGACGTTTTCCGGCGAATCGGTGGAATACCAGTTGTCGAAGGCGATGTGGAAGCCGTTCAGGTACTGCGGGCGGCCGGCGGCGATCTTGGCCACGAACTCCTGCGGGGTGATGCCTTCCTTCTCGGCGGCGATCATGATCGGGGTGCCGTGGGTGTCGTCGGCGCAGACGAAGTGCACCTGGCGCTGTACACCGTTATCGCGCTGCATTCGCTGGAACCGGACCCAGATGTCGGCCTGGATGTATTCCATCATGTGGCCGATATGGAAGGCAGCGTTGGCGTAGGGCAGGGCGGTAGTGACGAACAGCTTGCGGGTCATGGTCGAAGCGCTTTAGGTTTGAGAAAAGAAGCATTTTACCAGCGGAAGTCCCTAGCTGCGCAGGGGGTATAGCCGGGTTTGCCAAAGCAACAAGAAGCCGACGGCGTTTTGCGCTACACTTCGCCCCAATCACCATGGAGAACTACATGAGCATCACTGAGAACGATGTCAAGGCAGCATTGTCGGCGGTCATCGATCCTAACACCGGGAAGGATTTCGTTTCTTCCAAATCCATCAAGAACATCAAGCTCAGCGGGAACGATGTGGCGCTGGACGTCGAGCTGGGCTATCCGGCCGCCAGCCAGGTCGCCGCCATCCGCGACAGCGTCGTCGCCGGCCTGAAGGCGCTGCCAGGCCTCGGCAACGTCACCGTCAAGGTCTATAGCAAGATCCTGTCGCATGCGGTCCAGCGTGGCCTGAAGGTCATGCCGAACGTGAAGAACATCATTGCCGTCGCTTCGGGCAAGGGCGGCGTCGGCAAGTCGACCACCGCCGTCAACCTGGCGCTGGCGCTCAGCGCCGAAGGCGCCAGCGTCGGCATCCTGGACGCCGACATCTACGGCCCGTCGCAGCCGATGATGTTGGGGATTAACGGTCGTCCCGAAAGCCGCGACGGCAAGACCATGGAGCCGCTCGAGAACCACGGCGTGCAGGTCTCGTCGATCGGCTTCATGATCGATCCGGACGAGCCGATGGTCTGGCGCGGCCCGATGGTCACCGGCGCGCTGCAGCAGCTGCTGGAGCAGACCAACTGGCGCGACCTCGATTACCTGATCGTCGACATGCCGCCGGGGACCGGCGACATCCAGCTGACGCTGTCGCAGAAGGTGCCCGTCACCGGCGCCGTCATCGTCACTACCCCGCAGGACATCGCCCTGCTGGACGCGCGCAAGGGCCTCAAGATGTTCGAGAAGGTCGGCATCCCGATCATCGGCGTGGTCGAGAACATGAGCACCCATATCTGCTCCAACTGCGGCCACCACGAGGAGATCTTCGGCGCCGGCGGCGGCGAAAAGATGTGCCAGGACTTCGGCGTCGACTTCCTCGGCAAGCTGCCGCTCACGATGTCGATCCGCGAGCAGACCGATTCCGGCCGCCCGACCGTGGTCGCCGATCCGGACGGTCCGGTGGCCGCGGTCTATAAACAGATCGCCCGCAAGGTCGCCGTCAAGGTGGCCGAGAAGGCCAAGGACATGACCAGCAAGTTCCCGAGCATCGTCGTCAAGAACGACTGAGGCCAGCGGGCCGGCATGAGCGACATCGCCTTCATCCAGGAAGCCGAAGCCCTGCGCGCGGCCGGCCGCCTCGACGAGCTCCTGTGCCTGCTCGAACAGCGCTACCAGGCCACTGAGAACATGCCGGCGCCCGAGCGGCGCGACTACTTCTTCACGCTGTTCGAGTGGAAGATGCTGATCGAGGACCATGCACCGGCAAGGGCGGCCCTGGCGCAGGCGCGCGACGAGCAGGCGCGGCGCCTGCTGGCGGGTGAGTACCACGTCGGCGCCGCCGCCCACGAGGAGTCGCATTACCAGCGCGCCGACCGCCTTGGCCTGCTGGTCGAGATGAACCGCACGCTGGACGATCCCGGCGCCACCCGGGAGGTGTTCCTGCAGCTCGAGGTAAAGGATCCGGCGTTGGCGCGGCGCGACGCCTACCGGGTCCTGGAGGCGGTCGTCGAGGCGGGGGATTTCGCGCTGGCGGAGCGCTACCGCGGCGATCCGCTCGACCTGCTGCGCAGCGTGAATTATTCAGCTGCCACCATGCCGCTGTTCCCGCCGGGACGGGAGGCGCCGAGGCTGGCCGCCGACCTGACGAACCTGGCCAAGGACGTCCGGATCGCCATCGCCGTGCTGCGTGGCCTGGGCCGTACCGAAGAAGCCGATACCGTGCGCGCAGCCCTGCTCGATGGACTCGCGACCGAGGAACTGCGCGTCGTGGCCGAGCGTGAACTGGACGCCCCGGGCACCATCAGCCGCACCCTGGGCGAGCGCCAGGCGGCGCTGGACGAAGCGGGCTGACTTAGCCCAGCGGCGCCGGCCGCCCGAACAGATAGCCTTGCCCGGCCTTGATGCCGAGGCCACGCAGCGCATTCAGTTCTGCCTCCGTTTCCACCCCTTCCGCCACGACATCGCAGCCGGTATCCCTGGCAAAGGCCGTCAGCGCCGAGGCCAGCGCGCGCCGCCCCGGATCGAGATCGATCTCGCGGATCAGGCTCTGGTCCAGCTTGATGATGTCGGGCCGCAGCTGCAGGATGTGGCGGAAGCTGGCGTAGCCCGAACCGGCGTCGTCGATGGCCAGGCGCAGGCCGGCCCGGCGCAGGCCGTCCAGGCTCGCTGCGATCGCCGCATATTCCTCCACCGGCACATGTTCCGTCACTTCCAGCGCCAGCCGCTCGAGCGGCGCCGTGGCCAGGCAGGCGGCCAGCGATCCGCTCAGGATCGATTGCGGCGACACGTTCAGCGACAGGTAGGCCTGCGGCGGCAGCCTGGCCAGGCCGGACAAGGCCAGCTCGATCGCCAGCAGCTCCAGCTGGGTGCCTTTCTCGACTTTATGCGCGTCCTCGAACCATTCGGCCGGGCCCTTGGCGGGCGTGGCGGGAAAGCGCGACAGCGCTTCATACCCGAGGATGGCGCCATCCGCCAGCGCCACGATCGGCTGGTAGGCGATGCCCAGGGTGCGCCGGTCGATCACTTCGGACAAGCGCGCAGTTGCCTGCTCCATCGCGCGCTCGCTCAGCACGCGCTGTTCGAGCATGCTGGCGATCAGGCTCGCGAAGCGCGCCATGCCGTCCACGTCCACCGCGCGTAGCGTCGAACTGGGGCTGCGGCTGTAGCAGCAGAAGGTCCCGAACACCGAGCCGTCCGAGAGCCAGATCGGCACGCCAAGGTGGGCGCGGATCTGCATCGCCTCCGTGCAGCCCAGGCGCTTGAGGATGGGATAGATATGGCTGTCGTCGACGATCGAAGGAATCGCGCCATCGATGATGTACTGACAGTAGCTTTCGGCCAGGGGATCGGCATGTCCCGGCTGGACCGGCAGCGTGCCGTCGGCGGCGATGTGGCGGAAGATGCGGCGCCCGTCCTTGAACTCGGTAATGAAGGCCACGTCCATGCGCAGGCAGATCCGGGCCAGGTCCACGGCGGACTCGATGATGTCATGAAGCGGAGTTTGCGACTGCTGGGGAGGCGTCACCTTGCGCATTGCATGCCGTCTGAAGTTGTCCTTGTGTCATTGTAGAGCGCCTCCCTTGCCAGCGTAAATATCTATCGTGCGGCCTATGCGGGCGGCATACACGCTCTTTCCAGCAACTTTCTGTTTGAAAATAAAGCTCAGCGGAATCTTCCTGCCTACACTCAGTAGTGGAGCGTGGTCATGGGATGCTAGATGAGCGACTACAGAGAGCAAGGGTGGCGCGGGCGTTACCTCGACGCGGCCCATCTGTTCGTACCCCTCAGGCTGCGGCAGGACGCCGCCGTGCTGGCGCGCGCCGAGAACGTGGTCAACGCGGCGCTGATGGCGGCCACCGCCGGTCCGCTGTACGCGCTGGCCTACTGGCTGCTGGGCCTGCATCTGGCGGCCGCCGAGATCCTGGCCTGCTGCCTGTTCATGCTGATGGCGCCGCCGGTGCTGCGCCTGACCGGCAGCATCGCCCTGGCGCGCGAACTGTTCCTGTGCGCGCTGTTCTTCAATTTCAGCTGGCTCACCTGGCACCTGGGCGGCATCCACGCGCCCACGGCGAGCTGGCTGATCACGGCGCCGGTGGTCGCCATGTTCCTGGGCGGCGTCGCCAGCGGGGTGTTCTGGCTGGTGATGAGCTGCACGGCGGCCGCCACGGTCTGGGGATTGCCCGCCTTCGGCTGGGCCGCGCCGGTGACGCCGCTGCTGGACATGCCGCTGCTGCACCTGATCTGCAACCTGGGGCTGTACGTGGTGGTGCTGGTGTTCGTGCTGCTGTTCGAACTGACCAAGACCGAAGGCTTCGTCAAGCTGCAGCGCGCGCTGTCGACCATCAACGAGCTGGCGATCCGCGACGAGCTGACGGGCAGCCATAACCGCCGCTTCCTGCTCGGCCTGATCGACCGCGAAAAGGAGCGCAGCGACCGCAATGGCCGGCCGTTCTGCCTGTGCCTGTTCGACATCGACTTCTTCAAGCGCATCAACGACAGCTACGGCCACGCGGCCGGCGACGTGGTGCTGCGCAGCTTCGCCGAGGCGGTGCAGGGCCAGATCCGCGGCACCGACGCCTTCGGGCGCTACGGCGGCGAGGAGTTCCTCTTGATGCTGCCCGAGACGCCGGCGCCGGATGCGGTGGTGCTGGCCGAACGGGTGCGGCGCGTCATCGCCGAGCTGCGCTGCCGCGACAACGGCGGCGACATCACGCTGACAGTGTCGGTCGGCGTGGCCGAGTACCGGCTGGGAGAGGCCGTGGCCCAGGCCATCGGGCGCGCCGACGAGGCCTTGTACGTGGCCAAGTCGCTGGGGCGCAACCGGGTCCAGTGCCACGATGCGGACGAACACCTGCCGGTGGTCCCCAAGCCGGATCCGGACCGGCATGCGGCCCAGGCCAGCCCGGCGCGCGTGCTCGACGGCGCCCAGTGCGACCAGCTCACCGGCCTCTTGAACCGCAACCTGCTGCGCGACCGCCTGCGCCACGCGATGGACCGCGCCAACCGCAACCGCCGGCTGGTGGCGCTGCTGCTCCTGAACATAAACGGCTTCAAGGAGATCAACGACGAACTGGGTTACGAGGCCGGCGACGCCCTGCTGAGCCAGGCCGGGGCCGCGATCCGGCGCTGCCTGCGCGATTCCGACACGGTGGCGCGCTGGGGCGGCGACGAATTCATCGCGCTGCTGGAAGACCTCAGTTTCGAATCGGACGCCCAGGTTGTGGCCGAGAAGATCCTCGACCGCTTCGGCCTGCCGCTGAACGTGGCGGGGCGCGAATGCTTCGTCACGCTGGCGGTGGGGGTTGCCCTGTACCCGGCGGCGGACTGCGACCTCGATGCGCTGCTCAAGCGCGCCGACATCGCCATGCGCGGCGCCAAGCGCTGGGGCGAGAACAGCGTGCAGGTGTACTCGGGCGATACGGTGCAGCCGCAGAGCGAGCGCCTGGCGCTGAAGAACGGCCTGCGCGACGCGCTCGCGCAGGGCCAGCTGTTCCTCGAATACCAGCCGCAGCTCGACCTGGCGGCCCGCCGCGTGGTCGGCGTCGAGGCGCTGCTGCGCTGGCAGCATCCGGTCTACGGCCGGGTCGAGCCTAGCCGCTTCATCCCGCTGGCCGAGGAGACCGGGATGATCGTCCCGATCGGCGACTGGGCGCTGCGCACCGCGTGCCTGCAGAACCGTGCCTGGCGCGCCGCCGGGCTACCCGAAATCAAGACCGCCGTGAACCTGTCGGCGCGCCAGCTGAAGGAGCCGGGCCTGCCGGCGCGGGTGCTTACTATCCTGGGCGAGACCGGCATGCCGGCGCGCTGCCTCGACCTCGAGATCACCGAGGGCATGCTGATCGAAGACCTGGCCGCGAACTGCGTCCTGATGAATGGCCTGCGCCAGGCCGGCGTGCTGGTGTCGATCGACGATTTCGGCACCGGTTACTCGAGCCTGAACTACCTGTCCGAGCTGCCGGTGGACATCCTCAAGATGGACGGCCTGTTCGTGCGCCGGCTCGGGATGGGCGGCGGCGCCGGCGCTACCGGCAAATGCGCCCGTTCCTTTGCGATCGCGGAAGCCATCGTGGCCATGGCGCACCGCCTCGGCCTGGACGTGATCGCGGAAGCGGTCGAGACACCCGAGCAACTGGCCGACCTGTGCGCGATGGGATGCGACGCGGCCCAGGGCTACCTGTTCGCCCGGCCGCTGCCGCCGGGCGAAGTCGCCGCCATGCTGGCGCGCCAGGTCGAGGCGGCGCCCCTCGAACCGGCGTAATGCCGACGTCTTTTCATCTTGTGCCGGAGGATACCGTGCTGAACGAACCGATTCCCTTTGATCCCGCCCACGACCTGGACGCGCTGGCCGCGTCCGGCGCCCTGGGCGGCAACGTCGCGCTGTACCGCCAGCCGCGCGGTCCGGACCTGATGCGCCGCGCCGGTCCGCTCGAGGAGTGGTGTGCGCTGCGCATGCGCCACGGCGTCTGGCCCTACGGCCGCGTGCTGTCCGGGCCGCCGGGGCCGCAGGCCACCGTCGAGGGCGACGGCCTGGCGGCGGCGCAGGGCATCAACTTCGCCTCGCAGGATTACCTGTCGCTGGCGGCGCACCCGGCGGTGATCGACAGCGCCATGCGGGTGCTGGCCGAGTGCGGACCGCACAGCGCCGGCTCGGCCATCCTGCTCGGGAACAGCCGCTATTCCACCGCGCTGGAACAGGAACTCGCCAGGCTGCTGCACTGCCAGCACGTGGTGCTGTTCCCGACCGGCTGGGGCGCGGCCTTCGGCGCCGTGACCAGCCTGGTGCACAGCGGCGACCATGTGCTGATCGATGCCCTGGCCCATGCCTCGCTGCGCCAGGGCGCGGCCGCGGCCACGCGCAACGTGGCGGTGTTCCGCCATCTCGACTGCGACCACCTGCGCGAGCTGCTGGCGGGTCTGCGCGCGGTGGATGCGAACGGGGCGATCCTGGTCGTCACCGAAGGCCTGTTCAGCATGGATTCGGACAGTCCGGACCTGCCGCTGATGCAGTACCTGTGCCGCGAGTACGGCGCCACGCTGCTGGTGGACGTGGCGCACGACCTCGGGGCCATGGGGCCGGGCGGCAGCGGCGTGATCGGCGCCCAGGGCATGCTCGGCAAGATCGACATCGTGATGGGCGCCTTTTCCAAGACCTTCGCCTCGAACGGCGGTTTTGTTGCCTGTTCCGAGCGCAGCGTGCGGCGCCAGTTGCAGCTGTTCGCGGGACCGCACATGTTCTCGAACGCGCTGTCGCCGGTGCAGGCTGCCACGGTGCTGGAATGCCTGCGCATCGTGACCGGCGCCGAAGGCGACGCGCTGCGCGCCGACCTGATGCGCAACGCGGTCGAGCTGCGCGCGCTGCTGCAGGAGGCGGGGCTGCGCTGCATCGGGGCGGCGTCGCCGATCGTACCGCTGCTGCTGGGTTCGGAAGCGGCTACGCGGATCGCCGGCATGCTGCTGGCGCGCGAGCAGGTGTTCGTGAATCCGATGGAATTCCCCGGCGTGCCGCTGGGGGCGGCGCGCCTGCGGCTGCAGCTGATGGCCCAGCACACGCCGGCCCAGATCCGGCGCGCGGCCGGCCTGCTGGCCTCGGCAGTACGGCGCGCGGCGGAAGCCCCGCGGCCGATGCTGCGGCCGGCGTCGGCGGCCTAGGAGGCGCGGACGGCGACGGCGGGCAGGGCGGTGCGTGGTGCGCGCGCCGATGGCGACGGGGTAAAATACCCGTTTTACCATTTTTGCATCCAGTCATGACCGTCCGCACCCGTTTTGCCCCGAGCCCAACCGGCTACCTCCACCTGGGCGGCGCCCGCACCGCGCTGTATTCCTGGGCCTATGCACGCCACTTCGGCGGCACCTTCATCCTGCGCATCGAAGACACCGACCTCGAGCGCTCGACGCCGGAAGCCGTGCAGGCCATCCTGGACGGCATGCAGTGGCTCGGCCTGTCGCACGACGAAGGTCCGTTCTACCAGATGCAGCGCATGGACCGCTACCGCGAGGTGGTGGCATCGATGCTGGAGCAGGGCACGGCTTACCTGTGCTACTGCTCGCCGGAAGAAGTCGAGGCGATGCGCGAGCGCATGCGCGCCGCGGGCGAGAAGCCGCGCTACGACGGCACCTGGCGTCCGGAGCCGGGCAAGACCCTGCCGCCGGTTCCTGACGGCGTCAAGCCGGTGGTGCGCTTCAAGAACCCGCTCGAGGGCGAAGTCACCTGGAACGATGTGGTCAAGGGCCCGATCACCATCGCCAACAAGGAACTCGACGACCTGATCATCGCGCGTCCGGACGGCACCCCGACCTACAACTTCTGCGTGTCGGTCGATGACTGGGACATGAAGATCACCCACGTGCTGCGCGGCGACGACCACGTGAACAACACGCCGCGCCAGATCAATATCCTGCGCGCGCTCGGCGCCGAGCTGCCGCAGTACGGCCACCTGCCGATGATCCTGGGCGCGGACGGCCAGAAGCTGTCGAAGCGCCACGGCGCGGTCAGCGTGATGCAGTACCCGGAGCAGGGCTACCTGCCGGAAGCGATGCTGAACTACCTGGCGCGCCTGGGCTGGAGCCACGGCGACGATGAGATCTTCTCGATGGAGCAGTTCACTGAGTGGTTCAACCTGGAGCACCTGACCGCGTCGGCGGCGCAGTTCAATCCGGAGAAGCTGGCCTGGCTGAACAACCACTATATCAAGCAGGCCGACAACGAGCGCCTGGCCGGCCTGGCCCGTCCGGTGCTGGAGCGCGAAGGCGCACAGTTTGATGGCGCGCCGCTACTTTCGACCGTGATCGCGCTGGTGAAGGATCGTACCAACACCATCAACGAACTGGCCGACACCGCCATGCTGTTCTACCGCGAGCCCCAGCCGGACGCCGCGCTGCTGGCCCAGCACCTGACCGACGCCGTGCGTCCCGCGCTGGCGACGTTCGCCGAGCGTTGCAAGGATGTGGAGTGGAACAAGGCCGCGATTGCCGCCATGTTCAAGGAAGTGCTGGCGGCCCATGGCCTGAAGATGCCGCAGATTGCGATGCCGCTGCGCCTGATCGTGACTGGCCAGCTGCAGACGCCGGCCATCGATGCGGTGCTGGAATTGTTCGGGCGCGACGTCGTTTTAGCTCGCATGGCAAAGTACCTGTAATAGAGCGCCTAACAATTCCCCCGATGGCTGCGTTGCATCGTCTTGCCGTGCTAGCGCACTGTCTGCGACGATGCGTCGGGTGGCCGCATCCCTTGCCCTCGGGGTTTTGTTAAGCGCTCAAAGGCCTGTTTTGCGGAGCGCGCATTTTCTGAAAACAGGTATTTGCGAAATGCAAGGCGCTCCGCTATAATGCTCGCACTTCAGCAGCACACGGTACGAAGCAGTAGGCAAGACAGTACAGTGAAGAGGGGGTATAGCTCAGCTGGGAGAGCGCTTGCATGGCATGCAAGAGGTCAGCGGTTCGATCCCGCTTACCTCCACCAACTCTGAAGTGGCAGTACGGTAGTTCCAAGGTCCCCATCGTCTAGAGGCCTAGGACATCACCCTTTCACGGTGAGTACCGGGGTTCGAATCCCCGTGGGGACGCCAGGTAACTGGCAGCGTGCAACCAGCGGCACGCGGTAGTAGGAAGCAGTAGCAGTATGTTAGAATGTTGTTTTCCCGTAGGGGGTATAGCTCAGCTGGGAGAGCGCTTGCATGGCATGCAAGAGGTCAGCGGTTCGATCCCGCTTACCTCCACCACGTAGGAAAAACAACAGTTCTGACAGTCCAGGGTCCCCATCGTCTAGAGGCCTAGGACATCACCCTTTCACGGTGAGTACCGGGGTTCGAATCCCCGTGGGGACGCCAAGAATTTGGTTAATGTCGCTATCGCGGTGCGGTAGGGCAGCAGTAAGAGCAACACACAGTTTTAGGTCCCCATCGTCTAGAGGCCTAGGACATCACCCTTTCACGGTGAGTACCGGGGTTCGAATCCCCGTGGGGACGCCAGTCAAGACCGGAGTAGACCAACGCGCTTGCGCGGAGAGGTGCTCCGGTTTTTCTTTTGGCGCGTCGTTTTCGCGATGCGTTTATCCGCGCCACGCAGCGCGCACCATCCAGTCTTGTAACGAAAGCGAAGCCTTGCTGGCTCTGCCCGCACGCTATCGCCTACGCGCATGTCGCCTACGCGCATAGGCGAACGGATGAGCGCCGCAAGCTTGCTGCGCTCATCCGCCGCCGCACGCCGGCTTACCAGCCGGACGAGTGCAATCCTCCCAGCCCGAGACCGAAGGGGAAGCCCGTGATGGGGGAAAGGCTTTGCGGGCCTATCCCCGCTTGCGCCGCGAAGCCGGCGGGGTAACGGACGCCGTTGTCGTGCGCCATCATCCCCGGCGGCATCATGACGCCTGTCACGGGCATCTGCCATTGTCCGATCTGCTGTCCCGGCATCATCGACAGGCCGAGCGCCACCAGCGCGTCCGGCATGCCGTAGCCGACACGCGCCGGGTCCGCCAGCGTCACCGGCCGTGCGCTCAGGCGCAGCACCTGGAACAGGCGTTCGACCCGCTCCGGTCCCCGTGCGCGCAGCAAGCCCTGGAATTCCGGACGGTGCGCCAGCACCAGCGCCGCCAGTCCCGTCACGTGCGGCGCGGCCATCGAGGTGCCGTCCCAGGCCGCGAAATTATTTGGCGGCACCGACGAGACGATGGCGACACCCGGCGCACACACGTCCACCTGCGGCCCGGCGCAACTGAAGCGCGCGGTGAAGAAGCCTTGCGGATCGATGTCCTGGCCGACGGTTTCGGTGTGATAGCTGTCGGGCGGGAACTCGTCGACCTTGCCGACCGCGGCCACGGCAAGCACGTGCGGCGAGGCAGCGGGGTACTGGACCGGCCCGCCCGAATTGCCCGCTGCCGCGATGCAGGCGACGCCGGCCTGCTTGGCGCGCACGATCTGGCGCTCGAGCGCTTCGGACGGCCCGCTGCCGCCCAGACTCAGGTTGACGACGTCGATCTGGTTCTCGATGCAGTATTCGAGCGCATCGATCAGCTGGCTGATCTGGCCGCCGGGGAACAGCTTGCAGACGTGGATCTCGGCCTCGGGCGCGAAGCCGCGGATGCCCCAGCTCGGGTCGGAGGCGCCGATCACGCCGGCGCAATGCGAACCGTGGCCGAGGATATCGGTGTTCCAGGTGTTGCGGTCGACCTGCTTGTTGATGACGTCGAAGCCGGCCCGGATGCGGTTCAGGTTGCCGTGCGTGGTGGCCACGCCGGAGTCGATGACGGCGATCCGGATTCCCTGGCCGCGGAAGGGCGGCGGCACCTGGTCGAGGCGCATGGCGCGCGCCCCCCAGCCCATCGCGTTCTGGATGGGGAGCCTGTTCAGCGCCGGCCAGTCGGCCAGCGCGTGCAGCATGACGACGTTGGGCTCGTTCAGGCTGATGTCGGGGTCGCGCTGGAAGAAGCTCCAGTAGTCGGCGCGCGGCTTGGCGTACAAGCCGTTGATCGTGTGCGTGTCCTCGCCGTACAGGCGCAGGCGCGCCGTCCCGTCGGGGCCGGTGACAGCGGTGCTCGGCAGCAGGCCGCCGAACAGCGAGACCTCGGCATCGGCCAGCGGCGCGCCGTCCTTGCCGAGCACGGCCATGACGACTTCGACCACCGGCCCGGAGTAGGGCGTCAGCGAGGACACCAGGTCGGGCCGGCTGAGCATGGGGTCGAGCAGTTGCAGGTGCTGGTCGCGCTCGACGATCAGGCGGCCCTGGCCGCGCTGGTGCAGCTCGCCCGCTTTCTGGTCGGTCATGCGCGCCACCAGCACACCTTCGGATTGGCCGCCGAGGCTGGAGGCGCCCAGGCCGCTTCCCGTGCCGACGGTGTCGACGATGTCGATGTCGCCCAGGCCCTGCAGCGCCTGCTGTACGTTGGACAGCGACAGGCCCGGCGCCAGCACTGCCGGCGCCAGGAAACCGGCAGTGGCGGGCAGGGGGCGCGGCGCCACCAGGTATTTCTTCTTGCGCTCGGCGACGGTGCGGCCGCGCACGGCCTCGCGCGTGCGCGCGGAATCGTCAGCGCTTGGACGGACGTCGGCGCCGCCTTCGGGCAGCTGCCCCGGCTGTTCGCCCGCGCCCTGCGGAGTCTTTGGCATGGTGTTTCCTTTTCTGACCGGGCCGGATGCGCTAGTCGGACAGCGACAGCGGCTGGTCCGGTTCGATCGTTAACTGGTTGAGGTTGCGTCGGCGAAGCTGCTCGGCGGTATCGGGATCGGTTTCGACCACGGCGGTATGCGGCGGTCCGCCGCTCGGCCCGATCGTGTCCACCAGGCGGATGGCGGGATCGGCGCCGAGGCCGGCAATGAAGGCGTCGAGCGCGCCGCCATCGGCGGCGGCCTTGACGATGTAGCGCTTCCGGGCGCGGCCCTGGACTGGTCCGCTGGTGGAGTTCGGCATGGGCAAACCTCCTCGATGGAGCCGCCTCCCCCGGGGAGGCGGCGGGGTTCTACGCTGGATTAGTGGATGGTCTGTTGTGCACCCAGCTGTGCCTGCTGGGCGTAGGTGGTCCACGGGTCAGCCGAGAACGGCAGCATGCCGCCCAGCTGGCCGGCAATGCCGCCGATGGCGTTGCCCAGGCCCTGGTTGCCGAACTGGCCGCCGATGAAGCCGCCCACCGGCTGCGCCACGCGCTTGACCAGATTGCCGAGCCAGCCCTGCGGCGCCATCTGGCCTTGCTGCTGTTGTTGTTCGGCGGCGAGCTGCTGCTGCAGCGCGGCCTGTTGTTGCTGGATCTGCTGCAGGGCCTGCACCAGTTGCTGCTGCTGGGCTTGCAGTTGCTGCAGCTGCTGCACCACCGGGTGCTGCTGGATGCCGACACCCTGCACGCTGGCCGATGGGTCGGCGGCGAAGGGCAGCAGGCCGCCCAGGCCCGACAGCACGCTGCCGGCCACGTTGCCCAGCGTCGAGCTGCCGGTCAGGTCGCCGAGGAGGTTGCCGCCGGTCTTGCCTAACTGGCTGAACAGGTTGCCGACGAAACCTTGCGGCGCCAGCTGTTGTTGCTGCTGCTGTTGCTGCAATTGCTGCAGTTGTTGCAGCTGCTGCAGTTGCTGGAGCTGTTGCAGTTGCGGCTGGCTGGCGTAAGCGGCGCTGACCGGGTCGGCGCCGAAAGGCAGCAGGCCGCCACCGATACCGCCGGCGAGTTGGCCGATGCGGCTGCCCAGGTTGGGGTTGCCGAAGATGCCGCCGATGCCGCGGCCGAGCGCGCCGCCCAGCGGCGCACCGAACATCCCGCCCAGGAAGGCCTGGGGCGCCAGTTGTCCCTGACCCATGCCGTATTGCTGGTATTCGTTCATATCCAACTCCTTATGGTAGTGCTGCCGACTGCATCAGGAGGCGCCGGTGCGAAGCGCACCGGGCCGTCGCCCTTACGCGCCTGGGGCGGGCGGCTGCATATATGGCATCCGCGCACGGGTAAGGTCGGGCGCGAACGGAGCGCAGGGTCCGGGTTTGCTCGGCCGGGCTCCCTGCAGGTAGGCGTTGGACTAGGGGCGGATAGTGAAGTTTTCGGCAGGGCGGCGATGTGTGGCCCAGTCTTGGCGCCGCTTGCGGTGGCGCAGGGAACCGGCGCATGGCGCTTGCCAAGGGCCGCACAAGGGCTTATACGCGCGACCTTTGTCGCAGGAAAAGCGGGCGCGCGTCGGTTAGAATAGCGCGCTCCACACGCGTCCCGCCTCCCGCATGAGCCCACCTCGTTCCCTCTCCCATCCGCCCACCTTGGCCTTGTTCTGCAAGGTCGTCGACAACTACGGCGACATCGGCATCTGCTGGCGCCTGGCGCGCCAGCTGTGGCGCGAGCACGGCGTGCGGGTCACCCTGTGGGTCGACGACCTGCGCAGCTTCCGGCGCATTTGTCCGCTGGTCGACGTGGACGCCGCCACGCAAGAGGTCGAGGGCGTGCAGGTACGCCACTGGCGCGACCAGGAAGCCAGCTTTGCGCCGAGCGAGGTCGCCGACATCGTGATCGAATTCTTCGCGGTCGACATCCCGCCCGGCTACGTCGCCGCGATGGCGCAGCGCAGCCCGCGCCCGCTATGGTTCAACCTGGAAGGCTTGACGGCGGAAGAGTGGGTGGAAGGCTGCCATCGCCTGCCGTCCATGCATCCGCGCCTGAAGCTGACCAAGCATTTCTTCTTCCCCGGATTCACGACGAAGACGGGAGGCCTGCTGCATGAAGCCGGACTCGAACAGGAGCGCGCCGCCTTCCAGGCCGACCGCGGCGCGGTGGCCCGCTTCCTGGCGGGCTTCGGTGTCGGCGCGGATGAGCTGGATGCGCTGAAGGTTTCGCTGTTCTGTTATCCGCATGCGCCCGTTGCCGAGCTGCTGCGCACCTGGTCGGAAGGAGAGCGCGCCGTGACTTGCCTGGTGCCCGAGGGCGTGGCGCCGGAGGCGGTTGGTGCCTTCCTGGGCGGCGACGCCCGCGCCGGCGCCAGCCGCAAGCAGGGCGCATTGACGCTGCGCGTGCTGCCCTTCGTGCCGCAGCCCGACTATGACCGCCTGCTATGGGCCTGCGACCTGAACTTCGTGCGTGGGGAAGATTCCTTCGTGCGCGCCCAGTGGGCGGGACGGCCGTTCGTGTGGCACATCTATCCGCAGGACGAGAACCTGCACCACAAGAAATTGCGTGCTTTCCTGGACCGCTACGCGGGTGGTCTCGATGCCCTCGCGGCATTTTCCTTGGGCTGGAATGGCGCGCGTGACATCCCGTCCATGGACGCGGCATGGGAAGACTTGCAAGCAGAGTTGCCGCGCATTGTCATTCGTGCAGAAGAATGGCGTGCAGAAATGCTGGCCCATGGCGATTTGACGACGAAGCTGCTGGAATTTGCCCGTGAACTAAGGCTTGCCGGCGAAAATCCGGTATAATGCGCGGTTAGTCTGTAACGAAATACACAGGATCAAACGTAGGCTTCAAGGCTCGCTTCGCTCACCGGCCACCGCTGATTTAATGCAACTTACTTTTTACGTAAAACTACTATGAAATTCGCTAAAGAAATCCGTGTTGGCAACATCATTATGGTCGAAGACAAGCCGTTCATCGTGCTGCGTTCGGATGTGAACGGTTCGAGCCGCACGGGCTTCACCTACAAGTGGAAGATGAAGAATCTTCTGACCAACGCTCCGCTGGAAAACGTGTTCCGCGGCGACGACAAGTTCGACGTGGTCGTGCTGGACAAGAAGCCGGTGACCTACTCGTACTTCGCCGACCCGCTGTACGTCTTCATGGACGAAGAGTACAACCAGTACGAAATCGAAGAAGAGAACATGGGCGACGCCATCAACTACCTGAAAGACGGTATGGAATGCGAAGCGGTGTTCTACGACGGCAAGGCCATCTCGGTCGAACTGCCGACCACCATCGCACGCCTGGTCGTGTACTCGGAGCCGGCCGTCAAGGGCAACACCTCGGGCAACGTCCTGAAGGAAGCCAAGATCGAGAACGCCATCGAAGCCAAGCAGCACATCGTGATGGTGCCGCTGTTCGTCAGCACCGATGACACCATCGAAATCGACACCCGTACCAACGAATACAAGCGCGTCGTCCGCAACTAAGCGATCGCTGAACGAAAAAAACGCTGCCTCGGCAGCGTTTTTTTTTGCCTGCTTCGTGCGCTGCGCCTGGCGCTAGCGCGCGCTGCGCAGGCCATCGACCAGCAAGCCGACCATCCTCTTGGTCGCGGCCGTATCTTCATCCGGATTCGCCTTGCATAGCGTCGCGACCGCGCGCAGCAGTTCGTCGGCCTCGAAACCCGGACGAACGAGACCCTGCTCGACCGCAGCCTGCAGCAGCGAGGACAGGGCAGGGCGCAGGCGTCCGTAGAAATAATCCGGCAGCGCGGCGTAGGCTGCATTGTCCGACTGCAGGGCTCCCGACAGCCCGCGCTTGGTGACGATGAAGTCGACGTAACGCTCCATCCAGCGCGCCAGCGCCTCGTCCGGCGCGTGCTTCGCGGCGAGGCTGGCGGCGGCATCGGCGCAGGCGTCGATCTGGGACTTCAGGACCGCGACGATCAGGTCGGCGCGCTGCGGGAAGTGGCGATACAGGGTGCCCACGCCGACGCCGGCCTGCTCGGCGATCTCGCGCACCGGCGCATCCACGCCCGACTTCGTGAACACCTCCATGGCGGCCTCCAGCAAGGACTGGAGGTTGCGCTGCGCATCGGCGCGCTTGCCGCGCGACTGCTTTTCTTCCGCTTTCTCGGCGGGCTGTTCCGGGTCTGGTGTCGTATGCATAAAAAAATCTACAAAACGGAACGAAGTTCCGCTTATAATACGGAATCGTGTTCCGCTTTGTAATGGTAACAGGTCTTGCGATGCAGGGCAGCGGACATTTCGAATATTGTCGAAAGGAGAAGCCATGCACAACGCGCAAGTATGCATGTTCTGCCGCTATAGGAGAACAGTTTTCCAGGATGGCGCTCCGGCGCCGTGCACGCATGGGGAAAAGAACGAGAGCGAGGCAGTCAAAGCGGCCCGCCGCCGGCCGCAAACGCAAGCGCTTCCGCCCCAGCGCCCAGCCGGGCAGCAGCCGCTTGCACAGCTCCGTTAAGGCCACGAACAACCGTGTCACATGAGTAACTTTGCTGCTATGCTCATGCATTATTTGACACGGAGGCTTGTATGATGAAGCGCAGGGATTTCGTTCGGCTCGGTATGGCGGCAGGGGCACTTGCCGGTGTGGCGCACGAGGCGCTCGCCGCCGGCACGGCAGGCGGCAGTGCAAGTGGCATCCTCGATGCCGGCGTGCGCGAACAGCAGGCCCAGATGGCGGCCGGCAAGCTGAGCTCGAGCTCCCTGGTCAAGCAATACCTGGCGCGCATCGCCGCCATCGACAAGGCCGGTCCGCGCCTGAACGCGGTCATCGAGACCAACCCGGACGCGCTCAAGATCGCCGCCGAGATGGACCGCGAGCGCGCGGCCGGCAAGCTGCGTAGCCCGCTGCACGGCATCCCGGTGCTATTGAAAGACAATATCGCCACCGCCGACCGCATGAGCACCAGCGCCGGCTCGCTCGCCCTCAACGGCGTGCGCGCGGTCAAGGACGCGCACATCGTGGCGCTGCTGCGCAAGGCCGGCGCGGTCATCATCGGCAAGACCAACCTGTCCGAATGGGCGAACATGCGCTCGACCCATTCGGTCAGCGGCTGGAGCGGCCGTGGCGGGCAGACCAGGAATCCGTACGCGCTTGACCGTAACACCAGCGGCTCCAGCTCGGGCTCGGGCGCCGCCGCGGCGGCCGGCCTGGCCACGCTGACCGTCGGCACCGAGACCGACGGTTCGATCGTCTCGCCCTCGTCGTCCTGCGGGATCGTCGGCATCAAGCCGACCCTCGGCCTGCTCAGCCGCAGCGGCATCATCCCGATCGCCCACTCGCAGGACACGGCCGGCCCGATGACGCGCAGCGTGGCCGACGCAGCCCTGATGCTGGCCGCGATGGCAGGCGCAGATGCGGACGACAAGGCGACCGCGGCTAGCTCCGGCCACATCGCCGACTACGCCGCGGCGCTGCGCACCGATGGCCTCAAGGGCAAGCGCATCGGCGTCGCCCGCAATTTCTTTGGCAGCAATGACGCGGTCGACGCGATCATCGAGCAGGAGCTCGCGGTGCTCAAGGCGCAGGGCGCCATCCTGGTCGACGTCAAAGTGCCGAACGTCGACAAGTACAACGACAGCGAGCTGCAGGTGCTGCTGTACGAATTCGCGCCTGGCCTCGAAGCCTATCTGAAGAACTATGCGCCGCACGCGCCGGTCAAGAACATGGGCGATGTGATCGCCTTCAACGCCAAGAACGCGGCGCGCGAAATGCCGTACTTTAAGCAGGAGCACCTGATCGCGGCCCAGGCCAAGCCGGGGCTGGATGCGAAGGAGTACCGCGAGGCGCTGGCCAATGACCTGCGCTATTCGCGCGACGAAGGCATCGACCAGGTAATGAAGGAACACAAACTGGACGCACTGGTGGCGCCGACCGGCGGCCCGGCCTGGCTGACCGACTACATCAACGGCGACCACTACGGCGGCAGTTTCTCCAGCCCGGCCGCGGTGGCGGGCTACCCGCACATCACGGTGCCGGCCGGTTATACTCGCGGGCTGCCGATCGGGATCTCGTTCGTGGGCGGCGCGTGGAGCGAGGCTTCACTGATCGGCATGGCTTACGCCTACGAGCAGGCATCGAAACGCCGCCGTGCGCCGACCTTCCCGGCCAGCATCAACGTCAAACTCTAAGCAGGCCTAGCGCGATGCTTCGCGCGCAGTCTCGCGTCCACCGACGTTCTGGCGCGCCTTGGCGAACACCGGTCCCCATTGCGGGTGGCCCTGTTCGCCTGGCGCCAGTTCGAAAGAGGCGTCCAGGCGCAGCGCACGCTCGAAGGCCTGGCGGCAGGGCACCGGGCGATTGGTGACGCAATAGCTGAAGGCCGTGTACTTGAGCGCGCTGACGCGGTTGCGGATCGAGCCACCGTTCATGTCGTTCGAATTCAGGCGCTTGATCGCCGCATTGAAGTCGCCTTCGTTATACAGCGCGATGCCTTCGCGCAGGGCGGCGTCGTCGCGGTCGGCTGCGGGCCGTTCAGGGCGCGGCGCGGGACGTTCGTTGCGCTCCGCGCGTTCCGGGCGCGGGCGGGCGCGTTCTTCGGCGCGCGGATGGGCGCGCGCCGGTTCGGAACCGAACAGCGCATCGAGCTGCGGCTTGAGCTGGGCGCAGCCGCCCAGCAGCAGGGTGGCTGCCAGGACGCAGGCGCGCAAACCCTGCTGTCGGATGCGTGGCTTCATGGCGTCTCCTCTTCACTGAAATCCATTTCGATCGTTGTCGAAGCGCCCTTGACCGCGTTGACCGTGACCGTGTGCTCGGGGAAGTTCGGGTTCATGATGCGGATCGTGTGCTGGCCCGGCGCCAGGGTCAGGCGCTTGAGTGGCGGACTGGCGCCGCGGTCGACGCCGTCGACCTGCACCATGGCCCAGGGCTTGATCACCAGCTTGTAGGTGGCGCCGGCTGCGGCCGGCACTGGCCGGCTGGGCTCGGCCTGCACCGGCGCCGCGGGAGCAGCAGGTGTCGTGGGGGCGGCAGCTACGGCGGCGGGCGGCGCGGTGTCGGGAACCAGGTCGGGCGGCAGCTCGCTGCTCGGCGGGGCTGCTTCGGCGGCAGCGCCAGCCGTGGCCACGGGTGGCGCGGCGTCGGGCACAGGGCTTGCCGGGGATTCCTGCGCGGCGGGCGTGTCGCCCGGCAGGGCGAGGGTTACCGTGTCGCGCGAATCGGCCTGATGCAGCAGGGCGAGCAGGGCGCCGAGCGCTCCCAGCAGAACGGTAGCGGCGGCAATCAGCAAGAGCCAGCGCTTGAGGCCGCCCGGTTCGGCCGCAGGAGCCGCTTCCGTGAGGAAGGAGACGGCCGGCTCGGGCTGCGGCGCAGGGGCGGCCGGCTGGGTCGGGATGGCCGGCCCGAGCGGCACGATGCCGAGCAGGTTGCGCAGCTGTTCAATAGTGTGCGGACGCTGCTGCGGGTCGGGCGCCAGGCAGCGGTCGACGGCGGCCACGAAGGTATCGCTGTAGCCGTCGGAGAACTCCAGCGTGCGCCCCAGCAGCGGCGCCGCAGGCGGGTATTCCCGGGTGATGGCGTAGTGGACCACGGCGGCCAGGTCGTGCAGATCGCCGGCTTCCGACCACGCGGTGCTGACGTCCTGCGAGGGCAGCAGCATCGGATCGCCCGAATCGAGCACCAGGATGGTGTCGGGGCTGATCGGACGATGCGGCATCTGCATCGCGTACTGCAGTTCGAGCGACTGCAGGATCTGGCGGAAGATGCGCCGGCACCAGACTTCGTTGACGAGTTCCTGGTTGAACTCGACCACTTCGCGCACGGTCCGGCCGTCGGTCTGCTGTTGCTGGGTTACTGGTGTGCTGGTCATCATGGCATCTAGCCGGGCCCGACACGGTGGATTGTGTCCAGGTCCAGTATTTGTATTTTGACAAATAATGCCAGATTTTGCCGCGCCGATGGCGCTGCTGAGCCAACCGTGCGCTGCTGTTACAACTCGGTTACAAGTCAGCCGTTCGTGCTCAGACTTCCAGGAAACGCATCTTGAAATAGCGGCCTTTGATGGCGCCGAATTCCGGTCCCGGCGCCTGGCGGTCGTTGAGCTTGGCCACCGCGGCATGGGCGATGTGGCGGTCGAGCGCGACGTAGCTGGCGAACTCGCCGACATTGATCTTGCCGACCTGTTCCTTCGTTAAACCGGCGTCGCCGCACAGCGCGCCGAGGATGTCGCCTGGACGCAGCTTGGCCTTCTTGCCGCCAGCGATGTGCAGGGTCAACATCGGCGCCGGCGCGCCGGCTTCGGGTTGTTCGCCCAGTTCGTCGAGCTTGTGCCATTCGGCCGGCGCATCCTGGTATTCCTCGATCAGGCGCACCCACTTCTTTTCGTTCGGTGCGCACAGGGTCAGGGCCAGGCCGGTCTCGCCGCCACGGCCGGTGCGGCCGATGCGGTGCACGTGCACTTCCGGATCCTTCGAGACGTCGGCGTTGACCACGGTGTCGAGGTTGGCGATGTCGAGGCCGCGCGCGGCGACGTCGGTCGCGACCAGCACCGAGCAGCTGCGGTTGGCGAACAGCACCAGGATCTCGTCGCGCTCCCACTGTTCCAGTTCGCCGTAAAGCGCCAGCGCCGAGAAGCCCTGTTCGCGCAGGTGGTCGGCCAGTTCGCGGCAGTGCGCCTTGGTATTGCAGAAGGCGAGGGTGGACACCGGCTGGTAGTGCTTGAGCAGCTGCGCCACCGCTTCGTCGCGGCCTTCGAAGCCGATCTCGTAGAAGCGCTGTTCGATCTTCTCCGCGCTGTGCTGGCTTTCGACCGCCACTTCGAGCGGCTCAACCAGGAAGCCGGCGGTAGCGAAGCGGATGTCGTTCGGATAGGTGGCCGAGAACAGCAGGGTCTGGCGCCGCTGCGGGCAGGCGCTCACGATGCCGGCGATCTCGTCGTAGAAGCCCATGTCGGTCATGCGGTCTGCTTCGTCCAGCACCAGGGTCTGCACCTTGGACAGGTCCAGCGTGTTGCGGCCCAGGTGGTCGCGGATGCGGCCCGGAGTGCCGACCACGATGTGGGCGCCGTGTTCGAGCGAGGCGATCTGCGGGCGCATGGCGACGCCGCCGGTCAGGGTGAGGATCTTGACGTTGCCAACACCGCGCGCCAGGCGCCGCAGTTCGTTCGCGACCTGGTCGGCCAGCTCGCGCGTCGGGCACAGCACCAGGCCCTGCACCGCGAACCAGGCAGGATTGAGCTTGTGCAGGACGCCGATGCCGAAAGCGGCGGTCTTGCCGCTGCCGGTCTTGGCCTGGGCGATCAGGTCGCGCCCTTCCAGCACGGCCGGGAGGGACTCGGCCTGAATCGACGTCATCTGGTGGTAACCCAGGGCGGCGAGGTTGGCGAGGAAGCGCGGCGCGAGCGGCAGCGAGGTGAAGGATTGGGTAGTCATGGTGTCCGAGCAAAGAGGGCCACAGGTGTAGCCAATATAAGCGCCTGACAAAACCCCTAGGGCAAGGCGCATCGTCGCAGACAGTACGCTAGTACGGCAAGACGATGCAACACCGCCATAGGGGGAATTGTCAGGCGCTCTAAGCCGGACTAGGTCGGGGCCGGCGCCCAGACCGGCAAGCCGGTCAGGTCAATCGAGTCGTCGCGGCGCCAGACAGGCAGGCCGCTCGTATCGGTTTCTTCCAGCAGTTCGAGCTGTTCCTGCTTCAGGGAGACACGGCGCGCACGCTGGTTGCTGCGCTTCGGTTCGACAACGGATGCGGGCGCTTCGGCCGGTTCGAAACCCGGCAGGTCGATCGTCGCGTTGTCTTTCTTGTCTCTCATCAGCTCTTACTGTGCAGCCCGTACTGCGCTGCATGTGCTGCTGCAGCATTCGCTACCGCAGAAAACAAAAGCCCGGCTGCAAGAGTCGGGCTTCTGATTGGTATTTGGTTGCGGGGACAGGATTTGAACCTGTGACCTTCGGGTTATGAGCCCGACGAGCTGCCAGACTGCTCCACCCCGCGTCTGAGAAAAAGATTATAGCGCGATCCGGGCGCGGACGCAATCCACGAATTTTTCAATCATGCAACGCTTGAGCTAGCTCAGGCTTTGCAGCGTGGTTCAGCCGGCCGCGCGCAGGCGCCACAGCGACGTGACTTCGCGCGAACGCGCCGCGTGCAGCGGATCGTCCGGGTCGCTTGCCTTACCGTGGGTCGGGCGTATGTCGTGGCGGGCGAGCACTTCCAGCTTCGCGTCTGCAATCCAGCCGAGCAGTTGTTCGCGCGAACGCAGGCCGAGGTGTTCGGCCAGGTCCGACAGGATCAGCCAGCCTTCGCCGTGTGGCTCCAAGTGGTTTGCCAGGCCGCCGAGGAAGCCCTTGAGCATGCGGCTGTCGGGATCGTAGATCGCGTATTCGATGGCCGAGCTGGGCTTGCCGGGCAGCCAAGGCGGATTGCACACGACCAGGGGCGCGCGGCCTTCGGGGAACAGGTCGGCCTCGATGATCCTGACCTGTGCGGACAGGCCGAGGCGGGCGATGTTCTCGCGCGCGCAGCCGAGGGCGCGTGCGTCCATGTCGGTGGCCAGCACCTGCGCAATGCCGCGCCGGGCCAGCACGGCCGACAGCACGCCGGTGCCGGCGCCGATGTCGAAGGCGAGTTTCGTTCCGTGCGGCAGGGGCGCCTGCGCGACCAGCTCGACGTATTCGCCGCGCACAGGCGAAAACACGCCGTACCACGGGTGGATGTTGTCGTCGAGCGCAGGGATGCGCACGCCCTTGCGGCGCCATTCGTGGGCGCCGATCACGCCCAGCAGTTCGCGCAGCGAGGCGACGTAGGGCGTCTCGGCCGGGCCATAGGCCTCAAGGCAGGCTTCGGCGACGTCGGGTGCGCGGCGCAGCGGAATCACGTGGCCGGGCTCGAAGGGAATCAGGAGCATGGCCAGCGTGCGTGCGCGCTGCAGCTGCTGCAGTCGATGGCGGTGGAACAGCTCGGTTGGCGTCGGCTGGGCCTTGCCCGCCTTGGCGCGGCGCGCACGGTCGCTCTTGTGGTCGACCCGGCGCACCAGCGCGTTCAGGAGCTGGCGCGCGTTCTGGAAGTCGCCGCGCCAGAGCAGGGCGGTGCCTTCCAGCGCCAGGCGGTAGGCGGCGTCCGCGTTCATGGTGTCGTCGGCGACGACCACCTTCTTCGGCGCCGGCCAGCCGCTCTCCGAGCGCCACTGCGCCGTGCGCTCGACGCCTCCCTCCAGCCAGGTGATCTCGCTCATCGGTGCTGGATCAGTGATGGTGATGCCAGTTGCCGTCGGCCGATTCCAGATAGGACTTGACCGCGTCCGGGCTGCCGGTGGCGTGGCGCTTGGGCTCGCCGCACTCGCAGACGCCCAGGTAAGGCTGGATGTGCGAGCAGGCCGAGACTTTCTGCAGGGTGACCTTAACCGGTTTGGCGCACTTGGCGCATTTGAAAGTAAGGAAGCGGGCAGGTTTCATGGTGGTTGAGCGTATGCGTGCAAAGGGCGCATTGTACAAGGGATGGGCTGGGTCCGGGATCGTGCGATTCGCTATTGATAGAGCGTGGATATTTGGCCAAGCAGGGTCCCGGTCTCTGCTATCCAGATGTCAAACGTAGGGCGGCTTCCGGCTGGCTGCAGACCTGGCAAAACATCTTCAAGGATGAGGCGTCAACATTTTCAGAACCGCTCGCGCATCACGCACGACGCGGTGCAAGCGCTCGAAGAATATCAAGCCGATTCGCTGGCGCGTCCTCGGCGAGAAAATCCGGAATGGTTTGCGCGTCGCGCTGCGGCCTGCTCAAGAAAGCGACGGGCCATTCGGTGATGCGTTCTGCACGCATGTGCACATACTGTCCGGGTTCGGGCTCGTCGATATACTCGCGCTGCAGGACGAGCGCCAGCGGATCTTCGGTGCCTGGGTTAGTGCGGGCAAACTCGGCAGCCTCTTCATAGTTTTCGAAGGCGTAATAGTAGTCCGACCCTTCGGCCTCATCGGGCGCACCGCGCTCCGGATGGCACCATACCCGGTATTTCAGCACACCATCCCAGACGTAGCCGCCGCCAGCCTTGGCTTCAGCAGGGTAGTCGCCTACTTTCAATACATCTAGTACAGGGGGAAAATTCACAGTAAAAGCCCTCGTTTGGGAATAAAACCACGACAATGCCGAGCCGGATGCATCAAGGACGCGGTTACTCGACCACGACCGCGCTGCTACCGCCCCCCGCCGGCCGCACCAGCACCTTGGTGGCGATACGCTCCGTCATTTCCTGCACGTGCGAGATCACGCCCACCTTGCGCCCCAGCGACTGCAGCGCGTCCAGCGCATCCATCGCCACGCCCAGGGTGTCGGTGTCGAGGCTGCCGAAGCCTTCGTCAATAAAGAGCGACTCGACCCGCACGCGGTTCGACGAGAGCGAAGCCAAGCCCAGCGCCAGGGCCAGCGATACCAGGAAGGACTCGCCGCCGGACAGGGAATTGACCGAACGGACTTCGCCCCCCATGTCCTGATCGCGCACCATCAGCGCCAGCGAAGGCGCGCCATTGTGGCTGACGCGCTCGAGGCGGTAGCGCCGCGCCAGTTGCCCGAGGTGGGCGTTGGCGTAGCCGAGCAGGACGTCGAGCGTGAACTGCTGGGCGTAGTTGCGGAACTTCTTGCCGTCGGCGGAACCGATCAGTTCGGACAGCTTGCCCCAGCGCTGTTCCTCGAGCTGCTGGCGTTCGATCTCGGCCAGCGCCGCCTGCGCCTGCACGCGGCGCGTGTCGTCCTGGCCCGCGCGCATGCGCAGTTCGGTCGCGAGGTCGTGGGCGGCGCGGCGCTCGGCCGTGAGGGCTTCGACGGCGGCAGCCACCGTCTCCGCGCTCAGGCCGCTTTCGGGCCGGCCCTCGTTATGCAGGGCGCGCTGGGCGCGGCGTTCGGCGAGCACGGCCCCTAGACTGGCCACCTGGGCGTCGAGCGCGCCGAGGGCGCTGCGCTCCTGGGCCAGCCAGGTGCCGCCGACGGCCAGCAGGCGGCCGAGTTCGGCGCTGTCTTCGACCGGGTCGAGCCCGTCGAGGAAGGATGACTTGCGGTACTCCTCCAGCCAGTCGGCGAGGGCGGAGGCGGCCTTGGCGCCGGCGCTGTCGAGATGGGCGATGTGCTCGGTCAACTGGGCCAGCGCGCTGCGGGCGCTGGCTTCGCGCTGGGCCGTTTCGTTGGCCACCGCCTGGCGCGCCGCCAGGTGGTTGCGGGCCGCGCCGACGCCGGCCTGCAGTTCCTGCTCGACGTCTCCGATGGCGCGGCCGTTCCACAGCAGCTGGCGCTGGCCGCGCTTGTCCTTCAGTTCGACATCGATGCGGTTGAACTCGGCGGCGCCCCCGGCGCCGTGGCGGTCTGCCTGGGCGATGCGTTCGCTGGCGCCTGCAACTTCCGCTGCCAGGGTGGCCTCGAGGGCGGCGCTGCGCGTCTGCAGGGCGGTCTGTTCCTGCCACTGGGCCGCTTCCTGCGCACGGGCTTCGCGCCAGCCGCTTGGGTGGCGGCGCCAGGCGTCCTGCCAGCCGTCGCCGCAGGCGTCCGCCAGCACCGGGTCGAGTTCGGCCAGCAGGGCTGCCAGCTGGGCGCTAGCCGCTGCGTGCTGGACGCCGATGGCGCGCAGCTCGGCCTGCAGTCGCGCGCCGGTGTCGCGTGCGCCGTCGGCGGCCTGGCGCAGGCGTGCGTGTTCCTGCTGGGCCTTGTCGTAGGCGGCCTGGGCGGCGTCACGCGCCTGCGCCGCACGACGCAGTGCGGCGGCGCGGCCGTCCAGGGCGGCCAGCGCGCCGCGCAGGGCCTCGCGCGATTCGGCGAACCAGTTGACACGGGCTTCTTCGGCAGGCACTTCGGCCGCCAGTGGCTGGGCAATCCATTCCGCTTCGAGTTCGTCGAGTACCTTGCGCAGGGTGGCGCCTTCGCGCTGCAGGCCCGCCACGCGCTCGCTGGCGGCGGCGAGGGTCGCGGCCTGCGCCGCCTGCACCGCCTCGTTGTCGCGCACGCGCGCCCGGCATTCCGTGACTTCGCCGCGCAGGTTCGCGAGCATGCTGCGCAGCATGTCTTCACGGCCATCGTCACGGTAGGGATGCTCGTGCGAGCCGCAGACCGGGCAGGGGCTGTCCGTGTCCAGGGTCGCACGCAGTTCTTCCACGCTGGCGGCGCAGGCCAGTTCGGCCACCGCCAGCGATTTCTCGGCCTGCTGCATGGCGGCGTTCAAGGCCGGAGCTGCGGCGCGGGCTTCGTCCAGCAGGCGGCTGGCGGCGGTGCGTGCCGTGTCGACACGGTCGAGCTCGCCGGCGGTGTCGGCAACTTCCTGGCGCGTGGTAACGAGCGCGGTCCAGGCCTTCTCGGCGGAAGCCAGGCGCTCGCGACGCGCGTCCAGGGCCTGGCGCTCGTTTTCCAGCACCTGCGGGTCGGTCGCTTCGAGCACGGCCATGGCTTCGCGGCGCGCCGTGTCCAGGGTGTCGAGGCGGCTGGCGGCTTCGCTCAATGCCAGCATGGCGCCCAGTTCCTGCGTCGCGGCGTCCTTCGCCTGGCTGCTCGCGGCCGCCAGCGCCGACGCGGCGGCGGCGTCCGCGGCCACTGCCTGCGCGGCCTGGGTCAGCAGCTGGTCCCAGCGTGGCCATTGCGCCGCCATCGGCTCCAGGCGTGCATGCGCGGCCAGCCAGGCGCCGGCACGTTCGCGCTGGCCTTTCGCCGCATCGAGTTCGGCTGCTTTCGCCCCGTGCACGGCGCGCGCCTGGCGCGCTTCGTTGCGGGCTGCTTCCAGCGCGGTGGCGGCCTGGCCGTGGGACGGGGCTAGGGCCGCAATGGCGGCGTCGAGCGCCTTGGCGCTGTCGAGCTGAGGACCGGCGGCGCGCAGCGCGCTGTCGGCGACCTCGAGCGCGTTTTGCGCGGCGTCGACGTCCAGCATGGCTTGCCGGCGCGCGTCCTGGGCGGTGACGAGAGCGCTTTCCAGCTTAGCGGTGGATTCGACTGCCGCCTTGTGTTCTCCCTGCAGGCGTGTGACTTCCGCCACCAGCGGGCGGGCCGCCTGCACCGCATCGAGGGTGGCGAGGCGCTGGCGGCGACCCGCCGCGTCCTGTTGCGCCGCCTGCGCTGCAGAGAGGGCTTCGTTGGCCTGGGCTTCGCTGCGTTCCAGCTTGCCGGCTTCCTGGTGCCAGCGCAGTTCGCCTTCCAGGGCGGCGCGGCGCGCGTCCACCGCTTCCAGCGCCAGTTCGGCGTTCACGCGCTCGGCGTCGAGCTTTTCGCGCTCGCCAGGGGGCATTGGTGCCTGGTTGTCGTGCCGGGCAGTCAGCGCCTTGGTACGTTCCTGCTCGGCGCGGTAGCGCTCGAAGGCGCGGCGCGAGATGTCGCTGTAGATGGTGGTGCCGGTGAGGGTTTCCAGCAGTTCGCCACGCTCGTTCTCGTCGGTTTTCAGGAAGGCCGAAAATTCGTTTTGCGCCAGCAGCACGGCGCGCGTGAATTGTTCGAAGGAGAGGCCGATGCGCTGGGCAATCTCGAGCGTGACCTCGGTTTTGGTGCCGCCCAGCGGATCGAGTTCCGGCAGGCGGTGCAGGGTCATCTTCGAGGGCTGCAGGGCGCCGCTGGCCTTGCCGTAGGCGCGACGCACGCTCCAGCGCGCGCGGTAGCGGATGTCGTCGTTGCCGGCGAAGTCGACTTCGGCCCAGGCTTCGGCCGCGCCGCGCCGCATCAGGGTGCGCGGGTCGAGCGCGGAGACGGTGTCGCCGCCCACGTCCGGCAACTGGCTGCCTGCACGCTTGAGCAGCCGCGGGGTAGCGTCGTACAGCGCCAGGCACAGGGCGTCGAGCAGGGTGCTTTTGCCGGCGCCGGTGGGGCCGCTGATGGCGAACAGGCCGCTGGAGGCGAGCGGTTCGGTTTCGAAGTCGACCTGGAATTCGCCGGCCAGCGAGGCCAGGTTCTTGCCGCTGATGCGCAGGATCCTCATGCCGCGTCTCCACCCAGGGTATTGGTGAGCTCGGCGAAAGCCGCCAGCTGCTCGGCCGGCGCTTCGTCGCCGAAGCGCTGGGCCCAGAGGCGGCGGAAGATGTCGTCCGGCTGCAGCTGGGCCAGCTGGTCGAGGCTCAAAGCTTCGCTCGCATTTTCGGGTGCGGCGTGGCGGCGCGTCGGTTCGATCTTTGCCAGGCGCACTGGCTTGCCGTTCAGGGCTGCTTCCACGCGCGCGCGCAGGCCCGGCTCGGGGCCTTCGAGCAGCACGCGTACTTCGAGGAAGGGCTGCTGTTGCGGCGGCGCCTCCGGCAGTTCGAGGGCTTCGAGGGCCGCCAGCGCTTCTTCCAGCGGCGCCGGCTGGGCCGGCACGCGCAGCAGCTGGACCGCGCGCGGCACGTGCAGCGGGGTCACCGACTTGGTCACCTGGCCTTCGAGCTCGATGCGCAGGACCTGGTGCTGGTAGCCGACTTCCGAAAAGGACAGCGGCAGCGGACTGCCGCAGTAGCGCCGGTGCTCGTGGCCGCCGACGCGCTGGGCCAGGTGCAGGTGCCCCAGCGCGACGTAGGCGACGCTCGGGTCGAACATGGTGGCCGGCAGGGCCTCGGTGCCGCCGATGACGATGCGGCGCTCGGAATCCTGGGACGATTGCCCATCGACCATGTGGCAGTGGCCCATGGCGATGATCGCTTCGCCGGAGGTACAGCGCGACTGCGCCAGCGCGAAAGCCTGCTGGTAGAGCAGGGTGGTGCCGTGCAGGTAGGGATCGAGGCCGAGCGCGGCGTCTTCGGCCACCGCGCGCGGTACGTCGCCCGGGCGCAGGAATGGGACCGCGAGACACCATGCTTCTACTTTCCCGTCGCGGCCGCGCAGCGGCACCAGCAGGCGTTCCAGATCGATGCCGCCATCCGCCGTGCGCGCCACGTTGCCGACGACGATGGTGCCATGCGCTTCCAGCAAGGGCGTGGGCGCTTCCAGCCGGCCCGGCGAATCGTGGTTGCCGGCGATGACCACCACCTGCAGGTGCGGCACGCGCGCCCGCGCTTGCTGCAGGAAGCGGTACAGCTGGCGGTGGGCGGCGGCCGACGGATTGGCGTTGTCGAAGATGTCGCCGGCGACCAGCAGCACATCGATCTCTTCGCTTGCAAGCGTCTCCACGAGCCAGTCGAGGAAGCACGCGTGCTCGTAGACACGATCGAAATTGTGCAGGGTCTGGCCCAGATGCCAGTCGGAGGTATGAAGCAGCCGCATGGTTAGAATGGAAAGTCGGGTCGGCGCTCACTATAAACCAGAAGCGGCGCAGAATTGCCGTGTCGCCCAGAAAAAGACTGTGTTTTTTTACAGTAGTATTGGTTTGCTATTAGAATAATGTCATGAGCGAGATCAATCTGACCGTAGCCGCCGCCCGGGCCTTGCACCTGGCCGCCCAGGACATGCTGGTCCCGCGCCGCCGCCGCGCCACCAAGGCCGACGTCCTGGCCGCGATCTGGCGCATGGGCATGCTGCAGATCGATACCATCAGCGTGGTCGCGCGCAGTCCCTACCTGGTGCTGTGGAGCCGGCTGGGCGACTATGAACCGGCCTGGCTCGACGAACTCCTCGCCGAGGGCAGCCTGTTCGAATACTGGGCGCACGAGGCCTGCTTCCTGCCGATCGAGGACTACGGCCTGTACCGCCACCGCATGCTCGACCCGGAAGCCATGGGCTGGAAGTATTCCGCCAAATGGATGCGCGAGCGAGCGGACGAGGTAGCAAGTCTGCTGGCGCACGTGCGCGCCACCGGCCCGGTGCGTTCCTCGGACTTTGAACGCAGCGACGGCAAGGGCGGCGGCTGGTGGGAATGGAAGCCCGAGAAGCGTACGCTGGAAGTGCTGTTCACCGCAGGCGAGCTGATGATTGCGCGGCGCCACAACTTCCAGCGCATCTATGACCTGGCCGAACGCGTGCATCCCGAATGGCATGACGGCCGCATGCCGCCGCTGGACGAGGTGCGGCGCAGTTTCGTGCTGCACGCGGTGCGCGCGCTGGGGCTGGCCAAGGCGGCCTGGATCCCGGACTATCACCGCACCCGCCGTCCGCACCCGAGCCCGGCCGCCATGGCCGACGAGGGCCTGTTGCTGGTTGGGCGCGTGGAGGGCTGGGACGAACCGGTCTACATCCACCCCGAGCACGCGGCACTAGCCCAGCAGGCGATGGAAGGCCGGCTGGCGCCGCGCCTGACGACCCTGCTGTCGCCCTTCGATCCGATCGTCTGGGACCGGCGCCGCGCGCTCGAGCTGTTCGGCTTCGACTACCGGCTCGAATGCTATACGCCGGCTGAAAAACGGCGCTACGGCTATTTCACGCTGCCCATCCTGCGGCGCGGCGCGCTGGTCGGACGGATCGACGCCAAGGCCCACCGCAAGACCGGCGAATTCGAGTTGCGCAGCGTTCACCTGGAGCCTGGCGTGCGCATCAGCGACCGGCTGGTGGACGACGTGGCGGCCTCCGTGCAGCGCTGCGCCCGCTGGCACGGCTGCCCGCAGGTGCGGGTGGTCAACGCCGTGCCGGAGGAAATCGGACAGCGGCTGGGCGTGGCGCTGGCGGCATCGGGGACGGCCGCGCCCGCGTAATCGAGCTTTTACATTTGAACTACTAAAAAGTCTCCAAAGTCCACCGGTCCGGGTTTGCGCCACCTCAAACCCGAGCAGGGGCATGTCTCTACACTACGAGTTCCCAGAGGCTGGCAAGAACAACAAAAGCTGCCTGCCCGATTCCCGAAAAAAGAGCTTCCCCAGCCACGCTTCGCGGCCCCGCCCCGGGCCGCGCGCTGGCGAAGCCATCCTGAGAGGAGACATGATGCTGACATCTACCTATACGCTGGTTGCTTTGTCCATCGAACAGGCCAGTGCACGCATCGGCCTGCAGTCCCTGCTGGAGCGCTGGCGGCCGCACGCCTGGCTGCACAAGGCGCCCACCACCCGGGAGCTCGAGCTGGCCTGCGATGCCCTGCGCGTCGCCTTCGACAATTGCTACTGGCGCAAGCTCGACAAGTTCGTGGTGCCGGCCCTGCGCCGGGCCGGCGTAGGTGGGGCACTGCTGGCCGAACTTGACGCGCTGACCCTGGCTGCCATCGAGGCGCGCGCCGATGTCCATGCCGCCGCGGCCGTGCTGGATCCCGGCTTCGGCGCCGCGCTCGAGCGTTGCTGCAAGCTGCTGCTCGAACGCCTGGAGCGCGAGGAACGCGAGCTGTTTCCACTGGCGCGCACCCATGTGCCGAGCGAGGCCTGGTTCGCGATCGCCAACCAGATGCTGGCCTATGACGCCTGGCAGAACGAGAACCGCGGCTATGCGTCCGGGCAGGTGGCGGCAGGGGCCCTGGCAGGCAATTCCCGCAGGCAAAATGCCTCCATGGCCAGTTCGCGCTACGCCACGCACTGAGCGGCCCGGGCTGCGCGCCCGGGCTACGCGCCCGGGCAGGCACCACCATGGTTCTTTGCTATGATGGGGCTTTTGGAAGCGCGATTTCATCATGTTCGAATTCCTATTCAAGCGGCAGGGTGGCGACAAGCCGGCCGGCGCCTCCGGTGAGCAGCCCGAAGGCCAGCCGGCGGGCGCTGCGGGCACCGGCGTTCCGGGTTCCGGCGCGCCCACGCCGCGCGAGCAGCAGGCCGAACAGCTCAAGCACCTGAATGGCGACGAAGACACCGCCGTCGCCTTCATCCTTTCCTCCGAATTCTCCGAATTGCGCCTTGCCGCGGCCGAGCTGGTCCACAGCCGGCCGCAGCTCGAGCGCGTGCACGCGGCGATGCGCAACCTTGATCGCCGCGTGGCCAAGCTGATGCAGTCGCGCCTGGACGCGATCCGCCACCACGAAGCCGAGCTGCGCCGCGGCCAGGAAGCCCTGGCCCACGGCCGCGCCTTGCTCGGGGACGAACTGCTGACGCCCAACCACGTCGCCGAACTCGACCGTCAATGGGCGGTGATCACGGCGCCCGAACTGGCGCCCGAGTTCGACGCCATCCGCGCCGAGCTCGGCAAGCGCCTGGAAGACCAGGTGCAGCTGCAGCGCGCCATGATCGACCGCCTTGCGGACTTGCGCCAGCTCGAATCTGGCGGACTCGACCCCACCGCCTTCGCGGAGCGCCTCGACGCGCTGTCGCGCGAGCAGGCAGATGCGCTGGTGGCGCAAGGACACGCCTCGCTGCCGCGCGCCCTGGTCGCCGAATTCGCCACCGAGCAGGCGCGCCTGAGCGCCAGCCTCGCCACCATCGAGCAGGACCGCGCGGCGCTGGCCGCACGCGAAGCCGCGCTCGAGCAATGGCAGGCCCAGCCGGTAGCGGAACTCAAGGCCGACGCACTGCGCAAGGAATGGCAGCGCTTGCCGGCCATGCCGTCCAACGGCCCGGGCGCCCAGCTGCAGCAGCGCTTCGACGCCTTGCTGGCCAGCCTGCCGCAGGAGGTGCGCAAGCCGAAGGAGGCGCGCCCGGCGGATGCCGCCGCCAAGACGGACAAGCCGCCCAAGCCCCAGAACAAGGGCGCCGACCAGCACTTCCTCGACCAGCTGGACGCGATGGAAGCCGCGCTGCAGCAGGGTTCGCTCGGCACCGCCGCCGAACTCGACAAGTCGCTGAAGGAAAGCAAGGACAGGGGCATGCGCCTGACGCCGGCGCAATCCGATCGCCTGAACCACGTGCGCGCCGAGCTCAAGCGCCTGTCCGACTGGGCGCGCTGGGGCGGCAACGTCTCGCGCGAGGAATTGATCAAGTCGGTCGAAGCCTTGCCCACCCAGAACCTCGCCATGGGCGAGCTGGCCAAGAAGGTGGGCAGCATGCGCGAGCGCTGGAAGGCGCTCGACAGCCTGTCCGGCGCCGCGCCGCGCGCCTTGTGGGAGCGCTTCGACGCCGCCTGCACCGCGGCCTATGCGCCGGCCGCGGCCCATTTCCGCCACCTGGCCGACGAGCGCCACGCCAACGCCGCGCGCGGCCAGGCCCTGGTTGACGAGGCCCAGGCCGAGATCGCGCGCCTGGAGTCCGGCGAAGCCGACTGGAAGCACGTCTCCGGCACCGTGCAGCGCCTGCGCACCGCCTGGAGCCACCTGGGCGCGATCGACCGCAAGGACAAGAAACGCCTCGACCAGCTGTTCACCGACGCGCTCAACACGCTGCAGCGCCCGCTGGAACAGCAGCGCAAGGGCGAGATGGCCGTGCGCGAGCAGCTGATCGAAGAAGCGCTGGCGCTCGACCCGAACGACCGGCACGCGGTCGACGCGCTGCGCGACCTGCAGGCGCGCTGGCAAGAACATGCCCGTGCGCTGCCGCTCGAGCGCAAGGCCGAACAGGCGCTCTGGCAGCGCTTCCGCGCGGCGTGCGACGCCCTGTTCGCCCAGCGCAAGGAACACGCCCACGCGGCAGACGCCGAGCGCAAGGCGCACGAAGCCGCGAAGGAAGCGCTCAGCGCGCGCCTGGAAGCGGCGGCGGTGGAGGCCACGCCTGCCACTGCCGGCAAGCTGCTGCGCGAAGCGGCCGCCGAATGGGCGGCGATCGGCCCGGTGCCGCGCGCCCACGAAGCGCGCGTCGAGAAGCGCTACCACGCCGCGGTGGCGGCGGTGCAGCACCATGCCGACGTGGCGCGCCGCGCCGCCGGGCTGGCGCTGGCTGGCGCCGTGCGCGACAAGCTGCGCCTGATCCAGGCCCTGGAAAACGCCATCGTCAACCCGGATGCCCACACTAACCCGTCCGACTGGCGCGGGCGCTGGGATGCGCTGCTGCCGCTCGAGGGCGGCTACGAGCCGGTGCTGCGCGCACGCTTCGACGCCGCCCTGGGGGCGCTCGAGGGCGACCGCACCGGCTACGCGCGCCAGCTCGAAGCAAACCGCGAGCGCCTGCTGCACGAGCTGCTGCGCCTCGAGATCGGGGCCGGCATCGACAGCGGCGCCGAGTTCGCCCGTGAGCGCCTGAAACTCCAGGTCGAGGTGCTGCAAAGCTCGCTGAAGTCGGGCCAGAAATCCAGCCACAAGCCCGGCCAGCACGCCGGGCAGGACGCCGGCCTGCGTGAGCTGCTGGCCCTGCCGGCGCTGCTCGACGCCCGTACCGAAATCCGCATCGAGCACCTGTTGACCCGTTACGCGAAGGACGGCCGATGAACGCGCCGGCAGCAAGCCAGCGCACCGATATCCGGGTACAGCAGGCCGACTTCGACCTGTCGCAGGAGCTCGCCGCCCTGCGCGCGGGCGATGGCCGCGTCGGCGCCGTGGTCTCCTTCGTGGGCACCGTGCGCGACCTGAACGAAGGCGCCCAGGTTACAGAGATGGAGCTGGAGCACTATCCCGGCATGACGGAAAAGGCCTTGGAGGACATCGTGGCGCAGGCGAGGGCGCGCTGGCCCTTGTACGGCGTGCTGGTGATCCACCGCGTCGGCCCCTTGCAGCCCCTCGACCAGATCGTGCTGGTGGCCTGCAGCTCGGCCCATCGCGGCGAAGCCTTCGCCGCCTGCGAGTTCATCATGGACTACCTCAAGACCGACGCGCCGTTCTGGAAAAAGGAACAGACGCCAAACGGGGCGCGCTGGGTTGACGCCCGTTCCAGCGACGACTCCGCCAAGCAGAAGTGGGCTAACTCTTGAGCTGGCTGGCGGTCGGTACCGGAGCCGCGATCGGCGCCTGGCTGCGCTGGGTGCTGGGCCTCTGGCTGGGCAGCCTGCACGCCTACGTGCAGCTCGGCACGCTGGCGGCCAACCTGGTCGGCGGCTACCTGGTCGGGATGGCGCTCGGCTTTTTCACGGCCAATCCACACCTCCCACCGGAGTGGCGCCTGTTCGCCATCACCGGCTTCCTCGGCGGCCTGACCACCTTTTCCAGCTTTTCGGGGGAATCGGTGGTGCTGCTGCAGCGTGGCGAATACGGCTGGGCGCTGGCCCACACTCTGCTGCACTTGCTGGGTTCGATCCTGTTCTGCGTGGCCGGTTTCGCCACTTGGCGCGCCCTGCGCGGCTAAGGGTATCGTCCGCTGATACCTCGGCATTGCGCAATGGCCCGACGCCAGGGGCGTGATAATTTTGCGGCTGGACCATTTATTTAAGGAACCAGCCATGCAAACTGTTCAACGTCCGACCGGCGCCTTCGTCGGTGCTTCCTGGGGTGCGCTCCTGATCGGCGGCAGCGCTTTCCTGATCGGCCTGTGGAACGCCCAGATGCAGCTGAACGAAAAAGGCTACTACCTGACCCTGCTGCTGTTCGGCCTGTTCGCCGCCGTGTCGTTGCAGAAAACCGTGCGCGACCGTGCCGAGGGCCTCCCGGTGACCGGCATCTACGCCGGCCTGTGCTGGGTCTCGCTGATCGCGGCGATCCTGCTCATCACCGTCGGCCTGTGGAACGCCACCCTGGCGCCGAGCGAGAAGGGCTTTTACGCCATGTCCTTCACCCTCAGCCTGTTTGCGGTGGTGGCGGTCCAGAAGAACGTCCGCGACCTGAACAGCGTGCGCGAGCCGGAACCCAAGGCTGCGATCGATTAAACCCGCTTATGCGTGGTGGCTTATTTGGTGATGGGATCTTGAATTTTTGCAATCTTTCCTTAGATGAGACGCTGACGGGAACAGACCTGTCGGAACACTAAGGAGAACATGAAAGCACTGCCCGCACTCGCCACCACGATCCTTGTCTCAACCCTGGCTTGCCTGCCGGCGCTGGCGCAAACGCCCGATATGCAGGTGACGGCGGCGGACCGCCAGCAGCTCGTCGACAGCTTGAGCAGGGAAGTCGACCAGCGCTACGTCTTTCCCGACACGGCAAAGAAGGTCGCGGCTTCCCTGCGCGAGCAGCAGGCGCGCGGCGCCTACGAGCGCATCACCAGCGCGCGCCAGCTGGCCGAGGCCCTGACGCAGCAGATGCAGGCCACGTCCGGCGACCGCCACATGCGCGTGCTCTACAGCGATCAGCCTATCCCCGAAAGCAAACCTGCCGCCGCACCACAACCGGAGGACGTGTCCCGCCGGCTCGACATGGCGCGGTCGAGTAACTTCGGCGTGCAGAAGGTCGAGCATCTGCCGCTGAACATCGGTTACCTGGAACTGGACGGCTTTTGGCGAGCAAAAGATGCGGCCGAGACGCTTGCCGCTGCGATGACGGTGCTGGCGCACACCGACGCCCTGATCATCGACCTGCGCAACAACGGCGGGGGCGACGCCGGCGCCTCGACCCTGCTGGCCAGCTACCTGTTTGATACGCGCACCCACCTGGGCGATTTCTACTATCGCGAGGGAAACCGCATCGAGCAGCGCTGGAGCCTGGACGTGGTGCCCGGCCTGCGCTATGGCCAGAAGAGGGACGTCTACATCCTCACCAGCAAGGACAGCTTCTCGGCGGCGGAAGACTTCGCCTATCTACTGAAGAACCTCAAGCGCGCCACCGTGGTCGGCGAGACGACCGGCGGCGGCGCCAATGCCGGTGAGGATGTGCGCCTGCTGCCGCACTTCGCCGCCTTCATGCCGCTAAGCCGGCTGGTCAGCCCGATCACGAAGACGAACTGGGAAGGCGTCGGCGTGACGCCCGACCTCAAGGTCTGCGCCGCCGACGCGCTCAGGATGGCGCAGGTGACGATCCTCGAGAAAAGGGCTACGCTGGAACAGGATGGCGCCCGGCTCGGCGAGCTCAAGCAACGCATTGAAGAATTGAATAAGGGAAAGCCGCATTGCACATCTTGAAAAGCGGACAGTGACCCTTATTTTTCTCCACAGTTAAGAACACCACTAGGGAGCAATACCATGCGGCAAGACAAACTGACGACCAAGCTCCAGGAAGCGCTGGCGGATGCCCAGAGCCTGGCGGTCGGCAACGATAACCAATACATCGATCCGGTCCACCTGCTGGTCGCCCTGTTGAACCAGGACGACGGCAGCGCCCGGTCCCTCCTGCAGCGCGCCGGCGTCAACGTCGGCGGCCTGTCGAACGCGCTGAAGTCGGCGCTGGAGCGCCTGCCCAAGGTGAGCGGCACCGGCGGCGACGTGCAGGTTTCGCGCGAACTCGTGTCGCTGCTGAACCTGGCTGACCGCGAATCGCAGAAGCGCGGCGACCAGTTCCTGTCGTCCGAAATGATCCTGCTGGCGCTCACCGAAGACAAGTCCGACGCCGGCCGCCTGGCGCGCGAACACGGCCTGGCACGCAAGTCGCTCGAATCGGCCATCTCGGCCGTGCGTGGCGGCGAATCGGTGAATTCGCAGGACGCCGAAGGCCAGCGTGAAGCGCTGAAAAAATACACCCTCGACCTGACCGAGCGCGCGCGCCAGGGCAAGCTCGACCCGGTGATCGGCCGCGACGACGAGATCCGCCGCGCGATCCAGGTGCTGCAGCGCCGTTCCAAGAACAACCCGGTGCTGATCGGCGAGCCGGGCGTGGGCAAGACCGCCATCGTCGAAGGCCTGGCGCAGCGCATCGTCAATGGCGAGGTGCCCGATTCGCTCAAGGGCAAGCGCGTGCTGTCGCTCGACATGGCGGCCCTGCTGGCCGGCGCCAAGTACCGCGGCGAGTTCGAAGAACGCCTGAAGTCGGTACTGAAGGAGCTGGCCCAGGACGAAGGCATGACCATCGTCTTCATCGACGAGATCCACACCATGGTCGGCGCCGGCAAGGCCGAAGGCGCGATGGACGCGGGTAACATGCTCAAGCCGGCGCTGGCACGGGGCGAACTGCACTGCGTCGGCGCGACCACGCTGGACGAGTACCGCAAGTATGTCGAGAAAGACGCCGCGCTGGAGCGCCGCTTCCAGAAGATCATGGTCGATGAGCCGAGCGTGGAGGCGACCATCGCCATCCTGCGCGGCCTGCAGGAAAAGTACGAACTGCACCACAAGGTCGAGATCACCGACCCGGCGATCATCGCCGCGGCCGAGCTGTCGCACCGCTACATCACCGACCGCTTCTTGCCGGACAAGGCGATCGACCTGATCGACGAGGCGGCCGCGAAGATCAAGATCGAGATCGATTCCAAGCCGGAAGTCATGGACAAGCTCGAACGCCGCCTGATCCAGCTGAAGATCGAGCGCGAAGCCGTGCGCAAGGAAACCGACGAAGCCTCGCAGCGCCGCCTCGAGCTGCTCGACGAAGAGATAGCGAGACTGGAACGCGAGTACAACGACCTGGAAGAGGTCCTCAAGGCCGAGAAAGCGGCGGTGCAGGGCACCACCCACATCAAGGAAGAGATCGAGCGCATCCGCCACCAGATGGAGGAAGCCAAGCGCCAGAGCAACTGGCAGCGTGTCTCCGAGCTGCAGTACGGCCGCCTGCCGGAACTGGAAGCGCAGCTCAAGAAGGCCGAGGAAGCCGCGGCCAATGCCGACGGCGAGTCGACCAAGCCGAAGCTGCTGCGCACCCAGGTCGGGGCCGAGGAAATCGCCGAAGTGGTGGCGCGTGCGACCGGCATCCCGGTGTCGCGCATGATGCAGGGCGAGCGCGAAAAGCTGCTGCATATCGAGGACGAGCTGCACAAGCGCGTGGTGGGCCAGGACGAAGCGATCGAAGCGGTGTCGGATGCGATCCGCCGCTCGCGCGCCGGCCTGTCCGACCCGAACCGCCCGTACGGCTCCTTCATGTTCCTGGGCCCGACCGGCGTCGGCAAGACCGAGCTGTGCAAGGCGCTGGCGAACTTCCTGTTCGATACCGAGCACGCCCTGATCCGCATCGACATGAGCGAATTCATGGAGAAGCATTCGGTCGCCCGCCTGATCGGCGCGCCGCCGGGCTATGTTGGCTACGAAGAGGGCGGTTATCTCACGGAAGCCGTGCGCCGCAAGCCCTACAGCGTGATCCTGCTCGACGAGATCGAGAAGGCGCACCCGGACGTGTTCAATGTCCTGCTGCAGGCGCTGGACGACGGCCGCATGACCGACGGCCAGGGCCGCACGGTGGACTTCAAGAACACGGTGATCGTGATGACCTCGAACCTGGGTTCGAACAAGATCCAGTCGATGGACACGGACGAACCGGCGGTGGTGAAGCTGGCCGTGATGGCCGAGGTGCGTGGCCACTTCCGTCCCGAGTTCATCAACCGGATCGACGAGATCGTGGTGTTCCATGCGCTCGACGAGAAGAACATCGGCGCGATCGCCAAGATCCAGCTGCACAACCTGGAGCAGCGCCTGGCCAAGATGGACATGGCGCTCGACATCGACGAAGAGGCGCTGCAGAAGATCGCGGAGGCAGGCTACGACCCGGTCTACGGCGCCCGCCCGCTCAAGCGCGCGATCCAGCAGCAGATCGAGAATCCGCTGTCGAAGGAGATCCTGGCGGGCCGCTTCGGGCCGAAGGATACGATCCGCACCCGCGTGCGCGGGGGGAACCTCGTGTTCGAGAAGGAGGTGGAGCTGGCCAAATAAGGCTCTTCCCGCCACCAATGAAAACGGCGCGTCCCAAAAGGAACGGGCCGTTTTTTACATCGTCAAAGAAATCACTGCTGCTTGCGCTTCCTACGCGCCATGAACCCCACCAGCCCCAGCCCGCCCAGCATCATCGCGTACGACCCCGGCTCCGGCACCGGCGCAATGGTCTGCGACAGCAGGCTGCCCACCTTGCGCTCGCCCTCGCCGAAGAAGTTCACCTTCAGGTGCGGCGCGTCCAGCGCCGGCGCACCGCCGGCGAAGCTGAACTGGAACACCATGTCGTCCGTCAGCGCGATGCGATCGCCCGAGTAGCACAGGCTGCGCCCCACATGCGCGCCGCCGCCGCAGCCGTTTGCGTTCAGTTCGTTCGAGGACAGGGTCCAGTCGGTCGCCGCGCCCGGGGCCGAGACCAGGGTGACGTCGGAGAAGGTCCCGAGGTCCTTGAGCTGGAGGGCGCCGATGGTGCTCGCACTGGCCCAGTCGCCGCTGCGGTTGGCGGCGTCGATTTCCAGGGTGAGCAGGTTGCCGGACCAGGTGGACGTGAAGGTGACCCCCTGGTAGGTGAGGGTGCCGGCCTGGCTGGAGGCGACGACACCGGCAGTGAGCGCCAGGATGGCAGTTGCTTTGGCAAGTAAGGTCTTCAAATCAATCTCCTCGATGAGTTTGAATGACCGGGCCTTCGCGTCGGCGAACGACCCGGACTTGCGTACGGATGAGTACGCAGGCCCAGACTATGCCGCCGGTATTGACCTTTCTGTGTGGCGACTAACGAATGGCTGAGTTAGCGTTTTCTGCAGGCGCGCCACGCCTTGAGTACGACTTAGGACTTGCGGCGGCGCGTCAGGCCCAGCATCGCGAAGCCGGCGGCCAGCAGGGCGATGCTCTGCGGTTCCGGCACATTCGACGTGGTGTTCGTTGCGGCCGGGATGAGCGGCGAGCCGGCGCTGGAACTGGCGGTTTCCTTCACTGGCAGGGTAATGCTTGGCGCCGGGATCAGCTCCGGCGTGGCCGGGAAGTCGAGCGACAGCAGGCTGCCGGTCTTGACGCCCTTGGCGTCGACGAAGTGCACCTTCAAGTGCGGCGCCGACAGGGCCGGGGTGCCAGTGAAGGTAAAGGTGAACAGCATATTGTCCGCCAGCGCGAGGCCGGCGCCGGTGTAGCACAGGCGAGTCAGGCTGGTCGTGCTGGCTCCCGCCTTCGCGGCGGCGCAACCCTTGGAGTTCAGTTCGGTGGGCAAGAGCGACCAGGCGGCGCCGCCCGAGGAGCTCATCGTCACGCCGGAAAAGCTGCCGATGGTCTTGATCGACAGCGCGTCGATCGCGCTGGCCGCGGCCCAGCCACCGCTGCGGTTCGCGGCATCGATTTCGAGCGTCAGGACATTCCCGGTGAAATTCGAGGTGAACACGACGCCATCTTGCGTGATGACACCGGCAGACGCATTACTTGCGGCAACAATAAGGAGGCTGCTGATAGCGAGACGGAAGAGGGTAGGCATGGTCGCTTTCGGTTGGAATGAGTTATTTTGACGAATCTGATGATTTGTATGATGTCATCAGATTTTCTTCAAGTCAATAAATTATTTGATTGAATTGATGATTTACTTCATTCAAGCAACACTGCGTCCGCCGCGATTTTCACATTGTGAAACGCATTTCTCGTCTGGCGAAATTCGCAGCAAAGCCGCGCCGCTTTCTTGTTTCCATTTTAAGAAATTTTATGCCACATCATGAAACGAAGCTCACAAGTCGTTGAAAGGAAACGAGAAAATATTCCTTTGATGTCTTATATAAGAGTTGTTGTGCTCCGCACAAACTGATCTATGATTAACCCAACGGATTCCTCTCGCAAATCGACTTTCAATCAGGAGAAACAGCATGGCAACTCGTGAACAGCAGATCAGTGAACTCCAGCAAGACTGGGATACCAACCCGCGCTGGAAAGGCGTGACGCGCAACTACACGGCGGCTGACGTCGTCCGCCTGCGCGGTTCGATCCAGATCGAACATACGCTGGCCAAGCGCGGCGCCGAAAAGCTGTGGGACCTGGTCAACAACGAGCCCTACGTCAACGCCCTCGGCGCGCTGACCGGCAACCAGGCCATGCAGCAGGTGAAGGCTGGCCTGAAGGCCATCTACCTATCCGGCTGGCAGGTGGCGGGTGACGCCAACGTCGCCGGCGAGATGTATCCGGACCAGTCGCTGTACCCGGCCAACTCGGTGCCGCAGGTGGTGCGCCGCATTAACAATACCTTCCAGCGCGCTGATCAGATCCAGTGGTCCGAAGGCAAGGACGACATCGACTACTTCGCCCCGATCGTGGCCGACGCCGAAGCCGGCTTTGGCGGCGTGCTGAATGCCTTCGAGCTGATGAAGGCCATGATCGACGCGGGCGCCGCCGGCGTGCACTTCGAAGACCAGCTGGCGTCGGTCAAGAAATGCGGCCACATGGGCGGCAAGGTGCTGGTGCCGAGCCGCGAGGCGGTCGAGAAGCTGAACGCCGCGCGCCTGGCAGCCGACGTGATGGGCACCCCGACCCTGGTTATCGCCCGCACCGACGCGGAAGCAGCCGACCTGCTTACCTCCGACGTCGACCCGATCGACCAGCCGTTCTGCACCGGCGAGCGCACCGTGGAAGGCTTCTATCGTGTGAAGCCGGGTGTCGAGCAGGCGATCTCGCGCGGCCTGGCCTACGCGCCCTTCGCCGACCTGGTGTGGTGCGAAACCGGCAAGCCGGACCTGAACTTCGCCAAGCAGTTCGCCGAAGCCATCCACGCCAAGTTCCCGGGCAAGATGCTGGCCTATAACTGCTCGCCGTCGTTCAACTGGAAGAAGAACCTGGACGACGCCACCATCGCCAAGTTCCAGAAAGAGCTGGGCGCGATGGGCTACAAGTTCCAGTTCATCACCCTGGCCGGCTTCCACGCCCTGAACTACAGCATGTTCAACCTGGCGCACGGCTATGCCCGCCGCGGCATGTCGGCCTTCGTCGAACTGCAGGAAAACGAGTTCGCCGCCGCCGACAAGGGCTTCACCGCCGTCAAGCACCAGCGCGAAGTCGGCACCGGCTACTTCGACGCCGTGACCCAGACCATCCAGCAGAACCAGAGCTCGACCACCGCGCTGCATGGTTCGACCGAGGACGAGCAGTTCTTCGACGAGAAGAAAGTCGCTTAAGCTGAAGGTTAGTAGGGTGGGCGGCTTGCCGCCCACCCTACTAACATCCCGGGAATGCGTGTTGTAGTGGATAATGGCGGCCATTGCGCCGCTGAAAAGGCGGCACCGACACTTTTCTCAGGAATTCCAGCTTATGTTGAGCTACCGCCACGCTTTCCACGCGGGTAACCACGCCGATGTCCTCAAACACTTTGTACAAGTGCAGCTGCACCTGTACATGAACCAGAAGGACGTCGCCTACACCTATATCGATACCCACTCTGGCGCCGGCGTCTACGCGCTCGACAGCTTCCAGGCGACCAAGACCGGCGAATTCGATACCGGCATCGGTCCACTGTGGAACGCGGTGAACGTCCCGGCGGCGCTCCAGCCCTACCTCGACCTGGTCAAGGCGATGAACCCGAGCGGCAAGATGCGCTACTACCCGGGCTCGCCCTATGTGGCAGACCAAATGTCCCGTGCGGAGGATCGCCTTCGCCTGTTCGAGCTGCACCCGGCCGACGTCAAGATCCTGAACGAGAACGTGCGCAAGGCCGAGGCGCACAAGGCCGAGCAGGGCGAGCGCTCGCGCGGCAGGCGCGTGCTGATCGAGCATGGCGACGGTTTCCAGAGCCTGAAAAAACTGCTGCCGCCGCCATCGCGCCGCGCGCTGGTGCTGATCGACCCGCCCTACGAGGTAAAGGACGACTACAAGAAGGTGCGCGATGCGCTGGAAGAAGCGCTGGGCCGCTTCCCGAGCGGCATGTATGCGGTCTGGTACCCGGTGCTGCAGCGCATGGAGTCGCGCCAGTTCCCGGACAAGCTCAAGCGCCTGCCGGCCAAGGAATGGCTGAACGTGACCCTGACCGTGTCGACGCCCGGCCCGGACGGCATCGGCCTGCACAGCAGCGGCATGTTCATCCTGAACCCACCGTACACCCTGGAAGCCATGCTGCGCGAAACCATGCCCTACCTGGTGCAGGTGCTGGGCAAGGACGCGGGCGCCCGCTTCACCATCGAGACCGGCACCCAGGTCACGGGCGCAGCCTCGGCGCGCCTGGCCGGCGAAGGCCCGCGCGCGCCGGTCGGCAATGCACGCCGCGCCAGCCCGCTGTCGGGCAAGGGCAGCCTGCGCCTGCCGGGCCAGAGCATGGTGCGCGAAGGCGAAGAGGGCGCTCCGGCCAAGCCGGCCGCCAGCCCATCGCCGCGCCGCGCCTGGCATCCCGACGGCAGCGCCCAGGCCAAGCCGCAAGCCGCTGGAAAGGGCGAGGCGCGCGCTTCGGCGCGGCGTCCGGCCAGCCCCGGCGGGGCACAGCCGCGCTCGGCTGGTCCGCGGCCGAACGGCAAGCCAGGTGGCAAGCGCTGAGGCGCGATTCGATATAAAAATGCTAATAATGTCGGATTTGTAGTATAGTCTCCGAGGTGGGCGTTCGCGCGCCCGCTCGGCAGGCGCGTCCATGCCGCAACAGTTTCCGGGAGTTTTTTAGATGCATGCCGAAGCAACGGCAGCGGCGTCCGTGCCGTCCAACGATTTTTTCCTCGCACGTCAGCCCATCCTCGGCCGTGACCAGCATCTCGTGGCATTCGAGCTGCTGTTCCGTGCCGCCGGCGAGGACGACGATGCGAAGCTGACCGACAATGCTGCGGCAACGGCGGCTGTGATCTCGCACGCGTCGCAGCTCGGCATGGAGCAGGTGGTCGGCGAACAGCTCGCCTTCGTCAACGTCGACGAGGTCGTCCTGATGAGCGACTTCGTACGTTTCCTGCCTCCCCATAAGGTTATCCTCGAAATCCTCGAAACCGTCAAGCCGACCCGGCAGCTGCTGGCGCGCGTCGCCGAGCTGAAGGAACTCGGGTTCAAGTTCGCGGTCGACGACGTGGTCGAGCACTCTCCCGAGCTCGACCGATTGGTCGGCCTGGTGGACGTGATCAAGGTCGACGTCAAGCTCACGCCCCGCGCCGAACTGCGGCAGCTGGTGGCTTCGCTCAAGTCCACTGGCAAGAAACTGCTGGCGGAAAAGGTCGAGACACTCGACGAATTCCGGCTGTGCATGGACCTCGGCTTCGAATACTTCCAAGGCTATTATTTTGCCCGTCCGGTGATCCTGTCGGGCAAGAAGATCACACCCTCGGAGATGGCGATCCTGCGGCTGCTGGAACTGGTGAGTTCGGATGCTGACGCCCAGGTGATCGAAACCGCAGTCAAGCGCGACGCCCTGATCAGCCTGAACCTGCTGCGCCTGGTGAACAGCCGCGCGGCGCCCGGGCCGCAGATCGAATCCCTGTCGCAGGCGCTGAGCCAGCTGGGACGGCGCCAGCTGCAGCGCTGGCTGCAGATCCTGCTCTACACCACGGCGGGCGGCGGCGTCGAACTGGCTTCGCCCCTGCTGCAGCTCGCCACCACGCGCGGCAAGCTGCTTGAACTGATGACCCTGGCCAAGCGTCCGGACGACGCGGCCCGGGCCGACCGGGCGTTCACAGTGGGGATCATGTCGCTGGCCGACGCGCTGTTCTCGATTCCCATGGCGGAAATCCTCGATAACGTGGAAATCGCGGACGACGTGCGCGCCGCGCTGCTGGACCGGGAAGGGGAGTTCGGGACGATGCTGCGGGTGACCGAGCTGCTGGAAGCGGCCGAGGGCGGGTGCCAGCTGTATAACGCGCTGCGTAAACTCGGCCTGAGCGTGGCACAGATCCGCGAGCTCGAATTGAAAGCCTTCGACTGGGTGAGGGAGCTCACCAACGAAGCGCACTGAGGAACCGTGGTCGGCCAGGCCGACCACTGCCGGGATCACTGCCCTAGGAAAAGGAACACGGTCGGCTTCTTGTGGAAGTCAGGCGCCTTTCCAGCCGCCAGCGCCGCTTTCCACTTCGCGGCCGTCAAGGTCCTGACCGACTCGCTCGCCAGCGACAAGTCGGTGGCCACGCACACCAGGGTCCCCGGCTGGCAGGCCCCCACCAGCGCTTCCAGCATCTGTCCATTCCGATACGGCGTCTCGATCAGCAGCTGGGTCTGCTTCTCGCTGCGCGAACGTCCCTCCAGTTGCTGGATACGCTTGGTGCGCTGTCCCGCATCCGTCGGCAGGTAGCCGTTAAACGCGAAACTTTGCCCGTTCAGCCCGCTCGCCATCACGGCCAGCAGCAGCGAGGACGGCCCCACCAGCGGACGCACTGCAATCCCATGCTGGTGCGCCAGGCGGACCAGGTCGGCGCCCGGATCGGCCACCGCCGGCACGCCGGCTTCCGACACCAGGCCCGCATCGCGTCCAGCCAGCAGCGGCGCCAGCAGCTGTGCGAGCGCGGCCGGCGGGGTGTTCACGTTCAGTTCCGCGATCTCGATTTCCTGCAGCGGCCTGGCCAGCGGGTGGTCAATGGCGACCAGTTTCAGGAAGGCGCGCGCCGTCTTGGCGTTCTCGGCGACGAAATAATCGAGTTTCGACGTCAGCGCCTGCACCTGGGTGGGCAGCAGGGCGGACAGGGCGCCGGGCGCGGCGTCGACGGGACCAAGGGTATTCGGAATCAGGTAAAGAGTGCCAGGCATCGTTCAGGAAGTGAAAAAGGAAACACCGGCGCGGCGCAGCATGCCGGTCAGGGCGATCAGGGGCAGGCCGGTGAGGGCGGTCGGGTCGCTCGACTCGATGCGTTCGAGCAGGGCGATGCCCAGACCCTCGTTCTTGGCGCTCCCGGCGCAGTCGTAGGGCTGTTCGATGCGAAGGTAGGCGTCCAGTTCGGCATCCGGCAGGTCGCGGAAGTCGACGAAGACCTGCACGTTCTCCACTTGCGCCGCTGCAACCGGATCGGCCACGCGGCTGTCCCACAGGCACAGGGCGGTATGGAAGACCACGCGCCGGCCGCGCATCAGCTGCAATTGCGCCAGCGCGCGCGCATGATCGCCCGGTTTGCCGATCTGCAGGCCGTCCAGGGTCGCGACCTGGTCCGAGCCGATCACGAGCGCGCCGGGCGCCCGCGCCGCCACCGCGGCCGCCTTTTCGCGCGCCAGGCGCAGGGCGGTGTCCTGCGGCGCCTCGCCAGGCTGCGGCGTCTCGTCGATGTCCGGTGCGATCGCTTCAAAGGGCAATTGCAGGCGCGACAGCAACTCGCGGCGATAAGCGGAACTGGATGCAAGTATGAGGCGCGGGGACGTGGAACTTGGTATCATTGCGGTCTGTCGAATGGAAAAACTAGTAGACAAGCTTATAGATCATATATCTCCGGCAAGTAAATCCGGTAAATGCAACACATCGGTTATTGCGTACAAGGCGGAGGGGTCAAAAACGACGTAAGTCTTTGACTCTGCGGGGAGAAGCCTGTTATTATCGCAGGTTTTCCGGGGAAGTTTTCCAAATGAGCGCTTTTGTCATTGACGCCTTCGAGTTTTGCCGGAATAGCGGACACCGCGAGGGCGTGACGCCCGTGGCCGAGATGACCCGTCTGGCAGCCGATTGCGCCGACAACTCCGGCGAGCTCCGCTGGTCGATCGACGGCGGTCAGACCAAGCAGGGCTATCCATCGATGACCCTGGCAGTCGCCGGTCCCGTGAAGCTGGTATGCCAGCGTTGCCTCACGGCCCTGGATTACGAGATCGATTCGTCCACCATGCTGGTGCTCGGCAAGGACGACGAAGACGCGGACGGGATCGAGGAAGTCCTCGACGACGAAAGCATCGACGTGATCGTCGGCAGCCGCGAATGCGACATCCGCCAGTTGCTGGAAGACGAAGCCCTGCTGGCCCTGCCGCAGGCACCGAAACACGAGGTATGTCCGGACACCAAGCTCCTGGACACCCTGAAGACCGAAAAGGTCTCGCCGTTCGCGGCACTGAAAAATCTCAAGCCCGAATAAGCAGTAACAGAATTAGTAGTACCGCAGTACCAGGCAGTACGACTGAAAGAACGTGTCAAACGCGTGCAGTAGTCGAGTATGGCAGTAGGCAGTTGATGTAGGCAGCGTTAAAACATGTCGGCAATGGATGAATAAGAAATTGCCGCTGGGATACTCGATCTGCATGTATTTGCAAGTCGAATGTGTTAGAATTTTAGAACTTATGTATTAGGAGTCATCATGGCAGTTCAGCAGAATAAGAAGTCCCCGTCGAAGCGCGGCATGCACCGTTCGCACGATTTCCTGACCGCACCGAACCTGGCAGTCGAGCCGACCACCGGCGAAACCCACCTGCGTCACCACATCAGCCCGAACGGTTTCTACCGTGGTCGCAAAGTCCTGAAGACCAAGAACGACGAGTAATCGACGTCTTGTACTTTAGTACCATGAAAGCGGTGCAACGTATGTTTTCTGCGTGGCGCCGCTTTTTCTTTGTCCTCGGCTGCAACAAGCTTGCACACCGTCATTTTGAATTGCGCGGACAACGGCTGGCCACGAGCCACGCCCACCCCCATCCTGTCGCTCGCTTCGGCTGAGCCGGCATCCCCGAACAAATGACAATCACAATTTCCATTGACTGCATGGGCGGCGACCACGGCCCCTCAGTTACCATTCCGGCAGCCGTTTCGTTTCTAAAAAAACAAGCTGACGTCCACCTGATCCTGGTGGGACTCGAAGACGTCCTGCGCGCCGAGCTCAAAAAGCACCGCGTCGAGACGCATCCCCGTATCACTTTCAAGAACGCCACCGAAGTCGTCACCATGGACGATCCGCTGGAAATCGCCCTGCGCAAGAAAAAGGATTCGTCCATGCGCGTGGCGGTCGAGCTGGTCAAGGACGGCACGGCGAATGCCAGCGTCTCGGCCGGCAATACCGGCGCCCTGATGGCGATCTCGCGCTACGTGCTCAAGACCATGGCCGGCGTCGACCGTCCGGCGATCTGCTCGATCATGCCGAACCAGAAGAACGGCCCGACCTACATGCTCGACCTGGGCGCCAACGTGGACTGCGAACCGCACCACCTGCACCAGTTCGCCATCATGGGTTCGGTGCTGTGCTCGGCGATGGAAGGCATCCCGCGCCCGACCATCGGCCTGCTCAACGTCGGCACCGAAGACATCAAGGGCAACGAGGTGGTCAAGGCCACCGGCGTGCTGCTCAAGGCCGACCATGAGCGCGGCAAGCTGAATTTCCACGGCAACGTCGAAGGCAACGACATCTTCAAGGGCACGGTGGACGTGATCGTGTGCGACGGCTTCGTCGGCAACGTCACGCTCAAGGCCGTCGAAGGCCTGTCGCGCTTTTTCAAGTCGGTGTTCACCGAGAACATCCTGTCGATGGCCGGCGCGCTGCTGGCCCGCAAGTCGCTGAAGAAGCTCAACCCGGAGCGCTACAACGGCGCCGGCCTGCTGGGCCTGAAAGGCCTGGTCTTCAAGAGCCATGGCGGCGCGAATGCCTTTGCCTTCGAATGGGCGATCAAGCGCGCCTACGACGCCGCCAAATACGATGTTCAAGAGCAGCTGTCGGCCCTGATCGCCGAACTGATGCCGACCCCGCCCGACGCCCAGCGCCAGGCGTAATTACCTAGCAGGATGGTGGAGAGATGACTGTCTATAGCAAGATCACCGGTACCGGCAGCTACCTGCCGGCCAAGCGCGTCACCAACGAGCAGCTCGCGGCCCAGCTGGCCGAGCAGGGCGTCGAGACGTCCGACGAATGGATCGTGACCCGCAGCGGCATCTCGAGCCGCCACTATGCGGCCGCCGACGAAAACGCTTCTGACCTGGCCGTGAATGCCGCGCGCAAGGCGATCGAAGCGTCCGGCCGGGCGCCCGCCGACATCGACCTGGTGATCGTCGCCAGTTCCACTCCCGACTTCCACGGCAGCTTCCCGAGCACCGCCTGCATCGTGCAGCAAAAGCTCGGCATGGCCAACAATAGCGCTGCTTTCGACGTGCAGGCCGTGTGCAGCGGCTTCGTGTACGCGGTCTCGACCGCCGACGCCTTCATCCGCGCCGGTGTCTACAAGCGCGTGCTGGTGATCGGCGCCGAAGTGTTCTCGCGCATCCTCGACTTCACCGACCGCACCACCTGCGTGCTGTTCGGCGACGGCGCCGGCGCCGTGGTGCTGGAAGCATCAAGCGAGCCGGGCGTGCTGGCCACCAAGCTGCACGCCGACGGCAGCCAGTCGCATATCCTGTCGATCCCGGGCAACCTGGCCGGCGGCGCCGTCGCCGGCAGCGGTTTCCTGTACATGGACGGCCCGGCGGTGTTCAAGCTGGCCGTCACCGTGCTGGAAGAAGTCGCCAAGGAAGCGCTCGAGCACGCGCAGATGCAGCCGTCCGACATCGACTGGCTGATCCCGCACCAGGCCAACCTGCGCATTATGAAGGGCACCGCCAAGAAACTCGACCTGCCGATGGAGAAGATGGTCGTCACCGTCGACCAGCACGGCAACACATCGGCCGCCTCGATCCCGCTGGCGCTCGACGCTGCGGTGCGCGATGGCCGCATCAAGAAGGGTGACAATGTGCTGATGGAAGGCGTCGGCGGCGGCTTCACCTGGGGCGCCGTGCTCGCCCGCATGTAAAAGTTTTGGCCGCAACATATGCGTTGCGGCGATACGTAGGGTGGGCGGGTTCCCCGCCCACGCGTTCAACCATAATATGCATTGCCACAGTGCGTCCGACGTTTGGACGCGTGGGCGGGAGACCCGCCCACCCTACGGTAACTGCAACATTCGAACAGAGAGAATAAGAAGATGAGCAAATTCGCTTTCCTGTTTACCGGCCAGGGCGCCCAGGCCGTCGGCATGCTGAACGGCTTCGCCGGCAACCCGGTCGTCGACCAGACCGTCGCTGAAGCTTCCGATGCGCTCGGCTTCGACCTCGGCAAGCTGATCGCCGAAGGTCCGAAGGAAGACCTCGACCTCACCACCAATACCCAGCCGGTGATGCTGACCGCCGCGGTCGCCGTGTACCGCGCCTGGATCGCCGCCGGCGGCCCGGTGCCGAGCCTCGTCGCCGGCCACAGCCTGGGCGAATATTCGGCCCTGGTGGCCGCCGGCGTGATCCAGTTCAAGGACGCCGTGCCGCTGGTGCGCTTCCGCGCGCAATCGATGCAGGACGCGGTGCCGGTGGGGCAGGGCGGCATGGCCGTCGTGCTGGGCCTGCAGGCCGACGACGTGCGCGCCGTCTGCCTTGAAGCCGCCCAGGGCGAAGTCGTGGAAGCCGTGAACTTCAACGAGCCGACCCAGATCGTGATCGCCGGCCATGCCGCCGCGATCGACCGCGCCTGCGAGATCGCCAAGGCCAAGGGCGCGAAACGCGCCATGAAACTGGCAGTCTCGGCCCCGTTCCACTCGTCGCTGCTGAAGCCCGCTTCGGACCGTTTGCGCGAGTACATGGAAAAGATCGAATTCTCCGCGCCGCAGATCGACTTGATCAACAACGTGGACGTCGCTATCCTGCACGATCCGGCTGCGATCAAGGATGCCCTCGTGCGCCAGGCGGCCGGTCCGGTGCGCTGGGTCGAGACCATGCAGAAGATGGCCGCCAGCGGCGTCACCCAGGTGATCGAATGCGCGCCAAGCAAGACCCTGATCGGCATGGCCAAGCGCATCGACCCGGCGCTGGCCGGCGAAGCGCTGGTCGACCAGGCCGCGCTGGAGCGCGTCCTGGCCTCGCTCAACGCCTGAGCGAGCGGCCTGACGCACATCGAGAACACCACTAGTAGAGGAAAAGAATGAATCTGGAGAACCAAGTCGCTCTCGTCACTGGCGCTTCGCGCGGCATCGGCAAGGCCATCGCGCTGGAACTGGCGCGCCAGGGCGCGAAGGTCGTCGGCACCGCCACCAGCGAGTCCGGCGCCGCAGCGATCACCGACTACCTGAAAGAGTTCGGCGGCAAGGGCGTCGTCCTGAACGTCACCGATGCCGCCAACTGCGCGGCCGTGGTCGAGGACACGCAAAAGAGCTTCGGCAGCCTGTCGATCCTGGTCAACAATGCCGGCATCACCCAGGACAACCTGGCCATGCGCATGAAGGACGAAGAGTGGGACGGCGTCATCTCGACCAACCTGACCGCCGTCGGCCGCCTGTCGCGCCTGGTGCTGCGCGGGATGATGAAGGCCAAGCACGGCCGCATCATCAACATCACCTCGGTGGTGGGCGCCTCGGGCAATCCGGGCCAGATGAACTACGCCGCCGCCAAGGCCGGCGTGGCCGGCATGACCCGCGCCCTGGCGCGCGAGATCGGCAGCCGCAACATCACCGTCAACTGCGTCGCTCCCGGTTTCATCGATACCGACATGACCAAGGCGCTGGGCGACGACCAGCACGCCGCGCTGCTGGGCCAGATCCCGCTGGGCCGCCTGGGCCAGCCGGAAGACATCGCCCACGCCGTCGTCTTCCTGGCCGGGCCGACCGCTGCCTACATCACGGGCACCGAGCTGCACGTGAATGGCGGCATGTACATGAATTGAAGAGTATAAATAGGGCGAAAACGCCGGTATTCGCTCGTCAGCGAACAATATCCGGCGCATTCGCTTCTTTTAGCTGTAATTTCGGTGGAAATAGCTGCAATCGCCGAAAGTAGTTTTTCACCGCGCAAACCTGCTAAAATGCGCGCACTTTCCGCAACACATACCTTAATGGAGCCATAACATGTCGGATATCGAACAACGCGTTAAAAAAATCGTCGCTGAGCAACTGGGCGTTGCAGAAGCAGACATCAAAATCGAATCCTCGTTCGTTGACGACCTCGGCGCTGACTCGCTGGACACCGTGGAACTGGTGATGGCACTGGAAGACGAGTTCGAAATGGAAATCCCTGACGAGCAGGCTGAGAAGATCACCACCGTCAAGCAAGCCATCGACTACGCCACCGCGCACGTCAAGGCCTAAGCTGTCGCTTTAAAAGTTTCTGGGAGAATCGCTTGAGCCGTTCACGCAACCGCCGTGTCGTCGTTACCGGCCTGGGCTGCATTTCACCAATCGGCAATACGATTGCCGAGGCGTGGGACGCGGCGCTGGCCGGTAAGTCGGGCATTGCCAACATTACCAAGTTCGACGCGGCGCCGTTCACGACGCATTTCGCCGGTGAAGTGAAGAACTTCAAGGTGGAAGATTACCTGCCGGGCAAGGAAGGCCGTAACATGGATAGCTTTATCCATTACGGCATGGCTGCCGGTATCCAGGCCCTGCAGGATTCGGGCCTGGTCGTGACCGAGGAAAACGCGGACCGTATCGGTGTGACCATCGGTTCGGGTATCGGCGGCCTGCCGATGATCGAAGCCACCAAGGAAGAGTACATGAATCGCGGCCCGCGCCGCATCTCGCCCTTCTTCGTGCCGGCATCGATCATCAACATGATCTCGGGCGATCTCTCGATCAAATTCGGCCTGCGTGGCCCGAACCTGGCGATCGTCACCGCCTGCACCACCGGCCTGCACTGCATCGGCGCCGCCGCTCGCCTGATCGAGTACGGCGATGCCGACGTGATGGTCGCCGGCGGCGCGGAGTCGACCGTCTCGCCACTGGGCCTGGGCGGTTTCGCCTCGGCACGCGCGCTGTCCACCCGCAACGACGACCCGTCCACCGCGTCGCGTCCGTGGGACAAGGACCGCGACGGCTTCGTGCTGGGCGAGGGCGCCGGCGTGATGGTGCTCGAAGAGTACGAACACGCGGTCAAGCGCGGTGCGAAAATCTACGCCGAAGTCATCGGCTTCGGCATGAGCGCGGACGCCAACCACATCACCTCGCCGGTCGAGGATGGTAGCGGCGCGGCGCGCTGCATGGTTGCGGCCCTGCACAACGCCGGCCTGAACGCCAGCGAAGTCCAGTACGTCAATGCGCACGGCACCTCGACGCCGCTGGGCGACGTGGCGGAAGTGCGCGGCATCAAGCGCGTCTTCGGCGACCACGCCAAGACCGGTCTCGTCGTGAATTCGACCAAGTCGATGACCGGCCACCTGCTGGGTGGCGCGGGCGGCCTGGAATCGGTGTTCACCGTGCTGGCGATCCATCACCGGAAGTCGCCGCCGACGATCAACATCTTCAACCAGGATCCGGAATGCGACCTGGACTTCGTGGCCAACACGGCGCGTGACATGAAGATCGATTACGCGGTGAAGAACTCCTTCGGCTTCGGCGGTACCAACGGTACCCTCGTTTTCGCAAAAGTCTGAAGGATTCTCACCTGAGGGTCTGAACCAGACCACGCCCATTCCGGTCTAACCGGGATGGGCGCCTGACAGCCTCGACCGTTTCGGTCCTGCGCATCGTTGTACCTCCGCTGTACTCCCGCACGGCCCCGGCTTGCGGCGTCCCTTCCTTTCCCTGCTCGCACCATGTCGTTCGCGATGTCTGTCGTGATTGCGCCGTCGCGCCGCCTGCGTTTCCTGCTCGCCGGCGCCGGCGCATCCCTGTGCGCGGCCGCCTGCGCCGTGGGCTTTGTCACGCCCCAGGTTTTCGCCTTCGGTCCGCTTGTGGCGGCTGCGCTGCTGTTCGCCGGCCTATGCGTGGCGCATGCGGCGCTGCGTCCTGCAATGGTGCATCGCATTGATCTTTCTGGACCCGGCCAGCTACGCCTGACGGTACAACAGGGTGTGCGGCAGGAAGAAACGGAAGCGCTGCCGGTGCGGCTTCTGCCGGGTTCGACGCTGTGGCCGCGGCTGATGCTGCTGCGCCTCGGCACGCCTTCGGGCGGGCGTCATTGCGTCGCTGTCCTGCCCGACAGCCTGCCGCCGGAAGCTTTCCGCACCCTGGCGGTGGCGCTCGGCGCCGGCGCGGCGGAGTTTGGCGAGGCGGCGGTGCAACACAAAATACTTTGAACTTATTGCAGCGGGCCAACTCTTATGGAGGAGGGCCGTGGCAGCCGATGGGACATGGTCCGTGACGACAGAACGCGAGGGTGATCAGGTGTTGGTGGAGCGCGTCCAGGCCGGTGACCGGGGTGCGTTCGACCTGCTCGTGGCCAAGTACCAGCGTCGGCTGATGCGCCTGGTGTCGCGCCTCGTGCACGACCCGGCCGAAGCGGAAGACGTGGTGCAGGAAACCTTCATCAAGGCCTTCCGCGCCCTGCGTCACTTCCGCGGCGATTCCGCCTTCTACACCTGGCTGTATCGCATCGGGATCAACACGGCGAAGAATTTTCTGGTCACACAGGGCCGCCGGGCGCCGACCTCCACCGAGGCCGACGCCGAGCGGGCGGAGGGATTCGACGACGCAGACAGCTTGCGCGACATAAACACACCGGAATCGGTGTTGGCGAGCAAGCAGATTGCCCTTACGGTGAACGCGGCGATGGAAGCACTGCCGCTGGAATTGCGAACGGCAATTGTCCTGCGAGAAATAGAAGGATTGAGCTACGAAGAAATCTCCGAGGTGATGGCGTGTCCGATAGGAACCGTGCGGAGCCGGATTTTCCGTGCACGCGAAGTCATCGCCGAGAAATTGCGCCCATTGCTCGATTTCCCGGTTGACAAACGTCGGTAAGTAGCAGGATCGTACAGTGGCAGGGCATATTGAACAGACCGACGTCAGCGGGTTACCAGATGGATACAAACAAGAAGACACGCGAATACATATCGGCGTTTGCGGACGGCGAACAACCGGATGCCGACCTTGAGCTCGCACTGGCAGCCCTGCGCGAAACGGACGGCCAGCAGGCATGGGATCTCTACCACCGCATCGGCGACGCGCTGCGCAGCGAGCCGGGTCACGCCGAGCTGTCACCAAACTTCGCCGCGCGTCTGGCCGATCGGCTGGCGGCCGAGCCGACGCCGCTGCGGCGCACGGCGGCGCGTCCCGCCACCCCGGCGGAAGAACTGGCGGCGATCGCGCCCAGCGTGGTCGCGGGCGCCGACAGCCTCAACGGCGCCAAGCTGGGCGGGCAGGCGGTGGCGCCGCACGAAGCGCCGGTGCCGGAAGTGAATCCGCCGGTCGTCAAGCGACTCTGATCCAGGCCTGTCTGAGCCAGCCTTCGGGCGCACGCATTGCTGATACGTACCACGTATGTATTGGCACTCATTGATTCATTCCACGTATCACCACCTGCAGTCTTCCTGTCCCGATGTCGACCGCATTTCCACCCGGTGTGGGGGCGCGGCACACCCGCGCACGGCGCGACAAAGCCCCGTTTTTGGCTTACCATAAAGTCAATCTCAGCCTTCCAACGCCAAGCCCATGACCCGTCCATTTCTTCGTCGTCCCGCCAGCCTGATCGTGTCCGCCGTCCTGCTTGCCGGCGCCAGCGTTTCCTTCACCTCCCACGCCTTCGCGGCGGCTCCGGTGCAGACCCCGGTCGTGACCGGCCTGCCCGATTTTTCCGACCTGATCGACAAGGTCGGTCCCGCCGTCGTCAACATCCGCACCACCGAGCGCGTCACCCGCGGCCAGGGCGTGCCGGGCGAAGAAGAGATGCAGGAATTCCTGCGCCGCTTCTTCGGCGGCCAGATCCCGCGCGGCGGCGGCCGTGGCCAGGGCCGGCCGGGCCAGGGCGGGCAGGGTGGTGGTGGCGTGGAAGAGCAGGTGACGCGCGGCGTCGGCTCCGGCTTCATCATCTCGGCCGACGGTTTCGTGCTCACCAACGCCCACGTGGTGGAAGGCGCGGACGAGGTCACGGTCACGCTCACCGACCGCCGCGAATTCAAGGCCAAGGTGCTGGGCGCCGACCGCCGCTCGGACGTGGCCCTGCTCAAGCTCTCGGCCGGCAACCTGCCTTACCTGCGTACCGGCGACTCGAGCAAGATCCGCGTCGGCGAATGGGTGGTGGCGATCGGCTCGCCGTTTAACCTGGATAACACCGTCACCGCCGGCATCATCTCGGCCAAGTCGCGCGACACCGGCGAATACCTGCCGCTGATCCAGTCCGACGTGGCGGTCAACCCGGGCAACTCGGGCGGCCCCCTGATCAACATGCGCGGCGAGGTCATCGGCATCAACTCGCAGATCGCCACGCTTTCGGGCGCCTACAACGGCATCTCCTTTGCCGTGCCGATCGACGAAGTGATGCGCGTAGCCGACCAGCTGAAAACCACCGGCAAGGTCACCCGTGGCCGCCTGGGCGTGCAGATCAGCGAAGTCACGCGCGACGTCGCCGAATCGCTCGGCCTGGGCAAGGCGCGCGGCGCCGAGGTCTCGATGGTGGAGGCGGGCGGCCCGGCGGAGAAGGGCGGCATCAAGGTCGGCGACATCATCCTGAAATTTAACAACCAGCCGATCGAAACCACCCGCGACCTGCCGCGCCTGGTCGGCGCCACCAAGGTCGGCAGCCGCGCCAGCGTCACCGTCTGGCGCCGCGGCGCCCAGATCGAGGTGCCGGTGACCATCGTCGAGCTGCAGGAAGAAAAGGTGGCGGCCAACCGTCCGACCCCGCCCAAGAAGGCGCCGGGCGCGGCGCCGAACGTGCTGGGCCTAGTGGTGTCCGACATCACGGCGGCGCAGCGCGGCGAGCTGGGCGTCGACAGCGGCGTGCTGGTGGAGGACGCGGGCGGCGCCGCGGCCACCGCCGGCATCCGTCCCGGCGACGTGATCTCGCAGGTGGGCAACACCCCGGTGAGCAACGCGGCCCAGTTCAACGGCATCATCGCCAAGCTCGATCCGAAGAAGCCGGTGGCTCTCCTGGTGCGGCGTGAAGACGTCACCCAGTACATCGTCGTGAAGCCGCGCCAGTGATGCGCCCGGTTCCATTCACGCTGTACTCGCGCAGCTACTGCCACCTGTGCGAAGACATGCTGCAGGCCCTGATGGCCTTGCAGCAGCCGGGCGAGCGCTTCGACGTCGCGGTGGTCGACGTCGACCTCGATCCCGCCCTGGTGGCCCGTTTCGACGAGCTGGTCCCGGTGCTGTTCGGGGATCCGGCCGGCGAGGAGCTGTGCCACTACTTCCTCGATCCTGCCGCCGCACGCGGCTGGGCGGACGCCTGCGCCCCAGCTCCTGCTCACACATCGGCCTGAATCGTCCCGCCAAACCCGGCTATTTGCTCATCCACTGGGCGAAACCCGGGTTTTTAGCCCCTGCGCTCCCCCAAAACCGGGCTTTCCGGCGCGGAATCCGGTAAAATGCCGGGGTCGGAAAAGCGTCTGCCCCTCGCACACGCGATTCTCCCGCTTCATCAAGCGCTTCGGCCGGGGCCCGGTATGCCCCCACGGAGCGCTTTTTTGCATGGCGTCTTCGTTTGTAGCCTGCCGCGCTGCCCGCGGCCTTTTTGGTTTTGAGCTTTGTTAATGAACAACATACGTAACTTCTCCATCATCGCCCACATCGACCACGGTAAATCGACCCTGGCCGACCGCATTATCCAGTTGTGCGGTGGTTTGTCGGAACGCGAGATGGACGCGCAGGTGCTCGATTCGATGGACCTCGAACGCGAGCGTGGCATCACCATCAAGGCCCAGACCGCGGCGCTGCAGTACAAGGCGCGCGACGGCCAGACCTATAACCTGAACCTGATCGACACCCCGGGCCACGTCGACTTCTCCTACGAAGTCTCGCGCTCGCTGTCGGCCTGCGAAGGCGCGCTGCTGGTGGTCGACGCCTCGCAGGGCGTGGAAGCCCAGACCGTGGCCAACTGCTATACCGCGCTCGACCTGGGCGTGGAGGTGGTGCCGATCCTGAACAAGATCGACCTGCCGCACGCCGACCCGGACAACGCCAAGAAGGAAATCGAGGACGTCATCGGCATCGACGCGTCCGACGCCACCACCTGCTCGGCCAAGACCGGCCTGGGTGTGGAAGACGTGCTGGAAACCCTGATCGCGAAAGTCCCGCCGCCCAAGGGCGACCCGGACGCGCCGCTGCAGGCCCTGATCGTCGACTCCTGGTACGACCCGTATGTCGGCGTCGTGATGCTGGTGCGCGTGGTCAACGGCACCCTGCGCCCGAAGGAAAAGATCCTCCTGATGGCGACCGGTTCGGTGAACCTGGTGGAGAGCGTCGGCGTGTTCACCCCGCGTTCGGTCGCGCTGCAGGAACTGTCGGCCGGCCAGGTGGGCTTCATCATCGCCGGCATCAAGGAACTGACCGCCGCCAAGGTGGGCGACACCGTGACCCTGGCCGCCAAGCCGGCCCCGGCGCCGCTGCCCGGCTTCAAGGAAGTCCAGCCGCAGGTGTTCGCCGGCCTGTTCCCAGTCGAAGCCAACCAGTACGACGCGCTGCGCGATTCGCTCGAAAAGCTGAAGCTGAACGACGCCGCCCTGATGTACGAGCCGGAAGTCTCGCAGGCGCTGGGCTTCGGCTTCCGCTGCGGCTTCCTCGGCCTGCTGCACATGGAGATCGTGCAGGAGCGCCTCGAGCGCGAGTTCGACATGGACCTGATCACCACCGCGCCGACCGTCGTGTACGAGGTCGAGATGCGCGACGGTTCCATGGTCCGCGTCGACAACCCCTCAAAAATGCCGGAACCGTCCAAGATCAACGAAGTGCGCGAGCCGATCGTCGACGTCAACCTGTACATGCCGCAAGAGTATGTCGGTGCGGTCATGACCCTGTGTAACGGCAAGCGCGGCGTCCAGATGGACATGGCCTACCACGGCCGCCAGGTGAAACTGCACTACGAGATCCCGATGGCGGAAATCGTGCTGGACTTCTTCGACCGCCTGAAGTCGACCTCGCGCGGCTACGCCTCGATGGACTACGAGTTCAAGGAATACCGCGCGGCCGACGTGGTCAAGGTCGACATGCTGATCAACAGCGAAAAGGTCGACGCCCTGGCCATCATCGTGCACCGTGCCAACGCGCCTTACCGCGGCCGCCAGGTGGCCGCCAAGATGCGCGAACTGATCCCGCGACAGATGTTCGACGTGGCGATCCAGGCCGCGATCGGCGCGACCATCATCTCGCGCGAAAACGTCAAGGCGCTGCGCAAGAACGTGCTGGCCAAGTGCTATGGCGGCGACATTTCGCGTAAGAAGAAGCTGCTTGAAAAGCAAAAGGCCGGCAAGAAGCGCATGAAGCAGGTCGGTTCCGTGGAAATTCCGCAAGAGGCCTTCCTGGCCATCCTGCAGGTGGAAGAAAAATAAATGGATATGCAACCCATCCTGAGCAATTTTGCTCTGATCCTGTTCGTCCTGATGGTGGTCACCGGCGTCATCTGGTGCCTGGATGTGTTCGTCCTGGCCAAGCAGCGCCGCCGCAATGCCGACATCGCCCTGCGCGAATTCGATGCGCGCAACGACAAGCTGCGCAGCGAAGGCATCAAGCTCGACGACAGCCAGCGCAAGCGCGCCGAGATCGAAGCGGCCAACCTGCGCCAGCCGACCTGGATCGAGTACTCGGGCAGCTTCTTCCCGGTGATCGCGCTGGTCTTCATCCTGCGCTCCTTCCTGTGGGAGCCGTTCAAGATCCCGTCCTCGTCGATGGTGCCGACCCTGCTGGTGGGCGACTTCATCCTCGTGAACAAGTACGCCTACGGCATCCGCCTGCCGATCGTGAACCGGAAAGTGATCGAAGTCAGCGACCCGCAGCGCGGCGACGTGATGGTGTTTAAGTATCCGAAGGACATGAGCCAGGATTACATCAAGCGCGTCATCGGCGTCCCAGGCGACACCATCACCTACGACAACAAGCGCCTGACCGTGAACGGCAAGCCGGTCCAGTACACGCCGATGGACGACTACCTGGACGACCAGCACCCGGTCTACCACAAGCAGTTCGTCGAGAACCTGCCGGGGACCACCAGCGGCGTGCCGCACCGTATCCTGAATACCGAGGACAAGCGCACCCTTGACCTGGGCGCTGTGGAGAATTTCCCGAATCGTGAAGCCTGCGACTATTCGTACGACAAATTTACCTGTATCGTACCTCCAGGCAACTATTTCATGATGGGCGATAACCGCGACAACAGTGCCGACAGCCGCTATTGGGGCTTCGTACCGGACAAGAACATTGTTGGCAAGGCGATCGTCGTCTGGATGAATTTCGGCAATCCGAAACGGATTGGCGGCATCCAGTAATTCCGGAGATCCATATGCAGAAGCACATCCTCGCTCGCCAGACCGGCATCTCGCTGACCGGCCTCATCCTTGTACTGGCCGTGCTCGGCGTCGCCGCCGTGTTCGCGCTCAAGCTGCTCCCGACCTATACCGAGTACAGCGCGATCAAGGATGCGATCGTGCGCGCCAAGGAAGCTGGCGGCACGCAGCGCGAAATACAGGTAGCCTTCGACAAGAACGCCGACATCAACAGCGTCACCGCGATCAAGGGCCGCGACCTGACCATCACCCGCGACAACGGCGAAGTTCAGGTCAGCTTTGCCTATGAGAAACGCGTGCCGCTGGTGGGCAACGTCAGCCTGCTGATCGACTACGCCGGCACGACCGACCCGAGCGGGGTGGTCGCGGCCCGGGATGACGCACCGGCGTCCCAGTAACACGCAACACCGTTCCCTGCGTGGGCAGGGAACGCACACACGACAGCACAATGAATCTACAGTTATTGCAAACACGCTTGGGTTACACGTTCCGGGACACCGGCCTGCTTCAGCAAGCCCTGACCCACCGTAGCCATAGCGCGCTGCATAACGAACGCCTGGAATTCCTGGGCGACTCGATCCTGAACTGCGTCGTGGCCTCGATCCTGTACGAACGCTTCAGCAAGCTCGACGAAGGCGACCTGTCGCGCCTGCGCGCCAACCTGGTCAAGCAGCAGTCGCTGTTCGAGATCGCCCAGAAGCTCGAGCTGTCGCAGTTCCTGCGCCTGGGGGAGGGCGAGCTGAAGTCGGGCGGCTTCCGCCGTCCTTCGATCCTGGCCGACACCCTCGAGGCGCTGCTGGGCGCGATCTTCCTCGACACCGGTTTCGATGCTGCGTGCGACGTGATCCGCGCCTTCTACCTGCCACTGCTCGAGACGGTCGACCCGGCGACGCTGGGCAAGGATGCCAAGACCCTGCTGCAGGAATTCTTGCAGAGCAAGAAGATCTCGCTGCCGACCTATAATGTGGTGGCCACCCATGGCGCCGCCCACAGCCAGGAATTCGAGGTCGAATGCCTGGTGCCCAAGCTGGGCGTGCAGGTCTTCGGCCGCGGCGGCAGCCGCCGCGCCGGCGAGCAGGCCGCCGCCCGGCTGGCGCTGGAAGCGGCCCAGGCGGCGACCACCAAGTCGCCCTCGGCCCGTAAATCCAAGCCGCGCACGGCCCAGCTGAAACTGGGCATCGCCACCATCCAGAGCAGCGAACCGGTGGCACAACAGGAACAACCAGGAAGCAAGACTGCATGAACACCGAAATTACCGACACCACCACTCCGGAAGGCTTCCGCTGCGGCTATATCGCCATCGTCGGCCGTCCGAACGTCGGCAAGTCGACCCTGATGAACGTGCTGATCGGCGCGAAGGTGTCGATCACCTCGCGCAAGGCGCAGACCACGCGCCACCGCATCACCGGCATCCAGACCCGCGACGACGCCCAGTTCATCTACGTCGACACGCCGGGCTTCCAAACCCGCCACGCGAACGCGCTCAACAAGACGCTGAACAAGACCGTCTCGAACACGCTGACGTCCTCCGACGTGATCCTGTTCCTGGTCGAAGCCGGTACCTTCGGCCCGGCCGACCAGCAGGTGCTTGACCTGCTGCCGAAGAACGTGCCGGTGGTGCTGGTCATCAACAAGTCGGACCGCATGAAGGACAAGGCGGTCCTGATGCCCTTCGCCCAGAAGATCGCCGCGCTGCGCGACTTCACCGCCATCGTGCCGGTGTCGGCCAAGATGCGCTTCCAGGTCGATGCCCTGGAAAACGAGATCAAGCGCCACCTGCCGGAAAACGCTCCGATCTTCGGGCCGGACGACATCACCGACCGCAGCGAGAAGTTCCTCGCCGCCGAGATCGTGCGTGAAAAGGTGTTCCGCCTGCTGGGCGACGAATTGCCTTACACCAGCACGGTGATCATCGAGCAGTTCCAGCAGGAGGGCAACCTGCGCCGCATCTTCTGCGCCATCCTGGTCGAGCGCGACACGCACAAGTCGATGATCATCGGGAACAAGGGTGCGCGCCTGAAAGAAATCTCGACCCAGTCGCGCCTGGACATGGAAAAGCTGTTCGACGGCCCCGTGTACCTGGAGATCTGGGTCAAGGTCAAATCCGGCTGGGCCGACAACGAAGCGGGCCTGCGCGCCTACGGCTACGAGTAAGCACCCGGAGGCCGTCCACCCGCATGCCCGACCACGACGACCTCATCGATACGCCGGAGCCGCAAACGGCCCCGGCAGCGCCGGCTGCAGCCAAACGCAGCCGCCCTCCGGTGCGCGAGACCCGCGTCACCGGCCAGCCCGGCTTCGTCCTGCACAGCTATCCCTACAAGGAAACCAGTCTGATCGTGGACATGTTCACGCGCGACTACGGCCGCGTGGGCGTGGTGGCAAAAGGCGCCAAACGCCCGCTATCGAAGCTGCGCGGGGTGTTGCAGACCTTCCAGCCGCTCTCGCTCTCGTTTTCCGGCAAATCCGAACTGCGCACCCTGATCGACGCCGAATGGGTCGGCGGCATGCTGCCGCTGGAGAAGACCGCGCTGCTGTGCGGCTTTTATCTGAACGAGCTCTTGGTGAAACTGCTGGCGCGCGACGACAAGCATCCGGCCTTGTTCGATCACTACGTCTCGACATTGAACCAGCTGGCCCATGGCGAGCCGGTGCCGATCGTCTTGCGAAAGTTCGAACGGGCCTTACTTAAGGAAACTGGCGTCGCGGCCGACCTCGGACGTTCGACCACGACCCGTGCCCCGGTCGAGCCGGGGCGCGACTACGTGGTCGACCCGGAGAAGGGCGCGCGCGAAGCGCTGGCCAGCGACGTCTGGCCTGTCGTGACGGGCAAGACCCTGCTCGACATGGAAGGCGAGGATTACAGCGACCCGGTGACGCAGGGGCAGAGCAAGCAGCTGATGCGCTTCCTGCTGGCGCACCACCTGGGCGGCGCGCCGCTCAACACGCGCCAGATTTTGATCGACCTGATGCAGTTATAAAGAGATACCCATGAGCTTCCTGCAACCTACCGGCTCGGTCATCGACCTGGGCGTGAACATCGACCACATCGCCACCGTGCGCAACGCCCGCGGCACCAGCTACCCGGACCCGATCCGCGGCGCGCTGCTGGCCGAGCAGGCCGGCGCCGACCTGATCACGCTGCACCTGCGCGAAGACCGCCGCCACATCAAGGATGCCGACGTATTGGCGCTGCGCCCGCTGCTCGCGACCCGCATGAACCTGGAAGCGGCCGTCACGCGCGAGATGATCGACTTCGCCTGCCAGGTCAAGCCGCAGGACGTGTGTCTGGTGCCGGAGCGGCGCGAGGAAGTCACCACCGAGGGCGGCCTCGACGTGATCCGCTATTACAAGGAAGTGGAAGCCGCGGTCACGCAGCTGAAGAACGAGGGTATTCGCGTGTCGCTGTTCATCGACGCCGACGAAGCCCAGATCGAAGCGGCCGCGAAGGTCGGCGCCACCGTGATCGAGCTGCACACCGGGCGTTATGCGGAAGCCGAGGGCGAGGAAGCGCTGCGCGAAATCGAGCGCATCAAGGTCGGCGTGCACGCGGGCGCGTCGCGCGGCCTGCGCGTGAATGCGGGCCACGGCCTGCACTACACCAACGTGCAGCCGATCGCGGCGATTCCCGACATCCACGAGCTGAACATCGGCCATGCGATCGTCGGCCATGCGCTGTTCGTCGGCTGGGAGAACGCGGTGCGCGAGATGAAGGCCATCATGGTGGCGGCGCGCCTGGGCGTGCAGTACGCGAGCGCGGGAGCCTGACCATGATCTACGGGGTCGGCACCGACATCGTCCAGATCTCGCGTATCGAGGCAGCGCTTGCCCGCAGCGGCCCGCGCTTCGCCGAGAAGATCCTCGGCCCGCAGGAACTGGAAAAATACCACGCCCGCAGCGCCAAGAACCCGGTGCGCGGCCTGCGCTTCCTGGCCACCCGGTTCTCGGCCAAGGAAGCGTTCTCGAAAGCGATCGGCCTGGGCATGCGCATGCCCATGACCTGGCGCTCGGCCCAGATGCTCAACGCACCCGGCGGCAAGCCGGTGATCGTGTGCAGTGGGGCTTTGGAAGAATTCATGCGCGCGCAGGGCTTGAGCGCGCAGGTGTCGATCAGCGATGAAGCGGATTATGCGGTGGCCTTCGTGATCGTGACCAAGGACAGCACCGCATAAGCTGGAAGTGAGCAGGACGTGAGCAAGGAAGAGCAGTTCCCCGCGCCGGAAGGCGCACGGGATGAAGGTGGTGTCGCCTATGCGGCAAGCGGCGGGGCGGCAATGCCGGTCCCGGCAGCCAAACCAGCGTGCATCGGCGCCGCCAGACCCAGGATCAGGAAAGCAGAAGTCGTCGCGCCGCGCTTGCGGCCGGACAGTTGGCAGGCCATGAAAGAAGAATTGAAAGCGACATTGAAGGGCGACGCCGCGCAGCCCGTGCAGCCGAGCGAATCGGCGCGCGAGCAGGTCCTGGCGACTGTGGCCAAGCTGCCCGCACTGCCGGGCGTCTACCGCTATTTCGACGCCAACCAGAACGTGCTCTACGTGGGCAAGGCACGCAACCTCAAGAACCGGGTATCGAGCTACTTCCAGAAGAACCTGTCGAGCCCGCGTATCGCGATGATGGTGTCGCAGATCGCGCACCTGGAGACCACGGTGACGAGCAGCGAGGCCGAGGCGCTGATCCTGGAAAACAACCTGATCAAGTCGCTCAAGCCGCGCTATAACATCCTGTTCCGCGACGATAAAAGCTACCCCTACATCAAGATCTCCGGCGGCGAGGCGCCGCGCCTGGGTTACTACCGCGGCGCGCTGGACAAGAAGAACCAATACTTCGGTCCTTTTCCTTCCGCCTGGGCGGCCAAGGAATCGATCCAGTTGCTGCAGCGGGTCTTCCTGCTGCGTACCTGCGAAGACAGCGTCTACAGCAACCGCACGCGACCTTGTTTGCTGCACCAGATCGGCCGCTGCAGTGCGCCTTGCGTCGACCTGATCGCGCCGGAAGACTATGCGCGCGACGTCGACAATGCCGCGCGCTTCCTGCGCGGGCGCCAGAGCGAAGTTCTGGCCGATCTCGAGCAGAAGATGCAGGCCTACGCGATGGAGCTGAAGTTCGAACAGGCCGCCAGCATCCGCAACCAGATCCAGGCCTTGTCGAAGGTGCTGCACGCGCAGAGCATGGAGACGGTGGGCGACGCCGACGTCGACGTGATCGCCGTGGTGGTGCAGGGCGGCCGCGCCTGCGTCAACCTGGCGATGGTGCGCGGCGGACGTCACCTGGGCGACCGCGCCTACTTCCCGACCCACGTGGGCGAATCGCTCGGTGAGTGCCCGCTCGAGGTCGAGGTGCTATGCGCCTTCCTGGCCCAGCACTATGCCGGCCAGTTCATCCCGGGCACCCTGATCTTGAACATCGAGTTCGACCAGCCGGAGCTGATCAATGCCCTGGCCGAACAGTGCGGCCACCGCATCAACCTGATCTTCCAGCCGCAGGGGCAGCGCCGCCAGTGGCTGGAGCTGGCGTGTAAAAACGCCGAGATCTCGCTGGCGCGCCTGCTGTCGGAGCAGGGTTCGCAGCAGGCGCGCACGCGCGCACTGGCCGAGGTGCTGAACCTGGACGCCGAGACGCTCGACGAACTGCGCATCGAGTGCTTCGACATCAGCCACACGGCGGGCGAGGCGACCCAGGCGTCCTGCGTGGTGTTCCACCACCACCAGATGCAGAACGGCGAATACCGCCGCTTCAACATCAACGGCATCACGCCGGGCGACGACTACGCCGCGATGCGCCAGGTACTGCAGCGCCGTTATGAAAAGGTGGCGAACGGCGAGGGCGTCATGCCGGACATCGTGCTGGTCGACGGCGGCAAGGGCCAGGTCGAGATGGCGCGCCAGGTGTTCGAGGAGCTGGGTTTATCCATCTCGATGATCGTCGGCGTGGCCAAGGGGGAAGGGCGCCGCGTGGGCCTGGAAACCCTGATCTTCGCCGACGGCCGCGCGCCGCAGGAGCTGGGCAAGGAATCGGCCGCCCTGATGCTGGTGGCCATGATCCGCGACGAGGCGCACCGTTTCGCCATCACCGGCATGCGCGCCAAGCGCGCCAAGGCGCGCCAGGCTTCCAGGCTGGAAGAGATCGAAGGCATCGGCGCCAAGCGCCGCCAGCGCCTGCTGGCCCGCTTCGGCGGCCTGCGCGGGGTGATCGACGCCAGCGTGGAAGACCTGATGTCGGTGGAGGGCATTTCGAGTACGCTGGCGGAAGAGATTTACCGCCAGTTGCACTGATTCCTGACCGGGGCGCTTGCCCCGGTTTTCTTTTGGGCCGCCTCTCCCCTTGAGCACATACAGACGAGTCACCTAGTCCAATTTGCAATACCCATGTAGACTGTCGCCCAAACTTTTCATTCCCGTAATCAGCGTTTTCCCTATGCCTTTCAACATCCCGATTCTCCTGACCTGGTTACGTGTAGCGCTGATTCCCCTGGTTGTAGGCGTCTTCTATCTCCCGACCCACTGGCTGCCGCTGGCCGACCGCAACCTGGCCGCGACCCTGGTGTTCATCGTCGCCGCCATCACCGACTGGTTCGACGGCTTCCTGGCGCGGCGCTGGAACCAGACCTCGGCCTTCGGCGCCTTCCTCGACCCGGTGGCCGACAAGCTGATGGTGGCCGGCGCGCTGCTGGTGCTGGTGCAGCTGGACCGCGTGAACGCCATCATCGCCTTCATCATCATCGGCCGCGAAATCACCATCTCCGCGCTGCGCGAGTGGATGGCCCAGCTCGGCGCCACCAAGTCGGTGGCGGTGAGCTCACTCGGCAAGATCAAGACCGCCGCCCAGATGACAGCAATCCCGATGCTGCTGTTCCATGACGTGATCCTCGGGATCGATACCCATTACTGGGGCGAGTACTTCCTGTGGGTGGCGGGCGTGCTGACCGTTTGGTCGATGTTCTATTATCTGCGCCGGGCTTGGCCATTGATTAAGGAAAAAGCCGGAAGCTTGTAAGAAATGTTCCGTGTCATCCTTGACGTACGGAATAGAATCTCTATAATGCCTGCCTGTTGCGACAACAACGCAGCAGGATGAAAGACAAAGCGGGAGTAGCTCAGTTGGTAGAGCGCAACCTTGCCAAGGTTGAGGTCGAGAGTTCGAGACTCTTCTCCCGCTCCAAGATTTGAGATTGCACGGCACGAAGCGATCTTGAAAAAATGTCAAAGTTCTGTGATAATCGTTGTTCTGTATGCGGGAGTAGCTCAGTTGGTAGAGCGCAACCTTGCCAAGGTTGAGGTCGAGAGTTCGAGACTCTTCTCCCGCTCCAGTTTGCCCCAAGCGAACTGGCGCCAGGCGTAGTAAGCAGTAAGACTCCAATGCGGGAGTAGCTCAGTTGGTAGAGCGCAACCTTGCCAAGGTTGAGGTCGAGAGTTCGAGACTCTTCTCCCGCTCCAAAGGTTTTACGACACGTTGTACTCCAATGCGGGAGTAGCTCAGTTGGTAGAGCGCAACCTTGCCAAGGTTGAGGTCGAGAGTTCGAGACTCTTCTCCCGCTCCAAATTTAGAGAAGACGTTTACTTCTCGGTTGATTCGGCACATAACCGGCCGGGTCAGCTCAGCTAAGATGAAATCTGGCGAGGTAGCAAAGCGGTTATGCAGCGGCCTGCAAAGCCGTCTAGACGGGTTCGACTCCCGTCCTCGCCTCCAGCATATCTCTTTCCCCATCAGGGGATTGATAACGATCAAATAGCCTTCTGTTTCAGAAGGCTATTTTTTTGTTCACTCCCTTTGTTCCTCCCGCAATTTGACTTATATCAAATACATTTCCTAGCGAAGGAAGCAGACTGCTCGTTCACTCAAATGCTGGCGTGTCTTGCCCCAGACGCACCGCGTGTGGGCGCAAGGTGGAGGAAAATCGTATGCAGATGATGGATGCAGCAGTGTTCACCGGTCCCGGGCGCATCGCACTCGAGCGCAAACCGGTACCCCAGGCCGGACCCGGCGAAGCGGTGGTCAAGGTGACGATGACCACGATCTGTGGCACCGATGTTCATATCCTGAAGGGCGAATACCCGGTCCAGCCGGGCCTCACGATCGGCCACGAGCCGGTGGGCGTCATCGCGGAGCTCGGTGCGGGGGTGGCCGGCTACGAGATCGGCCAACGGGTCGTGGTCGGGGCCATCACGCCCTGCGGCCAATGCCACTCCTGCCTCGAAGCGCACCAGTCCCAGTGTGGTGGACACGCCATGGGTGGCTGGCGCTTCGGCAACACGATCGACGGCTGCCAGGCGGAATATGTGCGCGTGCCCTTCGCGATGGCGAACCTGGCGCCGATTCCCGACGGCCTGAGCGACGAGCAGGTCCTGATGTGTCCCGACATCATGAGTACCGGCTTCGGCGGCGCCGAGAACGGCGGCATCCGCATCGGCGACACCGTTGCGGTCTTCGCCCAGGGGCCGATCGGCCTGTGCGCGACGGCGGGTGCGCGCCTGCGCGGCGCCAGCCGCATCATCGCTGTCGACACGGTGCCCGAGCGGCTGGCCATGGCCAGAACACTGGGCGCCGACCACGTCATCGATTTCAGGCAAACAGACCCGGTCGACGAAATCCTGCGCCTGACCGACGGACGCGGCGCCGATGTGACCATCGAAGCGCTCGGTACCCAGCAGACATTTGAAAGCTGCCTGCGCGCGCTGCGCCCCGGGGGGACCCTGTCCAGCCTCGGGGTCTACTCCGGCAAGTTGAGCTTGCCGCTGGATGCGTTCGCTGCCGGCCTGGGCGACCACAAGATCATCACCACTTTGTGCCCCGGCGGCAAGCACCGCATGCAGCGCCTGATGAACACGCTCGCTTCCGGCCGCCTCGACCTGCGCCTGCTCGTTACGCACCGGTTCCCGCTTGCGCGCATCGAAGAGGCCTATGCGCTCTTCGCCAGCCAGACGGATGGCGTCCTAAAGGTCGCCATCGTGCCCTGAATCATTTCCCGGCCACCGTCCGTGTTGCCTGGCTGGCTTCTCTTTCCCGATAGTCAGGTGGAGCCGCGTCGCGCGGGTCGCGCAGCAGTAGCACGGGAATGGGCGACCATGCCAGCACGTACTGGGCGACACTGCCGGCAAAGCGGGGCGCGGCGTCGTTGCGGCCATGCGTGCCCATCACGATCAAGTCGCAGCCATATTCCTGCGCCAGCCGGACGATCTCGACGCCTGGCGTCGACGACAATGGCGTTTCGATGTCGCAGCTGACACCCTCGTCCCGAGCGATGCGCAATATCGTCGCAGCATGGGCCTGGGCTGCGGCGCGCGCCCGCTCCAGTTCACTCTGCGCATCAGGCAGAGGCGTGGCGCCATCCGGCGCAGAAAAGTGCGGCTGGGCGACCGCCACCGCCAGTATGCGGCCGGCGCCCGAGCGCGCCAGCAGGACGCCCATCTGCGCGGCGCGCACTGCCAGGTCCGAGCCATCGCTGGCGATGCAAACCCGTTCGATGAACATGTTCTGTTCCTTTCCGAATATGCGGCACAAGTACCTGTTCCGGACGCGAGCCCAGGGCGTTCGCCGACATTGCGGCTTGGCGTGACTGGCGGACCTTCACCGATGCATGCACCCATCATGCGCGCACATTGCGTCGCTTGCCGGCCGCGTCGTGTACCTAAGATTGTGCAGCCTGGCCGGAGAGTGTGCATCGCAGTTTTACAGTCAATTTGTAGATATTTGATCTGGGTCATACAAATTATTGATGCGCCGCTACACACTGCTGTCAACACTTCACGGAGATTGTCATGTACCAGCGAATCCTGCTCCCCACCGACGGATCTGAAGCTTCCCGGCATGCCATTCTGGCGGGTGTCGACTTTGCCAGGGCCGTCGGGGCCGAGGTGGTGGCGATGACCGCCATTCCCGAATTCCATGCGTTGACGGCGAGTACCGAGATGATCGAGCAGACCCGCCAGCAATACGAAACGGCAGTCCAGGCGCGGGCGCAGCGCCTGCTCGGCGAGATCGCAGCGACTGCGCGCAATGCCGGGGTGAGCTGCACCATGGCGCAGGTCGTGTCGGACAGTCCGCACGAGGCCATCATCGCCACCGCGCGCGAACGGGGCTGCGACATGATCGTCATGGCGTCGCATGGCCGCAAGGGCATCGCCGGACTCCTGCTGGGCAGCGAAACACAGAAGGTGCTGGTCCACAGCGCGATTCCGGTCATGGTGCATCGCTAGGCGCACATGCAAAAGGAGAAGATCATGTACAAACGCATCCTGCTCCCGACCGACGGTTCGCCCGTCGCCGGACACGCCGTGCCGGCGGCGATCGAACTGGCCCGGGCCTGCGGAGCCGAGATCCTGACTCTGTCGGTCGCGGTACCGGAGACCGTATTGCCGTCGATCGAAGGCGCCATGCTGGTCGATCCCGGCCCCCAGGCCGACGTGCTGCTGGACCATGCGCGGACCATGGTGGAGGCGGTCGCCGCACAGGTGCGCGCCGCCGGGATCGCCTGCACTGCGCTGGCGAAGCTGTCCTATTATCCGGCCGAGACGATCGTGGACACGGCGCGCGAGCAGGCCTGCGACCTGATTTTCATGGCCTCGCACGGTCGGCGCGGTGTCAGCCTGCTGCTCGCGGGGAGCGTGACGCAGGCCGTACTCGCGTCCGCGCCGGTGCCGGTGATGGTCCTGCGTCCGCCGCGCGCCACCACGCCGGCCGAAGCGCTGGCGCGCAGTTGCCCCGCCGAAGCGGCTTCATGAAGCGTGACGACGGCATGGCGGTGGAAGGGCGGCGTGCCACGCCGTCGGCGGGCGCAAGCCGCAAGCGCTGGTGGCGCGCCGGCGGCGTGCTGCTGGTCCTCGCGCTCGCGATCGGGGGAACGCAGGCCTGGCGCCGGTCGCAGCCCCAGGGGCCCGGCCCCAGTTTTGTCAGCGGGAACGGGCGCATCGAAGCCACCGAGGTCGACATCGCGACCAAGTCTCCCGGCCGCCTTCGCGAGGTGCTGGTCGACGAGGGCGACCTTGTGCGCGCAGGGCAGGTGCTGGCGCGGATGGACCTGCAGTCGCTCCAGGCCCAGCGCGACGAAGCCCGGGCGCGCGAGCAGCAGGCGCGCGACGCGGTTGCCGGCGCGCTTGCGCAACTGGCGATGCGGCGCAGCGACGAGGCGGCGGCCGGCGCCGTCGTGCTCCAGCGCCAGGCCGAGCTCGACGCGACGGCGCGGCGCCTGAAGCGCGCCACCACGCTGGCCGCGGCCGGCGCGGTGGCGGTGCAGGAGCTGGACGACAGCGAGGCCCGCATGCGCGGCGCGGAAGCGGCCCTGAGCGCCGCCCGCGCGCAGCAGGACGCCGCGCGCGCCGCGGTGGAGGCGGCGCAGACCCAGGTGGTGGGAGCGCGCTCTGCCGTGGCCGCGGCGGCGGCGACCACCGCGCGCATCGACGCCGACCTGCGCGACAGCGTGCTGGTGGCGCCGCGCGCCGGCCGGATCCAGTACCGCGTGGCCCAGCCGGGCGAGGTGCTGGGCAGCGGCGGCAAGGTGCTGAACCTGGTCGACCTCACCGACGTCTTCATGAGCTTTTTCATCCCCGAGACGGCGGCCGGCCGCGTCGCCCTCGGGAGCGAGGTGAGGCTGCAGCTGGACGCGGCTCCCGGCTATGTGCTGCCGGCCACGGTGACCTTTGTCGCGAGCGTGGCCCAGTTCACGCCCAAATCCGTCGAGACCGCCAGCGAGCGGCAGAAGCTGATGTTCCGGGTCAAGGCCCAGGTCGATCGCGGCGTGCTGGAGCGATATGCCAGCCAGGTCAAGGCCGGTGTGCCGGGCGTGGCCTGGATCAGGCTCGACCGCAATAGTCCCTGGCCGCCACAGCTGGCGCTGCGGAGCCGGCCGTGACAACGGAGCCGGCGCCGGTCGCGCAGCTGTCCGGGCTGGCGCTGCGCTATCGCGGGGCGGTCGCCCTCGACGGGATCGACCTGGACTTGCCGGCCGGACGCATGGTGGGCCTGATCGGCCCCGACGGCGTCGGCAAATCGAGCCTGCTGGCGGTGCTGGCCGGCGCGCGCCGCATCCGCGCGGGCCGCGTGCGGGTGCTGGGGGGGGACATGGCCGATGGCGCGTTCCGGCGCCGGGCCTGTCCCCGCATCGCCTATATGCCGCAGGGACTGGGTCGCAACCTGTACCCGAGCCTGTCGGTCGAGGAAAACCTGCAGTTCTTCGCACGCCTGTTCGGGCAGGCCCCGGCCGAGCGGCGCGCCCGGATCGACATGCTGACCCGCAGTACCGGCCTGCATCCCTTCCTCGGTCGTCCGGTCGGCCAGCTGTCGGGCGGCATGAAACAGAAGCTGGGCCTGTGCTGCGCCCTGATCCACGAGCCCGACTTGCTCATCCTGGACGAGCCGACCACCGGGGTCGATCCGCTGGCGCGCGCCCAGTTCTGGGACCTGATCGCCGCCATCCGGAGCCAGCGTCCCGGGCTGAGCGTACTGGTCGCCACCGCCTACATGGACGAGGCGCGCCGCTTCGACTGGCTGGTCGCCCTCGACGCCGGACGGGTGCTGGCGGCGGACACGCCGCAGGGGCTGCTGGAGCGCACCCGCAGCACCACCCTGGAGCAGGCCTTCGTTGCGCTACTGCCGGCGCAGCGGCGCGCCGGCTACCGGCCTTTGGCGGCCGCCCGGCCCGCGCCGGCGCCCGGCGGCGCTCCCGCGGTCGAGGCGCGCGGCCTGTCGCGCCGCTTCGGCGATTTCGCCGCGGTGCAGGACGTCAGCTTCAGCATCGGGCGCGGCGAGATCTTCGGCTTCATCGGTTCCAACGGCTGCGGCAAGACCACCACCATGAAGATGCTGTCCGGCCTGCTCGCACCCAGCGGGGGCACGGCGCTCCTGTTCGGCGAGCCGGCCAGCGGCCGCGCGCGCGCCGCGCGCCTGCGCGTCGGGTACATGTCCCAGGGTTTTTCGCTGTACCAGGAGCTGAGCGTGCGCCAGAACCTGCTGCTGCACGCGCGCCTGTTCGACCTGCCGGAGGCGCGCGTGCAGGCCTGCTGCGCCGACGCCGCGCAGCGCTTCGGGCTGGAGGGCGTGCTCGACGCCTTGCCCGGCCGCCTGCCGCTGGGCATGCGCCAGCGCCTGTCGCTGGCGGTAGCCATGGTGCATGGCCCCGAACTGCTGATCCTCGATGAACCGACCTCCGGCGTCGACCCGGTCGCGCGCGACGGCTTCTGGGCCGAGATGCTGCGCCTGGCGCGCGACGACGGCGTCACGATCTTCATTTCCACCCATTTCATGAACGAAGCCGAACGCTGCGACCGGGTGGCGCTGATGCATGCGGGCAGGGTGCTGGCCAGCGGCACACCGGAAGCCCTGCGCCGGGAGCGCGGCGCGGACAGCCTGGAGCAGGCATTCATCGGGTGGCTGCGCGAGGCCGGCGGCGAAGCGGCGGCGCCCGCAGCGCCGCCACCTGACACGCATGGCGCCGGCGCGCGGCGCGGAGCAGGGGGCTGGTGGCGGCGCGCCGGCAGCTACTGCTGGCGCGAGTCGCTCGAGCTGCGCCGCGATCCGGTGCGGGCCACGCTCGCGCTGCTCGGTTCGCTCCTGCTGATGGTGGTGATCGGCTATGGCATCAGCATGGATGTCGAGGACCTGCGCTACGCGGTGCTGGACCGCGACCAGACCTCGCTCAGCCGCGACTACGCGCTCAACCTGTCGGGCTCGCGCTGGTTCGTCGAACGCCCGGCGTTGCTGGACGACGCCGACATGGACCGCCGGCTGCGCTCGGGCGAACTGGCGCTGGCGCTGGAAATCCCGGCCGGTTTCGCGCGCGCCGCCGCGGCCGGCCGCCCGGCCCAGGTCGGAGCCTGGATCGACGGCGCCATGCCGATGCGCGCTGAAACGGTACAAGGCTACCTGCAGGGGATGCACCAGCAATGGCTGGCGGCCCGGATGCGGCAGGCAGGCGTCACACCTCCCACGCCCCCCGTCTCGGTGGAGACGCGTTTCCGCTACAACCCGGACGTGCGCAGCCTGCCGGCGATGGTGCCGGGGATCATGGCGCTGCTATTGCTGATGATGCCGGCGATGCAGGCGGCGCTGGCCGTCGTGCGCGAGAAGGAAATGGGGTCGATCGTGAACCTCTACGTAACACCGGTGCGGCGCAGCGAATTCTTGCTCGGCAAGCAGGCTCCCTATGTGGTGCTGGCGATGCTTAACTTCCTCCTGATGGTGCTGCTGGCGGTGACGCTGTTCCAGGTGCCGCTTACCGGGAGTTTCGCGACACTGGCCGCGGCGGCGCTGGCCTATGCCTTCTGCTCGACCGGCATCGGCCTGCTGGCGTCGAGTTTTACCCGCAGCCAGATCGCGGCGATCTTCTTCACCATGATCGGCACCATGATCCCGGCCATCCAGTACGCCGGCCTGATCAATCCCGTGGCTGCGCTGGAGGGGGCCGCACGCGCGATCGGCGAAGCCTACCCGGCCTCGCACATGCTGACCATCAGCCGCGGCGTGTTCGGCAAGGCGCTCGGGCTGCGTGAACTGGCCGGCGACATCGCGGCCCTGCTGGCGGCGCTCCCGGTCATCCTCTGCCTCGCGATCGCGGCCTTGCCCAAGCAGGAGCGCTGAACATGGTCTCGCTGCGCAAGGTCTGGCGCCTCGGCATCAAGGAATGGTGGAGCCTGGTGCGCGATCCGGTCATGCTGCTGCTGATCGTATACACCTTCAGCGGCGCCGTGTACATCGCCGCCACCGCCCAGCCTGACACACTGGCGCGGGCCGCGCTGGCCATCGTCGACGAGGACGGTTCGCCGCTGTCGCTGCGCCTGCGCAGCGCCTTCTCGCCGCCGCAGTTCCTCGCGCCTGAGCCGATCTCGCTGGTGCAGGCCGACGCGCGCCTGGATCGCGGGATGGCGACCTTCGTGCTGGTCATCCCGGCCGGTTTCCAGCGCCGCGTGCTGGCGGGACGTCCCGCCGAGCTGCAGCTGAACGTGGACGCGACGCGCATGAGCCAGGCATTCACGGGCAGCAGCTACGTCCAGCAGATTGCCGTGGGAGAGATTGCGACTTACCTGCAGGGCGTGCGTACGGCGGCGCCGGTCCCGGTCGAGCTGACGATGCGCGCGCGCTTCAATCCCGCGCTGGCGCCGGCCTGGTTCGGAGGCCTGATGGAACTGGTGAACAACATCACCATGCTGGGCGTGATCCTGGCAGGCGCCGCCCTGATCCGCGAGCGCGAGCACGGCACCATCGAACACCTGCTGGTGATGCCGGTCAGCGCTGCCGAAATCATGCTCGCCAAGCAGTGGTCGATGGGGACGGTGGTGTTGCTGGCGGCGCTGCTTGCCCTGCTGGGTATCCTGCAGGCGCTGCTGCATATCGGCATCCAGGGAACGATCCCGCTGTTCGCCGCGGGCGCGGCCCTGCACCTGTTCGCCGTCACGTCGCTGGGCATCCTGATGGCGACCGTCGCCCGCAGCATGCCGCAGTTCGGCCTGCTGGTCATCCTGGTGCTGCTGCCGCTGCAGATGCTGTCCGGCGCAACCACGCCGCGCGAAAGCATTCCCTGGCTGCTGCGCGAGGCGATGCTGCTGGCGCCAACCACCCATTTCGTCGAGCTGAGCCAGGCCATCCTGTTCCGCGGCGCCGGGAAGGACGTCGTCTGGCGGCCGTTCCTGGCACTGGCCGCGATCGGCGCCGCGCTGTTCGGGCTGGCGCTGGCGCGCTTTGGCAGCGCCATGCGGCAGGGCTGAGATCACCAACCAAGGACAAGGAGAGAACATGGAACGGATTGCACTGGTCACCGGCGGGACCCGCGGCCTGGGGCTGGCCATCGCCGAGGCGCTGCGCGAGGCAGGCTGCCGGGTAGCGGCGACCTATCACCATGACGAGGCGGGGGCGCGCCGCATGGCGCAGGAGACCGGCATTGCCGTGTACCGCTGGGATGTCGCCGACGCCGCGGCCAGCCGCGACGGCGTCGCCCGTGTCGGCGCCGAACTCGGGCCGGTCGACATCCTGGTCAACAACGCGGGCATCACGGCCGACGCGATGTTCCACAAGATGAGCGAGGAGCAATGGTGGCGCGTGATGCACACCAACCTGGGTTCGATGTTCAACGTCACGCGCCAGGTCATCGAGGGCATGCGCGAACGGCGCTTCGGCCGCATCGTGAACATCAGTTCGGTGAATGGCCGCAAGGGCCAGGCGGGGCAGTGCAATTATGCGGCCGCCAAGGCGGGCATCCTCGGCTTCACCAAGGCGCTGGCGCTCGAAAACGCCGCCCGCAGCGTCACCGTGAATGCGGTGGCGCCCGGCTACTGCGACACCGCGATGGTGGCGGAGGTCCGTCCCGAGCTGCTGCAGGCGATCGTGGCCGCGATCCCGGTTGGACGCCTGGGCGCCCCGGCCGATATCGGGCGCATGGTCGCGTTCCTGGCAGGCAAAGATGCAGGCTTCATCACGGGCGCCACCTTCGATGTCAATGGCGGCCAGTACCTGGCATGAAGGGTGCCGCGGCGCCAGCGCTTCAGGCGCAGGCGTCGCAGCGTGCGTCGGAGGCCACTGTCGTCCGGTTGCGTCCGCCCGCCTTTGCACGGTACATGGCTTCGTCGGCGTCGCGCAGCAGGGCGTCCCAGCCGTCGTGGCCGCACAGCACGGCGACTCCGATGCTCACGGTAAAGCGGACGGGGCCGCCGGCTGCCGCCAGCAGAGACGCTTCGACATTCGTGCGGATCCGCTCCGCGCAGGCGAACGCCTCGTCCACGCCGGTCTCCGGCAGGATGCAGACGAACTCCTCGCCGCCGATGCGTCCCACGTAGTCGTCCTGGCGCAGGCTCGCCCTGCAGGTGTCGACCAGTGAGCGAATGACGGCGTCGCCGGTCGCATGGCCATGGGTGTCGTTGACGCGCTTGAAGTGGTCGATGTCGATCATCGCCACCGCCAGCGGCCGTGCATGGCGCCGCGCCAGCGATACATCGCGCCTGGCCAGTTCGGTGAGGTAGGCGCGCGACATCGCGCCGCTCAGGCTGTCGTAGCGGCAGGCATGCAGCAACTGCTGCTCATGGCGCCAGGCGGCTTCGCGGATGCTGCCGTTGGCGGCGGCGATCAGCATCGCCATGGCCACCGCGACGGCGCTGGCGGCGACGCTGGCCAGCCACACCAGCTGGGGCAGCACCAGTGCACCCGCAATCGCGTGGAACAGGGCGGACGGCAGCAGGATTGCGATGCAGCGGCGGGGGCGGCTCTCGGCCAGCCCGGCCACCAGCACCGAGATCACGAGGACCGGCATGGCTTCGGTCAGGCCGTGCGCGAGCGACACCGCATTCACTACCAGCGCCAGCGAATGGGTGGTGAACACCAGCAGCCAGCGGCCAAGCGTGGATGCCGCGCCGCCCGGCCAGGCATAGCCCGGGATGCCCAGCAATACCAGGGCAAGGCGCAGAAGCAGGCTGGACGGCGTTTGGGAGCCGTTGGCGACAAGGTCCCAGATGCCGAGGATGAGCACGCAGGCACTGAAGGCAGGGCCGAGTACCGGCAGGCGCTCGTCCGGCGGCGCCGTGACAGGCTCCGCGCCGAGCGCCGGCGCCCCCGCGAACCGCTCGCCCCGCCCTTCACGCATGTGCATGGCGAGGGGGTGTCAGTGCGCCAGCAGCAGCGTGATGGCGGCGTCGGCCAGTACGGTGCGGCTGGCGCCTCCCAGGCACAGCTCGCGCCAGCGGGTGTGGCCGTAGCAGCCCATCACCAGCAGCCCGCAGCCGTGCGCGCGCGCAATGTCAAGCAGATCGCTGCCGGGGTCGTGGCACGGCGGCACGGTCATGAAGCGCGGCGCGATGCGGTGAAGGCCGAGGTAGCCGCGCAGTTCCGTGTTCTCGTGTTCCGCGAGCAGGCCGTCCGCGCCATCTTCCGCCAGCCGCACGACCGTGACGGCGCGCGCACGCTTGAGCAGCGGTACGGCGGCGCAGGCGGCAAAGCCGGCCTCCTTGCCGCCATCCCAGGCGAGCAGGACATGCGGCGCCGGATCCGGCGCCGGATCGGAGCGGGGAACGACCAGCACGGGCCGCCTGCTGTTCAGGATCAGGTACTCGGGCAGGCAGAGCGCGCCGTCGGTCAGGGCTTCGTCGGGGTCGTCCTGGCTGACCACGACAAGGTCGGCGAAGCGCGCCATGCGCGCGAGGCCGTCGTCGGCGCCATCGTCGATCAGGCGCGTGTCGCAGGCGGTGCCGCTGTCGCGCATGAGTGCTTCGAAACCGTCCAGCGCATGCCGCGCTTGCGCGGCCAGGGGCGCGAAGTAGCTGGCGCACAGGCTTCCGGGCGGCGCGTCGAAACCCTCCGGGAAGACCGTGCGCGGGATCCCGCTCATGGCTAGCCCGAGCAGGCGCGCGCCGTGCGCGGCGGCGAGCGCCGCCGCCATCCGATAGCGGGCCGGGGCGTGGCGGGACTGGTCGACATGTACCAGGATGCTGCGGTAGGCCATGGTGGCTCCATGAAAGTTAGGGGAAGAATGCGGGGTTCAGCCTGCGATGCCGCGGCGCGCCGCCGGGCCGCGCACGCCGGACGGAGGGCGGGCGGACGCCTGCGCTTGCGGGGCGGACATGGCGAGCACGAGATCGGCGGACAGGCGCGACAGCTCGAGCAGGTCGCGCAGCGCGAGCACGACTTCGCGGCCCAGTTCCAGGTTGCCGCCCTCGACCGCCGGCTGCACATGGTGCAGGGCGCCCAGGATGATCGCATGGTGCTGCCGCCGTTCGCGTAGTCCGGGAACATGCAGCGCCTCCATGGCAAGTTCTTCGCGGCGGAACCCTGCTTCGACGGCGGCCACCAGGCCGGGGAAGTCGTGCGCCAGCGTGTCCGGCGCCTGCTGTGCCTGCGCGACGCGCTCGCACAGGGCGCGGCGGGCATGGCGCAGGACAGCGCACAGCGCCTGCGGGTTCGGAGCAACGGGGCGGCGGGATCTCATCGCAATTCCTCGGACATGTATTGACGACCCTCAGTTTCCGCGCCTGCCGTTAAAAAATGTTTGATATAAATCAAAAACCTTGAAGGCTTAGTGGGCTAGCAGGACTGGCAGGCTCATGGAACGCAGAACAGTTGCCGTGGTACTGCCCAGCAGCAGTTCGCGCAGGCGGGATTGACCGGCGCCACCCATCACCAGCAGGGTCGCGCCGATGTGTTCGGCCCCGGCCAGGATCGTCGCGCCCACATGCTGCGTGTCCGGTGCGCGATGCGGATGGACCGTCACGCCTTGCCGGCGCAGGTAGCCCATCATGCGCCCGCAGGCGTCCGCCGCATCGCCGGCCGCGGCGTCGCCGCTGCCGCAGGTCATCACGGTCACGCTTGATGCGGCGCGCAGCAGCGGCAGGGCGCCCGTCAGGGCGCGGGTGGCCTCGGGGCTGCCGTCCCAGGCCAGCAGCGCAGGCCCCTGCAGTTCGTCGCGCCAGCCGCCGGCGGGCAACACCAGCAAGGGACGGCCGCCATGCAGCAGCAGGTGCTCCGGCACGTCGCCGAGCGTGCCGCGCGGGCGCGTGTCCGGACTGCTTTGCCCGACCACAACCAGGTCGCAATAGCGCGCCTGCAGCGCCATGCCGCCGTCGACATCGTCCTCGACCAGCCGCTCCTCGAACGAAGCCACGCCTTCTTCGCGCACGACGCGGCTGAACAGCGCAAGCCCGGCCGCCGCATCGCGCCGCATCGCCTCGCAGCACGCGAGCAGGGCCGCCCCGCCCTCGGCGACGACCTGCGGCGGGAGGAAGCGTGAAATGCCGGTTGGCGCGCTGCCGATCAGGTGGGCGTCGAAACGGCGCGCGAGCCGGCACGCCAGCCGCAGGCGCTCGGCTGCGCCCTGGCCTGACTCCGCATGGACGAGGATGGTCTTGTAGGGCATGCGCGGCTCCCAGAAGAGGAACGATGCCGTCAGCGTATGCCGGGCGGCGCCCGGCGTCCACGACGAAATTGGCAGTATCATGTTTTTGTTTGCCTATTTTGATCTCGGTCAAATTTTTTGACGAGTGTTGCCGTACGCTTGACGCAATGCCGATTCCTGAACGGAGCGAACGCATGAGCGTGCGGAACCTGGAACACTTTTTCTCGGCGCGCTCGGTCGCCGTCGTGGGCGCCTCGGCGCGTCCCGGCAGCGTCGGCGCGACCGTGCTCGCGAACCTGACCGGGGCTGGATTCCAGGGCGAGCTGTGGCCAGTCAACCCCAAATACCGCGAGCTGGCCGGCCTGCCCGTATTCGACGACATCGACGCACTGCCGGGTGTACCCGAACTGGCGGTGATCTGCACGCCCGCACACACGGTACCCGCGATCGTCGCCAGCCTCGGCCGTAGCGGCTGCCGGGCGGCGATCGTGCTCAGTGCCGGGCTCGATGCCACCGGGCCGGACGGGCGCAGCCTGCGCCAGGCGATGCTGGACGCGTCGCGCCGCTTCCTGCTGCGCATCCTCGGGCCCAACTGCGTCGGGCTGCTGGTGCCCGGCATCGGCCTGAACGCCAGCTTCGCGCCCGCGGCGGCGCTGCCCGGGCGCCTGGCCTTCGTGGCGCAGTCGGGAGCGCTGGTCACGGCGGTGCTGGACTGGGCCCGGGCCCGGCACATCGGCTTCTCGTGTTTCGTGTCGCTGGGCGACGGCAGCGACGTCGACTTCGGCGACCTGCTCGACTACCTGGCGGGTGATCCGGGGACGGACGCCATCCTGCTGTATGCCGAAAGCGTGCGCCAGGCGCGCAAGTTCATGTCGGCCGCACGTGGGGCCGCGCGCGCCAAGCCGACCATCATCGTCAAGGCGGGCCGCGTGGCCGAGGCCGCGCACGCCGCGTTCAGCCATACCGGGGCGCTGGCCGGCGCCGACCGTGTCTACGATGCCGCGCTGCGCCGCGCCGGCATGCTGCGCGTCTTCACCACCGCCGAACTGTTCGACGCGGTCGCCATCCTGGGCCAGCCGCGCCGCCCGGCCGGCGCGCGGCTGGCCATCCTCACCAACGGCGGCGGCCCCGGCGTGATGGCGACCGACGCCCTGGTCGACGGCGGCGGAGCGCTCGCCGTCCTGGCGCCACGCACCATCGCGGCGCTGTCGGGGGGGCTGCCTGCCTCCTGGTCGCATGGCAACCCGGTCGACATCGTCGGCGACGCGCCGGTGCAGCGCTATGCGCTCGCACTGCAGGCCCTGATGGACGATCCTGATACGGACGCGATCCTGTTCATCCATGCGCCGACCGCCATCGTGCCCAGCGCCGACATTGCGCGTGCGCTGCTGCCGCTGATGCGCGCCGGCCGCCTGCCGGTGCTGTGCTGCTGGCTGGGCGGCGACAGCGTCGCCCAGGCACGCGCACTGTGCCAGGACGCCGGCCTGCCGGTGTTCGACACGCCCGAGGAGGCTGTGCGCGGCTTCCAGCAGCTGGTCGATTACGGCCGCAACCAGCGCATGCTGACCGAGTCGCCGCCGGCCGCTACGGCGGATCTGCCCGACCGGGCGGCCGCGCGCGCGCTGGTTGCCGGCATGCTCGCGCGCGGCGAGACGGCGGTCGGGGAAGCCGATGCCAAGGCCTTGCTGGCCGCCTACGGCATCGATGTGGTGCGCACCGCGACGGCGCGCGATGCCGGCGAGGCAGGTATGGCGGCGCGGGCGATCGGCTATCCGGTGGCGCTCAAGATCCTGTCCCCCGACATCGTCCACAAGAGCGACGTCGGTGGCGTGGCGCTCGATATCGCCGACGAGGCGGCGCTGGCCGCGGCGCTGCGCGCGATGCTGGCGCGGGTGCGCGCCGGCCGGCCCGGCGCGCGCCTGGCTGGCTTTACCGTGCAGGCAATGGCGAGACGGCCCCAGGCGCATGAGCTGATCGTCGGGGTCGCGACCGACCCGGTGTTCGGACCGGTCGTGCTGTTCGGCCAGGGCGGCGTCGCGGTCGAAGTCAGCGCCGACCAGGCGGTCGCCCTGCCGCCCCTGAACCGGGTGCTGGCCGCCGACCTGGTCGGCAGGACGCGGGTGGCGCGCTTGCTCGCTGGCTTTCGCGACCACCCGCGCGCCGACCTCGACGCCGTCTACGAGGTCCTGGTGCGGGTCGGGCAGATGGTGGTCGACCTGCCTGAGCTGGTGGAGCTCGATATCAATCCCCTGTTGGCCGACGCAGGGGGCGCGGTAGCGCTCGACGCCCGCATGCGCCTGGTCCCGCTGGCGCCCGGCGCCGATCCGCTGGCGAGGATGGCGATCCTGCCCTATCCGGAAGAGCTGGCCAGCGAAGTCGACAGCGCGCTCGGTCCCCTGACACTGCGCCCGATCCGCCCCGAGGACGCGGCGGCACACCAGGCCTTCTTCCACGCGCTCAGCCCGGAAGACGTGCATTTCCGCATGTTCGGCATGATGCGCGAGCTGCCGCCGGCCCAGCTGGCGCGCTTCACGCAGATCGATTATGCGCGCGAGATGGCCTTCATCGCCACGCGTGGCGCCAGCGCCGGCGCCGAGACGCTGGGCGTGGCGCGCGTCATCGTCGACCCCGACAACACCGTGGGCGAGTTCGCGGTGGTGGTGCGCTCCGACCTCAAGGGGCGGGGATTGGGGCGGCTGCTGATGGAGCGCCTGCTGGCGTATTGCCGCCAGCGCGGCCTGGCGCGCGTGCGTGGCGCCGCGCTGGCGGACAACACGCGCATGCACGCGCTGGCGCGCGCCTGCGGCTTCCGGCTCGAGAGCGGGCCCGAGGGGACCCTGGAGATGACGCTCGAGCTCGGCAAGGAGGCGCACTGATGGCAACCCGCATTCTCATCATCCAGGGCCATCCCGACTGTGCACATGCCCACCTGTGCCATGCGCTGGCGGCCAGCTACGCCGAGGGCGCGCGCCGCCGGCCATCAGGTCGAGCTGGTGGAGGCCGCGCGCCTGGGCCTGCCGTTGCTGACCAGCCAGGACGCCTGGCAGCACGGGACGCCGCCCCCCGGGGTGGCGGCGGTCCAGGAGGCGATCCACAAGGCCCAGCACCTGGTGTTCTTCTATCCGCTCTGGCTGGGCGACATGCCGGCCCTGCTCAAGGGTTTCCTGGAGCAGGTCGCACGGCCCGGTTTCGCGCTCGATCCGGCGCCGCGCAATCCGCTGCGCGCCGGTTTGCTGGGCGGGCGCAGCGCGCGCCTGGTGGTCAGCATGGGCATGCCGGCGCTACTGTATCGCTGGTTCTACGGCGCCCCCAGCCTGCGCTTGATGCGCCGCAACATCCTTGGTTTTGCCGGCATCGAGCCGGTGCGCAGCACCATCGTGGGAAGCACCGGCGCGCTCGACGCAGCGGCTGCGGAACGCCTGTTCGCACGGATGCGGCGGCTGGGCGTACAGGCGCGCTGAGGTCCCTCACGGCGTCAGCGCCGGCGCCCGAGTTCGATCCCGGCGATCATCAGGACGGCCACGCCTGCCGCCGCGGCGATCCATTCCGCCGGCGGCGGGCTGAAGCGCATGAGGGAGGCGGCCGCCGGTACGAACAGGCAGAGGGCGAGCAGCGCGAGGGCGACGCCGGCGATGGCCGCGAACAGGGGATTTGCCGATGCGTGCACGCCAGCGCTGCCGCCGCGCTGGCGATAGGAGAACAGCAAGCCGAGGTTGCACAGCAACAGTGCGCTGAAGGCCGTGGCGCGCGCGGCACCCTCGGGGAGCACCGCCAGGGCGGCGCCGTAGCAGGCCACCACCAGCAGCGCCGCCCACAGGCCGCGCAGCAGTGCGGAAACGATCGCCGCGCGGCCCAGCAGCGCCTCGCCATGGGGGCGTGGGGGGCGCCGCATCAGGTCCGCGTCGTCGGGTTCGTTCTCGAACGCGAGCGAGCAGGCGGGATCGATGACCAGTTCCAGGAACACGATGTGCAGAGGGAATAGCAGGACCGGCCAGCCCATCAGGGGCGGCAGCAGCGCCAGCAGGGTGATCGGCACGTGGATGGCGGTGACGTAGCCCATCGACTTGCGCATGTTGCTGAAGATGCGCCGTCCGGCCCGCAAGGCCTCGACCAGCGAAGCGAAGCGGTCGTCCAGCAGGGTCAGTTCGGCCGCCTCGCGCGCAACGTCGGTGCCGCGCCGTCCCATGGCAACGCCGACGTCGGCGGCGCGCAGGGCGGGTGCGTCGTTCACGCCGTCGCCGGTCATGGCCACCACCGCGCCGCGGCTTTGCAGCGCACGGACGATCGCCAGCTTCTGCTCGGGGACGATGCGCGCGCACACGGCGACGCCGTCGAGCCTGGCCGCCAGCTCCGGCGGCGCCAGGCGCGCGATCTCGGGACCGGTGAGCGTGGCGCCATTTTCGAGACCGGCCTGGCGCGCGATCGCCGCCGCCGTCTCCGGATGGTCGCCCGTGATCATGACGACACGCACGCCGGCGCGCCGGCAGTCGGCCACGGCGGCCGGGATATCGTCGCGCAGCGGATCCGCCAGCGCCACCAGCCCGAGCAGGCGGTAGGGCAAGGCAGCCGGGTCCTCCGGCAGCGGCAGCGCGAGGCCGCGCGCCTCGGCAACCGCCAGCACGCGCAGGCCCTGGCGGCCCATGGCGGCGGCGGCGGCCAGCGCCGCCGCGCGCTCGCCCTCCCGGCACATGGCGATCACGGTTTCCGGCGCGCCTTTGGCGGCGGCGACAATGCCGCCGTTCTCGCGCCGTACCCGGATCAGGGCGGGCCGGCTTGCGCTCAGGCCGTATTCGCGCAGCAAGACGGGCGCGGCGCCGTCGCCCGCTTCCCCGGGCAGCCCGGCAAGCCCCAGCGCGCGGTCGATCGGATCGGGCGAGCGCGGGCGGCTGGCGTGGACCGCGGCGCTGAGCAGGGCGCGCAAGGCGGGCGCCAGCGCCGTGCCCGGTGTGTACTCCTGCCCGGCGCCGCCGGCCCACAGGCGCTGCAGCGCCATGCGGTTCTCGGTCAGGGTGCCGGTCTTGTCGACACACAGCACCGAGGTCGAGCCCAGGATCTCGATCGCGGCCAGGCGCCGCGTCAGCACGTTCCGGCGCGCCAGGCGCCAGGCGCCGATCGCCGGGAAAACCGTCAGCACCACCGGAAATTCCTCCGGCAGCACCGACATCGACAGCGCCACGCCGGCCAGCAGCGCCTGCAGCCAGCCGCCGCCACGCAAACCGATCACCAGCACCAGCAGCAGGCTCACGCCCAGGCCAAGCAAGGCCAGGCGCTGGGCCAGGCTCTGCGTTTCGCGTTGCAGGCGTCCGCGCGGCGCGTCGATGGTCGCCAGGGCGGCGCCGATCCGTCCCAGCTGGCTGCGCGCGCCGGTGGCGCCGACCCGCGCCAGTGCTTCGCCCTGGACCACCAGGGTGCCGGCGAATACCCAGCAGGATGCTTCGCCGCCGGGTTCGGCGGCAGGGGTGTCCTCGGGGCCTGGCCGCTTGGCCACCGGCACCGATTCTCCGGTCAGGAGCGACTCGTCGACCGCCAGGCCGCCACCGTCGAGCAGCAGGGCGTCGGCCGGCACCCGGTCTCCTTCGGCCAGCAGCAGCAGGTCGCCGCGCACCAGGCTGGACGCGGGAATGCGCCGGCGCTGGCCACCGCGCAGCACCGTGGCCGCCGGCGCGCTCAGGTCGCGCAGGGCGGCCAGGGCGCGCTCGGTCCTGCCCTCCTGGTACAGCGTCATGCCGAGCATCAGCAAGACCATGGCCAGCAGGAACAGGCTTTCGCGCGGCTCGCCCAGCATCAGGTAGAGCAGGGCGGCGCCGGCCAGCAGCAGGAACATCGGTTCGCGCGCCGCGTCGCGCGCGATCGCGGCCCAGCCGCGGCGCCCGCCGTCGGGCAGGGCGTTGGGGCCGTCCTGCGCAAGCCGGCGCCCGGCTTCGGCGTCGGACAGCCCTGTGAACGCCGTCCGGTTGGAGTCGTTCATGGCGCCAGCACGTAGCTGCCCGGCGCCGGACCCAGCCCGGCTGCGGACGGCGGCGGGGCTACCCGTGGGCCCGCACGGGTGGCCAGCCAGGACTCCCAGGCCGGCCACCAGCTGCCTTCGTGCGCAGCGGCGTCGCGCTCCCAGCGGTCCGGATCGATGTAGGAGGCGTCGTGCGCGTGGCTGGCGATCTGGTAGCTGCGGCGCGGGGTCCCCGGCGGCGATACGACCCCGGCGTTATGGCCACCCGAGGTCAGCAGGAAGGTGACCGCGGTGTCGGTCAGCGCGATGATCTTGTAGACCGAGCGCCACGGCGCGACGTGGTCGGTGCGGGTGCCGACGGCGAACACCGGCAAGTGGATGTCGGTCAGCGACACCGGGCGCCCGTCGACGTGGTAGCGCATGCTGGCCAGGCTGTTTTTCAGGAAGAGCTTGCGCAGGTATTCCGAGTGCATGCGGTAGGGCATGCGGGTGGCGTCCGCATTCCACGAGGCGAGATCGTTATCCTGGTTCGGCAGGTCGAGCAGGTACTGGCGCAAGCGCCGCGACCAGATCAGGTCGTTCGAACGCAGCAGCTGGAAGGCGCCCGCCATCTGGCGCGTATCGAGGTAGCCCTGCTGCCACATCGCCGCCTCCAGGAACCGGATCTCGCTGTCGTCGATGAACAGGGAGAGCTCGCCCGGTTCCGTGAAATCGACCTGGGCCGCAAGCAGGGTCATGCTGGCCAGCCGGGCATCGCCGTCGCGCGCCATTGCTGCCGCGGCGATCGCCAGCAGGGTCCCGCCCAGGCAGTAGCCGCAGGCGTTCACGGCGGGAGCCCCGGTCTCGGCCACGATCGCCTCGATCGCAGCCATCACGCCCAGCCGGCGATAGTCTTCCAGCGACAGGTCGCGGTCGGCCGCATCCGGGTTTTTCCAGGAGATCATATAGACGGTGTGCCCCTGTTCCACCAGGTAGCGCACCAGCGAGTTCTGCGGCGACAGGTCGAGGATGTAGTATTTCATGATCCAGGCCGGCACGAACAGCAGCGGCTTCGCATGGACCGTGGGCGTGGCGGGATCGTAGCGCAGCAGCTCGATCAGGCGGTTGGCCAGCACCACCCGGCCCGGCGTCAGGGCGACGTCGCGCCCCGGCAGGCAGCCGGGTGAAGCGCGGACGCCCCCCAGCGCATCGCGGGCGTCCTGCGCGGCGCGCAGCATGCCGTTGACCAGGTTGCGCCCGGCGCTGGCAGCCGTGACCCGCTGCACGACCGGGTTGGTTGCGAGGAAGTTTGAAGGCGCCACGGCGTCGAGCATCTGGCGCGCGACGAAAGTAACGACATCGGTGTGGTGGGGCGAGACGCCGGGGACGCCGCAGGTCGCCCGGTGCCACCACTGCTGGCTCAGCAGGAAACCCTGGCTGAGCATGTTCCACGGCCAGGACTGCCAGGCCGGGTCGGCAAAACGCTTGTCCTGCGCCAGTGGCGCGACTGGTGGGGGCGCCGCCCCGCCGGTGCAGGCCGCCGTCGCGCCGTACTGTACCCAGCGCCCCAGGTGGACGCCGGCCAGCAAGGCCAGCTCGAGCGCCTTGTCAGGTGACAGCAGGAGATGGCTGGCCCAGTCCTGCCAGGCCAGTCCCAGTGCGGCCGGCGACACATGGGCGGTGAACCGGCCGAGCCAGGCGTTCAGGACCAGGTCGGCGGTGGCGCGGCCGGCATCCCACTCGGCCGTGTCCGCATGGCGGCCGCCCTGCCAGGTACTGCCCTCGCGCTGCAGTTCGCTGGGGGGAATCGGGTGTTCGGCTTTTCCCATGGATCAGTGCGCGAGCAGCAGCGGGACCGGGGCGCGTTCCAGCAGTTCGCGGGTGGCGCCGCCCAGCACCCATTCGCGGTAGCGGCTATGGCCGAAAGCGCCGGCCACCATCAGGCCGGCGTCGCAGTCACGGGCCAGCGCCGCCAGCGCGGCCCCCACCGGCAGGTTCGTGCGCTCGCACACCACCTCCACACGCACGCCGTGGCGCGCCAGGTAGAGCGCCATGTCGGCGCCCGGGTCCTCGCCATGCAGTTCGGACAGGCGGTCGGGATTGATCAGGGCCAGCTTGACGTTCTCTGCGCGGCGCAGCAGGGGGAGGGCGGCGGCAATGGCGCGCATGGCCTGCATGCTGCCGTCCCATCCGACCACGGCGGCCCCGGGGATCGCCGCATCTTCGTAGCGCGCCGGCACCACCAGCACGGGCCGCGCCCCGCGCAGCGCGAGGAACTCCGGCAGGTGGCGCGCCTGCGCCGCGAGGGCAGGCGCCGGCGCCCCGGCGTGTTCCTGGCTGAGCACCACCAGGTCGGCGTAGCGCGACTCCAGCAGCAGGGCGTCGCGCGGATCGGCCTCGGCCATGCGCGTTTCGAGCGAGTCGACACCGAGCCGTCCGGCCGCGCGCAGGAATGCGTCGAGGCGCGCACGGGCCGCCTCGCGCAGGCCATGGAAATCGGATTCCGGTTCCGGTACCGGCACGCCGGCCGAGCCGGCCAGCAGCGCATAGTTGACCCAGCTGATGCCGGTGGCGGCGCTGCCGACCAGGTGCGCGCCATGTTCCTTGGCCAGCAAGGCGGCGGCGCGCAGGCGGCTGTCCTGGTCCGGTCCGCCATCGACGTGGACCACGATCGTCTTGTACATGTGAGCTCCTTTCAGGATGAGAGGGGGCGCCAGGGCGACAGCAGCGGGACGCTATCGATGAACGCCTTGAATCACTGTAAAGCTATACCTGGGGAAAGTCAGAATCCGATTTGACGGAGATCAAAAAACTCGTGAATTTTGAAGACCGGCAGAGATACAGCAGCGGGTTCAGCTCGGCACCGGAAAGGTCTCGGATTGTCCGGGTGCGCACCCTTCCGACCCAAACCGATACCGTCTCCGAGGCCAGCCTCGGCTGGCTGCTGCGCGCCAGCCGCGACCCGATGCTGGCCGCCGATGAATCGGGCAACATCGTGCTGGCCAACAAGCCACTCTGCGCGGCAGTGAGGAACGCATGCGTACCGTGTTCGAAACCGCCGTCGACGGCATCATCACGATCGACGCGGCCGGCGCACAGGCCGCGGCCGCGGCGGCGACGCCTTGAACAGGGAGGGCCAGCCTGCTCGCTGCTTCGCCCGTAGAAACAATGACGGAGTAATTTGATGTAAATCAATGATCCGAGAATTGCCGAGCATCTAAGATCATACTGGCCAGCCCGCCCGGGCTTCACCACTTGAAAGCTTTTATGCGCATTCAATTTCTCGGCGGAACAGGTACCGTCACCGGGTCGAAATACCTGGTCAGCGGCGAGCATGCCTCCATCCTCCTCGACTGCGGACTGTTCCAGGGGTACAAGCAGTTGCGCCTGCGTAACTGGGTACGTCTGCCGCTCGACCCCGCGCGGCTGGACGCGGTCGTGCTGACCCATGCGCACCTTGACCACAGCGGCTACCTGCCGCTGCTGGTCAAGTCCGGTTTTCGCGGCAAGATCCTATGCAGCGAGGCCACGGCCGACCTGTGCCGCATCCTGCTGCCCGACAGCGGTCACCTGCAGGAGGAGGACGCCGCCTTCCTCAATCGCCATGGCGCCACCCGGCACAGCCCGGCGCTGCCCTTGTACACCGAAGAGGACGCGCGGATCTGCCTGCGCCAGCTCGCCCCGGTTTCCTTCGATCGCCATGTCGCGGTCGCGCCCGGACTGGGCGCGACATTCCGCCGCGCCGGGCACATCCTGGGCGCCGCCAGCGTCGCGCTCGACGATGGCCGTCGCCGCATCACGTTTTCCGGCGACCTCGGGCGTTCGGACGATCCGGTGATGCTGGCCCCGGCGCCGCTGGAAGCGAGCGATTACGTGGTGGTGGAGTCGACGTACGGCGACCGCCTGCACGACAAGCGCGATCCGATGCTGGCCCTGGGCGCCGCGATCCGCGAGACCAGCGCGCGCGGCGGCGTGGTCGTGATTCCGGCGTTCGCCGTCGGCCGTGCCCAGAACCTGCTGTATGCCATGCACCGGCTCAAGGAATCGGGGGCGATCCCGGCCTTTCTCCCGATCTTCCTCGACAGCCCGATGGCAAAGGACGCCACCGCGATCTACCGCAGGCACCGCGCCGATCACCGTCTTGACCAGGCGCAGTGCGAGGCGATGTGCCGCGCCGCCACCATCATCAACACGGTCGAGGAATCGAAGGAGCTCGACCGCCGCCAGGGACCCAAGGTGATCATCTCCGCCAGCGGCATGGCCACCGGCGGCCGCGTGCTGCATCACATCAAGGCCTTCGTGGAGGATCACCGCAACACCATCCTGTTCGCCGGCTTCCAGGCAGGCGGTACGCGCGGCGCGGCGCTGGTGGGCGGGGCCGCGACGGTGCGGATCCACGGCCAGGACCTGCGGGTGCGCGCCCAGGTCGCCTGCGTGGACAACCTGTCGGCGCATGCCGACAGCGATGGCCTCATGGCCTGGCTCGGAACACTCGGCGCCGCGCCGCGCCGTACCTTCGTCACCCACGGCGAGCCGGGCGCCTCCGAAGCCCTGCGCTACCGTATCAAGCATGAGCTGAACTGGGACTGCCTGGTGCCGGAACACCTGCAGGAGCTGCGCCTGTGAGCGCCGCCCTGCCGCGGCCGTCGGCGGGACCGGCCCACACCGGGGCCTTCGGCGCGCGCCTGCGCCGCATGGGCATCGACAGCGGCAGCGCGGCGCTGCTGTACCTGGCGGCGGACAGCCCCGCCTGCACGGTGCATGGCTTCGCCACCGGCAGCAAGGCCGAGATCGTGGTCGGCGCGCGTTCCGTGGTTGCGCAGGTCAATCTGGTCGCTCCGGCGCTGCTGCCCGAGGGAGAGGCCGGCCTGTCCGAAACAGCCTGGCGCCGGCTGCGCGTGCCGGAGGGGAGCATGGCGCAGATCGCGGCAGCGCCGCCGGCCCGTTCGTTTGCGCTGGTGCGCGCCAAGATCTACGGCCAGGAACTGGACCGCGAGGCCGCCGGCGCCATCGTTGGCGAGATCGCGCACGGCCTGTACAGCGACATCGAGATCGCCAGTTTCATCACCGCCTGCGCCGGCGGCAGCCTGAAAGTGGGGGAGGTGGCCGCGCTGACGGCGGGGATGGTGCAGGCCGGCCAGCGCCTGGCATGGCCGCGCGCGCCCGTGGTCGACAAGCACTGCGTCGGCGGCCTGCCCGGCAACCGCACCACGCTGCTGGTGGTGCCGATCGTGGCCGCTTGCGGCCTCTTGATCCCGAAGACATCCTCGCGTGCGATCACGTCGCCGGCCGGCACCGCGGACGCCATGGAGACCCTGGCGCCGGTCACGCTCGACCTTGCGCAGATGAGGCGTGTGGTCGAGCGCGAGGGCGGCTGCATCGTGTGGGGCGGCGCGGTCCAGCTCAGCCCCGCCGACGACGTCCTGATCCGGGTCGCGCGTCCGCTCGACTTCGATGGCGACGCCTCGCTGGTGTCGTCGGTGCTGTCGAAGAAGGTCGCCGCCGGCTCCACCCATGTCGTGATCGACATCCCGGTCGGCCCGAGCGCCAAGGTACGCACCGCCGCAGCCGCCACCTCGCTGATCCGGCTGTTCCACGTCGTCTCCCTGCACTTCGGGCTCACGCTCAGGATGATCGAGACCGACGGCAGCCAACCGGTCGGCAGGGGGATCGGCCCGGCGCTGGAAGCACACGATGCGCTTGCCGTCCTGCGTGGTCTGCCTGCTGCGCCGGCGGACCTGCGCAGGCGCGCGCTGATGCTGGCGGGAGAGGTGCTGGAGCTCGGGGGGAAGGCGGCGCCCGGTGCGGGCCTGGCCATGGCGCGCGGCGCGCTCGACAGCGGCGCCGCATGGCGCAAGTTCGAGGCGATCTGCGAAGCCCAGGGCGGGCTGCGCACGCCGCCGGTGGCGGGCTTTCGCCAGGAGTGGTGCGCCAGCCGCGCCGGCCGCGTCATCGCGGTCGACAACCGTCGCCTGGCGCGGGTCGCCAAGCAAGCAGGCGCACCGCTGGACGCCGTGGCCGGGGTCGAGTTCGGCGCGCCGCTCGGGACCGCGGTCAGCCGCGGTCAGCCGCTGTTCACGGTGCACGCCGCGTCGCCCGGCGCGCTGGCGCGCGCCATGGATTATCTCCATATACACCAGGACATCGTCGTGATTGGGGAGGCGCCGTGACGCCGCTGCTGTTCGCCCTGCCCGGCAACGAGGCGATGGCGGCGGCGCTGTGCCGCCAGGGCGGTTTCGAAGCGGGCCGCTGGGAACTGCGCGCCTTTCCCGACAGCGAGAGCCATGTGCGTTTCCTGTCGGACCCGGCCGGACGCGAGGTGGTGCTGGTGTGCAGCCTCGACCGGCCGGACGCCAAGTTCGTGCCGCTGTGCCTGGCGGCCTGCGTCGCGCGCGAACTGGGTGCGCGCCGGGTCGGCCTGGTGGTGCCCTATCTGGCCTACTTGCGCCAGGACGCCCGCTTCCAGCCGGGCGAGGGCGTCACGGCGCGCCATTTCGCGCGCCTGCTGGGCAGCGCCGTCAACTGGCTGGTGACGGTCGATCCCCACTTGCACCGGTTCGCCAGCCTGGACCAGGTGTATGCCATCCCGACCCGGGTGGTGCATGCCGCGCCCCGGCTGGCGCAGTGGATCGCGGCCGAGGTCCCGCGTCCGGTGCTGGTCGGACCCGACGAGGAGAGCGCGCAGTGGGTGGCGCGGGTCGCGGCCGCGATCGGCTGTCCCTGGATCACCCTGCACAAGGACCGGCACGGCGACCGCGACGTGACGGTCTCGGTTCCCGAGCCGGGCCCATGGCGGATCTGCACGCCGGTGCTGGTCGACGACATCGCCTCCACCGGCCGGACCCTGGCGGCGGCCGCGCGCATCCGCGAGGCCGGCATGGCGGCGCCGGTGTGCGTCGTGGTGCATCCGCTGTTCGCCGGGGATGCGTACGAAACGCTGCTGGCCGCCGGCGTGGCGCGCATTGCCGCGACCAACACGGTCGGGCATCCCAGCGCCGCCATCGACATGGCCGCAGACCTCGCCGCCGCCGCCCGCGAGCTGCTGGCGGCGCGCGCCGGCTGACGGCGCGGGCCCCGGTGCTATTCCAGGTGCAGCGCGGCGGCCAGTGCCGGATCGAGTCCGTAGATGTCCTGGGAAAACAGCACGCGGCCATGGCGGTCGGCCAGGGCGGTGGCATAGAACAGGATCACGGGCACGGGGCGCGGCAGGGAGACGCTGCGGTTGCGGCCATCGGCCATGGCGGCGGCGACGGCCGCCGCATTCCAGCGCTGCGGGTCGGCGAGCACGAACTGCGCCAGTTCGGCCGGCCGCTCGACCCGGATGCAGCCGTGGCTCAGGTCGCGGCGGCTGCGGCCGAACAGCTCTTTCGCGGAAGTCGAGTGGAGGTAGATGTTCATCGGGTTCGGCATGGCGAACTTGAGCTCGCCCAACACGTTGCGCGCGCCGGGACGCTGCCTTACCCGCGCGCTGCCGGCGCGCAGCGCGTCCAGCGCCGCCGCTGGCGCCAGCTGGCGTGGGCGGCCGTCGGCGCCCACCACTTCCATGTCGTTCTGTTCCAGGTAGGCGGGGTTGCGCGCAAGCCTGGGCACGATCTCGGCAGACTGGATGCTGGGCGGGACGTTCCAGTAGGGGTTGAATTCCAGGTAGCGCACCTCGCCGATGAACAGCGGGGTCTGGGTCCGGGCGGCGGTGCCGACGATGACCCGCATTTCCAGCGAAGGCGCGGCGTAGTTGTCGCGCGCGTCGACGGTCCACAGGCGGTAGGTCGGCACGTTCACTGCCACCACCCGCCCACTGGTAATGGGCGGCAGCCAGCGCAGGCGCTCCAGCGTCAGCGCCAGCTGCGTGACGCGCCTGGACAGCGGTACCGACAGGGCCGCGACCGTCCCGGGACCGAGGATGCCGTCTTCGGCAAGGCCGTGGCGTGCCTGGAAGCGCCGCACGGCCGCCGCCAGCGCCGCGGTGTAGGTGCCGTCGTCCGCCTCCGTCACGCCGTCGAGGTCGCCCAGCAGGCGCAATCGTTCGCGCAGCAGGGCGCTGCCCGGATAGGCGTCGCCCGGCGCGACCGCCGGGGAGGGGTGGGGAAGTGCGGCCCAGTGCGGTGCACTGCGGGCCATGTCCCGGTAGCGCGCCAGGGCGGACTTGACCCGGCCGTAGAGGGGGATGGACGGCGCTGCGGCCTCGATTACGTCCTCGAGGCCGCCTTCCTGGAGGGCTTGGTGCAGGCGGTCCACCGGATCGAAGCCGCGGTCTGTTCCCGGCACCTGGCGATAGGCCGACGCGACCCGGCCGGCGTGGAGGTCGGCAAGGTACTGGAGCATTGCGGTGCTGAGCTCCCGGTCGAAGGCGATGGCGGCGGTCCTGTCCAGCGGCTCGTCCAGGCGGCGTTCGAGCCGGTCCACGTCGTAGTTGGCAGGATCCAGTCCGTGCTCCCGTGCGCCGCGCAAGAGGCGCAGCGCCAGGCGCGCGCGCACCGGACCATCGGACAGCCACAACATGTGGCTTGCGCCGTACAGGCGCGGGATCAGCTGGCGCGCATCGATGGGTGTCCATGCTCCTGGCGCGGGCGCGCTTGGCGGCGACCGGGGCATGGCGGCGCCAGCCGGCAGGGTGAGCATGAACAGGAAAGCGATGCGGGCGCAAACAGCGCAATGGCTAGGGGCGGCAGCATTCATAGAGAGGGAAGCCATGCCGCAACGATACGGGGGATTGAAATAGCCCGTCATTGACGCAGATCAAAATGACTTTCCATAAATGCCTTGGAACAAGCTACTGACGCGTTCTCAAGCTCAAGCGCTAGAAGCTTGCCAGCGCCTTTTTAAAGGAACGGCGTTTCTCTACGCAAGTCGACCCGAGGTGTTTTGCCCTCAGCGCTTGTGACGATTTAGCAACATGATGGCCCAAGGCGTGTATTGACGCCTACAATGGGCTGCTCCTCTTACATCACGCCACCAAGCCGATGATTGCGCCGATCATGATCGATGCGCCCAAGCTCAAGGCCAGCTGCGGTGCCTGCAGCATGCACGCCCTGTGCCTGCCGATGGGACTCGGTGACGCCGACGTCGACCGGCTCGACATGATCATCGGCCTTCGCCGCCGCGTTTTCCGCGACCAGCACCTGTACCGGCGAGGCGATCCCTTCCGTCAGCTTTACGCGATCCGTTTCGGGCATTTCAAGACCTATCAAGTCAACTCGGCTGGAGAATCCCAAATCACCGGATTCCAGATGGCGGGCGAGTTGCTTGGGATGGACGCCATCAGCGGCAGTCACCACTGCGATGCGGTGGCCCTCGAGGACAGCGAAGTATGCGAAATTCCGTTCGCCCGGCTGGAAGAACTGTTTGCAGAAGTACCGGCGCTGCTGCGTCACTTTCATCGCATCCTGAGCCAGGAAATCACGCGCGAGCAGAATGTCATGCTCTTCCTCGGTAACATGCGGGCGGAACAGCGTTTCGCCGTCTTTCTGCTTAACCTTATGTCGCGTTATGCTGCGCGCGGCTATTCGTCTACCTGCCTGCAACTGCGCATGTCGCGCGAGGAGATAGGCAACTACCTTGGCTTGACCATCGAGAGCGTTAGTCGACTGCTGACACGCTTCAAGTCCCAGGGCTGGCTTATCGTGGACAAGCGCGACATTACCGTGCTTGACATGGCGAGATTGAAGGCGCTCGCGGCGGGCACCTCCGGCTAGGCGCCGGCGCACATCCGTGCATTGCGTACAGTTGAGGGCGTTGGCGAAACGCGGTTCAGCTCCGTGAGCGCCGATTGAGCACAGCATTGCCCGTCCGAGGCGACCCGCGCATAAAGCATGTGTGTCTCTGTCGCGCCAGCCGTCGCTTCGGACCCACTCCCCCCGTGGTGTGCCAGAGCGGACGCGCGCTTAATCTCGGGTTAATGTTCGTCCCATAGTCTTGTGCCACTGCAACAGTTTCAAGTAAAGGCACACTATCATGTTCAAGGTCTCGGATCCGCCAATGCGGGAGGCGGCGCCGGCACCGAGCTGCCAGGCCCGCGCCGCGCTCGAGCGCTTCGAACGGGGCGAGCCGGGAAGGGCTGGGCTCGAAGCCTTCATCGCCGCGGCTTTCCTGCGCAACTACGGCGCGCATATCGAGCACTTCAGCGACACCCTGGTGGGTTGCCGCGACGCCGATGGCGCCTGGAAAGCGGCACTCGGATATTCGCTGGCGGGCGCCGCGCCCCTGTTTCTCGAGCGCTACCTCGACGGTCCGATCGAGGCCGCGGTCGGGGCGCGCCTCGAACGGCCCGTCGCCCGCGGCGACATCGTCGAAGTTGGCAATCTGGCCGCCACCCATCCCGGCGCGGCGCGCGCGCTCATTGTCGGCACCACCGCACTGCTGCACGAACTGGGCCTGCGCATCGTGGCCTTCACCGCGACTACCAGCCTGCTCAATTCCTTCGGCCGCCTGCACCTGCGGCCCCAGGCGCTGGCCGTAGCCGATCCGGCGCGCCTGCCCGGCGGCGGCTCCCAGTGGGGCAGCTATTACGACACCCATCCCCAAGTCATGTTTGGCGACATACATTATGGTTATACAGAACTTGCTCGACTCGCTTCCCGGCACCGCCGTCCTGCTGACTGACGGCCGCCGGGAGTTCGACCGCGCCGCACTGATGCAGCGGCTCGCGGACCTCTGCGCTGTCCTGCGGGCACGCGCCCGGCCGGAGGCGCCGGTAGGCATCCTTGCTGACAACTCACCCGATTGGCTGATGGTGGACCTCGCCACCCAGGTGCTCGGCCTTACCCTGGTACCGCTGCCGCTGTTCTTCACCCCGCAGCAGTGGATGCACGTGATCGCTGAAAGCGGCGTCGGCGCGCTGTTCTGCGCCGACCCGGCCCAGGGCGCGGCGCTCGGCTTCGATGCCGTGCTCGCCGTGGATGGCCCGCTGGCGCTGTGCGAAACCCGGCGTTCGCCACACGCTGTGAATCTTACCGGCGTGCAGAAGCTTACCTTCACCTCCGGCACGACTTCGGCGCCAAAAGGCGTGTGCCTCTCGGCCGCCCGGCAATGGGAAGTCGCCACCGCGCTGCGGGAAGGTGTGGCGCCGCTGGGGCTGGAACGCCACCTGTGCCTGCTGCCCTTCGCGGTGCTGCTCGAGAATATCGCCGGTCCCTATACGGCGCTGCTGAGCGGCGCAACCACCATTTGCCCGCCGCTCGCCGAGACCGGCATGCAGGGCGCCAGCGGCTTCGATCCCGTGGCTTGCCTGGAGGCGATTGCGCGCTACGCGCCGCATAGTATTACCCTGGTGCCGCAGATGCTGCAGGCGCTGGTCGCGGCCAGCGCGCCGGACGACCCGCGCATCGCCAGCCTTCGCTTCGTCGCCGTCGGTGGCGGCAAAATGCCGCCCCAGCTGCTGGCAGCGGCGCGGGCGCGCGGTTTTCCGGTGTACGAGGGCTATGGATTGTCCGAGTGTGCTTCGGTGGTGGCGCTGAACCTGCCGGGCGCCGAGCGTGACGGCAGCGTCGGGCGTCCGCTGGCGCACCGGCGCGTGGCCATTGCAGGGGACGGCGAAATCCTGGTGGAGGGCTGTGCGGCGCATTATCTCGGGCAACCGGTCCAGGACGGTCCCTGGCTGGCAACTGGCGACCTCGGCCATCTCGATGCCGACGGTTTCCTGTTCGTCGACGGCCGCAAGAAGGATATTTTGATTACCGGCTATGGACGCAACGTTTCCCCCGAATGGCCGGAAGCGGCCTTGCTGGGCAGCGGCGCCATCGCACAGGCGATCGTGGTCGGCGAGGGCCAGCCCTGGCTCGGCGCCTTGCTGGTGCCGGCCCGGCCCGGGCTGACCCTCGTCCAGCTGCAAGAAGCGGTGGATCGCGCCAATGCGCAGCTGCCGGACTACGCGCAGCTGCGGCGCTGGCGCGCGGTGCCGCCGTTCACGCCGGCCGCCGGCCTGCTCACTTCCAACGGGCGCCTTCGCCGCGCCGCCATCCACACTACCCATGCGAACGAGATCGCATCCCTGTTCGACCAACCGGAGCTCTGACGTGAATTTTTTCGACCAACTGCAATCCGCCACCGAGGCCCAGCGCCAGGAGATGTTCGCGATCCCGATCATCCAGGACGCCCTCCGGGGCCAGGTCGTGACATCCCAGTACATTGCCTTCCTGTCCCAGGCTTATCACCACGTAAAGCACACGGTGCCGCTGCTGATGGCCTGTGGCAGCCGCCTGGGCGAGCGCCATGAATGGCTGCGCGAGGCGATCGCCGAATACATCGAAGAGGAAGTCGGCCACCAGGAATGGATCCTGTCCGATATCCGTGCCTGCGGCGGCGACGCCGAGGCGGTGCGGCGCGCCCGTCCCCATGCCAGCACCGAGCTGATGGTGGCCTATGCCTACCACCAGGTCGACCGCGGCAACCCGGTCGGTTTCTTCGGGATGGTGCATGTACTGGAAGGCACCAGCACGGCGCTGGCCACCCACGCCGCCGGCAGCATCCAGTCGGCGCTGGCGCTTCCTGCCGAAGCGTTCAGCTACCTCAGCTCGCACGGCAGCCTCGATCTCGAGCATGTGGCCTTCTTCGAGAAACTGATGAACCGGCTCGAGGACGAGGCCGATTGCGAGGCCGTGATCCACATGGCGCGCATGATGTACGGCTTGTACGGCAATGTATTCCGCAGCCTGCCGCGTGGCGAACAGCTGTTCGCGGAGGCGGGCTGAGATGGCGGCGGCACATAAGACAGGCGTCTACCGCGCCGTGCTCACCGGCGCCAGCGGCGGTATCGGTGCGGCGATCGCGAAGCGCCTGGCGCCGCAGTGCGCGCTGCTGATCCTGGTCGGCCGCCAGCGCACCGCGCTCGAGGCGCTGGCCGAATCCTTGCGCGCTTGCGACGTGCAGATCGTGTGCGGCGACCTGTGCGAGCAGCATACCTTGAGCGCAATCGCAGCCACCGTCCGCGCCGCCGGCGGAATCGACCTGCTGGTCAACAACGCCGGCGTGAGCAGCTTCCACGCCTTCGAGACCCAGGATCCAGCCGACATCCGTACCCAGATCGAGACCAACCTGCTGGCGCCGATGCTGCTCACGCGCGAGCTGCTGCCCCTGCTTGGCACGGCGCCGGCGGCCCAGGTGGTCAACATCGGCTCGGTATTCGGTTCGCTCGGCTTTCCCGGCTTCGCCGCCTACGGAGCCGCCAAGGCCGGGCTTGCCGGTTTCTCGCAGGCGCTGCGGCGCGAATGCGCCGATTCGACGGTTGCGGTGCGCCACTTCTCGCCGCGCGCCACCCGCACGGCGATCAACAGCGCGGCGGTCAACGCAATGAACCGAGAACTGCGCACGGCCGAGGACACGCCGGACGCGGTGGCGGACGCCTTCATGGCCTTCCTGTCGGGAACGTCGGCAACGCACACGCTCGGCACTGCGGAGCGCTTTTTTGTATTGGTGAACAAGCTGGTGCCCGGCATTCCCGACAAGGCCATCCGCAAACAGTTGCTGCAAATCCGGAAATATTTGCCTCGGTAATAACAACGTAGTACAAAGGAGAAAACGATGAAGACCATGTTCCAATCGATCGCGGCGCTGGCGGCTGCGACAATGGTGGCAGGAGCGGCCTGGGCCGGACCTGCGGAAGACGTCGCCCGCATGCAGCAAGGCTGGGAACAGGCCAAGTACCAGACCCCGGCCGACCGGCAGGAGGCGGAATTTCAGCGGCTGCAGGCCGAAAGCGAAGGGCTGGCTGCGCGCAATCCCGGCAATGCCGAGGTGCTGATCTGGTACGCTATCGTCGAGTCCACCTATGCAGGCGCAAAGGGAGGAATCGGCGCGCTCAAGTACGTCAAGAACGCCAGGAAGTCGCTCGAACAGGCACTCGCGATCAATCCGAATGCGCTCGCAGGCTCCGCCTATACCAGCCTGGGTTCGCTGTATTACCAGGTACCGGGGTGGCCGATCGGATTCGGCGACAAGGCCAAAGCCGACGAATACTTGAAGAAGGGGCTGGCGGTGAATCCTGATGGCATCGATCCGAACTATTTCTACGGCGATTTCCTGTTTCGAAAGGGCGATGCCGCCGGCGCAGAGCGCTACCTGCGCAAGGCATTGCAAGCGCCGGACCGCCCAGGACGCAAGCTGGCCGACGAGGGCCGCCGTGGCGAGATCAGGCAACTGTTGAACCAGATTGCGGAAGGAAAGAAGTGAGTGGATTACGTGAGGGAGCGCAGGTTTGAGGCTGCTGCTGGTCGAAGACGACCCCTTGCTTGCCAGCGGCCTGGTCATGGCGCTACGGCGCGCCCACTACACGGTCGAGCATGTGGACAATGGCGCTTCGGCGGTGGCTGCGCTGCGCGACAACGACTTCGATGCCGCGGTGCTCGACCTGGGCCTGCCCGATCTCGACGGGACGCGCGTGCTGGAACAGGTACGGGCCGGCGGCAGGGATGTGCCAATCCTGATTCTGTCGGCACGCGACGCGATGCGCGACCGGGTCCGCGGGCTCGACCTTGGCGCCGACGACTACCTGGTCAAACCCTTCGAGCTCGATGAGCTGCTGGCGCGCCTCCGGGTCCTGATGCGGCGCCATGGCGGCCGGCCGGTGAACCGGATCGAACGCGGCGACCTGGTGCTGGACGTAGAAAGCCTGCGCGCTTCATGGCAGGGCAAGCCGGTCGAGCTGCAGCGGCTCGAGTTCATGCTGCTCAAGCAGCTCGCCGAGCATCCGCTGCGCGTCTTTAATCGCGCGCAGCTGGAGGAATCCTTGTATGGCTGGGGGGAGGGGGCCGAGAGCAATACCATCGACGTTCACGTTCACCACCTGCGCAAGAAGCTTGCGCCAGCGGCGATCAAGACCGTGCGCGGTGTCGGCTACCGCCTTGGCGACGTGGGCGTATGAAAGCGCGCAGCGCCCGCACCTATTCGAGCCGGCGGCGTCTGGTCGGCACCACGCTTGCCTGCATCGTTCTGATCTTCAGCGGCATTGGTGTGGTCGCCCAGCTGGTTGCACGACACGAGTCCGAAGAGCTGTTCAGCGCGCGCCTGGCCACGTCGGCCCGGGTGCTGGAAGCCTTGGTGGCGCAGGAGCTCGCTACCGCGACAGTCACGCATCCACTGATCATTACGCTGCCGCCGGAACTCGAGACATCGGCAAGCGAGGCTCCAGAATCCGTCGGACACCGCTACGAAACCAAGATCGCTTTCCAGGTCTGGCGCGACGACGGGGTATTGCTGGCCAGGTCGGCATCGGCGCCGGACGCACCTCTGGCCGGGTTCAAGCCGGGCTTCAGCACCCACCAGGTCGGCGAGATCCTCTGGGAAGTGTTCGCTTTGCGCTCGGGGCGTACCTGGATTCTTACGGCGGAAAAGGAAGAAGTGCGGGGCGAGCTTGCCGAATACATCGGCATGTCGATCACTGCCCCGTTGCTCGTGGGCGGACTGCTGATGCTGGTGGCGGTGAATTTCGTTCTGCTCTACAGCATGCGCCCGCTCAAGGAACTGGCTGTGCGCATCGCCGCCCGCAGCCCTGATTCGCTTGATCGCGTCGACCTGCCGCAAACGCCGGTCGAGCTGGCGCCCATCATCCAGGAACTGAACAGCTTGCTCGATCGCATCAAGGCCGCATTCGAGCGCGAGCAGCGCTTCATCGATGCTGCCGCTCATGAGATCCGCACGCCGATTGCCGCGGTGCAGCTGCACATCGAAAATGCAATGCAGGCGGCGGGGGAGGGCGAGCGCTGCGAGTCACTGGCGCTGGCGCTGGCCGGCGCACGCCGCACCAGCAAGCTGGCCGAGCAACTGCTGACGTTGAGCCGCATCACAGCGCGCAGTGACGACTACATCCCCCAGGAGGTATCGCTGCTCGCGCTTTGCCAGGACGTGATCGGCACGCTCGATCCACTGCTCGAACGGCGCGGCCAGGCAATCAGCCTCGACGCCGAAAGGGACATATGCGTGTGGGGAGAACCGACGCAGCTACGGCGCCTGCTGCAGAACCTCATCGACAACGCGTCCGTTCATGGGGCGCCGGATGGCGAGATCCTGGTGCGCTTCGTGCGGCGAGCCGACCGCGTATTGCTGTCAGTGGCGAACGATGGCCCGCCCATCCCGACCGGAGAACTGGACAAGCTGTTCACGCCATACTATCGGGCCCCGGGCGCGGCGCCGGGAGGGCACGGACTGGGGCTGGCGATCGTGAAGGAAATCGCCGCGCAGCATGGGGCATCGATCAGCCTGCGACGCAAGCCGGACGGGCAGGGCACGATTGCCGAGGTTTCACTCCCTCTTGTCAAGATTCAGTAGCCCTTGCGCTGCGGTATTTTTGTTTCTAGAGAGGCGAATGAAATCGACAATGCGACGACTCGCAGGATTTTTATCGGGTGCCGCGCAAGGTCGGGCATCGCCATTCGACGACCACCGCCGAGATAAGCACAGGGCTATAGTGTAGAACTGAAGGCCGAAGTGGGGGAGGGGGGAAGCGAAACGCAGCGAAACGCTGGCGCGGGTTGGGCGAGCCGCACCAGCAAGCTGTCCAGGCAGTTGCTGACATCGAGCCGCCCATCGCCGCGCAAGTCCTGCCAATTCGGATCAGGATTTGGCCTACAGTAAGGATTCCAGACTTATCACGGAGCGATCATGAGCCTGCAACATCTCGACAATGGGCATTCCGAGGACAGGGCCAATGTCGATCACCTGCGTTTTCATCGTCAGCACGATCACTTGTCAAGAACGTTTGGTAGTGATGTGTTCGGCATGAAAGCGGAAGCATTTGCCCGGTTTTTTGGAACGCCGACCTTTCTCGGTGCGCAAACGGGTATTGTTGTCGTCTGGATCGCGGCGAACGTGCTGGGCTTAATGCACTATGACCCCTATCCATTCATCCTGCTGAATCTGGCCTTCAGCCTGCAGGCTGCGTATGCGGCTCCCCTGATTCTTCTGGCGCAAACGCGTCAGGCGGCGCGTGACAAAGCGCACTCGGATGCGGACGCCAAACACCGCGAAGCAATCGCTTTATCATCTGCACTACAGTCCAGCCAAATGCTTGAACTGCTCCGCCAGAATACAGAACTGACGGCGATCACGAAAGAGATGGCAGAACGTATCGAAAGATTGACGGCAGAGGTGCATCAACACCTGATCCGGGATGCGGTCGGAGAGTGATAGGGCTGGGAACGTTACATGGCGCGCCGGCCCCAGCTGACCTCTGGCAAACGATGGCCTGCCTCGAGCGCGAAAGACACAAGTTGCTGTACGTCGAATCTGGCCTCCATCAGAAAACAGTCTGATATCTGACGACGATGTGTTGAGCGTGATTAAAAGAATGGCCTCCGTGATGGAGGCCATTTTGCTTATATCGGACGTTGTTGCCGCTTTCGCGCACTACGCATCGATTGAAAACCGCCGTGCAGGGTGGGCGTCGCCGACAGGTCCTGGTCTAGTTGCCGCGCTGGCTACCTGAACCATAGGGGTGGGTACTCACCGGGCGGGCATCGGGGAAAGCATTCCGGAACCGCAGGGTGTCGCTGCCGTTCTCATCGAGCCAGGCACGCGCCTCGACGACGCGCTCAACGCTCTCGAAGCAATACACGTCGTCGCCGAGTGCGACCTCATTGGTGAATTCCATTCTGCTCTCTTTCTCGTCGAGGCCGTACTCTATCGGAAATCCGTCCGATGCGTACGACAGACCGCAACCCATACGGGTAGCCATGGTCCGGTCCACCGGCATGCCCGACCGGCGGGCCAACGGCGCCGCGCCGCGCGCTTAGGTCCGCTCCTGGTCCCATCCCGCGCGCAGGGCCGCTTTCATCTGGTCCCAGGTCGCCGGTTTTCCTTCGCGATGGCCGCGCTCCCATTCGGCCCGCAGCTCGCCTTCTACCGCGTCCCAGGTTCGGCCCCGGAACATGGCCCGGCTGCGCACGTGATGGCCGTAGCGGTAGACCGGCGCGAAATCATGGTAGTTCGTGCCGGGATAGGTGCTGGCGTGATGGCGACGGTAGTCGGTCTCATCCACGTCCGTACCGGTCCCGATCCTATTCCAGCCGTGTTTCAGCGCGTCCATGAAGTTCTCCCAGGCCGTGGGTGCATGTGCTTGCCCGCGGGCTTGCGCGTTCGCTGTTGCGGCGGAGCCCATGGTCGAGCCGGGGCGGGCGGCGGCGCCGGCGTGATGCGCGCTGCCGGCATGACGTGTCCTCCAGTGGCTCCGGCGGTAGTCGTCGTCGTCGATCTCCGGACTGGTGCTGTCCCAGCCAAGGTGGACCGCCTGCTCGTATACGCGCCAGCCCGCCGGTCCCGGACTGCGTGCTTCCCACAGGACCTTCAGGTCCGCGCCCGCCTCCTGCCATGCGCGGTTGCGGTAGCGCTCGTTCTCGTGCATGTCGCGGCCGAAGCGGAAGGCGGCCATGGCCGCGTCACCGCGCGGACGAGGACGCCCTGGCGGCATCGTTGCCTCCTCGGATGAGGCGAGCGGCCACAGTCCAGCCGGCAGCATCGGTTCCCGGGCGGTGGTCCCGATCATCGGCATCTCCTGCATGTCTTGCGTGCCTTGAAAATGCTCACTGTCACGTCCCTGGGACTGCAGCGCTCCCGGTGTGGCCGTGAACCGACGGATACCCTGGCCGGCGCCCGGCTCGGCCTCGTCGATGAAGCCGGCGACCAGGAAAACGGCGCGTTCCGCCTCCTCGTCCGAATCGGTCGACAGGTTCAGCACTTGACTCACGGCGCCGTCCGCGCGCGCCGTCGCCGGACGGCGCTGCGCACGGTCGAGCAGGCTGGCGAACACGCGGGTGCGCGATGCGCCGGGATGTGCCCGCCAGCTTGGGCGAGGTATATCGCCCTTGCTGGCGGAACGGGCGCCGGCCACGCTCGCCAGGTGCGTGTCCGCGCGGGAAAATCCCGCGTCCAGCAAGCTTGCCAAGGCTTGCCGAGCCTTGCCGGGGTCGTCGAAAACCGCTGTCAGATTGTGTCGCATATTGTCCTCCTGCTGCATTGATGAAGCATGCTTGCCGGCGGTGCGGACTGTTCGATGGGGCGCAGGGACGATGCCGGTGGAATCGTCGTGCGTGCCACGGCCCGCAGCGTGCGGGTCGATGCTTGTCGCCAGGGGCGTCCGTGGCTTGCCGCGAGAAGGGCGGGGGCAGGGTGGGGCTGGCGCGTCCAATGCGAGGCAGGAGACCAGTGTACTCCCATGTGGCGACGGGAACGGGTAATGTGCACATTGTTGGGCAGGTGCATCCCGACCCACCGTCCGGACGATCCGCGACGGCGCTGGCGCTTCGTGCTAGCATGAGTTGTATTGACGGCCCGGCGGCCGCGAGGAGCCTTCCATGAAGCTGGTCGAAGCCGACGAGATGAAACGGTATACGGACATCCTTGACGCGCGCTCATGGGATCCTGGGGATTTCGAACTGCGCGAAGTGGACCTCACCGACCCGGGGAGCGACGAATTGCTGCCGATAAAAGGCTTTGTCAAAATCTGTTGCAGGTCGACGGCACGCTGCCGGGAATATCCTACCGGCGACGGCACCGCATGGGTGCCGGCTTTCGAGCGCGATCTCCTCGCCGGACGTTTCGCCTGAGCTCAGGCCCCGGCGCCCCCGGGGCGCCAAGGCGGCAAGCAGTGCCGGAGGGAGTATGGCAAACCTGATCCTCATTATCTCGCCATCTCCGGACGATGTCCTCGCGCTGCGCCAGGCCTTGGGCGACGCCTCCGACGGCCCCTTCGATGTGGAAGACACGGGCACCCTCGCAAGCGGCCTGCGCCGCGTCGCAGAGGGCGGGATCGATGCGATCCTGCTGGACATGAGCCTGCCGGACAGCCAGGGCCTGGCCAGCTTCGAGCAGGTCCACGTGGCGGCGCGCCATACGCCCATCATGACGCTGTGCGCGCTCGATGAAGAAGACGATGCCAGGGAGGCGGTCCAGCGCGGCGCGCAGGGATGGCTGTCGAAGGGATATTTCGACAACAACCTGGTGCCGCAGTCCCTGCGCAATGTAATCGAGCGCATGAAGGTCGAGCAGAAGCTGTACGCCCTCCAGGCGCGTGCGCAGATCACGCTGAACTCGATCGCCGACGCCGTCGTCTCGGTCGACATGCACGGGCGCGTCGATTACTTGAACATCGCCGCCGAACTGATGACCGGGTGGACACGCGACGAGGCCAAGGGGCGGCAGATTGCGCAGGTGCTCGTCATGGTGGACGGCGACGGCGCCGGCACGGTCGACAATCCGGTGGAGGCCGTGCTGCGGGACGGCCAATCCGAGGGGCTGAGCGGCGAAGTCATTCTCGTCGATCGGCTAGGCAAGCTGCGCCGCATCGAGGATTCGGCCGCGCCGATCTTCGACTGGGACGGACAGCTCGTCGGCGCCGTCATGGTGTTCCGGGACATCTCCGACACCGTCGCCCTGACGACCAAGATGAAACACCTCGCCCAGCACGATTTCCTCACCAACCTGCCCAACCGTGTGCTCCTGAACGACCGCATCAGCCAGGCGATCGCTTCGGCCCGGCGCAGCAACACCTGTCCGGCCCTGCTGTTTCTCGACCTCGACAAGTTCAAGCACATCAACGATTCGCTCGGTCACGCGATTGGCGACTGGCTGTTGCAGGCCGTTGCCGGGCGCCTGCTCGGCTGCGTGCGCACCTCAGACACGGTCAGCCGCCACGGGGGGGACGAGTTCGTCATCCTGCTGGCGGACGAGCGGCGTGCACAGGATGCGGCGCTTGCAGCCGAGAAGATCCTGATCGCCATATCGACGCCCTTTCTCATCGACGGGCAGCAGCTGCATACGTCCACGAGTATCGGCATCAGTGTATTTCCGCTCGACGGCCTCGACGCTGCCGCCCTCATCAAGAATGCGGACACCGCGATGTACCATGCCAAGGAGCGCGGCCGCAATGCTTACCAGTTCTTCTGCCACGACATGAACGCGCGCGCCGTCGAGCGACAACTCATCGAAAGCAACCTGCGCCTGGCACTCGAACGTTCCGAGTTCGTCCTGCATTACCAGCCCAAGCTGGACCTGGAAAGCGGCGCGATCACCGGCGCCGAAGCCCTGCTGCGTTGGGAACAACCAGAATGGGGCACGGTCCTGCCCGAACGCTTCATCCACGTTGCCGAGGAGTGTGGCCTGGTGATCCCTATCGGACGGTGGGTGCTGCGCGAGGCCTGTGCCGAAGCGGCGCACTGGCGCGCCAGCGGCATGGCCCCGGTCTCGATCGCCGTCAATGTGTCCGCCATGGAGTTTCGTCACCGCGACTTTTTCGAGCAGGCGCTGGCCATTTTCGACGCGACCGGGGTCGACCCGGCCTGCTTGCAGCTGGAGCTGACCGAGAGCGTGCTGATGCGCGACGTCGGGGCCAGCGCCACCCTGCTGGCGAAGCTCAAGGCGATGGGCGTGCAGATTGCCGTGGATGACTTCGGTACGGGGTACTCGAGCCTGAGCTACCTGAACCAGTTCCCGATCGATGTGCTCAAGATCGACCAGTCCTTCGTCCGGGCGATTGATGGCAACGTGGAGGGCAACGGCGCCATCGTGAGCGCGGTGATCGGTATGGGGAGGAGCTTGGGCCAGCGTGTCATCGCGGAGGGCATCGAGAACGCTGTGCAGCTCGCCTTCCTCAGGCTGCATGGTTGCGGCGAGGGACAGGGTTATTTTTTCAGCGCACCTGTCGACGCCACCCGGATGCGCGCCATGCTGCGTCCCGATGCATGAGGGCGAAGCGGGCCCAAAGCACGTACGCCCTGTTCACAACGAACGAATACTTACACTTTATTTCGCCCGTACACAGACAGCGCGGCGCATAGTGATTGGACCGGCCTGTCACGACTTCGGTTCACCGATCGTAAGAGGCGCCAACTCACTTCGACCACGCGGAGCAAGCGATGCACATAGTCCTGGAGTTCCCGCCCAAGGTATTTGTCCAGTGGGGAGCGATCGCGCAGGAGATCGTTCCCTACCTGGTCCAGCGGGGCGTGAAACGCGACGAGATCTCCGCCGTCCTCGAGCGCCTCAAGACACGCTGGGAGCAGCTGGATCCGGCCTTGCCTGATACGCCTGACGCGGGCTTGCTGGATGGGGACATGGGAACCAAAGCAGCCAGACAGCGGGAGGAGGATGGCGAGCTGTATGTGTCGCGGCACTGGAAGTCGCAGTCCGCCAGGATGCTGATCGAATCCGCCCTGGCCGATTACCAGCGTCATACCCGCCGCTGATTCGGTTGCGGCGCGTTGGGGCCCATGGACCACGGTGAACGCTTCAACGGCATCTCGCATGGCGTGGGAACGGTGCTTGCGGCCATCGGCGGCATGCTGCTGGTCGCTACGACCGCTATGGCCGGCGACCCGAGGAAGAGCGTCGCCTGCGGCGTCTACGCGGCGGCGCTGCGGATCCTTTATCTCAGGTCCACCCTCTGTCATGGCTGGTGAGGGCACTGGCCCTCTTCGGGATCGCCCGGGAACGCTGCTTCGCGCGCCGGACGCTTGCCTTGTCGCCTGTCGACGATCTGGTGGTGGGCCAGCTTGCCGTGCTCGCCATCGATTCCCTGGTTGAGGTGCCCGGACAGGCGGCTTTGCCTGGCCGGCGGCCTGTTCTACAAATGGGATCGTGTCCGATACTTCTGACTCCGGCCAGTGGCACGGCGCGTGCCTCATACGTGCAGCTGGCTGACCAGGAAATGTATCTCTGTAAGCGCAGTGGCCTGCGGTGACAATTCCGCCAGTAGGGGCGGAGCCCAGGTGGGGGGCTGATCTCCACGCAATGTATTGCCGTTCGCTATTGCTGAAAAATAGATGCGCGAATCAGCCGCACAGACGCTAAAAAGAGCGCATAGTGTGCAGGTCAAAGCGCGATCTTCAGCAATCGCCCCCTTCCAGACGGCATCAGCCGTGCTGCCATTCCCGCCAGATATGTCAACGCATCGCGTCCGGCGTTCGCATGAGCACATCATTTCATTCATTTCATAAAGGTACTCCATGTATCCATACCCGCAATCCGTCACCCCCGCCCTGCGTTCGCATATCGATGCACAAACTGCGTTCCTGAACGAGGTGTCGCAAACCATTTCGCGTTCCCTGCAGCAGGTCTTCCAGCTAAACATGCAACTGGGTCAGACCCTGTTCGAGGAAACCACCAGCACCGCCCAGCGCATGCTGAGCACCGAGCGATCCACCGACGCGCTCTCGGCAGCGGCCTCGCGCGCCCAGCCTGCCACCGACAAGCTGCGTTCCTACCAGCAGCAGCTGTCGCAGCTAGCCGCCTCCACGCAGGTCGATTTGAGCCGCGTGACCGAGCAGCATGGGCAGGAAACCTCCCGCACCGCGCGCGCACTGGCCGACGAGGTGACGCGCGTCTCGGTCGAAGAAACCGACAAGAGCCTGCGCCAGCAGGAGGAAACCATGAAGACGTCGCGCGAGGCCTTCCAGCAAGAGGCCGAGCGCGGCATCCAGGCCGGCAACCAATTCCTCGGCAGCCTGCAAAGCAGCGCCGATGGCGCGAAGCCCGACGGCCAGGCGCGCCAGCCCGGCAATATGCAAGGTGGTAATGGTCAGGCCGGTAGCAAGGGTACGGCCCCGAGCCGCTGATCAACCTAAGCCATCCTGGCCCTGCAGGGCCAACCCCAGCGGCGGCGTTGACCTTGCGGTCTCGCCGCCGTTTGCGTCTCAGGAGACCATCCATCACGCGATCGGGGAACCCATCCATGTTCAACAGCCTTGTCAATCCCTGGTCCTGCGTGGCCTTTCCCTGGAGCCGCGTGCCCGTCCAGCCGACCGCCCAAAGCCGATTCACGTACGGATCGCACGAAGAGGAAGCGCCAGCTCCCACATCAGCGCCATGCTAGCGATGCGCAACGGTCCCGATCCGTCCGCACCGGCGCCGCCACCGCCGCATGCGACCGTGCCTGTCATCGTCTTCCATGGCGATGCCGACGCCGCGGTCCACCGGACCAACAGCAGCGGTGTGGTACGCCAGTCCCTCGACAGCCAGGCGCTGCACAGGCGCGCGGCGGATACCGGCATCGCCGCGGTGGCGGAAACCGGCTTGGCCAGCGGACGCGAGTTGCCCGCCATGTGCACCGCGATCCTGCAGGCGGCGTGCTGGCCGGGCAATGGACCGTGCACGGGGCCGGCCATGCCTGGTCGGGCGGCGACCTGCGCGCCAGTCATGCCGACGCCCACGGTCCCAACGCCAGCGCAAAGATGCGGCGCTTTTTCTTCGGCCGCCCGGTTGCCTGAGCGGCAGCTTGTATGCGGTGCGCCTTTGCCGCGGAAATGGGCGTAGTCTGGGGATGCTGCTTCCCATACCTGAGGAGGGATCATGATCACGCCCGAGCCTGCGAATACCTTCCAGGGCCTGCCGCTGAGCGCCGAGCAGGATAGCGAGGTGAGGCACTACATCCACATGAGGGAGCGCAATGGCCTCCCATGGGACACACCTGAGCTGCAGGCGATGCTCGCCGACATGCTCGACCCGCCCGAGGCCGACGAGGAAGATCGGCGGTCGCTGTCCGACAGCATGAGCATGGAGCGGGCGGCGGTGGTCCTGGATGGCGGGAAAGACCTCGATAGTGCCGATCCGCAGCCCGACTCCTGACGCTGGACCGCATGAAAGCGCAGGTCTTCAATTGTCGAGACGGGCGCGATGTCCCGACGCCAGCGCTAGTGCAACGGTAAGTTTGCTTCCTGACCCAGTCCCGGCACTCTCGGCCATTACCTCGCCACCATGCAAGGTCGCGATTCTTTCGACCAGCGCCAATCCGATCCCAAGCCCGCCGTCGAAGAACGCCAGATTCTTCTCGGCCGCAGTAAACAGCGCGAACACGTGAGGCAGCAGGGATTGATCCATTCCGGTTCACTTGTCTTCGACCTCGAGCCCAACGCGGCTACCGACCAGGCCGCGGCCGATCCGATCGTCGGCCAGATGCCGGGCCAGGCAGTCATCCTCACAGGTCTGGCTTAGCCTACTCGAGTGGCCGAAACGGCGGTTCTCGACCACGGTCTTGATTTTGTTGGGTGGAATACGCCCTGCAAAGCCGTCTAGACGGGTTCGACTCCCGTCCTCGCCTCCAGAATCCTTCCCGAACGGGCCCTATCAAGGGCCCGTTTTCTTTTATACGTCCCGGTCAGGTAAGAGCGCCGCGCGCGCAAGCCTGGTCAGCAGCTCGGCCATCGCCTTCTGGGTTTCGGTCGCCGGCCGGTGCGCGTGCATTGCCATGTAGAGCCGCGACGCCAGGCGCGGTTCGCTGATGCGGCGCATCGTGTAGCGCTCCGGATGGGCCGCAGTGAGCACCGCATGCCGCGTCAGCACGGCGCACCCGGCGCCATCCGCCACCAGGTCGAGGATCGCGGCGACGCCGTCGATTTCGAGCGCGATGCGCGGAACGATACCCAGGTTGATCAGCTGCCCTTCGACCAGCATCCGGATCGCATTCGGACGGCTCGGGATGATCAGCTCGAGTTGCGCCAGTTCGGCCAATTGCGCCGTCTTTCGCTCGGGGGCGTCTTCGCGGCGCTGGACCAGCAGCAGTTCTTCCTCCAGCAGGGGCGTCAGGCTGATGTCGGGCGAAGGCGAGGCGTTGTGCAGCAGCGCGATATCGAGCCGTCCTGCCACCAGGGCCTGGGCCATCGGCGCCGACAGGCCTTCGGTGATGGACAGCGTCGCCTCCGGCATCCGGCGGCGGAACTCGCGCGACACCGGCACCGTCAGCACCTTGGACACCGTCGGCGGCATCCCGAGCGCCACGCTGCCGGCGAGCGATCCGCGTACCCGTGACAATTCCTCCCGCAGGCGCTCGACCTGGTGCAGCACGCCGCGGCTGTGCTCGAGCAGCACCTTGCCGGCCTCCGTCAGGCTCACCCCGCGCCCGTTGCGCACCAGCAGATGCTGGTGCAGCTCCAGCTCCAACAGGCGGACCTGGCGGCTGAGCGCCGGCTGCGCAATGTCGAGCACCACCGACGCGCGCGAAAAACTGCCGAGTTCCGCGACCCTTACGAAATAACTGAGCTGTTTTAAATCCATATGCGAGTCATCCAAGTTCTAGCTGTAAGCACAGATGATATAGCAAAATTGTATAGCTGCTAGTGTCGCTGCTGCCTAGGCCGCGAAGCATCTCATCGGCAAAATGGTCACATCATGCAGACACCGATTCCCACCCTGTTTATGCGCGGCGGCACCTCGCGTGGGCCCTTCTTCCTCGAATCCGATCTACCGGCCGACACCGCGGAACGTGACCGGGTGCTGCTGGCAATCATGGGCTCGCCCGATCCGCGCCAGATCGATGGCCTGGGCGGGGCCCATCCGCTGACCAGCAAGGTCGGCATCGTGCGCAGAAGCACGGTGCCGGGTGTCGATCTCGACTTCCTGTTCGCCCAGCTGCAGCCGAACAAGGAGGTGGTGGACACGACCCCCAACTGTGGCAACATGCTGGCCGCCGTAGTCCCCTTCGCGCTGGAGCGGGGCATCGCCAGGCCGCAGGGCGAGACGACCACGCTGCGGGTGCTGACGCTCAACACCGACATGCAATGCGATATCACCGTGCAGACGCCGGGCGGGCAGGTGAGCTACGAAGGCGAAGCCCGGATCGACGGCGTTCCAGGAACTTCCGCGCCCATCAAAATCAACTTCCTCGACACCGAAGGCTCGGTCTGTTCCAGCCTGCTGCCGACCGGGAAGGTGCGCGACACCATCGACGGCGTCGAGGTGACCTGCATCGACAATGGCATGCCGCTGGTGCTGCTGCGTGCCGATGCGGTCGGGCGCAGTGGCTACGAGAGTGTCGCTGACTTGAACGGCGATACGGAACTCAAGGCGCGCATCGAGCGTCTGCGGATCGCCTGTGGCCACGCGATGGGCCTGGGCGACGTCACCAGCAAGAACTACCCGAAGATGACCCTGATCGCCACCCCGCGAGAGGGCGGTAGTCTCGCCACGCGCAGCTTCATTCCCCACGTCTGCCACGACGCCATCGGCGTGCTGGCCGCGGTGACCGTCGGCACCGCCTGCGTGCTGCCGGACAGCGTGGCGGACGGCATCGCCATCGTGCCGGACGGTGCGGTCAAGGCGATCTCGGTTGAACATCCGACCGGGGAATTCTCGGTCGAGCTCGAACTTGATCCCCTTGACTCATCGAAGGTCGTGCGCGCGGCCCTGCTGCGCACAGCGCGCCTGATCATGCGCGGTGAGGTCATGGTGCCGGCTGCGGTGTGGCAGCAGCCCTGACGTTAACGCATTCCATCCAACGCAAACACGCTTATCCACTACATGAGCCAAGCACTGATCATCGATATCCACGGCCATTACACGACGGCCCCCAAGTCACTGGAGACCTGGCGCAACCAGCAGATTGCCGGAATCAAGGACCAGTCCGCGATGCCGCGCGTGGCGGATTTGCGCATCAGCGACGACGAGCTGGTTGACACCATCGAGCAGAACCAGTTGCGCCTGATGCGCGAACGCGGCAGCGACCTGACCGTGTTCAGCCCGCGCGCCAGCTTCATGGCGCACCACATCGGCGACTTCAAGGTGTCGTCGACCTGGGCTGCCATCTGCAATGAGCTGTGCTACCGGGTCAGCGAGCTGTTCCCCGACAGCTTCATCCCGGCTGCCATGCTGCCGCAGTCGCCCGGCGTCGACCCCGCCACCTGCATCCCCGAGCTGGAAAAATGCGTCAAGGAGTACGGGGCAGTGGCGATCAACCTGAATCCGGATCCGAGCGGCGGGCACTGGACCTCGCCGCCGCTCACCGACCCGCACTGGTTCCCGATCTACGAAAAGATGGTCGAGTACGACCTCCCGGCGATGATCCACGTGTCGACCAGCTGTAATGCCTGCTTCCACACGACCGGCGCGCACTACATCAACGCCGACACCACCGCCTTCATGCAGTGCCTGTCCGGCGATCTGTTCTCGCGCTTCCCGACCCTCAAGTTCATCATCCCGCACGGCGGCGGCGCCGCACCCTACCACTGGGGGCGCTATCGTGGCCTGGCGCAGGAAATGAAGAAGCCGCTGCTGCAGGACCATCTGCTGAATAACATCTTCTTCGACACCTGTGTCTACCACCAGCCGGGCATCGACCTGCTGACCAAGGTAATCCCGGTCGAGAACGTGCTGTTCGCTTCCGAAATGATCGGCGCCGTCCGCGGCATCGACCCGGAAACCGGCCACTACTACGACGACACCAAGCGCTACATCGAGGCGGCTGCACTCACCGATGAGGAACGCTATCAGATCTTCGAAGGTAACGCGCGCCGGGTGTACCCGCGCCTGGACGCCGCCCTGAAACAGAAAGGACGCTGACCATGACGACTCCCTTCATCAACCAGCTCGGCGTCGTTCGCCGCAACATCGAGCGTGCCGACCGCAGCGCGACCGAGGCGCTCGGCAAACTCGGAAGCGCGACCGTCCACGAAGCGATGGGCCGCGTGGGTCTGCTCAAGCCCTACATGCGTCCGATCTACGCCGACCAGATGGTGTCCGGCAGCGCCGTGACCGTGTTGCTGCACCCCGGCGATAACTGGATGATGCACGTGGTAGCCGAGCAGATCCAGCCGGGCGACATCGTGGTGGCCGCCATCACGGCCGAATGCACGGACGGCTACTTCGGCGACCTGCTGGCGACCAGCTTCATGGCGCGCGGCGCCCGGGCCCTGGTGATCGACGCCGGTGTGCGCGACGTACGGGTGCTCAAGGAGATGGGTTTCCCCGTGTGGAGCAAGTTGATCAGCGCCAAGGGGTGCATCAAGTCGACCCTCGGCTCGGTGAACATCCCGGTGATCTGCGCCGGCGCCCTGGTCAACCCGGGCGACGTGATCGTGGCCGACGACGATGGCGTGGTCGTGGTGCCTGCGGCGGATGCCGTGCGCGTCGCCGAGGTGGCCAGCAAGCGCGAGGCGCTCGAAGAAGAAAAGCGGGCCAAGCTGGCGTCCGGCGTGCTGGGCCTGGATATGTACAACATGCGCGGTCCGCTGGACGCCGCCGGCCTGCGCTACATCGACTGAACCAGACATGAAACAGGACACCATTTTCGAGAAGACGCCCGGTTGGCTGGACTGGTACGCCGGTCCGTCCAGGCCCGCCTACCAGTTGCCGGCTGGCGCGGTCGATGCGCATTGCCACGTGTTCGGGCCGGGCGCCGAATTCCCGTTCGCACCGGAGCGCAAATACACGCCCTGCGACGCCGGCAAGGAACAGCTGTTCGCGCTGCGCGACCACCTGGGCTTTGCCCGCAACGTAATCGTGCAAGCCACCTGCCACGGCGCCGACAACCGCGCCATGGTGGATGCCTGCCTGGCGTCGCAGGGCAGGGCGCGCGGCGTCGCCACGGTGCGCCGTTCGGTCAGCGACCAGGAACTGCAGTCGCTGCATGACGCCGGCGTGCGCGGCGTGCGCTTCAACTTCGTCAAACGCCTGGTTGATTTCACCCCGAAGGACGAGCTGCTGGAGATTGCCGGCCGCGTCGCAAAGCTGGGCTGGCACGTGGTCGTGTACTTCGAGGCCCAGGACCTGCCTGAGCTGTGGGATTTTTTCGGCGCCATCCCGACCACCGTGGTGGTCGACCACATGGGGCGCCCGGACGTGAGCAAGGACATCGACGGGCCCGAATTCGCCCTGTTCCTGAAATTCATGCGCGAGCACCCGAACGTCTGGAGCAAGGTGAGCTGCCCGGAGCGCCTGAGCGTCGCCGGCCCGCGCGCACTCGATGGCGAGCGGATTCCCTACCGCGACGTGATCCCGTTCGCGCGCCGCTTAATCGAATCCTTCCCCGATCGCGTCCTGTGGGGGACCGACTGGCCGCACCCGAACCTGAAGGACCACATGCCCGACGACGGACTGTTGGTGGACATCATCCCCCACATTGCGCCAACATATGCGCACCAACACAAACTGCTGGTGGAGAACCCGATGCGTCTCTACTGGCCCGAGGAGACCGCCAATGGCGCTCGATAAACCCTACCAGGACGTCCCTGGAACCATCGTCTTCGACGCCGAACAGTCACGCAAGGGATACTGGCTGAACCAGTTCTGCATGTCGCTGATGAAGGCCGAGAACCGCGAACGCTTCAAGGCGGACGAGCGGGCTTACCTGGACACCTGGCCGATGACGGAGGAGCAGAAGCAGGCCGTGCTGGCCCGCGACCTGAACTGGTGCATTCGCCTGGGAGGGAATATCTACTTCCTGGCCAAGATCGGCTCCACCGACGGCAAGAGCTTCCAGCAGATGGCCGGTTCGATGACCGGCATGAGCGAGGAAGCCTACCGTAACATGATGATTGGAGGCGGGCGCTCGGTCGAAGGCAACCGCTACCTGGGCGAGGACGGCGATGCCCAACCGCACCGCCAGCCACAAGGAAAGAACTGACATGGCGCGCATCACCGCATCCGTATATACCTCGCACGTGCCGGCCATCGGCGCCGCACTCGATCTCGGCAAGCAGGAAGAGGCCTACTGGCAGCCCCTGTTCGCCGGTTACGAATACTCGAAGCGCTGGATGGAGGAAAACCGCCCCGACGTGGTCTTCCTGGTCTACAACGACCATGCCACCGCCTTCAGTCTCGACATGATTCCGACCTTCGCGATCGGCACTGCCGCCAGCTATGGCATCGCCGACGAAGGCTGGGGGCCGCGCCCAGTGCCACAAGTGGAAGGGCATCCCGAGCTCGCCGCCCACATCGCGCACAGCGTGATCCAGGACGACTTCGACCTCACCATCGTCAACCGCATGGAAGTCGACCATGGGCTAAGCGTGCCGCTGTCGCTGCTGTGCGGCCAGCCGCAGGCCTGGCCCGTCAAGGTCATTCCGCTGGCGGTCAACGTGGTGCATTATCCGGTGCCCTCGGGTCGCCGCTGCTTCGAGCTGGGCAAGGCGATCCGCCGCGCAGTCGAATCCTTCGACGGCGACCTGAAGGTACAGATCTGGGGCACGGGCGGGATGAGCCATCAGCTGCAGGGCGCGCGCGCTGGCCTGATCAACCGCGAATGGGACAATGCCTTCCTCGACAAGCTGATCGCGGACCCGGCGGCCGCTGCGGCCATCCCGCACATCGACTACGTGCGCGAAGCCGGCTCGGAAGGGATCGAACTGGTGATGTGGCTGATCGCGCGCGGCGCGATGGACGACGTCGCCGGCGGTCCCGCACCGGTCCTCAAGCACCGCTTTTACCATGTGCCGGCCTCGAACACGGCGGTCGGCCACCTGATTCTGGAGAACCCATAATGAACACCATCAAGGTCGCGCTGGCCGGCGCCGGCGCTTTCGGCATCAAGCACCTTGACGCCATCGCCCAGATCGACGGCGTGGAAGTCGTCTCGCTCATCAGCCGCGATCTCGCCAAGACCCAGGCCGTGGCCGACAAATACCGCATCAAGCACGTGACGACGGATCTCGACGACGCCCTGGCGCTCCCCGAGGTCGATGCCGTGATCCTGTGCACGCCCACGCAGATGCACGCGGCGCAAGCCATCGCCTGCATGAAGGCGGGCAAGCACGTGCAGGTCGAGATCCCGCTGTGCGATGCGTTCCGCGACGGCGACGAGGTCGTGCGCGTGCAGCGGGAGACCGGCGTAGTCGCCATGTGCGGCCATACCCGCCGCTTCAATCCCAGCCACCAGTGGGTGCACAAGCGCGTTGCTGCCGGCAGGTTCAAGATCCAGCAGATGGACGTGCAGACCTACTTTTTCCGGCGCGCGAACATGAATGCGCTGGGCCAGCCGCGCAGCTGGACCGATCACCTGCTGTGGCACCATGCGGCGCACACGGTCGACCTGTTCGCCTACCAGTGCGGCAGTCCGATCGTGAAGGCGAATGCGATCCAGGGGCCGATCCATCCGGAGCTGGGCATCGCCATGGACATGTCGATCCAACTGAAAGCGGCGAACGGCGCCATCTGCACGCTGTCGCTGTCCTTCAACAACGACGGGCCCCTGGGCACCTTCTTCCGCTACATCGGCGATACCGGCACCTACATTGCCCGCTACGACGACCTGTTCGACGGCAAGGAAGAGAAGATCGACGTCTCCAAGGTTGACGTGTCGATGAACGGCATCGAGCTGCAGGACCGCGAGTTCTTCGCCGCGATCCGCGAGGGCAGGGAGCCGAACGCCTGCGTCGCGCAGGTGCTGCCGTGCTACGCGGTGCTGCATCAGCTGGAACAGCAACTGAACGAGGCATGATGGAACAGCGCGCTCTCGGCAAGTTCCAGGTCGGCGCGATCGGCCTGGGGTGCATGAACCTGTCGCACGCCTATGGCCGGCCGCCGGCGCCGGAAGACGCCGCGCGCCTGCTGCTGCGCGCACTGGACCTGGGCGTCACGCACTTCGACACGGCGGCCCTGTACGGCTTCGGCGCCAACGAGACCCTGGTGGGACAGGTGCTTGCGCCGCTTCGCCAGCGCATTACCCTGGCCAGCAAGTGCGGCATGCAGGGTGTCGCCGGGCCCGATGGCACGAAACGCCGCGTGATCGACGGCCGCCCGGAGACGCTCAGGCAGACCTGCGAGGATGCGCTGCGCCGCTTGCGCACCGACGTGATCGACCTCTACTACCTGCACCGTTGGGACAAGAGCGTTCCCATCGAGGACAGCGTCGGCGCGCTCGCCAGGCTGGTCGAGGAAGGGAAGATCCGCGCCGTCGGGCTGAGCGAGGTATCGAGCGCCACACTGCGCCGGGCGCACGCGGTGCACCCAATCGCCGCCGTGCAGTCGGAGTACTCGCTGTGGACGCGTCACCCGGAACTGGGCGTATTGGAGGCCTGCCGCGACATCGGCGCCGCCTTCGTCGCCTTCAGTCCGCTGGGACGGGGCTTCCTGACGGGCGCCATCCCGGACGCCGGCGTCATGGCGACGCTGCCGGCCAATGACCTGCGCCACGCCATGCCGCGCTTCCAAGGGGAGCATCTTGCGGCCAATCTCGGCTGGCTGCCGGCTTACCTCGCCCTGGCGCGCGAAGCCGGCTGCACGCCGGCTCAGCTGGCGCTGGCCTGGCTGCTGCAGAAGGCGCCGCATATCGTGCCGATCCCGGGCACGACCTCGATCAGTCATCTCGAGGAGAACCTCGATGCGATGGAGGTGAAGCTGGCGCCCGGCCTGGTGGCGCGGCTCGAGGCCTGCGTCAATGAACACACGGTGTCGGGCGCGCGCTATTCCGCCGCGAATCAGGCCGAAATCGATACCGAAAGCTACCCAGACAGCTAGCGGCTTCGCCGCGCGTGCAGCCGCAGCAGGGCGCACAGGTCGGCGAAGTTCAGGCGCGGGTCCAGTCCCTGAACGACACGGATGGTTCGGCCCTGGACCTCGTCGCCGTTGCGGGAATCGTCGAGCAGCTTGTGAACCGGACGGATGACGGCCAGGCTAGCTGCGTGATCGAAGGTGGTCAAGGACACCAGCGGGCTGTCCCCGAAGGTGATCGTCCCGCCCAGCTGAACCAAGGGCGGCAGTTTCCGGTACTGGTCGTAGAGCCAGCGCGCCACTGGCGAGATCCTGCGGAAGTCGTTCGTCAGTTCCGCGACGGACACCTGGAAGCGCCGGTATTCCTCCGCTGGCACGCGCCACACGGGCATTGCAGACTGTTCCAGCACGGTGCGCGCAGCAGCCAGGTCGGTCGACAGGTTATATTCGGTACCGCCTTCGGGCGCGGCCAGGCCGCCGATCCACATAAGCGTCATCCTGTCTGCAATCTTCGGCTCGAGCAGGAGCGCGGCGGCGACGTTGGTCAGCGGGCCGGCGCAGGCCACCATCAAGGGTAGCGGGTCGTCGCGCAGCGCCTCGGCGACGATGGCATGGGCGGCGGCGTTCGCGCGCGGGTCCATGCCGAAGCGCTCGGCGCCAGCCACGATGCGCGGGCGCACCGCGGGCGCGATGCGATCGACCAGCGCGCGGGCGAGGCCGGCGCCGGCGAGCGCCGTGCGCGTCACGTCGAGTCCGGCGGCGCCCGCCAGTTTGGGGTCGAGGGCGCTGCTCGTGACCAGGACCGCGCGGGTCTTCGGCGATAGTAACTGGTGCGCCAGCGCGACCAGTCCGTCCGGGTCGCCGGCGAAATCATTATCGACGATGACGCGCGCGGCGCTGTGCTGAGCCAGCACGCCGGATGGCCGGGCCAAGGCCAGTGCCATGGGAAGTGCCGCCATGCCGCCCAGGAGAGTTCGTCGTTGCATGCTGCCTGCCCTCGTTCGGAGAAAAAAATAGCGCCGGCCGGTCGCTCACCGGCCGGCGCCCAAGCGCCGCTCAGAAGCGGTAGTCGAACGAGACGCCCACGCGGCGGAACGAGTTCTCGCCCAGGCCATACGCAAAACCGGAGCCGGCGCCCTTGCCCGGCAGCGGGTAGATGATCGCGTTCGGCACCCGGGTGTCGTTCAGGTTGCGCCCGTACAGGTTGAGGCTCCACTTGTCGTCGGGCGAGCGCAGCGACAGGCGCAGCGAGGGGATCGTGTGGCCACGGAAGCTGCAATTGATGTCGGTCGAGTTGCAGTAGCGGACGCGGCTCTTGTAGACCATGTCGCCGCCCAGGCGCAGCTCGTAGTCGCCCGGCAGGTCCCAGCTGTAGTCGGCCGAGAAGGTCGCCTTGTTCTTCGGTGAGTACAAGAGGCGCTGACCGCCGACGTTGCTGCTGTCGAAAATGAAGCCGGCCGGATAGGCAGTGTCCAGGATCACGGCCAGGCTCATACCCATCTGCAGCTGGGGCAGGGGACGGGCGCGGATGTCGGCTTCGATGCCCTTGCTGGTGACCTCGGGCACGTTGAGCGGGATGCAGCTCAGCGCGCCGACCGCGGTCAGGGTACAGTTCTGCTCCTGGAAGTCCTTGATCTTGGTGTGGAAGGCGGCCAGGTCGAGGTCCAGCCTGCGCTCGAGGAAGGACAGCTTGGTGCCGACTTCGACGCTGGTCGGGATCTCGGGCTTGACCAGCTTGCCGGCATAGTTGCCGGCCACGGTGGCCGCGGAAACCGGCGAATCGTTGTCGATCTGCGGGCCCTTGTAGCCGCGGCTGAGCGTGGCGTAGACGTTGGCGTCGCGCGAGATCACGTGCTGCAGGCCGAGCTTGCCGGAGAAGTTGGTTTCGCTGGCGTTGCCGCGCGCGGTCTTGATCGTGGCCGGCGCGGCGAAGCTGGCGAAACTCACCAGGCTGCTCTCATGATAGTCGCTCTCCACGCTGTCGCTGGTATAGCGCAGGCCGGCGATCAGGCTGGTGGCATCGCTCAGGCGGAAGGTGGTCTGGCCGAACAGCGCCTTGGTGCTGACGTCCGCATGCTCGGTGGTGGTGGTGGCGATCGAGCGCGGCACCGGCGGCGAGGGCAGGACAGGATTCGGCAGGATGGTGGTGACGGTCTGCTTGTCGTTCTTGGAATCGGCGTAGAACAGGCCGAACACGTATTCGAACTGCTGCTTGGCCGGCGAGGCGATGCGCAGCTCTTGCGAGAACTGCTTGGCGTCCTGGTAAGGGTTCAGGTTGCGCACCTTGTCGTAACCTTCCGACATGTCGATGGTCACGTTGTTCGGACCGACCTTGCGGGTACGGTAGGCGGTGATCGAGGTCAGGGTATTGCCGTTCGCGAGGCTCCAGTCGACCTGGCCGGACAGGCCGCGCACCTTGGCGCGCGTCAGTTCCAGTCCGTCCGAGCAGACCTGGTTGTTGGTGCGCGATACCGTGACGCCGCAGGCGGCGAATTCGGCCGCGGGACGATGGTTGCCGGCGGTGTTGACGGCATTCGCGATTGCCGGCGCGAAGAACACCGCGTGCTCGCTGCGGGTATTCGAGGCTTCTGCGATCAGGTTGACGGCCAGGTCGCTGTTCGGCTTGAGCAGGTAGCGCAGGCGCATGCCGGCATTGTCGGTGACGCTGTCCTTGCCGGTGTGGACGTTGTGCAGGACGCCTTCGGTGCGTTCGGCAATGGCCGATACGCGCAGTGCCGAGATGTCGTTCAGCGGCGCGTTCGCGGTGGCGCGCACGGCGGCGCCGTATTTTCCCTTGTACTCCAGCGACACGTTGCCGCCGCGGTCGCCGATGATCGGCGCCTGGGTCGCCATGTTCAGCACGCCGGCCGAGGCGTTCTTGCCGAACAGGGTGCCCTGCGGTCCGCGCAGCACTTCGACCCGCGCCAGGTCCAGCATCAGGCCGCTGGCGGTCGCTCCCTGCGGCACGCCATCCACCACCACGCCCACCGAGCTCTCGGCCGAAATGGTCATCACGGCGGTGCCGATGCCGCGGATCGAGGCGCTGCCGCCCGGGCCGCTGGTCGAACTCTGGTCGCCGAATTCGAGTGCGGCGGCGGTCTTGGCCAGGTCGCCGATCTCCTTCACCCCGGCTTTCTCGAGCTGGGCCGCGTTGACCACGGTGATCGCCACCGGCACATCCTTGACGTTCTGGCTACGCTTTTGCGCGGTGACGACCACGGTTTCGATTCCCTGCTCGGCCTTCTTGACGGCCGGGGGCGAGGCGCCGCTGGCGTCGGCCTGGGCATAGGCCGGGTTCCAGATGGCGGCCAGGCTCATGCTCAGGACGGTGAGCGGGCCGAGCGCGGATGGGGTGCGCATAGAGGGCATAGAGTCTCCTGTTGTATGCCGGGCCGGTGGGCCGGCTTGTTGTGGTTCGGTCTCGTGAGCATGGGACGGCATGCGGCACCGTCACAGTCGAACCGAGTATAGGCAGGGTCCCCATCTGGACTGAAGTCGTAATCCGTGATACCAGCTATCGCCGCGCCGGGGTGATGATCAATTCGCTGATCAATCAAAAACCGTGATACGTCGTATCGCAACTCTGGCGTTCGGCTCCGGGCTGGCCGCTGCTATCGTTGCCGCAAAACGATAACGGAGACATCCATGCAGATCCAAACCCCAGGCCGCGGGCCGGACAGCCGGCGTGGACGCGCCATTCTCATGCTTTGCCATTTCGTCGGCATGGTCGACCTGATCGCCCTCCCGGTCTGGGTCGGGGCCCTGGTCCAGCACTACGGATTCGACCTCGAACACGCCGGGATGACCGTCACCGCTTTCCTGCTGGGCGCCGTGGGCGCCAGCCTGTTTGCCGCGCCGCGTTTCAACCGCCTGCCGCGGACCGCCTGCGTGGCGGGCGGCTACGGCATCGCGGCGCTTGCCTTCCTGCTGGCTTCGCGCACCACCGGATTCGGCCCCCTGGCTGCCCTGCACCTGGCGGCGGGCCTGGCCACCGGCACCGCACTCTCGGTCACGCACGGCACCATCGGCCGCAGCGCCAGGCCGCACCGGCTGTTCGCCATCGTCGGCACCGGACTGGGCATCGGCGCCGTGGCCTTCTATGCAGCGGTCCCGCCGGCCGTCGCCGCGCACGGCGGCCCCACATTGTTTACCGTATTCGGCGGCCTGATGGCCCTCGCTGCGCTGGCCGCCACCGCGTTCCCGAAGGTGGCCTCCGAGCAGGAGGGGCGCGAAAGCTCCGGGCCGCTGCCGCGCGCAGCCTGGTTCGCGATCCTCGGCGTTAGCCTGATGGCGCTGAACCAGGCCCTGACCTACAGCATGCTGGACCGCATCGGGATCATGCGCGGCTTCGGCCAGGAGCGCGTCAATGCGCTGCTGGTGGTGTGCGGCCTGGTCAACCTGCTGCCGGCCGCCGTCGCCGGCCTGCTGGAGAAGCGCCTGGACCCGGTGCGCGTGGCCCTGGTGGCGGCGCCCCTGCAGGCGGCGCTGGCGGTGACGATCGCGCTGGCGACCGGGTATGCCCAGTACGCGCTGGCCGCCAGCGTGTACGCGGCGGTCCTGATCTTCATGCACACCTTCCTGTTCGGCCTGATCGCGCGCCTCGATCCGAGCGGCCGTGCACTGGCCTCGACCCCGGCCATGATGATGACCGGCTCGGCGATCGGGCCGGCGCTGGCCGGCGCGGTGGTGATGCGCTTCGGCTTCGGCGGCCAGGCCGCGCTGGCGCTGGCCGTGGGCGCCTGCGCGACGCTGTGCTTCGCCCTGGTGGCGCGGCGCGGCCGCGGATCCGCGCCCGTGGCTGCGGCCGCCGAATGATTTTTGTTGATTGGTAGTGGAGATTCCCATGAATGAACATCACGGCCTGAAGCTGGCCGAGGCCAATGCCATCCTGGCGGCGGCGCTGGCGGCGGCGCGCGCCGCCGGCATGCCGCCGGTGGCGGTGGCGGTGCTGGACGCCGCCGGCCATCCGGTCGCGCTGCAGCGCGAAGACGGCGCCAGCATGCTGCGCGTCGACATCGCCCTGGGCAAGGCCTGGGCCGCGGCCGGCATGGGCGTGGCCAGCGGCGTGCTGCACAAGCGCGCCCAGGACAACCCGGTCTTCTTCAACGCCTTGGCGTCCAGCAGCGGCGGGCGCTTTATCCCGCAGGCCGGCGCGGTGGCGATCCGCAGCCAGGACGGGCGTGTGGTCGGCGCTGTCGGCGCTAGCGGCGGCAGCGGCGCCGAAGACGAAGCCATTTGCGCGGCGGGCGTGGCGGCCGCCGGACTGGTGGCGGGATGAGTGCGGCGCACCTGCACCGCCCCGGCTGCGCCTGCGGCATCGACGTGCACGCGCACGTGATTCCGCACGACTTTCCACGCTACCTCGGCAATGTCGTGCCGGCCGACTGGCCGTCGATGGCGCCGGCCCACGCCTGCCACCGCCACGTGATGATCTCGGGGAAGGTCTACCGCACCGTGTCGGAACGGGCGTGGAGCCCGAGCCGCCGTATCGAGGACATGGAACCGATGGGCCTGTCCCACCAGGCGATCTCGCCGATGCCCGAGCTGCTGTCCTACTGGATGGAGGCGCCGGCGGCCAGCCAGCTGCTGCGCTACGTGAACGAGCAGATCGCGGAAATGGCCGCGCTCTCCGGCGGGCGCCTGCTGGGCATGGGGGCGGTACCGCTGCAGGACATCGACCTGGCGCTGGCCGAACTGGACTACGTCAGCGACAAGCTGGGTTTTCGCGCCATCGAGATCGGCAGCAATGTCAATGGCAAGCCGCCCGGCGCGCCCGAATTCGCTCCCTTCTTCGAAGCCTGCGCCGACAAGGGCGTGGCGGTGTTCGTGCATGCGCTCAAGCCGGCCGGCGTCGAGCGTCTGGTCGGCCCGTCCAAGCTGCTGCCGGCCCTGGCCTATCCGACCGAGGTCGGCCTGGCGGCCGCCTCGGTGCTGACCGCCAACCTGGTGTCACGCTACCCCCGTTTGAGAATCGCCTTCAGCCATGGCGGCGGCACCCTTGCCATGCTGCTGCCGCGCCTGGAGCAGGCGCGCAAGGTGTTCCCGGACCTGTTGGACGCGATGCCGGTCGGGCCGGCCGAACAGGCGCGCAGCCTGTACTACGACACCCTGGTGTTCGACGCCGCCACGCTGAACCACCTGCTGGCGAGCTTCGGCGCGGACGGGCTGATGATCGGCACCGACTATCCCTTCGCCTTCCATGACGCGCAGCCGGTGGCGAGCATCGCCGCGGCCATCAAGGACCCCGACGTGCGCGCGCGCCTCGCCACCCTCAACGCGGAGCGCTTCCTCGGCATCGACCCGGGCGCGCCCCAACACAACGTACGATAAGGAGTTTACATGCCTGCATCCCCAGCCGGCCAGTTGCGCAGCATCGCCATCGGGGTCACCGACCTCGAGTCCGCCGAGCGCTTCTACACCAGTACCTGGCGCCTCGAAGCCGTGGCGCGCAGCGCCGATGCGGTCTACCTGCGCGGCGGCGGCGGCTTCCACCACATCCTCGCGCTGCACCGTTCGCGCCAGCCGGAGGTGCGCAATGTCACCTTCAGCGTGGCGAGCGAGGCCGACCTGGACGCCATCGCCGCGCGCGCAGTGGGCGCGGGAGGACGCCTGCTGGCGACGAAGCACGAGGTGGTCGAACCGGGCGGCGGCGTCGCCGTCACGGTCCAGGATCCGCAGGGACGGGTCCTGCGCTTCGTGCATGGCGACCAGCGCCTGGCGCCGCAGGCGGACAGCGATGCGCCGTCGCGCATCACCCACGTGGTGTTCAACAGCGCCGACGTGGCGCTGGCCCAGCGCTTCTTCGAGGAGGGCCTGGGCTTCCAGCTGTCCGACCGCACCAGAATCATGGCCTTCATGCGCTGTAACAGCGACCACCACAGCATCGCACTGGCCGACAGCGACGCCGACACCCTGAACCACGTGGCATTCGTGATGCCCGACCTGGACGCGGTGATGCGCGGCGCCGGCCGCATGAGCGACGCCGGCTGGCCGATCGAATGGGGCGTGGGCCGCCATGGCCCGGGCAACAACGTGTTCTCGTATTTCGTCGGCCCGGACGATTTCGTCATCGAGTACACCGCCGACGTGCTGCAGGTCGACGACAGCTACCGGGTGGGCGGCCCGTCCGACTGGACCTGGCCGCCGGGCCGCTTCGACCAGTGGGGGGTGTCCAAGCCGCCGTCCGAGCGCATCAAGCAGGCGCAGAAAAAGATCCGTTTCGCCGATTACCAGGCATAAGCAAAGGAGCATCCCTTGAAATTCGTAAGCTATCGCAGCGGCGCCGCCGCCCGCCTCGCCGTCCTCGACGGCGAGCACGTCATCGACCTGAACCGCCTCCTGCCGGAGGTCCCGGCCGACGCGCGCCAGGCCCTGTTGGCCGGCATCGACCTGGCGGCCGCCGGGCGCCGCGCCATCGAACTGGCCGGCCCGGCCGATCGCCAGGCGCTCGATGGCCTGGCGCTGGCGCCGGTGGTTCCCGAGCCGGGCAAGACCGTCTGCCTGGGACTGAATTATTACGACCATGCGGCCGAAAGCGGCCGCGACAAGCCGGTCTACCCCTGGTTCTTCCTGCGCGCCACCACCTCGCTGCTGGCCCATGGCGAGCCAGCCCCGCGCCCCGTGGTCTCGGAAAAATTCGATTACGAGGCCGAGCTGGCAGTGGTGATCGGCAAGCGCGCCCGCCATGTGAAAGAGGAAGATGCGCTGGACTATGTGTTTGGCTACGCCTGCTTCAACGACATGTCGGTGCGCGACTACCAGAAACGCACGCCCCAATGGACGATCGGCAAGAACTTCGACCGCAGCGGCGCCTTCGGCCCGGTGCTGGTGACCAGCGACGCGCTGCCGGCGGGCGGCGCCGGCCTGCGCATCCAGTCGCGCCTGAACGGCCAGGTGATGCAGGACGCGAACACCGCCGACATGATCTGGAACGTGGCCGAGACCATCGCGCTGCTGTCGGAATGCCTGACCCTGGAGCCGGGCGACGTGATTGCGATGGGTACCCCGGCCGGGGTCGGCCAGTCGCGCGTGCCGCCGGTCTGGATGAAGCATGGCGACACGATCGAGGTCGAGATCGAGGGGGTCGGCCTCCTGGTCAACCGCATCGAAGACGAAGCGCAGTCATGAACGCCCAGGCCCAGCAACTCGACGGCGGCAGCTTCGACGTGGTCGTGGTGGGCTTCGGCCCGTCCGGTGCGGTGGCCGCCGCGCTGCTCGGCCAGGCCGGCGTGCGCACCCTGGTGGTCGACCGGACCAGCGAGGTCTACCCGAAGCCGCGCGCGATCGCGCTCGACCACGAGATCATGCGGGTGTTCCAGAACCTGGGGCTGGACAAGGCGATCGCGCCTTACTGCGAACCGTTCACCCCATCGGAGTACTACGGCGCCGACGGCCGCCTGATCAAGCGCCTGGCGACCGTCGAGCCGCCTTACCCGCTTGGCCATACGCCATCGATGGTGTTCACCCAGCCGCCGGTCGAGCAGGTGCTGCGCCGCCACGTGCAGTCGCTGCCCTTCGTGCGGGTGGAACTGGGCCAGCGCTTCACCGGCGTCGAGCAGGACGAGGACGGGGCCACCGTCCACCTCGAAGACGCGGAAGGGCGCCGCAGCGCCGTGCGCGCGCGCTGGGTGATCGGCTGCGACGGCGCTTCCAGCGCGGTGCGCGAGGCGGTCGGGATCACGCTCGAGGACCTGGAATTCGACGAGCCCTGGCTGGTGGTCGACGTGCAGGTCAACGAGCGTGGGCTGGCCAAGCTGCCCGCGACTTCGGTGCAGTACTGCGAGCCGGAGCGTCCGTGCACCTACGTGATCGGCCCGGGGATGCACCGGCGCTGGGAGATCTCGCTGCTGCCGGGCGAGGACCCGGCCTTCATGGCGACCGAGGAGGGCGCCTGGAGCGTCCTGAAGCGCTGGATCGGTCCCGAGGACGCCAACCTGTGGCGTCAGGCCAGCTACCGCTTCCACGCGCTGGTGGCGCGCGAGTGGCGCGTCGGCAAGGTGTTCATCGCCGGCGACGCCGCGCACCAGCAGCCGCCTTTCCTGGGGCAGGGCATGTGCCAGGGCGTGCGCGACGTTGCCAACTTGGCCTGGAAGCTGCGCGCCGTGCTCGAGGACAGCGTCACCGGGGCGGCGGCGGAAAGCCTGCTCGACAGCTATGCCGAGGAGCGGCGCGAACACGTGCGCCGCCTGACCACGCGCATCAAGGAAATCGGCGCCGTGATCTGCGAGCGCGACACGGACGCCGCGCTGCGCCGCGACGCCGCCCTCATCGAGGCGGCGGGCGGCCAGATCAGGACTGTACCGCGCCAGGATATCATTCCCCCGCTGGCCGGCGGCCTGCTGGCGCCGGGCCAGGCGGCATCGAGCGGCGCCGGCACCCTGTTCCCGCAGCCGCGCGTCAGCGGTCCCACCGGCCCGGTGCTGCTGGACGAACTGACCGGGAATGGCTGGCGCATCGTGACCAGCGTGCGCTTCGACCTGCTGCCGGCCGGGCTGCCGCCGCTGGCCGAGCGCCTCGGCATGCTGGTGTGCATTCCGGCCGACACCTGCACCTTCTCGAGCGGCCCGCACCGGATGCAGGCGAACGAACTGGAAGGGGTGCTGCAAGCCTGGTTTGCACGCCACGGCTGCTGCGCGGCGCTGGTGCGGCCCGACCACTACGTCTATGGTACTGCCACCAGCAGTGCCGAACTGTACGACCTGGCAGTGTCCCTCGCTTGCCGCCTCGAGCAAACGGCGCACCCATAACAACACAATCACGGAGACGACAATGAAGGACAAGAACAAGCAGGCCGCGCAGCCTACGCTCAGGCGCCGCCGCCTGCTCGGCATGGGCGGCGCGCTGGCCGGCGCCGCGCTGCTGCCCGGCGCGCTGCCGCAGGCGGCGGCCGCGGCCAAGGGCGCATTCCCCAAGGGCTTCCTGTGGGGCGCGGCGATCGCCGGCCACCAGACCGAGGGCGACAACGTGAACAGCGACGCCTGGCTGCTCGAGAACATCCAGCCGACCGAATTCAAGGAGCCGTCCGGCTCGGCGGTCGACCATTACCGCCTGTACGACCAGGACATCGGCATGCTGGCCGGCCTCGGCCTGAACACCTTCCGCTTCTCGATCGAGTGGGCACGGGTGGAGCCGGTCGAGGGCATGTTCTCGGTCGCCGCGCTGGAACACTACCGCGACGTGCTGCAGGCCTGCCGCAAGCGCGGCGTCAAGGCCATGGTCAGTTTCAACCACTTCGTCACGCCGCGCTGGTTCGCCGGCCGCGGCGGCTGGGAAACTGAGGGCGCGCCCGAGCTGTTCGCGCGCTACTGCGACCGGGTGGCGCGCCACCTGGGCCAGCTGATGGACTACGCCACCACCTTCAACGAGCCGAACCTGCCGCGCCTGCTGTTCGGCATCCCCGGCCCGCTGGCCGGGATGGCCGGCAACCCGCGCATGCGCGCCATGATGGACAAGGCCGGGCAGCTGAGCGGCACCAACAAGTGGTCGTCGTGGATCTTCGGCGACTTCGCGAAGATCGAAGCCGGCCTGCTGCGCGCCCACGAACTCGGCTACGCGGCGATCAAGGCGGCCAGGCCGCAGCTGCCGGTCGGCCTGTCGATCGCGATCGCCGACGACCAGGCGGTCGACGGCGGCGAGGCGATGGTCGAACGCAAGCGCGCCATCGCCTACGCGCCATGGTTCGCGGCGATCGCGCGCCACGGCGACTTCCTCGGGGTGCAGACCTATACCCGCGAACTGATCGGACCGGAGGGCGTGCGCCCGCCGCCCAAGGGAGCCTTGGTCACCTCGGCCCACATGGAGGTGTATCCGCAGGCGCTGGAAGCGACCCTTCGCTACACCGCGCAGAACGTGAAGCTCCCCCTTTACGTTACCGAGAACGGCATCTCGACCGATGACGACACCCAACGCATCGCCTATATCAATACCGCCGTGGCCGGTGTCGCAAAGTGCGTCAAGGATGGAATCGACGTCCGCGGCTACATCCACTGGTCGCTGCTCGATAACTTCGAGTGGATCTTCGGTTTCGGGCCGCGCTTCGGCCTGATCGAGGTCGACCGCTCGACCATGAAACGCACCATCAAGCCGAGCGCGCGCCTGCTGGGGAAAATCGCAAAAGCGAACGGAGTCTAGACGATGAAACAACAGCTTCCGATGGCCCTGCCGCGGCACACCGTGCTCGCCATGGCGGTCTGCGGCGCGCTGGCCTGGGCCGGCAGCGCCGCCGCGATCGACATCCGTGACTTCCAAAACCCGCCGAATTCGGCGCGCCCCCGCGTCTGGTGGCACTGGCTGAACGGGAACGTCACCAAGGAGGGCATCCGCAAGGACCTGGACTGGATGGCGCGCTCGGGCCTGGGCGGCCTGCAGAACTTCGACGCCGAGATGACGACGCCGCAGGTGGTGGACAAGCGCCTGGTCTACATGAGCCCCGAGTGGGCCGACGCTTTCAAGTACGCCGCCGTCCTGGCCGAGGAAAGGAAGCTGGAATTCGGCGTGGCCGCCTCACCAGGCTGGAGCGAGACGGGCGGCCCCTGGGTCGCCCCCAAGGACGGCATGAAGAAACTGGTGTGGAGCGAGACGCAGGTAGAAGGCGGAAAGCCGCTGCGCATCAAGCTCGCGCCAGTGCCTCAGGTGAGCGGACCGTTCCAGGATCTGTTCGTCCTGCCCGACATCATGGGCAAGCGGCCGGAGCAGAATGCCGTGCCGCGCTTCGGCGCCGACATCGCGGTCTATGCCTACCGCGTCGATGCAGCATCCCTGGCGGCGCCGACGATCCGCGTCGGTGACCAGGTGCTCGATGCAGCCCGGCTGGCGGCACCGGGCGACGGCGACATTCCCCAGGTCGGCCCGGCGCCGGACGGCGCACCCAGCATCGTGAACATCGACTATCCGGCGCCCCAGACCGTCCGTTCGGCGACCGTGTTCTTCCCCGGCGTGGGCAACATCTTCCAGGGGCACCCTTTTGAAGCCTTGCTGGAGGCGAGCGACGACGGCGTCAGCTGGCGCAAAGTGGCGGACCTGCCGCTGGCGCTGGTGCCGACCACCGCCGGCTTCGCGCCGGTGACGGCCGCCCGCTTCCGGGTGGTCGTGCATGGAAAGCCGCCGCAGCTCAACCCGGGCTTCATGCCGGTGGCGGGGGCCGACACCGGCCCGTTCGCCGCCATGGCCCAGCCCAAACCGCTGCGCCTGGGCCAGCTGCTGCTGTCGGCGCAGCCGCGCGTGAACGCCTTCGAGGCCAAGGCCGGTTTCGCCATCGCCGACGACTACCACGCGCTCGACGCCGGGGTGGACCCGAACGAGGCGGGCGTGGCGCCGTCCTCGCTGATCGACCTGAGCGGCAAGCTGGCCGCCGACGGCACGCTGGACTGGACGCCGCCGAAGGGCAGTTGGAAGATCCTGCGGCTCGGGTATTCGCTGACCGGCATCGAGAACCATCCTGCGACCAAGGAAGCCACCGGGCTGGAGGTCGACAAGTACGACGCGGCCGCGGTGCGCAACTACATGGAAACCTACCTGTCGAAGTACAAAGCGGCGGCAGGCAAGGAACTGGTCGGCGCGCGCGGGGTGCGCGCCCTGGTGACCGACAGCACCGAGGTCGGCGCCTCCAACTGGACGCCGCGCATGCTCGAGCAGTTCAAGCGCCTGCGCGGCTATGACGCGCGTCCCTGGCTACCGGCGCTCACCGGCGTGATCGTCGGCACGCGTGGGCGCACGGACGCATTCCTGTACGACTACCGCCGCACGCTCGGCGAGCTGGCCGCCAGCGAACATTACGGCACCGTGGCCAAGGTGGCGCACGAACGCGGCATGCGGGTCTACGGCGAAGCGCTGGAAAGCGCGCGCGTCACGCTGGGCGACGACATGGCCATGCGCAGCCACGCCGACGTGCCGATGGCGGCGATGTGGACTTACCGTCCCGAGCACGGCCCGAATCCGGCGGCGATCGCCGACATGCGCGGCGCCGCTTCGGTGGCGCACGTCTACGGCCAGAACCTGGTCGCGGCGGAATCGCTCACGAGCGCGATGGCGCCCTGGGCCTTCGCCCCGCGCGACCTGCGTCCGATGATCGATATGGAATTCGCCAGCGGCGTCAACCTGCCGGTGATCCACACCTCGGTGCACCAGCCGCTGGACGACGGCCGCAAGCCGGGCCTATCGCTGGCCATCTTCGGCCAGTACTTCAACCGTAACGAGACCTGGGCCGGCATGGCGCGGCCCTGGGTCGACTACATCGCCCGCAATGCCTGGATGCTGCAGCAGGGACGGTTCTACGCCGACGTCGCCTATTTCTACGGCGAAGAAGCGCCGCTGATCGCGCTGTACCAGAAAGGCCAGCCGCTCGACGCGCCGCGCCGCTATGCCTACGACTTCGTCAATGTCGACGTGTTGGGCAAGAAGCTCGCAGTCAAGGACGGCGACCTGGCGGCGCCCTCGGGGGCGCGCTACCGGGTCCTGTTCCTGGGCGGCTCCAGCCAGCGCATGACCTTGGCCACGCTGCGCCGCATCCACAAGCTGGCGGAGCAGGGCGCCACCATCGTCGGGCCGGCCCCGGTCGCCTCGCCGACGCTGGGCGACGACCCGAAGCAGTTCGCGGCGCTGGTCCGGCGCATGTGGAGCGGCGGCGCCAGCACGCGGGTCGGCAAGGGCAGGGTGTTCGCCGGACGCGACGTCGAGGCGGTGCTGGGTACGCTCGGCCAGGCGCCCGACGTCGAGTTCGACGCGCCCGACGCGCCGCTGTCCTTCGTGCACCGCCGCCTTGGCGACGGCGACGTCTACTTCATCAGCAACCGCACGGCGGCGCCGGTGAATACCGAGGCGCGTTTTAACGTTGCCGGCAAGGCGCCGGAGTTCTGGCATGCCGACAGCGGCAAGAGCATCGCTGCCGGCTACCGCGCGCAGGACGGAAGGACTACGGTGCCGCTGGCACTGGGAGCCAACGAGTCGGTCTTCGTCGTGTTCCGCAAGCCGGCCACGGCGCCAGCGCTGACGGTGGCGCCGCCGCGCTGGACCCAGCTGGCGGCGCTCGAGAGCGGGTGGGAGTTACGCTTCGAAGGCCTGGGCGCACCGGGCCTGCTGACGGGCGCGGCGCTCGGCTCGCTCGCGGACAGCAGCGATCCGCGCGTGAAGTACTTCTCGGGGACGACGGTGTACCGCAACAGCTTTACCTTGCCGGCCGGCACGCAGCCGGGCAGCGACATGAAGCTGCGGCTCGGCCAGGTGGGCGACGTCGCCGAGGTGCTGGTGAACGGCAAGCCGGCCGGCATCGCCTGGAAGCAGCCCTATGAGGTCGAGATCGGCGCGCACGTGCAAGCCGGCGCCAACACGGTCGAGGTGAGGGTGGCCAACCTGTGGGTGAACCGCTTGATCGGCGACGCCCAGCCGGGTGCGCAGAAGCTGACGTTCACGGCTGCGCCGACCTACAAGGCGGACGCACCGCTGCGCCCGGCTGGGCTGATCGGGCCGGTGACCATCCAGGTGCGCAGCGGGCCTTGATCTGCTGCCGGGCGCGATAGCTGGTATCGCCAAAATAGGCTTTGGCCCAGCCGGTCGCGCCGATAAGCTGCACTGGTATCTGTATCTAACACGTATAACGGGAGACAAAACGTGGGCGGAATCATTTTTGAAAACGTACGCATCTTCGACGGCGCCCAGTTGCGCCCGGGGATCGGCGCGGTGCGGGTGGAGGGCCAGCGCATCGCCGAGGTGGCCGAAGGCGGCCGCGCGGTCGCGCGCCAGCCGGGCGACCGGGTGATCGACGGGCGCGGACAGACTCTGATGCCGGGCCTGGTGGAAGCCCATGCGCACTTGTCCTGGCCGAGCTCGGTCGAACGCTTCGTGCCGGGCATGGCGCTGCCGCCCGAGGACCTGGTGCTGACCACGGCGCGCAACGCCCGCATCCTGCTCGACCACGGCTTCACCAGCGCCTATTCGGCCGGCTCCCTGAGCAAGTCGGTGGAGGTGGTGCTGAACGGCTTCATTGCCAGCGGCGGCATGCCGGGGCCGCGCCTGATCGCGTCCTCGATCGAGCGCTCGCCGCCCCAGGCCGGCGACGAGCTCGATCCGGGGCAGGTAGCGGAACACGGCAGCGGCCCGGAAGCGATGCGCGCCTTCGTGAAGGGATGCGCCTCGATCGGCGCCAAGTCGGTCAAGTTCCTGCTGTCGGGCGAGGACGCGCTGATGCCGGGCGCATCGCAGCAGCTGCTGTACACCCAGGAGGAAGCTAGTGCCGCCGGCGAGCAGGCGCGCGAATCCGGGGTCTGGCTGGCCTGCCATGCCCAGGCCTCGGAAGCGGTGAAGATGGGCCTGCGCGCGGGCTTTCGCGTGCTGTACCACTGCACCTATGCCGACCAGGAGGCGCTCGACCTGCTCGAGTCCAAGCGCGACGAGGTGTTCATCGCGCCCGCCATCGGCATCATCCAGGCTACCCTCGACGCCTCGCCGCCGCCGCATTTCGACATGAGCCACATGAAGCGCAGCGCAGCCGAGGTGATGGAGCTGCAAAAGAAGCTGGTGCCGGAACTGCGCCGGCGCGGCCTGAAGGTGCTGCCCGGCGGCGACTATGGCTTCCCCTTCAACCCGAACGGGCGCAATGCGCGCGACCTCGAGCTGTTCGTGCGCCACTTCGGCTACAGCGCGGAAGAAGCGCTGTCCGCGGCCACCCTGCTGGGCGGTGAACTGATGGGCATGGGCGACGAGCTGGGCCAGGTCAAGCCGGGCTTCCTGGCCGACCTGCTGCTGGTGGACGGTGACCCGGCCGCCGACGTCACCGTGCTGCAGGACCGCGGCCGCCTGCGCGCCATCATGAAGGACGGGCGCTTCCACAAGGATCCGGCCCTGGCCGACCTGTAAGGAGCGCGGCGATGACCCAGATGCCGACCCGGGAGGAACTGGCCCGGACGATCCGCGCCGCCGGCCCGGTGATCGATCCGCCCGCGGCGAAGGCGCTGTATGCGCCGCTGCTGGCCGATGCGCCGCGCGGCGGCCCCGCGCTGCGTGACATTCCCTATGGCGCCGACGAGCGCCACCGCCTCGACCTCTACCTGCCGCTGGAAGCGAGCGGGCCGGCGCCGGTGGTGATCTTCCTGCACGGTGGCGGCTTCATTCGCGGCGACAAGGCCGACCGCGCTGCGATCGGCCATTATTTCTCGCGCCATGGGGTGCTGGCCGTGCTGCCCAATTACCGGCTGGGACCGCAGCACCGCTGGCCGGCCGGCGCCGAAGACGTCTCGGCCGCACTGTCCTGGACGCGCGCCCACGTGGCCGAGCATGGCGGCAATCCCGGGCACATCGTGCTGGCGGGCGAGTCGGCCGGCGCCGCGCACATCGCCGCGGCCACGCTGGTGCGGCGCTTCCATCCGCCCGAGGGCTTGAGGATCGCCGGTGCCTTCCTCGCTTCCGGGGTCTACAACGCCGAACTGGAACTGCTGGCGCGGCGCCAGCTCGGCATCGCCACGCCGGATCCGCGCAACGAAGCCTACTTCGGCCCCGACTTTGCAAGCTACCGCGCGATGTCGACCGTGGAACTGATCGATGCCGATCCCTTCCCGCTGGCGATCAGCTATGCGGAACTGGATCCGGTGCAGATGCAGGCCCAGGCCGGCGAGCTGTTTGCCAGGCTGGTGACGCGCCACGGTTTCCAGCCTCGGATTTCGGTGGTGCCGAACCATAATCACCTGTCCCAGGTGTATGCGATCAACACGGGAGACGAATCGCTGTCCGGCCCGTTGCTGGACTTCGTGCGCAATCCGGCGGCCTGACGCACGCCAGTGAGGCGCATCTGCACGCCACAGTTTTTTGATGACAAGAAAGGAAAAAGTTAATACAGTGCAATTAGAAGATGCAAGCCAAGCTTGTGCAACATGGAGACGATAGATGCGATTCAATCGCCTGGACCTGAACCTTCTGATGGCGCTGGATGCGCTGCTGGAGGAACAGAACATTACGCGCGCGGCAGGCCGCGTCAACGTCAGCCAGTCCGCGATGAGCGGCATGCTGGCGCGCCTGCGCGAATTCTTCGAGGATGATCTCCTGACGGCGGTCGGGCGTAACATGGAACTGACCGTGCTGGGACGCCAGCTGGTGGGCCCGGTGCGCGACCTGATCCTGCAGGTGCAGGCCACCGTCAGCATCCGGGTCACGTTCAATCCGGCGCGCGAGACGCGCTGCATGAAGATCATGGTGTCCGACTATGCCACCGAGGTGTTCCTGAACAGGGTCATCGCGCGCGTGCTGCGCGACGCGCCCAACATGACGCTGGACCTGGTGCCGCTGGCCGACGACGCCGCCGAGAAGCTGCGCCGCGGCGAGAACGATTTCCTGATCATCCCGCGCCAGTTCCTCGACGAGGAGCATCCGCAGCGCCTGCTGTTCGAGGACAGCTATTGCGCGGTGATCTGGGAAGGCAATACGCAAGTGGGCGACCGCCTCGACGCCGCCACCTACGAGCGGCTGTCGCACGTGGCGCCGATGCTGGGCCGGCCGCGTTCGCCGACGGTGGAGGAAATGCTGCTGCGCGCGGTGAACGTCAAGCGCCGCATCCGCGTGAACACCTGCGACTTTTCCAGCATGGCCACCGCCCTGGTCGGCACCGAACTGGTCGCCACCATGCACACCCGGCTGGCGCTGGCCTGCGCGCGCCGCCTGCCGATCCGCGTGCTGCCCCTGCCTTACGAGCTGCCATCGATGGCCGAATGCCTGCAGTGGCACCGCTCGCGCGAGAACGACCCCTGCCACATCTGGCTGCGCGGGATCATGCTCGAGGTGGCGCGCAGCATGCCGTCCAAGCAGGATTTGCCGATGGCGCCGCTGAGCGCGAATGCGCTGGAAAGCGGGGCGCTGCAGTTCGGCTGGTAAAGCCTAAGCCTGCGACTGCAGGCGGAACTCCTTCGGTGAGACCCCCATCAGCTTCTTGAACAGACGGCTGAAGTAGGCCGGATCCTGGAAGCCGAGCTCGTAGGCGATGCTGGCCACGCCGGCCGGCACGTAGGTGAGCTTGCGGCAGGCTTCCAGCATCAGCCGCTCCTGGGCGATGTTGAAGGCCGACTTCCCAGCCAGCTTCAGGCACAGGCGGTTCAGGCGCGTCGGCGAGATGCGCAGCACGCGCGCATATTGCCCGACCTGCCACTGTTCCTTGTAGCGGCGCTCGACCTCGACCCGGAAACGGCTGAACAGCTCGAAGTCTCCGCGTCCGCTGCTGTCGACGATACGGCTCTCGGCCTGGACTCGCACCAGCATCAAGAGCACGCTGCGCGCCAGCCAGTCGAGCATGAGCGCGTGGCCGTGGCGCGGCCAGCTCGACTCGAGGACCAGGTTTTGCAGCAGCGCTTCGATGCGCGCGCGCATGTCCGGCGCGCTGCCCAGGTCCACGGCGAGCGGCTGGACGAACAGGGTCGAGAACAGATCGCTTTCGTCGAACAGCAGCTTCTGGTCGATCGTCAGCACGTATCCTTGCGCCTCGCGCGAGAAATCGAAGCCATGTGGCAGGGATGGGTGGATGGTCAGGGCCACCGGTCCTTCGCACTCCCACAGTTCGCCGTCGATGTTCGCCCTGACCTGGCCGGCCAGTAAAAAAAGTACCTGGAACAGGCCGGCGTGGATATGCGTATCGATGTGCCAGTCGTGCTGGCGGCTGCGCGTTTCGATCAGTTCGACGTGGACGCCTTCTGCATTTGCGCCCCGTGTGGGCTCGCCGTATAGCGCGAAGGTGGGAATGTCGGCAGGCAGGGAGGTCGACGCGGTCGGCATGGCGCAGGCGGAAGCAAGGAGAAGTGGACGTGTAAAAATAGTACAAGTAATTTCGAGTTTGATCCATTCTTATTCGCGCCTGCGCCCACTACGATAATGTCATTCAAAACAATAACGGAGACAACATCATGCGCACCCAGGTCGCCATCATCGGCGCCGGCCCGGCCGGCCTCCTGCTTTCCCACCTCCTGCACCTGAACGGCATCGAGTCGGTTGTGCTGGAATCGCGTACCCGTGCCGACATCGAGGCCACGATCCGTGCCGGCGTACTGGAACAGGGGAGCATGCACACCCTCGTGGAGGCGGGTGTGGGTGAACGCATGCGCAAGGAAGGCGCACTGCACCATGGCTTCGAGCTGGCGTTCGACGGCAAGCGCCATCGGGTCGACCTGCTTGAGCTGACCGGCAAGGCGATCACCGTCTATCCCCAGCACGAAGTCATTATCGACCTGGTGGCGGCGCGGATCGCCGCGCAAGGACAGCTGCTGTTCGAAACCAGCGAGGTCGCCATCCACGACATCGGCAGCGCCCGGCCTTCGGTCAGCTTCGTGCACAAGGGCGAATCCCGGCGCATCGACGCGGACTTCGTCGTCGGCTGCGACGGCTTCCACGGCGTGTCGCGCCAGATGATTCCGCACTCGCTCAGGCAGGATTTCCAGCGCACTTACCCGTTCGGCTGGTTCGGCATCCTGGTCGAATCCGCGCCGTCGTCGGAAGAACTGATCTATGCACGGCACGAGCGCGGCTTTGCGCTGGTCAGCACCCGCTCGCCCACCGTCCAGCGGCTCTACCTGCAGTGCGATCCGCACGACCGGGTCGACCAATGGTCGGACGACCGCATCTGGTCCGAGCTGCATGCGCGCCTCGACAACCAGGATGGCTGGCAGGTCAAGGAGGGAAGGATCTTCCAGAAGAACGTCATCGGCATGCGCAGCTTTGTATGCGCACCGATGCGCTCCGGACGCCTGTTCCTTGCCGGCGATGCGGCCCATATCGTCCCGCCCACTGGCGCCAAAGGCATGAACCTGGCCATCTCGGACGTCAGGCTGCTGGCCGCGGCGCTCGATGGCTTCTACAGGCAGGGCAGGTGGGAGGCATTGGACAGCTACTCGGAAATCGCACTACAGCGCGTCTGGCGCGCCGAGTATTTCTCCTGGTGGATGACGCGCCTGCTGCATACCTTCCCGGATGCGACGCCCTTCGAGCGCGAGCTGCAACTGGCGGAGCTGCGCAACGTCGTTTCCTCGCGCGCCTTGCGGACGGCCCTGGCGGAAAACTACGTCGGCGCGTTCTGACCGGCGGACCGGCAGCTGCAACTATCAGAATCACTCATCCGAGGCATCCGAATTTGCGATTGGACAGCCTGTCATTCGAACGCATACGATTGCTCGGCTGGCGATGGCAGCGCCAGCGTGACAAGAACAGACAGGCGCAAGCCTGCGGAGGAGATACCATGAAAGTCGTTCGTTCGCGCTCCCTTGCGCGTCCCCTGGCCCTGGCCGCGCTCCCGCTGCTGGGCGCCTGCACCACGCCCGGCACTCCTGGCCAGGTGGACCAGCCGTCCATCGGCGTGCGCAGCAAGACTGTCCTGCTTGTGGATGGCCAGCGCTTCCGTGACGCCAACGGGAACGGCAGGCTCGACCCCTACGAGGATTGGCGCTTGAGGCCCGAGCAGCGCGTCGCCGACCTGCTGCCGCGCATGACGCGCGAGCAGAAGGCCGGCATGATGCTGATCGATACGCTCAACGCCGGCTGCGCCGGTGGGCTGGCCGACAGCAAGGCCGCCGACTACGTGCAACAGCAAAAAATGACGCGCTTCATCCTGCGCAACGTCGCAGCGCCGAAGCCGGATGCCTGCGATGGCAGCATCAAGGCGGGCCGCGGCGGCTTCACCGTGACGCCACGCCAGCTCGCCGAATTCCATAACGCGGTCCAGGCCCTGGCCGAAGCGGAACCGTTCGGTATTCCCGTCCTGTTCAAGGACAACCAGCGCAACCACTACAACAACGATCCGCGCTTCGGCATTTCGGGCGGCGCTGGGGCCTTCACCGAATTTCCGCGCGAAGCGGGCCTGGCGGCTGCGGCGCTCGGCACCGGCGACATGGCGCCGGTCCAGGCACTGACCGAGGTGATGGGCGCCGAGTTCCGTGCGGTGGGCCTGCGCGGTGTGTACGGCTACATGGCCGACCTGGCGACCGAGCCACGTTGGCACCGCGTTTCCGAAGCCTTCACCGAGAACGCCGACCTAAACGCCGATATCATGCGCGCGCTTGTAAGGGGGCTGCAGGGCGGGCCGCTGAATCCGCATTCGTCGGTCGCGCTCACGATGAAGCACTTCCCGGGCGGCGGCCCGCAAGAGCAGGGGCTGGACCCGCATTATTCCTTCGGCAAGGGGCAAGTCTACCCGGGTGGGAAGTTCGGCTATCACCTCAAGCCCTTCAAGGCGGCGATCGAGGAGGGGCTCGAGGCGATCATGCCCTACTACGGTGTCCCCATCAAGGTCACCTACGAAGGTGTCACCTACGACCAGCTGGGTTTCGCGTTCAACCGCCAGATCGTGACCGACCTGCTGCGCGACAAGCTCGGTTTCAAAGGCTACGTGAATTCGGATACCGGCATCATCAACGAGCGCGCCTGGGGGCTCGAAGGCAAGAGTGTGCCGGAGCGGGCAGCGGCCGCGGTGAACGCTGGCGTCGACGTGCTTTCCGGCTTTAACGACAACAAGGTCGTGCTCGAACTGGTCGAGCGCGGGCTGGTCAGGCAGGAGCGGGTGGACGAAGCCGTGTGCGGCCTGCTGCTGGCCCAGTTCCGCCTCGGCCTGTTCGAGAATCCCTATGTAGACGTCGACAAAGTGGACAGCGTGATCGGCAATGAGCGCCACCGCGCCGCCGGGCTGCTGGCGCAGAAACAGTCGATCGTACTGCTGCAGAACCGCGGGGAGGGTACATCAAAGCTGTTGCCGCTCGCGCCGGGCAAGCGTGTCTATACCATGGGGATGGGCAAGGCCGACGTCGAGGCATACGGTTACCAGGCCACCGATGGCAACACTACAGCGCCGGGGACTCGCCCGAGCGCGGCCGGCCACGACGCGGCCATCATCCGCGTCCAGGTCACCAACCCGATGAAGGTGACGCTGGCCTACCGCAGCAAGCAAATGGGCGCGGACACCAGCAGGCTGAATCCCCGCACGGGCAAGGTCTGGGGCAGCGAGGATCCCTGCCTCAGCCATCCGGCGCAAAACCAGAAGTGCGTCGACGACGTGGGCATGCTGTTCGGCGGGTCCTTCCCCTGGGAGGCGGACAAGCTGTCGTTCACGGCCATGGCGCAGGCCGAATCCTGGCAGATCTCGCCCTCACTGGCGGACATCCAGGCCGTCATGCGCGAAGTCGGTCCCGAACGTACGGTACTGGCGATCTACTTCCGCCAACCCTATGTGATCGACGAAGCCAGCGGCTTCCGTCAGGCCGGCGCCGTCCTGGCGACGTTCGGTGTCTCCGATATCGCCTTGCTGGACGTCGTCAGTGGGAGATTCAAGCCCCAGGGCAAGCTACCCTTTGCGCTGGCAAACAAGCTCGAGGCGATCGTCGACAAGCAGTCCGACGTGCCCGGCTACCCGGCGGCGGACACGCTGTATCCGTATGGATTCAGGCTGACTTACTGAGCCCGCCGAGCCGACGACACTTCAAAGCAGGGCGCCGCGCGGCACGACGGCACCGTGTCGCGCTCCAGCAGCGCGAGCAGCTCCGGCATCGGCATCGGCCGCGCGAACAGATAGCCCTGCATGCCGCCGACGCCATTGGACACGAGCAGCGCGGCCTGCTCGGCCGTCTCCACCCCTTCGGCAATCACGCGCAAGTCGAGGTGCCCGGCCATCGCCAGGATCGACTGGACGATGGCGGTGGCGCTCGCGTCGCCGGGCGTGTCGCGGATGAAGCTCTTGTCGATCTTGATCTCGTACAGCGGCAGGCGCTTGAGGTAGCCGAGGTTCGAATAGCCGGTACCGAAGTCGTCGATCGATAGCCGGATGCCCAGTGCGTCCAGCTGGTGCATCCGATCGATGGTCTCCTTGCCATTGACCAGCAATCCTTCGGTCACTTCCAGGATAAGCTGGCTTGCCGGTGCGCCGGTCTCCGCCAGGATCGCCTGTAGCTGGTCGATAAAGTCCGGCTGGCGGAACTGCGACGGGCTGACGTTGACCGACAGCGGCAGCGCATGGCCGGCGCGGCCCAGCTGCACCATGTATTCGCACGACTGGCGCAAAGCCCACTGGCCCAGCCGCGGGATCAGGCCGCATTCCTCGGCGACCGGAATGAACACGTCTGACGGCACCATGCTGCCGTCGGCGCGCCGCCAGCGCATCAGCATTTCCGCGCCCGCCGGCATGCCGTGGCGGTCGACCTGCAGCTGCGGGTGCATCGCCAGCTCGCCACGATCGAGCGCGCCGGCCAGGTCGCGTTCGAGGATGAGTCGCTGTTCCACCTCGGCCTGCATGGCCGCCTCGAACACCGCCACCCGGTTACGGCCGGCCAGCTTGGCGCGGTACATGGCGGTGTCGGCTTCGCGCAGCAGGTCGTCGGCGCCCTGCGCGGGACCGCGCAGGAAGGCCACGCCGATACTGACCGACGCCATGTAGGCCTGGCCGTCGATCTCGAACAGCGTGTCCATGGCATCCCGGATGTTCTCGGCAGTGGCCAGGGCGCGGGCGTGGACGTTCGCGCTGCCGCGCCCGAGGTCTGCCAGCAGCACCACGAACTCGTCGCCGCCGATGCGGGCCACCATGTCGCCGTCGGCGGCGAAGCGGGAGAGGCGCGCAGCCACGCTTTTCAGCAGGCCGTCGCCGGTCGCGTGGCCGCGCCCGTCGTTGATTTGCTTGAAGCGGTCGAGGTCGATGAACATGACCGCGGCGCCACGCCCGCCCTGGCGCGCCTGGTCGACCAGTTCGTCGAGGCGCTGCATCAAGAGGCGACGGTTGGGCAGGCCGGTGAGCACGTCGTAGAAGGCGAGGCGGTGCAGGTCGTCCAGCGATTTGGCCAGGCGCCTGAGCAGGAAGGCGCAGGAGAGCGTCAGGATCGCGCCCACGAACAGGTAGTTCAGGGCCACCGATAGCGCGGCGAACAGGTCGGTGGCGGGCAAGCCGACGATCTCCTGGTTTACGTAGCCCGCATAACACAGGATGAACAGGACCAGGCCGCTGCCGGCCAGGATCCACACCGCCGGCCAGGTGCCGAGCAGGATCGCGGCGAGCACCGGGGCCGAGAACAGGTAGATCTCGCTGATCGGGCCTACCACGACCATCAGCGCGACGCCGATCAAGAGGTTAATGGCGAGGAAGTTCAGTACCCGTGCCTTGTAGGACAAACGCCGCCACCACCACAGCACGCCAATCCAGCCCAGCGCCGCGCTGTTAATGGCCGCGACATCCCACATACCCTGGTGCAGCAGGATGCCGGTGGTCGGCAGCCAGATCACCACGCCCAGCAGGAGCACGATGGTGAGCAGCGAAGTGAAGAGGCGGGCGCGCCAGTGAGCGATGGTGTCGAGCGTTTCCAGGATGGGCCTTCGTAGGGCGCGCCGAGGTAGGGTCCCGTAGAGGCGCGAGAGTGAATGGTGCGGCGCACCAATACATACAATGTACCATAATTGTTTGCCTAATTACATTATTTGTGGCTTGTCGGAAACGGATCTGCAGGATCGAGTGCGCGGCGCTACCTGGCGGACCTTGCCTTCCCGTCGCGCATCAAGAAGCGCGCGAGCGCATCGAATGCGGGAAGCGTGGTGGGATCGTTCGCCGCGTTGGCCGCCTCCGGGTGGATGGCAAAGCGAGCGATGACCATCTCGGCGGCGGGATCGATATACAGCGCCTGGCCGTGCACGCCGCGCGCCATGAAGGCCCCGTGCCCGTTATGCGTGACCCACCACATGCTGCGGTAGCTCCAGCCCGCGAGAAGCTGGTACCCAGCTTGTGCGAAGCGGCGCGGATCGGCCCCTCTGCGGATATCGGCGACCGCCGCCCTGGGCACGATCTGCTGCCCGTTGAAACGGCCATCCAGGCGCATCATTTCCCCGAACTTCGCCAGGTCGCGCAGCCCCATGTTCAGCCCGCCGCCGGCAAACGGCGTCCCGGTCGAATCCACCGACATATAGGCGTCCTGCTCGGCGCCCAGCCGGCGCCAGATACGCTCGGAGAGCAGTTGCGCGACAGACCGGCCGCTTACGCGCGCCAACACCCAGCCCAGCGCATCGGTGTTGGCGGTACGGTAGTGGAAGGCCTCGCCGTGCACCCCTTCGGCTCCGACGGTCTGCAGGAATTCGTAGTAGGAGCGCGGCCCTGCATAGTCCTTCGGCTTCGGCAAGGGATTGCCGGCCGCCGCGTGCATCCAGACTTCCGCCTTGGGGTCGGCGTAGTCCTCGCTGAAGCGGATACCGGTGGTCATGTCCATAAGCTGGCGCACTGTGGCATTGCCGAACGCCGAGCGCTTCAGTTCCGGCACGTAGTCGGCGACCATGCGCTCCGGCTGCAGCGTCCCTTCCGCGACCATCATGGCGGCCAGGGTGCCGACGAAGGTCTTGGTGACGGACATCGCGCCATGCTGCCCATCGGGCTTGAGCACACCGAAGTAGCGTTCGTAGACCGTCTTCCCGCGATGCAGGACGATGATGCCGTCCGTGTAGTTGGCCAGCAGCGACTCCTGCCAGCTCATCAAGCGATCGCTTCCGATCGGCAGGAAGCGCAGTGCATCGATGTCCTCGCGCAGCGCTTGCCCGAGCCTGAGCGGCGCGCCGATGCCGCGTGAGACGTTCACGGTCGGCATCAGCTGCCTGAAATTCGAGACGCTCCAGCGGAGGGCAGGGAAGCGAAAATAGCTGCCATCCTCGAAGCGCAGGATGCGGTCAAGCGGCGGTGGCGAGCCGACCATCCAGCCGAGCCTGGCCGGATCGGAGGCGACGGCATCGAGGACCTTGTCGGCGCCGACGGCGGGGCCCGACGCCAGGCCCGCGGCCAGCACTGTCGCGAGCACCGCCGGACTAAGGGCACGTGCGGAACCGTGTTTCATGTCTGCTCCCCAGCCTGACTCCGTCAGCTCAAGGGCTGCCCGGGAGGGCGCCGAAGCCAGTATAGGCACAAAACGCCGGATTGCCATCCAGGGTGAGCAGGTCCGGGACCTGGACGCCGGGCAGCGTCTTACTGATGCGGCTGCCCGTTCGACGCCATCAATCCCGCATCCACCGGCAGGTTCACGCCGGTGATGAGGCGCGCATCCTCGCTCGCCAGGAACACCATCGCGGCCGCGACGCCTTCCGGATCCTCGGGCGCGCCGAGCGGCATGCGCTTCCTGAACTCGGCGACCAGCTCCGGTTTGGCGAGCATGTCTTCGGTCATGCGGGTGGCCGTGAAACTCGGATTGACCGCGTTCACCCGCACGCCATCCTTGGCCGCATCCATGGCCATCGCGCGCACCATGTTGCTGACCGCGCCCTTCGAGGTGTTATACGCGAACAGTTCCCAGTCGCCTCCTAGTCCCGAGACGGAAGAGGTCATGACGATCGATCCGCGCGTCTTCACCAGTTCGGGCATGGCCGCCTTGGCCATGTGGAAGTAGCCGGCCACGTTGACCGCCATGACGCGTGTGAAATCTTCTTCGCTGGTCGCCATGATGTCGCCCTCGGTCGCGACCCCGGCGTTGTTGACCAGGACATGCAGGCCGCTGAAGCGCTCGACGGCCGCCTTGACGGCAGCCGTCGCGGTCGCCTTGTCGGCGGTATCGCCGACCTGCACGAGCACGCGGTCCTGAGGCAGGTCCGAAGCAGCTTTGCGGAGGGTGGCTTCGTCGATGTCGAGCATCACGACACGCGCGCCCTCGTCGAGAAAGCGGCGCGCGACCGCCAGCCCGATACCGGACGCTGCGCCGGTGACCAGTACGTTCTTGTCCTTGAAGCGGTTCATCCTGACTCCTTTGATGTCTGCCTATCGGTTGCGGAAATTTGACGAAAACCATATCACAGCGGTGCGACGGCGCCGTCTCGTTGCTGATGTGCAACTTTCACCAGTGTGGCCAGTCGTGCGGCCACCGTCCCCGATTACAATGTCGGATCAGCGTTGGCAAAGAGTTATGTTGAACCCGACAGCACTTCATCTCATCAGTTTCTTCAAGCGCAGCCTGGCCACCCTCATGCTGCCGGTCCTGTTCGGCGTCGGCTGGGCACAAGCCGCTCCCTTGCCGGTGCGCGTGGGCCTCGACGCCGAATTCGGGCTGGACAACAGCACCTCGGCCCAGGCGGTGGAACTCGGGATGCGCACCGCCATCGGTGAAATCAACCGGGCAGGGGGTGTGCTGGGCGGCAGGCCGATCGAACTGGTGACCAAGGACCACCGCTCGATCCCGGCCCGCGGGATCCGAAATATCGAGGAATTCGCCCGCATGTCCGACCTGGTGGCTGTCTTCGGCGGCAGGTTCAGCCCGGTCGTGATCGAAGAACTCCCCACCCTCAAGGCCACCAAAACCCTGTTCATGGCCCCCTGGTCCTCGGCCGACGCCATCGTCGACAACGGCATGCGGCCGAACTACGTCTACCGCCTGTCGCTGCGCGACAGCCTGGCCATGCCCAAACTGCTCGAGACGGCGCGCCAGCGCGGCCTGCGCCGGGTCGGGCTCCTGATGACGAATACCTCCTGGGGACGCAGCAACCTGGCCGCCGCGGAAAAGTTCGTGGAGGCGAACAAGGACGTGAGGATCGTGCAGACCGCTTGGTACAACTGGCGCGACCAGACCCTGGTGGCGAGGTTCAAGACCCTGCGCGCGGCCGGCGCCCAGGTCGTGGTGCTGGTCGCCAACGACGACGAAGCCGCCGTCCTGGTGCGCGAGGTCGCGGCCTTGCCGCAGGCCGAACGCCTGCCTATCCTGAGCCACTGGGGCGTGACGGGCGGCGAATTCGTACGCCAGGCAGGGCCAGCCCTGAACCAGGTCGACTTCTCCGTGATCCAGACCTTCTCCTTCTTCAACCTCGACGCCAAACGGCGCGAGCGCATCCTGGCCAGCCTGGGCGCGGTTTCGCCCGTACGCCGGATCGAGGACATCAAGGGGCCGGTCGGTGTGGCCCATGCGTATGACCTGATGCATATCCTGGCGCGGGCCATCGACAGGGCGGGCAGCACCGACCGCAAGGCGGTGCGCGACGCCCTGGAGAAGCTGGGCCCGTATCGCGGCCTGATCAAGACCTATGCGCCGCCGTTTACCCCGGCCCGCCACGAGGCGCTCGGGGTGCAGGAGCTCTTGATCGCCCGCTACCGCGCCGACGGCGTGCTGGTGCCGAGCGGCGAGTGAGCGCCATGTGGACGCTGCTTCGCTCCGGCAGCCTGTCGCGGCGTTTCGCGATCGCCTCGGCGATCCTGACCGCCGCCGCCGTGCTGCTGGTGGCTGCCACCTCGCTGGCGTTGGTCAATCACCAGCACGCCTCGGCGCTCGCCCTGCTGGAGCAGCGTGAAGCGGCCTTCCATGCGCGCACCGTCGGCAACACGCTCCAGACCCTGGCCTCGCGCATGGACGAAGTGGCGGCCAGTCCCATCCTGGCGACTGGCCTGGTCGACAGTGCGGGACGCGAAACCTACCTGGCTCCTTTCCTGAACGGCCTGCGGCAGATTAACGGCATTCCGGTCCAGGTCCTGTTCACCGACTTCGAGGGCAAGCCGATCGCGGGCAATGGCGTCGAGCGCTTCGATCCCGAGCAGATGGCATGGCTGCGCGCGAGCATCGACCGGGGCAGCGAAAGCGGGGCCATCTTCCAGCGTCCCGGCGGCGCGGAACTGGTCGGGGTCAGCCTGTTGCGCTATTCGCGCACCAATACGCCGGAAGGGGCGCTGGTCTACAAGCTGCGGATGCAGGACCTGCGGCCGACGTCCTCGTCCGACCTTGAGTGGAAGGGCCGCTCGCCGGTGACGGCAGGGATCGAGGTGCCGCTCGCCGTGCCGGAAAAATTCCGTCACCTGGGGTTGTCGCTGCACGTCGATACTTCCGGCATCGGCAGTGTCCTCGAGTCCCCCTGGACCCAGTACGGCCTGATCGGCGGCATTGCGATCCTGCTGGCGCTGGTCGTGTTCCTGCTGGGTTCCCGGCTCTCGCTCGGCCTGACCCAGGACCTGCGCAAGCTGGAGCGCTTCGCGGTCGAATTGGGCAAGCAGGGCATCGGCGATCGGCGCGCGGAGCTGGCGGGCAGCAGCGAAACCATCACCCTGGCGCGCGCGATCAACCAGATGCTCGACCGCCTGCAGGAACAGCAGGCGCGCCTGCAGCGCGAACACCAGCGCAAGGACGAATTCCTGGCGATGCTGTCGCACGAGCTGCGCAATCCGCTGGCGCCGATCAGCAGCGCCGCCCAGCTGCTGCGCGTCCTGTTCGCCGGCGAGCCGAAGATCAAGCAGACCAGCGATGTGATCAGCCGCCAGGTCAGCCACATGACGCACCTGATCGACGACCTGATGGACGTCTCGCGCGTCACGCGCGGCCTGGTCACGATCAACCAGACCGACCTGGAGCTGGGGGCCGTGCTGCGCGAGGCGGTGGAACAGATCACGCCTGTGATCGAGGCGCGCCGCCATCGCCTGCTGCTCGATCTCGCGCCGCATCCGGTCGAAGTGCGTGGCGACCGCCCGCGCCTGATCCAGGTTTTCGCCAACCTGCTCAACAACGCCGCCAAGTACACGCCCGACGGTGGCGAGCTTCGGCTCTCGCTGCAGCAGCACGGCGACACTGCCATCGCGGAAGTGTGCGACAACGGGATCGGCATCGGTCCCGAACTGCTGCCGGAAGTGTTCGACCTGTTCACCCAGGGCCAGCGCACGCCCGACCGCGCCCAGGGTGGCCTCGGGCTGGGACTGACCCTGGTGAAAAAGCTGGTCGAGCTGCACGGCGGCACGGTTGAAGCCCACAGCGAGGGACAGGGCCTGGGCAGCCGCTTCATCGTGCGCCTGCCGCTGCTGGCGGCCGCAGGCCATTGCCGCGAACAGGAGAGTCCGCGATAATCCTTGCATTTCACCTCACGCCCTGCGGTCCGGCGTCCATACCATGAAAAAACTGAGCCACCTCTTCACGCCCCTGCCATTCACCGTCCTGCTGGCGCTGTGCGCCGCCCCGGTCGCCCACGCCGCCCCGGAAGCGCCACCGACGCCGATCGGCGTTGCCTCCTTCAACATGGCCTGGGCCGGTTCGCAGCAGGATTTCGATCGCCAGAATGCCGTGTGCAAGAGCGTGTCCTGGTGCGACACGCGCCCGCGCCGCGAGCCGGGCCAGGCGTCGATCACCGAAGAGGCCAACCGGGTGGCGCGCCAGTGCGCCGCCGATACCGAAAAGCTGTTCGGCGGGCCGGCGCAGCAGGCCATGATGGCGCCATGTAATGCCTACCAGGGACGCGGCGCCCCGGTACAGCTGACCAGCGCCGACTACGCGGCCAAGCTGGCCGGCCTGCAGGCGACCGTCGACGGACTGGTCGAGAAGCAGGGCGTGCGCGTGATCGCCTTCCAGGAAGTGCGCTCGGCGGAGGTGGTCAGGCAGGTGCTGGGCCGCCATGCCGACCGTTTCAAGGTCTGCGACGCGCCGCACGACGGCTTCCAGACCGTGGCCTTCGCCTGGGACAGCAGCCTGGGTTCCGCTCCCGCCGTGTGCAGCGTGGAGCATGGCCTGGCCGTGAGCGACAATCCGCAAGATCCGGAAGCGCGCAAGGTGCGTCCGGGCCTGGCCCTCGAACTGCAGCTGCCGGGACGCCGCATCAGCTTCCTCAATGTGCACCTGAAGTCGGGCTGCGCCAACATCGTGCCGACCCCGACCTACCAGGCGCGCCTGCTCGACGACCGCGCCGGCGCCTGCCAGGTGCTGAACCGGCAGGTCGCGCCGCTGGAGCGCTGGATCGACAGCGTGGCCAAGGGCAGTCCCGAGTTCGTGCTGCTCGGCGACTTCAACCGCCGCATCGACGAAGAGGCAGCGGCCGCCATCAAGCCGGCGCAGGTCCGTAACGACGGCAGCGATCCGGCCGGCGTGCCGGCGCCGGGCGCCGACGGCAAGGTGGCGACGCGCTACCTGTGGCAGGAACTGAACGACGGCTCCAGGACCCTGCAGCAGGTGCCCTTGAGCGGCGTCGAAGAGGGTTGCCGCGGCTTCTCGGGGCTCGATCACATCGTGATCAGCGGCGCACTCGCAGCGCGCCAGCCGGCGAACCTCGGTTCGCGCAAGACAGCCGTGGTGCAGTTGCCCGGCCAGCGCATCGAGACCAGCGACCACTGCCCGCGCAGCGTCACCCTGAATTTCTGATCGGGGCGGCGGCCGCGTGCAAGGCGCGGCCGCCAGGCGTCAAGCCATGAAGTCGAACAGCGACAACGGCTTGTTGCCGCTTAAGCCGAACAAGGAACTGCCGCCAGTGCCGCCCAGGCTGTACTGCTGCGCGAGCAGGACGGCCTGGCGCTGGACGATGTCGGTGACCTGCGCCTTCTGCGCGCTCAGCTTGTCCACGTGATCCTGGACGGCGCTGGCCTGGTCGGCCAGGATGCCGCCCTGGGTCAGCTGTCGCGTCGCGCTCTGTGCGAACTGCGCCGCCAGGCCGGCGCCTGGCTTGCCGACCAGGTCCGTGACCCGGTTCGGATCGGCCGCGATGGCCGCCTCCAGTTTCTTCGTGTCCAGCACCAGCTTGCCGTCCTTGCGCGTGATGCCGATGTCGGCCAGCACCTTGGGGTCGGCGGCATCGAGTACCCGGCCGATCTCGAGCCTGACCCGGGCGGGCAGGCTGTCCTGGGTAGCGTCGCCGGTCTTCAGGCCGTCCAGGCTCGCTCCCAGCGTATTGAAGGCCTCGACCAGCTGCTTGACGTTGCCGGCGACGGCAGCGGGGTCGCGCGCCAGTTTCACTTCGCTCTTGCCGATGGCGCTCAGGCTCAGAGACACCCCGGCGATGCCCTTGTCCAGGGTATTGGTCGATGAGGTGACGGCCTTGCCGTCCACGACGGCGCGCGCATCCTGGGCCGCGGCCTGCTGGCTCATGCCGCCCGCCGCGCCGCTGCCGTAGGAGAGCAGGGCGCCCAGCGCCCCGTCGCCCTCGACCGTGACGCGCATGCCGTTGGCGGCGCCCGGCTTGCCGCTCAGGTTCAGGGCAAAACCCTTGCCGTCTTCGACTAGCTTGGCATCCAGGCCGGCCTCGCGCATGGCCTTGGCAATGCCGTCCAGTGTGTTGTTGCCCTGCTCGATACGGAGCGTCACGCTGCTCGCTTCCTTGCCGCTGCCGGTTTCGATCCGGATCAGGGTGGGCGCGCCGGTGCCGATCGCCTTGTCCTTGTCCGGCAGTGCCCGCGCGACCAGGCGCTGCCCTTGGGCCAGCTGCTGGACCTCGATCGTGTGGGTGCCGGCGGCGGCGCCGGAACCGCTCAGCTGGGCGCTCGCCGCCTTGCCATCGACCTTGATCGCGGTGCCGAGGTTCTCGCCTGCCACCCCGTTGGCGCGGGCGCGGAAGGCGTCCAGCGCCAGCGCCATGCGGCCGATGGACGACAGGCGCGCGGTATCGCGGCTCAGCTGCGCATCGATGGTCTTCAGGCCTGGATGGCGTGCCAGCAGCGACTGCGTGGCCGAGGCATACAGGTCGGTCTGGCCGAGGGCGCCGGCCAGCTGGGCGGAGGAGGAGATGGAGGAGCTCATACTGGAATTATGCCCCTCCCAGGGCGCCAGTTTGTCCTCCAATTGTCGCGCCGGCAGGCGCAAAGGCTTACTGCTTGACGGCTTCGACGGCGATCGACAGGGTCACCTCGTCGCTGACATAGGGCGCGTATTTACCGTTGTTGAACTCCGAACGCTTGATCTTGGCGACTGCGTTGGCGCCGCAAGCGTCTTTCTTGAGCATCGGGTGCGGCATGCAGTGGAAGGAGCTGATCTCCAGGCGGACCGGCTTGGCGATGCCCTTGATGGTCAGGGTGCCGTCGACCGAGCTTGGCTTGTCGCCCTCGAAGTTCAGCTTGCTTGACTTGTAGGTGATGGTCGGGTACTTCTTGGTGTCGAAGAAGTCCTCGGCCTGCAGGTGCTGGTTGAATACCGGGAAGCCGGTGTTGACGCTGGTCGCGTCGATGCTGACGTCGATCGAACCGGTCTTCGCCGCGCGGTCCAGGACGATGCTGCCGCTGGTCTTGTCGAAGCGGCTGATCTGGGTCGAATAGCCGAAGTGGCTGTACTCGAAGCGCGGGAAAGTGTGCGAGCCGTCGATGACATAGGTCTCCGGCGCGGCCAGGGCAGTACTGGAGAGGGCTGCCGACAACAGGAGAAGTGCGATTTTTTTCATGCTGGGATCCTTTGGGTCGATTGAGGAACGCAGTATGCACGGATTGCACGTTGGCAAAAAACGGAAAATTTACCGGGGTATGTTCGAAATTTTCGAACATGCAGGACGCCACGGCTAACGGATAATGCCGAGCTCTCCAACTTCCGCGATGCTCTCCATGCCCAATCTCCTCGGCCCGGCCGTCCTCCTGGCCGCCGTCATGACGCCCGCCTGGGCCCAGACCACCGCTCCCGTGTCCGACCAGCCCCCGGGATCGTCCAAGGCTGGCAGCCGCGAGGCGCAGGGCAGGACCGACGAGAATGCGGTGCGCCAGGCCGAGGATGCCTTCGGCACCAGCGTCGGGCGCGAGACCATCGGCCTGTACAACGCTTCCAGCGTGCGCGGTTTTTCGCCGATCGCGGCCGGCAATGCCCGCATCGACGGCCTGTACTTCGACCAGGCCTGGGGCCTGTCGGCGCGCATCCGGCGCTCGACCACCATCCGGGTCGGCATTTCGGCCCAGGGCTATCCTTTCCCGGCGCCCACCGGCATCGTCGACTACAGCCTGCGCAAGCCGGGCGAGCAGGCCAAAGCGGCCCTGCTGGTGGGCGGCGACAGCTATGGAGCGGCCTATCTCGAGACCGACGCCGAACTGCCCTTGGCGGGACGGGTGCTGGGGCTCGGCTTCGGTGCGGCCACCGGCAGCAATGAATATCCGAACGGGACCGATTCGCGCTACCGCAATGCGGCGCTGAGCCTGCGCTGGCGTCCATCGGCGGCCTTCGAGATCGTCCCGTTCTGGAACCGGATGGAGACCTATGACGACGAGAAGGCGCCCAGCTACCTGCCGGCCGGCCCCGTCCTCCCGCCGCGCATCGAGCGGCGCCGCTTCCTTGGCCCGGACTGGGCCGACTACCGCAGCACCGGGATGAACTACGGGCTGCTGGCCAACGCGGAGGCGGGCGGCGGCTGGCTGCTGCGCGCCGGCGTGTTCCGTTCCCAGTACGAGGACCACCGCGCTTTCACCCACCTGCTCACCGGACTCACGCCGGACGGCCGCGCCAACCGCCTCCTGATCGCCGATCCGCCCTCCGGCACCGCGTCCACCAGCGGCGAACTGCGTGCAACGAGACTGATCGCGGAAGGCCCGCGCCTGCACAGCCTGCATCTTAGCCTGCGCGGGCGCGACCGCCGGCGCCACTACGATGGCTCGCAGCTGTTCGACCTTGGCCCGACTACGGTCGATGCGCCCGTCGTCCTGCCGGAGCCGGCCTATCGCTTCGGCCCGCAGACGCATGACCGCACGCGCCAGCACACGGCGGGCGTGGCCTACGAAGGACGCTGGCGCGGGGTCGGCGAGATCGGCTTCGGCCTGCAGAAGACCGATTACAGCAAGGAGCTGCACAAGCCCGGCCTGGCGCCGGCAACGGCGCAGGACAAGCCCTGGCTGTACAACGCCACCGCGGCCGTGCCGCTGGGCGAAAACCTCGTTGTCTTCGGCAGCTTCACGCGCGGGCTGGAAGAGAGCGGGGTGGCGCCCAGCAATGCGGTCAACCGCAACGAGCTGCTGCCGGCGATCCGCACCACCCAGGGCGACCTGGGCCTGCGCTATGCGCTGACGCCCGCGATCAAGCTGGTGGCCACCCTGTTCGAGCTGCGCAAGCCTTACTTCAACTTCGATGCCTCGAACCGCTATGCGCAGCTGGGCGAGGTCGAGAACCGCGGGCTGGAACTATCGCTGGCCGGCGCCTTGACGCCGCGCCTGAACCTGGTGGCTGGCGCCGTGCTATCGCGCCCGCGCGCGACCGGCGAAGGCGTCAGGCTGGGCCGGGTCGGCGAACGTCCGGTCGGTATGAGCCGGCGCAGCGTGGAACTCAACCTGGACTGGCGCACGCCCTGGCTGGACGGCCTGTCGCTGGACATGAGCGCCTCGCACAGCGGCGCCGTCACCGCCACCGTCGACAACCGGGTCGCGCTTCCCGCCCGCACCCTGGCCTCGCTCAGCGGCCGCTACCGCTTCACCCTGATGGAACGCCCGGCCTCGCTCCGGGTCGCGGTCAGCAACCTGTTCGATACCTACGGCCTGGAACTGCGCGGGGCAGGGGCCTACGATGTGATCGCCGGCAGGCTCGCCTCGGCCTATCTCTCGGTGGACTTCTAAAAAAAAAGCCAGCGCGAGCTGGCTTTTTGTTAGCGACGGCAGGAATCAGGGAATCTTGATCCGGATCGGCATCGGCACCGGCGCGCGGCGGTCCGGCATCGGCGCACGGTCCGGTGCGGTGAGACCGGTGACCAGGTCGGGCACGCGCACCGTCTGGCCGGTCTCGAAGCATTTGTTGGCGGCGATGCCGACCAGGGCTGACCAGGCGCCGGCGCGCTCGTCGGACTTGCGCATGTATTTGTCGCCCGGGTCGACGCCGAAGATTTCGTTCAGCATGACATCGTCGCCGCCGCCATGGCTGCCCTTGCCCACGATCGGCGCGATGTCGCGTGGCTGGCCGCGCATCGGGATCACGCGGATCGAGACGTTCTCGCTGCCGCTCTGCACTTTTGCCGCGCCGGCCGCGCCGCCCGATTCGACGATGCGGTGCTCGATGCGGCCCTTGGTGCCGTTGAAGGCGATGTGGTAGCCCTCCCAGGCATCATAGGCCGACAGCGCATAGTTCAGGTGCGCGCCGTTGTTGTAACGGACCATGACGTTCATGGTGTCCTCGATATTGATCTCGGGGCGCCACACGCACTGGTCGCGGAAGTAGCCGTCGTACTTCTCGTTGTCGAGGTACAGGGCCTTCAGGCCCGGGTCCGAGGCCAGGTCGAAATAGAAGCTGCACTTCTGCTTTTCCGGGCAGGTCAGGCAGCGCTCGTGCGGGCCCGACAAGCCCATGCGGCGCGCGGTTTCCGGTGTGTAGAACTGGCGCGAGCCGAAGGCATGCACGGTTTCCGGCTCGGCGCCGAGCCACCAGTTGACCAGGTCGAAGTGGTGGGTTGCCTTGTGCACCATCAGGCCGCCCGAATTGGCCTTGTTGCTGTGCCAGCGGCGGAAGTAGTCGGCGCCGTGCACGGTGTTGAGCAGCCAGGTGAAGTCGACCGAGATGACGTCGCCGATCTCGCCCGACATCAGGAGTTCCTTGACCTGGGTGCGCGGCGGCGAGTAGCGGTAGTTGAAGGTGACGCGGATGTGGCGCCCGCTGCGCTTGACGGCGTCGAGGATGCGCTGCGCCTTCTCGGCGGTGGTGGTCATCGGCTTTTCGGTGATCACGTCGCAGCCGGCATCCAGGGCGCGCACGATGTAGTCGTCGTGGCTGGCGTCGGTGGTGGTCACGATCACATACTGCGGCTTGGTCTCGCGCAGCATGCGGTCGAAGTCGGCCGCGGCATAGGCACGCGGCTGGCTGGCGCCGGTTTCGCTGATGGTCTTCACGGCGCGCGCCAGGCGGCCGGCGTTGCGATCGCAGACGGCCACTACTTCGCTCGTGTCGCGGAAGGGGCCCGTCATCGCATTGGTGAACATGCGCGCACGCGAACCCACGCCGACCACGGCATAGGTCTTGCGCGGCGTGGCCGCCCAGGCGCCGCCGGCGGCCAGCAGGCCCACCGCTCCGGCGGCCTTCAGGACCGTACGGCGATCGACTCCCCCAACATGTTTTTCGTTCATTTCGTCTGTCTCCATGCTTGTTGTATTGACCGGCTCTGGCAGACCGGTCGTTCCATCGGCGCGTGGACGGTGCGGCGCCGGCTTCGCCTATGGTGGCGTGAAGTGTCGGAATTGGCAAGACCAATTTAACGATTGGTTGGACAGAGGCTGCGGCCGTCCCGCACGCTCTCCAAGCGCTTTGCAAGCCCGTATGCATTGTTCTCAATACAACAAAAAACGACCCGGCTAGCATAATTCCGCCCCACGCAAACGTTTGACTGATGTATTGAGGGAACAATTTCCCAATTTTTTTCAACAAAGTGGACAGACCAGTTTATGATGTGGTCATATCAATTCTTGCAATGCCTTCACAGAGAGGTAGAGTTGAAGGTAAGGCGCCGGAACAGTGGCCTGACCAAAAAGAAGTGTGGTCATATCAATTCTTACAAAAACATCAAGGAGACAGAATGAACCCGTACTTTGTTCCCACCCCACGCCGTGCGGCCATCGCCACTGCGGTGAGCCTCGCGCTGTTCCAGCTCGCGGCGCAGGCGCAGGCGCAGACCTCGGACGCGCCACAGGCAGAGGCCGCTCCCCAGGCGGTGGTCGTGACCGGCTCGCTGATCCGCCGCGTCGCCGATGAAGGCACCACGCCGGTCACCACCGTGAAGGCGCAGGAGCTGGAAGCTCGCGGACACACCGAACTGAAGGACTTCGTGCTCGAACAGCCGCAGTCCCTGTCGCTCGGCACCAACTCCGGCGCGGCCGGTCCGGTGACCAACCTGCGCGGCCTCGGCCCGATGCGCACCCTGTCGCTGCTGAACGGCCGCCGCCTGGCGAACGAGCCGCTGCAGGACCAGTACATCTCGGTCAACGTGATCCCGCGCATGGCGCTCGACCGCGTCGAGACCCTGAACGGCGGCGGCGCCTCGATCTACGGCGCCGACGCGATCGGCGGCGTGCAGAACTACTGGACCAAGCGCGGCTACAAGGGCGCTTCGATCAAGGCCGAATACGCGCGCCCGGAGATGAGCGGCGGCGGCACCACCAAGAGCATCGGCGCGATCGCCGGCTGGGGCGACCTGGGCCAGGACGGCTTCAATGCCTACATCGCGGTCGACCACCAGAAGAAGGATGCGCTGTTCCAGGGCGACCGCCCGGAGCAGCATGACCCGGCCGTGCTGCGCAGCCTGGGCCTGGGCATCACTCCCGACGCGCGCAACCCGAACCCGCTGGCCAACTTCGGCTTCGCCCGCACCGCCAACTCGAATTACAACCCGAACTTCGCGACCGGCTGCTCGTCGCCGTACTCGCTGCCGACCCTGGGCAACAACAGCCTGGCCAACCCGCCGGTCTACGCGCCGGGCTGCATCCGCAATCCGCTGTTCTGGACTGCCGTCACCGACGGCAGCGAGATCACCACCGTGAGCGGCCGCGCCAGCTGGAACCTCGCGGGCGGCCACAAGATCGACCTCGACGTGCTGCACTCGGAATTCACCGTGCAGAAGTTCCGCGGCATGCAGGTGCCGGGCGCGAACAACCCCTTCACCACCTACTCGCTGACGTCCACCAGCAAGTTCTATCCGGGCAAGGGCATCACGCCGGTGCCAAAGGTCGTGGGCAGCAATACCGGCGCGAACACGCCGACCGCCTACATCGACGCGACCCGTACCCCGGGCACCGTCAGTGACCTGAACCTGAACAACCGCACCATCTACTTCCAGTGGGGCCCGGGCGAACTCGGACCGGCCTACCGCAACGACGAGCAGTCCAACGACCGCATCGTGCTGTCGGCCGAAGGCAACGTGGCGGGCTGGGACTACCGCGCCGGCCTGAACTACGGCCAGTCCAAGCGCGACACCCGCGTCGGCGAAGGCTACATCCTGTACTCGAAGGCCCAGGAAGGCTTCGACAAGGGCATCCTGAACCCGTTCGGCCCGCAGGACGCGGCAGGCATCGAATACCTGCGCAGCATCCAGGCCGAGGACTATACCTACCGCCTGAACAAGGCCTTCAACAAGAGCGTCGACCTGACCGTGACCAAGCCGGTGTGGGAACTGGGCGGCGGCGACCTGGTGCTGGCGATTTCGGGCGAACTGCGCGAAGACTCGGCGCGCACCTTCAATGCACCGCTGGATTATGTGCTGAAGAAGGCCGACGGCAGCTACAACATCGACGCCGCCGGCAACGTGGTGCAGACCGACCTGATCGGCGAACTGCCGCAGGGCGTGGCCAAGAAGCTCAAGCGCCAGATTTCCTCGCTGGTGCTGGAAGCCGATGCGCCGATCACCAAGACCTTCACCGTCAACGGTTCGGTGCGCGCCGACCACTACGACGACCTGAAACAGACCACCGTGAACCCGGCGCTCGCGACCCGCTGGACCCCGAACGACATGCTGCTGGTGCGCGCCTCGGTGTCGAGCGGCTTCCGCGCCCCGTCGATCATGGACATCCAGAACCCGACGCCGGAAGTGCGCACCCAGGTGATGGACGACCCGCAGCTGTGCCGCAGCTCGCAGCCGCTGGTCGCCGGCACCGGCACCCCGTCCGCGGGCTACACCGCCGACCAGGTCTGCAACGTGCTGACCTCGTACTGGACCAAGTCGCCGAACAACACCTTCCTCAAGCCTGAAAAGTCGCGCGGCTTCAACATCGGTTTCGGCCTGGAGCCGATCAAGAACCTGTCGATGACCGTCGACTACTGGGGCCTGAAGATCAAGGACGTGCTGGGCGCGGTGTCGATCGCCGAGATCCAGCAGAATCCGGACAAGTACACCGACTTCATCCTGCGTCGTGCGGACGGCACCATCGACCACATCGTGGCGAGCCAGGCCAACCGCGGCCAGACCCGCATCCGCGGCGCCGACCTGTCGGCCAGCTACCGCTTCCCGAAGACCAGTTTCGGCACCTTCGACACCAAGCTGGATGCGACCTGGTACCACAAGTACGAGTTCCAGAGCGAGCGTAACGGCCCGTGGCTGAGCAACGTCGGCATCATCACCAACGACGGCCGCTTCGGCAGCGCCGGTCCGAACTCGGGCCTGGCCGGCATGCCGCAGGTGAACCCGCGCTGGAAGTACACCGCCCAGGTAACCTACAGCCTGGGGGACTGGAAGACGACCCTGTCGCAGCGCTTCAATACCGGGTTGACCGACCTGACCCCGCGCGCCGGTTCCACCCTGACCGAAGTCGAGTCGTATAGCCAGTTCAACCTGAACGTGCGCTACACCGGGATCAAGAACACCACGATCTCGCTGGGTGTGAACAACATCACGGAAGAATGGCCACCGCTGACCGCCAACACGATCTACAGCGGCGGCTACCTGACCAGCCTTGCCGACATGATGGGCCGCGTCTACCGCGCGTCCGTCGAGTACAAGTTCTAAACGACCTCGCGGACTGAACACAGGCGGAGCCCCGGCTCCGCCTGTTTTTTTGGGGCATCCCGCAAAACCGAAGAAAGTCTGTCGTGCGACATCTAACCGTATCGATCGGCGCGCTGTGCCTGTCCCTTCCCGCCATCACCCAGGCGGCGGTACTGGGCGCCATGACGCCGGCCCAGCCACTGAGCGAGACCCGCATCGCGGCGCTGCCAGCGGCCGAGCGCGCCCAGTGGACCGGCTACCTGACGCGTTCGCGCGCCTTGATGGAGGCCGACAAGGCTGCCCTGGCGGCGGAGCGCGCCGACCCGGCGGCCGCGGCCGGCCGCATGCGACTGGGGATGGCGGGATGCCGCTGCGAAAACCCGCCGCCTGGTACGGGACGCCCGAGGCGCTGCGGGTGGCCGACACCATTCTCAGCTTCCAGACACCGGCCGGCGGCTGGGGCAAGAATGCCGACCGCAGCGGCCCGCCGCGCCGCCCGGGCGAGTCCTGGTCGCCGCCGGAAGGCGCGCAGCGCAAGGATTCCTGGAGCTATGTCGGCACCATCGACAACGGCGCCACCACCACCGAGATGCGCTTCCTGGCGCTGGTCGCGGCGCAGCTGGGCGACCGGGGCGACGTCTACCGCGCGGCCTTCCTCAAGGGCCTGCGCTACCTCCTGAACGCGCAGTACCCGAACGGCGGCTTCCCCCAGATTTATCCGCTGCAGGGCGGCTATCACGATGCAGTGACCCTGAATGACGATGCCATGGTGAGAGTCCTGGACCTCATGCTGGACATCGGCGAAGGGCGCAGCGTTTATGGTTTCGTGCCGCCCGCGCTCAAGCAGGAAACGCAGGGCGCGCTGCGGCGCGCTAGCGCGATGCTGGTGGCCACCCAGCAGGCCAGCGGCGCCAAGCGCACTGGATGGGGACAGCAGTACGACGTCCTGAGCCTGGAGCTGGCAGGCGCGCGCAACTTCGAGCCCGCGGCCCTGGCAAGCAGCGAGAGCGCGGGCGTGCTGATGTTCCTGATGCGTCTGCCCGATCCCGCGCCTGACGTGCGCGACGCCGTGCATGCGGGCGTGGCCTGGCTGCGCGCTGCCGCGCTGCGCGACCTCGCCTGGACCGGCGGCGGTGCTGCCGGCAGGCGCCTGCAGCCGGCGCCGGGTGCGCCCGCCCTGTGGTCGCGCTACTACGATGCGCGCACAGGCAAACCGGTGTTCGGCGACCGCGACCGCAGCATCCATGACGACGTGAGCGAGATCGACGTCGAACGCCGCAACGGCTACGCCTGGTACGGCAGCGTTCCGGAGAAGGCGCTGGCGCGCTACGCCGCCTGGTCGCAGCCGATCAAACCGGTGCGCGTGATCCTGGTCGGTGATTCGACCATGGCGCCGAACGGCGGCTATGGCGACGCCCTGTGCCGGCGCCTGGCGCCGCGCGTCGCCTGCCTCAACAAGGGCCGCGCCGGCCGCAGCACCAGCAGCTACCGTGCCGAAGGCTATTGGGAAGAAATCCGCGGCCTGCTGGAGGAGAATCGCGACTTCAGCCAGACCTATGTCCTGATCCAGTTCGGCCACAACGACCAACCGGGCAAACCGGGGCGCTCGACCGACCTGAAGACCGAGTTCCCGGCGAACATGGGACGCTACGCCGATGAAGCCGTGGCCACGGGCGCGGTGCCGGTCATGGTCACGCCGCTGGCGCGCCGCACCTTCGAGAACGGCAAGCTGGCCGACACCCTGGCGCCCTGGGCCGCAGCCACCCGCGCGGTCGCCAGCGAGCGCCGGCTGCCGCTGGTCGACTTGCACACCGCGAGCATGACGGCCTTCGCCGCGCTGGGCGAGGCCGAGTCCACCACGCTGGGCCCTCCGCCGAAAACGGATGCCAAGGGCCCCGATTTGACCCACCTGAACGAGAAGGGCGCGGAAATCGTGGCGCCTATCGTGCTGCGCGAATTTACCGGCGCGGTTCCAGCCCTGTCTTTACCACCAATGCAAAGGTAAGCCCGCCATGAACCGCCGCCGCCTGCTTGCCCTGCTTGCCATGTCGCTGCCGCTGTCCGCCGCCGCGTTCGCGCCAGCGGCGGGAGTCAAGCCCCGCGTGATCGTCTCCACCGACATCGGCGGCACCGACTTCGACGACTTCCAGTCGCTGGTCCACCTGCTGCTGTACGCCGACATGATCGAGCTGGAAGGCCTGATCGCCTCGCCCTGGGGCGAGGGACGTGAGCGCAAGCGCCACCTGCTCAGCATCATCGATGCCTACGAAAAGGATTATCCGAACCTGAAGACCTGGTCGCAGGACTATCCGACCCCGGCCCGTTTGCGCAGCATCTCGAAGCAGGGCGGCCTGGACCTGTCCCCGCCGCCGGGTTGGGGCAGGCCGACCGAAGGCTCGAACTGGATTGTCGAGCGCGCCCGCCATGGGGATGCGCGTCCGCTCTGGGTGCTGCTGTGGGGTGGATTCGACGACCTGGCCCAGGCCCTGCACGATGCGCCGGACATCAAGCCGAAGCTGCGCGTCTACATGATCGGCGGTCCGAACAAGAAGTGGTCGAACGCGGCCTACGACTACCTGATGCGCGAGCATCCCGAGCTCTGGGTCATCGAAAACAACTCGACCTACCGCGGCTGGTTCGGCGGTGGCGACCAGTCGGGCGATCTTGGCAACGCGGCTTTCGTGGAGCGCCACGTCAAGGGCAGCACGCTGGGCGACTACTTCGCCGGCATCGCCCCGAAGATCAAGATGGGCGACACGCCTTCGCTGGCCTATGTGATGGGGGTGAACTCGGAGAATCCGGCAGCGGGCGGCTGGGGCGGCAGTTTCGTGCGCGCCTGGGACCGGCCGCGCCTCGTGTTCGACGCGGCGCCCTCCGCCTCCGACATGGTCGAGACCTTCGCCATCATGGAGCTGGTGTACCGTCCCATCGGTGAGGCGCCGGTTGCGCCGCGCGCCGCCCTCATCGTCGACAAGCAGGCCTTCCCCGGGTTTGCGCGGGCCGACGGCGGCTGGTATTTCCTGTTCTCGCCCAAGGAGGAGAAGCGCTGGACCTACCGCATCGAGAGCAACCATCCGGGACTGGATGGCCAGACCGGCGCCTTCACCTCGCGCAATCCGGCGCCCAAACTGGCGCGCCGGCCCTCAAACAGATACCCGAACTGGTGGACCGATGATCCCGATCCGCGCCTGAGCGAAGGACAGTTCCAGGGCGCGAAGACGGTCAGCCGCTGGCGCGAAGCCTACCTGCGCGATTTCGCGGCGCGCCTGCGCCGTGCACAGGCGCCGGCGCCCGCACGATGAAGGTGCGCGTCATATCGCGCCTGACCCATGACAATGGGGTCATCGTCAAGGTCGCTCCCTAAGGGGTGACCCGCTTCTGTCCAGCGTGTCCGGCCGGCGCCACCGCCAGGCGCGCGGATGGGGATATACTGGGGCACCGGCCGCCGTCACTACGCGCGACAAGGCGGCCGTCGGAACCAAGGGACAGCATGCGTGGCCGGATCATCCTCTGGATCAGTATTGTCATTGCGCTCGCCTCCGTCGTCGTGCTGCCCTGGCTGGCCTGGCGCGAGGCGCAGCGTCAGGCCTTCGACGCCGCGGCCGACATGACGCGCGCCTATGCGCGCGCGGTCCTCTATCGTACCGACAAGACGGCCCAGCAGGCCGAGCTGGCGATCGGTCGCCTGATGAGCCAGGGAGCGCCACCCTGTTCGCCGGACTCGCTGGCCCTGATGCGCCAGCTCGACCTGACCTCCACCTATATCCAGGCGCTGGGTTTCGTACGCGCCGGGACCATCGTGTGCTCCTCGATGGGCAGCGTGCCGCTGCCGCTGGGCGAAGTGTCCCTGCGCACCTCGAAAGGCATCGCCATCCACCCCCACGTACCCCTGGCAGCGCCGGGTGCGTCGCCGCTCATCGCGCTCGAGCGCGGCGGCTACGCGGCCGTGCTGCACCGCGACCTGCCGCTCGATATCTCGACCGCCATTCCGGACGTCGCGGTCGGGGTGTTCCATGTCGAAGCGGCGTCCAGCGCCGCGCCCGAACTGGCCAAGGGCGCGGTCAAGCGGGCCTGGCTCGGCGCCCTGCGCGGCCGCATGGAGGCCCGCTTCATCGAAGACGGGCGCCTGGTGGTGGTCGTTCGTTCGTCGCGCTTCCTGATCGCGGCGGTGGCTGCGCTGCCGGTCGCTTACCTGGAAGAACGGGCCGAGGCGATCGCATGGCGCCTGGTACCCATGGCCGCGCTGGCAGGCCTGGCAATCGCCGTCGCAGTGCTGGTCCTGGCGCGCCAGCAGCGCTCGATCGCCGCCGCCTTGCGCCATGCACTGCGCAATAACGAGTTCTACCTGTCCTACCAGCCCATCGTCGAGCTGGCGACCGGCCGCTGCGTCGGCGTGGAAGCGCTGCTGCGGTGGCGGCGCTCGACCGGGGAGCAGATCGGCCCCGATCTGTTCATCCCCGTGGCTGAACAGTCGGGCATCATCACCCGCCTAACCGAGCGCGTGCTGGAGCTGGCCGAGGCCGACGCGGGCGCCTACCTGGCGGCCAATCCGGACTTCCATGTCGCGCTCAACCTGTCGCCAGCCGATTTCGGGTCGACTGCGATCGTCGGTATGGTCGAGCGCTTCCTGCAGCGCAGCGGCGCGCGCCCGTCCAACCTGATCGTCGAGATCACGGAACGGGACTTTCTCGACATGGACAATGCCCTGCGCGTGATCGCGGCCTTGCGCGCGCGTGGGGTCGAGGTGGCGGTCGACGACTTCGGCACCGGCTATTCGAGCCTGTCCTACCTGGCAGCGCTGGAGCTGGACTTCCTGAAGATCGACCGCGCTTTCATCGAAGCGATCGGCACCGGGGCGCCGACCAGCCAGGTAGTAGGACATATCATCGCCATGGCGCGCACCATGGGACTGCGTATGATCGCGGAAGGCGTCGAGAGCCAGGCCCAGGCCGACTACCTGCAGGGGCAGGCGGTCCAGTATGCGCAGGGCTGGCTGTTCGGCCGGCCGATGTCGTTTGCGGACGCGGTGCGGCTGGCCGCGCAGCGCGAAGAGCGGGCGGCCGGCGTCGCGGCCTAGAGCGGCAGCGCGGTCTCGTACTTCACTTCGCGCAGCGCCACGCTGGTGTTCAGCTGCGACACGCCCGGCAGCTTCAGGAGCACGTTGTGCAGCAGGTCGTGGTAAGCGTCCATGTTCGCGACCATGACCTTGACGATGTAGTCCGAGGTGCCGGTCACCTCGTAGCATTCCATCACCTCGGAACAGGCTTTCATCTGCGCCTCGAAGGTCTCGACCACGCCCGCCTCGTGGCGCGTCAGCGAGACATGCAGCACGCACACCAGCCCCAGATCGAGCTTGCGGCGCTCGAGGAGGGCGGCGTAGCGGCGGATGTAGCCGTTCTCCTCCAGCTCCTTCTGGCGCCGCCAGCAGGGCGAGGCCGACATGCCGACCCGCTCGGCCAGTTCGTTGACGGACAGGCGGCCGTCCTGCTGCAGCTCGCGCAGGATGCGCATTGACGCGGCGTCAAGGTTAAATTTTTCCATAGAGGGATCAAAACAGAAATAGTTTACCTATTCTGCCTCAAAGCTCGGCAAGTCAGGCAAGTTATTTCCCGTCCAGAGACCTATGATTTCGCTATCAACAAGCCTGCAGGGCTGCATAGTGGAGACAACGATGGGAACGATGCACGAGGAGGTGGGGTCGGCGCTGGTCGATCCTTCCTACCGCCTGGACGACAACCTGACGCGCCAGCAGGGACGGGTGTTCCTGACCGGGACCCAGGCGCTGATCCGCCTGACGGTGATGCAAAAGGCGCTCGACGAACGCGCCGGCTTGGATACCGCCGGCTTCATCTCGGGCTACCGCGGCTCCCCGCTGGGTGCGGTCGACCAGGAAGTCTGGCGCGCATCGAACATCCTGCAGCAGCACGCGATCGAATTCCTGCCCGCGATTAACGAAGAACTGGGCGCGACCGCCGTTCTCGGCACCCAGCAGGTCGGCGGCGATCCGAACCGCACGGTCGATGGCGTGTTCGCCATGTGGTACGGGAAGGGCCCGGGCGTGGACCGCGCCGGCGACGCGCTCAAGCACGGCAATGCCTATGGTTCCTCGCCGCTGGGCGGGGTGCTGGTGGTGGCCGGCGACGACCACGGTTGCGTGTCCTCGTCGATGCCGCACCAGAGCGACCATGCTTTCATGGCCTGGGGCATGCCGGTGCTGAACCCGGCCAACATCGAGGAATACCTGGAATTCGGCCTGTACGGCTGGGCGCTGTCGCGCTTCTCGGGCGCCTGGGTGGGCTTCAAGGCGATCTCGGAAACGGTGGAGGGCGGCGCCGTCGTCGAACTGCCGGAGGCGCCCATGTTCAAGGAGCCCGAAGGCTATGCGCGGCCGGGCGACGGCCTGCATTACCGCTGGCCGGACTTGCCCAGCCTGGCGATCGAACAGCGGGTGGCCGATAAGCTGCAGGCGGTGCATGCCTTCGCCGCCGTCAACTCGATCGACAAGCTGGTGGTGCCGGCGCCCGGCGCCATGCTCGGCATCATCGCCGCCGGCAAGGCCTATCTCGACCTGCTGGAAGCCTTCGAGCGCCTCGGCATCACGCTGGACCAGCTGGAAGCGCTCGGCCTGCGCCTGTACAAGCCGGGTCTGACTTTCCCGCTCGAGCGCAGCCGCCTGCATGCCTTTGCCCACGGCCTTGCCGAAGTGCTGGTGGTGGAAGAGAAGGGCGACGTCATCGAAGGGCAGCTGAAAAGCCTGCTCTACAACCTGGCGCCGGATGCGCGCCCACAGGTTCTGGGCAAGCATGACCTGGCTGGCGCGCCGCTGCTGTCCAGCCTGGGCGAACTGCGTCCCTCGCGCATCGCGCCAGTGCTGGTGAGCTGGCTGGCGCCGAAGCTCCCCCAGCTGCGCCTGGAAGAATTCCTGCCGCAGTTCTGCCGCGCCGAAGTGCTGTCGAACGGCGCCGACGCCGTCAAGCGCACGCCGTATTTCTGCTCGGGCTGCCCGCACAATACCTCGACCCGGGTGCCGGAAGGCAGCCGCGCCCTGGCCGGCATCGGCTGCCATTTCATGGCCAGCTGGATGCAGCGCGATACCTTCACGCTGACCCAGATGGGCGGCGAGGGCGTGCCCTGGGTCGCGGCCTCGCGCTTCACGCGCGAGAAGCACGTGTTCCAGAACCTGGGCGACGGCACCTATTACCACTCGGGCTACCTGGCGATCCGGCAGGCGATCGCGGCGCGCACCAACATCACCTACAAAATCCTGTACAACGACGCCGTTGCCATGACGGGCGGCCAGCCGGTGGACGGCAGCTTGAGCGTGCCGCAGATCCTGCAGCAGGTGCTGAGCGAAGGCGCAGCCCTGGCCGTGGTAGTGACCGACCAGCCGGAAAACTACCAGGGCATCACCCTGCCGGCCGGCGTGACGGTGCACCACCGCAGCGAACTCGATGCGGTCCAGCGCCGCCTGCGCGAGCTGCCAGGGGTCACGGTGCTGGTCTACGACCAGACCTGCGCCGCCGAGAAGCGCCGCCGCCGCAAGAAGAACAAGCCCGACAACATCGTGTTCCCGGATCCGCCGCGCCGCATGGTCATCAACCCGGCCGTGTGCGAAGGCTGCGGCGACTGTGGGGTGCAGTCGAACTGCCTGTCTATCCTGCCCCTGGAAACGCCGCTGGGCCGCAAGCGCCAGATCGACCAGGCGTCCTGCAACAAGGATTACTCCTGCGTTGAAGGCTTCTGCCCCAGCTTCGTGTCGGTGATCGGCGGGCGCCTGAAAAAGCCGGCCGCCGCGAGCCTGGAACTGCGCCAGCTGGAAGAGATGCTGGCGGCGTATCCGCTGCCGCCCGCATACGGCTTCGCCAAGCCCTTCGAGATGCTGGTGGCCGGCGTCGGCGGCACCGGCGTGGTGACCGTGGGCGCGCTGATCACGATGGCGGCCCACCTGGAAGGCAAGGGCGCCTCCACGCTCGACTTCATGGGATTCGCCCAGAAGGGCGGGGCGGTGATGTCGCACGTGCGGCTGGCGCCGTCGCCGAAGCTGCTGCACCAGGTGCGCATCGACCTGCAGCAGGCGGACGCCTTGCTGGCCTGCGACCTGGTGGTGGCCGCGATGCCGGACGCGCTGGCCGTCATGCGGCGCGGCCATACCAGGGTCGTCGCCAACGAGAACGAGACCCCGACCGCGGAATTCACGCGCGACCCGGACGCCGACATCCGCAAGGACGATCTGCTGGCCAAGATCACGGATGCGGGCGGCCCGACCCTCCGACTGAACGCCCAGCAGGTGGCGGCCAGCGTGCTGGGCGACCCGATCGGCGCCAACATCCTGATGATGGGTGCGGCCTGGCAGCTGGGGCTGGTGCCGGTCAGCCTGGAAGCCTTGATGCGCGCGATCGAATTGAACGGCGTCGCGGTCGAGATGAACAAGAAGGCATTCATGCTGGGACGCTTGGTCGCGGCGGACGAGAAGGCGGCGGCGCGCCTGGCGCAGCCGGCCAGGGTGGTGCAATTCACCCCGCCGGCCTCGCTGGAGGAGCTGGTGGCCTTCCGCGTCGACTGGCTGACCCAGTACCAGGACGCCGCCTACGCCGAGCGCTTTCGCGCCGCAGTGGCGGGGGTGGAAGCGCGCGAACTCGAGATCGACGGCCCGGATTCGAAGCGCGCGGTCGCCAAGGCAATCGCACGCTCGCTGTTCAAGGTGATGGCCTACAAGGACGAGTACGAAGTGGCGCGCCTGCACACCCGGACCGGTTTCCTCGAAGGCCTGGCGCAGCAGTTCGAAGGCGACTTCCGCGTCGAGTACCACCTGGCGCCGCCGCTGCTGGCTCGAAAGAAGCCCGGCTCGGACGTCCCGGCCAAGATGCGCTTCGGCCCTTGGATGCGCAGCGCCTTCCGCATGCTGGCGCCGCTCAAGGCCTTGCGCGGCACCGTCTTCGACCCGTTCGGCTACACCCACGAGCGCCGCGCCGAACGCCGGCTGCGCGACGACACCCTGGCCCTGGCCGGGATGCTGGCAAGCGAACTGAATGCCGGCAACCGTGCGGCCGCCTTGAAGCTGGCCCAGCTGCCGGAATCGATCCGCGGCTATGGTCACGTGAAGGCGGCGAACATGGCGCGCGCCGAAACGGAAGCTGCTCGCCTGCTGCAGACGTTTCGGCAGCCGGTGAAGGAAGTCGTGCTGGTGCGCAAGATGGCTGAAACAGGGTCTTGAATTGGCGCAATCCCGCGCCGGCCCGCGCGGGGAGAATGATGCTGTCAGGCAAAAATCCGTGTTATACTGCACTGCAACATAACACGAACGATCGCCGGCTTCTGCCGGCGATTGTCGTTTTTGCACCCGACTTTCATTTCTTTCATTGCCAACTTGGGAAGACCGCCATGGGCCACGACATCAAAAATCTCGGTGAAGCCGTCGCGCTGCTGCAGCGCGTCTGGCACGAAGCATCCGCTTTCTTCCTCAGCATCGAGCTGTGGCTGATGGTGCTGGTGGCCGCCAGCACGGTGGGCGGTGTCTGGCTGGCCGTCATGGGCGATGTCTGGAGCCTGCTGGCCTTTGCCTTCGCCTTCGGCTACATCGGCGCGCGCACCGTGCTGCACCTCAAGCGCATCCTCAACTGGCCTTTCATCTGAGGCGGCAAGCGCCTCAGTCCCGCCGCATCTTCGCAGCCTGCGCCAGCGTATCGGCCAGCAGGCTTGCAAACTCCACCGGCAGCGAGGCCGATCCGGGCTGCGCGTCCAGGCGCGCCGCGAGGCCGGCCGCTGCGGCGGCGAGCGCGCCCGCTCCGGCCGCGCCCGCGTCGCCCTGCAAGCGGTGTAACAGTCGGCGTGCGCGCCCAGGCTCGCCGCTGGCGAGTGCAAGCTCGAAATCTTGTTGGAAGGCAGCGCCTGACATGCACAGCTGCGCCAGTGCGGCGCGTGCATCGGAGCCGGGGTTGGCGTCGATCAGCACGGACTGGTCTTGCGCCGGCTTGCCCAGCCAGTGCGCCAGCCTGGCCGCCAGCAGTTCGAAGTCGATCGGCTTGGCGATGTGTTCGTTCATTCCCGCTTCCAGGCACAGGCGCTCGTCCCCGCTCATGGCGTTCGCCGTCATGGCCAGTACCGGCAGCCGCGCGTGGCGCGGGTCGCTGCGGATCCGCCGCGTCGCCTCGTAGCCGTCCATGACCGGCATCTGGCAGTCCATCAGGACCAGGTCGAAAGCGCGAGCGGCCAGCAGGTCGAGGGCTTCGCGCCCGTTGCGCGCCACGGTGGTGCGCACGCCCAGGATATCCAGCATGCCGCGCGCGACCTCCTGGTTGATCTCGTTGTCTTCGACCAAAAGCACCTCGGAGCCCCGCAGCCCCGTTTCCCTGGTCCCTGCATCGTCGGCCGGGCCATCGAGCGCCGTCTTTACGGCGCGCGCCGTGTCGCGCACGCTGCTCGCGATGGCGTCGAACACGCTCGAGGGTGTCACCGGCTTTTCCAGCACGCCGAGTTCGTCAAGATCCGCGGCGTCCGCCAGCAGCTCGTCGCGGCTGTAGGCGGTCACCATGATGATCGACAGGGTCGACGGAATGGCCGGGTTGGCGCGGATCGCCCGGAGGGCTTCCAGGCCGTTCATGCCCGGCATGACCCAGTCCATCAGGACCAGCTGGTAGGGATCGCTGCGCTGCTCGGCATGTTCCAGCTCGGCGATCGCCTCGGCTGCACCGGCGACGGCGACGGCCGTCATGCGCATCGAGTCAAGGATGCCGGTGATGATCTCGCGCGCGGCCGGATTGTCGTCCACCACCAGCACCCGCATCCGTCCCGGCAGCACCGGCGCCAGCGCGAGCGCGCTTCCTCCGGGCGTACGGTCCAGGCGCGCGGTGAACATGAAGCTGCTGCCCACGCCCGGTTCGCTCTCGACCCAGATGCGCCCGCCCATCAACTCGACGAGGCTGCGCGAGATCGACAGTCCGAGCCCGGTGCCGCCATAGGTGCGGGTGGTCGAGGCGTCGGCCTGGGCGAAGGGGCGGAACAGGCCCTCCATCTGCTGCGTCGTGATGCCGATCCCGGTATCGCGCACTTCGAAGCGCAGCAGCACGTCGCCGGCGCCACGCTCCAGCAAGCGCAAGCCGACGATGATGTTGCCGCGTTCCGTAAACTTGATCGCGTTGTTGACGAGGTTGAGCAGCACCTGGCCGAGGCGCAGCGCGTCGCCGCCCAGTTCGAGCGGCACGTCGGGCGCGACGTCGAACAGCAGTTCCAGGCCCTTCTCCTGGGCGCGCAGCACGGTGAGGGAGGCCAGGTTGTCGAGCAGCGCGCGCACCAGCAGCGGGCGCTTCTCGAAGCGCAGCTTGCCCGCTTCGATCTTGGAAAAATCGAGGATGTCGTTGATGATCCCCAGCAGCCCGTGCGCGGCACGGTCGGCCTTTTCCAGGTAATTGCGCTGGCGCTCGTCGAGGCCGGTCATGAGGGCCAGCCGGGTCATCCCGATCACCGCGTTCATCGGGGTGCGGATCTCATGGCTCATGTTGGCCAGGAACTCGCTTTTACTGCGGGTTGCCGCTTCCGCCGCCTCCTGGGCACGCTGCATCGCCGCCAGGGCATCGCGCTGCTCGGTCACGTCGATCCCGAAACTGATGAGGGCGACCTCGCCACCCTCGGGGCCGAGCACGGTGTTCTGCCAGGCCATGCAGCGCTCGGCGCCGCCGGCGGTGCGTATGGATCCTTCGTCGGTCGCGGGGACGGCGTCCCAGCCTTCGCGCGCCGGCCAGCGCGCGGCTGCCTGGGCGTCGAACAGCGGCGCCTCGCGCCAGATCCGTCCCAGCATCTCGGCGCCGGCATAGCCGGTCACCTTGCTCGCGGTCTCGTTGAAGATCACGACCCGGCCCTCCCGGTCGAGCCCGACCACGACCACGTTCGCGCTGTCGATCAGGCGCTCCGTCAGTTCCTTGGCCCGGCGCAGCGACTGCTCGGCGGCGGCGCGCTCTTCCAGCATGTGCGCCAGGCTGGCGCGCATTGCGTCAAGGGCGTCCAGCAAGCGCCCTGGTTCGTCCGGATGGCGCGCCAGCGGCTGTTCGCGCATGTCGCCTCGCGCGACCCGGCCGGCCAGCGCCAGCGCCTCGGACAGCGGCGCGGTGATGCTGCGCCGCACCGTCACCGCCGCGGCGGTGGCGGCCAGGACCGCGGCGAGCAGGACGCCCAGCTGGATGCGGCGCTCGCTCTCGATCCGCTCCCGGGCGCGCGCCTCGCTGCCGGCTGCCAGCGCGGAGGCGCGTGCGACCAGGGTGTCGATCGTCTTGCGGTGCAGGGCGAAGGCATCGTCCATGCGCGCGAGCGCCGCGCGCGCAGCCGGCTGGTCGCCCTGCGCGATGGCGGGCGCCAGCACGTCGCGCGCCAACGCATAGAAGGCCGCGCCGCTTGCGCCTACCGCGTCGAGCGGCGCGCCCAGGCCGGCGCCGTGGGCACGCCATTGGCGCAGGCGCGCCTCATGGGCGTCGCGCAGCAGTTGCAGGCGACCCAGATAGTCGCGCGCCAGTGCCGGGCTGCCCGGACGGATGCCGCGCTGCAGCGACAGCAGGTAGGCTTCGGACACGTACAGCGAGGGCGGCAGGGCGTCGGCGACGATGTCCTTGGAGGCGGCGATCTGGGCATACAGCGGGCCATTGACCTTCAAGTGGTCGAGGGTGCGAAAGGACCAGGCGCCGTAGGCGGCGAAGCCGGCGGCGAAAATGCCGGTCAGGAGCAGCAGGCGCCGTGACAGGGAAAGCTTGCGCAGAACATTCATGGGAAACTGAGGAAAGGGTTCAGGTGGACGGCGACTGCTCCAGCAGCGCGCACAGTTCTCGGTAGCGGTGCCGGTCGAGCATGGCGTCGATGGCGTCGGCGAGCCCGGCTGGCCCCGTCTCCCGCAGCGCGGCGACCAGCGCGCGCGCATGCTGCAGATCGAGCTGGCGCAGTGCGCCATGCAGGGCCTGGCGCTGGGCAAGCGGCACCAACGCCAGCTGGCCGGCGGACAGGGGCGTCGCGGCCGATGGCGGTGGCTGTTCCGGCGCTGGCGTGGCGACGGTCCGGGGAGCATCCGGCCCGGCGGTCGCCAGGCCCAGCGAAAACGCGAAGCAGGATCCCTGGCCGGGCGCCGAGCGCAGCTCCAGCACCGCGTCCATCAGGCGCAGGTATTCGCGGGCGATGGTAAGGCCGAGGCCGACCCCTGGAGGATGCTTTTCCGCGCCGGCCTGCACGAAGGCTTCGAAGATGCGCGACTGGTCGGCGGGCGCGATGCCGATGCCGCTGTCCTTGATGCTGAAGCGCAGCAGAACCCGGTCCTGGGCGGCGTCGAGCGGCTCGACGTCGATCCGGACTTCGCCCGTCTCGGTGAAGGCGACCGCGTTCGTGGCAAGGTTGAGCAGCACCTGGCGCAGCCTGGGGCCGTCCGCGATGTGCGGGGCCAGGGGTGGGCAGGAGTACGAAAGACCCAGGCCCTTGCGCTGCGCTTCCGGACGCAGGCGCTCCAGCACGTCGCGCAGCAGGGCCTCGACCGCCACCGGACCCGGGTCCAGCCGCACCTGGCCCGATTCGAGCTTGGCCAGTTCCAGGATTTCGTTGACCATCCCAAGCAGCTGCACGCCGGCGCCGTGGATGAGGCGCAGGTTGTGGCGCTCGTCCTCGAACATGCTGGTGGAGGCGGCCATCATCTGCGAGAACCCGATGATGGCGTTCAGCGGCGTGCGCAGCTCGTGGCTCATATTGGCCAGGAAGGCGCTGCGCGCGCGGCGGGCGTCCTGCGCGTCCTGCAGCGCGCGCGACAGGTCGGCCGTGCGCTGTTCGACCACGGCTTCGAGATGCCCGCGGTAGTGACGCAATTCCTCTTCGGCGCGCACCCGTTCGCTGATGTCGACGTAGCCGCCGCGCAAGAGTGAGCCTCCGGCCGAGGGCAGGGCTACCACGCTCACCTGGCAAGGCGTGCAGCGGCCGTCGAGCGCGCGCACCGTGCGCTGCACGCTGAGCTCTTCGCCGGCCAGGCCGCGCTCGGCGTTGCGCAGCACCGACTCCTCAAGGGCCAGGCCATCCGGCTGGTCCTCGGCGTAGAAACGGGCGGGCCCGCTGCGCAGCAGTTCCTCGCGGCTGGCGCCGAACAGGCGCTCGGCCTTGGTATTGGCGTCGACGAAGCGTCCCAGGGCCGGATCGTAGACGACGATCGCTTCCGGCGCATGCTCGACCAGCACACGGTAGCGGCGCTCGGCTACCCGCAGGCGGCGCTGCTGCAGCAGCAGGCCGCCGGCCAGCAGTGACAGCAGCAGGATGATGAGCAGGGCGGCGGCCGATGCACCCGGGTGTGCGCGCCACGGCGACACCGGCTTGTTGACGTACAGCGTATCGGCCGGCAGCAGCCCGGGGTCGGCGCCCCAGCGCCGCAACTGCGCCCAGTCGTAGAAGCTGGTCGGCTGAACCGGCAGCACGGTGGCTCCCCGCGCCACGCCGCGCCGTCCGGCCAGGATGTCGAGCGTCAAGCCGGCCGTCATGGCGGCGGTGCGCTCCACGTGCTGCACCGCGCCGCCCAGGCTGCCTTCGCCCACGGTCAAGTTGAACAAGACGAAGCTTGGAACCCGTGCGGCGCGCATGATGCGCAGCCAGATGTCGTAGGTCGCGATGGTGGCGCCCTCGACGTCGCGATTGATCATGCCAGCGAGGATGAGCGTACCCGGTCCGGCCTGGGCGGCGCGTGCGACCATGCCGTCGAAGCTGAGTCCGTCGGTAAACTCGAGCCGAGCGCGCAGGCCCAGTTCGGCTGCAACCGCCGCGATTTCACGCTTGCCTTCCTGGTCCGCTGGTCCCGTGCCCACCGCTACAAGGATCCGTTCTGTGGCCGGGAACAGGGCCATGGCCTGCTGCAGTGTGCGGCGAACGTGCGGACGCGCCGGTATCAGCAGCATGCGGTAGCCGGCGGGCGCGCCGCGCGGATCGAGGCTGGAGCCGTCCGACAGCAAAGTGGCCTGCTGCGCGAGCGTGGGCAGCTCCTGCAGCAAGAACTCCGTCGCCGGCTGCTGGATGGCGACGATCAGGTCGGGCGGCGCGGCGCGGTAGCGTTCCTGCAGCAGTTCGCGTAGGCGCGCGCGCTGTGCGGGACCATTGTCGGTCTCGAGGTTCAGGTACTCCACCGCGATATGGTCGCGCGCCATGCCGCCCTCCAGCAGGGTCGCGGTATAGGCTCGGATGAATTCCTGCACGCCGGGGCGTCCGTAGGCGAAGGAGGCCAGCAGCAGGACGCGCTTGTCCGGCGGTGGGGCGTCAGCCGCCCGTGCCGGCAGCAGGCATGCCAGCATCAGCAGCGCCGTCAGGCAGCGCCGCCAGGATGGCAGCCGTGGGTTCATGCGGGCAGCGTCCCCCGCGCTGCGCCAGCGGGCAGGAGGAAGCCGACAGTGGCGCCGCCTTCCGGGTTGTTGCTGGCCGTCAGTCGGCCGCCATGGGCCTGGACGATGGCGCTCGAAATCGACAGGCCGAGTCCCATGCCCTGCGGCTTGGTGCTGGCGAAGGAGGCGAAACCGGTGGGCGCTTCGCCATCGAAGCCGCAGCCCTGGTCGGAGACCCGCACTTGCACCTCCCCGTGCAGGCGCTCGGCGCGGATCGCGATGCAGGCGGCGCCGGGGCTGTCCTGCATCGCGTCCATCGCGTTCAGGACCAGGTTGACCAGTACCTGTTCCAGCTGCACGGCGTCGCCACAGACTGCGAGCGGCGTATCCGGCGCCTGGACCTCGATGCGGATGCGGCGCTTGCGCGCCTCCGCCGCCAGCAGGCCCGCGACCTGGCGCACCAGGCGTGCCAGGTCGAGCTCTGCGTGCACTGGTTCGCCCTTGCGCAGCATGGTCCGCATGCGCTGGATCAGGTCGCTCGCGCGCAGGTTGTCGCGCCGGATGTCGCCCACGATCTCGGCGATCTCGCCAAGCGCGGGCCGAGGGCGCGCCAGCAGCAGTTCGGCGGCTTCGGCATTGCTGAGGATGGCGGCCAGCGGCTGGTTGAGCTCGTGAATCAGCGAGGCGCACAGCACGGTGGCGCTGGCATTCCGGTTCAGGTGGGCGATCTCGGCCAGGCGCAGGCGCGACTCGCGCTCGGCGGCGTCGCGCTGCTGCTTCTCCGCGGCCAGGGCCAGCTCGCTGCGCAGCAGCTGCTGCGCCTTGGCTTCGACCAGCTGCTGCAGGTGCGCGTTCTGGTAGGCCAGCAGGCGGCGCAACTGGCGTAGTTGCAGCTGGGCGGCGACGCGCGCCTTCACTTCGAGGAAATCGTAGGGCTTGGCGATGTAGTCGACCCCGCCGGCTTCGAAGCCGCGCAGCTTGTCGTCGGTATCGTTGAAGGCCGACAGGAAGATCACCGGCACGTCCTGCAGGGCCGGGCTGCGCCTGAGCTGGCGGCACACCTCGTAGCCGTCCATCCCGGGCATGCGCACGTCGAGCAGGATCAGGTCGGGCGGCTGGGCCTGGGCGCTCCACAAGGCCAGCTCGCCGTCCGGGGCTTCGCGCACGCGGTAGCCGGCCTTCGCCAGCAGCGAGGCAAGCAGGCGCAGCGATGCCGGCGTGTCCTCGACCACGAGGATGTCGCCGGATTCGGATTGCGGCAAGGCATCGTCAGCTCTCATCCATCGCTCCCGGCCGGCGCGCAATAGCGGCGGCGTATGCAGGAATCATAGCCGTATTGACAGCCAGGCTCAACATTTATTGCGAAAGCGCAAGCCTTGTTGCGATGGTGCTTTCCGCAGGCCGCGCTGGCGCGGCGGCGCGCGTGGTCCTGAACACGCTGACGGTCTGCGCCAGGCCCGCCGCCTGTTCTTCCAGGCTGGCCGCGGCCGCGGCCGACTCCTCGACCAGGGCGGCATTCTGCTGGGTCACGGTGTCCATCTGGACCACGGCTTCGTTGACCTGCTGGATGCCGGCGCTCTGTTCCTCGCTGGCGGCGGCGATCTCGGCCATGAGGTCGGACACTTCGCGCACCGCCAGCAGCAGACCGCCGATGGTGGCGCCGGCGTGGTTGACCAGGGCCCCGCCCTGGCCGATGCGTTCTACCGAATCGTTGATCAGGTCGCGGATCTGCTTGGCCGCGGCGGCCGAGCGCTGCGCCAGGTTGCGCACCTCGTTCGCCACCACCGCAAAGCCGGCGCCGTGGGCGCCCGCGCGGGCCGCTTCCACCGCCGCGTTCAGCGACAGGATATTGGTCTGGAAGGCGATGCCGTCGATGACGCCGATGATCTCGTTCATCCGGCCGGCACTGTCCTTGATCTGGTCCATGGTGGCGACCACCTGGCCGACCACCCGTTCGCCGTCCGCGGCCTGGTCGGCCGCCTTGACCACCAGCTGGCGCGCATGGCGCGCATTGTCGGCGTTCTGTTGCACGGTCGAGGTCAGTTCTTCCATCGACGAGGCGGTCTCTTCCAGGTTGGCGGCCTGCTGTTCGGTGCGCGCCGACAGGTCGAGGTTGCCGGCCGCGATCTCGCGCGAGGCAACGGCGATCGTGTCGCTGCTCAGGCGCACGGCGCCGACGGTGCGCGCCAGCGATTCGCTCATGTCCTTGAGGGCGCTCAGCATGCGGCCCATTTCGTTGGTGGAGTCGATGTGGAAGTCCTGCGCCAGCTCGCCGGCCGCGATGCCGCGGGCGGCGCGAATCGCATTGTCGAGCGGAGCGCTGATGCTGCGCACCAGCCACCAGCCGGCCAGCGTCCCCACCACGGCGGCCAGCAGCATCGCGCCGGCCACCAGCAGGCGGAACTGCTGGAAGTGTTCCTGGGACGACTCGTACTCACGTTTGCCGACGTCCTGCTGAAGATCGATCAGCTTGCCCAGCGCCGGACGGGCCTGACGGTACAGATGGTCGACCGCGCCATGTACCAGCACCGTCGCGGTGCCGCGGTCGCCATTTCGTAGTGCGGTGATCGCGGGCCGGACGCCGTCGCGGATGAATACCGCGCGGTGCTGTGCGAATTCGTCCGCGAGCATGCGCTCGTCCGCCGTCATTTCGGTGTTGCTGTAGGCCTCCCATACCTTGCCGCCCTCGTCGATATCGGTTTCGATCGCATCCATCTGGCCCGCGATATTCCGGTCCTGGTCGGTGAGGGCCTTGGCCAGCATCAGCTGGTGGCGGTTGGCCAGGCGCACGACCCGGTCGAGCTGGCCGAGCGCGATCAGGCGGTCTTCATAGACGGTCTTGAGCGATCCGTTGACCGACTGCAGGGCGAACAGGCCGCCGGCGCCCAGCGCCACGCAGGCGACCAGGAGCAGGCTGATGACCGCCGTGAGGCGGGTCTTGATCAGGATGTTGTTGAGCACGGTAATCCTCGTATGGAGTGGTTGGAAGGCTAGTGCGGACGGCGGCCGGCGATCGCCAGCACGATCGCGTCGAGCAGGTCGCGGGCGCCGACCGGCTTGTGCAGGAAGCTGCTGCAGCCCAGCGCCTCGGCCCTGGCCTGGGCTTCGGGGTCGCTGCGGCCGGTGATGACGATGACGGGAAGATCGGGATGGCGCTGGCGCAGCAGCGCCTGCAGCTCGACCCCCGACATGCCGTCGAGGTCGACGTCGGCGATCAGGCAGGCGGGCAAACCGGCCGCCAGGCAGTCCAGGAACTGTTCCGCGGACGGGAAGGGAGCGACCGTATAACCGCTGATTCGCAGCAGGCGCGCGAGGGCGCGGTTGGTAGGCAGGTCGTTTTCCACCAGGGCGATGTGGGCATCCATGGGCAGTGTCTGGCATCGTTGTCGATGCTGCACTGTAGGGCCTGCGGCAGCGCCTGTAATTTGTACCTTGGTACAATGCGCGCCGGCGTGGCCGGCGCTGTGGCCGTGCTTAGGCGGCCTGCACGATGCCCAGGCGCGCCGCGGCGATCACCAGTTCGGCCAGCGAGCCCGCGCCCATCTTTTCCATGACGCTGCGGCGCTGTTCCTTGACGGTGCGCTCGGTATTCCCGAGCTCGTAGGCGACCTGCTTGTTGAGCAGTCCCTGGACCACCAGGCCGAAGACTTCGCGTTCGCGCGGCGTCAAGCTGGCGAAGCGCTGGTTCAACACCTCGCGCTCGGCCCGTTCGCGGCGGCCGCTGTCGTAGCGCGCAAGGGCGCGCTCGACGGCGTCGAACAGCTGCTCGCTGCGCACCGGCTTGGGCAGGAAATCCTCGGCGCCGCCCTTGATCGCGCGCACGCTGCTGGCGATGTCGCCGGAACCGGTCAGGAAGATGATGGGAAGGGGGTTGTCGCTGCGCGCCAGCAGGTCTTGCAGGCCAAGGCCGTCGAGGCCGGGCATGTTCAGGTCGAGCACGATGCAGCCGGGCGCGGCGCTGGTCGGGGCCAGCGCGAAACACTCGGCGCTGTCGTAGCCGAGCACCGTATAGCCGGCCGCACCCAGCAGGCGCTGGAGCGCGCCGCGGATGGCGGCGTCGTCGTCGACTACATGGATGGTCGCTGCAAGGGGCGGCAAGTCACTCATCTGCATGGCGCATATTATCTCCACGGACACACGATAACGCATATTCCGGGACCGGAGCAACTGCCTCGCGGGCAGCGGCAATGCGGCCGCAGCGGCCAACCAGTTCCTCGAACCCTGCCAGGCTCAGCGGGCGCGAGAACAGGAAGCCCTGGAATACGCGGCAGCCGAGCTCGGTCAAGAGGGCCCGCTGCGCATCCGTCTCCACGCCTTCCGCCACCACTTCGAGGCCGAAGCTGCGGCCCAGCGCCACCACGGTGCGCACGATGGCCAGGTCGTTGGCGTCGCTCAGGACGTCGGCGACAAAGGTGCGGTCGATCTTGAGCTGGTCGATCGGAAGCCGCTTGAGGTAGGCGAGCGAGGAGTAGCCGGTGCCGAAATCGTCGAGCGAGATGCCGACCCCGGCATCCTTCAGGGCCCGGATGGTCGCGATCACGCCCTCGGTGTCGGCCAGCAGCAGGCCCTCGGTCAGTTCCAGCTTGAGACGGCGCGCGTCCACGCCGCTGTGCGCCAGGGTGGCCAAAACCTGGTCGACGAAACCTGGTTCGGTGAACTGGGCGGCGCTGACGTTCACCGACAGCGTCAGGTCGCCCAGCAGCGGGTCGCCCGACCAGGCCGCCAGGCGCGCGCAGGCCGTCTCCAGCACCCAGCGCCCGAGCGGGAGGATCAGGCCGGTACCTTCGCACAAGGGAATGAAGCTGGCGGGCGGCACCAGGCCTCGCAGCGGGTGGCGCCAGCGCACCAGCACCTCGGCGCCGAGGATGCGGTCGGCGCTGTCGACCTGGGCCTGATAATGCAGTTCGAACTGGCCGCTCGACACCGCCAGGCGCAGGTCGTTCTCGAGCGCGAGGCGGGCCGCCTCGACCGCTTCCATTGCCGGGTCATACAGGCGGATCAGGTTGCGACCGCCTGCCTTGGCCTGGGTCAGCGCGTTCTCGGCACGCCGCATGAGCTCCCGGGCCGGCGGCGTATCCGGCGCTGCGAGGGCCAGGCCGATACTGGCCGTGCAGGCCTGGCGCAGGCCGTCGAGCTCGAAGGGTTCGGCCAGCGCGTCGCGCAAGGCCTCGGCGACGCGGACCACGTGCTCGTGCGCGGCGCCCGCCGACCAGGGCAGGTCGGTGAGCAGCACCGCGAAGCGGTCGGCGCGCACCCGCGTCGCCAGTGCGTCCGGCCCGAGCCGGAACTGGATGCGCGCGGCCACGGCGCGCAGCAGCAGGTTGCCGCGATCGCTTCCCTGGGCGGCGTTGAACATGCTGAAATGGTCGAGGTCGAGCATGAGCAGCCCGGTCCGCTGGCGCGCCTCGCGCTGCAGCAGCAACAGGCGGCCCGCGAGTGCGCCCTGGCCCGGCAGGCCGGTCAGCGCGTCGCGGGCGTCGGGGTCGCCGGCCGCACTGACGGCTTGGGAGCGCCGGCTGATGTCCTGGATGGTGCATAGCAGGACCATGGCGCCCTTTCCGCGCTCGCTGACCCGGCCGCGCAGGTGCACCCAGCGCGTGCTGCCGTCGGCCAGGCTGAGCCGCAGCATGTCGTGGTCGAAGCTCTCGCCATCGATCCACGCCGCGCGCACCGCGCGTTGCAGCCTGACCCGGTCGCGCCTGCCGAGCAGGCCGAACAATTCTGCGGGCCCATGCCCTGCGCCGGTTCCAAGGCCGGTCAGCGCCACGAAGGTCGAGGAAGCATGCCAGATGCCGTCGTCGAGGCCATAGCGCAGGCTGCCGATGCCTGCCAGCTGCTGGAAATCGCGCCAGCCCGAACGGCTGGCGTTGAGTGAACGCTGGGCGCGCGCATGGCGGCGCCAGGCCGATAGCGACAGGGCGAGCAGGAGCGCCAGGCTGCTTCCAGCCAGAAAGGCGGCTGGCGGCAGCCGCACGACAGGGGCGAAGGCCGCCGTGGCGAGACCCAGCGCGATGGCGCTCAAGGCGAGGATGCAGGCGCGCGGATCCACGCCGATCCGGGAAGCGCGCGGCCGCGCCGGGCTAGATTGTTTGTATTGCGACAACATGACGTTCTCTCCGGGTCCTGGGGGACGGCAGGTAGATGCTTTGCCGATGCTTGCATCAGGACTGTAGGCGGATTGTCATCTTGTCGATATTGTCCTTTGGTGCGGTGGCTACTGGTTGTACAGGTAGGCCGCCATGTCGCGCGCCTCGGCCTCGGTCACGCCCAGGTCGGGCATCGCCGTTTTGGGATCCACCTCGCGCGGGTCCATGATCCATTTGACCAGGTTGCCGGGGCTGTTCGGCATCACGCCGGCGACGTAGCTGGCCTGGCGGATCTCTTCCAGGGAGGGGCCGACCTTGCTACGCGGCCCGGTGATCCCCTTGATCCGGTGGCAGGCGACGCAGCCGAAACGTTCGATCAATTCCTTGCCGGCGCGCGGCGAGCCGCCGCTCAGGGGATCGATGTCAGGCAAGCGCTTTTCGCAGCCGGCGAGCGCCGCCAGCACGAGGAACAGAGCGGCCGCCTTCATTGCCGCGCTCCCAAGCTCAGCCCGGCGGCCGTATCGCCGCGCTGCAGCCAGCCTGCCGACAGCATCAGCCCCGCCGCCAGGTAGACCAGGCCGGCCGGGATCCACATGATCAGGCCGCCCAGCTGCTGGTCTTCCAGCGCCGTGAGGCCGAAGTAGGTGGCGTTGTGGCCGTAGGCGGGATACCAGATCGATTCCGATACGGTGAACAGGGCGCCCAGCGCGCCGGTGTACATCATGGTGGTGAACAGGTAGACGATGCCGGCGCCGCGCGCGGCGCTCCTGCGGTGCTTGCCCAGCACTGCCCACCAGAACAGCAGTCCGGTGAACAGGAAGCTGGCGTGCTGCAGGGCGTGCACGTTGTTGTCCTCGAGGCCGGCCTGGAACAGGAACGGCACGTGCCATACCCACAGGGCGGCAAAGTGCAGCAGCCAGGCCGTCAGCGGCCGCGTGATCTCGCGCCAGAACACGGAAAGCAGGCGGCCATGGGTCGCCCGTCCCACGCCCCCGCGCCAGGCCGCGGGAAGCGCCCAGGTCCACGCCCCGAGCGGGCGTCCCAATACCAGGAGCGGCCCGGCCACGATCATCAATAGCTCGTGCTGCACCATGTGGGCCGAGAAGGCCAGGCTGCCGGCGCCGTCGATGGGCGAGGCCAGGGCCAGCGCCAGCACGATCCATCCTCCCAGGAAGCAGGCGAACTGGCGCCGCAAGGCTGCCCGCGAACCGTGCGCGCGCCGCCACAGGCGCGCCGCGCCGAGCACATACAGGCCGAGCGACAGCGCCAGCAGGGCCATCACGTACCACTCGGAGCCCCAGCGCAGCACGTCCTTGGCCACGACTTCCTGCTCGACGTCGTGGGCCTGCGCACGGGCCGCGAGCAGCCAGCAAAGGAAAAGGGTCAGTTTGCGCATGGCGAGAGTATCCAGCTGGGGAACCATTGGGCCAGCACGGCCAGGCTGGACAGCGCGCCGACCATCATGGCGACCATCGCGACAAAGGGCGGTCGCTGGGCGCGGCGGTCGCTGTCGGAAGGCAGCGCGACGCGCGCGGCGCGCCAGTTGCGCCAGGCCTGCCAGCTGAACAGGATGCACAGCAGCAGGATGGCCGCCGAGACCAGGTGCAGGGCGACCGTGTTCTGGTGCGCGCATGACGGCGGCACCAGCGCGTAGCTGATCGACAGGTTTACCAGCGCCAGTGAGGGCGCAAGGATCAGAGCGGGCCAGTTTCCCATATTCAGATGCGTGCTCCCCAATAGATGACGGCATAGATCGGTATCCAGCTGAAGATGACGAAGTACCAGTAGGCGCAGTTCTCGCTCACGTCGACGTAACGCTTGCCTTCGAGCGGGCCGGTGTGCATCAGCACCGTCAGCACCAGGGTGTCGTAGGTGTCGGTGACCAGGTGCACGGTGTGCAGGCCGAGCAGCATCCAGACCACGGAGCCGTAGGCGTTGCTGTCCCAGCGCGTGTTCAGGGCGGTGAATTCCATGACGCGCACGCCCAGGAAGGCTGCCGAGAACAGCATGCACAGGATCAGGCCGATGCGCACGCCCTTGAGATCGAGGCGCTCGCTGGCGCGCTTGGCGTACCAGTTGGGCAGGGCACTGAACAGCATGATCCCGGTATTCACGGTGCCCCAGACCAGCTCGGGCGCGAAGCGGCTCATCGGCCACACGCTGGCATGGCTGCGCAGATAGAAATAGCTCATCACGACCAGCGCGAACACCGTGGTCTCGATCGCGATCAGGCCCATGGTGCCCCACCACATGGGGCTGCGCTGGCCGAAGGCGAAGGTGGGCAGGTGACAGACGTCGAGCGCCTCGGACTGCCGGCCTTCTTTCCTCAGCTCGCTCATGGCCGCACCTCGCTGGCAGTACGCTTCTCGGTGGTCGACTTGCTCGGCCAGAACCAGACGGTGGCGGCGATCGCAACCGGAATGGCGCCCCAGACCACCGCCCAGGGCGTGAAGATGCTGCCCACGAAGAAGGCGGTGGTGGCGAGCGCCGCCAGGAAGGGCCAGGGCGAGGATTTGGGCAGCCACAGGCGGTGGTCGAGTTCCGCGTCGGCCACCGAGGTCACCAGGACTTCGCGGTGCTCGCTGGTGAGGCCCGTCACGTAGGCGGGCGTGCGGCGCGGCAGCCAGAGCGGATAGCGGCCATGCACCACCGGCACCAGCTCGAAATTGCCGGCCGGCGGAGGCGAGGCCACGCTCCATTCGAGGGTGCCGGCCTGCCACGGGTCGCTCCCTGCCAGCTCGCCGTGGCGCCGGCTGCGCAGCACGTTGACGATGAAGAGCAGCACGCTCACGGCAATCATGGCCGCGCCGAGGGTGGCGACGAGGTTCATCGCGCCCCAGTCCATCTCCTTGGGATAGGCGTACACGCGGCGCGGCATGCCCTCGAGGCCCAGCAGGTGCATGGGGAAGAAGGCGACGTTGAAGCCGATGAAGAACAGCCAGAAGTTCCAGCGCCCCAGGCGCTCGCTCAGCATGCGCCCGGTGAATTTGGGGAACCAGTAATAGAAGGCGCCGAACAGCGGGAACACCGCGCCTCCCAGCAGCACGTAATGCAGGTGGGCGACCACGAAGTAGCTGTCGTGCAGCTGGGTGTCGAGCGAGACCGAGGCCAGCATCAGGCCGGTCAGGCCGCCCAGCAGCAGGATCACGAAGAAGGCCAGCACGAACAGCAGCGGTGTGCGCAGGTCGAGCCGGCCGCTCCACAGGGTGGCGATCCAGCAGAAGATCTGCACCGCCGTCGGGATCGCGATGATCAGGCTGGCCGCGGTGAAGAAGGTCTTGCCCAGCTCCGGCAGGTTGGCGGTGAACATGTGGTGCACCCACAGGCCGAAGGCGAAGAAGGCGGTGGCGATCAGGGCCAGCACCATGGCCGGATAGCCCACCACCGGGCGGCGCGCGAAGGTGGTCACGATGCTCGAGATGAAGCCGAGCGGCGGGATGAAGATCAGGTAGACCTCGGGGTGGCCGAAGAACCAGAACAGGTGCTGCCACAATACCGCGTCGCCGCCTTCCGCTGGGTTGTAGAAGTGGGTGCCGACCAGGCGGTCGGTGATCAGGGCGGTACTGGCCAGCATCACGGCCGGCATCGCGAACAGCACCATGAAGGAGGTCACCAGCATGGTCCAGACGAACAGCGGCATGCGGTTCAGGGTCATGCCGGGCGCGCGCATCTTGAGGATGGTGGTGATCAGGATGATCGCCTCCATCAGGGACGCGGTTTCGGTGAAGGTGATCATCTGCGCCCAGAAGTCGACGCGCTTGCCGGGCGAGAACTGCGGCCCGGCCAGCGGAACATAGGCGAACCAGCCGACGTCGGGGCCGATGTCGAGGAAGAAGGCGATGTACAGCATCAGCCCGCCGAAGGTGAAGATCCAGAATGCGAAGGCGTTCATGCGCGGGAAGGCCACGCTGCGCGCACCGATCATCAGCGGCACTAGGTACATCGCGACGGCCTGCATCACCGGCACGGCGAACAGGAACATCATGGTGCTGCCGTGCATGGTGAACAGCTGGTTGTAGAAGTCCGGCTTGACCAGAGTGTTATCGGGCTTGGCCAGCTGCAGCCGCATGATCAGGGCCAGGATGCCGCCGGCGACGAAAAAGCCGAAGGTCACGATCATGAAGCGCAGACTGACGGTCTTGTGGTTGACCGCGGAGAACCAGCCATAGACGCCGGGTGGGTCGCTCCAGGTCCGCTCCAGCGTTGCAGCCTCGTGCGGCGGCAGGCGGGGGAACGCGCTGTCGGCGGCGTCGATACTCATTTGAGGCTCTCCAGATAGGCGGCCAGCGCCTGCAGGTCGTCGGGTGCGAGGGCGTTGGCAGGCATGTTCACACCCTCCTTCATCGAATGCGGGTCGGCGATCCAGCCACTCAAGAATCCGCGATTGTTCGGGAACATGCCGGCCGCGATGGTCCGGCGGCTGCCCAGGTGGGTCAGGTCGGGGCCGAGCTTGCCCTGGGCGATGGTGCCGTTCACCGTGTGGCACATGATGCAGGTGCCATCTTCGAAGACCGCGCGCCCGCGCAGGCTGAGCTGATCCGCCGGCTCGTGCGCCGGCTGGCGCTGGCGCGCCGCCCAGGCCTCGTATTGCGCCGGCGGCTCGGCCATCACTTCGAGCGCCATCTTGGCGTGCTGCAGGCCGCAGAATTCGGCGCACTGGCCGCGGTAGACGCCGGCCCGGTCGGCGCGCAGGCGCAGCAGGGCGGTGCGGCCGGGAATCAGGTCGCGCTTGCCGTGCAGGTTCGGGATCCACAGCGAATGGATGACGTCGATGCTGCGCAGGCTGATCACGACCGGGCGTCCGACCGGGATGTGCAGTTCGTTGGCGGTGCTGAAATTGAGCGAGGTGTCCGCGAACTGGTAGCGCGCCTCCCACCACCACTGGTGGCCGACCAGTTCGATGTTGACGGCGTTCTTCAGGGGCATCCTGGCCAGCGCGCGGCTGGTGAACACGTCGGCGGCCAGCAGGACCAGCAGCAGCACGGTGCACACCCCCACCGCCCAGCCTATCGTGCGGTGGATGCGGCGCTCGGGGCGCACCAGCGAATCCAGGTCGGGCGTATGGCCCGCGCCATCCTTGGGCGCGCGCCGCAGGGCCACTAGGCATGCGGCGACCACAGCGAGGAAGACCAGCGTGCAGATCCCCAGGGTCAGGTTCCACAGCCAGCCGATGTGTTCGGCCTGGATGCCGGTCGGCCGCAGCGCGCTCTGGGCGGGCGTCTGCGCCAGGGCGGGTGCGGCGGCGAACAGCAGGCAAGGAAGAACCGTGGCGCGCATGCTCAGCGCTCCGCCGGCGGCGCTTCGCCCTTGGGCTGCTCCGGCTCGCGCCGCGATTCCGGTTCGCCCGGATACAGGCTGTCGCTGCGCGAGGGCGCCACGCTGCCCGACAATTGTCCGCTCATCGAGCGCACGTAGGCGACCAGCTGCCAGATCTGGTCTTCCGGGACGCGCTTGCCGAAGGCCGGCATGCCGTTCGGCCGCCCGGCCGCGATGCTGGTAAAGATGCTGGCCGGGTCGGACCCGTAGCGCCAGGTGGCGTCCATCAGGGCCGGGCCGCTGTTGCCGCCGCCGGAGGCATGGCAGCCATTGCAGTTATAGGCCCGGAACCAGGTCTTGCCCTGCGAGACCGCAAAGGCGTTCTCCTCGTAGCGGTTGACGACCGCCGTGTCTTCGCGGGCCGCGTAGGAACGGTCGGCCACGCCGGAGGCGGCCGGCGGCGCCTTCACCGGACGCTGTTCGCGGTAGCAGCCCGCCAGGACCAGCACGGTAGCGAGGAATGCAAACGCGCGCTTCATGGCCGCGCTCCTTCGGCGACGGCGGCAAGCTCGCTGCGCGGCACCGCATACTCGGCGAGGATCGCGTCGATGTCGGCGCGGCGCCGTTGCAGGATCTCGTCGAGCCGGTCGCGCAGTGCGCTCGCGCCTTTGGGCACGCCCATTGCGATGGCATAGCTGAAAGGCATCGGCAGGCCCTGGGGCTGGCCGAGGGGCTGCAGCGCGAGCGGCACGGCGCTGCGCTGTGCGTACCAGCCGGCCTGCGGCCCCCACACCAGGGCGACGTCGATGCTGCCTGCGGCCACGGCATCGACCATGCGCTGGGCCGCCGGGCCTTCGCCATAGACGAGAAAACCGGTGACGTTGTCGACCGCGCCGGCGCGCACCAGGGCGTGGCCGGGCGGGCTGGCGGCGAGGTCGTCGCCGACCAGCTGCACGCCGATGCGGCGCGTGCGCACCGTGGCATCCTCGAAGGCGAAGGGAGCGTCGGCGGCGCGCCGCACGGCGACATAGGACGAGCGGTAGTAGGGCCGGGTAGGCAGCACGCGCTCGAAGCCGGCGGGCACGCCGATGAACACGTCGCATTGGCCGGCGCCCATGGTCTTGCGCACGAAGCCGAGGCGCTGCTCCTGCCAGAAGTAGCGCAGGGTCGCGCCCATGTCCTGCGCCACCAGGCGCGCGATGCGGTTCTCGAAGCCGCTCTCGTCGCGCCGCGAATAGGGCAGGTTGTCGGGTTCGGCGCAGACGCGCAGTTCGAGGCCGGAGGCGCCGGCAGGGGCGGCGCCGAATGCGGCAACGGCCAGGCCGAGGAGGCCGGCCAATTTACGGGAGCGCGAACACATACAGCATGCCTCCTTTCCCGGTGTGCTGCGGCAGGTCGCGCATGACGTTGACGAAGCCCGATGCGGCGGTACTGTCGCGCGGGTCGAGGTCGCCCACGACGATTGCGCCGGCCCAGCCGCCCACGCCCGACAGCACCGCCACGTACTGCTTGCCGTCCGGGCCGCGGTAAGTCATCGGCTGCCCGATGATGCCGGAGCCCACCTTGAACTGCCACAGCGGCTTGCCGTCGCGCGCGTCTACTGCCTTGAACCAGCCGTCCATGGTCCCGTAGAACACCACGTCGCCGGCGGTGGCCAGGGCGCCGGACCAGACCGGGAAGCGTTCCGGTACCGACCATCTGGCGCGGCCGTTGGCGACGTCCCAGGCGGTCAGTTCGCCGCGCGGTTTGCCGGGCGCCGGATAGATCTTGTTGTCCAGGCCGACGAAAGGCGTGCCGGCGATGTAGGAGACGTCGTAGGTGGCCGCGTCCTGGCACAGGTTCTGGTGCGGGATGTAGAGCAGGCCCGTGCGCGGCGACCAGGCCGAGGGCTGCCAGTCCTTGGCGCCCGGCGAAGCGGGACAGATCTCGCGCACGGCCTGGCCGACGCGGGGCTGCTTCTTCGGGTTGTATTTCAGCTTGCCCGTAGCGAGGTCCACGCCTTCGGTGGCGGTGATGGTGGAGAAGGGCTCGGCGCTCAGTACCTGGCCGCTGAGCCGGTCCATCACGTAGACGTAGCCGTTGCGGTCCGGGTGCACCAGGAGCTTGCGCTGGGCGCCCTTGTAGGGCATGTCGAGCAGGATGTTCTCGTTGACGCCGTCGTAGTCGTGCAGGTCGTGCGGGCTCCACTGGTAGAACCAGCGCGCTTGGCCGGTGTCGGGGTCGCGCGCGAAGATCCCGGCGGTCCACTTGTTGTCGCCGGGGCGCTGTTCCGGATTCCAGGGGCCGGGATTGGCGGTGCCGTAATAAATGAGGTCGGCCTGCGGGTCGTAGGAGATCCAGCCCCACACGTTGCCGCCGCCGATTTTCCAGGCGCCGGGCGGCCAGGTCTTCACGCCCAGGTCCTTGCCCTTGTCGGAGGCGTAGTAGGGCTTGAAGTCGGGCCCGATCAGGACCTCGCTGTCCGGCCCCGTGCTCCAGGCGCGCCAGGCTTCCTTGCCGCTGGCGGCGTCCAGCGCCACCAGCCAGCCGCGCACGCCGTACTCGCCGCCACTGTTCCCCACCAGGACCTTGCCCTTGACGACGATCGGCGCCATGGTGATGGTCTCGCCCTTGTTGATGTCGCCCAGCTTGGTGCGCCAGGCTTCCTTGCCGCTGGCCGCGTCCACCGCGATGGTCTGGCCGTCCAGGGTGTTCATGTAGATGCGGCCCTCGTGGTAGGCCACGCCGCGGTTGACCACGTCGCAGCAGGCCACGCCCTGGGCGCCCGGGTTCGGGTGCGGCGAGAATTTCCATTTCAGGGGCGCGCCCGGCTTGGACAGATCGAGCGCATACAGGTAGTTCGGGAAGGGCGCCACCACGTACATGGTGCTACCGACCACGATCGGTGCGGCTTCCTGTCCGCGGTCGACGCCGACCGAAAAGGTGAAGGCGACCTGCAGTCCCTTGATGTTGGCGGGCGTGATCTGGTTCAGCCCACTGAAACGCGTGCTCGCGTAATCGCGCGCCGCCATCGGCCATTCGCCGTCGGCGGCAGCTGGCGCCGCGCCATGGGCGCAGGGGGCGGCGCAGGCCAGCGCCAGGAGGGCGGTCCGCGCCGCGCGCCGGGACCACAAGAGCGACCCATTAAAAGAAGTATTCATGATGTCTTTATACCAAGCGCCTAGCGAAATCGGCGCACAGATCAGCTGAGCAAATGGACGCGGCAGAATGCGCAAATTGGCTATGCTTTGTCGCGCAAACGATGGGGGAGATGAGATGAAATTGACAGGTTTGACGAGGGTCACCATGCTGCCCTGCAGCGTGGTGCTGCGCTGATGGAGCCGGGCAGCCTGTTCGGCCAGGCCGAGGAGCAGGTGCGCGCCAGCGTCGAGTGGCTGCGCCTGGCGGTCGAGGCGCTCGGCGCCATCGTGATCGCGGCCGGGCTGGTGGTGGTCGTGCTGGCGCTGGTGCGCCACTTGCTGTTCGCGCGCGGCGGCAGCTTCACGCCGATCCGCCTGGCCTTTGCGCGTTACCTGACCCTGGCGCTGGAACTGCAGCTGGCCGCCGATATCCTGTCGACCGCGGTGGCGCCGACCTGGGACCGGATCGGCAAGCTGGCCGCGATCGCGGTGATCCGCACCACGCTGAACTACTTCCTCAGCAAGGAAATCAGGGAAGAGAGCGCGGACGAGGGGGACGCCCGCGCGGAAAAGGGGGCGGCGACAGGCCGCTGACCCCGTCGTCTCAAGGTGCGGCCAGGAAGGCCTTCACTTCGCTCTGGAAGCGCTGCGGCTGGTCCCACATGATGAAGTGGGCGCTGTCGGGGATGCGTTTCAGGGTCAGCGACTTCACCGGCGCGTAGGCGCTCTTGTAGACGTAGTCGAACTGCTCGGCCGGGATCGGCACGCTCTTCGGCTGCACGTAGAGCACCGTCACCGGCTTGGTGATTTTCCCCAGCTCCGGGATCAGGTTGGTGACGATCAGCTCGCGGTAGGCGCGGCTGCTGACATCGAGGTCGCTGGCGGCCGAGTCGGCGATGGCGCCGGCGCGCATCGATTCGGTGTTGACCATGCCGGCGATGGTGGCGCTGGTGTTGGCCGAGCGCTGTTCCGGCGTGGCGTTGCGGATGCCGGCCATGGTGGCGTTGGCCACTGCCTCGACCTTTTCCGCCGGGGCGCCGGGGCCGGCGAAGAAGGTGCCGAGATAGGGGACCATGTCGACCACCATCAGGCGCGAGAGCGCGTCCGGATAGCGCGCCGCCAGCATCATGCCCATGGTGCCGCCCATCGAGTGGCCGATCACGGCCGGCTGCTTCAGGCCCGCTTCCTTGATGTAGCGCGCGATCTCGTCGGCCACCGGCGCCGCCACGTTGCCTTCCTTGTTGCCGCCGATCGGCTGGCCGGCGAAGCCCGATACCTGCACCAGGTGGTAGCGGTAGCCCGGCAGCGCGGCGACGGTCGAGGCCCAGGCGCGCGGCGAGGAATTCAGACCGGGGATCAGGATGACGTCGGGACCGGAGCCCTCGGTGCGCACGGTGATGCGGCTTGACTCGAAGGGCGCTGCCAGCGCCTCGGCCAGCGGCAGGAACGCGGTAAGGCTGAACGCCGCCGCGGCCAGCAGGCTGCGGCGGGTGAAGAAGGTAGAACGCATGCGGATCCCCTGGTTATCGCGGCGCTGCCGCTCGTTGAAAACATCGGGGACCATCATAGCAGCGCCCGCATGCGGCGACGGACCGGGCGATAAATTATCCGCCCCGCATGCGTAGAAGGGATCAGCCGTATTTGACCGAGCAGCCGTAAGGCTTGGTGCTTGCCTGGCTCAGCGGCTTGCCCGCGAGCGATTCGTCGATCGCCTGCACCATGTAGTTGGTGGCGCCCTTGATGTCGGCCGGGTTGGCGGTCGGCTTGCTGTCGATCGCGCCTGCATACACCAGCTTTCCGCTCGGGTCGATCAGGTACATGTGCGGGGTGGTGCGGGCGCCGTAGGCGCGGCCGATGGCGCCGCCCGTGTCCATGATGGTCGCGGTGGGCATGGCCTTCTTCGACTTCACCCAGTCGCTGATGGCGGCCGACTTGCCGGCGCGGTCGCCGTCGGCGCTGGTGCTCACGGCCAGCCAGACTACGCCCTTGTCGACGGCGTACTTCTGGGTGGTGGGCATGTTGCCGCTGTCGTAATGCTTCTTCACGAAGGGGCACTCCGGGTTGACCCATTCGAGCACCACGTACTTGCCCTTGTACTGGTCCAGCGATACCGGCTTGCCGGCGGCGTCGACGCCCTTGAAGACGGGGGCGGGCTGGCCGACCACGGCTTCGGCAAAGGCACTGCCGTGCAGTGCGAGGCCGGCGGCAAACAGCGAAAGTGCGATGGTGCGCTTCATGTAATCCTCCTGTGCTTGGTCATCATCCTCATTCCCGTCAGGGCGCGGCGAGCGCCTGCCGGACTTCGTCCACGCTCAGGAGTTCCGACAGCAGCGTGGGTTGCGCCGCACCAATGCGGTACAGCGCATACACCGGCACGCCGCTGCGTCCGAGCTCCTTGAGTGCCTGCGTGATCGTTTCGTCGCGCCGGGTCCAGTCGGCCCGCAGCAGCACGACCTTGCGCGCCCTGAAATCGGCCATCACGGCCGGATCAGCCAGGGTGGTGCGCTTGTTGTACTGGCAGGTGACGCACCAGGCGGCGGTGAAATCCACGAACACCGGCCGCCCCTGCCGGCGCGCCTCGCGCACTGCCTCGGGGGACCATGCCAGCCATTCGCTTGATGCCGCTGCCGCCGGCGTTCCGGCTTGTGCGTCCTTGAAAGCGGGCCAGGCCCAGGCGGCCGCGCCCGCGAGGGCCAGCATGGTGGCGCCGATGCCGATCCACCGGCCCGCATGGCCCCGCGCCGGGATACCCAGCACCCACACGCCGAAGGAGGCGGCGACGATCAGCCCCAGGACCGCGGCGATCGCATCCACGCCCGCCTGCAGCCCCAGCACCCACAGCAGCCACACCACGGTGGCGAACATGGGGAAGGCCATGAAGACCTTGAAGCGGACCATCCACGGCCCGGGGCGCGGCAGCACGCTGGCCAGGCCGGGGAACAGGCTGGCGGCCAGGTAGGGCGCCGCCATGCCGGCGCCGAGCGCCGCGAACACGGACAAGGCCTGCGGTGCGGGCTGCGCCAGGGCGGCGCCCAGGGCCGCACCCATGAAGGGCGCAGTGCAGGGCGAAGCCACGGCGACCGCCAGCACGCCGGTGAGGAAATCGTCCGCCACCGGGTTGCGGGCGCGTGCACTCAGGATGCGGCTCGGGAGCAGGTGGCGGAACTCGAACAGGCCGGCCAGGTTGAAGCCGATCAGGGTGAACAGGATGGCGAGCGCCGCGACGAATACCGGCGACTGCAGCTGGAAGCCCCAGCCCAACTGTTCGCCGCTGGCGCGCAGGCCCAGCAGCAGCGCGGCCAGCAGCAGGAAGGAGGCGATCACGCCGGCAGTGTAGGCAAAGCCGCCGGCGACGATGCGCCGGCGTTCGCCGCCGTGCTGGGCAAAGCCGAGGACTTTGAGGGACAGCACCGGGAACACGCAGGGCATCAGGTTGAGGATGGCGCCGCCGAGGAAGGCCAGGGCCAGTACCACCAGCCAGGGACGGTCGGCAGCAGGAGGTGGCGCGCTCGCCGGCGCCGGCGCCGCGCTTGCCGGCATGGCGGCGCCGGGCTTCGGCCACGGTCCCACGACCGCAAAGCTGACGCGGATGCCGGGGGTCTTGTGGCCGGCCGTGATCACGGCATCCATCGAGGCGGGACTGTCGCTGCGCTGGGCCGACAGCGGGGCGCGCAGCAGCAGGCGCCCGCCCTGCCATTCCTGAGCCAGCGGCGCGGGGTGGTCGAGTACCGCGCCGTTTTCCGGGAACAGCTGCAACGGCTGGTTTTGGTAGGCGGCGGGCAGGCCGGAGGCCTCGATCAGGAGGGCATGGCCGTCGAAGCGCGCCGTCGCCTTGACGCCCGGCAGCGTGAGCGGCGCGGCGGCCAAGGCGCGCTCGAACAGGGTCGCCTCGGTGGCCACGGGCGCCGCATCGAGCACGGTATCGAGTTCGGCGAACTCGGGAATGCAGACTTCTTCGCAGATCAGGAAGTCGGCGCGCAGCTTGACCGGCACGGGGCCGCCCCGGTAGTCCGCCGGGACGGCGAGGCGTACCGGCAGCAGCAGGTCGCCGTCGTAGCCATAATTCATCAGCGGGCCGAGCGGCAGCTGTTTCGGCGTCGGCCAGGCGATGTCGCCGGCCCGGAAGCCGGGCGGCAGGGTCCATGCCATGGTGGTCGGCAGGCCGGAATCCCCGGGATTCAACCAGTAGGTGTGCCAGTGCGGCTGGTGCTGGATGCGCAGGCCGAGCCAGACCTCGGCGCCGGGCTTGATGCCGGCGGGCGCGTGCAGCAGCAGGCTGGCGCGCGCATGGCCGGTCTCGCTCGATGGCGCGGCTTGGCCCCAGGCGGCGTGGAACAGGAGCAGGAAAAGAAAGAGGGTGCGCAGGACGCGCATGTCACCCTCCCTCGGGTGGCGTGACGCCGGCGATCGGTGCTGGTGGTCTCGCGTCCATCTTGTCGTTCCCGGTCTGGTTTGCGGCTGATGCCACAAACAATATTATCAGGAACCCAAGATGAATAATCGGCCGGGTCCGGCCGATTTTGTTGCAGCTTTGTTTCTGGTGACGGCCGTCAGGGTGCCAGGCGGTAACGCTGTTCGCGGTACAGGAGCGAAGGCAGCATCACGTGCGCCATCGCCTGCTCGACCTGGGCCTGGCTCGGCTGGCCGGCGTTCGGATCGAGCACGCCGCTGGCGGCGTCGTAGCGGCCCAGCAAGGGCGGCTGGCCGGGACGCAGGATCGTGGCCGAAGAGCCTTCCAGCCAGGTGAAGTAATTGTTGAACTGGATCAGGGCGCGGCCCGGGGTGCTGCTGTCACGCACGAAATCGCGGCCGATCATCGGGTGCGTGCTGGAGACGCCCACCAGCGACAGCAGGGTCGGGCCCAGGTCGACCTGGCTGGCGATGGTCGGGATGCGCTTGGGCTGGATGTCGGCGCCGAGGATCAGGCCCGGGATGTGGAACTTCTTGATCGGCACCAGGGCGTTGCCGTAGACCCGGTTATCGTGGTCGGCCACGATCAGGAACACGGTGTCCTTCCAGTAGTCCTGCTTCTTCGCCTCGCGGATGAATTTGCCGAGGGCGTAGTCGGCGTATTTCACGGCGTTGTTGACGGTCTGCTTCTGCGGGTCGTGCAGCGCGATTTTCCCGTCCGGGAACTCGAACGGTTCGTGGTTGGACGAGGTGAAGATCAGGCTGAAGAAAGGTTTCTTCTGGTCGTGCAAGGTCTTGAGGCGCTCGAGCGACTTGTCGAACAGGTCCTCGTCCGAGGCGCCCCAGCTGCCCACGAAATTCGGGCGCATTTCCTTGATGTCGACCACCTTCTGGAAGCCGTTTCCGGTGAAGAAGCTGCGCATGTTGTCGAAGTGCGCTTCGCCGCCGTAGACGAATTCGGTGTGGTAGCCCTGCTGGCCCAGTCCCGCCGCCAGGGTATAGAAATTCTGCTGGGCCAGCGAGAGCTTGACCACGCTGCGCGCCGGGGTCGGTGCGTAGCCGGCCACCACCGCTTCGATGCCGCGCACCGAGCGGGTGCCGGTCGCGTACAGCTGCTCGAACCACCAGCCTTCGCTCTTGAGCTTTTCCAGCTCCGGCGTGACCGGCAGGCCGCCGAGCGATTCCACAAAGGTAGCGCCCAGGCTTTCCTGCAGCACGATCACCAGGTTGAGCGGGCGCTCGCGCGTGATCGCGGCCTGCTGGCGGTGCAGTGTCGGGAGCTCAGGGTTGTCGAAACGGGCGCCCTGCAGCCACGGCGCGGCCTTGACCTGCTCGAACACCTTGGCGCGCTCGATCTTGCCGTAGATTTCGGAAGAGACGGCTTCCTTGCGCATCGAGCCGATCGCATCGAGCACCGACCAGCCGGAATTGATGATGAGCGAATTGACCATCGAGTCGCCGGTAAGGGCGAACAGGGCCGGGTTGGCGGGACGGTGGCCCGTGGTCGAGCGCACCTGCATGAACACCAGCACGCACAGCACGGGCCAGAGCAGCAGCAGGCGGCGAGCCGGCCACATGCGCATGCCTTTCGAGGAGCGCTGCAGGAGGCGGAACAGCAGCACGGCCAGCACGATGGTCGCGCCGACGCCCAGCAGCAGGGCGGTGCGGAAGCCGTTCCACAGGGTCGCGAACACTTCGCGCGGATAGACCAGGTATTCGACGAACAGGCGGTTCGGACGCACGTCGTACTGCATGATGAACTGCGGTGAGGACAGCTCCATGAAGACGATGAAGACCAGGGCGAAGGTAGCCCATGCCACCGTCAGCACGCGCCAGGCCCGGCTCGAGGCCCGGTGCGCGAGCAAGGGGGCCAGCAGCAGCGGGACCACGAGAAAATAGCCGAGCAGGATCAGGTCGGCGCGCACGCCCTGCAGGAACAGGCTGCCGGCGATGCCCGTGGCCTGCACCCGGTCCCACTGCCAGGCCGCCAGGCCAAGGCGCGACAGGCTCAGGATCGCCAGGCCGAGCAGCAGCATCTGCAGCAGGCCGGCGTAGGGACCTGCCCACAGGGTGAAGCGCGCCAGTCGAGTCGAAGGAAGCTTGTCTTGGGAAGGATTGCCGGATGCTGGATGGACCATCGAGAACGCTTGTTGCGCCGCACGGCGCGCCTGGGTGGAATTCACATCGCCAGGCGATGCACCGTCGACGGGCGCCGAAGGCGCCGCGGTCGTACCGGATGCTATCAGTTACCGTTCAGCAAGGCGTTAGCCAGCCGTTAAATTTCCGTTAAATTGCTGTGTACCTACAACAGTCGGGCGGGCGACGCTCAGATGTGGCGTTCGCGGGCGTGCTTGTCGCACTCGGCAGCGCAGCGCTCGCAGGCGGCCTGGCATTCGGCGCAGTGCTGGTGCATCGACGCGTGCTTGGCGCACTCGGCGGCGCAGGCGCGGCAGACGTGGGCGCACAGCGCGCAAAAGTCGCCGTGGTGGGGCGATCCGCGCGACATCACGTTCAGGGTGGCGGCGCAGATGTCCGCGCAGTCGAGGTTGATCGCGATGCATTCGCCGTTGCCATCGCGGATGTCGCCTGCGACGCAGGCCTGGCAGGCCCGCAACGCTTCCTGGCAGGCCTGGATACAGGATTGAATGTTTGCCATTTCGCCCATGGTCGTCTCCTCTTGTGTGAGGTGGCCATGCTAGCGCAATGGCACAGTGTCTAGCGTCCGATTCCGCGACGCAAGACATCAGGCGCCTAGGCCTGCGGCCGGCGCTGGGCCAGTGCCGGGATGATGTCCCAGCAGGCGCCCATGGTGTGGTAATCGACCTTGCCGGCCGGGCTCTTCTCGTCGGAGTATTTGCGGTTGTCGGCCGTGAGGATGCGGTACCAGGCGCCGTGCTCGTGATCGACGAAATGCTCCCAGCAGTAGCGCCACAGGCGCTCGTAGTCGACCCAGTAGCGCTCGGCGCCGGTGCGCGCCCCCAGCAGGGCGCTGGCGGCCAGGGTTTCGGCCTGCACCCAGAAATACTTGTCGGCGTCGCAGACGCTGCCGTCCGGCGCGAAGCCGTAGTGCAGGCCGCCATGCCTGGCGTCCCAGGCGTGGCGCAGCGCCTTCGCGTACAGGTCCTGGGCAGCCGGCAGCAGCCAGTCGCGCGCACCAAGCAGGTGCTGTCCCTGCGCCTCCAGTTGCAGCAGCAGTTTGCTCCACTCGGTGAAGTGGCCCGGCTGGTAGCCCCAGGGGCGGAACAGGTTCGCCTTGTCGTGCAGGTTGAAGTCCCAGTCGACCTGCCAGTCATGCGTGTAGTGCTCCCAGATCATGCCGCCGGCGCGTCCGGCCTGGCGCTGGGTGATGTTGCGGGCCAGCGTTTCTGCACGGTGCAGGTAGGGCAGGTGGTTTGTCGCGCGGAAGGCAGCCAGCAGGGCCTCGCAGGCGTGCATGTTGGCATTCTGGCCGCGGTAGGGGTCGCGCACGCTCCAGTCGGCGCTGGCCTGGTCGGCGTACAGGCCATGTTCCTCTTCCCAGAAGTGCTGTTCCATCAGCGCGAAGGTCTCGCGGATCCAGCCGCGCGCCTCCTCGATACCCGCGTTCAGGGCATGCGCATAGGCCAGCAGCAGAAAGGCGAGGCCGTAGCAGTGGTTGTCGGCGTCCAGCACGCGCGCGCCGCCGCCGTCCCATTCCAGCAGCCAGGCGTAGCCGCCGGTCTCCGGGTTGCGGTGGGCGCGGCGCAGGAAGTCGACGCCGTGGCGCACCATGCGCTGGTAGTCCGGGTCCTGGAAGTGGCGCCAGGCGTTGGCGTACACGAACACGAAGCGGGTGCTCGACACCAGGTGGCGGGTGCGGCGGTCGTAGATGCTGCCGTCGTCGCGGAAGAAGTGGTAGAAGCCGCCGCTCGGATCGACCGCACGTGGATGGTAGAAGGACATCGTGTGGGCGACGTGGCCGCTGAGGGTCGCGGGCGAGAAGAAGTCGGGATAGTGGTCCATGTTGTCCTCTTAATCGTCGTTGCTGCTCTCGCGTACCACCAGCTGCACCGGCAGCGTGCAGTCGGCATCGACAGCAGGGTTCTTTTCCAGCAGCAGCTCGATGCCCATCGCGCCGAGCGCTTCTTTGTCGATGGCGATGCTGCTGAGCGGCGGAATCGCGGCGCCTGCGGCCTGGATGTCGTCGAAGCCGACGATCGCCAGGTCGTGCGGCACCTTCAGGCCGCGTTCCAGGCAGTGCTGCATCGCGGCCAGCGCAGTGCTGTCGTTGTAGCAGAACAGGGCGTCCGGGCGCCTGGGCAGGGCCAGCAGGGTGTCCACCGCCTGGCGCACGTTGGCGAGCGGGTCGCCCACGCTGGGCAGCTGCACTTCCAGCTCCGGATCGGCCAGCATGCGCGCCTCGAACAGGGCCTTGCGAAAGCCGCGGCTGCGCTCCAGGATGCTGTGGTGGGCCAGCGAGCCGCACAGCATGGCGACGCGTTTGCGGCCCAGGCGCAGCAGGTGGCGGGTGGCGAGGTAGCCGCCCAGCTGGTGATCCGGGTTGACGCACTGGTAGCCGGGCAGGCGCATGTCGAGCAGCACCAGCGGCTTGCCGCTGTCGCGCAGGGCGCCCAGGAGCTCCGGTTCGAAGAAGCCGGCGCACAGCATCGCGTCCGGCTGGTGCACGCGCACCAGCTCCACCACCGGTTCGGCCGGCCCGACCACCACGAAGGAGAGCGAAATGCCGCGCTTGCGGCAGGCTTCCTCGGCGCCGTGCAGCACCGGCAGGTAAAAAGCGCTGGACGAGCGGGTATCTTGCTGGCGGTGCAGCAGGAAGGCGATGCGGCGCAGCTCGCCCTGGCGCAGCTTGCCTAGGTCATAGCCCAGCTCGCGCGCCACGGCGCGGATGCGGGCGCGCGTTTTTTCGCTCAGGCCGTCCTGGTTCTTGAGCGCGCGCGAGACCGTGCCGATCGAGTAGTTCGTGGCCCTGGCGATGTCGCGGATGGTCACCGGCATGCTGCTCGCCTCAGTCCTTCAGCACGGCCGGACGGGCCGGGTCGCGCGAAAACGAGTAGGGCGCATCCTGTTCGCGCGTGCCGCGCGTCGTATTGGGTGTGGCCGACATGCTGAAGTCGAGGGTGGCGCCCTTCACGGCTTCCGCGTGGCCGAGCCAGGTGCGCGACACCGGCTTGCCGTCGATGCGCAGGGCGTCGACATAGCGTCCCTTGCCTTTGGCGCGCACGGTCAGGGTGCGGCCGTTTTCCAGTTTCACGCTGGCCTTCGGGAACAACGGGGTGCCGATCACGTACTGGTTCACGCCGGGCGTCACCGGGTAAAAGCCCAGGCTCGAGAACACGTACCAGGCCGAGGTCTGGCCATTGTCCTCGTCGCCGCAATAGCCATCCGGCGTCGGCGCATACATGCGTTCCATGGTCTCGCGCAGCCAGTACTGGGCCTTCCAGGGCGCGCCGGCGTAGTTGTACAGGTAGATCATGTGCTGGATCGGCTGGTTGCCGTGGGCGTACTGGCCCATGTTCGCGATCTGCATCTCGCGGATCTCGTGGATCACGGTCTTGTAGTAGCTCTCGTCGAAGATCGGCGGCAGCGTGAATACGGTATCGAGCTTGTCGACAAACGCCTTGCGTCCGCCCATCAGGCGCACCAGGCCATCGACGTCGTGGAACACCGACCACGAATAGTGCCAGCTGTTCCCCTCGGTGAAGGCGTCGCCCCACTTGAAGGGATTGAAGGGCGCCTGGAAACTGCCGTCCCTGTTCTTGCCACGCATGAGGCCAGTCTCGGGATCGAAGAGCTTCCTGTAGTTCATGCTGCGCCGGGCGTAGATGTCGATCTCGGCGGCCGGCTTGCCCAGCGCCTTGCCTAGCTGGTAAATGGTGAAGTCGTCGTAGGCGTATTCCAGCGTGCGCGCCGCGTTCTCGTTGATGCCGACGTCATAGGGCACGTAACCGAGCTCGTTATAGTATTTCACGCCGGCCCGGCCCACGGCTTGCACCGGTCCCTCGTTGTCGGCGCCATGCTTGAGGGCCTGCCACAGGGTCTCGATGTCCTGGCCGCGCACGCCCTTGATCCAGGCGTCGGATACCACCGAGGCCGAATTATTCCCGATCATGATGTTGGCATAGCCGGGGCTGGACCATTCGGGCAGCCAGCCGCCTTCGCGGAAGGCATTGGCCAGGCCTTCCTGCATCTCGCTGTTGATCGCGGGGTAGACCAGGTTCAGGAAGGGATAGAGTGCGCGGAAGGTGTCCCAGAAGCCGGTGCCGGCGAACAGGTAGCCGGGCAGCACCTGGCCATTGTAGGGGCTCCAGTGCACCGGCTTGCCCGCGGCGTCGAGTTCGTACATCTTGTTCGGGAACAGCACCGTGCGGTACAGGGACGAATAGAAGGTCCGGGTCTGGTCGACCGTGCCGCCTTCCACCGACAGCCGGCCCAGCACGCCGTTCCACAATGCCTTGGCCTTGGCGCGGGTGGCGTCGAAATCGTCCTGGCCCAGCTCGCGGCGCAGGTTCAGCTCCGCCTGTTCGAAGCTGATGAACGAAGAGGCGACCCGCATGTACACCTTCTGTCCCTTGGCAGTGGCGAAGCCGAGCAGGGCGCCGCTGTGCGCCCCTTCGTTCTCCAGCTTGCCTTCCTCGAGCGTCTCGCCCTGCCAGGTGTCAGTGGACGTGAAGGGCTGGTCGAACTCGATGACGAAGTAATTGCGGAAGTTCTTCGGCAGCGGCCCGCGCGCGTAGCGGGTGCTGTAGCCGATCACCCGGCGCTGGCCAGGGATGATCTTCACGTAGGAGCCCTTGTCGAAGGCATCGACCACTACGTAGCTGGCGTCGGACTTGGGGAAGGTGAAGCGGAACTGGGCCGCGCGCTCGGTCGGCGTAATCTCGGTGGTGACGTCGGCGTCGGCCAGGTAGACGCTGTAGTAATAGGGCTTGGCGGTCTCGGACTTGTGCGAGAACCAGCTGGCGCGTGCATCCTGGTTGAAGCGCTTGGCGCCCGTCACCGGCATGATGGCGAACTGGCCGTAGTCGTTCATCCAGGGAGAAGGCTGGTGGGTCTGCTTGAAGCCGCGGATCTTGTCGGCGTCATACGTATAGGCCCAGCCATGGCCCATCTTGCCGGTTTGCGGCGTCCAGAAATTCATGCCCCAGGGGACGGCGATCGCCGGGTAGGTATTCCCGTTCGAGAGCTCCGGCTTGCTGGCGGTGCCCATCAGGGGATTGACCCATTCTACCGGGTCGCTGACCTTGCCGACGGTCTGGGCCTGGGCGGCGCAGGCGGTCACCAGGAAGAAAACGGCGGCGAGCTGCTTCATGGCTGGTAGGCGGTCTGGGTGTAGGGGCGGGCAGTGCGTTCCTTGCCCCAGTCCTTGTTGGGCGTCGCCTGCATGGTGAACACCAGTTCGCCGCCGGCGGTGATGTCCTCGTGCGTCAGGTAGGTGCGGGCAAGCGGTTTGCCGTTCAAGGTGACGCGGCCGACATAGCCGTTTGCGTCCGACAAGCCCTCGGCGCGCACGGTGAAGCGCTTCCCGTTCGGCAGCTTGAGCTGCGCGCGTTCCAGGAAGGGGCGGCCGATCACGTACTCGTTGCTCCCCGGGGCGACCGGATAGAAGCCCAGCGCGGTAAAGGCGAACCAGGCCGACATCTGGCCCAGGTCGTCGTTGCCGGACAGGCCGTCCGGGCGGTTGTAGTACTGGGTCGCCATGATATTGGCCAGGCGTTCCTGCGTGCGCCAAGGGGCGCCGGCGTAGTTGTACAAGTAGGCGACGTGGTGCGAGGGCTCGTTGCCGTGGGCGTAGTGGCCGATCAGGCCCGAGATGTCTTCCATATGGGCGTAGACATTGTCCTCCACCTTGGCGTCGAACACCTGGTCCAGTTTAGCCGCCAGCGCGGCGTCCCCGCCCAGCATCGAGATCAGCCCGGCGTTATCGTGCGGCATATACCAGGAGTACTGCCATGCGCTACCCTCGGTATAGTCGCTGCCGAAGTTCGACTGTACCGGGTTGAAGGGCGTGCGGAACTCGCCGGTCGATTTGCGCGCGCGGATGAACCCGGTCTCGCGGTCGAACACGTTGCGGTAGTTCTGGGCCCGCTTGTAGTAGGTGGCGGCGACGTCCTTGCGGCCCATCTTCTCGGCCATGCGCGCGATGGTCCAGTCATCGAACGCGTACTCCACCGTCTTGGAAGCCGCTTCCGGCTCGCGGTCGATCGGCACGTAGCCCAGCTTCATATAGTGTGCCAGCCCGCCGTAGGGGCCATATTCGGCGGACGCCGTCATGGCGGCCAGCGCCTTGTCGGCGTCGAAGCCCTTGATGCCCTTCATGTAGGCATCGGCGATCACCGGCACCGCGTGGTAGCCGATCATGCACCAGGTCTCCTGGCCATGGAAAGACCACACCGGCAGAATGCCGTAGGGGCTGTGCTGCTGGGCGGCGATCAGGGAATTCACGAAATCGGCGTTGCGCTTCTCCGGCGCCACCAGGGTCAGCAAGGGATGCAGGGCGCGATAGGTGTCCCACAGCGAGAAGGTGGAATGGAAGTCGAAGCCCTTGGCCTGGTGCACCTGATTGTCCGGTCCGCGGTAGCGCCCGTCGCGGTCCATGAACAGCGAAGGCGCCAGCATGCTGTGGTAGAGGGCGGTATAGAACATCGTGCGCATCGGTTCGGGCGCCTCCGCCTTCACCGCGGACAGCGCCTCGTTCCAGGCGGTCGAGGCGCGGCCCCGTTCGGCGTCGAAGTCCCAGCCCGGCATCTCGTCCAGATTGGCGATGGCATTGTCTTCGCTGACCGGCGACAAGGCCACCTTCACCAGCAAAGTGCCGTCGGCGGGGACGCCGAATTCCAGCGCGGCGACCAGGGCCTTGCCTTCGACCAGCACCTTGTCGGCCGGGGTCTTGCCGGGCGCCGCGAAGCCGCGGTATTCGACGGCTTCCTCGCGGTTGAGCAGCTGGCGCGCACTGATCGGGCGTGAGAACCGGATGGCGAAGTAGAGCTGGCGGCCGGGCGCCCAGCCGCGCGTCTCGCGCATGCCGGTGAGGGTGGCGGCGTCGCGCACGCGCAGGCGCGACCACAGGTTCTTGCTGCCGTAGTCGTAGATGCTCTGGCGCAGGTCGAGGATCACCTTGGCCGGCGCGTCCTTGCCGAAGCGGTAGCGGTGCAGGCCGACGCGCTCGCTCGTGGTCAGCTCGACGTCCACCTCGTTGTCCTTCAGGCGCACCGCGTAGTAGCCCGGTTCTGCCTTTTCTTGGTCATGCGAGAAGCGCGAGCGGTAGCCCGAGAAGGGGCGTTCGGGGTAGCCCGGTTCCAGCTTGGTCTCGCCGCTGAAGGGCATCAGCAGCACGTCGCCCAGGTCGGAGTGGCCGCTGCCGGAGAAGTGGGTGTGCGAAAAACCGAGGATGGACGTGTCGTCGTAGCGGTAGCCGGCAGCCCAGGGATAGCTCTGGCGGAAGTGGCGCACCTGGGTATCGGGGCTGAGCTGGACCATGCCGAAGGGGCGGGTGGCGCCGGGGAAGGTGTGGCCGTCGCCGCCGGTACCGATGAAGACGTTCACGGCGGCGGCGGGGCTGCCCGGCGGGGCGGCGTGGGCCAGTGCGACACAGGCGCCGAAGATGGGCAAGAGCAGGGCGGCGCGGGCGGAACGGACAGTCATGTGGTCTCCAACGATGGCATTCTCGTCTTGCATATATATGCCGAGTTTGCTTTTCCGGCAAGAAAGCGATGATAAGCCAGCCCATGTTTAGCGCGTTTACTAAACAGCGCGCGCGCCGGCCGGATGTCGCGGTCGCGACATTATGCACAGCGGTTGGAGTTGCCATGGCGCCATCCCTACAATGGGCGCATTTCGACAACATCAGGGAGAGAGTAGATGCGCAATACGCTTGTAGCCACCGGGGTGGCGCTGTTGCTGGCCGCATGCAGTGGCGGCCAGGAAGACCGGGTCTTGCCGGCGCCGGCCCGGACGGCAGCGACCGTGTTCCAGTCCGCCGCGGCGCTGTCGGCAGCGCGGACCCAGGCGTTCGAGGAGGTGCGCGCCGCCTATCAGGTCACCCTGGGCGCCAAGGGCGCGACCGTGGTCCATCTGGCGAGCGGCCGCAGCGTGGCGGTGGAAGCCGGCGTGCAGCGCCTGCGTTTCGCCGACGGCACGCTGGTCATCGATACCGAGGGCAACGGCGGCACCGTGTACCGGGTCTACCAGGCGGCTTTTGATCGCAAGCCGGACGCCGGCGGCTATGCCTTCTGGCTGGACGCGGCCGACAAGGGCATGGATATCGGCAGTATCGCGGCCGAGTTCCTCAAGTCCCCGGAATTCCGTACCCTGTATGGAACCGCGCCGGGCAACGCCGACCTGCTCTCGCGCTACTACCAGAACGTGCTGCACCGGCAGCCCGACCCGGCGGGCTACGACTACTGGCTCAAGCTGCTCAATGCCGGCGCCGTGACGCCGGCGCAGATGCTGGCGATGTTCAGCGACGGCGAGGAAAACAAGGCGCAGGTGGCGGCGGACGTGCGCGGCGGCATCTGGCTCCCGGGTCCGGTGCAGTCGCTGGACGGCATGTTCCGCGTTACCACGCGCACCACGGCCGTCGAGGTGCCGCCAACGCATTGTTTGGGTACGAACTGCAGCGCATCCCTGTATTGCGAAGCGCCCTCGCAGCTGGGGGAGACCATCACGGCCGACCTGCGCATCGTTCTCGATGCGGCGCAGAAGAGAGCGACGCTGTACCTGGAAAAAGAGGTCGTGGTGGGGACCTACTTACCGTCCGCGAATGGCCCCGCTGTGGTCTATTTCGACGTGGTCTATCCGGACGAGGAGGTCATGGTGACGCCCCTCACGCGCTACTACAGCAGCGGCGGGATTCGCCTCGACCTGAGCTATGACAGCGCCACGCGCGAGTTCAGCGGCACCATGTTCGACCGCACCGCGAACCGCTGGACGCTGGACAACCACGTGGCCACCTGCACTGCCACCAGCACCCTGCGCGCAGTCCCGATCCCGCAGTAAGCGCAAGCCACATTCCGGGGCCGGATTTCTCCGGCCCCGTTCCCCTTACATCACCGGCAGCGGCTGGCCCACCACGGCCACCGGCACCACCGGCGCCTCTTCGATACCGGCCAGCAGTTCGGCCAGGGTCGGCGCGCCGTGCTCGGCGTCGCGGGCGTCGATTGCGAAGTAGACGTCGGTCATGTCGGCCGTGGCGCCCGAGGCCAGGGTGGCGCTGCTGCGCTCGAGGTGCAGGTTGCCCTGGGCGTCGACGAAGGGCAGCTCGACGTAGGCGACCTTCAGCGACACCACGCCGGCTTCTGCGAGCGTCATCAGCTCGCCGGCGTCGGTCTGGTGGTTGCCGTTGGCGTCGCGCCAGATACGCAGTTCGCCGAACGCGGCATCCTGTGCATCCACCACGCCGTCGCGGTTGCTGTCATAGCCTGCCAGCTGGTTGAAGCCGGCGCCCTTGCTTGCGCCGCCGAACAGTTCGGCGATGCTGTCGATCTTGCCGTTGCCGTCGGCGTCGACCGCCAGGAAGCCGTCTTCGCTAGACAACCAGCCCGAGGCGATCGCGCGGCCGGTGCCGAGCAGGTCGAAGGTGGCGTTCGATGCACTGCGCGCCACGGTGTGCACGCCGTCGCCGTTCAGGTCGATCGCGATCGGGGTGATCGCCGCATCCCAGCTCATGTCGTTCTCACCCGAGCTCAGGCTGATGTTGTCGGTGCGGGTCACGTTGGTCTTGGCGACGCCGTCACCGTTGACGTCCGAGTCGATCGCATCGTTGCTGCCGATGTTCTTGCTCGCCCACATCCAGTTGTCCATGTTGATGCCCTTGTAGATGACATCGTTCTTGTCGAACTGCAGGTAGTAGGTGCCAGGATCCAGATCGCTGAACTTGTAATTGCCGCTGGTGTTGGTCTTGGTGGTCGCGACCAGCACGCCCGCCGAGGTGTACAGCTTCACGGTGACGCCCGCAATGCCGCCTTCGCCGGAATCCTGGATGTCGTCGTGGTCCAGGTCTTCCCACACCTTGTCGCCCAGCGAAGCCTTGCGGTACAGGCCCGCATCCCAGGTCAGTTCGTTCTCGCCCTGGGTCAGGGTGATCAGGCTGGTCCTGCCGTAGACGGTGTCGATGTCCGAATCGACGGCATCGTTTGTGCCCTGGTTCTGCTTGGTGACGAAGTAGCCGCTCGGTTCGACCACTTCGACGCGGTAGCTGCCTGCGTTCAGGTCGTCGAACAGGTACTTGCCGTTGCTGTCGGTAGTAGTCGTTTCGATGACGGTGCCGGCCGAATTCAGCAGGCGCACGGTGACGCCCTTGATGCCTGCTTCGTTCGCGTCGCGGATGCCGTTGTAGTTCACGTCCTCCCACACCGTGTCGCCGATCGAGCCGCGCGCGACCAGGCCGGCGTCGACGCTGGTATTCACCTCGCCCGAGACCAGCTTGACGATCTGCGACTTGCCGGTGCTGGTGTTGGCGTCCGAATCGCCGGCGTCGTCGCCGCTATCGGCCAGCGTGAAGCCGTAGCCGGACGGCTTGCCGAACTGGACCTGGTATTCGACGCCTGGCGTCAGGCCGTTGAACAGGTAGCTGCCGTCGGCCGACGTGGTCATCGTCACGCTGGTATTGTCGGCCGTGGTCGACAGGAGGCGGTCGGCGCCGCCGCCGATCAGGGTCACGGACACGCCGCCCACGCCGGACTCGCCCGTATCCTGGCGGCCATTGGCGTTGGCGTCGAGCCAGATGCGGTTGCCCAGCGAAGCGGTCTGGTACACGCCGGCGTCGACGGTCTGGTTCTGCTGGCCGCTGACGATATTGATCACGCCGGTGGTCTTGGTGACCGCATCGATGTCGCTGTCGGTAGCATCGTTGCCGCCGAGGTCCTTTCCGGTGACCACGTAGCCGGTCGGCGTCTGGAACGTCACCATGTAGCTGCCGGTGCTGACGTTGAAGCCGTAGTAGCCGTTGACATCGGTCGTCGTGGTCTGCAGCACGGTGCCGCTGCTGTTCTTGAGCTGCACGGTGGCGCCGGCGACACCGGCTTCGCCGGCGTCCTGGATACCGTTGCCGTCGTTGTCCAGCCACAGACGGTCGCCAAGGGACTGGCCCGGCGTCGTGCCGTTGTAGTAGGCCACGTCCGAATCGCTCACCGCGACGTTCGAGACCAGGTCCTTCGCGGTCACGGTGCCGGTGTTGACGCGCACCGCCGTCGACGCGATCGTTTCGGAGCCCTTGTAGGTCCAGGTCTCGTTGACGTCCAGCTTGCCGTCCTTGTCGGTGTCGCCGCCCACGAAGCTCAGGCCGGCGATCTTGTCGTCCACGACGCTCACGTTACCCAGTTCGACACTGCCGGTATTCTTGACGATGTAGGTGAACACGGCCTTGCCGCCGACCGGGCCGGTCGGACCCGCGTCCGCCGTATCGGCGTCGACGTCCTGGGTAACCACGTTGGTCGCCGTCGGGGCCAGGTCCTTCAGGTTCGCTTCCAGCTCGTTCTGCTTGGCCAGCAGGTTCTTGGTCGTTTCGAAGTCGCCGCTCGCGAATGCGGACTTCACCATGGAGATGACCTGGGCCGTGGTGTACTGGTAGTTGATGTACGGGTTGGCGGCATTGAGCAGCGCCGCGGCCGAGTGGCGCAGCAGCGCTTCGACGCCGCCGCCATTGGCACTGAGCGCCTGCAGCAGGGTAGGCGCGGAGTTCGGAACGTCGACTCCGAACAGGGCCTCGTAGCTGGCGCTCGGCGACAGGCCGGTCTCCGGCCAGCCGCTCAGCGGAGCGCCGCCGGCGCCGGTGTGGTTCTTCCAGAAGCCGGGGGTCAAGCCTTCTGCCGGGGCGCTTGCGGCCGGCGTCGTATATTCGACATGCACCAGCTTTTCGATGTCGATGCCGACCGAGCGCGCCTTGATGCCGATATCCCAGCTGCGGTCGGACTCGCCCGATTCGAGAGTGGTGTAGGCGGTGCGGCCGGTGGTCGGATCCGCGTCGCTGTCGTTCAGCGCGGTGCTGCCGCTCGCGTTCCTGGTCGTGACAACATAACCGCTCGGCAGGCTGGCGAGGTTGACGTCGACGCGATAGTCGCCCGGCGTCAGGTTGTCGAACAGGTAGAGGCCATCCGCACCGGTGGTGCGGGTTGCGACCGTGGCGCCGGCCGCATTGACCAGGTTGACGACGACACCTGCGACGCTGGCTTCGCCCGCGTCCTGGATGCCGTTGCCGTTGGCGTCGGCCCAGATGCGGTCGCCGATGCTGGCCGTCATGTAGCCGCCGGCGTCGATGGTCGAGTTGTGCTCGCCGGAGGCCAGCTTGACGATCTGCGACTTGCCGTTGCTGCCTGCATCGCTGTCGCTGGCATCGTCGCCCTTGTCGACGGGGCTGAAGACGGCGCCGGCCGGGGCGACGAACTGCACCTGGTATTCCATGCCCGGGGTCAAGCCCTCGAACTTGTAGTTCCCGTTAGCGTCCGTCGTGGTGGTCGCGCTGGTATTGTCGGCGGTGGTCGAGATCAGGCCATCGGCGCCGCCGCCGATCAGGACCACGCTCACGCCGCCCACGCCGGTCTCGCCCGCATCCTGCTGTCCGTTGGCGTTGACGTCGTGCCAGACGCGGTCGCCCAGGCTGGCGGTCTTGTAGACCCCGGCGTCGATGGTGGTGTTGTTCTCGCCGGCGGCCAGCTTGACGACCTGGGACATGCCGGCGCTGCTCGCGTCCGAGTCGCTGGTGTCTGCGCCCTTGTCCTGGGCGGTGAACACGGTACCGGTGGGTTTATCGAACTTGACCTGGTATTCCATGCCAGGCGCGAGGTTGTCGAACTTGTAGTTGCCGTTGACGTCGGTGGTGGTCTCGGCGCTAGTATTGTCGGCGGTCGTCGCGACTTGGCCGTCGGCGCCGCCGCCGATCAGGGTGACTTTCACGCCGGCCACGCCGGTTTCGCCGCTGTCCTGCTGGCCGTTGCCGTTGGCGTCGAGCCAGACGCGGTCGCCCAGGCTGGCCGGCTTGTAGACGCCGGCGTCGATGCTGGTGTTGTTCTCGCCGGATGCCAGCTTGACGATCTGCGACTTGCCGTTGGCGCCGGCATCGCTGTCGCTGGCGTCGTCGCCCTTGTCGGCAGCGGTGAAGATGCTGCCGGCCGGTGCGCTGAATTGCAGCTGGTACTCGGTGCCGGGCGTCAGGCCTTCGAACTTGTAGTTGCCGTTGGCGTCGGTCGTGGTGCTGGCGCTGGTGTTGTCGGCCGTGGTCGAGACCAGGCCATCGGCGCCGCCGCCGATCAGGGTCACGGTGACGCCCGCGACACCGGTTTCGCCCGCATCCTGCTGGCCGTTGGCATTCGCGTCCATCCAGACGCGGTCGCCGAGGCTGGCCGGGGTGTAGACGCCGGCGTCGATGGTGGTGTTGTTTTCGCCGGAGGCCAGCTTGACGATCTGCGATTTGCCGTTGGCGCCGGCATCGCTGTCGCCGGCATCGTCGCCCTGGTCTGCACGGGTGAACACGCTGCCGGCCGGGGCGGCGAACTGCACCTGGTATTCGACGCCCGGGGCCAGACCTTCGAACTTGTAGTTGCCGTTGGCGTCGGTGGTAGTCTCGGCGCTGGTGTTGTCCGCCGTGGTCGAGATCAGGCCATCGGCGCCTCCGCTAACCAGGGTGACCTTGACGCCGGCCACGCCGTTTTCGCCCGCATCCTGGCGGCCGTTGGCGTTCGCATCGAGCCACACGCGGTCGCCCAGGCTGGCGCTCTGGTAGAAGCCGGCGTCGATGGTCTTGTTGTTCTCGCCAGACGCGAGGGTCACGATCTGCGACAGGCCCGCGGCATCGGCGTCCGAATCGCTGGCGTCGTTGCCGGCGTTGTGCCTGGTGCCGACATGGCCGGCCGGCGCGTCGAACTGGACCTGGTATTCCACGCCCGCGGTCAAGCCCTCGAATTTGTAATTGCCACCCGCGTCGGTGGTGACGCTGACGCTGGTGTTGTCGCTAGTTGTCGACAACAGGCCGTCGGCGCCGCCGCCGAGCAGGGTCACCTTCACGCCGGCGATGCCGGTTTCGCCATCGTCCTGCTGGCCGTTGGCGTTGGCATCCAGCCAGACGCGGTCGCCCAGGGCGGCCGGGGTGTAGACGCCGGCGTCGATGGTGGTGTTGTTCTCGCCGGATGCCAGCTTGACGATCTGCGACAGGCCGTTCGCGTCGGCATCGGAATCGGTGTCATCCGCGCCCTTGTCCTGGCCGGTGAACACGCTGCCGGCCGGCTGCTCGAACTTGACCTGGTATTCCATTCCTGGAGTCAGGCCGTCGAAGCGGTAGTTGCCGTTGGCGTCGGTGGTGGTGCTGACACGGGTGTTGTCGCCGGTGGTCGCTACCTGCCCATCGGCGCCGCCGCCGATCAAGGTCACCTTGGCGCCGGCCACCCCGAATTCGCCCGCATCCTGGCGGCCGTTGCCATTGGCGTCGACCCAGACGCGGTCGCCCAGGCTGGCAGTCGCATACAGGCCGGCGTCGATCGTGGTGTTGTTCTCGCCGGAGGCCAGCTTGACGACCTGGCTCTTGCCGTTGGCGCCTGCGTCCGAATCGCTGGCGTCGTTGCCGCTGTCGGCCTTGGTGAAGACCTGGCCGGCCGGTGCGCTGAACTGCACCTGGTATTCGACACCCGGCGTCAGCCCGTCGAACTTGTAGTTGCCGTTGGCGTCGGTGCTGGTCTCGATGCTGGTGTTGTCGCCGCTGGTCGACAGCAGGCCATCGGTTCCGCCGCCGAGCAGGGTGACCTTCACGCCTGCCACCCCGGTCTCGCCGTCGTCCTGCTGGCCGTTGGCGTTGGCATCCAGCCAGACGCGGTCGCCCAGGCTGGCCGGTACGTAGACGCCGGCGTCGATGGTGGTATTGTTCTCGCCCGAGCTGAGGGTGACGACCTGGCTCAGGCCATTCGCGCCCGCATCCGAATCGCTGGCATCATTGCCCTGGTCGGCACGGGTGAAGACGCTGCCTGCCGGTGCAGTGAACTGCACCTGGTATTCGACGCCGGGCGTCAGGCCGTCGAATCGGTAATTGCCGTTGGCGTCGGTCGTGGTCTCGACGCTGGTGTTGTCCGCCGTGGTCGACAGCTTGCCATCCAGGCCGCCGCCGATCAGGGTGACTTTCGCGCCTTCCACACCGGCTTCGCCGGCATCCTGCTGGCCGTTGCCATTGGCGTCCAGCCAGACGCGGTCGCCCAGGCTGGCCGTGCGGTAGAAGCCGGCGTCGACGGTGGTGTTGTTTTCGCCGGAGGCGAGGGTGACGACCTGCGACAGGCCGCCGGTGCCGGCGTCGGAATCGCCGGCGTCGTTGCCGCTATCCTGTTTGGTGGCGAGCATGCCGTCCGGCGTCGCGAACTGCACCTGGTACTCGGTGGCCGGGATCAGGCCGTCGAAGCGGTACTTGCCGTCGGCGTCGGTGAACGTGCTCACCACGGTGTTGTCGGCGGTGGTCGCAAGCTGGCCGTCGGCGCCGCCGCCGACCAGGCTCACCTTGACGCCGGCGATGCCGGTTTCGCCTGCATCCTGCTGGCCGTTGGCGTTGGCGTCATGCCAGACGCGGTCGCCCAGGCTGGCCGGCATGTAGACGCCGCCGTCGATGCTCTTGTTGTATTCGCCGGAGGTGAGGACCACCACCTGGCTGGTGTTGGCGCCGTCGGCGTCCGAGTCGGTCTCGTCGTCGCCAGCGTCGCGGCGCGTCAGGACGCTACCGGCCGGCATGTCGAATTCGATCTGGTATTCGACGCCTGCCGCGAGGCCGGTGAACGCATATTCACCATTGGCGCCGGTGGTAGTGGTCGCCACGGTGTTGTCGGCCGTGGTCGACAGCAGGCCGTCGGCGCCGCCGCCGTGCAGCGTCAGCTTGATGTTCGCGAGGCTGGTTTCGCCCTTGTCCTGCAGACCGTTGGCATTCGCATCGAGCCAGACGCGGTCGCCCAGGCTGGCCGGCGCGTAGACGCCGGCGTCGATGGTGGTGTTGTTCTCGCCGGAGGCCAGCTTGACGACCTGGGACAGGCCGCTGCTTGCCGCGTCGCTGTCGCCGGCGTCCTCGCCCACGTTGGCGCGGGTGAATACGCGGCCGTCGGGCGCGGTGAACTGCACCTGGTATTCCGTACCCGGAGTCAGGCCTTCGAACTTGTAGTTGCCGTTGGCGTCCGTCAGGGTCTCGACGATGGTGTTGTCGCCGGTGGTGGCGATCAGGCCATCGGCGCCGCCGCCGATGAGGGTGACTTTCGCACCCGCCACGCCGGCCTCGCCCGCGTCCTGGCGGCCGTTACCGTTGGCGTCGAGCCAGACGCGGTCGCCCAGGCTGGCCGGCAGGTAGATGCCGGCGTCGATGGTGGTGTTGTTCTCGCCCGATGCAAGGGTGACGACCTGGCTCAGGCCATTCGCACCCGCGTCGGAGTCGCTGGCGTCAAGGCCGCTGTCCTGGCGCGTGAAAACGCTGCCGGCCGGCTTGTCGAACTGGACCTGGTATTCGACGCCCGGGGTCAGCTTGGTGAAGGCGTAGTTGCCGTTGGCGTCGGTGGTGGTGCTCACCAGCGTGTTGTCGGCGGTGGTCGACAGCTTCCCGTCGGCACCGCCGCCGATCAGGCTCACCTTCACGCCGGCGACGCCGGTTTCGCCCGCGTCCTGCTGGCCGTTGGCGTTGGCGTCCAGCCAGACGCGGTCACCCAGGCTGGCGCTCTTGAAGAAGCCGGCGTCGATGCTGGTGTTGTTTTCGCCCGGCGCCAGCACGACCACGCTGGAGACCGCAGCGTCGCTGTTGAGGCCCGAACCGGCAATGCCGTCGGCCTGGCGCGGGCTGACGCGATCGTAGCCGGCCGGCAGCGAGAACGTCACCTGGTAATTCAGGCTCGGGGTCAGGCCCTTGAAGACGTAGTTGCCGCTGGCGTCGGTCGTGGTCGTGCCCAGCTGCTCGCCGGCGTCATTGAAGTCGCCGTCCTCGTTCTGGTCGCGAACCAGGTTCACGATGGCGCCGGCAATGCCTTCTTCGCCCGCGTCCTGGATGCCGTTGGCGTTCGCATCGTGCCACACGCGGTCGCCCAGGGAAGCCGCCTTCATCTCGACGATCAGCGGCTGGTAGTGGGTGCTGCCTGCCATCGGGTCGACGATCACGCCGATGGTGTCGCCGATGCCCGGCACGTAGCCATCGTGCTGCAGCGCTTGCGCGATCAGGGCGTCGATATTGGCGGCGTTCTGCGGGCCGATGTAGGGGCTCATCGGATTACTGCCCATCATCTTCCAGATCGCACCCTGCACGTCGCCGTCGGTCGCATTCAGGCGCTTGTAGTTATTCAGCAGCCAGTTGATGTTGTCGAGGTTTTGCAGCTGGATCCGGTTGGCGAGGCCGGGAACGGCCTGCAGGTTGGCCAACTCGTAGGACGAATAGATGTTGGCGGTATATGTCGCTTCGATGGGAAGCGAAATGTCGCGCACCAGGCACCAGGGGTCGTACAGCGTGCCGCCCACCGCATTGCCCGGATTGAGCGGGGTGATGCCCTTGATATAGAGGCCGACCAGCCAGTAGTGGTCGGGATTTCCGTATTCTGCGACGAAGGTGATGACGCGCGGCGTGGCTGACATGGTGGTCCTTGACAGATATTTTTATTGGAATGGGAACATCGCCAAATTTTTGGCAAACAGGTGCCCATGCGGGCCATTGCGGGCCAGCGCCGGGTTCACTCTTTCAGGAAAAAGGCATTGCGCGCCGCCGGCGCGCAATGCGGTTCCGGATTACTTCTTCCGGAACTTGGCGACCAGGGCGATCACGCCGAGTGCGCCGATGAAGAGGGCGGGAGTGCTAGGTTCAGGCACCTGGCAGGGGCCGAAGCGGCCGCCGCAGGTTTCAGCGGCGGCATCGCCGATGAGGAGCAGGAGCGGAGCGCCCGCCACGATCAGGTGTTTCGCAAAGTTTTTCATCTTCTTCCCTTGTTTTCGTTATCGGACATACCTCACATGGTGAACAATGTTGCTCCCCTAGCAACGATCGTTTCTTTTTTGCACCATGTGAGTCAGGATGTTCTCACGATAATTATTTTTTATCAAGAAGATTGTTGAAGTTGTAAGGGATTTGCAACGCGGAAAATGCCGAATTTGCCGTAGAGAACTACCGGAATGAAAGTGCGATGTTAAATTACCGTTAGGAAATGGCCAGTCTGCGCCAGAATCGTCAGTTCAGCGGCCAAAGCTGAGAGAGGCGGCGCACCTGCCTGGCGCGCCGCCGCAGTCCGAAAAACCTGGCCCGCTTACTCGCGCAGCGCCTGCGCCGGACGAATCTGCATCGCCGCCACCGCATGGCGCGCGGTCGAACCCATCGCCACCAGGGCGGCCACTACCAGCGCGGCGCCCAGGGTCCAGGCGCCCACCGGCGCCCGTTCGGTGAAGCCGGCCAGGTAGCGCTGCACGGCCACGAAGGCGATCGGCAGACCGAGCAGGGCGCCAATGCCGATCAAGACCACGAACTCGCGCGCCACCAAACGGCCGATGGCCGAGCGGCCGGCGCCGTACAGCTTGCGCAGCACGATTTCGCGCGCCTTGCGCTGCACGCTGTAGGCGGCCAGCACATAGATGCCGAAAGCGGCGATCGCGGTGGCGATCACGCTCGAAGCGGCCAGCAGCTTGGCCATGCGCAGGTCGTCGGCATAGCTGAGCGCGAACATGGATCCCATGCGCTGGACCTCCAGCACGGCGTTCGGGAAGTAGCGCGGCCACAGTTCTTCGATCGCGCGCTGTACCGCCGCCTGGTCGCCTTCGCTGCGCACCGTGAATACCCCGGTGCGTTCGCTCAGGAAGTAGATGGTGGCCTGCATTTCCTGGTGCGCCGAGCGGTGGCGGATGTCCGGCACCACGCCGATGACCTGCATCGCTCCCTCGCTATCCTCCCCGCGCAGCGGCGAGCGGATATATTTGCCGACCGCGTCCTGGGCGCTGGCGAAGCCGAACTTGCGCGCTCCGGCCTCGTTGATGACGAGCTTCTTTTCGTCGGTCGGCTTGTCGCGCGCCGGGTCGTACAGGCGCCCCGCGGCCGGCTTGAGGCCATACACCCCGAAGAACTCGGGGCTCACCCGGCTATAGTTGATCTCGATCGGGCTGCCGCCGTCACGCTGGAGCGCGGTGCTGTTGAAGTTGATGGTCACCGGCGCATCGCTGACGGCCACGCCGTTCACGCCCGGAATCCGCGCGAGGGCGTCGCGGAAGGCGCGCACCTCGGCGTTGCGCATGTCGTCGCCGGTCTTCACGATCAGGAGCGGGGCCGGGTCGAAGCCCGGATCGAGGCTGCTGGCGTAGCGCGTCTGCCAGGCCACGGCCAGGGTCAGGCCGGTCAGGCCCATCGCGGTGGCGAACTGCAGCACGGTAAGGACGCGGCGCAGGCGCAGCCCGCCCACGGTCTCGCTGTTGCCGCGGCCTGCCAGGGCCGCGGTCGGGCGCACCTTGATCGCCGACCAGGCCGGGTAGGCGCCGGCCAGCAGGCCGACGACGACGCCCATCAGCAGGCTCAGGGCGAGCGAGGCCGGGGTGAACATGCGGTCGAGCTTACGCTGCACCAGGTCGGAGAACACCGGCAGCAGCAGCCAGGCCAGCAGCAGGCCGATCGCGGTGGCGATCAGGCACACCAGCACCGATTCGGCCAGGAAGTGGCGGCTGACCGCGCCGGTGGACGCGCCCAGTACCTTGCGCACGGCGATTTCGCGCTGGCGCCGCACGGTGCGCACGGTGGCCAGGTTGACATAGTTGGTAGCGGCCAGCACCAGGATCAGCACGCCCACCGCAGCCAGGCCGAACACGGTCTTGCTGTCGGCGTGGGTCTGGGACTGGTCCTTGATCAGCGGGTCGAGGTAGGCCTCGCTCAGGGGGCCGAGGCGGAAGTCGATCAGGTCGCGGCCGTTGAGTGAGGCGACCTGCTCGGGACTCATGTTCTGGTAGAAGCTCGAGGCCAGCATGGCGCGCCGCACCGCATCGAGCGCCGTCTGCTGGCTGGCGCCCGGCAGCAGTTTGACGTAGACGTTGCCGTGGGAGGAACCCCAGTTGGTGGTCACCAGCTGGCGGTATTCCGGCTTCCAGATCGCGGTCTTGCTGCCTGCCAGCGAGGCAAAGGGCAGGGTGGTGGCGGCCGGCTGGTCTTCGAGCAGTGCGGCCACGCGGTAGGGCTGGCCCTCTACCTGCACGGTCTTGCCGACGACATCAAGGCTGCCGAACAGCTTGGTGGCGGTCTCACGGCTCAAGGCCAGGGTATCGGGACGGGCCAGCGCGTCGGTCAGGTCGCCCGCCAGGACCTTGGGCTGGAAGATCTGGCGGAAGGCCGGGTCGACCACGGTCAGGCTGATGGTCTGCACCTGGCTGCCCACACGGACGTCGATGTCGCGTTCGATGAAGCTGCTCGCCAGCAGCGGCGTGCCGCTGGCGACGATGGCATCGCGCGCGGGCAGGCTGGACGAATCGTTCCAGTTGCCGCTCGCGTTGGAGGTGTTCCACTTCTGCATGAGACGGTAGATCTGCTCGCGCTGCGGCACGTGGCGGTCGTAGGACAGCGAGTGGGCCACGTAGCCGAGCAGCAGGAAGCAGGCGGCGAAGCCGACGGCCAGGCCCAGCACCACGACGGCGGAGTAGGCGGGTTCCTTGACCAGCAGGCGCCAGCCGATGCGGAAGTCGCGTAAGAAGCGCAGGATCATCGATGGCTCCTCATGCTGCCTGCAGGGCGTCGACCACCACGCGGCCGTCGACCAGGTGCAGGGTGCGCGAGGCCTGGGCCGCGTGCGCCGGCGAGTGCGTCACCATCACCACCGTCGTGCCCTCGGCGTTGATGTTGCGCAGCAGGCGCATCACTTCGTCGCCGTGGGCGGTATCCAGGTTGCCGGTCGGTTCGTCGGCCAGCAGCATCGCCGGTTCGGCCACCAGGGCGCGTGCGATCGCCACGCGCTGCTGCTGGCCGCCCGACAGCTGCGAAGGACGGTGGCGCGCACGGTGCGCCACGCCCAGGCGCTCCAGCATGGCTTCCACCTTGCGGCGCCTCTCGCCGGCCGGGGTACCGGTGTATTCCAGCGCCAGCTCGACGTTTTCGAAGACACTCAGTTCCTCGATCAGGTTGAAGCTTTGGAAGATGAAACCGACCCGGCCGCGGCGCAGCGCGTTCAGGCGCGCCTCGCTCCAGCCGGCCACGTTCTGGCCTTCGAACAGGTACTCGCCCTCGTTTGGCACGTCGAGCAGGCCGAGCACCGAGAGCAGGGTGGACTTGCCGCAGCCGGACGGCCCGGTGATGGCGACGTATTCGCCGGCCGCGATGTCGAGGTCGACGCGGTCGAGGGCGCGGGTCTGGACTTCGCCCGCCTGGTGGATCTTGGAGACGCCCCTGAGTTTCAGCATGGTGCTTCCTTTCTTGTTTAATTCAATTGGAGCTGCTCGGCTTTGCCGAACGGCCCGTAGCTGGAGGTGATGACGTGTTCGCCGGGGGCGAGGCCTGACAGGACCTCGACCTGGCTGTTGTTGCGCCGGCCGAGGCGCACGGCGCGCTTCTCGGCGCGGCCGCTGGATTGGTCGACCACGAACACCCAGGTGCCGCCGGTGTCGTTGACGAAAGCGCCCGTCGGCAGCAGCAGGGCCTGGGCCGAGCGGCCGAGGGTCAGCTGCGCGTCCAGGCTCTGGCCCGGGCTGATCACGGCCGGCTGGTCCCTGGTGAACACCATCTCGGCGGTGAAGCGGCCTTCGCGGATCTGCGGGAACACGGCGCTGACCTTGAGCGGATAGGTCTTGCCGTCCTGCGTCACGCTGCCAAGCAGGCCGCGGGTGACGCGGCTCAGGTAGAACTCGTCGATCTCGACCTTCAGCTTGAAGCGCTTGGGATCGTCGATGCGGCCGATGTTCTGGTTGGGCTGCACGGTCTGGCCCACCTGCAGGCGGAAATCGGTCAGCATGCCGTCGGCGGGTGCGCGCACCGCGAGCGCGTCGACCGTGGCGCTGACCAGTTGCAGGCCGGACTGCAGGCCGTCGATCGCGGTCTCCATCTGCTTCAGGCCGCGCTGGCGCACCTGTTCTTCGGTGTCGATGCTGCGCCGTTCGTCCTCGAGCGCGCGGCGCTGCTGCGCCAGCTTGTCGCTCGACTCTTCGAGCGCCACGGCGGAGATGAAGCCCTGCTGGGCCAGGCGGGTATTGCGCGCATGCTGCTTCTCGGCCTGCTGCATGGCGAACTGGAGATCGGAGAAGCGGCGCCGGTGTTCGCTGCGGCCCGCTTCCTGCGCCACGCGCAGGGTCGCCAGGTTGGAGATCTGCTGCGCATGTTCGGCCTGGCGTTCCAGCAAGGCCAGGTTGCGCTGCGGGTTGGACAGGCGGAACAGCAGCTGGCCCTTGCTGACGGTCTGGCCGTCCTCGACCAGCACTTCCTCGACGCGGCCGGATTCGACCGAGTCGAGCATGATGGAGTTGAGCGGCTGGGCGCTGGCGCGCACCACGATGTCGTCGCGGAAGATGCCGTTGGCGGCGCTGGCGACGCGCACATCGGCGCTGGCCACCTGCAGGCCGTGCGGCATGAAGTGCCAGGCGCCGGCGCCGAAGGCGACCAGCAGGGCGACGGTAAGGCCGGCGCGCACATGGAGTTTGCTGCGGCGCCTGGGCACCACCGCATCCATGGCGGCGCCGGTGACGGCGTGGGGAGGTAATCGGTCCATAAGGGTGTGCGTTGCTGCGTGGTTGACGAATGCACCAGTCTTCGCAACTTCCGTGCCACCTGCGTTTTCGCCGCTTGCGGACAGCTTGTCCGCCAAAAGTGTCCGGATCCGGACAGGTATGCATGTTCGCAGGCGGACAGGTGTCCGGGGCCCTGGCGGCGGGGCGTAGGCGCGCTTGACCTCCGCTGATAGAATGCGATTCTGTCATCAAGCAGGCACTACCCGCATGTCCCCATCGAACGCCTCCATCCTGATCCTCGACGACGACGAGGATGTCGCCTGCGCGGCGCAGATGCTGCTGCGCCGGCGCCATGGCCGGGTTGCGACGCTGGGCGACCCGCGCGGGCTGGATGCGCTGCTCGCCGGCGGCATGCCGGATCTGGTGCTGCTCGACCTGAACTTCGCCCCGGGCCGCATCGACGGCGCCGAAGGACTGGCGGTGCTCGACCGGCTGCGCGCCTTGCCGCAGCCGCCCGGCGTGATCGCGCTGACCGCCTACGCCGACATTCCGCTGGCGGTGGAAGCGCTCAAGCGCGGCGCCAGCGACTTCATCACCAAGCCCTGGGACAATGCGCGCCTGGCGGCGGCGGTCGAGGGCGCGCTGGCGCGCCGGGCCGCCGCGGCGCCCGCCAGCGCCACGGCGTCGATGCTGATGGGGGAGTCGAACCCGATGCGCGAGCTGCGCGCCATGATCGCGGCGGTTGCCCCGACCGAAGCGAACGTGATGGTGCTGGGCGAGAACGGCGTCGGCAAGGAACTGGTGGCGCGCGCCATCCACGCGGCCTCGAAGCGTGCCGACGGCACCTTTTTGGCGGTCGACATGGGTGCACTGCCGGAATCCACCTTCGAAAGCGAGTTGTTCGGCCACCGGCGCGGCTCCTTCACCGATGCGCGAAGCGACCGCCTGGGGCGCTTCCAGGCGGCGCGCGGGGGCAGCCTGTTCCTCGACGAGATCGGCAACATGCCGCTCGGCGCGCAGGCCAAGCTGCTCACCGCGCTGGAGCGGCGCGAAGTGACGCCGCTGGGCGCCGACCGCGCCGAGCCGATCGACGTGCGCATCGTCAGCGCCACCAACCTGATCGAGGAGCGTCTGTTCGATCCCTCCGTGTTCCGGCCCGACCTGCTGTTTCGCCTGAACACCATCGTGCTGCGCGTGCCGCCGCTGCGCGAGCGCCAGGGCGACATCCCGCAACTGCTGCACCACTACCTGTCGCTGTACGAGAACCAGTACGGCCGCCCGGTGCGTGAACTGGCGCCGAGCACGCTCGAGCAGCTGTGCGCCTGGGCCTGGCCCGGCAACGTGCGCGCCCTGCGCCATGCCTGCGAACGCGCCGCGATCCTGGCGGCGCAGCCGGAATACCGTTTCGAGGACTTCGGGCTGAGCGCGCCGGCTCCCGCGCCGGTGGAGCCGCTCGCGCCCGCCGCGCCGGAAGACTTCAGCCTGGGCACCCTCGAGCGCGAGACCATTGCCGCCGCCCTCGACAAGGCCAAGGGCAACATCAGCCTGGCTGCGCGCATGCTGGGCCTCTCGCGCGCCGCCCTGTACCGCAAGCTGGGCAAGCATGGATTCTGAGCGGCGGCTCAAGGCCGCAGCGCTGCTGTGCGCGCTTGGTATGGCCATCCTCGGCTACGGCGCCGGCATGGTCGACGATGCGCCGCGCCTGGTGGTGCTGTGCGGCCTGACGGCGCTGCCGCTCCTGTGGACCCTGTGGCGCTGCCTCGAGCGCCTGGCCATGCTGCGCCACCCGAAGCCGCCCGAACCCAAGGCGGTGCTCACCATCGAACAGCAGCATCTGGTCGACAGCGCGCTGGCCCTGGAAACCAGCCTGGAACACGCGCCGATCGCACTGTTTCGCATCGACGGCGCCGAAGGCAAGGTCGTGCCGCTCAACGGCAATGCGCGCAAGCTGGTGGCGCCGGGCCGCGCCAGCGATCCGGCCGCGCTCTACCGCGAGCTGGCCGGGCAGCCGGGCGATCGGCGCACGATGATCCAGTTCGACACCGAGCGCGGCGTCGAGCGCGCGCTGCTGGCGGTGTCGACGCTGGCGCTGCAGGGCAGTGCGCAGCGCCTGGCGGCCCTGATGCCGGTCGAGAGCGAGCTCGAAGCCGAGGCCCTGAACGCCTGGCGCCAGCTGGTGCACGTGCTGACCCACGAGATCATGAATTCGCTGACGCCGGTCGCTTCACTGTCGCGGACGGCGCGCGACATGCTGGAGGAGTGCCGGGCTGCGCTGCCCCCGGACATTGCACATGACCTGGTGACCGCGCTCGACGCCATCAGCCGCCGCGCCGACAGCCTGGCCGATTTCGTCACCAGTTACCGCAGCCTGTCCAATGTGCCCGCCGCGCGGCCGGAACGGATACAGGTCAGTGCACTGTTCGAGCGGGTACGCGCGCTGGTCGGTCCCGGCTGGCGGGCGCGCGGCGGCGAGGTCCAGTTCTCGGTGGAGCCGGCCTCGCTGGAACTGGTGGCCGACCCCGGACAGCTGGAACAGGCCCTGATCAATCTGCTCAAGAACGCCTTCGAGGCGAGCAGCGGGGTGGAGCGGGCCGGGGCGCGTGTGAGTGCGCGCCTGGTGCGCGGCGGGCGCCTGCGCATCGAGGTGGCGGACGACGGGCCGGGCGTGCCGCCCGAGCTGGTGGCGCACATCTTCACGCCTTTCTTCACGACGAAAAAACAGGGCGGCGGCATCGGCCTGGCCATGGTGCGCCACCTGGTCCACGAGAACGGCGGCACCGTGCGCTACGCGCGGCCGCTCGGGACGGGCGCGCGCTTCGTCATCAGTTTCTAGCGGCGCCGCGCCGACGGTCGCCTGCGAAGAAGGCGGATGGGGTGCTGCCGAAGGTCTTCCTGAACATCGCGGTGAAAGCCGACTGGCTGGCGTAGCCGAGCTGCTCGGCCACCTGCCACAGCGGCAGGCCGCGCGCGATCAGCGAAGCGCCATGGGCCAGGCGCACCTGCTGGCGCCACTGGCCGAAGCTCATGCCCAACTCGCGCTCGAACAGGCGCGCCAGCGTGCGCTCCGAGGCCCCGGCTTCACGCGCCCAGTCGGCCAGGGTCTGGGTCGCGCCTGGGGCATCGATCAACGCTTCGCACAGGCCGCGCAGGCGCTTGTCGAGCGGCAGCGCCACGCGGATCGGACGCGAAGGCGCGCGCGCCAGCTCGTCCAGGATCAGTTCTCCCAGCAGGGCGGCGCGGCCCGGTTCGCGCGGGTGTTCGCCCAGTTCGAGGGCCGCGATCAGCTCGCGGAGCAGGCTGCTCACTTCCACCACCCGGCAGTGCTCGCCCCCGAAGGGGTCGCGCGAAGCATGGATGCGCAGGGGACTGAGGCTGGCCGCTTCCAGCATCGTGACCTCGTGCACCACGTGCGGCGCGATCCAGATCGCGCGCTGCGGCGGCACGATCCAGCTGCTGTCTTCCGCGCTGACCCGCATCATGCCGTTGTGGGTGTAGGTCAGCTGGCCCCATTCATGGCTGTGGGCGCCCACCGAGACGTCGGCCGGCAGGTCGCGCGACCAGATGCTCACCGGGCGCTCGCCGGTGGGGCCGGGGCCCTGGGTAGGCGGAAGGACGGCGCGTAGTGCGTGCATGGCAGGTTCTCGACAAATCTTGACGCTCTATCTTAAATCGGACGCCGCAACTTTGCTTACACTGGCTTTTTCGATAAGGACAACGGGATGGACACAGAGAACAACAGCTTCAAGCGCGATGCGCGGGTGATCGGCCTGGTCGGCCTGGCGCACGGCACCTCGCACTTCTACCACCTGATCCTGGCGGCCCTGATCCCCTGGCTGAAGCCGGCCTTCGGCCTGAGCTATACCGAGCTCGGTCTCCTGATGACCGTCTTTTTCGTGGTCTCCGGCGTGGGCCAGGCCCTGGCCGGCTTCGTGGTCGACCGCTTCGGCGCGCGCACCGTGCTGTTTTCCGGGATCGCGATGCTGGGCGTGTCGGCACTGGTGCTCTCCGGCGCCGGCAGCTACGGGGGACTGGTGCTGGGCGCGCTGCTGGCAGGCGTCGGCAATGCGGTGTTCCATCCGGCCGACTACACGCTGCTGAACCAGCGCGTCTCGCGCGAGCGGCTGGCGCACGGCTTCTCGGTGCACGGCATCAGCGGCAACATCGGCTGGGCCGCGTCGCCGATCTTCCTGACCACGATCGCCGCCGCCCACGGCTGGCGCACCGCGCTACTGTGCGCTGCGGCCCTGCCGGTGGCGGTGCTGGCGCTCTTGGCGCTGAACCGCCACGTCCTGTATCCGGATCCGCCGCTGCGCCAGGCCGCCGGCGCGCAGGGCAACACCCTGGCTTTCCTGAAACTGCGTGCGGTCTGGCTGTGTTTCGGCTTCTTCCTCCTGACCGCGGTGGCGCTGGGCGCGATCCAGAGCTTCGCCACGATCAGCCTGGAGTCGCTGTACGGGATCTCGCATGCGCTGGCCACCAGTTCCTATACCGCCTACATGCTGGCCTCGGCGCTGGGCATGGTGGCGGGCGGTTTCCTCGGCGCCGGATCGAAGCACCACGACCGCACCGTGGCCCTGGCCTTCTCGGCGGCGGCGCTGCTGGCGCTGGTGCTGGCAGCGGGCGCCGGACCATCGTGGATGGCGTTGCCACTGATGGGCCTGATCGGCCTGTGCTCGGGCGTGGCCGGGCCGTCGCGCGACCTGATGATCCGCGCTGCCGCGCCGCAGGGCGCGACCGGGCGCGTGTACGGCGTGGTGTATTCGGGCCTGGACAGCGGGCTGGCGATCGGCCCGCTGCTGTTCGGCCTGGTGATGGATGCGGGGCGTCCCGGCTGGGTATTTGCCGGCGTAGCGCTGTTCCAGGCGCTGGCGATTGCCACCGCAGTGGGCGTGGGCGGCAGCACCCGGGCGCGCCAGGCCGGTATCAAGGGCCAGGCGGCGTAGCAGGGATGCCGAGCGCCGGCAGGGCCGGCGTCGTGGTGCCGAGTTCGACGACGTGGGTGTAGGGGCCGCGTCCCCGGTCACGGGTGCGCGAGATGACGGGCACCGCGACCGTCGGCCCTTCGATGTCGCCGTCATGCACCCGGCAGTCGGGCGCGCAGCCGAAGAAGGCGCCACGCGACAGCGGGCTGCCGATCGAGGCCGGACCGAGGTCGCGCAGCAGCATGCCCATCGGCGTGTCCACGCCCTTGGGCAGGCCGGCCAGGTGCCCGGGCGAGAGCGGCGCCAGGCGGGTGTGTCCGTTCCCGGCCAGCGCGATCACCACCATTTCCGGCGCCGTCATCGAGGCGCTGCGGATGCGGGCCGCCATGTGTTCGTCGCGGGTGCCCGCCGCGCCTTGCGGCTTGTCGATCGCGATCAGTTCCAGCGGCAATCCCTGAATGCGCCAGCGGCGCGCCTGTTCGATCAGGGCCAGCACCGCAATGCTCGAGCGGCCGTCGCGTACCTTTTCCCAGAAGCGCGAACCGGAGGTGAGAGCACTGCGCGCGGCGTCGTTGCCAAGCGAGGCCATGTAGGCCGTCAGGCGCGCCTGCTCGTCTTGGGGAATTTCGAGCGCCAGCGTCACCGGCCGGCCGCCGTCGAGCGCTGCGCAGGCCAGGCGCGCGACCAGCGCCGGATACTCGCGGGTGCCATGGATTTCTCCGACCAGGATGATGCGCGCGCTGCGCGCCAGCCCTTGCGGGTCGTTCAGCGCTCCGCAGCCGTCCGGCACGGCCGCCGTGGCGCCCAGCGGCGCCAGGCCGATGAGCAGGCCGCTCCACAGGTTCAGGAATCTGCGCATACATCCTCCCTCGTGACGTGATGATCGGAAGGGAAGTGTAGCGCGACAGCTGAGCGAAAATCTATCCGATTGTCATGTTCGACGCTGCTTGCGGGACCTCCGGTGGCGCCGCCGCGACCAGTTCGCGCGCATCGCGCATCACCGTCAGGATGGTGCGCACGCAGGCCAGGGTCGGCACGCCGGACTGGGCATCGGCCCCCTTGGCATAGGCGCGCGCGATGCGCGTCGCGACCGGCGCGCCGCCCGGCACCTGTTCGCGGTACAGGCGGATCAGCGTGACCACCGTTTCGTGCAGCACGTGCTGCGCGGCGCGTGTGATGTTGCGTCCATTGCCGGGCTCGCGTATGGAGTCGGCGACGATCTGTTCGAGCTGGCGTTCGGCCCTGCCGATGAGCATGGCGACCTGGCCGGATGTGAACGTGATGCGCATGCGTCTACCTCGTCTTCCGTGATGTTGTCATGCCGCCTCCTTGGCGCAGGCGAGCGCGGCGGATGCGTGCCTGGGCATGATGCGCGACGGCCGTACCCGCGGCGGCGGCGGGGGCGGGGCGAACGGCCGGATCTGGGTCAGGGGGCCGGAGAAGGGCGGCACCGTGTCGTCGATCTCCCGTCCGTCTTCCTTCACGTCCCCTGCCAGATAGTGGGCAATCGCGATTCTGACAAGCGTACGGTTGGTGAGTTCGGCGGACAGGCCTACTTTCCGGCTGTGATACAGGTAAGTGGCCGTCGCGCCGTCCGGCCCGGTGATCTCGACTTTCTTCGGCAGCGAAAAGCCGTAGCGTCCGCTGGCCCAGAGCTTGACCAGGCAGTCGCCGCAGGATGGAGTAGAAAAGCTGAAGTTCATGTGCAAATGCTAATCCCGGCTGAGCGACTGCACGATTCGAAATTGTTCCAAACCGTAACGGACGAAACTTTCGTTTCCTGTTGTCACAGCTAAGCTTTCATTTTGTTAAATCCTTGCCTGGGCTATACTGTCCGCCACTCAACCCGAACGAGCAAGGCCATGCTATCTGCCGATTGCGACAAGTTGATGTCCGTCCCGGCAGCCTTCCTTTCAGGCGGCGGCGAGATGGGCACGCTGATGCGCGCCCATGACTGGCGCACCACGCCGCTGGGCGAGCCGGCGGGCTGGCCGACCGCCCTCAAGACCACGCTGCGCCTGCTCCTGACCTCGAACCATCCGATGTTCATCTGGTGGGGCCCGGAACTCATCCAGTTCTACAACGACGCCTATCGCGCCACGATGGACGCGCAGCGCCACCCGGCGGCGCTGGGACAGTGCGGGCGCGAGTGCTGGCGCGACACCTGGCCGATCATCGGGCCGCAAATCGAGCAAGTGATGCGCGGTGAAGGCGCGACCTGGCACGAGCACCACCTGGTGCCGCTGGTGCGCGACGGGGTGCTGAGCGACGCCTGGTGGACCTATGGCTTCAGCCCGATCGAGGACGAAAGCGGCGTACGCGGCGTGCTGGTCCTGTGCAACGACGTGACGGAAGAACACCGCAACCGCAGCGCGCTGCGGGCCCTGAACCGGTCGCTCGAGGAAGAAGTCGCGCATCGCCGCCACGCCCAGTCCGAGCTGGCCGCCGCCAAGATGCGCAGCGACGTGGCGCTGGCCGTTTCCGAACACCAGCTCGAGCGCCAGCTCGGCGACTGGCAGCAGCTGCACGCGATGAGCGAGCGCCTGCTCGAAGCGCAGGGGCTGCCCGAGCAGTTCGACATCGTGCTGCGCACCATCACCAGCCTGCACGGCTGCCCGCAGGGTGTGATTTCGCTGTTCGACGCCGCCGCCGGCGGCCTGAAGACCCAGGCCAGCCAGGGCATCGGCGAGACAGGCCTGGCCGCGCTGAGCTGCGTGCCGCCCGGCGCAGGCGCCTGCGGTACGGCGTTCGCCGAAAGGCGCCGCGTCGTGGTCGCCGATACCGCCACCGATCCCCTGTATGCCGGCTACCGCGATTTCGCGCAGGCGCACGGAATCAGGTCGCTGTACAGCACCCCCTTCTTCAGCAGCGATGGCGCTGTGCTGGGCGTGATCAGCGTGTATTTCGGCGAGCGTCGCGTGCCGGACGAGCGCGAGATCCAGCTCACCGACATCTGCGCGCGCCAGATCGCGCCGCTGGTCGAGCGCGAACGCACCCAGGCGCGCCTGCGCCTGGAGCAGGAACGCAGCCACCACATCCTGCAGACCCTGCAGGATGGCTTCCTGCTGATGGACCGCGATTTCCGCGTTCTGCAGATCAATGCCGCGGGCCTGGCCATGGAAGGGCGGCCGGCCAGCGAGATCGTCGGCCGCATCCACTGGGACGCCTGGCCCGGGTCCGAACAACAGGAAGCCGGCCGCCTGTACCAGCGCGTGATGCGCGAGCGCGTCGCGGCCAGCATGCCGCTGGCCTACGAACACCAGGGCCACCAGCGCTGGTTCAGCGTGCACGCCTATCCCTACGACGAGGGCGTGGCCGTGCTGTACCGCGACATTACCCAGCAGCGCGAGACCGAGCGCGAGCTGCTGGAACTCGGCCGCCGGTCCGAGCAGCGCCGCCGTCTCTACGAGACCTTCCTTTCGAACACGCCCGACCTGGCCTATGTGTTCGACCGGCAGCACCGCTTCACCTACGCCAACGAGGTCCTGCTGCGGATGTGGGGCCGCAGCTGGGAAGACGCGATCGGCAAGACCTGCCTGGAACTGGGCTACGAGCCCTGGCACGCCGAGATGCATGGCCGCGAGATCGAGGAGGTCAAGGCGACCCGGGCGCCGATCAAGGGCGTGGTGCCCTTCAACGGGGCCTTCGGCCGGCGCATGTACGAATACATCTTCGTGCCCGTGATCGGGCCGGACGGCGAGGTCGAGGCGGTGGCCGGCACCACGCGCGACATCACCGAACGCGTGCAGTCGGAACAGGCGATCCGCGAAAACGAGGAACGCTTCCGTTCGCTGATCGTCGCCACCACCCAAATGGTCTGGCACTGCGGACCGGACGGCGCGATGCAAACCGACTCCCCCACCTGGCGCGCCTACACCGGGCAGACCTTCGAGGAATGGAAGGACTTCGGCTGGGCCGACGCCATCCATCCGGACGACCGCGCGGCCGTGCTGGCCCACTGGGAGCACTGCGTCGCCGAGCGCCAGCCCTACGAGCACGAGCAGCGCCTGCGCCGGGCGGACGGCCAGTACCGCTGGAACGTGGCGCGCGCGGTGCCGATCGTCGGCCAGGATGGCGCGGTGCGCGAATGGGTCGGCACCACCACCGACGTCCACGACCGCCGCCAGGCCGAGCTGGAACGCCAGCGCTTCGTGACGCTGGCCGAGCGCAGCGAAGACTTCATCGGCATGGCCGGGCTCGACCTGAAAGTCTTCTTCCTGAATCCGGCCGCGGTGCGCATGGTCGGCGCAAGCTCGCTGGAAGAAGCCCTGGGCACGCCGGTGGCAGATTTCTTCTTCCCCGAAGACCGCGCATTCATCCGCGACGAGTTCCTGCCGCGCGTCGCGCGCGACGGCCATAGCGAGACCGAAGTGCGGATGCGGCACTTCCGCACGGGCGACGCCATCTGGATGATCTATACCGTCTACGTGATCCGCGACCAGCACGGTGAAGTGGAAGGCTATGCCACGGTCAGCCGCAACATCACCGAGCGCAAGCTGGCCGAGGAGCGCCTGCGCCAGGCCACGGTGGAGCTCAGCGATGCGAACAACCGCAAGACCCGCTTCCTCGCCACGCTGGCGCATGAGCTGCGCAACCCGCTGGCGCCGCTGCGCACCGGCCTCGACCTGATGCAGCTGCCGGGCAGCAGCCCGCAGGTCCTGGAGCGGGCGCGCACGATGATGGATCGCCAGCTGCGCCAGATGGTGCACCTGATCGACGACCTGATGGACATCGCCCGCATCGACAGCGGCAAGATCGAACTCAAGCGCGAGCGGGTGACGCTGCGGCAGGTGGTCACCATCGCCATCGAAGGCATGATGCCGATGATGGAAGCGGCCAAGCACCGGCTCGAGGTCGAGGTGCCCGACGAGACCATCTGGCTGGAGGCCGATCCGACCCGGCTGGCGCAGGTGCTGACCAATCTGCTCACCAACGCCTGCAAGTACACGCCGCCCGGTGGCGTGGTGAGCTTGTCGGGCAGCGTGGAAGCCGGCGAGGTGCTGGTGGCGGTGCGCGACACCGGCATGGGCATTCCACCCGATGCGCTGGAAAGCGTGTTCGACATGTTCAGCCAGGTGTCGCAGAACATCGGGCGCGCCCAGGGCGGGCTCGGGATCGGCCTGGCGCTGGTGCGGAGCCTGGTGCAGATGCACGGCGGATCGATCGTGGCCGCAAGTAGCGGGGTCGGGCTGGGCAGCACCTTCACCCTGCGCCTGCCGCTGGCGGCGCGGCAGGGCGACGATGCCGCGGCGCCGGCCGAGGCTCCGGCGGCGGCCGGCCCGGCGGCGGGCTTGCGCATCCTGGTGGCGGACGACAACGTCGATGCCGCCACCATGCTGGCCGCCGTGCTCGACGCACGCGGCCACCGGGTGACCCTGGCGCATGACGGACGCGCCGCGCTGGCGCTGGCGGAGCAGGGGAATTTCGAGCTCCTGATCCTGGACGTCGGCATGCCGGGCCTGTCCGGCTACGAGCTGGCGCGCGAAGTGCGCAAGCTGCCGCACCTGGACAAGGCGCTGCTGGCGGCCCACACCGGCTGGGGCGCGGAGCATGACCGCAGCGAGGCGCACGCGGCCGGTTTCGACGCCCACCTCACCAAGCCGGCGGGCCTGGACGAGATCGATGCGCTGCTGGGACGGCTGGTGCCTTAGTTTTTTTGTGGAATGTCGAATTCACGGGGCCGCGTTCGTCGTGGGGATGCAGCACCTGTCAATCCACCCCCTTCCGACATGAGGACTTCATGAACAAGCAGATCATCTTCAACCTGGCCGTCAAGGACCTGGAGAAATCCAAAGCCTTCTTCAGCGCGCTGGGCTTTCGCAGCAATCCGCAATACAGCAACGAGCAGGCCGCCTTCATGGACGTCGTCGAGGGCAGCATCCATGTGATGCTGATGACCGAGGACTTTTTCCGCTCGCTCACCGGCAAGCCGGTGGTGCAGGCGAAAGAAGCCAACGAGGCCATCATCTGCCTGAGCTGCGAGAGCCGCGAGGAAGTGGACAGCCTGATCGCGAAGGCGACCGCCGCCGGCGCGCGCATCCCGCACCCGCCCGAAGACCACGGCTTCATGTACGACCAGGGTTTCGAGGACCTCGACGGCCACCTGTGGAACCTGGTCTGGACGGCGCCCCAGGCGTGAGCGGGGCGGCCGGCTTCCCTCAATAGATCCAGTGGACCCCGAACAGCCGTTCGAGCGCGTTCCCGAGAACGAACCATGCAACCGGGACGAAGGCGGCCGCCAGGAAAATGGCAGCCGCCGCAATGCCATACCAGGGCTGAGCGCGCGCGAAGTAACGTTTGCTGCATGCCTGGCCGGCGACAACGGCCAGCGCGGCGCTGCCGAGGAACTGGGCAAGCAGCAGCACGAACGGGTGCACCGGCTGCAGCGAGGCCAGCGAGAAGGTCAGCGTCATCGCCGCAAGGTTAATGAGGATGGCCCCGGCCAGCAGGGCGATGACTGCCGGGAACCGCGCCGGCGCCTGGCGCACGGCCGGGATGCCGACGCCGGCGGCGCGCGCCATGAAGGTCGCGAGCATCAGCCACGAGGCCACGAAGATCAGTAATCCGTACATGGGCTTACTCTCCAGCCAGCGCCGGCGGCGAGGCAGTGGTGGCGCCGACGTAGAACACGCCGTCGAACTGCGGCGAGGGCGGGGCCAGCGAGAAGGCAGCGGCCGGCGCCGGATCGACGCGATTGATGTCCCAGGCAGTGGCGCCGCAGGAGGCCGGCGCGCCGCCGCGGCACACCCAGGCGCTGCCGCCGGCCGTCCCCACGGTGAGGCTGAGCGGGCGCTGGTCAGCCAGCAGGTAGACCGTCGACTCGTAGTGTGGGTTGAAGCGGTTGCCCCGGGTGCGCACCGCATGCAGGGCGCCGACCAGGACCACCAGTTGGCGGCCCGCTCCCTGGCGCAGTTCGGCGCGCAGGCGTTCGGCCATGGCGGCGTCGCGCCGCGCCGGCGCCGTCTCGGCGTCGATCGCCACCAGGCGGATGTCGGCGCCGCCCGCGCGCAGGGCGCGCACCTGCCCGATCATGCGCAGCATGTCGATGCTGGTGCGGCCGTCCTGCCGCTCGCGCGTCCACATGGCGCCGGCGGTGAGGCGTGCGAGGTCTTGCGGCGTGCCCTGGCTCGCCAGGAAGGCATCCAACGCTTCCTGCTCCTTCGATGGCAGTTCGAGCGCCAGCGTGACGGGGCGCTGCTGCCGGGCGGCGGCGCACAGGTAGGCGGCGACGAAGGCCGGTACTTCACGGGTGCCGTGGACGTCGCCCAGCACCAGCAAAGGAGCCTTGCTGACGGCGTCCGGTACGGCGTCGAGGGCGGTGCAGGCAGGAAGCGCTGCCTGGGCGGGCAGCGCGGCGAACAGGGTGGCGGCAAGCAGCGAAGCGAGGGTGCGGTGAATCGGCACGGAGATCCCAGGTAGGGCCGGACGAGCCGGCGGAAGCGCCAGCATAGTGCCTCGCGCCGCCGGCGGCAATGCCTGGTGCATGTAGCGCCTAGGCCTGCTTCGCGCCGGCGGCGTCCGGACGCTTCCGGGCGAGCGCCCGGTCGATGGCGCGGCGCAGGGCCGGTTCGCCGTAGCGCGCGATCAGGAAGGCGACCAGGCCGATGAGCACCATGGCGGCCAGCAGGCTCGCCCCTGGTCCCAGGCCCTGCACCCCGGCCGCGTGCAGCACCGCGGCGCCGAGGATTTCGTGGATCAGGTAGTAGGGGTAGGTGACCAGCCCGAGGATGCGCACCCAGCGTGCGACGCCGGCCGGCGGTACCCACGCGCGCGCATGCCGCAGTGAGAGGAAAATGACGCCGGCGAGCACGGCGAAGATCGCCATCGCGCCGCTCACCAGGAAGCCCAGGCCGAGCGGCCCCTGCGGTCCGGGCGCGTAGCTGCCGACGATCTGCGAGGCGCGCGCGAACATCTCCAGCCCGGCGCCGGTGAAGGCCAGCGCCAGCAGCGCGCGGTCGGCGCCGGCGAGCCGGCCCTGGCTGTTCAGCAGCCAGAAATACATGCCGATCGCGAAATACACCCCGTGGCGCAGCAGGAACATGTTCTTCGGACCGTAGCCGAACTCGAACCAGCCCAGCTCGAAGCCGACGATGCGGGAGCAGAACAGCAGCACGCAATACGGCGCGCTGGCCAGCACCAGCAGGCGCGCGACCAGCGCGAAGCGCCGCACGCCGCCGCCGATCACGGCCAGCAGGATCAGGCCATAGAAGGCCAGTTCGATCGGCAGGGTCCAGTAGGCGCTGGTCAGGAAGGTGGTGCCGGCCAAAACCAGGGAGAACCACAGCGCCCGCGGCGTCGGATCGACCCAGACGCCGGCCGCGCCGAACACGCCGAGGGGCAGGGCCAGGAGCAGCCCGAAGTTGACCAGCGCCGCCAGCCAGGCTGCCGGGTACAGGCGCAGGAAGCGGCTTTTGAGGAAGTGCAGCGGCTTCGCCTGCGCCGCGGAATTGGCGATGACAACGCCGGAAATCACGAAGAACACCTGGACCCCGATCCAGCCGAAGGGCATGCTTGTGACCATCGCCGCGTTATGCCAGCTCAGGTGGAACACGCATACCATCAGGGTGCACAGGAAGCGGACCAGGTCCAGCCCGTACACGTACGACGAAGTGCGGACGTCGTTCATGCGCCTGGTCGCGGCGCCGGCGCGCGTTCGATGACCCCCACCAGGGCGGCCAGGTCGACCGGCTTGACGAAGTGGTGGTCGAAGCCGGCGCTGCGGGCCAGCACCCGATCGTGGGCTTGGCCATAGCCGGTGAGGGCGATCAGGGTGGCGCCGGCGCTCGCGCCGTCCTCACGCAGCCGGCGCGCCAGCGCATAGCCATCCATGTCGGGCAGGCCGATGTCGAGGATGAAGACCTCGGGCGGCGCCGCCTGCGCCTGCGCCAGCCCGGAGCGGGCGTCGTGGGCGGTGGCGACCTCGTGCCCGAGCGAGCGCAGCACCTCGGCCAGCGACAGGGCGGCGTCGACGTTGTCGTCGACCACCAGCATGCGGCGGCTGGCCCGTGCGGCGCCAGGCGCCGCCGCCAGCGTGTCTCCCGTCGCGGCGCCGTCGGGCGCATCGACGTCGAGCACCGGCAGCGTGACCGTGAAGGTGCTGCCCATGCCCAGCCCCTCGCTGTGGGCGGCGGCCCGGCCGCCGTGCAGCTGCACCAGGCTCTGGACCAGCGCCAGGCCCAGTCCGAGGCCGCCCTGCGAACGGTCGGGCGTGCGTTCGGCCTGGGTGAACAGTTCGAACACGTGCGGCAGCATGCCGCGGTCGATGCCGATGCCGTTGTCGCGCACGGCGATCGTCACGCCCTCGTCACCCGTCTCGACCGACAGCGCAATGGTGCCGCCCTGGGCGGTGTACTTGGCCGCGTTGTTGAGCAGGTTGACCAGCACCTGCACCAGCCGGATGCGGTCGCCGTGCACCCAGCAGCGTCCGGGCGCCATGTGCTGGTCAAGCACGTGGCCGCGCGCTTCGATCAGCGGGCGCGCCTGTTCCACCGCGCTGGCCACCACCGACTTGATGTCGACCCGCTCGCGCTCCAGCTCCACCAGCCCGCGCGTGACGCGCGAAACGTCCAGCAGGTCGTCCACAAGGGAAGTCATGTGGCGGACCTGGCGGATGATCACTTCGCTCGACTGGCGCACCCGCTGCGGGTCGTGCGTGGCCATGGCCAGCAGCTGGGCCGCGTTGCTGATCGGCGCCAGCGGATTGCGCAGCTCGTGCGCCAGCATGGCCAGGAACTCGTCCTTGCGGCGCGCCTGCTCGCGCAGTTCGTCCTCGCCGGCCTTCTTGTCGTGGATGTCGGTCAGGGTGCCCATCCACCGCGTGGCGCGCCCAAGGGCGTCGTGCGACGGGAGCGCGCGGTTCAGCATCCAGCGGTATTCGCCGCTGTGGTGGACAAGCCGGTGCTCGATCTCGTAGGGCGCGCCGGTATCCAGGCTCGCGCGCCAGGCTGCGAACAGCGCCTGCAGGTCGTCGGGATGGACGATGTCGACCCAGCCGTTGCCGCCTATTTTCTCGATGTCGATGCCGGTGAACTCGGTCCAGCGCGCGTTCAGGTAGTCGTTGATGCCGCCGGCATTGGCAGACCATACCAGCTGCGGGATGGCGTCGGCAATCAGTCGGAACTTGATCTCGCTTTCCTGCATCGCCCGTTCGGCTTCCACCTGGGCGGTGATGTCCATGTTGGCCGCCACCGCGCCTACCATCCCGCCGTCGCCGTCGCGGATGGCGGCGGCGCGCACCAGGATCGTACGCCGGGTCCCCGGCGCGTCGAAGGGCTCGATCTCGAACACGCCGCTCGCCTGCTCCTGGCCGCCCAGTACACGCGCGAGCGGCCATTCGTGCGCCAGCAAGCGCTCTCCTTCGCGCTCGGTGCCGGCCGGCCACCAGCCTTTCCACTCGGCGTACTCGTCGACCTCGGAGGGCATCGGGTGCGCGCCCCAGATACGGCGGTTGGCGGCGTTCGCCAGCTGCAGCTGGCCGGCCGTGTCGGCGTAGACGATGCCGACCGGCGCGGCGTCGAGCAGCACGTCGAGGCGGCGCGCGCTTTCGTCGGCGCGGCGTTCGCTGTCGATGCGGGCCTGTTCGGCGCGCTTGCGCTCGGTGATGTCGACCGCGATGCCGGCGAAACGGCGGCCGCCCGTGTCCGGATTGGCGAATACCTTGCCGCGCGCGTTGACCCAGACGTCCACGCCGGAGCGCTGCGGGATCCGGTATTCGATGTCGTACAGGGTCTCGGTGAGGATTGCGTGGTCGATCGCCTCGAGCACGGCGGAACGGTCGTCGGGATGGATCATGTCGGTGAAGCGCACCAGCTCGGTGCCTTCGCGCGCCAGCGCGGCATCGACCTGGAACAGGCGGGCGAAGCGCTCGTCCACATAGGTGGCGGCGGTGTCGAGGTCGTACGACCAGGTGCCGATGTTGCCGGAGGCTTCCAGCGACAGGGCGAGCCGTTCCTCGGCTTCCTTGTGTTGCGCCAGGGCCCGCAGCTTGTCGCTCACCTCCATCACGGTGCACAGCACCCCGCACACCACGCCGGTGTCGTCGCGCACCGGGCTGTAGGAGAAGGTAAACCAGGCCTGCTCGCGGTAGCCGTGGCGTTCCAGCGTGGTAGCGTAGTTCTCGAAGAAGAAGGACTCGCCCTGCAGCACGCGCAGGGCATATGGACCGACCGATTCCCAGACCTCGTCCCAGACCTCGGCCAGCGGCCGCCCGAGTGCATCCGCCGCCTTGTTGCCGAGCAGGGGCACGTAGGCGTCGTTGAAGAACAGCTCGAGACGCGGGCCCCAGGCCAGGAAGGTGGGGAAGGAGGAACCGAGGATTACACCGAGCGCCGTGCGCAGAGCGGCAGGCCAATCGGCGATCGGCCCGAGCGGATGCGAATTCCAGTCGTGTGCGTGGATGCGGGCGCCGGTGGCGCCACCGTTCGACAGGAAGGCTAGCATGGGTTGGGTCGGGGGCACGGCGGTCCAGGCAGGGCGAAACCGCCGATTCTACTGAAAAACACAAGCGTGCGCGCTGTGCCGTGCCCGTGCGGGGTCACGACGCGTCGCCGGCGTCGTGCAGGCCGCTGGCGACCACTGCGCGCATCGTGGCCAGCAGCTGGGCTCCGCGTTCGGCGCCGAACTGCTGGTCGAATGCGGCCTGGGCGCGGCGCCAGGCCGGGAGGATGGCTTCGACCTTGGCGCTGCCGGCGTCCGTGAGCTCGATCACGCGCTCGCGCCGGTCCTGCTCGCTGGGACGGACCTGGACCAGCTGCTCGCGCACCAGCGGCTGCAGGTTGCGCGCCAGCGTGGTGCGGTCCATCACCATGCTCTGCGCCAGCTGGGTGACGGTGGCGGCGCGCGGCTTCAGGCGGCTCAGGATCGCGAACTGGGTCACGCGCAGGCCGGAGCCGGACAGCATCTGGTCATAGAAGGAGGTGACATAGCGCGAGGCCTGGCGCAGCGACGAGCAGTAGCAGGCGGTGTCGGGGAGGGGCAGGTCGGATTCCATGTCGCGAGTATAGCCTGCGCCGCCGCCTGCCGCTCGCGCGCTCAGGGCAGCAGGATCGCCGCCAGCACCAGCCCCAGCCCCACCAGCGAGACCGTCCATACGAGGCTGCGCACCACCGGGATCCCGGCCGCATACAGCGGCAGGTAGACGATGCGCGCGCCCAGGTACAGCCAGGCGCCCCACAGCGTCAGCGCGCCGTCGCGCCCGGCCACGTGGGCGACCAGCACGCCGGCGGCGAACAGCGGCAGGGTCTCGAACAGATTGGCTTGCGCCCGCTGCAGGCGCGCAGTCACCGGACGCGGCGGCGGTGCTGCGCCGTCGCGCGCGCTCATGTTGTAGGCGATGCCGGTTTCCTGGTTGCGGAACATGGCCGGCAGCAGGATCTGCACCAGCGCCAGCACCAGGGTCCAGCCGAGTATCGTCAGTTCGGTCGTCATGCGTGCTCTCCTCGAGTTCGTTTGCTTGGTCACGGCATCATACGCCCACGCACTCATGAGCTGCCGCAAACCCGCGGCGGCGCCAGCTTTTAAGCTGGCCGCATCGAGTACCAGAGCGCCGCCATCATGTCCAGCCAGTCTCCCCCGGCGCCGCGCGTCAGCGTGGTGATGCCCACCTTCGAGCAGGCCGCCTTCATCGGGCGCGCCCTCGACAGCCTGCGCACGCAGGACTATGGCGATTGGGAACTCGTCATCGTCGACGACGGCTCGCGCGACGGCAGCGCCGCCGTGCTGGCGCCCTGGCTGGTCGATCCGCGCGTGCGCTACCTGCGCTTCGACAGCAATGGCGGCCTGGGCCGCGCCATCAATGCCGGACTGGATGCGGCGCGCGGCGAACTGGTGGCCTACCTGCCGAGCGACGACTTGTGGTTCGCCGGGCACCTGGCGCGGCTGGTCGACTGCCTCGACCGGCACCCAAGCGCGGTGCTGGCCTACGCCGGCGTGCGCTACCACTACAATCGCAGCGCGTCCGGCCTCATCCCGGGCGAGTGCCTGCAACTGGTCCAGTGCCTGCACCGGCGCGTCGACCTGCGCTGGCGCGAGCGCGCGGAACTCGAAAGCGACGACCTCGAACGGCTGTTCTGGGGCGCGCTGCGCGAGCGCGGCGCCTTCGTTGAAACGGGCGTGGTCAGTTGCGAGTGGGTCGACCATCCGGCCCAGCGCCACAAGCGCATGCGCGAGCCCGCCGGCGGCATCAACCCTTTCCGCCAGCACTACCGGGTGAGCGGGCCGCTGCGCTTCCACACCACCACCGGCAACGCGATCGACGAGGAGCGGCTGTATGCGGGTGCCACCATCCCGGCCGCGGCCCGGGATGCAGGGCGCGGACTGAAGATCGTGCTGGCCGGCGAGCTGGCCTACAACGCCGACCGCGTGCTGGCGCTGGAAGCCGCGGGGCACCGGCTGTACGGGCTGTGGACGCCCACCCCGGCCTGGTTCAACACGGTCGGCCCGCTGCCCTTCGGGCACGTCGAAGACCTGCCGCGCCAGGGCTGGCGCGCAGCGCTGGCCCGTATCGAGCCCGACCTGATCTATGCCCAGCTCAACTGGCAAGCGGTGCCCTTCGCGCATGAGGTGATGACCCAGGCCCCGGACATCCCCTTCGTCTGGCATTTCAAGGAAGGCCCCTTCATCTGCATCGAGAAGGGCAGCTGGCCGCAACTGGCCGAGCTGGTGCGGCTGGCCGACGGCTGCATCTATAGCAGTCGGGAAGCGCGCGACTGGTTCGCGACGGCGCTGCCGGGCATGCCGGCCACTCGGCTGGAACACGTGCTCGATGGCGACCTGCCGCGCCGCGCCTGGTTCCTGCGCGAGCGCGCGCCGCTGCTGTCCGCCGCCACCGGGCAGGTGCACACGGTGGTGCCGGGACGCCCGATCGGGCTGCATCCGCCCATGGTGGCCGAACTGGCGCGCCATGGCATTCACCTGCATTTCTATGGCGACTTCACGCAGGGACAATGGCGCGAATGGATAGACAAGGTGCGCATCCTCGCGCCCGAGCACCTGCACCTGCACCCCAACGTCGATCCGGACCGCTGGGTGCAGGAATTCTCCCAGTACGACGCCGGCTGGCTGCACGTGTTCAGAAGCGGCAATGGCGGCGACATCCGGCGCGCCGACTGGGACGACCTGAACCTGCCGGCGCGCGTCGCGACCCTGGCCGCGGCGGGGCTGCCGATGATCCAGTTCGATAACCGTGGCGCCATCGTGGCGGCGCAGGCGCTGGCGCGGCGCCTCGGCATCGGGCTGTTCTTCGACAGCATCGACGGCCTCGCGCAGCAGCTGCACGACGTCGAGCACATGGCGGCGCTGCGCGAACGGGTGTGGCAGGTGCGCGACGGGTTCTGCTTCGACCTGCACGTGCCGGCGCTGGTGGACTTCTTCGAACGCGTCATCGCCGGCTGCGGCAAGCCGATGCGGCCACCGGCGCGGCGCGTACCCTAGCGCTTGTGGGCGGCTATTTCCAGCCCAGCAGGTCGGCGCGTGGATAGCCCCAGGCCGCCAGCGGCGCCGGGCAGGGCGCGAGCGCGCGCGCCGCATACGGCAGGGTCGAGAAGTTCGGCTGGCCGGGTGCGCCGAAGCGCAGGTCAGTGGCCACGCCGTCTGACAATGACGGCACGCGCGCAAAGCGCAGCCAAGCATCGACACTGCAGTTGCTGCGCTGCAGCTCTCGCAAAGCCGCCAGGCTGCGGGTTTCGGCATATTTCCATGCCAGCGCCCTTGCCGGGTTGCCGGGCTCGCCGCCGAAGCGGGCCGGGCAGCTCGAGACCGGCGTCAGGCCGGGCGCCAGGCTGAGCACGCCAATGCGCACGCTGTAGCTGTCCGCGGCCGGGCCGGTACTGACGGTGGCGAAGGACCAGCACAGTGGATTGGCCGGGAAGGAAGACAAGGGAATGTCGAGCACGCTGCTGCCGGGCGCGGCCTGGGCCAGCGCGGCCCGGATCTCGCCGCGGGCGACGTGGCCGGCCACGGCCTGGATGCCGACAAAGCCGGCGCAGGCCAGCAGGGCCGCCGCCAAGCCGGCACGCGCGCCCAGCCGGCGCCCGGCCGCGCTCACCGCCAGCGCCACCGCGGCCAGGCCGGCGAGTGTGCCCCACTGCAGGAAGCCGAGCCAGGTGAACAGCACCGGCATCACCGCAAAAAAGCCCAGACCAAGCCAGCGCAGCGCTCGGCTGCGCGCGAGCGGCGCCAGCGCGAAGCCGAGCGCGGTCCAGAACACCGGCTCCACGATGAACACCAGGTCGCCGTACAGCCAGCGCGCGTCGAATGGCGCGAAGGGATGGACCCCGTACACGTTCAGGGCGTCGAAAGACAGGTGCAGCACCATGCCGAGCAGGGCGGTGCCGATGATCGCCCGGCGTGCTCCGCGGTCTTCGCGCAGCAGCCGGCGCGCGCCGGGCCACAGCAGCCAGGTCAGCGCCAGCAGCAGGGCCACCTGGGGCAGCGCATAGAGCAGGGTGTGGGTATGGCCGCGGTGGTGGATCAGGTAGCCGAGCGGCGCCGGCAGCAGCGGCGTCAGCACCAGGTCCAGGTCGGGAAAATTACTGGCCAGCAGGCCGGTGAGCAGCAGGGCGCGGCGCCGGGTGCGGCCCCGGGCCGGGTCAAGAGGCGCGGGCAGGGCGCGCTCGACCAGTTCTCCAAGGGCCAGGCCGACCAGCGAATGGGTGATGTTATCCATCGCGCCAGCTTACACCAATGGCAACATTTGGCGTAAATCAACGCTTATGTAGCTTGCATGGCCTGCGGACTCGGCCAAATTTGATCCAGGTCAAAAAAATTTGAAAACGGATTGCTAGAATCGTGCGCTGAAATTTTGCCCGTGGGCAACAAGGAGAAGCGTCGTGCGTAGCAATCTGCCGGTGACCGGCATCGAATACCTGATGAAAGAAGGCCAGTCGATCGTCTCGAAGACCGACACCAAGGGCCGCATCACCTATATCAACTCGAGTTTTATCGAAGTGAGCGGCTTCAGCGCCGACGAACTGCTGGGCAAGGCCCACAACATCGTGCGCCACCCGGACATGCCGTCGGAGGCCTTTGCCGACCTGTGGACTACGCTGCAAGCCGGCGAACCGTGGACCGGCCTGGTCAAGAACCGCCGCAAGAACGGCGACTTCTATTGGGTGGTGGCGAACGTGGTGCCGGTCAAGGAGGGCGGACGCGTAACCGGCTACATGTCGGTGCGCACCGCGCCCAGCCGCGAACAGGTCAAGGCGGCGAGCGAGCTGTACCGCAAATTCCGCGCCGGCGAGGCAAAGGGGCTGGCGATCCGCCGCGGTGTCCCTGTCCGGCTCGGCTGGCGCGCCCGCGTGGCCGCACTGCGCGCGCTGCCGCTGTCGCGCCGCCTAGGCATCATGATGGGCGCCCAGGCGCTCCTGATCGCGGGACTGGGCCTGGCCGCCGACGGCCTCATGTGGAAAACGCTGGCGGGCGCCGGCGTCATCGGCACCCTGGCGGCCTGGGCCGAACTGCAGCGCAGCATCGCCGGCCCGCTGCGCGCCGCAACCGCCGCCGTCTACGCCCTGGCCGGGGGCGATCTGTCGCATCCCTGCGAAGCCGGGCGCAACGACGAGATCGGCCGCCTGCAGCTGGCGCTGCGCCAGCTGAACGTCAACCTGCAGGCCATTGTCGGCGACGTGCGCCGCAACGTCGCCTCGATCGAGCACGCCACCCGCGAGATCGCTGCCGGCAATGGCGACTTGGCCAGCCGCACCGAATCCCAGGCGGCCAGCCTGGAGCAGACCGCCAGCAGCCTGGCGCAGATCGCCGCCGCGGCCGGCCACAACACCGACAGCGCGGTGCGCGCCGACGCACTGGTGGTGGCCGCCTCCGGCGTGGCCGGACGCGGTGGCGAGGCCGTGGGGCGCGTGGGCGACACCATGGGACGCATCAGCGCCTCGGCCACCCGCATCGTCGACATCATCGGCCTGATCGACGGGATCGCCTTCCAGACCAATATCCTGGCCCTGAACGCCGCGGTCGAAGCGGCCAGGGCCGGCGAACAGGGACGCGGCTTCGCCGTGGTTGCGGGCGAGGTGCGCAGCCTGGCGCAGCGCTCGGCCGCCGCGGCCAAGGAGATCAAGGCCCTGATCGAAGCCTCGGTGCACCAGGTCGGCGAAGGCAATGTGCTGGTCGGCGACGCCGGCCAGACCATGCGCGAGGTGGTGGATGCGGTGCGCCAGGCCACCGCGATCATGGGCGGCATCCTGGGCGCCAGCCGCGAACAGGGCAGCGGCATCGAGCAGGTCAACGCAGCCATGGCCCAGCTCGACCAGATCACCCGCGAAAACGCCGCCCTGGTCGAGGAATCGGCGAACGCCTCTGCCAGCGTGGCGGACGAGGCCAGCCAGCTGGTGCAGGCGCTGTCGGTGTTCAAGCTCGACGATCGCGCCCTGGTCCGCCGTTGACGGTTTGATATTGATCAGGCTCGATCGAGGAATCTGTCCCTAGACTGCGTGCGCCGGCACGCGAATCGGCCATGCACGCGGTGCTCATGACCGGCATGTGCACGGTGCGCCAGCTCGCCTTCGACGGTCACGCCGCCGCCCGCCTGGGCGTGGCCGATATCCCGGCCGGCGGCGTCGCCCAGCGCATGCAGCAGCTGGGCAGCGACCGCCTCGACATGGCCGACTATACCTGCGTCGGGCCGGACCGCTTCGCGCTGCTGCCCGGATGTCCGGGCGCCTTCGCGCGCACGCACCGCACGCCAGGTGCGGCCAGCCGCAGCTGCCCGGCACCCACCTGGTAGGCTGTGGCCTTGCGGCGCACGGAGATTTCGGCACGCTACGCTGGCAGAATGTCGCGCCCCTTCACGACTACGATGCTCGCCTGGACAGCAAGCAGGTGCCGGTGGCGCAGGGCGGCTGGATCGCGCCCGCCATCCGTGCTGCACAGACTCAACCGTATTTGATGCAAGTCAAGGATTTCCAAGACGCTGATCAATAAACTGCCTGCTATTCGAGTCGATTTGCATTTCCGCAAACCGGCAGCAGCAGGAGTTCTTTGACATGCAAGCAACAGCGTTTCCCGCCACGGGCCAGCCCGCGACCGCCATCACCCCTATTTCGCGCGCTCCCGAGGCAGCCTATCCAACGGTCGACTTCGACGCCGGGCTGCTCAAACGCCTGGGCAAGAACGGCCCGCGCTACACTTCCTACCCGACCGCCGACCGCTTCGGCGCCGAGTTCGGCTACCGCGACTACCTGCACGCCGTCGCCGGCCTGCGCACCCGCGGCTCAGCCCGCCCGCTGTCGCTCTACCTGCACATCCCGTTCTGTGACACGGTCTGCTACTACTGCGCCTGCAACAAGATCGTCACCAAAAAGCGCGAGAAGGCCGCCACCTATCTGTCCTACCTGAAGCGCGAGATCGCCATGCAGGCGGCCCTGTTCGCCGGCATGAACGAGGTCGAGCAGCTGCACTTCGGCGGCGGCACGCCGACCTATCTCACGGACGCCCAGATGGACGAGCTGATGGGGCACCTGCGCCGGAGCTTCCGCTTCGCGCCGGACGAGCAGGGCGAATACTCGATCGAAGTCGACCCGCGCACCGTCTCGGCCGAGCGTGTGCATACCCTGCGCCGCCAGGGCTTCAACCGCATCAGCCTGGGCGTGCAGGACTTCGATCCCGCCGTGCAGCGCGCCGTCAACCGGGTCCAGCCCGAGGAAGAAACGCGCGCCGTGATCGACGCCGCCCGCGCCGCGGGTTTTCGCTCGGTGAGCATCGACCTGATCTACGGCCTGCCGAAGCAGACCCTGGACAGCATGCGCCAGACCATCGACAAGGTGATCGCCGCCAATCCCGACCGGATCGCCGTCTACCACTACGCCCACATGCCGCAGCTGTTCAAGCCGCAGCGCCGCATCGTGGAAGCCGAGATGCCCTCGAGCGACACCAAGCTGCAGATGCTCCAGCTGTGCATCGAGCGCCTGGGCGCGGCAGGCTACGTCTACATCGGGATGGACCATTTCGCCAAGCCGGGCGACGACCTCGCCGTGGCACAGCGCCAGGGCCGCCTGCACCGCAACTTCCAGGGCTATTCGACCCATGCCGACACCGACCTGGTGGCCTGCGGCGTGTCGGCCATCGGCGCGGTCGGTGCGACCTATAGCCAGAACGTCAAGACGCTCGACGAGTATTACGACCTGCTCGATCAGAACGAGCTGCCGGTGGCGCGCGGCATTCGCCTCGGCATGGACGACGCGCTGCGCCGCAGCCTGATCCAGAAGCTGATGTGCCAGTTCGAGGTGTCGATCCCGGCGCTGGAGCAGGCCTTCCCGATCGTGTTCAGGGATTACTTCGCCGACGAGCTGGTGCAGCTGCGCCAGATGGAAGCGGACGGCCTGGTGCAGGTCGGTCCGGACTGGCTCAGCGTCACCATGAAGGGACGCCTCCTGATCCGCAACGTGTGCATGGTGTTCGACCGCTACCTGGCCGCGCGCCAGGAGGGTCAGCGCCACTCGCAGACCGTGTGACGCCGATGAGCGCCGTCAGCCTGTTTCCCGTGTTCCTGGTCGGCCTGGCCGGCAGCGTGCATTGCGCCGGCATGTGCGGCGGTATCGTCGGGGCCATGTCGGTTCCGGCTCGCCCAGCGTTTCCGGTGCCGGTGCGCACGGTGACGGTGCCCACATTGACACCGGCCGTGGTCCACGTCGCGGCCTATAACCTGGGGCGCATCGCCAGCTATATGGCGGCGGGCGCGCTCGCGGGCGGCCTGGCCGGCGGAGCGGCGCATCTCGGCCTGCCGGCGCTGCAGAGCGGCGCCTACGTGGCAGCCAACCTGATGCTGGTGGCGCTCGGCCTGTACCTGATGGACGCCTGGCGCGGCCTGGCCCTGCTCGAGCAGGGCGGGCAGCTGCTGTGGCGGCAGCTGGCGCCGCTGCTGCGCAGGATCGGCCCGGCCGCGACGCCGGGACGCATGTTCGCGGCCGGTGCGCTGTGGGGCTGGCTGCCTTGCGGCATGGTCTACAGCATGCTGGTGACCGCCATGCTGAGCGGCTCCGCCGCGGATGGCGCTGCGTTGATGCTGGCCTTTGGCCTGGGCACGCTGCCGATGCTGGCCGCGATCGGCCTGGCCGGGCTGCGCCTGCGCGCGCAATTCCAGCGGCGCCAGGTGCGCCTGGCCTGCGGCCTGCTGGTATTGGTCTTCGGCCTGCTCGGCCTTTGGCGCGCCGCCGGCGGCTTCGGCATGGTGGCCATCGGCGGACTGCCGCAGCATTGGATCGACGTCCTGTGCGCGGCCCCCGGAGCCGAGGCATGAGCGTGGTGCTGGCCGAGGTCATGGCGCCAAGCGCTCCGCTTGCTGATGCCGCCGAAGGTCCGTCCGCGAGCGGATGCTTCCATTGCGGCTCGCCGATCCCGGCCGGCACGCGCTGGCAGGCGCGGGTCGGCGGCGCCACCCGCAGCATGTGCTGCCCCGGCTGCGCCGCCGCGGCCGAAGCGATCGTCGCCGGCGGTTTCGCCGACTACTACAACGCGCGCACCGAATACGCCGCCGTGGTCGCCGACGGCAAGGAAGAACCCGAGCTGGCGCTGGCCGACCTGCAGGGCATGGAGGGCGAGGGCAGCTTCTCGATCGAGGGCGTGCGCTGCGGCGCCTGCGTCTGGCTAGTCGAGCGCCGCCTGGGCCAGCTGGACGGCGTGCAGGAAGTCTCGCTGAACGTCGCCACCGGCCGCGTGTTCGTGCGCTGGGACCCGAGCCTGTGCCGCCCGAGCGCGATCCTGCGCGCGCTGCGCGCCATCGGCTACAGCGCCGCACCCTACGACGTCAAGCTACACGACCAGGGCATGGAACGCGCCCGGCGCCGCCTGTTCCGCCAGCTGTTCGTCGCCGGCCTGGCGATGATGCAGGTGATGATGTACGCGGTGCCGGTCTACCTGGCCGACGACGGTACCATGGACGCCGCCATGCTGGCGCTGATGGGCTGGGCCTCGTTCGCCCTGACCCTGCCGGCCGTCTGCTACTCGGCCTTGCCCTTCTTCCAGGGCGCCTGGCGCGACCTGAAGCGCGGGGTGCCGGGCATGGACGTGCCGGTGGCGCTGGGCATCGTGGCGGCGTTTGCCGACAGCTGCGTCTCGCTGCTATCAAGCCAGGGCGACGTCTACTTCGATTCGATCACGATGTTCATCTTCCTGCTGCTCGGCAGCCGCTACCTGGAACTGGGCGCGCGCCGACGCGCCACCCAGGCCCTGGACGCGCTGCGGCTCGGGATGCCGGCGTCCGCGCTGCGCCTGCGCGGCGACCCGGACCTGCGCGATACCGAACTGGTGCCGGCGGCGCAGCTCGTGGTGGGCGACCTGGTGCTGGTCAAGCCGGGACAGGCGGTGCCGGCCGACGGCGCCATCGTGGAAGGCGTGACCGACCTCGATTATTCGCTCTTGAGCGGCGAAAGCCGCACCCGGCGCATGGGTCCGGGCGACGCGCTGGCGGGTGGCGCGGTGAATGCCGGCCAGGGCGTGGTGCTGCGCGTCACCTCGGCGGCGCGCGACAGCACCCTGGCGATGCTGGTGCGGCTGGTCGAGCGGGCGGGCCTGGGCAAACCGGCGATGTCCCTGTGGGCCGACAGGGTCGCCGCCTGGTTCGTGTTCGGCCTGCTGGTGCTCACCGCCGTCGTCTACCTGGCCTGGCACACGGTCGATCCGGAGCGCGCCTGGCATGCGGCGGTCGCGGTGCTGGTCGTGTCCTGCCCCTGCGCGCTGTCGCTCGCCACCCCGACCGCGCTCGCGGCCGCCACCGACCGCCTGCTGCGGCGCGGCGTGCTGGCCGTGGCCCCGCACACGCTGGAGACTTTCGAGCGCGCCACCCACGTGGTGTTCGACAAGACCGGCACCCTGACCCTTGGCCGCCCGGTGCTGCGCCAGGTGCTGCCGGTAGGATCGCTCGACGTCGACCTGTGCATGCGCATCGCTTCCGCGCTGCAGGCCGAGAATTCCCATCCGGTCGGCATCGCGATCCGCTCTGCAATGCAGTCGCATGGGCTGGTGGCGCGCAAGCTGCGCGTTGAGATCGGACGCGGCTTCGAAGGCACGATCGACGGCGTGGTGTACCGGATCGGCACCTCGGAGTATGTGCAGGGGATCGCGGGCGGCATGGTGCGTTCGGCGGCGCCGACCGGCACCAGCTGCGCGTGGCTCGCCTGCGAGGGCCAGTGGCTGGCGCGCTTCGACCTGTCCGACGGGATACGCGAGGAAGCCGCGGAGGTGGTGCGGCGCTTCCAGGAGGGCGGCAAGACCGTGATCCTGCTGAGCGGCGACGACCAGGCCGCGACCAGTGCGTTGGCGCGCCAGCTCGGCATCGGCAGCGCCTTCGGTGGCCGCCTGCCGGCCGAGAAGCTGGCCTTTGTCCGCGAGCTGCAGCACGAAGGCGCGGTGGTGGCGATGATCGGCGACGGCAGCAACGACGCGCCGGTGCTGCGCGGGGCCGACGTCTCGTTCGCGATGGGCTGCGGCACCGAGCTGGCCCAGGTCCATGCGGACGGCGTGCTGCTGGGCGACAGCCTGCTGCCGCTGGCCGATGCCGCCGACACGGCGCGGCGCACGCTCGCCATCATCCGCCAGAATCTCATTTGGGCATCGATCTACAACCTGGCCACGATCCCGGCGGCCGCTACCGGATTGCTGAATCCCTGGCTGTCCGGCATCGGCATGGCCGCGAGCTCGGCCCTCGTGGTGCTGAACGCACTACGCCTGCGAAAGGACTGATCATGGAAGCCTTATACCTGCTCATTCCCCTCAGCGTGATCCTGGTGGCGCTGGCGCTGTGGATCTTCTTCGGGGCCGCGGAGAGCGGCCAGTTCGAGGACCTGGAGGGGCCGGGAATGCGGATCCTGGTCGATGACGACCGCGTGGGCGGCTCGGACTAGGAACGCGCAGGCGGCAGCTCACATCGAGGGGCCGCGGCCGGTGTGCTGGTCCTTCTCGAGCTGTTCCTGGCACTGAATGCACAGGCGCACCGTCGGCGTGGCCAGCAGGCGCGCGTCGGGGATGTCGCGCCCGCAGGATTCGCAGATGCCGGCGCCGCCCGATTCGAGCTTGCCGATGGCGACGTCGATCTCGTGCAGCAGGTTCGACTCGTGGTCGGCCAGGTGCTGCTCGTTGTGGCTCAGCATTTCGGACTGTGGCCCGTCGTCGCTCTGGCCCTGGTGGGAGAGGGGACCGATCGCGGGCGCTTCGTCGTCCGGCGAGCCGGTGCGGGAACGCACGGTGTCCAGCAGGTCTTCGCGCGCCTGGTGCAGGCGCTTGCTCAGTTCTTCCGATACGGATTGCGATAGAGGCGGCATAGCGTTTTTCCTTGATTGGCGATAAGGAAAAGCCCATCCGAGTGTGGCGGGCCGTCTGTGTCTAACCTTGATTCATCTCAAAGTAGCAGCCTTGATTTTTCGGTCAATGCTTCTCGCGCACTGGGCCGCAAGAGACTGTCGCATACCTCATCCGATGCTGAACAATTTGATTCACATCAAGGAAATTTACAGCGCGAAAAACGACACTCCTGATTGTCATCCATCAAGGTATTTTCAGGAGAGCATCTTGGACAGCAGTCTAAACTATAACTACAAGATCGTGCGCCAGTTTGCCATCGCGACCGTCGTGTGGGGCGTGATCGGCATGGCCGCAGGCGTCTTCATCGCGGCCCAGTTGGCCTGGCCCGCGCTCAATTTCGACATCGCGTGGCTCAGCTATGGACGTCTGCGTCCGCTGCACACCAATGCGGTCATCTTCGCCTTCGGCATCTGCGGCCTGTTCGCCACTTCCTACTACGTGGTGCAGCGGACCTGCCAGGTGCGCCTGTTCTCGGACCGCCTGGCCAGCTTCACCTTCTGGGGCTGGCAGGCGGTGCTGGTCTCGGCCGCCATTTCGCTGCCCATGGGCTTCACCCGCGGCAAGGAATACGCCGAGCTGGAATGGCCGATCGCGCTCTTGATCACCGTCGTGTGGGTGGCCTACGCCGTGGTCTTCTTCGGCACCATCATCAAGCGCCGCGTGCAGCACATCTACGTCGCCAACTGGTTCTTCGGCGCCTACATCCTGGCGGTCGCCATCCTGCACGTGGTGAACGGCGCGGTGGTGCCGGTGTCGGCCATGAAGTCCTATTCCGTCTATGCCGGCGTGCAGGACGCGATGATCCAGTGGTGGTACGGCCATAACGCGGTCGGCTTCATCCTCACCGCGGGCTACCTGGGCATGGTGTATTACTTCATCCCGAAGCAGGCCGAGCGCCCCGTGTATTCGTACCGCCTGTCGATCGTGCACTTCTGGGCCCTGATCTTCACCTACATGTGGGCCGGCCCGCACCACCTGCACTACACCGCGCTGCCCGACTGGACCCAGTCGATCGGCATGGTGTTCTCGCTGATCCTGCTGGCGCCTTCGTGGGGCGGCATGATCAACGGGATGATGACCCTGGCCGGCGCCTGGCACAAGCTGCGCTCGGACCCGATCCTCAAGTTCCTGATCGTCTCGCTCTCCTTCTACGGCATGGCCACCTTCGAGGGCCCGATGATGTCGATCAAGACCATCAACTCGCTGTCGCACTACACCGACTGGACCGTCGCCCACGTTCACGCCGGCGCCCTGGGCTGGGTCGGCTTCATCACGATGGGGTCGATCTACTATTTGATTCCGCGCCTGGCGGGCAGAAAGCAGATGTGGAGCATGGCCTTGGTCGACACGCACTTTTGGGTGGCCACCATCGGCATCGTGCTGTACATCGCCTCGATGTGGATCGCCGGCGTGATGCAGGGCCTGATGTGGCGCGCGGTGAACGCGGACGGCACCCTGACCTACACCTTCGCCGAGAGCGTCAAGGCGACCTACCCCTGCTACGCGATCCGCTTCACCGGCGGCTTCCTTTACCTGTCTGGCATGGCGCTGATGGCCTTCAACACCTGGAAGACGCTGAGCGGCACCAAGAGTGTGGATGCCCGCATCCCGTCCGCGAAGCCGCACATGAATAGCGCGCAGCTCGACCCTGCGCACGCCTGAACACCGGAGCACACAATGAAATTTACACATGAATGGATCGAGAAGAACCCCTGGCTCCTGATTGGCCTGGTGCTGCTCGTGATCTCCTTCGGCGGCCTGGTCGAGATCGTGCCGCTGTTCTTCCAGAAGTCCACCACCGAACCGGTGGCGGGCCTGAAACCCTATTCGCCGCTGCGCCTGGCGGGCCGCGACGTCTACATCCGCGAAGGCTGCTACAACTGCCACTCGCAGATGATCCGTCCGTTCCGCGCCGAGACCGAGCGCTACGGCCACTACTCGGTGGCCGGCGAATTCGTCTACGACCACCCGTTCCAGTGGGGTTCCAAGCGCACCGGCCCGGACCTGGCGCGCGTGGGCGGCCGCTACAGCGACGAATGGCACCGCACCCACCTCGACAACCCGCGCGACGTGGTGCCGGAGTCGAACATGCCGGGCTATCCGTGGCTGGCCAAGGCGAAGCTGAACCCGGCCGAGATCATGCCCAAGATGCGCGCAATGCGCCGCATTGGCGTGCCCTATAGCGAAGCCGAGATCGCAGCGGCGCCGGAAGAGGTGAGCGGCAAGACCGAGCAGGACGCCCTGATCGCCTACCTGCAGGGCCTGGGCACCCAGATCAAGACGAGGAACTGACATGGCACTCCAACACATTTTTGACAACGCGAGCAGCGTCATGACGGTCGTCAGCTTCGCGACCTTCCTCGGCATCGTCGGCTGGACCTACGTAGTACGCAAGCGCAGCGATTTCGATACCGCTGCACGCCTGCCGTTCGCGGATGAGGAGAGCGACCGTGGCTGATTTCTTCAACACGTTCTGGCACTGGTACGTCGCCATCATCACGGTGCTGTCGATCCTGGGCTGCGGCATCCTGCTGTGGTCGCAGTCCACCTACCGCGTGAAGCTGGGCGCCGACGGCAAGCCCGAGAAAACCACCGGCCATGTCTGGGACGAAGACTTGACCGAACTGAATACGCCGATGCCCCGCTGGTGGATCGTGCTGTTCTGGCTCACCATCGCATTCGGCTTCGCCTACCTGGCGCTGTATCCGGGCCTGGGCAGCTACGCTGGAAGGCTCGGGTGGAACTCCACGGGCGAATACAAGGCGGAGCTGAAGCAGGCCAAGGCCGACTATGGCCCCCTGTTCGCCAAGTACGCCACCCAGGACCTGAAGGCGGTGGCCGCCGACCCGCAGGCCCACGCCATCGGCGAGCGCCTGTTCCTGACCTACTGCGCCCAGTGCCACGGTTCGGATGCGCGCGGCAGCAAAGGCTTCCCGAACCTGGCGGATCGCGACTGGCTGCACGGCGGCGAACCCTCGGTGATCAAGCAGACCATCATGCACGGCCGCGTGGGCGCCATGCCGCCGATGGGCGCGGCGCTCGGCTCGGACAAGGACATCGAGAGCGTGGCGCATTACGTGCGCAACTTGTCCGGCCTCACCGCGGACCCGATCAAGGTCGCCTTCGGCAAACCGAAGTTCGCCGCCTGCGTGGCCTGCCACGGCGTCGAGGGCAAGGGCAACCCCCTGCTTGGCGCCCCGAACCTGGCGGACAAGACCTGGCTCTACGGCGGCAGCCAGGAGACCGTGATGGAAACCATCCGCAAGGGCCGCACCAATACCATGCCGGCCTTCGGCGAGTTCCTCGGCGAAGAGAAGGTGCACGTGCTGGCGGCCTATGTGTGGAGCCTGTCCAATGAACCCACCGTGATGGCGCAAGCAAAATGAACGCGCCGAAGGAGGCCGTGATCCGCATGTACGCCGCGCGCGAAGAAATCTACCCGCGCGAAGTCAAGGGCCGCTACGCCTCGCTGCGCTGGGCCTGCGTCTGGCTCACCCAGCTGCTGTTCTACGGCCTGCCCTGGATCCAGATGCATGGCCGCCAGGCGGTCCTGTTCGACCTGGCCAGCCGCAAGTTCTACCTGTTCGGACTGGTGCTGTGGCCGCAGGACTTCATCTACCTGGCCGCGCTGCTGATCCTGTGCGCCTACGGGCTGTTCCTGGTGACTGCGGTGGCGGGGCGGGTGTGGTGCGGCTTCGCCTGCCCGCAGACGGTGTACACCGAAATCTTCCTCTGGATCGAGCGCAAGTTCGAAGGAGCGAGGAGCGCCCGCATCCGCCTCGACCGCCAGCCCTGGACCTTGGAGAAGATCGCGCGCAAGGGCGGCAAGCATGCCGCCTGGGGGCTGGTGGCGCTGTGGACCGGCTTTACCTTCGTCGGCTACTTCGCGCCGGTGCGTTCGCTCGGTTCCGGCATTGCCTCGTTCGGCCTGGGGCCGTGGGAAGCGTTCTGGGTGCTGTTCTATGCGCTCGCGACCTACGGCAATGCCGGCTGGCTGCGCGAGCAGGTCTGCAAGTACATGTGCCCGTACGCGCGCTTCCAGAGTGCGATGTTCGACAAGGACACCCTGATCGTGACCTACGACGCGGGCCGCGGCGAGCCGCGCAGCCCGCGCATGGGCAGCAAGGGTGCGGGCGACTGCATCGACTGCAGCATGTGCGTGCAGGTATGCCCGACCGGGATCGACATCCGCAAGGGCCTGCAGTATGAATGCATCGGCTGCGCCGCTTGCGTGGACGCCTGCAACAGCGTGATGGACAAGGTCCAGCGCCCGCGCGGCCTGATTCGCTACGCCACCGAGAACGCACTGGCGGGCAACTTGAGCCCAAGCGAGGTACGGCAACGCGTATTGCGGCCCCGCGTACTGATCTACACCACCGTGCTGGCCATCTTCGGCACCGCCATGGTCGCCTCGATTGCACTGCGCAATCCGCTCAAGCTGGATGTGATCCGCGACCGCGGCTCGATGGGCCGCGAAGTGGAGGACGGCATGATCGAGAACGTCTATCGCCTGCAGCTGATGAATACGCTTGAAGAACCGCAGCGGCTACGCATCACGGTGGAAGGTATCGCCACGGCCAAGATAGCAGACGAGGACATGGTGGAGATCGACGCCGCCACCACGCGCATGCTGCCGGTGCGGGTGCGCATCGCCGGCGGCGACGGCAAGCCCGGATCGAACCACATCGCCTTCACCCTCGCATCGAGCGAGCGCAGCTCGCTGCAGGTGACGGAAGACGCCGTGTTCATCGTCCCCAAATGATGGAAGAGAAGCCTATGCAAGCCAATTTGAGTATTGCAGCCGCCACGCCCTGGTACCGGCACCGCTGGCCGTGGCTGCTGATGGTCGGGCCGGTGCTGGTGCTGGTGGCCGGCGCGATCACCACCTGGCTGGCGATCAGCCGCCCGGATGCGATGGTGGTGGGCGACTACTACAAGCAGGGCAAGGCCATCAACCAGGAGCTGCGCCGCGACCGCGCGGCCAGCAGGCTGGGACTGGCGTTCGAAGCAGCGTATGACGCGCAGGCAGGCCGCATCACCGGGAGCCTGCGCACCCATGGCGAACCGGTACGGGCGCCGTTCCACATCCGCCTGGCGCACCCGACCCAGCCGGAACGCGACCGCGTGCTCGAAGCGCTGCCGGATGCGCGGGGACGCTTCAGCGCCGAAGCGCCCGGCTTGGCCGCGACCCACTGGCAGGTCGTGGTCGAAGGGGGCGCGCGCGACTGGCGGCTGGCGCGCAGCTGGAGCTGGTCGAAGGAGCCGGTGCTCGCGATCGTCGCTGACGCGCAGTGATGTTCATTCGGCCCGGAAGCCGCGTCCGGTCGCGGCCCAGTAGATGCCGCCGTACAGGTGGTGCATGAAGACCGGATCGCGGTAGGTCGCCGCCTGGTGGCCCAGCGCCGTGTAGAAAGCGCGCCCGCCCTCGTAGGGCTGGTACCAGCTGATCGGGTGGAAGGCGCCCATGCCCTTGCCCTGGCGGTCCGGCCATGTCGTTTCGGGCTTGTAGGTGCTCTCGTCGACCGTGAGCAGGTAGGTCAGCTTGCTTGAAGTCGCCGGGCCGAATTCGTACCACTCGTCGGTGAACAGGGTGCGCGGCGCGAAGCGCTCCATGCCGGGGAAGTTGCGCTCGCGGACCTGCAGCACGGCGGTCTGCACCGCCGGGTGCACCTTGAACATGTGCCCGACCATTTTCGTGTACCACGGCCAGCCATACTCGGTGTCCGAGGCGCTGTGCACGCCGACGAAACCGCCGCCCTTGCGGATGTAGCGCTCGAAGGCAGCCTGCTGGGCGTCGTCCAGCACGTCGCCGGTGGTCAACAGGAAGATCACGGCCTGGTACTTCGACAGTTCGGCGTCGTTCATCACCCGGCCGGCATCGGCCGTCCAGAACACGCCGAAGTCGTGCAGCTTGCCCAGTTCCTGCACGGCGCTCACGCCTTCATGCACGGCGTCGTGATGCCAGCCGGCGGTCTTGGTGAACAGCAGGACCTTGAACTGCTCGGCCTGGGCGGGCAGGGCCAGTAGCATGGAACTGACCAGCAGTACGGAAATCGTGAAAGAAGATTTCATAAATGGACGATTTTTGAAATATTATTTCAATAAAAATGTTGAGATGATCTTGCAGCGGCCCATCATAGTCCAGCTTTCGCCGCCTGCCGAGCAGCCCGTGTACAGATTGTTGTTTCGACCTTTTCCATGTTAGATTCCTCCGCGGCAAGCACGACGCATGACGCCGACGACCAACTACGAAAAGGAAGCGAGACCACGATGCCATCCCTCCGCCAGCGCAGCCTGCGCGCCGCCATCGGCGCACTGTTCCTCCCCGCCGCCATCGGCCTTGCCATCCTGCCGACCGCGGCGAGTGCGGCGCCGGCAGCGAAGGCGGCAGCCGCCAAGCCGAACAAGGCCTTCGACACCTGGGCCGAGAAGTTCGCAGAGGACTGGGTGCGCATGAATCCGCAACTGGCCACCTCGACCCAGTACTTCAGCGGCGCCGAGCAGGCGCGCCTGGATCGCGAGCTGACTCCGTTGACCAAAGCCCAGCGCGCCAAGATGCGCGCACTGGCGCAAACCGGCCTCGCGCGCCTGGACAAGTGGAGCGCCGGCCCGCTCGACGAGAACCAGCGTATCTCGGCGTCCGTCATGCGCTGGTCGCTGCAGAACGTGATCGCCAACGAGCCCTTCGAGGACCATTCCTTTATCTTCTCGCAGTTCAGCGGGGTACAGGTCGGCCTGGTCAACTTCATGACCACCACGCACCCGCTGCGCAATCCGCAGGACGTCGACAGCTACCTGGCGCGCCTCGATCAAATCGGCACCCGCATGGATGAAGCACTGGTGCGTGCGCGCGAAGCCGCGGCCAAGTCGCTGATCCCGCCGCGCTTCATCCTCGAGCGCGCCAAGTTCCAGGTCGACAGCTTCCTCAAGCCGGCCGCCAATGAGAACGTGCTGGTCACCTCCCTGGCGCAGCGCACCGAGAAGATGGAAGGCCTGAGCGTCGATGCCCGCAACGCCGCGCTGGCGCGCGCCGCCCGCATCGTCGAAGAACGCATTCGCCCGTCGTACAAGCGGGTGCAAGACTTCATGGTGGAACTGCAGCCGCGCACCGGCGACGTGGCCGGCATCTCGCGCCTGCCGAACGGCGCGGCAGCCTACGCGCGCGCGGTCGAGAACTTCACCAGCACCAAGCTGACCCCGAACGAGATCCACGAGATCGGCCTGCGCGAAGTGGCGCGCATCGAAGGCGAGATGGACAAGCACCTGCGCTCGCTCGGCCTTGTCGAAGGCAATATCGAAGAACGCATGAAGCAGCTCGACGCGCGCTTCCAGCCGAAGGGCGAGGGCGACCCACGCCCGGCGATCCTGGCCAGCTACGCGGAAATGGTGAAGGACGCCGAGCGCAGGAGCGCCGCGCTGTTCAACCTGAAGCCGCGCGCCCCGGTCGAAGTGCGCCGCGAACCTCCACTGACAGAGCCGTCCGCCGCCGCCCACTACACGCTGCCGGCGCCGGACGGGACCCGTCCGGGCATCTTCTGGGTACCGATGCGCGGCCCGACTTTTGACATGATCCGCATGCGCAGCCTGTCCTACCACGAGGCGGTGCCGGGCCACCACTTCCAGCTGGCGATCCAGCAGGAGCTGACCGGCATCCCGAAATACCGCAGCCAGCGCATCTTCAGCGGCGGCAGCGCCCACTCGGAAGGCTGGGCGCTGTACACCGAGCGCCTGGCGGTCGAGCAGGGCTGGTACGAAGGCGACGTCCCGGGCCTGCTCGGCGCCCTCGGCTCGGAACTGTTCCGCGCGCGCCGCCTGGTGGTCGACACCGGCCTGCACACCAAGGGCTGGACCCGCCAGCAGGCGATCGACTACGGCATCGGCGCGCAGGAAGTCGAGCGCTACGTCGCCTGGCCGGGCCAGGCCAATGCCTACATGATCGGCATGCTGCGCATCATCGACCTGCGCGAGAAGGCGAAGAAGGAACTGGGTTCCAAGTTCTCGCTGCCGGCCTTCCACGACCTGGTGCTGGGTGCGGGCTCGGTGCCGCTCGACGTGCTGGGCGAGCTGGTGGACGGCTGGATCGCCAAGCAGAAGAAGGCTTGAAGTGCGGGCGCTGCTGGCGATGGCTTCCCTCGCGATCCTGAGCCAGTCGGCCTGCGCCGCGCCCTTGGCGGCGGCGCAGGCCGAGGCCTTGAGCCACCGGCTTCAGGCCGTCGTCGACGATCCCGCCATGCCGCTGCCGGGCCTGTCGGTGGCGGCAATCCGCGGTGGCGAGATCGTCTACAGCCGCCAGTTCGGGGTCAAGCGCCTAGCGACCGCCACGGCGACTGCGCTTCCGATGGATGCGGACACGATGTTCCGCATCGCCTCTATCTCGAAGTTCGTGACGAGCATCGGCGCCATGAAGCTGGTGGAGCAGGGCGTGCTGTCGCTGGACCGTGATGTGAGCGACTACCTGGGCTACAAACTGCGCAACCCGCATTTCCCGGACCAGCCGATCACCCTGCGCATGCTGCTCACGCATACTTCATCCCTGCGCGATGAGGGCGGCTTCAAGTTCGAGCCTCGCGCCAGCCTGAAGGAAGTGCTGCTACCCGGCGGGCGCCTGTACGGCAGCGGCGCGATGTGGTCGAGCACGCACGCACCGGGTGGCTGGTTCGAGTACGTGAACTTCAACTACGGGCTGGTCGCAACCGTCATGGAAGCCGCCTCGCGCGAGCGCTTCGACCGCCTGATGCGGCGCCTGGTCTTCGACCCGATGGGCCTCAATGCCGGCTTCTACCTGGCCGACTTCGCCCCCGCGCGCATCGATGACGTCGCGACCCTCTACCGCAAGCGCGAGAAGGACGGCGCCGAGCGCTGGGACCCGCAGGGGCCGTGGATCGCTCAGTCCGACGACTTCCACATCCAGCCCCCGACGGCGCCGGGCGGTCTGGAAGCTTACGCCGTCGGCACCAACGGCACCCTGTTCGGGCCCCAGGGCAGCCTGCGCATCTCGACCGGTGAACTGGCGCAGATCATGCTGATGCTGATGAACGAAGGGCGGCACGGCGCGAAGCAGATCCTCAAGCCGGAGACGGTCAAGACCATGCTGTCGCGCCAATGGACGATCCAGGAGGGCGCCAACGGCAGCGCCAGCGGCGACGGCGGCACCTATCACGGCCTGTACCAGGCCTGGGGCCTGGGCAACCAGCACTTCGTGGACGCCAGCGCGTTCAAGGACGGGCGGGCGCGCGGCGACCGCCTGGTCGAGGGCGGCGGTTTCACGGGCGTCGGGCACCTCGGCTGGGCCTGGGGGCTGAACGCGCTCTTCGTGTTCGACCCGCAGACGAAAAATGGCATGATCTATGCCGCCAGCGGCGTCGGCGCGGATCCGGACACCCGGCCAGGGCGCTTCTCGTCCGAGGCGCGCTTCCAGGAACGCATCACTGACGCCTTGTACCGCGGCGCGATCAAGGCCACACCCTGACGAAAGGCGAACATGAAACTTCTCCTGACTTCCGCCGGCATCAGCAACGCCAGCATCGCGGCGGCGCTGGTCGAGCTGCTGGGCAAACCGGTGGCGCAATCGCGCGCGCTGTTCATCCCGACCGCGATCTACCCGATCGAAAATGGCCCCGATCTGTCGCGCGAGGTCATCCGGGGCGCACTGGGCGACCCCTTCTGCGAACTGGGCTGGAGATCGCTGGGGGTGCTCGAGCTCACCGCACTGCCGACCATTAAGCGCGAACGCTGGTTGCCAATGATCGAGGGAGCCGACGCCCTGCTGGTGGGAGGCGGCGACTGCCAGTACCTGACCTATTGGATGCAGCAGTCCGGCCTGGCTGCGCTGCTGCCATCGTTGCTGGAAAAGACCGTTTACGTGGGCCTGAGTGCTGGCAGCATGATCATGACCCGCTGGGGGACCAGCTACCACGGTCACTGCCTGCCGCCCGAGACCGACAAGTCGCTCGGCCTGCTGGACTGTGCGCTCCATCCCCACCTGGACTATCCCGGCTTCGCGGACAACACCTCGGCGGCGCTCGAGCTGCTGGCGGCCGGGCTTCCAATGCCGTCTTACCTGATCGACGACCAGAGCGCGCTCAAGGTCCGCGACGGCAGGGTGGAGGTGGTCTCGGAAGGAAAGTGGAAACTCATCACGCCCTAGCTCGTGCCGCGATTTCCTTTTACACTGCTTGCGCAGCATTTGGATCCGCATGATGGACCTCACCAGGAGATCAGCATGGAAACACAGGAAATCTACCGCGGCCGCCTGATCGACCACATCCAGCTGGTGGTACGCGACCTTGCCGCGTCGCGCAGGTTCTACGGCGCCGTGTTCGAGGTGCTCGGCATTCCGATCGGCGGCGCGGGCGAAGACTATTTCTGGGCCGACGAGCTGTTCATCTCCAGCCGCGACAGCCGCGCCGCGCAGGGAAGGCTCACCGGGCGCCACCACCTGGCTTTCCAGGCGCGCGACCGCAAGATGGTGAACGCCTTCTATTTCGCGGCGCTGGCCGCGGGCGGCAGGGACAACGGCCGCCCCGGCGAGCGCCCCTACCATCCCGGCTATTACGGCGCCTTCGTGCTCGACCCGGACGGCAACAATATCGAGGCGGTCTTCCACGGCGAAGCGAAGCAGAGCGCGCCCTACGTGCGGATCAGCTTCTAGCGCGGGCGGCGCGGCCCGCGGCCGAAAGCCGCTATACTGCGCCGACCATGCGTATCCAGCTTTTCTCCGACCTGCACCTCGAACGCTACCCGCACTTCGTCCCCGAAATACGGGAAGACACCGACCTCATCATCCTGGCGGGCGACATTGGGTCCTACCAGTCCGGCTCGCGCCTCACGGGCGAGGACTTCGGCCTCGGACGCTTCTCGCCGCTGCGTCCGGGTGCGACGAGCGCACGGGTGCTCTACATCCCCGGCAACCACGAATTCGACGGCCTCGAATATGACGAGGCTTATGCGCGCCTGCGCGCCATCTGTACGCAGCTCGGCATCGAATGGCTGGACCGCGAGACCCTCGTCATCGACGGCGTGCGCTTCATCGGCACCACCCTGTGGAGCGACTTCGATGCCCTGGCGGTGCAGGAGCAGGATCTGACCAAGCAGCTGCAGCGGCGCGAAAAGGCCTTCCGCGCCGCGAATTACTACCTGTCGAAGAACACGACCCTCAAGAATGGCGAGAAGGTGCTGGCCGAGGGCATCCGCAGCATGTCGCTCGACTGCCAGGACTGGCTGCGCGGCGCGCTGGCGGCGCCTTTCGATGGCCGGACGGTCGTGGTGACCCATTTCGCCCCCAGCCTGCAAAGCGCCGACCCGCGCTACGGCCTGACGCCCGGCACCGCCGGCTTCTGCAATGCCATGGACGCGCTATTCCCCCAGGCCGATATCTGGATCCACGGCCACCTGCACTGCGCCAACGACTACGTGGTCAGTGGCGTCGACGCCGGCCGCTCGTGGTCGTGCCGCGTCGTCGCCAATCCGCTCGGTTATCTCAGCAAGGGCGAGCAGGAAGCCTTCCGGCCGGAGCTCGTGATCGAAGCCTAAAGGCGGAGCGCAGGACGCTACCGGCAAGGCCGCCTTGCGCTACCTTGGCAATATGGCTGGCGGCTTGCAGGGCAGGGCGGCAGGATGGAAGGGTTCCGACTTCTACCTGTCCGCCATGACCCTCGTTTCTCGCTTCCTGCTCGCCATCCTGGCCCTGTGCCTGTTTCCGGCCTTGGTTCAAGCCGCACCGGCGGTGCCTCCGGCCTTCGAACGCCTGGTGCCCACCGCCTTCGATGACGGCTTGCGTCTGGTCGAGTTGCGGCCGCGCTGCCAGGGCTGCCCGCGATCGCGCGTGCTGGAGTTTGCCAGCAAGGATGCCGCCACGCCGGCGTGGAAGGAACAGGTCTCGGTGCAGGACGGCGTCACCGCCATGTACGCCTATCCCGACACCGAGTACTTCGCCAACGTCAAGGTCGAGCAAAGCATGCCGGGCATGTTCGAAAAGGACAGGTCGCTCGTCATCCAGCACCTCGAACATACTTACCGCCGCCTGCGCGGACGCCTCGACGCCCACCTGGCGGCCGATCCGGAGGCTGCCGCCAAGATGGCGGCGCACACGGCGCCGGGCCGGGAGCCCCTGGTGTTCGAGCGCGAACAGGTGAACGGCATCGACGTGCTCAGCTATACCGTCAACGTGCTCGGCATGGGCGGCGGCACCATCAGCCAGATCCAGTTCTTCGTCCCCGGCCGCGAGACCATCGTCACCGCCTACCTGCTGGTCCAGAGGCAATCGAAATTCAAGGACATCGAAGAGTTCCTGCGCCTGCGCACTGCCTTCATCCTGGGATATACCGCCTTCCTGGCGTCTTAGAGCGCCTAACAATTCCCCCGATGGCTGCGTTGCACCGTCTCGCCGTACTAGCGTACTGTCTTCGACGGTGCGCCTTGCCCTCGGGGTTTTGTTAGGCGCTCTCAGTTGCGATGGGCCGCGGCGCAGGACGCCACACCGGCCAACAGCAGCACCAGCGCGGCCGCTTCCCAAGCGTTGGGCCAGCGCGCCTCCCACAGGAAACCATACAGCGAGGCGAACACAGTCTCGAACACGATCATCTGTCCCATCAGCGCCATCGGCAGCGCGCGGCTGGCGTAGTTCCACAGCGCGTTGCCGACCACCGAGCAGAAGATCCCCACGGCCGTCACCACGCCGAGGAACTGCATCCATTCGCTGGTGGTGTGCGTGGCGCCTCCTGGCTGGAAAGCCGGCAACGCCAGCAGCAGGGCCTGGGCGCCCGTCACCACGCCTACCAGGAGGCTCCATTCCTGGCCGGACACGCCCTTCAGGCGCGCCAGCCAGCGCCGGTTGACGACGGCGTAGATGGTCCAGGACACCAGCGCACCGAGGGCGCACAGCAGGCCGAGCACCGAGCCGCCCTCGCTTGACGCCGCGGCATCCCAGCTGATGCAGGCCAGCCCCGCACCGCCCAGCACCAGCGAAGGCGCCAGGCGCCGCAGCGGCACAGCACCCGGCTCGCGCAAGCCGGCCAGGGTGACGGCCAGCGGCAGCAGCCCGATCACGATCGAGGTCATGGCGACGCCGCCCGACTGCACCGCCTGGGCCACGAACAGGTAGTACACGATGTTGCCCAAGAGGCTGAGCCAGGCCAGGCCGCGCCAGTCGGCCCAGCTCAGGGTGCGCCTCAGGCGCGGCCAGGCGCGCGCGACCAGCACGGCGGCAACCAGGCCGTAGGCGAGGTAGCGGCCGGCCGACAGTTGCAGCGGCGTGAAGCCCGGCGTGAGTTCGGGCGCGAGGAACACCAGGCCCCAGAACGCGCCGGCGATGATGCCGGCGCCGATGCCGAGTTGGGTCTGGCTGGATGTGGTTTGAATCTGCGACAGCATTGGGCAATCTCCTTTGACCGGAGATTGTCGGACGGCTGGCGACGACTTTCTTGACCCTGCCTACTGCGTCTTTGACCGTTTCTCGCGCTGTGCGCGGCGGTAGGCTGCGGGCGTGGTATCCAGCGCGCGGCGCATGGCCCGTGTCAGGGCGCTTTGTTCCGAGAAGCCGGCCGCCAGCGCGATCTCGGCCACCGGGCGGGCGCTCCCCGCCAGCCAGTCGCAGGCGCGCTGCAGGCGGCAGCGCAGCAGCCAGTCGTGCGGCGTGGTGTCGTGCTCGTCGCGGAACAGGGTGTGCAGGCGGCTCACGCTCACGCCCGCCGTGCGCGCCATGCTGTCGGTGGACCAGGCCAGGCCCGGCTCCGCCTCGATGCGCGCCAGCAGGGCGGCCAGGCGCGAAGCCGGCTGCGGCGCGCCGAGGGTGAGCGTATCGAGCAGCAGCGGCGTCCAGCGCTGCAGCACGGACGGGGCGGGGGCGCTGCCAGCGGCCAGGATGCCCATGAATTCGACCAGCTTGCGCGCCGCCGGTCCGATCGCAGTGAAGGGACGCTCGAGCAGCTGCTGCCACGGCCCCTGTTCGAAATTCGGTGCGCCGACGTCGAGGATCAGCGAGCGGTTGGCAACCGGGCTGTACTGCGAATGCCAGGCGCCCGGCGCCACGAAGGCCCCATGCAGGGGATCGAGGCGGCCGGTGCGTCCCTCGATCTCCAGCGCGACCTCGCCGCTGACCGGCAGCACCACCTGGGCAAAGTTGTGGCGGTCCGCGTCCCGGTTCTCGCCGTAGCTGCGGATGTGCAGGTCGAGCAGGGGTTCGGATGCCATGGCGGAGCTGCTCAGCCCATCGGGCTGCAGGCATCGAGGCCGGCCGCCATCGCCTTGAGCTTGACCGGGTCGAGCAGGGTCACTTCGCGCTTGTCGACCTGCAGCCAGCCCTGCTTCTTGAAGCGCGACAGCAGGCGGCTGACGCTTTCGATGGTCAGGCCGAGGTAGTTGCCGATGTCTTCGCGCGACATGCGCAGCTGGAAGTGATTGGGCGAATAGCCGCGCGTCGCATAGCGCGCCGACAGGTTGACCAGGAAGACCGCGAAGCGCTGCTCGGCGCGCATGTTCCCGAGAAGGAGCATGACGTTCTGCTCGCGCGTAATTTCCTGGCTCATGATGCGGTGGAAGTGGCGCAGCAGGGCAGGGACCTGGCCGAACAGCTCTTCCAGGCGCGAGAACGGAATCTCGCATACCTCGCTGTCCTCGAGCGCCACCGCGTCGCAATGGTGGGTGCCGCTGATCGCGTCCATGCCCAGCAGTTCGCCGGCCATCTGGAAGCCGGTGATCTGGGCTTCGCCGGCCGCGTTCACCTGGTAGGTCTTGAAATGGCCGAAGCGCACCGCGTACAGGTTGCGGAAGGGCTCGCCCATCGCGTACAGGCGTTCGTCGCGCACCAGGCGCCGGCGGCGGCCGATGATCTGGTCAAGACGGTTGATGTCGGCATCCTCCAGCCCCATGGGCAGGCACAGCTGGTGCATGCTGCAGGCGCCGCAGCTGGTCTTGAGGGCCTGGATAATGGGGGGCGATTCGCCCGGCATGGACATGGGTTGGTTCATGGCGGAAATACGGAGTACTGACCGGGCCATTATAGACGGCTGTACAGTTCCCGGTATTTCATTTTCCAAAAGCAGTGTAGGGTGACGGCTAGGCCGCCACCCTACACGTTTACCTACGTAAGGAGATTACAGCTGATGGCGCTGTTCCGCCTTCAGCCGGTAATACTCGTTGCGGCCCTGCTGGACGACTTTCTCCGCGATCTCCGCTGCCTCCGTCGCAGCCTGGTTGACCGAAGCAAAAGCGTTCGGATCGGTCTTGAGTGCGTCGACGGTGCGCTTTGCCTCAGGCGTGCCGGCCAGCGCTAGGCCGAAGGTCGCGGACACCGCCAGCTCGGCCGCCAGGGTCTCGGCGGTCGGCGCGGTCACGCCGCTCTGGGCAGCCTCGCGTTGCTCGGCGCTCGCCTGCGGCGCGGTCACGCCGCTCTGGGCAGCCTCGCGTTGCTCGGCGCTCGCCTGCGGCGCGGCCAGGCTGCGGGCCAGGCCGATGTCGCTCGCCACCTTGCGCAGGAAATCCAGCGCCAGTTTGCTGCCGGAACGGTTGGCCAGGTCGCCCAGGCGCAGCAGGGCGGCGTTCTTGGCGTTGAACACCGCGCGTCCCGCACGCTGGCTCTGCACGAAGTCGATCAGCGGCTGGGCGGCGATCTCGCTGCCGATGTAGCCGAGGGTGGCCACGATCTGAGGCAGGAACTCCTCGTGCTTCTCTGGCTCATTGACCAGCCAGTCGAGCAGCTTGCGCGCATCCGCCTCGCCGTACTGCGAGGCCAGTTCGTAGGGCACGCCCTCGATCCAGTGCTGGGACACGAAGTCGCGCACGTCCGCCGGGGCCTTGAGGTCGCCGGTGCCGCAGTTGCAGCCGCTGGCGGCCAGCACCTTGCCGGTGACCTTGGTCAGCGGCCCGCTCAGGTATGCCGACGATTCGGCCGCGTTGACCACGTTGTGGTCGACGCCAACCGACGGGTACATCACCGCGCGCGGATCGTCGGTGCGGTGCGGCAGGCCGCAGTTGTGGCCATATTCGTGCACCCAGATCAGGCCCTCCTGGTTGGCGGTGAAGCGCACCGCGGCCACGTTCACCGTGGCGCTGCCGACCGGGGCGCAACCGATGATGTTGTCGCCCGGGCCGCCGCACCAGCGAATGGCCTGCACGATTTTGACCCCGCTGCCGGCGGTGAGCAGCGCGTTCAGGTCGGCCGCGGTCTGGATGGTCCCGGGGACGTTCGCCGGCAGCACGCGCACCGCGCCGTTGCGGACGAACTGCACCGGGGTGGCGACGTCCGGCCCGGTGTCGTCGACCTGCAGAATGCGGCCCATGTCGGCCAGGATGCGGTCGGCGTCGGCCTCCGTCAACGCCACGCTGCTGTGGCGGTGCACGGTCACCGAAACCGTGCGGTTGCCGGTGACGGCCGGGTTGACGATCAGGTAGTCGACGTAGAGCGCAATGTCCGAGCTCCACTCGATGTTGACCCAGATGTCGACGCCGCCGGCGCGCGGAGCCACATTGTGCACGGTGTAGCGGGCCGAGCCGATGAACTTGCCGGCGTCCGGGCCGCCGGCGGCGCCTTCGCCGATGGCGACGAAGACCTGCGAACGCGGGCCGATCTCGCTCCAGTTCAGGCGCAGGATCCACTGGCCGCGCCGCAGGCCCCAGTTGTGGCGGTAGGTAAAGCCGTTGCCCTGCAGCACCGGCTGCAGGCTGCCTGCGCCGACGTCGGCGTCGGCCTCGGCTTCGCTGTAGGGACCCGTGGCGGCGGAAGAGCCGATGGGCTCGCCCGCGGTCCAGGGACGGTCGAGGGTCAAGGCTGCGTCCCGGTCAATACGGTCATTTGGCGACATGATGCTCTCCTTTGTGTTCAGGGGTTGACGATCAGGTAGTCGACGTAGAGCAGGAGGTCGCTGCTCCATTCGATGTTGACCCAGATATCGACGCCGCCGGCCCGCGGCGCGACGTTGTGCACGGTGTAGCGGGCCGAGCCGATGAACTTGCCGCCGTCCGGTCCGCCCGCAGCGCCTTCGCCGATCGCCACGAACACGCGCGAGCGCGCGTTGATGGCCGACCAGTTGAGGCGCAGCACCCACTGGCCGCGCCGGGCGCCCCAGTTGTGGCGGTAGATGGAGCCGGTGCCGGCCAGTTCGGGTTCGACGGCGCCGCCGGACACTGCGGGACCCAGCAGCTGGCGCACCGCGCCGGCGTCGACGTCCTGCCGGATCTCGGCAAAGGCTGACGTCGGCGCCGAGGAAGCGTAGGGCGTTTCCGCCGCGCGCGCCCCGGACGCCAGGCGCGTCGCGGCCTGGTTGGTCTGCTTGTTTGTCATGGCAATTCCTTTCACATCACATCGTGGAACGATGGTTGGCCCAGCCGCCGTGCCCGGCGCTACATGGATCGGGAGAGGGTGGGTCGCCGGATAGCGAGCCGGCAAGCTTGCGCGTCGGGTGGTTTGACGCCTGCCGGGCTCGAATCGTCAGCCAATATAGACGAGCCCATCGGTGCGCTAAGGGCGATCTGACAGGTCATTAATTTGGATCAGTGGCCGCCGGTTTTCTGACAGCATGAAAGATTTTGGAAGTGAAACAGATGGGTTTCGCAGCCTCACAGGAGGGCGATTTAATCGCCCTCGCCAAGCGTGCGCACCCATTGTGCATGCTAGATTCCGGACACGCCAACGAAGAACGACCAAGAAAAAGGAGCGTCAATGTTCGGTTTGTCCGCACTGGATCTGGCGCGCGTGCAATTCGCGTTCACGATGTCTTTCCACATCCTGTTCCCGGCCATCACTATCGGCATGGCGAGCTATCTCGCCGTGCTCGAGCTGTGCTGGCTGCGCACCAAGCGCCAGGTCTACGTCGACCTGTACCACTACTGGCTCAAGATCTTCGCCGTCACCTTCGGCATGGGGGTGGTGTCCGGCATCGTGATGGCCTACCAGATCGGCACCAACTGGAGCTACCTGTCCGAGTTCGCGGGCAGCATCATGGGACCGATCCTGTCCTACGAGGTGCTGACCGCCTTCTTCCTGGAGGCGGGCTTCCTAGGGGTAATGCTGTTCGGCTGGACCCGGGTCGGCCCCGGCCTGCATTTCGCCGCCACCTGCGCGGTGGCGGTCGGCACCCTGATCTCGGCCACCTGGATCCTGGCCGCCAACAGCTGGATGCAGACCCCGCAGGGCTATGCCATCGAGGGCGGGCGCATGGTTCCCGCCGACTGGCTGGCGATCGTGTTCAACCCTTCCTTTCCCTACCGGCTGGTGCACATGGTGATCGCCGCCTATCTCACCACCGCGCTGATCGTCGGCGCGGCCGGCGCCTGGCAGCTCCTCAAGGGGCGCGACAACCCGGCGGTGCGCAAGATGCTGTCGATGGCGATGTGGATGGTGCTGATCGTGGCGCCGATCCAGGCCATCGTCGGCGACTTCCACGGCCTGAACACGCTCAAGCACCAGCCGGCCAAGATCGCGGCGATGGAAGGGCACTGGCAGAACGAAGGCGACCGCGCGATCCCGCTGTTGCTGTTCGGCGTGCCGGACATGGAAGAGGAACGCACCAAGTATGCCGTCGGCATACCGCGCCTGGGCAGCCTCATCCTCACCCACACCTGGGGCGGCCAGATCCCCGGCCTGAAGGAGTTCCCGCGCGAGAACCGGCCGAATTCCCTGATCGTGTTCTGGAGCTTCCGCCTGATGGTGGGCCTGGGCCTGCTCATGATCGCGCTGGGCGCCTGGAGCCTGTGGCTGCGGCGCAAGCGGGGAGGGGAAGCGCGCATGTGGTCGCAGCGCCTGTTCCTGCGCTTCGCGCTGTGGATGGGGCCGGCCGGGCTGATCGCCATCCTCGCGGGCTGGACCACCACCGAAGTCGGGCGCCAGCCCTGGGTGGTGTACGGGGTGCTGCGCACGGCCGACGCGGTGTCGCCGCACGGGGCCGCTTCGCTGGCCTTGACCCTGGCCCTGTTCGTAGTCGCCTACTTTTTCGTGTTCGGCACCGGCACGGTGTACCTGCTGCGCATGATCCGCAAGGGTCCGCAGCGCTTCGAACTGAACCGGCCGCCGCAGGGTGGGCCGGGCGAGGAGCGCACGCCGATGCGGCCGCTGTCGGCGGCGGATGTCGGCAACGATGATGATCCGGGACCGGAAAGCCAGTCCAAGGACGAGCGGCGGGAGACCTGAGCATGGGCATCGATACTTCAGTCATCTGGGCGGTCATCATCTTCTTCGCCGTCTTCATGTACGTGCTGCTGGACGGCTTTGACCTGGGGATCGGCCTGCTGTTTCCCTTCACGCCGAAAAAGCGCGACCGCGACGCCATGATGAACACCGTGGCGCCGGTCTGGGACGGCAACGAAACCTGGCTGGTGCTGGGCGGGGAAGGGCTGCTGGCCGCCTTCCCGGTGGCCTATTCGATCATCCTGTCGGGGCTCTACCTGCCGCTGATCTTCATGCTGGTCGGCCTGGTGTTCCGCGGCGTGGCCTTCGAATTCCGCTTCAAGGCCAAGGAACACGAGCGGCACCTGTGGGACAAGGCCTTCATCGGCGGTTCCGTCGTCGCTTCCTTCTTCCAGGGGGTGGCGCTGGGCGCCTTCCTCGACGGCATCACGGTCTCGGGCCGCAGCTATGCCGGCGGGCCGCTCGACTGGCTCGCGCCTTTCCCGCTGCTGGCCGGCGTCGGCGTGATGATCGCCTACACCCTGCTGGGCGCCACCTGGCTGGTGATGAAGACCGAGGGCGAGCTGCATGCGCGCATGGTGCAGGTGGCGCGTCCCTTCGCCCTGATGCTGCTGGCCGCGATCGTCATCATCAGTATCTGGACGCCCTGGCGCGACCCGGCGGTGGCCCAGCGCTGGTTCAGCTTCCCGAACATCGTGTTCCTGGCCCCGGTGCCGGTGCTGGTGCTGGTCTTCATCGTCCTGCTGCTGCGCTCGCTCACGCGGGATCCCCACCGCGTTCCTTTCGTGGCGGCGCTGGCCCTGATCTTCCTCGGCTACAGCGGCATGGCGATCAGCATCTGGCCGCACATCGTGCCGCCCGCGATCTCGATCTGGGAGGCCGCCTCGCCACCCAGCAGCCAGGGCTTCGCGCTGGTCGGCACCCTGTTCATCCTGCCCATCATCCTGATGTACACCGGCTGGTCGTACTGGGTGTTCCGCGGCAAGGTCAAGGCCGATGCGGGGTACCACTAGATGGCGACGCGGCGGGAGTGGATGCAGCGTTTTGGCTGGATGGCGGCGCTCTGGCTGGGCGGCGTGTTTACGCTGGCAGCGGTGGCCTATGTGATCCGGGTCCTGATGCAGGCGCTGGGCATGCGCTAGCCTTGGCGCGAAAAGACCAACCGTGCGCGGCTTGCCGCTATGGAGGAATACACTTCTTATAAGCTTTGTTAACAGGAGAGCAGCACCGTGTCCCTTTCCGACGCGCCGCCGATCGACCGTCCCGCCGTACCCACTGCGCATATCCACATTTCCCGTCCGCTGTCCGGGGAGGACCAGGCGCGCGCCGACCTGTACGCACTGCTGTCGCGCCTGCTGCTGGCGGCGCCGGACGCTGCCTTGCTTGGCGCGCTGGCGCATGCCGACCCCATCCTCTCCGAAGGGGGCGACCCGGCGCTGGAGCAAAGCTGGGAGGCCCTGACGGTTGCGTCCAGCGTCATGGATCCGGATGCGGTAGCAAACGAATTCGACACACTCTTCATCAGCGTCGGCACGCCGCCGGTCAACCCCTACGGCTCGCGCTACCTGTCCGGCTTCCTGAACGACACCCCGCTGGCGGAGCTGCGCGCCGACCTGGCGCGCTTCGGCATTGGCCGCGTGCGCGGCGTCGCCGAGTTCGAAGACCACCTGGGCGCCCTGTGCGAGACCATGCGCGTCCTGATCACCGGCGCCCCCGGCATTGCGCGCCAGCCGCTGGAGCAGCAGCAAGCCTTCTTCGAGGTCCACATCGCTCCCTGGTACGAGCGCTGCCTGGCCGACATCGCGGCGGCGGAGGGATCGAATTACTACCGGCTGGTCGCCCGGCTGGCCGGCGCCTTCCTCGACATCGAAGCGCAAGCCTTCGTGGTCGGGGAAGCGCTCGACGGAACACCCGTTTAACCATAGAGGCACAGGCATGGAACAGCTACCGCAAGGGAATCAAACAGCTCAGGAAAGCGCACCGGACCGGACCCGGCGCAGCTTCCTGAAAGCCGCGCCGCTGGGCGCACTTGCCGTCGTCGCCGGCAGCGCTACGGCCGAGGAAGCGCCGGCCCCCGCACCGGCGCCCGCGCCCGAGGCCAAGCGCGGCTACCACGAGACCGAGCACATCCGTCGTTACTACCAGACCGCCGCCTACTGGTAACACCAGGAAGAGCGCAACCGGAGACACAGCATGTCCCTTGTGAAGACCGTCCGTGACAGCGGACTGAAACGGCGCCGCTTCCTGGTCGGCGCGGGCGTCGCCGCCGGCGCCGGCGCCCTGGCCCGGCAGCTGCCGCTGAACGTGATCGAACCGGCGAAAGCCGACCAGGCGCCCGGCGCCCCGGTGCCGACGGAGATCAAGCGCACCGTCTGCAGCCACTGCTCGGTGGGCTGCTCGGTCGACGCGGTGGTGGCCAATGGCGTCTGGGTGCGCCAGGAAGCCGCCTTCGATTCGCCCATCAACATGGGTGCGCACTGCGCCAAGGGCGCCTCGGTGCGCGAGCACGCCTTCGGCGAGCACCGCCTGCGCTACCCGATGAAGCTGGTGGGCGGGAAGTACCAGCGCATCTCCTGGGACCAGGCCATCAACGAGATCGGCGACAAGCTGATCGAGCTGCGCCAGAAGTCCGGCCCCGACGCCCTGATGGTGATCGGCAGCTCCAAGCACAACAACGAGCAGGCCTACCTGCTGCGCAAATTCGTCTCGTTCTGGGGCTCCAACAACTGCGACCACCAGGCGCGCATCTGCCACTCGACCACGGTCGCTGGCGTGGCCCAGACCTTCGGCTACGGTGCCATGACGAACTCCTTCAACGACTTGCACCACAGCAAGGCGGTGATGTTCATCGGCTCCAACCCGGCCGAGGCGCACCCGATCTCGATGCTGCACTTCCTGCACGCCAAGGAACTGGGCGCGAAGATGATCGTCATCGACCCGCGCTTCACCCGCACCGCGCGCTTCGCCCACCACTACGTGCGCGTGCGCCCGGGCACCGACATCCCGCTGGTGTGGGGCATCCTGTGGCACATCTTCCAGAACGGCTGGGAAGACAAGGAATACATCGCGGCGCGCACCTACGGCATGGACGACGTGCGCAAGGAAGTCGCGAAATGGACGCCGGATATCGTCTCGGACATCACCGGCGTGCCGGAAGCCTCGGTGAAAATGGCTGCCGAGATGCTGGCCAAGAACAAGCCGTCCTCGGTGGTCTGGTGCATGGGCATCACCCAGCACCACGTCGGCACCGCCAACGTGCGTGCGCTGTCGATCCTGCAGCTGGCGCTGGGCAACATCGGCGTCCCGGGCGGCGGCGCCAACATCTACCGCGGCCACGACAACGTGCAGGGCGCGACCGACGTCGGTCCCAACGGCGACTCGCTGCCGGGCTACTACGGCATCGCCGAGGGCGCCTGGAAGCACTTCGCCAACGTCTGGGGCGTGGATTACGAATGGATCAAGTCGCGCTTCGGCTCCAAGGAGCTGATGGAAAAGCCCGGCATCACGGTGTCGCGCTGGTTCGACGCGGTCAACGAAGAGAACAAGTACGTCGACCAGCCGAGCAACCTGCGCGCCGTGTTCTACTGGGGCCACGCGCCGAACAGCCAGGTGCGCCTGCCGGACATGAAGGCGGCGATGCAGAAGCTCGACATGCTGGTGGTGATCGACCCCTATCCGAGCATGACGGCCTCGATGCACGGCCGCACCGATGGCGTCTACCTGCTGCCGGCCGCATCCCAGTTCGAGACCTCGGGCTCGTGCACGGCGTCCAACCGAAGCATCCAGTGGCGCGAACGGGTCATCATGCCGCTGTTCGAGTGCAAGACCGACCACGAGATCATGTACCTGTTCGCCAAGAAGTTCGGCTTCCACAACGAACTGTGCAAGAACATCAAGGTGGTGATGAACGAACCGGTGGTCGAGGACATCCTGCGCGAGATTAACCGCTCGTGCTGGACCATCGGCTACACGGGCTGTTCGCCGGAGCGCCTGAAGCTCCACATGGAGAACAAGCACACCTTCAACCCGACCACCATGCGCGCCGACGACGGTCCCTGCAAGGGCGACTACTACGGCCTGCCGTGGCCGTGCTGGGGCACGCCGGAACTCAAGCACCCGGGCACGCCGATCCTGTACGACCTCAACAAGTCGGTGGCCGAGGGCGGACTGCCGTTCCGCGCCAACTGGGGCGTCGAGCACGACGGGGTGTCGCTGCTGGCGGCCGACGGCTCGACCAACAAGGACAGCCAGCTCGACACCGGCTACCCGGAATTCGACCACGTCTTCCTCAAGAAGCTGGGCTGGTGGGCGGAACTCACGCCCCAAGAGCAAGCCATGGCCGAGGGCAAGAACTGGAAGACCGATTTGTCGGGCGGCATCATCCGCGTCGTTATCGCCCACGGCTGCGCGCCCTACGGGAATGCGCGGGCGCGCTGCAACGTCTGGAACTTCCCGGATCCGGTGCCGACCCACCGCGAACCGCTGGCCTCGCCGCGGCGCGACCTGGTCGCCAAGTACCCGACCTACGACGACAAGGCCAACTTCTGGCGCCTGCCGACCCTGTACAAGTCGGTGCAGGAAGTCGACTACTCGAAGGATTTTCCGCTGATCATGACCTCCGGACGCCTGGTCGAGTACGAGGGCGGCGGCGAAGAGACCCGCTCGAACCCCTGGCTGGCCGAGCTGCAGCAGAACATGTTCGTCGAGATCAATCCGCGCGACGCGGCCCAGATCCATGCAAAGGTCGGCGACTACGTATGGGTCGAAACCCCGACCGGCGCGCGCATGAAGATGATGGCGATGGTCACCGAGCGGGTGCCGATCGGACTGGTCTGGGCGCCTTTCCACTTCGGCGGCTGGTGGATGGGCGAAGACCTCGAGCGCCACTACCCCGAAGGCGGGGCGCCGACGGTGCGCGGCGAAGCCATCAACACGGGCTGGACCTACGGCTACGACGCCGTGACGATGATGCAGGAAACCAAGGTATCGCTGTGCCGGGTCGTCAAGGCCTGAGGCACACATAGAAAACAGCAGAGGAGGGTGGCATGGCTGCGAGGATGAAATTTATTTGCGATACAGAGCGCTGCATCGACTGCAACGGCTGCGTAACCGCATGCAAGAACGAGCACGAACTGGCCTGGGGCATCAACCGGCGCCGCGTGGTGACGATCAACGACGGCATCCCGGGCGAGCGCTCGGTGTCGGTGGCCTGCATGCACTGCACCGACGCCCCCTGCCTGGCGGTGTGCCCGACCAACTGCATCTACCACACCGAGGACGGCATCGTCCTGCACAGCAAGGACCAGTGCATCGGCTGCGGCTACTGCTACTACGCCTGCCCGTTCGGGGCGCCGCAGTTCCCGGAGACCGGCATCTTCAATCACCGCGGCAAGATGGACAAGTGCACCTTCTGCGCCGGCGGCCCGGAACCGGATACGTCGGAAGCGGAATTCAAGAAGTACGGCCGCAACCGCATCGCCGAAGGCAAGCTGCCGGCCTGCGCCGAGATGTGCGGCACCAAGGCCCTGCTGGGCGGCGAAGCGCAGCAGATCGCCGACATCTACCGCCAGCGCGTCGAGACCCGCGGCTACGGTCCCGAACTGTGGGGCTGGAAGATCGCCTACGGCCGCCCGAAACGCGGCGGCGAAGTCAAGGCCAAGGGCGACCTGCCGCGCGTCAACCAGAACATCGGCGACGTCCAGAACGAGCCGGGGAGGTTCCCGCAATGAACAAGCTCCGCTACTGCATACTGGCCTTGCCGCTGTTGCTGGCGGGCTGCCTCGAAGTCGACCAGCACCCCGAGTGGCTGCGCGGCGAATACGCCGGCAAGGAAGACAACCGGCATTTCCAGACCCGCTTCCACAACGACCGCCTGGCCTGGTCGGCCACGATCCAGAACCGCGGCATGAAGCAGAACGAGTACAACCGGGCCAACCCCTGAGGAGCGGACCATGCGAGCCAACTCCATGCGTATCACGCTGGCACTGATCGTCGGCCTCGTCCTGGCCTTGTTGCTGCCATCCGCCTGGGGCGGCGTGCCCAACAAGAAAGCCGAACCGGCCTACGCCGAGGAGCAGACCATGCTCCAGATCGAGGGCGATTCGGTGGTGCCCGAGCCCGGCCTGACCAACCCCTCGTCCGGCCGGGTCCACATCGACCGCCACTTCCTGGGCCAGTACGGTGCCACCGAAGCGAACGTCATCGTCCAGCGCGGCGGCAATACCTGGCGCCATCTGCGCAACGGCCCGCTCGCCACCATCGCCGGCTTCATCCTGCTCGGGGTGCCGCTCCTGATCTTCATCTTCTACAACACGATCGGCCCGGCGCGCGAAGAGCCGGCATCCGGGCGACGAATCAAGCGCTTCACCAACTGGGAACGCCACGTGCACTGGGCCACGGCCTACAGCTTCATCGCGCTGGCGATCACCGGCCTGATCATCATGTACGGCAAGAAGATCATGCTGCCCTGGATGGGCCACGACCTGTTCTCCTGGTTCGCCATCATCTCGAAATACCTGCACAACTTCGTCGGGCCGCTGTTCATCATCTGCTCGGTGCTGATGTTCATTACTTTCTTGCGCCGCAATTTCTTCAGCCGGGTCGACTGGCAGTGGGTGAAGCAGGGCGGCGGCCTGGTGTCGCACAAGCACGTGCCGGCCGGCTTCTTCAACGCCGGTGAAAAAGCCTGGTTCTGGCTGGGCGTGACCCTGCTGGGCATCGTCATGTCGATCAGCGGCCTGATCCTGGACTTCGTCACCTTCGGCCAGACCCGCTGGGTGCTGCAGCTGGCGAACTACCTGCACGTGGCCGGCGCGGCCCTGTACATCGCCGCCGCCATGGGCCATATCTACATCGGCACCTGGGGCACGCCGGGCGCCTACCAGGCCATGCGCGAGGGCACGGTCGACGAGAACTGGGCCGCAGCGCACCACGCGCTGTGGTACGAGCAAGTCCAGAACGGCACCGCGACCGACCCGGCGCACCGGCCCCATCCGGACAGCACCCCGGGACGCCCGGCGCCGCGCCCCGGACCGGCGCATTGAGGAGCACCATGAAAGCATCGACCATCCTGATTCCCGGTTCAATCCTGCTTGCAGCGCTGGCGAGCGGCTGCGACCGCGGCCGCCATACCAGCGTCGGCGGCATCGAACAGACAAAATACCCGGGGCAAGTCAGCGCCGGCGGGCGCACCAGCGGCGCCATCATCGCCAGCACCGCCAAGCCGGTGACCGACGCCACCTATGCCGGCGGCACGCCGGGCATCGCGGGCGGCTCCGGCGGCAATACCTCGGGCGCCGCCACCGGTGGCACCGTGCAGGAAACCGGCAAGGGCCCAACGTCCGGCGTCACGCCGCCGTCCGGCGCCCAGCCGGGCACGCAGACGCAGCCGGGCGACCATGGTCGCACCCAGGCGCCGGCTCCCGGCAGCGTGGAAGCCCCGGCCGCCACCAACACCGCCCCGCAGGGCGCCGCCGCGCCCGGCACACTGGGAGCCAAGCAATGAACAACTTGAATCGCCTCGGCTGCGTGCTCGCCGGCCTGCTGGCCTGCAGCGCCGCCTCTTGGGCGGCGCTGCCGCCCCTGACTCCGGCCCAGCAGGAAGCGGCGGCCGCCAAGAAGGCCGCCGCCGACGCCAAGGCGGCGAAGGAAAAGGAAGCCTTGATGGCCTCGATGGATGCGCTCAGCACGCGCTGGCGGCAGCAGGCGCCAAGCAAGGGCTGGCGCGTCAATCCACCCGTCACCATCGCCGCCGCCCCGGCGGCCGCCGCGCCAGGCGCCGCGGGTGCGTCCAGCGCCACGCCGCCACTTGGTGCGGCAGGCATCGCCGGCCAGGGCACGATGGCGCCGGGGCAGGTCGCCAACCAGACGGCGCCGGGGGCCGCGGCACCGGGCGCCGCACGCGCCGCGGCCGCGGCCGGAATGGTGCCGCCGGGCGTGACGCCGCCGAATGCCGGCATCCCCGCGGCTCCGCCGGCGAATGCCGCTCCGGGTTCGTCCGCCGCCGCGCCCGCCACCGGCGCCGCGCCCAACAGCCGCCAGGCGCTGAACGCGGCCAACGTGCCGATCAAGAGCGAGAAGCTCGGTACCGCGGCGCCCAGCGAGGACGTCAAAAAGGTTCCCACCAAGTCGGTGCCGAAAGGCGTCGGGCCGGCGGTGGAAAAGGAACACTCCCCCAAGACGGCGAACAAGCAATGAAAATGGGCAGCATGCCAATCGCGGTGATCATGCAGCGCCGCACCGTCCAGCACCGCTGGGCCGACGAGGCCTGGGCGGCGGTCGGCGTCGTGCCGGACCGCGGCGAACTGCCGCGCCTGAAGGTGCTGAGCCAAAGCCCGGAGCGCGACTACTACCTCGTCTCCGGCCTCGAGCTGGAGCTGTATACCGACGAGAACGACGGCTACTACGAGAACTGCATGGCGCCCGATTCGAAGGTCTTCGTACTGTGGCGCATGGAAGAGGGCAAGGCGATTCCCGTGCGCGCCTCGGTCAGCTACGTCGAGGGTACCCGCATGTTCGACTCCGGCGAGCAGGCCGACGGCGTGGCCATGCCGGCCGAGATCTACGCCTGGGTGGCCGGCTACCTGCGTGAGCACTACCAGCCCAAGGCTCCGGGCCGACGCGGCCGCGAGCACGGATGAGCGAACCAGCGATGTCAGACGAAGGATTCTTGCGGCGCTGGGCGCGGCTCAAGTCGACCGGCGGTGAGCCGGAACAGGCGCAGCCAGTGCCGGCGCCCGTCGTGGTGCCGGTGGCCGTCGAGAGCGAGGCGGAAGCCGCGCCCCCGGCGCCGCTTCCGACCATGGATGATGTCGCCAAGCTCACCCCGGACGCCGATTTTTCCGCTTTCGTTGCGAAAGGCGTGGACAAGTCCGTCCAGCGGCTGGCCCTCAAGAAGCTGTTCGCCGATCCGCACTTCAATGCGATCGACGGCCTCGATATGTACATGAACGACTACAACAAGGCAGCGCCGCTCCCGCCCGGCATGCTCGCTTCGCTCAAGCACGCCCCTGGCGTGCTGTCGCGCCTGTTCGAAGAGCAGGCCGAGCGTGCCGAAGCCGAAGCTGCGCAGGAACAGGCCTCGGAACAGGCGCCGCCGTCCACACAACAAGGGAACGCATGAACATCCGCTTTACCGACAGTCCTTCGATCGACCCAGGCCAGGAGGCCCGCAATGCGCAGGCGCGCAGCGCCGCCATCCTGGCTGCCGATGCGCTTCCCGTATTCGAGCCGTCGGTCACGGTCGACTACCGCTCCAGCGGCCGCACCCTGGTGGTCGGCTCGCTTGAGCAGGCCTTGCCCTGGGCCGACCGCTTGGCAAGTGCGCTGCCCGTCACTGTCCTGCTGCTCGACAGCCAGGACAGTCTGCCCGTCCGTCCGTATCCGGTGCACGTGGCGCGCACGGTCGCCGTGGCCGGCTGGCTGGGCGCGTTTGAAGCGCGCTGGCAGGCGCCGGGGAAGCCGGTGGAGCAGGGCCGCTACGACCTGGTGCTCGACCTGAGTCCGGCCCGCCTGATCGCCAGCCACCAGCGCCCGCACGGCTACTACGCGCCCGGCTACGACGAGGCCGCGCGCCTCACCGCCGTCGAGACCATGCTCGAGATGGTCGGCGACTTCGAAAAGCCGAAGTATTTCTCGTACAAGGAACGCACCTGCGCCCATGGCCGCAATGGCCAGAAGGGCTGCAGCGCCTGCATCGAGATCTGCTCGGCCCAAGCGATCCATGACGATGGCGACAGGATCAAGGTCAATCCCTACCTGTGCGCCGGCTGCGGCGCCTGCTCCACGGTCTGCCCGACCGGCGCCATCAGCTACGCCTTCCCGCCGGCCGCGCTGACCGGCAAGCGCATGCAGGCGGCGCTGCGCTCCTATCACGAAGCGGGCGGCGAGCAGCCGGTGTTCCTGCTGCACGATCCGGAACAGGGCGCGGCGCTGATCGCCCAGCTTGGCGAATCGGTGCCGGGGCGGGTCATCCCCTTGGCGCTGCAGCACACCGCCTCGACCGGCATCGACGTCTGGTTCGCCGCGGTGGCCTATGGCGCTGCCGGCGTCGCGGTCCTGACGACGGACCAGGAAGCGCCGCAGTACATCGCCGCGCTCGACCAGCAGATGGCCATCGCGCAGGCGGTGCTGGATGGCCTCGGCTACGAGGGGCCGCACTTCCAGCTGCTGCGCGCGGGCGCGCCGGAAGAGCTGGCGGTGGCCCTGCGCCATGCGCCGCGCGGGCTGGTGCCATCGGCGCCGGCGCTGTTCCACCTGGCGAACGACAAGCGCAACACCCTCGACTACGCACTCGAACACCTGCACCGCCACGCTCCGCAAAAGCCGGAACAGGTGGCGCTGCCCGCGGGCGCCCCTTTCGGCGCCATCGAGGTCAACAAGTCGGCCTGCAGCCTGTGCATGTCCTGCGTCGGCGCCTGCCCGGCGGGCGCGCTGCAGGACGGGCAGGGCGCGCCGCTGCTGCGCTTCATCGAGAAGAACTGCGTCCAGTGCGGCCTGTGCGCCGCTACCTGTCCGGAGAACGCGATCACCCTCGCGCCGCGCCTCTCCTTTATGGAGTCGCGCGGCCAGGCCGTCGTGCTCAACCAGTCTGAGCCCTTCCACTGCATCCGCTGCGACAAGCCTTTCGGCACGCTGCAGATGGTCGAGAACATGCTGGGTCGGCTGGCCTCGCACCCGGCCTTCAGCGGCCACCTCGACCGCCTGCGCATGTGCGGCGACTGCCGCGTCATCGACATGATGGAGCCGGCCGGCGAGATGCGCGTCACCGCCCTCAGGCGCGACTGATTCGTGCGGTGGTCGGTTGCCGACCACCGCAACTGAAATCATGGCAGAATGGCCACGAACAGCCAGGCCACAGCCATCGGGAGACACCATGACGCCGACCCAGCGCTTCCTGCAAGCGCGCGACTTCCTGCAGCAGCACCGCCTCGACTACGAGACCGCCTACCACGGCTACCAGGCGCCCCAGCTGGATGCCTTCAACTGGGCGCTCGACTACTTCGACCATATGGCGAAGGACAACCACGCGCCGGCGCTGTGGGTGGTCGAAGAAGACGGCAGCGAGCAGAAGATCTCGTTTGCCGACATGGCCTCGCGTTCCTGCCAGGTGGCCGAGTACCTGCGCCTGTGCGGCGTCAACCGTGGCGACCGCGTGCTCCTGATGCTGCCGAACCGGGTCGAGCTGTGGGAGATCATGCTGGCCGGGATCAAGCTCGGCGCCGTGCTGGTACCGACCACCATGCTGGTCTCCGGCGCCGACCTGCAGGACCGGCTGGAGCGCGGGCGCATCAGGCACGTCATCGCCCAGGCCTCGGAAGCGGCCAAGTTCGACGGCATGGCCGGCAGCTTTACCCGCATTGCGGTGGGCGGCAAGCCGGATGGCTGGCGCGATTTTGCCGCCAGCCGCGACGTGCTGTCGGTGTTCACCCCGGAGGGCGAAACCCGCGCCACCGACCCGCTGCTGCTGTACTTCACTTCCGGCACCACGGCCAAGCCCAAGCTGGTGCTGCACAGCCACCAGAGCTATCCCGTCGGCCACCTGTCGACCATGTACTGGATCGGTCTGCAGCAGGGCGACGTCCACTGGAACATCTCCTCGCCCGGCTGGGCCAAGCACGCGTGGAGCTGCTTCTTCGCACCCTGGAACGCCGGCGCCACCATCTTCGTCTACAACTACGAGCGCTTTTCGAGCAAGGCGGCGCTCGACACCATCGTCCGCTGCGGCGTCACCTCGCTGTGCGCGCCGCCGACCGTGTGGCGCATGATGATCAAGGAAGACCTGAACGCTTGGAAGCCGCCGCTGCGCGAACTGGTCGGCGCCGGCGAGCCGCTCAATCCGGAAGTGATCGAGCAGGTGGAAACAGCCTGGGGCATCCGCATCCGCGACGGCTTCGGCCAATCCGAGAGCACCTGCCAGATCGGCAATTCGCCAGGCCAGCCAATCAAGCTCGGCTCCATGGGCCGACCGCTGCCGGGCTACCGGGTGGCGCTGCTCGACATCGACGATCAGCCGGCGCAGGAAGGCGAGATCGCGCTGTCGCTGGCGCCGGCCCCGCTGGGACTGATGATGTGCTACGAGGGCGACGAGGAAAAGACTGCCGCCGTGATGCGCGCGGGTCACTACCACACGGGCGACACCGCCACGGTCGACACGGACGGCTACTACTTCTACGTCGGCCGCAACGACGATGTGTTCAAGTCCTCGGACTACCGCATCAGTCCCTTCGAGCTGGAGAGCGTCCTGATCGAGCACGAGGCCGTGCTCGAAGCGGCCATCGTGCCGAGTCCCGACCCGCTCAAGCTGTCGGTGCCCAAGGCCTTCGTTACCCTGCGCCAGGGCGTCCTGCCATCGCGCGAGGTGGCGGCCTCGCTGTTCGCCTTTGCGCGCGAGAGGCTGGCGCCGTACAAGCGCATCCGCCGCATCGAGTTCCGCGAACTGCCCAAGACCATCTCGGGCAAGATCCGGCGCGTCGAACTGCGCAAGGAAGAAGCGGGACGCAATGGGCAGGCAGGCGAGGGCGTCGAGTACCGCGAGGAAGACTTCGCAGGCTAGCGCCGGGTTGACGAAAAAAGCAGGTGGGCTATACTGGTCGCGACTCCACCTCATGAATGTAACCCAGGCATGCGCTGCATTTCCTCCTTCGGCATCGACACTTCCTCCAGCGTGCGCACTGCGCGCGCCGGGGCCGATGTCGCCGCCGCGCGCAAGCTGCATGTTCCACTCTCGCTCGGACTGAGCGTCTTCCACGCTCGTCTCGCGCAACGTTCGACGCGCGATCTCGCCTGCCTTCCCTAGGCTCGGCGAGAACCGCTTGGTTCTCCCGAGCCCCATTCATCAGCATCGCTTGTCTTGTTGGTCAGCCCGGCACCGCAAATGCGGGCCGCGCTGCTCGCGCCCGATCTGGGCACCGACGCCCTCGACGTACTGGCGCTCCGACGCACCGGCAGCGGCAGGCGCCTGACGGCATAAAGGAACAAAGGAGAGAACATGAAACGTAGTCGAAACGAGATGGTGGAAGCCGATGCAGCCTTGCAGGTGCGGCGCCGCATGCAGACGCGCGGCAAACGCCGCCTTGTGAAGCGCATCCTGGAACGCAATGCGCAGTGGCGGCGCCTGGTGGCCGGCGGCATGGCGGCCGGGACGGCGGCGCTGCTAGCCAGCCTGTTGATGCTGGGCGAAGCCGCTGCCATGGCGAGTTAGAACCGGGAAGCGCGGTGTGTTCGAGAACAGCGATGTGACGCTGCGCGCGACGGTTCCCGAGATCCTCGTCCTCGGCTGGCGGGAACACCTCGCGGATGCGAGCATGCGCATGCTGCATGACTGCGCGGTGTCGCCTTGCCGCGCTGCGCAAAATGTGCGGCATCGCGGGCGCGATTGGTACCATAATAGCAATCGCTTCCATAACCAGCCCACGATCCCACCGCGATGACCACGACCGCCGCCAAGTCCAGCCCTGCCTACGAAGTCAGGAAGTCCCCCGTCCACGGCAACGGCGTCTTTGCGCTCAAGCCCATCGGCGCCGGCGAACGCATCATCGAGTACCGGGGCGAGCGCATCACCTGGGACGAAGCGACGGAGCGCGCGGCCAAGGCCGGCGGCCCGATCAACCACACCTTTTATTTCACCCTGGCCGACGGGCGCGTGATCGACGGCGGCAGCCGCGGCAACGCGGCGCGCTGGATCAACCATGCCTGCTCGCCCAACTGCGAAGCCTTCGAAGACGACGGCCGTGTTTACATTCACGCGATGCGCGACATCGAACCGGGCGAAGAGCTGAACTACAACTACGCGCTGATCTACGACGAGCGCCACACCCCGGCGCTGAAGAAGCTGTTCGCCTGCCGCTGCGGCACGCCGGGCTGCACCGGCACCATGCTGGCGCCGAAGAAGCGCGTCAAGAACCGCGCGCCGAAGAACTTCACCGCCTGAAGGACAGCGATGAAACCTGTCGTCCGCAGCCTGCTCGAGACCGATCTGTACAAGTTCACCATGTGGCAGGCCCTCCTGCACAGCCATCCGGACGCGGTGGGCGAGTACGAATTCCTGTGCCGGAACCAGCCGGCCTATCCGCTGGCCGAACTGAAGGAGGAGGTCGAACGCGAGCTGGATCATCTCTGTTCGCTGATGTTCCAGGAACACGAGATCGCCTACCTGCGCGGCCTGCGCTTCATCCGGAGCGATTTCGCCGACCTGCTTACGCTGTTCCGTTTCCAGCGCAAGTTCATCCAGGTCGAGACCGACGGCCCGCACCTGCGCATCCGCGCCACCGGTCCGCTGGTGCACGTGATGGGCTTCGAGATCTTCGTGCTCTACATCGTCAACGAGCTGTATTTCCGCCGCTTCGATCAGCAGGCGGCCATTGCCGAAGCACGGGTGCGCCTGCAGCAGAAGATCGACGAGCTGCGTGCCTTCGAGCAGGAGCCGCCGCGCGCCACGCCCTTCGAGTTTTTTGATTTCGGCGTGCGCCGGCGCTTCTCGGGCGAGTGGCACGACGAGGTGGTGGCGACCATGGCGCGCGAGCTGCCGCAGTTTTTCAAGGGCACCTCGAACGTCTACCTGGCGCATAAATACAACCTGGTGCCGATCGGGACCATGGCCCATGAGTACCTGCAGGCCTATCAGGCCTTCGGGGTGCGCCTGCGCGACTTCCAGAAGGCGGCGTTGGAAGACTGGGTGCAGGAATACCGGGGCGACCTCGGCACCGCGCTCACCGACGTGGTCGGCATGGATGCGTTTCTGCGCGACTTTGACCTGTATTTCGCCAAGCTGTTCGACGGCCTGCGCCACGATTCGGGCGACCCGGTGGAGTGGGGCGAAAAGGCGCTGGCGCACTACGCGCGCCTGCGCATCGATGCGCGCACCAAGCGCATGGTGTTCTCGGACGCGCTGACGGTGCCCAAGGCGCTGGCTCTGTACCGCCACTTCGCCGACCGCACCATGCTCGGCTTCGGCATCGGCACCAAGCTCACCAACGACACGCCTTACCCGGCGCTAAACATCGTCATGAAGCTCACCCACTGCAACGGACAGCCGGTAGCCAAGCTGTCGGACACGCCGGGCAAGTCGATGTGCACCGATGAGACCTTCCTGGCCTACCTGCGCCAGGTGTTCAACCACCCCGGCGAGGGCTGAGCAGGGCGGCAGCGCCGCCCATGCCTGGGTGCCGGATCAGGCCGCGCGGATCAGCCGGCGCTGCGGCTGGTAGGGCTGCTGGTGCTGCGTACCCGACTCTTCCAGCTGGAAGGTATTCACCACCGCCGCCAGCTCCGCCGCCTGGGTCTGCAGCGACTGCGCAGCGGCCGCCGCTTCCTCGACCAGGGCCGCATTCTGGATCGTCATCTCGTCCAGGCGCGAAATCTCTTCGTCGACGCGCTCGATGTCGGCGCGCTGGGCGCCCGTCGCGCTGCTGATCTGGCCCATGATGTCGGTGACGCGGTGCACGCCCTCGACCACCTGGCGGATGGTGTCTCCCGCCTGGCCGACCAGCGCCGCGCCCAGGCCGACCTTGTCCACCGAATCCTCGATCAGGGCCTTGATCTCCTTGGCCGCTGCCGCCGAGCGGTGCGCGAGGTTGCGGACCTCGCTCGCCACCACGGCGAAACCGCGTCCCTGTTCGCCGGCGCGCGCCGCTTCGACCGCCGCGTTCAGGGCCAGGATATTGGTCTGGAAGGCGATGCCGTCGATGACCGCGATGATGTCCACGATCTTCTTGGACGAGGCGTCGATCAGCTGCATCGTGGTGACCACTTCATCGACCGCGGCGCCACCCTTGACCGAGATGCTGGACGCGTCGCCGGCCAGTGCGCTGGCCTGGGCCGCGTAGTCGGCGTTCTGGCGCACCGATTCGATCAGCTGCTTCATCGAGCTGGCGACCTGGGCCAGGGCCGCGGCCTGGGTCTCGGTGCGGGTCGACAGATCCAGGTTGCCCGAAGCGATCTCCGACGAGGCCGAGGCGATCGCGTCGGTCCCGCCGCGCACCTTGCCGACGATGCCGCTCAGGCCGTCGCGCATGGCGCTCATCGCGAACAGCAGGCTGGACGGACGGGCGCGGGTGGTATCGACCGGGTGCTGCAGTTCGCCCTCGGCGATGGCGCGCGCGACGCTGGTCGCGTAGGCGGGCTCGCCGCCAAGCTGGCCGACCAGGCTGCGCACCAGCACCACGGCCACGATCACGCACAGGGCGACCGCGACTGCGCTCAGTCCCGTGATCCAGTACCGGGTACTCGATGCCTCAGCGTTGGACATGGCAACCGTATCGGCGGTGTGGGCCTGCAGCTCATTGAGCAGGACCTCGATGTCGGCCACGATCTGGCGCCGCAGCGGGCTGCATTCATTGACCAGAAAGGCGCCGAAGCCTTCCAGGTCGCCGCTGGCGCGATAGGAGCGCGGCCGTTCCAGTTCGCGCGCCATGGTGTGCATGCCCGCGCGGACTTTCTTGTATTGGGGGTGTTCGGCCAGGACGGCGTCCAGGCGGGTGAGGGCGGCCAGGTACTGCGCCTTCTGGCTGTCGACGAGGTCGAGCTCGCGGCGTGCGGCGGCATCGTCCTTGAAGATATACGCGTTGCGCGCCGCGATGCCGGTCTGGGCCAAGGCCTCGCGCGCCGCATACAGGGGTTCGAGTTCGGCGTTGCGCATGTCGTCGGCCGTATGCAGGGCACGCTCGATACTGTTGACGCTTGCAACGGAGAATGCGGCGAGGACCAGTGTGACCACCAGGATCAGCGAAAACGCCGCGTAAAGTTTTGTGGCGATGCCCGTATGCTTGAAGACGTTCATGTTTTTTTCTAAGGCAATAGACTGTTGGGGGAGTGACAAGGAGTGTTGTCAGCAAAACCTGTCAATTGTATTGTGTTCAATCAACTTTCTTTTCAGCAAATCTGTATCGTGCGCGGTATTGAACCGGGCTTGTCCGGTTAATTAGATTTGTTCAAATCGATTATTTAATTTAGTTCAATTTCTTTTAGTCAATTTTTTTTGACGGAATTGTGTATATCAGAACATGAATTCTTAGGCAAGCCTTAAAGATGAGAATTTTCGGCAAATCGGCTATACTCTTGAAATCTATAGGACCGCTAATGCAGAGCAAGTTCACCGAAGAGGATCCGATCCTCACCACCAGTGCCGCAGCCCGGATGTTGGGTGTTGCGACCAGTACTGTTCAGCTGTGGATGGAGAGCGGCGCCATCCCCTCGTGGAAAACCCCGGGCGGGCACCGCCGTACCCGGCAAAGCACCATCCAGGCCATGCTGGACCGGGCGGGCCCGCTCTCGGGCGCGCTCTCCGGCGAGACCCTGGTGCAGGCGCCGACCGATCCCGAATTCCTGTTGCAGGGCGGCGAAAGCTATCCGACCCATCCGGACGAAGCGCGCCGCCTGGCCGTGCTCGCGGCATCGGGCCTGGTCGACAGCCCGCAGGAAGAGCGCTACAACCGCATCGTTCGCCTGGCAGCCACCGTGACCGGTTCGCCGATCGCGCTGGTCTCGCTCCTGACCGCGCGCCGCCAGTGGTTCAAGGCGCGCATCGGCCTGGGCCCGCAGGAAACCCCGCGCGAATGGGCCTTCTGTTCGCACGCGATCCTGCAGGACGCGCCCTTCATGGTCGAAGACGCCGCCACCGACGAACGCTTCCGCGAAAATCCGCTGGTGCTGGCCGAGCCCCACATCCGCTTCTACGCCGGGGTGCCGCTGCGCGACCGTTCCGGCCTGCCGATGGGCACGCTGTGCGTCATCGATCGCGAGCCGCGCCGCCTGCGCACGGCCGAACTGCAGGCGCTGTGCGACCTGGCCGATATTGCATCGTCCGAGTTCCAGGCCAAGTCGGCTTAAGCTGAAGCAATAATTTGCGATAAAGTCGCATCCGCTTTCCGGTATGCTGGACAGATCTTGTCCACTACCGGGAGCTGCCATGCGCTTTGCCGCCATCCTGTTGTCCATCGCCGCGTTCGCCCAGCCTGCCGGCGCGCAGGATTCTCCCGCCGCCACGCAGGCAGCCACCAAGGCCGCCGAAGTCTGGCTGGCGCAGGTCGACGCCGGTGACTATGCGGGGAGCTGGAAGGAGGGGGCGGCGACTTTTCGCGGCCTGGTGAGCCAGGAACGCTGGAACGAGGCCCTGCGCGGGGCGCGCGCGCCGCTCGGCGCCGTCAAGTCGCGCACGCTGGCCAGGGCCCAGCACACGCTCAAGTTGCCCGGCGCACCCGAGGGCGAGTATGTCGTGATCGAGTACCGGACTGAATTCGCCACCCGCGCCGGCACCGAGACCGTGGTCCCGATGCGCGAAGCGGACGGCAGCTGGAAGGTGTCCGGCTACTTCGTCAAGTAAGGCTCAGAACCGTCCACCTGTCAGTTTCCACAACTGGGTAGGCAGGGCGGGCGGCGCGTCCGGCTTGAAGAAAGCCGAATCCTGGATGTGCGAGGTGGTCACGTAGACCGTGCCGTCCGGGCCCTGGGTGAAGGTGTCCGGCCAGCGCAGGCGTTGGTCCTGCACCAGTACTTCCGGCCGGCCGGACGGTCCCTGGTCGAGATCGCGCACCTTCACCGCATCGTCCTCGACCGCGCTGAGCAGCATTTTATTGGTCCCGCGCGGGATCAAGAGGCCGTCCGAGACCCCATTCTTGCCGAATTCCTCGACCTGGTCGCCGACATCGCCGCCCTGCATGCCCTTACCGGTCAGGAAGCCGGTATCGATGCGGTACAGCGTATCGCCCTTGATCGCCTGCCAGTACAGCCAGCGGCCGTCGCTGGACAACTCGATGCCGTCGGCCGAGAACTCCACGCCGCGTCCGTCCGGGCGGCGCAGCTCCTCGCCGTCGGCCTTGACGGTCAAGCCCTTCTTCATTTGCGTGGTCGGATGGCCGTCGAGCAGGCGCACGGTCTTGCCGGCTTCCAGGTCCACTACCAGGATCGCGCCGACCACGCCGGAATCGGTGATGAAGGCATGCTTGCCGTCTTTCGAGAAGCGCACGTCGTTGAGGTAGGAGCCCTGCGGCGCCGCTTCTTCGTCGAAGGCGATGCTGCGCTTGACCTTGTCGCCGGCCAGGTCGATCTGGACCAGCTTGGCGCCGCCGGAGACCAGGTGGGCCTGGGCCGGCGCCGCCGGATCCAGCACCCACAGGCTGCCGCGGCCATCGGCCACGATGCTCTGTACGCAGACCCAGTGCTCGCCCGGCTCCAGTTCGTCCTTGCGCGCATTGCGCCAGGCGTTCCATTGTTCGTCGGGGTAGGGGCGCAGCGCCCCATCCTTGCCGACTTCCGCCACCGACACCGCGCTGTCCTCGGTCCAGCGCGGGAAGTTCACGAAGATGCGGTTGTCTTCCGATACCGATACGCCCGTGACCTGATGATCGAAAGTGGCCACCTGCTCGATGGTCCACGCCGATGCTTGATCCTTGCTCATGCGGCTCCTCTCATCTGTTGGTTGGCGGCCGGGCGCCGTGGGGCGCGCGCGGCCTTCTTCGGTTTGGCGCTCTTGGGTTCGCGCTTGCGCTGCTGTTCCACCTCCTGCTCGTGGCGCAGGCGCTGCTGCAGCATGGCCAGCACCGCGGCTTCCTCCGGCTGCAGCGCATGCAGGTCGTCCATGAGTTCCTGCTCGGTGCGTTCGCGCATGACTTCCAGCACCGTGCCGTCGAGGTAGGCGTCGAGCACCACCGGGTGCACGTAGCACTTGCGGCAGACCGTCGGCGTGTTGCCGAGCTTCTCGGCCACCGACTCGATGGCGCGCACGATGTTCTTCTTGGCCTGGGCCTCGGAATCGAACTTCTCGAATTCCTGCAGCGCCAGCGCGGCCAGTACGGTGCCCGACCAGGTGCGAAAATCCTTGGCGGTATAGTCTTCGCCGGTGATCGAGCGCAGGTAGTCGTTGACGTCGCTGGAATCGATGCTGTGGGTTTCGCCCTCGTCGTCGATGTACTGGAACAGCTCCTGGCCGGGCAGGTCGCGCGAGCGCCGGATGATGCGCGCCACGCGGCGGTCGTGCACCTGCACCTTGTGATAGACGCCGCTCTTGCCGCGGAACCGGAACTCGACGTCGCTGCCGTCCACCTTGACGTGGCGGTTGCGCAGCGTGGTCAGGCCGAAGGACTTGTTGGTGCGCGCGTATTCCTCATTGCCGACTCGCATCATGGTCGCCTCGAGCAGGTAGACAATGGTGGCCAGCATCTTCTCGCGCGGCATGCCGGGCAGGGACAGGGCGCGGTCGACTTCCTTGCGGATGGCCGGCAGCGCCTGGCCGAAGTTCAGCATGCGCTCGTATTTCACCTCGTCGCGCACGTTGCGCCATTTCGGGTGGTAGCGGTACTGCTTGCGCCCCTTCGCATCGCGCCCGGTGGCCTGCAGGTGGCCGTTGGCCTGGGAGCAGATCCACACATCGGTCCAGGCGGGCGGGATGACAAGCGACTTGATGCGCCCCAGCGTGCTCTCGTCGGTGACGGCATCGCCGCCGGCGTCGAGGTAGCGAAAGCCATCCCCCTGTTTTTCGCGCCGGATGCCCGGCCGGTCGTCGAGCACGTAGCGCAAGCCCGCGGCCTTGGCGGCGGCGGGTGGATCGCTGAGCGGGTTGTCGGCGCTGCCGTGGTCTTCGCTGTGCATGTGGGGCTCCTCGAATCTGGTCGCCCGATCCTACGCCGAAGCCGCCAGGGGCGCCGTTCGGAAGCTAACGTAGCGCGCCTAATGCGTGCCGGGGGAGCGGTAGCGCGCTTCGACCAGGTCGATCTCCTGCACCAGCCGGCGCGCCGTCTCGTCGGACAGCTGGCCGTGGCGCGCCATCTGCTGCAGCACCTTGCGCTCGGCGCTAAGGGCCGCCAGCCGGTAGTGGCGTTCCGCTTCCTCGGCCACCCGCACCCGCGCCGGATGGGTGCCGTCGCCGGAGCCGCCGCCGAGCCGGTGCTGGTACAGGCCGCGCACCTGCTCGGCGGCGCTGGCGTGGATGTCGGCATCCTTTTCGTCGAAGGGCGTCGGGTGGCCAGCCATGTCGATGGCGCCGAGCGCCGCCAGCGCGGCCGCCTGGCGCGCCCGTTCTTCCTCGATCTCGGACGCCGTCTCCGGCGGCAGTTCCAGTCCGCGCAGCACACGCGGCAGGCCGACGCTGGCCACGATCAGCGAGACCACGATCACGGCGCTGGCCAGGAACACCGCCAGGTCGCGTCCCGGGAAGGGTTCGCCGCCGGGCAGGGCCAGCGGCAGGGTCAGGATGCCGGCCAGGGTAATCGCGCCGCGCACCCCGGCCAGCGAGGTGGCGAAGATCAGGCGTTTCCTGGGCATGATGCCTTCGCGCCCGGCGCGCCGCGCGGCCATGCGCGACAGCCGCAGCGAGACCCAGACCCAGACAAGGCGCAACAGGATCAGGCCGAGGCTGATCGCCAGCGCATTCCCCGCCAGCCACCAGAAGTCGCGCGGCACCGGCAAATCCGGCCCGCGCAGCGCCGCGCGTACGATGTCGGGCAGCTGTTCGCCCAGCAGCACGAACATCACGCCGTTCAGCGAGAACTGCACGGTATCCCACACCACGTTGCGCCGCACCCGGGTGGTGGCCAGCGCGCGCCCGCCCAGCTCCACATAGCTCATCGTGATGCCGGCGGCGACCGCGGCCAGGATGCCGGACGCGGCGATGTGCTCGGCCGCCAGATAGGCGCCGAAGGGCAGCAGCAGGTTGAGCAGGATCGAGGCGCCGGGTTCCTCGCCGAATCTCTTGGCCAGCAGGCGCTGGACCGCGCCCATGGCCAGCGTGATCACGACGCCTGTGGCGATGCCGCCCAGCGCCACCCACAGGAAGGTCAGTGCGGCGCTGCCCAGCGAGAAGCTGCCGGTGAGCGCGGCCGCCACCGCGAAGCGGAAGCACACGAGGCCGCTCGCGTCATTGAGGAGCGACTCGCCTTCCAGGATGTGCATCAGGCGCGGCGGAATCGGCACGCGCGCCGCGATCGAGCCCACCGCCACCGGATCGGTCGGCGCCAGGATCGCTGCCAGCGCGAACGAGAGCGCCAGCGGCATTTCGGGAATCAGCCAGTGGATCAGGAAGCCGGCGCCGACCACGGTGAACAGCACCAGGCCGAGGGCCAGCTCGAGGATCACGCCCTTGTCGCGGAACAGCCCGACCTTGGGGATGCGCCAGCCGTCCAGGAACAGCAGCGGCGGCAGGAACAGGATGAAGAAGGTGTGCGGTTCCAGCCGCACCGGATGCCAGCCGAAGCTGGCGATCGCCACGCCCAGCCCGATCTGCACCAGCGGCAAGGGCAGGGCGATGGGCAGCAGCCGCACCACGTAGCCGCTGGCGACCACCGCCAGCAGCATCGCCAGTACCACCCCGACTTCACCCATGCGCTCTCCTCCGAGGAAAGCCCGATGATATGTCAGCTGCCGCCTAGGTGGCGCCGGCCGCGGCCAGCAGCTCGCTCAGCTGCACCGTATTGACGGGTTTGACCATGTAGTGGTCGAAGCCGGCGTCGTGCGCGGCGTCGCGGTCCTGCTGGCGGCCGTAGCCGGTGGCGGCGATCAGGGTCGCGCCCCTGGTCTGCGGGATGGCGCGCAGGCGGCGCGCCAGCTCGTTGCCGTCGAGGTCGGGCAGGCCGATGTCGAGCAGGCAGACCTGGGGTGCGAACACCTTCGCCATCTCGATCGCATCGAGCGCGTTGTAGGCGATCTCGACCCGGTGGCCGGCGGCGGCCAGGAACAGGTTGAGGGTGTGGGCGGCGTCGAGGTTGTCGTCCACCACCAGCACGCGCAGCGGCGCCTGGGCGGTGGCGGCATGGCGCACCGCCTCCGCCACCGGCGATTCGAGCTCCTGCTCGAAGCGCGGCAGACGCACGGTGAAGGTGCTGCCCTTGCCGAGACCCGGGCTGGAGGCGCTGACGCTGCCGCCGTGCAGCTCGACCAGGCTGCGCACCAGCGCCAGGCCCAGTCCGAGGCCGCCCTGCGAGCGGTCAGGGGTGCGCTCGGCCTGGGTGAATAGGTCGAACACGCGCCCGACCAGGGCCGCTTCCATGCCGATGCCGTCGTCCGCCACCGTCAAGACGTAGCCGTCGCCTTCCTCGGCCAGGCGCAGTTCGATGTGGCCGCCCTCGGGCGTGTACTTGGTGGCGTTCCCGAGCAGGTTGGCGACCACCTGCACCAGGCGCTTGTGGTCGCCCTTGACCCGCACTGGCGCGGGCGGCAGGTCCAGCACCACCTTGTGGCGCCGTGTCGTGACCAGGGGGCGGATCTGCTCGGCCGCGTCGTCCACCACCTTGCGCAGGTCCAGCACCCCGGTCGACAGCGACACCAGGCCGCGCGTGACGCGCGAGACGTCCAGCAGGTCGTCCACCAGGCTGGTCATGTGCTCGACCTGGCGCGCGATGATGGCGCAGGTCTGGGTGATCTGGGCGTTGTCCGAGTGGAGCAGCTTGAGCAGGTGGGCGCCGGTGCTGATCGGCGCCAGCGGATTGCGCAGCTCGTGCGCCAGCATTGCCAGGAACTCGTCCTTGCGCTGGTCGGCCGCGCGCAGCTCGCGCTCGGCCTGGCTGCGCGCCGCTTCCTTGGCCTGCAGCGTGGCGGCCATCTCGTCCAGCGCCCCGGCCAGGCGGCCGATTTCTTCGTTGCCGTGGCCGATGCCGGTACGCGCCTCCAGCTCGCCGGCGGCGATGCGGCGCGCGGTCTCCATCAGCTTGCGCACGCGCTGCACGATCAGGATGTCGCCGGCCAGCCAGGCCGCCAGCAGGGCCAGCAAGGTGGTCACGCCCAGGCCCAGCAGCGACATCAGCTGGGCCTCGCGCGCGGCCGCGGTGATGGTCTCCACCGGCACGCCGATCGTCACCGTGTACTCCGACAGCGAGGGGCCGCCCACGCGGGCGAAGGCATGCAGGCGCTCGACGCCATCCTCGCCGCGCAGCACCACCGGGCGCAGCGAAGGGTCGCGCATGGCGCCCAGCAGGGTCGTGCTGAGCTTTTTCCCGAACCAGCGTTCCGGATCCGGACGGCGCGAGATGATCACGCCGCCCGAGTCGGCCGTCTCCAGGATCGAGCCGAGCGGCAGGTTGATGTCGTTCACGAAGGTGTCGAGCCCGGCCAGGTCCATGGCCGAGAACACCACGGCGACCACCTTCCCGCTGCGGTCGGTGACCGGATAGGTGAGGTTGATGGTGTGCTTGCGGATGACGCGCCCGAACACGTAGTCGCCGGCGATGAAGCGGCGCTCGGCGATGGCACGCCGGAAGTGGCGGCGGTCGCCCAGGTTCACCGGGTGCAGCAGCGGCACTGCACTGCAGCTGACGTTGCCGTCGAGGCGGATCAGGCCAAAATTGACGTAGCCTTCGTTGCGGTCGAGGACGTCCCCCAGCAGGGCGTTGCAGCGCTCGGTCGGGCCCAGCAGATCGGGCACACTGACCAGGTCGACCAGGATCTGGCGCGCCCGTTCCAGCGACTGCGCTTCGTTCGCGGCAGCCAGGCCGGTGAGGCGCTGCAGGTTTTCCTGGGACGCGCGGATGGCGGCTTCGCGCTCGCGGATCCCGCCCAGCACCGTCATGATGGCGATCGGCGTGATCGCGAGTGCGACCAGCAGCATCAGGCGGCTGCGCAGGCTGTTCAGGCCCAGACGCTGGAGCAAAGGATTCATCGACATCGGCGACTCGCGGTTGGCAGTGCACCGAACCGGTGCAAACGTTTCCGTATTGTACTAAAAGGAGAGGCGAGTCTGTACGGACGTCGACTTTTGTCCAACGATTAGTTGACACCTAAAGCATCTGCCCATGTAAGATATCGGCAACACCAGACAGGGAGCGTGAATGAAGATCGTGTGCGTGGGCGGCGGCCCGGCAGGCCTGTACTTCGGACTGTTGATGAAGAAGCGCCATCCGGACTACGCGGTCACCGTCGTCGAACGCAACCGGGCCAGCGATACCTTCGGCTGGGGCGTCGTGTTTTCCGACCAGACGCTCGGCAACCTGGCCGGCGCCGACGAGGAGAGTGCGCGCGCCATCCTGCAGTCCTTCAACCACTGGGACGACATCGACGTCCACTTCAAGGACCGCACCGTCAAGTCCGGCGGACATGGCTTCTGCGGCATCGGCCGCAAGCGTCTCCTGGGCATCCTGCAGCAGCGCGGCGCCGCCTTGGGCGTGCAGCACGAATTCGAACACGAGGTGCGCGACGACCTGGAGCTGGCGCGGGCCTACGGCGCCGACCTGGTGGTCGCCTGCGACGGCGTGAACAGCGCGGTGCGCAACCGTTACGCGTCCGTATTCCAGCCCGAGGTCGAACGCCGCCACTGCCGCTTCGTCTGGCTCGGCACGCGCAAGAAGTTCGACGCCTTCACCTTTGCTTTCGAAGAGACCGAACACGGCTGGTTCCAGGCCCACGCCTACCAGTACGACGGCGACACTTCGACATTTATCGTAGAGACGCCCGAGGAAACCTGGCAGGCCGCGGGCCTGGAAGCCATGAGCCAGGAACAAGCCCTGGCCTTCTGTGAGCGCCTGTTCGCGCGCTACCTCGACGGCGCGCCGCTGATGGCCAATGCCGCGCACCTGCGCGGTTCAAGCATGTGGATCCGCTTCCCGCGCATCGTTTGCCGCGAGTGGATTCACTGGAACGAGATCGATGGCCGCCGGGTGCCGGTGGTGCTGATGGGCGATGCGGCGCATACCGCCCACTTTTCGATCGGCTCCGGCACCAAGCTGGCGCTGGAAGATGCGATCGAGCTGGCGCGCTGCCTCGATGACGCTGCCGTGGGCATGGAAGAGGCGCTGGGGCGCTACCAGGAAGCGCGCCGGGTCGAGGTGCTCAAGCTGCAGAGCGCGGCGCGCAATTCGATGGAATGGTTCGAGAACGTCAAGCGCTACACGGCGATGGAGGCCGAGCAGTTCGCCTATTCGCTGCTGACGCGCAGCCAGCGCCTGTCGCACGAGAACCTGCGCCTGCGCGACCCCAGCTACGTCGGCGGCTTCGAGCGCTGGTTCGCCAAGCGCGCGGCGGCGCAGGCCGGCGTGCCCGCGCCTGTTTCTCCTACCCCGCCGATGTTCACGCCCTATAAAGTCCGCAGCGTGCTGCTGAAGAATCGGGTGATCGTCTCGCCCATGGCCCAGTATTCGGCAGTCGACGGCACGGTCGGCGACTTCCACCTGACCCACCTCGGCGCGCGGGCGCTGGGCGGTGCGGCCCTCGTCATGGCCGAGATGACCTGCACTTCCGCTGATGCGCGCATCACGCCCGGCTGTCCGGGGCTGTACACGCCGGAACACACGGCGGCGTGGAAGCGCACCGTCGACTTCGTTCACGCGAATTCGGATGCGAAGATCGGCGTGCAGCTCGGCCACGCGGGCGCCAAGGGCTCGACCCGGCCGATGTGGGACGGCATCGATCTACCGCTCGATGAGGGTAACTGGCCGCTGGTCTCGGCCTCGCCCCAGCAATACCTGGCCGGTGTATCGCAGCTGGCGCGTGAGGCGACGCTCGACGACCTGGAACGCATCAAGGCCGATTTCGTCCGTGCCACCCAGGCCGCGCGTGATGCCGGCTTCGACTGGCTGGAACTGCACTGCGCCCACGGCTACCTGCTGTCCAGCTTCATTTCGCCGCTGACCAACCGGCGCCAGGATGCCTATGGCGGCAGTCTGGAGAACCGCTGCCGCTATCCGCTCGAGGTGTTCGCCGCGATCCGCGCCGTCTGGCCGGTGGAGCTGCCGATCAGCGTGCGCCTGTCCGCGCACGATTGGGTCGAAGGCGGCATCACGCCAGACGATGCAGTGGCAATCGCGCGCCTGTTCAAGGAAGCCGGTGCGGACATGATCGACTGCTCTTCGGGCCAGGTCAGCAAGGAAGAACAGCCGGTCTACGGCCGCATGTTCCAGACCCCGTTCGCCGACCGCATCCGCAACGAAGCGGGCATTCCGACGATTGCCGTCGGTTCGATCTACGAGGCCGACCACGTCAACAGCATCATTTCCGCCGGCCGCGCCGACCTGTGCGCCGTGGCCCGGCCGCACCTGGCCAATCCGGCCTGGACGCTGCTGGAGGCCGCGCGCATCGGCTACACGGGCGCCAGTTGGCCGCGCCAGTACCGCGCCGGCAAACAGCAGCTCGAACGCAACCTCGAACGCGAACGCCAGCTGCAGGCGGCCAGCAGCGGCCTCACGCCGCAGCAAGTGGCCGCGCGCCTGCTCGAAGGCTGAACCCACACCATCAGGAGCCAACGCATGCACTACCTACCGGGCGAAGCGCACCGGCTGCCGGGCAGCCGCGCCAGCCTCGCCGCCTACCAGGCCACCCACTTTCAATATGCCGTGCAGGAGCGGGTGGCCACCATCACGCTCAACCGCCCAGAGCGCAAGAACCCGCTGACCTTTGAATCCTACGCCGAGCTGCGCGACCTGTTCCGGGGCCTGGCCTATGCGGACGACGTCAAGGCCATCGTCATCACCGGCGCCGGCGAGAACTTCTGCTCGGGCGGTGACGTGCACGAGATCATCGGGCCGCTGACGAAACTCGACATGCCGGGGCTGCTGGCCTTCACCCGCATGACGGGCGACCTGGTGAAAGCCATGCGCGCCTGTCCGCAGCCGATCGTGGCCGCGGTGGACGGCGTTTGCGCCGGCGCCGGCTCCATCCTGGCGCTGTCCTCGGACATCCGCTACGGCACCGCGCGCAGCAAGACCGCCTTCCTGTTCACCCGCGTCGGCCTGGCCGGCTGCGACATGGGCGCCTGCGCGCTGCTGCCGCGCGTGATCGGCCAGGGCAGGGCAGCGGAACTGCTCTACACCGGCCGCGCGATGAAGGGCGAGGAAGCTGAGCGCTGGGGCTTCTTCAACCGCCTGTGCGAACCGGATGCGGTGCTGGCGCAAGCCCAGGCCTTTGCTGCGCAACTGGCGAACGGCCCCACCTTCGCCCACGGCATGACCAAGAAGATGCTGCAGCAGGAATGGAACATGGGGGTGGACGAAGCGATCGAGGCCGAAGCCCAGGCCCAGGCGATCTGCATGGCCACCAATGATTTCCACCGGGCCTACCACGCCTTCGTGGCCAAGGACACGCCCCGCTTCGAGGGAGATTGAGTATGGCCGACCGTGACTATCTCGACTGGCCTTTCCTGGAGCCGCGCCACCGCGCGCTGGCGCTGGAGCTCGACGCCTGGGCCGAAGGACACCTGAAGGAGGCGCACGGCAGCGACGTCGACGCCGCCTGCCGCGCCCTGGTGCGGGAACTCGGCAGCGGCGGCTGGCTGCGCCATGCCATCGGCGGCGCGGATGCCTCGATCGACACCCGCGCCATCTGCCTGATCCGTGAAACCCTGGCGCGCCACGCGGGCCTCGCCGACTTCGCCTTCGCCATGCAGGGCCTGGGCAGCGGCGCCATCTCGCTGTTCGGCACCGAAGCACAGCAGGGGGCCTGGCTGCCGCGCGTAGCCAACGGCGAGGCCATTGCCGCGTTTGCGCTGTCCGAGCCGCAGGCCGGTTCTGACGTCGCCGCGATGCAATGCGCCGCACGCCTCGATGGCGACAGCTATGTGCTGGATGGCGAAAAGACCTGGATCTCGAACGGCGGCATCGCCGACTTTTATGTTGTCTTTGCGCGCACCGGCGACGGCGGTGGTGAGGGCGGCCGCGGCTCAAAGGGCATCTCCGCCTTCATCGTCGAAGCCGGTGCGCCCGGTTTCGAGATCGCCGAACGCATCGACGTGATCGCCCCGCACCCGCTGGCACGCCTGCGCTTCAACGGCTGCCGGGTGCCGGTAGCGAACCGGATTAGCGAAGAAGGGAAGGGCTTCAAGGTGGCGATGGCGACGCTCGACGTGTTCCGCACCTCGGTGGCGGCGGCCAGCCTCGGCTTCGCCCGCCGCGCACTGGACGAAGCCCTGACGCGCGCCCGCGAACGGGCGATGTTCGGCAAGACCCTGGCCGACTTCCAGCTTACCCAGGCCAAGCTGGCCCAGATGGCGACCGGCATCGACGCTGCCGCTTTACTGACCTATCGCGCCGCCTGGATGCGCGACCAGGGCAAGAAGGTGACCAAGGAAGCCGCCATGGCCAAGCTCACCGCGACCGAGACCGCCCAGCAGGTGATCGATGCCGCGGTCCAGATGTTCGGCGGCCAGGGCGTGGTCAGCGGCGAGACCGTCGAGACGCTGTACCGTGAAATCCGCGCGCTGCGCATTTATGAAGGCGCGAGCGAGGTCCAGCTGCTCATCATCGCGCGTGAACTGCTTGCAGGAGAAGCGGCATGATCGAGATTCTTCAACCGGCGGGTTGGGTGCGCCCGAAAGGCTATTCGAACGGCATTGCTGCGCGAGGCAAGCAAATCTACGTGAGCGGCATGATCGGATGGGACGCCGAGTGTCGCTTCCAGACCGACGACTTCGTCGGCCAGTGCCGCCAGGCCCTGGAAAACGTGGTGGCCGTGCTGCGCGAAGGCGGCGCGGGCCCGGAACACATCGTGCGCATGACCTGGTACGTGCTGGACCGCCGTGAATACCTCGAGGCCGGGGCTGAATTGGGCGCCGCCTACCGCGACGTCATCGGCCGTCATTTTCCGGCCATGAGTGCGGTGCAGGTCGCGGCGTTGATGGAAGAACGGGCACGCGTCGAGATTGAAGTCACTGCTGTCATCCCGGACTGAGAGAACGCTGCTTTTTCGTTGTAGCAATTGGGGAATTGCAATACTATCCAGAACGTCGCGGCGCGTCGCGCCGACCGTTCGATTATTGTAAGGATCCGATCGCATGAAGATGTCCCCCTTGCCTCTCCTGCTGGCCGCGTGTTTCGCGTCGACCGCCCTGACGCCGGCCCACGCCGCCGTGAAGCCGGCCCAAGCCGCACCGAAAGCGCAGCTGAAAGTGGACTACCAGAAGTTCACGCTGCCCAACGGCCTGGAGGTGATCTTCCACATCGACCGTTCCGATCCGGTGGTGGCCGTCAACCTGACCGCACACGTTGGTTCGGCCCGCGAAAAGGCCGGCCGCACCGGCTTCGCTCACCTGTTCGAACACCTGCTGTTCCTGGAGTCGGAAAACCTGGGCAAGGGCGGCCTCGACAAGATGACCGCACGCATCGGCGGTTCCGGCGCGAACGGCTCGACCTCGCAGGACCGCACCAACTACCTGCAGACCGTCCCGAAAGACGCGCTGGAAAAGATGATCTGGGCCGAAGCGGACAAGCTGGGCTGGTTCATCAATACCGTGACCGATCCGGTGCTGGCCAAGGAAAAGCAGGTCGTCAAGAACGAGAAGCGCCAGGGCGTCGACAACGCGCCCTACGGCCACACCCGCTACGTCATCAACAAGGCGCTGTACCCGGCAGACCACCCATACAACTGGCAGGTGATCGGTTCGCTGGACGACCTGCAGAACGCGACCCTGGACGACGTCAAGGAATTTTTCCGCCTGTGGTACGTGCCGAACAACGTGACCCTGGTGCTGGCCGGCGACTTCGATCCGATCCAGGCCCGCAAGTGGGTCGAAAAGTACTTCTCGGAGATCAAGCGCGGCCAGCCGATCAAGGCCATCGCCAAGCGCCCTGGCGTGGTCAAGCAGACCGTCAAGCTGGCGCATGAAGACAACTTCGCCAAGCTGCCCGAGCTGACCATGGCCTGGCCGACCGTCGAGGACCTGCATCCCGATTCCTATGCGCTGGAAGTGCTGGCCGAATACCTGTCCCAGACCAAGCGCGCACCCTTCTACAAGGTGCTGGTGGAAGACAGCAAGGTCGCGCCAAGCGTCCAGATCGGCAACCAGACTTCGGAGATCGCCGGCCAGTTCATGCTGCGCGTGCGCGCCTTCGAGAACAAGCGCCTCGACGACGTGGCCGGCGAGGTCGACAAGGCCTTCGCCAAATTCGAGAAGGAAGGCATCTCCGAGCGCGACCTGAACCGCATCAAGGCCGGCCTCGAGACCCGCTTTTACAACTCGGTCTCCAGCGTGCTGGGCAAATCGGCGCTGCTCGCCGAATACAACTACCTGAACGGCAATCCGGGCTATGTCGCGGACAGCATCAAGAAGACCCTGGCGGTCACGCCGGCCGACGTCAAGCGCGTGTACGACACCTACATCAAGGGCAAGCCTTTCGTCGCCACCAGCTTCGTCCCGAAGGGCAAGCTCGAGCTGGCCCTGAGCGGTTCGAACAAAGCCGATGTGGTCGAAGAGAAGGTGGTGCAGGGCGCGGAAGCGGCGGTCGACCCGACCGCCAATGCGGCCTACGCCAAGACCCCGTCCTCGTTTGACCGCAGCAAGGAGCCGCCGTATGGCTTGAGCCCGGCGGTGAAGGTGCCGCAGGTCTGGGACACCAAACTGGCCAACGGCATGCGCGTGCTCGGCATCGAGAACAAGGAAGTGCCGCTGGTGCAGTTCGACATCGCGATCGACGGCGGCCTGCTGCTCGACAAGGCCGACAAGGTGGGCGTGGCCAACCTGATGGCGCGCATGATGACCCAGGGTACGGCCAAGAAGACCCCGCAGGAGCTGGAAGAAGCGATCCAGCAGCTGGGCGCTTCGATCAACGTGTCGGCCCGCACCGAAGACGTGCGCATTACGGTGAACACCCTGGCGCGCAACTTCCAGGCGACCCTGGACCTGGTCGAGGAAATCCTCTTGCAGCCGCGCTGGGACGAAAAGGAATTCGCCCTCATCAAGCAAAGCGTGCTGAGCCAGATTCGCCAACAGGATGCGGAACCGAATGCCATCGCCAGCCGCAACTTCGCCAAGCTGGTCTATGGCAAGGACGACCCGCGTTCGCGCAACATCCTCGGCACTACCGAGAGTGTCAATGCGATCACCATCGACGACCTGAAAGCCTTCTACCAGGCCAACGTGTCGCCGTCAGTGGCGCGCATGCACGTGGTCGGCGCGCTGCCGAAAGCAAGCGCGGCGGCCTCGCTGGCAGGCCTGGGACGCGATTGGAAGGCCAAGCCGGTCGCACTGCCGGCGGTGGCAACGGCGGCAAGCGCGCCGGCGCCAGCAAAGGTGTATTTCGTCGACGTGCCGGATGCGAAGCAGTCGGTGCTGCAGGTCGGCTACCGCGCGCTGGCCGTGACCGATCCGGACTACTACCCGGCCACCGTCACCAACTACATCCTGGGCGGCGGCGGCTTTGCCTCGCGCCTGACCCAGCAGCTGCGCGAAGGCAAGGGCTACACCTACGGCATCAATTCCAACTTCGGCGGCAGCAAGAGCGCCGGTCCGTTCGTGATCGCCAGCGGCGTGCGCAGCAACGTGACGCTCGAATCGACCCAGCTGGTCAAGCAGATCCTGCAGGACTACCCGAAGACCTATTCGGATGCCGACCTCGAGACGACCAAGAACTTCCTGATCAAGAGTAACGCGCGTGCTTTTGAGACGGCCGGCGCCAAGCTGGCCATGCTCGACAACATCAGCAAGTACGGCTGGCGCGCCGACTACGTCAAGGAGCGCGAGCGCATCGTGCAGTCGATGACGCTGCCGCAGATCCAGGCGCTGTCGCAGAAGTACCTCGATCCGTCGAAGATGGTGTGGCTGGTGGTGGGCGACGCCAAGACCCAGCTGCCGCGCATGAAAGAGCTGGGCTTCGACGAGCCGGTGCTGATCGAGCGCTAAGCCGCATGGACCAGCACCTGATCACCGATCTGGCGGCGCTGGAGGCGCTGTTCGGTCCCGTGGCGGCGCCCTCGATCGCCAAGGAGACCGACAGCCTGCATCCGGTGTACGCGCGCTGGGTCGCGCAGGCGCGCTTCGCCCTGCTGGCGACCAGCGGCCCGGGTGGACTGGACGTGTCGCCGCGCGGCGACGCCGGCCCGCTGGTGCGGGTGGTGGACGAGCACACGCTGCTGCTGCCCGAGCGGCGTGGGAACAACCGGATCGACAGCCTGCGCAACCTGGTGGCCGACCCGCGCGTGGGCCTGCTGTTCATGATTCCGGGCGTGGGGGAAACCCTGCGCGTGCGTGGCCGCGCGCAGATTAGCAATGATCCCGCGCTGCTGGCCTCGTTCGCGGTGGATGGCAAGCCGCCTCTGTGCGTCCTGCAGATCGCGGTCGAGAAGGTGTTCTTCCAGTGCGCCCGCTCCATCCTGCGCTCTCGCCTGTGGTACCCCGACGAGCACGAGCGCTCGCAAGTGCCGACGCCGGGAACGATGCTGGCCGCGCTGACGCAGGGTGGCATGGACGGTGACGCCTACGACCAGGCCTTGCCCCAGCGCCAGCGCGATACGCTCTACTGAATGTAGACCGAGGCCATACTGTGCTGGAGTTCACGATCGATGTTCTGGGATGGGTCTGCCGGATCCTGATCTGTGAATTGCTGGCCAGACTGATCGAAAAGCTGTTTTACTGGCCTGGCTGGGCCTTGCTCCGCGTCCTCTCATTCGGCCGCTACCCGCCGGCACAAAGCACCAGGCACAATCGTTTCGCAGTGGCCTTGTTCGCCGCGGTCAGTTTCGTGTCCTTGATACTGATCGTATCGACCTAACGCGGCGAACAAGCTCCATTGTGCGGTGTCAGGGCTGGCGCACCACCCGCCAGACGGTATTCGCCAGGTCATCCGCGACAATGAGCGCGCCACGCGGATCGACCGTTACACCCACCGGGCGGCCGCGGGTTTTTCCATCGCCGTCACGGAAGCCCGTCACGAAGTCGATCGGGTTACCTGCGGGCCGGCCGTTCTTGAATGGCACGAAGATCACCTTGTAGCCGACTGGGTTCTGGCGGTTCCAGCTGCCGTGCTCGCCGACGAACACGCCCTCGGCGTAGCTTTCCCCAATCGCCGGCATCGAGAAGCTCACGCCCAGTGCGGCCACGTGCGAGCCCAGGCTGTAGTCAGGCTTGACGGCGGACGCCACCTTTTTCGGATCCGGCGGCTGCACACGGGTGTCGACGTTCTGTCCCCAATAGCTGTACGGCCAGCCGTAGAAGGCGCCCGGGCGCACCGAGGTCAGGTAGTCCGGCACCAGGTCTGGTCCGATCTCGTCGCGTTCGTTGACCACGGCCCACAGCTGGCCGGTCCCCGGCTGGATCGCCAGCGCGGTCGGATTACGCAGGCCGGTAGCAAAGGGCTTGTGGGCGCCCGTCTCGGCGTCGATCTGCCACACCATGGCGCGGTCGAGTTCGGCCTCCATGCCGCGCTCGGTGATGTTGCTGTTCGAGCCGATGCCCACGTACAGGAAACGCCCATCCGGGCTGACGGCCAGTGCCTTGGTCCAGTGGTGATTGATCTCGGAAGGCAGCTTCGCAACCGAAGTCGGCGGGCCGGCGGCCTCGGTCTGGCCTGGCTGGTAGTCGAAGCTGACCAGTTCGCCCTGGTTGGCGACGTAAATCTTGTTGTTGGCGAAGGCCAGGCCGTAAGGGGCATCCAGGTTGTTCGCGAACACGGTCTTCAGCTCGTACTTGCCGTCGCCGTCCGCATCGCGCAGCAGGGTCAGGCGGTTGCCGCTCTTGACCTTGGTGTTGCCCTTGGCCTTGATGTAGCCCGCGATCACGTCCTTAGGTTTCAGCTTGGCCGCCTTGCCGCCGCGGCCTTCGGCCACCAGGATGTCGCCATTCGGCAGCACCAGGGTCTGGCGCGGGATCTGCAGGTCGGTGGCGATGGCCGTGACGGTAAACCCCTTGGGCACGGTCGGAACCTGCTTGCCCCATTCGGTCGGCTCGGCGATCTTCATGCTGGGCAGGAGACCGCGTTCCGGCGCCGGGAGCTTGGGATCCGCGCCCAGTGCCGGGGCGCCGCCTTTTTCATTCGAGCAGGCGGTAACCAGCACCGCCATGCTCAACAGCGTCAATGTGCTCAGACGTTTCATTGCGGGCCTCCCGTGCGCTGTTTGAGACCCAACCAGGCCGTGATGATGATGAGAATGGTGACGATCACCGATAGCACCAGGCCGCCTGGCATGACCGCCCAGGCGTCCTTGGCATGCTGGAAGTTGTTGATCAGGCCAAGCACCCAGGTCACCAGAAGCAGCAGGAAGTAGGTGAGGGGCTGCCCAGATTTGTGCCGTGCGCGCAGCAGATTAATCAGCGCAAACAGCAGCGCGAGTCCGCTGAAGAGTTCGGCCCCGGCGAGGAGCCAGGACGCGAAATTACTCCACTGAATCTGGTGGCTCTGGTAGTAGGCGTAGTCGCTGAGCAATGCACCAAGGAACAGGGGCACTGATCCGCCGAGAAGGATCGCGTGAAATGGGCCGGGCCGGATTCCATGGATCGGGCCGGCGCTGACTGGAGTGGTCATGGGGTCGTCCGTCGTGGTTGTTAAATTGATTAAATCATAACGAAGGCCCGAGGAGGGTGGCGCATGCTTGGTTCTCGCGCGAGCGCCGGGCGCCGCTCGATTCTGGTACGGTGGCTTCAACAGGAAACGATGGAGGTAGCCATGAATCAGATCGTGCGTGTGATCGAGAATTTCCAGGATGCCGAGCGCGCCCGTCAGGCACTGCTGGACGCGGGCTTCGACCGGGACGGGATCGAAATCAGCCATACCGGCGACGAGGCCGGCCCGTCCGAGGCCAATTTTACGGTGGGGGATTCGCCCTCGGTGAAGGGCGGGACCGACTACAAGGACGTCTATGCGCCCGGGCTGGAGATCGGCAAGTGCGTGGTCACCGTGACTGCGGACGAGTCACGGCTGGAAAAGGCGGCGTCGATCCTCGACTATCATGGCGCCAAGGATCACGACCCAGCGCACCGCCACTGAAAAGAGGCCGACAGACGCCGCCCCTTGTGGATCTCAGCTCCAGCTGAGATCCGTCTTGCTCAACGGTAGCTGACGCACCCGCTTGCCCGTCGCGGCAAAGATCGCATTGCAGACCGCCGGCGCCAGCGGCGGCAGGGCAGGTTCACCCAGGCCCGTCACCGGATTGTCGGTCTTGATGAAGTGGGTCTCGATCTTCGTCGGGGTATCCGGCATGCGCAGCAGCTGGTAGTCGTGGAAGTTGCTCTGCACGATGCGGCCCTTCTCGATGTTCAGCTCAGGGAACATCATGGTCGACAGGCCGTCGACGACCGAGCCTTGCACCTGGTTTTCCGCACCCGACAGGTTGACGATCTGCGAGCCGACGTCGGCCGCCACCACCACCCGGTCCACCTTCAGCTTGCCGTCACGCGAGACGGTGACTTCGGCCACCTGCGCCACATAGCCGCGGTGGCTGAAGTGGAAAGCGATGCCCTGACCCTGGCCGCGCGGGAACTGCTTCTTGCCCCAGCCGGCGCGCTGCGCCACTTCGACCAATACGTTGCGCATGCGCTTGACGTCGTAGGGCAGGCCACGCTCGCTGCTGGCCGGCATGAAGTCCTTGTTGCCGAGCAGCTCGAGACGGAATTCCAGCGGATCGCGCCCGCCCGCATGCGCCAGCTCGTCGATGAAGCTGTGCAGCACCCAGGAGAACACGCAGCTGCCCGGCGCGCGCCATGGGCCCATCGGGATGCGGCATTCGAGCACGGTCTGCTCGAACAAACAGTTGTCGATCCAGCGGCCTGGGAACTCGTCGGCGAACAGGTTGCCGCCGCTGCCAGGCTGCACCACGCTCTTGCCCTCGCGCTCGACGCGGTTGGCGAAGGTCACGAAATGGTTGTGCCAGGCGACTGCCTTGCCCGCGGCATCGACGCCGCCGCGCAGGAAGTGGAAGCCGCCCGGACGGAAGTGGTCGTGCTGCAGGTCGTCCTCGCGGGTCCAGGTCAGCTTGACCGGGGCCGCCACCTTCTGTGCGATGGCGGTCGCCTCGACGATGAAGTCCGAGCTCAGGCGCCGGCCGAAGCCGCCGCCGCTGCGGATGATGTGCAGGGTGATCTTCTCTTTCGGGATGCCGAAGGTAGTCGTCACCAGGGCCTGGCCGGAACCCGGATTCTGGGTCGGCGCCCACAGTTCGAGCGCGCCGTCCGGCTTGATCCAGGCGGTGCAGTTCTGCGGTTCCATGCTCGCGTGCGAGATGAAGGGGTAGCTGTAGGCGCCTTCGACCACCTTGGCGGCCTTGCCCAGCGCCGCCGGCACGTCGCCGTCCTTGCGCACGGTCGCGGCGCCGGCTTGTTTCGACGCCGCCTGGGCCTGGGCCGTGAAGTCGGCCCAGCTGTGGCCCGCGCCTTCGCCTTCGTCCCACACCACCTCTAGTGCCCGCCGCGCGCGGATCGCGGCCCAGGTCGAGGTGGCGACGATCGCCACCCCCGGTCGCAGTCCGTTCAGGTTATTGGTGCCTTCGACGATGAAGGCATCCTTCACGCCAGGCATGGCCTTGATCGCGTCCAGGTTGGCGCTCACCGGCTTGCCGCCGAAGACCGGGCACTTGGCGTACACCGCATACAGCATGCCGGGCAGGCGCACGTCGATGCCGAACAGCGGCTTGCCACTGACGATGGCCGCGTTGTCGACGCCGCCGATGCGGGTGCCGAGCAGCTTGTAGGTGGACGGGTCCTTCAGCACCACCGCCTTGGCGTCCGGGACCGGCAGCTTGGCAGCGGCTTCCACCAGCGCGCCGTAGCCGAGACGGCGTTTGCTCGGGCCATGCACCACGGCGCCGCTCTGCGCCGTGCACTCGGACACGGGCACCTTCCAGGTATTGGCGGCGGCCTGCACCAGCATCATGCGCGCTGCGGCGCCGAGGCGGTGGAAGTTCTCGTAATTGGTCGGGGTCGAGGTGGAGCCGCCGGCGCCTTGCGGGCCGTACTGGGCGGTATCGAGGTCGCCCTGCACAATGCGCACGTCCTTCCAATCGACTTCGAGCTGCTCCGCGATCACCATCGGCAGCGAAGTCTTGATGCCCTGGCCGATTTCCGGCTGCTTCGAAATCAGGGTCACGCGGCCGTCACGGCCGATGCGGATGAAAGCGTTGGGCGTGAACTCGGGGGAAGCCGCCGCACCTGCGGCAGCGGCGAGGGCGCCCTGGGCGGACATGCCGAGCATGAAGGCGCCGCCGACGGCGCTGGTGCGCAGGAAGCTGCGGCGGGACTGGGAATGCAGCGCGCTCATTTCTTGCCCTTTCCATTGGCGGCGATGTCGGCCGCGCGGTGGATGCCGGCGCGGATGCGGGTATAGGTGGCGCAGCGGCACAGGTTGCCCGCCATCGCTTCGTCGATCTGGGCGTCGGTCGGCTTCGGATGCTGCTTGAGCAGGTGGCAGGCCGTCATGATCTGGCCGGCCTGGCAGTAGCCGCACTGCGGCACGTCGAGTTCCTGCCAGGCTTCCTGCAGCGGGTGCTGCGCCTTGGCGTCGAGGCCCTCGATGGTGGTGATCTTCTGCTTGCCCAGGCTGGACACCGGGGTCAGGCAGGCGCGCGCCGGCACGCCGTCGATGTGCACGGTGCAGGCGCCGCACTGGCCGAGGCCACAGCCGTATTTGGTGCCGACGAGGCCGAGGCTGTCGCGCAAGGCCCACAGCAGCGGCGTGTCGGGCTCGACGTCCACGGCCTGTGCCTTGCCGTTGATGTTCAGCGTGTATTTACTCATGAAGGCCTCGTCAGTACGGAAGAGTGAATCCGACATGCTAAACGAATCAACCCGCCTCAACAATATTCACGGTTGCTTTGCGGAATGAGACGAGGCTTCGGGCAAGAATATGTAATACTTTGTAACCCTGCTGATCAGTTTCCTCGCCTTTCATGACCAATCAAGGAGTACGCCCGGGCTCGGCGAATCTCAAGCTGCGGCTCGCCTCGGTCGCAGCCATCCTGGTGTTCGCCGCCACCCTGCTGGTGACCCTGTCGACCCTGTCGGTGGCCGAACGCGGCATGAAGGCGGTGATCGGCGACCAGCAGTACACCCTGCTGTCGGGCGCCGCCTCCTTCATGGACGACCGCCTGGCGGCGCGGCTGGGGCAGATCGAGGCGCTCGCCGCCGGCATTCCGCCGCGCCTGCGCACCGATTGGGAGGGACTGCGGCCCTTCCTCGCGGACCAGGTGCGCCTGTGGGCTGCCGACGAGTACCTGAACTTGGTCGTATTCGATGCCGCCGGCGAGATGCGGCTGTCGCTGCGCGAGCTCCCCGGCCCGGGCACGCTCAACGCGCGCGGCACCGACTACTTCGAGCGCGCGGTCGACACCCACAAGGGCGTGATCTCGCGGCCGATCCGCAGCCGCCTGACCGGCAACCACATCGTGGTGTTCAGCGCGCCGGTACTGGACGAGGCGGGCAAGGTGGTGGCGGTGCTGGCCGGCAGCGTCGACCTGCGCCGTTCCGGCTTCCTGCGCCAGATCAGCACCCTCAAACCCGGCAAGACCGGCTACCTGTTCCTGATGACCGCCGACGGCATCGTCATCGACCATCCCGACGAATCGCGCCTGTTCCAGCACGTGGGCAGCACCCCGGGCGTCAACCAAGGCACCGACCGTGCGCTGGCCGGCTTCGAAGGCTGGCTGGAAGCGCGCAGCAAGGACGGCACCGATTCCATCTACGCCTACAAGCGCCTGCGCAGCACCGGCTGGATCATGGCGGCGCGCTACCCGAGCGCGGAAGCCTTCGCGCCGATGGATGCGATGCGCCGCAACGCCTTCTTCAGCGCGGGCGGACTGGCGCTGGCGGCCGGGCTGCTGGCCTGGGTGCTGGTATTCCGCCTGCTGGCGCCGCTGCAGGACCTGAGCGACAACGTCGCCGCGATCCGCCACGACGGCGCCGGCATCGACGTGCTGCGCGACGGACGGCGCGACGAAATCGGCGAACTGGGACGCGCCTTTCACGCCCTGATGGCCGAGCGCGAGCGCGCCGAACGCGAACGCGCCGTCAGCGAGAAGCGCCTGCGCCTCATCACCGACAACCTGCCCGTCCTCATCTCCTACATCGATCGCGAGCACTGTTTCCGCTTCGGGAACGCGACCTATGAGAAATGGTTTGGGGTGAGCGCAAAGAAGCTCGAAGGCATGCCGCTGGCCCGCTTGCTGGGGTCGGAGGCTGCCGCGGACATCTCACCCCATCTCGAGCAGGCCTTCGGCGGACAGTCGGTGACGCACGAGCTGCGTATTCCGGTACGCGGCGACCCGCGCATCCTGCAGGCCACCTACATCCCCGACCACCAGGTGGACGGCAGCGTAGCCGGCGTGTACTCGCTGGTGCACGACATGACCCACGTGAAGGAAGTCGAGGAACAGCTGCTGCAGCTGGCGCGGGTCGACACCCTGACCGGCATCGCCAACCGCCGCATGTTCGGCGAGACCCTGCACCACGCGCTGGACCGGGCGCGCAGGAGCAGCAAGCCGCTGGCCCTGGCCTATCTCGACATCGACCACTTCAAGAAGATCAACGACACCCACGGCCACGGCGTGGGCGACGAGGTGCTGAAGGAATTCGCGCGCCGCCTGACGGTGGGCGTGCGCGCCACCGATACGCCGGCGCGGCTGTCGGGCGACGAATTCGTCGTCATCCTGGAAGAGATCGGCACCCGGGTCGAGGCCGAGCGCATCGCAGCCAAGATCGTCGACAGCATGCGGGTGCCGTTCCGTACCAGCGCGGGGCTGGTGCAGGCTTCGACCAGCGTCGGGGTGGCGCTGTCGCAGCCGCGCCAGGCGCAGGAGCAGCTGCTGGCGGCAGCCGACAGCGCGCTGTATGCGGCAAAGGGGAAGGGCAGGAACGGGTATGCGTTCTTCGAGGTGTGAATCGCCTACAGGCCCTGCGGGTAGGTCTCGGGCGGCTCGCCCGAATGCCAGCCGCTGGTCGCATCCAGTGGCGTGACCGCGCTGGTGCGGTCGATGTGGATGACCGCGTCGAACTGGCGCGGCAATTGGGCCATGAAATAGTGGCTGTGGCGTTCGCTGCGCGGCAAGTACAGCACGCCGATCGCACGCTCCAGCCGCTCTTCCATCAACACGTCGCGCGCCGCGCCGGGCTCGCGCAGCGGCAGGAAGAAACGGTCCATGCCGACGCTGTGCAGCAGGTGCTCGTAGCTGCCGGGCATGCCGGGCCGCACGTGCTTGTGCAGGGCCGGTCCGTCCCATTCCGAGGCCGCCGTGACGCGCCCGTCGTAGGTGGTGAAGCCGATCAGGCAGGCGTCCGCCCCGTAGGCCTTGCGCGCCAGTTCGCCCACGTTCCACTCGCCCTGGCGCCCGATTTCGGTGGCGCGCGCGTCGCCGATGTGCGAGTTGTGTTCCCAGACCACGATCTTGGCCGGCTTGCCCTCGCGCTCCAGGTGCCGCGCGAGCGCGTCCAGCGTTTCGGCCATGTGGCTGTCGCGCAGGTTCCAGGACGAGATGCGGCCGCGGAACATGGTGCGGTAATACTCCTCGGCGTTCTTCACCAGGCGCGCGTTCTGCTGCGCGTAGAAGAAGGCGTCTTCGGGGCTGGCACCGGCGCCGGCGCCGGCCTGCATATAATCGAAAGCGCGCTGCTGCAGTTCCTGCAGGGCCGCGTGCACGCCCTGCTGGCAGGATTCGGACAGCCCGACGCCGGTGGCGTAGCCGTAATGCTGGCTGTCTTCGCCGTAGTGGTCGAAACAGGCATAGCGGCGCCGGGTTTCCTCGGCGGCCACCGGGTCGACTTCGTCCAGGTAGCGCAGCACTTCCTGGATCGAGGTGAACAGGCTGTACAGGTCAAGGCCGTAGAAGCCGGCCTTGTCGGCGCCGGCCGTGCCGTTGCGCTTGCGTAGCCACTCGACGAAGTCCAGCACCGAGGTATTGCGCCACATCCAGGCGGGGAAGCGCTCGAAGCCGGACAGCGCGGCGCGGCCGTCCGGATCCTCGCCTTCGCCGCGCACGTAGCGGTTGACGCGCCAGGCGTCCGGCCAGTCGGCTTCGACGGCGACCGCCGTGAAGCCCTTTTCCTCGATCAGGCGCTGGGTGATGCGGGCGCGTTCGTCGTAGAACTCGGCGCTGCCATGGGTGGCTTCGCCGAGCAGCACGAAGCGGGCGTCCCCGACCAGGTCGAGCAGGGGATCGTAATCCGCCGCGCTGCCTGTCAGCGGCCGGGCCGCTGCGCGCAGGGCGCCGGTTTCATAGTCGGTCACGAGCGCCATGGCACATCACCTGGTCTCAATGCAGGTAGCGGCTGCCGGCCTGTTCGCCCTGCGGAATGCGCGGCGACTGGCCCGGTTCGTCCGGGCGCTTCATCAGGGGCATGTTGTCGCTGACGCGGTAGGTTTTGGCGCGCGAGCTCTGCAGCAGGATGGCGAGGCCGGCGAGGCCGATCAGCAGGCCGCCGGGCGAGCGCCGCATCAGGCTGAGCAGGCCCAGCACGCCGCCGCCCACCAGGGCCGGGTGCGCGCCGCCGCGCTCGCTGTACTCCACCGGCGCGCTGGACTTGCGGCCGCCGAGATTGCGCAGCCACTGGGTCAGGCGGCCAGCTTCGCCGCTGTCGTCGCGTTCCGCGGCGTAGCTGTCGTCGCGCTGATAGCTGTTGCGCGCATTGGCGCGATCCTTGATACGCTCGGCGCTGCTCTGGAAGCGTTCGGCCGCGTCCTGGGCGCCGTGGCGCGCGCGTTCGATAACGGGCGCGGCCTGGGCCTGCAGGCGGCCGGTGCCGCGCGACAGTGCGCTGGCGGCGCTATCCTTGAGGTCGACCAGGCGGTCGCCGGCGCTGTGCAGGGCGTGGTCGACCGATGCCCCGGTACGGGCACCGGCATCGCGCAGCGCGGAATAGGCCCGCGAACGGCGTGCGGAGCCGCGTTCGGGGTCGAGCAGGTACATCAGCAGCGCGCCGGCCGCTGCCGCTCCCAGCCACTTACCCACGCTGCCCACATCGGTTCCCGTCTCGGTTGGTATCGGTTTCATGTCCGCTCCTTTCTGCTTTCTGTTGTCCTGGTTAGCCTAGCCTGCCACCCGGCGCGGCCGGCCTTGCCCATGCCTGAGCCAGCAAATCCTGTACTTCTTCGTCGTCCGTCTGCCCGAAGGCACGGTAGTACTGGCCGACCGCGTGGAAGCGCGGCGGGGCGAGCGGGCAGACCACTTCGTCGGCCTCCTGCTCGAGCCGCGCGACCGTGTCGGGCGCGCCCACCGGCGCCGCCACCACCAGCCGCGCGACGGCTTGCCGCTGCACCACCCGGACCGCGGCCAGCATGGTGGCGCCGGTCGCAATGCCGTCGTCAACCAAAATCACGCAGCGCCCTGCCAGCCCCGGCGCCGGGCGCCCGCCCCGGTAGAGGCGGTTGCGCCGCTCGAGCTCGCGCTGTTCACGCGCGGTCACCGCGTCGACCTGCTCCTGCGTGACGCCCATCAGCCCGGGCACGCCCGGCTGCAGCACGCGCACGCCGCCGCTTCCGATCGCGCCCATGGCGTATTCCTCGTTGTGGGGCATGCCCAGCTTGCGCACCAGCAGCACATCGAGCTCCGCACCAAGGGCCTGCGCCACCTCGAAGGCCACCGGCACGCCGCCGCGCGGCAGGGCCAGCACGATCGCGCCGGGCTCGCCGGCGTAGTGCTGGAGCCTGCGAGCCAGCTGGCGGCCCGCGTGGGGCCGGTCCTTGTAGCCTTCGGTGTCGTGCATGGCGCAGCCAACGAAAAACACGCGCGAACAATGCAGCCCACCGCGCCGCGCCGCGGCAGGGCGCCGCAACGCGGTCAGCGGACCAAGGACAGCGCCGGGCGGGACGAATCCCGCGGGCGCTTATTGGATGGTCAGGCGGCGTGCTTCAGTGCCCTGCTTTTTGGGCAGGCTCAGCTGCAGGACGCCGTTCTCGAGCCGGGCCTGTGCCGCACCGTCGTCGACTTCGGTGGGCAGGGCAAAGCTGCGCATGAACCTGCGTGCGGTACGTTCAGCATACACCACGGTTTCTCCCTCGCGGCGTTCGTTTGCCGAGCGGCATTCCGCCTCGATGGTGATGCGCTGGCCGTCGACCGACACCTTGACGTCGTCCTTGTCCACGCCGGGCAGTTCAGCCTGGATTTCATAGGTCTTGTCGGTTTCCGACACGTCCAGGCGCGGCGTCGCGGCGCCGTCGCCGGCCCATTGCCCGCCCTGGGCGAGGGGTGCGAAGAAGTCCTGGAACATGCTCTCGACCATGCGCCCGAACTGGTCCTCGACCGAACCCGGACGGTAGGCCGGGAGCGCGTTGTTGCCTCTCCTGATGAGATTCATGATGGCCTCCATGGATGAACAGTGACGTGGCCGGCGGGGCGCCGGCAGTTCATTTATAGGACGGAGGCGGCGTGTTTGCAAGCAGACCGAACCGGGCCTGCTCGATCAAAAAACACCCCCATGAAGGATTTGAGCCTATCCAGGCTTGGATGTCAGAGCTCAGCCCAGCAGGCGCCGGTGGAAACGCAGGTGCTCTTCGACAAATGTCGAAATGAAGTAGTAGCCGTGGTCGTAGCCCTCGTGGCGGCGCAGGCTCAAGGGCTGGCCGACGCGGGCGCAGGCTTCCTCGAAGGCTTCCGGATACAGCTGCTCGGCGAGGAACTTGTCGGCCAGGCCCTGGTCGATCAGGATCCCGCCCGGGAAGGGCGCCTCCGTCATCCCGCTCATCAGTTCGGTCGCATCGTACTGGCGCCAGGCCGCCTGGTCCGGTCCCAGGTAGCCGCCGAAGGCTTTCTGGCCCCAGGGACAGCGCATCGGCGCGGCGATCGGGGCAAAAGCCGACACCGAACGGAACAGACCGGGATTGCGCAACGCCAGCATCAGCGCGCCGTGTCCGCCCATCGAGTGGCCGAAGATGCCCACCCGCGCCGGGTCCGCCGGCAGCTGCGCCAGCACCAGTTCGCGCAGCTCCAGGATGTGGCTGTACATGCGGTAGTGCTGCGACCATGGCGCCTGGGTGGCGTCGACGTAGAAGCCGGCGCCCACGCCGAAGTCCCAGCTGTCGGCCTCGCCGGGCACGCCGGCGCCGCGCGGGCTGGTGTCCGGCGTGACCAGGATCAGGCCTTCCTGCGCCGCGACACGCTGGGCGCCGGCCTTGATCATAAAGGTCTCTTCGGTACAGGTCAGCCCGGCCAGGTAGAACAGTACGGGCAGGCGCTTGTTCTCGGCGCCCGGCGGCAGGTAGACGGAAAAGCGCATCGGCAGGCCGATTGCCTTCGAATCGAAACGGTAGAAGCGCTGGACGCCGCCGAAACAGGCGTGTTCGCTGAGAAGTTCAGGCATGGTGTGATGGATGAGTGATCAGTTCCACAAGTATGCACTGTGACGCCGCCTGGTTCCAGTCAGACGAATCCGAGCGCGCCGAGCAGGGCGCCGGCGCCCAGCATCCACAGCAGGTGCAGGCGGGTGCGCCAGATCACCAGGCAGCTAAGGGCGGCCAGCAGCCACAGCGGCCAGGCGCGTGCCCCGGCGCTGGAACTGGCCAGCAGCCAGCTGGTCGCCAGCAGCATGCCGACCACGATCGGCGCCATGCCGAGGCGGAAGGCGCGCACCGCGCGCAAGTCGCGGTTGCGGTGGCCCCATTGGGCGACCTGGTAGTTGAGGATCGAAGAGGGCAGCAGAATGCCGAGCATGGTCACGGCCACGCCGGCGAAGGCGGCCGCCAGGCTGCCCGAGTTCATGCCCAGGTGCCAGCCCATCAGCGCCACGAACAGCACGTTCGGCCCCGGCGCCGCCTGCGCCAGCGCAATCGCGTCGCTGAACTGGGACTGGCTGAGCCAGCCCTTGTCGTCGACCAGGAAGCGGTGCATGTCGGCGGTCACCGAGATGGCGCCGCCGAACTGCAGCAGCGACAGCACCAGGTAGTGCGCCAGGAGGCTGAGCCAGTCCTGCCAGCCCAGCACGAGCACGGGCGCGGTCATGCGCGCAGGCGGCGCCAGGCCAGCAGGCAGCCGAAGCCGCCCAGCAGCGGCAGTACCCACAGCAGGGGCGCCCGCAGCCAGGCCAGCAGCACGAAGGTGGCAGCGGCCAGGCCGATCGACCAGGGCAGGGGAATCGCGTTCCTGGCCAGCGAGGTGGCCAGCCTGAGGCCGGCGGCCGCGATCAGGCCGGCCGATACGGCCGCCATGCCGCGCAGGGCGCCCGCCACCGCGGGGTGCGCGGCATAGCGCGCATGCAGGGCCGCCAGCAGCAGGACCAGCGCCAGCGGCAGCACCAGCAGGCCCGCCACCGCGGCCAGCGCCCCGGCCGGTCCGAACCAGCGCGCGCCGATCATGATCGACAGGTTGACCACGTTCGGCCCCGGCATGATCTGGGCCACCGCCCAGTCCTCGATGAATTCCTCCTGCGTCAGCCAGCGCTTGCGTTCGACGATCTCGCGCTGCACGACCGCCAGCACGCCGCCGAAGCCCTGCAGGGCAAGGACGGTGAAGGAGACGAACAGGTCGGCAAGCGAGGCGGGGCGGGGCCGGTCGTGGGGCGGATCGAGCGCGGGAGGCGAAGGGATCATCCGGGAATTATCGCTGCGCCGCCCTTGCCCTGTCCATGGCCGCCTGCGCCGTCAGCCGCCCCCAATGCCGCGCATGACCTTGCCGCTGCCGCCGCAATTGGGGCAGGGCTTGCCGTCGACCTTGCCGCTGCCGGCGCAGTCTTCGCACACGTCTTCGCCGGCGCCGGGCGTGCCGGGTTCGGCTTCGTCGCCGGGATTCAGGTCGGGATCGGGATGCATGCTCATGGGGTCCTCGCGTGGTTGTTGGCGCGGCCATTGTAGGCGCGGCCCGGCAGAGGCGGCGCAGCGCTGGGAGCGCACCATCCCGTAAGCACAAAAATGAGGGGGCGGTTTGATTTAAATCTGATATTGACATTGTTTGTGCTTCGCCCATACTTCCGTGCAGCCGCACCACCCTTTGTCGAGAAAGGCAGGCGCACGATGGATCCACTGTTCAGTTCCCGGAATGATTCTGACGATACAGACGGTGCGGCCGACGCCCGGCGCGACCTGCGCCGGCGCGACATCGTGGACGACGCCCTCGCCCTGATGCGCGTCGCAGGCACCTTGTCCGCACTCGAATACCTCAAGTCGCATGCCGTCGACGGACGCATCATCGCCCGTGTGCTGCTGGACCCGGCCAAGCGGCGCAACGGACCCGGCCTCGCTGCGGTTTGAGCTCGCCAAGCCGGGAAATCCGTGGGTCAAGCGGGCCGGGCTTATGCACAATAAATTCCCGAAATTAATTTTGGACGCGGACGTGCCGAAGCTGCGACAGGCGCACGTAAACCCTTGATTTGTGGGGCTATCGCGGCTGCCTTCCCAATAGGCAAATTGTTGAAAGCCGCACGGATGGCTGCGTCTGGCGTGTCAAGCCCCCGCTTTTCCACATAGTTATTCACAGACTTTGTGGATATCCGGAAAACTTTTTAAGTATTAGCGACTTAGCACGCCTTCTGCATGTAATCCATGATCCGATGGAGTCGAAAACGGGTCATGCAATCGTGCGCGGGCTTGCACTTTCCCGCGTTTGTGCTTGCGCAAAAGAACTGGATAAATGTACAGTATGGCATTTCCTTCTTTTGCGAGTCCATGTCCGCCGTCCTCGACCAGCCCGCCACCGACGATCCCTTCGCCGGCCTGAATGCCGAACAGCGCGCCGCGGTCGAGCACGACGTCGGCGCGGCGCAGGTGCGGCCGCTGCTGGTGGTGGCCGGCGCCGGTTCGGGCAAGACGAATACGCTGGCGCACCGCGTCGCACGCCTGATCCAGTCCGGCGCGGATCCGCAGCGCATCCTGCTGCTGACCTTTTCGCGGCGCGCGGCCGGGGAGATGAGCCAGCGCGCCAGCGGCGTGCTGCACCGGCTGCTGAACAAGGGCGGCGCCCAAACCCAGGTCACGCTGCCCTGGGCCGGCACCTTCCACGCGATCGGCGCGCGTCTGCTGCGCGAGTACGCGGGGCGCATCGGCCTGGACGAATCCTTCACCATCCACGACCGCGGCGATTCCGAAGACCTGATGGGCCTGGTGCGCCACGAGATCGGGCTGTCGAACACCGAGAAACGCTTTCCGCTGAAGGGCACCTGCCTGTCGATCTATTCGCGGGTGGTCAACAGCCGCGACCCGCTCGAGGTGGTGCTGCAGTCGACCTTCCCCTGGTGCAGCGAGTGGGAAGAGCAGCTCAAGCGCCTGTTCGGCGCCTATGTCGACGCCAAGCAGGAGCAGAACGTCCTCGACTACGACGACCTGCTGCTGTTCTGGGCCGAGATGGCGGCCGACCCGGAGCTGGGGCCCGAGATCGGGGCGCTGTTCGACCACGTGCTGGTGGATGAATACCAGGACACCAACCGCCTGCAGGCGGCAATTATCACCGGCATGAAGCCCGACGGCAGCGGCGTGATGGTGGTCGGCGACGACGCCCAGTCGATCTACGCCTTCCGCGGCGCCACGGTGCGCAACATCCTCGATTTTCCCAGGCAGTTCTCGCAGCCGGCCGAGATCATCACGCTCGAGCGCAATTATCGCTCGACCCAGACCATCCTGGACGCCTCCAACGCCGTGATTGCAGGCGCCCGCGAACGCTACGCGAAGACGCTGTGGACCGACAAGCTGTCCAGCCTCAAGCCGCAGCTGGTCCTGATCCCGGACGAAGCAGAGCAGGCGCGCTGGGTCTGCAATCGTATCCTCGAGCATCGCGAAGCCGGCATCACCCTGAAGTCGCAGGCGGTGCTGTTCCGCGCGGCCAGCCACAGCGCCGCGCTGGAACTGGAGCTGATGCGGCGGAACATCCCCTTCGTGAAGTTCGGCGGTCTGAAATTCCTGGAAGCGGCCCACATCAAGGACGTGCTGGCGGTGCTGCGCTTCGCCCAGAACCCGAACGGGCGCATGGCGGGCTTTCGCGTGGCCCAGCTGATCCCGGGCATCGGCCCGGCCACCGCCACCCGCCTGCTCGATGCGGTGGGCGGGGCCACCGATCCGGTGACGGCGGTGGAGGCCTTTGCAGCCCCTGGCAAGAGCGCGGACGACTGGGCCGCCTTCAGTGCGCTGTATCGTCAGCTGCGCACGCCCGGCCTGCGCTGGCCGGCCGACATCGAGCTGGTCAAGCAGTGGTACCTGCCGCACCTCGAGCGCATGCACGACGACGCCCAGGTGCGCGCCGCCGACGTGGAACAACTGGCGGCGCTGGCCGGAGGCCACGCCACGCGCGAGAGCTTTCTGGCCGAGATCACCCTCGATCCACCCGAAGCCACCAGCGACCGCGCCGGCGCGCCGCTGCTCGACGAGGACTACGTGATCCTGTCGACCATCCATTCCAGCAAGGGCCAGGAATGGAAGTCGGTGCACGTGTTGAACGTGGTGGACGGCTGCATCCCATCAGACATGAGTACCGGGAACCAGGACGACATCGAGGAAGAGCGGCGCCTGCTCTACGTGGCCATGACGCGCGCCCGCGAACACCTGCAGCTGGTGCTGCCGAATCGCTTCTTCATCAAGCAGCAGGCGCAAATGGGCGACCGCCACGTGTATGCGGCGCGCACGCGCTTCATTACGCCGGCCATGCTCAAGCATTTCGAGGAAAGCACCTGGCTTAGCGCCGATGCACAGCAGCCGCGCAAGCCGGTTCCGGAGAGCGTGCGCATGCTGGTCAGGGAGCGCGCCAGGAACGCGTGGAAATGACGGGAGATCGGAGCATTTTATTGATCGAAACGCGACTTATCCCCCGCGAGCCACTTTTGTAGGAATTTGCCGTAGGACCCAGTGCCGCACGAAACTGGTGCGTAGCTAAGTCATTGATTTTGCGGCGTTTTCATTTTGCCTTCGGAACGGGCAATTTGTTGAAACCCGCATCGTTACTGGACTTTCGGCTTGTCAAGTAGTGCTTTTCCACATCTTTATCCACAGTTCTTGTGGATATTGAAGAATGTTCAATTAAATCAAGCGTTTAGGCTTGAGGATTGACTTGGATCAATCTCTAGCGCTGCCGCAAGCAGGCTTAGTGCCGGCAGCGCGCCCATCTCGAGTGCAACACCCTTGCGTACCTCCGCTGCGCGGGGGTTGACGCGGATGAGCGGCACCTCCATCGATTCCGCCACGCGCCGTACCGACGGAATGTCCACGCCGGCACCCAGTTCGATCACGGCCGGCCGCCGCAGGCCCGTGCGCCAGCGTTGGAAGCGCGCCATCTGCGCCTCGCTGCGTTGCGGCAGCCAGGCGCCGTCGTTGAACATCAGGATGTTCGGCCGCGCCAGCGCGCCGCAGCGGGGGCAATGCGGCAGGTCCGACACCAGCCTGCACGCGTCCATGTCCACGTCGGGATGGACGTCGTCGGCGGGCCAGATGGCGTCGCAGCATGGGCGCGTGCATTGCAGGTGGTGGATCGAGCCGTGGTATTCGACGATCGCCTCCCGATCGAAGCCGGCGCGCTGGAACTGGCCGTCCACGTTGCTGGTGAAGACGAAGCTGCCGCGGGCCATGCGCGCCCCGATCGCGCGCAGGATGCCGAAGCCGGCGTGCGGCGTCGTCGCGCGGTACAGGGCCAGGCGGTGGCCGTAGAAACCCCAGGCCAGGCGCGGATCGGTATCGAAGCTATCAGGGCAGGCTATCTCGTGAAAGGCCAGTCCGAGGCGCTCGAGCGGAGGGTAGGCGCGCCAGAAGCCGCTGTTGCCGCGAAAGTCGGGCAGGCCGGAATCGACCCCGATGCCGGCGCCGGCGGCCACCAGGAGGCCGTCGGCATCCGCCAGCAGCGCGGCTGCCTTCTCGATCGCCTCTTCATGCGCCATGGCCGGCCTCCCGTTTCAGGCGTTCCAGCTCGGCCAGGAAGCGCTCCGCCGCCAGGCCGGGCGCCCACGGTTCCCACGCGGTGCAGCCGTAGTGGAGCGCCAGGGGATCCTGGTCCAGCACCGCGGCGCGGATTTTCAGGGTGCGCCGCACCTCCTCCCGGGTCCAGCCGGTCACGTGCACCGCTTCGCTGGCGGCGGCCAGGCGGTCGGCCTGCTTGTGCAGGCGGTGCTCCTTCTCGGTCCAGCCGGGCAGTCCGTAGCGCAGGAACACCATCTGCTCCAGGCGCCGGGTGAGCGCGCGGAAGCCTTCGCCGAGGAAGGGCTTGATCACCGAGATGGCGTCGAAGCCGAGCAGGCCTTCCTCGGCGTCGTGCAGCAGCTCGCGCAATTCCTGCAACGGTGTCGGGCGGGGCGCGATCGCGCGGCGCAGCAGCATGACGGCGATCGAGTGCTGGGCCACCGACAGCGGCAGCGGCCAGGCCGAGTGGCCGCCCCAGCGGTACGTGCGGGCCAGCCCAAGCGCCAGGTCGGCGTCGTCCCAGTCGAAGGGAGTCGGATTCAGCAGGTCCAGCCGTTTCCCGGAAGGCATGCGGACCCAGGCGCGTGTATTCGCAAGTGCGTCGGCGCTGGAAGAGTTGTGCATGTGGCGATTTTACACACGGGCAGCCGCATTCTCCGCATAATTGATGCAAGCAAAGACGCCGCAGCGCCGCCTGCCTACACTGGACCGGCTAGGCGGGCCAGGCCTGCCGTCAGGAGGCGACATGAAGGATGGGGAATCGAAGGCGCAGGCAGACCAGCGGCTGGAATGCGACGTGCTGGTGGTGGGCGGCGGCATCAACGGTGCGGGCATCGCGCGCGATCTGGCCGGGCGCGGCCTGAAGGTGATCCTGTGCGACAAGGACGATCTCGGGGCGCATACCTCCTCGTCCTCGAGCAAGCTGATTCACGGCGGTCTGCGCTACCTGGAGCACCGCGAGTTCGGGCTGGTGCGCAAGGCCCTGCTCGAGCGCGAAATCCTGCTGTGCAGCGCGCCGCACATCATGCATCCGCTGCGCTTCGTCATGCCGCACGACAGCGCCCAGCGGCCGGCCTGGCTGATCCGCGCCGGCCTGTTCCTCTACGACCGCCTGGCCCCGCGCAGCTTCCTGCCCGCATCGAGAGCGGTCGAGCTGTCGGGGCACCGCGCCGGCGCTGCGCTCAAGCCCTCGTTCACGCGCGGTTTCGTGTATTCCGACGGCTGGGTCGACGACGCCCGGCTGGTGGTGCTCAATGCGCTTGACGCCCACGAGCGCGGCGCCACCGTGCTCACCCACACGGCTTGCACGGAAGTCGAGCGTCACCTTGATCACTGGATGGCGAGGCTGGAGCACGGGGAGCAGCAGTGGCGCGTCAAGGCGCGCTGCCTGGTGAATGCCGCAGGACCCTGGGCGGCGCGGCTGGCCCGGGCCGCCACCGGCAGCGCGCCAAAGCGCCGGCTGCGCCTGGTGAAGGGCAGCCACATCGTGGTGCCGCGCCTGTTCGAGCACAAGTACGCCTACATCTTCCAGCATCCGGACGGCCGCATCGTGTTCGCGATGCCATATGAAGACGCATTCACGCTCATCGGCACCACCGACGTCGAGTTCCACGAAGACCCGGACCAGGTCGCGATCACCGGCAGCGAAACCGCCTACCTGTGCGAGCTCGCCAACCGCTATTTCCGGCGCCAGATCGCACCAAACGACGTGGTCTGGAGCTACTCGGGCGTGCGCCCGTTGCTCGAAGACGATGCGGCCAGCGCCAGCGCCGCCACGCGCGACTACCTGCTGGGCCATGACAGCGCGGGCGCGCCGCTGCTGTCCGTTTTCGGCGGCAAGATCACCACCTACCGCAGGCTGGCGGAAGAGGCGGCGGACTGGATCGGGTCCGCCCTCGGCCGGCCGCAGCCGGCATGGACGGCGCGCGCCGTGCTCCCCGGCGGCAACCTGTTCGGCAGCCTGCCGGACAGCCGCGCCGTGCTCGAATTCGACCGCTGGGTGGCCGCGCTCGAGCGCCGCCATCCCTGGCTGCCCCCGGCGCTGCTGCTGCGCTGGGCACGCGCCTACGGCACCCGCGTCGAAACCCTGCTGGGCGGCGCCACTGGGGTGTTCGACCTGGGCGAGGAGGTCGCGCCCGGCCTGTACGCGGCCGAACTGCGCTACCTGATGCGGCACGAGTGGGCCACCTGCGCCGAGGACGTGCTGTGGCGGCGCTCCAAGCTGGGCCTGCACCTGGCGCCGGGCTGCGCCAGGGCTGTCGAGGCCTGGATGGTGGCGTCGCGCCTGGATGCCGGCGTAGCGGTTACGGAGTCGGCCTGAGGCGCGTTATCATGGGCGCCTTGTCCATCGATTGGGAACACCCATGCGCCTGTACACCAGCCCCCGCGCGCCAAATCCGCGCCGCGTCACCATGTTCATGGCCGCCAAAGGCATCGAAGGGATCGAACAGGTCGACGTCGACCTGAACGCCGGCGTCCACCGCACGGCCGAGTTCATGGCGCTTAACCCGCTGTCACGGGTCCCGGTCCTGGTGCTCGACGACGGCCGCGCGCTGAGCGAAACGCGCGCGATCTGCACCTACCTCGAGGGCCTGTATCCGGAGCCGAACCTGATGGGGCGGGACCCGACTGAGCGCGCCTTCATCGAGATGTCCGACCGCCGCATGGAACTGCACCTGATGCTGGAAACGGCGCTGTGTGTGCGCCACACCCATCCTGGGCTGGCGGTGCTGGAGCAGCCGCAGTTTCCCGATTTCGGGGCGGCTCAGGGGAAAAAGATGCGGGCGACCGCAAGCTGGCTGGATGGGGAGCTGGCGAAGCACCCTTATGTCGCCGGGGAGCGCTTCACGATTGCCGATATCACGGCCTTCTGCACGCTGGAGTTTGCGCGGGGTTTGCTCAAGTTCCGGCCGGGGGCGGAGGGGATGCTGCACCTGCAGGCGTGGCGGGATCGGATTGCGGCGCAATACAAAACTTAATCCGCGGCTGTTCCAATGCTGGTTGAACGCGTGGGCGGGAGACCCGCCCACCCTACGAACCGCCGAGTTCTGTAGGGTGGGCAGATTTCCTGCCCACGCGGTCAGTAACACAAATAATCATCTAACGCGCTTGTACCAAGCCCCTTCCGCAAACAGCGGCTGGTAATCCATCACTCCCGCATCCGCCGGCCCCAGTTCGCGATCCAGCCCCAGCACTCCGAACAGCGACAGACTGTCGCGGAACAGGCGCAGCACGCGCTGGCGCAGCACCGGGCCGAAGTCGGGCAGGGCGCGGCGGCAGACGATGCCGTGGAACTCGTTGAACGAGGCGTCGGTCACCAGGCTGTACTGCGCCCAGGTGATGCGCTCGCGCAGGCGCGGCAGCAGGCGCGCTTCGCCGCTGGACACCTCGAAGTAGTCGGCCAGGCGGCCGCTGCCCCCGCTGGCCTCGTACAGCGGCTGCGACTGCGCCAGCTGGGCCACCGGCAGGCTGGCGTTGCGCGCGTCGAACAGCAGCTCGTCGCTGGCCACGGTGGCGAACACCTCGGTGCGTCCGTACAGCTTTTCCTCGGCCAGCAGGATCGCCAGCGTCCAGGCCTCGGCCACGCCGGCCGGTTCCGCCAGCCAGACTTTCGGCAGGGCGGTCGGGCGCAGGCTGTCGCCCAGCGCGGCGCGCAGGCGGCGCGTGTCCTCCGGCAGGTCGAACAGTTCCGCCTTCGGCACCGCCAGCGCGCGCAGCACGTCCTGGGCGGCGCCCGCTTCGTGCAGCACCCGCTCCTGCAGGCTGGAGATGGTCGCCAGGCCGCGCGCCTGCAGCACGGCCAGCAGGCGCTCGCGCAGCCGGGGGCGCGCATAGCCACGGAAATCGAAACCGAAGCGCTGGTAGACGGCCTCCAGCAACAGTTCGATCTCGAGCTCCTCGGTCGCCTGGACGGCGGCAAACCCGGTCCAGGCGCTCAGCTCGCCCATCAGTGCAGCCAGACCCGCATCATCGACAGCAGCTGGGCCACATCGACCGGCTTGGTGATGTAGTCCGAGGCGCCGGCGGCGATGCACTTGTCACGGTCACCCTTCATCGCCTTCGCGGTCAGGGTGATGATCGGCAGCGAACGGAACTTCGGAATGCGGCGGATTGCGCGCATCGTGTCGTAGCCGTCCATCTCCGGCATCATGATGTCCATCAGGACGATCTCGATGGTCGGATCCTTCTCCAGCACTTCGATGCCGTCACGGCCGTTCTCGGCGAACAGCACCTGCATCTGCTGGCGCTCCAGCAGCGTGGACAGCGCGAAGATGTTGCGCAGGTCGTCGTCGACGATCAGCACCTTGCGGCCGGCCAGGCCGCCATCGAGCGCGTGGATTTCTTCCAGCATGCGACGCTGGTTCTCCGGCAGGCTGGCTTGCGAACGGTGCAGGAACAGCGCGGTCTCGTCCAGCAGGCGTTCCGGCGAGCGGGCGTCCTTCATGACGATGGTCTTGGCGTAGCGCTTGAGTTTCGTGACTTCCTTGCGCGAGAGCTCCTTGGCGGTATAGATCACCACCGGCAGGTCGCGCAGGCGCTCGTTGCCGCCGATACGGTCGAGCAGGTCGAAGCCCGAGATGTCCGGCAGCGTCAGGTCCAGCACCATGCAGTCGAAGTGCGAGCTCTCCAGCGCTTCCATCGCGGCGGCGCCGGTATCGACGGTCACCATGTGGATGTCGGTATTGCCGATTAGGGCCACGATCGACTCGCGCTGGGCCATGTCGTCTTCCACCACCAGCAGCGAGCGCTTGCCGCCCATCAGGAACTTCTGGATGCGCTTGAATTCTTCCTGAAGCGCCTCGCGTCCCACCGGCTTGTTGATGTACGAGATGGCGCCCTGGCGCAGCGCGCGCTCGCGCTCGCGCAGCGAGGACATCACGTGCACCGGGATGTGGCGGGTGTTCGGATCGCGCTTGAGGCGGTCGAGCACCGTGAAGCCGTCGATGTCCGGCAGATCGATGTCGAGCAGGATCGCGGACGGCAGGTAATCGCGCGCCAGCGACAGCGCCGAGTCGCCGCGCTGGGTGACGATGCCCTTGAAGTTCTTCTCACGGGCGAAGTCGAGCAGCACCTTGGCGAAGCGCTCGTCGTCTTCCACGATCAGCACCGATGGGTCGCCCGGGGTCACCAGGCCGCGGTCGTCCAGCACCGAGGAATATTCCACCAGCGAGCCGGTTTCCACGGCATCGACGGTCGCCACGTCGGCGGCAGCCTGCACCACCGGCTGGTAGGACACGGTCGTCGCCGGAGCCGGCGGCGGGGCCAGGCGTGCCGGTTGCGGCTGGCGCGCCTGTTCGTAGTTGACGAAGCCGGCGCGGTTGTACGGCAGGTAGAGCGTGAAGGTCGAGCCGACGTTGACGGTCGATTCGACGCGGATCTCGCCGCCCAGCAGGCGCGCCAGTTCGCGCGAGATCGACAGGCCCAGACCGGTGCCGCCATATTTACGCGCGGTCGAACCGTCGGCCTGCTGGAATGCCTCGAAGATCAGCTGCAGCTTGTCGGACGGGATGCCGACGCCGGTGTCGCGCACCGAGAAGGCCAGCACCGCATCGGCGTGCACCAGGTTCGGGTGGTCGTGGGTCCAGCCGCTGCCCACCAGGCTGATGGTCATCGACACCGTGCCGTGGCTGGTGAACTTGAACGCGTTCGACAGCAGGTTCTTCAGGACCTGCTGCAGGCGCGTGGTATCGGTCATCACCGCTGTCGGCAGGTTGTCCGCCAGTTCGACCTCGAAGCCGAGGTGCTTGGCTTCGGCCATGTGGCGGAAGGTGCGGTCCACGTAGTTGCGCAGGTTCGAGAAGCGGTATTCCGACACGTCCAGCGTGACGGTACCGGATTCGATCTTCGACAGGTCGAGAATGTCGTTAATCAGGGTCAAGAGGTCGGAACCGGAGCCGTGGATGGTCTTCGCGAATTCCACCTGCTTGCCCGACAGGTTGCCCTCGGGGTTATCGGAAAGCTGCTGCGCCAGGATCAGGAGCGAGTTCAACGGTGTCCGCAATTCGTGCGACATGTTGGCCAGGAACTCGGACTTGTACTTCGAGGACAGGGCCAGCTGGGTCGCCTTTTCTTCCAGCGCCAGCTTGGCCTGTTCCACCTCGCGGTTCTTGCGTTCCACCTCGATGTTCTGCTCGGACAGGAGGCGCGCCTTCTCCGCCAGTTCCTGGTTGGTCTGCTGCAGTTCCTGCGCCAGCGACTGCGACTGGGTCAGCAGCGACTCGGTACGGCTGTTCGCCTCGATGGTGTTCAGCACCACGCCGATCGATTCCATCAGCTGGTCGAGGAAGGACAGGTGGGTTTCGGTGAAGCGGTCGAGCGAAGCGATCTCGATGACCGCCTTGACCTGCTGTTCGAACAGGATCGGCAGCACCACGATGTTGTTCGGCGGCGCCGAGCCCAGGCCCGAGGACACCACGATGTAGTCGCGCGGTACGTCGGTCAGCCAGATGCGGTTCTTCTCCAGCGCGCACTGGCCCACCAGGCCTTCGCCCGGCAGGAAGGAGGTCGGCAGCTTGCGGCTGGAACGGTAGCCGTAGGAGGCGATCATGCGCAGGCGTGCATCGGTCTCCTGCGAGTCCATCATGTAGAACACGCCGTGATGCGCCGAAACCAGCGGAGCCAGTTCCGACAGAATCAGCTTGGTCACTGCCTGGAGGTCGCGCTGGCCCTGCAGCAGGCGGGTGAAGCGCGCCAGGTTGGTCTTCAGCCAGTCCTGCTGCGCGTTCTTCTGCGTGGTCTCCTTCAGGTTACGGATCATCTCGTTGATGTTGTCCTTCAGGTAGGACACCTCGCCGCGCGCTTCCACCTGAATGGAACGCGAGAGGTCACCACGGGTCACCGCGGTTGCCACTTCACCGATCGCGCGCATCTGGTTGGTCAGGTTTGCCGCCAGCTGGTTGACGTTCTCGGTCAAGTCCTTCCAGGTACCCGCCACACCGGACACGTTTGCCTGGCCGCCCAGCTTACCTTCGGTACCCACCTCACGCGCCACGCGGGTCACCTCGGATGCGAAGGAGGACAGCTGGTCCACCATGACGTTGATGGTGTCCTTCAGTTCGAGAATCTCGCCCTTCACGTCCACGGTAATCTTCTTGGACAAGTCACCGCGCGCCACCGCGGTCGTCACCGCCGCGATGTTACGCACCTGGCCCGTCAGGTTCGACGCCATGAAGTTCACGTTGTCGGTCAAGTCCTTCCAGGTACCGCCGACGCCCGGCACGTAGGCCTGCCCGCCCAGCTTACCTTCGGTACCCACCTCACGCGCCACGCGGGTCACCTCGGATGCGAAGGAAGACAGCTGGTCCACCATGACGTTAATGGTGTTCTTCAGTTCGAGAATCTCGCCCTTCACGTCCACCGTAATCTTCTTGGACAGGTCGCCGTTCGCCACCGCGGTGGTCACCTCCGCGATGTTACGCACCTGGCCGGTCAGGTTACCCGCCATGAAGTTCACGTTGTCGGTCAAGTCCTTCCAGGTACCCGCGACGCCAGGCACGTTCGCCTGGCCGCCCAGGCGGCCCTCGGTACCCACCTCACGCGCCACACGGGTCACTTCGGATGCGAAGGAGTTCAGCTGGTCGACCATCACGTTGATGGTGTTCTTCAGTTCGAGAATCTCGCCCTTCACGTCCACGGTAATCTTCTTGGACAAGTCACCGTTCGCCACCGCGGTGGTCACGTCCGCGATGTTACGCACCTGGCCGGTCAGGTTACCCGCCATCGAGTTCACCGAGTCGGTCAAGTCCTTCCAGGTACCGCCGACGCCCTTCACCTGCGCCTGGCCGCCCAGCTTGCCCTCGGTACCCACCTCACGGGCGACTCGGGTCACCTCGGATGCGAAGGAGGACAGCTGGTCCACCATGACGTTAATCGTGTTCTTCAGTTCGAGAATCTCGCCCTTCACGTCCACGGTAATTTTCTTGGACAAGTCGCCGTTCGCCACCGCGGTCGTCACCGCCGCGATGTTACGCACCTGGCCCGTCAGGTTCGACGCCATGAAGTTCACGTTGTCGGTCAAGTCCTTCCAGGTGCCGCCGACGCCCGGCACGTATGCCTGGCCGCCCAGCTTGCCCTCGGTACCCACCTCACGCGCCACGCGGGTCACTTCGGATGCGAAGGAGCGCAGCTGGTCCACCATGACGTTAATGGTGTCCTTCAGCTGCAGGATCTCGCCGCGCACGTCCACGGTAATTTTCTTCGACAAGTCGCCGTTCGCCACCGCGGTAGTCACCTCCGCGATGTTACGCACCTGCGACGTCAGGTTACCCGCCATCGAGTTCACCGAGTCGGTCAAGTCCTTCCAGGTACCCGCCACGCCCTTCACCTGCGCCTGGCCGCCCAGTTTACCTTCTGTACCCACCTCGCGCGCCACGCGCGTCACTTCGGAGGAGAACGAGGACAGCTGTTCCACCATGGTGTTCGCGGTCATCGCCGCGCGCAGGTATTGGCCCTTCAGCGGGTGGCCGTCGACTTCCAGCGCCATGGTCTGGGACAGGTCGCCCTTCGCCACCGCGCCGATGACGCGCGCCATCTCGGTGGTCGGGCGCACCAGGTCGTCGATCAGGGTGTTGACCGAGCTGATGATGGTGGCCCAGCCGCCCACCACGCCCGGCACGTCAGCGCGCTGGGTCAGGTGGCCTTCGCGGCCGACGACACGCGACACTTCGGTGACCGTCTCGACCATCTTTTCCTTGGTCGAGATGATGTCGTTCAGGGTGTCGGCGATCTTGCCGGACACGCCGGTCCAGTCCGAGGGCATGCGCACCGAAAAGTCGCCTTTCTTGAGCGCCATCAGGGTGGTCAGCAATAGCTTGACGTCCAACTGTTCGCCCATGTCGGTCATGTTGTTCATCGACTAAGTCCTTGTTTCGCGTGTTGGGTAAGAGAGTGGGGCGCCGCGGGTAAAACCGGCGACTGTGAACTGTGAAATCCTGAGAAGATACTCTTGTATAGACTCAAGTCAAGCATTGCGGTGGCCAAATGTGACGCTGGAATCAAGAAATCTTGCAATTCAGAAAACTTTAGCTGGATAACTGGCGGAGGGTAACGTAAATTGGAAGATGCTTGCGCACGATTGAAAATATGCTTGTTGTAATGACACTACAGTTGCTCTCTCTTCAGTGAGGAACACAGAAGTAATCGCGTCGAATTTGCCTTGTTAAACGACGAAGTCATTTAGCATGAGCGACACAGTGACCCGCATTTGTCCCTATGATAGAAACTGCATTACTGCTTGAGCTGTTGGAAGCCGGCGACGATCGCACATGGACAGAGCGTCTGTTTAAGCTCGCACATAGCCTGGGCTTCGATCAAGTGTTGTTTGGTGTTGTACCTTCCCGTCATGTTCGCTTCGAGCACGCTTTCACACGCAGTAATTATTCGGCTGAGTGGCGCGAGCGCTACGACGCCAACGGCTTCGCGTATGTGGATCCAACGGTAGGGCACTGCGTATCGAACATCCTGCCGCTGATCTGGGCGCCGTCGACCTTCGGCGGCGGCGTGCCCGGCGCCCTGTACGAGGAAGCCAGCGCGCACGGGATCCGCAGCGGCGTGACGCTGCCGATCCATGGTCCGCATGGCGAACTGGGCATGGTCAGCTTCGCCTCCGACATGCGGCCCGACGCCCCTTTCGAGCAGCAGCTCCTCCAGACCCTGCCGGCGCTGTCCCTGATCCGCGACTATGCCTTCGCTTCTTCGGCGCGTTTTCGCGAAGGCAAGCTGGAACCGGACTTGCCGCGCCTGACCCGGCGCGAGCTCGAAGTGCTGCAATGGGTCATGGTCGGCAAGTCCTCATGGGAGATCGCCAGAATCACCAACTGTTCCGAGGCGACCGTCAATTTCCACCTGGCGAACGTGCGCCAGAAGTTCGGCGTGAACACGCGTCAGCAGGCGGTCGTCAAGGCAATCGCCCTCGGCCTCATCACACCTGAAGATCACCATCGCTGACCCTGCCGTTGACGTATAGGCGCAGCAGGATCGCGACCGGTGGCGGCAGCTCGAGCCCGGTCTCGAAGCGGCTGCCGCTCGACTGGGTCACCCCGAAGCGGCTCCAGAACTTCTCCTGACTTTCCCGTTTTGCAATGCGCAGACGCCGCAGCTCGTGGGGCTTGTTGCGCCTGCCGCCTTCAACCTGCGCCGCCTGCTGCGCTTCCAGTTCCGCTGCCAGTGCTTCGCACATCACTTCGTTTGCCATGTCTGCTCCTTTTTGTCGTTGGCTATGCAGTCTGCAAGTATTCCACCGACGCCGCGCATACAAACCTAGCAGAGCTGCTAGTTCCAGTTTTGCCCGTATTGCATGAACCTTGTATGCCAGCAGCATAGCTTTGAACCACCACAAACAAAGGGGCCGAAAATGAATATGCAGATCAAAATCGCAGCACGTCGTGAATTCAAATCCAAAGACCTGTGGGAAATGCACAAGCTGCGCGCCAAAGTATTCAGCGGGCGCCTAGGCTGGGAAGTGCCGGTGCTGTCGGGCATGGAAATCGATGGCTACGACGCCCTCGATCCAGCCTACATGGTGATGCGCGAGCCGGCCGGCGTGCTGCTGGGCTGCTGGCGCCTGCTGCCGACCGAAGGCCCGTACATGCTCAAGGATTCTTTCGCCCAGCTTCTGGAAGGGCAGGACGCGCCGAGCGACCCCCACATCTGGGAGCTGTCGCGCTTCGCCCTCGAGACCGACAAGGAAAACCGCTACGGCTTTTCCGACATGACGATGCAGTGTTTCGAAGCCGTGGTCCGCTACGGCATCGAGAACGGCATCACGCACTACGTCACCGTGACCACCACCGCGATGGAGCGCCTGACCCGGCGCGCCGGCGTGGTCACCAGCCGCCTCGGCGAGCCGCAGAAGATCGGCATCGAGAACGCGGTGGCCTTCTACGTGGACGTGCGCGCTACTTGGGAAGCGCTGTTTGCCCAGCGCATGGCGTCCTAAGCCCGGCCTGCGCGCCTAGCAAAACCCCTAGGGCGAGGCGGACCGTCGAAGACAGTACGCTAGTACGGCGAGACGGTCCAGCGACGCCATGGGGGGAATTGCTAGGCACGCAGCTGGTGCCGGAGGAAGGTCCAGGTCAGAGCCCACATGCGCGCGGTCTGCGCATTGTCGGCAGCGCCGGCATGGCCTCCCTCGGTATTCTCCCAGTACAGCACGTCGTGGCCCTGGTCGAGCATGCGCGCCGCCATCTTGCGTGCATGGCCCGGATGGACACGGTCGTCGCGGGTCGAGGTGGTGAACAGCACGCGCGGATAGCGCCCGTCCGCGCGGACCTGCTGGTAGGGCGAGTAGCGCCCGATCCATGCCCACTCGGCGGGGTCGTCTGGGTCGCCGTATTCGCCCATCCAGGAGGCGCCCGCCAGCAGCTGGTGGTAGCGCCGCATGTCCAGCAGCGGCACCTGGCACACCACGGCGCCAAAGAGTTCGGGACGCTGGGTCAGCACCGCGCCGACCAGCAGGCCGCCGTTGCTGCCGCCCATGATGCCCAGGCGCTCGGGGCTGCTGATGCCGCGCGCGACCAGGTCTTCGGCCACGGCGATGAAGTCGTCGAACGCGCGCTGGCGGTGTTCCTTCAGCGCCGCCTGGTGCCAGCCCGGGCCGAACTCGCCGCCGCCGCGGATGTTGGCCACCACGTAGACGCCGCCGCCTTCCAGCCAGGCAGCGCCGCTGAGCGCGCCGTAGGAGGGCTTCAGCGACACCTCGAAGCCGCCATAGCCGTACAGGACTGTCGGATTGTTCCCGTCCAGGCGGGTCTCGCCCTGCATCACGGCGAAGTAGGGAACCCGGGTCCCGTCTTTCGACACCGCCTCGAATTGGTGGACCTGCAGCCCGGCGGCATCGAAGAAGGCCGGCATCGCCTTCAGCGGCTCGCGCGCCTCTTCGCCCGCTTCCATCAGGTACAGGGTGGACGGTTCGGTAAAGCCGGTGAGGGTGAGGAAGTAGCGGTTCGAGGCAACGGCGTCGAAGGCCCAGGTGTCGATCGACCCCATGCCGGGCAGGGCAACGTCGCGCGCCTGCCAGGCGCCGCCCGTGCGGCGCACCTCGACCAGGCGGTTCTTGACCTTGTCGAGGACCGTGAGCAGCAGCGCGTCGCGGGTCACCGTCAAGCCGTCGAGCGAGGTGGTGGGCGAGGGCAGGAACAGCGGCTCGCACTGGGCCGTGCCCTCGAGGAAGGCGTCGAACGGGGCGGCCAGCAGGGCGCCCTGCGGGAAGTGGCGGCCGCCATGTTCCCAATCGGAGCGCAGTTCGATCACCAGCTGGTCGCGCACCGCGAAGGCGTTGGCATCGATCGGCTTCGGCACATTGCGCAGCGCGTCGCCCTGGCGCACGAACAGTTCGCTGCTGTAGAAGCCGATCTGGCGCTGCACGAACTGGCGCTCGAAGCCGGGCGTGGCGTCACACCAGCCGGAGGCCGACAGGTCGTCGCCGGCGGCCTCGAAGACGGTGCTTGCCGCCGCCAGGGGCGTGCCGCGGCGCCAGATCTTGACGATGCGCGGGTAGCCGGAATCGGTGAGCGAGCCCGGGCCGAAATCGGTGCCGACGAACAGGGTGTCGCGGTCGATCCAGGCCACGTCGCTCTTGGCTTCAAGCAGGGTGAAGCCGTCCGCCACGAAGCGGCCTTCGCCCGCGTCGAACTCGCGCACGACTTTGGCGTCGCCGCCGCCGCGCGAGAGCGATACCAGGCAGCGGTCCTTGGCAGGTTCGAGCCAGGTGACCCCGCCCCAGACCCAGTTCTCGCCTTCGTCGCGCGCCAGGGCGTCGAGGTCGATCAGGATCTCCCATGCGGGCGCCTCCTTGCGGTATTCGTCCAGTGCGCAGCGGCGCCACAGGCCGCGCGGATGGGCGGCGTCGCGCCAGAAGTTGTACAGCAGGCCGGCATGGCAGCCCGCGTAGGGAATCCGCTCGGTGGAGTCGAGGATGGCGCGCAGGCGCGTGCGCAGGGCGGCGTGGCCGGCGTACCCCTCCAGTTCGGCCTCGGTGGCGCGATTGCGTTCGCCGACCCAGGCCAGGGCGCGCACGCCGTCGACCTCCTCGAGCCAGAGATAGGGGTCGTCGTTGGGTTGAACAGGGGCCTGGGGCTCTGGCATCATGAAGGGCTTGGTGAGTATCGTTGAGAAAGTTGGCCTGCGGATTGCCTATACTAGCAATATCGAGCGGGCCTAACCGCACGTCTGGAGCAGAATGGATCACTCGTCGACCGGCAAGGCAGCAGCAGACAATGCAGCACATGCGAGCGCGGATACCCCCGCGAACAACACGAGCCTGGCCGCCCGGGTGGTGGCGGCCGCTCCCTGGCTGGCCGGGCTGGCGCTGTCGCTCGCGGTCGGCGCGCTGTGCTACCGGGTCGCCGCCGGCGCGGTCGAAGCCGACGCGCGGCGCCGCTTCGAGACGGTGTCGCGCCTGGCCCAGGAGCGCATCTCGAGCGCGATCCAGTCCTATGCACGGGTGGTGCGCGGGATGACGGCGCTGCACGCCGCCGCCGATGGGCTGACCCGGCTGAACCTGCGGCGCTACGTCAAGGCGATCGACCTGCCGACCCAGTTCCCGGCGATCGAAGCGGTCTCCTTTATCGCCTACGTTCCGGACGCCGAGCGCGACGCCTTTGTCGCGCGCATGCGCGCCGACCGCAGCGTGGATCCGGCCGGCTATCCGGACTTCGACATTCGGCCCGCCGGGCGCCGCCCCTGGTACGCGGTGATCGCCTGGGTCGAACCGGCGACGCAGCCCAACAACCGGCTTGGCCTTGACATCGCCGCCCAGCCGTTGGTGCGTCCGGTGCTGGAGCGCACCCGCGACCAGGGCACGCTGGGCGCTTCCGGCAATCCGGTCCGGCTCGAGCTCCCCACGCCCCACACTGCGCTCGGCATGCGCGAATCGCTGTACCAGGGGGGCGGCCTGCCACCCACGGTGGAGGAGCGGCGCGCGCGCTACATCGGCAGCATCGGCATCGCCTTCTCGGTCGACGAACTGGTGCGCCGCGCCCTTGGGCCGGAAGCGCGCCAGCCGGTTGCGCTCAGCCTGTACAGCGAGACCGGCCCGGCGCGTGCCGGCGCCAAGCAGGGCGGGCCGCTGGCGCTCGATGCGCGCGACCGCCTGCTGGTCGGCCCCGAAGTGCGCGGCAAGCCCGCAGCTGGCGGGCGCTTCACGACCCTGCTGCCGATCGATTACGTCGGCACCCCCTGGAAGGCGCATTTCTCGGCCGACCGCGCCGCCATGGCGGTGGGCGCCGACCGCTACCTGCCGCTGCTGGCCTTCGGTTCCGGCTTCGGCGTCAGCCTGCTGGGCTTTGCGCTGTTCTTCAACCTGATGCGCTCGCGCCGCATCGCGCTCGACCAGCGCCTGCTGCTCGATTCGGTGCTCGACAACCTGGACGCCTACGTCTACCTGAAGGACAGCGCGCGGCGCTTCCGCTACGTCAATGCGAAGAGTGCCGCCCTGGTCGGACTGCCGGCGGCCAGCATTGTCGGCCAGCGCGACCTCGACGTGCTGCGCGCCGAGATGGCCGAGCGCATCTGGGAGCGCGACCGCGCCGTGCTGGAAAAGGGCGAACGTCACGCCTGCCAGGCCGAACTGACGCTGCGCGACGGCAGCGTGCGCCAGATGTGGAGCGTGCGCGTGCCCCTGCATCCGGACGGCGAGATGCCGGCCGTGCTGTGCATCTCGACCGACATCACCACCGTGCACGAGCTGAAGGCGCGCGCCGATGCCGCCAACCAGGCCAAGAGCGACTTTCTGTCGAACATGAGCCACGAGATCCGCACGCCGATGAACAGCATCATCGGCATGACCCACCTGGCGCTGCAGTCGCGCCCCGATGCGCAGCTGCGCGGCTACCTGGACAAGATCTTCCATTCGGGCCAGCACCTGCTGGGCATCATCAACGACATCCTCGACTTTTCCAAGATCGAAGCCGGCAAGCTGGAGCTGGCGACGCGCGGCTTCATGCTGGAGGCGGTGATGCGCAACGTCGAACAGCAGCTAAGCCAGGAGGCAAGCGCCAAGGGCCTCGGCTTCGACCTCGAGATCGCGCCCGAGCTGATGCGTCCCCTGCGCGGCGACCCGCTGCGGCTGGAGCAGGTGCTGCTGAATTTTGCCGGCAACGCGGTCAAGTTTTCCGAGCAGGGCCGCATCCTGCTGCGCGCCTGCCTGGAACACGCCTTCGGTCCCGAGCTGCTGGTGCGTTTCGACGTGCAGGACAGCGGCATCGGTATCGCGCCCGACAAGCTGGCCAGCCTGTTCACCCCCTTCCACCAGGCCGACCCCTCGGCCACACGCCGCCATGGCGGCACCGGCCTGGGCCTGGTGATCAGCAAGCAGCTGGCGGAACTGATGCGCGGCGAGGTCGGGGTCGACAGTGCGCCGGGGCGCGGCAGCACCTTCTGGTTCACGGCGCGCCTGGGGCTGGACGACGGCGCCGGCGCCGGCCTGGGGGCGGCGCCGGCGATCGGCGCGGGGCCGATGCGCCTGGACGGCTGCGCCGTGCTGCTGGTCGAGGACAATCCCTTCAACCAGCAGGTCGCGCGCGAGCTGCTGGAGCATGCCGGCGCTGTCGTCAGCGTGGCCGGCAACGGCGCCGAGGCCCTGGACGCGATGGCGCAGGGGCGCTTCGATTGCGTCCTGATGGACTTGCAAATGCCGGTCATGGACGGGCTGGAGGCGACCCGCCGCATCCGCCAGGATCCGCAGCTGCGCGATACCCTGGTGATCGCCATGACCGCCAACGCCGGACTCGAGGACCGGGAGCGCTGCCTGCAGGCCGGCATGGACGAATTCCTGACCAAGCCGGTAGTGCCCGAGCTGCTGGCCGCCACCATCGCGCGCTGCCTGGGGCGCAGCGCGGCGCCGGCGCCGGACCTGGTGGCCGCCCCGGTGGCGGGCGACGCCGCCGTCGACTATGCGGTGCTGGAATCCACCTTCGGCGGCGAGCGCGAACGGATGCGCAAATATGCTTTCCTGTTCGTGTCGAGCGCGCGCACCTCGCTGGACGAGATCGAGGCCGCGCTCGGCGCCGGCGACATGGCGGCGGTGGTGGCGGTGGCGCACCGCGTCAAGTCCTCGGCACGCGCGGTCGGCGCCATCGGCTTCGCCGGCCTGTGCGAAGAGCTCGAAGGACAGGCCCAGCGTCCGGCCCAGGCGCGCGCACTGGCGGCGCGCCTGCGCGTCCAACTGGGGCGCATCGAACGCGAGATCACGGCCCGCCTCGGAGTGCGCGACCACGACCGGTATTAAGGGCGGTTTTCCGGGCTTGCTGAAGAGTCAATGCTCAGCACCAAGCCTTCCGTGCCGCCCCCAAAACAGGTATCCTTTGCCCCTTGAGCAACCCAAGCGTTCCGATGTCCTCCCCGATCACCCCAGGCTTGTTAATCTTGCACGGCAACCAGATGGAATTGCTGCGCAGCGCCATGTTCGACTGGCTGCGCCGCCACCCGCTGGGCGCGCTCGAGCAGGAGACCATCCTGGTGCAGTCGAACGGGGTGGCCGAGTGGCTGAAGATCGCGCTGGCCGAGGAAATGGGCGTGTGCGCCGCCACCCGCGTGGCGCTGCCGGCGCGCTTCCTGTGGGAAGCCTACCGCGGCATGCTCGGGCGCGAGCGGGTGCCCACCCGCGCGCCCTTCGACAAGGACCCGCTCACCTGGCGCCTGATGCGCCTGCTCCCCAGCCTGGTGGAGGACGCCAGCTACGCCCCGCTCAAGCAGTTCCTGGGCGACGGTTGCCCCGAACGCCGCCTGCAGCTGGCCGAGCGCCTGGCCGACCTGTACGACCAGTACCAGGTCTACCGTTCCGACTGGCTGGCCGACTGGGAAGCGGGGCGCGACCAGCTGCGCCGCCCGGTGGGCGACCCGCTGCCGCTGGGGCCCGACCTGAAATGGCAGGCCTGCCTGTGGCGTGAAATCCACGCCAGCCTGCCGCTTGAACAGCGCGTCACCGGCCGCGCCAGTATCCACGAGCAGTTCCTGGCCGCGGTCGAGTCCGGCCGTGAACCCGCATCGCGCCTGCCGCGCCGCGTGATCCTGTTCGGCATGTCGACCCTGCCTTACCAGACCCTGCAGGCCATCGCCGCTCTGTCGCGCCATACCCAGGTGCTGTTCGCGGTGCCGAATCCCTGCCGCTTCTACTGGGGCGACATCATCGAGGGGCGCGAACTGCTCAAGGCCGCACGGCGCCGCCAGCAGCCGCGCGGCGGCCTGGAACTGGCGAGCGTACCGGTCGAGGAACTGCACATGCATGCCCACCCGCTGCTGGCGAGCTGGGGCCGCCAGGGACGCGACTTCGTGCGCATGCTCGACGAGTTCGACCAGGGCGAGGGCAGCCGTTACGACAACATGCGGGTCGACCTGTTCGACGACAGCGAGGGCGAGACCCTGCTGCAGCAGGTGCAGGCCGCGGTGCGCGACCTGCTGCCGCCCGACGAACACCCGCACGTGGCGCCGCCGCGCGAGGACCGCTCGATCGAGTTCCACATCACCCACAGCGTCCAGCGCGAAGTCGAGGTGCTGCACGACCAGCTGCTGTCCTGGTTCGCCCAGGACCCCAGCCTGCGCCCGCGCGACGTGGTGGTGATGGTGCCCGACATCGACGTGTTCTCGGCCGCGATCCACGCCGTGTTCGACCAGCATCGCCGCAAGGATCCGCGCCACATCCCCTTCGAGATCGGCGACGTGCGCGACCGCAGCGTGAACCCGCTGCTGGTGGCGCTCGAATGGCTGCTGCGCCTGCCGCAGCAGCGCTGCCGCCAGAGCGAAGTGCGCGACCTGCTGGACGTCCCGGCCGTGGCCGGACGCTTCGGCCTCGAGGCCGACGACCTGCCCATCCTCGGCCGCTGGATCGAGGGCTCGGGCGTGCGCTGGGGCCTGGACCGCGAACACCGTGCCGGCCTGGGGCTGGCTTCGGTGGGCGAGCAGAATGCCTGGATCTTCGGCGTGCGCCGCATGCTGCTCGGCTATGCCAGCGGCGCCGGCGCCAGCTTCGGCGACATCGAGCCGTATGCGGAAGTGGGCGGGCTGGACGCCGCCCTGGCCGGCTCGCTGGCCCAGTTCATCGACACCCTGCTGCATTGGCGCGCCGCGCTGGTGCAGTCGCGCACCCCGGCCGAGTGGGGCGAAGCTGCGCGCGCGCTGCTCGCCGGCTTCTTCCATCCCGCCATCGAAGCCGACCGCCTGACCCTGGCCCAGCTGAACGAGGCGCTGCAGTGCTGGCTCGAGACCTGTGACAGCGCCGAATTCAGCGAGCCGGTACCCCTTGCCGTGATGCGCGAATCCTGGCTCGGCCAGCTCGACCAGCCGACCCTGAACCACCAGTTCGTGTCGGGTGGCGTGACCTTCTGCACCCTGATGCCGATGCGCGCCGTGCCGTTCCGCGTGGTGTGCCTGCTCGGCATGAACGATGGCGACTTCCCACGCCGTACCCAACAGGCCGACTTCGACCTGCTGGCGCTGCCCGGCATGGCGCGTCCCGGCGACCGTTCGCGCCGCGACGACGACCGCTACCTGATGCTGGAAGCCCTGCTGTCGGCGCGCGACAAGCTGTACGTCAGCTGGGTCGGGCGCAACGTGCGCGACAACAGCGAGCAGCCGGCCTCGGTGCTGGTGGCCCAGCTGCGCGACTACCTCAAGAACGGCTGGGACCTCGATTTATCGGAGCGCACGGTCGAACACGCGCTGCAGCCCTTCAGCCGGCGCTACTTCGAACGGGGCGGCCTGCTGACCTATGCGGGCGAGTGGCGCTCGGCCCACGGCGCCGACGAAACGGAGAGCGCGGTGGACGCGCTGCCGCCCTATGAAATGGAGCCGGGCTTCGTACTGAAGCTGGGAGAGCTGGCCGCTTTCCTGCGCCAGCCGGCGCGCTACTTCTTCCGGCGCCGCCTGGGCGTGGTGTTCGCCGATGCCGCCGTGGTCGGCGAGGACGAGGAGCCGTTCTCGCTCGACGCGCTGGAGCGCTACTTCATCGAGGACCACCTGCTCGACGACAGCGGGCCCGCCGAACAGCCGCACGAGGTGCGCACCCTGCTGACCACGCGCGCCGAACGCCTGGCGCGCGAAGGCGTGCTGCCGATCGGCCTGCTGGGCCGCCACTGGCAGCAGGAGCTGGTCGACGGCCTGGTCCCGGTGCGCACCGCCTGGCTGGAATTGGGCGCGCGCTTCCCGCACACGGCGCCCAAGCGTGCGGTCAGCCTGGGCCTGGGCGAGGGGATTGTCCTAGACGACTGGATCGACCGCCTGCGCACCGATGGCGAGGAAACCGCCTGGCTGATGCAGGTGTCGTCCAAGGTGCTGGACCGGGAAGGGCGCCCGCGCGGCGACAAGCTGATCGACGCATGGCTGCGCCAGCTGGCCGCCGCCGCGGCCGGCGCGCCCGTGGCAGGCCACCTGGTGGCGCGCGACGCCATCCTGACCATGGACGCCATGAGCCCGCTCGATGCCGCTGCCACGCTGCACGACCTGGCCACACTGTGGCGCACCAACCTGGACCGCCCGCTGGGCGTGGCCTGCAAGACCGCGCTGGCGCTGCTGCAGGAAGGCGATGCGCGCAGTGTCTACGACGGCGGCTATGAGATCTCGGGCGAGGTCGATGAACTGTGCCTGGCGCGCCTGTGGCCGGACTTCGCGGCCCTGGTGGCGGCCGGCGACTGGCCGCACGTGGCGCGCGACCTGTACGGGCCGCTGGCCGAATGGCTGGAAAGCGCGGTGCACGTGGCGCCCCTGAATGGCGCCGTGGCGGAGGAGAGCGAATGAGCCAGCTCCTCGAACCGTTAATCTTCCCGCTGCACGGCACGCGCCTGATCGAGGCCTCGGCCGGCACCGGCAAGACCTGGACCATCGCCGCGCTTTACCTGCGCCTGGTGCTGGGCCACGGGCTTGACGCCGCCTACCTGCGTCCGCTGCTGCCGAGCGAAATCCTGGTGATGACCTTCACCCGCGCCGCCACGCGCGAACTGGCCAACCGGGTGCGCGAGCGCCTGGTGGAGGCGGCTGCCTTCTTCCGCGGCCAGCTCGACGCCGACGACCCTTATTTACGCGAGCTGCTCGCGGCCTATCCGGGCGAAGCGGAGCGCAGCGTGGCGGCGCATCGCCTGGTGCTGGCCGCCGAAACGATGGACGAGGCGGCGATCTTCACCATCGACGCCTGGTGCCAGCGCATGCTGCGCGAACACGCCTTTGACTCCGGCAGCCTGTTCGATGAAGAACTGGTGAGCGACGAGCGGGCCCTGTTCGAGGACGCGGCGCACGACTACTGGCGCCAGCACATCTACCCGCTGGGCGCGAATGCCCTGGCCTCGGTGCGCGAGTGCTGGAAGGACGTCGAAGCCCTCAAGGGCGGCGTGCGCGAACTGGTCACGCGCACCCACCTGCTGGGTGAATGCGCGCCGGAGCCGCTCGGCGTGGTGGTGGCACGCGTGCAGGCTGCCCTGCGCGCCGAACTGGCCAGCCTCAAGGAAGGCTGGGCTGCCCGCGCCGACGAGATGGAGGGCTGGATTGCGGCCCAGCGCGAGCGCAATGCCAAGTGCTTCAACGGCAACAAGATGCGCGCCGATTCGCTGGTGAAGTGGTTCGAGGCGCTGCGCGCCTGGGCCCAGGATCCGGCGCGCGTGCTGCCCGACCTGAACGACACCGCATGGAAGCGCCTGTGCCCGGACGGCATCGTGGACGCCTTCAGCAAGGACTTCGTGGCCGAGGTGCCGGCCTGCTTCGCATTCACGGCGCCGCTGAAGGAAGCGCTGGCGCGACTGCAGCCGCTGTCGCATGCCTTGCTGCGCCATGCCGCCAGCCACATCGCCGCGCGCATGCGCGAGCTGAAGGCGCGCAACCGCCAGTTCGGCTTTGCCGACATGCTGGAGCGCCTGAAGGACGCGCTGGAGGGGCCGAACGGCGAAGCGCTGCGCGCACGCATCGTGCAGCAGTTCCCGGTGGCGATGGTCGACGAATTCCAGGACACCTCGCCCGACCAGTACCGCATCTTCGACCTGCTGTACCGGGTGGCCGATAACGATCCGGAGCGCGGGCTGTTCCTGATCGGCGACCCCAAGCAGTCGATCTACGGTTTCCGCGGCGCCGACATCCACAGCTATCTGTCCGCGCGCCGCGCGACCGCGGGCCGCCACTACCAGCTGGGCGTGAATTACCGTTCCACCGCGCCGCTGGTGGAAGCGGTGAACCAGCTGTTCCGCCACGCCGAAGGGCACGAAGGGCAGGGCGGCTATCCGGCCGGCGCCTTCCGCTTCCGCCGCGGCGAGGACAATCCGCTGCCGTTCGAGGCGGTGGCGGCCAAGGGCCACCGCGAGCGCCTGGTCGGAGCCGATGGTCCGCAGCACGCGATGTCGGTGTGCTGTGCCGGCCCCATGAACCAGGAAGCCTACCGCGACTATTTTGCCCACCACTGCGCCGAGCACATCGTGGGCCTGCTGGGAGACGAGCGCGTCGGCTTCTCGGACGGCGAGCGTTTCCGCCGCCTGATGCCGGCCGATATCGCGATCCTGGTGCGCGACCGGCGCGAGGCCGCTGCCGTGCGCCGCGCCCTGGTCGAGCGCAAGGTGGCGAGCGTCTACCTGTCCGACAAGGATTCCGTGGTCGAGAGCGAAGAAGCGGCCGACGTGCTGCGCTGGCTGTACGCGGTCGCCAACCCCCTCGACGGCACCCTGGCGCGCGCCGCCTTCGCCACCCGCACCGCCGGCCTGCCGCTGGGCGAACTGGCCAGGCTGTCGTCCGACGAAGTGGCCTGGGAAGCGCGCGTCGAGCAGCTGAAGAACCTGCACGGCGCCTGGCAGCGCCAGGGCGTGCTGGCCATGCTGCGCCGCTTCGTGCACGAACTCGGCCTGCCGGCGCGCCTGCTGCGCCAGCCGGGCGGCGAGCGCCGCCTGACCAATTTGCTGCACCTGGCCGAACTGCTGCAGGAAGCCAGCACCCAGTTGGAAGGCGAGCAGGCCCTGATCCGCTGGCTGGCCGAGCAGCTCGAAGGCCTGGGCGAGGGCGGCGACGAACGGGTGCTGCGCCTGGAAAGCGATGCCGAACTGGTCAAGGTGGTGACGGTCCACAAGTCGAAGGGCCTGGAATATCCGCTGGTCTACCTGCCGTTCGCGGTGACCGCGCGCCGGACCGACCGCCGCAACCGCGCCTTCTTCGAATTCGTGGGGCAGGACGGCGCACGCCACCTCGACCTGGCGATGGGCGAAGAGGCGCTCGAAGCCGTCGACCGCGCGCGCCTGGAAGAAGACCTGCGCCTGCTCTACGTGGCTTTGACGCGCGCGCGTCACTTCCTGTGGCTGGGCGCGGCGCCGATCAGTGGCCGCAGCAAGAACGAGAACCGCCTGCACGAGTCGGCGCTGGGCTACCTGTTAGGGGGCGGCGAGAAGATCGAGGCCGAACTGCTGCGCGAGCGCCTGGAGCGCCTGCGCGGGGACGTCGACGGCATCGTGCTGCACGACCTGGCCGAGGCTGAAGGCCGCACGCTGCTGGCGCGCGAGGACGTGCGCCCGGACCTGTTGGCGGCGCCGCGCTACGAGGCCCGTTTCGAACGCGACTGGTCGATCGGTTCCTTTACCTCGCTGGTGCGCCATGCCGTGAGCGCCCAGCTGCCAGCGGCGCCCCCGCCGCCGGCGCCGATGCGCGCCCAGGAACAGACCCTGCTCGAAGAAGACCCGCAACTGGCGACCCCGCCGCGCATCGACGACGCACCCTGGCACCGCTTCCCGCGCGGCTCGGTGCCCGGCAATTTCATGCACGAGCAGCTCGAGTGGATGGCGGGCGAAGGCTTCGAGCGCGCCGATGAACCGGAATACCTGGTGCGCCTGGGCCAGCGCATCGAGCGCGCCGGCTGGGGGCACCGCCTGGACGACGCCCTGGCCTGGCTGCATGCGGCCGCCACCACGCCGCTGCCGCCGCTGGGCGCCTCGTTGAGTGACTTGCGCGATCCGGTGCCGGAACTGGAATTCTGGTTCCCCAGCGAGCGCCTCGATGTGGTGCAGCTCGACCGCCTGTGCCGCGCGCGCATCATGAAGGGCCTGGAGCGCCCGATCTTGCCGGAGCGGGTCCTGCACGGCATGCTCAAGGGCTTCGCCGACCTCGTGTTCGAGCACGAGGGACGCTACTGGGTGCTCGACTACAAGACCAATGCGCTGGGCCCGGGCGACGCCGCCTATACCCAGGCTGCGATGGAACTGGGCATGGCCGACCACCGTTATGATATCCAGGGCAGCATCTACATGCTGGCGCTGCACCGCCTGCTCAAAAGCCGCCTGGGCGATGCCTACGAGCCGCGCCGCCAGCTGGGCGGGGCCGTGTTCCTGTTCCTGCGCGGGATCGCGAACACGGACACGCGCGGCTGCTGCGTCCTGGACCCGGACCTGGAACTGCTGGACGGTCTCGAACGCCTGCTGGGCAAGGAGGAGTAAGACATGGCCAGGACTGAGGCGAATATCGAGCTGCTGTGGAGCGAACTGACGCGCCTGAGCGAAACGGGCGAGCTGCGCCGCCTGTCTTGCGCCTTTGCCCGCTTCATCGCCTCGCTCGGCCCGACGCCGCCGTCGCTGGTGCTGGCCTCGAGCGTGCTGTCCGAGCTCGAAGGGCAGGGCCACAGCTGCCTGCTGCTGGCCGACCTGGCCGCCGGCCCGGCCGCGCTGCTCGGCTGGGAAGACGAGCAGTGGAAGATGCTCGCGCGCGCCGCCGGCCCGCTGCCGAAGGCGGCGCAGGCCTGGGCCCAGCATCTGGCCGCCTGCGGCCAGGTGTGGGAAGTCGGCGCCTTCGACTACGACCAGCCGCTGGTGCTCGACGGCGACCGCCTCTACCTGCGCCGCTACTGGCGCGACGAGACCCTGGTGGCGCGCGCGGTGCGCGAGCGCGCCACCAAGCTGCGCGAGGTCGACGTGCGCGACGTGCGCGGCTGGCTCGACGTCCTGTTCTCGACCCAGGCTGGCAACGAGGGGCCGGACTGGCAGAAGCTGGCCTGCGCCATCGCACTGCGCGGTTCGGTGGCGATCATCACCGGCGGCCCCGGCACCGGCAAGACCTATACCGTGGCGCGCCTGCTGGCGCTGCTGTTCGCCACCGCGCCGGAAGCGGGCAGCCAGCGCATCGCCCTGGCCGCGCCGACCGGCAAGGCGGCGGCGCGCCTGAAGCAGTCGATCGACAAGGCGCTGGGCGAGCTGGCCGACAAGGTCGGTTCGCAACTGCCGCTGCGCGACCTGACCCAGCGCATGGGCGCGGCGCGTACCCTGCACAGCCTACTGGGTGCGCGGCCCGACACCCGCGCCTTTGCCCACCACCGCGGCAATCCGCTCGACGTCGACGTCCTGATCGTCGATGAAGCCTCGATGGTCCACCTCGAAATGATGGCCTCGCTGCTCGATGCGCTGCCGCCCAACGCGACGCTGATCCTGCTGGGCGACAAGGACCAGCTGGCCTCGGTGGAGGCGGGCGCGGTGCTGGGCGACCTGTGCCACAACGCCCAGGCCGGCGGCTACACCGAAGCCACCCTCGACTACGCGCTGGCCGCCAGCGGCGAAGAGCTCCCCAGCGAATTCCTGGGCGACGCCGGCGCCCTGGCCCAGCAGACCGTGATGCTGCGCCACAGCCGGCGCTTCGGCGGCCCGATCGGCCAGCTGGCGCTGGCGGTGAACGCCGGCGACGCGCTGCGCGCCGAAGCCGTGCTGCGCGCCGGCAATGCCGAGAAAAGCGGCGTGCGCTGGATCGAGAACGCCCAGCAGCAGCATGTGCTGCAGCTGGCCCAGTCCGGCTACGGTTCTTACCTGGATGTGTTGAATACGGCCCCGGAGGCCGGATTGAACACGAATCATAAAGAATGGGTGCGCCAGGTGCTGCAGCGCTTCGAGTCCTTCCGCATCCTGTGCGCCGTGCGCGACGGCGAATGGGGCGTGACCGGCCTGAACGAGGCCGTGGCCGCGCGCCTGGCCCAGGCCGGGCTCTTGAGGCCGAACGGCGAGTGGTACGTCGGGCGTCCGGTGATGGTCACCCGCAATGATTACGGCACCGGCGTCTATAACGGCGACATCGGCGTCACCCTGCCGGATCCGGCCCGTCCCGGTGCGCTGCGCGTCTATTTCCTGGAAGGCGATACGGTGCGCAGCGTGCTCGCCACCCGCCTGCGCAACGTCGAAACGGCCTTTGCCATGACGGTGCACAAGTCGCAGGGTTCGGAATTCCGCCACACGGTGCTGGCCCTGCCGCGCGAGCGCGGCGCCGTGCTCACCCGCGAGCTGGTCTACACCGGCATCACCCGCGCCAGCGAGCTGTTCACCCTGGTCTCGCCGCCGGGCGCCGTGCTGCTCGATGCCATCGCCGAGCGCACCCACCGCACCAGCGGCCTGCGCGGCATGATCGCGCCGAGCTCGCGCTGACATTGCACTGACAGCTGTTTCGCTGCGACAACGGCCCGGATTTGCGCGAGGCCAAGGATGATCCACACCTGCAGGGCGACGATCGAACTCGGCCGTTCGCACGTGGTCTTACTTTCGTACAAGAACAAAGACCCAGCTGCACTTTTCGTGTAATTAATCACTTATCCCTCACATCAAGGCCTAACCCGCCCGGCGCAAGCATGCAGCCACTCGACAAGCAGACGGCATTGCTCTTTCCCGTGACGCAAGACGCAGCGCTGCCGAGCTGCCTGCCTGCCGACTGCATGGTCTTGCCGGCCTTCCCGCTGGCCGGCGCCTGGGCCCGCTGGTTCGCGCGCAGCTTCGACGTCTGGTGGCAGACTGGCCTGGTCGCCCTGGTGTTCGGCTACCTCCTGTGCAAGACCTCGCCCGCCTTCCTGCACTGGCTGGAGACCCCATTCGGCTGGAAACTGTTCGGCCTCGCCTGCATGCCGGGCGGCCTGGTGCTGGACGCGGCCCTGCAATCCGCCGCCGGCAATACGCCTGGCAAGGCGCTGCTGGGCTTGCGGGTCATGACGACGGATGGACGCGCACCGGGTTTCCGGGAGCTGGTCAGGCGCAACATGGCGCTGTGGCGGGCCGGCCTCGGCCTGGGCCTGCCGGCCGTCAGCCTGGTGACCATGGCGCGCCAGGGCCTGCGGCTGCGCAAAGGCATCCAGACCAGCTATGACGGCAGCTATTTCCTGGTCAGCGCGAGCCCGACGGGCTGGGTGGCGAAGGCCGTGTTCGCCCTTGCTTTCGTGGGCCTGTTCGCGATCATCATGATCCTCGACGGCATTGACCGCCAGGACAGCCGCGAAGCCACCGCCATGCTGGCGGCGCCGCCCACCAGCTGGACCAATCCGGCGACGGGACACACGGCGAACATCGCGGCCCAGTGGAAGATGGAGACGCGCCAGGGGGCGGACGGGTCGCCACAGCACCTGTTCACCCAGTACAGCGGGCACGCGGTAGTGCTGTTCGCCTACGAGGAAGGGGGCGGGAGGGCATTGCGCCAGGACGCGCAGGCGCTGGAAGACCGGCTGGCCGACCGCTTCGAGCTGGCCGAGAGTTATTTCACGGAGTTCCGCGGGCGCCGTTCCTGGGTCGGCCGCGGCCTGCACCGGAAGGGCCCGGAGCGGGTGCAGCTGCGCATCGTCGAGGTGAACGGCAAGGCCTGGCGCGTGGTGGCGATGCAGTCGCCGCCAGCCGCCTATACGGACGACCTGGTAGGCGAGCTGAGCGGGGCGCTGTGGGATACGGTGGCGCCGCCGCCGGCGGGCGCCGCGAAATGAAAAAGGGCCTTGCGGCCCCTTTTGGTTTTCTGGATTACTTCTTGCGGCGCTTCGGCACCACCTTCACCTGGCTGCGCTTCTTGACTGCCTTGAGCTTGGCGCTACCGGCGCTGGCCTTGATGCGGACGCGGCTGGAGCTGGCCTTGATGCGCGGACCGCCCGACGCGGCCTTGAAGCGGGGCGCGCGGTTCGAGGCCTTGGCCACACGCACCGGCGCTTCTTCACCGCTGATGAAGCGGCGGATATTCAGTGCGTCCAGGATGCGGGCCGACGAGGCGTTGGCGTTCAGCAGGATCATGGTCGCGTTCTTGCCGGCGGCCTTGATGTTCATGATCAGGCAACGGCCGGCTTCCGAGGTGTAGCCGGTCTTCGACAGGCCGATGTCCCAGCCCTTGGCGCCCACCAGGCGGTTGGTGTTGCGGTACTCGACTTCGCGACCGTTGATGTTGATCAGGTCTTTCGAGTCGGTGGTGGCGTTGGTGATGTCCGGGTAGCGCGCTGCGGCGCTGGCCATCTTGACCAGGTCGCCGGCGTTCGAACGGTTGCGCGGCGACAGGCCGGTCGGCTCTTCGATCACGGTCTGGGTCATGCCGAGGGCGGCGATCTTGCGCTTGACGGCCGCCTTAAAGCCGTCGGTGCCGCCCGGGTAGGTGCGGGCCAGTGCGGCAGCGGCGCGGTTGTCCGAGGACATCAGGGCCAGCTGCAGCACGTCGCGGCGCGAGATCAGGGCGCCGACGGGCACCCGCGAGCTGCTGTGTTTGAAGGTATCGACGTCGCTGCGGTCGATTTCGATCAGCTCGTCCATATCCTGGCGGGCGTCCAGCACGACCATCGCGGTCATCAGCTTGGTCAGCGACGCGATCGGGACGACGCGGTCTGCATTCTTCTCCAGCAAAATCTTGCCGGTGTCATCTTCTACCACGAGCACCGATTGCGAGCCGAACGGCACCGCGAATGCGGCAGCCGAAAACGACATCAATACGGTGGCAAACAATTTTTTGATCATTGTCGGGTTCTGGAATAGGGTTGCGTTGAGCGGAAAGGCGCGGGCGCGCAGTCAACAGTCAAACTAAAATCTAGCTGTAGGGCAACTACAGGTGGTGGAAGATAGCACCAAGCATGATGCATGTCTATGGCACACAAGCAAAATCAGCCTTGTGAACCGGAATTTATTGCAGTTTAACGTCAGGATTGCCAGAGCGTCCATGCTGGACGTCAGAACCGGCGCGAGAATCCTGGCCGGAATGACAAAGCCCTGCGCGGGGCAGGGCTTGTCGTGTAGGGCTTATTTCGACTGATAAATCTTGTCGAATTCGCCGCCATCGTTGAAGTGGACTTCCTGGGCCTTGCGCCAGCCGCCGAACAGCTCATCCACCGTGAACAGCTGGATCGGCTTGTAGTTGGCGGCGTACTTCTTCATCACGGCGTCGGAACGCACGCGCATGAAGTGCTTGGCGCCGATGTCCTGGCCGGTCGGCGAATACAGGAAGTTCAGGTAGGCGGTCGCTTCCTTGCGCTGGTTGCGGCGGTCGACCACCTTGTCGACCACGGCCACCGGCGACTCGGCCAGGATCGACACCGACGGATAGACCACTTCGAAGTTGTCGCCGAACTCGGCGCGCACCATGCTGACTTCGTTCTCGAAGGTCACCAGCACGTCGCCGATCTGGCGCTGGGTGAAGGTGGTGGTGGCTGCACGGCCGCCCGCGTCGAGGATCGGCACGTTCTTGAAGATGCGCGTCACCAAGTCGCGCGCCTGGGCTTCGTTGCCGCCTTTCTTCTTCAGCGCCGCGCCCCAGGCCGCCAGGTAGGTGTAACGGCCATTGCCGGCGGTCTTCGGGTTCGGGATGATCACCTGCACGCCGGGACGCGCCAGGTCGTCCCAGTCCTTGATCTTCTTCGGGTTGCCCTTGCGCACCAGGTAGACCATGGTCGAGTAGTAGGGCGCCGCATTGTTCGGGAACTTCTTGGCCCAGTCTTTTGCCACCAGGCCGCGGTCGGCCAGCATGTCGATGTCGTTGGCCTGGTTCATGGTGACCACCGAAGCTTCCAGTCCGTCGGCAACCGCGCGCGCCTGCTTGCTGGAGCCGCCGTGCGACTGCTTGATGCTCACCGTGTCGCCGGTCTGTTGCTTGTAGGCCGCAATGAAGGCCGGGTTGATGTCCTTGTACAGCTCGCGCGCAACGTCATACGACACGTTCAGCAGCTCGGTCTCGGCGGCGCTCGCGGACAGCGGCAGCGCGGCGCCCAGCGCCAGGGTGAGAAGCAGACGGCGAAGCGGGGAAGTCAGGGTCATGTTGTTCTCGCTTTTCAAAACTTATGGACAGGATGCATCATCGGTCGATTGCTCAAAATACGGAACAATACTTTTGTCATATGCTTAGTACTGCAGAGCAGGATGGCGCCGCGCTTGCGCCGCAGCCGGACACATGCAGATGCTCGCAGCAAGGTCCGGGCCTTTCGGTGTATAGTCGTGCCCAGCCATTGCGCCGCCGGCGCGGGTCCTGTTCGTTTCTTTATTTAGCATAGTGATGTTTGATGTCCACGCGTTTTGACATTCGCAAGGCGGTTCCCGGTGATGCTTCCGCAGCCTGCGCGCTGCTGCGCCGTTCGATCGAAGTCGGCTGCCAGGCCGACCACCAGGATCGGCCGGCCGTGCTGGAAGCCTGGCTTGGCAACAAGACTTCGGCCAATGTCGCCACCTGGTTCGCCATCCCCAGCAATCACGCCCTGGTCGCCGAACGCGACGGCGAGCTGCTCGGCCTGTGCCTGCTGACCCAGGCCGGCAAGCTGGCGCTCTGTTACGTCGCCCCGGAAGCCTTGAAGAGCGGCGTCGGCCGCGCGCTCCTGTGCGCCGCCGAGGAGCAGGCGCGCGCCTGGGACATCAAGAAACTGCATCTGCACAGCCCCGCCAGCGCCAGCGCCTTCTTCGAGCGCCAGGGTTATGTGAATGCCGGCAAGGACAAGTCCTGCTTCGGCCTCGAATGCGACCTCTTGTGGAAGCAGCTCGACGCCGCCTGCGACGCAGGGGCCGGCGCGGCGGCGCGCAAGCGCTTCTGCAACTGCAGCAGCTGAGCTCCGTTCCGATGCTAAGATAGCAATCTTTGCATTTGTGCGGGCTGGGACGTGGACTCACAACTCCTTTTCATCTGCTTTCTTACCTTCGTCATCCACCTCATCGGCACGCTCGCGTACTCGGTCCGGATCGCCGGTGTGCGCACCCGCCGCATCGCGGTCTCCTTCGCGCTGTTCAGCATCCTGGTGCTGCTGTCGCGCACCTCGAATTCCTTCCTCGGCCCCTTCCTCGCCAAGCGCGTGGAGAGCAATCTCGCGCCGGCGGCCCACGCCGCGCTGCTGGGGGATTTCCAGTGGCTGCTGGCCTCGGCCAGCCTGGCGACCATCGCCGGCGCCTTCCTGATTCCGACTTTCCAGCGCGTGTTCTGCCGCGCGGTCCTGCATTTCCAGGTGCACCGCTCGGTGCCCAAGCTGATCCTGCATGGCTTCTTCAAGGGCGGCCTGTCCTATGTGAAGGACGTCGCCGCCGTCCCGGCCGCCAAAAACCTCACGGAGGTGCGCTCGGGACATGGGGTATCGGGCCGGATCACGCTGCTGAACGTCGCCGCCACCGCCCTGTGGACCGTGGGCGTGTTCGCCGCGCTCTACGCGGGAGTGCTCGACCCCGCAGTCCGGGTCACCTCGAGCACGCTGTCTTCCATCATCAACGGCGGCGCCACCATCCTGATGGCGATCTTCATCGACCCGCACATGTCGGGCATGACCGACGACGTGGTCGAGGGCAAGGTGAGCGAAGGGCAGTTCCGGAAGGCGATCGTGTGGCTGGTCGGCAGCCGCCTGGCGGGGACGCTGCTGGCCCAGGCGCTGCTGGTGCCCTCGGCGATGCTGATCGCCTGGGTGGCGCGCGCCATCTGATCTGCCTGCAACAGGTTTGGCGAACACATCTTTTGTGTGGGGAAAGCTTACGCTATAGTAAGCGCCTCGATTGGATGAGTTCGATATGGCTTCACGTAGAGATTTCCTGAAACAGGGCGCCAGCGTCTGCGCCATGGGCGCGCTTGGCGCCCCGCTGCTGGCCTCGGCCCAGAGCACCGACCTGCAACCCCCGCCCGACCTGTTCGACGCACAACTGCTGGACATTGATTTCTGGCTCAAGCCGCGCACCTTGTCCGTGGTACGCCCGCAAAGCGGCGAGCGCGCCAGGGTGCTGTACTGGAAGGACGGCGAAGTCATCGATTCCGCCTACCAGGAGCTGTGCCACATCCTGCGCGACGTGAACGGCCGCGAGACCGCGCCGATCGATCCCAAGCTGTTCGAAGTGCTGTGGGGCACCCAGGCCTTCATCGCCCGCTACGGCATGACCCAGCCGCTCGAGATCCTGTCCGGCTACCGCACCGAAGCCTCGAACAAGCGCCTGGTGGAAGAAGGCGTGCCGGCGGCGCGCAAGTCCCTGCATATGGTCGGCAAGGCGGCCGACATCCGCATCGCCAGCCTGAACGAGGAAGTGCTCGGCGGCCTGATCCGCAGCTTCCGCCAGGGCGGCGTCGGCTATTACTACCGCTCCGGTCCGAAAGGCGGCTGGATCCACGCGGATACCGGACTCAACCGCACCTGGAAGGGCTGAAAGCAGCACCGGCGGACCGTGCGAGCGCGCCGCCGAACTTCCGCTAATATGGGTTGTCAGGGCCAGAACGGCATGTGCTGGCCGATTCATTCCGCTTTAGTTTGCATGACGCAAGGAGGCAATGATGGCAACGATGAACACTCCCACAATGGACCGCAGGACCATGGGCGAGCGGCGCACCTCGATGCGCGAACACCAGCACTCGGCCATGTCGGCCCTCGACTACCTGGCGATGGCGCTCCTGATTATCGGTGGCCTGAACTGGGCGATGGTTGGCCTGTTCGACGTCGACATGGTCGCCACCATCTTCGGCCCGGGCAGCCCGGCGACCCGCATCGTCTACGTGGTGGTCGGCCTGGCGGCGCTGTACTCGATCTACACCACGGCCAAGATGGCCGGCAGCAGGCGCTCGCACTGAGCGCATGCGCGTCGGCCTGATCTCCGACACGCACGGGTTGCTGCGCCCGCAGGCGCTCGACTTCCTGCGGGGCAGCGACCTCATCATCCACGCGGGGGACATCACGGGCCCCGAGATCCTGACGCCGCTGGCGGCGATCGCGCCGCTGACGGTCGTGCGCGGCAACAATGACCGCGGCGCCTGGGCCGCCGGGATTCCCGCAACCGCGATCCTGCGCCTGGGGCCGGTCGCCATCTACGTCATCCACGACCTGAAGGAGTTGCCGATCGACCCGGCGGCCGAGGGCATGCGCGTGGTCGTTTCCGGCCACTCGCACAAGCCGGCCAGCATCGAGCGCGGCGGCGTCCTGTACGTGAATCCGGGCAGTGCGGGAAAGCGGCGTTTCAGCTTGCCGATCTCGGTGGGAGAGCTCTTGATCGACGGCGAGCGTGTCGAGGCGCGCCTCGTGACGCTCGCCGCTTGAAGCTTCTTCCTTACTTCATCGTATAGCTCTGCCAGGCGGTATCCACGGCGAAGTTACGCACCGTATCCCAGTAGGTAAAGCTGTAGCGCACCACGTCGCCGATTTTCAGGCCGCCGGCCACATAGGTATTGGTCGTGCCGTCCAGGCGCATGCGGATGTTCTGCTGGGCGCCGTTGTTGACGGTGTAGTGCACGTCCGCCCAGCTGCCGGTATTGGTGTTGAACTGCAGCGTGGTGGTCGTGGGCTGGCTGATCCAGGTCGGACCGGTCGGGGTGGTCGGCGGCGGGGTGGTGGTGCCGCCGCTGCCGGAATCCCACACGATGTCGTCGATCGCGAACTGGAAGGTCGAGGTGGGCAGCCGGTTGGCGTCGCTCGAAATCATGAACACGTCGAGCAGGGATTGCGCCGCCACCTTGGTGCCGAGCAGGGTCGAGACCGGGATGCTGCCCTGTGCCCATTCGCCATTGCGCACCAGGCCGTAGGTCGTGGTGTTGGCCGGGAAGTTCACCCAGTTCTGGTTGGTATAGGTGTCGCCGACGCCGATATTGAAGGACACGTTGGCCGGGATCTTGATCCGGAAGCGCATGGTTCCGTTGCGGTAGTTGCTGAGGTCGCGCGCCTGGCGGGCCTGCACCCCGCCGCCAAACCACTGGCCGGGCGCCGTATAGGCCCAGGCGATCACGTTGCTCCCTTCATACGGCGCGGTATTGCCGGCCCCGCTCGAAGCGCCGTTCCACAGGAAGATGTCGGAACTGGTGCCCGCCACCAGCTTGTTGTTGACAGCCGTGGTGTCGGTGAAGACGCCGAACTTGCCCGCGACTTCCGGCACCGTCTGGTTGCCGAGCTTGACCTGGCCCTTGCCGTCGAGCTGGTAGACGCGCACGTAGTCGACGTACATGGTGCCCGGCAGCGGCGCCGTGACCTGGCTCGGGTTGGCGGCATCGGTGAAGTTGCCGCCCACGGCGAGGTTCAGCAGCAGGTAGAAGGGCGCCTGCAGGGCGGTCGAATTGACCGGCAGCGGCGCATCGTACATGTTGCGCTCGACGCCGTTGTCGACCACGGTGAAGCGCATCTGGCTTTCGTCCCAGTACAGGCGATAGGTGACGAAGCGGTTGGCGAGCGAGGTGCTGGGCACGTACCAGTTCTTGGTCTGCCAGGCGGTGGAGGCGGCGCAGCTCTCGTTACCCGGCACGCAGGCGGCCTGCTGCCAGGTGATGACGTTCGAGCCGACGAAGTTGTTGGCCGACGGGTTGCCGGCGGCGGCGCGGCTCGATGCCTTGTGGCCCATCTCCATGATGTCGATCTCGCCGTTGCGCGGCCAGGTCTGCGGGCTCACGCCGAGCATCCAGGCGGCCGGCCACAGGCCGGTGGCGATGTTCGGCGTGGCCATGCGCACCTCGATCATGCCGTACTGGACCTGGACCTTGCCCTTGGTGTCGATCTTCCCGGAAGTAAACACATTGCTGCCGACCGTCTGGCTGCGCGCCTGGATCGCCAGCGCGCGCGTGCCGGATTCGAAGGGGACGTTGACGATCGAGAGGTTGTTGGGGCTGTAGTACTGCAGCTCGGCGTTGCCGTAGCCGCACAGGTTGATCTGGCAGCCGTTGCCGTCGGTGGCGGTCCAGGCGCCGGTATTCAGGCTGGTGCCATTGAATTCCTCGGACCACAGCAGCTGGCCGATGACGGGATTGGTGACGCTGGCCGCGGCTTGCGTGCTCACGGCGAGCAAGAGGGCGGCCCCGATGGACTGGAAAGGTTTCCAACTAAAGTGATGTTTTGGGTTCTGCTTATTCACTTCGACTCCTCATTTAACTCCGAAGAAAAATGACACGCCAGGACGGCGCGCCACGGTCTGCCAACTTGGGTGGTTGGTCTCGTATGATCCTGTCGAGGCTGGAGATGGAAACGTTTCCAATCAGTGCATGAAAGAATATGTGAGTTTTGTAAAGACGTCAAATTCAATCGTGCGCGCGTTTTGATCTAACGCAAATTTCTGCCGCTAAGTCTTTGATGGATAATGCGCTCATCAACAGGAGAACCCATGAGCAAGCACACCGACGCCTCCATCATCGATTCCTGGTCGCGCAACACCGATCCCTGGACCGCCGCCGTGCGCGGCGGCGAGATCGAATCGCGTGTGCTGGTGACCAATGCCGCCATCGTCGACGCGGTGCGGGCGCGTTCGCCGCGCCTTGGGGTCGATCTCGGCTGCGGCGAAGGCTGGCTGGTGCGGGCGCTGCCGGAGGTCGAGATGCAGGGTGTGGACGCGATCGAAGGCCTGGTGGAACAGGCGCGGGCAGCGGGCGGCGGCACGTTCCGCCAGCTCAGCTACGAACAGATCGCAGCCGGCGAACTGCGCCTTGGCGCCGACGTGGCGGTCTGTAACTTCTCGCTGATCGGCGACGAGGCCACGCGCGGCCTGTTTCGCGCCGCCCCGAGCTACCTGCGCCCGGGCGGCCACCTGATCGTGCAGACCGTGCATCCCGTGACGGCCTGCGGCGACGCGCCCTATGTGGACGGCTGGCGCGAGGGCAGCTGGGCCGGCTTCAGCCCCGCGTTCGCGGATGCGGCGCCCTGGTATTTCCGGACCATCGCGAGCTGGGTCGCGCTGTTTGTCGAGAACGGCCTGCGCCCGGTGGAGATGCGCGAGCCGGTCCATCCCGCTACCTGCAAGCCGGTGTCGCTGATCCTGGTCGGCGAACTAGCGGCTTGACTTCAGGTAGGCGCGCAGGCCGCGCGTGAGCACGAAGGGGAACACGCTGGCATGGTCTTCTCCCTCGAAGACCTTCATCTCGGTTTTCAAGCCCGGATAGCGGTGCGCCTTGAGCAAGCCGTCGAACTCGCGCAGGTCCGCCACCATGTCCGCGTCTTCTTCCGAGCGCGAGCGCTTCTTCCCGGGCGCCAGGGTCTCGAGGCCGCCGATGCCGAAGTAGACCGAGGCCGGCAAGTCCTTGTGTCGCGCACCATAGGCCTGTTCACGTTCGAACATGATGCCCGCGTCGAACCACAGCGACGGGCTGCCCAGGATGTAGTGCTCGAAGCTGCGCGGCGCGTCCAGCATGATCTGCAGGCCGAGCAGGCTGCCGTAGGAATGGCCGGCGAAGATCTTGCGCTTCATGTCGGCGCGGTAGCTGCGCGCCACGAAGGGGAAGACCTCGTCCACCATGAAGCGGCCATAGGCCGCGGCTTCGCCGAAGGCGGGCGCACGGCCCGGCATGTCCGACTGGTAGTTGTGCTTGCGCGGCACGCTCGGCGTGTAGTCGCGGCGCCGGCTGTAGTTGCCGGCATCGCCCTTCGCATACGACAGGCCGACCACGATCACTTCCTCGATGCCCGCATGCTTGTGCAGGCGCGAGGCGATGCTGCGGGTCAGCGCGAACGCGTAGTTCGCGTCGGGCACGAATAGCACCGGGTAGCGTTTGCTCCCTTCGCGGTAGGAGTCGGGCAGGGCGACGAACAACTGGTAATCGCGCTTGAGGTTCGCGGCGTGGATGTCGCGCACTTCCGTGTTGTCGAGTTCGTAGGCGGGGACGGCGGCCTGCGCGCTGGCGGCGAGGCAGAGGAGGGAGAATAGCAGTGCTTTCAAACTTGCTTCCTTGTGCTTGGAACGGAGGCTGCATACTGGCACACAAAAATCCCGTAAGATACGGCTCGTACAGCTTTTACCCGCCTCACATGAATCTGCCACCTGAGACTCCGCCACGCTTCCGTCCCCGTCCCTGGACCGCGCTCGAAACCCCGCAGGACGTCGAACTCTGGATCGACGAGCATAACCGCGCCCTGCAAGAGCTGGTCAAGCCGACCGAGACCGGCGTCGGCATCTGCTTTATCCTGGCCGAGGGCGGCAACGTTTACATGCAAACCACGGGCGATGCCGTCATCCTCGACGTCGAACCGGAAGCCGACTGGATCTCGCCGCTGATTCATGCCGCCACCGGCGCCGAACCGCCGCGCGGCCAGGTCTGGGTGCTCCCCGACGACAAGCTGGTCCAGCTGATCTTGGGCCTGTCGACCCTGGTCGCGAGCACGATCCTGGTGGTCGGCCATCCGTTCGGATCGCGCGGGCGCCGGCTGGGCTACTGAGCCTTCCCGCCCGGGCGGGAATGGGTTATAACGTCAGCTCGACCTTGGATGGAGACGAATTGATGGGCAAGCATTCGAACACCGTGGCGCGCCGGACGCTGCTCGGCCTGGCGCTCGCGGCCTCGCTTTCGGCACTCGTGCCCGCGCATGCCGCCGACCTGCTCACGGACGCGAAGGCGCGCGGCACGCTGCGCATCGCGATGGAAGGCACCTACCCGCCCTTCAACTTCAAGGACCCCAAGACCGGGCAGCTGGCCGGCTACGACGTCGACGTCGCGCGCCTGGTCGCGGCCAAACTGGGCTTGAAGCCCGAATTCGTCAGCACCGAATGGGCCGCGATCCTCGCGGGCCTGGCCGCCGCCAAGTATGACGTGATCGTCAGCCAGGTCGGCATCACCGCGAAGCGCGAGCAGGTCTTCGACTTCTCGCGTCCCTATACCTATTCGGCCCCGCAGCTCATCGTGCGCAAGAACGACCGCGCGGTCTATACGAGCCTGAATGACCTCAAGGGCAAGACAGTCGGTGTAGGGCAGGGCAGCGTGTTCGAGCAGCAGGTCAAGGCGGTGCCGGGCATTACGGTCAAGAGCTATCCGGCGGCGCCGGAGAACCTGCAGGACCTCGCTTTCGGCCGTATCGATGCGGCGCTGAACGACAGCCTGATGGTGGCCTACCTGCTGAAGAACTCGCAGCTGCCGATCAAGGCCGGCGCCCGCATCGGCGCGCCTGAGCGCATGGGCATCGCCTTCCGCAAGGGCAGCCCGCAGTTCAAGGCGGCGGTGGACAAGATCCTGGTCGATGCCACCGCGGACGGCACGCTGAAGGCCATGTCGCTCAAATGGTTCGGCACCGACGCCAGCCACCCCGCAAAGTAAGGGCGCGCAGGTGAACTTGGTGGATCTGGTCGCGCTGCTGCGCGAGGCGGCGCCGGTCATGCTGACTGGCGCCGGCTATACCCTGATGTTCGCAGTGGCGTCGATGATCGGCGGGCTCGCGATCGGCTTTCCGGTGGCCCTGATGCGTATCGCGCCCTGGGCGCTGGTGCGGCTGCCGGCCAGCTTCTACGTGAGCGTCATGCGCGGCACGCCGCTGCTGGTGCAGATCTTCGTCATCTATTATGGATTGCCGAGCGTCGGCATCGAATTCACGCCAGTGGCGGCGGGCGTGCTGGCGCTGTCGCTCAATAGCGGCGCCTATCTGTCGGAAAGCCTGCGCGGCGCGATTCGCGCGGTGAGCGAGAGGCAATGGCGCGCCAGCTTCAGCCTGGGCCTGGGTTATTGGCAGACCCTGCACCACGTCATCATGCCGCAGGCGCTGCGCATCGCAGTGCCCTCGATGAGCAATACCCTGATCAGCCTGATCAAGGATACCTCGCTGGTGTCGGTGATTGCCCTGACCGAGCTGATGCTCGCGACCAAGGAAGTGATCGCGGTGACTTTCCAGCCGCTGCCGCTCTACATCGCGGCGGCCTGCATCTACTGGGTACTGAGCCTGTTCTTCGAAGCGATCCAGCGCCGCGCCGAGCGGCGCCTGAACCGGGCGCACGCCGCGCGCTAAGCCGGGGCCTCGCGCGCGACGGCTGCAGCCTTAGCGGTTTCCGCGCTGCTGGTCCTGCTGCTGGAAAGCTTCGGAAGCCTGCTGGGCGCTCTCGCCCTGGTTCTGGCCGTCCAGGTCTTCCAGTGCCGGGGTGCCGCCGGAAGCATGCTGGCCGCCACCTTGCTGCTGGTTGCCCTGTTGCTGGCCCTGTTGCTGGCCCTGTTGCTGGTTGCCTTGCTGTTGGCCGCCTTGCTGCTGGCCGGACTGCTGGTTGCCCGATTGCTGGCCGGACTGCTGGCTGCCCGACTGCTGGCTGCCCGACTGCTGGCCCTGGCCGGCGGTGGCAACGAGATCCTTCTTGGGATCTTTCACGGCATTGTCAGGGGTCGATTGTTTCTGCTGGTTGTCGCTCATGATCGTCTCCTTGATAAGGAATGTGAGAGACCATCATATTCTTCCTGCTGACATCGGCAATCGGCGTGCGCGCGGTGGCGGCGTAGGAGCGCTCGCACGCGCTCACCGACGGGAAACAAATTGATCCGCAATGCAAACGCGCACCGCGGCAAGCCTGGCTTGCGTCGGTGCGCGCCGTACTACTAACGGGTTTAACGATTGCCTTGCTGCTTGTTGCCGCTGTCCTGGCTCCAGGCCTGCGAGGCATCCTTGGCGGATTCGCCTTGGCGCGAACCCAGGTCGTCCAGTGCCGGCGTGCCGCCGGAGGCATGCTGACCTCCGCTTTGCTGGCTGCCTTGCTGGCTCGACTGCTGACTACCTTGTTGCTGTCCCGACTGCTTGTTACCTTGCTGCTGTCCCGCTTGCGGGCCCGATTGCCGATTGCCTTGCTGCTGGCCGGACTGCATGCTGTCCTGCTGCTGCTGCCCCGGATGCATGTTGCCAGACTGCTGCTGGCCACCCTGGGCGATCTTGCCGCTCGCGGTGTTGATGCTCAGGTCATCCACGTCATTATCGTGGCGCGGACCCTTCACACCGTGTCCTTTGTTTTCACCCATACTCGTCTCCTGTTTGAGTGTCGATGGAGTGATGATAGACCTCTGGCAGCTCGGGACAATCGGAATGGGGGAGGAGCTGCCGTAGGACAGCTCGCACAAAGTCAGCAGTAGAAATAGAAGGCGGTACTAGCGCTTCTCGCCCTGGCGCGGCCCTTCGCTGGGCTGCTGCGGCGTCTTCTGCTGGTCGGACTGCAGGTTGCCCGGCCGGCTGCGCTCGAGCCGCTCGCGCTGGCGGTCGACGTCGAAATCGTCCAGCTGGACGTCGCTCAGACTGCGGTCTAAATCCTTGTTTTCAGGCATGACAGCCTCCTCGCATGGATGTGGTGGAAGCCCCATCCTAGACGCTTTTGCGAAGGGCAGGCGCTCAGGGCTGCGCCGGCAGGATGTCCAGCCCGCGCAGGAACTCGCGCACGGCTTCGAAGGCCGCGACCTGCTGCTCCGCCGGGAAGCCGCCATGCTTGCCGCCCTTGATGGTGTACAGGACGTTCTTCACGCCGGCCTTGTCCAGCGCCGCCTTCAGGCGCACCCCGTGCGCGTAAGGCACCAGCGGATCGGCGTCGCCGTGGACGGTGAACACCGGCGGGCCGCCGGCACGCACATAGGTGAGCGGCGAGATCGCGCGCGCCAGCTGATCGCGCCCCGGCATGCTGCCGAACCAGGCCACCGTGTACGAGCGCAGGTTCGGCCCCTGCAGCATGTCGGCGACGTCGGTGATGCCGAACCAGTTGACCACCGCCGCCACCTTTGGCGCCGGGTTCTGGTAAGGCCCGGACCAGGTGGGCTCGTTCGCGGCGCACTGGTTGGTGAAGGGCGAGTCGCTCGGGATCATGGCGGTGGTTAGCGCCAGGTGGCCGCCGGCCGAATTCCCGGTGGTGACCACCTTGCCCAGGTCGAAGTTGTACTTCTTCGCATTGCGGCCCACCCACTGCAGCGCGCACAGCGTGTCCTCCACCGCGGCCGGCGCCAGCGCGGTATTCGCCAGCCGGTAGCTGACGTTCACCACGGTGAAGCCCATCTGCATCCAAGGCAGGGCGGCGAGCGCCGAGTTCTCGCGGCTGCCCGCGACCCAGCCGCCGCCGTGGAAGCGCAGCACCACCGGCCGCGGCCTCGCGGCGTAGTCATCCGGCAGCAGGACGTCGAGCTTGAGCTCTTGTCCGCTCGCCTTCAGGTAGGTCACGTTGGCATCGATGCCGTGCAGGCGGTCCAGCAGCACGGCCGTGCGCAGGCCGTCGTCGGCCGCCTGGGCGGCCAGCGGCAGCACCAGCGCCGCCAGCAGGGAGGCGAGGGCGCGCACCGCGCTTACATGTTCGGGTAGTTCGGGCCGCCGCCGCCTTCCGGCGTGACCCAGACGATGTTCTGGGTCGGGTCCTTGATGTCGCAGGTCTTGCAGTGCACGCAGTTCTGCGCATTGATCTGCAGGCGGTCCTTGCCTTCATCGGTCTTCACGAACTCGTACACGCCGGCTGGGCAGTAGCGCTGTTCAGGACCTGCGTACTTGGCCAGGTTGACGTCCACCGGGATGCTCGGGTTCTTCAGGGTCAGGTGGATCGGCTGGTCTTCGGCGTGGTTGGTGTTCGAGATGAACACCGAGGACAGGCGATCAAACGTGAGCTTGCCGTCCGGTTTCGGGTAAGCGATCGGCTGGAAGTGCGACGCAGGCTTCAGGCACTCGTGGTCGGCGTGTTGATGGTGCAGGGTCCACGGCGCCTTGCCGCGGAAGACCATCTGGTCGATGCCGGTCATGATGGTGCCGAGGTACAGGCCCTTGCTCATCCACGGCTTGAAGTTGCGCGCCACGTGCAGCTCTTCGTGCAGCCACGATTTTTCGAAGGCGGCCGGATAGGACGCCAGTTCGTCGTGCTGGCGGTTCTCGCCCAGCGCGGCGAAGGCGCTTTCCGCTGCCAGCATGCCGGTCTTGATCGCGGCGTGGCTGCCCTTGATGCGGCTGGTGTTCAGGAAGCCGGCGTCGCAGCCGATCAGGGCGCCGCCCGGGAAGACGGTCTTCGGCAAGGATTGCAGCCCCCCTGCCGTGATTGCGCGCGCGCCATACGAGATGCGCTTGCCGCCTTCGAAGTAGTGGCGGATCGCCGGGTGCGTTTTATAGCGCTGGAATTCCTCGTAGGGCGACAGGTAGGGGTTCTGGTAAGCCAGGCCCACCACGAAGCCGACCGCCACCTGGTTGTTCTCCAGGTGGTACAGGAAGGAGCCGCCGTAGGTGCTGTTATCCAGCGGCCAGCCGGCGGTGTGGAGCACCAGGCCAGGCTTGTGCTTGGCTGGGTCGATCTCCCACAGTTCCTTGATGCCGATGCCATAGGTCTGCGGGTCCTTGCCCTTGTTCAGGTCATACTTGGCCATGAGCTGCTTGCCGAGGTGGCCGCGCGAACCTTCCGCAAACAGCGTGTACTTGGCGTGCAGTTCCATGCCGAGCTGGAAGTCGCCACCCGGTTCGCCGTCGCGCTTGACGCCCATGTTGCCGGTAGCGACACCCTTGACCGAACCGTCCTCGTTGTACAGGATTTCCGCGGCCGGGAAGCCCGGGAAGATCTCGACGCCCAGCGCTTCCGCCTGCGTACCCAGCCAGCGCGTCACGTTGGCCAACGAGATCACGTAGTTGCCGTGGTTGGTCAGCATCTTCGGGACCAGGAAGTTCGGCGTACGGATTGCCTTGGTCTCGGTCAGGAACAGCACCTGGTCTTCGGTCACCGGGGTGTTCAGCGGCGCGCCTTTTTCCTTCCAGTCGGGGATCAGCTCGTTCAGGGCGATCGGGTCCATGACCGCGCCGGACAGGATGTGCGCACCGAGCTCGCCGCCTTTTTCGAGCACGCAGACGGAGACGTCACGACCCTGTTCCGCAGCCAGCTGCTTGAGCCGGATCGCCGCGGACAGGCCTGCAGGGCCGCCGCCGACGATGACCGCGTCGTACTCCATTGCTTCACGTGGTCCGTATTGTTCGAGGATGTTGGTTGGCTCGGTCATGGTTATTTTAATAATGAGAGTGAAAATTTAAGCACGAGTGTGCACTTTTTTACTGCCGAATGCAATGTTGGGCGCCATTTTACGGACATTATTAGATGCGGCAATCTAATACTGGTGATTTGTGTAATCATGAGGACTTTGCAAGCTCGCATACATCAAGCACGAGAAGGGGAGACGAGTGGGCATCGAAGTCAATTACGAAGGAAAGATCGCCATGGTCACCGGCGCCTCGAGCGGCCTCGGTGCCCGTTTCGCCAAGGCGCTGGCCGGCGCCGGCGCCCAGGTAGTGCTGGCCTCGCGCCGGGTCGAGCGCCTGAAGGAACTGCGCGCCGAGATCGAGGCCGACGGCGGCGCGGCCCACGTGGTGCGGCTCGACGTCACCGATTTCGGCAGCATCAAGGCGGCCATCGCGCACGCCGAGACCGAGGCCGGCCCGATCGACATCCTGGTCAACAACTCGGGGGTGCAGAGCACCCAGCGCCTGCTGGACGTGACCGAGGAAGACTACAACTACATCATGGACACCAACCTGCGCGGCGCCTTTTTTGTCGCCCAGCAGACCGCCAAGCGCATGATCCAGCGCGCCAAGGGCGACCCGCGCAAGCAGCATCGCATCATTAACATCGCCTCGGTGGCCGGCCTGCGCGTGCTGCCCCAGATCGGCGTGTACTGCATGAGCAAGGCCGGCGTGGTCCAGATGACCAAGGCGATGGCGGTGGAGTGGGGCCGCTACGGCATCAACGTCAATGCGATCTGCCCCGGCTACATCGCCACCGAAATGAACGAGGACTACTTCGACACCGAGCAGGGACGCAAGCTGATCGACATGCTGCCCCGCAAACGCCCGGGCAAGCCGGAAGACCTCGACGGCCTGCTCCTGCTGCTGGCGGCGGAGGAGGCCCATTTCATCAATGGCGCCATCATCACGGCCGACGACGGCATGACAGCGCAGTAAAGAAGGACGCAGTGAGCGGCAAGCAGCATGTGCACACCATGAAGGTCCTGGCAATGGAGGCCTTGCTGGTGCTGCGCTCGGGTCATCATGCTACAGGCATACCGCGTCGCCGGGCTTATAACCCAGAGTTTCGGCACTGACCACCGTCGTTGATGTCGGCAGTGCCACGTTAAAGCCGATAAACGACAGCAGTGATTGATAAGGTACCGGTTCGCATGCAGTGTTCGGTTTGCATATTCGGGCACGGACGAGACGGATGCAGGCTTCGCCAGCACCTGCTGTGTCGCCATACGGAGCTGTCAGACAATTGTGTCGGTTTCGGCCTGGGCAGGCCGGCATGAGGTTCGAAGGGACGGGACTCATGACGATCGGTCCGGCTGGCCGTGTCAGATACAGGTAATCGATCAGGATATGCTTGTCTGTAATCGGCGCACCAAATGCCAACGTACCTTCAGCGTCACGGAAAATCGCACGCTGCTTCGCACGGTCAAGCGCGTCGCTATCCTCCCAGCTGATGTTCGCCGCTGCTCGGGCAGCGGTGCGCGTCGCATCGGCAAGGGTGTTGTACATGTAAAAAATTCGGGCCAATTCGATGATGCCGAATATTAATAACAAAAATATGATCGCGACAAGCGCGAACTCGATCGCTGCGGCGCCCCGTTGAGCAGTTCGTGCTGAGGAAATAGTCCGCGCCATCATCATTTGTAGAGCTCCACCAGGCCAGCGACCTGACTGTCGCTGCTGATACCGCCGAACTCTGCGTAGAGGGAAGTGGATGTAGCAGGGACGGTCATGAGGAATCGTGCAATTGCAAGCACATTGGCTTCCGTGCCAGTTACTGGACACGACAGTAAGGGTATGTTCAGGACACGCCGACCAAAGGTCCCCGGCTTGCGGGAGGTGGTCGGAGCGGTAAAGTACGCGGAGTCGCTGGTTTGACGGTAAGGTGTCGAGCTTGGATACGTACCAACCGACGAGGTCGTGCCATACAAAGCCCTCCACACCGTGGTGGTGGCGTCGAAAGGCGTGTAGCCTCCAACCGGTTCAGGTGTCCCTTGCGACTCGTATGAGGACCAGGGAACGGCACGGGCGAATGTCCATAATGGCCCGTAATCCGCTGCGGCGGAATGGTTGGACGGCCCGAACTCCGCGACGGTTTGCAGTTTCGTGGTACTCGACGAATCCCTGGCTGCGCTTTGCGCCGCGCCTTTCGGGGTCATCCAGCTGACGCTTCCAAAGGTGTATCGCTTCACATTGGAGTCAGGAGGGGAGGCGTGGACGTCGCAGGTCCCGGTGTAGGGGTCGAAACGGGAGTTGAGGTGCGTGACATAGTCTCCGATCCGAAACGGACTTTGCACATCGACCTTCTCACCTACAATTTTCGGCACTCCCATGGTTCCACTACAAATGTACTGTCGATAAATCCATGAAGTGAAGTAGGTGCTGGGGCTGGTATTGCCGGCAAGGCGAACCGGGTTTATCTCGAAACTGATGGCTGTCGTACCGTTTGGGTTCAGGTTCATCAAGTCATAGCTGATTCCACGGCGAAACCCGTACTCGACCAGCTCGTCATACTGTGCGCCGCTGGGGTGCGATCGTTTTTCCCGCGCCACACTGGACATGGCACATATGCCGATAGGAGTGACGTTGATGCGGCTCTTTCCCGCGACGGCATGGTCGGCAATTTGGGCCGAGCTGAGCGAGGCGGAAAGTATTGGCGCGAAAAAAAGGTCGACCAGTCCATAAGCCTCGTCCAATTCACTAGTATCGACCTTGACGTACAGTAGGCCGGCAGGGGAGCTTTTCGCGTCGGCATCGCTCTTCCAACCGGTAGCGCCATCGGGCGATGCGCTAAAGGACATTGCAGTATCCTGCCAGGTTATCGCGTTCCCGTACTCGTAATGGGGTCCGTGCGCACGACCCACGACGTCTCTTGCCGCTGCCAGCGCATGTTCTATCCCTTCCCTGGTCCCATCGAGTGGTCTCGCCGCCGCGATTGCGACACTGCTGGCCAAGGCATGCATTTCCACTCTGCGGTTGTATATCCGTGACATATCAATCGCCAAAGCAAAAAAGCCCAGGATCACGATAATCAGGAACGCCGACATGATGGCAATGGCACCGGATTGCCGCGTCGAGGTACGCGCCATGCCAAACACCGCCGGCTTTTTAGGGAAGGAAACTTCCAGATCAAATGTGGGCATAACTTCCCTCATTGACTATTCCGTCTGACTTGCGATTATTTGCATTGAAGCAATTAGTGGCATGTCTAGGAATTGCTCGGTCATCCGCCAACGTAGTTGGTTGATGAAGTGGCGGTTAAAAGAATTTCGCTCGGTAGTCCCCACTGTGTCAGGAAGCTGGAGAGGAACGGGTCAGTCATGTTCACTCGTACGACCACACTGATTTGCCTCGGCGTTGAAAAACCGTCACAGAAGATGCCATCGCACAGCACGTTGACCGATGGAGGGCTATCCCCTGGAGACAGTTCTGCAACCTCATCCAGGACGATCGACCTCGCCAATCCAGCCACCGGGATTTCGAAACCGTTCATGGGAGCTCGAATTTCCTCAGTAGACACACGGGCGAGGAACTTGACAGCGTCTTGGGCCGCCTTCTCGGCAACCGTGTAGTGCCATACGATGCGGCCGAAGAAGACCAGCGTACTAAGAAGTAAAAGGAGTATCGGTAGCACAAAAGCGAATTCGATCGCGACACTACCGCGTGTCGCCGAGCTTCGCGTTAGCAGACGTTTTCGCATTTTCGCCCCCTGGACCACTTTCAATCATGCTCGTACGAATCGAGTCGGACAAGGCTGAGCCTGCTCAAAACCCTGTCGTTCTCACTCGAGAGGAAGTTCCGTTTCATCCTTCAACTGACGCGTCGGCAGCGACCATTCACCGCCCGGCCGCAAGATCTCGACGAGCTGACGGGCTTCTGGCTCGACAACCGGCATATTGGATCCCGCCTAGATTTGATGAAGAACAGCGTCAAGCGCCGTCTGCAGGAGCCTGACCAAACCCGCGCCGAAATGCTGCCTTGATCGAGTGACCGGGCATTCGAAGGAGCCCAGATCATTGCCGCCGCGCTCGTGCTAACGAACCAGCAAACCATCCAGGTCCCAGATGGCGCCGAGGGTTCTCAGGGCTTGAAGCTTGACGCGCTGCTGGTGGGCTGGTCGGCCAAGGAAATTGGCACGCTACTCCAGCGACCGCTATTTGCCACGGATATTTACGGCTCGGTCCGCTTCCATCACCGCTCGGTGAAAGAGTACCTGGCCTCACAGTGGCTTCTGAAACTGCTCAGCCAAGAGGTCTCGCGCCGCAAAGTAGAGGACCTGTTCTTCCGGGAGCAATACGGTCTCGAGGTCGTCGTTCCGTCGCTGCGACCATTGCTACCGTAGCGCGCCATGGTCGACAACCGCATTCTGACCAAGGTGCGCCGTATCGCCCCAGAGATCGTGTTTGAGGGCGGAAAACAGTTGAGATTTCACTTGAAGTTTCAAGTTTAACCAGTATCATTCTGAGATACATCAACTTAGCTTCAATTTTCTTACTCGACTTTGAAGATTTGCATTAGTTTGAAACATTGCAAGTCTTGTGTTTGTCTCGGGTTTTTTGTTGAGCCGGCTCGCGGCATCGCCACGCTGTCGTGTTTGCCATTTTTAGTCTCCCATGCAGCATTGTGGTGACTACGTTGCTTGCTATACCGACGCCCATTATGGCCGGGACTTTCATGCCTAACGGCACTTCGACTTCAGCACTGCAGTCTGGTATCAAGGTGGCGCTTGCCAGTGAGCTCAGCGTGCTTCGGGAAGGCATGAGGCGGATCTTGCTGAAGCACGACGACATACATATTGTGGCCGAGGCCGCGCATTACCACGAATTCCTGACTGACGACGCCAGCCTGTCCGCAGACGTGCTGGTACTGATTGCCCAACCAGCGACCTCAGTGGCGCTTGATGGCCTTGTGCACATGCGCGGCGACCGTCCTTCGCTCAGCGTCATCATGATCGTGCAGAAACCCGGCCTGCCGCAGGTGCTGTCCATCCTGCGCAGCGGGGTACGCGGCCTGATCGATGCAGCAGGCGCGGCCAGTCAGCTACCTGCCGCCGTACGTGCAGTGGCGACCGGGCGGCTCTATTTGCATGAAGACGTGGCCAGGCTGGTCACTTCTGGGTCCAAGGAAATAAACACGGATCATACGCATACGGCACTGACCGAGCGTGAATTCGAGATCTTTTTGCGGATGGCCGCCGGGCAAAAGCCATTGGAAATAGGTGCGACCTTAGGGATCAGCACAAAGACAGTCAGCACGCACAAGTCGAGGCTGATGGAGAAGATGCGCATGAGCTCCGATGCGGAGATCGTACGGTATGCAATCGCCAACGGCTTGCTCAACTGAGGATGGCCGGTCAGGGCATGCCCTTTACGCGTGGATGACAGGGAATGGGTGCGCAATCAACTTGCGCTTCATCGCATATTCCACCACGTCCGCCTCGGTGTGCATCGCCATCTGCTGCATGATCCGCCCCTTGCGTGCGCGGATGCTGGCGACGCTCAATCTGCAGATTTCCGCGATCGTGCTTGCCGGGATCCCTTCCGCCATCAGGCAAAAGATGTCGAAGTCGGTATCGGACAGTTTGTCGTGCTGGCGCTGGGGTCGCCCGTCGTTGATGCTTTCCACAATCAATTCGCACATCGTACTGCTCACGTAAGGCCGCCGCTTTGCGACTGTCCGCACGGCTTCGGCAAGCTGCTTCTCCGTACAATCCTTAGGCAGATATCCGGTGGCCCCGGCGCGCAGTGCGCGCAATGCGAAGTCGCGTTCGTGACACTGGCTCATGGCGACCAGCGGGATGTGGGCAGCCCGCCTGCGCGCTTCGCGGATGAACGCGAGCCCGGGATATCCGCCGATGGCGGTATCCATGATGCATACGTCGGGTTGCAGCTCATGCAGTCCTTGTAAACTCGCTGCAGGGCAAGCCGTTTCGCCGACAATATCAAATTCTTTCGATTTCTCAAGAATTTGTTTAATCCCCTCGCGGATATAAAGATTCCCATCGCAAATCATTACTCTCATCATGTTTTTCTCACCCATTACCGCCGAGTTCGCTCGAATGGAATGTATTGTACAACCTGTGTGTTTCCAAAATCATGTATTCGCGTAAACATGAAAAATATTCAGTGACTGAGTGAGAGTTAGGCTGAGTTAGACCAGGTTTCATTCTTTGTTCACCAATAACAAGCTGTTGCCATCTCCGCATTTAATTTAAGCCCCCGTGCATTGGTTTGATTTTTCGCAAACTTCTTTAGCAGGCAGAGCAATAAACTCGTCAGATATCGCGAACCATTAATTTTAGAAAATATTTCAAAATGAAAGATTAATTCCTCGCGAAAATTCTCCGCCGCAGGCAGGCTGATTATCGGAGTTGTGGAATATTGTGGAGAATGAAAATGATTGAAAGTGATTTGAATGCAATTTCTATTGATGCGAGGGACAAGGAATCGCATACGGCAGACTGGGGCTGCCGGGCAGCTCCGCATTATCGGGGTACTAGAATTAGTTTGAAGCAATGGCGAATGTTTAACGCTGTCATCGATTTCGGCAGTTATGCCGAAGCGGCAGAACGCATGCACGTGAGCCAATCATCGATCAGTCACGCGCTGGCCAAACTGCAGGAACAGTTGGGACTGCCGCTGCTGATCCTCAGAGGCCGCAAGGCCCAGTTGACCGAGGAGGGCACGTTGCTGCTGGAGCGCTCGCGCGACCTGATGCACCGTGCCGCCGATATCGAGGCGCTCGCCGACAGCTTGCGCCATGGCTGCGGGCAGGAAATCCGGATCGCCCTAGCGGCCGACTATCCGGTGGAGTCGCTGAGAGGAGCACTAGAGTCGGTGGCAACAGGCAGGGCGCGATGCAGGCTGAGCGTGCGCGAAGCGACTCCCGAGCAGTTGCGCCGCGTTTTGGACGAGGATACGGTGGAATTTGCGATAGGTACCGAGCCGGTGCCGGGGTTTCTCAGCCGCGAGCTGCCGGGCATCGAGTATCTTGCCGTCGCCGGTCCGCACCATCCGATGCTCAGGCTGGATCATCCGCTCGAACTGGATGAGCTCGAAGAACAATGCCAAGTGGTCCTTGCCGGAAAGGCTAGCACGGCCTGGCCGGAGTTTTCCGGCGGCCGGCCAGCGCAGCAACCTGGCTGCTGGCAGGTCGACAGTCTGGAGCAGGCCATCGCCGCGTTGCGGCATGGGCTGGCCTACGCGTGGCTGCCGCGGCACCGGCTGCAGGGCTGCCTCGACGCTCAGCAGCTACGCCAGCTCCCGCTCGGGAGCGCGGCGAGCCGGACCGTGCCTGTGTACCTGATCCATGGGCGGCGCGCGGCTGCGGGCAGCTTCGCCATGCGCTTTGCCGACACGCTGTGCGCCTGCCGCACGCCGATCCGCCCGTATGTGCCACAACGGACCCCTGCTCGTGCAGCAGGGGGACGAATCGACTGAATCCAGGTGACCACCATGAAATCCTACCTGCAGCAGCCGTTACGACAGCCGGACGACGAACGGCCCTCTTACGACGCGGTCCGCCGCACGCGCAGCGTGCTGTCAAACTGGCGCCTGATCTCCGCCGTTGCCATTCCGCTCGCATTGCTTGGCCTGCTCCATGCCTTGACGGTGGCGCCTGTGTTCCAGGCCAATATGCTCATACAGATCAAGCGCAGCCCGCAACTTGCGGCCGAGCAGCGGATCGACATGCCCGCCGCGACCGAGGTGGAGATCCTGCGTTCGCGCTCGGTCCTGGGAGGTGTGGTTGACGCTCTCCGGCTCGATATCAGCGTCGAGCCGAGGCGCTTTCCGGTGCTCGGCGCGTTCCTCGCCCGCCACGGACACAGCTGGGCGATTCCTGGTCTTTCCGGCTCGGGGAACTATGCCTGGGCCGACGAACGCGTGACCCTGGCCAGGTTCGCGATCCCGCATGCGCTGCTGGGCAGGCCATTTGTCCTGACTGCGACCGGCCAGGGCGGGTTCACGCTCGCGCAGCAGGAATCCGGCATCCTGGTATCCGGGGAAGCAGGCACGGGCCTGCGTGCCATGACGCCTCATGGCGCGCTCGATATCCTCGTGACCGATATTCGCGCTCGCCCTGGCACGCAATTCGTCGTCAGCAGGGTATCGCGCTTCCAAGCGGTAGACCGCCTGCAGCACGCGCTGGTGATCGGGGAAACAGCCAAGCAGTCGAATGTGATCGGCCTGTCACTGAAAGGATCCGATCCGGAGCTGCTCAGCCGCATCCTGAACCAGGTCGGGAGCGAATACCTGAAGCAGCACGCCAGCGACCAGTCCGGCGCCGCCAGTGCCGCCCTGGCCTTCTATGACCGCCAGCTCGACGAATCGCGCGACAAGCTGCGGCAACTCGACGCCCGCTTCGCGCGCGTGCAAGGCATACATGGAACGGGAGACCCAGCGGAAGAGTCCAGGCTGCTGTCGCAGCAAACGCTTGCGCTTCAGGACAGGCTGGCGGAAGCCGAACGGGTACGGATCGAACTGGCCAGCCGCTACCTGCCTGCACACCCGATGATGTCTGGTGCCGACGAACGGGTTCGCAGCCTGCGCGGCGAACTGGCTGCGGTCCAGGCAAAACGGCGTTCCCTGTCTGGGGCGGAACGGGAAATGAGCAACCTCGTGCGCGAGAAGCAGATCAATGCCGATATCAGCGCTGGCCTGCTTATGGTCCGACAGAAACTCGACGCACTCGACAGCGCCGGACATGACGAGGTGCGCCTGGTAGACCGTGCCGAAACGCCGTTCCAGCCGGTCAATCTGGGAGTTGGCGCGCGGGTCGCGCTGGCCTGTCTCGGCGCACTTGTTGCCGGGCTGCTGGCTTCGCACATGAAAAACACCCTGGATGAAGGCCGCCGGCGCCCGCCGCCGCCGCGCTATGACGGTCATTTCCGCCTCGCGTAAAGAATGGCTTGAAGTATCGCGGGAACATTGGCTGGACCCTGCCATTGTATTTGAACCGGAGCTGTCCCGCGTGCCTCGGCATTATCTTGTATTCGTCAAAGCCACCCCGCGAATAAGAGTCGGGCGCTCGCCTGCGCCGCTGCCATATTAGAGTCCGACACCATCCAAGGGCTTCGCCGGGACAGCCATCGGACATCAATCGAAAGAACATTGGACGCATGAATAAAATGCATGCGATTCCGTATCCGCCGCACCGAATCCATCGAATTTTACCACCTGTCCGCCCAGCCGATTCTGCTAATCTGTTTTTCATGGTTTGCAAGGGATGGCGGTCTGGAAGGTGCGCGCTGCCTCTGAGTACCGGTCTGGGATCGGCGAATTCCAAAGTGCTCCGCAAGAAACGAGCAGAACCAGCGCAACATAAGCGCAGCATAAGCGCGGCGTAAAGCGAAGGATAGGTTTTCCAAAACAAGGGGATGGCTAACCATGAACGCCATTAGCATTATTCCGAGCCGGGATCCGCGTCTGATCGATCATGCTATCGGCGATCTTTCTCAATTGTTCCTGGTGTCGCTCGGCGTCAGTCTCGCAATATGCGCGTTGAATATCGCGACAGAGCGCTGGCATCGCGTTTATTCGTTCGACACCGATACCACGGGTGTCCAGAAAGTACACAAGCGGGGTGTTCCGCGTACCGGTGGCCTGGCCCTCGTGACCGGGGTTGCCGTGGTTCCGCTGCTGGCCGCGCTGGATTACCAGCGCCTTGAATTCGGCGCGATCGAATATCTCTTCCTGCTCAAACTGTGGCTCGCGGCGATGCCGGCCTTCTTGACGGGAATCTGCGAGGACCTGAGCAAGCGCGTGTCGGTACGCACCCGATTCTGTTCGATCGTGGCAAGCGCCGTGCTGGCCGCCTGGATGCTCGGTGCCCGCTTGCCGCGGGTTGACATCTGGGGCGTCGACGCAGTCCTTGGCCTGTTGCCGGTCTCGCTGGTACTGACCGTGTTCGCGGTGGCAGGTGTCAGCAACGCCATCAACATTATCGATGGCTTCAACGGTGTCGCCGGCGCGACCGTTGCCATCGTCCTCGCCGGCATGGCGCTGCTGGGCTGGAGGGAGGGCGATGGGCTGGTCGTCCAGCTGGCGCTCGCGGGCCTCGGGGCCACGCTCGGCTTTCTGCTTCTGAACTACCCGACTGGGCGCCTGTTCATGGGGGATGGGGGCGCCTACTTCCTGGGCTTCTGGGCTGCGGAAACCGCCGTGCTTGCAATCGTCCGCAATCCCGGAATCAATGCCTGGCAGGTGCTTGCCATGTTCGCCTATCCAGTGACCGAGGTGTTGTTCAGCATGTATCGCAGAAAGATCCTGCGCGACAGCAAGGTCGGCGCGCCGGACCGCCTGCACCTCCATTCGCTGTTCTACCGGCGCGTCGCGCGGCAGCGTCTCAGCGCCACGCGCTTTCCCTGGATGTGCAACGCTGGTGTTGCCTGCTTCGTCACCAGCTGGATGGCATCGGCGACCCTGGCCGCGCTCCTTTGGGGTAATACGGTTGGCGGCGCGGCCTTGCTAGTGCTGGTCCAGTTGCTGGCCTATGTCGCGATCTACATGCGCCTGGTGCGCGGGCATTGGGGACATTGTCGCCATCCCGCAGTGTTGTTTGGCTTGCGTCCCGCCACGAGACTCGTCCCGGCCTGAGCCGTTTATGAAGAACACTCATCAATACTAGGGAAAATCAATGAACAATTTTAATAAACTGCAGGCTGAACTGCGCGACCGACCGCGTACCTGGCTGGTAACCGGTTGCGCCGGCTTCATCGGATCAAACCTCACCGAGTTCCTGCTCAAGCTTGATCAGCGCGTCGTAGGACTGGACAATTTTTCGACAGGCTACCGGCACAATCTGGACGACCTGCTGTCCGTGCTCTCGCCGGCCCAGCGCCACCGCTTCCGGTTCATGGAAGGCGACATCCGTGACTTGCCGGCCTGCCGGCGTGCTGTCGAGGGCGTCGATGTGGTGCTGCACCAAGCGGCTCTGGGCTCGGTCCCCCGTTCGATCGACGATCCGGTCGCCACCAGCGATGCCAATGTGGCCGGATTCCTCAACATGCTGGTGGCCGCAAGGGATGCGCAGGTCAAGTCCTTCGTCTATGCCTCTTCCAGTGCGACCTATGGCGACCATGCGGCGCTGCCCAAGGTCGAGGACCGTATCGGCCGGCCGCTGTCGCCATATGCGGTAAGCAAGTGTGTGAACGAACTGTATGCGGAAGTTTTCGCCCGTTGCTATGGCTTCGGCTCGGTCGGCCTGCGTTACTTCAACGTCTTCGGCAAGCGCCAGGATCCGAATGGTGCTTACGCCGCCGTGATTCCGAAGTGGATCGGGTCCATGATCGCAGGCGGCGAGGTGGTCATCAACGGCGATGGCAGCACTACCCGCGACTTCTGCCATGTGAGCAATGCCATCCAGGCCAATGTGCTGGCCGCCATGCTGCAAGACCCTTGCACGAGCGAGATATACAACGTGGCGGTCGACGACGCCACCAGCCTGAACCGCCTGTTCGCCTACCTCAAGGCGATTCTTCACGCCTACGGCGTGGCGGTGAGGCGGGGACCGGTCCATGCCGAATTTCGGCGCGGCGACATTCGGCACTCGCAGGCCGACATCGGCAAGGCCGTGCGTGCGCTCGGCTATACACCGGAGTTCCGCATTTTCGCGGGACTGGAGGCAACGGTTCCCTCGTATCTCAAGCGCCATGCCCAGGCGTTCCCGGCACCGGCGCCCGCCGAGGCCGCGATTGCCGCACAGGGGCAGGAGGCCATGGCCGCCGCACAAGCGGCGCCCGACATCGGCAGGGTAAATGGCTATCGCGTCGCAGGCTGAACGGCCCAGGCGCGCGCGGGTGGACGCAGATGAATCTCCTGGGCACACTGAACCTGCGCATGCGCACGGCCGACCCGCGCCATGGCGCGATCCTGCGCGGCATGTTTACCGTGGCGGTGTTCGCGCTGTTCGGCAAGCTGATGAGCGCCGGCAAGGAGATGGCGGTCGCCTTCCGCTACGGACTGGCGGTGGAGGTGGACGCCTATCAGTTCCTCTACAACCTGGTGTCCTGGCCGGTTGGCGTGTGGTGCAGCGTGCTGACCGCGGTATTGGTGCCCCTGGCTGCGCGGATGCGCGGTGCGGCGGAGCAGGAACTGCCGCGCTTTCGCGCCGAGTTGCTCGGTATGGCGATGCTGACCGGCGCCGCGCTCGCGCTGATCGCGTGGGTCGTGCTGCATGCGGGCATCGGGCGCGGCTATGGCGGCATGCCGGCGCGGATGGCGGAAGTGGTCCTGGCTGCCTCGCCAGCCATGGCGCTCATGCTGCCGCTCGGGATTCTGACCGCCCTGCAATCGGCATGGATGCTGGCGGCGGCGCACCATGTCAACACCCTGTACGAGTGTTTTCCGCCGCTGTGCATCATGGCCGCGGTGCTGGCCTGGCCGGGAGGCGGCATCGCCCCACTGGCCTGGGGCAGCGTGGCCGGACTGGCGGTCCAGCTGTTGGTCCTGGCAGCGCCCGCGCTGCGCCGCGGCGTGTTCGCGGCGCCCCGGTTCACCCGCAGCTCGCCCCAATGGCCGTGGTTCTGGCAAGGATTCGGCATCATGCTGCTGGGCCAGGCGTTCATGAGCCTGTCCACCGTGTTCGACCAGTTTTTCGCGGTTGCCGTTGGCGCCGGCGCGGCGGCCACGCTGGGCTATGCGAACCGGGTCCTTTCGTTGGTCCTGGCGCTGGCGGCCATTGCGGTGTCGCGTGCCACGCTGCCGGTATTCTCGGGAAGCGGCGGCGACGGGCCCGGTCTGCTGCGCCTGGCCCGCGCCTGGGCGTTCCTGATGCTGATGGCGGGCGTGGTGGCAATGCTGGCATGCCATGCGGTCGCGCCCTGGCTCGTCGCGCTCCTGTTCGAGCGCGGACGCTTCGACGCCGAGGACACCCGACGGGTAGCGCAGGCGCTGCGCTACGCCTTGCCCCAGCTCCCATTCTACTTCTGTTCGATGGTCCTCGTCAGTTATGCCCTGAGCCAGCGCCGCTACCGGCTGGTATTCTGGTCCGGCCTGCTCGGCTGCGCGGCCAAGCTGGCCGGGAACTGGCTCCTGGTGCCCTATCTGGCGGTGAACGGCATTGCGCTCGCCACCACCTTCACCTATGCGCTAAACGCGCTGCTCTTCCATGTCGCGCTGGGCCGGGACGGGATGCGGACCAGGTTGCTGCAATGAAGATCCTGCTCTTTACCAACAGCTTGGGCGGGGGCGGCGCCGAGCGCGTCGTGGCGAGCCTCGCCAACCATTGGGCCGGGCGTGGGTGGCGGGTAAGCATCGTGACCATCGAGCCGGCGCGCGCCGACTTCCACCGCCTCGACCCGGGGGTCGAGCGGATCGCGCTCGACCTTGGCAGACCCAGCAGGGGTGCGCTCGACGCACTGAGCCAGAATCTACGCCGCATCATTGCCTTGCGCAGGGTGCTGGCGGCGGCGCGGCCGGACGTGGCGCTCGCGCTGATGAGCACGCCCAATGTGCTGCTCGCTTTTGCCAGCCTTGGCATGGCGCGGATGCGCACGGTCGGCTCGGAGCGCTGCTACCCGCCGCACCATCCGCTCGGGCGGGTCTGGACGGCGCTGCGGCGCCGGATGTACCGGCGCCTCGACGCGCTGGTGGCCCAGACCCGCGAAAGCGCCGCGTGGATCCGCGCTCACTGCCCGGCGCAGCGGGTGCCGGTAATCCCGAACGCCGCCCTGTGGCCCTTGCCCCAGCATTTACCGCGCATCGCGCCGCAGGACATGTGCCTGCCGCGGCGCCGGATCCTACTGGCCGTCGGCCGGCTGGAACCCGTCAAGAACTTCGGCGCCCTGGTCGAGGTGTTCAGGCGGATCGCTCCCGCCCATCCCGAATGGGATCTGGTGATCCTGGGGGAGGGGGCGCAGCGGCCGGCGCTGGAAGCCGCTGCGGGCGCAGCGCTGGGCGCGGGCAGGATCCGGCTGCCCGGCATTGCCGGCAACGTCGGCGACTGGTATGCAAGGGCGGACCTGTATGTCCTGTGCTCGCATTCGGAAGGCTTTCCCAATTGCCTTGCCGAAGCGCTCGCACACGGGCTGCCGGCGGTCAGTGTCGATTGCGATACCGGCCCGCGCGACATCGTGCGGCATGGCGTGGACGGCTTGCTGGTCGCGCCCGGAGACGGCGCCGCACTCGGCCTCGCCCTGGAGCGCCTGATGGAGGACCCAGGACTGCGGAGCCGCTTCGCCGCCCGCGCGTGCGAGGCGCGCGAGCGCTTCTCGCTGGAACGGGTAGCCGGCATGTGGGAGGCGTTGTTCCGCGACCTGCATGTGGGGAGGCGGACATGAACATGCGTGCCAGTGTCGCGGCGGGCATGTATTCATGGGAGCCGCGCCCGCTTCCGCGATACGAGCCGGCTGGCGGGCGCATCGCCGCCTGCTACCGGGCCTGCGTGCTGGCGCTGGCGGTCGTGGTTCTGTACGCCAACCTGCCCATCTACGGCTATGTGCTGGACCCGCGCCTGCTGCCCAAATTCGCATTCGCCGCACTCTGCCTGCTGCTCGCGCCGCTCGTCCTGCTCGAGCGGCGCATGCTGGCCGCCTACCTGCTGTCTCCGTTTGCCTTGTGGAGCGGCCTGCTGCTGCTCGTTAACCTTGCCCACCTCGCGGGTCTCGCGGACGGGTCGAGCGTCGCCGGCAGCTGGCTGGCCGACGCCAGCATGGAGGCGCGGCGCGCGGCGATCCTGACCCGCGTCCAGTACATTCTGTTCGTGTGCGCCCTCGGCTTCGTCGTGCATGCGGCTGCGGTCACCAGCTGGTTGCGCGCGGCCGTTTTGCTGGCGCTGCTGTTGCCCGGCGCGGTGCTGCTCGACTTCCTGGCGCCGGGTCTGTTCTATCCGCTCGATACCAATGGCGCCGTGCTGGGGCGCGCAGCGGCCATGTTCATCAATCCGAACATGGCCGGCGAAGCGATCCTGCTGATACTGCTCCTGGCCTTCGCCGCTACGCCGGCGCGCTGGCGCGCGGTGCTGTGCATGCTGGCGGGGGGCGCCGTGCTTTGCACGTTCTCGCGCGCCGCGATCCTGGGCTGGGCGCTGCTGATCCCGATCCTGGCCGTCACCGGAGTCCTGCCGCGCCGCAGCCTGCCCCTGGTCGTGCTGGTTCTGGGACTGGCCATGGCCGGCCTCGGCGCCTTCGAGGGCTACCTGAATGCGCGCAGCGGATTCGACGACGCCAGCGAGAACATTCTGGCCCGCCTCGACTTCTTTTCCAGCTTCAGCCTGAGCGACGACAGCGCCGAGGAGCGCACCGACGTGCTCGTTGCCAGCTGGGAGTTGTTCAGGCACAGCCCCGTGTTCGGCGCCGGCGCGGGGGCCACCCAGTTCTGGTCGCATCGCGGCGGTACCCACAACCAGCTGCTTCTGCTGGCAGCCGAATACGGCCTGTTCGGCGTCGGCCTGTGGGCGTGGATGGCGGTAATCCTCTGGCGCGGGCGCTTTTTTTCCGAACGCGGTTTGCAGGTGGCGATGGTCTTCCTGTACCTGTTCATGAGCTTGTTTACCCATGCGATGCTGGACGGTTCGACCTTCTGGCTGGCGAGCTTCGCCATCGTCAGCGTCCGTACGCAGGCCTTGGCGAGGCCCCTCGCCCCGCCCCGCGCCACAGCGGCGGGGCCGGTGCAGCTGGCCTGGACCTACGCGCGGCTCGCGCCGCACGGGTATTGGCGCGGGGTAGTGCGATGAGCCTGCCACGGCCGCGCTTCACCGGCGCCGGAGACCGCCGGCTTCGACAGGGAGCGTCATGAGCACTTCAAGTTTCGTCATCTCGCTCGACTTCGAGCTGTTCTGGGGCGTCAGCGACAGCCAGGAAGTAGCAGGTTACGGCCGCAATGTCCTGGGCGAGTGGGAGGCCATCCCCCGCATGCTGGACCTGTTTCGCCGCTACGGCGCCAGGGTGACCTGGGCCACGGTGGGGATGATCATGTGCCGCGATTATCACCAATGGCGTGCGATCAGGCCGCTGGCCGCACCGCGCTACGAGCGTTGCGGCATCGACCCCTATCGGCTCGACGCGCTGGTCTCCGAACATCCCGCGCTGTTTTTCGCACGGCCGCTGGTCGAGCAGATCCTGGCGACCCCGGGCCAGGAGCTCGCGACGCACACCTACAGCCACTTCTATTGCAAGGAGCCGGGCACCACCGTGGCGCAGTTCGCCGCAGACCTGGCGTGCGCGCTGGCCCTGGCCGAAGAGATGGGCGTCTGTTTCCGCAGTGCGGTATTCCCGCGCAACCAGGTAGTGGAACAATACCTGGACGTGCTGCCGGAAGCCGGCATCCAGGTGTACCGAGGCACACTGCACCACTGGCTGTACCGCAACGGCGACGCGGTGGCGGGCGGCCTGCTCGGCCGCGCGGTGCGCTATGCGGACGCCTTCGTGCCGCTGAGCGGAAACGGGGTGGTACATGCGCTGGCCGATGGTGCGCTGGTGAACCTTCCGGCCAGCCTTTTCCTGTATCCCTGGTCGGGCCGCTACCGCGGGACGGCGACGCGCCTGGAACGGCTGAAACGGGCGATGAACGCGGCCGCGCGCAGCGGCGGCGTGTTCCACCTGTGGTGGCATCCACACAACTTTGGCGCCAACCTGGAACAGAACCTGGCCGTTCTCGAGGCATTGCTGGAGCATTACCGCGGCCTGGCAGAGCGCTACGGGATGGAGAGCCGCTGCATGGGAGACTTCGCGGCGCCAGAGGCGCCCGCTCACTGCGGCGCCGCCCAGGCGATGGGGCCCCTGCAACTGCGCCGCGAGACGGGGAGCCGGCCATGAGGCGTCACGTCCTGCACGTGATCACCGGACTGGCGGTTGGCGGTGCCGAGATGGCGCTGTTCCGCCTGATCCAGGAATTCCGCGGCAGCGGGTACAGCCATACCGTCGTGGCGCTGACTCCGGGGGGAGGCATGTACCGGCGCTTTACCGAGGCCGGCATCGGACTGGTCGTCCTCGACGTGCGACGTTCGCCTGTCTCGCACATGCTGCGCCTCGTCAAGCTGATCCGCACCCTGCGTCCCGACGTCGTCCAGACCTGGCTCTACCACGCCGACCTCCTCGGCGGACTGGCCGCGCTGCTGGCGGGAAACCGCAACATCATCTGGGGCATTCGCACCACCGACGTCGACGGAGGCTGCGCGCGCCTCACCGCGCTGGTGCGCCGGGCCTGCGCGTGGATGTCGCGCCGCATTCCCCACACCATCGTGTGCGTCGCCGAAGCCGCACTCCGCTCGCATGCCGTGATCGGCTACGACGCCCGCCGCATGGTGGTCGTGGCTAACGGCTTCGACCTGGCCGCGCTGAGCGCCAGCCAGCAGCAGCGGAGCCGCCTGCGCGACGCTTGCGGTTTTGATCCGGGCCAGGTGGTGCTGGGCACCCTCGGCCGCTTCAACCTGGACAAGGACCATGCCAATTTCGTGCAGGCGGCGGCGCGTCTGGCGCGCAGCCACCCCGAGCTGCGCTTCCTGATGGTCGGCAAGAACCTGGATGAAAGCAATTCCGAGCTGATGGGCTGGATCGCCGCCACCGGTTGCGCCGGGCGCTTCGCTCTGCTCGGAGAGCGCGCCGACGTTGCAGTGTGCCTTGCGGCGATGGACATTTTCTGCCTGTCCTCGCGTACCGAGGCGTTCCCGAACGTGCTGGGCGAAGCGATGGCGTGCGGGCTGCCCTGCGTGGCGACCGACGTCGGCGATGTCGGGATCCTGATGGCCGATACCGGCGTGATCGTTCCGCGCTCGGATCCGGATGCCCTGGCCGGAGGGGTCCGGGACCTCTTGGCGCAGGGCCCCAACCGGCGCGCGCATCTGGGCTGGCGTGGACGGCAGCGCGTCCGTGCGCTGTTCACCATGGCCTGCGTGCGCCAGCGCTTCGAAGGCATTTACGAGAACGTCATAGCGGGAAGGAGGCTGTAATGTGCGGATTTACCGGTTTTCTGGGTGCCACCCCGTTCCAGGGCAAGGAAGCGAATGAGGCCGTCCTTGTGCGCATGACCTGCCATCTCCGGCATCGCGGGCCGGACGATGGCGGCTACTGGTGCGATGCCGAGCACGGCGTGGCGCTAGGCCACCGGCGGCTGTCGATCATCGACCTGTCGCCGGCGGGGCACCAGCCGATGCATTCGGCGCCGCGCCGCTACGTCCTCGCCTTCAACGGCGAGATCTACAACCACCTGCTGCTGCGCGACCAGCTCGAGGGTGCCGGCCTGGCGCCGGCCTGGCGCGGCCACTCCGACACCGAAACCCTGCTCGCCGGCTTCGAGGCGTGGGGCGTGGGCGGGACGGTCCAGCGGGCGGTGGGCATGTTCGCATTCGCCGTGTGGGACCGCGAAACGCGCACGCTCACCCTGGGCCGCGACCGGATCGGCGAGAAGCCCCTGTACTACGGCTGGCAGGGGCAGGGCGGGGCGGCGGTCTTCCTGTTCGGATCCGAACTCAAGGCCTTGCGCGCCCACCCCCGCTTCGAGCACCGGATCGACCGCGGCGCGCTGTGCCTGCAGATGCGGCACAGCTGCATCCCGGCGCCGTACTCGATCTACGAAGGCATCGCCAAGCTGATGCCCGGCTGCCTGCTCAGCGTCTCGGCCGAACGGCCGGCGCCACGCACCGTGCGATACTGGTCCGCGGCTGAAGTAATGGCAGAGGGCGTGCGCAGTCCGTTCGCCGGCGGCGCCTTGCGCGCCGTCGACCGCCTCGACGCCCTGTTGCGCGACGCGGTGCGGATGCAGATGGTGGCCGACGTGCCCCTCGGCGCCTTCCTTTCCGGGGGCATCGACTCGTCGACCGTGGTGGCGTTGATGCAGGCGCAGTCGGCGCGGCCGGTCAAGACCTTCTCGATCGGCTTTCATGAGGAAGCCTATGACGAGGCACGCTATGCGCGCGAAGTGGCGCGCCACCTGGGAACCGATCATACCGAGCTGTATGTCAGCGCCGCCGAGGCACGCGAGCTCGTGCCCGCGCTGCAGGCCATCCACGACGAGCCGTTCTCCGATTCGTCCCAGCTGCCGACCTCGCTGGTTGCGCGGCTGGCGCGGCGCGAGGTCGGCGTCGCGATGTCCGGCGACGCCGGCGACGAGCTGTTCTGCGGCTACCAGCGCTACCAGTTCGCGGCACGGCTGTGGCGCCGCATCGCAGCCGCGCCGCTGCCGCTGCGGCGCGGCGCCGCCGGCGCCATCCGGGGCGTGCGGGTAGCCACGTGGAACACGCTCCTGCGCGGCCTGGGGCGCTACGCCCCCAGGGCGCTGCGCGGACCGAATCCGGGCGACAAGCTGCACAAGGGCGCCGGCGTGCTGGCCTGCGCTGGCATGGACGAGCTCTATCTCGGTCTGGTATCCCATTGGGACGATCCCGCGGCGCTGGTGATTGGCGCCCGCGAACCGACGACCCTGCTCAATGGCGAGCCCGCGGCGTTTCCCGGGATGGACGGGATCCAGCGCATGATGGCGCTCGACCTGTTGACCTACCTGCCGGACGACATCCTGGTGAAGGTGGACCGCGCGGCGATGAACGTGTCGCTGGAAACCAGGGTGCCCTTCCTCGACCATCGGGTGGTCGAATTTGCGTGGCGCCTGCCGCAGTCCATGAAGTTGAACGACGGCTGCAGCAAGTGGGCGCTGCGCCAGGTCCTGTACCGTTACGTGCCGCGCGCCCTGATCGAGCGGCCCAAGATGGGCTTCGGGATCCCCGTCGGAGACTGGCTGCGCGGCCCCCTGCGCGACTGGGCGGAAGCGCTGCTCGCGCCCGACCGCCTGCGCGCCGAAGGCTACTTCGACGCGCAGGCGGTCCGTTCGCGCTGGGACGAGCATCTCGCCGGGCGCCGCAACTGGCAGTACCACCTGTGGGACGTGCTCATGTTCCAGTCCTGGCTGGAGGGCTCCTTCGGCGACGCCGGCCTGGCCGCGGCTGCCCCGGCTGCGGCGCAGCTGCACTGAGAGACCGCCATGAACCGGAAAATCGTCATCTCGGTGAACACCGCGTGGAACATCTGCAATTTCCGCTCCGGCCTGGTCAGGGCTTTGGTCGAGCGCGGCTACGACGTGATGGTCCTGGCGCGCAGCGATGAATACGCGTGCCGGCTTGCGGCGCTGGGCTGCCGCTTCAAGCTACTGTCGATGGAGGCCAACGGCACCAGCCCTGGGCGCGACCTGGCGCTGCTGGTCAAATACCGGCGGGTATTGCAGTCGCTGCGGCCGCTGGCCTTCCTGGGCTACACCATCAAGCCGAACGTCTATGGTTCGATCGCCGCCAACGGGCTGCAGATCCCCGTGATCAACAACATCGCAGGACTGGGCACCGGTTTCCTCCACGGCTCGCTGCTCAGCTGCCTGGTCAAGCGCCTGTATCGCCACGCATTGCGCCGTTCACGCCGGGTGTTCTTCCAGAATGCCGACGACCGCAGGCTCTTTCTGGACGCCGGTCTCGCGCGCGAGCAGGTAGCGGAAGTACTGCCGGGATCCGGGATCGATCTCGGGCACTTCCAGCCGGCGCCGCGCAGCGTGGCGGGAGGACGGGGATTCCGCTTCCTGCTGGTGGGCAGGTTGTTGAAGGACAAGGGTGTCGAGGAGTTCGCGGCTGCGGCCGAGATCGTGCTGCGCCAGCGCGCGGATGTCAGCTTCCAGCTGCTGGGCGCGGCCGATCCCGACAATCCGAACGCGATCCCGGCCGAACGGATCCGGTGCTGGGAAGATCGCGGCCTGCTGCGCCACCTGGCCCGGACCGACGACGTGCGTCCCTACCTGGCGGAGGCCGACTGCATCGTGCTGCCGTCCTACCGTGAGGGCGTCCCGCACTCGCTGCTCGAGGCGGCGGCCATGGCGCGTCCGATCATCGCCACCGACGTCGCCGGCTGCCGCGACGTGGTCGACGACGGCCGCAACGGCTTCCTGTGCCAGGCCAGAAGCGCCGCCGACCTGGCCGACAAGATGCTCCGGATGGCGGCGCTCGCCCCCTGGCAACGCGACCTGATGGGAGAATACGGGCACGCCAAGGTCGCTGCGCAGTTCGACGTGAACATCGTGATCGCCAGGTATCTGGACGCGATCGACGAGATCGAGTCTGGCAGGCAGCAGGCCCGGGTCTTGGGTATGGACGCTGGAGGAGTCGCATGAACCTGATACTGTTGACCGGAAGCGAGGCGCAGGACGCGCTCGCGTCGGACGAGTTCCAGGAGCACTGGCGCGCCCTGTACGAGCGCTGCCCCTGGGCGAGCGCCTGCCAGCATCCGGGTTTCGTCCTGCCCTGGTACCGACTGTACCATGACGCCTTCCTTGCCGTCGTCGTCATCGCGCGCTATCCCGAGGGCGGGTTGGCGGGGCTGCTGACGCTTGCCAGGCCCAGGGCAGGCGGCGCCATCACCGCAGCCGGAGAACGCCAGGCCGAGTACCATGCCTGGCTGGCGTCTCCGGCGGATGCCGACGGCTTCATCCTCGCAGCGCTCACCGTGCTGCGCCGTGCGTTCGGCGGAGTCGAGCTGCGCCTCAGGTATCTGCCTCCCGGGATCCCCCTCGGGTGGAGCGTCGCGGGTGGCGGCGCGGCCCGGCATTGCGTGCTCCACGCCAGCCGGCGGCCGCTGGTGCATGTGGATGCAAGCGCGATGGCGCGCCAGCGCAGCAAGAAGAACCATCGCCAGAACTTCAACCGGCTGGGACGAATGGGGCGGCCGGCATTCGAAAAGATAGACAGCCACGCGCGTTTTGCCGAAGTGGCCGACGATATCCGCAGCCAGTACGACTTCAGGCAGGCCGTGCTGCACCACCAGACGCCCTTCCGGGACGACCCGCGCAAGCTGCCTTTCCTGTTCGCGCTGCACGAGCGGGGCCTGCTGCACGTCACGGTACTCACCATCGACGGTGAGGTCGCGGCCTCCCATGTGGGCTTGCTGAGTCCGGGGCGCGCCGTGCACCTCGGGCTCAACACCCACTCGCCCGTCTATGCCGCCCATTCTCCGGGCCACCTGTTGCTCGCCATGCTCGGGGTCCGCCTCGCCGAGGAAGGCATGCCGCTGTTCGACCTGACACCCGGCGGTGACGAGTACAAGGAACATTTCGCCACAGGGCACGACCTTGTCTTCGAACTGGTCGCGTACGGCAGCGGGACCCGGCGCCTGGCAGGCCAGGTGCGAAGCGCCGCGCTTCACTGCGCAAAGGCGGGCCTGCGCGCTGCTGGCCTCCGCAGAGCCGACCTCTCGGCCATACGCGCTGCCTTCCCGGAGATGCTGCGGCGCTGGCGCGCGTGCGTGGTCGACTGTGTACGGGGCCGCCCGCACGGACGGCTTGCCGCAGGCTGGCTGGTGCGACAGGCCGGTGCCGCGCCAGGCGACACGCTCCGCCCGGCTTTAGCCCGAAACCGGCTGGCCGATGCCCTCTGTTTCGACGAAGCGGGTGCGCCGCTCGGCTACTGGCAGTTCCAGCGTCAGGCGATCAGCAGGATGGAACACTCGCGCCAGCTCTACAGTCTCGCGAAGGACGGAAAGCTGCTCGTCTGCTGCTGGCTGGCGATTGGCGCCGCAGGGGCCCTGCCGCCCGAGCTGCGGCCGGTCACGGACGGGCGCGAGGGCGCCATTCTGCTGTTCGACCTGTACCGGCACCCGGAATTCGCGGACAGGGCGTGCGTGGTGGACTTCATCGCCAGCTTGCTGCACGAGCTGCGGCGCCGGGGAATGGACGGACCGATCGCGGTCGACTGCGGCTGGAATCCGGAATTGCGCCAGATGTTCGAGGCAAACGGCTTTGCCGCTATCGACCGTGCTCCATTGCGGCGTGATGGGGAGTCTCCGCCAGTGGGCCTGCGGGAGGCGGGATCATGAGCGCCGGCGCGCGGCAGGACCAGGACATCACGATCGCCTGCTACCGCAACGAGATCCCTTCCTTTATCGAAGAGGATCTGGTCGCGCTGTATGGGATTCTGCACTCCTCGCTGCCGTTCTTCGAGATCTTCCGCTCTACGCGGGGACTGAGCTGCTATGTGTGCAGGAGGCGGGGCCGCCCGCTTGCGATTTTCCTGTTTTCGCTCGACGGCAGTTGCCTGGAGGTGGTCAATGAAATGATCGAGGTCGAGCGGGAGGAAGTGCTGCGCTTTGTGCGTTACGCCTTTGCGCACTTCCCCCAAGTCGACCTGGTCCGGTTCAAAGCGGTGAAGGCGCCCATGCGCCACTGCGACTTTCCGTTCCAGCAATACCACGCCAAGGATACGCTCTGCATCTCGTTTCCCGCGACGATCGAGGAGTACATGGCGGGCCTGGGACGATCCACGCGCACGACGATCCAATACAAGGGCAACAAGGCACGTCGCGAATTGCCGTCCCTGCGTGTGGAATTCCGAACCGGAGAGCAGATCGACGATGCGCAGCTGCTCAGGATCATGCAGCTCAGCGAAGCGAAAATCAATGCTCGCCAGGTCAAGCTGCACTACGACCGGGAACGTATCGCTGCCCTCGCCAGGCGCTGCGGCTTCATCACCGTGGTCCTGGTGGACGACTGCGTGGCGGCCGGCTCGATCGCCTACCGGACGGGCGAGCACTACTTCGGAGAGGTGACTGCGTATGACAGCCGATACGAGCGCTACAGCCTGGGCACGCTGTGCGCGCACGAGACCATCCGTGAACTCATCGCGCGCGGCGCGCGCCGGCTGTACCTGGGCGGCGGCGCCTTCGACTACAAGGAGCGGCTGCGCGGGGAAACGGTGAGCATGGACGAACTCACGATCTACCGCTCGCACTGGGGCATGATGGCCAATCCCCGCCACACGGCCAGAACCATCGTGGGCGCGCGCATTCGCGCATGCAAGGACGTGCTGCATCGCCATCGCAGGCACATGCTGGCCAGAATCGTGTTCGATGGTTACTACCTGATGAAAAACAGGGTGCTCAAATGAGCGTTGCGCAGGTGCCGCCACTTGCTCGCGCGCGCGACCGGGGAAGCGATGCGTGCGCCGCCACTACGCCGTGACGGCCGCCGACGTCTGCTCGGCATCATGGCGGCCGGGCTGGCCGGGTTCCTGCCCGCGCGTACCGTCGACGCACCCGGCCGACGTCCCGACCGCGGCGTGGTGGGAGGGACCGGCGGCGCCGTCGTGCCCTCTGCGGTGGCCGACCTGGCCGCGCATGGTGGAGTGCCGGGAGCGGCCGCGCCGGTGCTGGTACGCGCCTTCGGCCTGGCTTTCGACGCCTTGCGACGTGCCGGTGGCGGTACCCTGCTGGTGCCGGCGGGCGTCTACGATTTCGGCCCGCGAGCCCGTCCGGACCCGGTCGTCCTGGTGCGCGACGCGCGCGATATCGCCATTTCTGCCTATGGAGCACTGTTCCGGGCCGAAACAAGTGCCAGAGTGATGCCCAGCTTGTTTTATTTTTTCAATTACTCCAACGTAACGATCGCCGGCGCCAGCTTCGAGGACCGTGGCTTTACGCCCTGGGTGGACTGGCAGGGCATGTATTGTGTGGGCCTGCAGGCCGACGCCGCGAGCGAGCAGTTTCGGATGGTCGACTGCCATGCCGACCGGGTCCTGGGGCTGCTCGCCTCGAACAATAACCCCGCCACGCGCCGCTACATGGCCGGCCTCAGCGTGCACGGCGAAGTGCGCAACGCCTACTATGGCGTCGGCGCCAGTTTCATCCGCGAAGGTGTCGCGGTCGACCTGGTGTGCCACAACGTGCGCCGCGCCTTCATCGCCAATGCGCTGCGCGACGCGGACATCGGGATCGACGTGAACTGCACGCAGGATTGGCCTGGAAGCAACGGCCTGGTTGCGTTGGTATCGGGCGGCGCCAGCATGGGAGACGTGGAGCAGGTGCGCGTGCGCGTCCGGGCCAGCGGCGCCTGCATTCATGCCAGTTATGTTCACTTCTACCACCAGGGGCCGGAACGCCACGGCAGCATGCGCGATATCGACGCCACGGTCGACCTGTTCCACGTTGACGGCGCGCGCAATCTGTTCAGCTTCGATCATGAAGACGGAGGCATTCGCACGCGCACCGCGCGCGTCTGGGACCGGATCGAGCTGCACGGCGCGGTGGCCGGCCCGTTTGGCGGCAGGGTCCTGTCGAATCCGTCGCGCAGCGAGTCACCCGGCATCGTGCTCCTCGACCGCAACCTGGGGGCGCTGGCCGGGCCGTTCGAGCTGGCGCCGCACTTCCGCGTGCGGGCGGAATGAGCCAATTCGACGCGACAGGGAATCCGACATGAAACTACTGATGTACGTCCATTCCCTCGAGAACGGCGGCGCCGAACGCGTCGTTTCCAACCTTGCCAACCACTGGGCGGCCATGGGTTGGGAGCTCACCCTCGTGACGGTGGCGCCGCGAGCGACAGACTTCTATGCGCTGGATCCGCGCATCCGTCGCGCCTGTCTCGCTCCTGCAGCGCGCGGCGGCCGACTCCTGGCGGGAGCGGCCCGGACGGCCAGTCGTGCGCTCGCCCTACGGCGTATCCTGCGGAGCGTGCGGCCCGACGTCGCGATCGCCGCCATGCAGACTGCCAGCGTGGTGCTGGCGCTGGCCTCGTGGGGCATGCGCGGCATGCTGGCGATCGGTTCCGAGCACAATTACCCGGCCGTGGGTTCGCTGGGAGCAGCGCGCGAGCGTGCACGCGGGCTGGCCTATGGCGGCCTGGACGCAGTCGTCGCCCTGACCGCCGAGTGCGCGGCATGGCTGCAGGCGAATACGCGGGCGCGCCGGGTTCCCGTCATCCCCAATCCCGTTCCCTGGCCTTTACCGGTGCAGCAACCGGTACGGGATCCAGCCGAGGTATGCCGTCCCGGCAGGCGCATCCTGCTGGCTGTCGGCCGCCTCAGCGAGGAAAAGAATTTCGCCACTCTCATCGACGTGTTCTGGCGGCTGGCTGCACGCCATCCCTCGTGGGACCTCGTGATCCTGGGAGAAGGGGAGGAGCGCTTCCGCCTCGAGGCGCAGGTGCAGGCGGCGCGGCTGGGGCTGCGCGTGCTGCTGCCGGGCCGTGTCGGCAACATGGGCCAGTGGTATGTCCATGCGAACCTGTATGCCATGAGTTCCTACTTCGAAGGCTTCCCCAACACGCTGGCCGAAGCGATGGCCTGCGGCTTGCCGGCAGTAAGCTTCGATTGCGATACCGGACCGCGTGACATCATCCGCCACGAGCGCGATGGCTGTCTGGTCACTCCCGGTGACAGCCAGGAGTTCGAGACTGCGCTGGACCGGCTGATGGGAAGCGCGAGTTTGCGCAATGCCTACGCCGCGCATGCGGTCGAAGCGCGGGACCGCTTTTCGATTGCGAAGATTTCCGACATGTGGCTTGCGCTGTTCTCCTCAGCCGGTCTGTGTGACGATCGCCTGAGCCACCGGCCGCCCGCCGCGGCGCGGTCGAAAGAGCGCAGCTAAGCGCTATCGGCCGCGGTCGGACCGGCGCCGCCTGCTGCGCCGCCCGCCCCGTCGGCGCCGCCATTCGCATGTTCGCTCCATTGTGCGCGCCGCTGCTCGCGGCGCGGATCCGCATGCTCGCTCGGCACCGCTCATCTACTCTCGGCGGATCTTGTCTGGCTACCTCGCCGAAGCCTCGCGCGCTCCCTTAGATATGTCGCAACGATCGGCCGCGTCCGGCAACCAGTAGGCCGGCCACGTAAGTACCTTGTCGCCGTTCAATCACATTTGGCCGAAATGGAATTTCCCAACAGATGTTAATTTCGCAAAAGAAAAATTTTTTTTGAAACCTGGAACTAATCGCTTTTAAGAAAGTCTAATGCGCACTTTCCACCAGTAATTGAGGAGCTTTATGGCAATACGCAAATCAGTTCAGCTGAAGGGTCAAACCATGCAAGGCAATACGCAATTCCTGACTACCGTGGCCGCAACAGCACGTTGCCACACATCCTCCTTGTTCATCCCCGTCTTGCTCCATGCAGCGCCACCCTCGCTGCCCTGACTGAGCGCGAAGCCAGTCGGTTTCACATCATTGACGATCTTCCCGCCATGCACTACACGTGCGGCGACTGGATTACTGCGTCCTGTTTTTGTAATACATCTTCAAAGAGAAACTATCAATGCAAGCTAACAAGCTCTTCGCACATCGCCATATCAAGACCCTGCTGCTGTGTGCAGGCCTGATTTCCAGCCCCTTTGCGCTGGCTCAAGCCGCCTCTACCGTTACCAGTGACAGCTCTACCGTTACCGTCAAGCTGGCCTACACCGGTACTCCGACCTGGGTGCGTGTCTATTTCGACACCGACCGCAACGCCACCACGGGCTACCCGGCTTATAACATCGGCTCCAGCTACATGGTGGAGAACGGCCGCCTTTACCGATATTCGGGCGCGAACCGCGGCTGGGGCTGGACCTTCGTCAAGACCGTGAGCTACGCCTCGGGCAGCGGGCAAGCGACCGTGCGCGTGGCGCGGACCGATCTCGGTTCGCCAAGCATCGCCAGTGTCGTCACCCAGAGCGATGCGCCGTCGCGTGTCTCGCCGGTGATCGCCGTGTCGCTGCGCAGTTCGGTTTTCCCGACGCCGACGCCGACGCCGACCCCGACGCCGACGCCGACGCCGACCCCGACGCCGACGCCGACGCCGACCCCGACGCCGACGCCGACGCCGACCCCGACCCCGACGCCGACGCCGACGCCGACGCCGACGCCGACGCCGACGCCAGCCCCGGGCGCCGCGGTCGCTGTGAACTACACCGCAAGCACGGCCACCATCGCCAACCCGGAACGCGGCTTTTACCGCCATGTGGGATGCGAAACGCCGCTTAGCCAGACCCAGCTGACGAACTTCCGCACCGCCGACGGTGAAACCATGATGCTGTGCGTGTTCTACCTGCGCAACTTCGTCAATTCTCCGATCAACCAGACCACGCTCAACCTGTTCCAGCAGCAGATGGATACGGTGCGCAAGGCTGGTCTGAAGGCAATCGTGCGTTTCGCGTACAACGACAACAACAACCCGGCCGACGCCAACGCGTCGATGGTCAATACCCATCTGACCCAGCTGGCACCCTACCTTGCCGCCAACAAGGACATCATTGCCGTTGTGCAGGCCGGCCTGATCGGCGCATGGGGCGAATGGGGCAATACCCAGAACTACGGCGACAGCTACAATATGACCGCAAAGAACATGGCTGATCGCAAGGCCGTGGTGGACAAGTTGCTGGCGGTGGTGCCCGCCGAGCGTATGGTCCAGCTGCGCATGCCGCTGTTCAAGACCAAGCTGTACAGCAGCACCGCGCTGACCGCTGCCGAAGCATTCAACGGTTCCGCCAAGGCGCGACTGGGCTTCCACAACGACTGCTTCCTGTCCAACTCGTCGGATTACGGTACCTATGTGAATCCGTCGGTGGAGCATCCCTACCTCGCGGCAGAAAGCAACTACGTCCCGACCGGGGGCGAGACCTGCAGCTATGTACCGCCGCGCAGCGATTGCCCTACTGCGATTGGTGAAATGGCCAAGTTCCACTGGTCTTACCTTAACCTGGACTACAACACCACGGTGCTGAACAACTGGAAGTCGCAAGGCTGCTTCACCCAGGTCGACCAGAAACTGGGCTACCGCTTCGTCATGACCAAAGGCTCGTTCTCGGGCACGGCCAAGCCGGGTGGCGCGTTCTCCGTCAACCTGTCGATTCAGAACCTTGGCTGGGCCGCGCCGTACAATAGCCGCGACGTCGAGCTGGTGTTCCGCAATACCGCGACCGGTGCGCTCTATCCGGTGAAGCTGGCCGCCGACCCCCGCAAGTGGCTGGCGAACCAGACGGTAACGATCGACCAGACCGTCACCCTGCCGTCGTCGATGCCGAAGGGCTCCTACGATCTGCTGCTCAACCTGCCTGACCCGCAAGCGACGCTGCGTGGCCGTCCGGAGTACGCAATCCAGATGGCCAACGCCAATACCTGGGAAGCTGCGACCGGTCTCAACAAGCTGAACCACACCGTCGGCGTCGCTCCCTGAGCGTGCCCTCCCGGCCGGTCCTGTACGGACCGGCTACCCGCGACGCCCGGTGCCATGCACCGGGCGTTTTACGTCCAGCCCGGGCAGCCACTCCCGCTTCAGTCCTTCCTGAGGAGGGCGGCGATGGTGTCGCGCGCGCGGTGGATGCGGCTGCGGACCGTCCCGACCGGCGTGTGCATCTGTTCGGCGATTTCGTCATACGTGTAGCCCTCCAGCTCGCGCAGGATAAGGGCAGTACGCTGCTCGGTCGGCAGCTCGTCGAGAGCTGTGTTGAGCTTGGCAAGCACCTGCTTCGTCTCCATGGTCGCTTCCGGGCTGTCAAAGTCCGTCTCCGAGCCGGAGTGCTGCAGGCTGCCAGCGGTATCGTCCGTCAGTTCCGACATGGGTGGGAAGCGGCGCCGGTTGTGCACCAGTGTGCGCTTCGCGGTATTGATCCCGATCCGGAACAGCCAGGTCGCGAACGAGGAATCGCCACGAAAACTGTGCAGTCCCAAGTAGGCCTTGATCAAAGTTTCCTGCGCGACGTCTTCGGTGTCGCCATAATCTCGCAGGAAGCTTGAAAGGTAGCGAGTAAGCCGCGTCTTATAGCGGCGGACGAGCGTGTTGAATGCCTGAATATCGCCAGCCTGCGCAGCGGTGACGAGTTCCAGGTCGAGTTCCCTTCTGCTCTTCATGATCGCCTGCAATGGCCTGGCCGATCACGTCCACGGCGTGCGATACCGCGGTCGACTGATGGCCGGGCAGAGTAGGATGGCGACGCCGGCTTGGGTTGACTGAGCCGGTGCAAGGGATGCGCCGCCGTTGCGCACCCAGCGGTTCTGCTCGCATTAAGAGCATCTTTCGCTTTATCTCAAGACTGGCCTTGATTTCGCTCAATGAGCTCAAGGCATTCCCTATGCAGGAATGTTCCGTGGAATGTTTTGGTGCGCGGGGCCCCCCGCGTTCGTCGGGTATCGATTTCGTCGGCACAGGACGCTTCTCGCTGACGTCTTCGAAGTGTGCACGCTCGCGCCCGGCGGCTGGAGCGAATCGGTCAACCGGCTGGTCACCTGACGCTGATCTTGCACCGGGTCGATCGCCTGATACAGGTAACTTGGACGACCACATCCGTCGCGATGCAGCTGCCCGAACGGACCGAGCGGAGCGAATTCGTCGTCATCGCCGGCGTGCTTGTACCCGTGTCAGGAAGTCTGCGCGTGGTGGCCACGCCTTCCCTGGGCCGGGCCTCCACCTTCCCGATCGGCCCTACGCCATGGCCCCGGTGCCGGGCTGCCCGCTGTACACTGTTCGCCATCCGCTAGGGCGACGGCTGTGAGCTTCAGGTCGAACGCCTGCGCGAGACGATGAACCGACCGCGCAGCAGGCACGAGGCCGCGCTCACCGAAATGCTGGGCAACAATGGCACCCGCCTCGATTACCATGTCAGGCGCGTCTCGTTAGAGTGGTTCAACTTCTACGATTTTTGGCAGCTACCCGATCCGGAACTTGCTCATGCAGCTCACTGACCTGAATACTCCCCAGCGCACCGTGCGCTTCGACCGCGAGCGCCTGGCGCTGGAAGACATCGTCGCCATCGCGCGCGGGACCGCCCGCCCGGCCCTGTCCGATGACCCGCGCTTCCGCGCCGCCATCGCGAAAGGCGCCGACTTCCTCGACCGCCTGCTGCGCGAGGACGGCACCATCTATGGCGTCACCACCGGCTACGGCGACTCGTGCACGGTCGAGGTGCCGCTGGCGCTGGTGCCGGAACTGCCGCACCACCTCTACACTTACCACGGCTGCGGCCTGGGCGCGTACCTGGACCCAAGCCAGACCCGCGCCGTCATGGCGGCGCGCCTTGCCTCGCTGTCGAAAGGCTTCTCGGGCGTGAGCGTCGGGCTTCTGGAACAGATCGTGCGCCTGTTCGACGCCGGCCTGCTGCCGCTGATCCCGAGCGAAGGCTCGGTCGGCGCCAGCGGCGACCTGACCCCGCTGTCCTACCTGGCCGCGGTGCTGTGCGGCGAGCGCGAAGTGCTGCGCGACGACGTGCAGGTGCCCGCCGCCCAGGCCCTGCAGGAAGCCGGCATCGCGCCGTTGCGCCTGCGCCCGAAGGAGGGCCTGGCGATCATGAACGGCACCGCCGTGATGACCGGTCTGGCCTGCCTGGCCTTCGACCGCGCGGAATACCTGGCGCGCCTGGTCACCCGCATCACCGCGCTGGCTTCGTTCGCCCTGGACGGCAACGACCACCATTTCGACGAGACCCTGTTCTCGGTCAAGCCGCACGCCGGCATGCAGGGCGTGGCCGCCTGGCTGCGCCAGGACCTGGAGTACGCCGGCCAGCTGGAACGCAACGGCAAGCGCCTGCAGGACCGCTATTCGATCCGCTGCGCTCCGCACGTGATCGGCGTGCTGGCCGATGCGCTGCCCTTCTTCCGCGACTGCATCGAGAATGAACTGAACAGCGCCAACGACAACCCGATCATCGATGCCGAAGGCGAGCGCGTGCTGCACGGCGGCCACTTCTACGGCGGCCACATCGCGTTTGCAATGGACGGCATGAAGAACGCGGTCGCCAACCTGGCCGACCTGCTGGACCGCCAGATGGCGCTGCTGGTCGACGCCCGCTACAACGCCGGTCTGCCGGCCAATTTGTCCGGCATGCAGGGCGCGCAGGCGCCGATCAACCACGGCCTGAAGGCGCTGCAGATCAGCGCTTCGGCCTGGACCGCCGAAGCGCTCAAGCTCACCATGCCGGCTTCGGTGTTCTCGCGTTCGACCGAGTGCCACAACCAGGACAAGGTCAGCATGGGCACGATCGCCGCGCGCGACTGCCTGCGCGTGCTGGAACTGACCGAGCAGGTCGCCGCCGCGCTCCTGATCACGGTGCGCCAGGGCGTGTGGCTGCGCTTGCGCGTCGACCCGGCCAAGACGCTGCCGGCGCCGCTGGCCGGCATGCTCGAGCTGCTCGGCCAGGACGTGGCCCCGGTCGAGGAAGACCGCCGTCTCGACCCGGACCTCAAGCTCTTGCTGGGCCGTATCCGCGACCAGGCCTGGAGCCTGTATGCGTAAGAAGAAGGAGGTTAGCCGCTGATGGGCCGAGTCTGAGCTGCCGCGCCGCTCACCAACATCGGCCACGACTACGGTCAGATGCGCGAAATCCGCGGCCGGAGGCGCTCATGGACCTAAACCTGCACTATGCGGCCCCGGTCAGCTACGGCCAGCGCCAGGTGCTGCGCGCCGCGATCGAGTGATCGGAACTCCCTGCGTTCCGACTACATGATCAGCGACACGCCAACGGGCAAGGGCGACAGGCGACTTCAGCCGCATGAGGGACGGGCGCAGCGCGTGGCTCGATGCCAGCACCGACATCAAGACGAAGGAGCGCGACGGCCTGGTGATCGAGATCGGGTCGATCGACGTCTAGCGCGCGCCCACCAGCTTGTGCACCAGCTCCGACGAGGTCGATGCGGAGAACTTGCGCATCAGGCTGGCCCGGTGCATCTCCACGGTGCGCGGACTCAGGTCGGTATCGCGCGCGATCATCTTGCTGGTCTTGCCCTCGACCAGCAGCGCCGCGATCTCGCGCTCGCGCGGAGTCAGTTCCGCCGACACCGGCCGCTTTTCGCTGACATCTTCGAAGGTCCATACGCCCGCACCCAGCGGCTGGCTCGGGTCGAGCGCACGCCCGGTCACGTGGCACCAGAACAGTTCGCCATCCGCGCGACGCATGATGCGCTCGTCCGAATAGCGTCCCTTCGCATTCATGATCGGGACGATGCGGTCGCCCGTGCGCAGGAATTCGTCCATGGTCGGGTAGAGCACGCTGAATGACTGGCCGTGCAGCTGGCCCTCGCCGTAGCCGAACATCGCCGCCAGCGCGAGGTTGCAGGACTGGATCACCCGGTTGACCGACACGCACATTCCCACCGGTGCATGCTGGAATATCATCTCGTAATCGATTGCGTGGGCTGCGTTCATCTGATCTGGATCGAAGTCCGGCGTGTCAAGGTCCGGCCCGTATTTCTACGGTATTGTTATTCGGTACAGCGTATTTTATGCTGAGAATCTACTCTGAAGTACAGAAGAGCTGTGCGGCTTAACTTATAAAAGGGACGGGTATGAATAAAGTGTATCCTGATGCGAAGTCGGCGCTGGCCGGCATCGTGGCAGATGGCCAGACCATCGCCGTGGGCGGCTTCGGCCTGTGCGGTATTCCCGAGGCGCTGATCGCGGCGCTGCGCGATTCCGGCGTGAAGAACCTGACGGCCATTTCGAACAATGCGGGCGTGGACGGCTTCGGCCTGGGCCAGCTGCTGGAAACCCGCCAGATCAAGAAGATGATCTCGTCCTACGTCGGCGAGAACAAGGAATTCGCGCGCCAGTTCCTGGCCGGCGAACTCGAACTCGAATTCACCCCGCAGGGCACCCTGGCCGAGAAGCTGCGCGCCGGCGGCGCCGGCATCCCGGCCTTCTTCACCAAAACCGGCTACGGCACCATCGTCGCCGACGGTAAGGAAACCCGCGAATTCGACGGCGAGCACTACGTGATGGAGCGCTCGCTGCTGCCGGACGTCTCGCTGGTCAAGGCATGGAAGGCCGACAAGGCCGGCAACCTGCTGTACCGCAAGACCGCGCGCAACTTCAACCCGAACGTCGCGATGGCCGGCAAGATCTGCATCGTCGAAGTCGAAGAGCTGGTCGAGATCGGCGAGATCGATCCGGACCAGGTGCACACCCCGAGCATCTTCGTGCACCGCATCGTCCACAACCCGACGCCGGAAAAGCGCATCGAGCAGCGCGCCGTGCGCGCCAATTAAGATCAGACCGGAGACAGAACATGGCATGGACTCGTGATGAAATGGCCGCGCGCGCGGCAAAGGAACTGCAGGACGGTTTCTATGTGAACCTGGGCATCGGTCTGCCGACCCTGGTGGCGAACTACGTCCCGAACGATATCGAGGTGTTCCTGCAGTCGGAGAACGGCCTGCTGGGCATCGGTCCGTTCCCGACGGAAGCCGAAGTGGACGCCGACCTGATCAACGCCGGCAAGCAGACCGTGACCGCGTTGCCGGGCGCCGCCTACTTCAGCTCGGCCGATTCCTTCGGCATGATCCGCGGTGGCAAGATCAACCTGGCGATCCTGGGCGCGATGCAAGTGTCCGAGCGCGGCGACCTGGCCAACTGGATGATTCCGGGCAAAATGGTGAAGGGCATGGGCGGCGCGATGGACCTGGTGGCCGGCGTCAAGCGCGTGGTCGTGGTGATGGAACACGTCGCCACCGCCAAGGACGGCTCGACCAGCCACAAGATCCTGCCGAAGTGCGACCTGCCGCTGACCGGCGTGGGCGTGGTGGACCGCATCATCACCGACCTGGGCGTCATGGACGTGCTTGAGACCGGTCTGAAGCTGGTGGAACTGGCCCCTGGCGTCACCAAGGAACAGGTGCTGTCGGCAACCGGCTGCGAGCTGGACGTGTCGGCGGTCTGAAAGAAAACAATGGGCGGCCCGTGCCGCCCATGTGGAGCAAGCCCGGCGCGCTGGTGTGCCGGGCTTTCTTTTTGCCGGAGTTTATTCCGGCGTCCAGACATACTGGACTGCCGTCCATGCCTGCACAGGCTTTCCATCGACCATCGGCGGACGGAAACGGCATTTGACCAGCGCCGAGCGCGCCGCTTCGTCCAGGCTGCGGAAGCCGCTCGATTTCTGGATCTTCGATTCGATCACCCTGCCGTCGGGGCCGAGAAGGAATTGCATCGTCACTGTGCCAGTGTTCTTCAGCCGTGCGTCTTCTTCCGGATACACAGGCCTGCTGCAAGTCGTGGTATCCATCAAGGGACGGGACTCGGGCGCCGCTTGCATGGCCTTGATCCCGGGTGCCGCCAGTGCGAGTGCCACTGCGAACAGGCCGGCCCTGGCGTACTGTGCTGGTCGCGCTAAATGATTGAGGGCTGACATGCGATCTCCATTCTTCTGTCTGTGCTTCATCCACGGAAGCGGGCAGGCGTCCCTGCCCGGCAAGCGATCGTAGCACAGCAGCAGCCGCGAGCTTACTCCAGCGTCCAGACGTACTGCACCGCGGCCCAGCTTTCGACCGGCTTTCCCTTGGCGGTGGCCGCCTTGAACGTGCACTTCTGCAGCGCAGTCTGCGCCGCCTCGTCGAGCGCCAGGTGGCCGGACGACTTCTTCAGTTTCGATTCCTTCACCTTGCCGTTCTTCGCCACCAGGAAGCCGCGGGTAACGGTCCCGGTCTGGTTCTGCTTGATCGATTCGGCCGGGTAATCGGGGCGCTTGCAGGTCTTGAGGTCGAGCACGGCCTCGGTATCGGCCTTGACCGGCTTGGTCGGCGCCGCATGGGCGAAGCTCACCGCGCCGATGACCAGGCCCAGTACGGGAATGGCTGCCTTCCAGTTCAGTGCCTGCGTGTCTGGGCGAATCAAGCGTTTGATGCGTGACATAAGATCTCCTCCGTTGGCCGCCTGGGCCAGGTGGTGGGTGGAAAACTGGAGTTTCTCCAGCTCGGAAAGGGCCAGGGCCAGGCGCCGCGGTTCGCCTAGTGTCCGTGCCGCGAAATCGTCGGCGATCTGTTCCCGCTCCACACGGATGCGGCTCGACATCCACCAGACCGCCGGGTGGTAGAAGAACAGGGTCTCGACCACGTTCTGGCCGAGGTTGACCAGGTAGTCGTGGCGCTTGATGTGCGCCATTTCATGGGCCAGCAGGGCTTCCAGCAGGTGGGCTGGCATGCCGGAGACCAGTGCGGCGGGCACCAGCACGACGGGACGCCACCAGCCGGCCGTGACCGGGCTGCCGAGGCGTTCGACCACGCGCAGGCGCACCGCACGGGTGATGCCGAATCCGGCGGCGAGGCGCTCGACGCGTGCTTGCCAGGCAGGATCCTGGCGCTCGTGAGCGGCGGCGCGGCCGATCCACAGCAGGCCCGCGACCATGCGCAGCGCCATCGCCAGCGCGCACACCGCCCAGGTGCCCACGATCCAGGTCAGCTGGTCGTCCAGCAGTGCGCCCCAGCCTTCGTCGACCGGCGTACCCGCTACCAGGCCGGCGGTAAACAGCAGCATCGCGTCGCCGCGTTTGCCGCTCTCGCCCGTCAGGCGCAGCGCCAGCTCGAGGGCGGGCCAGGCCAGGCACAGGGCGAGGCCGGTGCAGGCGGCCAGGTAGCGCGCCTGCGGTTTCGCGTTCCTCAGCATGGTCAGGAAGAGGGCGGTGGCGCAGCCGATCAGCGCGCCCTGCCACAGGAAGTGCACCAGCGTCCAGCCGAGACTGGTTACGATGTCGCCGGCGCTCATTTCTTGTCCCCCGGCTGGTCTTCACGCAGCAGTTCCTCGATCTCTTCCCGTTCCTTCTTCGAGATGCCGGTCTTCAGCGCGGCCAGCACCAGGGCCTTGGCCGAGCCGGCGAAGGCGCGCTGCATCAAATCCTTGAGCAGATTGGATTCGACCGAGTCCTGGGCATGGGCCGGAGCGTAGACGTGCGAGCGTTCGCTCTCGTCGCGCACCAGCAGGCCCTTGCCGTGCATGATCTGCATCAGGCGCAGCACGGTGGCGTAAGTCACCTCCGGCTTGGTCTTCTGCATCTCCTGGTGGACCTGCTTGGCAGTGCCGGAGGCCAGTGGCCACAGTACCTGCAGGAGTTCGAGTTCGGCCGGGGTCGGCTTGGGGGTATCGGGTTTGCGTGGCATGAGCGTCCTCACGTGGTTGATGCGTCCTAGAATAGTCTGTCTAGACACGCGTGTCTACAGTTTTCGCGCGCGGTACATACGTTATGTGCTACGGGTAAGGGCTGACGTCCGTGGGCGAGGCCGGGCCTGAATGCGCCGTGGATAAAGCGGGCGCCTCCAGCAAACGCACAGGCGTCGCGCGTGGCTTTCTGTGATTTTTCCCTAACGTAATAACGATAAACTTGCAGGATTGACCTGTCTTGCCTTTCGTTTGCCATGACCGATACCAAAGCTCCTGTACTGAAACGCTTCGTCCTCCCTTCCGTGATCGATATCGGGAAGGGCCCCCAGAGCTTCCGCATCGAGGTCGAAGGTGACGACGGCGCCGATGGTTCCGGGCTGAGCTACGTCAGCATCTGGCTGGACCAGCAGCTCGAGCTTCTCGCGCACGATGGCTACATGCTGCAGTTCGGCTATGTTTCCCAGCCCAATGGCTTTGGCGACGATACGCCGAATGCCGCGTTCGCCGACTACACCTTGCTGGGCAAGACCCCGGTCCGAACCTACACTGTCACCAGCGTCTGGCTGACCGACAAAGCCGGCAACGTGGCCCAGTACGAGACCGCGCAGCTCAAGGCGCTCGGCATGAATACCACGCTGTCGGTCACGGGACGCCCGGCCGATGTGACGGCGCCGGTGCTGAAGGGCCTGAACCTGCCTTCCATCATCGACGTCAGCAGCGGCAAGGCGATCCTGCCTGTCAGCATCCAGGCCAGCGACGCCGGTGGCGAGGGTGTCGACATGGTGACCGTCTGGCTCGACCGCGACCTGGTCACGGACGGCTGGCGGACGAGCGCCCTCAGTGTCGGCAACCGCCTGACCGCCGACGACTTCCGGGACGACACGCCGGAACGAACCAGCAAGTCGATCGTGCTGGACCCGACTACGCCGCCCGGAACCTACAACGTGAACCGGGTCGAGATCGTCGACCGGGTCGGCAACAGGAGCGTGGTCGAGGCCAGCGAGCTCAAGGCCATGGGTGTGTCGACCAGCTTCACCGTGACCGGAGGCACGGTCGATACCACGCCGGCGGAGCTGATCGACCTGTGGCTGCCGCGCACCGTCTCCGTCAAGCCCGGCGCGCAGAACGCATTCGTGGTCAGCGCGCGCGACCCGGGGGGCAAGGGGGTGTCCAGCGCGCTCGCCCTGTTCGACCGCGAGCTGAACTTCAGCGAGGGCAAGCGCGACGCCTTGTCAGTGAACAAATACATAGGCGGTGACGATTTCGAAGACCTCACTCCTGGGTTCGGTGTCGACCGCTTCAAGCTCACCGAGGCGACGGTGCCGGGGACCTACAACATCACCAGCGTGATCCTCAGCGACCAGGCCGGGAATTTCACGACCTACACGCCGCTACAGCTGCAGCAGCGCGGCATCAACACCGCGATCACCGTGGTCGACCGGCCGGCAAGCGCCAGCGCCACGCCCTACGGCGTCGATGGCCAGCTGCGGGTCGCCCTGTCCTCCACGCAGTGGGCGTCCGAGGGGACCGATGCGTTTTCGGTGACGGTGGCCTACGACGCCGCCACGCTGCGCCTCGTCGATGCGCTCGTACCGGGTGTCGCGGGCAGCCAGGTGTCGGTCTCGGTGACCCAGCCGGGCCGGGTATTGGTGAGCGGCAGCGGCGCGCTGCCGGCCAGCGCCAGCCTGGAGCTGGTGCTGCAGCCGCTGCAGGGCAACGCCCCTTTCCAGTACGCGGTCGAAAGCTTCCGGGTCAATGGCAGCTCTCAGGTCATGGCCACCGGTAACCTGGAGTACGTCCGCTTCGGTACGGCGGGCGCTGACGTACTGACCGACACGGTGGCGAATGGCCTGATCGACGGCAGGGACGGGCTCGACCTGGCGGTCTTCGACGGCCTGCGCTCGGCCTACACGATCAGCAAGTCGGGCTCCGGCTTCGTCGTCACCCGCGGTGATGGCGACCGGGTGGTGCTGTCCAGTGTCGAACGCCTCAAGTTCGGGGACGGCATGCATGCGCTGGACCTCGATGGGGCCGGCGGCCAGGTCTACCGCCTGTACCAGGCGGCGTTCGATCGCAAGCCCGAAGGGGCTGGCGTGGGCTGGTGGATGCAGCGGATGGACGAGGGCACCCCGCTGCTGTCGGTCGCACGCTCCTTCCTGGCGAGCGGCGAATTCGAACGCAAGTACGGCGTCGATCCCGATAGCGAGAGCTTCCTGACGGCGCTGTACACCAATGTGCTGCACCGGGCGCCCGATCCCGATGGCTACGCGTACTGGCTCAAGTCGCTCAGGGCCAACTTCGACCGCGCCGAACTGCTGGTGCTGTTCAGTGAAAGCGCCGAGAACGTGGCCCAGGTCCTGGCCACCATCCAGCACGGTTTCGACTATGTCTGATTACCGTCCTGGGTAGGCGGACTGAGAGGCAAAAAAAGCGCCCCCGAAGGGGCGCGTTCGTGAGGATGCTTGACCGGATCAGGCGGCGGCGCGTACCGGCTGCAGATCCTTGTCCGCTTCGATCGGCACGCGGCCATGCAGGACGTCGTCCATGCGCTGCGTGTCGAGTTCCTTCTCCCACTTCGACACCACCACCGTGGCGACGCCGTTGCCGACAAAGTTGGTCAGCGCACGCGCTTCGCTCATGAAGCGGTCGATGCCGAGGATCAGGGCCATGCCGGCCACTGGGATGGTCGGGACCACCGCCAGCGTCGCCGCCAGGGTGATGAAGCCGGCGCCGGTGATGCCCGAAGCGCCCTTCGAGGTCAGCATCGCCACCGCGAGGATGGTCAGTTCCTGGGTCAGGGTCAGGTCGGTGTTGGTGGCTTGGGCCACGAACAGGGCCGCCATCGTCATGTAGATGTTGGTGCCGTCCAGGTTGAACGAGTAGCCGGTTGGGACCACCAGGCCGACCACCGGCTTGGAGCAGCCGAGGCGCTCGAGTTTGCGCATCAGGGCCGGCAGAGCGCTTTCCGACGAGCTGGTGCCGAGCACGATCAGCAGTTCTTCCTTGATGTAGGCGATGAAGCGGAAGATCGAGAAGCCGGTGAACTTGGCGATCGCGCCCAGCACGATGGCGACGAACAGGAAGCAGGTCAGGTAGAAGGAACCCATCAGCTTGGCCAGCGGCAGCAGGGCGTCGAGGCCGTATTTGCCGATGGTGAAGGCCATCGCGCCGAAAGCGCCGATCGGGGCGGCCTTCATGACGATGTTCACCACGCCGAAGATCACGTGCGAGAAGTCCTCGATCATCTTGGTCACCGGTCGGCCGCGCTCGCCCATCATCGACAGCGCGAAGCCGAACAGGATCGCGATGAGCAGCACCTGCAGGATGTCGCCCTTGGCGAAGGCATCCACGAAGGTGTTCGGGATGATGTTCATGATGAAGTCGATGGTCGACTGGTGCTGCGCCTTCTCGGTGTACTGCGCGATCGACTTGGTGTCGAGGTGGGCGACGTCGACGTTGAAGCCGGCGCCCGGCTTGATCACGTTGGCGACGACCAGGCCGATGGCCAGCGCGAAGGTCGAGACGACTTCGAAGTAGAGCAGGGCCTTGCCGCCGACGCGGCCGATCTTCTTCATGTCCTGCATGCCGGCGATACCGGCAACGACGGTACAGAAGATCACGGGGGCGATGATCATCTTGATGAGTTTGATGAAGCCGTCTCCCAATGGCTTCATCTTGGCGCCCAGTTCGGGGTGGAACACCCCCAGCAGCACGCCGAGGACGATGGCGAACAGCACCTGGACGTACAGGATTTTATAAAAAGGCTTTTTCATGGCAACTCTTCATAGAGAAGTTTGTGGTGTTGCCATCTTGTCGGAAGTGGCCTGCCTTATCTATTGTGGATATCCGCAGGCCTTATATCTGGAAATACGCTTGCCATCCGATATGTGGATGCCTTATTACCTGATATTCGCCAGATCAGCGCCGGAAGACCTCACCGCCCTTCATGACGAAGCCGACCTTGTAGGCCGCGCCGATGTCCTTGGTCGGATCGCCCTCGACCGCCACCACGTCGGCCAGCATGCCGGCCTTGATCTGGCCCAGGTCCTTCCTGCCCAGGATGTCTGCCGCGACGCTCGTCGCCGCGCGCATCGCTTCCAGCGGCGTCATGCCCAGCTTGACCATCCATTCCAGCTCGCGTGCATTGGTGCCGTGTGCGAACACGCCGACGTCGCTGCCGTTGCCGATGGTGACGCCCACCTTGCGCGCCAGCGCAAAGGCGCGGTGGGCCTGCTGCATGGCGGGCGTCGGCGCGCCGCCGCGCACATGCTTCTGGAAGTATTCGCCGGTGGCTTCCGGTGCGGTCAGGGTCGGGATGTAGGCGACGCCGCGCTCCTTCATCATCCTGAACGTCGCTTCCGAGGCGCCGTAGCCGTGCTCGATGGTGTCGGCGCCGGCCAGCACCGCCATGCGGATGGCGTCGTCGCTGCTCGCGTGCACTGCCACCTTGCGGCCGGTGACGTGGGTGGCGGCGACCATCGCCTTCATCTCTTCCATCGTGAAGGTCGGGCGCGAGGTGCCGTCGATGCCGGTGCGGTAGTCGCCGTAGATCTTGATCCAGTCCGCACCGCGCGCCGACTGCTCGCGCACCGCCCTGGTCACCTCGTCAATGCCGGTGGCCGGCTGGGCGCCGTAGGGGATCTCCATGTCGGGACGATAGCTGCGTTCGGCCGGGCCGTAGCTGTAGCTGGCGACGATCGCCCGGGTAGCCACCAGCAGGCGCGGGCCGGGAGCGACGCCTTCGTCGATGGCGCGCTTGATGCCGATGTCGGCGTAGTCCGCGCCTTCGGTGCCGAGGTCGCGCAGGGTGGTGAAGCCGGCCTGCAAGGTAGCGGCGGCGTGGCGGCCGGCCAGCATGATGCGGTAGGCGACCGGCTCCTTGATCACCTGGTCGTCCCAGGTGGTTTCGTTATACGGGTGCAGCAGGACGTGCGAATGCAGGTCGATCATGCCCGGGATGAGGGTCTTGCCGGGCAGGTCGATGCGCTGCGCATCTGGCGGGGCATTCAGCTTGTCTGCCGGGCCGACCGCCTCGATGCGGCCTTTCGACACCAGCACGGCCCAGCCGCTGTGCGGCGCGCCCTCGCCGGTCCAGACCCGCTCGGCCGTGATCAGGACCGGGCCGGGCAGCGGCGCGGCGTGGGCGAGGCTGCAGAATGCTGCGAACAGGGAAAGGGCGAGCTGCTTGGCGCGGATCCGCATGGGTGTCTTCCTCTTGTCTTTATAGATTGGAAAGACGCCATCATAGCGGAACGTTCAGCCTTCCAGGTCCCCCAGCGACTGCTCGACGCCGAACTGCACGTCGCGCAGGAAAGCGCCGCCCTTGTCGGACAGCGCGATGCTCGGCACCGCCAGTTCGACCAGAGAGACGAGGGTCTGGCGGAACCATTCCATGTCGGTGCCCATGAGGGGCAGGGCATGGGCGTCGATCAGGTAGTAGACCGCCCGCGTGAGCAGGTTGGGGTCGCGCCCGGCGCGCGCGATGCCGGGCGCGAAATCGACGACTTCGCGCTGGAAGCGGTCGGCCAGGGTCTCGAGGATGTCGTTCGAGACTTGCGGCTGGCCGGCCGCGAGCACGACGCGGGCCAGGTCGAGGCAGGCGTCCTGCAGCGCTCCTTCGTCGAGGTGGCTCATCGGATCCTTATTGCGCGGCCCAGCCGCCGTCCATGTTCCAGGCCACGCCGCGCACCTGGTCGCCCGCCGGGGAGCAGAAGAACACGGCCAGCGCGCCCAGTTCTGCCGGCGTAACGAATTCGCCGGACGGCTGCTTCTCGCTCAGCAGCGCCTTCTTGGCCTGTTCGTTGGAGAGGTTGTCGCGCGCGGCGCGGTCGTCCACCTGTTTCTGCACCAGCGGGGTCAGCACCCAGCCCGGGCAGATCGCGTTGCAGGTCACGCCCGAGTGGGCGTTTTCCAGCGCGGTGACCTTGGTGAAGCCGACCAGGCCGTGCTTGGCTGCGACATAGGCCGACTTGCCGGCGGACCCGACCAGGCCGTGCACCGAGGCCAGGTTGATGATGCGGCCCCAGTTCTTCTGCTTCATGCCGGGCAGCGCCAGGCGCGTGGTGTGGAAGGCCGAGGTGAGGTTGATGGCGATGATCGCGTCCCACTTCTCGGGCGGGAATTCGTCGACGGTGGCCACGTGCTGGATGCCGGCATTGTTGACCAGGATGTCGACGCCGCCGAATTTGTCGGCCGCGAATTTCATCATCGCCTCGATCTCGGCTGGTTTACTCATGTCGGCGTTGTGGTACGCGGTCTGCACGCCGAATTCCGTCCCGACATCCGTGTAGAGCTTCTCGATCTGCTGGGCGTCTCCGAAGCCGTTGAACACGATGTTGGCGCCCTGTTCCGCCAGCGAGCGGGCAATCCCCAGGCCGATGCCCGAGGTCGAACCGGTGACGAGTGCTGTTTTACCGCTGAGCATACTGGATTTCATTGCGTCCTCTAGTTGGGGTGATCGGATTGCTTCCTCAGAATTGGTAGAATTCTAATCGCATCGCCAAGTAAAATGGTGCATTGCGATAAAAGAAGGACAATATTGTCATATGGAGCCGGGATGAGTGAAGCCAGATTGAAGAGCGTGCAGTGCAGTTCGCCCTCCGGCCTGCACCGGATGGCCTACAAGGAATGGGGCGACCCGCTCAATCCGAAGGTGCTGGTCTGCGTGCATGGCGTCACGCGGGTGGCCGACGACTTCGACCACCTGGCGCGCGCGCTGTGCGACGAGTACCGTGTGGTGTGCCCGGACGTGGTCGGCCGCGGCCGCTCCGGCCGCCTGCGCGATCCCGAACACTACACAGTGCCGCAGTACGTGGCCGACATGGTCACCCTGATCGCGCGCGTCACCCATGACGACGAGCTTGGGGTGCACTGGTTCGGCACCTCGATGGGCGGCCTGATCGGCATGATTCTGGCTTCGTTAGACGACACGCCGATCCGCAAGCTGGTCGTGAACGACATCGGCCCGGTGCTCAACGGCGAAGCCATTGCGCGCATCGGCGAGTACATCGGCCAGGACATCCGCTTCCCGGACTTCGATACCGGCGCCGCCTACGTCAAGGCGGTGTCGATGTCCTTCGGCCCGCACACCGAGGAAGAATGGTTCAAGCTGGCGAACGACGTGCTGCGCCAGGACCAGGACGGCCAATGGGTGCGCCACTACGACCTCGGCCTGGCCCAGCCTTTCCGCGCCATCACGCCCGAGCGCGCGGCCGGCGACGAAGCGGCTTTGTGGGCCGCGTGGGATGCGATCCGCTGCCCGACCTTGCTGGTGCGGGGCGAAGAATCCGACCTGCTGTCGCACGCCACCGCGCTGGAGATGTGCGCGCGCGGACCGAAGCCGCGCCTGGTCGAGATACCGGGCGTGGGCCATGCGCCCACCTTCGTGCGCGCGGACCAGATTGCGATCGCACGAGAATTTTTAGTCGGCGGCGCTTGAAGCGACCGTCACGTTTATACATAAGAAAGCAGCTATGGAAATCAAACGACTCCACGTAGGCAAGCGCCTGTCCGAAACCGCCATCCACAACGGCACCATTTACCTGGCCGGCCAGATCGCCGAAGACACCACCCAGGACATCGAAGGCCAGATGCGCGAGGTGCTGGGCCACGTCGACCGTCTGCTGAACGAAGTCGGCAGCGACAAGTCCTGCCTCCTGATGTGCCAGATCTTCATCTCGGATATGGCCCACTTCGCCGGCATGAACAACGTCTGGGACGAGTGGGTCCCGCAAGGCCACACCCCGCCGCGCGCCACCGTCGAAGCCAAGCTGGCCAACCCCGCATGCCTGGTCGAGGTCTGCGTCACCGCCGCACTGCGCTAATCAGACTCGATGGTATCAACCGCTTTACTCGGAGACGCCACCACCCAGCTGGTCCAGGGCTTGAGCAGGGAGGACTGCGCACGCGTCCAGGCCGCGCTCGACTACGCCAGCAGCGCCTACGGCGAGCGCCTCGCCGGCACCGGCCAGAACGCCTTCGAGTTCTCGCTCGGCGTGGCCGGCACGCTCTCTTACCTGAGCACCGATGCCGAGACCCGCATCGCCGGCCTGTTGTTCGAACTGGCGATGATGGATCCGTCGGTGGCCGGCTCGCTGGAAGACCGCTTCGGCAAGGAGGTATCCGACCTGGTGCAGGGCGTCTACCAGCTGATCCGCCTGCGCGACCTCACGGCCGGCAAGGAGCAGGTCGGCAGCGGCAAGAACGCGGCCCAGCAGGCCGCCGCCCAGGTGGAAACCCTGCGCAAGATGCTGCTGGCGATGGCGTCTGACATGCGCGTGGTCCTGATGCGCCTGGCCTCCTGCGCCACCAGCCTGCGCTACTTCGCCGATCAGAAGCGCTTCGACGACGTCACCCGCGCCTATGGCCGCGAGGTGCTCGACTTCTATGCGCCGCTGGCCAACCGGCTCGGCATCTGGCAGCTCAAGTGGGAACTGGAAGACCTGTCCTTCCGCTTCATCGAGCCCGATACCTACAAGCGTATCGCCAAGATGCTCGAGGAGAAGCGCATGCAGCGCGAAGGCTTCGTGGAGTCCTCGATCGCGCGCCTGCAGGGCGAGCTGGCGGCGGCCGGCATCAAGGCCGAGGTCTCGGGGCGGCCGAAGCACATCTACAGCATTTATAACAAGATGCGCGGCAAGGAGCTCGACTTCTCCTCGCTGTACGACGTGCGCGCCTTCCGCGTGATCGTCGAGGACGTCAAGACCTGCTACACGGTGCTGGGCATCGTCCACAACATCTGGACCCCGATCCCGAAGGAGTTCGACGACTACATCTCGCGTCCGAAGCCGAACGGCTACCAGTCGCTGCACACGGTCGTCACCGCCGAGGACGGGCGGCCGCTGGAAGTGCAGATCCGCACCCAGGAGATGCACAACTTCGCCGAGTACGGCGTGGCCGCGCACTGGCGCTACAAGGAAGAGGGCGGATCGAGTTTCAAGAGCCAGAAGTACGACGAGAAGATCGCCTGGCTGCGTCAGCTGCTGGCCTGGAAGAGCGACGTGGCCGACGTGGTCACCGGACAGGACGACCTGCAGAAGGAGTGGGTCGAGAAGCTCAAGGCGGCCACGCTGGACGACCGCATTTTCGTGCTGACGCCGCAGGCGCGCGTGCTCGAGCTGCCGCAGGGCGCGACGCCGATCGACTTCGCCTACCACTTGCACAGCGAAGTGGGCCACCGCTGCCGCGGCGCCAAGATCGACGGCGTGATGGTGCCGCTGAACACCCCGCTGCGGAACGGCCAGACCTGCGAGATCATTACCGCCAAGGGGCCGGCCGGCACGGCGGGCCCGTCGCGCGACTGGCTCAGCCCGGGCTATACGGTCAGCAGCCGCACGCGTTCCAAGATCCGCGCCTGGTTCCATGCGCTGGAACAGGAAGAAACCCTGGCCCAGGGCCGCGCGCTGGTTGAAAAATCCTTGCAGCGCGAAGGCAAGACCGCGGTCAACCTGGAAGCGCTGGCGCACAAGCTGGGTTTCGCCAAGGTGGACGAGCTGTTCATCCAGGTCGGCAAGGAGAAGTTCAGCCTGCGCCACGTGGAAGCGGCCCTGCACGAAACGGCGGAGGCGCCGCCGCCGGTCGACGAGGCCGTGGTCAACAAGAGCCGCGCTTCGAGCGTGGAGCAGGGCGCCAAGTCGGGCGTGCTGGTGGTCGGCACCGAAGGCCTGATGACCATGCTGGCCAAGTGCTGCAAACCTGCGCCGCCAGACCCGATCTGCGGCTTCGTCACGCGCGGCAAGGGCGTCTCGATCCACCGCCTGAGCTGCAAGAACTTCGCCGAGATGCGCGCCAAGGCGCCGGAGCGGGTGATCCAGACCGAATGGGGCTCGGCCGGGCTGGAGACGGTGTACCCGGTCGACCTGTTCATCCTGGCGATGGACCGGCAAGGCCTGCTGCGCGATATCTCGGACGTGTTCATGCGCGAGAAGATCAATGTGATCGGGGTGAACACCCAGAGCGCCAAGGGACAGGCGCGCATGGTGTTTACCGCGGAGATCGGGTCGACCGGGCAGTTGCAGAAGGCGCTGGGGGCGATCGGGGAGGTGAAGGGGGTGATGGAGGCGAGGAGGCAGTAAGGCTGTTTGGTGACCCGCGACCGTGGCACGTCGTCCCGGGCCTAGGCGTCCCCCTTGGCCGGGATCCAATCTTGCCCGAGCAGCCACTACCGTATCAATTTGATACAAAAACCAGACCCATCCATCGAATTTTGTATCATATTGACACCATGCGCCGAACCTTCAACCTCTACGCAAACCCAAGCCTGTGGGGCCTCGCCTTCGCACGCTACCTGCGCAGCTGGTGGTACATGGTGCACCTGGGCGCGGTCGCCATCGTGATGGCGCTGTCGCCCTCGACCTACAACCGCGAGAACCGCCTGGCTGCGGCGCGCTACATCTACGCCAGCACCTGGCAGGTGCTGCCCTGGTTCGGCTTGGCCTCGAGCCTGATCAGCCTCGTCATCATCCGCATCGTGCTGGTCACGGCCAAGAGCTACGGCCTGTCGCATTTCGCACTGGAGATGGTAGTGCGGGTGCTGGTGCTGGAACTGATTCCGCTGTCCGCCGCCATGTTCGTGGCCCTGCGCGCCAGCATGGCCTTCGACGCTTCGGCCCTGGGCCTGGCGCGCGCCGGCATGTCGCCGCAGGCCGCCAACGACGAAGCGCTGCGCCGCCTGCGCCGCGACATGGTGCCGCAGCTGCTGGCGAATGCTTTCGGGGTGCTGAGCCTGGCCATGGTCACCAGCATCATCGTGCTGCTGCTGGCTTACCTGAACGTCTACGGCCTGTCGCCCTGGGGCATGACCGACTACACCCGCACCGTCGGCCGCGTGTTCGCGCCCGCGGTGACGATCGGCTTCGTGCTCAAGACCGTGCTCTTCGGCCTGGCCGTGGCCCTGATCCCGACCGCCGCCATTCTCGAACTGCAGCGTTATCCGCGCCGCGTGAACGTTACCGTGCAGCCGGGAGCGCTGCGCCTGCTGTTCGTGCTGCTCGTGATCGAAGCCGCCTCGCTGGCGCTGAAATACATCTAACAAGAACAGGAAGCCATGACCGAACCCCTGCCGGACGAACCGAAACACGTTGAACTCAAGGCCATGATCCTCTTGGTGGCGATCGGCATCCTGGTCGCCGCCTTCATCGGCTACGTGATGCATGCGCGCGGCGTGTTCGAGCCGACCCAGCGCCTGGTGCTGGAGACCGACGATTCGTCCGGCGTGATTCCCGGCATGGACATGACCTTCGCCGGCTTCCCGATCGGCCGCGTGAGCCAGGTCGAGCTGGCGCCGGACGGAAAGGTGCGGATCCTGGTCGACGTGCAGAGCAAGGACGCCAAGTGGCTGCGCACCTCGAGCGTGTTCACGCTGGAGTCGAGCATCGTCGGCGAGACCCGCCTGCGCGCCTTCACCGGTCTCCTGAACGACCCCCCCCTGCCGCCAGGCGCCACCCGCTCGGTGCTGCGCGGCGACGCCACCGCCGAGATCCCGCGCATCGTCGCTACCGCTAGGGCCCTGCTCGAAAACCTGGAAAACATGACGGCTACCGGTTCGGACGTCAACGCGAGTCTCGCCAACATCAACACCCTGACCGGCCGCATGAACGGGCCGGGCGGGGTGCTGGGCGGCGTGATGGGCGGCGACGCCGAGGCGCGCCGCCTGCGCGAAGCCCTGGATCGCATCAACTCCCTGCTGGGCAAGACCGAGCAGCGCGTGTACGGCAAGAACGGCGTGATGGACGATGCCCAGGGCGCGATCCGCCAGCTACACGTGGTGCTGGAGGATGCCAGCGCCACGCTCAAGAAGGTCGACGCGGTGCTGGTCGAGGCCCAGGCCGTCGGCAAGAACGCGCGGGTCGCCACCGAAGACCTGGGCGCGCTGCGCGGCGAAGTCGACGCCAGCCTGCGCAAGGTGAACCGCCTGGTGGACGAGATCAACCGCAAGTGGCCCTTCGCTCGCAGCAACCAGGAGATCAAGCTGCCATGAGAATTCCAGTCTTCCTCGCTGTTGCCTTCCTTGCCGGCTGCGCCAGCAAGCCCTTGCCGCCCGACTGGCAGGCGGACGCTAAAGGAGCCCTCGACGGCTCGGTCGACGATTACCTGAAGGGGCAGACCAACGCCGCCAATGCGCAATTCCGCACTGCGCGTCTCGCCACCACCAGCACCGGACGCCCCGACTACGTGGCCCAGGTCGAACTGGTGCGCTGCGCCGCCCACGTGGCCAGCCTCGATTTCGACGACTGCCCCGGCTACGCGGCGCTGGCGCAAGAGGCGACGCCTGAACAGCGCGCCTACGCCGACTATCTCTACGGCCGCTGGGAGAGCCTGAACCCCGCGCTGCTGCCCGAACAGCACCGCCCCGTGCTCGCCACAGGGCAGGTCGCAGGCGTGGCCGATCCGCTGGCGCGCTTGGTCGCCGCCGGCGCCGCCTTCAAGGCCGGACGCATCTCGCCGGACGGTGTCGACCAGGCGATCGACACGGCTTCCAATCAGGGCTGGCGCCGTCCGTTGCTGGCCTGGCTGGGCGTACAGGCCCAGCGCGCCGATGCAGCCGGCGACAGTACGGAAGCCGGTCGGATCCGTCGCCGGATCGCATTGGCGTCCGGAGGGCGCTAAGCGTTCCCTTCAGCGTTTTTCCGGTCGGGGCGGCCGGCCGTACCATCCCGGAGGTTTGGGCAGCGGTGGGGGCTCTGCCTGTTCAACTTCGTATGAGAGCTCGGTACGAATTTCGCCGACCTGTATTGTCCTGCCGATTGGGGGATTGTTTCCATCGACGCGGACCCAGGACAATGACAATCCCGAGAAATCGGTGATGGCTTGTTGCGCCAGCAGGTCCGATACATCGTATTCGAGGCTGGCGGGGCCATGATGCGATGCAGCCGCGATCTGGAACGCGCCGAGCGTGCCGACATAGGTCTGCGTCCTGACTGCAGGCGTACCGACGGAGGGTGGCATGTTCAGGTACAAGGCGTAAAAATATCCTCCACGGCTGCCCGCATCGCTGACGATCGGCTTGTCGACGACAAGCTTCACCGCGCCAGCCTTGCTGGGGTTCCTGGTCCTGAGCTCATTCTTTCGCAGCGTAACCGCGCGCGCGAGTTCGCTGGCATCGCGCTTGCTCAGGCTTAGCTCGATCGACGCGGAGCCTTCGTCCAATGAGAGTTCGATGGCGCCTCCAAGCGAGCGCCGGGTCGGTGAAATTTCACGACCCGGGGAAGGGGAGATTGCGCGGAAGGGAGGGCGTTGCTGGTCTGGCTCTGCGGTATTGGCCGCAAGCCTCGTCGTTGCGGACTGGGTAGCGCTGGCAATAGGCGGTAGCGCGCTTGGTACGCTGTTCCCTTCGTAGTCATTGCCGAGCCAGGTTGGAATCAAGGTCAGGAACCGATCAAGGCTCAGGTCGGTCGCGTAGACGTGCATGCCGGCCCAGTACGGATCGCTGTTTGAGGGAGAATAGGGAAAAGCGGAGAGGGGTATTCCCTTGCCATCGGGAAGTGCCCACGCATGGGTGAGGCGATCGACATTCGCATGATGCAGGTAGAAGATCGGGTCCAGGGGCGACTGCATCGTGGCCATGATCCCGCCGATGAGGTCGTGCACCGGATTATGAACGTTCTCCAGTTTCGGTTCGAAGGCATTCCAGGTCCCACGCTGGAAGTTGTAGACCGTGGGCGCGAACGGCGAGAGGCTGAGGGCGTTGCGGACGTTCGCGCTCATCCGCTGCAGGTAGAGCGGATTGCCCGGGCTCGGGTCCGTGAACTCGGCGGGCATCGTTGCATATGAGTAATAGTCCCAATAAGGAATATTCAGCAAGGGATCGCCGGACAGGATCTGCAGCTGTCGCTCGAAGAAGTGGAGATATCCCCGGTGCCACGCGATGAAGTAGGGGGTCCCATGGGGGCAGTAATTCACATGGACATTGGCCCAGTAGCGCAGCGAATTGCGGTCGGCCTGGTTGGTATTGGCCCGCATTGCCGCGATTGCACTCAAGAAGGATTTGTACTGGCTTGTTTTCTTGAAGTGCTGCCATTCCAGGCGTGTGCGGTAACCCGATTGGGCCAGTGCGGATCCTGGAAAGCATTGTGCAACGGCGACCCCCAGAGCGGTTTTGAGCAAAGTCCTTCGATACGCATGTTTCGGTTCCATTTTTCCCTCCCTCAGCAAACTGTCAACAGCTAATCGCTTGAGTGTAGGTTGAGCCTGCAAAGTCGCGCCGCGCTTGCTTGGTAAGTTTGATGAAGATCAAACTTACCTTTTAGTTTGTCGTTGATGGCTGACATTGCTCATACCCTATTTTCTCAATTTGCGCCTGTCCCCTGAAAACCTGGCTTGTCTATAGGAATCGCTGCACGGAAGAGAATGTATTGGTTTGCGCTTCATCAAACCACTGTTCTGCCCGCCGCAGACAATACGTGCAGGCTTTGCGGTGATTCAAACAGGATTGGTACGCTGGAAGTATTGCCCGCATCTCTTTCGTCCTCGGCAAGCGATTGTCTGCGCTGCCGGGAACTGCTCACAGCGTGCGCTGAATTCATTACCCGCCTCGGCATGGCGTTCTGGAGAAATGATGAGCGTGATCTCCTGGAAGGAGAGAGACGGTGTTTCCGTGTCTTGCTACAAGGACGAGGTGCCGGCGTGGGCTGAATCCGCCATGGCGGCACGTTATGCGGTCTTGCATGCGTCGATACCTTTCCTCCGAACTTACCGATCTCTGCACGGGGCGGGATGTTATGTGGCATCACGTGAAGAAGGGCCAGTCGAGATTCTCGTCTACCGGTACGGCGACCGCTGCATTCGGGTATTAAATGAAATGTTGCACCTCTCCACTGGGGAGGCAGCACGATTTATCCGGTGTATGTTTGCCATATTTCCGGATGCGGCGCTCATCAATTTCAAGGCCGTCAGCACCGACTTGCGGGACTTGCACTACCCGGTCCAGCAATATCGGTCGAAACACACCTTCGTTATCGACTTGCCTCAAACACCTGACGAGTATCTTGCCCGTATTGGAAAGACGACGCGCGCCAGTCTCCGCCAGCAGATGAATACTTTGAAGCGCGTCTTTCCTTCGTTCTCGCTGAAATGCATGTCGGGCCAGGAAATCGACCTTGCCAGCTTGCGCGCCATTACGGAGTTCAGCGAACAGCGAATCAATGCCAGGGGTGTCAGGCTGCGGCACGATATCGCGCGCATGGCCGAGCTGTGCACGGCATGCGGCTTCGTCGTGATGCTGCTGATTGACGGCCGTATGTGTGCTGGTTCCATCAACTATCGCGTGGGCAGCGGTTTTTTCGGCGACGTTACCTGCTACGACCCCGCATACCAGAAGTACGGCTTGGGAAAGCTGTGCACCTACTTCACGGTCTGCGAGAGCATCCGGCGCGGCGGGCGGAAGTTCTACCTTGGCGGTGGAGAATTCGACTTCAAGGAGCGGATGCTGGGCAAGCGGGTCGACATGGACCAAGTGCACATCTATCGTTCTTACCGCCGGGCTTTTGCAAGCCCGCGAAGCGTTGCCACCGCCTTTGTCGAAGGACAGTGCCAACGTTGCCGGACAATGCTTCATGAGCGCAAGGACGGTGCATTGGCCAAGCTTGCCTTCAACTTGCTGCAGGCATACCGGAACAGGATCGCCAAATGAAGGCCGCCCCGACAGGACGTGTGGCTATTTCCGGACCCCGTCCGCCGCAGGCCGCGAATCCGGGAGCACCGGCACAGGGAGCCGCGGGTATGGCCGATGTGCACTCGCAGAACCTTGACGTGCTGCGTGCGATGGCGGTGGGGTTCGTGGTAATCAGTCATTTGCTGATCGAGTATTCGCAGCTCATGTTAGGCCGATTCCATGTTCAGAGCCTGGGAACCCTAGGGGTGCTGATTTTTTTCGTTCACACCTGCCTGGTCCTGATGCAGTCGCTGGAGCGGCACGGGAGCACGGGGAAACATGCGACACGGGGAGGAAGCTTTCTGCTCATGAGGGCGTTCAGGATCTACCCGATGAGTATTCTGGTTGTGCTCGCCGTCAGCCTGGTCGAGCGCCTGTGGTCGCAGGGAGGACCAAGCATCACCACAATCGTGAGCAATATCCTCCTGATCCAGAATCTCACGGGGGCACCCTCCGTCACACCGGTCCTGTGGAGCCTGCCGTACGAGGTACAGATGTATCTGTTCCTGCCGGCTCTGTTTGTCCTGGCAAGCCTGGCGGGGCAGCGCGCGTGGTGCTGGATCGTCGCGTTGTGGATCGCTGCAATTGTTGTGATCCTGCTGGTCTGGCGCCTCGGACTGAACTATGAGCTGGTGAAATTTTTCCCCTGCTTTTTACCGGGAGTGCTTGCCTATTGCTTGCGTCATTCTCCACGCCGCTACCCGGCGGCGTTTCTCTTCCTATTCGTTTGTGCAGGGGCGGTCAGCTTTCCCGCTTTGGTCGGCATGGGCTGCAGCGCGACGGTCCTGTCCTGGGTGTTCTGCCTGTTGTTAGGCTTGATTCTTCCGCAATGCAGGGAGTTGCGTACCGCATGGCTGCGCTCATGTGGCAAGACGATCGCACAGTACTCCTATGGGATTTACCTCGTGCATGTGCCGATTCTTTACCTGCTCTTCCGCCATTTTCACGCAATTCCCAGACCTGTCGCTTTGCTGCTGTTCGGCGTGGTCGTACCCCTGCTTGCGTTTCTTGCTTATCACTGGATTGAAAAGCCGGGTATCGCTTATGGCCGGGTGCTGGCACGCCGTATCAACGGTGTGGCGGTCCAGAAGCCGCTGAGCGTGTAAGTGCCGTGAAGCCGTCAGTGCGGCTTTACCAGGCCAAGTCCACCAGGCGCGATCGCGTCTGCGACGTGGGAGCCTAAGGCGACGCCGTTCAGGCGCTGGCCGCCGGCCGCAAGGCCCAGGGCAGGGTGTTGTGGATGGTGGTCGCCGCCAGCGCTGCCTGCCCGGTCGCGACCGCGATCTGGTTCAGTCCGCGCGTGACGTCGCCCACCGCGAACAGGCCAGGCACGCCGGTGCGGCAATGCTCGTCGACCAGCAGCTTGTGGCACTCCACCGTCTCGGCACCCAGCCCCTTTGCCAGGTCGGAGCGGGCGTGCTCGCCCAGCATCGGATAGAACACGTCGCAGCGGTAGTCTTCGCCGTCCTTGGTGTGCAGGATCGGCTTCATGTCCTCGCTCATGGTGACGCCCGCCAGCGGCGAGTCGACCAGGGTGACGCCGGCGGCGGCGAGCTTCTGGCGCTCCTCGTCGTTGAGCGTCGACACCGGGCCGCGCTCGAACAGCAGGACGTCGGCGCTGAAGGTGCGCATGAAGAGGGCGTGCCCGACCGGGCTGGCGTCGGAGGTGACCACGCCGATGCGCTTGTCGATCACGTCCCAGCCGTCGCACACCGGGCACAGGCGCACGGCGCCGCTGCGCACCGCCTCGTCCCAGCGCTCGACCGGCATGCCGGCGTCGGCCACGCCGGTGGCCAGCAGCACGGTCATGGCGCGGATCTGGCACGGCTCGCCGCCGTCGCCCGGGACGTAATCGCCGACGAACACGCCGTCCTCCAGCCGCAGGTCGAGGATCTCTCCCTGCATCACACTGCCGCCGTAGTTGGCGAGCTGGGCGCGCAGGTTCTCGAGCAGCTGCAGCCCGTTGATTCCATCGGGGAAGCCTGGGTAGTTGTGCGAGACAGGGATCCAGGACAGGCGGCTGTTGCCCTTGTCGACCAGTGCGACATGGCGGGTGAAACGGCGCAAGTAGACCCCTGCCGTCAGTCCGGCCGGGCCGCCGCCGATGATGAGCGTGTCGAATACGGTGCGGGAGCAATCCATCCGCCGATTATGCGGCGCGCGCGCAAGGCCGCGTATCGGCGTGCGGGCAGGGCTCGGGTAAGAGGGCGCTTACAAAAGTTTCAAAGTGGTTTCAAAGCGGTTTCAAAGCGACTTCCCGCCCGCCGCCTCAGGCTGCAGGGTCACGTGGTCGATCCCGTGCTTCGCGCGCAGCATGGCGCGCACGGCGGCCAGCACGGCCGGCCATTGTTCCAGGCTGGCGATCTCGAGGTGGCCGATGAGGGCAGGGTGGCCGGGCGACATGTCCCATACGTGCAGGTCGTGTACGTCGAGCACGCCGTCGATGGCCTGCAGATCGGCGCCGACTGCCAGGTAATCGATGTCGTGCGGCACGCCCTCCATCAGGAAATGATAGGACTCGCGCAGGATGCTGTAGGTGGAGCGCAGGATCAGCAGTGCGACGAAGATCGACAGGATCGGGTCGACCCGCAGCCAGCCGGTGAAATAAATGATGGCGCCGGACGCGATCGCGGCCACCGAGCCGAGCAGGTCGCCCAGCACGTTCACCAGCGCGGCGCGGGTGTTGATGCTCTGGTTGTCGCGCGACAGCACCCAGGCGACGATCAGGTTGATCGAGGCGCCGATGGCGGCCACCACCAGCACCACGCCGCCCTGCACCGGTTCGGGATGCCGCAGGCGCTGGCTGGCTTCCCACACGATCCAGGCCACCAGGGCCAGCATGGCAAGGCTGTTCACGAATGCGGCCAGGGCCTCGGCCCGGACGAAGCCGAAGGAGTGGCGCGCCGAGGGAGGGCGCTTGGCGATGGCCTGGGCCATCAGCGCCAGGCCGAGGGCGGCGGCGTCGGTCACCATGTGGCCGGCGTCCGAGATCAGCGCGAGCGAATTCGAGAAGACGCCGGTCACGGCCTCGATGACGGCGAACAGCAGCGTCATGCCGAGCGCGATCCCGAGGGTGCGCTGGCTGCGCCCCTCGATGACGTGGGCATGTTGCGCATCGCCGTCGAGGTGGGCGTGCAGGTGTTCGGAAGCGGCTTCTACTTGTTGGCTTGACATGCTCGCAGTGTAAATCAAAGCGGCGGCGGGGAGCGTTACGGGCTCGCCAGGAAACTTTTTCGGGTGCAAGCCTTGCTTAAGCGCGGTGCGCTCCTTATAATGGAGGAATCGGGCGGTTAGTTCAGCTGGTTAGAATACTTGGTCGACATCCAAGGGGTCGCAGATTCGAATTCTGCACCGCCCACCAGAATACCCCAGAGGCTCAAAGAAGCGTAGCGAGCGGCGGCAGTTCTGGTTGAGAAGCGCAGCCGTACTTTAGTACGGCGAGCATCGCAAACCGGAAATGCAACGCGCAGTAGCTTGTTTGAGTCTCGTACTGTAAGAGCGAGAAAGGCACCGACGGTTATGACACCGCGAACTACGACTATGTTGTGGGGGAATCGCTAGACGCGGTACGGTGGTCTTTTGTCCAAAGAAGCTCGACAACACTGAAGAAAACGCGCCTGGTGCGCGTTTTTTTTCGTCCCTAGATTTTTCACAAGTTTCAAGATCTTCCTACTTACCCGGCGCCCAGCGCCTCGATTGGAGAACAGCATGCTCAACGTCCGACTCCCAGATGGCTCCAGCCGTCAGTTCGACGGCCCCGTGACCGTCGCCCAGGTTGCCCAGAACATCGCGCCGAGCCTGGCCAAGGCCGCGCTCGCCGGCAAGGTCAACGGCAAGGTCGTCGACACCTCGTTCCTGATCGAGTCCGACGCCGACCTGGCCATCGTCACCGACCGCGATGCGGACGGCCTCGAAGTCATCCGCCATTCGACCGCCCACCTGCTGGCGCACGCCGTCAAGGAACTGTTCCCGGAAGCCCAGGTCACCATCGGCCCGGTGATCGAAAACGGCTTCTACTACGACTTCTCGTACAAGCGCCCGTTCACCCCGGACGACCTGGCAGCGATCGAAAAGAAAATGGCGGAACTGGCCAAGAAGGACGATGCGGTCACCCGCAAGGTGCTGCCGCGTGACGAGGCCGTCGCTTACTTCAAATCGATCGGTGAAGACTACAAGGCCGAGATCATCTCGTCGATCCCGGCGAACGAGGACGTGTCGCTGTACTCGCAGGGCGGTTTCACCGACCTGTGCCGCGGTCCGCACGTGCCTTCGACCGGCAAGCTGAAGGTCTTCAAGCTGATGAAGCTGGCCGGCGCCTACTGGCGCGGCGACTCGAAGAACGAGATGCTGCAGCGCGTGTACGGCACCGCCTGGGCCAAGAAGGAAGACCAGGAGCAGTACCTGCACGTGCTGGAAGAGGCGGAGAAGCGCGACCATCGCAAGATCGGCAAGCAGCTGGACCTGTTCCACTTCCAGGACGAGGCTCCGGGCCTGATCTTCTGGCACCCGAAGGGCTGGACCGTCTGGCAGCAGGTCGAGCAGTACATGCGCAAGAAGTACCAGGTGAACGGCTACGACGAGGTCAAGGCGCCGCAGATCCTGGACGTCACCCTGTGGCAGAAGACCGGCCACTGGGATAACTACCGCGAAAACATGTTCACCACCGATTCGGAGAACCGCTCCTACGCGCTCAAGCCGATGAACTGCCCGGGCCACGTGCAGATCTATAACTCGGGCATGAAGAGCTATCGCGACCTGCCGCTGCGCTACGGCGAGTTCGGCCAGTGCCACCGCAACGAGTCCTCGGGCGCGCTGCACGGCATCATGCGCGTGCGCGGCTTCACCCAGGACGACGGCCACATCTTCTGCACCGAAGAACAGATCGAGGCCGAAGTGACCGCCTTCCACGCCCAGGCGATGCAGGTGTATGACGATTTCGGCTTCAACAACATCGACGTCAAGCTGGCGCTGCGCCCGGAAAACCGGATCGGCACCGACGAAGTGTGGGACGAGGCGGAAGAGGCGCTGCGTTCGGCGCTGCGCGCCTGCGGCGTGGAATGGACCGAGCTGCCGGGCGAGGGCGCCTTCTACGGTCCGAAGATCGAGTACCACCTGAAGGACAGCCTGGGCCGCCCATGGCAGGTCGGCACCATGCAGGTTGACTTCTCGATGCCGGGCCGTTTAGGGGCTGAATATGTCGCAGAGGACAACACCCGCAAGGTGCCGGTCATGCTGCACCGTGCGATCGTCGGCTCGATGGAGCGTTTCATCGGTATCCTGATCGAAAACTACGCCGGCGCACTGCCGCTGTGGCTTGCCCCGGTCCAGGTTGCTGTTCTGAACATTTCTGACGCGCAAGCAGACTACGTCAAGCAGGTCGAAGCGAAGCTGCGCGCGGCAGGCCTGCGCGTTCACGCTGATTTGCGGAACGAGAAGATTACTTATAAAATTCGTGAGCATTCTGTCCAAAAACTGCCTTACATTTTGGTTGTTGGCGATAAAGAACGTGAAGCAAATACCGTGGCCGTGCGTGCCCGCGGCAATGTCGACCTCGGCGTGATGCCGGTCGATTCGCTCGTGGAGCGTCTGGTAGGCGAAGTCGCCTCCAAGGCGAAGTAAGCGAAAAACCGCTACACTATGCGCCGGCTTACATTCATACTTTCAAAGGAAACAACATAGCTACTGACAAACAGCATCGCATCAACGGCGAGATCACCCATCCCGAAATGCGCCTGAACGGTGTGGACAACGAACCGCTGGGCATCGTGAGCCTGGCGGAAGCGTTCCGCATGGCCGAAGAAAAGAACGTCGACCTGGTCGAAATCGCACCGAACGCGGTGCCGCCGGTCTGCCGCCTGATGGACTACGGCAAGTTCAAGTACTCGGAGCAGAAGAAGGCGCACGAAGCCAAGCTGAAACAGAAGATCATCCAGGTCAAGGAAGTCAAGTTCCGTCCGGGTACCGATGAAGGCGACTACAGCATCAAGCTGCGCAACCTCATCAAGTTCCTGGAAGAGGGCGACAAGACCAAGATCACGCTGCGCTTCCGCGGCCGCGAAATGGCGCACCAGGACATCGGTATGCGCATGCTCGAGCGCCTGCGTACCGATCTGGAAGAATACGGCCAGGTCGAGCAGTTCCCGAAGCTCGAAGGTCGCCAGATGATCATGGTGGTTGCGCCGAAGAAGAAGAAGTAATTCTTCGCGTCGTCAGATGAATGGGCCGGGTCTGGGTATCAGCGCAAGCTGGTATCCGGGCCCGGCCTGTGTCCGTTTGTGCGGCGCGAGTTGGCGTTTGCCACCGTCGTCCCGGCGGAGGCCGGGACCCAAGTTGCCGAGGTGCCGACCACGCCTCCTTCCACCCACTCCCTCAGCCCGTCATTCCCGGACTAGGCGTCCCCCCTTGGCGGGAATCCAAGTTTCTTCGCCTGCCACTAACGCACGCGGTCTCACTGTGCGGAGGAATTGGATCCCGGCCTGCGCCGGGATGACGACTCAGCGGGAATTGGTGAACGGTGGCGTTGGCGGCCCGCACCGTCATCCGACAAATCCCGATCCTCACCCCAACAATTCCGACCAAACCTGTGCTATCATCTGCGGTTCCTGTTTTTAAAAAGCAGGTTGTAGTCGACAGGTAGTGGCGTCGGCTGCAAGACAAGTGAAAGCAGGCATCCAAGAGCAGCGTTGCCGCCACCTGCAATCCTGTCGTATAGAGGCTGTCCATAAAAGGGCAGAATACTATGCCAAAAATGAAAACCAAAAGCTCCGCGAAGAAGCGTTTTCGCGTGCGTCCGGGTGGTACCGTCAAGTCGGGTATGGCGTTCAAGCGTCACATCCTGACCAAGAAGACCACCAAAAACAAGCGTCAACTGCGCGGCACCCGTAACATCAATGCATCGGACGTGACGAGCGTCTACCGCATGATGCCTTCCGCTTAATCTCACTAATCATATACAAAGGGAGCTAATATGCCTCGAGTAAAACGTGGGGTTACTGCACGTGCCCGTCACAAGAAAGTCCTTGAACTTGCTAAAGGCTACCGCGGCCGTCGCAGCAAGGTATTCCGTATTGCCAAGCAAGCAGTCATGCGCGCTGGCCAGTACGCCTACCGCGACCGTCGTAACAAGAAGCGCGTCTTCCGCGCACTGTGGATCACCCGTATCAACGCGGCTTCGCGTTCGCACGGCATGACCTACAGCGCCTTCATGAACGGCCTGAAGAAGTCCGGGATTGAACTGGACCGTAAAGTCCTGGCCGACATGGCTGTGCACGACAAGCCGGCATTTGCCGCGATTGTCACCGCCGCCAAGGCCAAGCTGGCTGCCTAATCAGTCAGTTAGCTAGCAAGACCAGCTTCCCCGGCAACGGGGAGGCGAAAAGAGCGGGGCACGGTTAATCACCTGTGCCCCGTTTTTGATTGTGGCTCCTGCCACCACACAAACAGGAAAAGAACAAGCATGCAATCGCTGGAAGATCTCGTCTCCTCGGCCCAGGCTGACTTCACCGCCGCCGCGGACGCCGCCGCGCTCGAAAATGCAAAAGCCAAATACCTGGGCAAGACCGGCCAGGTCACCGACCTGATGAAGGGCCTGGGCAAGCTCGACCCTGAACAGCGCAAGGCGCAGGGCGCCCTGATCAACGCCGCCAAAGAAAAAATCGAACAGGCCTTGACCGCCCGCCGCGACGACCTCGCGAATGCGCAGCTGATGGCGCGCCTGAACGCGGAAAGCATTGACGTGACCCTGCCGGGCCGCGGCAGCTCGAAGGGCGGCATTCACCCGGTGATGCGCACCTGGGAGCGCGTCGAGCAGATCTTCCGCTCGATCGGCTTCGACGTCGCCGACGGTCCCGAGATCGAAACCGACTGGACCAACTTCACCGCACTGAACAGCCCGGAAAACCACCCGGCCCGTTCGATGCAGGACACCTTCTACATCGAGGGCAATGACAGCACCGGCAAACCGCTGCTGCTGCGTACCCACACCAGCCCGATGCAGGTGCGCTACGCGCGCACCCATACGCCGCCGATCAAGGTGATCGCGCCGGGCCGCACCTACCGCGTCGACAGCGACGCCACCCACTCGCCGATGTTCCACCAGGTCGAAGGCCTGTGGATCGGCGAGGACATCAGCTTCGCCGACCTCAAGGGCGTGTACCTGAACTTCGTCAAGGCCTTCTTCGAGACCGACGACCTGCAGGTCCGTTTCCGTCCGTCCTACTTCCCGTTTACCGAACCGTCGGCCGAGATCGATATCGCCTTCGGTTCCGGTCCCCTGAAGGGCCGCTGGCTGGAAGTGTCGGGCGCCGGCCAGGTCCACCCGACCGTCGTGCGTAACTTCGGCCTGGATCCGGAAAAGTTCATCGGTTTCGCGTTCGGCTCAGGCCTCGAGCGCCTGACCATGCTGCGTTACGGGATCAACGACCTGCGCCTGTTCTACGAGGGCGATCTCCGTTTCCTCAAACAGTTCAACTGACACCTCGACGTAAGAAGAAGGCTAAAGAATATGCAATTCTCTGAAAACTGGCTCCGTTCGATGGTCGATCCGAAGATGACCTCGGAGGAACTGTCGCATCTGCTCACCATGTCCGGCCTGGAAGTCGAGGAAGTCGAACCGGTCGCGCCGCCGTTCACCAACGTGGTGGTGGCCGAAGTCAAGGAAGTGGCCAAGCACCCGGACGCCGACCGCCTCAACGTCTGCGAGGTGGACGTGGGCACCGGCACCTTGCTCAACATCGTCTGCGGCGCGCCGAACGTGCGCGCGGGCATGAAGGCGATCTGCGCCAAGGCCGGCGCCGTGCTGCCGCCGGGCGCCGACGGCAAGCCCTTCGCGATCAAGGTCGGTAAGCTGCGCGGCGTCGAGTCGCAGGGCATGATGTGCTCGGCCAAGGAACTGAAAATCTCGGAAGAGAGCAGCGGCCTGATGGAACTGCCGGCCGATGCGCCGGTCGGCGCCGACATCCGCGACTACCTGGGCCTGGACGACCTGAAGTTCACCATCAAGCTGACCCCGAACAAGGCGGACTGCCTGTCGGTGCTGGGCGTCGCGCGCGAAGTCTCGGCGCTCACCGGCACCCCGCTGCACGTGCCGACCACCAAGCAGGTCGCCGTCAACGTTGATGAAACCCTGCCGGTGAAGATCTCGGCGCCGGACCTGTGCGGCCGTTTCTCGGGCCGCGTCATCCGCGGCCTGAACGCGCGCGCCGCGACCCCGGACTGGATGAAGCAGCGCCTCGAGCGCAGCGGCCAGCGTTCGGTCTCGGCCCTGGTCGACATCTCGAACTACGTGATGCTGGAAGTCGGCCGTCCGTCGCACGTGTTCGACCTGAGCAAGATCCACGGCGGCCTGGACGTCCGGTGGGGCAAGAAGGGCGAGACCCTGAAACTCCTGAACGGCAACACCATCGAGGTCGACGAGTGGGTCGGCGTGATCGCCGACGACAAGGAAATCGAATCGCTGGCCGGCATCATGGGCGGCGACTCGACTGCCGTGACCCTGGACACCACCGACATCTACCTGGAAGCCGCCTTCTGGTGGCCGAACGCCATCCAGGGCCGTGCGCGAAAGTACAACTTCTCGACCGACGCGGCGCACCGCTTCGAGCGCGGCGTGGACTACGCGACCACGGTCGAGCACATCGAGCGCATCACTGCGCTGATCGTGGAGATCTGCGGTACCGACGCCACCCGTGTCGGCCCGGTCGACGACCAGGTCGTGAACCTGCCGCAGCGCCAGCCGGTCGCCATGCGCACCGCCCGCGCTGCCAAGGTGATCGGCGTGCCGCTGACCGACGCCGTCGTGGCCGACATCTTCACGCGCCTGCAGCTGCCGTTCACGCATGCCGAGGGTGTATTCCATGTGACCTCGCCGTCCTACCGTTTCGACATCGAGATCGAGGAAGACCTGATCGAGGAAGTCGCGCGCGTCTACGGCTTCGAGAACATCCCGACCCGTCCGCCGGTGGCGCCGACCGCGATGTTGATCGAGCCGGAAAACACCCGCTCGCTGTTCGCGATCCGCCACCAGCTCGCCGACCTGGGTTACCAGGAAGTGGTCAACATGAGCTTCGTCGAACCCCAGTGGGAGCAGGATTTCGCCGCCAACAGCGATCCGATCCGCCTGCAGAACCCGATCGCCAGCCAGATGAGCGTGATGCGCTCGAACCTGGTCGGCAGCCTGCTGGCCAACGTGCGCTACAACGTCAACCGCAAGGCCGGCCGCGTGCGCGTGTTCGAAGTCGGCGCCGTGTTCAAGCGTAACGCCGCCATCCAGGACGGTCCGCTGTCGGTTGCCGGTTTCGAGCAGCCGAAGCGTGTCGCCGCCATTGCTTACGGCCCGGCCAACGACGAGCAGTGGGGCGAAAAGACCCGTGCCGTCGATTACTTCGACGTGAAAGCCGACCTGGAAGCGCTGTTCGCACCGAGCGTGCTGCGCTTCGTGAAGGGCGAGCACCCGGCGCTGCATCCGGGCCGCAGCGCCTTCGTCGAGCTGGACGGCAAGCACATCGGCTTCATCGGCGAACTGCATCCGCGCTGGCTGCAGAAGTACGACCTGCCGCAGGCGCCGGTCCTGTTCGAGGTCGACGCCGACGCGCTGCGCCAGCGCACGGTGCCTGCCTATGCCGAAATTTCGAAGTTCCCGGGCGCGACGCGCGACCTGGCGCTGGTGGTCAGGCAGGACGTGTCGGCCCAGGAAGTGCTGGACGCTTTCCATGCCGAGCTCGCAATGAATCCTGGCGGAAAGATCGTGCAAGCCGTTGTTTTGTTTGATGAATACCGCGGCAAGGGCCTGGAGACGGATGAAAAAAGCCTTGCTTTCCGCTTTGGCTTGCAAGATACTCAATCGACGCTGCAGGACGACGCGGTGGACGCTATCATGGCGGCCGTGGCCCGTTCGGCACAAGAAAAAGTCGGCGCCAAGCTGCGCGCATAAGAGCTGGACCGAGGCGCTTCACGAAGCGCCTCAACCGTTCCAATACATCGTTTCTTGAAGGTAGGGCTTCAAAATTAATAACAACGACGTTGATTCGGCCGTATTCCAGGAAGCGCTGGCGGCTGATCTGCATCGCGCGACCCAGGTGGCGCGCATGCGGAAGGAAGCAGAGCAGGAACTCCCGACCCTGACCAAGGCCGAGCTGGCCGAGCTGCTGTTCGAGCAGGTCGGCCTGAACAAGCGCGAAGCCAAGGACATGGTCGAGACCTTCTTCGACGAAATCCGTAACGCGCTCGAGCGCGGCGAGGCGGTCAAGCTGTCCGGCTTCGGCAACTTCCAGTTGCGCGACAAGCCGCAGCGGCCGGGCCGCAATCCGAAAACCGGGGAAGAGATCCCGATCACGGCGCGCCGCGTCGTGACTTTCCACGCCAGCCAGAAGCTCAAAGGAATGGTCGAGGAGACCAACCCTCCAAGTAACTCGCTGGCCCGAGCTGCCTGAGTAAAGTCCTAGATGAGCGAACGAGCGAACAAGCCTGAACCCGTTGTGCTGCCGACCATTCCGGCGAAGCGCTATTTCACCATTGGTGAAGTCAGCGATTTGTGCGGCGTCAAACCGCACGTGCTGCGTTACTGGGAACAGGAATTTACTCAACTGAAGCCGGTTAAACGCCGAGGTAACCGTCGCTATTATCAGCACCACGAAGTGCTGTTGATCCGCCGCATCCGCGAACTGCTCTACGAGCAGGGTTTCACCATCAGCGGTGCGCGCAACCGCCTCGACGGCCGCGGCCACGAGCTGGCCAGTGCACCCGAAGCCGAGCTGCCACCGCCGGCGCCCACCCTCGACATCGAGATGGTGCGGACCGAGCTGCAAAACATCCTCGCGCTTCTCAAGCACGGCACCAGCGTCGCCTGAATTCGCCGGCGGCCATGCGCCGCAGGTGAAAATGGGGCGGCCAAGTCTCTCCGCACCATCAAATCCGTTAAACCTTGTGTTGAGCGATGCTGCCCATACATGTCGCGCATAACTCAACAAGTGTGTGCCTTGATGCCCCGCGCCATAGTGATAGAATGTCACTTGCGGTCATGCTGAATCGGGGCATGCAAGCCGGGACGTATTGCACGGACCTGGCACTTTCCTGAAAAGGGAAAATTTAAGGGAAGACAATGATACGCGTTGCCATTTGTGACGATCACCAAATAGTTCGAGCAGGGTTCAAACAGATTTTCTCGTCGTCGGGCGATTTCGAAGTCGTCGCCGAAGGCGCCACCGGGCGCGAAGCCCTCGACATCGCACGCCGCGAGATCTGCGACGTGCTGCTGCTCGACATCGCCATGCCGGACCAGTCCGGCATCGATATCTTGCGCACCATCCGCCAGGGTCAGCCGAACCTGCCGGTGCTGATCCTGTCCGGATATCCAGCGCAGCAGTACGCGCTGAACCTGTTCAAGATGGGCGCCAACGGCTACCTGAACAAGGAGTGCGAGGCCGACGAGCTCAAGACCGCGGTGCGCACCGTCTACCAGGGCCGCCGCTACGTGAGCTCGACCGTGGGCGAACTGCTCGCGCAAAGCTTCGACCGCGACCCCAATACGGCGCTGCATACCGAGTTGTCGGACCGCGAGTTCCAGGTCTTCTTGCGCCTGGCCAAGGGCGCCACCGTGTCCGACATCGGCAATGCACTGTCGCTGTCGATCAAAACCGTGTCGACCTACCGTACCCGCATCATGGAAAAGATGGGCCTGCAGTCGAACTCCGACCTGACCTATTACGCCATGAAGAACAACCTGCTCGACTGAGCAGACAAGCAAACGCGCCGGCCAGCCGGCGCGTTTTTCTTTCCGGCTGAAAACTCTTTCCAGCCAATAGTTGTTTCCAAACGTTACAAAAATTTCGCCGCGGTGCAACATTTGTATTGCATGCTGCCGTGTATGCGCGCACACTTGCAGTCGTCGGCTACCCAGCATTTCCCACTAGATCAAGGCTGACACGCGCGTCACGCCTCTTCCATACGCGGCCGCGCTAACGCGACTATAATCGCCCGGACGGCATAAGTTGCGCGAAAGGAAGCTCATGTACTTTTCCACCGCCTTCGACGGCAAGCGATTGCGCGGCCTGCCGCTCTCCAAGACCCTGTTGTGCGTGGCCTGCGTCGTCATCCTGGTCATCAACGCGGTCTTCCTGATCCGTAACCTCGACGACCTACGCTCGGCCAATTCCCTGCAGGCCCAGAGTGCGCGCGTCTCCGACGAGCTGCAGCTGCTGAACCTGCTGGTCACCGATGCCGAAACCGGCTTGCGGGGCTATTTCCTGTCCGGCTCGGAAGTCAACCTCGGCCCCTTGCACGCGGCGCCCCAGCAAATCGACAACCAGCTGCGCGCGCTCGGCGTGCTGCTGGCCGACAGCCCCTCGCAGATGAAGAACCTGGCGCAGCTGCGCAGCCTTGTCCAGCGCAAGCTCGGCCTGATGCACCAGTCGCTCGAGGTCTACCGGCAGGGCGGGCTGGTCGATATCGTCGCCATTTCCGCCGCGGCCGACGAGCGCGGCCAGATGGACGAGATCCGCCTGCAGGTTGTGATCATGACGCGCGAGCAGAACGAGCTCCTGGCTACCCGCACCGAAGCCTTCTATAAGCAGTCGCAGCGCACGGTACTGTTCGGAGTCGGCATCAATGCCGCCGCCATCCTCGTGATCCTGCTGTTCCACAGCCTGGTGCAGCGCAGCTTCGGCCTGCGCCTGGAAGCCGAGCGCGCACTGCAGATCACCAACGACAGCCTCGAAGCCACCGTTGCCGAGCGCACCGAGCAGCTGTCGGTGCTGTCGCGCCACCTGATCAAGGTGTCGGAAGAAGAAAAATCGCGCCTGGCGCGCGAGCTGCACGACGAAATGGGCGCCAACCTGACGGCGATCGGCATGGACATGACCTCGGTCAGCGAGCAGCTCAAGGGCAGCCACCCGGAACTGGTGTCCATGCTGGGCCGCGCGCGCAAGACCCTGGTCGACACCGTCCAGCTCAAGCGCCGCATCATCGAGAACCTGCGTCCGAGCCTGCTCGACAACATGGGCCTGTCGGCCGCGCTGCAAAGCTATTGCGCCGACTATGCGCGCGTCACCGCGCTCGACTGCGACGCCCTGATCGACCTCGAGGCCGACCGCGCCGGACCGATGCAGGCGATCGCGCTGTTCCGCATCACCCAGGAAGCCCTGAACAACATCGCGAAATACGCCAAGGCGCGCACCGTGATCGTGAACCTGACGCGCGAGCCGGACGGCTGGGAGCTGGAAATCACCGACGACGGCATCGGCATCCCGGCGGACGCGATGGCCAAGTCGAAATCGCACGGCCTGCTCGGCATGCGCGAGCGTGCGCTGCTGCTGGGCGGTAGCTTGAACGTGGCGCGCGGCGTGAACAATGTCGGCACCTGTGTGCGCGCCTGGATCCCGGCAGCGGCGCCGGGCGGTGAGGGCGCCGCCGGTCCCGCGCCTTTACTCGAGACCGCGGAAATGAAAACGCCGTCCCTGTTATTGGGGACGGCGTTGGAAGCCAAAAGCGGCAAGGCGCCCGATGGGGCTCCGGTCAATTCTTAGCGGGCCACGTCGCTCAGCAGGCGGTCGTATTCCGACTTGGCCACCTTGTAGCATTCGCCAGCGTACTCTTCCAGGCCTGCACGGTCGAGGACGGTGATGTTGCCGCGGCGGTACTGGATCAGGCCTTCGTCCTGCAGCTTGCCGGCGGCGGCGGTGATGCTTTCGCGGCGCACGCCCAGCATGATCGAGATCAGTTCCTGGGTCACTTTCAGCTCGTTGCTGGCCGAACGGTCCAGGCGGTCGAGCAGCCAGCGGCACAGCTTCTGTTCGATCGAGCTGTGGCGGCCACCGACAGCGTTCTGGGCCATCTGGGCGAAAAGGGCGTTGGTGTAGCGCATCAGGAGCTGCGGCAGGGCGCCACCCTTGTTGAAGGCGTCACGCAGGAACTGGGTCTTGAGGCGGTAGCCGTAGCCGGCGCTCTGGACCACGGCGCTGCAGGTAGCGCGTTCGCCCATGAACAGCGACACACCGACCGCGCCTTCATGGCCGACCACAGCGATTTCGGTGGTGGCGCCATCTTCCATCACATACAGCAGCGACACGATTGCCGTGGTTGGGAAATACACGTATTCCAATTTGCTGCCATACTCAAACAGTTCTTTGCCGAATGGCAGAGGGACGAGTTCCAGTTGCTCGAACAGGCTTTCCAGGTCTTGGCGGGGCAGGGCGCCGAGCAGTTCGTTCTGCTGGGTGCCGCTGTAGCTGACAACGGGGCGGGACGCGGCTTTCACAGTCTCACTCGTGGCTGGGATCTTGTGTTGGGCCTTGAGCGAACCACCAAGTTGAGTGTTGTTCATTTTATGTCCTCTTATCTCTAACGTGCGTCGGGGGCGATTTTTTTCGAGGTCTTTGTGTGCCTCATCGCGATGTGTGAACATTAAAGCTATAGTCTGTTGGCGAACATAAGACTGGCAGTCGCCCCTGTGTAGGCTTGGCGCAGCATGTTTTGTCAGCCCAGTCCTACTAGAGAGATGTCGTTCTGTCATCGCATTTTCTTTTGTTAGGGAAACGCCAATGCGGCTGATTCGCGCATAATGTGGCTTTCCGGATTTCCCTGACTCCACGATGCCGCTGCCCCTGTTGCTGGTCGAAGACGATGCCGTGCTGGCCGACGGACTCTTGCGCACCTTGCAAGCCCAAGACATGCAGGTCGAACTCGTCGGCGACGGCCTTGCCGCCGACATCAGGCTACAGGGCCAGCCCCTCCCGTTTTCCGTGATCGTGCTCGACATCGGCCTGCCTGGCATCGACGGTTTCGAAGTGCTGCGCCGCCTGCGCGCGCGCGGGACCACGCTGCCGGTGCTGCTGCTGACGGCGCGCGACGCGGTCGAGGACCGGGTGCGCGGGCTGGAAGCCGGGGCCGACGACTACCTGGTCAAGCCCTTCGCCAGCGCCGAACTGGTGGCGCGCATCCGGGCGCTGGCGCGGCGCGTGGCGCCGCCGCCCGCCCAGCTCGGCCTGGGCCAACTGAGCCTCGACAGCGCCACCCGCCGCGCCCGCGTCGGCGAGCGCGTGCTGGAACTGTCGGCGCGCGAGTGGGGAGTGCTCGAATACCTGCTGCAGCACGCGGGCCGGGTGGTATCGAAGCAGCAGATCATCGACGCCATCGCGCCCTGGGGCGACGACCTGACCCTGAACGCGGTCGAGGTCTACATCTCGCGCCTACGCCTCAAGCTGGACGGCGCCGGGGTGGCGATCCGCACCATCCGCGGCTTCGGCTACCTGCTCGAAGCGGCCGCTTGAGCCCGGCATGAGCAGCATCCGCCTGCGCCTGCTGAAGTGGCTGGTCGCCCCCATCCTCGTATTCAACCTGCTGGCCGCCAGCCTGACGTACCTGCTGGCCTGGACCCCGGCCCAGCTCGCTTTCGACCAGGGCTTGCTGGACGCCGCCTCTGGCCTGGCGGCGCGCCTGCGTCCCGGGAATCCTTCGATAGAACTCGAACTGTCCGACGCCGCCACGCGCGTGCTGGGCGCGGCGGCGCCGGACGCCGGCTGGTTCGTGGTGCGCGAAGCGAACGGCCGGGTGCTGGCGGGCGACCCCGCCTTTCCGCACCGTCTTGGTGCCGAGCCGGTGCGCGACGATCTGCTGCACGGGCAGCCGGTGCGTGTGGCCAGCCTGACGGTGACGGGTGCCAGCGGCCCGATCGAGGTCGGCGTGGCGCGCACCCTGAGCCAGCGCCAGCAGGTGCGTGCGGCGATCGTGCGCGCGCTGGTGCTGCTTGAGGTGCTGTTCAGCCTGGCGCTGGTGGGCCTGGTCTGGTTCTCGGTCGGCAATGGGCTGGCGCCGCTGGCGCGCCTGCGCGCCCGCCTCGATGCGCGCGGCAGCCACGACCTCGCTCCGCTCGACGACAGCGGCATGCCGCGCGAGCTGGCGCCGCTGGTCAGCGCCTTCAATGCGCTGCTGGGCCGGATCGCCGCCGGCGCCAAGGCCCAGGACGACTTCCGCGCCAACGTCGCGCACCAGCTGCGCACCCCTCTCGCAGGCCTGCGCCTGCAGCTGGAATGGCTGCGCGCGCGCCACGGGGACGATCCCGACACCGGGCGCACCGTCGAGCTGCTGTTGCGCGCCAACGAACGCATGATCCGCCAGGCCAACCAGCTGCTCTCGCTCGAGCGCGCCGCCCCGGACCGCTTCGAGCGCGCCCAGCTGGCGCCGCTCGACCTGTCCGCCATCGTGGCCGAAGCCGTGCAGCCTTTCGTGGAGCAGGCGCTGCGCAAGGACATCGACCTGGGCTTCGAACTGGCGCCGGCGACGGTGGCGGGCGACCGCCACATGCTGCGCGACCTGGTCGACAACTTGGTCGACAATGCCCTGCGCTACACGCCAGAGCAGGGCACCGTCACCGTGCACTGCCGCATGACGCCGGACGGCGCCCTGTTCGCGGTCGAGGATTCCGGCCCCGGCATCGCGCCGGAGAAGCGGGCGCGGGTGTTCCAGCGCTTCGTCCGCCTGGACGAGCACAGCAGCGGCAGCGGCCTCGGCCTGGCGATCGTGCGCGACATCGCCGACGCCCACGGCGCCGAGGTGGCGCTCGACAGCGGGCCCGATGGCCGCGGCGCCACCTTCAGCGTCCGCTTCCCGCCCGCCTGACCTGAGTTCGCGCCCTGTGCGCCTGTCAGGAATTTGTCAGGTTTTCCTCAGGGAAATGCAAGCTTCGTGGGTTATGATTCCGCATGGAAACATTCCGGCACTCCGCCGGGACCATCGGAGACTCATCCATGAACAAGCGCCAGGCCGGTTTTTCCCTCATCGAACTCATGATCGCGGTGGCCGTCATCGGCATCCTGACAGCCGTGGCCCTGCCGTCCTATAACGGCTACATGATGCGCGCGCGCCTGACCGAAGCCTTCACCGGCCTGGCCAGCGTGCAGCCGAAGATGGAGCAGCACTGGTCGAACACCCGCAGCTACGAAGACTTCGACACGCCGGCCCTGAAACTGATGCCGGCCAATTCCGAGCATTTCACTTTCGAACTGACCGAATCCAGCGCCAGCGGCTACCTCCTGACGGCCACCGGCCAGGGTGCCGCCGACGGCTTCGTGTTCACCATCGACCAGAACGGCAACCGCGCCACCACCGCCGCGCCGGACGGCTGGGCCACCAACGACGCCTGCTGGGTCGACCGCAAGGAGGGCACGTGCGCCGAGTAAGCGGCTTCACCCTGGTCGAGGCGATGATTGCGCTGGCGGTCTTCGCGCTGCTGCTGGCGCTCGGCGTGCCGCGCATGGTCGACTGGGTTGCCGCCACCAAGGCCGCCGCCGCCGGCCAGTTCTATGCCGAAGGCCTGGGGTTGGCGCGCGCCAAGGCGCTGGCCCACAACAGCGCCAGCCGCCTGGTCCTCAGCGCGAATGCCGCCAGCGGACAGTACGACTGGCAGGTCGACCTGTGCTTCCCGACCCCGGAAGAACCCTGCAACGACGCGTCCGGCGACTGGTCGACCGTGGACGACGGCGTCAAGCCGGCCGGCGCCGCGGGCGACGGCTTTACCTCGGTGCTGCGCAGCTCCGCATCGCTGCCGCCGGCCAGCCGGCTGAGCGTGACCGCGGGCCCGGACGGCGCCACCGCCGTCTATTTCACCCCGCTGGGCTGGGTCGACACCCGTATCGACGAGCGCCTGATGCGCATCGACCTTGAGGCGGCAACGAATGCCGAGCCTTTCCCCGCCACCAGCGTGGTGCTGACCCTGGCCGGCATCGCCACCCAGTGCAGGCTGGACGCGGCCGACGACGATTCGCGCAGGTGCCCGCAATGATGTCCCGACCATCCCTCCCCAGGCGCGCCCAGGACGGCATCGCGCTGCTCGAAGCCCTGCTGGCCGTCGTGATCCTGGCGATCGGCCTGCTCGGCACCATCGGCCTGCAGGCCCGTTCGTATGCCGCGCTGTCCGACGCCGGCATGCGCGCCGAAGCGGCGATCGCCGCCGACAAGCTGCTCGGCATCATGAACACCGACATCGCCAACCTCGACGACTACGCCATCGCCGCGGGCGAGGAACCTTCCGCCCGCCTGGCGCAGTGGCACGAGGAAACCGTGCGCCTGATCCCGGGTGCGGAAGTGGTCATCGAAGTCACCGAGGCCGCGGCGAATGCGCCGGCCGCGGTGGACATCACGATCAGCTGGCGCCGCAAGGCCGACACCCCGGTCAACAGCCACCGCATCACCTCCTATTTCGCGGGGTCGACATGAGGCGCAGCCGCACGCAGCACATGAGCCGCATGGCCGGCTTCTCGCTGGTCGAACTGATGATCAGCGTCGTCATCGGCCTGCTGGCCGTGATGTTCGCCACCCGCCTGATGACCGACGCCGAGCGCAACAAGCAGGCCGCGCTGGGCGGCTCGGACTCGATGCAGAACGGGATGCTGGCGATGTTCTCGATCAGCGGCGACGCCGAGCACGCCGGCTTCGGCCTGAACGATCCCCTGATCGTCGGCTGCGACACCGTGCTGGCCGACAGCGACGGCTATACGATGGCGCCGGCCACGCGTAGCGAGCTCGAGGTCCATCCGCTGGCCGCCGCCGTGATCGAGCCGGGCGGCGACGACGCCCCCGACCGCATCACCCTGTACACCGGCAGTTCGTTCTCCGGCACCGGCACCCTGCGCATCACCAGCGACTACATCGGCGGCACCCGAGTCGACGTCGACCGCGTGCCCTACGGCTTCTCGAAGGGCGACGTGATCCTGGTCGCGCCCGAAGAACTGGGCGGCAAGTGCGCGCTGGCCCAGATCTCGTCCGACACCGATGCGCTGCCGCCGCCGCCCTCGCAGCAGTACGTGATGATCGCCGGCGCCGGCAACCGCTACAACAGCGGCGCCCTCGGCGCCCAGTACACGGGCGGCGCCTCGCGCATCTTCAACCTGGGGCCGACCCCCAGCCTGTCCTTCCGCACCTGGTCGGTCGAAGGCGGCTACCTGCGCCTGCGCGCCACCGACCTGGCCGGCTCCGGCGAAAATTCGCAGCCAGTGGCCGACAACATCGTCTCGCTCAAGGCGCAGTACGGCTTCGACACCCGTACGCCCGACACCTTCCGGCCCGAGGAAGGACTGCAGCTGTCGGCCTGGTCGAGCACCATGATCGACGCGGACGGCGACGGCGAAGAGGGCGGGGCGGGCGACTACCAGCGCGTGGCCGCCCTGCGCATCGCCGTGGTGGCGCGCGCCAAGAACCCGGAACGTCCCGACCCGGCTACCGGCGAATGCACGGCAACCACCGTGCGCCCGACCGTGTTCGCGACCCAGGACGCGGTGAATACCGACGCCCAGGCGGTCGAGGTCAACGTCGAAGTGGACGGCGACCCGGTCGACTGGAAATGCTACCGCTACCGCGTTTTCGAAACCATCGTCCCGCTGCGCAACGCGGGCTGGAGGCCGACCGCATGAGCCACCCATCCTTCCAGCGCCAGCACGGCATCGCCCTGCCGGTCATGCTGATCATGCTGCTGGTGATGCTGGTATCGAGCCTCTACCTGCTCCGCTCCAGCAACTCGACCACGCTGACCGCCGCCAACCTGGCCTATGACGCCAGCCTGGCGCGCGCCGCCGACTACGGCCTGCACCAGGGTTTCAGCTGGCTGAGCGACACCGCGAAGAACAACAAGATCCTGCTCGACGGCCACGTACCGGCCCAGGGCTACCGCGCCACCCTCGACACCACCCAGACCGTGCGTTCGAGCGGGTTCTGGGACGGCTCGCGGGAAGTCAACGACGGCAAGGGCAACCGGATCCGCTACGTGATCCACCGCATGTGCCGCCTCGACGTGGTCTACAGCGATCCGGACAATGCCTGCGTCCAGACCGCCGCCAACACTTCCACGCTCGGCAATACCGTCCGCCTCGGCGACAGCCTGGCGTCCGACTCGCCGGTGTACGCCGGCGTGCCGCAACTGCATTACGTGATCACCGCGCGCATTGACGGTCCGCGCGGCGGCAATGTGATCACCCAGCTGGTGGTCCTGATCGGCGCCTGAGCCGGTCAAACAACCGCAACCTGAAACGGAACGCGCATGAACATCTTCACCAATCGCATCCTGCTGGCCCTGCTGTCCCTGATGCTGGCGCTGCCGGCCCAGGCCGATCCGACCGCGATCGCCCAGCTGCCGCTCCTGAACATCACCGGCAGCGGTACGGTCAAGCCGAACCTGATGCTCCTGTACGATAACTCGGGCTCGATGAGCAGCGCCTTCACGCCCGACTATGTCGACGACAGCACCAGCTGCCGCGCGCGCGCCACCATCAACGGCGGCACCCGCGGCTGCCGCATCGGCGACCCGCCCTTCGCCAGCCCGGACTTCAACCGCCAGTACTACGACCCGCGCGTGCGCTACAGCCCGCCGGTCAAGGCGGACGGCAGCAGCTACGCCAGCCAGACCAGGACCGCCACCAGCACCTGGGCCTCGGTCGCCACCGACGGCTTCAACGTCAACAACAGCGACCTGACCGGAGCCGGCACCAACAGCACCAACCTGGTCACCGGCTTTCCCGACCTGCGCTGGTGCGATGGCGACAACAACTGCAGCTACAACCGCAGCGGCTACAGCTTCCCCAACGACGAGCGCTACAACGCGCAGAGCTTCACCGCCAATCCGTACTACTACCTGATCAACGTCGCCGAGTACTGCACCGACGCCAGCATGACCAACTGCCGTACCACCTCGGTGAACGCGGCCGCCCCGACCGGCTATCCGATCGCGGCCAGGGTGCGCTGGTGCGACACGCGCGCGCTCACCAACTGCCAGGCCAAGTACGTCGGCAACTTCAAGTATCCGCGCTTCTCCGACCCGAACCGTCCCGCCGAGTGGTACGGCACCGTCACCATCGGGGCGTCGAACGGCAGCAGCTCGATGACGCTCAACAGCGTCACCGCGGTCAGCAGCGCCGGCTCGTTTGTAATCACCAACACCGCGGTCACCGCAGCCAGTGGCACCGACACCGCCGCCAAGCAGCAGGCGGCGGCAAACGCGCTGGCCGTCTCGATCATCGCCAAGACCGGCCTGGCCCAGCCCTTCACGGCCTGCGTCAAGACCCCGACCGGCGGCGGCGTGCCGGCCTGCTCGACCTTCGGCATCACGCTCGACACCACCAACGTGGTGGCGGTGGTGCCGATTTCCTGCCCGAGTGGCTCGACCAGCAAGGCCGTGGGGCCGTGCACCCTGGTGTCGGACGGCAGCCGCGCCGGCACCGAGCTGCAGATCTCGACCGGCAGCTCGTCGACCGCGCTGCTGGCTGTTTCCGGCACCACCAACAGCAGCAAGAACCAGGTGCTGTCCCAGCTCGCCCTCGGCGCCGTCAACCTGTTCCCCAGCAGCCTGACCTTCAACAAGAACATCGGCGCAGCCGCAGTGGCGGCCGCCATCCGCGACAAGATCGGCACCCAGGGCACGATCCGCGCCTACGTCGGCGGCGCCAGCGGCAGCGGCGCGATCTGTTCGGCGGCGCCCAACACCACGGTCTGCCTGGTCGACACCAGCCCGGACGGCGAGGGCAAGAACATCACGCTGACCGCGATCACGAACAACGGCAACAAGCCTTACTACATCACCTTCAGCACCACCGCGGCGGTGAGCAACGGCATTCCGGCCACGGCGACCGAACTGGGCGCCTCGGTGTTCGTGCGCACTGACATCGTCTCGACCCGCACCAGCTATCCGAAGGCAGCCGGCCGCACCGACTGCGCGGGCGCCAGCAGCTGCAGCTACGACGAGGAGATGACCAACTTCGCCAACTGGTATTCCTATTACAAGACGCGCAACCAGATGATGAAGACGGCGGTGGGCCAGGCCTTCCAGCCGATCAGCGACAACTACAACGTCGGCCTGGTCTCGCTGTCGACCGCCGCGGCGGGCGGGGCCATGAACAAGCCCAAGCCTTTCTCGGGCACCAACCGCAACACCTGGTACACCTCGCTGTACGCGATGAACGGCAGCCAGTCGACCCCGATCCGCGCGGCCCTGCATTCGATCGGCAAGATGTACGCCAACCAGGCGCCGTACAACTACGCGACCGGTTCGGAAGTGGTGGGCTTCCCCTGCCAGCAGAACTTCACCTTCGTCACCACCGACGGTTACTGGAACGGTAACGCGGCGGCGGACGTGATCAGCAATGACGAAACGGAACAGCCCGCGCGCTTCTGCCTGCGCTCGAAAGGCTGCGTCGACCGCAGTTCCCAGACCGACAACTCGCTCGCCGACATTTCGCTGTACTGGTACAACGGCGGGTCGAACGACAGCGCGACCTCGCTGCGCCCGAACCTGGAAAACTGGGACAAGCCCGGCCTGGTCCCGGCGGCGCCGGGCGAGAACACCCGCCTGCACATGAAGACCTACACCCTCGGCCTGGGCGTGGACGGCATCATGACCTACGAGCCGAACTACGACACCGCGGCGGCGATCGGCGGCGACTTCTACAAGCTGATCACCGGCGTCACCAGCGGCTGCCCGTGGAACAACGGCGGCGCCTACGTGTGGCCGGACCCGAAGACCTCCGACAACGGCGGCTCCGCGGCCTACCAGTCGCGCGTGGACGACCTGTGGCACGCGGCCATCAACGGCCACGGCAAGTATTTCTCAGCTTCCGACCCGCGCCAGGTGGTCGAGGGCCTGCGCGAAGCCCTGTCCAACATCGAGGTCAAGGTAGGCGCGGCGGCGGCATCGGCCACCTCGACGCCGAACATTTCGCAGTTCGACAACGACATCTTCTCGGCCACCTTCACCACCGTGCAGTGGTACGGCCAGCTCACCAAGCGCAAGATCGACACCGTCACCGGCGTGGTCGGCAATACCGACGTGTGGAATTCGTCGAACATCGTGGGCCGCAAGGTGGCCGACAATAGCGACACCCGCCGCATCTTTATGCTCAACACCGCGACCGGCAGCCTGAAGAACTTCGACTACGCCGTGATGTCTCCCACCGAAAAGGGTTGGTTCGACAACAAGTGCTCCACGCTGTCGCAGTGCGGCAACCTGTCGAGCGCCAACATCGATATCGTCAACGCCGGCGCCAACATCGTCAACTGGCTGCGCGGCCAGCAGCGCTACGCCAACGACACCGTGCTGCGCGCCTACACGCGTACCGACACTGTCCCCGCAGGCTTGAGCACCACGCTGCCGATCGTGCTGGGCGATATCGCCTCTGCCAAGCCGGCCTTCGTGCGCGATCCGCGCAAGAACTACAACCGCACCGGCTACAACGATTTCAAGGTCGACCACGCGACCCGCGCCGGCACCATCTTCGCCGCCGCCAACGACGGCATGCTGCATGCCTTTGACTCCGCTACCGGCGAAGAGCTGTGGGCCTACGTCCCGCGCATCACGATGAAGAAGCTGCCGGTGCAGGCCAGCATCAACTACGGCATCAACCACCAGTACACAGTGGATGGCTCGCCGGAGACGGCCGACGTCCAGATCGACGGCGAATGGCGCACCGTGCTGGTCGCCGGCCTGAACGCGGGTGGCCGCGGCTACTACGCGCTCGACGTTACCGACCCGAGCGCGCCGCGCGCGCTGTGGGAGCTGTGCGCCGACGCCAGCGTCTGCAGCGGTGCCAACCTGGAAACCGAGATCGGCCTCACCTTCGGCAATCCCCAGTTCGGCACCTGGAAGAACGCCGCCGGGACCGAGCGCTGGGTGGTGTTCCTGACTTCCGGCTACAACAACATCCCGAACGTCGGTGGTGTCAACGCCGGCAGCGGGCAGGGCTACCTGTTCGTGGTCGACGTCAAGACCGGCCAGGTGCTGGACCGCATCACCACCGGTTCGGGCAGCACCACGACCCCATCGGGCTTCGCCAAGATCACCGCGATCACCGCCAACCCGACCACCGACCCGCTGGTGACCTACGTCTATGGCGGTGACAACCTGGGCCAGATGTGGCGCTTCGACTTCACCAGCCCCGGCACGGTGCGCATGCTGAAGATGGGCGACGCCGGCCCGACCCAGCCGATCACCACCCGCCCCGACGTGGCCCTGTGCCGGGTCGAGGTCACGGGCGAGGACGGCGAGGCGGTGCCGGAAACGCAGCGCGTGGTGGCCTTCGGCACCGGCCGCCTGCTCGACATCACCGACGTCGGCAGCACCGCCAAGCAGTCGGCTTACGTGCTCAAGGACAGCGGCACGGCGATCAGTGCTGCCGCATGGCGCGGTTCGACGATGGCCAAGCGCGACCTGACCAAGATCGCCGGGGCAGCCGGCGACACCTACACCATCGCCGGCACCGCGGTGAACCTGGCCACCCAGGCCGGCTGGTACGTGGACTTCGATCGCAACAGCGGTGAGCGCGTCAACCTCGACCCGAAAGTCGTGCTGGGCACGCTGACGGTGGTGACCAACCTGCCGAGTTCCTCTTCGGCCTGCTCGGTGGGCGGCACCAGTAACATCTACGAACTGGACCTGTGCACCGGCAAAGCGATCCGCGAAGTGGCCGGTTCGACCCTGTCGAACAACTCGGCGGTGGTGGGCTTCATCAACATCGGCCTGCCGAACGGCGAAACCAAGACCATCGCCACCACGGCGGACGGCAAGACCGTCACCAAGGACCATAACCCGGCGTCGACCATGCCGACCCGTCGCGCCGGCTGGCGTCGCGTGCGCGACTAAGCCGGGCAGTTCACCGGCGCCTGCGGCCGCTTTACGCGGCCGCACGGCATTTTGTCCACACGGCGCGCCCCGGAATCGGTAAAATCGAGGGTTTTCTTACCAAGGGCCGCTTTGCAAGGCTCGACTATGGCCAACGACACCGAATTCACCGCCGACGACAGCGCTGCCAGCGCCGACGGCACTACCAGCAACAGCGACCGCCAGGCGGGCCTGATCGCGCGCGAAACCGCGCGCCGCCGCACCTTCGGCATCATTTCCCACCCTGACGCGGGTAAGACCACCCTGACCGAGAAGCTGCTGCTGTTCTCGGGCGCGATCCAGCTCGCCGGCACCGTCAAGGGCCGCAAGAGCGGCCGCCACGCGACCTCGGACTGGATGGACATCGAGAAGCAGCGCGGCATTTCGGTCGCGTCCTCGGTGATGCAGTTCGAATTCCGCGAGCACGTCATCAACCTGCTCGACACCCCGGGCCACCAGGACTTCTCGGAAGACACCTACCGCGTGCTGACCGCGGTCGACTCGGCCCTGATGGTGATCGACGCGGCCAAGGGCGTGGAAGAGCAGACCATCAAGCTGCTCGACGTCTGCCGCATGCGCGACACCCCGATCGTCACCTTCATGAACAAGATGGACCGCGAAACCCGCGATCCGCTCGAGCTGCTGGACGAGGTCGAGTCGGTGCTGAAGATCGAGTGCGCGCCGGTGACCTGGCCGATCGGCATGGGCAAGAACTTCCGCGGTGTCTACCACCTGCTGAAGGACGAGATCATGCTGTTCAAGGCGGGCGAAGAGAAAGCCGACGGCGCCTTCGAGATCGTCAAGGGCATCGACAACCCGAAACTGGCCGAGATGTTCCCGCTCGAGATCGAGCAGCTCAAGATGGAAGTGGAACTGGTGCACGGCGCCTCACACGTGTTCGACCTCGAACGCTTCCTGTCGGGCGTGCAGACCCCGGTGTTCTTCGGTTCCGCGATCAACAACTTCGGCGTGCGCGAGATCCTGTCGGCCCTGGTTGACTGGGCCCCGGCGCCGCGCGAACGCGACGCCACCGTGCGCTCGGTCGAGCCGACCGAGCCGAAATTCTCGGGCTTCGTCTTCAAGATCCAGGCCAATATGGACCCGGCCCACCGCGACCGCATCGCCTTCCTGCGCGTGTGCTCGGGACGTTTCGAAAAAGGCATGAAGGTCAAGCACCTGCGCCTTGGCCGCGAGGTGAAACTGTCTTCGGTGGTGACCTTCATGGCCTCGAGCCGCGAGCAGGTCGAGGAAGCCTACGCCGGCGACATCATCGGCCTGCCGAACCACGGCAACATGCAGATCGGCGACAGCTTCTCGGAAGGCGAGATGCTGACCTTCACCGGCATCCCGTACTTCGCCCCGGACCTGTTCCGCACGGTGCGCATCCGTAATCCACTGAAGGTCAAGCAGCTCCACAAGGGCCTGCAGCAGCTGGGCGAAGAGGGCGCGGTGCAGGTGTTCAAGCCGGTGCTGGGTTCGGACCTGATCCTGGGCGCCGTCGGCGTGCTGCAGTTCGAAGTGGTGGCGAGCCGCCTACTGAACGAATACGGCGTGGATGCCGTGTTCGAAAGCAGCAGCATCAGCAGCGCGCGCTGGGTGTCGAGCGACGACAAGAAGGCCTTGTCCGACTTCGAGAACCAGCTCGGCCACCAGGTCGCCTACGATGCGGCCGGCAACCTGGCCTTCCTGGCCACCTCCGGCGTCAACCTGCGCCTGACCCAGGAACGCTGGCCGAAGCTGACCTTCCACGCGACCCGCGAGCACGCCGCCAAGCTGGCGTAATCGCACTCCACGCGCCGGTCATCCGGCCGGCGCGTTCCTGATCTCCTTCACCACTTGGGTGCGTGCGCCCATGCGCAGCTGCACCGGCAGCCAGCCACGCTCCGGCGCCAGCCAGACTTCCAGTCCTCCCTTGCTCTGCAGGTGCAGCGTATCGATCGCGCCGATCGGCGTCGTGATGCGTTCCTGTCCCACGACCCGGTAGCGTTCCACTGCCGCGCCGTCCGCGCGCCCGACGTAGATGTCGACCGCATCCTGCACCTGGTCGGGATCGGCCAGGCCGATGCCGGCCAGCTGCATGAGCAGGGTGGCGCCGTCCTGGCTGCCGGGCAGGTCCTGGGCGCTGCGCCCGACGCTTTCGAACGAGATGCTGCGCTGCTCGCGGTCGAAGGCGACCGCGGCGCTGCCGGCGCCGTAGGCATAGCTGGCGCGCAGGGGAGCGATGCCGGCGTCGTCGGTGCCGCCTTCGCTCTCGATGCGGCCCATGATGCCATCCACGCTGAGGCGGTACTGCACGCCGTCGGTCTGCCAGGCGAGCGTGGCGTCGCCGACCGTTTTGCCGGCATCGCGCAGTTCGTAGAGCAGGGTGACGCTGGGCGGCATGGAGACGCGGTAGCGGCTCGGCGTCTGGACGGTTTCGGTCACAGCAGCCGGCGCGGCGACCACTGATGGCGCAGGCGCCGGCGCCGGCTCAGGCATTGCGGCCGGGGCTACGGCGGGTGGAGGCGCTTCCGGCGGTTTTGCAGGGGTGCTGGCCGGGACGGGCGGCTGCGGCGCTGCGTCGACCAGCCGCACCGCCAACGGCACGAAGCCGGCGCTGGGCGGCGGTGCAATCGTCCGGTCGATCCAGGCGATCAGCGCCAGGTGCAGCAGCAGGGACAGCATGCACAGCACCAGCAGGCGCCCATGCCGGCCAAGAAAGGCGGCGGCGGGTGTGCTGGTGATCGGTCGTGTCCACATCCCGCTAGTGTAACCGCGCGGGCGCGCTTCAGAAGCCGATGCCGACGCTTCCTTTCACGCCGCTGGCGTTCGACGCGCTGCCGAAGGGGGAGGCGCTGCGGTTGGTGCGGACTTCGCCGCTCAGCGTGGCGCGCTCGGTCAGCTTGTACTTGGCGCCGATGGCGCCATACGGACCGGTGCTCGATTCGCCGCTGAAGGCGCCGGGCGCCTTGCCGGCGGCATGGGCCTCGGCCATCGCGGGCGTCACGAAACCATCGTTGCTGACCCGGCTGTGCGCGACACCGAACTTGCCATAGGCGCTCAGGCGTTCGTTGAGCGGCACCGTGATCTTCGCAGCCACATAGGTCGTGCTGCTCTTGACGCCGAGGTCGCCCGCCGCCACGGCGGATTCGGTCGCGCCGGAACGGCGGCCGAAGGTATCGATCTTGTGGAAGCCCTCGTCGCGCAAATAGGAATACTCGCTTTCCAGCGACAGATACTCGTTGAGTTTGACGCCGAGCACGTAGCGGGGATCGGTGCGGAAGCCCTGGAACACCTTGTCGTTGGGATTGGCCGTCTCGTTGCCGCCGTAGAGCGGCGTGTAGCGCTTGAAGCCGGCGGCGAGCGGACCATAAGGGTTCGCGGGCTCCGCCGAGAGATGGCCCGAGGGCGTGTCGACCAGTTGCGCCTGCGCGCTGCCGATGGCGAGGAGGGCGATGGCGAAAACGGTGCCTCTGGCGTTCATCCTGTTTCCTTTCCTTGGAAAAGCGTTCGAAAGCGAGAATACACCGTGCCCGCATGTCAACAGTATTAAATTAGTAAGCGACTGTTTCGTAAATGCATATGTTTGGCGCAGGCCTGGTCATCTGCGCCAGCGCAAACTGCGCCCTGTTCGAACCGCGTAGATTCATTCAATGCGTTTGGGAAATTGCGCGCTTGTGAGTCCGACACGATCAGGGAGGCAGTATGCAGGTCCACCACCATCCTTCCCCATCCATTCACCTTCGACTGCCCGCCTGAGCCATGCTGTCGCGTCTGAAGATCGGCCCCAAGCTGCTGCTCGCCCCTGGCGTCGTGCTGCTGCTCCTCGTGCTGCTGTCGAGCGGCGCCTACTTGGCCATGGTGCGCCAGCACCAGTCGCTGCAGGTCATCGTCGGCCCGCGCGCGGTGCAGATGCGCAGCGCCACCGAACTGGTGGCCCAGGCCCAGCGCGTGCATGCCGACACCTACAAGCTGCTCACCTGGCTCGGCAGCAGCTTTTCGCGTCCGCGCATCGACCTCCTGATCGCCGACATCCACCGCCAGCACGGCGCGATCGAGCGCGCCTTCGGGGAACTGGTGCGGCAGACGGCGGACAGCGCCGAGCGGCGCCACGTCGAGCAGGCAGCGCAAGCGCACCGCCTGTATGTGCGCGCGGCGCGCGAAGTGGTCGAGCTGGCGCATGCCGACCAGACCATCGGCGCCAACGCCATGATCAAGCCGGAGGCCGCGTTTTCCACGCTAGTGCAGCGCATGGCGATGCTGGCCAAGCTGGAGCGCGAGCTGTCCGAGCAGGCTTCCAGCAGCGCCGCAGACGATTTCCGCCTGACGGCCGTCCTGATGCCCTTCGTGATCCTGCTCGCGGTCGGGGTTTCGCTGGCGATTACGGTGGCCGTTCGGCGCGTGCTGCTGCGCGAGATCCGCGGCATCGGCGCGGCGGCCCTGGGCCTGGCGAGCGGCGACCTGACCGTGGGTGAGCGGGTCTATGGCGACGACGAGATTGGCGAGACCTCGCGCGCCCTCGACGCCGGCATCCGCAACTTGAACGGCACCCTGCGCACCGTGCTGGAATCGGCGCGCAGCATCGGCAGCGCCTCGCGCGATATCACCCTGGGCAACCTGAGCATGCACAGCCGCGCCGTGTTCCGCAGCCGCTCGCTGGAAGAGACGGCAGCCAGCATGCAGCAGCTGGCCGAAACCGTCACCGTCACCGCCACCGGTGCGCTGGCTGCCAACCGGCTGGCGCAGGAAGCTTCCATCAGCGCACGCGAAGGCGGTGAGACGGTCGAGCGCATGGCCGCCACTTTGGCGCGGGTGAAGGAAGGCGCGGCGCGCGCTGCCGATGTGGCGGGGGCGATCGACGCCTTTGCCTGCGAAGCCGGGACGCTGGCCCTGAACGCAGCGCTGGCGGCCGCGCGCGACAGCGGAGAAGGGCGCGACTTCGCCGACGCGGCGGGCGAGGTGAGGGCGCTGGCCCAGCAGGCGTCAAACGCCGCCCGCGAGCTGCGCGAACTGGCTGCGGGAACCATCGCCGAGATCGAAGGCTGTGCGGAATGGGCCGCGCAGGCCGGCGCCAGCATCCTGGATGCGGCGGGCGCGGCAAGCGCGATGGAAGACGTGGCCAGCCGCATCGGCACGGCCAGCGCAGGGCAGGCCGGCAGCCTGGCCGGCGTCAACCAGGCGATCGTGCGGATGGATGAGGTGACCCAGAAGAACTGCGCGCTGGTCGAAGAAGCCGCGGCGGCGGCGCGGACCCTGCAGATGCAGGCGCTGGCGCTGTCGCGGACGGTGGCTGCGTTCCACCTGGGCGAGCCGGAGGCGGCAAAGGCGCCGGTGGAAACGACACCACTCAAGGAGGACATCGTTACCCGGGACCTGCCCAGGGAGCGCCGCCGTCACGAGCGCTCACACCTGCGGCTCGCTTCAAGCCGCAAATAGACACCGATAATGTGGGTGAATTACTGAAATCCGCCTTTGGTCACATGGTCAATTCCGCTGAACGGTATTATTCATACCATTCCTCGCTAACCTGCTCTATTTTCTATTTCGTTTGCGAGATTTAATGGCCATCATGCGACGACGCTTCGCTTCAGACTTCATAGTCTTTCCTTTGCTGCCCACTTGGTGTCCTGCTGTTCTTTCATGAGTTCGAATTGTCGGATAAGGATATTCGGAAGCATGAAAGTGTTGCATGGTCATGTCAGAGTTGAGAATTCCCAGGCCTGCCCGGACCTTCTCAAGATAGTCATGCTCTTCTTGCGACAGATTCTCAATTTGCACAACCATAAGATCTTCACTACTTCCTCCGTACATTTTCGCCGGATGATCGAAAGCCATGCCAACGAAAACGTTAATCTTAGGAAACCTCAGTTTCGCACAACGGCAATAAGCTTCGAGCTCAAATGCTCGGCGCCGACGGTACGCGTCATATGATTCTTCGTTATTTATGGGGGAGATTAAGAAAACGTACAGCATCTCATTCTCATCGTTGTTTGCGACAAGGCGAACGCGTCGCGCTGATGGTCGGGAGATCGAAAGCTCAAAGTTATCTCGTATTGCATGTGCAAGGGTTCGGCGGCGGAGCCGAGACTCCCCAGCTATAAGTCTTAGGCCTTTCTCCAGATCTGACGGAGGCCGTTCGAGATCAGGTCGTACAAGCTGAGGATCGCCTAATCGAATAAATTTTTCAATCAGCCAATCCCAACTATAGCTTATCTTGTCAGCCTTTTTCTTAGCTAAGTAGCCGACGTCAGTTTTTAAACGCTCAAAGAAACTGTCTTCAAAGTAAACAGAACTGGGCTGTTCGCTTAGATGAAGATTTTCCGGTAAAAAGGCGTGCTCGTCCCCATTCATATGCATCAGGTACGCCGCGAGTAGCTGCTCCTCTCCGGCAGCCGCAACTACTTCAAATCGCTGAGTTAATAGTTCTTCCCGCGCGCGCAGATAAGCAGTTAAATCGGCGATGGTGTCGAGTTCTTCGTGAATAAGTTCTAGCGAAACCTCATCGAAGACGTGTACGAAATGTTTGGTCGGACTCGGCAACCCGACGACAAACGGGTGTTGGAAATGATCGTCTCCCTTCACACTTGTGTCAATTAGCGGCGTGCCGAGTCTGCCATTAAAGAAGTTCTTTGATGCTTGTAGTGTACCTCTTGTTACCGCAATAAGATGATACCGAGCTCGCTCTGGGGCTGGTATTTCGACAGGAAGCGGCCGCGTACATTTTGCGTCAAGGTAGGCGCGCCTAGGAAAACGCTTGAGCCAGTTCATTGCTCCATATAGCTGACTGATCGACCCGCTTACAGCTCTTTTGTACCAACGGCCCCACGCGACTTTCACTTCTTTATCGTGCTGGAAGTGAATATGTTTATCTGAAAAGATAATTACGTCGTCACCGAAAACCGCGAGCACGTCACACAGCTCTTTTCCGCTCCCCCGGCCGTCGCGTAAATCCTCATCTGTGAAAAGGTTTGAAAATGACCAAAGTGATAAAAAGGATTTCTGACACAGTAGAGACAAGATTTTTTCTGACTCATTTACGCCGCCAGCATCCGGAATGTCAAACATCATAGAAGAGGTTGATTGGTCAGGCATATAGGTAGACTCAGAAAATTGCTTGATCGGATTACTAAATAAAAAATAAAAAAGGCGGCCCTAGAGCCGCCATTCCAAGTTATCGGACCTTCTGCCGTCCCTTACTCGTAGTCGCTGATCGGCGCGCAACCACAGAACAGGTTACGGTCACCATAGACGTTGTCCGCACGGCCGACCGGCGGCCAGTACTTCTTCTTGCGCAGCGAGGCCACCGGGAAGGCCGCTACCTCACGGGTGTAGGTGTGCTGCCAGTCGTCGGCGGTCACCACTTCCGCGGTGTGCGGGGCGCCCTTGAGCGGGTTGTCCATCTTGTCGTACTCGCCGCGCTCGACCTTCACGATCTCGGCGTGGATGGTGATCATCGCCTCGATGAAGCGATCCAGCTCCGCCTTCGACTCCGACTCGGTCGGCTCGATCATGAGGGTGCCCGGGACCGGGAAGCTCATGGTCGGCGCGTGGAAACCGAAGTCCATCAGGCGCTTGGCCACATCTTCGTTCGAGATGCCGGTCTTGTCCTGCAGCGGACGCAGGTCGATGATGCACTCGTGCGCCACCAGGCCGTCGTGGCCGGTGTACAGCACCGGGTAGTGCGGCGCCAGGCGGCGGGCGATGTAGTTGGCGTTCAGGATCGCCACTTCGGTCGCCGCGGTCAGGCCCGATGCACCCATCATCGCGATGTACATCCACGAGATCGGCAGAATCGAGGCCGAGCCGTAGGCCGCCGCGCTCACCGCGCCAATGCCCGCTTCGTTACGCACGTAGCCGGTCGACAACTGGTTCGGCAGGAACGGAGCCAGGTGGGCGCCGACGCCGATCGGGCCGACGCCAGGACCGCCGCCGCCGTGCGGGATGCAGAAGGTCTTGTGCAGGTTCAGGTGGCTGACGTCGCCGCCGAAGGCGCCCGGTGCGGCCACGCCGACCATCGCGTTCATGTTGGCGCCGTCCACATACACCTGGCCGCCGTGCTGGTGCACGATCTCGCACAGTTCGCGGATGCCTTCTTCGAACACGCCGTGGGTCGACGGGTAGGTGACCATCACGCAGGCCAGGTCCTTGCTGTACTGCTCGGCCTTGGCCTTCAGGTCAGCCAGGTCCACGTTGCCGTTGTCGTCGCAGGCGGTGACCACCACCTTCATGCCGACCATGCTGGCCGATGCCGGGTTGGTGCCGTGCGCCGACGAAGGGATCAGGCAGATATTGCGGTGGCCTTCGCCGCGCGACTGGTGGTACTTCTGGATCACCAGCAGGCCCGCGTATTCGCCCTGCGAGCCGGCGTTCGGCTGCAGCGAGATCGCGGCGTAGCCGGTGGCGGCGCACAGCATCGCTTCCAGCTGGTCGATCATCTCGCGGTAGCCGACGGTCTGGTCGTTCGGTGCGAACGGGTGGATGTTCGAGAACTCGGGCCAGGTGACCGGGATCATCTCCGAGGTCGCGTTCAGCTTCATGGTGCAGGAGCCGAGCGGGATCATGGTGCGGTCCAGCGCCAGGTCCTTGTCCGCCAGGCTGCGCAGGTAGCGCAGCATCTCGTGCTCCGCGTGGTAGCGGTTGAAGGTCGGGTGGGTCAGGTAGGCCGTGGTACGGGCCAGTTCGGCCGGGTAGGCGTCCGACACGTCTTCGTCCAAGGCGTCGATGTCGACGTTCTTGCCGTTGCCGAAGACGGCGAACAGGGCTGCCAGGTCGTCGCGGGTGGTGGTTTCGTCCAGCGACACGCCCACGTGGCCGTCGTCGACGCGGCGCAGGTTGATGCCGGCGTTCGCGGCGGCTGCGTGCAGCGCGGCTGCGTCGCCCTTGATGGTCAGTGTGTCGAAGTAGGTGGTGTTCAGCACTTCCACGCCGAGCTGCTGCAGGCCACGCGCCAGGATGGCGGTCTGGCGGTGCACGCGGGTGGCGATCTGCTTCAGGCCTTGCGGGCCGTGGTAGACCGCGTACATGCCGGCCATCACGGCCAGCAGCACTTGCGCGGTACAGATGTTCGAAGTCGCCTTTTCGCGGCGGATGTGCTGTTCGCGGGTCTGCAGCGCCAGGCGGTAGGCCTGGTTGCCCTGGGCGTCGACGGTGACGCCGACCAGGCGGCCGGCCATGCTGCGTTTGTACTCGTCGCGGGTGGCCAGATAACCGGCGTGCGGGCCGCCGAAACCGAGCGGCACGCCGAAGCGCTGGCTGTTACCGACGACCACGTCGGCGCCCCAGGCGCCCGGTGCTTCCAGCACGGTGAGGGCCAGCAGGTCGGCTGCCACGACGACCATTGCGCCGGCGGCGTGCAGGTGCTCACAAGCGGCGCGGTAGTCGCGCACTTCGCCGTTCACGCCCGGGTACTGGAGCAACACGCCGAAGCAGGTTTCGTTCAGGGTTTCGATCTCGCCGGCCGGGATCACGCGCACTTCGACGCCGATCGGCTCGGCGCGGGTGCGCACCACTTCCAGGGTCTGCGGCAGCACGTCATCGGCCACGTAAAACACCTTCGAGGACGACTTGCCGACGCGCTGCAGCAGGGTCATGGCTTCGGCGGCGGCGGTGCCTTCGTCCAGCATCGACGAGTTGGCGATGCCCATGCCGGTCAGGTCGGTGATCATCTGCTGGAAGTTCAAGATCGCTTCCAGGCGGCCTTGCGAGATCTCGGGCTGGTACGGGGTGTAGGCGGTGTACCAGGCCGGGTTCTCGAAGATGTTGCGCAGGATGACCTTCGGGGTGTGGGTGCCGTAGTAGCCCTGGCCGATCATCGACTTCATGACCTTGTTCTTCGAGGCGAGCGCCTTGAGGGTCGCCAGCGCTTCTTCTTCACTGCGCGGTTCGACGAACTGGCCCAGGTCCATCGTGTCCTTGCGGCGGATGTTCGCGGGCACGACCGCGTCGATCAGGGCGGCGCGGGTGGCGTAGCCCAGGGTCGACAGCATGGCTGCCTGTTCGGATTCGGACGGGCCGATGTGGCGCGGGATGAAGGAGTCGCGCGCTTCGAGTTGGGTAAGGCTGGAGCGGGTCATGGTCAATTCAGGAAGAGATCGGAGGAGAATCCGCCAGATCGGGGCGGAACCGCAAAACAAAAGGTGCGCCCGGAGGCGCACCCGTATAGCTGATTAGTTACCGGTGGTCTTGCCGTAGGCGTCGGCATCCAGCAGCTTGTCGACCGCGCCGGCGTCGCTCGGGGCCAGCTTGAACAGCCAGGCGCCGTAGGCATCCTGGTTGATCGAGTCCGGCGCATCGGCGACCGACTGGTTGACGGCGGTGACGGTGCCCGACACCGGAGCGTAGATGTCGCTGGCGGCCTTGACCGACTCGACCACCGCGGCGTCATCGCCGGCGGTGAATGCCTTGCCGACCTGCGGCAGCTCGACGAACACGATGTCGCCCAGTGCGTCCTGCGCGTACTCGGTGATGCCGACGGTCAGGCTGCCGTCAGCTTCGCGGCGCACCCACTCGTGGGACTCGGTGTATTTCAGGTCGGTTGGAATGTTCATGTAAAGGCTCCTTTGGTGAGGCGGGTAGTATAAACGTTTGTTCTGATTATTCTGTATCAGCTTGCGAGGACCTTGCCGTTGCGCACGAACGGCAGCTTCACCACGCTGGCAGCCAGCTTCTTGTCGCGGATTTCGACGTGCACGGTGTCGCCGACAGCGACGTCCATCGGCACGCGCGCCAGCGCGATCGCCTGCTGCATGCTCGGGCTGAAGGTGCCGCTGGTGATCTCGCCGACATTGCCGGATGCGGCGATCACCTTCTGGTGGGCGCGCAGGATGCCGCCTTTTTCGCGCAGGATCAGGCCGACGAAGTTGGCCTGCTGGCCCTTGGCCTGCAGGGCGCTCTTGCCGATGAAGTCGCGCTCCGCGACCAGGTCGACGGTCCAGGCCAGGCCGGCGTCGAGCGGGTTCACGCTGTCGTCCATGTCCTGGCCGTACAGGTTCATGCCGGCCTCCAGGCGCAGGGTGTCGCGCGCGCCCAGGCCGGCGGGCTTGATGCCGGCGCTGGCAAAGGCGTTCCACAGCGCTTCCACTTGCGATGCCGAGACACCGATCTCGAAGCCGTCTTCGCCGGTGTAGCCGGTGCGGGCGACCATCACTTCACCGAATTGCGTATCCGGGACGATCACGACGTTGAAAGGCTTGAGCGGTTCCGAGGCGGCCTGGGTGGTCGGCAGCACCTGCCACACCTTGGCGCGGGCGTTCGGGCCCTGCACGGCGATCAGGGCAATCGGGTCGTTGCCGTCGCGGCGCTGGGTGATGGTGACGCTGGAATTGGTGGCCTCATTCTGCTTGCTCATCCAGGCCACGTCCTTCTCGGCGGTGCCGGCGTTGACGACCAGGCGGAACCAGTCTTCGCTGAAGTAATAGACGATCAGGTCGTCGATCACGCCGCCGTCAAGATTGAGCATGGCCGAGTACAGGGCCTTGCCCGGCACTTGCAGCTTGTCGACGTTGTTGGCCAGCAGGCCGCGCAGGAAGGCGCGCACGTTGGCGCCTTTCAGGTCCACCACGCACATGTGCGAGACGTCGAACATGCCGGCGTCGGTACGGACGGCGTTATGCTCTTCGATCTGGGAACCGTAGTTGACCGGCATGTCCCAGCCGCCGAAGTCGACCATCTTGGCTCCGAGGGAGCGGTGTGCGGAATTGAGCGGGGTCGCTTTGAGCGTCATGGAATCCTCGGGCAGTGAATAGGGGTGCGTGACACCTTGCGGGTGCCTGTATCCCCTCTGTCCTTGGTACCTGAGAGATAGCGGCATGCGCCGCCTGCCCCTTCGGTGGGCCCCGTGTGTGCGGGGCCGCTCTCCAGAGTGTGAGCCGGCCGCGCCGTGCGCTGCCGCTCCCTGACCAGTCCTTTTTGCCTGAGAGTTTGTGGGTAGTGCCCCTTCGGCGGCAGGTGTGCCTGCGCTCTCCCGGTCAAGACTGCGGAGGATATGCCAGCATTGGTTTGGTGTCAATCAATCAGTGGGTGGATAGAGGGGAAATTGGTGATTTCCAAAAAGAATTGCCGCGCACTATTGGTGCATGCCCCATATTGGCCTTCGGGCGTGATTTGCTACACTTATTCCATACACTTTGCAGTGGGAAAAACTATGAGCGAAGACAAAGCACAGCAGGTCAAGGAAGCGTGGTTCACACTGTCGGGCGACGTCAACAGCGATATGGTGCACCGCATGTTCGAAGCGGCGTCGATGATGACCGAGGACGGCATCGAGACGGTGCATGTGCTGGTGCAGTCGAACGGCGGCTATGTCAGCGACGGGCTGTGCCTGTACAACTTCCTGGCCAATTCGCCGATCAAGTTCATCATGTACAACGGCGGGGCGGTGGCCTCGATCGCCGTCATCCTGTACCTGTCGGGGACTGAACGCTATTGCAGCGAGACGGCGCGCTTCATGGTGCACAAGTCGCACGCGACCGCGTCGCCGGGTTCGCGGCCGGATGCATTGAACATCATTGTCGAGGGCCTGCGTGCGGACGATGCGCGTACCGAGTCGATCCTGCGCAAGTGCGTCGAACTGACGCCGGAGCAGTGGGCTATCCACCAGTATTCCGACCTGCACCTGAATTCGCGCGATGCGAAGATCGCTGGCCTGGTCAACGACATCCGCGACTTCCGTCCGCCCAAAGGCGGCATGCTGCGTAATATCTGAGTCCACCTAAAAGAAAAAGCCCATCGCGCGATGCGATGGGCTGGCGACATACGTTGACCAGGCAGGCCTGAACGGCCTGCCGCGTGATCAGCGGTTCTTGTCGTTCTTGTGGCTTTGACGGCCGGCTTCGGCGTGCTGTTCCGGGGTGCCGCCGCGGGTGCCGCCGCTACCGCCGCTGCCGCCCGAACGCGAGCCCGAGCCCGAACCCGACTGCTTGCTGCCGCCCTGGCGACCGGCTTCGGCATGCTGCTGCGAGCTGCCGCCTTGCTTCGACTTACCTTGATTCGAGGCCATCATATTTCCTTTCACTGTGGGGGAAATGTCCTGCTGCCGGGCTGCGGATCGTTACCGCTGCATTACCGGTCGACCCATCATGCGATTCGTATGGATGAACCGGTATCGGACCACGGCGTGATCCAGTGTAGGACGCCTACCGACATTCTCAAGGCATTTATTCAGCCCGAAGTGTGGCGAAAAACGCCACACCAGCCGGGCTATCTCAGCCGATATGCATCTTTCCTATTGCTATGTGGAAATAATCTGGCACAATGCAAGCATCGACCCCGTCCATCCGCCAAGGCCGTGAATACCGCCCAGACACCCGCCGTCCGCAAGGCCGCCGCTGCGCAGCAGGCGACGCTGGACGAGCTCGTCGTGCTGGCAGCCGGCCTGGCTGCCGAAGGGCTGATGGACATGGTCACCCGCATGAGCGCCGTGCTGCTGGACATGACCGCGGCCGGGCCCGACCCGCAGCAAGCCGTCCGCCGCATCCGCTCCGGCAATCTCCTCAAGGACAACGCCTACGCCTTCGTGCACCTGGCCTCGACCGGCATCGAGCTCGCCCTGCGCAAGGAAGTGGCGCTGCTGGCGCCTGCGTCCAAGCGTGAAGCGGCAAGTCCGCTGACCCTCAGCCTGGTGCCGATGGAGGAGATGGACCAGCAACTGGCCTTCGCCGCGATCAGCCGTCCTTTCGACATCCAGCAGTCCGAACGCCTGGCCAGCCTGGGTGTGCGCCTCGGCGTGCTGCTCGGGCGCGAGCTGGTGCGCGCCACGCACAATCCCTTCCGTCCCGAAGTCTTCCTGCGCGCCCTGCAGGAAGCCTGGCGCGAATTCGAACCGTCCGAAGAGTCGCACGAACTGGTCCTGCCGCTGCTGCGGCCATCCATCGTGTTCGATCTGGACCCGATCCTTGACGCCCTCAACGAGAAACTCAAGCCGGCGCGCGCCCGCGAGCGCGACGAGCGCTTCGCCAAGACCGACGACAGCGCCGCCGCCAAGGCCGAGCGCCGGCGCCGCGACGCCGCCGTCTCGCAGCAGCTGCGCCAGCTGTTCGGCGCGGCCGATCCGGTCCCTGGCGTCGAACTCGACATCCCCGTGATTCCCAATCTGCCGCAGGGCAGCGGCGGCTGGCGGCCCAGTGCGGCCAGCGGTTTCGCGAGCGCCGCCGCCGCGGCCATCGGTCCGGTTGTGGCGGGCCAGGCGCCGGTCGTCCCGGCTGCCTTCGCGCCGGCTGGCCCTCAGGCGGCGCCGGGGCAGGGGGCGGGCATCGTGGTGCCGGCCTCGCTGGTCGACATGCTGGAAAAGCTGGCCGCCGCGGTGCCGGCCGCGCCGAGCGCGGGCGCTGCGGCGCAGGCCGTGCCACACGAAGTGTTCTACCTGCCGCGCCTGAAACAGAGCCTGCCCCAGGGCAGCCTGTCGCGCGGCGACGAGACCACGCTCGACCTGCTCTCGCGTATCTTCGAGACCGTGCTGGTCGACGAGTCAATCCCGCAGGAGACGCGCGAACTGATCGCCTTCCTGCAGGTGCCGGTGCTGAAGGCCGCGCTCAAGGACCGCAGCTTCTTCTTCGAAGAGGCGCACCCGGCGCGGCGCATGCTCGACCTGCTGTCGCAGGCCGGCTGGGAGCAGGGCGCCAGCCCGGATGATCCGGTTTATCGGGCCATGCAGCGCAGCGTCGACAAGGTGCGCCAGGAGGCGCAGCCGGAAGCGTTCGCCGCCGCCGTGGCCGACCTGGAAGCGAGCATCGCCGAGCGCGAACAGCAGGAGGCGGCCGCGATCGCCGGCCCGATCGCCCAGGCCACGCGCCAGGAAAAGCAGGCCGCGGCGACCCGTTCGGCGAAGAAGGCGGTGGCGCTGCGCCTGGCCGGCGACGAAGTGGTGGCGCTGGTCGGCACCTTCCTGGAACAGCGCTGGACCCCGGTCCTGACCCTGGCCTACACCATCGAGGACAGCAAACCGGGCGCGGTCGATAACGCCACCCGCGCCATGGATGACCTGATCTGGAGCGTCAAGCCCAAGGCCACGCAAGAGCAGCGCAAGGCGCTCATCAAGAGCCTGCCGGCCCTGCTCACCACCCTCAACAAGTGGCTGGACGCCATCCAGTGGCAGGACTCCGAGCGCCTGCAGTTCTTCGCCGGCCTGGCCGAGTGCCACGCCGCCATCGTGCGTGCGCCGCTCGAGGTGTCGCCTGAGCGCCAGCTGGAACTGGCGGTGGAAGCCGCCCAGCAGGACGCGCTGCGCCGCATCGCGCTGGAACAGGCCGACGCCGCCGAAGAGGAGGCGCCGCTTGATCCTGCCGCCACCCAGCTGGCGACGCTCGAGCGCGGCATGCGGGTCGAATTCAGCGGCGCGGCCGGAGTGCGCAAGCTGCGCCTGGCCTGGGTCAGCCCGCTGCGCACCCTCTTCATCTTCTCCGGCGCCGGCCGCCAGGAGGCCTTCTCGCTGCCGGCCGAGCGCCTGGCGGAAGCCTTCCGCACCGGCAGCATCCGGGTGCTGGCGCCCGAAGGCGTGGTCGGCCGCGTGCTGACCCAGGCGGCGGGCGAAGCCGCCATGAACGACCCCTCGCACACCACCACCCAGGCCGGCTGAATCGTCACACCGGCCCCGCCCGGTGGATTGTCGAGTTCGCAAGTCTCAATCTTGGCCGAAATGCAAGCAACAAATGGTATGATGGGGCCTTTGATCACTCTCTAGCCCTGCCGAAGCAACGTGCGCCTTTCCTCCATCAAATTGTCGGGATTTAAGTCTTTCGTCGATCCCACCAATTTCCAGGTGCCCGGCCAGCTTGTCGGCGTGGTCGGCCCGAACGGCTGCGGCAAGTCGAACATCATCGACGCCGTGCGCTGGGTGCTGGGCGAATCCAAGGCCTCCGAACTGCGCGGCGAGTCGATGCAGGACGTGATCTTCAACGGCTCCACCTACCGCAAAGCTGCCGGCCGCGCCTCGGTCGAACTGGTGTTCGACAACAGCATGGGCAAGGCGGCGGGCCAGTGGGGCCAGTACGCCGAGATCGCGGTCAAGCGCACCCTGACGCGCGACGGCACCTCGACCTACTACATCAACGGCCAGCCGGTGCGCCGGCGCGACATCCAGGACATCTTCCTCGGCACCGGCCTGGGCCCGCGCGCCTACGCCATCATCGGCCAGGGCATGATCTCCCGCATCATCGAATCGCGCCCGGAAGAGCTGCGTGTCTTCCTGGAGGAAGCCGCGGGCGTCTCCAAGTACAAGGAACGCCGCCGCGAGACCGAGAACCGGCTGTCGGACACGCGCGAGAACCTGCTGCGGGTGGAAGACATCCTGCGCGAGCTGAACGCCAACCTGGAAAAGCTCGAAGGCCAGGCCGCCGTGGCGAACCGCTTCCACCAGTTACAAAGCGACCAGGAAGAAAAGCAGAAGCTGCTCTGGCTGCTGCGCAAGAACGAAGCCAAGACCGAACAGCTGCGCTACTTCCGCGAGGTGGAAGAGGCGCAGACCGCACTCGAAGCGCAAACCGCGAAGCTGCGTAACGTGGAGCTCGAGCTGGAGCACATGCGCCAGTCGCACTTCGCGATCGGCGACCGCCTGCACCAGGCGCAAGGAGCGCTGTACCAGACCAATTCCGAGATCGGCAGCCTGGAAGCGCAGATCAAGTTCGTGGTCGAGTCGCGTACGCGCCTGCAGACCCAGCTCGGCACCCTGGGCGCGCAGCGCGACCAGTGGCTGGCGCAGCGCCAGGAATACGAAGAGCAGCTGGCGGAAGCCGAGATCACGCTGGAAGAACTCGGCGCGCGCGCGGAAGGCGCCCAGATCGCGGTGGAGGCCCACGGCGAACGCGTGCCGGAACTGGAAGCCGCATGGCGCCAGGCCCAGGAGCGTTCGAACGAATCGCGCGCCCGCATCATGCAGGTCCAGCAGCGCATCGAACTGGCCAGCGCCCACCAGCGCAATGCCGCCAACATCCTCACCAGCCTGGCCGGCCGGCGCGAACGCCTGCAGCAGGAGCGCAATAGCCTGAACCTGCCGGATAGCGCGACGCTGGACAACCTGCGCATGCAGCAGGAAGAGAAGCAGCTGGCGCTGGAAGAGCAGACCATGCTCTTGGAGGATGCGACCGAACGCCAGGAAGCGGTCGAGCAGGAGCGCAAGGACGCGCACGCCCAGGTCCAGCAGGAGTCCAGCGCATCGGCCCAGCTGGAAGCGCGCCTGGCCGCGCTGCGCCAGGTGCAGGACCGCGTGCAAACCCAGGGCAAGGTCCAGCCCTGGCTGGAAAAGCACGAACTATCCAGCCTGCCGCGCCTGTGGCAGAAGCTCGACATCGAGGAGGGCTGGGAGACGGCGCTGGAAGCCGTGCTGCGCGAGCGCTCCGGTGCGCTCGAGATGTCGAACCTGGACTGGGCCAAGGCCTTCTTCAGCGACGCGCCGCCGGCCCGCCTGGCGTTGTATTCGCCGGCACCGGGAGCGCCCGCGGCCGCCGAAGTGCCCGGTCTGAAACCCTTTGCCAGCCTGCTGCGCCTGAACGACCCGGGCCTGCGCGGCGTCCTGAACGACTGGCTGCACCACGTCTACGTCGCGCAAGACGCGGCCGAGGCCTTCGCCAACCGCGGCCGCCTGCCGCAGGGCGGCGCCTTCGTCACACGCCAGGGCCATCTGGTCACCGCGTCGAGCGTGCGCTTCCATGCGCCGGATGCGGAGCAGGACGGCATGCTGGCGCGCCAGCACGAGATCGAGAACATCAGCAAGCAGCTGCGCGCACAAGCCCTGCTGCTGGACGACGCGCGGAGCCGCGCCACGCGCGCCGACGCTGCCGTCAGCGACCTGACGCGCCGGCTGCAGGATGCGCGCCAGCGCGTGGGCACGCTGACGCGCGAAGTGCATGCGCTGCAGATCGAAGTCCTCAAGCAAAGCGAGATCGAAGCGCGCTTCAACCAGCGGAGCGGCCAGATCGCGGCCGACCTGTCGGAGATCGCCGCCCAGGAAGCCGAGCAGCGCCAAGCCGCCGCCGAGGCGGAACAGGAATTCGAGCAGCTCGACATGGAGCTGGCCGAGCTGCAGGGCAGCCACGAAGACGGCCAGACCGCCTTCATGGAAAAGGAACAGCTGCTGGCCGACGCGCGCCAGAAGCTGCGCGACCTGGAACGTGGCGCGCAGGAAGCCCAGTTCGCCGAACGCGCCCAGCGCACCCGGATCGAGGAACTGCGCCGCAATATCGCCACCGCCACCCAACAGGCCGACCAGGTCACCGCCAGCCTGGGCGCGGGCAAGCTGGAACTGGAAGCGCTGGAAGCCGGCACTGCCCACGAAGGCCTGCAGGAACTGCTGGACCGCCGCAGCACGCAGGAGCGCGCGCTGGCCGACGCCCGCCATGAGCTCGACCAGATCACCCAGCAGCTGCGCCAGATGGAAGAAGCGCGCATGGGCAACGAGCGCAGCCTGCAGCCGCAGCGCGACCGCATCACCGAGATGCAACTGAAGGAGCAAGCCGCGCGCCTGAACCAGGAACAGTTCGCCGAGGCGCTGGCCACCACCGGCGCGGTCGAATCCGAGCTGGAAGAGAAGCTCACGCCGGACATGAAGCCGCAATACCTGCAGGGTGAGGTGACGCGCCTGACCAATGCCATCAGCGCACTCGGCGCGGTGAACCTGGCGGCGGTCGACGAACTGGCCCAGGCGACCGAGCGCAAACGCTACCTCGACTCGCAAAACAACGACCTGCAGGAAGCCATCAGCACGCTGGAGGATGCGATCCACCGCATCGACCGCGAGACGCGCGATCTGCTGCAGGACACCTTCGACCGCGTCAACACCCACTTCTCGGAACTGTTCCCGATCCTGTTCGGCGGCGGCCAGGCCAAACTGGTGATGACCGGCGACGAGATCCTCGATTCCGGCGTGCAGGTCATGGCCCAGCCGCCGGGCAAGAAGAACGCCACCATCCACCTGCTGTCGGGCGGCGAAAAGGCGCTGACCGCGACCGCGCTGGTGTTCTCGATGTTCCGCCTGAACCCGGCGCCGTTCTGCCTGCTGGATGAGGTCGACGCGCCGCTGGACGACGCCAATACCGAGCGCTTCTGCCGCATGGTGAAGCGCATGTCGGACCATACCCAATTCCTCTTCATTTCGCACAACAAGATTGCGATGGAGATGGCCAACCAACTGATCGGTGTGACGATGCAGGAGCAGGGCGTATCGCGCATCGTCGCGGTGGACATGGAGTCCGCCGCGAATTTCGCTACTGAGGCACAAGCAGCATGACTGACTTACAAATGACCCTGATCGCAGCAGGCGGCGTGTTCGTCGCCGGCGTCATCTCTTACAACAAGTGGCAGGAGTACAAGGCCCGCAAGAGCGTGGAACGCGCGTTCGCATCGGATCATGACGACGTCCTGATGCGCAGCGGCGAAACGGCCGTCGAGCGCCAGGAGCCGGTGCTCGACATCGGTGCGGAATCCCCGCTGGCGCCGCTGGACGTCGAGCCGGGTACGCTGGAAGTCCCGACCGCGGCGCCGACCGTCGCGCCGGCGCCGGCTGCCGCTCCTGCCCCGGCTGCACCGGGCGTGCGCCCGATCGAGACCCTGGCGCCGGCGGCATCGCTGCCCGGCGCCAAGCCGGACACGCCCCCTTCGGAACTGGCCGAAAGCCTGGTCGACCCGCTGATCGACTGCATCATCCCGCTGAACTTCGAAGGCGCCCTGCGCGGCGACCGAATCCTGCCCTCGCTGCAGAAGCTGCGCCGCGTCGGCAACAAGCCGATCCACTACATCGGCTTCGCCGTCAGCGGCGACTGGGAACCGATCGTGCACGGCGGCGTGTACACCAAGCTGCAGACGGGCGTGCAGATGGCCACCCGCACCACGGCCCTGAACGAAATCGAATACTCGGAACTGGTGACCCGCCTGCGCGCGGTGGCCGACGAGATCGGCGCCGAACCGGAAGTGCCGGACATGATCGAGGTGATGAGCGAAGCGCGCACCCTGCACCGTTTCGTCGCGGGACACGACGCCCAGTTGGGCATCAACCTGGCCGCCAACGGCGCTCCGTGGGCGATCTCGACCCTGATCGGCGCGCTGGAAAACCAGGGCTTCGACGTGCGTCCGGACGGCCGCTTCTCGATGCCGGATGGCGAAGGCGGCGTGCTGTTCACCCTGTCGACCAATGTGACGCTGGGCGCCGATACGACCAACCGCCTGACCCTGCTGCTGGACGTGCCCTGCGTGGCGCCAAGCCGCGACGGCTTCGGCGCCATGGCGAAGTGCGCCAAGGAGCTCACGCAGCGCCTGGATGCGACCATCGTCGACGACTTCGAGCAGCCGCTCTCAGATGCGGCCCTGGAGGAAATCAAGGGCCAAGTGGTCGAGTTCTATCAGGAGATGGAAGCCTCCGACATCCCGGCCGGTTCCACCCGCGCACTGCGCTTGTTCGTCTGAGGTAAGGCCGTGACCGTGCCTCAGGACGTCCAGAACCGCATGGCGTGGCTGGTCGAGGAGCTGAACCGCCACATCTACAATTACCACGTGCTCGACGCGCCGACCATTCCGGACGCCGAGTACGACCGCCTGTTCAAGGAACTGCAGGAGCTGGAAAGCGCGCATCCGCAGGCGGTGAAGAACGATTCGCCTACCTCGCGCGTCGGCGCTGCGCCGATCCCCGAGTTCAAGCAGGTGACGCACTCGGTGCCGATGCTCTCGCTGAACAACGGCTTCAGTGACGAAGACGTCGAGAACTTCGACCGCCGCGTGCGCGATGGTCTGGAAGTCAAACAAGTCGCGTATTCGGCCGAACTCAAGTTCGACGGCCTGGCGATCAGCCTGCGCTACGAGAACGGCGTGTTCGTGCAGGCCGCGACGCGCGGCGACGGCTACACCGGCGAGGACGTGACCGCCAACATCCGCACCGTCAAGGTGATTCCGCTGCGCCTACATGGCGACGAGGTGCCCGCCGTGCTGGAAGTGCGCGGCGAGGTCCTGATGTTCAAGGACGACTTCGCGCGCCTGAACCAGCGCCAGCGCGACGCCGGCCAAAAGGAATTTGCCAACCCGCGTAACGCAGCCGCGGGCAGCCTGCGCCAGCTGGATGCGCGCATCACGGCCCAGCGCAAACTGCGCTTCTTCGCCTACGGCATCGGCCGCCTCGAAGGCGCCGAGCTGCCGGAGACGCATTCGGGTGTGCTCGAGTGGTTCGACCGCCTCGGCCTGCCGGTGTCGAAAGAACGCGCCGTGGTCAGCGGCCGCGACGGCCTGCTGGGCTATTACCGCGGCATCGGTGAAAAGCGCAGTGCGCTCCCTTACGAGATCGATGGCGTCGTGTACAAGGTCGACAGCGTGGCCGACCAGGCCGCGCTCGGCTTCGTCTCGCGCGCACCGCGCTTCGCGCTGGCCCACAAGTTTCCGGCGGAGGAAGCGCTGACGACCGTCTCGGCGATCGACGTGCAGGTGGGCCGTACCGGGGCCATCACACCGGTGGCGCGCCTGGTGCCAGTCTCGGTGGGCGGCGTCACCGTCACCAATGCGACCCTGCACAACGAAGACGAAGTGCTGCGCAAGGACGTGCGCGTGGGCGACACCGTGATCGTGCGCCGCGCCGGCGACGTGATTCCCGAAGTCCTGTCGGTGGTGCTGGAGCGCCGTCCGAAACCTGAGCCGATGCGCTACAAGCTGCCCGATGCCTGCCCCGTGTGCGGCTCGCACGTGGTGCGCGAAGAGGGCGAGGCGGTGGCGCGCTGCTCCGGCGGCCTGACCTGCGCCGCCCAGCGCAAGGAAGCAATCCGCCACTTCGCCGGCCGCCGCATGATGGACATCGAAGGCCTGGGCGACCGCTACATCGACAGCCTGGTCGAGTGCAACCTGATCCACGGCGTGGCCGACCTGTACAAGCTGACGCTGGACGACCTGCTGCAGATGAAGCGCATGGCCGACGAACGCGACGGTACTACGCCGGAAACTGTCAAGCAGGGCAAGGTCGCTACCAAGTGGGCCGATAACCTGCTGGAAGCCATCGCCGCCAGCAAAAATCCGCCGCTGGAGCGCCTGCTGTTCGCGCTCGGCATCCGCCACGTGGGTGAATCGACCGCCAAGACTCTGGCCGACTGGCTCGGACGCTTCGAGCTGGTGCGCCAGGCGCCGGAAGCGCTGCTGCGCGTGTTGCCGGACATCGGCGGCACCGTGGCGGAAGCCATCGCCGAATTCTTCGCGGAAGAAAAGAACCAGCAGGAGATCGATGCGCTGCTCGCGGCCGGCGTGGCGCCCCAGGGCGAACATGCGCCCAAGGCGCAGCTGCGCGAGAAGCTCGACGAAGTCAATCTGCTGGCGGCGCTCGGCATCCCGAAACTGACCGAGCCGCGTGCGCGCCAGCTGATCACCGCCGGCCAGACCCTGGACGCGCTGGCGCACCTGAACGTGTTCGGCGTGTTCGGGCTGCCGGCCAACGTCGCCGCGTCGCTGGAAGAATGGATGGCGCTGCCGGCGAACCGCGAGAAGATCGCTGTGCTGGCGAAGCTGCGCGCCGAACTGCTGGCCCAGCTGCCGGAAGAAGCGGCCGCTGAAGGAAGCTTATCCGGCAAGACCTTCGTGCTGACCGGGACGCTGCCGACCATGAGCCGCGATGCGGCCGGGGCCCTGATCGAAGCCGCCGGCGGCAAGGTGTCGGGCTCGGTGTCGAAAAAGACCTCCTACGTAGTGGCTGGGGCCGAAGCAGGCAGCAAGCTTGCCAAGGCCGAAGAACTGGGTGTCACCGTCCTCGACGAAGCAGGCCTGCTGGCACTGCTGGGACAATGAAAAGGAAAACCGCATGACCATCATTCGCAAAGCCGTATTCCCGGTCGCCGGCCTCGGTAGCCGCTTCCTGCCCGCCACCAAGGCGCAGCCGAAAGAGATGCTGCCGATCGTCGACAAGCCGCTGATCCAGTATGCCGTCGAAGAGGCGGTGGCGGCCGGCATCACCGAGATGGTCTTCATCACCGGCCGCAACAAGCGCGCCATCGAGGACCATTTCGACAAGGCCTACGAGCTCGAGGCCGAGCTGGAAGCGCATGGCAAGCAGGCGCTGCTCGACCTCGTGCGCAATGTGATCCCGAAGAACGTCAACTGCATCTACATCCGCCAGTCGGCCCCCCTGGGCCTGGGCCACGCGGTGCTGTGCGCGCGTCCCGTGATCGGCGACGAGCCCTTCGCCGTGCTGCTCGCGGACGACTTCATGGACACCAACGCTGGTACAAAGCCGGTGCTGGCCCAGATGACCGACCTGTACGCCTACGAGCGCTCCAGCATCCTGGCGGTGCAGGACGTCCCGCGCGAGAACACCCGCCAGTACGGCATCGTTAGCGCGTCGAGCTATCGTCCGGGCCTGGAGCTGGTCTCGGGCATCGTCGAGAAGCCGGCGCCGGAAGTGGCGCCGTCGACGCTGGCCGTGGTCGGCCGCTACGTGCTGTCGGGCTCGATCTTCGGCTACCTGGAAAACCTCGGCACCGGCGCCGGCGGCGAGATCCAGCTTACCGACGGCATCGCCGCGCTGATGCAGGCCGAGCGCGTGCTGGCCTACCGCTACGACGGCCAGCGCTACGACTGCGGTTCCAAGCTCGGCTACCTGAAGGCGACCGCCGCCATTGGCCTCAAGCACCCGGAAACCGCGGAAGGCTTCCGGGCCAGCCTGATGGCCCTGCTGGAGCAAGGGAAGTAATCATGGCCGTCCGCGAAATCCTGCGCATGGGCGACCCGCGCCTGCTGCGCGTGGCCGAGAAGGTGGAGTGTTTCGACACGCCCGAACTGCACGCCCTGGTTGCGGACATGTTCGAGACCATGCATGCGGCGAACGGCGCCGGCCTGGCTGCGCCGCAGATCGGCGCCAACCTGCAGCTGGTGATCTTTGGCTTCGCGAAAAACCAGCGCTATCCAAGCGCGCCACCGGTGCCGGAGACGGTCCTGATCAATCCGGTGCTCACGCCCTTGTCCGAAGAAATGGAAGAGGGCTTCGAAGGCTGCCTGTCGGTCCCTGGCCTGCGTGGCAGCGTGCCGCGTTATACCAAGCTGCGTTACGAAGGCTTCGATCAATATGGAAATGTCATCAAGCGCGACGCCGAGGGTTTCCATGCGCGTGTGGTGCAGCACGAAGTCGACCACCTGCTGGGCATTCTGTACCCGATGCGCATCCGCGACTTTTCCCGCTTCGGCTTTACCGAAGTGATGTTCCCCGATCTCGATCCGAAGGCCGACGACTGATGCGCGCACTTTTCCTTTCCGTGCTGCTGGCAGCGCCGCTGGCGCAGGCCGATGATTTGTTCACCAAGATCGATCCGGCGCCGAAGAGCGAATTCTGGCTCGACACCGGCTTCGCCACCGCGCACTTCGACAGCGACAAGGACCTGAACGGCGCCAACAAGGGGCTGGGCGCCGAGTACCGCTGGAGCGGCACCATGGCCGCCACGGTTGGGCGCTTCTACAACAGCGACCGGCAATGGTCGAATTATGCGGGCTTGATCTGGCAGCCGTATGCGGTGGGGCCAGTGCGCGTCGGCGTGGCGGTGGCGGCTTTCGACGGCTATCCGAACATGCGCAATGGCGGCTGGTTCCCGGCAGCGATTCCGACGCTGACTTATGAGTACAAGCGGGTGGGGCTGAATGTGGGGATCATCCCGACGTACAAGGACCGCTTGTATGGTGGGGTGTCGTTTCAGCTCAAGTTCAAGCTGTTCGAGTAAGCGGGCTTAACTTGGATCCCGGCCTGCGCCGGGATGACGGTTTCAAAGCTACAGGTACTAATAACGCTAGCTATCTCACAATCTAAACCAACGTCATCCCGGCGCAGGCCGGGATCCAAGTGTTCTGCGAACCGAGTTAGCCTTCCTTCGGATACGGACTCGGCCCCCCCTCCGCAATAAACGCATCGATCCTTTGCTGCAGCACCGGCAACGGCACCGAGCCCAGCTGCAGCACGGTATCGTGGAAGTTCCGGATATCGAACTTCGGCCCCAGCGCCTTTTCCGCGCGCGCCCGCGCTTCCTGGATCGCCATCTGTCCCAGGTAGTAAGACAGCGCCTGTCCCGGCCACGAAATATAGCGGTCGACCTCCGTCTCCACCTCATGCTTGGCGAGCGCCGTGTTCTCCATCAGGTAGTTCTGCGCTTGCTCGCGTGTCCAGCCCTTGGCGTGGATGCCGGTGTCGACCACCAGGCGCGACGCGCGCCAGGCCTGGTAGCTCAGCATGCCGAAGTGTTCGTAGGGGGTCTCGTAGATGCCCATCTCCACGCCCAGGCGCTCCGAGTACAGGGCCCAGCCTTCGCCGAAGGCCGAGATGTAGGCGCGGCGGAAGTTCGGCACGCCTTTCTGTTCCTGCGCCACTGGCATCTGGAAGGCGTGCCCCGGCGCCGATTCGTGCAGGGTCAGGGCGGGCAGGCTGTAGAGCGCGCGCGCCGGCAGGTTCCAGGTGTTGACCCAGTAGGAGCCGGAACCGCCGCGGCCCGCCGTATAGAACGGCGCCTGGTCGTCCGGCACCGGGAGGATCGCGAAGCGGCGGCGCGGCAGGTAGCCGAAGTACTGGTCGGCCTTGGCGTCGAACTTCTTGGCGGTCCAGGCCGCGTGCATCAGGAGTTCCTTAGGTGTCTTGGCGTAGAACTGCGGATCGGTGCGCAGGAAGGCCAGGAATGCCGGCAGGTCGCCCTTGAAGTCGACCTTCTTCATGGTGTCCATCATCTCGGCGCGGATCTTCGCCATCTCGGACAGGCCGATGGCGTGGATCTGCTCCGCGGTGAGGTTGGTGGTGGTGAACTCGACGATCTTCGACTGGTAATAGGCCTTCCCGCCGGGCATGGACTCGGCGGCGAGCGTGGTGCGCGCCTTGGGCAGGTATTCGCTGCGGAAGAAGGCCAGCATCTTTGCGTAGGCCGGCTGCACCTGCTCGCGGATCACGGCGGCGGCCTGGGTTTTCAAGGCTTCCTGTTCGGGGACGGGCACCGTCGCCGGCATGGTCTTGAACGGGTTGAAGAACACCGTCTCCTGCGGGGTTTTGGCTTCGGCGATCGGCACCAGGGCCACGTCGCGGCCCTGCAGCGTGACCTGCGGGGGCGTGAAACCGCGCGCCAGGCCGGCGCGCATGTTGGCGGTCTCCTGGGTGAAATAGTCGGGCAGGGCGGCCAGCTGCTTCAGGTAGTTGTGGTAGTCCTCGACCGTCTTGAACGGACGGCGCGCGCTATAAGTGACGTTGGTCCAGAAGGCGCTGTCGGCGTTCACCGGCTGCTCGAACTCGCGGAAGCGCTGGGCGTCCGCCAGGGCGGCGATCTGGGCGCGGTACACGGCGAAGTTGACCCGCTCGTCCTTCGACAGGTCGGCCGGCTTGATGGTGTCGAGCTCCTTGAGAATGCCTTCCCAGTAGGCGCGGCGCGCCTCCTGCGCCGCTGCATCCACGCGCGCGATCGTCGGGCTGACGCCGCGCTCGTCCTCCGCACGGGCCAGGCGCTCCGAAATCCGCCATTTCCACTCTTTGGTGTAGATTGTCTTGAAGCGTTCGTCCGCATGGGTCGCGGCGCCTGCGGGGCCCGCAGCCAAACTCAACACTATGCATACCGCCGGAAGGACGGCGCCCAGCTTTTTATTCATGTTTGTTGTTCCACATCAAAAGAGCTTTATTGCTCGGCAATATCCATCTTAGCGGGGATAGACTTGCTGCGCACTAAATACATAGATACAACATTGCAAAATGGCCAGTGCAGTTGCGTCACAGGCTATAATGCCCCTATACCGAAAGCGGGGGCGACACCCGTTCGCGGGAAAGATTAACGAAAAGCGGCATACATTGTTCCTTAACGAAGACATGATGACTAGCAAGGGCCCGTCAGGACAGGCTACGGAGTGCGCCAGCTTGCTGTCGCCGTGGCGGCGCATTGCTCAGCAGCTCTGCCCGCTCATCGGCGAAAGCGGTTTCTGTGCGCTGTTCAGCCGCGCCTGCCATGTGGTGGGGCCCGACTACGCCTGGCTGATCCCACAGCAGCCGTGCCGCTCGCCCGAGCAGCTCTTCGGCGCGCTGGAAGAACGCATGGCCCTGGTCGACGCCGAGCGGGCGGCAGCCACCAACGACGCCTTGCTGCGTACCTTCACCCAATTGCTTGCCGCACTGATTGGGGAGGGGCTGACGCAGCGCCTGCTCGCGTCGGCAACGGCCACTCCGGACATGGCGGCAAGCCTGCAGAAGAATGCACAGGAGCAGAAATAAATGAGCGACAAAGTAAGCTTGGGAAAATTGGCCACGGGTGTACCCGGGCTCGATATTCTCCTGGGCGGTGGACTGAACGAGTATTCGTTCAACCTGATCACCGGATCACCCGGTTGCGGCAAGACGACCATGGCGCACCAGATGATGTTCGCGCTGGCCACCCCCGAACGTCGCGCCCTGTTCTTCACGGTGCTGGGCGAACCGCCCCTGAAGATGCTGCGCTACCAGCAGCAGTATTCCTTCTTCGACATGGAAAAGGTCGGCAGCGCCATCCGCTATGTCAACCTGACGAATGACCTGCGCGCCGGAGACTTCAACGGCGTGCTCGAGCGCATCACCCGGGAAGTCGAAGAATTCGGCCCGAGCCTGGTGTTCGTCGATTCCTTCCGTTCGGTCATCCAGACCGCCCGCAACGGCAACGAGGGCATGAGCGACCTGCAACACTTCGTGCAGGAGCTCGGCACCCGCATGACCAGCTGGATGGCGACCACCTTCCTGATCGGCGAGTACCAGCACGACGATACCGAAGCAAACCCGATCATGACGGTGGCCGACGGCGTGATCGCCCTGAGCCAGCAGTCCGAGCGCGCTGCCATCGTGCGCAAGGTCCGCATCGTCAAGATGCGCGGCCAGGCCCACATGTCGGGCTCGCACACCTTCCGCATCACGGACCACGGGCTGCGCATCTACCCGCGGATGTTGCCGCCGCTGGCTGCGGATCGCGCACCGGGTCCCGCGGTGGACGTCAATCCACTGCGCATCCCGACCGGTACGCCCGGCCTCGACGAACTTCTCCACGGCGGCCTGCCGCAGGGCCATTCGATGCTGGTCATCGGCCCGACCGGCTCGGGCAAGACCATCATCGGCACGCGCTTCCTGCAGGCCGGCGCCGCGCGCGGCGAGAACGGCGTGCTGATGTGCTTTGAAAAGGGCACCGCGCGCCTGCGCAATGCGGAACTGGCGGACATGGTCCGTTCAGGTAAGGTGCATGTGGTGGAAAGCCGCCTGATTGACCTGACGATGGAAGAGCTGGAAGACGAGCTCTTGACCGCGATCGACCGCAGCAAGGCCAGCCGCGTGGTCATCGATTCGCTGTCCGAGGTGAACCTGTACCTGGCGCCCGAATGCCGGCGCGACCTGCGCGACGGTGTATTCCGCATGCTGAGCAGCCTGGCCAAACGCGGCGTCACGGTGCTGGTTACCATCGGCCTCGACGAACCGGTGATCAACATGAACTACACCCGGCCGGATATGGCCTACATCACCGATGCCGTCGTGGGCATGCGCTACGCCGAGAGCGATGGCCAGGTACGCAAGTACATGTCGGTGGTCAAGGTGCGCGGGACCAGCCACAGCACCGATGTCCGCGAGTACCGGATCACGGACGAGGGGCTCGAGATCGACCCCATCGCGGCCCCCGTCAACGGCGTGCTGTTCGGCGCCACGGACCGCGCCAACCGGGGCGAGTGAGGACACATGGGAACGTTTGATGAATTAGGCGTCGCATCCGAACAACGTTCCCTGATGGGCGATAGCGAGTGCTCCGCCGGCCCGTCGCAAGACCAGCAGGAGCTGCGGCAGCGCATCGCGGTCCTCGAGGCCGAGCTGTCGCAAGCGCGGATCCTGGCGCGCGAACGCGACCTGCTGGAAGAGCAGGTCGTCCAGCTGCGCGAAGCGAATGAAAACCTGGTGCTGGCGACCGTCAGCGCCCAGTCCCTGCGCGACCTGGCCGAAGCCACCAACCGCCGCCAGACCGAGTTCCTCGCCATGCTGGCGCACGAGCTGCGCAATCCGCTGGCGCCGCTGAGCATGTCGGCCAGCCTGCTGGGGAGCCTGGCAGGTTCCTCGGTCCAGCTGTCTCACGTCGCCGGGGTGGTGCGGCGCCAGGTCGACCACATGGCGCACCTGCTCGACGACCTGCTCGACGCTGCCCGCATCAGCAGCGGCAAGATCACCCTCTCGGTGCGTCCGCTGGCGCTGGCGGGCGCCCTCGACCAGGCGATCGAAACGGTGGCGCCGCGCATCCGCGAGCGCGGGCAACAGCTGGACGTCGCGCTGCCCGACGAGGCCTTGACCATCGACGGCGACCCGGTGCGCCTGATCCAGGTCTTCGCCAACCTGCTCGGCAACGCCTCCAAGTACACCCGCGACGGTGGCCGCATCGGGCTGCACGCCTGGCGCGAGGGCGAGCAGGTCGTGGTGCAGGTGAGCGACAACGGCTCCGGTATCGCCGGCGACATGCTGCCGCAGATCTTCGACCTGTTCATCCAGGGGCCACGCTCGCTGGCGCGTTCCGAAGGAGGGCTGGGTATCGGCCTGAACGTGGTGCGCAACCTGGTCGGCATGCATGGCGGGACGGTGGCGGCCGAGAGCGCGGGCGAGGGCGAGGGCAGCACCTTCACGGTGCGTCTGCCGCTGTCGGCCACGCTCACCCCGGCCCCTGAACTTCCGGCCGGGCCGAGCACCGCCGAAGGCGCCTGCCGCATCCTGCTCATCGAAGACAATGTGGACGCCTGCGACACCATGCGTACGCTGCTGGAACTGGCCGGCCATGAAGTGGCGGTGGCCTACGACGGGCACGCGGGCCTGGCGGCGGCGCAGGCGCGGCGCTTCGACATCGTCATCTGCGATATCGGCCTTCCCGGGCTGGATGGACTGGAAGTCGTCAAGCGCCTGCGCGGCAGCGAGGGCGCGGACACACCGTTCGCCATCGCCCTGTCGGGCTACGGCCAGAATGAAGACCGCGAACGCGCGCTGGGCTCCGGCTTCGACCGCTACCTGGTCAAGCCGGCCGCGCCGGACGCCCTGCTCGAACTGGTCGGCGAAGCGCGCGAGGTCCGGCAGGGCGCCTGACTAGCCGCGAAGGAAACGCGCCAGGCGCTCTACCGCTTCTTCGATACGCTCCAGCTTCGTCGCGTACGAGAAGCGCACATGGCGGCTAGGCGCCGCAAATCCGAAATCGTCTCCCGGCACGATCGCCACATGGGCTTCGCGCAGCACCGACCAGGCAAAGGCGGTGCTGTCGTTGGCGTGCGCATGGGTCAGGGCGCTGATGTCGGCGTACACGTAGAAGGCGCCGTCGGGCATCACCGGCACCTGGAAGCCGAGCTCGCGCAGGGCCGGCACCAGGTAGTCGCGGCGGCGCTGGAACTCGCGGCGCCGCTCCTCGTAAATCTCCAGCGCTTCCTGGGTGAAGCAGGCCAGCGCGGCCTGCTGCGCTACGGTGGGCGCGCAGATGAACAGGTTCTGCGCCAGCTTTTCAAAAGTCGGCACCAGCGCTTCCGGCACCACCAGCCAGCCCAGGCGCCAGCCGGTCATGCTGAAGTACTTCGAGAAGCTGTTGACGGTAATGACGTCCGGGTCCAGCGCCAGCGCGCTGACGGGCTTGTGGTCGTAGGACAGGCCCTGGTAGATCTCGTCGATGATGGCGAAGCCGCTGCGTGCGCGCACTGCCGCCAGCATGTCGCGCAGCTGCTCCGGCGTCATCGAGGTGCCGGTCGGGTTCGAGGGGGAGGCCACCAGCACGCCGCGCGTGCGCGCGCTCCAGTTGGCGTCGACGTGGGCGCTGCTCAACTGGTAGCGGTCGCTGCTTCCCGCAGGGATCAGCACCGGCTTGCCACCGAAAGCGGAGACGAAGTGGCGGTTGCATGGGTAGCACGGGTCCGGCATCAAGACCTCGTCGCCGTCGGCGACCAGCGCGGCGCAGGCCAGCAGCAGGCCGGCCGAGGCGCCTGCCGTGACGACGATGCGACGCGGATCGATGTCGAGGCCGTGCACGGCCGCGTAGTGGCCGGCGATCGCCTCGCGCAGTTCGCGCAGGCCGAGCGAATCGGTGTACTGGGTGATGCCGCCCTTGATGGCTTCCATGGCCGCGTGGGCGACGATGTCGGGCGCGGTGAAGTCGGGCTCGCCCACGCTCATGCTGATGACGTCGATACCGCTGCGCTTCATTTCGCCGGCGGCTTTGACCATTTCCATGACGCGGAACGGTTCGATGGCGTGGACACGCTGCGCAACCTGGAGGGCGTGCGCGGTGTGGGTCTCGGTGGGGATAGGAAGGGACATGCCGGAATCCGAAAAATCTGATCCAGCATCATACCGTAGGGTGGGCCGGGGCGCGTAGCCGCTATGCCGCCCACCCCGTCAAACGAACATCATTGATGCGCGTGGTGCGTCGCGGTGAGACGACGCATCAAGGGCAGCGCCGCCAGCGCAATCAGAGTGCACACAATCGCCGCCATTCCCAGTTTATTGAACAGGCTCGTATAGACCGTCAGCGTCTGCAGCGGATCCGTCATCCCTTCCGGTACCGCGGCAATGTTCGCCACCAGCCCGCCCAGGTACTGCGAAATGCCGACGCCGACGTAGTAGGCGCCCATCATGAAGCCGCCCATGCGTGCCGGCACGTAGCGCGCGATCATGGCCAGGCCCAGGCCGCTCACCAGCAGTTCGCCCAGCGAATACAGGCCGTAGCCCGCGATCATGATCCAGGACGAGGTCAGGCCGTTCACCGCAAACGCCCCGGCGACGCCGTAGGTGAAGAAGCCGGCCGCCACCACCGCGAAGCCGAGCGCAAACTTGCCGGCGATCGAGATGTCCTTGCCGCTGCTGCCGGCATGGGTGTAGATCCAGGCCAGCACCGGGCTCAGGACCATGATCCAGATCGCGTTCAGCGCCTGGAACTGGGCCGGCGACCAGGTCCACAGGTGGGCGCCCAGCACGGTGAACTCGAGGTCGACGTTACGCAGCGCGAACAGCGACAGCGAGGTCGACATCTGCTGGTAGAAGATGAAGAAGAACACGGTCTGCAGGGTGAGCACCAGGGCCGCGATCAGGCCGGCGCGCTCGCTCGGCTGGCTGGTGCGGATCAGGTGGAAGAAGATGCCCAGCACGACCAGGCCGGCGACGTAGACAAAGGCGCGCGCCAGTTCGCGGTACTCGAGGATGACGGCCGATGCCGCCACCGCCAGCACACCGCCCGCCAGCACCGCTAGCAGGCGGTTCATGCGCAGCGGTTCGGCATCCGGCGGCGAGCCGATATGGCCGATGGTCTTGCGCAGCACGCCCACGGTGAGCAGGCCGATGGTCAGGCCGACGCTGCACGCCGCAAAGGCCACATGCCAGCCGAGTTCACCGCCATAAGTGGCGTTGACGTAGTCCTTGATGGCCGGCGTGGCCAGCATCGAGAAGGTCGAGCCGACGTTGACCGCCATGTAATAGATGGTGAAGGCGCTGTCGATCTTGGAATCGTCGCCCTCGTAGATCTTGCGCACCAGGTTGGCCGTGTTGGGCTTGAACAGGCCGTTGCCGACCACAATCACGCCCAGCGCGGAGAAGGTCATCCAGGTGTTGGTGGTGGGGACGCCCATCAGCGCGTAGCCGAGGGTCAGGATCAGCGCGCCGAGGATCATGCAGCGGCGCGTGCCGAGCACCTTGTCGCCGATCCAGCCGCCGATGGCCGGCGCCACGTAGATCAGCGCCGCCGCCGCGCCCCAGACCAGGTTGGCGCGGCTGTCCTCGAAGCCCAGGCGCTGCACCATGAAATAGACGATCAGCGCCTGCATGCCGTAGTAGCCGAAGCGCTCCCACAGCTCGATCAGCGCGACCGTGAGGAATGAGCGGGTCTGGCCGATGGGCTGGCCCACCTGCGCCGGAATATCGTTCTTCATGTGTCTCCTTGCTCTCTTGTTTTGTCCGCCCTGGCGGCGGGATCAGGGGATGCTACGCGAGGCGCATGAATCATGCAATCTTGACAGTCGGTCGTGCCAATGAGATAAGATGGCCTTTTGTCCGGTATCAGTTTGGCTGCCGGCCCATCCTGTGCGAGGTGTATGTATGAGGCGTCTTTCCGTTTTGTTGTGCGCGATCCTGGGCGTGCAGGGACTGCCGATCGGCGCGGTGAACGCAGCGCCTGCCGTGCCCGCGGCGCCTCTCGCCGACCACCAGCAGTACGTGTACAGCCCCGCGGCCGCGGCCTTCCTGTCCTCGTCCTCGCCGAGCATGCGGCCGGTGTCGGCCCGCGACGTGATCCCGCAGCTCGACGCCGCCGGCATCGAACGCGCCGCCGTGCTGTCGGTGGCCTACGTGTATGGACAGCCGGTGCGCTCGCCGGGCGAGGAATACCAGCGGGTGCGCGCCGAGAACGACTGGGCCGCGCGCCAGGCCGCCGAATACCCGAACCGCCTGGTGGCGCTGTGCAGCGTCGACCCGCTCAAGGACTATGCGCTGGCCGAGCTGGCGCGCTGCGCCGCCAGTCCTGAATTCGGCCGCGCCATCCGCTTGCAGCCGGCGGAAGGCGGCGTCCAGCTGGACGATCCCGAACAGGTCGAACGCCTGCGCCGCGTGTTCCGTTCGGCGAATGCGCGCGGCATGGCGATCGTGCTGCAGTTGGGCGAGACCGGCACGCGCGAGGCGCGCCTGCTGATCGAACAGCTGCTGGCGCACGCCCCCGACGTGCCGGTGCAGGTGGCGTATTCCGGCGAACGCGAAGCCGCGCCGCAGCTGGCGGGGCTCGCCGTGCTGGCCGATGCCGCCGCGCGGCGCGACCCGCGCATGCGCCACGTCTGGGTCGATGTCACCACCTTTGCGCGCCCGAGCCTGTCGGCCGCCGATGCGCGCCGCCTGGTGCGGCGCCTGCGCCAGGTCGGCATGGAGCGGGTGCTGTACGGTTCCGACGCCGCGGCCGGCGCCGAGGTGCGCCCGCGCGACGCCTGGGCCGCCTTCCGCAGCCTGCCGCTCACCGACGCCGAAGCGGCGCGTGTGGCCAACAATGTGATGTCCTACCTGCGCTGAGCGCGCAGACGCGACGAAGTCCGGCTACATGAGCGCCGGGGCTGGAGGTCGTGCTGGGGTGGAAAGCTCGCTGGTGCATCGAGCCGATCCTGTAATTTAATTACATTGCCACTTTTTCATGGCGCGGTTTTCTGTCATGCTCTCGCTTGCCGTTCACAAATCAAAACCGAGACCCCATGACGAAAACCACGATCGCCCGGCTTCTCCTGTGCCTGCTCGCCAGTCCGCTCGCCTTCGCCCAGAACGCCGAGCGCCAGTTACAAGGCGTCACCCGTAACCAGAACACGCTGGAGCTGGCCACCAGCGATGGCCGCTACCTGATCAAGCCGTATTCGGCGCATGTCGTCGAGACAACTTTCATTCCGAATGGCCAGCAGTTCGACGCCGCCTCGCATGCCGTGGTGCTGGCGCCTGTCGACGTCGGCGCCACGCTGAAGAACGAAGGGAACCGCATCGAGTTCGCGACGCCAGGCATCACCGTCGTGGTCGACAAGAAGCCCTTCCGCATCAGCTACCTGTACAAGGGCAATCCGCTGGTCGCGGAGAAGGGCGGCTACGCCCGCGGCGACAAACTGGAGACCATCGAATTCGCGCTGGAAGACGGCGAGGCCCTGTATGGCGCCGGTGCGCGCGCGGTCGGCATGAACCGTCGCGGCAACCGCTTCCAGCTCTATAACAAGGCCGACTACGGCTACGGCAAGACCTCGACGCTGCTGAACTTCACGATCCCGGTCGCGCTCTCGTCGAAGAAGTACGCGATCCACTTCGACAATCCGCAGGTCGGCTTCCTCGACTTCGACAGCCGCAAGGACGGCACGCTGCGCTACGAGGTGATCGGCGGGCGCAAGACTTACCAAGTGGTCGCCGGCGACAGCTGGGGCGACGTCATGGCCAATTACACCAGCCTGACCGGCCGCCAGCCGCTGCCGCCGCGCTGGGCCTTCGGTAACTTCGCCAGCCGCTTCGGCTACAAGAGCGAGGCGGAGACGCGCGCCGTGGTCGACAAGTTCGCGCACGAGAAGATTCCGCTGGACGCGGTGGTGCTCGACCTGTTCTGGTTCGGCAAAGAGGTCAAGGGCACCATGGGCAACCTGGCCTGGGACCGCGACACCTTTCCGAACGCCGAGAAGATGATGGCGGACTTCAAGCAGAAGGGCGTGAAGACCATCGTCATCACCGAGCCATTTGTCTTGACTACCTCGCAGCGCTGGCAGGAAGCGGTCGAGCGCAAGGCGCTGGCCACGGACAAGGCGGGTAAACCAGCCACCTACGATTTCTACTTCGGGAACACCGGCATCGTCGACCTGTACACCCAGCAGGGCCGCGACTGGTTCTGGGACATCTACAAGGGCCTCAAGGCCGGCGGCGTGAGCGGCTGGTGGGGCGACCTCGGTGAGCCAGAAGTGCATCCGTCCTGGGTGCAGCATGGCGGCGGCAAGAGTGCGGACCAGGTCCACAATATCTACGGCCACGACTGGGCGCGCCTGATCGAGGAAGGCTACAAGAAGGAGTTCCCGAACGAGCGTCCCTTCATCCTGATGCGCTCCGGCTATTCCGGTTCGCAGCGCTTCGGCATGATCCCTTGGTCGGGCGATGTCAGCCGCGGCTGGGGCGGACTGCAGTCGCAGATGGAGATCTCGCTCCAGATGGGCATGCAGGGCTTGGCCTACATGCACTCGGACCTCGGTGGTTTCGCCGGTCCCGTGCTGGACGACGAGCTGTACGTGCGCTGGCTGCAGTACGGCGTGTTCCAGCCGATCTTCCGTCCGCACGCGCAATCGGATGTGCCACCGGAGCCGGTGTTCCGCGCCGAGCGCACCAAGGTGCTGGCGCGCGAAGCGGTGTGGCTGCGCTACGCCATGCTGCCGTATAACTACACGCTCGCTTTCGAGAACAGCCAGACCGGCATGCCGCTGATGCGTCCCGTGCTGTTCGAGGATGGCGAGGTCACCTCGCTGTCCTCGACCTACCTGTGGGGCCAGGACTTCCTGGTGGCGCCGATCGTGGAGCCGGGCGCGACGCGCAAGGAAGTCCAGTTCCCGGTGAAGGACAGCGTCTGGTTCGACTTCCACACGGGCGAGAAGCACCTCGGCGGCATTCTCGAGGTGGTGAAGCCGGTCGAGGCGAATATTCCGGTGTACGTGCGCGCCGGCGCCTTTATTCCGATGGCGAAGGTGGTGCAGACCACGCGCGACTATTCGACCCGCAATATCGACTTGCACTACTACCACGACGCCAGCGTCAAGCGCGGCGAAGGGAAAATGTATGACGACGATGGCGAGACGGCCGATGCCTATGCCAAGGGCAAGTACGAGATCGTGCGTTTCGCCAGCAGCTATGCGGACGGGAAGCTCGAGATTGCGCTGCAGACCGAGACCGGCAAGGCGCAAGCTGCCGCGGAGCGTGGGTTCGCGCTCAAGGTGCACAATGTCGAGAAGAAGCCGCGCGCGGTGACGGTGGATGGGCGTGCAGTTGCGTTTGACTGGAACGGCAAGCATCAGCTGCTGGAAGTGCCGCTGGCGGCGCGCAAGCAGCCGGCGGCAAAGGTCAGCATTGCCCTGTAAGCCTTAGTACCGTTATCCTAAAGACCGTCGTCCCGGCGAAGGCCGGGACCCAGTTTCTGCTAGCGAACCGCGAACAAACTTGGATTCCCGCCTGCGCGGGAATGACGGGCAAGGGTTGGTAGAAAGAGGAGGCGTATCAGCGCGCCACGATCAAGCGCAGGCCCAGGCCGACGAAAATCGCGCCCGCGATCCGATCCAACCACATGCCTGCCCGCGGGGTCCGATTGAGCCACTGTCCAATCGCGCCCGAAAAGTAACCAAGCAATCCAAACAGCACCGCCGCCTGCACCGTAAAGGTCAGTCCCAGCCAGGCAATCTGCCAGTTCGCATCCCCACGCGACGCCACCACGAACTGCGGCAGGAAGGACAGGAAGAACAGCACCACCTTCGGATTGATCGCATTCGCCAGCAGCCCCTTGAAGAACAGCTGGCGCGCCGATTCGTCCGGCACCACGCCCGCAGCCTGTGCAACGCCGCGACTGCGCAACGCACCAATCCCCATCCAGATCAGGTACAGGCCACCGGCGATCTTCAGCGCCGTGAAGGCCGTCGGCGACGCCGCGATCAGCGCGCTCACGCCGATTGCCGCCAGCAGCGTGTGGTTCAAACACCCAAGCGCGCAGCCGAGGCCGAACGCGATGCCGCGCGCACGTCCTTTGGCGATACCGACGCCCAGCACCATCATGTTGTCGGGGCCGGGCGAGAGCGTGATCAGGATGGCGGCGGTGAGGAAACCGAAGAACTGTTCTGGCGTGAGCATGGCGGGCCTAAGCGTTGGCAAACCAGCATCTTAGCCTAAAGCCGGCTCAGTGCTTGCCCTTCGGCTGCACCACCGCGTCCATGTCCAGCTCGACCCAGGTCGGCGCGTGGTCGCTCGGCTTTTCCTTCGCGCGCTGGAACTTGTCGACGCCGGCGCCGCGCAGCGCGGGCGCCAGGGCAGGGCTGAGCAGCAGGTGGTCGATGCGGATGCCGGCGTCGCGGCCGAAGGCGTTGCGGAAGTAATCCCAGAAGGTGTAGATCACCTGGTCCGGATACAGGGTACGCAGCGAGTCGGTCCAGCCCTGAGACATCAGGCGCTCGAAGGCTTCCCGCGATTCTGGCCGGAACAGGGCGTCGTCGACCCAGCGTTCCGGCTTGTACACGTCGAGGTCGGTCGGAATCACGTTGAAGTCGCCGCACATCACCACCGGCACCTTCGCTTCGAGCAGCTCGGCGCCGCGCTGGATCAAGCGCTCCATCCAGGCCAGCTTGTAGTCGAACTTCGGTCCCGGCGCCGGATTCCCGTTCGGCAGATAGAGGCCGCAGACCAGCAGGCCCTGGTAGACCGCCTCGATGTAGCGGCTCTGTTCGTCGGTCGGGTCGCCCGGCAGGCCGCGCTGCACTTCCTGCGCCGGGCCGTCGCGGGTGAGGATGGCGACGCCGTTCCAGCTCTTCTGGCCGTGCCAGATGGCGTGGTAGCCGGCTTCCCGGATCGCGCTTTCGGGGAACTTCTCCTGCGGCGCTTTCAGCTCCTGCAGGCAGACCACATCCGGCTTGCGTTCCCCGAGATACTCGAGCAGGGCGCCCAGGCGGGCGCCGATTCCATTGACGTTGTAGGTAACGACCAGCATGCTGCCTCCGCAGATTTCGTGTTCTTCTTGCTACTTTAGCATGCGTGACGCCGGGCACGGCTGGCTGAAGATTTCTCGGCGCTTATGTGTCAGGGCGCATTTTCTTATCGCTAATTGATCGTTCGGCCATGCAAGATGATGGCCTATACTGTTGCGATCGAATTTTTGTAGTCTGGAGAAGAAGAACATGTTCACCCGCCGTCACATCCTCATCGGTGCGCTCGCCCTGTCCGCCAACCTTGCTGCCAGCGCCGCCGCGCAGGCCGACCAACTCGCGGACATCAAGAAGAAAGGCGAGATCGTGTTCGGCGTGCTGGGCACGGACGAGCCGAACAGCTTCATCGATCCGAAGACCCGCCAGCTGGTCGGTTACGAGATCGACATCGCGACTGCGGTCGCGAAGAAGATCGGCGTCACACCCAAGTTCAAGCAGATGTCGGTCTCGGCCCGGATTCCCGAGCTGCAGCAGGGCCATGTCGACGTGCTGGCCGCCACGCTCACCCACAACAAGGAACGCGAGTCGCAGGTCGACTTCGCATTGACCCACTTCGTCACCGGCTCGAAAGTCATGGTGCGTGCAGGTAGCGGCATCAGCGCGCTGCCCCAGCTGGCGGGCAAGAAGGTCGTGACGGTCCGCGGCGGCACCCAGGAAACCAACATCCGCGCCGCCGTACCGAGCGCGGAAGTGGTCACCTTCGAAAACACCCAGCAGGCCTTCCAGGCCCTGCGCCAGGGGAAGGGCGTCGCCTACGTGAACGACGAGTCCTCGCTGCTGGCCGACTACGGCAAGCTGGGCCCGGCCGCGAAGGGCTTCACCATCCTGCCGACCAGCATCGGCATTGAAGCGATCGCGCTCGGCCTGCGCAAGGGCGAAAAAAGCCTGAAGGCTGTGGTCGACGAGACCCTGCGCGGCCTGGAAGCGAGCGGCGAAGCCGAGAAGCTGTTCAACAAATGGTACGGTCCTGGTACCCGCGCCAACATCGCCAAGCGCACTTTCAAGATCAGCGCCGACAAGATTTAAGTTTTGCAGTTTTTCGATCCCAGTATCCTGCAATCCGGCCAGTACCATGAATGGCTGGTGCAGGGGCTCATCCTTTCCCTTCAGCTGACTGCAGCCGCCTTCGTCGTGGCCTTGCCCTTCGGCGCGCTGCTCGCCGTCATGCGCACGTCCAGCATCGCGCTGCTGCGCGCCGTCGGTTCGACAATTGTCGAAGCGATCCGCAACGTGCCACTGCTGGCGCACCTGCTGTTCTGGTACTTCGCTTTCCCCGAGCTGCTGCCGGAAGCGGCGCGTGAGTTCCTGTACGCGCACAACCCGGAAGCGGTGTGCGCCGTGATCGCGCTGGCGCTGTACAGCGGCGTGCACATGGCCGAGGATATCCGCAGCGGTATCCGCGCGGTGCCAGCCAGCCAGCTGGAAGCCGCGCGCTCGCTTGGCCTGGGGCGCTTTGCCAGCGTGCGCCTGGTGCTGCTGCCGCAGGCGTTCCGCGCCTCGATCCCGCCGCTGCTGTCGCAGACCGTCAACCTGTGGAAGGACACCAGCGTGGCGACCGTCATCGGCGCCGCCGAACTGATGTACCAGGCCGCGCGCGTGGAAACCACCACCTTCCGCAGCGTCGAAGCCTTCACCTTCGCGACCCTGGCCTATTTGACCGTGTCGCTCCTGATTTCCTTCGCCGCCTGGATCTTCCAGCGGCGTTATCCGGTCCGTCCGGCATGAGGTTAATGTGCTCGAACTGATCGATACCTACTGGCTGTACTTCCTTGTCGGACAATACCCGGACGGCCCGCTCGGCGGCTTGAGCCTGACCGTGCTGCTATCCGCCGGCGCGCTGCTGCTGGCGATGCCTCTGGGCCTGCTGCTGGGCGTGGCGCGCGTGAGCAGCCATGCTGCCATCCGCTGGCCGGTGGCCGCGCTGGTGCAGGTGGTGCGCGCGGTCCCGCTGCTGCTCGTGGTGTTCTGGGTCTACTTCTTCCTGCCGGCGGTCACCGGCGTCAAGACCGGGCAGGCGACCACCATGCTGATGGTGCTGGTGCTGTTCGACGGCATCTACCTGGCCGAGATTGTGGCCGCCGGCATCCGCGCGCTGCCGAAAGGGCAGCTGGAAAGCGCCCGTTCGCTTGGCCTGTCCTATCCGCAGGCGCTGCGCCTGGTGGTGCTGCCGCAGACGCTGAGGAATGGCCTGCCCTCGATCGTCAGCCAGCTGGTCTCGACCATCAAGGCGACTTCGCTCGGCTACATCATCGGCCTGTCCGAGGTCTCGTTCATCGCGACCCAGGTGAACACCCTGGTGTTCACGCAGGCGGTCGAGGTCTACCTGATCCTGGCGCTGACCTATTTCATTCTCTGTTTCGGCCTGTCCCGCCTGGCCTTCCTGCTCGAACGCCGCCTGCAGCGCGGTGCAAGGCAGGCATCGTAAAAGGATTCGAACGATGATCGTTCTCGATAAAGTCAACAAGTGGTACGGCGACTATCGCGCGCTTACCGATGTCAGCGAGCAGGTGGAAAAGAACGAGGTGGTGGTCGTGTGCGGCCCCTCCGGTTCCGGCAAGTCGACCCTGATCCGCACCCTCAACCGGCTGGAAGAAATCGACAGCGGCACTATCGCCATCGATGGCCGCGACATCCATGCCAAGGGACTGGACGCGAACGAGCTGCGCGCCGGGATCGGTTTCGTGTTCCAGCACTTCAACCTGTTCCCGCACCTGACCGTGCTGGAGAACTGCACGCTGGCCCCGGTCAGCTTGAAGCGCGCGAGCCCGAAAGAAGCCCGTGAGTACGCGATGCAGCTGCTGGAACAGGTGGGCCTGGCGCACAAGCGCGACGCCTACCCGAACGCGCTGTCGGGCGGCCAGCAGCAGCGCGTGGCGATTGCGCGCAGCCTGGCGATGCGCCCGCCGATCATGCTGTTCGACGAACCCACCAGCGCCCTCGATCCGGAAATGGTGGGCGAAGTGCTGCAGGTGATGCGTTCGCTGACTGATCAGGGCATGACCATGGTCTGCGTGACCCACGAGATGGGCTTCGCACGCGAAGTAGCGGATCGCATCCTCTTCATGAGCGAAGGCCGCATCCTGGAGCGCGCCAAGCCGGAGGACTTCTTCACCAACCCGCAGCATCCGCGCGCCCAGCAGTTCCTGGCCGATCGCCGCCGGGACTGATCCGGTCTATTCCTGTACTGCCTCCGGCGGGTACAGGATCCGGGTGCCGCTGACCTGGGCGAAGGGCGTCAGCGTATGGGGCTTGGTCTTGCCCTTGTTGATGATGTGTTCGATGCCATGTTCGCGCAGCAGGTCGATGAATTCGTCGGCTGCCGTTCCGATCGTCAAGGTGTCGTCAATACCCCGTACAATGCGCCCCTGCATTTCGCCACATGGAGCTCCAGCATGGAAAACATCGACCAGCGTTACCTCGTCCAGCAAAACAAACGTACCGACGACGGCAACAAGCCACCCGTATTTGCCCGGGTCATGCGCAGCAAGGAAGGCAAATTCGAAGGCGTTTCCTTCATCCGGAACAAGGAAAAAGCGACCGTCATGACGATCGCCGAAGCGGAGGAAGTAATCCGTTGGGCGAAGCAAAAGAAGGGCGATGCCCAGCAATACGACACCAGGATCATTTGTGTCGGCCAATAAGGCCGGAAAGCCTCAAAACTGCTCGTCCGGCCGCAGGTAACGCCACTGCCCCGGCGGCAGGTCGCCGAGCTTGACCTTCCCGATGCGCACCCGCTTCAGACCAAGCACCTTCAGGCCGACCATGTCGCACATGCGGCGGATCTGGCGCTTGCGGCCTTCCCGCAGGGTGAAACTGAGCTGGTCATCGTTCTGCCAGCGCACCTTGGCCGGCAGCAGCGGCTTCCCGTCCATCCACAGGCCTTGGTTCAGCTTTTTCAGCTCGGATTCCGGCAGCGTGCCCGGCTTGGTGTACTGCACCCGCACCAGGTATTCCTTCTCGACCGACGTGTTCTCGCCGATCAGCTGCTTGGCGATGCGGCCGTCCTGGGTCAGCACCAGCAGGCCCACCGAATCGATGTCGAGGCGCCCCGCCGGCACCAGACTGCGCAGCTGGGTCGGGTGGAACTGCTCGGGCGAAGGATCGTCCGGCCAGCGGTTCTCCGGCTTGATCAGGGTGACCGCCGGCTTGTAGCCATCCTCGGCCTGGCCGCTGACGTAGCCGACCGGCTTGTTGATCAGGACCGTCACGCGCTTAGATTGCTCGGCTGCGGCCTGGCGTTCGACCGTGATCTTCTGGTGCGGCAGCACCTTGCTGCCCAGCTCCGAGACCACCTGGCCGTCCACGCGCACCCAGCCTTTGGCGATCCAGTCATCGGCTTCGCGGCGCGAGGACAGGCCGAGTTCGGACATACGTTTGGAGAGGCGGACAGGTTCGGTCATCGGGGAAACAGGAAAAAAAGGTTAAATCTTGAGTGCGTCGAGCAGATCGGTCTCGAGCTGCACCTGGGTGCGCGGGTTGTTCAGGGCGGGGCCGTCGATCAGGAACACGTCTTCGACGCGCTCGCCCAGGGTCATGATCTTGGCGGTGTGCAGGTTGATGCGGTAGCGGGTCAGCACGCTGGCGATCGCGTACAGCAGGCCGGGGCGGTCGTTGGCGGCCACCGACAGCACGTGGAACTGGCCGCGTTCATCCGGGCGCAGGTCGACCGTCGGCGTGACCGGGAAGGTGCGCGACAGGCGCGACAGCCGGCCGCGTGAGGGCGGCGCCAGGGCGTCCTGCGAGGCCAGTTGCTCGCACAGTTCATGCTCGATCAGGCTGATGATGTCGCGGTAGCTGCCGGCGAAGTTTTCCTCGGTGACGAGGAAGGAGTCGAGTGCGTAGCCGTGGCGGGTGGTGTGGATCTTGGCGTCGAGGATGCTGAAGTTCTTGCGCTCGAAGTAGCCGCAGATGCGCGCGAACAGGTCCGGCTGGTCCTTGACGTAGACCGCCACCTGCAGGCCTTCGCCGATCGGCGCGAGGCGCGCCTTGACCACGGGCTTGTCGTTGTCGACCTTGTCGTGCAGGGCACGCGTCTGCCAGGCGATGTCGGACGCGTCGTGGCGCAGGAAGTAGGCGACATCCAGCTGCTTCCACAGTGCTTCGTGGGCGTCGGCCTGCAGGCCGTACAGGCGCAGCGTGGCCAGCGCTTCCTTCTGGCGCGCGCGCAGTTCGCGGTCGGCGCTGTGCGGCTCGCCGCCCAGCACGCGCAGGGTCACCTTGTACAGGTCTTCCAGCAGCTTGGCCTTCCAGGCGTTCCACACTTTGGGGCTGGTGCCGCGGATGTCGGCCACGGTGAGCAGATACAGCGCCGTCAGGTGGCGCTCGTCCTTGACCAGGGCGGCGAAGGCCTGGACCACGTCCGGGTCGGACAGGTCCTGCTTCTGGGCGACGGTCGACATGGCCAGGTGCTGCTGGACCAGGAACACCACCAATTCGGTGTCGGCTTCGGGGATGCCATGGCTGCGGCAAAAGTCCGCCGCGTCCTGCATGCCCAGTTCCGAGTGGTCGCCGCCGCGGCCCTTGGCGATGTCGTGGAACAGGGCCGCCACGTACAGCAGCCAGCGGTCGCGGAAATTGGCGATCAGCTGGCTGCAGAACGGGTATTCATGGGCGTGTTCCGGCATCGTGAAGCGGCGCAGGTTACGCACCACCATCATGATGTGCTGGTCCACCGTGTAGACGTGGAACAGGTCGTGCTGCATCTGGCCGGTGATGCTGCGGAAGGCCGGCAGGTAGCGCCCGAGCACGCCCATGTCGTTCATGCGCCGCAGCGCGTGCACCAGGCCGTTCGGGGCTTTCAGGACGCGCAGGAACAGGGCCTTGTTGGCCGCGTTGGCGCGGAAGTCCTCGTCGATCACGTTCCGCGCGTGCCACAGCGCACGCATGGTGCGCGCCGTCATGCCCTTGATGTCGGGGCGCTCGGTCATGGCCACGAAGATCCCGAGCACGGTCGAGGGGAAGCGCTCGAAGGTGTCGTCGTCGGCGATGTCGATGAAGCCGTTGACTTCGTTGAAGTGTTCGTTGAAGTCGCCGCCGATCGGCACCGCCGCGCAGGGGCGCGGGAACAGCTGGGCCTCGATATTCTGCAGCATGATGGTGTTCATCTGGGTGACCACCTTGGCCGCCCAGTAGTAGCGCTGCATCAGGAATTCGCTGGCGCGGCGGCCGTCGGCATTCTCCAGGCCGAAAGTCTTGGCGATCGCGGTCTGGACGTCGAACACCAGCCGGTCTTCGCGCCGCTTGGTCTGCAGGTGCAGGCGCACGCGAATGTCCTTGAAGGCGTACTCCTTCTCCATCAGCTGGCGCGCTTCAGCGCGCGTGATCAGCTTGGCGCGCGCCAGCTGGCTCCAGGATTCGGCCAGGCCGGCAGCCTTGGCCACCCACATGATCACCTGCAGGTCGCGCAGCGCGCCCGGGCTTTCCTTGACGTTGGGTTCGAGCGCGAAGGCGGTGTATTCGTACTTGGCGTGGCGCAGCCGCATCTCGGCAGTCTTGGCCTGGAAAAAGGCCTGCGGGTCGAGCGCCGCGCGGTAGCGCTTGCGCAGTTCGTCGAACAGATGGGGATCGCCGCTGACCAGGCGCGCTTCCAGCAGACTGGTCTGCACGGTGATGTCGGCGCGCGATTCGACCAGGCATTCATCGACGGTGCGGATGCTGTGGCCGATCTCCAGGCCGAGGTCCCAGAACAGCTGGACCAGGGCTTCGAGTTTGGTCTGGGTGATGTGGTCGGCCGGCTGGCCGAGCAGGATCAGGAGGTCGACGTCGGAGTAGGGGAAGAGTTCGCCGCGGCCGTAGCCGCCCACGCCCACCAGGGCGGTGTTGGCGGGCAGGCCGGCGGCAAGCCAGGCGCTCGAGAGCACGCCGTCGACGCAGGTACGCAGGCCGCGCAGCAGCTTTTCCGGCTTGCCGTCCTGGTGGAAGGCGTCGATCAGGACCTGGCGCTCGGCCTTGAGCCGCTGGCGAAGTTCGGTACGCGAGCTGTCGAGAAGCGCCGCCTGGCCCATGGTCGCGTCCCTTAGGCTTCGGCCGGGGCGTACTGGGGCAGCAGCGGCAGCACGATGGCGGGCGGCGGCGGGCTGCCGGCCGACATGGTCAGCACTTCGACGCCGGTCTCGGTGACCAGCACCGTGTGTTCCCACTGCGCGGACAGGCTGCGATCCTTGGTCTTGATGGTCCAGCCGTCCGGCATCTCGCGGATTTCGCGGCGGCCGGCGTTGATCATCGGCTCGATGGTGAAGATCATGCCGGGAACCAGCTCTTCGCCGGTGCCCGGACGGCCGTAATGCAGCACCTGCGGCTCTTCGTGGAAGACACGGCCGACGCCGTGGCCGCAGAACTCGCGCACCACGCTGTAGCCGTGCTTCTCGGCGTGCTGCTGGATCGCGTGGCCGATGTCGCCCAGGCGGTTGCCCGGCTTGACCTTGGCGATGCCCAGCCACATGCACTCGAAGGTGACTTCCGACAGGCGCTTGGCCAGGATGGTCGGTTCGCCGACCAGGAACATGCGGCTGTTGTCACCATGGAAACCTTCCTTGGTGATCGGGGTGATGTCGATGTTCAGCGCATCGCCGCTCTTAAGCACGCGATCGCCCGGGATGCCGTGGCAGATGACGTCGTTGACCGAGGCGCAGATCGAGCCGGGGAAGGGCGGGTAGCCCGGCGGCGCATAGTTCAGCGTGGCCGGCGCCGTGCCCTGCACGTTGATCATGTAGTCCTTGGCCAGGCGGTCGAGTTCCCCGGTCGTGACGCCCGGTTTGACGAAGGGCGTGATGTAGTCGAGCACTTCGGAGCCGAGGCGGCAGGCGACGCGCATGCCTTCGATTTCTTCGGGGGTCTTGGGGGTGGAGGCCATAGATTCTTATCCTGCAAATAAGTTTAGCCCGGATGCCGGGCGATATTGCGCCATTATAAAGCTTTCGTAGGGTGGGCGGGTCTCCCCGCCCACGCGGCAATACATGAGTGCTCACGTCCAACTTGAAAAGTGTCTCAAATCCCGCTAGAATCTCGGGTTGCTCGTATTCGCATCGAGCAACGTTGTAAAAAACGTCTTTTTAATGAAATCGCGAACGTGGCCGCAAAAGGGTGCCGAACAGGTGACTGGCCACGTTCAAGACCCAACCCTGGAGAATTACATGTCCGTTACTATGCGTGAAATGCTGGAAGCCGGTATCCACTTCGGTCACCAGACCCGTTTCTGGAACCCGAAAATGGCGCCGTTCATCTTCGGTCATCGCAACAAGATCCACATCATCAACCTGGAAAAAACCATGGCGATGTACCAGGATGCGATGAAGACCATCAAGCAGATCTCGGCCAACCGCGGCACCATCCTGATGGTCGGCACCAAGCGTCAGGCCCGCGACATCATCGCCGCTGAAGCAGCGCGCGCTGGCGTGCCGTACGTCGACCAGCGCTGGCTGGGCGGCATGCTGACCAACTTCAAGACCATCAAGACCTCGATCAAGCGCCTGAAAGACATGGAAGCACAGATCGAGTCGGGTGAAGTCGAGAAGCTGTCGAAGAAAGAAGCCCTGATGTTCCAGCGCGAGCTGGTCAAGCTGCAGAAGTCGATCGGTGGCATCAAGGACCTGGGCGGCGTGCCTGACGCGATCTTCGTCGTCGACGTCGGCTACCACAAGGGCGCCATCACCGAAGCCGGCAAGCTGGGCATCCCGGTCATCGGCGTGGTCGATACCAACCACTCGCCAGAAGGCGTCACCCACGTGATCCCGGGTAACGACGACTCGTCGAAGGCGATCACCCTGTACGCACGCGGCGTCGCCGATGCGATCCTGGAAGGCCGCGCCAACGCCACCAACGAAGTCGTTGAGATGGTCAAGGCCGCTGGCGACGACTTCGTCGAAGTTTCCGAGCAGGCATAATGTAGGGCAGGTCAGACCTGCCTGAGCATCAGAAGGGGGCGCCGAGCCGTGGCACGAGCCCCCCTTTTTTTAAGCACGACGCTTAGCAATAAATTATCGTTCGGTGTCCGTTGGGCGACTGAACTATCTACATCAAACAATTGGGAGAATTCAACATGGCAGCTATTACCGCAGCGATGGTTGGTGAACTGCGCGCGAAGACCGACGCGCCGATGATGGAATGCAAGAAGGCACTGACCGAAGCCGAAGGCGACATGGGTCGTGCCGAAGAGATCCTGCGCGTCAAGCTGGGCGGCAAGGCATCGAAGGCAGCATCGCGTGTCACCGCTGAAGGCGTGGTCGCGGCTTACATCTCGGGCAAGATCGGCGCGCTGGTGGAAATCAACAGCGAAACCGACTTCGTCGCCAAGAACGACGACTTCCTGGCCATGGCCAACCTGGCAGCCAAGCTGATCGCCGAGAACAACCCGGCCGACGTCGCCGCCCTGGCAGCCCTGCCGCACGAAGGCAAGACCTTCGACGACGTGCGTACGGCACTGATCGGTAAAATCGGCGAGAATATGTCCGTTCGCCGCTTCCAGCGTTTCGAAACCACCGCCAAGCTGGCTTCCTACCTGCACGGCGCCCGTATCGGCGTGATGGTCGAGTTCGACGGCGACGATCAAGTCGGCAAGGACGTGGCCATGCACATCGCTGCAATGAAGCCGGTCTCGCTGTCGGCAGAGCAAGTGCCTGCTGAACTGATCGAGAAAGAGCGTTCGGTTGCCCAGCTGAAGGCCCAGGAAGACGCTGACAAGGCGACTGCCGAAGGCAAGCAGCCGCAGTCGGCCGAGATCGTCGCCAAGCGTATCGACGGTTCGGTGCAGAAGTACCTGAAAGAAGTCTCGCTGCTGAACCAGGCATTCGTGAAGAACGACAAGCAGTCGATCGAGCAGTACCTGAAGGCCTCGAACGCCAGCGTGAAGGCATTCACCATGTTCGTCGTCGGCGAAGGCATCGAGAAGAAGGTGGACGACTTCGCAGCAGAAGTCGCAGCCCAGATGGCTGCCAACAAGCAGTAATCAACAAAGCGGGCCGTAAGGCCCGTTTTTGTAGGGTGGTGCAGCGTGCGTCCCTGGTGGCGTGCGCCGCCGCCCGCACCATCTGTCGTTGCAGATGAGACTGTCGCCCGGCGGCGGTCAGACCCGAATTCGAAACACAACATAGGAGCCGCTTCATCATGACAAAACCAGCCTACCAACGAGTCCTCCTCAAACTGTCTGGCGAAGCGCTGATGGGTGACGACCAGTTCGGCATCAACCGCGCGACCATCGACCGCATGGTGGCCGACGTGGCGGAAGTGGCGAAGCTGGGCGTGCAGGTGGCGGTCGTGATCGGCGGCGGCAACATCTTCCGCGGCGTGGCCCCGGGCGCCCAGGGCATGGACCGCGCCACCGCGGACTACATGGGCATGCTCGCCACCGTCATGAACGCACTGGCCCTGGCCGACTCCATGCGCCAGGTCGGCATCACCGCGCGCGTGATGTCGGCGATCAGCATCGAGCAGGTGGTGGAACCCTATGTCCGCCCGAAGGCCCTGCAGTATCTGGAAGAGGGCAAGGTCGTCGTGTTCGCCGCCGGTACCGGCAACCCCTTCTTTACCACCGACACCGCCGCCGCCCTGCGCGGCGCCGAGATCTCGGCCGAGATCGTTCTCAAGGCCACCAAGGTCGACGGCGTCTACACTGCCGACCCCAAGAAAGACCCGCACGCGACCCGCTACAATTCGATCACCTTCGACGAAGCGATCGCCAAGAACCTGCAGGTGATGGACGCCACCGCGTTTGCACTGTGCCGCGACCAGAAGCTGCCGATCAAGGTCTTCTCCATCGTCAAGCCCGGCGCCATGAAAGCCGTGATCATGGGTGAAGACGAGGGTACACTGGTACACGTTTAACATTCAAGAAAAATAGGAGAGCAGCATGTCCCTAGCTGACGTCAAGAAAAATGCCCAGGACCGCATGACCAAGTCCATCGAGACCCTGCGCGCCAACCTGGCCAAGGTCCGCACCGGCCGCGCCCACGCCGGCATCCTCGACTCCGTGATGGTCGAGTACTACGGTTCGCCGGTCCCGCTGTCGCAGGTCGCCAACCTGACCCTGATCGACGCCCGTACCATCGGCGTGGCCCCGTTCGAGAAGAAAATGGGCGCTACCATCGAAAAGGCGATCCGCGACTCCGACCTGGGCCTGAACCCGTCCTCGCAAGGCGATATGATCCGCGTGCCGACCCCGCCGCTGACCGAAGAGCGCCGCAAGGAAATGGTCAAGCTGACCAAGTCGGAAGGCGAAGATGCCAAGATCGCCGTGCGCAACATCCGCCGCGACGCCAATGAAGCAGCCAAGAAAATGGTCAAGGACAAGACCGCTTCGGAAGACGAAGAGCGCCGTTCGAACGACGAGATCCAGAAGCTGACCGACAAGTTCGTCGCCGAGATCGACAAGCTGCTGGCTGATAAAGAAAAAGACATCATGACCGTGTAAGACCGGGTTCGGGGCGTATGCGCCCCGCCCAGGCGGACCGGCCCCGGCATTCGTGTCGCGGCCGGTCCGAATCCCTTTAAGACCGGCCGACGCCGCATCGACCCATGCGCGCCGGCCCTGCTGGAAGCAATGATGTTCAAAAGTTCGACCACAGCCATTCCCGAAGCGCTTGCCGTACCGCGCCACATCGCCATCATCATGGATGGCAATGGCCGCTGGGCGACCAAACGCCTGCTGCCGCGCGTGGCCGGCCACGTCAAGGGCGTGGAGGCGGTGCGCGGCGTCGTCGAGGCCTGCGTCGAGCGCGGCGTCGAATACCTGACGCTGTTCGCATTTTCGTCGGAAAACTGGCGCCGTCCGGCCGAGGAAGTCTCGCTGCTGATGCGCCTGTTCGTCACCGCGCTCGAGCGCGAAGTGGCGAAGATGCACGCCAATAATATCCGCCTGAAAGTCGTGGGCGACCTGAGCCGCTTCGACGCCAAGCTGCAGGAAATGATCAGTGCGGCCGAACGCCGCACCGCCAACAACACCCGCCTGACGGTCAGCGTGTGCGCCAACTATGGCGGCCGCTGGGATATCATGCAGGCAACTAGCAAGATGGTGGCCGCCAATCCTGGCGTCCTTGAATACACCGAAGAAATGCTGGCGCCGCACCTGGCCATGGCCTATGCGCCCGAACCCGACCTGTTCATCCGCACCGGCGGCGAGGAGCGCATCTCGAACTTCCTGCTGTGGCAGCTGGCCTATTCGGAGCTGTATTTCACGCAAACCTACTGGCCGGACTTCTCGAAAGCCTCGCTGGACGAAGCGATCGGCTCCTTCCAGCAGCGCGAGCGCCGCTTCGGCCAGACCGGCGACCAGGTAGCCTCGACGAACAAGGCATAAAGCGAAGAACCCATGCTGAAAACCCGGATCCTCACCGCGCTCGCACTCCTGGCAGTCCTGCTGCCGGTCCTGTACTACAACAACTACACGGCCTTCGCGGTGGTGGCATCCGCCTTCTTCGGCGCGGCGATCTGGGAGTGCTTCCGCCTGTTCAATCCGGGCACCAGCAAGGCGCCGCTGATCGCCGCCTTCTGGACCGCGGCCTTCGTCTACGCCTTCTTCATTGCGCCGAGCCCGAACCCGGTGTTCTGGTTCGCGATCAGCGTGCTGGTCTGGGCCTTGCGCTTCGTACCCTCGCTCAAGCTCGGCCTGCCGCCGCTCAACAGCAGCGCCAACACCTTCCTCAGCCTGATCTACGCCATCGCCGTGGTCGGCTGCTTCGCGGCGATCGTCGAGATGTACCGCCTGTCTCCGCTCTACCTGCTGTCGGTGATGGCCATCGTCTGGGCCGCCGACATCTTCGCCTACTTCTCGGGCAAGGCCTTCGGCAAGCGCAAGCTGGCGCCCTCGATCTCGCCCGGGAAATCCTGGGAAGGCGCGATCGGCGGCGGCGTCGCCGTGCTGGTGCTGGCCACGCTGAGCATCCTGTTCGGCGGCGAGGCCATGCTCGGCACCTTCGCCGCGCGCGTCCAGGCCGTTCTCGGCTGGGGCGTGCTGTACGCGGTGCTGATCCTGATCGTCGCGGCCAGCGTGGTCGGCGACCTGTTCGAATCCCAGCTCAAGCGCCGCGCCGGCATGAAGGACAGCAGCAACCTGCTGCCCGGCCACGGCGGCGTACTGGACCGCGTGGACGCACTCGTCCCGGTCCTGCCGCTGGCGGCCCTGATCGGCGCCTGGCTCTGATCCGGCTGACCCCGTCTCCCCACAAGGAATACCACAATGCAGCGCATTACCATCCTGGGCGCCACCGGCTCGATCGGCGCCTCGACCCTCGACGTCCTCGCGCGCCACCCGGACCGCTACCGCGTCCATGCCCTGAGTGCGCACGGCCGCGTCGAGGAACTGGCCGACGCCTGCCACCGCTTCAAGCCGGCGCGCGCGGTGGTCGGCACGCCTGACGCCGCCGAGCGCCTGGCCGCATTGCTCGAAGGCCTGGACATCCAGGTCGACCATGGCGAGCAGGCTCTGTGCGAGATCGCCTCCAGCAGTGAGACCGACACCGTGATGGCCGCCATCGTCGGCGCCGCCGGCCTGGCGCCCACCCTGGCTTCAGCGCGCGCCGGCAAGAAGGTCCTGCTGGCCAACAAGGAAGCCCTGGTCATGTCCGGCCAGCTGTTCATGGACGCGGTGCGCGAGAACGGGGCGACCCTGCTGCCGATCGACAGCGAGCACAATGCGATCTTCCAGTCGCTGCCCGCCACCTATGCGCGCGATCCGCAGGCTGCCGGCGTCGCCAGGATCCTCCTGACCGCATCCGGCGGTCCGTTCCTGAAGCGCGCCGTCGACACCCTCGAGGCGGTGACGCCGGACGAAGCCTGCAAGCACCCGAACTGGGTCATGGGCCGCAAGATCTCGGTCGACTCGGCCACCATGATGAACAAGGGCCTGGAAGTGATCGAGGCGCACTGGCTGTTCGGCGCCCCGGCCGAGCTGATCGAAGTCGTGATCCATCCGCAGAGCGTGATCCACTCGATGGTGTCCTACACCGACGGCTCGGTGCTGGCCCAGCTGGGCAACCCCGACATGCGCACCCCGATCGCGCACGCGCTGGCCTTCCCGGAGCGGATCGCCTCGGGCGTGTCTCAGCTCGACCTGACCGACATGGCGGCGCTGCAGTTCTACAAGCCGGACTTCGAACGCTTCCCCTGCCTGGCGCTGGCCTTCGACGCCCTGCGCGTGGGTGGCACCGCGCCAAGCCTGTTGAACGCCGCGAATGAAGTCGCAGTGCAGGCCTTCCTCGAATGCGAGATCGGCTTCCGTGACATCGACCGCGTGATCGCAGAAGTGATAGACGCCGTGCCGCACGGCCCGGCGAGCTCGATCGAGGCGGTGCTGGCGCAGGATGCGCGCGCCCGCGAAGCCGCCCACGGCGTGATCGCCCGCCTGCGAGGCTAAAGCCATGAGCCTGATTTATACCGTGCTGGCCTTCGCGCTGGCCCTCGGCCCCCTGATCGTGCTGCACGAACTGGGGCATTACCTGGTGGCGCGCGCCTGCGGCGTGAAGGTGTTGCGCTTCTCGATCGGCATGGGCCGCGTGGTGTGGTCGCGCCGTTTCGGCAAGGACCAGACCGAATGGGCGATCTCGGCCCTGCCGCTGGGCGGCTACGTCAAGATGCTGGACAGCCGCGATCCGGAAACGGCGCCCAAGGACGATTCGGAGCTGGACCGCGAGTTCACGCGCCAGAGTGTGTGGCGCCGCATCGCCATCGTGGCGGCCGGCCCGATCGCCAACTTCATCGTCGCCATCGGCCTGATGGCGGCTCTGTTCATGCACGGGGTCGAGGAACCCTCGGCGCGCCTGCGCGCGGCGCCGCAAGGTTCGAGCGCCCAGGTGGCGGGCGTACGCGGTGGCGATACCGTGGTCGCGGTGAACGGCAACCCGGTGCAGTCCTGGTCCGAGCTGCGCTGGCAGATCGTGCACGCCACCGTCGACAAGCGCGAGCTGCGCATGGATCTGCGTTCGCCGGGCGGCGGCGGCTATGCGGCCACCATCCCTGCGCAGCGCATCGCGCAGCTGGACGTCGAAGGCGACGTCGCCAAGGAGCTGGGCCTGGACCTGTGGCGCGCCCGCGCCCGCATCGAGAAGGTGCTGCCGGGCGGGGCAGGGGAGCGCGCCGGCCTGCAGCCGGGCGACCTGATCCTGCGGGCCGACGGCAAGCCGGTCGAGGACGGCATGGTCTTCACCGAGACCATGCGCGCCGCAAGCGGCCGATCGGTGCAGCTGGACGTCGAACGCGGAGGCCGTGTACTGACCGTGGCGGTCACCCCGGAAAAGGATGCGGCCAGCGGGCGCGGCATGGCCAAGGTGCTGCTGTCGCAGCCGGTCGAGATGGTCACCGTGAGCTCCGGCCCGTTCGAGGCGATCGCCAAGGGCGCCGAGCGCACCTGGGAGACCAGCGTCATGACGATCAAGATGATCGGCAAGATGGTTACCGGCGAGGCCTCGTGGAAGAATGTCACCGGCCCGATCACGATCGCCGATTATGCCGGACAGACCGCGCGCATTGGCCTGGCCACTTATCTGCAGTTCATTGCATTTATTAGTATTAGCTTAGGCGTAATGAATTTGTTACCAATTCCGGTTCTGGATGGGGGCCATTTACTGTATTATTCGCTGGAAGTTTTGACCGGGCGCCCGCTGCCTGCGCGAGTCGGAGAGTTCGCACAGCGCTTCGGAGTCGGCCTGCTGTTCATGCTGATGGCGCTCGCCGTCTTCAATGACCTGGTGCGGTTGCTCTAAAAGGCCTGTAATTGAGCAGCCCGACGCACCTGCAAAAACAATATGTACGTTGTCCAATGACTTTGATCCAGCCAATGAATTCACAACCTGATCGTTTTGCCCTGCCGTTCATCCGTCGCAGCATGATTGGCGCTGCCGTGCTGGCCCTGTGCGCCAGTAATGCATTCGCCGTCAACCCGTTCGTGGTCAAGGACATCCGGGTCGAAGGCATCCAGCGGACGGAAGCGGGCACCGTGTTCAGCTACCTGCCGGTGCGCGTGGGCGAAACCTTCGACGACGCCAAGGCGACCACCGCGATCAAGGCCCTGTTCGCCACCGGCTTCTTCAAGGACATCCGCCTGGAAGAAGAAAACGGCGTGCTGGTCGTGCTGGTCGAGGAACGCCCGGCGATCTCCTCGGTGGACTTCACCGGCACCAAGGAATTCGAAAAAGACATGCTGGTCAAGGCCCTGCGCGAAATCGGCGTGGGCGAGACCAAGATCTTCGACAAGGCGGCGGTCGACCGCGCCGAGCAGGAACTCAAGCGCCAGTACCTGTCGCATGGCCTGTACGGCGTGAAGATCACGACCACCGTCACCCCAATCGAACGTAACCGCGTGACGATCATGTTCAACGTCGATGAAGGCGACGTGGCGAAGATCCGCCAGATCACCTTCGTGGGTAACAAGGCTTTCAGCGACAAGCGCCTGCAGGAAGTGCTGCAGCTGTCGAAATCGGGCTGGTTCACCTGGTACTCGAAGGCCGACCAGTACTCCAAGCAGAAGCTGACCGGCGACCTGGAAGCGATCAAGTCGCTGTACCTGAACAACGGCTACCTCGAGGCCAACGTCGAATCGACGCAAGTTTCGATCACCCCGGACAAGCGCGACATCTACCTGACCATCAACATCACCGAAGGCGAGCAGTACACCGTCTCCGGCGTCAAGCTGGAAGGCGAGATGTTCGGCCGCGAGGAAGAGCTCAAGAAGCTGATCCTGCTGGAGCCGGGCAAGACCTATTCGGGCGAAGCCCAGGAAGCGACCAACAAGCTGATCGCCGACCGCCTCGGCACCTTCGGCTACGCCTTTGCCAACGTCACCGCCAATCCGGAGATCAACCGCGAGAAGCGCGAAGCGGCCTTCACCTTCTTCATCGATCCGGGCAAGCGCGCCTACGTGCGCCACATGAACATCTCGGGCAACACGGTCACCCGCGACGAAGTCATCCGCCGCGAGTTCCGCCAGTTCGAAAGCTCGTGGTACGACGCGAACCGCGTCAAGCTCTCGCGCGACCGCGTCGACCGCCTCGGCTACTTCAAGGACGTCAAGATCGAGACCCCGGAATCGCCGGGCAGCACCGACCAGGTCGACGTCAACATGACGGTCGAGGAAAAACCGACCGGTAACTTCATGATCGGCGGCGCCTTCTCGCAGTCGGAGAAGTTCACCTTCACCGCCTCGATCTCGCAGGCCAACTTCGCCGGCAGCGGCAACACCGTCGGCCTGGAGCTGAACACCAGCAAGTACAACCGCACGATCGCGTTCTCGCAGACCAATCCGTACTTCACGGACGACGGCATCTCGCGCTCGTTCCAGCTCTACCTGCGCACCATGCGCCCGCCGGCGATCAACCTCGGCCTGTACACGGTGCGCCAGACCGGCGGCACCATGACCTTCGGCGTGCCTTTCTCGGAATCCGACACCGTGTTCTTCGGTGCCGGCCTGGAACGCACCCAGATCGAGACCGACGCCACCTCGCCGAGCCTGTACCAGACCTTCGTGGCGCAGAACGGCGGCCCGGCCAACGGTATCGGCAAGGCCTCTACCTTCGCCATCCCGCTGACCGCGGCATGGGGCCGCGACACCCGCGACAGCGCGGTGACGCCGACCCGCGGCCGCTACCAGCGCGCCAACCTGGAAATCGATGCGCTGGGCGATTCGAAGTACTACCGCATGGTGTACGAGCACCAGTGGTGGCGCCCGGTCACGCGCTGGATGACCCTGGCCCTGCGCGGCGAGTTCGACTACGGCAAGGGCATCGGCGGCAGCGCCTACCCGGTGTTCAAGAACTTCTACGCCGGCGGCATCGGTTCGGTGCGCGGCTACGAAAGTTCCTCGCTGGGCGTGGTCGACCCGACCTATTACGACGCGGTGGGCGGCTCCAAGCGCATCATCGCCAACGCCGAACTGCAGTTCCCGTTCCCGGGCAGCGGCACCGACCGCAGCCTGCGCTGGTTCACGTTCATCGACGGCGGCCAGGTGTGGCAGGAGCAGTCCAAGATCCGCCTCGACCAGATGCGCTACTCGGCAGGTATCGGCCTGTCGTGGATTTCTCCGGTGGGCCCGCTGAAGTTGAGTTATGCTAAGCCTTTGAACAACTTGCCGGGCGACCGCCTGGAGCGCTTCCAGTTCCAGATGGGTACCGGTTTCTGACGGGCCACAGGCCAGGAACGACTTCCGGAGAACGATGTTGAAAACGCTGATAGCCACCTTGCCCCGTACGCTTTTGCTGGCAGCGCTGTGCGCGGCGCCGTTGGCGCCGGTCCACGCCCAGGGCCAGCTGGGTTCGGGGCGCATCGGTTTCGTGGCCACCGAGCGCCTGATGACCGAGTCGAAGATGGCGAAAACGGCCGATGCGCGCATCCAGGCCGAGTTCTCGAAGCGCCAGAAGATGGTCGAGGAAGCCGTCATGAAGCTCAAGCAGGCGTCGGAGAAGTTCGACGGCGAAGCGGCCGGACTGAACGACGTCGAGCGCACCCGCCGTGCGCGCGAGCTGCTGAACATGGAAAAGGACGTGCAGCGCATGCAGCGCGAGTTCCAGGAAGACCTCATGCAGCGCAAGAACGAAGAGCGCGCCGCGATCGCGACGCGTGCCTACAAGATCATTGAGCAGGTCGCCGAGCAGGACAAGCTCGACGCCGTGCTGGCCGAAGCCGCGTGGTTCAGCCCGCGCATCGACATCACCGACAAGATCCTGAAGCTGCTCGACAAGTAAGTCGCAGTTCCAGCTCAGTTTCAGCATAAAGAAGCAGCACATCTTGACTGACACCCGACATCCCAACACGGGCATTCGACTGCAGGACCTGGTCGAGCGCTTCGGCGGACAGCTGGTCGGCGACCCGGACATCTGCGTCACGGCGATCGCGCCGCTCGACAGCGCGGGCCCCTCGCACATCAGCTTCCTCAGCAACAGCAAGCTGCGCGCCCTGGCGGCGCAAAGCGGCGCGGCGGCGCTGATCCTGTCGCCGCTGGACGACCCGGCAGTCAGCGCGACTTACGAGGGCGCGCGCATCGTCACCACCAATCCCTACGCCTATTTCGCCCGCGCCGCGCAGTACTTCGCGTCGCTGTCCGAAATCGTCAAGGCGCCGGGCATCGACCCGAGCGCCTCGGTATCGAAGGACGCCGTGGTCGACCCGAGCGTCCATATCGGCCCGCACGTGACGGTCGAAGCGGGCGCGGTGATCGGCGCCCACGCCGTGATCGACGCCGGCTGCTTCATCGGCCGCGACGCACGCATCGGGCAGGGCACGCATTTCTTCGCCAACGTGACATTCCATGCCGGCTGCAGCATCGGCGCGCGCGGCATCGTCCATTCCGGCGCCGTGATCGGCACCGACGGCTTCGGCTTTGCGGTTGAAGGCGGCGTGTACATCAAGATTCCGCAGACCGGGTGCGTGGTGATCGGCGACGACGTCGACATCGGCGCCAACACCTGCATCGACCGCGGCGCGCTGGCCGACACCATCATCGAAGACGGCGTCAAGCTCGACAACCAGATCCAGATCGGCCACAACTGCCACATCGGCGCCCATACCGCGATGGCGGGCTGCGTCGGCGTGGCCGGCAGCGCCAAGATCGGCAAGCACTGCACCTTCGGCGGCGCCGCCATGGTGCTGGGCCACCTCGAGATCGCCGACAACGTCCATATCTCGTCGGGCAGCATGGTGTCGCGCTCGGTGCTCGAGCCGGGCCAGTACACCGGCTTCTACCCGCTGGCCAAGAACGCCGAGTGGGAACGCAGTGCCGCCATCGTGCGCAACCTGGCCTCGATGCGCGAGAAGATCCGCGCCCTTGAAAAGACCATCAAAACTCTCACAGAACAAAAATGACTACCGAAGCACAGACCACCGTCAAAACCCTGGACATCAACGCGATCAAGGAATACCTGCCGCACCGCTATCCGCTGCTGCTGGTCGACCGTGTGCTGGACGTTGAACTGGGCAAGCGCATCACCGCCATCAAGAACGTGACCGTCAACGAGGAATTCTTCAACGGTCACTTCCCGCACAAGCCGGTGATGCCGGGCGTCCTGATGATCGAAGCGATGGCGCAGACCGCCGCGATTCTCTCGTTCATGACCATGAACGTGAAGCCGGACGAGAATTCGGTGGTCTACTTCGTCGGCATCGACAACGCACGCTTCAAGCGTCCGGTCGAGCCGGGCGACCAGCTCAAGATGGACATCGAGATCCTGCGCGTCTCGCGCGGCATCTGGAAGTACAAGGCCGTCGCTAGCGTCGACGGCAAGGTCGCGGTCGAAGGTGAACTGATGTGCACCATCCGCGCAAACGAGGCGGCGGGGCAGTAAGATGAGCAAGATCCATCCTAGCGCGATCGTCGACTCCAAGGCGGAGCTGGACAGCTCGGTCGAAGTCGGCCCTTACTCGATCATCGGCCCCGATGTGCGCATCGGCGCCGGCACGGTCGTGGGGCCGCATGTGGTGATCGAGGGCCACACGACGGTCGGCAAGGACAACAAGTTCTTCCAGTTCTGCTCGATCGGCGCTGCGCCGCAGGACAAGAAGTGGAAGGGCGAGCCGACTCGCCTCGAGATCGGCGACGGCAACACCATCCGCGAATTCGTCACCATGAACCTGGGCACGGCCCAGGACGAAGGTGTGACGCGCCTGGGCGACGATAACTGGATCTCGGCCTACGTCCACCTGGCGCACGACTGCCAGGTCGGCAGCCACACGATCTTCTCCAACAATGCGCAGCTGGCCGGCCACGTGCACGTGGGCGACCACGCGATCCTGTCGGGCTACGCCGGGGTGCACCAGTTCTGCAAGATCGGCGCCCACGCCTTCATCGGCATGTACACCAGCCTGACCCAGGACGTGCCGCCGTTTGTCCTCGTTTCGGGCAACCCGGCCGGCCAGCGCGGCGTCAACATCGAAGGCCTGAAGCGCCGCGGCTTCTCGCGCGACCAGATCGACGGCATCCGCGCCGCCTACAAGCTGCTGTACCGCTCCGGGCTGACGCTCGAAGAAGCGAAGGCTGCATTGCTGGAAGAAGAAGGCCGTTCGACGGCTGCCGCCGCCGACATCCGCGCCATGCGCGAATTCCTCGGGGTGGCTAGCCGTGGCATTGTCCGCTGACGTTTCCTTAGCGATGGTCGCCGGCGAGGTGTCCGGCGACATGCTCGCCGCGCGCCTGATGGCCGGCCTGCGCCCGCAGCTGCCGAACGTCCGTTTCCACGGCATCGGCGGCCCGCGCATGATGGAGCAGGGCATGCAGTCGGACGTCCCGATCGAGACGCTGACCGTGCGCGGCCTGTTCGAAATCATCCCGCGCTACCGCGAGATCAAAGGCATCCAGAGCCGCCTGCGCGACCGTCTGCTGGCCGAGCGCCCGGCCGCCTTCATCGGCGCCGACTATCCGGGCTTTAACCTGGGACTGGAAGAGCAGTTGCGTGCCGAGGGTATTCCGACCGTCCACTTCGTCAGTCCCCAGATCTGGGCCTGGCGCGGCGGGCGCATCAAGAAGATCAAGCGCGCGGTCTCGCACATGCTGGTGATCTTCCCCTTCGAGGAAGCGATCTACCGCGCCGCGGGCGTGCCGGTGACCTATATCGGGCATCCGCTGGCCGAGATGATCCCGCTCGCGCCCGATGTCGGCGCCGCGCGCGCCTCGCTCGGCATTGCTGCGGACGCGCGCGTGGTCACCATCATGCCGGGCAGCCGCATGGGCGAGCTGAAGTACCTGGTCGAGCCCTTCGTCGCGGCCGCCAAGCTGCTGGCCCAGCGCGACCAGAATCTGGTCTTCATCGCGCCGATGGCGGGCGAGCGCCAGCGCGCCTACTATACCGAGATCGTGAACAAGGCCGGCCTGCAGGACGTGCCGGTACGCCTGGTCGACGGCCAGTCGCATGCGGCGATCGCTGCCGCCGATGCGGTGCTGGTGGCCTCGGGCACGGCCACGCTGGAAGTGGCCCTGTTCAAGAAACCGATGGTCATCGCCTACAAGGTCATGCGCGCCTCCTGGGAGATCATGCGCCACATGGGCTACCAGCCCTGGATCGGCCTGCCGAACATCCTGGCGCGCGAATTCGTCGTTCCGGAGTATCTTCAGCATGCTGCGACGCCCTCGGCGCTGGCCGACGCCGTGCAGCGCCAGCTGGATGATCCAATGGGGAACGAAGCGCTCGCGCGCCGCTTTACTGACATGCACCACAGCCTGCTGCGCAACAGCGCCGAGGCGAGCGCGGACGCAGTGCTCCGCGTGATCGGACGTAAAAAGTGAGCAACCGAAGTGAGTAAAAAGAAGGTCAACTTTTATCCCGGACTGCCGCCACGCCTGCGGCCGTTCACCGACGTCGACATCGTGTGCGGCGTGGACGAAGCCGGCCGCGGCCCGCTGGCCGGCCCCGTATTCGCCGCCGCCGTGATCCTGGACCCCAAGCGTCCGATCGACGGCCTGCGCGACTCCAAGAAGCTGACCGAAGCGCGCCGCGACGAGCTGGCTCCTTTGATCAAGGAGCATGCGCTGGCCTGGGCCATTGCGGAGTGCTCCTGCGAAGAGATCGACACCCTGAACATCCTGCACGCGACCATGCTGGCGATGCGCCGCGCGGTGGAAGCGCTGCGGACGGTGCCGACCATCGCCCTGATCGACGGCAACCGCTGCCCGCCGATGGAGATCAAGGCCCACGCCGTGGTCGAAGGCGACGACAAGGTACACGCCATCTCGGCCGCATCGATCCTGGCCAAGACCGCCCGCGACGCTGCGCTGGTGCAGCTGCACGCCCAGTATCCGCAGTACTGCTTCGACCAGCACAAGGGCTACTCGACCGCGCTGCACCTGGAGCGCCTGCGCCTGCACGGCCCGTCGCCGGTGCACCGCCGCACGTTCGCGCCGGTGCGCGAGCTGCTGCAGCCGGACCTGTTCGCCATCGCATGAAGAGCATCACCTCGCGCGACAACGCGTTCTACAAAGAGCTGAAAAACCTCGCCACCAGCTCGCAGGCGCGCCGCAAGGCAAAACGCAGCCTGCTGGACGGCGTGCACCTGTGCGAAAGCTGGCTCGACCTGCGCGGCGCGCCGGAGCACTGCGTCGTCTCCGATGAGGCGCTGCACAACCCGGAAGTCGCCGCCATCGTCGCCCGCGTCGAAGACCTGCACGCGCTGGTCACCGCGCTGCCCGATGCGCTATTCGGCGCCATCAGCCAGGTCGAGAACGGCGTGAACATCGTGTTCGTGGTCGAATCGCCCACGCCCTTGATGCCGCCCGGTCTGGTGGAATCGAGCGTGCTGCTGGACGGCGTGCAGGACCCCGGCAATGTCGGCTCGATCCTGCGCAGCGCCGCGGCCTCGGGCATCAAGCAGGTCTACTGCAGCCCCGGCACGGCCTTCTGCTGGTCGCCCAAGGTGCTGCGCGCCGCGATGGGCGCCCACTTCGTGCTCGACATTTTTGAAAACATCGAGCTGGCGCCGCTGGTGCGCGACGCGAAGGTGCCGGTGCTGGCCACCAGCGGCTACGCCGCCGAGCAGCTGTACGCGCTCGACCTGCGCCGCCCGGTGGCCTGGATCCTGGGCCATGAAGGGCAGGGCGTCTCGCGCGAACTGCTAGAGATCGCCACCCACCGTGTCGCCGTGCCGCACGCCGGCAAGGTGGAATCCCTGAACGTGGCCGCCTGCGCCGCAGTGTGCTTCTTCGAGCAGCTGCGCCAGGGCCAGGCCGCGGGACAGGCATAGACGCCAACCCGGCCTTCGGGTTAATCTGCGTCTGACAGACTGGAGTAGAGATGGACATCGCGCATTTGCACTTCCTGGTGGCGGAAGCCGACGCCGCCCAGCGCAGGACGCTGGTGGAGGCGCTCGGCCAATTGGGAGCGAGCCGCGTCACCGACGTGCCCGACGGCCACCTGGCCCTGCAGCGCCTGGAAGCCGGCTTCACGCCGAAGGTCGACGTGGCGATCGTCGACCTCGCGCTGCCCGGCATGGACGGACTGGAACTGATCCGCAACCTCGGCACGCTGGGCGAGGGCGTGCGCCTGATCGTCACCGGCGCCCAGCCCGCCAGCCTGCTGTTCTCGGTCGAGACCCTGGCGCAGGCCTACGGCGTCGACCTGCTCGGCAGCATCGGCAAGCCGGTGACCGCCGCCAAGCTCAAGCCCCTGCTCGACAACTACACCCCGCCGGTGCGCAGCAGCGAACGGCCCGCGGGCCCGCGCTTCAGCTTCCAGGAGATCGGCATCGGCTTGCAGAAGCGCCAGTTCGAGCCCTTCTTCCAGCCGAAGATCGAGCTCGCCACCGGCCAGGTGAAAGGCCTGGAGGCCTTCGCCCGCTGGCGCCATCCCGAACACGGTGTACTCGGGCCCGGCGCCTTCATCGACGCCCTGGAGCAGAACAACCGGGTCGACTTCCTCGACTGGAGCATGATCGAGCTGTCGGCCGAGCGCTGCCGCTGGCTGCAGGACCAGGGCATTCCGGTTCCGATGTCGATCAACCTCGCGCCCGAGACCCTGGCCCATCCGTCTTTCGTGCGCCAGATCACCGCCTGCATCGGCCGCCACCGCATCCTGCCGGAATACCTGACCTTCGAGATGCCGGAATCCTCGGTCCTGAACACCGACCCCGAATTCATCGAACGCCTGGTCCGCCTGCGCATGATGGGCTTCGGCCTCGCCATCGACGACTACGGCACCGGCCGCTCCAACCTGCAACTGCTGGCCCGCATCCCCTTCACCGAACTGAAGATCGACCGCAGCTTCGTCGACGGCGCCTCCAAACGCCGCCCCCTAGGCACGGTGCTGCGCTCCTGCCTCGGCCTCGCCCACAGCCTCGACCGCATGTCGGTGGCAGTCGGCGTCGAAACCCGCCAGGACTGGGACTTTCTGCAAAACCTCGGCTGCACCTACGCCCAGGGCTACCACATCGCCAACCCCATGGAAGCCGCCGCCTTCCCCGGCTGGCTCGAAGACTGGCGCCACTTCTTCTAACCCATTGGGGTCAGAGTCGAATTACCGAGCAATTCCCCAGAATTTCCCGCAATTCGACTCCGACCCTAATTGCTTCCACACCCTGTACCCAAAATCAAATTGGGGTCAGAGTCGAATTGTTTGACAACTTTTGAAAGTTGCTCGGTAATTCGACTCTGACCCTCATTTATTTTGTGGGCTACGCATTGGGAATTCGACGATCGATAGCCAAGTCAATTGATCTGCAAAATGTATTGTCGAGAGGACCGCGATCCGATTCCAACGGCTATCAAATTAATTAGGGTCAGAGTCAAATTGTTGAGAAACTTTCGAAAATTTCCCAATAATTCGACTCTGACCCTAATTGTGTTTGAATAAGCTTGAGCCAAAGAAATGAGGGTCAGAGTCGAATTGCAGGCAATTTTGGGGAATTGCCCAACAATTCGACTCTGACCCCGCGGTTTAATACTCTCTGCGGTCGGGTTTGATTTCTTGGAGGATGGAATTAATTAGGGTCAGAGTCAAATTGTTGAGAAACTTTCGAAAATTTCCCAATAATTCGACTCTGACCCTAATTGTGTTTGAATAAGCTTGAGCCAAAGAAATGAGGGTCAGAGTCGAATTGCAGGCAATTTTTGGGAATTGCCCAACAATTCGACTCTGACCCCGCGGTTTAATACTCTCTGCGGTCGGGTTTGATTTCTTGGAGGATGGTGGTGGCGATTTCTTCGATCGACTTGGTGGTCGAGGACAGCCAGCGGATGCCTTCCCGCTTCATCATCGATTCGGCTTCGTTCACTTCGTAGCGGCAATTTTCGATCGAGGCGTACTTGCTGCCGGCGCGGCGTTCGTTCCGGATCTGGGACAGGCGCTCCGGCGTGATCGTCAGGCCGAACAGCTTCGATTTGAAGGGCGGCAGCGAAGAGGGCAGCTTGCCGCGCTCGAAGTCGTCGGGGATCAGCGGATAGTTCGCGGCCTTCAGGCCGTACTGCATCGCCAGGTAGAGGCTGGTCGGGGTCTTGCCCGAGCGCGAGACGCCCACCAGGATCACATCGGCCTCGGCAAGGTTCTTGTGCGACTGACCGTCGTCATGTGCCAGCGAAAAGTTGATCGCTTCGATCCTGTTCTTGTATTCCTCGGTGTCCACTGCATTGTGGATGCGCCCGATCGTGTGCGTCGACTTCACGCCCAGTTCCTGCTCGAGCGGCGAGACGAAGGTCTGGAACAGGTCCATGTGCATGCCCTTGGCCGCCCGGATCACGCTCGACAGGTCGTGTTTCACCAGCGTGGAGAACACGATCGGCCGTTGACCGTCGCGCGCGAAGCTGTCGTTGATCCGGCGCGCCGCCTCGTGTGCCTTCTCGATCGAGTCGATGAAGGGCAGGCGGATCTGGCGGAAGCGCATCTCGAACTGGCTCAGCACCGCGTGACCGAAGGTCTCCGCCGTGATGCCGGTGCCGTCCGAGACGAAGAACACGGTGCGGGAGGAGGGAGTGGCGGGTGCGCTGGTTTCTTCGGTCATGGTGTCGAAATGCTAAGTCTTGCTGCCAAAGTTGCAGCATGGTCTGCCGGTCACGGGGTAAAATGCTCGGCAACGGGTCTGCATTGTGCTGCACGACGGCCAGAATAACAAGAATACCCCGTCGCCCAGCTGATTGTGAAATGCGCCAAACGGTTTCTATCATCAAGTAAGGGTGTTTTACCATGACTAACCTGTCTGTAGCAGCATTGAAGGAGCCTGACCAAGCCTCACGCGTCTACGTCGCCTCGTTCGAAAACCTGCGCATGAGCGACGTCGAGTCGGTCGGCGGCAAGAACGCGTCGCTCGGCGAAATGATCTCGCAGCTGGCCAACGCCGGCGTGCGCGTCCCTGGCGGCTTTGCCACCACGGCTGACGCCTTCCGCGACTTCCTCGACCATAGCATTGGGGGCCCATCCCTGGGCCAGCGCATCGCGACCCGCCTCGAAGGCCTGGACGTCGACGATGTCCGTTCGCTGGCAGCGGCCGGCGCCGAGATCCGCCAGTGGATCGTCGACACCCCGTTCCAGCCGCGCCTGGAGCAGGAAATCCGCGCCTTCTACGAGCGCCTGGTCGCCGGCTCCGAGACCGAAGTCTCGTTCGCCGTGCGCTCCTCGGCCACCGCCGAAGACCTGCCGGACGCCTCGTTCGCAGGCCAGCAGGAATCCTTCCTGAACGTGGTCGGCATCGACAACGTCCTGGAAGCGATGAAGCACGTCTTCGCCTCGCTCTACAACGACCGCGCGATCTCCTACCGCGTGCACAAGGGCTTCACCCACGCCGAGGTGGCGCTGTCCGCCGGCGTGCAGCGCATGGTGCGCTCCGACACCGGCGCAGCGGGCGTGATGTTCACCATCGATACCGAATCGGGCTTCAAGGACGTGGTCTTCGTCACCTCCAGCTATGGCCTGGGCGAGACCGTGGTGCAGGGCGCCGTGAACCCGGACGAGTTCTACGTCCACAAGCCGATGCTCGCCCAGGGCAAGCTCCCGGTCATCCGCCGCAACATCGGCTCGAAGCTGATCAAGATGGAGTTCACCAGCGAAGCCAAGGCCGGCCGCTCGGTGAAGACCGTCGACGTGCCGATCGAAATGCGCAACCGCTATTCGCTCACCGACGCCGAAGTCGTCGAGCTGGCGAAGTACGCCGTCATCATCGAGAACCACTACGGCCGTCCGATGGACATCGAGTGGGGCAAGGACGGGCGCGACGGCAAGCTGTACATCCTGCAGGCGCGTCCGGAAACCGTGAAGTCGCAGCAGAAGGCCACCGACGCCCAGCAGCGCTTCAGCCTGAAGGGCACCGGCACCGTGTTGACCTCCGGCCGCGCGATCGGCCAGAAAATCGGCGCCGGTCCCGTGCGCGTGATCCAGGATCCGAGCGAGATGGAACGCGTGCAGCCGGGCGACGTGCTGGTCGCCGACATGACCGACCCGAACTGGGAGCCGGTGATGAAGCGCGCTTCCGCCATCGTCACCAACCGCGGCGGCCGTACCTGCCACGCGGCGATCATTGCGCGCGAACTGGGCGTGCCGGCGGTCGTCGGCTGCGGCGACGCCACCGAAACGCTGAAGGACGGCACCTTCGTCACGGTCTCCTGCGCCGAAGGCGACGAAGGCAAGATCTACGACGGCCTGCTGGAAACCGAGATCACCGAAGTCGCGCGCGGCGAGCTGCCGCCGATCCCGACCAAGATCATGCTCAACGTCGGCAATCCGCAGCTGGCCTTCGACTTCCAGTCGGTGCCGAACGGCGGTGTGGGCCTGGCGCGTCTCGAGTTCATCATCAACAACAACATCGGCGTGCACCCGAAGGCCATCCTCGAGTACCCGAACATCGATGCGGACCTGAAAAAGGCGGTCGAATCGGTCGCCCGCGGCCATGCCTCGCCGCGCGCCTTCTACGTCGACAAGCTGGCCGAGGGCGTGGCCACCATCGCCGCGGCCTTCTGGCCGAAGCCGGTGATCGTGCGCCTGTCCGACTTCAAGTCGAACGAGTACAAGAAGCTGATCGGCGGTTCGCGCTACGAGCCGGACGAAGAGAACCCGATGCTGGGCTTCCGCGGCGCCGCGCGCTACCTGGCCGAGGACTTCGCAGAGTCCTTCGAGATGGAATGCCTGGCAATGAAGCGCGTGCGCGAAGACATGGGCCTGACCAACGTCGAGCTGATGATTCCCTTCGTGCGCACCCTGGGCCAGGCCGAGAAGGTCATCGACCTGCTGGCCAAGTATGGCCTGAAGCGCGGCGAGAACGGCCTGCGCGTCATCATGATGTGCGAAGTGCCGTCCAACGCCATCCTGGCCGAGCAGTTCCTGCAGTACTTCGACGGCTTCTCGATCGGTTCGAACGACCTGACCCAGCTGACCCTGGGCCTGGACCGCGACTCCGGCATGGAGCTGCTGGCCAAGGACTTCGACGAACGCGATCCGGCCGTGAAAGCCATGCTGTCGCTGGCGATCAAGGCCTGCCGCGCACAGGGCAAGTACATCGGCATCTGTGGCCAGGGTCCGTCGGACAACCCGGACTTCGCCCAGTGGCTGGTGGGTGAGGGCATCGAATCGATGTCGCTCAACCCGGACTCGGTGATCGAGACCTGGCAGAAGCTGGCCGCCAAGTAAGCGCGCCCACGCCGACCATGTAACCCCGCTTGCCGCTCCGGCAGCGGGGTTTTTTCGTGCCGCTTCAAGCGTGCTTGCTGGCCTTCATATGGGCCCGGGCGGTCGAGGCTTTGGCGATGGCCTCCTTTTTGCAGTCCGATTTCGCAGCGCCCTTCATGCTCTTGCAGCTCGCCAGCGCGGTCTTTTCTTCCTTACTGATCTGCTGCTTTTCAGCCTTCACGCCGGCCTTGGTGGCGGGCGCCAGCGATTGCACTGCGGCCTGGGCGACAGGCTGGGAGCTGGGGTGCGCAGCGGTCTGGGGGGCGGCGAAGGCGGCGCTGGACGCCATCAGCAGCACGGCGCTCGCGAGTTTCAATGTCGATTTCATGACGTTTCTCCGGTGTTGAATCCAGTGTGAGGAAGTCGCTCACCGACTTAACGCCTGCGCGATGCGGGAGTTGACGGCCTTCGTGCGCACCGACACCGGTTTAAGCATCGCATAAGGACGCGATGTGGGCGGCCTATGCGCCTGCGATAAACAAGGCCGCAGGCCCTTCCAATCCTGGCTGGACCTGCTACACTGAGATCGACAAACTCTTTGCCAGAAAGCACACAATAATCAAGCGCATCGACATCACCGCCGCTCGTCAGCCCTCGCCGCCTGTTGCAGGTCGCGGGGGTTTTTTACTTTTTTGACCCACTCTAGGAGACGCCAATGACTGACTGGATGAGTTGGCTGGTAGTGGCCGGCATCCTCGTGATCGCCGAGCTGTTCACCGGCACCTTTTATCTCCTGATGATCGCGATCGGCCTGAGCGCCGGCGCGCTGGCCGCCTTGTCGGGTGCGAGCGGGCCGGTGCAGACCCTGGTCGCCGCCGCGGTCGGCCTGGTCGCCACCGCGGTCCTGCACCGCAGCCGCTTCGGCCGGCCGGCGCGTTCCGAACCCACGCGCGACAGCAACGTCAACCTCGACATCGGCCAGCGCGTGGTGGTGCCGCAGTGGCAGGACCGCCGGGCGCGCGTGATGTACCGCGGCGCGCTGTGGGACGTCGAGCTGGGTCCGGGCGCACTGCCGGAGTCGGGCGATTTCCGCATCGTCGAAGTGCTCGGCAATCGCCTGATTGTTTCTAATTCATAAGATCAACTCATCGTTGACCCATCATTTATAAGGGATGCTCATGGAATTCTCGTTTGGTACGGTCGCGCTGGTCATTTTCATCATCGCGCTGGTATTCATCTTCAAGACGATCAACGTGGTGCCGCAGCAGCATGCGGTGGTGGTCGAACGCCTCGGCAAGTTCCACGCCGTGCTGGCGCCCGGCCTGAACATCGTGGTGCCCTTCATCGACCGGATCGCCTACAAACACAGCCTGAAGGAGATCCCGCTCGACGTGCCGCCGCAGGTCTGCATCACCAAGGACAACACCCAGCTGCAGGTCGACGGCATCCTGTACTTCCAGGTGACCGACGCGATGCGCGCGTCCTACGGCTCGTCGAACTACATCCAGGCGATCACCCAGCTGGCCCAGACCACACTGCGTTCGGTGATCGGCAAGATGGAGCTGGATAAAACCTTCGAGGAGCGCGACCACATCAACACCACCATCGTCAACGCGATCGACGAGTCGGCCGCCAACTGGGGCGTCAAGGTGCTGCGCTACGAGATCAAGGACTTGACGCCGCCGGCCGAGATCCTGCACGCGATGCAGCGCCAGATCACCGCCGAGCGCGAGAAGCGTGCGCTGATCGCCGCCTCGGAAGGCCGCCGCCAGGAGCAGATCAACATCGCCAGCGGCGAACGCGAAGCCTCCATCGCCCGCTCGGAAGGCGAGCGCCAGGCCGCGATCAACCGCGCCCAGGGCGAAGCGAGCGCCATCGTCGCGCTGGCCGATGCAAGCGCGGCGGCGGTGCGCCAGGTGGGCGCTGCGATCCGCGAGCCGGGCGGCATGGATGCGGTGAACCTGCGCGTGGCCGAGCACTACGTCGACGCCTTCGGCAAGCTGGCCAAGACAAACAACTCGCTGATCGTGCCGGCCAATATGGGCGACATGAGCAGCGTGATCTCCAGCGCGCTGCAGATCGTGAAGTCGCAGCAGCCGGAGATCCTGCGCTGATGCGGGTCGTCGTCATTACCGGCGCCTCGGACGGCATCGGCGCCGAGATGGCCCGCCAGCTGGCGGCGAAGGAGGGCGCAAACGTGGCGCTGGTGCTGGCCGCGCGCAATGCGGCCCAGCTGGACGCGGTGGCCGCCGAATGCGCGGTCCACGGCGCCCGCACGCTCACGGTCCCGACCGACGTCGGGATCCAGATCCAGTGCCGGCGGCTGGTGGTGAGCGCGGTCGAGCAGTTCGGGCGCATCGACGTCCTGGTCAACAACGCGGGCCGCTCGGCGCACGCGCTGTTCGAAGAAGTCGAAGACTTGTCCTGGTACGAAGAGCTGATGCGCGTGAACCTGTGGGGCGCCGTCTGGTGCACCCAGGCCGCACTGCCGGCGCTGAAGGCCACGCAGGGCAAGATCGTCGCGGTGTCCTCGCTGGCCGGCCTGGTTGGCGTGCCGGGACGGACCGCCTACAGCGCCACCAAGTTCGCGATGACCGGTTTCTTCGAAGCCTTGCGCGCGGAGATGAAGGGCTATGGCGTGAGCGTCACCACGGCGTATCCGGGCGTGGTGGCCACCCAGATCCGCTACCGCGGTTTCAATGCCGAGGGCAATACAATGGGATCGAGCGCCCTGAAGGAAGAGGGCGCGATGAGCGTGGAAGAATGCGCGCGCCTGATCATCGCCGGCATGGACGGCCGCAAGCGCGAGGTGGTGATGACGGCAAAAGGAAAAGTGGGGCGCTTCCTGAAATTGCTGGCCCCTGGCCTGGTCGAGAAGATGGCGCTGGCGGCGCTCAAGCAGGACGTGCGCCCGCACTGAGGCGGGCGCGGATAAGAGCGGTCAGAAGTCGACGGTCGCCGAGACCGCCAGGCTGCGCGGATTGCCCTGCACCAGGTAGCCGTAGCCCGGATAACCGCCCGCCGAGGCCCAGTAGTTCTTGTCGGTGAGGTTCTCGATGCGGGCGCGCAGGGTGACGTCGCGCTCCATCACGCGCAGATTGTAGTTGGCGCCGAGATCGAGGCGGTTCCAGGACGGCAGCTGCTGGGTGTTGGCCGCATTGGCGACCACCTTCGAGGTGTAGAGCACGCGGGCATTCAGCGACAGGCCTTGCACGCCCGGCACGTCCCAGGTGGCGCCCATGTTCAACTGGGTCTTCGGCACGCCAATGACGTCCTTGCCGCTCCCCAGCTCTTCCGCATCCAGCAGGGTTAGGCCGCCCAGCACGCGCAGGCCCTGCATCGGCATTCCGTACACGTTCAGTTCCACGCCACGGTTGCGCTGCGCGCCGTAGATGCCGAAGCGGTTGCCGACCACTGCGCCGCTCGGGCGCGAGGTGGTGAAGACCGCCGCGCTCATGCCCAGCTTGCCGCCGTCGTACTTGACGCCCGCTTCCTTCTGGCGCGAGACGAAGGGTGGGAAGATCTCACCCTGGTTGATGATGTTGACGCCATTCGCCACCGGTCCCTTCTGCAGGGCTTCGGCGTAGTTGGCATAGACCGACACGCCCTTGGCGGGCTTGTATACGATGCCGAAGGCGGGCGTCAGTTCGCCTTCCTCATAAGCGGCGTTTGGCGCCCCGGTGCCGTAGTCGTAGCCGTAGTCCTTGAGCTTCTGGTAGCGCGCACCCACCGTCACCAGCACGCGCTCGTCCAGGAAGCCGAGGGTGTCGGCGATCGCCAGGCTCGAGGCGATCGTCTTCTGGGTCAGCAGCGGATTGTCCAGTTTACCGCCCGTGAAGAAGGCGTTCGACGGCGCGGCCACGTCGACCGGACGGTACAGGTTGGACGGGAAGCCCGCAAAGTCGCTCATGGCGTAGGCGTTCTTCGACTCGGCGTGGAAGCTCGAGGCGGTGGTGCTCAGCTTGTGCGATACCGCGCCCGTCTTCAACTCGGTGCGTACGCCGACTTCGCCGGTGCGCACGTCGTCCTCGCGCACGTTGTCGAAGCGCGTCATGGTGGTGTTGCCGTTCAGCGCGGTGACGGTGGGCGAAGAGATCACGTTGTCTTCCACCCCCTTGCGCATGCCGAGGGCGGCCCATGCAGTGGCGCCGCCCGGCAGGTCGGCTTCCGCGCGCAGGGTGCCGAAGGTGTCGCGTTCGCCCGAGAAGGTCCAGGGCTGGGCGTAGTTGCTGTCGCTGTCGGGGGCCGCGATGATCGGCAGCGGCTCGCTCACGGTCACGCTCGGACGGGCGCCGCGCAGCTGGTGGTCCTGGTGGCCGATGTCGGCCGAGAGGCGGTAGCCCTTGCCGCGGTAGTCCAGGCCGACCGCATACAGGCTCAGTTCGCGGCTCTCGCGGTCCACCGCCGTATCGCCGTCGCGGCGCACCGCATTGACCCGCACGCCCAAGCGGTTCTCACTGCCGAAGCGGCGCGAGACGTCCGTCGCCAGGTAGCGCTGGCCGCCGCTCTCCACGCCCGCCGTCACCTGCGTCAGCGGCCGGTTGGCGGCGCGCTTGGGCAGCAGGTTGATGGCGCCGCCGATCCCGCCGCTGCTGGGCGGCGCGCCGGTGATGAAGCTGTTCGCGCCGCGCAGCACTTCGACGCGTTCCAGGAGTTCCGAGGCGATGTACTGGCGCGGCAGCAGGCCATACAGGCCGTTGTAGGCCATGTCGTCCGAATACACCGGGAAGCCGCGGATCATGTACAGCTCCTGGTAATTGCCGAAGCCGCGCGCCGAACGCACGGCCGAGTCGTTCTGCACCACGTCGGCGACGCTGCGCGCCTGCTGCTCCTGGATGATGCCGAGCGTGTAGTTGGTGGTGTTGAAGGGCGTGTCCATGATGTCCACGTTGCCCAGCAGGCCGAGGCGGCCGCCGCGCGCGACCTGGCCGCCGGCGTAGGCGGAGGGCAGGCCCTGGGCCGAGGCGTCGGCGGAGGCGGTGACGACGACGGTGGCGACCGGTTCGGTCGGTGCGGTGTCCTGGGCTTGCGCGGCAAAGGCAGCGGCGGCGAGGGCGATCGGGGTCAGGCGGAGCAGTTTCATCTTCGGAATCGGTTTTTCTTAATGAGAATGATTGTCATTCTATCCGCTTTGGCTTGCTTCTGTAAATGAGAACGATTATTATTTGGCGAACGAAGCCATCCCACTGCCCATGTCCCCCGTCTCTTTACGCCGCTGGAGCTGGATCCATAAATGGAGCAGCCTGGTCTGCACCGTCTTCATGCTGCTGCTGTGCCTCACCGGCCTGCCGCTGATCTACCACCACGAAATCGGCCACCTGCTCGGCACCGACGTCGAAGCACCGAGCATGGCGCCCGACACCCCGCGCGGGAACATCGACGCCGTGCTGGCCTCGGCCCAGGCGCTCTATCCCAACAAGATGGCGATGTACATCTCGCAAGAAGCGGACGAACCGGCAATCTGGAACGTCACCCTGGGCGACCATCCGAACGACGAGCACTACAAGCCGATCGCGGTCGACGCCCGCACGACCAAGGTGATCACCGAGCCGGCCTTCGAGGGCGGCGTCTTCATGTCCACCATGTTCCGCCTGCACGTCGACCTGTTCGCGGGCCTGTACGGCAAACTGTTCCTCGGTTTCATGGGCCTGCTACTGATCGTGGCCGTGGTGAGCGGGGTGGTGCTGTACGCGCCCTTCATGCGCAAGCTCGACTTCGGCGCCGTGCGCCACGAGCGCAGCAATGTCATCAAGTGGCTCGACCTGCACAACCTGCTCGGCATCGTGACCCTGGTCTGGGTCTTCGTGGTGGGCGCCACCGGCATGGTCAACACCTGGGCCGACCTGCTGCTTAAATACTGGCAGAACACCGAGATCGCCGAGATGCTCAAGCCCTATGAAGGCCAGCCGAAGGTCGAGAAGATGGCCTCGATCCACGAGGCCATCCTGCGCGCAGAAAGCGCGGAACCCGGCATGAAGGTCGCCTTCGTTGCCTTCCCCGGCACTCCGTTCGCCAGCCCGCACCACTACGGCATCTTCATGCGCGGCGATGAAGCCTTCAGCTCGCGCCTGTACAAGCCGGTGCTGATCGACGCCGGCACCGGCGAGATCACCGACCGCCGCGAGCTGCCCTGGTACCTCACCGCGCTGCTGCTGTCGCAGCCGCTGCACTTCGGCGACTACGGCGGCCAGGCCATGAAGCTGCTGTGGGCGCTGCTCGACATCGGCACCATCATCATCCTCGGCAGCGGCCTCTATTTGTGGCTCAAGCGCAGCCGCAAGAGCAAGACCGTCGCCCAGACGTCACCGGCGGTCCGGGAAGCGCCGGCGCTGGCCCGATCGAAGGAAGCCCGATGATCCGCACCCGCACCCAAATCTGGGCCATTCCCGTGCTGCTGGCCGTGCTTACCGTGGTCGGCCTGGTGGCGGCGCTGCTGGGCGACGGCGTCTGGGACCTGGTCTCGGCCGCGACCCTCGGCGCGCCGGTCGCGGTCGGCGCCTGGTGCGCGCTGAGGCGCACGCCCGCGCAGCGCTGAGACGCGCCGCACGGTATACTTTCGCCCACGGCAGCCCATCGGCGGCAAGCCGCGCAACCAGCGAGAGAGCGTATGTTTGCAGCAGTGGACCTGGGGTCCAACAGCTTCCGGCTTCACATCGGCGAACCTGCCGGCGGCCGCATGCACATTGTGCGCACCGCGCGCGATCCGATCCGGCTGGCCGCGGGCCTGGACGGGGACAATATGCTCACCGAGGCCGCGATGCGCAGCGCGGTCCGTTCCTTGGCAGGCTTTCGCGCCATCCTCGACGAATACACCCTGGATGCGGTGCGCGTGGTTGCCACCAACACCCTGCGCGTGGCGCGCAACGCCGACCTGCTGCTGCCGCAGCTGGAGCAGGCCATCGGCCATCCGGTCGAGGTCATCTCGGGCGAGGAAGAAGGGCGCCTGATCTACATGGGCGTGGCGCGCGCCATCGACAAGCCGGACGAGCGGCGCCTCGTGATCGATATCGGCGGCGGCTCGACCGAGGTCATCGCGGCCATCGGTCCGGAGATCACGCTGGTCGAATCCTTCGGCATCGGCACCCATCCCCAGACTGCCGCCTTCTTCGCGGACGGCCGCATCACGGCGCAGCGCTTCGACGCCGCCGTCCTTGCCGCGCGCGCCCGCTTCGAGGATGCGGCCGACCTGTACAAGGCGCAGGGCTGGGATGCCGCCTACGGTTCTTCCGGCACGATGCGCGCCATCGCCGAAGTCCTGGCCAGGAACGGCATCGGCGACGGGAGCATGTCGCAGGCCAGCCTGCAGGCGTTGCGTGAGGTCCTCCTGGCACTGGGCCATGTCGACGCCTTTGACATGCCGGGGATCAAGCGCGAGCGGGTGCCGGTGATGGTCGGCGGCCTGACGGTCCTAATCGGCGTGATGCAGGAGCTGGGCGTGGCGCAGCTCATGGCGGTCAATGCCGGCTTGCGCCTGGGCGTGCTGTCCGACCTCGAGCTGCGCGCCAGCCAGCGCGACCGGCGCGACGCTGCGATCCGCGCCTGCATGCGCCGCTTCGGCGTGGACAGCCAGCGCGCGCTGCGCACCGCGCACATCGCCTCGACCCTCTACGAAAAGCTGGAACCGGCGGACGCGCGTCCTCACTACCTGTGCTGGAGTGCGATGCTGCACGAAACGGGCCTGCTGGTGTCGATGACCGGCGCCCACAAGCACGGCGCCTACATCGTCGAACACGCCGACCTGCCGGGCTTCACCACGCGCGAGCAGCGCCTGATGAGCAGCCTGGTGCTGGGGCAGAAGGGCAACCTGCGCAAGATCCGCGAGCTGCTGGCCGAGCAGGACGTCGCCAAAGCGGCGCTGGCGCTGCGCCTGGCGGTGGTGTTCATGCACGCGCGCGCCGATGGCGACATCGGCGGCCTGAAGGCGCGCATGAAGAGCCGCATCGAGCTCGAGCTGCCCGCCGCGCTGCTGGACAAGCATCCGACCCTGGGACCGTGGCTGGAGAAGGAAGAGGGCGCGTGGAACGAGGTCGGGATTCCGTTCCAGGCGCGGGTGGTCTAGCGCAGCTGGCCGATGAAGTCCGGCCCCACCACCAGCTTCACATAGGGCAGCCCATCGCTGCCCTTGTGGGTGATCCAGAACACCCCCGCCTTGCGGATCCGCCAGTCCTGCTTGCCGCCGCACAGCACCATTGACGCGACCTGGCCCAGCAGGGGCTGGTGGCCGACGATCAGCGCCGGCTGGCGGTGCTTGGGCCAGCCGCTGGCCTCGAGGATCGCTTCGGCGCTCGCATCCGGCGCCAGCGCGTCGAGCAGCTTGTAGTTGCGGCCCAGCGCCTCCACCGTCTGCACGCAGCGCCTGGCAGGACTGCACAGCACCCGCACGTCGTCCGGCAGCTGGCGGTGCAGCCAGGCGCCGACCCGCGCCGCGTGGCGCTTGCCCTTGGGCGTCAGGGCGCGCTTCAGGTCGGCAGCGGCGTCGCCTTCCGCCGCATGGGGCTCAGCCTCGGCGTGCCGCCACAGGATCAGGTCCATCGTCATTCTCCTTGTTCGGATGCTTGCCGGCGCCGAGCATCTCCATAAGTTGTTGTTGGGCGCTGGCGGCCTTCTGCCCGCTGCGGGTCTTCTTGCGCCGGTAGTGCCCGTCGCTGCCCAGTTCCCAGGCGTTGACGTTGTCCTTCAGGTAGGGATGCAGGCCCTCGCGCAGCACGCGGCGCTTGAGCGCGGGCGAGCGGATCGGGAATGCCACTTCGACGCGCCGGAACAGGTTGCGGTTCATCCAGTCGGCGCTCGACAGGTAGACGTCGTGCTTCAGGTCGTTGCGGAAGTAAAACACCCGGGTATGTTCCAGGAAGCGCCCGACGATCGAGCGCACCTTGATGTTCTCGCTCAGTCCAGGCACGCCAGGCCGCAGCGAACAGGCGCCGCGCACGATCAGGTCGATGCGCACACCCGCTTCCGACGCTTCGTACAGGGCCTTGATCACCGATTCGTCGGTGAGTGAGTTCATCTTGGCGATGATGCGCGCCGGTCGGCCGTGTTTCGCGATGGCCGCCTCGTCGCGGATCGCACGCACCACTTCCTTCTGCAGCGAGAAGGGCGCCAGCCACAGGCTGGTGAGCTGCTTGGGACGGGTCAGGCTGGTGAGGTGGATGAAGACCTCGTTGACGTCGGCCGTGATCTCTTCGTCGCAGGTGAGCAGGCCGAAGTCGGTGTAGAACTTGGCGGTGGTGGAATTGTAGTTGCCGGTGCCGAGGTGGGCGTAGCGGCGCAGGCCGTGCTCTTCGCGGCGCAGAACCAAGGCCAGCTTGGCGTGGGTCTTCAGGCCCACCACGCCGTAGACCACCTGGGCGCCGGCCTGCTCCAGGCGCTCGGCCCAGTTGATGTTGGCCTCCTCGTCGAAGCGCGCCATCAGTTCGACGATCACCGTGACTTCCTTGCCGCGCCGCGCGGCCGCGATCAAGGCTTCCATCAGGTCCGAATTCATGCCGGCGCGGTAGATGGTCTGCTTGATCGCCGCCACGCAAGGGTCGGCCGCAGCCGACTGGATGAAGTCGATCACCGGCTGGAAGGATTCGAAGGGATGGTGCAGCAGCACGTCCTGGCGGCGCAGCGTGGCGAAGATGTCCGGCGCGGCGAGCTTGGGCGGGAAGCCGGGCGTAAAGGAGGGGAACTTCAGCTCCGGCTTGTCGTTGGTATTGACCACCTCCAGCAAGCGCCCGAGGTTGACCGGGCCGTCCACCGCGAACAGGCGCGAGCGGTCGATCTCGAACTGGTCGAGCAGAAAAGAGGCCAGGTGCGGCGGGCAGGCGTGGCCCACTTCGAGGCGCACCGCGAAGCCGTAGTTGCGGCTATGGAGCTCGCTCTGCAGCGCCTGGCGCAGGTTCTTGACTTCGTCCTCGTCGACCCACAGGTCGCTGTTGCGGGTCACCCGGAACTGCGAGTACGACAGCACCTCGCGTCCGGTGAACAGGTCGGCCAGGTGGGCCTGGATCACCGAGGACAGCAGGCAGTAGGAGGCGCCCTTCTTGTCCGACAGTTCATCCGGCAGGCGGATCACGCGCGGCAGCACGCGCGGCGCCTTCATGATGGCGATTCCCGTGCCGCGCCCGAAGGCGTCCTTGCCGGCCAGTTCGACGATGAAGTTGAGGCTCTTGTTGACCACGCGCGGGAAGGGGTGGGCCGGATCGAGGCCGATCGGCGTGAGCAGGGGGCGCACTTCCTTGTCGAAGAATTGCTTGACCCAGGCCCGCTGCGCCGCGTTGCGTTCGCCCCGGCGCAGCATGTGGATGCCGTTCTCCGACAGGCGCGGCAGGATCTCGCCGTTGAACAGCTTGTACTGGCGTTCGATCAGGCGCCGGCATTCGGCGCTGGCACGCTCCAGGGTGGTGGCCAGCGCATGCGGGATGCCGTTGTGGCCATGCTCCATCTGGTGCTGGGCCAGCAGGCTCGCCACCCGCACCTCGAAGAACTCGTCGAGGTTGCTGCACACGATGCACAGGAAGCGCAGGCGTTCGAGCAGGGGAATCGCCGGATCCTCGGCCTGGGCCAGCACCCGGCGGTTGAACTCGAGCAGCGACAGCTCGCGGTTCAGGAAGGGCTCAAGCATGCTCCTGGCTTCGGTGTCGGTGGCCTTGTGTTTCATGTCCATGGTCTGCGTCCTCGTCTCGGCGCGGCCAGTGTAGGTGGCGGATGTGACAAGGCAGTGACATGGAAGGTGGCTTAACGTTTAAGCATCATTAAAGACTGGATGCGTATAAAGACCTCATCAAAAATACAAGGAGGGTCGTCCAATGAAAGCCTTCATCCGCGCCAACAAGGGATTCCTGGCGTTCCTGCTGCTGTTCGGCGTGTTCCGCACCGCGGTGGCGGACTGGAACCCGATTCCATCCAGCTCCATGCGGCCCAATCTTCTGGAGGGCGACGTGGTCTTCGTGAATCGCCTGGCCTACAACGTCAAGGTCCCGCTGACCGACGTGGTAGTGGCGCGTACCGGTGAACCGCAGCGTGGCGACGTCGTCACCTTTACCTCGCCTGAAGACGGCACGCGCCTGATCAAGCGCGTGCTGGCGCTGCCGGGCGACCAGGTCGAGATGCGCAACGAGCGCCTCGTCATCAATGGAGTCGAATCGCAGTATTCGCTGCAGGAGGTGACCAAGGAGCTGGCCGACGGCGCGATGATGGACGCGCAGCGCGTCGATGAAACCATCGACGGCCGTCGCCACCGCATCCAGGTGCTCCCGCAGCGCATGGTGCCGCGCGACTTCGGTCCGGTGACCGTGCCGCCGGAGGCCTACCTGATGTTGGGCGACAACCGCGACATGAGCCGCGACTCGCGCTATATCGGCTTCGTCCCGCGCCACCTGCTGATCGGGCGCGCCGAGCGCATCCTGGTCTCGGCCGACTACCTCGGCAACTGGCTGCCGCGGCCGGAGCGCTTCGGGATGTCGCTGCGCTGAGCGCCAAGCTGCTTTGGGGGACGGCCAAATTGTTTTTTGTGAAATTCAGTACAATTGCGTCCCCCGGACGCTTGCCTGTCGCAGTGCCGGTCATTTTCAGAAGGCACTGCCATGCAACGACTCCTCACCACCATCCTCGCCTGCCTCGGCATGATCGGGGCGCTCGCGATCGATACCTACCTGCCGTCGATGCCGGCGATCGGTGTCGAATTCGGCGTCGGGCCGGTGGCGGTGCAGCAGACGCTGAGCGTCTTCCTGTTCTGTTTTGCCTTGATGATGCTGTTCTACGGGACCCTGTCCGACTCCTTCGGACGCCGTCCCGTGATCCTGGGTGCGCTGTCGATGTACACGCTGGCCTCGATCGGCGCTGCCTTCGCGCCGACCTTCGGCTGGCTGCTGGCCTTCCGTGCGCTGCAGGGCCTCTCGGCCGGCGCCGGCTCGGTGATCGGCCAGGCGATCGTGCAGGACCGCTTCGCCGGGGCGCAGGCGCAGAAGATGATGTCCCACATCATGATGGTGTTCGGCCTGGCGCCGGCCATCGCCCCGGTGCTGGGCGGCTGGCTGCACGTGACCTTCGGTTGGCGCTCGACCTTCGTGTTCCTGGCGATCTTCGGCGCCGCCATGATCGTCCTGGTGGCGCGCATGCTGCCGGAGAGCCTGCCGCGCGAGAAACGCCAGGTCTTCCATCCGGTGACCATCGCCCGCAACTACCTGATGGTGCTGCGCAATCCGCAGTTCGTGATGCTGTCGCTGGCCCTCGGCCTGGTGTTCGGCGGCCTGTCCCTGTACATCGGCTCGGCGGCCAACTTCGTGATGGAGATCCTGGGCCTGCCGGAGACCGCGTTTGCCTGGATGTTCATTCCCCTGATCGGCGGCATGGTGATCGGCTCGGCCTGGGGCGGCAAGCGCGCCGCCAAGGCGCCCCCTGGCCGCCTGCTGTGGATCGGCTACGGCGTGATGGCGCTGGCCTCGGTGCTCAACGTCGGCTACAACGCACTGTTCGCGGCCAGCGTGCCGTGGGCGGTGTTGCCGCTGGGCGTGTTCACCTTCGGTCTCGCGGTGGCGATGCCGGGCATCCAGCTGTCGGCCATGGGCCTGTTCCCGAACAACCGTGGCCTGGCGGCGTCGATGGTCGGTTTTATCCAGATGATGTCCTTCGCGCTGGTCTCCGGCCTGGTGGCGCCGCTGCTGTTCGGCAGCGCGCTCAAGCTGGCCTGCGGCGCCGCAATCGGCTGCGTGCTGAGCTTCCTGATGTGGCGCCTCAGCCGGCGTTTCGCCAAGCCGGCCATTTAATGCGGCAGCGGAAGAACGCATGACGGCAACTAGCCCGTTCTTCCTGATGTTGCGCAGCCGGCGCGCCTACTTCCGCCGGCAATCCTTCGCGCTCTACCTGCGCTACGCGCACCTGCTCGGCGTGCTGTTGATGCTGTTCGGTGTAGCGCTGGCCGAACGGCCGGCGCTGCTGGCGGAACCGATCCTGCATTTCTGGCGCGCGCCCGGCAGCGTCCTTGCCGATGCCGCCTGGGCCGGCACCTGGCTGGCCTGCATCTTCGTCTGGGTGCGCATTCATCGTGGATTCATCGCGGGCGGTCCACTCGCAAGCTTCACGCGCTCGCTGCCGCTGGGCGTCGGCACGGCACCGCTGGTCGATGCGGCGATGCTGCTGGTCGGCCTGCAAGTCTTCCTGGTGCCGGTCGGGCTGTCCGTGTGGACGGTCGCGACTGAACCTGGCGGAGCAGGGCACTGGTTCGGTCTGCGTGCGGCATTGCTGGTCGTATTGAGCCTGCATGCGGCCCATGCTGCGGCCACGCGCGTTGCGCCACGCGCCGTCCTGATTCCGGCTCTGGGATTCGTTGCGCTGGCCGGGGCGGGCCTGGGCGGCATGCTGGAGCCGGCGATCCTGTGCGCGGCGCTGCTGGCGGCCGGCGCCGGCCTGGCCGGACGCCTGGCTGCGGCGCCGGCACTTGACGCGGACGGCCGTGCAGCCAGTCCATCCTCCCTGCGCCTGGGCGGCTGGGGTTTCCTGCTGGCCTGGCAGCTGTCGCTGCTGGCGCGCCGCCACGCGCACGCCGCGCTGCCGCGCCTTGGCCTCGCGATCGGTATCCAGGCCGCCAGCCTCTGGATGATCTTCGGCGTCGGCAAGCTGGCCGAGTCCTCGGCCTTCCTGAAGGTCGGCTGCTGGCTGAGCGCCGCCACCATGTCCGGCTTCTTCTACCTGTTCTGGACCACGCGCCAGCCGCTGCAGGCCTGGCAGCGCAGCCTGCGCTACGGGGCGCTGCGCATGGCGCTTGCCGAGCAGGCCTGCGTGCTGGGCGCGACTGCGCTGCTGTTTGCCGGCGCCTATGCCGCCTGCCTGCTGCAGCCAGGACAGGGCGGCATCGTCGGCGCCCAGCTGGTCAAGCATGCGGCAGGCGCCATCTTCACCCTGGCGCTGCTGGGTGCGCCGATCATCCAGCGCCACCAGGACGGCATCCTGATCAAGATCGCGCTGCTGGTCGTGACTTTCCTCTTACTGTGAGACGCGATGACGACTTTGCTTGAAGCCGAGGGACTCGGCATGCAGTTCTCGGGACAGGTCCTGTTTCGCGGCCTGTCGTTCGCCTTCGGACCCGGCGTGGTGGCCCTGATGGGGCAGAACGGTGCGGGCAAATCCACGCTGCTGTCGCTGCTGGCGGGGGTGAATCCGCCGCAGACGGGGCGCATCCTGGTCGCCCGCGCCGACCTGCACGCTGCCCCGCGCCGCGCGCGCGCGCAGCTGGCCTGGGTGCCCGATGAATCGGTGGCCTACGAATTCATGTCGGGCGACGAGTTCCTGCGCATGGTGCTGGTGCTGCGCGGGCAGCGCGACGCGCCTGCGCTGCCGGCACTGGTGGAAGGTTTAGGCCTCCAGGCGCACCTGCACAAGCGTTTCGAGGCGATGTCGCTCGGCACGCGCAAGAAGTTCATGCTGGTGGCGGGGCTGGCGAGCGAGGCGAGGGTGGTGCTGATGGACGAGCCGACCAACGGCATCGATGCCGGGGCCAAGGCCTACCTGATGGAGGTATTCAGGCGCGAGCGGGACCGGCGCCTGTTCCTGTTTTCGACGCACGACGGGGACGCCGTCGCGCAGTCGAACGCCCAGGTGATGAACCTGGACCGCGCGGGAGCGATGCGCGCGGCTTGATCAGCGGCGGTGCTGCTTCATCGCCGAGGCGACTTCGCGCTTGGCGTCGCGGTCCTTCTCGGTGGCGCGCTTGTCGTGCTGCTTCTTGCCCTTGGCCAGGCCGATCTCGCACTTCACGCGGCCGCCCTTGAAGTGCAGGTTCAGCGGCAGCAGGGTATAGCCGGCGCGTTCGACCTTGCCGACCAGTTTGTCCACCTCGGCGCGGTGCAGCAGCAGCTTGCGGGTGCGCAGCGCTTCCGGGTGGCTGAAGGCGGACGCCGTGGTCAGCGCGCTGATGTGGGCGCCGAACAGGAACAGCTCGCCGTTGCGCACGACGACATAGGCCTCCTTGATCTGAACCTTGCCTTCGCGGATGGCCTTGACTTCCCACCCCTCCAGCACGATGCCGGCTTCATACCGGTCCTCGATGAAGTAGTCGAAAAAAGCTTTTTTATTGTCAACAATACTCATGAAATAGCGAAAATCCGCGTCTCGGTTAAACTACTGCTGTGGCGCCGATGCAAGGATTGCATGGCGCAAAATGCAACTCGTCCAACATCATAACAAACGGTTGACCAATGGCAGTAGTGCACAAATCAGTTTTTCTCGGCTATAGCACCGAGCAGATGTTCGACCTTGTCGCCAAGGTTGAAGACTATCCAAAATTCCTGCCCTGGTGCGGCGGCGTGAAAGTCCTCGAACGGTCCGAGGACAAGCTGGTCGCCAGCCTGCAAATCAATTTCCACGGCGTGAAGCAGAGCTTTGCCACCTCGAACCACAACAACCGTCCGACCCAAATGAAGATGCACCTGGTCGACGGACCGTTCAAGATGCTGGAAGGAACCTGGAATTTCAAGGCGCTGCGCGCCGACGCCTGCAAGATCGACTTCGAACTGCAGTACGAGTTCTCCAGCATCATCCTGGAACAGATCATCGGCCCGGTGTTCGGCATGATCGCCAACACCATGGTCGATTCCTTCAGCAAGCGGGCCGAGGCGATCTATGGCTGAACTGCTGCAGGTCTATGTCTGCTACGCCTCGGCGCGCGACGAGTTCCTGCGTCCGATGAAGGTCGCGCCCGGCACCACCATCGGCGCCGCGATCGAGATGAGCGGCGTGCTGGAAGCGTATCCGGACATTAACCTGAGCACCCAGCCGGTCGGCATCTACGCCAAAAAGCAGACGCTCGACACCGTCCTGCGCGAGCGCGACCGCATCGAAATCTACCGCCCGCTGGTGGCGGACCCCAAGGATTCGCGGCGCCGGCGCGCGGCCAAGAAGGACGCCGCGGCGCCTGCGTCCGCTCAGGGCGCGGCTCCCTAGGCCTGATCAAGGCCTTTCTACTGTTGCAAGCTCAGGTTCAAATTGCATCGGGGCAAGAAGACTTGCCGCAGTTCTTGCTATCATATGGCTGAGCCAATGATTCGGGACGGACGGCCCGGCGCCGGCTCCATCGCATGCAGTGCGGCCGGCCCACCCCAGGGTGGCGATGCGCCATTGCTTTCCCCGTCCGCTGTCGCTTCTGCCCATGCTGAGTACCCTGAGTCTGATGTTGGTCACCACCGCGCTGTCGGTGGTCATGTTACTGGTCCTGTCTTCGCTTGCCAGCAGCAAGGTCGTCGGTATCCGTGAATGGGGACAGGCCAATGCCCTGGCGGTCATTTCACTGCTGCTGTTCGCATCGCGCGGCGTCCTGCCCGACCTCTTGAGCCTCGAGCTCGCCAATGCGATGCTGCTGGCGACGATCGCGCTGATGTACGTGGGTTTTCGCCGCCACCTCGGCCTGGCCGTGCCGGTCCGCGCCCTGGTGCTGGGCGGGCTCGCCGCATTCTGCGCTCTGGTGGTCTTCCATGACGTGCACGAGTCGCTGTCCCTGCGCATCACCTCGGTCTCGGCCTACCATGCCAGCGTCTGCTTCGCCATCTACCGCTGCGTGCCGAAGGTAGCGGAAGGGCGCCTGCGCTATCCTTTCACCTTCACCCGCATTACCGCCTTCGCGCTCGGATGCGGGCATGCCTTCCGCGGGTCATTCTATGCGGTGGATGCCTGGGCGCCGATCACCTCGATCGATCCGGCCACCATCAACATCGCCTTCGTCGCGATCGGTACCCTGGCCATGCCGGCGCTGACCCTGGGCGCAGTGATGATGTCGAACGCGCGCGTGCTGTCCGAGACGGCCTATGCCGCCGAGCACGATCACCTGACGGGCGCCCCTTCGCGCCGCGCCTTCTTCGAGGCCGCCGAGCGCGAACTGGCGCGGGCGCAGCGCCACGGTAGCGGTCTCGGCCTTCTGCTGATCGATGCCGACCACTTCAAGCGCATCAATGACACCTATGGACACGGCGTGGGCGACCAGGTGCTGCGCGACCTGGTGCAGCGTACCCAGGAAGTGATCCGCAAGATCGACTACTGCGCCCGCCTGGGTGGGGAAGAGTTCGGGGTGCTTTTACCGGAAGCTACGCGCGAGACAGCGCTGGCCGTGGCCGAGCGCCTGCGCAGCGCACTGGACAGATCGACGCAGGCCGAGGGTGCGGCCTATACGGTCAGCATCGGCCTGGCGATGCTGGAAGAGGGGAAGATTTCTCCGACCTGATGAACCGCGCGGACGCGGCCCTGTATGCGGCCAAGGAAGGCGGGCGCAACCGGGTGGTGACGGCGCGCCCGCGCGGCGATGCGGACTCGGGCGTGCCGGCTTAGCGGCACTCGGCGAGAACCTTGTTGGCGCGGGCCAGCTGCGCAGCCCTTTCCTCGTCGGTGGCGATGCGGCGTTCGCCTTGGGCGCCGATGCGTCCGATGCGTACGCCGGATTCCACCTGCGCACGCGATTCGCGTGCGGCCTCGCAGCGTTCCGCAGCGTCGCGCTGGCGCTGGGCGTCCGCCTGTGCCTTACGTTCCGCTTCCTCCGTTTTCTTGAGGCGCTCACGATACTCCGCATCGCGGTCGGCCAGGGTCGGCGCCGGCTTGACGGTCGGCGCGGCCGGCGCAGGAGCGGGGGCAGCTACCGGCGTGGGCGCCGGCGCGCGGCCTGGCGCCTTAAGGATCTTGTGCGGCGGCGTGTTCGGTGGTGGTGGGCGGTCCGAGAACTGGCGCACGCCGTTCTCGCCGATCCAGGAGTATTGGGCCTGTGCCAGGCTGCTGGCGAAGAGCAGGGCGGTGGCGGCAATCAGGCGAAGCGATGAAGTCGAGCGCAGCATAAAAGTTTTCCTTGAGTAACAGTCGGATTTCGCCACGCTTGCGTTCGGCTGTCAATGACGGGCTCCTGCAAAAGGCCATTTTTAGGCATGGCTGCGACAGTCTTTTGTACTTTCTGTATAATTCACTTTTGCGCCTATAGGAAAATGCTATGCGTCTACTCCAAAAAGCACTCACGTTCGATGACGTGCTGCTCGTCCCGGCTTACTCCAACGTTCTTCCGGCCGAAACTTCCCTTCGCACCAAACTGACCCGGAATATCACGCTGAATATCCCGCTGCTGTCGGCAGCGATGGACACCGTGACCGAGGCACGCCTGGCGATCGCGATGGCTCAGGAGGGCGGCATCGGCATCATCCACAAGAACTTGAGGCCAAGCGACCAGGCCCGTGAGGTAGCGCGCGTCAAGCGTTTCGAAGCGGGCGTGCTGCGCGACCCGATCACCATTCCCCCGACCATGAAGATCCGTGAAGTGCTGGCGCTTTCGCAGCAGCACGGCATCAGCGGCTTCCCGGTGGTGGAAGGCAAGCAGGTTGTCGGCATCATCACCAACCGCGATCTGCGTTTCGAGGAAGACCTGGACGCGGAAGCCCGCGCCAAGATGACCCCGCGCGAAAAACTCGTCTACGTCAACGAAGACGCGAACACCGAGGAAGCCAAGCGCCTGATGAACAAGCACCGCCTGGAGCGTGTGCTGGTCGTTAACGGCGACTTCGAGCTGCGCGGCCTCATTACCGTCAAGGACATCCAGAAGTCGCACGAGCACCCGCTCGCATCGAAAGATTCGCAGGGCAAGCTGCTGGTAGGCGCGGCCGTGGGCGTGGGCCAGCGCGACGAAGAACGCATCGAGCTGCTGGTTGCCGCCGGCGTGGACGTGCTGGTGGTCGACACCGCGCACGGCCATTCGCAAGGCATCCTCGACCGCGTGAAATGGATCAAGGAGCGTTACCCGCACGTTGACGTCATCGGCGGTAACATCGCCACCGCGGCCGCTGCCAAGGCGCTGGTCGAACACGGCGCCGACGCGGTCAAGGTCGGCATCGGCCCGGGCTCGATCTGCACCACCCGTATCGTTGCCGGCGTCGGCGTGCCGCAGATCACCGCAATCTCGAACGTGGCCAAGGCGCTCGAAGGCACCGGCGTGCCCTGCATCGCCGACGGCGGCATCCGCTTCTCGGGCGACATCTCGAAGGCGCTGGCAGCAGGCGCGCACACCGTCATGATGGGCAGCATGTTTGCCGGCACCGACGAAGCGCCGGGCGAAACCATCCTGTACCAGGGCCGCAGCTACAAGTCCTACCGCGGCATGGGCAGCCTGGGTGCGATGGCCGAAGGTTCGGCCGACCGCTATTTCCAGGAAGCATCAAGCAAGGCCGACAAGTTCGTCCCGGAAGGCATCGAAGGCCGCGTCGCTTATAAAGGCAGCGTGCTGGCGATCATCTTCCAGCTGGTTGGCGGCGTGCGCCAGTCGATGGGTTACTGCGGCTGCGCCACCATCGAAGAACTGCGCGAGAAGGCGGAGTTCGTCGAAATCACCTCGGCCGGCATGCGCGAATCCCACGTGCACGACGTGCAGATCACCAAGGAAGCTCCGAACTACCGTTCCGAGTAACCAGTCAAACGGCGCCAGTGCGCCGTTTTTTGTACCGGGCGGCCGCACGCGGCGCCCGGTCCCCGAATTCCTTATTTAGCTTCGCATTCCATGCATTCGAAAATCCTCATCCTCGATTTCGGTTCCCAGGTTACCCAGCTGATCGCGCGCCGCGTACGCGATGCCGGCGTGTTTTCGGAAGTCTATCCGTATGACGTCAGCGACGAGTTCGTGCGCAACTACGGCGCCAGCGGCATCATCCTGTCGGGCAGCCACAACTCCACCTTAGAGGGCGATTCGCCGCGCGCGCCTCAGGCCGCCTTCGAAGCCGGCGTGCCCGTGCTGGGCATCTGCTACGGCATGCAGACCATGGCGGCCCAGCTCGGCGGCAAGGTCGAGAACGGCAAGGTGCGCGAGTTCGGCTACGCGGAAGTGCGCGCGCGCGGCCATACCGCGCTGCTGAACGGCATCAACGATTTCGTCACCGACGAAGGCCACGGCATGCTGCGCGTGTGGATGAGCCACGGCGACAAAGTGCTGGACATGCCGCCGGGCTTCAAGCTGATGGGCTCGACCGATAGCTGCCCGATCGCCGCCATGGCCGACGAAGAGCGCCGCTTCTACGCGCTGCAGTTCCACCCGGAAGTGACGCACACGAGCCAGGGCGAAGCCATCATCGGCCGCTTCGTGCACGAGATCTGCGGCTGCAAGTCGGACTGGAACATGCCGGACTACATCGGCGAAGCGGTGCAGAAGATCCGCGAGCAGGTCGGCACCGATGAAGTGATCCTGGGCCTGTCGGGCGGGGTCGACTCGAGCGTGGCCGCAGCCCTGATCCACCGCGCCATCGGCGACCAGCTGACCTGCGTGTTCGTCGACCACGGCCTGCTGCGCAAGGACGAGGGCAAGATGGTCATGGACATGTTCTCGAAGAATCTGGGCGTGAAAGTGCTGCGCATCGATGCCGAAGACCAGTTCATGGGCCACCTGGCGGGCGTGACCGATCCGGAGCAGAAGCGCAAGATCATCGGCCGCGAGTTCGTCGAAGTGTTCCAGGTCGAAGCGGGCAAGCTGACCAACGCCAAGTGGCTGGCCCAGGGCACCATCTATCCGGACGTGATCGAGTCGGCCGGCAAGGGTAAGAAGGGCCAGACCATCAAGAGCCACCACAACGTGGGCGGTCTGCCGGAGACCCTGAACCTGAAGCTCCTGGAACCGCTGCGCGAGCTGTTCAAGGACGAAGTGCGCAAGCTCGGCGTGGCGCTGGGTCTGCCGCACGACATGGTCTACCGTCACCCGTTCCCGGGTCCGGGCCTGGGTGTGCGCATCCTGGGCGAGGTGAAGAAGGAATATGCCGACCTGCTGCGCGAAGCGGATGCCATCTTCATCGAAGAGCTGCGCAATACGCCGTTCGAGCTGCCGGCGGTGGCGGGCATCGATCCGGGCAAGGCGCCGGTGAACTGGTACGAGGCGACCAGCCAGGCGTTTGCCGTGTTCCTGCCGGTGAAATCGGTCGGCGTGATGGGCGACGGCCGCACCTACGAATACGTGGTGGCGCTGCGCGCGGTGCAGACGCTTGACTTCATGACGGCGCAATGGGCGCATCTGCCGCACGCGCTGCTGGGCAAGGTGTCGAACCGTATCATCAACGAAGTGCGTGGGCTGAACCGTGTCGTGTATGACATTTCGGGCAAGCCGCCGGCGACGATTGAGTGGGAATGATCCCCATCCGCGATGAATAGCGCGAAGTAAGCCTAAGCCCCTGATTTTAGGGGCTTTTGGCAGAACTTAGCTAGATGGCCGTCACTTGCAACTTAGGCCTTTCACACTATAGAGCCGGCTAATTTCAGCAGATACGCTGATCAGCACCAAAGCGATGGGATGCGCGCTGGAAGGTCGCGAAACAAAAATTTCACATCGTCTTCGATAAAACGAACCGCCGCCCGCATCGCTGACGTTTCGCCTGTAAGTTGTCCGCGCCAATCACGACTGCCAGGATCGGGAATTGAACGCGAACCACTTATAGAGTAATGATTCGCACTACGTCCAAGACGACGCAGCTCCAGCTCCAGAAGGCTGTCATGTTCTTCTTCGCGTATATGTTCTAAGGGCTCGCTGTCGTAGAACGTGACATCTGTGCCAGCGTCGGTTTCGTTGGCAACAGGAAGCCAGCGCCAATACTCTGTAGGAAGGTCCGAATACGACGATGGGGTGACAACGAGGTCCCAGCGCACCGGCGCAACCTGAAACAGAGAAAATTGTTTAGACACCCGCTCGAAGCTGGCGATTACTATCTCGAAGTAAAGCGCCGTCATCCGTCTGTAATGCTCCTGCAAATATCGTTCAATATTTCGCGAATTTGCAGTCATATCAGTAAGCATGCCGTATTGCAGCCACCACCAGTCAAGTCGGTCAAAGCCGCTTGCCAAAAGCAGCTCGACATCTTCAATCATGCTCATGATTGTGAACGAGGGCGCGGAGCTACCGAACGCCCCCCCCGCTTCACGCATGTGCTTTATCTCCTGGAGTCGGTCCAGAAGCATGTTCAATGGTTCGGCTGGATCGGTTGGAAATTGATACGCTTCATGTAGAAATCTCAGCCGGCCGATGGTGCGCTCGTTGGCCAGAAGAATCCCGCCGCGAAATCGTCGGTGCTGGACGACTTCATTTAATCCGTTTCGAACTGCAATCGCGCCAAGATATCGCCCACTATGCGCGCCAATCTGATCAGCTGCCAAACTGATGTAGTGCCTCGTCATGTCCGATGACGGTCGTTCTATCCTAATGGTGTTAGCGGAGCTAGGCTGAAGACTGTAGACCAGACAAGCATCAGGCTCGAGCGATATCTTCGTAACCAGGCAAATCCCTGGAACTGGATCGGGCCGATTTGCAAGGGAGCCTTTAATCTCGCTGGAAATGGAGGGGAAAAAAGCATCTACCAGAGACTCTATACTGTCAGCCATTTCCTCAGCAAGCCTCTGCTCAACAACTTCGTGGCTGTATCTAGAATATAGGTCGTCCTCGATCCCCGAAAAACGGATCGCATCAATATACCTGGGTAAGGACATCTCCCTCAGCCGCTTCCAGATATGAGCACGTGAGTCCGGATCCTCAAGCAGCGCAATAAGCAGGACAGGCATGAGTGATTCTTCGTCAACATCGATTGCCGCCAAGGCGGAGTAAAGTTCGTCGTGCGGTAGTGCTGCAAGGGTACGCGCTCTCAAGTGGTCCGCGAGTCCTTCATGTACCAATTCGACCGACGTTGTCGACATCACCAGTGCTCCACATTCAACTAGGGCGTCGAATATTTGGTGGCCGGCCCCGTTCGCAAGGGTCAAGTCCAAAGCCTCACTCGGGGTAAGACTTCTGATACCCAGCTCGCGGGCAAGCACAGTTAGAATCTTTCTGCGCAGGACAATCTGCGTCGGAGGTAGCGACGGATCCACGGTGAACTGCTGGACCCAGTATTCAAAAAGTTCGTCCAGTCGGTTCGGGAAACGCCGGTTTGCCAGCCAGAATGCAATAACTCGCCCCAGGACCAAAGGGATTTCACAGAGATCCACAAGCAGTCGCGGCATCAAAGACAGCGGGAAGTCGACTCCGGCCATCGCTGTTGCCATCGATCTGCGCTCGGCTGGATCAAGCGATTGGAGTTTCAGGCGTGGCAACGGCAAGTGAGGTGCCACCGAACCGCGAGAAAACACGAAGAGCCTTGACTTGGGGTAGTCGCGGCCAATCTGCCGCAGTTGTGCCTCCAGGAACGGGCGCCCAGCCTGCTCGGTTCGATCATACCCATCGCAAATCAGCAACAAGCCCTGGCGACGCGCAATATCCTGTATCGCTGATACGGTCAGCTGCGGAAGATGAGCGGCAATGCGGGCGTGAACAAAATCGATGAGCGAATCATTACTTTCGTGCAGATCGACAAGAGGAACATCGACCGGCAACGGCAACTCCGAGGCATGCCAACGTTGTTCAATGCCTTCGCGTAGAAGTACCGTCGCCAAGGTCGACTTACCGTAGCCCGATGGCGCGGTGATCACCGCTCCCTGCGGGTAATTCGGCAGCAAATTCGCTGAGTGGACGCGTTCTCCACTTTCTGCAAGCAATACCCGGCTTATAGCTGTACTGCTTCCTTGCGCTCGGCGCATCTCGGCCGACTCATAGGCCCAAAAGTCGGGCGAGGGGGCAAGTTTTTTGTGTAGCAGGCTGGCTGAGTGAGCGATGAGCGCCTGCTTCCCAATGAGTTGCTCAAGCTCCCCTCGTTTGTCCTTGATAACCGAGAGGGGGGACTCGAAAACGAGCGTGTTCTCCAGCGTTGGCTGAAGCTGCCATACCTGAAGGTGTACGCCATCCGTTACAAGCAGTCCTGGCGCACGCAGCGCAAGGGCATATGACTCGCCTTGTTTGCGGGCTTCGTCCAGAGATTCGCCGGGCGCCTTGGCTTCCACTACAAGCAGCGACGTGTCGCGATCGTGCAATGCCGCCGAGTATGCAACAAAATCGGCTTCGAACGGTCGCCCACGCTTGGTGCCTTCCTTTAGGGCGACCGGTACCTTCGCAGCGATGTCATCAATTCCAAAACCGAGTGCGAACAAAAGCGGCATCACGATTTGTAATTCGACCGCAGCTTCGTTAGACGTGGTCGGGACGCTGGTGACGGTGTCCCAGAACGAAGCAGTGCTTGAGTGGGGACGGTTCGACTTGTGCATCATTCGGGTGATTGGAATTTGGGCCTAAACCAGCGTCTCTGCGATGGCGGACTATCATAACAGCTGCGATGTACCCGACGCGGCTATTTGAAACCGCGATATTGACCGCTTGTCGATGCACGTAACGTACTTGTAACCCGGTTCGGACTTCTTGGCTCGCTATGCTACCGACTTGATGTCAGCTCCGATAAGCATCGCTATCATGTCGTTCGCTACCTGCTCGTCCACGTGTGCACCGGTGTCAAAGCGGCTCTCTAAGATCTCGGCCCGGCCGTAACTCGATTCGCGTTCGATGTTTAGGTCGGGGGGCAGGTATTGACGAAGAAATGCGACGCCGGTAGTCAAAAAACGCTTTAAATCTAGGCGCTTAGCTCAACCATTGATATTCGAGTGGCGACATTTTCGAGCGCGACAATCTCGACTGGCAGTTGCGCGAGCTGGCGACCGTCAGCATGCTGTGGGCACTGAGCGGAGTCGAGTCGCAGCTGCGGCCGCACATGCGCGTCGGCCAAAAGATGGGACTCTCGCGCAGCTAGCTGGAAAAAGTGGCCGATGTGCTTGGCGAGCGCATCAATCCCGCCGCCGTGCGCCGCGCGCGTTCTGCCCTGACACCACCTCCGGCGCAACTCTGGGCGCACTGGCGCGTGGCTGGCCCATAAGCACTTACCGGTGTGACGCCCTTACCGCCTGCTTTCGCGGATGCGGCTCCCTGCTGGTACTGGCGCCGTTCCTTACGGCGGCCATCTCGGCCAGGGTCTACCGCGAACTCTAGTGACGGAGGCTCTCGGTGCGTCGAGCTGCTCCGCCTGTAACATCGGCATCAACCACCCTCGCGTGCATGCTGCGTCTTTGAACGCGCTCGACAGTGGCCACAGCGATTTGGGATGGGCGAAGATGCAGCGGTCTGGACACTACTGCATTCGTGATAATTTGTTCAATTTCGCTTCTGCAACATGCTATTCTTTCCATTAACTGCTTTGTAATAAGAAAGAGTTAACGGAGGGGCGATGACAATATTGCAGGAAATTCACGAGTGGTCCAAAGACCTGACGGTTTGGCAGCAAGACGCCATCGCCCGGTTATATTCCGACCGGAATCTCAGCGCGGCCGACATGGAAGATCTCTACGCCTTGGCAAAGGCAGAGTCACAGATTCCAGACAAAGAGGGACGCATTCCCAAAAAGCTCGATACTGCTCAAATTGCCCCGGCGGCCGCTGCATCGCGGCTGGTTCAGCTGTCCGGTCTTAAAGAGATTGCGAATATCAACGCCCTGGCGGACGGCGGGCGGGTACCAATCGCACTCGACGGTTTGACTGTTATCTATGGCGAGAATGGAGCGGGGAAGTCCGGCTATTCACGGGTGTTCAAACACGCTTGTCGCGCGCGAGATCGGCGTGAGCCCATCCTCCCGAATGCCAACCTTGACCCGAAGACGGTTGGCGTCGCAAAGGCCGTGTTCGAAGCTGTCATCGACGGGACACCGGCCGAATTGCCTTGGCAGTACGGTAGCCATCCGCCGGAGCCACTGTCGGACATCTCGATCTTCGACACCCACTGCGCTCGCGCCTACATCGACAACCATGGCGATTTTGCATATACCCCCTATGGTCTTGATATTCTCGAGGGACTGGTCGGCGCATGCAATAAACTGAAAGTCCGTGCTACGCAGGAAATGGGGGCAAACAGTCCTACCGATGCCGCCTATGCAGCGTTGGCAAAGGAGCCGACCGCCGTGGGCAAAGCATTACTTGGGATTCCTGCGAAAACAAAACCCGAGCAGATCGAAGCCCTGGCGACACTCGCCGACGGTGAGATGGAGCGGCTGTCGCTTTTGACGACCGTCCTGGCTGAGGCGGATCCGAAGCAAAAGGCACAGGCACTGCGCCACAAGGCTGCCCGTTTCACGGGGCTGAAGGACCGAATCGCCGTAGCGACCTCGCTCATTAATGCGGAGAAGATTGCCCAACTGCGGATCTTGATCGAGAAGTCCAACGCCGCCAAGGCGGCTGCGGAATTCGCCTCGAACGAATTCAAGCAGACACCAGGCCAACTGCTGGGGACCGGCGGCGACGAGTGGAAAACACTCTTCGAAGCCGCTCGAAGCTTTGCAAAAATTTGCCACTCGACGCATGAGTTCCCGGGGCTTCCCGAGCACGCGGCATGCCCGCTGTGCCAGAACGCGCTCGGGCAAGATGGAGCGGCACGCCTTGTACAGTTCGACGCATTTATCAAGCAGGCAGCCCAGAATGCAGCGAAGGATGCACGCGACACCGCTGCAACAGCGTTCAGGGCCATTCAGCACGCCGCCACGGACATCATGTTTCGGGATGGCCTGGTTGAGGAGTTATCGGAGATCGATCAGGATCTCGCCCTGGCCTGTGCGTCGATGCAGGAGTGCCTTGGCGCCTGTCAGAAGGCGGCGTTGCTCGCAGCAGGAGGAAAGCTCAGATGGGAAGAGATAATTGCGCTTCCCGAAGACCCGCAAGAAAGGCTGCGTGTCACGATTGCTCATTTTCTGGAACAGGCGAAGGCGTTGGAAGCAACTGCTGACGAAAAGGTTCGGACCGCGATGCATGCCGAGAAGCTCGAGCTCGAGGCCCGTCGCCGGCTTGCCGAGGTCAAGGCAGCGGTCCTCGAGACCATGGCGAAGCATGAGTTTTGCCGAAAGCTGCAGGCCTGTATCGAAGGCATGGACACTCGCGCCATTTCCCGAAAGTCGACCGAGCTCTCAAGGACAACGGCCAGCCAGGAACTGGCGGACGCTCTTAACGACGAACTGAGACGTTTGAAGGTGCATCATCTCCAGGTCGTAATGAAGCCGGAGTCACCAGGCGGAAAAACCCAGTTCAAGCTGACGCTACAAATGCCGGGCGGTCGGTCGCCCGCGGCCATTCTCAGCGAAGGAGAACAGCGCGCAATTGCGATCGCATCGTTCCTTGCGGAGATCAAGCTGAGCAAGGGGCGCGGCGGCATTGTGTTCGATGATCCTGTGTCGTCGCTTGATCACCGGCGCCGCTGGGAGGTAGCCGAGCGCCTGGCGATCGAATGCTTGCAGCGTCAGGTCATCGTATTCACCCATGATATCTATTTCCTTTGCATCCTCGAGCAGAAGGTAAGGGAGGCGGGAGGCGTACTGACGAAGAATTACATCCGGAGGACTGGCCAGGGATTCGGCGTCTGTACCGAGCAGCTTCCTTTCGATGTGCTTGGTACCAAAGACCGAGTCGGGCTCCTCAAGCAGATGCTGGTGGATATTCGTAAAGCCCAGAAAGAAGGCGACGATGACCGACAGCGACTCCTGACCTTCAGCTGCTACGGCCGCCTCCGTCTTGCGTGGGAGCGCTGCGTCGAGGAGGTCTTATTCAATAATGCAGTCCAGCGCTTCGGCGAAGGTGTGTCGACCCAACGTCTGAAGTCTGTCATCGTAACGGACGATGATTATCGCGAGGTAGAGGCCGGTATGACCAAGAGCTCAAAGTTCGAGCACGATGCCGCCACAATGGTCGACAGGTTGCCAGTTCCGGATCCTGACGAGCTGGCCGGCGACATCGAGAATCTATCCAGATGGCGTGAGAGTGTCGACAAGCGCAATAAGGAAACTGCGAAGTCGAGGGCTTGAAACTGGCGCTCAACGGCGGCCTCGTAAATTCAAGCGGGATGCCGGTCGGTTCGCTGGCACCGTCTATGGTATTGATGAGGACGTGGATGACAGATTCGTTTAAATTCAAGGGCTTAGCTCATCCATTGATCATCGAGTGGGAATAAGCGGAGTAAAATCCATCCCTGAGTTGTACGAACTATAGTGAGCCGCTGATCGTTCTACTTGAATGATCAGCGGCTTTTTTGTTTCCTGCCCGGTCTGGCTGCATAATGGACGCCTCATGCAACCTGTATCCGGAATGATTCCATTTACCTTCAACGACATCGAGATCGGCGCGCGCCTCGTCGAGGCGCTCGCACGCCAGGCCATGCGTCTCTCGGGCATGCCGATCACCTACGGCGACCTGCTCACGCTTGCGCGTTCCCTGCATTCCAAGGACGAGGTGCTCGGCCGCGCGGTACCGGTGGGCATTGGTCCCAAGCTCCAGTTCGTGGAAAGCTTTTGCGCTTCGCACGGCTTTCCTAATCTGGCCTGCCTCGCGGTGAACAGGGAGACCTTGCGGCCAGCGCCTGGTTACCAGGGCGACTGGGAAGCCGACAAGCGCGCCGTCGCCGGCTTCGACTGGAGCGCCATCGATGCGCATCTGGCGGCGTACGCGGCAGCGATGCGCGCCAAGGTGCCGGCACGCTTCAAGCCGCGCAAAGAACGGCCGGCGGACGTGGCCTGGTACGCGTATTTCTGTTCGCACCGACAGGCCTGCGAGAAGCTGACATCGGAGGACAAGCAAGAGATCATCAACCAGATGATGGCTGGATTAGACCCCGAGACAGCGCTGGCGCGCGTGCTGGCTGCGAAGCACGATTTTGGCAGTGTGGCCTAAGGCACAATGCAGACTTTTCGCGGCGCCCCAGCACAGGGCGATCTTCACGACTTCTTGAATGGATACGTTTGCTGTTTCAAGTAACCACCGGGGACCGTACTGCCAACGACCCCGTAGGTCTCCGGGAACTGCCTGTCCGTTTTCACGGCCGTGCCGAACAGGTAGTCGATGAAGGCGAAGTGGGCCGCGTAGTTCTTGTCGATGGCGACCTTCTCGCTGCTGTGGTGCCAGTGATGGAAGTCGGGCGTTACGATCAGGTATTTCAGCGGACCCCAGGGCAGGTGGACGTTCGCATGGTTGAACACGGCCTGGAATCCGACGATCACGATGTACATGTCGACCACGCCCTTGTCGAAACCAAGCAGGAACAGCGGCGTGAGGACACAGATCCGGGTGACCAGGATTTCCACCATGTGCAGGCGCGAGCCGGCCAGCCAGTCCAGGGTGTTGACGCTGTGATGCACCGAATGGATACGCCACAGCCAGGGCACTTCATGGTAGGCCCGGTGCACCGCATACTCGGCCAGGTCGGCCACCAGCAGGCACAGTAGCAGCTGGGGCAGGAAAGGAATCGCGCTGACGAACTGCTGAATGCCTTCTTCACCGATGACGATGAGCTGGGCACGGTGGATGACGAAGTTCACCACCAGGAGCATCAACCCGACCAGCAGGTGGTTCACCCCAAAGTGGATGAGATCGGTCTGCCACTCCTTGCGGAAAATGGGCTGGTCTTTATACAGCGGGAACAGCTTCTCGAGGATGACGAATACCGTCGTCGAGCCGAGCAGATCGAGGACCAGCCAGTCCATCCCCAGATACGGCGTGTGATCCGGGAAGTCGCCCACCGGCACCGTGGAGCCGCCCAGGGCGATCGTCACCAGGACGAAGGCAAAGGCGATGATGTTGACGTTGCGGCGGCGGCCGAACACGATATTGAAGAGCGAGAGCGTGCCCGACACCAGCAATGCCGAAAACAGGAGGGTGCGGCACCAGTCGACGTTGTAGGCCTTGCGCAGTTCTGGGGTGGTCAGGTATTGCGGAAACAGGAATGCCAGCACGCCCATCAAGCTCAGGAAGCCCAGGCTCAAGGCCAGGACGGTGGTAATCATGCCCTTGCCCGGGGTGAGGTGACCGTCGGCGCGCAACAGACCGGTGGTGTCGTCGACGATGTCTCCGACACTCGGAAGCATGGCCGCCGGCGACAGGGAATTGGAAGGCGTTGGGTCGGGGATGTGGTTTGCCATGGCGCGAGTGGGCTGAGTCGATGAGCAGCTCAGGGTAGTTTAGTTTCCCAAAAATAACTATTCGCAGCGCATAAATTGATTGATTAGAAGCAAGTTGTCGCTTCCTTGCTTATTAACCAGCGGCTCGTCGGCGCGGACGCATCTCAGCGAAACAGCGATTCCCAGCCAGCCCGGGGCGACATGTCCGCGAGATTCCATTCAGTCGGATTGAAGGCGCGGCGGGTCGGCGCATAGGCCGGATAGCCGCTCGACTGCGCTTCCGAATCGACGATGTGCCCGCGCCCTTCCGCGACGTCCGAAATGATCTTGAAGTCGACCGGGTCGCGCGCCCAGGGCCGCATGCCCGCGCTCTTGTAGATCGCGTTTTCCAGCCGTGCGCTCGGCAGCGGCTGAAGATTCGCGGGCAGGTAGGGCGCTTCGGCATTCAGGATGCGTGCACCGGCGGCGGTATAGCTGCCGGTCTGCGGCATCGGCTGGCCATTCGCGTCCACGGCCACGTTATCGCGCAGGTACAGGCTCACGTCACCCGAGCCGCCAAGGCTGAACAGCGGCACGCCCGGCCGCGAATCGTCACCGCCCCGCACCACGTTGCCGACCACGGTCACGACGCCGAGCTGCGGCGCATTGGCCCCCCATTCGTGCGCGATCAGGTTGTAGTGGATCGCCCTGGCGCCGAAATCGTGAATCAGGTTGTTCACGACGGCGACGTGGGCGCCGCCCTTGATGAGCGGATTGCGCTCATGGTTGGCGTTGTAGAGATTCCCGTAGATGAGCACCTGGCTGGCGTTGTCATGGACCAGCGTGCCTTTCGAATGCTCGCCTTTGGTATGGGTCGAATTGCGCAGGCCCTCGGCGATGATGTTGTGGCTGAAGGTGATGCGGCGCGAGGTCCCCTGGCGCCATTCCTCCACCGTCGCGCCCTTGAAGCGCGCGCCGGACGCCGACAGGTTTTCGTCGGTAGCCCAGCTGAAGCTGCAATGGTCGATGATGACATTGTCGGCGCCGCTGGTGGACAGGCCGTCGGCTTCCCAGCCGCTCTTCTTCGCGCGTCCGTACTCGCCCGGCCGCACCGCGATGTGCTGCACGATCACGTCATGCGTGCCGACCGAGAATTCGCCGCGGATGAAGGTGATGCCCGGATTGGGCGCGGTCTGTCCGGCGACCGTCAGGTAGGGCTCCTTCACGCGGATGGTCGCACCCTGCAGGTCGATGACGCCGCCCACTTCGAACACGACGGTGCGCGGCCCGGCCTCCATCACTGCGGCGGCGAACGAGCCTTCACCGGACGCGTTCAAATTCGTCACGCGCACGATCCGGCCGCCGGCGCCGCCCCGGGTGTCGGCCCAGCCCTTGACATCGATGCCCGCGCGCGACATCTCGGGCGGAGCGGTGGACGGCTCGGCGGCGCCGGCATGCAGGCACCAGCACATTGTCATCAAGATCGCCACTCGGGTGGAAAATCGCATTCGTGTCTCCTGTCTTGTTTTGTCGTGTGAAAATCAGCTACCCGGCTGGACGTAAGGCACCTTGGCGAACAGCCGCCGTTCGGCGCCGCGCGGGTCGTCTTCCATGCGTGGCGGGACATCGAAGATCATGGTCTGGCGGCGCGCCAGGTCGTAGGCTTCCCAACGTGGAAGCGTTCTCGCCGCCGGCACGCCGCTGCGGGCGAAAGCGATGAAGGCCTCGCTCATCATGTCGGCCATGGTCTGCGCCTGGGGCCCGATCGCCGTGGCCCCGGGCTTGGCGATGTTGTCGAAGACCAGCTGGATGTCGGAGGCGTGCGGCGCGCCGAACTTGCCGCCATCTTTCGGCGTCGCCCAGTTCAGCTGGTAGACGAAGGCGGGGCTCCCGCTTTTTGCGCGCTCTTCGGCTTCGATGATTGCGCCACGCCAGGAGCGCGACGCGGTGGTGATCTTGAAGAACAGGTCGCTCGGCGAGAGGCTCGGATACAGCTTGCGGTAGGCCGCGATCACCGCCTCGGGCTGGATATCGACGCGCATGTTCGGCGCCAGCTTGGCCGGCAACTGCTCCCAGCTCAGGGCGAAGTTGGCCGGGTCGCCGCCCAGGAAGGCGCGGATTTCGTCGTGCGTGTTCCCGATCATCATCGGAATGTGGGCCGACTGGCCGGGGGCGTCCGGATAGAAGGGGTGGCGCAGCAGGTTGCGTTCGTCCAGCACCGGCGCGAACGAGACCCCACCGAAGGGCAGCACCGGGTCGCGCGTGCCCAGCACTTCGACGATCCGTTGGAAGGGCATCGTGCGGATCGCGCCGATCCGCTCGGGCGGCAGCTTCAAAGTGTCCAGGATGGCGTGGGCCCGCAGGGTGGCGTTCAGCGGACCGCTGGCCGTGACCTGCTGCCCGCTCATGGTGGCGGCGCGGTGAAACAGGCTGGCGGCCGCCGGCATCGCCATCAGGGTGGCGATCTTGGCGCCGCCGCCGGACTGGCCGAACACGGTCACATTGGCCGGATCGCCGCCGAATTCGGCGATGTTGTCGCGCACCCAGCGCAGCGCCAGGATCAGGTCGAGCTGGCCGGCATTGCCGGAATCGGCGTACAGGTCGTCATGGCGGGCCAGGTACAGGTAGCCGAAGGCGTTGAGGCGATGGTTCACCGTCACCACCACGACATCGCCGCGCCGGCACAGGCGCACGCCGTCGTAGAGCGGGCTCGAACCCGAGCCGTTGTTGTAGGCGCCGCCGTGGATATAGACCATCACGGGGCGCTTGGCGCCGTCGCGCAGGGCAGGGGTGTAGACGTTCAGGAACAGGCAGTCTTCGCTGACCGCATCTTCACGGCTGGACTGGGGGCTCGATGCGCCGTGTTCGAGCGCGTCGCGCACGCCGTCCCAGGCCAGTGGCGCCACCGGCGCCATGAAGCGCCGCGCAGCGGTATCGGCGCCATAGCGCACGCCCTTGAATACCTGGATGCCGTCGTCGCGATAGCCGCGCACTCGCCCGTGACGTGTCATCGCGACTGGGGACGTGCTGGATGCCGCATGGGCGCCGGCGCCGAGCATGCCGGAGGCGAGGAGGATGGATTGCTGGAGGAAGCGTCGACGGTTCGATTCGGTCATGAAGAAGTGGGCAGATGGTGGATACCGCATGTGCTTGATAAGAGTGCCACACATTGGCTGGACCGCCAATCCAGCTTGCATATTCGGTGTGAGAGCTTGGCTGCCCGGGCCAGATCGCAAGATTTGACAAATATTGCTGGTATGCGTCTGGTATTGTCATAGCGAACTCATCTGCTACATTACCCGTCAATACGAAATCTGCCGGCAGGCTTCAACGACGGCCAACGCACGTTTCCGAGGCAAGCAATGTCGACACTGAACCAGCAGCGCCTGCACCTCCTGTTCCTGACCGCCGTTTGCGGCCTGGGCGGACTCCTTTACGGCATCGACATCGGCATCATCGATCCCGCCTTGCCCTACCTGCACCGCGCCACCGGCCTGCCGGAGGGCCAGCTGTCGCTGATCGTGGCGGCCGTGATGGGCGGCTCGATCCTGGGCTCGGTGGTGGCCGGCATGCTGGCCGACTGGCTTGGGCGGCGGCCGATGATGGTGGTCAGCGCGCTGCTGTTCGTCGGCAGCGTCGCGCTGAACTACCTTTCGCAGTCTTTTGTGCCTCTGCTGCTGGGGCGCCTGCTGCAAGGGCTGAGCGGCGGGGTGATCGCGGTGGTCGTGCCGCTTTACCTGGCCGAATGCCTGCCGGCCGGTCAGCGCGGACGTGGGCTGGCGCTGTTCCAGTTCGCGCTCACCGCAGGCATCGTGCTGGCCGCCTTCATCGGCAACCATTACTTGGGCAATGCGGAACTGGCGATCCAGGCTGCCGGCAGCGACGCCGCCGCGGTGGCCAGGGCCGCGGACAGCGCCTGGCGCAGCATGTTCCTGGCCGTGCTGTATCCGGGCAGCCTGTTCCTGCTCGGCTGCCTGTTCGTAACCGAGTCGCCGCGCTGGCTGATGCTGCGCGGCCGCGCGCCGGAGGCGGCGAGTGTGTTGGCGCGCCTGCGCCCGGCAGCGCAGTGCGCGCAGGAAGTGGCCGAGATCGGCGCCGCGCTGGACGAGGAAAAGGCGCGTCCGAAACTCAAGCGCAGCGCAGCGCTGGCCGAGATGCTGACCGAACGCCGCTACGTGCTGCCTTTTGTCCTGGCCTGCGTGATCCTGGGCTGCAACCAGGCCACCGGGATCAACTCCATCCTGCAGTTCATGTCCACCATCCTGCAGCACGCCGGGCTCGATCCGGTGAGCGCGGCAAGCTATGGCACCGCGATCAAGATCCTGAACATGGTGATGACGGTGTTCGCGATCATGCTGGTCGAGCGCAAGGGCAGGGTGTTCCTGCTAAAGATCGGCACTGCCGGCATCATGGTGTCGCTGTGCCTGCTGGCGCTGCTGTTCCACCGTTTCGAGTCGCAGCGCGTTGACGTACGCGCCGAGGTGGCGGCCATGGTGCGCGACAACGCGCTGGACCTCGACCTACGCGAGGTCGGCTTCGTCAGGTCCGCATCCGGTCCGGTGCAGTTGAACATCCTCTACCAGTTTGGCGACAAGCAGCAGGTTGCCGGCGCCTACAAGCCGACGCCTGAGTCCCAGGCGGTGCTGGCGCGCGAGCAGGCCTTGCTGCGTACGCTGCCCGAAGATCAGCGCATCGTGCTGGCACAGGCGCGTGACGATCCGGCGGCTGCCGAGAGAGCGCAGCAGCTGGTCGCCACCTTGGCGCCGGAGGCACGCGCGACGCTCGACGCTGCGCGCCGCGTGCATGCGGCCGGGCGCATCGACATCAAGGCGGTTGCCGATGCGCCGCTGCAGATCGTGCGCGCCAGCGTCGGCCCGATCCCCGACAGGAATAGCGGCCTGCTCGCGGCGCTGTGCATTGCGGGCTTCATCGCCGCGTTCTCGATTGGGCCCGGCGTGTGCGTCTGGCTCGCCCTGTCGGAACTGATGCCCACCCGGATCCGCTCGGTCGGCATGGGCGTAGCGCTCCTGATCAACCAGGGCACGGGCACCCTGATCGCCGGCGCCTTCCTGCCGATCGTCGGCAACCTGGGTTTTTACATGATGTTCCTGTTCTGGGCGGCCTGCACCGCGGTGTACTTCATCACGGCGACGTTCTTCCTGCCCGAGACCAGGGGCAAGTCGCTGGAAGAGATCGAACGCCTGTTCGCCAAACCCAGGGCCGCGGGCTGAAGGAGAGAGAGTTGGACAAGAAGATGTTGACTTCGACCCTGCTGGCGGCGCTGCTGCTGGTGACGCCGGCCGCGCAGGCCGCAGAATCGATCACCCGGGCCAGCGAGGTCGCGCATGGCGCGCGCCTGCAACTGCGTTGGGAGCTGCAGCGCAAACCCGCGGACCTGCAGCTGGCGCAGGGCGGCTCGCCGGCGCGCTTCATCCTGACCAACCTCGACACCCGGCCGCTGCCGGCATCCGGCTGGTCGCTGTACTTCACCAGCGTCGACCGGATGCCGTCCGGAGCGCAGTCGGCCGGACTGGTGCTGGAGCAGATCGCCGGCGGCTATAACCGGCTGCGCCCGGGGCCGGAGTTCAAGGGACTGGCCCCTAGCCAGACGCTGGAATTCGCTTACCGCCACACCGATTCGGTGTTCATGCCATCGAAGTCGCCCAGCGCGCCCTACCTGGTGTACGACGCGGCGCCGGATGCGGCAGTGGCCTTGCAGTACAGCGTGACGCCGCTCACGGAGCCAGCCCAGCGCGGCAAGATCGGCAGTCCACACTCGGCGGTGACCCCTGAAGACACCTACTGGCGCAACGCGCGCGCCGAGTTGCTGCCGCCGGCGCGGGTGCCGCCCGTCCTGCCGACGCCGCTGCGCCTCGAGCCCGGCGCAGGACGGCTGGCGGTGGCGGGACAGCCCCGCATCTCGGCATCCGCCGCGCTGGCGAACGAAGCGGCGCTGGCGCGCTCGCTGTTCCCGGCCGGCTTGCCGGCGAGCGGCGGCCCGGCGCTGCGCCTGAGCGTCGGCAAGGTCGACGGCCAGGAGTCGCCCGAAGCCTACCGCCTGGCGATCGGCGCCGCGGGCGGCATCGACATCGTCGGCAACAGTGCAGCCGGCGTCGCCTACGGCCTGCAAAGCCTGCGCGAGCTGATGCCGCTGCCGGGCAGCGCCACCCTGGACCTGCCCGAGCTGACGATCGTGGACGCGCCACGCTTCGGCTACCGCGGCCTCATGCTGGACGTGGCGCGCAACTTCCACGGCAAGGAAACGGTATTCAAGTGGCTCGACCTGATGGCGCGCTTCAAGCTGAACAAGTTCCACTTTCACCTGACGGATGACGAGGGCTGGCGCATCGAGATCGCCGGCCTGCCGGAGCTCACCACGGTCGGTGCGGTGCGCGGCCACAGCGCCACGCCGGGCCTGCGCCTGCAGCCGGCGTTCGGCTCCGGCCCCGATCCGCGCGACTCCGGCGGCAGCGGCCATTACACGCGCGCCGACTACATCGCCATCCTGCGCTACGCCCAGGCGCGCCACATCGAGGTGATCCCGGAGATCGAGATGCCCGGGCATGCGCGCGCCGCCGTACAGGCGATGGGGGCGCGCTACCAGCGCTTGAAGGCGCAAGGGAACGGGGACGCCGCACGCTATCTGCTGAACGACCCGGACGACCGCTCCGAGTACCTGTCGGCCCAGTACTTCAAGGACAACGTCATCAACCCCGGGTTGGAGTCGAGCTACACCTTCATCGAGCACGTGGTGCGGGAGATCGCGGCGCTGCACCGCGAGGCCGGGACACCCTTGAAGACGATCCACATGGGCGGCGACGAGCTGGCCAACGGCGCCTGGGAGAAGTCGCCCCTGAGCGCCGCCATGACGCGCAGGCACGGGCTCGCATCCAGCGCCGACCTGTGGGACTACTTTTATGAGCGCGTCGACGCCATCGTGCGCAAGCACGGCGCGCTCACCTCGGGCTGGGAGGAGCTGGCTGCGCGCAAGACGCAGCTGGACGGCGTGCGCAAGCTGATTCCGAATCCGCACTTCACCCGGAGCAGCTTCACCGCCTATGTGTGGAACAACACGGTCGGAGCAGAGGACCTGGCCTACCGCCTGGCCAACGCCGGCTACGATATCGTACTCACGCCGGTGACGCGGATGTACTTCGACATGGCGCACAATGCCAATCCGGAGGAGCATGGCGTGAACTGGGGCGCCTACGTCGACCTCGACACCGTGTACGACTTCGTCCCCTTCGACATCATGAAGGATGCGCCGGAGGCCGCGCGTCTGGGCAAGGACCGCCTGACCGACTACGGCAAGCGCCGCGTGCGCGGCATCCAGGCCAACCTGTTTGCGGAAACCGTGCGCGATCCGGCACGCATCGACTACCTGGTGATGCCGCGCATGGCGGCGCTGGCCGAACGGGCCTGGGCCGCCGACCCGGCATGGGCCACCACGCCTGATCCGGTCAAGGCGGGCGTCCTGCACCGCAGCGCATGGACCGGCTTCGTCAACGCCCTCGGCCAGCGCGTGCTGCCGCGCCTCGATCTGGACGGGTCGAACCTGGCCTACCGCATCGCGCCGCCCGGCCTGGTGTTCGAGAACGGGCGGGTACTGGCCAACCACGTGCTGCCGGGGATGCAGCTGCGCTATACCAGCGATGGCAGTGAACCGCTCGCGACGAGCCGCCCGGTGGACGGTCCGATCCTCGAACGCGGTACGATCCGTGTTGCGGCCTTCGACCGCAAGGGTAGGCGCGGGCCAGTGGCCAGCATCGTGGCGCCCTGAATCCTGCGCAATGGTGCGCCCGGGCCGCGCGCAAACCGGGATCATGCCGATACAAGTCGACAATAAGGAGCCATCATGCAGACCACGAACGGGACTTACCAGGGCCACGATGACGCGGGCAAGCTGCTGCTGCGCGCGCTGCTCGCGATCATCCTGCTGTTTCACGGCATCTCGAAGCTGATGGGCGGCATCGGGCCGATCCAGGGCATGCTGGCGGGCGCCGGCCTGCCTGCCGTGTTCGGCTACGGCGTGTACATCGGCGAGGTGGTGGCGCCGCTGCTGATGCTGGTCGGCCAGTTTACCCGCGCCGCCGCGCTGGTAGTCGCGATCAACATGGTGGTGGCGGTGCTGCTCGCGCATACGGCCCAGTTCTTCACCATGAACCAGACCGGAGGCTGGGCCCTCGAGCTGCAGGCCATGTTCTTCGGCACGGCGCTGGCGATTGCCCTGCTGGGCGCCGGCCGGTACAGCCTCGGCGGGACGACCGGGCGCTTCAACTAAGTTCCCCCATCGCTACTCTGCTGCGCCCGGCAAGCTGGGCGCCAGTCATTCCTCACCGCTGCACCACACCGTGACGCAGGCGCTGGCGCTCGCGCTCGCCGCGCAGGGAGCCTGCGACCTGCTGGTTCAATGGCTGCTACGGCCGCTCGCAGTTCCGCAAACTATTCCTCGGCGGCGTGACGCGCAAGGTGCTGCGCGACGCGACGCTGCGCACTGAACGCGGCGGGCCGGCGATTTATCACCTGCCTGATTTCCTCTAATTAGACATTATTAATCGATGTCGATTAATAATATTATGTCGACCCCGATGATTAATATTCCAGTTGTGTAAAACGGCGTAATTTACACGTCATTTTACATGTAAAAAAATACCTTTAATAATATATTGACGGGCTGAATATAAATTCCATATCATGTTTCTCAAGCATCTGATAAACATACGAAAAACAGAGATGCGGCCCTGCTGTCAGGCGCGGACATTCAACGCTGCGCGAGTGGATGTGTATTTGGTCACCCAGCATTGCCGCAATCGCCCAGGATAATAATAAGCCGTCTTCGGATCCGGTTTTTAAAGCCAAATCATTGGGGCCAATTATGCGAAAGGGAATTGAAATGCCGGCGTCGCAGCAAATGCTCTTCCGTGTCTCGTTTGGACACGCATTTTTTGCCGACGGCATCCTCCGCGATTTGCGCATTGTTCCGGTACCGGCCTGCTTCGACATGCTGCGCCGGGCCGGCCTGGTGCTGCGCACCCAGGAAGACGGCATCGCCGCGTTTGGCGACGAGAGCGCCGTCGCCCGCCTGCGCCTGCACATTGCCCATGCCGGCGGCTCGCTGGCCATGGCCTTCCAGGTGTTTTTCACCGACCCGCATTTCTTCGACTACACCGCGCCCGCATGGCCGCACGGTGAACTGCTGTTCCTCGACACCGCCGATTCCGTGACGGATGACGAGGGCCGCCGGATCGTACATGCCACGCCCTTCGTGGAAGCCTCCGCGTTTCTGGCGCGCGATCACGCCAGCCTGGCGCGCATCCTCGGCGAACGCGTGCTGACGCCGACGCCGGCCATGGTGATCCAGGTCGAGGTCACGCCTGGCCTGCTCGATGTGGTCGACTCGCGCCAGCGCCATTTCATGGTGCGCTTCGATTCCACCGGCAGCCAGTGGAAAGAGGGCCAGACCGGCGCTGGAGATAAGCAGGCCGGGCCCAGCGGCGACAGCCAGGCCGACCGCTTTGCCGGGGTCAACATCGCCGACCGCCGGCGCGCCCACGTGTTCCCGCCGAAGGGCAGCATGCCGATGCGGGAAGTGTCCCCGCCACGCTTCCGCCTGCGCGCACCGTCGCCGTCGGCGGGCAAGGGGCAGGGCAAGCAGGCGTCCAACGCCGGCGCCGGCTGAGCCGCCCGCGACTCTCCTGCCGAGGCCGTGGGCAGGTTAAAATGACAATCGACACAGCTTGTGTTTCCGTGTTTATTGTCAGGGCCCATGACCAACTCCGATTTCACGCTGACCTCGCCACTCAGCGACCTGGGCCAGTCCCAGGCGCCGCTGCTCGCCATCACCATCGTCTGGCACCCTGAGCGTGCCCGCGTCGGCGAGCAGTTCATTGGCGGTACCAGCGGCGATATCGTCGAGCTGAACCGCTATTCTCCGCTGTTCATGCGCCCCGGCGGCCAGGGCCTGCCGCTGGGCCACGGCGGCATCTCGCGCCAGCCGCTGCGCCTGGTGCGCGATGCCGACGATGGCGTCACCGTGAGCCTGCCCGACACTTCGATGATTGTCGAAATGAACGGCCAGGTGGCGACGCAGACGCTGCGCTTAAGCGCCGCGCAGATCGCCGCAGGCCAGATCCTGAGCCTGGGCCGCGCCGTGGTGCTGTGCCTGCACTGGATGAACCGCCTGCCGGTGCACAATGCCGTACCGGGCCTGCAGGGTGTCGGCAGCGCCAGCATCGGTGTGCGCGAACAGATTCACATGGTGGCGCGCACCAGCCTGCCGGTACTGCTGCTGGGCGAAACCGGGACCGGCAAGGAGATCGCCGCGCGCGCCATCCATGCGCTGAGCGATCGTGCCGGCGCCCCGCTGGTGGCGGTGAACATGGCGGCGCTGGGCGAACCACTGGCGGCGACCAGCCTGTTCGGCGTGGCCGAAGGCGCCCATATCGGCGCCCAGGCCTCGCGCGACGGCCTGTTCGCGCAGGCCGACGGCGCCACGCTCTTTCTCGACGAGATCGGCAATACGCCGGCGGCCATGCAGCCAATGCTGCTGCGTGTGCTCGAGGGCGGCGATTACCGCCCGCTGGGTGCCGCGCAGGACCGGCATTCGTCGGCGCGCCTGATCGCCGCTTCCGACCAGGACCTGGATACCGCGGCCTTCAACCAGGCCTTGCTGCACCGCCTGGCGGGCTTCGTGATCCGCATGCCGCCGCTGCGCGCGCGGCGCGAGGATATCGGGGTGCTGATCGTCGACATGCTGGAGCAGCAGGCCCCCGGTGTGGAGCTGCCGGCGGCGCTGGTGGCGGAACTGGCAGCCTACGATTGGCCGGGCAATGTGCGCCAGCTGTCGCACGTGCTGCAGCGTGCCGCCCTGATGCTGCGCGAAGGAATGGCGCCCGCCCTGGGCCAGCTGGTGCGCAGCCCCCGGCCGCAGGTGGAGCAGGAGCAGGCGCCGGCGCCGAAAGAAGAGACTGGAACGGCAAGGCGCCGGCCCTCGGCCCTGTCGGACCACGACGTACTGGAAGCGATGGCGGCCAACGACTGGAACATCCAGGCCGCGGCGCAGGCGCTGGGCATCTCGCGTCCGAGCCTGTACAAACTGCTGGAAGACCATCCGGACATCCGGCGGCCCGAAACCATTCCCGACGCCGACATCGCCCGCGCGATGGATGACTGCGCGGGCGACGTCGAACGGTGCGCGGCGCTGCTCAAGACGCCCGCGGAAGCCTTGCGGCGCCGCTGGCGCTTACTGCGGCCGCATTGACGTCAGGTGGAGCCGACTTCCAGTTCCGGGTCGGGCAGGAAGTAGAAGCTGCTGATGCCGTCCTTTGTCACGGCGGTGAAGGCGATCGAGAAGCCCCACAGGCCGTCGTGCTCCACCCTCACTTTCGAACCCTGCACGATCGGGATCTGGGTCTTGTTGAAGGGTGAGATTTGGGTCGATGGCTGGCGCGGGCCGGCGAACAACATGGCGCTCGCCAATTCCATGGCCGGACTGTCGGGCATTTCGAAGTTGAAGGCCAGCGTGTCGCCTTTTTGCGCGGCGATCAGGGCTTCGATCTTGCCGTCGATGCTCCAGGTGGCCATTGGGTTGCCCGGGTTGAATTGGATGGTGACGTCGTATTGGGTTGCCATGGTCTCTTTCAGTTCACTTCGTTGGACGTGCTGCTCCAGCACGGGGTGGTCCGGACAGGTCGGCCCGGACATAACGCTCGTCGCGCCGCAGTGCGACCAGGTCGGGTTCAGCATCGATGAACTTGACCGGGTAGCCCAGGCGTCTGGCGTTATTGATGGCAACGACGGCGGCGTCGCGCTGCCCCAGCAGTTCATGGGCGAGGGCGGCGCGGAACTGCACGTCGGCGCTGTTGGGGGCCAGCGCGATCGCGCGTGGCAAGAGATCGGCGGCGGCGGCCCGGTCACCCAGGCGCGCTGCGTACAGGCCCATGCGTGAGACCAGCAGCACGTCGTTCGGCGCACGGGCCAGCCGCGGTGTTAGGAGTTCGCGCGCCTTCTGGTAAGCGGCGCGCGCCTGCGCTTCGCGGCCCGGAATCCAGTTCAGGGTATCGGCCAGGTTGGCCCACAGCTGGTATTCGCTCGGCGCGCCGCGCGTGGGCGAGACCGCGTTTTCAAACGCCGCCGCGGCGCCGACGTAGTCCTGCCGCAGGAACAGGGCATTGCCCAGGTTCGTATACAGCTTGGAGCTCGGCCGGATCTGCAGGCCCTGCTGCAGCACCTGCAAGGCCTCCTCGTCGCGGTTCTGGCGCAGCAGCGCGGCATTCAGGTTGCCGTAGGCGATCACCGCGTCCGGCTGCAGCGCGATGCTGCGCCGGAACGCGCGCTCGGCGGCCGGGTAGTTGGCCTGCTCGTATTCCACGCTGCCCAATTCGTCCGTGAAGATGCGCTCCTTCGGGAAGCGCTGCATCGCCTCGGCCAGCTTGGTGCGCGCCTCGTCGTAGCGGTGCATGCGGCGCAGGACTGCGGCCTGGCCGTACCAGGCGAAGTAGTTGTTCGGGTCGAGGCGCAGCCCTTCGGCGTGGGCGTGCAAAGCCTCTTCGCGCTTGCCCTGCATGTCGAGCACCCAAGCGCGTGCGACGTGGCTCAGGGCCAGCTGGTCGTTGAGCTGAGCCGCGCGCTGGGCGCTGGCGTCGGCGCGCTGCAGCCAGGTCTCGTCGCTCTTGTCGGTCTGGTAGCGCAGCGCATACATCAGCGACATGCCGGCCGCCGCCGCGGCGCTGTCCGGCTGGCGTTCCAGGATGCGGCGGAAGTGCGCTTCAGCCTTGTCCAGGCTGCCCGGGCGGTCGAACAGCTTGACCGCCTCCAGGCCTTGCTCCAGTTCGAGCGACTCGGAGAAGGGCGCGAGCGTCGTGCCGAGTGCGGCCAGGTGCGGGGCGGCGATCCAGGCGCCGGCGCCCAGCAGCGCCACCGATAGCGCGCCGGCTGCGAGGTAGCGGGTGCGTTTCGGCAGCGGCGCCCTGGCCGGGCGCGCCGGCACGGTGGGCGCCGTGTCCAGTTGCGCCAGCCCGTCGAGCACCTCGGCCATGCTGGCCAGGCGCTGGGCCGGCTGGCGCGCCGTCATGGCGCGGATCAGGGCGATCAGCTGCGGGCTGGCGTCCAATGGATAGGTCCAGCCATCGGACGAGGTCTGGACCTGGGCCGCCGCCAGCGCCAGGCCGTCGAGCGTGGCGAAGGGCCGGGCGCCGCAGACCATCTCGTACAGGATCAGGCCCAGGGCGTACACGTCTGCCTGGGGCGCCAGCTGGGCGCCCAGCATGCGCTCCGGCGCCATGTAGGCAATCGTCCCCTGCAGTGCGCTGGACGACACGGGCGCGGTGGCCAGCACGTCCAGGTTCTGGGCCAGGCCGAAATCGAGGATGCGGATGGCGCCGCCGGGTTCCAGCATCAGGTTCGAGGGCTTGAGGTCGCCGTGCACCAGGCCGGCGGCGTGGGCTTCCTGCATCGCTTCGGCGATCTGGCGGGTCCAGGCGAGGGCATCGGCGCGCGCGACGGGGCCGGCGGCCAGCACCTGCTTCAGGGTTTGCCCGGGCACCAGCTCCATCACGATCGCCTGGGTGGCGCCGTCTTCCTCGACCGCATGCACCTTGACGAAGGCAGGGTGGCGCAGTGCGGCGCCGACGCGCGCCTCGCGCACCAGGTCGGCGCCGGCGCCATGCTTGATGCACTTGATGGCGACCGGGCGCTGCAGCTTGCTGTCCCAGGCTTCGAAGACCTGGCCGTAGCCGCCTTCGCCCAGGCGGCCACGGAGTTCGTAATGACCGGGAAGCTTGGGCGCATCCGGCAGGGACCCGGCCGGCGCGCAGGTGTCAGGAATCGGGGTAGGTGCGGTCATTGCCTGTGGTTCAAGACTGATCAAAGATACATTACAGTAATCATTGCGGTAGCGCAATGACGGTTGTCGCATCGAGATCACGTCCGGATCACCGGCCGCCGCCCCACTCAGTGGACGTGGCTGGCCACCCCATGCCGCAGGGCGCCGGCCCCTGCCGCCAAGGCCGCCGCGGGCGCGCGCTGCTCCGACGCCAGCGCTTCGGCCAGCGGCGCCGGATCGGTCCAGTCGGCGACGTCGAAGTCGTGGCGGATATAGCCCCAGTCAAGCAGGAAGTCCTTCTGCGCCGCCAGCCCCGCCAGCTGCAGGGGGCCGAGCGCCGGGCTCAAGCTGCGATGCAGGCCGGGACCGAGGGCGCCCGCGACCGCGTCCACCGTGTAGCCGGGATTCTCGAGCGCCACCAGGCCGGCCACCTCGTCCGGATGTGCGCGCGCCCAGGACGCCGCGCGCAGCAGCACCGCCAGGTAGCGCCGCACGACGTCGGGATGGCGCGCCAGGAAGGCGCGGTCGACCGTGACCGGCCGCGGCGTGCCGTTGTTCACCCGCAGCAGCGGGTCCTCCAGGCGATTCAGGTCGACCAGTTCGCGCAGGTCGGCTTCGCCACGGGCGGCATAGCCCTGCGCCCCGCGCAGGAACACCGCATCGACATAGCCGGAGCGCAGCGCCGCCAGTTCGATGTCGCGGCCGCCGCTGCGCTGCGGGAATTCGAAGTCGGGCGCTTCGATGTGGGTCCAGCGCGCAATGCGCGGATCGCGCCCGGCCAGCGTGAGCGCGGTGACGAAGGCTTTCTGGGCGCTGGCGCGGCCGATGTCGATCAGTGCACGCCGCCGCAGCGGCAGGCCCAGTCGCTTGCCCTTCAGGTCCGCCAGTTCGCGGATGCCGCTGTCGCGCCGCACCAGGATGCCCTGGTATTCGTCGACCCAGGTGACGCCCACCACCACCGCGCTCTGGTTCTCGGAGCGGGCCCAGATGGCGGGGATGTTGCCGCCTTCGCGCACCAGGCCGGTCTGGCCGTGGTGGTAATAGGACAGGCGGATGTCGCGGCTGGCCGCTTCCTCGAGCGCCCGCAGCTGGGTGCCGCCGCCGGCGAATTCCGCGTGCAGCCAGCCCTTGCGCACGGCCAGGCCGGTGGCGGTGGCGCCGCCCCGGCAGCTGTACCACAGTTGGGTCGGCGAGTTGGGTAAAGAAGTCATGTGTCGGTTCCAGGTGTGAAGGTTTCCCTGGATGTAGCAAGCGCCGGGCCAGCGTCAAACCGCCTGGACTTGCTGGCTTTTGCGCAGCGCGCGCCTGCGATTGCTGGCTGCTGCGCAATCCGGCCGCCGGCGCGGTGGCATGAAACCTGCAACTGGACAGGAATCAACCATCACCGGAGCCAGCATGAGCACCACCCCTCGCATCCTCGCCTTCGCCGGCAGCACCCGTCGCGACTCGAACAACAAGAAACTGGCGCGCGCCGCCGCCCATGCCGCCGTGGCCGCGCATGCCAGCGTGCGCTGGATCGACTTGCGCGACTATGCGCTGCCCTTGTTCGACGCCGACATTGAGGCCCAGGGCTTGCCGCCGGCCATGCTGCGCCTGCGCGCGCTGTTCGCTCAGCACGATGCCTTGATCGTGGCGTCGCCGGAATACAACGGTTTCTTTCCGCCGGTACTCAAGAATGCGCTGGACTGGCTGTCGCGGCCGGCGTTGGGCCAGGATCGGCACGCCGTGTTCAATGAGCGCCCTGTACTGCTGCTGTCGGCAGTGGGAGGGCGCTCGGGCGGCACGGCCGGACTGGAACAGCTGCGCAAGCAGTTCCTGCACCTGAAGGCGCGGCCCTTCGCGCAGCAATTCGTGCTGCCGCTCGCCGCCGGCGCCTTCGACGAACACGGTCGCCTGGTGGACCCGGCCCGCAGCGCGGAGCTGGCCGATACCGTGGCCAGCTTCGCATTGTCGCTGCACGCGCTGGCGCCGGCTTGAGGAAGGGCAGGCATGCTGCTTATGCACATTACGGATAAGCTTGCGTTGGACTATTCGTTGTCGGGAGCACCACGGCCCACTATAGTCCAAGCATGAACCTGACCGCCCACCATGTTTCACCGGAGTTCGCGCGCAACGCCCAGCTGGCCCGTGGCGGCAATCCCGAGGCCGGGCCGCTGGTGGCCTTCCCCGGTGCGCCGAAGACCAGCCTGCTGGTGCGCGCCACCGCCTTCGTGTTCGCCGACCCGCGTTCGCGCGCGCTGCAGGAATTGATCGAACGGGTGGCGCCGAGCGAGGCGACCATCCTGGTCACCGGCGAGACCGGCACCGGCAAGGAACTCATCGCGCGCCACGTCCATGCCTTGAGCAGTCGCAGCAAGGGCAAGTTCGTGGCGATCAACTGCGGCGCGTTTTCCGAGACGCTGATCGAAAGCGAGTTATTCGGCTACGAAAAGGGCGCCTTTACCGGCGCCATGCAGGCCAAGCCGGGCTGGTTCGAGACCGCCAACGGCGGCACCCTGTTCCTCGACGAGATCGGCGACCTGCCGCTGCCGATGCAGGTCAAGCTCTTGCGTGTGCTGCAGGAGCGCGAAGTGGTGCGGCTGGGATCGCGCCAGCCGGTGCCGATCGACGTGCGCCTGATCGCCGCCACCAACGTCGACCTGGCCGGCGCCGTCAGGGCAGGGCGCTTCCGCGAAGACTTGTATTATCGCCTGCAGGTGATCGCGCTGCCCCTGCTGCCGCTGCGTGAGCGGCCGGGCGACGTCATGCCACTGGCCCGTCACTTCCTTGCGACCTATGCCGAGCGCCTGCACCTGGGCGAGGTGGCGCTGTCGCCGGAAGGCGAACTGGCCATGCGCCAGTATCCGTGGCCGGGCAATATCCGCGAGCTGGAAAACGTGATCCACCGCGCGCTGCTGGTCTGCCGCAACGGGCGCGTGACGGCGGCCGACCTGGGGCTGTCGCCGCTGCTCGGCATGCCGGTTGCGGCGGCGGCCCCCACAGCGCCCACCGAGCCGGCCTACGCGCAGCCCATGCCCGCACCGGAACCCGAGCCCGAACCGGCGCCGGTACGCCAATCGGAACGCTTCCACGCCGCCTGGCAGGCGCTGCTCGATTCGGGCGAACAGATCACCTTCGAAGCGCTGCAGCTGCAGCTGGTGCTGGCCGCCTGGGAAAGCAGCGACCGCAACCAGCTGCGCACCGCGCGCTACCTCAACATCAGCCGCAACGTCCTGCGCACCTATCTGAAGAAGGCCGGCGTCCTGGCTTGAGGCCGGCCGGTGCGCCGGCTAAGCCGCCAGCGCCTGGGTGGAGCGCAGCAGCGCGTGCGCGGCCGCCAGCGGCGCGTGGTCCGCCCAGGCGCGCACGTCGATGTCGCGGTCGAGGAAGCCGTGCACCAGCTGGAAGTTCTTCTGCTGCTCGAACAGGCTGAGTCGCTCTTCCGACAAATCCGGCGCCAGCGCGGTGTGGAAGCCCTCGCGGTAGGCGCTGGCCACGGCCTCGCGCCCGGCATGGGTCTCCTGCTGCAGGATGGCGCGTACTTCGTCGCGGTGCTCACGCGCCCACTCGGCGGCCCGCAGCGTCTGGGCCAGGAAGCGCACCACCAGCTCGAAGTGCTGTTCCAGGAAGGCGCGGTGCACGGTGATCGGCCGCGGGGTGCCGTTGTTGACCCGGAAGCGCCGCTCGGGCAGCGTATCGAGGTCGATCCCGACTTCGACGCCGGCGGCGCGCGCCGCCTCGACCGCGGCCGCCCCCTTGACGTACACCGCATCGACTTCGCCGCGCACCAGCGCCGCGATCCCCTGCCACAGGGAGGCGCCTGGTCCCGTGCCCTGGGGTGGCGTTTCCGGGCTGCCGACTTCTTCCAGCGTCACGTCCTGCAGGCCCAGGCCGGCGCTGGCCAGCGCGCCCGCGTAGCCCGCCAGGCTCATGCCGCGCGCGATGCTGCGTCCGCGCCGGTTCTCCTCGATGTCGATGCGGCGAAACACCGGCAGGGCCAGGCGCTTGCCTTTCAGGTCGACCGGCGCGCGGATGCTTGATCCGGGACGGACCAGGATGACCTGCCATTCGTCGATCCAGGTCAGGCCGATCAGCCGCGTGTCCGCGCCTTGGGCGCGCGCCGGCAGCGCCAGCAAGTTGCCGCCTTCGCGGATCAGGGTCGGCAGGCCGTGCTCGTAGTGGTGGCGCGCCAGCTCGCCGCCGGTCTCCTGCAAGGTCTGGATGTCGATGCCGTCGGGTGCGAATTCCTGCTCCAGCCACCCCAGCTTGTAGGCCAGGCCGGTGGCGGTGGGGACGGGGCAGCGGGTGAACCAGATCGTTTCTATGCTCATGCGAGTCGACTCCTAGTAGGGTGAATCCGGGTAGCCCGGTACTACAGGCCTTGCAGGAAGCGTGCCGGACCCCGCCGTGACTGGCGTGCTGCTTTCGGCGCAGCCGGCGCTCGCCACTGCTGCGCGGCCAGCAAGCCTTGCTAGTAGCCCAGCAGGAAGGCGCCGCAAACGGATGGCACGCGTCTTGCGAACGAGTGGAGGACACCCACCACCCGAGGAGAGACTCCATGAGCATTGACGCCGCCACCCCGCTTGACACCCTGTGGTACACCCGCTGCCCCGTCCCCACCGCGCTCGGCATCGCCGTGCAGCAGGGCTGGCTGGAGCAAAGCCTGGGCCAGCGCGGCGTGGCCGTACGCTCGCTGCGCGAATCGCAGGACCGCGCCGTGCGCGAATCGCACTTCGACCACACGCTGCAGAATTCGGTGCGCCACGGCGGCAACATCCCGGCCCTGTGGGCGCGCGCCGCCGGCCGCGACACGCGCCTGATCGGGCTGTCCTGGGCCGACGAGACCCAGCGCATCCTGACTCTCCCGGGCAGCGGCATCCGCAGCACGCGCGATCTCAAGGGACGGCGCTTCGGGCTGCCGAAATGGGTGAACGCCCAGATCGACTTCGCACGCGCGCAGGCGATCCGCGGGCTGGAGAACGCGCTGCGTCTCGAGGGGCTGGAAGTCAGCGACGTCGAGCTGATCGACTACGTGATCGAAGCAGGCCAGAGCGACGAGCCGGCGCAGCAGGTCGCCGGCACCAATGTCTTCGGCGGCCAGCGCCGCGGCGGCCATGCGGCCGAGCTGGTGGGCCTGCTGCGCGGCGAGGTCGACGCCATCTTCCTGAAGGGCGCCAGCGCGGCCCACCTGGCGCAGCTGTTCGGCCTGCACACCGTGATCGACACCGGCATCCACCCGGAGCCGCTGGTGCGCGCCAATAACGGCACCCCGCGCACCCTCACGGTCGATGCGCAGCTGCTGGACCAGCACTTCGACGTCGGGGTCGACATCGTCGACCAGGTACTGCGCGCGCAGGACTGGGCGCGCGCCCATCCGGACGACACGCGCCGCTTCCTGGCGCGCGAATCGAACACCAGCGAATACTGGGTGACGGCGGCCTATGGACAGGATGCGCACCAGCGGCTCGACACCTCGCTGTCGGCGACCAACATCGCCGGCCTGCAGGACTTTGCCGACTTCCTGCTGCGCTGGGACTTCCTGCCGGCGCAGGTGGACGTGTGCGCCTGGATCGATGCGCGTCCTTTTGACGCGGCCCTGGCGCGGCGCCCCAAGGCGGCCTGAGTGTCGATTTGCGGCCAGCCGCTGCTGCATTTGCAGCAGTTCGCGCGCTTCAGCCCATGGCACGGTTTCTGCAAATAGAGACAAGCCTGCCATGGCGCACCCATTCGAGAGGACCTTTCATGACGACTGAATTCATCTGGCAACTGCCGACCGCCGGCGACCGCCGCTACGGCCGGGCCGAGGCCACGCGCCGCGGCGAACGCGAGCATCCGGGCCACGTGCCCTTTACCGACGGCGTGAGCGACCCGCGCGGCGACCGTTTCAATTACTTCGACTACCTGCACCAGGTGGCGCGCGCCGCCGACATCACCGGTTTCGACGGCGTGCTGGTCCAGCACGACCTGGAGGGCGACGAGTCCTGGGTAGTCGCGGCATATCTCGCGCGCGGCACCCGCCACCTGCGCCTGATCGCCGGCTTCGACGCGTCCTGGGGCTCGGCCGTGTACGCGGCCAAGAACGCGGTGAGCTTCCAGCGCGCCAGCGGCGGGCGCTTCGGCTGGCAGATCGGCGCCGGCGCCGACGCCGCCAAGCGGCGCCGCCATGCCGACTATGTGGCCGAACAGGACATTCCGGCGCGCATCGACGAATTCCTGAGCGTGGCCCGCGGCGTGCAGACCACCGCGCCCTTCGACTTCAAGGGCCGCTTCTTCGAGGTGCAGGGCGGCGGTTTCCGCGGCCCGCTGGCGGGCAACCCGCTGCCCCCGGTCTACCTGGACGGACAGACCGAAGAGGCGTTTGCCCTGTCGGCGCGCCAGGCCGACGTGCACGTGCTGGAGGCCGCGCCGCTCGAAGCGCTGCGTCCGTCCATCGAACGCCTTCAGGCGCTGGCGGCGCAGGAAGGCCGCAGCCTTGCGATCGGGCTGCGCCTCGACGTCGTGGCGCGCGAAACCGAGGACGAGGCGCAGCGCGACGCGGCGACCCTGGGCGAGGCAGCGCAGCGGGCATTGGTGGGCAGCTACGAGCAGGTGGAAGACCGGCTGCTTGCCTACGCCGGCGCCGGCATCTCCAGCTTCGTGCTGGGCGCCACGCCCGCCCTGGAGGAAGCTTGGCGCTTCGGCGAGCACCTGCTGCCGCGGCTGCGCGAACGTCTCGCGCAAGAGCGCCAGGCCGCCTGAATCCACCGCATCCCGACAAGGACAAGACATGAGCATCGACATTTTCTGGCGCATTCCCACCCACGGCGAGCCGAGTTCGCACCGCGCCCGCACCCCGCACCGCGGCGACTGGTTCCCCGGTAACGACCACCTGCGCGGCGCGGGCGTGGCGGCCGGCAGCGGCGGCTTCAGCTACATCGACTACATCGCCGAAATCGCCCACGCGGCCGAAATCTCCGGCTTCCAGGGCGGCCTGATTCCATCATTCCCGATGACGGACGAACCCTGGGTGATCTCGTCGCTGCTGGCGCGCGAAACCAGTACCTTCCGCTTCATGATTCCGTTCCAGCCGGGCTTCCTGAATCCGGTGGTGGCGGCGCGCATGACCGCCAGCCTGCAACGCGCTACGGGCGGTCGCGCGCTGTACAACGTGATCACGGGCGGCGGCGGACCGGCCCAGCTGTGGTGGGGCGATTCGGCCGGCCACGACGATCGCTACACCCGCACCACGGAATTCCTGGATGTCGTGCGCGGCGTGTGGGGCGGCGGCCCATTCTCTTACCAGGGCAAGTTCTACCAGGTGGAAGCCGCCGGCCTGGCGCATCCGCTCTCGAAGCAGGAATTCCCGGAGATTTACTTCTCCGGTTCGTCCGACGCAGCGCTGGCCTCGGCCTCCAAGCACGCCGACTACTACCTGACCTGGCTCGAGCCCTTCGCCCAGCTGCGCGAGAAGTTCGCGCGGGTGCGCGAGAGAACCGACCAGCTGGGCCGCAAGATCAAGTGCGCGGTGCGGGTCGACATCGTCGCGCGGGCAACCGAGGAAGAAGCCTGGGCCGAAGTGGAGAAGGGTTTCGCCAACGTCGACAAGGCCACGCTCGACCAGTTCCTGGGCGTGGACGGCAGCGATTCGGTGGGCGCGGCGCGCCAACGCGGCAACCGCCCGACCACGCTCAACTCGTACCGCGACCTGATCATCGAGCCGAACGTCTGGTCGGGCTTCAACCTGCTGCGCGGCGGCCAGACCCAGGGCATCGTCGGCAGCTACGAACAGGTCGCCGAGCGCCTGGACGAGCTGGTGCAGCTGGGCGCGGACGCGTTCATCCTGGCCAGTACGCCGCACCTGGAAGAAGCCTACCGGGTGGGCGAGGAAGTGCTGCCGCTCGTGCGCGGCAAGGGCGGACAGCAGTTGTTGCGCGCGGTCGGCTAGGACCGCGAGTGCAGAGAACAGGGAGGCCGGAGCGATCCGGCCTTTTTCTATTTCTTAGCTGTTCCTTCCGCTGCAGGCAGTCCGCGCTGCACTGCACCATTCTCAACAGTTGTTTGCGAATGCGCGCCAAATTGCGCGCAAATCAGCAGAAAAGGGGCGATCTTCCCGGGCACGGAGCTTGCGAATACAGAAGCAGCCAACCACTGTCTCTCATGAGGAAGCATATGCGTAGTTCAAAACAAGAAGCCGTCTTCAACCCAACCCTGCTGGTGCGCGCCCTGCGCGCCGCCTTTGCCGTGGCAATCGGCGCGGGCGGCTGCGCCGGCATGGCGCAGGCCGCGCCCCCCGTGGCGTCCGAGAGCGCGCCCGCCCCGGCCGACACCGCGCCGGGCACGGAGGCGCCGGTCGCCGCCGAAGTGGCGCCCGATCTGGCGGGCGCCGGCGCCGGCGTGGTGCTGCAGACGGTGACCGTGACCGCGCAGAAGCGCGAAGGCCGCGCCCAGGATGTGCCGAGCGCGATCAGTGTGCTGGGTGGCGACGAGCTGCTGTCCGAAGGGGTGGGCCGCTCGGCCAGCGAGATCCTCAACTACGTGCCGAACGCCTCGGCCGGCACCCAGCAGCACAGCCGCCCACGCTGGTGGATCCGTGGGGTCGGCGCCGGCCAGCAGCAGATCGATTTCCCGAACCCGGTCGGCTTCTACCGCGACGACGTCTACATCAGCAATTCGAGCGCGACGGGTTTCCCGCTGTTCGACCTGGAGCGGGTCGAGGTGCTGCGCGGTCCGCAGGGTACGCTGTGGGGCAAGAACACGACCGGCGGCGCCATTAACGTGGTCTCGCGCAAGCCCACCGATTACACCGACGGTTATTTCAAGGCCGACTACAGCAGCCATGAGACCGTGCTGCTGGAAGGCGCGCTGGGCGGCAGCATCGTCGGCGACCGGCTTACTGGCCGCATCTCCTTCCACTCGGAAGAGCAGCGCGAGGGCAACTTCAACAACCTGTTCAGGGGCGGCAAGGATGGGGAGCTGAAGGACAACGCGCTGCGCGCCCAGCTGCGCGCGAAGCTGGGCACCGACTTCACCGCCAACCTGTCGCTGCACTACCGCGACTACCGCGTCGATGGCGCGACCACCACGGTGGCTAGCTATGCGGCGAACGGCGTCTACCGCAACGACTACATCCCCAGCACCGATCCGGAAGACGTCAGCACCAATGCGCCCTCGATCCAGAACATCGAGCAGCACGGCGCCAACCTGACCCTCGACTACGGTGTCAACGGCTATGCGCTGACCTCGGTGACCGGCTGGGAAGATTTCGAAAACGACAATCTGACCGACTCGGACAATTCGCCGCTGGAGATCACGCGTGGCCGAACCCAAGCCCGCAGCCGCCAGTTCTCGCAGGAGCTGCGCCTGGCCTCGCCCAAGGCGGATCGGGTCAACTGGGTCAGCGGCCTGCATTACTTCCGCGAGACCATCGATTCGGATTCCGCCGTGGCGCGCCTGCCGGAAGCGATCGCCGGCGCCCAGCTGGCCAGCAGCCAGCCGGTCGGCTACAACAACACCACGTACAGGCACAAGACGCGCAGCTTTGCCGCCTTTGGCAGCGTCAGTGTCGACATCACCGAGCGCCTGCTGGCCACGCTCGGCCTGCGCTGGACCACGGAAACCAAGGACCTCGACCTGCGCCGCGTGCAGGCCGCCTCGGGCTCGGTCGGTTTCGGCAGCGTCGACAACTGGTGGAACAGCGTCATTGGCGGCAACTACGCGGCGCCCGCCGTCGTGCGCAACAACTTCACGTCGAACCCGTCCACCACCTGGCGCGCCTGGACCTACGACTTCACCCCGCAATACAAGATCGACGACAGCAAGCGGGTCTACTTCAAGTACGCCCACGGCATCAAGTCGGGCGGCTACAACACCAGCGCCACCGACGTGCGCGCGCTGAACACGGTCGCGCCCGAGGAACTCGATTCGCTGGAACTGGGCTTCAAGTCCGAATGGCTGGGCCGCCGCCTGAACCTGAACGCCAACCTGTTCTACTACGACTACCGCAACGTGCAGGTCAACATCACGGGCGTCTACAACGGCGACCCGACCCAGACCGTGAACTACCTGCAGAACGTGGAACGTGCGCACGTCGCGGGCGCCGAGCTGGAACTGGAAGCACGTCCGGTCGACGCCCTGCACCTGCAAGCCAGCGTCGGCCTGCTGCGCACCGAGTTCGACCGCTTCCAGATCCAGAACAACGGCGGCAGCCGCAACGGCAACGAATTCGTGCGCTCGCCCCATGTCACCGCCCAGCTGGCGGCCGACTACAAGATCCCGCTCTCCAGCGGCGGCCGGGTGCTGCTGGGAGCCGACGCGCGCTTCACCGGCAAGCAGTTCTATTACGTGGACCCGCAATCGAGCTCGCGCTACCTGCTGAACCAACCGGGCTACACGCTGGCCAACGCCCGCGTGATCTATACGGCGCCGGGCGGCCACCACGTGTTCACGGTCTATGCCGACAACATCGCGGACAAGGTCTACAAGAACCACACCCTGACCGCCTTCGTGCCGGGCACCACCAACGGCGACGTCGTGTACTGGGCGCCGGGGCGCCGGGTCGGCGGGTCCTACACCTACCACTTCTGATTGTTGAAGACGCAGCAGCGCGGCAGCACTGAGATGCATGAAAAGGCCGCCGCTGCTGCGCAGCCAACAGTTGCTGTGGCCGCAAGGCTGGCACGGCGCTTGCAAACCTTGAAGCATTCATTCACCGAACATTGGAGCACACACATGAGCGTTACCGCAGAAGCAGTCCAGGCCCTCACCGCCAAGCGCCTGAGCGATAAGGTGCTGGCCTTCGTCGAACAAACCCGCAAGGACGCGCAGCTGGCCTTCAGCGTCCTGCGCGAGACCGGCAGCCTCACCGCCTTCGGCACCGTTGGCGTCGTCGAGCGCGTGCCGGGCGAAGAGCTGGTCGTGATCGTCAACGACCCGGGCCCCTTCCGCAAGGGCGAGCCGCTCGTGGCCACCGTGGCGGGCCTGGACGGCACGGTCTACGCCGGCAATGGCGGCGCCGGGGCAGGGCGCTACCTGAAGCTGTTCCGCACCCACCCCGACGTCACCACCATCTCGCACGTCCATTCGCCGTCGCTGGGCGCCTGGGCCCAGACCCACCGCACGCTGCCGATCCGCTACGTGCCGGTGCAGCGCTTCCAGCTGATCCGCGAGATCCCGGTCTACATCGACCGCCGCCAGCCGGAAGTCGACTTCATCCTCGACGAGATCGCGAAGAACCCGCACGCCACCGCGATCCTGGAAGCCAACGGCGGCTCCACGGTTTGGGGCAAGCAGGGCCTGCTCAAGACCGCCGAGTTCATCCTGCTGCTGGAAGAGGGCGCCAAGATCCAGATCGCGGCCGAAGCCATCGGCGGCTCGCGCGACTTCGGCCCCGGGGTGCTGCTGCAGCAGTGGAAGATGAGCAAGCTGATCGACCAGGCCCGTGCGCTGTCGCTGCTGCCGGCGACCGACCTGTAAGGAGACGACGATGCCCGGTTCACGATTCACTCCCTGGCGCCGCGTCGCCTGCCTGTGGGCGCTGGCGCTGGCCGCGCTGTCGGCTGGTGCGGCGGAACCGTTGCCGGATGCGCTCAGGATCGCCGCCGTGTCGCGCACCGGCCCCTCCGGCAAGACCCTGTTCTCGGGTTCCTCGGCATTGGTGGCCGAGCAGGGCTGGCTGGCCGCCGAACTGGGCAAGCTTGGAGTCAAGCTGCAATGGGTGCCGGTGACCACCAACTCGGTGGCGGTGCAGGTCAACGAAGCCTTCGCCAACAAGTCGATCGACTTCGCCCAGTACGGCGACCTGCCGTCGATCATCGCGAATGCTTCCGGCCTGCGCACCCAGCTGGTGGTCCCAGGCGGCAGCATGAACAACACCTATCTGGTGGTGCCCACCGGGTCGACGGCGCGCTCGATCAAGGACCTGAAGGGCAAGAGGATCGCCCTGCACCGCGGCCGGCCCTGGGAATTCCCGTTCGCGCGTCTGCTCGCCGCCAACGGCATGAAGCAAAGCGACGTGCGGATCCTGAACCTGAACCCGCAGGCCGGCGCCGCGGCCCTGGCCAGCGGCAGCGCCGACGCCTTCTTCACCCTGAGCGACGCCTTCCTGCTGGAGGACAAGAAGGTCGGCAAGATCATCTGGTCCAGCAAGCAGGCGGCCCAGGACTGGAAGATGCGCGCCGAACTATGGGGCGACAGCGCCTTCCTGAAACGCTACCCGCAGCTGGCGCAGCTGGTCGCCACCGCCTACGTCAAGGCGCACCAGGCGGTCGCCGGCGGCAAGGGACGCGAAGACTACATCCAGCACGAGGTCGCGGCCGGTCACGCGCGCAGCCTGATCGAGCGCGAGATGGAGGGCGACACCACCGCCTGGAGCGATCGCTGGGCGCCCGTCTTTACGCCGGCGCTGCGGGCCCACTACGCGGCAGCGGCCAGTTACGCCCAGCAGGCACGCCTGATCGGCAAGCCGCTCGACACCAGCGGCCTGTATGCGCCCCAGTTCGTGGAGCAGGCGCTGGCGCAGCTCAAACTCCAGAACCATTGGGCGCAGCGATGAATCCGGGCGTGATGACACCGGGCGCGCGCGACCTGCGCCTGGACACCGGGGCCCGCTCCCAGGTGGCGCTGGGACGGGTTAGCAGGGCGGCGCCGCCGCGCACGCAGCCGCCGCGGGTGCGGCGCAGTCTGGTCGCGCGCTGGCTGGCCTGGCGCTGGTCGGTGCTGACCTCGCCCCTGCTGCTCCTGGCCCTGTGGATCCTCGCCACCGCGCAGGCCTGGGCGCCGGAGCAGATCCTGGTGCCGCCGCTGCAGGTGCTGGCGGCGGCCGGCGAGCTGGCCGACAGCGGCGAGCTGGGCGAACACGTCTCGGTCAGCCTGCTGCGCCTGGTCTCGGGCTTCGCCATCGGCAGCCTGGGCGGCATCGCCTTCGGCCTGCTGGACGGCCTGTCGCCGCGCCTGAACGCGTATACGGCGCCGAGCTTCCAGGTGCTGCGCCAAATTCCCTCGGTGGCCTTGATCCCGCTGTTCATCCTGTTGTTCGGCATCGGCGAGACCTTCAAGCTGGTGATCGTCGCCAAGGCCAGCTTCTTCATCGTGGCGCTGGCGGTGCATGAGGCGGTGACTAGCCTGCCGGCGCGCTACCTCGAGGTGGCGGCCATGTTCCGCTTCACCCGCCTGCAGGTGATCCGCAAGCTGGTGCTGCCCGCGATCGTGCCGGCCACCCTGACGGGGGTGCGGATTGCGCTGGGCCGCTCGTGGATGGTGCTGGTCGGGGCCGAGCTGCTGGCGGCCGAGAACGGCCTGGGGCAGATGATGGAGATGGCGCGCCAGATGTTCCGGCTCGACGTGGTGATGGTCGGCGTGATTCTGACGGGCCTGATCGGGGTCACGCTCGACCGCGGCTTTCGCTTGCTGGAAGCCTGGCTGATGCGCTGGCAGCGCGTGTGAGGAAGCAGACATGAAGACACCCATCACCGCGATTGCGGCGCCGCTGCGCGGCCTGCTGCTGCCGCTCCTCCTGCTGCTGGCCTGGGAATGGGCCTCCGGGCTCGGCGCCGGCGCCGCCTACGTGTTCGTGCCGCTCGGCCAGCTGTGGGACGGGGCGCGCGAGATGCTCGCCGACGGCAGCCTGGTGCTCCACGTGCGCGCCAGCCTGGAACGCGCCTTGACCGGCCTGGTGGCGGGCGCGCTGCTGGGGATCGCGACCGGCACCCTGATGGCGCAGTCGCGCGTGGCCGAACGCCTGGTCGGGCCGCTGTTCCACAGCATCCGCCAGGTGCCGCTGCTCGGGCTGGTGCCGCTGATCGCCCTGTGGGCCGGCAGCGGCGAGTTCGCCAAGCTCCTGATCATCGGGATCGCCGCGCTTTACCCGACCGTGCTGAATACCTTCGAGGGCATGCGCCAGGTCGACCTGCGCTACCGCGAAGTGGGCGCCATGCTGACCTTCAGCCGCGCCCAGATGTTCCGCCACGTGCTGCTGCCCGGCGCGCTGCCGGCCATCATCACCGGGGTGACCCACGCCCAGGTATTCGCCTGGCTGGCCTGCCTGGGCGGCGAGCTGCTGTTCGCGGCGGCTCCCGGCATCGGCTCACTGCTGCAGACCAGCGAGCAGGCCGGCCGCATGGACGTGGTGCTGCTGTCGGTGCTGGTCATCGCGCTGCTGGCGCAGGTGCTGAACCTGGTGTTCACGCGCGCCGCACGCCTGCTGGTGCGCGGCAGGAGCGTGCAGTGAGCGGCGCCATTCCCGCCGCGCTGGCGCCCGCCCGCGCCAATGAATTACGGCGCTTCCTGGCAGGCTTCATCGGCCTGACCCTGCTGTCCGGGATGACCATCGGGATGAACAAGGTGCTGGCCACGATGTTCGGCCTGCACCTTGGCGTGAGCAACTTCCAGCTGGCCCTGATCAGCAGCGCCGAGACCTGCGCCATGGCGCTCGGCACGCTGCCGGCCGGGCGCATCCTGGCGCGCGGCAATCCCAAGACCCTGTACGCAGGCGTCAGCCTGACCTTGTCGCTGCTGTTCTGCATCCTGCCATGGCTGCCCGGCTGGCAGTGGGTGGCGCTGCTGATGTTCCTGGTCGGCCTGTGCATCGCGCTGCGGGTGGTGGCGATGAGCACCGTGTTCCTGGTGCGCCTGCCCGAGCTGGGGCAGGGCAAGGCGGGCTGGTACAAGGGCACCCTGACCTTCGGCATGCAGTTCGCCGGCCCGTTGGTGGGCAACTACGTGGTGGCCCACCTCGGCCTGCAGTCCGGCTTCCTGGTCTCGGCCCTGATGTTCGCAATCCTGGCGGTGCTCGGCTGGCAGGTGCTGCCGGCGCATGCCGGCCACCGCGGCGAGGGCGGCGTGGTGCGCGGCGCCAGCAAATGGGGCGAGCTGCTGCGCCTGCCGGCGGTGCGCGCCACCTATCTGTTCGAGGTGCTGGCCAGCTTCACGGGGTCCAGCGTCGGCGTGTTCTCGATCCTGCTGGCGATCCAGGTCCTGCACTGGCCCAAGGAGCACGCGGTATGGCTGATGGCGGTGCAGGGACTGAGCTTCGTCACCGTGCTGCTCGGCCTGGGCGGCGCGGTGCTGGCCAGCCGCCACCGCGACCGCTTCTACGGCGCCGCCCACCTGGCGATCATGGCGGCGCTGCTCCTGTTAGGGCTGCTGCCGACCACCGCCAGCTACCTGGGCGCCTCGGTGCTGCTGGGGTTGGGCCTGGGCGTCAACGCGCTGGTCAACACCGACCGCATCGCCCATGCGCCGGTGGACAAGGCGCGCGTCTCGGCCCACCTGACCCTGTTCGGGATGGCGGCGGGCAGCCTCGGCGCGCTGGCCGCGGGCCGGCTGGGCGACCTGATTGGCCTGCGCCACGTATTCCTGCTCTGGCTGCTGCCCTGGCTGGCGGCCTGGCTCTCGTATCACCTGCGCGCCGGGCGACCTCGCGCAAAACAAGGAGAAACCTGCAATGACTGCCATTCCCGTTGAAGCGTCCACGCGCGCCCCGGTGCGCGGCGGCGGCCTGCGCATCGAGCACGTCAGCAAGTCCTTCCCCCTGCGCGGCGAATCGCTGCTGGTGCTGGACGACATCTCACTCAGCGTCGAACCAGGCGAATTCGTCGCCATCGTCGGCGGCTCGGGCTGCGGCAAGTCGACCCTGCTGCGCCTGCTGGCCGGGCTCGATACCGACTACCAGGGGACGCTGCTGCAGGACGGCGAGCCGATCGCCGGCCCGCGCCTGGAGCGCGGACTGGTGTTCCAGGACCATCGCCTGTTCCCCTGGCTGACGGTGGAGCAGAACATCGCCGCCGCCTTCACCAATACCGATGTGCCGCCCGCCGAGCGGCGCGCGCGGGTAGCGGCCGAGATCGCGCGAGTGGGGCTGGACGGTTTCGCCGGCGCCTATCCGCACCAGCTCTCGGGCGGCATGTCGCAGCGCGCGGCGATCGCGCGCGCCCTGGTGGGGCGTCCAGAGGTGCTGCTGCTGGACGAGCCGCTCGGCGCGCTCGACGCCTTGACGCGCCTGCACATGCAGAAGGAACTGCGCCGCCTGTGGCTGGACGAGGGCATCACCATGCTGATGGTGACCCACGACATCGAGGAAGCCGTGTTCCTCGCTGACCGCGTGGTAGTGCTCGAAGCGCGCCCCGGACGGGTACGGCGCATCCAGGAAGTCGGCCTGGCGCACCCGCGCCAGCGCCGCGACGCCAACTTCGTCGCCCTGCGCGATGGCTTGCTGGCCGATTTCGGCGAGGTGGAAGAGGCACGCTAGCTCCGTCTTGGCACCTCTCGATTCGACGAGGTGCGCGCGCCCGCGCCCATGGGCCATAATGGTCGCGTTATCCGGGGAGACGGCAGATGCGCGACGCGATCATCATCGGTGGTGGCCACAACGGCCTGGTATGCGCTTTTTACCTGGCCCGTGCGGGCCTGAAGGTCACGGTGCTGGAACGGCGCGGCGTGGTCGGCGGGGCCGCCGTCACCGAAGAATTCCACCCGGGCTTTCGCAATTCGGTCGCCGCCTATACGGTCTCCCTGCTCAATCCCCGGGTGATCCAGGACATGAACCTGGCCGGGCACGGCCTGCGGGTGGTCGAGCGGCCGCTGTCCAACTTCCTCCCCTTCGACGACGGCTACCTGAAGCTCGGCGCCGGCAAGACGGCGCGGGAAGTGGCGAAATTCTCGCAGCGCGACGCCGAGCGCCTGGAGGACTACGGGCGCCACCTCGACAGTGCCGCCGACCTGCTGCGCGAGCTGGTGCTGCAGACCCCGCCCAACCGGGTGCAGGGCAGCTGGCTCACGGCGCTGCCCGAACTGCTCAAGGCCGGCCGGCTCGGCAAGCGCATGTCGGGCTTGTCCCTGTCCAGCCAGCGCGAATTGCTCGACCTGTTCACCAAGTCAGCCGGCGACTACCTGGACGGCTGGTTCGAGAGCGCGCCGATCAAGGCCGCCTACGGTTTCGACAGCGTGGTCGGCAACTACGCCAGCCCGTACACGCCGGGCTCGGCCTACGTGCTGCTGCACCACGTGTTCGGCGAAGTCAACGGAAAGAAGGGCGCCTGGGGCCATGCCATCGGCGGCATGGGCGCGATCACCCAGGCGATGGCGAAGGCGGCCCAGGCGCAGGGCGTGGAAATCCGCACCGGCTGCGCGGTCGATGAAGTCCTGCTCGACAAGGGCCGGGCGAGCGGCGTGGTGGTGGCGGGCGGCGAACGCATGGATGCGCGCGTGGTGGTGTCGAACCTGAACCCGCGCCTGCTCTACACCCGCCTGGTCGACCCTGGCGCGCTGCCCGCGGATTTCCTGCGCCGCATGCAGGCCTGGCGCTGCGGCTCCGGCACCTTCCGCATGAACGTGGCGCTGGCCGAGCTCCCGGACTTCAGCTGCCTGCCGGGCAAAGTGGCGGCCGAGCACCACGGCAGCGGCATCATCATCGCCCCCAGCCTGCAATACATGGAACGCGCCTACCATGACGCGCGCGCACTGGGCTGGTCGCGCGACCCGATCGTCGAGCTCCTGATTCCCTCGACCCTGGACCCGGGCCTGGCCCCGCCGGGCCAGCACGTGGCCAGCCTGTTCTGCCAGCACGTGGCGCCCGAGCTGCCGGACGGCGCGAGCTGGGACGCGCACCGCGATGAGGTGGCCGACCTGATGATCGCCACCGTCGACCGCTACGCGCCCAACTTCAAGCGCTCGGTGCTGGGCCGGCAGATCATGAGCCCGCTCGACCTGGAACGCACCTTCGGCCTGGTCGGCGGCGACATCTTCCACGGCGCGCTCGGCCTCGACCAGCTGTTTGCGGCGCGTCCGATGCTGGGCCACGCGGACTACCGCGGCCCGGTGGCCGGCCTGTACACCTGCGGCTCCGGCACGCATCCCGGCGGCGGCGTGACCGGGGCGCCGGGCCACAATGCGGCGCGCGAGGTGCTGCGCGATTTCGCCAGGCGGCGCGTGGGGCGCGAACCGGCCGTCGGCCAGGGTGTGTGAGGCCGCGCACAACTGCGCATTGCTGCATTTGCAGGCGTCCTGATCGAAGAGTATGCTGGACCTACAACATACATATAGCGGAGACAATCATGAAATTCCGACTCGCCTCGCCGCATCTGGCCGAACGGTTCCATGGTCCCATGCGTTTCGGCCGCCGCTGGCGCGGCCATGAGCTGCCGCTGCGCCTCGTCCAGCTGGCGCTCCTCGTCGTGCTGGGCGGGATCTGCGCCAAGCTGATCGCCGAAGGCGTCGCCTTCGTCGTTCACTCCATCGCCGGGCTTATCTCCTAGCCCGGGCCGGAGGGGGCGCTTTTGTCGCGCTTTCCGTGCAGCGACAGCCGCCGGTATTCGCCGGGTGCGACCCGCATGACCCGCTTGAACGCCTTCTGGAAGGCCGCCGTGCTGTCGTAGCCGATCCGCTCGCTGATCGCCTCCATCGAGCGCGAGGTATGGCGTAGCTCGCCGGCGGCGACATACATGCGCCAGCGCGTCAGGTACTGCAAGGCCGATTCGCCGGTCACCTGCCTGAAACGCAAGGCGAATGCGGTACGGCTCATTGCCGCCACCTTCGCCAGCTCGTCCAGCGTCCAGTCGCGCTCGGGCTGTGCGTGCATCCCTTCGATCGCCGGGGCCAGCCGGCTATCGGCGATGCCGCGCAGCCAGACCGGCGCATCGGCGGGCCAGGACGCGATGAACACGCGGATCGCCTGCACCAGCAGCATGTTCGACAAGTGGCGCAGTACCGCGCTCGAGCCGGCCTGGTGAGCCGCGATTTCGTCCTGCATGAGTGCCAGGCTCGGCACGATCCAGCGCTGCATCCCGGGCAGGTCGCGCTTGAGGTGGACCACGTCCGGCAGCGCTGCCAGCACGGGGTGAACGATCACGTCCTCGGTCCAGAATGCGGCGCCCGTCAACACGGTCGATCCGGGGCGCTTGCGGTCGCGGTAGGCGATGCGCGCGCCCTTCAGTTCGGCCTTGCGGACCGCCTCCTCGAGGGACACCGTGTCCGCATCCTCGTCCGACAGCCAGTGCGATTCGCCGGCCCGCGGCGGGATCGCCATGTCGCCGTCTTCAAGCAGGATGTCCGGCGTGCCGGGACGGCGCAACAGGCAGGGAGCGCCGTTGACCAGGACGAACGCGGCGCGGTGCCTGCTTTTCGCGGAGACACCCCAGCGCTGCGGCATCTCCATCACGAAATGCGCAAAGGTGGTGATCTGGATGCTCTGGTAGATGTCTGCCAGGACGTCGGTCGTCATGCTTGCAAAAGTGGATATCGACGCGGCAGTGTACGCCACCCGGCCCAGCCCGCGCCCGGCATTGAACGTTTGGACATAAAAAATGAGCGCACGGACATTAACTAAATTGCATGTGCCGGTGAGAATGCCTTGTCTGCCGTGCAGCCGATCGCGTCACAGGGCGCCATCGGCGCAGGCAGCTCACCGTCAACCGTCAAAGGCCAGCCCGCTGGCTCGCTCTGGAGAAGAAATGAAACTGAACAAGAGATTAGTAGCGCTGGCCAGCGCCGTGCTGGTCGCCGCCACGCCTGTCGTCGCGCAGGCCGGCATCATCGTCGTCGACTTCGAATTCCGCTTCGTCTCAGCGGGAAGCAAGGGGTCGTTCAGCGCCGACGACCGGAATAAGGACCAGTTCATCACCCTTGACGAGGTGACGGCTTTCTCCGAAGACTACTTCTACAGACAGACGCCGCTGGAAAACCTGAATGGTTTCGGCAGCTTCGACATCGCCAATAACGTCTGGACGCCGGATGCGCCTTCGGGCTACCCGCAATGGACCGCTTGGTTTGCCTGGACGGGCAATGGTGTGCAGAGTTTCGTCGGCCCCGAGCCTTCCTATGCCTTCGACATGCAGACCCGCATCGTCCGCAACGACACCGGACCGCAGGCGGTGCCGGAACCGGGCACGCTGTCGCTGTTCGGACTCGGCGTACTCGGCGCCACGACCCTGCGCCGCCGGCGCCGCGGCTAACGCAGGTACATGAGTTCATTCCCGACCCGGTGCCGCCAGGTCCGGATCAGGTCGCGGTAGGCGAGGCCCACCGGCCGCACGCGCCGTTCCAGGTCGCACAGGCCGTACTGGTTGATGTTGCCCGCGTCCGCGGTCAGCGCGCTGTCCCAGTCGACCTGGTCGACCAGGCTGTACCAGGTAAAGCCGAGGATCGGCACGCCGTCCGATTTCAGGCGCACCAGGTTCGACCACTGCTTTTCCAGCCACGCGGGCGCATCCTTCTCGCCGGTACCGGCATCGCGGTTGTTGGTCTCGGTGTGCATCACCGGAATCCGGTAGCGGTGGTAGTACTGCTGCGTGATCACGTAGTAGCCGAACAGCTCGCAGCTCGAGGTCGAACCGTCCGGATGGATCACGTGCTCGTTGGTGGCGTAGTAGTCGTTCCCCATGATGCAGACCGGCTTGACGCTGCGGTTCAGGAAGAAGTGGTAATCCTTGCGCGCCATGCCGTGGTCCATCAGGTATTCGTACATTCTGCCGCTGACGTCGTGGCCGTAGGTCAGGTCCAGGGCCAGGAAGCGCAGTTCGTTCATGTGGCGCGCTGGCTCGGTGGCATCGGGTCCGCTCGGGTGGAAGTATTCCGAGGATTCGCTCTGGATGAACTTGGCGTCCGGCCGCACCATCATGATCGCTTCGGTTGCCAGGATGTTCGCGCGCGCCAGGTTGCGGATCGCCGTGACGAAGGCGCGGTCCGAGCGCAGGCGCTCGTTCCACATGCCTTCGTGGGCCGAAAACTTGGCGGTGATGTAGATCTCGTTGATCGGCGTGTACAGGTCGACCCAGGGATAGCGGCGCGCGAAGGCGTCGGCGTATTCCGTGAACCAGGTCGGGAACTCGGGATTCTGGAAGTCGCCCAGCCAGTCGGGCAGGCCGAAATGGCACAGGTCGACGATCGGGCGGATCCCGCGGCGCCGGATCTCGGCGAAGACCTCGTCGGTGAAGTCCCAGTCGTAGCGGCCGGGCCCCAGGTGGACCCGGTACCAGGGCGGCCCATAGCGCAGGGCATCGATACCGAGTTCGCTGACCAGGGCCAGGTCTTCCTTCCAGTGCCGGTAATGGCCGGTCTTCTCCATTTCGTCGACCCGCAGCCGCGAGCCATTCGGCCCGGTGACGACCGGATAGCTGCCTTCGATCCCGGTCGCGAACAGGAAGTTCTGCATGGTGCTTTCCTTTTCTCCGGCTGGCCCTTAGCGCGAACCGGCCGATTCATCGTCCTCCCAAAGTCCAGGCGCTGCAAGCGCCAAGTGAAGGCAGCGGCGCCATTTCGGCATCCGCGCAACGGTGGGCGGTGCGTGTCATCTTGTATAGTCACGGGCATGCGAACCAACGATACAAGGAAACGATGACGACACCCGAATGCATCTGGGACCTGAAGGCGCAGCTGGGCGAGGGCGCGCTGTGGCATGCGGCCACGCGCTCGGTCTACAGCGTCGACATCAAGGGCCGCCGCATCCACCGCTGCGACGAACATGGCGGCGCACGCACCAGCTGGGACGCGCCGGGCCAGCCCGGCTTCGTGGTGCCGGCCGCGAACGGCGGCCTGGTGTGCGCGCTGGAAGACGGCCTGTACCGGATGGACGAGGCCAGCGGCGACTTCACGCCGCTGCTCAAGGTCGAGCACGACCTGCCCGGCAACCGCTTCAACGACGGCCACGTCGACGCCGGCGGCAACCTGTGGTTCGGCTCAATGGACGATGGCCAGGTCCAGGCCACGGGCGCGCTGTACCGGCTCGACCGCGATAAGCGCCTGGCGCGCGCCGACGCCGGCTACCTCATCACCAACGGTCCTGCAATCAGTCCGGACGGCCGCACCCTGTACCACACCGACACGCCGCTGCGCCGCGTGTACGCCTTCGACCTGCAGCCGGATGGCGTGCTGACCAACAAGCGCGTGTTCCTCCAGCTGCCGGAAGGCAGCCGGCCGGACGGCATGGCGGTCGATTGCGAGGGACACCTGTGGATCGCGCTGTTCGGCGCCGGGCGCATCGAGCGCTATACCGCCGGCGGGCGGCTGGTGGGAGAGGTGCACTTCCCGTGCACGAACATTACCAAGCTGGCTTTCGGTGGCGACGACCTGCGCACCGCCTATGTCACCACGGCCTGGAAGGGCTTGAGTCCGGCGCAGCGCGACGAGCAGCCGCTGGCGGGCGGGCTGTTCGCCTTCCGGGTGGATATCCCGGGACTGCCGCACCAGGTCTTCGCCCTGGACTAAGCAGTTATCTGTTGGCGGCGCCCTGGATATATTGCTCAGTGATAACTGTTCGGCGGTGATGTTTCGAGATATTTCGAGGCGTTATGGGTGAAATCTGAAAACGCAATTGGATTTATGTCTCGCGTAAGCCTAAGCTGTGTTCATTGCTCACCGCACCAAGACAAAGGAAAGAACATGAACACCGCCACCGCCACCCTGTCTCTCCGCCCAGAAGCCTCGACCAACTTCCGCGCGCTGGCCGCACGCATCGGCGCCGCACTGCGCCACGCGATCGCACTGTCGGGAGAAACCTACCTGGTCAAAGGGTCGCGCTATCTGTAAGCCGACCGGCTTCAGGCGATATCGAGAAAGCCCCTTTCGCAGGGGCTTTTTTTCGTCCCTAGGCTACAGGCGTATCGTGATTTCGATCTTTTCCAGCGCGATGCCCAGGGACTCGGCCAGCTTGCGCTTGGCCTCGGCAATCGCATTCGGCAGGCTGCCACCCTTGGCCTGCGCGGCATCGGCAGCCTGGGCGTAGGGGAGAGTGGTTTCCCGGAGCGTATCGGCTTGCGTGGCGAGCCGCCGCCAGCTCAGCGTGTCCGGATCCAGGTCCAGCCTGCGGAACAATTCATCCGTCTCAAGATAGGCGACCGGGAAGCGCTGCGCTTTGGCCAGCAGCTGCCAGGCGCCGGCGATGTCGAGCATCGCATAGCTGCGGAACTCAATCGTGATCCTGGCCGCGTGCGGCGAGGGCTTGGTACCGTGGATCTTCGTGATCAGGAAGGCCGCGCCATGCTCGAAGTCGGTCGCCGCCCATTGCTCGCGGCGGTTGCCTTGATCGCGCTGGCCCTGGCCTGCCGCTTTCCGCCGCGCAAATGAGCCGGCGCGTTCTGCGGGCGGCCTGCAGGAGCGCCGCAGACCGGTTATGATCATGATCTACGATTCACTCAATACAGGAACCGACGCTCCATGACGACTTCCAGCTACCCCGATACCCGCCTCCTGATCGCCAACGAGTGGCAAGACGCCACCGGCGGCAAGACGATCCCGGTCGTGAACCCGGCGACCGGCCAGCCGATCGGCACCGTGGCCCATGCCAGCATCGCCGACCTCGACCGCGCGCTGGCCGCGGCGCAAAAGGGCTTCGAAGCCTGGCGCGTGATCCCGGCCGCCGAGCGCGCCGCCACCATGCGCCGCGCCGCCAACCTGCTGCGCGAGCGCGCCGGCGACATCGCCCGCCTGCTGACCCAGGAGCAGGGCAAGCCGCTGGCCGAAGCCAAGATGGAAGCCATGGCCGGCGCCGAGATCATCGACTGGTTCGCCGCCGAAGGCATGCGCGTGTATGGCCGCATCGTCCCGTCGCGTAACCCGGCTGCCCAGCAGCTGGTGCTGAAGGAGCCGGTCGGCCCGGTCGCCGCCTTCACGCCATGGAACTTCCCGATCAACCAGATCGTGCGCAAGCTGGCCGCGGCCCTGGCCACCGGCTGCTCCTTCCTGGTCAAGGCGCCGGAAGAGACCCCGGCTTCGCCGGCGGCGCTGCTGCAGTGCTTCGTCGACGCCGGCGTGCCGCCCGGCGTGGTGGGCCTGGTGTTCGGCGATCCGGCCGAAATCTCCGGCTACCTGATCCCGCACCCGATCATCCGCAAGGTGACCTTCACCGGTTCGACCCCGGTCGGCAAGCAGCTGGCCGCCCTGGCCGGCGCCCACATGAAGCGCGCCACCATGGAGCTGGGCGGCCACGCTCCGGTGATCATCGCCGAGGACGCCGACGTCGCGCTGGCCGTGAAGGCCGCCGGCGCCGCCAAGTTCCGCAACGCGGGCCAGGTGTGCATCTCGCCGACCCGCTTCCTGGTGCATAACGCGATCAAGGACGAGTTCACCCGTGCGCTGGTAGCTCACGCTGAAGGCCTGAAGCTGGGTGACGGTCTGGCGGATGGCACCACCCTCGGCCCGCTGGCCAACGCGCGTCGCCTAAGCGCGATGGCCAAGGTGGTCGAGGATGCCCAGGCCAAGGGCGCAAAGCTCGCCACCGGCGGCCAGCGCGTCGGCGATTCGGGTAACTTCTTCGCGCCGACCATCCTGGCCGACGTGCCGCTGGAAGCCAGTGTATTCAACGACGAGCCCTTCGGTCCGGTCGCGGCGGTGCGCGGTTTCGACAGCCTGGAAGAAGCAATCCTCGAGGCCAACCGCCTGCCGTACGGTCTGGCCGGCTATGCCTTCACCCGTTCGATCAAGAACGCCCAGCTCCTGATGAACCGTGTGGAAGTCGGCATGCTGTGGATTAACCAGCCGGCCACCCCGAGCGCCGAGCTGCCATTCGGCGGCATCAAGGATTCGGGCTACGGTTCGGAAGGCGGTCCGGAAGCGCTGGAGTCCTACCTGAACACCAAGGCCGTGTCGATGGTCGGCGTGTAAGCCGAGCTTCCGTCCTGGCAGAGTGCCCGCTCAAGCAGCGGGCATTTTTTTTGCGCCTCTGTTTCCCATTGCACCGTCCGGCGCACGTCCTTACGGCACACTGGCATGAACTGCATGGTGGAGAAACGACGATGGCGGCATTGGGCGCGACAGTAGAGCAGGGCATTCAGGCGGCGGGCGTGGGCCGCTTCCAGTACCGCCTGTTCGCCATCTTCGGCCTGGTATGGATGGCCGACGCGATGCAGGTGCTGTCGATCGGCTTTTCCGCCCCCTCGATCGCGCAGACCTTCGGCGTGACGCTGCCGCGGGCGCTGGAGACCGGCACCTTCTTCTTCGTCGGCATGCTGGTAGGCGCCTTCGGTTTCGGCCGCCTGGCGGACCGGATCGGCAGGCGCCCGGTCCTGATGGCTGCAGTGGTGGTCGACGCCTGCTTCGGGGTGGCCTCGAGCTTCGCGCCGGACTTCACCTGGCTACTGGCGCTGCGCTTCCTGACCGGCATCGGCGTCGGCGGCACCCTGCCGGTCGACTACACCATGATGGCCGAATTCCTGCCGAGCGACCGGCGCGGGCGCTGGCTGGTGATGCTTGAATCGTTCTGGGCCGTCGGCACCATCGCGCTGGCGGTGCTGGCCCTGGTCGCCGTGAGCCGTGGCGCGGATGCCTGGCGCCTGATCTTTCTCGTGACCGGACTGCCGGCCCTGATCGGGGTCGTGCTGCGCCTGTATGTGCCGGAGTCGCCCATGTACCTGAACCGCGCTGGCCGCGCCGAGCAGGCGCGCAGCGTGCTCGAACGCGTGGCCCGCACCAATGGCCGGTCTGGCCCGATACCGCAGCTGGCGCCCGAGCAGCCGGCAGCACGCTCACTCGGTGCGCTGTTCGCGGGCGGCCTGCGGCGCCGCAGCCTGGCGCTGTTCGTGGCCTGGGGCCTGATCTCGATTGCCTATTACGGCGTGTTCGTCTACCTGCCGGTGCGCCTGTCCGGCGAAGGCTTCGCTTTCATGCGCGGCCAAGAATTCCTGATCGTGCTGGCGCTGGTGCAGCTGCCCGGCTTCGCCCTGTCGGCCTACGGGGTCGAGCGCTGGGGACGCAAGCCGACCCTGGTCGGCTTCCTGCTGCTGAGCGCCGCAGGCTGCATGGCGTACAGCCTGGGTAGCGCCACCTGGCTGGTGGTGGGCTCGACCCTGTTGATGAGCTTTGCATTACTCGGCACCTGGGGCGCGCTGTACGCCTTCACGCCCGAGGTCTACCCGACCGAGCTGCGCGCCAGCGGCATGGGCATGGCGGGGGCGGTGGCGCGCTTCGGCGGCCTGTTCGCCCCCAGCATCGTGGCGCCGGTGATGGCCAACCACTTCACGCTGGCGCTCGGGATGCTGGCGGCCTTCCTGGCGATCGGTGCGGCCGCGATCGGGCTGGTCGACGTCGAGTCGCGCAACCGCGCCCTCGACTAGATCCACACGCCAGCAAGCGACGCCTGCAACGCAAGGCAAAACGGGGGACAATGGCAGGCTCCGTCAATACCAGGTGGCCCTATCATGAATTCCGCAACCCTGCCGCTGGCGCGCCGCGCCGACATCAACCTCAAGCCCTTCTGGGTGTCGCTGGTCCTCATCCTGCTGGGCGCCTGGTATCTGGCGCAGGAAGTCGGGCCGCGCCAGTCCGCCCTGTTCGTGGTCGGCGCGCTGCTCGGCGTCTCGCTCTACCACGCTTCCTTCGGTTTCACGTCCGCCTGGCGCGTCTTCATCGCCGACGGGCGCGGGGCCGGACTGCGCGCGCAGATGCTGATGCTCGGCTTCGGCGTGCTGCTGTTCTTCCCGGTGCTTGCCAGCGGCACGCTGTTCGGCAACCCTGTCAGCGGCCTCGTGTCGCCGGCCGGGACCTCGGTGATCGTCGGGGCCTTCCTGTTTGGGGTCGGCATGCAGCTGGGCGGCGGCTGCGCTTCCGGCACCCTGTACACGGTCGGGGGCGGCAGCACCCGCATGGTGGTCACCCTGGTCGCCTTCATCGCCGGCTCGGTGATCGCCACCGCCCACATGCCGTTCTGGACTGCCCAACCGCAGCTCAAGCCGATGTCGCTGGTGAACGTGCTGGGACTGGTGCCTGCGCTGCTGCTGAACCTGGCGGTGTTCGCGCTGATCGCAGCCATTACGGTCGCGGTGGAAAAGCGCCGCCACGGCCGCCTCGTGAGCAGCGAAGTGCAGCAGGTAGAGGGCTCGCGCTGGCTGCACGGCCCTTGGCCGCTGCTGGCCGGCGCCATCGCCCTGGTGACTCTGAACTTCGCAACACTGGCGCTGGCCGGCCGTCCGTGGGGCGTGACCTCGGCTTTTGCGCTGTGGGGCGCCAAGGCCGCGTCCTTCATGGGCGTCGATATCGCCAGCTGGACCTACTGGTCGACCAAGTCGAACGCCGCCGCGCTGGCGGCGCCGGTCTCGCACGATGTGACTTCGGTGATGGACATCGGCATCGTGGTGGGCGCCATGCTGGCGGCGGCCCTGGCCGGGCGCTATGCGCCGGTCTGGCGGCTGCCGCTGCGTTCGGTCGCGGCGGCGGTGGTGGGAGGCCTGATGCTTGGGTATGGCGCGCGCCTGGCCTATGGCTGCAATATCGGCGCCTACTTCAGCGGTATCCTGTCCGGCAGCCTGCACGGCTGGCTGTGGCTGGTGGCGGCCTTCGCCGGGAACGTATTCGGCACGCGCCTGCGCCCCTGGTTCGGACTGGAAGTCGAGCGCCTCAAGACCACGGGCTGCTGATCACCTTGTAAAACGTTTAACCTCGCGTTATATTCCTGCTCAGTTAAGGCGGGAAGATCAAAGAGCGTAAACGTTTTCACAAGGGATCCGGATGAGACATGTATGGAGCGCCGCGGCGCTGGTGCTGGCGCTGGGCGCCGCACAGGTAGTGGCAGCCGAACCGGTCGATATCGAACAGCGCATCGACCGGCTGCTCGGCCAGATGACCCTGGACGAGAAGGTCGGCCAGCTCAATCAATTGTCGGGCAAGGAGTTCACAGGGCCGGCGACCGACAAGGTGCGCAGCATGGAGACCGAGATCCGCAATGGCCGGGTTGGCTCGATGCTGAATATCAAAGGGGTGGCCGACACCCGCCGGCTGCAGGCGCTGGCGCTGCAGTCGCGCCTCAAGATCCCGCTGCTGTTCGGTCTCGATGTCATCCACGGCTACCAGACGGTGTTCCCGGTGCCGCTAGGTGAATCGGCCTCCTGGGACCTGGAAGCGATCGAAGAATCGGCCCGCATCGCCGCGCGCGAGGCGGCGGCCTCCGGTATCCACTGGACCTTCGCGCCGATGGTGGACGTCGGCCGCGACCCGCGCTGGGGCCGCGTGATGGAAGGCGCCGGCGAGGACAGCTACCTCGGCACGCGCATCGCCGCCGCCCGCGTGCGCGGCTTCCAGGGCAGGCAGCTGGGCGGCGTGGAATCGGTGATGGCCACCGCGAAGCACTTCGCCACCTATGGCGCCGCGATCGCGGGCCGCGACTACAACGCGGTCGACATGAGCGATCATCTGCTGCACGAGACCTATCTGCCGCCGTTCAAGGCCGCACTGGATGCCGGCGCCGCCACCTTCATGAACGCTTTCAATACGCTCAACGGCATCCCGGCCACCGGACACGAAGGCCTGCAGCGCGACATCCTGAAAGGCGCCTGGGGCTTCAAGGGCTTCGTGGTCAGCGACTGGGGCTCGGTGCGCGAGATGGTGGTGCACGGCTACGCCAAGGACCTGCCGGACGCTGCGGCCAAGGCGCTGGTCGCCGGCAGCGACATGGACATGGAGAGCAATGCCTACGCGTCCTCGCTGGCGGCCCAGGTGAAGGCCGGAACGGTGCCGGTGGCCCTGGTCGACGATGCGGTGCGCCGGGTCTTGCGCAAGAAGTTCGAGCTCGGCCTGTTCGACGATCCCTACCGCTTCTCCGATCCGGCGCGCGAGCGCGCCGCCTTGTCGGACCCGCGCCACCGCCAGGCCGCGCGCCGCATCGCCGCCAGGTCGATCGTCCTGCTCAAGAACGAGAAGGGCGCGCTGCCGCTGCGCCGCGGCCTGGGCACCATCGCGGTGATCGGCCCGCTGGCCGACGCGCGCCGCGACCTCGAGGGCGGCTGGATCGTCAAATCCGATGCGGCCAATCTCGCCAGCCTGGTGGACGCGGTGCGCGAACAGGCCGGTCCGGGAACGCGGGTCAGCTACGCGCCGGGCTGCGACGTGGCCTGCCGCGACACCGCCGGTTTCAAGGCCGCGCTGGAGGCGGCCGCCAAGGCGGATGCCGTGGTGCTGGCCGTCGGGGAGAGCTGGGACATGTCGGGCGAGGCCAAGTCGCGCGCCGACATCGGGCTGCCGGGCCGCCAGGGCGAGCTGTTCGAGGCCCTGCGCGCGATCGGCAAGACCCCGGTGGTGGTCATGATGGCGGGACGCCCGATGATCTTCGAGAACGTGGCCGAGCAGGCCGACGCCATCCTGTACGCCTGGTTCCCGGGCAGCGAGGGTGGGCGCGCGATCGCGGACGTGCTGTTCGGCGCCGTGAACCCATCGGCCAAGCTGCCCATGAGCTTCCCGCGCAGCATGGGGCAGCTGCCGATCAGCTACCAGCAGTACGAGACCGGACGGCCGGTGCGCGACCTCAAGAACATCGTCTACAAGTCGGCCTACATCGATGCGCCCAACACCCCGCGCTACGCCTTCGGCCATGGCCTGAGCTACACGAAGTTCGCCTACAGCGACCTGCGCCTGTCCGCCGCCTCGATGACACCAAGTGGCAAGCTGACACTGTCGTTCACGCTGGCGAACACGGGCCCGATGGCCGGCGCCGAAGTGGTCCAGCTCTACCTGCGCGACCCAGTGGCGTCGGTGGTGCGGCCGGTCAAGGAGCTCAAGGGCTTCCAGCGCATCGAGCTGCAGCCGGGCCAGCAGCGTACCGTCAGCTTCACGATCGAGCGCGACACCCTGGCCTTCTTTAACCGAAAGCTTGAATGGACGGCCGAGGCGGGCCAGTTCGAGCTGATGGTGGGCAGCGCGTCGGACGATATCCGGCTGCGCCAGACGATCGTCCTGGACGCGCCCTGAGGGCTCAGCCACCGACCTGGATCAGGCGTGTCGATACCGTGGCCGGAATGATGCATGCGGCGAATCAGCGGAAGCCGCCGCGGTTCGGGTCCTTGTCCTCTTCCACGTGCTCCGGCGTGCGCGCGGTGGGCAGGTGCCAGCCGAAGCGGATTGCGGCCAGGCGCAGGCCGAAGCAAAGCGCTGCGCCGGCCAGTGCGGTGGCAGTAGTGGGCAGCTGCAGGGCGTCGCCGATCACGACCACGCTGGCGCCGGCCAGTGCGGCGAGGGCGTAGATATCGGAGCGGAACACGGCCGGCACGTCGTTCAGCAGCACGTCGCGCGCGACGCCGCCGCCGATCCCGGTCAGCATGCCGAGCAGCGCGGCCATCATCGGCTCCAGGCCGAACACCAGCGCCTTCTGGGCGCCGGCCACGCAGAACAGCGCCAGCCCGGCGCCGTCGAAGATCAGGACCGCGTTGCGCAGCCGGTTGATGACTGGGTACCAGAAGAAGATCACGAGGCCGGCCAGGATCGAGACGGCGAGGTAGCGCCAGTCGCTGATCGCGGCCGGTGGGGTAGCGCCGATCAGGAGGTCGCGGACGATGCCGCCCGAGTTGGCGGCAACGAAGGAGAGCACCAGCACGCCGAAGATGTCGAGCCGGCGGCGGGCGCCGGCGGTAGCGCCGGAGAGGGCAAACACGAAGGTGCCGATCAGGTCGAGCGTCAGCACCAGGGTTTTCATGGCAGCTCCCATGTCGAGAGCGAGTACGGCGAACACGATGTCTTGATTCCGGAGAGGTGAAACAATCCGGAATGGTAACGCACATGACGCCGCTTTGCCGGTACAGCCGGCGGCGGCTTCAGTCCCGTGCCTCTCCCAGCCAGCGGAAGATGGCCGGCCAGATGCGCGTGTGGGCGCTGTCGCCCACCAGTACGCCCACGTGCTGCAGGTTGACGCCGATGTCGCCGCCGTAGTGCAGCAGGCACTTGCGTTCGCTGGCGGCGGCTTCGTGGAAGGGCACCAGGGCCGCTTCCGGGATCACCTTGCTGCGCGGGTCCACCACGCTGACCAGCGGCGCGCGCAGGTCTTGCGGTCCGATGCGGCGTTCGCCGATCTGCAGCTGGCCCTGCATGAACTCGTCGTTGCGGTAGAGGCTTTCCACCAGTTCGGTGAACAGGCGTCCCGGCAGTGCGAATTCGTCGTGGGTCCAGCGTTCCACCCGCAGATGGGTGGCCATGGCCTGCGGATTGCCGAGCGAGAGCCAGCGGTCGGCCATGCGTTCCCACTGGAAGGCGGTCGGCTCGGCGATCGCGCTCATCAGGTTGAGGAAGGCGCCGGGCACCTGGCGGAAGCTGTCCGCCACCTCGCCCGCATGGGGCGTAGCCTTGACCAGCGGCCGGAAGCAGCAATGGCCTTGCTCGAAATGCAGGGGCGACTCGAGCAGGATCGTTGCGTTCACCTGCTCCGGGTGCAGGCAGCTGTAGATCGCCGCCAGGATGCCGCCCAGTGAATGGCCGGCGATGGTGAGCGTGGGCTTGCCGCTGTCGACCTCGATGGCGCGCTGGCAGGCGGACAGCAGGCGGTCGCCGTAGTCGCCGAGGCCGAAATCGTCGTCCTCGTCCGGCACCGGTGTCCATTCGGCCAGGTAGACGCGGTAACCCTGTTCCATCCAGCGCCGCACGACGCTGATCTGGGGCTCCAGGTCCCAGATGTAGGAACGCTTGATGGGCGCGGGAACCAGCAGCACGGCGGGACCGTCCGGCTGCTCGTCGCCGAAACGGCGCAGGTTCAGGCCCGGCTCGCTGTGCAGGACGGTGAAGGGGGTTTCCTGTGGGCCGTAACCGGCGCGCTCGAACAGCTTGCCGCGCGCCTGGCGGCTGCGGTCCATGTTCTTGAGGGCCATTGCTCCGAGCGAAGCAAACGAAGGCAAGGCAAATGCGGGAGGAATGGGTGCGTGCATGGCGGTCTCGTCGGGTTCAGAGACCCGCAACTTTACGCCGTGCGGACGGGGCCTTCAATCGCGCACGGTTCGAATGGCGGGGGCGTTTGCGGCGTATTAAACTTCCAAAACCAATTCGTTTCCCGAGAGACCGAAACAGCGTGGGCTATCGTTTCCTGGCGGATGCCGTGCTGCTCCTGCACCTCGGCTTCATCCTGTTCGTTGTGTTCGGCGCGCTGGCGGTCGCCCGCTGGCCGCGCCTGCTGCCGCTGCACCTGGCGGCTGCGGCCTGGGGCGTCGGGATCGAGCTGCTCGGCGCGATCTGTCCGCTCACCTATGTCGAAAACCACCTGCGCCTGCTGGCCGGCGGCGCGGGCTACAGCGGCGGCTTCATCGACCACTATCTGCTGCCGCTGATCTATCCCGGCGCGATGAGCCGCGGCCTGCAGTATGCGCTGGCAGCGGGGGTAGTCCTCATCAACGCCGGTCTGTACGCCCGAATCGTCTACTCGAACCAGGCGAAGCCGTCGCGCGCCAGCAGGGCGAAGGCTTCGGACGGCCCCCAGGAGCCGGCCGGGTAAGGGTGCGGCTTCTCGCCCAGCGTGCTCCAGCCCTCGATGATCGGATCTGCCCATTCCCATGCGGCTTCGAGTTCGTCGCGGCGCATGAAGTGGGTCAGGCGGCCGCGCACGACGTCGATCAGCAGGCGCTCGTAGGCTTCGGCGCGGCGCTGCTGGAATGCCGACTGCAGGTCGAGGTTGAGCGCCACCTGCTGCATCTGCATGCCGCTGCCGGGCTGCTTGGCCATGATCTGCAGCTTGATCGCTTCTTCCGGCTGCAGTTCGATGACGAGGCGGTTGGCGACGCCCCCCGGCATGTCCGGGAACAGCGGGAAGGGCGGATTGGCGAACTCGACCACGATCTTCGAGGAGCGGCGCTGCATGCGCTTGCCGGTGCGCAGGTAGAACGGCACCTTGGACCAGCGCCAGGTGTCGATGTGGGCGCGCAGGGCAACGAAAGTCTCGGTCTTGCTATCGGGCGGGACGTTCTTCTCTTCGTGGTAGCCGGCCACTTCCTGGTGACCGCTGACGCCGTGGGTATATTGCCCGCGCACTGTGTCGCGCGCGATGTCGGCCAGGCCGAAACGGCGCAGCGAGCGGATCACTTTCAGCTTTTCGTCGCGCACCGCGTCCGGGGACAGCGAGGTCGGCGGTTCCATGGCGACGATGCACAGCAGCTGCAGCAGGTGGTTCTGCACCATGTCGCGCATGGCGCCGGTGCCGTCGTAGAAGCCGGCGCGGCTGCCGACGCCCACTTCCTCGGCCACCGTGATCTGCACGCTCGAGATGTTCGGCGCGCGCCACAGCGGTTCCAGGATCGAGTTGCCGAAGCGCAGCACCATCAGGTTCTGCACGGTTTCCTTGCCCAGGTAGTGGTCGATGCGGTAGATCTGCGATTCGGCAAAGTGCTTGCCGACCGCTTCGTTGATTTCGATGGCGGAGTCGAGGTCTTGTCCCAGCGGCTTTTCCAGCACCACCCGGGCCTTGGGATCGACCAGGCCGGCCTCGGCCAGCTTGTCGCAGATGGTGGTGAACAGGGCCGGCGCGGTGGACAGGTAGAACACGCGCTGCGCGCCCGGGTTGGCCGCGCGGGCCAGGGCGCCGAAGTCGGGCGCCTGCTGGACGTCGAGGCGGACGTACTCGAGCAGCTGCACGAAGCCGTCCCAGGTTTTCTCGTTGAAGTTGTTGCTGGCAATGAAGGAGCGCGAATTCGCTTCGACATGGGCCAGGTAGGCTTCGCGGTCGAAGTCCTGGCGGCCGGTCGAGATGATGCGGGTCGGCGTCGGCAGGTTGCCGTGCAGGTAGGCCATGTACAGCGCCGGCAGCAGCTTGCGCATCGCCAGGTCGCCCATGCCGCCGAAAATGATCATGTCGAGGGGGAGACCGGTATCAGTGTCTGTCGAAGGAGTCATAGTGCGAGCTGGTAAAAAGCCATTCAGTTAAAAAAGGGGGCGCCACGGCGCCGGGGCCGGGCTGGTCCGCTGTCGCCGACCCTGATACGGTAGCAGAATGACAGCGGACATGCACGAAGCGTGCTGCTTGGTGTCCCGCTCGTGGCCGGACCCTGCCAGCGCGATGGCTGGGCCGCGTAGCTTACATCCCGGACAAGTTTTAGGAAATGACAAAGTAGCCATTCTTGCAAATAATATTTGCACAGGATGCCATTTATGCAAATATCCTTTGCATCGTGTCGGGCGGGCCGGGCGCTGCTGGACCGCGTTCTATACTGGCTTTTTCCACGCCAGTGTCCTCATGCTCAATTCCATCCGCCTTGCCTCCCTTGCCGCCGTCCTGCTGTTCGCAGGCTGCAGCAGCGTCAATCCCTATTACGACGCGAGCAAATCCCATCACCGGCCGCAAGGCTTTGCCAACAACTACCCGTCGAATCCCGCCTACCAGCGGCCGCAGGTCGGCTTCTTCGAGGGCTGGGCTGGCCGCATCCGGAACTGGACCTCGGACGGTTCCGAACGCGCGCCGCTGGCGCCGGTCGAGACCGTGCGACCGGACCTGGACTGGCTGCACCAGAACCGCAGCGAGCCTGCGCTGACGTGGATTGGCCACGCCAGCTTCCTGCTTCAGCCCGGCAATGGCCTGAACATCCTGACTGACCCGATATTCGACGACCGCGCCTCGCCGCTGAGCTTTGCCGGACCGAAGCGCCTGCAAGCGCCCGCCATTGCGCTGGCCGAACTGCCGCACATCGACGCCGTCCTGATCAGCCATTCGCATTACGACCACCTGTCGCTCGATTCCCTGCGCGCGCTGTACCGGCAGAAAGGCGGCGCGCCAATGCTGTATGCGCCGCTGGGCATCGACCTGTGGCTGGCCAGGCACGTGACGGACGGCGACACCTCGCGCATCGTGCGGCTCGACTGGTGGGACAAGGCGTCGCTGCGTGGCCTGGAGCTGCAGCTGCTGCCGGTGCAGCACTGGTCCTCGCGCTCGCTGTGGGACCGCAACGAGACCCTGTGGGGCGCCTGGGCCGTCACGAGCCCGGGCTTTTCCTTCTTCTTCTCGGGCGACCTCGGCTATTCGAAGGACATCCAGGACATCGCCGCGCGCTTCCCCGGCGGCTTTGACCTGGCCGCGATCGGCATCGGCGCCTACCAGCCGGTGTGGTACCGCAACTCCCACGTCAGCCCGGACGAGGCCGTTCGCATCCACCGCGAGCTGCGCGTGCGGCGCAGCATCGGCATGCACTGGGGTACTTTCCCGATGGGCCAGGAGCGGATCGACCAGGCGCCGCGCGACTTGGCCTCGGCGCGCCAGGCGCAGGGCGTGGCGGACGAGGCTTTCCGCGTGCTGCGCATCGGCGAGACCTACCGCGTGCCGCCGCGCGACAGTAGCCAGGGTGCGGCGCCCTGAGCCTCAGGTCTTCAGCGCCTTTTTATTAGCTTGCGTGATGGTCCAGAAATAAATGCTGCGGCCATCCACCTCGTCCTTCTTCTCGGGCGGCCATTCCGGCCCCATGTCGAAGGCATGCGACACCACGCGGGTGCCGACCTTGAGCTGCTGCCACAGGCGCGGACGCAGCTTGACGTTCACCGAGGGCAGCAGGTAGAGCGTCACCACCGTGGCGGGCGACACGTCGGCCTGGAACAGGTCGCCCACCTTGAAGTTCACGCGGTCGGACACACCGGCCTTCTTGGCGTTTTCCTGGGCTTCGGCGATGCGCACGGGGTTCAGGTCGATGCCAGTGCCGCGCGCGCCATGCGCCTTGGCGGCGGTGACGACGATGCGCCCGTCGCCGCATCCCAGGTCGTACAGCACGTCGTTCTTGCCGACCCGTCCCAGCTCGAGCATGCGGTCGACCACTTCCTGGGGCGTCGGGACATAGGGCACGTCGAGCCTGGACGGTTCGGCCAGTTCCTGGGCGAAGCTCGAGCGAACGGGCAGGATCAGCGAGCCCGCGGCAGCGGCGGCGGACAACAGCAGGGTACGGCGGCCTTGGTCGGTATTCATGTGCGCTCCTTGAAGGTGGAAGAACAACGCGTAGAGGCTAGGGGACGGACCGTTCCTTGCGGTCGAGGAAAAGCAGCAGGAGCGATCCGCTGGCGAGTACAGCAACCCCGATCCAGGCCGCGTTCAGCCCGCCGAGCGACTGGCTGTACACATAGGACAGGCTGGACCAGAGCATGTAGGCGCAACTGGCGCAAAAGAGCAGGGGCAGCAGGGGATACAGGGGCACGCGGAAGGGCCGCGGCAGGTCCGGCTCGCGCCGGCGCAGTACGAACAGCGACACGCCGCTGAGCAGGAAGAACAGCCAGAACACGGGCGCAGTGAATTCGACCATCGACTTGAATCCGCTGCCGAAGGCGACCCCGACCGCCACCAGCAGCAGCGCCGCGCCGCACTGGATCGACATCGCCGCCACCGGCGTGCCGCGTTCGCCATCCCAGCGTCCGAGCCGCCTGAGCGGCGGCCAGTCGCGTCCCATCGCATAGCCGGTGCGGGCGCCGACGATCATGGTCGCGTTGATCGAGGTCAGGGCCGAAATCGCCACCAGCAGGGAAATCACTTTCTCGCCGGATGCGCCGAACGCGAGCCCCATCACGTCCGCCGCCAGCGCCTCGGACTGGGCCATGCCCTGCATGCCGAGCGTTTGCAGGCAGGCCCAGGTGACCATCAGGTAGAGCACGGTAATGATCAGGATCGAGAAGGTCAGCGCCCGCACCATGGCAGCTGCGCCGCCGCGCACTTCGGCGCTGATGTAGGCGGCCTCGTTCCAGCCGCCGTAGGTGAGCAGCACGAACACCATGGCCAGGCCGAAGGAGACGGGCGCCGTCGTGACCGGCGCGGGCGCTTGCGCCGGGGCCGGATCGGTGAAGAAGGTCGCCGCCGCGGCCAGCAGCACCAGGCCGCCGATCTCGGCCAGGGTCAGCCACATCTGGGCGCCCGCCCCGGTGCGCAGGCCCTGCAGGTTGAGCAGCGCCAGGACAACGATCACGCCGGCGGCATACGCGGTCGCGCCCCAGCCCTCGGGCAGCATGCTGAGCGGTACGGCCTGCTGCATGTAATCGCCGAACACGAAGGCGAGGAGGGCGATCGAGCCAGTGGTGATCACCGCAAAGCGCGCCCAGCCGAAGAGAAATGCGGTAGCGCGGCCGTAGGCGCGGTGTAGGAAGTGGTAGTCGCCGCCAGGATGCGGGTAGGCCGTCGTCAGTTCGGAGTAGCACAGCGCGCCGACCAGGGAGATCAGGCCGCCCAGTATCCACATGGCGAACATCCAGTTCGCACTGCCGCTGAGCCCGGCGACGATGGAAGGGGATTTGAAGATGCCGGCGCCGATTACCACGCCAACGATAAGGGCAACTGCCTGCCGTAAATCCAGCACCCGACGCGGTGCATTGCCGTCGCCGGTCGATGCAAACAAGTCCTCGTCGGTGCGGTCCATATGGTGCCGATCAACGCTGCGGAGGGAACTTTGCCGGCGAGACGAACGCCAGCCCGGGAAGCATCGTGCACAGGGCCGTCAAGCCCTACGGCGAACGATTATAGGGAAGCGCTTTCGTGCGTGGCGCGCGCCTGAAACGCGCGCCATGGATTCAAGCGCGAAGGAAGGGCAGCGCCCGCGCCAGCAGTGCGCTTGGTGCTTCTTCCGGGATGTAGTGCCCGCAATCCAGGGCCTCGCCCTCGACCTGCGCCGCTACCTTGCGCCATTCGGCGAGCGGATCGAAGCAGCGGGCCACCACGCCCTGCGCGCCCCACAGCGCCAGCAGCGGCATATCGATGCGGCGGCCGGCGTCGCGGTCATGGCGGTCGTGTTCCAGGTCGATGCCTGCCGCCGCCCGGTAGTCTTCGCAGATGCCGTGGGCGGTTCCCGGCAGCGCCAGGCAACGCGCGTACTCGGCCAGCGCACGCGCGTCAAAAGGCGCGAGGCCCGCGCTGCGCCGCCCCATCACGTCGCGCAGATAGGCGCCGGGGTCGGCCTCGATCAGGCGTTCCGGCAGCGGCGCCGGCTGGATCAGGAAGAACCAGTGCCAGTAGGCGCGCGCGAACGCCTCTGTCGTCTTCTCGTACATGGCGAGGGTCGGCGCAATGTCGAGCAGCACCGCGCGCTCGACCGCCTGCGGATGGTCGGCCGCGAGGCGATGCGCCACGCGGGCGCCGCGGTCGTGCGCCATCACCCGGAAGCGCTCGAAGCCGAGCTGGCGCATCACCGCCAGCATGTCGGCCGCCATGCTGCGCTTGCTGTAGTTGCCGTGGTCCGCGCTGCCCTGCGGCTTGGACGAGTCGCCATAACCGCGCAGGTCGCAGGCCACCACCGTGAAGTGCTGCGCCAGCGTGGGCGCCAGCTTGTGCCAGATCGCGTGGGTCTGCGGGTGGCCGTGCAGCAGCAGGAGGGGCGGGCCGGCCCCACCGATCACTCCAGCAATCGTCACGCCCTCTTCGCTGGGAATGCGCAGCTGGCGAAAGCCGGGAAACAAAGCTTCTTGCATATCGATATCCAGAAAAACGGAATAAAAAAGTGTAGCAGGCGACGACAGCTCATGCTTACACCGACCTTACGCCGACGTCACTGTTGTAAATATGCCTGTACGCAAGTTTGCGAATTGACATCCTCAGGTGTGCCCAGCAGTATCAATTTGCGCCCTTGCCCTTGCTGCAACTCCGGCGCGTTCCAACAACAAGAGGAAAACCACGATGCAGAAACATGTAACGGAAAAGACGGTCCTTGCCTTAGCCATCGCTTCGCTGTTCTCCGGCGCCCACGCGCAGGACGCCGCGCCGCCCGCCGCGTCCGATGCCGCCCCTTCCGCCACGGTGGTGGTGACCGGCACCCGCGTCGCCAACCGCACCGCGCTCGACACCGCGGCTCCGGTCGACATCATCTCGGCCGAGACCCTGAAAAACACCGGCAGTACGGAGATCAACCAGGCCCTGTCGATGGCGCTGCCCTCGCTGAACTTCCCGCGCCCGGCGATCACCGACGGCACCGACACCATCCGTCCCGCCACCCTGCGCGGCATGGCGCCGGACCAGACCCTGGTGCTGGTCAACTCCAAGCGCCGCCACGCCTCCTCGCTGGTCAACGTGAACGGCTCGATCGGCCGCGGTTCGGCGGCGGTGGACATGAACACCATCCCGACCGCGATCGTGAAGAGCATCGAGGTGCTGCGCGACGGCGCCGCCGCCCAATACGGATCGGACGCGATCTCCGGCGTGGTCAACCTGCGCCTGCGCACTGACCGGACCGGCGGCGAGGCAAGCGTCGTCTACGGCGCGCGCAAGACCGAATACGAACTGTGGAACGACGTCGCCCCGACCGGCGGCACCTGGACTGCACCAGCCTCGCGCAAGCGCACCGACGGCCAGACCGCCACCGTGAGCCTGTGGAAAGGCCTGGCCCTGGGTGAGGACGGCTACCTCACCATCGCCGCCGAATACAAGGACCAGCACCGCACCGAACGCAGCGGCTACGACATGCGCCAGCAGTATCCGCGCCTGGCCAACGGCAGCTTCGACCCGCGCGAACTCACCATCAACCGCTTCAACGCCTGGTACGGCGAGCCGGAGATGGAACAGGCGACTCTGTTCGCCAACGCCGGCAGCAACCTGGGCGGCGGCGTCAAGCTGTACGGCTGGGCGAGCTACCAGAACCGCGAAGCGCGTTCGGGCGGCTTCTTCCGCCCGGCCCAGGATGCGCGCAACATCATCTCGATCTACCCCGACGGCTTCCTGCCGATCATCGCGCCGACCGTCGACGACTTCGCGGCAACCGGCGGCGTCACCTGGACCCAGGGCAACTGGGACATGGACGCGTCGCTCGGCTACGGCAAGAACAAGATGAAGTACGACATCCAGAACACCCTGAACCGTTCGATCGGCACCAGCAGCAAGCGCGAGTTCTACGCGGGCGGCTATGCCTACGACCAGCTGGTGTTCAACCTGACCGGCGTGCGCAGCGTGGACGTGGGCGGCTTCTCCTCCCCGCTGAACATCGCGGTCGGCACCGAAGCGCGCCGTGAAGGCTACGAGCTGTTCGCGGGCGAGCCGGATTCCTGGCGCGCCGGCCCGGAGATCCTGCCGACCGGCGTGCCGGCGGCGCCGGGCGCGCAGGTGTTCCCGGGCTTCCGTCCCTCGAACGAAGTCGACGCCCATCGCAGCGCGGTCGGCGCCTTCGTCGACCTGGAAGCGAACATCACGCCGGAATTCCTGGCCTCGGTGGCGGTGCGCGGCGAGCATTACTCGGACTTCGGCAACAGCCTGGCCGGCAAGCTCTCGGGCCGCTACGACTTCAATAAGTCGTTTGCACTGCGCGGCGCAATCCAGAACGGCTTCCGCGCGCCGTCGCCGCAGCAGCAGTACTTTACCGCTACCTCGACCAACTTCATCAACGGCGTTCCTTTCGAAATTACCACCTTCAAGCCGACCGACCGCGTCGCGGTGGCGCTCGGCGCCAAGCCGCTGGAGGCCGAGAAGTCGCTGAACGCCTCACTGGGCGCGGTGCTGCGCTTCGATCCCTTCAACATCACGATCGACGCCTACCGCATCAAGATCGAGGACCGCATCGTCCTGTCGGAGAACCTGACCCAGGCGAACGTCCGCAACTACATCATCTCGCAGGGCATCAACGGCGTGGGCGGCGGCCGCTTCTTCATCAACGGCGTTGACACCCGCACCCAGGGCGTGGACGTGGTGGTGAGCTGGCCGCTCAAGCTCGATGGCGCGGGTAACCTCGACTTCACGCTGGCCGGTAACTTCACCGACACCAAGGTCACCAAGACCCCGGTGACGGCGCAGCTGGCGGCCTTGAACCCGGCGCCGGTCCTGTTCGACCGCCTCAACGTGCTGTCGCTGGAAAAAGGCCAGCCGGAGAACAAGATCAGTGCGAACGTGAACTGGAAACTGGGGCAGTGGGGTGCGACCTTCCGCGCCACGCGCTACGGCAAGGTGCTGTCGCCCGGCACCACGGCGGCGCTGGACTTCTGGATGGGAGCGAAGACGGTGGTGGATATCGAAGGCCGCCTGGCGCTTACGCCGAAGCTGAGCCTGGCGCTGGGCGCGGACAACCTGTTCGACCAGTATCCGGAGACCCTGCCGCCGGTGCTGAACACGACCGGCAATACGCCGTTCGCAAACTACGCGCCGTTCGGCCGCGGCGGGCGCTTCATCTACGCGCGCCTAAACTACGGCTTCTGATGGGGAGCTTGTGGGGTGGACGGCCCGGCCGCCCACCCCACAACAGCATTAAACAGCAGGAGGAGCGCCGGCGCCTGCGCCGGCGCTCAGCAGCCAGGCCACGAACAGCAGGAACACCATCCAGCTGGCGAACAGCTTCGACAGGCGGCGGATGTCGGCCGGGTTCTCGAACAGCGTCGGACGGGTGTACTGGACACCGGCAAAATACGCCGCGAAGACAGTCGCCAGGTAGTGCACGGCGCCGAACATCTCGCCCAGTTCGCCCTTGCGCGGATGGTCGATCAGCGCATGTGACAGCGCCACCAGCACCAGATAGATCACCGAGGCCGACAGCGGCGGCAGGTACAGGCCGAGCTTTTCGACCCAGCTGCGCACGCCCGGCTTGAAGCGCGCCACGAGCGGCAGGATCAGGTTGTGGGTCAGGCCGGCGATAGCGATCAGCTTGAGCAGCACGTTCTTGTGCAGGCTGCCGCTGCCGACGGCCAGGTTGTGGATATTGGTCTCGCCCTGGCGGTTATTCTGCAGGAAGTACTCGGACGACTGGACATTGAGCACACGCTGGAACCAGCTGATCTCTTCCAGTGCCGCCAGCGCGCACAGCAGACTCAGACCGCCCAGCGCCAGCAGTTCCAGCGCACCGCGGTCGGCGCGCTTGAGGCGTTCGAAGAAGGCGAAACCGAGCAGGATCGACAGCACCGTAAAGCACAGGAACTGCATCCATTCGACGATGCCGTCCTCGATCAGGAGGCGCCACAAGCCCGCCGTGTCGCCCCTGTAGGCCACCGCCAGCAACAGCACGAAAATATTGATGACGATCCCGGTGGCGATGACGGGATGAAGAAGGGACTTCTGGTTTGCCACTGACTACTCCTTGATGGGTGAAAACGGTTCGGTGCCGGTGCGCTGCAGGACCGGTAGCTCGTGGGCGGACGGCTGCGCCGTACGCGCCGGACGGCGCAGCAGCGTGCGCAGCGCCGCGGCGCCGAGGGAAGCGAGAGCCCAGGCCCACAGCAGCGGGTCGAGCAGGGCGTCGCACAGGTTCCCTGTCGGCAGGCGCGCGAGCGAGAACAGCAGCAGGGCGCCGAGGATGGCGCAGGACTGGCGCGTGGCCTGGCCGCGCAGGATGGCCCAGGCGCAGGCGCCGGCGAGCAGCACCGCGAGCAGCGCCGCGCCGGTGCCGAAGGCGGCGTAATAATAGCCGCGCGAGAGCAGGCCGAAGGCGTCCAGGTAGAGCAGGCTGCCGCTTAGCGCCAGCGCCGCCGCCAGCGGCGTGCGCATGAGAGGCGCGTTGTGCGCACCGCGCCAGCGGGTGAACAGCTTCACCGCGCACAGGGCGGCCAGCAGGGCGCTCGGGTACTGGAAGGCCAGGCCCAGGTGCCAGGCGGGCGAGGCTTCGCCCGGCAGCGCCATCAGGAGCAGGCTGGCGCCGAGGATCCCGGCCAGCGCGCGCCGCGGCAGGCGCCAGGCGGCGGGCCAGGCGGCGACCACCAGCGCGGCCAGCACCAGCGCCCATGCAAAACGGGCGTAGACGAACTGCAGCGCGAGTTCGGGCAATGCCATCAGATGTTCTCCCCAATGCTGATCCGGTACCGGTGATGCGCGATCGCCTGGCGCTGGAAGGTATAGGTGACGTGCAGCTCGTTGCCGACCTGCTGCATGGTTGGATAGGAAAACTCGTCGCCCGCGCCGCCGCGCGCGACGTCGGCTACCGGGCGCCAGGTCTGGCCGTCCTTGGAGAGCGACAGGCGCAGCGTGCTGCGCGACGAGTCCTTGTTCCCCATGTGATTGTGCAGCATGAGGAAGTCGCCGTTCGCCAAGCGCAGCGCCGCCACCGAGGTGCTTTCGTTGTTCAGCGCCAGGGGCGGCAGGTCTTCCCAGCTGGCGCCGCCGTCGCGGCTGCGCGCATGCTGGACGCGGCGCTGGTCGCTGGCGTCGCGCATCCAGGCCCGCACTTCCAGACGCGAGACCGGCACGATGGCCGGCTGCAGGGTTGTCGTGCGGGCGCCGATGCGGGCCAGGCCGGTGGGCTCGCCGTCCGGGCCGAAGGCCATCAGCATCGGATACTTGATGCCGAGTTCGAAGTAGACCGGCAGCCACCAGCCACCGTCGACCAGGCCCACCGCATTGGTGCGCACCAGCACGCTGGTATTGAACATCGGCGACATCGGCAGCACCCGCTTCATCTGGAACGAAGTGCCTTCGTCCGAGGACACCATGTGCGCTACGCGCGAAGCCGCCCAGCCACCGAGGCCGGTGGCCACCACGTACAGGTGGATGCGGCCATGGCGGTCGGTCCAGGCCACCGGGTTGCCGATGCGGCGCACGCCGAAGCCGAGTGCCTTGCCGAGCGAGTCGCGGCTGGCGACTTCCCAGGGTTCGCCCCATTTACCGTTATGCCACTGCGAGGCGTAGACCTTGACGTCCGGGCCGCTCTCGCGGCTGCCGGCCCACCAGAAAGTCACCATGCGGTCGCCCGGCAGGGTCGCCAGCGCGCTGGCATGGGCCGAAGGCGTATTGCGCGGCATCGGGATCATGGAACGGGACAGCTCGGTGAGGCTCACGCGGCCGGGCACGACAGCCGGCAGGGTCGACGGAGCGGCGGCGGCGCGGGCACTGCGGGTCCAGCGCGCGCTTTCGGCGGCGCCGATGGCCAGCACCACGGTCAAGCAGGCAAGAACGGTGCGGCTGCGTGCAGCGGCACGCGGTGGCAGGGGACGCTCCATACACTCCCGGCGGGATCCGGGCGGGCCGGTCCGCGACACTCTGTCTGTTATAGGTTGTTGAACTGCAGGGTGCGCGGCCTGTGGAAACGGCGTTCCACGGTCTCATTCAGGAGGAAAGGCTGAGCTGTACCCGAGCAAAGGCATTATCCTACAGGAAAGAGCTGCTTTGTGACACCGAAGTTGCGTATTGACACTGCGCTCGCGCCACACTCCGGTAGAGCGGAAGGCCGGTTCACGGTCGGGGAATGCGAGTTCATCGCACTCGGCTTGCTCCTTTGCCATCGGCTGGGCAGAATGCGGACATCTTGAACGCATCCAAGCGAGACAGCATGAGCAGCCTGCTCCAGGCCACCGCGGCCATTCCTGCAGACCGACCCGTTCCCGAAGGGGGCTCCTTCGCCAGGCGCCTGCTGCGCGACCTGCGCTTTGCCGCCGTGGTCGGCGCGGTGGCGGCCCTGATGATCACCCTGGTCGTCGGCCATCCGGAGACCCTGTACGAACAGCTGCTTTATTCCTGCTTCATTTCGGTGTCGGGATTCGCCGTTGTCGATACGGCGCGCCTGCTGCTGTGGCCGGGCCCGAACCGTAGCGGGCGCGCATGGGCTGCCTTGATCGCGGTCGCCGCGCTCACCGCGCCGCTGGTGCATTTTTCGGCGGTGCAGGCGGTCGGCCCTCTGTTCTTGCATCCCACTCCTTCGCTGATGGATTATCCGACCCTGCCGCGCCTGAGCATGGTGATGCTGACCTTCCTGGTGCTGGTCGCCGGTATCTGGGCCATCGAACACCGCGAGGGCCTGCATCGCGCCCGGCTGGAGCACCATGCGGCGCAGCTGCGCGCCGAGACCATCGAGCGCCAGGCCCTGCAGGCGCAGCTGCGCCTGCTGCAGGCCCAGATCGAGCCGCACATGCTGTTCAATACCCTGGCCAACTTGCAGGGACTGATCGCGATTGATCCGGAGCGGGCCAACACCATGCTCGACCAGCTGATCCAGTACCTGCGCGCCACCCTCGGCGTCTCGCGTGCGGAGAGCACCACACTGGGCGAGGAGTTCGCCGCCATGGAGGCCTACCTCGGCCTGATGGGCGTGCGCATGAGTGAGCGCCTGCGCTATCGCCTGGCGCTACCGCCGGAGCTGGGAAAAGTCCGGCTGCCGCCGATGCTGCTGCAACCGCTGGTCGAGAACGCAATCGTGCACGGCCTGGAACCGAAGATCGAGGGGGGCGAGATCGCAATTAGCGCTGCGGCGCACGACGGCCTGCTCGACATCAGCGTCCTCGACACCGGGCTGGGCCTGGGACAGTCCGGCGCCAAGGGCAGTGGCGTCGGCGTCGCCACCACCCGCGAACGCCTGCGCGTGCTCTACGGCGAGCGCGCATCCATCCTGCTCGTACCGGCGCAGCCGCAAGGCACGCTGGTGCGCCTGACACTACCTCTGGAGACTGCATGAGCATCCGCGCATTGATTGCAGAAGACGAACCGATCCTGGCCGCCACCCTGGCCCGCATGCTGGGCAAGCTGTGGCCCGAGCTGCAGATCGTCGGTACCGCGCCGAACGGCGTGGCTGCCGTCGAGCAGGCCTTAGTGACTCGGCCCGACGTGCTGTTCATGGACATCAAGATGCCTGGCCAGACCGGCATCGAAGCGGCTGAAGAACTGGCCGAGCGCTGGGAAGGGCCCGGCCCGTTCCCGCATGTGGTGTTCGTGACGGCCTACGACGACTACGCGGTGCAGGCCTTCGAGCAGGCGGCGGCGGATTACGTGCTCAAACCAGTGAACGAGACGCGCCTGGCGCGTACGGTTGAGCGGCTGCAGGCGCTGCTGGGCAGCCGCCAGCAAGACGCCGATCCGCTGGCCCAGCTGGTCGGGCGCCTGCAGTCGCTGATGCCGGCCTCTACGGCGCCGGAACGGCTGGACATCGTGCGCGCCGCCGTGGGCAACATGGTGCGCATGATCCCAGTCTCAGAAGTCGTGTTTTTCCAGGCCACCGACAAGTACGTCAACGTGGCGACCGCCGAGAACGAGGCCTTGATCCGGGTGCCGCTCAAGGAACTGCTGCCCCAGCTCGACCCGGCGCGCTTCAAGCAGATTAACCGCAGCACGGTGGTGAACATGAGCTGCGTGACCAGCGCGGTGCGTGACGACATGGGCAAGGTGCTGCTCAAGCTGCGTAACCGTCCGGAGCAGCCGAAGGTTAGCCCGGTGTATGCGCATCTGTTCCGGCAGATGTAAGCCGGCGCGATCGGCAGACGGTAAGAATTGACAGAGCGGGTGATCAGCAGAGCGGAGGTCAGCTATCGACCCGTTGCAGACCTTCAGACGGACCGTCGCTTTCGGGTCCTTTGGACGGCATCCAGCGCGACATAGAACGACGGCATTGCGTTCTCATTCAATGGGCCAGAGTCAGCGTCGCTTCTTGCCATCGAAAGTATTTCTCGCTCCGCTGACTCCGGCTCGCTGAGACAACTGGCGTGTTCCAGACGTGAAGCGATCTGTTCAAACCAGCCTTTTTTGAAGTGATCCGCCTCCGCACTGGTCTGCTGAAACTGCAGGATCTCCATCGATGCCTTTCGCAGCATCAAGCTGTAGGGATTCATGGTGTTCCATCACATTTATGTCCGCTCCTGGCCGATTGCGGACCTATTGTAGCGTCCGCTTCCGACCCAAAGCAGACGTTTATCAATCACCTGAAACTACCCAATGTTCTTCGCAGGCGGGATGGGACGCCCAAACCTGCTGAACGAGCTCAATGTAGGTTGACAGCGACCCGGTATCGCAATTCCGAATTAAAACTCATGGCCTTAACATTGGCGGTACGTCAAGCGTTTTGTTGGGCATTCTAGTCACGGATATCCGCGGCGATATCGATGGCTGCCGCGACACGCAACATGGACTTTCGGTCTGCTGATGGCATCGAGTACGAATCAGTAAGGCTCAACAAGTGCTGCGCCTTATTTCTAGCAGCAGGTGATGTGTCATTGTTGATGATGGCAATATGTTGATCCCTGAGGGTCCTTTTCTCATCAGGCCCAGCTAGCTCAACGATCAGCACCGCCTCGAGAGCGTTCCATTCAACGCTATCCGCGATATCGTAGACCCCGGCACGTTCGCGGAAATAATTCATTGCGTTGACATACCCAATCTTACGAAAGGCAATCTTGTCGAACATTTCCTTGTCTACCGAGCGGAGCACGATCAGCAGGCCAAGATGAATTGTCTCGAGGCGCTCTTGGTCGCCTGTAGCTGCTAATACAAGCTTCAGCCGTATGATGCAACGCTCGATCGCTCGCAGCCTCATGTCATAAATATCTGCCAGAAGTCCAAGCAAGCGGACAATGGTATCGCGTTCATTGCGGCGCCCTTGCAGCTTATCGGCAATTCCCGCGTGGTTGATTGCGTTATTGATGAACTTTATCCGTGACGGTGCTGGTAGTCCAAACTCAAGGTCGATAAATTTCCGTAAGTATTCGGCGGCATCGATCTTTTCGCCGTACACGGCGGCGGTCACCGCTTCAAGCTGCTTCTTGTCAATCGACAACACAAATGCCAAGTTCGGCACGTCAAACATATGCTTGATTCGCTCCAGAAGAGACATAGCAAAGTCCGGCCGGCATCGATCCAGCTCGTCGATGAAAAATACCAGAGTAGGCTCTTTCTGCATCTTGGGCAGGCTGGCAACAACTTTCTCAACCTCTGCTCTGAAACATTTGGCTGCTTGTTCTTCTTTTGCAAATTCCTCAATGAGATCATTAGTAGCGTCGGTCGCAGCGTCCACTACGGCGCCTTCTATACCATCTGGAAGATCCACCAGTCCTCCGGTGCCCAGCTTCACGCCAAGAATGGCGGTGCGTTTGAGAACAGCGGTAGCGAACTTCTTTACCTCCTTCATCCCGATCCCGGCGATAGACCCCTCAGCTTTCGGGAACGCCTCGTCGAGTGCCGCGACCATAGCAATCAAAGGATCAGATACATGGTCCGCCTTCCACGCATTGAAATACACCGTCTGAAAGTTTCGTTTTTGTAAAACCTTTCCAACCATATCGACAAAAACGGATTTACCAGTGCCATATGGCGAGTCGATCGCAAGTACTAACGGCTGATCGCCAGTATCGCTAACCACGCCCGCCACGAATTCGACTATCTGCTTGCGATTCAAAGCGTCATGCCGGAAAGGATCGTCATCAGGGACTTCAGTGGCGCGAATGCGATAGTTCATGGCAGCAAAAGGCGGGTTATCAAAAGTAATAGGTTAGCACAGGCGTATCTCTTTCTAACGAGATCAGCATCATTGCAGCATTTCTTCGCATGCCCTCTTGATTGTTCGGTCGTTGGCAAAGATGTGTTTTTAACATAGAGGATTTGGGCTTTACCTTTGAACCAATCAAAGGTCCGCTCGTGGCCGGCTGCGGACCTATTGTAGCGTCCGCTAACGACCCGAAGCGGACGTTGGCGACGCTAACTGACTTTCACGATTGCGCTTCAGCGAGCAATTTGGCGTGTATGTCGTGAATCACCGAAGCACAGGAGCGGCTCATGGAATCGAGTGTCATCCTTAGAGGAAAATCCTCGAACGTCAGGTAGAACGGTCGCCATTTGATCAAGACAATCCACATTCGCTCAACCGGTGTATCGATCCGTTTAAGTACAATGCCGCCGAACTTTCGTACGAAGTCGGCAGCCTGATCTGGAAAGGTCTCCCAGTCCGTGTCTTCCGTGATCGTAAGGCTTATGTTCCCTGAAGCCATGGTCTCGATTGTGGGCAGGTTCATATTCTCGTGGTTGACCAACTATGCGAATGTCCGGATATGGCCGAAAGCGAACTTTGGATTGATTTGGTGTTTGGGACGTTGCTCCGAGCGCGAACACGAACTTCAGTTATTCATTCTCACGGCAGACCAGCCCCGCGCGCCCGGCCGCCACGCACCAGTCGCAGCCCGGCGCCGAACAGCAGGTGCACGGCAAACGAGCAGGCCGCGATCACCGACACGATCAGCACCGGCAGCACCGCGCCGAAGGTGAAGGTCATGCCGAGGGCGAAGCCGAGCACGTATTCGGCGCGGTAGGCATGCACGAACAGGGCTGCCGCAAAAGCGCCGAAGAAGATCCACGTAACTGCCGGGTGATTCAGCATAAAGGCGAGCGCCAGCGCCGCGCCCCACAGCAGGGCGCCGGTGAAACGCAGGCGCGTGAGGGTGCGGAAACGCTCGCGGCTGCCTGGCTGCATCAGGGTGGCGCTGCGGCGCTGGATGCGTCCGACCAGGAACCAGACCAGCAGCGGCACCACCAGCAGGCCCCACCAGTTGGAGATCGCGGGCAAGTCGGGATTGTTCAGCAGATGATGGGCAGGCACGCCGCCATGGGTGTATTCCCAGCCGAGGTGGGCCAGCTCGAGTACGAGGGCGAGCGCGGCGAGGACGAGGCGGGACTGCGGGGCAGGGCGGTCGAACATGGCGCATTTCCTTCGCAAGAGACCTGGGCGGCCGAGCGATCCATGGTAGCAAGCTTGCCGCTTTGGCCACAATGCGCCAAGGGTAATGTGGCGACTTAGCCTCAGTCGAGCTGCGCCAGGATATCGGCCGTCGTCTCCACCTTCGCGTATTCGGCCGCCAGGTTGGCGAGCGACATGGCATGCACCTCGTCCGCGCTGCGCAGGGCGCCATTGTAGTCGCGCCGCGCAAAGGCGAAGCAGGCGTCCGCCGCCACCGCCACGTGGAAGCCGAGGTTGCCGGCGCTGCGTACGCTGCACTCGACCGAGATGTTGGTGCTGACGCCGGCCACCACAAGGCGCTCGATGCCGCGCACCCGCAGCCAGCGTTCCAGGCCGGACTGGATGAAGGCGTCCGGGACGTTCTTTTCCACCACGTGCTCACCGGGACGGGGAGCGAACACCGGCTGGAACTCGGATCCCGGCTGGCCGGGCGCGAAACCGGAGCCGGCGGAGCGCGAGATGTGGCGCACGTGGACGATCGTCGCACGCCGTCCGCGCCAGGCTTCCAGCAGCAGATCGATGTTGGCTTCCGCCTGCGGGTTGTTGCGTGCGCCCGCATCCGGGCGGGCCATGCACTGCTGCATGTCGATGATGAGGAGGGCTGGATGGTCGCGTTGCATGGGCCACTCTCGAAATGGTCGGGCTTTCATGGTAACCCAGCCGCGGGCCGCCGGCGTGCTTTGGTACACTAGCGCTTTTGTGACACCGATAGGTTTGATGATGGCGCAACCGCTGGAGCTTCGCGCATGCGCTCTGCAATCCCTGCTTGACCCCGACCCCGCCGCCAAGACCGCCGGGGTAGCGGCGCTGGTCGCGGCGCATGCGCGCGGCGAGTTCACCGTCGACCGCGACGCGGAGCTGGCCGCTCCAGAGGGTATTCCTGGACGACCGGCACGGCCCGAACTGGTCCCGCCGCGGCTGGTGGGACGGCGCTCGATGGCGACCGTGGAAGGCCGCGCCATGCTGATCCACGCGCTGGCCCACATCGAATTCAATGCGGTCAACCTGGCCCTCGACGCCCTGTGGCGCTTTCCCGGCATGCCGTCCGACTACTATACCGACTGGCTGCGGGTCGCAGGCGAAGAGGCGCAGCACTTCAACATGCTGCGCGCCCACCTGGCCACGCTCGGCTACGCATACGGCGACTTCACCGGCCACGACAGCCTGTGGGAGATGGTCGAGAAAACCAGCGGCGACGTGCTGGCGCGCATGGCGCTGGTGCCGCGCACGCTGGAAGCGCGCGGCCTCGATGCGATCCCGCCGCTGCGCGCCAAGCTGGCGCAGGCCGGCGACCAGGAGGCCGCAGCCATCCTCGACGTGCTGCTGCGCGACGAGGTGGGGCACGTCGAGATCGGCAACCGCTGGTACCTGTACCTGTGCGGCCTGCGCGGCGTGGAACCGGTGGCCACCTACGCCGAGCTGACGGTGCGCTACAAGGCGCCGGTGCCCAAGGGTCCGTTCAACCTGGAGGCGCGCCGCCAGGCCGGCTTCAGCGAAGCGGAGCTGGCGCGCTTCACCTAGATCATGGACGCTACGCCCCTGCAGGGCTTCCTGCTGACCCGTCACTGGCGCGACTTGGAGGCCGGTACTGAGGTCGAATTCTGGCTCGCGACCCCTGACGGACCGCGCCGCGCGCGCCTGGCGCCGCAGACGCCGGTCGCCTTCCTGCCGCTGGAACAGCGCAAGGCGGCCGAGCTGGTCCTGGGCACGGAGCGCGGTTGCGAGCTGCGCGAACTGGCCTTGTCCGACTTCCATCACCGGCCCGTGCTTGGCCTGTACTGCCGCCAGTACCGCCAGCTGCTGCGCCTGGAAAAACGCTTGCGCGAGTTCGGCGTCGATGTGTACGAAGCCGATGTGCGTCCGCCCGAGCGCTACCTGATGGAGCGCTTCATCACGGCGCCGGTACTGGTGCACGGCACGCCGGACCCGAATGACCCGGGACTGATCCGGGACGCCCAGCTCAAGCCGGACGGCGACTACCGCCCGCGACTGCGCATGGTCTCGCTCGACATCGAGACCAACCAGCACGGCGAGCTGTATTGCATCGGCCTGGAAGGCTGCGGCCAGCGCCAGGTCTACATGCTGGGCGCACCGAACGGCGTCGACAAGCCGCGTGACTTCGACCTGGAGTATGTCGAGAGCCGCGCCGCGCTGCTGGACCGCCTGGAAGACTGGGTCCGCCGGCACGACCCGGACGCCATCATCGGCTGGAACGTGATCCAGTTCGACCTGCGTATGCTGGTACAGGCGGCCGAGCGCGCCGGACGACCGCTGCGCCTGGGACGAGACGGCAGCGCCATCGAGACCCGCGAGCACGGGCGCTCGGAGCACTTCTTCGTATCGATCGCCGGGCGCCTGGTCATCGACGGCATCGAGGCGCTGCGCTCGGCCACCTACAGCTTTTCCTCCTTCAGCCTGGAGTCGGTCTCGCAGACCTTGCTGGGCGAAGGCAAGGCGATCGACAACCCCTACAGCCGGATGGACGAGATCAACCGCATGTTCGCGGAGGACAAGCCGGCGCTGGCCTTCTACAACCTGAAGGACTGCGAACTCGTCACCCGCATCTTCGAGAAGACCGAGCTGCCGCGCTTCCTGCTGGAGCGCGCCAGCGTCACTGGACTGGCGATCGACCGCAGCGGCGGCTCGGTGGCGGCGTTCGAGCACCGCTACATGCCGCTGATGCACCGCCAAGGTTTCGTGGCGCCCAACATCGGCGACGTCGCGGCCGGCGACAGTCCCGGCGGCTTCGTGATGGACTCGCGCTCCGGCCTCTACGATTCGGTGGTGGTGCTCGACTATAAAAGCCTGTACCCCTCGATCATCCGCACCTTCCTGATCGACCCGGTCGGCCTGGTGGCAGGCCTGGCCGAACCCGAGGACGCGACCGTGCCGGGTTTTCGCGGCGCGCGCTTTTCGCGCACGCGCCACTGTCTGCCCGGCATCGTGCGCCAGGTGTGGGAAGGGCGCGAGGCCGCCAAGCGCGAACGCAACGCGCCGCTGTCGCAGTCGCTGAAGATCATCATGAACGCCTTCTACGGCGTGCTGGGTACGCCCGCTTGCCGCTTCTTCGATCCGCGCCTGGCTTCGTCGATCACCATGCGCGGCCACGAGATCATGCACCGCACCCGCGCGCTGATCGAGGAGCAGGGCTACCAGGTGATCTATGGCGACACCGATTCCACCTTCGTCTGGCTCGGCGGTCCTCACGGCCAGCTCGATGCCGAGCGTATCGGGAACGCCCTGGTGGAGCAGGTCAACGACTGGTGGCGTGCACACCTGGAGTCCGAGTACGGGCTGGCATCAAGCCTGGAGCTGGAATTCGACACCCACTACCGCCGCTTCCTGATGCCCACCGTGCGCGGCTCGGACGAAGGCAGCAAGAAGCGCTACGCCGGCCTGGTGACGCATGCGGACGGCAGCGAAGAGGTGGTGTACAAGGGACTGGAGACGGTGCGCACCGACTGGTCGCCGCTGGCGCAGCAGTTCCAGCAGGAGCTCTATCTGCGGATATTCAAGAAGGAGCCCTACGAGGCCTGGGTGGCCGACTATGTGGCGCGTACGCTGGGGGGGGAGCTGGACGAGCTGCTGGTCTACCGCAAACGCCTGCGCCGTCCGCTCGACGAGTACGAGCGCAATGTCCCTCCCCACGTGCGCGCGGCGCGCATGGCCGACGCCTTTCACGTCAGCCAGGGACGGCAGGCGCAGTACCGCAGGGGAGGGTGGATCCGCTATGTGATGACCACCAGCGGACCGGAGCCGCTGGAACTGCGCCGCTCGCCCATCGACTACGAACACTACCTGAGCAAGCAGCTCGAGCCGATAGCCGACGCCATCCTGCCCTTCGTCGGCGACTCGTTCTCGCGTTTGACGAGCCCGCAGCGCGACCTGTTCTGATCGCGCCGCGGGTCTTGCTTTACTCCTCCTGGAAGGCTTCCTCGCGCTTCTTGCGCAGCGACGGCAGCAGCACGACGATCAGTGCGGCGGCGGCCATGGCCAGCATGGTGGCGCTGATCGGGCTGCGCACGAAGACCATCGGGTCGCTGTGCGAGAGCAGCAGCGCACGGCGCAGGTATTCCTCCATCATCGGGCCGATGATGTACCCGAGCAGCATTGGCGCGGGTTCCGCACCGAGCTTGGCGCAGATGTAGCCGAACAGGCCGAACAGGGCCATGAGCCAGATGTCGAACTCGTTGTTGTTCAGGCTGAATACGCCGATCGCGCAGAACATCAGGATAGCCGGGTACAGGCGGTGGTAGGGCACCATGATCATCTTGACCCACAGGCCGATCATCGGCAGGTTCAGCACCACCAGGAACAGGTTACCGAACCACATCGACACGATCAGGCCCCAGAACAGGGCCGGCTGTTCGGTCATCACGGCCGGTCCCGGCTGGATGCCCTGGATGATCATCGCGCCGATCATCAGCGCCATCACCGGGTTCGAGGGAATGCCGAGGGTCAGCATCGGGATGAAGGAGGTCTGGGCGCCGGCGTTGTTGGCCGCTTCCGGGGCCGCCACGCCTTCGATGGCGCCGTGGCCGAACTGCTTGGCGTTGGGCGAGACCTTCTTTTCGATCGAGTAGGATGCGAACGAGGCCAGCATGGCGCCGCCGCCCGGCAGGATGCCGAGTGCCGAGCCGAGGAAGGTGCCGCGCAGGATCGGGGCCGCGATGCGCTTGAAGTCGTCCTTGGTCAGCATCAGGCCCTGGACCTTCTTCATCAGGACGTTGCGGTCTTCACCGTGCTCGAGGTTGCGGATGATTTCGCCGATACCGAACATGCCCATCGCCACGATCACGAAGTTGATGCCGTCGGCCAGCTCGGGGCGGTCGAAGGTGTAGCGCTGCGCGCCCGAATTGACGTCGGTGCCGATCAGGCCCAACAGCAGGCCGAGCAGCACCATGCCGATCGCGTTGAGCAGCGAGCCGCTGGCCAGCACCACCGAGGCCACCAGGCCCAGCACCATCAGCGAGAAGTATTCGGCCGGGCCGAATTTCAAGGCCAGGTCGGCCAGCGGCGGCGCGAACAGGGCCAGCAGGATGGTGGCGACGGTGCCGGCGAAGAAGGAGCCGATCGCCGCGGTGGCGAGCGCCTTGCCGGCCTGGCCGTTGCGCGCCATCTTGTAGCCGTCGAGCGCGGTCACCACCGAGGATGATTCGCCCGGCAGGTTGACCAGGATCGCCGTGGTCGAGCCGCCGTACTGGGCGCCGTAGTAGATACCGGCCAGCATGATCAGCGCGGAGACGGGCGGCAGGCCGAAGGTGGCCGGCAGCAGCATCGCGATGGTCGCGATCGGTCCCAGGCCCGGCAGCACGCCGACCGCGGTGCCGACGAACACGCCGACCAGGCAGTAGAACAGGTTGGTGAGGGTGAAGGCCGTTTCGAGGCCGAGTCCCAGGTTGGCAAAGATCTCCATGGTTTATACCCCTCCCAGCCATGGGCCGACGATCGGCATCGGCAGTCCGAGCAGCTTCACGAACAGCAGGACAGCGAAGATCGCGAGGCCGACCGCCAGCAGCAGGGCGCCCTTGAGCCTGAACTGCTTGCTGGCATAGGCGCTCAGCAGCACCAGCACGAAGGCGGCGACGGCCAGGCCGGCGCCACGCATCAGGAGGCCGAACAGGACCACCGCGCCGAGGACGATGACGATGTCCCTGATGTGGAAGGTGCCGATCGCGTCATGCGCTTCGGAGCGGCGCCCGATGAAGGCGCGGATGATGTCGGCCAGGCCGACGAGGGCCAGCAGGCCGCCCAGCACGGTCGGGAAATAGGCCGGGCCCATGCGGCCGGCGCTGCCCATTTCGTTGTCCTGGATGAGGATGACGGCGGCGAGGCCGACGATCAGGAAGATGATGCCGATCCAGAAATTCTTCGGATGGCGGACGATGGAAGTCACTGCGAACCCCTTGTTGCTTGTCTCGTGATTGTTCAAAAGGCCGCGCGGGCCGTGAAGCGCCGCGCAGCCTGCTGCCGTGGAGCAGGTGGATCAGTCGGCGTACTGGCCGGCCTTGGTGATGATCGGGCCCCAGCGGTCGATTTCCGACTTCAGGTGCGCGCGCAGGGCTTCCGGACGGGCGCGGTTCTCCGCCACCGGCTCGGTGCCGAGGTCGGCGAAGCGCTGCTTGACGGTCGGATCCTTGAGCGCGACGCGCAGGGCGTTCGAGAGGGTGTCGATGACCGGTTTCGGGGTGCCCTTCGGCGCGTACATGCCGTGCCACACTGCCACCTCGAAGCCCGGCAGGCCGGCTTCGCTCATGGTCGGCACGTCCGGCATCGAAGCCAGGCGCGCCTTGGTGGTGACGCCGTAGACCTTCACCTTGCCGCCCTTGATCTGGCTGGTGGTGTTGGTGGTCTGGTCGCACATCAGGTCGACCTGGCCGCCCAGCATGTCGTTCATGGCCGGGCCGGTGCCTTTATATGGGACGGTGGTCAGGTCGATGCCGATGGCGGTCTGGAACAGCATGCCGCACAGGTGCGAGGCCGAACCCAGGCCGGCGTTGGCATAGGTGACCTTGCTCTTGTTGGCCTTCACGTAGGCCAGCAGCTCCTTGAAGTCCTTGGCCGGGAAGTCCTTCTTGGCGATCAGGGTCATCGGCACGTCGGTGACCAGGCCGATTGGCTCGAAGTCGGTGATGGCGTTGTAGCTCAGTTTGCGGTACAGGCCCGGCGCGGTGGCGTGGCCGATGTGGTGCAGGAAGATGGTGTAGCCGTCCGGCGTGGCCTTGGCCACGCGCGCTGCACCGATGGTGCCGCCGGCGCCGCCGACGTTCTCGATGATGATCTGCTGTTTCAGGGTGGTGCCCATCGACTGGGCCACCAGGCGCGCGACGGTGTCAGTCGGCCCGCCGGCGGCGAAGGGCACGATCATCGTGATGGTCTTGGTGGGGTAATTCTGGGCCGAAGCGCCAAAGGCTGCTCCTACCAGGGCGATGGCTGCGACGGTGCGCAGGAATGTGGTTTTCATCGGTGTCTTCCTCTAACCTCGGTTTATCTAGGTTTCTTCTTGGGCGACGCAAGGACAACCACGATGCAGGCCAGGACGAATCCGGCCAGCCCCCATGGAGCGCGTGCATACGCAAGAGTTGTTGTACCAGCAAATAGATAGATATGCAACTACGTGGAAACCCGTATGGCATGACGGAAAAGATCTTGAATAAATTGACAAATAGCGCTGCGCGCCTCATGCGCAGGGCATGATCGGGCACGCCAGGCCCGGTCTGTGTTGACAAAAACATACACGCTCGACACACTCGTCTGTACTGTCGAGTATCGCCAGGTTCCCCGCGGACGCCCGTCCCGGCCTGGCCGTTTTGCGGAGATCGAATGCGCGCCCTGAGCCGACTGCTGCTGCCCCTGGCCTTGTTCTTGTGCGCGCATGGCGCGCTGGCCCAGCCTCCCGCGCAGACCACCGTGGAAACCTTCAGTCCCGAAGGACAGGTCAAAGGGGTGCGGCAGGTGATCGCCCGCTTTTCAAGCCCAATGACGGCGTTCGGCGACCCGCGCGCGGACAGCCCGTTCACGGTCGACTGTCCCTACAAAGGCGCCGGACGCTGGGTCGACGGCAGCATCTGGAGCTACGACTTCGAGCGCGACCTGCCCGGCGCCACCGCCTGCCGCTTCACGCTGCGCGAGGGCTTGCGCGACCTGGCCGGGCAACCGGTGGGCGGAAAGCAGACGTATGCGTTCAGCACCGGCGGGCCGGCGGTGATGCGGGTCCAGCCGCACGAGGGTAGCCAGCTGGATGAAAACCAGATCTTCCTGCTGGCGCTGGATGCACCGGCCACGCCGGAATCCATCGCGCGCCACGCCTGGTGCCGCGCAGACGGCGTCAACGAAAAGATCGGCGTGCGCCTGCTGGAAGGCGAGGAACGCGAGAAGCTCCTGGCGCTGCGGCGCGACTTCATCGACCGCTACCTCACCGTCTACTTCAAGGCGCGCGGCCGCGTGTGGGTGGCCAGCGGCCCGCTGCGCGCGAAGATCGATACCGAACTTCCGGTGGCGGCGCTGCAGTGCCGCCGCACGCTGCCTGCCGACACCGGCGTCACCCTGGTCTGGGGCAAGGGCGTGGCCGCGCCGAACGGCATCGCCACCGCCGAGGACCAGGAACTGGCCTTCCGCACCCGGCCCGACTTCCGCTTGACGCTGCGCTGCGACCGGACCAATGCGCGCGCCGGCTGCGTGCCTTTCCTGCCGGTGCGGGTGGACTTCAATGCGCCGGTGCCGGTCGAGGAGCTGCGCAAGCTGGCGCTGGAAGAGACGGGCGGCAAGCGCCATGCGCCGGTGCTGGACGAGGAAGCGAAGGGCGGTTTTGCCAGCGCGGTCAGTTTTGCGGGTCCCTTCCGCGAACTAGCCACGGTGGAGCTGCGCCTGCCCGACTCGCTGCGCGACGATGCCGGACGCCCCTTGAGCGTACCGAAGAAGCGTCTCAGCCTCAAGATCGACCGCCAGCCGCCGCTGGTGAAGTTCGCCGCGCCCTTCGGCATCCTGGAGGCCCGCGGCGACCGCCTGTTGCCGGTCACGGTGCGTAATGTCGAACCAAAGCTAGCCACCGCGGTTCGTAGCGGCGCCAGCCTGCGCGTCGAGCGCGAACAGGACGTGCTGGCCTGGCTGGGCAAACTGAACACCTACGGCCGCGAACCGTGGTACCAGCCGGAGTCCAACATCCGGGTCTCGCTGCTGCAGCCGGACCAGGTCAAGGGGGAGGCGGGCCGGATCGAACGCTTCGCCCTGCCCAAGCCGGGCGGGCGGCGCGCCTTCGAGGTCATCGGTATCCCCTTGAGGAAGCCGGGCTTCTACGTGGTCGAGGTGGCCAGTCCGCTGCTGGGCAAGGCGCTCAACAGCCAGGGCCAGACGGCCTATGTGCGCACCAGCGCGCTGGTGACGAACATGGCGGCGCACCTCAAGCGCGGCGCCGAATCCTCGCTGGTGTGGGTGACTTCGCTGGACAAGGGACGTCCGGTCTCGGGCGCCCAGGTGGCGCTGCGCGATTGCACCGGCCGCCAGCTATGGAGCGGCGTCACCGGGCCTGACGGCGTGGCCCACATCCGCGAAGAGCTACCGCGTGCGAAATGCGGCGACAACCTGTTCGTCAGCGCCCGCAGCGGCGAGGATTTCACCTTCACGCTCTCGAGCTGGCAGAAGGGGATCGAACCCTGGCGCTTCAATCTGCAGCAGGGCAGCCTGGACGAGGACACCCGCATCGTCGCCACCGTGTTCGACCGCACCCTGCTGCGGGCCGGCGAGACGGTGCACATGAAGCACTTTCTGCGGCGCCGGGTCGGCAGCGGCATGGCCCTGGTGCAAGCCAGGGACAAGCCGCCGCGCGGAGGCTACTCGCCGGCGGGCGAGGAAGCCGTCGAACATGCCGCCGTGCCGGCCAAGGCCTGGGTGGTACACCAGGGCAGCGGCGACAAGATCTCACTGCCATTGTCCTGGGATGCCGCCGGCCAGGCGCACGGCGAATGGAAGATTCCGCAGGAGAGCAAGCTGGGAAGCTACCAGGTGGTGATCGGCAACCAGGTGGCAGGCGAGTTCCGCGTCGAGCAGTTCCGCGTGCCGACCATGAAGGCGATCCTGAAGGGACCGGCCAAGCCCGTGGTGGCAGCCAGCAAGCTGGCGATCGACGCCCAGGTCAACTACCTGAACGGTGGGCCGGCCGGCAAGGCGCCGGTCACCCTGCGCAGCGTGGTCGAGGACAGCTTCAACAGCTTCGAGAACTTCGAAGGCTTCACCTTCGGCGGCGGCGACGTGAAGGAAGGCATCGAGAAGCTCGGCGAAGGCGGCGACGACGAGTTCTTCGACGAAGGCGGCGAAGACGAGATGCCGGCGGAGGGCGTGCGCCAGGGCCCCGCGCCGCGCACCCAGCGCCTGGTGCTGGATCGCAACGGCGCGGCGCGCATCGAGGTGCCCGAGCTACCGGCGATCGACCGTCCGCGCAGCCTGCTGGCGGAACTGAGCTGGCAGGATGCAAATGGCGAAACGCTCACCGCATCGACCCGCATCCCGCTGTGGCCGGCGGCGCTCGCGGTAGGCCTGCGCAACGGCGACTGGATCAACAAGGATCGCCTCAAGTTCCAGGTGGCGGTGGCGAGCGTGGACGGCAAGCCGGCGCCAGGTGTCGAGGCAACCGTGAACTTCTTCAAGCGCGATTACTATTCGCACCGGCGGCGCCTGGTCGGCGGCTTCTACGCCTACGAATCGACCAGCGAGATCAAGCGCCTGGAAGGATCCTGCAGCGGGCGCACCGATGCGCGCGGCCTGCTGCTGTGCGACGTGGCGGCGCCGGGCGAGGGCAGCATCATCCTGCGCGCACGCATCCAGGACGCGGAGGGACGGGCGTCCGTCACCCAGCAGGAAGTCTTCGTGGCGGGCAAGAAGGAAACCTGGTTCGACGTCTCCGACAACGACCGCATCGACCTGCTGCCGGCCAAGCCGCGCTTCGAGCCGGGCGAGCAGGCCAGCTTCCAGGTGCGATCTCCCTTCCGCGACGCCACCGTGCTGGTGACCGTGGAGCGCGAAGGCATCCTCGACACCTATGTGCGGCGCCTGTCCGCCACCGATCCGACGATCTCGATTCCGATGAAAGCGAGCTATGCGCCCAACGTGTTCGTGTCGGCGCTGGTGGTGCGCGGCCGTGTGGCGGGAGTGAAGCCGACGGCGCTGGTCGATCTCGGCAAGCCGGCCTACAAGCTCGGGATCGCGCCGGTCAAGGTGGGCTGGGGCGCGCATGAACTGGACGTGCAGGTGCAGCCCGAGCGCCAGGTCTACAAGGTGCGCGAGCAGGCCAAGGTGCGGGTCAAGGTTAGGCGCGCGGACGGCAAGCCGCTCCCAAGCGGGGCCGAGGTGGCGCTTGCCGCGGTCGATACCGGCCTGCTCGAACTGATGCCGAACGAGAGCTGGAAGCTGCTGGACGCCATGATGCGCCCGCGCAGCCAGCAGGTCGAGACTTCGACCGCCCAGATGCAGGTGGTCGGCAAGCGTCACTTCGGCCGCAAGTCGGTGGCCCATGGCGGCGGTGGCGGCCGCGGGGCCAGCCGCGAGCTGTTCGACACCCTGCTGCTATGGAAGGGCAAAGTAACGCTGGATGCGAACGGCGAGGCCGAGGTGGCGGTGCCGCTGAACGATTCGCTCACGGGTTTCCGGATCGTGGCCGTGGCCAGCGCCGGCGCCGGCCTGTTCGGCACCGGTTCCAGCGACATCCGCAGCACCCAGGACCTGATGCTCCTGTCCGGGTTGCCGACCTTGGTGCGCGAGGGCGACCACCTGCGTGCGGGCTTCACGGTGCGTAACGCTTCGGACAAGGCGCTCGAGGTGCGCCTAGGCGCCAGCATGGCCGCCGACGAGCGTGGGCCGCAGGCCCTGCCGGCGCAAAGCCTGAGCCTGGAACCGGGCGCCGCGCGCGAAGTAAGCTGGGATGTGACGGTGCCGCAGGCGCGCAGCCTGCGCTGGCAGGTCGAGGCGCTGGCGGATGGGGCGCGCGACAGCATCCGCGTGACGCAGAAGGTGGCCGAGGCCGTGCCGGTGCGGACCTACCAGGCGACCCTGCTGCAGGTCGATGGTCCGAAGTCGATCACCGTGCAGCGCCCGGTGGACGCCATTCCCGGCAAGGGCGGCGTACGCACCAGCTTCAGCCCACGGCTGGCCGGCAGCATGGCCGGGGTGCGCGAGTACATGGCGCAGTACCCCTACACCTGCTTCGAGCAACGCACCTCGAAAGCGGTGGCGCTCGGCGACGAGGCGATGTGGCGCGACGTGGCCGCCACCTTGCCCGCTCACCTGGACGGCGACGGCCTGCTCAAGTACTTCGTCACGATGAGCTACGGCGACGATGCCCTGACCGCCTACGTGCTGTCGGTGGCCGACGAAGCCGGCTACGAGATCGAGCCGGAACAGCGCGAGCGCATGGAAGGCGCGCTGGTGGCTTTTGTCGAAGGCCGCATCGTGCGCGGCAGCGGCCTGCGCACCGGCGAGCTGGCGGTGCGCAAGATCGCGGCGTTGGAGGCGCTGTCACGCAGCCAGCCGGTGCGCGACGACTGGCTGCAGTCCTTCCGCATCGAGCCGAACTTGTGGCCCACCTCCGCCGTGATCGACTGGTACCAGGTGCTGCAGCGCTCCGAGGGTCTGGCGCGGCGCGACGAGCTGCTGGCCCAGGCCCAGCAGATCCTGCGCGCGCGCCTGAACTTCCAGGGCACGACCATGGGCTTCTCCACCGAGCGTAGCGACGACTGGTGGTGGCTGATGGTCTCCCCGGATGTGAACGCCAACCGCCTGCTGCTGGCCATGCTCGACAACCCGTCCTGGCAGGCCGACATGGGGCGCCTGGCGCGCGGCAGCCTGGGCCGCCAGCTGCGCGGACGCTGGAACACGACCGTGGCCAATGCCTGGGGCGTGCTGGCGATGCGCAAGTTCTCGGAGAAGTTCGAAGCCGTGCCGGTCACCGGCAAGAGCAGCGTGCAGCTGGCCGGTAACAACTGGAGTGGAACCGCGCCCGCGAGCGTGCTGCAGCCCTGGCCGCAGGGGGCGGGAACACTTGCGATCCGCCACGAAGGCACGGGCAAACCCTGGGCCACGGTCCAGAGCCTGGCCGCGATCCCCTTGAAAGCGCCACTGTCGAGCGGCTACCGGATCGCGCGCACGGTCACGCCGGTGGAGCAGCAGACGGCAGGCAGCTGGAGCCGGGGCGACGTTTACCGCGTGCGCCTGGAGCTGGAAGCCCAAGCCGACATGACCTGGGTGGTGGTCGACGATCCGATCCCTGCCAGCGCCAGCATCCTTGGCACCGGCCTGGGAAGCGATTCGCGCATCGCCACCGGCGGCGAGGTGCAGCGCGGCTGGGTGCAACCCGCCTTCGAGGAACGTACGAGCGGCGCCTTCCGCGCCTATTATGAGTTCGTCCCGAAAGGCAAATGGAGCATCGAATACACGGTGCGCCTGAACAACGACGGCCGTTTCAGCCTGCCTGCGACGCGGGTGGAGGCAATGTACAACCCCGAGATGTTCGGCGAAGCGCCGAACCCGCCGGTGGCCGTGGGACGCTGATGCGAAGCTGGCTTGTGCTCCTGCTGCTGGCGCCGGCCTTTGTGGCTGCCGCCCCGCCCACGCCTGCGCAGGTGCGGGCGGCCTGGCAGCCTTCGGAAGCGCGTCTGCTCGACCGCAATGGCGTGGCGATCGATTCCGTGCGGGTCGACATGCGCGCGCGCCGCGGCGACTGGGTGGCCTTGGCCGAGATCTCGCCCGCGTTGGGGGCGGCCGTGATGCAGGCCGAAGACCAGCGCTTCATGCAGCACGGCGGCATCGACCTGCGCGCCGCCGGCCAGGCGGCCTGGGACAACCTGTTCCGCCAGCGTCCGCGCGGTGCTTCCACCATCACCATGCAGCTGGCCGGCCTGCTCGACACGGAACTGCGCGCCGCGAAGGATGGCCGCAGCTGGATGCAGAAGTTCGACCAGGCGCTGGCAGCGCGCGAGATCGAGGCCGGCTGGAGCAAGCAGCAGATTCTGGAAGCTTACCTGAACCTGGTGAGCTTCCGCGGCGAGTTGCAGGGCGTCGGCGCCGCCTCGCGGGCGTTGTTCAACAAGGCGCCGTCCGGGCTGGATGGCACCGAATCGACCATCCTGGCGGCACTGCTGCGGGCGCCGACCGCGCCGCCCAAGGCGGTAGCGCGCCGCGCCTGCCAGCTGGCGGCGGAACTGAAGCTGCCGGGCGGCTGCGCCTCCATCGAATGGCGCGCGGCCGTCGCACTGGCGCGCCCGGCGCCGGCGCCCAAGCCGACGGCCCCGCTGGCCCTGCGCAAGCTGCTCGGCATCGCGGGCGCCGGCGTGCGCACCACGCTCGACGCGCGGGTGCAGGCGGCAGCCATCGATGCTTTGCGCCGGCATGTGCGCGAGCTGGCTGAGCGCAACGTGGGCGACGGCGCCGTGGTCGTGGTCGACAATGCCAGCGGCGAGCTGCTGGCCTATGTCGCGAATACGGGCAATGGGGAAGTGGACGGGGTGGCCGCGCCGCGCCAGGCCGGATCCACCCTCAAGCCCTTCCTGTACGAGCTGGCGCTGGAACGCCGGTTGCTCACCGCCGCCTCGCTGCTGGACGACAGCCCGGTCGACATCGCGGCCGGTAGCGGCGCCTATGTGCCGCAGAACTACGACCGCTCGTTCAAGGGTTACGCCAGCGTGCGCACCAGCCTGGCCAGTTCGCTCAACGTCCCGGCCGTGCGCACCCTGCTGCTGGCGGGCGTCGAGCGCTTCCACGGGCGCCTGCGTGAGCTAGGGATCAGTACCCTGACCGAGGATGCGGATTTCTACGGCCCCTCGCTGGCGCTCGGTTCGGCCGACGTGACCTTGCTGGAGCTGACCAATGCCTATCGTACGCTGGCCAACGGCGGCCGCCAGGGCACGCTCACCCTGCGTCCCCGTCCACCGGCGCCCCTCAACAGGCTGCTGGACCCGGCCGCCAGCTTCGTCATCGGCGACATCCTGGCCGACCGCGGCGCGCGCAGCCCGACCTTCGGCCTGCGCAGCGACCTCGCCACCGCCTACTGGAGCGCGGTCAAGACCGGCACCAGCAAGGACATGCGCGACAACTGGTGCATCGGCTATTCCGATCGCTACACGGTCGGCGTCTGGGTCGGGAACTTCAACGGGCAGCCGATGTGGGACGTGTCGGGCGTATCAGGCGCGGCGCCCGTGTGGCGCGACGTGATGGACTTCCTGCACCGCGACCGGCCGGGGAAGGCAGGCGCGGCGCCGGCCGGCGTCGTACGCAAGGCCGTCGCCTACCAGCCCGCACATGAGCCGCCGCGGGACGAATGGTTCCTGCGCGGGACGGAAACGGCCCTGGTCGAAGCCGTGCCGGCGGCGCGGCGCTCGCCCAGGATCGTCTATCCGGTGGATGGCAGCATCGTGGCGGTAGACCCGGATATTCCCGACCGGGTCGAGCGCATCCTGTTCCAGGCGCAAGGAGCAGGGCAACATCGCTGGCGGCTTGACGGCAAGGATGTGGGGCCTGCCGACAGCTCCCTGGCCTGGCAGCTGGCCGTCGGCGAACACCGGCTTGAATTGATGGACGCCGGCGGGAAGGCCGTGTCCACCAGCCGTTTCGAAGTGCGCGGTAACTAGCCGGTATTAGAACGAAAATAATGAAACTCCTCCGACATGTGCTGATTCTGCTCGCCGGACTATCGAGCGTCGCGTGCACCTTGAATTCGGTCAGGCTCCTGCCCGCCGGCAGCGCGCCTTCGGCCAAGCGTGCCGTGATTGTCTACGGCGTGCAAGTCGTGGGCGCTTGGGATTATGCCGGCTACCAGGTGCAAGTCGCTGAATACGATATCGAGAAACAGAACATAACTGGCAACTGTTTCCGCTTCAATCGTGCCGAAGCGGTCGTGTCCTCAGTCCCGGGAGCCGTCAACTACTTTGCCTTCGATGTTCCGGCAGGTCACTATGTTTATAGCCCATTTAACGGCGCTCGAATGGATGGTGATTCTTTCGCATTCGAAGCGCCGGCGGGACAGAGTGTGTACCTGGGAAGTTTCAGGTTTGAAAAAAACAAGATGGTCTCGCTTGCCCGGAATTTCGAGCCCGTCATGGACGAGGTGAACAGGGCGCTTCCAGGCTTGCAAGGGCAAGTGTCTCTCGCGAAAGCAACAACGGTAAAACGCCCGTTTCCGTTCTTGTGCGCACCGTAACGAAACACCCGAAGATGGTCCAGGCGGTCGCGCGCGGAAACGTCGCACCGGCCTGCGCCGGTCCGACGGTCTGACTGCCAGGCCGAATAAGCTGGTGTGCTGGACTAGCTGACCTGCGGCGGATCCTGCACCGGAATCTCCAGGTCGCCAAGCAGGATCTTGTCCGGCGTGATCGGCGTGCTGCGCAGGCGCCGGCCGGTGGCGTGGAAAATCGCGTTGCTGATCGCTGCCGACACCGACACCAGGCCGATTTCGCCCACACCTTTCGCGCCGAGCTGCTCGCTGACGATACGGTCGTCCTCGTTGGCGAAGATCACTTCGATGTTGTGCACGTCCGCGTTCACCGCCACGTGGTATTCCGCGTAGTTGTGGTTCATGAAGCGCCCGAAGCGGTGGTCGGTGAAGCTTTCTTCATGCAGCGCCTGGCTGATGCCCCAGACCACGCCGCCGATCACCTGGCTGGCCGCGGTCTTGGCGCTGATGATGCGCCCGGCCGCCACGGCATTGACCACGCGTGTAACGCGCACGATGCCCAGCTTCTCGTTGACCCGCACTTCGCAGAACACCGCCGAGTGCACGGCGCGGGTGTACTTGCGCTGCTTGAGCATCGCTGGCTTCATGAAGAACTTCTCCTCGACCCGATCGACCCCAGCCGCCGCCAGGACGTCGCGCAGCTGCATCGCGGTTTCCGGACGATTGCGCAGCCGCACGCTACCGTCGGCGAATTCGAGGTCCTGCGGCCGCGCCTTGGCGAGCAGCGAGCCGGGCATCTTCTTGGCCAGCTTGATCAGGCTCTTCTTGAGCTTCTCGCACGCGCTGTGCACGCCGCTGCCCACCGTCGCCACGTGCGAGGAGCCGCCTTCGACCGGAGCGAAGGGCAGGGTGGAGTCGCCCAGCTGGAAGGTGACGCGCTCCAGCGGCAGGCCCATGGCCTCCGCCGCAATCATCGACATCACCGTATAGGTCCCGGTGCCGATGTCCGAGGCAGCGCTGCTGACCACCAGCCGCCCGTCCGCATGGAACACGGCGCTGACGCGGGCCAGCATCACCAGCGAATCCCACATGCCGGTGGCCATGCCCCAGCCCACCAGTTCCTCGCCCTCGCGCATCGAGCGCGGCTCGATCGGGCGGTCCTGCCAGCCGAAGCGGGTGGCGCCCTTGTCGTAGCACTGGCTCAGCTCCTTGGTGGAGTAGGGCTTGTCCTCGAGCGGGTTGCGGTCGGCGTAGTTAATGCGCCGGAATTCCAGCGGGTCCATGCGCAGCTTGTAGGCCAGTTCGTCCATCGCCACTTCCAGCGCGTGCATGCCGTGGGCGGCGCCAGGCGCGCGCATGTCGATCGGCGAGTGGCGGTCGTGCGCCACCACCTTGTAGCCCAGCTTGATATTGTCGCAGGCGTAGAGCTGCCCCGACCAGTTGACCACCACCTCGACATAGTCCTCCAGGCGCGAGGTTTCGTGGATGGCCTCATGCACGATGGCCTGCAGCTTGCCGTCCTGGTTAGCGGCCAGCTTGACCTTCTGCCAGGTCTCGGGCCGGTGGCCGAAGCTGAACATCTGCTGGCGTGTCAGCACGACGCGCACCGAACATTTCAGCTTCAGGGAAGCCATCACGGCCAGGGTCAGCTGATATTGCGGACGCAGGCCGGAGCCGAAGGCGCCGCCCACATACGGGTTGCGCACCGTGACCTTTTCCTTCTTCAGGCCAAAGGCGCGCGAGACGTACCAGCGGTTGTTCTGCGAGCTCTGGGTCTTTTCGTAGATGGTCAGGTGCCCATCCTCGCCATACACCACCGTGGTGGCGAACATCTCCATCGGATTGTGGTGCTCCACGCCGTGGTAGAACTGCGATTCGATCTTGACCTCGGCTTGTTCATACGCCTTGTCGGCGTTGCCGGTGGAGCTGGGCGGCGTGAAGCCGGCCTTCATCTGGCGCGGCTTGTAGGCCTGGTCGAGCGTGGCCAGCAGGTCGGTCTCGTGCTCGTCTTCCTCGTAACTCACCTGCACCAGCTGGGCCGCATGGCGCGCCGCCTCGAAGGTGTCGGCCACCACCAATGCAACCGGCTGGCCGCTGTAGAAAATGCGGTCGCTGAACAGTGGGCGGAAGGGCGAGCCGGCAGGCGCCGTCATGTCCTTGTAGGCCAGGTCCCAGGAGCGGACCTTGGGGCGGTTCAGGTGGGTCAGCACCTCCACCACGCCGGGCACGGCTTCGGCCGCCTCCGTGTCGATGGCCTTGATGCGCCCCTTGGCGGCGGTGCCGCTCACCACCACGCCGTAGCGCAGGTCGGGCGCCTCGTGCTCGGCCGCGTATTTTGCCTGGCCCGTGACCTTGGCGCGGCCGTCCACGCGCGAGACCGGCATGCCGCTGCGCACGCGTCCCGTGCCTTCGGGCGCGGTCGGGGTGTGCAGTTCTGGAATAAGATCGGTCATCGTTGTTCTCCCTTCGCATACTCGGTGCCGCGCGCGGCGGTCGTCAATGCCTGTTCGATGGCGTTGCGCGCCAGCGTGAGCTTGAAGTCGTTCTGGCCATGGCCATGGGCGCCGCGCAGCACGATATCGGCCGCCGCGCCAAAGGTTTCCAGACCCGGCGTCTTGCCGACCAGGGATTCCTCAGCTTCCTCGACGCGCCAGGGCTTGTGGGCGACGCCGCCCAGGGCGATACGCGCGGCGCGGATCTTGCCGCCTTCGAGATCGAGCGCCGCCGCCACCGACACCAGCGCGAAAGCATAGGACAGGCGCTCGCGCACCTTGATGTAGGCCGAGTGCGCCACGAAGCGGCCGGCATCGGGCAGCGTGATATGGGTGACCAGTTCGCCCGGCTCCAGGGTGTTGTCCAGGTCCGGACGCTCGCCCGGCAGGCGGTGGAAGTCGGCGAAAGGAATCTCGCGTTCCGCGCCTTGCGAGCGCACGTGCACCACGGCGTCCAGCGCGCGCAGGGCCACGCACATGTCGGACGGGTGGGTCGCGATGCAGTGTTCGCTGGTGCCGAGGATGGCGTGCAGGCGGTTCAGGCCATCTTTCGCCGGACAGCCGGTCCCCGGCTCGCGCTTGTTGCAGGGCGTGCCGACGTCGTAGAAGTAGTAGCAGCGGGTGCGCTGCAGAAGGTTGCCGCCGTTGGTCGCCATGTTGCGCAGTTGCGGCGAGGCGCCGGCGAGGATGGCGGCGCTCAGCAGCGGATAACGCTCGCGCACGAGCGGGTGGTAGGCAGTGTCGGCGTTGCGGGCGAGGGCGCCGAGGCGCAGGCCGCCGCCCGGCGCTTCCTCGACCTTGTCGAGGCCGAGGCCGTTGATGTCCACCAGTTCTCCGGGGCGCATCACGCCTTCCTTTATCAAATCGAGCAGGTTGGTGCCGCCGGCGATGGGACGCGCGCCTGAAGCAAGGCGGGCCAGCGCGGCGTCCACGTCGCTGGCCTGGGTAAAGGTGAACGGGTTCATGCGAGCACCGGACCGGTGGTGAAGGGTTTGCCGCCCTCGCCAGGCTTGCCCTGGATGCCCATGACCTGGACCACCGCCTCGGTGATCTGCGGATAGGCGCCGCAGCGGCACAGATTGCCGCTCATGAGCTCGCGCACGTCGTCGACGCTCTTGGCCTGGCCTTCCGCGATCAGGCCTTTGGCGGAACACAGCTGGCCCGGCGTGCAGTAACCGCACTGGAAGGCGTCGCAGTCGATAAAGGCTTGCTGGAGCGGGTCCAGGGTGTCGCCTGTGGCCAGGCCCTCGACCGTGGTGATCTCATGGCCGTTGTGCATGACCGCCAGGGTCAGGCAGGAATTGATGCGCTTGCCGTCCACCAGGACGGTACAGGCGCCGCACTGGCCGTGGTCACAGCCCTTCTTGGTGCCGGTGAGGCCCGCGCGTTCGCGCAGGAGGTCGAGCAGCGTCACCCAGGATTCGACCGAAAACTGCCGGTCCTCCCCATTGATGCGCAGCCGGATCGGGTGTTGGTGCTGGTCCATGGCCGTCCTTTCGTGAGCGAAGCCATCACCTTAACCTCCCGGCCCATCCCCTTCGGTTAGTTCACACACGTACGATCGCGAGCGGCCTCCTCAATCCACAGTGAGCGTTCTCGCCTGCGGATCCACCATGCGTATCATCCGTACAACGGCATCGGTGCTGACGGTGTCGATCTGGCCCGCCATGCGTCGGTCGAATGGATGATCGTCGAACGCGACATTGGCGCGGAACATGCGCGCGCCCAGCCGTACCGCTGCCGGCACCTCGATGGTGGGCGGCTGGAAGCCAATCGAGCGCAGCCATTTCTGGGCCTCCGCACGGGTCTCGACCTGGCGGTCGGGCGCCGCCGCTGCAGCCAGCGTCTCCAGCACCCACTGGTTCGAGTTCTGGTACTTGGTCGAATACACGTAGGCAAGCATGTTGTAATGCGGCTCGTGCAGGCGCAGCGGAGTACGGGTGGCGATCAGCTTCGCCAGCCTGGCCTGGGTGTCCGGCCCCGGAATCACCAGCTGCGTCTCGAAGCGGTACAGATCGGTGAGGAAGAAGTTGCCCATGCCCTCGTTGTACAGGCCCGAAGCGGCCGTGCCGCAGTCGTTCAGCTCGTGCACGACGGTCCAGCGCCCCTCGGGATGGTCGCGCACCGCGATCCCCATGTGCGAATAACGCAGGCGGTACTTGCTCAGGTCCTGGCCGGCGCGCGACACCAGGGCGACCTGGGCGCCGCTGGCGTCGAGCGCCTGCACGGTACGCTGGGCCAGGTCCATCGACAGCACGACTTCGTGAGCTTTCAGCGGCCGTTCTTCGCAGGATTGGCCGGCGTGCGCCAGTCCGCCCAGCAGCAGGCCGGCCAGGGCGGCGGCGGGGAGCAGGGGACGCATCAGCCGACCCGCGAATGGTGCAGCAGGACCTTGCCCGCTTCGTTCGGGATAAAGGCCAGCGCCTTGCCCGACGCCACCAGCACATAGCCGGTCGAGGCGGTCACCACTTCCAGCGTGGTGCCGACTGCCAGCGAGACGCCGCCCGCGACCTTGCCGGATAGGCGCAGCGTGGCGCGGCTGGCGTCGACCACGTTCTCCAGCACCACCTCGACGCCGTCGCCGACCGTCTTGACGCTGGCCACCACCACGCTGCCGGTGGCGGCGATGGTCAGGATGGAACCGCCGATGACCACGCCGGACAGGTTGGCGCTGGCGTTCGACAGGTCCGACTGGCCGTTGCCGGCCGCCTGGGAGGCGCTGCAGGCAAGGCCGAGCAGGGCAGCGAGGATGATCCGTTTCATGTTCAGCTCCTTGGTTAGGGTGTTGGCATGATCGCCATCCCCGATGATGCTTGCAAGAAAAGCCGGTGAGGTAGCATGGTGTTGGCGCTGGAGTATCGAATTGCGATACCCGTGGCGTGAAGCCGGGCCGGTTCGTGGCAGGCGATGCGAACGCTTGCTGCCTCTTCGTTGTCCAACTCCATCGACTCCAGGGGATGGCGATGAAGGAAGCAGGAGGGGGCGGGGGCATCAGCGCCGAGCTATGGGCCGTGCTCGGGCACCACCGCTGGCGCATCGTGGCGGCCGTGGTGCTGCTGCTGGTTGCCAAACTGGCCACGGTGGCGGTGCCGCTGCTGCTCAAGCGGATCATCGACGCCTTTTCCCAGGCCTTACTACCGGAGCGCCTGCCGCTCTACCTGCTGGTGGGCTATGCGCTACTGCGCTTTTCGTCGACCCTGTTCAACGAGTGGCGCGACCTGCTGTTCGTGCGCGTTACCCTGGCCGCCGTGTCGGCCTATGCGCAGAAAACTTTCTCGCACCTGCACGCGCTGGGACCGCGCTTCCATGCCCGGCGCAAGCTCGGCAGCCTGCTGCCGGACATCGACCGCGGCACCAGCGGCATCGCCTTCCTGCTCGGGGTCGGCCTGTTCACCATCGTTCCCACCCTGGTCGAGATCGGGCTGGTGCTGGCGATCATGCTGAACCGCTACGCCACCGGTTTCGCGGGGATCATCCTGGTCACCTTCCTGTTCTATGCCGGCTTCACGCTGGTGTTTACGGCGCGCCGCGTGGTCTACCAGCGCCGCGTCAACAAGCTCGATTCCACCGCCAAGGGACGGCTGGCGGACAGCCTGATGAACTACGACACGGTCAAGTATTTCAATGGGGAGGCACGCGAGGCGCGCCGCTTCGCCGCCATCATGGGTGACTGGCGCGAGGCTGGCGCCGCCAACCAGCGCGCCCTGTTCACGCTGCACGTCGGCCAGAGTGCGATCATCGCCCTCGGCGTGGCCGCGATCATGGTGCTGGCCGGGCAGGCGGTAATGGCGCGGGAGATGAGCGTGGGCGACCTGGTCCTGATCAACGCTTATGCGCTGCAGGTCTGCCTGCCGCTCAACGCGCTCGGGTTTGTCTACCGCGAGGCGCGCGATGCCTGGGTCAACGCGGAGCGCCTGTTCGAACTGCTGCGCGAGCGGCCCGAGATCGACGATCCGCCGGACGCACCGCCCCTGCGGCCCGGCCCGGGCGAGGTGCTGTTCGAGCATGTCAGCTTCCATTACGAGGCGGCGCGCCCGGTGCTGGTCGACGTCAGCCTGCGCATTGCGCCCGGCACCACATTGGCCGTGGTCGGTCGCAGCGGATCCGGCAAGTCGACCCTGGCGCGCCTGCTGCTGCGCTACTACGACCCGACCAACGGACGCATCCTGATCGACGGCCAGGACATCCGCCAGTCCAGCGCGGCCAGCGTGCGCCAGGCGATCGGGGTGGTGCCGCAGGACGCGGCCCTGTTCAACGACACCATCGGCAACAACATTGCGTACGGGCGCGAAGGCAGCACGCGCGAGGAGGTCGTCGCAGCCACCCGCGCGGCCCATCTGCACGAGGTGATCGAATCGCTGCCTGAACGCTACGACGCGCCGGTGGGAGAACGCGGCGTCAACCTGTCGGGCGGCGAGAAACAGCGCATCGCGATCGCCCGTGCGCTCCTGAAGGACCCGCGGATCCTGATCTTCGACGAGGCCACTTCGGCGCTGGACGCCGACTCGGAACACGCCATCATGCGCGTGCTGGACCGACTGTCGCAGGACCGCACCACCCTGGTGATCGCGCACCGCCTGTCGACCATCGTGAATGCGCACGCGATCGTGGTGATGGACCGCGGCCGCATCATCGAGCAGGGCACGCACGCGGAGCTGCTGCGCCGCAAGGGCGCCTACGCGCGCCTGTGGCTGCTGCAGCAGCGCATCGACAAGGATGCGGCGCGCTGAAGGCGTTACGGCCCGCGGAAGACGATGGTCTTGTTCCCGTGCAGGAACACGCGGCGTTCGATGTGGAACTTCACCGCCGCCGCCAGCGCCATGCATTCGTTGTCGCGGCCGACGCGCACCAGCTGCTCGGGACGGAAGTTGTGGTCCACGCGGGTGACCATCTGCTCGATGATCGGCCCTTCGTCCAGGTCAGGCGTGACGTAGTGGGCGGTGGCGCCGATCAGTTTGACGCCGCGGTCGAAGGCCTGGTGGTAGGGCTTGGCGCCCTTGAAGCCGGGCAGGAAGGAGTGGTGGATGTTGATGCAGCGGCCGGCCAGGCGGCGCGCCAGCTCGTCCGACAGGATCTGCATGTAGCGCGCCAGGATCACCAGCTCGGCGCCGGTCTCCTCGACCACTTCCAGCAGCCGCGCTTCCTGCTGCGCCTTGCTCTCCTTCGTCACCGGCAGGAAGATGAAGCGGATACCCTCGCGTTCGACCATCGGGCGCAGGTCGAGGTGGTTCGAGACCACCGCCGTGATCTGCATATTCAGTTCGCCGTTGCGGCGCCGGTAGAGCAGGTCGTCGAGGCAGTGGTCGTCCTTCGAGACCATGATCACGGTTTTGACGGGGTCGGCCGGATCGTGGATTTTCCACTGCATCTCCAGGCGCGCGCCGCAGCCTGCGCCGAACTGCTCGCGGATGTTCTCGATGGACGGCGAGCCTGCCTGCAGCCGGAACACGGCGCGCATGTAGAAGCGCTCGGTGGAGTCGTCGTCGAACTGCTCCAGCGCGCAGATGTAGCAGTCGCGCTCGGCCAGGAAGGTGGCGACGGCGGCCACGATGCCGATGCCGGCGCGGCAGCTGGCGTTGAGGATGTATTCGGTCGGGGCGTGGGGCGCCCTCGCGCTGTCGTTCGGGGTCATGCGGTCGTCCTGTGAATGCGGTCTTGTCGGTTGGTGGTGGCGATCAAGGCCTGCGGCGGGTGGCCGCATGCTGGTCGCGCCGGCATGCAAGCCTCGTGGACGATGCAGACCTTGTCATTCTACTAGCATGGACGATGCGGCTGGCGCCGTCAAGACGCGCACGCGTCGGCGCCAGCGCTCAGGAGGCCCCGGCGGGCGCGAGCGCCTGCGTCACCGCGTCGACCAGCACCTGCGGCGCCAGCGGCTTGCTCAGCACCTGGACTCCCGGCGCCGCCGCGCCGACCTCGGCGCCGTAGGCCGTCACGATCAGGGCCGGCAGCGAGGGGTGCAGTTCGCGCAGGCGCGCGATCAGGCTGGCGCCGGTCATGCCGGGCATGCGGAAATCGGTGACCAGCATGTCCACGCCCCCGGCGCTGCCGAGCGCCAGCGCGTCGATCGGGCTGATGGTCGCCGTGACCCGGTAGCCGGCCCGTTCCAGGTAACGCTTGAACACATAGGCGATCGCTTCTTCGTCGTCGACCAGCAGGATGTGCGTCATCGTCGTCAGCCCTCGTGGGTGAAGCCCGCCGCCGGGTCAACGGGCGACTGCGAGCGTTTTTCTACTTTCAAGGCCAGGCGGATGCGCTCGGCCAGCTCGTTCAGGCGGTAGGGCTTGGTCATGATCGGGAAGGCGGTCGCTTCGCCCTTCACGGCCGGCAGCGCGTCGATGTAGCCGGTGGCCAGCAGCACCGGCACGTCCGGCTGGCGCTCGCGCGCCAGCTCGGCCAGGCGCAAGCCGTTCATCCCGCCCGGCATGATGATGTCGGTGAACAGCAGGTCGATGCTGCCGTAGCGCTCCATCATCTCGAGCGCCGCTTCGCCGCTCGGGGCGCCCAGCACCCGGTAGCCGCTGGCGCGCAGGTGGGTCTCGGCCAGCTCGCGTACTTCTTCGCTGTCGTCGACCACCAGCACCGTGCGCTTGCCGAGGATGGCTTCGGGCGTCCATTTGGCGCCGTTGCCGGCGCGCTCGCCCATGATCTCCAGGCCGGATTTCGCCGCCTGCGGGAACACCATGCGGATGGTGGTGCCCCGTTGCGGCGCGCTTTCGATCTCCAGTCGGCCGTGCGACTGCTGCACGAAGCCGTGCACCATCGCCAGCCCGAGGCCGGTGCCGGGTCCCTTGGTGGTGAAGAAGGGTTCGGTGGCGCGCGCCGCGACTTCCGGCGACATGCCTTCGCCGTGGTCGATTACGCACAGCACCACGTAGCGACCGGGCGCCAGGTGCAGGCGTTCGAGCTTTTCCGGGTCGTCCATGGTCGAGGTGGCGACGCTGACCTTGCCGCCGTCGGGCATGGCGTCGCGCGCGTTGATCAGGACGTTCAGCAGCGCCATCTCCATGTGGGTCGGATCCAGCGTGCAGGAGGGCAGGCCGGGCTTCAGGTCGAGGTGCAGGTCGACCTTGTCGCCCAGGGTCCGCACCAGCATCTCGCTGAACTCGACCACCAGCGAATTCAGGTTCAGGCGCTTGGGTTCGAGGCGCTGCTTGCGCGCGAAGGTGAGCAGCTGCTGGGTGAGCTTGCCCGCCTTTTCGCTGGCCAGGCGGGCGCGGTCGATGGCCTGGCCGACCGTGACGCGGTCGTCCAGATCGGCGGCGGCCAGTTCCAGGTTGCCGGCGACCACCTGCAGCAGGTTGTTGAAGTCGTGCGCCAGGCCGGCCGTGAGCTGGCCGATCGCTTCCATCTTCTGCGCCTGCAGGTAGGACTGCTCGGAGACGCGGCGGCGCGTGATGTCCATCTGCGAGGAGAAGTAGTACAGCAGCTTGCCCTGCTCGTCGAACACGGGGCCGATGAACAGGCCGTTCCAGAACGGCCGGCCGTCGGCCTTGTAATTGAGGACATCGACCGCGACCGCGCGCTGTTCGCGCAGGGCGGCGCGGATTTCCTCGACGGTGTGCGGGTCGGTCTGCTCGCCCTGCAGGAAGCGGCAGTTGCGGCCGAGGACGTCCTGCTCCGCGTAACCGGTGAGGTCGAGGAAGGCGCGGTTGACGAACGCGATCGGATTGTCCGGCTGGTTCGGATCGGTGACCACCATCGGCATCCGGGTCATCTCGATGGCGGCAAAGAAGATGTTGCCGCGCTCCTCGAAGCCGGGGCGGGTGATGTGGCTCGCCTGCCAGTGGCGGATGCCTGGGTCGCCGAGCGGATTGTAGGCGCTGCCTTCGAGCTGACCAGAACTGAGTACGCCCTCGCTCTGGCCGTGTCCGGACTCCTCGTCGTGCGGCAGGCGTTGCCGTCCTTCCTTGCTGCTTCCTGTCGTCATCCGGGCCCTCGTATCAAAGAGAAGGCCAACATCCACAGACAGTCGGACTCCTGTGTGAATTATATAACAGAGGCAATTTTACAAGTCCAAAAATGACGGATCCGCGCGCGTCGGTGCCGGGGCGGCTGCGGGATGGGTCAGGGGCAGGCAACCCAGGCCGGCAAGCGTGCGCTCCACAGCCAGGTCGAGCGGCGTGTGCGGCTCGGCGCCGAGTTCCGCCAGCAGCCGTGCATTCTCCAGCCGCAGCGGCCGCTGCCACAAATAGCGCATTTCCAGCAATTCGCGCATGGTCTCATTGAACGGCGCCGCCAGGCGCACCAGCCACCAGGGAAAGACGCTGCCGCGCACGGCGAGTCCATGGCGGGCCGCCACCCGCCGGATGGCGTCGGCCATGGCGCTGCCGTCGGGGTCCCAGTGCCCGGCCAGATGGAAGCGTGCGAAGGGCGCTAGAGCTTCACGGCGCGCCAGCAGGGCCACCATGGCGGCGGCGACGTCCGGCAGGTAGGCCCATTGGTGGCCCACGCCCGCGCTGCCCGGGTTGGCGATACGGGTGAGCGGGCGCCCGGGCTTGAGCAGGCCCTGGGAAAACCAGCTGTTACCGGAGCGTGGACCGAAATAGTCGCCGGCCCGCACCACCAGGGCTCGGCCGCCGCGCCGGCACCACGCCTCGAGCTCCGCTTCCATCTTCACCCGCAGCCGGCCCTTGCGCGTTTCCGGGTGCTGGGGCGCGTCTTCGTCTGCGAGGGGAAAGGCGTCCGGCCCGTAGTTGTAGACCGTCCCCGGAAGCAGGATGCTGGCACCCACTGCCTCGGCGGCAGCGATGCTGTGCTCCAGCATCGGCACAACCTGCTCGGCCCAGTTGCGGTAGCCGGGCGGATTCACCGCGTGGACGATGACGCTGCAGCCTCGCGCCGCCGCCAGCACGTCGGCGGCGACCAAGGCGTCGCCCCGGATCCACGTGACGGCGCCTGCCGCTGCGGGCGCCGCGCGCCGGGTCAGCGCGCGCACCTGCCATCCGGCCGCCAGCAGCTGGCGTGCGACCTCGCCGCCGATGCCGCCGTTCGCGCCCAGTACCAATGCCGTTTCCTGTTGTTGCATGATGAACTCCCGTGGTTGACGTTGAGCTCATCTTCGCTCATGCTCGCGCTAAATGGAATTGCATGGCATGTACTAACGACTATGCATTTTTGTATAGGAGTGATGATGATCGAATGGGAGTTGTACCGCTCCTTCCTTGGCGTGCTGCGCGAAGGTTCGCTGTCCGGTGCGGCGCGGGTGCTCGGCGTGGCGCAGCCGACGGTCGGGCGCCATATCGCCACGCTCGAGGGCGCGCTCGGCCTGGCGCTGTTCACGCGCTCGCAAACCGGCCTGCTGCCGACCGAGGCGGCGCTGGTGCTGCGTCCGCACGCGCAGGCCATGGAAAGCACGGCGGCAGCGCTCGAGCGCACCGCCGCCAGCTATGGGGATGGCGTGCGCGGCGTGGTGCGCGTCACGGCCAGCGAAGTGATCGGCCTGGAGGTCCTGCCTCAGGTGGTGGGACGTCTGCGCGAGCGCTACCCGGAACTGAAGGTCGAGCTGGTGCTGTCGAACGAGGTGCAGGATCTGCTGCAGCGCGAAGCCGACGTCGCGGTGCGCATGACACGGCCGAGCCAGGACCAGCTGGTGGCGCGCCGCATCGGCAGCGTCGAGCTGGGCCTGCATGCGAGCGGCGCCTACCTGGCGCGCCATGGCGCTCCCGCCAGCCTGGACGAGCTGTCACAACATTCCTTGATCGGCTACGACCGGCCCACTCCCTTCGTGCGCGCGGCACTGAAGCGCTGGCCCCAGTTCGCCCGCGAGCGCCTGGCCTTGCGCACCGACAGCGACGCCGCGCAGCTGGCCCTGATCCGCGCGGACGCCGGCATCGGCGTTTGCCAGGCGGCGCTCGCGCGGCGCTCGCCCGCGCTGGTGCGCCTGCTGCCGGAAGCGTTTTCCCTGGAGCTGGAAACCTGGGTGACCATGCACGAAGACCTGCGCGACAGTCCGCGTTGCCGGGTTACGTTCGATGCGCTGGTGGAGGCGCTCGGCGACTATACGCGAAACACCGAGGGTCTGGTCTAACAAACCCACACGAGCTCGTCAGTTGCTACGATCGCCACGGTAGCGTTCGTGTAGAAATGTTAGACCTGACCCCGGTTGAGTTTACTGGGGGACTATACGCGAAACACCGAGGGTCTGGTCTAACAAACCCACACGAGCTCGTCAGTTGCTACGATCGCCACGGTAGCGTTCGTGTAGAAATGTTAGACCTGACCCCGGTTGAGTTTAGTCGCGGAACAGGTGCGTGAAGGTCCGGCTCACCGGCAGCTTTTCGCTGCAGCCGCGCAGCAGCACCTGCATGCGTTCGGCGTCGACCCGTTCCACCGCCGCGATGGCGCCAACATTGACCAGGGTGCCGCGGTGGATCTGCCAGAAGCGGTCGCGGTCGAGGCCACCCAGCAGGTCTTTCAGCGGGATGCGCACCAGCGCTTCCGAATCCGGCAGGACGACCCGGGTGTACTTGGTGTCGGACTGGAAGAACAGCACTTCGTCGACATCGATCAGGCGGATCTGCTTGCCGACCGTCGCCTTGATCCACTTCATCTTCTCGGTGGGCGCGCCAGGCAGGGCGGTCTTCAGGTGGCGCAGCAGGTCGCCCAGGTCGGCTGGCGGCTTGCTCAGTTTGGCGCGGATGCGGGACACGGCGCGCTCCATGCGGTCGGCCTGGACCGGCTTGAGCAGATAGTCCACCGCACCGGCGTCGAAGGCATCAACCGCATACTGGTCGTAGGCCGTGACGAACACCACGTGGGCGCTGTCGCCGATGCGCTCGGCCACCTCCAGGCCCGACAGGCCCGGCATGCGGATGTCGAGGAAGACCACATCCGGCTCGTGTTCGAGGAAGCCGTCCCAGGCGTCGTTGCCGTTCTCGGCCAGCGCCACCACTTCGGCCTCGGGCCAGCAAGCGGCCAGCAAGCCGGCCAGGCGCTCGCGCATCAGCGGTTCGTCTTCGGCGATCAGGACGCGGGTCATGCTGCCTCCTTTACCTGGACCGGTACCGTCAGCTCTGCGCCCAGGCCAGGGTCAAGGTCGCGCAGCACCAGGCCGGCGGCGTCGCCGTAGGCCAGCTGCAGGCGCCGCCGCACGTTGTCCAGGCCGGCGCCGCTGCCGGGCGTGTCGCTCATGCCGACGCCACTGTCGTGCACGCAGATGCGGATGCTGCCGCCGCCGTCGAGGGCGGTCACGCGGATCTCGCCGCCGCGCAGCGCCGGCTCGATGCCGTGCTTGATCGCGTTCTCCACCAGGGTCAGGACGATCATGCTCGGCACTTCGGTGCGCGCCAGGGAGTCGGGCAGCGACAGTTCGAAGCGCAGGCGGGCGCCCATGCGGGCCTGCATTACACGCAGGTAAGACCCGACGGTGGTGAATTCGCTTGCCAGGCTGACCGTTTCGGTGCGCATGTCGCTGAAGCTGGCGCGCAGGAAGGCGATCAGGTCGGCCGTGAGGGCTGCGGCGCGCGGGGCGCCGTCGGCCGCCAGCTGCTGCACGGCGCCGAGGGTGTTGAACAGGAAGTGCGGTTCGATCTGGGCGCGCAGCATGCGCAGCTTGGATTCGCTCAGTTCGCGCCCCAGGCGCTCGCGTTCGGCGTCGCGCTGCAACTGGGCGGCCAGGAGCTTGTGCTGGTGGCGGCGAAACGCGCCGATCAGCAGCATCGGCATCGCCACCACCATGCCCGCCAGCACCGCGCCGCCCACCAGCTTCGGCAGGCGGGTGAACAGGTGTTCGATGGGCCGTCCATGGGACACCATCAGGAACGCGAAGGACCCCACGGCGCCGAGCAGTGCACCCGCGATCGTACGCAGCACCAGCTTGCGCTTGATGCGCATGATCTCCCCGGAATTGAACCAGACGCCAACGCATCCCGCCAGCAGCGCGAAGCCGACCAGGTTGGCGATGAAGAGCGATCCGAACCAGTTGGACTTGCCGAAGACAAGGTGCATCTGTACCCCGGCCAGCGTAAAGGCTGCGGCAAACTTGCCCAGTGCCTTCCACAGGCGTGCGCCGCGATAGGTGGTGCAGAAGGCATGCAGCTGCATGCGCTCGATCGGCGACATCGTCGCCAGCTTGCAGTTGGTCCAGCGCCGCCAGCCGGCCGGCGTGCTGGCGGCCAGCTCCGGACGCTCCAGTACGGCCAGTTGTTCCGCTTCCATCTTGTCATACCAATCGACCAGCTTGCGCCACATGATGCTCTCCTCTTGTGAATACTATACGGCAACGTAGTCAGTGTAGGAAGGCGCCGGCGCTCGAGGAAGTGGATGGTGACGAAGAACGAAGGAGCGGGGACGAAATACGAAGGCCGGGGTGAGCGTGCTACCATCGCGCCCTTTGAGCCGACCTCCCATGCAGCACGCATACCCATTCCACCTGCGCGCCATGCGCGCCGACGATCTCGATGCGGTCCTGGCGGTGCAAGCCGCGTGCTATCCGCCTGCGATGCAGGAAGCGGCCGCGGTGGTATTGGCGCGCCTGCGGGCGGCGGGCGAGTGCTGCGTGGTGGCGCAGGACGCGGAGGGCGTGTGCGGCTACCTGTTCGCTTACCCGAGCAGCCTGGGAATGGTGACTCCGCTCGGTGCGGAATTCGCGCCGGCCCGCGATGCCGACACGCTTTACCTGCATGACCTGTCGGTGGCGCCGCGTGCGCATGGCCGCGGCCTGGCGCGGCGCCTGGTGGAATATCTGCTGGCCCGCGCGCACGGCCTGCGCTCCTCGGCGCTGGTCTCGGTACAGGACACCGCCGGCTTCTGGAAAGCGCTTGGCTACGAGGCCGCCGAGGTGGACGGCGGGGATGCGCGCGCCGCGCTGGCGACCTACCCGGGCGTGGCGCGTTACATGGTGCGCACGCTTACTGGACCCGGCGCACCTTCGCCGAACTGTTCGTCCCGTCGACCTTGAGGAACAGGGTACCGAACAGGTTGCGCTCGATCGTGACCTTGGCGTCGCGCGTGCGCGGCAGCACCGCTTCGCTGCCGTCGATGATGCGCCAGACCTGGCCGTTGGCGAGGCGGATCTGCGAACCCGGACCCCAGCCCTGGAACTCGCCGGCGACGGTGCTGGTGATCGACTTCGGTTCTGCCTCGCGCTGCTTCTTCACTTCCATGCCGAAGTTCTCTTCCTTGCGCACCGGTGCGGCGGTGGCGACGGCAGGCTTCACGCCGACCTGGATCGCGTCGTAGCAGGCCAGGCGTGCGGCAGTATCGGCCAACGTACGGCATTTCATGATCGAGGCGTCGTCGGCCAGCGCAGTAGCGGACAGCAGGAGCAGGGAGAGTGGCAGTGCTTTCATCGTCATCCTTCGGTTGGGTGGTGCAACCCAAGGATTATATCGGCAAGCCGGCCCGCGCGGCCAAGACTCAGCCGGCCGCCGGTTCGGCTGCGTAGCGCCGGATGAAATCCGCGCAGTCCTCCACTGACAGCGGCTTCGAATAGTAGTAGCCCTGGATCTGGTCGCAGTCCGCCCTGCGCAGCGCCGCGACCTGGTCGGCGGTCTCGACCCCTTCGGCGATCACGGCCAGCTGCAGCCGGTGCGCCATCGCGACGATCGCCTGCACGATGGCGGACGATTCGGCGCTCGAGGCCATGTCCTGCACGAAGGACTTATCGATCTTGAGCTTGTCGAGCGGCAGGCGGCGCAGGTAGCCGAAGCTGGAATAGCCGGTGCCGAAATCGTCGATGCTCAGCATGACGCCGAGCTCGCCCAGCCCGCGCATCACCACCACGCTGCGTTCAGGGTCGGCCATCGACACGCTTTCGGTCAGCTCCAGCTCCAGCAGCTCGGGCGCCAGGCCGGATTGGTCCAGCTGCGCGCTGACCATGGCGATCACGTCGCTCTGCAGGAACTGGCGCGCCGACAGGTTGACCGCGACCGGCGCCAGCGGCAGCCCCTCCGCGCGCCAGGTGGCAAGCTGGGCCACGGCGGTGCGCAGCACCCATTCGCCGATCGGCACGATCATGCCGCTTTCCTCGGCGATGGGGATGAATTCGTCCGGCTGAATGACGCCGTATTCCGGATGGCGCCAGCGCACCAGGGCTTCGAAGCCGGCCAGGGTGCCGCTGCGCAGGTCGACCTTGGGCTGGTACTGCACGAACAGCTCGTCCTGCGCGATGGCGCGCCGCAGATGGCTCTCCAGTGTCAGGCGCCTGCCGTGTTCGGTGCGCAGGTCGGGTGTGAAGCGCACGATGGCGCCGCGGCCCTGCGCCTTGGCGTGACGCATCGCGGTCACGGCGTTGTTGAGCAGGGCGTCGGCATCCTCGCCGTCCTGCGGCAGCAAGGTGGTGCCGATGCTGCAGGTGAGCGCGATCTCGCCGCCCGGGATCGGGACCGCGCGCTTGGCCGCCGCACTGATGCGGTCGAGCGCGCGCTCGGGTTCCGGGTGCTCGCCGCGTGCATGCAGCAGCACCAGGAATTCGTCGCTGCCGGCGCGCGCCAGCATGTCGCCTTCGCGCAGCAGCGACTGCAGGTTGGTAGCCAGCGCTACCAGGATCTCGTCGCCGGCGCGGTGGCCCAGCGTTTCGTTGAAGCGCTTGAAGCGGTCGACGTTGATGCAGGCGACCAGTGCCGGCGTGCCGTCCTGGCGCCAGCCGGCGATACTGTGCTGGATGGCGCGCAGCATGGCCTGGCGGTTCGGCAGGCCGGTGAGCAGGTCATGCGCCACCAGCCAGGCCAGTTCGCCGCTCGGGGCGGCCTTGCCCGTGCTGCCCGCCGCCGCGCATTCGTCCGCCAGCCGTTCGCTCAGCGACTGCGCCGCCATCGCCAGCTGGCGGTGGTAGACCAGCTGTTCGACCATGCGCGCCAGGTCGCGCAGCGCGTCCAGTTCGCCGGGGGCGAGCGCGCGCGGCTTGCGGTCGATGACGCACAGGGTGCCGATCTTCTTGCGGTCGACCGAATACAGCTGCACGCCGGCGTAGAAGCGCAGATGGGGCGAACCGGTGACCAGCGGGTTGTCGACGAAGCGGGCATCCTGGGCGGCGTCGGGCACCACCATGGGCTCGTCGGCCAGGATGGCGTGGCCGCAGAAGGAGACGTCGCGCGAGGTTTCGCAGGCGTCCAGCCCGGTGCGCGACTTGAACCATTGGCGGTCCTTGTCGATCAGGGACACCAGGGCGATCGGGACGTCGAGCAGGCGCGCCGCGGTGCGCGTGATACGGTCGAAGGTTTCCTCGGGGGCGCTGCCCAGCAGCCGGGTCGCGTGCAGGGCGGCGAGGCGCTGTGCTTCATCGAGTGGAATGCGGGGTCTTTCCATCCTGGCTCCCTTGGTCTTTGCTTGGATGTATTACGCCAGAACCAGGGATAGTTTGCAATCTTGCCGCAGGCAAACGAATTGCCGGGTCAACCCAGCTGGCCGGCCAGCAGCGCCGCGGTGTCGCCGGCGCCCATGCGCTGCGCCGCCGCCAGGGCGCTGACACCGTCGGCATCGGCTATCCGCGGGTCGGCGCCGCGCGCCAGCAGCAGTTGCGTGATCTCGACCCGGTTGAACATGGCCGCGAACATCAGGGCCTGCTTGCCGTTCGGGCCGGCGGTATCGACCCGCGCGCCATGGTCCAGCAGCAGGGTCGCTACCGCCAGGTCGCCCTTGAAGGCAGCCCCGGCGAGCGGAGTCTGGCCGGCGTCGTTCATCAGTTCCGGATCGGCCCCGTGCTCGAGCAGCACGCGCGCCGTGTCGGCGTGGCCGTGGTAGCAGGCCAGCATCAGGAGGCTGTCGCCGCGTTCGTTGCGCAGGTTCGGCGGCAGGCCCTGGGCCAGCAGGGCGCCCAGCGCTTCCGTGTCGCCGGCCCGCGCGTGCTGGAAAACGCCGCGTACAAAGGCGAGCGTGTCTTCGTCGAGCTCAATGGGGTTGGGGGCAGGCTGCATCGATGGCTCCATGTGGTGCGATTCGAAGATTAGACCACAGGGCGCGCTGCGGGGGAGCACGCCCGGAGCGCCCGCGCTGCGGCATAATCGGAGCATTCACACAGCCATCCGGAGCGACATGGACCGAATCAAGGCGATGCAGGTGTTCGTGCGGATCGTCGAGGCGAACAGTTTCACCAAGGCGGCCGAGACCCTGAACCTGCCGCGCGCCTCGCTTACCGCCAGCATGCAGGCGCTCGAAGCGCACCTGGGCACACGCCTGCTGCAGCGGACCACCCGCCGGCTGTCGCTCACGCCCGAGGGCGAACGCTACCATCAGCAGTGCGCCGAGATCCTGGCCGCGATCGAGGCCGCCGAAGCGCCCTTCCTCGGCGAGCAGGGCAAGGGGCCGCAGGGCTTGCTGCGGGTCGAACTGCCGGGCACCCTGGGGCGCGCGCGCATCGTGCCGCGCCTGGGGGAGTTCCGCGCCGCCTATCCCGGCATCGCCCTCACCATCACCCTCAGCGACCGCCTGGTCGACCTGACCGAGGAAGGGCTCGACTGCGCCGTGCGGGTGGGCGTCCTGCAGGATTCGTCCCTGGTCGCGCGGCCACTGGGCAGCATGCGCTTCCTGATCGCCGCCGCGCCGGCCTACCTGGCGGCGCACGGCAACCCGGCCACGCTCGCCGAACTCGAAGGACACGAGGGCATCGTCCACTTTTCAGGACGCACCAGGCGCGCTTTCGACTGGGAACTGCATGACGCCGGCCTTACGCACAAGCTGGCCCTGCGCAGCGCGATCGCAGTGAACGACGCCGAAGCCAACCTGCTGTGCGCCTTGCAGGGCCTGGGCCTGGCCCAGGTCGGCCGCTACCAGGCGCGGCCCTGGCTGGAGAGCGGCGGGCTGGTCGAGGTGCTGCCGGGCGTGGCGCCGACCAGCATGCCGGTCTCGCTGGTCTACCCGCAGGGTCGCATGGCCAGTGCCCGCCTGCAGGCCTTCGCCGGCTGGCTCGGCGAACTGTTCGCTGCCGACGCCGACCTGCGTCTCTCATGATCGAAAAATTCGATGGATAGCCGGTAAATTACTCGTTTTTCAATTCTCCGCTCGACGCGCATAATGGCTCCATCGCATCGAACAAAGCGACGCAGCGCTAGGCCAGACGGCAGGACGCTGATGATCGAAGCCTTCGATGGTCAACCAACACACAAGGAGAACACCATGTTGAACGTACGTAAAAGCAATGAACGCGGCGCCGCCAGCTTCGGTTGGCTGAAATCCCAGCACAGCTTCTCGTTCGGCCACTACTACGACCTGAAGCACATGGGCTTCGGTCCGCTGCGCGTCATCAACGAGGACCATGTGTCGCCCGGCCGCGGCTTCGAGTCGCACGGTCACCGCAACATGGAAATCATCTCCTACGTGCTGGAAGGCGCGCTGGAGCACAAGGACAGCATGGGCAACGGTTCGGTGCTGCGTTACGGCGACGTCCAGCGCATGAGCGCCGGCAGCGGTGTGGTGCACAGCGAGTTCAACCACTCGAAGGAAGAGGGCGTGCACTTCCTGCAGATATGGATCGAGCCAAACACCACCAACGAGCCGCCGGGCTACGAAGAAAAGCATTTCGATACCGCGTCGAAGCAGGGCCGCCTGCGCCTGATCGCCTCGCATGACGGCCGCGAAGGTTCGGTGTCGATGCGCCAGGATGCGTCGATCTACGCCACCATCATGAACGGTGACGATGCGCTGAGCCACCAGTTGGCCGAAGGGCGCCAGGCCTATGTCCACGTGATCCGCGGCCGCGCCACGGTCAACGGCGTGCAGTTGCAGGGCGGCGACGCGCTGAAAGTCACCGAGGAAGATGCGGTGCGCCTGGAGCAGGCCGAAGCGGCCGAAATCCTGGTCTTCGATCTGCCGCAGTAAGCCAAAACGACAAGGGGAATGCTATGGAAGTGAGCGCACAAAAAGGACAGGGCAAGCTGCAGCAGGTGATCACGGTCGGCCGGCACCAGCTGCTGAGCGATGCGCCGGAAGCCTTCGGCGGCGAGGACACGGGGCCGGAACCGCACGACCTGCTAGCCGCCGCGCTCGCTGCCTGCACGACGCTGACGGTGACGATGTACGCCCGGCGCAAGGGCATGCAGCTGGACGACGTGCGGGTGCGCATCGCCCATGGTCCGCGCGACGGTGGCTACGCCTTCCAGCGCCACATCGAGTACGTCGGCGCGCTGGGAGCGGAAGAGCGCCAGCGCCTGACCGAAATCGCGAACAAGTGCCCCGTGCATAAAACCCTGACGGGCACTATCGACATCACGACCGAAGCCAGCTGAACCCTGGCGCATGGATCGGCGCACTGCACCCCAAGAGTAGCTTCGTCTATGTCGCCCCTAACTGGGCGGCGCGCTCTGCCTCGTGGCAGTGGCGCGCCATCATGCGGTCAAAGGGCGACTGTTCGCGCAGGCGCTTGAGCCACCACCCCAGGGCCGCGCCTTCCTCGCCGCTGCGCCAGGCCAGGTAGAAAGTCTCGTCCGGCTTCGGTTCGACCACCTGTTTTTCCACCAGCAGGCCGGCCTCGACGGCGGGACGGGCCCAGGCTTCGGGCAGGAAGCCGAAGCCGATGCCGCGCAGCTGGAAGGAGTACTTGGTCTCCATGTCCGGCACCGCCAGCATGTCCTGGCCGAACAGCAGGCCTACGGTGCGCGGGCCCAATTGGCGCGCCGAGTCCGACACCGCGACCGCGCGGTAGTCCAGCAAATCCGCCTTGTCGAGCGGGCGGTCGATCGCCGCCAGCGGATGGCTCGGGGCCACTGCGAACACGAAGCTGCTGCTGCCGATCGGCTCGGCCGTGTAGCCCCCGCCCGAAGGGCCTTCGCCGGCGGCGCCCACCAGCAGGTCGACCCGGCGGTCGAGCAGCGCATCCCAGGTCCCGGACAGCACCTCGCGCACCAGGCGCAGGCGGGTCTGGTCGGCGACCTCGTAGAAGGCCGCGATGTCCGGTTCCAGCCCGCTGGGCGAGAGCATCGAATCCATGCCGATCGACAGCTCGGTTTCCCAGCCGGAGGCGACGCGGCGCACGCGCGACTCGAGGTCGCCGGCGGCGCGCAGCAGGTAGCGGCCTTCCTTCAGCAACTCCTTGCCGGCCGGCGTCAGGGCCACCTTGGGTCCGAAGCGGTCGAACAGGCGCACGCCCAGGTCGTCTTCGAGCTTGGAGACGGTATACGAAATGGTAGAGGGAACACGGAACAGTTCCTTCGCGGCGCCGGCGAAGGACCCCTTGCGGGCGATGGTTTCGACGATCTCGAGGGCATCCAGGCTGAGCTTCAGCAATTGCAATCCTTTGTTCTTGTGAAAGTGCTTACGGCGAATGCCGCATGGTACCGGAGCTTCAGGCGGGCGCAAGCATTTATGACAACATGATAACGTCGCCTCAACCATGTCACTGGCGATCGACCATGTTCAAGTTCATTACCGAATTCCTGCAAAGTAGCGGCTACCTGGGCGTCTTCCTTCTGATGGCGCTCGAAAATATCTTCCCTCCCATTCCTTCGGAATTGATCATGCCTTTCGCCGGCTTCGTCGCCGCGCGGGGCGACCTGAACGTGGTGGGCGTGCTGGCGGCCGGCACCGCCGGCTCGATCGCCGGCGCCTTGCCCTGGTACTACGGCGCCCGCGTGTACGGCAAGGAACGCCTGAAGAAATTCGCCGACCGCCACGCGCGCTGGATGACCGTCACCGGCGAGGACATCGACAAATCCATCGCCGCCTTCGACAAACACGGGCGTTCCGTGGTGCTGTTCGGCCGCCTGATTCCCGCCATCCGCACCCTGATCTCGGTCCCGGCCGGCCTTGCCTGCATGTCGCTGGGCCAGTTCCTGCTGTTCTCATCGATCGGATCGCTGGCCTGGACCGGCGTCCTGACCGGCGCCGGGTACCTGCTTGAAAGTAATTACGAACAGGTGGCGAAATACGTCGACCCGGTGTCGAAGGGCATCTTCGGCATCCTGCTGGCCTGGTATATCTACCGCGTCATTACGCACCGCCCGGCCAAGGCCTGAGGCCCGGCTGGTGTGGCGTGCGTGCCGCACTGCAGCACGCAAGATTCCGATGATTGGGCTACACTCGGCTTGTTCGAAAGCAGGCCTCGCCCATGAAGAACCAGTTGTTGGAAGATTTCGGCGACAGCCAGTCGCCCTTGCCGGCGCGGCCGGTACGTCCCGTACGGCCAGTCGAGGCTGCGGCGCCAGCCGCGGCTCCCGAGCCGCGTTCGCGCCAGCGCGCGGGCGTCTGGCGCAGCCGCGCCGCATCGCCACCACCACGGGCACAGGCCACGCCGGCGCCGGAAGCGCCGCGCCCGGCCCCGACAATCGCGCCGGAAGTCGCTTCGTTCTCCAGCCCCCATCCGGACTGGGCCAGGCCCTTGCCGCCCGAACCCGCACCCTGGACAGAACGCTGGGGCCGCAAGGCGCTTGGCTGGACGGCAGGCCTGGGCGCCTTGGCGGCCGTGGTCGCCACCGCCGCGTGGATGTACCGCGAGACCCAGGTGGAATCGACGCTGGCCGTGGTGGCCGACCATACGCCTGCACCCGTGGCGCAGGCGCCGGTCGCACCCCTGGTGGCGGCGGCGCCGATCCCGGACCCTGTACCGACGCCGGTGGAAGCCGAGCTGCCACCGCTCCGGATGCTGCCGCCCGAGCCGGTCGCCGCCTTGCCCGCGGTCGCGCCGCCGGAAGAGAAACCCGTGGTGAAGATTGCGCCGGAACGCCGGCCGCTTGCCGCCGTACCGGTGAAGCGTGAGCGTCCGGTAGTGAAGAAAGCCGTGCCGAAGCCACCTCGTGAACGGATGCTGGCGCGCGCCAAACCCTCCACCAGGCCGGCGCCGCCGCGCGCCGTGGTCCAGGAACCGGCGCCGCCACCGGTCGACAATCCGCTCACCGAGACCCTGCGCCTGTGCCGCGCCGCGGGCTACCACGCCACCGCCTGCCTGAAGCGCGGCTGCGAGGCGACCCGCTTCGGCCTGGTCTGCCGAGGCTGAAGCTAGCCCTGGTGGCTGGTGGCCTCGAGTTGCGCTGCCAGGGCGGCGAGCGGCGCCAGTGCCGCGCCATACTCGATGTCGGACACGGCGCGCCGCAGCGCCGCCAGCGGCGGGGCAACGGTCTGCGCCTGTTCGTGTGCCAGTAACTGCTCGAGCTCGGCCAAGGCGTCTTCGGCGCGCGCGTCGTCGTGACGCAAGTAGGCGCCGAGGCGGGCGATGACGGCTGCCAGCGCCTCCGGGACGGCCGGTCCCGGCAGCACCGGCGCGGCCACGCGGGCGAGGCCGGCCAGCACGATCTCGGCCGCGGTCACCAGCACCGGCAGCTGCACCCCGATCCGCTCTAACTGCCCGAGGCGCAGCTCCTGTTCGATCCGGCTCGCGCAGGCCGCCAGTTCGACCGCGCCCACGTAGGCCGCGCCCGACTTCAGGTTGTGCGCCAGCGACTGCAGGGGGGCGTAGTTGCCGGTGGCGAGCGCCTCGCGCAGGATCGCCGGGGCGCTCGCGTACTCGCGCACGAAGCTGGCTGCGCGTTTCTGCAGGCGGTGGCGGTTGCCGTCCACGCTTTCCAGCGCCAGGCGCCAGTCGATTCCGGGCAGGACCGGCAATGCCGGATCCGGAGCCGGCGTGGGCAAACTGGCCGGGGCCGGCGGCAGCGGACGGCCCTGCAGCCGGGCCGGGTCGATCCACTTCAGCAGGGTGCAGAACAGCAGGTCGGGGTCGATCGGCTTGGTGACGTGGTCGTTCATGCCGGCTGCGCGGCTCTGCGCGCGGTCGCTGTCGAGCGCGTGCGCGGTCATCGCGACGATCGGCAGTTCGCGCAGGCGCGCGACGGCGCGGATCTCGCGGGCCGCAGTAAGGCCGTCCATCTCGGGCATCTGGATGTCCATCAGCACCAGGTCGTAGTCACCGTCTTTCGCCATGCGCAACGCTTCGACACCATTGAAAGCGACGTCGACCTGCATGCGCGCGGCGGCCATGAAGTCGAGCGCCACTTCGCGGTTGTTGGCATTGTCTTCGGCCAGCAGGATGCGGGCGCCGTCCAGGCGCGGCAGGTCGGGCGCGCCCGGGGAGCGGGGCGGTTCCGCGCTGCCAGCCTGCGGATGCAGCACCTGCAGCAGGCTGTGGTAAAGCAGGGCCGGGCCGACCGGCTTGTGGAGGAAGGCATCGACCGGCAGTTCGCCCTGCTGCTCCAGCACCGCCTCGCGGGTGAAGGCCGAGATCATCAGGATCGCCGGCGTGGCGCGGCCCGCCTGTCCGCGCGCGTCGTGGCGGATGCGGCGGATGGTCGCGACGCCGTCCAGGCCCGGCATCAGGTAGTCCATCAGCACGATGCCGTAGGGCTGGCCGTCGTTGGCGGCGCGCGCGAGCAGGACCAAGGCTTCCTCGCCGGAGGCCACGCTGTCGGCGCGCAGGCCGAGGGCGCCCAGCATCTCGGACAAGGCGGCGCGCGCGGTGGCGCTGTCGTCCACCACCAGCGCGCGCAGGTCGGGCAGCAGGGCCGGGCGCAGGGCGGCCGCGTCGCCGGGCAGCTCCAGCGGCAGCGTGAAGCTGAAGCGGCTGCCGGCCTGCGGGCTGCTGGTGACGCTGATCTCGCCGCCCATCAGCTCCACCAGGCGGCGCGAAATCGACAGCCCCAGGCCGGTGCCGCCATACTTGCGGGTCGTCGAGCTGTCGGCCTGGCTGAAGGACTGGAACAGGCGCTTGAGCTGTTCCGGCGTCATGCCGATGCCGGTGTCGGTCACCGAGAAGCCCAGCGTCACCTGACGGCCTTCCTGCTTCAGGACTTCCACGGCGACGACGATCTCGCCGTGCTCGGTGAACTTGACGGCGTTGCCGGTCAGGTTGATCAAGACCTGGCCCAGGCGCAGCGGGTCGCCCACCAGGCGCGCCGGCACGCCGGGCCCGACCCGGAAGATCAGTTCGATACCGCGCGATTCGAGCTTGACGTCGGTCAGGCTGCCCAGTTGCTCGAACATGTCGTCGAGCTTGAAAGGCACGGCTTCGATCGCCAGCTTGCCCGCCTCGATGCGCGAGAAGTCGAGGATGTCGTTGATGATGCCCATCAGGTGCTCGCTCGCGCCCAGGATCTTGTCCAGGTAGTTGCGCAGGGCCGGCGACGGTTCGCGCATCAGTGCCAGGCGGCTCATGCCGATGATGGCGTTCATCGGGGTGCGGATTTCGTGGCTCATATTGGCCAGGAATTCCGATTTCATCCGGGTGCTCGCCTCGGCGCGCAGCATCGCGCTCTGCATCGCCTTGGTGCGCAGCCCGAGGATGCGCATGAAGACCAGCATGTCGAAGGTGCTGCCAAACACCAGTGCGTGCATGGTCCAGAAGTTGGCCGGCTGCTTGCCGTTGATGAGCTGCGCCGTGATCAGCGAGGACGCGAAGGCGACCGCCCAGCCGATCAGGAAGTAGGTGCCGACCGGGTCGCCGGCGCGGGCGCGGCGGAAGGCCCCGGGCAGGCCGAGCAGCATCGGCATGATGCCGAGGGTGCCGACGATCAGCACCAGTTTGGCGTGGCCGATCAGGCCCGTGCCGAAGCCGACGGCGGTGACCAGGCACAGGCCGGCGAAGGTCTTCATCAGGATGCTGAAGATGCGGTCCTTCCCCGGGCGCGCCAGCGACTGCTCGACAAAAAGGTAGGCGCCGCAGGAGGCCATGATGGAGGCGATGCCGGCTGCGTGCTCCAGCAGCCAGGCATTGCCTGGCCACAGGTACTGGCCGGCGGTGCCGAACCAGCAGGCGGAATAGACGGTCACGCCGGCCGCGAGCAGGGCGTATTTGCCGAACAGCGGCTCGCGCAATGTCAGCCACTGGCCGACCGCATACAGGAACAGGGTGATGCGCAGTCCCAGCAGGAGGCCCTGCAGGATCTGTTCGGACAGGGCGTCGGACAGGATCGAATGCGGCTGGCTGAAGCTGATCGGCAGGATCTTCGGGCCGACCGAGGCGACGCGCAGCAGCACCGTATAGTCCTGGCCCGGCGCCAGGCGCAGCACGGCGGCAGGCACCCGGCCTTTCAGGCTGTCGCCGGCGGGTGTCTGCATCCGCCCCAGGCTGGCGACCTGGCGCAGGCCGGCGGCGTTTTCAAGGTGGACGTCGACTTCGTCGAGCAGGGCGAAGTCGATCTGCATCACCCAGCCGCCCGGGGCGTCGGCCGCCACCGAGAGCGGGATGCGCACCCAGGTGGTGCCTGGCTGCATGCCGAGCGTGGCGTAGGCCGTGTCGGGACGCACGAACTGCGCGCTGCGGGCAAGCGCGCCGGCGGCATCAAGCTTGCCCCCGGGGTCGCGCAGGATGCTCACCGCGGGCCAGGCTTCGACGCGCTCGCCGCCGCGGGTGAGCTGGAGGCCGGCCGCCTGGGCCGGCAGGAGCGCCATCGCCAGCAGCAGCGCCAGGAGACGGACGAGAATGCGAAGAGTGCTCAAGGTCGGGGACTTTCAAGGGAAGAGGCGGCGCCGTCCGGCTCGCGCCACAGCACGCGGTTGCGGCCGGCCTGCTTGGCGCGGTAGAGCTGGGCGTCGGCCGCCTCGAACAGTTCGGATGCGGCCTCCAGGCCGCCCGGTTCCAGGGTGACGCCGCCCACGCTGGCGGTGAGCACCGGCGCCACGCTCGAAGCCTCGTGCGCGATGGTCAAGCCGGCGACGGCCTCGCGCAGCTGCTCCACGACCTGGCGTGCTTCCGGCGCGCCTGTCTCCGGCAGCAGCAGCACAATCTCCTCGCCGCCGTAGCGGGCGGCCAGGTCGCCGGGACGCCGCATGCTGCCTGCCGCCAGCCGCGCCACCGCGCGCAGCGCGCGGTCTCCGGCCGGGTGGCCGTAGCGGTCGTTGTATTGCTTGAAGGCGTCGATGTCGAGCAGGGCCAGCGACAGCGGGCGCCCGGCGCGGCGTGCGCGCTGCCATTCGAGCGCGTAGACCTCGTCGAAGCGGCGCCGGTTGGCCAGTTCGGTCAGGCTGTCGATGTTCGCGAGCCGCTCCAGCATGCGGCGCTGGCGCACCACCTGCAGGTGCAGGGCCACGCGCGCCATCACCACGGTCTGGTTGAAGGGCTTGGTGATGTAGTCCGAGGCGCCCATCTTGAGGCCGTTGGCCTCGTCCTCCGGGCGGTCCAGGCCGGAGATGAAAATCACCGCGATGTGCGCGGTCTGCGCGTCGGCCCGCAGGCGCCGCAGTACCTCATAGCCATCCATGTCCGGCATCATCACGTCGAGCAGGATCAGGTCGGGCAGGTGGCGCGCGGCGCGCTCCAGGGTCTGGGCGCCGTTCTTGGCCAGCAGCACCGTGTATTCGGGTTTCAGCAGCTCGCCGAGCACCTCGCGGTTCACCGCGTCGTCGTCGGCGACCAGGACCTTCTGCATCTCCACGCCGTTCATGCGGCATCCTCCATGTTAGGGCCGGGACCAGCCTCGGGGCCTGTCAGAACCGCAGGTCGAAGCGCAGGTCCGCGGTGCGCGGCGCGGTCGGCGTGGTCATGCCGAAGCTGTCGATGATCGACGGCCGCACCTTGTTCTCGATATTGCGTACGCGCGCCAGCACGCTCCAGCGTGCGCGGTCCGGCTGCCAGGCCAGGGTCGCGTCGGTGCTGGTGTGCGAAGGCACGCGGTACACCAGCAGCTGGCTTGGGACCGCGATCTGGTAGGCGGCGCTGGCGCGGGTGACCACGCCGCCGGTCAGCTGGCCGCCGCCGATCGCAACGCGCTGCTGGTAGCCAAGCGTGAACACGTGGCTGGGCGCGCGGTCCAGTTTGCGGCCGCCCCAGGACACCGCCGGGGTGGCCATGTAGCGCACGTACTCCGCGTCGAGCAGGCTCACGCCGTAGTTCAAGCGGCCGCCACTGCCGACGCGCAGTTCGCCATCGAGCTCGATGCCGCGGCTGCGCGCGGCGCCGGCGTTGCGGGTCAGCAGGCGCGGGGCGCCGGCCACGATCGCATTCCCGGTCAGCTGCAGGTTGGTGTAGCCGTAGTAGAAGGCCGCGGCGTTGAAGGTCAGGCGCCCGCCCAGCAGGCGCGACTTCAGGCCGGTCTCCCAGGCGCGCAGCTCCTCCGGCTGGTAGTAGAGGAATTCGGGCGTGACCGCGGCGGCGGCCGGGCAGGGGATGCCGAGGGCGCTGGTGCCGGCGACGCAGCCGTCGTTGAAGGCGCCGGCCTTGTAGCCGGTGGCCAGGCTCAGGTAGGCCAGGGTGGCCGGGGCCAGGTCGAGCTCCGCACCGAGGCGCCAGGTGGTGCGCGCGGTCGACAGGTCGGCTGCGTTCAGCAGGCGGCGATCAAGGGCCGGGTTGAAGGCCGGGCCCTGCTGGAAGTCGGTCGAACCGACGCGCCACTTGTGATCCAGGGTGCGGCGCGCGCCGGCCGTCAGTCGCAGGTTCTCGCGTACCCGCCAGGTCAGCTGGCCGAAGACGGCGCGGCTCTTCGCTTCGGTCACCAGCGGGAAGGAATAGTAGGGCGGCAGGCCGACCGGGCGCAGGCCCTGGAAGACGTAGCTGGTATCGGATTGCTCACTGAAGTAGTACAGGCCGCCCTGGGCGCTGAGCGGGCCGCCGTCGTTGGTGGCGATGCGCAGTTCGTGCGAGTCCTGGGTGTTGGCGCCGTCGTAGCTGTTGATCACGCCGAGCGCCAGGGCCGGCGACAGCCGATAGTAATAGTTGTTGACCATCTGCTGGTCGAGCTCCCGGTGCGAGCCGAGGTAGTAGACGGTGGCCGGGCCCAGGTTCCAGCTGAGGTCCGCCGACAGGCCGCGCGCGCGCCGATCCTGCGCGCCCTGCACCGGGGCGATGTTGGCCGGACGGAAGCCCATGCTCAGGCGCTCGTCGGTGCTGCCGGCCTTCCAGACCGGGGCGCCCGTGGCGACGCCGGTGTAGAAATTGGTGTCGGGGACGAAGCGGTCGTTGTTGTTGCTCACTTCGCTGTGGTCGTAGCGCACCAGCAGCGCGGCCTCGCGCCCGAGCGTCAGCTTTGCGCTCAGGCGCGCATCGCGGTCGTCGCGGTCCATGCCGGGGCTGAAGCGCGTGCCCTGCTTGTTCTTCAGGAAGGGGTCCTGCTTGCGGGTGCTGACGGCGGCGCGCAGGGCGAGCGCATCGTTCACCGGCACGTTGATCACGCCTTCCAGCTTGCGGTTGCCGTAGCTGCCTGCCTCCAGGGCGACGCGGCCTTCCAGCTGGGCGGTCGGCGCTTTCGAGATCACGTGGACGAGGCCGGCCGTGGTGTTACGGCCGTACAGCGTGCCCTGCGGGCCGCGCAGCACTTCGATGCGCTCGACGTCGAGGAAGTTGGCGGTCTGGCCGGCTGGGCGCGCGATGTAGACGCCGTCCTGCATGAAGGCGGCCGACGGGTCGCCCTTGTCGGTGGTGTCGCTGTTGCTGATGCCGCGGATCGTCACGCGCAGGCCCGAGAAAGCCTGGTCGATGTGCACGTTCGGCAGGCGCGAGCCGAGCGACGCCGGGTTGTCGATGCCGAGCTCGCGCAGCTGCTCGCCCTGCACCACGCTCATGGCAAGCGGCGTGCGCGAGGCAGCGGAAACGGTGCGCTGCGCCGTGACCAGCACTTCCGGCACGGCCTTGTCTTGAATATGGGTGGCCGGCACATCCTGCGCCTGGACCACTCCACATGCGATGCTCGAGACTGCAACGGCCAGCAACTTCTGTGCTGGACGGACCTGCTTGGCTTTCATGAACGACTTCCCCGGTTTCTTCTTATTGGCGCTGTATGGCTGCGCGCCTGAATTTTGTTTTATTTTGATAACATTTGTCCGTCCGCGAGGACGGGATCGGGCAGTCTAGCAGGTAGTGACAACGGGCAATAGTCCTACAAAAATAATTGAACGGAAATATCACGCAGCTACAACATTCAAGTGCTTGAATTGAACAAATTAGCAAGAAAACCCGGTGAGCCGTGCGCCTCCAAGGCGACGTTTAGAATATTTTTCAGGCAACAAAGAATTGCGCCCGCCGCCGGCGCCGAAGAGGAGACCCCATGATCCGATCCCTGCGAGTGCACGCCTGGCTGGCGACCCTGCTGCTGTCCTGCGCGGCCAGTGCCCAGCCGCCCGCCGCCACCACCTATACCAACCCGCTCCCGTTGCGCCTGGCCGACGGCAGCCTGGCCGAAAGCTGCGCCGACCCCGCGCTGCTGCGCGACCGCACTTCGACGCCGACGGTCTGGTACCTGTACTGCACCATGGATCCGGTCAGCCACAAGGAACGCGACGGCCAAGGCTGGAAATTTCGCATGATGCCGGTCTACCGCTCGGTCGACCTGGTCAACTGGTACTTCGTGCGCGACTCCTTCGAGCAGCGCCCGGCCGGCATCGCGGGATCCAAGGCCGGCCTGTGGGCGCCCGAGCCGGTGTACCAGAACGGCAGCTACTACCTGTACTTCACGGTGACCGACGTCGCCGACAAACACAGCCCGGAGAAGGGTTGCGAGTCCGACAGCGCCATCGCGGTCGCGACCAGCGCATCGCCCGCCGGCCCGTGGAAGGCGGCGGAGCAGCTGGTGGTGCCGCCGCGGCGCGCCGGCGCAGGCTGCAATTTCCACTGGACCTTCGACCCCGACGTGGTTGAGGACGAGCAGGGCGACCGCTTCCTTTACTATGGCAGCTATGGCGGCGGCATCTACGTGCAGCGGCTCTCGAAGGACGGCCTGCGGGTCGAGGGAGATGCGGTGCGCGTGGCCGCCGCCAACCGTTACGAAGGCGCGGAAGTGGTCAAGGTGGGCAAGTACTGGTACCTGTTCGCCTCGACCACCGACTGCTGCAGGGGACCGCTGACCGGCTATGCGCTGATGGTCGGCCGCGCCACCAGCCCGGAAGGTCCTTTCCTCGACCGGCAGGGCAATGACATGGCGGCGGCGCGCGCCGGCGGCGCCCCGGTGCTGCCGCAGAACGGCAACCGCTGGATCGGCGCCGGCCACAATGCCGTGTTCCAGGATGCGGCCGGGCAGTGGTGGACCTTGTACCACGCGGTCGACCGCAACCAGGGCTACTTCAGCGTCGAGGACAAGCTCACGCGGCGCCCGCTGCTGCTGGACCGGATCGAGTGGGTGGATGGCTGGCCAGTGGTTAACCGCGGCCTCGGTCCATCCGATTCGCCCCAGCCGCGCCCGGCGATCGCGCCGGGGCCGTACTACGGGGCGCCGCCGGCGCCGCATACGCCGGTCGCGACCACCCCCCTGTGGAGCGAGCGCTTCGACAAGGAGCGGCTGGATGCGCGCTGGAGCTGGGTCCGCCCGCGCGCCGCCGGCAGCTGGGCAACTGGCCAGCCGGGCCTGCGCCTGTCGACCCAGGCCACCGACCTGCACGTCGACACCAACAGCGCCGCGGTGCTGGCGACGCCGCTGCCGGAAGGGAACCTGCGCATCCTGGTGCGCCTGCGCCTGGACGCGCCGCTCGACTGCTGCGATAAGCCGGTGCAGGCGGGGATCGTGGTGATGCGCGACGACGACAACTACGTCAAGCTGGTCGAACTGGCCCACGACGGACTACGCCAGGTGGAATTCGGCAAGGAGCTGGCGCCGGTGGAACGCGGCTATCCGCGCTACGGCAATACGGTCGCCGGCACGCCCGGCGAGTGGACCTGGCTGCGCATCGACATCCGGCGCGAGGGGAACGAGGAGCACTACACGGCCTGGTCCGCGGCGGAGGGCAAGTTCAGGGAGCCTTGGGTCGGCGGCACCACCTGGACCCACCGGCTGGGCAGCAAGCGCAGGCTAGGGCTGGTGGCGATGGGCGGCGCCGGCCACGCCGCTACCTTCGACGAGGTCCGGGTCGAGCGCCTGCCCTGAATCCCGCGCGTCACCGGCATGGGCGTGGACCGACCAGGTCACGCCCGCCACCAGGAGCGCAATGGCGGCCAGTTCGAGCAGGCGCGGGCCATGGCCGCGGTACAGGAAGCCATACAGGAGCGCGAACAGGGTCTCGAACAGGATCAGCTGTCCCGACAGCGTCACCGGCACCCGCCGGCTGGCGATGTTCCACAGCTGGTTGCCGATGACGGATGCGCCCAGCGCGAGCAGGGCATTGCAGGTCCAGAACAGCTGCCAGTCGCGTGCCGGGGCCGCCGGCGCGGCGCTGCCGAAGGCCCAGGCGCCGGCGCCGAGAACCAGGGCGATCACGCCGGTCGCGAGGCCGTACAGCGCCGACCACTGGGCGCTCGAGAACTGCGGGTTGCGCTTCAGGTAGCGCGCATTGTCGAGGGCATACCAGCTCCAGCACAGCAGGGCGCCGGCGGCGCAGGCCACGCCCAGCGCGATGTGGGCGAGGGAGGCCGCGGGGCCGGCATGCAGGAAGCTGTCGACGTTGATGCAGGCAATGCCGGCCGCCACCAGCAGCAGCGGCAGCGCCAGCCGGCGCAGCGGCACGGCGCCGTGATCGTTGCGGCCCAGGAGGGTCACCACCACCGGCAGCATGCCGATGATGAGGGAAGTCGGGGCGACGCCGGCATACTTCACGCCCGCCGCGAGCAGCATGTAATAGACGATGTTCCCGGCCAGCGCATGGCGCAGCAGCGCCGCGTAGTCAGACGCGACCAGGGTGGCCAGCAGCGATTTCAGGCGCGGCAGCAGCAGGGCCAGGGCCATGGCGCCGTAGGCGGTATACCGGCCGACGGCCAGTTCCAGCGGCGAGAAATCCTGCAACAGCGCGGGCGCGATGAACACCAGTCCCCACATCGCCCCTGCGAGCAGGCCGCACAACACTCCGATCCACATACCGACACCACCAGCCAAAAGGCCGATTCTACCGCGCACACAGTAGTGCCTGCAGGACAGCCCTCATTAATAATTATTTGCTACTATTAATGATAAAAGAGTGGCTTCCCACCCGATCGATCCAGGAGACAGGCTTGACCCCATTCACGGTGCGCCTCGCCGGCGCAGTGCTTACGGCCTTACTGTGTGCGCCCACATCAGCCTTCGCGCAGGTCGAGGTGCGCATGTGGACCCTGCTGAGCGGCGGCGACGGGGCGCGCATGGCGGAGCTGGTGGAGAAGTTCAATGCCAGCCAGCGCGAAGCGCGCGTGGTCAGCACCACGCTCAAGTGGGGCGAGCCGTTCTACACCAAGCTGATCACGTCCTCGGTGGTCGGCGCCGGTCCCGACATCGCGACCGTCCACCTGTCGCGCATGACCAACCTGGCCGGCGGCGGGGTGCTGCGGCCGATCGCGCCCGGCGAGCTGGCCGAGGCAGGTCTCAAGCCCGTCGATTTCTATCCGCGCCAGTGGCAGAAGTCCCAGCACGCCGGCCGTACCTACGCGATCCCGCTCGACCTGCACCCGCTGGTCCTGTACTACAACAAGCAGTTGGTCGGCAGGGCGGGCCTGCTCGATGCCGGCGGACAGCTCAAGCCGATCCAGGGCATCGATGCCCTGACGGATGCCTTCCGCGCGGTGCGCCAGGCCACCGGGCGGCCCGGCATGACGATGGAAAGCAACCAGAGCTCCTACGCCGTGTGGCGGGTCTGGCTCTCCATGCTGGCTCAGCGCAATGCGCCCCTGATCCAGAACGGCCGCTTCGCCTACGGCGCCGCAGGCGTCGATTCGCTCGCCCGCATCAGCGACTGGTTTGCCAAGGGCTATGCCCAGGCCGGCCTGAATTACCAGGCCTCGACCAGCCAGTTCATGGGCGGCAATGCCGGCTTCATGATCAACGGCGTGTGGGAAGTGCCCGAGATGGTGCGCGCGACGCAGCGCGGCACGCTCGGTTTCGAATACGGCATCGTCCCGCTGCCGCGCATGTACGGCAACGACAGCGTCTGGGCCGACTCGCATGCCTTCGCGCTCCCGATTAACGAAGGCAGGCCGATGTCGCCGCAGAAGCTGCATGCGGTGATGCGCTTCATCGCCTTCGTCAGCAAGCATTCCCTGACCTGGGCGGAGGGGGGCCACGTGCTGGCCTACCGGCCGGTGGCGGAGTCTCCCGCCGCGCTGGCCCTGATGCCCAACCGTTTGTACGCCGACGTGGCGCGCAGCGTGATCTACGCGCCCGACGCCTGGTACATGGGCGCGGCCGGGCCCTTGGAGGCGATGGCCTCCAAATACCTGCCGGCGGCGCTGTCGTCCCAGCTGACGCCCGCGCAGGCCTTGCGGATGTTCGAAACCGAAGCGGCACTGCTGCTGCGCAAGCGCGCGCCGCGCTACTAGGAGGAACGATGGCAAGCAAGCAAGCCAAGAGCATGCGTGGCGAAACCCTGTCGGCCTTCACACTGCTGGCGCCCTTCGCGATCGTGTTCCTGCTGTTCTTCTTCCTGCCGGTGCTCCAGACCTTCTACATGAGCCTGACCGACAGCAGCCTGACCCGCACCAATGGCTTCATCGGTCTCGCGAACTACGTCACGCTGGCCCAGGACCCGTCGTTCTGGTCGGCCGTCGGCAATACCTTTTATTTCGCCTTGCTGACCGTGGTCCCCTTGACCGCGCTCGGCCTGGTGATGGCGCTGCTGGTCGACCACTTCACCCGCGCCAGCCCGCTGCTCCAGGGCGCTTTTTTCCTTCCCTATGTGTTGCCGATCTCCGTGATGACCCTGATCGCCGACTGGATGCTGCAGCCCTCGTCGGGCGTGATCAACCACATCTTCGATACGCAGCGCGCGTGGCTGGCCGACGTCACCTGGGCCCTGCCCGTGGTCGCATTCGCTACGGTATGGTGGACGGTGGGTTTCAACATGCTGCTGTTCCTGGCCGGGCTGCGCAACATTCCCGCCGACCTGTACGAGGCGGCAGCGCTCGACGGCGCACGCGGCTTCACCCTGTTCCGCACCATCACTTGGCCCGCCATGCGCCCGGTGGTCGGCCTGGCCCTGGTGCTGCAGTTGATCGCATCGATGAAGGTGTTCGGCCAGACCTATATCCTGACCGTCGGCGGGCCCTTCAACACTACCCGCATGACGCTTCACTATATGTACGAAACGGCCTTCATCCAGAGCGACGCCGGCTATGCGGCGGCGATCGCGATGGCCTTCGTCGCCATCGTCGTCACGCTGTCCCTTGGCCAGGCTGCGTTCTCGCGCTGGCTGTCGCGGGAGGGCGCATGAGCGGAAAACTGCAACACCGCGCCAACGCCGGCTGGAGCCTGATTGGCGCCGTGGCGGCGCTGCTGCTGGTGGCATTGTGGGTCGCGCCGCTGCTGTGGGCATTGAGCACGGCCCTGCGTCCGGAGCATGAGACCGTCTCGGCGGTGTTCCATTGGCTGCCCCAGGAGTGGACGCTGGACGCCTTCCGCAAGGTCCTCGGTGCGGGCCGGGTCGGTCGCTGGCTGTTCAACAGTGCACTGGTCGCGCTGCTGGTGACGGTGCTGACGATGGCGCTGTCCCTGACGGCGGCCTATGCATTCTCCCAGCTGCGCTTCCGCGGCCGCACGCTCCTGTTCGGGCTGACGATGCTGTCCTTCCTGGTCCCTTTTGAAGCCCTGCTGGTGCCGCTGTTCCGCATCATGAACCAGCTGGGGCTGATCGACAGCTACGCGGGGATCGTGCTGCCGCAGGTGGTGGCGCCGGTGGTGATCTACGTGTTCAAGCAGTTCTTCGATACCGTGCCGGCCGACTTCCGTGAGGCCGCGGTGATGGATGGCGCCGGGCCGCTGCGCATCCTGTGGAGCGTCTACCTGCCGGTGTCCGGCAACATCGTGTGGGCGATGGCGATCGTGACCTTCATCGCGGCATGGAACAACTTCCTGTGGCCCTTCATCATCGTGACCTCGAACGAGATGATGACGATTCCACTGGGGCTGACCCAGACCTACGACGCCTATGGCGTCATCTACGCCCAGCTGATGGCGGCGGCGCTGATCGGCGCGCTGCCGGTAGCGCTGGCCTATGTGCTGTTCCAGCGCCGCGTGACGCACGGCTTCCTGGCCGCCACGGGCCTCAAAGGCTAAATAACGGAGAGAGCATGGCATCTGTGCGCCTGCAAGGCATCACCAAGCAGTACGAGGACAACCTGGTCATCAAGGGGATCGACCTGGACATCGCGGACGGCGAGTTCGTCGTGCTGGTCGGCCCTTCGGGCTGCGGCAAGTCGACCCTGCTGCGCATCGTCGCCGGGCTGGAAGACGTCAGCGCCGGCACCGTGGAGATCGGCGGCAGGGTCTGCAACGACGTGGCGCCGTCGAGCCGCGGGATCGCCATGGTGTTCCAGAGCTATGCCCTGTATCCGCACATGACGGTGGCCGAGAACATGGGCTTCGCCCTCAAACTGGCCAAAGTACCGCGCGCCGAGATCACGCAGCGGGTGGCGCGCGCCGCCGAGATCCTGCAGATCGGCCATTTGCTCGAGCGCCGCCCCAAGGCGCTGTCGGGCGGCCAGCGCCAGCGCGTGGCGATCGGGCGCGCCATCGTGCGCAAGCCCGAGGTGTTCCTGTTCGACGAGCCGCTGTCCAACCTCGACGCGGCCCTGCGCGGCCAGACCCGGGTGGAGCTGGCGCGCCTGCACCGCGAACTGGGCGCCACCATGATCTACGTGACCCACGACCAGGTCGAAGCCATGACCCTGGGCCAGAAGATCGTCGTGTTCAATGGCGGGCGCATCGAGCAGGCCGGCACGCCGCTCGAGCTCTACGAGCGCCCCGCCAACCAGTTCGTGGCGGGCTTCCTCGGTTCGCCGCGCATGAATTTCCTGCCGGGAGCGCTGGCCGGGGAAGAGGGCGCGACCGCGCATGTGCGCCTGGCCAGCGGGGCGCTGGTCCACGTGGCCGCCGACGCCGCCCATGCGGCGCCGGGCAGCGGCGTCACCCTCGGCGTCAGGCCCGAACACCTGCGGGTCGAATCCGGGGACGGCGCCGGCATTCCCGCCACGGTGACCCTGGTCGAATACCTGGGCGACGCCACCATCGTCTATGCCCAGGTCGACGGCGTGCCGGAGATGGTGTCGCTCAAATGCCGTCCCGATGCGCCGTGTCCGCGACGCGGCGACCGCGTGCAGCTCGGCTTCGACCCGGCGCACGGCCACCTGTTCGATGCCGACGGCGCCGCGCTGCCGCGTGCGCCCTTGACGCCATGAGCGAGCCGGGCCGCACACGCCGGCCCACCATGACCGACATCGCCAAGCTGGCCGGGGTGTCGCAGTCGACCGTCTCGCTGGTGATCAACCACGTGAGCGGCGCCAAGGTGTCGGCGGCGACGCGCAACAAGGTGCTGCGCATCGCGCGCGAGCTTGGCTATCCGGTCGAACGGCCCGGCCACCCGCCTCCGAAACACGAGCGCAACCTGATCGTCTACCTCACCGACGAGCTGTCCACCAGTCCGCATGCGATGCAGACCATCGACGGCGCGCGCGACGCGGCCTGGCAGCACGATTGCCTGCTGTCGGTGTACGCCACCCGCAGCGATCCGGAGTATGAAAAGGCCATCCTCGGCCGCGTGCTGGGCGATCCGTCGCTGCTGGGCGTGGTCTACGCCACCATCTTCACGCGCGCGGTCACGGTGCCGGGCCAGCTGGCCGGCGTGCCGACCGTGCTGCTGAACTGCCACGCCCGCGATCGCCTGTACTCCTCGGTGGTGCCGAGCGAAGTATTGGGCGGCTTTGCCGCCACCATGCACCTGCTGGACGCCGGCCACCGCCGCATCGGCCTGGTCAACGGCGAAGGCTGGATCGAGGCGGCTGCCGAACGCCTCAAGGGCTACCGCCAGGCCCTGTCCACCCGCGACATTCCTTTCGACGCACAGCTGGTGCGCGAGGGCGACTGGCAGGTCAGCACCGGCCACGAGCATGCGCGCGCGCTGCTGGCGCTGCCCGACCCGCCCACGGCCCTGTTCTGCGCCAACGACCTGATGGCCGTCGGCGCCATCGAGGCGGTGCGCGAGCGCGGGCTGGACGTGCCGCGCCAGGTCTCGGTGGTCGGCTACGACGACCAGGACATCGCCCGTTATACCCAGCCTCCACTCACGACAGTGTTGTTACCAAACTACGAAATGGGCCACTGGGCTGCAGAAAGTTTGATCGCCCAGGTCAATGGCGGGGTGTCCCGGCGCACCAGCATGAAGATGGATTGCCCTCTGGTGGAGCGCGATTCCGTCGCTCCTTTCAGGCCCGATTCACGCGTTTCTTGAGTGCGCCATTGCGGTGCGATTTCGGATAGTTTTGTCATATTGGTCATAAATTATGAATTGCAATTCATGTTTATGACCAAACCCGATTCCAATAACGGCGAGCCCGTCCTCCAGGACGCCGGCATCGCCAACGTTTTCAGGAGACCTCGATGAGCACCTTGAAAGTCCGGCCAGTTTGCGCGGCCGTCATGCTGCTGTGCGCCCATATCGGCTTCGCCGCCGCCCAACAATCGACGCAAGCCACCCAGCCGACTGCGGAAAGCCAGGCGCGCGAATCCGGCCAGGACGGCGCCGCGGCTCCGGCGCCCGCCGGAGGCGGCATCGCCACGGTGACCGTGAGCGGTATCCGCAGCAGCATCCGGTCCGCCGAACAGATCAAGCGCGACGCCGAACAGGTGGTGGACTCGATCAATGCCGACGACATCGGCAAGTTCCCCGACCGCGCCGCCGGCGACGCCCTGCAGCGCATCGCCGGCGTGCAGGTGGGGCGCGACCGCGGCGAGACGAGCACCGTCATCATCCGCGGCCTGCCCGACGTGGCGACCACGATCGAGGGCAACGAGATCTTCACCGGCACCGGGCGCCGCCTGTCGTATCAGGACCTGCCGGTGCAGTCGATCGCCGGCCTGGACGTGTACAAGTCGGCCACCGCCAACCAGTTCGAGGGCGGCATCGCCGGCGCGGTCAACATCCGCCTGCGCGCTCCCTTCGATTTCAAGGGCTATACCGTCACCGGCTTCCTCGAGGGACGCCGCAACTACGTCGAGGGCAGCGAAGCGCGCAAGGAAAAGACCAATCCGGGCGGCGGCCTGTTGCTAAGCAACCGCTGGAACACCCGCCACGGCGAGGTCGGCGTGCTGGTGGACGTCGCCTACAACAAGGAGCACTGGGCCTATCCGGTGCAGTGGGTCGACCGGCCGGACCGCATCTTCTCGGTTAGCCCGGACGGCACCGCGACGCGCCTGAACGACGACCAGCCGATCGCGCCGCTGCGCGCGGGCGACCGCCTGGGCGAGCTGCCGAACATCGGCGGCATCTACAACGCCGGCGACCGTGGGCGCGGCAGCATGCACGCCGCGGTGCAGTGGAAGCTGGACCAGAACAACGAGTTCATCGCCCAGTACCTGGGCACCGGCTACCGCGGCCGCAGCGAAGTCGACTACATCCTCAACATCGCCACCTGGACGCCGCGCCTGAGCAACGTGGTGCTGGCGCCGCAGGGCGCCTACTGCAATACCCCGAACGGCGTGATCTGCCCGATCCAGTCGGCCAACGCCGCCGCCGCGCGCTTCGGCAATCCCTACGACTGGGATCCCTATACCGCCACCAGTACCTGGGGCGTCAAGGAGCGCACCGATACCCATTTCCTGAACTTCGGCCACAAGTACCGCAGCGGCCAGCTGTCCCTGGACAGCAACCTGGCCTTCTCGCGCTCGGACTTCATCAACGACACGGTGATCGTCGACCAGCAGATCCCGGGCGCCAGCTCGGCGGTTTACACCTATGGACGCGACGGCCATGGCGGCTACAACGCCATCACCACGCCGACGTCCGGCAACCCCTTGCGCGACCCGAACCAGTTCGTCCTGCGCGGCATGGTGCAGAACTGGGGTGAGTCGCGCGGCGAGCAGGTGCAGTTCCGCACCGACGCGGTGTACCGCATGGGCGGAGACGGCTTCATCACCGCGCTCACCGGCGGCATCCGCCTGTCGTCGCGCGATGTCAGCTTCCATAGCGGCGAACGCGCCAACGACCTGCCCAACACCACGGTGCGGCCGTCGCCGGTGGCCGCCTTCGGCCCCGAATTCCAGTCCCTGGTGCCGGGCCTGGACCGCCTGGGTGGCCCCTGGTACACGCCCTCGCGCGACTTCCTGATCTACCAGGCGGACCGCGTGCGCGCCTTCTACGGCCAGCCTGCCGGCCGGGTGGCGGACGATCCGATGCGCCTGTTCGAGCAGCGCGAGCGCACCGCCACCCTGCACCTGGGCGCGCGCTGGAAAGCGAACCTGGGCACCGTCGGCGTGACCGGCAACGTGGGCGGACGCCTGGTGAAAGTCGACCGCAAGCTGGAGGGCAACCGCCGCATCGGCGACGTCGTCACCCCGATCAGCGAGGACAGCGACGAGACCAACTTCCTGCCGAACGTGTCGGCGGTGCTCAACTGGACCGATCGCCTGCAGTCGCACCTCAGCTACGGCAAGACCATCACCCGTCCCGAGTTCTCGCAGCTGAACCCGGCCCTGTCCCTGATTCCGCCCACCGTCAACGCACCGGGCACCGGCTCGGCCGGCAATCCGGAACTGGCGCCGACCAAGTCGAAGAACGCCGACGCCACGCTCGAGTACTACTTCCAGGACAACGGCTTCGCCCAGATCGCGCTGTTCCACCGCGATATCGAGGGCTACCTGCAGAACTTCGAGCAGAACGAAACCATCAACGGCGTGAACTACCGCGTCAACCGTCCGCAGAACTCGGGCAAGGGCAAGCTCAAGGGCGCTGAATTCGGCATCCAGAAGTTCTTCGACTTCCTGCCGGGCGCCTGGAGCGGCCTGGGCGCCCAGTTCAACTACACCTGGATCGACGGCCAGAACCAAACCCGCACCGCCCTGAACAGCGGCGCCTACACGACGACCGACATCGTCGGCGTCGCGCGCCAGAGCTACAACTTCGCGCTGCTGTACGAGCGCGCCGGCTGGACCGGGCGACTGGCGGCTACCCGGCGTGGCAAGTTCGTCGAGCAGATCGCCGAGCCGCGTTTCGGCCAGGACCGCATCGTCAAGGCCTCGACCTACGTCGACCTGAGCATCGGCTACGCGCTCACCCCGAACCTGACGCTCAATTTCGACGCGATCAACCTGACCAAGGAACGCTACGAGAGCTACCTGGGCGATCCGATCCGTCCACGCGACATCCGCTACACCCCGACGACGTATGGCCTGAGCCTGCGCTATCAAATGTGACGAGGGAGCGATGCTGAAGACCTACTGCAATCCGGTGTACCCGGAGATCATGGCGGACCCCTTCGTGCTCAAGCACGAAGGCCGCTATTACGCCTACGGGACCGCGCCCGACGGTCCCGGCGGCGGACGCTTCCCGGTGCTGGTGTCGAACGACCTGGTCGACTGGCACCGCGCCGGCTACGCCATCACGACACCCGGGGAAGACCATTTCTGGGCGCCCGAAGTCGCCTACAGCGAGGGCAAGTTCTGGCTGTACTACTCGCGCGGCGACATCGAAGGCAAGCACCAGAAGCTGCGCGTGGCCGTGGCCGACAACCCGGTCGGCCCCTTCGTCGACCGCGGGGTGCTCCTGGTGCCGGACCTGCAGTTCTCGATCGACGCCCATCCGTTTCGCGACAAGGACGGCCAGTGGTACCTGTACTACTGCGTCGATTTCCTGGAACTGGAAGACGACCACCGCATCGGCACCGGCATCGTGGTCGACCGCCTGGTGGCGATGGACCGCCTCGCGGGCGAGCCGCGCACGGTGGCGCGTCCGCACGCCGACTGGCATCTGTTCAAGAAGCAGCGCGCCATGTACGACGCGGTGTACGACTGGCACACGGTGGAGGGCGCCTCGGTTTTGATCCACGAGGGGAAGTACTACTGCTTCTACAGCGGCGGCGCCTGGGAGAAGGAAAATTATGGCGTCAGCTACGTGGTAGCCAGCCATCCGCTGGGGCCTTTCACGCGGCCCGAGGGTAGCGAACATGCCCTGGTGATGCGTTCACGGCCCGGCAACGTCATCGGCCCCGGCCACAATTCCTTCACCACCTCGCCCGACGGCAGCCAGGAGTGGATCGTCTACCACGCCTGGGACACGGCGATGACCGGGCGGCGCATGTGCATCGACCGGCTGGTATGGGACGGCGGCAAGCCGACCACCGGGGGGCCGAGCTTCACGCGCCAGACGGCGCCTGCGGGGCTGGTGCTGTAGCGCGCAGGCGCGCATCGATCCACCGGTGGGCGTGGGCGCAGGCGGCCCGGCCCATCGCGGTGGGGAAGTGAATCAGGCCGTGCGGCGCTTCGGGCAGGTCGACCAGTTCGGCCGGCGCCGCCTGCCGCCAGCGCGCGGCCATCTGCAGCGTATCGTCGCGCAACGGATCGCGGCCGCCGGTGAACATCAAGGCCGGCGGCATGCCCGTCAGATCCCCGTACAGCGGCGACAGCGGCGAACTGCGGCGCGCGCTGTCGCTCATGCCCGGCGTGAGCAGGCGCAGGCCGGGCAGCATGGCCGGGCCGTCGAGCACCAGCGTCTCGCGGCCGGCATTGCGCAGGCTGGGGCTGCCGGCGAGGTCGTAGACGCCGTAGTAGAGCACCGTGCCGGCAAGGCGCGCCAGCAGTGCCGGCCAGGCCTTCAGCCGCAGCAGGGTGGCGGCGGCCAGGTGGGCGCCCGCCGATTCGCCGACCACGATCACGGGCAAGCCGGCGCTCCCGTTCAGTCCACCCTCCAGCAACCATCTGGCCCCCGCCAGGCAGTCGTCCATCATCGCCTGGATCGACGCGGCGGGCGCCAGGCGGTAGTCGACCGAGACCACCATGACGCCGCAGGCGCGGACGATGGCGGCATTCAGCGCGTCGTTCATTTCAGGATTGCCGATCACCCAGCCGCCGCCGTGGATGTCGAGCACGATGCCGCGCGGTGTTCCCGCGGGCCGTAGCACGCGCACCGGTACCCGCAATCCGCCGGCCAGCGCGTCCAGCCGTTCGACGCCGATGCCGGCGCGCCGCAGTCTGCCGTCGGCCCCAAGCTGGGTCAGGCGCAACAGGGCCTGGCCCAGCAGCGGCATGAAGCGGTGGCGGTAGGCGAAGCGCGGCGCGCGCGCCAGCTTGTGGTTGAAGCGCCGCAGGTCTTCCAGCATGCGGTGGTCGACTTGCATGGTCTCAGCGCGGGACCGGGGTGAGGGTGGGCTTGCCTGCGAAGTGCGCCCGCAGGTTGTCGAAGCACAGCTTGCGCATGGTCTGGCGCGCCTCCACCGTGAGGCTGCCGACGTGCGGCGTCAGCACCACGTTGTCCAGCTCCCACAGGGCCTGCGGCACTTTCGGTTCGTCCTCGAACACGTCGAGCGCCGCCGCTCCCAGCCGGCCCGAAGCCAGGGCTTCCACCAGCGCCGCTTCGTCCACCACGCTTCCGCGCGCGATGTTCACCAGGGTGCCTTCCGGGCCGAGGGCATCGAGCACCGCGGCATCGATGGCGCGCAGCGTGTCCGCGCCGCCGGGCGTGCACGCCACCAGGAAGTCGCTTTCGGCGGCCAGGGCGGCCAGCGATTCGCGGCGCAGCATCGGTTCTAGCCCCGCGCTGCGCTGGTAGTAGCGGATCTCCATGCCGAAGGCGCGCAGGCGCGTGGCCACGGCCTGGCCGATCCGTCCGTAGCCATAGATGCCGGCGACCTTGCCGCGCAGGCTGCGTGTTGGACGCAAGGGGCGCTTCTCCAGCCAGTGGCCGCCGCGCACGTAGCGGTCGAGCGCCGGGATGCGGCGCGCGATGGTGAGGAGCAGCGTGACCGCGAGATCGGCCACGTCCTCGGTCAGCACGTCCGGCGTATTGGTCACGACGATGTCGCGCGCGCGCAAGGCGTCGAGGTCGACCGCATCCACGCCCACGCCGTGCACCGACACGATTTCCAGCGCGGGAAAGCGCGCCGCGAGGGAGGCATCGATGCCGACGGTGCCGGTCGTGAGGATGCCGCGCACCTGCGCCGCCGCGTGCTCGTAGAAGGCCGCTGCCTCGGACGGCGCCATGCGCGCGATCACGTAGAGTGCGAACTCCGCCTCCAGTGCCTGCAATGCTTCGTCAGGCCAGACATTTCCATAGACCGCAATGGCCGGTTTCATTGCTGCTTCCTTCCTCGTTGTTGCGAATGAGGCATCCTACACGGAATCGCACGGGCGGCTGTATGGACGCCACGGCCATGGCAGTCGTGACAGTTGGGGAGAATTCAGGGCTGGAAGCTGCATATAATTCCTTGTGGCAACTTTCTGCTAATTGGAGCGAACTCATGCACATATCCCTGCCGCGCCTGTCACGCACGCGCTGCCGACTCCTTGCAGGCGCAGCGCTCCTCTGCTACGGCGCCCTCCCGGCCCTGGCCGCCAGCAGCGCGGATCTGGTCAAGCATGTGCTGACCCCGGCCTACCTCGACAGGATGATGTGCAATGATGTCGGCTTGCTTCAGCTTAACTTGCTCAATGCGCTGAAGCGCGGCTCTCCGACCCTGCGCATGCCTGCGTTTTCCGATGCGCAGATCCGCGAGATCGGCGCCCGCTACGACGAGCTCAATGCCAGCGGCTGCGCTGCGCTCGAACCGCTGCACCGGGACCCCCGCACCTGGGAGCGCAATGCCGAGAAAGCAGGACTGGCCGCCACCGGCGACGCCCGCTGGGACCGTTTCCTGGCCGATCCGGCCGCCGTCAAGTGGGCCAATGTCGTCGCGCGCTTCCGCATGGAGCTGGTCGGGCTTGAAAGCGTCATGCGGCTGCAGCTGTCACTGCGCCGCAACATCTACAATCCGCGCAACAAGGACTTGCCGGCCGACGGCGATCCAGCACTGCGCAAGCTCGAGGAAGAAGTGCGCCGGGTGTCACTGACCGAGGAAGAAGCGGCCATGCGGATGGTGTTGGCCAATGCGGTGGACCTGGCCGCGATGCGCGAGATGCTACCGGCCCGCTACCAGATCGACAGCCTGGTGCGGCTGGAAGCGAAGACGCGGCAGATCGGACTGCAGCTGCTGGAACGCCATGGGCTGGCACTCGACCGCCTGTTCGACGCGAAGATGCGCCGCCAGCTACTGGTCATCGAGGACAAGGAGACTGGCGTGAAGCTGAACGCCGTGGCGCACGCCGGCGAACGCGAAGCCGATCGCCTGGCCGACCGCGTGCGCCGGGACGGCGCCCGTCCGCGCTGACCGGGTCCGGCGAATCAGGGCGTGCCCGGCCCGGCGATCAAGGCGCGCAGCTGCGCCAGCGGCATCGGCCGCGCCAGGTAGTAACCCTGGGCCTGGTCGCAGCGCGCCGCGCGCAGGAAGTCGCAGGCCTCGGCGGTCTCGACGCCCTCGGCCACCACCGCCATGTTGAGCGCGTGCGCCATGTCGACGAAGGCCTTGACGAAGTCGAAGGTGCTCACGTTCTCGTGCTGCTGCATGAATGAGCGGTCGAGCTTGAGCACGTCGATCGGGAAGCGGCGCAGGTAGGCCAGGCCGGAATAGCCGGTGCCGAAATCGTCCACGGCGATGTGGATGCCGAGGCGTTTCAGTTCATGCAGCATCGCGGCGGTGTGTTCGATGTCCTCGATCAGCGCGCTCTCGGTCAGCTCCAGTTCCAGGCAGTCGGGCGCCAGGCCGGTGTCGGCCAGGGCGGCGCGCACGTCGTCGGCGAAGCTGGACTGGGCCAGCTGGCGTGCCGAGACGTTGACCGACACCACCACCTTGCAGCCGAAGTCTTCCATCAGCTGGCGCGTGCGGCTGCAGGCTTCGCGCAGCACCCAGCGCCCGATCGCGACGATCAGGCCGGTGTCTTCGGCGATGCCGATGAACTGCGCCGGCGAGACCTGGCCGCGTTCCGGATGGTTCCAGCGGATCAGCGCTTCCATGCCCACCAGGCGCATGCCGTCGAGCGCATAGCGCGGCTGGTAGTGCAGCTCGAATTCGTTCCTGGCCAGGGCCGGGCGCAGCGACACTTCGAGCGCCATGCGCACCTGGGTCGCCACCGTCATCTCAGGCTCGAAGAAGCGGTAGCGGTTGCGGCCGGCGTCCTTGGCGCGGTACATCGCGGTGTCGGCGGTCTGGAACAGCAGTTCGCGCGTCTGCGCATCCTGCGGATACATGCTGATCCCGATCGAGGCGCCGACGATGACGTCGATGCCGCCGACGCTGACCGGCGCGGTAAGCACGTCGAGCAGCTTGTCGGCGATGCGCCTGGCGGCAAGCTGGCCGGTGGCGCAGTGGGCCGCCACCACGAATTCGTCGCCGCCGAGGCGGGCGATGATGTCGGTCGGGCGGATCACCTTGCGCAGGCGCGAGGCGACTTCGCACAGCAGGACGTCGCCCATCTCGTGGCCGAAGGAGTCGTTGACCTCCTTGAAACGGTCGAGGTCGAGGAACATCACCGCCACCGAGGAGCCTTGCGGGCAGGCGTCGAGCATCTGCTGGACCCGCTCGCCCAGGAGGGCGCGGTTGGGCAGGCCTGTGAGGGTGTCGTGGGTGGCCAGTTCCTGCAGCCGGCTTTCGGCCGCCTTGCGGCCCGTGATGTCGGTCATCAGGCCGGTCAGCGACACGGACTGCCCCTGGGCGTCGCGCTTGATGCTGCCGTTGAACAGGACGTGGATGTGATAGCCGTGACGATGCAGCAGGACCGCCTCCGCGCCCTGCACGGTAGCAGGGTGTTCGTCGCCGGCATCGAGCGAGACCAGCGGGAAGGAGACGAACAGCTCGCTCAGGCGCAGCGCCAGCAGCATCTCGCGCGGATAGCCCGACAGGGCGCACAGGGCCGGGTTGACGTCCTGCAGGGCGCCGTCGCGGCCGGCCAGCAGGTAGCCGGCCGGGGTCATTTCGATCACCTCGCGAAAGCGCTGCTCGCTCTCGCGCAGCTGGCGCTCGGCCTCGGCGCGGTCGCTCAAGTCGCGAATCACGGCCAGGAAGAATTCCTCGCCCTCGTCGTCGAAGCGCGAGATCTGCACTTCGGCCGGGAAGCTGCTGCCGTCCTTGCAGCGCTTGTCGGTGCGCAGGAGCTGGGCCTGGCCGGCGCGCAGGCCGGCCAGCAGTGCGCGGCCTTCGGGGAAGCCGAAGTTGACGTCGGTCGCGAGCATGCGGGTGAATTCGTCGCGGCTGTAGCCGAAGCGGGCGCAGGCCTGGTCGTTGACCGACACGATGCGCAGTGCGCCGTCAACGATCATGACGCTGTCGCCGGCATGGTTGAACAGGTTGCGGAAGCGCTGCTCGCTCTTGCGCAGCGCCTGTTCGGCGTCGCGCTTGGCGGTGATCTCGTGGAAGTAGACCGAGATGCCGTCGCTGTGCGGGTAGACGCGCGCCTCGACCCACACCTGGCGCGGTTCCCAGAACTCTTCGAAGGTGACCGGCTCGCGCGTTTCCATCGCGCGCAGGTAGTATTGCAGCGACGCGGACTGCAGCAGGTCGGGCGCCACCTCTAGCAGGGGCTGGCCGATCACGGCGCTCGCGTCGACGCCCACGAAGTCGCCCGCCTTGCGGTTTGCATAGGTCAGGCGCCAGTCGCTGTCGACGGCGAAGAAGGCGTCGCCGATACTTTCCAGCATCGCGCCCAGGGCCAGCTCGGATCGCACCAGGGCCTGGCGCGCGCGCTCCTGCCCCGTGATGTCGCGCGCCGTCAGGAACATGCGCTGGTGCGGCTGCGACCAGCGCGCCGCCACCGACATCAGCACCACCCGGCCATCCTTGCGGCAGACCCGGATCGGGATGTCCGGGCGTTCCGGATGCTCGTTGTGCAGGCTGTCCTCGATGCCGAGCGCTTCCGCATGCTGTTCCGGGTGGACCAGTTCGTTATAGTGCCGGCCCACCACCTCGGCCGGCTCGTAGCCGAGCAGCGCGCGTACGGCGACATTCACGCGCAGGATGCGGCCGCCCGCATCGAGCACGAGCATGAGGTCGAGCGCGTTGTCGATCAGGGCCGAATTCTCTTCGGCGAGCAGCAGCAGACCGTCAGGCGGCGCGGGGGAGATGTCCAAGGTAGTCACAGGTGTCGCGGCGGCGCCGCAGGCGGGCGCGGGGCCGGGTTATGCGAGGTGGGTAAGTATATCCATTTCCAGATGGAAACAATACACCCGCCGACGGATTTACGACACTTGAATAGAAACTGTTCCGTATCTTTGCAGCTACATCAGGCTGCCCCGTCCTCGTCCTCGTCGTCGCGACGCCGGATCGCCACGAAGTCGCGCTCGAACATCGCATGCAGTTCCTCGCGCGCGCGCCGCGCCATCGATGCATACTGCTGGCGGTCCTTGTAAAACGGATACACGTCGAGCACGCTCTTCAGGTTATGTTCGCGAAAGCGCATCGCGGCCTGGCGCGCCAGGTAGGCGCCGAAACCCAGTTCCTCCATCGCGCGGCGGCCCAGCATCAGGGCCGACTCGAAGGTCTCGCGCTCGATCACCGTCACGCCCAGGTCCATCAGCTGGTAGTAGTGGGTCACGTTGCGCGCGCGCGCCAGGATGGCCAGGTCGGGGAATTCCTCGCGCACGGCGGCGGCCAGCTTGAGGCTGTCGTCGATGCCGTCCACCGCCAGCACCAGCGCCCGCGCGTGGGCCGCGCCGGCGGCGTGCAGCAGGTCGGTGCGGGTGGCGTCGCCGTAGAACACCTTGAAGCCGAACTCGCGCAGGGTGTCGATCTGGTCCGGGTCGTGGTCGAGCATGGTCAGCGGCACCTGGTTGGCGTGCAGCAGGCGCCCGACGATCTGGCCGAAGCGGCCGAAGCCGGCGATGATCACGTGGCCCTGGTTCGGGTCGATGGCGTCGGCGTCGCGCCGGTGGCGTTTCTGCCAGCGCGGCTCGAGCACGCGGTCGTAGAGGATCAGTAGCAGCGGTGTGCTCAGCATCGACAGCGCCACCACGACCACCAGCATCGAGGCGACGTCGGCCGAGAAAACGCGGGCGGCGGCGGCCGCGCCGAACACCACGAAGGCGAACTCGCCGCCCTGCGACAGCAGGAAAGCGAACAGCACGCGCTGGCGCCCCGTCATGTTGAACCAGCGCGCCAGCACCCATAGCGCCGTCAATTTAATGAGAAGGAAAGCGGCCGCCATCAGGACGATGCGCCAGGGCTGGGCCAGGAACACGCCGAAATCGACCGACATGCCGACCGCGATAAAGAACAGGCCGAGCAGCAGCCCCTTGAAGGGTTCGAGGTCGGTCTCGAGCGCGTGGCGGTATTCGGAATCGGCCAGCAGCACGCCGGCCATGAAGGCGCCGAGCGCCATCGACATGCCGACCGAAGCCATCAAGAGGGAAATCGAAATGATCAGGAGCAGCGCGAAGGCGGTGAAGATCTCGCGCATGCCGGTGCGCGCAATGAAGCGCAGCAGGGGCCGGATCAGGAAGCGCCCGGCCACGACCAGGCCGCCGATCACGGCCACGGCCTTGAGCACCCCGCTCCAGCCGCCGTCCGCATGCGCGTCCGGCATGCCCAGCACCGGCACCAGGGCGATCATCGGGATCGCGGCGATGTCCTGGAACAGCAGGATCGAGAAGCCGGCCTGGCCGGCCGGGGTCGGGATCAGGTTGCGCTCCTGCATGGTGGTGAGGGCGATCGCGGTGGACGACAGCGACAGGCCGAGCGCCGCGATCAACGCGGTCTTCCAGCCGATCCCCGCCAGCACCGCCGCGAGCAGCAGCAGGGCGGTGACGCCCACGACCTGCGCCGCGCCCCAGCCGAAGATCGAACGCCGCAGGGACCACAGGCGGCGCGGCTCGAGTTCGAGGCCAATCACGAACAGCAGCAGCACCACGCCGAATTCGGAAAAGTGCAGGATGTCTTCCACTTCGCGGATCAGGCCCAGGCCCCAGGGACCGATCGCGATCCCCGCCAGCAGGTAACCAAGCACCGCGCCCAGGCCGAGCCGTTTCGCCACCGGCACCGCGATCACGGCGGCGGCCAGGTAGACCAGGGCATTGAGCAGCAGGTTATGCTCCATCGCCGGCTCCTTCATTGGCGATGCCGGCATGGCGCGCCAGCAGCGTGCGCAGCGCATCGGCATGCTGCTGCGCCGCGTCGGCGTCCTGCACGTCGGCGCCATAGAACACGTGCGGCGCCAGCCAGTCCATGCCGCAGGCCCGCAGCGATTGCTCCAGTGGCGCCAGGTACTCCGCGAGAGGCCGGCCGTGCAGGCCGCCGGCCTGGTAGTCGGCGGCCGAGCTGGCGCAAGCGACCGCCGCGAAGGCCGACTTGCCCTGCAGGCGCCCGGGGTGCTGCGACGCCCATTCGGGCTTGACCACGGTGTCGAACCACTCCTTGAGCAGGGCCGGCATGGCGTACCAGGCCAGCTGGAACACGAACACCACCAGCGGCGCCGCCTTGAGCAGCTCGCGTTCGCGCCGCACGTCGATGTAGAAATCGGGATAGAGCTGGTACAGGTCCTGCACCCGGACCCCGGGCAGGCCGGCGACGGCGTCGGCCACGCGCCGGCTGATGCGCGAACGGTGCAGCGAAGGGTCGGCGAAAACGACCAGCGCCTGGACGGCGGGGAGGTCGGTGGACATAGGCAGCTCCTGCGAAAAGCGGTGGATGGGCAGGATTGTACCTTGCCAGAATGACAGCACGAGAAAGGCCTACTTGTGTCATTGCTGCGTAATGACGCGACACATTGATGTTTCATTGTTAGTGCACAGATATTACAATTGTCTTTCTACAAACGAGGCTCATCCAGCATGGCGCAACCCGCAGTAGCAGTGCCCCGGTCCTTCGCCCAAGGCGGCGGCCAGCTCGGCAAGATCATCGATGAATTCGACTGGAGCGCCACCAGCCTCGGCCCTGTCCCCGCCTGGCCCCCGGTCCTGCGCAATACGGTGGAGCTGATCCTGCGCTCGCCCTTGCCGATCGTAACCATGTGGGGCCCTGAGGGCATCATGATCTACAACGACGGCTACGCGGAAATCGCGGCCGAACGCCATCCGCAGCAGCTCGGCGCGCCGGTGCGCGAGAGCTGGCCCGACGAGGCCGACTTCAACGACAACGTGATGCGCGTCTGCATGGAGGGCGGCACGCTGTCCTACCGCGACGCCGAACTGAACCTGCGCCGCCACGGCGAGCCGGAACAGGTCTGGCTCAACCTCGACTACTCGCCGATCGTCGCCGCCGACGGCGCCATCGCCGGCGTGCTGGCGCTGGTGGTGGAGACCACCGAGAAGGTGCGCGCCCAGCGCTACCTGGCGGGGGAACAGGACCGCCTGCGCGCCATGTTCGCGCAGGCGCCGGGCTTCATGGCCATGCTGGTCGGCCCCGAGCACCGCTACGAACTGGTGAACGAGGCCTATCTCGGCCTGGTCGAACGGGCCGACGTCGTCGGCCGCACCGTGCGCGAGGTCTTGCCGGAAGTCGCGTCCCAGGGCTTCCTGGCGCTGCTCGACCGCGTCTACGCGAGCGGCGCGCCGCATACCGGCGAAGCCACCGCGATCTGGCTCACCGCCGCCACCGGCGCGAGCCAGCTGCATTACCTCGACTTCGTGTTTCAGCCGGTGCGCGAGGAAGGCGGCGCCGTGCTCGGCATTTTCGTACAGGGCAATGACGTCACGGAGCGGGTCCAGGCCGAGCGCGCACTGCGCGACAGCGAGGCGCGCTTTCGGACCTTCGCCCAGGCCATGCCGAACCAGGTCTGGGCGGCCGACGCCCAAGGCCGGCTCGACTGGTTCAACGAGAAGATCTACAGCTATAGCGGCTACGGCCACGAGGACCTGCTGGCCGACGGCTGGGGGCGCATGGTCCACCCGGGCGACCTGCACGCGGTGCGCACCCGCTGGACCGAAGCGGTGGCCACCGGCATCGTGTTCGAGGCCGAGGTGCGCCTGCGCCGCTTCGACGGCAGCTACCGCTGGCACCTGAACCGCGCCGTGGCGCTGCGTGGCGAAGGCGGGCAGGTCGTGGGCTGGGTCGGCACCAATACCGACATCGAGGAACAGAAGAACACGGCGCAGCGCTACGCCGCGCTGAACGACGACCTGCAGGGCCAGGTGGCCCTGCGCACGGCCGAGCGCGATCGCATGTGGCGGCTGTCCAAGGACATCCTGCTGGTGTGCGCCTTCGACGGCCGGGTGGAAGCGGTCAGCCCGGCCTTCGGCGCCTTGCTGGGCTGGTCCGAGACCGACATCCTGGGCAAGAACTTCCTCGAGATGGTCCATCCGGAAGACCGCAACGCCACGGTGGCGCAGATGGCGGCGCTGGGCCAGGGCTCCTACGTCAACAAGTTCGAGAACCGCTACCGTCGCAAGGACGGCGGCTGGTGCCTGCTGTCCTGGACCGCCGCGCCGGACGAGCGCTACGTGCATGCGATCGGGCGCGACATCACGGCCGACCGCGCGCAGCTGGAAACCATCCGCCGCACCGAGCTCGCCCTGCAGCAGTCCCAGAAAATGGAAACCATCGGTAAACTGACCGGCGGCGTGGCGCACGACTTCAACAACCTCTTGCAGATCATCTCGGGCAACCTGCAGCTGCTGCAGATGTCGGGCGTGGCGCGCCATGCCGCGAACGCCGACTGCGCGCGCTGGATCGAGAATGCGCGCCTGGCGGTGGACAAGGGCGCCAAGCTGGCCAGCTACCTGCTGGCCTTCGGGCGCCGCCAGCCGCTCGAGCCGAAGGTGATCAAGATCAGCCGCCTGGTGTCGAACATGGAAGACCTGCTGCGCCGCTCGCTGGGCGAGGAGATCGAGATCGAGATGGTGATCTCGGGCGGGCTGTGGAATACCGCGGTGGACGTGGCCCAGGTCGAGAACGCGCTGCTGAACCTGGCCATCAATGCGCGCGACGCGATGAGCGGCCCCATGCTCAGGAGCGGACGCATGACCATCGAGGCCACCAACGCGGTGCTCGACGACCTGTACTGCCGCGCGCACGGCGACGTGATCCCGGGCCAGTACGTGCTGCTGGCGGTGAGCGACAACGGCTGCGGCATGCCGCCGGAAGTCGCCGGCCGCGCCTTCGAGCCCTTCTTCTCGACCAAGGAAGAAGGCAAGGGCACCGGCCTGGGGCTGTCGATGGTCTACGGCTTCGTGAAGCAGTCGGGCGGACACGTGAAGATCTACAGCGAGCCTGGGCAGGGAACCACCGTCAAGATCTACCTGCCGCGCTCCACCGCGGCGGAAGAGCCGCTCGGCCCGGTCGAATCGCAGCAGGCCGTGGGCGGCAGCGAAACCATCCTGGTGGCGGAGGACGACGAAGCGGTGCGCGCCACCGTGGTCGAGATGCTGACGGGCCTGGGCTACCGCGTGCTCAAGGCGCCGGACGCCGCCAGCGCGCTGGCCGTGATCGACAGCGGCGTGCCGATCGACCTGCTGTTCACCGACGTGGTGATGCCGGGCCGGCTGCGCAGCCCCGAACTGGCGCGCATGGCGCGCGAGCGCCTGCCCGAGCTGGCGGTGCTGTTCACCTCGGGCTATACCGAGAACGCCATCGTGCACGGCGGCCGGCTCGACCCCGGCGTCGAACTGCTGGGCAAGCCCTACACGCGCGAACGGCTGGCGCGCCGCATCCGCAAGGTGCTGGCGGCGCGCAAGTGTGCGCCGGAGGCGCCGCCCGCGCCGCCGCAATCCGGCCTGTCGATCGTGCTGGTCGAGGACGAGGACAGCATCCGCGCGAATACCGCGGCCCTGCTCGAGCACCTTGGACACCGGGTGCAGTCGGCGCCGGATGCCGAGACGGCGCTGCCGATGATCACGGCCGGAACCGACGTCCTGATCACGGACGTACAGCTGCCCGGCATGTGGGGCGACGCGCTGGCGGCGCAGGCGCGCAGCAATGCGCCGGGCGTGCGCATCGTGTTTGCCACCGGGAACGGGGAAGTGGCGAACTGGCCGGATGCGCTGGTGCTGCGCAAGCCCTATGACCTGCAGAGCCTGATGCGGGTGCTGGGGCAGGAGCTCGCGGCCTAAGGCTTGAGGGTGGCGGACGGCCTGCTCCTACAGCCGGGGCGGACAGCCGCCTATTCGTGCGCGGGCGGCATGGGTCTATCATGCCTCCATCAACTATTGAGCACGGAGGCCAGCATGTCGATGCAGAGCGAAGGCAAGGACGCCAAGGGACGCAACTACCACCAGAGCACCAAGGACGGCACCGGTAGCGCCGCCAGCGTGGGCACCGGCGGCACAGGCGACATCGGGTCGATGGGCAGCGAATCGGTCGGCCAGGGCAATCAGCAATCCAGCCGCAGCGATGACCTGCTGGCGGGCGACACCACCCACCAGGAGGCCGACCAGGCCTTCAGCGGCGGCAGCGCATCCGGCCAGGTCCAGACCGGGATGGAAGGGATCGGGCAGGGCGGCAACCGGCAGTCGGGCCAGAAGGACCAGAACCGCCAGGGCGGCAACAGGGACAGCGGCCAGACCGACGCCGACCAGTACGATCAGGGCACGGCGCCGCGCGAATCGTGATCCGGCGCCCCTTCGCGCCGCAGCCGGTAGAGGACGTGGCGCGACAGCGGGTGGCCGGCGGGCAGGGCCGGGTGCGCGAAAGCGCCTCCGGTGTCTTCGCGCATGCCCAGCTTTTCCATCACAGCCCGCGAACGCAGGTTGTCCGGTACGGTGAAGGACACGATTTCCTCCAATCCCAGCTCCGCGAAGCCGAAGCCGAGGCAGGCACGCGCGGTCTCGCCCGCATAGCCCTTGCCCCAGTGCTGGGCCGCCAGGCGCCAGCCGATGTCGCTGCAGGGGGCAAAGGGTAATCCACCCTCGTGACGCTTCAGGCCGACGAAGCCGGCCAGGTCGCCGGTGGCGATCACGGTCGCCGCGAAATAGCAGGCCCCGCTGCGCGCAAACAAGTCATTTTGAGCGGCAATGAAGGCCTCGACCTGCGCCATGCTCAAGGGCCCCGGCAGGAATTCGGTCACGCGCGGGTCCTGGTTCAGTTCCCAGAAGGCCGCTGCGTCCTCGGCTTGCCAGGTGCGCAGCAGCAGGCGCGGGGTGCGGATCACGTCCATGGATTGTCTTCAGCCGGCCAGCGCCAGACGCGTGGCGGCCGCCTCGTCGATAAAGCGCGCCATGATATCAGGCTGGGTCACCGGCAGCATGTGGCCACCCTCGACCAGCTCCAGGCGGGCGCCGGGGACTTTGTCGGCCAATGCCTGGCCGTTGGCGCGCCAGTCGAGGATGCGGTCGTCGCGGCCGAACAGGATGTGGACCGGCAGGCGCAGTTCACGGTAGCGCTGCTCCAGCTGCGGCATGTGGCCTGCCAGCGCCAGCAGGTCGGCCGAGCTGGCGAGGAATTGCTGCGGACGCAGGCTGAGCAGGCCGCCGCCGCGGGTCGGGAAGTCGCGCGGCACGGCTTCCGGGCCGAACACCTGGGCCAGCACGCCCTTGCTGGCAAGGATGCTGAGCGGGACTGCAAGCGTCGCCGCGAACAGGCGGCGCAGCGGGGCATTCTGGATATTCAGGGCGCGGAAAGCCGGCGGCACGCCTTCCGGCGCATGGCTCAAGGGCGCCACCAGGGCCAGCGCGCCGACCTGTTGCGGATGTTCCAGCGCCAGGGTCAGCGCGGTGGCGCCGCCCAGCGAGTGGCCGACCACGGTGGGGCGTTCCAGCCCCAGCTTGCGGATCAGGGCGGCGATCGCGCGCGCCTGGGTCGAGAGGTCCGCGGGGACGCCATCTGGCCGGGTCGAATAGCCGGAACCGGGACGGTCGATCGTCACCACCCGGTAGCGCTGGGAGAGCTCGGCGACCGCGCCGTAGTTGAAGTGCGCCATCTGGCCGCCCAGGCCATGGATCATCACCAGCGCCGGCCCCTGGCCCTCGTCGCGCACGTGCAGGCGCACGCCGTCGACCTCCAAGAAACGTCCGGCGGGCGGCATGAACGCTTCGATGCGGCGCGCGGTGCGCCGGCTGAACAGCGCCAGCAAGACCAGCAGCAGGGCAATGCCGCCTACGAGGTAGAGCAGGAAGGAGATCATCGCGATGTCGCTTTCTTCAGGAGTTTCCAGTAGTGGATGGGACTGAGGCGTTCGAGCAGGGCCACGAACTTGGCGTCGCTGCCGACCAGGATGCGGGCCTGGCGCCGCTCGATGCCGCGCACGATAATTTCGCCGGCCTGTTCGGGCGCCATGCGCAGCAGGCGCTGGGCGATGGCGCGGCCGCGCTCGATCTCGTGCTGCGGCGTGCCGGCGGGTACGCGCGCGTTCTTCGCGATGGCGGTGGCGACGCCGCCCGGGTGCACCACGCTGACGGCCACCTTGCTGCCTTCGAGTTCGTGGCGCAGCGCGTTGCTGAAACCCCGCACCGCGAACTTGCTGGCCGAGTAGGCGCTCTGGCCCGGCGGCGAAACGATGCCGTAGATGCTGGAGACGTTCACCAGGCGCGCGTCGTCGCTGGCGTGCAGGTGCGGCAGGAAAGCACGCGTCATGCGCACCACGGCGTGGAAGTTGATCTCCATGAGCCAGTCGAAATCGTCCTCGCCAACCTGCTCGAAGCTGCCGCCGAGGGCCACGCCGGCGTTGTTGACGACCAGGTCGACCCGGCCGTGGGCCGCCAGCACCTCGGCCGGCAGGGCGCGCACGGCCTCCCTGGCGGCGACGTCGAGCGGATGGCTGGAGGCGCGCACGCCGAGCTGGCGCGCCGCCTGCGCCGTCTCGGCGGCCGCGGCGCCGTCGATGTCGGCCAGCGCCAGGTGGCAGCCGCGCCTGGCCAGGGCGAGGGCGGTAGCGCGGCCGATGCCGCCGCCGGCGCCGGTGACGACCGCAACGCGATTCGCGAGCTTCATGGCATGGCTCCCTGGGCGCCGAAGCGCAGTACCCCGTCGTCGATGCGGCCGTAACGGATCGTCAGCAGGTCGCGCAGGTAGTTCTGGTAGACCTGCCAGGGCTTGCGCGCGCCCTGCTTGGGCAGGATGTGGCGGGCCCGTTCGACATAGCCCGAATTGAAGTCGAGGAAGGGCACTGCTTCCACCGAGGGGTCGCGCGGGGCGACCGCGATGGCCTGGCCGCGCGCATCCATGTGGCGCAGCAGGCGGCAGACCCAGGCCGCGGTGAGGTCGGCCTTCAGGGTCCAGGAGGCATTGGTGTAGCCAAAGGCGAGCGCGCAGTTCGGCACGCCGCTCAGCATCATGCCCTTGTAGGACATGGCGCGGCTCGGGTCGATCACGCGGCCGTCGACCACCAGGGTGGCGCCGCCGAACAGCTTGAGCGTGAGGCCGGTGGCCATGACGACCAGGTCGGCCGGCAGTTCGCGCCCCGATTCGAGCTGGATGCCACCCGGCGTGAAGCGCGCAATACGATCCGTGACCACCGAGGCGCGGCCGCGGCGCACGGCCTTGAACAGGTCGCCGTCCGGGACCACGCAGACGCGCTGGTCCCAGGGCTTGTAGCTGGGCGTGAAATGATCGAGCGCGGCCTGGGCGGAACCGAGCTGGTGGCCGGCCATCTCGACGATCTTCTTCTTGACCAGTTCCGGCTTGCTGCGCGCCAGCCAGTACAGGAACATGCTTTCGCCCAGCACGCGCCAGCGCGTGAGGCGGTAGGCCAGCTGCTGCGGGAACAGGCGCTGCATACGCTGCGCGAAGCGGTAGCGCAAGGGGCGCGCCACCACGTAGGTGGGGGAGCGTTGCAGCATGGTGACGTGGGCTGCGTGCTCGCTCATGGCCGGCACCACGGTCACGGCGGTGGCGCCGCTGCCGACCACCACCACCTGCTTGCCGCTGTAGTCGAGCTCGCGCGGCCAGAACTGCGGCTGCACGATCTGCCCTTGGAAACCGTCCTCGCCCTCGAAACGCGGGCGGTAGGCTTCGTCGTAGCTGTAGTAGCCGCTGCACAGGTAGAGGAAGCGCGCCTGCAGGGTGCTTGTGGCGCCATCCGCCAGCCGTGCCTGCACGGTCCACAGCGCGTCCTTCGAGCACCAGCTGGCCCCGACCACCTTGTGGCCGTAGCGGATGTGCGGCTCGATGCCGTGCTCGCGCGCGGTGCTGCGCACGTAGTCGAGGATGGCGGGACCGTCGGCGATCGCTTTCGGATCCAGCCAGGGCCGGAAAGAATAGCCCAGGGTGTACATGTCCGAGTCCGAGCGGATGCCGGGATAGCGGAACAGGTCCCAGGTGCCGCCGATGGCGTCGCGCGCCTCGAGGATGGCAAAGCGCTTGCCGGGGCAGCCCTGCTGCAGGGCGCTCGCGGCGCCGATGCCGGACAGGCCGGCGCCGACGATCAGGACGTCGAGCGGGGCCTCGGCGGCGGAGGGAGATGGGTGCATGGCGTCTCGGGTCTTATTGAATTATATTGACACTGTACATTGTCAGAATTCCCGTGACAAGTTTCTGTGTAGAATGTCGGCATGAATCCAGAGCTCACTCCCACCCGTTCCTACCGCGGGCTGTCGCAGGAAGAGCGGCGCGCCGACCGCAAGGCGCGCCTGATTGCCGCGGCGATTGCCGTCTACGGCGAGCGCGGCTATCACCAGGCCACCGTCAAGGCGGTATGCGAAGCGGCCGGCCTGACCGAGCGCTACTTCTACGAATCCTTCCCCAACAGCGAAACGCTGCTGATCGACTCCTTCAACGCAGTCACCTATTCGGTGCTGGGCGAGATCACGGGAGCGGCGCACGCGGCGGGCCGCGGCCGGATCGCCCGTTCGCGCGCCATGCTGCACGCCTACTTCGCGGCGCTGCAGCGCGAGCCGCAGTCGGCGCGGGTGTTCCTGGTGGAGATCCGCGGCGTCAGCCGCGCAGTCGACCAGGCCTTCGACGGCGCGCTGCGCGCCATCGGCCGCGAAGTGGCGCGCATCGTCGCGCCGCCGGGCGCACCGGAGGACGAACTGCTGCAGGCCGGCGTGGTCGGCGGCGTGATCCACATCGCACTGCGCTGGATCGACAACGGCTATGCACCCGACATCGAACGCGTGGTCGATTCGGCGCTGCGGCTCGGCACCGTGCTGTCCGCACCCCAGGCCAGGCTGCGCGGCAGCGCAGCCTAAAAGCATCCTTTTCTAACACCGGGGTCAGGTCTAACATTTCTACACGAGCTCGACAGCACAAAGCCTGTTACTGCTCCTGGAAGCGTGAAAGGCACCCGGATTCAATCGCTAGCCGCTCGTGACACGGCAGAGTCCGTGTAAAAATGTTAGACCTGACCCCGGTTCTGACACGGGTTCGCGCAGGCGTAAAAAAACCCGGCCAGGCCGGGTTTTTTCATGGGGTGCTGTTCTAAATTAGAACTGGAAGGACACGCCCGCGCTCACGTTGGTGACGTCGCTGGCCGGCTTCTGCACTTCGACGCGGGCCGACACGGCCGGGTTAAAGGCGTAGCTCAGACCGATGCCGTACAGGGCCTTGGTCTCGTCGTCCTTGGCGCTGACGTTGCCGACGCGTGCCTTGGCTTCCAGGCGGTTCAGGCCCAGGCGGCCGTAGACGCTGAAGCTCTCAGCGATCGGCAGGCTGCCGACCACCGACAGGGCCAGCTGGTTGGCGCGCACGTTGGCGGTCACGCTGCCGACGCGGTAGTCGACGTCAGCCAGGCGACGGTAGCCGGCTTCGACTGCCAGGTTCTGGTGGAAGTTGTAGCCGACGAAGGCGCCGTAGCTGGTGTCACGGTCCGACACGTCGTCGATCTTGGTGCGGCCGACGTCGGCGCCCGCGTAGAAGGTGTTCGGCTGGGCGGCGAAGGCTGCCGACGAAGCGATGATCAGAGCGGTTGCGGCTGCGATTTTTTTGAACATAGGGTGTACCTTTTTTTCTATTAACAATTGCGCAAAGGATGATTCCTGAGCGACGGACGCATTATTGCATCACGGATACACTTTACGCAATTTTTCGTTTATCGAAAAACTGCAAATATTGTTTGCAAATGTAAGAATGTATGCATATCCCGTTCGTCTGTATGCGAAAAACGGCGAATATATGCTAGCCGAATAAAAAATGCCGCCCGGTGGGCGGCATTGTGGGGCGCGGGGAAGCGTTAGATGTGCAGGGCGTGCCCGAGCGCGCGCAGCGCGGCTTCCTGTACCGCCTCGCCCAAGGTCGGGTGGGCATGGATGGTGCCGGCGATGTCCTCGAGCTGGGCGCCCAGTTCGATCGACTGGGTAAAGCCCGCCGCCAGTTCCGATACGGCGCCGCCAACGGCCTGCCAGCCGATGATGCGGTGGTCGCTCTTGCGCGCCACCACGCGCACGAAGCCATCGGTGCTTTCGATGGTCATGGCGCGGCCGTTGGCGCTGAACGGGAAGTTGGCGGTGACGATCTCGATGCCGGCCTTGTCCGCGTCCAGCGGCGACATCCCGACCACCACGATTTCCGGATCGGTGAAGCACACCGCCGGAATCGCGGCCGGCTCGAAATGGCGGCGCTTGCCGGACACGATCTCGGCCACCATCTCGCCCTGCGCCATCGCGCGGTGCGCCAGCATCGGCTCGCCGGCGAGGTCGCCGATCGCCCACACGTTGCGCATCGAGGTGCGGCACTGGTTGTCGACCTTGATGGCGCGGCCATCCATGTCGAGCATCAGGTTTTCCAGGCCCCAGCCCGTGGTGCGCGGCTTGCGTCCCACCGCCACCAGCACGCAGTCCGCTTCCAGCAAGGCTTCCACGCCGGAGGCGTCGCGCACCCGGACATTGCTGCCGTCCATCCCCAGTACCGAAGTGCCGAGGCGCAGCTCGACGCCCAGGCGCCCCAATGCCGCCGCGACCGGTTTGACCAGGTCTGCGTCATAGGCGGGGAGGATGCGGTCCGCGGCTTCCACCACCGTCACCTGCGCGCCCAGCTTGCGGTAGGCGGTGCCCAGTTCCAGGCCGATGTAGCCGGCACCGACCACCACCAGGCGCTGCGGCACGCCGCTAGGGGACAGCGCTTCGGTCGACGAGATCACCGGGCCGCCGAAAGGCATGAAGGGCAGTTCGACCGGCACCGAGCCGGCAGCCAGTAGCATGTGCTCGCAGCGGATCCGCACCGAGGCCTCAGCGTCGCCTTCCTGGCGCACTTCGACCGTCTTGCCGTCCAGGATGGTGGCCCAGCCTTCGACCAGCTTGACGCCGTTTTTCTTGAGCAGCGCGCCGACGCCGCCGGTGAGCTTCTTGACGATGCCGTCCTTCCAGGCCACCGTGCGTTCGAGGTCGATGCGTGGCTCGCTACCCGTGATGCCCAGTGGCGAGGTCTCCGCTGCGTAGCTGCGCGCCTTGCAGAATTCGTCGGCGGCGTGGATCAGGGCCTTGGACGGGATGCAGCCGATGTTCAGGCAGGTCCCGCCCGGGGATGCGCCTTCGACCAGGATGGTCGGCACGTTCAGCTGGCCGGCGCGGATGCCCGCCACATAGCCGCCGGGGCCGCCGCCGATGATCAGTAGAGTGGTATGCAATGTCTCCATCTATTTACTCCACGAAGATGGTCGCCGGGGTTTCGAGGTAGCCGCGGATGGCCTGGATGAACTTCGCCGCCACCTGGCCGTCGATGACGCGGTGGTCGAACGAGGACGACAGGTTCATCATCTTGCGCGCGACCATGGCGCCGTCCCGGATCACCGGACGGTCGACGATGCGGTTGGTGCCGATGATCGCCACTTCCGGCCGGTTGATGACCGGGGTGGTGACGATGCCGCCCAAGGGGCCCAGACTGGTGATGGTGATAGTCGAACCCGTGAGCTCGTCGCGCGTGGCCTTGCCCGTGCGCGCGGCATCGGCCAGGCGCGCGACTTCCTGCGCGCTGTCCCACGGATCGCGCGCTTCCGCATGGCGCACCACCGGCACCATCAGGCCGGCTTCGGTCTGGGCGGCGATGCCCAGGTGGACCGGCTCGTACTGGGTCAGCAGGTTGTTGGCGTCGTCGAAGCGCGCGTTCATCATCGGATACTGGCGCAGGGCCAGCACCACCGCGCGCATCAGGAGCGGCAGGAAGGTCAGCTTGCCGCGCTCCGCGCCGTAACGCGTGTTGAGCTGGGCGCGCAGCAGCTCCAGTTCCGTGACGTCGATCTCTTCGACATAGGTGAAGTGCGGGATCTGGCGCTTCGCTTCCTGCATCTTCTCGGCGATCTTGCGGCGCAGGCCGATCACCGGCGTGGCAGTCTCGCCTTCCAGCTTGGCGTAGCGGTTGTCGCGGCCACCGCCCTGGTTTGCGCCGCGGCGCCCCGCCACGTGGGCGTCGAGGTCGGCGTGGGTGATCCGGCCGGCAGGGCCGCTGCCGTGCACGAACTGCAGTTCGATCCCGAGGTCCCAGGCGCGCTGGCGCACGGCCGGCGCGGCCAGCGGCTTTTCGCCTTCCGCGCGCATCGGCGCCGGACCATTCTGGTAGCTGCGCGGCGCTGGAGCCGGCGCCTTCGGAGGCGGAGCAGCGGGAGCAGCAGCCTTGCTCGTGGCGCCATGCGCGGCTTCCGCCTGCGCCACGGCTTCCAGCTGCGGGTCGCCGACTTCTTCCGCCGGCGCTTTTGCGGCCGCCGACTTGGCCGGTTCCTGTTTCGCCTTCTCGCCCGAGAAGTTACCGGCGCCCTCGACTTCGAGGCGGATCAGCTCCGCGCCCACGGCCAGCGACTGGCCGACCGCGCCGCCCAGGCTGGTGATGGTGCCCGCCACCGGCGACGGGATCTCGACCGTGGCCTTGTCGGTCATGACGTCGGCCAGCACCTGGTCTTCCTTGACCGTGTCGCCGGGCTGAACGTGCCAGGCCACGACTTCCACCTCGGCGATGCCTTCGCCCAGGTCCGGCATCTTGATAACGTGAATGCCCATGTTCAGCGACCCTCCATCGTGCGTTTCAAGGCCGCCGCAACGCGGTCCGGCCCCGGGAAGTAAGCCCATTCCTGCGCATGCGGGTAAGGGGTGTCCCAGCCGGTGACGCGCTCGATCGGCGCTTCCAGCTGGTAGAAGCAGTGTTCCTGCACCAGGGCAGCGAGTTCCGCGCCAAAGCCGCTGGTGCGGGTCGCTTCGTGCACGATCACGCAGCGGCCGGTCTTCTTGACCGAGGCGACGATGGTCTCGAGATCCAGCGGCCAGATGCTGCGCAGGTCGATGACTTCGGCGTCGACGCCGCTTTCACGGGCCGCCGCTTCCGACACCCACACCATGGTGCCGTAGGCGAGCACCGTCACGTCGTTCCCGGGGCGGACGATGTTTGCCTTGTCCAGGTCGACGGTGTAGTGCCCGGTCGGCACGTTGCCCAGCGCATGGCCGGACCAGGGCACCACCGGACGGTCGTGGTGGCCGTCGAAGGGGCCGTTGTACAGGCGTTTCGGTTCCAGGAAGATCACCGGGTCGTCGTTCTCGATCGAGGCGATCAGCAAGCCTTTCGCATCGTAGGGATTCGACGGCATTACCGTGCGCAGGCCGCACACGTGGGTGAAGAAGGCTTCCGGGCTCTGGCTGTGGGTCTGGCCGCCGTAGATGCCGCCGCCGCAAGGCATGCGGATCACCATCGAGGCGGTGAACTCGCCGGCCGAGCGGTAGCGCAGGCGCGCCGCTTCCGACACGATCTGGTCGGTCGCGGGATAGAAATAGTCGGCGAACTGGATCTCGACCACCGGGCGCAGGCCATAAGCCGCCATGCCCACCGCGGTGCCGACGATGCCGCCTTCCGAAATCGGCGCGTCGAACACGCGCGACTTGCCGTACTTGGCCTGCAGGCCATCGGTGACGCGGAACACGCCGCCGAAATAGCCCACGTCCTGGCCGTACACCACGACGTTGTCGTCGCGTTCCATCACCACGTCCATCGCCGAGCGAAGCGCCTGGATCATGGTCATCGGCATGGTGGCCGTGTCTTTCGTTTGATCGTCGCGTGCCATCATCACACTCCCAGTTCCTGGCGCTGCCGGCGCAGGTGCTCCGGCATCTCCTTGTACACGTCCTCGAACATCGCGCTAGCGCTCGGGGCGCGCTCGTCGCCCAGGATGCCGTACGACTCGGCCTCTTTCTGGGCCGCCAGGACTTCCGCCTCCAGCTCGGCCTGCACGGCCTCGTGCTCTTCGTCCGACCACCAGCCCTGCTTGGTCAGGTACTGGCGCAGGCGGGCGACCGGGTCGCCCAGCGGGAAGTGCGAGAAGTCGTCCGCCGGGCGGTAGCGCGACGGGTCGTCCGAGGTCGAGTGCGGGCCGGCGCGGTAGGTGACCCATTCGATCAGTGTCGGGCCCAGGTTCGAGCGCGCGCGTTCGGCCGCCCACCGCGATGCCGACAGCACGGCCAGGAAATCGTTGCCGTCCACGCGCAGCGAGGCGATGCCGCTGCCGATGCCGCGGGTGGCGAAGGTGACGCTCTCGCCGCCGGCGATCGCCTGGAAGGTCGAGATGGCCCACTGGTTGTTGACCACGTTGAGGATCACCGGCGCGCGGTAGACGTGGGCAAAGGTGAGGGCGGTGGAGAAGTCGGATTCGGCGGTGGCGCCGTCGCCGATCCAGGCCGAGGCGATCTTGGTATCGCCCTTGATGGCGGAGGCCATGGCCCAGCCCACCGCTTGCGGGTACTGGGTCGCGAGGTTGCCGGAAATGGTAAAGAAGCCGGCGCGGCGCACCGAGTACATCACCGGCAGCTGGCGGCCCTTGAGCGGATCCTTTTCATTGGACAGCAGCTGGCAGATCATCTCGACCAGCGGCACCTGCTTGGCGATCAGGAGGCTTTGCTGGCGGTAGGTCGGGAAGTGCATGTCGCCGTCTTCCAGGGCCAGGGCCTGGGCGGTGCCGATGGCTTCCTCGCCGAGCGACAGCATATAGAAGGACATTTTCTTCTGGCGCTGGGCGATCACCATGCGCGCATCGAAGATGCGGGTCTTCATCATGGTGCGCAGGCCGAAGCGCAGCAGTTCGCGGTCCGGTTCCGGGGCCCAGGGGCCGACGGCATCGCCGTTCTCGTCCAGGACGCGGATCAGGCCGGTCGCGATGTCGCTCGTGTCGAGCGGCGCTACGTCGACGGGCGGACGCCGGACGGAACCGGCGGGACTCAATTGCAGATACGAAAAATCGGTCTTGCAGCCCGGGCGGCCGGTAGGCTCCGGTACGTGCAGCGACAGAGGCTTACTCTGACTCATAAACGCTTCCCCTTTGTAAGGTGACTTGCGGCAAGCATGATAAGGCTTACGGCCCCGCACACGAAGACCCTGGTGAACTATTTTCATATTGCTATGCAGCATAGCTGGCTCGGCCGAACCGCCGAGCGCATGCGCATTGCATAGCCTGTGGGGCGGCTGTAGTATGAAGGTGCGCCGGTTCCGCATTGATGGCCGCGCGCAGAAGCGATGAAAAAAACTGCCGTCATGTTGTTGACGCTGCTGGTGGCGATCGCAGGCATGAGCCTGCCGATCTGGGTCGCCATGGAAGAGTCGCAACGTCAGGCGTACACGGCGGAAAGTGCCCACGCGCTAGGTTACGCGCGTGACGTCGTACTGCGCGGTAACGAGACCGGGCGCCAGCTCCAGACCGCGGTGGCGCAGCTTGAGCGCCACGCGGAGGCGCCCTGTTCGCCGCAGAGCATCGACGACATGCGCCGGCTCGACCTTGGATCGACCTATATTCAGGCGATCGGGTATGTCGAGGGCGATCGCATGCTGTGCTCGTCCATCGCCGGCGCCGCCGCCGTCCTCGAACTCGGCGCGCCCGACTACGCCGGCGCCAGCGGTGCACTGGTGCGCACGGACGTGCGCTTTCCCTTTGCCCCGCAGCAGAGCTTTGTGGTGATCCAGTCAGGCCGCTTCGCCGGCATCCTGCATTCGGAGCTGGCGATCGATACCGCCAGGAGCGAACCGGACGTTTCACTGGCGCTGGTGTCGCTCGACTATCCCGCACCGCTCAGCGTCCGTGGCCGCATCGATCCGGGCTGGGTCGCGCGCCTCGGCCGCGCGTCCGAGGCCGTGTTCGAGGAAGGCGGCAACGTCGTCGCCGTGGCGCGCTCGGACCGCTACCGGACGGCCGGCATCGCGGCGGTGCCGGTGCACTACCTGCGCACGCGGATGGAACACCTGGCGCTGCGCCTGATTCCGGCGGGCCTGGCGGCGGGCATTGTGCTGACCCTGGCCGTACTGTACTTCGTGCGTCAGCAGATGGCCTTGCCGTCGGCCGTCAGGAGCGCGCTGCGGCGGCGCGAATTGTTCCTGGAGTACCAGCCGGTGGTCGACCTGCGCAGCGGCGCCTGGATCGGGGTCGAGGCGCTGGTGCGCTGGCGACGGCCTACCGGCGAAGTCGTGCCTCCCGACCTGTTCATTCCGATCGCAGAGCAGAACGCCATGATCGTGCTGCTGACGCGCCAGGTGCTCGAGCAGGTGTGCCGGGACACCGGCTTCTACCTGCAGCTGCATCCCGAATTCCATATCGGGATCAATGTGGCGCCGGCCGACTTCCATTCCCCTGAATTCGTCGCCGATCTGCATGAGGCGCTGCGCCGGACCGGAGCACAACCCGCCAGCCTGATCCTCGAAGTGACCGAGCGCGGCCTGCTCGATCCGGTGGTGGCGCGCGAAACCACAGGGGTGCTGCGGCGCCACGGCTTCGCGCTGGCGATCGACGACTTCGGCACCGGCTACTCGAGCCTGTCCTACCTGGAATCGCTGGAGCTGGACTACCTGAAGATCGACCGCAGCTTCATCGAGGCGATCGGCACCGGCGCCCCGACCAGCCAGGTGGTGGGGCACATCATCCGGATGGCAAACGACCTTGGCTTGCGCATGATCGCGGAAGGGGTCGAAAGCCACGCCCAGGCCGACTTCCTGCGCAAGCAGGGCGTGCAGTATGCCCAGGGCTGGCTGTTCGGGCGGCCGGTGGCCTTTGCCGAAATCGTGCGCCGGATGGAAGAGATGGCGGAGAATGCCGCGCTGAGCGCCGCCGTCTAGCGGCGCTCAGGGATAGTGTTCGGCGTCCGGGGGCGGGACGACCCAGCCGTGCATGCGTTCTTCGTAGACCGACACTGTGGGGGCCGGGAAGGCCGGGTCGGCAAACACGCCGACCGGGACCATGATGTATTCGGGCAGCGCCTCGGCTTCGTAGTACACCGTGGTGCCGCACCGGGGACAGAAGTGGAAGTGGGCGCGTGCGCCCGAGTCGCCGGCCAGGACGAACTCGGTCGAGCTGCCCTCCAGCTGCACGTTTTCGCGCGCGAATCTGGCCTGCTGCGCGAACGGACCGCCGCTACGGCGCTGGCAGTTCAGGCAGTGGCAGATCGAGATCCGCAGCGGCTCCCCAAGCACGCGCGCCCTCAGTTGGCCGCAGCTGCAGCTGGCGAGGCGGACCAGGGGGCTGTCCATCGCCTCAGACCACGGCGGCGGAAGCGCCGAAGCGGTTTTCCTTGCCTTCCTGCGCCAGGAAAACGATCAGCACGATCCAGCCGATGATGGGCACGAAGACCAGCAGCTGCCACCAGCCGCTGCGGTCGGTGTCGTGCAGGCGGCGGGCGCCGGCCGACAGCTGGGGGATCAGCATGGCGAGGTTGAAGATACCCGCGATCACGTCGCCGACGGCCAGGGTCAGAATCGCGCCGGTGCCGACGAGGAACAGCCAGAACCACCAGTACTCCGAACGCGAGGCGGTACCGTCGAAGTCCGCGTATTTTTTCAGGCAGGTGGCAACCGATTCGCTAAAGTTCATGTCGTTCTCTCAGATAGTGCCGTTAGGCAATTATTATAGGAATCGACAACATAGCACGCGGCGCCGGGCGGAAAACGCGCACATTCTCACGCCCGGGCGCATCGCTTAGCGTACGACCGGCAGTTCGATGTAGCTCGGGTTGGCCGCATCGTGATGCAGCGCATTGTCCGCCACCACGCCCACCGATTCGCTTTCGTTCGGTCCACCGGTGTTCAGGTTGCGCACGAACTTCGGGAAGTTGGACGAGGTCACCTCGACCCGGATCCGGTGCCCGGCGCCGAACTGGATCGCGGTCGCGATCGGAGTCAAGCGGATCGTCGCCACTTCACCCGGCGTGAGCGGCGTCGGCTGCTCGAAGCCGTTGCGGTAACGCGCGCGGAAGATGGTGTCGCCGATGATCCAGGCGGTGCCGTCGGGCGCCACGTCGACCAGCTTGACGGCGAAGTCGGTGTCCTTCGCATTCGACGAGATCTTCAGGACCGCGTCCACGAAACCGGCCACGCTGACGGGCTTGGGCAGCGGATCGCTGGTGTAGACCAGCACGTCGTTGCGCGCCTCGACCGGCCGCTGGTCGAAAGCACCCGGCACCACGATGCCGCCGTTGCAGCAGTCGCCGCCGCCGATGGTCTGGACCGGGTTCATTGGATCGTAGCGGTAGCGGTCGGCCGCTTCGCCCGCGGCCGGCGCTTCGCTGCTCAGGCGGCCGTCGCCCCACAGGGAGTTGGCCTTTCCGCCGGAACGCAGGTAGAGACGCATCGGCTTGGCGGTCTCCGGCGGCCAGGTGCCGGCCTTCTGCCAGCGGTTGGCGCCCATCTCGAAGTAGCGTACGTGCGGTGTGGTGGACGGGAAGGCCTTGGCATCGCCCTTGAGCCAGCGGTCGAACCAGCCGTAGATGGCGCCGTCGACGTCAAAACTGGCGTCGCCCATCGAGCGTTCGCCCACCGTCATGTTCGGGCCCAGGCGCGCATACGCGCAGTGCACGTTCGGCGCCACCACCACGTACTGGTTGGCGCTGGCTTCCTTGTCGGTGCCGGCCGCGCGGGCGTGGTTGTACAGCTCCAGGTTGGGGCCGATCGAGACGTCGTACCAGCTGTTGAACCACAGGGCCGGCACGCCCCAGCCCATGCCTTCGTGGTACAAGCCGCCCTGACGCCAGCCCGGATCGGCCGGGGTGCGCTTGATGAACTGTTCGAAGGTGGCGGGCGGCTCGCCCAGGGAAGTGAGCAGCTGGTCGACCGGCAGGTGTTTGATCTGCTTGTTCCAGTCGACCTGCGGCTTGGTCGGATTCAGGTCATTGTAGGCCTCGATGCGGGCGCGCAGCTTTTCATCGGCAATCGCCGGCAGTTGGGCGCGCAGCGGATTGTCGACGCCGTACAGCCACACGAAGAACAGGTTGCGCGGCACGCCGCCGGTGTACCAGTTGCCCTGTTCCTGGAAGCGCCCGACCTTGCCGATGCCGGCGCCTGAGGCCATCGGCACCATCGCGGCGTGCGCCGGGTGGTTCAGGCCGGCCAGGGCCAGCTGCCATTCGGCGGAGGAGGAGCAGCCCAGGGTGCCGACCTTGCCGTTGGACCAGTCTTGCCGGGCGATCCAGCTCAGGGTGTCGTAGCCGTCGGTCTGGGGCTTGCCGAGGATTTCGAACTGTCCCTGCGAGAAGTAGCGGCCGCGCTCGTTCTGGACGACGAAGACGTAGCCGCGCTTGACCGATTCCAGCACGTAGCGCTGGGTGGAACCCTTCAGCTTGCCTTCGTTGTAGGGCGTCTTCCACAGAATGACGGGAAGCTTGCCGCTCGCGTTCTTCGGCATGTAGATGTCGGTCGACAGCCCCACGCCGTCGCGCATCGGCACCATCACGGACAGGCGCGAGGTGGCGATGGCGGCTAGTTCCTTTTCCAGCGCTTCCTGGCTGTACTTGGCATAGTCCTGGGCCGCGACGGTTGGAGCGGCGCTGGCGGCGAGCAGGGCGATGGCGGTCAGGCTGGCGACAAATTTCTTCAAGGTGTTCCTCTCCTCGTGATTGTTCGGCTGCAGGCGCGCGCTTCGTGTAAAGACATCGGGCATGGCCATCCCTGGCGCGAACGCGGCTGTGCTCCAACTGGACACTGTATCAACAGCCGGGCCGTAAATCCAGCACAGCGCGCGTGGTCAGCGTACAGGCCTGGCGCGGACCAGATCGAGGCCGAGGGCCGCGCGGCGCAGGCGGCGGTTTCGGCGGACATAGTCGAAGGCCGCGCGCGTGTCGATCATCAGCTGGTAATAGTAGTAGTTAATCTGTTCCAGCACCGCGCCTGCCAGCATGCCCGCGGTCCATGCGCGATCGGCGTCCGATGTGTCGGCGCCGCCGGCTGTCAGGAGAACCGCCAGCAGGATGCCGATCCCCGCCAGATTGGCCCACTTGAATGTCAGGAACAGCGGGTAGAACCAGGACGGCAGGGGCCTTTGCCGCGTGATCGAGCGCAACTTGAGATGCCAGTACAGCGTGCCCTGCACCAGAATCAACACCAGCATGAGCAGCGCCGGCACGCGCAAGTCCCAGGCGGGTTCGCCGGCGGTGTGCCACCATTTCCAGACGATCACGAGCGGCAGGATGAGCGTCGCCAGGGCTTCGCGGCTGCGCAGGTAGCGCAGCCGATCCGGCACGCTGCCCATCAGGCCGACACGGCAGCGGCAGCGGCCGCACTGCGCTGGCGCAGCCAATAGCCGAAGGCAAGCAGCGCGAGCCAGGCCGGGATCATGTACACCGACAGCTGGAAGTCGGGGCTCAGGTACATCACCACCACGATGCCGGCCAGGAAGGCCAGGCACAGGTAGTTGGTGAAGGGGTAGAAGGGGCTGCGGAAGGCGGTCGCCTGGCCGCTCGCCTGCTTGGCGCGGCGGAAGCGCAGGTGGCTCCAGCACACCATGCCCCAGTTGATCACCAGCGCCGCCACGGCCAGGCCCATCAGCATGCCGAAGGCTTCCTTCGGCAGGAAGTAATTGATGGAAATGCAGATGCCGGTCGCGATGGCCGATACACCCAGCGCCGCCAGCGGCACGCCGCGTCGCGACAGCTTGAGCAGGGCGCGCGGCGCATTGCCCTGTTCGGCCAGGCCGAACAGCATGCGGCTGTTGGCGTAGACGCAACCGTTGTAGACCGACAGCGCGGCGGTCAGGACCACCAGATTAAGTACGTTGGCCACGACATTGCTGTCGAGCGCGGCGAAGATCAGGACGAAGGGGCTGCCGCCGGTGACCACTTTCTGCCACGGATACAGCATCAGGAGCACGGCCAGCGCGCCGACGTAGAAGATGGCGATGCGCCAGATGGCCTGGTTGATCGCGCGCGGGATGGTGCGGCCCGGGTTGTCCGCTTCGGCGGCGGTGATCCCGATCATTTCCAGGCCGCCGAAGGAGAACATGATCACGGCCATCGACAGCGCCAGGCCGGTGAAGCCGTAGGGGAAGAAGCCGCCGTGCTGCCACAGGTTGGCCACGCCGGCCTGCGGGCCAGCCGTGTCGCTGACGAGCAGGTAGATGCCGAACACGATCATGCCCACCACCGCCGCCACCTTGATGATCGCGAACCAGAATTCGAGTTCGCCGAAGGCCTTCACGTTCAGCAGGCTCAGCAGATTGACGACGACGAAGAAGCCGAGCGCCGAGACCCAGGTCGGGATCTCGGGGAACCAGTACTGGACGTAGATGCCGAGCGCCGACAGTTCGGCCATGCTGACGAGGATGTACATGACCCAGTAGTTCCAGCCGGAGATGAAGCCGGCCATGGGACTGCCGTATTTGCTGGCGAAGTAGCCGAAGGAGCCGGCCACCGGCTCGTCCACGATCATCTCGCCCAGCTGGCGCATGATGAGGAAGGCGATCAGGCCGGCGATGGCGTAGCCGAGCAGGGCCGAGGGGCCTGCCTGCTGGATGGTCTGGGCGACCCCCAGGAACAGCCCGGTGCCGATGGCGCCGCCGAGGGCGATCAGCTGGATGTGGCGGTTCTTGAGTCCGCGCTTGAGTTCGTTGCCGTGTTCTTGCTGAGCGTGTTCCATCGTCGGCCTTAAGGTGAATACGAATGTTGCCTTAAAGCCAGCGATTCTACTGCATGGGAAGGGCGTTGCGACGGTCCGCCCGGCGAAAACTGCGCGGGCGGCCCTCGTTCGCCGTCAGAAGCGGCGGTAGCTGCGGCGGCCGAGCGGATAGCGGGCCGCCGTTTTGCCGCCAAATTTCTTCCAGAGCAGGCCTGCAATGGCCATCATGATCATCTTGCGCATGCTGTTCTCCATTCGTAAAAAGGCCCGGTCAGGCATTGATGTGACCTTATCAAAAACGAAGCGGACGGAGCGCATGGCTGCGCGCCAGGGGTTCTCAACCAGGCATCACGAGGAATGCCAGGGCCCCGACGATCATGGCGCCCAGCATCAGCACGAGGAAGCCGGACATTCGGGCCAGCGAGCCGATCCGGCTGCCCTGGGGGCGGCTGCGCAGCAGGTAGAGCGGGATGCCGATCGGCGACACGCCCACCACGGCCGAGCTCATCCAGCGGGAGCGGCGAAAGCGCCGCGCTTCGCTGTCGAGGCGATACCAGTAATAGGGCAGGAAGTTGGCAAGCAGGCCGGAAAACAGGGCCCACCAGATGGGCATGCGCATGTGCGCGGCGTCGTACATGGCCTCGGCCAGGCCCGAGGCGAACATCAGGGCGAGCAGGGCCAACAGGGTATTCTTGGGTGTCATTGCGTGCAACCGAAAGCGAGGCCGCGAGCATACCACCCGGTTCGGGGTGTGAAATTCAACAAATCTCACGCATGGCACAAATATGCATACGTGTTATTACGTAGGCGGCGAACCGCCTTTTTTCAGCGCAGGTAGGGCGCGACGTTGTCGGCGATGCGCTTGAGTTCCGCGTCGGTGAGCGGCAGGGCGCGGAACGCCGCCCAGGCTTCGCGCGGCTTCATCTGGCCGGGCGAGGCCGCGTCCGACCCGTAGAGGATCTTGTCGAGGCCCACCTTGCGGATGCGCTCGACCATTTCCTGCGACTGTTCAAGGGTGTTCCTGGGATGGGCGATCGAGGCCACGTCGAAGTACAGGTTGCGCGCGTTCGGATCCTTGCGCGCGGCCGCCTCGACGAACACCCGCATCACTTCGTTGGACGGCGGGTCTTCGTAGCCCGGGCCGCTGCCGGCGAAGTGGGCGATCTGCACCATGGTGTCCGGCACTTCCGGCATCAGGTGCTCCAGCAGGGCGCGGGCCTGCGCTTCGCCATAGGGGCGCTTGAGGGAGATCGAGGCGCGCAGGTGGATGGCGATCGCCATGCGGTGCCGGTTGGCGGCGCGGAACACTTCCTTCAGGCGTGCGATGTGGGCCGGATTCTCCAGCTGGACGTCGGAATTCCCGAAGTGCATCTTGATCCCGTAGCGCAGATGCGGGTGGGCGGCGCAGCGTTCCAGTTCGGCCAGCGCATAGTCTTTCAGCGGGTTGAAGCCGCAGAAGGCGCGCAGGCGGTCGGGGTACTTCGCAACTTGGGCCGCGGTCCAGTCGTTCTCGGCCTTCACCTTGGCGTATTCGTCCTCGATCACGCGCGAGGGGCGGCCGTACATGTAGGCGGTCGACATGATGGCGGCGCGCCGGATGCCCGCGCTGTCCAGCAAAGAGATCAGCTCGTTTACCGGGATCTCGCGCACCGCGTCGGGGCCAGGGGCCGGGTTGATCAGCGCGATGATCGGGGCGCTGAACAGGTGCTGGTGGTGGTCGGCGGCGGGCACGATGGACGCACGGTCCTGTGCGGCGAAGGCGGCAACGGGGACGGCGAACAGCAGGGCGGCGAACAGGCGGAGCATGGCGGGACCTCGTCGTGAAGAGGCTTCCAGACTAGCGGGTGGCGCGGACCCTGTCCATGACAAATGGATGCATATGCCTGCCGCCTTACGGGTCAGGCCGCCGGGCGCATGATGCGGCCGGTGAGGCCCACCGCGTACCAGCAATCGAACATGCGCTTGAAGGCGTCGAACACCTGGTTGACGAGGAAGCTGGAGGTGGTGAGTTCGTCCTCGGTCGGCCGGTACTGCGGCCGCGGCAGGTCGATCAGGGTCGACGCGTGCCTGGCCTCGGCATGGCGGTGTTCGCGACCGAAGTAATGCAGGTGCTCGGCCATCCCGAGCTCTTCGACCAGGCGGTACATCGGTTCGTTGAAGCAGGCGAAGGTCGATTCCAGGGCCCGGATCAGGACCATGCGGTAGAACGGGGTCTGCCAGGTCTTGGCAAGGTGGATGGCGTGGTAGACGGTTTCGCGGGTGGCGTGGTTGACCGGGGACCAGACGTCGCTCAAGGCTTGGGCCGTGGGAAGGCGCAGCAGGCGGCGGCCGTGTTCGATCACGGTCAGGTCGTCCAGGTACCACTGCCAGTGGAAGGCGTCTTCGTCGCAGTGCTGGTGCACGCTCAGCTGCAGCGGCGACTTGTCGCTGTTGTCGCGCAGTGCCGTGAGAATGTCCTGGAATCCCATCGTGAAGAAGATCATGGAGGGGATGAAGGACAATCGCTGGTAGGGTTCGACCCTGGCGTCAGCCATGTAGGTGCACAGCACGGACTGGCTGAGGCGCGCCTTGCGCTCCTCCAGCAGATCGTCGAGGAAATCCATGGGCGGGTCGGTTCCTTGTGTACATCGGCGCTACGGAATAGCAGATTCTGGGGCCGTTTTCGCTGCGCCGCGCAGGTGCAGCGTGACGACCTGGGAGCAGTATAGGGAACGGGCTGCCGGAAGTCCTCCCCCACGGCTGGGGGAGAATATGCAACCCGGCTAAAGGACCGTGACCACGACCCGCCGGCGGTGCGCTCTGGTACGGTGCTCGTACAGGTAGATGCCCTGCCAGGTGCCGAGCAGCAGGCGGCCGCCGCCCACCGGCACGCTCAGGCCTGAACCGGTCAGCATGTTGCGCACGTGGGCCGCCATGTCGTCCGGTCCCTCGGCGTCGTGGCGGTAGGCGGGGTCGCCGTCCGGCGCGAGGCGCGCCAGCACGGTCTCGAGGTCGCGCCGCACGTCGGGGTCGGCGTTCTCGGTGATCAGGAGGGAGCAGCTGGTGTGCTGGGCGAACACGTGGGCCAGGCCGCACTGGATGTTGGAAGCGCGCACCACTTCCGCGACCGCGTCGGTGATGTCGCGCGTGCCGCGCCCTTGCGTGGGAATCTCGAGGATGCTCTGGTGCGCCATGCCTCGCATCGTATCACGCGGCGGCGCGCACTCCGCCTGGTTTGGCGAGCACGGCGAGCAGGTCGTCGAGCGGCGCCGGGCGTGCGAACAGATAGCCCTGCATGCAGGGGCTGCCGTGATCCGCCAGGTACTGGGCCTGCTGCGTGGTCTCGATGCCCTCGGCCACCACGCGCAGGCCGAGGTGGTCGGCCATCGCCAGGATCGACTGCACGATGGCGGTGCCGTTGACGTCGTTCGGGGTGTCGCGGATGAAGCTTTTGTCGATCTTGAGTTCATACAGCGGCATCTTCTTCAGGTAGGCCAGGTTCGAGTAGCCGGTGCCGAAGTCGTCCACCGAGAAGCGGATGCCGAGCTTGGACAGTTCGTGCATGCGGGCGATGGTGGTGTCCAGGTCCGAGACCAGCAGGCCTTCGGTCACTTCGAAGATGAGTTCCTTGGCCGGGGCGCCGGTCTCCAGCAGCACCTTGCGCACCTGGTCGACGAAGTCGGGCTGGCGGAACTGCGCCGGGCTGACGTTGATCGACAGCGGCAGCGGATGGCCGGCGGCATCCATGCGCAGCCAGGCTTCGCAGGCCTGGCGCAGCACCCAGTTCCCGAGCGGGACGATCAGGCCACTCGATTCCGCGATCGGGATGAACACATCTGGCGGCACCAGCATGCCGTCGGCGCGGCGCCAGCGCATCAGGAGTTCGGCGCCGACCGGCTGCTGCTGGTGGTCGACCTGCAGCTGCAGGTGCATGGCCAGCTCGCCGTTCTCGAGCGCCATCGCGAGGTCGCGCTCCAGCGTCAGCTTGTGTTCGGCGTCGGCCAGCATGGTGGTTTCGAACAGGGCCACGCCATTGCGGCCGGCGGCCTTGGCCTGGTACATGGCGGTATCGGCTTCGCGCAGCAGGTCGTGGCTGGTCTGACCGGCGCGCAGCGGCAGCGCCACCCCGATGCTGCCCGAGGAACGGTAGACGTGCTCGCCGATCGCGACTTCCTCGCCCAACGCGGCCAGCACCTTGTGCGCGACCTTCATCGCGCTGGTGGTGGCCGCGTCGGCGTCGAAGCCGAGGTCCTGCAGCAGGATCACGAATTCGTCGCCGCCCAGGCGCGCTACCGTGTCGCGCGAACGCACCACCGAGACCAGGCGCTCGGCCGCGTGGCGCAGCAGGGCGTCGCCGGTGGCGTGGCCGCGCGCGTCGTTGACGTACTTGAAGTTGTCGAGGTCGATGAACAGCAGCGCGCCCAGGCTGCCGCCGCCGTGGCGCTGGGCCACCATCGCATCCAGGCGTTCGGTCAGCAGGCGGCGGTTGGGCAGGCCGGTGAGCACGTCGTAGAAGGCCAGGTGGTGGATCGCCTTGGCCGAGTTGCGGCGCTCGGTGATGTCGCGCCCGACCACCACCCAATGGGTATTGCGTCCGCCTTCGCTGGCGAAGGGCACCATCTCCATCTCGACCCAGAAGGCCTCGCCGTTCTTGGTGTAGTTCACCAGCTCGGCGGAGACCGGTTCGTTGCGCGCGACCGCGTGCAGGATGCGCGCCAACTCATCGGGATCGGTATCGGCGCCGTGCAGCAGGCGCATGCTCTCGCCGATGATTTCGTCACGGGTGTAGCCGGTGCGGCGCTCGAAGGCCTCGTTGGCGAAGATGATCGGCTGCTGGGCGCCGGGCGTATCTACCGCGCGCGCGATCAGGACCATGTCGTTCAGGCGCGCCACCGCGGCCGAGGTCAGGCGCAGTTCGGCGTTCAGCTCGTGCAGCTTTTCCTGCTTGGCTTCGAGCGATTCGGCGAAGCCCTGCACCTCGTTCAGGGTGCTCGACAGGCCCTTGATCAGGGTGCCGCAGGTGATGGTGATGACGGCGCCGACGCACAGGTAATTGATGGTGACGGCGAGCGAAGCGATGACTGCGCGGTTGTCCAGGCCAATGACCACCAGCCGCGCGTACCCTGTCAGGCCCAGGCCGAGGATGGAGAGCGCGGTCAGCGCCAGGATCGCGAGCGCCTGGCGGGTGCCGAGCAGGATCACGGCCATCACGGGCGGTCCGATCAGGTAGATCTGGCTGACCGAGCCGACCGTGAGCATCAGGCCGATGCCGACGATGAAGATCACGGCAAGGAAGTTCAGGACGCGGAAGGTGTAAGGCAGGCGGTCGAAACGCCAGATCGCGAAAATCCAGCCGAGTGCGACGATGTCGAGGACGGCGATGGGCCAGATACCGTCCAGCATGGCGAACAGCGAGCTCGGAATGGCCGTGACGGTGCCGAGGACGAGCGAGGTCGTCATCAGCGTCGAGAAGATCCGGATGCGCCAGTCTTCGATGTTGTAGAACTGTTTCATTCAGTCGCATGGTGTACGCAGACTGATGTTTCTAGCGCGCACTAGATATTGTATAATGGCAACATCATACCGGAACTATATGCGTCTGTCATGCGCGCAACTAGAAGTGTTGCTCAAATGCTGTGCAGCAGGCCCAGGTTGCGGTTGGCCGGCACCGCCACATCCATCAGCTTCGGGCGCGGCAGGTTCAGGGCCGCCATCAGGGCCACGAAATCCTCGCGCGAACGGTTCGCCAGGCGCGCATTGTGGCGCTTTTCCCAGCCGATGCTCGACACCGACTGGCCCTTGTAGTCGTGGCCGGGCCAGACCCGGGTGGCGTCGTCCAGCGCGAACAGCTTGCGGGTGACGCTGTCGTACAGCGCGCAGGCGCTGCCGCCCTGGAAATCGGTACGCCCGCAGCCGTCCACCAGCAGGGTGTCGCCGGTGAACAGGTTGCCGCGCCACAGGTAGCACATGCTGCCGGCGGTGTGGCCGGGGGTGTGGATCACGGCGATGTGTTCGCGCAGGCCGAAGGGGACGACGTCGCCGTCCTGCAGCTGGACTTCGGCCGGCGGAATGCCGCAGCCGCTCGGCACGCAGGCCTTGGCGCCGGTGAGGGCGCGCAGTTTGCCGGCCGAGGTGACGTGGTCGGCGTGGGCATGGGTTTCCAGCACGTGGGTCAGTGTCAAGCCGAGGCGTTCGATGTGCGCCAGGTCGCGCTCCCAGTGGCGGTCGACCGGGTCGATGATCACCGCATCCCGGCTATCCGGGGCGGACAGGATGTAGGTGTAGGTCGAACTTTCGGCGTCGAACAGCTGGATCGGATTGACTTGCATGGGGCCTCCTGGGTGCGGTGCGTGTTGTACCACAGGATGGGGCGTGGGGGAAGGCCAGGCGCTCAGTCGCGGTCCGGTTCCGCCTCGATCGGCGTGTAGCGCGTCACCAGGATGCGGTCGATGCGGTTGCCGTCCATGTCCATCACCTCGAAGCGGAAGCCTTCCCAGTCCGCCAGGTCGGACGGTTTCGGGATGAAGCCCAGCTGGTACAGCATGAAGCCTGCCAGCGTGTGGTAGGCGCCTTCGGCCTCGCCCGGGAATGTCTGGCCGGTCTCGAGCAGGTCGCGGAAGCGGTCGAGCGACACGCCGCCGTCCAGCAGCCAGCTGCCGTCCGGGCGCTGGACCGCGTCGACGTCGTGCTCTTCGCCCGCCACGGTCACGTCGCCGACCAGGGCGCTCATCACGTCGCTCAGCGTGACCATGCCCTGGATATCGCCGTATTCGTCGACGATCAGGGCCAGCTCGGCGCGGTTCTTCTTGAACATCTCGAGCAGGGCCATGGCGCTCACGGTCTCCGGCACGTACAGCAGTTCCTGCACAGCGCCATCGAGGTCGATGGCGTCGGCCGCGCCGACGCGCACGGCCTGCGCGAACAGGTCGCGCGCCATCACGTAGCCGAGGATGTGCGAGCGGTCGCCGCGGCACACCGGGAAGCGGCTGTACGGGTTGGCGGCAATGGTCTCGAGGTTGTGGCGGCGGTCTTCTTCGAGGTCGAGGATGACCAGGTCGACGCGCGGCGTCATCAGGGACTTCAGGTGCTGGTCGTCGAGGCGCAGCGCGCGCTGGACGATGTCGTATTCGGTCTTCTCGAAGACGCCGGTGTCGGCGCCTTCCTTGATCATGCCGGTGATGTCTTCTTCGGTCGGTGCTTCCTCTTTGGCTTCGCGGATGCCGATCATGCGCACGATCGCGTTGGTGCTTAGCGAAAGGAGCTTGACGAAAGGCGTCATCAGCACCGACAGCAGGCGCAGCGGCTGCGAGATCAGGGTCGCCATCGTCTCCGGGAAGGCCATCGCGATGCGCTTCGGGACCAGTTCGCCGAAAATGATCGAGGCGATCGTGATCGAGACCACCACCAGCGCCAGCGCCGCCTCGCGCGCGTAGGGCCCGAGGACCGGGACGTTCTGGAAGTGGGGCGTGAGGTGGCTGACCAGCGAAGCTTCGCCGAACGCACCGTTGAAAATGCCGATCAGGGTGATCCCGACCTGTACCGTGGAGAGAAAGTGGCTGGGGTCGTCGGCCAGGGAGAGCGCGGTACGCGCCCCGCGGCTGCCTTCTTCGGCGCGCCGTTCCAGGCGCATGCGCTTGGCCGAGACCAGTGCCAACTCGCTCATGGCGAACACGCCGTTCATCAGGATGAGAACGCAGATGATCAGTATGTCGGTTACCACTGGCGCGGGGCCTCCGTCGGACATGCCGGGCCGCGACCGGGCGCGCCAGGAGCGGCGCGCCCCCGCATCATCGCATGCCGCGCGACTTGCGCGCCACACGAATTGTCAGCTTGCCATTACGGGGTGCTGCGGAAGTGCTTCCCGATGCCTGCCCAGCACTGCTGGTAATCGCCCTGCAGCTGGGGCGAAGCCAGCGCATGGGGCGTCGGCACGATCACGTGGCGGGTCTCGAACATGAAGGCCATGGTGTCCGCCACCTTGTGCGGACGGCTGGTGTCGCCGTTGCTGGCCTTCTCGAAGGTCGCGGCATCCGGACCGTGGCCGCTCATGCAGTTGTGCAGGCTGGCGCCGCCCGGCACGAAGCCCTCGGCCTTGGCGTCGTAGGCGCCGTGGATCAGGCCCATGAACTCGCTGGCCACGTTGCGGTGGAACCAGGGCGGGCGGAAGGTGTCTTCGCCAACCAGCCAGCGGGGCGGGAAGATCACGAAGTCGAGCGTGTCCACGCCCGGGGTGTCGCTCGGCGCCTGCAGCACCAGGAAGATCGACGGGTCCGGGTGGTCGTAGCTGATCGAGCCGATGGTGTTGAAGTGGCGCAGGTCGTATTTATACGGCGCGTAATTGCCGTGCCAGGCCACCACGTCGAGCGGCGAATGCCCGATCGAAGCGCGCCACAGGCCGCCGCAGAACTTGGCCACCAACTCGAAGTCGCCTTCGACATCCTCGTAGCGCGCGATCGGGCTCAGGAAGTCGCGCGGGTTGGCCAGGCCATTCGAGCCGATCGGGCCCATGTCGGGCAGCTGGAGCAGGGCGCCGAAGTTCTCGCAGATATAGCCGCGCGCCTCACCATCGGGCAGCGCGACGGAAAAGCGCACGCCGCGCGGGATCACCGCGATCTCGTGCGGCTCCACCTCGAGCATGCCCAGTTCGGTGGCGATCGCCAGGCGGCCCAGCTGCGGCACCACCAGCAGTTCGCCGTCGGCGCTGTAGAAGTAGCGGCCTTCCATGTCGCGGTTGGCGGCGTACAGGTGGATCGCACAGCCGGTCATCGATTCGGGCGAGCCGTTGCCGGCCATCGTGACCCAGCCGTCGATGAAATCGGTCGGCGCATCGGGCATCGGCAGGGGGCTCCAGCGCAGCTGGTTCGGCGGCGCCGGGGTATCGAAGCGGCTGACGATGCGGCCCGCATCGATCGGCGCAAACGTGCCATGCACGGCGGCCGGGCGAATCCGGTACAGCCAGGAGCGGCGGTTGTGGCTGCGCGGCGCGGTGAAGGCCGTACCGGAAATCTGTTCGGCATACAGGCCATAGGCCACGCGCTGCGGCGAGTTGCGGTGCTGCGGCAGGGCCCCCGGCAGGGCTTCGGTGGCGAACTCGTTGCCGAATCCGCTCATGTAGGCGGACTTGGTTTCAAGATTCTGGCTCATGCTGTTTCTCCTGGTGCGTACACGGATGGGGATCGCCGCCACTGTAGAAGAATTCACCATGTTTTACGAGATGAATAGAAAAATGTAGACTATTCACATTCTAAATACTGCTGGCCGCGTGCCCGAGCCGGGCCGACAATGCTGCCCACGCCATGATCGAACCGCACACCATCGACCTGAACCTGTTGTCGGTCTTCCAGGAAGTCTACCGGGAACGCCAGATATCCTCGGCGGCCCGCAAACTGGGCCTGAGCCAGTCGGCGGTGAGCAATGCCCTGGCGCGGCTGCGCCGGTCGTTTGGGGACGAGCTGTTCGTGCGCACCGCCAGCGGCATGCAGCCGACCCCGCTGGCAAGCCAGATGGCCGAGCCGATCGGGGTAGCGATGGCCCAGGTGGCGCTGGCGCTGAACCAGCGCAGCCGCTTCGATCCGGCCAGCAGCCACCGGCGCTTCGTGCTGGCGATGACGGACGTGGGCGAGATCTACTTCATGCCGGCGCTGATCGAACGCTGCAGGGTGGTGGCGCCGCAGGTGGAAATCAGTTCGGTGCGCGCCGGTTCGCTCGAACTGAAGGAAGAGATGGAAGGCGGGCGGGTGGACCTGGCGGTGGGGCCTTTCGAGGACATCTCGGAAGCGCTGTACCAGCGCCAGCTGTTCCGCCAGCCCTATGTGACGATGTTCCGCAAGGGCCATCCGCTGGGCAAGGGTGAGGTAACGCTGGAGCGTTTCGTAAAGGCCGAGCACATGCTGGTCGACTCGCACGAGAGCCCGTACGAGCGCATCAACGTGCTGCTGGCGCGGGCCGGGATCGGTCCCGCGGTGCGTTTCCGGGTGCCGCATTTCACCGCGGTGCCCTATATGGTGAGCACCAGCGACCTGGTGGTGACGGTGCCGCAGAAGCTGGCGGAGCGGGCCCGGGCGCCCTTCGGGCTGGAGTGGATCACGCCGCCGCTCGAGCTGCCGGCGCTGCAGACCAATGTGTTCTGGCACCGGCGCTATAACCAGGATCCGGGCAACCAGTGGCTGCGCGGCCTGCTGGCGGAAGTGTTCGCGGAATAGTACGGATTTTGAATGACCCGGCCGCCCCCGAGACAGGCGGCCGCCCACCAACGAGAAACAAGGAAGAGAAAAATGGCAGACCTGTTCGACAATCCGATGGGACTGAACGGCTTCGAGTTCGTCGAGTTCGCGTCGCCGACGCCGGGCGTGCTGGAAGCGGTGTTCGAAAAGCTGGGCTTCACCAAGGTGGCGGTGCACCGCTCGAAGGCGGTGGCCCTGTACCGCCAGGGTGGCATCAACTTCATCGTCAACAACGAGCCGAAGAGCTACGCCGCCTACTTCGCCGCCGAACACGGCCCCTCGGCCTGCGGCATGGCTTTCCGCGTCAAGGACGCGCACAAGGCCTATGCGCGCGCGCTTGAGCTGGGCGCGCAGGCGATCGAGATCCCGACCGGCCCGATGGAACTGCGCCTGCCGGCCATCAAGGGCATCGGCGGTGCGCCGCTGTACCTGATCGACCGTTTCGAGGACGGCAAGTCGATCTATGACATCGACTTCGAATGGATCGACGGCGTGGAGCGCAATCCGGTCGGCCACGGGCTGCAGATCATCGACCACCTCACGCACAACGTCTACCGCGGCCGCATGGCCTTCTGGGCCGGCTTCTACGAGAAGCTGTTCAACTTCCGCGAGATCCGCTACTTCGACATCAAGGGCGAGTACACCGGCCTGACCTCGAAAGCCATGACTGCGCCGGACGGCAAGATCCGTATCCCGTTGAACGAAGAAGGCAAGGCCGGTGGCGGCCAGATCGAGGAATTCCTCATGCAGTTCAACGGCGAAGGCATCCAGCACATCGCTCTGCTGACCGATGACCTCATCAAGACCGTCGACGGCCTGCGCGCCGCCGGCGTTCCCCTGATGAGCGCACCGCCGGAAACCTATTACGAGATGCTGGACGAGCGCGTGCCGGGCCACGGCGAGAACGCCGGCGAACTGAAGGCGCGCGGCCTGCTGCTGGACGGCACCGTCACCGACGGCAAGCCGCGCCTGCTGCTGCAGATCTTCGGCGAAGCGCAACTGGGCCCGGTGTTCTTCGAGTTCATCCAGCGCAAGGGCGACGACGGCTTCGGCGAGGGCAACTTCAAGGCGCTGTTCGAGTCGATCGAGCGGGATCAGCTGCGTCGTGGGGCGATTGCGGGGGCGGAGGCGTAAGCTTCGGGCTGTTCTAGAAAAGGTCAAATTGGGCCCCGGCCTGCGCCGGGGTGACGGTTTTTAGGCTGGGTTAGAAATCCAGCTGTAACTGGTTCCACGCTCACTTACCAACGTCGTCCCGGCGCAGGCCGGGACCCAAGTTCCGCCGCACACCTCCGGCGTACGACATCCCACCATTTTGCTATGCTGAGCGCTTTGCTCCCCAAAGCATCATGCTCGCCGCCTTCACCATCCTCCTGCTGTTCCAATGCCTCGGCGAAGGCATCGTCTTCCTCCTGAAGCTGCCGATTCCCGGCCCGGTCGCCGGCATGCTGCTCCTGATGGCCGCGCTGATCACCTGGCCGCGCCTGGAAAAACTGGTCGAGGAAGCCGCCAACACCCTGCTGTCCCACCTGTCCCTGCTGTTCGTACCGGCCGGCGTCGGCGTGTATGCCGCCGCCGCCAGCGGCAGCGGCCACTGGCTGGCCATCCTTGCCTCGCTTGCCGCCAGCACCGTGCTGGCATTGGCAGTCACCGGCCTGCTGCTCAAGGGACTCGGGCGGAAGGATGGCGATGCTTGAACTGCATGAACTGACCCGCTTCTGGGTCTACCTGTCCGCTTCGCCGCTGCTGGGCCTGACCATGACCCTGTGCGCTTATCTTGCCGCGCACCGCATCACGCGCTTCTTCAAGGGTGCGCCGCTGGCCAACCCGGTGGCGATCTCGATCGCCCTGGTGGTGGCCGTGCTGTGGCTGTCCGGGATGTCTTACCAGCGCTACTTCGCCGGCGCCCAGTTCGTTCACTTCCTGCTCGGTCCCGCCACCGTGGCGCTGGCCCTGCCGCTGGTGCGCCAGCTGCCGCGCCTGCGCCGCGCCTTCGCGCCGCTGGCCGCGGCCCTGCTGATCGGCAGCGTGACGGCGATCGTCTCGAGTGTCGCCGTCGCGCTGCTGCTGGACGCCACGCCGGAGCTGGCCGCCACCCTGGGACCGAAGTCGGCCACCTCGCCGATTGCGATGGCGGTGTCCGAGCGGCTCGGCGGCATCCCGGCGCTGACCGCGGCCCTGGTGATCGGCACCGGCATTTTCGGGGCCATCACGGGCCCCTGGTTGTTCGACCGCCTGCGCATCGCCTCGCCGGCGGCGCGCGGCTTTGCGCTGGGGCTGGCCTCGCACGGCATCGGCACCGCGCGCGCCTTCCAGGGCGGCGCCGAAATGGGCGCATTTGCCGGCCTGGCGATGGGCCTGAATGGTGCGCTGACGGCGCTGATTGCCCCGTGGCTGGTCCCGCTCGTCATGGAATGGTTTGCCTGAAGGCAGCGTCGCGCTTTAACATTCCTGTGCTTGCTAGACTCGCGTCATTTGCTTTCACGGGAGCCAGTGTGCCAACGACGAACAAGAAGATCAGCCTCGGCCTGCAGGGCGGCGGCAGCTACGACGCCTTCACCTGGGGTGTGCTGGATCGCCTGCTGCAGGACGAGCGGCTCGATATTACCGCCTTGAGCGGCGCCAGCGCGGGTGCGATCAATGCGGCCGTGGTGGCCGACGGCTGGGCGCACGGCGGCGGGCGCGAAGGGGCGCGCCGCGCGCTCGACCGCTTCTGGCGATCCCTTGGCCTGAGCGCCGCCTTCAGTCCGATGCAGCGCACGCCGATCGACCACCTGGCGGGCGGCTTCACCATGAGCCATTCGCCGTTTTACCAGATGATGGAGATGGCGGGCGCCCTGGCGGGGCCGGTGCGCGAGATGCCGCTCACGGTCAATCCCTTGCGCCAGTTCCTGATGGCGAACATCGACTTCGAGCGGGTGCGCGCCTGTACCGAGCTGGCGATCTTCATCAATGCCACCAACCTGCATACCGGCGGCGGCAAGCTGTGGACGCGCGCACAGCTGGACGTGCAAAAGGTGATGGCGTCCTGCTGCCTGCCGACCGTGTTCGCCTCGGTCGAGGTGGACGGTGAGCTGTACTGGGACGGCAGCTACACGGCGAATCCGCCGCTGTCACCCCTGGTCGAGTCGAACAACGGCCAGGATGTGGTGGTGGTCCAGATCAATCCGCTCGCGCGCAAGGAAGTCCCGCGCAGCATGGCCGACATCAGCAACCGCTCGAACGAGGTGGCCTTCAACATCAGCTTCGTGCGCGAAGTGAACGCTCTGTTACACCGGCATGTCGTGCCGGACGAGGAGGGCGGCGGGGCCATTACCCATGCACCGACGCGCCTGCACCTGATCAGCGCGCAGGACACGCTGCGCGAACTGAGCATCTCGAGCAAGTTCAATGCAGAGCCGGTCTTCCTGCAGTTGCTGCACGACCGTGGGGCGAAGGCGGCCGAGGCCTGGCTGGCCGCCCATTTCGACGATATCGGCCTGCGCACGACCCTGGACCCCGAGCCGGTGTTCCGGCCGCGCGCAGCGTAAGACCAATCAGGCCGGATTCGACTTCCAGGTCTTCTTCGGGCCGAAGGCCTTGACGGCGAACAGGGCGCTGGCCAGGCCGACCACCAGCGCGGCGCCGCTGCCGCCGAAGCCGACGGCATGTTCCTTGGCCAGCTTGCCGGCCTTAGGCCCCACCAGCTGCATGCGGCGGCGGGTCATCTTGGCGCCCATGTCGGTCAGCATGTCACGGCTCAGCCTGGCCTCGGCGTGCGGCAGCAGGGTGGTTTCCTCGTCGGCCACGTGGTGCATCACGTCGCGCATGAGTTCCATCACCAGCTTGTCGTGGCGCGGATCGGAACCGCTGGTGCGGCGCAGCTCGGCGATCAGGCGGCGCATCTCGTTGTGCTCGGGCTCGGCCTTGTGCATGAAGGGCTCGCCGGCGTCGCGCTGGCGCATCACGGGATAGAAAATCTCTTCTTCCAGCGTCGCGTGGATTTCCAGGGCGTCGCAGATGGTGTCGGCCAGCGCCTTCTTGACGCGTGGCGACTTGTCCTTCTCGTACTGGTGGAAAGTCACCATCACGTGCGAATGGTCGAAGCGGATCATGTTGGTGATCGTCGGGCTCAGCTTATTCAGGTTGAACATTGGAATACCCCCTTTATGGTCATATAACTAACATGGTAGTGCGGCGCGACTCGTCTTTACTGTAGGAGCGCGTGCCGCGCCCATGTCGGTGTGGACCGCATGGCAAAGCGGGTACAGGCTCGCGGCCTGGGATGTTGCGCGTTGGTTACCGGATAAATACGCTTATTTATCAATTTCAACATTTCCATCAAGTTCATTAATTGTCGCTCTAGTCCTACAAGGCCACGCGCGAACACCTGATCCCAACTGCCGGGCCGCGCTGCCAAGATGAGATATACGGGCTGGCGGCCACTACTGCCGGCTTTACACGGCGACGCCCAGGCGCGTCAACACTCATCAACGGAGGGATTGTTCATGTTTGCACATAACAAACGCCTGCAATACACGGTCCGTGTCAGCGAGCCGAACCCGGCCCTGGCCAACCTGATGCTGGAGCAGTTCGGCGGCCCGCAAGGCGAGCTGGCAGCCGCCATGCGCTACTTCACCCAGGCTGTATCGGAAGACGATCCGGGCCGCAAGGACATGCTGTTCGACATCGCGACCGAGGAACTGAGCCACCTGGAAATCATCGGCCACATCGTCGCCATGCTGAACAAGGGCGCCAAGGGCCGGCTGGCCGAGGCGGTCGATAGCGAAGCCGACATGTACAAGGCCATCACCGGCCCGGGCAACGACAGCCACATCACCCAGGTGCTGTATGGCGGCGGGACTCCGCTGATCAACTCGGCGGGCGTGCCCTGGACCGCGGCCTACATCGACTCGATCACCGAGCCGACCGCCGACCTGCGCTCCAACATCGCCGCCGAGGCGCGCGCCAAGATCGTCTACGAGCGCCTGATCGCGCTGACCGACGACCCGGGCGTGAAAGAGGCGCTGGGCTTCCTGATGACGCGCGAAGTGGCGCACCAGAAGTCCTTCGAGAAGGCGCTGTACGCCATCGAGCCGAACTTCCCGCCGGGGAAAATGCCGGCCGATCCGCGCTTTGCCAGCGTGTACTACAACATGTCGCAAGGTCCGGGCGAAATGCGCGGCCCCTGGAACCAGGGCGCCGACTGGGACTTCGTCACCGACCGCGAGAAGCAGCAGGCGGTCGACGGCGGCTCGGGCGAAGCCGAAGTGGCGCTGCCGAGCGGCGACATCGACATCCTCAAGCAGATGGCGATGCGCACCATGTCCGATCCGATGTCGACCCCGCGCACCGGTGCCGAACTCGGGATGAGCATGCAGTCGGCCGGTGGTGGTACGATGGCCGGAAGCTCGGGTAACGCCATGGGCGAACCGGTTGGCGCAAGCAAGGGCGGCCCGCTGGATGATACCGGCCTGGGCAAGCCAAGCGACAAAGGTACTGCCAAGAGCACGAAGGCAATGAAGAAGTAAGCCAGCGCCGCGCGTCCCTGCATGTGCCGTGGCGCGCGGCCTTTCTCCGGGTATCGCATGAATTTTCGCATCGACAAAGCGCATGACAACCGGCTGCTGGCCCTGCGCACCCTGCTGCGCGCGCTGAGCGTACGCCGCGTGCTCGGTTTCGCCATCTGCAGCATCGGCTGTATCCTGCTGCTGGGCAGCCTGATCGAACAGGTCATGAGCGCCGATCCCAAAATGCACCGCGCGCTGCTGGGCGGCGCCACCGCCGCGGCCGCGACTGCGCTCGGCACCTTGCCGGTTTTGCTGGCACAGAATTTCTCGAAACGTACTTACGACTGCTTCCTCGGTTTCGGTGCCGGCGTGATGCTGGGCGCAACCGCGTTTTCGCTCGTGATTCCCGCTATCGCCGCGGCCAAGGCGGCCGGCTCGGGTAACTGGGAATCCAGCCTGATGGCCGGCGCCGGCATCATGGCGGGGGCGGGCGCCATCCTGCTGCTCAGCCGCGCCGTGCACGTGGACGGCATCCTGGCCGAGGGCGACGCCGGCATTTCGCTGCGCCGCGCCTGGCTGTTCGTGTGGGCCGTGGCCCTGCACAACCTGCCCGAAGGCCTGGCCATCGGCGTCGGCTATGCCGGCATCGACGTGGAAAAGGCGAATGCGCTGGCCACCGGTATCTCGATCCAGGACGTGCCCGAAGGCCTGGTGGTGGCGCTGGCGCTGCGCACGGTCGGTTATGGACGCTTGCTCTCGGTTGGGCTCGGGGTGGCGTCAGGCCTGATCGAACCGGTGGCCGCCGCGGCCGGGGTGGCCCTGATCGGCATCGCGGCGGGCATGCTGCCGTTTGCGCTGGCGGCGGCGGGCGGCGCCATGCTGTTTGTGATCGCCAACGACGTCATTCCCGAAATGCGCCAGAACGGCAACGGCACGACCGCCAGCATCACGCTGGTATTCGGCTTCATCCTGATGACGGTGCTGGATACGGCGCTTTCTTGAAAAGCCACTTGACACGCAAAATATGATGAGCGTAATATGACGTTCATCATATTTTGGTGCCCATCATGAGCACGTCCGCCAAATCCAGCAAGCGCGAGCAATCCCACCATCGTATCGTCGAGGCAGCCAGCCGCGCGGTGCGCCGCCATGGCTATGCCGGTGTCGGCGTCGCCGAGGTCATGAAAGAAGCCGGCCTGACGCATGGCGGCTTCTATGCCCACTTCGATTCGCGCGACGCGCTGCTGGTCGAGGCGATCGAGCATGCGGGCGCGATCAGTAGCGCCGTGCTGGACGAGCGCGTCGCGGCCCGCACGCACGAAACCGGGAATGCGCTTCAGGCGCTGATCGAACTTTATCTGTCGGACGAGCATCTGGCGCACCCGGAACACGGTTGCGTGGTCGGTGCGCTGGCCGGCGAAATGCCGCGCCAGGAAGAGAGCGTGCGTATCGCCTCGACCCAGCGCGTCGACCGCCTGGTGCGACGCGTGGCCTCGGCGTTGCCGGAGGGCGCCGATCCGGCTCAAGCCAGCGTCATTGCGGGCGCCCTGATCGGCAACTTGCAGTTGGCGCGTGTGCATGGCGACAATCCCGAGGGCAGGGCGCTGCTGGCGACGGCCCGCGCCAGCCTGATCTCCCTGTTCGCCGCACCATCTCGGAACTGATTCCCTTGCCGGCTTGCGCCGGTGTTTGTTCGACCGAAAATATGATGAGCATCATATGAAATCCATCATATTTTAAATATGGCGGAACCCCGCCTCACTCCTGAAAGGAAGCAGCCATGATCGTCCAGAATGCAACCGTACTCGTTACCGGCGCCAACCGCGGTCTCGGCGCGGAATTCGCCCGCCAAGCCCTGGCGCGCGGCGCCAAGAAGGTCTATGCCGCTGCCCGCGATCCGCGCACGGTCACGCTCGCGGGTGTGGTTCCCGTGCAGCTCGACGTCACGAATGCCGACGAGGCGGCCGCACTAGCCGCCGAGCTGGGCGATGTGGACCTGGTCATCAATAATGCCGGCATCGCCGACATGACGGAGCTGCTCAAGCCGGGCGCCGACGCAAGCCTGCGCCGCATGCTGGAAACCAATGTGTTCGGCATCTTGAACGTGTCGCGCGCATTCGCCCCGGTCCTGGCGCGCAATGGTGGAGGCGCCTTCCTGAACGTGCTGTCGGTCGCAAGCTGGGTCAGCGCTCCGATCCTGGCGGCGTATGCAGTGAGCAAATCGGCGGCATGGGGCCTGACGAACGGCTTGCGCAACGAGCTGGCCGGCCAGGGCACCCAGGTGCTGGCCCTGCACGTCGGCTTCATCGATACCGATCTCACCAAGGGCCTCGAGGTGCCGAAGCTGACGGTTGACACCGTGGTCGACAGCGGCTTCTCGGCCCTCGAGCAAGGGCTGACCGAAGTCGCCGTTGACGAGCTGACCAAGGCCGTCAAGCGCGGACTGTCTGCCGAGCCTGGGATCTACACGGCGCCGCGCTGAATCGCGCGAGCGACCCGCCCAAACCAAAACGGCCCCTGATGGGGCCGTTTTTTTTGAGGAGGCAAGCGCTGCGTCAGTCGCGGATCTCGAGCGCCCGGTTCAGGCTCAGCGCGGCCAGCGAGCCGACCGCGCCCGACAGCAGGTAGAGGCTGACGTAGCCGAGGCCGAAGTGCGCCGACAGGCCGAGGGCGACCAGCGGAGCGAAAGCTGCGCCGACCAGCCAGGCCAGGTCCGAGGTCAGGGCCGCGCCGGTGTAGCGGTACTGCTGCTTGAAGTTGGCGGTCACGGCGCCGGCAGCCTGGCCATAGGACAGGCCGAGCAGGGTGAAGCCCACCAGGATGAAGATGTTCTGGCCGGTTTCGCCGCCATCCATCAGGGTCGGCACGAAGCCCGAGAACAGGGCGATCAGCGCGGCCAGGGTGCCGAGCGTGGTGCGGCGGCCGACCTTGTCGGCGATGAAGCCGGAAGCCAGGATCGCCAGCACGGCCAGTACGGCGCCCCACATCTGGATGTGCAGGAACTCGTCCATCGGGCGGGTATCGTAGAGCTGGATCCAGGACAGCGGGAATACCGTCACCAGGTGGAACAGCGCGTAGCTGGCCAGCGCGGCCAGCGCGCCGATCGCGATGTTGCTGCCCTGCGATTTCACCAGTTCGCCGACCGGAGCCGGATCGAGTTCATGGGCGTCCAGCAGGCGCGAGTACTCGCTGGTCGAGACCAGGCGCAGACGCGCGAACAGGGCGACGATGTTGATCATGAAAGCGCAGAAGAACGGGAAGCGCCAGCCCCAGACCAGGAAGTCGTCCTGCGACAGGTTGGACACCAGGTAGGCGAACAGGCCGGCGGCGATCAGGAAGCCGATCGGGGCAGCCAGCTGGCCCAGCATGGCGTACCAGCCGCGCTTGTTTTCGGGAGCGCTCAGCGCGAGCAGCGAAGGCAGTCCATCCCAGGAGCCGCCCTGGGCCAGGCCCTGTCCAATGCGCATCAGCGACAGGATCACGATCGCCGTCATGCCGATGCGGTCATAGGTAGGCAGGAAGGAAATGACCACCGTTGACGTTCCCATCAGGAACAGCGCGATGGTCAGCTTGATTTCGCGGCTGAAACGTGTTTGCAGCCACATGAAAATCACGGTACCAATAGGCCGCGCGATGAAGGCGAACGAAAAAACGGTAAACGAGTACAGTGTCGCTTCGAGTCGATCTGCCCAGGGGAAGAATACCGCTGGAAAGACCAGGACCGATGCGATGGCATAGACGAAGAATTCGAAATACTCGGAAGCCCGCCCGATGATCACGCCGACAGCGATGTCGGCCGGATGGATTTCACCATCACGGGCGTTGATGTTACGAGCCCCACTGGCAGGGTGGGTGATGGGAGCGGCACCTGCGCCGCCGTACGTCGCGTTGCTTTGCATATCTTCGTCTCCTGAGGTCAGCTGGCCTCGACAGCCTGATTTCGCGCCCCTGTTTATCGTTGTTACGGCAATGCCGTAATTGCAATATAGCAAGGGTGGGACAAAGTGTCCAATGGTTGTCGAAGGCCGTTGGCATTACAGTAGCATGTTCTTATTCCCATGTAACGTTAGATACCTAGCATGATTCCTAAAATTGTCCGCCGCGGACTCCCATTACTCCCGCTCGCAGCGCTTGCCGGCTGCAACACGGTGGTGATGAACCCCACCGGCGATATTGCAAAGCAGCAGGCAGACCTGATCACGATTTCGGTCCTGCTCATGTTGATCATCATCGTGCCGGTGATGATCCTGACTGTCCTGTTCGCATGGCGCTACCGCAAGAGCAACACCAGCGCCAAATACGAACCCGACTGGGACCACTCGACCAAGCTCGAACTCCTGATCTGGGGCGCGCCGCTCCTGATCATCATCGTGCTGGGCCTGATCACCTGGGTCTCGACCCACAAGCTGGACCCGTACCGCCCACTCGACCGCATCGACGAGCACCGTCCGATCGCGGCGTCCACCAAGCCGCTCGAAGTGCAGGTCGTGGCGCTCGACTGGAAATGGCTGTTCATCTATCCGGAGCAGGGCATCGCTTCGGTGAACGAACTGGTCACCCCGGTGGACGTGCCGATCCGCTTCAAGATCACCTCGTCGACCGTGATGAACACCTTCTACATCCCGACGCTGGCCGGCATGATCTATGCGATGCCGGGCATGGAGACGACCCTGAACGCCGTGCTGAACAAGCCGGGCGACTACAAGGGCCTGTCGGCCAACTTCAGCGGCGAAGGCTTCTCGCACATGCACTTCGCCTACAAGGGCGTGAGCGCGGGCGACTTCGACGCCTGGGTCCAGAAGATGAAGGCCAGTCCGGAACAGCTGAACCGTGCCGGTTACCTGACCCTGGAAAAGCCGTCCGTGCGTGAGCCGGTGCGCTACTACGGCCAGGTGGAAACCGCCCTGTTCAACCGTGTCCTGAACCGTTGCGTGGCCGAAGGCAGCGTCTGCATGAACCAGCAGATGGCGGACGATCACAAGCGTAACCAGGTCGCTGCGGCCGCCAAGCGCCTGCCGAAGCAGGGCAGTGTGGCCCAGCTGGCGGAACTGGAAATCTGCGTGACGCCGGAAGCCGGTGGCCCCGCACTTGCCACCTCGGCTGGCACCAATAACAACCCTGTGAAGAAGTAACCATGCAAGACTCTCTCGACTTGACGAAGCTTATCTTCGGTCGGCTCAGCTGGGACGCGATTCCGTTCCACGAGCCGATCCTGCTAGCGACCTTCGCCGGCGTGCTGGTGGGTGGTGCGGCCCTGGTGGGCCTGATCTCCTACTTCCGCCTGTGGGGCGGCTTGTGGCGCGACTGGATCACCAGTATCGACCACAAGAAAATCGGTATCATGTACATGATCCTCGGCCTGGTGATGCTGCTGCGCGGCTTCGCCGACGCGCTGATGATGCGCGCCCAGCAGGCGTTCGCCTTCGGCTCCAACCACGGCTTCCTGCCGCCGGACCACTACGACCAGATCTTCACCGCCCACGGCGTGATCATGATCTTCTTCGTGGCGATGCCGCTGGTCACGGGCCTGATGAACTACGTCGTGCCGCTGCAGATCGGCGCGCGCGACGTCGCCTTCCCGTTCCTGAACAACTTCTCGTTCTGGATGACCACCATGGGCGCCGTGCTGGTCATGGCCTCGCTGTTCGTGGGTGAATTCGCACGCACCGGCTGGCTGGCCTATCCACCGCTGTCGGGCATCCTGGCAAGTCCGGGAGTCGGCGTCGACTATTACATATGGTCCTTGCAGATCGCGGGTGTCGGTACGCTGCTGTCCGGCGTGAACCTGATTGTCACCATCATCAAGATGCGCGCACCGGGCATGGGCCTGATGAAGATGCCTGTCTTCGTCTGGACCTCGCTGTGCACCAACATCCTGATCGTGATGTCCTTCCCGATCCTGACCGCCGTGCTGGCCATGCTGGGCATGGACCGCCTGTTCGACACCGCGTTCTTCACGAACGACCGTGGCGGCAACGCGATGATGTACGTGAACCTGATCTGGATCTGGGGTCACCCAGAGGTCTACATCCTGATCCTGCCGGCCTTCGGCATCTTCTCGGAAGTCGTCTCGACCTTCTGCAACAAGCGCCTGTTCGGCTACACCTCGATGGTGTACGCGACCTGCGTCATCATGGTGCTGTCCTACCTGGTGTGGCTGCACCACTTCTTCACCATGGGCAGCGGCGCGAGCGTCAACTCGTTCTTCGGCATCACGACGATGATCATCTCGATCCCGACGGGCGCGAAGATCTTCAACTGGCTGTTCACGATGTACCGCGGCCGTATCCGCTTCGAGCTGCCGATGATGTGGACGATCTCGTTCATGCTGACCTTCTCGATCGGCGGCATGACCGGCGTGATGCTGGCTATTCCCGCGGCCGACTTCGTGCTGCACAACTCGCTGTTCCTGATCGCGCACTTCCACAACGTGATCATCGGCGGCGTCGTGTTCGGCCTGTTCGCCGGCTTCAACTACTGGGCGCCGAAGATGTTCGGCGTGAAGCTCAACCAGTTCTGGGGCCACGTGTCGTTCTGGATGTGGTCGATCGGCTTCTGGTTCGCCTTCATCCCGCCGTACATCCTCGGCTTCATGGGCGTGACCCGTCGTACCAGCCACTTCAACGACCCGGAACTGCAGCCGCTGTTCCAGATCTCGCTGTTCGGCACCCTGATGATCGCCGCCGGTATCGGTGCGCTGCTGCTGCAGTGCTTCTTCACCTGGAAAGACCGCGCCAAGCTGCGCGACGTCACCGGCGACCCGTGGGATGGCCGTACCCTGGAGTGGTCGACCTCGTCGCCGCCGCCGGACTACAACTTCGCGTTCACCCCGGTCGTGCATGACAACGACACCTTCGCCGACATGAAGAAGAACGGTTACCAACGTCCGCTGAAGGACTTCGTCGCCATCCACATGCCCAAGAACACCTGGGCCGGCTTCGTCATCTCGGCACTGTCGGCAGTGGTCGGCTTCGGCGTCATCTGGCACATGTGGCTGCTGGTCGCCGCTGGCTTCATCGCCATGATGGCCGCGATCATCGTCCACACCTTTAACTACAAGCGCGATTTCTACATTTCGGCGGAAGAAGTGACCCGTTCGGAAGAAGCGCACACCCGCCTGTTGAAGAGCCATGTCTGAAACGAATATGTCAACTAACGCAATCATTCCCGGCGGCTTGACCGCCGACGAGGTGACCGCGCGCTACCTGGTGCGCGAACACCATCCGGAGCACGGCACGCTGCTGGGCTTCTGGATCTACCTGATGAGCGACTGCCTCATCTTCGCGTCCCTGTTCGCCACCTATGCGGTGCTGGGCCGTAACTACGCCGGCGGTCCGTCCGGCGCCGAGCTGTTCGACCTGTCGCTGATCGCCATTAACACCGGCTTCCTGCTGCTGTCGTCGATCACCTTTGGCTTCGCGATGATCTCGGCGCAGGCCAAGAACGTCGGCAAGACCGTGCTGTGGATGGGCGTCACGGGCCTGCTGGGCCTGGCGTTCCTGTCGCTCGAACTGTACGAGTTCCACCACCTGATCCACGAAGGCGCCGGTCCGTCGCGCAGCGGCTTCCTGACCGCGTTCTTCTCGCTGGTCGGCACCCACGGCCTGCACGTGCTGTTCGGCTTCATCTGGCTGGTGACCCTGATGGTCCAGCTGACCAAGCACGGCCTGACGACGGAAAACTTCCGCCGCCTGCAGTGCCTGTCGCTGTTCTGGCACTTCCTGGACGTGGTCTGGATCTTCGTGTTTACCTTTGTCTACCTGATGGGAGTGCTGCCATGAGCGACAACCACCACAACCACGCGCATGATCACCACGGCGACCACGGCCACCACGGTCACGACACCTATGTGACGCACTACAGCGCCAAGGACTACGCGATCGGCTTCGTGCTGTCGCTGATCCTGACCGCGATCCCGTTCTGGCTGGTGATGGGCAACGTGCTGCCGCCGGATACGACCCGCTATGTCATTCTCGGCTTCGCAGCCGTACAGGTGGTCGTGCAGATGATGTACTTCCTGCACCTGAACTCGAAATCCGAGAACGGCTGGAACATGATGGCGACGCTCCTCACCATCGTCCTGCTGGTGATCGTGTTGTCCGGCTCGATCTGGGTCATGACGCACATGAACGCCAACATGATGCCGGCCATGGGTGGCGCAAGCGACACCACCCACGGCATGCACGACATGCAGTAAATGCCGCAGTAAATGCAAGATCAGCGCGACCAGCACGCAGGACCCGTCGCCCATCCCCCGCGAAGCGCTTTGGCGCGGCGGGTCGTGGCGGTGGTGGCCCTGCTGCTGGTTGCATTGTTCCTGGGTCTGGGAACCTGGCAGGTGCTGCGCCTGCAGTGGAAGCTGGACCTGATCGCACGCGTCGACGCACGCGTGCATGCAAATCCCGTCGCGCTGCCTCCAGCTGCGCGCTGGGCGCAAGTCTCCAAAGAATCCGACGAATACCGGCGTGTACGCCTTGCCGGGCACTACCTCTACGCATTCACCACTCCTGTGCAAGCCGTGTCCGAGCTTGGCGCGGGATTCTGGCTGCTCACGCCGCTCTGCACGGCCGAGGGCCATATTGTCTTCATCAATCGCGGTTTTATTCCGGCCGCCGAGAACAAACCTGGGCGCTATCCGGTCCGCCGCGCCGGCCCGAGCCCGTGTGCAGGGGAGGGCGAGCGTGTCGACGTGGTCGGCCTGCTGCGCATCAGCGAGCCGAAAGGCGGCTTCCTGCGCAATAACGACCCCGTGGCCAACCGCTGGTTCTCGCGCGACATCGCGGCCATGGCCGCCGCACGCGCACTGCCGAACGTCGCACCGTTCTTTATCGACGCCGGCAAAGGGCAGGACCCGGCCGGCGCCCCCGAGCGCGCCGTCGGCGGCCTGACCGTCATCTCCTTCCAGAACAATCATCTGGTCTATGCCCTGACCTGGTACGCGCTCGCCCTGATGGTCGGCGCCGCCTGGTGGTGGGTCAGCCGTCATGGCGGTACAATCCGCGACGACGACTGACAACATCCACCCGCATGATCCAGAACCCACTCGATTTCTTCGCCAAGGCAGGGCGCAGCTCGCCGCAGGCGGCGGCGGCCAACGTCGAATTCGCCGCCGGCCACAAGAACATGCTGCAGCTGATCGAGCTGCGCTGGATCGCCGTGATCGGCCAGATCACGACCATCGCCTCGGCCATCCTGGTCTTCGGCATCGAGCTGCCGCTGGTGCACATGCTGCAGGTGCTGGCCTGCCTGATCGCCTTCAACGTCGCCAGCCACCTGCGCTGGCACGAACGCCGTCCGGTCTCGAACGGCGAGATGTTCATGGCCCTGCTGGTGGACGTGGCCAGCCTGACCGTACTGCTCTACCTCTCCGGCGGCATCACCAATCCCTTCGCCTTCCTTTACCTGCTGCAGGTGATCCTGTCGGCGGTGCTGCTGGAAGTGCTGTGGACCTGGTCCATCGTCCTGATCACCATCGCCTGCATGGCCGGCCTGGCGATGTACGCCCAGCCGCTGGCCTTGCCCTTCGACCACGCACGCGGCATCTCGAGCCTCTACATCCAGGGCCTGCTGGTCTGCTTCGCCCTGAACGCGGCGCTGCTGGTGATGTTCATCTCGCGTATCTCGGACACCTTGCGCCAGAAGGCCGCACAGCTCGCGTCCCTGCGCCAGCATGCCGTCGAGGAGGAGCATATCGTGCGCATGGGCCTGCTGGCCTCGGGCGCGGCCCACGAGCTGGGCACACCGCTGGCCACCGTCTCGGTGATCCTGGGCGACTGGAAGCGCATGCCCCAGTTCCGCGACGATCCCGACTTGCTGGAAGAGATCACCGAGATGCAGACCCAGCTCCAGCGCTGCAAGACCATCGTCAGCGGCATCCTGCTGTCGGCCGGCGAGGCGCGCGGCGAATCGGCGGTGCGCACTACCGTGCTCGCTTTTCTGGACGGCCTGGTCAAGGGCTGGCGCGCGAGCCGCCAGGTGGCTGCGTTCCAGTACAATAACCGTATCACGGACGACCTGCCGGTTGCCTTCGATTCGGCACTCAAGCAGACCATCGACAATCTGCTCGACAATGCGCTCGAGGCCTCGCCCGACTGGGTCGGCCTCGACGCCTGGATCGAGGACGGCACCCTGTATGTGGCCGTGAGCGACCGCGGTCCCGGTTTTGCCCCGTCCATGCTGGGCCAGATCGGCAAGCCTTACCAGTCGACCAAGACCAAGCCGGGTCACGGCCTGGGCCTGTTCCTGGCCGTGAACGTGGTCCGCAAGCTGGGCGGGGCGGTCACCGCGGTGAACCGGCAGGAAGGCGGCGCGCAGGTGAGCCTGAGCCTGCCGCTGTCGAGCATCGAACTGGAAGAGGGAACGCATTGACGGAAAACACTGAGCGTCTGCTGCTCATCATCGAGGACGACGAGGCGTTCGCGCGTACCCTGAGCCGCTCCTTCGAGCGCCGCGGCTACCGCGTGCTGGTGGCAAACGGCCAGGACGAAGCGGCCGCGCTGCTGGCCGGGCATTCGCCGGGCTACGCCGTGGTCGATCTCAAGCTCAAGGGGAATTCGTCGGGCCTGGCCTGCGTGCAGCTGCTGCACGAGCATGACCCGGACATGCTGATCGTCGTGCTGACCGGCTTCGCCAGCATCGCCACGGCGGTGGAGGCGATCAAGCTGGGCGCCGTGCAGTACCTCGCCAAGCCCTCGAACACGGACGACATCGAGGCCGCCTTCGGCCACGTGGCCGGGAATACCGAGGTCGAGGTCACCAACCGTTCCACCTCGATCAAGACCCTCGAATGGGAGCGCATCCATGCGGTGCTGGCCGAAACCGACTTCAACATCTCGGAAGCGGCGCGCCGCCTCGGGCTGCACCGGCGCACGCTCGCCCGCAAGCTCGAGAAGCAGCGGGTGAAGTAGGGGAGCAGCATGCGCCTGCTCCCACTCGGTATGCTCTTCCTGGCCTGCGCCGCGCAGGCCGCCGATCCCTTGGCAAGCGGCCGCCAGGCATTCAAGCGCTGCGCCAACTGCCACCAGGTCGGCCCCAACGCGCATAGCAATTTCGGCCCGCAGCTCAACGGCATCGTCGGCCGCCGCGCCGGCACGGTGCCGGACTTTGCCTATTCACCCGCCATGAAAAAGGCCGGCTTCATCTGGGATGAGAAACGGCTCGCAGCCTTTATCCACGATCCTGACGAAGTCGTTCCCGGCACCCGGATGCGCTTCTGGGGCCTCATGAGCGACCGCCAGGTGCGCGAACTGGTGGCTTACCTGCGTTCCTTCCCGGCGCCGGCTGCGCCCGCCAGGCGCTGAGACGGCCGATGAATCGCGTCGTCGCACTCGCGCTGCGCCCGCCGGGTTCAAACGCGCCGGCCCCGCAGGATTCGGTGCAAGCGCTTGCCGGGCAAGGCCTGGCGGGAGATCGCCACCTGGATGCGCACTCGCCGCGCCAGATCCTGATTGCCGGCGCCGCTGCCTATGAGGATCTGGCCCTGCCGCCGTTGGCGTTGCGCGAGAACCTGCTGCTGGACCTCGACACCCGTGCACTCGCGTCCGGCACGCTGCTGCGTGTCGGCGAGCAGGCCGTCCTGCGCCTGTGCTTCCAGTGCGAGGCCTGCGGATCGCTCGATCGCGAGCGGCCCGGACTGGCGCGCGCCATCGATGGCCGGCGCGGCATGCTGGCCCGGGTGGTGGCGGGCGGCGAGATCCGCGCCGGCGACCGTGTCGAAGTGCTCGATGCACGCATGCCCGCGCTGGCGGAAGACTGGCGCGAGCGGGTCGTGCAGGTGCTCGATGCGCTGCCCGCGGGCATGGTGGTGGAGTACGCCGCACTGGCGCGCTTCGCCGGCGTCCAGTCGGTGTATTGCCGCGCCTTCCCGCGCCTGCTGGCAAGCCGGGGCGTGTCGGACAAGGCGGTGACGGCGCGTTCGGGCTCGACCGCACCGCGCTGGGACGGCAGCGGCCTGTACGACTGAACTCAGGCGCCCAGTTTGCTTAGCGCGTAGGCGGCCAGGAAGCCGGTCACGGTGATCAGGCCGGCGAAATCGTGGGTTTCCTCGAAGGCTTCGGGAATCATCGTATCGACCAGCATCGCGAGCACGGCGCCGGCGGCGACCGCCGTGGTGGCAGCGACGACCTGCGGCGGGAAATGCCGGAACACCGAGTAGCCAAGCAGGGCTGCGACGCCGGAAGCGAGAGTGATGCCGCCCCAGATGCCGAAGATGTAGCGCGAGGAGCGTCCCGCCGCCTTCATGCCGGCTGCGCTCGACAGGCCTTCGGGAATATTCGACAAGAAGATTGCGGCGACGGCCACCATGCTGACGCCTTGCCCGCCGAGCATCGACAGGCCGATGACGATCGATTCCGGGATGCCGTCGAGCAGGGCGCCGATGGCGATCGCCATGCCGCTGCCGCCGTTCTCCTTGGCCGAGGGCTGCTTGCCCGAACGCTTGCGGTGGCGCGCGCCGCGGTGCGATAGCCACCAGTTGGCGGCCGTGTAGACGGCGGCCCCGCCCAGGAATCCGGTCGCGGTCGAGGCGAAGCCACCGGTGTGGAAGGCGTGCTCCATCAGTTCGAAGGAGAGGGCGGAGATCAGGACGCCGCTGCCGAAGGCCATCACGGCCGCAATCAGGCGTTGGGGTACCTTGAGGTGGTAGCCGGCCGCCGCACCCAGCAGCAGTGCGCCGCCCGCCACCAAGCCCCAGAAGCCTGCCTGCAGCCACAACGGTATTCCTCCCATGCGCAGTTCCCCTTTCTCTCGCGTTTATCATAGGGCCGAAAGCCGTTCCATGAGGCACAATTGCGGTTTTGAAAAGCCACATGAGTATGGGAACGATCCGCCTCTCGACCCCCGAGGACAGCGCCACGCTGGCCGCGATCTGGCGCGCCAGCGTGCGCGCCACCCACGACTTCCTCTCCGACGAAGACTACCGAAGCATCGATACCCTGGTCTCCGAGCACTACCTGCCCGCCACCCGGGTCTGGGTCGCGCTGGACGATCAAGGCGCGCCGCGCGGCTTCATGGGCCTCACTGGGGCTCACATCGACTCGCTGTTCATCGACCCGGCCAGCCGCGGCCTGGGCATTGGCAGGCGCCTGCTAACCCACGCGGCAGCGCTGCAGGGTAAGCTGACGGTCGACGTCAACGAGCAGAATGCACAGGCGATCGGCTTCTACGCGCACATGGGTTTCACGGTCACAGGCCGCTCGCCGCTGGACGATGCGGGGCGCCCTTACCCGCTGCTGCACATGCGCCAGGAGTAAATCTTCCGGTCCGTCCAGCTACCTGCCAGCAATACATTTGGACAAATTGGGTTGCCTTCCGCATATTTTTAGGCCATCATAGCCCCGTGGTGGTGCCCTCAACAGTCCGGCACCCGATCAGCGATGAAGCGGTTGAGTCCGTTTCTTTAGGTCCCCCGCACCATGCCGGGGGACATTTTTTCGGTGCCGCGGCCCTGCTTGCCGCGGCTGGCGCCCACGCGGCGCCTGCCGGCCCACCGCCAGGCCGAAGCCCCGCTTCACCTGCGCGCCCCACCGGAGGAAACTTGAACCCACAGTTCCCACCGACGACCGCAGTATCCCGGATCGTCATTCCCATTCTTGCAGGCGCGCTCGCCCTGTGCGCGGCCGCGGCCCAGGCTGCCGGCAAGCCTGCCAGACCCGCGCTCCCGGCGTCGGCCGACTTCGAGCGCCTGAGCGGCGCGCGCGCGGGCGACTGCAGCAGCGCCGCCGATCCGGTGCTGGGCGCCATGGGCGCGCCGACGCTGCGCCAATGCGCCTGGAGCCAGCGCGTCGAGATGCTGTACTGGCAGGACATCCCGGACGCACCAAATACATGCCTGCCGAGCGCCGCCATTGCCTGGCACCGCCTCGGGCTGGGTGCGCGCGCCGTGCTGCGGCCCTGGTCCGGCAGCTGGACCGGGCAGTCGCTGCAGGTCCAGTACAACGGCGTCGAACACGCCGGGATGGTCTGGCGCCAGCCGGACGGCCGCTGGTCGGCCGTGCTGTGGCGCTGGCGCCCATCCGACCGGCTGCCGACCCGCAACTGGCAGCTCGGACACTGGAAGGACGTGATCGAGGCCGTGCGCACCGTGGATGCGGCGAATCCGGCGCCTGCGCGCACGCCGCTGATGACGGCCTGGCTCGACACGACCAACGGCAAGCCGCGCGCGCTGGATGGTGACGTTTGGCGCTGGGTGGCCGATGGCGCCTGCCTGGGCATGCGCAGCGCCGGCCTCGGCCAGGCCCAGCTGCACCTGCCATATTCGCGCGACGACGCGCGCCTCGAACAGCGCAGCGCGATGCAGGTACTGCTGGCGCGCCGCTTCCCGCAAGCCGAGTGGCTGCGTCCCTTCACGCTGGTGGAACCCGCGATTTCGGGCGACCGCACCGGCGCCAAGTTCCTCGCCGTCTGGCGCGAAGGGGCGGCGGTCAACGGCCAGCTGTGGATTCCGCTGCGCGACGAAGGCGGCATCGTGCGCGGCCGCATTACGAGCGAGCTGCCGCCGGAGGCAGGCCCGCGCGCCCAGGACAACGCGAAAGCGCGTGCGGCCCTGATCGAGCGCGAGCTGGGCCGGATCGCCCATGCATGGGAGGCGCGCCATGAATGACGAACTGAGTACGCCCCTGTGGCTGCTGTCGCCGCTCGCGGTGCTGGGCGCCGGCCTGATGCTGGCCCTGGTGCTCGGCATGCTGCTGCAGCGCTTCAAGGTGCCCAAGCTGTACGGCGCCGTGATCGCAGGACTGCTGCTGGGCGCCACCGGCGGCAACCTGATCGACCGTCCGCTGCTGGCCCAGTTCCAGGAACTGCTGAACGCCGCCTCGGCGCTGGTGCTGTTCGAGGTCGGCCGCAAGATGGACCTGGCCTGGCTGCTGCGCAGCGGGCGCCAGGGCGGCAGCCTCCTGCTGGCCACGCTGGCGCGCCTGGTGGCGGTCGCCGTGACGCTGCGCCTGCTTGGCCTGCCCTGGGGCGCCGCCATCTTCATCGCCTCGATCCTGATCGCGGTGAACCCGGTGATCGTCAATTCCATGGCGGCCGACGAAAATGCGAGCGGCACCAGCACCTTTGCCACCGCCAACATGGTCGGGCTGAGCAGCCTGGTCGCCTTGCTGGTGCTGGCCGTGACCATGGCCTGGACCCGCAGCCACGGCCTCGACGCCGGCGGCAGCTTCGGCGATGAACTGCTACGCCAGGGCGGCAAGCTGGTGCTGGGCGCGGCGATCGCGCTGCTCTCCTATGGCCTGTATGCCGCGGCCACCCGGCTGTGCAAGGTGCCGGCCACCATGCGTCCCGGCATGCTGCTGGCGGCGCTCCTGATCGACCTGGGCCTGTGCTCGGTGTCGGCCTCGAGTTCGCTGCTGTCGCTGCTGCTGATGGGTCTGCTGCTGCGCAACGCCGAGCGGCGCGATAACGTGTTCCAGGCCCAGCTGGCAACTGCCCAGGACATCGGCTACGTGCTGCTGTTCCTGATGTCGGCCGCACTGGTCGACCTGCAGCAGCTCGTCAGGGGATGGACCCTGCTGGCCGCGCTGGCCGTGTTCGCGGTGCGCATCCTCGCCACCCGCGCCGCCCTGATGCCTGCCACGGCCTGGGACCGCAACAAGAAGCATGCGATGGCGCTCACCATGTGCTCGCTGGTCAGCTACGGCGGATTGGTGGTCGACACCACGCTCAATGCCTATACCGGCCTGGACCAGGTGTCCACCGAGCTGATGGGCGCGCTGCTGGCCCTGAACGTACTGCTGGCGCCCGGCCTGACCTGGCTCGGGCTGCGCATGGCCGGCGAAACCTATCAACGTGTGAATCCGGAAGGAGGGCGGGAATGAGCGCCATGAGTAAAGAAGAAGCCCAGGCCCAGGCGGTGTCGGGCAAGGGCCCGGCCTTCCTGCCGGACTTCAGCGCCTCGACCGTGGGCACCATCGGCATCGAGCTGGAGCTGATGGTGCTCGACCGGCTGACCTACGACCTGTTCCCGGCCGCGCCCGATATCCTGCGCGTGCTCGACAAGCACGACAAGCCCTGGGTCCACACCCCGGAGATCACCACCTCGATGCTGGAAGTGGCGACCTCGATCCTGAATTCCTATGGCGAGGCGCGCGAGCAGCTCGAGCACATCCGCTCGACCGTCCAGCGCGCCGCATTTGAAGTTGGCGCTTCGGTCTCGGGCGGTGGGGCCCACCCGTTCCAGCGCTGGAACGAACAGCGCATCTATCCCAAGGAACGCTACTTCGAGTCCGAGCGCAAGTACGGCTACCTGGCCAAGCTGTTCACCGTGTTCGGCATGCACGTGCACATCGGCGCCGGCAGCGCCGACGAGGCGGTGCGCCTGTGCGCCTGGCTGACCCAGCGCGCGCCGCTGTTCATCGCGCTGTCGAGCAATTCGCCCTGCTGGCAGGGCGAGGTGTCGGGCTTCTGCAGTTCGCGCAGCAACGTGGTCGGCGCCTTCCCGATGAGCGGAATCCAGCCATCGGAATTCCGCAGCTGGCAGGATTTCCGCGACTATTTCGACCGCCTGGCCGGTTTCGGGATCGTCAACAGCATCAAGGATTTCTACTGGGACGTGCGGCCCAAGCCCGAGTACGGCACGATCGAGCTGCGCGTGCTGGATACGCCGCTCAAACCCGTGTACGCCGCCGCGCTCGCCTCCTATGCGCGCGAGCTGTGCCTCGAGTTCGCGGACCAGCCGGGCGCCTGGCCGTCCAATGGCAGCCGCGAGCTGTACACCTGGAACCGCTTCAACGCGGCGCGCGACGGGGTCGAGGCCAGCTGGATCGATCCCGAGACCGGGACGGCGGCGCCGGTGGCGGAGGTGATCCGGGCCGACCTGGAGCGCCTGGGACGGCGCTCGACCGACCCTGGTTTCGCCGAAGCGAAAGCGGTAATCGAAGACCTGATGACGGACGGCGGCCAGGCCGGCCTCCTGCGCCGCCACCTGGCGGCGGGCGGCGGCATGAACGATCTGGCGCGCTTCGCCAGCGAGATCTTCGAAAGCCCTTGAGCCAGGATTAAAGCTGGGCCAGCGGCACGCTGCCCGCCTCGTCGTCGGCGCCCAGCTCCGCGATGAGCTGATCGAGGTTGCTTTCGAGCTGCGCCAGCGTGGCCGGATCGAGGCTGGCCAGCGCGTCCGGCAGCACGCCGGCGAAAGGCATCGGCGCACGCTGCAGCACTTCGCGTCCCGCCGGCTGCACGTGCAGCGCGACGGTACGGCGGTCGGCGCCTTCGCGGCTGCCGGTCACGTAGCCGCGTTCGACCAGGGCGCGCACCAGGTTGCTGGCGGTGGACTGGTGGATGTCCAGTTCGCGCGCCAGCCCGGTGGCCCCGATGCCCGGATGTTGCTCGATCACCGAGAGCGCCCACAGCTGGGCGCCGCCGACGCCGGCTTCGCGCTCGACCTGGCGGAAGTGGCTCTTGACGGCATTGAAGACGATGCGGAACTGGCGCAGCACACGCATCGGCTGCTGACTTTCCGAAGGCGTTTGGGGCTGCTTGCCGGGAGTGGGGACAGGATTTTCGGACATGGCGCGATCATAGCGGAAAACCGGGCCGCCAGCAGGCGCGGCGCTGGCGGCCCCGGCCTTTGCGCAGCCGAAACGTGGCGCGACCCAGGCCGGCTTGCGTTAGGATAGGCGGCATGAATCGGCTGTTCGCCCATCCGCTGTTCCAGCGGCGGCGCACCGTGTCGCGCGCTGCCGTGGCGACCTCGCTGGCCGGCTTCGCGCTGACGGCTGTCCTGTTCGGCGTGGCGCGCCAGCTGGAGGCGGAGAGCGCGCGCGCCGATTTCGAGCAGGGCGCGGCAGTGCGCTCGGCAGCCATCACGCGCGCCTTCGGCAATGCCGTGCACGACCTGCGCTCGCTCAACCTGCTGTTCGCAGCCGGCAAGGGCGAGGTGTCGCGCGACGCCTTCGACGCGTTTGCCCAGCCGCTCGGCGCGGGTAACGGCTATCTCACCGCCCTCGAATACCAGCGTTTCGTCAGCGCCGCCGAGCGTCCCGCCTTCGAGGCGGCGCGCAAGCGCTTCTGGCCCGGCTTCACGATCCTCGAGCGCAGCCGCGGCGCACTGGCGCCGGCCGGACCGCGGCCGCGCTACCTGGTCATCGATTACGTGGTGCCGATCATGGAAAACGGCGGCGTGTTCGGCCTCGACGCCTGGGAAATCGGCGAGCAGCGCGGCTCGATCCAGCAGGCGATCGACAGCGGCGAGCCGACCGCCAGCCCGGTGCTGCGCCTGGTCCAGGGCAACGGTGCGCTGCGCGGCGTGCTGGTCTCGATGCCGGTTTACCGCCCCGGCGCCGAGCTCACCAGTGTGGCGGGACGCCGGGCGGCGGCGCTCGGCGTCACCGCCGTGGTGATCGATGCCGGCCAGCTTGCCGGCGGCAGCCTGGAAACCGCGCGCTTGCTAAGCGACGGCGCCTATGCACTGACGCTGTACGGGCGCGACGCCGCAGGCCGGCGCGTGGCCGTGTTCAGCCATCCCGGCGTGCCGCAGCCACAGCCGGCCTGGGAGCGCTGGCTCGGCGGCGGACCGATGGCGGGCACGCGCAGCTTCCAGGTGGCCGGCTCGGACTGGGACATGCGCGCGGTGCAGCTGTCGCGCCGGCTCGACGGCCAGGTGGGTTCGCTGTCCATCCTCGGCTACGGCTTCGTGCTGACCCTGGCCACCGCGGCCCTGGTGCAGCAGCGCAGTGCGCGCACCCGCCGCATCGAGTCGCTGGTCGAGCGCCGCACCGCCGACCTGGCCCTGACCGCGGGCGCGTTGCGCCTGCACCAGCGCGCCATCGAGTCGGCGGCCAACCCGATCCTCCTGATCAGCGCGACGCGTCACGGCTATCCGGTCGAGTATGCCAACCCGGCCTGCGAGCGCATCCTCGGCTATGGACCGGGCGAACTGGTGGGCAAACCCCTGGCCAGCCTGGCGCGCGCCGACAGCGACGAGCCGGGCCTGGAAGAGCTGCGCCAGGCCCTGTTCGAGTGCCGCAAGGCGCACGCGCTGGTGCACCAGGCCACGCGCGACGGGCGCGAGCTGGTCAGCGAGGTGTATATCGCCCCGGTCCGGAATGCCGAAGGGGCGACCGAGCATTTCGTGGTCACCACCTATGACGTCACCGTCGCCAAGCGCTACGAAGCGGAACTGGCGCACCGGGCGCGCTACGACACCCTCACCGGGCTGGCCAACCGCGCGCTGCTGGCCGACCGCATCGAGCGCGCCCTCGCCGGCGCCGACGGCATGCCGGTGTGGGCGGTGGCGCTCGACATCGACCACTTCAAACTGGTCAACGACACGCACGGGCGCCACGTCGGCGACGAGGCGCTGCGCGCGATCGCGGCGCGCATCGCCGGGGCCATGCGCCAGGCCGACACCGCGGCGCGGGTCGGCGGCGACAACTTCATGCTGGTGCTCACCGGCTGTGCCGACGAATGCCAGGCGGCGGCGCGGGTCCAGACGGTGCGCGATGCAGTGGCCGAGCCGCTGCAGGTCGAGGGCCACACCCTGGTGTTCGGTTCCAGCGCCGGCGTCGCCGGCTATCCGGCAGACGGCGCGGACCCGGAAACCCTGGTCAAGCATGCCGAGATGGCGATGTACCGCACCAAGCAGCTGGGCCGCAACACGGTCCACTTCTACGCGCCGCACATGAATGCCCACGCCAGCGACCGGCTGGCCCTGGAAGGGGCGCTGCGCGGGGCCCTGCGCGACGACCAGTTCGAGCTCTATTTCCAGCCCCAGATCGGCCTGAACAGCGGGCGGGTGGTCGGTACCGAAGCCCTGATCCGCTGGCGCCACCCGCATTTCGGTACCGTACGTCCGGAACGCTTCATCGCGCTGGCCGAGGAAACCGGCCTGATCGTCCCGATCGGCGCCTGGGTGCTGCGCTCGGCCTGCCGCCAGAACGTCGACTGGCTGCGCTCGGGCCTGGGGCCGCTGCGCATGGCGGTCAATCTGTCGGCGCGCCAGTTTTCCGAGCCCGACCTGGTGGACACTGTGCGCGGTGTGCTGGAGGAGACCGGCTTGCGGCCCGATTCGCTCGAGATCGAACTGACGGAAAGCGTGATGATGGCCGACGTCGAATCGGCCATCGACACCATGCGCTGCCTGAAGGCGATGGGGGTGAAGCTGTCGATCGACGATTTCGGCACCGGCTACTCGAGCCTGGCCTACCTGAGGCGCTTTCCCGTCGACGTGCTCAAGATCGACCGCTCCTTCGTGCGCGACATCGTCGACAGCGTCGACGGCGCCGCGATGGTGGACGCGATCATCTCGCTGGCGCACGGCCTGCGCATGCAGGTGATCGCCGAGGGCGTCGAAACTCTGGAGCAGCTCGACTACCTGCGCGGCTGCGGCTGCGACGAGGTCCAGGGCCACATCTATAGCCGCCCCGAACCCGTCCAGAGGCTCGAGCCGCTGCTGCGCCAGGGCTGGGTGCAGCCCACTCCGGTGCACGCGTGAGCCCGCCGCGCAAGCCGGACCATGGGCGCGGCCCCGGTCAGCTATACTTGCCACATAGCCAAGGCGCACATGCAAAGGCGCTTCACACGCATTCGCAGTAAGGATTTCTATAGTGGAACAGGAAGACAAGACCGATACCCAGCCAGGCGCGGGAAACAATGCACAGGACGGCTCGCGCCGCGCGGCGCTCGGGCGCCAGGGACGGCGCCTGTTCGAGGGCGCACGGGGTCGCGCCCAGGCCGGGTATTCGATGGCGCAGGCGCGCCTGCGCGACCGTTCGCGCATCGAACAGGCCGCGCTGATTGGCATGTGGACGGCAGCGGCCGGCCTGATGGCCTTCTTCCTCTACCTCGTGTTCCTGATTCCGCTCACGCCCGGCATCGACGACCTGCGTCAGGCCAGCACGGCGCGCCCGAGCGTGATCCTGTCCGCCGACGGCAAGGAGCTCGGCACCTTCGAGAAGGGCCTGCAGGAACGGGTCAAGCTGTCGCAGATTTCGCCGCACGTGATCAAGGCCCTGATCTCGACCGAAGACCACCGCTTCTACGAGCACCACGGCGTCGATTTCCGCCGTGTCGCCGGCGCCCTGTTGGCGACCCTGAAGGGCGATGCCCAGGGCGGCTCGACCATCACGCAGCAGCTGGCGCGCAATATGTTCCCCGACGAGATCGGCCGCGCGCGCAGCCTGAACCGCAAGATGAAGGAGCTGATCACCGCGATCAAGATCGAGAACACCTACAGCAAGACCGAGATCCTCGAGGCCTACCTCAACACGGTGCCTTTCCTGTACAACGCCTACGGCATCGAGATGGCGGCGCGCACCTATTTCGGCAAGCCGGCCGCGCGCCTGGACGTGCTGGAGGCGGCCACGCTGGTCGGCATGCTCAAGGGCACCCATTACTACAACCCGGTGGCCAATCCGGAACGCTCGAAGACGCGTCGCAACGTGGTGCTGTCGCAGATGGCCAAGCACGGCGCCTTCAGCGAGGAACGCTACCGGCAACTGGCCAAGCGCCCGCTGCGGGTACGCTTTGCGCGCCTGAACGACCGCAGCGGCAAGGACGACCACTTCACCGCCTACGTGCGCAAGTGGCTGCTCGACTGGGCCGAAGAGAACGACTACGACCTGCAGCTCGACGGCCTGGTGGTGCACACGACGCTGGACCAGGAACTGCAGGCGGCCGCCGAGCGCGCCGTCGAGCGCCAGTCCAATACTCTGCAGGCGATTGCCGACGTCGAGTGGGCCTATCAGGGCATGCCGCGCTCGACTTCCGCGGGCATGTACACGTCGATGCGCGACGAGGTCAATCCCTTCGCCTATTACTGGGCTTCGCATCCGCGCGAACTGGACGCCTTCGTCCGCGAAAGCGGGGAATACCGCCGCGCCGTGGAAGACGGCGAGGCGCCGCTTGATGCCTTGAAGCGCCTGAAGGGCGACCGCAACTTCATGCGCGACCTGAAGAGCGCCAAGTCGCGCCTGGAAGCCGGTTTCGTGGCGATGGACCCCAACTCCGGCGAAGTACGGGCCTGGGTCGGCAGCCGCAGCTTCGAGCGCGACCAGTTCGACCACGTGGTGCAGGCCGCGCGCCAGCCCGGCTCGACCTTCAAGCCGATCGTCTATGCGGCCGCGCTGGAGAGCGGCATTCCGCCCGAGCAGACCTACCGTGACGCGGTGCAGGACATCAAGGTCGGCGGCACGGTCTGGCGCCCGACCGACATGTCAGGGTCGAGCGGCGGCATGATGACGATGCGCGACGGCCTGGTCTACTCCAAGAACACCATCACCGCCCAGGTGATGCAGCAGGTGGGCATCAGCCCGATCGTGCGCCTGGCGCAAGGCATGGGCGTCCGCCAGAGCAAGCTGTCGGCGGTCCCATCGCTGGCCCTCGGCACCAGCCCCGTGACCCTGCTCGAGATGGTCAGCACCTACAGCACCATCGCCGCCCAGGGCGAGTACCGCAAGCCGGTGTTCGTGCGCCGCATTACCGACCGCGAGGGCAAGACCATCGCCGATTTCGCCCCGGACGCGCCGCAGCGCGTGTTGTCGCAGAATGCGGCCACCACCCTGATCGACATGCTGCGCGGGGTCGTCAACCGCGGCACCGGAGGCGGAGTGCGCTACCGCTTCGGCATCTACGGCGACGTCGCCGGCAAGACCGGCACCACCCAGAACAATACCGACGGCTGGTTCATCCTGATGCACCCGAACCTGGTGGCGGGCGCCTGGGTGGGCTTCAACGACAACCGCGTCAGCATGCGCAGCAGCTACTGGGGGCAGGGCGGCCACAACGCCCTGCTGCTGGTGGGCGACTTCATGAAGACGGCTTTCGACAACGGCAGGCTCGATCCGAACGCGCTGCTGCCGGGCGGCCGTCCACCGGCGCCGCGCCCGGCCGAGGAACCGGAGGAATACATCGAGGAAGGCCCGGGCGAACTGGAGATCGAGGGCATGTCCCCTGAGTCCGAGGTGCCGGATCCGGCCCCGATCGAGGACGCTCCGGCGCCGGTCGAAGCCCCACCGGCCCCGGTGCAGACGGCGCCGCCGCCATCGCTGCCGGAAGTCGTCCCGCCGCCGCCGACCAGCGGCGAGGACGAAGACTAAGTCAAGAGTGGGACCTCCGGTTTTGGCCGGACTCATCGCAGCTCATCAGCCTCCAGGTAGGGGCACCACGCCCCATGCGCGGGCAGCAAACAGCACGTTGACGCTATCGGCAGGATTGCCTTAGTATCAATTTCTGTCCATCCCTATCCTGAAGGAAGCAATCATGATGCGATTTTCCGTGTCCGCAATCAGCGTGGCATGCCTCTTGGCTTACGCCCCGCTTGCACTCGCGGAAGTTGCACAGCAGCCGGCGCGGACCAGCACCGCCGCCACCGCCGACGCGGCGAAATTGAAGCAACTGGCGGATGCCTACTATACCGCCGTCGCCAGCAATAATCCGCTGCTCGCCACCTTCACGGGCGATGCGCGCTATAACGACAAACTGGGCCTGGCGATCAGTCCAGTACAGCGCGCCCGCCATGATGCGGCGATGCGCGCCCTGCAGAAACGCCTGGCGCTGGTGGACCGGGCAAAGCTGGGCACCTCGGACCAGACCAGCTACGACATTCTCGCGTATGAACTCAAGCGGGAAATCGCGGCCGGGGCGTTTCCGAATCACTTGCTGCCGGTTGACCAGATGATGTTCACGACGCCACTGTTGCTGGCCAGCCTGGCAAATGGGCAGTCGTCACAGCCGATTTCGACGCCACAGGAATATCGGGTGTTCCTGGCACGACTAAAGGAATTGACGCCTTGGCTCGATCAGGCCGTGGTGAACATGCGCGCCGGGATCAAGGCTGGGATCGTGCTGCCGAAAGCCCTGGTCATTGCCGCGATTCCCCAATATCGCAAACTGGCCAGCCCCACGCTTGAGGCGAACCTGTTCTACGCGCCGATCGTCAATCTGCCATCGGGTTTTTCCGAGGCCGACAAACGCGCGCTGACTGCGCAATATCGCCAGGAGATCGAGAAGCGGCTCACCCCTGCTGCGCAGCGCCTGGCTGATTTCCTGGAAAAGGATTATCTGCCGGCCGCGCGCACCAGCGCCGGCTGGGGCGCCCTCCCCAACGGTAAGGCCTGGTATGAAGCCAAGGCAGCTGAATCGACCACGACCACGCTCAGTCCCGACGAAATCCACGAGATCGGCCTGCGCGAGGTCGCACGCATCCAGGCCGAGTTCGCGGTGGTGGGGCCAAAAATGGGGTACACCGGGGCTCCGGCCGGACTGGCAAAGTGGGCAGGGGCGCAAGAGAAGTACCGTCCCTTTAAAACTGCCGACGAGATCCTGGAGGTGTACCGCAAGCTCAATGCGGAAGTCGAACCGAAACTCGCTGCGCTGTTCACGCTTCGTCCCAAGGCGCCGCTCGAGCAGCGCCTGGAACCGGAACTGACGCGCGCCACGGCATCGGACCACTATTCTCCGCCGAGCCTCGATGGCAAACGTCCAGGTATTTTCTGGTCTGTCGTGAATGACCCGACACAGTATCAGAGCACCAAGATGACCACGCTGCTGCTGCATGAGGGAAGTCCTGGCCATCATTTCCAGCTGGCCCTGCAGCAGGAACTGTCGCTTCCGGACTTCCGCAAGTTCGCCTTGCAGTCGGCCTTTGCGGAAGGCTGGGCCTTGTATGCGGAATCGCTGGGCAAGGAGATGGGCTTGTACGACAAGCCGGATCAGTATTTCGGCCATTTGAATGACGAACTGCTGCGCGCAGCGCGCCTGGTCGTCGATACGGGCCTGCATGCCAAGGGCTGGACGCGAGAGCAGGCCATTAGCTATCTCATGGAGACCAATGGCTACACCGAGGCGGTGGCGACCAATGCGGTCGAACGCTACATGGCGTGGCCGGGCCAGGCCTTGGCGTACAAAATCGGCGGCCTGAAAATCGCCGAATTGCGGCGCGAGGCGCAGCAAGCGCTCGGCGCCAAATTCAGCCTGCCGGCATTTCATGCGGTGATCCTGGGAGGCGGGAGCCGCCCGCTGGCCGTCGTCGATACGGACGTTAAACGCTGGATCGCGCAGACGCGTTAAGCCGTACGCCGAAGCGCGGTCAATGAGCGCCAGGACCTGCTACGGCTTGAGCAGCGGATAGGGATTGACAGGTCCCTCCATGCCGTACACGCCGTAGTGCAGGTGCGGCGGCGTGCTGCGTGCATTCCCGGTATTGCCGACGTAGCCCAGCACCCGTCCTTGCTCCACCCGCATGCCCGGCGCCACGTCGGAATAGCTGTCGAGGTGGGCATAGTAGTGGCGTTGCCCGCCCGGTCCCAGCACCCACACCACCTGGCCGCCGAGCCGGTTGGTCCCGACCCGCAGCACGATGCCCTCGGTGGCGGCGCGCACCGCCGTGCCGCGCCTGGCGAAGATATCGATTCCTTCATGGCGGCGGCCTTCGCTGCGGCTAGCGTGCCAGGTGTCGCGCAGCTCGCGCGGGCGCACGCCATTCACGGGCATCGCCAGCACGGAAGGCGCCGGCATCGCGGCCAGCCGCATGGCGTAGACGGCATGGCGCAGCCAGGGTCCGAGCAGGCCCCAGGCTGCAAGCAGGACGACGGCAATCAACAGGCTGCGCAGGAAGATTCGCATGGCTGGTATTCCAATCCGCTCCGATGCAGGGCAGATGGGGACGGCCGCCGATTTTTTACAGGCCGCTCAGGCCGGGTCGAGCGTGGCCCGCGGCGCAACGGCTGCCTCGGCCTGCGCCACAGGCGTTTCGATAAGTGGGAACACCAGGGTGAAGGTGCAGCCCTGGCCGTGGCCGGCGCTGTGCACCGAGACGCGGCCGCCATGCAGCGCGCTGAGTTCCTTGACCAGGGCCAGGCCGAGCCCCAGGCCGCCCTGGGCGCGGTCGATGCTGGTCGGGCCCTGCACCAGCACGTCGAAGATGACCGGCAGCAGTTCCGGCGCCAGGCCGACGCCGGTATCGCTGACCTCGACCACGACCTCCTTGCCGCCGCTGGTCGTGCAGCGGACCGCGATGCTGCCGCCGGCCGGGGTGTACTTGATGGCGTTGTGCAGCAGGTTGTCGACGATCTGCTCGAGGCGGGTGCGGTCGCCCTCGACCCAGGCCGGCGCCAGATCGGCTTCCCAATGGTGGTTGCCGGCGTCCACCAGGCGCTTGGCTTCCATGCAGGAGCGCAGCACCTCGCCCAGGTTGACCGGCGCGCGCTGCAGCACGATCTTCCCCGACAGGATGCGCTGCACATCCAGCAGGTCGTCCACGATACGGGTCAGGTGGCGCATCTGGCGCCGGCTGATCTCGCGCGCGTTGGCGGCCAGTTCCGGTTTCACGTTCGGCATGTCGAGCACGCTCATGGCGCCGGAGATCGCGGCCAGCGGGTTGCGCAGTTCGTGGCCCAGCATGGCCAGGAAGTTGTCCTTGGCCCGGCTCTGGGCCTCGGCCACGCGGCGGGCACGCTGTTCGCTCACCAGGAGCTGCTCGCGCTCGTACTGCAGCGCCTGGCGCGCCGCGCTCTCGCGCGACAGGGCTTCGCTGGTGTAGTGCAGGCCGTCGAGCAGGGCGTCGACTTCGTCGACCTTGGTCGGGCGCGGCTTGGCGATGGCGCCGCGCGCCAGCGAATTGGCGACGCTGCCGGCCTGCTGCAGGGCCGCCGACAGCTTGTTGCCGAAGAAGACGGCGATCAGGACGGCCATGCCCATCAGGAGGATCAGGGCCACGGTGGCATAGGTGGCGGCGGTGCGCGCGGCCGATTCGATGTCGGCCACCGGCACGCCAATCACGATGGTCCAGCCGCTGACGGCGGAGCGCGTGTAGACGCCGTAGACCTCGGTACCCTCGTGGGTGGTGTGGCGCAGCACGCCGCTGCCGGCATGCTGGGCAGCGACCCGCATTTCCGGGTGCATCGGCTTGCCGGCCGCGTGCTGGCCAGTGTTGCGGGCAATGGTAACGCCATTCTTGTCGAAGATGCCGACCAGCCAGCCCTTGTCGAGCGCGCTGTTGGCGAACACCCGGTCGAAATAGCGGGCATCGAAGATCTGGCTGATCACGTAGCGGCGGCCCGGGCCGGGCGGCGAGGGCACGTCGACCGAGACCACCGGGCGCTGCGAGGTGGACCCGACGAAATTGCCCGAGACCCTGGTCCGTCCCGTGCCCAGCACCTCGTCGACATAGGCCAGGCGTCGAGCGCTCAGCTCGGTGCCGTAGGGCTTGAGGGTATTGAAGATGATCCGGTGCTGGTCGTCGACCAGGGTGTTCCAGGACAGCGGATCGTTGCCGTTGAGGCGCGTGGCAAGGCGATAGACGCGCGCATAGTTCGCGTCGCCCAAGGCTTCGGAATGGGCGATGACGCGCAGCAGGGCTTCCTTGACGGCCAGTTCGCGGTCGACCAGCAGCGCGGTGGCGCGCGCCGTTTCCTGGACCCGGTGGATGCGCGATTCGCGCTCCCAGTCGAGCAGCATCGACACGCCGATCCAGAACGCGAGCGCGACCGGGATCAGGATGGCGGCCGCCATCAGGAAGAGGTAGGTGCGGGTCTTCATGCGGCGGGACGTTGCCTTGGGTTCCTTGCGCTGGATCTGTACTGCGTGAATCTCCGAAGCTTAACAGCTAACTGCTGACTTGGTAAGTTATTCACTGGGGCGTTGCCGGGGCACGCTCCCAGCCGCGCTCGCGCACCGCCCGTTCGGCATCGGCATCGAGGGTGGCGCCGACGATGAGCGTGTCCACCGCATCGAGCACCGCCGCCGGCATCGCGGCGGCCGCCTGGCGGTATTCGCCGGCCTGCGGTGCGTCGGCGGCGAGCACGGGGATGCGCCAGGCGCCGCCTTCGCGGCAGGCCAGGCCGGCGCTGGCCCCCATCCGGAACGTGCGGCAATAGCTTCCCCGGCTCGACGCGAAGCTCAGGCCCACCTGTACGCCGGTGTCGCCGGGCTCGCGCGCCAGCTGCCGGTCGAGGGCCTGGGCGAGGCGACCGGTGGCGCTGAGTTCGCCCCCGGGCCCCTGCGCCAGGGGCAGGCCCGGTCGCTCCTTGAGACCGCCACTACCGAGGCTTCCCGCCAGCACGCCCACGATGAGCGCGGCGGCCAGGCCGCCCCAGCGCGTCCAGCTGGTGGCGCGCGGGACTGGCGCGGCCTGCTGGCGTGAAGCTGCCCGGCTCGCCTGCGCTGCGGCGAAATCGTGGACCCGGGCAGGAGCCGGCGCTTGCAGGCGCTGCGGCACCGGCTCGTCGAGCGTGCCGGCGAAGGCGGCAAACACGTCCTGGCGCAGGGCCTGGTGGCGCGCCACCGCCGCCGCCAGTGTGGGGTCGGTCCGGATCGCCTCGGCGATCGCCGCGCGCTGTGCCGGATCGAGTTCGCCGTCCGCATAGGCCATCAGGGTGTCGTCGTCGTAATTCATGCTTGTGCTTTCCTTGGATCGGACAGGATCTGTTGCAGGGCCTCGCGGGCGCGGGCCAGCCGGCTGGTCAGGGTGCCGACCGGAATCTCGAGCACCTCGGCCGCATCCTTGTACGACATGCCGTCCACCAGCACCAGGCCCACCACCAGCCGGTGCTCCTCGCTCAGCAGGCTCACCGCTTTCTGGATCGCGAGCCGCTGCTGGTGCGCGTGGGCGAAATCGTCGCCGACGTGCTCGCCCGCTTCTTCGGGCACGAACAGCTCGTCGCGCCGCATGCGGCTGCGCACTTCATCGATCCAGGCGTTCTTCATGATGCGGAACACCCAGCTGTCGAGCCGCGTGCCGGGCGTCCACTGTTCGCTGCGGCCGAGCGCCCGCTCCATCGCGACCTGGACCAAATCGTCCGCGTCTTCGCGATGGTAGGTCAGCGAGCGCGCAAAACGTCGCATTCGCGGCAACAGGGAGGAGAGTTCGCTAGCCAGCATGGGTCGTGTGTTTTCAGGTAAACGTGCGGCGGAGGGATTTTCTTCCATGCGCCGATCGTTTATTTCATATCCGCAGTGTCGTCAATTCGCATGATATATGATCAACCCATGAAACCGCTCCATCTGCTGCTTGCCGCCACCGTCCTTGGCGGGGCATTTCCCGCCCACGCGCAACTGGGCTTGCCGTCCCTGCCTTCCTTGCCTCTGCCGGATCGGATCGGCCCGCTCGGCACGGGCGCACTCCAGGCGCCGATCGGGCGCCTGCTCGACCGGGCGCCACTGGCAGACCTCGGCCGATTGCGGCTCGAGGGCCTGGCGGCCCTGGTGGCGCGGTATCCGGACCGGTTCGAGATGGATACGGCCGGGAACGTGGCGGTGCGTGGCGAGATCCTGGCCTGGTCGCCCGGTGAGGCCGGGTTGCAGGCGGCCGCGGCGGCGGGCCTGTCGATCGTGCGCGACGAGGCGCAGCCGGAGCTGGGCCAGCGCCTGGTGGTGTTGCGCGGCGCGGCCGGCCAGCGCACCGTCGGCCTCCTGCCTGTCTTGCGGGCGGCCGACCCGGATGGCGTGTATGACTTCAACCATGTCTATGCGGGCGGCGGCGGCGCGGGTGCGGGCTCCGGCGCCGCGGCGCCTTCCGCCAGCCCGCGTGGCGGGTCGGCTGTGCGGGTCGGCCTTGTGGACAGCGGCGTCGACGCCTCGCACCCGGTATTCGAAGACAGCAAGCTGCAGCGCTGGGGATGCGGCGGCGCGGCGCACCCGGCGCCCCACGGCACTGCAGTCGCCGCGCTGATGGTCGGCCAGTCCGAGCGCTTCAGCGGCGCGGCGCCCGGCGCCAGCCTGTTCGCAGCCGACGTGTATTGCGACGACCCGGCCGGGGGCTCGGTCGATCGCCTCGTCGCGGCTCTGGGCTGGCTGGCGCGTGAAGGCGTCGGCGTCGTTAACATCAGCCTGGTTGGTCCGCGCAATGCGGCGCTGGCGCGTGCGGTCGAAGCCATGCTGGCACGTGGACACCTGCTGGTTGCCGCAGTCGGCAACGACGGCCCGGCCGCGCCGCCGTTGTACCCGGCCAGCTATCCGGGCGTGGTCGGGGTGACCGGCGTCGACCGGCGCGGCCAGGTATTGCCGGAAGCCGGGCGCGGTCCCCAGGTCATGTTCGCGGCGCCCGGCAGCCAGATGGTCAGCGCCGTGCCCGGCAGTCCGCCTTACCGGCAGGTGCGCGGTACTTCATATGCGGCGCCGATCGTGGCGGCGCTGCTGGCCCGCGAACTGCCGTCGCCAGACCGGCAGGCGGCGCGGCGGGCACTGGACACACTGGTGCGTGTCGCCGGCGCAGGCGGCCAGGGCGAGATCAGCAATGTGGTCGGCCACGGCGTACTTGGCGCGGACCTCCGCATCGATCCGGCCCGACTGCGCTAAATATTTTTTTGCGCTGATGGAATAAATCGCTTCGGCCCGTCGTTCTCCTTGTATCGGCCGCGAAACAGGTTCGCGCCACTGACAAGGAGAACACCATGAAAGCCAACAAAATCGTTCAACAGCTCGCCATTGCCCTGTCGCTGGGTGTTGCTGCTTCCGCCCATGCCCAGTTGCTCGGCGGTGGCGGCGGCCTGGGAGGCTCCGTGGGCGGCATGATCGGCGGGGGCGGCATGGGCCGTATGGGCGGCATCGAAGGTTCAAGCATGCTGCGCGGCAGCGGCCGCCTGGATGCGGACATGGCGCGTCCGGCATCCGCCATCGCCGGCCGTGGTGTCGAGCGGGTGCGGGCGGCCGGTGGTATGGCGGCAGACAAAGCTGGCGAGCTGCGAACCTCCGCTTCGGAAGCGGCAGGCAGTGGAGGCGCCGCCGTGCAGGGCGGGGTGGCGACGCTGGCGGAGCGCTCGCGCCAGGGCGCGGCCAACGCGCAATCGGCGTCTGAAGGCGCAATCGGGTCGGCGTCGGGTGCGCTGGCGACCTCCGGCAGTCTTTCCGGTAGCGGCGACATGAGCAGCTCGGGGACGGGATCGGCCGCCGGCGCCCGCAAGCCGATTCCTGCGCAAGGAAGCGCCTCGGGATCGCTCACGCTGGAAGCGGGCGCGAGCGCGTCGGCAGGCCGCTCCGCCGGCGCCAACTAAACTTTCTTACAGAATCGGGGTCCCGCCCGTCACCGCGATGCGCGCCCCCGAAATGTAGCTGGCCTGGTTCGAAGCCAGCAGCACGTAGACCGGCGCCACCTCGGCCGGCTGGCCGGGGCGCTTCATCGGCACCTGCTGGCCGAAGCTCTCGACCTGGTCGGGCGGCATGGTGGCCGGGATCAGCGGGGTCCAGATCGGGCCCGGCGCCACCGAGTTCACGCGGATGCCTTTCTCTGCCAGCAGCTGGGCCAGGCCGGCGGTGAAGTTGGCGATCGCGCCCTTGGTGGTGGCGTAGGCCAGCAGGGTCGGTTTCGGGTTGTCCGAATTGATCGAGGTGGTGTTGATGATCGAGGAGCCCGGCGCCATGTGGCGCACCGCAGCCTTGCAGATGTGGAACATCGCCGTGATGTTGACCTTGAAGGTGTAGTCCCATTCCTCGTCCGGAATCTCCTCGATCGAATCGTGGGTCATCTGGAAGGCGGCGTTGTTCACCAAGACATCGATGCGCCCGAATTCCTGCACCGCGCGCTCGACGATGGCGCGGCAGTGGGCCGGTTCGGCCAGGTCGCCCGGCATCAGCACCGCCTTGCGTCCGGCTTCCTCGACGAGGCGCGCGGTTTCGCGCGCATCCTCGTGTTCGTTGAGGTAGGCAATCAGGACGTCCGCTCCTTCGCGCGCGAAGGCGAGCGCGACGGCGCGGCCGATGCCGCTATCGCCGCCGGTGATGACGGTGGCCTTGTCCTTCAGCTTGCCGGAGCCGACATAGCTGCTCTCGCCGTGGTCGGCCGGTGGATTCAGAAGCGCCTCGGTTCCCGGCGGTTCCTGCTGCTGCTTCGGCTGGTTCATGTGCTTTCCCTTCAATGTTTGAGGTAGCGAGGGCGGCCGCCCTCGGGGCTGTCCTCGTTGGCTGCAGCCTGGTCCGCGCCGCGCACGTCGCGCTGGTCCGGATCCTGGATCAAGAGGTGCTGCGGCCGCGGCGCGGTCGAGATGCCCAGGTCCTCGAACATCTGCATCGCATCGAGGTTAATTGCCTGCTGGGTGTCCATGTACAGGCCGTAGTCGGCGTCGAGCATGGTGTAGACAATCTCGTACTCGATCCAGTTCTGGTCCAGCGTCTTGAGGTGTGCGCGGTCGAAGCGCACCTTCTCGTGCTTGCCAATGATTTCGCCGAGCAGTTCCGGCACCCGCGCCGCCAGCTCGCGCGGAGTCGAGGGGCTGGCGCGCAGGGTGAACTGGATGCGGCGGGTCGTCATGCGGCGGTAGTTGTAGACGGTGTTGCGCAGCAGTTCGGCGTTCGAGATGATCACCTGCTCGCCGCCCACGGCGCGCACACGGGTGGTCTTCAGGCCGACATGCTCGACCGTGCCGCTGAATTTGTCGACCGAGATCGAATCGCCCACCTCGAACGGCTTGTCGACCGCGATCGACATCGAAGCGAACAGGTCGCCCAGGATGTTCTGCACGGCCAGCGCGATCGCCACGCCGCCGATACCGAGGCTGGCCACGAAGGTGGTGACGTTGATGCCCAGGTTGGACAGCATCGCCAGCATGAACACCACCCAGACCGTGGTCTGCAGCAGCCAGATCACGACCGTATGGGCGACGGTGACCTGCTGGTCCACCCCGCCGGGCTTGCGGCCGTGGCTCAGGAAGTAGCGGCGTGAGCCGATCTTGACGGCGCGGTGCAGGAACATCGCGAGCTGGAGTCCGAGCGTGAGGAACCACAGGTGACCCAGGCGCGCATCCCATGGTTCGGGCAGGTCGAGCACCGACAGGCCGATCAGGATCGCGGTGGCGACGATGGCCAGGGTGCCGGTGCGCGCCAGGGTCTTGCTCAGGACCTGGGCGATGGTGCGGTGCTGACGTTCCTCGCTCAGCCGGCCGAGGCGGCGGCGGAACAGGATCAGGGCGCCGTGCATCAGGATGTAGCTGGCGACCGCCGCGCCGATGGCGAACAGGGCGTTCGGCAGCGTGATGTCGAGCGAGGCGAAGAAATTATGGACGTTGGCGTAGAAATTATTCAAACCGGACTCCTTTTGGACGGGGCCGCCCATGCGGGAGGCGGCGCCGGCCGCGCGTGCCGGAGGAGCGGGGTAGGGCAAGCGGCGGGCGGCGCGGATGCAGCCTCACCGGTGACGGTGCTGCATGGACGCAGGCCCTCGGGCCCACGGGAATGCTGGATAGGGTGCTGCGGGAGCGGGCGCGCGGCCCGCTCCGTGGATCAGTGCTTCTTCAGGTGTTCACGCACGGCGTCGGCGCTTGGCCCGACCTGTTTCACGGCGCGTTCGAGCTCTTCCTTGCTCACACCCAGCGCCTCGGTCCAGTGGCGCACTTCCCATTCTTCATGCACGTTGATGCGGGCGCGGTCCTGGCCGCCACGGTTTTGCAGGTTGTCAGACATGGTTGTCTCCTTGATCACATTGCCTGGGTCCAGAGTGCCAGTCCCAGCAGAAGGCTTCCGTACGGTGTTTCACGTAACAAGATCATAACGACCAGGAATCGACCCGCAGGCCCGTGCCAGTGGCAACATTTTGAGGTACGCTTGCACTATCAACACCACCACCCGCACCAAGAGGAGGAGACCGCATGTCCGCACCCTATGAAACCGCCCAGCCCGAGCGCAGCGCCGTCGACGCGATGCCCGGCACCGTGATGCTCGATTTCGGCGCCAACTGGTGCGGCTACTGCCGCGCGGCCGAACCCCTGATCGACGAGGCGGTGTCTGGCAGCCAGGCGGTGCGCCACGTGAAGGTGGAGGACGGCCCGGGCCGGCCGTTGGGCCGTTCGTTCCGCATCAAGCTGTGGCCGACCGTGGTCGTGCTCAAGGACGGGCAGGAAGTGGCGCGCGTGGTGCGCCCGGTCTCGGCCGACGAAGTGCGCGTGGCGCTGGCCCAGGCCGGTGCAGCATGACGGTGCAGACAGCAGCAGCGCCCGTCAACAAGCCGCGCACCGTCCTGTTCGCCAGCCTCATCGGCACCACCATCGAGTTCTACGACTTCTACATCTATGCCACCGCCGCGGTACTGGTCTTCCCGCGGCTGTTCTTCCCGGCGGCCGACCCGGCCGCCGCCACCCTGCAGTCGCTCGCCACCTTCGCCATCGCCTTCTTCGCCCGTCCCGTCGGCTCGGCCGTGTTCGGGCACTTCGGCGACCGCATCGGGAGAAAAGCGACGCTGGTCGCGGCCCTGCTCACCATGGGGATCTCCACCATCCTGATCGGCCTGCTGCCGACCTACGCCGCGATCGGCACCCTGGCGCCGCTGTTGCTGGCCCTGTGCCGCTTCGGCCAGGGCCTGGGCCTGGGCGGCGAGTGGGGCGGGGCGGTGCTGCTGGCAACCGAAAACGCGCCGCCGGGCAAGCGCGCCTGGTACGGCATGTTCCCGCAACTGGGCGCGCCGCTCGGCTTCTTCCTGTCCGGCGGCACCTTCCTGCTGCTTAGCCAGTTGATGACGGATGAGGATTTCTTCAGCTACGGCTGGCGCATTCCCTTCCTCGCCAGCGCCTTGCTGGTGCTGGTCGGTCTCTACGTGCGCCTGAAAATCACCGAGACGCCGGACTTCCAGAAGGTGCTGGACAGCGACCAGCGCGTCAAGCTGCCGGTGCTGGCCGTGCTGCGCGAACACCGGCGCGCGCTGGTGCTGGGCACGATCGTCGCGCTCGCCACCTTCGTCGTGTTCTACCTGATGACCGTGTTCGCGTTGAGCTGGGGCACCACCAAACTCGGCTTCTCGCGCCAGCAGTTCCTGACCCTGCAGCTGGTCGCGGTGGTGTTCTTCGGCCTGACCATCCCGCCCTCGGCTCTGCTGGCCGACCGCTATGGCCGGCGCACGGCGATGATCCTGGTGAGCGGCGCGATCGCCCTGTTCGGCCTGCTGTTCGGACCGCTGTTCGGGGCGGCGACCCTGGTCTCGGTGGCGAGCTTCATGATCCTCGGCATGTGCCTGGTCGGCTTCACCTACGGTCCGCTCGGGACCCTGCTGGCCGAGATGTTCCCGGCCGAGGTGCGCTACACCGGGGCTTCGCTGACGTTCAACTTCGCAGGCATTTTGGGCGCTTCGCTGGCGCCCTACATCGCGACCTGGCTGGCCACCAATTACGGCCTGCCGTGGGTCGGCTATTACCTGACGGCGGCAGCAATGCTCAGCCTGTTCGCACTGCTGGCGATTGGCGCAAGCGCTCCGAAGGTACGGGCGGAAGTGGCCTAGGGTAAATATTGCTTGCCAACATGCATATGTCTGCACCAGAATGTATTGACGATAAATACAGTCGGGGCAGACGTGCAGCAGGCAGACATCCAGCAGATTGCGGCGCTCGAACGCGAGGCGCTCCAAGCTTCGTCCAGGAACGATGTAGGTCGGGCCAGCCAGCTATGGGAAAGCATCCTGGCGCGCGTGCCCGGCCACCCGCGCGCCTTGCGCTCGCTCTCGCACATCGCGTTCCAAGCCGGCGACCTGGCGCGCGCACGCAGCCTGCTCGAATGTCTTGTCGAGGCCGATGGACGCGAAGTGCAGCAGTGGCTGAACCTGTCCGTGGTCTGCCTGGCGATGGGGGACGAAGCGGCCGAGGAGGCCGCCCTGCGCGGCGCGCTCACGGTGGATCCCTATGACCTGGTGGCCCTGGTCCTGCGCAGCCGGCTGTGCATCCGCCAGGGCCGGCGCCAGGAAGCGGCCGCCGCCTGCTCGGCGGTGGCGGCGGTCGCACCGCCATTGGAGACCATCGCCCCGGACCTGCAGCCTGCGGTGCGCGAGGCGCTCGACTGGCACGCCGCCTACAACCGCGAATTCGGCAGCTTCCTGGACGACTACCTGGCGCCGTTCTACCGCGAACTGGGCGGTGAACACGGAAGCCGCGAACTGCGGCGTTTTCGCGAGTCGGTCGAGGTGATGACCGGCCGCAAGCGCCGTTACGATCCGCAGCCGCAGCTCTTCCATTACCAGGGCCTGGCGCCGGTCAGCTTCTTCGAACGCAGCGACTTTCCCTGGCTCGATGCCTTCGAGGCCGCCACCGAGCAGATTCGCGACGAATTCCTGGCCGTGCTGGCGGAGGACCGCGGTTTCACGCCCTACATCAATTATTCGGACGACCAGCCGCTGGCCCAGTGGGCGGAGCTGAACCGCAACCTGGACTGGAGCGCCTTCCGCCTGATCGACAATGGCGCGCGGGTGGAAGAGAACGCGGCGCGCTGCCCGCGCACCATGGCCCTTTTGGGGAGCGCGCCCCAGCCGGACCAGCCCGGACGCACGCCGAGCGCGATGTTTTCGCTGTTGAAGCCGCGCACCCGGATTCCGCCGCACACGGGCGTCAGCAACGTGCGCCTGGTGACGCACGTCCCCTTGATCGTGCCGCCGGGCTGCGGTTTCCGGGTCGGGAACGACACCCGCGAATGGGAAGTGGGGAAGGCCTGGGTGTTCGACGACACCATCGAACACGAGGCCTGGAACGACAGCGACGAGATGCGTGCGGTGCTGATCTTCGACGTCTGGCACCCGGCCTTGTCGGCCGCGGAACGGGCAATGATCACGGCGATGAGCGCCGGGATCAATGCCTTCGCGAAGAGCGCAGACGGTTTCGGTCTTTGACTCGGTTTAGAACGAATAGACCATCGTCAGCGAGGTCTGGGTATCGGTGTTCTTCTTGCCGATCGGGACGCTGGTGTCGTTGCGGGCGCTGAAGCCCGCCTTCATCTGCATGGTCGAATTGATCTTGGTGCTGAGGGAGGCCTCGGCCACCGAGTGGGTGTTGGAGGTGCCTTTTTCGACGCTGACGCTCTGGGCGAAGTAGGCCGAGGGGCTGACGCGCCAGCGGAACTGGGCCGCGCCGCGCACGGTCAGGCCGCTTTCTTCTTCACCGGTGGCGCGCTCGCCCGCGAAATAGCCCGGACCGATCTCCACGTCCAGGGTCTTGTTGCCGGTGTTCAGCCACTGCGAACCGTGACCGACGGAAACCGACGAATAGCGGGTATAGGCGCCGAAGCGGTCGTTGACGTGGGAGCCCAGGATGAAGGCGCGCTTGCCTTCGCCCAGCAGCTTGAACGAGGCCTTGGCCGACGCGGCGAAACGCTCGGCCGACTTGCTGCGCTCGATGTTGCCCTCGTCGTCTTCGTACTCGTCTTCCTTGAAGAAGCCGCTCACGACGAATTCGTGGCTCCAGGTCGCGGTCTCGTGACGGGCGTCGATCTTGCCCGTGATCGAGGTACCGGTGGTGTTGCCGGAAGTCGTGATTGCGCCAAGCTCGGCCGACGTGAACCAGCCGCCTTCGGGAATCTCGGGCAGGGCCACCGTAAGCGGTGCATGCGGGTTGCCGATGGGCGGCATGTTGTCATCGGCCATGGCGAGGCCGCAGAAGGTCATGCTGAGGGGCGCGCAGAGCAGGAGCGCCGGCGCCTTTGCCAGGAAGCGGAGAGAGTTCATAAGCCTCGTGTTGCCGACAGGATGCGCGACATTGTAGCGCAAAGACGGCGCGTTTCGATGCTTTCCGACACAATTAACTCAATCCGCGTAGCCGTTCAGGTACCGACGTAGACGATCTTGAAGGTGAACAGGGCCGCAATCACCCACACCACCGGCGCCACTTCACGCGCGCGCCCCGTCAGCAGCTTGAGCACGGCGTAGCTGATGAAGCCGAAGGCGATCCCTTCCGCGATCGAGAAGGTGAAGGGCATCACCAGCGCCGTCACCGCGGCCGGGATGCTCTCGGTGGAATCGCCCCATTCGACTTCGCCCAGGTCGGACAGCATCAGGCAGGCCACGAACAGCAGGGCCGGCGCGGTGGCATAGGCCGGCACCACGCCGGCCAGCGGCGCGATGAACAGGCAGGCCAGGAACAGCACCGCGACGGTCAGGGCCGTCAAGCCGGTGCGGCCGCCCGCCTGCACGCCCGAGGCGCTTTCCAGGTAGGCGGTGGTGCTCGAGGTGCCGAGCAGGCTGCCGGCGACGATGGCGCCGCTGTCGGCCAGCAGGGCCTTGTTCAGGCGGTCCATCTTGCCTTCGACCAGCAGGCCGGCGCGGCGCGCCACGCCCATCAGGGTGCCGGTGGCGTCGAACAGCTCGACCAGGAAGAACACGAGGACCACGTTCAGGACGCCCACCGAGAGCGCGCCCGGGATATCGAGCTGGAGCAGGGTGGGCGAGATCGAAGGCGGCGCCGAGAAGATACCCTTGTAGGTGTTCCCGCCGAAGAAGAACGAGAGCACCGTCACCAGCACGATGCCGATCAGGATCGCGCCTTTCACGCGCAGGCGGTCGAGCGCGACGATGGCGAAGAAGCCGACGATGGCCATGATGGCTTCCGGCTTGTGCAGGTCGCCGGCCTTGACCAGGGTCGGCTCGCTGGCCACCACGATGCCGGCATTCTTCAGGGCGATCAGGGCCAGGAACATCCCCAGGCCGACCGTGATCGCGACCCGCATCGATTTCGGTATGCCGTTGACGATCATGCCGCGCAGGCCCAGCAGCGAAACCAGGATGAACAGGCAACCGGAGATGAACACCGCGCCCAGCGCCGCCGGCCAGGCCACGCCCATGCCCAGCACTACGGCATAGGCGAAATAGGCATTCAGGCCCATCCCCGGCGCCATCGCGATCGGGTAGTTGGCGTACAGGCCCATCACCGCGGTGCCGAGCGCCGCCACGATGCAGGTGGCGACGAACACCGATTCCTTCGGCATGCCGGCGTCGCCCAGGATCGAGGGATTGACGAAGATGATGTACACCATCGTCAGGAAGGTAGTCAGGCCGGCCAGCAGTTCGGTGCGCACGTCCGTGCCGCTTTGGGTGAGCTTGAAGAATCGGTCGAGCATCGAGGGCTCCATGGTTGTTTTGGCTGAAGCATAACATCGCGCAGGCCTGGGGCGCGTGCGCCTGCATGCTAATGCGCTAACATGGCGCTTCCATCATCATCGAAGCATTGTCATGCCAAAGAATAAGCGCCCGCTGCCCCGCACCTCCAACAATCCGCGCGAACCGGACAGCGCGTCCCAGGCCCAGGAACTGGCCGACCTCGCCCTGGCCATCGCCGAGCGCGAAGAAGCGCCCGGCTTCGGCAGCGCGGACGAGCGCGAGGAAGAACTGCTCGCGGCCGTGCGCAAGCTGCTGCGCAAGAAGCGCGACGACGCCTTGTACGAAGCGATCGAGATCGCGCGCTATACCGACCCGGAAGCCTGCCGCCTGCTGCGCGGCCGCATCGAAGAAGAAGCCGCCAACCTGCGCCTTCGGCGCGAGGACGGCAGCGAATACGAGATCGACGCCTTCCTGATTCCGCTGTTCGTGCGCAGCCCGGGCGGGCTGCAGGCCGAACAGGCCTTCCAGGACCCGGATGCCTTCGAGCTGGTGGCCACCAGCTTCCACCCGGCCGGGCTGGAAAGCGCAGGCGGCAAGGTGGTGCTGGTCCAGCATGCCTACGACCTGGCCGAGATCGACCACATCTCCTACTCGACGCTGCAGGAGATGCTGCGCGAGGCCGCCAGTTCGCTGCTCGAGAAGAAGCTGCAGCCGGCGCCGACCATCGAAGCCAGCGTCCGCGGCTGGACCGGCGAGCGCTTCGCGCCGGACGAGTCGGCGCTCGAGCTGCGCTTCCTGCTCGGCTTCTCGCTCAAGCGCCTCGATGATCCCTTCTATGCGGTGCCGGCAGACGAAGCCGGCGCCGACGCCTGGTATGGCGCGCGCGAAGAACGCTACCGCAGCTGGACCATGCAGGCCGCGCCGCTGGTGCGTCGCCTGCTGGCGGCGGATCCGGACGCGATCCACGTCGACTTCCTCTACCAGGACCTGTTCTACGGCGCCAAGGAGCAGGGCGTGAGCGAACTCACCACGCTCGGCGTCCTGTCCGATGTGGCGCGCACCCTGAGCGCGAAGGACCTGGATGCCGATCGCGTGCATGCGGCGGTGGCGCCGCTCGATGCCGGGGAGCACATCGTCCTGCGCATCAACCTGTACGCGCTCGACGGCGGCAGCCCCTGGGGCAGCGTCGAAACCCCGGTCGACCTGGCGGCCGACCTCGGCGCCGAGATCGACAACCTGTGCGACGCGCTGCTCTCGCTCGGCCTGGAAGGGGTGTCGGTAGCCACCGGCTTCAGCGAAGACGGCCATGCGGAAGGCGCGGAACCCTACCAGCCGGGCTGAGTGCGGCGGGCGTTGATCCGACAAGGCGCCCATGAGCTACTTTCCTACTACCTCGACGGTAGCCGGCGGCCGTGCCGCCGGGCTAACCCAAGCATGCTTTCCGAATGAAAAACGTAATATTTGACGCATCGCCAGCGGGCGTTTGCGGGGCTTTCCACGCCCGGGTACGGTAAAAAAAGTGTTGACTTTTCGTAGTGGATTTTCTTGTATGGATGTAGGAAATCCCCTACATGAGTGCGCTCATCCGTCTTCTCTCTCCTATGAGGGCCTGTTGTAACATCTGGTTGCAACATTACCTATTCGAAATATTGCAATGCATAAATGAAAATATTAGAAATTTTGCATGTTACGATTCGGGGGTCCGGTACGCCACAGCGCGTTTCCGGGGACTGGCTCTGAGAGAAAAACTGCCAGGCTTTGCCAACAAAATAGCGCCACGAAGGCGAAAGGAATTGAATATGCCGACCTTGATCGTGTTTTGCCACCTGCGTTGGGACTTCGTCTTCCAGCGTCCACAGCACCTGATGACCCGTCTGGCGGAACACTACGATATCCTGTTTGTCGAGGAACCGGTGTACAGCGAAGGAGAGGCATACCTGAAGAAGACGGCCGTCGCGCCGAACATCACCGTGTGCCGTCCGCATACCGCGATCCATGCACCAGGTTTCCATGACGACCAGCTCCCGACCCTGCAGACCCTGCTGGCCGACCTCGTCCCGAGCGACGAGCAGCCGGTGGTCTGGTTCTACACCCCGATGGCGCTGCCGCTGCTGCAGGGCCTGAACCCGTCCAAGATCGTCTATGACTGCATGGACGAACTGGCGATGTTCAAGAACGCGCCGAAGCAGCTCCTGCAACGCGAAAGCGCGCTGCTGAACATGGCCGACGTGGTCTTCACCGGCGGCCCGAGCCTGTACCAGTCCAAGCGCGACCGCCATGCCAACGCCCACTGCTTCTCGAGCAGCGTCGACGCCAAGCACTTCCGCCAGGCCCAGGACCGCGAGATCTCCCACCCGGACCAGGCCCACATCCCGCATCCGCGCCTGGGCTTCTACGGCGTGATCGACGAGCGCCTGGACGTCGAACTGGTGTCGAAGATGGCCGATGCCCATCCGGAATGGCAGATCGTGATGGTCGGCCCGGTCGTCAAGATCGACCCGGCGACCCTGCCGAAGCAGCCGAACGTCCATTACATGGGCCAGCGCACCTACGACCAGCTGCCGCAGTTCCTGGCCGGCTGGGATGTCTGCCTGCTGCCGTTCGCCATGAACGATTCGACCAAATTCATCAGCCCGACCAAGGTGCTCGAATACATGGCGGCCGAGCTGCCGGCGGTCTCGACCCCGATCACCGACGTCAAGGTCCCGTACGGCGACGTGGTGGCGGTAGCCGCGACCGCGGAAGAGTTCATCGCTGCCTGCGAACGCCAGCTCGCGCTGAGCGACACCGAACGCCAGCAGTTGGCCAAGCGCATGCGCGAAGTCGTTGCCGGCACCTCCTGGGACCTGACCGCATCGCGCATGCACGAGCTGATCGAGCAGGCCGTACCGGGCCGCCACGCGCGCCTGCCGGCCAACCAGGACGCCGCCCGCGCCGACGTGCTGCCGGTGAAAACCAGCGCGGTACCGGTCGCGAAGAGCGCGTAACAGGGTAAGCGGCCAGCGCATCTGCGCTGGCTGGCGACGGCACGGCGGCGGACCCGGAAGGGTACCGCCGCCGTGTTCTTTGGCGCTGTCATCGCTGGGTGTGGAAAAGGCCGATTGCCCTCTCAAGCAGCTGCTCTGGCGCCGCGATGCGCTCGCCGTCCAGTGCCCAGCGCCAGCCGAGATAGTTCGGCAAGTATCGCGAAGCCACGCCGTTGAAACGTGACAACCAGCCCCGCAGGCGCTGGTGGTAGGCGTTCACGTTCTGGACGTGGACCGCGCCCCGCACGCGTTCGCCCGCACGCAGATTGACGAACGCGTGTGCAATACGCGCCTCGCGAGCAAAGGTCCGGTAGGCGCGGTGTCCGTCTGTCACTAATAAAATGTCCGGATCAAGGACGGGCAGCAGGTGCCGGTGCAACTGTCTGGCCGTGACCGCGGCCCGTCCCGTGACGAAGGAGCAGGTCAGGCCGCTGCGGTCGCGGGCAACAAGGATGCAGTCGTGCTGGTGGCCGATGCCCCGGTGAGGCGCCACGCCGCCGCGCTTGCGCGCGGGCCGCTCCAGCTGGCGCGATCCCTTTTGCGATTCGAGCAGGAACATCTCATCCGCCTCGGCAATGCCGGCGAGGCGCTCGGGCTGATCATGACGCACACCGTCGAGGAAGCGGTGGCGCCAGCGAAAGCTGGTGTTGCGATGCACGCCGATCAGTTTCGCCGCTGCCCGTACGCTGCGCGAGCCGAGCATTTCTTTGAGATAGTCCAGCCACTTCGATCGATAGCGCAACCGGGCCAAAGGCGTACCGCTCAGGGCGCTGAAGGTGCGAGAGCAGGCACGGCAGCGGTAGCGCTGCAGACCTCGGACGACACCGTGACGATAATGGCGACTGTTGCCGCAAGAGGGACAGCACAGCGGATCGGGCCGCGCACTGTCGATTGCCTCGCACACCTTGTCCAGGCTAATGGCCGGGCGCAGGGCGTCGACCAGTTTCGAACGCTGTTGCCTGGTGAGCGAATCAACCTGGCGTAGCAAGCGGCGAAAGCCTTCCGACTTCATCGTCCCTCCTGGTCATTTGACTCAGGTTGGACATCCGGTCAGCTCAACAGTTCAATTTCTACACGTAGTGGTGACAGCGCCTGTTCTTTTGTGGGTTTGTGCCGACCAAAAACAAAACCGGCGAAGCTCCGTGAGGATGCTCCGCCGGTTTTCGTGATGCTGCGAAGTTCAGCGCATCCGCTTAGCGGTTGCCGCCACGTCCGCCGCCATTGCCGCGATTGCCGCTTTGCTGGTTGCCATCATTCTTGTGGCTCATGCGGCCGGCCTCGCGTGCTTCTTCCGAGGTGAACTCGTGGGCATTGCCCGAAGCGTGGGCGGCGCGGCCGCCCTGCGAAGCGATTTCGCGCTGGCGCTGCGGATCCATCGACGCGAAGCCGCGGTTGCTGTTGCCGCCGTTGCCGCTTTGCGAATTGCCGCCGCTGCCGCTCTGCGAATTATTGCCACGGCCGCTCTGCGAATTGCCACGGTTGCCGCCGCCGGATGCGCGGCCGCCTGCCGAGGCGATTTCACGTTGCTGCTGCTGGTCCATGGATGCGAAGCCGCGCTTGCTGTTTCCCTGATTGTTCGATGCCATGATGGTCTCCTTTATCGATGACAGGGTTGGTCGGATTCCCTTCCGGCCATTCGCCCCGCGTCCTGCGTGGCGTTTTCCGGAAGAGGTGAGTTCATCTTAGGCCTGCGGTCGCGGCTGCGGAATAGGACTGCCCGGCCCGGCACTGTAGGACCGGTCCGGCGCATACCGCCGTGCTCAATGCTTCAGCACTGGGCCTGCTGCATCCGCTGGCGGCCAGCCGCCTGCCGGGTCGCGGTGGTCGGCCACGCGCACCACCGACAGCGGGTGCGCAAACTGGATGCCTTCGCGCTGGAAGGCGCGGTAGATGTGCAGCAGGATGTCCTGCTGGGCGTCCATGTGCAGGATGTAGTCCGGACTCTTGAAGTGGTACACCACCTCGAAGTCGAGCGACCAGTCGCCGTAGCGGAAGAAGTGGGCGCGCTCGAAGTCGACATCGCTGCGACCCTTGATGATCTCGCGGATCATGGCCGGGATCGCCGTCACCTGGGCCTCGCTGGTGCCGTAGGCCACGCGCAGCACGAAGGCCACGCGGCGCGAGGCCATGCGCTTGTGGTTGTGGATCCGGCTGCGCAGCAGCTCGCCGTTGGAGAACACGATCTGCTCGCCGCCCAGGCCGCGCAGGCGCGTGGTCTTCAGGCCGATGTACTCGACCGCGCCGAGCGCGTCGCCGACGATGATGAAGTCGCCGATCTCGAAGGGCTTGTCGAGCATGATCGAGAGCGAAGCAAACAGGTCCCCGAGGATGTTCTGGGTGGCCAGGGCTACCGCGATGCCGCCGATGCCCAGGCTCGCCACCAGCGTGGTGATGTTGAAGCCGAAGTTATCCAGCATCATCAGGAAGGCGACGGTCCAGACCACCAGCCGCATCATGAAGAACAGGATGGTGCTGGAGGCCTTGCGCGCGCCGTCGCCGGGCGTGGCGAGCAGCTGGCTGCGCCATCCGCGCAGGGCGGTGTCGCCCCAGATGCCGAGCTGCAGGACCAGACCCGCCACCGCGATGCGCGACACCACCATCCGCCAACTTTCCGGCATCACCAGGAAAATGCTGCCCAGGTAGAGGCCGATCGCCAGCTGCGGGGTGACGAAAGTGCGGCGCAGCATCTTGACCACCAGGTCGTCGAGCCGGGTCACGGTGCGCCGCGACAGGTCGCCCAGGCGGCGCAGGGCGATCATGCGCAGGAAATGCATGGTGGCGGTGGCGCCGATGCAGACACCGATCGCCATCATCCAGTTTTCGAGATCATTATTGTGCAACAAGAATTCCATCCACGACTCCCAACGCATTGCAGCAAAAGGAGCCAGTGTGCGGCTCAGACGGCCAGCGGCGCGCACAATTGACAATGCTCGTGGCTGGCCGATACAGTGGACTCACGACATTACCCAGGCCGCCCGCAGGGCGGCAGCGCATGGCAAAACACACCGTCTCCTGCGGCACCCTGATCGTCAACCCGCGCCGCCAGCTGCTGCTGTGCCACGTCACGCACACGCCGAAATGGGACATCCCGAAGGGCATGCGCGACCCCGGCGAAACCGAGCTGGAAGCAGCAATGCGCGAACTGCGCGAAGAAACCGGGCTGGTATTCGAGGCCGAGCAATTTTGCGAGCTCGGCCCCTTCGCTTACCGCCGCGACAAGCGCCTGCACCTCTATATGCTTGAATCGGGGCCCGCGCTGGACAGCCTGGGGCACCTCCACTGCAGCACCAGCTTCCCGCATCACGTGACGGGTGTGCCGACGCCGGAAATGGATGGTTACCGCTGGGCTACGCGCGAGGAGGTCGGCGGCCTGTGCTGGCCGCGCATGGCGGAAGTGCTGCTGTCGCTCGACTGGTAGGACAGGGCCGGATCAGGCCAGCACTTCCTCGATCGCGGCGGTGGTCGCCGGCTTGGTCAGGTGACGGTCGAAGCCGGCGCGGGCGGTGCGCTCGCGGTCGGCTTCGCCGCCCCAGCCGGTCAGCGCCACCAGGCGTACCCCAGTGTGGCGCGGGTCGCGCCGGATCGCCTCGGCCACCTCGAAGCCGGACATGCCCGGCATGCCCAGGTCGAGGAACACGACCTCTGGCTGGAAGCCGGCCATCATGCGCAGCGCCTGGTGGCCGTCGTTGGCGACCAGGGCCTGGTGCCCGAGCTGGCCCAGCACCGCCGACAGGGTCTCGGCGGCGTCGCGGTTGTCGTCGACCACCAGCACCCGCCGCGCCCGGCGCGCCGCCGGATCGGAAGCGCCGTCTGCCGCGGCAGGAGCCGGCGTTTGCGTGATCGGCTCCGCCAGCGGCAGGCGCACCGTGAACACACTGCCGGAATTGGTGCCGGCGCTGGAGGCGCGCACGCTGCCGCCGTGCAGCTCGACCAGGCTGCGCACCAGCGACAGCCCGATCCCCAGTCCGCCCGCCGCATGGCGGCGGCCTTCGCCGATCTGGGTGAACATCGTGAACACGTCATCCAGCCGTTCCGGATCGATGCCGATGCCGTTGTCCGACACGGCGATCACTGCCTCATTGCCGTCGCGCTCCGCGGCCAGCACGATGCTGCCGCCGCGCGGGGTATAGCGCGCCGCGTTGTTGAGCAGGTTGGACACCACCTGGGTCAGGCGGGTGGCGTCTGCGTCCACCACCAGGGCCTGGTCCGGCGGCGGCAGGTGCAGGTCGAGGTGGTGGCGCTGCGCCTCGATCAGGGGCATGCTGGTCTCGACCGCGGCGGCCAGCACGGTGGCCAGGTCGATGCGCTCGCGCTTGAGCGCGATCTGGCCGCGCGTGATGCGGGCCACGTCCAGCAGGTCGTCGACCAGGTGCACCAGGTGCCCCAACTGGCGGTCCATGATCTCGTGGATGCGCGCCACCGCGGCCGGGTCGTGCGCTTCGTGCCGGATGAACTGCAGGCCGCTGCGCAGCGGGGCCAGCGGGTTGCGCAGTTCGTGGGCGAGGGTGGCGAGGAATTCGGTCTTGATGCGGTTCGCTTCTTCCAGGTCGGACGCCATGCGGCGCAAGGACTCTTCGCTGCTGCGCCGTTCGGTGATGTCGTTGAAGACGACCGCGATCCGGTGCTGCTCGGGCGGGCCGATGCGGGCGGCGTAGACGTCGAACCAGCGGCCCAGGTCGCCCGCCTCGTTCACGAAACGCACCGGGGTGCCGGTCGCGGCGACGCGGCCATAGATCTCGAACCAGTTGCGCTCGTGGCGCGGCGCGATTTCGCGGATGGTGCGCCCGACCGTGTCCGACAATCCGGTCTGCTTGACGAAAGCCGGGTTGGTCTCGAGGAAGCGGTAGTCGCAGGGCTGGCCGGCACTGTCGTACAAGAGCTCGATCACGCACACGCCTTCGTCGATCGAGTCGAACAGGGTGCGGTAGCGCTCCTCGCTCAAGCGCAGCTGCTGCTCGGTCTCGAACTGGCGCGAGGCGTCGATGACCACGCCGCGCACGCGCGGCCGGCCGCCATCCTCCGTCCGCACCACGTTGCCGCGCGCGATCACCCAGCGCCAGCCGCCGCCATGACGGCGCACCCGGAAGGTGGCGTCGTAGGGCACGCCGCGCTCCAGCGCGGCGCCCAGCAGGGCCTGGACCGTGGCCAGGTCGTCGCGGTGGATGGCGTTGAAATAGCGCGCCGCCGGCGCCCCGCCGAGCAGCTCCTCGGGCACGCCGAACAGCGCGCCCATGCGGCTGTCGCCCATCACCCGGTCGGCCTCGACGTCCCAGGACCAGATCGCCAGCTCGGCCGCCGCGATGATCGACTCCAGGCGCGACCTGGCGTCGATCAGGGCCGCTTCGGCGCGGCGCCGCTCGGCGCTCGCCAGGAAGGCGTCGATGTAGAAGCGCAGCTTGGCGCGCAGGATCACGGGCGACAGCGGTTCGCCCAGCACGGCGACCGCACCTGCCTCATACAGGGGCTCGACCGAGGGCATGGCCGCGGCGGGCACGCCGAGCGCCACCACCGGGGTATGCACCGAGCGCCGCGTTGCGCGCACCTGGCGCACGGTCTCGGCCAGCGCTGCCGCGTCACCCGCATAACCCACCAGGATGAGGGCAAAATCCTTGTGGCGCGCCTGCTCCAAACCTTCGCTTGATGAACGCGCGTGCACGACGGTTTCGCCGAGTTCGGCGGCGACCCTGCCCAGCACCGGATCCGGGACCGGGCGCTCGCAGATGAACAGCACGCTGGCGTGGCCAGGCGCCGTCAAGTGTTCCTCCAGCGAGCGGATGCGGGTCTCATGCGTGCGTTCTCCTTGGGTCAGGGCGTCAATCTACGGTCCCGATGCCTTCCTGTCAACGCCCAAGCGCGCAAGCGGCCGGGCTCGCGCCGCGCCTTGGCAATTGCCAGTAGTATTTGCGCAGGGTCCCGCCAGGGGCCAGGCTTCATGCAAGGACAGAGGAGGATTCAGCATGGATAGCGGAGCAAGCACCGCACAATACGAAGTGGCCGACATCATGCGCGGCATCTACGGCGACGGCATCATCGCCTGCCGCGGCGCGTTCAGCCGCGAACTGGTCCAGGAACTGCGGGCCGACATCGACCGCCTGTTCGACGAAGCGCTGGGACGCGAGGGCGGGGCCCTCAACCGCGGCCCCAACCGCTACTACGTCGAGGTGCATCCGGAGCGCCTGCGCTCCTTCGTGGCGATCGCCAGCCATCCATGGGTGCACGCGGTGTGCAGCGCGGTGCTGGGGCCGGAGTGGCGGATCGTGGAAGTGGGTTTCGACGTGCCGGGCCCGGGCGCCATGCACCAGCCCTGGCACCGCGACTTCGCCTCGCCGCCGGAAACGGTGCAGCGCCGGCGCCTCAGTTCGCTCGCCTTCAATCTCACCACGGTCGACGTGACCGAAGACATGGGCCCGTTCGAGATCGCGCCCGGCACCCAATGGGACCTGTACGAGGGCGACCCGATGTTCCCGGACAAGGCGCTGTTCCCGCGCTACGAGGCGCTGGCCCAGCGCAAGCTGCCGAAGGTGGGCGACATCTCGGCCCGTTCGGCGCTGACCATCCACCGCGGCACCGCGAACCGCTCCAACCTGTCACGTCCGGTGCTGGTGGTCGGCGCCGACGCGCCGGACGCGACCAACGCCATCAAGCACGACCTGCAGATGTCGCGCGCCTATTACGAGAGCCTGCCTGACGAGGTGCGGCAGCATCTGAACTGCCGCGTGGTGGACCAGCTCGAGCCGATCTACCAGGCCCACACGATCGAGGGCCTGAAGATGGGTGTCACGATGGGCGGCTAAAAGCCAGGCGCCTCATTCCTTGGACGGAATGCCCTGCGAGGGAACGGGCGTCTTGAGGGCGTCCGGTACGGCGTCGGCGATGCCGTTCTCGGACACCTGGCCGACCCGGCGCGCTTCGTCGGAATGCTGGTCGAGGCTGACTTCTTCGGCGACGTCGAAGCGGCCGTCTTCGGCGCCTTCTTCACCGGGAAGCAGGTTCTCGGAACGCTGGTCCTGGCCGCCGCCCGCGATCGGGTTGCTGCCGGATTTGGATTGGTTGGTCTGGGCTTGGGCCATGCTGTCCTCCTGTTGACGGTTTTTCATGGCCCATTATCGCGCCGGCCCCAAGGGCCGGGCGCACGCTAGTCGCGCCGGTCCCTGGGCGGCAGGTTCTTCTCCACGATGGCCCACACGATCAGCCCGTAGGCCGCCACGCGGATCAGGTAGTGCAGCGGCGAATCCTCGCCGGCCTCGTTCAGCACCGCCGAGTAGATCCGGTGCACTCCCTCGATAAAGAAGGACAGCGCGAAATACAGGAAGAAGCGGTCGCCCGTATTGCGCCAGAAGCGCAGGAAAAACAGGGCGATGGTGAGCGAGGCCATCGAAATCGCGCCGTACATCAGCTGGGTCATCGCTTCACTCCTTCTCGTAGATCAGGCCGTAGAGCAGCAACAGGCAGGCAACCAGGGCGCTGATCAGGCGCAGCGGCATGAAATCGACATTCGGGAACACGATCTTGTCGAAAATCAGGAACAGGTTGTTGAAGGTCATCACGCCGAAGCACAGCGCGCTCCAGAACAGCAGGCGGTAGCGCGTGCGGCGGTAGCTGCCCCAGAGGAGCCAGGTACAGGCAAGCGAGGTCAGCATGCACAAGGTATAGATGAGTTCGCCCATTTAAGTATCCTTACGCAGGCGGAAGGCGTCGGCGAACTGCTGCGCCTTCCGGTCGAGTGTGGAATGGATGAGGTTGGTAACGTCCACCAGGTGACGCGCATACAGTTCGGCCAGGCCGTCGATGCGTTCGCGCAGGACGGCGGAAGCGGGCGCATAGCAATAGCAGTGCTGGTGCGGCGGCGGGCAGGGGGCGGCCATGCCGGAGCGGCACAACTCGTCGAGCAGGCCCTGGGCCGTGCGCTCGCTCGTGTACAGCCGGCTCGCCAGCATCTCGCCGGACCATTGCTGGCCGGCATTGGCGCGCAACAGCAGCAGCGCCTCGAGGAAGGGCACGGAGGGGACGCTCGTCAGGACAAAACGGCGCAAGTCCTCTGAGATCGGGGGACGGATCATTCGCTTCGGGTTGAATTTCCCAAAAGGAATCTTTGGTTGAGAAAGGCAAAAGTGTAACGCATTCTTGCTGGAAATGTATTTTCAATTGTGCGCATGTATTTCTCCGGCTGTGTTTGACGGCCCTCAAGGGCCCTCGGCTACAATGCGCGCTATTGATAGCTTGATTATTCTCAAATGTTACGTGCTCAACTGGCTCGCCTTGCGCGCTTCTCCGTCTTCTGCGCATTGCTGGCCACCGGCCTGGTCCAGGCTGCGGATTGTCCTTCCCACTACCTGGACGGCCGCCCGCCCGAGATCCGCAACCCGAAACTGGGCGCCGCCACACGCGAGCTGTGCTACAGCGAATTCGGGGTGATGCACTCGGGCGTGACCCGCACCGCCCTATGGTCGGCCGAGCACCTGGCCCCCGGCCAGCTGGAAGCGGCCCAGGGTTTGGACCGCGACAACGCTTTCCATCCCGAGCCGCGCCTGCCGCGCGGCCAGCGCGCCGAACTCGCGGACTACGCTCGCAGCGGCTTCGACCGCGGCCACCTGGCGCCGAATGGCGACATGCCCGACCGCCGCGCCCAGCGCGAGAGCTTTTCGCTCGCCAACATGGTCCCGCAGGACCGCGAGCACAACCGCCACATCTGGGCACCGATCGAGGGCGCGGTGCGCAAGATGGCGAAGAAGGAGGGCTCGCTGTACGTGATCACGGGGCCCGCCTTCCTGGGCAGCAGCCTGCGCAAGGTCGGCAACGTGATCGTGCCGAGCCACCTGTACAAGGTGGTGTACAGTCCCCGCCAGAGGGCCGCCGCCGCCTGGTTCGTCGAGAACCGGGCCGACGCGCCGATCCAGGTGATTCCGGTCGCCGAGCTGGAGCGCATCATCGGCATCGAACTGCTGCCTTCCTTGAGCCAGCAGCAGAAGGAGCGCATGCTCGCGCTGCCGAAGATCCGCCAGGGCAAGAGCCGCAACCGGGACCGCTACTGAACCGCGGAGAAGACATGAGCAAGAAGAAAAGCTTTACCCCCTTTGCCAACGAGGCCGACGTGCTCGAGATCGGCGACCTGATGCTTGAGAACCGCCTCGACCGCATCACCATCTCGGGCGACCTCGACATTACTGCCGACAAGGCCGGGCTGGAAGCGGCGCGCCGTCTGCACGCGCAGCTCGGCGAGGTAGTCGCGGCCCTCGAAGCGCGCGAGCTGCCGGACCGTCTGCCGCCACCCGAGGTCAAGACCGTCGACAATCCTTTCTCCTAAGATTTCTCCGTCCGCATAGCGCACGTGCCGCCCGTCAAGGGTGTGCGCCGCCTCCACCGTTTGGAGTAGTCTGACCTGCTCGCATATGCGATACGAGGAGGCGGCAGATGTCCAGCAATACCCACGCATCCACGGGCCAGGACGGCCTGCGGATTCCCGTGATCGAGGAACAGCTTGCAGTCGGTACCCGCACCGTCGAGACGGGCCGCGGGGTACGCATCCACAAGACCGTGTCCGAGCAGCCGGTGACCATCGACGAGCGCCTGCTGCGCGACGAGGTGGAGGTCCGGCGGGTCGCGGTCGATCGCGTGGTGGCGGCAGATGAAACGCCCGCCCCACGCTACGAGGGCGACGTCCTGGTCGTTCCCGTACTCGAGGAAGTGCTGGTGGTCGAACGCCGCCTGCGCATCAAGGAAGAACTGCACATCACCCGCATCCAGCGCGAGGAGCGCTACCTCGACACCGTCCCGCTCAAGGCGGAACGCGTCGAGGTGGAACGCTTCGACGACGCCGGTGCGCCGCCTTCGCCATGACAACCATAGTTTCGGAGGTTTGACCATGCAACATACGCTAGTAGCTGTCTTCGACAACCGTACCGACGCCCAGAGCGCCCTGGACGAACTGCTTGCCTCGGGCTTTTCCCGCAACGACGTGCGCCTCTCCGGCGGCGACGCCGGCAGCGCTTCCGCTTCGAGCGCCGATGACGACATCGGCATCGGCGGCGGCATCAAGAGTTTCTTCAGCAACCTGTTCGGCACCGACAATAGCGAGCATGCAAACCGCTACGAAGGCGCCTTGACACGCGGCCAGCACGTGGTGACCCTCACCGCCGATTCGCTGCCGGAAGTCGAGCGCGCGGCCGACCTGATCGAACGTTTCGGGCCGACCGACATCGACGAGCATTCGGACGGCGTCGGCACGGCGGGCGCCGGCGCACTGCTCACGGGCAGCAGCAGCGGCATGGGTTCGCAGTCGATGTCGGCGCAGTCGTCCTCGCTGCAATCGGGATCGCAGCAAGGCCTGTCGAGTGGCGCTTCGCTGCAACGCGACACCGCGATGGAAACCGGCCGCACCGGCGCCAACATCGCCGGCACCCAATCGATTCCTGTGGTGGAAGAGCAGCTGAAGGTCGGCAAGCGCGAAGTACAGCGCGGCGGCGTACGCATTTTCTCGCGCGTCGTCGAGACCCCGGTCAATGAAACCGTCGGCCTGCGCGAGGAACACGTCGACGTCCAGCGCCGTACGGTGGACCAGCCGATCAGCCCCGCGGACGCCACCGCCTTCAAGGAGCAGACCATCGAAATGCGCGAGACCGCCGAGGAAGCGGTGGTCGAGAAGTCCGCCCGCATCGTCGAGGAAGTTACCATCGGCAAGCAGGTGAACGAGCGCCAGGAACAGATCACCGATACGCTGCGCCATACCGAAGTTGATGTGCAGCGCCTTGGCGGCGCGCAGTCGGACCTGCGCGACGACGACAGCTATTTCCGCAGCCACTTCACCAGCAACTATGGAAGCTCCGGGGCTTCCTACGATGACTATGCACCGGCCTACAGCTACGGCTCGCAGATGGCCAGCAGCGGGCGCTACACCGGGCGCCAGTGGGACGACGTCGAATCCGACCTGCGCACCGACTGGGACAGCCGCTACGGCAGCGGCGGCCAGTCGACCTGGGAAAAGATGAAGGCAGCGGTGCGTCACGGCTGGGACCGCATGACAGGCGAGACCAGCAGCAGCGGCCGCACGTACTGAGCGGCTTTGCGTAGCGAAAACGGCGCCTGCGGGCGCCGTTTTCATATCGTTCCCACTGTCCGGTCAGCCGCGCGCGGTTACTGTCGCGATTGGAGTAATCTCGTTTCGTGCATGCGCGCACCAGCAGCTTCGCAGCCCGATTGCGCGCGCCGACCATTACCAAAACGGAGGAACGACCATGCAACATACTCTTGTAGCCGTGTTCGACAACCGGACCGACGCACAAAATGCGATGAACGAGTTGACGTCCTCGGGCTTTTCGCGCGACGAGGTCAAGCTTTCCAACGCCGATCCGACCGGCATGACTGACAGCGTCACCGGCAGCAGCGCCACCACCGATACCGACACCCTGGCCGACGGGACCGGCGCCAGCATCGGCGCCAGCATCAAGCATTTCTTCACCGACCTGTTCGGCGCCGACAACAGCACTCACGCCAGCAAGTACGAAGGCGCGGTCACCCGCGGCCACCATGTGCTCACCGTGCGCGCCGATTCGCTGCCGGAAGTCGAACGCGCCGCCGACATCGTCGAGCGCTACGGCCCGACCGACATCGACGAGCAGGCATCCGGGACCGATACCGGCATCGGCGCGATGGGCGCGGGCGGCGGCCTGTCCGAATCGATGCGCATGAGCGGCGCCGGCGGCATGCAGCAGTCCGCGCAGATGTCGGCGCAGTCCGGCACCGGATCCAGCCAGGGGGGCGGCACCACCAGCACGGGCGCCGCGATCGCATCCACTCCTGTCGGCGCCAGCATGGGGGCAGGGGCGGGACCGGGCTCGATCCAGCAGCTCGACAACCCGGGCGACCGCAAACTGTTCCAGCAGCAGTCGCTGAACCAGGCCGAGCCGATGGGCACCACCTACCAGGAGCCCCAGGGCAAGAGCGGCCTGACCGCGACCGGGGGCACCTCGCTCCAGGCCTCGACCCTGCAAGAGAACTCGGTGCAGGCTTCCGCGCTCGAAGGTACCCAGAGCGACCGTGGCCTGCATAGCTCGGGCATCCAGGGCGGCACCCTGCAAGGCTCCTCGCTGGAAGGCTCGGCCCTCCAGGGGGGCGCCGGCGGCTCGATGCAGCGCGACACGGCCATGGGTTCGGGCTCGGCTTCCTCGAGCTACTCGGAAAGCCAGCGCGGCAAGTCGCGCATCTACTCGCGCTCGGCCGACAGCGGCAGCGGCCTGTCGATCGGCAGCAATTTCTTCGGCGACGATGACGATTATTACCGCAACCACTTCCTCGCCAACTACAGTGGCGACGACTACGACAGCGTCAAGCCGGCCTATGCCTACGGTTCCGAAATGGCGCGCAGCGATAAATACCGCGGCCGCAAGTGGGACGAGGTCGAGAACGACCTGCAAAGCGACTGGAGCGCCCGCAACGCCGGCGCGGCCGCCGGCGCCACCTGGGAAAAAATGAAAGCCGCCGTGCGCCGCGGCTGGGACCGCATGACCAGCGACGATGACGACACCATCTACCGCAGCCACTTCAGCAGCACCTACGGCAGCGCCGACGGTACCTACGACGAGTACAAGCCGGCCTATTCCTATGGCTCGGAAATGGCGATGAACGACCGCTTCCGCGGCCGCAAGTGGGACGATGTCGAAAACGACCTGCGCAGCGACTGGAGCAGCCGCAGCGGCAGCACCGCCGGCGACACCTGGGAAAAGATGAAGGCCGCCGTGCGCCGAGGCTGGGATCGCATGACCCTCGACCGCGATGACGACAGCTATTATCGCAGCCACTACGACAGCAATCTGAGCAGCACCGGGATCGACTACGACAGCGCCAAGCCGGCATATTCGTATGGGTCGGAGATGCGCAAGAGCGAGATGTACCGCAACCGTCCATGGGACGACATCGAGGGCGACCTGGCGCGCGGCTGGGATTCCCGTGTCACCGGCACCACCGGCACCTCCGGCGTGTCCTCCAGCGCCACCGGCGCCGGCGCGGGTGCAGCCGTGGGCGGCGCCTGGGACAAGATGAAGTCCGCCGTCCGTCATGGCTGGGACCGCATGACCGACGACGATGACGACGACCGCGAATACCGCAGCCACTGGAACGCCACCTACAGCACCGCGACCGGCGCCGGCAGCTACGACGAGTACAAGCCGGCCTATTCCTACGGTTCCGAAATGGCGCGCAACGAGAAGTACCGCGGCCGCCAATGGGGCGAGGTCGAGAACGACCTGCGCAGCGACTGGGACAGCCGCTACGGCAGCGGCGACCAGTCGAGCTGGGAAAAGATGAAGTCGGCCGTGCGCCACGGCTGGGATCGCATGACTTCGTAATCCTTGTGCGCCGCCGATAAGGCGGCCATACGAAAATCGGCGCCCGCGGGCGCCGATTTCATTTCGATACCTATCGAAGCGTCAGCTCATTCGGCGAAAGCCTGCGCCGCCGGCGTGATCTTCACCGCCTCCGGCTTGATGCCCAGCTTCATCGAACCGACCTGCTGGTCCTCGTCCAGCAGCGCCTGCGGCTTCTTGGCGTCATAGGCGATCGGCGAGAAGGCGTCGCTCACCAGCTTGTCCTTCATTCCCGCCGCGTCCTTGGTGATGATCACCACCGACAGGTTCTTGCTCGACAAGTGCTTCTTGATCGCCGCGTTGACGTCGTTCACGGTCAGCTTGGCCAGGGCATCACGCATCATGCGCGTGAATTCCGGCGTGCGGTACCACTGGGCGTCCAGCGCATAGCCGAGCTGCTGGTCCTGGGTTGCGGTCATGACGAACACGTTCTTCATCAGGTAGCCGCGGGTGGTCTCGAAGTCCGCCTGCGACAGGCCGTTCGCGATCATCTTGTCCAGCTCGAACAGGGCCGCGCGCAGGGCGAAGTGGCCGTTCTGCGGTGCCACCGGGCGGATCCAGACTTCGAACAGCTGCGCCTTGCGGCCCAGGTTCGGGTTCGGGAAGAACTGGAACATCCCGCGCGGGAAGGCTTCGATGTAGGCGTAATCGCCGTAGTTCATGCCGCGCTCCTCGCGGATGCGCTGGTACAGGCGCGCGCTCGAGGCGCGGTGTTCGCCGAGCCAGGTCTTGGCCATCCACAGGGCGGCGAAGTCCGGGTGCGAACGGGTCACGACCAAAGGCAGGCCGAAGGAAATCGCGGTCGCGCGGGTGTTCTTCTCGATGATCTCGACGTCCAGCCCGTTCGGCATGCGGCCGCGAATGGCTTGCGTGGCCGCGAGGCCGGCGCCACCCGGCAGGCGCGCCAGCGCGCTCTTGAGCGAAGCGACCATCTTGTCCGACACGTCACCCGAGATGCCGACCCGCACCGCGCCCTGCTGATAAGCCTGGCGGTAGAAGTTCTTCACATCGTCCAGGGTGATCGACTCGATGCCTTTCACCGTGCCGAGCACCGGATGGCCGTAGGGCGTGCCGGCGAACACATTGGTCTGCAGCCGCTCCTTGCCGAATTCCTCTTCGTTGTTGTCCTTCAGGTCGAGCACCAGCGCGTTCTTCTGGGCGTCCTTCAGGCGGCGGAAGTCTTCCTCGCGGAAGCCCGGGTCCACCAGCAGCGGCAGGGCGATGCCGAGGTACTGGTCCCAGTTGTCCTTGTGGGTCGAACCGGTGAAGGTGGTCATTTCCTTGTCGGTCTGCTCGCTGAAGCTGCCGGCCAGCGGGAACAGGGCCTTGGTCACTTCATCGATCTTGCGCTCGCGCGAGCCGCTCGACGCCACCATGGCTGCGGTGAGCGCCGCCAGGCCTTCCTTGCCCTGCGGGTCGTGCGCCGAACCGGCCGCGAACAGCAGCTTGAAGCGGATCTGCGGCAGCGCCGACTTCTGCACCAGCACGTCGAAGTTCGCGTCCTTCGCCTTCGGGGTCAGGTCGGCCAGCTTCGGCAGCGTGCCGACGGCCGCCGGCAAGGCCTCATGCGACAGGGTGGTGACCACCATCGAGTCGTCCACCAGATACTTGCGCGCGGCAGCCTGCAGGTCGCCAGGGGTGAGGCTGTCGACCACGCGGTAGTAGCTGTTCAGGGTGTCGTAGGAACGATTGAAGTGGACGTACGAGGCCAGGGTCGAGGCGATCGCTTCGGTATTGTCGAGCGAGCGGATCAGGCCATATTTATTGGCCGACTTGGCGTCCGCCAGCGCACTGGCCGTCACCGGCTCGTCGCGCAGCTTCGCGACTGTCTCCATGATGGCGTCGCGCACGTAGACGGCGTCCGTCGGCTTCTTGACGCGGGCGCCGATGGTGGCCAGGTTCGGATCGACGCGGTTCGGCACGAAGTCGAACAGCTGGTCGACCTTCTGCTCGTCCTGCACCAGGCGCTTGTACAGCGGCGAGGTACGGCCGAAGGAGAGCGACAGCAGCATCGACAGGGCCGCCTGGTCCTTCTGGGTTTCCGAGAAGGCGGGAGAGCGGAAGGCCACCGTCACCAGCGGCAGGGTCGGGGTCGGCCAGTTGACGTGGCGGTACTGGGCGCCCTTGGCGGCCGGCTCGACCGGAACGTTCGACTTGAAGCTGCCGCGCTTCCAGGAGCCCCAGTATTTTTCCACCATCGCCACCGCCTTGCCTGGGTCGACGTCGCCGGCGATGATCACGGTGGTGCGCTCCGGACGGTACCAGCGGTCGAAGAAGACCTTCGAATACTCGTACTGGTTCGGCATGTCCTCGATGTCCTTCAGGAAGCCCATCGTGGTGTGGCGGTAGGTGTGGGTCGAGAACGCGGCTTCGCGCTGGACCTCGAACAGCTTCTGCATCGGATTCGCGCTGTTCTTGTTGTATTCGCCGAGCACGGCGCGCGATTCGGTCTTGAAGGCTTCGATCGGATATGACAGGTGCTGGAAGCGGTCGGCTTCGACCTTCAGCACGGTGTCCAGGTCTTCCTTGGCGAAAGTGGTGTAGTAGTTGGTGAGGTCGTCGCTGGTGTAGGCGTTCTGGCGCGCGCCGGCCTTGGTGATGATTTCCTGGTACTTCTCCGGCGGGTAGCTCGGGGTGCCGCGGAACATCATGTGCTCGAAGAAGTGGGCGAAGCCCGACTTGCCCGGCTCGACTTCGTTGCGCGAACCGGTCTGCACCGGGATGTGCACCGAGACCAGGTTCGGGAAGCCGGTCGGCACCACGATCACCTTCAGGCCGTTCGGCAGCGTTTTCTCGGTGGCTTTGAAAGGCAGCACGTCGCCGCCGGCGGCTTTTGCCGTGGCAGGCTTGGCGGCCGGGGCGGCGCTGGCTGGCGCCGCGAATGCGAGCAGGGCGGCCGTCGCGAGCAGGGTGCGCGACAGTGAGGATATCAACACGTTCTCTCCTTTTTGGAATATTGCTATCCGCAAAGGATAGATTATTCGACAAGGAAAGAACAGGACAATCAGGTATGCATACGTGGGTGTTTACGCCGCTTCGCTCAGGGGCAGGCTGATCCGGTTACGCCCCAGGTGCTTGGCCCGGTACAAGGCGGCGTCGGCCGTGGCCACGAGCTGGCTGGCATTGTTGTCGGGGCCGGCGACTGCGGTGGCGGCCCCGATCGACACGGTTACGTGCCGCGTCGGCGCAGTCGATGGCAGCTGCAGCTGCTCGACCCGGCAGCGGATGCGTTCGGCGACGATGGCGGCGCCCTTGAGCGACTGGTTGGGCAGGATCACGGCAAATTCCTCACCACCATAGCGCGCCACCAGGTCATTGGCCCGCATTTCGCTGGAGACGGCGCGCGCGATGCGCTTGAGGCATTCGTCGCCGCCCAGGTGGCCGTTGGCGTCGTTATAGGCCTTGAAGTTGTCGACGTCGACCATCAAGAGCGACAGCGGCTGCTGCTGGCGCAGGGCGCGCGCCCATTCCGCGTGCAGGGTGTCGTCGAAGCAGCGCCGGTTGGCCAGGCCCGTCAGCCCGTCGCGGGTGGCGAGCTGTTCCAGCGCCACTTGCGCCATCTTTTCATCGGTCAGGTCGCGCAGGGTCTCGACCACCGCCGCCAGTTCGCCGTCGGCCCCGAAGATCGGACTGGCGTCGGCGGCCAGGTAGCGCCGCCGGCCGGCGCGCGGCATGTCGAACCAGCTTTCGATGCACAGGCTGTTGGGAGATCCTTCGATGGTGCAGCGGGGCAGGACGCGGCGCACGTCATCGCTGCGGTTCTGCAGGACCAGGTCGGCGAGGGTGGGGCGGCGGTGGTCGTAGAAGCTGCGCCAATGCTCGCCTGTGCCCAGTACCTCGTGGGCGGGCACGCCGGTCAGCTGTTCGCAGGCGCGGTTCCAGATCATCACCCGCCCGTCCGTGTCGAGCACGAAGACGGGAATCGACAGGGACGCCACCAGCTGGCCGACGAAGGCGCCGTCCTGGACGAGTGCGGTCGGGGCCGGGATGCTGGTGCTGGAACTTGCTGAACTGATCATGGTCGTCCTCTGCGGGTTTCCGGTCGTCGATTGACTGCCGACAGGAAACAATTTTGCTACCACGAGGGTGCAACCTTATTGATTTGCAGCAAGATTCGATCAGGGCTTGTCGTGTCCCCGTATGGACCCCAGGTGGCGGCGCCTACGCATACGTTGTCGTTCGGAACAGGGGCAGGCTTGCGCAGACGACAGTCCCGCCGCGGCGGCCCGGCGCCAGCGTGAGGCTGCCGCCGTAGGCCTCGGTGCGCTCGCGCATGCCGTCGATGCCGCAGCTGCGGACGTCCGGCCGGCTGGCCGGCTGGGTGCCGATGCCATCGTCCTCGATCTTCAGCACCACCTCGCCGGCTGCCTCGGCCAGGGTGACGCAGACCATGGTGGCGCGGGCGTGGCGCGCCACGTTCGACAGCGATTCCTGCAGCACCCGTAACAGCACCGCATCGCGCTCCCGGTCGGCGCTGTCGTCCATCATGCAGCCCGCATCGAAACGGTAGTCGAGTCCGTGCAGGCGGGCGAAGTCGGCCAGGTGGCGTTCGGCTGCCTGGCGCAGGCTCTGGCCGGGGGCGATCGGGCGCAGGCCGCCCACGAGCGCGCGCACCGAGCGGATCGCGGCGTCGAGCTTGGCGATCGCGTGGGTCAGCTTGTCGTACACAGCGGGGGAGGTGCCGCGCACGGCGGCCTGCTGCAAGGCGAGTTCCACCCGCAGCGACAAGAGCCGGTGGCCGAGCTCGTCGTGCAGGTCGCGGGCGATGCGGGCACGTTCGGTTTGTCGCACGCTTTCCTGCTGGCGCACCAGCCGGCACAGTACTTCGTGGCTGCCGGACAGCGCGTTCTCGGCCTCGGCATGGGCGCCGCGTTCGGAGTGCAGCTGCCGTTCGAGGGCATTGCCGCGCTCCTGCGCCGCCTGGGCGCGGCGCTGCTGCAGCAGGGCGACGGCCACGGCGGCCAGGCTCAGCATGGCGGCCGCGACGATCTCGGGCGCTTCGCCGTGCAAGGGCAGGGGGAAGGGCAGCGCGGCGGAAGCCGGCAGGCTGATCGCCAGCGCGGCAAATGCTGATAAACGTATTAGGAATGCAGAGTGGTTGTTCATGACATCCTTCTGACGGGCATTCGGAAGATTCCGTATGAAGGTACATCGGTTTCCGACAGGGAATGTTGCTCATCCTCAATGCATGGAACCGGGGCTGCCCAGCCCCACGGCGTCAGGACAGCGCGTTATAATGGAAGGTTGACGAGAGGCTTACCGTGACTTACAGCATCAAAGAGATCTTCTACACCCTGCAGGGCGAAGGCGCCCATGCCGGGCGCCCGGCCGTGTTCTGCCGCTTTTCCGGCTGCAACCTGTGGACCGGCCGCGAAGCCGACCGCGCGAGCAGCATCTGCCAGTTCTGCGACACCGATTTCGTCGGCACCGACGGCGAACGCGGCGGCAAGTTCCGCGAGCCCGAGCTGCTTGCTGCCGAGATCGACGGCCTGTGGCCTGCCACCCACGCCGCCAGTAAATATGTCGTTTTCACTGGCGGTGAGCCGCTGCTGCAACTGGACCGCCCGCTGATCGACGCGATGCACGCGCGCGGCTTCACGATCGCGATCGAGACCAACGGCACCCTGCCGGTGCCGGAAGGCGTCGACTGGATTTGCGTCAGCCCGAAGATGGGTTCCCAGCTGGTGGTCGCAAAGGGCAATGAGATCAAGGTCGTCATCCCGCAGCTGGGCCAGGACCTGGCCGCCTACGAGGGGCTCGACTTCGAGAACTTCTACGTGCAGCCGATGGACGGGCCGCTCGCCGCGCACAACACGCGCCTGGCGATCGAGACCTGCCGCCAGAACCCCAAGTGGAAGCTCAGCCTCCAGACCCACAAACTCCTCCAGATTCCTTAAGAGATTTACAAGATCGCACCGCAATGCTGACCATTACCCGCAAGCTGGAATTCGATGCCGGCCACCGTATTCCCGACCACAAGAGCCAGTGCCGCAACCTGCACGGCCACCGCTATACCCTCGAAATCACCCTGACCGGCGATGTCATCGACGTTGAAGGAAATTCCGACAACGGCATGATCATGGATTTCTCGGACGTCAAGACGCTGGCCAAGGAACACCTGGTCGACGTGTGGGACCACGCCTTCCTGGTGTACGAAAAGGACGACAAGGTGCGTGAGTTCCTGGCCTCGCTGCCCGGGCACAAGACGGTGGTGATCGACTGCATCCCGACCGTGGAAAACCTGGCGCGCGTCGCCTTCAAGCTCCTCAAGACGGTATTCACCGACCGCTTCGGCACCGGCCTGCGCCTGCACAAGCTGGTCTTGCACGAAACCCCGAATTGCTGGGCCGAAGTCACCGATGCATGATCAGTACATGCAGCTCGCCCTCGAGCAGGCCCGCCTGGCCTGGGCCGAAGGCGAGGTGCCGGTCGGCGCGGTCGTGGTCAAGGACGGCGAGGTCATCGCCACCGGCTTCAACCAGCCGATCGGCCGCCACGATCCGACCGCGCACGCCGAGATCGTCGCGCTGCGCGCCGCCGCCGAGAAGCTGGGCAACTACCGCCTGCCGGGCTGCGAGCTGTACGTCACCCTGGAACCCTGCATCATGTGCTCGGGCGCGATGATGCACGCCCGCCTGGCGCGCGTGGTCTACGCCGCAGTCGATCCCAAGACCGGCGCCTGCGGCTCGGTCGTGAACCTGTTCGACGAAGAAAAGCTGAACCACCACACCGAGGTGGCGGGCGGCGTCATGGCCGAGGAGGCGAGCAGCCTGCTCAAGGCCTTCTTTGCCGAGCGCCGCGCCGCAAGCCGCAAGCTTCCCGCAGCCGACTGAGCACCGCTGCGCGGCCGTAAGACAAATCGTACGACGGCACGAGCGCACCCTCCGTTATGAAAGTGGTATGCTGGCCGCATGCCGCTGGTGCGGCGAAACGAATGCTGCCCCATGCCCACGCTGAACGCCAACGGAATCCGCATCGCCTTCGATACCGCAGGCGACCCCAAGGCCCCACCGCTGTTGCTGGTGCACGGGCTCGGGATGCAGCTGACCGCCTGGCCGGAAGAATTCGTCGATGGCCTGGTCGAACTCGGCTTCTACGTCATCCGCTTCGACAACCGCGACTGCGGACTCTCCACCAAATTCGAACAGGCCGGCGTGCCCAACCTGGGCCTGGCCTGGATCAAGTCCAAGCTCGGCTGGCCCCTGCGCGCCGCCTACCGCCTGGAAGACATGGCCGAAGACGCGATCGGCGTCCTGTCCGCCCTCGGGGTGGCGCGCGCGCACGTGGTCGGGGTCTCGATGGGCGGCATGATCGCCCAGATCCTGGCCGCCCGTTATCCGCAGCGCATCCTGAGCCTGACCTCGATCATGTCGAGCAGCTGCCGGCGCGGGCTGCCCGGGCCGCAAAAGAAAATCAGCAAGCTGCTGGCCCGGCGTCCCGCCGACCCGGCCAACATCGACAGCATCATCGACCATGGCGTCAGCATCATGCGCGCCATCGGCAGCCCGGCCTATCCGACCACGGACAAGCTGCTGCGCAAGCGCGTGGCCCGCTCGGTGCGCCGCAGCTATTGCCCTAGCGGCGTGGCGCGCCAGATGATGGCGATTGCGGCCTCTGGCGACCGCTGCGCGCTGCTGCGCACCATCACCGCGCCGGCGCTGGTGATCCACGGCGCCAACGACCCGCTGGTGCCGGTCGCCTGCGGCGAAGACACGGCCAGCCGCATCCCCGGCGCCCGCCTCGAGATCATCGAGGGCATGGGCCACGACCTCCCGCCGCAGCTGGCCGAGCGGCTCCTCGCCTTGATTGACGCCCACGCCAGGGGTAAGATGTTGCCAGACTCAACACCCAGGCTATTTGTCAAACAGTGATCACACCCCAAATCGGCATCGCCATCGTGGCCCCGGCCGGCCAGGCCCTCGACCCGTGCGCGATCGACCGCGGCATCGCCCGCCTCGAGCAGCACGGCTGCCTCGTCCACAATTACTATGACCACGCCGCCATCCACGAGCGTTTCGGCGGCACCGACGAGGGCCGCCTGGCCCAGCTGCGCGCCGCGGTGGACGATCCGGACGTGCAGATCATCATGGCCCTGCGCGGCGGCTACGGCGCCACCCGTCTGCTGCCGCACATCGATTTCGAGGCGATGGCCGCGAGCGGCAAGCTGTTCGTCGGCTTTTCCGACATGACCGCCATCCACATGGGCCTGCTGGCCCGGACGGGCGCGCTCAGCTATGCCGGCCCGATGATCGCGGGCGACTTCGGCTGCAAGGAGCCGGTCCAGTTCACGCTGGATAATTTCTGGCAATGCCTGGCCGGACCGACCCACACCATCACCGAATGCGCAACCGGCAACCCTGTTCTCGAGGCTACGGGCACCGTCTGGGGCGGCAACCTGGCGATGATCGGCTCGCTGCTCGGCACCCCGTATTTCCCGCAGATCGAGGGAGGCATCCTGTACCTGGAAGACATCGCCGAACATCCCTACCGGGTCGAGCGCATGCTGCTGCAGCTGCACCAGGCCGGCGTGCTGGCGCGCCAGCAAGCGGTGATACTCGGCGATTTCTCCGGCTACAAGCTGGCGCCGAACGACAACGGTTATGATTTCGACACCATGCTGGCCCACCTGCGCGCCATCTTGCCGGTGCCGATTCTCACAGGCCTGAGCTTCGGCCACATCCCGCGCCGGGTGACGATTCCCTTTGGCGCCCAGGGCAAGCTGGTCTCGCATGAGGAGGGCTTCAGCCTGAGCCTGAGCGACTATCCGACCCTGCGGAGCGGCCCGGTCTGCGGCTGAGCCGGGCGGCCAGCGCGGCTCTCCTTTGACGGCGCACACGGGTGCGCCGTTTGCATTCCTGGCCACGATTTCGCCTTGACGATCCTGCGATGGTAAAATCGCGGGTTATCCGGCAACACCGTTGCTAACTCCGCTTCCAAAGGTTTCCTCGTGCTATCCACTGCCAATATTACAATGCAATTCGGCGCCAAGCCGCTGTTCGAGAACATCTCCGTCAAGTTCGGCGACGGCAACCGTTATGGCCTGATCGGCGCAAACGGTTGCGGCAAGTCGACCTTCATGAAGATCCTCGGCGGCGACCTGGAGCCGTCGGCCGGCAATGTCAGCCTCGACCCGGGCGAGCGCCTCGGTAAACTCCGCCAGGACCAGTTCGCCTACGAAGACGTGCGCGTGCTGGACGTCGTCATGATGGGCCACACCGAGCTGTGGAACGCCATTTCCGAGCGCGACGCGATCTACGCGAACCCGGAAGCGACCGACGAAGACTACATGAAGGCCGCCGAACTCGAAGGCAAGGTCGCCGAGTACGACGGCTACTCGGCCGAAGCGCGCGCCGGCGAGCTGCTGCTCGGCCTGGACATCGCCAGCGACCTGCACCAGGGTCCGATGAGCGCCGTGGCGCCAGGCTGGAAGCTGCGCGTGCTGCTGGCCCAGGCCCTGTTCTCGAACCCGGACATCCTGCTGCTCGACGAACCGACCAACAACCTGGACATCAACACGATCCGCTGGCTGGAAGACATCCTCAACCAGCGCAACTCGACGATGATCATCATCTCGCACGATCGTCACTTCCTGAACCAGGTCTGCACCCACGTCGCCGACATGGACTACGGCACCCTGAAGGTCTATCCGGGCAACTACGACGACTACATGCTGGCCTCGACCCAGGCGCGCAACCAGCAGCTGGCGAACAACGCCAAGGCCAAGGAAAAGGTCGCCGAACTGCAGGACTTCGTGCGCCGCTTCTCGGCCAACAAGTCCAAGGCGCGCCAGGCGACCTCGCGCGCCAAGCAGATCGACAAGATCAAGATCGAGGAATTCAAGCCGTCCTCGCGCGCCTATCCCTTCGTGCGTTTCGAAGGCGAGAAGAAGCTGCACCGCCTGGCCGTGGAAACCGAGGGCCTGTCGAAAGCCTATGACCGCCAGCTGTTCAAGAACTTCTCGATCATGGTCGAGGCGGGCGAACGCATCGCGATCATCGGCGCCAACGGCGCCGGTAAAACCACGCTGCTGCGCTGCATCGGCGGCCAGGACATCACCGGCCTGGCGGCCGACCAGGGCCGCGTGAAGTGGGCCGAGAACGCCAACGTCGGCTACATGCCGCAGGATCCGACCGAGGAATTCGCCAGCGGCGACAACCTGACGGACTGGATGAGCCGCTGGACGCAGGAAGGCGACGACGACCAGGCCGTGCGCTCGATCCTCGGCCGCCTGCTGTTCGGCGGCGACGAAGTCAAGAAGTCGGTCAAGGTGCTGTCCGGCGGCGAGAAGGGCCGCATGATGTACGGTAAGCTGATGCTGGGCCGTCACAATGTGCTGCTGCTCGACGAACCGACCAACCACATGGACATGGAATCGATCGAGTCGCTCAACATCGCGCTCGACAAGTACGCCGGCACCATGATCTTCGTGTCGCACGACCGCGAATTCGTGTCCTCGCTAGCCACCCGCGTGCTCGAAGTGCGCGAGAACGAAGTCGTCGACTTCCGCGGCAGCTATGAAGAGTACCTGACGAGCCAAGGCATCGACTGATCCATCCGGGAGACACATCACATGATGACGGTACCGATCAAGACCTACGAATACGACCACCCCCAGGTGGGCGAGTCCTGCACCATCAACCCGGCGACGGCCGAGGCCTGGGCGCGCGTGCCCGCGACCCCGAGCGCCGCCGAAAAGGTGGAACTGAAGGCGCGCATCAAGCGCCTGCTGAAGGAACGCAACGCGGTGCTGGTGGCCCACTATTACGTGGACGCCGAGCTGCAGGACCTGGCCGAGGAAACCGGCGGCTGCGTTTCGGATTCGCTCGAGATGGCGCGTTTCGGCCGTGACCACCCGGCCCAGACCTTAGTCGTAGCCGGCGTGCGCTTCATGGGCGAATCGGCCAAGATCCTGAGCCCGGAAAAGACCATCCTGATGCCGGACCTGGACGCGACCTGCTCGCTCGACCTGGGCTGTCCGGCCGATGAATTCGCCGCCTTCGCCGACCAGCATCCGGACCGCACCGTGGTCGTCTACGCCAACACCAGCGCCGCCGTGAAGGCGCGCGCCGACTGGATGGTGACTTCGTCGATCGGCCTCGACATCGTCAAGCACCTGCACGAGCAGGGCAAGAAGATCCTGTGGGCGCCGGACCGCCACCTCGGTTCCTACATCCAGAAACAGACCGGCGCCGACATGCTGCTGTGGCAGGGTTCCTGCCTGGTGCACGACGAATTCAAGGGCGTCGAACTCGACCTGTTGAAGAGCGAATATCCGGATGCGAAAGTGCTGGTGCACCCGGAGTCGCCAAGCTCGGTCGTGGCCCAGGCCGACGTGGTCGGCTCGACCACCCAGCTGATCAACGCCGCGGTGAACCTGCCGGCGGATACCTTCATCGTCGCCACCGACAACGGCATCCTGCACAAGATGCGCGCCGCCGCGCCGGGCAAGCGCTTCATCGAAGCGCCGACCGCCGGCAACAGCGCCACCTGCAAGAGCTGCGCCCACTGCCCGTGGATGGCCATGAACGGCCTCAAGAATCTGGCCGACGTGCTGGAAAACGGCGCCAATGAAGTCCACGTCGATCCGGAAATCGGCCGCCAGGCCAAGCGCGCGATCGACCGCATGCTCGATTTCGCCGCCGCCAAGAAGGCGCAAGCCCTGCCGAGCGGCGCGCTCGAGCAGAACGCGACACTGTTCAATGGAGTAGGTCCCGCATGACGCTGCTACGCAATCCGCACGATCAATTCGACGAGAAGCTGCAATCAGCCTTCGAGGCCAACATCCTCGCGGCGCTGCTGGAAGACGTTGGCACCGGTGACCTGACCGGCATGCTGGTGCCGAACGACACGCGCGTGAAGGCCCGCGTCATCGTGCGCGAACAGGCGGTCCTGTGCGGCGCGCCCTGGTTCGAAGGCGTCATGCTGGCCATCGATACGGACACCGAGATTACCTGGCAATACGCCGAGGGCGACCTGATGGCCGCCGATTCGGTGGTGTGCACCATCGAGGCCAATCCACGCTCGCTGCTCACCGCCGAACGCGCGGCGCTGAACTTCATGCAGCTGCTGTCGGGCGTGGCCAGCGCCACCCGCAAGTACGTCGATGTGATCGAGGGCACCAAGGCGGCGATCCTCGACACCCGCAAGACCCTGCCGGGCCTGCGCCTGGCGCAGAAATACGCGGTGCGCGTCGGCGGCGGCAAGAACCAGCGCATGGCGCTGTACGACGGCATCCTGATCAAGGAAAACCACATCGCGGCCGCTGGCGGCGTGAGCAAAGCCCTGGCTGCGGCCGAGGCGCTCGGCTCCGGCGCGCCGGTGCAGATCGAAGTCGAGACCATCGCCCAGCTGGAAGAAGCACTCGGCGCTGGGGTGAAATCGGTCCTGCTCGATAACTTCGACCTGGAGATGATGCGTGAAGCGGTGCGCGTGAATGCGGGCCGGGCGCTGCTGGAAGCCTCGGGCGGCATCAACATGCAGACCGTGCGTGCGATTGCCGAGACGGGTGTCGACCGCATCTCGATCGGCAGCCTAACCAAGGACGTGCGCGCGACCGATTACTCGCTTCGCATCGTAGGCTGAACCATGATGGACTGGACCAGACTGCGTATTTCGACGGGCGCGCGCATCCTGTGGCTGGCCTTTGGCCTGTTGCTGGGCGGCCCGACCCTGGTGAACGGCCTGCAAACGGGCGGCACCGCCGACGTGTGCTTCGGCATCGGCATGCTGCTGGTGGGCGTGCGCGGCTTCCTGCGGCCGGTGATGTTCGGGAAGGCCGTGCGCATGGAGATGGATCCGCGCACGGCCCAGGTGTCGATCGGCTCGCCGATGCTGCATGGCGGTCTGTCGCTCGTGATCTTCGCCGCGCTGACGGCGGGGATCGTCATCAAGTACGTCATCAAGGGCTGATTCGCCCGGCTTAGACCCCGCTTTCGCTGGCCTGTGCCAGCGCTTCCGCTTCCGGTGTGCGCATGTGCACCGGTTCCCCGACCTGCGCCGCGATCTCGCCGATTGCGGCCATCACTTTTTCCGGATGCGCGTAGTGCGTCATGTGGCCGACGCCCGCTTGCAGCTGCAGCTGGCTGTCCGGCAGGCGTTCGCTGAGGCGTTCCGAGTTGTGCCCGCAGTCGACGATCTTGTCGCGCGTTCCGGCGACGACGATCGCCGGCACCTTCAGCTCCGCATAACGTGTCGAGAGCGCAAGCGCAGAGGGAATCATCAGCGCCGTCTCCGCCGCGCTCGCGCGCAACTGCTTGGGCCGCAGGGCCATCCAGCGCGGGAAGGCATCAAAGCGTTTGGATACCGGCAGCGGGGAGAAGGTGCGCTTGGCCAGGGCCGGCCACATCAGCCGCGTCAGCACGGGTGACACCGTGTAGCGCAGCAGGTCACCGATGACCGGAATGGCGGGTGTGGACAGCGCCACGTCGAGGCGCACGCTCGGATAGTAGTAACCCGACAGCAGCACCAGTCCGCGCACGACATCAGGCTGCTGCAGCCCCATGGCCAGGGCGACCATCGTGCCCCAGGAGTGGCCGAGCACGATCGCCGATTCGACCCCGATTTGCGCCAGCGCGCGGTGCAGCAGCGCCGCCTGCTTCTCGGGCGTCCACACCGTGCTGCGCGGCCGCTCGCTGTAGCCGAAACCGGGGCGGTCGAAAGCGATCACGCGGTAATGTGCGGCGGCCTGCTGCAACAGGCCGCTCGTTTCGAAATCTTTCGAATAGACGCCATTGCCGTGCAGGAGCACGAGCGTCGGCCCGGTGCCGCGCTCCAGGTAGTGCAGGCGCACGCCGTCCACGTCGACAAACTTGCCCTGCGGCGGGTTCTCCTGCTCCGCTTGTCGCGTTTTGGCGCGCACGTAAAGAAACGAGGCGGCCAGGCCGATGCCGGCCAGGATTGCGGTAGTGCGGTAGCGTGTGGTCACAAAATCCCCCTGTGGTCGATTGTTGGATGTGACTCCTCCGGCTCCTCCGCGTGGAGCAGGTCGGCGACGCGCGGCAGCAACCGCTCGGCCGACTCTTCTATTTTGAGTGCGATCAGCTCATCGGCGCGGGTGCGACCGAGATTGACCGCGGCGATCGGCTTGCCCGCTGCATTCGCCATGCGGCAGAAGCGGAAACCCGAATACACCATCAGCGACGAACCCACCACCAGCAGCGCGTCGGCCGCTTCCATCTGGGCCAGCGCGCAGGCGGTGCGCGGCGGCGGGATGCCATCGCCGAAGAATACGACATCCGGCGACAGCGCGCCGCCGCAATGGACGCAGAAGGGCAAATGGAAGTCTTCGAGCGCATCCGGCTCGATCGCGGCGTCGCCATCGGGCAGCGGGGTCGCCAGCACGTTCGCCAGTTCGGGATTGGCCTCGTTCAGCAGCGTTTGCACGAAGGCGCGCGGAAACTGTGCCTTGCAGTGCATGCAGACCACGCTGTGGACGTTGCCATGCAGTTCGAGGACCGCCAGGCTGCCGGCCTGCTGATGCAGGCCGTCGACGTTCTGGGTCAGCAGGTGGCCAAAGCGGCCGTGTTTTTCCAGCCGCGCGAGCGCCCGGTGCCCGTGATTCGGCCGGGCCTTCGCCATGATCGGCCAGCCGACCATGCTGCGCGCCCAGTAGCGGCGCTGGACGTCGATCGAGCGCCGGAATTCCGGACCCTGGATCGGCATGCGGCCGCGGCGGGTGCCATCACGGTCGCGGTAATCGGGAATGCCCGACGCGGTCGACAGGCCGGCGCCTGTCAGGACCAGCGCGCGCGGATACCGTTCGAGGAATTCCGCCAGCGCCTCGGCCTGGTCTTGAACGGTGAAACCTTCTGCCATGTTACGGTACCTCCATTGGATGGGATCGTAACATCCCCTCCCGGCGCATGGACACACCTTTCCGGCCTGAACGACCGCCAGGCGTCAGCGCGCGGAGACGGCGATCCCGCCCACGATCATGCCGAAGGCCAGCACGTGGTAGAGGTGGGGCGCCTCGCCCAGGAAGGCGGAGGACAGCAGCGCCGTGAACAGCGGCGTCAGGTTGATGAAGAAGGCGCCGATGCTCGGGCCGGCGCGCTGCACGCCGGCGCCCCAGCAGCGCATTGCCAGGATCGCGGGGCCGATCGCCACGTACAGCAGGGCTGCCGCGAGCGGCCAGCTCCAGGCGATGTGCGTGTCGCGCAGCGCCCATTCGCCACCGGCCAGCGCGGCCGACCACAGCACCCCGTAGCCGACCTGGGCCAGCAGGAACGCCGCCCAGTCCGCGCGCAGACCCGGCACATCCTTCTGCTGCATCAGCATCCAGCTGTAGAAGGACCAGGCGATGGTGGCCAGGATCATGTACAGGTCGCCGATCACGAGGCGCAGCTGCAAGAGCTGGTGGATGTCGCCGCGGCACAGCACCACCAGTACGCCCAGGATCGACAGCAACGCCCCGACGATCTGCTTGCGCTTGACCGGCACGCCGTAGAACAGGCGCCCAACCAGCAGCATCCAGACCGGCACGCCGGAGGCCACCAGGGTGACGTTGATCGGCGTTGAACTCTGCAGCGCCAGGTATTGCAGTGAATTGTAGAGCCCCACGCCGAGCAGCCCGAGCATGGCGTAGCGGCGCCAGTTGGTCAGAACGCCGCTGCCGTGCCGCAGCGCCGCGCGCCCGAGCGGCACCAGCACCAAGAGCGCGATCGACCAGCGGATCAGGTTCAGGGTCATCGGCGGCACGGCGTCGCGCACCAGCCGGCCGACAATGGCGTTGCCGGCCCAGAGGATGGGCGGCACGCTCAAGAGGGCGATGGTGGATGGTGTGAGGGCAGGGCGGTTCATGGCGGGGATCCGGCCCACGCGAGCGGGCCGGAGAACAACGATTAGCGGCGTTCCGGCGTCAGCACGCTCGGCAGCGCCTTCGGCAGGGTATCCGGGAAGTCGCGAGAATAATGCAGGCCGCGGCTCTCGTGGCGCGAGAGTGCACTGTTGACGATCAGGGACGCCACCTCGACCAGGTTGCGCAGCTCCAGCAGGTCGTGGGTGATGCGGAAGTTGCGGTAGTATTCGTCGATCTCTTCCTTCAACAGCTTGATGCGGTGCTGCGCCCGCTCCAGGCGCTTGGTGGTGCGCACGATGCCGACGTAGTTCCACATGAAGCGGCGCAGCTCGTCCCAGTTGTGGGCGATGACCACTTCCTCGTCCGCATTCGTCACGCGCGATTCGTCCCAGGGCGGCAGCACCGGATTCTCGATCTTTGGCGCCGCCGCGATCTGGTGCGCGCAGGCGCGCCCGATGACCACGCATTCGAGCAGCGAGTTGCTGGCCAGGCGGTTGGCGCCGTGCAGGCCGGTGCAGGCGGTCTCGCCCACGGCGTACAGGCCCGGGATATCGGTGCGGCCGGCCAGGTCGGTGACGATCCCGCCGCAGGTGAAGTGCACCGCCGGCACCACCGGAATCGGTTCCTTGGTGATGTCGATGCCCAGCTCCAGGCAGCGCGCGTAAATGGTCGGGAAGTGCTCCTTCAGGAATTCCGGGTCCTGGTGGCTGATGTCGAGGTGGACGTAGTCCAGGCCGCGCTTCTTCATCTCGAAGTCGATCGCGCGCGCGACCACGTCGCGCGGGGCCAGTTCGCCGCGCTCGTCATGGGCCGGCATGAAGCGGGTGCCGGCAGCGGGTCCCGCTTCCGGCGGAAGTTTCAACAGGCCGCCTTCGCCGCGGATTGCTTCCGTGATCAGGAAGGATTTCGCATATGGGTGGTACAGGCAGGTCGGGTGGAACTGGATGAATTCCATGTTCGACACGCGGCAGCCGGCGCGCCAGGCCATTGCGATGCCGTCGCCGGTGGCGGTGTCGGGATTCGTGGTGTACAGGTAGACCTTGCCGGCGCCGCCGGTGGCCAGCACCGTGTGCTCGGCTTCGAAAGTGAGCACCTGGCCGCTCTCTTCGTCCTGCACGTACAGGCCGTAGCAGCGTGGCTGCCCAACCAGGTGCGGCGCGCCGCCGTGCACACCCTTGCCGGTGAGCTTGTCGGAAGTGATGACGTCGATCGCGCAGTGGTGCTCGAACAAAGCGATGTTCGGATGCGCGCGCACTTTCTGCTCCAGCGTCACCTGCACCGCGTGGCCGGTGGCGTCGGCGGCGTGGATGATGCGGCGCTGGCTGTGGCCGCCCTCGCGGGTCAGGTGAAAGCCCAGCTCGGCCGAGGCGTCGCGGGTGAAGGGCACGCCCTGTTCGATCAGCCATTCGATCGCGGCGCGGCCGTTCTCGACGATGTAGCGGGTGGCCGCTTCTTCGCACAGGCCGGCGCCGGCCACCAGGGTGTCGGCGATATGCTGGTCGTGGCTGTCGCCCGAGTCGAGCACGGCGGCGATGCCGCCCTGGGCCCAGTTGCTGGCACCGTCCAGCAGCGCGCGTTTGGAGATGATTGCAACCTTGCGCGTCTGCGCCAGGTGGAGGGCCACCGACAGGCCGGCCAGACCGCTGCCGACAATAGCGACGTCAAATTTCATGGCGAGTTAAGTTTTGTACAGAGGCATCACTATAGACGATTTGGCTAGAGCGTGTGAGGGCTGGGCGCAAGGTCAAGGCCGGGTCAGTGTACGCCGACGCACGGATGGGCGGCCTGGCGCAGGCTAGGATCGGGATTCAACCAATCAGCGAGGAATGCCATGCCAGACCATAACGCCCAAGCGCACGCGGCCGCCCTGTCCGAGAAGATCGGCTCGATGCGCTTCGCCATGTTCACCACGCGCGACCAGAATGGCCACCTGGTCAGCCAGCCGATGACCAACCAGCAGGTCGACGCCGAAGGCGGCCTGTGGTTCTACACCCGTACTACCACCGAACTGTGGGACAACATCGCCCACGAGCCCGAGGTCAACGTCAGCTTCGCCAACAACGATGACAGCACCTACGTCTCGGTCAGCGGCCATGCTGAGCGCGTGGTCGACCGCAACCAGATCCACGCGCTGTGGAATCCGATGGTGCAGGCCTGGTTCCCGGCCGGCCCCGAGGACGAGCACGTGGTGCTGGTGCGGGTAATGCCGCACGCGGCCGAGTACTGGGATTCGAACGACAGCAAGATGGTGCGCATGTTCGCGATGGCCAAGGCGGCCGTCACCGGTTCGACGCCGGACGTCGACGCCGATCACGGCACCATCCGCATGTAAGTCAGCTTGCCGGGTCGCCCCGGCTCGCTTACAGTGCTCCCTTATTGACAGGGAGCCTGCATGACCCCGCTCGAAATCGCGGCCAACGCCTTCACCGCCGTGGCGATCTTCCTCGCCGGGCGCAATAGCGTCCACACTTGGTGGACCGGAATCATCGGCTGCACCCTGTTCGGCATCTTGTTTGCACAAAGCCGGCTGTATGCCGACGTTGTGCTGCAGGTGTTCTTCGTGGGGACCAGCATACTGGGCTGGTGGCGTTGGCTGCACGGCAGGCAGGGCGCGCCACTGCCGGTCACCCATGCGGGCTGGCGCACGCTTGGCTGGATAGCGCCGGCAGGGCTTGCCGCCACCGCCATCTACGGCGCGCTGCTGCACCACTTCACCAACGCCTACGCGCCTTTCATCGACTCCGCCGTGCTGGTGTTCAGCGTGATCGCCCAGCTGTTGATGATGCAGCGCCGGATCGAGAACTGGCCGGTCTGGCTGCTGGTGAACACGATCGCCGTTCCCCTCTACGCCAGCCGCGAACTCTATCTGACCGCGGTGCTGTATGGCGCCTTCTGGGTGAACGCGATCGTGTCCTGGATCTGGTGGCGCAAGCTGGCCGCGCGCGACGCCACCGCAAAGGCGGCGCCGGTGATCGAGACGGCCTAGCGGCCGGGCGGCAGGTCGCTTTCGTCCTGGTTGCCGCCGGTTTCCGGCGTACCGAGGCCGGTGCCCGTGGGGCTGGCCTGGTTCGGGCGCGTGTCCTGCGCTCCGCGGCCGACGTTCGTCATCGCGCTGCCTTCGGCCTCCACGTGCTGGCGCTCGCCGGCTACGGCGCCGTCGGGTGCGTTGGTGGTTTCGCCCGCCTGGTTGCGGGTCAGGCCATCGCCGCCGCTGCCGCCGGTTTCCTGCTGGGTTTCATGGGTGGGGGTGGCGCCTTGCTGGCCGCTGGTGACGCCGCCGACGCCAAGCGTCGTCGAGGGATCGTTCTGCTGTGTGCTCATCTCTGGCTCCATCGAAACTGAGAACCCATTATGCCGACGATCCCGCGGGGCCGGCGCAGGCTTACGGGTAGCGCTTGTAGACGCTGGTCTTGCCGCCGTCCTGCACCAGCAGCACCTCGTAGGGATCCTTGCGCGGTCCTTCCATGCCCGGCGAACCCATCGGCATCCCCGGCACCGCCAGGCCGCGCGCCTTCGGTTTCGTGGCCAGCAGGCGCTTGATGTCACTGGCCGGCACGTGCCCTTCGATCGCATAGCCGTTCACGCGGCCCGTGTGGCAGGAGCCATACTCGTTCGGGATGCCGAATTTTTCGCGGTAGTCGGAGGTATTGGGGACGTCCTGGGTTTTCACGGTGAAGCCATTGGCCTCCAGGTGCTTGACCCACTCCTTGCAGCAGCCGCAGGTCGCGCTTTTGTAGACCTCGATCACGGGTTGGGCGGCGCTGGCCGCGAGGGGCAATGCGAGCAGGACGGCGGACGCCGCCTGGGTAAGAAAACGCAGCAACATGTGAGCTCCAAGGGCGACAGAAAAAAACGCATTATGCCGCAGCCGTACGCTTGGTGCCCGTTGTCGAAGCTGCTATACTGTATAAAAACACAGTATCAGAAAGCAACATGCCGACCTTCATCCCGATCGACCTCGACCCGCTGCCGGAAGATTCGCCGCAGCGGCTGGCTGCGAGCGCGCGCGGCGCGGTTTTCCGCAGGGTGAACGACGAGCCGGTCACGGACGCGAAAAGCGACGCCGAACTGGCGCGCGAGTACATCGGCCAGGGTGAACTGAGTCCGAAATCGGTCGCCAACACCCAGAAGGAGCTGTACCGTTTCCTGACCTGGTGCCGGGAAGAGGCGCGCAAGACTTTCCAGCAGCTGACGGTCGCCGACCTGAACGCCTACAAGGAATTCATCCGCAATCCGCCGCCGGAATGGATCTCGACCACCAAATGGCCGCGCAACGATCCGCGCTACCGGCCATTTTCGGGGCCCTTGTCCGACGCCAGCCGGCGCCAGGCCATGATCGCGGTGAAGGGCCTGCTCGGCTACGCGGAGCAGACCGGCTACCTGCGGCGCAACCCGGCGCGCCTGGTGCGCAATGTGCGCGCGAACCAGGCCAAACGCATCTCGCGCTACCTCACGCCGCAGGCGATTGCACACGCGCTCGATGCAGTGTCGAACCGCGCGGCCGATACCCCGGCGGCGATCCGCCAGCGCGAACGCGACCGCTTCCTGCTGATCGCCTTTGCCCAGACCGGGGCGCGCCTCAACGAGATCGTGGGTGCCAGCATGGGCGCCATCTACGACGAGGGCGACGGCCGCTGGTGGCTGGACGTGATGGGGAAGGGCGCCAAGCCGCGCCGCCTGCCGGTGCCGCCGGCGATGCTGGCCGCCTACCGCGACTATCGCCAGGCTTTCGGGCTGCTGCCGCAGGCCAGCCGCGCCGACCGCACGCCGCTCGTGCTCTCGAGCCGCAGCAAGGAAGCGGTGCGCATTACGGACGAAGCGGCGTCGGAAGCGCTGAAAGCGGTGTTCGTGGCAGCGGCCGACCGCGCCGAAGCGCAGGGCGATGGCGACAGCGCCGCGGCATTGCGCCAGGCCTCGACCCACTGGCTGCGCCACAGCATGCTGACCAACCACGCCAACAGCGGAGTGCAGCTCAAGACCCTGCAGGACACCGCCGGCCATGCGAACATCGCGACGACGGCGGGCTACCTGCACAAGCAGGACCACGAACGCCACGACGAAATCGTAGGCTCGAAGAAGGATCTGCTGCCTTGAAAAGCTGGTTGGCGATCAGATCGGCAGTTCGGAGGTGCCGCCGTCCGAGCTGCCGAATTCCTGCAAGGCGTCCAGCGACAGGCGGCCATCGTTCAGCGCTGCGACGATCGACGTGAGCTGTTCCGGGTCAGGATTCAGGTAAATGATGCGTTGCTCGAGTTCGTTGTCCCAGTACTTCGTGTACGGGACGTCGGTCTCCGCCATGACCTTGGCGTCGAACTTCCCGTCCATCATTTCGCCCACCAGGGTGACCTTGGCCGTGTCCGGTGTCGTGTTCTTCACGGTGATGCCCATGCTCTTCCTTTCGAGTGATCAGTTCGCATAGCGCATTCTTACCCACCTAAGCATCGTGACGCAAACGGCTGGAGTTCAGTCGTGCGCGCCCGGGAGGCAGGCAGGCGGACCATCGAGGTAGACCCAGCCGCCAGTCGCATGCTCAATCCTGACCTGGCCTCCCGCGCCACACAGGCTAGTATGCGCCGTCCGGCTATCGGCCTTGAACAGGATTTTCACCGGATGCTGCGGCGATGGATAGGGCGCCACCACGTCGGCGTGGACGGCGCCGTCCTGGTGCAAGGTCCGCTCGATGAAGATTTCCGGCTCGGGCGCGTAAAGGGCAGGGAAGCGCGCCAGCATGAATCGCGCGGCCGGGCTGAACTCGAGGTAGTCATAGCTGCGCGCGAACGTCATGGCGCCGGCCTGTGCCAGCAGGATGGCGGCCACCAGCGCGGGCGGCCAACGCGGCAGGCGCTGCAGGTAGACCAAACCCAGGTAAAGCAGCGGCATGCCGCCCCAGAGGGCGTAGCGCATCATGCCGGAGGCGCCCGAATTCCAGTTGACCGTCGACAGCGTGGGGATCGCCATCGCTACGCTGAACAGGATGGCCACGAGCAGGTGCGGCAGCCAGCGCAGACGGTCCTGCGCCGCCAGCTGGGCCAGCACCAGCAGCATCGCCACCGGGAGGCCCACGATGGCGCCCTGGTTCAGGTCGAAGAAAAAGGACACGAGCCGTCCGAGCGTCATCAGGGAGCGATCGGTCGACAGCACCGCGATCACACTCGGTACGCCGAACTTCGCCAGGTTGAACATGACCGGCAGCGCGGCAAGCGCCACCAGCAGTATCGAGGCCAGCACTGTGTGGCGCGTGACGACCTTGCGCCACGCCGCGGCCCACGACAGGTTTTCCTGCGCATGGACGTACGTGAGCCGGATCAGCGGCGCGAACAGTCCGAAGGCGACCAGCGGCGGATTCTGCATCGCGGCGACGCTGGCCAATAGGGCGCCAGCATACGGACTGCCGGCCAGCACAAAGAAAAGGCCGGACAACAGCGCGCAGGCGCTGAAGAATTCCGGGCTGCCCCAGTTCGCATACAGCAGGCCGCCCGACAGCAGGAAGAACACGGTGCCGAAGATCGCGCGCCGCGGCGTGCCGGTGAAACGGTACAGGGCAATTGTCAGCAGGGCGAGGGCGCCGAGATTCAGCAGCTGGAATGCCTTGAACGGCTTGCCGCCGGCAGCGTCGATCAGCTTGAAGGGAATCGCCGCCAGGGCAGGATAGGCAAAGAAGTGGATCGCGTAATAGCTGCCATCGTGGCCGCGCACGAAGCCCGGGAAGGGATATTCGGCAGCTTGGCGCATGCCGACGCGGAGCTGGTCGTGTATCAGTTCGAAACCTGGCTCGGGCGAGAGGCGAGAGGCGGTGTCGACGTCGGACAGGCGGAGATCGGGTGTCGCGTGGCTGGCGAGGGCGATCGTCATCAGCGCGTACTCCTGGAAGTCGCCGCTCTTCGAAGGGCGGGTCAACAGCAGGGTCGCGAGCGACAGCAGGACAATGAACAGTGCGACGCGGCCAGCGGGCCGGGCGGGCAGAAAGCGCTGCATCGAATCCTTGGAAACGTTTTGGGAACGGCCGAGATTCTAGCTTGCTATCTCTACAATAGGAACGATGCCGCCCGATTTACCTGTCAGGGATTGAAAGTATGTCTTTCCCTAAAGGCGCTGCTGACAAGAGATTTTCTTCCAAATTTCACTCGACATTAGCATATATAATGTCGAGTTCACTTCAAACTGAGTCTTTGGATGGGAATTCGGCTTCCGAAGGGGTCAGTGGTCACGAACGTATCGTTTGGAAGAATGTTCATGCAGATCGAGCTTGTTTCATCCGGCGCAAAGCCGCATCACAACGAAGACTGGGCAGGAAGCTTCCAGGCGCCCGAGCGCCTTGACCTCGTCATCATCGACGGCGGCACCTCGGTCGCCGACCGCGATTACATCGATCCGGAGAACGGCGACGTGGTCTGGTTCGTCACCAGCTTTGCTGCGGCGCTCGGCGCGCGCATCGATGCTGGTCTGGACCAGCAGAGCGCGGTGCATGCGGCGGTCGAATCCGTGTACGCCGCATTCCAGGCGCGCAGCGCCGGCCAGGACGTGCCCGTGTACGCGTGGCCGATTGCGGCCTTGACGTGGATCCGCGCAAGCAAGGTGGGACAAGGCAGCCGGCTCGAGCTGTACTGCCTGGGCGACTGCAAGGCGCTGATGCGCACGCCGGACGGCAAGGTCCACGACCTCGATCCCTTCGTGAATCCGCAGGAAGGCATTCTGCGCGCTGAAATCGCCAGGCTGCAGGCCGAAGCCGTCAGCGATCCGGTCGCCAGGCAGGCGCGCTTGCTCCCGATGCTGCGCGCACGGCGCGAATTCCAGAACACGACGGTCGACACGAACTCCCTGTGCCTGCGCCCAAACGGGCCGTTTGGCGCGCGTACGTTTGCGTTTAATGCGCCGGCAGGTTCTGCCGTGCTCGCAATGACGGACGGCTTTTACCGGCTGGTCGACACCTACGGGCTGCACACGCCGGAGAGCCTGTTCGCGCTGTGCGTCGAGCGAGGCTTGCAGGAAGCGCTGGACGAGCTGCGCGCGTTTGAGGCGGTGCAGGCCACGGCGTCGAAGTCCGTCAAGCGGGCAGACGATGCGTCGGCGATCCTGTGGCGCGCCTAGATCAGCCCACACAGAGCAAAAGAACGTGCACCCGGGGACAATGCCGCATCGGCCGCGCTGGACAGGGGCCTAGGATTGGAGCCGGTGAGAAGCCGATCCCTGCAGCAGGCCCTAAAGGCGTTCATCTACAGATAGCGCATTTAACATAATATAGATTATGCGTACATTGGACGATTTCCTATCTGTGCCCGCTAGCTCGACACCGTCCCGGTCGGCCATTGAAACTCCTGCCTTTTCAGCATGGCCAGCGCCAATAGATCCCGCTGATATGTCAGCAGCCTGATAGCACGGTTCACGAGCATGCCGCCTGTTGCCAAGCCAACGAGCATCGCTAATCCAAGCAAGTACGCTTGGCCTTGCCATGACAAGCTCGATTGAGGAAAATTCTTCCAGACGGTCCATCCCGCACTGACAAGCGCGAACACTGCCACCTTATCCGACCCACCCAGATAGTTCCCGATTCGCATCTTCATTCGTTCGATCTTCAATGCGAGCCATTTATCCGTCAGTTTGAGGATAGCCGGATCAAACCCTACCAGTCCCTCAAGATGCCCCAGATCGTATTCGATCTCACGCTTCCGACGCTGATACGCATAGGTGTCAAACCGCATTACACTGACCGCCACCGGCACGGTGTCTACGAACATCCACGACAAGGCCAAAAGGATCTGCATCAAGCCGATGTATTGCACCAAAATGAATAATTCCCTCGATGGGTGCTGGCTTTGCACGACGCACCATCCAGCAAATCCCATTACAGGAAAACAGGAAACGGAAAATATGCACAAACCTTTGCTGAGCTTCCTCACTCTCCTTTCGAAGCCCGTTTCAAGTAACTCGCTCGGTGCTTCGCGCTTCTGATGCAACATCTCCAGTACTTCTGCCACAGCTTCATTCAGCACGAAAAGGCTCCAGTTTAGGTCGCGACTTGCGTGCCGCGGCATTCCCAAAGGATTCATTTTCGCATGAAGCACTTGCAGCACCTCATACCTGGACGAGACGCTGTGGCTAGTAGCAAGGCACATTCCTAGCGGTCTGCGGTAGTGGTTGCGCTACCTTGGTCCGTGCTAGGGCCGCGCGGATGTCGGATGATTCACTGCACAGTCATTTCGCGCGCCGCTTGACGGCATAGCCATATTGCACCGGCCAATCCGGCTCCTCCTCGAACGCATGCTGGGCCTTCAGCGCCCAGTACGGCTCGCGCAGCAGTTCGCGCCCGACCAGCACAAGGTCGGCGTCGCCACCGGTGACGATCTCGTCGGCCTCTTTCGGATCCGTGATCAGCCCCACCGTACCGGTCAGGATGCCGGCATCGTCACGGATGCGGCGGCTGCATGGCACCTGGTAGCGCTTGGCGACGGGAATGCGAGCGGTCGGCAGATTGCCGCCGGTTGACACGTCGATCAGATCGACGCCGAGGTCCTTCAGGCGTCGCGACAGTTCGACCGACTGCTCGATGTCCCAGCCGCCGGCAACCCAGTCAGTGGCGGATATGCGCACGAACAGCGGCAGCTCGGCGGGAACGATTGCCCGCAAGCGCTCGGTCACGCGCAGCGTGAAGCGCATCCGGTTCTCCAGGCTGCCGCCGTACTGATCCTCCCGCTGGTTACTCTGCGGAGACAGGAACTGGTGGAGCAGGTAGCCATGCGCGGCGTGGATCTCCAGGACCTTGAAGCCGGCCGCCAGCGCGCGCCGCGCGGCTGCTTCGAACGCGTCGACGATGCCGTCGATGCCGGCTTCGGTGAGGGCGATCGGTGCCGGATCGTTCGGATGGAACGGAATCGCGCTTGGCGCGACGACCGGCCAACCGCCCTCCTCCTCGGTCTTCAAGGTCTCGCCGCCTGTCCATGGCGCGGCGGTGCTGGCCTTGCGCCCGGCGTGCGCGAGCTGGATGCCCGCTATCGCGCCCTGGCTGTTCACGAAGCGGGCGATGCGGGCCAGAGCTTCGATGTGATCGTCGCTCCAGATGCCGAGGTCGCCCGGGGTGATGCGGCCGTCCCAGGTGACGCCGGTCGCCTCGACAATCACGAGTCCGGCGCCGCCCACGGCGCGGCTGCCCAGGTGCACCAGATGCCAGTCATTGGCCATGCCTTCTTCGGCTGAATACTGGCACATCGGCGCCATGGCGATGCGGTTGCGCACGGTCAGACTTCGCAGCGTTAAGGGGCTAAGCAAGTCGACTTCCGGCACTTCCTGGTCGTGCGCGGCGCCGGCCATCGCACCGTGCGTGGGTTGGACACTATCCGGGCTCATGGTCTGCCTCCGGGCGAAAAGAATTGTGGATGGGGAGATGCGCCCGGCGGGCCGGGCGTTGTGGTTCAGTAGCGCCTGCGGCGGTTGCGCAGGGCCATGATGCCGCCTACGACTACCGTGGCAATGAGGGCCTTGCGTACCAGGCCGGCCGGGTTGTAGCGCAGCTCGGAGCGGATGCCCATCTCCCCGAGCACGTTGGGTACGTGGCCGTGCGCCAGGTCCTCGACGACGCCCTCGACCATGTTGACGCGGTCCGCGGCAATCAGCATCAGCCAGTGGCGAATGTCGTTCTCGGGCAGCTTGTACGCGAGGCGCCGGATGGCGCCGGACAGCCACTTGGGCGGCTCCGCCGTGCCGAAGATCGGCGTGATGCCGGGCCGTTCAGGCGAACAAAACACTTCGACGGTCTGCGCCTGCTGCACCGGCTGTCCCTGCGGCACGTGGATGAAGCGCGGCGGGGTGCGTTCCATCGGCACAGCCGGCCGGTTCTTCTTGTCGAGATCCGAACCCCAGCCCGGGATGCGCTGAAGCTGTTCGACGGGTGGACTATGCCGGTTCAGGTCGTAGTCCATCTGCCTTTCGTAGCCGACGTGGCCGTGGTGGTGCGGGTCGCGCCGCTGCTCGGCAAGGTCGCGCTTGGCGATTTCTGTGTCCATGGCTGCTCCTTCAATGGATGACGCTGGTCGCCGTCGCGCGCGCCGAGCCTGCGCGTGGAGGAATCAGCACGGTTTTAATACAGTTGTCATACTTGCTCGAGAAGATGTGGTACGCGTCCGACACCTCCTCCAGCGGCACCCGGTGGGTGATGATTTCTTTCGGGTTCAGGTGCCCCTGGCGGATGTGCTCGATCAGGTGCGGCACATGGCGCTTGACGCTGGCCTGGTTCATGCGCATCGTGAGGCCCTTGTTCAGCGCGTTGCCGATGGGGACCGCGTTGAAGGTCGGCCCGTAGACGCCGACGATCGACACGTTGCCGCCCTTGCGCACCGAGTTGATGGCCCAGAACAGCGCGGTCGCGGCGCCCGCCTGCAGCATGGTCCAGCGCCCGGTGAGGGTCTGGGTCAGGCTGCCCGAGGCTTCGCAGCCGACAGCATCGATGCACACGTCCGCGCCGAGCCAGTCGGTCATCTTCTTGATGTGCAGGGCCACGTCGCTCACTTCGCGGAAATTGATGATTTCGCAGGGAGCGTAACGCCGCACGAAGTCGAGCCGGTAGTCGACATGGTCGACCACGATCACGCGGCCGGCGCCGAACAGCCAGGCGGATCTGGCGGCGAAAATGCCCACCGGGCCAGCGCCGAACACGACCACGGTGTCGCCTTGCTGGATGTCGCCCATCTCCGCAGCCTGGTAGCCGGTCGGCAGCGCGTCCGTCAGCAGCACCGCGTCGTCATCCACGATGTCTTCAGGGATCTTGTATGGTCCCACGTCGGCCATCGGGACGCGCACATACTCGGCCTGGCCGCCGTCGTAGCCGCCGGTCGTGTGCGAGTAACCGTAGATGCCGCCCACCGCCGTCGCTTCCGGATTGGTGTTGTGGCAGTTGCTGTACAACTCTTTCTGGCAGAAGAAGCAGTTGCCGCAGAATAGGTTGAACGGTACCAGCACACGGTCGCCCGGCTTGAGCGTCTCGACGGCCGATCCGACCTCTTCCACGATACCAACGAACTCATGTCCGAAGGTGTGCCCGATGCGGGTATCGGGCACCAGGCCGTGGTACAGGTGCAGGTCCGAGCCGCAGATGCAGGCGCGTGTCACGCGGACGATGGCGTCGCCCGGGTGCTCGATCACGGGATCCGGCTTCTGGGAAGCGCGGATACGGTATGGTCCACGATAGTTAGTTGCTAGCATAAAAGCCTCCTGTCAAGATTGTCTTCGCGCTCCCGCATCGGCCGCCATGGGGCGCAAAAAGTTGGACACCAGCGATGGCGGCACGTTCGTCCTCAGGACGCGGGCCCTCCTTGCGGATGAGCGCCCTGCTCCATCAGGAGCCCGGGTGCAGCACCACCTTGGTCCAGCCGTGGTCGCGCGCGTCGAAGTGCTTGTATGCGTCCGGCGCCTGGTCCAGTTTCAATTCGTGCGAAACGATGAACGAGGGCTTGGCGCGGCCGGCGTGGATCAGGTCGCGCAGCTGCCGGTTGTAAGCCTTGACCGGGCACTGGCCGGTGGCGACGCGCTGACCCTTGAACCAGAGCATGCCCCAGTCCAGCGCGATCTTGCCCTCTTTCTCCAGCGGGTCCGGACTGCCCGGATCCTGCGGCACGAACACGCCGACCACCCCGATTCCGCCGGTGAACTTGACCGAGTTGACCAGGTTGTTCATCGTCAGGTTGGGAACCTCTTGCCGGTGATGATGATGGTCGTGGCACTGGTATCCGACGCATTCGCAGCCCGCGTCCGCACCGCGCCCATGCGTCAGGTCCATCACGCGCTGCACCGGGTCCTCTTTCGAATAATCGATCGCGATCGCACCGATCGACTCGGCCAATTTGAGGCGGTCGGAATGGCAGTCGACCACCATCACGCTGCAGGCCCCCTTGATCATCGCCGAGTGCGCCGCCATGAGGCCCACCGGCCCGGCGCCGTAGATGACCACCGCGTCCCCGGGCTTCATGCCCGCCAGTTCGGTCGCATGCCAGCCGGTCGGAAAGATGTCGGCGCACATCACGTAGTCGGTCTGTCGCTGCTCGGCGTCCGGCGGCAGCTTCAGGCACATGAAGTCGGCCCAGGGAACGCGCAGGAATTCGGCCTGGCCGCCCGGGTAGGGGCCCATGTCGGCAAAGCCGAAGGCGGCGCCGGCCACGCCTGGCTCATTCGCCTTCAGGCAGTAGTTGGTGAGGCCGCGTTCGCAGTTCTTGCAGTGGCCGCAGCTGATGTTGAAGGGCATGCACACCCAGTCGCCGGGCTTGAGATTCTCGACCGCCGGACCGACTTCCACGACCACGCCAAGGTTCTCGTGGCCGAAGGTGCGGCCCTGCTCGAAATCGGTCCGGCCCTCGTACATGTGCAGGTCGGAACCGCAGATGTTGGTGCTGGTAATCTTGACGATCGCATCCGTCGGACGTTCGATCTTGGGATCGGGCACGTCTTCAACTGCAACCTGGTTGGGACCTCGGTAGACGACAGCTTTCATAATCTGCTCCTGTGATCTCCCAGGACGCACCTGCCCCGCACGACAGGACGCGGCATCTCCTGGCAGTTGTTGGTGAAACCGCGGGAAGGCCCACAGTCGTATGTGCCGGCGCGTGAGCGTCGGCCCACCGCGAAAGCATTCATTCACAGTGAACGCAAGCCGTCCGATAACAAGGGCAGTGTTCGATTTTTTTTCTTTATTAGTCCACCTATTCAAATAGCCTGCAGTGCGCTTCTTCCCGCGAAGACATTGAACACGCGGCGCCAGTACAAGGTATTTGCGTGTCCTTGTGCGGTTCGGGATGTGCGCCTACACATACATCGTTTTTACCGTGCCAGAATGGCGTCCCCGTAGTGGATTGCTGTCGCTTTTCGAAAGGAAGAGTCATGCGAATCCCACCGATGTTTCTGGCACTCGCCTTCGCAGCAGCCGGCTTGTCCTCGGGCTTGGCGCCGCCGCAAACGCAGGCTGCACGTGCCGTACCGACCGCAGAATCAACACATCGCCGGGGCGATACGGCGCTGCAGCAGGCGGCCCAGTTCGAACACCAGGTCACCGGTGTGACCGTCAGCGAACGGGGCCGCATCTTCGTCAATTTTCCGCGCTGGACGGAAGACTCTCCCGTCTCGGTCGCCGAACTCATGAAGGATGGAAGCCTGCGCCCCTATCCCAACGAACAATGGAATGCCTGGCGCAACGTACGGCGCGATGAGGTCGATCCATCGGACCACTGGGTCTGCGTGCAGAGCGTGGTTGCCGACGGTCGCGGCAGTGTATGGGTCGTGGACCCGGCCGCCCCGGCCGTCGACGGCATGGAGGCGCACGGCACCGGACCGCAATACGCGTATGACCTCGTGAAGCAGGCCTTGCGGCTCGAGACGGACCGCGGCCAGGCCTTGCGCGAGGCCACCATGGCCTGCCGTAAGGGCGGCACGCTGTCGGTGCTCGGCGTCTACGGACTGATCGACAAGTTCCCCATGGGCGTCATCATGAACAAGGGCATGACGGTGCGCAGCGCCCAGCAGCACGGGCAAGCCTATATGGAGCGGCTGCTGGCGCATGCGCAGAAAGGCGAGCTCAACCCGGCCTACCTCGCCACGCACCGGTTCTCGCTCGAGGACGGCCCGCGCGGCTACGACATGTTCAAGTACAAGAAGGACGGCTGCGTGCGCGCGGTGTTCGCCCCTTAGGATCGCCGGAACGACCTCCTAGAGGCGATATGCACAATACCAAATACTTCGACCCCCATCGGCATTCCACCTGGCTCGAGGCGTTCTTCGACCTGATTTTCGTGGTGGCGATCGGTGACCTCACGGAAATCCTGAGCGAAACGCACGAGGGCCATCTCGACCCGCTTCAGTTCTTGAAGTTCGTATTGATCTTCATACCCTTGTGGTGGATCTGGGTGAGCCACACGATGTATGCCAACCGCTTCGACGCGGATGACCGCAAGCACCGGCTGGCCACCCTCTTGATCATGTTCCTGTTGCTGATCATCTCGGGCTTGATCGGCAAGCGCTTCCTGGCCAATTTCGAGCTCATCGTGGCCTGCTACGCAGGAGCCAAGTTCATCATTGCCATCATGTATTTCGTGTCGAGGCAGCGGCACAAGGAAAGCGGCGCCCTGACGACGGTGGTCGGCTGGACGGTCCTCGGCGGCGCCGCAATCAGCCTCGCTTCGGTCCTGTTCGCGGCGCCACAGCGCTATGCGGTGTTCTACCTTGGCATCGCGTTCGACCTGCTTGCGTTCATCGTCTTCCTGAAGCACCGGTTGCGCGTCATCCCGGCGCATACCAAGCACCTGATCGAACGTGTGGGCCTGCTCACGATCATCATCCTCGGTGAATCCATCAGCAGCCTGGCATCCGGACTCGCCGACTTCGAGTGGACCGCGGAAAAGCTGATGACCGCGACCACGGGGTTCGTGATGATCACGAGCATCTGGTGGGTCTATTTCGACAGTTTCAACCTGCTGTCCGAACAGAAGTTCGCGACCGGACACTCGATCCTGTACTCGCACCTGTTCGTCTTCATCGGCCTGTCGATCCTGGCGAGTCTGGTCCGGCACGCAATCGTGGACGACATGGCGCCAGCCGACTTCCGCGTACTATCCGTCATCGGCGCGGTCAGCTTTTTCCTCGGCAAGCAATATGCCTATTTCAAGCAACGTCCCGAGCTGCGCTCCCGACTGGTCGTCAACACCCTCGTGGTCTTTGTCCTGATGGGGCTTGCCCTGCTGTTGCCGAGAACCGATCACATGCTGATGGGCATGACCGCATCGGTGATTTGTTATGCTCTCCTCAGCCTCAGGTACCAGAAGGACACTTCCGCGCGTCACGAACAGCCGCGCAACACGGCCATCGCAGGAGACCGGCCATGAGCGACCCGCTTGTGGCGGGCCCGAATACGACAGGAGCATTCATGCGCAACACGCAATTACCGTCTGGAGAACAACTACCGGTGCTTGGCCTGGGTACCTGGCACATGGGCGAACGTCCGCAGAAGCGCCAGGACGAAATCGGTGCGATACGCTACGCCATCGACCACGGGATGACGCTGATCGACACCGCGGAAATGTATGGCGACGGCGCGGCCGAGGCACTGATCGGCGAGGCCCTCGCCGGCCGCAGGCCCGAAGCGTTCATCGTCAGCAAGGTGTTGCCCCATCATGCGACCCGGCAGGGAACAGTGGTCGCCTGCGAGGACAGCCTGCGCCGGCTTGGCACCGATTACCTCGACATGTACCTGTTGCACTGGCCTGGCCCGGTGCCGCTCGACGAGACGCTGGAGGCCTTCGACGCCCTGCGGCGCGCAGGGAAGATCCGTCATTGGGGCGTCAGCAATTTCGATACTTCCGACATGGAGGAATTGCTCTCCCTGCAAGGAGGGGACGCGGTCGCGACCAACCAGGTGCTATATAACCTGACGCGGCGCGGCATCGAGTTCGACCTGTTGCCCTGGTGCCGGCAGCGCAAGATCCCGGTCATGGCCTATTCTCCCCTCGAGCAGGGCCGCCTGCTCGGCAATTCCGCGCTGCAGCGCCTGGCCGCGGAATATTCCGCCACGCCCGCCCAGATCGCATTGCGCTGGGTGCTGCGGGACGACCTGACGATCGCGCTACCGAAGGCCGGTACACCCGACCACGTCGAGCAGCTTCGCAGCGCGCTCGACATTCCTTTGTCGACGCAGGACTTGGCTGCGCTGGATGCCGCCTTCCCGCCGCCGAAGCGGAAGCGGCCGCTGGAAGTGATCTGAGGCGTGATCCCGGGAACAGACTCGTGGGCTGGCGGTCTACCATCTACCATGTAGGCGTCTCGCAATTACCTGCTGCCATGCCCGAAGACCAGCGTCCAGATGCTCTGCCGTCCGTCGGCGAATCCCCAGGCCAATTTGGCTTCTGGGAGCTGGACTTGCGCGACATGGCGCTCACCCTGTCGGACGCGACGCGCGTCGTCTACGGCCTTGCGCCGGGCGCGTGTCGCTTGGGCGAGCTGCTGCAACACGTACACCCGGACGAGCGGCAGCGGGTCACCGACACGATGCTGGCGACGCTGCACGCCGGGGCGCGGCTCGATGTCGGCTACCGGATCTTTCGCGCTAACAGCCAGGAGCGGCACGTCCGCATGCGCGCCGAGCCCCTGCGTGCGGACCACGGCAGCGTGCGCTACCTGGGCACAGTACAGGACGTGACCGAAGTGGTGCGGCGCGAAGCCGAGGCCGGGCTGAAAGCGCGTCTGCTGCAGATGGCAAGCGCGGTCGCCCACGTCGGCGGCTGGATCTACGACAGGGAGCAGGACCGCGTCATCTGGTCGGACGAAGTGTGCCGCATCCACGAGGTGCCGCCCGGGACCAGGCCCACGGCCGAGGAAGCGATCGCCTATTTTGCGCCGGAATCGCGCGACAGGCTGCGCCGCCTGGTCGAGACCTGCCTGCGCGAGGGCACGCCCTACGACGAAGAGCTGCGGCTGATCACCGCGCGCGGGCGCAGCGTATGGGTACGGGCGATCGGCGAAGCGGTGCGCAGCGCGCTTGGTGCGGTCACGGGCTTGCAGGGCGCGTTCCAGGACATCAACGACAAGCGCAAGGCGGAACAGGAAACCGCCCGCATCGGCGCACTGCTGTCGGACACGCTCGAGTCGATCGGCGACGCCTTCTATACCCTGGACCGGGAGTGGCGCTTCACCTACCTGAACCGGGAAGCCGAGCGGCTGTTCAAGCGCCCACGCGCGCAGCTGCTCGGCGAGGTGCTGTGGGACGAGTTCGCCGCGCTCAAGGGCCAGATCGGCTACTGCGAATTCCACCGAGCGTTGCGCGAAAACCGCAGCGTCGTGTTCGAGGAATACTACGCGCCCCACCAGGCGCTGTCCGAGGTCCGCGCCTATCCTACCAAAGACGGCCTCAGTGTCTACTTCCGCGACGTCACCGAGGCGCGCAAGACCGAGGAGTCGCTGCGCATCAGCGAGCAGCGCTTCCGCACTATCGCCCGCGCCACCACCGACGTGGTATGGGATTGGAACCTGGAAGACGACAGCCTGTGGACCAGCGACAGCATCGAGTCGGTGTTCGGCTACACCACGGTCGATTTTTCCGGGCCGATCCGTGCATGGTCGGACCACATCCACCCGGACGAGCGCGAGCGCGTCGTCAAGCACATCAAATCGGCCATCGAGGGCGGCGAGGAACAGTGGATCGACGAATACCACTTCATGCGCAAGGACGGCTCGCTCGCCCTGGTGCTGGACCGCGGCTACATTATCCGCGACGCCTCCGGACGCGCCCTGCGCATGATCGGCGCGATGGTCGACATGACCGAGCGCCGCCAGGCCGAACGCCGCATCGAATACCTGGCCTATTACGATTCGCTGACCCAGCTGCCCAACCGCCAGCTGCTGATGGACCGGCTGCAGCAGGCGGTCGACGACAGTGCGCAGCGGCGCCATGCCAACGCGCTGTTCTTCATCGACCTGGACAACTTCAAGTCGCTCAACGACACCCTCGGGCATGCGGTGGGCGACCAGATGCTCAAGCAGGTGGCGCAGCGCCTCAGCGGCTGCGTCAACCACGATGACACCATCGCGCGCTTCGGCGGCGACGAGTACGTGGTGCTGCTGCAGGAGATGAGCACCGACATGGTGGAGGCCACCACCCAGGCCCGGACGGTGGGCGAGCGCATGCTGAAGTCCCTGCGCCAGCCCTACAAGCTCGACCAGAACTGCCACCACAGCACGGCCAGCATCGGCATCGTGCTGTTCAGCGGCGCCGGCGACGACATCGGCGAGCTGCTCAAGCGCGCAGACATGGCGATGTACGAGGCCAAGGCCTCGGGGCGCAACACGCTGCGCTTCTTCAACCCCGGCATGCAGGCCGCGCTGTCGGCGCGCATGGCGCTCGAGAACGACCTGCGCCAGGCGGTGCGCCAGTGCGACGCCCAATTCGAGCTGCACTACCAGCCCCAGATCGACCGCCACGGCCTGGTCACCGGCGTCGAAGCCCTGGTGCGCTGGCGCCATCCGGCGCGCGGCATGATCTCGCCGGCCGAGTTCATCCCGCTCGCCGAGGAAACCGGGCTGGTGCTCTCGCTCGGCCAGTGGGTGCTCAAAAAGGCCTGCGGGCAGTTGCTGGCCTGGGCCGCCAACCCGGCGACGGCCCGGATCGAGATAGCGGTCAATGTCAGCGCACGCCAGTTCCACCACCCGCAGTTCGCCGCCCAGGTGCTGGACGTGGTGGCGGCGGCCGGGATCGATGCGCGCCTGCTCAAGCTCGAACTGACCGAAACCTCGCTGCTGGAAAATCTGGCCGACACCATCGCCAAGATGAACGTGCTGCGCACGCACGGTGTGAGCTTTGCGCTGGACGACTTCGGTACCGGCTACTCCTCGCTCGCCTATCTCAGGCAACTGCCGCTGGACATGCTCAAGATCGACCGCTCTTTCGTGCTGGATCTCCTGACCAATCAAAACGACGCGGCGATAGCGCGCACGATGATTGCGCTGGGGCGCAGCCTGGGCTTGCGGGTACTGGCCGAAGGCGTCGAAACGGTTGCCCAGCGCGACTTCCTGTTCGAGCACGGCTGCGACGCTTACCAGGGCTACCTGTGCGCCAGCGCCTTGCCGGCCGATGCAGCGGCCGCGGTCGTCTGCAAGCCGTGAGCAATCCAGCTCTGCGCGGGCTTAAGCCAGATCAAAATTCGCGAAACCGCGAACTGTGCGCGCCGCCGGCGATCCTATAGTGGACGGATTGGTTAACCGAAAAGGAGACGTCATGAAACGCATGATCGCTGTCTTGACGATGTCGGCTGCGCCGCTCTGGGGCGGCCTTGCAGCGGCGCAAACATCGGCGCAATCGAGCGCACAGGCCCCCTCCGCTCCGGTCGCCGGCAGAGCGCCGGTCGGCGTCACCGTGATCGAGATGGAGGCAATTGTCGTTGGCTGGAGCGCCAAGCGCGACCTGCTTGGCAAGACCGTGGTCAATGACAAGAATGAAAAGATCGGCAAGATCGACGACCTGATCGTTTCTCCAAGCAAGGGCAGCGCGCCCGCGGCCCCGTTTGCGATCGTCGGCGTGGGTGGCTTCCTGGGCATGGGCAAACACGACGTCGCCATTCCGATGGCGCAGTTCAAGGTCCAGAATAGGCAGTTGAGCCTGCCTGGTGCGACGAAGGATGCGCTGAAGGCCATGCCGGCTTTCGAGTACCGGAAAAAGTAAGGCTGTCCCGTGGCCTTGCGGGCAGCGCAAGAGTAAGGGCGAACACTATGGCTACGACAAAACTTGATAGAGCGGCTTGGCAGAACACCTTTGACCAGTTGTCGAAAACACAGCTGGCCGGCAAACAGGTCGAAATCGAGGTGACAGGGCTGAGTATCGGCGATCAGATCGAGCAGGAGTGGATCCAGCTGCTCGGCATCGCCTACGACCCCAGGAACGAGCGCATCGAAGTTCTCGTCGAAGGTCTCGACCACCTCATTTCCCGGCCGCGCGAAGTCTGGGTCGAGCACGGTCCCGCCGGACTGGTCAGCATGGAAGTGATCGACGCCGATGACGTGCGCCAGATTATTCGGCTGCGCGATCCCCTCATGCTGCCCTACTCCGGCCCGACATGAGCGCCACCCGCAGCTGATGCTCCGGGCCAGCGCGGTGGAGAACGCGGCGGCCTGGAAGGTGGACTCCCGGGATTTGTAGTGAATCCACTACAAAGATGTACCGCGCGCGGGTCTTGGAAAAGATCGGAATGACGAGCCGTGCCGAACTGACACGCTATGCGCTTGAGCCCGGCTTTCCGGGCTGAGGCCCGGGGCTGCTTGCTTCAGCGCGGGGCTTTCGCCCGCGCCGCGTGCAGCTTGCGGTAGCTGTCGATCAGGCGCGCGTGACGGTCGAGCCCTTCGAGCTTCATGCTGGTCGGCGTGAGACCGTAGAAGCGCACACTGCCGTCCACCGAACCGACCACCGCGTCCATGCGCTCGGCGCCGAACATGCGGCGGAAATTGACGATGTAGTCGTCCAGGTCCATGTCGTCGTCCAGCTCCACTTCCAGCACCGCGCTCACGGCCTGGTAGAACAAGCCGCGTTCGAGCGTGTTGTCGTTGTACTGCAGGAAGGCGCCCACCAGCTCCTGGGCTTCCTCCAGGTCGCCCAGCGCCAGGCGGATCAGGAGCTTGAGTTCCAGGACCGTCAGCTGCCCCCATACCGTGTTCTCGTCGAACTCGATCCCGATCAGGGTCGCGATATCGCCGTATTCATCCAGCTCGTTGTTCTCCAGGCGCTCCAGCAAGGCTTCCAGCTGTTCGTCGTCGAGCCGGTGCAGGTTCAGGATATCGCTGCGGAACAGCAGCGCCTTGTTGGTGTTGTCCCAGATGAGATCCTCGACCGGATAGATTTCGGAATAGCCCGGCACCAGGATGCGGCAGGCGGTCGCGCCCAGGTCCTCGTACACGGCCATATAGGCTTCCTTGCCCAGTTCGTCGAGGATGCCGAACAGCGCGGACGCCTCGTCGGCGTTCGAATTCTCGCCTTCGCCGGAGAAATCCCATTCGACGAATTCGTAGTCCGATTTGGCGCTGAAGAAGCGCCAGGACACGATGCCGCTGGAATCGATGAAGTGCTCGACGAAGTTGTACGGCTCGGTCACGGCCTCGCTCGCGAAGGTCGGACGCGGCAGATCGTTCAGGCCTTCGAAACTGCGGCCCTGCAGCAGTTCTGTCAGGCTGCGTTCGAGGGCGACCTGGAAACTCGGGTGAGCGCCAAAGGAGGCGAACACGCCACCGGTACGCGGATTCATCAGGGTCACGCACATGACCGGGTAGGTGCCGCCCAGCGAGGCATCCTTGACCAGCACCGGGAAGCCCTGCTCTTCCAGGCCCTTGATGCCGGCGACGATGCTCGGGTACTTGTCCAGCACTTCCTGCGGCACGTCCGGCAAGGCGATTTCGCCTTCCAGGATCTCACGCTTCACGGCACGCTCGAAAATCTCCGACAGACACTGCACCTGCGCTTCCGGCAGCGTATTACCGGCACTCATGCCGTTACTGACGAACAGGTTTTCCACCAGGTTCACCGGGAAGTACACGGTCTCGCCGTCTGACTGGCGCACGAAAGGCAGCGAGCAGATGCCGCGCTCGGCATTGCCGGAATTGGTATCGACCAGATGCGAGGCGCGCAGTTCGCGATCGGGATCGTAGATGTCGCGGGTACGGGCATCGAGGATCTCGCTTGGTAGCGCATCCTTCTTGCCCGGCTTGAACCAGCGCTCGTTCGGATAATGCACGAAGGGCGCCTGGGCGATCTCTTCGCCCCAGTAGGAACCGGCATAGAAGTGGTTGCAGTTGATGCGCTCGATGTATTCGCCCAGGCTGGACGCCAGCGCGCTTTCCTTGGTCGCGCCCTTGCCGTTGGTGAAGCACATCGGCGAGTGCGCGTCGCGGATATGCAGCGACCAGACGTTCGGCACGATGTTGCGCCATGAAGCGATCTCGATCTTGATGCCCAGGTCAGCAAGGACCTTCGACATGTTCGCGATGGTCTGCTCCAGCGGCAGGTCCTTGCCCGCGATATAGGTGCTGTGCGAGGCATCCGGTTTGGCCAGCAGCAGGCCCTGGGCGTCGGCGTCGATGCTCTCGACTTCCTCGATCACGAATTCCGGCCCGGTCTGCACGACCTTTTTGACGGTGCAGCGGTCGATCGAACGCAGGATGCCCAGGCGGTCTTTTTCAGAAATATCCGCCGGCAGCTCGACCTGGATCTTGAAGATCTGCTTGTAGCGGTTTTCCGGGTCGACGATGTTGTTCTGCGAAAGACGGATGTTCTCGGTCGGGATATCGCGGGACGAGCAGTACAGCTTCACGAAATACGCTGCGCACAGGGCGGACGAGGCCAGGAAATAATCGAAGGGGCCCGGCGCCGAGCCGTCGCCCTTGTAGCGGATCGGCTGGTCGGCAATGACCGTGAAATCGTCGAACTTGGCTTCGAGGCGAAGCTTGTCGAGAAAATTGACCTTAATTTCCATGGAGTTTCCAAACCAGTGCTAAGTAGAAGACCCGCCATTATCCGTGCTTTTGCCGGAAGCTGAAAGACGATCTTCCGTCGCCGCGGGCTCATCGTCCTGCACGAATTTGGTCTGGCCACCTATCGATGGTAGTGCGCGCGAGGGCTTGAGCTGGACCGAAGCCGCCAGCACCAACGTGACCGCGCCAACCCTGTGCGTGGGCATGGCCGTCTCGTCCGGCAGCAGTACGGCTGCCCAGTCCGCGAGCTTCAATAGGCTCGGCGTCGTGGGCGGCGGCCTGAACTGACACGTAGCACGGGCAGGCCGTCGTGCTGCGGCGCGTCAGCATGCCGGCGCAGGTGCCGGAACCGGCGTCGATTTTCCTGGTAGGCGCAGCGCTTGCCGGGATGGGCGCTCTGCGCCGCAAGCGGCGCCGGTGATGCACGCCGCTTCTATATAGAAGCGGCTTTCGTCAGCCGGCGTTCCCAACCGGCTTCGTGGCGGGACGCTGAGGCGGCCCCATGCGCTGGTTGCCGTTCTCGATATCGGCGGCGATCAGCCAGCGGCCGTCGACCTTGCGCAGCACCAGCACGAACTTGCCGTGATCGCGCTGCTGCCCGGCCGGGCCGTAGGCGCCGACCACATAGGCCAGGTCGCCGGCGGCGCGGTAATCGAGAGCGCGTAGCGTGGTCGGCTGGCCGCCGCCGCCGGAATATGCCTGTTCGATCGCAGTGTGGCCGCGCGCCGGCGGCTGGCTGCTTGGCAGTGCGAAGCCGTCCGGGGCGAACAGCGCGGCCAGGGCGGCGGCATCGTTGGCGGCCCAGGCGCGCTCGTATTGACGCAGGATCTGATCGACCTCGGCCGGCACCGGTACCGATGGCAGGCTCTGGGCAATAGCGGAGGCCGCGGGCATGGCAAGCACGGCGGCGAGGTTCAAGGCGATCAGCAGTTGGCGCATGGTGGTCCTCGTGGGGGAAAGCGCCGATTCTAGCGGTGACTTGCGTGGATGACTACGGAAAATGGATATGCATTGGCGCGGGGACTACGCTAAATGCATATATAGAGACCCATTCTGTGATGTTTCTGGCACCAAAACAAAATATTTAAAAAAATTTCCGTACGGCACTTAATGAAGTTTCCGCGAATGTCGCCTTGTACTTGTGAGCGCGAGTGAGGTACTCGCCACCAGAACAACACTCTTAACGGAACTGACATCATGCTGAGCCTTCACACCAACAACGCTGCACTGTCCGCACAGAATTCGATCAGCCGCACCCAGAGCTCGCTGTCGACCTCGATGACCCGCCTGTCGACCGGCTACCGCATCAACTCGGCAATGGACGACGCTGCCGGCCTGCAGATCGCTTCGCGCCTGAAATCGCAGACCTCGGGCATGGCCGTCGCCATGCGCAACACCCAGAACTCGACTTCGATGCTGCAGACCGCCGAAGGCGCGCTGGACGAAGTCGGCAACATGCTGGTCCGCATGAAAGACCTGGCAACCCAGTCGGCTGACGCTTCGTCGACCGCCGCCGACAAGACCGCCATGCAGTCGGAATTCGACGCGCTGGGCCTGGAACTGAAGAACATCCTGCAAAACACCACCTTCGGCGGCACCAAGCTGCTGGTCGGCGGCACCGTCGCTTCGTCGATGACCTTCCAGATCGGCGCTTCGTCGAGCGAGACCATGGCGGTCAACCTGTCGACCGACATGACCTCGATGGCATCGCAGGTCAGCGCTGCAACCGCGAACTACACCACCACCACCACCGGTACCGAACTGACCGCCAGCGCCAACGCCACCATCGGCAAGCTGGAAACCGCACTGGACAGCGTCAACAAGGTGCGTTCGGGCCTGGGCGCTGCAGCGAACCGCCTGGAACACGTGTACAACAACCTGTCGAACATCAGCACCAACAGCAAAGCTGCTACCGGCCTGATCATGGACGTGGACTTCGCGACCGAAAGCGCGAACATGACCTCGAACCAGATGCTGCTGCAAGCTGGTACCGCGATGCTCAAGCAGTCGAACAGCATGTCCTCGATGGTCATGTCGCTCCTGCAGTAATCGGCTTTCGCTTCACCCTGAAAAGCCAGCCCTAAGGGGCTGGCTTTTTTTCGTGCGCGCGACGCAGCTTGGATAAAAATAAATTTTGTCGAAGGTGCATCCAATTCGCTCTCTCCAGCGTAGAGCCTGTATCGACCCGCGGCAGCCGGCAGGTCGGCAGCAGTATCCATCCAAACTCTACGACAGGAACCGACATGAACGCACGCACTCCTTCCAGGCTTTTCCTCGCCGCCACCCTCACGGCCCTGCTGGCCGCCTGTGGCGGTGACGACGATCCTTCTGCCATGGCGCCGGTGACGACGCCGCCTCCTCCCGTCGCCACGGCCGGCGACGTGGTCGTGCTCACCGCGAGCAACCGCCTGGTCTCGTTCGACCGCGCGACGCCCGGCACGGTGCGGACCTCAGTGGCGGTCACCGGCCTGCAGGCCGGCGAGAACCTGGTGGGCATCGACTACCGGCCGGCGGACGGCCTGCTCTACGGCGTCGGCAGCAGCGGCCGCATCTACACCCTGAATCCGGATACCGGCGCTGCGAGCTTCAAGGCGACCCTGAGCGCCGACGCCACCGACACCACGGCCCCGTACACCGCCCTTGCCGGCACCGACTTCGGGGTCGACTTCAATCCGATGGCGGACCGGCTGCGTGTAGTGAGCAACACAGGCCAAAGCCTGCGCATCAATGTCGACACGGGCACGACGACGACCGACGGCAATATCAACGGCGGCGCCGCGAATAGCGCCATTACCGCGTCCGCATATACCAATGCCTTCGCCGGCACGGCCAGCACGACCCTGTACGCCCTCGACAGCGCAACCGACACCCTATACGTGCAGAACCCGCCGAACAACGGTACGCTGGCCTCGCCGGTGGCGCTGGGCGTGGATGCGGGCGCGGCCAACGGCTTCGACATCGACGCGCAGACCAACGTGGGCTATGCGGTACTGAACGTGGGCGGCGCCCGGACCCTGTATACGATCAACCTTGCGGCGACGGCCAATGCCGCCAGCCCGGCCGGCGCGCTGGCCGTGAGCGAAGATGTGCGCGGCCTCGCCCTGCGCGCCGCGCCGGCGCCGGTAGTGCTCGGACTCACCGACGCCGGCCGCATCGTCGCCTTCCGCCCAGCCACGCCGAACGTGCTGACGCTCGATATCGGGCTGGCGGGACTGAATGCGAACGAGACCTTGGTCGGCTTCGACTTCCGTCCGCGCGACAACATGTTGTACGGGATTACGTCGGCCGCACGGATCGTCACGATCGACGCCGCCACTGGCGTCACGACGGTCAAGGCCACCCTGGCCGCCGATCCGGCCGACACCAGCCAGCCCTATGCGGGCCTGGTCGGCACCATGTTTGCCGTCGACTTCAATCCGGCGGCCGACCGGCTGCGCGTGATCAGCGACCGCGGCCAGAGCCTGCGCATCAACGTGGACACCGGCGCCACCACGACCGACGGGACCATCAACCGTGCCGGTGCGACGCCCGTGGTGACGGCCGCCGCCTACACCAACAGCATCCCGAACGCGGCCTCGACCCAGCTGTTCGACATCGATATCGACAGCGACAACCTGGCGCTGCAGAACCCGCCGAACGACGGCACCCTGGCCAATGTCGGCCCGCTGGGTGTGGCGGTGGCGGGCGACGCTGCCTTCGACATCGGCGGCGGCGCCAACGGCATCGCACTCGCCGCACTGCGCACGGCAGCGGGCGGGCCGTCGTCGCTGTACCGGATCGACCTCGCCACCGGCGCCGCGACCCTGGTGGGCGCCGCGGCGACGCCGGCCAATTCGGTCGTCGGCGCCGGGCTGGGCCTGCGCGACATCGCGATCTCGCTGCGCTAAGCAGCGGCGCCGCGGGCTAGATCAGCTTCACGGCGCGTCCGATGAAGAGGATCGGGCCCGTCGGCCGGCCGAGCGGCGAGCCGGCCGGCGGTTCGAGGGTGATTTCGAACAGCTGGTTCGGCTGCAAGGGCGGGAGGCGATCGAGCGCGACGTCGACCGCCTTGCCCTGTTCCACCAGGCCGAGCGACACCGGACCGGTCCAGCCGTCCGCCTTGGTCCACAATTGCAGGGCGCCCGCGGCAGGCACGCTCGTCGCACGCAGCGGCTGCAGGCGCAGGCGCCCGTCGTCGGCCGACTGCAGGATCCAGCCGGGCGACATCGACCCCGGCGCCGCCAGCACCACCATGTAGCGCGGCGCCGGCGCCTGTAACGGCCGGATCGGAACGCTTGCGAGCAGGATCGCAGCCGCTGCGCCGGCCGTGGCGAGCCCGCGCCACAGCCACAGGCTGTCCCACCAGCGCGTGCGCGCGTCCCCGCGTTCGCGCTGCGCCGCGACGGAACCTGCAATGCGCGGCCACAGCTGCGCCGATGGTTCCTCGGGCGCGACCAGGTCGGTCAAGGGCAGCAGCCGGGCTTCCCATTCTCCGACGGCGATGCGCAGCGCGGGGTCGCGCGCCATCGCCTGTTCGACTTCCCGGCGTACGCCGGCGGGCAAGGTGCCGAGCACATACTCGCCGGCCAGCTCCTGCGGGTCTCGATTCTGTAAGCCGCTCATCCCATGCACTCCCTCAGGGCAGTCAGCCCGCGCTTGATCCAGGCCTTGACGGTGCCGAGTGGCGAGCTCAGGCGCTGCGCGATCTCGCTATGCGAACAGCCGTCGAGATAGGCGTACAGGATGCTGCGCCGTTTGGCGGGATCGAGCCCGACCAGGCAATCGTGCAGGCGGCCGATGTCCTGGCGCAGCGCAATCGTCTCATCGACTCCCCCGGCATGCGCCGCCCCATCCGCGGCCAGATCTTCCAGGACCTCGTCGTCGACCGCGATTTCGCGTTCGCCGCCGCGCACCAGACTGAGCGCCTGGTTGCGCACCACGCTATAAATCCAGCCGCGCCCTGCGCCGCGCGCCGGGTCGAAACTGGCGGCGCGGGTCCAGATGTTCAGGAAGGCGTCGTGCAGGACATCCTCGGCGATCTGGCGATGGCGCACAATGCGCAGCGCAACGCCGAGCAGCCGGCGGCCGTCCCGGTCATAAATGCGGCGCAGCGCGTGCTGGTCGCCGCGCGCACATCCGGCAAGGGCCGCTTCATAGTCGAACTCGCTGGTCACGCTCATCCGGCGCGCATTTGCTTCATGGGAACTCCATTGTCGAGATAGTTGCTATCATGTTAATGTAACACCTGCGCTGAGGGAATGGAGCGGGCACGCGCGGCACGCCAAGCGCGCGTCGGAGGCGGGTCACAGCGCCGCCTACTTGGCGAACACGACTTTTTCCTTTATACATACCCGGTTTTCATCTCTCCAGGCGACGACGTCCCGCATGAATCTCCAGCCCCCTTCCCTGCGCCTGACGGCAAGCACCGTCGTCAGCGCCACCTGCGTCGTCGCCCTGCTGTATTTCGGTCGTGAAGTGCTCGAGCCGCTGGCTCTCGCGCTGATCCTGAGCCTGGTCCTGGCGCCGCTGGTGCGCAGCATGACCCGGATCGGCCTGGCGCGCATGCCGGCAGTGCTGCTGTCGGTGGCCCTGGTTGCCACCTGCGTGGGCGGGGTCGGCGCGGTGCTGTTCGACCAGCTGGTGACGATCACGCGCGACCTGCCGCAGTATCGGGCCGCGATCAAGACCAAGGTGGCCAAGGTGCGTGAACTGGTGGAGCGCCCGATCAGCCGCATCGAGGCGGAACTGAGCGCGGTATCGCCCGTCACGGCGGCGGAGGCGGCGCGCGTGAGGCGCGGCAACCTGGTGGTCAATCCGAACCAGCCGCTGCCGGTGGAAGTGCGCACGCCGCGCACCATGAAGGACACGCTGGGACGCGTGATCAACCTGGTGTGGGGACCGATCGGCGAAGCCGGCGTGGTGCTGATCCTGCTGGTCTTCATCCTGCTTGAACAAGGCTCGCTGCGCGACCGCCTGGTGCGCCTGGCCGGCCAGGCCGAAGTGAGCCGCACCATCCGCACCCTGGGCGACGCCGCCCAGGGCGTGTCGCGCTTCTTCTTCTCGCAGTTCATCGTCAACGCGACCTTCGGGGCAGTGATGGGTGTGTCGCTATGGCTGGCCGGGGTGCCCCACGCGGTACTGTGGGGCGTCCTGAGCGGGGCGCTGCGCTTCGTGCCCTACCTGGGCGTGCTGCTGGCCGGCGCGATCATCGCCGTGTTCGTAGCCGCCATCGATCCCGGCTGGTCGCTGGCCGTCACCTGCATGGCGATGTTCCTCGCTTTCGAACTGGTGCTGGCAAACTTCATCGAGCCCAAGGTCTACGGCCACAGTTCGGGCCTGTCGCCGCTGGCGGTGATCGTCTCGGCCCTGTTCTGGGGCGCGCTGTGGGGCCCGGTCGGCCTGCTGCTGTCCACGCCACTGACCCTGTGCCTGGTGGTGGCGGGCCGCCACGTGCGCGCGCTGGCGCCGATCACGATCCTGCTGGGCGACGCCCCCGATATGTCAGACGCCGAGCGCTTCCACCAGCGCGTGCTGGCGGGCGAAGCCGATGAACTGACCAAGGATGCGCGCACCTACGTGCGCCGCTACAGCTTCGCGCGCTACTGCGACCACGTGCTGCTGCCCGGCCTGCGCATGGCGGTGTCGGACCTGGGCACGGGCACCATCGACAAGGCGCAGGAGGCGCGCATGCGCGCCGTGATCGCCAACATCGCGGAGACGGTCGCTTCGGCATCGAGCGGCAGCGTGCGCAACCGGCGCAAACCGGTGCCGCTGCTGGACGCGAACATCGGCGCCCACCTGCGCCAGATGCGCGAAGCGCGCTTCGGCCGCTGGCAGGGATCGCTCGACGTGCCGCTCGGTTCGATCGTGCTGTGCGCCGGCCTGCCGTCGGAGCGCGACGAATTCCTGACCGAACTCCTGGTGCGCGCGCTGCGCGAAGGCGACGTCGACGCGCGCAGCCTGGTGGTCGGCGCCGAGCTGGAGCGCCCGGAAGGCAGCACCCCGGAGCTGGTTTCGACCGTCTTCATCACCTATCCGCGCCAGGACAACTTCGACGCCTGGCGCGCCGCGGTGGCGGAACTGCGGCAGGACCTGCCGGAGGCCCTGATGGTCACGGTGCTGCTGCCCTATGACGAGCAGTTGCCGAAGCGGGCGCTGGTCGAGGCCTATGTCGACATGATCCTGCGCTCCTTCGAGGAAGGCCTGGCCTTCGTGGCGCCGGACCGCGGCGCGGCGGTCAAGGCAGCCGGGACGCCGGAACTCGCGCGTTAAGCGAGCTGGGTAATCAAATTTGTTGTTTTCCGGCCGTGTTGATGTGAAAAATCACGGCCTTTTTGCGGCAGTCTTTACGGTTGACGATCTTTCCCACGTAAAATGCTTTCCTATCGGCATTAATCTTTCTCGTGGCGGAATATGAAATCGGTTCAACAAGAAGTCGACGAACGCAGCAACCTGACCAGCAATAACAAGTTCGAGCTCCTCCTGTTCCGCCTCGGCGGCGACGAAAACGGCGAGCGCAGCGAACTGTTCGGCATCAACGTATTCAAGATCCGCGAGATCGTGGCCATGCCCGAAATCACGGCCGTGGCCGGCTCGATGCCGCACGTGCTGGGCGTCGTCAACCTGCGCGGCCAGATCATCCAGGTGCTGGACTTGCCGGCGATCGCCGGCGTCAAGCCCAAGACCGGCCTGAACATCATGCTGGTGACGGAGTTCGCGCGCACCACGCAAGCCTTCGCGGTCGAGAGCGTCGAGGAAATCGTGCGCCTGGACTGGAACCAGGTGATGTCGGCCGAGCGCACCGCCGCCAGCGGCATGGTCACCAGCATCGCGCGCCTGCCGGAAGAAGCCGGCCAGCCGGGCCGCCTGGCACAGGTGCTCGACGTCGAGACCATCCTGCGCGACATGAATCCGGATTCGGGTCCGGAGATCAACCAGCAGATGGTCGGCTCCAAGATCCAGATCCGTCCGGGTTCGGTCGTGCTGGCCGCCGACGATTCGGTGGTCGCACGCGCCCTGATCGAGCAGGGTTTCGAAGCGATGGGCCTGCCCTTCATCATGGCCAAGAGCGGCAAGGACGCCTGGGACCAGCTCAACAGCATCGCCAGCAGCGCCGAAGCCGAAGGCAAGAGCATCCACGACAAGGTCGCCCTGGTGCTGACCGACCTCGAGATGCCGGAAATGGACGGTTTCACCCTGACCCGCAACATCAAGAAGAGCGCGCGCTTCACCGGCCTGCCGGTGATCATCCACTCCTCGCTGTCGGGCACCACCAACGAAGAGCACGTCAAGAACGTCCAGGCCGATGCCTACGTCGCCAAGTTCTCGGCGGAAGACCTGGCGAACACCATCCGCCGCGTCCTGCGCCAGTAAATCTCGCGTCAAACAACGGTCGGCCATGCGGCAGCGCCTGGGGGGAAACTCCCCGCGCTGCCGCTATCATTTGCGGCGTCGGTCAACCCGAAGTGCATGAAAGTCGTTCTGTTGTAACAAACGCTAACATAATCGACGAGTGCCCTACTGCCAACGGATATAATATTGACAACAAGCCGGTACGACAGCATCGGGGGTATCGGCCAGGCGGAGGGCAACTTCCGCCGACTGGACAAGCGGGCGCACATCCCCGCGGAAAGCGAACAATGCCGCAACGACGACGAGACGACGACACCGCAGTGACTGCCGAGTACGCCTTCTTCCTGGCGGAGACCCGCGGCCTGCGCTTCGCCCTCGATTACCTCGACAACTGCCACATCCCGCGCGACGTCTTGCTGCGCAGCGTCGACCAGCCCGAGCATCGCCGGCGCACGGAACGGCGCAAGTATCCCCGCAACGACTGACTCCCCAAGCGTCCTGCCCTTTCTCCGGCTCCGTGCTACCTTTAGCTGCTGGAGGAGGACTCGCCCATGCAGCAATCCTACCGTTGGCGGCCCGAGGAAGGGCCCGGACTCGAACACCTGCACCTGGCCTACCGTGAAGACGTGATCGTCGCCGACGCCGTCGTCATCGGCGACCGTGGTGACGGCGCCTTCGGCTGCAGCTACCGCATCTGCTGCGACCTGGGCTGGCGGGTGCGCTCGCTCGAAGTGCACGCGGCCGGCGGCGCCTCCCTCGTGCTCACCAGCGACGGCAACGGCCACTGGCACGACGGCGACGGACGGAGGCAGCCGCAGCTGGACGGCTGCATCGACGTCGACATCGCCGCCACGCCCTTCACCAATACCCTGCCCATCCGGCGCCTGGGCGCTGCGCTGGCGCAGCGCAGCATCATCGCGGTCGCCTACGTTCCACTTCCCTCGCTGAAGGTGGAGCGCGCCGAGCAGGCGTACACCCGGCTCGCAGCGGGCCGCTACCTGTACGAAAACGCCGACGGCAGCTTCGAATCCGAACTGGAAGTCGACGCCGACGGCCTGGTCCTGCGTTACCCCTCGCTGTTCGCCCGGCTCGATACGCCATGAGCGGCGCCGGCGCGCAGGCTTTCCTGCACGCGCTCCAGCAGGGATGCGAGCTGGGCTCGCTCCGCCGCGTCAAGTCCCGCCAGTGCCTGGGCCGCGAGAGTAACCCCATGCCCGTGCAGCTCGGCGTGCACCGCCTGGCCGTCGGCGCTGAGATACAGACGCGTACTGCGACGGTCGAGCTCATCGGCCCGCGCCTCCACCAGGCCCTTCTCGCGCAAACCCTGCACCAGGCGCGTCACCTGCGCCTTGTCGCGCCCGGAACGCTGCACCAGGTCGCGCTGGGTCGCACCCGGGTGGCGGGCGATGTAGCCGAGCGCCCGGTTTTCCATGTGGGTCAGTTCGTGCTGTGTTGCGCGCAGCGAACGGTACTGCTGGGCGCGGTACAAATGCATGATCTCGTGGATCGCTTCGAACACGCCGCCGTCAAGGATGGCCGCACTCTGGTTGACATCATCAACTAATTTTTCCATAATGGGTGACATTATCAACTAATTTGGATCAGTATGGAACACGCACACCGCAAGGGCGTCCAGCGCGTCCGCCGCGAGCTGCACATCCGCGACGTCGCCGTCAGCAACATCCAGCCTCTGGGCGACAGCTTCCTCAGCATTAGCTTCCAGGGCGAGGGCCTGGCCAACTTCGTGTCTAGCTCCTTCGACGACCACGTCAAGTTCATGTTCGACGGCCCGGACGGCCAGCAGGTCCGGCGCGACTACACGCCGCTGTGGTACGACGCCGCCACGCGCGAACTGACCCTCGAATTCGCCCTGCACGACAGCGGTGGCGCTTCCGATTGGGCCCGCAGCGCCACGCTCGGCCAGCCGGCCATTATCGCAGGTCCGCGCGGCTCGATGATCATTCCGGAGGACGTCGACTGGCACCTGCTGACGGGCGACCGCGCCGCCCTGCCCGCCATCCGGCGGCGCCTGGCCGAGCTGCCCGTGGGGAGCCGCGTGATCGCCGTCATCGCCGCCCAGGGCGCCGATCGCCTGCCGCTGTCGACGCAGGCGGATGTCGAGGTGCACTGGGTCGACAGCGACGCGGCGCTGCTCGGCGCGCTGCGTGGCCTGAAGCTGCCCGCGGGCGAAGGTTTCGCCTGGTTCGGGGGCGAGGCGGCCACCGCCAAACAGGTGCGCGCCCTGCTGCTCGACGAGAAAGGCATGCCCAAGGGGGCGCTGCGGGTCTCGGCCTACTGGAAGCAAGGTGTTGCCGATCACCACGAGAATCTCGAATAAACCGGGATTGCTGCCACCCGGGCAATGACTTAAGACCTTGATTTGGCTATAATTTCGGCCTTCGCATCCAGGATCCCCGCCATGTCACTGCTCGACCACCAGCTTGAACTGCTGTCGCCCGCCAAAACCGCCGAGATCGGCCGCGAGGCGATTCTCCACGGCGCCGACGCGGTGTACATCGGCGGCCCGGCCTTCGGCGCGCGTCACAATGCCAGCAATCCACTGGAAGACATCGCCAGCCTGGTCGAGTTCGCGCATCGTTACCGTTCGCGCATCTTCGTGACCATGAACACGATCATGCACGACAGCGAGCTCGAGCTCGCGCGCAAGCAGATCTGGCAGCTGTACGAAGCCGGCGTGGACGCCCTGATCATCCAGGACATGGGCCTGCTGGAGATGGACCTGCCGCCGATCCAGCTGCACGCCAGCACCCAGTGCGACATCCGCACCGTGGAAAAGGCGAAATTCCTGGGCGACGTCGGCTTCTCGCAACTGGTGCTGGCGCGCGAGCTCACCGTCGAGCAGATTCGCAAGATCAAGGCCGAGGTGGACACCCCGCTGGAGTACTTCGTGCACGGCGCGCTGTGCGTGGCCTTCTCGGGCCAGTGCTACATCTCGCACGCCGACACCGGCCGCAGCGCCAACCGCGGCGACTGCTCGCAAGCCTGCCGCCTGCCCTACACCCTGAGCGACGGCCAGGGCCGCGTGGTGGCCTACGAAAAGCACCTGCTGTCCATGAAGGACAACGACCAGAGCCGCAACCTGGAAGCCCTGGTCGACGCCGGCATCCGTTCCTTCAAGATCGAGGGCCGCTACAAGGACATGGGCTACGTGAAGAACATCACGGCTCACTACCGCCTGCTGCTGGACGAGCTGCTCGAGCGCCGCCCGGAATTCGCGCGCGCCGCCAGCGGCAACACGCGCGTGCTGTTCACCCCGGACGTCGACAAGAACTTCCACCGCGGCCACACCGACTACTTCGCGCTCGGCCGCCAGGAAGACATCGGTGCCTTCGATTCGCCCAAGTACATCGGCGTCGAGCTGGGCACCGTGACGCGCATCGGTCCGGACTTCATCGAGCTGGCCGCGAATGCAGCCATGGCCAATGGCGACGGCCTGAATTACATGAACAAGCGCGAGACCGTCGGCATCCAGGCCAACACCGTGGAAAAACTGGGCGAAGACGCCGACGGCCAGCGCTGGCGCGTGTTCCCGAACGAGATGGTAAAAAGCCTGGCCGGCCTGAAGGTCGGCACCATCGTCCACCGCAACCGCGACCGCCAGTGGGAATCGGCGCTGAACAAGAAGTCGTCCGAACGCAAGGTACGCATCGACCTGCTGCTTGCCGAACAGCCGGGCGGCCTGCGCCTGACGATCCGCGACGAGGACGGCATCGAGACGGTACTCGGCGCCGACATCGCCCTGCAGCCGGCCCAGCAGGCGGCGCAGGCGGAAAGCGCGCTGCGCACCAATATCGCCAAGCTCGGCAACACCATGTTCGAAGCGGGTGCGGTGGAACTGCAGCTGTCCCAGCCCTGGTTCGTACCGGCTGCCGCCATCAATGCGCTGCGCCGCGACGCCGTCGCCGCCCACGAAGCGGCGCGCCTGGCCGCCTGGGACCGTCCGGAGCGCAAGGCGCCGGTGGAACCGCCTGCCGTGTATCCGGAGGAGCACCTGAGCTACCTGGCCAACGTTTACAACGAAAAGGCGCGCGCGTTTTATCAAAAGCACGGCGTGCAGCTGATCGACGCGGCTTACGAGTCGCACGAAGAGCCGGGCGAAGTGTCCCTGATGATCACCAAGCACTGCCTGCGCTTCTCCTTCAACCTGTGCCCGAAACAGGCCAAGGGTGTCCAGGGCGTGCAGGGCCAGGTCCGCGCCGAGCCGATGACCCTGGTCAGCGGCAACGAGCGCTATACCCTGCGCTTCGACTGCAAGCCTTGCGAGATGCACGTGGTGGGCGCGATGAAGGACAACATCCTGAAGTCGCCGCCGCCGTCGGCCGTGCCTTACAGCCCGCTGGTCTTCCACAAGCAGCGTCCACGCGCCTGATTTTTTACCGTTCGGTAAAAAAATAACGCCGCCCGGTTGCCCGAGGCGGCGTTTTTCATTGCAGCGAGCGCCTGTCAGTCGACCGTGGCGCCGCTCTGCTTCACGACCTTGCCCCAGCGATCGTGCTCGGCAGCGACGAACTTGCCGAAGTTCTCAGGCGTGTCGCCCACGAAGTCCGAACCGGTATCGGCCAGCACCTTCTGGAACTCCGGACCCTTCATGACCTTGATCGCCTCGGCGTTGATCTTGTCGACCACGGCCTTCGGGGTCTTGGCCGGTGCGAACATGCCGTACCAGGCATAGGATTCGATCTGCGGCAGGCCCGCTTCGGCGAAGGTCGGCACGTCCGGCAGCAGCGGCGAGCGCTTGGCGCTCGAGATCGCGATCGCTTTGACTTTGCCGCTCTTAATGTGCGGCATGATCGCGATGGTACTGTCGAACATGATCGGAATATGGCCGCCCAGCAGGTCGGAAATGGCCGGCGCCGAACCTTTGTACGGCACGTGCGTCATTTCGAGCTTGGTCACGCTGGAGAACAGCTCGCTGGTGAGGTGCTGGGGCGTACCGTTGCCCGAAGAGCCGTAGGAGAACTGGCCCTTCTTCGACTGGATGTAGGCCATCAGTTCCTTCAGATTCTTGGCCGGCACCGAGGGGTGGGCGACCAAGACCAGCGGCACGCGCAGCAGGTTGGTGACCGGCGCCAGGTCCTTCAGCGGGTCGAAGTTCATGTTCTTGTACAGGCTCGGGTTGATCACGATCGGTGCGCTCGAGGTGATCAGGAGGGTCTGGCCGTCCGGCTTGGCGCGGGTCACCGCCGCCGTGCCGATGTTGCCGCCGCCGCCCGCGCGGTTATCGATGATGAAGGTCTGGCCCAGTCCCTGGGTCAGCCCCTTGGCCAGCGGACGCGCCGCGATGTCCGACGGACCGCCCGGTGGCCACGGCACGACCACGGTCACCGTCGAGCTTGGCCAGGCTTGCGCCAGGGCGCTGCAGGAAATCACCGATGCCGCCACGGCGCAGGCAAGTTGTTTGGCGGTGCCAAGAAGTAGTCGCATAGTCTCCGTCCTTGTTAATGAATTGGCATGAGTGGACAGTGTAGCGCATTCGGGGCAGCGCAACACAGCGGCTATTACGTACGTGTTTGCATCGGCGAACGAGCGCCGCCCCGCGCCCGTTAGGCGAATTACAACGCTATCGTCAATTTCCGCAAAAGAAATGTAGATTTATTATTGGAAATATACTACGCTGTAGGAACTCTCCTACTTTCCGATCAATAATGGACCGCAGCTACCCCTACAGCCGCCGCCTGCTAGCACGAGCCCGCCTTCACAAGCGCATGGCTGCCGTCGCTGCGACGGTTATGGTGGGCTCCACTGTTGCATTCATGTTGAGCTGGAAGCCCGACCCGATCGCCAGCGCGATGGAACCGGCGGCAGTCCATCTGGCCCTGGCTGACGGCCCGGCGACCGTGCGCGGCGTGCGCCGCATCTATCCGTATTCCGTGGTTCCCGGCGGCGTCTCGGGGCAGGCCGAACTCAAGCGCGTAATCCGCACCGACCGCGTGGTCGCTGCCCACTACGCCGAATTCGACGTCGACAAGGCGCGCCCCGTCGCGGTCGGGAAAGCGCGTGAAGTCTACGTGTCCTACCGCAAGGGCGGCCAGGTGTTCTGGACCGCGCACAAGGTCAAGCTGGCCGAGGGCGAGACCCTGCTGAGCGACGGCCGCAACGAAATGCGCGCGCGCTGCGCCAACCGCATTTCGGACGTCGCCCAGTACCCGGTGGAGCCGCACCGCCCGGCGATGGAAGAACTCGACGACGCAGCCGACCTCGACGAAGGCGAGGAATATGCGCTCGGCCCGGACGGCCTGCCCGTCTCGACCAGCGGCGGCATCCCGCGCCACACCGGCCAGCGCGGGCCGGGCCGCGGCGGCGCCAGCGGCATCAGCGCGCCAGCCGCCACCGGCCAGGCTGACACCATGCTGGCGAGCAGTGCTTCCTCGCCAAGCGCCGGCATGAGTTCGGCGATGGGCATGTCCGGATCGTCGAGCAGTACCAGCAACCGTCCGCGCCCGGCCGCCACTTCGCCATCGACGACGACCAACCCGAATACCTCGGGCTCCGACGGCAGCGGCGGCAGCTCGTCCGGCGCCCAGCCACCCGTGAGCGGCGGCGCGGACCCGGTTCCCGTCCCCGAGACGGAAACCGTGGTACCGGTGACGCCTCCCGAGCCCATGCCCGACACTGGCCTGCCGCCGGTCACCACGCCGCCGGTCATGGGCAATCCTGACCCGGCGCCCCAGCCGGAACCGGAGCTACCGGTGTTCACGCCGAATCCCCTGCCGCAGCCGGGTACGCCGCAAAGCGGCGGCGGCAGCACCGAAGGCCAGCCGCCGCTGACGCCGCCTGCCGGCCCCGGTCCGCTGTTCCCGCAACCGGGCGGCGATACCGGCCCCTTCATTCCGAAGCCGGACCTGAACCCGCCGCCGCCCCAGGAAAGCGTCGAGGAACCGCAAGCCCCGGCCGACGTGCCGGAGCCGGCCAGCATCTGGCTGTTCGGCGGCGCGCTGGCTGTGCTCGTGGCGCTGCGTCGCCGCGCCCGGATCACCCTGGGATCTTGAGCCCGGCCGCCACGGCTGGACGGGCGCGGAAGACTTCCAGCGCCGCCTGCACCCGCGGGAAATCCTTGAAACCCACCAGCTCGCCCGCGTCGTAGAAGCCGACCAGGTTGTTCACCCAGGGGAAGGTCGCGATGTCCGCGATGCTGTATTCCTCGCCCGCGAGCCACTGGTGCCTGGACAGCTGGCTTTCCAGCACGCCCAGCAGGCGCTTCGATTCCGCCACGTAGCGGTCGCGCGGCCGCTTGTCCTCATACTCACGGCCGGCGAACTTGTGGAAGAAGCCCAGCTGGCCGAACATCGGCCCGATCCCGCCCATCTGGAACATCAGCCACTGGATCGCCTGATAGCGCCCGGCCGGGTCCTGTGGGAGGAACTTGCCGCTCTTCTCCGCCAGGTAGATCAGGATCGCGCCGGATTCGAACAGGGGCAGCGGTTTGCCGCCCGGACCGTTCGGATCGAGGATGGCCGGGATCTTGTTGTTCGGATTGAGCGAGAGGAAGGCCGGCGACATCTGGTCGCCCGTCTCGAAGCTGACCTTGTGTGCTTCGTAGGGCAAGCCGGTTTCCTCTAGCATGATCGAGGCCTTCACGCCGTTCGGCGTGGGCAGCGAATACAGCTGGATACGGTCGGGGTGTTGCGCGGGCCACTTGGCGGTGATGTCGAAAGCGCTGAGCTCGTTCATGGTGTCGTCCACACGAATTGATGGACTGCCAACGATAGCAAACTTCCTACAATCCCGCCGGGGGCGGCCCGGTTTTGCCTTTCTACCCGAACAGCTTGGCGGCGGTCTTCGCGATCAGTTCGCCCTGGTGGCGTGCGCCACCCAGTTCGTTCTCGCTCGGCTGGCGCTGGCCCTGGCCGCCGGCGATGGTCGAGGCGCCGTAGGGGCTGCCGCCGACGATCTCGTCCAGCGTCATCTGGCCCGCATAGCTGTACGGCAGGCCGACCACCGTCATGCCGAAGTGCAGCAGGTTGGTGATGATCGAGAACAGGGTGGTTTCCTGGCCGCCGTGCTGGGTCGCGGTCGAGGTGAAGGCGCCGCCGACCTTGCCGTTCAGCGCACCGCGCGCCCACAGGCCGCCGGTCTGGTCGAGGAAGGCCGCCATCTGCGAGGGCATGCGGCCGTAGCGGGTCGGTGCACCGATGATGATGGCGTCATAGTCGGGCAACTCGTCCACGGTGGCGATCGGCGCGGCCTGCTGCAGCTTGAAGTGGCCGTTCTTCGCGATCTCTTCCGGCACGGTTTCCGGCACCCGCTTGACGGTCACCGTGGCGCCGGCCGCGCGTGCGCCTTCGGCCACCGCATTGGCCATCTGTTCGATGTGGCCGTACGTCGAGTAGTACAGCACCAGCACTTTCGCCATGTCTTCCTCCCTGTGGTGATCGGCAAAACCCCTATTCTGCGGCGAACAGGTTTTTTGCGGCACGCGAGAGGAAAGACCCCGTCAGATCCAGTAGATCAGGGCAGCCAGCGCGACGACCAGCGCCACGCGGGTGATGTTATAGACAGTCTTGTTCCAGGCCTTGAGGCGGCGGCGGTACTGGCCCATGTAGAAGGAAATGCGGAACAGCTTGCTCACCAGGCCGACCTGGTCGCCGGTTTCGTTGGGCGAAGCGGCGGCGGTCATCACGGTGCGGCCGAACCAGCGGTTGAAGGCGCCCATCCAGCGGTAGCGCATCGGACGCTCGACGTCGCAGAACAGGATGATGCGGTCGCTGTCGCTGCCATTGATCGCCCAATGGATGAAGGTCTCGTCGAACACGACGCCCTGGCCGTCGCGCCAGCTGTGGCGTTCGCCGTCGACTTCGATGAAGCAGCGGTCGTCATTCGGCGTGGCCAGGCCCAGGTGGTAGCGCATCGAACCTGCGAACGGGTCGCGGTGCGGGTTGAGCTTGCCGCCCGGCGGCAGCTCGGCAAACATCGCCGCCTTGACCGAGGGAATCGATTGCAGCAGCGCATAGGTCTGGGGGCACAGGCGCTCGGCCGAGGGATGGCTGGCGTCATACCATTTCAGGTAGAAGCGTTTCCAGCCGTTCTTGAAGAAGGAATTGAAGCCGGCGTCGTCGTTCTGCTCGGCGGCCTTGATTTTCTTGAGGGCCAGCAGGTTCTCCGCTTCGGCGCGGATGATCGGCCAGTTTTCCTGCAGGCGCGACAGTTCAGGGAACTCGCTCACCGGAATAAAGGGTGTGCTCGGGACCCGCGAGAACTTGTGCATGAAGATGTTGATCGGCGCCATGAACGACGAGTGGTCGAAGATCTGGCGACGGAAAGGCAGGCGCACACGGCCGCGGAAGTGAATGTGCAGGATCGACAGAAAATAAAACCCGACCACTAACCACTTCATTGCGTCCTCCGCCCTTGCTGGCTTGCCTTGATAAGGGACGCAGGATACCACAACGCCCAGTCAGCCGTCGAAGGCCGGGGCCTTATTCCGCGGAACTATGTTGCGCCGGTTAGGCACTGGGCCGAAACCGGCGCTGGATCGCTACAGGCAGTCCGGCATAGGGCCGGACTCAGGGAAACTCAGTGCTGGACCGAGGTGATCGCATACCCTTTTTCGCTGATCTGGCCTGCCACGTTGTCAATATCGTAGTCTTCCAGCTGGTCGGCGTCGTCGGCCACCTCGATGGCGCGAACTTCGATTTCCCAGTCGGTATTGGTGGCTTCTTCAGGGATGTTGCGGGCTTCCGGTACTGCCAGGTAAGACAGTTTGCCGTCGCTTTCGGGTCGGCGGTAAATATCCAGGCGCATAGTCGTTTCCTCAAAGTCAAAGCCCGCTTTCCCGATGAAAGCGGGCATTTCCACAGTAGAAGATCTAAGCGCTGTCGTCTGTTAATTGACCCACACTCAGCCGGACACCGGTTCAACGGCCAGGCGAGGCGCCGAGTATGCGCGCCGGCAACATGACGATGGCGCGCAGCAGCTCGAATACGGCCTCGACGCCGATGCCGAGCAGCCGGAACGGCAGCAGGAGCAGCCAGACCAGCGGATACAGCACCAGGGCAAGCAGGGCAATGGGCCAGCACAGGAACAGCAGGACCAACCATAGCAGGAAACCTAACATTGTTCTCGTTCCTTTGAGAGTTATTTCTGCCGGTGGCAGAGATGACGGGTAGGAGAACTGTAAGTTACCCAGGTGGGCGCCACAATCCGTGTGCGACGGACGGGGCAAAAGGCGGGGTAAATGGGAGATTTTGCAGGGTAGGCGGATTGCCGCCTACCCCATGGGAGTTACGCGAAGGCCGCGACCTGCTCCGTCACGCGCTGGTTCACCACCTGCGCCCGCAGCGAGGCCTGCAGCGACGGGATCGACCCGCCGGCGCGGTACTGGAAGGCCACGTGCACCAGGTCACCCGCCTGCACCTTCACCGGCTCGGCCAGGGGCAGGGTCATGTAGTGATTGAGCCAGTCGATCGTATTCGATTCTTCCTGGACGATGGCCAGCACGTTCTTGGTAATGAAACGCATGGCATTGAGCGTACCGCTCTTCTCCGCCACGATCCCGCCTTCCCAGGCGAAGATGCTGTCGACCGGCTGGCTGAAGTCGATCAGGCTGTACACGGCCGGCTGGCCCAGCTCGACGGTGCCCGGATAGACCACGCCGGTTTCCTGGAATTGCACGATCGGCGCGTGGAAGCCTTCGAAATCGTATTCCTGCTCGATCGGCTGGGCCGCCATGATCACCGCTTCCGGCAGGAAGATCGGCAGCGGACCGCCGAACTTGGCCAGGTAGCGGCGCTTGAAGGATTCGATCACTTCGACCTGCTTCTCGCGCAGCATGGCGACGTGGATCATCTCGCAGATGACGACGTCCACCGGCTCGGGCGGCAGGTAATCGAAGGCGTCGGCGTGGATCACCTCGACCTTGTGGCCGTTCTGGTTGATCGCCAGGAACTTGCGCGCCTCGCGCACCATGTCGGGATTGAACTCGACGCAGTAGACCTTTGCAGCCTGCTGAGCCGCAAAGAAGGACAGCACCCCGGTGCCGCCGCCCAGTTCCAGCACCTTGGCGCCCGGCTTGACAGCGTAATGGATGGCAGACTTGAAGCTGTGCATCCGGTTCTGGTCCATCAGCATGTTGTGATGGTAGTGCACTGGAATGAACTGCCCCAGGTAGCAGCTTTCGATTTCGCGTTCGTTCAGCATCGGTATCCTCGACGTACGGTTTGTACAGTGAAGCCATTATGGCCAAGGATGCATGCCGTCCAAGCGCGGAGCTGGAGGGTGTTTACCGTCCAGTTCCCCGTGGAAATGTAAAAACGTTAGCGTTTGAAGGAAGAAATGCTCGCCGCAATGTCGGTCTGGCCGGCGCGTTCGGCAATCTGGGCGGCCGTCAGCCCTTCGGTATTCTTGAGCAGCGGATTGGCGCCCTGCTCCAGCAGCAGGCGTACCAGGCCGGGCTGGCCCTCGCGCGCGGCCATCATCAGGGGTGTGTAGGAGCCGCTTTCGCGTGGCGAGACGGCGTCCAGCTTGGCCTTGCGGGAGATCAGGAGGCGCGCGATGTCCTCACTGCCGCTGGCAGCGGCGTAGTGCAAGGGGGTCCAGCCGGCGCGGTTGACCTGTGCACCCTTGGCCAGCAGCGCCTCGGCGGCGCGCTTGTTGTTCTTGTAGGCGGCCATCATCAGGGCCGTGTTGCCATTCATGGCCTTGGCTTCGAGGTCGGTGCCGGGATGCGCCAGCAGCGCATCGAACACCCGCATCGCGCCTTCGCGCACCGCCAGCACCAGGGCCGGCTCGCCGCCGACCGGGTTGATCTCGTTGGCGTTGACTTCCTTGCCAACCATGTCCCGGACCGCGGACACGTTATCGACCTGCACCGCGCGGAAGAACTCCGCGATTTGCTCGGGCGTTGCCGCCGCTGCGGAGGCGGCAGTCAGGAAGGCTGCGAACAAGGAGATGGCGCGGCGCGATAGGGTCATGGCTCAGGCTTTCGCAGTCTGGAATAGCTTGAAGAAGTTCTCGCTGGTCTGCGCCGCGACGTCGCGCAGCGACACGCCCTTCAGGTTGGCGATGAACTCGCCCACGTGGGCCACGTAGCCCGGCTCGTTCATCTTGCCGCGGAAGGGCACCGGCGCCAGGTAAGGCGAATCGGTCTCGATCAGCATGCGCTCCAGCGGCACGTGTCGCGCCACTTCCTGCAGTTCCTTGGCGCTCTTGAAGGTGACGATGCCGGAGAAGGAGATATAGAAGCCCTGCTCCATCGCGGCCTGGGCCACTTCCAGCGATTCGGTGAAGCAGTGCATGACGCCCGCCACGCCGCCCGCATCGGTACCGGCGCCCTCTTCCTTCATGAGGCGGATCGTGTCGGCGGAAGCGGAGCGGGTGTGGATGATCAGCGGCTTGCGGGTCTCGCGCGACGCACGGATATGGGTGCGGAAGCGCTCGCGCTGCCATTCGAGGTCACCCTCGAGGCGGTAGTAGTCGAGTCCGGTTTCGCCGATGGCGACGATCTTCGGGTGGTCGGCCAGCTCGACCAGCTGCTGCACGGTCGGCTCGGGAGTGTCTTCGTAGTCGGGATGGACACCGACCGAGGCAAAGATATGTGGATGCTGTTCGGCCAGGGCGAGCACCTGCGGGAAGTCCGGCAGGTCGACCGACACGCACAGCGCGTGCGTGACCTTGTTCTCGGCCATCTTGGCCAGGATCTCGGGCATCCGGGCAGCCAGCTCCGGGAAATTGATGTGGCAGTGGGAATCGATAAACATCCGGGTATTGTACCCGGAGGAGTGGGGGCAGGCATGACGCCTGCCCTGCGCCACGGGCTTATCCGGCGACGCGCTTGCCCAGGATGATCAGGTCGCGCTCGATCCCGTCCAGGTTGGCCACGCGTGGGAAATGCGCCCACTTCTCGAAGCCGTACTTGCCGAACAGGGCCAGGCTGGGCGCGTTGTGACCGAAGATGAAGCCCAGCAGCGTGTGCACGTTCACGTTCGGGGCAAAGGCGATGGCCAGCTCCAGGCAGTAGCGCCCGATGCCCTTGCCGCGCGCCTGTTCGGCGATGTAGATCGACACCTCGGCCGTGCCCGAATAGGCCGGGCGGCCGTAAAAGTTGGAATACGACAGCCAGCCCAGCACTTCCGGGTGCTCGCTCTTGTCGTCGGCGTCATGGATCACCCACAGGGGCCGGCGCTCCGGCGTATGGTCAGCGAACCATTGTTCGCGCGACTGGACCGTGATGGGTTCCGTATCGGCGGTGACTTCACGCGAGGCGACGGTGGAGTTATAGATGTCGACGATGAGCGGCAGGTCGTCGCGGGTGGCCAGGCGGTGGACGTAGGACGGCATAATTAAGCGCAGCTGATACAAGGACCAGCAAAGATTAGAAATATTGAATCAGAGGGTATGGGTCGCGCGCGACGATCGCAGCGCGGCGCCGAGGATTTCTTCGATGCGCAGCTTGGCGCGCTGCCCGGCTTCGTCGGCCGGAAAATGCACGCCGATGCCCTGCGCCTTGTTGTTGTTCGCGCCCGCCGGGGTGATCCAGGCAACCTTGCCGGCGATCGGGTATTTGTTCGGATCGTCCATCAACGACAGGATCAGGTAGATCTCGTCGCCGATCTTGTAGGGCTTGGTGGTCGGCACAAACATGCCGCCGTTCTTCAGGAAAGGCATGTAGGCCGCGTACAGCGCCGCCTTTTCCTTGATCGCCAGCGACAGCACGGACGGCCGCGGCTGCTGCGGGGCGTTCGGCTCTACGGGGTTGGCGCTCATCGGATTCCTTTCATGCACAGCACGAAGTGTACTCAAGCAACATATCTTCGACAAATAATTTTGCCGAAAGCGGGTGATCGGCCACGGCGCGGCGCTCGTTGGCGGCCTTGATCGCCCGGTTCAGCTTGGCACTCGATACCCGACCCGCCAAGGCCGCAACTTCCTTCTGGTAGCGCGGATAATAGCGGATCCGGCCGGACAGCTTCATCGACAGCACATCGTACAGCCAGCGCTGCTGCCACGCGACCAGCGCCGACAGCTGGGCCTTGGCCAGCTTCTCGGCCGCGCGCAGGGCGCCGTCCACGGCGGGGTTCGCCAGGAAATGCAGCAGCGCGTCCATGTCTTCGCGGCTGCCAGCCTCGGCTTCCGCCAGGGCGGCCAGCGGCGCACCGCCCTGCTCGCGCAGCCAGCTGTCCGCATCCTGCACGCCTTGCGCCTTCAGCCAGGCCAGCGCTTCGTCGTGACCCGGCATCGGCAGCGCGAACTTGCGGCAGCGCGACAGGATCGTCGGCAGCAGCCGGTCCAGGCTGTTCGAGGCGAGCAGGAACACGGTGCCGGGAGGCGGTTCTTCCAGGGTCTTGAGCAGCGCGTTCGAGGCCGGCATGTTCAGCGCCTCGGCCGGGTACAGCACCACCACCCGCAGGCCTTGCCGGTGGGTCGAGATGTTCATGAAGTCGGCGAGCGCGCGCACCTGCTCGATCTTGATCTCTTTCGAGGGCGCCTTGGTCGACTTGGACTTGGTGGTGGACTCCGCGCCTTCCTCGCCCTCGCCCGCCGGCTCGTCTTCCAGCGCCTCGGGGCGCACGCGGCGGTAATCGGGGTGATTATTCTGCAGGAACCAGCCGCAGGATGCGCATTCGCCGCAGGCATGGCCGTCGGGGCGCACGTTCTCGCACAGCAGGGACTGCGCGAAGGTTTCCATGAAGTCGGCCTTGCCAACGCCGGCCGGGCCGTGGAACAGGATGGCATGCGGCAGGCGTTCGCGCATCTGCTGCAGGCGTTCCCACGCCGCTTGCTGCCAGGGGTACATCGTCACAACAATTTCTCCAACACTTCTGCCAGGCGCAACTGGATGGCCTCGATCGTCTGGGTCGAATCGACCACCACGATGCGCTCCGGATGCTCCGCTGCGCGGCGCAGGTATTCGTTACGGCATTTCTCAAAAAAATCGGCCTGCTCGCGCTCGAACTTGTCGAGGGTGCGGGTGGCGTCGAGGCGCTGGCGCGCCACCGCCAAGGGCACGTCGAACAGCAGGGTCAGGTCCGGCTGCAGGGTCGGATGGACCCACTGCTCCAGCGCTTCCATCTTGGCCCGATCGAGGCCGCGGCCGCCGCTCTGGTAAGCGAAGCTGGCGTCCGTAAAACGGTCCGACAGCACCCAGTCGCCGCGCTCCAGCGCGGGCGCGATCACCTGGGCGATGTGCTCACGGCGGCTGGCGAACATCAGGAGCGCCTCGGTTTCCAGGTGCATCTTCTCGTGCAGTAGCAGGTCGCGCAGCTTCTCGCCCAGCGGCGTGCCGCCCGGTTCGCGCGATGAGACGACCGTCTTGCCGCGCGATGCCAGGAACTCGGCGACAAAGCCGATGTGGGTCGATTTGCCGGCGCCGTCGATGCCTTCGAAGGTAATGAACTTCCCGCACTGCGTCATTGGGTGGTCCGTCGCTGGAACTGGTTGACTGCCCGGTTGTGGTCGTTCAGGTTGTCCGAGAACTGGCTGGTGCCGTCGCCGCGCGAGACGAAGTACAGGGCCTGGGTCTTGGCCGGCGCCAGTGCGGCCGACAGCGACTGCACGCCCGGCAGCGAGATCGGGGTCGGCGGAAGGCCCACCCGGGTATAGGTATTGTAGGGCGTGTCGGTCTGCAGGTCCTTCTTGCGGATGTCGCCGCCGAAGCGCTCGCCCATGCCGTAGATCACGGCCGGATCGGTTTGCAGCATCATGCCGACCCGCAGGCGGTTCACGAACACGCCGGCAATCATGTTGCGCTCGCTCTTTTGACCGGTTTCCTTTTCGATGATCGAGGCCATGGTCAAGGCCTCGTACGGTGTCTTGTAGGGCAGGCTCGGATCGCGCGCTTCCCAGGCAGCCTTCAGGTGGTTCAGCATGGCCTGGTGCGCCTGCTTGTAGATCGCCAGCTCGGACGAGCCCTTGGCGAACAGGTAAGTGTCCGGGAAGAACAGGCCTTCGGGCGTGGTGTACTCGTTCGAGATCTTCTTCATCAGCTCTTCATCCGTGAGCTTGACGGTGTCATGGCGCAGGCGGTCGTGGGCGGCCAGGGCGGCGCGCATCTGCTTGAAGGTCCAGCCTTCGACGATGGTGACGGCTTCCTGGGCGAATTCGCCGCGCACCAGTTGGCTCAGCAGGCGGCGCGGCGAGGTGTTCGGCTTGAGCTCGTAGCTGCCGGCCTTGATGCGGCCCGCTTCGCCGGTCACGCGCGCCAGGATGTTGAACAGCTGCGGCTGGACCGGCACGCCGGCCTTGACCATCTGCTGGGCGGCGGCGCCGACGCCGCTGCCCGGGTTGATGCTGAACTCGATTGCCGGGCCTTCCGTCGTCAGCGGGCTCTTGGCCCAGTACGAGAAGCCGGCAACCGCGGCCACCGAGACGATGACGCCGGTGACCAGTAATTTTTTGATGAATGCCATGGATTGTTTTTTTGGTTTTCGCCTTGGGTTTTGCCCCGAGTTTGACCTCTTCGGGCGCGATTTTGCCGACATCTTTATAATGAGCCCGTAATGATAAAGCTTATTTGCTACTGAATTGCTAATACTAACTGGATTTATGAGTAACTGGACAGATACCCTCTCCTCGCTCGGCGCCCGCTTCCATATTGACGAAGCCGCCCAGGTGGAAGATTTCGGCCGCGCCTTGAGCGCCGCCGAGCTGGCCGATGGTTTCGTGGCGACCGTCACCGACCTCGGCATCATCGCCGTCGCCGGCGAAGATGCCGCCAGTTTCCTGCACAACCAGCTGACCAACGACGTCGAGCACCTCGGCCAGGCTGAAGCCCGGCTGGCCGGCTACTGCACTCCGAAGGGCCGCCTGCAGGCCACCTTCCTCTACTGGCGTAGCAGTGAAGAAAATCGGGACGCAGTGTACCTGCAGCTGCCGCGCACGATCCAGCCTCCGCTGCAAAAACGCCTGACCATGTTCGTCCTGCGGGCCAAGGCCAAGCTGCGCGACGCCACCGAGGAAGCGCCGTTTGCGGCCGTGCTCGGCCTGGGCGGCGCCAAGGGCGAGACCGCGCTGCGTCGCCATGTCAATACGCTGCCCGACGCGCCCTATGGCAAGGTCAGTGGAGAATTCGGCACCGTGATCCGCCTGGCGGATGTCTTCGGCGCACCGCGTTACCTGTGGTTCACGAGCGCAGAGACCGCGACCGCGGCCCTGCCCGGTCTGTCCGGCGAGCTGGCCCTGGGCGGAAACCAGGCCTGGCACCTGGCAGCTATTCATGCAGGCGTCCCGCAAGTGACCGCGGCCACCCAGGAACAGTTCGTCCCGCAGATGGTGAACCTCGAGCTGCTGGGCGGCGTCAACTTCAAGAAGGGCTGCTATCCGGGCCAGGAGATCGTCGCGCGCAGCCAGTACCTGGGCAAGCTCAAGCGCCGCACCGCGCTCGCCACCGTCGCCAACCCGGCGGCGCGCGCCGGCGACGAGGTGTTCTCGATGGTCGATCCGGGCCAGCCCTGCGGCATGGTCGTGAATGCGGCCGCCAACGGCCTGGGCGGCGCCGACCTGCTGGTCGAGATGAAGCTCGACGCGCTTGGCGAGGATGTGCGCCATGGTGTGGCCGGTGGACCGGCCCTGGCTTTCCAGCACATGCCCTACCACCTCGACGCGATCGACATTTAGCAATGATCGACCTGTACGTCTACTACAAGGTGAGCGAGCCCAACGCCGCCAGCCTTGCACCCCGGGTGCGCGCCATGCAGGCGCAGCTGGGCCTGCCTGCACAGCTGAAGCGCCGCCCCGAAGCGCGCGACGGCCTGCAGACCTGGATGGAAGTCTATCCATCCGTACCGGGCGGCTTCGCGGCCGCCGTCGAACAGGCGGCGCAGGATGCCGGCCTGCTTGCATACATCGAGGGGCCGCGCCGGTCCGAAATCTTTACGGACCTGGACCTATGTGCCTGATCGTCTTAGCCTGGCAGGTGCTGCCGGGCGTGCCCGTCATCGCCGCGGCCAACCGCGACGAATTCTATGACCGCCCGGCCACCCCGGCCGCCCCCTGGCCCGAGCATCCGCATGTGATCGCGGGGCGCGACCTGCAGGGTGGCGGCAGCTGGATGGGCGTCACCACCACTGGCCCCAACGGCCCGAAGTTCGCGGCCCTGACGAATATCCGCGGCCCGCTCGAACGCCGCGAGAACGCCCCTTCGCGCGGCGAACTGGTGGCCGGCTTCCTGACCGGCGGGCTGTCGGCGGCCGATTACCTGGACGAGGTGATCGCGCGCGGCGACGTCTACAACGGCTACAACCTGGTGCTGGGCGACCGCGACACCCTGTACTGGTATTCGAACCGCGGCGGCGAAGACCCACGCAACGGCAAGCCGCTCGAGCCGGGCCGCATCTACGGCATCTCGAACGGCCTGCTGGACGCGCCCTGGCCCAAGGTCTTGCGCACCAAGGCGCAGTTCGCCAGCCTGCTGTGCCAGGGCGCGCCGGAAGACGCCTATTTCGAAATGCTGGCCGACACCACCCGCGCGCCCGACCTGCGCCTGCCGGAAACCGGCATGCCGATCGAAGTCGAGCGCATGCTCTCGCCGGTCTGCATCGAGATGGAAGGCTATGGCACCCGCACTTCCACCGTGGTGAAGCTGTACCGCGAGGGCGAGCCGGAGCTGCACGAGCGCGTGGTGCAGCCAGATAGCAAAGCGGCTTGAGCTAACTCAGCGAGCGCCCCGATCCCCCCACCCGTGGGGGCATTACATTTACGCGACATATTTACAGCCAGGCCCGATGTTACATTGTTTCCCTGTGGCAACCACATAAGGAAACGATATGAAAACTTCATTCAAGCGCCTGGCAGTGCTCTCCCTGCTGGCCGCAGCCGCGCACACGCCATGGACGGTGCAGGCGGCCGAGCCCGCGACCAAATGGGTGACCGGCTACTACGGCGGCTACTTCTGGGACAACGGCGACTACCAGGCTCCCGAGCATGTTGACATGACCGCGATGACACACTTCGTGTTCGCGCGCATCGGTCCGGGCGGCGGCAAGAGCGGGAAACCGGGCGAGATCGTCCTCGGCGCCGGCAGCGCTCATGACCGCCGCGACCTCGGTCCCGGCGCGGCATGGGACAAGACGGTCGAGGAGTACATGATCATGCGCGCCCACCAGGTGGGCACCAAGGCCCTGATCATGCTGGGCGGAGAAGGCGACAACGCCGGCTTCATCGCCTCCTCGCAGCCGGGCGTGCGCGCCACGTTTGTAAAGAACCTGGTCGACTACATGGTCGCCAAGGGCTACGACGGCGTGGACGTCGACTGGGAAGGCATCGCCGACAAAGCCGTCGAAGAGCAGGCCCTGCTGGAAGCCCTGATCGCCGATATCCGTGTGGAGGCCAATTCGCGCCCGCGCTATCAGGCGCAGCCGGTGATCATCACCTTCCCGGCCGGCATGCTGAACACCAATATCGACAAGGTCCTGGACCACCACAAGCGCGTGGCCAACCTGGTCGACCAGTACAACTTCATGAGCTATGGCATGGGCTGGTTCGGCCAGGGCTGGACCTCGACCACCTTCGCGCCGCTGACCGGCCACAAGGGCTCGCGCCCGATGTCGATCGCCAGCACGATCCAGATGTACGAGGACCAGGGCATCCCCCGCTCCAAGCTGGGCATGGGCCTGGGCTTCTACGGCATGAACTACGCGCCGCCCTACACCGGGCCGGACCAGGAGACCGACGGCGACCTGAGCCAGTGGTCCGTGTTCGACGTGCGCTGGAACTACGCGCAGCTGTACAAGCACGGCTACCTGGACAAGGGCATCTATGCCTGGGACGCCGCGACCCAGACCAGCTACCGCACCTACCCGGGCGGCTACACCCCGGCCACCCGTACCGACTGGGCCACCGGCTACCTGAGCTACGAGGAGCCTGCCACCATCGCCGCCAAGGGCGCCTGGGCCCATTCGAACCGCGCCGGCGAAGGCGCGGCCGGCACCATCATCTGGCTGGTCAACTACGGCACCACCGACGGCGTCAACAATCCGCTGCTGACCGCGACCAAGAAAGCCTTCCTGGATCCGAACGCGGTCGAGCCGGGCCCGTACCCGAACCCGCTGCCGCCGGCCCCTAGGCCGACCGTGTCGGTCACCTTCGATAAGCCGAACGACTGGGGCAGCGGCTGGTGCGGCACCATGACGGTGAAAAACGTGGGTGACGTGGCCGGCTGGTTCGTGGCCGAGACCGACTTCCCGGATACCATCACCGCGCTGTGGAACGGCAGCTACACGCTCGAGAACAAGAAGCTCGTCGTGAAGGGCATGAACTGGAACAAGATGCTGCGTCCGGGCGACTCGACCGAGATCGGCTTGTGCGCGACGCGCCCGGCCAAGCCGGTGGAACCGCCGCCGCCACTGCCGGCAGGTGCGCTCACCGCGAAGCTGGTCATCACCGGCGACTGGGGCAGCGGTTACTGCGCCAAGGTGGCGGTGACCAATACCAGTGCGGTGAAAGCGGTGCGCTGGACCGTGCAGCTACCGGTGCAGGGCACGCCGAGCGGCCTGTGGAACGGCAAGTACACGCTGGAGAACGGCATCATGAGCCTGTCGGGTGCGGACTGGAATCCGGATCTGGCGCCGGGGGCGACCAATGATGATGCGGGGTTCTGCGCGGCGCGTTAATTCGATCCCGATTAGTTAATTAGCAGTACGACCGTCGTCCCGGCGAAGGCCGGGACCCAATTTTGCTGGCGCACCGATAACGCATGCAGAACTTGGGTTCCGGCCTGCGCCGGAACGACGGGCTAAGGGCTTCGTTTAACGCCTGCCTTTGATCCCGGCTCTCAGCATGTCCGTCACCTGCGGCGTCGCCGCATACGGATCGGCCGGCTGGCTTCCCTGCACGATCGCCTCAAACCGCTCCTCCGCCGCCTGCAAAGCCTGCGGATGCGAGTAGATGTAGAAACGCCCGTCTCGGATCGCATCGAAGGTGATCCGCGCCACGTCAGCCGCCGTCACCTTGCCCGACTCCACCGCCTTCTCCGTCAACAACTGCGCCGCCATCTGGCTAGGCGTGATCCGTTCATCGGCCGCCAGTTCATCCGGGCGGTTACGGTGGGACTGCGCGATCCCGGTCGGCACAAAATACGGGCACAGCACCGACGCCTTGATCGGCGCATCGACCAGGCGCAGGTCCTGGTACAGCGTCTCGCTAAGCGCCACCACCGCGTGCTTCGACACGTTGTAGACGCCCATCGCCGGCGGCGTCAGCAGGCCAGCCATCGAGGCCGTGTTCACGATATGTCCTTCGAAATCGCCGTCGCGCGCCGCGCATTCCAGCATCACGCGGGTGAACACGCGCACGCCATGGATCACGCCCCACAGGTTCACGCCGAGCACCCATTCCCAGTCCTGCTCCGAGTTCTCCCAGATCAGGCCACCGGAACCGACGCCCGCATTGTTGAAGACCAGGTTCACCTGGCCGAAGCGGGCGATCGCCGAGTCGGCCAGTTCCTGCACGTGCGAACCCTTGCTGACGTCGCACACCATCGACAGCACCTCGGCGCCCCCAAGCAGCAGCTCCTCGGTGGCGTGTTCGAGCGCCTTGGCCTGGACGTCGGCCAGCACCAGCTTCATGCCAAGGCCGGCCGCCGTGTTGGCGAACTCGCGTCCCAAGCCGCTGGCCGCGCCGGTGATGACGGCTACCTTGCCGCGAAAATCCTTCATGCTCGCTCTCCCCTGTGTACGGTCAGACGGCGGACACGCCGCCATCGACGGCCAGCGTCTGCCCGGTGATGTGCTTGCCGGCGTCGGAAGCGAACAGCACGACCGCGCCTTTCAAGTCCTCGTCGTCGCCCAGGCGGTTCAGCGGCGCATCCTTGGCCAGGTTCTCGGCGCCGAACGCAGCCAGCACGCCCTTGGTCATCTTCGATGGGAAGAAGCCGGGTGCGATCGAGTTCACCGTGATGCCGTAGCGGCCCCATTCGCCCGCCAGCGCGCGGGTGAAGTTCACCACCGCGCCCTTGGAGGTATTGTAGGCGATGGTCTGCATCGTGCCCGGCGGATTGCCGGCCAGGCCGGCGATCGAGGAGATACTGATGATACGCCCGTAGCGGCGTGGGATCATCGACAGTTTGGCGACCGCCTGGGTGACAAGGAAAATGCTGCGCACGTTCAGGTCCATCACCTTGTCCCAGGCTTCCAGCGGATAGTCTTCCGCCGGCGCCCCCCAGCTGGCGCCTGCATTGTTGACCAGGATGTCGACGTGGCCGAGGCGATTGATGGCTTCCTGCACGAAGGCCTGCACCTGGGTTTCGTCCGACAGGTCGGCGGCGATGGCGGACGCGTCGATGCCGCGTTCCGCTAGGTGCGCGACGGCCTGGTCGAGTTCTTCCTGCTTGCGCGAGGAGATCACGACCTTCGCGCCCTGCTCGCCGAGCGCTTCGGCCATCTGCAGGCCGAGGCCGCGCGAGCCGCCGGTGATGATGGCGGTCTTGTCCTTGAGTGAGAAGAGTTCCTGGGTGGTGCGCATGTTGTCTCCGTTAGTTCTTGTATGTTGTCCCGCTAGGCGACTTTGGATGGGAACTTGGGTTCCGGCCTGCGCCGGGACGACGTGCATAATTCCACGGCCTACAGAATCACACCTCGTAATCCATGCACTGCCGCCCTTCCCGGATCGCCCCGATGAAAGGCACCACCGCCTTGTGCGTCGGGTGGTCGATGTATGCCTGCAGCGCCGCCTTGTCTTCGAACTCCGAATACAGCACGACGTCGTAAGTCGCTTCCAGCCCCGGCTGGGCCAGCATCACCTCGAAGCTGATCTGGCCCGGCACGATGTTCGCGCACTCGTCCAGGCGGCGCTTCATTTCGCGCGCATTGGTCAGGCGGTCCGCGCCTTCGGCTTCATCCTTCAACTTCCACATCACGATATGCTTGAGCATCTCTATTCCCTTCACACCACTTCGAACAGCCCCGCAGCGCCCTGGCCTCCGCCGACGCACATCGTGGCAACCACATATTTCGCTCCGCGGCGCTTGCCCTCGATGAGCGCGTGGCCCACCAGGCGCGCGCCCGACACCCCGTACGGGTGGCCGACCGCGATCGCGCCGCCGTTCACGTTCAGGCGATCCATCGGGATGCCCAGACGATCAGCACAATACAGCACCTGCACCGCGAACGCCTCGTTCAGTTCCCACAGGCCGATGTCGTCCACCGTCAAGCCGGCGCGGGCGAGCAGCTTCGGGATCGCGAACACCGGCCCGATACCCATCTCGTCTGGCTCGCAGCCGGCCACGGCGTAGCCGCGGAAGATGCCGAGCGGGCTCAAACCCTTGCTCTCGGCCATGCGGCTGCTCATGACGATGGTCGCGGCCGCGCCGTCCGAGAACTGGCTGGCATTGCCCGCGGTGATGACGCCACCCGGCAGCGCGCTGCGGATCTTCGACACGCCCTCGATGGTGGTGTCGGCGCGGATGCCTTCATCGGCATTAATGGTCACTTCACGACTCAGCAGCATTCCGGAAGCCTTGTCGGCCACGCCCATGGTCACGGTCATCGGGACGATCTCGGCATCGAAGCGTCCGGCGGCCTGCGCGGCAGCTGCACGCTGCTGGCTCTGCGCCCCGTATTCGTCCTGGCGCTCGCGGCTGATCGCGTAGCGGCGCGCCACGGTTTCGGCGGTCTGCAGCATCGGCCAGTAGAGTTCCGGCTTGTGCTGCTTGAGCCAGGTCTCGTACAGCATGTGGCGGTTCATTTCCTGCTGCACGCAGGAGATCGACTCGACGCCGCCCGCGGCGAAAATCTCCCCCTCGCCGGCCAGGATGCGCTGGCTGGCGCTGGCAATGGTCTGCAGGCCCGACGAGCAGAAGCGGTTGATCGTCATGCCCGGCACCGTCACCGGGCAGCCGGCGCGCAGCGCGATCTGGCGCGCGATATTGACGCCAGTCGCGCCTTCCGGATTCGCGCAGCCCATCAGCACGTCTTCGATCTCGCCCGCTTCGATGCCGGCGCGTTCGATCGCGGCCTTCAGCACATGGCCGCCGAGGGTGGCGCCGTGGGTCATGTTGAATGCGCCTTTCCACGACTTGGCAAGGCCCGTGCGGGCGGTCGATACGATGACGGCGTCTACCATGTTGGTCTCCTGGTGGTGGGGTCTGGACCGATCGAGAATAGCATAATTAAGTACGGTCGTTCGTAAATAAATTAGCAAGACATATTGCGCAATGCACCATCAGTTCCCTCTAGAGTGAAGAAGCGTGTTTACGCGCCGAGTTGACAGCTTGTCAAAGCTCATCTGTAAGCTTCGTGTAAGTTTGGAGTAATTATCGTGTAAGGAAACCGGAACACACTCCGCGACAGCTGACAAACAATCAGCATTTCCGGTGACACTAAAACCTATACGGAGACACACATGGCAATCACACCCGGCATGACCGCTGGAGGGAGCGCTTCATCTTCCTCCGCCGGAATCACCAAGGAAGAGCGGAAAGTCATTTTCGCTTCTTCCCTCGGCACGGTGTTCGAGTGGTATGACTTCTACCTCTACGGCTCGCTCGCTTCCATCATCGCCAAGCAGTTCTTCATCGGCGACCCCACCACCACCTTCATCTTCGCCCTGATGGCCTTCGCCGCCGGCTTCATCGTGCGTCCGTTCGGCGCGCTGGTGTTCGGCCGCCTCGGCGACATGATCGGCCGCAAATACACCTTCCTGGTGACGATCCTGATCATGGGCGCCTCGACCTTCCTGGTCGGCCTGCTCCCCAGCCACGCGTCGATCGGCATCGCGGCGCCGATCATCCTGGTGTCGCTGCGCATCCTGCAGGGCCTGGCGCTCGGCGGCGAGTATGGCGGCGCCGCCACGTACGTGGCCGAGCACGCGCCGCACGGCAAACGCGGCCTGTTCACCTCCTACATCCAGACCACGGCGACTGTCGGCCTGCTTCTGTCGCTGCTGGTGATTCTGGGCACCCGTACCGCCATGGGCGAGGACGAGTTCCAGGCCTGGGGCTGGCGCATTCCCTTCCTGGTCTCGGTGCTCCTGCTCGGCATCTCGGTGTGGATTCGCCTGTCGATGGCGGAGTCGCCGGCCTTCGCCAAGATGAAGGCCGAGGGCAAGACCTCGAAGGCGCCGCTGTCGGAAGCCTTCCTGAAACCGAAAAACGCCAAGATCGCTTTCCTGGCCCTGGTCGGCCTGACCATGGGCCAGGCGGTTGTCTGGTACACCGGCCAGTTCTACGCCCTGTTCTTCCTGACCAAGACCCTCAAGATCGATGAACCGACCGCGAACATCCTGCTGATGATCGCGCTCTTGCTGGCCACCCCGTTCTTCATCTTCTTCGGTTCGCTGTCGGACAGGATCGGCCGCAAGTGGATCATCCTCGGCGGCTGCGTTATCGCCGCGGCGACCTACTTCCCGATCTTCAAGGCGATCACGCACTATGGCAACCCGGCGCTCGAGCGCGCGATCCAGAGCTCGCCGGTGGTGGTGGTGGCTGATCCGGCGACCTGCCACTTCCAGGTGGACCCGACCGGCACCAAGAAATTCCCGTCGTCCTGCGACATCGCTACCCGCATGCTGACGGCTGCCTCGGTGAGCTACACCATCCAGGAAGCCCCGGCCGGCACGGTGGCCTCGGTGAAAGTGGGCGACACCACCTTCCAGTCCTTCAATGCCGTCATGACGCCGGATGGACTGAACTTCGACGCCGCGTCGAAGGGCCAGGAAGATGCGATGAAGAAGCAGGTGACGGGCGCCCTGGCTACCGCAGGCTATCCGGCCAAGGCTGATTCGGCCGCAATCAACAAGCCGATGGTGGTGCTGCTGCTGTTCATCCTCGTGCTCTACGTGACCATGGTGTACGGCCCGATTGCGGCGATGCTGGTCGAGATGTTCCCGACGCGGATCCGCTACACCTCGATGTCCCTGCCCTACCACATCGGTAACGGCTGGTTCGGCGGCATGCTGCCGACCGTCACCTTCGCCCTGGTGGCGCTCAAGGGCGACATCTACTACGGCCTCTGGTATCCGATCATCATCGCCTTGATCACCGTCGTCATCGGCGGCCTGTTCATCCGCGAGACCAAGGATAACAACATCTACGCCCACGACTGAGTTTCAACCGGTCGAACGAAAAATGCCGCTGGAGACAGCGGCATTTTTTTTGGCGGGGACGCCTCAGTCTTCGGGCAGCTCGACCGCCGCCAGCTTCCAACTCCACAGGCCGTCGCGATCCAGCACGAAGGCGACACCACCGCCGTCGGCGCGCTGCACCAGCACCTGGTTCCAGCTGCGGTAGGACAGGTCGTAATTCACCTTCTCGCGCGCCCCATCGTTGGAAGCCGCCGGCCCATCCTGCGGCTTCGGCTGCATGCGGATGTCCCCGGATTCCAGCATCGTCGCCACGCCATCCGGCGACACCGCCGCGTCCACTACCGGATTGATCACGGCAAGCGCCATCGCCTGGCCAAACGCCGCGAACGGGTTCGAGCGCGATTCGCGCACCACACCCTGGGCGCCCAAGCGCCGCATGATCTGGCCCTTGACGCTCTCGCGCAAGCGAGGAAAGTCGACGTAGCGCGAAAGCGCCTGCGCATCACGCGCCTCGACGGCAGCGCGCATCCGGTAGAGCTGCCAGTGCGGACTGGCGTACATGGCAGCGGCGATGGCGGCAATGCCGACTGCGGCAACGACGAGCGATGTTCTTTTCATGGCGGTGCTTGGAATGATTGAGCTCAGCCGACAGTATATGCATGCCGGCCACCCGGTGCGCGCACCATGCGCGCCGGGCCTCAGGGAAGCGGCAGCGCGATGGTGAAGGTGCTGCCCTGACCGACGCCCTGGCTGCTCGCGTGAATCGTGCCGCCATGTGCTTCGACCAGCTGGCGCGTGACCCACATGCCCACCCCCAGGCCGCCGGCGCCGGCCCTGGCGAGTTCCGCGTCGTCGCCCCTGGCGAACAGGTCGAACAGGCGCTGGCGCGTTTCCACGGACATCCCAATGCCGTCGTCGCTCACTGCGACCAGTGCGCGGTCACCCTCGCGCCGCACGTCGACTCGGATGTCGGTCCGGGCCGGCGAATACTTGATGGCATTCGTGATGATGTTGGCGATCGCCTGCGTCAGGCGATCCGGATCGGCCTCCACCGCGAGCTCGTCGCAGTCCTCGCTGCATGACAGCAGCTGGTGCTTGGCCGAAGCCGCCGGGCGGGCCGCCTCCACGGCCGACTCCACCACCTGCCACAGCGATACGCGCTCCAAGTGCAGAGACATGCGACCGTGACAGATATACGAGACGTCCAGGACGTCCTCAATCAGGCGTCCCATATGGGTGAATTGCTGCTCCATCAGCTGCACGACCCGGTCCTGAGGGACCGCCGGACCGGCGATCTTCAGAAGGTCCAGCCCATTGCGCACGACCGCCAGCGGGTTGCGCAGTTCATGGGCGAGCACGGCGAGGAAGCGATCCTTTTGCCGGTCCGCTTCGCGCAGCGCCGCGACCAGCCGCAGGCGCTCCATGTGCACCCACGCGCGCTCGCTGACCTCACGCAGGAACTCCCGGTCGGCCGTGCTCCATGGCCGCGGCACGTCGCTGCAGACGGCGGTGATGCCGACGACCCTGCCGTCACTGGTGAAAGAGCACCCCAGCACGGCGCGGCCGGCAGCCGGATACACGGCCTGCGGCGCCGGCTCCGCGAGCAGCTGCTCCAGGCAGTCTTCGTCGAGCCATGGAGGGATATTCTGCAACCGGTCCTCGTCCACCTCCAGCAGCGCACACTCGACGTCCCCGAAATACTGCCGCAGCAAGCGGATCGTGCTCGTTTCGATGTCCGCCGCCGTGGCGGCTTCGCGGATCGCGACGCCCAAGGCCTTGAACAGGAGCAGCCGCCGTTCCTCGGACTTGCGATCGCTGATATCGTAGGAGACCACCAAGGCGCCCAGGATCTCTCCTGCCTTGTCAGTCAGAGGAACGCCGTGGGTAACGAAACTCAGGCCGTTGACCTCGTGCTCGCGCGTGAACTCACCGCCCTGGAGGATCGTCAGGTAATCGCGCTCGTAGTGGGGATAGTCCTCTTCCGGAACCGCGTCCTTCAGCAACCGTCCCTCGAAATCGGACGGAGTGAAACCGGCTGCGTCGAGACTGGCGCCGGCAGCAAGCTGGTAGCGCAGGTCCGGGTCCACCACGAACACCACGCCACCCGGCAGGCACTCGGCGACACGCCGATAAAATGCAATACCGCTGTCCTGCGTCAGGCTGTCGGTGGCCGTGTGATGGAAAGCGGAAGCAAGCTGGTGCACATGTGCTTGTGCAGACCGGTTCTCGGCGGGCGAAGTCGGCATCTTGAGACGTTGGCGATCGGGGACAGAGCAACGATTACCAAGAATCTTATCATGCCAACAACCGATGTGGTCGCCCTGACGTCGCGCAGTGTCAGGGCGGCCCTGCGTCAGCCGTTGAAGCCTTTGCCCTCGCTTGCCAGGCGCTCCAGCAGCGGCGCCGGCGTCCAGGATTCACCGTGACGGCTGCGCGCGTACTTGCGGATGGTGTCGAGGACGTTCGACAGGCCAACTGAATCGGCGTAGAACATCGGGCCGCCGCGGTGCAGCGGGAAGCCGTAGCCGGTCAGGTAGACCATGTCGATGTCCGAGGCGCGCAGCGCGATGCCTTCGTCGAGGATCTTGGCGCCCTCGTTCACCAGCGCGTAGACCAGGCGCTCGACGATCTCGGCATCGGAAATGGCACGGCGCTCCAGGCCGATGTCCGCCGAGTGCTTGACGATCATGTCGTTGACTAGCTGCGAGGGATAAGCCTTGCGGTCGCCCGCCTTGTAGTCGTACCAGCCGGCGCCGGTCTTCTGGCCGAAGCGGCCCTGCTCGCACAGCAGGTCGGCGGTCTTCGAATAGGCGATCTCCGGCGACTCGATGGCGCGGCGCTTGCGGATGTACCAGCCGATGTCGTTACCCGCCAGGTCGCTCATGCGGAACGGGCCCATGGCAAAGCCGAACTTCTCGATGGCGCCGTCGACCTGCTCCGGCAGCGCGCCTTCCTCGAGCAGGAAGAAGGCCTGGCGCAGGTACTGTTCCAGCATGCGATTGCCGATGAAGCCGTCGCACACGCCCGAGACAACACCGGTCTTCTTGATCTTCTTCGACAGTGCCAGGCCGGTTGCCAGCACGTCCTTGCCGGTCTCGCGCCCGCGCACGATCTCCAGCAGCTTCATCACGTTGGCCGGGCTGAAGAAGTGCAATCCGATCACGTCCTGCGGGCGCTGGGTAAATGCAGCGATGCGGTTCAGGTCCAGGGTCGAGGTGTTCGAGGCCAGGATGGCGCCCGGCTTCATGACGGCGTCGAGCTGGCGGAACACCGACTGCTTGACACCCATGTCCTCGAACACGGCTTCGATCACGATGTCGGCCTGGGCGATGTCGGCGTCGGCCAGCGTGCCCTTGATCAGACTGACGCGCTGCTCGGCCTTCTCCGGGGTCAGCTTGCCCTTATTGACGGTGTTTTCGTAATTCTTGCGAATCGTGGCCAGGCCCTTGTCCAGCGCTTCCTGCTTGGTCTCCAGGATCGTCACCGGAATGCCGGCATTGGCGAAGTTCATGGCGATGCCGCCACCCATGGTGCCGGCGCCGACCACGGCGGCACTCTCGATCTTGCGCACCGGCGTATCGGCCGGCACGTCCGGCACCTTGCTGGCGGCGCGTTCGGCCATGAAGGAGTGGCGCAGCGCCTTCGATTCCGGGGTCTGCATCAGGTGCAGGAAGCGCTCGCGCTCGAACTTCAGGCCCTCCTCGAAAGGCTTGGTGACGGAAGCGGCGACCGTCTCGACGCATTCGAGCGGCGCCGGGAACGGACCGGCCATCGCTTTCACGGTATTGCGCGAAAACTGAATGAAGGCTTCGTGGTTCGGGTAGTCGACCTTGCGGTCGCGGACTTTCGGCAGCGGCCGGGTGTCGGCTACCTTATTGGCGAAGTCGATGGCGGCGGCGATCAGATCGGTCCCGGTTGGGAAGACTTCGTCGAACAGCGCGGTGCCCGCCAGTTTTTCGGATGGGATCGGGGTGCCCGAGACCACCATGTTCAGTGCCATCTCCAGGCCCAGCACGCGCGGCAGGCGCTGGGTGCCGCCGGCGCCCGGCAGCAGGCCGAGTTTCACTTCCGGCAGCGCAATCTGGGCGCCCGGCAGCGCGACGCGGTAGTTGCAACCGAGGGCCAGTTCCAGACCGCCGCCCATGGCGACGCTGTGGATCGCGGCGACCACCGGCTTGCTGCAGTCCTCGACCACGCGGATCAGGGTGTGCAGGGTCGGCTCGGTAAGGGCCCTCGGCGAGTTGAATTCGCGGATGTCGGCGCCGCCCGAGAAAGCCTTGCCGGCGCCGGTCAGTACGATCGCCTTGATGGCGGGGTCGGCTTCGGCCTTTCGGATCGCATCGACGGCGGCGCTGCGCGTCGCCAGTCCAAGGCCGTTCACCGGCGGATTATTCAGGGTCACAACGGCAACGCTGCCTTGCACAGTGTAGTCGGCGCTCATGTCTCTTCCTTCTCCTTATAAGTGGTGCTGGGTGCTGCCAATCTTCTTAACTATACATCAAATAAAAGTACGTCCGTATTATTTTCTGGCGGCTTCCGGTATGCCAGAATATCGGGTCCGCACTCGCATACAATGCCGCACATGGAAAAAATGATCGCCCAACTGATCCGCCTCTATCTCATGCCGGGGACAATCGTGCCCGCCGCGCTGGAACCCCAGCTGCAGGGCGGCCAGACACAGGCCGTGCCGCTGGTCTCGAACGAGGGCCTGACCCGCGCTATCGTGATCGACTTCCCGCGCGTGCCCGGGGACGAGAGCCGCCACTGGACCCAGCTGTGCGAGGTCGCCAACGCGCTGCAGGAGAAGCTCGGTTTCCCGGCGCCTGCCGTCAGCATCACGGGCGGCAACAGCTTCCGCCTGTGGATCTCGCTCCTGGAGCCGGTGCCGGTGGCCGACGTGCGCCGCTTCCTGTCGCTGCTGCGCACCGCCTATTTCCCGGAACTGGCTCTGCACGCCGACAGCACGGTCGAGCTGCCGCCTTGCCTGCACCAGGCAACCGGCAAGTGGGCCGCCTTCATCCATCCGGGCATGGGCGCGTCGTTCGCTGGAGAGGAAGGACTGGAGATGGCGCCGCCCGCGGCCGCACAACTGGCCTTCCTCGAGGGGCTCGAGAGCATCGGCACCACGAAATTGCAGGAAGCGATGGCGGCCATGCACCGCCCGCGTGAAGCGGTTTCTACCCTGGCGCCGCTGGCAGCGCCACCGGACGGGCTACTGCTGAAGGACGCGACGCTGGAAGACATTGTGCGCCACCTGCACGCCCTGAACATCGAGCCAACCTTCCGGCACATGCTACCGCGCTGACATGAACCAGGATCCCAGTCTTGGCACGTGTCTAGCTGCGACAGGGCCGCGGACTACACGTGTCTCGAGCCTTCCATGAACCGAGTCGCCCTTGTCGCTAGCATTTTGCTTGCATCACTCTCACTGATATCCGGGTGCAACCACACAGTCAGCAATGTCAGCCCGGCTGGCGTTGTCAAGGCTCCTCTCACGTTGAATCACTACGTCACTCTCACAGATGGGCTCGCGGGGCCAACGACCCAAGAGTACGGAGGGCGTCCAGGTCATGCCGTACTCAGCATGAAATTATGGGCGTCCTCGTCCGAGGAGGCAGCCCACATGACCCGCCTGTTCGCCAAACGAGCTGGATTCCGGATTTTCAAAGAGATTGAAATCTATGCCGGCGGTGAGATTACTGCGCCCGCTCGGCCGGAGCCCTATGGATATGCGATCAACTTCTATCCCTACGATTCGAACACGAAGGAGTGATTACCTCGCCACCGACTAGGAGGCAACTTTTCGATGCGGGTGAAGCAACGGACACTAGGATGCCGAAGGCACTTACTTCCTCGACGATTGCCAAGAACGCATCCGTATTGCACTCGGCTTACAGCCGTTCTGCCCGCTGAATTACACGACCCGATGTTCGAGCGGTCGAACGCAATCGGCAGCTGCTAAAGCTTGCGCATCAGATCCTTCAGCGCCACCACCGTCGACTCAACACCCATCCGCACTGCCGGCCCATGCTCCACCTTGAACAGCGGACTATGATGGCTCGGCAACCGCAGCTTGCCCGCCTTGGCCGCGGCGATGTCCTGCACCGCCGTCCCGCCCACGGTGAAATACACACTCGGGATATACGGATCCGTGACGAACATTGGGAAGTCCTCCGACCCCATTCCCTCACGGAACTCCTCCGCGCCAATGGCGCCGGCGCCCAGCTCCTTGGTCCACGCAGCCTGTAAGCGCCGCACCAGATCGACGTTATTGACCACCGGCGGCGCCGGCGTATCCACCAGTTTCACCTCCGGCAGCTCCGACTCCGACATGCCCACCGCGCGCGCCGTGTTCTCGGCCATGCGCTTGATACCGTCGAGCAGGAGCGCCCGCGTCTTCGGATTCTCGCTGCGCACGGTCAGCTGCAGCCGCGCGTTGTCGCCGATGATGTTGGCCTTGGTCCCGCCGTGGAATGACCCGACCGTAATCAAGCCGGGTTCGCGCGGACTGAGTTCCCGGCTGACGATGGTCTGCAACCCCATCACGATCATCGCTCCCAGCACAATCGGATCCTTGCCGCGGTGCGGCTGGGCGCCATGCGCACCCACGCCCTTGATCGCGATCTCGACGGTGTCCGCGCCCGAGTAAGGCGAGACTTCCGATGCCAGCACCGTCCCCACCGCCATGTCCGCCTTGACGTGGAAGCCCAGCGCGTAATCGGGCTTGCCGAAGTGTTTGTACAGGCCATCCTTCATCATCGCGAGCGCGCCGCCGATGCGCTCTTCCGCCGGCTGCCCGATCAGCATCAAGGTGCCCGACCAGTTAGCGCGTTCCGCGGCCATGCGGCGCGCCGTGCCCACCAGGCTGGTCATGTGGATGTCGTGGCCGCAGGAATGCGCCACCGGCGTCACGTTTCCTTCCATGTCCTTCTGGGTCGCGGTCGAGGCGTTCGGCAGGCCCGATTTTTCGATCATCGGCAAGCCGTCCATGTCGGCCCGCATCATCACCAGCGGGCCCGGGCCGTTCTTGAGGATCGCGACCACACCGGTGCCGCCGACACCTTCGGTTACCGTGAAGCCGGCGGCGCGCAGCTCCTTGGCCAGGCGCGCGGCCGTCTTTACTTCGAGGAAGGAGAGTTCGGGATTGCGGTGGAAGTAGTCGAGCAGCGACTCGAGGTGGGCGTCATAGTCGCGCGCAACGGCCTTCGACAGATCGTTTGGCGCGTCGAACGCACCGGCCGGCAGTACGGCGGCTGCGAGCAGCAGGGGAAGCAGTTTTTTCATCGTTCTCATTCAGGCAGTAGTCAACTCAGGCGGTCGGCAGGCGATGTTCGCCGTATGCGTCCCGCAGCTTGTTTTTCTGGATCTTGCCGGTGCCGCCGACCGGCAGAGCCTCGGTGAATACCACATCGTCCGGAATCCACCACTTCGCCACCTTGCCCTCGTAAAAGCCGAGCAGCTCCTCGCGCGACAGCTCCGTGCCGGGCCGCTTGACGACCACCAGCAGCGGGCGCTCGGCCCACTTCGGGTGCGCCACGCCGATGCAGGCCGCCTGCAGCACCGCCGGGTGCGACATGGCGATGTTCTCCAGGTCGATCGAGCCGATCCACTCGCCGCCGGACTTGATCACGTCCTTGCTGCGGTCAGTGATCGCCAGGTAGCCGTCCGGGTCGATGGTCGCCACGTCGCCGGTCGGGAACCAGCCATCCTGCAGCACGTCGCCGCCCTCGCCGCGGAAGTAGCCCGACACCACCCACGGCCCCTTCACCAGCAGATGGCCGTAGGTACTGCCGTCCCAGGGCAGCTCGCTGCCGTCGTCGTCGACGATCTTCATGTCCACGCCGTAGATCGCGTGCCCCTGCTTGCGCAGCACGGCGCGCTGCTCCTGAGGCGACATGGTCGTGTGCTTGCCCAACAGCGTGCACGCGGTGCCGAGCGGGGACATCTCGGTCATGCCCCAGGCGTGCACCACTTCCACGCCGAGCTTGTCGATCAGGGCGTCCATCATCGCCGGCGGACAGGCCGAGCCGCCGATCACGGTACGGCGGAAGCTCGAGAAACGCAATTCGTTCTGCATGACGTAGTTGATCAGGCCGAGCCAGACGGTCGGCACGCCGGCCGAGAAGGTCACGCCCTCGCTTTCGAACAGCTCGTACAGCGACTTGCCGTCCAGCGCCGGGCCCGGGAACACCATCTTGGCGCCGGACAGCGGCACCGAGTACGGCAGGCCCCAGGCATTCACATGGAACATCGGCACCACCGGCAGCACGGTGTCGGCAGCGGACACGTTCAGCGCGTTCGGCATGGCCGAGGCGTAGGCGTGCAGCACGGTCGAGCGGTGCGAATACAGCGCGCCCTTCGGGTTGCCGGTCGTGCCCGAGGTGTAGCACAGGGCCGCGGCGAAACGTTCGTCGAACTGCGGCCAGACGTAATCGCCGGACGAGGACGCGATCAGATCCTCGTAGCACAGCAGCATCGGGATGGTGGTTTCCTTCGGCATGTGGGCGCGCTCGCACATGGCGACATAGCCCTTGATGGTCTTGCAGTGGCGCGCCATCGCCTCGATCGCGGGCAGGAAAGTCATGTCGAAGAACAGGTACTGGCCTTCGGCGTGATTGATGATGTAGGCGATCTGCTCCGGGTGCAGGCGCGGGTTGATGGTGTGCAGCACCGCGCCCGAGCCCGACACGGCGTAATACAGTTCCATGTGGCGGTAGCCGTTCCAGGCCAGCGTCGCGACGCGGTCGCCCATCGCCACGCCCAGGCCTTGCAGTGCCTGGGCCATGCGGCGGGCGCGCAGCTCGCAGTCGCGGTAGGTGTAGCGGTGGATGTCGCCTTCCACGCGGCGCGAAACGATCTCGCTGCTGCCATAATGGCGGGCGGCGAATTCGATGATGCTCGACACCAGCAGGGGCTGGTCCATCATCTGCCCCATCAGGGGGCTGGTCGGGTAGGCAGGCAAAGCGGCGGTCATCGGGACTCCATGAGCATATTGGCAACAAACAGTGCAGTGTCAACTGTTGACTTACGCTCCGTCAACGGGAATCGATGACGCGCCGCAGCAAGCTTCGCCCTAGCCCGTATCGCCCCTATGCGCGGTGGCTGGAAACAGGCGTGCGCCGATAGAATCTGCCCGGTACGGTAGAATCCTGCCAATACCAGATGCATAAGCGAAGGAACGACCATTACTGCTGACGAACTGCCATTCAACAACTCGTTCGCCGAGTTGCCGCCGGCCTTCTATACCCGGCTGATGCCGACGCCTCTGCCGTCGCCCTACTTCATCGCTGCCAGCGCTCCCGCGGCAGCGCTGGTGGGACTCGATCCGCAAGCCCTGGCGCAGCAGGATTTCGTCGACGTTTTCACCGGTAACAAGGTGGCGGTGCGCTCGCAGCCGCTGTCCGCCGTGTATTCCGGCCACCAGTTCGGCGTCTGGGCCGGCCAGCTGGGCGACGGCCGCGCGATCGTGCTCGGCGACCTGCCGGCCGCGAATGGTTCGATGGAAGTTCAGCTCAAGGGCGCCGGCCTGACGCCCTATTCGCGCATGGGCGACGGCCGTGCCGTGCTGCGCTCCTCGATCCGCGAATTCCTGTGCTCCGAGGCGATGGCCGCGCTCGGTATCCCGACCACGCGCGCCCTGATGCTGACCGGCTCGCACCAGCGCGTGATGCGCGAAACCGTCGAGACCGCCGCGGTGGTGACGCGGATGGCGCCGACCTTCGTGCGTTTCGGCTCCTTCGAGCACTGGCACTATCGTAATAAGCAGGACGAACTGCGCCTGCTGGCCGACTACGTCATCAAGAACTGGTACCCGGAATTCGCCGGCGCCGCCAATCCCTACAAGGAACTGCTTGCCGAGGTGACGCGCCGGACCGCGCGCATGATCGCGGGGTGGCAGGCGGTGGGCTTCATGCACGGCGTCATGAACACCGACAATATGTCGATCCTGGGACTGACCCTGGATTACGGCCCCTTCGGCTTCATGGAAGCGTTCGATGCTAACCACATCTGCAACCATACCGACCAGGGCGGGCGCTATTCCTATGCCAACCAGGTGCCGGTGGGCCACTGGAATTGCTACGCCCTCGGCAACGCCCTGCTGCCGCTGATCGGTACGCCCGAAGACACCGAGGAAGCGCTGGATGTCTACCGCCCCGCCTTCGGCGCCCGGCTGGACGAGCTGCTGCACGCCAAGCTCGGCCTGTTCGATGCGCGCGACGGCGACAGCGCCCTGTTCGACGCCATGTTCCAGCTGCTGCAGGCGAACCATGCCGACTTCACGCTGTTCTTCCGGCGCCTGGGCGATCTCCAGGTGGAAGGCGGCCCAGAACAGGATGCGCCCCTGCGCGACCTGTTCCTCGACCGCGAAGCCTTCGACGCCTGGGCCGTCCAGTACCGCGCGCGCCTGAAAGCGGAAGACAGCCGGGACGAGGTTCGCCGCGCCGCCATGCACCGCACCAACCCGAAATACGTACTGCGCAACTACCTGGCCCAGACCGCCATCGAACAGGCCCAGAATGGCGACTACAGCGGCGTCCACAAGCTGCTGGCCATCCTCGAGCGCCCCTTCGACGAACAGCCCGAGAACGAATCCTATGCGGCCCTGCCGCCCGATTGGGCAGCCCACCTCGAAGTGAGCTGCTCTTCCTGAGACCCGAGAAGACGACCATGAACGACAAAGTGACCAAGAGCGACGCCGAATGGCGCGCACAGCTCGACCCGATGGAATACCAGGTGACGCGCCACGCGGCGACCGAGCGCGCCTTCACCGGCAAGTACTGGGACCACCATGAGCACGGCATCTACCACTGCGTGTGCTGCGACACCCCGCTGTTCGAATCCGACGCCAAGTTCGATTCCGGCTGCGGCTGGCCGAGCTATTTCAAGGCGCTCGACCCGGACAACGTCATCGAGAAGGTCGACCGCACCCACGGCATGGTGCGCACCGAGATCATCTGCGCGGTCTGCGACGCCCACCTCGGCCACGTGTTCCCGGACGGCCCGCCGCCGACCGGCCTGCGCTACTGCATCAATTCCGCCGCGATGCGTTTCGAGCCGCTCTAAGAAAGTACAGATATGATCAAGTTCTTGTTCGACATGCTGCCGGTGATCCTGTTCTTCGGCATCTACAAGTATGGCGAAAACAACCAGGAATGGGCCCACGGCCTGACTACCGACTACCTCGGTTTCCTGATCTCGGGCGGTGCGGTGCCGGCCTCGCAGTCGCCGATCCTGCTCGCCACCGCGGTGACGATCCTGGCCACCGTGCTGCAGATCGTCTACCTGCTGGCGCGCCGCAAGAAGGTCGATGGCATGCTGTGGCTGTCGCTGGGCGTGGTCGTGGTCGCCGGCGGCGCCACCATCTACTTCCACGACGACACCTTCATCAAGTGGAAGCCGACCATCCTGTACTGGGCCTTCGGCGCCGCCCTGCTGCTGGCCCACCTGATCTACCGCAAGAACCTGATGCGCACGGCCCTCGGCGGCGCGATGAACCTGCCGGACGCGGTCTGGAATCGCGTACTGTACGCCTGGATCGGTTTCTTCGTCGGGCTCGGGCTGCTGAACCTCTTGATGGCCTTCGTGGTCTTCCGTAGCGATACCGGCGCCTGGGTCAGTTTCAAGCTGTTCGGCATCACCGGCATCCTGTTTGCCTTCATCATCATCCAATCGCTGTTCCTGTCCAAACATATCCAGGAGGACGCTCAAAATGGAAGCTAACCGCACCGAACGCCTGCGCGAGCGCCTGCAGGCCGAACTTGCGCCGTCCGTGCTCGAGATCACCGACGACTCGCATCTGCATGCCGGGCACGCCGGCGCCGCCTCGGGCGGCAGCCATTACAGCGTGAAAATCGTGTCCGACAAGTTCCAGGGCCTCACGCTGGTCATGCGCCATCGTCTTGTGTATGATGCCGTTCACGAAATGATCAATAAGGCCGAAATCCATGCGCTGGCCATTACTGCCCAGACGCCCTCGGAACAGTCCTGAACTCATCATTTCAGTCAGCTTTAAGAATAGTGGCCGACAATCTATAACGCGAAGTACCAGAACTTGAAGTACAAGAACTAATCAAATCTCGTCCAAGCACATCCCTCCACAGGAATTCCAGAAATGACTTTTAAGCCAGCACGCCTGCTGTTAGCTCTGATCGCCGTTGCCGCAGCACCTGCCTTTGCGCAGAACCTCGCCGTCGTGAACGGCAAAGCCATCCCGACCTCGCGCGTTGACGAAGCCGTCAAGCAGCTGGTCGCTGCCGGCCAGGGCGAGGACTCGCCGCAGCTGCGCATGGCGATCAAGCAGGAAATGATCGCCCGCGAAGTGCTGATGCAGGAAGCCATCAAGCAGGGCTACGACAAGAAGCCGGAAGTCAAGCAGGCGCTCGACAACGCCCGCCAGGCCATCGTCGTCAACCAGCTGGCCCGTGACTACATCACCAAGAACCCGGTGACCGACGCTGAAATCAAGGCCGAGTACGACAAGTTCAAGGCCCAGACCGGCGACAAGGAATACCACGTGCGCCACATCCTGCTGGATACCGAAGCCGAAGCGAACGCCGTGATCGCCAAGATCAAGGGCGGCGCCAAGTTCGAAGACCTGGCCAAGCAGTCGAAGGACACCGGCACCGCCAACACCGGCGGCGACCTGGACTGGGCAGTCCCGGCCTCCTTCGGCCCTGAATTCGCCGCCGGTCTAACCGGCCTGCAGAAAGGCGCCGTCACCGAGAAGCCGGTGAAGACCGCCAACGGCTTCCACGTCATCAAGCTGGACGACACCCGCGCGGCCAAGCTGCCGGCGCTGGAAGAAGTCAAGCCGCAGATCGCCGATGCCATCGCCCAGCAAAAGCTCGCGGCCTACCGTGAGCAAATGGTCAAAAAGGCAAAGGTGCAGTAAGATGTACTACCGCCGGTGCTTGACGGCACCGGTTCTTGCCGCCGCGCGGCGAACTTTTCGTGTTTAGATAGGACTTAACAATGATTTTGAAGCAAGCCCGCCTGTCTTTGGCAATCAGCCTGGCCGTGACCGCGATGCTCGCCGCGCCTGCATTCGCGCAGAACGTCGCCACCGTCAATGGCAAGCCCATCCCGGCGGCAAAGGTTGACCAGCTGGTCAAGCAAGTGGTCGCGCAAGGCCGCGCCACCGATTCGCCGCAGCTGCGTGACGCAATCAAGAAAGACCTGATCGGCCGCGAAGTCCTGATCCAGGAAGCCGACAAGGCAGGCATCGGCGGCCGCGCCGACGTCAAGGCAGCCATCGACAACGCCCGCCAGAGCATCATCATCAATGCGATGCTGGCCGACTACGTCAAGAAGAACCCGATCAAGGACGCCGAGATCAAGGCCGAGTACGACCGCTACAAGGCTCAGGTTGGCGACAAGGAATACCACGCACGCCACATCCTGGTTGCGACCGAAGACGAAGCCAAGGCCATCATCACCAAGCTGAAGGGCGGCGCCAAGTTCGACGAGCTGGCCAAGGCCCAGTCGAAAGACGGTTCGGCGGCCAACGGCGGCGACCTGGACTGGGCAAGCCCGGCCAACTACGTGCCTGAGTTCTCGAAAGCCATGGTCTCGCTGCAAAAAGGCGCCATCACCGACACCCCGGTGAAGAGCCAGTACGGTTTCCACGTCATCAAGCTGGAAGACGTGCGCGCAGCCAAGATCCCGGCCCTGGACGAAGTCAAGCAGCAAGTCGCGGAACAGCTGCAGCAGCGTCAGCTGGCGCAGTACCGCGAAAGCCTGGTCAAGAAGGCCAAGATCCAGTAAGCACGACTTGCCGATCGAAGAGGCGCTCCCGAGGGAGCGCTTTTTTTTCGTCGCGAGAATGCCGCTCAGTCCTCGTCGCAGTGCTTCGGCGCTCCCGGATAGTCGCCGTTGTTGTACTCGTCGAGCACGCTGCCCCAGGAACGCTGCAGCTGGCAGGCGCCCTTGACGCAGGTGCCGGGCACGGCGCTGGCGAACCAGGCGCCGGACGCGAGCACGATCGAGCGCAGGCTGTTCGGCGCCGAGGCGCCGGCGCCGATATTCAGCACCGCCGCGATGTACTGGTGGGCCAGGATGAAGTAGGCGTCGCCCCGTACCGGGCTGTCGAGCACCTGCTGCCAGGTGAGCCCACTGCGGAAGAAGCTCGCGTTGCGGCTATATCCTCTGGGCCAGACCACGCCCGGCTTGTTGCCCCAGTAGCCCTGGGTGCGCACGCAGCCCTTCGGCGGGCAGGTGCAGTCGGCCAGCAGCGCTTCCGGAGTGGCGCCCTCGGCCAGCAGCAGGTTGTCGCAGGCGACCGCCGCAGGCGCTCGCATGATTTCCTGCGCCGACACGGCTGGACTGATGCCGATGCCGAGCACAAGGCCCGCGGCGAGGATGAGTCGAACGGCAAGTTGCGACGAGCGGAAACGGACAATCATGTGTTCCTCCGTGGAAGTTGAGACGGCCCAGGCCGCCTTAGCTTCATCATGCGCTGAGGCCGACATCAAGCCTTGCGTGAACTCATCCTTGCAAACGCTTGATTCTCATAGAAATTTTTCCTGAATGCAGCTGCGGGTTCAGACCCCTCCTACGCCGGCGCGGAACGTGCGCCTATTCAATCTCCTGCCCGGATGACTAAGATCGTCTACAAGGCCAACTACACAGGAGACCATCATGAATACCGATAAACGGAATCAGGACGGAAAAGCACTCGACGGCGGTCGCGAAGGTCCGGGCGAAGACATGTCCTTGCCGGGCGCAGCCGGCGCACCGATGGGCTCCGGCGCAGGCAGCGACCAGTCGGCGGAGCCCGTTTGGCGCTACCAGGTGCCGCCGCCAGGTAGCGGGGCCGGCGCCGCCGAATCGAATGCGGGACACTACACAGCCAATGCGGCGGGACATGGCGGCGGGATCGTCAGCGCACCGCCGGAAAGCAACGTCAATGCGCCAGGACAGCCACTAAGCGGCGCCGGCAGCGCGACCGACCCCACCGGCGCTACCCTGGGCGGCATCCAGGCCAGCCGCGAAGCCCAGGCCAATGGCGGCGCGGCCGGCGGCCCGCCGGACATGGCGAGCAATGCGGACGGCAACATGAGCGGCTCGGCCGGTACCGACCGGTCCTGATCCTCCCTTGGCTCGAGCAGCCCTGCGCCCTCTCCTACGCACGCCTGCTCGCTGGTCCTATTGAACGCCCGCCAGATGGGACTACCATCTATCTGGCGATCGTTCCAACAGGAGGACAGCATGGACAAGGAAAAACCGAACAAGCAAGGCGGGCTGTGGCAATACCAGGTGCCGCCCCAGCAAGCGGGCGCGGGCGCGGTACAGTCGAACGCCGGCCACTACACGGGCGGCGCCCATGGCGGCGACAGCCAGGCGGGCGACTTCCTGCCCTCCCCGCCTGATGCCAACGCCATGCCCGCGGGCGCCGCGCAGACCAGCCGCGGCAGCGCTGGCCGGCCGGAAACGGGCGGCGGCGGTGGCGGTGGCGATACCGGCACTGGCGGTGGCGGCGGCCGTGCCAATGACAGCGGCGGTGCCGGCGGCGGCACACTCGGCGGCGCCGGTGCGGGCGCCGGCAAGACCCCGGGTACGCCTGGCGGCAACGGCACCCCGGACGAGCCGATCTGGGGCAGCTGAGCCTCTGCAGACATGAAAAAAGCGCCTCCGAGGAGGCGCTTTTCGTTGTGGACTCAAACGCTTAGCCGACCCACTTGCGCGCATTGCGGAACATGCGCATCCATGGCGACTCGTCCGGCCAGGTCTCCGGCGCCCACGAGTGCACGACGGTGCGGAACACGCGCTCGCCGTGCGGCATCATGGCGGTGAAGCGGCCGTCCTCGGTCGTCACGGCGGTCAGGCCGCCCGGCGAGCCGTTCGGGTTGAACGGATAGGTCTCGGTGGCCTGGCCGCGGTTGTCGATGTAGCGCATCGCCTTCACCACGCCATTCAAATCGCCGGTCAGCGAGAAGTCGGCGAAGCCTTCGCCGTGGGCGATGGCGATCGGGGCCTGGGTGCCCGCCATGCCGGCAAAGAAGATCGACGGCGAATCCAGCACCTCGACCATGCCGAAGCGCGCTTCGAACTGTTCCGACTTGTTGCGGGTGAACTTCGGCCAGGCGTGCGCGCCCGGGATGATCGACTTCAGGTTGCTCAGCATCTGGCAGCCGTTGCAGACGCCCATGCCGAAGGTATCCTGGCGCGCAAAGAACTTCGCGAACTGGTCCGCCAGCTGCGGATTGAACAGGATGGTCTTGGCCCAGCCTTCGCCCGCGCCCAGCACGTCGCCGTAGGAGAAGCCGCCCACCGCGATGATGCCCTTGAAGTCATCCAGCTTGGCGCGGCCCGCGATCAGGTCGCTCATGTGCACGTCGATGGCCGCGAAGCCCGCTTCGTGCATGGCCCAGGCCGTCTCGATGTGCGAGTTGACGCCCTGCTCGCGCAGGATCGCCACGCGCGGACGCACGCCAGTCGCGATGAATGGCGCCGCCACGTTGTCGCGCAGGTCGAACGTCACGACCGGGGTCATGCCCGGATCGCTTTCGTCCAGCAGGCGGTCGTATTCCTGGTCGACGCAATCCGGATTGTCGCGCAGGCGCGCGATGCGCCAGCTGGTCTCGCTCCACAGGCGGTGCAGCTCGCTGCGCTTCTCGCTATAGATCACCTTGGCGTCGCGGGTGAATTCGATCACGCCACGGTCGTTCAGCTTGCCGATGATGTGGCTGCAGGCGCCCAGGCCCAGCTCGCGCAGGACCGCCATCACGGCCTGCTTGTCGTCTGCCTTCACCTGCAGCACGGCGCCCAGCTCCTCGCTGAACAGCGCGCGCAGGGTCATCTCGTTGCGGCGCTCGCCCACCTGGGAGGTCCAGTTCTTGGCGTCGCCCCAGTCGGAAGCGTGCTCGCCCTCCATGGTCAGGATGTCGAGGTTGACGGACACGCCGGCGCGGCCGGCGAAGGCCATCTCGGCCAGGGTGGCATACAGGCCGCCGTCCGAACGGTCGTGGTAGGCCAGCAGCTTGCCTTCGCGGTTCAAGCGCTGGATGGCGTTGAAGAAGGCCTTCAGGTCTTCCGGTGCATCGACGTCGGGCACGCTGTCGCCGATCTGCTGGGTCACCTGGGCCAGGGCGGAGGCACCGAGACGGTTCTTGCCGCGGCCAAGGTCGACCAGCACCAGTGCGGTGTCGCCCAGATCGGTGCGCAGCTGCGGCGTCAGCGAACGACGCACGTCCGGCACTGGCGCAAAGGCCGAGACGATCAGCGACACCGGCGAGATAACGGACTTGTTGCTACCGTCGTCGTTCCAGGTGGTGCGCATCGACAGCGAATCCTTGCCGACCGGGATCGACACGCCCAGCGCTGGGCACAGCTCCATGCCCACCGCCTTCACCGTATCGAACAGGGCGGCGTCCTGGCCCGGCTGGCCGCAGGCCGCCATCCAGTTGGCCGACAGCTTGATGTCGGAGATGTCGTCGATCGCCGCGGCGGCGATGTTGGTGATCGCCTCGCCCACGGCCATGCGGCCCGATGCGGCGGCGTTGATCACGGCCAGCGGGGTGCGCTCGCCCATCGCCATCGCTTCGCCCACGAAGCCGTCGTAGGACATCGCGGTGACGGCGCAGTCGGCGACCGGCACCTGCCATGGGCCGACCATCTGGTCGCGCACGGTCATGGCGCCCACGGTGCGGTCGCCAATGGTGATCAGGAAGGATTTGTCGGCGACGGTTGGCAGCAGCAGTACGCGGCGCGCGGCTTCCACCAGTTCGATGCCGGTCAGGTCGATGGCCGGGAACTGGTAAGTCACGTGCTCGACGTCGCGCAGCATCTTCGGCGGCTTGCCGAGCAGGACGTCCATCGGCATGTCGACGGGATTGTTGCCCGCCAGCGGGTCAATCACCTTCAGCTGGCGTTCCTCGGTCGCGGTGCCAACCACCGCGTACGGGCAGCGCTCGCGCTCGCAGATCGCGGCGAACTTGTCGAGGTCCATCGGCGCGATCGCCAGCACGTAGCGCTCCTGCGATTCGTTGGACCAGATCTCCTTCGGCGCCATGCCCGACTCTTCGAGCGGGACCTTGCGCAGGTCGAAAATTGCACCGCGCTTGGCGTCGTTGACGATTTCCGGGAAGGCGTTCGACAGGCCGCCCGCGCCCACGTCGTGGATCGAGATGATCGGATTGTCCGCGCCCATCTGCCAGCAGCCGTTGATGACTTCCTGGGCGCGGCGTTCCATTTCCGGGTTGCCGCGCTGGACCGAGTCGAAGTCCAGGTCGGCGGTGTTGGTACCGGTCGCCATCGAGGACGCGGCCGAGCCGCCCATACCGATGCGCATGCCCGGGCCGCCTAGCTGGATCAGCAGGCTGCCGACCGGGATTTCGTCTTTGTGGGTGTGCTCGCTTGAAATGTTGCCGATGCCGCCCGCGATCATGATCGGCTTGTGGTAGCCGTACACGTTGCCGGCGGCGCCGACGTTCTGTTCATAGGTACGGAAGTAACCGCCCAACACCGGACGGCCGAATTCGTTGCTGAAGGCGGCGCCGCCGATCGGGCCGTCGATCATGATCTGCAGCGGCGAGGCGATGCGTTCCGGCTTGCCGTACACCGCATCCACCAGGCCGGCTTCGCCCTTGGTCACGTCGCTCGCGTTCTCCCACGGACGCCGGGCGCCGGGGATCAGCAGGTTCGACACGGTAAAGCCGGTCAGGCCGGCCTTCGGCTTGGCGCCGCGGCCGGTCGCGCCTTCGTCGCGGATCTCGCCGCCGGCGCCGGTCGAGGCGCCCGGGAACGGGGAAATCGCAGTCGGGTGGTTGTGGGTCTCGACCTTCATCAGGATGTGCACCAGTTCCGTCGACGGGCCGTATTCCTGCCCCAGGCGCGGGAAGAAGCGGGTCACGGTAGCGCCCTCGATGATCGAGGAGTTGTCGCTGTAGGCGACCACGGTGCCGCGGGGTTGAAGCTGGTGCGTGTTCTTGATCATACCGAACAGCGACTTGTCCTGCTTCACGCCATCGATGATCCAGTCCGCGTTGAAGATCTTGTGGCGGCAGTGTTCCGAGTTCGCCTGGGCGAACATCATCAGCTCGACGTCGGTCGGATTACGCTGGGCGCGGGTGAAAGCCTCGTGCAGGTAGTCGATCTCGTCGGTCGACATCGCCAGGCCCAGCTCCGTATTCGCACGCACCAGCGCTTCGCGGCCCTGGCCAAGCACGTCCACGGTCTCGAGCGGACGGCCTTCGAGTTCGTCGAACAGGCGCTGCGCCTGGTCGGCGCTGCGCAGCACGGTTTCGGTCATGCGGTCGTGCAGCAGGCTTGCCACGGCCGCGATCTCGTCGTCCGCCAGCTTCTTCGGGGCGCCGATGCCGGTGCCGAGGATGCCGCCCTTGAGCACGACGGTGTAGCCGACGCCACGCTCGATGCGGTGCACGTGCGCCATGCCGCAGTTGTGGGCGATGTCGGTGGCCTTCGAGGCCCACGGCGAGATCGTGCCCAGGCGCGGGATCACGAAGAACTCCTCGCTCACACCTTCGTACAGCGTCTCGGCGGCCGGCTCACCATAGGTCAGCATGGCGGCGAGGCGCTCGGTATCCTCAGTGCTCAGCGGCGCACTGGCGTCGATGAAGTGGTAGAAGCGTGCCTGGACTGCGGCGATCGACGGGGCGACGGCTTGGAGCTGCGACAGGAGGCGTTGGCTACGAAAGGCGGAAAGGGCGTTGGAACCCGGCAGAATCAACATGGCTGAGAAGTTGGTTGATGCAGCGTAGCTGCTAGGGTGGAAGATAGCCCGCCATTATACAGTGTTGCAGTGCAGCGTTGCATTCCCGTCAGGGTTCACCTTGTAGAACGGACATTTCTTGATCCTGCAGGAACTTATCGGTATTGTAAGGGCTACATAATGACACTCGGTGCGTACGCACTTCACGAGGAACGGAGCACATGCAAGAGAACGCCAACCTGTCGGTCCTGATCGTCGATCCCAACCAGGGGATGCGCGGCAGCCTGCAAAACATGCTGAACCAGACCGGCATTACGAAAGTCGAGTCGGCGATCAATGCCAGCACCGCGATCAAGCAGCTGGCCAAGCGCAGCTACGACATCATCCTCTGCGAGTACGACCTGGGCGGCCCGTCCGGCGACGGCCAGGACGGCCAGCAGCTCCTGGAAGACCTGCGCCACCACCGATTGATCACGGCCTCGACCATCTTCATCATGCTTACCTCCGAGGGCGTGTACGACAAGGTGGTCAGCGCGGCCGAGCTGACCCCGACCGACTACGTGCTCAAGCCTTTCACCGTCGAGATGCTCAGCACCCGCATCAAGCGCGCGCTGGAACGCCGCACCGCCCTGCTCCCGGTCTGGCAGCTGGCGGCGCAAGGCAAGCCGGTCGACGCCATCCGCGCCTGCGCCACCGCGGCGATTGCCAGCCCGCGCTACGCGCTCGATTTCCTGCGCCTGAAGGCCGAGCTGCACGTGTCGGTCGGCGAGCATGCCCAGGCCGGGTCGATCTACCGCGACGTGCTGGCGGAGCGCCCGCTGGGCTGGGCAGGCCTCGGGTTGGCGCGCACCATGGTCGCGCAGGGCCAGTTCGAGGACGCGCGCGACACGCTGGAGCAGCTGGTGCAGGCCAATCCGCGCCTGATGGCGGCCTACGACCTGCTGGCGCGCTGCCACGAGCAGCTGGGCGCTTCGAACGATGCGCAGAAAGTGCTGGAAGAAGCGGTCTCGATCTCGCCGCACATGGTGCGCCGCCTGCGCAAGCTCGGCGAAGTCGCCATGGAAAACGGCGACGCGGAAGCGGCCGAGAAATCCTTCAAGCAGGTGGTCACCAAGGCGCGCTACTCGGAATTTCGCAATCCCGAAGACCACGTCAACCTGGTCAAGGCCCTGGTCACCCGCGGCGACGTCACCGGCGCCGGCGGCGTGATCCGCGACCTGGAACGCTCGATGCGCGGCAACGCCAACGTCGACGCCTGCAAGGCCTATTCGAACGCCCTGCTGCAGGAAAAAATGGGCAATGTCAGCGCCGCCGTGGCGGAACTCTCGAACGCGGTCAGCGCGGCGCGCACCAGCAGCGGGCTGTCCTCGAACCTGAAGATCGGACTGGCCCAGGCCTGCCTGGAGCATCAGCTCGACGAGCAGGCTTCCAGCGTCATGATGACCGTCATGCACGACACCGCCAGCCAGGTGTCGGTGGACCAGGCGATGGGCGTGTTCGTGCGCGCCGGCCGTCCCGACCTGGCCGACGGCATGGGCCAGCAGCTGCGCGCCCAGGCCCAGATCCTGCTCGGGGTGGCGGATGAGAAGCGCAATATGGGCGACGTACGCGGCGCCGTCCAGACCTTGCTCGAGGCGCTGCATATGGCGCCGGGAAATCTGCAGGTGATGGTGGCGGTGGCGGGCGGCATCCTGCGCCAGGTGAACGAACTGGGCTGGGATCACACGCTCAGCGAAGTGGCCGCCGAACAGATCGAGCGGCTGCGTGCAATCGACCCGGCGCATCCACGCCTGGCTGCACTGAACGAAGAATTCCAGCAGGCCAAACGCAAGTACGGTATCTCGACCTGAAGCTGATTGCAGCGCTGCAACCAGGACTTGCGCCTGCGCGCATTCCCATTGCATTCGCGCAAACCCTGGCTGCACTGAACGAAGAATTCCAGCAGGCCAAACGCAAGTACGGTATCTCGACCTGAAGCTGATTGCAGCGCTGCAACCAGGACTTGCGCCTGCGCGCATTCCCATTGCATTCGCGCAAACGTAGACTGCGGGCTCCACATACAAGGAGATCCGCAATGAACACTACCGCTGTCTACGCTTCCATGCCCTCGGCCACGCCTGCCGCATCCGAACTTGGTCTTACCCTGCTGCGCGGCGCGCTCGGGCTCATGTGGATCGCCCACGCGCTGCTCAAACTCCTGGTCTTCACGCTGCCCGGCACGGCCCAGTTTTTCGCCAGCGTCGGCTTCCCGGGCTGGATGGCCTACCCGGTCTTCGTGCTGGAACTGGCCGGCGGCATTGCCCTGCTGCTCGGGATCTATGCGCGCCAGGCGGCGCTGCTGCTGGTCCCGGTAATGGTCGCCGCCGCCTGGGTGCACCTGCCGAATGGCTGGGTCCACACCAGCGCCGGCGGCGGCTGGGAGTATCCGGTCTTTCTCGTCGTGGCCTCGCTCGCGCTGTGGCTGGGCGGCGACGGCGCCTGGACCCTGCGCCGCAGCGGGCGTTTCGTGCCGGGCGCCTGAAGCGGGGCGCGTTACCTCAGCCTTGCTCGAAGATGCAGCCGACGTAGGCGACTGTGATCTTCTGCAGGCGGCTGGTCTGGCCGATCTCGCCGGGAAAGCGCTGCGCGGTCGCCGTTGCGCAAACGTCCTCGCGTTCGCGCAGGCGTTCGATGCAGGCGCTTTCGCTCAATCCGAACTTGTTGCGCGCGCAGCTTTTCTCCAGACGCCCGGCGAGTTCCTCCAGCAGCGTGGCGTCGACGCCGGATGCATGTAGCGCCGCGTCGAGCGCCGCCACGCCCGGTACCATGTCTTCGTGTTCGGTCGCAGCGCTGACTTCCTCCGCGGTTCCGCGGCGCTCGAGATACGAGTTCGCGCCCCAGCCGAAGGCCAGCAGCGGGATCGCGAGAATGAGCCAACCCAGCTGCCTGCCTGGCCGCAAGGCGATCTGCGCCTTGTGCGCGGGGCGCGCAGGCACCGGTTCCCGGCCGTTGACCTTGGCATAGCACACCAGGCAGCTGGGGCATTGCCAGTCCGGGTTGGAGGCATCGAGCGGACGCACATGGCTGCACTTCGGGCAAATCACTCGCATGGAAAGCCCGGGTCGAACGAACGGAGCGCAAGTCTAGCAAGCGAATGCCCTGTCAAAAGACGTCAATTCTCACGGCCGGCGCAAAACAGCGGCGGCCCAATCAAGCCTCAGAGAACGACGCTCAGGCGTCCTTCGGGTGTCCGAATCCGCCGCCGCCCGGCGTCTCGATCACGAACACATCGCCCGCCGCCATACCGACCTTGCCGATGTGGCCCAGCGCTTCCACGCTACCGTCCGCACGCACGACCGTGTTGCGTCCGCGCGCGGCCGGTTCGCCGCCCGCCATGCCGAAGGGCGCATGGATGCGGTTGTTCGACAGGATCGCCGCCGTCATCGGCTCCAGGAAGCGGACCTTGCGCACACCGCCGTTGCCGCCGTGCCAGCGCCCGGCGCCGCCCGAGCCCTGGCGAATCTCGTAGCTCTCCAGGCGCACAGGGAAGCGGAACTCGAGGATCTCCGGATCGGTCAGGCGCGAATTGGTCATGTTGGTCTGGACCACGTCGGTGCCGTCGAAGCCCTCGCCCGCTCCCGAGCCGCCCGAGATGGTTTCGTAGTACTGGTAGCGTGCATTCCCGAAAGTGAAGTTGTTCATCGTTCCCTGGCTGGCCGCCATCACGCCCAGTGCGCCATACAGCGCATTGGTGATGCAGGTCGAGGTCTCGACGTTGCCCGATACGACCGAGGCCGGATAGTGCGGGTTCAGCATCGAGCCCGGCGGGATGATCACCTTGAGCGGCTTGAGGCAGCCGCCGTTCAGCGGAATCTCATCGTCGACCAGCGTGCGGAACACGTACAGCACCGCCGCCATGCACACGCTCGAGGGCGCGTTGAAGTTGTTCGGCAGCTGGCCGGAGGTGCCGGTGAAATCGACCTCCGCGCTGCGCCTTAGGCGGTCGACGCGGATCGCCACCTCGATGCGCGCGCCGTTGTCCAGATCGTAGCTGTAGTGGCCGTCCCTCAGCGCCGAGATCACGCGCCGCACCGCTTCCTCGGCGTTGTCCTGCACGTGCCCCATATAGGCGCGCACGACGTCCAGACCGAAATGGGCCACCATCTTGTGCAGCTCTTCGACACCCTTCTGGTTCGCCGCCACCTGGGCGCGCAGGTCGGCCATGTTCTGGTCCGGGTTGCGCGCCGGGTAGCGCGCGCCCGTCAGCAAGGCCCGCGTTTCCTGCTCGCGCAGCACGCCGTCAATGCCGTCGACCAGCTTGAAATTGTCGATCAGGACGCCCTCCTGCTCGATGTGGTCCGAGTCCGGCGGCATCGATCCAGGCGTGGTGCCGCCGATGTCCGCATGGTGGCCGCGCGAGCCGACGTAAAAGAGGATCTCGCGACCGGCTTCGTCGAACACGGGCGAGATCACGGTCACGTCCGGCAGGTGGGTACCGCCGTTATACGGGTCGTTCAGCACGTAGACGTCGCCCGCTTTCATTTGGCCCGCGTTCTTGCGCATCACGGTCTTGATGCTCTCGCCCATCGAGCCCAGGTGCACCGGCATGTGCGGTGCATTGGCGACCAGGTTGCCGTCGGCGTCGAAGATCGCGCAGCTGAAGTCGAGGCGCTCCTTGATGTTCACCGAGTAGGCCGTGTTCTGCAGGCGCAGGCCCATCTGCTCGGCGATCGACATGAACAGGTTGTTGAAGATTTCCAGCATCACCGGGTCGGCCGTGGTGCCGATGGCGCGCCGCTCGGGCAGCGCCTCCACGCGGCGCAGCATTAGGTGATTGTATGGCGTCACCTGCGCCTGCCAGCCCTGCTCCACGACCGTGGTCGCATTCGCTTCAGCGATGATGGCCGGACCGCGCACGATGTCGCCTGGTCGAATGGCGTCGCGCAGGAACACACCGGTATCGACCCAGGCGCCGCCACTGAACATGCGCACCTGCTCGCCCGCCATTGGCTGGGCGCCGCCAGAGGTGGCCTGCGCCTGTGCTTCGGCTGGCGCGTCGGAGTGCCCGATGGCTTCCACCGACACCGCCTCGACCACCAGCCCACGCGAGGGCATCAGGAAGGAGTAACGGCGCTTGTAGGCCTGCTCGAAGGCAGCCTGCATGGCATCCACGTCAGCGAAAGGCACGACGATGGCCGAATCGGTCCCTTCGTAGCGCAGGTGCACGCGCTGCACCAGTTCGATCCTTGCCGCATCCACGCCCTGCCCCAGCAGCTGGTCGCGCGCCTTGGTCCCCAGCGCCGCCAGCCGTGTGGCGAGCGCCTTGCTGCCGGCGTCTTTCAGGCGCTGTTCGACTGCCTGCTCGCGCATCGCGGTCTGGTCGGCCAGGCCCATGCCGTAAGCCGAGAGCACACCCGCAAGCGAGTGGATGAACACCGTCTTCATGCCCAGCGCATCGGCAACCAGGCAGGCGTGCTGGCCGCCGGCGCCGCCGAAGCTGGTCAGCGCGTACTCGGTGACGTCGTGGCCGCGCTGCACCGAGATCTGCTTGATCGCGTTGGCCATGTTGCCAACTGCGATCTGGATGAAGCCTTCGGCCACCGCTTCCGGCGTCGGAACGCTGCCAGTGGCCTCGCCGATTTGCTGCGCCATCGCGGCGAAGCCGGCGCGCACCGCGTCCAGGTCCAGCGGCTCGTCGCCGCCTTTGCCGAACAGGCGCGGGAAGTGCTGCGGCTGGATCTTGCCGAGCATGACGTTGCAGTCGGTGACCGCGAGCGGGCCGCCGCGACGGTAGCTGGCCGGGCCGGGATTGGCGCCGGCGCTGTCGGGTCCCACGCGGTAGCGGGTGCCGTCGAAATGCAGGACCGAGCCGCCGCCGGCGGCCACGGTGTGGATGCTCATCATCGGCGCGCGCATCCGCACACCGGCCACCTGGGTCTCGAACACCCGCTCGAACTCTCCCGAGAAATGCGAGACGTCGGTCGAGGTGCCGCCCATGTCGAAGCCGATCACGCGCTCGAACCCGGCCAGCCGGCTGGCGCGCACCATGCCGACGATGCCGCCCGCCGGGCCGGACAGGATGCTGTCCTTGCCCTGGAAGGCGCGTGCATCGGTCAGGCCGCCGCTCGACTGCATGAACTGCAGGTTCACGCCCGGCAGTTCGCCGGCGACCTGGTCGACGTAGCGGCGCAGGATGGGCGACAGGTAGGCGTCGACCACCGTGGTGTCGCCGCGCGCCACCAGCTTCATCAGGGGGCTGACTTCGTGCGACACCGAGACCTGTGAATAGCCGATCTCGCGCGCGATGCGGGCCGTGGCCGCTTCGTGGGAGCTGTAGCGGTAGCCATGCATGAAGACGATGGCGATCGAGCGCACACCGCGCGCGAAAGCCTGCTGCAGCGCGGCGCGGGTGGCGGCTTCGTCCAGCGGCTGCACCACGTCGCCGTGAGCGCCCATGCGCTCGTCGATCTCGACGACGTCCGCATACAGCAGCTCGGGCAGCACGATGTGGCGGTCGAACAGGCGCGGACGGTTCTGGTAGGCGATACGCAGGGCATCGCGAAAGCCCCGCGTGATCGCCAGCACGGTCGGCTCGCCCTTGCGCTCCAGCAGCGCGTTGGTGGCGACCGTGGTGCCCATCTTGACGGCTTCCACCTGCGCCACCGGGACCGGCTCGCCGTCCGCAAGACCCAGCAGGTAGCGGATGCCGGCCACCGCCGCGTCGCGGTACTGCTCGGGGTTCTCCGACAGCAGCTTGTGCGTCACCAGCTGCCCGTCCGGCTTGCGCGCCACGATATCGGTGAAGGTGCCGCCGCGGTCGATCCAGAACTGCCAATCCATGTAAATACCCCTGCGCTGCTTCTGAAACGACTATTGTAGTCCGGCCGCGCGACCGTTTTGGCGAAAATGCATGACAATACCTTCATGAATACCGACCTCTACTCCGTCGCGCAGCTGCGCGAGATCGAGCGGGCTGCCTATGCTGGAGTGGAGCCCGGCACGCTCATGCGCCGCGCCGGCGAAGCCGCCGCCCGCTTCGCCCTCGAACTGCTGGGCGAGCGGCGCGACCGCCCGGTGCTGCTCTTGGCCGGCCCCGGCAACAATGGCGGCGACGCGCTCGAGATGGCGGCCATCCTGGCCGATGCCGGCGTCGATGCCACCGTGCTGCATCTGCCGGGCCAGCGCGAGACTACGGACGAAGCGGCCAGCGCCCACGAGCGCGCCCGCGCGGGCACCGTCGGCTTCATCGACATGCTGCCGCCGGACGCCGACTGGGCCCTGGTGGTCGACGGCCTGTTCGGCATCGGCCTCACGCGCCCTCTCGACGGTGAATACCGCGAGCTGGTGGCCTCGCTCGACAGCCTGCGCTGCCCGATCCTGGCGCTTGACGTACCGAGCGGGCTGGATGCCGATACCGGCGCCGTGATCGGCCCGGACGGCATCGCAGTGCGCGCCACCCACACAATTACCTTCCTCGCCGACAAACCTGGGCTGCATACGGCTGATGGCCGCGACCACGCAGGCCAGGTGCAGGTGGAAGCGCTCGGCGTCTCACCCGAACTGCTGCCGGCGCCGGCGGCGCGCCTCGCGTCGGCCGACGTATTCGCCGGGCGCCTTTCGGCACGCCGCCACAACACCCACAAGGGCAGCTTCGGCGACGTGGCCATCGTCGGCGGCGCCCATGGCATGGCCGGGGCGGCGGTGCTGGCCGCGCGCGGCGCCATGTATGCGGGCGCCGGCAGGACCTTCGTCGCCATGCTCGATCCCGGCCCTGGCTACGACAGTGTCCAGCCCGAGATCATGTTCCGGCTCGCGGACGACTTCGATCACGCGGGCCGCACACTGGTGATCGGGCCCGGCATGGGCGGCTCCGCCAACGCGATGCGCCCGCTGGCCAAGGCGCTCGGCAGCGACAGCCCCCTCGTGATCGACGCCGACGCCATCAACCTGATCGGCGCCAGTCCGGATCTTCTGGGCCGACTTGCCGGGCGCAGCGCCCCCGCCATCCTGACCCCGCACCCGCTGGAAGCCGCGCGCCTGCTCGGCACGACGGCGGCCGTGATCCAGGCCGACCGCCTGGCGTCGGCGCGCGAGATGGCCCTGCGCAGCAATGCGACGGTGATCCTGAAGGGCTCCGGCTCGGTCATTGCGCACCCCGACGGCGCGCTCCTGATCAACCCGACCGGGAACGCCGGCCTGGCGACGGCGGGCAGCGGGGATGTTTTGGCGGGGATCTGCGGCGCACTGCTCGCGCAAGGCTGGCCGGCATGGGAAGCGGCGGCAGGCAGCGCCTGGATCCATGGCGCCGCGGCGGACCTGCTGGTGGCCCACGGCGTCGGACCGATCGGCATGACGGCGGGTGAATTACCCGCGGCGGCGCGGGCGGTGCTGAACCTGCTGGTGCTGGAGTCGGCGCGGACTTAGGCCAGGCGGCCCGCGGAGATCGTGATGGTGCGGCCGCAGCGCGCCGCCATCGCCGGATCGTGCGTGACCAGCACAAGGGTCGATCCGCGCTCGCGGTTCAGTTCGAACATCAGCCCGATGATCGATTCGCCGGTGGCGGCATCGAGGCTGCCGGTCGGTTCGTCCGCGAACAGCAGCGGCGGCTCGGTAACGAAGGCACGCGCCAGCGCGACGCGTTGCTGCTCGCCACCCGACAGGTATTTCGGATAGTGGCGCAGGCGGCTGCCCAGGCCGACCCGTCCCAGCATCGCCTCGGCCTTGGCACGGGCGTCGCCGTCGCCGCGCAGTTCGAGCGGCAGCATCACGTTCTCGACCGCGTTCAGGTGGGCCAGCAGCTGGAAGGACTGGAACACGAAGCCCAGCTTGGCCTTGCGGAAGGCGGCGCGGCCGTCCTCATCGAGCGCGAAGATGTCGGTACCATCGAGCAGCACCTTGCCTTCGGAAGGCGTGTCGAGGCCGGCCAGCAGGCCGAGCAGGGTCGACTTGCCCGAGCCCGAAGCCCCGACGAGCGCGAGCGTCTCAGCCGGTTGCACGGTAAAATCGATGTTTTGCAGGATGGTGAGTTCGCCGCTGGCGTCCGCCACCCGCTTCGACAGGCCGCTGACGGCGATGGCCGGGGTACGGACATCCGGCGTCCCTGCCGCATCATTGGCCAGACCGTTCTTGTACGCCTCGGGATAATCTCGCATGCTAGCTATTCTGAAAAAGTTGTTCTTCCTTGCGATGCTGGCAGCATCGGCGAGCGCCTATTCTGCACCAAAAACCGTACTCGTGGTGGGAGACAGCCTGTCGGCGGAATACGGCATCACGCGCGGCACCGGCTGGGTGGCACTGCTCGAACAGAAGCTCAAGCGCGAGAAGATTCCGGCCAGGATCGTCAACGCCAGCGTCAGCGGCGAGACCACGATCGGCGGTCGCACCCGCCTGCCCGCCCTGCTGGAGCAGCACAAGCCGGACATCGTGGTCCTAGAACTCGGCGCCAACGACGGCCTGCGCGGCCTGCCGGTGGCCTCGGCCGAAGGCAACCTGCGCGCGATGGTGAGCATGGCGCAGCAGAAGAACGCGAAGGTGATGCTGGTCGGGATGCGCATGCCGCCCAACTACGGCCGTGCCTACACGGAGAGCTTCTTCAACATGTTCAAGAAGGTCTCCCTGGACACCAAGTCGCCGCTGGTGCCCTTCATGCTGGAAGGCGTGGCCGACAAGCCGGCCCTGTTCCAGCAGGACCGCCTGCATCCGCTCGCCGCCGCCCACCCGATCATCCTGAACAACATCTGGCCGCAATTCGCGCCGCTCGTGAAAAAATAATGAAATACCCTGCCGTCCTGAGTTTCGCCGACATCCTCCCGGAGCTCGACTCCTTCGACACCATCATCGACGCGCGCAGCGAGTCGGAATACGCGCTCGACCGCATCCCCGGCGCGATCAATGCGCCGGTGCTGGACGACGAACAGCGCATTCGCGTAGGCACCCTGTACAAGCAGGTCGGCGCCTTCGAAGCCAAGAAGGTCGGCGCGCCGCTGGTCGCCGCCAACATCGCGCGCCATATCGAAGCGCTGTGGGCCGACAAACCGCGCGATTGGAAGCCGCTGGTCTACTGCTGGCGCGGCGGCAACCGCAGCGGCTCGATGGCCCACATCCTGGCCAAGATCGGCTGGCCGGTGGTGCAGCTCGACGGCGGCTACAAGGCCTACCGCGCCCACGTGGCCAGCGCACTGGAGAATCCGCCGGAGCTCGACTTCCGCGTGGTGTGCGGCACAACCGGCAGCGGCAAGAGCCGCCTGCTCGAGACCCTGGACCGCATGGGCGCGCAGGTGCTCGACCTGGAGAAACTGGCGGCGCACCGCGGCTCGGTGCTGGGCCACTTGCCGGACGAGCCGCAGCCAAGCCAGAAGATGTTCGAAAGCCAGATCTGGGACAAGCTGCGTCACTTCGATACGAGCAAGCCGGTGTTCGTGGAATCCGAGAGCAAGAAGGTCGGCAACCTCCGGGTGCCGGATGCCGTGATGGAGCGCATGCGCGCATCGCGCTGCATTTCGCTGTCGCTGTCGCGCGAGAACCGCGTGCGCCTGCTGATGGAAGACTACGATCACTTCTGCAGGAACCCGGACGCCCTCACCAGCCAGCTGGCGCACCTGGTGCAGCTGCATGGCCACGAGAAGATCAAGTCCTGGCACGAGATGGCCAACGGCGGCGCGATGGCGGAGCTGGTGGACCAGCTGCTGGTGGAGCATTACGACCCGGCTTACCTGCGTTCGATCGACCGCAACTTCGTGCAGTTCCCGAAGGCGGAGGTGCTGGAGTTGAAGGACATCGCTGAGGGTGACTTCGAAGCGGCAGCGCGCCGTCTGCACGCCGCTTGAGAGCCGCTCGCCTCGTTCTCACCACCGCAACATAATCCGTCGTCCCGGCGAAGGCCGGGACCCAAGTTCCCATGTATTGCCACGAATGCAGGCGTTCTCACGGTGCACCGGCATTGGATCCCGGCCTGCGCCGGGATGACGTGCTAGGGTAACGGAACGAATCGGGCGCAAGCGTCGGATCAAGCACAAAAAAACAAAAAGCCCGGCTGCTCACACAGCCGGGCTTTTTTACATGCCTCTACCGCTTACTCGGTCTTCGCGCCCAGCTGCGATGGGGTCACGTTGATCTTCGACTTGGCCTTGACCTTCAGCGCCTCGACGAAGTTGAACATCTCGGCCTGGCCCATCATGCCGGCGATGGTCTGCGCTTCCTGCTTGCGGCGGTTCGCGTCCGGTGCGGCCGGTTGCGACACCTTGCCGATGCGGTACACGCCATAGCCCTGGCCTGGAATCTCCACGCCCACATAGGCCGGCAGCTTGCTCGCATCCGCCTTCAGCACTGCGAGGGCCGCGGTCGGGTTGATGGTCGGTTCCTTGGTGCGCGACACCAGCTTCGCTTCGCCGAAGCCGGTCGCATCGCCCGATGCCTTGGCGGCGTTCAGCTTCTGCTCACCGGCGGCGCGCGCCAGGCGGGCTGCTTCCTCGATCGTCACGCGCTGGCGGATCTGGGCGTCGACTTCAGCCAGCGGACGCTTCGCTGCAGGCTTGAACTCGACCACGCGGCCCGAGATCAGCACGCTCGGCGACACTTCCACGGCTTCGGTGTTGCGCTTGTTCTTGACGGCGTCCACGCCGAAAATCGCGGCCAGGAACTTCTCGTTGTTGAACGGCGCCTGGGCCAGCTGCGGGCTCGGCTTGCGGGTCAGGTTGTCGACGGTCTCGATCTTCAGGCCCAGCTTGTCGGCCACCGGTTTCAGGCTCTCCGACTGCTCGTACACCATGTTGGTGAAGATCTCGGCCATCTCCGAATACTTCTTCGACATCTTCTGCTTCTTTAGGTCGGCGGCGATCTCGTCCTTCGCGGCGTCCAGCGGCTTTTGCTGGGCTGCCTTGAGCGAGGTGAGCTTGATGATGTGGTAGCCGAACTCCGACTGCACCACGCCGCTCGTTTCGCCTTCCTTCAACGCGTAGATCACGTCTTCCACCGGCTTGACGAAAGCGCCCTTCTCGACCACGCCCAGGTCGCCGCCGGACGGGGCCGAGCCCGGGTCCTGCGAATTGGCCTTCGCGATCTCGGCGAAATTCGCCGGGTTCTTGCGCACCTCGGCCAGCAGGCTTTCCGCCTTGGCTTTGGCTGCCGCCTGGTCGGCCGGCTTGGCGTCGCGCGCCACCGTGATCAGGATGTGGCTGGCGGTACGCTGTTCCGGCGTGGTGTAGGTCTTGAGGTTCTTGTTGTAGTAGTCGGTGACTTCGGCATCGGTCACCTGCACCTGGCTGGCGACGGCGTCGGCGTCGAACACGACGTACTCGGCCTTGACCTGTTCCGGAATCGTGAACAGGGCGGCGTTCTTGTCGTAATAGGCCTTGACCATCGCGTCGGTGAGCTTCACCTGCGGCAAGAACTGGGCGATCGGGAACACCATCTCCTGGACTTCGCGTTCCTGGTCGTTGATGTCCGACAGGCGGGTGCTCACGCTACGCGGTGCGAAAGCCGTCGCCTGGATCGAGCCAGACAGCTGCTGCACGGTCAGGTCGCGGCGCAGGCGCTGGTCGAACATCGCCGGGGTCATGCCCTGCGCGGCCAGCGCGGCCTTGTACTGCTCCATGTCGAAGCTGCCGTCCGGCTTGCGGAAGGCCTGCACGTCCTGGATGGTCTTGGCCAGCGCGGCGTCGCCCACGGTCATGTGGGTGCGCGCGATCTCGGCGTTGATGGCGCGTTCGGCCACCAGGTTGTTCAGGATCGCCTGCTTGGCTTCCGGGGTCTCGAACATCTTCTGGTCGAACTGCGGACCCATCATCTGGCGCGCCTGGTCGATCTGGCGGCGCTGGGCTTCTTCCCATTCCTGCTGGGTGACCTTCTGGCCGGCCACGGTTGCCACGCCGGCGGCGGCATCGCCGCGGTTCTGGTAGCTCTCGACACCGACGAGCACGAACGACGGCAGGATAATCACGAGCAGCAGACCCTGCATCACGCGCTTGTTATTACGGACAAATTCAAACATGGTCAGCCATTCAAGGTTGAGAATGCTTTAACAGCACAAGTTAAAAAAAAAGGCGAACTCGCGTTCGCCTCTTCTCGTCTTCCGAGACCTTTGCTGGCGTCGGATCTTACTGAATTCTGGCGGAGCGGACGGGGCTCGAACCCGCGACCCCCGGCGTGACAGGCCGGTATTCTAACCAACTGAACTACCGCTCCAGAATCATGTTGTGGACGTTGGCGGAGCGGACGGGGCTCGAACCCGCGACCCCCGGCGTGACAGGCCGGTATTCTAACCAACTGAACTACCGCTCCAACAAACTACACTACATCGCACTGCATTTTCAGCAGCGCCCTCTGCATGTCACTGCAGAGAAGGCATTAGTTTACAGCATCTTTCAGAGCTTTACCAGCCTTAAATTTTGGAACCTTCGCAGCTGCGATCTTGATCGGTTCCTTGGTGCGCGGATCGCGGCCGGTACGTGCGGCGCGTTCGCCCACCGTGAAGGTGCCGAAGCCGACCAGCGTGACGCTGTCGTTGTTCTTCAGCGACTCGGTCACGGCATTGATCATCGCGTCGAGAGCACGCGTGGCCGAGGCCTTGGTAATGTCCGCGGACTTCGCGATTTCTTCGATCAGTTCTGTCTTGTTCACTCTAACCCTCGTTTATACGTTGGACGCCGCAGCGCCTTTCCTGCAAAAGTGCAAGGGCGTATTAAACAAGGGCAACATTGGTCTGTCAAGCAACATCCATGGAGGGTGGGATCAGGTTGCGTGCATGCGTCAATTCAAGGTCCCAACACAAGGCGAAAAAAAACGGGCGCCCGAAGGCGCCCGTCCTATCAATCACTTGATGATCAGTGCTTGACCACCTCGGTCGATGCGTCGGTGCTCGCAGCCGGGGTGACGGCCACGGTCGCGGGCACGTCGGCCAGCGCTTGCGGCTGGCGTTCCAGCGCGACTTCCAGCACCTTCTCGATCCAGCGCACCGGCACGATCTCGAGCTTGTTCTTGACGTTGTCCGGAATCTCGGCCAGGTCCTTCACGTTCTGCTCGGGGATCAGGACCGTCTTGATGCCGCCGCGATGCGCTGCCAGCAGCTTCTCCTTCAGGCCGCCAATCGGCAGGACTTCGCCGCGCAGCGTGATCTCGCCGGTCATCGCCACGTCGGCGCGCACCGGGATACCGGTGAAGGCCGAGACCAGCGCCGTCGTCATGCCGATACCGGCCGACGGACCATCCTTCGGCGTCGCGCCTTCCGGCACGTGGATGTGGATGTCGGTCTTTTCGAAGGCTTCGGCCTTGATGCCGAAACGCTGCGCACGGGAACGCACGACGGTGCGGGCCGCTTCGATCGATTCCTTCATCACGTCGCCCAGGGTACCGGTGCGGATGATGGCGCCCTTGCCCGGCACGTTGACGGCCTCGATCGTGAGCAGGTCGCCGCCGACTTCGGTCCACGCCAGGCCGACCACCTGGCCGATCTGGTTTTCCTTCTCGGCCACGCCGAAGTCGTAGCGGCGCACGCCCAGGAATTTATCCAGGTTCTTGGCGTTCACCAGGATCTTCTTCTCGGCCTTGGTCAGCAGCAGCATCTTGACGACCTTGCGGCAGATCTTCGAGATTTCACGCTCGAGCGAACGGACACCGGCTTCACGGGTGTAGTAGCGGATGATGTCGCGGATCGCCGATTCCTCGACCTTGATCTCGCCTTCCTTCAGGCCGTTGTTCTTGATCTGCTTCGGCAGCAGGTAACGCTGCGCGATGCTGGTCTTCTCGTCCTCGGTGTAACCCGACAGGCGGATCACTTCCATCCGGTCCAGCAGCGCCGGCGGGATGTTGAAGGAGTTCGAAGTCGCCACGAACATCACGTCCGACAGGTCGAAGTCGACTTCGACGTAGTGGTCGCTGAAGGTGTGGTTCTGCGCCGGGTCCAGCACTTCCAGCAGGGCCGAGCTCGGATCGCCGCGGAAGTCCGCGCCCATCTTGTCGATCTCGTCCAGCAGGAACAGCGGATTGCGCACGCCGACTTTCGACAGCGACTGCAGCACCTTGCCCGGCATCGAGCCGATGTAGGTACGGCGGTGACCGCGGATCTCGGCCTCGTCGCGCACGCCGCCGAGCGCCATGCGCACGTACTTGCGGTTGGTGGCGCGGGCGATCGATTCACCCAGCGAGGTTTTACCCACACCCGGAGGACCGACGAAGCACAGGATCGGGGCCTTCAGCTTGTCGACGCGCTGTTGCACCGCGAGGTACTCGAGGATGCGTTCCTTGATCTTGTCGAGGCCGTAGTGATCCGACTCCAGCACCTGCTGGGCTTTCTCGAGGTCGATGGTGACCTTCGACTTCTTCTTCCACGGCAGGCCGACCAGCGTGTCGATATAGTTCCGCACGACAGTGGCTTCGGCCGACATCGGCGACATCATCTTGAGCTTCTTGATTTCGCCCATCGCCTTGTCGAGTGCCTCTTTCGGCATCTTCGCAGCGACGATCTTCTTCTCGAGCTCCTCGATGTCGGCGCCGTCTTCGCCCTCGCCCAACTCTTTCTGGATGGCCTTGACCTGTTCGTTCAGGTAGTACTCGCGCTGCGACTTCTCCATCTGGCGCTTGACGCGGCCACGGATGCGCTTCTCGACCTGCAGGATGTCCAGTTCGCCTTCCAGCTGGCCGAGCAGGTGCTCGAGGCGCTTGGCGACGTTGAAGATCTCCAGGATGACCTGCTTCTGCTCGAGCTTGAGCGGCAGGTGCGCGGCGACAGTGTCAGCCAGGCGGCCGGCGTCGTCGATGCCTGCCAGCGATGCGAGGATCTCCGGCGGGATTTTCTTGTTCAGTTTGACGTACTGGTCGAACTGCTGGACGATGGCGCGGCGCATGGCCTCGACTTCGGAATCGTCACCGATTTCCGATTGCACCGGGGTCAGCTCGGCCGTGAAGTGGGTGGCGCCATCGGTGATCTGGTCGATGCGCGCGCGCTGGGCGCCCTCGACCAGCACCTTTACGGTACCGTCCGGCAGCTTCAGCATTTGCAGAATATTGGCCACGCAGCCGATCTCGTAGATGTCTGCGGCGGAGGGTTCGTCCTTGGCGGCGGCCTTTTGGGCTGCCAGCATGATGCTCTTGCCCTGCTCCATCGCGGCTTCCAGCGCCTTGATGGATTTTGGACGGCCGACGAACAGAGGTATCACCATATGCGGGAACACGACCACATCGCGCAACGGCAGAAGTGGCAGCGTCGTTTGCTCGGTTAATTTCGAAGTTGTCATGGCATACCTTATAGAAACGTGTTGCTGAACTTGGGCGCTCGCAGCTTAAATCTCAAGACCACTGCGAATATATTTTCTAACCGTAACAATTAGGCACTTGGTTATTAATATAGCCGTTCCGATAAAAAACGCGTTTTCAAATGAAAAAGCCACCGCGCAGGGGATCCCGCGAGTGGCTTTTCGATTGAAGCCCGGTTTCTTATTAAGACCTAGTGTACCCTCAAGAATCCGTACGGCAAGACTTTTGTGACAAAAGTGTGGCGCTTTTTCAGTTCTCGCCGGAAGCTTTTGGCGTTTCGCTGTAAATCAGCAAAGGTTTCGCGCCGTTCGTGATCGTATTTTCATCGATCACGACCTTCACGACGTTTTGCTGGCTTGGCAGCTCATACATCACATCCAGCAGCGCGTGCTCGAGAATCGAGCGCAGGCCGCGGGCGCCGGTCTTGCGTGCCAGGGCCTTGCGGGCGATCGCATGCAGGGCCGCAGGACGTATTTCGAGTTCGGAGCCTTCCATTTCAAGCAGCTTCGAGTACTGTTTGATCAGGGCGTTCTTCGGCTCGATCAGGATCTGGATCAAGGCTTCTTCCGTCAGCTCGCTCAGCGTGGCGACGACCGGCAGACGACCGACCAGTTCCGGGATCAGACCGAACTTGATCAGGTCTTCCGGCTCGGCTTCCATCAGGATTTCGCTGTTGGCGCGCTCGGTCTGGCTCTTGACCGTGGCCGCGAAACCGATGCCGCTCTTTTCCGAACGGTTCTGGATGATCTTGGCCAGGCCGTCGAATGCACCGCCGCAGATGAACATGATGTTGGTCGTGTCGATCTGGACGAAGTCCTGGTTCGGATGCTTGCGGCCGCCCTGCGGGGGCACCGAAGCCATCGTGCCTTCGATCAGCTTCAGCAGCGCCTGCTGCACGCCCTCGCCCGACACGTCGCGGGTGATCGACGGATTGTCCGATTTACGCGAAATCTTGTCGATCTCGTCGATGTAGACGATACCGCGCTGGGCCTTCTCGACTTCGTAGTTGCAGCTTTGCAGCAGCTTCTGGATGATGTTCTCGACGTCTTCGCCGACATAGCCGGCTTCGGTCAGCGTGGTCGCGTCGGCGATCACGAAAGGAACGTTGAGCATGCGCGCCAGGGTCTGGGCCAGCAGGGTCTTGCCGGAACCGGTCGGGCCGACGAGCAGGATGTTGCTCTTGGCCAGTTCGACGTCGTCCTTCTTGCCCAAGTGCTTGAGGCGCTTGTAGTGGTTGTACACCGCCACCGACAGGATGCGCTTGGCCGTCTGCTGGCCGATCACGTACTGGTCGAGCAGTTCGGTGATTTCGTGCGGAGTCGGCAGGTCGGACTTGGCGCCCGCCACCGATTCGACGTTCGAGGTCTCGTCGCGGATGATGTCGTTGCACAGGTCGATGCATTCATCGCAGATGAACACCGACGGTCCCGCGATCAGCTTCTTGACTTCGTGCTGGCTCTTTCCGCAGAACGAGCAGTACAGAAGTTTTTCGCCGCTGGAGGATTTTTTGTCAGACATGGGGCAGGTAATTTAATGAATTGCAATGAATATATCGCTAATACGGGTACGCAACAAGTGCGCACACGACCATGCTACCTGAAATAAAAACGAAACGCCCGAACGTAGTTCCGCCCGGGCGTTTTTTGGCAACACCTTGTTGGCTTGGTGTCGACTATTTATGCACGGTTTGTCAGAACGCGGTCGATCATGCCGTACTCGACGGCTTCTTCCGCCGACATGAAGCGGTCGCGGTCGGTATCGCGGTGGATCTGCTCGATGCTCTGGCCGGTGTTGTCGGCCATGATGCGCGCCAGGCGCTCGCGCAGGTACAGGATTTCCTTGGCCTGGATTTCAATGTCCGAAGCCATGCCCTGCGAACCACCGGACGGCTGGTGGATCATGACGCGCGAGTTCGGCAGCGAAAAACGCTTGCCCTTGGCGCCTGCCGCCAGCAGGAAGGCGCCCATCGAAGCCGCCAGGCCGGTGCACAGCGTGGAGACGTCCGGCTTGATGAAGTTCATCGTGTCGAAGATCGCCAGGCCCGCCGAGACGGAACCGCCCGGCGAGTTGATGTACAGCGAAATATCCTTGTCAGGATTCTCGCTCTCCAGGAACAGCAGCTGGGCCACGATCAGGTTGGCCATCTGGTCGTTGACAGGGCCGACCAGGAAGATCACGCGCTCCTTCAGGAGGCGCGAGTAGATGTCATAGGCGCGCTCGCCGCGGCCGCTTTGTTCGACCACCATCGGCACGAGGCCGAGTGCTTGGGTATCCAATGCCGGATTACGAATCATACCTGTCTCGTTCCTTGTAAATAGGGTGAGGACAACTAATCCACAGACAACGTAGGGTGGGCAGCTTCGCTGCCCACGCGGTGATCGGACTCGGCTCCATCATCGAGCACGATGATCTTGCTGCCAACTATCACCGCGTGGGCGGGAAATCCGCCCACCCTACGATTAAACCACAAAGGCTTTTCAGCCGTTGCCTGTTAACCTTGTGGGTTGCCACCCATCAGTTCATCGAAAGCGATGGTCTTGGTGCTGACCTTTGCCTTACCGAGGACATAGTTAACGACGTTTTCTTCCAATACAAGAGCTTCCACTTCGGCCAGGCGGCGGCGGTCGCTGTAGTAGTACTTCAGGACTTCCTTCGGATCTTCGTAGCTCTGCGAGAAGTCTTCGATCTGTGCCTTGACCTGTTCCTGGGTTGCGTTCAGGTTGTTGTCGCTGACCAGCTGCGAAAGGATCAGGCCCAGGCGCACGCGGCGCTCGGCCTTGTCGGCGAACATTTCGGCCGGGAACGGCATTGCCTTGACGTCCATACCACGCTGCATCATGTCCTGGCGGGTCATCTCGGCCAGACGCTCCGAATCCTGCTGGATCATGGCCTTCGGCACTTCCATGTCGGTGGCCTTGACCAGGGCGTCCATCACGGCTTCCTTGTTGCGGGCCTTGACGCGGGCGGTGACTTCACGCTCCAGGTTGGTCTTGATGTCTTCGCGCATCTTCTCGATGGCGCCGTCTTCAATGCCCAGCGACTTCGCGAATTCCGCGTCGACTTCCGGCATGTGCGCCCACTCGAGCTTCTTCAGGGTGATGGTGAAGTCGGCGGTCTTGCCTGCCACGTCCTTGCCGTGGTAATCCTCAGGGAAGGCCAGCGGGAAGGTCTTGCTCTCGCCAACTTTCAGGCCGACGGTGGCGGCTTCGAACTCCGGCAGCATGCGGCCTTCGCCCAGCACGAAGGCGTAGTTGTCGGCCTTGCCGCCCGAGAACTCTTCGCCGTCGATCTTGCCGACGAAGTCGACGGTCACGCGGTCGCCGTTGGCAGCGACGGCGTCGCCGCCGGTGCCGTGCTCGCCTGCCTCACCCTTGGTGTGGTAGTGCACGCGCTGCTTGCGCAGGATGTCGATGGTCTTGTCGATTTCGGCGTCGCTCACGTCGGCAGCGACGGTTTCGACTTCCACATTGGCCAGGTCGCCGATCACGACTTCCGGGTAGACTTCGAAAGTCGCGTCGAAGGCCAGCATGCCTTCCGGCGCGTCCTCTTTCGGCTCGATTTTCGGGAAGCCGGCAACGCGCAGCTGGTTCTCGTTGGCAGCGTCATTGAAAGCACGGCCGACCTTGTCGTTCAGCACGTCGGATTCGATCTGGTAGCCGTATTGGGCCGCGACCATCTTGATCGGCACCTTGCCCGGACGGAAGCCCGGAGCCTTTGCCGTCTTGGCCTGCTGCTTGAGGCGCTTTTCGACCTCCGTACGGACGTCAGCTACCGGAAAAGTGATCGTCAAGCGACGCTCGAGTTTACCCAGGGTTTCGACTGCAGTTGCCATTATAAAAATCGTCCAAAAAAATAATTATTCGTGGTGCGAGGAGGGGGACTCGAACCCCCACACCATTGCTGGCGTCAGGACCTAAACCTGGTGCGTCTACCAATTTCGCCATCCTCGCTCAGGATTGCATTTTTGCCACAAAAACAAAGGGCGCCCGACAGTGAAACCGGCCGCCCTGCACTCCGCTGTTTAGGGGCTACAACTTCAATCGATTATTTTACTGGATTTTCTGACACTATTGGGCGTTTTTTGCTAGGCGTGCGGGGGATTGGAGCTCATCTATATAGACGTAAAGTAACTCGACCGTATGCATAATGAGTCGAACGCGTGGGCGGACAAGCCGCCCACCCTGGCGCCGGGCCACCTTGCAGGTAGGGTGGGCAAGTCTCTTGCCCACGCGGTCAGCAAGCAGACGAGCTTACGCAACTTTCGGGCCGACCGGCTTCTTGACCCTGAACCAGGCCGCGTACAGCGCCGGCAGGAACAGCAGAGTCAAGGCCGTCGCCACCAGCAGCCCGCCCATGATCGCCACCGCCATCGGCCCCCAGAACACGGAACGCGACAGTGGAATCATCGCCAGTGCAGCCGCCGCGGCGGTCAGCAGGATCGGGCGGCAACGCCGCACCGCCGCCTCGACGATCGCATCCCAGGCTTCGGCCCCGGTCGCGATGTCCTGCTCGATCTGGTCGACCAGGATCACCGAATTCCGGATGATCATGCCGAACAGTGCGATCACGCCCAGGTTCGCGACGAAGCCGAAGGGCCGGTCGAACACCAGCAGCGCCATCGCGGCGCCGGCGATGCCCAGTGGCCCGGTGAGAAAGACCAGCAGCGAACGCGAGAAGCTGTGCAATTGGAGCATCAGGAGCGTGAAGACGATGAACAGCACCAGCGGCACGTTGGCCATGATCGAGGCTTCCGCCTCCGAACTGTCGGCCGCGGCGCCCTCCACCGTCACGCGGTAGCCGGCCGGCAGCTTGCTGCGGATCTCGGCCAGTTTGGCGTCCACCTGTCCGGTGACGGTCGGGCCCTGGATGCCTTCGATCACGTCCGACTGGACCATGATGGCCCACTCGCGGCCCTCGCGCCACACCACGCCCGGCTCCCACACGAAGGCGACGCGCGCCACCTGCCCGATCGGCACGGCGCCGCCGCCGGCGGTCGGCACCAGCGCTTCCGACAGGCGCGTGATGGTCGAGCGCTCTTCCAGGGGCTGGCGCACGACGATGTCGATCAGGCGGTTGGTTTCGCGGAACTGGCCCACCGGGGTGCCGGTGAGCGTCGTGTTGATCACACGGCGCACCGCCTGCGAGGTCACGCCCAGCGCGCGCAGCTTGTCCTGGTCGAGGTCGAGCCGCAGCACTTTCACCGCCTCGTTCCAGTTGTCGTTGACGCCCACGGTGTTCGGGTTGGCGCGCATGACTTCCTTCACCTGGTCGGCCACGTTGCGCACGATGCCGATGTCCGGGCCCAGCACCTGGAACTGCACCGGATACGCCACCGGCGGCCCGTTCGGCAGCAGCTTGACGCGCCCGCGCACCTCGGGGAAGTCGTTGCGGAAGGCTGCTTCGATCTTCAGGCGCAGCGCTTCGCGCGCGTGCGCATCGACGGGCAGTACCACCAGCTGCGACACGTTCGACTGCGGGAAGATCTGGTCCAGCGGCAGGTAGAAGCGCGGGCTGCCGGTGCCGACGTAGCTGGTCACGCTCTGCACGCCCTGCTGCCCCTTGAGGAAGCTTTCGAAGCGCTTCACCACCGCCTCGTTGGCGGCGAAGCTGGTGCCTTCCGGCGACCACATCTCGACCATCAGCTCGGGACGGCTGGAATCCGGGAAGAACTGCTTCTCGATGAAGTTAAAGCCGAACACGCCCAGCGCGAACACGCCCAGGCTCAGCGCGATGGTGGTCTTGCGCCACTCGACGCACCAGTTCACCAGCCGGCGGAAACGCTGGTAGGCCGGGCTGTCGAACACGTCGTGCGAGGATTCGCCATGCCCGTGCGGCTTCACGCGCAGCAGGATGTAGCCGATGTAAGGCGTGAACACCACCGCCGCCACCCAGGAAATCAGGAGCGCCAGCGCGTTCACCGAGAACATCGTGAAGGTGTATTCGCCCGCCGCCGACTTGGCCAGGCCGATCGGCAGGAAGCCGGCGGCCGTGATCAGGGTGCCGGTCAGCATCGGCATTGCAGTCGAGGTATAGGCGAAGGTGGCCGCCTCGAAGCGCGACAGGCCCTCTTCCATTTTCCGCACCATCATCTCGACCGCGATGATGGCGTCGTCCACCAGCAGGCCGAGCGCGATGATCAGGGCGCCGAGCGAGATCTTGTGCAGCGAGATGTCGAGCACGCGCATGAAGAGGAAGGTAATCGCCAGCACCAGCGGGATGGTCAGCGCCACCACCAGGCCCGGACGCACGTCGATGCGCAGCTTGGGCTTGGTATGCAGGCCGAGCGCGATGAAGGAGACGGCCAAAACGATGATCACCGCCTCGATCAGCACCTTGACGAATTCGTTCACCGAAGCGGTGACGGCCTGCGGCTGGTCGGTGACCCGTTCCAGCTCGATCCCGACCGGCAGCTGGGCGCGGATGCGCGCCACGGTCGCGTCCAGGCCCTTGCCCAGCTTGATGATGTTCCCGCCCTTCTCCATCGACACGCCCAAGCCGATCACTTCCTTGCCGTTGAAGCGCATCTTGTCCTTGGGCGGATCCTGGTAGCCGCGCTTCACCACGGCGAAGTCGCCCAGGCGGAAGGTGGTGTTCCCGGCGCGCAGCTGCAGGTTTTCCAGCAGCTCGACGTTCTTGAATGCGCCGGTGACGCGCACCTGCAGGTAGTCGCTCGGCGTCACCAGCACGCCGCTGGCTTCGACCTGGTTCTGGGTCGCGATCTGGTTGACGATCTGCTCGAAGGGCACGCCCAGCTGGGCGAACTTCTTGCTGGAGAACTCGATGTAGACCTTCTCGTCCTGCACGCCGAACTGCTCGACTTTCGACACCAGCGGCACGGTGAGCAGCTGCTGGCGCACGAAGTCGGCGTAGTCGCGCATCTCGGCCTGGTTGAAGCCGTCGCCCGAGAGCGCGAAGATCGAGCCGTAGGTATCGCCGAATTCGTCGTTGAAGAAGGGCCCGATCACCCCCTGCGGCAAGGTGGCCGCCATGTCGCCGATCTTCTTGCGCACCTGGTACCAGGTCGGCGCGGTATCAAGCGGCGGGGTCGATTCGCGCAGCTCGAGGATGATGGTGGTCTCGCCCGGCTTGGAGAAGCTGCGGATGCGGTCGATGTAGGGCGTCTCCTGCAGCTTGCGCTCCAGCGGGTCGGTCACCTGCTCGGCCATCTGCACGGCGGTGGCGCCTGGCCACACGGCGCTGACCACCATCGCACGGAAGGTAAAGGGCGGATCCTCGTCCTGGCCCAGCTGCTGGTAGCTCAGGATGCCGCCGATGAGCAGCGCGGCGATCAGGTAGCGCGTGAGCGGGATGTGCTCCAGCGCCCAGCGCGACAGGTTGAAGCCTCTCATCGAGCGCCTCCCCCTACCGCGGCAGCCTCGGTATCACCGCGGCGCGATACGTCGGCGGTCAGGATGCGCACCTTCTGGCCGGGTTTCAGCAGATGCACGCCGGCCGTCACGACCGTCTGCCCGGGCTGCACACCGCTAGAAAGCAGGATGTCGTTGCCCGACTGCCCTGCCACCTGCACGCGGCGCAGCTGCACCGCATCCTTTTCGACCACCCAGACGCTGGTCACACCTTTGTCCTGCACCAGCGCGCTGAGCGGAACGCGCAGCTGGGAATCGCTTTCCTTGCGGGCTCCGGCCATGTCGACCGTCGCCGTCATGCCCAGGCGCGCTTCAGCGCTGGCCGGAATCGACACCTTCACGGTGTAGGTGCGGGTGGCCGGATCGGCCACCGGCGAGACTTCGCGGATCTTGCCGGGAATGAGGACGTCGCGGTTCGACCACAGGCGCACGTTGACGTCGCTCGCGTGGCGCAGCTGCTCGACCCGGTCTTCCGGAATGCCGATCACGACTTCCTTCTCATCGGTGCGGGCTACGCGCACCACCGGCGCACCGGCTGCCACCACCTGGCCAACCTCGGCGTCGACCGCCGTCACCACGCCGTTCGTATCGGATTCCAGATTGGCGTAGCCGGCCTGGTTCGACTGGCCGCGGAAGCCCGCGCGCGCAGCGTCGACGTTGGCCTGGGCCGCGCGCAGCGCCGCCTGCTTCGCATCCAGCACCGCCTGGCTGACGAAATTCTGGGCGCGCAGGTTCTGGTGGCGCTTATAGTCCGCCTGGGCCAGATCGCGCTCGGTCTCGGCGGCGCGCAGGGTGGCGCGGGCTTGCGCCTCGGCCAGGCGCAGGTCCTGCGGATCGAGCCGCATCAAGACCTGGCCGTCCTTGACGTTGGCGCCGACGTCGACCTTGCGCTCGACGATCTTGCCGCCGACCCGGAAGCCCAGGCGCGATTCGTAGCGCGGGCGCACGTCGCCCGAGAACTCGATGCGCTCGGCGCCATCGCCTGCGGCCAGCTTGATCGCGCGCACCGGGCGCACGTCTTCGGTTTTCGGCGCTGGTTTGTCGCAGCCGGCCAGCAGGGCAAGGAGAAGTGGCGCAGCATATGCGGCGCGGGTAAGGCGAAAATGCGGAAGAGCGAACACGGAAGTCCCCTGTCGATGGGTGCCAAGTTAGGGCATTTGTAATCAAGCAATTATAATCAGTGAAACTCTCAAGAACCCGACATTAGAGTCATCAGTCAAATATGCCAGTTGAGCATTACGAGAACTTCCCGGTTGCTTCCTTCCTGCTGCCGCGCCGCCTGGTGCCGGCGGTCGAGGCCATCTACGCCTTCGCACGCAGCGCCGACGACATCGCCGACGAGGGTAATGCCGCCCCGCCCGAGCGCCTGGCCGAGCTCGAGCGCTACGGACGCGAGCTGGCGGCCATCGAGCGCGGCGCCATTCCATGCGAGCCGCTGTTTGCGCGCCTGGCCGACGTGGTCACCGAATTCCGGCTGCCGGTGGCCCCCATGCACGACCTGCTGTCAGCCTTCCGCCAGGACGTGGTGACGGCCCGCTATGCCGACTACACCGCCCTGCTCGATTACTGCCGGCGCTCGGCCAATCCGGTCGGACGCCTCATGCTGGAACTCTACGACGCCGTGGACGAGCGCAACCTGCGCGATTCGGACGCAATCTGCACTTCCCTACAGTTGATTAATTTCTGGCAAGACGTCGCCATCGACCTGGCCAAGGGCCGCATCTACCTGCCGCTGGAAGACCTGGAACGCCATGGCGTGAGCGAAGCCGACCTGGCAGCCAGTCCCGCGACCCCGGCCTGGCGCGCGCTGATGCGCTTCGAAGTGGACCGGGCGCGCGCCCTGATGCTGAGCGGCGCTCCGCTGGTGCGCCGCCTGCCGGGCCGCATCGGCTGGGAACTGCGCCTCATGGTGCAGGGCGGCCTGCGCATCCTGGAAGCCATCGAGCGCGCCGACTACGACGTGTTCCGGCGCCGCCCGACGCTGGCCCCGTCCGACTGGATCGTGGTCGGCTGGCGCGCGCTACGCATGTAGGGTGGGCGGGTCTTCCGCCCACGCGGTGATACCTGGAACACGATTGGCCACGACGGATCTGGCGCCTGTTGACCGCGTGGGCGGGGAACCCGCCCACCCTACAACACCTCCCATCGGCTAAGATAGCGGATTCGCTTCGCATACCAACAGCAATAAATACATGTCCCCCGACGAATACTGCCAGCAAAAGACGGTCCAAAGCGGCTCCAGCTTCTATTACAGCTTCCTGTTCCTGCCCCCGGAGCGCCGCCGTGCGATCACCGCGCTGTACGCCTTCTGCCGCGAGGTGGACGACACCGTCGACGAGACCTCGGACGCATCGGTGGCCCGCATCAAGCTGGCCTGGTGGCGCACCGAGGTGTCGACCATGTACAAGGGCAGCCCAACGCACCCGGTGACGCAGGCGCTGCAGCCGCACGTCGCTGCTTACCACCTCGAAGAACAGCACCTGCAGGCGATCATTGACGGCATGGAGATGGACCTGGACCAGAGCCGCTACCTCGACTACGCCGGCCTGCAGAAGTATTGCTGGCGGGTGGCGGGCGTGGTCGGCATCCTGTCCGCCAGCATCTTCGGCTACAGCGACCCGCAAACCCTGGCCTATGCCGAAAAGCTCGGCCTGGCCTTCCAGCTCACCAACATCATCCGCGACGTCGGCGACGATGCGCGCAAGGGCCGCATCTACATTCCGGTGAACGAGCTCCAGCAGTTCAACGTGACTGCCGCCGACATCCTCAATTTCCGCCATAGCGAGAAGTTCGAGGCGTTGATGCAGTACCAAGACGAGCGCGCCCAGCGCACCTATGACGAGGCGCTCGCCCTGCTGCCGAAGCAGGATCGCCGCGCCCAGCGTCCGGGCCTGATGATGGCGGCGATCTACCGCACCCTGCTGGATGAAATCGCACGCGAGAACTTCCAGGTGCTGAACCAGCGCATCTCGCTGACGCCGCTGCGCAAGCTGTGGCTGGCCTGGAAGACCTATGTCCGCACCTGAGGGGGCCCTAGCGGTCCTGGTCGCCGGCGGCGGGTGGGCCGGCTGCGCCGCCGCGGTCGAGCTAAGCGCCAGCGGCGCCCGGGTCACGCTGGCCGAGAGCGCCCGCACGCTTGGCGGACGCGCCCGGGGCGTCGAGGTGAACGGCAAGCTGCTCGACAACGGCCAGCACATCCTGCTGGGCGCCTACCACGAGACCCTGCGCCTGCAACGCCAGGTCGGCATCGATCCGGACCAGGCCATGCTGCGCCTGCCGGTCCAGATGCGCTATCCGGAGGGTGCCGGCGGGATGGATTTCGTCGCCCCGCGCTGGCCGGCGCCTTTGCACCTGCTGGGCGCGCTGCTTCGCGCCACGGGCCTGGCACGTGAGGACAAGCTGGCGCTGGCCCGCTTCACGACCGCCGCCCGCACCATGGGCTGGGTGCTGTACCAGGACTGTTCCGTCCATGAGCTGCTCGAGCGCTTCGGCCAGACCGAGCGCCTGGCGCGCCTGCTCTGGTACCCGCTGTGCATCGCGGCCCTGAACACGCCGCCTGCGCGCGCTTCCGCCAAGGTCTTCCTCGCCGTGCTGCGCGACAGCCTGGGCGCCAGGCGCCGGGCGGCGTCCGACATGCTGCTGCCACGGATGGACATGGGGGCGCTGTTCCCCCAAGCGGCCGCGCGCTACCTCGGAGAGCACGGCGCAACCGTGCTGACCGGGACCAAGCTCAGCGCCATCGCGCGCGCAGGCGACGGCTGGCAGGTGACGCTGAACGACCGCCAGGCCACGTTCGATGCGGTGGTGCTGGCCACGCCGGCCACGCAGTCGGCGTCGCTCCTCGCCCCGCACGTCCCCGAACTTGCGCAGCAGCTCTCGGCTCTGGGATACGAGCCGATCGCCACCTGCTACCTGCAGTACGAAGCCTCCGTCCGCCTCGACCTGCCCTTTTACGCCCTGTTTGATGACCCGGGCGCCGGCCGCTGGGGCCAGTTCGCTTTCGACCGCGGCCAGCTCGACGCTGCGCAGCCAGGTCTGCTGGCAGTCGTCGTCAGCGCCGCCGGCGACGCCGCCCGGCTCGACCAGGACGCGCTGGCGGCCGCCATTGCCGCCCAGCTGGCCCAGGACCTGCGCCGCCCGGAACTGGCCACGCCCACCTGGACGCGGGTGATCACCGAGAAGCGCGCCACCTTCTCCTGCACCCCCGGCCTGGTCCGCCCCGGCATTGAGACGCCGCTGCCGGGACTGGTGCTGGCGGGCGACTATACGGCCAGCGACTACCCGGCCACGCTGGAAACGGCGGTGCGCAGCGGTGTTACGGCCGCGACGGTTATCCGCTCCTACGGCACCCTGCCCCGCGAAAACCGCAGCCTGTCGCACGGTGGTAGCCCCGTGGACCCGACTTCCGTAAGGTAGCAGCATCGACACACCCCTTACGGATCGTACAACATGAACAACATCCAACTCGGTTTGCGCACCCTCGGCCTGCTGGCCCTGGTGGTCCTCAGCACCGCGGTGCTGGTCAAGCCGGAACTGATCGGCGGCTCCACGTTGGCGATCGGCGCAATCCCGGTGCTGGCGCATCACTGACATTGGAAGAACGGCAGCACATGGGCAAACTGGAATATCTCGACGCGCTCAAGCGGGCCATGACCGGCCTGCCGCCTGAAACCCAGGCCAAGACCCTGGCCTGGTACGAGCAGCGCTTCGTCGACGGCGTGGCCGCGGGCCGCAGCGAGGAAAGCATCGCCGAGGAGCTCGACGACCCGCGCAAGGTCGCGGTGACCCTGCGCACCAGCGCCCACATGAGCGCCTTCAGCGAGAAAAAGAGCCCGGCGAATGCCCTGCGCCTGGGCGTGGCCGGCGTCGGCCTGCTGGTCTTCAACCTATTCATGGCGATCCCTGCGGCGGTCTACGCGGCGCTGCTGGTCGCGGTCTACTGCAGCGCGCTCGGCTTCTACGTGTCGGGCATCGCCATCACGGCGAGCGGCCTGGCCGGCGCCAATGAGCTGGTCCTGAACAATCCGCTGCACCGCATCGAAGTGATGGAGGACGGCGAGCGCCGCGAAACCCGGGAAAACGTGCGCACCCGCGTCTCGATCGGCCAGCAGGGCATCCACATCTTTGAAGAAGATCCGGCCGAGCCGGCGGACATGGACAGCGAGCCGAACGACGAAGCCAAGTCGGCGATGGTGATCCGGCGCGCCGAAAAGGTCGCCGACACCGGCGTGCAGATCACCACCGACATGGATGGCGAATCGCGCACCACCCAGACCCTGTTCGGGCTGGTCATGGTACTGGGCGGGATCCTGCTGTTCCTGCTGTCGCTGGTCATCACCAAGTATACGTTCGCCGGTCTCAAGCGCTACTTCAAGATGAACATGTCGCTGTTGAAGGGGGCCTGAACCATGCGCGCTTTGCTGAAAGTGGGTTTTAGCCTGCTGGTGCTGGCCTTCGTCCTGATCGGCCTGAGCTACGGCATGCTACGCGCCAACGGCGTGACGGCGAAAGCCGAGGGACGCCAGGTGTCGAGCGAGACGCGCGAGATCGCGGGCAGCGTCAGCGCGGTGGAACTGGAGGGGCCGATCAACCTGAGCGTGCGCTACGGCGCAGCGCCTGCGATGAAGGTGCGCGGCGAATCGCGCCTGCTGAACAACATCGACGTCAGCAACGACGGCTCGACCCTGCACATCGGCATCCGCGGCATGGTGCTCAGCCACCGCCATCCGCTCGAAGTCGAGCTGGTGCTGCCGCGCCTGGAAAGCATCACGATCGACGGCAGCGGCGCCAGCACCGTCAACGGCTTCTCGGGCGAGCGCATCGACGTGCGCATGGAAGGCCGCGGCAGCCTGCGCTTCAACGGGCGCTTCCAGGAAGTGGATGCGGCCCTGAGCGGCAACGGTGAACTCGACCTGAACGCCGGCGCCAGCATCGAACGCTTCGAGGCGGTACTCACCGGCTCCGGCCACATGACCATCGTCGGCAGCGTCAAGGAACTGCATGCCAATGCCAGCGGTTCCGGCGAACTCGATGCCCGCCACCTGCGCGCCGACAAGGTCGAAGTGAGCCAAACAGGCTCGGGCCGCAGCACGGTTCAGGCGCGCCAGACCCTGTCGGCTTCGATCTCGGGCAGCGGCGACGTCGAAGTGACCGGCAACCCGGCCGAGCGCAGCGTCAGCCGCACCGGCAGCGGCGCGGTTACTTTTTCCGATTGATCCAGTCGAGCGCGTCGCGTCCCGCGGCCCGGCCGCTGCCGAAGCAGGCGGTCAGCAGGTAGCCGCCGGTCGGCGCCTCCCAGTCGATCATCTCCCCCGCCACGAACACGCCCGGCAGCGCGCGCAGCATGGCGCTGCCGCCTTCCAGTGCTTCGAAACGCACGCCGCCGGCGCTGCTGATCGCTTCATCGATCGGACGCGGGCGCCGTAGCACCACGGGCAGCGCCTTAAGCGCGGCCGCCAAGCTGGCCGGATCTCCGTACGCTTCCTTCGACAGGCATTCGTGCAGCAGGCCCACTTTAACTCCCTTGATGCCGAGGCGGCCCTGCAGGTGGCTGGACACCGAACGCGAGCCGCGCGGCCGCGCCACTTCATCGAGCACACGCCCGGCGTCCAGGTCCGGCAGCAGGTCGAGCCAGATGGTGGCGCTGCCGCTCTGGGCGATCTGGTCGCGCAGGGGCGCCGAGATCGCGTACACCAGGCTGCCCTCGATGCCGGTCGCGGTGACCACGAACTGGCCCTGGCGGCGCAGCATCTCGCCGTTGCGGCCACGCCAGGCGATGGCGACGGTGGTCAAGGGTGCGCCCGCGTGCTTCTCGCTGAAATGCGCGCTCCAGTCGACGTCGAAGCCGCAGTTGGACGGGACCAGAGGCGCGACCTCCACATTCTTGTCAGCCAGCAGCGGCGCCCAGGCGCCGTCGGAACCCAGCCGTGCCCAGCTCGCGCCGCCCAGGGCCAGCACGCTGGCGTCGGCCTCGACCAGGATCTCGCCTTCCGGCGTGGCGATGCGCAGACGCCCGTCCTGCCAGCCGAGCCAGCGGTGCCGCATGTGGAAGCGCACGCCGGCCTCGCGCAGGCGGTGCAGCCAGGCGCGCAGCAGCGGCGCCGCCTTCATCTCAAGCGGGAAGACCCGGCCGGAAGTGCCGACAAACGTATCGATGCCGAGACCGTGGATCCAGTCGCGCACCGCCTGCGGATCGAAGCCGTCCAGCCAGCGGGCGACTTCCCCTGCACGGGCGCCATAGCGGCCGCGGAATGCGGGCAGGTCCTCGGAATGGGTGATGTTCATGCCGCCCTTCCCGGCCAGCAGGAACTTGCGGCCGACGGAGGGCATCGCATCATAGACGTCCACCTGCACGCCACCCGCCGCCAGGACTTCGGCCGCCATCAGGCCGGCGGGGCCGCCGCCGATCACGGCGACGCGTTGAAGGTGGCGAACAGGCTGGTTCATCGGGGAAGTCGAGGGAGGCAGAGGAGCGGCATTGTAGTCGAGATTCCACCTCGCATAGAAATGTAAAGGGAGCTTGACATGTCTAGTTTCCTTGACTACGATGTCAAGCATACTTTACTTCACGGAGGATGTCATGCACGAAAAGCGGGTAGGCCGCGCGTACACACGCGAGATGCTGGGATCGCTGGCGCTGTACACGGTACTGCTGGTCCTTGCGATCCGCTGGGGCCGGCCAATGGAAGAAGGCGTGGCGCGCACACTGGTGCTGCTGTCGCCGATGACCGGCTTCGGCCTGGCGCTGTGGGCCATCGCGCGCCACTTCGGCCGCATCGACGAGTACGTGCGCATGCGCCTGCTGGAAAACGTCGCGCTGGCCGCGGGCATCACCGCTGGCCTGACCTTCACCTATGGCTTCCTCGAGACCGCCGGCTACCCGAAACTGTCGATGTTCACGGTGTGGTGCGTGCTGTGCGGCGCAACCATGCTCGTCCAGCTGGCGCGCAAGCTGCTCGATCGATGAAGAACCACATCCGAGCCCTGCGCGCCGAGCGCGGATGGAGCCAGGCCGAACTCGCCGAGATGCTCGACGTCTCGCGCCAGAGCGTGAACGCGATCGAGACGGGGCGTTACGATCCCAGCCTGCCGCTCGCCTTCGCCGTTTCCCGACTATTCAAGTTACCGATCGAATCGATCTTCACCCCTGACCAGGAGCCCGCATGAAAACCACCTTGTTCGCAGCTGTATTCGCCGCATCCCTGGCTGCCTCGACGCCGGCCCTGGCGCAGACGACTCCCGCACAGCCCAACCGCTTCCTCGCAGCCCAGCCGGCTGCCGCCGAGCGCTTCGAGCTCAAGGGCATGCTGGTCGAGCGCCACGGCAGCGGGCCGCGCGCCCTGATCCTGGTGCCGGGCCTGTCCAGCGGCGGCTGGGTATGGAGCCAGATGGTGCGCGACTTCGCACCCACCCACAGCGTCTACGTGGTCACCCTGCCCGGCTTCGACGGCCGCCCGGCGGTGAGCGGCGACCCGTTCGACGCCAGTCGCGACGCGCTGGCCGAACTGGTGGTTAGCCGCAAGCTGGTGAAGCCGGTAGTGGTCGGCCACAGCATCGGCGCCACGCTCGCCCTCGCGTTGGCCGAAGAACGGCCGCAGCAGATCGGCGGCGTGGTCGCCATCGACGGCCTGCCGGTGTTCCCGCGCACCGAGGACATGCCGCCGGAGCAGCGCGCCGTGATGGCGGAGAAGACCCGCCAGCAGATGGCGGCATTGTCGGCCCCGGCCTTCGCCGCGCAACAGCTGGCCTACATGCGCAGCATCGGCATGGTCGACATGGGCAAGGCCGACGATGCCGCCCGCCTCAGTGCGCGCAGCGATCCGCAGGCCGTCGCCGCCTACATGGGCGCGGCGCTGGCGCGCGACCTGCGCCCGGGCCTGACGCGCATCGAAGCGCCCGTGCTGGTGCTGGCGCCCTACTTCGCGCCCGACGCGCCGCTCCTGAATAACATGACCGCGGCGGACAAGGTGGCGTATTATCGGGAACTGATGGCCGGCACCCCGAAGCTGGAAGTCGAGACCATCGACAAGGCACGCCACTTCACCATGATCGACCAGCCCGAAGCGGTCAGCGAGGCCGTCCGCCGTTTCCTGAAGCGCCTTTGAACCGATAGGAGCACAGCATGCAGAAAATGATCTACTGGGGAGGACAATACCTGCTCGCGGCAAGCACCATGTTCGCGCTGCTGGTCTGCATCGACGTGTTCCTGCGCGGCGAAGCCTTCGCGCGCATCTGGCCGATGTCCCTGGCCTGGTCGCTGATGGCAGCCGCAATCTTCGTCGCCTCACGCTATTACCGCAGCGATGCGGGCGCCCTGCCGCCGCGCCGGCGCTGATCACCACTCCTCCAAGCTGCATCAAGACGGAACCAGGGCGGCAGGCCCATACTGCCGCCCTGGCATATGCATGTATTTGCCATATCTATAAGATTCCGCTTGACAATAGTTTTAACAGGAATATTCTTGTACGCGCAATAACGAACGATGGCTTCCCGCTCGACGAGGAATCCACGATTCGCGAAGGCAGTCCGTTTCAACATCTTGGAGGATGTGTATGTCGGTAATGACAAGGGCAGCAATGTCCCGTAGGACGGTGCTGGGCGCAATCGCGTCCGCGCCACTCTGGATGCAGTCCGCATGGGCGCAGCCAAACAACCTGAAAATCTCCCACCAGTTCCCGGGCGGCAGCATCGCCGAAGGCGATTTCCGTGACCGCTTGTGCCGCATGTTCGCGGCCGACGTCGAACGGCGCACCCGTGGCGGCATGAAGTTCTCGATCTATCCCAACTCGAGCCTGATGGCCCCGAACGCCCAGTTCGCGGCCCTGCGCAGCGGCGGCCTGGACATGGCGCTGGTGCCGCTGTCGTATGCCGGCGCCGAGGCGCCGGAAGCGAACATCGGCCTGATGCCGGGCCTGGTCACCTCGTACGAACAGGGTTACGCCTGGAAGAATGCCCCGGTCGGCAAGGAGCTGACGCGCATCCTGCACGACCAGGGCCTGGTGGTGGTCAGCTGGATCTGGCAGGCCGGCGGCGTCGCTTCGCGCGGCAAGCCGATCCTGCATCCGGAAGACGTGGCCGGCCTCAAGGTGCGTGGCGGCTCGCACGAGATGGATCGCCTGCTCCAGGATGCCGGCGCCACGGTGGTCAACATGCCGTCCAATGAGATCCAGGCCGCGATGCGCGAAGGCAGGCTCGATGCTGCGCTGACCTCCTCGACCTCGCTGATCTCGTTCCGCCTGCAGGAGTCCAGCCGTGCGCTGACCACGGCGCGCGGCGGCGCCTACTGGTTCATGTTCGAGCCCCTGATGATGTCGCGCACCGTGTTCGACCGCCTCACCAAGCAGCAGCAGGCGGCGGTGATGGCGGTGGGCGCCGAGCTGGAAGCCTTCGCACGCAAGGCCGCGCGCGCCGACGATGCGGCGGTGGCGGCGGTCTATGCCAAGAGCGGCGCCCAGGTGGTGGACATGAACGCCGACGCCCTGCGCAAATGGCAGGCGGTCGCGCGCACCAATGCATGGCGCGAGTACGGCGAGCGCAGCGCCAACTGCGCCAGGCTGCTGGAACTGGCCGAGCAGTCGATCGCGATGATCTGAACCCGGCGGCGGGCGCTCAGCCGCCCGTCACTGGAGGGAAGAACGCCACTTCGGCCCCGTCGGCGACCGCCGTCTCGGGGCCGCACATCACCTGGTCGCAGGCCATGCGCACGGCGCGATCCTGGCCCAGCGCTTCCGCCCAGGCGCCGCCGCGTGCGACCAGGGCCTCACGCACCGCGCCCACGGTCGCCGCGCCCTGCGGCAGTTCCAGGCTGTCCTGGCCGGTGCCGAGCGCTTCCCGCACCGAGGCGAAAAATTTCAAGCTGATCTTCATGCTCATCCTAGTGCTGCAGTTCGGCGAAGGGAATGAAGCGCACCAGGTCGCCCTCGGCGATCGGCTGGCCCGGCGGGTTGTCCACCAGGCCGTCGCCCCAGACGGTCGAGGTCAGCACGCCCGAACCCTGGTTCGGGAACAGGTCCAATCCACCGGCCGCGTTCACCCGAACGCGCAGGAATTCGTTGCGGCGGTCGGCTTTCGGCAGCGAGAAGTCGGCGCGCAGCGCGTAGCCACGCGGCTCCACCGGACCAGTCGCCCCCTGCAGGCGCAACAGGAAGGGCCGCACGAACAGCAGGAAGGTGATGAAGCTCGACACCGGGTTGCCAGGCAGGCCAATGAAGAACGCAGAACCTTCTTCGCGGTTGATTTCACCGAAAGCCAGCGGCTTGCCCGGCTTAACCGCGATCTGCCACATGTTCAGACGCCCTTCGGCTTCGACCGCGGGCTTGATGTGGTCTTCTTCGCCGACCGATACGCCGCCCGAGGTAATGATCAGATCGTGCTCTTGCGCCGCCTTGCGCAGCATCTCCTGGGTCGCGTCCAGCGAATCCGGCACGATGCCGTAGTCGGTGAATTCGCAGCCGAAATTTTCCAGCAGGCCGCGCAAGGTGAAGCGGTTGGAGTTGTAGATGGCGCCGGGCTTGAGCGCTTCGCCCGGCATCGCCAGTTCGTCGCCGGTGAAGAAGACCGCGACGCGCACGCGGCGCAGCACCGGCAACTGGGCCAGGCCGACCGACGCCGCCAGCCCAAGTTCCTGGCTGCGCAGGCGCGTGCCCGCTGGCAGGATCACCGAGCCGGCTGCGACGTCCTCGCCCTGGCGACGGATCCATTCGCCGGATCGCGGCGCATGGCGCACGGTGACGCTGTCGCCCACCGCCTCGCACTGCTCCTGCATCACGACCGCATCGGCGCCTGGCGGAATCAGGGCGCCGGTGAAGATGCGGGCGGCCGTGCCCGGCTCCAGCGGCTCGCCGACCTGGCCGGCCGGAATGCGCTGGGCCACGCGCAGGGTCGCGCTGCCGCTCTCGCAATCGGCGGCGCGCACCGCGTAGCCGTCCATTTGGGTGTTGTCGGCGGACGGTACGTCGATGGTCGCCAGCTGGTCTTCGGCCAGCACGCGGCCGTTGGCTTCCAGGGTCGGCACGACCTCGCTGGCCGTGACCGGACGCACCGCGTCCAGCAATTGGGTCAGCGCCTCGCGAACGGACAGCATCGGAGCCTTCATCTCACAGCCCCGTATGCTGGGCGATATAGGCCTTCATGCTATCCACGTCGGGACGCATGACCACGAAGCGCTGCGGCAGCGTTTCGATGTCCTCGAAACCGCTCGGGCGCTCTGCATCGGCCCCCAGCGCTTCCAGGATGGTCTCGTTGAACTTCGCCGCCAAGGCGGTTTCCAGCACGATCATCGGCACGCCCGGCTGCATGTGTTCGCGCGCGACCTTGATGCCGTCCGCAGTGTGGGTGTCGATGGTGATCTCGTAGTCGTCGGCCACGTCGCGGATGGTCGCCAGGCGATCTGCATGGGTCGATTTGCCCGAGGCGAAGCCGTATTGGCCCACCAGCTTCCACTCGTCGCCGTCGCTGCCCTGCGCGCCGGACAGGTCGAAACCGCCATGGGTGTCGACCTTCTTGAACAGCGCATGGGTGCGATCGGCATCGCGGCCCACCAGTTCGTAGACGAAGCGCTCGAAGTTGGAGGCCTTGGAGATGTCCATCGACGGGCTGCTGGTGTGATAGGTCTCGGCAGGTTTGCGCACGCGGTAGACGCCGGTGCGGAAAAATTCGTCGAGCACGTCGTTCTCGTTGGTGGCCGCGACCAGTTTATCGATCGGCAGGCCCATCATGCGGGCGATGTGGCCGGCGCAGATGTTGCCGAAATTCCCGGACGGGACAGTGAACGACACCTTCTGGTCGTTACTGGTGGTGGCGGCCAGGTAGCCGCGGAAGTAATAGACCACCTGCGCGACCACGCGCGCCCAGTTGATCGAATTGACCGTGCCGATCTTGTGACGCGCCTTGAAGGACAGGTCGTTCGACACCGCCTTGACCATGTCCTGGCAGTCGTCGAACACGCCTTCGACAGCGATGTTGAAGATGTTCGGGTCCTGCAGGCTGAACATCTGTGCGGTCTGGAAGGCGCTCATCTTGAGGTGCGGCGACAGCATGAACACGCGCACGCCGCGCTTGCCGCGCATCGCATACTCGGCCGCGCTGCCGGTGTCGCCGGAGGTGGCGCCGAAGATGTTCAGCTCATCGTTGTTCTTGGCCAGCGCGTATTCGAACAGGTTGCCAAGCAGTTGCATGGCCATGTCCTTGAAGGCCAGGGTCGGGCCATTGGACAGCGCCTGCAGGACCAGCTTGCCCTGCGCGCCGTCTTCCAGCACGCGCAGCGGGGTGATGTCGTTCGCGGATTCGTCGGCGCGCGCGTTGCGGTAGACCTCGGGGGTGTAGGTCTTCGCGGTCAGGGCGCGCAGGTCGGCGTCGGGAATGTCGGTCGCAAATTTGCGCAGGATTTCGTAGGCGAGGTCGGCGTAGGAGAGCTTGCGCCAGGCGTCGAGCTCCGCGCCGGTGACCTGCGGGTATTCCTCAGGGAGGTACAGGCCGCCGTCCGGGGCCAGGCCGGCCAGCAGGATGTCGGAGAAACGCTGGGGATTGCGTGCTGCGGACGCGCTGGTCGCGCGGGTGGAGACGTAATGCATACGGTAGGAGATCCGGTTCGGGCCAAAGTTGAACTTTTATTATAGCGTCCGAATGGCTCGTATGCTGTGGTGCAAAAAAGTTGGGGGGCTGCGGTGCGAACTTGAATCCCGGCCTGCGCCGGGATGACGCGCTGGAGCAGCAGGCAAAAAAGTAATACCACTAACTTTAAGACCGTCGTCCCGGCGAAGGCCGGGACCCAAGTTGACCTTGAACTCAGCAGGCCGCGTGATTCACCGTCACCACATGCACCGCAAGACCACCCAGCGAAGTCTCCTTGTACTTCACCTGCATGTCCGCCCCGGTCTGGCGCATGGTCTCGATCACGTTGTCGAGGCTCACGAAGTGGGTGCCGTCCCCTTTCATCGCCAGCGAGGCCGCGGTGATCGCCTTGATCGCGCCCATGCCGTTACGCTCGATGCAGGGAATCTGCACCAGGCCGCCGATCGGGTCGCAGGTCATGCCCAGGTGGTGTTCGATGCCGATTTCGGCCGCGTTCTCGATGCGTTCATTCGAACCACCGAGCGCCGCCACCAGGCCGGCCGCAGCCATCGCGCAGGCCACGCCGACCTCGCCCTGGCAGCCGACCTCCGCGCCGGAAATGGAAGCGTTCTTCTTGCACAGCATGCCGATCGCGGCGGAGGTGAGCAGGAAGTCGCGGATGCCCTTGGCCGCGTCAAGCGGGCGGCAATCCTCGGCGTAGTAGCGCAGCACCGCCGGGATGATGCCGGCCGCGCCGTTGGTCGGGGCGGTCACGACACGGCCGCCGGCCGCGTTCTCTTCGTTCACCGCCATCGCGAACAGGGTCACATGGTGCGTCGCATCATGCGGCAACTCGTTGACGCGCTTGCCCTCGGTGCAGTGGGCCTGCTGCCACAGCTTGGCGGCGCGGCGCTTGACGTTCAGGCCACCCGGCAGCTGGCCTTCGGTGACCAGGCCGTGGGCGATACAGTCGCGCATCACGTTCCAGATCCGGTCCAGGCCCGCGTCGAGATCTGCCTCGCTTATGCGCGACAGCTCGTTCGCACGCAGCATGTGCGGGATCGACAGTCCGTGTTCCCTGCCCTGCGCCAGCAGTTCGGTCATGGTACTGAACGGGAATGGCACCTGCACGCTCGATGCGTCGGCCGCCCGGTTCTGGCCTTCGCCCGCGGCGGTGATGAAGCCGCCGCCCACCGAGTAGTAAATGCGTTCGATGATGCTGCCGTCCGCCAGCTGCAGCACGAACTTCATGCCGTTCGGGTGCTCGGGCAGGGTCGACTGCTTGTGCCATACCAGGCCCGTGCGGTATTGGAAGGCCACTTCCTTCTCGCCCAGGAGCTTGAGCTTGCCGTCCATCTCGGCTTCGGCCAGCTTGTCCTCGACCGTATCGGGGTCGACGCCCTGCGGGGTCTCGCCCATCAGGCCGAGGATCACGGCCTTGTCGGTGGCGTGGCCGACGCCGGTCAGGGCCAGCGACCCATACAGGTGGGCTTCGACGCCCACGGCCTGCTCGAGCGAACCGCATTCCAGCAGGAAGCGGCGCGCCGCCACCATCGGTCCCACCGTGTGGGAGCTCGACGGCCCGATACCGATCTTGAACAGATCAAAAACACTCATGTCCATCGTTGTCTCGACTTTTCAGTTTTTTATTATTGTGTTGATTGCTACGACTCAGGCGGCCACGCCCACGTCGATGTTCTTCAGCATGCTGGCTACCATCTCTTCCACGCCGATGCGTGCCTTCCAGCCCCAGTCGCTGCTGGCGCGGCTGTCGTCCAAGCTCTTCGGCCAGGAATCGGCGATCTGCTGGCGGCTGTCCGGCTTGTAGGCGATCTCGAATTCCGGCAGCGCCTTCTTGATGGCGGCGGCCAGCTCGCGCGGGTTGAAGGAGACGCCCGCCACGTTGTACGAGGAACGGATCGCGATCTTCTCGCTCGGCGCGTCCATCAGTTCGATGGTAGCGCGGATCGCGTCCGGCATGTAGATCATCGGCAGCGTGGTTTCCGGACCCAGGAAGCACTCGTAGGTCTCGCCCTTGAGCGCCGAGTAGAAGATGGCGATCGCATAGTCGGTGGTGCCGCCGCCTGGAGGCGACTTGAAGCTGATGATGCCCGGGTAGCGGATCGAACGCACATCCACGCCGTACTTGCTGTGGTAGTACTCGCACAGGCGCTCGCCGGCCAGCTTGCTGATGCCGTAGATCGAGGTCGGGTCCATCACCGCGTACTGCGGGGCGGGATCGGCCGGGGTGTTCGGGCCGAAGGCCGCGATCGACGATGGCCAGAACACCTTCAGCAGCTTGCCCGCCTCGCCACGCTCGCGCGCCACTTCCAGGATGTTCAGCAGGCCGTCCATGTTCAGGGTCCAGGCCTTGAGCGGGGCCTTTTCACCGGTAGCCGACAGCAGCGCCGCCAGCTGGTAGACCTGGGTGATGGCCTCCTGCTCGATCAGGGAAGACAGGCGTTCGCGGTCCAGCACGTCGAGCTGGGTGTAGCGCGCCGCGCCGTAGACGTTGTTGGCGCCGATGTCCGAGGCGATCACGTTATCCGCGCCGTGCTGCTCCGCCAGTGCGGTAACCAGCTCGCTGCCGATCTGGCCGTTGGCGCCGATGATGAGGATGCGTTCCATTGTTCTGTTCCGATCTTATTGATTCTTGAGGATGCCCAGCTCTTTGCCGGCTTGTTCGAAGGCCTTGAGCACCGTGTCCAGCTGCTCGCGGGTGTGCGCGGCCGACAGCTGTACGCGCACGCGCGCCTGGCCCATCGGCACCACCGGGTAGAAGAAGCCCGACAGCAGCACGCCCAGTTCGAACATGCGGGCGGCGAATTTCTGGGCGATCGGCGCGTCGAACAGCATCACCGGCACCACCGGATGGGTGCCCGGCTTGATGGTGAAGCCGATGCGCTCGATCTCCTTGCGGAAGTAGGCGGTGTTCTCGTGCAGGCGGTCGCGCAGCTCGGTCGACTTCGAGATGCGGTCCAGCACCGACAGGCTGGCGCCGGCGATCATCGGCGCCAGGGTGTTCGAGAACAGGTAGGGACGCGACTTCTGGCGCAGGGTCTCGATGACTTCCTTGCGGCCCGAGGTGAAGCCGCCCATCGCGCCGCCCAGGGCCTTGCCCAGGGTGCCGGTGATGATGTCGATCTTGCCGATCACGCCGCAGTGCTCGTGGGTGCCGCGGCCGGTCTTGCCCATGAAGCCCGATGCGTGCGATTCGTCGATCATGGTAAGGGCGCCGTACTTCTCTGCCAGCGCGACGATCTTGTCCAGCTGGGCGATGGTGCCGTCCATCGAGAACACACCGTCGGTGACGATGATCTTGTGGCGCTTGCCGGCTTCGGTAGCGGCGACCAGCTGCTTTTCCAGGTCGGCCATGTCGTTGTTGGCGTAGCGGTAGCGCGCGGCCTTGCACAGGCGGACGCCGTCGATGATCGAGGCGTGGTTCAGGGCGTCGGAGATGATCGCATCGTTCTCGTCGAACAGCGGCTCGAACACGCCGCCGTTGGCGTCGAACGCGGCCGCGTACAGGATCGTGTCTTCGGTGCCGAGGAATTCCGACAGCTTCTGCTCCAGTTCCTTGTGCACGGTCTGGGTGCCGCAGATGAAGCGCACCGAGGACAGGCCGTAGCCGTATTTTTCCAGGGCGGCGGCGGCGGCCTGGGAGGTCTGCTCGTCGCCGGACAGGCCCAGGTAGTTGTTGGCGCACATATTGATGAGCGTACGGCCGTCCTGCGAAACCACTTCGGCGCCCTGGCGCGAAGCGATCACGCGCTCCGGCTTGAACAGGCCGTCGCTGCGCAGCGTGTCGAGTTTCGCTTGCAGGCCGCTATAGAATGCTCCGTCGCTCATTGTTTACCCCTCCTGGATTCGACCGGCTTGACCGGCGGTTGGCGAATGTCGTATCGTTGGCTCGTTCGATTCAAGAAACCAAGTTCTGTATGTCGAACGTAAATTCAATATATTGAATATTACCCCCAGCTAATGAACTTGGCAAGCCACGCTAATAAGCATATTCAGGTAATGACTAAAACTCTAACAAATAACGCTCCGCCCGAAGTTGGCGCCACGCTACAGCGCCTGCGCCTGGCGCGCGGCCTGACCCTGGAAGATCTGTCGCGGATCGCCGGCGTGTCCAAGTCGATGCTGTCCCAGATCGAGCGCGAAAAGGCAAATCCCACCATCGCCATCACCTGGCGCCTGGCCAACGCCCTGGGCGTGGAGATCGGCGAGCTGCTGTCGTCCGAGGTACGGGCGGTGGACCTGATCCGCGTCGTGGACGCCCACGAGACCCCCACCCTGCCCGGCGCCCACGCCGGCTATTCATTGCGCATCCTGGGTCCGATGGACCTGGCGGGCAAGTACGAATGGTATGAACTGACGCTGGCGCCCGGCGGCGAGATCGCCTCGCAGGCCCACGATCCGGGCACCAAGGAGCACCTGACCGTCATTACCGGCACCATCGAGCTGGAAGTGGGGGCCGAGAAGAAGAAGATCAAGCATGGGGGGACGGCGCGCTATCCGGCGGATCATGATCATGTGATCCGCAATGCGGGGAAGACAGAGGCGAAGGCTCTGTTGGTCGTCGTGCAACGGTAGCGTGGGCGGGTCTTCCCGCCCACGCGGTCAGTGACAGCAAGTTCGGACGCTGCGAGCATGCTTCCGCTAACTATCACCGCGTGGACGGCAAGCCGCCTACCCTACAAAAACAACGGCCACTCATATTGAGTGGCCGTTTTTACATCAAGGCGTCAGCTTAGTTGCTGCCGCCTACCGCCGCCGGAGCGGCTTCGCCCATCTTCAGCTCGCGCGCCAGGAAGCCCCAGCGATCCGCCACCTCTTCGATCTGCTTGGTGGTCGGCTTGCCCGCGCCGTGACCAGCCTTGGTCTCGATGCGGATCAGCACCGGCGCGGCGCCCGCCTGCGCAGCCTGGGCCGCAGCGGCAAACTTGAAGCTGTGCGCCGGCACCACGCGGTCATCGTGGTCGGCCGTGGTGACCATGGTCGCCGGATAGCAGCTGCCCGGTTTCAGGTTGTGCAGCGGCGAGTACTTGACCAGGGCCTTGAACTCATCCGGGTTCTCCGATGAGCCGTAGTCCGAGGTCCAGGCCCAGCCGATGGTGAACTTGTGGAAGCGCAGCATGTCCATCACGCCGACCGCCGGCAGCGCGGCGCCGAACAGCTCCGGACGCTGGGTCATGGCGGCGCCCACCAGTAGGCCGCCGTTGGAACCGCCGCCGATCGCCAGCTTCGACGGCGAGGTGACCTTGTTGGCCACCAGCCATTCGGCCGCGCCGATGAAGTCGTCGAACACGTTCTGCTTCTGCAGCTTGGTGCCGGCCTGGTGCCAGGCTTCGCCGTATTCGCCGCCGCCGCGCAGGTTGGCCACCACGTAGACGCCGCCCATCTCCATCCAGGCCAGGTTGGCCGGCGAGAAGCCCGGGGTCATCGAGATGTTGAAGCCGCCGTAGCCGTACAGGTAGGTCGGGTTCTGGCCGTCCAGCTTCAGGCCCTTCTTCGACACGATGAACATCGGGACCTTGGTGCCGTCCTTGCTGGTGTAGAACTGCTGGCGGGTTTCGTACTGCGACGGATCGAAGTCGACCTTCGGCTGGCGGAACACAGTGCTCTGGCCGTTCTTCAGGTTCAGGCGGTAAATCGTGGTCGGGGTGGTGAAGCCGGTGAACGAATAGAAGGTCTCGCTCTCACCGCGCTTGCCCGACAGGCCGCCCACCGAACCGATGCCCGGCAGCTTGATCTCGCGCACCAGCTTGCCCTTGAGGTCGTGCACGCGCACGACGCTCTGCGCATCCTTCAGGTATTTGAGCACCAGCTGGTTGTTGATGATGTCGGCGCCGGCCAGGGTATCGGCGCCCTCGGCGACGATCTCTTTCCAGTTGCTTTCCGCCGGTTTGCTCACGTCGATCGCGATGATGCGCTTTTTCGGCGCATTGCGGTCGGTACTGAAGTAGAACACGCTGCCGACGTTGTCGATCAGGTTGTAGCCTGCCTCGAAATTGTCGACCAGGTCGACCACTTTCGAATCGGCCTTGCTGAGGTCCTTGTACGAGACGCGGTTCTTCGGCGCGGTGCCCTTGGTGGTGGTGATCACCAGGTAGCGGCCGTCGTCGGTGGTGCTGCCGCCGAAGCCCCATTCCTTCTGGTCCTGGCGGTCGTAGACCAGGGTGTCGCTGCTTTGCGGCGTGCCGAGGCGGTGGAAGTACAGCTTCTGGAAGTAGTTCACGTCGGCCAGCTTGGTGCTTTCCTTCGGCTCGTCGTAGCGGCTGTAGAAGAAGCCCTTGCCGTCCTTGGTCCAGGCGGTGCTCGAGAACTTGACCCACTTGATGTGGTCTTCCAGGTCCGTGCCGGTGGCGATGTCGCGCACGCGGATCTCGTTCCAGTCCGAACCCGAGGCTGCGACGCTGTAGGCCAGCAGCTTGCCGTCCGGGCTGACTTCCATGCCGGCCAGGGCGACGGTGCCGTCCGAGGACATGGTGTTCGGGTCGAGCAGCACGCGCGGGGTGTCGGCCAGGGTCTTGAGGGTGTACAGCACCGACTGGTTCTGCAGGCCGTCGTTGCGGGTGTAGAAGTAGCGGCCGCCTTCCTTGCCCGGGACGCTGTAGCGCTCGTAGTTCCACAGCTTGGTCAGGCGCTCGCGGATCGCCGCGCGCTGCGGGATCTGAGCCAGGTAGGCCTGGGTCAGCTTGTTCTGCGCGGTCACCCACTCCTTGGTCTCGGCGCTGTTCGCGTCCTCGAGCCAGCGGTAGGGATCGGCCACCGAGGTGCCGTGGTAGTTGTCGGTCTGGTCGACCTTCTTGGTCACCGGGTAGGTGACGGACGGTCCTTTTGCCGGGCAGCTTTGTGCCAGCGCCGTGTTGGCGCCGAAGGCCGCGGCCAGCAGGGCGACGAGCGTTGCGTGTCTCAGGGTCATGTCGATCTCATTCGAGTTATTCATGGGGTCGGCTTGCGCCGAAGCCCATCATAACGCGAATTGTCGGGCTCGCATATGCATCGCTGGGCCGTCAATACGGCCGCGCCAAGCCATGCGACCCGCCCTGCATGGAAGGCCCGGGCACTAGCCGCGCGGCTGGTCCTGGCCGGCGGAACGCTGACCCTGGTGCTGGCGCCGCGCCGCCCGCACCCGGCTGGCCAGCGCCCTTCCCCATGGCCCGCCCGTGCCGCTCAGCCGGCCGGCGATGCTGCCGCGTGGGCGCCGCCCTTCCTGCCCGGCGCCGGCCGCCAACAGCATCCACATGTAGGCGCGTAGCGGGTCGCGCTCGACGCCGCGCCCGCTGTTGACCATGCCGCCCAGGTTGTACTGGGCCAGGGCATGGCCCTGTTCGGCGGCCTGGCGGTACCAGTAGGTGGCAAGGGTGTCGTCGTGCGGCACGCCCTGGCCGTTGGCGTACAGGACGCCGAGGTTGTTCTGGGCGCTGGCGTCGCCCTGCTGGGCCGCGCGCCGGTACCATTCGGCGGCGCGCGCCTCGTCGCGCGGCACGCCGTCGCCCTTGGCGTACATGACCCCGAGGCTGAACTGGGCGTTGGCCGCGCCTTGCTCGGCGGCGCGCAGGTAGCATTCGAGCGCGCGCGCCGGGTCGCGCCGGGCGCCGCGGCCGGTGGCGTACATGACGCCGGCGCAGTAATGGGCCTGGGCGTGACCGCGCGCCGCCGCGCGCAGGAAGCACTCGAGGGCCTGGGCGTCGCCGCCGCTGCCGTGGCCGGCCGCGACCAGGGTGCCGAGGGCGTACTCGGCTTCGGTGTCGTGCTGGTCGGCGGCGCGCTTGAGCCAGGCGACGGCGCGGTCCGGGTCGGTCGGCACGCCCTGGCCGTGGGCGTAGGCCAATCCGAGGAAGCGCTGAGCCGACGCGATGTTCTGCGCCGCCGCCTGGCGGAACCAGCAGACGGCCTGGGCCTCGTCGGCCTCGACGCCGTCGCCGCGCCGGTACATGAGCGCGAGGTTGAGCTGGGCCGGGCCGTGCCCCTGGCGCGCGGCCTTGCGGAACCAGGCCATGGCAAGCGGATGGCTCACCGGCGCGCCCATGCCCTGCAGGTAGCACTCGCCCAGCAGGTTCTGGGCGCTGGCCAGGCCCTGCTCGGCGGCGCGGTAGAACCAGCCGAAGGCGACTTCGTGGGATTGGGGTACGCCGCGCCCCTTGCGGAAGAGCTGTCCCAGGTTTTGCTGGGCCGCGGGGTCGCCCTGGGCGGCGGCGCGCCCGAACCAGAGGGCGGCGAGTTCGTCGCTGCGCGGGGCGCCACGGCCGTTGCAGTACATGGCGCCGAGGTGGTTCTGGGCGGCTGCCAGGCCCTGGCGGGCGGCGCGCTGCATCCATTCGAGGGCGCGGACGTCGTCGCGCTCGACGGCCTCGCCATGCTTGTAAAGCAGGCCAAGGTTGAACTGCGCGTAGGGGTCGCCGCCCTCGGCGGCAGGCAGGAACCACTGGAAGACTTCGACCCCCTCGCGGGCAGCGTTCTGGCGATTCATCCCTACCCCCTTGCGGCCCTGGCGCCGTTCAACAAGGCGGATAAAAGAATCATCCGCCGTTGTTAAAATTTTAAGGAGTGCGACCTATCAGCGGTTTGCGTCCGCACAATCGTGGAGACGCGACAAGATTACGAATGCGTGTTACGAATCGCTCCGGATGGGCGTGGACCGGCAGCGTAGACGCAGATGGCGAGCACAGCCAGGCACCAGACAATCAGCGCACCCGACGGCAGGTCGAGCAGCACCGACAGCACCAGCCCGATGCCGTAGCCACCGACGCCCACCAGGTAGGCGAAGGGCAGCTTGCGGCGCTCCGCATAGTGGCGCACCGCAAGGCTCGGCACGATCAGGCTGGCGAACACCAGGTAGACGCCCACCAGCTGCACCGAGGCGGTCACGGCCAGCGCGAACACCAGGTAGAAGCCGAGGCGGCCCAGGCGCTCGCCGAACAGGACCAGCAGCCCCAGGATGATGAGCGCGCCCAGCGCCGGCATCGCCAGCTGTCCGTAGCTGACCCACAGGATCTGCCCGGCCAGCAGGTCCTGCATGTGCTCGCCCCCGTGCGGGTTGTGCGCCACCAGCAGCAGGCCGGCGGTGGCGGCCAGCACGAACAGCACGCCGATCTGGGCTTCCTGCACGTCGGGCCAGCGCTTTTCGGTCCAGGTCAGCAGCAATGCCCCGAGCACGGCGGCGACGCCGGCCGCCACCTGCACGGTCCAGCCGGCGGGATCGAGCCCGGCGGCGCCGGCCACGATCACCCCCAGGGCCGCGATCTGCGCGATCGCCAGGTCGATGAACACGATGCCGCGCCGTAGCACCTGGGCGCCGAGCGGAATGTGAGTAGCGAGCACCAGCAGGCCGGCCAGGAAGGCCGGCAGTACGATCATGAAGTCGAAACCTTCCATGTTTATTTCGCCGCTCCGCTATTGGCCGCGGTGAGACGCGCAACCGTGGTGTCGAACAGGGCGAACAGGTTGCCCGACTGCGCGTCGGCGCCCACCGTGTAGGGCACCACGACCGCCGGAATGTGCGCGCGCTCGGACAGCCAGGCGGACGCACGCGGGTCCTGGTAGGCCGCGCGCAGCACCATCTTGGCCGGCTTGCCCTGCAGTTGCTGCAGCAGGCCACCCAGGTGGGCGGCGCTCGGCTCCACGCCCGGCTTGGCTTCCAGCGTGCCCACCGAGCTCATGCCCAGCCAGTTCAGCAGGTAGCTCATGTTCTTGTGGTGCTCGACCACGGTGGCGCCACGCAGCAGCGCGGCGGCCTGTTCCCACTTGCGCATGGCGGCGTTCCAGCGCGCCGAAAAGTCAGCCTGGCGCGACTGGTAATAGGCGGCGTTGGCCGGATCGATCTCGCCCAGGCGCTTGGCCAGCGCGGTGCTGACGATCGCGATGTTGTGCGGGTTCAGGTGCACGTGCGGATTGCCATAGGCGTGCACGTCGCCTTCGGCGCGGTCGAGGCGCGCCGGCACATCAAGGCGCGGCACGAAGGTCCCGGCTTCGAAGTAGCCGGGCCGGCCGCGTTCGAGCTTGTCGTTGCCCGACTGCTGGACCAGCAGCGGCAGCCAGCCGACTTCCAGGTCCAGGCCCGTGCAGACCAGCAGGTCGGCGTTGCGGGTGCGCGCGATCAGGCCTGGGCGCGCTTCGACGCGGTGCGGATCCTGCAGGGCGGTGGTGGCGCTCGAGGCGCTTACCTTGTCGCCGCCCAGTTCCTGGACCAGGGCCTGCCATTCCGGCTCGCAGGTCAGGACGTTCACGGCGGCGTGGGCGGAGCCAGCTGCCAACAGGGCGGCGGCGAAGAGAGTGTGGTGGATGCGGGTCATGGCATGCTCCTCAGAAGTTGTGCGCGGCGTGGGCGCCGAGGCTCATGATGTACTGCAGGTACACCTGCTTGTCTTTCACGTCGGGACGCGACTGGTCACGCCCGATCTGCAGGCGCAGGCGCGAGAACTCGGACGGGCTGTAGTCGACCATCACACTGGTGCGACGCGGGTTGTAGGCAACCAGCGAGGGGAAGGCGTCAGGCGTGAGCACGCCATCGTCCAGCAGGCCGATGCGGGTGCTGCCGCTCGACAGGCGGTCGTGGCGCAGGCCCGCGCGCCAGTTCGGCGTGAACTGGTAGACGCCCTGCAGGTACCAGCCGGACTGGCGGCTGCGGTAGCCGCCCTCCTCGTCCAGCGCGGCCAGGCGTCCCGATTCGCGGCGCTGCATCCATTCGCCCTGCAGCTTGAAGTTCTGCTGGGTCGGATTGCCGTTCGGCGCCCACTTCCAGACACCGTCCGCCACCACGACCTGGGAGCGGCCGCTGAAGGCTGCCGGGATGCCCTCGTCCTCGTAGCCACGCTCGCCGGCGCGGGTGCGCAGGTAGGACAGGCCGGCGCGCCAGCTCGACGAGCTGCCGATGTCGCCGCCGGCGTGGGCAAAGACGGTAGCGGCCCCGGCGCCGTTCTTGTTGCGGTCATTGCCGGGGAAGTTGCGGCCGCTGGCCAGTTCGGCGCCCAGTTCCAGGAAAGTGTCCGTGGGCGCCAGCCAGCGCGCCTGGATCCCGTCCGGCTTGTACTGGCCACCGAAGAAGGCCTGGTAGGCGTAAGGTGCGTCGACGAAGTCCCAGGTGTGGGCGTGCTGGCTATTCAGGTAACCGATGCCGGACATGAAGCGGCCGGCCTTGATGTTCAGCCCATTGCCGAGCGCGCGGGTGCGGATATAGGCTTCCTCGACCTCGATTTCGTTCTCGCCGGTGATGGCGAAGGTGGCCTGGCCGGCGAAGCTCGGGTCGATGTTGGCCGAGATGGTCATCTCGGATTCGCCCAGGTTGAAGCTGCGCGCGCCGGGACCGATTTCGCCTTCCGGCGGCACGAAGCCCTGCAAGCGCCAGGCGCCCGGGTCCTTCGACAGGTTCGAAAGGGTGCCGCCCAGCACCAGCGAGATCGCCGGATTGAAGGCGTTGTCGCCGCTGGCGGCGGGCGCCGCGACCGGGGCCGCGGGTGCGGCGGGGGCCTGCGCCGCTGCGGCCACATTCTGGGCCTGGGCCACGGCGGCCTGCGCTTCCTGCAGGCGTTGCTCGAGGGCCTGCAGCCGGGCCTCGTAGCTGTCCTTCATTTCCTTGATCTGGGCGCGGATCGCGGCCAGTTCCTTCTCGTTGGCTGCCGGTTCGGCGGCGTGGGCAAACGGGCTTGCGGCAAAGGCGGCAGCCATCGCCGCAGTCAACGCGGTGTTCTTCAACATGGATCGTCCGGTTCGGATAGGGATAGGCGAACGCGCCCGCGGCGATGCCGGCGGGAGTGTTCAGGCTAAGCGGGATCTATCCGAGGACGGGCGGTGCGCGCGAATCGTAGGCGCGCGTCGTATGGAGGCGCCAGACATGGCCGGCGACGTCGAGCGCCAGCACGTCGCCCATCTCGGGCGGCACGAACTGGCGCGGGGAATTGGCAAGCGGGGCGGCAAGCTGGGCCAGCCCGAGACACTGGGCGCAGCTACGGTCCTGGGCAAAGGCGCTGGACAGCTCGGAGTCGCCCGCCAGCTTCTGGGCCGCGGGGCCGCCCAGCTGGCTGGTCCAGTGGCTCAGCGCGTGCGACATCGCCATCTGCTGCGACAGCAGCAGCACCAGCGACAGGAGCACACGGAACACGGAGCGGCGAATCATGATGCCCGCATTCTAATGCGATTGTGACAGTTGTGTAAGACTTTTTGCTCAGGCCGCCTTCAGCTGGGCTTCCCTGCGCTCGCGTTCCAGGCTAGCGTATTTATCCAGGAAGACCGGTACCTTGGCCGCCGCCAGCTTGTTGACCGAGACCAGCAGGTCGGGCGCCACCCGCTGCAGGCCATGCGAGTTTCCGAGCTGGCGCGCCGCATGCAGCAGCACTTCCGCGGCGACTTCGGCATCGGCCTCGGCCCGGTGGGCGGTGCCGCGGAATTGGATGCCCAGGCGGCTGGACAGGTTGCCGAGCTTGTAGCTGGGCAGGCCCGGGAACAGGCGGCGCGACAGCTTCAGCGAGCACACCAGGCCGCAATGGCCGGTCGGACGGCCGATGCGCCAGCCTTCGGCCTTCAGGAACTTCTCGTCGAAGCTGGCATTGTGGGCCGACAGCATGTCGCCGCCGATGAAGTCGAGCAGCTCGGCCACCACCTTCTGGCTCGGCGGCGCGGTATCGACCATGTCCTGGGTGATGCCGGTCAGCTGGGTGATGAAGGATGGGATGCGCACCCCGCAGTTGACCAGCGAGACGTAGCGCTCGCGGATCTCGCCGCCGACGATGCGCAGCGCGGCGACTTCGGTGATGCGGTCGCCCATCTCGGGCGACAGGCCGGTGGTCTCGAAGTCGAGCATCACGATCGGGCGTTCAAACACACTCATGGGCTATCCTCAATGTTGATGCCGCTCAGCCGAATTTGCGCAGCGCGTCCAGGGCCAGCCCGGCGCCGATGCTGCCGAACAGGTCGCCCTCGACCTTGCGCGCACGCGGCACCAGCGCGGCGATGCCTTCGCGCAGCAGCGACACGCCGCTCGAACCGCCCGTAAAGAATACCGTATCCACCGCATCCGGCTCCACCCCCGCTTCGGAAAACAGGCGCAGCACCGTGGCCCCGACGCTGTCGACCAGCTGGGCGATCGCTTCCTCGAAGCCTTCACGCGTCAGCAGCAGCGATTCGGGCGGGGCAAGCCGGTCCAGCGCCAAAGTGACGCTGGGGCTGCCGGACAGCCCGATCTTGGCCGCCTCGACCTGGATCGCCAGCCAGTGGCCGGCGCGCTCGTCGATCAGCTGCTGCAGGCGCGCCATCCTGGCCGGTTCGGCGGCGTCGCGCACCAGGTCGGCCAGCTGGGCGATGTTCTTGCGGGTGTAGGCCTGGTTGATGGTGTGCCAGGTGGCCAGGTTGAAGTAATAGCTGGACGGGATCGCGGCCCCCGACAGCAGCGTGCTGCCGTAGCCGAGCAGCGGCATCACGCTGGCCAGGCTCAGGTACTTGTCGAAATCGGTGCCGCCGATGTGCACGCCGCCGTTGGCGAGGATGTCCTCGCGCCGTTCGACCCGCCCGGCGCGCTCGGGACCGAGGCGTACCAGCGAGAAGTCCGAAGTACCGCCGCCGATGTCGGCAATGAGGACCAGTTCCTCGCGCTCGATGCGCGATTCGTAATCGAAAGCGGCGGCGATCGGCTCGTACTGGAAGCTCACCTCGCGGAAGCCCACCGAACGGGCCACTTCTTCCAGCGTGTCCTGGGCGCGGCGGTCGGCGTCGACGTCGTCGTCGATGAAATACACGGGACGGCCCAGCACGGCGCTGCCGAACTCGCGTCCGGCCTGGCGTTCGGCGCGGCGCTTGACCTCGCCGATGAACTGGGCCAACAGGCCCTTGAACGGCAGCGCGCGCCCGGCCACTTCGGTCTGGCCGTCGATCAGGCTGGTGCCGAGCAGGCTTTTCAGGGAGCGCATCAGGCGGCCCTCATAGCCTTCCAGGTACTCGGCCAGCGCGGCGCGCCCGTAGCTCACCTGGTCGTCGTCCGCGTTGAAGAACACGACCGAGGGCAGGGTCGCCTTGCCGTCCTCGAGCGCGAGCAGCGCGCTGCTGCCGGGCTGCGCACTGCTGCCGGAGAGCCAGCCGACGGTGGAATTGGACGTGCCGAAGTCAACGCCGCAAGCGAGCGCCATAAGAACCTTTTCATTGGGAGGGGCGGTATGGTAACAGATAACCAGCGGCATGGAATCCCCGGGCGTTCCATTTTTCCCGCTTGTGGCAAACTGGCATACACGGTATTGACAGCCCATCAATCCATGGACCCGCACCCTTCCGAATGGCTCATGAAGCGCAACTGCTCGCTGACGCCGCGCCAGGCGCTGGCGGTCTACGCGCTGCTGTGCACGGCCACGCTCGGCATTGCACTGATCTTTACCCTGCGCGGCGCCTGGATGGTGCTGGCCTTCGCCCTGATCGAGACCACGGCGGTGGGCGCCGCCCTGCTCCACTACTGCCGCCACGCCCTCGACCACGAGCGCATCCGCCTGCAGGAAGGCTGCCTGCTGGTCGAGCGCGCCGACGGCACGCGCCACCTGGAGGTCAAGCTCGATCCCAGCCATGCGCGGGTCAGCCTGCCGGATGCCGGCATACGCACCCTGGTCCTGATCGAGGCGCGCGGCGTGCGCGTCGAGATTGGGCGTTTTCTGACACCTTCGGCGCGCCTGGAACTTGTCTCCGCCCTGCGGCGCGCCCTGGGCGGCGCCTCCCTCCTGTATACGGCCCCGGGCCGTCCCCTGTAAGCAACTTCTTACACAAGCACGGCAACGGTACCGATATGGTGCATGCGCGCTGGCACGGATAATGCAGGTCTTAACTGCGTGACAACAAACGCATAGTGCAACGCACCACAACAAGGATTACATGAGCAACATGCATCAGGCTGGCGCTGTCGTCGTACACGGCGGCGCGGGCGCACCGAAGGAGAACGAAGATGGCTGCGTGCTGGCCGCGCGCCGCGCGCTGGGCCAGCTCGAAGTCAACGGCGACGCCCTCGATGCCGCCATTATCGCCGTTACCACCCTGGAAGACGACGGCCGCTTCAACGCCGGCTGCGGCGCCACCCTGGGCCTGGATGGCGAGACCATCGAGATGGACGCCTCGATCATGGATACCCGCGGCAAGCTGGGCGCCGTGGCCTGCGTACGCGACGTGAAGAACCCGGTCAAGCTGGCGCGCGCGATCGCCGATACCCCGCACGTGATGCTGGCCGGCGAAGGCGCCACGCGCCTGGCCCGTACCCTTGGCATGCCCGCCAGCGCGCCGATCTCGGAGCGCCAGCGCAACGACCACCGCAAGCTGATGCAGGAGCTGAGCGGTTCGGTGCCCCTGATGCCGGGCATCGACAACCGCCTGTTCGATCGCTTCTGGAACTACAAGACCCCACTGCAGCTGCCCAAGTCGAGCGCCTGCGACACCGTCGGCGCCGTGGTGCGCGGCCCGGACGGCCACTTCGCGGTAGCGTGCTCCACCGGCGGCTCCGCTCCCAGCCTGCTGGGACGCGTGGGCGACAGCCCGATCATCGGCAGCGGCTTTTATGCCGGCTCGCTGGGCGCCATCGCCGCCACCGGCATCGGCGAACACATCGTGCGCCACCTGCTGGCGCGCACGGTCTACGGCTGGATCGAACACGGCATGTCGCTCGAGGAAGCCCTCAAGCGCGGTGTCGAGCTGTTCGACAAGGACGTCGACGTCGGCCTGATCGGCGTCACCCGTACGGAGGCCGGCGCCTACTGCAACCAGGGCATGCCCTATTCGAAAATGACCCAACGGTAAACCATGAGCGAACAGGAACAGAAGAACGGCCACCTCGTCATCATCGGCGGCCACGAGGACCGCAAGCGCGAGATGGAAATCCTGACGCGTTTCGTTGAACTGGCCGGCGGCGCCGACGCGAACATCGTCGTGATCACCGCCGCCAGCACCATCGCCGACGAGATGTGGGGCATCTATGACGAGGCCTTCGGCACGCTTGGCGTCGAGCGCCGCCGCCACGTCCAGGTGACCAGCCGTCAGGACGCCAACAGCGAGGAATTCGTGCGCCTGGTCGACGAGGCTACCGGCATCTTCATGACCGGCGGCGACCAGAAGCGCCTGCTGGCCCTGATCGGCGGCAGTGCCCTGGACGCCGCGATGCACGTCGCGCTCAAGGTGCGCGGCGCCACCATCGGCGGCACCAGCGCCGGGGCGTCGGCCATGTCGGGCCACATGCTGGCCCAGGGCCGCGCCGAGATCCTGCCCGAAAAAGGCTCGGTGAGCCTGGGCGCGGGCCTCGGCTTCCTGCACCGCGTGGTGGTCGACCAGCACTTCTCGGAACGCCAGCGCCTCTCGCGCCTGCTCAGCGTGGTGGCCCAGAACCCGTATTTGCAGGGCATCGGCATCGACGAGGACACCGCCCTGGTGGTGGACATCGGCTCCGGCATCGAAGTGCTGGGCCAGGGCGCCGTCACCATCGTCGATGGCCGCACCATGATCACCAACGTGGCCGACATCAAGGACCGCGACACCCCGGAGCTGATCGACGTCCGCCTGCACCTGCTGCCGGCCGGCTCGAGCTACCGCCTGCCCGCCCCCGGCAGCGATCCGGCCAAGAGCCTGCCGCTGCCGCTGCTCGATTTTTTGGAAAATGTAACGAAACGGAACCCGATTTCATGAAAATCAAGGAAAAACGCCTGCTGCGCGGCCCCAACCTGTATGCCGGCAGCCCCTGCCTGATGGCAGTCATCGACGACGGCGCGACCAAAGCGGCCGGTTTCGCCGCCCGCCTGTTCGCCCTGCTGCCAGGCTTGCCGCCCGACGCCGCCGTGCGCCTGGCCGACGACGCCCTGCTGGTGGAGGCGGTCGAACCGGTCGTGATGGAACTCCAGCGCCTGGCCGGCGCTCCCGGCGGCGACGTCAAGGCCACCCTGGCGGTGCCGGGCGCCCCGCGCAGCCGCCGCGTGGTGTGCGGCTACGGCATCGAACAGGTCGCCACCGCGTCGCTGCGCATCGCGCTCGACCTGGTCCATGCACTGGCCGAAGACCGCGGCTATGAGCTCGAGGCCGCCCTGCGCGAACTGCGCGAGACTGCCGAAGACTATGCGATCGGCACCAGCACCAATGCGGTGGTGCAGGCAGCCTTGCGCCGCGGCATCCCGGCGCTGCGCCTCACCGACGAAGCCAATCTGTTCCAGCTGGGCTGGGGCAGCCGCCAGAAGCGCCTGCAGGCGACCGTCACCGGCGCCACCAACTCGATCGCGGTCGGCATCGCCAGCGACAAGCAGCTGACCAAGGCCCTGCTGGAAGCGGCCGGCGTGCCGGTGCCGCAAGGTTCCACCGTTCGTACCGAGGAAGAAGCCCTGCGCGCGGCGCGCCGCCTGAACGGCGCAGCCACGGTCAAGCCGCTCGACGGCAACCAGGGCAAGGGTGTGACCACCAACTGCGCCACGCCTGAAGAAGTGGCGCGCGCCTTCGCCCACGCGCGCAACTATGGCCGCAAGATCATCGTCGAAGAGCACCTGGAGGGCCGCGACTACCGCGTTCTGGTGACGGGCCGCAAGATTGCCGCCGCCTCCTGGCGGCGTCCACCCTGTGTCGTCGGCGACGGCCATTCGACCATCCGCGCCCTGGTCGAGACCGAGAACCGCAACCCGGCGCGCGGCGAGGGTCACACCAACATCCTCACCAAGATCCCGATGGACGCGCTGGCCGAGGAAACCCTGGCCAAGCAGGGCTACGACTTCGACACCGTGCTCGATGCGGGCGTGAGCGCCGACCTGCGCGGCAACGCCAACCTGTCCACCGGCGGCACCGCCGAAGACGTGACCGACTTGCTGCCGGAAGAGACGCGCGACATCTGCATCCGCGCGGCGCGCACCATCGGCCTGGACGTGGCTGGCATCGATATCGTCTGCCAGGACATCTCGAAGCCCCTGCGCGCGCAGCGCGGCGGCATCATCGAAGTCAACGCGGCGCCCGGCATCCGCATGCACCAGTATCCGAGCCGCGGCACCCCGCGCGACGCCGGCGCTGCCATCGTCGACGCCCTGTTCGGCGAGTGCGACGGCCGCATCCCGACCGTGGCCATCACCGGCACCAACGGCAAGACCACGACTTCGCTGCTGATCGCCCATGCCACCCGCCTGGCGGGCCTGCGCACCGGCGTGACCACCACCGAAGGCGTATACGTCGACGGCGCCCCGACCATGAAGGGCGACTGCACCGGCTACCACTCGGCGCGCAGCGTGCTGTCCGACCCCTGCGTCGATTTCGCGGTGCTGGAAACGGCGCGCGGCGGCATCCTCAAGCGCGGCCTGGCCTATGACCGGGTCGACGTGTCGGTGGTGCTGAACGTGTCCAGCGACCACCTGGGCCTGGACGGCGTCGAAACCCTGGACGACCTGGCCAAGGTCAAGGCGGTGGTGGCGGGGCGCGCCTCGCGCGCCGTGGTGCTCAATGCCGAGGATGACTACTGCGTGGCGATGGCCGAATCCTTGCGCGATGGCGTGGAGATCATCTACTTCGCCCTCGACGCCGACAACCCGGTGCTGCTGCGCCATCTGGAGAACGGCGGGCGCGCACTCTACCTGCAGGACCATACGCTGGTGCTGGCCAACGGCGTGCGCCACGAGGCCCTGCTCGACGCGCGCGACATGCCGGTCTCGCTGGGCGGTGCGGCGCGCTTCAACATCGCCAATGCCCTGGCTGCGGCGGGCGCCCTCACCGCTCATGGTTTCGGCAACGCCGAGATTGCGGAAGGCTTGAAGAGCTTCGTGTCCGACGCCAAGCACAACCCGATCCGTTCCAACGTGTTCGACGTCGACGGCGTCACCGTGATCGTCGACTACGCCCACAACTGCGCCGCCTATGCGGCTCTGGCCGAAAGCGCGCGCGCCATGAGCGCCGGCCGCCTGGTCGGTGTGGTGGCGGCGCCGGGCGATCGACGCGACGCCGACCTCATCGACATCGGCCGCACCTGCGCCGCCGGCTTCGACGACCTGGTGGTGTTCGAGACCGAGAACCGCGGCCGCCCGCAGGGCGAGACCGCCACGCTGCTGGTGCGCGGCGCCAAGCTGGGCAAGCTGGCCGACGATTCGCTGAGCGTGGTGCTGGACTCGCGCCAGGCGATCCGCCACGGCCTGTCGCTGTGCCAGCCGGGCGACGTGCTGGTGTTCGGCTGCGGCACCACCCTGTCCGAGCTGACCGATGCGATTCGCCCGGACAAGCCGGAACTGGCGCGCAAGATCGAGACCGAAGCGATCTGACCCACCTGTCGCGGAAATGCCAAAACGCCCCTTCCACGGGGCGTTTTTACTTAGATCACCCTTAAATCGATAGTGAACTGGCCATTTATGCGCTCATCTTTTGCATTTCGTTACAAATTGCTATTTTAATGCGCGCGTTCAACTGTTACCTTGCTCATCCATAAACCGGCCTGCTCCCAACGACAGCGGACCGGCCCGAATTCGGAAGGACCAGGTAATGCAAAAAGTGTTGGCCGTTCTCTTCGCAGGTTTGATCGCCGCCGGCGCCGTCCAGGCGGCCGAACCGGTGCGCACCGCCCCGCAGGCCTATGCGGGCGCGGGCGAGTCAGGCGTGGACTACGTCGGCGCCGCCACCAAGGCCAGCCCGAAAGTCTTCGCCGGCTACCAGCTCAAGCCGCAGCTCGCGCTGGAAGGCGGCGCCGTGGACCTGAAGAACGGCTATGGCATGTACATTGCCGTCAAGCCGAGCGTGCCGCTCACCGAGAAGCTGTCGGCCTATGGCAAGGTGGGCGTGGGCCAGACCCGCCGCCAGGCGCTGCCGGTGCCCACGGCCCTCGGCAAGAAGACCGATACCGGCGCCTACGGCGCCTTCGGCCTGCAGTACTCGATCACCCCGAACGCGGCCGTCACGCTCGAAGTCGAACGCCTGCCGCGCGAAAAGCCGAGCGCGCTCAAGCCGAACGTGTTTACCCTGGCCCTGCAGTTCCTGTTCTGATCCTTCGATAGAAGTCGAAATGCCGGTCAGCCACGCTGACCGGCATTTTTCATTCCACCCTCACTTTTTCAGGTGCTTGTCGAGGAAGGCCAGGATCTTCGCACTGGCCTCAATCTGGTTCTTCTTCTTGGAGAAGCCATGCCCTTCGTCCGGGAACACGACATACTCCACTTCCACCCCGTTCTTGCGCACGCCTTCGACGATCTCGTCGCTCTCCGGCTTGATTACGCGCGGATCGTTCGCCCCCTGGATGACCATGAGCGGCTTGCGGATGTTCGCCGCGTGGAACAGCGGTGAGGTCGCAACCAGGAACTCCTTGTCCTTCACCGGATCGCCGATCTCGTCGTACAGCGCCTTGCGCTGCGCTTCCCAGTAAGGCGGAATGCTCTCCAGGGTGCGCACCCAGTTGCTCACGCCGAAGATGTCGATGCCGACCTTGAAGGCCTCCGGCCGGAAGGCCATCGCCGCCAGGGTCATGTAGCCGCCGTAGCTGCCGCCCATGATCGCCACGCGTTCCGGATCGATGTAGCCGAGGCTGGCCAGCCAGGTCTTGGCCTCGACGCAGTCCCACAGCGGCTCGCGGCCATGCTTGCGGTCGTCGGCGGTGAAGAAGGTCTTGCCGTAGCCCGAGCTGCCGCGGTTGTTGATGCCCAGGACTGCGTAACCGTGGTTGACCAGGTACTGGATCTGGGCGTTGTAGCCGCGCGTGGTCTGGCCGCCCGGTCCGCCGTGCACGTAGACGATGGCGGGCACCTTGCTGCTGGAGGATGCGCCCTTCGGCTTGTAGTAGATCGACGGGATTACCATGCCGTCGAACGAACGGAAGCGCACCACTTCGGCTTCGACCAGGTCGTTCGGATCGATTTCCTTGTTCAGGCTCCGGGTCAGCTGGGTGGTCTTCTTGCTGCCGAAGTCGTGCACGTACAGGTTGCTCGGCGAGCGGTCGCCGTTGAGATAGAACGCGACCAGGCGGCCGCTCGGCGAGAAGGTGGTCTGGCGGATTTCGCCGCCCGGCAGCTTGGGCATCGCCACCGGCTTGCCCGCCGCGTCAACCACACGCACGTCGATGCTGCCGTCACGATTGACCACGCTCACCCGGTGCTGGCCGTTGCGCGAATAGCTCGCGCCCAGCAGGTCCCAGTCGGCCTTTTCGACGTCCGCCACCTGGCCGCTGGCGAGGTCGTAGCTGGCGATGCGGGTGAATTCGCCGCCGTCGTTGGTGGTGAACAGCAGGCGCTTCGATTCCGGATCGAAGGTCGAGGCCGAATGGCTGGCGGTGCCCTTGTGCGGCGTGATGTGCTTCATCTCGCGCGTGCCCACGTTGTAGAGGTAGACGTCGCTGTCGGCCGTGGTGTTGGGCTTGTCGAAGGCCAGCCACTTGCCGTCGCGGCTGATGCTCGAGACGTTCATGCCGCTCTCGTTCTGGTACACGGTGCTGCGCTTGTAGTCCTTGGCGTCGTAAAGGTAAAGGTCGAAGAACTTCGGATCGCGCTCGTTGGTCAGGACATAGAAACCGCTGCCGTCGGGGCGCCAGCCGGCGAACATCGCGCGGTGCTTGTCGCCCGGGGTCAGGTCGGTTTCCTTGCCGTCGAGTTCACGCACGAACACGTGGTTGCGCTCATTGCCGCCGCTGTCGCGCGTGAACAGCACGCGGTCGTCGTTGTAGAAGTAGCCGATGGCGTAGGTGCTATCTAGGGTCGAGCGGGTCAGCGCCACCGGCTGGCCGCCGCCGACGGGCATCGTGTAGACATTGAAGATGCCCGAGGCGTTGCTGCTGAAGAGGATGTTCTTCTCGTCCTTGCTGAACGAGGCGCCGGTGACCGAGGTCGTCGCCATGAACTGCTCGATGGTGTAGCGCTTGTGCGCCTTGGGGGCCTTCTCGACCTTGGCGGCAGGCACATTCGCCGCCGCCTGGGCTGGGGCAAAGGCGGCGTGCAGGCACAGGGCGAGCGCGGACAGGTGGACGACGGAACGGACCAGACGCATGGACTTCTCCATAGTGATTAAGTAATGCAACGAATCGAGTGTTGCAAAACTGAATAACCATGTCAACAAGCCGCCAAGCGCTTATGCGTGGCGGCTGGTCAATGCCTCATCACACCTGCGCCGCCACCAGGTCCGCGCTCTCCGGGTCGTTCACGCGCAGCGCATCGACGAACACCTGCAGCGAGGAGCCGCAAGCAAACACCATCACGTCGCCCGGACGACACAGGCTCAGCCCGTGGCGGATCGCCTCGCCTACTTCGATCACGCGGTGCAGGGTGTCGCTGATGCCGGCCGCTTCTTCCGCGCCGTCGAGGATCAGGTCTACCGCATCGCCCACCGCGCGGCCGCGGCTCTGCGATTCGTAGACCACCAGCTCGTCGAAGCGCGCGCCGCAGACGCGGCCGACGTCGCGCAGGTCTTCGTCGCGGCGGTCGCCCGGCGCGGTGACCACGCCCACCAGCTGGCCCGGGAGCAGCGCGCGCGCCATTTCCGCCATCGCCTTGTAGGCGGCCGGGTTGTGCGCATAGTCGACGATCACGGTCACGCCGCGGATGTCGAACATGTTCGTGCGCAGCGGATTGGTGCGGCCGTTCGACACAAAGGTCGACAAGCCGGTGGCGATCTGCAGGTTGGTGAAGCTGGATGCCATCAGCGCTGCTGCCGCGGCCAGGGCGTTGGCGATGTTGAAGCGCGCGCGCCCGCCGAAGGCGACCGGCATGCTCTCGACGCGCAGCAGTTCCTGGTGCAGTTGACCGTCGGCGACCACCACCGCATTGTCCTGCAGGTAGACGCCGCGCCCGCCGTCTTCCAGGTGCTGCAGGAAGACCGGGTTTTCCGCGTCCATCGAGAAGTAGACGATTTCCGCTTCCGGCTTGGCCCTGCGCCCCATGGCCACGCACAGCGGGTCTTCGGCATTCAGCACCACGGCTCTCGAGGCGGAGGTGGCGACCACCGCCTTCACCTGGGCCAGGTCTTCCACCGTATCCACGCCATCCAGACCCAGGTGGTCGGCGGCGATGTTCAGCACCACGCCGACGTCGCAGCGATCGAACGCCAGGCCGCGCTTGAGGATGCCGCCGCGCGCCGTCTCCAGCACCGCGAACTCGACGTCGGGCGAACCGAGCACGGTGCGCGCCGACCAGTAGCCGGTGCAGTCGCCCTTGGCCACCTGCTTGCCGTCGATGAAGACGCCTTCGGTGGTGGTCACGCCCGCCACCTTGCCCGCCATGCGCACGGTGTGCGCGATCAGCAGCGTGGTGGTGGTCTTGCCGTTGGTGCCGGTCACGGCCACGGTCGGGATGCGCCCGTCCGACTCGCCCATCAGGCCCTGCACGATGGCTTCACCGGCGTCGCGCGGCTTGCCGCTGCTGGGGTGCTGGTGCATGCGGATGCCGGGCGCCGCGTTGACTTCGATGACGGCGCCGCGCTGGGCGTCGAGCGGCAGCGCGATATCGCGGCAGACGATGTCGATGCCCGCGACGTCGAGGCCGATCTTGGCGGCCGCGCGCACGCACAGCAGGTGGGTCGATTCCGGCAGCAGGTCGGTCACGTCCTCCGCGGTGCCGCCGGTGGAGAGATTCGCGTTGCCGCGCAGTTCGGCGCTGACGCCCGTCGGCAGCACGCTGTCGAAGTCGAAGCCTTGCTTGCTCAGCATGTCGGCGGCGTGGTCGTCGAGCGAGATCCTGGTCAGGATATTAGTGTGGCCGACGCCGCGCGCCGGGTTCTCGTTCTCGCGCTCGACCAGCTCGCGCACGGTCGAGACGCCGTCGCCCACCACGTGGGCCGGGCGGCGGTACGATGCGGCGGCCACCTTGCCGCCGGCGACCAGCACGCGGTAGTCGCGGCCCTCGACGAAGCGTTCGACGATGATGCGGCGGCCGTACTGGCGCGCGAAATCGAAGGCGCGCGCCACCTGCTCAGGCTCGCGGCAGTCGACCGTGACGCCCTTGCCCTGGTTGCCGTCGAGCGGCTTGAGCGTGACCGACGCCTTCATGCGGCTTGCTGCCCGCTGGGCGTCTTCCACGTTGGTGACGACCGAGCCTTCCGGCACCGGCACGCCGGCTTCCTTGAGCAGGGCCTTGGTCAGTTGCTTGTCGCTGGCGATCTTCACCGCGATGAAGCTGGTGTCGCCGGTGGTGGTGGCCTGCAGGCGCTTCTGCTTGACGCCCCAGCCCAGCAGGAACAGGTTGGCGTCCTCGGTGATGCGCTGGGTCGGGATGCCACGCTCGTGGGCCGCCATCAGCACCGCCGCGGTACTGGTGCCGATCGCATAGCGCGCGGCGATCTCGCGCAGCTCTTCGAGGCGCGGCGCCAGGTCGAAGTCTTCTTCGTTGCCCAGGCTGGTCACCAGGTCGACGGCCAGCTGGAAGGCCGGCTGCACCAGTTTCTCGGACTGGTAGGCGCAGACGATGCGGAACACGCCGGGACGGCCCGCGACCGGGCGCGTACGCCCGTAGCTAGCCGGAGCGCCGGCCTGGGTCTGCAGGTCGAGCGTGACCTGCTCGATCACGCGGCCCAGGTAGGTGCCTTCGCGCAGGCGCTGGGCGAAACCGCCGCGCTGGCCGATCGGCAGCAGCTGGCCTGCCAGCGAAGGCAGCGCCTCCAGCAGCGCTTCATTGAAACCGGGGATGTCTTTCGAGGAGACGCCATACAGCTCCTGCAGGTCGATCACGCTCAGCAGGCAGGGAGAATCGGCATGGACGTTCGGTCCACGCAAGAAGCGTTGTTCCAGGATTTGCACGAATAGATCCTTGTAATAATAATGATGTGCGCACCGGGCGGCTGCCCGGTGCGCGGGAAATCTGGTGCAGCCGGGCCCGGGGCTTCAGGCGTCGAACAGCTGCGTGTACATCCGGGTGGCCATCAGCCCCACCGCCGTATGGTGGATCTCGGGCGCCATCAGGCCGCCCAGCAGCTCCATGGCCTGCTGCTTGCCGGGCGCCGCGGCCACCTGCTCTTCCAGCAGCCGCAGTTCGTTGTCCGGCGCCTCCAGGCGTGGATGGCGGCGGATCAGGCCGCGCTCCGGGAAATGCTCGCTGCGGTCCTGCAGCTGGCCCAGGTTGTCCAGGGTGCGCTGGCGGGCGCGCCAGGTCAGCGCGCGCGGGCCATCGGCACGGCCGCCGTCCGGCTTGCTCGTGATCCAGTCGCGCAGCACCTGCTGCTCGTAGGCGCTGAAGACGCCGAACATCTCGGCCTTTTCGCCGTGCACCAGGCCCCAGAAGCGGCTGTGCTCGACCGCTTCGCCGCGCTTGATCCAGCCGGCCTTTTCCAGCGCCGCCAGGAAGTCGGGGATTTTCGCTGGGTCGCCCAACCAGTCGTTGACCGAGCGGCCCGCGACGCGGCAGTAATCCGAGTGCATGTTCTTGCCCACGCTGCTCTTGGCGGCGAGGATGTTCACCAGCTCGTCCTGCAGGTCGAACTCGGCGATGCTGGACGTAGTGCTGGCGCCGATGTCGTTCAGGCGGTAGCCATCCAGCACGCGGCGGTAGAAGGCCTCGCGGTCGCCCACGCGCGGCATCAGGTTCTTCAGCGCCTGCACCGCCTTCTGGGCATGGCCGCTGGCGGCATTGTCGACCGTGACGTGCAGGGTGAAGTAATACGGGTCGATGCCGAATTCGTTCAGTTCGTACGAGCTGATGAGCAGGTGCAGCGGCAGCTGCTCGTAGCCGAGGTTGTAGCCGATGACTTCCGGCAGGAAGTGCTCGACGTTGTGGCCCAACGCGAGCTGGATCGCCCCCTGCACGAAGTGGTCCTCGTCCAGGTTCTCCCAGCCGTCGCAACCGTGGGTCGCCAGCAGCTTCTGGTAGATGGTGACGTGGTTCTTGCTCGGTACGCCCTCGCCCAGCTCTTCCAGGTAGGTCTTGATCAGCTCGTGGTAGGCCGGGTTGTCCCAGTGCTTGAGCAGGCCATACAGCCAGGCGCCGTCGACCAGCTTGGTCGGGGCCACCGCCTTGATGAAGTACAGGGCGTGCGCGCGGCACGAAAAATAGCGGCGCGGCGCGCCATTCTTGCGTGCGGCCAGGTAGTCGCGGTACTGGGCGCCGACGGCGTCGGTACGTTCCTCGACCCAGGCCGAGAGTTCGGCGATCGAGGCCGGCAGGTCGGCCGGCAAGGCCTGCACGGCGGCGATCTGGTCCGCGAGATAGGCGCGCGCCTCGTCCGCATGCGCAGCCGGATTGTCGTACAGCGAGAAGTACAGGCGCTTCGAACGTGCGCGGGTGGCGCGAGCGCTCGGGGCCGCGACGTTCGTGGCGTCTGCTAACAGCATCGAATTCATGGTCGTGGAATGTGTCTTGAGTCTGATAGGACGATAGACAACATTATCCGGACTGAACTATTTACACGAAATCGGTAGCGGCGCTGTGAGTATGTAAGAAAGGGATTACAAAACGACAAAGGCGGGACAGCCAAAGCTTTACCATTCGATCAAGTTTTACCTTGCGTGTCCATCCCCCGCCGCACTTCCTCCGCTTCCGCGTCGCCTTTTTCGATCGCCTGTTGGTACTGCTCTTTCTGCTTCTCGACCGTATGCGGCGGCAAGGGCGGGATGTTCGGATCGACCAGCACCTCCAGCACGAACGGCCCCTGCGCCGCCAGCGCCCGGTCCCAGGCGGCGCCGAGCGCTTCCGGATCCTCCACCCGTTCGCCGTCGAGCCCGAGCAGGCGCGCGTAGGCGGCGTAGGAAAAATCGGGCAGCTGCTGCGAAGGCTCGTATTTCGGTTCGCCCTGCTGGCCGCGCTGCTCCCAGGTGACGAAATTCAGGTCGCGGTTGTTCAGCACCAGCACGATGAAGGTCGGGTGGGTCCAGCGCTCACGGTGCCAGGCGACCGACATCAGGCCGTTGATGCCGTTCATCTGCATCGCGCCGTCGCCGGCCAGGGCGATTACCGGCCGGCCCGGGTGCGCCAGTTTCGCCGCCAGCGCATAGGGCACGGCCGAGCCCATGGTGGCCAGGCCGCCCGAGAGCGAGGCCAGCATGCCGCGCCGGATGCGCAGGTCGAGCGCATACCAGGCCGCGGCCGAGCCGGAATCGGCTGCCAGTATTACCTCATCGGGCAGGCGCGGCGACAGCTCCGTGAACACGCGCTGCGGATTGATCGGCTTGGCCGGCTCCAGGGCCTTTTCGCCGAGCACGCGCCAGCTGTCGGCGACGTTCTGCTCGATCCGGTCGCGCCAGGAACGGTCCTGCTTGCGTTCCAATAGCGGGATCAGCGCGCGCAGGCTGGCCCTGGCGTCGCCGATCAGGTTCGCTTCCATCGGATAGCGCAGGCTCAGCATGCGGCCGTCGATATCGACTTGCACCCCGCGCGCCTGTCCTTCGGGCGGCAGGAACTCGGCATAGGGGAAACTCGAGCCGACCATCAGCAAGGTATCGCATTCCTGCATCATGTCATTGCTGGCCTGGGTACCGATCACGCCGATCGAGCCGGTCACGAAAGGCAGGTCGTCCGGCAGCACTGCCTTGCCCAGCAGGGCCTTGGCCACGCCCGCGCCCAGCAGCTCCGCCACCTCGACCAGCTCGTCGTGCGCACCGTGGGCGCCTGCGCCGGCCAGGATCGCGACCTTGCTGCCGGCGTTGAGGATGGCCGCCGCCTCGCGCAGTGCGTCTTCAGGCGGCACCAGCGCGCGGCTGGCGGGCGCAGCGCCGGAAAAGGTATAGCCGTGCTCGCGCGGCGGCATCGGCACCGCATCTTCTTCCTGCAGGTCGTTCGGCACGATGATGCAGGTGACGCAGCGCTCGCTCTGCGCGATGCGCACGGCGCGGTCGACCAGGTGGCGCACCTGCTCGGCCGTGGTGGCCATCTGCACGTACTCGCCGGCGACGTCCTTGAACAGCGCCATCAGGTCGACCTCCTGCTGGTAGTTGGCGCCGAGGGCGCTGCGCTTTTGCTGGCCGACGATCGCGACCACCGGCTGGTGGTCGAGCTTGGCGTCGTACAGGCCGTTCAGCAGGTGGATCGCACCGGGTCCGGAGGTGGCGAGGCACACCCCGACCTCGCCGGTGAACTTGGCGTGGGCGCAGGCCATGAAGGCGGCCATCTCCTCGTGCCGTGTCTGGATGAACTCGATGGATTGCTGGCGTCCAAAGGCTGCCATGATGCCGTTGATGCCATCGCCCGGATAGCCGAAGATGCGCCGCACGCCCCAGCCGTGCAGGCGTTCAAGCAGGAAATCGCCAACCGTTGCCATTCGCTCCCCCGTCAAGGTGCGCACGCCCACCGGCGGGCATGCAGGAGCAGGCTAAGCGCTTACAACCGGAGCCACCGTGCGCTGGCGCGCATAGTGTGCTAGAGCCGCGCGCCCAGCTTGGGATCGGCGATCAGGTGGCCGCCGGACAGGCTGACCGGCACCGCGCCCTTGGCCAGCATGCGCGCGATCGCGCGGTCGCCGTCGCCCGGGGCTACCTCGACGGCGCGGGTGCCGTCCAGCGCCAGCAGTACTTCGAAGCCGGCCCCGATCCCGTCCAGTACGGTATTAAGCACGCAGTAGTCGGTGGCCAGGCCGCACACCGTGAGACGGGAGATACCCTCGGCGAGCATGCTGCGCGCCAGGCCCGTGCCATTGAAGGCCGAGTAGGCATCCTCCGCCGCGGTGGTGGCCTTCGACACGATGATGGCATCGTCCGGCAATTGCAGCGCGCCGCTGAACAGCGCGCCTTCGGAATCGGCCACGCAGTGCGGCGGCCAGGGCCCGCCCTGGGCCGAGAACGAGCAGTGGTCGAGCGGGTGCCAGTCGCGCGAAGCGTAGACCGGCAAGCCACGCTCGCGATACAGCGCGACGAGTGCGTTGATGGGCGCGACCACGAGGTCGCCGCGCGGCACCGCCAGGCTGCCGCCGGGAAGGAAGTCGTTCTGCAGGTCGACGATCAGGAGGGCGTCGCCCTTGCCGAGCACGATGGCGCTCATGGAAGCAGTCTTTCGCAAAGCCGCCGCCCGGGATGGCCGACGTTCGCCCTCAAGCTTATCACGGCCCTGTAAAGCAGGACGCCCGGCCCCCTCGCGGGGACCGGGCGTCCTGAGTACGCTAGCGCGCGATTACTGATTGTTCAGCAGCGAGCGCTGGCGCGCGTACAGGAAGTACACCGCCAGGCCGATCGCCAGCCAGATGACGAAGGCTACCCAGGTGTGCCAGCTCAGGAAGGACATCAGGCTCACGCAGAAGATGATGGCCAGGGCCGGGATCACCGGCACGCCCGGGCAGCGGAAGGCGCGCGGCAGGTCCGGACGCTTCTTGCGAAGGATGATCACGGCCAGCGAGACCAGCGAGAACGCGGCCAGGGTGCCGATGTTGACCAGTTCGGCCAGCACGTCGAGCGGGACCAGCGCAGCCAGGATGCCGAACACGATGCCGACCATCCAGGTGGCGAAGTACGGGGTGCCGTATTTCGGGTGCACTTCCGACAGCTTGCTAGGGAGCAGCCCATCGCGCGACATGGCGAACAGGATGCGGGTCTGGCCGTAGGCCATCACCAGCATCACGGTGCTCATGCCCAGGATCGCGGCCAGGTCGACGAAGCCGGCAACCCAGTCCTGGCCGGCGTACTGCAGGGCCAGCGAGACCGGGTGGTCGACGCCCTTGAAGTTCATGAAAGGCACGATGCCGGTCATGATGGCGGCAACGATCACGTACAGCACGGTGCAAACGGCCAACGAGCCGATGATGCCGATCGGGAGGTCACGCGACGGGTTCTTGACTTCCTCGGCGGCCGAGGTCACGGCGTCGAAGCCGATGAAGGCGAAGAACACCAGCGCGGCGGCGCTCATCACGCTGCCGAAGCCGAAGGGCATGAAGGGCTGCCAGTTCTCAGGCTTGACGTAGCTGACGCCGACCACGATGAACAGGATCACGACGCTGGTCTTGATGATCACCATGATGTTGTTCAGGCGCGCCGATTCGCGCACGCCCCTCGACAGGATCCAGGTCAGGAACATCATGATCAGGAAGGCCGGCAGGTTGAACAGGGTGTTCACGCCCGGCTGGGCGCCCGGGGCCGCGCGCAGCGCTTCCGGCAGCACGATGCCAAAGCCCTTGATCAGCGACTGGAAGTAGCCCGACCAGCCCACCGCGACGGTCGAGGTGGCCAGGCCATATTCGAGCAGCAGGTCCCAGCCGATCATCCAGGCGACGATCTCGCCCAGGGTGAAGTAGCTGTAGGTGTAGATCGAGCCGGCCACCGGCACGCTCGAGGCGAACTCGGCATAGCACAGCGCGGCGAAACCGCAGGCGAAGGCGGCGACGATGAAGGAGAGCGTCAGGGCCGGACCAGCAGTCACCGCGCCGGTACCCGTCAGGACGAAGATACCGGTGCCGATGATGGCGCCGATGCCCATCAGGACGAGGTCGAACGGGCCGAGTACCTTCTTGAGGCCGCCCGGCTTCTGGGCCGCCGCGACCATCGTATCAAGATTTTTGGTTCTGAAAAGACTCACTACTTGTTCTCCAATCAATAAATAGGTTGGTTCCGCGTCTTTATTGTGCCGGGACACTGTATGCCCGCGGTAGCGCGTTGCCATGCGGCCGGTAGACCGCATGCTGACCCGTGAACCGACTTCGCCATACTGCTGCTCGCTGCATGCTCGGACAATGCCGCAGCCGTGACATTATCACCAGATTGTTGTTTGGAATCAAAGTAAATGATGAAAGTCGAATAATTCCCTTATTTCAATCGAAAAACCACGTTCGTTGCGTAAACATCTTGTGACATGTGCGGTGCTTGATTTCCACAAGTCAACAGAACATAATCTGAAGCATGCCGTCGGCCTCCCGCCGCCCGCCCTACTTTCAGCACCCGACCACATGACGATCCCACTGGCATCCCGCAAGGCAAGGCGGGCATGGCGCAGGGCCCTCCCGGCCCTGCTGCTGGCGTTGGCATCCAGCATGGCGGTGCCTGGCGTGCTGGCGGCGCCGGACGCGTCGGTGACGGCCGAACTGCGCCTGCGCGAACTGACCCAGCTGGCGGAGCGCAACAACCCCGAGGCGCGCAGCCTGCTGCTGGAAGAAGCCCCTGCCTTTACCAAGGGCGCGCCCTACGCCGTCCAGGTTGCCTATTTGCGCCTGCTGCGCCGTATCCACAGCGATGCCGGCCAGCTGGGCGAGGCCTATGCGGTCGACGAACGCATCATCAAGCTGGCAAGCGCCGAAGGCGACGCCCTGCAGGTGGCGCTGGCCAGCCTCGGGCGCGTGCACAAGCGCCTCAACGACAACGATCCGGCCGCGGCGATGGCGATGCTGGAAACCCTGAACACCCAATACCGCGCGCTCGGCAACACCGAGTTCGAGGCCAATGCGGAAGTGGCCTACGGCGTCATCTACAACACCACCGGCCAGCATGACCGCGCGCTGGCGCACTACCTGCGCGCGCTCGATCTGGTGCAGCGCTTCCCCGAACTGTGGAGCCCGCGCGAGGCCGACCTGCGGCTGGCGCTGGCGCGCCTGTACGTGAACAGCGGCGACTCGGTCAAGGCGCTCGAGAGCACCCACGCCTACCGCCAGGGTCACGAGAAGATGACGCCGCGGGTCGAGGCCCTGATGTACTTCATGGACGGCCGCGCCTACGTCTCGCTGGACCAGCTGCCGCAAGCGCACGCCGCCTTCAACCGCGCGCTGGCGCTGGCGCGCCGCAACGACCTGCGCTGGATCGAGGCCAACGTGCTGGGCAACGTCTCCGATGCCTGGCTGCGCGGCCATAATTACGTCGAAGCCGAACGCGCCGCACGTTCCGCCGTCGCGCTGTCCGAACAGGTGCGCGACCAGAGCGTGATCCAGATGGTCTACGCCAACCTGGGCTTCGCGCTGTTCGGCCAGGGCCGCATGGCCGAAGGTTCCGTCTACATCGACCGCACCACGCAGGAGCTGCGCAAGGCCGGCGCCATGCTGGCGGTCTCGAATATCCTGGCCGAAAAGAGTGAAGCGCTGGAAAAGGCGGGCCTGCACAAGCAGGCGCTGGCCACCGTGCGCGAACGCGAGAAAATCCAGGAAACCCTGGCGGTCGAGGGCCGCAACAAGGCCTTCGCGGCCCTGCAGGAACAGTTCAACGCCAAGGAGCGCGCCGCCCAGATCGAGCGCCTGCGCCAGGAAAACGCGGTCAAGGACGCCGAGATCCGCAACCGCAACCTGCGTTTTGCGCTGGCCTCGCTGGGCGCCGTGCTGGCCCTGGTGCTGCTGGGCTTCGTCTTCATGCTGTACCGGAAATCGCAGGCCACCGGCCGCCGCCTGGCGGAACTGAACGCCGAACTGGCGCACCGCTCGGCGCACGATCCGCTCACCGGCCTGTTCAACCGCCGCTCCTTCGTCGACCGGATGCGCGAGCAGCCGCCGGCGGCGCCGGGCGCGGCTCCAGCGACGGCCAATGACTGCTTCACCCTGCTCGACATCGACCACTTCAAGCGCATCAACGACCAGTACGGCCACGCCGCGGGCGACGCAGTATTGGTTGAAGTAGGCCGCCGCCTGAACGAGGTGGTGCGCGAGACCGACATGGTGCTGCGCTGGGGCGGCGAGGAATTCCTGGTGTATTCGCAGGGCGTGTCCGACGCCCAGCGTCCGCTGCTGGTGCAACGCATCCTGAATGCGATCGCGGCCGCGCCGGTGGTACTGGAAGACGGCACCGCGCTGGCCGTGAGCGCCACCGCCGGCGCGGTCTCGCTCGCGCCCGGCGCCCGTGCGCCCTTCGGCTGGGAGCAGGCAATCGCCCTGGCCGACCGCGCGCTCTACAAGGGCAAGGAAGCGGGCCGCAACCGCGGCTTCATCGTGGAAGGCATCGAAGGCGCCGACAGCCTGGCGCAGGCGCAGGACGTGGGCGAAGAACGCAAGCTGCGGCTGCACCTCGTGTTGCCGGATATGTACTGGCAGCCGGGTTAAGCCTTAGGTCCCGCTGCGGCTGAGCGCACTGCGCGCCGCCATCGCCACCACCGTCTGCACCAGCACCGCCGGCCGCAAAGGCTTGGCCATGTACTCGTCAAACCCCGCCTCCAGCGCCCGCTGCTGGTCCTCGCGCCGCGAGAACGCGGTCAGCGCGATCGCCGGCACCCGCGCCAGCGCGCGTTCAGGCATGGCGCGCACGCGCCGGATCAGCTCGAAGCCGTCCATCAGGGGCATGCCGATATCGCTGATCAGGAGATCCGGGCGATGGCGTTCGAGCATGCGCAGGCCATCGCCGGCGCTCATCGCGGTCACGATGCGGGCCCCGGTCTCGGACAGCACCTGCTGCAGCAGCTCCAGCGAATCGGGTTCGTCGTCCACCACCAGCACGGTCAGGCCGGCCAGGCTGCCGCTGCTCGACTCGGCGTGTTCGCTTGATGGCGGCGCGGTCGGCGCCGCGGTCGGTTCGATGGCGGTCGCGCCCTCGTGGATCGGCAGGTGCAGCGTGAAGGTGGCGCCGCGCCCCACCCCGCCGCTGGCGACCGTGATCGCCCCGCCCTGCAGCTCGACCAGCTGGCGCGCGATGGCCAGGCCCAGGCCCAGGCCGCCGTGGCGCCGCGCGGACGAGGAATCGGCCTGGCGGAAGCGGTCGAACACATAGGGCAGGAATTCCGGATCGATGCCCATGCCGGAATCGGCCACGTCGATCGAGACTTCGTCGCCGTCGCGCGTCACGCTGACGGAGACGCGGCCGCCCGGCTCAGTGAACTTGATCGCGTTCGACACCAGGTTCGACATCACCTGCTGCATGCGCGCGGGATCGGCCATCACCGGCCCCGCATCGTAATCGACGTCCGCCACCAGGTGGATCTGTTTGCCGATCGCCGCCGGGCGCGCGGTCTCGAGCGCGGCGTTGACGAATTCGGCCGGCGTCACCGCTTTGGCTTCCACTCTGATTTTTCCGGCGATCAGGCGGCTCATGTCCAGCATGTCTTCGATCAGCTGCGACTGGGCGCGCGCATTGCGTTCGATGGTCTCCAGGCCGCGCCGCAGCATGGCCTCGTCGCGCGCCCCCTGCAGCAGCAGCTGGGACCAGCCCAGCATGGCGTTGAGCGGCGTGCGCAGCTCGTGCGAGAGCGTGGCCAGGAACTCGTCCTTCAACTGGCTCAGGTGCTCGGCCTCGACCCGCGCCTTCTGCTCGCGCAGGTAGAGCTCCTGGCGCTCGGCGGCGGTCTCGAGCGAGGCGGCCAGCGTCCGGTTGCGCGACTCGAGGCGGCTATCGAAGATGGCGGCCAGCAGTGCGATGCTGAGCACCGCGAAGGTCGCCACCGCGACCAGGATCGCCAGATGGTCCTGGTTGACGCCGCCGTCGGCGGCGCGGCACACGCTGCCGGCGTCGAAGTGCGCGGCCGCCATGCCGGTGTAGTGCATGCCGGCGATCGCACCGCCCATGACCACCGCGGCGCCGACCTGGGTCAGGCGCCGGTGACGGTCGCTTTCGCTCAGACGGAAGCCGATCCACAAGGCGCCGGCCGAGGCGCCGATCGCGATCGCGACCGAGCCCAGGAACAGCCAGGGATCGTAGGTGATGGCGGGATCCATGCGCATGCCGGCCATGCCGGTGTAGTGCATGGCGTTGATGCCCAGGCCCATCAGGACCGCGCCCCAGGCCAGGTGGCGCCCGCCCAGCTCGCGGTGGCGCAGCTGCCACAATGCCAGGCCCGACACCACCACCGGCAGCAGCCAGGACACGAAAGTAATCAGGGGATCGTAGGCCAGCGGCATCGGCAGGCGGAAGGCCAGCATACCGATGAAGTGCATGGCCCAGATGCCGCTGCCCATGGCGAAGGCGCCGCCGGCCATCCAGGCGTGCGGCGCAGAACCATGCGACTGCTTGACCCGGAGCGCCATGCTCAGGGCCGTGTAGGAGGCGAACATCGCCACCAGGATCGATAGGAACACCAGCGTGGGTTGGTAATGACCGATCAGCATAGGAGGTAGTGGGTTTCCTTCGTCTGCCGCAGCGTGCGGCTGCGTTCCTGGCGCTTCCGAGTGTACACGAGCGCACTGCCGGCAGGCGCTCCCGAATCGGCTTTTACCGAGCCGCGTGAGCGGTTCAAAAGCCGTTCGCTACTTTCTCTACAGCAATTCTACAGGATCGCGGCAGACTTGGCGCACGAACGAGGCGCGGGCGCCACAGGGGCCGCGGCGATGCGCTCAGGCCGGCGCCGCCGCGCTGTCGCCGTCGGCCACGACCCGGTCGCGCCCGCCCCGCTTGGCCGCATACAGGGCCTTGTCGGCCGCCTCGATCAGCAGCGCCGGTTCGTTCAGGCGCTCGCGGTCGAAGGCCGCCACCCCGATGCTCAGGGTCACCCAGGGCCGCACCGCCGTGGGCGCATGCGGCATGTTCAGCGCCGCGATGTGTTCGCGTATCGCGTTGGCGTGGGCGCGGGCCTGCTCCAACGTGGTGTCGGGCAGGATCGCGGCGAATTCCTCGCCGCCGTAGCGCGCCGCGACGTCGGCCGGGCGCTTGCACATGGCGGCCAGCGCCTGCGCCACCGCGGTCAGGCAGGCGTCGCCTTCCTGGTGGCCGAAGTGGTCGTTGTAGGCCTTGAAGGAGTCGATGTCCATCAGCAGCAGCGCCAGCGCGCCGCCGTTGCGCTGGGCCCGGCGCAACTCCCGGTCGAGGGCGACGTCGAAGTGGCGGCGGTTGGCGATGCCGGTCAGGCCGTCGATGTACGAGCGGGCGCGCAGCGCTTCGGCGTGGTCGAGCAGACGCCGCTCGCGGTCGGCGGTTCCGCTGACGTCGCGGATTTCGATCAGGCAGAAACGCTCGCCGCCTTCGCTGAAGGGCGTCACGCTGACCGCCTGCTCGATGCGCTCGCCGTCGAAACTGCCGGCTGCGCGCAGCGGGAACGGCGCGCGGCCACTCGATGGCGGCACGGTGGTGGCGAGGTCCTCGGTCAGCGCCGCCAGCACCGCCGACTCGACGCGCGAGCCACGCAGTTCCGGGAAGACCTCGAACAGCGAACGCTCGCGCACGCGGGCGGCGGCGTAGCCGGAACGCGGCGCCATCCAGCCATTCCAGAGCACGATCTCGTAGCCGGCGTCGAGCACGATCAGGCCGCAGTTGGCAAGGTTGACGGCGCGCGCGGCAAACTCGCTGCCGTGTTCGGGCTGGATGTTCATGGCCAAAAGAATGATGTCAGAAAGAAACTAACTGATCATACCCGAGTTTGCCCCGGCGATGTCCTCTTTTAGCCTTCACCCCTCGGCGTGAAAGAAAGAAGCTGCGCCAGCTGCTCCGGCGAGGCCGGCTTGAGCAGATGGTGATCGAAGCCGGCTTCGCGCGAGCGCACCCGGTCCTCCGCCGCGCCCCAGCCGGTCAGCGCCGCCAGGCGCAGGCCATCGAGCTGCGGCAGCGCACGAAGCGCGCGCGCGGTCTGGTAGCCATCCATGCCCGGCATGCCGATATCGAGGAAAGCCAGGTCAGGCGCAAAGGACGGCGCCAGGCGCAAGGCTTCGCCGCCGTCGTACACCGTGCAAACGGTATGTCCGGCCGCCTCGAGCAAGGAGGCGAGCGAATCGGCCGCATCGGTATTGTCGTCAACAAGCAGGATGCGCAGTCCCTGCGCCTGGATGCCCGGGTCGGCGGCTGTAGCGGCCGGCGCCGGCGGGGGCGCGGCAACGGCCTGCGCTACCGGCAGGCGCACGGTGAAGCTGCTGCCCTGTCCCGGCCCACGGCTCTCGGCGCCGACGGTCCCGCCGTGCAGCGCCACCAGGTGCCGCACCAGCGACAGCCCGATCCCCAGGCCGCCCTTCGAGCGGTCCAGGCTGCGTTCGACCTGGGTGAACATGTCGAAGATCGAAGCGATGGCCTCTGGTGCGATGCCGATGCCGGTGTCCGACACCCGGATCAGGACCTCCCCGCCTTCGAGTTCCGCCTCCACCGCGATCCGGCCGGCGCCCGGGGTGTACTTTGCAGCATTCGACAGCAGGTTGCTGAGCACCTGGCTCATGCGCACCAGGTCGACGTCCAGCCACACCGCCTGCTCCGGCATCCGCAGCTGCAGCGTGTGGTGCGCCGCTTCGAGCAGCGGCAGGCTGGTCTCGACCGCGCTGGCGACGACCGCCTGCAGGGTGATCCGCTCGACCTTGAGCACCACCTTCCCGGTCGAGACGCGGGCGATGTCGAGCAAATCGTTGACCAGGTGGACCATTTGCCCGACCTGGCGTTCCATCATCGCGCGGACTTTGGCCGTCGCAGCCGGCTGGCCTTCGCTGATTCGCAGCACTTCCAGGCCGTTGCGGATTGGCGCCAGCGGATTGCGCAGCTCGTGCGCGAGCGTCGCCAGGAATTCCGACTTGTGACGGTCGGCCTCGCGCAGCGCCTCGGTCGAGCGCACGCGCTCGATGTGGGCCCAGCAGCGTTCGACGACTGCGTCGACCAGCGCGATCTCGTCCTCGCTCCAGCGCCGCGGCGTGCGCTGATGTACCGCCATCAAGGCAACCAGCCTGTGCTGCTTGACCAGTGGGCAGCAGATGATGGCCTTGATGCCGATCTGATTGAACATGTCGGCGCCGTCGTCCGGTGCGAGTTCGGCATCGACGTCGTTCACCACGAGGGTGCGTCCGACCCGAAGATTGGAAGTCGCGCGCGAGCCGAACAGGTCCAGCGAATAGACGCCGACCGTGCTGAAGGCGCCCGGCTCGGTCCAGTCGTGGCGAATGGTGAAGCGGTCGTTGTCCGGTTCCAGGTCGGCGTAGGCGACCCGGGTTGCGCCCAGGTGTTCGCCCAGCAGCCGGGTGGCGCCTTCCATGATGGCCTTCGGCTCGGCCGCAATGCGCGTGGCCTCGCCGATGTCGTCGAGGAGGCGCAGGCGCTCCTCGACACGCCGGCGTTCGGTGGCGTCGGTGCCGGTGGCCGACAGGCAGGCCACCCGCCCTGCTTCGTCCAGAAGCGGCGCGATGGTCATGTCGGCGTAGCCGCGCCCCCCCGTCTGCATCGAAGTAAGGAAGCTCACAGCGGAACACGGCGCCGCTCGCCGCTTGCGCCACGCCTGCGCGCACCTGTTCGATCAGCGCCGGCGCGCCGCGCCACCAGCCTCCGTCCCATAAAAATCCACCAAGCACGTCGGCGCGCGTATAGCCCCATGGAGCCAGGGCCTGCCGATTGACCTCGATCACGGTGCCGTCGGGCGCAAGCAGTGCCGCGTACTGCGTGCTCTGCTCGAAAAAGGCGCGAAACATGGCGGCGTGGTGGTACTGGTCGTTCAAGTGCTGTCCTGGTTTGTGCGGCGGCCCATGCCTCCGGACCGCCACCTTAGCACTACTCCGTACCAAAAGTGGCATTTACAAAAAATAGACAATCGTGATTATTCGTGAGCCTTGGAGCATATCTTTCCGGATAGGATCAAGTCTTTGGTGCAGTCCGCCGGGCTGCAAGCGAGGCTCCACATGGGCGAACGGAAGGAACAAGCAATGGCTGGCAAGATGATGGGTGAAGAATTCGGTATCGATATGGTCGGTACGGACGCGGCAGGCGCCGAGCTGGCCGCAGTCACGGCGTCCGCCAACGCGCCCTGGCCCGCCGCGCCGCATGAACTGCGCCGCCTGCGCATCCGCAAGCGCGAGAGCCAGGAGAAATTCTGGAGCCGCTTCGGCGTCACCCAGTCGAGCGGCAGCCGCTTCGAGACCGGCGTCGTGATCCCGCCGCCAGTCGCCATCCTGCTGCGCCTGTACGTCAACGGCACCCTCAACGACGAAGACCTGCACGGCTGATCACCCTCCCCCGGGCCGGCTGCTGCGCGTTCCAGCAGGCGGCCCCAGGATTACTTCCGGTTTTATGAAGTAATAGTTCCGTATTCTTCGCTTTTCCCGGACCTGCCGGGTGCGTTATCCTTATGGATGAGCAGTGGCGGCCATCGCGCCGTCCTGCCGCATTTCGATAACGCACTCAGGATCCATGAAACGCATCGTTCTTCTCGTCGCCACCAACTTCGCCATCATGCTGGTGCTGGGCATCTCCGCCAGCCTGCTGGACGTCAATCGCTTCCTCACCGCCAACGGCCTGAATCTCGGCGCCCTGCTCGTGTTCGCGGGCCTGATGGGCTTCGGCGGCGCCTTCATTTCGCTCCTGATCTCCAGGCCGATGGCCAAGTGGTCGACCGGCGCGCGCGTGATCAAGCAGCCGGCGAACCAGACCGAGGCCTGGCTGCTGTCCACCGTCGGCGCGCAGGCCCGGCGCGCCGGCATCGCGATGCCGGAAGTGGCGGTGTATGAAGGTGCGCCGAACGCCTTCGCCACCGGCGCCTCGAAGAACGCTTCCCTGGTCGCGGTGTCCACGGGCCTGCTGGCTTCGATGACGCAGGAAGAAGTCGAGGCGGTGCTGGCGCACGAAGTCGCGCATATCGCCAACGGCGACATGGTAACCCTGACCCTGATCCAGGGCGTGGTGAACACCTTCGTGATCTTCCTGGCGCGCGTGGTGGCCTACGCGGTCGACAGCTTCCTGCGCAAGGACGAAGAAAACAGCAGCGGCCCGGGCATCGCCTATACCATCACGGCGATCGTCTGCGATATCCTGTTCGGCATCCTGGCCAGCATCATCGTGGCCTGGTTCTCGCGCCAGCGCGAATACCGCGCCGACCGCGGCGCCGCCAGCATCATGGGCACGCCGCGCCCGATGATCGCGGCGCTGCAGCGCCTGGGCGGCATTGCGCAGGGCGACCTGCCGAAGAACATGGCGGCGTCGGGCATCGCCGGCGGCGGCGTGCTGTCGCTGTTCAGCAGCCACCCGTCGTGCGAAGATCGCGTCGCTGCGCTCCAGCGCGCATAAAAGAAAGGGATTCGGGCCAGGATGCGTTATTCGTCACTCGTGCTGCCGGTGCTGTTCGCGATCGCGCTGGCGCTGCTCCTGCAGCACTTCCTCGGCTCGCTGGCCTGGGCCGGCCTGCTGGCAGTCATCACCTGGCCGCTCCATCAACGCCTGCAGGCGCGCGGCCTGCCGCGCCTGGCCAGCGCCAGCGTCCTGCTCGCCGTGCTGGTGGTCGGCTTCTTCGGGCCCTCGCTGCTGCTCCTGAAGGCCCTCGGCAACGAGCTGGTCGGGCTGCAGCGCCTGCTGGCGGAACTGAACCAGGTCGGCGTCGCCGCGCCCGAATGGCTGGCGCGCCTGCCGGTGGTGTCGGAACGCGTGATCGCTTGGTGGAACGAACACCTGGCGGTGCCGGGCGGCCTGAATGCCCTGATCCAGACCACGCTGGGCGACGTCATGCCGCAGCTGGGCGGCGCCGCACGCTTCTGGGGTTCGGCGATCCTGGCCAATGCGCTCTACCTGTTCCTCACGCTCCTGACCCTGTTCATCCTCTACCTGCACGGACCGGCCGTGGTGCGCTACGTCGATGGCGCGGGAGTGCGCGTGCTGCCCGAGCATTACGGCAACCTGCGCCGCATCCTGCCGCTGTCGGTGCGCGGCACTGCGCTCGGCCTGTGCTCGGTGGCCTTGCTCGAGGGCGTGGTGCTGGGCGTGGCCTACTACATCGCCGGCGCCCCGGCCCCGGCCCTGCTGGGTGTGCTGACCGGTTACCTGGCCCTGATCCCGGGCGGCGCGCCGCTGTCCTTCACCATGGTGTCCTTGCTGCTGCTGGGCCAGGGCAATGCCGGCGCGGCGCTGGGCCTGTTCACCTGGGGCGCGGTGGAGCTGTTCATGGTCGACAAGTTCATCCGCCCGAAGCTGATCGGACATCGGGTCAACCTGCCCTTCCTGGCGGTGCTGTTCGGACTGCTGGGCGGCGTATCGACGCTGGGCGTGATCGGCCTGTTCGTCGGTCCGTTCATGATGGCGGTGCTGTTCGGCTGGCTGCGCGCCGGCCAGGCACCTCACTGAACGGCGCCCACAATGCAAAAGGCCCGCAGCGTTTGTCGCTGCGGGCCTTTTTCTGTTCTGGTGGGAAGTGCAAGTTTCGAACTTGCGACCCCTGCAGTGTGAATGCAGTGCTCTACCCCTGAGCTAACCTCCCGAGTGCGCGTATTATGCACTATCCCTTGAGTTTCATCAATATGAAACCGCAATGACAAGCTGGTTTGGAGTGTTTCATTGAACGGGACACCCATGAGCGAAGCTGCGATCCCATTGCCCAAGCGGCGCATGCTGGCGCTGGGCCGGGTCAAGCGCAGCGACGTGGTCTACGACCTGGGTTGCGGCGCCGGCCGCACAGTGGCCGCCCGAGCAGATCGTCCGCATACGCGACAAGACCTTGTATGCATGGACCATCACGCCCGACCTCCAATGGACCGTGACGCAGCGATGAAAAAAAACGCTGCCCACTTGCGCGGACAGCGTTCTTTTCGAATCTGGTGGGAAGTGCAAGTTTCGAACTTGCGACCCCTGCAGTGTGAATGCAGTGCTCTACCCCTGAGCTAACCTCCCGAAGCGAGGCATATTATGCCACAGGATCACTCTGCCGTCACCCCTGCCGGCGAATAATTCCGCCAGACGCAGCTGCCTTTCACATTCTTGTCGAGTCCGGCCAGCACTTCCGCATGTGCAGCGAGCTCGTCGCCGCTTGCAGCCAGCACGATGATCTCGCCCAGCGGACCGGCATCGACCAGTTCACCGCCGGCGCTCGCTTCCACCGCCACGTCCATGGTCAGCGAGTTCTGGCCACGGGTCATCGCCAGGTACACGTCGGCCAGCAGTTCCGAGTCCAGCAGCGCGCCGTGCAGCTTGCGGTGGGCGTTGGAGATTTCGTAGCGGTCGCACAGCGCGTCCAGCGAATTGCGCTTGCCAGGATGGAGTTCCTTGGCATGCACCAGAGTGTCGATCACGCCGCTGCAGTGGGTGGTGAACGGCGGCAGGCCGAGGCGCTGGAATTCGTGGTTCAGGAAGCCCAGGTCGAAGGGCGCGTTGTGGATGATGACTTCGGCGCCCTGCACGAATGCGCGCAGTTCCTCGACAATCTCGTGGAACTTCGGTTTGTCGCTCAGGAACTCGGTGGTCAGGCCGTGCACCGCCAGCGCCGCTTCGTCCGAGTCGCGTTCCGGGTTGATATAGCGGTGAAAATTATTCCCGGTCAGCTTGCGGTTGAAGATCTCGACGCAGCCGACCTCGATGATGCGGTCGCCCGTGCGGGGATTCAGGCCGGTGGTTTCGGTATCGAGGACAATCTGGCGCATGGCGTAGTCTTACTGATGAGTTTGTAGCGAGCCGAAGTATAGCAAAGGCGGTCCGCTGCCGGACCGCCCTGTCGACGATTAACGACGCACCGATGCCGCGCCGCGGTTGGCCAGCACGTCGGCCCGCTCATTGCCCGGATGGCCGTTGTGGCCGCGCACCCAGCGCCACTCGACCGCGTGCTGCTGCTGCGCCAGGTCGAGCGCCTTCCACAGGTCGTCGTTCTTGACCGGCTCCTTGGTCGAGGTCTTCCAGCCGCGCGCCTTCCAGCCGTGGATCCATTCCGAGATCCCCTTTTGCACGTACTGGCTGTCGGTGTGCAGCACGACCTCGCAAGGCCGGTTCAGCACGCCCAGCGCTTCGATCACGGCGCGCAGCTCCATGCGATTGTTGGTGGTGTTCGGTTCGCCACCGAAGATTTCCTTTTCGTGGCCACCCGACACCAGCAGCGCGCCCCAGCCGCCGGTGCCGGGGTTGCCCTTGCAGGCGCCGTCGGTGAATATTTCGACTTTCGTCGAAGCGTTGCTGCTGTTTGCTTTTGGATCGCTCATTCTCTATTCGCCGCCGGCACTGCCGCCGGCCGTTTGCTCGTTTTCTTGTTCCATGCAGGTCCGATGATGTGCATGCCCTTGACCCGCTTGATGGCGTGGACCACGTACACGGCGCCCAGGTAGGGCCACCAGCGCCGGCCGGCCGACTCCATCATCGAGAACCGGCTCAGCCAATGGGCTGTCCGGCACGGCGGCGCGTAGCAGCCGAAGTGGCTGCGGCTGACGCCGAGATTCAGCAATTTTAACCAGTCCTTCAGGCGCGGCATAGAGATGAACTCGCCGGAAGCCGGCAGATAGCCGTTGCGCGTCACCTTGCCCACGCCCTGGCGCATGCCCCACAGGCTGGCCGGATTGAAGCCGCAGATGATCACCTGCCCTTCCGGAATCAGCACGCGCTCGACTTCGCGCAGCACCTGATGCGGCTCGGCCGCGAACTCGAGCACGTGCGGCAGCACCACCAGGTCGATGCTGTGCGAAGCGAAGGGCAGCTCGGCGAAGTCGAGCGCCACCGCGATCTGCCTGCCGCTCGCCGCGAAGGCGAGCTCGTCGTCGGTCGAGGTGCGGGTGGCCGCCTGCCACTTGTTGGGCATGCGGCTGGCCGCCAGCGCATCGAGTTGCGGCACGCCGATCTGCAGCGCGTTGAAGCCGAAGATGTCCGCCGTCAGCTCGTCGAGGCAGGCCTGCTCGAAGGCGCGCACGTAGGCGCCCGCCGGCGATTGCAGCCAGCGGTCGAGCGCTATAATGGATTTTTCCGATGCCGCGCTGTCCATGCCACCCCTTGAGCCTTCATTCATTTGACCACGCACCATGCCGAACCAACAGAACAGTGAACTGTCAGTCCTGACCGTTCCCGCCTTTAACGACAATTACCTGTGGGTGATCCATGATGGTCAGCATGCGGCGGTGGTCGATCCGGGCGATGCCGGTCCCATCCGCGACGCGCTGTCCCAGCACGGTCTTACCCTGACTGCCATTTTACTCACCCATCACCATGCTGACCACATTGGTGGCGTACCAAGCCTGCTGGCGCACACCCAGGTGCCGGTTTTCGGGCCCCGCTATGACGGAATCGAAGGCATCACGCAGGCGCTGGGTGAAGGCGAGCGCATCACTGTGCCGGGGCTGGCGCTGGAGCTCGAGGTGCTCGACGTGCCGGGCCATACGCTGGGGCATATCGCCTACGTGCGGCGCACGCCGGGCGCGCACTGGCTGTTCTGCGGGGATACCCTGTTCGCCGGCGGCTGCGGCCGCCTGTTCGAAGGCACGCCGGCGCAGATGGCGGACTCGCTCGCCAAGCTGGCGGCGCTGCCGGACGATACGCTGGTGTATTGCGCGCACGAATACACAGTGTCGAACCTGCGTTTTGCGCAGGCGGTCGAGCCCGACAACCATGGAGTGGCGCTGCGCATGCGCGACGCGACGGCCAAGCGCGGGACGCGCTTGCCGACGGTGCCGTCGACCATCGGCCTGGAGCGTGGGACGAATCCCTTCCTGCGATATACGGAGCCCGGGATCGTGAAGAGCCTGGTGGATGCGGGACGGTTGAAGTCCGGCGCATCGCCAGTCGACGCGTTCGCGGCGCTGCGCGAGTGGAAGAACGTGTTTTGAAACGTGGGCGGCATTGCCGCCCACGCGATGCACATCAGATCTCTTCGTACAGCGGCAGGGTCAGGAACTCCGCGAAGGTATCCGAGGTCGACATCTGCTCGAAGATCTCGGCCGCGCGCGCATAGCTCGGATTGTCGCCGTTCGCGGCCACCGCCTTCACCTTGGCCAGTTCTTCCGGGATCATCGCGCGCACCATCTCGGCAGTCACCTTGCGGCCATCTTCCAGCACGCCCTTCGGCGTGCGAATCCACTGCCACACCTGCGAGCGGCTGATCTCCGCGGTCGCGGCGTCTTCCATCAGGTTGTGGATCGGCACACAGCCATTGCCGGCCAGCCAGGCGCCCAGGTAGTGGATGCCGACGTTGATGTTGTAGCGCAGGCCGTCCTCGGTGATCGGGGTCTCCGGCTTGAAGTCGAGCAGTTCCGCAGCCGTCACCTTGATGTCGGGACGCTGCTTCTCGATCTGGTTCGGCTTGTCGCCCAGCACCTTCACGAACTCCGTCATCGCCAGCTCGACCAGGCCCGGGTGCGCCACCCAGCCGCCGTCGTAGCCATCGGTCGCATCGCGCGCCTTGTCGTTGCGCACGCCGCCCATCGCGACGTCGTTCTTGGCCGGGTCGTTCTTGATCGGGATCAGCGCCGACATGCCGCCGATCGCCGGTGCGCCGCGCTTGTGGCAGGTTTTGAGCAGCAGCAGCGCATAGGCGCGCATGAAGGGCGCGGTCATGGTGACCTTGGCGCGGTCGGCCAGGCAGAAATCCTTGTCCAGCTTGAACTTCTTGATGCACGAGAAGATGTAGTCCCAGCGGCCGGCGTTCAGGCCGGCGCTGTGCTCGCGCAGTTCGTACAGGATCTCGTCCATCTCGAAGGCCGCCAGGATGGTTTCGATCAGCACGGTCGCCTTGATGGTGCCGCGCGGCAGGCCGAGCGCTTCCTGGGTCATGATGAAGATGTCGTTCCACAGGCGCGCTTCCAGGTGCGATTCCATCTTCGGCAGGTAGAAGTAGGGACCGGCGCCGCGCGCCAGCTGCTCCTTGGCGTTGTGGAACATGAACAGGGCGAAATCGAAGATGCCGCCGGAGACGCGCTTGCCGTCCACCAGTACATGCTTCTCGTCGAGGTGCCAGCCGCGCGGACGCACGACCAGGGTCGCGACCTTGTCGTTCAGCTGATAGGTCTTGCCGTTCTGCTCCAGCGAAATGGTGCGGCGCACGGCGTCGCGCATGTTGATCTGGCCGGTGATCTGGTTGTCCCAGTTCGGGGTGTTCGAATCCTCGAAGTCGGTCATGTAGCTGTCCGCGCCCGAGTTCAGCGCGTTGATGACCATCTTGCGCTCGACCGGACCGGTGATTTCGACCCGGCGGCATTCCAGGGCCTGGGGGATCGGCGCGATCTTCCAGTCGCCGTCGCGGATGTGGGCGGTCTCAGGCAGGAAGTCGGGACGCTCGCCGGCGTCGAGGCGGCGCGCACGCTCGGCGCGGGCCGCCAATAACTCCTGGCGGCGCGGCTCGAAGGCGCGCGACAGCTTCGCGACGAGCTCGAGCGCCTCAGGGGTGAGGATCTGTTCGTAAGCGGGCTGGATGGTGGCCGTGATCTGCATGCCGGCGGGGGTGGCGATGGTCATTGCGTACTCCTGTAAGTGGGAAACCGGTGCGCGCCCGGCGCATGGCGCCTTGGCGTTTGTCATAGCATCAAGTATATTCACTTCAAGATAGCTAAACGATACATTTACGCACTACATCTGTGCGTTTTTGTATCAAATCCGAGGGACCGAATGGACAAATTCAGGCAGATTTCCACCTTCGTGGAAGTGGTGGCGCGCGGCAGCCTGTCGGCGGCGGCGCGGGCCGAAGGCATTGCCCCAGCGATGATCGGCCGGCGCCTCGATGCGCTGGAGGCGCGGCTCGGCGTCAAGCTGCTTCAGCGCACCACGCGCCGCCTGGCGCTCACCGACGAAGGCGCCGCCTTTTTGGAAAACTGCCAGCGCATCCTGAGCGAACTCGAGGAGGCCGAGGCCGCCGCCGCCGAGCGCAGCGCGCATGCCAGCGGCCATCTGTTCGTGTCGGCCCCGGCCGGATTCGGACGCCAGCACGTGGCAACCCTGCTGCCCTCTTTTTTGGCCGAGCACCGCGACGTGACGGTCAACCTGAACCTCACCGACCGCCTGGTCGACGTCGTCGCCGAAGGCGTCGATGTGGCGATCCGCATCGCCAGCCTGAACGATTCGAACCTGGTCGGCACCAAGCTGGCCGATAACCACCGCGTGGTGGTGGGCACGCCCGCCTACCTCAAGCGCCACGGCAGGCCGCGCGTGCTGGCCGACCTGGCGAAACACAACTGCCTGGCGATCAGCAGCGAAGGCAGCCAGCGCGGCTGGACCTTTCTCGACAAGGGCAAGCCGGTGACCTTGAAGGTGGGCGGTAACATGGAGTGCAATGACGGCGCCGTGCTGCACGCCTGGGCGCTGGCCGGCAAGGGCCTGGCCTGGCGCTCGATGTGGGAAGTCGGCGCCCAGATCGCGGCCGGAGAATTGTGCACGGTGCTGGATGAATTCGCGGCGCCGGGAAACGACATTTACGCCGTCTTCGCGCAACGCCAGCACTTGCCCTTACGCATCCGCGCCTTTGTCGATTTTCTGCGCCGAAGCTATGCGCAGCCGGAATATTGGCGGATTTGAGGACGTAAAACGAATGGGCAAAAAAAATCCCCGGCGATCCGGGGATTTTTGCTATCGCTGGAGAGCGATTAGATCGGCTGGATGTTCGCGGCCTGCTTGCCCTTCGGGCCAGTGGTCACGTCGAACGAAACGCGCTGATTCTCTTGCAGCGATTTGAAGCCGTTGGTCTGGATAGCCGAGAAGTGAGCGAACAGATCTTCGCCGCCTTCATCAGGGGTGATGAAGCCGAAACCCTTCGAGTCATTGAACCATTTAACGATGCCAGTTGCCATTACAATTTCCTATTTCAGTTAAGTTGGGCTTACGCCCGTTTAAGATCGTTTGAAGAAGCAAGAAAGGAATGACAGACAGACTGCACTACTACCTACAACCCAACGATCCCACATTATACCGAATAAAAACGGTGGAACACGTACTTCGCAAAATAAAAATGCCCGTGTCCGCAACATTTCCCATAAAAATTCCTGTGTTCAACTTTTATGGCGGCGTTTTTGAATCGGCACAGGACAAAATATAGGCTAACGAGTGGGCGGAAATTTGCGCGGGATCAAACGATTCAGCAGTGACTTATTGCGGATGATCATTATCTCCGCGGCAAATGCGGGTTAAGCGGCCGCGTCTACCAGTTTCAAGCCAGGCCGCGCGGATCGCGCCGCGCCGCTTCCACGAACTGAAGCAGTTCCGCGACCCAGGCCGCCCAGTCGGTGGCGGCCACGGATTCGAAGGTGGTCAGCACGCGCAGGCGCTGTTCGAGCGCACGGGCATGCTGGCCGAGGCCGCGGTAACCGAAGGTGACGGCGGAGCCGGCCATCGTGTGCAGCATCGCCTGCAATTCTTCCGCGGTGGCGGTGGGCACCAGGGGATCGAGCTGGGTGCCCAGCGTCGCCAGGCGCTCAAGGGTCGCCGGCAGGCCGCGGTCGAAGCTGGCGCTCGCCGAAGCCAGGCGCGAGAAGAACTGCTGGTCCGCCCCGTGCATGGTTTCCCCTCCCCTTGTCGGCTTACTTGGTGCCGAAGATGCGGTCGCCCGCATCGCCCAGGCCCGGCACGATGTAGGCGTCGTCGTTCAGGTGCGAGTCGAGCGACGCGACGTAGACCTTCACGTCCGGGTGCGACTTCTGGAACACCTCGATGCCTTCCGGCGCCGCCACCAGGGCCAGGAACAGGATCTGGTCGCTCGGCACGCCGCGCTTCTTGAGCACGTCGACGGCGTGCACCGCCGAATTGCCGGTGGCGACCATCGGATCGCACAGGATGAAGGTGCGTTCGTTGGTGTCCGGCAGGCGCACCAGGTACTCCACCGGCTCGTGGGTGTCCGGATCGCGGAACACGCCGATGTGGCCGACGCGTGCCGACGGCACCAGTTCCAGCAGGCCGTCGCTCATGCCGATGCCGGCGCGCAGGATCGGCACGATCGCCAGCTTCTTGCCGGCGATGACCGGGGCTTCGATGGTCATCAGGGGCGTCTGGACGGTGCGGGTGGTCAGCGGCAGGTCGCGCGTGATCTCGTACCCCATCAAGAGCGTGATTTCCCGCAGCAGCTCGCGGAAGGTGCGCGTCGAGGTGTCGTGCTCGCGCATGTGCGACAGCTTGTGCTGGATGAGCGGGTGGTTCAGGATGAAGAGGTTGGGAAAGCGCGGATCTTGTTTCATGGTCGGTATCGAACGAGTCTGGTGTGAAGCGTAGACCGGCATTATCCCAGCCGCGCGCCCATTTGTCCTTTTTTTCTGCACATTTCGACAAGAAATCGCACGCAGGTGCGATTTTTACCCCTGCAGGGCGCGTTCCAGGATCGCTGCGCAGTCGCTCGCAGCTGGCAGGCGCCCGAAAGCGCCGCCCGGTTCGCGCGCGATGCGCGACGCCACGAAAGCGTCCGACACGTAGGCCGGCGCATGGCGCAGCAGCAGCGCGGCCTGCACCGCCAGCACCAGGCGCTCGGCCAGGCGCCGCGCACCGCCCTCGTCCTGCGCGGCCGCCGGCAAGTCTTCCAGCAGCTGGCCGGCGTAGGCCGCAAAGCGCGCATCCAGCGCAAGCGCCGGTTCGAACTCGGCGCCCAGCGCCGCCCGCGCCTCGGGGAGCGACTTGCCGAGCGCGCGCAGCACGTCCAGGCACATGACGTTGCCGGAGCCTTCCCAGATCGAATTCACGGGGAATTCTCGGTACAGGCGCGCCAGCGGACCGTCCTCCACATAGCCGTTGCCGCCCATGACTTCCATCGCCTCGGCCCCGAAGGCCGGGCCGCGCTTGCAGATCCAGTACTTGCCGGCCGGGGTCAGGATGCGGCCCAGCAGCGCCTGCGCCGGGTCGTCCCCTTCATCGAAGCAGCGCGCCAGGCGCAGGGCGAAGGCGGTGGCGGCCTCGGATTCGAGCGCGAGATCGGCCAGCACGTTCTGCATCAAGGGCTGCTCGCTCAGCATGCGCCCGAAGGCGCTGCGCCCGCGCGCGTGGTGCAGCGCGTGGCACAGCGCGGCGCGCATGATGGCGGCGCTGCCCAGCACGCAGTCGAGCCGGGTGTAGCCGCCCATCTCGAGGATGGTCGGGATGCCCCGCCCAGGCGCGCCGATCATCCAGCCCTGGGCGCCGTGGAATTCGACCTCGGACGAGGCGTTCGAGCGGTTGCCCAGTTTGTCCTTCAGGCGCTGCACGCGGATCGCGTTGCGGCTGCCGTCGGGCAGAAAACGCGGCACCAGGAAGCAGCTCAGGCCCGCGCTGCCGCCTTCGTCCGTTTGCGCCAGGATCAGGTGGGCGTCGGCCTGCGGCACCGAGAAGAACCACTTGTGGCCGACGATGCGCCAGGCACCGTCTGCTCCCAGCATCGGCTCGGCGCGCGTGGTGTTGGCGCGCACGTCGCTGCCGCCCTGCTTTTCCGTCATGCCCATACCGACCAGGGCGCCGCGCTTCTGCGCCACCGGCAGCGAGCGCGGGTCGTACTCGTTCGAGAGGATCTTGGGCAGCCACTGCGCCGCGAGTTCGGGCGCGCGCCGCAGCGCCGGCACCGAGGCGAAGGTCATCGTCACCGGGCACTGCGCGCCGTTTTCCACCTGCCCGAACAGCAGGTACTGGGCGGCGCGCGCCACCTGGGCGCCGGGACGCGGTTCGCGCCAGGGCGCGGCGTGAGCGCCATGCCCCACCAGCAGCGACATCATCTGGTGCCAGGCGGGATGGAATTCGACCTCGTCGACCCGGTTGCCGGCGCGGTCGTAGCTCACCAGGCGCGGGCCGTGGGCGTTCGCCACGCGCGCCAGGTCGAGGATTTCGGCCCGCCCGAGTTCGGCGCCGAGCGCGTCCAGCTGCGCAGCCGCCCAGCCGGCGCCCTCGCGCTCGAGCGCTTCGCGCAGGGCCGGGTCGCATCGGAACAGGTTGACGTCCGCAAACGGGGCGGCCTGGTTCAGCACTTCATGGGTCTCGAACGGGTTCATCGGCATTCTCTCAGGGTGCAGTGTTGCATTCAAGCATCATTCTGACGGCATTCGACGGCGAATATGCCGCTGGGAATTTGATTACTAGATGGAATCGGCGACAATACCAGAGCATCCCTGCTTGTCGAGGCAACAAGACGCTAACGCAAAGGTCGGATCGGCGCAAGCTGCCCAGGCAGCGCAAAGACTGTTTTAACCCCCACCGTCTTTGTGATTTTTAATGCCTTTCAGAATCTTTCAATGCTACAGTCAGCTTCGGTTTGGTAGACTTGCATGGTTTACACGTGGCCTGTCAGCGCGTCCCAGCAACAAGAAGGCAGACATCTAAGAATGCACACCAGTTCCACCGCCGCCAAATTCGAGCCGCGCAAGCAGCCGCCCTCGCTGCTCGACAGTCTGCTCGAAGCGGCCGGCGACATCGTGCTGCGCGTCACCCTCGGTGGCCAGGTACGCGCCGCGAGCCGCCGCGCCCTGACGCTTACCGGGGTGGAAATCGGCGGCCGCGCGGTGGTGTCGCTGGTCCATGACGTTGACCAGCCCGCCCTGCGCAACGCCCTCGTCAGCGCCGGCGCCAGCGGCGACCCGGCGGTGGTCGAGGCGCGCTTCCGCTGCGGCGACCGCGACATCTGGTTCGAACTGCGCATCGGCCTGATCGCCACCGGCGACGACGCCCCGCTCCTGCTCATCGGCCGCGACATGTCGGCCCAGCACGCCACCGAAGAACGCCTGCGCCACATGGCCACCCACGACGCGCTCACCGAGCTGCCGAACCGGGTGCTGCTGTCGGACCGCATCCGCATGGTCATCGCCAACGCGCGCCGTTCCGGCCAGGGCTTCGCGGTCGCCACCATCGGCCTGGACGGCTTCAAGAAGGTCAACGACGGGCTCGGCCACGCCATCGGCGACGCCGTGCTGCGCATGGCGGCAGGCCGCCTGCGCCGCACCCTGCGCGACAGCGACACCCTGGCGCGGGTCGGCGGCGACGAGTTCGTCGCGGTGCTGCCCGGCTCCGCCAACGACGCCCAGATCAAGCTGGTGACGGGGCGCCTGATGGCGGCCCTGCAGTCGCCCTTCGAGATCGGCGGCCACACCATTTACCTGGCCGGCTCGATCGGCGTTGCGACTTACCCCGACCACGCGGAAGACGAGGTGCGCCTGGTGACCCTGGCCGACACCGCGATGTCGCGCGCCAAGGAGACCGGCAAGGCGCGCACCGTCACCTACAGCCCGCGCGACCAGGGCCCGCCCGAACACGACATCTCGCTGGAAGCCGCAATGTTCAACGCGGTACGCGAAGGCGAGTTCCAACTCTACTACCAGCCGATCGTCGACGCCAGGACCCGCACCATCGAGGGCTTCGAGACACTGATGCGCTGGAAGCACCCGACCCTGGGTATGGTGCCGCCGGTGCGCTTCATCCCGATCGCCGAGACCAATGGCCTGATCAACCTGCTGGGCGCCTGGGCCTTGAAAGCGGCCTGCATGCAGATCCGCCAGTTCGAGGAAGTGGCCGGACGCGAACTCTACATCTCGGTCAACATCAGTCCGCGCCAGTTCAGGAGCGACAAGTTCCTGACGGTGCTGGACGATGCGCTGGCGCTGTCCGGCACACCGGGCAGCAAGCTGGTGCTCGAAATCACGGAAGGCACCCTGATGGTTGACCCGACGCATGCCGAGTCGGTACTGACCAAGATGGCCGAACGCGGCGCGCGCATCGCGATCGACGACTTCGGCACCGGTTACTCCAGCCTGGCCTACCTGAAGCGCTTCCCGATCTCGGTGCTGAAGGTCGACCGTGCGTTCGTGAAGGACCTGCCGGGCGCCGAGAAGGACGCGGCGATCTGCAACGCCGTGCTGGCGATGGCCAAGCACCTCGATTTGTCGGTGGTGGCCGAAGGCGTCGAGACCGAAGCGCAGCTGGCCTGGCTCGACCAACTGGGTTGCCATTACGTGCAGGGCTACCTGACCGGCAAACCGATGCCGGCCCACGTCGCCGTGGCCGCGCTCACCGAGAATCTTTACACCGAATTACTGCCGCACGACCTGGGCAAACCATGATGACTTCAAGCGACACCCCACGTTCGCCGCGCGCCGACGCCACCCTCTCCCTGCTGTGGGAACGCATCCGCAGGCAGGGCGACATGCCCGGCTTCACCAAGGCCATCAACGCGATCCTGGCCTCGATGCGCGGCGAAGACGAGCGCGAATTCTCGATGACCCAGACCGTGCTGTCCGATCCTGTGCTGACGCAGAAGGTCCTGCGCCTGGCCAACAGCGGCATGTACTCGGCCTTCGGCCAGCGCATCAACACGGTCTCGAAAGCCGTGCTGGTGCTCGGCACCGAGGCCATCGGCCACCTGGCGCTGGGCCTGAAGCTGATCGAAGAACTGGCCAAGTCCACCCCCGACACCGAGACCGCCCACATCGAAATGGAGAAGGCCGTGCTGGCCGGGATGGTGGCCCAGCAGGTGGCCGCCAGCGCCGTGTCGCGCGATCCGGAAGAAGCCGTGGTGTGCTCGATCCTGCATTCGCTGGGCCGCATGATGGTCACCTTCTACATGCCGGAACACTGGCACCGCCTGCGCGACGCCGCCGGCGCCGGCAGCGAGGAAGCCGCCGCCGAAGCGGTGCTGGGACTGTCGCTGGAAGCGGTCGGCCGCGCCACCGCCGAACACTGGGGCCTGCCGCGCAACCTGATCGCCGGCATGCGCCGCGTCGAACCCGCCGAACGCCAGGAAGGCTTCGGCCACGACGACTGGCTGGCCGCGCTCGGCACCATGTCGACCCAGGCCGCCGACGCGCTCTGGCACGACGACGACGCTGCCGCTGCGCGCGTAGCGGCGCTGGCCGAGAGCTTCGCGCCGATGCTGGGCGTGGAGCCGACCGGCCTGCTGGGCGCGATCGACAAGGCGCGCGCAAGCGCCGCCGCCGACCTGAGCATCGCCCCGCTGGCCAAGCCGGCCGAGAAGCGCGCCAAGCTGGCCGCCGCCACGCGCAAGCGCATGGCCGGCAACAAGGTCTTGATGAGCGGCGTGGCCGACATGCGCGACGCCGGCCTGAACGCGTCGCCAGGCCAGATGATGTCGATGGCGCTGGAGACCATGCACAAGGGCCTGTCGTTCACGCGCTCCTTCGCCTTCCTGCGCAACCGCCGCGACGGCAAATACGCCGCGCGCCTGGGCCTCGGCGAAGGCAGCAAGGCCCTGCTGCCGAACCTGGTGTTCGACGACAGCTACGAGCCGAACGTGTTCCATGCCGCGCTGGGGAGCGACCGCGTCATCTTTATAGAGAATGCCCGCGACCCCAAGTTCGCGGCCAAGCTGCCGGGCTGGTGGAAAGGCACGCTGAGCGAAGCGCGCTGCTTCGTCGTGATCCCGCTGTGCGCGCACGGCCAGCCGGCCGGTTTCATCTACGGCGAATGGGACGACAGCTTCCCGTCGATTGTGCTGAGCCAGACCGAGTTCTCGCTGCTGAACGACCTGCGCGGGCTGGTGGTGAGGACGGTGGAGAGAAGGCACCAGCCGGAGGCGGTGGCGACGCGGGTGTGAGCGTTACGCCTGCCCGTCCTTACATCATTAACCGTTAAGCTGTCGTTCCGGCGAAGGCCGGAACCCAATTTCGTTCCGTAGTTGCAGACGCATCCGCGAAGCGCCGTCACTGGGCATAGGAATTGGATCCCGGCCTTCGCCGGGATGACGGTGGATACTGAGCTGAATTATCCCAGCTTCGGGGTTCCTACCTTCACATCCCCGCACTGCGCCCGATGCATCAGCGCGTGGTCGATCAGCACCAGGGCCAGCATCGCTTCCGCGATCGGCGTCGCCCGGATCCCCACGCAGGGATCATGGCGGCCGAAGGTCTCGACCATCACCGGATTTCCGTCCTTGTCGATCGAACGGCGCGGCGTGCGGATCGATGACGTCGGCTTGATCGCTATCGACACCGTGATGTCCTGCCCGGTCGAGATCCCGCCCAGCACACCGCCCGCGTTGTTCCCGACAAAACCGTCCGGCGTCAGTTCGTCGCCGTGCTCCGAACCCTTCTGCGCCACCGAGGCGAAGCCGGCGCCGATCTCGACGCCCTTGACCGCATTAATCCCCATCATCGCATAGGCGATGTCGGCGTCCAGCTTGTCGTAAATCGGCTGGCCCCAGCCCACAGGCACGCCGCGCGCCACCACGTCGATGCGCGCGCCGATCGAATCGCCGGCGCGGCGCAATTCGTCCATCGCCGCTTCCATCCGCGCCAACAGATCAGCATCGGCGCTCGCCGCAAAGAAGGGATTCGCATGCACGTGCTCGAAGGACTGGAACGGGACGTCGATGTCGCCCAGCTGGCGCATGCACCCGAAGAACTCGGTGCCATAGGTCTCGCGCAGCCACTTCCTGGCGACCGCACCGGCGCCCACCACCGGCGCCGTCAGGCGCGCCGACGAGCGGCCGCCGCCGCGCGGGTCGCGCACACCGTACTTGTGCCAGTAGGTGTAGTCGGCATGGCCGGGACGGAAAGTTTCGGTGATGTTGCCGTAGTCCTTGCTGCGCTGGTCCTCATTCTGGATCAGCAGGGCGATCGGGGTGCCGGTGGTGACGCCCTGGTACACGCCCGACAGGATCTGCACCCGGTCCGCTTCCTGGCGCTGCGTCACGTGGCGCGAAGTGCCGGGCTTGCGGCGATCCAACTCGGGCTGGATGTCGGCTTCGGACAAGGCCATGCCGGGCGGACAGCCGTCGATGACGCAGCCGATGGCCGGGCCATGGGACTCGCCGAAAGTGGTGACGGAGAACAGCTTGCCAAAGGAGTTGCCGGACATGGTGGGTCGGTATCAAAGTAGTGGGTTTGTCATTCTACCAGCCTCACGACGACAAGGCGGGAGCCCGCCTCGATGTCGCTTTACGACCGAAACAGTTGCCGTATGGATACATATTTGCTGAATTGGCCAGTTTGGGGGCTTCCATAATGGCAATTGCATATATACTGGATGCATCAAAAGCCCAGCCATACTGGAGAAGTAGCGCATGTCTGCCCCGATGCCACCCAATGGCTCACTGACGGACGCCCGGAGCGGCCAAGACGACCTGGTCTTTGTCGACGAGGCGGACGCGCCCTCGCTTGCGGGCGCCACGGCAGCCTGGCGCATCCTGGTCGTCGACGACGACGCCGACGTCCACTCGACCACCACCTTCGCCCTGAAGAACGTCGAGATGCAGGGCCGCCCGCTGGAATTCCTGCATGCCTATACGGCGCAGGAAGCGCACGCGATGCTGCGCCAGCACCCCGACATCGCCGTGGTGCTGCTCGACGTGGTGATGGAACGTCCCGACGCCGGCCTGCAGCTGGTGCGCCAGATCCGCGAAGAGCTGGGCATGATCGAGGTGCGCATCATCCTGCGCACCGGCCAGCCCGGCTACGCGCCCGAACTCGAGGCGATCCGCGGCTACGACATCAACGATTACCGCACCAAGTCCGAACTCACCCGCACCAAGCTGTACACCGCGGTGGCGGCAGCGGTGCGCTCCTACCAGCAGCTGCGCGCGCTGGACGCCAACCGCGCCGGCCTCGAACACATCGTCTCCGCCGGCGCGCAGCTGATGTCGCTGCATGGCGTGCGCGACGTGGCCCAGGGCGTGCTGCGCCAGATCGCCACCCTGCTCGGCCAGGAGCCCAGCGGCGTACTGTGCGTGCGCGAAAGCGGCCAGGGCCGCCCCGACGTGCTGCAGGTGGTGGCGGCGGCGGGAGAGCAGAGCGAACTCGCAGGCCGCGAACTGAGTCCGCAGCGCCACGCGGCGCTGGCCGCCGCGGTCGGCCGCACGCTCGGCGCGCGCGCCGGCGTGCATGCCGAGGGCTGGCTCTCGCTGCACTTCCCCGGCAAGGCAGGACGCGATTTCGCCGCCTGCATTCCGTTTGAACGCGCGGTCGGCGACATCGAACGGCGCCTGCTCGACGTGTTCGCCAGCGTCGTCGCGGTGGGCCTCGACAACGTGGAGCTGGTCACGCACCTGAACCAGGCCGCCTTCCGCGACCAGCTGACCGGCCTGCCCAACCGCACCCGCCTGGTCGAGCTGATCGACGCCCTGCTGGCCAGCCCGAAACGCAGCAGCGCCACCCTGGCCCTGGTCGATCTCGACCACTTCGCCGAAACCAACGACGCGCTCGGCCACCATTTTGGCGACCTGCTGCTGGTCGCCGTCGGCAAGCGCCTGAAAACCCGGCTCGATCCGCGCCTGGAAGTGGCGCGCATCGGCGGCGACATCTTCTGCGTGCTGGGCGACGCCGGCTCGGTGCAGCCGGCCGCGATCCAGGCCCTGTTCCGCGTGCCCTTCCACATCGACGGCCAGGACGTGCAGGTATCGAGCACGATCGGCCTGGTGCGCCTGGTCGAACACGACGGCAGTGGTGCCGACGCATTGAAGGATGCGGACATCGCCCTCAAGCGCGCGAAATCGCAGCAACGCGCCGGACACTTCTACTTCTCTCGAAGCATGGGGGTCGAGATCCGCGAGCGTGTGCGCATGATGCACGCGCTGCGCAGCGGCTTCCAGCGCGGCGAACTGTTCCTGGCTTACCAGCCCCAGGTCGACCTGGCCAGCAACCGCGCCTTCGGGGCCGAGGCGCTGCTGCGCTGGCGCACCGAGGACGGCCGCTTGATAGGACCGGACCGCTTCATCCCGATCGCCGAATACTCGGGCCTGATCGTCGACATCGGCGAATGGGTGCTGCGCCAGGCCCTGGCCGAACTGGTGCGCCTGCGCGCCGCCGGCCACGACCGCTTCACGATGTCGGTGAACGTCTCGCAGGTGCAGTTCCGCCACCCGCTGTTCGTCGAGATGCTGCGCCGCGCGCTGGACGACACCGGCGCGCCGGCCGAATACGTCGAGCTGGAGATCACCGAATCGATGGCGATGGAAGAACCGGCGCTGCTGATCGAGAAGCTGGCGCAGGTGAAACGCACCGGCGTGTCGATCGCGATCGACGACTTCGGCACCGGCTTCTCCTCGCTATCCCACCTGCAGCGCTTGCAGGTGGACCGCCTGAAGATCGACCGCACCTTCGTTACCGAGATCACGGGATCGGCGCGCGGCAGCAGCATCGCCGAAATGGTGATCCAGCTGGGCCGCAACCTGGGCCTGTCGGTGATTGCGGAAGGGGTCGAGGACGAGCGCCAGGCGCACATCCTGCGCTCGCTGGGCTGCCCGCTGGCGCAGGGCTTCCTGTTCTCGCGCCCGCTGTCGCCGCAGGCGCTGCTGGAGTGGCTGGGGAATCAGTCGCTGATCGAAGCGGCCTGATTTGCAGGTGGGCGTAATTTCGAGCATTGCCCGAAATTACCCCACCCAACGAACATCAATCTTCGGCGGCTTGTTCGGCCGGCCAATCGCGGATGTAAGCCTTGAGCATGCGGTTCTCGAAGCTCTGCGCTTCCAGCACCGCCTTGGCCACGTCGTAGAACGAGATCACGCCCAGCAAGGTGCGGGCATTCATCACCGGCAGGTAGCGCGCATGCTTTTCCAGCATGATGCGGCGCACTTCGTTGACTTCGGTGTCCGGGGTGACGGTGATCGGGCTGTCGTCCATCACCTTGCGCACGGTGCCCGCACCGAGGGTTCCGCCCTGCGCATGCAGTTCCTTGATCACTTCGCGGAAGGTCAGCATGCCGACCAGGTCGCCGTATTCCATGACGACCAGCGAGCCGATGTCCTTTTCCGCCATCGTCGCGGCAGCCTGCACCAGCGGCATGTCGGGCGTAACGGTATAGAGGATTTCGCCTTTCACCTGCAGGATCTCGGAGACTTTCATGGTGGCCACCCCGTCCGGTTGGTTTGTAATCGCAGCAATATTTGTATAACTCATAACTCCGACTGTAGCCGATGCCCGCCAAAAAATCCAGCATTGCCCCAATTCAGGGCGGAGCCGGTGTTGCGGCGCCTTAAATAAGTGCTACGATGCCGCCCATCGCGTTTCATGGATGAGCAAAGACGATGAGCGGTCCACAGTACCCCGGTTTCGATACGCTGGCCCTGCACGCCGGCAGTGCGCCCGACCCGGCCACCGGCGCGCGCGCCACGCCGATCCATTTCACCTCCTCCTTCGCCTTCCGCGATTCGGACCATGCGGCGGCCCTGTTCAACATGGAGCGCGCGGGCCACGTGTACTCGCGCATCTCGAACCCGACCAACGCCGTGCTGGAAGAGCGCATCGCCGCGCTGGAAGGCGGCGTTGCCGGCATCGCCACCGCCAGCGGCCAGGCCGCGATGCACCTGGGCCTGGCCACCATCGCCGGCGCCGGCAGCCACGTCGTCGCCTCGAGCAGCCTGTACGGCGGCGCCCACAACCTGCTGCACTACACGCTGCGCCGCTTCGGCATTGAAACGACCTTCGTGAACCCGCGTGACCTGGACGCCTGGCGCGCCGCGATCCGGCCGAATACCAAGCTCCTGTACGGCGAGACCCTCGGCAACCCGGGCCTCGATGTGCTCGACGTCCCCGCGATCGCCGCCCTCGCGCACGAACACCACCTGCCGCTGATGGTGGACGCGACCTTCACCACACCTTATTTGCAGCGCCCTTTCGACCTGGGTGCCGACCTGCTGTTCCATTCGGCGACCAAGTTCTTGTGCGGCCACGGCACCGCCATCGGCGGCCTGTTGGTGGACGGCGGCACCTTCGACTGGGAAGCGGCCCACGCCGCCAGCGGGCGCTTCCCGGAACTGTGCGAACCCTACGAGGGCTTCCACGGCATGGTGTTCGCGGAAGAGTCGACCGTCGCTCCCTTCGCGCTGCGCGCCCGCCGCGAAGGCCTGCGCGACTTCGGCGCGGCGATGAGCCCGCACAATGCCTTCGCCATCCTGCAGGGCATCGAGACCCTGGGCCTGCGCATGGAGCGCCATGTCGCCAACACGCGCCGCGTGGTCGAATTCCTCCTGTCGCATCCGGCGGTCGAATCGATCTCCTATCCGGAACTGGAATCGCACCCGGACTACGCGCTGGCGCAGAAACTGCTGCCGAAAGGCTGCGGCGCCGTGTTCACCTTCAAGCTGAAAGGCGACCGCGCCAGCGGCCGCCGCTTCGCCGACGGCCTGCAGGTGTTCTCGCACCTGGCCAACGTGGGCGATGCCAAGTCGCTGGTAATCCATCCGGCTTCGACCACCCACTTCCGGGTGCCGGCCGAACAGCTGGCGGCCTCCGGCATCACCGAAGGCACGATGCGCCTGTCGGTCGGCCTGGAAGACGCGGATGACTTGATCGAGGATCTCAAGCGCGGCCTGAAACTGGCCCAGAAAGGAGCTTGAGATGGAGTTCACCATCAAGGGCGCCACGGCCTACGCCTATACCGGCGGCAAGGCCTTCGATGCGTCGCTGCCGACGGTCGTCCTGATCCACGGCGCCCAGAACGACCATTCGGTCTGGGCGCTGCAGAGCCGCTACCTCGCGCACCACGGCTACGCGGTGCTGGCGGTCGACCTGCCGGGCCATGGCCGCAGCAGCGGCCCCGCTTCGACAAGTATCGAAGCGATGGCCGATTGGCTGCTCGCCCTGCTGGATAGCGCCGGCGTAGGCCGCGCCATCCTGGCCGGCCACAGCATGGGTTCGCTGATCGCGCTGGAAGCGAGCCACCGCGCGCCGAACCTGGTCGCCGGCCTGGCGCTGCTCGGCACCACGTATCCGATGAAGGTCGCCGACGCCCTGCTCGAGACCGCGCGCACCGACGAGCAGACGGCGATCGACATGGTCAACATCTGGTCGCATTCCTCGATTGCGCACAAGCCGTCCTGCCCCGGCCCCGGCTTCTCGGTCATGGGTGGCGCGCGGCGCCTGATGCAGCGCATGTCGGCGCGCAATCCGGAGCAGCTGTTCTACACCGACTTCGCCGCCTGCAACAGCTATGCGAATGGCGAGGCGGCAGCGGCCGCCGTGCGCTGCCCTGCCCTGTTCGTGTTCGGGAAAAAGGATGTGATGACCCCGCCGCGTTCGACGAAACTGCTGACTGGCGCGATCGCGCATGGCAAAATCGTCAACGTGGAAGCCGGCCACCAGATGATGGCCGAAGCGCCCGACGCGGTGCTCGACGCCCTGGCCGGCTTCGCCGCGTCGATTAAATCAACGGAGACCCAGGAGACGCCATGACGGCCCGCTACGCCAGTTTCGCGGAGTTCTACCCCTACTACCTGACCCAGCACGCCGACCGGCGCTGCCGCCGCGCCCACTTCATCGGCACCTCGTCGGCGATCGCATCGATCGCCCAGTACATCGACAGCATGAACGCCTGGTGGCTGCTGTTTGCCGTGGTCAGCGGCTACGGCGGGGCCTGGGTCGGCCACTTTTTCTACGAGAAGAACAAGCCGGCCTCGTTCTCGCAGCCGTGGTTCTCTTTCCGCGCCGACTGGGTGATGTACTGGCAGATGCTGACGGGTAAGCTCAGCTGGTAGATCAGACCATCTCGTGCCAGGTGGCTTTCGACGAGTAGGCGCCCGTGTATTCGCATAGCAGGCTGTCGTATTCCGCCACCTGCTTGCCCTTGTCGGTCAGCACATAGTGGAATTGGCGGCACGGCAGGTCGCCGATCGGATGGGCGCCGACCGCGACCACCTTGCCTTCGTACTTGTTGCCCTTCCACGTGAGACTCTCGCCTTCCTTCAGCGCGACGAGCATCTTCGCGAACTCGTCGGTGTAATTGCCGCCGCGGCTATCCTTCACCAGCGAACGCCAGCCCCAGGCATCCGGCCAGGAGCCGCCTTCGCAATCGTTGCAGCGCACCTTGCTGGCCTCGCGGAACGCGGTCTTGGCAGCGCTGGCCTTGTCGAACTTGAGGTCCGAATAGCTGTAGACCGGGCAGCCGGCGTCCGGCCACAGGGATGCCAACGGGTAGCTCTCGGGGCGTTCGCCCACCACGATGGCGTTCTTGCGCACGCGTCCGCAGCCCGGCGCGGCCGCAGCCTGCGTCGTCCCTTCGGCAGCCGGGGCCGCGGCAGCGGCAGGCTGGGTGACACCCTTCACGGCCGAATCGACCGCGCCATTCACCGCTTTCGTCACCTGGCCGGACACGACCTGGCGCGCGGCATCGGATGCGACGCTCTTGAGGAAGTCGCCGAACTGGGCGTGGCTGTCGAGGGAGACACCGGCGCTCAGCACCAGCAGGAGGGCGAATCGTTTCATGGGCGGTCCAATGGGTTCGTAACAGCCGGCAGTGTAGAACCCTGCCCGCCCGCCGTGACCCATCACCGATGGGGGGACTTCAGGCAGGCGCCGCGAAATGCTCGGCCAGGGTCTGCTCCAGCCCCTCCTCGACCGCGGCCTCCACCTGGCGCGCCAGCGCCGCCGTGTCGAGCGCCAGCGGCGTGCCTGGCAGCGGCTCGTCGGTGTCGCCGGCATCGAACACGAACAGGCGGTAGACGTCGGCCAGACGGATGTTGCCGGGATCGACCAGCAACACCCAGCTGTCGACGTTCTGGCGCGCGCCGCGGCCCCAGCGCGAACGCACCGGGAGTTCGTCCTGCACCCGCCCGACCCAGCCGGCCGCCACCATCTTCTCCAGCAGCATGCTCATCTCGTCGTAGCCGATGCGGGTGTGGACCCGAATCGCCGCGCTCGACACCAGCGCGGTGCCGGTCACCTGCGAGCTGCCGTACAGCACCTTGAGCACCGCCATCGCGTCGACGAAGGCGCTGCCCGGCGTCGGCTGGTGTTTCCAGCGCTCGTACTTCACCACCGGCAAGGCCGCGGCCAGCACGGCGCCCACCAGGGTGATCAGCCAGGACAGGTACATCCAGACCAGAAACAGCGGCAAGGCCGCCAGCGCGCCGTAGATGATGGCGTAGGTCGGGAACTGGCGGATGAACAGGGCGAAGCCGCGCTTGGCGATCTCGAAGGCGATCGCCGCCGCCAGCCCGCCCCACACCGCGTCGCGCCAGTACACGCGGCGGTTCGGCACCGCCATGTAGAGCAACGTGTAGGCGCCGGTGGTCAGGCTCACCGATACCAGCGTGTAGAACAGGGTGCCGAGGATGGGGAAGCTTTTGGTCAGGCCGCCGGTAGCAAGGAACAGCTGCGAGGTGGCGGTCAGCGACAGGCCGAACAGGATCGGCCCGAGGGAGATCAGGGCCCAGTAGACCAGCACCCGTTGCGACCAGGGCCGCGGGCGGCGGACGCCCCAGATCTGGTTGAAGGCGCGCTCGATCATGCCCATCATGGTCGTCGTGGTCAGCAGCAGGAGCACCGCGCCGAGCGCCGACAGGCCCTTGGCCTTGCTGGCGAACTGGGTCAGGTTGGAGCTGATGGTGTTGGCGATGGCCTTGGGCATCAGGGTCTGGACGAACCAGGTGTCGAGCGCGCTGCGCAGCTGGCCGAAGACCGGGAAGGTGGTCAGGATCGCCAGCACGATGGTGAGCAGCGGCACCAGGGCCAGCGTCGTGGTAAAGGTCAGACTGCCTGCCACTTGGGGCAGTTTCTCCTCGCGCAGGCGGCGCCGCGCGAAGCGCAGCAGGTCGCGCGCCTCGAGCAAGGTCAGGCCGCGTGCGCGGTCGACGCCGAGGGTCAGCATGTCGGTGGTGCTGCGCGACAGGGAATGTACGGTTTTAGAAAGCATCCGGCGTTACGATTCGCCCCGCGAAGGGCATGTCATTTGGGCAAAGCGCCCTATAATACCAACGATGAACAACACCCTGACCATCCTCGTGCTGTACTACTCGCGCCACGGCGCCACCCGCAAACTGGCAGAACTGGTTGCCCAGGGCATCGAAAGCGTGCCCGGTGCCGAGGCGCGCCTGCGCACCGTGCCCGCGGTATCGACCGTTGCCGAGGCCACCGAGCCCGACATCCCGCGCGACGGCGCGCCCTATGTCGAGCTGGAAGACCTGCGGGACTGCCACGGCCTGGCCCTGGGTTCGCCTACCCGCTTCGGCAATATGGCGTCTGCGGTCAAGTACTTCCTGGATGGCACCGCGGCCGACTGGGTCAACGGCACCCTGTCCGGCAAGCCGGCGGTCGTGTTTACGTCCACCGGCAGCCTGCACGGCGGCCAGGAATCGACCCTGCTGTCGATGATGATACCGTTGTTGCACCATGGCATGCTAGTGATGGGCCTACCATATTCGCATCCTGAACTCATGAACACCGCCAGCGGCGGCAGCCCCTACGGCGCCTCGCACTGGGCCGGCGCCGACGGCAAGCGCGCCCTGACCGAGGACGAGCGCGTGCTTGCCATCGCGCTGGGCAAACGTCTGGCCACGGCCGCGGTCAAACTGCACGGAATGCACTGATGGATACCGCCAAAGTCTTTCATGCCGGCGCGATTGCAAGCCTGATCTGGCTGATCGGCTGGCTGGTCGCCTGGGAAGTGTTCGTCGCGCCCCTGCATCCGGGCGGGTCGCTGCTCGCCCTCAAGGCCCTGCCGCTGCTGCTGCCGCTGCGCGGGGTGATCAAGCGCGACCTGTACACCCTGCAATGGTCCTCGATGGTGATCCTGGTCTATTTCGCCGAAGGCGTGGTGCGCGCCTGGGCCGACACCTCGCAGGTCTCGCGCGGCATGGCCATGGGCGAAGTGGCCCTGGTGGTCGTGTACTACGCCTGCGCCCTGCTGTTCCTGCATCCCTACAAGAAAGAAGCCAAGCGCCTGGCCAAGGAACTACTCGACAAAGTCAAAGTCCCACATGACTGATTCGTTTCTGGATCGGTTGCGCGCGCTCGTCGGCGACGCGCACCTGGTCACGGACCCGCCCGCCATGACGCCCTACCTGGCCGACTGGCGCGGACGCTTCACCGGACGCGCGCGCGCCGTCGTGCTTCCTGCCGATACCCTTGAAGTGGCCCAGGTGGTGCAAGCCTGCGCCGAGGCGCGGGTGCCGATCGTGCCCCAGGGCGGGCGCACCGGCCTGGTGCTGGGCAGCGTACCCGACGCCAGCGGCGCCGCCATCGTCCTGTCGCTGCGCCGGCTGAACCGGATCCGCAGCATCGACGCCGCCAACCGCACCATGACCGTCGAAGCCGGCTGCATCCTGGAAGACATCCAGCAGGCGGCAATGGAAGGCGGCATGCTGTTCCCGCTGTCGCTGGCGGCCGAAGGCAGTTGCACCATCGGCGGCAACCTGTCGACCAATGCCGGCGGCACTGCGGTGCTGCGTTACGGGAACACGCGCGAACTGTGCCTGGGCCTGGAAGTGGTCACGGCACAAGGCCAGGTCTGGGACGGCCTGCGCGGCCTGCGCAAGGACAATACCGGCTACGCGCTGCGCGAACTGTTCATCGGCGCCGAAGGCACGCTGGGCGTGATCACCGCCGCCGTGCTCAAGCTGTATCCGCAACCCAAGGCAGCGCTGACGGCGCTGGTCGCGCTGGAGTCGCCGCGCGGTGCGCTGGCCCTGCTGTCGCTGCTGCAAGACCGCTGCGGGGCGGCGCTCACCGGCTACGAGCTGATGTCCGACTTCTGCCTGCGCCTGGTCGCGACCCAGTTCCCGGACCTGCCCAAGCCCTTCGCCACGCACTATCCGTTTTATGCGCTGGTCGAACTGTCCAGCAACGAGTCCGAAGACCAGGCCGCGGAGCTGGTCGAGACCGCGGTGGGCGCCGCGCTGGACACGGGCATCGCGCTGGACGCCGTGCTGGCGACGTCAAGCGGCCAGGCGCTCGGGCTGTGGAAGCTGCGCGAGCACATTCCGCTGGCGCAGGCGGCGGCCGGCAAGAACATCAAGCACGACATTTCGCTGCCGGTGTCCAGCATTCCCGAGTTTATCGAACGCACCGACAGCGCACTGCAGGCGGCTTTCCCCGCTTGCCAGGTCGTATGTTTCGGGCATTTGGGCGACGGCAATCTGCACTACAACGTCGCGCCGCCGGACGGCATCGGGCACGACAGCTTCCTGTCGCACCAGGACGCCGTCAACCGCATCGTGCACGACAGCGTCGCCGCCATGAACGGCTCCATCTCAGCCGAGCACGGCATCGGCGCACTCAAACGCGAGGACCTGGTGCGCTACAAGCCGCGTGTCGAACTGGACATGATGCGTGCCATCAAAGCCGCACTGGACCCGCTCGGCATTATGAACCCTGGCAAAATTTTGTGACCGGGGACATCCACATGCGCAACACCATTTTCCTGGCGACGCTCTGTCTCGCCTCCCAGGCCGCCACGGCCCAGACGATCTATAAATGCACCGAAGGCGGCAAGGTGAGCTACCACGACCAGCCCTGCGGCAAGAGCGCGGTGGTGCTGAAGGTACAGGCCGCGCCGCCGGCCCCGGAAGTGCTCGAGCGCCTGGCGCGCGAACGCGCCATGCTGCAGGAAATCGAGGACGCCCGCGCGCAGCACCAAGAGCAGGAAGAGCGCGAAGGCACACGCGCCGAGCGCCTGCGCCGCGCGGCCGCGGCCGGACAGCGGCGCTGCGACAAGCTGCGCCTGCAGCGCAAATGGCTGGAAGAAGACAGCGCACGCGCCGGCCGTGACGGCGGCGACGGCAGCGAGCGCGCACGGACCAAGGCGAGGCGCCAGGCGGAGATGCTGGCGGTGGAATGCCCGGCCTGAACCCCAGCTCCGGCCTCCTTGCTCGCTGGCTGCTGTTCGGCGAGTGGCGCGCCCACCCCGTGCGTGCGCTGCTGGCCATCGCGGCCATCGCGGTCGGCGTGGCGATGGGTTTCGCCATCCACTTGATCAACGCCGCCGCCTTCAATGAATTCTCCGCCGCCGTGAAAAGCCTGTCCGGCCAGGCCGACGTGCAGGTGGCCGGGCGCGAACAGTTCTTCGACGAATCCGTCTACGCGCGCCTGGCGGCGAACCCGCAGGTGGCGGTGGCCTCGCCCGTGCTGGAGCTGTCGGCCGGCCTGGCGGGGGCACAAGGCGCGCTGCGCATCGTGGGCATCGACGCCTTCCGCGCCGGCTTCATTTCGCCCGACCTGACTGGCGTGCCGCAAGAAGGGCGCCTGATGGACGTGCTGGCCGACGACGCCATCTTCCTGTCGCCGGCGGCGCTCACCTGGCTCGGCAAGCAGCCGGGCGAGCGCATCGAACTGCGCGCCGGCGCCGGCGACGTGCGCCTGCGCGTGGCCGGCCAGGTGGCGCGCGCGCGGGCCGGCCAGCGCATCGCGGTGATGGACATCGGCGCCATGCAGTGGCGCCTCAAGCAGTTGGGCAAGCTGTCGCGCGTCGACCTCAAATTGCGCGACGGCGTCGACCGCGGCGCCTTCCAGCGCGCCTTGAGCACGGAGCTGGAACGCGACTACCCGGGCCGCTTCACGGTGCGCCAGCCGAACGACAGCGACCAGGAGGAACGTAACGCCAACCTGAGCCGCGCCTACCGCGTCAACCTGACGGTCCTTGCGCTGGTGGCCCTGTTCACCGGCGCCTTCCTCGTGTTCTCGACCCAGGCGCTGTCGGTGATGCGGCGGCGCAGCCAGTTCGCGCTGCTGCGCGTGCTGGGCCTTGAACGCGGGCAGCTGCTGCGCCAGGTGCTGCTGGAAGGCGCCAGCCTGGGTATCGTCGGCGCGCTGCTGGGTGTGGCCGGCGGCTATGCGCTGGCGGCGCTGGCCCTTCACTTCTTCGGCGGCGACCTGGGCGCCGGCTACTTCCCCGGCATCCGGCCGCAAATCCAGTTCACCCCGGTCGCGGCCACCGTGTTCTTCGCGCTCGGGCTGGGCGTGGCCCTGCTGGGCTGCCTGGCGCCGGCAGTTGAAGCGGCGCGCGCCAAGCCTGCGGTGGCAATCAAGTCGGGCGCCGACGAAGCGGCCTTATCGCGCCTCGCGCGCATCTGGCCATCCCTGGTCTGCCTGGCACTGGCGGCCGCGCTGGCCTTCGCGCCGCCCGTGTTCGAGCTGCCGCTGTTCGGCTATATCGCGATTGCGCTGCTGCTCATCGGCGGCATCGGCCTGATGCCGCGCCTGGCCGCGGAGGCCTTCCGCCGCATGGAGCGCGCGGCCTTGGCAAGCAGGCGCACGCCCCCGATCCTGCTGCTGGCGCTGGCGCGCCTCGCCAACGCGCCCGGCCAGGCCTCGATCGCGCTGGGCGGTGTGCTGGCCAGCTTCAGCCTGATGGTCGCGATGGGCATCATGGTGGCGAGCTTCCGCATCTCGGTGGATGACTGGATGGGCCACATCCTGCCGGCCGACCTGTACATCCGCACCGCCGCGGGCGGCAATACCGGCTTCTTCAGCCCGCAGCAGCAGGCGGCGCTGGCCGGCACGCCCGGCGTAGCGCGGGCGCTGTTCCTGCGCACCCGGCCCGTGTCCCTGTCGCCGGACCGGCCCAACGTGGTCGTGATCGCGCGCGACATCGACCTGCGCGATCCAGGCCGCTTGCTGTTACTCGTGGGCGAAACGGCGCCGGTTCCGCCGGGCGCGCGGCCGGCGTGGGTGTCCGAAGCCCTGCTCGACCTGTACGGGGCGCGTGTCGGCCAGACCCTCAAGCTGCCGCTGGGCGGCGGCCAGGCCGGCTTCTTCGTCGCCGGGGTCTGGCGCGATTACGCCAACCAGGCCGGCTCCGTCGTCATCCGGCTATCGGACTACCGTGCCCTCACCGGTGAAGGCGAAGTCACCGACGCCGCCCTGTTCGCCGCGCGCGGCAGCAGCGTCGAGCAGCTGGAGCAGGCGGTGCGCGCCCTCCCCTTCGGCAAGTCGCTGCAGACCATGTCGGCCGGCGAGATCCGCGCCATGAGCCTCAAGATCTTCGACCGCAGCTTCGCGGTCACCTATCTGCTGGAGGCGATCGCGATCGCCATCGGCCTGTCCGGCGTGGCGGCCAGCTTCTCGGCCCAGACCCTGGCGCGCGCCAAGGAGTTCGGCATGCTGCGCCACGTCGGTGTCACGCGCGGCCAGGTGCTGGGCATCCTGGCCTTCGAAGGCGGCTTCCTGACGCTGCTTGGCGTGGCCTGCGGCTTCGCGCTGGGACTGGTCATCAGCCTGATCCTGGTTTATGTTGTCAACCCTCAGTCCTTCCACTGGACGATGCAGCTGCATTTGCCGTGGACCTTGCTGGGGAGCGTCGCGGCCGTACTGGTCGCGGCGTCCGTCGCGACCGCACTGGTGTCGGGACGCTATGCGCTGTCGGGCGGTCCGGTACGCGCGGTCAGGGAGGATTGGTAATGCGGGCTGTGTTGTTCTGCTTATTGACGCTGGTGGTCCAGTGGGTCCATGCGGATCCGCCGGAGTTCGCGCCCGTGAGGCCGGGCGTGACCCTGTCCTTCCCGCGCGACTTCGGCGCCCATCCGGAGTTCCGCACCGAGTGGTGGTATGCCACCGGCTGGGTCGACACGCCCGACGGCAAGCCGCTCGGCTTCCAGGTGACCTTCTTTCGCAGCCGCACCGAGCACGATCCGAAGAACCCGAGCGCCTTTGCGCCGCGCCAGCTGGTGATCGGCCATGCCGCGCTGTCCGACCCCGAACTTGGCCGGCTGGTGCACGACCAGCGCAGCGCGCGCGAAGGCTTCAGCCTGGCCTGGGCCCGCACCGGCAACACCGACCTCAAACTGGACGACTGGCGCATGGTGAGGGAAAGCTCCGGCGCCTACCGCGTCACGATCCGTTCGAGCGAACTGACGCTGGAACTGCGCCTCGAGCCGACCCAGCCGGTGCTGGTGCAGGGCGAAGGCGGTTACTCGCGCAAGGGCCCCAGCCCGCAGCATGCGAGCCACTACTACAGCGAGCCGCAGCTGAAGGTGAGCGGCAAGGTCGGGCGCACCGGCAGCATCCCCGTGGCGGTGACGGGCAGCGCCTGGCTCGACCATGAATGGTCGAGCGAAGCCCTGCAGCCCGAGGCTACCGGCTGGGACTGGATCGGCGTGAACCTGAACGACGGCGGCGCCCTGATGGCTTTCCAGATCAGGGCCAAGCAAGGTGGTAAACTATGGGCGCACGCTACCCATCGCGACGCTGCGGGCAAGGTGACCCGCTACGCGCCAGACCAGGTGAATTTCACTCCCACCGCACGCTGGAAGTCGCCGCGCACCGATGCCGAGTACCCGGTGGCCACGCTGGTCACCACCGGCCCCTTGCGCTGGCAGATCACGCCCCTGCAGCAGGACCAGGAACTGGATTCGCGCCGCTCGACCGGCGCGGTCTACTGGGAAGGCGCGGTGACGGTCGGCCGTGACGGCAAGCAGCTCGGCCGCGGCTACCTGGAAATGACGGGCTACGTACGCCCGATGAAGCTTTGAACCAACAAGAAACACAAGAACACGAGACGATGACTTCCCGCTCCACCGGCAACACCGATACCGCAGACCTGGACTCTTCCCGCAAAGGCCCGCTGGCCGCCCTCAAGGGCCTGTTGCCGTTCCTGGCGCCCTACCGCCGCCAGTTCGTCCTGGCCGGCATCGCCCTGCTGTTCGCGGCCGGCGCCACACTGGCGATTCCCGCCGCCTTCAAGCAGATGATCGACCACGGCTTCGGCGCCAGCGTCGGGCACCAGGGCATCCAAAACGTCAACGCCACCTTCCTGGCCCTGTTCGGCGTGGCCGCCGTGCTGGCCGTCGCCACCGCGGCGCGCTTCTTCATGGTCTCGTGGCTGGGCGAGCGCGTGACCGCCGATATCCGCGCCGCCGTCTACCGCCACGTGGTGCACCAGAGCCCCGAGTTCTTCGAGACCACCCGCACCGGCGAAGTGCTGTCGCGCCTGACCACCGACACCACCCTGATCCAGTCGGTGGTCGGCACCAGCATCTCGCTCGCCCTGCGCAACACCCTGCTGTTCGTGGGCGGCCTGGTGATGCTGTTCGTGACCAGTCCCAAGCTCAGCGCGATCATCCTGGGCCTCCTGGTGCTGGTGGTGCTGCCGATCGTGCTGTTCGGCCGCCGCGTGCGCAAGCTCTCACGCGACTCGCAGGACCGCATTGCCGACGCCTCGGCCATGGCGGGTGAGATACTGAACGCCATGCCCACCGTACAGGCCTTTACCCATGAAGGCATCGAGGCCGGACGCTTCCAGCAATCGGTGGACAGCGCCTTCGCCACCGCGATCCGGCGCATCCGCGCGCGCGCCACACTGACCCTGCTGGCGATCGTGCTGGTGTTCGGCGCGATCGTGTTCGTGCTCTGGCTCGGCGCCCACGCCGTGCTGGAGGGGACCATGACCGGCGGCGACCTCGGCCAGTTCATCCTGTACGCCTCGATCGTGGCCGGCTCCATCGGCGCGCTGTCGGAAGTGATGGGCGAAGCCCAGCGCGCCGCCGGCGCCACCGAACGCCTGCTCGAACTGCTGGCCGCGCGCTCCGACATCCAGGACCCGCTGCACCCGCAGCCGCTGCCCCCGCGCACCGCCAACGGCGCGCGCGTCAGCCTGGAGGACGTCAGCTTCAACTATCCCTCGCGTCCGGAGACCGCGGCGCTGGCGCACCTGAAGCTCGACATCGCGGCCGGCGAAACGGTGGCCCTGGTCGGCCCTTCGGGCGCCGGCAAAACCACCCTGTTCCAGCTGCTGCTGCGCTTCTACGACCCGCAGGCCGGCAGCATCCGCCTGGACGGCGTCGACATCCGCGACCTGGCGCTGCACACGTTGCGCGGCGCGATCGGCATCGTCCCCCAGGACACCATCATCTTCTCCGCCAACGCGATGGAGAACATCCGCTACGGCAGGCCCCACGCCAGCGACGAGGAAGTGATCCAGGCCGCGAAGATGGCCGCCGCCCACGAATTCATCGAGCGCCTGCCGCAGGGCTACGGCTCCTTCCTGGGCGAGCGCGGCGTGCGCTTGTCGGGCGGCCAGCGCCAGCGCATCGCGATCGCGCGCGCCCTGCTCAAGAACCCACCCCTGCTGCTGCTCGACGAAGCCACCAGTGCGCTCGACGCCGAGTCGGAGCGCCTGGTGCAGCGCGCGCTGGAAGCGGCGATGGTCGGCCGCACCACCATCATCATCGCGCACCGCCTGGCGACCGTGCAGCAGGCCGACCGCATCATCGTGCTCGACGAGGGCCGCGTAGTGGAATCGGGCACCCATGCTTCGCTGGTGGCACAGGGCGGCGTGTATGCCAACCTGGCGGCCTTGCAGTTCCAGGCCCACCTGCCGCTGGAGCAGCTGTCCTGAGCCTGACCCGGTGTTAGTGTTGTCGCAACGCAGCAATGCACGCAAATTCGGCATTTTTCTGGCAATACTTGTTGTCAGATGGAAATAGATGAAAGTATGATGGCGTCCGTGATCGCTCCCATCTACTTTCATGCACAATAATAAATTCCATCCGTCCAACTGGACCCTCGGCACCCGCATCAGTGTGATCACCTTCGCCCTGATGGGCACCACCATCGCCGCTCTGCTGGTGGTGATCACCTTTGCCATTTCCTCGATGCTGGAAGAGCGCGCGGCCGCCAGCGTCGCCAGCGAGCTGCGCAGCGTCGCCAACACCGTGGACATGTTCGACCGCGGCGCCAGCAACCAGGTCCGCAGTTTCGGCAAAATTTTTATGGATTCGCTGCAAGGCGGATTCGAGCTCGATACGGCCAGCCCGGTCGACATTGGCGGCAAATCCACGCCCGCGCTCAAGCTGGGCGGCAAGGTCCTGAACCTCGATTTCAGCGTGCCCGACGGCTTCAGCGCCGAGACCGGCGGCAGCGCCACCGTCTTCGCCGCCGATGGCGAGGACTTCGTGCGCATCAGCACCTCGATGAAAATGGAAAACGGCGAGCGCGCGGTCGGCACCAGCCTGGACCGCACCGGCCCGGCCTACGCCGCCCTACGCCAGGGCCGCAGCTACCTGGGCCTGGCCACCCTGTTCGGCAAGCAGTACCTCACCCACTACGAACCGGTGCGCGACGCCGCCGGCAAGGTGGTGGCGGCGCTCTATGTCAGTGTAGACGTCAGCCAGGACCTGGCGCTGCTGAAGGACCGCATCCGCGCCATGAAGGTCGGCGAGACCGGCTACTTCTACGTGCTGGACGCGGCGCCGGGCAAGAACTGGGGCAATTTGATCGTCCATCCGGCCAAGGAAGGCAGCAACATCGCCGAAAGCCGCGACGCCGACGGCCGTTTTTTCATCAAGGAGATCCTCGAGAAGAAGGAAGGCAGCATCCACTACTTCTGGCAGAACCCGGGCGAATCGAGCGCGCGCGAGAAGTTCGTCGTCTACACCTACGTCAAGGACTGGAACTGGGTGATCGGCGGCGGCACCTACCTCGACGAGATCACCGCGGCCGCCACCCAGTTGCGTAACCGCTTCATCGCCTTCGGCATGCTGGCCCTTGGCGTGCTGGCCTGCGTGCTGTACACCACCATGCGCGCCAAGGTCTCGCGTCCGCTGGCCGAAGTGCGCGACGTCGCCAAGCGCATCGCCGACGGCGACCTGACCGCGCAGGTAGCGGGGCAGCGCCGCGACGAGATCGGCCTGTTGAACGAGGCCATCAACACCATCGGCGCCGGCCTGTCGACCGTGGTCGGCAAGGTGCGCGAAGGCGCTGAGCAGATCGCCAACGCCTCGCAGGAAATCTCGGCCGGCAACCTCGACCTGTGCCAGCGCACCGAAGAGCAGGCAGTCAGCCTGGCCAGCACCGCGTCTTCGATGGACCAGCTCACCGCGACCGTGCGCCAAAATGCGGACAATGCGCGCCAGGCCAACCAGCTGGCGCTGAACGCCTCTACGGTCGCGCAACAGGGCGGCGCCACCGTGGCCCAGGTGATCGAGCGCATGGACGCGATCAGCCAGTCGTCGCGCAAGATCTCGGACATCACCAGCGTCATCGACGGCATCGCCTTCCAGACCAATATCCTGGCCCTGAACGCGGCCGTGGAAGCGGCGCGCGCCGGCGAACAGGGGCGCGGCTTCGCCGTGGTCGCGAGCGAAGTGCGCAACCTGGCCCAGCGCTGCGCCGCCGCGGCAAAGGAAATCAAGGGCCTGATCGATGCGTCCAACGGCGAAGTCGACGCTGGCAGCAAGCTGGTGGCGGAAGCCGGCGTGACCATGAACGAGGTGCTCTCGAGCGTGGCGCGCGTGACCGACATCATGGCCGAGATCACCGCCGCCAGCCAAGAACAGACCAGCGGCATCGAGCACATCAACCGCTCGGTGGGCGAAATGGATGAAGCGACCCAGCAGAACGCCGCCCTGGTCGAGCAAGCCAGCGCCGCGGCGCAGGCGATGCAGGACCAGGCCGCCGAACTGGCGCGCTCCGTGCGTGTATTCCGTATCGGCGACGACGAGCACGGCCTGCCGGCGCCGGCCCGGCGCCCGTCTCTCGCGCTGCGCTGAGTTGTTCATGACAAGGTGACATCGGATTGCTTGCCATGCCGGCAAGTGTGTTGCGGCGCTGCCGCGCCAAAGGGAGGGTTGGCGCAACAAATGTTGCGTTGCGGAAAATCATCAAGGTATGATGCGGGAGCCTTCAGCTCCCGGATCCCCTCATGATTTCCCATCAATACCGCCCTGCCAACTGGAACGTCGGCACCCGGATCAGTGCCATCAGCTTCGTCCTGATGGGTACGATCATCGCCGCGCTGGTCGCGATGCTGACCCTCACGACCTCCAGCATGCTCGAGGAGCGCGCCACCCAGAGTGTCGCGAACGAGTTGCGCAGCGTCGCCAATACGGTGGAGATGTTTAACAAGAGCGTCAGCAGCGAGGCCCGCAGTTTCGGCCGGATCTTCCGCCACGGCCTGCCCGGCAGTTTCGAACTCGACACGGCGAACACCGTCGACATCGGCGGCAAGGCCACGCCCTCGCTCAAGCTGGACGGCAAGCTGCTGAACCTCGATTTCAGCGCACCCGACACCTTCACCGCCCAAACCGCGGGCAACGCCACCATCTTCGCCGCCGACGGCGAGGACTTCGTGCGCGTCACCACCTCGGTCAAGAAGGAAAACGGGGAGCGCGCCGTCGGCACCAAGCTCGATCGCAACAGCCCGGCTTACTCCGTTCTGCGCGCGGGCGGCACCTACATCGGCCTGGTGACCCTGTTCGGCAAGCAGTACATCACCCAGTACGAACCGGCGCGCGACGCCGCCGGCAAGGTCGTGGCGGTGCTCTACGTCGGGGTCGACATCAGCGAAGACATGAAGGTCTTGAAGGACCGCATCCGTGCGATCAAGGTCGGCGATACCGGCTACTTCTTCGTGCTGAACGCCGCGCCGGGCAAGGGGTATGGCGATCTGCTGGTGCACCCGGCCAAGGAAGGCAGCAACATCCTCGACAGCCGCGCCGCCGATGGCCGCTTCTTCATCAAGGAAATCCTGGAGAAGAAGAACGGCAACATCCACTACGACTGGACCAATCCGGGCGAAAGCGCCGCGCGCGAGAAGTTCGTCGCCTACACCCACATCAAGGACTGGAACTGGGTCATCGGCGGCGGCACCTACCTCGACGAGATCACCGCCGCCGCGACCGTGCTGCGCAACCGCTTCATCCTGATCGGCCTGGCCGCGCTGGCGGTGCTGGCCGCGATCCTGTACGCCGTGGTGCGCGCCGCCGTCGCGCGTCCGCTGGCCCAAGTGCGCGACGTGGCCAAGCGCATTGCCGAAGGCGACCTGACCGCACGGGTGGACAGCACCCGGCGCGACGAGATCGGCCTGCTCACGGAGGCCATCAACACAGTCGGCGCCAGTTTGTCGACCGTGGTCGGCAAGGTGCGCGAAGGCGCCGAGCAGATCGCCAATGCCTCGCAGGAGATCTCGGCCGGCAACCTCGACCTGTGCCAGCGCACCGAAGAGCAGGCAGTCAGCCTGGCCAGCACCGCGTCCTCGATGGACCAGCTGACCGCGACCGTGCGCCAGAATGCGGACAACGCACGCCAGGCCAACCAGCTGGCGCTGAGCGCCTCCACCGTCGCGCAACAGGGCGGCGCCACCGTGGCCCAGGTGATCGAGCGCATGGACGCGATCAGCCAGTCGTCTCGCAAGATCTCGGACATCACCAGCGTCATCGACGGCATCGCCTTCCAGACCAATATCCTGGCCCTGAACGCGGCCGTGGAAGCGGCGCGCGCCGGCGAACAGGGGCGCGGCTTCGCCGTGGTCGCGGGCGAAGTGCGCAACCTGGCCCAGCGCTGCGCCGCCGCGGCCAGGGAAATCAAGGGCCTGATCGACGCCTCCAACGGCCAGGTCGACGCTGGCAGCAAGCTGGTGGCCGAAGCCGGCGTGACCATGAACGAGGTGCTCTCGAGCGTGGCGCGCGTGACCGACATCATGTCCGAGATCACCGCCGCCAGCCAGGAGCAGACCAGCGGCATCGAGCACATCAACCGCTCGGTGGGCGAAATGGATGAAGTGACCCAGCAGAACGCCGCCCTGGTCGAAGAAGCCAGTGCCGCCGCCCAGTCCATGCAGGACCAGGCAGCCGAGCTGGCCCGCGCGGTGCGCCTGTTCCGCCTTGCGGAAGACAGCGCGGCAAGTGCCGTTTCCGGCCCCAAGGCCCGGCTCGCGCTCGCTGCACGCTGATCCGCTTCACCGCGCCGGCAGCTTCGGTGTAGAGTGGCAGGCTTCCGACTGGAGCCTGCCTTGAACGACACCGAACTGCAACGCCGCTGCCACACCATCTTTCCGGGCCACCGCGCCCGCCCTCCCGCCGAACTGTTCGCCGCCATGGCCGCCTGGTGCGAAGCCCAGGGCGTCGAGCATGACGTCTACGGCCAGGGCGTTTTGCTGCAGGAATTCGAAGCGAAAATCGCACGCCTGCTCGGCATGGAAGCGGCGGTATTCTGCATCAGCGGCACGATGGCCCAGGTGACCGCGCTGCGCCTTGCCTGCCAGGACCGCGCGCGCGACCTGGTGGCGCTGCACCCGACTTCGCACATTTTTGTCCACGAGCGCTCCAACTACCAGCTGCTGGGGCACTTCAAGGCGCTGCAGGCGGGAGATCGCCATCGGCCCTGGTTCGTTTCCGACCTGGCCGCAATTCCCGACAGGCTGGGCGCGGTCGGCATCGAACTGCCGCTGCGCGAGATCGGCGGCCAGCTTTCGCCCTGGGCGGAACTCGAGGCGATCAAGGCGCACTGCAGGGAACGCGGGACCCACCTGCACATGGACGGCGCGCGCCTGTGGGAAGCCACCGCCGGCTATGGCAAACCGCTGCACGAGATCGCGACGGGCTTCGATTCCGTCTACGTCTCGCTGTACAAGGGGATCGGCGGCCTGGGTGGCGCCATGCTGGCGGGGACGCGCGAATTCGTCGAGCGCGCCGCCGAATGGTTCCGGCGCGAAGGCGGCAACGTCATCCACCGCTCACCCTACGTGGTTGCGGCGGCGATGCAGTTCGACGAGCGCCTGGCCGCGATGCCGGACTACTTCCGGCGCACCCAGTTCCTGTACGAGGCGCTGGCGGCCCATCCCATCATCCGCGTGAACCCGGCCGCGCCCCAGGCCAACATGCTGCACCTGCATCTTCCGGTGCCGCCGGAACGCGCGCTGGCGATCCGGCGCGCGCTGGCCGAGCGCCATGGCATCTGGATGTTCAACCGCATCGCCAGCGCCACCCTTCCCGGCACCAGCTCTTTTGAACTGTACGTCGGAGACAACCTTTTGCATGCGCCGGACGACAAGGTGCACGCAGCCCTGGCGCTGTTCGCGCAGGCGCTGGCGGCCGAAGCCTAGCCGCCGTCCTGCGGCGGCAGCGCCGCGTACCACTGCGCGTAAGGCGTATTGGCTACCATGCGCCGGTTGTAGTCGGGCGCGCCGTCGTTCCACCACACCGGGCCGCGCTCACCGAGACCGCGTTTGGCCGCATCGACGTCGGCGCGCGCCGCGTGCTCCGCCTGCACATCGCCTGCGCGCTTGGCCACGCCGACCTGGCGGCGCGCCCGCATCAGCCGGTCGACCAGCTCCTGCCGCACGTCAGGCGCGAGCGCGGGATTGCTGGTGCGCCAGAGGCGGCCCTTGACGACGAAGTAGCGGCCGTCCGGCGTGCCGGGATAGCGTGGAGAATTGGGCATCGCCGCACTATACGCCCCAGCCGCCTGCAGCGTCGCGGCGCTGGCTTGCTAGAATTGCAGCTTATGACCCAGCCCGCTTCCATTCCACGACTTGCCTTCGCCAGGGCGCCGCTACTGGCGCGCGCGCTAGCCGCCTTCCTGTGCGCCTTGTTCGCGCTGCTTTGCCTGTCCAAGGCGCGCCTGATCGGCGACGGCATGGAATACCTGACGATGGCGCAGGGCTTCGTCGCACATGGCTCGCCCGAGCTGCGCCGCAGCGACGTCGAGGCGATCAAGGCCATGCCGCCGGCGGCGCTGGCGCGCGGAGGACTGCCGGCCGACCTGCTCGAGCGCACCTACCAACGCGTCGCGCAGGAAGGGGCGATCGAGGGCGGCTACGCGCGCGCCCAGGACGGCGGCGTGCAGGCGATCCACTTCTGGCTGTATTCGCTGCTGGCCGCGCCCTTCCACCTCCTGGTAACCCTGCTCGGCAAGAATCCCTTCATGTCCCTGGTCGCGCTGAACCTGGCGATCCTGCTGGCGGGCGCGCTGTGCCTGCGCGCCTGGCTGCCGCACATCAAGCTGCCGGAGCTGGCACTGGCCGCGCTGCTCGGCCCCCTTTACTACACCGTCTGGATCGGCCCCGAAGTGATGGCGGGCGTCTGCGTGCTGCTCGCCACCCTGGCCGCGCTGCGCCGCGACCTGCCCATGACGGTGCTGCTGGCCGGCCTGGGGGCCACCCAGAATCCCTCGATCGCCGGCCTGATCCCCGCCGCGGGCGCCTACGCGCTGCTGTACCGCGCCTTCCCGGCGGCGGCGCTGTTCCCGCCGCGGCCGCAGCCGGCGTCGCGGCTGCGCGCCGGCGCGCTGGTGGCGGTCGGCATCGTCGCCGCGGCCCTGCCCTTCCTGTACAACCAGGCCCTGTTCGGGATGCCGAGCATTATCAGCCGCTACTACTTCGACCTCGGCCTGGTGACGCCGGAGCGCCTGTTCTCCTTCCTGTTCGACCTGAACCAGGGCCTGGTGATCGGCCTGCCCGCCCTGCTGTCCACCGCCGCCGTCGTACTGGTCGCGGGCGAACCCGGCCGGCGCCGCATCTGGCTGCTGCACCTGGCGATCGCCGTGCTGCTCATGCTGGGCATGGCGCTGCCGACCCTGGCTGCCACCAACTGGAACAGCGGCGCCCTGTTCGTCCCGCGCTACGCCTACTGGACTTCGATGCCCATCCTCGCGGTCTGCCTTGCGGCCCTGGTGCGCCTGGATACCCGCACCCGCGTGCTGGCGCTGGTGCTGGCCGTCGTCCTGCAGGGCCTGGCCGGCTATCAAGCCTACCGCGGCAGGACGCCGGCCTTCATCGCGCAGGGCCGCGTGGCCGACTGGGTGCTGGACCATGCGCCGCGCTACTACAATCCCGACCCAGAGATCTTCGTGGAGCGCGAGCGCCACAATGACGGCATCATGAGCTACGACGACGTCGTCATCCACCGCGGACCGGACGGTCCGACCAAGCTGCTGCGCTACTGGTCGAACGCGGGCGACGGCGGCATGTGCGCGCCCGGCACGCAGCTGGCCGCCGACCATGTGGTGAACCTGGCCTCCGGCTGGCGCTACTACAACGCGCCGCTGCGCTGCGAAGCGAGCACGAATGCCGCCCTGCGCATCGCGGTCGGGCCGTCGATGCCGGACATCCTCGCGGGCGGCTGGTCGAGCGTGGAAGGCAGCGCGGTCTGGACCGACGGTCCACGATCCTCCCTGCGGGTGCAGCTCCCGGCAGGACGGCGGGTCGCGTACCTCGGTATCGATGGCCGCTACTTCGACGGCGTGCGCGCTTCGCGCGTGCGCATCAACGGCATCGACCTGGGCGAACGCGAGCTCGGGCGCGGGCTGCTTTCGATTCCGCCAGCCCTTGCCTCCGCCCCGCAGCTGGACATCACGCTCGAACACACGCTGCCGCCGCGGCCACCCCAGGCTGGCGACCAGCGCGCGCTCGGCTTCTTCCTGCGCGGCGTGCTGGTCGAATTCCGGCCATGAACCGATTCGCGCGGACGGCCGCCAAACTCTGCTAGAGTCATGCGGCACAACGCCGATCCACTTGACAAGGAATCCGCCATGCCGCTGGTGCTCTACGGTCATCCATTTTCTTCCTACACGCAGAAGGCCCTGATCGCGCTGTACGAGAACGACATCCCCCATGAGTTCCGTTCGCTCGATCCCGAGACGCCCCAGCACGCGCCGGAATGGCTGCGCCGCTGGCCGCTGCGCAAGTTTCCGCTGCTGGTGGACGGCGAGCGCAACGTGGTCGAGACCAGCATCATCATCGAATACCTGCAGCTGGCCCATCCCGGTGCGGTGCGCCTGATCCCGGGCGATCCGAGGGAGGCCCTCGGCGTGCGCTTCCTCGACCGCTTCTTCGACCTGCACGTGATGGATCCGGTGCAGCAGGCGGTGGCCGGCGCGCTGACCGGCGACGCCGCCAAGCGCGAGGATGGCGTGCTGCTTGCACGCGAACGGCTGGAACGCGCCTATGCCTGGCTGGAGGGCGAACTGGCTGGCCGCACCTGGGCCGCGGGCGAAGCCTTCTCGCTGGCCGACTGCGCCGCCGCCCCATCGCTGTTCTATGCCGACTGGACCCACCCGATCGGCGCCGACTACCCGGCCGTCACCAGCTACCGCGCGCGCCTGCTGGCCCGTCCGTCGTTCGCGCGTGCAGTCGACGAGGCGCGCCGTTTTCGCCACTACTTCCCGCTCGGCGCGCCGGCAGGCGATTAAAAGATCGGGCGCTGGATGTCGAATCGGCGCCATGTCGTTCGTCGTGCCGGCAGAGGGATGTCCTCGACCAAGGGAGACCATCATGTCCGCCAATACCGTCCAGCTGCACCGCGTCTTCAAATCAAGCCCCGACCGCGTCTACCGCGCCTTCACCACCCCGGGCGCTTTCGCCAAGTGGCTGCCGCCATACGGCTTCTTCGCCACCGTCCATGACATGGACAGTCGGGTTGGCGGGGCTTACCGCATGTCCTTCACGAACCTCACCACCGGGGACAGCCATTCCTTCGGCGGCGAATACCTCGAACTGGCGCCCGGCCGGCGCGTGCGCTATACCGCCGCCTTCGACGATCCTCATCTGCCCGGGCAGATGCAGACCACCGTCGACTTGCACGAGGTGAGTTGCGGCGTCGAGGTCCGCATCGTGCAGGAAGGAATTCCCGAGATGATCCCGGTCGAATCCTGCTACCTCGGCTGGCAGGAGTCGCTGATGCAGCTGGCGACCCTGGTCGAACCGGAGATCAAATAGTTAGGCAAACGCAGTCCGTATTGACAACTTTGCCGCCGCACTCGGTTACAATATCGGGCTGTCACCCATAGTCCATCCGAATGCGCCAATACCTCGAGTTCATGCGCCATGTGAAAGAGCATGGCGCGGTCAAGACCGACCGCACCGGCACCGGCACGCTGTCGGTCTTCGGCTACCAGATGCGTTTCGACCTGCAGCAGGGCTTCCCCCTGCTCACCACCAAGAAGGTCCACCTGAAGTCGATCATCCATGAGCTGATCTGGTTCCTGCAGGGCTCGACCAACATCGCCTACCTGAAGGAAAACGGCGTCAGCATCTGGGACGAATGGGCAGACGCCAACGGCAACCTGGGCCCGATCTATGGCTACCAGTGGCGCAGCTGGCCGACGCCCGACGGCGGCCACATCGACCAGATCACCCAGGTGCTGGACCAGATCCGCAACACCCCGGACTCGCGCCGCATGATCGTCTCGGCCTGGAACGTGGCCGACGTGCCGAACATGAAGCTGCCGCCCTGCCACGCCTTCTTCCAGTTCTACGTGGCCGACGGCAAGCTGTCCTGCCAGCTGTACCAGCGCAGCGCCGACATCTTCCTGGGCGTGCCCTTCAATATCGCGTCCTACGCGATCCTGACCCACATGATGGCCCAGCAGGCAGGTCTGGAAGTGGGCGACTTCATCTGGACCGGCGGCGACTGCCACCTGTACAGCAACCACATGGAGCAGGTCGACCTGCAGCTGTCGCGCACACCCAAGGAGCTGCCGCGCCTGGTGATCAAGCGCAAGCCGGAGTCCCTGTTCGACTACCGCTTCGAGGATTTCGAGGTGACGGGCTACGATCCGGATCCGGCGATCAAAGCGCCGGTGGCTGTCTGAATGCCGCCACGCGCCGTGCATATTGCTTGACTTTCTGCTTACAAAGAGACAACATTTTAAACTGGAAATTACTTAAGAATGGTGACGGGAATGGGCAATGGGGTATCGCACCAGGTGCTTGCGGAAGGCAGCGTGAGCAGTGAGCCCACGCCGCGCCTGACCCTGGTGGTGGCGATCGATGCCCAGCGCGGCATCGGCGTCGACAACCAACTGCCTTGGCACCTGCCGGAAGACCTGGCCCATTTCAAGCGCGTCACGCTGGGCAAACCGATCGTCATGGGACGCAAGACCTTCGACTCGATCGGGCGCCCGCTGCCCAAGCGCCGTAACATCGTCGTCACCCGCAATCCTGACTGGACCCACGACGGCGTCGAGGTGGCGGGTTCGCTGCAGGCCGCCATCGAGCTGCTCGCCGGCGAGCCGGCCAGCATCATCGGCGGCGCCCAGATCTTCACCGAATCCATGGCCCTGGCCGACTGCATGATCGTTACCGAGATCGATCATGTGTTCCGCTGCGACACCTTCTTCCCGCCGATCGACCCAGCCCTGTGGCAGGAAACGGCGCGCGAAGTCCATCATTCCGAGGCGAACGGCTACGGCTACGCCTTCGTCACCTATACCCGAAGGAAAGCATGAACATCACGGACCAGGCAATTCGTACCCCGGGCACGCGGGGTGGAGACGGTTTTGCCGGCAAGGTGGCGGTCCTGATCGCCATCCTGGCCACGCTCGGCACCATGTTCGGCTTCATCGGCAGCGCCTCGCACAACAATGCGGCCCTGTACAAGAGCAATGCGGCGATCGAGAAGACCAGTGCGGCCAATGCCTGGGGCCATTACCAGGCCAAGACCAGCCGCCAGAACCTGGCCGAGCTCGCATCGGAAATGCCGGGTGTCGACCAGGCCCATTACCGCGAAGAGATGCGCCGCTACGGTGTCGAGAAGGACGCGATCCGCAAGGAAGCGGAACGCTTCGAAGCGGTCTCGAGCGAGTGGAATGCCCTGTCCGAGAAAGAGCTGCACCGCCACCGCCAGTGGGCCGCCGCCTCGGTGGCGCAGCAGATCGCGATCTCGCTGGCCGCCATCACCCTGCTGTCGCGCCGCACCTGGCTGCTGACCCTGACCAGCGCGGTCGCCGCCTTTGGCGTCACGCTGGCCTTCTTCGCCGCGATCCAGGCAGATCCGATGCCGTTCAGCGCCGGGCCGCTGATGGCCGCGGTCGGGGCGGCCGTCCTCACCGAAGCCTTCCGCCGGGTCGGGCGCAGGCTTGCGAGCTAGTGTGCGCCAGCAATTGCGTGAACTGCTTAGTCTTCATAGCTAGATTCGCAAAATAATTGCACCGGCGCGCCTGATTTCTGCGAAAATCCGTTTCCTCTTTTTTCCGGTGCCGTGGCCGGCGGATCGACCCATCGGGGTCAGCCGCTTCCACGGCGCTTAGCTTTGGAGCTGTCCATGAAATTTCGTTTCCCCATCGTCATTATTGACGAGGACTTCCGTTCCGAGAACACCTCCGGTCTCGGCATTCGCGCACTCGCGGCCGCGATGGAGCAGGAAGGCATGGAGGTGCTCGGCCTGACCAGCTACGGCGACCTGTCGCAGTTCGCCCAGCAGCAGTCGCGCGCCTCGGCCTTCGTCCTGTCGATCGACGACGAGGAATTCGGCGGCGGCTCGGTCGAGGAAACCGATTTCGCCCTGACCCGCCTGCGCGCCTTCGTGCTCGAGATCCGCCACAAGAACGCGAACATCCCGATCTACATCTACGGCGAGACCCGCACCAGCCGCCACATCCCGAACGACATCCTGAAGGAGCTGCACGGCTTCATCCACATGTTCGAGGATACCCCGGAATTCGTTGCACGCCACATCATCCGCGAAGCCAAGGCCTACCTCGATTCGCTGGCGCCACCCTTCTTCCGCGCGCTGGTCAACTACGCCTACGACGGCTCCTACTCGTGGCACTGCCCGGGCCACTCGGGCGGCGTCGCCTTCCTGAAAAGCCCCGTGGGCCAGATGTTTCACCAGTTCTTCGGTGAGAACATGCTGCGCGCCGACGTCTGCAACGCGGTCGAGGAACTCGGCCAGCTGCTGGACCACACCGGACCGGTCGCCAAGTCCGAGCGCAATGCCGCGCGCATCTACAATGCCGACCACTGCTACTTCGTGACGAACGGCACCTCGACCTCGAACAAGATGGTCTGGCACAGCACCGTGGCGCCGGGCGACATCGTGGTGGTCGACCGTAACTGCCACAAGTCGATCCTGCACTCGATCATCATGTGCGGCGCGATCCCCGTGTTCCTGATGCCGACCCGGAACAACCTCGGCATCATCGGCCCGATCCCGCTGGAAGAGTTCACGCCCGAATCGATCGCCCGCAAGATCGAAGCGAATCCGTTCGCACGCGATGCGGTGAACAAGAAGCCGCGCATCCTGACCATCACCCAGTCGACCTACGACGGCGTGGTGTACAACGTCGAGACCCTGCGCGAAATGCTGGACGGGAAAATCGACACCCTGCACTTCGACGAAGCCTGGCTGCCGCACGCCGCCTTCCACAGCTTCTACCAGAACATGCACGCGATCGGCGAGAACCGCCCGCGCGCCAAGCAGTCGATGATCTTCTCGACCCAGTCGACCCACAAGCTGCTGGCCGGCCTGTCTCAGGCCTCGCAGGTGCTGGTGCGCGAATCGGAAACCGTGAAGCTCGACCAGGATGCCTTCAACGAGGCCTACCTGATGCACACCTCGACCTCGCCGCAGTACTCGATCATCGCGTCCTGCGACGTCGCCGCCGCGATGATGGAAGCGCCGGGCGGCACCGCCCTGGTGGAAGAATCGATCCTGGAAGCGCTGGACTTCCGCCGCGCCATGAAGAAGGTCGACGCCGAGTTCGGCGACGACTGGTGGTTCAAGGTCTGGGGCCCGGACGTGCAGTCGGAAGAAGGCATCGGCACCCAGCAGGACTGGATGATCCACGCCGAGGACGACTGGCACGGCTTCGGTAAACTGGCGCCGGGCTTCAACATGCTCGACCCGATCAAGTCGACCATCGTGACCCCGGGCCTGTCGCTCGACGGCCGTTTCGGCGAGACCGGCATCCCGGCATCGATCGTGACCAAGTACCTGGCCGAGCACGGCGTCATCATCGAGAAGTGCGGCCTGTACTCGTTCTTCATCATGTTCACCATCGGCATCACCAAGGGCCGCTGGAACACCCTGGTGACGGCGCTGCAGCAGTTCAAGGACGACTACGACCGCAACAAGCCGATGTGGCAGGTGATGCCGCAGTTCGCTTCGGCCAATCCGCGCTACGAGAACCGCGGCCTGCGCGAGCTGTGCACCGAGATCCACCTGTTCTACAAGCAGTACGACGTGGCACGCCTGACCACCGAGATGTACCTGTCGGACATGGTCCCGGCGATGAAGCCGTCGGACGCTTTCGCGAAGATGGCGCACCGCCAGATCGAGCGCGTCGCCATCGACGAACTCGAAGGCCGCATCACCGCGATCCTGCTGACGCCTTACCCGCCGGGCATTCCGCTCCTGATCCCGGGCGAGCGCTTCAACAAGACCATCGTCGACTACCTGCGCTTCGCGCGCGACTTCAACGAGCGCTTCCCGGGCTTCGAGACCGACGTGCACGGCCTGGTCAAACGCGAGGTGGACGGCAAGCGCGGCTACTTCGTGGACTGCGTGATGCAGGACGCGTAAGCGGTCTGCTCGAAACGAAAAGAGGAGCCGCGCGGCTCCTCTTTTTTTGCGCTAAGCTGGCGGGTCATGGACCCCACCCTCTTCTTCACCGAACGCCGCCCGCGCCTGCAGCGCATCGCCTACCGCATGCTCGGCTCCGTCGCGGAAAGCGAGGACGTGGTGCAGGATGCCTGGCTGCGCTGGCACGGCGCCGACCGCGCCGCCATCATCGAGCACGAGGCCTGGCTGGTGCGCACGGTGACGCGCCTGTGCCTCGACGTGCTGAAATCCGCGCGCGTCAAGCGCGAGCAGTACGTCGGCCCCTGGCTGCCCGAGCCCTTCATCGAAGCAAGCGACGAGGGTGACGACATCACCCTGCCCCTGATGCTGGCGATGGAGCGCCTGTCGCCGCTGGAGCGCGCGGCCTTCCTGCTGCACGACGTGTTTGAGCTCGATTTCAAGGAGGTCGGCGAAGCGATCGGCCGTGAGAGCGCCGCGGCGCGCCAATTGGCCAGCCGCGCCCGCACGCACGTCGCCAACGCGCGTCCGCGCTTTCCGGTGCCGCTCGAGGAACAGCAGCAGATCGCCGGCGCCTTCTTCGCGGCCACGCGCGAGGGCGACCTCGCGCAGCTCAAGCAGCTCCTGGCCGATAACGTGGTGTTCTACGGCGACGGCGGCGGCAAGCGCAGTGCGGCCGTGAATCCGATCCATGGACTGGACAAGGTGGCGCGCTTCCTGCACGCGCTGGCGCAGAAAGGATGGAGCAAGGCCGAGGTGCTGCGCGAAGCCCTGATCGGCGGCTTGCCGGGACAAGTCACCCTCGAGGCGGACGCGCTGCCGCAGGCGATGGCGGTGCAGATCGACGGAGGCAAGGTCACGGCGATCTACGTCGTGCGCAACCCCGACAAGCTCGGGCACCTGGCTAGCGGCGCTTGAGCTCCACGGTGGCGGCAAGGGGCGCTGCCGCGGAGCGCAGTTCACGGCGCGCCTGGGTGATGACGGAATAGGCCGCCGTCAGGCCGAGCAGGCCCATGATGGTGGCGACCAGCAGGTCCGGAATGCCGCTGCCGGTCTGGGCCACGCCCAGCGCCGCCAGCATCACGGCCACGTTGCCGATCGCATCGTTGCGCGTGCACAGCCACACCGAACGCATGTTGGCGTCGCCGTTGCGATAAGCGTAGAGCAGCACGGCTGCCAGGCAGTTGGCCGCCAGGGCCGAGAAACCGATCCAGCCCATGGTGTGCGCTTCCGGCACGCTGCCGGTGCGCAGGTGCCAGAAGGCGCTGCCCAGCACGAAGACGCCATAGCCGCCCATGGTCGCGCCCTTCACCAGCGCGGTGCGCGAACGCCAGACCGGCGCCAGGCCCAGGACGAACAGGGAAATACCGTAGTTGGCGGCGTCGCCGAGGAAGTCGACCGCGTCGGCGAGCAGCGAGACCGAGCCGGCGCTAAGTCCGCCGACGATCTCGACGCCGAACATCAGCGCGTTGACCCAGAGCGCGATCCAGAGGATGCGCCGGTATTTCGGATCGGCGGGCGGCTTGCCGGAGGAGCAGCCGCCGCTACAGCAGTCGGACATGGTGGCTCAGCCCATCGATATGATTCATTTTCGGCAGCCTGCCACGAAAAAATGAATCAGGTTTTCGGCAAGGTGACGCCGTGCTGTCCCTGGTACTTGCCGCCGCGGTCCTTGTACGAAGTCTCGCAGACTTCGTCGGATTCGAAGAACAGCACCTGGGCGCAGCCTTCGCCCGCGTAGATCTTGGCCGGCAGCGGCGTCGTGTTCGAGAACTCCAAGGTCACGTAGCCTTCCCATTCCGGCTCGAACGGGGTCACGTTGACGATGATGCCGCAGCGCGCATAGGTCGATTTGCCGAGGCAAACGGTCAGCACGTTGCGCGGGATGCGGAAGTACTCGATGGTGCGGGCCAGCGCGAAGGAGTTCGGCGGGATGATGCAGACATCGCTCTTCACGTCCACGAAGGAATTCGAGTCGAAATTCTTGGGGTCGACGATGGTGCTGTTGATGTTGGTGAACACCTTGAACTCGTCGGCGCAGCGGATATCGTAGCCGTACGACGAAGTTCCCCACGAAATGACCCTGCGACCGTCCGATTCGCGCACCTGGCGCGGCTCGAAGGGTTCGATCATTCCGGTCTCTTCCGCCATGCGGCGGATCCATTTATCGCTTTTGATAGCCATTGTCGATATTCCAAGAAATCAATCCCGCGATTTTACGCTAAATGACCGCCTCCGGCACCTTCACCGGCAGCAGCCGTTGAATCATTTCATGCGTGAGGCGCGCGGTCTCCTCCGGTTTCTCGAGCGGATACAGATGCCCGCCCTCGATCATCACGAGGTTGCCGCCCACCAGCTTGCGGGTCGCATCCAGTCCGGCCTGGCGCAGTTCCTCGGAGGTGGTGCCGGCGATGAAACCGATCGGCAGCGGATACGGTTCGCGGATGATCGCGCCCATGTGGTGCGGGAGGGTGTTGTAGATCCGGGTTTCGACAGCGCGGTCGAAGCGCAGCTGCACGCCTTCCGGATGCGGCTTCAAACCATGCTCGAGGTAATCGTCGAGCGCGCCCGGCGCCCAGGCCTGGAACATCGGCTTCGCCATGAAGTGCTGGTAGGCCGCGGCGCGGTCGGGCCAGACATTACGGCGGCGCTCCGAAAAGCGCGCCGGCGAAAAACGCGAACCCATGCCGCGCCGCTTCACCAGCTTCCACAGGAAGGCGCGCCAGCCGGCCACCACGGGCGAATCGAGCATCACGACGGCGCGCGCCAGGTCTGGGCGCTGCTTGGCCGCCATCATGCTCAGCATGCCGCCGAGGGAATGGCCGACCAGGATCGGCGGCTGCTCGTAGGCCTCCAGGTGGTGGATCAGTTCGTCCACCAAGCCGTGCCAGCCATCGCCCACCGGGAAACGCGGGTCGTGGCCGAACATGTCCTGGGCGCGCACCTCGTAGTGCTCGCCCAGGGCCTGGAACAGCCGGCTATAGGTGCCGGCGGGATAGCTGTTCCCATGGGAGAAATGCAGCAGGGGTTTGCTCATGGACACGGCCTGGTGATGTTGACAACGGCCATTGTAAAGAAAGACGCCCCGCCGCGAACCCCATTTAGAAGGAAACGCCTACAGTCAGCGTCGCCACGTAGCCCTGGGTGGGATTGCCGGTGACGGTCGCCATTTGCAGCGCAGTACCGTCGCTGAACACCATGTCGGTCGCAAAGCTGATACGCGCCAGGTTGCTGACGCTGGCGCTATAGCCACTGGTCGCATAGGCCTCGTTCGTTGTCGCCAGCGGGAAGGCGAACTGCGAGGTCTTGATGCGGTTCGACGCATTGCTCGCTTTGGCCAGCGTCGGATAGACCTCGAAGTGCACGTGCGGCATGCGGCCGTCGTAGCAGCCCGGGAAGATGGTCTGGAAAGTGACCACACCCTGGCTGTCCGCTTCCTGCACGCCGCGCAGGAAGTTCTCGCCCGTGATCCCGCTCGAATACATCGAGTAGCCGCCCTCGCGGGTACAGTGCCACAGGTAGACCGCGGCGCCGCTCGCCGCCGCGCAGTTGGCGGCCACGTTCACCAGCTGCAGGCGAATCGTCAGCGGGATCCCCTGCGCCACACCGGTCGCCCCGGCCACGCTGGCGCGGATGTCGCTGCGCACGATGCCAGACAGGACCAGCGCATTCGCCACGCCGCTGGCATTGCGGTTGGTGCCGTCGCCCGGATAGGGGCCGCCGGTTTCTTCCGGGATGACCGAGCAGACGTTGCCGCTGCTGCCTGTGCCGCCCGTGCTGCCGGTGCTGCCGCTGCTGCTGGTGGACGATGCGGTGGCGCTGCTGTCCTCGCTGCTGCCGCCGCAGCCCGCCAGCGGGATCGCGGCGGCGCCGGCGAACAGCCAGCGCAGCGACTGGCGCCGGCTGGCGGCGCCGGCGAGCATGCGTTCGAGGTCTTCGCTCAAGGTGGTGTGGTCGTGTGCCATGGTTCTTCTCCTGGGGTCAATCGCGCGGGCCGCGCGGCGCACGGTCCTTGCGCTGCGCTTCGCGCTGCTGCGGGGTGAGCAGGGCCATCGCCTGGGCTTCGGTACGCACGCGCAGCAGTTCGTCGGCGGCCACCGCCTGGCCCAGCGCCTGGGCCGCCGCGGCGGCTTTGGCGTCGTCGAAACTGGCGCTGGCGGCTGCCTCGCGCAGGGCCTCGTGCGCCTTGCGCCGCGCCTTGTCGATCTCGCGGCGCTTGGGCGCCGCCTCGTGCATGATGGCGAACAGGCGATCCTGCTGGGCCTCGCTCAAGTCGACGCCGCGCAGGAAGTGCGGACCGGGACCGCCCGGGCCGCGGTCCAGGCCTGGAGGCGGTGGCCCGTCCTGGGCAAAGGCCGGCGCGCCGGCCAGGCAGGCGGCCGCCAGCAGGGCGGCGGCGCGGAGGGAAGTGAATGTCATGCTCGTGTCCTTCATGGGTTTCGGTGGCTGCATTCTGCTGTCCCGCCATGTAAAACGCGGTAGGACCCGTGTAAATCCGGGTAAAACTGCTCAACAAGCAACAGTCGAGCTGCGCGCCTTTTGCTATGCTGATGACATGAACCATGTTTTACTCATCGACGACGACGTCGAACTCGTCGGAATGTTTTCCGAGTACCTCGAACAAGAGGGTTTTCGCACCACTTGCGTCCACAATGGCGCGGACGGGGCGCGCGAGGCCCTGCGCGGCGACTATGCGATCGCCGTCCTCGACGTGATGATGCCCGGAACGAACGGTATCGACGCCCTGCGCCAGATCCGGGCCGCCAGCCGCATCCCGGTCCTGATGCTGACCGCGCGCGGCGACGATGCGGATCGCATACTCGGCCTGGAGCTCGGCGCCGACGATTACGTCGCCAAACCCTGCACCCCGCGCGAACTGACGGCGCGGGTGCGCGCCATCCTGCGCCGCACCCATGCCGCGGCCGGCGCCGGCCCCGGCGCGGTGCTCAGCGTGGGTAAGCTCAGCATGTACCCGGAACAGCGCCGCGCCACCTGGGACGGTGCGGTGGTGGAGCTGACCAGCACCGAATTCAACCTGCTCGAGGTGCTGGCGCGCCATGCCGGACGGGCTGTCAGCAAGAACGAGCTGTCGGAACAGGGCCTGGGCCGGCCGCTGGCGCGCTTCGACCGCAATATCGACGTCCACCTGAGCAGCCTGCGCCAGAAGCTGGGCATGCTGGCCGACGGCCGCTCTCCCCTGCAAACGATCTACCGCCAGGGCTACCAGCTGATACGGGACTGACATGGGCCGCCTGTTCTGGAAATTCTTCCTCTGTATACTGCTGGCCCAGCTGGCCGCCGCGGTCGGCATCGGCGGCGCCTTCTGGCTGCGCGAACGGGCCCGCAGCCAGGCTGCCGAACTGGATACCGGTCCGCCGGCCTGGATCGCGCTCGACGCGGCCGCTGCCACGCTCCGGCATGGCGGCCTGCCCGCCCTGCGCGGCATGGTGGGCGAGCTGCAGCGCCCCCAGGTGCTGGTGCTCGACCATCTCGGACAGGAGCTGCTGGGCCGCCCTGTGCCGCCCGGGCTGGCGGCGGAAGCCAAGCGCCAGCTGGCCTCGGGCGAGGCGGCGCGCGGCGTGCGCCGCCTGGCGGGGCCGGACGGCGCGGACTACATTGCCTTCGTGCGGCGCCCGGCGCGTGGAGCGCCGCCGGGGATGATCGAGGGCGGAGCCCCGCGGCCGGGCATGCTCGGCGCAGGGCCGCCGCCGGGGCCGGGTCCGGGCTTCGGCCACCGCGTCGGTCAGGTGGCGGGCATCGTCGCGGCTACCCTGGCCAGCCTGCTGTTTGCCGCCCTCCTCGCCTGGTACTTTTCGCGCCCGATCCGCGCCCTGCGCAGCGCCTTCGAGGCCGCGGCCGCCGGCGACCTGGCGCCGCGCTTCGCCAAGGGCGGCCGCGCGGGCGACGAGCTGAGCGACCTGGGACGCGACTTCGACCGCATGAGCGCACGGCTAGCCGCCCTGATGGACGGCCAACGCCGTCTGCTGCACGACGTCTCGCACGAACTGCGCTCGCCGCTCGCGCGCCTGCAGGCCGCGGTCGGCCTGGCGCACCAGCAGCCGGACAAGATCGGCTCCTCGCTCGACCGCATCGAGCGCGAAAGCATGCGCATGGATAAGCTGGTCGGCGAGCTGCTCACCCTGTCGCGCCTGGAAGCTTCACCCAAGCTGACGCGACGCGAGCAGCTTGACCTCACCGAACTGGCCGACCAGATCGCCGCGGATGCGCGCTTCGAAGCCGGCCCCTGCGTGCCCCGCATCGAGGTGCAGGCGCCGGGTGCGGTGGTCGTCCACGGCGACCCGGACCTGCTGTGGAGCGCGCTGGAGAACGTGGTGCGCAACGCGATCCGCCACGGCGGCAGCGGCGGCTGCGTCGAGATCGTGCTGCACGCGGCCGATGGCCAGGCCCACGTGGACGTCCTCGACCGTGGCCCGGGCATCGCGCCGGCCCACCTCGACGCCATCTTCCAGCCCTTCTTCCGCTCGCACCCGAACAACGTCGATGGCCATGGCCTGGGCCTGGCGATCGCCCAGCGCGTCATGGCGGCGCATGGCGGCGGCATCGGCGCCTTCAACCGCGACGGCGGCGGCCTGCGGGTGCGACTCAGCCTGCCGTTGCAGGCCTGAGGAGCTACTGGCCGTACCAGTAGCGCCGGCGCTCGGCGCGGAACTCGCTCACCTCCAGCCTCTTACTGAAACGTAGCGTGACGGCGCCCGAATCGTCGGTGCGCAGACGGCGGATGCCTAGATTGCCGTAACGTTCGTAGACCTCTTTTTTGGGGTGGCGATAGCGATTGCGATAGCCCACCTGGAACACGCCGACCTGGGGATCGACGGCATCCAGGAAGGCCGCAGTGGACGAGGTGCCGCTGCCGTGGTGCGGCGCCAGCAGGACGTCGGCGCGCAACTGGCCCTGCGCGCTGCGCAAGAGCTGCCCTTCCTGCGCCGCCTCGATGTCCGCCGCCAGCAGCATCGCGCGGCCGCCAGCGCTCACGCGCAACACGCAACTGCGCGCATTGGCCCTCAAGTCGGCCTGCTGGTACGAATCGGGGTCGGGACCCAGCATCTCGAAGCGCACGCCGTCCCACGACCATGCCTGGCCGGCCGCGCAGCGACTGTGACGCCGCGCCGCATGCACGACAGGGTGGCCGCTCCCCAGCGAGGAATGGACCTGTGCGACCGCGACACCCTTGATCAGTGTGCGGGCGCCGCCGGCGTGGTCGACGTCGCTGTGCGAGACCACCAGCGCGTCCAGCTGGCCGATGCCGCGACCCCTCAGGTAAGGCAGCAGGATGCGGCCAGCGGCATCGGACCCGGGCGCATACTGCGGACCGGCGTCGTACAGCAGGCGATGGCCGCTGGTTTCGACCAGCAGGGCCATGCCCTGGCCGACGTCGAATGCCGTCACCGTGAAGCTGCCGGCAGGGGGCGCGGTCGGCAGCTGGGTGAGCATCGGCGCCCAGGCCGCGAGCCCGGCCCACCGGTGCGGCCAGCCGCGCGGCGCCAGCATCCAGAAGGTGCCGGCCAGTGCCAGCACGAAGATCCACGGCGATGGTGCCGGGGCGTTTGCGACCGCCACCGGGCTGGCGGCCAGCAGCGCCAGGCCGTCGGCCAGCAGCTCGACCGCCAGGTGGGCCAGGCCGAGCACCCAACCCGCCAGCGGCGCCGGCAGCAGTGCGCCGACCAGCGCCAGCGGCGTCACGAACAGGCTGATCACCGGGATGGCGATCGCGTTCGCGAACGGGCTGGCCAGGGACACCTGGGAAAACAGCAGCATCGTCAGCGGCACCAGGCCGATCGTGACCGCATACTGGGTCTGGGCCGCCATCGACAGCGTGCGGCGCCAGCCGGCCGCGGGCTGTACCCGGCCGAGATTCGCGTACAGGATGACCGCCACCGCGCCAAACGAGAGCCAGAAGCCGGCGCCGAGCACCGCCCAGGGGTCGATGAGGATAACGACGGCCAGCGCCAGGCACAGGACGTGAGAGAGCGCCACGACGCGCCCGAACCACAGCGCCGCCGCCACCGCCGCCAGCATGTAGAAGGTGCGCTGCGCCGGCACGCCGAAGCCGGCCAGCAGCACATACAGCAGCGCCACCAGCGCGCCCGCCAGCGCCGCCGCTTTCTGGGCCGGCAGGCGCAAGGGCAACGCGGCGTCCTCCAAGAGAAAAGAACGGCGCCACAGTGCGGACACGGCCCATGCCGCAAGGCCCGCCACCATCGTGATGTGCAGGCCCGAGATCGACACCAGGTGGCTGATGCCGGTGCGGTTGAAGACGTCCCAGTCCGATTGGGGGATGCCGCGCTGGTCGCCGATCACCAGCGCCACGATCACGCCGGCATAGCGCTTGCCGTCGAGCTGCTGCAGGATGTGCCGGCGCAGCGCAGCGCGGGCGCGTTCGACCACATGGCCGAAACGCAGCACGAAGGCATCCAGGCGCTGGTTGCGCGCACCGGCGGGGCGCACGTAGCCGGTGGCGCGTATCCCCTGCTCCAGCACCCAGGCTTCGTAATCGAAGCCGTAGGGGTTCGCATTCCCGTGCGGGCGCTGCAGGCGCACGACCAGCTGCCAGCGTTCGCCCGGCTGCACCGCCTCGTCCGGGCCGTCGGCGCCGGCCAGCTGGCCATACCACGAAACGGCGATGCGCTTCGGGACGGTCGCACCAGGCGTCAGCACGCGCTCGACGTGCAGGTTGAAGCGCGCGCCGCCTTCGAACTCGTGCGGCAAACTGTCGACGGTGCCGACGATGACCACGTCCCTGCCCTCCATCTCGCGCGGCAGGCCGTCGGCGATCGCCAGATGCGCCAGCAAGGCCGCCCAGGACGCGCCGAACAAGGCGGCGGCGATCATGGCCGCCAGTTGCCTGCGTAAGGCGCACAGGGCGAGCGCGCTAGCGGCGGCGCCGGCTACGCAGGGTGGTGAAGGGAGTTCCGCGCAGGACTGCAGCCAGCAAACGCCGACGAGGAAAGCGAGGATGGCGCAGCGCATGGCTCCGGGCCGCGGGAAGCGCGCGATCGCTGGCGGTTAGATCGACGGACTGTCGTCGACGATCTGGAAGTCGTCGAAGCGGTCGGCCAGGAGTTTCGGCGGTGGCGAGCAGCCGCATACGCACAGGTCGTCGCTCAGCGCGTACTGCTTTCCCTCGGCCTGGTCCGGCAGACGCGGCGCCACACACTGGATCACGCCCTGTTCGCCGCATGCGGGACAGTCGACCGGATCGCCTTCCCGCGCCAGCGGGATGCCATCGAGGGTCGTGAATGTGCCGGATGCCTTCACGATGCCATCGGCCGTCGTCTGCGCGCCGTCGCGGATGTAATAGCGCTTGTGGCTCACCCCAGCTCTCCTGGATGCGGAAAGCTGGAATGTAACTGAGCTGTCTAACCTAACATTGCGCGATCGCATAATAGCCGCGTGCCTAAAATTGGCCGTGAGGCTTTTCGAGATCTCGCAATGGCTTAGCCGGAATCCTTAAACGGACGCTTGAAGATATTTTGTCCCATAAACCCACTGCGGCGTCTGCTGAAAGGGAACCAGGTGCTCCAGCGATTTCGCCCTTCTTAACCATTCTGAGGACCAGGTGGGGATAGAGCACATTGTCTTCGCTCCCATTCACCTCCCACCAGAAACTAGAAGTCATCGATTGATTTTCTTCGATGCTCTGTCTGACCAGCTCCTCCCCAACGAGGCCAGCAATTTCTCGCGGCGCCGCTCGAACTTTCTTGATCCGCATCCGGTCGACGAAGGGTAGTCGCGATTCAGCCGCTGCACTTCTCGCGAGGAGTCCCTCCGAATCGGGTTTGGTGCCAGCGGAAAGGATCAGCATGAGTTCGATCTCAGGGTGACTCGGCAGTCTGACAAACATCGTAGTTTGCTCACCCTGCTCCGCCCTGAGCGGATCGCGGACATACGCTCGATCAATGCAGAACCCTGGTTCGTCAGGGACAGAAAAGCCGGGATTTGGCACCAGCTTTGCAATCAAAGCCGGCAAGTTTCCAACCTGGTCCGGGTCGTAATACTCGGCGCCGAAATCAAAGCTGACACCCTCGAAATGGAGCAAGGCTTCGACCGCAACTCCTTCGTTCCGAAAGCGCTCCAGTTCGAGCCCGCGTGCTCGGGTACCTTCGGTCACTCGACGGCTGTGCACTATCAGCTTTCCCGTAACGCCATTCGCACCACCCATTTCCTCGACCTGTTCGAGCGTACTTCCTTTTTCGAGGACCGCGTCTGTGCCAGTCAGGTTAGCTATTCGTCCCGCGAGGCGTTCGTCGAACTCCGTCTTTGTCTCATACAGCGCACTGATATCGAAACCATCGATGTTCGATCGCGCAAATTCGATCTGAGCTTCGGCAGGGATGTCGATCAATATCCGGCCGACGCATACCGTTTTCATCGTTGCGGTAAGTCGGGTTAGAACGCGCTTCTCGCGCTCGATTCCTATGGATGGATTTGGAACGAGCGCAGCAAAAGCGATTCCGGCAACTGCAAGCGTTACCGCGACCGAATACAATCGCCTCATGTCGTCCCCGATGGAACATCGCACAATAGCTGGCACCAATTGCCGGCCCAATCGTGGCTGCCGATGGGGATAAACAACTTTGCGGACACGCGAACTTGTGGCCTTCCCCCTGGACGTAAACGAATACTCGACGAAATCTTGTCCCACAATTCTAATACAGCGTCTTCTGACATCGACGTCTTGACGGGACCATCATCGCCTTTCCCGGTAGTCATCGAAAACACAAGGTGTGGAGTGAACACATCGTCTTCCGTACCATTCAGTTCCCATCGAAAGGTGTACACCTGAGCATCACTCCTGTCTACGACGCGCCTGATGAGCTCTTCCCCTGCCAAACCTCCGATCGAACGCGGCTGGGCACGCAATCGAGTGACCCGCATTTTCTCAGCCAGTGAAAGTCGATTTTCAGAAGCGGCTCCCCGCTTGAGGAGCCCATCGTTGTCAGGTTTAGCGCCAGCTGCGAGGATTAACAGCAAGTCGAAATCTGGATGACTGGGCAGCTTGGCAAACATCGTGATTTGTTCTCCCTGGTCTGCACGAAGCGGATCGCGAATATAAGCTCGATCAAGACAGAACCCAGGCTCGCCAGGAGTTTCGCTTCGTGGATTTGGCACCAGCTGGGTGACGAGCTTGTGTATTTCGTCCAGCTTTTCCGGAAAGTAGAAATCCGAGCCGAGGTCGATACTCACGCCGTCACCGTGCACGAGCGCTTCGACAGCGATACCTTCATATCGGTAGTGTTCGGTCTCCAGTCCATTCCCGGCCGTTCCCTCATTCACCGCTCGGCTGTGAACAAATATCTTGCCTACCAAGCCACTTGCCGTACTCACCTCTTTGACCGACTCAAGGCTCTTATTTCCGCCAAGACGGTCCGGCTTGGCCTTGAGTTCTGCTTCCCGCCGAGCGATACGGGCGTTGAATTCGTCGGTCGATTCCATTAATGTCGCAATATCGAAGCCGTTGACACTGGCCCTCCCAACGTCTATCTGCGCCTGTTCAGGCATGTCGATCAGAAACCTGCCGACGCATACAGTCCTCATCTTCTCGGTCAATCGCGTCATCTGAGGCTTACCGCGGTTGCCGTGCCCTTCCCAAGTCCTTCCGAAAATCGCAATGACAAGTGCGCCTAACAGGACTACCAATCCAATAGGGGACGAATTACTCATTTCAGTTCCGCTAGATTCCGATTTGCAGCCGCTCGGCGAGTCGGCCGTGCGTGCACCCGACAACAGGGTTAAACATCTCGAAGCGAGGACGGTAGTTCCACGGAGGCGGTTGAACTAATGGCCGCTTGGTCAGCCGCACCTGCCAGGCGCATGAGGCGCCAGGCACTACGACGCTGAATAGCCTGCGGGGCGCCCGAGGCGTTTCCGAATATCCCTGGGGCGACGGCGAACGTGGCGGGAGGCAGCAAGCTTCCTTGGGCAAACCAACGCGTTCCATCAAGTGCATGAGACTCCTCGCAACGCCACCATCCGCTTGCCGGACATGCGATGCCGGTCGAAGAAAAGGTTCCAATAGCTGCTCGCGTACCATCTGCACCGTCGGGAATCCCGACTTCGACTGCGGTACCTGGGGGCGCGGTTGCCTTTGCTAGCGGCAAAGGCGATTCCAGTCTCTTACGCGCACGGTGATCGACGAGTTTCCACGAGGTCCGATTCTTGGATTCGTAACTCGGCTGCAAACCACGCATCCTCTCCCAAAGGCTTGGTTGAGGTAACAGTAGCGCCTGGGGCATCAAGTCGCCCTTCTTGATGTACTGTCGCTGGCCGCCGAGAACGCCAATACCATTGCCACCATCGCCGCAAAGCCACCAGCCGCTTTCAGGGCAGCTTTCGCCGGCTGATGCATAAGTGCCAAGCGGCGTAGTCGGCGCATCGATGGCTCTACTCGCTACAGGTTCAACCGACCTTAGCCGGATGCTGGCCGAGATCTTGTCCCACATCCCGAGTGCGGCACCGTCCGATAGCGATGATGGAACCGGTTTCCGATTGCCGTTCCCGGTGCTCATCCTAAATACGACGTGCGGGACGAAGACGTTGTTTTCGGTCCCATTCACCTCCCACCAGAAACTGTGACCACGTGCTTCATTTTTCTCGACGACCAGCTCCGCCAATTCCTCTCCGTTCAGGCCGCCAATTTCCCGCGGAGCCGCTCGCAATCTCGTGATACGCGTCCGATCAGCCATCGAAAGCGCTTCGTCTGCAGCTTCATTCCTTGCGAGGACTCCATGCGGCTCGGGTTTCAGTCCAGCCGAAACGATGAACATGAACTCGACATCCGGATGATCCGGCAGCCGGCCGAGCATCATGATTTGTTCGCGCTGATCGGCACCGAGCGGGTCGCGCACATAGGCGCGATTCATGCAGAATCCTGGTTCAGTAGGAGTACGGTTGTCCGGGTTCGCTACAAGCTGCTTAATCAGCCGGGGCAGATCCTCGATCAAGTCAGGGTTCCTGTCTTCAAAGAACAGGTCGATGCTGATGCCGTGGCCATGCACGAGGGCTTCCGTCGTGACGCCTTCATCGCGATAACGCTCCACCCCACCCAGACCGTTGCCCTGAGTTCCTTCTTCCACCGTCCGGCTATGTATAAAGATCTTTCCAGCAAGACCACTGTCGGTCGTGATTTCCCTCGCTGACTCTAGATTCTTGTCACCACCGCGCCAGTCCGGCTTGGCCTTGATCTGCGACTCGCGGTCGGCAACACGCTTCTGAAAGTCCTCCTCGGTTTCGTTGAACGTCGCAATATCGAAGCCATCGATGCGTGCCTGTGCCAGTTCAATCTCTGCCCTTTCCGGCACGTCAATCAAGAACCTGCCGACACATACGGTTTTCATTTTGTCGGTCATTCGAGCTACCTCACTTTGGTCTCGCCGGCTTTCTTCGCGTTTATCCAATACTTTGCCCACCGCCCACGTGGCGACCAAACCCGCGCACAGAGCTCCGGCCAGCATTCTTGCCGGCCTGCTCCGGAGCCAATTCTTCACGAGATCTCCTGGACAATCTTGGTGATCAATCGGAGCGTTAACATGAGCATGTCCTCATTGTTATACGATCCTTGATGGTCGTAGCCCTCCGTCGCAAACACTTGTTTTACTTTGCCGGCCGGTCCTGCACCGGATTGATATGGTACGGTCCCGTCCCCTCGCACATCCTGTTGATCGGGAGCGAAACGAAGCTCGGTTTGTCCCTCGACGAGCACGCGCCGCTGTCCCGTTTCAGATTGACCGATATACCGTGCGGCAGTGAGATTCGCCGGCGTAAGCGCCGTTGCCGAACCTGCCCGCTGAAGGGCAACCCACCGTACTTGCCCAAACGAGAGCTGCTCTTTATCGTCGCCATAGAAAGCATAGGTATTAGGGTGGTAGTAGTCCCCGAGCGTTCTATGGAAGGTCTCGGCAGTATTGGTTGCCTTTTTAATTGCAGATACCACGCCATCTCGCTTGCTATTGGCATATTTGCCAGCCGGATCGGCAAGCTCCGGATTGATCAAGCGGAACCAAAATTTCATGTCACGGTACAGGTCGTAGGGATTCTGCAAGTTTGCGTTAGGAAAGGACAGCGCGTCATACGGTTTTGTTTGATACCCGTATGTGCCATTTTTTCCCGCCTGATTCGCTCCTTGCGATCCGCCGACAAATCTGATCACGCGGACGTGTAACCAAGGATGGGGATACAAGTGATTTGGCAAAAGCTCGAGCGCCCCGGGCGACGTGGCTAGAACAGGCGTCGTTTTTTCAGCACTATTCCCTAAAATCATTGCCAGTTTTGAGTCTGCGAATTTCTTGAGTGGGCTACTATTTAGTGAGAACGGCTCAGTTCCACAGGCAATTCTGCGGTAGGCAACCGGTGCACCCAGCGCTGGCATGACACCATGGATGACACCGGCAATCTTGTCCGGAATTCGTCTCGCGCATGCTCGTGCCACCAGGCCGCCCATCGAATGAGTTACCAGGATCACTTTGGAGCACTGCCGATTCGCTCTCTTCCATGAATTGATGATTTCAAGAATGCGCTTTTCCAATAGTTCCGCCGAAGTTTTGCAGTCTTGCAACCAGCAGTACCCCACCGCGTAAACTGGAAAATAGTACTGCGCGTGCTTCACGAGTTGATCTTCCGTTAGCGGCGCGAAGTGGCTCAGGCCCCATCGCTGAGGATCACACGCGATCACGTCTTTCCAATGCTGCTGGATGAAACGCTTCTTGCCTGGTTCGTCAAACCCGAACGTTTGATTAAGGCGAGTCTGCAGGCCGTAGAGAAGTCCGCCATACGAGTCGGCATACAATTCCCCCCAGCCGCGCTCCCGTACCTCACGCTCGGTCAGAACATAACCGTCCTCAGATTTCGGTATGACGATAGGTCCGTCGGGGTCGACTTCCAGAGTGGAAGGGTCAAGGAGCAACTGGCGCTCGCGCGGCGTATACCTGCCCCAGATTTTGGCGGCTTTAAGCCCCTCGTCGTCGCCGTTAGGCGGGCGCCATGCGGGTTGGCCAGCGCCGACCATCCTGTTCCGCTCATCTTCTATCCGTCCCAAACGTGGCTTTTGTTTGGCCCGCAGATTCGTGCCCATGATTCCAGGTACGACAATGACCGGCACGATATTATTGGGAGGGACGAGTCCAAGACCACGGATCGTATAGTCCGCTGAGGACATGTAAGAATCGGCCCGCCATCCGCCGTGTGGTAAAGGGACGAGCGGAGGCAATGGCCTGGTCGGTTCACGCATGACGGTCCCGACTGCTTAATTTGTGGACGGAAGAAGCTCGAACTGCACCGGCCCCAGCTCATCACTCTGCATCAGCGAAGTGCGACCTTCCGCGTCACTAATGCCCTGGATAGTCCTGCCGTCGCTGAGGTGGGCAATGTAATTTTGATATGGAATCGGTTCCCGCGTTTGGAGATGGCGCAGGACAAGACGTTCCGTCGTCTTTAAAGAAGTTTTGGCGAAATCCGGTTTGGTGGGATCGCCACCACCCGGTCCACCCCGAATCAGGCTGCTGGCTTTGATCGTGTGTTCGCCGCCGCTTTGCTGCGTAATCGTGCCATTCGCCCAATCCGTCTGCGCTCCCTGCGAGATAATCCGGACATTCGGCGCCTCGATATGGATCGCTTCCGCTGAAATCAGGCTGATTTTTCCCGAGGATTTGACTTCGACATTCCCCTGATGGGCCTCCAGCAGGATATTTCCCCTCCCCGCCACCAGTTTTACGCCAAGCGCCTGGGCAAAGGCGCTGATGCCGCGTGCGGCGCGCAGGAAGATGTTGCGGCCCGCCGAAGTGCGCGCGTCGCCGCCGCTGACCACGTCGAGCTGGATCTGCGAACCGAGGGCGACGCTGTCCTGGCTGGCCAGTACGATGCCGGCCGGGGCGGTCACCGCTACCACCGGGTCGCCGCCCTTCTCGCCCGGAGCGACGTTCGATCCCTGGTCCCAGCGGCGCAGCTTGTCCGACAAGTCGGCCAGGCGGGCCCCGCTCGGCTCGTCGTCCGTGTGCTGCTCCGCCAGCTTGGCGACCTCGTCCGCGATGCTCTGCATTAACTCCGCTAGGCCGATCAGTCCGGCGCGCGCCAGATGGGTCCCCTCGGCCGCCGGCGCGGACTCGGCGGTGAGCAGCACGCCTTCCTTGCCGCGGATCGCCACCGTATGGTCGCTGCGCAGTTCCGCGCCTTCGCCGCGCGGCTCGGCGGTGCCGTTGGCTTTCGGCTGGGTCAGCCAGCCCAGGTTCAGTTGGGCGGCGCCGTGGTCGCTGGCCAACTGGGCGCTGATTTCGCCGCGGGTGTCATCGAAGCGCAGCTGGTTGCCGCGCACCCCGCCGATCTCGTGGGTGCGGGTGCCGGACAGGTAGCGGTTGCCGGGCAGGCTACCCTGGCTGCTGAGCGCCGGCGGTTCGCCGCGCTGGTTGAAGACCTGCGACAGGATCACGGGGCGGTCCGGATCGCCGCCCAGGAAGGCGACCAGCACTTCACTGCCGACGCGCGGCAGCGACAGCGTGCCGCACTGCTGGCCGGCGCCGGGACCGCTTCCGGCCCAGTTGGAGGCGACCCGCACCCAGGCGGAATCGGCCGGGGTGTCGGAGGCGCCGGCGCCGTGCGCATGCTTGTGGTCGAGCGGGCGCATGCCCGGGAAACGGATCTTGACCCGTCCCAGCGCGTCGCAATGCACTTCCTCGCCCGGCGGGCCGGTGACGATCGCGGTCTGGAGCTGCGGGTGCGGCAGGTCGATGCGCGGATCGAAAGCCGGCGCCAGCGGGATGCCGCGCCGCACTGCGTCGAAACGCATCTTCACGCGCACACCGTCGCCACCCACCGGGTGCTCGTTCGGCGCCAGCATGGCCTGCTGCGGGCTGTAGGGGCCCATCAGGCGGCGTACCCGTGCCGACAGGTCGGCCGGCAGGTTGTTCTCGGCTTCCAGCCAGACGCAGGTAGCGACGAAGTCGCGCTCGGCTTCCGGGTGGGTGTCGATCTCCGGGTGGCCGCTCAGGGTGAAGTATTCGCCGGCGCACAGGTCGCGCACGCTGCCTTCGCCGTGGAAGCACTTGGTGTCGAATTCGTGGCGGTTCATGCGCACCTGCCCGAGGCGCCAGTGGTCCTCGACGTCGTTGCCGGCGTGCGGCAGCTCGACCAAGTAGTCGTCCAGCGTGGCGGCCAGCGCGTTGCCGCTGCGGCCCTGGTCGGCCATGCTGCGCGCGGTGGTGGTCATGTGCTGGGTGCCGGACGGGTTGCGATAGTCCCAGCTGTGGCGCGTGATGCTGCCCGGCTGCAGGCGGCGCGCGGCGCACCAGGAGACGACGGTGTCGCGCTGTTCGGTGGCGTCGTCGCGGTGGTAGCGTACGCTGCCGGCCGCGCTGCGCGGCAGCGAGGCGGGATCGGAGAACAGCACCATGGTGTGGGCCGGGGTGTCGTCCGGCTCCTGGTCGGCGGCGCCGGCACGCGCGCGGCCCGGGCGGAAGGTCCAGGCGATGCCGCGGCGCTTGAGCAGGCGGCGCACGAAGGCGGCGTCGGATTCGTTGTACTGCATGGTTTGCTCGCGCGGCGGGTACAGGCGCATGTCGAACAGCGGGTCGAGCTCATAATCGAAGGCGCTGGCCATGACGCTGTTGGAGTGGCGCCATTCGTCAAGCAGCACCTGGACGATCTCGAGTTCGTTCTGGTAGCGAAAGACGCGGCTGTTGATGCGCTTTTCCATGATCGCCAGGGCGTCGCGCAGCACCAGCTGGTAGACGGCCAGGCCGCCGTCGTGGTCGCCAGCGCGCACTTCGGCCACGATGCCGCAGATGCCGCGCAGCTGGCCGCGGTCGGTGACCATCTGAAGTTCGACCGGGAGGGCGATGAGTTCCTTGAGCGGGAGGCGCGGGGTATCGGCGACGCAGGTGATCAGGTATTCGAAGCCGCCGCAGACCGACTCCTGGCCCTGCACCCGCTGCGGCAGCAGCAGTTCGTCGGCAAGGTGGTCGGCGTGGCCCAGGCGCAGCCGGATCGGCCGGTGGGCGGTGGTCAGCGATTTCTCGTGCCGTAGCATCCGCAGGAATTCGCTCGCGCTGTCCATTCACTCTCCGTGGTGTCGATTGCTGCGGCTGCAGCGAAGAGTGCATCTTGGCAGAACGGAATAATCGCAGCCTTGTGTTGCCTCAGCGCTGCAAACGAACTAAAGCTGCCAGCCACGGTCGTGCTAGCCGATTACGCGCCGCCTGCTACCTGGCGGAGCAGCGTCTGCTACTTTGCTAATTAGTTATTTGTCCAGAGTCCGGCTGGCGGCCGCGAGCCGTGGAATCGCGGCCAGGGTGTTCGCGTGGACGGCATCACGCACCGCATCGACGCCGATCCCGCGCAGTTCGGCCAGGGCGGCGCCGATCGCCGGCAGCTGTTCGGGTGTATTACGCCCAGGGTGGATCCAGGACGGCGCGATATCCGGCGAATCGGTCTCCAGCACGATGCTGGAGAGCGGCAGCTCGGTCGCCAGGCGCCGGATCTGCAGCGCCCGAGTAAAGGTCATGGCGCCGCCGAAGCCCAGGTGAAAACCCAGGTCGACGAAGTTCTGGGCCTGCTGGAAGCTGCCGTTGAAGGCGTGCGCGATGCCGCTCGGGGCGCGGATTTGCCGCAGGTGCTTGAGCACCTGGTCCTGTGAGCGGCGCACGTGCAGGAACACCGGCAAAGCGAAATCGCGGGCAATGCGCAGCTGCTCGCGCAAAAAGCGCTCCTGCTTGGCGCGCATGTCCGGCTCACACAGGAGCGGAATGAAGAAATCGAGCCCGATCTCGCCGATCCCAACGAAGTTCGGGTCGCTCATCGCCGCTTCTACTTGCGCGCGCAGGGCGTCCAGGTCTTCGTCGCGGGCTTGCGGGATGCAGATCGGGTGGATGCCCAGCGCATAGGTGACGTTCGGCGCCCGCGCGGCCAGGCTGGCGACGGTGTCGAAATTCGCCCGCTCGATGGCCATCGCCACGATCGTCGACACACCCGCCGCTGCCGCCTGTGCGGCGACGCTAAGTGACGCGTCGCCGAATTCGGCCGCGTCGATGTGGCAGTGCGTGTCGATCCACATGGCTAGGCTTCCACCGCCTGCAGCCCGTGCTCGGTGAGGCGGAACACGCGGTCGCAGCGGCGCGCCAGTTCCATGTCGTGGGTGACGATCACGAAAGCGGTGCCGAGGGTACGCGACAGCTCCAGCATCAGGTCGAAGATCGACTGCGCAGTGCTGTGGTCGAGGTTCCCGGTCGGTTCGTCGGCCAGCACGCAGGCCGGCTCGGTGACGAGGGCCCGCGCCAGGGCCACGCGCTGGCGTTCGCCGCCCGACAGCTCGCCCGGCCGGTGCACCACGCGCTTGCCCAGGCCGACGCGGCCCAGGATCGCTTCGGCCTTCTTCAATGCCACGTCGCGCGGCTCGCGCCGGATCATCAGGGGCATCATGACGTTGTCGAGCGCCGAGAATTCCGGCAGCAGGTGGTGGAACTGGTAGACGAAGCCGAGCGAAGAGTTGCGCAGCTCGCCGCGCCGGGTCTCGGACAGGGTCGCGAAATCCTCGCCCAGCAAGGTAACCTTCCCGGTCGACGGCGTATCGAGCCCGCCCAGCAGATGCAGCAGGGTCGATTTGCCGGAACCCGAGGCGCCGACGATGGCGACGCGCTCGCCGCGGTGGATGGCGAAGTCGATGCCGTCCAGGACCTTGACGGTATAGTCGCCCTGCTTGAAGGTTTTGCCCAGGCCGCGGCAGGACAGGACTGGTGGATTATTCATAACGCAGCGCCTCCGCAGGTTTCACGCGCGACGCCGACCAGCTCGGGTACAGGGTCGCAGCAAACGCCAGCAGCACGGACACGCCGCCGATCTTGAACACGTCCGGCCAGCGCAGGTCGGACGGCACCGCGCTGATCAGGTAGATATCTTTCGACAAGAACTGCACTCCCAACAAACGTTCGATAAAGGGGACGATGACGTCGATGTTCAGGGCGACCAGCACGCCGCCGCCCACACCGAGCGCGGTGCCGAGGATGCCGACCAGCGCGCCCTGCACCATGAAGATCTTCTGGATCGAGCGCGGCGAGGCGCCCAGGGTACGCAGGATCGCGATGTCGGCCTGCTTGTCGGTCACCGTCATCACCAGGGTCGACACCAGGTTGAAGGCGGCCACCGCGATGATCAGGGTGAGGATGATGAACATCATCTTCTTCTCGGTCTGTACGGCGGCGAACCAGTTGGCGTTGAGCTTGGACCAGTCACGCATCTCCAGGTTGCCCGGCATCGACTTCTTGAGTTGCGCGGCCACGATCGGGGCCTTGTTCATGTCGTCGATGCGCAGGCGCAGGCCCATCGGCGCCGGCAGGCGTTCCATGCGCTGCGCGTCCTCGACGTGGATGAAGGAGAGCGCGGCGTCGAACTCCATGTGGCCCGCTTCGAAGATCCCGGTCACGGTGAAGCTGCGGCTGCGCGGCAGCAGGCCGGCCGGGGTGACCTGGCCCTGGGCCAGCAGCATGCTCACCTTGTCGCCGATGCCGACATTCAGCGAGCGCGCCAGCGCATAGCCCAACACGATGTTGAAGGAACCAGGCTTTAATGAATCGAGGCTGCCCTGGCGGATCTGCTTGGCGATGTCCGACACCTTGGGTTCTTCCAGCGGCAGGATGCCGCGAATGACCGAAGGCCGCATCACGCCCTGCCCTTCGAGCAGGCCCTGGGTCTCGACGAAAGGCGCGGCGGCGCGCACGCTCGGGTGCTTCAGCGCTTCCCGTCCGGCCGCGCGCCAGTCCGGCATGCTGCCCGACTGGTCGAACACCTCGATGTGGGCCAGCACGGACAGCATGCGGTCGGTGACTTCCTTCTGGAAGCCGTTCATCACCGAGAGGACGATGATCAAGGCGGCCACGCCCAGCGCGATGCCGGACACAGAGATCAGGGAAATGAAGGAAATGAAGCTGTTGCGGCCACTGCGCTTGCCGGCGCGCGTGTAGCGCAGGCCGACCAGCCATTCATACGGCAAATTCTGGGTAAGTCTCATGGTCTCCGTCGTTGTTACGCGAGGCCGCAGTGTGCCATACAACGCACGGCCGCGGTTATCACAATGGAATCATCTATACGCATCATTCATACCTGAGGGCTTCGGCCGGCTTCACCCGCGATGCCGACCAGCTCGGGTACAGGGTCGCAACAAAAGCCAGCAGCACGGCCACGCCGCCGATCCAGCCGACGTCGCCCCAGCGCAGTTCGGACGGGATCTCGCTGATCAGGTAGACCTCCTGCGACAGGAACTGCACGTCGAAGCTGCGCTCGATGAAGGGCACGATGAGGTCGATGTTGAGCGCAACCGCCACGCCCAGGCTCACGCCCAGGACGGCGCCGAGCACGCCGACCAGGGTGCCCTGCACCATGAAAATCGTCATGATCGAGCGCGGCGAGGCGCCGAGGGTGCGCAGGATGGCGATGTCGGACTGCTTGTCGCGCACCGTCATGACCAGGGTCGAGACCAGGTTGAAGGCCGCCACCGCCACGATCATGGTGAGGATGATGAACATCATGCGCTTTTGCGACTGCACCGCCGCGAACCAGACGGCATTGACCTTGGACCAGTCGCGGATGTACAGCTCGCCCGACATGCTGCGCTGCAGTTCGGCGGCCACGCGCGGGGCCTGGTGCATGTCGGCCAGGCGCAGGCGGATGCCGGCGGGCGCCGCGACGCCGGCCAGCTGCTGGGCGTCCTCGATGCTGGCGAAGGCCAGCGTGGAATCGAATTCGAAGTGGCCGGCCTCGAAGATGCCGGTGACCGTCAGCGGCCGGGTGCGAGGCAGCGTGCCGCCGGGCGTGCCCGGCGCTGGCGCGCCGTTCGCGGTCGGGATCGAGGCCATCAGCATCGTCACGCGGTCGCCCACGGCCACGTCGAGCGACTTGGCCAGCGCGCGCCCGATCACCACGTTGTAGCTGCCGGGCTGCAGGGTGTCGAAGCGCCCTTCGCGCATGTGCTTGGCCACGTCGGACACCTTCACCTCCTGCGCCGGGTCGATCCCGCGCAGCAGCACCGGCTTCATGACGCCGTCGCTGAGCAGCATGGCCTGGGTCTCGGCGAAGGGAGCGGCAGCGCGCACTTCGGGGTTGCGCAGGGCTTCCTGCACCGCGCCGCGCCAGCCCGGCATCTCGCCGCGCGCGTCGAACACCTCGACGTGTGCGAGCACCGACAGCATGCGCGCCGTGACTTCCTTCTGGAAGCCGTTCATCACCGACAGCACCACGATCAGTGCGGCCACGCCGAGCGCGATGCCGGCCACCGAGGCCATCGAAATGAAGGAAATGAAGCTGTTGCGCCCGCTGCGCTTGCCGGCGCGGGTGTAGCGCAGGCCGACCTGCCATTCGTAGGGCAGCTTGTGGGTGAGGCTCATGAAGACGGTAAATGTGCGTTATTGGTTTGCCAACCCGACAGTTTGCCAGACATCGGGCATTCATGGCGCAAAAACGACGAACGCGGCCGCCGCACGACCGTTCGCTGACTCCGTATTTGCCCTAGAATAGCGGTATGTCGCACATTACGCTCGTCCTGCCCCACCTGCTGCCGCTCCCCGAATTCGCGCCCGACCTGGTGCGCGCCCTGCAGGCTCCTGCCCTGGCCGCCCTGCTCACCCGCACCAGCGCCCATGAACGCAGCGCGGCGCCGGATACCGCGCTCGCCCTGCCGCACGAGCAGTGGCTGGCGCGCAGCCTCGGGGTGGCCCCGGACGGCCAGCCGGCCTTCGCCGCCGCATCGATGCGCGGCTTCGGCCTCGATCCGGAGGGCGGCACCTGGTTCATCGTCAACCCGGCCCACATCCAGATCGCGCGCAGCCATTCGATGATGGCCGATCTGCGCCATCTAGGCTTAACGGACGATGAAAGCCGGGTTCTGTTCGAGGCCGCCGCCCCGCTGTGCGAGGAGATCGGCCATCCGCTGCGCTACGGCGACGCTTCTACCTGGTTCCTGCGCGCCGACGACTGGCGCGGCATCGACGCCGCCACCCCGGACACCGTCACCGGCATGGACCTCACCGATTTCGTCCCGCGCGGGAAGCTGGCGCTGCCCCTGCGTCGGCTGCAGAACGAAGTCCAGATGCTGTGGCACAGCCATCCGGTCAATGCCGCGCGCGAGGCGCGCCGGCTGCCGGCGGTGAACTCGTTCTGGCTGTGGGGCGCGGCCAGCGGCGCCAAGCGCGCCCCGGGAAAACTCAGCGGCGTCGACGTGCCGGGCTGGGTGCGCGGCATGGCCGACCGCAGCTATGACGGCCTGGACGGCATCGACGGTGCGCTGGCCGAGGACGGCACCGTTGTCGTTGGCACCCTGGCCGGGTCTGCCATCGCCGCCGACTGGGGCAGCTGGGTGCTGCAGGTGCAGCACCTGGAGGAAAAATTGTTCGCGCCGCTGCATACGGCGCTGGTGCAGGGCCGCGTGAAAAAGCTGCGCCTCGTGCTCAGCAGCCGCGAAGCCCTTGCCGAATTTACTACGACTGCCATGGCCCAGCGCAAGTTCTGGCGCCGGCCGACATTGGAACGACTGACTTGAGCATTACCACCCGCATCACCACCCGTCCCTGCTCCTTCCGCAACTCCGAGATGCTGCGCCAGGGCGGGATCCATCCGGTCCTCGCGCGCATCTACGCGTCGCGCGGCCTCACCGACCCGCGCGAGCTCTCGAGCGAGCTGGCGGCCCTGGTGCCGCCCGGCGCGCTGCGCCACATCGACGCCGCGGCCGTGTTCCTGGCCGACGCCATCGCCGCGAACAAGCGCATGACCATCGTCGCCGACTACGACTGTGACGGCGCCACCGCCTGCGCCACGGCGCTGCGCGGCCTGCGCATGATGGGCGCGAACGTCGACTACATCGTGCCGAACCGCTTCGAGTACGGCTATGGCCTCACGCCCGAGATCGTCGAACTGACGGCGCGCGAGAAGTCGCCCGACATCATCATCACGGTCGACAACGGCATCGCCAGCATCGATGGCGTGCTGGAGGCCAACCGGCGCGGCATCGAGGTCGTCGTCACCGACCACCACCTGCCCGGTGACGCCCTGCCGCCCGCGCGCGTGATCGTCAACCCGAACCAGCCCGAGTGCGGCTTCCCCAGCAAGCACCTGGCCGGCGTCGGCGTGGTCTTTTATGTGCTGCTGGCCCTGCGCGCCGAGCTGCGCCGCCGTGGCGTCTTCGATGCGCAGAGCCAGCCCAAGCTCGACAGCCTGCTCGACCTGGTGGCCTTGGGCACGGTGGCCGACGTGGTCCGCTTAGATACCAACAACCGCATCCTGGTCGCGCAGGGCATCAAGCGCATGCGCGCCGGGCGCATGCATGCCGGCGTAGCCGCCCTGTTCCGGGTGGCGGGCCGCGAAGCGCGCTGCGCCTCGCCTTTTGATCTCGGCTTCGCCCTGGGACCGCGCCTGAATGCCGCCGGCCGGCTGGAAGACATGGCGCTCGGGATCGAATGCCTGGTGACCGACGACGTCGGCCGCGCCTGGGCCATCGCCCAGCAGCTCAACGAGATCAATCTCAAGCGCCGCGAGATCGAAGCCGAGATGCAGGACACCGCCCTGCTCCACCTGGACAGCTTCGAACCCTCGGGCGCGAGCACGATCAGCGTGTTCGACCAGGGCTGGCACCAGGGCGTGATCGGCATCGTCGCCTCGCGCCTGAAAGAAAAGTTCTACCGGCCGACGATCACCTTCGCACCGGGTAGCGCAGGCTGGATCAAGGGTTCTGGCCGCTCGATTCCGGGTTTCCACCTGCGCGACGCGCTCGACCTGGTGTCCAAGCGGGTGCCGGGCCTGATCGACAAGTTCGGCGGCCACGCCATGGCGGCCGGCCTGACCATTCGCGCCGACCACTTCGACAGCTTCCAGCAGGCGTTCGAGGCGGTCGGCCAGGCCTGGCTGACGCAGGCGCAGCTGGAGCGGATCGTCGAGACCGACGGCCCGCTCGAGGACGAGTTCTACTCCACGCAGTTCATCGAAGAGATGGACGGCCAGGTCTGGGGCCAGGGCTTCGCGCCGCCGGTGTTCTGCGACGAGTTCCGCGTGGTGAGTCAGCGCATCCTCAAGGAGCGCCACCTCAAGCTGCTGCTCGAGAAGAACGGCCGCCGCTACGACGCCATCTGGTTCGGGCATACGGACAGCCTGCCGGAACGCGCGCGCGTCGCCTTCCGCCTGGACGCCAACGAGTACAACGGCGTCACCAAGGTCCAGCTGCTGGTCGAGCACGCGGAACCGGCGTAAAGACCGCTGCAGCCTAGTTCAGCGCGGCGCAGAGCGCGTCTTCGATGCAGCGCCGCACCAGCTGGATTAGGGCGTTGTCGCGCTGCGCCCCGTGAAATACGAGGTACACCGGCTTTTCCAGCGGCGCCGTCCCCGCCAAGGCTTCCAGGCCGCCGTTCAGCCGCGCCAGGTACTCGGGTAGCAGCGCGCAGGCCGCGCCGCTGCGCACGCACTCGTAGTGGGCCGCCAGGCTATTGCTGCGGATTGCCGGCTCGCGTCCCGGATAATGCTTGCGCAGGTAGTGCGATTCCGGCAGCGCGTCCCACGCGCGGTCGTAGCCTGCCAGCGGCAAGGCGTGCGGATCGGCCGTCCCGGCTGCGGCATACATCGCATATCGCAACGGGGCCAATGCCAGCGCGACCAGGTTGCCGTCCTCCGGATAGGCCAGCCTGACAGCCAGGTCGGCCTCCTTGTGGCTGATGCTCAGGACGGCGGAGCTGGCGTGCAGCTCGATCCGCAAGCCCGGATGCGCATGCTGCAGGCGCGCCAGCGCCGGGGCCAGCAGGTAGGCGGAAATGCCCTCAGGTGCTGTCACCCTCACCAGTCCCGACAGGCCGGCCGCGGGCGGGGGCTGCTGCCCGATCGCGGCCACCAGTTCATTCATCTCATGCGCCGTCGCCACGACCTGGCGCGCCGCTTCCGTCAGGCTGACCTGCCCCACGCGCTCTTCGACCAGGGCGTAGCCGAGCGCCTCTTCGAGCCGGCGCATGCGGCGCGCCACCGTCACCCGTGTCAGCCCCAGCGCACGGGCCGTGGCGGCATAGCTGCCGTTGCGGGCCAGCGTGGACAGGGTCAGCAAGTCGTCCCAGGACAAGGATCTTTTTTGTACGGTGCCATCCATTTTCGTGCCTTGGTTCAGGTGTGCAGCCTCCCTAGAATAGGCGGCAGACAAGCGACGGAGGAAGGTATGAAAGCTGTAGTGTATCGGAGTATGGGCGCAGCGCAGCAGGTGCTCGAGCTGGTGGACATGCCGGTGCCGGCGCCCGGCCCTGGCGAAGTGCGCGTGCGGGTAGGCTATTCGGGCGTGAATCCTTCGGACACCAAGGCCAGGGCGGGCATATCGCTCGCGGCCATGCCCTATCCCTACGTGGTACCGCACAGTGACGGCAGCGGCGTTGTGGACGATGTCGGTCCGGGCGCCGACCGCGGCCTGCTGGGCCGCAGGGTCTGGTTCTTCAATGCGCAATGGCAGCGCCAGCACGGCTCGGCCGCCGACTACGTCTGCTTTCCGGCCGGCCTGGTTCGCGCATTGCCGGGCAATGTCGGCATGGCGCAGGGTGCCGGGATCGGCATCCCGCTGCTCACCGCCTGGCACGCAGTGCACGGCCATGTCGACGTCGCCGGCAAGACCGTGCTGGTCACGGGCGGCGCGGGCAATGTCGGCTTTCACGCGATCCAGCTTGCCCGGCGCGCCGGGGCGCGTGTTCTTGCCACCGCCTCGCCGGCCAAGGCAGCCCTTGCGCGCGAGGCAGGCGCGCATGCGGTCTTCCCCTATGAGGATGTGGCGGCGCTGGCGCAGGCCGTACGCGACGCCAGCGGCGGAATTGGGGTCGCGCTGATCGTCGATGTCGATGCCTCCTTCTACGCGCCGCTCTATCCCGCCCTCCTGGCCGAAGGCGGTTGCGCCGTGGTCTACGGCTCCAGCACGCCCGAGATCCGGCTCGATTATCGCGGCATGATGCGGGTGGCCGGCACGGTCAGCCACTTCCTGGTGTACAAGCTGGCCGGTGAAGCACTGGCGTGCGCGCTGCGCGGCGTCGACACCCTGCTGGAGACCGACGTACACCGCTTTCCGGCGGCGACCTGCTTCGACTTGCGCGATGCAGCCCTGGCGCATACTTTCGTCGAACAGTCGCGCGCCGGCAAGGCGCTGCTTGGCTTCGATCCCGGCTTGTAAGACCGCGGCTTCGTCAAGCCAGCGCGGCGCGCTTGACCGCCTCTTGCGCCACCTGCATGCGTTCGCCCAGGCGCTCCTGGTAGGCCGCCACCCGGGCGCTGCCCGCGCGCTCCGGCGTGCCGCAGTCGAAGGGCGGGCGCGGGTCGTACTCGAAGCCCAGCTGGAGCATCCGCGCCGTTTCCTCCCCCGCCAGCTCGGCCGCCAGCGCCAGAGCGAAGTCGATCCCGGCCGTCACGCCGCCGCCGGAAATGCGGTTACGGTCACGCACGATGCGCTCGGCCACCGGAATCGCGCCAAAACTTGGCAGGAAGCCGCGCCAGTTCCAGTGGCAGGCCGAGCGGTAACCCTGCAGCAGCCCCGCCGCGCCCAGCACCAGCGAGCCGTTGCACACCGAGCTCACGAAACGCGCCCCAGCCGCCTGGCGGCGCAGGAAGTCCAGCGTTTCGGTGTCGCCCAGCAGCTCGATGATGCCGAAGCCGCCTGGCACGCACAGGACGTCGAGCTGCGGGCAGTCGCCGAACGTGGTGGTCGGATTGATCGAAAAGCCGGCGTCGGTCATCACCGGCGCCGTGTCCTTCCACACCAGGTGGATGCGGGCGCCGGGCACGCGGCTGAGGATTTGCGCGGGACCGGTCAGGTCCAGTTGGGTAACTTGCGGGAACAGCAGCAGGCCGATGTGGCAGGTTTCGCTCACGGTGCGTCTCCATTACGTTGGTAGAGACGCCATTCTAGGAAGCCGCGCCTTGGCAGGAATGCCATTCTCTGGTTAAATCCTGCCAATGCATTCACTCCGCCATATCGCCCTGATCGCCTTCGATGGCGTCCAAATTCTCGACGTCACCGGCCCGGCAAGCGTGTTCGCCGCCGCCAACGAGGCAGCCGGCCGTGCCAGCTACCAGATCCACATCCTGTCGCCGCGCGGCGGCGTGGTCGCTTCCGGCAGCGGGGTGCGGCTGCTGACCGAGGCCATTGGCGAGGCGGATCCGGCTGCCTTCGATACGGTGCTGGTCGGCGGCGGCAACAAGGCGGGCCTGTCGGCTCTGGCGCGCGACGCCAGTTTCGCCGACTGGATGGCGCGCGCCTGCGCCAATGCGCGCCGCTACGGTTCGGTGTGTACCGGCGCCTTCGCCCTCGCCCATCTCGGCCTGGTGAGGAACCACCGGGTCGCTACGCATTGGGAAGGCACGGCCTTGCTGGCGCGCGCCTACCCGGCGCTGACGGTCGATCCGGACGCGCTCTACGTGGAAGATGGAAAAGTGTGGACCTCGGCCGGGATCACCACCGGCATCGACATGTGCATGGCGCTGGTGGCGCGCGACCTGGGCGATGCGGTGGCCAACGCCGTGGCCAGGATGCTGGTGGTGTATGCGCGCCGGCCGGGCTACCAGTCACAGTTCAGTCCCGTGCTGGGCGCGCAGGCAAAAGCCACGCACGGCTTTGCCGCGCTGCTCGACTGGATCGGCGAACACCTCGACCAGCCGCTCGATGTGGCCCTGCTGGCCGACCGCGCCGGCATGTCGCGGCGCAGCTTCCACCGCAAGTTCACTGATGCCACTGGGGAGACGCCTGCGCGCTTCATCGAAACCCTGCGCCTGGACCGCGCCCGCGCGCTGCTGGCGACGGTCGCTTCACTGAAGGAAGTGGCGGTCAGGACGGGCTATGCGACGCCGGGCCAGCTGTCGAAAGCCTTCCTGCGCCGCTTCGGCGTAAGCCCGGCCCTGTTCCGCGACATGCACGGCCAGGCGTGAGCCCAGCTTATTTCTTTGGCGGTTGCGGCGGGCCGAAATCGGAACCGCGGTCGAACACCACTTCCCACTGTCCCGGCGCTTTCAGGCGCCAGATCGAGTTGAAGCGGCCGATGCGCTGGCCCGCCGGGTTGTAGACCGGGCCGCCGCTATAGGCCAGCGTGCCCGAGTCGACTACCTCGACCTCTTCCGGCTCCCACGAGAACGGCGCCTGCGGCTTGTCGTAGAACTGGCGCCAGCCCTTGGCGATCGCCTGCTTGCCGCGCAGCGGACCTTCAGCCCCGAAGAAGATCGCCTCGTCCGCGATATAGCGGGTAAAGCCCTCGAAATCGCGCGCCTTCATGGTGGCGGCGAAGCCGCGCTCAGCTTCCATGACCTGCTTTTTCAGGTCGCTGTTCGATTCGCGCGCCTGGATGGCGCCGCTGGCGGCAGCCGCCAGCACGAGCATGGCAGAGAGAAGAGAAAGGAACGCAGGCGCATCTGTGACTCCTATCAAGCTTTTCTATGAGGAAAGATTGACGATTCTGTCACGGGACCACACCGCTGACAACCGGTAGTTGCAATCATTTCGAAATCGGAGTATAACCACTCCAATTACGGAGAATACCATGAGCCTAGCCTACTCCTACCCCAAGAGCCGCTTCGAGCCGGCGGTGCTGGTCGACCTGAATTCACGGGCCGAGCGCGAGCGCCTGTCGCGTTCGGCCCTGCTCGGCTTTTTCAAGCTGGCCGCAAGCTGGCAGGTGCGGGACGACGATGCGCGCGAGCTGCTCGGCGGCCTGTCCTCCTCGTCCTATTACGACTGGAAGAAGAATCCGGACCGGGTGCTGGAGGTCGACCGCATCACCCGCATTTCCTACCTGCTCGGCATCTACAAGGCCCTGCACATCCTGTACGGCGACAAGCTGGCCGACGAATGGGTCCACCTGCCGAACACCAATCAGGTCTTCGCCGGCCGCACGCCGCTGGCCTACATGCTAGCGGGCGGCCTGATCGCCATGCAGACGGTGCGCAAGCTGCTGGACGCGCGCCGCGGAGGTCTCTGATCTTGCCGCTGCTGCACAAACTCACCCAGCTGCGCCAGTACGACACCTGCCGCCTGATTCCCTCGCGCTTCGCCGACGTCGAGGATTCCGTGCTCGCCCCGCTGGCCGAGAACGACCGGGTCCTGCGCGACCTGTTCGACCTCGACAACGCCACCAACGAGCGCCTGCGTGGCGAATCCGGCTTGCTGCCGGGGATCGGGATGGACGAACTGGTCTTCGGCGTGCCCAACTTCCGCATCATTAACGCGGCCTACACCTACGCGCGTCCGGAAGGCAGCCGCTTCAACGATGGCGAACGCGGCGCCTGGTACTGCGCCTTCGCGCCCGAGACGGCGCTTGCCGAAGTCATCTTCCACAAGACCGTCGAGTACGTCGAGATCGACCGCTTCGACGACAGCGTCAGCTACCAGATGCTGCTGGCCGACTTCAGCGCCGGCTTTCACGACCTGCGCGGCGTGGAAGCGCACAAGGCCTGCCTCGACCCGGACAGCTACATCGCCTCGCAGGCGCTGGCGGCCGAGCTGCTCGATCAGGGCTCGATGGGGGTCATCTACCCGAGCGTGCGCCACCCGGGCGGCACCTGCCTCGCCTGCTTCCGCCCCGCACTGGTGGGCAATGTACGCAAGGCGCAGACCTATCGGTTAACATGGGCGGGCTCGCCGCAACCGGCGGTCGAGGTCATTTGCAATTGAAGAGTATGAAAACGAATCCCGAAAAAGACACCGAACTGCACGACAAGATCAACCGCGAGACCGGCCGCATCCCCTGGAGCGAACTGGCGCGCCATTTCGCCAGCGGCTCGGTGATCTACGTCAGCGAGGAACTGGACCTGATCGAGGTCGCGCTGCGCGTCGCGCATGACGACAAGGAAAGCATCACGAAGTGGATGGCGGCCGGCAGCCTGGCCAAGGTCAGCGACCTGCAGGCGCAGACCTGGACGGAGTCCGATGCGACGCTGTGGGCGTCGGTGGTGAGTCCGTTTGTGTTGGTGCAGCCGGAGAAGAAGCAGCTGCATTGATCGGAGCAACCGGCTCTCGAGCAAACTTGGATCCCGGCCTGCGCCGGGATGACGGTTTTAAAGCCACTAGCCTAAAGATCGTCATGCGCGCCACTGGCGCCCATGACTCCCCGCGCAGGCGGGGATCCAAGTTTGCATGCATTACGTTAGCGCTTGAGCTCACCGCGATGCGTGAGCGCATGCGCCGCCCGCCGCATATACTGAGCCGCCTTCTCCGGATCCTTCTCCATCATTCCCAGCTGCTGCCAGGCCTCCGGATAATCCTGTTCGGTCGCCGCCTCCAGCCAGCGCCGCGCGGCCGCTTCGTCCTTCGGCACGCCGTCCCCTTCGAGCAGCATGTTCGCCAGCAGGAACATCGCTTCCGGCATGCCCCGCGCCGCCGCGACGCCGAGCCAGTGCGCGGCCAGCGGCGCATTGCCGCCGTCACGATAGCTGAGTCCTCGGCGCAGGGCGATGTCGCCCTCGTCGCCATGCTGGGCCATCACCGGCTGTGCCAGCACGAGGGCGGCCAGCAAGACCGCCAGGGAGCGCTTCATTTCGCCAGGTCGATCGCGTACAGCGCCATGCCCTTGCCGCGGCCGTCGTCGGCTACGACCTGGCTGACATTGTGCAGCCCGGCCTCATGGGCCAGATCGAGCATGCCCGGCGCCGAGGAGAACACCACCGGACCGGCCGTCTTCACCTGCACGAAGCGCCAGCTGCGGGTCGCCGCATTGGCCACGCGGGTCAGGTGCTTCGCTTCGCGCACGTAGGCGATCATGACGTCACGGTTGTTGTCGGGCGAGGCGATCACGGTCTTGCTGCCGTCCAGGCCGGGGAAGTGGCCGCCGCCGCTGGCGCGGTAATTGTTGGTCGCGACCAGGAATTCCTGGCCAGGGGCCACCGGCTTGCCGCGCCAGACCAGGTTGCGGATACGCTCGCCCGGTGCGCGCGTAACGTCGATCTCGTACGCCACTTCGGGCGAGGTCAAGGTGTCGAAGTTATAGCTCGCCACGGCCAGGTTGACCAGCTGCTGCGGCTCGGTCTTTGCCGGGTCGATGGTGTTGAAGCGCTGGGCCGCCTTTTCCAGCCACGCTTTCAGTTGGGCGCCGTTCACCTTCACCGCATACAGCGCGTTCGGGTACAGGTACAGGTCGGCCGCATTGTTCAGGGCCAGGTCGCCGGCCTTGACGTCGGTGTAGTCGGCCGGGCCCGCGATGCCGCTCTTGAACGGCGCGGTCATCGACAACACCGGCAGGTCCTTGTAATGCGGCAGGTTGGCAGCGACGTACTTGAGCACGTAATCGGTCTGGGCCTGGTTGATCACCTGCAGGGCCGAGATGTCGCCCACGTCGGCGAAATAGCTGGACATGCGGAACTCGGTGGAGCCGACCGGCGTCTTGACGTAGCGGATGGTCGCCTCGTGTTCTTCCTTCACCAGCGCCATCACGGCCGGATCGGCGTCGACGTAGCTCTTGGCGCCGGTCTGCGCCGCGCGCGCCTCGACGCTGGTCTTGTCGCGCTCCACCATCCAGCGTTTGCCGTCATGCTTCAGGTGCAGGCCGATCACGCCCAGGTGCTTGCCCCACAGGTTCGCCATCACGGTCGGCACGCCGTGCACCAGGCCGGTGGCCTTGTCCACGCCCGGCAGGTTGAACTGCGGCGCAGTGCTGTCCTTGCTCGGGAACAGCTGGTGCGAATGGCCGAGCAGCATGGCGTCGATGCCTTCTACCTTCGCCAGGTACCAGTTGGCGTTTTCCATGGCCGGCGTGTAGGGCGCCGCATCCAGGCCGCCGTGCGAGATCGCGATCACCAGGTCGGCGCCCTTCTTGCGCATCTCCGGCACGTACTTCTGCGCGGCTTCAACCACGCCGGTGGTGTAGACGCGGCCCTCGAGCCAGCGCTTGTCCCACTCCATGATGGTCGGCGGCGCAAAGCCGATGATCCCGACGCGCACCACGGCCTTCACCGGCTTGCCGCGGGCGTCCAGCGCCTCCACCTGCTTGTCGATGATGGCGTAGGGCATGAACAGCGGCTTCTTCGTCCTCGCGCTGTAGACGTTGGCCAGCACCATCGGGAAGGCCGGGCCGGCGCATTTCTTCGGCTGGTCGACGCCCTTGACCTGGAAGCGGTTGCCGGTCACCTGGCTGAGGTAGGCCAGGCCGTAGTTGAATTCGTGGTTGCCGATGCCTGCGCCGTCGAACTTCAGGCCGTTCATGATCTTGTAGATGCCCAGCGTCTCGTCGCACCCGAGACGCTTGACCTGCGCCTGGTAGTCCGCCAGCGCGGTGCCCTGGATGGTGTCGCCATTGTCCAGCAGGAGCGTGTTCGGGAATTCCTTGCGCGCCTGGTGGATCAGCGTGGCGGTGCGGTCCAGCCCATGCGAGGGTTCGACGGCCAGCTTGTAGTAGTCGTAGCCGACCACGTTTGAGTGCAGGTCGGTCGTCTCCAGCACGGCCAGTGTCGCGGTCGTGCCGGCCTTGGGCGCCTGCGCCGCGAGGACGGGAACGCTGAACAGCACCGGGACCAGTGCGATGCCATATTTGCAAGTAGAACGAAGGGCCATGATGGATCCAGAGGACAAAACCGGGCGATGATAAGGCACTAAGATGCGGCGGAGCAAGCGAACACGCCGCTAAGCCGATTCCGAATGCGGCTTGGGGTATAATCTAGGGTTCGATTCAACCCATTCATAAGACTAGCAAAGACCATGGAAGCTGAACGCATCAATGCCATCTCCGCCCTGCTGAACGACCTGACCAGCCGTGAAGCCGAACTTCGGAGGTATCTTTGACTTCGATCGCAAGTCAGAGAAACTAGAACAGGTCAACCAGGAACTCGAGGACCCGACCATCTGGAATGACCAGAAGCGGGCCCAGGACCTCGGCAAGGAAAAGAAAGCGCTCGAAGGCGTCGTGCTGACGCTCGAGAAAGCGAAGAGCGACCTGGCCGACGCCACCGACCTGTTCGAGATGGCAAAGGAAGAAGGCGACCACGGCACGCTGGAATCGATCGGCGGCGACGCCGAAGAGATCCAGAAGACCATCGAAGCGATGGAATTCCGCCGCATGTTCAGCAACCCGATGGACCACGCCAACTGCTTCATCGACATCCAGGCCGGCGCCGGCGGTACCGAGGCCCAGGACTGGGCCTCGATGCTGCTGCGCCAGTACCTGCGCTACTGCGAACGCAAGGGCTTCAAGGCCGAGATCCTGGAACAGTCCGAGGGTGAAGTCGCGGGCATCAAGACCGCCACCATCAAGGTCGATGGCGAGTATGCCTATGGCCACCTGCGCACCGAGACCGGCGTGCACCGCCTAGTGCGCAAGTCGCCGTTCGACTCGGCCAACGGCCGCCACACCTCGTTCACCTCGCTGTTCGTCTATCCGGAAGTCGACGATTCGATCGAAATCGAAATCAACCCGGCCGACGTGCGCATCGATACCTACCGCGCATCGGGCGCCGGTGGTCAGCACATCAACAAGACCGACTCCGCGGTGCGCCTGACGCACGGCCCGTCGGGCATCGTGGTGCAGTGCCAGAATGACCGTTCGCAGCACCGCAACAAGGCCGAGGCCTGGGACATGCTGCGCGCGAAGCTGTACGAACTCGAGCTGCGCAACCGCATGAGCGAGCAGCAGAAGCTGGAAGACTCCAAGACCGACGTCGGCTGGGGCCACCAGATCCGCTCCTACGTGCTGGACCAGTCGCGCATCAAGGACCTGCGCACCGGTTTTGAAACCGGCAATACCAAGAACGTGCTGGACGGCGACCTGGACGACTTCATCTCCGCTTCGCTCAAGCAGGGTGTGTAAGCGATGACGACTCCGCAGCAGGCTTTCGTGTTCGACATGGATGGCACCATCGTCGACAACATGGCCTTCCACACCGACTCGTGGATCACCTTCTTCGAGCGCCGCGGCGAGAAGATCGACGCGGATGAATTCTTCCGCGCGACGGCCGGCCGCCAGGGTGGCGAGATCATTCGCACTTACCTGGGCGAGCAGCTGAGCGACCAGGAAGTCGCGGCGCTCAACCACGAGAAGGAATCGGTCTACCGCGAGCTCTACGCACCGCACCGCAAGGCGGTCGACGGCTTCGATGCCTTGATCGCGCAAGCCAAGGCGAAGGGCGTGAAGCTCGCCGTCGGCACCGCCGCGCCGCCGGCCAACGTCGAGTTCACCCTCGACGGCCTGGATTTGCGCCGCCACTTCGACGCGATCGTCGGGGCGACCGACGTCGCCCGCGGCAAGCCGCATCCGGACGTGTTCCTGAAAGCGGCCGAGCTGTGCGGCGTGGCGCCCGAGCACTGCATCGTGTTCGAAGACGCGCCGCTGGGCGTGGAAGCGGCGCGCCGCGCAGGCATGCGCTGCATCGTCCTGACGACCACCCTGCCCGCATCCAACTTCGCCGGCTTCGACAACGTCATCGCCATCGTGAGCGACTTCACCGAACTGAAGGCCGAACTCCTGTTCGCCTGAACTTAATAAGAACTGTCTATCCAATCATGACTACGGAAAACCAAGAGCAGACGCCGGTGCCGGCGCTCGATGAAAACAAGATCATGGCCGAGCGCCGCGCCAAGCTGGGCGCGCTGCGCCAGCAGGGCAATCCCTTCCCGAACGACTTCGTCCCCCAGCACAAGGCGGCCGACCTGGTCGAGACCTACAGCGGCAAGACCCGCGAGGAACTGGAAGCCGAGCCGGTGAACGTGGTCGTGGCCGGCCGCATGATGCTGCGCCGCGAAGCCGGCAAGAAGGCCGCGTTTGCGACCCTGCAGGACAGCTCGGGCCCGATGGCCAGCGGCCGTATCCAGATCTACATCACGCTCGATTCCGCCGGCGAAGAAGCCATGGAAGCGCTGCGCAGCTACGACCTGGGCGACATCCTGGGCATCGAAGGCACGCTGTTCAAGACCAAGACCGACGAGCTGACCGTCAAGGTCGCCAAGCTGCGCCTGATCTCGAAGTCCCTGCGTCCGCTGCCGGACAAGTTCCACGGCCTGGCCGACCAGGAGACCAAGTACCGCCAGCGCTACGTCGACCTGATCATGAACGAAGAGACGCGCCGCACCTTCAAGGCGCGTACCGCCGCGATGTCTTCGATGCGCCGCTTCATGGAAAAGCACGGTTTCATGGAAGTCGAAACGCCGATGCTGCACCCGATCCCGGGCGGCGCCGCGGCCAAGCCTTTCATCACTCACCACAACGCGCTGGACATGGAAATGTACCTGCGCATCGCGCCTGAGCTCTACCTGAAGCGCCTGGTGGTGGGCGGCTTCGACCGCGTGTTCGAGATCAACCGCAACTTCCGCAACGAAGGCGTGTCGGTCCGTCACAACCCGGAATTCACGATGATGGAATTCTATGCGGCTTACACCGACTACAAGTGGATCATGGACTTCACTGAACAGGTGATCCGCCAGGCCGCCATCGATTCGAACGGCAGTGCCGTGCTGACCTACGGCGGCCGCGAGCTGGACCTGTCCAAGCCCTTCCAGCGCCTGACCATCGTCGAAGCGATCGACAAGTACGCCCCGGGTTACACCCAGGAGCAGCTGAACTCGATGGACTTCCTCAAGCAGGAACTGCTCAAGTTCGGCGTCAAGCCTTTCGCCACGTCCGGCCTGGGCGCGCTGCAGCTGGCGCTGTTCGAAGAGACCGCCGAAGCCCTGCTGTGGGAGCCGACCTTCATCATCGACTATCCGGTCGAAGTGTCGCCGCTGGCGCGCGCCTCGGACACCCGCGAAGGCATCACCGAGCGCTTCGAGCTGTTCATGGTAGGCCGCGAGATCGCCAACGGCTTCTCGGAGCTGAACGATCCGGAAGACCAGGCCGCGCGCTTCCTGTCGCAGGTGGCCGCCAAGGATGCCGGTGACGATGAAGCGATGTTCTACGACGCCGACTACATCCGCGCGCTGGAATACGGCATGCCGCCGGCCGGCGGCTGCGGCATCGGCATCGACCGCCTGATGATGCTGATCACCGACTCGCCGAACATCCGCGACGTGCTGCTGTTCCCGCACCTGCGCAAGGAAGACTGAGCCCTCAAGCTCACATGAAAAAAGGCGGCCCGCGCAAGCGTGGCCGCCTTTTTTTATCGCCGTGCGATTATTGAATCACCGTGTAGCAAGGCGTATAGGCCTTGCCCGGCAGTTTCATGCGGCTCTGCTCCACGAAGGAGGCCAGCAGCGCATCCATCGGCCCCATGATGGCGCTTTCGCCGTGGATCTCGTACTTGCCGTGCTGTTCGATCGCGCGGATCCCCTCTTCCTTCACGTTGCCGGCCACGATGCCCGAGAAGGCGCGGCGCAGGTTGGCCGCCAGATTGTGCGACTCCTGGTTGCGATGCAGCTTCAGGTTGCGCATGTTCTCGTGGGTCGGACGGAAAGGCTTCTGGAATTCCGGGTCGATCTTCAGGCGCCAGTTGAAGTAATAGGCGTCGCTGTGCGCCTTGCGGAACTCGCGCACCATCTTGATACCGTTGTACATTTCCCTGGCCACGGCATCCGGATCGTCGATGATGATCTTGTAGCGCTTTTGCGCCTGCGCGCCGAGGGTCAGGCCGATGAACTGGTCGATCTGCTCGAAATACGCGCGCGCCGTCGCCGGACCGGTAAAGATCAGCGGGAACGGCTGTTCCGCATTGTCCGGGTGCAGCAGGATGCCGAGGATGTACAGGATTTCCTCGGCGGTGCCCGCGCCGCCCGGGAACACGATAATGCCGTGGCCGGTGCGCACGAACGCCTCGAGGCGCTTTTCGATGTCCGGCATGATCACCAGGTCGTTCACGATCGGATTTGGCGATTCGGCCGCGATAATGCCCGGCTCGGAAATGCCGAGATAACGCCCGCCCGAAATGCGTTGTTTCGAATGGCCGATGGCCGCGCCTTTCATGGGGCCTTTCATCGCGCCCGGACCGCAGCCGGTGCAGATATCGAGCTCGCGCAGGCCGAGCGCATAGCCGACTTCCTTGGTGTAGTTGTATTCCACCCGGTTGATCGAGTGGCCACCCCAGCACACGACCATGTTCGGGCTGCGCTGCGGCTGCAGCACGTTGGCGTTGCGCAGGATATGGAACACCGCGTCGGTAATGCCTTCCGGGCGGTTCAGGTCGAATTTCGGATTATCGGTGACTTCGAAATGTACATAAACGATATCGCGCAGCACCGAGAACAGGTGTTCGTGGATCCCGCGGATCATTTTGCCGTCGACGAAGGCGTGGGCCGGCGCACTGCGGATGTCGAGCTTGATGCCGCGCTCGCGCTGGAGGATGCTGATTTCGAAATCTTTGTAACGCTCCAGCAGTTCCTTGCCGTCGTCGATCGAGCTGCCAGAATTGAGCACGGCAAGCGCGCATTTGCGGAAGATATCGTACAAACCGCTCTTGCTGGTGTCGAGCAGCTTGGCGACTTCGGCTTTCGACAGGACTTCGAGGCGGCCTTCCGGAGAAATGAGAACGTCGATTACTTCATGGGTCATGGTTTTTTTATCCCTTTCTACGAGGGTGTGAAAAATTCGTCCCTGGCTGCGTTGCCTCGTCTCGCCGTACTAACGTACTGTCTTCGACTCGGCGCCTTGCCATGGCCGTTTTTTCACACCCTCTAACGGTAAAACGGACTGGCCTGGCTGCCAATATACGCGAAAGCGGGAGGTTTTGCGCCCCGATTGGGACAAGGCTCATAGGCAAATCACCCCGCTCAAGGCCGTCAATACCACAACCAGAAAAAGTTCGCTTGCGATGACCGATTTACACTAAAATGCGTGCCAACTGGAATTTCCATGCATACGGCGATTCCATCAAAAAACCATCGAGTTGATAACTAATTTCGGGAGGAACCGCATGAGCGGTGCAGCTACTTCAGCCAAGGGACCGATTCCAGAATTCAAACAGATCATGGGCCATCCAGCTCCGCTGTGGATGCTCTTCATGACTGAATTCTGGGAGCGTTTCGCGTTCTACGGCATTCGTTGGGCCCTGGTGCTCTACATCGTCGCCCAGTTCTACGGCGGCGACGCGGTCGGCCAGGCCGACGCCAACCTGACCTACGGTTCCTACCTCGCGCTGGTCTACGCCGGCGCCGTCTTCGGCGGCTACATTGCCGACCGCGTCATCGGCTACCAGCGCTCGATTCTCGTCGGCGCGATCTTCATGGCGGCCGGCCTGTTCATGATCACGATCCCGAACCAGGACCTGTTCAAGCTGGGCCTGGCCACCATCATCGTCGGTAACGGCATGTTCAAGCCGAACATCTCGGCCATGGTCGGCCAGCTGTACACGCTGAACGACACCCGCCGCGATTCGGGCTTCACCATCTTCTACATGGGCATCAACGCCGGCGCATTCATCTCGCCGATCCTGACCCAGCAGCTGGCGCAGAACGTCTTCAACACCGGCGACACACCGGCCTACAAGGTCGTGTTCTTCGCATCCGGCATCGGCATGCTGATCTCGCTGGTGTGGTTCTACATCGGCCGCAAGCAACTGAAGGGCATCGGCGCCCCGGTCGGCGAGCTGGCCAATCCGAAGCGCCTGATCGGCGTCGTGATCGGTTCGCTGGTCGTGATCCCGGGCGTCTACCTGCTGCTGCAGGCCGGCGCCGCCAACCTGCAGATCGTGCTGTCGGTGCTGTTCGTCGCCCTCGCGCTGATGCTGATCGTCGAAGGTGTCCGCGAAGGCAAGGTTGCGCGCGACAAGACCATCGCCATGATGATCATCTTCGTCTTCAACATCCTGTTCTGGTGCTTCTTCGAGCAGGCCGGTTCCTCGTTCACCTTCCTGGCAGACCAGATCGTGAACCGCAACTTCGGCGACTGGACCTTCCCGGTGGCCTGGTTCCAGTCGGTGAACTCGATCGCCATTATCGTCTGCGCACCGATCATCGCCGCGATCTGGGTCGCGATGGGCAAGCGCAACGTGAACCCGTCGATCCCGCGCAAGTTCGGCCTCGGCATCATCTTCAACGGCCTGGCCTTCGGCCTGCTGATGTACGCGCTGACCCAGCTGATCGACGACAACGGCAAGATTCCGTTCTGGACCCTGTTCGCGGTCTACGTGGTGCAATCGATCGGTGAGCTGTGCCTGTCGCCGATTGGCCTGTCGATGGTTACCAAGCTGGCGCCGACGCGCCTGGTGGGCCTGGGCATGGGCGGCTGGTTCCTGTCGACCGGTATCGGCAACAACCTGTCGGGCATCTTCGCCTCGCACGTCTCGGGCGAGACCGGCATGTCGGTGGCCTCGGCCCTGGACGGCTACACCTTCGGCTTCTGGATCCTGCTGGGCGGCGGCGTGCTGCTGTTCCTGCTGGCGCCGCTCATCCAGAAGATCATGCACGGCGTGAAGTAAGCGTCTCGCTACCCAATGAAAAACGGCAGCTCTCGAGCTGCCGTTTTTTTATCTCGTTGATTCAGCGCCGGTCGAGCGTCGACTCCATCTCGCGCATCTCGGCCACCATCCAGTCGCGGAAGCGCTGCACCTTGAGCATGTGCTCCTTGTGCGGATTGACCAGGAAGCGGTAGCCGCTCTCGAAGCGCGCGCTCTTGCAGGGGATCTGGCGCAGCGCGCCCGACTTGATGTCTTCATACGCGATCCCGTAGGGCACCAGCGCCACGCCCTGCCCCGCCACCGCCGCCTGCACCAGCACGCCCCAGTGCGTGTAGACGCGCGAGAAGTCGTATTTGCCCTTCAGCGCCCGGTTCTCGTTCAGCAGCTGCAGCCACGCTTCCGGCGACTGCACCACCAGCAGATTATGCTGCGGCAGGTCGGCCAGGCTCAAGGCCTCCTGGCCGGGCGCCAGCAGCTCGGGGCTGTAGACCGGCACCAGGCGCTCGCGGAACAGCACTGCCGGATCGGCATCGACCACCGTTCCGTAACGGACGGCGACGTCGGTGCTGTCGGCCTGCAGGTCGACCGGCGCGTCGTTCGAATCGATCCGGATGTCCAGTTCCGGATAGAGCTTGGTGAAGCGGTGCATGCGCGGCACCAGCCATTTGATGGCGAAGGAATGCGTGGTCGAGATGCGCAGCACCGCTTCCTCGTCGCCGCGCTGCAGCGCCGCCACCTTGGCGCGCAGGTCGGCCAGCATGCGGCCGGTGGCGATCGCCAGTTCCTGCCCCTTTTCGGTCAGCGAGATGTGGCGCGGATGGCGCACGAATAGCGGGAAGCCGACGTTTTCTTCCAGCTGCTTCACCTGTAGACTGACTGCCGCGGGCGTCTTGTGCAGCTCGCGGGCGGCCAGCTTGAAGCTGCCCCAGCGCGCCGCGCAGTCGAAGTCGATCAGGCCGGACAGGCTGCGCAAGGGTTTCATGCCGCCTCCATGCATAAGTTTTTCTTATTCAACGTCTGTACTTTTTCTCGGTTGAAGGTTTTTGCTGCTTTGCAGAAAATATACTCGATCCAATAAGGAAAAGTCATGCCAAAAAATATACTGGTGATCGGCGGTACCCGTTATTTCGGCAAACTCCTCGTCCAGCGCCTGCTGCGCGCGGGCCACCGCGTGACCATTGCCACGCGCGGCTACGCACCGGACCCCTTCGGCACGCGGATCTCCCGCATCCGCGTCGACCGGCGCAGCGAACAGGCGATGCGCAATGCCTTCCGCGACCTACGTTTCGACATCGTCTACGACCAGATGTGCTATTCGCCGCTGGACGCCGCCATTTCGGTGCGCGTCTTCGCCGGCAAGGTCGGGCGCTACGTGATGACCTCGACCATCGACGCCTACCGCGACGCCGCTCCGCGCGACGCCTTCCGCGAAAGCGACCTGCCGGTGCTGGCGCAGCCGATCGACACCGCCTATCCCTGGCACGACCCGGCGCGCGCCATCGAGAGCTACGTGGCGGGCAAGGTACAGGCCGAGGCCTACCTGGTGCGCGACGGCAGCCTTCCCTTGGCGACCGTGCGCCTGGCCCACGTACTGGGCGGACCGGAAGATTTCACCGCGCGCCTGGCCTACTACGTCGACCTGGTGCGCATGAAAGGCACCCTGCGCTATGCGAACGCCGCCGCCAGGGTCTCCTTCATGGAAGCCCACGAAGCAGCCGATTTCCTGGCCTGGACCGGCATGCAGGACTTCGTTGGCCCGGTCAACGCCGCCTGCGATGGCGCCCTGTCGGCTTTCGAGCTGCACGCCCGCGTCGCGGAAGTGCTCGACGAGACCCCGCGCAGCGGGAAAGTGCAGCCGGAAGCGCCGGGACTGCTGTCGCCCTTCGATTTCGCCACGCCTTTGGCGCTCGACACCTCGCGCGCCAAGGCGCTTGGCTACCGTTTCGGGCATACCAGGGACTGGCTGGACGACGCGATCCGGCATCACGACCTGGCCTTCGTCTGAAGGAGCATGGATAAAAAAATGGCCCGGGATTCCGGGCCATTTGCTTTAGCGCTTCGCTTTCTCTCGCGCCACCCAGTACAGCAGCGCGATGATCAAGGCATACGGGATCAGGGTCAGGAGGTTCGAATCCGGCCCCGCGAAGAAGGGGTTCGCGCTTTCCGCCCACTTGGCCATGCGGCTGTCGAAGTCAGTCAGCACGCCCGCGGTAATCGCGATGATAATGCCGGCCAGCGCGCCGCCGGCGATGTAGCCCGACGCCAGCAGCGTGCCGGAGCTGCGGTCGCCCGCGGCCTGGCGCTCTTCCTCGTTCATCTCGGCGTACTGCGGCAGCTTGCTGTTGCGGCGATCCGCCACCCAGCGCACCAGGCCGCCGACGGCAATCGGCAAGGTCGAGACCAGGGGCAGGTAGACACCCACCGAGAAGGCCAGCGCGTGCACGCCCGCCATCTCCAGCACCACCGAGATCATCACGCCGAACAGCACCAGGGTCCATGGGAGCTGCTGGTCGAGGATGCCCTTGATGATGTAGGACATCAGGACCGCCTTCGGTGCGTCGTACTTCTTCACTTCGGTACCGTCAGGACGGACCTTGTGGGTGCCGTTGATGCCCGGGTCGACCAGGTAGGCCAGCTTGCCGTCGTCCGCCACCAGGTATTTGCCGGCCGGGCCGCCCACGGTATCGCTCTTCTGCCACACCTTGTAGGTTTTGCTATCGGTGGCCGCCTGTGGGCCCTGCAACTGCGCGGTTTCATGCAGCTTCGACGCATCCACGGTCAAGCCAGGCGCCACCTGGGCTGCCGGCACATAGACCGTGCCCGCTTCGTTCAGTTTCAGCAGGATCGGGCCCAGGATCAGCGCCGAGGCAAAGGCGCCGCACAGGATCGCGTACTGCTGCAGGCGCGGGGTCGAGCCAACCAGGTAGCCGGTCTTCAGGTCTTGCGAGGTGGTGCCGGCATTGCTGGCGGCGATACAGACGATCGCGCCGACCGACAGCGCGGTGACGTAATAGCGCCCGCCGGTCCAGCCCATCACCAGGAAGATCAGGCAGGTGAACAGCAAGGTGGCCACCGCCATGCCCGAGATCGGGTTCGAGGACGAGCCGACTTCGCCGGTCAGGCGCGAGGACACGGTGGCGAACAGGAAGCCGAACACCAGGATCAGGAGCGCGCCCAGCAAATTCATGTGCAGCGGGGTGGCGACGGTGATCACGGCGATGATGGCGAGGCAGCCGATGAAGACCCACTTGAGGGGGATGTCCTGGTCGGTGCGTTTGCTCTTGTCGGCGGCGGAGCCCTTGCCGATGCCGGACAGGCCGCCCGTGAGACCCTTCCAGATGGTCGGCATCGAGCGCACCAGCGAGATCAGGCCGCCCGCGGCCACTGCGCCGGCGCCGATGTAGAGCACGTAGGCGTTGCGGATGTCGTCTGGGCCCATGTCGCGGATCAGCGTGGTGGCCGGCGCCAGCGGCACTGTCAGCAGATCGCCGAAGAATTTAATCATCGGGATCAAGAGCAGATAGGACAGCACGCCGCCCGCCGCCATGGTCAGCGCGATGCGCGGGCCGATGATGTAGCCGACGCCCAGCAGTTCCGGGGAGACTTCGGCGCCGGCCGAGCCGCCCTTGAGCGGGCTGCCGAATTCAAAGTTGACGTAGTCGCGCCAGCCCTTGAAGGACACGCTCAGGGTCTTGTACAGCAGGCCGATGCCGAAGCCGCCGAAGATCAGCATGGCGCGGCGCTTGGCGTCGCGGGCGGCATCCGAACCGTCTTCGCGCGCTTCGCCGGCGGCCGCGCGCGAGGTCTCGGTGGCCGCGGCCTTGAGCACTTCGGCGCAGGCCGTGCCTTCCGGGTACTTCAGTTCGCGGTGGGCGTCGACGATCATGGTGCGGCGCATCGGGATCATCATCAGGATGCCCAGCAGGCCGCCCAGGATTCCGACCAGCATCACCCGCGAAATCTCCAGGTCGAAGCCGAGGATCATAATCGCCGGCATGGTCACACCCAGGCCGAAGGCAAGCGACTCGCCGGCCGAACCGGCGGTCTGGGTGATGCTGTTTTCGAGGATGGTCGATTCGCGCGCGCCGAACTTCTTCGCGGTGTGGAACAGGGTGATGGCGATGACCGCCACCGGGATCGAGGCGCTCACCGTGAGGCCTACCTTGAGAACCAGGTAGAGCGAGGAGGCGCCGAAAATCATGCCCAGCACGGTGCCCATGACGAGGGCGCGCAGCGTCATCTCGGGCAGCTGCGCACTGGCCGGGATATAGGGCTTGAAAGCGGTCCCGGACGGATCGGAAGGCGAATCGTAAGGCATGGACGGTCCCTTGGAATACATACTTTGGTAAGACTTAAGGCGTGACTATGGCATATGCCGAAATGGAATGAAAGCAGTTTGAAGCCTTAGAATGCGCAAGATACAATGTGCCGTACCGGCACGTACATACGGCCCGTTTTGAAAGTAGCGTAGTGACCAAGCCAGAGACCAAGCCCGTAAAACGCCCGCGCCGCCTGCGCATGTTTGTCTTCTTCGCCCTCGCCGCCATGGTCGGGCTGGCGGCCGGCATCGTCATCTACGTCATGACGGTGATCCTGCCGAACGTGCCGAAGATCGACGCGGTGCTCGATTATCAACCCAAGATTCCGCTGCGCGTCTACACCGCCGACAATCACCTGATCGGCGAATTCGGCGTCGAGCGGCGCGACTTCGTCACCATCGACAAGATCCCGGCGCGCATGAAGCAGGCCCTGCTCGCGATCGAGGACGCCCACTTCTACCAGCACAAGGGCATCGACTGGCGCGGCGCGGCGCGCGCCGTCATCGCCAACGTGCGCGAAGGCTTCGGCGCCGGCGGCGCTTCCACCATCACGATGCAGGTGGCGCGCAATTTCTTCCTCTCGAAGGAAAAGGTCCTGTCGCGCAAGCTCACCGAGATCGCCCTGGCCTACCGCATCGAGGATGCGCTCACCAAGGACCAGATCCTCGAGCTGTACATGAACCAGATCTTCCTCGGCAACCGCTCCTACGGCTTCTCGAGCGCGGCGCGCAGCTACTTCGGCAAGTCGCTCGACGAGCTGACCTGGGCCGAGACCGCGATGCTGGCCGGCCTGCCGCAAAACCCTTCACGCCACAACCCGATCGCCAACCCGAAGCGCGCGCAGCAGCGCCAGCACGCGGTGCTCAAGCGCCTGTACGAACTGGGCGAGATCGGCGAGGCGGAATACCGCCAGGCCCTGGCCGAACCCTTGCGCCTCAAGCGCGGCGGCCAGGTCTTCGATACCAAGGCCGACTACGTCGCCGAACTGGCGCGCCAGGCGGTGTTCTCCCAGTTCGGCGAGGAAGCCTACGAGCGCGGCATCGTGGTCACCACCACCATCCTCAAGGCCGAGCAGGACGCGGCCTACGAATCGGTGCGCCGCAACGTGTTGGACTACGACCAGCGCCACGGCTACCGCGGCCCGGAGGCGCGTATCGAGCTGCCGCAGGATGCGGCCGAGCGCGAGGAAGCGATCATCGAAGCGCTGCAGAAGCGCCCGCAGAGCGACGGCCTGATCCCGGCCATGGTGCTGGCGGCGTCGCCGCAGCAGGTGCGGGTCGAGCTTCTTTCTGGCGACGAACTCACGATCGAAGGTGCGGGCCTGAAGTTCGCCGCGCGCGGCCTGGCCGCCAATGCCAAGGAAACCCTGCGCATCGCGCCGGGCGCGGTGATCCGCGTCAGCCAGAAAAAAGAAAAGGACAAGGAAAGCTGGGCCATCACCCAGGTGCCGCAGGTGGCTGCCGCGTTCGTGGCGATCGACGCCGACACCGGCGCCTACCACGCGCTGGTCGGCGGCTTCGACTACAACCTGCAGAAGTTCAACCACGTGACCCAGGCCTGGCGCCAGCCCGGCTCCGCAATCAAGCCCTTCGTCTACTCGGCCGCGCTCGACAAGGGCTATTCGCCCGGCACCCGCATCCTCGACGAGCCGCTCGACATGCCGGGCGAGAACGCGGGCGAGACCTGGTCGCCGCAAAACGACGACGGCGTGTTCGACGGCCCGATCACGATGCGCAATTCGCTGGCGCATTCGAAGAACGTGACCACCGTGCGCCTGATCCGCGCGCTCGGCGTCGACTACACCCACGAGTTCCTGGGCCGCTTCGGCTTCGATCTGCCGCGCCACCCGAAGAACCTGACCCTCGCCCTGGGCACCGGCGCGGTGACGCCGCTGCAGATGGCCGGCGCCTACGCGGTGTTCGCCAACGGCGGCTACCGCGTGAAACCCTACCTGATCGCCCAGATCCGCGACGGCAACGGCGCCATCCTGCAGGAGACCAAGCCGCCCGCGCGCACCGACGCCGACCGCGTGCTCGACGCGCGCAACGCGTTTGTTGCGAACAGCATGCTGCGCGACGTGACCCGCTACGGCACCGGCGCCGCCTCGGTCAAGCAGCTGGGACGAACCGATATCGCCGGCAAGACCGGCACCACCAGCGACGCAATCGACGGCTGGTTCGCCGGCTACGGCGGCAAGGTCGTGGCGGTGGCCTGGATGGGCTACGACGAACCGCGCTCCCTCGGCGGGCGCGAGTTCGGCGCCACGCTGGCGCTGCCGATCTGGATCGACTACATGCGCGTGGCCCTGGCCAAGGTGCCGCCGCAGGAAGAACAGCTGGAGCCGGAAGGCGTGGTGCGCGAGAACGACGACTGGGTGTTCGAGGAATTCGTCGAGCGCCCCGACCTGCGCGCCATCGACATCGACCCGGGCGTCGACAATCCGCCGGTGGAGGTGGATCCGGTCACGGGCGAGCCGGTGACGCCACCGCCGCAGCCAACGCCGGCGCCCGCGGCGCCGGCCACCCCGCCGCCC
>NZ_LR733275.1:0-1713718 GCF_902506415.1 Massilia sp. 9I | reverse complement strand
TCGGCGTGCATCGCAACACCAGCTTTCGCTGGCGCCACCGCTTCCTCGACGGTGTGCGTCATGATCAGCCCGAGCGCCTCGCCGGCATTGCCGAGGCGGATGAGATGTTCCTGCTCGAATCGCAGAAGGGATCGCGCCAACTGGAGCGGCCCGCGCGCAAGCGCGGCGGCGTGGCGCATAGCCGGGGCATCAGCCATCAGCACGACTGCATCCTGGTTGCCCGCGACCGTAGCGGCCTCACTTGCTCCTTCGTCACGGGACGGGCGGAGGTCACCGCCAGACAGTTGCACCGCCACCTGCTGCCCGTCCTCGATCCGGACGTTTTGCTGGTGACTGACGGACACCACGCCTACCGGAGGTTTGCTCGCGAGGCGCGCATCGCGCACGCCTTCGTCAATCTGCATGAGGGCGAACGCGTGCGGGGTGCAGTCCACATCCAAAACGTGAACGCCTATCACCAGCGCTTACGCAGCTGGCTGTCGCGTTTCAATGGCGTGGCGTCACGCTATTTGCCGAACTATCTCGGGTGGCGCTGGGCGCTGGATGGCGAGCGCATCGCTTCGCCAGAAGGGCTGCTTCAGAGGTCAATCGGCATTTTCCACACCCAGCGATGACAGCGCCAAAGGAAAGGCGCTGTCACCACTACGTGTAGAAATTGAACTGTTGAGCTGAGTGGATGTCCAACCTGGGTCAAACGACCAGGAGGGACGATGAAGTCCGAAGGCTTTCGCCGCTTGCTGCGCGACGTCGCTTCGCTCACCAGGCAACAGCGTTCGCAACTGGCCGACGCCCTGCGCCCAGCCGTTAGCCTCGACCAGGTATGCGAGGCGATCGACAGTACGCGCCCGGCTCCCCTGTGCTGTCCCTCTTGCGGCAACAGCCGTCATTATCGTCACGGTATCGTCCGAGGTCTGCAGCGCTACCGCTGCCGCGCCTGCTCTCGCACCTTCAGCGCTCTGAGCGGTACGCCCTTGGCCCGGCTGCGGCATCGTTCCAAGTGGCTGGACTACGGCAAGGAAATGCTCGACTCGCGCAGCGTACGGGCGGCGGCGAAACTGATCGGCGTGCATCGCAACACCAGCTTTCGCTGGCGCCATCGCTTCCTCGACGGTGTGAGGCATGACCAGCCCGAGCGCCTCGCTGGCATTGCCGAAGCTGATGAAATGTTCCTGCTCGAATCGCAGAAGGGATCGCGCCAACTGGAGCGGCCGGCACGCAAGCGCGGCGGCGTGGCGCAACACCGGGGCATCAGCCACCAGCACGACTGCATTCTGGTTGCCCGCGACCGCAGCGGACTCACTTGCTCCTTCGTCACGGGACGGGCGGCGGTCACCGCCAGACAGTTGCACCGCCACCTGCGGCCCGTCCTCGATCCGGATATTTTATTAGTGACGGACGGACACCGCGCCTACCAGACGTTTGCTCGCGAGGCGCGTATTGCACACGCTTTCGTCAATTTGAGTGCAGGCGAGCGCGTGCGGGGTGCGGTCCACATCCAGAACGTGAACGCCTACCACCAGCGCCTGCGGGGCTGGCTGTCGCGCTTCCACGGCGTCGCTTCGCGATACTTGCCGAACTATCTCGGGTGGCGCTGGGCGCTGGATGGCGAGCGCATCGCATCGCCAGAAGGGCTGCTTCAGAGGGCAATCGGCATTTTCCACACCCAGCGATGACAGCGCCAAAAGAAAAGGGCACGTTGCTCACGTGCCCTTCATGTCTGGCTGCCCGCGCGCGGGCAGCTTCAGCTCAAATCAGGCCTGTGCCTGAATGTTCGCTGCCTGCTTGCCCTTCGGGCCTGCAGTGATTTCGAACGATACACGCTGGTTCTCCTGCAGCGACTTGAAGCCCTGCGAATTGATTGCCGAGAAGTGCGCAAAGACGTCTTCGCCACCGCCGTCCGGGGTGATGAAGCCGAAACCTTTTGCATCGTTGAACCACTTTACAGTGCCAGTCGCCATGGTAATTCCCTCTTGAAGTTTATCTATGTTATTGCTTTGTCGTCCGTCAGGAGGCAGTACAACCAGCGGCGGGCCCAACATTGCAAAAATGATTATAGAGACAATTTTTTAAAAAGGAAGCAAGTTTTTCAATCGTGCGCTTGCCTTCTTTTAACATTGTGGCCGCCGGTCTCCGGCAGCAGCCGCAAGGTCCTCACATCGTCAAAAACTGAGGGGCATCCTTACCGTCAGCGACACGTCCGGGGTGTCGCGCGTCACGCCCGCGCCCACCGCCACGGACAGCGAACGCTTGTCGTTGAGGCGGTAGGAAAAGCCGAGCAGCAGGGTGCCGAGCTGGGTACGCACCGAGCCCGGCACCGTGCGGCCATTCTGTTTCATGCGCGCCACGGTACTGTGGTCGTAGCCAAGGCTGAGCGAAGCCTTGTCGTTCAGCGCCAGGCCCATGCCGAAGTTGAAGCCGATGATGCCGCCCGGGGACAATTCACCCAGCGGTTCGCGGATCCCGTTGCGCACGAGGCGCTGCACGTTGCTGCGCTTGAAGTTGTGCAGGTAGCTCAGGTTGCCGAAGAAGACCGCCGGGTCGGACGGGAACAGCCAGGTCAGGCTGCCCTGCAAGGAGTGGAAGCCGGAGCCGGTCGGCAGCGACAGCGGCAGGCCGGTGCCGGTGACGTTCTCGCCGATGCAGCGGGTCTGGCAGTCGGTCACGACTTCGAACGGGTCCTTGCCGGTGGTCGACTTGTAGCGCAGGCCGCCGATGTAATAGGGCTTGTCCGCGCCGCCGTTGTTCAGCTGGTAGCGGCCGGCGATCTCGATGTCGCCCAGGTCCTTGCCACTCGTATCGAACACGCGTTCGACCGCCGTGCCGGTGAAGATCTCGCGGCTGACGGTAGCATCCGAACGGTACACATAGGGTACCTTCACCTCGACTTCCATCCGGTTGTTCAGGCCGGTGCGGCCGGTGATCGAACCGGTGAAGGTATTGCGCTTCACTTCGCGCACGTCGACCAGGCCGATCAGGAGCGCCGGGATCACGGTATAGCCGACCAGGGCCACCCGGTTGCTCGACGAGTAGCCGAACTGCAGGGCCGGTTCGAGGATGTACTTGCCGCGCGGTGTCAGCACGCCCGGGGCTTCGAACAGCGGCGCCACTTCGGGCGGGCGCTGGTCCTTCTGGTTGCGGGTCGCGGTATTTTGCTGGGCCTGCGCCGGCGCGCGCGCGGCCGGCTGGCTGGGCGCCGGGCCCGGGACGACCGGCGCCGGGGTCGAGGGTGGGCGCTGGTTCTGGGCCGGTGCGCCGGCATTCTGGCCGCCGGTGCCGCGCTGTTCGGCCAGCAGGCTGTCGTCGAGGCGCGGCGGCAGGGACAGGTTGTCGGCCAACACCGGCTGGGTGGCGTCGCGCCGTTCTTCGATGCGTTCGATTTTCGCGCGCTGGGCCTGCAGTTCGCGCATCAGCTTGTCGACGAGTTCGCGCTGGGCAGCCAGTTCGGCCTTGAGCGTGGCCAGCTCGGACGTCTTGTCCGGCTCGGCAGCGGATACCTCCTGTGCCTGGGCGACTGGTCCCAGCAGCAACGCCGCCAGGCTGGCGGCGCCGAGGCGCGCGACGTGAGTGCTCATGCGTTTCTCCGACGGGAAATTATTAATATTGCAATACTACAGGCTTCCTGCCGAGCGCACGATTGCGTCCCGAATTGTTGAGTGAAAATTGAGGTCTTTGATCAGGGCCATGCTGTTCACGGTCGAGCTGATCGTGGTCTGGGCCAGGATGGCCTGGTTATCCAGGCTGTTCTGCACAAAGGTCGCGCCTCCGCCCAGGCCGAAGTCCGAGGGCGCGAAATTGCTGCCGCCCACCTGGATCAGGCGCGCAGTGCCCAGCGCTTCGCTCGCGGCCGCCACCTGGGCGGCGGTCATGTTGGCGACGTCCGGAATCGCGACATTGGTGCGCGACAGCACTTCGCCGTTGATCGACACCACCCGCTCGATCCCGAGCGAAATGTTGAGGCCGCCCGGCGTGTCGAAACCACCGCGGGCGCCCTCCAGGATGGCGGTGTCGACCGGCGCCCATTCCTCGGCGTCGATGACGGCGCCCTTGTCCTGGGCCAGTGCCGTGCTGCAGGCGCCGGCCAGCAGCGTGGCTGCGAGGGCACGGCATGCGTGTATGAGCCAGTGCATGGCTGATCCTTTCAAAAATCGCTAGGGCCGAATTTCGGCAGGCTCTGGCTGTATTGCTCGTTGTTGATACCGGTGCCGAGCGGCGCACGGGGGGCGGCGCGCCAGTCGTCGGCGCCGTTGAAGGCCACTGTCTTGCCGGGGTACTTGTGCACCACGAACAGCAGCTTGTTGGCCCATAGCTCCATGAAGCGTTCGCGCGTCACGGCGCGGGCGCCGCTGGACGGATCGCCCAGCAGGATGCGGCCATCCTCGGCGCCCTTGATGACGACGAAGTGGTTGTAGCCGCGGTCGGTGATCAGGACGATGGCCGGCAGCTTGGCGTCGAGCAGCTTGTCCAGCGGCTGCTGGAAGCCGTCGCCGACGAAACCGCGGGTCGCCAGGTAGCGCTTCATGTCGAGCATGGAAAAGCCCTGCTGGCGGATCTTGGCCTGGTCGCCGGTGAGGAACATCTTCTCGAAGACTTCCTTCTCGGTAACCGGGGTGGCGTAGTGGTAGGTCAGCAGGGTGGCCAGCGCAGCCGAGCCGCAGCTGAAGTCGAACTGTTGGCGGGTGGTCGCCCGGAACTTGATCTCTTTGAGAGAAGTGACCGGCACCGTTGCGCGCTGGCCGACTGCCAGCTCGATGGCCGATGCCGGGCACCGGGGTGCCAGCAGCATGCCGCACAGGGCGGCAGAGATGGCGACAAACTGTTTCATAAGGCTTTCATGCTATTGGAGGCGCAGGTTGATGACGGTGGCGTTCTGGATCAGCACGTTCGAGCCGCTGTTCTGGATCACCATCGGCAGACCCTGGGCATTGGCGAACGAGCCCTGGTCGATGACGTTGTTGCCGCTGACGGTGTTGACGGCGGTGTTGTTTCCTACCGTACCGCCCAGCACCGCTTCGGTATGCACGGTATCGTCCTTGCCGCTGGTGCGGCCGAGGCGTTCGCTGGAGGCGGCCTCGCCCCAGCCACTGGTGGCGCCTGCATCAAGCGGCGCGACCTTCACTTCGTTCAGGAAGCTGATCCTGACCGGCAGCTTCTCCGGATCGGCGGCCTGGACCGCCAGCGGGAGCGCGACCAGCGCCGCCATCACGAATCGGTACACAGGTTTCATAAAATTCTCCCTTGGTGCGGAAAACCGCCGCGCGGCCGGGCCGCGCGGCGGGGACTGCCTGGCTTACTGGCCGACGTTCATGTTCGACTGAACGTTGACGCTCTGCTGGATCAGCGACGAGAAGCCGTTGTTCTGGCTGATCACCGAGACGCCTGCAGCTCCCTGGGCGATGTTCGACATGGTGTTCGACATGTCGAAGGCGCCGGTGGTCACCGACTGGGTGCCGCCGTTGCCGCCGGTACCGGCGCCGCCCGCACCGCCGGTGGCTGCGCCGCCGGTGTTGCTGCCGCCTGCGCCGCCGGCGCCCGAGGTATTGCTGCCGCCTGCACCGCCTTCGCCGCCGGCGCCGCCCATGCCTTCGCCCGAGGTGGCCGTGCCGCTGTTCGAGGTGCCGCCGGTGGCTGCGCCGCCCGCTGCGCCTGCGCCGCTGGTGTTCGAAGCCGCGCCGCTGGCCGCACCCGAACCGCCTGCGCCGCCTTCGGCGCCGGCACCGCCGTTACCGCCTGCCGCACCGGCGCCGCCTGCGCCGCCTGCCGCACCGGCGCCACCTGCGCCGCCTGCACCGCCCATGCCGCCGGCGCCGCCTGCCGCTGCTGCGCCGCCGGTGGCGCTGCCTGCCGCGCCTGCGCCTGCGGTCGAGCTGCCTTCTGCGCCAGCGCCGCCGGCCGAGGTGCCGGCCGCACCTGCGCCGCCTGCGCCGCCTGTGCCGCCGGTGCCTTCGCCGCCTGCGCCGCCAGTGCCGGCGCCTGCTGCGCCGCCGGTGCCGGTCAGGGCCGCGCCGTTACCGGCGGTACTGCCCGCGCCAGCGCCGCCTGCCGCGCCTGCGCCGCCGGTCGAGGTGCCGGCCGCGCCTGCGCCGCCCGCGCCGCCTGCCGCACCCGCGCCGCCGGCGCCGGACATCGAGTCACCCGCCGTGTTCGACACGGTGCCGGTGCTCGCTGCGCCCGACGAGGCTTCGCCGCTGTTCGAGGTGGCCGCACCGCCGGTGCCGCCGCCCATCTCGCCCGACATGCCGCTGCTGCCGGCGTTCGCCATGTTGCCGCCGCTGCCGGCGCCACCGCTGGTCGCGGTGCCGCTCGCGCCCTGGCCCGAGCCGGTGGCGCTGCCGCTGGCGCCGCCCATGCCGCCGGAGGAGCCCGCGCCGCCTGCGCCGCCGTTGGCGCCCGAGCCGCCGCCGCTGCCGCCCATGCCGCCGGTCACGGAGCCGTTGCCGCCGCCATTGCCGCCATTCAGGTTGCCGGCGTTGCCGCCCATGCCGCCGCTGGCCATGCCGCCATTGGCGCCGGTACCCGAGCCAGCGTCGCCGCCGCGTGCACCGTTGCCGCCGGTCGAGGTCGAGGTGCCGCCTGCGCCGCCCATCGAGTCGGCGTTGCCGCCACGGCCGCCGGTGGCATCGGCGCTGCCGCCGTTGCCGCCCATGCCGCCGATTGCGCCGGCGCCGCCGGTGTTACCGCCGCCGCCTGCGCCGCCGATGCCGCCGGCCGCGCCGCGGCCGCCGTCGCCGCCGGTGGCGCCGTTGCCGCCCATGCCGCCTGCTGCGCCCGCGCCGCCGGCGCCGGTGCGTGCGTTGCCGGTGTCGCCGCCGGCGCCGCCGATGCCGCCGTTCGAGGCGCCGACGTCGGACGCGCCGCTGGTGGCGTCTCCGCTGCGGCCGGCTGCGCCTGCGCCGCCCATCGCGCCGTTGGCACCGCGTGCCGCGCCGCTGGCGCCGCCGTCACCGCCGCGGGCTGCGCCGCCGGTAGCGTCGCCGCCGGCCGCGCCGTTGCCGGCTGCGCCGTTGGCGTTGCCGCTGTTGGCGGCAGTGTTGCCGATGTTATTGATGTTGTTGCCGGTGACAGTGCCGGTCAGGGTGCTGGTCGCGGTCGCGCTCGAATTGTTGAACGAGCTGTCCACGCTCGAGCTCGAGGTACTGTTGTTGTTGGCAGCGGCAGCCGCCACGTCGGCAGCGTTGGCGTTGCCGGTGCTACGGTTCTGGCCCGAGGAGTTGCGGTTGTCCGAGTTGTTGCTCTGGTCAGTGGTTTGAGTCTGGGTGTTACCGCCGCGGACTTCGCCTGCGGTGTTGCCGTCTTGTGCTTGTGCGTGGGCCATGCCGAATGCCAGTGCGATCGCGGTCGCCAGAAGTGTGCGCTTCATCTGTTACTCCCCTATGTGTCACCGAAAAGTTGATATGCCCGGCGTCCTATGCCACCGGTCCACTCCCCTAGTAGCAGTTTGCGTGCCAGCTTGCGTTTGTTTTGCAAGCCTTTGATTAAATTACGCATTTTTATGTTGAGCAAGCTTGTAGGACTGGATTGATGGGATGATTCAACAAGTTCGCGAAAGCCTGTCTCAATCCTGTGACACTTGACACGGAACCGTCACCAGACTGTATCAAGCTGTAACAGCGCAAGGGCTGACGGGCTCGGCTACCTGGTTTGGCTTGCCACGCATATGTAGGAGAAATTGAAGCCGGAGAGGCGGGGAAATCGGGGAGGGGGAAGGGCAGATAATGCTGGAATTACCGAAGAGCGCACGATGGCCATGCAGCCGGGCGCAGGCGAGCTGGGGATGAAAAGCCGCCGCACGGCTGGCGCCGTGCGGCGGGAACTGCGTGGTTACTGGCCGACGTTCATGTTCGACTGAACGTTGACGCTTTGCTGGACCAGCGAGGTGAAGCCGCCGTTCTGGCTGATCACCGACACGCCGGCAGCGGTCTGGGCAATGCCCGACATGCTGTTCGACATGTTGAAGGCGCCGGTGGTCACGCTCTGGCTGCCGCCATTGCCGCCGGTGCCTTCGCCGCCGTTGCCGCCGGTGGCTGCACCGCCGGTATTGGTGCCGCCCGCGCCGCCCTCGCCCGACGTATTGCTGCCACCTGCGCCGCCGGCCGCGCCGGCGCCGCCGGTCGCTGCGCCCGAGCTGGCCGCGCCGCTGGTGGCGCTGCCGCCGGTCGATTCGCCGCCCGCGCCGCCGTCACCCGCAGCATTCGAGGCAGCGCCGCTGGCCGCACCGCTGCCGCCGGTGCCGCCTGCCGCGCCATTGCCGCCGGTGCCGCCTGCAGCACCTGCACCGCCTGCGCCGCCTCCGGCGCCCGTGCCGCCCGCGCCGCCTGCGGCGCCCGCACCACCGGTACCGCCGGACGCGCCAGCGCCGCCGTTCGCGGTGCCGGTCGCACCTTCGCCGCCGTTCGCGGTGCCTGCTGCGCCGCTGCCGGCAGTGGCGCTGCCTTCTGCGCCCGCGCCGCCCGCTGCGCCGGCGCCGCCGGTGCCGGCCGAACCTGCGCCGCCGCTACCGGCTGCGCCCGCACCGCCGGTGCCCGACAGGGCGCCGCCCGCGCCGCCGCTGCCGCCGGTGCCGGTGCCGCCAGCCGCGCCTGCGCCGCCGGTCGAACCTGCTTCAGCGCCGCTGCCGCCGGTGCCGCCTGCCGCGCCCGCGCCGCCGTCGCCCGAGGTGGACGAACCTGCGTTGTTGGTCGCTGCGCCGCCCGTTGCGCCGCCCGAGGTGGCGCCGCCGCTGTTGGCGTCGGCATTGCCGGCGCTGCCTTCGCCGCCGCCGCTGCCGCCGCCGGTGGCGGTGTTGGCGCCGCTGCCGGCGCTGCCGCTGTTGGTGGTGCTGGTGGCGCCCTGGCCCGAGCCGTTGGCGGCGCCAGTTTCGCCACCGCTGCCGCCGCTGCCGCCCATGCCGCCGGTGCCGCCCGTGGCGCCCGAGCCGCCGCCTGCGCCGCCGGCGCCGCCATTCACGTCGCCATTGCCGCCGCCATTGCCACCGGCCACGCGGCCGGTCGAGCCGCCGGCGCCGCCGGTGCCATCGCCGCCTGCACCGCCGCTGGCTTCGCCGCCTGCGCCGCCAGCCGCGCCGCGGCCGCCCATGGCGTCCGCATTGCCGCCGATACCGCCGGTGGCGGTGCCGTTACCGCCGCGGCCGCCGGTCGCGTCGGCGTTGCCGCCACGGCCACCGTCGCCGCCGGCGGCGCCGTTGCCGCCCAGGTTACCGCCGCCGCCGTCGCCGCCGGTGCCGCCCATGGCGCCGCGGCCGCCTGCGCCGCCCGCCGCGCCACGGCCGCCGTCGCCGCCCATCGCGCCGTCGCCGCCGGCGCCAGTGCGGGCGTTACCGGTGGTGCCGCCCATGCCGCCGTCGCCACCGCGCGAGGCTGCGGCGCGGGCATCGCCGCTGGTCGCTGCGCCGCTGCTGGCGTTGCCGCCGTCGCCGCCAGCCATGCCGTTGGCGCCGCGCGCGGCGCCGCTGTCGCCGCCATTGCTACCGTTGGCGTTGCCGCCAAAGGCGCTGCCGCCCTCCGCGCCGCGGCCGGCGGCGCCGTTCGCGCTGCCGCCATTGTTGGCCATGTTGCCGATGCTGGTGATGGTGTTGTTCGCCGCACGGCCCTCGAGGTTGCTGTTCGAGGCCGCGTTCGAGGTGTTGTAGGAGCCTGTCACCGACGAGGAAGCGTCGCCGTTGTTGTTGGCCGAGGCCGCACCAGCGGCCGTTGCCCTGGCGTCGCCGCTGCTGCGGTTCTGGCCCGAGGAGTTGCGATTGTCCGAATTGTTGCTCTGGTCAGTGGTTTGAGTCTGGTTGTTGCCACGGCGGACGTCGCCGGCCGTGTTGCCATCTTGTGCGTGGGCCATGCCGAAAGCCAGTGCGATCGCGGTCGCCAGAAGTGTGCGCTTCATCTGTTACTCCCCTTTGTGTGTCACTGAAAGTTGATATGCCCGGCCTCCGTCCACCGGTCCATCTACCCCTTTAGCAGTTTGCGTGCCAGCTTGCGAATCATTTGCAAGTCATTGATTTATTGACTGGTTTTTATGCTGAGCAAGTTTGTAGGACTAAATTGATGGGGCAGTTCAATAAGGGTAAGCAAGGCTGTCGCATCGGTGTGACATCGGGAGCACGAATGTCACCAGACTGTATCAAGCTGTAACAAGCGCAAGGGGACAAGGCCTGCAAGCGCCGGCGGCGCTTGCAATGCATGTGTAGGAATAATGGAAGAGCCGGAATGGCTCAGGGAGCGATGGAATGCTTCGCCATCAGGCGATACAGGGTCATGCGCGATACGCCGAGGTCGCGCGCGGCCTGGCTGATGTTGTTGCCGCACTTTGCCAGGCTATTCCAGATCGCAGTGCGCTCTGCGCTGCCGCGGGAATTGTCGAGGCCCTCGCGCAGGATGATGGCGTCGTCCTGCGGCGCCAGCTCGAGGTCTTCCGGCATGATGAGCTTGTTCTCGGCCAGCACCATGGCGCGCCGCATGCGGTTGATCAGTTCGCGGATATTGCCTGGCCAGTCGTGCTGGGCCATCGCGCGCAGGGCCTGCTTGCTGATGCCTTTCAGTTGCGCGCTCTTTTCGTCCGCATACTTGTTGAAGATGATCTCGGTCAGCATCGGCAAGTCGTCCTTGCGCTCGCGCAGCGGCGGCACCCGGATCGGGAACACGCTCAGGCGGTAATACAGGTCTTCGCGGAAGCGCCCGTCGGCTACAGCCTTGGGCAAGTCGACGTGGGTCGCGGCGATCACGCGCGCATCGACCGCCACCGTGCGGGTGCCGCCCACGCGGTAGATCGTGCGTTCCTGCAGGAAGCGCAGCAGGCTGGCCTGCAGGTCGAGCGGCAGGTCGCCGATCTCGTCCAGGAAGATGCTGCCGCCGGATGCCGCTTCGATCAGGCCTGGCTTGTCCTTGGCCGCGCCGGTGAAGGCGCCGCGCTCGTAGCCGAACAGCTCCGAGTGGATCAGCGAGGGTGGAATTGCCGCGCAATTGATGGCGATAAAAGGTCCGCTCGCGCGCGGCGACTGCGCATGGATTTCCTGCGCCGCCAGTTCCTTGCCGCTGCCGCTTTCGCCCGAGATCAGCACCGGCGCGTCGACCGCGGCGATCTTGTCGATGTGGGCACGCAGGCGCCGGATCGCAACCGACTGGCCGTCGATGCGGCGGGCGCCGGTGGCGCGCTTGTGCGGCGGTGTCGACCTCGCCAGCATCGCCATGCCATGCGCGTGGCCGAGCGAGTGGTGCAGGCGCACCGTGTCGACCGGGCGTGTATGGAAATCGGACAGGTGGGTGGCGATGGCCTGGCGCAGCTGCGGCCGGTGCAGCAGGTCGGAATTAAATACGCCGATCCAGCGCACATGATGGTGCTGCTGCAGGAAGCGTTCGGTATCGTCGTGCTCGAGGCTGCCATTGCCGTCGACCAGTAACCCAACGGCATAGTGTTGCTGGGCCAGCACCTTGCGCGCTGCGCCGACGCTGTCCACCGTACACACATCCCAGCCCTGCAACTCTCCGCAGACTGCGCGTGCGCCTGCGCTCCCCTCATTCGTGATGCACAAGAGTCGTTTGACCGACACATTAACCTCGTTGTTATTCGTTTTACCGGTAATGCAGGCCACGTTGTCGGCCGAACTCCCTGATGTTTCGTAAGAAAAACACCGGAAGGGTGTTGCCGGATTTGTCCGACAGCGTATGGGTATATTTAACCAGAACCTCACATCTTTAGGCGCACAAATATTGTAGAGTTGGTAATCTGCATCGGAAAAATTCCTACAGGAATCAAAGGCTTAGCGTATTTACCTCATTTGGGGAATGCGACCGTGCCTGCCAGCAAGCTCACCAGCTTTTCGATCGGGTACGGCTTGGCCAGCACCCGTACACCTGGCAAGGCGGGTTGGTTTTCGGTGTAGCCGGTCGCCAGCACCACTGGGAGGGAAGGGTAGCGCTGGCGCACGATGCCCGCCAGGTCGATGCCGCTGACCGCACCCGGCATGACGATGTCGGAGAACACCACGGCCGGTTGCGCGCCGCGGTCGAGCAGAGCGACCGCATGTTCGCCGTCGTGCGCGACCAGCACCTCGAAGCCGGCTTCTCCGAGCGCGTGCGCGACCGCTTCGCGCACCAGCGGATCGTCCTCGACGAACAGCACCTTGCCGCGGGCGCGCGGCAGCGGCGCCTGGGTCGGCGCGATGGTCGGCTCAGCCGCCGCCTGCGGCGCGCGCGGCAGGTAGATCTCGACCCGGGTGCCCTTGCCGGGCGCGCTCTCGAGCTGCAACAGGCCCTGCGACTGGAGCGCGAAGGCATACGCCTGCGGCAGGCCGAGGCCGGTGCCCTGGCCCTGGCCCTTGGTGGTGTAGAAGGGGTCGAGCGCGCGCGCCAGCACCTCGGGCGTCATGCCGCTGCCGCTGTCGCTCACCGTCAGCAGCACGTAGTCGCCGGCGGGCAGATTGCCGGGCGGCCGGGCCAGGCTCCGGTTGCGCGCCTCGATGCGCAGCACGCCGCCGCCCGGCATGGCGTCGCGTGCATTCACCGCCAGGTTGAGCAGCGCGAGGTCGAACTGCAGCGGCTCCACCGCGACCGACCAGGCCGGCTCGTCGCACTCGATCTGCAGGTCGATGTCGGCGCGCAGGGCGCCGCTCATCAGCTGGCGCGCGCTACGCAGCTGGTGGCAGGCGTCGACCGTCTCGCGGCGCGCTTCCTGGATGCGGCCAAAGGAGCCGAGCTGGCCGGTGAGGGCGGTGGCGCGCTGCACGGTTTTCTTGCAGGTCTGGATCAGGCCGTGGACCTTCTCGTCGCGGTTGGCGAATTCGGCCAGCTGCAGCGCCGTGCTGAAAGTCTGCAGCAGGTTGTTGAATTCGTGCGCGATGCCGCCGGTCAGGCGCCCCAGCGCTTCCAGCTTCTGCGACTTGAGCAGTGCGCCCTGGGCACGCTCGGTCGTGGCGACCGCTTCGGCCACGCGTTGTTCCAACTCGTGCTGGGCATGGCGGATCTGGCGGCCAGCCTCGGCCATGCGTTGGGCGACATTGTCGATCTCGGCCAGGCCCTGCGGCTGGTAATCCGGTTCCTTGCCCTGGCCCAGCGCATCGGCGCTGAGGCCCAGGTATTCGATCGGGCCGATCGCGCGCCGCGCCAGCGAACGGGCGGCCAGTACGCCGACAGCCAGCAGCGCCGCCATCAGGCCGGCCAGCATGGCGGCGGCCTGCAGCGGCACGCGCTGGATCTCGCTTACCGGGATGCTGACCAAAACTTTCCAATCGGCGGAGGGCACCGTGCTGAAGAACGCGCGCACGTCGATGCCGTCCAGCGTGCGGCTTTCGTACACGCCTTCCCTGGAGGCGTTGATCAGATTGCGGCTGTAGGCACGAACCGGCATGCCGACGAACTGTTCCGGCTGGCGCGATCGCGCCAGCACCACGCCCGCGCGGTCGACGATGGTCGTGGTCCACTCGCTGCGGAAGTCCTGGCGCTCGAGCAGCGGCTGCAGGGTGGCCACGTTCACGCCCATCAGCAGGTAATAGCGTGTCGCACCGTCGATCCGGACCGGCACCTGGATCGTGTAGTCGTAGCGTTTCCCGATTGGCGCCATGAACAGGTCGGACACCAGGGTACGGTCGGCGCCGTCGCGCTGCATCAGTGCGCCGATGTTGGACGAGCGCCGCTGCGGCAGCGTCGCGCCGGAGGGTTGGCGGGTATTGACCAGCTGGCGCCCCTCGAGATCGCTGAGCACGATGACCGACTCGCGTCCGGGCGCCACGCGCCGGGCGTACTCGTAGAACTTGTCGAGCCTGCCGTCGTATAGCGTCGGTGAATCGGCCAGGGTCCGCAGAATCGCGGCCCGCCCGCGCAGCTCATTATCGACCAGCATGGCAAAGCCACGCGTGGCTTCGGCGACGCTCTGCGTCTGCGACTTCTGCTCCTCACGATAGACGTAGCTCACTGCCAGCGCCGCCGCGATGAACGATGGCACCAGGATCGAAAGCACCAGGATCAAGAGGCGGGTACGGATGCGCATGAAACTACTGCAGGTCGAATATGGGTAATTTGATGATTATACAAGAGGCAATTGTTTTTCCTGGCAGATTGCAAGCGTGCGCGGGTTGAAAAAGGCCCGCGGATGGGCAGCTTGTATAATGTGGCAACACCCAACCTGCCCGCATATATGACGAATACCACCCACTTCGGCTACAAGACCGTCGCCGAGGACCAGAAGGTCCAGGAAGTCGCCAAGGTCTTCCATTCGGTCGCCTCGAAATACGACGTCATGAACGACCTGATGTCGGCCGGCCTGCACCGTGCCTGGAAGCTGTTCACGATCGCGCAGGCGGGCGTGCGTCCCGGCTTCAAGGTGCTCGACATCGCGGGCGGCACCGGCGACCTGGCCAAGGCCTTCGCGAAGCAGGCCGGCCGCACCGGCGAAGTCTGGCTCACCGACATCAACGAGTCGATGCTGCGCGTGGGCCGGGATAGACTATTGAATAAGGGCCTGGTGACCCCACTTCTCTTGTGCGACGCCGAGAAGCTGCCGTTCCCGGACGATTACTTCGACCGCGTCAGCGTGGCTTTTGGTTTGCGCAACATGACGCACAAGGACCAGGCGCTGGCGGAAATGCGCCGCGTACTGAAGCCCGGCGGCAAGCTGCTGGTGCTGGAGTTCTCGAAAGTCATTGCGCCGCTGCAGAAGCCGTACGACCTGTATTCGTTCTCGGTGCTGCCGTGGCTGGGCCAGAAGATCGCCGGCGACGCAGAAAGCTACCGCTACCTGGCGGAATCGATCCGCATGCACCCGGACCAGGAAACCCTGAAGTCCATGATGCTCGATGCGGGACTGGAGCGGGTCCAGTATCACAACCTGACGGCGGGTGTGGCCGCATTGCACACCGGTATCAAACTCTAGGTTTAATGAGGAAGCTGAAATGAAGAAATTCGTGGCAACGATGGTCCTGGCGATTACCGCGGTCTCGATGATCGCGGAAGCCACTGCGCGCCCGATGGGTGGCAAGCGTTCCTTCGGCCGCCAGTCGCAGGCCGTGCGCCAGATGCCGGCCCCGGCGCCGGCGCCGACACCGGGCTTCCAGCAGCAGCGTGCGCCGAGCGCCGTTCCGGCCACCGCAGGCGCCGCGGGCGCAGCTACCGCGGCGCGCACCACCCAGCGCTCCGGCATGTGGAAGGGCATCCTGGGCGGCGCCCTGCTGGGCCTCGGCCTCGGCGCGCTGCTGTCGCACTTCGGCATCGGCGGCGCGCTGGCCAGTGCGATCTCGGCCATCCTCATGATCGGCCTGCTGGTGCTGGCCGTGCTGTTCGTGGTGCGCATGTTCCGCCGCAAGGACACCCCGGCCAATCCGGCCTTCGGCGGCGGCTACACCAATCCGGTGCCGGCCGGCGCCAGCCCGAACAGCTATGCGGGCAATGGCAGCGTGGCGACCCCGGAAATCGGCTCCGGTCTGCGCCAGCCTGCCGGCTTCCAGAACAGTGGTTTCGGCAGCAGCGGCGTGTCGCTGGGCAAGCCGGGCGCTGACGCTCCCCTCATGCACAACCAGTGGGGCGTGCCGTCGGACTTCGACCAGGAAGCCTTCCTGCGTCACGCCAAGGCCTCCTTCATCCGCATGCAGGCGGCCTGGGACCGTGGCGACACCAACGACTTGCGCGAGTTCACCAGCCCGGAAGTGTTCGCCGAACTCAAGATGCAGATCCAGGAGCGCGGGGGCGCCACCGACTTCACCGACGTGGTGTCGATCGAGGGCCAGCTGCTGGGCATCGAAACCACCGCCACCGATTACCTGGCCAGCGTGCAGTTCAACGGCATGATCCGCAGCGCCCAGAATGCACCGGCAGAGCCCTTTGTGGAAGTGTGGAACATGTCCAAGCCAATCTCGGGCCAGGGCGGCTGGGTGCTGGCCGGTATCCAGCAGGTCGCGTAATTATTTTTAGGATAATTCCCGTGCTGCCGGGTTTGTGCCCGGCAAACTGGTAAGATCGAACCGCCCGATTCAACACCGGGCGGTTTTTTTTCATTAACGTGTTTGCTGCCATGTTCCCGAGTTCCGCCATGCTGACGACGCCCGCCGTCGCCACGATCAATCACTTGCTCGCCCAGGAGCCCTGGGCGCGGGATGCGCTCGTCCGGCATGCCGGCAAGGAAGCCTGCATCGACACCGGCCACCTCGAACTGCGCCTGCGCGTGGCGCGCGACGGCATGATCGAGCCGGGCACGGCCGAGGGCCCGGCGAGCGTGACCATCCGTGTCAAGCTGACCGACCTGCCGCTGATCGCCCAGAACCGCGACCGTGCCTTTTCCTACGTGAAGATCGAGGGCGACGCCGAGTTCGCCAACACCATCTCCTCGCTGTCGAAAGGCCTGCGCTGGGATGCCGAGTACGACCTGGAACGCATCATCGGCCCGCTCGGCGCGCGCCATCTGGTGCAGGGCACGCGCGGCGCCGCCAATGGCGTGCTCGGCGCCGGGCGCCGATTGGCCGAGAACCTGGCCGAGTTCCTGCTGGAAGAGCGGCCGGTCCTGGTACGCCCGAGCACGGTGAACGAATTTGCGGCCGACGTGGTGCGGCTGCGCGACGACGTCGAGCGCACCGCCAAGCGCATCGCCCGACTGGAGCAGCGCCTCGCGCAGAGCGCTGCACCGAACGTGATTCTGAGTCCGGATAACTGATGATATTGAAATTCCTGCGCCTGCTGAAAATCCTGACCGTCGCGACCAAGTACGGTCTCGACGAAATCGCGGTCACCAGCCTGCACGCCCCCCGTACCGCGCGCTTCATGAATACCGTGTTCTTCTGGCGCCGCATCACCTCGCCGCGCGCGATCCGCCTGCGCATGGCGCTGGAAGAGCTGGGGCCGATCTTCATCAAGTTCGGCCAGGTGCTGTCGACCCGGCGCGACCTGATGCCGCAGGATATCGCCGACGAGCTGTCGCTGTTGCAGGACCGCGTGCCGCCTTTCGATTCCGACCTGGCGGTGGCCCAGATCACCGAGGCGCTGGGCGCCCACCCGGACCAATTGTTCGCCAGCTTCGACCGGGTGCCGGTGGCCTCGGCCTCGATCGCCCAGGTCCACTTCGCCACGCTGAAGAACGGATTGGAAGTCGCCGTCAAGGTGCTGCGCCCCGGCATGCGCAAGACCATCGACGAAGACCTGGCGCTGATGGACATGGCCGCCGGCCTGATCGAAAAGGTGTGGGCCGAGAGCCGCCGCCTGAAGCCGCGCGAAGTGGTCGCCGAGTTCGACAAGTACCTGCACGACGAGCTCGACCTGATGCGCGAGGCCGCCAACGCGAGCCAGCTGCGCCGCAATTTCGCCGACTCGAACCTCTTGATGGTGCCCGAGATGTATTGGGACTATTGCTCGAGCAGCGTGATCGTGATGGAACGCATGCGCGGCATCCCGGTGTCGCAGATCGACCGCCTGGCGGCCGAGGGCGTGGACCTGAAAAAACTGTCGAGCGATGGGGTCGAGATTTTCTTCACCCAGGTCTTCCGCGACGGTTTCTTCCACGCCGACATGCACCCTGGGAATATCCTGGTCTCGGTGGAGAAGGAAACCTTCGGCCGCTACATCGCGCTCGACTTCGGCATCGTCGGCACCCTGAACGACTTCGACAAGGACTACCTGTCGCAGAACTTCCTGGCCTTCTTCCGCCGCGATTACAAGCGCGTGGCCGAGGCTCACATCGAATCCGGCTGGGCGCCGCGCGACACCCGCGTCGACGAACTGGAGTCGGCGGTGCGCGCCTGCTGCGAACCGATCTTCGACCGTCCGCTGAAAGACATCTCCTTCGGCCAGATCCTGCTGCGCCTGTTCCAGACGTCGCGCCGCTTCAACGTCGAGGTCCAGCCGCAGCTCGTGCTGCTGCAAAAGACCCTGCTCAACATCGAAGGCCTGGGCCGCCAGCTCGACCCCGAGCTCGATCTGTGGAAAACCGCCAAGCCTTATCTGGAGCGCTGGATGGGCGCGCAGGTGGGCTGGCAGGGCATGGTCGAGCGCCTGCGCGCCGAAGCGCCGCGCTACGCCCACATCTTCCCGCAACTGCCGCGCCTGCTGCACCAGACGCTCGAGCGCCACGCGCACTCAGGCATGGCCACCCACAACGGCCAGCCGCTGGCCCAGGCCGAGCTGCTGGCGATGGTGCTGATGGAACAGCGCCGCACCAACCGCCTGCTGGGGCTGATGACCTTCCTGGGACTGACCACCGGCGCGCTCGGCATGGCGGTGCTGGGCTGGTTCTTCTACACCGGTAATTAAGCGGTGGCGGCGACGCCCAGCTTCGCCAGCCGCGATCCGCTCAGTCCCGCGTTCTGGGACGAGCGCTTTGCCCGATCCTTCACCCCGTGGGACCGTGGCGGCGTGCCACAGGCCCTGCGCGACTTCGTGCTGGCTTCGCCGCGCCCGCTCAGCACCCTGATTCCCGGCTGCGGCAGCGCCTACGAAGTGGTCTACCTGTCCGACGCCGGGTGGGACGTGACCGCGATCGACTTTGCACCGGAAGCGGTGGCACGCGCCAAGGCGCTGGCGGGGCCGTGGGCCGAGCGGGTGGTGGAAGCGGATTTCTTTGCCTGGCAGCCGCCGCGCCAACTCGAACTCATCTATGAATGCGCCTTCCTGTGCGCGCTGCCGCTGGCCATGCGCCCGCAAGTCGCGGCGCGCTGGGCTGCGCTGCTGCCGCCCGGCGCCCGCCTGGCCGGCTTCTTTTATTTTGACCAAGCGGTCAAAGGCCCGCCGTTCGGCATCGACAGGGCAGGGCTTGAGGCTTTACTGGCGCCGTACTTCGACTGCATCGAGGATGCGCAGGTAAGCGATTCGATCCCGATCTTCGCCGGCAAGGAACGCTGGATGGTCTGGCGGCGCCGCTAGGCCAAAAGAAAAGCCCGCATGAAGCGGGCTCGGGAAATGCAGCGTTCTTTTACGGACCAGCGGCGGTGTGGCACCGCGCAAAATCTTCTGTTTCTTCTTAACTGTGGGCAGCAGAGCTTGCCTGCCGCCATCATGTTCTCAAGAAAGATGCTATTTAATCACCCGGCCCTGACATTGGGCAAACGAAACCGCGCCTAGCGATGACGAAAAACAACACCGTCAACGCGCCATGAAGCGGTCGGCAATGGTCCGCTGCAGCCAAATTGGGCAAGGCTTCACGTAAAAGCTTTATAATTCAGGGTTTTGAAGATTTTTGCGGAGTACTACGATGCCGATTTACGCTTACCGCTGCGATGAATGCGGTTTTACCAAAGATGTACTGCAAAAAATTTCCGACCCGGTGCTGACCGTCTGCCCGTCCTGCGGCAAGGATGCCTTCAAAAAACAGGTGACCGCCGCCGGCTTCCAGCTGAAGGGCACGGGCTGGTATGTGACCGACTTCCGTGGTGGCACCCCGCCGGCCACCGGCACCGCCGGCGGTGCCGCGGCGCCGGCCGCAGCCGCCGACAGCGGCAGCAGCGCAGCCGGCACGCCGGCGCCCGCGCCGGCCACGGGCGGCGACAAGAGCAGTAGCTGAACAAGAACAAGAGAAACCGATGCGCAAATATTTCCTGACCGGCTTGCTGGTACTGGTGCCCCTGGTGATCACGGCCTGGGTGCTGAGCATGATCATCAGCACCCTGGACCAGTCGCTGCTGTTCGTGCCGGAATCCTGGACGCCGCAGGCAATGTTCGGCCGCGACATCCCGGGCGTCGGCGCGGTGCTCACCATCGCCATCATTTTCATTACTGGCCTGCTGACCAATAACCTGGTGGGCGGCTGGGTCGTGCGCCTGGGCGACCGCATCATGAAGCGCATCCCGGTCGTCAGCTCGCTGTACGGCAGCGTCAAGCAGGTGTCGGACACGCTGTTCTCGTCCTCGGGCAACGCGTTCCGTACGCCGGTGCTGATCCCGTATCCGCACGCGGATTCCTATACCATCGCCTTCCTGACCGGCGTGCCGGGCGGCGACGTGAAGAACCACCTGGTGGGCGACTACGTGAGCGTGTACGTGCCGACCACCCCGAACCCGACCTCCGGCTTTTTCCTGATGATGGAACGCAGCAAGGTCGTGGAACTGAATATGTCCGTGGACGCGGCACTGAAGCACATCGTTTCGATGGGCGTCGTCGCTCCGGAATAAGAAAACGCAGTATCAAAGAATAGGCCTTCGGGCTTGACCGAACAACCAACCTGGAACGAAAACTATGTCCTCCATGCGTACTCACTACTGCGGCCTCGTCACCGAGGAACTGCTGGGCCAAACCGTCAGCCTGTGCGGCTGGGTGCACCGTCGCCGCGACCACGGCGGCGTAATCTTCATCGACCTGCGCGACCGCGAAGGCCTGGTGCAGGTGGTCTGCCACCCGGATAACGCCGAGGTGTTCAAGGCCGCGGAACACGTGCGCAACGAGTATTGCCTGCGCATCACCGGCACCGTCGTGAACCGCCTGGAAGGCACCGCCAACGCCAACCTGAAGTCGGGCAAGATCGAGATCAACACCACCAAGCTGGAAGTGCTGAACGCTTCCGTGCCGGTGCCTTTCCAGCTGGACGACGACAACCTGTCGGAAACCACCCGCCTGACCCACCGCGTGCTCGACCTGCGCCGCAACCAGATGCAGCACAACCTGCGCCTGCGCTACAAGGTCTCGATGGAAGTGCGCAAGTACCTGGACAACCTGGGCTTCATCGACATCGAAACCCCGATGCTGACCAAGTCGACTCCGGAAGGCGCCCGCGACTACCTGGTGCCCTCGCGCGTCAACCCGGGCAACTTCTTCGCGCTGCCGCAGTCGCCGCAGCTGTTCAAGCAGCTGCTGATGGTCGCCAACTTCGACCGCTACTACCAGATCACCAAGTGCTTCCGCGACGAAGACCTGCGCGCCGACCGCCAGCCGGAATTCACCCAGATCGACTGCGAAACCTCGTTCCTGACCGAGCAGGAAATCCGTGACCTGTTCGAAGACATGATGCGCGTCGTCTTCAAGAACGCCGCCGGCATCGACCTGCCGAACCCGTTCCCGGTGATGGACTTCGCCACCGCCATGGGCTCCTACGGTTCGGACAAGCCGGACATGCGCGTCAAGCTGGAGTTCACCGAATTGACCGAGCTGATGAAGTCGGTCGAGTTCAAGGTGTTCAATTCCGCCGCCAACATGGCCGGCGGCCGTGTGGTCGGCCTGCGCGTGCCGCAGGGCGGTTCGATGCCGCGTTCGGAAATCGACGCGTACACCCAGTTCGTCGCCATCTACGGCGCCAAGGGCCTGGCCTACATCAAGGTCAACGAGAAGGCCAAGGGCCGTGACGGCCTGCAGTCGCCGATCGTCAAGAACATCTCGGACGAAGTCCTGGCCCAGATCCTGGAACTGACCAAGGCCGAAGACGGCGACCTGATCTTCTTCGGCGCCGACAAGGCGAAGGTCGTCAACGACGCCATCGGCGCGCTGCGCGTCAAGATCGGCCACTCGGAATTCGGCAAGAAGGCCGGCCTGTTCGACGACCGCTGGGCGCCGCTGTGGGTCATCGACTTCCCGATGTTCGAATACGACGAAGACGGCGACCGCTGGAACGCCACCCACCACCCGTTCACCGCACCGAAGGACGGCCACGAAGACATGTTGGAAATCAATCCGGGCGCCTGCGTCGCCAAGGCCTACGACATGGTCCTGAACGGCTGGGAACTGGGCGGCGGCTCGATCCGTATCCACCGCGAAGAAGTCCAGAGCAAGGTGTTCCGCGCCCTGAAGATCGACGCCGAAGAAGCGCAGCTGAAGTTCGGCTTCCTGCTCGACGCCCTGCAGTACGGCGCGCCGCCGCACGGTGGCCTGGCCTTCGGCCTGGATCGCCTGATCACCCTGATGACCGGCTCCGAGTCGATCCGCGACGTGATCGCCTTCCCGAAGACCCAGCGTGCACAGGATCTCTTGACCAACGCGCCGTCGGAAGTCGACGAGAAGCAGCTGAAAGAACTGCACATCCGTCTGCGCAACGAGCCAAAAGTCGCCTAAGCGAAGCACGGGTTCGGTAAACGCGGGCGCGGCCATATAATGGCTGCGCCCGCGTTTTTTTATTTGCGCTATTTAATTGTCGATGCCTCACAAGATCCCCGAATCCGTCCTGGTCGTCATCCACACCTCCGCCATGGAGGTCTTGCTGATCGAACGCGCCGACCGCCCGGGTTTCTGGCAATCCGTCACCGGCTCGCTCGACTTTCATGACGAGCCCCTGATCCAGACCGCCACCCGCGAACTGTTCGAAGAGACCGGCATCGTGGCCGATGGCGAGCACATTCGCCTGCACGACTGGCATCTGTCCAACATCTATGAGATCTACCCCGTCTGGCGCCACCGTTATGCGCCCGGCGTTACGCATAACACCGAGCACGTGTTCTCGGTGTGCGTCCCGCGTGACGTCACGGTCACGTTGAGCCCGCGCGAGCATACCCAATATGCCTGGCTGCCTTACCTCGAGGCCGCCGACCGCTGCTTTTCCTCATCGAACGCCGAAGCCATCCTGCAGTTGCCTCGGCACATTTCTCCGTGAGCGCACGATTGGGCTGGGCACCAAGAGGGTAGACCCGGGATGTTGTTAGAATGTTCCCATGAAGATTCGTGTGGCCACCTACAACATCCACAAGGGCGTAAGCTCGCTGCGCAGCCAGCCGCGCGTGATCGCGCTGAAGAAGGCGATTGCCGAATTCCATGCCGACGTCGTGTTCCTGCAGGAAGTGCAGGGCCGGCACGACCGTTTCCAGGCCAGGTACGGCAAGGAAGAACACGCGCACCATCACTGGCCCGAGACGGCCCAGTACGACTTCTTCAAGGGCGAGAAGCACCATAGCGCCTACGGCATGAACGCCGTGTACGACCACGGCCACCACGGCAATGCGCTGCTCTCCGCCTTCCCGATCGAGAATTCGCACAACCACGATGTCTCGGACCACGCCTACGAGCAGCGCGGCATCCTGCATTGCGTCTTGAACACCCAGGCCGGCCGCGTTCATTGCTACGTGGTGCACCTGGGCCTGTTCGAGGGCAGCCGCGGGCGCCAGACCGAGGCCCTGATCGAGCACGTCAACACCTCTTCGCATGGCGAGCCGGTGATCATCGCGGGCGACTTCAACGACTGGCGCAATACCCTCAGCGATCGCCTGCGCAACGCCCTCGGCGTGGTCGAGGTGTTCGACGAGCTGGGACCGAAATCGGCGCTGGGCGACATGGTGCGCGGCTGGGCCGGCCGCCAGCCGCGCCTGGCGCCGGCGCGCACCTTCCCGGCCATGCTGCCCTGGTTCCGCCTCGATCGCATCTACGTGCGCGGTTTCGCGGTGGATAACGCCCAAGTGATGCACGGCCCGCTGTGGGCCAAGCTGTCCGACCACGCACCGATCGTGGCGGAACTCCAGCTGTCCTGACGCGCGCCATGCGTCACCTCAGCTTCGTAGACAACAACGACGTCACCCTGCTGGAAAGCGGCACCGCTTTTTTCCCGGCGCTGGTCGCCGCGATCGACGCCGCGCAGTATGACATCCTGTTCGAAACCTATATCTTCGCCGAGGACCCGACCGGCGAGCTGGTGCGCGACGCCCTGATCCGTGCGGCCGGGCGCGGCGTGAAGGTGCGGGTGCTGGTCGACTGGATCGGCACCGAGCACCGCACCGCGAAGCGCCTGGGCGGCATCTTCTTGCGCGGCGGCGTGCACTACCGCGTCTTCAACCCCTGGTGCAAGCGCGGCATCGCCCGTTCGCACCGCAAGATCGCGGTGATCGACCGCGCCATCGCGTTCGTGGGCGGTATCAACGTCAACGACGACTGGCTGTGCGACCACGCCGAGCACAAGCGCCTGGCGGCGCCGCGCTGGGACTTCACGGTGCAGGTACGCGGGCCGCTGGTGGCCCAGATCCACGACGAGGCGCAGGGGCAGTGGCTGCGCGCCGGCCACCTTAAGTTCCGGCAGCGCATCGAGCTGTTCAAGGAGATGCGCAAGAAGCCGGTGCAGTCCTGCGAATTCCCGGCCAAGGCGGCGTTCGTGGTGCGCGACAACCTGCGCAACCGTTCCACCATCCAGCGCGCCTACCTGCAGGCTTTGGGGCGCGCCAAGGACAGCGTGCTGCTGGCCACGCCGTATTTCGCCCCGGGCCGCAAGTTCCGCAAGGCGCTGGCCCATGCCGCGCGGCGCGGAGTGAAAGTCACGCTCCTGATCGGGGTAGGGGAGTTCGTCATCCAGGACATGGTCGCGCATTCCTTCTATCCCAAGCTGCTGGCCGACGGCATCAAGGTGGTGGAATACCAGAAGACCCAGCTGCACGCCAAGGTCGCGGTGGTCGACGACGACTGGGCCACGGTCGGCTCCAGCAACTGCGACGGCCTGTCGCTGTTCCTGAACCAGGAAGCCAACGTGGTGGTGCTGGACGAGCGCTTCGCCGCCACCATGCGCGCGCACATCGAGCGCGGCATTGCCGACGGGGTGCCGGTGCGCGCCGAGGATTACGCGCACATCGGCTGGTTCCGCCGTGCGAGCTACGGATTTGCCTACATGGTGTATAAACTGGTCATGCGGATCTTCGCGATCGGCTATGCATGAAAGAAAGCAGGCGAGAGATGGTGGACAAGGAAGACAACAACGTACGTATCGACAAATGGTTGTGGGCAGCGCGCTTCTTCAAGACGCGCTCGCTGGCAACCGACGCGATCGACCGCGGCCGCGTGCGCATCGATGGCGAGCCGATCAAACCGGCGCGCAACGTCAAGATCAACGACAAAATCGTCATCGACAACGGCTCGGACCGCTGGGAAGTGATCGTGGCCGCGATTTCCGGCACACGCGGCCCGGCGCCGGTGGCGCGCACCCTGTATTTCGAGACCGACGAAAGCATCGCCAAGCGCGAGAACAACAAGACGGCGCGCCGCCTGTTCCCGGAGCCGAGCATGGATCTCAAGGGGCGGCCGACCAAGCGCGACCGCCGGGCCATCAGCCGTATCAATGACGAGTAAATTCGGCAACAAAAATCAGCGCACGACCATCGACACCAACACCGGGGTCAGGTCTAACATTTCTACACGAGCTCTGCTTTAGCGCTCGGGCTTTTCGTAAGCAGCAATTGCTCGGCTTACTGTCATGGCCGATACACCAAACGCACGCGCGATCTGCTGCATCGTGAAAGCCGTGGACCGATAGGCGCGTGCCATCGCCTCGTCTCTATTGGGGTAGCTGGCTTGATACTCAGTCAGCGAAAGTGCAACCGCTCGCCGCTCGGTCCTGGAAACCTCCATAAATTCTTCAGCGCATTGCAGCTGCTGGTGTGACGCGACGAAGTCGTCATCGCCCAGAAGAATCTGGTGGCGGGTCGCGGTCAGCGGACTCGCTTGACCGATGCCCGCCAGGACAAACGCCCGATAGGCGGAGACAGCTTCTGCGGGAGTATGACCGAATCGACTTAGTATCCAGTCGCGCTGAAACCACTTGGGAGAGTGCTTTCTGCCGATAAGATAGTGATGACTGCTCCATAGCCATTCGTCCAGCGAGGTGACCATGTTCGCACGCAGCGGATTTAAGACGATATAGCGGCTCACTTCCAGGAGGTAGTTTTCTTTTTGAACGAGGATGGCTTTATAGCGACCCTGGAAAAGATGGCCGACGAGTTCGTGCCGGCGGTTGATCAGCTGTGAGTACAAGCCGTTCAGCTGGCGCATTCCGTGAGAAAGATTTGCCTCAACCGTTTCAACCAGCAGGTGATAGTGGTTTGTCATCTGGCAGAAGCTATGGATGACAAAGTTGTGCCGCTCGCATACTAGAGCGAGGACATCTAGCCAGGCACGACGATCTGAGTCGTTGCGATAGATGGGACTACTTCGGTTGCCACGGGATGTAACGTGGTAAAGAGCGCCGGGGAATTCGAGTCGAAGTGGTCGTGTCATACCGGTTACGGTACAGAAGAAAATCAATTTCAAGCTGAGCTTGCTCAGTTGCTGCAGGACGCCAGAGTAAAAATGCGGATCTGTGCAAGAACAATACCTTGCGCCTTTGGGCGAGCAACGGTTGAGCTCGTGTAGAAATGTTAGACCTGACCCCCGTCGTGGACCCCCGTCGTGGGCTGGGGAGTAGCGAAACAAAAATCAGCGCACGACCGTGCAAAATGCGGTACCTTTACATCTACGGCAACGCTGTCCGGGCTGATTCGAGGCGCGGACGTCCTGCAGGCGGTTTCTCCTCCTGCCGTTGTCATGCATCAATAGAATCTCGCCTCTAAGTTCCCGTTTGACATTTCAACTCTGGTAGATAATAGTACGAGCGTTCGGATTTTTTCGATTCAGGGGCTGTCATTACTACTTCAGCAAAATTCATGCGCAAGGGCGAACTCACGCGGGCAGCGATTCTCGACGTGGCGCTCGAACTGTCCAGCCGCGACGGCCTGGAAGGCCTGACCATCGGCCTGCTGGCCGACCGGATGAACATGAGCAAATCCGGCGTGTTCGCGCACTTCGGTTCGCGCGAAGACCTGCAGCTCGAGGTGGTCAAGCTGTATCACCACCGCTTCGAGCAAGAGGTGTTCTACCCGAGCGTGCGCGAGCCGCGTGGCCTGCCGCGCCTGCAGTCGATGTTCGACCGCTGGCTCGAACGCGTGTCGGTCGAGATCGCGTCCGGCTGCATCTACATCAGTGGCGCCGTCGAGTATGACGACCGCCCGGGCCCGATCCGCGAGGAGCTGGTCAAGATGGTGCAGGCCTGGCAGGGCGCATTACAGCGCAGCGCGCGCCAGGCGATCGAGGTCGGCCACCTGCGCGCCGACACCGACGCCGAACAGCTGGTGTACGAGATCTACGGGCTGATCCTGGCCCTGCACCATGACGCCCGTTTCCTGCGCATGCCCGGTTCCGTCGACCGCGCGCGCCGCGGCTTCGAGCGGCTGATCGAAAACTATCGCAATCCATCCACGCCGGCCTGAGTCAGCGCCGTCGATCAAACACATACACACTTTACCTTCGTTCAGGAGAAAACCATGGGTCAGTACGTCGCGCCAATCCGGGATATGCAGTTCGTTCTGCACGAATTCCTCAATGTCAGCGAAGAGTTCAAGAACCTGCCTGCCTATCAGGAAATCGACGCCGACATCATCAACCAGGTGCTGGAAGAAGGTGCGAAGTTCACGCAGGAAGTGCTGTTCCCGCTGAACCACAGCGGCGACCGCGAAGGCTGCCACTTCGATTCGACCACCAAGGCCGTGACCACCCCGAAGGGCTTCAAGGAAGCGTATAAACAGTATGTCGAAGGCGGCTGGGCCGCGCTGGCATGCGATCCGGAATACGGCGGCCAGGGCCTGCCGGTCTCGCTGAACAACTCGTTCTACGAGATGCTGAACTCCTCGAACCAGGCATGGACCATGTACCCGGGCCTGTCGCACGGCGCCTACGAGTGCCTGAAGGAGCACGGCACCGACGAGCAGAAGAAGCTGTTCCTGCCGAAGCTGGTCTCGGGCGAGTGGACCGGGACCATGTGCCTGACCGAAGCGCACTGCGGCACCGACCTGGGCCTGCTGCGCACCAAGGCCGAACCACAGGCCGACGGCACCTACAGCATCACCGGCTCCAAGATCTTCATCTCGGCCGGCGAACACGACATGGCCGAGAACATCGTCCACCTGGTGCTGGCGCGCCTGCCGGACGCACCGGAAGGCTCGAAGGGCATCTCGCTGTTCCTGGTCCCGAAATTCAAGGTCAGCGCCGACGGCTCGATCGGCGAGCGTAACGGCATCGCCTGCGGCGCCATCGAAGAGAAGATGGGCATCCACGGCAACGCCACCTGCCAGATGAACCTGGACGGCGCGATCGGCACCCTGATCGGCCAGCCGCACAAAGGCCTGCAGGCGATGTTCGTGTTCATGAACGCCGCCCGCCTGGGCGTCGGCATGCAGTCGCTGGGCCTGACCGAAGTCGCCTACCAGAACGCGCTGGTGTATGCGAAAGACCGCATCCAGATGCGTAGCCTGTCGGGCCCGAAGGCCCCGGACAAGCCGGCCGACCCGATCATCGTGCACCCGGACGTGCGCCGCATGCTGCTGACCGCGAAAGCCTTCGCCGAAGGCGGCCGCGCCCTGACCTCGTACATCGCGCTGCAGATCGACCGCGAACTGAACCACCCGGATGAAGAAGTGCGCAAGGAAGCCGCCGGCGAAGTCGCGCTGCTGACCCCGATCGTCAAGGCCTTCATCACCGACAACGGCTGGATCGCCACCTCGGAAGCGATGCAGGTGTACGGCGGCCACGGCTACATCAGCGAGTGGGGCATGGAGCAGTACGTGCGCGACGCCCGCATCAACATGATCTACGAAGGCACCAACACCGTGCAGTCGCTGGATCTGCTGGGCCGTAAGATCCTGATGGACAACGGCACCAAGCTGCGCGCCTTCGGCGAGAAGATCAAGAACTTCGTCGAAGAGAACGGCCTGGACGAGTCGATGTCGGAATTCGTGACCCCGCTGGGTGAACTCGGCGAAAAGGTCACCAAGCTGACCATGGAAATCGGCATGAAGGCCTTCCAGAACCAGGACGAAGTCGGCGCCGCCGCCGTGCCTTACCTGCGCGTCGTGGGCCACCTGGTGTTCAGCTACTTCTTCGCCCAGATGGCGAAGATCGCGCTGGCCAAGCAGGACTCGGGCGACAAGTTCTACGAAGCCAAGCTGCACACCGCGCGCTTCTACTTCGCCCGCCTGTACCCGGAAACCGCGATGCTGATTCGCCAGGCACGTTCGGGTTCGGCGAACCTGCTGGCCATGGACGCAGACCTGTTCTAACCATCACGTAGCTACTCAACCGACCCGCGCCAGTAGCCCGTCATTCCCGCGAAGGCGGGAATCCAATTTTGCCAGCGTTACGTTATCGCACGCAGAACTTGGATCCCCGCCTACGCGGGGATGACGGAGCAAAGGCAGCGGGTACTAAAAAGGATTCAAGAATGTCCAATTTCATCGTCAAGAAAGTCGCCGTGCTGGGCGCCGGCGTGATGGGCGCGCAGATCGCTGCGCACTGCGTGAACGCGAAAGTGCCGGTCGTGCTGTTCGACCTGCCGGCCAAGGAAGGTAACAAGAACGCCATCGTCCTGAAGGCCATCGAAGGCCTGAAGAAGCTGTCGCCGGCCCCGCTGGGCAACAAGGATGACGCGTCCCTGATCGAAGTGGCCAACTACGAGGACAACCTCGACGTGCTGGCCGGCTGCGACCTGATCATCGAAGCCATCGCCGAGCGCATGGACTGGAAACACGACCTGTACAAGAAGGTCGCTCCGCACATCGCCCCGAACGCGATCTTCGCCTCGAACACCTCGGGCCTGTCGATCAACAAGCTGGCCGAAGGCTTCGACGAAGAACTGAAAGCGCGCTTCTGCGGCGTCCACTTCTTCAACCCGCCGCGCTACATGCACCTGGTCGAACTGATCCCGACCACCAGCACCCGTCCGGAAATCCTCGACCAGCTCGAGACCTTCCTGACCTCGACCCTGGGCAAGGGCGTGGTGCGTGCAAAAGACACCCCGAACTTCATCGCCAACCGTGTCGGTATCTTCGGCATGCTGGCCACCATCCACGAAGCCGAGAAGTTCGGCCTGTCGGTGGACGTGGTCGACGACCTGACCGGCGCCAAGCTGGGCCGCGCGAAATCGGGCACCTTCCGCACCGCCGACGTCGTCGGCCTGGACACCATGGGCCACGTGATCAAGACCATGCAGGACACCCTGCAGGACGATCCGTTCTTCAGCCTGTACAAGACCCCGGACGTGCTGGCCAAGCTGATCGAGAAGGGCGCGCTGGGCCAGAAGGCCGGCGGCGGCTTCTATAAAAAGGTCGGCAAGGAGATCCAGCGTCTCGACTTCGCCACCGGCGAATACGTGCCGAGCGGCGCGAAAGCGGCCGACATCGTCGCCCGCATCCTGAAAGAAAAGGACCCGGTCAAGAAGTTCAAGGCCATGCGCGAATCGACCAACCCGCAGGCGCAGTTCCTGTGGGCGATCTTCCGCGACGCTTTCCACTACATCTCGGTCCACCTCGACACCATCGCCGACAACGCGCGCGACGTCGATTTCGCGATGCGCTGGGGCTTCGGCTGGAGCGTCGGCCCGTTCGAGACCTGGCAGGCCGCCGGCTGGACCCAGATCGCCCAGTGGGTCAAGGAAGACATCGACGCCGGCAAGGCGCTGACCAACACGCCGCTGCCAAGCTGGGTGTTCGAAGGCCCGGTCGCAGAGAAGGGCGTGCACACCGCCGAAGGTTCGTACTCGGTCTCGAAGAACGCGTATGTTCCGCTGTCCGACCTGCCGGTCTACAAGCGCCAGCAGTTCCGTGCACCGGTGGTCGGTTCGACCACCATCGACCCGAAGACTGCCGGCACCACCGTGTTCGAGGACGACTCGGTGCGCCTGTGGCACGCGGACGACGAAGTGCTGGTCATCTCGCTCAAGACCAAGATGCACGTCATCGGCGAAGGCGTGGTGAAGGGCCTGCAGCGCGGCATGGCCGAAGCCGAAAAAGGCTACAAGGGCCTGGTGATCTGGAATACCGATGCGGCCGAAGGCGGCGCCTTCTCGGCCGGCGCCGACCTGCAGTCGGCCATGCCGGCCTTCATGATGGGCGGCGCCAAGGCGATGGACCCGATGGTGCGCGACCTGCAGAACGTGTTCATGCAGATGAAGTACTCGAACATCCCGGTGGTGGCCGCTGTCGCTGGCCTGGCGTTGGGCGGCGGTTGCGAGATGATGCTGCACGCCTCCAAGCGCGTGGCCTCGATCGAATCCTACATCGGCCTGGTCGAAGTCGGCGTCGGCCTGGTGCCGGCCGGCGGCGGCCTGAAGGAAGCGGCAGTGCGCGCCTTCACCGAAGCCAAAGGCAACGACATCCTGCAATTCCTGAAGACCGGCTTCACCAACGCGGCCACCGCGCAGGTGTCGAAATCGGCCCTGGAAGCGAAGGCCATGGGCTACCTGAAGGAAGACGACGTCATCGTCTTCAACCCGTACGAACTGCTGCACGTGGCGAAGACCACCGCGCGCGCCATGTTCGACGCAGGCTACCGCGCCCCGGCGCGCCGTCCGATCACCGTCACCGGCCGCTACGGCTGGGCGACCATCCGCGGCCAGCTGGTCAACATGCGCGACGGCGGCTTCATCTCGGCCTACGACTTCAAGCTGGGCGACATGATCGCCGAGATCGTGACCGGCGGTGACGTCGACCAGGGCAGCGTCGTGTCCGAGCAGTGGCTGCTCGACATGGAGCGCAAGGCCTTCATCGAGCTGCTGGGCAACCCGAAAACCCAGGAACGCATCATGGGCATGATGCAGACCGGTAAGCCAGTGCGTAACTAAGTCGCTGACAAAGAACAGGACGACCAATCATGAGCAAACAACTTCAAGACGCATACATCGTCGCAGCGACCCGTACCCCGATCGGCAAGGCGCCGCGCGGCTTCTTCAACAAGACCCGTCCGGACGACCTGCTGGTGCACGCCATCCGCGGCGCCATGGCGGCCGTGCCGAACCTGGATCCGGCCCTGATCGTCGACGCCATCGTCGGCTGCTCGTTCCCGGAAGCGGAGCAGGGCTTCAACGTGGCGCGTAACGCGGTGGTGCTGGCAGGCCTGCCGAACACCGTGGGCGGCGTCACCGTCAACCGCTACTGCGCCTCGGGCATCACCGCCCTGGCCATGGCCGCGGACCGCATCCGCGTGGGCGAAGCCGACGTGATGATCGCCGGCGGCGTCGAATCGATGTCGATGGTCCCGATGATGGGCCACCATCCTTCGATTAACATGGAAACGTTCAAGGACGAGAACGTGGGCCTGGCCTACGGCATGGGCCTGACCGCCGAGAAGGTGGCCGAGCAGTGGAAGGTGTCGCGCGAAGACCAGGACGCCTTCGGCCTGGAATCGCACCGCCGCGCCATCGCCGCCCAGCAGGCCGGGTACTTCAAGGACGAGATCACCCCGGTCGAAATCGTCACCCGCACCCCGAACCTGGCCACCGGTGAAATCACGGTCAAGCGCCGCACCGTCGACCTGGACGAAGGCCCGCGCGCCGACGCCTCGATGGAAGGCATGGCCAAGCTGAAGCCGGTGTTCGCCGCCAAGGGCTCGGTGACCGCCGCGACCTCGTCGCAGATGTCGGACGGCGCCGGTGCGCTGATCGTCGTCAGCGAGAAGATCCTGAAAGAGCACAACCTGACCCCGCTGGCCAAGTTCTCCTCGTTCGCCGTGCGCGGCGTGCCGCCGGAGATCATGGGCATCGGCCCCAAGGTCGCGATTCCCGCAGCGCTGGCCGCGGCCGGCATCACCCAGGACCAGCTGGACTGGATCGAGCTGAACGAAGCCTTCGCCGCCCAGGCGCTGGCTGTGATCCGCGACCTCGGCCTGGACACCAGCAAGGTCAACCCGATGGGCGGCGCGATCGCCCTGGGCCACCCGCTGGGCGCGACCGGCGCCATCCGCGCCGCGACCGTCGTGCACGCACTGCGCCGCAACAACCTGAAGTACGGCATGGTGACGATGTGCGTCGGCGCCGGCATGGGCGCGGCAGGCATCATCGAACGCGTATAAGCATCAGGTAAGCAGTACCGCGTGGGCGGGAGAACCGCGAGCCCTTCGTAGGGTGGGCGGGTCTCCCGCCCACGCGTCCAACCAGACTCAGAATAAACGGGAGACTCCAGACATGGACATGCTGATCACCAAGGCCAACGGCCTTTTGACCATCGAATTCAACCGCCTCGAACGCAAGAACGCGATCACCGCCGCGATGTACCAGTCGATGGCCGACGCGCTGATCGACGCCGAGAGCGACACCGCCGTGCGCGCCATCCTCATCGCCGGCAAACCCGAGATCTTCACCGCTGGTAACGACCTCGACGACTTCATGAAGAACTCGGCCCCGGTCCCAGGCGTGCCGGCCGAGAACCGCCCGGTGTTCCAGTTCATGCGCGCGCTGAACGGCTCGACCAAGCCGGTGATCGCGGCCGTCGCCGGCGCCGCGATCGGCATCGGCACCACCATGCTGATGCACTGCGACCTGGTCTACGCCGCCGACAACGCCAAGTTCTCGGTGCCCTTCACCCAACTCGGCCTGTGCCCGGAATTCGCATCCTCGCTGCTGCTGCCACAGCTGGCCGGCTACCCGCGCGCGGCCGAGAAGCTGCTGCTGGGCGAAGCCTTCGGCGCCCAGGAAGCCTTCGAGATGGGCCTGATCACCCGCGTGCTGCCGGCCGCCGAGTTGCGCGCTTTCGCAGAACAGCAGGCCGCTAAGCTGGTGGCGCTGCCGGCCGCCTCGATCCGCACGACCAAGGCGCTGATGAAGCGTCCACGCACCGACGCCATCCAGGGCGCGATCGCCGCCGAGAACGAACGCTTCGCCGCCATGCTACTGGCGCCGGAAGCGAAGGAAGCCTTTACCGCCTTCTTTGAAAAGCGCAAGCCGGACTTCAGCAAGTTCGACTGAGCCGGTGATGCATCCGTAGCACACCACCTGTGGGGGAACTGTGGCTTGAAGCCTTTCCCCCGCTGCGTGCGATCCCTATACTTCGCGGTCCATTTCATCGAAGGGATTCACATACAGCATTTTTTCCGCTCCGGTATTGCAGCCTTGCTCTCCGTATCCTTGAGCATCGCGACGGCCAAGGCCTCCACCCCGGACGACCACTACGTCTTGACGGCAGCTGTCGTACAGAAGCTGAAAGCCGCTAACAAGGCGATCGAGCAGGCCGACCTGCCGGAAGATACGCCGGCCCAGGAAAAAGAAGACGACAAGTACCGCGTCAAGGGCGAGCTTCCGGTCGAACGCTTCATCCTCAGCATCGAACGTCGTCCACAGGCCAAGGCCCTGGTCCTCAAGCATGGCTTCACACCGAAGGAATTCGGCCTGGCGACCTACGCCTTGCTGGATGCGTCCATGCACCTGACCTACGAATCCATGGCGTCCAAGGCGGACGTGGCCAAGCAATACGCGAAGCTGACCAAGGAACAGCAGGCGAACATCAGCCTCCTGCGCAAGCTCGGTCCGGCCGCGTATGCATCGCACTGAGGCGGTCGCATCATGAAAAAAGCACCTGTCTCCCTAATTTTCGCGCTGATCCTTGGCGCCTCGAGCCAGCAAGCCGCACAGGCGCAAAGCTGGGCCGATCGCCTGATCAACCTGGGCAGCGCGGCCAAGGCCGCCGGCGGCCTGCGCGTGCCGGGACTGGGCCAGTCCGGCAAGTCGACATCGACCAGTTCCGACGATCCGGTCTTCGGCAAGGCCCGTGTCGAAGCACGCGCGCATCCGCAGTACCCTGGCGACGAATGGCCGGACCGCATGGTCGAGGGCTATATCGCTCGCGACCGCTACGGTTGCCCGGCCTTCTTCGCCAACGGCAAGTCCATGTTCGTTTACAGCTTCGACAAGTTCGAAGAGAAGGTCGACGGCGCCTGGGCGACACTCGACATGCAGAAGCTGGCGAAGGAAGTACCGCAGCACTGCACGGGCGGCGGCTGAGGCATCGCCGCCAACTCCGCGCTGACCGGATGATCAGGCCAGCGCCACCGCATCGGCGCCGGCCGGGATGCGCAGCGGCGCGCCCGGATCGTTTGCCACCCGCCACACCGCTTCCACCACATCCGCCGCATGCGTGACCGGCCCGTCGCCGCCACGGCCTGCGAATACGCCTTCCACAAAAGCCGCATAGGCCTCCGGCACGCCGGCGTGCATGCGCGGCGCGGCATTGCTTGCAAACGCGGTTTCGGGTGAGCGTCCCGGCAAGACCACGTGGGTGCGCACGCCGATGGGCCGCAGTTCCAGCGCAAGCGATTCGGTCCAGGCGTTCATTGCCGCTTTACTGGCGGTGTAAGCGGCCAGCAGCGGCAGCGGCAGCAGCGTCGTGCTGGACGAGACGTTGATGATGACACCGGCGCCGCGTTCGCGGAACTGCGGCAGCAGCGCCTGCGCCATCGCCATCGCGCCCAGCACGTTGGTATCGAACAGTTCGCGCAGGGTGGCCGGCGGGGTAGTCTCGAACACGCCCAGCAGGCCGATGCCGGCGTTGTTGACCAGGACGTCGACCGGTCCCGCCAACTCTACCGCGCGCCGGACGCTGGCCTCGTCGGTCACGTCGAGCGGGACGATGCGCAGCCGCGGGGACGCCGGCAGCAGGCCGGCGCGCGGCGTGCGCATGGTGGCGACGACGTTCCAGTCGCGTTCGAGGAAGTGGCGGGCGGTCTCGAGGCCGAATCCGGACGAGCAGCCGGTGATGAGGACGGTAGGCATGGTGCAGCTCCTTGGTGGTGGTTGGTAGAAACAGGATAGGATCTTCGGGTCGGACTGGATATAATCGGAAGTACACCTTTCATTTGCGAGCGTCCAAACATGGTCGATCCCTTTGCCGAACTCGTGCTGCTGCTCCAGCCTGGCGCGCCCTTCTCGAAATACGTCACCGGCGCCGGTCGCTGGCGTGTGCAGCGTTCGGAGACGGGGCGCCCGTTTTTCTGCCTGGTCCTCGAGGGCGGCTGCCGGCTCGTGGCCGGCGCTCATGCACCGCTTCGTCTGCAGCAGGACGATTTCGTCCTGATCCCGGCGGCGCGCGACTTCACCGTCTCCAGTCTGGACGAAGGACCGGTCGATGCGGACCAGGCGCCGCCGGTGCTGCGCGAGGGCGAGATCCGCCACGGCGTCCAGCACGGCGCGCCGGATGTCCGGCTGCTGGTCGGCTACTGCAGCTTCGGTTCGCCCGATGCGGCGCTACTCGTGTCGCTGCTGCCCGAACTGGTGCACGTGCGCGGCGACCAGCGCCTGGGCGCCATCGTGGGTCTGGTCGGCGACGAGTTCCGTGCAGCGCGGCCGGCGCGCGAGGTCTTGCTCGCCAGGCTGCTGGAAGTGCTGCTGATCGAGGCCCTGCGCTCGGGCGGCATCGAGAACGGCGCCCCCGGCCTGCTGCGCGGACTGGCCGACCCGCGCTTGGCGGGCGCCCTGCGGCGATTGCACGAGGATCCGGCACGTGGCTGGACGGTGGCGGAACTGGCCAAGGAAGCGGCGCTGTCGCGCTCCACCTTCTTCGAGCGTTTCAGTCGCGCGCTCGGGATCGCGCCGATGGAATACCTGCTCAATTGGCGCATGGCGATGGCGCGCTCCCTGTTGCGACGCGGGAGCAGCGGCGTCGCCGAGGTGGCGCAGCGGGTCGGCTACGGCTCGGCCAGCGCCTTCAGCGTCGCGTTTTCCCGCCACGTCGGGGTGCCACCGGCGCGCTACGCACAAAACGCGGCCGCAGCGCCCTAGCGCCGCCCGGTGTAGACTGGGTAGCCGTCACACCTGATTTGCCAATGTCGCCACCTTCCTCTTCCTCACCCACCGCGCCCCCTGGTGCGGTGATGCAAATCCTCTTCTCCGTCGCCTTCGTCCACCTGCTGAACGACTGCGTGCAGGCCGTCCTGCCCGCGATCTACCCGCTGCTCAAGCACGAATTCGCGCTCAGCTTCACCCAGATCGGCCTGATCACGCTGACCTTCCAGTGCACCGCCTCGCTCCTGCAGCCCTGGATCGGCCTGTACACCGACAAGCGCCCAATTCCCTTCCTGCTGCCGGTCGGCATGTGCGCCACGCTGGGCGGCGTCGCGCTGCTGTCGGTGGCCGGCAGCTTCCCGATGCTCCTGCTGGCGGCCGGCCTGATCGGCCTCGGTTCCTCGACCTTCCACCCGGAAGCCTCGCGCGTCGCGCGCCTTGCCTCGGGCGGGCGCTTCGGCTTCGCGCAGTCGCTGTTCCAGGTGGGCGGCAACCTGGGCTCGGCCTTCGGGCCCTTGCTGGCGGCCGCCATCATCGTCGGCAGCGGGCAGGGCAGGATCGCCTGGCTGATGCTGCTGGTGGTGCTGGCGGTGGTGGTGCTGTTCCAGGTCAGCCGCTGGTACGCGGGGCACCTGCGTAATGTGACGAAGAAGATCGCGGTGCACGCGGGCCCTGGCCTGCCGCGCCGGCGCGTGATCTGGGCCCTGACGGTGCTGGCGCTGCTGGTGTTCTCGAAGTACATCTACATGTCCAGCCTGTCGAGCTACTACACCTTCTTCCTGATCGAGAAATTCCACGTGTCGGTGGAGGCGGCGCAGGGCTATCTGTTCCTGTTCCTGGCCGCGGTGGCGGCGGGGACCTTCGCGGGCGGGCCGATCGGCGACCGCATCGGCCGCAAGCGCGTGATCTGGTTCTCGATCCTGGGCGCGGCGCCCTTCGCCTTGGCGCTGCCCTACGCGAACCTGTTCTGGACCGCGGTGCTGTCGGTGGTGATCGGGCTGGTGATGTCGTCGGCCTTCTCGGCCATCGTGGTGTTCGCGCAGGAGCTGGTGCCGAACAAGGTCGGCATGATCGCGGGCCTGTTCTTCGGCCTGATGTTCGGCATCAGCGGCATTGGGGCGGCGGCGATGGGTGCCATCGCGGACAGCACCGGTATCGAGACCGTGTACCGGATCGCCTCCTTCCTGCCGCTGTTCGGCATCCTGGCCGTGTTCCTGCCACGGATGGATGCGGCCCGGCGCTAGCTGCGCTAGCATGGTCCCAGCCCATCCCGGGCTTGGGAGAACGCCATGCGCATCACTGCCTTTGTCGACAACTCCGCTACGGCGCACCAAGTTGCCGTGGACACCGAGGGATCGCGCCAGTCGCTGCAGGTACCAACGAAGGCTTCAGGCCCCGGCTCGGGCGTCAACGGCGGCGAATTCCTGATGCTGGCGCTGGCTACCTGCTACTGCAACGACCTGTATCGCGAAGCGCGGCGGCTCGGCATCGTGCTGGAGGGCGTGCAGGTCGAAGCCAGCGCGGACTTCCCCGGCGTCGGCCTGGCCGCCACCAATATCCGCTATCGCGCCACGGTGCGTTCGCCCGCTTCACCCGGGGACGTCGCCCGCCTGCTGGCCGAGACCGATGCGGTGGCCGAGGTGCACAACACCCTGCGCGCAGGCTGCACGGTCGTGTTCGAGCCCGGCCTATAATGGCCTCATGTCCGAGATCATCATCCGCCCTGCCACGCTTGAGGATGCCGCCGCTTTCTGCGCCATCTACAACCCCTACATCGCCGGCACCACCATCAGCTTCGAAGAGCAGCAGGTAGCCGCCGCCGACATGGCCCAGCGCATCGCCGACGTGGCGGCCGCCGGCCTGCCCTGGCTGGTGGCCTGCCGCGACGGCCGTCCGGTGGGCTATGCCTACGCCACCAAATGGCGTGCCCGTCCCGCCTACCGCACCTCGGTGGAAAGCTCGGTCTACCTCGACATGCAGGAGGCCGGCCGCGGCCTGGGCACGCTGCTGTACCGCGCGCTGCTCGATGCGCTGCGCCTTCTCGACGTGCACATGGTGATCGGCGGGATCGCCCAGCCGAACGAGCGTAGCGTGGCGCTGCACGAGAAGCTGGGCTTTCGCAAAGTGGCCCACTTCAGCGAAGTGGGACGCAAGTTCGGGCGCTGGGTCGACGTCGGCTACTGGGAGCTGCGCCTGCAGGATTGAAGCGCCTCAGGCGAGGCGGCGTTCAGGCGTGGGTGCGCCGACCGCCGACAGATAGAGCAGCAGCGAGGCGACACCGCAGCCGAACAGCGCCAGCGGCAGCAGCATCGGCCCGGACGCAGTCGACAGCACCGCCGCGGCGACCAGCGGCCCGGCGGCGCGCGCCAGCAGCGACGGCACCGACAAGGCGCCGCTGATCGCGCCGTAGTGGCGGGCGCCGAACATTACGCGCGGTAGCGTCCCGCGCACGATCGTCAGCACGCCGTTGCTCATGCCGTAGAGCGCGCAGAACAGCGCCACCGCCCAGGCCTCGGTACCGAGCAGCGCCAGCGCCAGCAGTCCGAAGGGCAGGGTGGCGAACACGATGCGGCCGACCGCCTGCGGCGTGGCGCCCTTGGCCAGCGTGCGCTCGCCGATGCGGCCGACGACCTGCATCGGCCCGATCATCGCGGCCAGCGCCACGGCGGTGGCGGCCGGATGGCCCAGGGTGCGCAGCAGCGGGATCAGGTGCAGCGCCAGCGCGGTGAAGATGAAGACATTGGCGGCGAAGGCCAGCGCCAGCTTCCAGAAGGCTGGATGGCGCACCGCTTCGCCCAGCGTGTGGCTGTCGCGCGGCGCGTCCGGCGCGGCAGGGGGATGGGGCGCGTCGCGGCCGAGGCCCAGGTGCAGCGGCAGGCAGACCACCAGCTGCAGCGAGGCATAGGCAAGGTAGGTGTCGCGCCAGCCCAGGCGCGAGGCGAGCGCCATCGTGAGCGGCCAGAAGATGCTGCTGGCGAAGCCGGCGAACAGGGTCAGTGTCGAGATGGCGCGCGGCGCGCCCACCGCGACCTTGCGGTTGATGGTGGCGAAAGCCGCCTCGTACAGGGTCAGCGACATCGCCACGCCGATCACGGTCCAGGCGCCGAAGTAGGAAGCGTTGGTGGTGCAGCGCGACAGCCAGGCCAGGCCGGCGGCGCTGACCAGCGAACCCGCCGCCATGACGAAGCGGCCGCCGTGGCGGTCGACCATGGCGCCGATCGGCGTGGCCGCGACGCCCGATACCAGCAGGCTCCAGGAATAGGCCGCGAACGCGGTTTCGGAGGAGATGCCCAGCTCGCGCCGGATATCGGGCGCCAGCACCGCGAAGGCATAGTACAGGGCTCCCCATGACGCGATCTGCGTGATGGCGAGGATGCCGATGGTCCTGCGTGCTGCTGACAAAGCCGTTCTCCCGATGCGGTGCTGCGCAAGCCATGACTCTACCGCAGGCGCGCTATTCATGCCGGATGTCATCATCTGGTCAAATCGTTTCGATATCCTTCGAAGGGTGCGACCCGCACGGCTACTACTTCGACAGGAGCGGACATGAGCAAGCAAGCCCCGATGGACAATCGGACCGCGATCGCGGCGCTGGCGGCGCTGGCCCAGGAATCGCGGCTGGCCGCCTACCGCTTGCTGGTGCAGGCCGGCCAGCACGGCATGGCGGCGAGCCGGATCGCGTCAAGCCTGCGCATGCCGGCGTCCTCGCTGTCCTTCCACCTGAAGGAGCTGAGCCACGCCGGCCTGGTCGTGCCGCGCCAGCAGGGGCGGTTTATCATTTATACGGCGCAGCGCGAAACCATGCGCGGGCTGCTGGCCTTCCTGAACCAGCAGGCCAAACCAGAGGCGGGAGCAGAATGAAACCGGTACGTGTGAAACTGAGCAGGAAGAAGGGCTGGAAGCTGCCGCCGAACACGGTGTCGGTGGCGCGTCCCGGACGCTGGGGCAATCCGTTCTCGGTGGCGCCTGACGTGGCGCCGGGCACGCCGGTCGGCGAGCGCTACATCGCGATGCCGAACATCCCGGAAGCCGTTGCCGCCTTCCGGCGCTGGGTGGAAGAGGACCCGGCCGGACGCCGGCTGGCGGAAGCGGCGCGCCTTGAGTTGCGCGGCCGCAACCTGGCCTGCTGGTGCCCGCTCGACGGTCCCTGCCATGCCGAGGTCTTGCTCGACATCGCCAACCGCTGAGCGGGTTTTACATCCTTACTTGACCGCCACCACGCTGCCGATGCCCGACACCGACTTGTTCACCACGCGCGGGTTGCCGTAGTAGGTGAGGTTGCCCATGCCGCGCACGTTGGCATTGAGCTTGTCCTTGGCGTAGATGTTGACCGAACCGATGCCTTCGAAGCTGACGTCGGCTTCCTGGGCGATCAGGGCCTTGGTGTCGACTTCGCCCACGCCTTGCGCGCGCAGGGTCAGCTGACGCACTTCGCCGTCGATCGCCAGGCGGCCGGCGCCGCGGTAGTTCACATCCAGGCGCTCGCCGCGGATCTTGTTCAGCCGCATCACGCCAGCGCCTTCGCCCTTGAAGGTCTGCAGTTCCGGCATGGTCACCACCACCCGGTCGCTGCTTTCGATGCTGTTGCGCGAGCTGTCCTTCATGTCCAGGCGCAGTTCGCCGTCCACCACTTCGCTGGTGACGCGGGCGATGAAGCGCGGGTCGCCATACACCTTCAGCGAATACGATTTTCCGGCTTCCACCGTCAGGCTGACCGGGCCGTGCACGGAGATGCCCTTGAACGGCGAAACGCTACGCGCCTGCTCATCGGCATGGGCGCTCAGCGAAGCGATGGACAGGACAGCGGCGAGGATCAGGCGTTGCATGGTGTTCTCCGGTGGTGTGTTGGTATGAGTCCATTGTAGGGACGTGAAAAACGCCGGGTTGCCGTTTGCGACGAACTGCAAAAAACCGTGCCTGGACTGCTGCGAAGGCGGGATATGTGTATTCAACAAGCCTTTACGGATGCTGGTCAATACGCTTGTGTGCGTTGTTGCACATTTGTCCTGCCAGATTAGGAAAAATAGGTGCGCACGATTGCGTGCGTGGCAATATTGTCACTGAGTTAAGGCTATAATTTTCTTCGTCCACTTGCGTAGCCAACACCATGCACATCACGACCGTTAACCTACCTGAAATGAAGCTTGCCGGGCTGCCACTTGCAGGTCCGATGTCGGTTCTGGAAGCGGACTTGCCGGACATCTGGAGCAGCTTCCTCGAGCGCGAAAGCGAACTGGGCGAGAACAAGGATCACCTGCGCTATACCGTCAGGCTGCAGGACAAGGATGGCGTGCGCGTCGTATTGGTCGCCGCCGAAGTTCCTGACTTGAACAATCTGCCGCCGGACATGATCGGCATCCGCATCCCGGAGCGCCGCTATGCCCTGGTCACCCACCGCGGTCCGGTGACGAAGACCCAGGCAACCTACCTGACCGGCTATGCCACCATCGATCAGCTGGGCATGACGCCCGACGAAGAGGGCTGGCGTATCGAACGCTACGACCGGCGCTACACGCCGGCCATGCACGACGGTAACCGCCCCGACAACGCCTTCGACATCCTGATCCCGCTGTATTAGAAAACTGGTGCCGGTATCTTTTACGACCGCCGGCCCCGGTCGGGCGGCTTGCGCCGCCAGCATCCCTTCCCAAGGACAGACGCATTCTGCCTGCCGAATGTGACAGGCGTTTGACGTGGTATGCGCGCAAACGCTGCCACGCCATATCGCCGTAAATATTCCAGCTGGCAATAAAAGCGCGGATAATGCCTGATTTCCCGCACCACGGAGCAGGCAGTGCACGACCACGCCCCCCACGATCCCCTTGACGCTTCCCCCGACGATCCGGCGCGCCGGCGCCTGATGCAGGCCGCCGCCGCCGGCCTGTCGCTGGCCGTGCCTGGCCTGGCCGAGAGCGCGCAGGCCAAGCCCGCCCCGCGCGCCGCCAACTCGCTGGACGCCAAGCTGCGCGCCCACGTCAAGAACGTGGTCGTGATCTACCTCGAGAACCGCAGCTTCAATAACCTGTTCGCCGACTTCCCCGGGCTGGCCGAGCCGCTCTCCGGCGTGCCCGCCGCGCGCTTCCAGCAGAAGGACCGCGACGGTTCGGTGCTGCCGACGCTGCCGAAGATCTGGGGCGGCATGGTGCCGGGCCGCCAGAACCTCGGCGGCAAGGACTACCTCGTCAAGGAAGACGACATCCAGGGCCTGCCGAACGCGCCCTGGAAGCTGAAGGATGCCGAAGGCCATCCGCTGCCGGAAGGCCTGGTGACGCGCGACCTGACCCACCAGTTCTACCAGAACCAGATGCAGATCAACGGCGGGCGTAACGACGGCTTCGTGGCCTGGGGCGATTCCGGCTCCCTGGTAATGGGGCAGTACGGCGAGACGGCCGAAAACCTGGGCCTGTGGCAGATCGCACGCGCGTACACGCTGTGCGACAACTTCTTCATGGCGGCCTTCGGCGGCTCCTACCTGAACCACCAGTTCTTGATCAGCGGCCGCACGCCGGAGTACTTCAACGCCGCATCGACGCCGGCCAAATCCAAGATCGCGGTCACGGCCGACGGCCCCCAGGGGGCGCGCCTGGCGGTGGCGCCGGATTCGCCCAGGTCGGCGCTCGAGGGCAAGGCCAAGTACGTGCACGCCGGCGCCATCACGCCGGACGGCTACGCGGTGAACACCATGGCGCCACCCTACCAGCCGAGCTGGGTGCGCCCGGCGCCCGGGGGCGATGCGCGCGAGGCCGATCCGCAGGATCCGTCGACCCTGCCGCCCCAGAGCTACCAGACCATCGGCGACCTCTTGTCCGCGCGCGGCGTGAGCTGGGCCTGGTATGGCGGCGCCTGGCAGGCTGCGCTCGATGGCCGCGGCGCCGGCCAGCGCCCCAACTTCCAGCACCACCACCAGCCCTTCAACTACTTCAAGCAGTTCGCACCGGGCACCAAGGCGCGCGAACAGCACCTGCTGGACGGCGGCCTGGGCGACAGCCCGATCTCGAACCGCTTCATCGCCGACGCGGTGGCCGGCAAGCTGCCGGCGGTGGCCTTCTACAAGCCGCAGGGCAACCTCAACTTGCACGCCGGCTATTCGGACATCGAGTCGGGCGACGCCCACGTGGCCAACGTGATCGAGCACCTGAAGAAATCGCCGCAGTGGAAGGACATGGTGGTGGTGATCACCTTCGACGAGAACGGCGGCTGGTGGGACCACGTGGCGCCGCCCCAGGGCGACCGCTGGGGACCGGGCTCGCGCATCCCGGCGATCGTGGTGTCGCCGCACGCCAAGCGCGGCGCGGTCGACCACAATTTCTACGACACCACCTCGATCCTGCGCTTCATCACGCGCCTGCACGGCCTGCCGCTGCTGGAAGGCCTGGCCGCGCGCAATGCCGCCTTCGCGGCGCGCGGCGCCAGGCCGCCGGGCGACCTGACGGCAACCCTGCGCTTCCGCTGACGGCAGCGCACACCCTCCAGGCCAGTCCCAGGACTGGCCTTTTTTTCGCGTGTTACGGGTCACTTTCCGGACGAGTATTGCGATACGGCTAACGTGCGCTGTTCCGAAATACGCGGCGCTACACTCGAAAGCGCTCGACATCTTCTGATGTCAGAAGAAGGAGACGCCGCCGGCCCAGGTCTGGCGGCAGCCCATACCATCGAAAAAACAGGAGAACGTCATGCAGAAGAATTCAGTAGTGAAGAAATTGCTCGCCGTGAGCGCAGTCGCCGCCATGTTCAGCGCCTTCGGCGTCCAGGCCCAGACCAGCGGCCAGAGCGCCCAGTCCATGAGCAACCAGAGCGCGACCGGCAAGCAGAACATGACCGGCAAGACCGCTGCCGACGGCACCGTCAACAACACCAGCAGCCAGGGCATGGAAGACCGCAGCGGCCAGATGGGCGCCACCCGCGCCGACAGCGCCAAGTCGCACACCTCCGGTTCGAGCTCGATGCAGTCGACCTCGGGCGCATCGGGCGCCGCCGGCGCCACCGCATCCGGCGCAGCCAAGCTGAGCGCCGCCGACAAGAAGGCGATGATGGACATGGCCGTGGCCAACATGGCCGAAGTCGAAACCGGCAAGCTGGCGCTGAGCAAGAGCCAGAACGCCGAGGTGAAGACCTTCGCCCAGCAGATGATCGACGACCACGGCAAGGCCTTGTCCGATCTGCAGACCCTGGCCCAGGCCAAGGGCGTGACCCTGCCGACCGAACTCGACGCCAAGCACAAGGCCATGTCGGCCAAGCTGGAGAAGCTGAGCGGCGATGCCTTCGACAAGGCCTACATGAAGCAGGCCGGCCTGGCTGACCACAAGGCCACCCATGCCAAGCTGCAAAAGATCAGCAAGAGCGCGAAGGATACGGATGTGAAGGCCGCGGCCGACAAGACGATCCCCACCGTCGAGCAGCACCTGAAGGCTGCCCAGCAGATGTCGACCGCCAAATCGGGAACGACCTCTGGCAAATAAGCGGCTGATGCTCAGCAGCTAGTCAATGCCGGCGGCACGCCAGCGCCGCCGGCCCGCAGTGCATCAAGGAGATTTCATGCAGAAGAGACCGCGCATCCACGCTGCGCTTGCGCTGTCGTTCGCCGGCGCCATGTTCGCTGCCACCACGCAAGCCCAGACCGCCCAGCCCGCTGCCCCGGCAGCCGCACCCGCCGCCAAGGCGCCCGCCAAGCTCGACCGCTCAGACCGCAATTCGCTGATCGAGATGGCCCAATCCAACATGGCCGAAATCTCGAGCGCCAAGCTGGCGCTGACCAAGGCCGCCAATCCCGAAATCAAGGCCTACGCCCAGCGCATGGTCGACGAGCACACCAAGGCGCTTGCCGAGGTGCAGGCGCTGGCCCAGGCCAAGGGCGTCGAGCTGCCCAAGGAGCTGACCGTCAAGCACAAGGCCAAGGGCGCGATGCTCGAAGCCCTGAGCGGCGACATTTTCGACCGCACCTACATGAAGCAGTCGGGCCGGCGCGACCACCGCGTCACGCACGAACAGCTGCGCGACGGCATGGACAAGATCAAGGATCCGGACATCAAGGCCCTGGCCATGAAGATGCGTCCGATCGTCGAGCAGCACCTGCTGGCAGCGGACGAGCTGATCGCCCGCACGGCGCGCAACGCCACCGGCACGGCCGGTACGCCGGGCAACGACACCAGCACCGCGACCGGCAAGGAGCCGACGCCGATGAAGAAATAAACGGGCCACACGCACCCTGCGGGCGCCCCGTTCGGCTCAAGCCGTCGGGGCGCCTTTCCATTTGCCCTCGATGCGCTCGATCGCGATCTCGATGCCGACGATCGCCTTGAGCATGCCGTCGATATAGGCCGGTGGCGCATCCGCCACCGACCACGGATGCGCCAGCCCCGCCTCGTGGTGCTGCGTTTGCCCGTGCAGCAAGTCGAGCAGCCAGCCCGGCTCCTCGATCGCGCGCAGGCGCCCGTGCACGTGCACCACGTGGTAGTCCCAGGTCGGCACTACGCGTCCGCCGGTGGCGAGCTTTTCCTGCTGGTCGGGCGGCACGTAGGCGGCGGGGCCGCGAAATACCGCCAGCACCTGCTGGCCGGCGCGGCGCCACAGCGGGTTGGCGCGCGCCACGTGGGCGCGCAGGATGCCGAGTCCCTGCGCGCCACCATCGGCGAACTCGAAGGGAAGGTGGTCGGCGTCCGGCAAGGCGCCGTCGTGTGTGACGAGCATGCCCAGCGCGTGCTCGCGGATCAGCGCGCGCATGGCCAGCGGGTCCTGCTGGCGGTGGCGGGTCGGCAGGTACATCAGCGCGCCCCCATGACGATGACGGCGGTCTTGAGCGAATTCGCGATGTAGCAGCGCTCGTGGGCGGCGTGGTGCAGGGCGTCCAGTTGGGTGCTTGACGGCTGGCGCTCGCCCGCGAACACGATCGCGGGGCGCAGCTCGATGCGGCTCATCGCCACGCGTCCATCCTCGTCCGCGCCGAGCACGCCTACGGCGCGGTCCTCGTAGCTGTCCACCGTAAAACCCTGGCTTGCCGCGAGCGACAGGAAGAACAGCATGTGGCAGCTGGAGGCCGCCGCCACCAGCGCTTCTTCCGGATCCACGGCCGCGGCATCGGACATCGGCAGCGGTACCGACAGCGGCGAGGACGAGGCGCGCAGGCGCAGGCCGCCGTCGAATTCCCAATCGTGGGCGCGGCTGTAGCGCCCGTCCAGGAAAGCCTGGCCAGCGCGCTGCCAGGCGACCCGTGCTTCGAACTCCTTCATCGTTCCTCCGTTGATGTGATGCCGCCATCTTAGCCAGCACCTTGGCTTGCTCAAAGTGCCAATCCGAGCGAAGATGGGCGTACCAATCATGCTCGTCCACGAACTCATCGCCGCCGCGCCGCTCGACCGCGCCGCCGCCATTCCCCTGTTCCGCCAGCTGTATGCGCGGCTAAAGGAAGCCATCCTGCACGGCCGCCTGCGGCCGGGGGCGCGCCTGCCCGCCACGCGCGAGCTGGCGCAGCAGCTGCAGGTGTCGCGCCAGACCGTGCTGGCCGCCTACGAACAGCTGACGGCCGAGGGCTACCTGCGCGGCGGGGTAGGGCAGGGCACCTTCGTGGACGCCGCCCTGCCGGCGCCATCGCAGGGAGATGAGGATTTGGCGCGCGGCGCCATGCGTCCGCTGCCGGAGCGGGGCGCGGCGCTGGCTTCGAGCATGGCGCGGGTGCGCCACCACCACGGGCTGCTCCGCGCCTTTCGGCCCAGCATGCCGGGCCTCGACCTGTTCCCCTTCGAGACCTGGCGCAAGCTGGAAGCGCAGCAGTGGCGCCGCCGCACGCTGCCGCTCGGCTACGGCGCCGGCGCCGGCCATCCCGAGCTGCGCGAACTGCTGTGCGCCTACCTGAACGCTTCGCGCGGGGTGCGCTGCACGCCGGACCAGATCATCGTCACCACCGGTTCGCAGCAGGCCCTGTACCTGCTGGCCCAGCTGCTGTTGGCGCCGGGCGAGGGCGTGTGGCTGGAGTCGCCCGGCTACCAGGGCGCCGCCGCACCCTTCGAGGTGGCGGGCGCGCGCATCTGCCTGGTGCCGGTGGATGCCGAGGGCATGGACGTGGCTTATGCCGCCGACCGTTTCCCGGATGCCGCCATGGTCTTCGCCACGCCCTCGCACCAGCTGCCGCTGGGCGTGACCATGAGCCTGGCCCGCCGCCTCGAGCTGCTGCGCTGGGCCGAAGTGCAGCGCGCCTGGATCGTCGAGGACGACTACGACAGCGAGTACCGCTACACCGGTCCGCCGCTCGCTTCGCTGCAAAGCCTGGACCGCGCCGGCTGCGTGATCTACGTCGGCACCTTCTCGAAGGTGCTGTTCCCCGGCCTGCGCCTGGGCTATGTGGTGGCGCCGCCGGCGCTGGCCGAAGCGCTGGCACAGGCCAAGGCGGTGGTCGACCGCCACAGCCCGATCGTGCCGCAGGCGGTGCTGGCCGACTTCATCCGGCAGGGCCATTTTGCGCGCCACATCCGGCGTACCCGCGAGGCGTATGCGGAGCGGCGCGCGACGATGCTGGCGTCGCTCGACCGGCAGCTGGGCGGCATGCTGGCCTGCGGCCCGACGGATGCAGGACTCGATGTCTGCGTCCATCTGACGGGGCCCCTGGCCGAAGCCGATGCGGTGGCGCGCGCCACCGCCGCGGGCGTGGATGTGCGGCCGCTTTCCTACTTCACGCATCCGCAGGCCGGGCCGGATTGCGCGGTGCGTCCCGGGATGCTGCTCGGCTTCTCGGCCTTCACGCCGGCGGAGATCCGCGCCGGCGTCGCGCAACTGGCGCAGGCCTTTGCGGCCTGAGGCGAACTGCGCTTTACCTGCTCATCCATTGCCGATACCATCGTCGAGACGGAACTGGAAACCTTCCCAAAACCGAAGGAGAAAAGAGGATGAGACATCTGGTCGCAGCGCTACTCGCCTGCGTGCTTCACTGCCCGGCCCTGGCGGCCGACCCGCCGCAGGTGGTCGACGTGCAGCTGGCCGGCCAGCCTGCCACCGCGGCGCGCGACAGCGCCCTGATGGCGCCGCTGCAGAACGTGTATGGCCGCAGCCACCTGAGCCTGAACGGCCGCTGGAGCTACATCATCGACCCCTACGAGAACGGCTACTACGATTATCGCCGCCAGGCCTTCGACGCGTCCAAAAGCGGCAAGGGCGGCTTCTACGACGACCGCAAGCCGAAGGACAAGGGCGATTGGGTCGAGTACGACTTCGAGCGCGCCCCGACCATGAAGATTCCGGGCGACTGGAATTCGCAGGCCGAGAAGCTGCAGCTGTACGAGGGGACCGTGTGGCTGCGCCAGGTGTTCGAGGCCGACCCGAAACCGGGCCGCCACTATGTGCTGTATTTCGGCGCCGTCAACTACGAAGCCCACGTCTACCTGAACGGCAAGAAGCTCGGCATGCACAAGGGCGGCTTCACACCCTTCCAGTTCGACGTCAGCGGCAAGCTGGCCAAGGGCCGCAACGTGGTCGTGGTCAAGGCCGACAACACGCGCCGCCAGGACGAGATCCCGACCGTGAACACCGACTGGTGGAACTACGGCGGCATCACGCGCGACGTGCTGCTGGCCGAGATGCCGGCCACCTACATCGCCGACTACAAGCTGCAGCTGGCGAAAGGCGATGCACGCCACATCGAAGGCTTCGTGCAGATGGCCGGTAGCGGCAAGGCGCAGCAGGTGACCGTGGCGATCCCCGAAGCGGGCATCAAGGCCAGCGTGCGGCTCGATGCGAACGGCCGCGCCGCGATCAAGCTCCCGGTCAAGAAGCTCGACTACTGGTCGCCCGAGAAGCCCCGGCTGTACACGGTCGAACTCATGGCTGGCGAAGACAGGGTGGTCGACCGCATCGGCTTTCGCACCATCGAGACGCGCGGCCAGGACATCCTCCTGAACGGCAAGCCGGTGTTCCTGCGCGGGATCTCGCTGCATGAGGAAAACCCCCTGATTCCAGGACGCCTGCGCGGCCAGGGCGACATGCGCATGCTGCTGCAGTGGGCCAAGGAACTGAACTGCAATTTCGTCCGCCTGGCCCACTATCCACACAGCGAGGAGATGACCCGCCTGGCCGACGAGATGGGCCTGATGGTGTGGGCCGAAGTGCCGGTCTACTGGACCATCTCGTGGACCAACCCGGCCACATTGGCGAACGCCGGGACCCAGCTGACCGACATGATCGTGCGCGACAAGAACCGCGCCAGCGTGGTGGTGTGGTCGGTCGGGAACGAGACCCCGATCAGCGCGCCGCGCAATGCCTTCATGGGCAGCCTGGTGCGCACCGCGCGCGCCCTCGACGACACCCGCCTGGTGGCGGCCGCGCTCGAGATCCACCGCACGGGCCGCGACATCACCATCAACGATCCCTTGGCCAGCGAGATCGACCTCGCCAGCTTCAACGAATACGCCGGCTGGTACTGGGCCAGCAATGCCGAGATGCTCGACTTCCGCTTCGACATCCGCCTCGACAAGCCAGTGGTGATCACCGAGTTCGGCGCCGATGCGCTGGGCGGCTACCACGCCGATGCCGACACGCGCTGGAGCGAGGAATACCAGGACCGCCTGTACCAGAACCAGTTCCGGATGCTGGCCGGGATCCCGGGCCTGCGCGGGATGACGCCCTGGGTGCTGGCCGATTTCCGCTCGCCGCGGCGCCAGCATCCCTACTTCCAGGACTTCTGGAACCGCAAGGGTCTGATCTCGGACGACGGCAAGAAAAAGCAGGCCTTCTGGACCCTGAAAAAACACTACGACGAGGTGCAGCGGCGCTACGAAAACTAAGCGAACAAAGCGGTTTCCAGGCAAGGCGCGCGACGCTGTACGGTGTCGCGCGCCTTGTCGTTTATTACTATAAATTTCATAACATTATGGACGATGGGTAGACTTTCCAAGTGAAAAAGTCAATGCCTTTGATTTGATTTAGATAAAAAAAAATTATCTTTTTTCACTAACCTTGAGGCCGCTAGGTGGCGTATAGTGCGCAAAAACAAGAGTAAAACTCACTCGGAAAACGAGTAAGTCTCGCTTACCCATAACAACAAACACGATGGCGCACGCGGGGGGAAACCTTCACCGTGACGCCGTTGGTGATCCAAAACGAACCACGCGCAATCATGAGTATTGTCGACGTCGATGTCCTGCTCCAGGAAGTGGAAGCGGGCATGCCATGCGGTCCGAACCTCGAGTACGACCCGCTGTTCCTGGAGCTTGAGCAGAACGCTCTCGGCAAGCCCGAAGTCCAGTACGGCGCCACCATCGTTCCAGCCGTTCCTCCGGAATGGAAGCTGGTCAAGAAGCAGGCCTTCGAGCTGCTCGGCCGTTCGCGCGACCTGCGCGTGGCCATGCTGCTGGTGCGCAGCCTGCTGGCCCTGCACGCGATCCCCGGTTTTGCCGACGGCCTGAAGCTGGTCGAGCGCCTGGTCGACGAGCGCTGGGACAGCGTGCACCCGCAGCTGGACCCGGATGACGACAACGATCCGACCCTGCGCATCAATTCCCTGGCCACCCTGCTGGACGCTTCCTCGATCCTCCGCGAGCTGAAGGAGACCGCCTTCATCCAGCTGCCCAACCTCGGTCCGCTGTCGGTGCGCGTGCTCGAAGTGTCGTCGGGCGAGACCCCGCCGCCGGCGGGCCAGGCCGCGATTGCCCAGTCCAGCATCGACGCCGCGCTGCGCGACGTGCGGCCCGAAGCCATGCTGGAAGCGACAGCCGCGGTCAGCCAGGCGCACGACAGCGCCGCCGCCCTCGAAGCCGCGCTGGTGCGCCAGGTCGGCGCCGCCAATGCGCTCGACATGGGCATCCTGAAACGCCAGCTGCGCCGCATGCGCGACACGCTGGCTCCCCACCTGCCGCAGACGGAGGAGAACGAGGCCATGCCCGACACCCTCGCCCAGGAAGACAGCACCGCCGCGCCTTCCGCCGGCGTGCCCGCCGCGGCGCCCGCCGCCATCAGCGGCGAGATCAACAGCCGCGCCGACGTGGTGCGCATGCTCGACAAGATCCTGGCCTACTACCAGCGCAACGAACCTTCCAGCCCCGTGCCGATGCTGCTCGAGCGCGCCAAGCGGCTGGCACCGAAGAGCTTCTTTGAAATCATGGAAGAACTGGCGCCCGAGAGCGTCAACCAGCTGAAGATCCTTCGCGGTCCGGAAGCGGCCTGAGACCCAGGCCGCATCACCGGCATCGCGAGCAGCCGTCCAGGCAAAAGCCGTGTAGTCCAATCCTGAAGGAGTCAATCGTGGGCAAAGAGAGTAGCCAGAAGTTCATCGCGCGCAATCGTGCGCCGCGTGTGCAGATCGAGTACGACGTCGAGGTGTATGGCGCCGAGAAGAAGGTCCAGCTGCCGTTCGTGATGGGCGTGCTGTCGGACCTGTCCGGCCAGCCGGCCGAGCCGCTGGCGCCGGTCGCCGACCGCAAGTTCCTCGACATCGACGTCGACAACTTCGACGAGCGCCTCAAGGCCATGAAGCCGCGCGTCGCGGTGCAGGTGCCGAACACCCTGACCGGCGAAGGCAACCTGGCGGTCGACCTGACCTTCGAGAGCATGGACGACTTCACGCCGGCCGCGATCGCCCGCAAGGTCGAGCCGCTGCGCAAGCTGCTGGAAGCACGCGGCCAGCTGGCCAACCTGATGACCTACATGGACGGCAAGACCGGCGCCGAGGAACTGATCGGCAAGCTGCTGGCCGAACCGACCCTGATGCAGGCGCTGACCTCGGCGCCGAAGCCTGCCGACGCATCTGCCGACGCCACTGCCCAATAAGGAGAACACGATGTCTGAAGCACTCGCCGATGTACAGCAGGAGTCCGGCACGCTCGAGATGAGCGACTTCGGCGCCCTGCTGCAAAAGGAATTCAAGCCGCAATCCGACAAGGCCAAGGAATCGGTCGAAGTCGCGGTGCGCACCCTGGCCGAGCAGGCCCTCGCCGGCGCCAACCTGGTCTCGGGGGACGTGCTGGCCACGATCCAGAGCCTGATCGCGGCGCTCGACCAGAAGCTTACCGAGCAGATCAACCTGATCATGCACGCCGAGGAATTCCAGAAGCTGGAAGGCGCATGGCGCGGCCTGCACTACCTGGTGAACAACACCGAAACCGACGAGATGCTCAAGATCCGCGTGATGAACATCTCGAAGAACGACATGGCCAAGTCGCTCAAGAAGTTCAAGGGCACGGCCTGGGACCAGAGCCCGCTGTTCAAGAAGATGTACGAGGAAGAGTATGGCCAGTTCGGCGGCGAGCCCTTCGGTTCGATCGTGGCCGACTACTACTTCGACAATAGCGCCCCGGACGTCGAGCTCCTGACCTCGATGGCCAAGATCTCGGCCGCCGCCCACGCTCCGCTGATCGCCGGCGCCGCGCCCTCCGTCATGCTGATGGAGTCCTGGAACGAGCTGGCCAACCCGCGCGACCTGACCAAGATCTTCCAGACTCCCGAGCACGCCGCCTGGCGTTCCTTCCGCGAGTCCGAGGATTCGCGCTACGTCGGCCTGGCCATGCCGCGCTTCCTGGCGCGCCAGCCCTACGGCGCCAAGACCGACCCGGTGGAAGCCTTCGATTTCGAGGAAGACACCAGCGCCCCGGGCTCGAAGAACTACGCCTGGGCCAACGCGGCCTACGCGATGGCGGTGAACATCAACCGCTCGTTCAAGGAATACGGCTGGTGCTCGCGCATCCGCGGCGTCGAGTCCGGCGGCGCGGTCGAAGGCCTGCCTGTGCATGCCTTCCCGACCGACGACGGCGGCGTGGCGATGCAGTGCCCGACCGAGATCGCGATCTCCGACCGGCGCGAAGCGGAACTGGCGGCCAACGGCTTCATGCCGCTGGTGCACAAGAAGAACACCGACTTCGCCGCCTTCATCGGCGCCCAGTCGATGCACAAGCCGGCCGAGTACGACGATCCGGACGCCACCGCCAACGCCAACCTGGCCGCGCGCCTGCCTTACCTGTTCGCGACCTGCCGCTTCGCCCACTACCTGAAGTGCATCGTGCGCGACAAGGTCGGCTCCTTCAAGGAGCGCGCCGACATGCAGCGCTGGCTGCAGTCGTGGATCATCAAGTACGTCGACGGCGACCCGGGCAACTCGAGCGAAAGCACCAAGGCCCGCAAGCCGCTGGCCGCCGCCGAGGTGGTGGTCGAGGAAGTCGAAGGCAATCCGGGCTACTACAGCTCCAAGTTCTTCCTGCGTCCGCACTACCAGCTGGAAGGCCTGACGGTGTCCCTGCGCCTGGTGTCGAAGCTGCCCTCGGCCAAGGGCTGAGTAATCGGTTCAGATTCAGCGGTTAAAGTTCATCGGTTCATGTAGCAACGCGCGGGCAAGCCTCCTTGCCCGTTCACTCACATCGCCGGTACATCCGGCAAACTAGGGAGAGATGCAATGGCATTAGATATGTTCATCAACATGGGCGACAACATCAAGGGCGAATCGGCCGACTCCGTGCGCGGCGCGAAGGGCGACATCGACGTCCTGGCCTGGAGCTGGGGCATGTCGCAGTCCGGCACCACCCACATGGGCGGCGGCGGCGGCGCCGGCAAGGCCAACTTCCAGGACGTGAGCTTCACGAAGTATGTCGACGCGTCGACCAACGCGATCATGACCGCCCTGGCCAAAGGCACGCACATCCCGAAAGTGCAGCTGCTGGTGCGCAAGTCCGGGGAAGGGCAGCAGGATTACATGCACATCATCATGGAAGAAGTCCTCGTGACCTCGCTCTCGACCGGTGGCAGCGGCGGTGAAGACCGCCTGACCGAGAACGTGACGCTGAACTTCGCCAAGGTCACCTTCGGCTACAAGCCGCAGAAGTCGGAAGGCAGCCTCGAAGCGGTCAAGCCGTTTGCCTGGGATATCGCCGGCAACGTTGCCGGCACCGCGCAAGACGTCGCCTGACGCAGCAATCCGGCGGCCCCTTGCCGGGCCGCCTTTTCCGTCTCTTTCCATATCAGGACAAGCCATGCAAGCGCAAGCGTTGATCAAGGAAGGCAAACTGGCCGAGGCGCTCGCCGCACTGCAGGCCCAGGTCCGCAGCGAACCGTCGAACGCGAAGCACCGCATCTTCCTGTTCCAGCTGCTGTCCGTGATGGGGGACTGGAACCGCGCGCTGACCCAGCTGAACGTGGTGGGCGAACTCGATGCCGAGGCCTTGCCGATGGTGCAGACCTACCGCGAGGCGATCCAGTGCGAAGCGCTGCGCGCCGAAATCTTTGCCGGCCGCCGCGCGCCCCTGATCTTCGGCGAACCGCAGGACTGGCTCGGCCCGCTGGTCGAGGCGCTGCGCGTGGACGCCACCGATCCGGTCCACGCGGCCGCGCTGCGCGAACAGGCCTTCGCACAGGCGCCGGCTTCCAGCGGCAGCATCGACGGCGAGCGCTTCGACTGGCTGATGGATGCCGACGGGCGCCTGGGACCGGTGCTGGAAGCCGTCGTCAACGGCCGCTATTTCTGGATTCCCTTCAGCCGCATCGCCCGCATCGAGATCGACCCGCCGAGCGACCTGCGCGACACCGTCTGGACCGCGGCGACCTTTACCTGGACCAACGAGGCCCAGGCGGTCGGCCTGATCCCGACGCGCTACGACGGCAGCATCGACAGCCAGGACCACGCCATCAGGCTGGCGCGCCGCACCGAATGGCAGGACGGACGCGGCCTGGGCCAGCGCATGCTGGCCAGCGATAGCGCCGACTACGCCCTGATGGACGTGCGCGCGATCGTGTTCGACAACGTGGAAGCCCATGGCTGAACTGGCGCCGCGCGAACGCCTGCAGCCTTCGCTGCTGGACCGGCTGACCGACGAGGAGCCGGAACAGCAGGTCGAAGCGCGCGAGCGCCGCATCATGTCGATGCGCAGCCTGCGCGAAGGCGTGCTGCGCGACCTGGCCTGGTTGCTCAACACCACCAACCTCTTGTCGGTGACCGCGCAGGCGCCGACGCAGCGCCTGCCGCACCTGGCCGGCTCGGTCATCAACTACGGGATGCCCGACATCTCGGGCGCCTCGCTGGCGGGGATGAATACGGCCGACCTCGAACGGGCGATCCGCCAGGCGATCTGGGACTTCGAGCCGCGCCTGATCCGCTCCTCGGTGCAGGTCCGGGCCGCCAAATCCGACAGCATCACCAAGATCACTTTCGAGATCGAAGCCGACATGTGGGCACAGCCTTACCCCGAGCGGCTCTACATCAAGACCGAACTCGATTTGGACCAGGCCCACATCAGCCTGAGCGAATCGGCGGGCAGGCGGCCATGACCAATCCGCGCCTGCTGCGCTACTACAGCCAGGAACTGCAGCACCTGCGCGAGGTGGGCGGCGAGTTCGCCGCCCAGTACCCGAAGATCGCGGGCCGCCTCGGGCTGGAAGGCTTCGATTGCGCCGATCCTTACGTCGAGCGCCTGCTGGAAGGCTTTGCCTTCCTGACCGCGCGCGTGCAGATGAAGATCGACGCCGAGTTCCCGCGCTTCACCCAGCACCTGTCCGAGATCGTCCATCCGCACCTGCTGGCGCCGACGCCCTCGATGGCGATCGTGCAGCTGCAGCCCGACCTGTCCAACCCGGCCCTGAGCGCCGGCTACCAGGTCCCGCGCGGGAGCGGCATGCGCAGCGTGCTGGGCAAGGACGACGTCACCGCTTGCGAATACCGCAGCGCCCACGCCCTGACCCTGTGGCCGGTGGAGCTGGCCGAAGCGCGCTTCTTCACCCATGCCGGCAGCATCGCCGGCGTCGAAGCAAACCTGCCGCCCGGCGTCAAGGCCGGCCTGCGCCTGCGCCTGCGCACCACCAACGGCGCGCCCTTCAATACCCTGGCGCTGCAGCAGCTGGACCTGCACCTGCGCGGCGCCGACGACCTGCCGGGACGCATCCTGGAGAAGCTGCTGGGCAGCGTCGAGGGCGTGCTGGTGCTGCCGCGCCCGGCCGGTGGGGCGAACCCGGCCTGGCACCGCCTGCTGCCGAAGACGGCGCTGCAGCCGCGCGGCTTGCGCGAGGACGACGCGCTGCTGCCGAGCGGGCAGCGCAGCTTCCAGGGCTATCGCCTGCTGCAGGAGTACTTCGCCTTTGCCCAGCGCTTCATGTTCGTCGAACTGAACGGCCTGGGGCCCGCGGTGCGCGCCTGCGCCGAACGCGAGCTGGAAATCATCGTCCTCCTGAACCGCGGCGACGCGCGCCTGGAGCAGACCCTGGACGCCGGCCACTTCGCGCTGAACTGCACCCCGGTGGTGAACCTGTTCCAGCGCCGCGCCGACCGCATCAACCTGTCGGGCGAGCAGTACGAATACCACGTGCTGGTGGACCGCACCCGGCCGATGGACTTCGAGGTGCATGGGGTCGAGAGCGTGACCGGCTACGGCAGCGGCGCCGACGCCGAGCAAAGCTTCCATCCGCTGTACAGCGCACGCGACCTGCAGTCGTCCCTGCCTGAGCAGGCATTTTTCCAGGTGCGGCGCGAGCCGCGCGTGGTGTCGCAGCGCCAGCGCGCGCGTGGCCCGCGCTCGTCCTATGTCGGCAGCGAAACCTTCATCGCCATCGTCGATGCCGCCGAAGCGCCGTACCGCCACAGCCTGCGCCAGCTGGGATTGAACGTCTGGTGCACCAACCGCGACCTGCCGCTGTCGATGCCGCTCGGCGTCGGCAAGACCGATTTCATCCTCGACGACGGCGGACCGGTGCAGGCGATCCGCGTACTCGGCGGCCCCAGCCAGCCGCTGCCGTCCTTCGCCGAAGGCAGCATGGCCTGGCGCCTGATCAACCAGCTCTCGCTGAATTACCTGTCGCTGGTCGACAACGATCCGGACGAGGGCGCGCACGCGCTGCGCGAACTGCTGGCGCTGTACTGCCATCCGCTCGACCTGGCCAGCCAGCGCCAGGTCGAGGGCGTGCGCTCGATCGCCTCGAAAGCCATCACGCGGCGCATGCCGACGCCGGGCCCGATCACCTTCGGGCGCGGCCTGGAAATCACCGTGACCATGGACGATGCCGCCTTCGAAGGCGCCGGCGCCTTCGTGCTGGGCGGGGTGCTGAGCCACTTCTTCTCGCAATACGTGTCGATCAACGCCTTCACCGAGACCGTGATCCGTACCGTCGGGCGCGGCGAGATCATGCGCTGGCCGGCGAGGGGAGGCGCATGCGCGATCCTCTAGCACTCGAGCGCGAGCTGTTTGAGAAGGCCGAGCGCATGGACTTCTTCCAGATCCTGCGCCTGCTCGAGAATGCCCACCCGGACAAGCCGCGCATCGGCGCCTCGCTGCGCGCGCGCGACGATGCGGTGCGCTTCGGCCAGGACCCTTCGATGGCTTTCGAACCGACCGCGGTGCGCGGCTTCACGCCGGCCAACGCGGAGGCGCGCGCCCGGCTGGCGGTGAACTTCATCGGCCTGCTGGGACCGAATGGCCCGATGCCGCTGCACCTGACCGAGTACGCACGCGAACGCGCCCGCCATCAGGGCGACCGCACGCTGGCGGCCTTCCTCGACGTCTTCCACCACCGCATCGTGTCGCTGCACTACCGAGCCCGCGCCAGCGCCGAGCCGGCGATCAGCCTCGACCGCCCGGAGCTCGACCGCTTCGGCGACTACGTCGGCAGCCTGTTCGGCATCGGCAGCCCGGCGCTGCGCGGGCGCGACGAGATCGCGGACTTCGCCAAGCTGCATTTCGCCGGTCTGATGGCGAACCAGCGCCGCCCCGCGGCCGGCCTGGTCACGATCCTGCGGGCGTACTTCAAGCTGCCGGTCGCGCTCGAGCAGTTCGTCGGCCACTGGATGAAGATCCCGCTGGACGGCCAGACCCGGATCGGCATGCAGGACCAGGGCAACCGGCTGGGCAGCTCCGCCGTGCTGGGACGCACCGTGTGGGACTGCCAGCACAAGTTCCGCCTCGTGATCGGCCCGCTCGACTACGAAAACTACCAGCGCATGCTGCCCGGCGGCGACAGCATGAACCGCCTGCTGGCCTGGGTGCGCAACTACGCGGGCATGGTGCTCGACTGGGACGTGCGCCTGATCCTCGAGCAGCACGAGGTGCCGCGCCTGGCCCTGGGCAGCCGCCGCCTGGGATGGACCACTTTCCTCGCCAGCGGCCCGGCCCGGCGCGATGCGAGCCAACTCTTGATTAACCCAACAGCCTTTGCCGGCTGACCTCTTGATAAGCGAAAGAACCGATCATGGCCGAAATCAGTCGTGTTGCCCTCTTTGGAAAGCTCAATTCGCTGTGCTACCGCGCGATCGAGAGCAGTACCGTGTTCTGCAAGCTGCGCGGCAATCCCTATGTCGAGATGGTGCATTGGATGCACCAGATCCTGCAGCTGCAGGATTCGGACCTGCACCGCATCATCCGCCACTATGAGCTGGACGGCGCGGTGCTGGCGCGCGACCTGACGGCGGCGCTCGACCGCCTGCCGCGCGGCGCGACCTCGGTCACCGACCTGTCGGCCCAGGTGGAAGAGGCGGTGGAACGGGCCTGGGTGTTCGGCACCCTGATGTTCGGCGAGTCCCAGGTGCGCAGCGGCCACCTGGTGTTCGGCATGCTCAAGACGACCAACCTGCGCAACGCCCTGTACGCGATCAGCCGCCAGTTCGAGCGGGTCAAGGCCGACGACCTGTCGGAGCGCTTCTCGACCCTGCTGAAAGACTCGCCGGAAGCGAAGCTGGCGGCCAGCGACGGCTTCCAGGCCAGCGCGGCGCCGGGCGAAGCCTCGGGCGCGATCGCCCCGGCCCAGATGGGCAAGCAGGAAGCGCTCAAGAAATTCACGGTCGACCTGACCGAGCAGGCGCGCTCGGGCAAGATGGACCCGATCGTCGGCCGCGACGATGAGATTCGCCAAATGGTCGACATCCTGATGCGGCGCCGCCAGAACAACCCGATCATGATCGGCGAGGCCGGCGTCGGCAAGACCGCCGTGGTCGAGGGATTCGCCCAGCGCATCGCGCGCGGCGACGTGCCGCCAATGCTCAAGGACGTGAAACTGCTGACGCTCGACGTCGGCCTGCTGCAGGCCGGCGCCAGCATGAAGGGCGAGTTCGAGCAGCGCCTGCGCTCGGTGATCGACGAGGTGCAGGCCAGCCAGCAGCCGATCATCCTGTTCATCGACGAAACCCATACCCTGGTCGGCGCCGGCGGCGCGGCCGGCACCGGCGACGCCGCCAACCTCTTGAAACCCGCGCTGGCGCGCGGCACCCTGCGCACCATCGGCGCCACCACCTTTGCCGAGTACAAGAAGCACATCGAAAAGGACCCGGCGCTGACCCGCCGCTTCCAGAGCATCCAGGTGGACGAGCCGAGCGAAGAGCGCGCGATCCTGATGATGCGCGGCGTGGCGTCGACCATGGAGAAGCACCACCAGGTGCAGATCCTCGACGAGGCGCTGGAGGCGGCCGTCAAGCTGTCGCACCGCTACATCCCGGCGCGCCAGCTGCCCGACAAGTCGGTCAGCCTGATCGACACCGCCTGCGCCCGCGTGGCCGTCAGCCTGCACGCCACCCCGGCCGAGGTCGACGACAGCCGCAAGCGCATCGAGGCGCTGAAGGTCGAGATGGAGATTATCCGCCGCGAAGGCGCGATCGGGATCGAGACCGGAGCGCGCATGCGCGACGCCGAGACCCTGCTGGCCGCCGAGCAGGATCGCCTCGCAGGGCTGGAGCAGCGCTGGAACGAGGAGCGCGCCCTGGTCGACGAGCTCCTGACGCTGCGGGCGAAGCTGCGTGACGGCGCCCGTCCGGTGGAAGGTACGGGCAGCAAGCTGGAAGCGGCCGCCGACATGACGCCCGTCACGGACGAAAACGAGCGCGCCGCGCTGAAGGAGCAGCTCAAGTCGGTGCAGGCGAAGCTGAGCGCGCTGCAGGGCGAGAACCCGCTGATCCTGCCGACCGTCGACTACCAGGCGGTGGCCGCGGTCGTGGGCGACTGGACCGGCATCCCGGTCGGCCGCATGGCGCGCAACGAGATGGAAACCATCCTCAACATCGCCTCCACCCTGAGCCAGCGCGTGATCGGCCAGGACCATGCGATGGAGATGATCGCCAAACGCATCCAGACCTCGCGCGCCGGCCTGGACAACCCGAGCAAACCGATCGGCGTGTTCATGCTGGCCGGTACCTCGGGCGTGGGCAAGACCGAGACCGCGCTGGCGCTGGCCGAAGCCCTGTACGGCGGCGAGCAGAACCTCATCACCATCAACATGAGCGAGTTCCAGGAAGCGCACACGGTGTCGACGCTGAAGGGCGCGCCGCCGGGCTACGTCGGTTACGGCGAGGGCGGGGTGCTGACCGAGGCGGTGCGCAGGAAACCCTATTCGGTGGTGCTGCTCGACGAAGTGGAAAAGGCGCATCCGGACGTGCACGAGATGTTCTTCCAGGTCTTCGACAAAGGCTTCATGGAAGACGGCGAAGGGCGCTTCATCGACTTCAAGAACACCCTGATCATCCTCACCACCAATGCCGGCACCGACCTGATCGCGGGCCTGTGCAAGGACCCGGACCTGGTGCCGGACCCGGAAGGCATGGCCAAGGCCTTGCGCGCGCCGCTGCTGAAGGTGTTCCCGCCGGCGCTGCTGGGCCGCCTGGTGACGATTCCCTACTACCCGCTGTCGGACGAGATGCTGGGCTCGATCGTCAGGCTGCAGCTGAACCGCATCAAGAAGCGCGTCGAGGCGCGCTACAAGATTCCGTTCGAGTACACCGGCGAGGTGGTCAAGCTGGTGGTGTCGCGCTGCACCGAGAGCGAGTCGGGCGGCCGCATGATCGACGCCATCCTGACCAACACCATGCTGCCGGATATCTCGCGCGAATTCCTGAACCGCATGATCGTGGGACAGCCGGTCGGCGGCGTGAAGGTCGGCGTCGAGAGCGGCGAGTTCGCATACCACTTTGATTGACATTGTTTTTTCAACGGACAACGAGGACGATAACCATGCCTTACACACAAGCAGACGTGGCCGCCGCCATTGCGCGTGCCAATGGACAGCAACTGGCAACCATCAAGGCGGGCGGTTTGAATGGTTTCACAGCCAGCGACCTGGGACAGTCGCGCACCGTGCAGACGCAGGGCAGCAGCCCGTACAAGAAAGGTACGGGCCATACTTTCTCGCATGTGGCGACCTTCGGCCAGGGGGCGCTGGATCCGAAGATCAAGGCGAGCGCTGCGATGGCCAGTGCGATCAAGTCGCAGTGGCAGGACCGCCGCACCGCGATTGCCGCGGCGACCGAGATGATCAATTCGCCGCAGGCCCAGCCGGGTATCGACTCCTTCCTGAATGGCGGACCGACCCCGGCCAACCCGGTCTGGCTGAAGCGCATTCCGCTCGACGATGTCTACTACGGCTACGAAGCCGGGTCGATGACGCCGCGTCTGGTCGAAACCGGCTCCATCAATTTCTGGATCGCCGGACATTCGCTGTTCATCTACAGCTGCTATCCGGACGGCTTCATTGCCGGCGTCAAGGGCCTGTGCGATCCGACCTTCGACATGCGCGGGCTGTTCGACTGATTCGTGCGCCCCACGCTCAATGGGGCGCGACCGGGAAAACGACATGCCAAATCAGGTTTCAATGGGCGCCATCATGAGCTGCACCTTCGGGGTGGCGCCTTCCTCGCTGGTGGTGCTCCCGAAGAACAAGGTGCTGTGCGAAGGACCGCCGGCCGCCAACATCATGGACCACATCCCGCTGGTGAACATCATGCCATTCGGGATGTGCAACTCGCCGTCCAACCCGACCGTCGCCGCCGCCACCGCGGCGGCGCTGGGCGTGCTTACGCCGATGCCCTGCGTGCCGGCGACCTCCGCGCCCTGGGTGCCCGGCGCACCGACGGTCATGATCGCCAACATGCCCGCCCTCGACAACGTCTCCAAGTGCATGTGCAACTGGGGCGGCGTGATCGGCTTCACCAACGCCGGCACCGTCAAGACCATGATTCCCTGAACCGAGTATCCGAAGAATGCCGATCGTCCCTACCCAAGCCCAGCGTGAAGTATCCGTCAAGTCGGCGCTCGCCGACGACGTGCTCCTGTTCCGGAGCATGAGCTGCAGCGAAGCGCTGGGCCGGATGTACACTTACCGCCTCGAACTGTTGTCGGCCAAGGGCGACATCAAGATCGCCGACGTGCTCGGGACCAGCATGACGGTGGTGCTCGACCTGCCGGAAGGCGGCTCGCGCTATTTCAACGGCATCGTCACGCGCTTCGCCTACCGCGGCTGGCGCGACGGCAGGGCCAGCTACGAGGCGGTGCTGCATCCCGCGCTATGGCTGCTGACCCGTTCTTCCAACTGCCGCATCTTCCAGGACAAGAGCGCGATCGATATCGTCAAGGCAGTGTGCGGCGATGCGGCCTATGGCGGCCTGATTTCGCTCGACGCCGGCAGCCTGTCCGCCACTCCGGCGGCGCGCACCTACTGCGTCCAGTACCGCGAGAGCGACTTCAACTTCGTCTGCCGGCTGCTGGAGGAAGAGGGCATCTATTTCTACTTCACCCACCAGGATGGCGCCCACACCATGGTGCTGGCGGACAGCTATGGCGCCCATGCACCGGCCGAGGGCTACGCCACGGTGCAGTTTCGCGACGAGGAGGCGCGCCGCGATCCGCTCGAGGAGGCGGTGACGCGTTTTGCACCGGGCGGCGAAATCCAGTCGAGCGTGTATGCGCTCAACGACTTCGACTTCGAAAAGGCATCCAGCAGCGTCGGTGGCGGCCTGCTGGTCAAGGCGACCATCGCCGCCGCCTTCGGCCAGGCGAGCTACGAGCAGTACGACTATCCCGGCCTGTACACGACCAGCAGCGCCGGCAGCGGCTTCGCACGTGCGCGCATGGAGGCGCTGCACGGCCAGTGCGAGCAGGTCGAGGCCTTTGGCAACGCGCGCGGCCTGACGACCGGCGCCCTGTTCACCCTGTCCGAGCACCCGCGCGACGACCAGAACCGCGAGTTCCTGATCACGTCCGCCGAGACCGAGATCGCCGGGATCGGTTACGGCAGCGATGGCGCCAATACCAGCACCCAGTTCCGCTGCGCCTTCCAGGCGGTCGGCAAGGAGCACAGCTACCGCGCGCCCGCAACGGCGCGCAAGCCCTTCGTGCAGGGGCCGCAGACGGCGATGGTGGTCGGCAAGGCCGGCGAAGAGATCTGGACCGACAAGTACGGCCGGGTCAAGGTGCAGTTCCACTGGGAGCGCAACGGCAAGGCCGACGAGACCAGCTCGTGCTGGGTGCGGGTCCAGCAGGGCTGGGCCGGGAAAGGCTGGGGCGCGATCTTCATCCCGCGCATCGGCATGGAAGTGGTGGTCAGCTTCCTCGAGGGCGATCCGGACCAGCCCTTGATCACGGGCTGCGTGTACAACGGCGACAGCATGCCGCCCTACGAGCTGCCGGCCGAGCAGACCAAGTCCACCATCAAGTCGAATTCTTCCAAGGGCGGGGGCGGCTTCAACGAGATCCGCTTCGAGGACAAGAAGGACAGCGAAGAGATCTTCGTCCAGGCCGAGAAGGACTTCAATCGCGTGGTGAAGAACAACGACACGCTGAAGGTCGGCTTCGAGAAGGCCGACAAGGGCGACCAGACCATCCAGATCAAGAACGACCGCAGCCTCGACGTCGGCCACGACCACAAGGAGCACGTGACCAACGACCACACGGTCAACGTCGACAACAACCAGACCATCACGATCAAGAACGACCGCAAGCTCGATGTCGGCAACAACCATACCGAGCACGTGGCGAACGACCACTCGGTAACGATCGACAACAACCAGACGGTGAACATCACCGGCGACCAGAAGGTGACGGTATCGAAGACCATCGTGGTCGAGGCGACCACCTCGATCGAGCTGAAAGTGGGCGGTAGCAGCATCAAGATCGAACCGGCCAAGATCACGATGAAGTCGACCCAGATCGCGATCGAGGCAGAGGCCAACATGGACGTCAAGGCCGGCGCCATGATGAACGTGAAGGCGGGTGCGCCGATGTCGGTGAAGTCGGATGCCATCGTGACCATCGAAGGCGCGCTGGTGAAGATCAATTAAAGGCCCATGATGCGTATTCGTTTGATGTTCGCCTGCCTGCCGCTGCTGCTCGCGGCCACCGTCCAGGCCCAGGCGCCGGCCGCGCCGCGCGCGGTGCTGACCCTGGCCGAGCAGCCGCTGCGCCTGGTCCGCGGCGCGGCCGTCTACAAGGCCGGCCCCGGGATCGCCGTGCAGAAGGACGACATCCTGGAAACCGGCGCCGCCGGCGCCCAGATCGAGGCCGGCCCGAACGCCATCCTGGCGCTGGGCCCGCAGACCCGCGTGCTGGTGCTGGAGCTGCCGCCCGGCGGCAAATCCTTTGAACTGGCGCTGCTGCAGGGCTGGGTCAAGCTGATGGCGGACACCCCGGCGCGGGTTGCCACGCCGGCGCTGCAGGTCACGCTGGCGAACGGTTCGACGATCGTGAGGAGCGCGGGCGACGGCCGCGATGCGGTGTTTGCGGAAGAGGGCGCCCAGCAGGCCGCGAAGGTCGACAAGGGGCGCGCCGGCGCGCCGCTCAAGCTAGCCGCCGAAGGCTATGCCGAAGTCGATCCGGCCAAGCCGCAGCCCGTGGCGGGGCGCCCGCCGCGCACCTATATCACGGCCATGCCGCCCGCTTTTCGTGACCGCCTGGCGCGCGTGCCGAACCTGCCGAATGCCGGCAAGGCGGCGCCCGGCAAGGAGCGCGAGGCCGATTTCGCCGATGTCGAGCCCTGGCTGACGGCGCGCCTGCCCGGCGTGAAATCCTTCGTTCCCCGCTTCCGCACGCGCCTGCTGGATGCGGAGTTCCGCAAGCAGCTCGAGCGCGTTCTCGGGCAGCAGGCCGATTGGAAGGCGGCGCTGCACCCGCCGGCCCGTCCGGGCGCCGCCACGTCGCTGTTCTGACGCAGCGGCCCATTACAGATTTTCAGGAGAGATGTCATGAAGCTTTCGATTGCCGCCAAGTTCAACCTGGTGTTCGTGTCCATCTTCGCTGTCGGCTTCCTTGCCGCCGGCGTGGTCGCCGACCGCCTGCTCAAGCAGAGCGCCAGGGAGGAGACGCTGCAGAACGCACGCCTGCTGCTGGAAGCGGCCAAGAGCGTGCGCGGCTACACCGCGACCCAGATCGCGCCGCTGCTGCGCAACCAGATGAAATTCGAGTTCCACCCGCAGTCGGTGCCCTCGTACTCGGCGGTGGAGAGCCTGAACACCGTTCTCAAGTCCTATCCGGACTTTTCGTACAAGGAAGCGACGCTGAACCCGACCAATCCGCGCGACAAGGCCTCGGACTGGGAAGTCGACGTGGTCAACAAGCTGCGCAGCACCGCCGACATGAAGGAATTCATCGGCGAGCGCGATACCGCGACCGGCCGCAGCCTGTACATCGCACGCCCGTTGCAGATCAAGGATCCGGTCTGCCTCGGCTGCCACACCACCGCGGCGGCGGCGCCCAAGACCATGGTCGACATCTACGGCCCGAACAACGGCTTCGGCTGGAAGCTGAACGAAATCGTCGGCGCCCAGGTGATCTCGGTGCCGATGGCGGTGCCGTTGGCCAGGGCCGACCAGATCTTCAAGACCTTCATGGCCTCGCTGTTCGGGGTGTTCCTGGTGGTGTTCGTGGCCCTGAACGTGATGGTGCACCTGTTCGTGACGCGTCGCATCAAGCACCTGGCGCTGGTCGCCGACGAGGTCAGCATGGGCAAGTTTGAAGCCCAGGAATTCGAGGTCAAGGGTAACGACGAGATCAGCGGCCTGGGACGCTCGTTCAACCGCATGCGCACCAGCCTGGCCAGCGCGCTGAAGATGCTGGAAGAGTAAGGCCGCAAAGGAAGAAGTGACAGGAATGCTAGAGAGAATCGGGAAATACCGCATCGACGGGGTACTCGGGACCGGCGCCATGGGCGTGGTCTACAAGGCTTACGACGCCAACATCGCGCGCACGGTCGCGCTCAAGACCATCCGCCGCGAGCTGCTCGACGGCCTGCAGGAAAGCGAACTGATAGCGCGTTTCAAGAACGAGGCCCAGGCCTCGGGCCGGCTGGTGCATCCGAACATCGTCGCCGTGTACGACTTCGGCGAGGTCGAGGACGCGACCTACATCGCGATGGAGTACGTGGACGGCACACCGCTGAGCGCCTTCCTGGCAAAGGAAACGGCGATGGACCCGGCCGCCAGCGTGAACTGCATCGGCCAGCTGCTGCGCGCGCTGGACTATGCCCACGCGCGCGGCGTGGTCCACCGCGACATCAAGCCGGCCAACGTGCTGGTGACCGCAGACGCCCAGGTCAAGATCACCGACTTCGGCATCGCCAAGATCGAGTCCTCGACCCTGACCCAGGTCGGCGCCGTGATCGGCACGCCCAGCTACATGTCGCCCGAACAGTTCAAGGGCGAGATGGTGGACGGCCGCTCCGACCTGTTCGCGGTCGGGATCGTGCTGTACCAGATGCTGACGGGATCGCGGCCCTTCACCGGCGCCGCGTCCGCCGTCATGCACCAGATCCTGAACGAGGACCCGGTGCCGCCCAGCGTGCGCAAGCCCGGGCTGCACCCGGCCTTCGATGCGGTGCTGGGCAAAGCCATGTCCAAGCGCATGGAGGACCGCTATCCGAACGCGCTGGCCTTCCTCGCGGCGCTCACCGAGGCCCATCTGCAGCACAACGGCGGCCTGCCGCTCACCGAGGAAGACAACGAGCGCACCGTGCTGGCCTTCCAGCCGCCGCCGCGCCCGATCGAGCCGGTGCGCCCGGCCACGCCCTCGCAGCATGGCGCGGCGCCGGCCCAGGTTTCTTCGCACGGCTCGAACCTGACCGCCAGTGCGCCCGAGTGGCTGCTGGCGCTGGCGCCGGACCTGCAGGTGGCGCTGTCGACCCAGATCGGACCGGTCGCCAAGCTGGTGCTGAAGAACACGGCGCGCGAAGCGGTCGACCTGGACGACCTGTGCGTGCGCCTGCTGCCGCACATCGGTTCGGATGCGGGGCGGGCCCAATTCCAGGAGGCGATCAAGGAGATCAAGAAGAAGCACGGCCTGTCGACCCTGTCGACCATGGGCGCGCGCAGCCAGGTTCATACCGGGGCGACCCAGCTGACCGCGATGACCGGCATGCCGACCCTGCTGCAGCTGAGTCCCGAGCTGATGGACGCTGCGCAGCAGAAGCTGGCCGTCTACGTCGGACCGATCGCCAAGATCCTGGCCAAGCGGGCCTCCAAGATGACGGGCAATGCCGACGAGTTCTACCGGCTGCTGGCCGAGAACCTGCCCGATCCCCAGGACCGCGCGCGCTTCCTGAGCGAAGTAAAGCGGGGCTAGGCCATCGGCACATATTGTATAAATAATATGCAAATGTATAATTGTTTGATAACCAACAGGTGTTGCCTGCGGCGCGGTCCGGTCCACTTCCCAGGAGTCGTATGTCTCTCACGCTGAGTGTCCACAGCTACCGCGATGCCGCACCCAGCCAGCCGCTGTTCCGGCGCTTCGACCGTCTCGGCGGGGCGCTTGGCCGCGCGGTGGGCAATGAGCTGGTGCTCGACGATCCGGGCAAGTACATCTCGCGCGTGCATGCGCGCATCGAGTTCCGCGACGGCGCCTACTGCCTGGTCGACGTCGGCAGCAATCCGAGCCTGGTGAACGAGCGTCCAGTCGGGCCCGGACGCCATGTGGCGCTGGCCGATGGCGACCGCATCACCATCGGCGACTACCAGCTGGTGGCGAGCGTGGCCGGCGAGGCGGCGCCGACGCTGGCGCCGTCGCCGCTGCAGGACATCACCGTGGCGCCGCCACCTACCAATGCGCTGCCGGCCAATCCGGACGATTCACTGGCCGGCGCCGGCATCCTCGACGTCGGCGGCGATCCGCTCAACCCCAGCTTCGATCCGCTCGGCCTGAACCTGTTCGGCAGTGCGCCGACGCCCCTGCCTCCCGAGCCGGCCTGGCGCGGCGCGGAGAGCGACCACGTGCCGCCCGAGCTGGCGCCGTTCCCCGCGTCCGAGCTGCCCTCGGCGCCGGTCGTCGCGCCCGTCGCCAGCGGACCGATGGCGATCCCGGACGACTACGATCCGCTGGCGGACTTCCTGCCGCCGCGCATGCAGGCGACGCCGGCGCCGACACCGGCCCCGACCCTGGCGCCAAGCGCGCCGCCGCCCCCGACACCGGCGCCGGCCGAGGCGACCGCGATCGCGCCGCCTGCGCCACTGCCGACGCCTGCACCGCAGCCTGTGCCGCAAGCCGCTGCGCCACGCGGCGGCAGTGCTGCCGACGACCCGGTGATCCGCGCCCTGATGCGCGGCCTCGGGCTGGAAGAACTGAACACCCGCCGCAGCGCCGAGGAGATCGCCGAGCTGGCCGGCGCCATGCTGCGCGAAGCCACCGCCGGCACCATGAGCGTGCTGATGGGACGCGCCATGACCAAGCGCGAGAGCCGCCTGGACATGACGATGATCTCGTCGCAGGCGAACAATCCGCTGAAGTTCTTCCCCGATGCCGACAGCGCCCTGACGCAGATGGTGAACGGCAGCATGCCGGGCTATATGCCGGCGCAGCGCGCCTTCGCCAACGCGTTCGATGACCTCAAGGCGCACGAGCTGGCGATCATGGCCGGCATGCGCGCCGCGCTGGCGGGCGTCCTGAAGCGCTTCGACCCGGCGGCGATAGAGGCGCGCCTGGACGTGCCGAGCGTGATGGACAAGATGCTGTCGTCGAACCGCAAGGCCAAGATGTGGGACCGGATGGTCGAGCTGTACACCGACCTGGCCAGGGAGGCCGACAGCGATTTCCACCGCCTGTTCGGCGAAGCCTTCGCCGCGGCCTACGAAGAACAGGTCCAGCTGCTGCGCCAGGCGCGGCGTTGATCATTACTACAATCAGAAACGGCGAACCGTATGTCCTGGAACAGTAAAGTCATCTGGTCGGAAGGGATGCTGCTGCAGCCGCAGCACCTGCAGCAGCACGACCGCTACCTGCACAACACCATCGAGAACCGCGTCGCCGGCATGCGGCCCTACGCCTGGGGCTTCACCCGGCTGGCGATCGACGAGCAGCTGCTTGCGCAGGGCAAGCTGGCGCTGCTGGCCTGCGCCGGCGTGCTCCCGGACGGCACCACCTTCAACCTGCCGCAGGACGATGCGCTGCCCGAGCCGCTCGACATCCCCGAGGATGCGCGCGACGCCCTGGTGGTGCTGGCGCTGCCGCTACGCCGCCAGGGCATCGTCGAAACCGATGGCGACACCGGTGGCGACAACTTCGCGCGCCACCGGCCGGTCGACTACGAGGCGATGGACAGCAATGGACTCGACAACAGCGCCCTGATGCAGGTCGGCAGCCTGCGCCTGCGCGTGTCCCTGGAAAAGGACGTGGTCAATGCCTATGCCACGCTGGGCATCGGCCGCGTGGTCGAGCGCCGTCCCGACAACCGGGTGGTGCTCGATCCCGCCTACTGCCCGCCGTGCATGGACTTCCGCGCGGCGCCGCGCCTATCAAGCTTCGCCGATGAACTGGTCGGCCTGCTGAACCAGCGCGCCCAGGCCCTGGCCGGGCGCCTGAGCCAGCCGGGCGTGGCCGGCGCCGCCGAGATCGTCGACTTCCTGATGCTGCAGCTGCTGAACCGCAGCACGCCGCTGTTCGCCCACCTGGCGGGCGCCACCGGCCTGCATCCGGAGCGCCTGTACAGCGAACTGGCCCAGCTGGCCGGCGAACTGGCGACCTTCAGCCGCCCCGACAAGCGCGCCACGCCGTATCCCGTGTATCGCCACGACCGCCTGAGCGAAAGCTTCGCGCCGCTGATCGAGGATGTGCGCGCCGCGCTGTCGATGGTGGTCGACACCCGCGCCCTGGCCCTCACGCTGGAGGAGCGCCAGTTCGGCATCCGGGTGGCGGTGCTGCCCGATCCGGAGCTGCTGCGCTCCGCGACGTTTGTCTTGGCGGTGAATGCCCACATGCCGCCGGAGGCGGTGCGCAGCGGCTTCCCGGCCATGGTCAAGATCGGCTCGATCGAAAAGATCCGCGACCTGGTCAACCTGCAGCTGCCGGGCGTCGCCCTGCGCGCGCTGCCGGTGGCGCCGCGCCAGCTGCCTTTCCACGCGGGCTACACCTACTTCGAGCTCGACAAGACTGGCGAGAACTGGAAGATGCTGGCCAATTCGGTCGGCTTCGCGATGCACATCCCGAACGAGTACCCAGGGCTGCAGATGGAATTCTGGGCGATCCGCAAATAAGGCCATGAGGACTGCACCGTGAGCGCCGACCAACCGATCAACCCGATGCAGGATCCCGACCGCACCATGCTGATGCCGGCGCCGGGCGGGCGCCGCACGCCCTCATCAGGCGCACCGCCCGCGCCGGCGTCGCCGCCGCCCGGCCAGCCACGCGCCGCCACCACGGGTCCAGCCACCTTGCACGGCGAGGGCCTGAATCCGCTGGTGCGCGCCGCCAATCCGCTGCTCGACCTGGTGACGCCGCTACGCCATATGGCCACGCACCCGGATGTCGAGAGTCTGCGCATGCAGCTGGTCCAGGCCATCAAGGGTTTCGAGGCGTCCGCGAAGGCGGCCCAGGTCCAGCATGACCAGATCGCTGCCGCACGCTATGCCCTGTGCACGCTGCTGGACGAAACCATCTCGTCGACGCCCTGGGGCGGCGGCGGGGTCTGGGCCAGCCGCAGCCTGCTGGTGGCCTTCCACAACGAGGCCTTCGGCGGCGAGAAGTTCTTCCTGATCCTGCAGAAGCTGTCGCAGGACCCGAAAAACAACCTGCCGGCGCTGGAACTGATGTACCTGTGCCTGGCGCTCGGCCTGGAAGGGCGCTACCGCGTGATCGACAACGGCCGCTCGCAGCTCGAGCAGCTGCGCGAGCGCCTGCAGGGCCTGATCGCCCAGCAGCACGCACCGGCGGAGACGGAGCTGTCGGTGCACTGGAAGGGCGCCAGCGGCAAGGGCGAGCCGCTGTGGCGCATGGTGCCAGTGTGGATCCTGGCGGCCGTCGCCGCGGGCCTGCTGGTACTGCTGCACATGTTCTTCGGCTACCGCCTCGGCAATGCCTCCGACCCGGTCTTTGCCAGCCTGCTGTCGCTCAAGACCGCGCAGGCGCCCGTGGCCCCGCCGCCCAAGCCGGGACCGGCGCGCATCGCCGGCTTCCTCGCGCCGGAAGTGGCGCAGGGCCTGGTGACCGTGGTCGAAACCGCCGACCGCTCGGTGGTCACCCTGCGTGGCGACGGCGTGTTCGGCTCGGGCAGCGGCGAGGTCTCCAGCGCCTACCTGCCGCTGCTGGCGCGCATCGGCGAAGCCTTGAAAGCGGTGCCGGGCAAGGTGATCGTGGTGGGCCACACCGACAACACGCGGCCCGGCCTGTCGGCGCGCTTCCCGTCGAACTACGAACTGTCGAAGGCGCGCGCGACCGCCGTGCGCGACCTGCTGGCGGAGCGGGCCGGACCCGAGGACCGCTACAGCGTCGAGGGGCGCGGCGACTCCGCGCCGCTGGTGAACAACGACAGTCCCGCCAACCGTGCCCGCAACCGCCGCGTCGAGATCACCCTCTTGATGCCGTCCACGGCGCCATGACCATCCGAGACAGACGGTACCCGCAATGAAAAAGTTCTTCAAATGGCTGGTCAAACCTCCTGTGCTGGCCTTTATCGGCGTGCTGCTGCTTTCCTTGATCGTCTGGTTCGAAGCGCCGCTGCTGAGTTTCGACGGCAGCGCGCCCTTTGCGTCGGAGACGGTGCGCTGGACGATCATCGGACTGTTGTTCCTGGCCTGGGCGGGCTGGTTCGGCTGGCGCAAGCTGCAGGCCCACCTGGCCAATCGCCGCCTGATGAAGAGCATGGCGGGCGAGGACACGCCCGCCGCGGCGCCAGTGCCGGAAGAAGGCGCGCTCGAGGTTGCCCAGCTCAACAAGCGCATGCAAGAAGCCATCGCCGTCCTGCGCAAGAGCAAAGGCAAGGACGGCAGCAGGGGTGGCCTGTACCAGCTGCCCTGGTATATGTTCATCGGTGCGCCCGGCACCGGCAAGACCACGGCGCTGACCCACTCGGGCTTGAAGTTCCCGCTGGCCGACACGCTGGGCAAAGGCGGCGTCAAGGGCGTCGGCGGCACCCGCAACTGCGACTGGTGGTTCACCGACGAAGCCGTGCTGCTCGATACCGCCGGCCGCTACACGACCCAGGACAGCCATGGCGAGGCCGACAAAGCGGCGTGGACCGGCTTCCTGCAGCTGCTGCGCAAGTACCGCCGCCGCCGTCCCGTCAACGGCGTAATCGTCACATTGTCGGTGTCCGACCTGCTGCAGGGCGACGACATCTGGCGCTCGTCGCAGGCCCAGGCGATCCGCGAACGCATCAAGGAACTGCACGAGCAGCTTGGCGTACGCTTTCCGGTCTACGTGCTGGTGACGAAGTGCGACCTGCTGGCCGGCTTCGTCGAATACTTCGACAGCCTGGGCCGCGAGGAGCGCGCGCAGGTCTGGGGCACGACCTTCGCGCTGGCCAAGGACGAAGGCACCGATGCGGCGCTGGCCGCCTTCCCCGAAGAGTTCCGCCTGCTGGAACAGCGCCTGCAAGAGCGCGTGCTGGCGCGCATGCAGCAGGAGCGCGATCCCTACAAGCGCGCGCTGGTCTACAGCTTCCCGCAGCAGTTCGCCGGCCTCGGCGAGGTGCTGGGGCGCTTCCTGAATGACGTATTCGCATCCAACCGCTACGAAGCCCAGGCCCTGCTGCGCGGTGTCTACTTCAGCAGCGGCACCCAGGAGGGCAGCCCGCTCGACCGCGTGATGAGCGCGATGGCTGCTTCCTTTGGATTGGATCGCCAGGCGGTGCCGGCCAACGGCGCCACCGGCCGCAGCTACTTCATCACCAATCTGCTGCAGCAGGTGATCTTCCCCGAAGCCGAGCTGGCGGGCGTCAACCACAAACTGGAACAGCGCCGCCGCCTGCTTCAGTGGGGCGCCGTGGCCGGCATCTCGGTGCTGTTCGTGCTGGGTACTGCCGGCATGATCGCCAGCTACCTGCGCAACCAGGCCTACGTGGCCGACATGGCCGAGCGCACCAAAGCGATCGCCAAACAGGTGGCCGCGCTGCCGGCCCAGGCCTCGCCGATCGAACTACTGCCGGTGCTGAACGCGGCGCGCAGCCTGCCGGGCGGTTACGAGGACAGCGACAAGCGCGTGCCGCTCTTGAACCGCTTCGGTCTGTACCAGGGCGACAAGCTGGGCGAGGCCGCGCGCATCGCCTACCGCAAGCTGCTGCAGGATACCCTGCTGCCGCGCCTGCAGCAGCGCATGGAAGCCCAGCTGCGCCGCAACGACGCCAACAACGCCGAGTATCTGTACGAGGTGCTGCGCGTGTACCTGATGCTGGGCGACCCCAAGCACTTCGACGCCGAATCGATCGCCGCCTGGGCCGCGCTGGACGACGACCGCAACCTGAAGGGCGCCAGCGACGAGCAGCGCCTGTCGCTGGCCGCGCACGAGCTGGCCCTGATGGAGAACTTCCGGCACGGGCAGGCGATGCCGGAACTTAACCAGTCGCTGATCGCCGACACCCGCCTGGCGCTGGCCCGCATGCCGCTGCAGCAGCGCGTCTACAACCAGGTGAAACGCCAGCTGATGCGCGAGAAGCTGCCCGAGTTCAGCCCGACCAGCGCCGGCGGACGCGAAGCAGCCACCGTCTTTGTGCGCAAGAGTGGAGAACCGATCACGCGCGGCGTGAACGGCATGTTCTCGGTGGCCGGCTACGCCAAGTTTTTGGAGGCGACCGAGGAGGCCGTGGCCGACGTCGAAAAGGAACGCTGGGTGCTGGCGCAGCAGGAAGCGTCGCAAGCCGACAACCAGGACCAGGTGCGCGCCGCGGTGCTGCAGCTCTACTATGACGACTACATCGCCCAGTGGGACGCGCTGCTGGCCGACGTCACAGTCCGTCCCTTCGACAACCTGGAGCAGGGCGCGCGCATCACCAACCTGCTGGCGGGCGCAGATTCGCCCTTGCGCAAATTCCTGATCGCGGCCGGCAAGGAGACCACGCTCGGCTCCGCGCAGGCGCCGAAGCTGCCATCTGCGGCGGCTAAGGTGATGGGCAAGTTCAGCGCCTACAAGAAGAAGCTGGAAAGCGCGATGGGCAGCGCGCCCGACGCCAGCGCCGCCGCGGGCAAGGAAACCAATCCGGTCGATGAGCACTTCGACGACCTGCACCGCATGACGGCGGGCACACCGCCGCCGCTAGACCAGAAGCTGGCCATGCTGAAGGACGTCGCCGTCTACATGGACAGTGCCGCCAGCGCCAAGCGCACCGGCACCCCACCCCCGCCGGGCGATGCGCTGGCCAAGGTCAAGCTGGAAGCCGACGGGGCCCCGGCACCGCTGGGCGGCATGCTGAAGTCGATCGACAGCGGCGGCGCGGGCCTGACCTCGGGCAGCGAACGCGAACGCCTGAACACGCTGTGGACCGCCGGCCCCGCCCAGTTCTGCCGCCAGGCCGTGGCCGGACGCTATCCGGTGGTCCGCACCTCAAGCCAGGACGTCACCGCCGACGACTTCGGCCGCCTGTTCGGACCGGGCGGCCTGATCGACGACTTCTTCCAGAAAAACCTCGCACAATACGTCGACATGGGCGGCTCCCGCTGGACCTGGCGCGCCACCGCCAACGACGGCTCGCTCGGCATCCCCCAGGGGACCCTCGACGAATTCCAGCGGGCGGCGCGTATCCGCGACGCCTTCTTTGCGAATGGCGGGCGCCAGGCCTCGATGCGTTTCGACCTGAAGCCGGTGGCGCTCGATCCGAATATCGCCAAGCTGGTGCTCGACATCGACGGCCAGGTCTTGACTGCCGCGCCGAGCGCGCTGGCGCCAGCCTCGTTCCAGCTCCCGAGCGGGAAGGGCGGCGGACAGGTGAAGCTGGACGTGACGCCGGCCAGTGCCCGTTCCAGCATGCACACGGAAGGTCCATGGGCCTGGTTCCGCATGCTCGATAAGGCGGTCGTCGAGCCGACGCCGCAGGGTGAGCGCTACAAGGTGACCTTCGACGTCGACGGCCGCAAGGCCGGGCTGGAGCTCACCGCGAACAGCGTCGTCAACCCGTTCCGCCGCGCCGTGCTGGAACAGTTCCGCTGCGTGGACAAGCTGTGACGGGTTACTTCGGCAAGGTCAGCACGCATGGGGACTTCGTCAGCCGGCGGCTGCCTGCGCATCTGGTGCAGGCGTGGGATGGGTGGCTGCAGGAGTGCATACAGGCCAGCCAGGTCAAACTTGGACCTGCGTGGCTGGAGCGGTATCTCAACAGTCCGGTGTGGCGCTTTGCGATTGCGCCGGGTGTGATTGGGCCTGAGGGCATTGGCGGTGTGATGATGCCTAGCGTGGATCGCGTCGGCCGTTATTTTCCGCTGATGCTGGCGGCGGTGGGGGCGCCGCCCTTGCTGGATTGGTTGCATGGGCAGGCCAGTTGGTATGATGCCATCGAAGATCTGGCACGCGAGTCACTTGATCCCGCCTTCACTCTCGAGCGGCTCGACAATGCGCCTCTTCCGGATCTGGTCGAAACGCCGGCGCCCGTTGAAAATGGAAGCGCATGGCGCTTGCCTCCGGGTGAGGACGTATCGGCAGCGATCGCCAATGTCGTCACGCAGGGTTACAGCTTGTGGTGGACCGAGGGCGGACCTTTTGTCGAGGAGTCGACGCTACTGTGTAGAGGGATGCCGACGAAACAAACATTCGCTGCAATGCTGGACGAAAAATGGAATATCTGGAGCCGTGCGCTGTGTTAGCCCGAAAATATGTAGACCGACCTCGTTCAAAGGAAGCGCATGCTGAAGCTGTACTGCTATCACGGTGGGAAGACGCGATATTGGGAGACCTGGAGGGACGAAGACGGAAGCTGGGTAGTGCACTGGGGCGAACTGGGCACGTTAGGCGAGTCGAAGAAGATCAAACGGGGATTGTGGCGCAATCCCAAGATTGCGATCGATAAAGAGATCAACCGTCTACTGTCAGAAGGCTTTGCACCAATCGATTCCGATGCGCATTCCGTCTTGATGGTTGAATATGCAGTTGAGGGAATGGGTTCGGCCGCGGACCTCGATAAGCGCCACCGGTTGGAAGAGCGGATGGGCGAAATACTGGGTTGGAGCGGGTTGGGCGAATGCGACGGTGGAAGTATCGGCAGCGGAACGATGGAAGTCTGCAGCTTCGTCGTCGATTTTGATCTTGCTAAGAAGGTGGTTGAAGAAGGCCTGGCCGGTTCAGAATTCTCAGACTTCACGCGTATCTATATGGAAGATCCGCAGAAAGCCACCTGATTGCTACTTTCCTAATTCCGTCGTAAACCGAAAGACCGTTGTGCTGTGCAAAGGCGACGCTTGTCGGACAACCGTGCTCGGAAAAGCAGGGATATTTGGACTGTTAGGAAAGTGTTGTGTCTCCAGTGCCAACCCGCCGCCCTTGAGCAAGGGGCGTCCTTCACCATCGCGCATGCTGCCAGTCCAGCCGTTGGCTGAAAAGACGACGAGTCCTGGTTCCGATGTGATCACGTCGAGGACGCGGCCCGAGGCCGGATCGGTCAGCGTTGCTGCATGTGACCCGGTGAGAACGAAGGTGTGATCCAGTCCGTTGTTCGCCTTGATCACCTCTTCGCTGGAATTGGCGACAGCGCCTAGCTTGCGTCCGATACGCAGGTCCATGGCGCCTGTAACCGCAGCGATCTCTCCAGTCGGCACGCGCTTGCTGTCCGTTGGCAGCCACCGATTCGCATTCACCTGCAGTACGTGGTCATAGACGTCCGGCGCGTCGGAGAGATTGAAGAAAGCGTGGTGGGTCAGGTTGACGACGGTCGGTTTGTCCGTCGCTACCGTGTAGTTGATGCGCAGGTCTGCATTCTCAACCAGGAACCCGGCTCTCACCTGAAGGTTCCCAGGGAAGCCATTCTCTCCATCGGGACTGGTCAAGGACAGGTCGACGCCGCAGTCGGCCGCGGAGGAGGTCCATTTGCGGCTGCCGAATCCGCCCGGTCCTCCGTGAACCGTCAGGCCATCCGGCCGCGCAACGAGGTCGTAGCGCTTTCCATCCAGCGTGAAGCCGCCGTTGTTGATCCGTCCTGCGAACCGCCCGATGATCTTCGAGAACGTGGCATTGCTCTCGTAATCGGACAGCTTCTCCAAAGTACGCACGACATTCCTGACCTTGCCCTCGCGGTCAGGCACTTTGATAGAGTGGATGATCCCGCCATAGTCCAGGATCGTGGCCTCGATGCGCTCGTTGCGGATGGTGTAGGCGGTAACCGCTTCGCCGGATGACAGCGTACCGAAGGGACGGGATTGAACGCTGCAGTTCGCCGCCGTCCTTGCCGGCGGGACGGCGCAAGCGGTCAATGCGGAGACAAGGAAAAGCGCGCCGGCTGTACGTACTGCTTTTGTATTAGTACCCATCCGCCAATGCTAACACCGCCGTGATGTTGTCCCGGCTCCCGTGCGCCTTGGCCAGCGCCACCAGCTCCTCGCAGCAGGCATCCAGCGACTGCGCCGAGGCGCGTCCCAGGACTTCCGCAATCGCCCCGTGCGGCGTGTTCCCGTACAGCCCATCGCTGCACAGCAGGTAGAGATCCCCGCGCTTCACCTCGCAAACCTTGACGTCCGGCGCCACTGCCGCCGTTGGGCCGATCGCCTGCAGCAGCAGGTTCCGCGGCGGCAGGTCGTCGCACACGCCGGCTTCCAGGGCCTGCTGGTACAGGGTCTGGTCGCGTGTCAGGATCGCCAGCTCGCCTTCGCGATAGCGGTAGATGCGGCTGTCGCCGACATGGAAGAGGGCCAGCGGGCCGTCCGGCATCCACTGCCAGAAGCCGCTCAGGGTGGTGCCCATGCCGGCGCCTTCGCCGTGGCCGCTCTCCAGGTTGGCGCCGTAGACTTGGTCGTTGGCGTGGTCGACCGCCTGGTGCACGGCCAGCACGGCGCACATGTGCTCGTCCTGCCAGGTGGCGTCCGGATCGAGCATGGTGCCGTGGGCGGGGAGGGCGCAGCGGAAAGGGTCGGCATTGAGCAAGGAAGCGCGCAGCGAGCTGAGAGCCAGGTGGGCGGCGACTTCGCCGCCGGCGTGGCCGCCCATGCCGTCGGCCACTGCGACGATGCGCAGTTCGGGATCGATCAGGAAGTTATCCTCGTTCGACTGGCGCACCAGGCCGACGTCGGTGAGTCCATAGGCCGAGCCGAAGGCAAGGCGGTGGTAGATGCTCGGGGTGAGCTGGGTCCAGGTACTCATCGGCTGGTCTTATGGTTGTATGCCCGGGTGAATGACGTCATCCTAACATGCGCTTTCGCTGAAAAATCCCCCCATCAAGGCAGTCGCATGACGCCGCTGACGGTGAAACGGATCTCGCCGGGACGTTCGCCCGGCGCGGTGTCGATGCGCAGGTCGGACAGGCCTTGCTGGTGGCTGCCGGCGACCAGGGCGGCGACTGCGTCCAGCAGCTGCGACTGCTGCGCCGCGCCGAGCGCACCGGCCGGCGTCGCCACGGTGGGTGGACCGAAGTAGTGATCGAGCATGGCGGCGAAATCGCGTCGCGTGGTCACGCAGAACACCGGGCGCGCGTCCGGGAATGCTGCGGCGATGCCGCCACCGAGCCTGGCCTGTTCCGGATCGACGCAGGCCACGTAGACGCCGCTGTCGTTGCGTGCGACCGGTAGCCATTGCTGATTCGCCGCCAGCGTGCGGTCGATCGCGGCCAGCAGCTCTTGTGGCACGCGCCGCTCCGGATGGTGGCTCAGGTAGGGCACGGCGAAGTGGTCGGCCAGAGCGCGTCCGACCACCGGCAGCTTGAGGCGGAAGTCGTCGATCAGAACGTCCTCGATGTCCTGCCCGCTGGCGCACGCGTGCTGCAGCGCCTGTTCCACCTGGCCGCGCGGCAGCACCGTCTCGCGGATGGCGTCGGCAAAGCCGCCGCGTTCGCGCACTTCTTCCTGGCTGCGCTGGGCGAAGGCCACGGCGAGGGTCTCGCACAGCGAGGTGGCGCCTTCGACCACGGTGTCGGAAAAGGCGCCGCCCAGCAGGTTGTTGATCAGCTGGAAAACGCCGATCACGGTGTCCTCGTGGAGGATCGGGATCACCAGCATCTCGCGCGTGCGGTAGCCGGTGCGGCGGTCCACGCCCTGCTGGAAGCGCAGGTCTGGGGCGTAGCGGTGCAGCTCGTCCTCGTCGTAGACATCAACCAGGTTCAGGGTACGGCGCGACAGGGCCGCATAGCCGGCCACGCTCATCGCGGAAATCGGCAGGCGCAGCTGGCGAAACGATGACAGGCCGGTCTTGACCTTCGAGACCAGGCTGGCCTTGTCCTCGCCGACCACGTAGATGCTCAGGCGGTCCGCGCCGAACAGGCTGCAGATGCCGCCCGAGACGTCGAGCATGATCTCATCGACGTTGCGGGTGGCGTGGATCTGGGTCGTCAGCTGCTGCAGCTGGCGGAAGAATGCGCCGCGCCTGCCGGGATCCGTTTCCCAGGCCTGGGCGCTCATGAGGCCAGGCGCGGCGCCAGCACGGTGGCGTCGGCGTCGGAGGTGGGGGCGTTGGCGGGAGCGAGGCGGGTCGCGTCCGGATCGGCGCCGTGACCGGCGTGCGCCGCCGTGGCCAGGTGCCACACCGGCAGCGCCGGCGCCGGCTGCGGCGCGATGCTCTCGCCGTTCAGGGCGCGCTGCAGGTCGTCGCGGAAGGCGGCGGCGCTGGGATAGCGGTCTTCCGGACGCTTGGCCAGCGCGCGCGCCACGATGCGGTCGAAAGCGGGGCTCAGCAGCGGATTGAGCACGCTGGGCGGCACCGGCTGGTCGTACAGGATCTTCTGCTGGACCGCGAACACCCCGCTGCCGCGGAACGGACGCTCGCTGGTCAGGAACTGGTAGAGGATGATCCCGGCCGCGAACAGGTCGGATTGCGGGCCGACCAGCTGGCCGGTGATCTGCTCGGGCGACATGAAACTGGGCGTGCCGACCATGCCGGCATCGGTCTGGTCGACGTTGACGGCGGCCATGCGCGCCACCCCGAAGTCGGTCAGCTTGACCCGCAGGTCGTGGCTCAGCATGACGTTGGCCGGCTTGACGTCACGGTGGATCACGCCGTGCTGGTGGGCGTAGCCGAGGGCTGCCAGGAGTTCGCACATCATGCGCACCCCGTCCTCGAGCGTGAAGTCGAGGTGGAAGTCCTGGGTCATGTCGAAGTAGGCGGCCAGCTCTTCGCCGCGCACGAGCTCCATCACCATGTAGGCGACGCCATTCTCTTCGCCGAAGTCGTAGAGCCCGACGATGTGCGGGTGGTTCAGGCGGGCGACCGCCTGGGCTTCCTGGATGAAGCGGGCCGAGTAGGAGGCGCGCAGTTCGCTGTCGGCCAGGGCCGCGGTGGAGATGACCTTGATCGCCACCTTGCGCTCCAGCCGCGGGTCCAGTCCCTCATACACCAGCCCCATGGCGCCGCGGCCGAGTACCCGCACTACCTGGTATCTGCCAAACTGGGTCGGTTCGTTCATGGGGCGGAAGGACGCAAAGCTTGCAATGGAGATAACGCGAGTGTAAAGCAATCGTCGCCGTCGGACACCGTCATCGGCCAAAAAATAATGCGAAATGCCACATTTTTGCCAAGGCGCGGCGCGGTTTATACTGACGCCATGAACCCGACCCGCTGCAGCTGGGCCAATATGGCCAATCCCCGCTACATCGCCTACCACGACCACGAGTGGGGCGTGCCCTGTCACGACGAGACCACGCTGTTCGAGATGCTGAACCTCGAAGGCGCGCAGGCCGGCCTGTCGTGGGAGACCATCCTGAACAAGCGCGAGACCTACCGCGCCGCCTTCGACAACTGGGATGCGAAGACCATCGCGGCCTACGACGAGGCCAAGGTGGCCGAGCTGCTGGCCAATCCCGGCATCGTGCGCAACCGGCTGAAGGTGGCGGCCGCGATCACGAACGCGAAAGCCTACCTGGCGATGCGCGAGCAGGGCCTCACGCTGGACGCTTACCTGTGGGGCTGGGTCGACGGCAAGCCGATCGTGAGCAGCTGGCCGGACGGCTCGCGCCCGGCCAAGACCGAACTGTCGGACCGCATCTCCAAGGACCTGTCCAAGCGCGGTTTCAAGTTCGTCGGCTCGACCATCATCTACGCCTACCTGCAGGGCATCGGCGTGGTGGACGACCATGACCGGGCGTGCTTCCGCCACGCCGGACGATGATTGATTCGGGCGCGCACTGGCGCGGCCGCGAACGCTACACGGTGTTCGACACGGCCCATGACGACGCCAAGGTGCGCAAGCTGCAGGACGCCTGGCGCGCCGACCCGGACCGGCCCGCGCGCCTGCACATCGTGGCGCTCGCCCCGGATCTGCAGCCGGGCTTCCACCGCATTCCCCAGGATGACCCGCGCCTTACCCTGACCCTGCTCGCCGCGCCGCTGGATAGCGCGCTGGCGCAGCTCGGCGCGCAGCCGGATGCCGTGTTCCTGCACGGCGTCGCGGGCACCGCCTTCGTGCGTCCGCTGGCGCGCATCGTGGCCGCCGACGCGCGCTTGGTTGCCTCCCCGCTCGACGCCGAACAGCGCACCGCCCTGCAAGCGCAGGGTTTTGTTTTCGACGGCGACACCGGGCAAGCCGTTTTCGCCAGCCGCAAGCCGCGCCTGCCAGTCGCGCCGCTCCCGGAGCGCCGCGCCATCGTCGTCGGCGCGGGACTGGCCGGCTCCGCCGCCTGCGCCAGCCTGTGCGCACGCGGCTGGCAAGTGAGCCTGGTCGAGCGTCATCCGGCTCCCGCGATGGAAGCCTCAGGCAACCTGGCCGGCATCTTCATGCCGCTGCTCTCGCGCGACGACAACATCCCGACCCGCCTGACGCGCGCCGCCTACCTGTTCGCGCTGCGCGCCTGGCGCCAGCTGGGCGGCATCGGCGCAGCCATCGAGGGACAAGCCTGCGGCGTGCTGCAGCTGGCGCGCGATGCGGAGCACGCCGCGGTCTCGCGCGCCATCGCGGCCGAAGCGCACTATCCGCCGGAATTCGCGCGCTGGCTCGAATCCGAAGAAGCCGAAGCCCTGCTCGGCCTGCCGGCCCCCAGCGGCGGCTGGCTGTTCCCGCAGGGCGGCTGGGCGCGTCCCGGCAGCGTGTGCGCGGCGATGCTGGATGCCTGTGGCGAACGTTTGACGCGCCGCTTTGGCGTCGGCAGCATCACCCTCGAGCGCGTTGGCGAGGAGTGGCTGGCGCGGGCGGACCACGGCAGCGTGGTAGCGGAGGCGCCGACCGTGGTGCTGGCCAATGGCGCCGGCGCCCGCAGCCTGGCGCAATCGCGCGAGCTGCCCCTTAGCGCGTTGCGCGGACAGGTGACCCATCTCGCCAGCGGCAGCGTGCCCGCCTTGCCGCTGGTGCTGTGCCGCGAGGCCTACCTGACGCCCGCTTCAGGCGGGATCACCTGCGCCGGCGCCACCTATGACCTTGACGCCGATCCACAGCTGCGCGCCTCCAGCCAGGAAGAGAACATCGAGCGTCTGCGCGGCCTGGTGTCCGACCCGGCCGCCGCAACGGGCGCGCCGCTGGCGGGCCGGGTGGGTTTTCGCTGCGTGGCGCCGGACCGCTTGCCGCTGGTCGGCCGCCTGCCGGACTTCGACGCCGCCGGCAGCACCGAGCGCCTGCGCGACGTGCCGCGCCATCCCGGCTTGCACGCGCTGCTCGGCTACGCCTCGCGCGGCCTGATCTGGGCGCCGCTGGCCGCCGAACTGCTGGCCGCCCAGCTGGAGGGCGAGCCGCTGCCGCTGGAGGCGGCGCTGGTCGATGCGCTCGACCCGGCGCGCTTCGTGCTGCGCTCACGCCGCACTCCACGCGGCCCCCAGGCCGCTGGCTAGGTTCCAGCGCATTGTTGCGTTTGCGCAATAAGTGACATTCCGACAGAAATCGTCAAATTTCCAGCGGTATAATTAACGTACAGTAACTTTTCTCGGCCAGCAGCCCGGCCAATCCGATGGAAGACCCACACTCGCAACTGTCCATGTTCCTCGCGTCGACTGCGCACGACATGAAGAATTCGATCAGCGTCCTGTCCGGCACGCTCGAGCGCCTGCTCGTCGACGCCTCGCCCGAGACCGAGAAGGCCTATCCGCAGATGGCGCAGATGCTGTACCAGACGCGCCGCCTGAACGACAACCTGATGCAGCTGCTGGCGTTGTACAAGCGCGTGGGCACGCTTGAATATCCGTTCGACGTCCAGCCGCTCGAAGTCGGCCAGCTGGCCGAGCAGGTGGTGGCGCTGGGGCGGGTGCTGCTGGAATCGCGCGGCATTGCGCTCGACCTCGACATCGATCCGGAGCTGGTGTGGCACTTCGACGAAGACCTGATCGTCGGCGTGGTCTCGCACGCGGTCAACAATGCGGTGCACTACACGCGCGACCGCATCCTCTTGTGCGCGCGCGAACGCGAAGGCTGGCTGGAGATCCGCGTCGAGGACAACGGCGCCGGCTACCCGGCGAGCCTCCTTGCGGCGGGCAGCGCGGCGATGGACGGCCTGGCGAGCGGCGTCAACTTCCTGACCAACAGCGCAGGCCTGGGCCTGCATTTCTCGCGCGAGGTCGCGCGCATGCACCGCCACCGCGAGCGCAGCGGCGCCGTGCGCCTGGAAAACGGCGGGCGGCTGGGCGGCGGCTGCTTCATCCTGACGCTGCCATGAACGCCCTCGTCAACGCCATGGCGCCCCAGGCCAGCGAGCAGGTCGACTGGGCGTCCAAGACCTACCTCGTGGTCGACGACTTCGTCGGCATACGCCAGCTGCTGCGCGAAGCCCTGCGCAGCCTGGGCGCGCGCAACATCGACCAGGCCTCCAGCGGCGGCGAGGCCATGGGCCTGCTGAACAAGACCCGCTACGACGTGGTGCTGTGCGACTTCAACCTGGGCGAAGGCAAGAACGGCCAGCAGGTGCTGGAAGAAGCGCGCATGCGCAACCTGCTGCTGCCCTCGAGCGTGTTCCTGATGGTGTCGGCCGAGAAGAGCGTCGAGTCGGTGATGGGCGCGGCCGAGCACCAGCCGGACGCCTACCTGGTCAAGCCGATCACGGAAGGCGTGCTCCTGAGCCGCCTGAACCGGGTCTGGCGCAAGAAGCAGGTGTTCAGCCTGATCGACCAGGCCTATGCCGAGAAGGACTACCTGCGCGCCGCGCGCCTGTGCGACGAGCAGATCGGGGTGAACAAGGCGCACGAGATCGACCTGCTGCGCATGAAGGCGCGCCTGATGGAGAAAAGCGGCGAGCCGGGCAAGGCGCGCGAGACCTACGAGCGCGTGCTGGCGCAGCGCGAGTACCAGTGGGCGCGTTCGGGCCTGGCCAAGATCCGCATGGCCGACGGCGAATACGAACAGGCGCGCCAGATGTTCCAGACCGTGATCGCCGAGAACCGCTACTACATCGACGCCTACGACCAGCTGGCCCTGAGCTACAAGAACATGGGCAAGCACGAGGAAGCGCTCGGCATCCTGGAGCGCGCCGCCAAGCTGTCGCCGAACTCGGTGCCGCGCCAGCGCAACCTGGGCCAGGCTTGCCTGAAGCTGGGGAACGTCGGCATGGCGGAAAAGGCCTTCCGCAAGTGCATCGCGATCGGCGAGTACTCGATCCGCAAGACGCCGGACGCCTACCTGGGCCTGGCGCGCGCGTGCGGCCTGAAGAACGACCCGAAGGAAGCGCTGCAGCTCCTGATCGCGGCCCAGCGAGAATTCGGCGCCGAGCACCCGGACATCGAGCTGCGCACCAAGATCACCGAGGGCCTGGTGTACCACGAGAGCGGCGACTACCGCCGCGCGCGCAAGGCCGGCGACGAACTGGAAGCGCTGCTGCAGGCGACACCGGAGCGCCCGGACGTGGCCACCTGCCTGGAGATGGCGACCCTGCTGTTCGCGGTGGGCGTCAAGGAAGCGCCGGTCGACCTGCTGTGCTACGTGATCCGCAATAACCACGACAACACGCTGCTGCAGGACGAGGTGCAGCAGATCTTCGAGAAGGCGCGCATGGGCGAGGAAGGCGAAAAGCTGATCCGCGGCGCGCGCAAGGAAGCGATCGACCTGATGAACCAGGGCGTGCTGCTGTGGAAGACCAACAAGCTGGCCGAAGCCGTGGAGTGGATGCGCAACGCACGCGCGGCGCTGCCGCACAACGTGCGCATCCTGTTTAACTCCGCGCAGATCCTGATCTCCTACATGCAGCAGCGCGGCTATAACGAGCAGCGGATGGAAGAGGCACAGAGCGTGCTGGCCCACGTCGACCGCGTCCAGCCGGGGCAGCAGCGCTTCGCGCAGCTGATGGAGCAGCTGATGCTGCTGGTGCCGAAGCCGGAGGCGCCGGCGGAGGAGCCGGCCAAGGACGCGGACGCCGAACCGGCCGCCGCCTGAAGCGTCACGCTTCGCTGCGAATGAAGTCCACGAAGGCGCGCAGCGGCGCCGGCAACAGCCGGCGTCCCGGGTAGTACAGGTAGGGGCCCGAAAATCTGGGCCACCATGGTTCCAGTACCGGCTCCAGCTCACCACGCTCCATGCAAGGGCGCAGCCAGTCCTCGAACAGATACACGATGCCGGCGCCGGCGCGCGCCACGTCGACCATCAGGTCGACCGCGCCGCCGACCTGCACCAGCAGCGGGCCACGCGGTTCGATCGTCACCATCTCGTCACCCTGCTGGAATTGCCAGTCGATCCGCGCGCCGCTGGGAAAGCGCGCACGCATGCAGGCGTGCTGCAGCAGCTCGCGCGGATGCACCGGTCTTCCGTGCCGGTCCAGGTAGGCAGGCGAGGCGGCGGCCGCGAAGCGCTGGCTGCGGGGACCGATCGGCACCGCCACCATGTCCTGTTCGAGCCGCTCCTCGTAGCGGATGCCCGCGTCGCAACCGGCGGCGATTACGTCGACGAAACTCTCCTCGGTGACGACCTCCACCTGGATCTCCGGATAGGCCGCCAGGAAGCGGGGCAGGATCGCCGGCAGCACCAGGCGCGCGGCGCTGACCGGCACGTTGATACGCAGCGTGCCCGCCGGGCGGTCGCGAAAACCGTTGACGACGTCGAGCGCGCTCTCCACTTCGCTGAACACCGGATCGAGCCGGGCCAGCAGGCTGCGCCCGGCCTCGGTCGGCACCACGCTGCGCGTGGTGCGGTGGAGCAGGCGCACGCCGAGGCGCGCTTCCAGGCGCCGGACCGCGTCGCTGAGGCCGGAGGCGCTGCTGTCGTTCAGGCGCGCCGCATCGCGAAAGCCGCCGGCGCGCGCCACCGCCACAAAAGCGGAAAGATCTCCCAGGTCGATTTTCATTGTTCGTTTTTCCGTACAGCCCATCCAGACTATACCGGATTGTCCGACAGCGCAGTCGCGATTACTGTGTCCGAACTGTCCATCAACCAGGAGAAACGACATGTCCCACCACGACAACAGCGGCACCTATCCTCTCGGCGGCCGCCAGGTGCGCCGCCTCGGCTACGGCGCCATGCAGCTGGCCGGACCGGGCGTGTTCGGCCCGCCGAAAGACCTCGATGCCGCCAGGGCCGTGCTGCGCGAAGCGCTGGCACTCGGCGTCGATCACATCGACACGTCGGATTTCTACGGCCCGCACGTCACCAACCGCCTGATCCGCGAAGCGCTCCACCCCTATCCGGAGGCGCTCACCATCGTGACCAAGATCGGTGCGCGCCGCGACGACAAGGGCGGCTGGCTGCTCGCGGCTTCAAACCAGGAACTGGAACAGGCGGTGCACGACAACCTGCGCAACCTAGGTCTCGAACAGCTCGAGGTCGTGAACTTTCGCAGCATGCTCGACGTGCACGGGCCCGCCGAAGGGTCGATCGAAGCGCCGCTCGCCGCGCTGGCCCGCCTGCGCGAGCGTGGACTGGTCCGCCACATCGGGCTGAGCAACGTAACGATGGCGCAGGTCGAGGAGGCGCAGCGCATCGTGCCGATCGCCTGCGTGCAAAACATGTACAACCTGGTGCACCGGAACGATGACGCCATGATCGATGCGCTGGCGGGAAAGGGGATCGCCTACGTGCCCTTCTTCCCGCTGGGCGGCTTCAGCCCGCTGCAATCGGACGCCCTGTCCCGGGTGGCGCAGCGGCTGGAAGCAACGCCGATGCAGGTGGCCATCGCATGGTTGCTGCAGCGTTCGCCGAACATCCTGCTGATCCCCGGGACCTCGTCGGTCGCGCACCTGCGTGAGAACCTGAAGGCGGGCGCGCTGCGCTTGGATACGGTGGCGCTGGCCGAGCTGGAGGCGATCGCCGGCGTCGCCGCCTAGCGGCACTGGCCGCGCACGTCAGTGCAGGGCGCAGGCGCCTGCGCGCCCTCATCTTCTCCGTGGCGCCGGCGCAGCTCCGCGCACAGGGTGTCCACATCCAGTCCGCCGTCGCGGCTGCGCGCGGCGTCCATGGCGCCGCCCAGCGCGCACTCGCCGATGTACTGGCCCAGCGCCCGGTAACTCTCGAACTGGGTCTCGTCGAACCACTGGTCGACCGAGCTTTCGTGCGGATAGGCCGGGTGCACCTTGCGGTAGTTGAGCAGGTCGGCGTTCTCGCGGCCGACGATGGCCGGCTTCACGTACAGCAGGGTGCCGTCGACGCCGCCCTGGTCGACCTGGCTGTAGCGCAGCGTGCCGACCGCGCAGCTGGCGCCGCACAGGCCTTCGCCGCCGCGCTGCGCCATCTTCGAGACATCCAGGTCGATGCGCACGTGCAGGTCGGTGCCGCACTTGCGGATCGCGTTGCCCAGGTCTTCGAAGGACAGGCGGCCGTCGCTGGCCCCGTCCACCGCGATGATCAGGCGGCAGCGCCGCCGCACCAGCTCGTAGATTCCAAGATTATCGAAATGTCCGCCGTCCGACAGGTAGACGTAGCTGGCGTCGGCATTGGTCAGGCCGAACAGCTCGGCCAGGAGGCTGAACAGCCCGACCGGCGGCGAGGACTGCTGCCAGGCGTCCTTGCGCGGGTTGGGGCACCAGCGCCCCAGGCGCACGTTAAACATCGTCATCAGGAAGTTCAGCGGCGGCGAGGAGTGCGCGCCCATGTTGGGGCTGGCCGCCGCACCCGAGACCGCGATCGCCATCCCGAGCCGCACGCCGGCATCGTCGTCGGCCCCGGCGCCCGAGCGCGAGCCGTAGGCGTCGGTGGGCCGGTAGCAGCCGCGCGCGGCGTCCGCCCCGGCCGCGCCGGCTGCCGTGCTGCCGGTCGAGCCGGGCGGCAGCTCGAAGCCGCAGTAGCGCGGCGTGAAGGTGAACGAGGCCGCCTTGCGGGTGCGCCAGGCCAGTTCCTCGCCGCCGACCAGGTTGAGCGAGGTGTTGATGATGTGGCAGGGGCGCTGCTGCTTCAGTTCCGCCAGCAGCGGGTCGTCGCCTGGATCGAAGCCGGTGAAGGGGTGAGGCTTGCGTGCACGGCTGCTGGCGCCGAAGTAGGCGCGCACCAGTCGGTTCCGGTACAGCATGTAGAGCGAAAACTTGTTGATGTCCACGCGCCAGCCGAGCAGCACGGCGGCGCCCAGGAAGAAGGCGAAGGCCCCGGCCAGATGGCTGCCGCTGGTGCCGAGGGTGGCCCTGGCGTGGGCGCCGTAGACGCAGGTGAAGGTGACCGGCTGCGGGCAGGCCACCAGCGGCGGCGCGACGGTGGCCTGCACCAGCGCGCTCAGGAGCGCGAACACGCCGGCCGTGAACACGTAGGGCGCGAGGCGCGCCAGCAGGTCGAGGCGCGAGTCGCTCGCGTGGATGCCGGTGATGCTGGTGCCCGTCTTGCTGCTGCTGCCGGCCTTCAGGCCGAACCAGGTCATGGCCAGCCAGCCGAGGGCGGTGGTGATGTGCGACCACGGGTTGTAGGTCAGCCAGGCCCAGTGCAGCAGCGGCGCCAGGAAGAAGGCGACGCCGAACATCGTCACCCAGGACAGCGCGAAGATCCAGGCCCAGGCGCCCTGGCGGCTCCACCATTCGCGGCTGGCGTCGCTGTACATGCGGCCGATCAGGCCGATCATCAGGGTCATGGTGCCGGCGAACAGCGCCATCATCAGCGGCATGCCAAAGCTGGTGAGGGCGATCGCGTTGTTCAGCACCGGATGCTTGCTGGGCTCGGGCAGCAGCGACAAGCCGCCCAGCAGCAGCACCGTGCCGATCGTGAGCGCACCGATGGCGCACAGCAGGTGCGCGATGCCTTCGACCAGCTCGGGGCTCGTCAGGTCGGCCGACGGTGGGCGCGGCTGCAGGCGCTGCAGCACGCCGAGGGCGATGGCCAGCAGCACCAGCACCGCGCACAGGGCCAGCAGGCCGTTGACCACGTGTTCGTAGGTAGCCGGCTCCACCAGGTGCAGCATCATCTCGGGTGCGAAGGCGCGCGCGGCGGCGCACAGCACCGCCATCACGGCCACGAAGGCCGCCGTGCACAAGGTGTAGCCGACGCGCCGGTAGACGCTGGTGCGGTCGTGCGCCACGTACCAGCCGCAGGCCCACACCACGAAGTAGACGAAGCCCGGCGCCAGCAGCCAGTACGCGCGCCCCTGCAGCTGGACCGGCAGCGTGCCCAGTTCCCAGAACGGCAGCTCGCCGCCATGGCGCCACAGGCCCACGCTGCCCAGTAAACCCGCCAGCAGCAGCGGCAGGTTGATCCACCAGAGCACCGCGCCCTGCGACAGCGGGAAGCGGCGCTGCCCGCGCGAGCCGGACGGCTTGCTGGAAATGGACAGGGCAATGCAGAACACCGCGAACAGGAACAGCAGCACGCCGGCCATCCAGGCCAGGTCGGCATACACGGCCCAGGGACCGCCGGGATCGACGATGCGGTGAACAGCCCAGACGGCGGCGCGCGGCAGCAGGAGCAGGGCGCACAGCCAGGCCACCAGCATGGTCAGGTTCAGGCCCGTGTTGCGGACGTAGGTGCCGATCAGGGTCCAGGTGTCGGCGCTGAACATGCCGCCGCGCGGCGACAGGTAATTGGTATACAGGCGCAGGAAGCGGATCTCCGGCGCTTCCGTGCTGCCGCTCTCGTTTGCCACCCTTTGGGCGAGCATGGCTTCGACCCGGCGCACGTCGCCGCCCTGTTCGTGGATGCACTTGGACAGCCAGCCGCCGATGAAGCCGCCGCCGGAGACGGTCGACAGGTAGTCGAGATGGCGCAGCATGCCGTGTTCCGCCATCGCCTGCAGCACGCCGAGCCCGAAGGTGGCGCTGCGCACGCCGCCGCCGGACAGGGCCAGCCCCACCATCCCGGCCTTGTGAGCGCGCGCCGGCAGCTCGGTATCGGGAGCGGAATCGGGATCGGGGCGCAGCAGGTCGAGTTCGTCGCGGAAGACGTCCTGGAAGGTGGCGCCGCTGACTTCGTTCAGGCGCTGCAGGGTGATGGCATCGAGCACGCCGCGGCCGGCGATGCCCTGGCGCCGGCGGAATTCCACGACCGCCTCCGACAGCTCGCCCAGCGTGCACGCATGCGCCGGCGGACGGCAACCGGCCGCCTCCAGTTTGCGGCGCAGATCGGCGATTTGCGCCGGCGCCAGGCTGGAAGGATCGAAGGTAGGCACGGGCACTCCTGCTGAAGACTGAGTCCAGTTCAGCACGCCAGGCACGCAGACGCTACCGAATGGATCAAGAGTGCGAAGTTATCTAAGTCTCGTAGTCTTGCTTATATTAAAAGCATCGACTCTGCATAGGGGCCCGCACATGCTGTCTCACCCGCCATGCCTGCATATCCCTGAGCAGGCGCCGCTCTGCCAATGGTCAGAGTAGATAGCATTTTTTGCAACGATATGCCGGATAAATTTTATTTATCCGACAACAAGACCTGTTTTACCAACAATTACAATGCTATATTTACAAGCGGCGGCAGAGTGGTCTGCTGACTTAACTAACGGGGGCGTTTTCGATGAAAAGTCTGATATATCTGGCCGCAGTCCTTGTAGTGCTCAGCGGTTGTTCACAAACACCGATTGCAAAAATCAGTTATTACCCGGCGAAATCGAGTTTAAGCGCAAGGTTAGTGCGGACGCTTGGCTGCGACAAAAACAACCTGCCCATCGTCGCGACCACCCCGACCGTGACAACCACTTTTTCAGCAGATACGAGCAAGCTCCTGTCGCTGGACCTGAAGGAGCTCGATGGGACGATCGCCAATAGCGACATCAAGCTCGAATTTTATGCCGACAGGCGCCTCAAGTCGGTCAATGCAACAACGACTGGTCAGGGAGAACCCATCATCAAGTCGGCCGTTTCCCTGCTGGCAGCAGCGGCGCTTGAGCAGAGCTACGATGCTTCAGTCGTCGAGAAATGTCAGGAATTTAAAAAGCACTTCGGCGAGCAGACGCTCACTCTGATTTACATAGCGGAACAGCCTTTCGATAATTTCGACGACGTTCGGTTTGCAGCGGATACCCAAAGCGCCCGCTACGCGAACCAATTCAAGAAGCTGGTCGGAGATGCTTGCTTCCGTGTCAAGGCTGCTACAGCAAGCGCGCCCGTCACCGCCGGGAGCGGGGGGCGCGTTGCCATGTTGGGGGCACGGCAGCCCGCAATGGTTCCGGCGGCGGTTTCGATTGGGCCTGTCGGTGCATGCGAGGTCAGCACCATCTGGAGCGGTTATGTGCCTGTCGGGCAAAAAGGCGCTGACTACATGATCCCGATCCCCTCCGCTGCCGTGTTTGGCAAGCAAGTATTCGCCGCCGCGTTCGACGAAGCTGGCGCATTGACCTCGGTTCAGTACGGGAAGGAGAGCGGCGCTGGCGCCGCTATCAACGCGGCCCAGTCTACCTTCGATGCGCTGCATACGACCGACACCGAAAAAACTGCCCAGCTAAAGGCCGAGGCCGATGTCATCGCGGCACAGCAGCGCCTTGTGAAGTGCAAGACCACGCCGATGAGTTGCTGATATGTGGTCCCCACCCGGGCGCCGTCTCGTTGCCCTGACACTGATCGTGGCAGGCGCATCTGGCGTGCTGTATGCCCAGGTCCGTCAGGACGTCCATCAGAACAAGGCTGATCTGGCAGCGGCGGCCGTACGGCTGCGGGGGGAGGTCCCGGGTGTGCAGCCGGTCTTGGGTACCAAGGGCTGGGCGAAGGTGTCAGCGAAATGGGGTTCGCCAGTCATCAACGTCTGTTGGGAGGCGATGGCCCCGGAACATGCCTCTGCGCGTGCTTGGGTTGCTGACGCGGTCAACGGCGCATGGCCCAAATCCTCGGCGGTGCGGTTTGTCGGGTGGGGAGCCTGTGTATCTGGAGCTTCCGGTATCCACATCGCCGAGGGAAATTATGTCGCGCTTACAATTGGCCTTGGAAAAGAGGTGAACCAAGTGAAAAATGGGCTGCGGCTCAACTTCACTTTCCAGGAATGGAATCAGTGGTGTGCGCGCGACGAAGCCACTAGACAGAAGTGTATTCGTGCCAACGCTGTGCATGAATTTGGGCACGCCCTAGGATTTGTTCACGAACACAATCGTCATGATCGCCCGGACAGTTGCACGGAAGTGCCTGACACCAGTGCGGGCGAAGAGATCCTTACCCCATGGGATCCGGAGTCTGTCATGAATTATTGCAATACGAATCGGATGCTGGCCGCCGGACGTTTGTCCGATGGCGATAAACATTCAGTCGCGGCCCTCTACCCGGGGCGGCCACTGTGATGTGCCCGCTTGCCGAGGGGCGCCACCTCGCCGCCTGGCCTCGCCATATCATCGCTCTGCACGCAGCGCTGCAACGATGCGGCCATCGTTTCCTCAACGCTTTGCTGATAGCAGTAATTGCTGGTTGCCTTGCATCGCCAGCCACCGCCGCAGAGACGCAGCGCCATGCGCTCATCGTGGGTGTGTCGGGCTATGCAAACCCCGTCGCACCACTTGCGGGACCTCGGAACGACGTTACACTGCTGGTCAACACCTTGGTCGAGGCCAAGTGGGCGAAACGCGACCATTTCCGGGTTCTGGCAGACGATCTGGCCGCTTCGTATTACCCGGATAAGGTAAGCGCGGATGGCTTGCCGACAATCGCTGAGATTCGCAAAGGGCTGGCCTGGCTGGTGAATATTGCCGCGCCGGGAGGCGAGCTGATCATCTACCTGTCGGGGCACGGTAGCTACGTTCCGGCCATGGGCTTGACGGGCGAGGCTGCCGAGTCCGACGGTGTGGACGAGATCTTTCTTCCGCTTGACATCGGCGAATGGAGCGACACGCTGCACGGGATCGAAAACCAGCTGACGGACAACGAGATCGGTGCCTACCTCGCGAAGATACGTGCGAAAGGCGCCAAGGTATGGCTAATCGCTGACTCATGCAATTCCGGCAGTCTGTCGCGCCAAGCCATCGCCGTTCGCAGTGTCGACCCGATCGCTCGGCTCGGCGTTTCTCCGCGCGCATTCAGGCGCGGAGCAAGAGCGCATGTCCCAAGGGTTCGCAAGCTGGCGCCGTCAGGGCCGGGGGACAACAGCTTCGTTGGCTTCTATGCCGCACAGCCGTCGCTTGATGCTATCGAGGCGCTGGTTCCGTTGTCCGGCAGCCAGCCGCAATCGCGCATCCACGGCGTGTTTACCTGGTATCTGGTCCGGGCTATTCGTGCCGGGCAAACTGCGAGCTTCGAGCGCATCGCCCAGACCATCATCTCGGGCTATTCGGAGTGGCAAGGCGCGGCGCCCATTCCAATGTTCGACGGCGACTTGCGCATTGCAACCGGCTTCGCGGGCCAAGCAGGCCGACTCTACTCCTTGGCCACGTCTGGTCCGCAGCTGATGGTGAAAGCAGGCATGCTCGACGGGATTGATGCGGGCACCCGTTTCAATCTTGTCGATCTGCGCGGCGATGTGCCGAAGACAGTCGCCGTCGGTCGCGCCACAAGCAGTGCTCCCGACCGCACGGTGATCGAGATACTTCGTGACGGGCAGTCCGGGAGCGAAATTGTAGTTAAAGAACTTCACAGCTTGCCACATGCGTTCGCGGCGCAGGTGACTTCGCTTGGGGTCTCGCTTGGATTGAGCGTCGCACTCGATCCTCTGTCGAACGGCTCAAATGCGCGGGATCACCAGCTGCACGAACGTACTGCGTCCGCCCTGGCGGCATTGCTGGCTGCACCGGCACAGAATCAGACGATCGCGCTGATGCCAGCTGTGACGCCCGCTGGCGCAGATGTCCGACTGATTGTGAAGGATGGCCGTGTGTGGCTGGCCCCCCCCAGCGGCGACACCGTGCTTCCAGATGGGGGCGAACCGCCGTCCCTGGCCGCGGCGGACATCAGTTCGACCAGTCTGGGCGGACTGCTCGCCCAGATCGGCCACGGTCGCAACCTCCTGAAGGCCGTGCATATTATCGAAAACACCCAGATCGCCCGTTCCGTGCAGGTGACCTTGCTCAGGGCAGCGCAAAAGCGCAGGCAGGGACGCTGTCCGGCCCGGGTGCCGGCGCCCGCCAAACCTCACGGTCTGAACGTGTTCGACAGCAAGGCGGCCAAGCACCAACCTGTGACACTTGCCGACTGCGATCTCGTGACCATCGTCGTCAAGAACCAGAATCGTGGTGCGATTGGCGTAACGCCACTCTATATCGATGCCTGGTCGCATATCGATTTCCTGTACAACTATGAAGGGTCGTCGCATAGCGCACTGATCATCGATCCCGCTCAGATTGGCGTCATCACGTACACCGAATCAGTGCCGACCGGGGCGCAAGCAAAGCGTTCGGGCCGCGGTAACATTGTGCTTTTGATGACGGTCGTTGACGGGGCAGAGCCTATCGCACCCGACTTTCGGTCTCTTGCCACCAACGCAGCGCCGCCCCTGCGCGCCGACGCTCTCGACTCCAGCGCTCCTGACTTCCTCTTGCTCGCGGCGGGTGCGGGCGGTGGCACCTTGCGCAGCGCCACCAAAGACTCCGATACCCAAGTGGGCGCTGTCACCGTTCCCCTGTATCTTGCTGCGCCCGGAAAGAAATGATGAGCGGCAAAGGCCTGCGGTCGCGTTTCGTCCTGCGCATGGTGCTTTTTCCGCTTGCGCTGTTGCTACCCATGGTGCCGGGGGGCGCCAGCGCGCAAGATGATGAGAAGCCATCAGATGCGAAACTGCTCGCCCAGTTTCGTGTGCTCTGCCCCGCGCAGGGCTTTGCTGCGCCGATATCGCAAAGTGAGGCGGGCGGGCGCGGCGCACCTGCCGCAAGTGCATCGGTCCTGGACGGTGACGAGGATTTCGATTTTGCTCTGAGCAATAGCAAATTGTCCCAGGCCCAGAACCTCATCGCCGAAGGGAGATGGGAAATGGCGACGTCCTTGCTCTGTGACGTATTGCGCACCCGTTATAACCGCCTTGGCCTGCTGGACCTGGGGACCCTCGCCGTACTCAATAATTTTGGCGTCTTTCTTAGAAAGAGCGGCCGCGGCGCCGATGCTCGCTTCTTGCTGGAGGAAGCCATCGCGTTGGCAAACGCCTTGACGGTGACGGGAAGCGGACCGCTCGGCGATCGCCTGACAGGCCCCCGCTTTAAAATGCGGCTGAATCTGGCACTATCGCTCTACGAACTGAGGCAATACGAGGCGGCGGCCGAAATTCTGACAGCGCTGGTAAAACAAGCGGTCGATCAGCCCTCTGTCGACGCAGAGAGCCGTAGTATTGCGGCAGCCAGTCTGGGCCAGACTTTGGGAGCGCTTGGCCGCTTGGTCGAGGCGGAAAGGTACTTGCGTGCTGCACTGGACATCCGCTTGGAGACAGCTCCTTACAGCCAAGGTGTGCCAGCGACGATGACTGAGCTGGGCGCAAATTTGTCGGCGCAGGGCAAATACAAGGCGGGCGAGATGCTGCTGCGACGGGCACGGCAATTGCGGGTCGCCATGTTTCAAGTTGATCATCTGAACACGGCCTTCAGCAATAAGCATTTGGCGAGCAACTTGATCGCGCAAGGCCGATATGCCGAGGCACTGCCGTTTGCCAAGCAGGCACTGGCGACGCAGCGGGCCAGGCTCCCGTCCTTGCATCCGGACCGCGTGCTCAGTCTTACCGTCCTCGGGAACGCGCGTCTGGGGCTTGGGGATGCCAAGGGCGCGCTTGCGGCTGCGCGCGAGGCAGCCAGCGCGCAGTTGTCGCGTTCCGCTTCCGAAACTGCCCAGGCGAAACCGGACCCTCTGATCTCACCATTACGGCGCTACCAGGATCCGCAGCGCCTATTGCTGCGCAGTGCTTGGGCATCCCTACCGGGCGGGCGACGCACATGGGAGAGTGCGTCCGTCCCTGAAGTTGTTGGCGAATCGTTTCTTGCAGCGCAGCGCCTGATCTGGTCCAGCGCAGGCGATGCCATTGCGAACGCGGCAGCGCGGCGGGTGGCGACCCAGCACGGCCTTGGTGAGTTGGCCGCACGCCTGGAAACGCTTCGTGATCGCGTCGAACAACTCGATGCCGCTGTGGGCGCGGCGGCCGCTTCGAACCTGCCAGCAGGCGCCGCCGCGCTGTTGTCCTTGCGCGAACAGCGTGAGCAGACGAACCAACAGCTCGGCGAACTGGTCGGCGAATTGCGAAGCCGCTTCCCAGCGTTCTTCGCCTACCTGAATCCCGAACCTATTCCTCTGGCAACGCTCCAGAAATTGCTCAAGACTGGTGAGGTCCTTATTTTTATCACTCCTGGGCAGAACGCCGAACACGGGTTTGTGTGGGCGGTCACTCGCGAGCGCGTCGCGTGGGTCCAGATTCCGCTTTCCGGCGATACGTTCGTGCGCATGGTGCGCAGTCTGCGGCTGGTCATTGATCCCAAGGGTGCGCGCTCGCCTGACCAGGACGACCGCTCAGTGCTTGCCGCCGGCGCGCGTGGCTTCGATCGCAAGGCCGCCTTTCGGCTCTACAAACATTTGTTCGGCGATCCCGCCATCGCTGCGCTCGTGACGAAAATGCCTAGATGGCTAGTCGTAACGCAGGGAGAGGCAGTCGCCCTGCCTCTGGCAGCCTTGGTCGCTGCCGAACCGCACGGCGGACAAAGTGGGGACGTCGATCCCGCGACACTTCGGTCCACGCGCTGGGTCGCTTTCGAGCACGAACTCGCGCTTTTGCCCACCATCTCAAGCTTCGCTTCGCTGCGCCTGACTGCAAATGTGCACGCGAGCGGGCGTCGTCCGTTCTTTGGCTTGGGCGATCCTTCTTTTCAGGGCAGCAACGCATCGCCGCAGGAGACCGGCAGCTATTTTTCAGATGGTGATGTCCGTCTGGGCGAATTGCGTAAGCTGGCGCCGTTGCCTGGTACGCGCACCGAGATCGAATCACTGGCCCGTACGCTTGGGGGTGGTCCAGACGATATTTTGTTGGGTCCGGACGCTTCCGAATCCAGGCTGGGGGCGCGTCCGCCGACACGCGGCCTGAATAATTATGCGATCCTGGCGTTCGCCACGCATGGTCTAGTGACTGGAAACCTCGGCAATACGCTCGCAGAACCCGCGCTCGCGCTGGCGCCACCGTCGATGCCGGGGCCTTCGGATGACGGTCTGCTGACGGGCTCCGAAGCCGCGCTGCTTCGTCTGGACGCCGACTGGGTGCTTTTGTCCGCTTGCAACTCGGCTGCTGGCGGCAGCACTAATGCCCAGGGGCTGACCGGACTTGCGCGTGCCTTTCTATTAGCTGGGGCACGCGCGGTCCTCGTCTCCCACTGGCGGGTGAGAGATGACGCGGCGCCGCGCATTACCGGGCGGACGATCCAGCTGATGCAGGGCGGGCTGAGCAGAGGAAAAGCCCTTCAGCAATCGATGCGGGAACTCATGCTGGACCCAAGCTTTGATGCGACTGGTTCCTCGTTCGCGACGCCTTCGGCCTGGGCGGCGTTTACGCTGGTCGGCGTTGACTGATCCTCGCACTGGGGCCATCCTTTGCCCCATTACTACGCGCTCGTAGACGTGCCGATGATGCGCGCCATTTTCAACAGCAGATCCGCTTTCCCGGCCATGACCATTCATGATGGCGTGCCTGACTCTTCTCGAAGGTAATCTTGCCTATGGAAAAAAGGATTGGGCTGGCCGCGGGTAATTCCTCCCATGCTAGATCGACCGCGCGAGACTTGACCGGGTCATCTCCCTGTAATGGCCGTCAAATCTTTTCCTGAGCCCGGCACGCTCATCTCCGAGTAGATCTTCGCCCTTGCCTGCTTCAGGCCGGCCTGGGGCAGGAATTGATCCGAGATCGTCAGGATCGCGTGCAGGCTGTTCCTCAGCTTGTCCAGTTCGATGTCGCCCGGCTTGAGCGCCGTTTGCAGCAGGTGGATCGCCATATCTGCCAGCAGCAGGCGCTGCTTGTCGGGCCAGGCGTCGCTGCCCCTTGTCGCGGGATGTCGAAGCAGCTGCTCCTCAATTTGACCGTGCAGTTTCCATCCGGTGGCGATCATGTCCGCCTTTGTCAGCTCATCCATTCATATCTCTAATAATTGCATGTTGTTAAATATCATGTACATACGGTAGAGTGCATGCGCGTGTCGACGCAAGCTTCCCACAACCTTGTACTCACCGGCGTGTTCATGAAACTCAAACCTTCGTTTTTCTTCTGGCTTGTCGTTGTCTTCTTCATCACCAATCTTCTGCATGAGGGCGCCCACTGGCTGATGGGCACTGCCTTCGGCTTCGACATGCAATATGGGCTGAATATCGTGCGCTACCTCTCGCCGGCCGAACCGTGGCAAAGGATGATGTGCGACGCGGCGGGGCCCGTCCTGACGATCCTGCAGGCCCTGGTGGCGTATGCCCTCGTCCAGCGCAAGGCGTCGACGATCGCGTTTGCCTTCCTGTATACCGCGATGTTCTCGCGTCTGACCGCAGGCCTGGTCAGCTTCCTGCATCCGAACGACGAGGCGCGCGTCAGCATGTACTTCGGTCTCGGCAAATGGACCTTGCCGGTCCTGGTGGCCGGCGGCCTGATCGTGCTGGTCGTAAAAGCGAGCAAGCGCCTTGGACTGAACTGGAAGGATCAAGTCCTGTGCTACCTGGTGGCCTCGCTGGCCGTGTCGGCCATTGTCGGCCTGGACCGGTTCGTACTGTAAGCGCCCTGTTCAGCCTGTGCGGTCGCCGGGGGCGGCGGGTTCACGGTTGTGCTCGTAGTGCTTCGCGAGCGGGAAGGGCGGCAGCCATGATTCGCGCCGGACGATCCAGTTTTCGTAGGTCGGCACCAGCTGGTTCGGCGCGTCCAGAGCGCCCAGGTGCACTTCGATTTCGTCTCCGCTGCGTGCGAACACCGATGACCCGCAGCGCGGACAGAAATGGCGGTTGGCGTAGTGGCGGGTCTCGCCGCTGATGCTTACCGCATCCTGCGGGAAGATCGCGGCCGCATAGAACAGGGCGCCGTGGTGCTTGCGGCAGTCGAGGCAGTGACACAGGCCGACCCGGTAGGGACGGCCGGTCGCTACTAGCCTTACATCGCCGCACAGGCAGCCGCCGGTGACCTGGTTCACGCTCAGCGCTTGGCCGGATTGACGCGTGGATTGCGTCCCACCCGCTTGGACGACACTTCCGGCTGCGGCGCACCGCCGGAGACGTCCAGCGGCGAGCCGCCTTCGGCTTTCGGTTCCGCCGGCGCTGACGCAGCCGCGCCATCGCTGCTTGAGGCGTCCGGCGCTGCGCCCCCAGCCGGTATGGCGCTGGTGACTGCCTGACGGAACTGCTCTTGCAATAAATTCCACCAAGCGACCGCGGCCGGCATCGTGCCGTTGGCGCCGGCCTGGTCCGGGTTGGCCGGCTGGTCCGGCGCCGCCTTGGCGCTCTCTGCCGGTGGCGCCGGCGGGGGCGGCGGCGTGGGCGCGGCGGCCGATTGGGCGAAGAACTGCGAGAAGGGCGCGGCCATGGCCGGATCGGTGCCGGCGCGCTGCATGGCCTGGGCCATGCTGTCGCCCATGGCCTTGAGCGTGGCGAGGGTGCCGCGCTGGACTTCGAGCGCCTGGATGGTTCCGCGCAGCATGCCCAGGTTCAGGTTGAGCCAGGATTCGACCGCCTTGAGGTCGGCGATCTTCTTGTCCAGGTCGTCGGTGGACAGGCTGGAGGTGGTCATGCCCGGCATGCCGACGCCGGGGATGTTCATGCCACCCCACAGGTTCTTGACGAATTCCAGGGTATCGGTCATTCCGGCAGCGTTCGGCATGGGAGGCTTGAGCATCGATGTTCTCCAGTGGTGGACACCTTAGCGTAGCAGATAAATAACACGCTACAAAGCCTGGGCAGCAAACGCGGCCTTTCAGGGCGCCGCCTGCGCCGCCGGCGCGCACAGGCTACACTAGCGGCATGAGTTCCGCTTTACTCCCCCAGCGGCGCCGCGCGCTGGTGCTGGGCACGCTGGTCGTGCTGCTGCACTGGCTAGCGCTGAACTGGCTTACCTCGGGCACGCTGGGCATTGCGCTGCCGGCGCGCGATGGCGACTCGGCCGTCAGCATGGCGCTGCTGCCGGCGCTGCCGTCCGCCGCCCCGGCGCCTGAACCGGTGCCGCCGCCCAAGCCGCAGATGGTACAGCCGCCGCTGCCGGATTTCGCGCCGCTGCCGACCATCGCCATCGCCCACGACACGGTGGGCGAACCCGCGCAGCCAGGGCCGCCCGCGCCGGCGACCAAACCGCCGGTCGAGCCCGCACCGGCCCCGCCGCAGCTGGCCGCCGCCGAAGCGCCAAGCCCGCCCGCGCCGGGCGAAGCGCCGATCGTGCATACGATCCGTCGCTACAAGGTGGACGTGCCGCCGCCGGCCGACCTGACTTACGACCTGGCGCGAACCGACGCCGACGGCACCAAATGGACTGGCCAGGCCCTGCTGTCCTGGAAGCCGGACCAGGGCGGCTACCAGATGCGGATCGAGATGGGCATCAAGATCGTGTTCGCGCGGGTGAACCTGCTGGTGCTCACCAGCGAGGGGCACCTCGGCAACACTGGCCTGGCGCCGGTGAAGATGACGGAAAAGCGCCGCGGCCGTTCGCTGACGGCGACGCACTTCGACTGGCCCGGCAACAAGGTGACTTTCTCGGCTTCGCAAAACAATTACGCGCTGCTGCCTGGCGCCCAGGACAAGGCCACGGTGCCGCTGCAGCTGGCGGCGATCGCACGCGGCGACCAGTCGCAGCTGTCCGGCGATATCGACATGTTTGTCGGCGAAGACCGCTGGGGCAGCGTTTATACCTTCAACGTCGTGGGACCGGAGGAGATCGACACCCCGTTGGGCCGCCTGCAGACCGTGCGCGTGGCGCGTCCGCCGAAGCAGGGCTCGTACAAGACGCGGCTCGACATCTGGCTCTCGCCCGCGCATGGCTGGCTGCCGGTGCAGATCCGCAGCAGCGAAGCCAACGGCGCGGTGACCACGCAAACGGTCAACAAGATCGCCATGACCCAACCAGGAATTTGATATGCAACGATTTGCTGTACCCAAATCCGCCGCGGCGCTCCTGCTCGCGCTTGCCCTCGGCCCCGCAGGCGCACAGGACTCTCCGGCCGCCGTCAAGCGTGCCTTCGAGCTGCCGCCTTCGGCCGACCTGCACTACGAGCTGCAGGCGCGCCAGCGCGGCTTCGGCCTGAAAGGCGAGGCCATCGTCACCTGGCGCGCCGGTGACGGTAAATACAGCGTCAACGCCGATTCGAAAGTGGCGGTGCTGGGCACCATCACCGAGGACCGCAGTAGCGGCGCCGTGGATGCCTACGGCTTGGCCCCCGCCGAGTTCGTCGAGAAGCGCATCCGCAAGGACCCGACCACGGCGACCTTCGACCGCGAGGCCAAGGCGCTGCGCTTCAGCGAGAGCAAGCAGGTCTATCCGCTCAAAGGGGGCGAACAGGACCGCGCCTCGATCACCTGGCAGCTGGCCGCGGTGGCGCGCGGCGCCGGCGAGAAGTTCAAGCCGGGCTCCGAGTGGCCCTTCTTCGTGGCCGGGCGCCGCGATGCCGAAACCTGGGTGTTCAAGGTGGTCAAGCGCGAAAAAGTGCGCACCGGCCTGGGCGAGGTCGACGCCATCCTGGTGTCGCGCCAGCCGCTGGCGGACAAGAAGGACCAGACCCTGGACGTCTGGCTGGCGCCGCAGCACGAGTGGTATCCGGTCAAGCTGCGCTACGCCGACGGCGAGAAGGAACAGATCGAGCAGACGCTGAATACGGTGACAAAACGCTAATTCCCTGTCACTTTCTTGCAATGTCGAATTGTAATTAAGACAATAGCCGGGTGTGTCTTTCCTGCAATCAGGCGGTCTTTCGATCTCCTAATTGCCCATCCTAAACTGTTATACTGGCGCCCCCGCGGACGGTTCAGCCTGTCCGCGCCAGAGAACGGTATTTAAGATGATCGACCACCTTGCCGGCGCGGCGCTCGCCGACGACTCCCTGACGACTCCCCCGGAAGACGACCCGCTGCAGGCGCACTTCCAGAGCGGCGTTGCGCCCGACGAGATCGAGCAGGTCTACCACCTCAAGCGCGCGCAGCCGATGCTTTCGGCCTTCACGGCGCTGTTCCACGGCACCCAGGACGGCGTGCTGGTGCGCCTGCTCGTCCTGCGCGAACTGGCCAGCGACACCGCCAGCTCCGCCTTCTCGCGCGCCGACATCAACAACAAGCTGGCCTACCTGACCGCGGAAAGTCTGGAGACGGTGCTGAACCGCCTGCGCGGCCATGGCCTCCTGGCCTGGGACGGCCCGGGTGCCGTGTACCGCATCACGCCGCTGGCGCGCAACGTGCTCTCCGCGCTCGACACCCTGATCGCGCTGGCGAAGCCGGAAGAAGACGATGCCGAGATGGGCTTCCTGCTGTCGCAGGTGGCTGGCGCCCAGGCCGTGGGCGGCGTCACGGTGGAGCAGCTGCGCCACCTGCTGGGCCGCCTGGTCGAGCTGACCGAGGAATTCCGCGACGCGATCGCCTCCGGTTCCGAATTCCGCCTGCGCACCTCGCAGGCCAAGTGGCACATGGCCTGCGACTGGGTGGAGAAGGGCTCCGTCATCCTGCGCGCCATCACGATGGATCCGAGCGCCGATTCGGCCACCCACAAGGCGGCGCAGGCCATCGGCCGCGCCCAGAGTGCGCTGCTGAACATGCAGGGCATGTTCTCGCGCGCGCTGAACCAGATCGAGCGCCAGCGCGTGCACCTGGGCCAGTCCGGCCTGTCGACCACCGACGTCAAGCGCTGGCTGCTGGCCCACGAAGACCTGGCCAGCCTGGCCTCGGAAGCGATCGACCGCCCGGTGGTGCCGCTGTTCGGCACACCGGCCGAGATGATCGACGTGGCCGAGACCGAGCTGCTGCTTGAACGCGTGACCTCGACTGGTCCGAAAGGCCTGCCGACCGGCACGGATGCGCCGACGACGGTGAACGACAATCCGGCCATGCAGGCCGAACTGAACGACTGGATCAACAAGCTGGCCGACTTCGCCAACCTCGGCAACTTCCCCGAGTTTTCGGAGAGCGGCCCGAAGAAGGTGGCGCTGCACGAATCTCTGCTGCCGGCCAGCTTTGCGGTCGCGTCCTATCGCGCCTCGCTGCTGCCGCTGCTGGGCGACGCGGCCGAGGCCAGCCTGCAGGGCGCGACCGCCGAGCTGGCGCGCCTGCCGGTGAAGTTCGAGCCGACCGACGCCATGATCCAGCTCGACGATCCTGAAGTGGCGGCGATGTCGATCGCCACTCTCTCACTGAATACTGAAAGCCCTTCCGATGAATGACGACGCACAAATCCTGATCGCGCGCCTGCTCACGCACCAGACCCTGCGCCGCGACGACAAGATGGTCAAGCGCGCCCTGTCGGACGAAGCCTTCCGCATCGAAGTCGACAAGCGCCTGCTGGAATCCGGCCTGAAGCTGCTCGACAACGTGTATGCCGACCATGTGACGATCGCCCTGCACCGCAACGTCGAGCCGAAGATCTTCGGCGCGAAGGACATCTGGCAGAACAATAACTTCGGCCTGACCCGCGATGGCGTGGCCCTGCTGGTGGTGCTGTGGGCCCAGATCATCCTTCCGAAGCGCGAGCGCCAGGAGACCCACGTCACGGTGGCGGACGACCAGACCGACATGTTCGGACAGGACGCGCCGATCCCGCGCGCCGAAGATACGTCCATCGGCATCTCCTACACCGCGCTGCTGTCGGACTTCGGCGACAAGCTGGGCAAGAAGACCCGCATGGACATGAACCTGGGCGTGCTGTCCAAGCTCGGCTTCATCGAGCGCCGCGGCGACGTGATCCTGGAAGGCCCGCTGCTGGACCTGATGATGGACACCGACCTGCTCAAGGAACGCATCATCAACGGCGCGCTGGCCGACGTGTTCAAGCGCGCGCCGCTGGCTGCGGTGCCGCGCAAGGTCGATGCCGCCAACGATGCCGTCGTCGAAACGACCGACGACGCCGCCGATACCCCGAATTAAGGCAAGCCCATGTTCCACATCAAATCACTCGAACTGGTCCACTGGGATTACTGGCAGCGGATCAAGAACATCCCGCTGGACGCCAAGATCATTACGATCGCGGGCCAGAACGGCTCCGGCAAGACCACCTTGCTGGACGCGCTGCGCACCCTGTTCGGCCTGGACTGCTCGATGGGCCGCACCTATAAACACTATGCGCGCCACTCGGGCCAGCAAAGCGCCTGGCTGCGCGCCGTGGTCGACAACAAGCCGGTCGGCAAACAGCTGTCGAACCGCCCGTTCCGCCATTCCGGCTTCTTCTCGGACGACGAAGTGACGCTGTTCTGCCAGGTGCAGAAGAACGGCGGCGACTGGAAGCGCCAGTACCTGATGCGTCCCGGGAACGTCGAGATCGAGGAAGTCACCGAAGCCACCGACTGGCTCGGCGTCGAGAACTACAAGAAGCGCCTGGCCTCGGCCGGCCTGTCGCCCGCCATGTCGAAAGTGCTGGCGCTGGAGCAGGGCGAGACCGACAAGCTGTGCGAATACGCGCCGCGCCAGCTGCTCGACCTGGTGTTCCAGGTCTTTGGCGACAAGGAAGTGCTGGACGCCTATGACGAAGCCAAGCGCCACCAGCGCGACACCGAGACGGAACTGAAGCGCTTCGAGGCCGAACTCGAGATCTCGCGCATCAACCTGGAAGGCCTGCGCCTGCGCGTGGCCAACTACCACCAGTGGGAAGACCTGCACAAGGAAAAGCGCGAGCTGCAAGAAGAAGTGCTGCCGGCCCTCGAATACCACGAGGCGCGCGAAAAGTCGGCAACCATCAGCCGCGCCATGCGCGAAGCGAGGAAGCCCCTGCTGCAGGCCGATTCGATCCTGGCCGAGAAGCGCCAGCAGCTGGCCGCCCAGCAGCGCGCCCTGACCGAAGCGCAGAAACAGGAAACCCAGCTGGAGCAGGAAGCCACCGAACTGGCCAGCCGCCTGACAGCGATCAACCAGAAGCTCAAGCCGCTGGAAAGCCTGGCCGAGCAGAAGGAGCGCCTGCAGAAGCTGTCCGCGGACGCCGGCGCCGACCTGGCCGAGGTGGCCAACCAGCTGAACGAAAAAGAAGCGGAACTCGCCAAGCAAAAGCAGCAGCGCGACAACGTCGCCGCCAAGATCGCGGGCGAACTGGCCACCATCTCGGCGCTGCAGGGCAAGAGCGCGATGCCGGAGCCGGAAGCGCAGCGCCAGATGCGCCGCGCCCTGCGCGACGAGGGCATCGCCCACGCCATGCTGTCGGACATCGTCGAGGTGACCGATCCGAAGTGGCAGGGCGCGGTCGAGGGTGTGCTGGGCGGTTACGCGTCCGTGGTGCTGCTCGAGAAAGCCAAGGATGCCCCGGCGGCCTACCGCCTGGCGGAGAAGGAGCGCTATCGCCACTTCATCGTGCCCGATTGCGTCGAGGCGCCGGTGGTGAAGGACAGCAGCCTGCTGTCGGTGGTGCGTTTTTCGAGCAAGGCGCCGGGCTGGCTGATCGACCAGCTGGAGCGCATCGAGCGCGTGGAATCGGTGGACGCCGGCTTCAAGTCGGATTCCGATGAGTGGATCACGCCGGACGCCTACCACCGCGAACGCCGCGGCGGCCGCTCGCTGTTCGTCGAACCCTCGCGCTACCGCTTCGGCTCGGCCGGCAAGACCCAGCGCCTGGAAGCGATCCAGAAGCTGCTGCCTAGCCTGGAAGCCCAGGAAGACGCGCTCACGCTGGCGATCAGCAAACTCGCCGCCGAAGTCGGCGCCCTGAAGGGCCGCATCGCCGGCGTCGACGCCGCCAAGGAACTGTCGGCGCGCCAGGCGGAGTTCGAGGAAGCCGCACGCGCGCTGCAGCCGCTGCGCGCCGAGCGCCTGGAAGTGGGCGCGCGCCTGGGCGAATTGTCGATGCTGACCAAGAACGCGACGGTGGCGCGCACCCGCGCCGACACCGTGTGGCAGAACGCGCGCATGGCGCTGTCGGAAGCGGAAGCGGGCATGCGCCTGAACAACCGCCGCACGATCGAGCAGCGCAGCGAGCACGCGCAGGCCCTCCTTGGCTTGCGCAAGAGCTGGCGCCACGTGCCGCAGAACTGGAAGAACGCGAACTGGCGCGGCGCCATCGTGGCCAAGCACCAGAATGCGCACCAGGTCAACCTGCGCCTGTCCTCGCTCGAGCACGCGCTGGGTCGCGACGACTGGGAACAGGATGCGACGGTCATCGACCAGTACGCGCGCCTGAACGACCAGCTGAGCGGCCGCCAGAGCGAGACCGAGGAACGCCGCTACCAGAACAACCGCGCGATCGAGGCCACGGCCAACGCGCGCGGCGCCTACATCGAGCGCCTGCGCTACACCATCAAGACCTACTCCAAGAACATCAAGGAGCTGGGCGAGCTGGCGGGCATCGACGTGCAGGCCGACCCGGTACGCCTGGAGAACGACGACGTGCAGCTGGCCCAGGCCGGCCTGCACGTGCGCTTCAAGTTCGACGGCAAGGACCAGATCGGCATGAACGACGGCGAGGCCTCCGGCGGCCAGCAGGTAATGAAGTCGCTGGTGCTGCTCATCGGCCTGCTGAAGTCGGAAGAAGGTTCGGGCGGCTTCGTGTTCATCGACGAACCCTTCGCCCACCTGGACATCCGCAACATCCAGCTGGTCGGCGAGTTCCTGAAGAACACCGACGCCCAGTACCTGATGACGACGCCGCTGACGCACAACACCGACGTGTACGACCCGTCGGAGCTGACGCTCATCACCAGCAAGAAAAAGAAGGACGTGCAGTGGGCGCAGCCGATCTTCGTGCTGCAGCGAAGGAAGGACGAGGCGAAGGCCGCGTAAGACAGGAGGGAGCCGCCGGCTCCCTTTTTTTCGGCCGCGCCGGGTAGGGTTCTGGGAATATGAAGTCGAAAATGGCGGAAACGTCCGCCATACTGTTGCATTACTTCTAGCAGGAGCCTTCTTCGGCTGTGACGGAACCGATGCTGGGCGCGAAATGATGGTCCGCCTTCCGCCGTAGATGAACGACCGGCAAGAAGCGGCGGGCACTCGGATGCATGCCTGAACCGGTAGCCAAACGAACTGGTTTTGTGCAGGTACGCGCTACAATGGGTTCCAATTGCAAAGGATCCCCAATGGACAAGCTTCAACACGGCATCAGACGAAACATTGTTGTCGTTGGCGCGTCCGCAGGCGGCGTCGAAGCCCTCCAGGCCTTATTTGCGTGTATGCCGCCAGATACCGGAGCGAGTTTCTGCGTTGTATTGCATGTTTCGCCACATTCTCCGAGCCAGCTGCCCCGTATCCTGCAAAGGGTCACATCGATGCATGTGACCTTTGCCGACGACCGACAGGAGATCATGCCTGACACGATCTATGTCGCGACACCGGACCGTCATTTGTTGGTCGAAGGTGATCGGCTGAGGGTAACGCGTGGCCCCAAGGAGTGCCGCGTCAGGCCGGCGATCGATGCGCTGTTCCGCTCGGCCGCACTGGCGTTCGGCCCGCGAGCGATCGGCGTGATCCTGACCGGCGCGCTCGACGATGGAACGGCCGGACTCTGGCAAATCAAGGACCGCCAGGGACTCGCGTTCGTCCAGTCCCCCGAAGAAGCGCAGCACAGGTCGATGCCCGACAGTGCCATCGAACACGTTAACGTGGATCTCGTCGGAACGATCCAGCAGCTCGGCGCCGCGATCGCACGGGAGACCACGCGTGAATCGCCACTACCGGTTTTGCCTGCGCCGCGGATGAGCCAGGAAGTCGAAAACGACGTTGCACTGGAGGAAAGCGGAATGTATGCCGGCGTGATGGGTCTAGGGAAGGTGTCGAATTACACCTGCCCGGAATGTCATGGTGTGCTGGTGCAGATCGAAGAAGGCAAGCTCGTGCGCTTTCGCTGCCATACGGGGCATGCCTACTCGTTCAAGTCCTTGCTCGCCGAGGTCAACGATGCCGTCGATACCAGCTTGTGGTCGACGGTTCGGGCAATCGAGGAACGGATACTCATCCTGAAGCAGTTCGCCGGTGTTGCGGAGGCGGCTGGCAAGATGGCCGAGGCATCGAGGCTGCGAACGAAAGCAAATGAAGCCGAAGAGAAATGCGCACCGCTGCGTGCCCTCGTGCTGGATGCCGATTTTTTTGCCCTGGACTGAACCGAGTGCGCGTCGATGCCCGGCGCAGTGTCCGCGGCAATATAAAATTTTTATCAGTTCTGTCGAACCGCCAGGTGAATCCATTACACTTGTGGATTGATCGATCTGATAACTGACATGCACGATACCGCCGACTCGCCCAACCCGCCGCCAACCGAGCCTGGCGTGGTGCCGAGCGCCATCCAATTTCCTGTTGTCGGCATCGGCGCATCGGCGGGCGGCCTGCCTGCCTTGCAGCGCTTCTTCGAAAACATGCCGCAGAACAGTGGCATGGCGTTCGTCATCATCCTTCACCTTTCTCCGAAGCACGCTTCCACGACCGACCAGGTGCTTCAGCGGGCGACGCGCATGCCTGTGATCCAGGTCCTCAAACCCGTGCAGATCGAGGCCAATCACGTCTACGTCATTCCGCCCAACCAGCACCTGACGATGATCGACAGCTTCCTCAGCCTGAAGCCGCTGGAGCGTCCGCGGGGCAGCCACATCGCCATCGACCTTTTCTTCCGCACGCTGGCCGAGGTGCACCGCGAGCGCTCGGTGGCAATCGTCTTGTCGGGCACCGGCTCGGACGGCGCGGTCGGTCTCAAACGCATCAAGGAACAGGGCGGCGTCACGATCGTGCAGCTGCCCGCCGACGCCGAGCACGACGGCATGCCGGGAGCGGCGATCGGCACCGGCATCGTCGATTTCGTGCTGCCTGTGACCGAGATGCCGCAAAAGCTGATCGACCTGTGGGAAAACGCACGCATCATCGAACTGCCGCCGACCGGCGACGGCGAGGGACCGATCGCGCACCTGCCGCGCCAGGATGACGTCCAGCTGGCCGAGGAAGCGCTGCAGCGCGTCGTGTTCCTTCTGCTGAACCGCACCGGTCACGATTTCAAGCAATACAAGCGCGCGACGGTGCTGCGCCGGATCGAGCGACGCATGCAGGTGCGGGCCGTGCACACGCTGCCAGAATACTGCAGCCTGCTAGAAACGGATCCGCGCGAATGCCACGCCCTGCTGGACGACATGCTGATCGGGGTGACCAATTTCTTCCGCGACCGTGAAGCCTTCGAGGCCCTCGAGCGCGACATCATTCCGGAGCTGTTCAAGGACAAGGGCGCGGGCGACGAAGTCAGGGTGTGGGTGGCGGCCTGCTCCACCGGCGAGGAGGCGTATTCGCTGGCGATGCTGCTGGCCGACCATGCTGAGGAGATGGCGCATCCGCCCGCCTGCCAGATCTTCGCATCCGACATCGACAACGACGCCATCGCCCGGGCGCGCAGCGGCGTCTATCCCGCCTCGATCCTCACCGACATCGCGCCCTCGCGCCTGCGGCGCCATTTCACCAAGGACGACGACCGCTACAACATTCGCAAGGCCATCCGCGACCGCATCCTGTTCGCTTCGCACAACGTCCTGCGCGACCCGCCGTTCTCGCGGCTCGACATGGTCTCGTGCCGCAACCTGCTGATCTACCTGAACCGCGAAGTCCAGATCCGGGTACTCGAGATGTTTCACTTCGCCCTCAAGCCGGGCGGCTATCTGTTCCTGGGCAGCTCGGAGTCGGCCGAGTCGGTCGCGGATTTCTTCGTCCCGGTGGACAAGAAGAACCGCATCTACCGCGCCCGCCCGACCTCGCGCACCATGAGCTCCGGCACCCAGGTGCCGAGCCATGTCAGCCGGCTGCCGGAATCAGTCCTGTATCCGCCGCCGCGGCGCCAGTTCTCGTATGCCGAGGTGCACCAACGCGCGCTGGCGCTGGCAGCGCCGCCGTCGCTGGTGCTGGACCGCGAAGCGAACATCGTCCACATGTCGCAACGCGCCGGACAGTTCCTGCGCATGGGCGCCGGAGAGCCGTCGCGCAACGTGCTTGCATTGGTCATGCCCGAACTGCGCCTTGAGCTGCGCAGCGCACTGTACCAGGCCCAGCAAGGAAACACCGCCATCGACTGCCGTCACATCTCGATCGAGTTGCAGGGACGGAGCGTGATCATCGGCATGAAGGTATCTCCATTCCGCGACGAGGACAGTTCCGAGAATTTCATGCTGGTCGTGTTCAACGAGGTGTCGCCCGAAGTTGCCCCCGTCCCAGCCGGCGCCTCGCGCGACGACATGGTCCTGACCCAGCTCGAGACCGAGTTGCAGCGCACCAAGGAGCAGTTGCAGGAGACGATCGAGCATTCCGAGATCTCGACCGAAGAACTGCGCGCATCCAACGAGGAACTCCAGGCGATCAACGAGGAACTGCGCTCGGCTACGGAGGAACTCGAGACCAGCAAGGAAGAGCTGCAGTCGGTGAACGAAGAGCTCATTACCGTCAACTACGAGCTCAAGGTGAAGGTCGAGGAAACCGGCAAGGCCAACGACGACCTGAACAACCTGATCGCCTCGACCGACATCGCCACGGTGTTCGTCGACAGCGGCATGCGTATCAAGCGCTTTACGCCGCGCGCGACCGACATCTTCAGCGTCATCGCCTCGGACCTCGGCCGCTCGCTGCTGGACCTGACCCACCGCCTCGACTACGACCAGCTGGCCGATGACGTCAGCGCCACGTTCGCGACACTGCGTCCGGTCGAGCGGGAGGTCCGCAGCTATGACGGCCGCTGGTATATCGTGCGCCTGCTGCCCTACCGGACCACGGAAGACAGGATCGAGGGCGCGATCATGACCTTCTTCGACATCAGCGAACGCCGCCAGGCCGAAGAACAGGCGCGCGCGCATGAAGCACGCATGCAGATGGTGGCCGAGAGCACCCATGACTATGCCATCATCTCTCTCGATGCCGAGGGACATGCCACCAGCTGGAACAAGGGTGCCGAGCGCCTGTTCGGCTACACCGAGGCTGAAATGCTGGGCCAGTCGCTCGAAGCCCTGTACACACCCGAGGACCGCGAGCGTGGTGCGCGCGAGCAGGAAATGCGGCGCGCGCGCGACGATGGGCGCTCCGAGGACGAGCGCTGGCACCTGCGCAAGGACGGCAGCCGTTTCTACGCCAGCGGCGTCACCAATCCCCTCGGCGAACGCGCCGCCTACGGCTATGCCAAGATCGCGCGCGACGAGACCCAGCGCCTGCGCCTGATGAGTGAACGGGACGCGGCGTTCAGCCATGAGCACCGTGAGCGCACCGGCGCCGAACATGCAGTGGCCGTCAAAGACCAGTTCCTGGCGATCATGTCGCATGAACTGCGACAGCCGCTGAACATGATCGGCATTAATGCCGACGTACTGGCGCGCATTCCCGAAGTGCGGGCCTCCAGCCTCGCCGTGCGTTGCGCCGAAACGATTCGCACCTCGGTCGTCAGCCAGGCCAAGATCATTGAAGACCTGCTCGACATGTCACGCGTCCGTACCGGCAAGATGGCGCTGTCGGTGACGCCGGTCCAGGCCAGCAAGGTGGTCCGCGCCATCGTCGACGTGGCGCTGGCCGACCCGTCTGCACAGGGGTTGAGTTTCAAAACGAGCATCGACGACAGCTTGGTGGTGATGGCCGACGCCGTGCGTTTCGAGCAGATCGCGATGAACCTGCTCAGCAACGCGATCAAGTTCACGCCGCAAGGTGGCGAGATCGCGGTGAACCTCGGCGCCGATGCCGGCATGATGCGGCTCGACGTGGTGGACAGCGGCCAGGGCATCGCGCCCGGCAGCCTCGCCAAAGTGTTCGAAATGTTTGGCCAGGCGAACTCGGTCACCACCCGCGCCAAAGGGGGCTTGGGCATCGGCCTGGCGCTCGTGCGTGAACTGGTCAGCCTGCATGGCGGACGAATCGAAGCCTATTCGGAAGGCGTCGGCAAGGGCGCCCGCTTCACTGTCTGGCTGCCGCTCGTCGAACAGGACTGCCATGAGGTCGGCACGCTAGCCGATGCGCAACTCGACATTGCCGGACTGCGCATCCTGCTGGTCGACGACGTCGAGGACGCCGTGATGATGATGCAATCGCTGCTGCAGATGTACGGCGCCGAGACATTTGGTGCGACCAGCGCCCGGCAAGCTCTCGACATCCTCGGCCGCGAGGACGTCGAGCTGCTGGTATCGGACATCTCGATGCCGGATATGGACGGCTACGGACTATTGCGCGAGGTGCGCAAGATGCCACGCTACTCGACCATGCCGGCCGTGGCCGTGACCGGGCTGGGCCGGGAGCAAGACATCGCCGCAGCGCGTGAGGCGGGCTTTTCGGCCCATCTCGGCAAGCCGCTAGTGGTCGATCGCCTACTGTCGATCATATCGGGCTTGCTCAAGCGACATGCAGGGCCCTAGGTCATGCGCAGCTCTCCCGGTGGCGCAGATAGCTGACATGTTGAGGGCGGGTGTGCGTAAAGCTTCCAAGCTCTCCGCGAAGTCGAAAACCCGTTGAGAATCCCAAGTGGGTCTGCTGTCGGCCAGAAGCGAGCTGGCGTTAGACAACGACGTCGTCACGGAGTAGTACCACAAGATGATGAAAATTTACGGTGAAGCCGCTGAGGTGCAGAAGCACATGGACTTTATGGAAATGTCTAGCATCGCAATCTCGCTATCGCCGGAAGCGATGGAAACTTTTGCGAGCTTTGTGATGCATGCGGCTTCAGAAATGAAACGCATAGGCCCAGGCTACGACCACGTCCACTTCATGGACTTCTGTAAAGACTGGGACCCTGCCTGGCCGGATATCCAGTTAACGCAGGTATACGAAGACCCACAAGATTCGTAGTTTTGTCGCTCGTTAAATTGGCGAAGGTACGTCAGCTTGGGTCGGCAGCGGTCCTTTGCAAGTAGACTGCTCTCGGCCAGAAGCGGACCTTGAACAACTGCAGGGCGAAGTACGGGCCGGACCGCGCAAGGCCGGCGAACGCTGGGCCGTGCACGTGCTGCCGGCCGTCGTTACAGCGCTGGTAGCCGAACGCTTGGAGCGGCAGCGCGGCTGCTGACCGGTTATTCGACGTCGATCGCCTTGCGCAGCTTGCGGCGCCACTGCAGCAGTCCCATCGAGTACCACTCGAAGTAGCCGGCGGTCAGCCCGACGCACAGCATGGTGATCGCATCGTCGGTCAGCTTCGGCGCCGGGATGCCCTTGCCCTGGTTGGCATAGATCTCCACGCCCAGGTAGAAGATGCGTGCCACCAGGATCATCGCCATCACGATACCCAGCCGCGCGGGCGGGGTAAAGTAGTAGCCCTGCGGTGTATCCTCGAAGCGGGTCTTCGTCAGCGCATACACGCTCCAGCCGAAACCGACGGCCGACCCGAGCATCAGCGCGGCCAGGTTGGGCAGGCGGTCGAACAGCTGCAGCAGCGGCACCACGATCATGGCCCCGAACACCAGCACGCCGGTGTAATGGCGCGAGACGATCGAGCGCTGGCGCGTCATGCGCGCTTTGATGCGGTTGTAGACACGCCAGACCAGCAGGGGCGTCAGGACGAGCAGGGCGAGGGTGGTGATCGAGAGGTCTTCCATGGTGCAATGAATTGGTTCTGGCCCGCCATTGTAGCCGCCTCGCACAGGAGCGGCGGCGAACGGCGGCGCCCGGGGCATTCTGGTATGGTGTCCACTCCGCTTTTGACCAGGAGATTCCCGCCATGAATGCAGTGTTTTCTGCGCATGTTCCGATGAAAGCGCACCGTGCACCGGACCCGGCCCCGATCGAGGAACCGGCCCCCGAGCCCTTCGATACGCCCCATCCGCACCACCAGCCCGGCCATTCCCACACGCCTCAGGCCGACGACGATCCGGTGCCCGATCACAAGCCCAGCATGCTGTCCTGAACACGCCGATCCGGGGCGTAAAAAAACCGCAGGGCGCGAGGCGCTGCGGTTTCCGGGGAAACGAAGTGGATCAGCCGCGGCGACGACGCGCAGCCAGGCCGGCAAAGCCGAGGCCCAGCAGGGCCAGCGAGCCCGGTTCCGGGACGTTGCCCTGGACGTCGCCCGAGATATCGACGGTCCAGCCTGGGCCGGCCGAGGCGCCGGTCTGGCCGTAGGTGATCTTCATGAACAGGTCGTGCATGCCGCCGTTCGGGTCTTGCTGCAGGTTCGTGTCGAACAGCTTCTTCAGCGAGCCGCCGGTCACGTCCAGGAAAGCCTGGCCGCCGCCCGAGATCGTGTTGTTGGCGTAGTTCGAGGAATAGGTGTATTCCGGATCGCCGCCCAGCACGCCCGGCGCGAACACGGCCGACAAGGCCAGCGTGCCGCCGATATTGGTGATGCCGCGGTAGCCGAACTCGCCCTGGCGGCCGTTCGGGCCGAAGCTGGCGTTGTAGTTCTGGCCGGTCAGGTACATGTTCAGCCAGCCGCCGGTGCCCAGCGCCAGGGTGCTCGGCGACTTGGAGCCGCTGACTTCGACGTAAGTGTCCTTGATGCCGCCGAACATGCCGGTCAGGTATTCGCCATTGGTGCCGGCAGTAAAGATCAGGCTGCCGTTCGACACGCGCGAGATGCTCTGCACCGAGAAGATGCCCCAGGTGTCCTCGCCGCCGTAGGCGTTGACCGCCGGCTTGGTCGCGACGCTATTGCACTGGGCGATCGATTCGCACTTGGTGCCGACCGTGTTGCCGTAGCCGATGGTGCTGGCGTCGAAAGCGTTGATGGTGATTTTCAGGTCGCCCGTGACCAGGGTAACTGCCTGCGCAGGAGCGGATGCGCCCACGGCCAGCGTTGCAGCAATTAAGGTAGCGGACAGTTTGTTGAGGATCATGGCGCTTCTCTCAGTTATCTAAACGTAAGGTTTGCTTTCGTTTAATATCTAAGCATGAAACGTGCCAGTCTTGCAGGAAACTTCAATTTCCCCTTAGAAATCAATTAATTGCACTAATGAATTTAAAGTTATTAGTGGGAAATTTCAGGTTCCGGCAGGGACTGTAAGATTTCTCGACAATCCCTGCGGTCGCATTAATCGAAGGCCCAGGAGTACAACACGTCCAGGGCCGTGTTCGTACCCGTCTGGAACTGCAGCGTGATCTTCGGGCTCCATTTGTAGCGAAGGCGCACTAGACTCGAGGCCGTGGTCGCGCCCTGTTCGAAGCTGAGGTAGGCGCGCGAGGAGATGCGCTTGCCGACCGTGACCACCGTGCTTTCCAGGCCGGTGGCGGTGCCGTTGGCCTGTTTCAGGCCCAACTCGTCCACGCCGAGCGAGGTCGCCAGCTTCTGCGTGATGCCGCCGGTGCCGCCCTTGCCGCCCAGCAGGGCAGCGGCGGCGGCGGCCAGCACATCCTTCTCGTTGCCGCTGGTGCCTTCCATGCCGTGGCCCAGCACCAGCCAGGACAGCTTTTCGCTGTCCGGCACGTTCGGGGTCGACACCAGCTTGGCCTGTGGCGACTGCGCGGTGCCGCGTACCTGCACGCCGGCTTCCACATTGGTTTCCGATAGCTGCTCGCCCTCGGGACGCTTGCGCACCGCCAGCACGTCGAGCGAAGGATTGTCGTACGGTCCGCTGAAGGTGATGTTGGCGCGCTCGATCGCCAGCCGCTGTCCATAGGCCGCGTAATCGCCTTCGACCGCGCGGATGGTGCCGTTTACGCGCGGCGCGCCGGCACCGACCTTGCGCACGCGGACGTTGCCGGCGAGCGTGGCGTCGATGCCCAGGCCACGCAGGTGGAATTCGTCCCCGAGGTCGGCGCGCAGGTCGATCGTCAGCGGCAGCTCTTCCTTCTTGTTGGAAGGGACCGGCTTGGCGCCGCCCTGGCCCAGCACAATCACGTCGTCCGACATGGTGGGGCGGCCCTGGGGCGCGAATTCGATCAGGGCGCGGTCGGCGCGGATATTCCCTTCCAGCGCAAAGCGCTCGGCATCCCGCACCAGGGACGCCTTGCCGCTCAGGACCACGGTGCGGTCCGGGCGCGACAGGGCTTCGAGCTTGTCGAGCGTCAGGCGCAGGTCGGCCGCGGCCAGGCCGCTGGAAAAGCGCAGCGAGCCCTCGGCCGAGGCGCTGCCCTGGCGGCCCTGGAAGTACAGGCGCTGCAGCTGCAGCTGGTCGCCGGCGAGACCCGCCCGCAGTTCGCCATTCTGCAGGCGCAGGCCTTGTTCGGGCCAGCGTACCGCCAGCCGGTCGCCCTGCACGGTGCCGTCCAGGCGCGGCGTGCCGATGGTGCCGGAGCCCTGTACCGCCAGGCGCAGGGCGCCGTCCAGTTCCAGTCCGGATTGGCCGGCAAACGAGGCCAGCCAGGCGATCGAGCCCATGTTGGCGTCCAGGCGCATGCGCATCGGGCTATCGCGATCGAGCCGTCCCTGCAGCAGCTGGGCCGAGCCTTCCAGCTTGGCGCTGCCGGTGCGGGTGCCGTCCAGATTGACGGCCACGCGCAGGGCGCCCCCCTGGACGTCGGCGCGCGCATCGAGCGTGCGCAGGCCGAGCGGGACCGGTTGGTCGCTGCCGGCGATGACGTCGCCCTTTTCGCGGAAGACGTGGACCATGCCGTCCAGCGCCGGCGCGCCGCCGGTGGCGGTCGCGGTGCGCAGGTCGAGCGCCCACTGGGCGCCCAGGGTCAGGTCGCCGCGCGCGTTCTCGCGGATCGCCGGCGAGAACTGGGACAGGTAAGTGAGCGGCACGTTGTCGGCGTGGCCGCGGCTGTTCCAGCGTGAGCCGTTCTTGACCAGGGAGTCGACCGTGATGCTGCCGGCCGGCAGGCGGATCACTGCGCCATTGAAGGCCAGCGTTTCCGGCTTGGCCAGTCCCATCACGCCGCTGCCCTTGGCGCCGCTGATGCGCAGCGGGACCGGCGCCTGCAGCGACATCGCGTAGCGGCCGCGGTTTTGCAGGGCGGCCAGGGTGCCGCTCCAGGTGTCGCCCGACCAGCCGCCACGTACTTCCAGGTTGGCGTCGAACGCTTCGCCCACGGCGGCCGCGCGCAGCGTGTGGGCGCCGCGCGTGCCTTCGGTCTTCAGGCTGGCCGAGGCCACGCGGGTCTCGCCGCTGACGTATTCGGTGATTTGGATGTCGCTGGCCAGCGCATCGCGCGCGCCGCGGCCGGAGCCGAGGTTGGCGTTCGCGCGCAGGGAACGGATGCTGTGGGTGCCGAGCAGGCGCAGGTTCTGGCCTTCCAGCGAAGCGGTGAGCGAAGGCGTATCCATGGTGCCGGACAGGGTGCCCTGGCCGCGCAGCACGCCGCCGAAGTCGGGACCGAGCGCGGCCAGCTGGGGCGCGTCGATGCGCCAGCCCAGCTGGTCGGAACCAAGGCCGAAGCTGCCCTTGGCGGCGACCACATTGGCGCCGACGTGCAGGTCGACGTCGGCGTTCGAGACGTGGCGGCGGTCGGCGCTGAGCTTGGCATGGCCCCACAGCGGGGAGTTCGACAGCGTCGAATCCTGCACGCGCAGGTCGAGCGCGCCGCGCCAGTCGGCGCCACTGCGGCCGCTGGCATCGAAAGCGCCGTTGATCGAACCGGCCAGCGGCGAGCCGAAGGCGGCCGGGTTGAAGCGCTGCATCGCGCCGCTCACCTTCGCTTCGACGAAGCGCGCTCCCTCGCCGCCGGCCAGCCAGGCTTCGCCGCTGGCGCGCAGGCTGCCGTTGGCATTCTTGCGCTGGGCGGCGACCCAGCCGAGGCCATTCGCATTGAGGTCGAACGTGGTGCGCGGCGCGGCCATGGTGCCGGTGGCGACGCCGCTGGCCGTGACGGCGCCATACAGGTCGCTGCGCACCGCCGACAGCTGGCGGCCGTCCAGGCGCCACTGCAGCTTGTCGCCGGCGCCGCCAAAGGCACCGGAAAGCGCCACCGTGTTCTGGCCCAGCGCCAGGTCGGCGTTGATGCCGCTGATGCGTTTCGCATCGGCGTGCAGCTTGCCTTCGCCCGACATTGCCTGGTTCATCAGGCGGCTGCGGCGCACGGCGAAGTCGGCGTCCACGCGCCAGGCCGGGGCCAGGACGCCGGCCACGTTCACGCTGGCGTTGATGTCGGCTTCCGGGAAATCACCGAAGTCGGCCGGGTTGAAGCGGCTGGCGCTGGCGCTGGCCTTGAAGGCCTTGTCTTCCAGCAGATTCATGTTGCCGGTGACGTCCACGCGGCTGCTGCCGCTTGAAAGCCGCGCTTCGCGCACCGTGACGAGGTTCTTTTCCAGCGTCGCCAGCGCGGCCAGGCGCAAGGCCTTGTCGGCCAGGTTCGCCTGCAGGGTCTGGACGGTGCCGGCATTCGTCACCTGGATGTCGCCGCGGATCGCGGTCGGCTTCATGGTGGAGTAGATGTTCTTGAGGTCGAAGCGCTCGGTGTGCAGCGTGAAGCGCGCGGTGCCGAGACCTTCCTCGTCCTTGTCGCGCTGCACGCCGCCGGTGCCGGTAAAGCGGCCGGCCGCGCCGAAGTCCATCAGCACGTCGGACACCTGCAAGGCATTCAGGTTGCCGCCCAGCTGGCCACGCATGCTGCGCAGGGGCAGGCGCTGCTGGTCGATGGTGCCTTCCGGGCCGTCGTTGGTGATGCTGACGCTGCCGCTGATGTTGCGGTTTGGGTCCAGCTTGCCCGCGATGGCGAAGGTCAGGTCGGCCGTCGGCAGCGCCGGGTTGAAGAAGCCCGGGTCGACGTTGCGGCCATTGATGCGCAGTTCGCGCAGCGGAATCTCGGCATAGGGCGACAGCGCGAAGTGGGCGTCGCCGACGGCGCGGCCGGCCTGGCCGGTCGCGTCCACGAGCGTGGTCTCCAGGTCGCCGCCGACCTTCAGGCGCAGCTGGGCGGCGCGCGCACCGGCTTTCGCCTGGGATTGCGTCAGGCTGGCACTCGCATCGAGCTTGAACGGGCGCTGGGCGCCGATGCTGCCGTTTGCCGCTACGTCGCCCCAGGGCGTCACGGCGGCGGCGTCGCGGATCGTCCAGCTCTGCTTGTCCCCATGCAGGCGCAGGCGGATGTTATCGATGCGCGTTTCCGCGCCCTTGCTCACGAAGACCGCCTGGTTCAGGCGCGCGTCGTCGATCGAGACCGGGAAGGGCGGCGCCAGCTTGGCCGGCATCGGCGAGCGCTCCTCGGTTTCCTTGAGCGTTTCGACGCGCAGGTTGGCGGCGTGCAGGCTGTCGACCAGGATGCCGCGCGAGACGATCTGGCTGGGCGACCAGCGCAGGTCGATCTTGTTGGCCACCACCAGCTGCTCGTCGGTGCGCCACACGACGCGCTCGATGTGCATGGTGCCGTACAACGAGCCGGTGACGCCGGTGAGGGTCAGCTTGCCGCCGGTGGAAGCGGCCACGCGCTGGGCAATCATCTGCAGCGTCGTTTCGCGGCCGAGGTACCAGAGCGTGCCGCCGACGATCACGCCGGTCACGACGACGCCGATGGCGACGCGGCGCGGCCAGCGCCGTGGTTTCGGCGCCGGCGCCGGGTCCTTGGAAATGTCGTTCGTGTCCATCAGAAGGTGAATCCCAGGGAGAAGTGCAGGCGCGCTTTCTTGACGGCGTGGCCATACGCGACGTCGACGTTGATCGGGCCGACCGGGCTGCGCCAGCGCGCGCCGACGCCGAAGCCGGATTTCGGCTTCAGGTCGCCGACCTTGTCGGCGGCGTTGCCGACGTCGTAGAACACGGCCACGCCCCAGGGTGGGCGGAAGTAATACTGGTATTCGGCGCTGGCGGTGAGCAGGTATTTGCCGCCCACGATGGCGTCGTTCTCGCGTACGCCCAGTTCACGGTAGCCGTAGCCGCGCACCGACTGGTCGCCGCCGGCGCGGAACAGGAAGGTCGAGGGCACGCCCAGCTTTTCCTTGGCCGCCACCGCGCCGAATTCGCCGCGCAGCACCAGGGTGCCGGCTTCGCCCAGCGGCTTGAACATCTGGCCGCGGGTGTACAGGCGCAGGAACTTTTCGTCGGTCAGGATCGGCAGCAGGGCGCCGCCCAGCTGGCCCTGCAGCACATAGCCATTGGTCGGCTGGATCAGGCTGTCGAGCTTGCGCTTGGTGATGCTGTAGGTGAGCGGGAGGCTGCGCGTGGTGGTCGGTTCGCTTGGCGGCACCTCGCGTTTTTCGACCAGCGCCTCCAGCGTGAGGCTGCGCTCAAGCAGCGGCGTGCCCCACTGGCGGCGCGCGGCGACCGTGGCCAGGGTGGTGATCTCGCCGCGCACGTCGTTGCGCTCGACGCCGGCGCCGACGCTGTCGTTGTAGCCCTTGGGCGTGGTCGGCCAGAAGAAGTCGACGCGCGCGGTCTGGCGCTTCTGTTCGTAGATCAGGTCGGACTTCATGCGCTTGCCGAACACGTTCAGGTCGTCGTAGCTGGCCTGGGCGCGCGCGCCGGTGTCCGTCGAGAAGCCGAGGCCGACCTCGACGTTCTTGCGCTTGTTCTCGGTGACGCGCACCAGCACCGGCAGCACGGTGGGGCCGGTGGGCGGCTCCGGCGTGGCCGGATTGCCGTCGGCGTCCTGGTCGCCGTCCTTCAGGTCTTCGATCTCGGCATTGAGCACGGCGCGCATGTCGGCGCTCACTTCGACGCTGCTGAAGTAGCCGGTGTCCTGCAGGCGCGACTGCAGCGCCTGCAGCGCGGCTTCGCTGTACTCGTCGCCCGGATTGATCTTGTTCAGGTTGGTGATGACTTCGCGCGGATAGCGCTTTAGGCCGCGGATGCGCAGCTCGCCGAAGCGCATCTCGGGGCCGCTGTCGATGACCACGTGGAGCAGGGCGCGGCGCTCTTCCGGATCGACGGTGGCGCTGGTCTCGACCAGGCGGGCGCGCGGGAAGCGCGTCTGCGCCACTTCGCGCAGCAGCTCGCGCTTGGCCGCTTCCCAGTCGGCCTGGCGGAAGCGCGCACCGACCGGCAGCTGCCAGCGCTGGCGCAGCGCGCCCGCGTCGAACGGCGCGCTGCCCTTGTCGAGCTGGGCGAAACCCTGCAGCACCAGGTCGACGTCGCCGACCACGGTGGCGGGGCCCGGATCGACGATGACGCGCGCGACCGGCCGGCCGCCGCTGGTATCGAGGCCGGCCGAGATCTTGGGCGAGTAATAGCCTTCGGTGGCGATGAAGGTCTTGGCCTGGGCCGGGGCTTCCTTGACCAGGCGCTGCAGCTGCTCCATGTCGACCCGCGGATTGCCGCGCCAGCGCATCAGGTCGAGGTTCTCCTCGAGCATGTTCTCGATCTGGCGCGGGGCGTCGATGCGGACCTGGTAATCAATTCCCTGGGCATGCAGTGCTGTGGCAAATACCATGGCCCCAATACCTGCTAGCAGGCGGGGCAGGGGACGCAGGCAGCGGGGATTCGATCTTGCAGGAAACATGGCGCTCCGAAGGTAAAGTTCATGGCAATCTTAACGGATTGGCAAAAACGATGACGGACGCCTGGCCCAGCCGTGCGGCTCCGAAGATGTACGTTTGACCCGGTTTTGTGCCAGAATTCGCGGTTTCCTCGAACGGCATCGATCATGCAAACCAACGACACCGCGCTCGTCCTCTTTAGCGGCGGCCAGGACTCCACTACTTGCCTCGCGTGGGCGCTGCAGCGCTATGCGCGCGTGGAGACGATCGGCTTCGACTACGGCCAGCGCCACGCCATCGAACTGGCAGTGCGCCCGACCGTGCTGTCGAAGATGCGCGCGCTGAACCCTGAATGGGACGCGCGCCTGGGCGAGGACCACATGATCGACCTGGGCCTGATCTCGAAGATCTCGGATACCGCGCTGACCAGCAACGTGGCCATCGCGATGCAGGAAAACGGCTTGCCGAACACCTTCGTGCCGGGCCGGAACCTGCTGTTCATGACGGTGGCGGCCACCGTGGCCTACCGCCGCGGCCTGAACGTGCTGGTGGGCGGCATGTGCGAGACCGACTTCTCGGGCTATCCGGACTGCCGCGACGACACCATGAAGGCACTGCAGGTGGCGCTCAACCTCGGCATGGCGACCCGCCTGAAAGTCGAGACACCCTTGATGTGGATCGACAAGGCGCAGACCTGGCAGCTGGCGCAGGACTGCGGCGGCGAGGCGCTGGTGGACCTGATCCGCTTCGATACCCACACCTGCTACCTGGGCGAACGCGGCGCCGCGCACCCCTGGGGCCACGGCTGCGGCACCTGCCCGGCCTGCGCGCTGCGGGCGCGCGGCTACGAGCAGTACGTGGCGAACAAGGCCGCCTGAGGCTCTATTTGGCGGCGCGCAGGAAGTCGGCTTCCTGCTGGCCGTCCATCAGGCCGGCCGGGACGTGTGGCAGGAGATTGGTCCTGATGATCTTGCCGTCCTTGGCGTAGACGAGAAAGGTCTCGCCGGCGCCATGATCGCCCGGATTGGTGTCGCGAATCTCCCCACCGCAGCCGATCATGATCCGGTTCTGGCTGGTAACGAATTCGAGGGGCTGGTCGTCCTTGTACCTTCCTTTGATCTGCTGCACGTTGCGGAAATGGGCCTGGTTGACGTGCACGATGATGGGAATGCGGGCATCGGGCTCGCGGGTTTCCTCGCGATAGGTCAGCTTGCCCAGGTAGCCAACGAAGACCTGGTCGGCCTCGTCCATCAGCGCGCGCACGTCGGTCTTCATCTTTTCCAGGCCTTCCTTGCGCTTCTGGACGACCTGCTCGGGGGACAGGACGGCGCAGGCCATGGCCGGAGCCGCGCTGGACAGGACGAGCACGGACAGCAGCAGGGAGCGTGCGGAGCGTTTCATGGCATGGCCTCGGTCTCAATGGGATACCTGCATGATGCCAAAGAAAATCCGCTGAAAGTCCGCGAATCCTCACCTTGCTCAACACGGAGCATCGGTGCAGCACCGCACTGATCCAGTTTTGTTACCGACGTATGTTCACAAGTAATCGAAACGGGCGAGCTTGATCGCGCGTCCATTACTGTCACTTTTTGATCGGAAGTCTCATGCAAAAGTACAAAGCAGCCATGTTGGGAGGCGTGGTCGCCGGCGTCGTAACGACCGCTGTCATGGTTGCAGGCCGCAAGACCGGACTGCTGACCAAGACGCTGGACCGCGACGCGGTCGACTGGATCGACCGCATGACTGGATCGCGCGACGTGATTGGGGACGCCGGCACGAGCGCGGTCGAATTCGTCAATCATCTGGGCGCGTCGGCGGCCTTCGGCGCGGCCCTGCCCAAACTGCGCGAGTGGGCTCCGGACCTGTCGCCGGCCGCACTGGGCGTGCTATATGGTACTGCGCTGTATGCGGTGAATATCGGCGGCATTGCGCCGGTGCTCGGCATCACCGAGGGCGAAGTACAGGCCGGCCGCCGCAAGGCCAGCGAACGTTGGGCCGTGCACGTGCTGCAAGCCGTGGTCACTGCGCTGGTGGCCGAACGGCTGGAGCGCCGGCGCGTCTGATGAGCTTTACGTACCCTGTTCGGGCAGCTTCGCCACCACCTTGATCTCGAACTGGAAGCCATACAGCCAGGTGACGCCGACCGCCGTCGCGTTGGGGAAGGGCGCCTCGCCCCAGTAGGGGCGCGCCACTTCCCAGATCCGTTCGAAGTTCTTCTCCGGATCGACCAGGAACATGGTCACGTCCACCACGTCGGCGAAGCTGCAGCCGGCCGCCGCCAGCACCGCGTTCAGGTTCTCGAAGGCGCGCCGTACCTGGGCGTCCAGCTCGGGCTCGGGCGAGCCGTCCTCGCGGCTGCCGACCTGGCCGGACACGAACAGGAAGCCGCCCGAACGCACGGCCGGCGAATAGCGGTTCTTTTCATACAGGGCCTGGCGGCCCGCGGGAAATACGACGTCACGAACTTGCATGCTGCTCTCCTTGGTGGTCAATGCAGCCACTCTAACGCCATCATTTGTTGCGATAAACAGGAAAATCGCTGCAACACTGTTTGTATAATCCTGATAATCACAGGAGGGCAGATAGTGGACAGGTTCGACGGCATGCGAGCATTCGTGCGGGTGGTGGAGGCAGGCAGTTTCACGAAAGCGGCCGAGACCCTCGGCATGAGCCGCACCAGCATCACCCAGCTGGTGCAGCAGCTGGAAGCCCACCTACGCCTGCGGCTGCTCAACCGCACCACGCGCAAGGTCAGCGTCACGGCCGATGGCGCCGCCTACTACGAGCGGGTGGTGCGCCTGCTGGCCGATCTCGACGACATCGAGAACAACCTGCCCGGCTCCTCGCCGGCGCCGCGCGGCCTGCTGCGCGTCGACGTGCCCAGTCCCTTCGCCAACCTGATCCTGGTGCCGGCCCTGCCGGCCTTCCACGCGCGCTATCCGGAAATCGAATTCGACCTCGGCGCCAGCGACCGCAAGGTCGATCTGATCGGCGACCGGGTCGACTGCGTGGTGCGCGGCGGCGCGATCACCGACGGCTCGCTGGTGGCGCGCCACGTCGGCGACCTGCAGCTGGGCGTGTACGCGGCGCCCGCCTACCTGGCGCAGGCTGGCACGCCCACGCATCCGCTCGAACTGCAGGACCCGCGCCACCGCATCGTGCGCTACCGCTGGACCAACGGCCTGCCGTATGCGATGCACCGGGGTGGGGAGAGCGTCAAGATCGCGGGCCGCTCCATCCTGAGCATCGACGATGGCAATGCCTACCTGACGGCCGGCCTGGCCGGGCTGGGCGCGCTCTGGCTGCCCGACTACATGGCGCGCGAGCACGTGGCTGGCGGCGCCCTGGTGCGCCTGTTCGGGGGCTGGACGATCGACCCGATGCCGCTCTACGTGGCGTATCCGCCCAACCGCTACCTGAGCAAGGCGCTGCGTGTGTTCATCGACTGGGTGATCGAACTGACGGCCGTGCACGCGCCGCGCGTGAAGGCTGCGAAGGCTTGAGGAGACAGGCCCTTGCGATCACGGCATGCTCAGATCCAGACCGAGCCGCGTGGCAAAGAAGTAGGTGAGCAGTCCCAGGCTCACGAGCAAGACGATGAAGATGGCGGCCACCTTGCCGCCCGCGCGCAGCACCGCGCGCTGCTCCGCCTTCTTGTCCGCGTTCTTCTTCCCCTGGTCGTAATGCCACTTGATGGCGAAGAACATGCCCACGCTGAGCGCGAGCAATTTAAAGGTAAAGAAGACGACGGGGAACCATTCCATATCCATCATATTGAGTATTTCCAGGTAATGCTTGAGATCGGGCGCAGCGATGAACGGGTGCGGAGGAGTGAGGAAAAAATGCCGGCGGCTGTCATGCAGGAATGGCCTGACTGCGGGTTCTGAAGCATTCTACTGAAAAGGAATACCCATGCACTGAGACAAAATGTCTCAGTTGAAAACCGTACAAGACGAAGGCTTGCCAATCTGCCGGCGCGGCGGCCCGAGCCCTTCAGCGCTGCGGTGGTTTGACCGCGAGCAGGGCCGGCACCTCGTCGCGCTCCAGCGGCTCGCTGAACAGGAAGCCCTGGTACTCGTCGCAGGCCATGGCGCGCAGCACCGCCAGCTGGCCTTCCGTCTCGACCCCTTCGGCCACCACCTGCAGCTTGAGCCCGCGCGCCAGGTTGACGATGGAGAGGGCGATGGCGGCGCTGTCTTCGTCGCGCCCGAGGTCGCGCACGAACGCGCGGTCGACCTTCAGGCGCGATACCGGGAAGCGCTTCAGGTAGGCCAGGCTGGAGTAGCCGGTGCCGAAGTCGTCGATCGCCAGCTCGACCCCGAGCGCGCGAATGTCGTGCAGCAGGATGTCGACTTCCTTCTCGCGGCTCATCAGGGCGGTTTCGGTGATCTCCAGTTCCAGGCAGCCGGGCGGCACGCGGTGCTCGGCCAGGCTGCGCCGCACCGTGTCGAGCAGGGATTTCTGGTACAGCTGGCGCGGCGACAGGTTGACCGCCACCTTCACCGGCCGGCCCAGCTGCTGGGCCCACTCGCCCATCTGGCGGCAGGCCTGTTCCAGCGCCCAGGCGCCGATCGGGATGATCAGGCCGGTGCGCTCGGCGATCGGAATGAAGCGCGCCGGCGAGATCACGCCCAGTTCCGGACTGCTCCAGCGCAGCAGCGCTTCGAAGCCGACCACCTGCTGGCCCTCTACCGTGACCTTGGGCTGGTACACCAGGCGCAGTTCGCCGCGTTCGAGCGCGCGCCGCAGGTGGGCTTCCATCGTGAGGCGCTGGCCGAGTTCGGTGTGCAGGCTGGCCGAGAAGAAGTGCACCGCTTCGTCGACCTCGATCCCGGCGCCGCTGGCCGCGCCCTGGGCGCTGCGATACAGCTCGTCCGTGCTGCGCCCGTCCTGCGGATACAGGGCCACGCCCAGCACGGGACTGAGGAAGAAATCGCGCCCGTCCACCTGCAAGGGGCCCGACATCAGCGCGTGCAGCTGCAGCGCGAAGCGTTCCACGCCGGTGCGCCCGCTCCCGGCGTCGAGCAGGAAGGCGAATTCGGCGCCGCGGATGCGCGCCGCCACGGCGTTGTCGCCGCAGGCGTCGCGCAACAGGTCGGCCACCTGGCGCAGCGCGCGGTCGCCGGCGTCGTGGCCGAGCAGGTCGACGATCTCGTGCAGGCGTTCCAGCACCAGCGCCACTGCCGCCAGTTCGCGCCCGCTGCTGGCGCAGGCCGCCATGCGCGCCTCCAGCAGGCGCCAGAACTGGCTCTGGTTGGGCAGGCCGGTGATGGCGTCGAATTCGGCCAGCCAGGCCAGGCGCGCCTCGGCCCGTTCGCGCTCGGTGATATCGGTCAGCACGTTGACCAGGTGGGCGGTGCCGTCGTCGCCGGTGAGGCGCGAAGTCAGCTGGATCACGGTGCGGCTCTCGCCGCTGCCGTCGTGCATGGTGCCGGTGGCGTCCAGGGTGCCGCCGTGGGCCAGCACGGCGTCGTAGCGGCGCTCGCGCTCGGGATCGTCACCCGGCAGGACTGCGCGCTCGTCCAGGCCGGGCAGGCTGTCGCGCGCGCGGCCCACCAGGCGCGCGAAGGCTTCGTTGGCGAGCACGATGCGGCGCGCGCCGTCCAGCACCCAGATCGGGGCGCCGACCGCGTTCACGATCGAGGCCAGGTAGTCGAAGCTCTTGGTCAGGCGCGCCTCGCTGGCCGAGACCATGTCGATCAGCTTGAACTGGCGGCGCGTGTCGCGCGCCACGCGCCAGGCCAGCAGCACCAGCACCGCCGCCAGCAGCAGGTAAAAAGCGAGGGCGGTCCACAGGCGCCCGTACCAGCCGGCCAGCGCCACCTTGCGTGCCATGCCGGTGATGATCACCAGGTCGGCGCCTTCCACCGTGTCGTAGCCGTACAGGCCGGGCGCACCGTTGATCGGGCTGATCGCCTGGAAGCTGCCGCGCGCGGCGCGCGGCAGCTGGTCGCGGAACAGCGGGGTGTCGGCGAAGGAGTGGCCGATCCCGGCCGGGAAGCCAGGGCCGCGCACCAGCATGGTACCGTCGCGGTGGAGCAGGGTGACCGAGCCGCCGGTCCCCAGTTCGACCAGGTTGTAGAGGCGCTCGAAGCCCTGCGAATCGACCTGCGCCACCAGGGTGCCGAAGCGGCGCCCGTCGCGCTCGCGCGCCGGGATGATGAAATTCAGGATGCCGCGGCCGGTGGCGCGGTCGATGCCGGTGATGGTGATGCGGCGCGGCGCGTCCGCCGCGGGCGCGGCCGGCATCGGGGGCAGGTCGCGCTTGTCGCCGGCAGGCAGGAGGCTGCCGAGCTGGCGTCCGTTGCTGTCGAACAGCACCACGCGCAGCAGGAAGCGGTGCGCCGCCAGGCCCGGCGCCAGGCCGTCGTCGCGCCGCAGCATGATGTGCGCCGACTGGCGCGCGGCGCTGTCGATCGCCTGGGCCGCGCCCGCGGTCTGGGCGGCAAAGGCGATGGCCACGTTGCGCAGCGTGACTTCCTGCTCGCGCAGCGCGTCCTGGTAGCTGGCGTAGAGCATCGAGCCGGTGATCAGGCCGAGCGCCGCGATCAGCCCGGCCGTGACGATCACGAGCCGCGACAGGGGATAGGGGTGGATCGGGTGTCCGCTGCGCGGGGACGGGACTTGCATGAGCGCTTCCCAGGGATGGCTTGTGCCGATTCTACCTGTTCCGCCCGGGCCCGGAAGCGCAAGCGGCCGGGAGGTCCCGGCCGCTTGAAAGGGGTGAGGCTGGAATCAGGCGGCGGGCGCCACCACGCGGGTCTTGCGGCTGCGCGCCACCAGGTACCAGATGATGGCGACCGGCACCAGCAGCGGCAGCAGCAGGGGCGAGATCGCCAGGGCCACGGCGACCGCCGCCACGCCCAGGGCGCCCAGCAGGATCACGCCCACGCCGGCGAACACCACCGCCAGCACCACGCTCACCACCAGCACCACCACGCCGGCGATGATCACGCCGCCACCTGCGAACAGCAGGCCGAGGAAGGCGCCCAGCGGGCCGCTGACTTCGTCGCCGTCGATGTTGAAGCTCATGAAATCGGAACTGTCGACAGCGAGGTCCCACAGCAGCAGGGCAATCAGGAACAGGATGGCGATCTTGGCGAAGTTTTTCATGGCGGGCCTCTCTTTTTCAGTGGTGTGTTGTGCGCATATCGTTGCGGTATGGTTGAACTGTAAGCGCAGGCCGCCACACGGGCCATCGCTTTGCGACAGGCTGCATTTTTCGCGCGCCGGGACGCGTGCAGACGCGATGAATGGGTCGCGCAAGGATGCCGCGCATCATGCAACCGCGAGGCAACAAAGGTGGTCGATTTGGCCTTGCATTGGGCGAATCCTTTCCTATACTGACAGCCTGTTCTGAAGCAGGGGGATCCTATGCAAGCTGTCATCCAGAATATGGGGGACCACCTGGCCGTACTGCATCCTGCGTTGGCCAACAGCGGTCCCAAAGGCCCGCCATCGGCGCCACCCGCCATCCCGCCGATCATCATCAATCCGTTCAACCGGGAGGCGCCGTCTCCCGCCGTCGACCCGCGCCCGGCACCCGTGCGCCCGCCCGTGCGGCCGCCGCGCGGACCGGACTGGCGCTGTCCGCGCTACGCCTGAGTTTTTCTCGTCATTTCTTAAGCCAAACGGGCTTCTTCATGGGGCCGGTTTCCTCTATGATCTCTCCTTTGAGGCATAAGGAAACACGACCATGAACGACCATGACGAACACGAGCAGGACGGCGGGGAAGACGCCCTCGTCCAGGAAGCCCGCCTGTGGCAGGGCAACGGCTGGACCGCGCGCGTGATCAAGAACGACGACGACGAGGGCTGGGCCGTCGCGATGTACAAGGACGGCGAGCGGGAACCGGCCCTGGTCGGGCCCTGGACCATGGGCCGCGACAAGAAAAACCCGAAGCCGCTCGACGTCAACGCCTTCAATACGCTGATCAAGACGGCATCGGAGGTGATCCGCCGCCACGAGCAGCACCTGCACGCCATCCTGCACAAGAACACGACCGTGTCGACCGAGAACGGCGAGCTGAAGGTGACGCTCGACATCGTGCCGGACGACGACGACCCGTACGCGATCCTGGCCGCCACCGACGAGATGGGCGAGCAGGTGGCCAAGGTGCGGGTCTCGGCCGGTTTCAAGCTGACCCCGGCCTCGGCCCACGCCTGGATCGAAAACGATTTCCGCGCGCCACGGGGTTGAGCGGGTGAATACCTAACGCCACAGTCCGGAAGATAAGGCTTCGGCCGCCACGGCTGAGCTGTTAATATTTCCCCTATGCATTTAATTACTTTGGGGAAGTAATGGATCGTCTGGCAAGGCTGGAAGCGGTGCAGTCGATGCTGCTCGAAATCGGGCAGCTCTCGACCACCTGCAGCGACATCACCGAATTCATCGGCGCGGTGCACCGCGCCCTGGGCCGCATCATGTATGCGGCCAACTTTTATGTGGCGCTGTCGGACCAGGAAGACGGTTCGGTGCGTTTCGTCTACTTCGTCGACGAAGAGGACGAGACGCCGGATGCCTTCGAGCGCATCACCCTGGCCGCGCCGGAAGAGTCGCCCACCGCCTGGGTGCTGGTGAACCGCGAACGCCTGATGATCACCGCCGACGATTTCGAGGCGCGCGAGCGTGAGGGGATGAAGTGGGGCCAGGGCAGTGCCGCCGAGCACTGGATGGGCGTGCCCCTGCTCGACCAGCACCATCAGGCCCTGGGCGCAATGGTCATCCAGAGCTACACCGAGGGCATCACTTACAGCGAGGAAGACCAGGCGCTGTTCTCCCAGATCGCCAACCACATCTCGTTCGCCCTGCAAGGCCTGCAGAGCATGGACCGGCTCGAGCGCGCGGTGCAGGAACGCACCGCGGCGCTGGCGGTGGAAGTCAACGAGCGCCGCCGCGCCGAGCAGGTGCAGCACGCGCTGTACCAGATCGCCAGCCTGTCGGCCCAGGCGCTCGACACCGAGGGCCTGACCACCAGCCTGCACCGCATCATCGGCGAACTGATGGTGGCCAAGAACTTCCTGATCGCCCTCTACCATCCCGATACGCAGGAAATCAGCATTCCGTATTTCGTCGACGAGAAGGACGCCGAGGTGCCGGTCAAGCGCTTCCCGCTCGGCCAGGGCATGTGTTCCTATGTCCTGACCAGCAAGCAGGCCCAGCTCCACGACGCGACCAGCTTCCGCCACCTCGCCGCCAACGGCCTGGTCAAGCAGCAGATCGGCAACCAGGAAGTCGCCAGCTGGATGGGCGCGCCAATGCTGGTGCACGAGCAGCCCTACGGCGTGCTGGTGGTGCAGAGCTACGATCCGGAGGTGATCTATACCAAGGCCGACCTCGACCTGCTGGCCTTCATGGCCAGCCACGTCGCCGTGGCGCTGGCGCGCATGCAGGCCGACCGCAAGATCCGCAAGACCAAGGAAACCCTGGAAGTGCAGAACGCCGCGCTGAATGAAGCCCTGCACCAGCTGCAGGAAGCGCAGTCGGAACTGGTGCGCCAGGAGAAACTGGCCTCGCTGGGCGGCCTGGTGGCCGGCGTGGCCCACGAGATCAACACCCCGCTCGGCATCTGCGTCACCGCCACCAGCCACCTGGTGCAGGAACTCAAGCTCACGCGCGAGGAGCTGGCGGCCGGCCAGATGACGGAAGACAGCCTGAATTCCTTCCTGGACATCGTCGACCAGTCGCTGCGCATCATGACCACCAACACCCAGCGCGCGGCCGCACTGGTGCGCAGCTTCAAGCAGGTGGCGGTGGACCAGTCATCCGGCGACGTCCGCAACTTCAACCTGTGCAGCTACGTGAACGAGGTGCTGCTGTCGCTGCAGCCCAAGTTCAAGGGCCGCAAGGTGAAGGTGGAGGTGGACTGCCCGAAAGACCTGGTGCTGGACAGCTCGCCGGGCGCGGTGTCGCAGATCGTCACCAACATGGTCATGAATTCGCTGCTGCACGGCTTCGAGCGCGACCATTCGGGCACCATCACGATCCGCGCCGCGCTGGAGGGCGAGCAGGTGGTGTTCGACTACGCGGACGACGGCGTGGGGATGGACAAGGACACGCTGGGCAAGATGTTCGATCCCTTCTTCACCACCAAGCGCGGAACCGGCGGCAGCGGGCTGGGGGCGCACATCCTGCACAACCTGGTGACGGGGGCGCTGAACGGGACGGTGAAGGCGGAGAGCGAACCGGGGCAGGGCTTGCAGTATCACCTGCGGTTCCCGCGGTCGTTGAAGAAGTAAGGAACGGGCATCCTGATGACGCCCCAGTCCATCACCTACCTGTAAACGTCGTCCCGGCGAAGGCCGGGACCCAAGTTTGCCACTGTACCGGCTGCGGTTGCGCTGGTAGTACACGACGGAATTGGATCCCGGCCTTCGCCGGGATGACGGCTCAACTGTTACTGATTCAAGGAAGCGTACGGCCTATCAATCCGGCCACGCCTCATTGATCTCCAGCGCCTTGTCCATGTTCTTGATGAGCAGATCCACGTAATACGGATCCAGGTGATGCCCCGCCACCTCGCGCAGGTGCTCGGTCACCTTCTCGGCCGGCCAGGCGTCCTTGTAGCAGCGCTTGTGGCTCAGGGCGTCGAACACGTCGGCCACCGCCACGATGCGGGCATACGGGTGGATGTCCACGCCCTTGAGGCCCTGCGGATAGCCGGTGCCGTCGAACTTCTCGTGGTGCTGGTGGGCGATCACGGCGGCGGCCTTGAGGATCGGGCGCTGCGAGCCGTCGAGGATCTGCAGGCCCACGGTCGGGTGCTGCTTCATGATTTCCCACTCGTCCTCGGTCAGGCGGCCCGGCTTGAGCAGCACCGCGTCCGGGGTGGCGATCTTGCCCACGTCGTGCATCGGCGCGGCGTGCATCAGGGTCGCGACTTCGTCTTCCGGCATGCCGGAAGCCTGGGCCAGCAGGTGGCAGACCTGGGCCATGCGGCGCACGTGGTTGCCGGCTTCGTTGGAACGCGATTCCACTACGTCGCCCAGGCGCAGGATCAGTTCCGCCTGGGTGTCCGTGATTTCCTGGTTCAGCAGGATGTTGTCGAAAGCGATCGCCACGCCCGAGCAGAACACCTCGAGCAGCTGGGCGTCGATCTCCGCGATCTCTTCCACGCCTTTCAGCACCAGCAGGGAAGCCTTGCCGCTGTTGTTCGGGAAGTAGCCGACATAGGTGTCGCCGTGCAGGCGCGAAATGCGGTTGTGGCGCGCGTCGTCCAACTGGGCGATCAGCTCGGGGCCGATCTCCTCGCCTTCCATCTCGCCGATCTGGGCCAGCACCTCGTACTGGCTTTCGCCGGCGATCACGCTCGCGCCCTTCAGGCGCAGCAGCATGCTTTGTTCGAGGCGCAGCAGCGCCACCACCTGCTGCAGCAGGCCGTTGGCGAAATCCTTCAGGTTACGCTGCTGGAAAATGTGGGTCGAGGCGGCGATCACGCGCTCCAGGCCTTCGCGGTAGGTCTGTTGTGCACGGCGCGCTTCCTCGACCTTCATGATGTCGCGGTAGGCGCGCAGGGCGGCAAAGGTGGTGGTGAACAGCTTGGTGCGATCGAGCTCGGTCTTTTCCTTGTAATCGTTGATGTCGTAATCGACGATCACGCGTTCTTCCGGCGCCTGGCCCGGCTGGCCGGTGCGCAGCACGATGCGGGTGAACTGGTTGTCCAGGTCCTGGCGCATCCAGCGCGCCACTTCCAGGCCGCTGTCCTCGCTTTCCATGACCACGTCGAGGAAGACCAGCGCGATGTCCTGCTCGCGCGCCAGCACTTCCTTGGCCTCGGCGCCGCTGTAGGCGTGCACGAAGCTCAGCGCGCGTCCGTCGAGGCGGAAGCGGGACAGGGTCAGCTTGGTGATGTCATGGATATCCGGCTCGTCGTCGACCAGCAGGACTTTCCATGGAGCCAGCTTGGGCGCCGCATTGGAGAGGAAGGACATAGGGTTACCGTTACCGTGGGTTGATCATTCGCACAATCGAGCGGCAGATATGTAGCCGCAAGTCAAATCGATTGTAGTACGACCATTAGCCCTTAACAACAGGCAACATTAAAAGTGTTGGTTAACGATGTCACGAAGCCGAAAGCTATGTGAAATAAATAAGGGAAAGACAGTAAAACGCACTCAAATGTAGCGCTTCTGGCAGTTTTCACAGTAAAAACTACGGCGATTGCTGGTTCCGAGATGCGCCTTCTTGAATGGAATGTGACAGCGCGGGCAGGTCCGCTTGGCGTGGGCCAGCCAATGCTGCTTGAGCACGTATTGACGTTTCCATTCCAGGAAGTCGAAGCTGTATTGACGCGCCTCCTCGACCAGGGCCCGTAGTTTGGGTGCGGGCAGGGCGCCGACGGTCGACAGTGGATGCACCCGGATGCGGAACAGCACCTCGTTCTTGATGATGTTGCCGACCCCGGAAAAGATGTCCTGGTCGAGCAGGGCGTCGCAGGCCAGCATGTCCGGGTTGGCGCGCAGCTTCTTGCGCGCCTTCTTCGGGTCCCAGGAATCGGACATGACGTCGGCGCTGAAATCGTAGGCCTCATAGGTGGCGCGGTCGATTTCCTTGACCTGGCAGGCGTAGAGGTTCAGTACGTCCCCCTTGGCGGTTTCGATCGACAGGCGCGGCGTCTTGCCCTCGCGCCCTTCGTTGATGCGGTAGGTGCCGAACAGCAGGAAGTGGACCCGCACCACCATCTCGGCCGTCTCGATGAGCAGGTGCTTGCCCCAAGTGTGGATGGCCTCGATGCGCTGGCCGACCAGGCGCGCCGGATCGATGGCGCGCACATTGCCGTCGGCGCGCACGATGTCCTGGCCCGTAAAGCCGGTAACCAGTTCCTTCAAGATATATAGTGATGGTCCTTCTGGCACGATGCGACCTCCTCCGTGCCATTGTCGGCTCAGCCGGCAAAAGCGGGTGTGCGGGGCCTAACATTTGGATACAAAACTTCGACAAAGGGGTACTGGAAAGGCCGCGTAAAGGGCGTATATTCGGAACATGAACCAGTACGAAATATTGAAAGGGAAAGCGATGAAATCCGTGATTGGCAAGGTGGCCCTGGCTGGCTTGTTCGCGCTGAGCGCCGGCGCCGCCTCGGCGGGCGTGACCGTCAACTATGTGGAATCCGACAAGTTCTCCGACCTGCCGTTCGCGCAGTGGGAGCGCAAGGAGGTGCTGGACGACCTGGCCGGGTTCTTCGCCGAAATCGGCAAGCAGCTGCCGCCGGGGCAGGACCTGACGGTGGAAGTCACCGACATCGACCTGGCCGGCCGCGAGTACCCGAACAGCCGCAGCGGCCGCGACCTGCGCATCCTGAAGGGCGGCGCCGACTGGCCGATCATGGACCTGCGCTACACCCTCACCAGCAATGGCCAGGTGGTCGCCAGCGGCAAGGAAAGGCTGACCGACATGAACTATCTGAACCGCATCAACCGCCTGACCGACGGCGACCGGCTGCGCTACGAGAAGCGCATGATCGAGGACTGGTTCAACAAGACCATCCTGCACAAGAAGTCCTGAAGCTTCCGCGGCAGGCATGAAAAAACGGCGCCCAAGGGCGCCGTTTTCGTTTTCCGCGCCGGCGATCAACCGTTGCGATCGGCCTTGGCGCGCGCCGCCGCCGCCTTTTCGGCCGCTTCCTTGGCGATCGCCGCGGTGTCCTTAACCGTGTAATCCGAAGGCACGGTGAACAGGCTTGCGGCCGGCTCCTCGCGCTTCAGGTCTTCCAGGCGGAACACCGACTCGCCGCTGCGCGGATCGCTGCGCTTCTGGTACACCACGGCCTGCAGTTCCGGCGAGATCCAAGTCTCGGTGCTGACCACGATGGCGTTGCGGTTGCCGATCTCGCCGGCCGGGATCTCGTAGCTGCGCAGGGTGCCGTTGGCCTTCACGCCATTGAAATCGCGGCTTCCCAGGTCCTTCGATTCGGCTTTCGAGGCCCATTTGTGCTCGCCGATCGCGCCGGCGATCACCGGCGCCACGCGCGCCGCGGCCTGGGCCGCCGCCACCTGGGCGATGCGGATCTGCACGTCCTTGTGCTCGCCGCCGACGCCGCCGGAGCGCTCGACCTGCTTGATGATCACGCGCTCGCCCTCCGGCAGCTTGCCTTCGCGGCGCAGTTCTTCGATGCGGGCGCGCGCCTGTTCGGCGGCCACGCGGGCCTGGGCGCCGGCGACGCGCGCTTCGGTGCTGGCCGCGCGTGCTTGCGCCGCTGCGGCGCGCGCCTGTTCGCGCGCCACGACGACGGTGCTGTTCGGCGCCGAGACCTTGATCGCGCTCTTGTCGCGCGGACGCAGGATGTAGCGCGCGCCTTCCACCGGATCGTTGATCGTCACGGCCACCAGCTCTCCTTCGGGGCTGCGCATTTCGGTGCGGCTGCGGCCGGCGCTGTCGCGGTAGCTCTTGGTGCTGCTCTTCTTGACGATCTGGTTGCCGTCGCTCAGGGTCTGGACCTTCTCCGAGACCATCTCGGCGCTGTAGGGCGCGTTCTTGACCATTTTCGCGTGGTGAACCAGCAGCGCGTGGCTGTCGATCCCGTCCAGCACTGCCAGCGCATCCAGATTGCCGAGCCGGACGGGCAGGTCGCCTGCGCTGCGGGTGACGATGCGGCGCTCGGTGCGCGGCGCGTCCTCGTAGCCCATCTCGTCGGCCAGGGCCGGCGCCAGGGCGCTGGTCAGCAGTGCTGCAATCAAGATCTTCTTCGTCATCATGGCATCCTCTTGTTGGTGAATTGTGGGTATTAGTTCGCAGAACTGAGCCGCACGGCCAGCGGGTGGCCGTCAGCGGCGACAAGCATTTCGGCGCGCACGGTATCGGCCGCGTTTTCCGGGCTGACTGACAGGCCGAGCGGCGCCAGCGCGGTGCGCGGCACCTCGGCCTCGACCAGCTGGGCATCGGGTTCGGCTTCGATCCGTTCGAGCGAATCCAGGGCGACGAAGGCGGCGCCGTTGTCGAAGCTGACCAGCGGCTGGCTGCCCACGCGCACCGCTTCGTGCGGCGATTGCGCCACCAGCAGCACCACGGCGGTCAGCGAGCACAGGGCGCCGGCCGTGCCCCATTGGGGCAGGCTCAGGGCCTGGTACCAGCGGCGCTTCGGCTTGAACTGGCGCTCGAAAGCCTGCAGCAGTTCCTTTTCCACGCAGCGCGGGGTGTCCTGGCCGGCCAGCTCGCCGCGCAGCGCCGCGAAGGCGGCGGCCAGCTTTGCATCCGGGTTGTCATTCATGTCCATCATCTACTCCATCCATTCGCTAGGCAGGCGCATGCGCCCGGAGGCGCTTCGCCAGGGCCGCCCGGCCACGCGACAAGCGTGAGCGGACGGTGCCGATGTCGACCTGGCAGACCGTGGCGATCTCCTGGTACGACAGTTCATGCAGTTCATACAGGATGACCACGTCGCGGTAGTGCGCCGGCAGCAGGCTCAGGGCCCGCCTTACTTCCTCGGCTGCCTCGTTGCCCAGCAGGCTGGCGAGCGGCTCGGCGCCATCAACGGCCACGTCCAGCTCCAGCTCACCATCCTCGTCGGGCTCCGGCAGCGCCACCTGGCGCTGACGCGATTCCTCCAGTTTCAGGGCCAGGTTGCGCGCCACGCCGAACAGGAAGTGCTGCAGCTGGCCACGCAGCGGATCGAAGGCGAAACGCTGCGTGAGCAGGCCCATGAAGGCTTCCTGCACCACGTCCGCCGCCATCTCGGGCGCGCCGCAGCGCATCAGCGCGTAGCGGTACAGCGGACCCTGGTGGCGCCGGTACAGCGCCGTAAAGGCGTCGGCGCGGCCTGCGTGCGTCAGGCGCAGCAGCTCGTGGTCGGCGGTCTCTGGGGTGATGGTCATCATGCTTGTCATCTTTAACCGTATTCCGGGCGGTGTGACGAAAAGTTCCAAGTATTTTCGGAAAACGGCCGGGTTGGCTGGCCTCGGGTGACAAAGCGCGCGTTTTTCGTGGGCGCACTTTGCTATCGTTGCGTGAGATGGTAAAGCCCTCGCATTCGACAATTTACAAATTCAACCCATGAGTGACACCAAGCCGCTGGCCCAACTGGTCCTGTGCATCCCCGGCCCCTGGAGCGATCGCAGCGAACTCCTGCAGCGCATTATCGCGGGGAGTAAGGGCGACTACCTGTTTGCGGGACGCCTGCTGATGCATGTCCAGACCAAGCACGTCTTCGAGCTGGAACATGAAGCTGCCGACGAACGCATGGCCCAGGCGTTTGCTGCAGCCGGCCCGCACTGGCGCGATGCGCCCGAGATGGCCGCGATCGGTTCACACCGCAGCGTCGTCTACCTGCTGGGCCATGGCGGCTCGGACCAGAACGTCCAGGCCCTGATGCTGGCGGCGCAGGCATTGCTCGTTGCGGGCGGCCTTGGCGTAAAGGTGGAAAGCAGCGGCCTGGCGCATGCGCCGCAGGCCTGGCGCAGGATGTGCGCGGAGTTTGCCTTGTTCAGCCCCTATAACGCTTTCGTGGCCGTGGTCGGCGGCCGCCGCGAAGCGTATTCCTGCAGTATGCATACCTTTGGCATGCACGATGTGCAGGTGTTTGAAGAAGACAGCGCCGAGGCCGTCGAGGTGGCGCGGACCTTTTCCTGGTACTTGTACACGGAACACCCGATCATCAAGGAAGGCCAGACCTTTGCCTGCGCGCCGGATGCGCCGGTGTACGTCGTCTCGGCGGGGAAGGGCGTCGACTACGGGCCGGACTCGCTGTTTGCCAATCCGTATGGCACCTGGCAGCTGCGGCGCCTGTGATGGCGCCTTCGGCAGGATTGCCGCGATCGAGAACTGCTGCTATCGTGTTCCGCATCCCAGCCAGCAGGAATGGATCGCCATGAAACGGACGTTTGTCGCCCTCGTCGCAGCCCTGCTCGGCGCCAATGCCAGCGCCTGTCCGGAGCTCGATGCACTGACCAAACGCTACGGCATCACGTTCAGCGGTTTCCTCACGCCGATATCGTCCGTCAGCCTGCCGAAATTCTCGAAGACGGGGCGCCTGCTGCATCTGCCGATTCATACGCCGGAATTCGTCAGTGATGGTTTCAAGCACAAGATCGTATTCGATACCGAAACGCGCAAGGCATGGATCCTGCGGACCAGAGGGTTTTTCGGCGTGCGCGAATGGTACGGGCCGGTGGAAGCGGACGACGCGAAGCTCGAGAACTGCCAGGCCGAAGCCGAGAAGATCGTCGAGCCGATCGGCAGGAGCTGAAGATACTTTTAAGCGCTGGTGCGAACTGGCCGTTCTAAGCGTCTGCTAACGGCCAAAAGCAGACGTCGAAAGGCTAGTGAGGCATTCCGAGGTAGCGAACGATGAACGCATTGTTAATGGTTGGCCGTCTCCTTGACGCGGTTTGGGTGAGTCCACGAGCGCAAGTGCACCCCGCATGGGTGGACGAAACTACGGCAGCAATCTGCACCCACGTTGTTAGCTTTCACTTTTCTGTCGCCCCTTCCGTACAGGTCGTGCCATGCGAGGTTCCGATAGACGACGCTTATCCGGCGCTTGGTATTGATGTTCAGGAGTTACCACCGCCTTCAGTAGTGCCAGAGGTGTTGCAAACACTAGAGCGGCTAGACGAAATTCAGGAGTGTCTACCTGCGATGGTCGCCGGGGTGAGGGTCTGGGACGCATTGGGAGAAGGCCCTGACTCTGCTATTGAAGTCGCTTTGGAAACCGGAGTAACGCTAATCGTCAGGCATATGTATCCACCCATGAGCCTTGGTGTAGAGGTACTAAGACAAGGCAACTCACAGACCGCTTAGGGTCGGTAGCTGCCCTTGGTGAATGTTCGTGACTTTCCATCACTAGCAAACTGCTATGCTGATCCCGACGGCCTCGCTGAACCAGGGCGTAGCGTCATTCTTCTAGCGAACGAGCAACGCATGCATAAGATGTTTCACTTTCATTTTGCTGGGCCAGCAAGCCTACATCGGAGCTTACATAGCTTCCTGATATTTGGCGCGATCATTGTGCCCGCGTGTGCAGCGCAGACGAACACGTCAGCCAGCAACGATCTTCTTCCCGAAACGGCTAGTACGCTTCCGAAGCTTCGTTCAGCGATGCCAGTCATGCCTTGCGAGAGACCTGCTTGGTCGCATGCAGCACTCCGCAAACAAATGACGGGAACGGTCACGATGAAGTTCCTCATTGACACGGATGGGACTGTTCTTGAAAAGGAGATCTTCAAATCAAGCGGCTACCCAATACAAGACAAGGCTGCCTTGGAGGCCACTGCCCGTTGCAAGCTTCAAGTAGCGCCCCAAGACAGCCAACCTAAGAAAGAATGGGTCTTGCTTCAATATGTCTGGACCTTGGAGTAGCCAAGCCAATAAAGCTCGGTTCTGACGTTGCTAACTGCACCGGTCCACATCGCCCTATCCGGGCGTCCGGAATCGGCCAGGAGCGGACGGTCACGATGTAGCTCGGGACTTTCTCTTGAGGTCATATGCAGCTTCTAGATGCGATTTTTCTTGTTGGACAGATGCCGGAGCAATCCGTGATCTACACGCGCGAACCGTTCCAGTTGAGCAGTGAGGCGAAGATCGTCCAGTTTGGAAAGGACGACACGGTCGTGCGGCACGATAAGGAAGAAGGCTTTGTCTATTTTCTCGAAGCTGAGCTTGTAACTGAGTTGTTGGAGATGATTGCCTCGAAACGTAGCTCTAGAGAGACCAAGGCTGAATTCGTGTGTCACTACGCTACTTGGGATGCATATCCTGCCTGGGCTTCCGATCTTGAAGATGCGTGAAGTCCATCGTCCGCTTCGGGTCGGTAGCGGACGCTACGATAGGTCTGCAAACGGCCAGAAGCGGACAGTGGCGCAAGCGCACGCGACCTACCGTATTAGAAACAACAATCAGTTGAGCAGACTTCATGGATAACCCAATAGGAAATCGAGCATTGGCATCTAATGAGCTGCGCCTAGCTCGATGGATGCTTGAACACGGCACCCCTGAAGCGTCAGCGTTTCTGCCGCAGCTCGAGCTTGCAGAAGTCACCTCATGGAAATGTCCATGCGGGTGCGCAAGTATCAATTTCCAGATACAGGGGCAGCCTTTGCCGCCGGCCGGCGTTCATATTCTGGGTGACTACTTCGTCGGCGAAGGGAACGAAGTAAGCGGCGCTTTTATATTTGAGAGCGGTGGACTGTTGAGCGGAATCGAGTTCTACAGTCTCGGAGGTGAAGCGCTCCGGTTTCTACCTAGCATTGAAGAGCTACGCCCGTTTGAAAGCGGTAGGTGACATCGGATAATCGGACGCTACAGGTTACGTCCGGTTCGGGTCGAGAGCGGCCTGCCGTAACAGCCTGCGACTTTTCCAGGTCGGCAAGCTGATATGCTGAGTCGAATGGCCGGGTTCGGCCAGAAGCGGACCTACGTCGAGAACGCATTGTTGTCTGAACTCAGCCATAAACACATCACTATGAACCCATCTTTGTCCATCGCCGCTAACGGACATGTAACTCTCGAGTTCGGCGATTACGATTCCGTGGCATACCAACAGGTGTGCGGCAAACTTGAAAACGAACTCGGATTTTCTAGGCAGGGGGACACCGTGGCTGGACTCGACGAAGGCATAAGTCCGTCGTTTTTACGTGCCGAGCTTGAGATTTCAAGCGGGTGGGACAACTGGAGCGGTAGCTATCTGCTTGCGAATTCAAACGCAGGCGACGAGATACTCCGGCTTTTGTACGCTGAACTTATGTAGGAAATTGCGAGACGAAACTACGCTCGCTACAGTCTACGTCTGACACTAGCCAACGTCCGCTTCGGGTCGTAAGCGGACGCTACAATAGGTCCGCAATCGGCCAGGAGCAGTCGTTGCGCGCCCTCGGATTAAGCTCGAGTTAATCTAAACAGAAAATGAAATCCATTGCTTGCCTCACTTTGCTTACCCTTACTATAGGGACCGCTCTAGCTCAGGACACTCGGCCAGCCGAACTAGCTAATGCGAATGAACGGCTGAATACAACGTACCAGCGGATCCTTAGCCTTATGGCCTCCGATGAACAAGTCAAGCTTCGGAAGGCTCAGCGGGCTTGGATTGAATACCGAGACCTTGACTGTGCATGGGCATTCAGCGCACAGCCACTTGACTGTCAAATCCAGCGAACCCAGGAACGTGTTGCTGCTCTGGAAGACTCATTCTTTCGAGACAAGGCCGGTACCTACAGAATGGGTGACGACGGAAAAAAATAGTAGGTCATCCAGGGCTGGTTGACTGTCCGCTTCGGGTCGGTAGCAGCCCTACGTGACAGTCCGCGATTTTTCGGTCCTGGCGACCTGCTATGCTTGAGCTAAACGGCCGCCTTCGGCCACAAGCGGTCACTGGATCTTTAACACTTCAGGAAATCCCCACAATGCGCGATCCGGCCAGAATTGACGAGGTACTCGAACTGCTGCGCGAAGTATGGACACTTGAGCCGGATCTGCGGTTGGGCCAGCTCATCTACAACGCCGCACGCATTCGCGAGCCCGGTTTAAGTGATGTATTTTCAATCGAAGACAGCAGTCTTTACAAAGGGCTGGTTCGTTACCTTGAGCAGATTCAGGTTGATAGATCTGCAAAGTCGGCCGGTAAATGACTGCTTCGGGTCGGAAGCGGACGCTACAATAGGTCCGCAATCGGCCACGAGCGGACATTGGCCTAACGATACTTTCGTCAACATGTTCATGAAGTCGCTGACAATCACCGGAAGGCTCAAAAGCCTACCTGGCGTAGCACTGGGTATGAGCGCTTTTCTCGCTTGGGCAATCGTCAGTGGTATGCAGCCAGAAAATGGTATCGACGCGTCTGTCTATGAATTCATCATCTCTGCCTGTGCAGGGGCCATCACAGTATCGTTTCTTCCCTTTCTTGCTGGCTTGGGTTTGGGGATGAGTTGTTTCACCATTTGGACCGCTATCACACTCAATGGTATCGGTTTCCTTGGAAGGATGATGCTTCCAGTTCTCTTCGGTTGGTCGCTAGGTGTGGCTTCCATTGGATTTGTTCTCGGAACACTCATAGGCAGCGGCGCCAGGGGCTTGAATGACCGGATAAGGAAGCGATAAGGATGTCCGGTTTGAGTTGAGAGCAGCATGTACAGCGTGCGGCTGAGCAGGCTCGAAGCTACGGCTTCGATATTGCACGCATCTTACAACCTAAGATTTCACTGCTGAGCGCAAGAACTCTACAAATGCGCGTACTCGCGCTGACAGGTGACGATTCTGGGGGTAGAGAATCGAAAACGGGCGGGAGCGGCCGCCATATTCTTGAAGGACCTCTACAAGGTCACCACGCCTCAAGGCGTCGCCTACTGCAAAGCGGTAGGTTTGATAAAGGCCTCCGCCCGCATTCACCCAAGCGACAGCCCCTAACGCATCGTTAAGCACGCGCATCCGGCTCGTTATCGGCTTCTCGATGAAGGTACCGTGTTCATCGGTGAACAGCCACTGCAGGGGGCGCCCTGTATTCGGCGATATGTACTGGATACAATCATGTTCACTGAGGTCATCAATACTGCGCGGTACACCTTTTTTTGCAAGGTATGTTGGGGTACCAAATACCCCTACCATAGCGTCCTCAAGCTTGAATGCGACAAGACGTGAATCTTGTTGAATGCCAAGCCGGATTGCCAGGTCAAAGCCTTCTTCGACGAAGTCAATTATCTTGTCGGAAATGCTGATCTCGATGTCGATCTGAGGATAAAGCTCGGTAAACTTGGGCATTAAAGGCAGCAACCGAAACGTCCCGTAAGCAGCACTAACACTGATGCGTAGTGGTCCGCTGGGAACAGTTTGCGCACCTGTGATCGCACGCTCAGCCTCGGCGATTTGCTCGAGTGCTAGCTGACATTCCTTCCAATAAAGCTCTCCTTCCGTTGTCAGCTTGACGGCGCGGGTAGTCCTCAAAAAAAGACGCACGCCAAGACGCTGCTCGAGCCGGCTGATCGATCGACTGACCGCGGCCGGCGTCAAACCAAGAATCTCAGCTGCACTGGTAAAGCTACCAGTCTCCGCTGCTCTACAAAACTGCTCGATGCTGCCAAGTTGCCGTGGGTCGCCCGCTGCCATATTCATTACCGTTTGTAATAAATGAATTGATTATCACACGGTTTATCAATCAAGAACGACGCATTAAAGTACGTTCACTGCTTCAGCAATAACGCGCCAAGGCCACGCTACACAAGCAGGTACACAGTTTGGCCTACACATCGACACACTAAAAGGACCTGCAAAATGACTAGCAAACTGAACGTTTACACCTCGCCGTCGGCTTTCCCCAACCCGCAACGCCTGCGCCTGTTCATGCATGAAAAGGGAATTGCTGATCAGTTCCAAGAGACCATTTACGACATGACGCCAGTTGGTGAACAACGTGGCTGGCGCCACTTGAAAATGAATGCCTGGGGTGAGACACCGACCCTCGAGCTCGCTGACGGTAGCTACATCTCCGAAACGGCAGCGGTCGTTCGTTACCTGGACCAGTCTTACCCCGGCCGCAAGATCATGGGTGACACGCCGCTGGAACAGGGCCTGGACAACATGTGGGATAACCGCATCTGGGTTCACATCCTGTATCGCATCGTCACAGCTTTCCACGTTCTGCATACCGGTCTCGGCTTCAAACTCGAACTGACGAAGAACGAAGCCTGGGGTGAACACTGCCGCAAAGAAGCGTTGGCCCATGCTGCACTCGTCAACAAGCATCTTTCGGACGGACGCAAATGGCTGCTGGGGGGCGATGAGCCTACTTTCGCCGACATCACGCTGGCAACTGCGATCGCGTTCTCGAAGTTCCCGGTGAATGCCACGCCGCTGGACGAGCGTTTCGAGTTCCTGGATGCCTACTGGCAGCGCTGGCAGCAGCGTCCGAGCTTCCAGGCCGCGTATGCCGATCGTAGCAGTGGCATCCCTGAACTGGATAACGAGGCTTGATCCAAGCTTGAAGTCGGGCGCTGTCCAAGCAATGGATTTCGCGCGTTTGAACGGGTCTACTTGGGTCGGTAGCGCGGTGACCGTGGTAGTCTGCTTTTGACCGGCTACGGTCGGTATGGTGACATTGAGGTCAAGGTTTGACGCGGCAGATGCATTACCTGCCGCGCCTCTTCTCACAATTTTTTGGACTGTGTCGTATGAACAAGACCATGAAACTGCCTGGGCCGGACCATCCGATCACGATCACGCCCGAGTCTCGCCGCATTACCGTAACCGTGGGTGGAACTGTCATTGCGGACAGCACTCGAGCGCTATCCCTGAAAGAAGCAAGCTATCCGGCTGTCCTGTACATCCCGCGCGAAGACGTTCGCATGGATCAGCTTGAGCGCACCGAACATGCAACGTATTGCCCTTACAAAGGGGACTGCGCTTACTACAATATTCGATCGGGCGGAGAACGTGGCGTGAATGCCGTATGGACTTATGAACATCCGTTTTCTGCAGTCAACCAAATAGCTTCGCACCTGGCGTTCTATCCTGACCGGGTTGACGCTATCAACGTCGCCCAGGGTTAACAGGGCTTTGTCGACGCGCGCGAATGGTAGAGAAGGCAATTTCGCGCGACCGCTCTCACAGAACATGGGAACAAGAGCAAAATGTTTGTGTGGATAGTAGGCGCGATTTTGCTTGCGCCGGCCGTCATAGCGATTAGCGCATGTGGGGTCTTCATGTTCCGGTATATGCGGCTGCGAAGAGGCCGCAAGAACACCCTGGTCGATCATCTACATGACTTCGCAGGGACTTGGACACGCCTGTTCACCCGTAGAGATCCAGCTGAAGAACGAGCGTATTTGCGAAAATCCCTCTATGCCGGACTGTTGTTCGTTGGCTATGTACACATCCTAATTGCCATTACCAGCAATTCTTAGTCGCCCGACTGACTTGGTCGAATTTGCGCTGGAATTGCTCCGGCATCATCACGACCTCGCTGCTCTTGTCGTTGTAGAAAACGAAGCCCAACTTGGCCATGGCGATTCGCTTGCGGTCGCACGGGCGGGTGAGGCGCCAGGTAGAGGCCGAGAAGGTTGTTGGGCTGAGTCGCAGGAGCTGAGGGCGGGCCCGTCCCGCTAGCCGAACAGCGTTTTCAACACGTAGCCGACCGCAAACACCAGGCCGAGACCGGCCACGGTCACTACGAGCCCATACCCAATGCGCAGCAACGACAGGCGCTGTCCGGCGGTGCGCTCATCGACGATTTTCGTTAGCCGCGTATTCCAGAAGCGAGACGCCAGCCATTCGAACAGCAGTTGCGCCGGCAACGCGAGCAGGAAAACAGCGGCCCATTGTGTGGGACTGGTCGGAAGGTCAGGGTACGCGAAAGCTAGCCAGAGCAGTGCAAAGACAGCGGACAGGGCAACGTAAATGGCGATAGCCTTGAATGCCGTTCGTATGGTGGCTATCCGCATTGGTGCGCCCTGACGGTCAATTCGGCAAAACCGGTTCAGTCGACCCAGTTTACCCGGTCAAACTTGCGTTGGAACTCCTCCGGCATCATCACGACTTCGCTGCTCTTGTAGTTGTAGAACACGAAGCCCGATTTGGCCATGGCGATCAGCGTGCGGTCGCGTGGCCGGGTGATGCGGAAGATGATGTCGCCGCCGTACTTGTTAAAGTCCATGACCCCTACCTCGAACAGCAGCTGGTCGCGCGCATGCGCCTCGGCGCGGTAGGTGGTGGCAAGGTCGGTGACGATGATGCCGGTGCCGTCGCGTTCGGTCTCGGCCACGCCGAATTCGAACAGGAAGCGCGCCCGCGCCTCGGAGATCATTGAGATCATCGAGTCGTTGCCGAGGTGGTTGGCGGCATTGATGTCGGTGACGCGCACCGACATCGGGGTGGAATAGTAGAACTGGTCTTCGGGGAAGGTGAGTTGTAAGCGTGCCATTTCTCTATTCTAAACTCAGGGAGTGGTCGACCTGACGATTTTATAGACGATTCCGCCCGACGTCAGAAGGTACATCTCGCCCTGTCCGTCCTCGCCGAAGGAGACCACATTGCCGACGTTGCCTACGTTCCACTCGCGTTGCTCACCAACATTACTGCCGCCCATGGGGCGGAAGCTTTTCAGGAAACCGCGGCAGTAGTCGGAATAGAAGTATACGGCTCCGAGGTTCGGAATGGCACTGCCGCGGTAGACGAAGCCGCCCGTGATCGAGCAGCCGTTGGCGTCGTTGGTGCCGTGATCGTATTCGAAGGCAGGAAGGATCAGGCCTGTGCGGTCGCAGGTGGTGGCGTTGTAGCAGAGCGTACCTTCCATTGTGTTCCAGCCGAAATTGAGCCCGCCCGCGTCGGCAGCGTTGATGTTCACCTCTTCGCGCCGGTCCTGTCCCACATCGCTAAGGAAAATCATTCCCGACGAGAAGGAGAAGCGCCACGGGTTGCGTAGTCCCGAGGCCCAGATTTCGGCGCGCCGGTTGGGCTGGCTGTTATAGGGGTTGCCACGGGGGATAGTGTAGGGCTGGACGGCGGATGCGCCGCGCACATCGATTCGCAGCAGCTTGCCGAGTAGGGAATTCAAATTCTGGGCATTGCCGAGCGGGTCACCGGCACCGCCGCCGTCACCGGTACCGATGAACAGGTTGCCATCCGGGCCGAAGGCGAGTTGGCCGCCGAAATGGTTGGTGTAGGTCGGGTGCGCAATGCGCAGGATCGGCAGGCTCGAGGTTGGGTCGGCCTGGTTGGCGTTGCTGCCCACGCTGAGGCGCTCGATTACGATATTCTGCTGCGGATCGGTGTAATAGATATAGAAGTAGCCATTGCGAGCGTAATCCGGATCGAAGGCCATCGACAGCAGGCCACCTTCTCCGCCCGTGAACACGCGGCTGCTGATGTCGAGGAAGGGTATGCCGAGCGTATTGCCGTTCTCGACGATGCGGATGCGCCCTGGGCGCTCGACCACGAACAGGCGCGCATCTCCTGCTGGCGCGGTGAGGTAGGTCGGGTTGTCGAGGTTGGCCACCACTTGACTCAGCGCGATATTCACGCTCGCGCCGGTGTAGGCGATGGTGGCGTTGGTCGTGGTGCCAGCGTTGACAACCGCGCTTTGTCCGCTAGGGAAGGGCGTATAGGTGACGCCGCCAGCAGTGATGGGTGGTCCAGCCAAGGTGTAGGTGCCTGGCGTCAGACCGGACAGGGTTTGCGACGCGGTCAGGTCTTGCTGGTAGCTGGCGGGACCCATGACGCGCACCGAGGCATTAACGCCCGCCGGCAGGCCGCTGATAGTGACGGCCAGCGAGCCGGTGGTGGCGCTCGGCGGCGGTGTCGATGGGCCGGGCGTGCCGGGATTGCCGCCGCCTCCACCGCAAGCGCTCAGGCAGAAGGCGATCAGGATCAACAGGTAAGTCCACGCACGCATGACAGCTCCCCGATGTTCGTCCAGTACTGCATTCTGCCAGCGAAACGGCAGGCCTTGCCATTCGCGTGCGTCAGCGGTGTGCGCCCCTTTAGCGCGTCAGGCGGTACATCAACAGTGCGGCACGGATCGCGGAGCGCTCCATCGAGGTCAGGTCGACCCGCTCGTTGGGCGAATGCGCCCCGCCGCCACTCGCGCCCAGGCCATCGAGGCTGTCGACCAGCGGCGCCACGAACTGGATGTCGCCGGCGCCGCGCGCGGTCGGCGGCACCGCGCCCACCGTGCCCAGGCCGGCGTCGCTGCTGGCCTGCGAATACAGCTCCAGCAGCTTCAGGTTGCCGGGCGTGACCGCCATCGGCGGATAGGAATCGCGGAAAGTAATCGAGGCGCTGGCGCCCGGCAGGCTCTGGCCGACGATCTCGCGCATGCGCGCGTGGGCGCGGTCACGCTGGGCGTAGTCGAGGTAGCGCAGGTCGCCGCGCACGACCACCTTGTTGGCGATGACGTTGGTCTTGCCGGCAGCCGTGCCTTTCGCATTCGCCTCGTCGTAGGCGACGTCGGTGCCGCCCAGGATCACGCCCGGGTTGAAGGTGAGGCCCGGCTCCACCACTTGCTGGCGGAATCCGTCGAGGATGCGCGCCGCCTCGTACACGGCGCCATAGCCCGCATTGCCGAACACGCCTTGCGAGTGGCCCTGGCGACCGGTGACGTCGAGGTCGAAGCTGGCGGTGGCGCGGCGCCCGACTGTCGCCATCGGCTGGCCGCCTGGTCCGGTGACGGCGCCTTCGAAACTCAGGGCCACGTCGCTCAGCTTGGCCAGCTCGACCATGTCGCGGCGCGAGATCTCGCGCGGGTGACCGGCTTCTTCCTCGTCGCCGGTGAAGACCACGGTGATCGTGGTGTTGTCGAGCGCACCCGTGCGCTGCACCGCGCGCAGGGCGGCGATCACGACCACGTTCCCGCCCTTCATGTCGCCCACGCCCTGGCCGCGCGCGGTGGTGTCGCTCTCGCGTTCCCACAGCGGACCCGGCGCGTCGGCTTCGAACACGGTGTCGAGGTGGCCGAGCAGCAGCAGGCGCTTGCCCTGTTTGCCCGTGCGGTTGGCGACCAGGTGGCCGGCGCGGCCCATCGCGCGCGGCATGTCGATCCAGACCGTCTTGAAGCCGAGCGCCTCCAGCTCCTTGCGGAACACTTCACCGGTGGCGCGCACGCCGGCCAGGTTCAGGGTGCCGCTGTTGATGCGCGCGCTGCGCTCGAGCAGGTTGATGGCTTCCGGTTGCCAGGCCTTGACCTCGGCGGCGATGCGCTGCTCGACCGGGGACAGGCTCTGAGCATGGGCGCCAGTGGCGAGAAGGCTTGTCAATACAAAGGAAAGGGCGAGCTTGCGCGGCATGTGGGCATCCTATGCGGTGGGGATGCACAACTTTACTACGGTCAAGAGCACGCAACAAAACACGCTTGCGAGCAGAGCAACAACTCCCCTACACTGGACCGCGATCACATCCTCATTGAAAGGAAACGCATGAAGTTTGCTGTCCACGCCCTGCTCGGTCTTTCCCTGGTCGCCGGCAACGCCGCGTTCGCCGCGCCCGCCGCTGCCCCGTCGCAGGCTGCGGCGACCAATCCCGCCCATGTGAAAGCCGTGGAAGACCTGCTTGCCTCCATGCAGGTCGAAAAGGTTCTGCGGGGCGTCGCCGGACGCAGCCGCTACCCGAGCGAAGCCCAGCGCAAGGAGGTCTTCGCCAAGCTCGACAGGACGCCGCCGGCCGAGGTGTACCGCCGCCTCGCCGCGCCGCTCGCGCCCGTCATCTCCGCTGACACGGCCACCGAGATGACCCGCTTCTATAACACGCCCTACGGCAAGAAAGTCATCCAGGCCAGGTACAACAGCAGCGCGCAGATCATGTTCCCGGGCACGAAGCCGGTGGTGCCGCCGGAAGAAAAGAAAGAACGCACGCGCGCCGCCTATGTCAATGCCAGCAAGGCTCTGGCGGATGCGCAGCCGGCGATCGAGAGCGAAGCCTTCAAGCTGCTGCAGATGATCAACAAAGAGAAGCGCTGAAGCATGGCAACGATGAACTTCGAAGGCATGGGGCGCTACATTTACGGCGCCGCCAGGATCGGCGGCGATCTTGAGGCCGTCACCGACTGGATGGCCGATGATCTGGGCGTGGCGCGGCCACAGCCTGGCGACGACGATGCCGCGCGCGGACTGTATGGTGCGTTCTTCGCAAAATACGCCGATGAGGATGCTCTGCGGGACAACTTCGAGCGCTTCATGATCATGCTGAAAAGCCGTCCGCCTTCGGCCGGCAGGGTGCGGGGAGAGGTGGTTCCCCGCCGCATTGAAACACCTAAGTTCATCGCCTCCGAGCGCATTTTATGGCTGCACGCCGACGGCACCGAAACGATCATCGAGGCAAAAATCGGCGAGCCATATCAAGTCGACGAACGCACGTGGGCTTGTCCGGCATGCCTGGATGGCGTCGATGGACGTTATCCTGACATTTTCGGCGCGGGTTCAATGCAGGCATTGACGCTTGCACTCGATCTGCTCAGGACCATACTGGGGCATATGCTTAAGGATAATGCCCAACTTGTTTTTCCTGAAGACCGAAGCCCTTGGGACATGTCGACGCTCGGCATGCCTTGACGAATCCGCTCCGGCGGATACGCAAGGCAGGCCTGCACTTCTTCAACGCAGCGCGGCGCCTGTCGCGTTCACGCCGCCTGTCACCGTGGAAGCCCTGATGCCGGCGAATTCGAGGCCGGCAAACACTAGCACCGTCAGCGCCTGGGCCAGCAGGAAGGCGACACCGAGCACGCCCGGCTGGTCGGCCACGCCAACCGCCACGCAGCCGAGCGCCCAGCCGGCGTTGCCGATCACGAGTCCCCAGAGCAGCAGTGACGGTACCGGCTTGCCGCGCGCGAGCCAGACCAGCAGCAAGGCGTAGCCGACCAGGAAGACGCCGGATTCGAACAGCACGTCGTGGGATAGGCCCAGCAAGCCCGCCAGGCTGCGCGTGAGCCCCAGCTGGAGAGCTGCAACGAGCATGCTGACAAGCGCATCGGCCAGCAGCACGCGTTGCAGGAATTTGGAAGGAAGAAGGTGTTTCATGTCGGCTCCTTGAAAGATGGAGCCTTCAGTGTCCTTCCTCCGGCGCGGACCGCCAATTACCCGGCAGGTAATAGGAGGCGCCCTGTCCTCAGGGCTGGTCCGCCTCGCGCGTACGCGTCTTGGTGACGATACCGGCAGGATTGATCAGCACGACGAACTCGGCGAAGCGTCCGCCGCCCGCCGGCGACTGGTAGACCCAGGTTTCGTAGCCGCTGTCGAACACGACGCTCTTGGTCGGACCGAAGGCGGCCAGCAATTGCGCCTTGGTGGTCGTGCCAGGAACGACGGCCTGCTGCAGGCGCTCGGCCGCCACCTGCGTGCCGGGCGGCGCGGACGTGCTGGCGCAGCCGGCCAGCAGGAGCAGGGCGCAGAAGGACAATGCGGTGCGCTTCATGGCGCGTCCTCCATGTATTCGAACTCGACCAGGGTATCGTCCGGCCAGGATTTGTCCCAGATCGGCGCATAGAAGGTGCGGTCGAGCATGACCTGGCAGTCGCAGTACTGCAGGTCCGCCTTGGTCTGTTCGCCGCCGGCGTACAGCATGTTGAAGGGAAGCGTTTCAACGCGCTCGCCTGCGCGCAGGCGCACCGCGAAGACGGGGCGCTCGGCGAAGAACAGGTAATTGCCGTTGGGGCTGTTGCAGACCTGATCTGGCGAGGTCAGTGCATTCGAGATCCAGGCGAATAGCGGCGAACTGTTGGACACCAGCCCGGCCTCGACGCCGACCATGCACTCCAGCCGCATGTCGCCCAGGCGGCGCGTGCCCGCTGGCAGGCCGGGCGTGATGATCTGCGCGCGCCAGGTCATGCTGGTGGTCTTGCGGTTGGCGACCACGGCGGCGTCTTCGCGCAGCGCGACCTCGTTACGCGGCAGGACGAAGCTGTTGTCGGGCGCGATCGGGACCGGCACGCTGACGCTGTCGCCGGCAATGCGCAAGCTAATGCCGCGCATGTCCACCGTCGGCAGGCGCGGCAGCAACTGGAAGCGCAGCGGCGCATTCGGCGCCAGGGCATGCTCGCGCGCGAAGCGTTCCATGCCCTTGATCATTTTTCGGTAGGATTTATCGACCGGGTCGCGGGTAGATTGCACCTTGACCGTCGCCGGCTGCCCGCCCGTCTGGGCATGTGCAGCCGGAAGCCCGGCCAGGACGGACAGGCTGAGAATAACGCGGACCAGGAGCCGCGTCATGGGATCACCAGTAACGGACGCGGCCGGTGTCCATGTGGACGAACTGCGAATCGGCGTAGTAGCCGACGCCGCCGCCCTTGAGGGACATGGCCGCCTTGTGCAGCATCTTCAGGTCCTTGCCCGGCAGGCGGATGTCGATGGCCTTCGCCTCCATGTGCAGGCTGTGCTTGGCGACACCGCCGCTAGCGGCGTGCAGCTTGGCGTTCGACTCCGGCGAGCGGTAGCCGGAAATGATGTGCAGTTCACGGTTGCTGTTGTCCAGCTTGTCGTTCAGCTGGGAGAGCAGCAGCAGGAGCTCAGGATCCATCTGCGCCACCTTGTTGTTGCGGTGGTCGCGCAGCACCTTGTTGATGTCCTTCAGCCCGTCTTGCACGAACTCGCCGTCGGCCCAGAACGTCGTGTTCACCTTCTCGCCGGTATGCGTGTTATACAGGCGCAGGGTACGCTCGCCGGGAACGGCTTGTGCTGTTTTGGCAAGTGCTGGGATGCTGAGGGAGGGTACTGCAAGGAGGAGGGAAGACTTCAGGAATGCTCGGCGTTGCATCATCGGATGGGATCCTTATGGCTGGTTCGCTGAAACGTGAATTCTACGCCTCTTGTGTTAAACGTGCAGAGAAAACGCAGGAAAATGCGGTAAAAAGGCCACTTCGTTAATGGTTTGACCAATCCAGGGAGATATCTTCATGACGAGTTATCAATTAATTGCCGCGTCCGTTGCCAGCTTGATCACGATGGCGTGCTCGAGCGCCATGGCGCAGGGCCTGGAACCGAGCGGCGAACCGCCGGCGGTCAAGGGCTGGAAGCTGGAAACCGTCGCCGATGGCTTGCCGCAGCCCTGGGGCATGGCCTGGCTGGCGGACGGCCGCATGCTCGTCACCGGCAAGAAGGGCAGCCTGCACCTGGTGAGCGGCAAGCAGGTCACGAACGTTCCGGTCGAAGGCTTGCCGAGCCTGTTCACCGAAGGCCAGGGCGGCCTGCTCGACATCGCGATCCATCCGGCCGACAAGGGACCGAATCCGCGCGTGTACATGACGATGGCCAGCGGGACCATGGATGCCAACCGGACGGTGCTGGTGCAGGGCGTCTTCGACGGCAGGCGCGTGCACGGCATCAAGACCCTGTTCACGGCGTCGCCATCGAAGAGCGGCGGCGAGCACTTCGGTTCGCGCATCGTCTTCCTCAAGGACGGCACGCTGTTGATGAGCATCGGCGACGGCGGCAATCCGCCCCAGCGCGTCGGCAATATGCTGGCGCGCGAGCAGGCCCAGAACCTGGGCAGCGACAACGGCGCCATCCTGCGCCTCACGGCCGACGGCAAGCCGGCGCCGGGCAATCCGCTGGCGGGCCAGCAAGGCGCGCTGCCGGAGCTGTGGAGCATCGGCCACCGCAACATCCAGGGCCTGACGGTCGATCCCCAGGGCCGCGTCTGGGCCAGCGAACACGGTCCGCGCGGCGGCGACGAAATCAACCTGATCGAAGGCGGCAAGAACTACGGCTGGCCGCTGCAGAGCTATGGCGCCGACTACCGTTCGCGCGAGCCGATCGGCGTGAAAGTGGTGCCGGGCATGGTGCAGCCGCTGGTGGCCTGGGTGCCGTCGCCGGCGCCCTCGGGCCTGGCCTGGTACACCGGCAAGGGCTTCCCGCAATGGCAGGGCAGCCTGTTCTCGGGCGGGCTGGCGTCCAAGGACATCCGCCGGGTGGCGTTCGACGCCCAGGGCAAGGTGGTGAAGCAGGAACGCCTGGAGATCGGCAAGCGCGTGCGCGACGTGCGCCAGGGGCCGGATGGGCAGCTGTATGCATTGACCGATGAGGCGCAGGGCAGCCTGCTGCGCATCGTTCCGCAGTAAAAGCAATGCCAATGGCATGGATTCATTTCCACGCCAAATTTATTCTTTGTTGCAATAACAAAAGCTGCCTAGAATGCAAGGATTGGCCGGCCAGCTCGCACTGGCCGGCCGGTTTGCGGCAACCCGCCGTTTTCCATCCTGAACCGGATGATCCTATTGGAGGAGCAGCATGGCAGTATCCCTTCGTCGCAGTCTCCGCCTGGCAGTAGCGCTCGCGCTCGCCACGGGCGTTTCCGCCGCCGGCGCGGCCCCGGCCAAACAGGCCAGCACGCCCGACATTCCCATCCCTGACGTCAAGTACACCAAGTTCACCCTGAAGAACGGGCTGACGGTGCTGGTCCACGAGGACCACAAGACGCCGGTGGTGGCGATCAACACCTGGTACCACGTCGGGTCCAAGAATGAAAAGGTCGGCAAGACCGGCTTCGCCCACCTGTTCGAACACCTGATGTTCGGCGGCAGCGACAACTTCAAGAAGACCTATATCAACGCGATGGAAGGGATCGGCGCGACCGACCTGAACGGCACCACCAACCAGGACCGCACCAACTATTTCCAGAACGTGCCGACCTCGATGCTGGACTATGCGCTGTTCGCCGAGAGCGACCGCATGGGCCACCTGCTCGGCACCGTCGACAAGAAGACGCTCGACCTGCAGCGCGGCGTGGTGCAGAACGAAAAACGCCAGGGCGAGAACCAGCCCTACGGCGTCGCCTACGAGCTGCTGGTCAACAACACCTACCCGGTCGGCCACCCGTACTCCTGGACCGTGATCGGCAAGATGGAAGACCTGGACGCGGCATCGATGACCGACGTGCAGGACTGGTTCAAGAAGAACTACGGCCCGAACAACACCGTGCTGGTGCTGTCCGGCGACATCACGCCGGAAGTGGCGCGCCAGAAGGTCGAGCAGTACTACGGCCACATTCCTCCGGGCCCGCCGCTGGCCAAGCATGAAGCCTGGATCGCCAAGCGCACCGGCACCCACCGTACCACCGTGCAGGACCGCGTGCCGCAGTCGCGCATCTACCGCACCTGGAATGTGCCGGGCGCGAATACGCCGGAAGAAGCGGATCTCGACCTGGCGGCCCTGGTGCTGGGCGGCGGCAAAACCTCGCGCCTGTACAAGCGCCTGGTGTACAAGGACCAGCTGGCCACCAGCGCGGTCGGCAGCAACGACGGTTCGGAGATCGGCGGCCAGTTCGACATGACCCTGACCGCGCGTCCGGGCGCCGACGCCGCCAAGATGGAGCGCATCGCCGACGAAGAGCTCAAGGCCCTGATGAAGAGCGGCCCGACGGAAAGCGAACTGCGCCTGGCGAAGACCACCATCCTGGCGCGCTACGCCCGCATGACCGAGCGCGTTGGCGGCTTCGGCGGCAAGAGCGACCTGCTGGCATCGTGCCAGACCTATACCGGCAATCCGGACTGCTACAAGGTCTATCTGCAGCGCGTCAAGGATGCCACCCCGGCGTCCGTGAAGAAGGCCATGAACGACTGGCTGAGCGATGGCGACTTCGTCCTGCAGGTCGACCCGTACCCGACTGGCCTGGCGGCGGGCAAGCCGGGCGTGGACCGCAGCAAGGAGCCGGCACTCGGCAAGCCGATGGCCCTGAAGCTGCCGGAAATGCAGAAGATGACGCTGTCGAACGGCCTGAAGGTCGTGCTGGCCGAGCGCCATGACGCACCGGTGGTCAACTTCCAGCTGCTGGTGGACAGCGGCTATGCCTCGGATGCGGCGGACAAGCCGGGCGTCGCCAGCCTGGCCATGCGCATGCTCGAAGAAGGCACCCGGACCCGCAAGTCGCTCGAGATCGGCGAAGCCTTCCAGAGCCTGGGCGCGCAGTTCGGCGCCAGCGCCAACCTGGATAGCGGCATCGTCTACATGAACACGCTCAAGGCCACCATGCCGCAGGCGCTGAACCTGTATTCGGACCTGATCCTGAACCCTGCCTTCCCGCAGAACGAGTTCGAGCGCCTGCAGAAGGACCGCCTGGCCGCGATCGCGCGCGAGAAGACCGTGCCGCAGCTGATGGCCCTGCGCGTGCTGCCGAGCATCCTGTACGGCAATCAGCACGTGTACGCCAAGCCCTTCACCGGCACCGGTACCGAGGAAGCGGTCAAGCGCATGACCCGCGACGACCTGGCGAAGTACCACGCCACCTGGTTCAAGCCGAACAACGCGACCCTGCTGGTGGTGGGCGACACCACCCTGGCCGAAGTCAAGCCGCAGCTCGAGAAAGCCTTCGCCGGCTGGAAGGCCGGCGAAGTGCCGAAGAAGGTGCTGACCACGGTCGCCGCACCGGAAAAGAGCGTGGTCTACCTGGTCGACCGTCCGGGCGCGCTGCAGAGCGTGATCGTCGGCGCCCAGCTGGCAGGGCCGCGCAACGATCCGGAGGCGCTGCCGCTGGAAATCGTCAACGATGTGTTCGGCGGCACCTTCAGCTCGCGCATCAACATGAACCTGCGCGAGGACAAGCACTGGTCCTACGGCGTCTACAGCCAGCTCCAGCCGGCCCTCGGCCAGCGTCCGTTCATCAGCGTCTCGCCGGTGCAGACCGACAAGACCCGTGAATCGCTGCAGGAGCTGGTGCGCGAGTACCGCGATATCGCGGGCGGCAAACCGATCTCGCCGGACGAACTGAAGGCGGCCCTGGCCAACAACACGCTGGGCCTGCCGGGCAGCTTCGAGACCGCCGGCCAGCTGACCGGCGCCTACACCAACATCGTGCAGTATGGCCTGCCGGAGGACTACTACAACACCTTCACCGAGAAGGCGCTGTCGCTGACTCCGCAAGCGGCCAATGCGCTGGCGGCCCGCAGCTTCACGCCGAACCGCCTGGTGTGGGTCGTGGTGGGTGACCTGAGCAAGATCGAATCGGACATCCGTGCGCTGAACGTCGGCGAAGTCCGCAAGATTGACGCCGACGGCAAGCCTGTCCAGTGATGTGCGGGGTGGACGGCGCCGCCGTCCACCTTACATGTCGTCGAACAGCGCCAAGGCGATCTTCGCCTGATCCGACTGCTGCATGTCGGTGTTGTTCAGCAGGACCACGGCCCGGCCGTCCGCCGGGTCGTAGGCGAGCAGCGTCTTGTAGCCCCCGATGGCGCCCGCTTCCCAAGCCAGGGAGCGGGCGCCTTTTTTCGTGTTGACGGTTTTTACCTTGCCGCCCAGCGCGTACTCTTCCGACGGCACCACCACGGTGGAGAGCGCCTGGCGCGACTTGTCCGACAGCAGTTTGGTGAAGTAGACGCTGTCGGCGATCGCCACCAGGTCGCGCGCGGTGCTGTACAGGGTGCCGCTGGCCGCCACCATCGGCGGCACGGCCGCGGTCTTGCGTTGGCCGGCCGCGTTGTAGGCCACCGCCATGCCCACTTCGTCCTCGTAGCCGGTGCCGGCGAAACTGGTGTCGCGCACGCCGGCGGGCGCCAGCACCAGTTCTTCCACCACCTCCGTGAACTGCTCCTTGGTGGCGCGCTCGACGACGGCCGCGACCAAAATCCAGTTGGTGTACGAGTAATCCCATTGCTGCCCCGGCGCCGATGTCGGCGTGCCGGTAGCGAAGCGCAGGGCCGCCTCGACCGGGCCGATCTCGAGCTTCTCGACCGCGCGGTCCTTGCGCAGCGCTTCGGCCAGGCCGTTCGGGATGCCGCTGCGGTTCGACATCAGCTGGCGCAGGGTAACCGCGCCGTTCGCCGCCGGCAGTTCCGGCAGGTGGCGCGCGATCGGCGCATCCAGGTCGAGCTTGCCCATGTCGGCCAGGCGCAGCACGGCGACGGCGCTGATCCACTTGCTCATCGATCCGACCAGGAAGCGCGTGTCCTTCGTCATCGGCTGCTTTTCTTCGCGCAGCGCCAGTCCGCTGGCATGGGTGACGAGGGTCGAGCGCGCATCCTTGCGCACCGCGACCACGCCGCTGTAATCCTTGGGGACGTGGCGCTCGATCAGCGGGCCGGTGGTCAGGTTCGCGACCGCGGCGCAGCCGGACAGCAGGCCGAGCGCGGCGAACGAGGAAAGGTGAAGAAAGTAGCGACGTTGCATGCGGACTCCCAATAGACGTGGTCGGGGCATTGTAGCCGCGTGCGCCGGAAGGGGCACGAAATCGCCATACTGCGCGTAGGAGGACGGCCATGAACGAACAAGCCTTGAACCTGGCGCGCACGGCGCTCGTGCTGATCGACTTGCAAAACAGCAACGTCAACCGTGAACTGGCGCCCTACAGCGCCGAGCAGGCGGTCGGCAGTTGCGTGCTGCTGGCGCAGGAAATGCGCGGCCGCGGCGCGATGGTGGTGTACGTGCGGGTGCTGCTGAACGAATTGCCGACCCCGCTGGCCGATGCGCCGATGCGCCCGCCAGGTGCGGCCGCGCCACCCTACGATGCCTCGGAACTGGCCGAGCTTGCCGGCGTGGAAGCGACCGACATCGTGGTCACCAAGCGCCAGTGGGGCGCGTTCTACGGCACTGAACTGGACCAGCTGCTGCGCCGGCGCGGCATCGATACGCTGATCCTGGGCGGCATCGCCACCAACTTCGGCGTCGAATCGACGGCGCGCGCCGCTTTCGATCGCAACTACAAGCTGGTGTTCGCGGAAGATGCGATGAGCAGCATAGAGGCCGAAGCGCACCACTTTGCTTGCAAGCACATCTTCCCGAAGATGGGGCGGGTGCGCTCCACCCGCGCCATCATCGACCTGTTACAGGCTGGAACCGGCGACGCTTGACCGCTTCAGCCCTTGCGGTTGATCTCGGCCGTGATCTCGTAGGCGTGCAAGCGCGCCGCGTGGTCGAAGATCTGCGAAGTGATCATCAGCTCGTCCGGCTTGGTGCGCGCGATGAAGCTGCGCAGCTGGCTCTCGACCGTGGCCGGCGCGCCGATCGCGGTGCAGGACAGCACGCTGTCTAACATCATGCGTTCGGCCGTACCCAGGTTTTCCAGGTAGCCCGGCACCGGCGGCTGCAGCTTGGTCGGACGGCCGGTGCGCAGGTTCACGAAGGCCTGCTGCATCGACGTCGCCAGCAGCTGCGCTTCCTCGTCGGTGTCGGCGGCGAACACGTTAAAGCCGAGCATCACGTACGGTTTGTCGAGCTGCTTCGAGGGCCGGAAGGTCGACCGGTAGATCTCGATCGCCTGCATCATCATCTGCGGCGCGAAATGCGAGGCAAACGCATAAGGCAGGCCGAGCGCCGCTGCCAGCTGTGCGCCAAACAGGCTGGAACCGAGGATCCACACCGGCACGTCCAGGCCCGCGCCCGGCACCGCACGCACCTGGCGACGCGGCGAATCGGCAAAGTAGTCCATCAATTCGACGACGTCCTGCGGGAATTCGTCGGCGTCCGAGGCCAGGTTGCGGCGCAGGGCGCGCGCGGTGGTGTGGTCGGAACCGGGCGCACGGCCGAGGCCCAGGTCGATACGGCCCGGGAACAGCGAGGCCAGGGTGCCGAACTGTTCGGCGATCACCAGGGGAGAGTGGTTCGGCAGCATGATGCCGCCGGCGCCGACCCGGATGCTCTTGGTGCCGGCCGCCACGTGGCCGATCAGGACCGAGGTCGCGGCGCTGGCGATGCCCGGCATGCCGTGGTGTTCCGCCAGCCAGAAACGCTTGTAGCCCCAGCGCTCGCCGTGCTGGGCGAGGTCGAGTGAGCGTTGGAAAGAAGTTGCCGCATCGCTGCCTTCAGTGATGGGCGCGAGGTCGAGTATGGAAAATGGAATCATCCATTTATCTTACGCCGATCCGATTTTCCGCGTGCGCGGCCACCCATAAATTGCATGTGCGTAAACATTGACCCTTGGCGGACCCGTCCTTATGATCGGACGCATCACCGACCCCCAGGCCCGCCATCCATGTCCAGTTTCGCCTTCCTGCCATGCCGCCGCACGACTCTCCTTGCCACCCTGTGTACTGCGCTGCTGGCTGCCGGCTGCGCCCAGTTATCGGGGAGTGCAATGCGGCCTGACGCGCGCCTGGACGCGGCGCGGCTGGCGCAGATCGACCGCGCGATCGAGGCCAGCATCGCCGAGCGCAAGCTGCCGGGCGCCGTGTTCCACCTCGAGCGGGACGGCGCCGTGTACGAGAAGGGCTATGGGCGCTTCACCTACGACGACGGCGCCACACCGGTCACGCCGGAGACCGTGTTCGATGCCGCTTCGCTGTCCAAGGTGCTGTCGACCGCGCCCTCGGTGCTGCTGCTGGCCGAGGAGGGCAAGCTGGATCTGGAAGCGCCGCTGGCGCGCTACTTCCCCGAGTGCACCGGCAGCGGCAAGGAAGCGATCACGGTGCGCCAGCTGCTGACCCATTCGTCCGGGATGCCGGCGGGCCTGCCGGCCAAGCCGGCCTGGGAAGGCAAGCAGGCGGCACTGGCGCTGGCCTGCAGCCGCGAGCTGTCGCATCCGCCAGGGATCTTTTTCCGCTACTCCGACATCAACTACATCCTGCTCGGCCTGCTGGTAGAAAAGGTCTCAGGCATGCCGCAAGAGCGCTTTGCGCAGGAGCGCATCTTCGCGCCGCTCGGCATGCGCGACACCGGCTACCTGCCCCTCGCCCGCATGGCGGCCGCGCGCATCGCGCCGACCCAGCGCGGGGCCGACAGCGCTCCGGATGCGGCCCTGCACGGCGACCTTGGCCCGGGGCAGCTGCTGCAGGGCGCCGTACACGATCCGACCGTCCGTCGCATGGGTGGCGTGGGCGGTTCTGCCGGCGTGTTTTCGACGGTGCGCGACGTGGCGCGCTTCGGGCGCATGCTGGTCCAGGGCGGGGAGCTCGATGGGGTGCGCGTCCTGAGCCGGGACAGCGTGCGCCTGCTGACCACCGTGCAGTCGCCGCAAGGGCTGGCGCTGCGCGGGATGGGCATGGACATCGATTCGCCGTATGCGCAGCGTCCGCGCGGCAGCGTGTTCCCGGTCGGAAGCTTCGGCCATACCGGTTTCACGGGCTGCATCCTGTGGGTCGATCCACAGTCGGGGACGTTCTACGTGTTCCTGTCGAACCGGGTCTACCCTGATGACAAGAGCAATATCCTGACGCTGTACACCGAGCTCGGCACCCTGTCGGCCCAAGCCGCCGGCCTGGCCGCGCCGGCGCCGCGTTGACCAACTTTTTGTTTTTCCGGGAGGCTACCGTGCGCCTTCCTCGAATCGCTCTCTCTAAACTCGGAAACCTAAATTCAATATCTTATTGATATTGTTGAGCATCCAGCCCCGAAGACAATTTTAGGAGATCGACATGAAGATGAATTCGCTACTGAAAGGCCTGCTGAGCGCCTCTGTTGCCGCCGCCATGTTCGGCGCCACCGCTGTGCACGCACAATCGAGCAGCACCGCAGACCAGTCGGGCACCAGCGCGACCACCGGCACCAGCCAGAGCGGCAGCATGAACGATCAAAGCAGCGGCAGCTCGTCGTCGAGCGCGACCGGCAGCTCGCAGAAGCATGACAAGAAGCACAGCAAGAAGAAGCATTCGAGCAGCGGTTCCAGCCACAGCGGCTCGACCGGTTCGAGCCAGAGCGGCTCGATGGATTCGGGCAGCCAGAGCGGCTCGAGCGGCATGAGCGGCCAGAGCGGCTCCAGCGGTTCGATGGGCACCAGCGGTTCGAGCGTCGAAGCGGGCAAGACCAGCACCGGCCGTTCGAGCGAACCGGAAACCCGTAGCTCGACCAGTGGTTCGTCGGGCACCAGCGGCACCAGCGGCTCGTCCGGCACCAGTGGTTCGTGGGGCACCGGCAGCTCGTCGGGCACCAGCGGCAGCTCGGGCACCACCGGCACCACCGGCACCGGCACGTCGAGCGGTTCGATGGGCACCGGCGCCACCGGAACCACCGGCACCATGGGCACCAGCGGTTCGACCGGCACCATGGATTCCACCGGCCGCGCAGGCACCACCGGCACTACCGGTACCTCGGGCACCACCGGTACCTCGGGCACCACCGGCACCACCGGTACCACCGGTACCTCGGGTACGGGCGGCACCACCGGCACCACCGGCACCACCGGTTCCAGCACCACCAGCGGCGGCACCGGCGGCGGCACCACCGGCCGCGGCTACTGATCGCGTAGCAGCGTCACCTGATGCGGCCCTTGCGGCCGCACGCGGCACCAGCCTCCGGGCTGGTGTCGCCGTTTACGGGCCCGTTCTCAGGCGGCGAGGGCGGGGCGCATCGACGTCGTGCGGCGCGGTGCCGTCGGCGCGGCTGCTTCTTCGCGTTCGTCGAGGCGGAAGGTGGCCACCAGCTGCGACAACGCCTGCGCCTGTTCGCGCAGCGCGTCGGACGCGGCCGCCGCCTCCTCCACCAGCGCGGCGTTTTCCTGCGTGACCTGGTCCATCTGCGTCACGGCCTGGTTAATCTGCTCGATGCCGAGCGACTGTTCGTCGCTGGCCGCCGCGATCTCGGCCATGATGGCCGACACGCCGGCGATGCCGGCCACGATTTCTTCCATCGTGCTGCCGGCCTGCGCGACCAGGCGGGTGCCTTCATCGACCTTGCCGGCCGAGTCGCCGATCAAGGTCTTGATTTCCTTGGCCGCGGTGGCCGAACGCTGCGCCAGCGCGCGTACTTCAGAGGCTACCACCGCGAAGCCGCGGCCCTGTTCGCCGGCGCGCGCCGCTTCGACCGCGGCGTTCAGCGCCAGGATATTGGTCTGGAAGGCGATGCCGTCGATGACGCCGACGATCTCGCCGATCTTCTGCGAGGCGCTGCTGATCTCGGCCATGGTGCGCACCACGTCGCCCACGGTCTCGCCGCCGCGCGCGGCGCTGCCGGACGCGGTGCGCGCCAGGGCATTGGCCTGCTGCGCATTGTCCGCGTTCTGGCGCACGGTCGCCGTGAGTTCTTCCATCGCCGACGCGGTTTCTTCCAGCGAGCTGGCCTGCTCTTCGGTGCGTGACGACAGTTCCAGGTTGCCGCCCGAGATCTGGTGCGCGGCGCTGGCGATGGTGTCGGTGCCGCCCCGTACTTCGCTGACGATGCCGCGCAGGCTGTCGCGCATGTCCTTGAGCGCCACCATCAGCTGGCCGGTCTCGTTGCAGGCGTCGGCCTCGATGCGGGCGCTCAGGTCGCCGCGCGCCACGGTCTGGGCGATGCCGAGTGCACGCTGCAGCGGCGCACTGACGGCGCGCATGATCAGCCAGGCGAAGGCGATGCCGGTGACAACCGCCGCCGCGCTCAGGACCAGCAGCAGGCTGCGGCTGTTGGCGACCTGGGTGTCGATCGCCTCGCCCTGGACCGCGACGGCGCGTTTCTGGTAGGCGACCATCGCCTCGATGTTGGCCGTGTAGCCGTTCACCTTGGGCAGCATGTCGGTTTCAAAAAAGCGCGCGGCCGATTCCAGCTGTCCTTCTTTCTTCTGGCGGAAGGCTTCGGCGCGCGCCGCGCGGTAGGCTTCACGGCTGGCCACGATGCTCTCGAACAGGCGCTTGCCTTCGGGGTCGCTGGCCGTCGCTTCCTGCACCAGCTTCTGCAGCTCGCTGGTGCGCTCGGAGGATTTGCTGATGGCGTCGAGGAAGAACTTTTCGGCAGCCGGGTCGGTGGCCTTGGCGACGGCGATGGTGCGCGCCGCGTTGACCTCGATGAGCGACTTCCATTCCTGCAGCAGGTTCGACTTGCGAATGCCATCGTGGGTGAGCGCGTGGGTCATTTCGTTCGCGCGGTTCATGGCGGACATGGCGACGCCAGCCAGCACCAGCATTAGGGCCAGCACGGCGCCGAAACCAAGGGCCAGCAGGCTGCGGATCTTCATTTTCTCGAGCTTCATGGGATTTTTCTCGTCGCTTTACAAAAGGGCAGGGCATGCGCGGGTGCGCACGTGCACCAGCAAGGTGCAGCCGGTACATGTTGACGAGTATCCCGTTTCCACACAGCAAGTCCACACTTCTGTGACATTTGCGTGACTTTTGCGTGGCAAATACAACGCTTTGTTAAGGCGGCGTTAAGGCACAGTTGGCAGCAAGATAAGCACTGTGAGCGTGCTAATAAGCTTGTCATCGCACGCCCCCGCGTATGCCGGGACGCGGCGAGCGCGTCGGCGGGCCGTCGCCAGCCAGTTTGATTTTCTCGGGCGGATTACTTGCGCGCAGGTTTTCGATAGCAGGCACTGTGGCTTGCAGGCTGCATTCCTCGGCAAAGCCGTCAGTTAGCGCTTGCCAGGCCAATAATGTGGCGTAGAATCAATTTAAATTGCCGATGGGAACAATCATGGACCTTGCCGTTCCGCCTGAAGTGCGCGCCCCGAGCGCCATGAAACTCTCCGAACTCATCGGCGCATTGAGCTATGCGCTCGACATCACCGAAGGCCAGCCGGCCGGCCACTGCGTGCGCGCCTGCTGGATCGGCATGCACATCGGCCGCGCCGCCGGTCTGCCGGACGAGCAGCTCTGGGAGCTGTACTACACGCTACTGCTCAAGGACCTGGGCTGCAGCAGCAACGCGGCGCGCATCTGCGAGCTCTACCTGACCGACGACCTGGACTTCAAGCGCGACTTCAAGCTGGTGGGCGACAGCCTGCCGCAGGTGCTCTCCTTCGTGCTCACCCATACCGGCCTGAAAGCGGGGCTGGCGGAGCGCTTCCGCAGCGTGATGACGATCCTGCGCGACGGTCCCGCAATCGCCCAGGACCTGATCGCGACGCGCTGCCAGCGCGGCGCCGAGATCGCGCGCCTGCTGCGCTTTTCGGTGGACGTGGCGGCTGGCATCTATTCGCTCGACGAGCATTTCGACGGCAAGGGCAAGCCGGACCGCCTGGCGGGCGAAGCGATCCCGGTGTATTCGCGCATCGCCCTGCTGGCCCAGGTGGTCGACGTGTTCCACACGGCCGCGGGGCGCGACAGCGCGCTGCGCGAAGCGCGCGAGCGCGCCGGCAGCTGGTTCGACCCGCGCCTGGTGCGCGCCCTGGACGAGGTGGCGGCCGATCCCGCCTTCTGGCAGGTGCTGGCCTCGCCCGAGGTCGACCGCGCGGTGTTCGCCCTGGAGCCGGCCGGACGCGAAGTGAAGCTGGACGACGACTACCTGGACGACATCGCCGAGGCCTTCGGCCAGGTGGTCGATGCCAAGAGCCCGTACACCAGCGGACACAGTGCGCGGGTGGCGCTGTACACCGACATGATCGGGGAGTCGCTCGGCCTGAGCGCCGCGCGGCGGCGCTGGCTCAAGCGCGGCGCCCTGCTGCACGACGTCGGGAAGCTCGGGGTCAGCAACAGCGTGCTGGACAAGGCGGGGTCGCTCGACCGCGACGAATGGGATGCGGTGCGCCTGCATGCCGCCTATACCGAGACCATCCTGGGAAGGATCCATGCGTTCGCGGAGCTGGCCGCGATCGCCGGCGCCCACCACGAGCGCCTCGACGGCACCGGCTATCCGCGCGGGCTGACGGGGGACGCCATCGGTATCGAGACCCGCATCATCACCACCGCGGACATTTTCGACGCGATCACAGCCGAGCGCCCCTACCGCGGGGCAATCCCGGTGGAGCAGGCACTCGTCATGATGGAAAAGACGGTCGGCAGCGCGCTCGATCCGGACTGCTTCGCGGCCCTGAAGGCCGCGCTGGCGCGCGTGCCGGGGGTAGCGGCTGCCTGACTGGCGCCCGCGCGGTTAGCGATCAGCCGCGGCGGCGTACTGCCGCCAGGCCGGCCATGCCGATGCCGAAGATCAGCAGCGAAGCCGGTTCCGGCACGCCTGCCGGCGGCTCGCGCAGCGTATTGATGCGCAGGGTGTCCAGGCCGACGTAGTTCGAAGTCGCTTCCGGACCGGTGTGGACGAAGCCCAGGCGGCCCATCACGCCCTCGAGCGGATTGATCGTCAGGGTGTACTGCCGCCAGCCGTCCTTGGGCGCGGTCACGACCATCGACTCGATGAAGTCGGCCGGGTCGGTCGATCCTTCGGTATAGCCGTAGATCACGATATCGCTGAAACCTTCCTCCGGTCCGGCGCGCAGGTAGAAGGTGGCGATGGCGCCGTTCGTGAGCGAGAACAGCGGCGTGAACAGCCGGTCATCCAGGATGCCGCCCGGTGCGGCGCTCTCGAAACTGGAGGCGATGTAGGCATTCGCCGGTTCAGCCGGGAAGCGCTGCGCCGGGAACACGTCTGGATTGCCTTGCACCCAGCCCGGCGCGATCCCCGGCGGCATGCTGGCGTTGTTGAACACCCAGCCTTGTCCCGGCAGCGCGCTCACGTCCTCGAAATCTTCCGTCAGCAGGACTGCCGCCTGCGCCCCGCCCATTGCCGACGCGAATGCCAGAGCAGCCATCAACTTCTTGATCATGTATCGCCTCCGTGCGTTGTAGTCAAAGGGCCTGTGTAACCCCGCGTTACGAGCATCGCATGCAGACGCCCGGACACCACAAGTAAGCATGGATCATGCCAGAATCATAAGTCATTGATTTTCTTACTAAACAGTGCATTTCTGGCGAGAAAAAGTTATAAATATGTAAAAGTATTCGACAGCGGTCGACACCCATCCATTTGGTACCACGCGGGTGTGACGGGACGATGAAATTCTGTTCGGCATAGCAAGATTTGACAAACATGGCCCAAAAGATCACTCCACAATGCCTCCCACACGAGAGACGCCCGAACGTCCATAGCATTCAAGACCGGAAGGCCGAAGTGAACGAAAGACGCGGTTCCGGCGGTCGCGGAATCATCATTCAGTTTTGGGAGAGAACATGAACGAGCAGATGGCACGGCAGCAGTACAGGCGCACCGCGATTGCGGGCGCGGTGGCGGTATTCGTGATGGGCTTGAGTAGCCAAGCCCTCGCACAGGCCCAGGCGCAGGAACCAAGCGAGACCCAGACCGTGGTCGTGACCGGCGTGCGCGCCGCCCTCGAACAGTCGCTGCGCCAGAAGCGCAATAGCGACGCCGTGGTCGAAGTGGTGACCGCCGAGGACATCGGCAAGATGCCGGACAAGAACGTGGCCGACGCGATCCAGCGCCTGCCGGGCGTGAACACCCAGTCCTCGGCCGGCGGCGAAGGCGGCTTCGGCGAGAACGACCGCGTCAGCCTGCGCGGCACCAGCCCCAGCCTGCAGCAGACCCTGTTCAACGGCCATGCGATCAGCACCGGCGACTGGTTCGTGTTGAACCAGTTCGGCGGCAACGTCGGCCGCTCCAGCAGCTTCTCGCTCCTGCCCTCGGAACTGGTGGGCTCGATCGTCGTGCAAAAGAGCCCGACCGCCGACCTGGTCGAAGGCGGGGTCTCCGGCGCCATCAACGTCATCACCCGCCGTCCGCTCGACTTCCGCAACCAGCTGACGGTGGAAGGCTCGGTCCAGGCCAACTACAACGATTTGTCGAGCAAGACCAAGCCGCACCTGTCCGGCCTGGTGAGCTGGAAAAACGCCGAGAACACCGCGGGCCTCCTGGTGCAGGCCTTCTCCGAGAAGGCCGCGGTGCGCCGCGACGGCCAGGAGATCCTCGGCTACACCCCGATCAGCGCCACCAGCGCCGCTGCCATCGCCAATCCGGCCCTGCGCGGCGTGGTGGTCCCGACCTTCATCGGCGCGGCCCTGTTCGAGCAGGAGAAGAAGCGCCAGGGCGGCGCCTTCGACCTGGAATTCCGTCCGCAGCGCGGCACCAGCATCGACCTGAACGGCTTCTATTCGAAGCTGGAAGCACCGCACCAGAACACCAACTGGCTAGCCGCGCCGGCCAACTCGATCAACAGCATGAACCTGGTCCCGGCCAATGCGGTCGTCCGTAACGGCACCCTGGTCGGCGCCGCCTTCACCCGCAACGCGGGCGAGGTGGACAACATCTACCGTCCGGATGCGGGCGGCGAATCCTGGTACCTGGACCTGAACGGCAAGACCCGCGTCAACGACCGCCTGAGTTTCTCGGGCAAGGTCGGCAAGACCCATGGCGTGGGCTGGGACCGCGACGACGTCTACTACCAGAACAACGTCGACGGCGGCATGACCTATGCGCTCAACGGCCTGTCCCCGGCCTCGGTCAGCTACCCGGGCGGGAACACCACCTCGCCGGGCAGCACCGCCTGGGCCGGCGGCGGCGAGTCGCAGTCGGTCGACAAGGAAAAGTACGCCCAGGTGGACGGCGAATGGCGCATGCAGGACAGCAGCGTGTCGGCGATCCGCTTCGGCGCGCGCTGGACCGATCATAGCCGCGTCGCCGAGCACCCGCTGGAGACCCGTCCGGGTCCGAACGGCTTCACGGCACCCGGCCCCGCTTGGAGTGGCCAGCAGTATCCTTCCGACTTCGGCTCTGACCTGGGCGGCAACGTCATGTCGAACTACTTCAAGTACGACGGCGCGGCACTCGGCGTCTGGGGCGCGATCCCGGGCAACCGCCTGCTCGACTACACCCTGCGCCACAACTGGACCGACGAATTCAGCGTCGGCGAGAAGACCGCGGCGCTGTACGCGATGGCCGACTTCGGCGGCGACAACTGGAGCGGCAATATCGGCCTGCGCGCCATCAGGACGCGCCAGACCACGGTGGTCAACCTGGCCGGCGGCCCCAGCCCGATCACGGGTTCGGCCTTCGGCGCCTACACCCCGACCACCTTCAAGCGCACCTACAACGACTACCTGCCGAGCGCGAACTTCAAGTACGAGGTCTCGCCGACCCTGGTGCTGCGCACGGCGCTGGCCAAGACCATCGCGCGTCCGGACTACTCGGCGCTGGGCGGCTCGGTCTCGCTCAACGACGACGCCCTGAGCGGCAGCGGCGGCAACGTCAACCTCGATCCGGTGCGCGCCACCAACTTCGACCTCGGCATGGAGTGGTACTACGCGCCGAAGGCGCTGCTGTCGGCGGGCTTCTTCTACATGGACTTCCGCTCCATCGTGGCCCAGGGCACCTCGAGCGGTACCTACTTCAACAACAAGCGCAACCAGCAGACCACGTACCAGATCACCTCGCCGTTCAATACGACCGGCAGCAACAAGGGGATCGAGTTGAGCTGGCAGCAGCCGCTCTGGAACAACTTCGGCACCCTGGTGAACTACACCCATGCCGACGGCGAGCTGGATGACGGCGGCGAGCTGCTGAACTCCTCGAAGAACACCTGGAACGTCACCGGCTACTTCGAGAACGAGCGCTTCTCGGCGCGCCTGGCCTACAACTACCGCTCCAAGTACAAGGCGGGTGTGGACCGCGGCGCCAGCCAGCACGTCGACAGCATGCCTTCGCTGGCGGCCTCGCTCAACGTCAAGCTCACCGAGCAGCTGACCCTGACCTTCGATGCGCTGAACCTGACCAACGAGACGATCAAGATGTACGCCGAAAACGAGGACCGCCCCCGTGCGTTCTACTCGAACGGCCGTACCTTCTACATCGGCCTGCGCGGCAAGCTGTAATTGCAACACCGGGGACGGCAGGGCAGCATTGCCTGCGCCGTCCCCGTAGCGGAAGCCTCACATGATCCCGACCACGGACCGGACGCCAGGCGTCCCGGCGATCGCCATCGCCTGGGAATGCCTGAGCAACTACACGCGCGACGACGCGTTTTCCGCGCGGCTCACGCTGCGCAACGATTCGACGGAGACCATCGCGCCCGGCTGGGCGATCCTCTTCAATACCTGCCGCAAGGTGATCCCCAAGAGCGTCAGCCCGGGCTACGCGATCGAGCACCTGAACGGCGACCTGTTCCGCCTGACCATGCCCGGCGGCGGGCCATGGAATCCGGGTGCCAGCCACACGCTGGAATACGAAGCCCTGCACTGGGCGATCAGCATCACCGATGCGCCGCTCGGCTTTTACCTGGAGCCTGGTGACGGCGGCGCGCCAATCAACCTGGGCGACCCGGAGATCGCGCCTTTTGCGCGTCCCGAGCAGCGCCACCGCATGCGCGGCGACCTGCTGCCGACCGCCGACGCGGCCTGGCGCTTTGAGCAGAACGCGGTCCTCCACCTGCTGCCCGAGAACGCGGTGAGCCGCATCACGCCGCGTCCCCAGTCCGCCCGTTTCGATGGCCGGCGCTGCCTGCTGTCGCGCCACGCGCCGCTCAGCTACGACCGCGCCCTGTGGAACGAAGCGTCGCTGCTGGCCTCGATGCTGGGGGGCTTGCCCGGCGTGGTACCCGGCGGCTCGGCCGACATCTGCCTCGAGATCGGAACGGTTGACGAGGTCGTCACCTGCGCGCCGGATGAAGCCTACTGCCTTGAGATCGAGCCGGGCCGGGTACGCATCCGCGGCGCCAGTCCGCATGGGGTCTTCAACGGCATCCAGAGCCTGGTGCAGCTGCTCTCGCCAAACGGCGAACTGCCGAGCGGACGCGTGGTCGACGCCCCGCGCTTCGGCTACCGCGGCATGATGCTCGACGTCGCACGCCACTTCGCCGGCGTGACCACTGTGCTGCGCCTGCTCGACTGCATGGCCAGCTACAAGCTCAATCGTTTTCACTTCCACCTGACCGACGACGAAGGCTGGCGCCTGGCGATCGGCGCGCTGCCGGAACTCACCGGCGTGGGCGCGCGCCGCGGCGTCTCGCTCGACGGCAGTCCCTGCCTGCCGCCCTCGTTCGGCTCGGGCGCCGACATCGATGCTTCCGCCGGCAGCGGCTTCTATACGGCTTCGGAATTCATCACCATCCTGCGCCATGCCCATGCGCGCCACATCGAGGTGATCCCCGAGTTCAACATGCCCGGCCATGCGCGCGCCGCCGTGACCGCGATGCGCGCGCGCTACCAGCGCTTGCTGCAGGCAGGGGAGGGCGACAAGGCCGAGGAGTTCCTGCTGAGCGATCCGGAAGATGCCTCGGTCTACGAATCGGTGCAGCTGTGGCACGACAACGTGATCTGCATCGCCTTGCCTTCGGTCGACCGCTTCATCGACACTGTGGTGGGCGAAGTCTGCATGCTGTACCGCGAGGCCGGCGTGCCGCTGCGCGTGATCCACACCGGCGGCGACGAGGTGCCGCTCGGGGCCTGGCTCGGCTCCCCGCGCTGCCGTGCGCTGATGGAGGAGCGCGGCTGGAGCAGCGTGCAGCAGCTGCACGACGATTTCCTGGAACGCTGCCGCGCGATCCTGGCGCGCCACGGCGTGGAATTCGCCGGCTGGGACGAAACCGCCCTGGTGCGCGAGGGCGAGCGCCTGCTGCCCAATCCGCGCTTCGCCGGCCCCGACTTCCACGTCTACGTCTGGAACAATGCCTGGGGCTCGGGCCAGGAAGACTGCGCCTACCGCCTGGCCAACGCCGGCTACGACGTGGTGCTGTCGAACGCCGCCAACCTGTACTTCGACCTGGCCTATGCCAAGCACCCGCAGGAACCGGGCTACTACTGGGCCGGTTTCGTCGGCACCCGCAGCGCCTTCGGCTTTTGCCCGCTGGACGTGGGCACCATGTCCAGTCTCGATCCGATGGGCCGCATACCCGCGCCAGTCACGCTGCAGCCGCTGGACGGCGCCGCGCGCGGCCGCATCGCCGGCCTGCAGGGCCAGCTGTGGGGCGAGAACGCCCGCTCGCGCGCACGCCTCGAATACCTGGCCCTGCCGCGCCTGATCGGGCTGGCGGAGCGCGCCTGGGCGCCCGATCCGGGCTGGCAGGACATCGCGGAGCTTGAGCGGCGCGCGGCCTGGGCCCTGCGCGACTGGAACGAATTCGCCAACCGCCTCGGCCAGCGCGAGCTGCCGCGCCTGGACCGTGCGCGCCGGCCCTGGGACTACCGCCTGCCGCCGCCCGGCGCCATCCTGCGCGACGGGCTGCTGCATGCGAATGTCGCCCTGCCGGGCCTGGCCGTGCATTACACTCTGGATGGGCTGGATCCGACGGCGCGCAGCCCGCGCTACGACGCACCGGTAGCGATCGGGGACACGCGCGTGGTGAAGCTGGCCAGCGTCGACACGCGCGGCCGCGCCAGCAGGATCGTTACCTTGAATGTAGAGCAGCCATGAACCCGATCAACGACCTGGCGCGCGCCGCGCTGCCGACTGCCACCCGCCATCCGCTGGCCTGGGTGCCGACCCTGTACCTCGCGCAGGGCTTGCCCTTCTATGCGGTGGCGCTGGTGGCGGGCCTGATGTACAAGTCGATGGGCGTGCCCAACGAGCAGATCGCGCGCTGGACCGGCCTGCTCGGCCTGGCCTGGGTGTTCAAGGCGCTGTGGAGCCCCTTCCTGGAACTGGCGCGCAGCAAGCGCGGGGTGGTGGTGTGCTTCCAGCTGGCCGGCGGCTGCGCGCTGGCGGCGATGGCGCTGGCCTTGCAGATGTCCAGCTGGTTCGCGCTCTCGATCGGGCTGTTCGCGATCGTGGCGCTGGCCTCGAGCACCCACGACATCTGCGCCGACGGCATCTATATCGCCAGCCTGAGCGAGCGCCAGCAGGCCGCCTACGCGGGCTGGCAGGGCGCCTTCTTCAATGCCGCCAAGTTCGTGTCGATGGGCGGGCTGGTGATGCTGGCCGGTTACCTGGAAGACCGCATGGGAACCAGGGCCGCCTGGGCCACCGTGTTCGGCCTGCTCGGCGCCCTGATGGCAGCCCTGGGCCTGTACCACCTGTGGGCGCTGCCCGACACGCCGGGCGCCGCGCGAGGGAAGCAGGGCGTGGACAGCGTGGCGTCCACCCTGCTCGACGTGATCCGCGCCTTCTTCGCCAAGCCCGGCATCTGGCTGGCGATCCTGTTCATCATCCTGTTCCGCGCCGGCGAGGGACAGATCCAGACCATCGGTCCCCTGTTCCTGCGCGATGCCCGCGAGCTGGGCGGCCTGGGCTTGAGCACGGCCCAGGTGGGCGCGGTGTACGGCACCGCCGGCACCATCGCCTTCCTGGCCGGCAGCATCGCCGGCGGCTATTTCACGGCAAGCCTCGGCCTGCGCCGCGCCATGCCCTTCCTGATCGTCGCGATGAACCTGCCCAACCTCGTGTTCTGGTACCTGAGCGTGGCGCAGCCCGAGTCGCTCGGCGTGATCGCGGTAGGACTGGGCGTGGAGATGTTCGGCTACGGCTTCGGCTTCGTCGGGATGATCCTGTTCATCATGCAGGTAGTGGCGCCCGGCCCCTACCAGACCGCGCACTACGCGCTCGGCAGCGGCTTCATGCAGCTCGGCTTCGTGCTGTTCAAGATGGTCAGCGGCGACATCCAGGGGGCGCTGGGCTACCGCGATTTCTTCCTGTGGGTGCTGGTGGCGGCGCTGCCGGTGCTGGTGCTGAGCCGCTTCGTATGGCGCTATGCGCCGGAGGCAAAGCTCAGCGCTTCTTGATCGGCAGCGCCAGCAGGCCGCGCCACTTGCCGGCGCAATCGCGTTCGACTTTCTGGATGTGCGGGCGCGTGCTGTCGAAGCGCCAGGTCGTCTGCTTGTCGAGCCAGTCCTCGTACATCGAACGGAAGCGCGGCCACTCGTGGCGGAATTCGAGGCAGGCATAGGTGCCGGCAGGGAGCACCCGCATGCCCAGGCTGCCGTCCGGGGCTTCGCCGGTGTGCCCGAAGTCGTAGCAGTATTCGCTCTCGCCGGTAAAGCCGGGATCTTCGTCGAACACCCCGTACCAGGGCGCGCCGTGGGCGATGCCATCGAGACGCTCGCGTTCGCAGATGAAGGTGTTGCAGGCGATCGAGAGCGCGGCCCCGGACTGCCCGAAGAAGCGCTGGTAGCGCAGCGTCACCGCGGGCAGGGTGCGCAGCGCGATGCGGGCGGCGATGCTGCCCGGCTCGGGCGGGCAGTAGGGCGCCAGGATCACGTCCAGGTTGGAGGGCTCGGCCACGAAGAAACTGACGTCGCTCTCGCGCCCGACCTGCTGGTCCATGTAGGCGCGCCAGCCGCCTTCGCGCCAGGCCTTGGCCGACATCGCGAACTGCTGCTTGAAGGCCTTGGCGAAGGCCGCGTTGGAGGGAAAGCCGCAGTCCTGGGCGATGCGCACGATCGGCACGTCGGGCTCGTGGCGCAGCTGGTGCGCGGCGCGGCGCAGGCGCCGCTTGCGCTGGTACTCGACCGCCGAGAAGCCGGTCAGCTCGCGGAAGATGCGGTCGAAGTGGTAGCTGGAATAGCTGGCGGAAGCGGCCAGGCCGTCGAGGGCGAGCGGATCGCCGACCGAGTCCAGCATCAGGTCCATGACCTCGTACAGGCGCGAGGTGCGCGCAAGCTGCGAGGGCGCCTTGGCGTTCATGCTGGGGAGAGCGGGCAGGCCGGCTGCCGGAGCGGGACGGGACGACAGGACATCGCGTAGCGGGGTTGCTGTTATTACAGCAATTATGCGGCAAACCCGTCGCCAGGACGTGATGTCATAGTGAAATATGTGCACGCGGCGCAACACATGCAGACGCCCGTTGCGTTGGCATCGCCGTCGGCAACGGTGGTAGCGCTCAGCCCTGTCCCGACAGCGTGGGCGTCTCGTGCGCGCGCGGGCTTTGCCGGCGTCCGGCCAGCAGGCCTTGCGCGACCTCCTGCCGCTCGGCCTCGCGGGTGAGTTCGTCGATTTGCCGTTCCAACTGTTCCAGCCGCAGGGCCTCGAGATCGAGGCCTATCTGGCGCGCGGCGGAGGCCATCAGCGCGCATTCGTCGGGACGGAAGGATTCGGCATCGGGTCGGTTGCCGACCACCACGACGCCGTCGAGGTAGCCGCGGTGGCTGATGGCGAGCACCAGCTGATTGGGCAGGATGCCCGCGACGCCATGTACCTGCAGCGCCTGCGCTCCGCCGCGCGAGATGGCGAGCTGGCCAGCGCTGGCGGCGAGCAGTAGCGGGACGCCGGTCAGGGAACTGGCGGCGCGGCGGTAGCTTCCGTCCGGCGTCCGCAGATAGATCGCGGCGCCCGCGCCTGCGCTGAAACCGTCGAGCGCTTTGACGAAGGTGGACAGGAGGGTGTCCTGGTCGGTGATGTGGGCGGCGCGGCGCACGAATGCGCGTAGCGCCTGTTCATTCTCGTGCCAGCGGCGGAACAGCAGTTTTTCGATCCAGTGTTCCAGCCTGTGGTGCACCAGATGGAAACCCAGGTAGGTCAGCAGCGCAATGGCCGCGCTGGCGATGCCGATGCGGCGCGCGAAGCTGTCCGGATCATTGAGCAAAGGCGCGGCCAGCCATTCGGCCAGCCCGACGCAGCACAGCAGCAAGGTGCTGACGATGCTGTACACGAGGGCGCGCCCGGCCGCGAAGCGGAAGTTGAAGACCCGGTGGCGCAGCACGCCGTAGGCCAGGCCCACATACATCAGCAACAGGCCGGCATAGCAGCAGAACACCGCAAGGCGCAGGCCGAACGGACCGGGCGCGTCGAGACCGGGGATGGCGGCAGCCAGCGCCGGCACGGCTCCGGTCATGATCGCCAGCAGCAGCCAGCGGTGGCGCTGGCGTATTTCGCCGGTGCTCTGGCGCCCGCCTTCGGCCAGGCTGAGCGCGGCCATGGCGACGCCCCCTCCCGCCACGAGCAGGGTCAGCCAGTCCAGTCCCGGTGCTTCGAAGCCGGCGCCGAACCATAGCGAATAGGCAGCGCAGGCGCAGGCCGCCACGCGCAAGGCCGGGAACAGGCGCTCCAGCCACAAGCGTTGCGCGGTAGCGCGGTAGGACTGGTAACGCAGCGTGAAGCGCACACACAGGTACCATGCCAGCGGATAGCAGGCCAGGTTGGCGAGCTTGCCTGCGTTGTGCAGGAACCCGGGCGCCATGTAGTTGAAACTGATGAACAGATTCAGGCTCATCGCCAGGAAACTCAGCGCCAGCGCACGGTGCGCGTCGTGCTGCGCGCCCTTGAGCGCGAGCGCCATGCAGAATCCGAGCGCGGGCAGGACCAGCAGCAGGCGCGCCATGCTGTCGGCGGCATCGGCGCGCGGGACGGCCGACGGGGACGCGGCCAGCCGCAGCGTATGCGGCGCGGCGCTGCCCGCCGCCTCGAGCGTGACGATCTCGCCGGGCTGGTAGCGGCGCCATGGATCGAAGGGGCGGGCAAAGCGCACCAGCATTCCTGGTGCCAGCACGCCGGCGGCGGGGGAGCCGGGCACCACCGAGTGGACACGCAGCAAATGCGTGGCGCGCCCGACCGGGGTATCGACCACACCCTCGAATACGATGCCGAGCGTGGCGTGGGCGCCGTCGAGGGCATGCAGGCGCTGGCGGAATTCGGCCTGCCACAGGAATAGGACGAGCACGCAGGCGCAAGCGACCGCCGCTTTCCATGCCGACTCACCCAGCAGGCGGCTCATGGCAGCGCGTCCATGCCGAAGCGGCGCCGGCCGGCCGCGGCCTGCAGTTCGACGCTACGGCGCCGGACCTGCGCATGCAAGGATCCGACCGCCTGCTGCAGCTCGTCCACCCGCAGTGCCTGCAGCCCCAGCCCGGCCTGGCTCGCCGTGTCGGCCAGCAGCGTGATTTCGTCGGGACGCCAGGACTCGCCATTCGGCCTGGCGCCAAGCAGGACGATACCGTGCAGTTGCGCGCGGTGGCACATCGGCAGGGCCAGCACGCCGGCGTCCTGCGGCAGCTGGTGGCGGGTCGGCGCAAGGTCGGCCCGCAGCAGCACCGCCAGCGGGTCGTTGGGCCCGATCCGCGGCGGAAAGCGCCCCGTAGCCGACGCGGCCAGCGCGAATCCGCCGTCAGGAAGGCGCAGGTATACGGCGCTGCCCGCATGGTCGCCAAAGCGGTCGAGCGCGGCGGCCAGGCCCGCCACCAGGGTGTCGGAAGAACGGATGTGAACGATCGCGGCCAGCCACTCGCGCAGTTGCGCCTCGCGCGCGGCCCAGCGCCGGAACACCACGGCGTGCACCGCGTGCTCGACGCGGGCATGCAGCTTGTTGAAGACCAGGAAGACCAGCACGGCCGGCGCGGCGTCCGACAGCAGCTGCCAGCCGAAGCCACTGTGGCCGGCGCTGACGTGGTGCGCGACCCAGTGCTGCAGCATGCCGAAGGTGCATAGCAACAGCAGGCTGACCACGCCGAACACGACAACGCGGTTGACCGCGAGGTAGAAATCGAACACCCGGTAGCGCATCACGGCGTAACCGAGCAGGCAATAGGTGAGGAACTGGCCGCCGAAATAGGCCAGTACCGTGATCCGCCCGAGCCCGGTTTCCCAGTCGAGCCAGGGCAACATCGTCAGCAGCGGCGGCACCCCGCCGCACATCAGACCGAGCACCAGCCAGCGGTAGCGCTGGCGCAGGTCGCCGCGTCCGGAGCGCCAGCCGTCGACCAGCGACAGGAACAGGATCAGAGCGCCGCCGCCGATCGACAGGGTGCTGGGCACCCACAGCCAGGGCGCCTCATGGCCGAGCGCGAACCAGGCGGTGTAGGCGGCGCTGGCCAGCGCGAGCGGACGGTAGAAGCGCATGGCGTGCGCCAGCCAATGGCGCAGGTGGCCGGTGTGCTGGGCGGCGTAGTGAAGTGCGAAATCCGCGGCGAAGTACCAGGCCAGGCAGTTCAGCGGCAGCTGCACCAGTTTGCCCAGTGCCGAAGGGCCGTCCGCAGCGCCGAACCAGAAGCTGTAGAAGAACGCGGCGCTCATCGCCAGGAACATCATGGACAGGCTGCGGTAGGCGCGCTGGGCCGGCTGGTGCCAGCCGATTGCGAGCGTGAACAGCAGCGCCGGAAAGACGATGAGGGTGCGGCCGATGTAATCGGTGCGGTCGGCCAGGCCGACCGGGGTCGGCAGCGCGGTCAGGCGCAGCGAGCGTCCGCTGTCGAGGGTGACATCGACGCGTTCGCCCGGTGCAAAGCGGCGCCAGCGGTCGAGCGGGCGGTCGAAGCGCAGGCGTTCTCCCGGCCGCACGCCGGCCGCCGCCAGCGGCGAGCGCGGATCAAGCGCGGCGACCGTGAGCCAGTGCGTGCCGAGGCCCTGTGGGCGCGCGCCCAGCTGGTCTTCCAGCGTGACACGCAGGCTCCCTTCGCCATCCGGCAGGCGCGCTCCGAGACCGACATGCAGTTCGCTGGCGACCAGTACCGCCAGGCCGCCCGCCATCAGCAGGATCAGCCACTTCCATACCGAGGCCGGGATGCGCCATCCGTGCATGATGTCTCCTCGACAAGTTTTCACCAAGGATGAAGCAGGCGCCGACGGTGTGCAACGAAAATCGGGCGACGCCGCGGTAACTGTTGGTTTTACGCGGCAATTCACCAGCCGGGAAGCAGGGCGGTTTGCTATGCTAGCGGCTTTTGCGAAGGCCGCCGTCGTGCCGGCCCGCATGGTCAAGGAGCACAAGATGGTCTCGCTGCAGGAGCAGTTGCTGAAAGCCGGCTTGGTGGACAAGAAAAAGGTCCAGAAGGTCAACCAGGACAAGAGCAAGCAGAAAAAGATCGAGCGCCGCACCGGCGCCGAATCGGTCAACGAATCGCGCGAGGCCGCGCTGGAGATGCAGCGCCAGAATGCCGAGCGGGCGCGCGAACTGAATGCCCAGCGCGACGCTGCCGCCGCCCAGAAGGCGGTCAAGGCGCAAATCGCCCAGCTGGTGCAGCAGAACCGCCAGCCGCGCGCCAAGTCGGGCAAGGGCGACATCGCCTACAACTTCACGCACGGCAGCAAGATCGAGCGCATCTACGTGTCCGAGCAGGTGCAGCAGCACCTGGTGTCCGGACGCCTCGTGATCGTGTTCCTGGCCGGGAACTACGAACTGGTGCCGAAGGTCATCGGCGAGAAGATCGCCGAGCGCGATCCGGACAGCGTCATCCAGGTCAAACAGACCAGTATCCAGGCCGATGCGGACGATCCCTACGCGGACTTCAAGATCCCGGACGACTTCACCTGGTAATCCAGTCTGTCTGCCGTACTATTGAACAGCTATCTTTGACGATTTTGAGTTACACTGAATGTCTCGCATTTGTAGCGGGACAACCATCAGATAACGGGTTCAACGGCGGGTCATATGAACGACAGAATGGATGAACAGCGGGGCGAAGCCCGCGAAGTTACCTACCGCAGCGGTGTCGCTGCGCGCCTGGCGGGCTTGCCCGTCGAAACCCTGCGCGTCTGGGAGCGGCGCTATGCGCTGTCGGATACCCAGCGTTCGGCGCACGGACAGCGGCTCTATACCGCCGAACAGGTGCGGCGCCTGGGCCTGCTCAAGCAGCTGGTCGACCTGGGGCACCCGATCGGCGTGCTGACCGGCCTGCCGGTCGAGCGCCTGGAAGAAATGCTGGCGCCGAATGCCGCGCGCGCATCCGAGGTGGCCGGCCCGATGCGGGCGATGGTGGTCGGCGACAGCCTGGTGCGCCGCATCGCCGCCAGCGGCCGCGACGGACGCGCGCTGCAGGTGCAGCGCCATTGCGCCCGGCTCGAGCAGGTAGGCGCGATGGCCGACGGCGTGGCGCTCGACGTGCTCTTGATCGAAGCCTCCGAACTCGACGATGGCGCGGTGGCCCAGATCGCGGCGGCGCGCGACATCATGCGTCCGCTGGCGACCGTGGTGCTGTACCGCTTCTGCGGCAGCGCCACCATCCGCGCGCTGCGCAGCGAAGGCTGCCTGGTGGCGCGCGTGCCGGCCGAAATCGGCGAACTGGTGTCGCTGTGCCGCTCCGCCCTGGCCGGCCAGGGCCTGCCGGCGCCCGACCCGCAAGGCGAGCCGGTGGCGCCGCGCCGCTTCGACGACCAGGCGCTGGCGGCCATCACGGCGGCCGGCAACCGCCTGTCCTGCGAATGCCCGCGCCACTTGTCGGACATCCTCATGATGGTGGGCAGCTTCGAGCGTTACAGCGCCCAGTGCGCTGCGCGCAACCAGGAAGACGCCCGCCTGCACCGCGAACTCGAGCTGGCATCGGGCCGCGCGCGCATGGTGCTGGAAACGGCGATGGAAAGGCTGGCGCTGGCCGAAGGCCTGCCGCTGCCGGGCAAGAACGGCTGAAGCAATCATGCTTCGAGAAAATTCGAAACCATAACGCCGTGAAATCTGTTTGAAGTAAAGCAGGAAAGCGGTTGATCTCTCTCATGCGTGCAGTGTCTGTCCGGTTTGGCTCAAGCGGGTAACTAGCGGTGGGGCGTAGCGTGGTAGTGTCGAAGTAAGGTGCGCAGGGGTAGCGGCGATCCGTGTTCCAATACGGATTCCGGGTCATGCTTGTCCCGGCGCGGTACGTTTCCGAGACAAGCATGCCGTCATCCCAAGGAGGGCAGCATGGCAAACACGTTCAAGGCAGGCGATAAGGTGCAATGGCAGTCGTCGCAGGGTACGGTGCACGGCACGGTCAAAAAGAAGCTGACGTCGCCGACCGAGATCAAGGGCCACCACGTGGCGGCGTCAAACGAGCATCCGGAATACCTGGTGGTCAGCGACAAGACCGGCGCCGAGGCGGCGCACAAGGCGGACGCACTCAAGAAGGCGTGAATGAGGAGAGGAAGGGGCCGCTATAATCCTTCCTTTTCTGACCGGTCCATGGCGCCGGTGTTTTCAGTCCGATGGCCATCGACTGGTTCTCCCCGGCGCAGTGCGTCGGCTATGCGGCATTCGTGCTGGGCGTCGCTTCCTTCCTTCAGAAGGACGACCGCCGCTTCAAGCTCTTCATGGCGGCCGAGTGCCTCGCCTACATCATCCACTTCAGCCTGCTCGGCAGGCCGACGGCGGTCGCCAGTTCGACCATGTCGCTGCTGCGATCGGTGCTGGCGCTGTACACCCGTTCGAAGTGGGTGGCGCTGCTCGTGATCGCCGCGAACCTGGCATTGGGGCTGACGTTTGCCACCCGCCCCAGCGACTGGCTGCCGCTTGGCGCCTCCTGCATCGGCACGCTGGCCCTGTTCCTGATGGAGGGCGTGCGCATGCGCATTGCCATGCTGTGCGGGACCGTGCTCTGGATCGTGAATAACGTGATCGCCGGATCGGTCGGCGGCACTGCGCTGGAACTGGTGATCGCCGCCGTCAACCTGGTGACGATCCGGCGCATGCTGCGCGATGCGCGTGTGACGCCGTCCTGAGCGAAGGCTTTTCTACTCAGCCCGGATCCTGTGTCGTATCTGGGTGATTCCCTTTCCCCGCCGGCCCGCCGGCTCGCCGACAGCGTTCGGAACAATACTTGACGTGTTCCCAGTCGCGCTCCCACTTCTTGCGCCAAGTAAAAGGAAGCCCGCAATGGGCGCATGACTTCGTCGGCAATGCCGATTTCTTCCGCATTTTCATGCAGCCAATTGTAGTCCTGGCGCGGCTCCCATCCGCAACGCGAAACAGCGGAGGCTATACTGGATGTGCGCGCCTTTGCCACTCCATGCCGCATGCATGCCTGGGCAGGAGGTGCTGGCGATGCTTACCCAGTCGGATTGTCCGGTGGTAAGCTATTCGCGTTGTCACTTCAACCTGAAGGAAGTTTATGAAACCCTTGTTCTCGTCCGACGAAGAAGCGAACGCAGCATCCTCGGCGCCGGCACCGACCCTCGCGCCCCTGCTGAATCCCGGCGTGATGCCGGACGCGCTGCCGGCATTGCGTCCGGAGGCGAGCGCGGCCCCCATGGTCCGGGTCGATATCTCCGGCATCGACGACAAGGCGATCGAGACCCTGGGCGGCAACACCGGCGCCGGCGTGGCCAAGGTATCGGCCAAGCTGCTGGGCACCGTGCGCGCCTCGGATGCGGACGTGTTCGGCACGCAGCTGAACGAACTGATCGCGACCTCCAAGGGCCTGGACCCGGCCAAGCTGCGCTCCGGCGGCCTGCTGTCGCGCGTCACGAACATGTTCGGCTCGGTCAAGGAAAAGATGCTGTCGCAGTACCAGGTGGTCGAATCGCGCATGGACGCCCTGATCGGCGAGATGACGCGCCACGCCAACCTGCACCGCAGCCGCATCCAGGATTTCGACGAGATGTACAAGGGCCTGGAAAGCTATTACCAGGGCCTGGACGCCGACGTGAAAAAGGGCGAGGCCTGGGCCGACAAGCTGCGCCAGGCACTCGCGCAGCAGGGCGCGGCGGCGAATGCCTTCGAGGCGCAGCAGGCGACCGAACTGAAGCGCCGCCTGGAACGTCTCGAAAAGCGCATCGACGACCTCAAGCGCGCCATGCTGATGGCCACCCAGATGGTGCCGCAGATCCGCCTGTCGCAGGACAATGCGCGCGCGCTCACCGATACCTTTACCGACATCGTCAACGTGTCGATCCCGGCCTGGCGCAACGTGTTCTCGCTCTACCTGCTGCAGCTCGAAGCCAAGCAGAGCGCCGCGGTCGCCAACGCCGCCTACGACGCCACCGACGCGGCCTTCCGCGCTCAGGCCGATATGCTGCTGGAAAATACCGAGACGGTGGCGCGCGCCAAGCAGCGCTCCCTGGTCAGCCTGGAAACCGCCCAGCACGTCCAGACCCAGCTGGTGACGGCCTTCGACAAGCTCGAACAGATCTCGAACGAAGGCCAGCAGCGCCGCAGGGACGAGCTGCCCAAGCTGCAGGAGCTGGAACGCGAGCTGATCGCGCGCTTCTCGCCATCCGCCTCCTGAACGAACCACCCATTTTCACCATAGAAGGAAAGCCATGTCGACGACGCTCCAAACCGGCCACCGCATCAACTTAGAGAAGACCGCTCCGGGCTTGACGCGCGTGCGGATCGGCCTTGGATGGAAGGTCAATGCGGCCGACGGCCCGGCCTTCGACCTCGACTCGTCGGTCTTCCTGTGCCGGAAGAACGCGGACGACCACCCGGTCATGATCAGCAATGCCCACTTCGTCTACTACAACCACACCACCTCGCCGGACGGCGCCGTGGTGCACTCGGGCGACAACCGCACGGGCGACAGGGACGGCGACGACGAAGTGATCACCGTCGACCTGACCAGGGTCGAAGCGGAGGTGGTGGAGATGCCGATCGTCGTGACCATCCACGAGGCCGAAGCGCGCAAGCAGACTTTCGGCCGCGTCACCGACGCCTACATCAAGGTGTACAACGACGAGACCAATGAGGTGATCGCGGAATACGATCTGGACGAAGACTACTCGGACAAGACCGCACTGCAGTTCGGTTCGCTGTACCGCAAGGATGGCGAATGGCGCTTCCAGGCCGTCGGCGCCGGCTTCAAGCTGAACCTGGCGACCTTCATCCGCAAGCTGGGCGGTACTGTCTGAGGAGGGCCGGCGCTTTGGCGCCGCATGATCGATGACGCACGAGAAGCCCAAGGCATTCGACTTCGCCGAGGAGCCTGAGGCTTCTCCTGGTTCGTCGGGGCCGCGCGCCTTTGACTTCGGGGACGAACAGGGCGCCGCGCCGCCTGTTCCCAGTAGCTCGCCGCGGGCGCTGTCCTTCGACGATCTTCCTTCGGCGCCCGAAGGCCTGCTGCAGAAGGCCGTCGCCAGGCCGCTGTTCGACAGCGACGATCATCCGGCCGTGCGCGATGCGCTGGCGATCGGCAGGCGCGACTTTCCACTCCTGTTCGAGCATTCGGAGCAGCGCCTGGCGGCGCTGCTGCGCCGCATCCTGCCGGTGCGCTTGGCGCTGGTCACGGACTGGGCCGAAGCGCCCTTGATGGAGCAGGCCGGGCTGCTCCAGCCGATCACCGAACTGGTATTGAAGTTCACGCAGATGGGCGTGCCCGCGCTGCTCGAGGCCGCGCTCGAGAGCACGAAAGAGCCGAGCGGTGTGTTCGGCAAATTCTTCCGCCGTGCCAGCACGCCCGCCGAATACAAGCCGGCGCTGACATCCGCCCGCCAGCAGCTGGTGCAGCTGATGACGGACAGCGAAGCCGCCATGGGCACGCTGGAAGCATCGGCGCAAAACCTGAGCCTGCACGCGGCCGTGCTGGCCGTCGTCGCGACCCTTGCCGACGCCGCAGTGGATGCCAGCCTGCGTGATGCGCTCATCCAGCGCCGCACGCTGATCCAGCAGGCCATCCGCCAGGCCGAGCTGTCGGTGCTGCAGATGGGGCAGGTGCGCCAGCAGGCAGCCGAGCTGATCGGCCAGGTGTCGTCCTTCCTGACGGTGACCCTGCCGGCGCTGGAGATGGCGCAGGCGCAGGGCGGGAACTGAAGGACGCCGCACACGGCCCCGGCACAGTAGAATTTGCCTTGGCCTTTCGACCCCCATTCGCAGGAGTACGCAAATCTTAGGTTTCTTAGTCAGAACGGCGATCCGCAGGCCGAAGCTCACGGCCGCTGTGACCTTATTATTGCTGGCCGCCCTGGCCAGCACGATGACCTATACCGGTTACCTTGTCGTCGGCGTCCTGGCCGAACATCTCGGCACAGGACGGGTCGCGGCGGGGCTGCTCCTTGGCGCGCTCTTTGCACGCTTTCCCTGGATTAGCCAAGGCAAGCTGCGCATTGTCGGCGTCTTGCCCAAGCCTGTCCGCCGCCCGCTCATCGCCGGCATTCTCGTGCTGTGTCTGTTGAACTTCCTGTGGCAGGGCAGGTATGCGCCTGCATTTTTCCCAGGTTTCGCCTTGGCATTTCTTCTCGCCTATCCATGGTTGAGGAGAGCGATATTCGATCGAATCTCATCGTCCGTCTTTAAATTCGCAGGGCGAAATACGCCCGGCAGCACCGACGAAAGGGTGATCGAAGGGGAATTCAGGGAAAGAAAAGACTGAGAGGGCTGAAAACAACAACGCCAACCTGCGTGGGTCGGCGTTTCGTACGGCGCTGTTCTTGGTGGCCCGGGGCGGAATCGAACCACCGACACAAGGATTTTCAATCCTCTGCTCTACCAACTGAGCTACCAGGCCAAGGGCTCGCATTCTAGCACAAGCGTTGACGCGACGGTAGTGCTGCAGCGAAATGAGTCAACTCGGTTCATTGTCCCTGTTTGGTTGGCATCAGGCGGTTCAGGTCCAGGCCCTGGGCGCGCAGGCGGCCCAGCAGTGCATCGTAGACGGCCGGGTCCACCGTCGGCGTGCGCGACAGGATCCACAGGTATTCGCGCTTCGGTTCGCTGACGGCAGCCAGCTGGTAGCCGGGATCGAGATCGATCACCCAGTAGTCGCCCCAGACCAGCGGCAGCCAGGACAGGATGGCTGGCGCGAAGCGCACCTCCAGTTTTGGCGAACTGGCGCCGCCAAGCTGGCGCGCCACGCCGTTCGCGGTGTCGGTGCCGCCGTCGGCGCGGCGGCAGCGGTTGACCACGTCGACGCGGCCGTCCTCGCGCACGCTGTAAGTGGCGGTGGTGAAGCCGACGCACTTCTTCTGGAAGTAATTCGGGAAGCGCGCGATCTCGTACCAGGTGCCCATATAGCGCTTGACGTCGAGCGCGGGGATGGTGGCGAGCGGCCGGGCGCCGCTTCCCGCTTGGGCGGCGGCGGGGGCGGCGAGCAGCGACGCGGACAGCAATGCTGCGAGCAGGACAGGTTTCATGCAGGCTCCCGGAATGGTCGAGCCTAGATGCTAGCTCAGGAACGCGACGCGGCGCGTTCCGCGTGGCGCCGTTCGAGTTCGAGGCGCGCCGCCTTGCGCCCCTTGGCTTCCTCGAAGCGGCGCTGTTCGTCGGGCGTCGACGGCTCTAGGGGCGGCACCGCCACCGGCTTGCGGTCGTCGCCCACCGCCACCATCGTGAAGAAGCAGCTGTTCACGTGGCGCACCACCTGCGAGCGGATGTCTTCGGCGATCACCTTGATGCCGATTTCCATCGAGCTGCGGCCGGCGTAGTTCACCGAGGCCAGGAAGGTCACCAGCTCGCCGACGTGGATCGGCTGGCGGAAGGTGACCTGGTCGACGCTCATCGTCACCACGTAGCGGCCGGCATAGCGGCTGGCGCAGGCGTAGGCCACCTGGTCGAGCAGCTTGAGGATGGTGCCGCCGTGGACGTTACCGGAAAAATTGGCCGTGTCCGGGGTCATCAGGACCGTCATCGACAGCTGGTGGGAAGGCAGGTTCATGCGGGTCTTTCAGGGATGGACGCAACAGTATAGTCGTTCCGATCTTACCGAACTGGCCGCCGGCATGTGTGTTGGCCTAAAGATAATTTATTTATATCTAAGTGTGATTTAAGTCGTTTTCCTGCCCCGGCATTCGGTTTAGGCTGGGGGCATGAACAGCGACTTCCCGACCTCCTCCGGCTCCGTGCAATGGCACCTGGGCCCGATCATCGACGCGCTGCGCACTTCGCGCGAATCGACCCACAACATTCGCCACCAGGGACGGGTGCGCGAGCTGCCGTCGCGCGACGTCCTGACCCAGGTCGTGGGTGGCGTCTCGGCGGCGCTGTTCCCGACCCATTACGGGCGCCCCGACCTGAACGACGAGAGCATCGACTATTTTGTGGGCGACACCCTCAACGTGACCCTCGACCTCCTGGTCGGGCAGGTGCGGCGCGCGCTGCGCTTTTCGCCCGGCTTCGAGGACGCCGACGAGGCGCTGCTCTCGGAGCAGGCGCAGGCCATCACGCGTGAATTCGCCGCCAGCCTGCCGGCGATCCGGGCGCTGCTGGTGTCGGACGTGCATGCGGCGATGGCGGGCGACCCGGCGGCCAGCTCGGTGGCCGAGATCATGCTGTGCTATCCCGGCACCATCGCCATCCTGTACCACCGCCTGGCGCACTGCCTGCACCGGCTGGGCGTGCCGTTCCTGGCGCGCCTGGCGGCCGACATCGCCCATTCGCTGACCGGCATCGACATCCACCCGGCGGCGCAAATCGGCGCCAGCTTCTTCATCGACCACGGCACCGGCGTCGTCATCGGCGAGACCGCCATCATCGGCGAGCGCGTGCGCCTGTACCAGGCCGTGACCCTGGGCGCCAAGCGCTTCCCGGTGGATGCCAGCGGCGCCCTGGTCAAGGGCGCGCCGCGCCACCCGATCGTCGAGGACGACGTCGTCATCTACGCCGGCGCCACGGTGCTGGGCCGCATCACGGTGGGCGCCGGCTCCACCATCGGCGGCAATGTCTGGCTCACCCAGAGCGTCCCGCCGGGCAGCAACGTGTCGCAGGCGCTGTCGCGCGGCACCTGACTTGCTCAGAAGGCGTGCGCCGCGTGCAGGCTGTCCAGGATCGCCGCGCGTAGCCCACTAGCGGCCAGCGCGCTGCGCTCGCGCGGGCGCGGCAGCTCCACCGCGAACTCGGCCCGCACCGGCCCCGCCGCCGCATCCATCAACACCACCCGTTCGCTCAGGAGCAGGGCTTCGTCGATATCGTGGGTGACCACCAGCACGGCCAGCCCGCGCTGGCGCACCACGCGCACCAGCAGATCCTGCAGGCGCATGCGGGTAAAGGCGTCGACCGCCGAGAAGGGTTCGTCCAGCAGCAGCACCCGCGGGGAGGTGAACAGACCGCGCGCGATCGCCGCGCGCTGGGCCTGGCCGCCCGACAGCTGCTTGGGCAGCGCGTCCGCATGGCCGGCCAGGCCGACTTCGTCCAGCAGGGCGGCGATGCGCGCGCCGGATCCGGCGTCGGGTGCGGCCCCAAAAGCGATATTCTGCGCCACCGTCAGCCAGGGGAACAGGCGCGGCTCCTGGAACACCATGCCGACGTCGGGCGACGGACCGCGTAGCGGCTGGCCATCCAGGCGCACGCTGCCGCGGTAAGCGGTGTCCAGGCCGGCGGCGATCGACAGCAGGGTGCTCTTGCCGCAGCCGCTGGCGCCGACCAGGCTGACCGTCTCGCCTGCCGCCAGGCGCAGGCGCAGGCTGCGCAGCACCGGGCGGCTGCCGTGGTCCTTGGCGTCCACCGCGATGTCGAGCAGCGCAGTCATGCCGTCCCCCGGTCGCCGACGCTGTCGCGCCAGGCCAGCAGGCGCCGCTCCAGCAGCTGCATGGCGCTGTCGCTCAGCTTGCCCAGCAGGGCCAGCAGCACGATCGCGGCCAGCATGATGTCGGCGCGGCTCGATTCGCGCCCGTCCGTCAGCAGGTAGCCCAGGCCGCGGCTGGCGGCGATCAGCTCGGCCGCCACCATGAACATCCAGGCCAGGCTCAGGCCGTTGCGCAGCCCGGTCAAGATCGCCGGCAGCGCGGCCGGCAGCAGCACCCGCCGCGCCAGGGCCACCGGCGCCAGGCGGTACAGCCGCCCGACCTCGACCAGCTTGCGGTCGACGCCGCGGATGCCGGACACGACGCCCATGTAGACCGGGAAAAAGGCGCCGATCGCGATCAGGATCAGCTTCGGGGTCTCGTCGATGCCGAACCAGAGCAGCAGCAGGGGCACCCAGGCCAGCGAGGGAATCGCGCGCAGGGCCTGGAAGCTCGGGTCGAGCAGCTGCTGCGCGCGGCGGTCGAGCGCGACCACGGCGCCCAGCGGAAGGGCAAGGGCGGCGCCAAGCGCGAAGCCGGCCAGCACCCGTAGCGTGCTGGCCGCCAGGTGCATGGGCAGGTCGTTGGCGGCGAGCCAGGCCAGGGCCTCGCCGATGGCGCTGGGCGGCGGCAGCAGGTTGGCCGGCACGAGGCCGGCGCGCACGCCCAGTTCGGCGCCCAGCAGGGCGAGGGCGGGCAGCAGGGCGCCCAGCGGCAGGCCTGGCCACGGCCGGCTTACCGAGGCCGGCGTCGGCAGCTTGAGCGAGCGCGGTTCCATGGCCCTAGGTGCGCGTCACCAGCGGGCGGGCGAAGCGCACGTCGATTAGGCTGGCGATCACCTTGTCCAGGTCGGTGCCCGGCTTGACCAGGGCTTCGTCGCGCAGGATCGGCGCTGCCAGCTGCAGCGCGCGCAGGTGCTCGGCGCCCGGCTGCGGGTTGCTGAAGTCGCTGCGCAGCTTGACCTGCAAGAGCGCCACCGGCAGCGAAACCTTGGCTTCGTTCGACAGGATCTTCGCCGCTTCCGAGGGATTGGCGCGGGTCCAGGCACGCGCTCGCTCATAGGCCTTGATCACGCGCGCCGTCTCGCTCGGGCGGGTGGCGAGGAATTCCTCGCGCACGTTCAGGAAGCCGTAGGTATTGAACGCAACGTTGCGGTACAGGAGGCGCGCGCCGCCTTCCAGTTCGCTGGCCGCCATGTGCGGGTCGAGCCCGGCCCAGGCATCGACCCGCCCCTGCTCGAGCGCCGCGCGGCCGTCGGCGTGCTGCAGGCTGACGTGCTCGATGTCGGAGCGCTTCAATCCGACGCTGTGCAGGGCGCGCAGCAGGAACAGATAGGGATCGGTGCCCTTGGTCGCCGCCACCTTCTTGCCGCGCAGGTCGGCCAGGGTCCGGATCGGCGAATTCTTCGGCACCACCAGGGCCGTCCATTCGGGGCGCGAATAGATGTAGGGCGTGCGGATCGGGTTGCCGTTGGCGCGCGCCAGCAGGGCGGCAAGACCGGCGCTGGAGCCGAAGTCGATGCTGTTCGCGTTCAGGTATTCCAGCGCGCGGTTGCTGCCGGCGCTGAGCACCCATTTCACGCGCGTGCCCTCGGCCTTGAATTCTTCTTCCAGCCAGCCGAAGTGGCGCAGCACCAGGCTGGTGGGCGAATAATAGGCGTAATCGAGGCGCAGTTCTTCCAGCGGCGCGGCGCGCGCGGGGACCATGGGCAGGGCGCCGAGGGCGGCGCCGGTGGCGGCAAACTGCAGCAGGCTTCGTCGTTTCATGATGCTCCTTCGGATGTCAGGCTGCGGAGGGCAGCGCAGGGGCGGTTGCGGGTTCGATGCTGACCTGGCGACCCGGATGGTCCGGCGCCAGGCGCGGACCGGCGCCGAGCAGGCGCTCGCGCAGGGTGGCGCCGTCAAGGTCTTCGGCGGCGTAGCGGCCGCGCCGGCGCAGTTCCGGCACTAAGTGTTCGACCACGCCGCGCATGTCTTCCAGCGGCAGCGCATAGGCCAGGTTGAAGCCGTCGACGCCGGTCTCGTCGAGCCAGGCCTCGAGCTGGTCGGCCACGGCTGCGCCGCTGCCGACGATGATCGGGCCGCGCCCGCCCAGGCCGATGAACTCGGCGGCTTCGCGCACCGTCCAGCGGCGCTCCGGGTCGGCGGTGCTGAGCGAAGCGAGGGCCGAGCGGCCGGCGTCGGTGTCGATGTATTCGATGGTGTCGTCCAGGTGGTGGCGCGCGAAGTCGACCCCGGTCCAGCCGGACAGCAGGGCCAACGCCGCTTCCACGTCGATGTGGCGCTTGTACTCGGCCAGCCGGGCCTGCGCCTCGGCATCGGTGGCGCCGGCGATCACCAGCGCCTGCGAGTACACCAGCAGCTGCTCCGGATCGCGGCCCTCGGCCCGGCGCGCCGCACGAATGGTGTCGACGTAGCGCCTGACGGCTGCCTTGCCGGGTGCGCTGACAAAAGTCGCTTCGGCGTGGCGCGCCGCGAAGCGCATGCCGCGCGGCGAAGCCCCGGCCTGGTACAGGAAAGGCGTGCGCTGGGGCGAGGGTTCGGACAGGTGGATGCCGGGCACCGTGTAATAGCGGCCCACGTGCTCGATCGGGTGTACGCGCTCGGGGTCGGTGTAGACGCCATTCGCGCGGTCGCGCCGTACGGCATCGTCTTCCCAGCTTTTCTCCCACAGCTTGTAGACCACCTCCAGGTATTCGTCGGCCAGGTCGTAGCGCTCGTCGTGGCCGAGCTGGCGCTCGAGACCCAGGTTGCGCGCGGCGCTGTCGAGGTAGCCGGTGACGATGTTCCAGCCGACCCGGCCCCGGCTCAGGTGATCGAGCGTCGACATGCGGCGCGCGAAGGTGTAGGGGTGTTCGTAGGTGAGAGCGGCGGTGACGCCGATCCCGAGGCGGGTGGTGGCCTGGGCGATCAGCGGCACCAGGGCCAGCGGATCGTTCAGCGGCGCCTGCACCGCATGGCGCAGCGCCGGGCCCACGCTCTTGCGGTAGACGTCGTACACGCCCAGCACATCGGCCAGGAAGATGGCGTCGAAGCCGCCCGCTTCCAGCAGTTGCGCCAGCTCGATCCAGTATTCCGGCGTGGCGTAGCGCTCGCTGTCGCTGCGCGGATGGGTCCACAGGCCGGGCGACTGGTGGCCCGGGCTGTTCATCTGGAAGGCGTTGAAGCGGATCGGGCGCGCCATGCTCATTTCCCCGCCTGCAGCGCGAGCTGCTCGTCGGTCTTGGCGTAGTCGGGGAAGTGCCGGTTGGTCACCTCGAGGAATTCGCGCGAGCGGTAGGCCGCGGCGATGTCGCGCGCGAAGGGCTTGTCGCGGTCGGCCGTGCGCACCGCCACCAGGTTGGCGTAGTTCGGCGAAATCTTCTCGGTGCGCAGCGCGTCCTTGAGTTTGAGGCCCGAGGCCAGGGCGTAGTTTCCGTTCACAAAAGCGAAGTCGGCGTCCTGGAGGGCGCGCGGCAGCTGGGCCGCTTCCAGCGGCAGCAGCTTCACGCCACGCAGGTTGGCCGCGATGTCCTTTTCCGAGGCGCGCACCGGGTCGACCTTCGGACGCAGCTTGATCCAGCCCAGCTGGTCGAGCATCACCAGGGCGCGCGCCTGGTTGGTCGGGTCGTTCGGCAGGGCGACGGTGCTGCCGCTCTTCGCCGCGTCGAGGCTGCGGTGCTTGCGGCTGTAGATCGCGATCGGCGCGGTCGGAATCTTCACCAGCTCCGACAGCGCCAGTTTGTGTTCGCTGGCGAAGCGGCTCAGGTAGACGATGTGCTGGAACACGTTGGCGTCGAGCGAACCTTCGGCCAGCGCGAAATTCGGCTGGATGTAGTCGTTGAACTCGACGATCCGCACCTTGTAGCCCTTCTTCTCGAGGATGGGCTTGATGCCGAGCTTGATCTGGTCGGCGTAGGGGCCGGCGCTGGTGCCGATCACCAGTTCCTTCGGGTCTTTCGCCTGCACGGCGCCCATGGTCACGGCAAGGAAGACGGCGGCAAGCAGGGTACGGCGAGTGGCGTGCATGGAGGGTCCTGTCTGGAATAAAAGAATCAGCGCTTGTCGAGGCGGCGCGCCAGCCGGCCGCCGCTGAACTGGATCAGCTGCACCAACAGCACCAAGAGGGCCACGGTCAGCACCATGACACCGGTCTCGAAGCGGTAGTAGCCGTAGCGGATGGCGAGGTCGCCGATGCCGCCGCCGCCGACCACGCCGGCGACCGCGGAGTAGGAGAGAAAGCTGATCGCCAGCACCGTCAGCGCCAGCACCAGGCCGGAGCGCGCCTCGCGCAGCAGCACCCGGGTGACGATCTGGTAGGGAGAGGCGCCCATCGCTTCGGCGGCCTCGATCACGCCGCGCGGCACTTCGCGCAGCTGCTGTTCGACCAAGCGCGCAAAGTAGGGAATCGCCGCAAAGGACAGGGGCACGGCCGCCGCCAGCGGCCCGATCGAGGTGCCGGCGATCACCCGCGTGAGCGGCACCAGCGCCACCATCAGGATGATGAAAGGGAAGGAGCGCACCGTATTCACCAGCCAGCCCAGCACCTGGCCGATGCGGCGCCCGCGGGTGGATGCGGCATCGGCGCCCAGGTAGAGCGCGACGCCCAGCGGTCCGCCAAGCAGCACGGCCGCCGACAGGCCGATGGCCAGCATCAGTAGGGTTTCGCCGAGCGCACGCCACAGCTCGGGCAACAGGGCAATCAGGGTGTCAGTCATGCAGGGCTCCCAGGCGGGCGGCGGCGCGCGCCTCGCTGTCGTACCAGGCCAGCTCGCGCCCGAGTGCTGTCGCCCTCGGCACGCTGTGGTCGCTCAGTGCGAACTGCTCGGCGACGGCGCCGTTTTCCAGCACCGCGACGCGGTCGCACAGGCTGCCGATCACGGCCAGCTCGTGGCTGACGATGACGATGGTGACGCCCAGGCGCCCATTGATGTCGCGCAGCGTGGCAAGCAGGCCGCGCGTGGTTTCCGGATCGAGCGCGGAGGTTGGCTCGTCGCACAGCAGCACCGCTGGCTGGCTGGCCAGTGCGCGGGCGATCGCCACGCGCTGCTTTTGGCCGCCCGACAGCCGCGACGGGTAGCTGGAGGTCTTGTCCTGCAGCCCGGCCAGCGCCAGGCATTCCTCGACGCGCGCTTTCAGGCGCGGGGCATTCAATGTGCCCTCGAGGTGCAGCGGAAAGGCGACGTTCTCGAATACCGTGGCGTTCTGCAGCAGGTTAAAACCCTGGAACACCATGCCGATCTGGCGCCGCGCCTCGCGCAGCTCGCGTTTGCCTAGTTGCGTCAGTTCGCGGCCCGCGACAGTGACGCTGCCGCTGTCGGGGCGTTCCAGCAGGTTGAACATGCGCAGCAGGGTCGACTTGCCGGCGCCGCTGCGGCCCACCAGGCCGAAAATCTCGCCCTGGGCGATGTCGAGCGTGACCTCGCGCACGGCGGCGAAGCGCCCGCCCTCGGGCAGCGCGAAGGACTTGCTGGCGCGCTCGATGCGCACCGCGAATCGGGTCTCTAGGGTGCTCACGGGCTCAAGAATAGGGTGTGGGGTCCGGCACGCGTCCCGACAGGGCGTAGCGCCCGAGGTCGCGCAGCTTGTAGTCGACCGGGTCGTGCAGGGTATGCACGCGCGCGTTGCGCCAAAAGCGGTCAAAGCCATAACGCGCCGAGGTCGAGCGCGCGCCGGTGAGTTCGAACAGCTGGTTGCCGATGTCGATCGCGGCGCGGTGCGCCAGCACCTTGGCTTCGGCGGTGGCCACCGCCACCTCGCCGCGTTCGCGCGCCGTCAGGGCGTCGCCCTTGCGGAAGGCGCTCTCCAGCAGCTCGCCCGCCGCGTCGGCCAGCACGGCCGCGGGCCGCAGCATCAGCCAGAACTGGCCGTAACGGTGCTGGATGTAGGGGTCGTCGGTGACGTCGTCCACGCCGGAGGCCAGCCACGGGCGGGCGGATTCCAGTGTGTAGCCGCGCGCTGCCTCGAAAGCCCCTTGCGCGATGCCGAGGTAGAGGTTGGCCATCACCAGCTGCGCGACCTGCGAGCGCAGCGTGCTGCGCGGCGTCGGCGCCTGGCCGGGCGCCTGCAGCACCAGGGCGGCCGGCAGGTGCACGCGGTCGAAGTGGACGTTGCCGCTGTCGGTCTGGCGCTGGCCGAAAGCGTCCCAGTCGGCTTCCACCTGGATGCCCGGCTGGTTGGTCGGCAGCACCGCGACCAGGGGCGCGCCGGCCGCCTCGTCCCAGGCAGAGACCGTGAGCCAGTCCGAGCCCACCGAGCCGGACGAGAAGCTCTTGACGCCGTCCAGCGTGTAACCGGTCGGCATGGCGACGGCGCGGGTGCGGCGGTCGAGGGGATTCAGGGCATTCCCCCAGAACAGCCTCTGCTTGACCGTCATGCCCAGCAGGTTGCGCTGCTGCAGTTCGGTGCCGTACAGCTGGATGCCGGCCAGCTGCAGGTGGTGGAAGCCGAACAGATGGGCCAGGGCGCTGTCGGCACGCGCCAGGATGCGCACCGCCTGCTGGACCAGGGCCCAACTGGCGCCCTGGCCGCCGTGTTCGAGCGGCACCGACAGTGTGAGCAGGCCGGATTCGCGGATCCAGGCGCGTTCCTGCGCGGCGTGGCCGCCGGCGCGGTCGCGCTCGACGGCGGTGGCAGCCAGGCGTTCGGCCAGGCCGGCGGCGATGGCTAGCGGATCCGCGGCGGGAGCGGCGGCGTCCTGGCGCTGCGGGGACAGGGAAGAAGACATGGGCGGCGATACTTGATTGAACAGTGCAGCCAGTGTGCATCGGCGCCGCCGCCGCGTGAACGAAGGAATCCGTCCTTCGATATGAGCAAAAAGTTAAAACACCGGCCGCATATCGATGAGCGAAACAATTCGTTTGGTTGGCGCCTGGAGGGCTTTAGTCTGTCCCCATCGTCATCCCTGGACCCATCATGAGCGTCTTACTGCTGGGCGGAAGCCCCTCGCCGCAATCCTCGTGCACGCGGCTGCTGCAATACATCGGCGACCGCCTGGCCCTGCAGGGCCATCGTCCGAGCCGCATCGAAGTGCGCGAGCTGCCCGCCGAGGCGCTGCTGCTGGCCGACACCGCGAACCCCGAACTGGCGCGCGCCGTGCAGCTGGTGCAGGAGGCCAGCGTGATCGTGGTCGCCACGCCGGTCTACAAGGCCGCCTACACCGGCCTGCTGAAAGCCTTTCTCGACCTGCTGCCGCAGGACGGCCTGGCCGGCAAGGCGGTGCTGCCGATCGCCACCGGCGGCAGCCAGTCGCACATGCTGGCGCTCGATTACGCGCTGCGGCCGGTGCTGGCCTCGATGTCGGCGCGCTTCATCCTTCCCAGCATCTACGCGACCTCGGACCAGGTGTCCTGGCATACCGAATACGGCCTGGCGCTGGCGCCGCCAATCGCGGCGCGCATCGCACAGGGCATCGAGCAGCTGGGCGCAGAGCTGGGCAGGCCACTGCGCGCCGCCGCCTGAATCACCGAAGGAGCATCATTCAATGTACGAACACTTTTCGCGCCGCGCGGCGCGCCGCCACGACCTGGGCCTGGCCTTCGCCGGGATTGCCGCCACCCTGGCGGCGCAAGCGAGCGTCGGCCAGCGCGCACCCGCCGCACCGCCTGCCGAGCTGAAGCCGCATGCGCCGGCTTCGCCGCGTCCCTTCGTCGCTGCGCCAGCGCCGCGCAGCGAGGCCAACTGAGGAAGCCCGATGCCGACCCCTGACGTATTCTGGTTCCTGCCCACCCACGGCGACAGCCGCTACCTCGGCACCTCGGAGGGCGCACGCGCCGTCGACGGCGCCTACCTGAAGCAGATCGCGGTAGCCGCCGACACCCTCGGCTACGACGGCGTGCTGCTGCCCACCGGCCGTTCCTGCGAAGACGCCTGGATCGTGGCCTCTTCGCTGATCGACGCGACGCGCCGCCTCAAGTTCCTGGTCGCGGTGCGGCCCGGCCTGTCCACCCCAGGGCTCGCGGTGCGCATGGCCGCGACCTTCGATCGCCTGTCCGAGGGGCGCCTGCTCGTCAACGTCGTGACCGGCGGCGACCAGGGCGAACTCGAAGCGGACGGCCTGTTCGCCGACCACGCGAAACGCTATGAAATCTCGGATGAATTCATCCACGTGTGGCGCGCCAGCATGGCCGGCGAAGGCGGCGCGGCCGGTTTCGATTTCGAGGGCAAGCATATTCAGGTGAAAGGAGCCAAGACGCTCTACCCGCCGGTACAGGAGGGCGGCCCGCCGCTGTACTTCGGCGGCTCCTCCGAACCCGCACACGCGCTGGCGGCCGAGCAGATGGACGTCTACCTGACCTGGGGCGAGCCGCCCGCGGCGGTGGCTGCGAAGCTGGACGACATCCGCCAGCGCGCCGCACGCCGCGGCCGCACGCTGCGCTTCGGCATCCGCCTGCACGTCATCGTGCGCGAGACCAACGAAGCCGCGTGGCGCGCGGCCGAAGAGCTGATCAGCCACCTGGACGACGAGGTCATCGCCAAAGCGCAGGCGGCCTTCGCCAAGATGGATTCGGTGGGCCAGCAGCGCATGGCTGCCCTGCATGGCGGACGGCGCGACAAGCTGGAAGTCTCGCCCAACCTGTGGGCGGGCGTCGGCCTGGTGCGCGGCGGCGCCGGCACCGCGCTGGTAGGCGACCCGGAAACGGTGGCCGCGCGCATGCGCGAATACGCCGAGCTGGGGATCGAGACCTTCATCCTGTCGGGCTATCCACACCTGGAAGAGTCCTACCGCTTCGCCGAGCTGGTGTTCCCGCTGCTGGGCAAGGGCAAAGCCGTCGGCGCGCAGTCGCTCACCGGTCCCTTCGGCGAGATGATGGCGAGCGACATCGTGCCCAAGAAGCGCGCCGCCTGAAGGACGCAGGGGGCAAGCGTCATTGCCGCATTTGCTATCATGGCGCGATGTCTATCCTGCTCGTACCCGGCTACATGGCCGACGAAACACTCTGGGACGAGGTGCGCACTCCGCTCGAACAATTCGGGCCGGTGGTGCACGCCGACCTGCGCCACGACACCAGCATCGAAGCGATGGCCGCCCGCGCGCTGGCCAACGCTCCCTGCAATTTCATCCTGGTCGGCTTCTCGATGGGCGGCTACGTCGCCCGTGAGATCGCGCGCCTGGCGCCCGAGCGGGTGCGCGCCCTGGTCATGATTGCCACCTCCACCCGCGCCGACTCGCCTTCGCTGCGCCAGAGCCGCGGCACGGTCGGCAAGGCGGCCGCCTCGGTGTCTTTCTCGGGCCTGAGCAAGACCGCGATCGCGACCTCCCTGCATCCGAAACAGGCCGCCAACGAGGCCTTGATCGAACGCGTGCGCGCCATGGGCGTGCGCCTCGGCGGCGAGGTGTTCCGGCGCCAGTCGAGCATCGTGCGCACCAGTGACCTGGCGCGCCTGCACGAGATCCGCTGCCCAACCCTGATTGTGGCGGCCGGACAGGACCGCCTGCGTTCGCGCGAAGAAGCCGAGGAACTGCATTCCGGCCTGCCAGGTTCGGAGTTTGCCCTCATCGAGGACAGCGGCCACATGCTGCCGATCGAGGCGCCCGCGGAGCTGCTGGCGGTGGTCCTGCCCTGGCTGGAGAAGGTCGCGCCGCCGGTCTAGGTTACCGCTGAAGCGGACCAGTCGCGCAGGCCGCGGATCGCTTCTTCCTTGAGCTTGGCCTCGATCTCGATATAGGGCGCCGCCAGGTAGGACGAGGGCATGACCTCAATCAGGTCGGAATGCTGGCGATCGTTGAAGCCTTCGCGGCCGTTCGAAATGTGCACCAGCTGGTGCTCCGGATTGGCCCAGGTCGCGCGTGCCCTCAAGAGCATTTCGCCCACGCTGGGATCCTCGTAGCTCGACAGCTTCGCATGCACCACGTGGTGGTGGGCGTCGAACACCATCGGCACACCGGCGCGCATGCAAATGTCGGCAATCTCTTGCGCGCCATACGCGTATTCATCGTTCTCCAGCCCAAGGCGGCAGCGGATGGCGTCGGGCAGCTGGGCGATGCGTTCGACCAGGGCGTCGGCCCGGTTGCCCTTGCCGCCGTGGATCTCGAGCAGGGCCCAGGGCGAGCGCGGCTGCTCCAGCAGGTCCATGATGTCGGCGTGCATCTGCAGGATCTTGACGCTGTTCGCCACCACGCCTTCCGAATCCGAACTGAGCACCACGAACTGGTCCGGGTGCATCACCAGGCGAATCCCGCGCTCCAGCGCGCGCCGGCCCGAACGCGCCAGGGTGTCGGCAAAAGGCGCCAGCACCTCGCGCCCGATGTCCTCGTCGGCGAAGGGGAAGATCGAGGAGGGAAGGCGGTACAGGCGGATGGCTTCAAGTTCGCAATAGCGCAGCGCATTGTCCAGGGTCTGGATGTTGTCGCGGTATAGCCCGTCGAGCAAGGCGCGCTGGCCGTCCAGGCTGTGCTCGAGCAGGCGCTTGCGCGTGACCGTGCGGTAGCGGACGTCTTTCGATGCAGTGATGCAGACGAGGCCGAGATTCGGTCGCATGGGTTCCCTGTGCATGGGCGCGGCGGCTGCCGCTCTCCTCCCGAGTCTAGCGCAAGGTATATAGCGGGACGTCCGCCTGGCGCGCGTGGCGGCGACGTACGCGGGTCAAGCCAGGGACGGCCGCCGCTCAGCGCGGCCGGCCGAACACCTGGGTCCAGTAGACCAGGCCGCTGCGCTTTTCCGCGACGATGCCGTAGGCCGCGCCCATCTCGGTGAAGCTCGGGTTCATGATGTTGGCGCAATGGCCAGGGCTGTCGAGCCAGCCGGCCACGGCTTCGTCGGGCGTGCTCTGGCCGAAGGCGATGTTCTCGCCAACCCGCTGCCAGGCATAGCCGGCGCGCGCCGCGCGGTCGGCCGGCTGGCTGCCGTCCTTGGCGCGGTGGCTGAAGTAGCGGCGCGCCGCCATGTCGCGGCTGTGGCCCAGGGCGGCCTCGCCCAGCCGCGGGTTCCAGCTGACCGGTGGCGCCGGCGCAAAATGTTCCGTGCCGCAGGTGCGTGCACTGGCGCGCGCCGCGTTCACTCCGGCCAGGATGGCCTTGCCCGCCTCGTTCCAGTCGGGGAAGGATTCGGAAGGCAGGGGCGGCGCCGGACGCGCCAGGATCACGGTCCATTCTTTGCCGTCGCGGTAGCTGCCGACCGCCGAAAAGCGGCTGTCGAGCAGAGTCCTGCAGTACTTCTGCTGCAGGACTTCCATCGCCTCAGCCGGCGTGTCCGGGCCGGTGACGCTGATGGAGTCGGCGCGCTCGGCGGCGTAGCCGACCCGCTCCAGCGCGGTTTCGATAAAGGTGGCGGGACCGATGCGCACTTGCGCCAGCGCCGGGTGCGGCGCCAGCGCGTCCACCGGCGCGGCGGGGCGGCCCATGCAGCTGCCCGGCGCGATGCGGTAGGCATTGATCAGGGTGCTCAGCTGTTCGGCGCCGTAGGCGGGTGCGGGCACGGCGGCGGCCATGCCCGGCCAGGCGGCGGCCAGCGCCAGCGCACACGATGCGAATGGCATAGCGGCGCGCCACATGGAGCGGGGCAGCTGGAATGGCTGGGTCGGGAGTGTCGGTAGCATGTCGAGCTTGAGCCGCGTCGAACGGCCAGGCAATGGTAGCGTAGGCCGGTCGCTGCGTCTTCGTACCGGCATTGGCAAAGCTGAATTGACAGTCGATCAAGCCGGCTCCAAAGCAAAAACGCCGACCTGCGGTCAGCGTTTTGGAAGCCGGACAGGAAGCGTGGCGCATCCGTCGGGAACCCGTCCACTATAGCAGGATCGGTGCGGCCCTGCATAGGGTCGTGCTGTAACAATATGCGGTAGAGCCGCGCCAGCAGCGGGCGCCGGGCGCTAGCCAAAGTGTCACAAACAGTTGGGCTGCACCACTGCAGCCTGTTAATTTATTTGCCGGCAAGAAATTATTTAATTTCCGTTAAGAAATTTGTAACGAAGTGCATCATTGCCTTATCTCGTTGTCAAGTAAGTTTTGCTTGGGAAAAAAAGTGTAGAAAAAAAACTACGATGCACATTGCATGATCTAGATCAATATTCATAGGGAAATCCATCTTTAATTCTGGCAAAGCATAGAATTTTCGAATCTTATTTTTAACAACTATTTCAGTCAAAGAATGTCTCCATTGATATAGTTGAGACGCACATTTCTTGCAATAAATGCAGCGTGCGTAAACGGCAGCGCATCGTTACTCAACTATTAGGCGGAAACAATAATGACTCCAAGCTTCCTGAAACGTCCTTCCCGTACCCTGAGCGGGATCTCCAAACTAGGGCTGGCCATGGCCGGTGCAATCGCGCTGCTGGGCTCCGCGCCGGCGGCAGCAGCCGTCCTCACCTTCGAATCCCAGCTTCCGACCGTCTATGCGGGTGGCGAAACCATCGATGAGAACGGGTTCCGCCTGACCGCGGTCGACAACCTCGGCGACGGCACCGGCCTGGCCGGCGGCACCGTCAACGGTAGCGACCCGACCTCCTGCGCCCTGGGCGGCTGCCCGAGCGGCAACAACACCACCTTCTACGTTGGTGTTGTCGACGGCAGCGCCGTGATCACCCGTAACTGGTCCGAGGCTACTTTCCGCCTGAACGGCTTCGACTACAGCTTCATGGGACCGATCGGCGGCCTGGCGCCTGGCTCCTACGGCCGCCTGAACCTGGTCGGCAACCTGCTCGGCGGCGGCACCATCAGCACCAGCCTCGACTTCACGAGCGCGTTCGACAACTCGGGCAACCCGGTGTTCGGTCCGGCCGCGCTGGCCGCCGACTTCATGAGCGCCACCCTGACCAGCCTGAGCTTCCGTGCCTGCCTGTTCGACGGCACCAGCTGCATCTACCCGAGCCTCGATAGCCCGCTGCTCGGCCAGGCCCAGTTCGGCATCGACAACATCAACCTGGCCGAAGTGCCGGAACCCGGCAGCATGGCCTTGATCGGCCTCGGCATGGGCGCGCTCGCGCTGCGCCGCCGCAAGATCGCCGCTTCCGCCACCGTCACCGCCTGAGCGCCTGGAGAACACCACATGAAACTCCGTCCCATCACTTCCGCCGTCCTGCTGTCGCTGTCCCTGCTGGCCGCCAGCGCCGCCCAGGCCGACGGCGAACGCCGTTCCTACATCATCCAGCTGGCCGACAAGCCGGTCGCCACCTATGAAGGCGGCGTCGAAGGCCTGCCTGCCACCAAGCCGGCCCCGGGCCAGCGCCTGAACGTGGACGCTTCCAGCGTCCAGGCCTACATCGGCTACCTCGACAGCAAGAAGGCCGACGTCATGAGCACCATCGCCGGCGCCGAGATCACCAACGAATACAAGGTCGTGCTGAACGGCTTCTCGGCCATGCTGACCGATGACGAAGTGCGCGCGTTGAAGAAGAACAGCAATGTCGTGGCCATCACCGCCGACTCGATCCTGCAGCTCGACACCAGCTACACCCCAGGCTTCATCGGCCTGGACGGTCCCGGCGGCCTGTGGTCCAAGCTGGGCGGCCAGGGCTCCGCCGGCGAGGACATGATCATCGGTATCGTCGACAGCGGCATCTGGCCGGAGCACGCCAGCTTCGCCGACCGCGTCGATTCGGCTACCGGCACCCCGAGCCATACCGGCGACCAGCTGGTCTATACCGCGCCGCCGAGCACCTGGAAGGGCAGCTGCGAAACCGGCGAAGGCTTCTCGGCATCGAACTGCAATAACAAGCTGATCGGCGCACGCTATTTCAAGGCAGCCAACCAGCAACTGCACTGGACCGAGTTCGCTTCGGCCCGCGACTCCGTCGCCGGCGTCGAAGGCAAGGGCGGCCACGGCACCCACACCGCCAGCACCGCCGGCGGCAATGCCGGCACCCCGGCCATCACCAATGGCCTGAGCCTGGGCAAGGTGAGCGGCATGGCGCCGCGCGCGCGCATCGCCGCCTACAAGGTGTGCTGGAGCTCCGGCACCACCACCGCCAGCAACGGCTGCGCCACCTCGAACAGCGTGGCCGCGATCGAACAGGCGGTCAAGGATGGCGTCAACGTCATCAACTTCTCGATCGGCCCGAACGCCGGCGGCGGCACCTTCACCGAAGCCACCGAGCAGGCCTTCCTGGGCGCGGCCGCGGCCGGCGTCTTCGTGGCCACCTCGGCCGGTAACGGCGGTCCGGGCGCGACCAGCGTCACCCCGACCGCCCACCTCAGCCCATGGCTGACCTCGGTCGGCAACGCCACCCACAATCGCCTCTACGTCGGCGACGTCACCCTCGGCGACGGCGTGGCCCTGACCGGCGCGTCGGGGAATGCCAAGAACGACCCGACCCCCCTGATCCTGGCGCGCGACGCCGGCATGGCCGGAATCGATCCGAACAATATCAACCTGAACCGCTGCTTCGGCAAGGCCGACGGTACCAACACCCCGGTTTACCTGGATCCGGCCAAGGTGGCCGGCAAGATCCTGGTCTGCGACCGCGGCGACAACGTGCTGGTCAACAAGAGCGCCAACGGCAAGCTGGCGGGCGCGGTCGGCGTGATCATCGCCAACGCCGAAGGCACCGCCAACACCATCATCAACCAGGCCCATACCATCTCGACGATTCACCTGGCACGCGTCGATGGCGACAAGCTGAAGGCCTACATGGCGAGCAATGCCTCGGCCACCGCCGCCATGGGCAACCTGCGCGGCGTGCTCGACCCGACCGTGCAGGCGCCGATGATGAGCACCACCTCCTCGCGCGGCCCGAACGTGGCCAACGCCAACATCCTGAAGCCGGACGTCTCGGCCCCGGGCAGCGACATCCTGGCCGCCGTCACCGCCGACCTGAGCAAGGACCAGCGCAATGCGGTTGCCGCCGGCAGCCCGTCGCCGACCACTGATTTCGCGTTCTATAGCGGCACCTCGATGGCCTCGCCGCACATCGCCGGCATGGCCGCGCTGCTCAAGCAGCGCCATCCTGACTGGACCCCGATGATGATCAAGTCGGCCCTGATGACCACCGCAATGGACGTGTTCGGCGACACCCAGAACGGCGCCCAGGCCTGGGATCCGACCGCCCGCTTCAACGGCAACCTGCCGTGGGGCCAGGGCGCCGGCTTCGCGCGTCCGACCATGGCCGACGACCCGGGCCTGGTGTACGACGCCGGCATGCCGGACTGGATCCGCTTCATGTGCGGCGCCAATGCGCTCAACCCGGCTTCGGCGAGCTGCACCAACTTCGGTTCGATCCAGCCATGGGACCTGAACCTGGCCTCGCTCACCGTCGCCAACATGCTGGGTGTGCAGAGCGTGAAGCGCACGGTGACCAACGTCGGCGCGACCACCGCGACCTACAACCCGACCGTCACCCTGGCCGGCTTCAGCGCGACGATCGAACCGGCGTCGCTGACCCTGGCTCCGGGCCAGAAGGCGGACTTCACCCTGAAGCTGACCCGCACCAGCGCACCGTTCAATACCTGGGTGTACGGCAAACTGACCTGGAACGACGGCGCCGGCCACGTGGTGCGCAGCCCGCTGACCGTGCGTGCAGCCTCGATCGCGACCGCCACCTCGGTGACCAGCGAAGCGACGTCCGGCAGCAAGTTCATCCCGGTCGGCACCGGCTTCGGCGGCGTGATGACGGTGGCAAAAGGCGGCCTGATCCCAGCCGTCCAGGACACCCGGACCGTGCTGCAGGCGCCGAACCTTACCGCCACCACCGCAGCCTGCTCCACCGGTGGCAACGTCGGTGTCATCGCCCATGACCTCACGATCGCGTCCGGCACCATGCTGGCCCGCTTCGCCCTGTACGACAGCGACACCTTGGGCGGCAACAGCGACCTCGACCTGCTCGTGATGCGCAAGGGCACCAACGGCGCCTATGCGTCGGTCGCCAGCAGCGGTAACGCCACCTCGAACGAGAACGTGCAGCTGGTGAACCCGGTCGCGGGCGACTACCGCGTCTGCGTGATCGGCTACGCGCCGAAGAACGGCTCGGACACCTACAAGCTGTCCTCGTGGGTCGTCACCCCGACCTCCACCGGCGGCAACTTCAAGGTCGTCGCACCAAGCGTGGTCGTGGCCGGCGGCATCACCCAGGTCGGCGTGTCGTGGTCGGGCCTGGCGGTCGGCAAGCGCCACATGGGCGCCATCGGCTACAAGACCGGCGGCGCGACCGTCGGCACCACGGTGATCGAAGTCGATACCACCGATCCGGTGCCGCCGTTCCTCAACGCCCGTCGCCAGCCGCAAGAAGTGGAATAAGCGGATGTTGCGCGGCCGCTGCGGCGGCCGCGCAGTACCGCGGAGCCGGCCCTGTCGTCTATGGGCCGGCTTTTTTATTGTCGTGCAGGTAATGTCGATTGCGTTTTAAGGCCGCCCGCGACACAATAAAGATTCCTGCAATAAATGCAACAAAGCATCATTCAGCAAGGAAGTCGAGGAAACATGCCGCACACCGCGCCGTTGTACAGGAACCATGTCCTGCTGCTGTCGCAGAGCTTCTTCATCAAGGACAACCGGGCCGAGCTGCTTCTGCACGCTCACAAGTACGACTTCGACATCCTGTTCTTCGATGACGTCTCGCGTTTCGTGGACGCGGTGGCGAAGGATGGTGGCGACAACCTGTACGTGATCGACCTCGACGCCCTGCACAACCTGCAGGCCGACATGCCTGACGGGCGGCGCACCCTGATGCTGGGGGAACTGCTGCAGCGCCTGCCGGGCGACCACAGCTACGTCTACCTGCAGAGCGCGCGCCAGGGCAGCCGCTTCCTGCTGCAGCAGCGCCTGGTCGACAGCCACTGCCTGGCGTATGCCGAGAAGCCGATCGCCAACGACGTGCTGGTCGACAAGCTGTTCAAGCTGTTCGTGCAGAAGAAGCGCGGCGACCCGGTACGCATGGTGGTGCTGGGCGAGGTGCCGGGCCTGGACGATGCGGCGCTGCTGGCGCGCGGGGTCGAAGTGCTGCGCCATCCGGATGCCCAGACCCTGCACCTGCGGGTCAAGGAACTGCAGCCCGACCTGGTCCTGGTGACCGATACCGAATACGGGCGCACCGACGCCATCGTGCGGGTGCTGCAAAAGAATATCGAGGCCGATCCGGTGCGCGAGATCGCGCTGCTGCAGTGCCGTCCCGATTCCCTCTTGACCCGGCGCGCACTGGCGGACGGCTTCGACGCCGTGCTGGCGAACTGCGAGCCGGAACTGCTGGCGGCCCAGCTGGTCAGTCGCGCGAACAAGATCCGCATCAACAAGGACTTGATCGGCAAGGACCGCGCCACCGGCCTCTTGAACAAGGTCGGCCTGCAACAGAAGACCCAGGGCCTGATCTGGCGCGCGGCCCAGGAAGGCTGCCCGCTGGCCTTCGGCGTCATCGATATCGACAAGTTCAAGACCATCAACGACACCTGGGGCCACCACTTCGGCGACATCGTGATCAAGCGCTTGTCCCTGACGCTGGCGACGCAGCTGGGCGAGTGCGACCTGCTCAGCCGCTTCGGCGGCGAGGAGTTCGTGGTGGTGTTCTGGGACTGCGGCCTGACCGAGGGCAGGCGCCGGCTGGATGCCATGCGCCAGGCCTTCGGCGCGATTCCCTTCGAGGTGGCGCCAGGCGACACGCGCCACTTCTCCTTCAGCGGCGGGGTCGCCGCCTATCCCGACTGCCGCAGCGAGAACGAACTGTTCCTGCGCGCCGACGCGATGCTGTACGTGGCGAAGCAGGGCGGGCGCAACCAGGTCTGCATCGGGGAGGCCGGGCTGGTACCGGCGTAAAAAACGCCAGCCGCGGCTGGCGTTCGAGCGTGGCCCGGCCCGCTTATTCCGACTTGGCCTGCAGGGCGTGCAGCTGTTCGCGCAGCTGCTGTGCGCTGGAGTGGGTGTAGTCCTTGTTGAACTCGGACTTGAGCAGCTTCTGCACCTGTCCATCCAGCTTGGTGCGCAGGACGCCCAGGAAGTCCGGCGACGCCGACACGATCAGTTGCTGGAAACGTCCCTCGTTGTGCGCCTTCAGAAGATAGGTCGCGACATCCTTGGCAAACAGGTCGGCCGCGTGCTGGTCGGGTGTCTGCGCCGGCTGGTACAGCTTGTTCGGCGCGCCCGCCTTGGCATTGTGGGCCATGCCGGCGCCCTCGTTGCCGCCGATGTTGTGCCGGCTGCCCGACGCCGCGGTCGGGCTCAGCGTGTCGGTTTCGGTGTCCACGGTGCGCAGCTGCGCGGCCGGACTGACCATGTCTTCGATTTCCTGCAGCGGCTCGGAAGGGTCCGATTCCGCGAAGAACCTTGCACGGCCTGCGTTGGCCGAAAGAATCCAGGTTGTTGGCATGCTACCCCCTGTCAGTAGTGAATTGTTAGAGGCTTCCGCGGCACATGAATAGCGCTGCGGAAACGCGCATGAAATGGCAATCGCATGCTTCGCGGCATGTCGATCAGGCTATGAACCCAGTATATCGCCGGTTCCGGAACCCCGGCGCACCGACGCCGCCAGCCGTGCGCGCCGCTGGACTTCTGCCCGCCCCGTCCTACCCTGTAGGTACCGGCAGGGCGCTGCCGAATCTTGTTTCTGCCCGTGCGTCCAAGCATGCACCCGCTGCCGGGTCTTCCAAGGAGACTGACATGAGCCAACCCAGCACTTCCACACCCTCGCCGCGCCAGCCGCCCGACGCGCCCATGCCCGACTACGCGGCGATCAAACAGCGCCAGCAGGCCACCTGGGCCAGCGGCGACTTCGCCATCGTCGGGGTGACGCTGCAGATCGTCGGCGAATCGCTCGCCGAAGCCGCCGACATCCGCGCCAATGAGCGCGTGATCGACATCGCCGCCGGCAATGGCAATGCCACGCTGGCCGCAGCGCGCCGTTTTGCGCGCGTGACTTCCACCGACTATGTCCCGGCCCTGCTCGAGAAAGGGCGCCAGCGCGCCGCGGCCGAAGGGCTGGAGGTCGAATTCCGCGAGGCCGATGCCGAGGCCCTGCCGTTCTACGACGGCAGCTTCGACGTCGCGCTGTCGACCTTCGGCGTGATGTTCGCACCCGACCATGCGCGCAGCGCTGCCGAGATGATGCGGGTGGTGCGCGGCGGCGGGCGCATCGGCATCGCCAGCTGGACGCCGGACGGCTTCATCGGCCAGATGTTCAAGACGGTGGGGCGCTACGTGCCGCCGCCGGCGGGCCTGGTGTCGCCCGCCATGTGGGGCAGCGAAGCGTATGTGCGCCAGCTGTTCGGCGATGGGGCCGCCAGCATCCGCGCCCAGCCGCGCATCTTCAATTTCCGCTATGCCTCGCCGGCGCACATGATCCAGGTCTTCCGCGACTACTACGGGCCGGTATTCAAGGCTTTCGGCGCGCTCGACCCGGCCGGCAGGCAGGCGCTGGAGCAGGACCTCAGCGCGCTGCTCGAGCGTTCCAATATCGCGGGTGACAGCTCGCTGGTGGTGCCGGCCGAATACCTCGAGGCCGTGATCATCAAGCGCACGCCCGAAGTGCTCCATTAACATGCTTCACCGGGCCGCCTGCGCGGTCCGGTGGCGTCCCGCACGCGTGGCGGTTGGTGGCGCGCCAGCCCGGCAGTACAATCGAATACATTCATTCGAGAAAGCTTGCCATGCGTACTGCCGTCGCCGTTTGCTGCACCCTCGTTTCCATCTCGCTGCTCCCCGCGCCGGCCCGGGCCCAGACCGAAGTCCGGATCGGCACCGCCTCGCCGTTGTCCGGTCCTGGCGCCCACCAGGGCAAGGACATCGAGAACGGCGCCCGCATGGCGATCGACGAGCTGAACGCCAAGGGCATCGCCATCGGCGGCAAGAAGATCACCTGGGTGCTGCAGGCCGAGGACGACGCCAGCGATCCCAAGACCGGCACCGCCGTGGCCCAGAAGCTGGTCGACGCGCACGTCGCGGCCGTCGTCGGCCACCTCAATTCCGGGCCGACAGTGCCGGCCTCGAAGATCTATGCCAGCGCCGGCATTCCGCAGATCTCGCCGGCCGCCACCACGCCGGTGTACACCAACCAGGGCTACAAGACCGCCTTCCGGGTGGTGGCCAACGACAACCTGATCGGGCGCACGCTGGCGCGCTACGCGCTCGGCACCCTGAAGGGCAAACGCATCGCCGTGATCGACGACCGCACCGCGTTTGGCCAGGGCCTGGCCGACCAGTTCGCACGCGAGGTACGCGCGGCCGGCGGCGCCACCATCGTCAGCCGCCAGTTCACCCACGACAAGGCGACCGATTTCAGCGCCATCCTGACCCAGATCCGCGGCCACCGTCCGGATGTGATCTTCTACGGCGGCATGGATGCCGTGGCCGGCCCCATGCTCAAGCAGATGAAGACCCTCGGGCTGCAGGCGAAGTTCGTGGCCGGCGATGGCGTCTGCTCGGAAAAGCTGCCGCTGCTGGCCGGCGATGCGCTGGGTGACGACAAGGTCTTCTGCGCGGTCGCGGGCGGCGTCACCGGCGCCCAGGAACAGGCCTTCAATGCCTTCGGCGAGCGCTTCCGCCAGCGCTATGGCCACCCGGTCGAGACCTATGCTCCCTATGCCTACGATGCGGTAATGGTGTTCGCCGCGGCGATGCAGAAGGCCGGTTCCACCCTACCTGCGCGCTTCGTGCCGGCCCTGCACGCGGTCCGGCACGAAGGCGTCACCGGCAGCATCGCCTTCGATCCCAAGGGCGACCTGCGCGACGCCGGCATGACCTTGTACACCTACCGCCAGGGCAAGAAGGTGAAGCTGCAGGTGGTGCGCGGAAAGTAAGTGATAGCGCCTGTATTGACGGGCGCCCTGAAACAATCCGCATACAAAAATGCGCTTGGCATTGCTCTGGCTGTTGGATTAGGATCGACCGGTTCCCAATACCAACAATCTGGAGAGAGAGATGAAACGACGCCTGTGCAGCACTTTGATCGCGGGGCTGTTTGCCGTCGCGTCCCAGGCCGGCGCCCACGACGCCGCACCTGCCAGTACGGCAGCGCCATCGGCAGCGGCCGCCGCGGGATCCGGCATCGAAGTCGCGGCCATCGATCGCGAGGTGCGCGCGCAGGACGACTTCTTCCGCTACACCCAGGGCAAGTGGCTGAAGGACGTCGAGATCCCGTCCGACCGCTCCAGCTGGGGCGCCTTCAACATCGCGCAGGACAAGGTCGAGCAGCAGATCGCCGCCATCATCGCTGAAGCCGCCGCCCAGAAGGATGCCAAAGCCGGTTCGGAAGCCCAGAAGATCGGCGACCTGTACACCAGCTACGTCGACCAGGCTAGGCGCGACCAGCTCGGCCTGGCGCCGCTCAAGCCGGAACTGGCGCGCATCCAGGCGCTGAAGGACAAGCGCGGCCTGGCGGCCCTGATGGCACACCTCGACCGCATCGGCGTCGACGCCCCGATCGGCATGGGCGTGGGCCAGGACAACAAGAACTCGACCCGCTACGTGGTCGGCATCTCGCAGTCGGGCCTCGGCATGCCGGACCGCGACTACTACCTGAACGATGCGGACGCGCGCCTGAAGGACACGCGCGCCAAGTACCAGGCCCACGTCGAGAAGATGCTGGCGCTGGCCGGTCACCAGGATGCAGCAAGCAAGGCGCAGCAGATCGTGGCCCTGGAAACCGAGATCGCCCGCATCCAGTGGACCAAGGTCGAGAACCGCGATCCGGTCAAGCGCTACAACAAGAAGACCCTGGCCGAGCTGCGCACCCTGGCCCCCGGCTTCGACTGGACTACTTACCTGAAGGGCACGGGCGCCGGCAAGGAGAGCTCGGTGATCGTCAGCCAGCCGTCCTACCTCGAGGGTCTGGACAAGCTGATTGCGGCGACGCCGGTCGACACCTGGAAGTCGTATTTCGAGTTCCGCATGCTCAGCGCCTACGCGCCTTACCTGTCGCAGGCCTTTGTCGATGAGAGCTTCGCCTTCCGCGGCGCCGTGCTATCCGGCTCGAAGGAAAACCGTCCCCTGGACAAGCGCGCGATCGCCGAAGTGAACCGCACCCTGAGCGAAGTGGTGGGCAAGGCCTACGTCAGCCGCCACTTCCCGGCCGAGCGCAAGCAGCAGGTGCTGGACATGGCCAAGAACTTCATCACCGCCTTCGGCGAAGGCATCGACCAGCTCGAATGGATGTCGCCGGAGACCAAGAAGCAGGCGCATGCCAAGCTGGCCAAGATCAACGTCAAGATCGGCTACCCGGACAAGTGGCGCGATTACTCGAAGCTGAAGATCGTGCGCAACGACCTGGTGGGCAACATGATGCGCGCGCGCGAGTTCGGCCACGACTACATGGTGAACCGCCTCGGCAAGCCGGTCGACCGCACGGTGTGGAGCATGTCGCCGCAGACCGTCAATGCCTATTACAGCCCGACCCTGAACGAAGTCGTGTTCCCGGCGGCGCGCCTGCAGTACCCGCTGTACGACGCCGACGCCGAGCCGGCGGTGAACTACGGCTCGGTCGGCATCTCGATCGGCCATGAGATCAGCCACGCCTTCGACGACAAGGGTTCGCAGTATGACGGCGACGGCAACCTGCGCAACTGGTGGACCGAGGAAGACGCCAAGCAGTTCGCCGCGCGCGGCAAGGTGCTGGTCGACCAGTACGCCGGCTACAGCCCGCTGCCGGGCTACCACCTGAACGGCGAGCTGACCCTGGGCGAGAACATCGCCGACAACGCCGGCGCCATCATGGCCAGCCGCGCCTACAAAATCTACCTGAAGGGCAAGCCTGGTCCGGTGATCGACGGCTTCACCGCCGAACAGCGCCTGTTCATGGGCCTGTCGCAGGCACGCAAGGGCAAGGCGCGCGACGCGGCGCTGATCTCGCAGGTGAAGACCGACCCGCATTCGCCGGCGGAGTTCCGCGTCAACGGCAGCCTGCGCAACCACCCGGGCTTCTACGAAGCCTTCGAGGTCAAGCCGGGCGACAAGATGTACCTGGATCCAAAGGATCGCGTGATCTTCTGGTAAGCATTGCCTCAGGAAGCAGACGACAGGGCCCGCTTGTGCGGGCCCTTTTACTGATTAAGCCTGCGGTGTCAATTGCAGCCGGTCGACTTCGAGCCCCTGGGCCGCCAGGCGCGCCAGCAGGGCCTCGTAGCGGTCCTGTTCTACCCGCGGCGTGCGCGACAGGATCCACAGGTAGTCGCGCCCCGGTTCGCTGACCGCGGCGAGGGAATAGGCGGGGTCGAGATCGACGATCCAGTAGTCGCCCCAGACCAGCGGAATGAAGGACAGCGCCGCCGGTGCGAAGCGCACGCGCAGCTTGGGCGAATCGGGACCGCCGACCTGGTGCGCAATGGCTTGCGCCAGTTCGCTGCCGCCGTCGTGACGACGACAGCGGTTCTCGACCTTGACGCTGCCGTCCGGCAGGGCGGTATAGGTCGCCGTGGTGTCGCCGGCGCATTTGCGCTCGAAGCGGTTGGGAAAGCGCGCGATTTCGTACCAGGTGCCCATGTAGCGGGCGACGTCCAGCTTGTCGATGGTGGCGAGCGTGCTGCGTGCGGCCTTGGCCGCGACATAGGCTTTCATGCCCAGCAGCGCCACGCCGGCAGCAACGGCGCCCTTCAATAAGGGAGAGGGTGTTTTCCTGTTCATGGATGAGGGTCCTGTTGTTGGGCTCATCATGCTAGCGCGCGGACTGGATGTCCGGCGCACATACGCTGCGCGCGTGGTCGATCTCCGCTCAGCCGGTGGAAGCCTCGATCAATTCGATCCGGTTGCCGAACGGGTCTTCGATGCCGGCGCGGCGTCGCCCGTAGACCTGGGCTTCCTCGCGTACTTCCACTCCACGTTCGCGCAGCAGGGTGCAGTAGGCGTCGAAGTCCTCGACGAAGAAAGCCGGGTGCGCCTTCTTGGCCGGCACGAAGCCGGCCTGGCCTCCGATGTGCAGCTGCGAACTGCCGGCCGTGAACCACACCCCGCCCGAAGCGTTCAGCGGCGCCGGCTTCGGTACTTCCGGCAGTCCCAGCACGCCGCCATAAAAGGCGCGCGCCGCGTCGTCGGCGCCCGGAGGAGTGGCGACCTGGACGTGGTCGATACCGGCGATATGGGGCATGGGAGTCTCCGCAGTTGTGGATGCATCGGGAGAGGCATTATCGCATCCGTGCGCCGGGCGCCACCCAAGAAAAAATGCCGGCCAGCGTCGCTGGCCGGCATCGCCTGGGGGAGGCGCTGACGCTTATTTCGGCATGATCACCGTATCGATGACGTGAATGACGCCATTGTCGGCCTGCACGTCGGTTTTCACGACCTTGGCCTTGTCGACCGATACCGCGCCGCCCTGGGCGCTCACGGTCAGGCTGCTGCCTTCCACGGTCTTGACCTGGCCCGGCTTGACGTCGGCAGCCATCACCTTGCCGGGCACCACGTGGTAGGTCAGCACCTTGGTCAGCGCAGCCTTGTCCTTCAGCAGCGCATCCAGCTTGGCCTTCGGGATCTTGGCGAAGGCGGCATCGGTTGGGGCGAATACCGTGAACGGACCTGGTCCCTTCAGGGTATCGACCAGGCCGGCCGCCTGCACGGCCGTGACCAGGGTGTTGAAGCTGCCGGCCGACTTCGCCGTATCGACGATATCGGCCGCCTGTGCTGCCGACAGCGAGAAGGCAATGAGGCTACCCAGTACGATCTTCTTCATGTTGCGCTCCTTGGTTGAGTTGTACTGCTGTTGTCTCAGAAATTAAGCCAAAATTGTGGATAAGTCCATCAATGAACCGGGTCATTTGTCATGAAATCGGTTCAATACCGCAGCAATCGCGCAGTGTGAACCGTGTTCTCGCTAAGCCAGTCCATGCATGTCCCCGATCCGGCAGGGCAGAAGTGGAAGTGTCGCGGATTGCGTGGTACTGTGGCCGCCTTGCACTTTCTCAACTAGGGAGCCCTGCATTGAAAAACCTGACTCTTGCCCTGATCAGCCTGGCCGCGGCGACTAGCCACGCGGCGGAAGCACCGAAGTTCGACTCCAAACGCCTGTCCCAGGACGTCAAGGTCCTGTCCTCGGACGAATTCGAGGGCCGCGGCCCGAATACCGCGGGTGAAACCAAGACCGTCGATTACCTGGTCCAGCAATTCAAGGCCGCCGGCCTGCAGCCTGGCGGTGACCTCGCCGGCGGCAAGCGCGCCTGGACCCAGGACGTGCCCCTCGGCCGTTTCGAGATCAAGGGCCCGGTCGCCTTGACCGTGACGGAAGGCGGCAAGAGCCGCAGCCTGAAGCAGGGCGACGACCTGGCGGTGCGCGCCTCCATGAGCGGCATGAAGCAGGTCAGCTTCAAGAACGCGCCGCTGGTCTTCGTCGGCTACGGCGTCACCGCGCCGGAACGCAAGTGGGACGACTTCAAGGGTGTGGACCTGAAGGGCAAGCTGGCCGTGGTCCTGATCAACGACCCGGACTTCGAAACCGGCAAGGGCGAATTCGGCGGCAAGGCCATGACCTATTACGGCCGCTGGACCTACAAGTTCGAGGAAATGGCGCGCCGCGGCGCGCTGGGCACCATCATCGTGCATGAAACCGCGCCGGCTTCCTACGGCTGGCCGACGGTGAAGAACTCCAACACCAACACCATGTACGACGTGGTGCGCAAGGAGCCGCTCAAGTCGCATGCGCCGGTGGAAGCCTGGATCCAGCGCGACCTCGCCGCCAGCCTGTTCAAGTCGGCCGGACTCGATTACGAAGCGGCCAAGAAACAGGCCCAGACCCGCGACTTCAAGCCGGTCGAACTGAAGGGCGTGACCCTGTCGGCCGACTACGCGGTCGATGCGCAGGTAATCAAGTCGAAGAACGTGGTGGCGATCCGCGAGGGCAGCAAGCAGCCCAAGCAGTACGTGATCTACAGCGGCCACTGGGACCACCTGGGCGTGGGCCAGCCGGATGCCAAGGGCGACAAGATCTATAACGGCGCGATCGACAACGCCACCGGCATTGCCGCCATGCTGGAACTGGCGCGCGCCTACGGCAAGCAACCGGCGCCGCAGCGCAGCGTCGTGTTCCTGGCGGTGACGGCGGAAGAGAAGGGCCTGCTCGGTTCCGAGTACTACGCCTCCAATCCCCTGTACCCGCTGGCCTCGACGGTCGGCGTGATCAACATGGACGCCCTGAGCCCGCACGGCCCTTCGCGCGACTTCAACATCTCGGGCAGCGCCAAGCTGGAACTGCTGGACCAGCTGGTAGCCAAGGCCAAACAATGGAACCTGAGCTACTCGCCGGATCCGAAACCGGAAGCGGGGTACTTCTTCCGTTCCGACCACTTCCCATTCGCCAAGCGCGGCGTGCCGGCGCTGTCCTTCGGTTCCGGCATGGACCGGGTCGAGGGTGGCATGACAGCGGGCAAGGCGGCCGAGGAAGCCTATACCGAGAAGAACTACCACCAGCCGTCGGACGCGTTCGATCCGAGCTGGCCCTTCACCGGCATGGCACGCGACCTGGAACTGCTGTACGCGGTCGGCAACGACCTGGCCAACTCGAGCAGCTGGCCGAACTGGGCGCCGGACTCCGAGTTCCGCGCGGCGCGCGACAAGTCGGCGGCGCAGCGTAAATAAGCGCAAGACCTCGCAACGAGAACGCCACCGCATGCGGTGGCGTTTTTCTTTGGTGGAGCCTGTTTGCCGGCTCAGCTCTTGCGCACGAATTCCGATTTCAGGCTCATGGCGCCGAAGCCTTCGATCTTGCAATCGATATCGTGGTCGCCGTCGACCAGGCGGATATTCTTGACCTTGGTGCCCTGCTTGACGACGCCGCCACCGCCTTTCAGCTTGAGGTCCTTGATGACGGTGACCGAGTCGCCATCCTGCAGCAGGTTGCCGGCCGCGTCGCGCCAGACGCGCTGCGCCGCTTCCTCCTGCGCGGCGGCCTGGATGGGCCACTCGTGCGCACATTCCGGGCAGACGTAGTTGCCCGAGCCGTCTTCATAGGTCAACGTGGAGCTACAAGCGGGGCAGGGTGGCAGGGTGGACATGGCGGACTCCGGATAAAAAAAGCGGCGGGGAAAACAAAAACGCCACCCGAAGGTGGCGCTCATTGTCGGTACTGCTGAATTCTTGGTGGCCCGGGGCGGAATCGAACCACCGACACAAGGATTTTCAATCCTCTGCTCTACCAACTGAGCTACCAGGCCAAGAGAGGCATGATTATAGCCAGCGATTTTCATCTGCGCAAGCCCCGCGTGCCTCCGTTCGCCCGGCACGCCACGAGGACGGCGGGGCGCGCTGTTGACATCTCGCTATAATGTGTTTCATGACTACCACCTCCGCCCAGCATCGCAGCGACGTCTGCATCGTCGGCAACGGCGCCATCGCCAAGACTGCCGCCCTCGGTTTCGCCCAGTCGGGATACAGCGTCACCCTGCTGGTGCCGCCGTCGCGCCCGGCGCCAGAGACACCGAGCACCTCGGCCGCGGAGAAACCCTGGGATGTGCGGGTCTATGCCCTGAACCACACGGCGCACGACCTGCTGGCTTCGCTCAAGGTCTGGGGGGCGCTCGACCTGGCGCGGGTCCAGCCGGTCGACGCAATGGATATCCGCGGTGATGGCCAGCAGGGCGGCAACCTCGGCTTTGACGCCTTCGGCGCCCACGTCGGCACCCTGGCCTGGATCGTCGAGGACAGCAACCTGAACGGCGCGCTGGACGCGGCGCTCAAGTTCGCCGCCAATGTCCAGCTGGTCACCGGCTGCGCCTGCGATCTCACCTGCAGCGATCTCGGCGCCGCCGTGCTGCTGGAAGACGGCACCAAGATCGCCTGCGAACTCGTGATCGGCGCCGACGGCCGCGAATCCTGGGTGCGCGGGCAGTGCGACATCGGGGTCGATTACCGCATGTACCACCAGCGCGCCATCGTCACCAATTTCGCCTGCGACAAGCCGCACCATGGCGCCGCCTCCCAGTGGTTCACCTGCGCCGACGGCATCATCGCGCTGCTGCCGCTGCCCGGCAACCGCGTCTCGCTGGTCTGGTCGGCTCCGGAAACCCTGGCCGACACCTTGATGGACGAGTCGCTCGGGGAAATGGCGATCCGCCTGGCAGAATACGCCGACGAGAAGCTCGGCACGCTGCGTCCGCTGCAGCCGGAAGCCGTCAAGGCAGTGCCGCTGGCGCTGGTGCGTCCGCATTCGCTGGTTGCGCCGCGCGTGGCGCTGGTGGGCGACGCCGCCCACGCCGTGCATCCGCTGGCCGGGCACGGCATGAATTTGGGCTTCGGCGACATCGTCGACCTCCTGACGGTGCTGCGCGAACGCGAAGACCGCCGCGGCATCGCCGACGAGCGGGTGCTGGCGCGCTATGCCCGCAAACGCAAGGAAGACGTGCTGCTTATGCAATGGGCCACTGACGGGTTAGAGCGTTTGTTCGGCGCCAACCTCGAACCCCTACGCGTTGTGCGTAATTTCGGATTAAACTTGCTCGATAAATTGCCCGGAGTTAAGCGCCGCCTGATGGCGCATGCGATGGGCAAGTAAATCATCACCCAACCGAGCACCGAGCTCCTGTAAGGAATTGTCATGTTGAAAACGAAGGTCGCCGTGCTGCTGGCGACGGGCCTGCTCGCATCTTGCGTCGAGGCGCAGAACACCACCGAGGCCACCATCAAGAAGGCCCTGGAACCGCGCCTGGGCGGCGCCAAGATCGAAGCGATCCGTGAGACCCCCTATGGCGGCCTGTACGAAGTGCGCGTCGCCGGCGACATCCTGTACACGGACAAGAAGGGCGAATACCTGTTCATCGGCCACGTCTACGACACCAAGACCTCGACCAACCTGACCCGCTCCCGCGTCGACGAGATCAACAAGATCAAGTTCACCGACCTGCCGTTCGAGATGGCGCTGAAACAGGTCAAGGGCAACGGCAAGCGCCAGATCGCCGTGTTCGAAGACCCGAACTGCGGCTACTGCAAGCGCCTGCGCCAGACCACGCTCAAGGAAATCGACAACGTCACCATCTACACCTTCATGTACAACATCCTGTCGGAGGATTCGTTCGTGAAGTCGAAGAACATCTGGTGCGCGGCCGACCGCGTCAAGGCCTGGGATGACTGGATGATCAACGGCAAGCTGCCGCCGACGGCACCCGCCGCCTGCGAGTCGCCGAACGACAAGGTGCTGGCGCTCGGCCAGAAGCTGCGCATCCAGGGCACCCCGGCGATCTTCTTCACCGACGGCTCGCGCATCCCGGGCGCGATCGACCTGAAGGGCCTGGAAGCCAAGCTCGATTCGCTCAAGTAAAAAGAAGCAGCAGCACCGTGGCGGCAAGGTCGCCACGCATAACGAAGTCAATAACAGGCAGTCCAAACAGGGAGCAGTACATGGTCACCTTGAACATCAACGGGCGCGACCTCCAGGTCGACGCCGACCCCAGCACGCCCATCCTCTGGGCGCTGCGCGACAACCTCAACATGACGGGCACCAAGTTCGGCTGCGGCGCGGCGCTGTGCGGCGCCTGCACCGTGCACCTGGACGGCAACCCGATCCGCTCCTGCGTCACGCCGATTTCGAGCGTGCAGGGCCAAAAGATCACCACCATCGAAGCGATGGAAAACGACAAGGTCGGCAAGGCCGTGCAGGATGCCTGGGTCAAGCACGACGTGCCCCAGTGCGGCTACTGCCAGAGCGGGCAGGTGATGAGCGCCGCGGCCCTGCTGCGCACCAACAAGCGCCCGAGCGACGCCGACATCGACAACGCGATGAGCGGCAACATCTGCCGCTGCGGCACCTACCAACGGATCCGCGCGGCCATCAAGGATGCCGCCAAGACCCTCGCCTGAGGAGCGCACCATGAAATTCGACTGGATCGACCGCGCCGCCGTTGCACGTTCGGCAGGCGCCGGCTTGTCGCGCCGCGGCTTCCTGAAAGCCGGCGCTGCCGCCACAGGTGGCCTGGTGCTCGGCTTCACCCTGCCGGGCGCCAACCGCTTTGCCAACGCCGCCGATGCCAAGGTGTATGCGCCGAATGCGTTCTTGCGCATCGCGCCCGACAACAGCGTCACTGTCATCGTCAACCGCCTCGAATTCGGCCAGGGCGTGCACACCTCGCTGCCGATGCTGATCGCGGAAGAACTCGACGCCGACTGGTCGCAGATGCGCGGCGAACTGGCGCCGGCCGGCGACGTCTACAAGGATCCGGCCTTCGGCATCCAGATCACCGGCGGCTCAGGCAGCATTGCGCGCGGCTTCACGCAATACCGCGAGATCGGTGCGCGCGCCCGCGCCATGCTGGTCGCGGCCGCGGCCGAGCAGTGGAAGGTCGATCCTTCCAAGCTCACGACGTCGAAAGGCATGGTGCTCGGTCCGAACGGTTTGAAGGCGAGCTATGGTTCGCTGGCCGACGCCGCCATGAAGCAGCCGGTGCCCGCCACCGTGGTGCTCAAGGATGCCAAGGCGTTCCGCTACATCGGCAAACCGATGCGCCGCATCGACGCGCGCGCCAAGTCGAGCGGCCACCAGCAGTTCGGCATCGACTTCAAGCCGGAGAATGCGCTGACCGTGGTGATCGCACGTCCGCCGGTGTTCGGCGCGAAGGTGGCGAAATTCGATGCCGCCGCGGCGCGCGCAGTCAAGGGCGTGGTCGAGGTGCTGGAAGTGGAGCTGGACCGAGGGGCGCGCGGCGTCGCCGTGTTCGCGACCGGCTACTGGCCGGCGAAGCAGGGCCGCGAGGCGCTGCAGGCCGAATGGGATAGCAGCGCCGTCGCAAAGGTCGACAGCGCACGCCAGTTGGAGGAATACCGCCAGCTGGCCAAGGCGCCGGGCGGCAGCGTGGCGCGCGCGGCCGACGTGTCGAAGCTGGCAAGCGCGGCCCACAAGATATCGGCCGTCTACGAGTTCCCGTATCTGGCGCACGCGCCGATGGAACCGCTCAATTGCGTGGTCGACCTGAAGGATGATGCCTGCACCATCTGGGCCGGCACCCAGTTCCAGACCGTCGACCAGCAGGTCGCCGCAGGGCTGCTCGGCTTCAAGCCGGAGCAGGTGACGATCAACACGATGATGGCGGGCGGCGGTTTCGGCCGCCGCGCGGTGCCGGCCTCGGACTGGATGGGCGACACCGTGCGCATCGCGAAGGCCTGGCGCGCAGCAGGTAAAAGCGGTCCGGTCAAGGTGGTGTGGAGTCGCGAGGATGACATCCGCGGCGGCTATTACCGCCCGGCCTATGTGCACCGCGCCGATATCGGCCTCGACGCCAAGGGCCAGATCGTGGCCTGGGACCACAAGGTGGTGGGCCAGTCGATCATGGCCGGCACCCTGTTCGAGCCGATGATGGTCAAGAACGGCGTGGACGGCACCACCATCGAAGGCATGGGCGAGCCTTATGCCGTGCCGATGAACCTGAGCGTGCACGGCGTGACGCAGAACGTGCCGGTGCTGTGGTGGCGCTCGGTGGGCTCGACCCACACCGCCTTTGTCATGGAGACCCTGATCGACGAGGCGGCCCATGCCGCCAAGCTCGACCCGGTCGCCTACCGCAAGGGGCTGATGGGCGAGAAGCACGCGCGCCATCGTGCGGCGCTCGACCTGGCGGTGGCCAAGTCCGGCTACGGTACGCGCAAGCTGCCGAAGGGCCGCGCCTGGGGCGTGGCCGTGCACGAGTCCTTCGGCACGGTGGTGGCCTATGTGGTCGAAGCCTCGGTGGTCGAGGGTGTTCCGAAATTGCACCGCGCGGTCGCGGGCGTGCACTGCAACCAGCCGGTCAACCCGCTGTCGATCGAGGCGCAGGTGCAGGGCGCGGCCCTGATGGGCCTCGGCATGACCCTGCCGGGCGCCGCGATCACGCTCAAGGACGGCGTGGTCGAGCAGCAGAACTTCGGCGATTACGTGGTGGCGCGCCACCACGAGATGCCGCAGGTCGAGGTGCACATCGTGCCCTCGAACGAGCCGCCGACCGGCATCGGCGAGCCGGGCCTGCCGCCGCTGGCGCCGGCCTTTGCCAACGCCGTGTTCCGGCTGACCGGCAAGCGCCTGCGCAAGCTGCCGTTCGACCTCGCCACGGCTTGACGCGCATGGAACCGACCGGCATCCTGCTCGCCGCCGGTCGGGGCCGCCGCTTCGATCCTGAAGGCAGGAACAACAAGCTGCTCCAGCAGCTCGCCGGCGGCGACCCCGTGGTGGTCGCCAGCGCGCGTCTTCTCCTCGCTTGTGTTCCCCGTGTGATTGCCGTCGTGCCGCCCGACGATGGCGGCGTCGCCGATCTCCTGCGCGCGCTCGGCTGCGAGGTCAGCTTGTGCCCGGAGGCCGATACCGGCATGGGCGCCTCGCTGGTGCACGCCATCCGCCATTCCTTGCCCGCCGAGGGCTGGCTGGTGGCGCTGGGCGACATGCCCTTCGTTCGGGCGGCCACCCTGGCTGCGCTGCGCGATGCCGTCGTGGGAGGCGCCGGCATCGCGGTCCCGGTCCATGGCGGACGGCGCGGCAATCCGGTCGCGTTCGCAGGCTCCCATCGTGACGCGCTGCTGGGCCTTGGCGGCGACCAGGGCGCACGCCGGCTGCTGCAGGCGCACCCGGTAACCGAGGTCGAGGTCGACGATCCGGGCATCCTTCGCGACATCGATACACCGGCGGACCTGCCAGGATGACATATGCATGTCAAAGTTTCCAGACGTGATCGAATCCGATTACACTAGGGAGCATATTCCGGTCGCATGATCATCCTATCAATATGAAAAAACCTTCCCAGAAAAAGAAGCCCGAGCAGCCAGCCATCCTCTACACGATCGTTCCGAAGGACCTGGCCGGCCACCTGTTCAATGTCACGGTCACGGTAGCGGCACCCAGCCCGGACGGACAGGTGTTCGCACTGCCTGCATGGATCCCGGGCAGCTACATGATTCGCGAGTTCGCCCGCAACATCGTGCGCATCCGCGCCGAGAGCGGCGGCCAGGACGTCCTGCTCACGAAACTGGACAAGCATTCCTGGCGCGCGGCGGGCGTCAGCGGCCCGCTGACCCTGCACTACGAGGTGTACGCCTGGGACCTGTCGGTGCGCGCCGCCCACCTCGACCAGACCCACGGCTTCTTCAACGGCACCAGCGTATTCCTGCGCGTGGTGGGGCAGGAGGACGTGGCGCACCAGGTCGACATCCAGCGCCCCGGCGATCCGCTCGCCAAGGGCTGGCGCGTGGCCACCGCGATGCGGGAGCTGGGCGCCAAGCGCTACGGCTTCGGCACCTATGCCGCGGCCAATTACGACGAACTGATCGACCATCCGGTCGAGATGGGCGAGTTCGAACTGGCTACCTTCAAGGCGCACGGCATCCCGCACGACATCGTCATCACCGGCCGCGTGCCGAACCTCGACATGGCGCGCCTGCAGGCCGACCTGAAAGCCATCTGCGAAACCCAGATCGCCTTCTTCGACCCGCAGGGCAAGCGCGCGCCGATGGACCGCTACGTGTTCATGACCATGGCGGTGGGCGACGGCTACGGCGGCCTCGAGCACCGCGCCTCCACCGCACTGATCTGCGCCCGCGCCGACCTGCCGAGCCTGGCGACGCCGAAGAGCGCCGAACCGGGCGAGGGCTACCTGCGCTTCCTGGGCCTGTGCAGCCACGAATACTTCCACACCTGGAACGTCAAGCGCATCAAGCCCGCCGTGTTCGCCCCCTACGACCTGCAGGTCGAGAACTATACGCCGCTGCTCTGGCTGTTCGAAGGCTTCACCAGCTACTACGACGACCTGATGCTGGTGCGCGCCGGGATCATCGGCGAAGCGACCTATTTCAAGCTGCTCTCGAAAACCATCGGCGGTGTCCTGCGCGGCAGCGGGCGCCTGAAGCAGAGCGTGGCCGATTCCAGCTTCGACGCCTGGAGCAAGTACTACCGCCAGGACGAAAATTCGCCGAACGCCATCATCAGCTACTACACCAAGGGTTCGCTGATCGGCCTGGCCTTCGACCTGACCATCCGCGCCAAGACCGGTGGCGCCAAATCGCTGGACGACGTGATGCTGGCGCTGTGGGAGCGCTTCGGACGCGACTTCTACAATGGCGCGGGCCGCGGCGTGACGGAAGCCGAAGTCGAGGCGATCTTCGACGAGGTGGCCGGAACCCGCCTGCGCACCCAGTTCGAACGCTGGGTCCGTGGCTTTGACGACCTGCCGCTGGCCAAGCTGTACGCCCCCTTCGGCCTCAAGCTGGTGGACGAGCGCAAGGGCGGCAAGCCCTCGCTCGACGCCAATATCGGCCGCGATCCGCTGGGCGCGAAGCTGAGCCAGGTCCATGAGGGCGGCGCCGCCCACCGCGCCGGCCTGTCGGCGCATGACGTCATCATCGCCATCGACGGCCTTCGCGCCAGCGGCAATCCGCCCAACGTCGATACCCTGCTGTGCCGCTACCGCGTGGGCGACAAGGTCAAGGTGCACGCCTTCCGCCGCGACGAGCTGATGGAGTTCGAGGTGACGCTGCAGGGCGACCGCGTACCCGGCATCACCCTGTCGCAAGCCGTCGCCGGCAAAAAATCGACAGCCCTGAAGCGCCCCAGCAGCATCTAACCGTAGGGTGGGCGGCTCGTAAATCGGGCCACTGGCCCGATTTACCCCACTCGTTCAACGTGAACTCGCACCGAGGCTCAATGAAATCTGCCCTGATCGCCGCCGTCCTCTCCCTCTGCGCAGCATCCGCATCCGCCCAGCTTCCCGCTGCCCTCAAATCCGACGTCAGCACGCGGGTGGGGGGCATGTACCCCTGGCTCGACACGGTCTACAAGGACCTGCACGCCAATCCGGAGATCGCCTTCCAGGAAGTGCGCACCGCCGGCAAGCTGGCTGTTGAAATGCGCAAGCTCGGCTTCGAGGTCACGGAAAAGGTGGGCAAGACCGGCATCGTCGCGGTCTTGAAGAACGGCGCCGGTCCTACGGTGCTGGTGCGCACGGAGATGGACGGCCTGCCGATGGAAGAGAAGACCGGCCTGCCGTACGCCAGCCGCGCAAAAACAGTGAGCGACGGCCGCGAAAGCTTCGTCACGCACAGCTGCGGCCACGACGTCCACATGGCCGGCTGGCTGGGCGCCGCGCGCACGCTGGCCGAGATGAAGGGCAAGTGGAAGGGCACGCTCGTGTTCATCGCCCAGCCGGCGGAAGAGATCGTGTCCGGCGCCAGGGCCATGCTGGACGACGGCCTGTTCAAGCGCTTCCCCAAGCCCGACTACGCGTTTGCCCTGCATTCCTGGCCGCTGGCCTACGGCACCGTCGGCTTCAACGCCGGCCCGGTTTCGTCGAACTCGGACGCGATCGAGATCGTGTTCAAGGGCCGCGGCGGCCACGGCTCGGCGCCGGACAAGTCGCTCGACCCGATCACCATTGCCGCGCGCTTCGTGGTGGACGTGCAGACCGTCGTCAGCCGCGAGAAGGATCCGAAGGAATTCGGCGTCGTGACCATCGGCGCGATCCAGGGCGGTACCGTCGGCAACATCATCCCGGACAGCGTGCAGGTGCGCGGCACCATCCGCTCCTACAGCCCGGCCGTGCGCGCCAAGCTGCTCGATGGCGTGCGCCGCGTGGCGAATGCCTCGGCCGCCATGGCCGGGGCGCCGGCGCCCGACGTGCAGCTGATCAGCGGCGGCGCGGCCATCGTCAACAGCGAAGCGCTGGTGAACAAGACCGAAGCCGTGTTCAAGGACGCGTTCGGCGCCGCCAACGCCCAGCGCATGCCGGCCATGACAGCCAGCGAAGACTTCTCGCTGTTCGTCAACGAGGGCGTGCCCTCGATGTTCTTCTTCACCGGCGTCTACGACCCGAAGGCCGTGGCGGAAGCGGAGCGCGAAGGCGGCAAGCCGATCGCCTTCAACCACTCGCCCTTCTACGCGCCGGTGCCGGAACCGTCGATCAAGACCGCGGCGCAGGCGATGAGCCTGGCGGTGTTGAACGTCCTCGGCCGCTGACGCCTTACTGGGGGCCGGCCAGGCTTCGTAGCTGGAAGCGGTAGTCGCGGTCGAACAGGAAGGTCTCCGAGAAGGTGATCGCGCTGCTGTTCGCGGCGAGCAACCCGTGGGGGCGCGGCAAGGGCCCGCTGCGCAGCATCGAGGCCAGCGCAACGCGCGAGGCATCCGGGTCGCGCGAGCGCTGCACCCGCACGTCAGTTAGTTGCCCGTCCCGGTCCACCGTGATGCTGACCACCACGATGGCCGGCAGCATGGGCGGCAGGCGCCCCCTGAAGCTGCGGTCGGCATTGCGTTCGAGGATGTGGCGCGCCACGTGCGCCTTGTAGGCGTCGAGCGTCAGCGATGGCGGTGGGGATGGCGCCGGCGTCGGTCCGGACACCGTCTCGATGGCGACCGTGCCGCGCTCTTCGACGGAGACAGGCGGCGGTGGGCTGGCGCATCCGGCCAGGAGGGCCAGCAGGGTGGCGAGAAGCGCTTTACTGCGAAGAGAAATGTTCATGGCGGATGAAGGTGCGTCGCAGGTTGGCGCCTCGGGGGCGCTTAGCTTCGACGCTGCTCATCATCCGGAGTTCCGTGCGCGTGCGATCCCGCGCTAGCCGAACAGCCTCTGCAATTCGACGCCCGGATCCGGCGCTCGCATGAAGGCTTCACCGACCAGGAAGGCGTGGACATCGGCCTCGCGCATCCGTTGCACATCGGCCGGGCCCATGATGCCCGATTCGGTCACCACCAGGCGCTCCGCCGGAATGCGCTCCAACAGGCCGAGGGTGGTGTCGAGCGACACCTCAAACGTGCGCAGGTTGCGGTTATTGATGCCCACCAGGCGGGTCTTGAGCTTCAGCGCCGCCGTCAGTTCCTCGCCGTCGTGCACCTCGACCAGCACGTCCATCCCCAGGTCATGGGCGCAGGCTTCCAGTTCCGCCATCAGGCCGTGGTCCAGCGCCGATACGATCAGGAGGATCGCATCCGCACCCATCGCACGCGCCTCGTACACCTGGTAGGGATCGACGATGAAGTCCTTGCGGATGACAGGCAGCGTGCAGGCCGCGCGCGCCTGGCGCAGGTAGTCGCTCGAACCCTGGAAGAACTGCACGTCGGTCAGCACCGACAGGCAGGCCGCGCCATGCGCCGCATAGCTCTGCGCGATCGCCGCCGGCTGGAAGTCGGGCCGCAGCACGCCTTTCGAGGGCGAGGCTTTCTTCACTTCCGCGATGATGCCGGCATGGCCCGCCGCGATCTTGTCGCGCAGGCTGTTCTCGAAGCCGCGGATGTCACGGCGTGCCTCGGCATCGCTTTCGACATCGCGGCGCAGGCTGTGAAGGTCGCGCTGCTTCTGGGCGGCGGCGACCTCGATGGCCTTGACGGCCAGGATCTTGTTGAGGATATCGGACATAGGAAAAGCCTTATTGCTTGGACAGTGCGAGCTTCACGCCGAGCCAGACGAACAGGCTGCCGGTGACGCGGTTGAGCCATAGCGAGACGCTCGGGTTCAGCTTGATGCGTTCGCTGGCCTTGGCCGTGCTCAAGGCCAGGCCGCAGCACCACAGCATGCCGTTGAAGTTGAAGATGCAGCCGAGGAGGATGAAGGCCAGCGCCTTGTTCGGCGCATCGGCATGGATGAATTGCGGGACGAAGGCCAGGAAGAACAGCGCCACCTTCGGATTGAGCACGTTGGTGAGAAAACCCTGCGCGAAGATCTTGCGGTAGGGGAGGGCGGGCAGGGCCGGCGCCACGCTCTTGCCGTCGCCTTTGCGGCTGCGCAGCAGGCCGACCGCCATGTAGAGGATGTAGGCGGCGCCCACCAGCTTCACCACGGTGAAGGCCGTTGCCGAGGTGGCGAGCACCGCCGACAGGCCGAGCGCCGCGGCGCAGATGTGCACCATCGTCCCGGCGCCGATGCCCAGCGAGGCCGCGACGCCGGCGCGCCAGCCCTGGGTGGCGCTGCGGGTCATGATCAGGAGCGAATCAGGACCCGGCATGATGTTCAGGAGCAGTCCGGAAATGATGAAGAGCGGGAGATCATGGATTCCGAACATGCTGTATTCCTTAGGAGAGGCCGCCGAGCTGGCGCGTGACGGTGACGAATTGCTTGAGCTTGGCCAGGGCCGCGCCGGACGCGATCGTAGCACGGGCTTTCGCCAATCCTTCCTCGATCGACGAAACAACCCCGGCCGCATACAGCGCGGTGCCGGCATTGAGCGCCACGATGTCGGTGGCCGGACCCGGTTCGCCGCGCAGCGCTTCCAGCACCCGCTCCTTCGACTCCGCGGTGTTGGCCACTTTCAGGTTGCGGCTCGAGATCATCGCCATGCCGAAGTCTTCCGGGTGGATCTCGTATTCGCGGATCTCGCCGTCGACCAGCTCGCCCACCAGGGTGCCGGCGCCGAGCGAGACCTCGTCCATGTTGTCACGGCCCCAGACCACCATCGCGTGCTGGGCGCCGAGGCGCTGCAGCACGCGCACCTGGATGCCGACCAGGTCGGGGTGGAACACGCCCATCAGGATGTTCGGCGCGCCGGCCGGATTGGTCAGGGGCCCCAGGATATTGAAGATGCTGCGCACGCCCAGTTCGCGGCGCACCGGCGCCACGTGCTTCATGGCGGCGTGGTGGTTGGGCGCGAACATGAAGCCGATGCCGGTCTGGGCGATCGACTGGGCGATCTGCTCCGGTTTCAGGTCGATCTGGGCGCCCAGCGATTCGATCAGGTCGGCGCTGCCCGAGGACGAGGACACGCTGCGCCCGCCGTGCTTGGCCACCCGGGCGCCGGCGGCGGCAGCCACGAACATCGCCGCGCTCGAGATGTTGAAGGTATGGGCGCCATCGCCTCCAGTGCCGACGATGTCGAGCAGGTTGGTGGTGTCGGCCATCGGCACCTTGGTCGAGAATTCGCGCATCACCTGCGCGGCGGCGGTGATCTCGCCGATGGTTTCCTTCTTGACGCGCAGGCCCATGGTCAGTGCCGCGACCATGGTCGGTGACATCTCGCCCGACATGATCTGGCGGAACAGATGCAGCATCTCGTCGTGGAAGATCTCACGGTGTTCGATACAGCGCAGCAGGGCTTCTTGTGGGGTGATCGGCATGGCGGGTCCAGTGTTTGAAAATCGTTTGCTAGTCGCTAGCACATCGCTCGCTCCGCGCCCTAAGCTCCGTCATTCCCGCGTAGGCGGGAATCCAAGTTCGCTGCGAACCACTAGCTCGAACAGTAGTGGCTGTTCACGCAAAATTGGGTTCCGGCCTTCGCCGGAACGACGGTCTTTAGGCTGGCAGTGAATCTCAGCGCGCGAGGAAGTTCTTGAACAGCGCGTGGCCGTGCTCCGACAGGATCGACTCGGGATGGAACTGCACCCCTTCGATGTCGTATTCCTTGTGGCGCACGCCCATGATCTCGCCGTCGTCGGTCCACGCGGTCACTTCCAGGCAGTCGGGCAGCGAAGCGCGCTCGATCGCGAGCGAGTGGTAGCGGATCACGGTGAAGGGACTCGGCAAGTCCTTGAACACGCCTTCGCCGGTGTGCGCGATCAGCGAGGTCTTGCCGTGCATGACCTGCTTGGCGCGGATGACCTTACCCCCAAACGCTTCGCCGATCGCCTGGTGGCCGAGGCATACGCCCAGGATCGGCAGCTTGCCCTTGAATTCGCGCAGGATGTCGAGCGAGATGCCGGCGTCTTTCGGCGCCTTCGGTCCCGGCGAGATGCAGATGCGCTCAGGCCCCAACGCTTCGATATCTTTCAAAGTGATCTCGTCGTTGCGCACCGTGCGCACGTCCTCGCCCAGCTCGCCCAGGTACTGGACGATGTTGTAGGTGAACGAGTCGTAGTTATCGATCATTAGCAGCATGTCAGAACTCCCCATCCAGGCCGTCCTGGACCTGTTCGGCCGCGCGCAGCACGGCGCGCGCCTTGTTTTCCGTTTCCTGCCATTCCATCTCGGGGATGGAATCGGCCACGATGCCGGCTGCGGCCTGCACGTACAGGTTGCCGTCCTTGATCACGCCGGTGCGGATCGCGATCGCCACGTCCATCTCGCCGCCAAACGACAGGTAGCCGCACGCGCCGCCGTAGATGCCGCGCTTGACCGGTTCGAGTTCGTCGATGACTTCCATCGCCCGCACTTTCGGCGCGCCGGTCAGGGTCCCGGCTGGGAAGGTAGCGCGCAGCACGTCCAGGTTCGACATGCCGTCTTTCAGCTTGCCTTCCACGTTGGAGACGATGTGCTGCACGTGCGAGTACTTCTCGATGACCATGCGGTCGGTGACCTTCACGCTGCCGGTGTCCGCAATGCGGCCGATGTCGTTGCGCGCCAGGTCGATCAGCATTACGTGCTCGGCGATCTCCTTCGGATCGGCCAGCAGTTCGGCCGCCAGTTCGGCATCGCGTTCCGGCGTCGCGCCACGCGTGCGGGTGCCGGCGATCGGGCGCAGCGTGACCTTCTTGCCGCCCTCGGGCAAGGCTTCGTTACGCACCAGGATCTCCGGCGAGGAGCCGACGATCTGCATGTCGCCGAAATTGTAGTAGTACATGTAGGGCGACGGGTTCAGCGAACGCAGCGAGCGGTACAGCGAGAGCGGCGAATCGACGTAAGGCTTGCGGATGCGCTGGCCGATCTGCACCTGCATCAGGTCGCCCGCCATCACGTATTCGTGGGCCCGCGCCACCGCCTTCAGATAGTCTTCCTTGCTGAAGTCGCGCACCTCCTGGGTACGCACCGAGCTCGAGGTCACCGGCGCATCCACGCTCCGGCGCAGCATCACGCGCAGGTCCTTCAGGCGCTGGCGCGCGCGTCCATAGGCTTCCGGATGCGAGGGATCGGCGTAGACGATCAGGTAGAGCTTGCCCGACAGGTTGTCGATCACCGCCAGTTCTTCGGTCAGCATCAGCTGGATGTCCGGCAGTCCCAGTTCGTCCGGCGGGCAGCTGTTTTCCAGCTTGCGCTCGATGTGGCGCACGGTGTCGTAGCCGAAGTAGCCGGCCAGGCCGCCGCAGAAACGCGGCATGCCGGGACGCAGGGCGACCTTGAAACGCGCCTGGTAAGCCTCGATGAATTCGAGCGGGTTGCCGTCGTGGGTCTCGATCACTTCGCCGTTCTTGACGACTTCGAGGCGCTTGCCGGTGCTGCGGATCAGCGTGGAAGCAGGCAGGCCGATGAAGGAAAAGCGGCCGAAGCGCTCGCCGCCGACCACCGATTCGAGCAGGAAGGTGTTCTTGCCGGTCTGCTGCGACTGGGCCAGCTTGAGGTAGAGCGTGAGCGGGGTTTCGAGGTCAGCAAAAGCTTCCGCGATCAAAGGAATGCGGTTGTAGCCCTGGTTGGCCAGCGATTTGAATTCGAGTTCGGTCATGCTTATCTCCAGACCGCCCAGGTGAAGGGAGGGGCGGTGGTTCACTTCAAAAAACCTGTCGGGCAAGCGCAGCCGACAGCAATCAAGACGGGTTAGTTAGCCCAGGATTGCCAGCGTCGCCACAGCCAGGCCTCAAGGGCGCCGGTCTGGTTGACAGTGTGTTTTTTGGTGAAAAACATGTATAGATGACTTATTTTGAGGTCTGGTTATGCGCAGATATGAGCGCGGCTGCGTCGAGCAGCGAAACCACTATACCATCAGATTTAATTTCTTGTATAGGCCGTCCGTGGTTATAACCATATGGCACGGTGAGCACGAAACAGCCCGCTGCGCGCGCCGCCTCGGCGTCGTTCGACGAGTCGCCGATTGCCACCACCTGCATCGGTGACAGGTCGAATGCGCTGCACACGCCCAGCAGCGGCATCGGGTCCGGCTTTTTCTTCGGGAAGGAATCGCCGCCGTAGACCAGCTCGAACCAGGGCGCCAGGCCTTTCTGCGCCAGCAGCGGCGTGGTGAAGGCCATCGGCTTGTTGGTGACGCAGGCCAGGCGCAGGCCCTGTTCCTTCATCGCCGCCAGGCCTTCGAGCACGCCGTCGAACAGCGTGCTGCGATCGCCGTTGATGGCAAGGTAGTGGCGCTGGTAGCCGGCCAGGGCCTCATCAAACACCGCGTCCACGCGCGCTGCATCCCAGTCGAGCAGCAGGGCGTCGCGCACCAGCTTTTCGGAGCCCTTGCCGACCAGCGGCTTGATGGTTTCTTGCGTGATCGGGGCGAGCCCCAGGTCGGCGCGCATGCCGTTCAGGGCCGCCTCGAAGTCGGGCACCGTATCCAACATGGTGCCGTCCAGGTCGATGATGACAGCCCGGATGCGTGCTGCGCCGCTCCGCATTACTTGCCGACCTTGGCCAGTTCGCCGCGCATCGCGTCGATCACGGCCTTGTAGTCCGGCTTGCCGAAGATAGCCGAACCGGCGACGAAGGTGTCGGCGCCCGCGGCGGCAGCTTCGGCGATGTTGTCGGCCTTGATGCCGCCATCGACCTCCAGCATGATGTCGCGGCCCGATTCATCGATCATGCGGCGCGCCAGCGCGATCTTCTTGAGGGCCTGCGGGATGAAGGACTGGCCGCCGAAGCCCGGGTTGACCGACATGATCAGGATCATGTCGATCTTGTCCATCACGTGCTCGAGGTAGTGCAGCGGGGTGTGGGGGTTGAACACCAGGCCGGCCTTGCAGCCGTTATCGCGGATCAGCTGCAGGGTGCGGTCGATGTGTTCCGACGCTTCCGGGTGGAAGGTGATGATGTTGGCGCCGGCCTTGGCGAAGTCCGGGATGATGCGGTCGACCGGCTTGACCATCAGGTGCACGTCGATCGGCACCTGCACGTGCGGGCGGATCGCCTGGCACACCAGCGGGCCGATGGTCAGGTTCGGGACGTAGTGGTTGTCCATCACGTCGAAGTGGATGATGTCGGCGCCGGCGGCGACGACATTGCGCACTTCCTCGCCGAGGCGGGCGAAATCGGCGGACAGGATGCTGGGGGCGATGCGGTAGGTAGTCATGAAAGGTCGTGCTGGATAAATGAAGCCGCTATTTTACGCCGATGAGGCGTCCGCATGCTCCGGGTGCTGCGCCCCAGAATGGCGCTGCGCGGTATGATTGTCGTTTGCGCCATACAGGGCGCTTGTGCAATGTTGACGATCACGCAAGGAAAGCCGATGTCCGCCTATGAATTCGCTGTCTCCGTCAGGACCCAGTACCTGCCGGAGCAGTCCAACCCGGAGCGGGACCAGTTCGTGTTCAGCTACACCATCACGATCAGGAACACGGGCAGCATCGCCGCCCAGCTGATCTCGCGCCACTGGGTCATCACCGACGCCGCCAACCAAGTGCAGGAAGTGCGCGGCCTCGGCGTGGTCGGCCACCAGCCGCTGCTGCAGCCGGGCCAGCAGTTCGAATACACCAGCGGCACCCAGGTCGGCACGCCGCAAGGCTCGATGTATGGCGAATACTTCTGCGTGGCCGAGGATGGCCACCGCTTCGAAGTCCCGATTCCCGAGTTCGTGCTGGCGCAGCCGGGCGCGCTGCACTGATTATTTTTGATTGACGTCGCGGCCCTCGTCGGGCCGCTCTTTTCGCACCGGCTCGTCTTCCGGAATGTCCTTGCGGCCGGCGAACATCGTCCACCACACGATAAAGACGAGCAGGAACATCGCCACGCCGGCTTCCACCATCAAGATCCACATATCGGTCCTTATGTCCTCATGCCATTACCACGCCGCAGTGTAACCGCTTCGCTTGCCCTCGTCGCCTTTTTGGCGGCCTGTTCGACCACCACGCCGCAGCCGCAACCACCGGTGCGCATGCCGGCGCCGGTCGGCCCGGTCTACGTGCCGGAGCAGCCGACGCCCCCGCCTGTGCAGCCGACCCCGCCGGTGCAGCCGCCGGCGCCCACGCCCTTGATGACGCCGACCACCTTCGGCGCCTTGCCGGGCTGGGAACAGGACGACCTGCGCCAGGCCATGCCGGCCTTCCTGCAGTCCTGCCGCGGCCTGGCCAACAAGGCCGACTGGAAAGCGGTGTGCGCGGCCGCCCGCGCCCTCGATGCGGGCGATGGCACGGCCGTGCGGCGCTTCTTCGAGACCTGGTTCGTGCCGAACCTGGTGCGCGCCGCCGATGGCGCCGATACGGGCCTGATCACCGGTTACTACGAAGCGATGCTGTATGGGTCGCGCAAGCGCGGCGGCGCCTACCAGACCCCGCTCTACCGGGTGCCGGACGACCTGCTTACCGTCGACCTGGGCAGCCTCTACCCGCAGCTCAAGGGGATGCGCCTGCGCGGGCGCTTGTCCGGCAAGACCGTGGTCCCGTACAGCAGCCGCGCCGAGATCGCGCGCGCCCCTTTCAACGGCAAGGAACTGCTGTGGGTGAACGATCCGGTGGAGGCCTTCTTCCTCGAAGTGCAGGGCTCGGGACGGGTGCAGTTCGAGAGCGGCGAGACCGTGCGCGTTGCCTACGCCGACCAGAACGGTCATCCCTACAAGGCGATTGGCCGCTGGCTGGTGGAGCAGGGCGAACTCACGGCGGAGCAGGCCACGGCCCAGGGCATCCGCGCCTGGATCGTCGCCAATCCGAACCGGCGCCAGGAGCTGTTCAACGTGAACCCCAGCTATATCTTCTTCCGCGAAGAAAAGCTGCCGGATCCCTCGCTTGGGCCGAAGGGCGCGCTGGGCGTGCCGCTCACGCCTGGCCGCTCGGTGGCGATCGACCCTTCCTTCATCCCGCTCGGCGCGCCGCTGTTCCTGGCGACGACGGAAGCGGCCAGCGAAGTGCCGATGCAGCGCCTGATGATGGCGCAGGACACCGGCGGCGCGATCCGCGGCGCGGTGCGGGCCGACTTCTTCTATGGTTTCGGCCCGGATGCAGTCGACCGCGCGGGCAAGATGAAGCAGCGCGGCCAGGTCTGGGTGCTGCTGCCGCGTCCCGCACCCTGATCGATCACGCGTTCGCTTCCCTCAGGCGCGTGCCGAACACACCGCCGGCCGCCAGCAGCACGGCGCCGGCGGCGATGCAGCCCAGGCCCGTGCGCACACCGAAGCCTTCGCCCAGCGCGCCCGCCAGCAGGGCGCCGAGGGGCGCCGCGGCCACGGTCAGCGCGCGCATCGTCGCCACCATCCGGCCCAGCACCGCGTCCGGCGTCACGCGCTGGCGCAGGGCGATGTAGGGCACGAAGAACAGCGTCGCGCCGCAGTCGATCCAGAACACCACCATCGCGTAGGCGGCCACCGTCCATCCCGCGCTGCCGAACAGCGCCGCCGGGATCGCCGGGACCAGGGCGAAGCCCAGCGCCGACACGCACAGCCCGACCAGGATGCCGCCGCCGGTGCCGAAACGCTTCGACAGCGGCTTGACCAGCAGCGAAGCCGCCAGCACGCCCAGGCCACCAAGCATGTTCGCCATCCCCATGGTCCCCGCGCTCATGCCGAGTACGCGCGTGGCGAAGATCACGTGCAGGGCGGTGTAGCCGTAGAAAAGCAGGTGCCAGCAAGCGGATACCCAGGCCAAGGTGCGCAGCAGCGGCTGGCGCCACACAAAAGCCAGGCCTTCCTGGATGTCGCGCAGCGGATGCGCGTTCGACGGCGGCGGCTGCGGTTCGCGTGCCCGGATGCGGCGCAGGTTGAGCAGCGAGACGATGAAGCCGGCGACGTTGCAGAGGATCGCGATCGGCGCGCCCAGCAGCTGCACCAGGCCGCCCGCCATGCCGGGGCCGACGACACGCGCCGCCGATTCCGTGGCCGCGAACTTCGACTGCGCGTCGACCAGGCCTTCGCGTCCGACCAGGAAGGTGAGGAAGACCTGCTCCGCGCTGCCGCCCACCACGTGGCCGGCGCCGATCACGAAACCGACCGCGTACAGCCAGTGGATGCTCAGGATGCCGAGCCACCAGGCCAGCGGCACGCTGGCGAGCGCGATCGCCACCACAGCATCGCTCGCCATCATGACCGGCAGGCGCCGGCTGCGGTCCAGCAGCACGCCCGAGGGCAGGCCGAAGAGCAGGAAGGGCAGGGATTCGAAGGCGGCCAGGGTGCCCATCTGCGCCGGCGTCGCGTGCAGCATCAGGACCGCGCAGATCGGCAGGGCGAGCAGGGTGATCTGGGCGCCGAAGTGGGCCAGGATGCTGCTGAACCAGAAGCGGCGGAAATCGGGTTTGCGCATCACCGAATCGGCGGGGATGCGCTGCCGGAGCCATTGGGTGACGAACGGAGGAATAGTGATCTCGCACAGAATATTGCTGAACAAACGATCATACCGTGTTTGCTGGGGCGCGAGACGTTACAATCCCGGCAATCCGTCCAACCTGACAAGGGAAAGCCACATGGAATATGCAGATCTGCTGATCGAAAACCACGGCAAGGTCGTCGTGATCCGCCTGAACCGTCCGAAGGCCATGAATGCGCTGAACGACAACATGATGAACGAGCTGGGCGAGGCGCTGCACAAGTTCGACGCCGACCCGGCAGTGAACGTGATCGTCCTGACCGGCAGCGACAAGGTCTTCGCGGCCGGCGCCGACATTGCGGCCATGGCGAACTACACCTACGCGGCCGATACCTATCCGGGCAACTACATCGGCCGCAACTGGGAGCACATCCTGAATATCCGCAAGCCGGTGGTCGGCGTGGTGTCGGGCTACTGCCTGGGCGGAGGCTGCGAACTGGCCATGATGTGCGACTTCCTCATCGCGGCCGACAACGCCAAGTTCGGCCAGCCGGAAATCAAGGTCGGCGTGACCCCGGGCGCCGGCGGCACCCAGCGCCTGCCGCGCGCCATCTCCAAGTCGAAGGCGATGGACATGCTGCTCACCACCCGCATGATCGATGCCGCTGAAGCCGAGCGCACCGGCCTGGTGTCGCGCGTGTACCCGGCCGACAGCGTGATGGAAGAAGCGGTCAAGATCGCCCAGGGCATCGCCGACATGCCGGTGTCGGTGGCCATGCAGATCAAGGATTGCGTCAACCAGGCGTACCAGATGCCGCTGACCGAAGGCGTGCGCTACGAGCGCCGCTACTTCCACGCCGGTTTCGGCACCCCTGCGCAGAAAGAAGGCATGTCGGCCTTCCTCGAGAAGCGCAAGCCGAACTTCGAAGGCATGTAAATGAAAGCGGCGCTGCGGCGAGGAGCGGCGGCGCTGGTCGTCGTCGCCGTCGCGGTGTACGGCTGCAGCGCGCTGCCGCCGCTGGGGCAGCGCACCGCCAGCGTGGCGCTGGAGGGCCTCGACGCCACGCCGCTGGGCCAGGCGATCGCCCCGCTCGCCGCCGCGCATCCCGGACGTTCCGGCGTCCATCCCCTGGTCGACGGCCGCGACGCCTTCGCGGCGCGCGTGCTGCTGACCCACAGCGCCCAGCGCAGCCTCGACGTCCAGTATTACATCTGGCGCGACGACCTGACCGGCACCCTGATGCTGGACGCACTGCGCAGCGCCGCGGCGCGCGGTGTGCGCGTGCGCCTGCTGCTGGACGATAACAATACCGGCGGACTCGATCCCGTTCTCGCCGCCCTCGACCGCCATCCCAACATCGAGGTGCGCCTGTTCAATCCCTTCGCCATGCGGCGCTGGCGCGGGCTCGGTTACCTCACCGATTTCAGCCGGCTCAATCGCCGCATGCACAACAAGTCCTTCACCGTCGACAACCAGGTGGCCATCGTCGGCGGGCGCAACGTTGGGGACGAGTACTTCGGCGCCGCCGGTGACATGCTGTTCGTCGACCTCGACGTGATGGCGGTCGGGCCGGTGGTGCGCGAGGTATCGCGGGATTTCGACAAATACTGGAACAGTGCGTCCGCCTATCCTGTCACGGCATTGGTGGACGCCGCCGATGCCGAGCCTCTGGAGGCCTTGCCCGAACGGGCCACCGCGTTTCGCAGGCAGCCCGAGGCACGGCGCTACCTGGAGGCGATCGCCACCTCGCCCTTCGTCGGCCAACTCCAGCGGCAGCAGCTGCCGCTGGAGTGGAACCTTACGCGCCTGGTCAGCGATCCGCCGGCGAAAGTGCTGGGCGAGGTCGAGCCGGGAGAACGCTTGGCCGATGGCCTGCGCACGCTGCTGGGAGAGCCGAAGCAGGAGGTCGACCTGGTCTCTCCTTATTTTGTTCCCAGCAAGGCCGCGGCAAAGTCGCTGGGCGACTTCGCCCGTAACGGGGTGCGGGTACGGGTGCTGACCAACTCGCTGGAGGCGACCGATGTCGCAGCGGTACACGCCGGGTATGCGAAATGGCGGCGCGAACTGCTCGAAGCCGGCATCTTGCTATATGAGTTGCGCCGTAGCGCAGGGCCGGCGCTTCCCGATACGGGGAAGGGACGCTTCGGCAGCTCCGCTTCCAGCTTGCATGCCAAGACCTTCGGCGTCGATGAGCGGACCGTGTTCATCGGCTCCTTTAATATGGACAGGCGCTCGGTCGACCTGAATACCGAGATGGGATTCGTGATCGACAGCCCGCCAATGGCGGGGCGCTTGAGCCAGACGCTGGACGAAAACATGCCGGAACGCGCCTACGAGGTCCGCATGGACGAGCAGGGCAGGTTGTACTGGCTCGAGCGTGCAGATGGAAAGCTGCGGCGGCATGACCAGGAGCCGGGGACGACAATTTGGCAGCGTGCCGGTGTCCAGATACTGTCCTTGTTGCCGATCGACTGGCTTCTCTAAAAAAAGATCGCGCGAGATCTTGCGGGACGACCGGGCGGTTTGCTATAGTTCGCCTCCTCTTCGGAACGACCGAAAAAGCCAACAAAATCAGATGGTTAAGTTGGCAAGGTTGGCAGAGAAAATCTGCAACGAAGAAAAATGAGGGACTTGACGATTGTCGCGAAACACTGCATAATCTCACTTCTCTGCTGCTGACGAACACAACGCTTCGCACGGTGCAGCAAGGTAGTACAGAATACCGATCTTTAACAATCAACAGTCGATAAGTGTGGGCGTTTGATGAAGGTGCCAGCTGACTTGTTCAGCTGCATACTTAAATTATCAAATGTTCACAAAAGTATTAAGCGTTGTCCCAGCAATGGGATAACGGTCAGTATCTTGAGTGAGCGACTCGGTAGCAATACCGATGGCAGCAATGCCAACAAACAGAGATTGAACTGAAGAGTTTGATCCTGGCTCAGATTGAACGCTGGCGGCATGCTTTACACATGCATCAGGCTAGTTATATGCGAAAGCCCCGCAGAGTGATCTCTGCGGGGCTTTTTGCGCTTGCGCGCAAAGGCCTGCTCCGTTCAGATTCGCACTGCGAATCTTCACTCTGAGCGGGCTTTTTGCTTTTGTGTGTCTGATTTGGCTCGCTCCGTATCCGGACCGCATGTAATGACAAATTTGCGCCTGCTTCTGGTTCCCTAGCGCTTTTGCTGCGCTACACTGCGAGTTTTCTTGCCTGGCCAATGTAGCCATGAAAAACACGCGTGTTTATCTTGTCCGCGGCATGTTCATTCTCGTTTCCGCGCTCCTCATCGCGTTCGGTATTGCGCTCGCCAATGCGAGCGTCGAGCTCACGCAATCCGGTGCGCATAAGCGCCTGCTCGTTCCCATCGGCGTCGGCACGGCGGGCTTCAACACCTTTGCCGGCACCGGGGACAAGGTCAGGATGCCCGGTTTCCTCGACGGCCCCATCGTTCGCAGGGATGCGGACGGCCGCTGGACCGCGCGCTGGTTCTGCGAAGACAAGGTCGAACGGCTGACCAGCACGGACGCCGATCTGGCGATCGACTGCGGCGGCAAGCGCCACATGTTCCCCGTCTCGCGTACGCCGCGGGTCCCGGATGCCGTGTTCGACACCCAGGCCGACACCCTCATCCTGAGCGACATCGAAGGCAACGCGCGCTTCCTCGACGCGGCCCTGACATCGCTGAAAGTCACTGATGCCGACGGCAACTGGAGCTATGGCCGCAACCACCTGGTGATCGCCGGAGACGCGGTCGACCGCGGCCGCGATGCGTTCGCAGTACTGTGGCGGCTCTACGCACTCAGCCTGCAGGCGCAGGACGCCGGCGGCGCCGTCCACCTCGTGCTCGGCAATCACGAACAGTATCTGCTGCGCGGGAACACCTCACGCGCCAACCGCGACCACCTGTACGCACTGACTCGGCTGGGCGGCCAGGTGGATGCCTTCGGTCCGGATACCCTGATCGGTCACTGGCTGCGCCTGCAGCCCGTGATCATCAAGACCGGCCGCACTGTGATCACGCACGGCGGGGTAAACCCGCTGGTAGCGGATGCGGGCTTCACCGTGAATAACCTGAATAGTGCGATGCGGCGCTACTGGATGGGCGACATGCCGAACAAGGCGGAACTGGACGCCGTCGTGGGGCCGGCAGGTGTGACCCAGTACCGCGGCTATCTCGAGGATGGCGCGGACCGCTTCTCACGCGCCACCAGCGCGCAGATCAGCGACGTGCTCGCGCACTTCGGCGCGAAGACGATCGTGGTTGGGCATACCTTGGTGGATCGGGTCACGGCGCTGCACGACGGCCGGGTATGGGCAATCGACGTCAACAGCGACGAGGCCAGGGCCGAGGCGCTCCTGATACGGAACGGCGAACCGCTTGTGGTGCCGACCGGCGTGCCGCGCCAGCTCAACGAACATTCCCGCCAGCGCTACACGCGTCCATTCAGCCTGTTCTCCGCAGAGGACCTGACCATGCTGCGCGGCTTGATCGCGTCGAACTACGCGCTGTCGCAGATTCCCCAGCCTTACTGAGCGGCGCCGTCCGCGCGCATGTGCGACAGCAGCCTGTCGAGCACCGGCGCGGTCGCGTCGGCGATCCGGTCGATGCTGGCCTCGCGCAGCGCGCCGGTATCGACCACCCGGTCGGTGCGCAGTCCGGCCCAGGCCAGCAGCGCGGCGCCGGCTTCCGGCTGATCGAACACCCCGTGCAGGTAAGTGCCCAGGATTTGACCGTCTTCCGAATACGCGCCTTCCTTGCGGCCATCGATGACGAAGGCAGGCCGGTCCAGCGCCACGCCCTGTGAGACGCCCATGTGGATCTCGTAGCCGCTCAGCGCAAAGCCCGCGCCATCCGGCATGCTGGCCCATCCCTTGACAAGCGCCAGCCGCTTCTCGCGCGCCAGCTCGGTGTCGAGTTCGAGCAGGCCAAGTCCCTGCGAAACGCCGGCAGCCGCCTCCACCCCATGCGGATCCGCCACCGAACGCCCCAGCATCTGGAAGCCCCCGCAGATCCCAATCAGCTTGCCACCGTAGCGCAAGTGACGCGCCAGATGCGCCGGCCAGCCCTGCGACTGCAGCCACGCCAGGTCGCCGCGGGTGTTCTTGCTGCCCGGGAGGATGATCAGGTCGGCCGCCGGAATCGCTTCGCCCGCGCGCACGAAGCGCAGGTCCACCTCGGGGTGCGCGCGCAGGGCATCGAAATCGGTGTGGTTGCTCATGCGCGGCAGGCTAGGAACCACGACGCGAAAGTGTCCCCGGCTGGCTTGCGCCGGCTGCACCGCGTCCTCGGCATCCAGGTACATGCCGTGTAGATAAGGCAGCACACCTAGCACGGGCTTACCGGTCTGCTGCTCCAGCCAGTCCAGCCCTGGCTCGAGCAGCTTGATGTCGCCGCGGAAGCGGTTGATCACGAAGCCGATGATCCGCCCGCGTTCGGACTCCGACAGGCAGGCCAGCGTGCCGACGATATGGGCGAACACGCCGCCGCGGTCGATGTCCGCCACCAGGATGACAGGACAATCAACCGCTTCCGCGAATCCCATGTTGGCGATGTCGCGGTCGCGCAGGTTGATCTCGGCCGGACTCCCCGCGCCCTCGACCACCACCGCGTCATACTGCGCCAGCAGCCGCGCGTGCGACTCCAGAACCGCACCCATCGCCACGCTCTTGTACTGGTGGTAGTCGCGCGCATTCATCTCGGCGCGCACGCGGCCGTGGATGATCACCTGGGCGCCGGTGTCGCTCGATGGCTTGAGCAGCACCGGGTTCATGTCGGTGTGGGGTTCCAGCCCGGCAGCCACCGCCTGCAGTGCCTGGGCGCGGCCGATTTCGCCGCCGTCGCGCGTCACCGCGCTGTTGAGCGCCATGTTCTGCGGCTTGAACGGCGCCACTCGCACGCCCCGGCGATGGAGCAGGCGGCACAGCGCGGCCACCAGCGTGCTCTTGCCCGCATCCGAGGTCGTGCCCTGCACCATCAGGGTACGGAAGGGGAGACCGTTCATTTGGTTCGGTGCTGGCGCGCCAGCTCGAGCTTGTCGCACAGGACGGCGGTGCCGGCGATCATGCGTGGCCCTGCGCGATTGAGCAGGTTGCCGTCGACCGTGAACAGGTTGTCGTTGCGGGTCGCACTCAGGGTGGCGTAGGGCTTCCACAGGCTCACGCCGCCATAGTTCTTCTCGGCGGTGCCGAACACCGCTTCCGGATCGGCCTGCAGCACGGCCTCGATCGACACGATTGGCGCGGTCACCGCCAGCTTGTCGAAGATGTTTTCGCCGCCGCACAGGCGCAGCGCATCGGTGATGATGTGCCTGCCGCTGAGCGTGTATAGCGGCTTGTCCCACACCTGGTAGAAGGTGCGCACCGGCGGCCGCCCCGCATAACGCGTACGCAGATTGGCCAGCTGCTTGCGCAGCTCCGCCGCAGTGGAAGCGGCCACCGCGTCCGTCCCCATCAGCTGGCCGAGGCGCATGACGTTTTCCGGAATCCCGTCGAGCGTCTGCGGATCGCTGAGGAACACGGGGATGCCGAGCTTGCGCACCATCTCGATCTGCCGCTCGGAGCTGTTGTGCATCCAGGCGACGATCAGGTCGGGCTTGAGGCTGATGATGCGTTCCAGGTCGACTTCGCGGTTCGAGCCGATGCGGGGGATGCTCTTGGCCGCCTCCGGATAGTCGCTGTAGTTCACCGCGCCGACGATGCGGCTGCCGCCGCCGGCCGCGAACAGCGTTTCGGTGACGTGCGGCGCCATCGAGATCACGCGCATCGCAGGCTTGTCGAGGGTGATCGCGTTACCCGCGTCGTCGCGTACCGTGACTGCGTTCGCCAGCGGCGCTAGCAGCGCAGCCGCCAGCATGACCATCCGTTTCATCGATTGCTCCATTCTTGAAGTGCCGTTGTTAGCCGTTGCCATTCCGGTTCGCTTGCCGGCAGCCCGATGCGAATGCCGCGGCCGGCCTCACTGAACAGCCGGCACCAGATGCCGCGGCGTGCCATGAAGGTATGAAAAGCTTCCGGCTGTGCCTCCGCCCACCAGTGGAACAGCGGCGTACCCGTCGCCCGGATACCGTGCGCCGCCAGCAGTTCACGCATGCGCCGGCCGGATGCCTGCAGCCGGTCGAAAGTGGCCTGCTGCCACGCGCTGTCGCGCAGGGCCTGCAAAGCCACCGCCTGCGCCGGCCCGCTTACCGCCCACGGCCCCAGCAGGTCGGCGAGCGCCCGCAGCGTGGCCGCGTCGGCGCCGACGAACCCCAGCCGCAGCCCTGCGAGGCCGAAGAACTTGCCGACCGAGCGAAGCACGATCAAGCCGGGCTGCCCCGCATGCGCGGCGACGCTCAGGCCTGGGTCCGTGTCGCCGAAGGCCTCGTCCACCACCAGCCAGCCGCCGCGCGCACCGAGGTGCGCGGCCCAGGCGAGCAGGCGTTCGGGGGCGATCGTCGCGCCGGTCGGGTTGTTCGGGTTGACCACCACGACCACGTCGCTGGCGTCGACCGCGCAGTCCAGGTCCGCATACGCGGCGAGCCGGCGCACGTGGCCGTGCTTGTCCCACGCATGTGCATGCTCGGCATAGGAGGGCGCAGAGACCGTGACGCGCGATGGGCCGCGCAATCGCGGCAGCGCCTGGATCGCAGCCTGGGTGCCGGCCACCGGCAAGAGGTCGGGCGCGCCATAGTAGGCGCAGGCCGCGGCCACCAGTGTCGGATCCGGTTCGGGAAGGCGGTGCCAGGCGTCGGGTGACAGCGCGGGCGCGGGGAAGCCGTGCGGGTTGATGCCGGTCGACAGGTCGATCCAGTCCTCGCGCCCATACAGGCGTGCGGCGTCGCGCAGGTTACCGCCATGTTCAAGCATGCAGCCCCCACGCGATTGCCAGTGCGCAGACCAGGCCGAGCCAGAGGAAGGTCGTGCGCAGCACCAGGCGCCAGGCGCGCACGATGTCGGCCGCGCCGGCTGCCGGGCCCGTACCGAGCAGGGGACGCTGTTCCAGTTGTCCGTCATAGATGGCGGCGCCGCCCAGCGACACCCCTAACGCACCGGCGCCGCTGGCCATCACCGGCCCCGCGTTCGGGCTGCTCCAGGCAGACGCCTGCGTGCGCCAGCATTGCCAGGCGCGGGCGCGTCCGGCGCCGGCCAGCAGGACATAGGACAGCGCGGTCAGCCGCGCCGGCACATAGTTCAGCACGTCGTCGATGCGCGCGGCAGTACGGCCAAACAGATTGAATTGCTCGTTACGGTAGCCCCACATCGCGTCGAGCGTGTTCGCGAGCCGGAACAGCACGGCGCCCGCTCCGCCCGCCAGCAGGAACCAGAACAGGGTGCCGAATACCGCATCGTTGCCGTTCTCCAGCAGCGACTCGGCCCCGGCCTTGGCCAGGTCGGCTTCCTGGGCTTGGCCGGTATCGCGGCTGACGATCCACGAGGTGCGCGTGCGCGCCGTGGCCAGGTCTCCCGCGCGCAATGCGTCGACGATCGGCATCGTATGGTCGCGCAGGCTGCGCAGGCCGATGCAGGCATATAGCAGTACCGCATGCAGCCAGAGGCCGGCGTATTCCGTAGCCAGCCAGGCCAAGGCGGTGAGGGGCAGCACGGCGAGGGTCCAGGCCAGCAGACCACGCGGAAAGCGCAGCTTGCCGCGGTTCAGCCGATGCTCGAGGGCGTTCGCCAGCCGCCCGAAGCCCACCAGCGGATGCCAGCAGCGCGGTTCGCCCAGCAGCAGGTCAAGCACGACGCCCGCGACCAGCAGGACGGCGAGCTGCGCCAGCGACAGTCCGCTCAGCATGCGGCCCCTTTCAGCACGAGTGGCAGGCCGGCGGCCACGAATACGGCGCGCTGCGCGCGCGCCGCCACCCCCTGGTTCAGCCGGCCCGCCTCGTCGGCGAAGCAGCGCGACACCGCGCCCCAGGGTACGATGCCCATGCCGACTTCATTCGAGACGAACACGATCTCGCCTTCGACACCGGCGTCGAGCAGGTCGAGCAGGGCCGCGCGCTCCTGGTGGAAGCGCTCCGGCAGCGCTACCTCGCCCACGTCCGGCCAGCTGCGGCCGTCGCAAAACATCAGGTTGCTGAGCCACAGGGTCAGGCAATCGACCAGCACCAGCCGCTGGGGCGCGCAGTGTGTGCGCAGCGCCGCGGCCAGGGCCAGTTCTTCTTCGACGGTTTTCCATGCGGCTGGGCGGCGGTCGCGATGGTGCGCAATGCGCGCCGCCATCTCCGCATCGCCCGCGCGCGAGGTGGCGACGTACACGACCTCCTTGCCGGATTCTGTCGCCAGCCGCTCGGCATAGGCGCTCTTGCCCGAGCGCGCGCCGCCCAGCACCAGGGTGGCGCTCACGGCGCGTCTCCGCCGAACGCGGCGGCGATGGCTGGCGGGTTGGAGGGAAAGTAGGCGTGGAAGTAGGAGGCGGTGAGCGATCCGATGCGGTACACGGCTTCGCCCTGGGCGCCGTTGCCGGTCTTGATGGTGTGGGACTCGGCCGGCACCGGCGTATCCAGCAGCGAGTAGTGAAAGGTGTGGCCGCGTACCGGCCCCTGTTCTGTCGGCCGGGCATGGGCGCCGAGGCCGGCCAGGCGCGCCTGCATGCGCACTTCGCCCGGCAGCAGCCCGGCCATCGGCCAGCGCTGGCCCTCCTTGTCGGTCAGGCCATCGGCGATCGCCATCATGCCGCCGCATTCGGCCAGGATCGGTACGCCGCGCGCATGCGCCTCACGGATCGAGGCTTGCCACTGGCCGGCTTTACTCAAGGCCGCGCAGTGCAGCTCCGGATACCCGCCGGGCAGGAACACGCCGTCCGCGTCATGCGGCACCGGCTCGTCTGCCAGCGGCGAAAAGTAGCGCAGGCTTACGCCCATCTTCTGCAGCAGGTCGAGGTTGGCCGGGTAGAGGAAGCAGAAGGCGGCGTCGCGGGCGATGGCGATGGTGCGGCCGTCGAGCAGGCGGTCGACTTCCTGCCATTCGGGCGCCGACTGGGGCATCAGGGGCAAGGCATTCCAGGCATCCTCGTTGAAGTGCAGCCCGTCCGCCAGCCGGTCGAGCAGCGCCTCCAGGCCGTCCACTTCGCCGGGCAGGACCAGGCCAAGATGCCGCTCCGGCAGCGGCCTGTCCTGGCGCGCCAGCCAGCCGACCAGCGGGATATCGCGCAGCGAAGACGCCACCATGGCGGCATGGCCCTCGCTCGCGATGCGGTTGGCCACCACACCGGCCAGCTGTACGGGGCCGTAGTCGCGCAATCCGCGCGCCACCGCGCCGACGGTCTGTGCCATCGCCGAGGCGTCGATCACCGCCAGCACCGGCACGCCGAACTCGCGCGCCAGGTCGGCGGTCGAGGGTGTGCCGTCGTACAGGCCCATCACGCCCTCGATCAGGATCGCATCGCATTCACGCGCGGCGTCATGCAGGCGCCGCCGGCATTCCTCGACGCCGACCATCCACAGGTCGAGTGTATGGACCGGCGCGCCGGAGGCACGTTCGAGCAGCATCGGGTCGATGAAGTCCGGCCCGCACTTGAATACCCGCACGCGCAGGCCCTGGCGCAGCAGTTTGCGCGCCAGCGCGGCGGTGACGCTGGTCTTGCCCTGGCTTGACGCCATCGCCGCCACCAGCACGGCGCGCGCACCCGCATCGCGGTTCATCACCACTCCGTCCCGGCCTGGGCCACGATGCCCGCCTTGAAGGCGTGCTTGACCACGTTCATTTCGGTGACCGTGTCGGCCACCGCCACCAGTTCCGGCGGCGCCGCGCGTCCGGTGACCACCACGTGCTGCATGACCGGGCGGTCGAGCAGGTCGGCGATCACGGTGTGCACGTCCAGGTAGCGGTATTTGAGGGCGATGTTCAGTTCGTCCAGCACCACCATGCTGTAGCTCGGGTCGTTCAGGAAGCGTCTGGCCTGCTCCCAGGCTTCGCTGGCCTTGGCGATGTCGCGCTCGCGGTCCTGGGTCTCCCAGGTATAGCCTTCGCCCATCGCATGGAAGCTGACCTCCTCCGGAAAGCGGCGCAGGAATTTTTCCTCGCCGGTGGACATGGCGCCTTTGATGAACTGGACCACGCCCACCTTCATGCCGTGGCCGAGGGCGCGCATCACCATCCCGAAGGCGCTCGAGCTCTTGCCCTTGCCGTTGCCGGTATTGACGATGATGATGCCGATCTGCTTGTCGGCGGCCGCGATCTTGGCGTCGATGACGGCCTTCTTGCGTTCCATGCGCTGGCGGTGGCGCTCGTTCAATGCCTCGATGTCGTCCTGGTTCATGGTGTGGCCTCGAAGGGTAGGAAAATGCGGCGGCCGCCGTGCTCGATCATGTCGATCGGGTGGCCGAGGTAGTCGCCCAGCAGCGCCGGCTGCATGGTGTCCTCGACTGGGCCGGCCTGCCAGCGGCCGTCGCCATTCAAGAGCAGCGCGTGGGTCGAGATGCGGTAAGCCAGGTTCAGGTCGTGGCCGATCATGACCACGGTCTTGCCCTGCTCGCGGCACAGTTTGGCCAGCAGGGCCATGACGCTGACCTGGTGCGCCAGGTCGAGCGCATTGGCCGGTTCGTCCAGCAGCAGGAGCTGGGTTTCCTGGGCCAGCAGCGCGGCGATCGCCACGCGCTGGCGCTCGCCGCCGGAGAGCGTGCGGACGTCCCGGCCGGCCAGCTCGCTCACCTCCATGTCCGCCAGCGCGCGCATCGCCACCTGGTGGTCGTCGCTGCCTTCCCAGTAACGCTCGGCGTGGTAGGGATGGCGCGCCGACAGCACGGTTTCGATCACGCTGTACGAAAACGCATCGTGGCGCGACTGGGCCAGGAAGGCCCGCTGGCGCGCCAGCTCTTCCGGCGCCCAGGCATCTAAGGGGCGGCCGCCGACCAGCACGGCGCCACCGTCGGGACGGTGCAGGCCGGCCAGGGTACGCAGCAGCGTGCTCTTGCCGGCGCCGTTGCGGCCGATGATGCTCCAGCATTCGCCGGGACGGGCGGCCCAGTCGAGCTGGCGCACCAGGGTGCGGCTGCCGACTTTCAGGTCGAGGAATTCGGTCCGGATCATCTCATTTCCTCAGGCGGTGCAGCTGGTAGAGGAACACCGGCGCGCCGATGATCGCAGTGATCGCGCCGACCGGCAGCTGCTGGGGCGCGATGATGGTGCGCGCGAGCGTATCGCACAGCACCAGGAAGCTGCCGCCGGCCAGCACCGCCGCCGGGATCAGGACCCGGTGGTCCGGGCCGAAGGCAAAGCGGCAGGCATGCGGCACGATCAGCCCGACGAAACCGACCGAGCCGGCGCTGGTGACGGCGCTGGCGGTCAGTACGCCGGACACGAAGAACAGGCCCTTGCGCAGCCGGCCGACGCGCACGCCCAGTGTGGCGGCGGCCTCCGCGTGCAGCGCGACCACGTTCATGGCGCGCGCGCTGCGCAGGGCGTACAGCAGGGCCGCGCCGAGCACCACCCAGGGCGCCAGGCGCAGCGGGGCGCCGGCGAGGTCGCCAATCATCCAGAAGATCATGCTGCGCAGGCGCCCTTCCGGCGCGATCGACAGCATCAGGGTCACCAGGGCCATGCAGGCCGAGGACAGGATCACGCCGGTCAGCAGCAGCATCGAGGTGCCGCTTTCAAGCGCGAGCCCGCCGCGCAGGTCGCGCCGCGCCAGCAGGTAGAGCAGCATCGACACCCCGACCGCGCCGGCCAGCGCGGCGAGGTCGACCACGACCGCGGTTGCCATCAGGAGCAGGGCGAGGAGGGCGCCGACCGAGGCCCCCGCCGAGATGCCGAGCACGTAGGGATCGGCCAGCGGGTTGCGCAGCAGCGCCTGCATCATCACGCCCGCCAGAGCCAGTGCGCCGCCGGTGACGAAAGCCGTCAGCGCGCGGCTGGCGCGCAGCTCGAGCAGCGAGGCGGCCAGCGTGCCGGCTTCGCCGTGCGCCAGCTGGCGCAGCGCGTCCGGCATCTCGGCCAGCGGCACGGCGATCGAGCCCGTCATGCCGGCGAACAGCAGGCTGGCGACGGCGCACAGCAGCAGCACGCCGATGACGAGCGTGGCGCGCTGGCGCTGCGGGTGAAGTGGGTGATGCATGCGTCTCCTCGTAGGCTTCAGCGGATGCCGTAGCGCAGGGCGGCGAACCAGGTGCGTCCGCTGGTGCCGTAATTACGCGCCAGCTCGTACCGCTTGTCCGCGACGTTGTCGAGGCGGAGCAGCACCGACACATCTGGCGTCAGCTGCCAGGTAGTGTACAGGTTGAGCAGGCCGTAGCCACCCAGGCGGTTACGGTTGGCGGCGTCGTCGAAGCGCTCGCCCGACAACTGCAGTTCGGCGCCGGCCTTGAGCCTGCCCCAGCTGCTGTCGGCGTTGAAGCTGGCGTGCTTCTTCGCGCGGCGCGCCAGCTGCTTGCCGGTGGTCTCGTCGGTCGGATCCTGCCAGTCCAGGCTGCCGCGCAGGTTGACGCCGGCGACGCGCGCCTGAGCCGCCAGCGTGAGGCCTTCCAGCTTGGCTTCGTTGACGTTGTAGGCGCAGCTGCCGGCGCGGCCCGGGCATGGGGTGGCGGAGACAATCATGTCGGTCAGGCGGTTGCGGAAGTACGTGGCGTCGAACTGGACGCTGCCGGCGTCGTAGCGCAGGCCGGCTTCGACGTTGCGGCCTTTTTCCGGGCGGTTGGTCGGCAGGCCGTAGCCGGGGTAGTACAGCTCGTTGAAGGTCGGTGCGCGGAAGCTCGAGCCGATGCTGGCGGTAGCGCGCAGCCCGTTGCCGAAGTTGTAGCCATAACCGGCGGCGCCGGTGTTCCTGTTGCCGTAGACCGAGCGGTCGTGTCGCGCGCTGACATCGAACAGGTGGCTGTCGCGCTTGGCCGAATAGCTGGCCGCGTAGGAATTGGTGCTGCGGCTGCGCGACAGGTCGGCGGTGGAGCTGGATTCGACTTCTTCCTTGCGGTGGCTGTAGAGCAGCTGCAGGGTGTCGGGGCCGAGCGCGATGCTGTTCTGCCAGGTCAGCTCATCCTGCTGCGTGTCGATCTGGCTGGCGCCGGATGCCGCGGCGCTGGTGAAGCTGCCCAGCTTGTCGTCGGAACGCGCAAACTGCAGGGTAGAGCGCCAGTTGGCCGTGAATTGGCTGGCCACGTAGACCGCCGCGGTGTTCAGGTCCTGCTTGTTGTTGACATCGTAGGGCCCGCTGCCGCTGTCGTACTGCGCGCGCAGGTCGCTGTGCAGGAATTGCACGCCGATTTCGTGTTTAGCGGTCAGCGCATACGACAGCTGCCCGTTGGCGTTGCGACGGCGGTAGCCGTCTTCGTCCGGATTGAAACCGAAGGCGCCCGGGCGAGTGGCCGAGAAGCCGTCCGACTCTTCGTGGCCGGCGCTGAAGGCGTAGCGCAAGGCATTGGCCGCGCCATGCACGCTGGCGTCAAGCTGGCGCGTGGCGTTGCTGCCCACGCCCGCCGAGCCGCTGACGACCGGTGCGCCTTCGCCCTTGCGGGTGAAGATCTGGATCACGCCGCCGATCGCGTCGGCGCCATACAGGGTGCTGAGCGGGCCGTAGACGACTTCGATGCGCTCGATGGCGCCGAGCGGCACCGCGTTCCACGAGGCGACACCGCTGGTGGAGGAGCCGATGCGCACGCCGTCGAGCAGCACCACGACCTGGTTGCTGTTGGCGCCGCGCAGGAACACGCTGGTGGAGGCGCCGGCGCTGCCGTTGCGGGTGATCTCGATGCCGCGCTGGCGGCGCAGCACGTCGGCGACGGAGCCGGCGCCGGAACGCGCGATCTCGTCGGCGTGGATGACGGTGGTATCGGCGATCACGTCGACCGCGCGCTGCGGCATGCGGTTGGCGGTGACGACCACGGTGTCGGCGGTCTGGGCGAAGGCAGGGGTAGCGAAAGCCAGTGCGAGCGCGGATGCGAGCGAGCGCGCGGCCGCTTGCCGTGTTACAGGAAAGTTCATGAATAGTTCACATCAAAGACAACCAGCCGACGTCCCCGTAGGCCAGATTGAACAGAAGCGCGCGAATGGCACGCTTCCACCTTTTGGCCGGTATCCGGGCTGGCAAGTTTGGCCGTCCGACCTTCCCATGCGTTCGCACAGTGGTCATGGAAGACGGTTTGCCGCGCTTGAGCGATCATGCGCGGTACTTGCTTACCGTTGCGGGGGCAGCACACGTTGGCCTTGTTGAAGGGCTTCGTGTTTCCCGTTTAACTGCGGTCGTGAACACGACCGCGAGCACCAAAACGCCGCCATTATACGCACGGACGTCGCGTGTTGTCAGTCTTTCAGCACGATGACTTCGCCGTAGGCGATGCGGTGGGCGCTGGAGGCGGCGCGTAACGCGGCCTGTTCGATGCTGCCGCCTTTGCCCAGTGCGGACAGCAGGCGGATGGTGCCGGCGTGGCAGATGACGAGGGCCGCAGGCTGCTGCAGCTCCTGGCGGAATGCGGCGACGCGGCGCGCCACCTCGAGCACGTTCTCGCCTCCGCCGGGACGGTAGTGCAGCAGGTCGGCAGCCCAGGCGTCGATTTCGGCGCGCGGGATCGCATCCCATGACTGCATCTCCCAGGCGCCGAAGTCCATCTCGGCCAGGCGCGCGTCGAAGGTGACCGGGACATCGAGTGCGGCCGCCAGCAGCGCGCAGCGTGCGAGCGGACTGGCGTAGACAGGCAGGCTGCCGGGCAGGCCGGCAGCGCGCAGGCTGGCGGCGACCCGGTCGATCGCTTCGATAGATGTCGAAACGTCGGTCCTGCCGTAGCAGATGCCGGGCGCGATGTCCGGTTGCGGGTGGCGCACAAGAGCCAGTTCCATTGGTTCAAGCCATGGCGCCATGGCCGAGCGTGGCCAGCACGGCGAGGTAGATCACGGCTTCGGCCAGCTGCTGCACGGCGCCGAGGCAATCGCCGGTATAGCCGCCGATGCGGCGGGCGAATTTGCGGGCCAGCCACCAGGTGGCGAAGGCACTCGCGAGAAGGGCCGCCAGCACCGCGCGCAGGTCAAGCACGCCCCAGGCCAGCAGGATGATCGCAGTGATCGCGACAGTGAACGACGCGATGCCAAATTCCGCCGTCGTCATGCGCTCCGCCAGTGGTTTGGCCTTGCCTTCCGCGCGCGCGTATTCCATGCGCCAGATGAGCGAGGTCGCGGCCAGCCGCGACAGCGGATGGGCGAGCAGCAGCGCGCCGATGGCACTTTGGGGCGGCAGCATCGCCAGCGTCGTGCACTTCGCGGCCAGGATACCCACGACGCCGATCGCGCCATAGGCGCCGACACGCGAATCCTTCATGATCTCGAGCACCCGCTCGCGCGTCATGCCGCCGCCGAGTCCATCGCAGGTGTCGGCGAAGCCGTCTTCGTGGAAGGCGCCGGTGGCGTAGATGGTCGCTGCGGTCGAGAGCACTGCCGCGACCGCGGCGGGGAAGACGAGTGCCGCCGCAGCATACACGCCGGCGCCGATCGCGCCGACCACGAGGCCGACCAGCGGGAAGTAGCGCGAGGCGTGGTGCAGCCACTCCTGCTCGAAGCCGACCCAGCGCGGGATCGGCAGGCGCGTGAAGAACTGGACCGCAATGAAGAACAGGCGCAGCTGTTGCATCGTCTTATTGCGCGCTGGTGCTGACCTGCGCGGAGGCGAAGGTCGCCATCTCGTTCAGGAAGTTAGCGGCCGCATGGAGAAGGGGCAGGGCAAGGGCGCTGCCGGTGCCTTCGCCGAGGCGCAAGCCGAGCTGCAGCAGCGGCTCGGCGCCGAGCGCTTCCAGCATCAGGCGGTGGCCGTTTTCGTTGGAGCAGTGGGCGAACACGCAGTAGTCGAGAATGGCCGGCTGCAGGCGCGCGGCAACGAGCAAGGCGCTGGTCACGATGAAGCCGTCGATCAGCAGCACCTTGCGCAGTTCCGCGGCCTTCAGCATGGCGCCGGCCATCATGGCGATCTCGAAGCCGCCGAAGGTCGCCAGCACGTCGAGCGGATCCGTGATGTCGGTGTGGCGGGCGACGGCGGCTGCGATGACCTGCTGCTTGCGCTGGATGCCTTCCGCGGAGAGGCCGGTGCCGGCGCCGACGCATTCCGACAGCGGCAGCCCGGTGAGCTTGTGCATGATCGCCGCGGCGGCGGTCGTGTTACCGATGCCCATTTCGCCGAAACCGACCACGGTGCCGGGCAGGTCGCGCACCAGGGCCATGCCCTGTTCGAGCGCTGTCTCCAGCTGGGCGCGGGTCATCGCGGCTTCGACAGCGAAGTTGCGCGTGCCCGGCGCCACCTTGCGGTCGAGCAGTCCGGGGCGCTCGCCGAAGACGTGATTCACGCCCGCATCGACGACGTGCAGCGCGCAGCCGTTCTGGCGTGCGAACACATTGATGGCGGCGCCGTCGGCGAGGAAGTTCTCCACCATCTGCCAGGTCACGTCCTGCGGATAGGCCGATACGCCCTCCGCGACCACGCCGTGATCACCCGCGAATACCAGGATGGCAGGATCCGCGATCCGGACCCGCGTCGTGCGCTGGATCAGGCCGAGCTGGGCCGCAAGTGTCTCCAGGCGGCCCAGGCTACCCAAGGGCTTCGTCTTGTTATTGATAGCGTCGAGCAGGGCCTGCGACAGAACCGCGTCAGCGGTCGGTGCAATGTAAGGGAGGTGCATTGCCGGAAAGATAAGGTGGAAAAAACGCGACGATAGCATAGTCGCAGGCGTTGTAAGTCGCGCCGGCGTTTGCTATAGTCTCGTTCCTCCGACGCCGACGCAGCTGATACAGCAGCGACAGCGAAGGAAAAGAGGGGCTTGACGATGAACGCAGAACACCGCATAATCTCGCTTCTCTGCTGCTGACGAACACAACGCTTCGCAGCGATAGTAAGAGACAGAATACGAAGTTCTTTAACAATCAACAGTCGATAAGTGTGGGCGTTTGATGAAGGTGCCACTGGCTTCGGTCAGTGATTACTTAAATTATCAAATGTTCACAAAAGTATTAAGCGTTGTCTCAGCAATGGGATGACGGTCAGTATCTTGAGTGAGCGACTCGGTAGCNTACTTCTTCCGGATTGGTGAAGTTTGACCGTGTGGTCAAGTTTCATGACAAGTCAAAGCCTGATGACCATAGCAAGTCGGTCCCACCCCTTCCCATCCCGAACAGGACCGTGAAACGACTTTGCGCCGATGATAGTGCTGCAACCAGTGTGAAAGTAGGTTATCGTCAGGCTAGTTATAAGAAAAACCCCACCGGTGAACCGGTGGGGTTTTTTGCTTTGGGCGCCAGATTTGTTATTTGCTCGAGAGCTCGACCATATAAGCTGCTGCCAGGCGCGCGAATTTCAATGCGTGAGCAGTTTGTGCGCCGGAGTTCTCCAAGGTGTCTTTCGCTGTGTGGATGTGCGGGTTGTCGCGCGCCAGCGTTGATTCGAAAGGCAGCGATGCGGGATAGCCCTGCGCATCCCAGCTGGCGTGGTCCGAGCAGGCGTAGCCGCACTTTTCGTAAGCGACTTTCAGCCCAGGGAGGTAGGCGGCTGCCAACTGGGCAAGGAACGCGTTCTGCTGGCTGTTCGTGTAGTCACTGATCAGGTAGATGTCATTGGCTGTGCCTTTGTAGTTGGTCATGTCGAGCTGGAGCACCCCCGCCACCTTCTGGCCCGCCTGCCTGAACTGGCGTGCGATCTCCTGCGATCCGCGCAATCCAACTTCTTCCGCTGCATAGGCGACCAGGTAGATGGTCCGGCGCGGCCGGTAGCCGCTCGCGATCAGGGCGCGCAGCGCTTCTGTTATGCTCGCGACGCCGGACGCATCATCGTCGGCGCCGGGCGCACGCGCCGTGTTGCTCATGCGAAAGCTAAGGATGGAATCGAGGTGGGCGCCGACCACGAGCTTTTCATCGGCCAGGTCGGTGCCGGCGATCGTCACGGTGACGGAGGGTTGCGGGTAGTCCTTGTGCACGACCTGCGCGACCGTGATGTTATCGCGACCCGCAGCCAGTTCGCGCCAGGTCGACGTCAGCCAGTTCGCTGCGTCCACGCCGGTCTGGCTCGCGTAGTAGCGGTTCGTGAATGCACTCAAGGCCAGGATCGTCGACTCGATGTTTGTTTCCTGCATACCGGCGAGCATCGGCTCGACCACCTCACGCTGGTCGATCGCGTAGGCCGGCGTTGACACGCTCGCGCGGCGCAGCGTCAAGGCGCTGCGCGCCTCCGCTTCACTGGCGTGGTACATGAAGCCGCCGCATTGTCCGAGGCGTTCGTGGATCGCACCCGAGACCGCGGGGAGCCGGCTTTCATCGATGACGACGGCGTGCACTTTTTCCGCGGCGCCGGCCGTGCGCACTTCGCGGCTGGCGATGGACACCGCGCCGGGAGCCGCGGTCTGTACCTGCCGGAAGGCGGCGTCGCCCACCGTGATCCAGGCCCGGCGTTTGGCCGGCGCGCCCGTCGTGTCGGCAAGGCTGAGACATAGGGTGAACAGCAGACAGAACTGAAGCAGACGGGATCTCATCATCGTTCCTTTTGGCAATGCGAGCAAAAATGCTAGCGCTGACACCGGACCTTCACTTGCAGTTTCTCAATGTTCCAGCATCCAAGGAACTCCTTCCTTAGCTGAACGGTAATCGTACGGTGATTCCTACGCTGGCTCGGAGTCTCCTCCTATACAGCGTCATTGTTTCGGCGCGCATGATCGGTCCATTGGTTCAGCGAAGCGAAGGAGGAATCATGAAATCGAAGGAAAAAAGCTTGGGTGGCGACAACCGTTCGGGCGGCATCCACAAGCCGAAAGGCGTGCCGGTTGCCGAGGGCAGCAGGCAGACACGGGCGCCCGGCGCCGTGATGCGCGGCGGCCCCGAATCACCTTTCCCGATGGCTAACACCGGGTCGCAACAATCGGATCTCGGCAGCAACCAGCGCGGCGGGATCGGCGGTTCGCAAGGCGGAGGATGGAGTGCACGCCAGCGCGGCCAGCGCATGCAGGCACAGGCCGAACAGGATCGCCTGGGCGAAGTCCAGCAGTCCGGCCAGGGCGGCATCGAGCAATACCAGCACTCCGGTTCCCAGCAATCGGATTCTGGCCACGGCGGCGCCAAGGGCTTGCAGGGACGGCCGGACCTGCCCGCTTCGGACTTCGGCAGCAAACGCAACAAGAAGAACCCCGGCAGCTGAACGCCGGCGCATGACATCGCAGCCCGGGTCTCCCGGGTTTTTTTACGCCTGCTGAGGGCCGCGACAAGCGCAGCTACCGTCTCCTGTCCGAATCTGGGGCACAATGCAGCTGTCGGCATTGCCATTTCAACCATGACAGGAGAAGCATGAACGAACAGGTCGCACGCAACGTCGTGCTTGTGCGCGCCATCGAATCCGCCGATGCGAATCATGAGGTGTTGAGCGACGACGATCGCAAGTATGCAAGCCGCAGCGCGAAGGAACTCGCGGCCTGGCAGGCTGCCGACAGCAAGACCGCCGTCACCCAGCATCACTTCCTGCAGCAGCGCTCCGAACAGATCATCAAGCGCCTCGGCGAGCGTTCGCCGGCTTTCGCCGCTTTCGCCAAACGCAGGCTGGGACTGGGCGCTGTGTGGCTGGCCCTGCCCTTCCTGGCCTTCGTCTCGGGCGCCGTCATCGACCGCATCGCCGATCCGCACCGTGTCGACCTGCTGTCCGCTCCCTTCCTCCTGATCATCGGCTGGAACCTGCTGGTTTACCTGGGCATGCTGGTGTGGGCGCTGGTGCCTGGCAAGCGCCACGGCTGGGCGGGCCCGAACCTGCTGCGCCGCCTGAGCGTCGGCAAGGCCGTGGTGCCGCGCAAGCTGCCGGCACCGATGGCCAAGGGCCTGACCGCCTTCATGGCCGAATGGGCCGCGTTGAGCGAACCCCTGACCCGCGCGCGCCTGAGTCGCACGATCCACCTCGCCGCCGCCTGCTTTGCGCTGGGCGCCATCGCGTCGCTGTACGCGCGCGGCCTGCTGAACCAGTACGTGGTCGGCTGGGAGAGCACCTTCCTCGACGGCCGCCAGGTCCACACCCTGCTGTCCTGGCTGTTCATGCCTGCGATGAACGCCTTCCCGTTTTTGCAGGGTTTCTCGCTGGCCGAGATCGAACAGCTGCGCTACGGCCGCACCGTCACCGCCGCGAGCGGCGCGCGCTGGGTGCACCTGTACGGCGCGACGCTGCTGCTGCTCGTGGTGCTGCCGCGCCTCGTGCTCGCCGGCCTTGCCACGTTGCGCGCGCGCCGCCTGGCGCGCCGCTTCCCCCTCGACCTCGACCAGCCCTATTACCGCAAGCTGGCCGACAGCATCGGCGCCGGCACGCCTGCGCTGCTGCGCGTGCTCCCCTACAGCTACACGCTCGACGAAGCGCGCGACCGTGGCCTGTGGGCGATCGCGGCCAGTGCGCTCGGCACGCAGGCGCGTGTCCAGCTGCGCCCGACGGCTCCCTATGGCATCGAGCCCAAGGAAGTCCTGCACGATACGGCGCTCGACGAGCCGGGCGTCACGGTCACCGCGGTCCTGTTCAGCCTAGCCGCCACGCCCGAGAAGGAAAACCATGGCGCCTTCCTCGACTACCTCGGAAAGCGCGTGCGCCGCGGCGTCGCGGTGCTGGTGGACGAGTCGCCGCTGGTCGAACGCATCGGCGAACAGCAGGGCAATGCCGCGCGCGTGGCCGAACGCACTGCGCTGTGGCGCCAGTTCTGCAGCTTCCACGGCACCTCGGCCACCTTCGTCAACCTGCTCCAGCCCGACAAGTATCCGATCGAACTCGGCGCCGGACTCACCCTGCCGGAGCTGCGATGAAGGAGGATGCAGTCAAGATCCAGTTCGCCCTGGTCTCGCACACCAACAACGGCAAGACCACGCTGGCGCGCACCCTGGTGGGCATGGACGTCGGCGAGGTGCGCGACGCCGCCCACGTGACGCAGTTCGCCGAAGCGCACCTGCTGCAGTCGAGCGAAGCGGGAGATACCCTCGTGCTGTGGGATACGCCAGGCTTCGGCGATTCGGTGCGGCTCCTCAAGCGCCTGGCGATGTCGGGCAATCCGATCGGCTGGTTCCTGCGCGAGGTGTTCGATCGCTACCGCGACCGCCCGTTCTGGCTCAGCCAGCAGGCGCTGCGCGCGGCCAAGGAAGAGGCGGACGTCATCCTCTACCTGGTCAACTCGTCCGAGTCGCCGCAGGACGCCGGCTACCTGCCGTCGGAGATGAAGATCCTCGAGTGGCTGGGCAAACCGGTGGCCGTACTGCTCAACCAGATGGGCCCACCGCGCCCGGGCAGCGAGGAATCGCAGGAACAGCAGCGCTGGCGCCAGCACCTGGCCCGGTTCCCGGTGGTGAAGGACGTGCTGCCGCTGGATGCCTTCGCCCGCTGCTGGGTGCATGAACACGTGTTCTACGAAGCGATCGGGCGCCTGATCGACGAGGACAAGCGGCCCGGCTATGCGCGCCTGCTGGAATCCTGGTCGGCTGCCAACCGCCAGCGTTACGCCAGCGCCCTGCGGGTCTCGGCCGAACAGCTGGCCGCCGCCGCGCGCGACGAGGAGCCGATCGCGGAAGAAGGGCGCAGCATGCTGCGCAGCGCGCTCAAGGCGGTTGGCCTGGGCAAGGACGAACAGCGCAGGCAGGAGCTCGCGATGGCGGCGCTGGTCGAGCGCCTGAATGCCCGCATCAACGGCGCCACCGCGCGCATGCTGGCCCTGTACCGGGTCGACCCGGGCGAGGCGCTGGCGATCAATGCGCGCGTACGCGACCACTTCGCGGTGCGCGCACCGGTGGACAAGGCGCAGGCCGGCCTGCTCGGGGCGGTGGTGTCGGGTGCGGCGACCGGACTGTCGGCCGACCTGATGGCGGGCGGCCTGACCATGGGAGCGGGCGCGCTGCTCGGCGCCCTGGTCGGCGGGCTGACGATGGCCGGTGCGGCCTGGGGCTTCAACCAGCGGCTGGATCGCAGCAAGCCGAGCGTGCAGTTCGCCGATCCCTTCCTCGAGTCGCTCCTGAGCAGCGCGGTGCTGCGCTACCTGGCGGTGGCGCACTTCGGCCGCGGGCGCGGCAACTGGGTGGAAGGCGAAGCGCCGGCTTTCTGGCAGGCGGAGGTGGAAAAGTCGCTGGCAGAACGCGCCGCCGCGCACGCGCAGCTGTGGCAGGCGGTGCGCGCCGCACCGGACGACGCCGCCGCTGCGAAGCTGGTGGAAGCGGTGCTCGTGCCTGTTACCGATGCCACGCTGGCCAGGCTGTATCCGGGCGTCGCGCTCGCCGTGCCCTCGCCTGTGCCACCACCGTCCAGGTGAACAAGACATGATGTGACACCTGTTCCATTCTGGAACAGCACAAGCCGTCCGGCCCCGTGCCAGGCGGTGGCATGCCAATTGCTCCTGCTGGAGTACAAGATTCATAACCAGCAGGAGACAACATGAAATACCCGATCCGCGTTCTTCTGGGCGCAGCTGCATTGTCCATCGCTTCCTTGTCCGCCGTCGCCCATGGCCCGGTCACGCCACAGGCGGTCGATACCCGCAGCCTGCCCCCGCTGGGCGACAAGTGGCGCGACGAGAACCCCTACCGCGGCCATCCGCAGGCTTTGAAAGTCGGCACCTCCGCATACAACCAGAACTGCGCGCGCTGCCATGGCCTGGAAGCCGTCTCGGGCGGCATTGCGCCGGACCTGCGCCAGCTCGACAAAGACTGCGTCACCCAGAAGAATGCGGCCAAAAAGGCTGCCTGCTTCAAGGAGATGGACGAATACTATCTCGCCAGCGTCCGTAAGGGCAAAGTGCGCAACGGCGCGGTGTACATGCCGCCCTTCGAGGGCGTGTTCAACCAGGAAGCGATGTGGGCCATCAAGACCTACCTCGACTCGCGCCGCGAAGCCAATTGATTCGGGAGGACCGGCATGAACCGACGTCGCTTTGTGCTGGCTTGCGCCGCCCTTGGCCTGTCCATGGCCGCCCCCGTATGGGCGGACTGGGACAAGCTGCGCGAGACCGGTACCCTCAAGGTGGCTGTGTACAACGAATTTGCGCCGTTCTCGGACAAGGGCGCCGGCATCGACGTCGACCTGGCGCAGGCGCTGGCAGCGAAGCTGGGCCTGAAGCTCAGCCTGATGCCCTTCCCGGCCGACGAGGAAGTCGCCGACGACCTGCGCAACATGGTCTGGAAGGGGCATTACCTCGGCTACGGGCCGGCCGACCTGATGATGCACGTCCCGGTCGACAACCGGCTCATGAACGATAATCCGCAAGTGCGCATCTTCGCACCCTACTACGTGGAGACCCTGCGGCTGGTGCGCAGCGCGCAGAGCATCCCGCAGTTCGAGGGGCTCGGCTCCCTGGGCGGCAAGCGCATCGGTGTCGAGAAGGTGTCGATCTCCGGCATGCTGATGCTGGGGGAAGGGGAGGGGCGTTTCCGTGACCATGTCCACATCTACCCGAGCGCCGGGGAGGCGCTGGCGGCGCTCAAGGAAGGCAAGCTGGATGCGGTGCTGGCCAAGCGGTCCGAGATCGAGGCTGCCATGCGTGGCGACCCGGCCTTCCCGCTAGAGGACCTGAACTTCCAGCGCATGCCGCGCGCCGGCTGGGCGGTGGGGATGGCGGTGCGCAAGAGTGACGAAGAACTGGCGCGCCGCCTGCAGGCTGCGCTGAACGAGATGTCGGCCAGCGGAGAGCTGTCGGTCCTGTTCGCAAAGCACGGCGTCCAGGTAGCGAAGCCGTGAAGGGGGGCCGCAACCGCTGGGTCGGCGCGGCTGGCCTGCTGCTGGCGGCCCAGGGCGCGGCGGTGCCGCTTGATGAGGGCGCGCCGGCAAAGGTCGAGATCGTCGGCGTGTCGCCCTTTTCGGACGCCGCCATCGCGGCTGACCGGCTGCCGTATGCGCTGCAGGTGCTCGACCGCGAGGCGCTGCGCGATGCGAAGGGCGGCAACCTGGTCGAGACCATGAAGCGCAAGCTGAACGGCGTGACCGTCAACGAGATCAACGGCAGTCCCTTCCAGGTCGACTTGAACTACCGCGGCTCTCGCGCCTCGCCCCTGCTCGGCACCTCGCAGGGCCTGTCGGTCTACCTGGACGGCGTGCGAATTAATGAAAGCTTCGGCGACGTGGTCAACTGGGACATGGTGCCCGAGGCGGCGCTGGCAAGGGTGGCGCTGGTGCCCGGCTCGAATCCCCTGTACGGCCTGAATACGCTGGGCGGCGCAATCGCGCTCGAAACCCGCTCCGGCTTGGAGGATCCCGGTTCCGAGCTGGCCCTCAACGTCGGCTCGCATGGACGCCGCCGTCTCGACCTAGCCCATGGCGCGCATGAAAATGGCTGGCATCGCTTCGTCGCCGCGACCCTGTTCGAGGAAGACGGCTGGCGCCGCCATTCGGCCGGCCACCTGACCAACGCCCTGGTCAAGCTCGGTCGCAAGGGCGTGGCCACCGACTGGAGCGCCACCCTGACCGGCGGCCGCAGCCGTCTGCTCGGCAACGGCCTGGTCCCGGAAGCTTTGCTCGCGGAAGACCGCCGCGCGGTCTATACCCATCCGGACCGCAGCGCCAACCAGGTAGTGCAGGCGGCGCTGCGGCTGACCCATCGCCCGCGGCCGGACACCGAACTCCAGGCCTCGGCCTACCTGCGCGACAGCCGGCGCGACACCGTGGGCGGCGATGTCGCCGACGTCTACGCGGACTACGTCGAAGACTGCGCGGGGAACGCCGACGACGACGAATGCGCGGGCGGGCGGCAGCTGCATCCGGCCAGCCTGAACACCACCTCGACCCGCCAGCGCGGCAGCGGCGCCAGCCTGAACCTGCACCGGAAGATCGAGTCACATGCCTTCGATGTCGGCCTCACCGCCGACCGCAGCCGCGTGCATTTCGCCCAGTTCGAGCAGGAAGCGTTGTTCACGTCCTCGCGTGGGGTCGAAGCCGACCCAGGCGAGGAAACGGAGCCGGCATCCTCGGTCAGCGGCAGCGCGCGCGCCGCCAGTGCCTATGCGGCGGCCATGCTGCGCATCGGGCGCGGCACCGACCTGACCATGTCGGCACGCTTCAACCGCGCGCGCATCGCCAACACGCTGGTGACCGAGGACGGCCCGAAGCCGCACGAATCCTTCACCTATACGCGCCTGAATCCCGCGCTGGGCATCGCCCATGCGCGCGGCGGCCTGACCTGGTTCGCCAACGCTGCGCAGAGCAACCGCGTGCCGACCGTGATCGAACTCGGTTGCGCCGACCCGGCCGAACCATGCCGCCTGCCGGTGGGCCTGCAGTCCGATCCCTATCTGAGGCAGGTGGTGTCGCGCACCGTGGAAGCGGGCGTGCGGGGCAAGGGTGTCGGCGCCACCGTGTTCCATACCGTGAACCGCGACGACATCCTGTTCGGCCGCGCCGGCGCCACCCGGGCCGGGTATTTTTCGAATTTCGCACGTACCGTGCACCGCGGCGCGGAGCTGAACTGGAGCTTCCGCAAGGGCGGGTTGTTCATGAAGGCCGACTACAGCTTTCTCGACGCCCGCTACGGCGCGGCTGGCGTGCTGTTCACGGGCGCCCGTTCGGTCCGGGTCGACGACGGCACCCGCATCGCGGGGCTGCCGCGCCATACCCTGAAACTGAACCTCGACTGGGAAGCACATCCGAACCTGGTGCTGGGCGCCGAGTTGCGGGCGCTGTCACGCATCGCGAGCCAGGGCAACGAGGATGGGCTGATCGACGATGACGGCGATGCGTTCGCCGACTGGGGCGTCGCCGGGCACGGGTTGCTCGACCTGCACGCCAGCTGGACCCCGGCGCCCGGCTGGCAGCTGTTCGCCCGCATCGGAAACGCCCTGGACCGGCGCCATGCGAGCTTCGGCGCGCTGGCGGTCGACCTGTTCCCCGGCGGCCGCCTGCTGCAGCCGCACCTGGCGCTCGCCGAGCCGGCGATCACGCGCTTCGTGGCGCCCGGCGCGCCGCGTACCGTGGCGGCCGGGCTCCGATACCGGTTTTAAAAGCGCGCTTCTAGAACTGATATTGGGCGCTGACGCCCAGTATCCAGTTGCGGCCCGGCGCCGCCTCGTAAAAGCGGCGGTTGGTGTCGCCCACGATCACCGAACCGACATAGGTGCGGTCGAACAGGTTGTTCAGGCGCGCGAACTGCTTCAAGCGCCATCCGCCCAGCTGCTGGCTGGCCTGCACCCGCGCATTGACGATCGCATAGCCCGGTGCCGGAATTGCCGTGTTGGCATCGTCCGCATACACGCGGCCGTTGGCGACCGTCTCCAGCGCCGCGCCATAGCGACCCGAGGTTTCCTTCCAGCCGAATTCACCGTACAGGCTGGTCTTCGGGATGCCCGGCAGGCGGCTGCCTTCCGCCACCGTGCCGAAACCTTCGTCATAGATGGCGCGCAGCACGCTCAGCGCCAGCTTCGCATTCCAGCCGCCGCCGAACTCGGCGTCGAGCGACAGTTCGCCGCCCTGGCGCAGGGTGGCGCTGGCATTGCGGTAGCTGGTGCGTCCGCCGGCGGAACTGTCCACCACCAGCTCGTCACTGGTCCGGACCTGGAACAGCGCGGCGTTCATGCGGACACCGGGGGCGAGCATGGCCTTCACGCCCGCCTCCAGGTGGGTGCCGATCGCCGGCGACAGGCGGAAGTTGAAACCGGCGCCGGTGCCGGAGTAGAACAGTTCGTTCAGGGTCGGCGTCTCGAAGCCGCGCGCCGCGCTGGCATACAGGTTCAGCGAAGGCGACACCTTGTATAGCACCCCCACCAGCGGCGTCGTGTGGCGGTAGTCGACGCTGCCGCTGTCGTTGCCGTTGGCGAGATAGTGGTCGGTGACGTCGAAGCTCACCCGGCTGCGGCGCAGGCCGCCGGCAAGCACCCATTGGCCGCGCTCCCACTCCAGCTGGGCATAGGGGTCGGCGCTGCGCACCTCGTCCTGCTCGTCGCGGCGCAGCCTGCCCTTCAGGCCGAAATCGTTGCCGACGAAATTCTCGAAACCCTGGCGCGCGTCAACCGAGCGCGCCAGCTCGAAACCGACGGTGGCGCGCAGGCTACCGCCGGCGAGGTCGCGCACCATGCGCCAGTTGGCGTCGATGCCGTGGAAATCGCGGTCGAAGTCGACCACGCCGCCCGAATGCGTCGGCGGGGCCTGGAAGGCGCGCGAGAAAGCCTGGTACTGGATCACGCGGCGGTTGCCGCCCCAGGCGGTCAGCTGCAGCCGGTCCGGTCCGAAGCGGCCTTCCCAGCTGACGCCGAGCTGCTGGTGGTCGATGCTCTTGCGGGTGTTGTAGCGCTCGGCCAGGGTGCGCGGGGGCGACTGGGTGTCGGTGGTGTCGATCTCGCCGGCACGCGGGTCGCGCTGGTAGGTCGCCCAGGTGACGCCGAGCGGATCCTGGGTATCGTCCTGGCGCAGGCCGCTGGCCGTGATCACCAGGCGGCTGGTGGCCGAGGTGTCGACCGTCAGCTTGGCATAGGCCTGGTCGCGGGTGGCGGCGCTGTGGTCGCGGTAGCCGTCGGTCTCGAAGCGCGAGGCGTCCAGCAGGTAGCCGAAGGCGCCGCTGCGGCCCTGGGCGTTGACGTCGAGCTTGCGCAGGCCGTCGCTGCCGGCCGCGAAGCCGCTCTCCACCGCCGGCGGACCTTTCGGGTTGCGCGTAAACAGCTGGACCACGCCGCCCGAGTGGTTGCCGTACAGGGCGGAGAAGGGGCCGCGCAGCACTTCGATGCGCTCGGCCATGTCGAGGTTGAAGGTGGCGGCCTGTCCCTGGCCGTCGGGCATGGTAGCCGGAATGCCGTCCGCCACCAGGCGCACGCCGCGCACGCCGAAGGCCGAGCGCGCGCCGAAGCCGCGCGAGGAAATCTGCAGGTCCTGCGCATAGTTCTGGCGGTCGCGCGCGACCAGGCCCGGCACCGCCGCCAGCGCCTCGGAGGCGTTGACGCGCGGCTGGGTGTCGCGGATCTGGGAGGCATCCACCACGTCGATGGCCGCCGGCAGGTCGAAACTCAGGTGGTCGGCGCGGGCGCCGGTGACCACCACGACGCTCATCGGGCCGCGTGGCGCCTCGTCAGGGGTGTCGGCGGCGGCGTACAGGGGCCAGCAGGCGCACACGGCGGCGATGGCGCGGCGACGGAATACATACGCGGGTTGCTTCATCAGGTCTCCATTCGTTCGATAGCACGCCTCTCGCGGGCGGCCGTGCTATCCCAATAAGCAATATACCTGCCAGCCCGAAAACGCGTGCGCACCCAAGTCGTCACCTCAGTGGCACGGTGCTTGCATTTAGACCGTTACCGCGCACTGTTTGCGCCCCATTCGAAAGGTCGACCATGCATTTTTCCCGCCTGTCCCTGGCCCTGGCCGCGGCCTTGTTCACTTCCCATGCCGCGGCGGCGCCGCTGGCCTATGTCCCCAACGAGAAGTCCGCCACCGTCAGCGTGATCGACACCGCCAGCGGCGCCGTGGTGCGCGATATCGCCGCCGGCAAGCGTCCGCGCGGCATCGCGGCCGATCCCGCCGGCCGCATCCTGTTCGTCACCGATGCCGCCGCCAGCGCGCTGCTGGCGCTGGATGCCGCGGCCGGCACGACGCTGGCCACGATCGCCCTCGGCAAGTCGCCCGAGGGCGTCAGCGCATCGAACGACGGCCGCTACGTGGCGGTCGCGGTGGAAGAGAGCCACAGCGTCACTTTGGTCGACGCCACCACCAGGGCCATCGTGGCCGACATCAAGGTGGAGGGAAAGAATCCGGAACACGCCGTGTTCAGCCCCGACGGGCGCTGGCTGCTGGTGAGCGCCGAGGATGCGGAACAGGTCGACGTGATCGACGTCGCCCAGCGCAAACAGGTGGGTTCGATCGCCGTCGGCCTGCGCCCGCGCGGCATCGGCTTCAGTCCCGACGGCAGCCGCGCCTACGTGGCCTGCGAACTGGCCAACGCGGTCTACGTGATCGACATGGCGGCGCGCCGCACCCTGGCGGCGATCCCGTCCGGGAAGAACACCGCCGGCATCGCCGTCCACCCGAGCGGGCGTCAGGTCTACGCCTCGAACGGCATCGACGGCACGGTGACGGTGATCGACACCGCCACCAACCAGGTGAGCGCCACCATCGCGGTCGGCAAGCGGCCCTGGAACATGGCCGTGACGCCGGACGGGGCCCGCCTGTACGTCGCCAACGGCCGTTCCGACAGCGTCTCGGTGATCGATACCGCCACCGCGCGCAAGCTGGCCGACATTGCGGTCGGCCAGCTGCCCTGGGGTGTGCTGATCCGCTGAGCTGTTCAAGTTTGGAACAGGTGTACCAGAAACGGCCGCCGCCTCAAGGGGCGGGCGGCCCGCTACAGAAGGAACAGGGGAGCTGGCACGACCCTTGCGAATCAAACCGGGTGCCACACACACCGTTGCCACCAACGGACCATCAACACAACATAGAGGATGACATGAATCTCGCGGACATCAGCAAGCTCGGCGTCGCCAACCCCTTCAAGCAGCGCTACGACAACTACATCGGCGGCCGCTTCGTCGCCCCGGCCAAGGGCGAGTATTTCGCCAACGTGACCCCGATCACCGGCCAGCCCTTCTGCGAGGTGGCGCGTTCCACCGCCGAGGACGTCGAGGTGGCGCTGGACGCCGCCCACGCCGCCAAGGACGCCTGGGGCAAGACCTCGCCGGCCGAACGCGCCAACATCCTGAACCGCATCGCCGACCGCATCGAGCAGAATCTGAACCTGATCGCGACGGCCGAGACCATCGACAACGGCAAGCCGATCCGCGAGACCATGGCGGCCGACATCCCGCTGGCGATCGACCACTTCCGCTACTTCGCCGGCTGCATCCGCGCCCAGGAAGGCTCGATCGCCCCGATCGACCACGAGACCTATGCCTACCACTTCCACGAGCCGTTGGGCGTGGTCGGCCAGATCATCCCCTGGAACTTCCCGATCCTGATGGCGGTGTGGAAGCTGGCCCCGGCCCTGGCCGCCGGCAACTGCGTGGTGCTGAAACCGGCCGAGCAGACCCCGGCCTCGATCATGGTCCTGATGGAGCTGATCGGCGACCTGCTGCCGCCGGGCGTGGTCAACGTGGTCAACGGCTTCGGCCTGGAAGCCGGCAAGCCGCTGGCCTCGAGCAAGCGCATCGCCAAGATCGCCTTCACCGGCGAAACCGGCACCGGCCGCCTGATCATGCAGTATGCGGCGCAGAACCTGATCCCGGTGACCCTGGAACTGGGTGGCAAGTCGCCCAACATCTTCTTCGCCGACGTGATGGATGCCGACGACGCCTTCTTCGACAAGTGCCTGGAAGGCTTCGCCATGTTCGCGCTGAACCAGGGCGAGGTCTGCACCTGCCCCTCGCGCGTGCTGGTGCAGGAATCGATCTATGACGCCTTCATCGAGCGCGCGGTTAAGCGCGTGGCCGCGATCAAGCAGGGCAATCCGCTCGACGCCTCGACCATGATCGGCGCCCAGGCCTCGCAGGAGCAGCTGGAAAAGATCCTGTCCTACCTCGACATCGGCCGCCAGGAAGGCGCCCAGGTGCTGGCCGGCGGCGAACGCAACAACCAGGAAGGCGACCTCGCCGGCGGCTACTACGTGCGTCCGACCGTGTTCAAGGGTGAAAACAGCATGCGCATCTTCCAGGAAGAGATCTTCGGGCCGGTCGTGTCCGTGACCACCTTCAAGGACGAGGAAGACGCGCTGCGCATCGCCAACGACACCCTGTACGGCCTCGGCGCCGGCCTGTGGACGCGCGACAGCTCGCGCGCCTTCCGCGTCGGCCGCGCGATCCAGGCCGGCCGCGTGTGGACCAACTGCTACCACCTGTATCCGGCCCACGCGGCCTTCGGCGGCTACAAGCAGTCGGGCATCGGACGCGAGAACCACAAGATGATGCTCGACCACTACCAGCAGACCAAGAACCTCCTGGTCAGCTACAGCCCGAACGCCCTGGGCTTCTTCTAGGACGCGCCATGACCACCTCGATCGACCGCGTGTGCGCCACCCCGGCGGCGCTGGCTTTCATCGGCGAGCTGCGGGACCGGCATGGACCGCTGATGTTCTTTCAGTCCGGTGGCTGCTGCGACGGCAGCGCACCGATGTGCTTCCAGGCAGGGGAGTTCAATCTCAGCGACAGCGATGTCTACCTGGGTAACCTGGATGGCACCCCGTTCTACATGGGACTGGAGCAGTTCGGCTACTGGGAGCACACGCAGCTGCTGATCGATGTGGTCGAGGGCAACGGCGGCATGTTCTCGCTCGATAACGGGACCGGCCGCCGCTTTCTGACGCGTTCGCGCCTGTTTACAGACGAGGAATGCGCGCTGCTGCGCGAGCAGCCGTTACACCAACGATAACAACAAGGAGATGACAATGAAGAACAACCTGATGGTGATGGCAGCGCTGCTGGCTGCCGGAGCGGCGCATGCCGCCGACGTGACCACCGCGATGATCGACAACGACGCCAAGGACGAGAAGAGCGTCCTGTCGTTCGGCATGGGCACCAACGGCCAGCGCTATTCGAAACTCACCCAGATCAACACCAGCACTGTGGCGCGCCTGGTGCCGGCCTGGTCGTTCTCGTTCGGCGGCGAAAAGCAGCGCGGACAGGAATCCCAGCCCCTCATCCACAACGGCAAGATGTTCGTGACCGGCTCGTACTCGCGCATCTTCGCGATCGACCTCAAGACCGGCAGCAAGCTGTGGAAGTACGAGCACCGCCTGCCGGACGGGATCATGCCCTGCTGCGACGTGGTCAACCGCGGTGCCGCCCTGTACGGCAACCTGGTCATCTTCGGCACCCTCGACGCCCAGCTGGTGGCGCTGGACCAGAACACCGGTAAGGTGGTGTGGAAAGAGAAGGTCGACGACTACGCGGCCGGCTACTCGATGACGGCCGCGCCCCTGATCGCCAACGGCATGCTGCTCACCGGCGTGTCGGGCGGCGAGTTCGGCGTGGTCGGCCGGGTCGAGGCGCGCAACCCGCTCACCGGCGAGCTGCTGTGGATGCGCCCGACCGTGGAAGGCCACATGGGCTACCGCTACGACAAGGACGGCAAGGCGATCGACGCCGGCGTCAGCGGCACGGTCAACAAGACCTGGCCGGGCGAGCTGTGGAAGACCGGCGGCGCCTCCACCTGGATGGGCGGCACCTACGACGCCAGCACCGGGCTGGCCTACTTCGGCACCGGCAACCCGGCGCCCTGGAACAGCCACCTGCGCCCGGGCGACAACCTGTATTCCTCGTCCACGGTGGCGCTGGACGTGAAGACCGGCCAGATCAAGTGGGCATACCAGAATACGCCCAACGACTCCTGGGACTTCGACGGCGCCAACGAGTTCGTCACCTTCGACATGAACGGCAAGCGCTATGGCGGCAAGGCCGACCGCAACGGCTTCTTCTACGTGATCGACGCCAAGGACGGCAAGCTGCAGAACGCCTTCCCCTTCGTGCGCAAGATCACCTGGGCCAGCGGCGTCGACCTGAAGACCGGCCGTCCCAACTTCATTCCGGCCAATCGTCCGAGCGACCCGACCAAAGGCAAGGATGGCCAGAAGGGCACGACCGTGTTCGCGGCGCCAGCCTTCCTGGGCGCGAAGAACCAGATGCCGATGGCCTACAGCCAGCAGACCGGCCTGTTCTACGTACCCGCCAACGAGTGGGGCATGGACATCTGGAATGAGCCGATCTCGTACAAGAAGGGCGGCGCCTTCCTCGGCGCGGGCTTCACCATCAAGCCACTGTTCGACGACTACATCGGCGCGCTACGCGCCATCGATCCGAAGAGCGGCAAGATCGTGTGGGAAGTGAAGAACAACGCGCCGCTGTGGGGCGGGGTGATGACGACTGCCGGCGGCCTGGTCTTCTACGGCACGCCGGAAGGCTTCCTGAAGGCGCTCGACGCCAAGACCGGCAAGGAACTGTGGAAGTTCCAGACCGGTTCCGGCGTGGTGGCGCCGCCGGTCACCTGGGAAGACGGCGGCACGCAGTACGTCGCGGTGGTTTCGGGCTGGGGCGGCGCGGTGCCGCTGTGGGGTGGCGAAGTCGCGAAGAAGGTCAACTTCCTGGAGCAGGGCGGCTCGGTATGGGTGTTCAAGCTGCCCAGCAAAGGCTGAAGCTTGTGAGGGACGGTGCGCAGTCGGTCGGCTGCGCAGCCGTGCCATGTTTGCTGGCGGCTTCGGCCGCCAGCTTTTTTTTGCCGATGCGCTGCCGGTACCGGGCGGTCGATCAAAAACAGGACAGCGGGCAACGCAATTGATCCGATACGGATCAGCCTGGGGCTGAAAACCCTTGTATTCACTGGGTTAAAGGGCAGGCACGCTCCTTGCCATCGTAGTTGGGTGCATCGCCCGATGCGCTCAACCCCACAAGAAGAATGCTAGGAGACCTCATGAAAAAGATTTGTACCCTGGCCGCGCTGGCGGCTTGCGCCCAGCCCGCGCTGGCCGTCGACATCAAGGCCGGCGACTGGACCGTGTCCGTCGGCGGCATCGTCAACGCCTACGCCACCGTCGTCGACTGCAGCGGCGGACAGCCGGGCGGACTGGCGCTGGGCGGGCGCGCCCTGGGCTGCGGCGGCGACGACCGCCGCACCACCATCGGCAACGGCCTGCTGCCGAATGCGCTGACGGCAGGGGCTTCCTCGAACCAGGGCGGCTTCGATGTCAAGGCGCTGGTCGGCATCTATGCCGCCACCGCCACCGACAGCGCGATCGCGCAGAACAGCACGGTGGACGTGCGCCAGGCCTTCTTCACTGTCGGCCGCGCCGACCTGGGCGCCTTCAAGCTGGGACGCGACTACGGCATCTTCGGCAGCAACGCCATCCTCGGCGACATGACCCTGGTCGGCGCCGGCGCACCGGTGCAGGCGACCCAGCGCGGCCGCGTCACGCTCGGCCACATCGGCGCCGGCTACGCCTACCTCGGCACCTATGGCCAGATCGCTTACAGCACCCCGGCATCCGGCAGCGGCTTCGGCGTCGACATCGGCTTCATGAGCCCGGTCGCGGACACGCCGGTGATCGCCGGCGCGGCCTACTCGTCGACCTCGACCCCGCAGGTGCAGGCGCAGCTGCGCATGGGCCAGGGCGGCTTCAAGGCCTGGATCGGCGCCAAGGGCCAGCGTTTCGACTCGGTGGCCGCCAACCTCCCGGACCTGTCGATGCGCGCCGTGGAAATCGGTGCATCGCTGCAGGCCGGACCAGCCGGCTTCCTGGTGAACGCGCAGCGCGGCAAGGGCCTCGGCATCCTGTCCGACGGCGACCAGGGCGACGTGCGCAGCACCCACTACCTGGCCCAGGCCACCTTCAAGACCAGCGACGCCCTGAAGCTCGGCGTCAGCTACGGTCAAAGCCGCAACAACGCGGCCGCGCCCGGCACCGGCGGCCTGAAGTCGAACGCCAACCTGACCGTCGGCGCTTACTATGCGCTCAACAGTGCGATCACGCTGGTGGCGGAAGCGAGCCAGACCCGCTCCAAAGCCTTCGTCGGCGCGGAAGGCAAGATGAACGGCGTCTCGCTGGGCGGCATCATCTTCTTCTGACCCATGCGCGCCCTCAGGCTCCTCGTTCTGCTGCTGCTCCTGGCCGCCGGTGCGGCCGGCGCCGGCACGCTCACGAAACAGGAGCTGGCGCGCCGCTTCCCGGCGCCGCTGATGGTGGGCGACAAGGCGTCGGAGGTGCCGGCCTGGCCGCTGTTCAAGCAGAACGCCACGGCGACTGAGCTGGTAGGCTATGTCTTCGAATCGGTTGACCTGGCGCCGGTGCCCGGCTTCACCGGCGTGCCGCCGAACCTGCTGGTGGCGATCGATCCGAAGGGAACCTTCATCGACGTGGCGGTGCTGTCGCAGCACGAGCCGGTGTTCCTCGACGGGCTGGGCGAAGAACCGCTGCGCCAGTTCGTCGGCCAGTACAAGGGCGTCTCGCTGGGGCAGAACATCGACGTCGGCGGACAGGCCGGCGCGGAACGCGTGCGGCTGGACGGCGTGTCGAAGGCGACCGCCTCGGTGCGGATCGTCAACCAGAGCGTGCTCTCGGCCGCGCTCAAGGTGGCGCGGGCCAAGCTGGGATTCGCCCAGGGCCGCGATCCGGGCAACATCGCGCACATCCGCAACGATGTCTACGAACCGATGTCGCTGCGCGCGCTGCGCGATGCCGGCCTGATCAAGCATGTGCGGATCACCAACCGCGAAGCCGAACGGCTGTTCGCGGGCAGCGCAGGCGTCGGCCTCGATCCGGAAGCGCTGGCGCGGCCGGACGACACCTTCATCGACCTGTTTTTGGCATGGGGATCGGTGCCGACGGTCGGCCGTAACCTGCTGGACGAGAAAAGCTGGCGCCGCATGACAGGCAGGCTGGAGGCGGGCGACCACGCGCTGTTGGTAATGAGCGCGGGCCGCCACGGCATCCTGGCCGAGGATTTCGTGCGCGGCAGCGTGCCGCAGCGGATCGCCTTGCGCCAGGACGGCCTGCCGCTCGAGATGCGTGACCTGAACCTCGAGTTGTCCCTGCGCGAGCCGCTGCCGGTGACGGAAATCGTGGCGCTGCGCGTCATCGCCCAGGCCGGACTCGACCCGTCGCGTCCACTCGACTTCTCATTGCCGCTCACGCGCAGCAAGGGCATCGTCTACCCGGAGCGCATTACGCGCGAACTTCCGCTGCGCTATGCTCTGCCGGAGCGCCTGTACAGCAGGCCGGAGCCGGAGACGCCGGCCTGGCATGCCAGCTGGCGCAACCGGGCGCCGCAACTCGCGGTGCTGGGCTTCGCGCTGGCCCTGCTGACGGTGGCGCTGGCGATGCCGCGGCGCCTGGCGCGCAACGGCCGGCGCTTCGCATGGGCGCGCCGCATCTGGCTGCTGTTCACTATCGGCTTCATCGGCTATTACGCCCAGGCCCAGCTCTCGATCGTCAACCTGACCGGCGTGCTGCAGGCGCTGCGTGAGGGAAGGGGACTGGGCTTCCTGCTGTACGACCCGATGTCGCTGGCGCTTTGGGGCTTCGTGCTGGTGTCGCTGCTGCTGTGGGGGCGCGGCACCTTCTGCGGCTGGTTGTGTCCGTTCGGCGCGATGCAGGAACTGACGGGGCAACTGGGCCGGGCGCTGCGCCTGCCCCAGATACTGGTGCGGCGCCGCGTCGACCGCTGGCTCAGGCGCATCAAATACGTGGTGCTGGCGGCGATCGCCGCCGCCGCCCTCCTGTATCCGGCGCTGGCCGACCGACTGGTCGAGGTCGAGCCCTTCAAGACAGCCGTCACGCTGGGTTTCGTGCGTTCCTGGCCTTACGTGGCCTGGGCCGTGGGCCTGCTGGCGCTGAGCGTGGTGCTCTACAAGTTCTTCTGCCGTTACCTGTGTCCATTCGGCGCCGCGCTGGCACTGCTGGGCCGGGTGCGCAGGCTCGACTGGATCGCGCGCCGGACCGAGTGCGGCACGCCCTGCCAGACCTGCCGTCACCGCTGCGCCTACAACGCCATCGCCCCGAGCGGCAAGGTCGAGTACGACGAATGCTTCCAGTGCCTGGACTGCGTCGTCATTTACGAGAGCGATGCGCTGTGCGCGCCACGCATTCTCGAACGCAAGCGCGCACGCACGGTGCCCATCGTGCCGGTAACGGGAGCATGAACATGCAGCGTCGAAGCTTCATCGCGATTGGACTGGGATCGATCCTCACCTTGCCGGGCGCGGCGCTGGCGAGCGGGCGGCTGCACCGCGGCGCGGCGCTGGCGTTCGGCACCACGGTCTCGGTAACGGTACGTCACGCGGACGAGGGCGTCGCCAGGCAAGCGATCGACGCTGCCTTGGGCGCCGTCGCGCAGGTGCATCGCCTGATGAGCATCTACGATCCGGCCAGCGAGGTGTTCCGCCTGAACCGCGACGGCGTGCTGCCGCGCCCGCACCCGCAGCTGCTGGAAGTGTTGCGGCATGCGCGCGCCTTGTCGCAGCTGTCCCGCAGCGCCTTCGACATCACCGTGCAGCCGCTGTGGCAGACCTGTGCGCGGGCAGCCGAGCACGGCGCCGTGCCGATGCCTGAGGAGCGCGAGCGGGCCCGCCTGCTGGCCGGCTGGCAAGACGTGGAAGCCAACCACGATCGGGTGGTTCTACGCCGGCCCGGCATGCGCATCACCCTGAACGGGCTGGCGCAAGGCTTCGCCGCCGACCTGGCCTTGCGCGCGGTGCACCGCCATGGGGTCACGGACGCATTGCTCGATACGGGGGAGTTCGCGGTAAGCGGTGATGCCGGAGACCGTCCGTGGATGCTGGGCGTGCCCGATCCGCGCGCGCCGGCCGGCACCATCGCGGCCTTTGCCCCGGACGGGCGCTGCGTCGCGACCTCGGGCGATTATGAAGCCGCGTTCACGGCGGACCGGCGGCAACACCACATCTTCGATCCCGCGACCGGCGAGTCGCCGCCTGAACTGTCCAGCGTCACCGTGCTGGCGCCGACCGCGCTGGAAGCGGACGGCCTGTCGACCACCTTCATGGTGATGGGGGCGCGGCGTGCGCATGCGCTGGCGGCGCGCATGCCGGGCGTCGACCTGCTCACGATCGACAAACGCGGCCTCGCTTGGCGCTCGTCCGGCTTTCCTGGGGCGCGCTCATGACCCTATTTCAAATGCGGCAGCTTGCGGTAGATGGTGTTGCGCGACACGCCGAGCGCGCGCGCCGTGGCCGACACGTTGCCGCCGTTCGCCTCCAGCGACTTGGTGATGACGCTCAGCTCCATTGCTTCAAGGTTGGCGCCGCTCGCCACCATCTGTGCGGGATCAGTGACCGGCAGCTCCGTCATCGCGTCGATATCGTCGAGGAAGTCGTCGGGCATGTGTCGCAACTCGATTTCGTGTTCTTCGCCGGCCATGATGACGGCGGTGCGCAGCAGGTTGGTCAGCTGGCGGAAGTTGCCCGGCCATTTGTGGCGGCGGAACAGGCGCAGCACTTCATCCGACACCGTATAGGGGCCGCCGTCGGATTCGGTCGACAGGATCTTCTTGACCACGGTTTCGAGGTCGGTGCGCTCACGCAAGGGCGGCAGCTTGACCACCAGGCCGTTGAGGCGGTAATAGAGGTCTTCGCGGAACAGTCCCTGGGCAATGCGCTCGCGCAGGTTGTGGTTGGTGGCGCAGATCAGCTCCACGTTCACCGCGATCGACTTGCCGCTGCCCAGCGGCGTGACCATGCGTTCCTGCAGCACGCGCAGCAGGTGGGCCTGCAGGCTGACCGGCATGTCGCCGATCTCGTCGAGGAAGAGGGTACCCCCGTTCGCCTGCAGGATCTTGCCGGATGCGCCCTTCTTGCGCGCGCCGGTAAAGGCGCCTTCTTCGTAGCCGAACAGTTCGGACTCGATCAGGCTCTCGGGGATCGAAGCGCAGTTCACGGCAACGAAGGGCCCCATCGCGCGCGGCGAGTCGTTGTGGATGGCTTGGGCCAGCAGCTCCTTGCCGGTCCCGGTCTCGCCCATTATCAGGATCGGGATGTCGCGCCCCAGCACCCGGTTGACCTTGTCGATCACCTTTTCCAGTTGCGGGTCGCCCGTGTTCAGGTAGCGCAAGCCGGACAGTCGGCGCGGCCGGGACGGCGCCTGTGCCGGCACCGCCGGTTCGCCGGGCGGGGTGAGCGCATGCACGCCGCTGCTCAGGCGCAGCGCCGCGCGGCCGCGCACGCGCACGCCATTGTGCATGCACAGGTCGAGCAGGCCGGGCGCGGCGGTGCGGTAGTGGTCGAACAGGGCGGATATCGGAAGGCCGAAGAGCGAACTGAAGGTATGCGTCTGCAAGGCCGGGTAAGAAAGGCCGAGCTGGAACAAGCCGTTGCGGTTGGCGGCGAGGAAGCGCCCGCCCTGGCTGAAGGCGACGATCCCCTCCATCAGCGTTCCGATGAATTCGGGGCGCGCATGGAAGCGCAGGACGATCGCGTGTTCGAACATGGCTGCGAACAGCTGATTCTCGATCATCAAGGCCGACATCCGCACCAGGGCCATGGTGTGCTTGTGGTAGCTGCGGCGGTCGCCGCTGACGTCGAGCACGCCGACCACCTTGCCCTGGTGGTCGGTGATGGGCGCCGCGGAGCAGGTGAGGAAGTGGTTCGACGCGAGATAGTGCTGGTCCGCGTGCACCAGCGAAGGTGCTTGTTCCGCAATGGCGGTGCCGATCGCATTCGTACCCATGCGGTCTTCGGACCAGCCGACACCTAGAGCGAGTGCCACGCGGTTGGCTTTTTCGACGAAGTCGGCGTCGCCCAGGGAATGGAGGATGATGCCTTGCGCATCGGTCAGCAAGACCATGTTGTGCGTGTTGATGATCTGCTGGTAGAGAGTTTCCATCGCTGGGAGCGCATGTGCGTGCAGCAGGTGATTCTGCTCCAGCAGAGAGGACATCTCGCTGCGTGCTAGGGGCATGAAGTCCGGACGTGCGCCAGGACAGAGCCCGTATCCCTGCGACCGTAGATGCGAGGTTTCAATGACCTGCGCGTCGTTGTCCCAGTGCGTGGTTCGGACGGAGGCCGTCGCCACTGACTCCCCTGTTGAGTCTCGATGCATCATTCCATGTCTCCTTTCGGCCCCGTGTCGGGACTCTTGTGCTGGAACTGGTGTTCCATAATGTAGCACTTGTGTCAGTACAGAACAAAAATGGCAACGGTTCAGCTCCGAGTCGCCCCGGCTAACAATGGCTGGTGCACAACGTATGCAAATGTGATGCCAGAGGGTCGGCAAGGCAACGGAACAGCCTTGCCAGACAGCGTAAATGTTTGCTATAGTTCGCGTCCGCTTCGGTTTGGGCAAAAAAACGTTAACGTAATCAAGTGGTTACGCGAACAAGCTCAACAGAAAAATCTGGAATCGAAGCGAACGAGGGGTTGACGAGTTAAGCGAAACACTGCATAATCTCGTTCCTCTGCTGCTGACGAACACAACGCTTCGCACGGTGCAGCAAGGTAGTACAGAATACCGATCTTTAACAATCAACAGTCGATAAGTGTGGGCGTTTGATGAAGGTGCCACTGACTTCGGTCAGTGATTACTTAAATTATCAAATGTTCACAAAAGTATTAAGCGTTGTCCCAGCAATGGGATGACGGTCAGTATCTTGAGTGAGCGACTCCGCAGAAATGCGGATGGCAGCAATGCCAACAAACAGAGATTGAACTGAAGAGTTTGATCCTGGCTCAGATTGAACGCTGGCGGCATGCTTTACACATGCAAGTCGAACGGCAGCGCGGGGCAACCTGGCGGCGAGTGGCNTCACGCCAGTGGCATTGCCGGGTAGCTAAGTTCGGAAGAGATAACCGCTGAAAGCATCTAAGCGGGAAACTTGCCTTGAGATGAGATTTCCCGGAGCCTTGAGCTCCTTGAAGGGTCGTTCGAGACCAGGACGTTGATAGGCTGGGTGTGGAAGTGCAGTAATGCATTAAGCTAACCAGTACTAATTGCCCGTACGGCTTGTCCCTATAACCTTGGTAGGCTATAGATCAAGTCAAGAATACAGCTGCAGTTTGTTGATACTGCTACCCCAAGAATAAGAAAAACGATACTTCTTCCGGATTGGTGAAGTTTGACCATGTGGTCAAGTTTCACGACAAGTCAAAGCCTGATGACCATAGCAAGTCGGTCCCACCCCTTCCCATCCCGAACAGGACCGTGAAACGACTTTGCGCCGATGATAGTGCTGCAACCAGTGTGAAAGTAGGTTATCGTCAGGCTAGTTATATGCGAAAGCCCGCTCAGTTAATTCTGAGCGGGCTTTTTGCTTTTGTGCATTTGCATTCAAATCTAGCTCGTGTCCAGCGACCGAAAATAAAAAGCGGGGCCTTAGCCCCGCTGGTAAGGAATGATAAAGCGCTTACACGCCCCAGAGCACATCGGTATGCTGGTCTCGGGCGGAACGCAGCATTTCGAGCAGGGGATAGGCGCGCGTCGAGAAAGTGACGACCTCGATCGGCTCGTGCTCGTTGTCTTCGGTTTCTCCGTGATGCGCATGGACGTCGCGCTCGACCTGTTCCGAGATCTGATGCTTGCGGCTCTCGTCAATCTCGCCCTCGAGCAGCGCGACCGCGCGCGGTGCTTCTTCCGCGGTGATGACACCGCGTTCCGTATCCTTGTGCAGAAGGTCGAGAATGCGCTTGGCATGCTCTTGGTACATCAGGACCTCAGGGTACGATTTGCATTTGAATGTAATCAGCATAGCTATGCCCATTGATTGATTTGTTAGTGACTAAACGATAACACGACTTGGCAATACGTTCATCCCGCGCACGCACTCATGCCTGTGGCCGACGCAGCATCCAGGAAAAGCCGAGCACCGTCACCACGCCGAGGACGGCGAACGAAGTCGCGACAATCAGCTTGTCGGAAGTCGCTTCGACCAGCGCCGACAGCGCCCACGCCAGGCCGCCCCAGGCCAGGCTGTTGATCAGTTCCAGGATCGTGGTCATGACGTCGCTCTTTCCGCGCGCCTGGAAGTCGCTGCGCAAGCCTGGCCGCCCGCACCAGTGCACGATCAAGGCCGCGGTGCACACGGCGCCGGTGACACAACAGGCCACCACCAGGCCGGCGAGCGGATCGCGCACCAGCAGCCAGGCCAGCGGCACCAGCACCACTGCCAGCGAAGGCAGCACAGCGGCGGCGAGCTTGGCCAGCCTGACGGTGCGCTGCGGCGCCGGCGACATGCGCAGCAGATCGGGCGCATCTTCCGCCGACACCACGATCCAGGCCAGCGAAGCCGTGAGGGAACTGCACAGCAGGGTAAGCCCGACGCCGAGCATGGTCAGTCGCAGCTCGCCACGTTTGAAAATTACGAAGAACAAGGGCAGCAGGTAGATCAGCTGCAGCGCTACCTGCGAGATCAGGTGCGGATCGCGCAGGATCAGCCGCCATTCCTTGAACAGCACGGTCGCCACCAGGCCGCGCCCGAAGCGGTAGCGCACCCCTTTCGCCGGCCGGCGCGCAGCCCGCGACGACGATGCGGCCTGCTGCAGCCCATGGACGAAGAAGCGGTGTGTGCGGCCCGCGGTGAAGGCAAATGCGGCCAGGGCCAGCGCCACGACGCCCAGCACCGGCAGCGGTTCGCCCAGCAGCGCACGGCCAGGCAGCCACACCGGGCTGCCCATGCCGAGCGGCCCGTCCGAGGCGAAGGCCTGCGCGAACGCCTGCATGGCCCGCGCTTCCATGCGGGAGGCGAAGTGCGAGAACACCTGCGACAGGATGAAGATCATGGCCCCGGCCAGCGCGCCGATGATCTGTGCCACGACGCGCGTGCGGCGCGCACCGATGGTCCGCACCAGGCCGAGCGTCAGCAGTATCGCCGCGCAGGCGATCACGGTCGCGCAGCCCAGCAGCACCGGGTAAGCCGCCAGCCAGCCGGGATGGCCGAGCAGGGCGCCCATGTGCGCGAACGGCGCGAGGAAAAGCAGATAGGGCGCCACCGTCCCGACGGCCACCGTGGCCAGACGCACGGTGAAGATGCTGCGCGAGGGCAGGGGGGAGGAAAGCAGCAGATCGAGGTCGCCGCGCTCGAACAGCACCATCACGCTCGACTTGAGCGCGCTGGAGAGCATCAGGGTCATGAGGCCGAAGAGCAAGGCGGTGACCGCCACCGCGATGCGCGGATCGGACGTGTCGATGCCTGCGATGCGCGACACCACGAACCAGGCCACCCCATGCAGGGCCAGCCAGCCGAGCGCGATGGTGGCCAGTCCCGCCGTGCCGGGCCGGCGCTGCGCCTTGCCCGGCTTGCCGGTGCCGGCGCCGTACCACATCAGCCGCAGCTCGTGCCGGAACAGCCAAGGGACGCTTCCGGGAACGGCGCTCATGGCTGCGCGGTCAGCTGCAGGAATACGTCTTCGAGGCTCGCGCCGCTGGTGCGCTCGCGCAGCTCGTCCAGCGTGCCTTCCGCGATCAGGCGGCCCTGCTGGATGATGCCGATGCGCTGCGCCAGGCGCTCCGCCACTTCCAGGATGTGGGTGGTGAGGATGACGGTGCCGCCCTTGGCGACGTGCGACAGCAGCAGGTCCTTCACCTGGCGCGCGGCGGCCGCATCGAGGCCGGTCAGCGGCTCGTCCAGGATCAGGAGCTCGGGGTCGTGGATCAGGGCGCCGGCCAGCGCCAGTTTCTGTTTCATCCCGCGCGAAAAACCTTCGGTGAGTTCGTGCGCGTGCGGGCTCAAATCCAGCCAGTCGAGCAGCTCGCGCGCACGCGGTTCGGCAGCGGCCGCATCGACGCCCCACAGCCCGGCCACGAACTCGAGGTACTCGGTCGGCTTGAGCTTCCCGTACAACATCGGATCGTCCGGCAGGTAGGCCAGTTTGCGCTTGGCCTCGAGCGGCGCCTGCGCCAGGTCGATGCCGAGCACCTCGATGCGGCCGGCGTCCGGCGCGACCAGGCCGGTCACCATCCGCAGGGTCGTGGTCTTGCCGGCGCCGTTGGGGCCGAGCAGGGCGTACAGTTCGCCGCGCCGCACCAGCAGGTCGAGGCCGTCGACCGCCGGGCGGCCGAAGGATTTGCGCAAGCCGGTCGTGCGCAGGGCAGGGGAGAAGTCGGTCGTCATTGCGGCGCGAAGGAAGTCAGGAACTGGGCGGTGTGCTCGGGCGGCATGGCGCCCGGCTTGCCCACCACGATCACCTGGTACATGCGCGTGCCCTTGGCCACGAAGCGCCCCACCAGGCGCACCGGGCCGCCACTGCCCTTGCCGACCGCGTCGACGTCGAGCGTCTCCCCAATAGGCGCGCTGGCCCCGATATTGCGCAGCAGCGCGGCGCGCATCGCGGGCAGGGTGGCCTGGGCCATCGCCGCATCGGGCGCGACGGCGGTGCCCACCGCGAAGGTCGTGCCTTCCACCTCGGCCGCGGTCATGGTCATGTCGACCTTGATGCCGCCCAGGTCGATGGGGCGGGTGTGGCTCGAGGGCTTGGCCGGGAACAGCACGCGGAAGCTGCCGTCGCTGCTGGTGTAGTCGCGCCAGTTGTAGGTGGGCGAGCAGCCCGCCAGCACCAGGGCTGCCAGGGAAGCGGAGAAGAGTCGTTGGATGTGCATGCCACGATGGTAGCAGGAGGCGGACGCAACGCAACCACTACCTGCCACGCATGTTCAGAGCTCGCGCAGCGCGCGCCGGTACTGGATCGCCTGGGCGATGTGCTCGGCCGCCACCTGCTCGCTGTCCGCCAGGTCGGCCACCGTGCGCGCCACCTTGAGCACACGGTGATAGGCGCGCGCCGACCAGTGCAACTGCTGCATGGCCGCGCGCAGCAGGCGCTCGCCGGCCGCATCCGGACGGCAGTAGCGGTCGATCTCGCGCGGCTCCAGGCGCTGGTTCGGCTTGCCCTGGCGCGCCAGCTGCAGCGCGTGGGCGCGCGAAACGCGCTCGGCAATCGCGCCGCTGGTTTCGCCATCGGCCTGGGCGCCGATGCTCTCGGCCGGCATGGCGGCCACCGTGAGCTGGATGTCGATGCGGTCGAGCAGCGGACCGGAGATGCGGTCCTGGTAGCGCTGCGCGACTTCCGGCGTGCAGCGGCATTTGCCGGACGCGTGCCCGAGCCAGCCGCAGGGACAAGGATTCATCGCCGCCACCAGCTGGAATCTGGCCGGGAAGTCGGCCTGGTGGGCGGCGCGCGAGATCGTGATGCGGCCCGATTCGAGCGGCTCGCGCAGGACCTCGAGCACGCGCCGGTCGAACTCCGGCAGCTCGTCGAGGAACAGCACCCCATGGTGGGCCAGCGAGACTTCGCCGGGACGCGGCAGGTTGCCGCCGCCGACCAGCGCCACGCCGGAACTCGTATGGTGCGGACTGCGGAACGGCCGGCGGCGCCAGCGCTGCGGCGAAAAGCTGCCGGCGATCGACTGCACCGCGGCCGATTCCAGCGCCTCGTCTTCGCTCATCGGCGGCAGCAGGCCGGGAAAGCGCGCCGCCAGCATGCTCTTGCCCGCACCGGGCGGCCCGATCAGGAGCACCGAGTGCGTCCCGGCCGCCGCCACCTCCAGCGCGCGCTTCGCCATTTGCTGGCCCTTCACTTCGGCGAAGTCCGGGTAGTCGAGCGCTGCCGGCAATGCCTGGCCCTGGTGGCGCGCCAGCCGCGCATTGCCTGCACCGCGAGCGAAGTGGGCGCACACCTCGAGCAGCGTGCGCGCCGGGTAGATGGCGGCGTCGCTCACCAGGGAAGCCTCGTCGGCATTCGCCAGCGGCAGGATGAAGGCGCGCGCGCCGCCGCGCTCTCCATCGCCATGGCGGTGCATGGCGAAGGTCATCGCCAGCGCGCCGCGGATCGGCCGCAGCTCGCCCGACAGCGACAGCTCGCCGGCGAACTCGTAGCGCTCCAGGTCCTCGCCCGGGATCTGCTGCGAAGCCGCCAGGATGCCGAGCGCGATCGGCAGGTCGAAGCGCCCCGACTCCTTGGGCAGGTCGGCCGGCGCCAGGTTGACCGTGATGCGGCGCGGCGGGATAGTGAAGCCGGAGTTCTGCAAGGCGGCGCGCACGCGGTCCTTGGCCTCGCGCACTTCGGCATCGGGCAGGCCGACGATGGTCATGCCCGGCAGCCCGTTGGCAAGGTGGACTTCGACGTTCACTGCGGGCGCTTGCATGCCCGCCAATGCGCGGCTTTTCAAGACAGCCAGACTCATCGTTCGCTCCCTGCAGGAGGTCAAAGCGTCCTATCGTACGGCGTCGCGATAGACGGCCCTTGAGAGCGAACAGGCGGACGGAGCTTTGCTTTCATGCAGTCTGGGTGATGCCGCATGCCACCTGCATACATATCGCAAAAACACGTCGTTCATTCCCGGAATCCGGCAGCTGGTCGCAAAAAGCCTGGCATTCCGCTTAGTTATCTGTACATTATCCTGCGGCAACACTACCTCATCCGCCGGTGGCGGGGTATGGCACAAGATAATCAACGGGACCTGGAGAACACAGATGTTATCGATCAAGCAGCTCAACAAGACGTACGCGAATGGTGTGAAAGCCATCAACGATGTCAGCCTGGAGATCCCGAACGGGATGTTCGGGCTGCTCGGGCCGAACGGCGCCGGCAAATCCTCGCTGATGCGCACCATCGCCACTCTCCAGGACCCCGACAGCGGCAGCATCCACTTCCATGGCCTGGACGTCCTGAAGGACAAGGAAGGCCTGCGCCGCCAGCTCGGCTACCTGCCGCAGGACTTCGGCGTGTACCAGAAGGTCAGCGCCGAGCGCCTGCTGAACCACTTTGCGGTCCTCAAGGGCCTGACCGGCAAGGGCGAACGCAAGGAAGCCGTCGAGGCCCTGCTGCAGCAGACCAACCTGTGGGAAGCGCGCAAGCGCGCCCTCGGCACCTACTCGGGCGGCATGCGCCAGCGCTTCGGCATCGCCCAGGCCCTGCTCGGCGCGCCGCGCCTGGTGATCGTCGACGAGCCCACCGCCGGCCTCGATCCGGATGAACGCAACCGCTTCCTCAACCTGCTGGCCAAGATCGGCGAGCAGGTGGTGGTCATCCTGTCGACCCATATCGTCGAGGACGTGACCGACCTGTGCCCGCGCATGGCGATGATCGCGCGCGGCACCGTGCTGCTGCAGGGCGAACCGCAGGCGGCGATCGATACGCTCAAGAGCCGCGTGTGGCGCCGCACCGTCAGCCAGGACGCCCTGGCGGACTACCAGAGCCGCTTAAACGTGCTGTCGACCCGCCTGGTGGCAGGGCGCCCGCAGATCAACGTGTTCTCCGAGGAGCAGCCGGACGACGGCTTCGTTAGCGTCGAACCCGATCTCGAGGACGTGTACTTCCTCCAGATCCGCAATGCCAGCCGTGCGGCGGAACGCGCCAGCGCGCCGGCCGCGGCGACCGCCGCACCTGCCGCTGTCGTGTAAGGAGCGGCCATGTTAAGGGAATTCTTCAAATTCGAACTGGCGACCCAGCTGCGCCAGCCGCTGCTGTGGGTGTGCGCGCTGATCTTCGGCGCGCTGGCCTTCGGCGCCAGCACCACCGATGCGATCCAGGTCGGCGGCAGCATCGGCAACGTCAACCGCAACGCACCGGTGGTGATCGCCCAGATGCTCGGCTCCTTCAGCCTGGTGTCGATGTTCGTGGTCACCATCTTCATCGCCGGCACCGTGCTGCGCGATAGCGAAGTGGGCATCTCGGACATGCTGTTCGCGACCCCGATGAAGAAGCGCGACTACCTGGTCGGCCGCTTCGCCGCGGGCCTGCTGGCCTGCCTGGTCATCTTCGCCGGCGTCGTCCTCGGCATGATGCTCGGGCCCCTGATGCCCTGGGTCGACGCCCAGCGCGTCGGTCCTTTCCCGGGCGCCGCCTTCCTGTGGGCCTTAGGGGTGATCGTGGTGCCGAACCTGCTCCTGATCGGCGCGCTCCTGATGCTGCTGGCCGCCACCACCCGTTCGATCATGCTGGTGTATGTCGGCGTGCTGGCCTTCTTCGTGCTGTGGATCGTCGCCGGACGCTTCACCTCGAACATCGACAACGAGTGGATCGCGGTCCTGTCCGACCCGTTCGGCCTGCGCGCCTTCTCGCGCGCCACGCGCTACTTCTCGACCGCCGAATCGAACGCCGGCCTGCCCGAGTTCGCCGGCTACATGCTGGCCAACCGCCTGCTGTGGAGCGCAGTCGCGCTGGTGCTGTTCGGCCTGACGCTCGCGCTCTTCAAGCCGCAGCGCGCCGGCACCGGCAAGCGCCTGTTCGGCAAGGCCAAGGCGGCAGCAGCAAGCGCCGCCGCGCCGGCGCCGCTGAAGCTGCCGCGCATCGAACCGCGCTTCAGCACGGCCACGCGCTGGATCCAGTGCTGGCACATCTTCAAGTTCGACGCCGCCGCCGTGTTCAAGAGCGTGCCCTTCCTGGTCATGCTGCTGTTCAGCGTGATGAACCTGGTGGGCAGCTCGACCCAGATGGGCGAGATCTTCGGCACCACCGTGTACCCGATGACCCACTTGATGGTCGAACTGCTGAACGGCAGCTTCACCTTCATGCTGATCATCATCGTTACCTTCTATGCGGGTGAGCTGATCTTCAAGGAGCGCCAGGCAAAGATCGCCGACGTCAGCGACGCCATGCCGATGCCGAACTGGGCGCCGCTGGTGGCCAAGAGCCTGGCCTTGACCGGCGTGGTGCTGGCCTTCCTGTTCACCGGCGTGCTGGCGGCGATGGTGATCCAGCTGATCAAGGGCGGCGCGCCGATCGAGGGCATGGTCTACGTCAAGAGCATCCTGATCGCCGGCCTGCCCTTCATCCTGATGGGTCTGTTGGCCGTGGTGCTGCAGGTCGTCACCAACAACAAGTTCGTCGGCTACCTCCTGATGATCCTGTTCATGGTGTCGCAGATCGTCGCCGGCATCCTGCACCTCGACCACAACCTGTACAACATCGCCGGCCTGCCGCGCACCCCGTATTCGGACATGAACGGCTTCGGCCACTTCATCGCCGGCTGGAGCTGGTTCGCGCTGTACTGGAGCCTGTTCATGGTGGCGGCGCTGATCGTGGCCCAGGCCTTCTGGGTACGTGGCCTGTCCTTCGCCTGGGGCACCCGCGTGCGCGAGGCGGGGCGGCGCCTGAGAGGCGCGCCTGGCGTGGCGCTGGCCTTGTTCGTCGCAGCGTTTGCGGCAACTGGCGGCTGGATCTTCTACAACACCAATACCCTGGCGAAGTACGAACCCGCGAACGTCGCGATGGACAAGCAGGCCGCGTACGAGAAGAACTACCGCAAGTACAAGGACCTGCCGCATGCGAAGGTGACGGACGTGCGCGCCGACGTGGACATCTATCCGGAAGAGCGCCGCCTGGCGATCCGCGGCAGCTACGTGCTGGAGAACCGCACCGGCAAGCCGGTCGACAGCCTGCCGCTGCAGGTCAATCCGGACGCCACGGTCACCTGGACCAGGCTGCCGCCGCACCAGGTGCTGGTGAGCGACAAGGAGGCCGGCTTCAGCATCCTGAAACTTAAGCAGCCGATGCAGCCGGGCGAGCGCATGCCGCTCGAATTCACGGTCGACGTACGCCGTCCAGGATTCAGCAACGGTGGCAGCCCCGATACCATCAACCTGAACGGCACGTTCTTCAACAACCGCCAGTTCTTCCCGCAGCTGGGCTACCAGGGCGACGCCGAACTGCGCGACCGCAATGAGCGCCGCAAGCGCGGCCTGGGCGAACCGGAACGCATGCCGAAGCTGGAAGACCAGGCGGCGCGCCGCAACTCGATGTTCGGGCCCGAAGCGGACTGGATCAGCTACGAGACCACGGTCTCGACCAGCGCCAACCAGACCGCGCTGGCGCCGGGCTACCTGCAGAAGTCCTGGAAGGCGAACGGCCGCAACTACTACCAGTACAAGATGGACCAGAAGATGATGCCGTTCTTCGCCTATCTGTCGGCCGACTGGCAGGTGAAGAAGGGTGAGTGGAAGGGCATCCCGATCGAGGTCTACCACGATCCGAAGCACGCCTACAACGTGGAGCGGATGGTGACCGCGACCCAGAAGTCGCTGGACTACTACACCACCCAGTTCACGCCCTACCAGCACAAGCAGGTGCGGATCCTGGAGTTCCCGAACTACGCGACTTTCGCCCAGTCCTTCGCCAACACCATTCCGTTCTCGGAATCGATCGGCTTCATCGCCGACTTGCGCGACAAGGACGCGATCGACTACGTGTTCTACGTGACGGCGCACGAAGTGGCGCACCAGTGGTGGGGCCACCAGGTGACGGCCGCCAACGTGCAGGGCGCGAGCATGCTGATCGAATCGCTGTCGCAGTACTCGGCGCTGATGGTGATGGAAAAGGAATACGGACGCCACCAGATGCGCCGCTTCCTGCGCTATGAACTGGACCGCTACCTGCGTTCGCGCGGCGGCGAGAAGATCGAGGAGCTGCCGCTGTACCGCGTGGAGAACCAGGACTATATCCACTACCGCAAGGGCAGCCTGGTGTTCTACCGCCTGCGCGACGAGATCGGCGAGGAAGCCCTGAACCGTGCGCTCAAGCGCTTCCTGCAGGACAAGGGCTACCAGGAGTCGCCGTTCACCACCTCCAGCGAGCTGCTCGCCTACATCCGCGCCGAGGCGCCGAAGGACAAGCAAGCCTTGATCACCGACCTGTTCGAAAAGATCGTCTTCTACGATAACCGCGTCACCGAGGCAAAAGCGGTCAAGCGCGCCGACGGGCAGTGGGACGTGAGCATGAAGCTGCACCTGGCGAAGATGGAAGCCGATGGCCATGGCAAGGAAACGCCGCGCGCCTACGACGAGCCGGTGGAGATCGGTATCTTCGCACGCGCCGCCGGCGCCAAGGAGAAGGACGAGCGCGTCCTGCTGCTGGAGAAGCGCGTGCTCACGGGCGACAACCCGGTGGTGACCGTGACGGTCAAGGAGAAGCCGTTCGAGGTCGGTGTCGATCCGTATAACAAGATGATCGACCGCGTCTCGCGCGACAACCGCAAGGAAGTCAGCGTCGACTAAGCCAGTCACTCGGGAACGGACGGCGGCGGGAAGGGAAGCCGCAGTTCGTTCCCGTATTTCCGCAAGCGGCGACATCGCTCGCGCTATCGCTCCGGTTTGTCCTTACATTGGCCTGGGATCGTTTTCCACCAGGGCCAATCATGCAGCTTCCTCTTCCTCACCTCGTCAATCTCGCCGTGCACATCGGCGCAGGCATCGTCGCGATCGGCCTCGGCCTGGCGATGCTGGCGGCCGCCAAGGGTACACCCGTTCACCGCAGGCGCGGACGCGTGTTCGTCCTGTTCACCTTGACCGTCTGTGCCACGGCGGTCATCGGCAACCTGTTCTTCCGCTTCGTTCCGCTGTTCGCCGTGCTGACCCTCTTGGTCACTTACCAGCTGCTGAGCGGCTGGCATGTGCTGTATACCCGGGCCGCGGGGCCGAACCGGGTCGACGCGCTGTTGTCGCTGTGCGCCATCGCCTGGGCGCTTGGCCTGCTGCCGGTGCTGCTGGCGAAAGGCGGCATGGCCGGCGCGGCGCCGGGCGTCGTGTACGCCACGCTCGGGACACTGGCCATGCTGCTCACGTACGACGCCGCGCGCTGGTGCTTTCCGCGCCGCTGGCACGCCGCGCTCTGGCGCCATGAGCACATCTACAAGATGGTGGCCTCGCTGTTCGGCATGCTGTCCGCCGCAACCGGCAACCTGGTCAGGGTAGGGCAGCCGTGGTCGCAGCTGCTGCCCTCGGTAATCGGGATGCTCACCATCGTGTTTCTGATCTGGCGCGAAGCGCGCGCCCAGCTCAGACGTCGCGCAGGGTCACCACCGGCATCGTCAGCGCGCGCTTGTCCTTGAAGAAGGCGATATTGAACAGGGCTGCCGCGCCGACCACGTCCTTGCCGATCCGGCGCAGCAGGGCGGCCGCCGCTTCGATGGTGCCGCCGGTGGCCAGCACGTCGTCGACGATCAGCACGCGCTGGCCCTTGATGCGTTCCGGCTGGATCTCGATGGTGGCGCTGCCGTATTCGCGCTGGTAGTCGATGCTGATCGCCTGGCCGGGCAGCTTGCCCGCCTTGCGCGCCATGGCGAAGCCGACCTTGTGTTCCAGGGCGAGGGCGCCAGCGATCATGAAGCCGCGCGCATCCATCGCCAGGATGAAGTCGAAGTGCAGCTCATCGGTCTTCGCGTGCAGGGTGTCGATGGCCAGGCGCCAGTGTTCGGGCTGGTCGAAGATGCAGCCGACGTCGATGAAGTTGACGCCCGGCTCCGGGTAATCCTGGAAGAATTCCAGCGGGACGCTGTTGAAATCGTTCATAAGAGGTGCTCGTGCGGAAAGCGAATGGGTGAACCGGCGATTATCCCTTGTTTCAGCCGCACTCGCCCACGTAATGGCACTCGTCGCAGCGGGTGCAGCCGTCGACCTTGCGCAGCGCCCGCGCGCCGCATTCCGGGCATTTGGCGCCGGTGACAGGCGGCAGGGCGCCGGAGCTGGTCGGTGGCTGCGGTTCGGCTTCGGGTGCGAAGCCGGCGCCGCGGGCGGCGAGCATGCGCGCCAGTTCCGGCACCGGCACCTGGTTGCCGAAGGCGTCGAGGAAGCCGCGCCGGATCAGCACGCGCTGCAGCATGAAGGCGATCGCCGCCACTTCCGAGTCGTGGTAGACCGGCACCTGGGTGCCGTCTTCGCGCGTGAGGTAGCCGCAGCGCACCGGGCCCTTTTCCCATACCACGTCGCGCATGTCGGCCAGCGCCCGTGCGATCGGCCCGCCGGCGCGCGCCACCATCGACAGCAGGCGCATCGAGGCAGTGATCCACTGTTGGCCGCCGGTGCGCTGGTTCGAAGGCATGAAGAACTCGAAGGGACGTTCGACCGTGACCGGGCGGCCTTCGTGGACGCCGTCGGCGCGGATGAAGCTCACCGTCAGGTAGGCGGTCTTGCGGCCTTCCTGGGTCGAGTATTCGATTTTCGAGGTCACCGATTCCAGCTCACCCAGCGGGCGGCGCTCGAAGCGCTTGCGCAGCGGATCCTCGTCCGGCCCTGCTGACTCGCGCCGCTCCGGCGATGTGGACAGCACGCTGCCCAGCACCGTGTTCGGGCGGTAGGTCGCGAGGCCTTTCAGGCCCGCATGCCAGGCCTGGCTGTACAGGTCGCGGAAATCCTCGAAGGGATAATCTTCCGGCACGTTGACCGTCTTCGAGATCGCGGTGTCGACGAAAGGCTGCACCGCCTGCACCATGCGTAGGTGGTCGAGCGCGCGCATCTCGAGTGCGGTGACGAAGGCCGGTGGCAGGTTCGCCATGTCATTGCCCATCTGGCGGTACAGGCGCCACGCGTGGTCCTCGACATCGTAGCTGCGCCAGCTACCGTCCGGCATGCGCTTCCTGCGCTGGTAGGTCCAGGAATAGGACGGTTCGATACCATTCGAAGCGTTATCGGCAAAGGCGAGCGAGATGGTGCCGGTCGGCGCGATCGACAGCAGGTGCGAGTTGCGGATGCCGTACTTGCGGATCGCGTCGCGCAGCCAGTCCGGCAGGCGTCCCACGAACTGGCCGTCCAGGTAGCGATCCGCATCGAACAGCGGGAACGGCCCCTTTTCGCGCGCCAGCTCGACCGAGGTGGCATAGGCCGCGTCGCGCAGGGTTTCGGCGATGCGCGCCGCCATGGCCCGGCCTTCATCTGAATCGTAGCGCAGCCCCAGCATCACGAGGGCGCTGCCCAGGCCCAGGAAGCCCAGGCCCACGCGGCGCTTGGCCTGCGATTCGGCGGCCTGCTGCGGCAGCGGCCATTCGGTCGCATCCAGCACCAGGTCCAGCATGCGCACGCCGACCGCCGCCACTTCGCACATGCGCTCGAAATCGAAGCTGGGGCTGGCGCCGAAGGGGTCAATCACAAAAGCGGTCAGGTTGACCGAGCCCAGGTCGCAGCAGCCATAGGCGGGCAGCGGCTGTTCGCCGCAGGGATTGGTGGCGCGCAGCTCTTCGGCGTACCAGAGGTTGTTCTCCGCATTCATGCGGTCGACGAAGAGCACGCCCGGCTCGGCGTGGTCGTAGGTCGAGGCGACGATCTTGTCCCACAGCGCGCGCGCCGCGACCTGCCGATAGACCCAGCTGCCGTCCTCGCGCAGGTAGGCGCCATCCTCTTCGCCGCCCGGCTCGGCGCGGTGCACCAGTTCGAACAGGGCGTCCGCTTCGACCGCGCGCATGAACTCGTCGGTGACGCCGACCGAGATGTTGAAGTTGGTGAGCCCGCCCGCGTCCTTGGCGGCGATGAAGCGTTCGATGTCGGGGTGGTCGATGCGCAGCACGCCCATCTGGGCGCCACGCCGCGCGCCGGCCGACTCCACTGTGCGGCAGGAGGCGTCGAACACTTCCATATAGGAGACCGGGCCGGAGGCGCGCGAGCGGGTGCCGCGGACCTTGCTGCCCATCGGGCGGATGGCGCTGAAGTCGTAGCCGACGCCGCCGCCGCGGCGCATGGTCTCGGCCGACTCAAGCAGGGCGGTGTAGATGCCCGGCAGGCCGTCTTCGCTGCCGGAGATGGAATCGCCCACGGGCTGGACGAAGCAGTTGATCAGGGTGGCCTGCAGGCCGAGGCCGGCGGCGGAGTTGATGCGCCCGGCGGGTACGAAGCCCTGTTCCTGGGCCCAGAGGAAGCGTTCCTCCAGTTCGGCGCGCCGGTCTTCGGGCTCGAGGGCGGCCAGGGCGCGCGCCACGCGCCGGCGCACGTCGAGGATGCTGCTTTCCTCGCCCTTGGCGTATTTCTCGCGCAGGACGTCGAGCGAGACTTCCTGCGGCGCCAGGGCGTCGGGCGATGTGTCGGGCGCATTCATGTGCATGAATGCCGCTGGCGGATCAGGGCTTGTCGAGGATGACGTGGGGCGCGGACGGGTCGGTGGCGCCCGGGAGCGGACCGCTGGCCGTAGCCGGGCTCGCTGTGGTCGCCGTGGCGCCGGAGCTGCCCTGGGCCGCCAGGCGTGCTTCCAGCTCCACCACGCGCAGTTCCAGCGCCTCGAGCTTGGCGCGGGTCTTGGCCAGCACCTGGGCCTGGATGTCGAACTCTTCGCGGGTGACCAGGTCGAGCTTCGAGAAACCCTGGGTCATCATCGCCTTGACGTTGCGCTCGATGTCCTTCGCCGGGGTGCTCTCCAGCGCCTGGTTGATCTTGCCCTGGATGTCATTGAAGAAGTTGTTCATGTCCATTTCCTATTCAGTCGGAGCGCTGCACCACGACGGTGCGTCGCCATCCGCTTTGGTGCGCGGCGCCGCTGCAAACGCGCGGCGCGCGGGTTTTCCTGGTTGTTCGAATCACAAATGGGGCGGATGGTTGAGAAAACAAGCACCCCGATCGCGGTTTTTCGGCTGGCACGCATCCTGCTAAAGAGTTGTCAGGCGTGTAGCAAACGAGATTGTAAACCGCAACGGCCTGCGCCACGGTTCAGCCGTTGAATATAAGGGGAATGTCATGAAGTGCAAAACAAGTGCAGCAGCAATGACCTGGGCCGTGCTGGCTTTTTCCAGCATCCCTGCCTTTGCGCAAGAAGCTGCTCCTGAGCATCAAGTCAGCTACAACGCCGCCATCACCAGCGACTACCGTTACCGCGGCCTGTCGCAAACCCGGTTTGACCCGGCGCTGCAGGGCGGCGCCGACTACGTGCATGGCCCATCCGGCCTGTACGTGGGCACCTGGCTGTCCACCATCAAATGGACCAAAGATCTCGGCGGCGACGGCAACATCGAATGGGACGTCTACGGCGGCAAGCGCGGCAACCTCGGCGAGTCGGTGACCTATGACGTCGGCGGCCTGTACTACTGGTACCCCGACAACGGCCTGAATCCGCGCGCCAACACCTTCGAGCTGTACGGACGCCTCGGCTTCGGCCCGGCCTACATCAAATACTCGCAATCGACCACCAACCTGTTCGGCACCGCCGACAGCAAGGGCAGCGGCTACCTGGACGTGGGTGCCGACGTGGACGTCGGCAGCGGCTTCATCCTGAACCTGCATGCCGGCCACCAGAAGGTCGCCCACAACAGCCAGTACTCGTATACCGACTACAAGGTCGGCGTGACCAAGGACTTCGGCGTGGCCACCCTGTCGCTGGCCTGGATCAAGGCGAATACCGAGGCCTACCTCAGCCCGCAGGGCAAGAACCTCGGCAAGTCGGGCGCCATCCTGACCCTGTCCAAAACTTTCTGACGCAAAGAGGCACCACCATGAAAATGATTACCGCCATCATCAAACCCTTCAAGCTGGACGAAGTCCGTGAAGCGCTGTCGGAGATCAACGTCCAGGGCATGACCGTCACCGAAGTGAAGGGTTTCGGCCGCCAGAAGGGCCACACCGAGCTGTATCGCGGCGCGGAATACGTGGTCGATTTCCTCCCGAAGATCAAGATCGAGGCCGCGGTCGACGACGCCGTGGTCGACCAGGTCATCGACGCCATCTCGGGCGCCGCCCGCACCGGCAAGATCGGTGACGGCAAGATTTTCGTGGCCGACCTCAACCAGGTCATCCGTATCCGTACCGGCGAGACCGGCAACGAAGCACTGTAAGGGGAACTGCATGAAGCTCACCACCAAACTCCTGGCCGGCGCACTCGCCGCCGGCCTGGCCCTGCCGGCCCTGGCCGCACCGACGATCAACAAGGGCGACACCGCCTGGATGTTCATCGCCACCATCCTGGTCATCATGATGTCGATCCCGGGCCTGGCCCTGTTCTACGGCGGCCTGGTGCGCGCCAAGAACATGCTGTCGGTGCTGATGCAGGTGTTCATGGTCTTCTCCCTGATCATCGTCCTGTGGTGCCTGTACGGCTACTCGCTGGCCTTCACCCAGGGCAATGCCTTCATCGGCAGCTTCGACCGCGTCTTCCTGAACGGCATCTACGATGCCGCGGCCGGCACCTTCAGCCAGGCCGCCACCTTCAGCAAGGAGACCATGATCCCCGAGTTCATCTTCGTCGCCTTCCAGGGCACCTTTGCCGCCATCACCTGCGGCCTGATCGTCGGCGCTTTTGCCGAGCGCGTGCGCTTCTCGGCGGTGCTGCTGTTCATGGTGCTGTGGTTCACCTTCGGCTACCTGCCGGTGGCCCACATGGTCTGGTTCTGGGCCGGCCCTGACGCGATCACCGACGCCGCCACCCTGGCCACCGTCACCTCGAACGCCGGCTTCCTGTGGCAGAAGGGCGCGCTCGACTTCGCGGGCGGCACCGTGGTGCACATCAATGCCGCCGTGGCGGGCCTGGTCGGCGCGTATGTCATCGGCAAGCGCCTCGGCCTGGGCCGTGAATCGATGGCTCCGCACTCGCTGACCATGACCATGATCGGCGCCTCGCTGCTGTGGGTGGGCTGGTTCGGCTTCAACGCCGGCTCGGCACTGGAAGCGGGCGACGTGGCCGCGCTGGCCTTCATCAACACCCTGCTGGCGACCGCTGCGGCCGCCGTGTCGTGGATGTTCGGCGAGTGGATCTTCAAGCGCAAGCCTTCGCTGCTGGGCGCGGTCTCGGGCGCGGTCTCCGGCCTGGTGGCGATCACCCCGGGTTGCGGCTTCGTCGGCCCGATGGGTGCACTGGTGATGGGCCTGCTGGCCGGCATCATCTGCCTGTGGGGCGTCACTGGCCTGAAGCGCCTGCTGGGCGCCGACGACTCGCTCGACGTGTTCGGCGTGCACGGCGTGGGGGGCATCCTGGGCGCGCTGCTGACCGGCGTGTTCGCCGCGCCGCAGCTGGGCGGGCAGGGCATCTGGGACTACATCGCCAACAAGGGCTCGCCGGACTACTCGATCGCGAACCAGGTCTGGGTGCAGGCGCAAGCCATCGGCATCACCATCGTGTGGTCGGCGGTGGTGGCCTTCGTCGCCTTCAAGCTGGTGGACGTGGTCATCGGCCTGCGCGTGCCGGCCGACCAGGAACGCGAAGGCCTGGACATCACCAGCCACGGGGAGTCGGCTTACCACGCGTAAGCGGGTGCTGTGCCAAGTCCTCCGGTGCGGGTGATAACGTAAGGGAGGCTTGATAGAACAGCGTCCAATAGCGTTAATATTGATCGTGGTCACCGCGTTTGGTGGCCACGATCTGTTGTCAGGTCCGCAAATATCGCCAGTGCTTAAATCGGCTGCTTCCCTACAAGATATCTAGTTTCAGGCCGCGAATTGCATTGATATGCCTCTCTGCTAGTTCGATCTTGATGATGTTCATTTTCGCTGAGCCTGGTGCCATGACAATCGCCCACTGGACCGATGAGGGGTAACCTCCCATGACGATGGCCGCAGCAAAAGGTGTGCCGTCCGCAACATTTTTCATGACGAACTGCTGAGAGTTACTTGGGTACTCTCGCCAAGCCATAGTCCCGGTAATTGTGATGCTTGCAATCGGACACAGGCCACCTTCAAATCTCAGGAATATTTGGTCGCGTTCGGTCTCGATTGTATGCGTCATCGGCCAGGGTGGCGTCTGCAAAAGGTCTGTGCCGTGTTTCGGCGCGCTCAGATGAGCGGAGGCAGGTGGGAGGCCAAACAATACATTTGTAGACCTCATGAAGATTGACTGCCGAAACTCTCCGAAGGTTTTGTATTTTTTGTGGAGCTTTCCTTTTGCTGTAAATAACGGCAACTCATCCGGGGTCGAGAATTTTTCTGGACCGCCTACAGCTTGGGTGTAGGTGTAGTGTGTCTCCCAGATCAAGAGGATCTGGCGCTGGATTTGAACTGCTTCGCTTGGCAAGCCCCTGAGGCTGCAGCCCTCCCCAAAAAACGTTTCGACCGGTTCTTTCCAAGGCTCGAGCGTATAAAGCTCAACACCCCGCGCAGTCGCCTTTTTACGCGCACCCTCTGTGAACCCCGATGTTGAAACGATCGCACGCGAGGTCAGCTGGGGCATATCTCCCAACTTAGCACAGAGCCCTTCAACGGTAACAACGTCGATTGGCCCCTTTTCATGCTTAACCTCGTACGCAAGGTAGCCTTCTAGCTTGCCTGGCTCGACCTCGACCGTCACGGTAACGTCGACGTCCCGCTGCTTACCCGCTGCCGTATCCATCACCATGTCGCCGACGATTACTTCCACCGCGGATGCAGACGCACGGACACAGCACAAGCCTACCAAGTGCTGGACAAACATGGGAGTTAACATAGGTAACCTTAAAATTTGGTGGTACTAAATTATAGGTTCGTCAACGTCGAGCGCCGTGGCGCTGTAGTGGCGCAACTTGAATTGTGAGAAAAATGATACCGGTAAGGCAAGCATGCAGATAATTGAATCCTTGACGCAATTTATTGTGGACCTGGAGGCCTTCGAGACCCAGCTAAAAAACAGTTCACTGACGCTTAGTGCATGCGGGAAAGTGCGTCACTCTGTACGTGGTCGAATGCACGACTGCGGGATGGATATTGCGCATTTTGGTAGCACATTTTGTGATGCTCACACTAAGGCTACTGCTTGGGCTGTCGACGACATTGAGATCTTCAACCAAACGCGCGAGAACTGGCAACTGAGGTTTGAGCTCTTGCGCAGCAAACAAGACTCGCTTGCTGCCCGCCGTGAGGAAGAGGGCCGCCGTGGTCTTACCGTAGCCTATAAAGCGATTTTGTTCTTCATTCGAGCTTTCCAAGATAGTGCCTACGCTGTATTAGTTGAGCTGACCGGTGGCAAAGCCCCTGCATACCCGAGCATGAGCAGGTGCCTCGGTAAGCAGAAAAATGGTCCGTCGTTCCAGGTCATTTCTGGAATTGAGGGATACGAGGAATGGTTTTTCCGGATGAGGGACTGGCGCAACAGAATAAAGAGCGGCGTGGGCTTCGGAATGGTAGGGCCACAGTCCAATGTCGGGGTCGCATTCGTGCATATCACCGACGAAAATTCGCTTACGTTCACCAGCGATACGATCCATATGCGGGACCTAATTGAAGGAGTTAGGTTCTCGAGTCAACTTCTCACGAGTATCGTGAACTTGGTGGCTCTCGAGACGACGGCTGCCAAAGTGTAGAGCCAGCCTGCGAAGCGTGATCGCGAAAAGAGGTAACTACTGATCAACTCATAAATATGCTCTATGTAGCCCCAGGCACGCTCAGCCTACAGTCTCCGGGAATGAATTTTGGTACCACTAAGCATGGGACAAAGAGTGTCGGCTGCCAGTCGCTCGGTTATGGCGTTCAGAAGGAAAGCGGACACAGCTCGACTGTATGAAGGTGACAACTTTTAGGTTTTCAGCAACCAAGCGGACTTTAAATAAGGATATTCGTCCCTACATGAGGCTACCGATATAATTCGAATAAGCCATTACTAGGACGTCCATACCATGGTTCCGCACCTCGCCACCGCCCTGACCGGTCCCCTCCTTGACCTGGAAAAGAAGATTCTCGAAGCCACGCCTGCCATCGAGCGCTGGTTCCGCTTGGAGTGGCAGGAGCATACGCCGCCGTTCTACTGCTCGGTCGATCTGCGCAATGCCGGCTACAAGCTGGCGCCGGTCGATACCAATCTGTTCCCGGGCGGCTTCAACAACCTGTCCACCGAGATGCTGCCGCTGGCGGTGCAGGCGGCCATGGCTGCGATCGACAAGTACTGCCCGGATGCGCGCAATCTCCTGATGATCCCGGAAGTCCACACGCGCAACCCGATGTACCTGCAGAACGTGGCGCGCCTGATGCAGATCTTCCGCCAGACCGGCCTGCACGTGCGCCTCGGCTCGCTGTCGCCGGACGTCACCCAGCCGACCCCGCTGGCCCTGCCGGACGGGAACATGCTGGTGGTGGAGCCGCTGGTGCGCTCGCCCAATGGCCGCCGCGTCGGCCTGGCCGATTTCGATCCCTGCACCATCCTCTTGAATAACGACCTGTCCGCCGGCATCCCCTCGATCCTGGAGAACATCCACGAGCAGTCGCTGCTGCCACCGCTGCACGCCGGCTGGGCGCTGCGCCGCAAGAGCAACCACTTCAAGGCCTTCGACGAAGTCGCCAAGAAGTTCGGCAAGCTGATCGAGATCGATCCCTGGCTGGTCAATCCGCTGCACAGCAAGGTCGGCGAGATCGACCTGCAGGAAGATGTCGGCACCGAGCAGCTGGCCGATGCGGTCTCGGCGCTGCTCTCGAAGATCAAGAAGAAGTACAAGGAATACGGCATGAAGGAGCAGAAGCCCTTCGTGATCGTCAAGCCGGACGCCGGCACCTACGGCATGGGCGTCATGACCGTGAAGGATGCCAGCGAGGTGAAGGACCTGAGCCGCGCCCAGCGCAACAAGATGACGGTCATCAAGGATGGCGTGGCGATCAACGACATGATCGTGCAGGAAGGCGTGCCTACTTTCGAGTCCATCAACGACGCCGTGGCCGAGCCGGTGGTGTACATGATCGACCGCTACGTGGTCGGCGGCTTCTACCGCGTGCACGCCGAGCGCGGCATCGACCAGAACCTGAACGCACCGGGCTCGCAATACGTGCCGCTGGCCTTCGCCCAGCAGCACGCCGTGCCGGACCTCAAGGCCAAGCCGGGCACGGCGGCGCCGAACCGCTTCTACGTGTACGGCGTGGTGGCGCGCCTCGGGTTGCTGGCGGCGTCGCTGGAACTGGAACGTACCGATCCGAATCCGGAAGTGTACTGATCTGAAAAGGGTGCCTAGGCACCCTTTTGCACCATGTACATGAAGTGCGAGCGCAGCGGCGGCGCCACGGCCGCCAGCAGGTCGGAGGCCATCCACGGCGCCCGCGCGAGCAGGCGGTGGATGGGCGGCGCCAGCATCAGCGTGCGGTAGCGGCTGCGTTCCCCCGGCCACCAGGCCTGCAGCTCGGCGCGCGTCACCTTGCGCACGTTGCGGTTGCGCGGGTTGTCGTAGCGGAAATCGAACACCAGCACCCAGCCGCCCGGCCGCAGCGCGCGCCACATCTGGGCCGCCAGCTCGCGCCGCAGGGCGTCGTCGAGGATCGAGGAAAACACGGTCTGCGCACTCACCAGGTCCTGGCCGCGCAGCCCCATCGCATCCAGCGTGCCGAGGCGCCAGCTGACTTCGGCGGCGGTGTAATGGCGCGCGTAGTCGAGCCTGTCTTGCTGCAGTTCGGTGCCGGTGAGGCGATCCGGATCGGCGCCCCAGTCGATCAGCTGGCGCAGGAAGCCGCCGGTGCCGCAGCCGACGTCGAGCACTTTCAGGGCGGACAGGTCGCCGCCCACGGTCTCGGAGAGGAGGGCGGCGAAGGCGCGCGAGCGCGCCGCCACCTGCTGCAGGATTTCGGGCCGGTGCCAGGCGTAGCGGTCGAGCGCCGCGCCTCCATGCCAGCGCCGGTATACCTCCTTGATGCGGTCCTGTTCCGCCTGTTTGTCAGTGTGCGCGTCCATGCTTCCATGGTCGCAGGGGCCGCCGCCGCGGAGCTTGAGGCGGCTCATAGGCTTAGGCTGCGAACGCACAACTTGCACCCCAGAATTTTTGCTCTGCACCGCCGCTGTGCATAAAGCAGGGCCCGTCCGCGAGAATTCGCGTTTCCGGCTAAAATCAGGGCATTCCCCGCAATGGATACCCCATGAAGATCGCTTTCCTCGCCGACCCGCTCTCCACGTTCAAGATTTACAAGGATTCGACCTTCGCCATGATGCGCGAAGCCGCGAAGCGCGGCCACGCCGTCTACGCCTTCGAGCAGCGCGACATGGTGCTGGAAGAGGGCGTCGTCAGCGCGGTCGTCACCCGCATCCACCTCACCGGCGAGGCCGACGGGTGGTACCGCGCCGACCGGCCCGAGAGCGTGCAGCTGTCCTTCTTCGACGCCGTCATCGAGCGCAAGGACCCGCCCTTCGACATGGAATACGTGTACGGCACCTACCTGCTGGAACTGGCCGAGCGCCAGGGTGCGCGCGTGTTCAACCGTCCGGGCGCGATTCGCGACCACAACGAGAAGCTGACCATCGGCCAATTCAGCCAGTACACCTCGCCGACCCTCGTCACCTCGGACGCGGCGCGCCTGCGCGCCTTCCACGAAAAACACGGTGACGTGATCTTCAAGCCGCTGGACGGCATGGGCGGCGCCGGCATCTTCCGCGTCAAGGACGACGGCATGAACCTGGGCTCCGTGATCGAGTCGCTGACGGCCAATGGCAAGCACACGATCATGGCCCAGAAGTACATCCCGGCGATCAAGCAGGGCGACAAGCGCGTACTGGTGATCAATGGCCAGCCGGTGCCCTTCACCCTGGCGCGCATCCCGCAGGGCAATGAAGTGCGCGGCAACCTGGCCGCCGGCGGCCTGGGCGTGGCCATGCCGATCACCGAGCGCGAACGCGCGATCGCCGAGGCCATCGGGCCGGAACTGGCGGCGCGCGGCTTATTGCTGGTAGGATTGGATGTGATCGGCGATTTCCTGACTGAAGTGAACGTCACCAGCCCGACCTGCTTCCAGGAGATCACCGACCAGACCGGATTCGACGTGGCCGCGATGTTCATCGACGCGGTCGAACTGAAAGCGAACGAGAAACACTGACATGGTAGGTATCCTGCTGATGACCCACGCACCGCTGGGCCAGGCATTCATCGCCGCGGTGGCCCACGTATTCCGTGGCCCGACCGAGCGTTTCGAGGCGATCGACGTGACCGCCGACCAGGACCTGGCGCAGGTGAACTGCCTCGCCAAGGAGGCGATCGCGCGCCTGGACGACGGCGACGGCGTGCTGGTCATCACCGACATCAAGGGCGGCACCCCGTCCAACTGCTGCAATTCGCTGGCCGACGCCGGCCACGTGGAAGTCATCGCCGGCATCAGCCTGCCGATGCTGCTGCGTGCGATCACCTACCGCCGCGACACCCTCGACGTGGTCGTGGAGATGGCCCTGGCCGGCGCGCAGAACGGCGCGGTACGGGTCGACAACCGGATCCGCGTCGGATCGAACTGAACACACCTAACGATATTCCGGCCACGGGCAAACACCAGACAATAAGCGAGAACATGATTCAACAGGAACTGGAAATCATCAACAAGCTGGGCCTGCACGCCCGCGCCTCCGCCAAGTTCACCCAGCTGGCCGCCAAGTTCAAGAGCGACGTCTGGCTCACCCGTAACGGACGCCGCATCAATGCCAAGTCGATCATGGGCGTGATGATGCTCGCCGCCGGCAAGGGCGCGAAAGTGCTGCTCGAGGCCGATGGCGAGGATGAAGAGGCCTGCATCGCCGCCCTGACGGGCCTGATCAACGACAAGTTCGGCGAAGGCGAGTAATGCCGCGCGAAGCGGCAGCTCCCCGCCATACGGGACCCTCGATGGCATCGTTCACGCTCCACGGCATTCCGGTTTCGCGCGGCATCTCGATCGGCCGCGCGCACCTGCTCACGCCCGCGGCGCTCGACGTCAAGCACTACCTGGTTCCGGAAGAGCAGGTCGAGGCCGAGGTCAAGCGCCTGCAGCACGCCATCGCCGAGGTGCACCGCGGCCTGCAGGCCCTGTGGACCGAGCTGCCCAAGGACGCCCCGACCGAGCTGGGCGCCTTCATCGACGTGCACGCGCTGATCCTGTCCGACCCGATGATCTCGGAAGCGCCGCTCGACATCATCCGCACGCGCCACTACAACGCCGAATGGGCGCTGGTGACCCAGATCGACGAGCTGTCGAGCCAGTTCGACGAGATCGAGGACGAGTACCTGCGCGAGCGCAAGCACGACATCCAGCAGGTGGCCGAGCGCGTGCTCAAGGTCCTGATGGGCACCGCGCTCGAAATCCCGCCGCCGCTGGCAGGCGAAGACAATGCAGTGCCGCAGATGGTCGTGGTGGCCCACGACATCTCGCCGGCCGACATGCTGGCTTTCCGCGACCGCGACGGCGCCACCCGTTCCTTCATCGGCTTCGTCACCGACGTCGGCGGCCAGAACTCGCACACCGCGATCGTCGCGCGTTCGCTCGACATTCCGGCGGTGGTCGGCATGAGCCAGGCCTCGCGCCTGATCGAGCAGGACGACTGGGTGATCATCGACGGCGACGCCGGCGTGGTGATCTGCAACCCGAGCCAGCTGGTGCTGGAGCAGTACCGCGCGCGCCAGGCCTCGCTCTCCAAGGCGCGCAAGCGCCTGCTGAAACTCAAGAAAACCCCGGCGGTCACCCGGGACGGCACCCCGGTCACGCTGCTGGCCAACATCGAGCTGCCGGACGACTGCCCGGCCGCGCTGGAATCCGGCGCCATGGGCGTCGGCCTGTTCCGCTCGGAGTTCCTGTTCATGGGCCGCGGCGCCCATGCGCTGCGCATTCCGGGCGAGGACGAGCAGTTCGAGCAGTACCGCAAGGCGGTGGTGGCGATGAAGGGCCGCCCGGTGACCATCCGCACCCTGGACGTCGGCGCCGACAAGCCGCTCGACCCGACCGAGCACACCGCGCTGAACCCGGCGCTGGGCCTGCGCGCGATCCGCTACTGCCTGGCCGAACCGCAGCTGTTCCTGACCCAGCTGCGCGCGATCCTGCGCGCTTCCGCCTTCGGCAAGGTGCGCATCTTGATTCCGATGCTGGCGCACGCCTTCGAGATCGACCAGACGCTCGGCATGATCGAGCAGGCCAAGGCGCAGCTGCGCGACGAGGGCATCAAGTACGATCCTAGCGTGCAAGTCGGCGCCATGATCGAGATCCCCGCGGCCGCGCTGGCGCTGCCGATGTTCGTCAAGCGCATGAATTTCCTCTCGATCGGGACCAATGACCTGATCCAGTACACGCTGGCGATCGACCGCGTCGATTACGAAGTCGCGCACCTGTACAATCCGCTGCACCCGGCGGTACTGATGCTGATCGCCCAGACCATCGCCACCGGCCAGAAGGCCGGGCTGGACGTCGCCGTGTGCGGCGAGATGGCCGGTGACATCAAACTCACCCGCCTGCTGCTCGGCATGGGCCTGCGCGAGTTCTCGATGCACCCGGCCCAGCTGCTGTCGGTGAAACAGGAAATCCTGAACAGCGACCTGTCCGCGATTACCACGCGCACGCGCCGCATCCTGCGCTCGATCGAGCCGGACGAGATCGCGAGCGCGGTCGAGCAGCTGCAAACCCTCTGAAGCATCACCGGCGCGGCTTCCCGCGCCACTAGAAGAAATACACGAACACCATCCATGGGATCGATCGGAACAGTCACACCACAGGCGATGCACTTCGCCGAGCCGCTGCGCCTGCAAAGCGGCGCCAGCATCGGCGACTACACGCTGATGTATGAAACCTATGGCACCCTCAACGCCGACAAGTCGAACGCGGTGCTGATCTGCCACGCCCTGAACGCCTCGCACCACGTGGCCGGCGTCTATGCCGACCAGCCCAAGAGCCAGGGCTGGTGGGACAACATGGTCGGTCCCGGCAAGCCGGTCGACACCGACCGCTTCTTCGTCATCGGCGTGAACAACCTCGGTTCCTGCTTCGGCTCGACGGGGCCGATGCACCTGAACCCGGCCACCGGCAAGCCCTACGGCGCCGCCTTCCCGCTGCTGACGGTGGAAGACTGGGTCGCGGCCCAGGCGCGCCTCGCCGACCGCCTCGGCATCGAGCAGTTTGCCGCCGTGATGGGCGGCTCGCTGGGCGGCATGCAGGCCCTCTCATGGAGCATCATGTTCCCCGAGCGCCTGCGCCACTGCATCGTGATCGCCTCCACGCCCAAGCTGTCGGCCCAGAACATCGCCTTCAACGACGTCGCGCGCCAGGCCATCCTGACCGACCCCGACTACCACGGCGGCGACTTCTACGAACACGGCGTGGTGCCGAAGAACGGCCTGAAGGTGGCGCGCATGGTCGGCCACATCACCTACCTGTCGAACGACGACATGGCGGAAAAATTCGGCCGCCGCCTGCGCAACGCGGCCGAGACCAACGACTACGCCTTCGACTTCGGCGTCGACTTCGAGATCGAGTCCTACCTGCGCTACCAGGGCGACAAGTTCTCGGAATACTTCGACGCCAACACCTACCTCCTGATCACCAAGGCGCTCGACTACTTCGACCCGGCCGGCCTGCATGGCGGCGACCTGGCCAAAGCGCTAGCGGGAAGCAAAGCGCAGTTCCTGATCGCCTCCTTCAGCACCGACTGGCGCTTCTCGCCCGAGCGCAGCCGCGAGATCGTCGAAGCGCTGCTGTCGAACCGGCGCAAGGTCACCTACGCCGAGATCGACGCGCCGCACGGCCACGACGCCTTCCTGCTGGAAGACCCGCGCTATCTCGGGGTGGTGCGCGCCTACTACGACCGCATTGCGCTGGAATTCGCAGGGGAGGCCGCATGAACATGAATGAACTCAACGCACTGCGCCCCGACCTGGCCTTCATCGCCGACTGGGTGCGCGAGCGCGCCCACGTGCTGGACGTCGGCTGCGGCGATGGCGCCATGCTGCGCTACCTGGAGCTGAGCAAGAGCTGCACCGGTTACGGCGTCGAGATCGCCGACGACAAGGTGCTGGAGAGCACCCAGCGCGGCATCAGCGTGATCCAGCACGACATGGAGCAGGGCCTGGACCTGTTCCGCGACAACGCCTTCGACATGGTGTTGTGCCTGTCCTCGCTGCAGATGATGCAGCACGTCGAGGCGCGCCTGCGCGACATCGTGCGCGTCGGCCAGGAAGCCATCGTCTCCTTCCCCAACTTCGCCTACTGGCCGCACCGGGTGGCGCTGATTCGCGGCCGGATGCCGGTTTCGCGCTCGCTGCCTTACCAGTGGTTCGACACGCCCAACGTGCGCTATGCAACCATCCACGACTTCAAGGACCTGGCCGAGAAATGCGGCCTGGAAGTGCTGGAATTCGTCGCCCTGGCCGAAGGCAAGCCGGTGCGCTTCCTGCCCAACCTGCGTGGCAGCCTGGCGGTGTTTCGTTTGCGCAAGAAAGCCGGCGTCGTGACCTGAGCGCTTATGTGCGGTGGCGGCTTGTCTAGCGGGCAGCCATCCGCGATGATCGCGCTATTGTGTCCTCCTCCAGCTACCTATCGTGGGTGATGAAAATGACAAAACTTAAGCATTTGGCGGCCTCCCTGTCCCTGTTCGCCGTCGTCGGCACGGTGGGCGTGGGCGACGCCTTCGCGCGCGACGACCGCAACACGACAGTCCAGGACGGCATTGCAGTCAGGCCGCTGTCGCGCCTGAGCAAGCTTGTGCCGGCGGAACAGCTCAACCAGGCGGCGGCGCAGCAATACACGCAGATGATGAGCCAGGCGCAACAGAAGGGCGTGCTGCTGCCGCCTTCGCATCCGGAAGTCCAGCGCCTGCGCGCCATCGCCAAACGCATCATCCCGCATACGGTGCGCTGGAACCAGGATGCCAGCCAGTGGCAGTGGCAGGTCAATGTGATCGATTCGAAGGACGTGAACGCTTTCTGCATGCCGGGCGGGCGCATCGGTTTCTTTACCGGCATCCTGACCTCGCTCAAGCTGACCGACGACGAGGCGGCGGCCGTGATGGGGCACGAAATCGCCCACGCGCTGCGCGAGCACAGCCGGGAGAAGATGGCCAAGCAGGGCCTGACCAATGCGGGTGCGCGTATCGGCGGCGCCCTGATCTCGGGCATCTTCGGCATCGATCCCGGCATCACCGGCACCATTGCCAGCTACGGCGCCCAGTTCGCGGGCCTGAAATTCTCGCGCGACGACGAACGCGAGGCCGACTTGGTCGGACTGGACATCGCCGCACGCGCCGGCTACGACCCGCGCGCCGGCATCGCCTTGTGGCGCAAGATGGCGGCCCTGGATAAGCGCGCGCCGATCGAGCTGCTCTCGACCCACCCGGGCGGCGAGAACCGCATCGCCATCATGGAAGAGCACATGAACGTGCTGCTGCCGGTCTACGCGCGTACCAAGGGCACCACCGCGGCCCAGCTTCCGCCTTACCGGACCAATGTCGCCTTGCGTTGATGGGTAGTCAGAGGAAGGGCCGCCAGGCTGAAGCCAACGCCTACGTGCCCTTGCCGGTCCGCGACGGCGTCGCGCCCAGCTACCTGTGGCTGACCGAAACCCGGGCCGGCGGCATGCTGCGCTTCCTGGCCGAGCGCTTCCCGGACGTGTCGGAAGCGGCATGGGCCTCGCGCCTGGCGCGTGGCGAGATCGTCGACGCCAAAGGCCTGCCATTGAACGCCGACAGCCACGTGCGCCAGGGCATGCGCATCTGGTACTACCGTGAGCTGGAGCAGCCCGAGACGCCGATTCCCTTCCAGGAGGAAGTGCTGTACCAGGACGAGCACCTGCTGGTGGCCGACAAGCCGCACTTCCTGCCGACCATCCCGACCGGCCGCTTCCTGCACGAGACCCTCCTGGTGCGCCTGAAGAAGCGCTTCGATTTGCTGCACCTGACCCCGATCCACCGGCTCGACCGCGAGACCGCGGGCGTGATGATCTTCTCGCACAATCCCGACTCGCGCGGCGCCTACCAGTCGATGTTCCAGAAGCGGGTGGTGAAAAAGGTGTACGAGGCGCTGGCGCGCCCGATCGAGGGCAGGGAATTCCCCTTCACCTACAGGAGCCGCATGCAGGATGCGGAGCAGTTCTTCGTGAGTACCGAGGTGCCGGGCGAGCCGAACTCAGAGACGCTGATCGAGCTGATCGAGCGGCGCGGCGAGGTCGCGCACTACCGCCTGCATCCGCACACCGGCCGCAAGCACCAGCTGCGCCTGCACCTGTCCTCGCTCGGCGCGCCGATCCTGAACGATGCCTTCTATCCGGTGGCGCTACCGTGCAAGGGCGACGACTTCAGTGCGCCGCTGCAGCTGCTGGCGCGCGCCATCAGTTTCGAGGACCCGCTTAGCGGCCTGCCGCGCCGCTTCGAGAGCGGCTTCCGGCTGGCCTGGCCGTAAATATCAGGCCGGTGGCGCCGGCAGGTCGACCACCCATTGCGGCGAACCGATGATGGCCACGTTGCCGGCCAGGTCCAGCACCGACTCGTTGTTCATTTGCAGGTTGTAGAGGCCGCTCATCGAGATCTTGAAGTTCAGGACCGAGTCGTGGCCACCGGCGCCGTCGGTGACGTACCAGTTGCTGGCGCTGCTGCCGCTGAAGCTCAGTATGTCAGTGGCGGCCTGGATCAGCTTGAACATGCCGGTCGGCTTGAACACGATCTGTTCGCTGAAGCCGAGCTGCGCTTCGCGTGCCGAGGTCTTGTTCAGGAACGAGGACACCGTCGGGCCGCTCGTGTCGATCACCAGGGTGAACGGGTTCGAGGCGTCGCTGGTATTGCCGGCCTTGTCGGTCTGCTTGGCCGTGATCGCATAGCTGCCGTCCGCGGTGAACTTGTCGGCGTCGAGCACCGTGAGTTCCCAGTGCCCGGCACTGTCGGCCGTGGTGCTGCCGATCACGCGGGTGCCAGCGTACAGCACGATGCCGGCGCCATTCTCCGCGCCGTTGCCGCTGAAGGTGGGCGTGGTGTCATTGGTGATGCCGTCGCTGGACGAAGCGCCGCTGTCGCTGGATGCGGCGAGCACGGGGCGCTCCGGCTTGTCGGCGTGGGTGTCGATGCGCAGGTTGAAGGACTCCGAGTACGGGCTCTTGTTGCCGGCGACGTCGAACTGCTTCAGGCCGATGCTGTAAAAGCCGTCGTCCAGCTCCTCGTCAGGGTGGATCGTCATGGTCCAGTTGCCCGAGGCATCGGTGATCGCACTGGCAACTTGGCGCTCGTTGGCGAACAGCGCGACCATGCTGTTGGCCATCGCGCCGCTGCCGGTGAAGGTCGGCGTGCTGTCATTGGTGATGCCGTCGCTGGACGAGATCCCGGTGTCGCTCGAGGAGTCCAGTTGCGGCTTCGGCGGCGCGCTCTCCGGGCCGGTGCGGTCGAGCGTGAAGGTGATGGACGGCGAATCCGCGCTGGCATGGCCGGCGGCGTCGATCTGGCGCACCTTGTAGGTGTGTTCGCCTTCGTTCAGCGGCGAACCGAAATACGCGTTCCAGTTGCCTTCTCCGTCACTCGTACCGACACCGACCACGACCTCGCCCTGCATGATCTTGATGCTGGCGCCCGCTTCAGCACCGGTGCCCGACAGCACTGCGTAGCGCTCGTTGGTGATGCGGTCGCTGGACGAGATGCCGGTGTCGGTGGCCAGCTTGACGTTCGTCAGCGCGCTCGGCACGGTCTTGTCGATGGTCAGCGCGATCGCGCCGCCCACCACGCTGCGGTTGCCGGCCAGGTCGACCTGCTTGACGGTGAGGTTGTGTACGCCTTCGCTCAAGGCATGGGCTGCGTCCACGGTGGCGTACCAAGCGCCGCTTTCGTTCGCGGTGCCGGTGCCGAGCAGGGTATCGCCTTCGTAGATCTCGACGGTCGCATTCGCTTCGGCGGTGCCGGTCAGGGTCGGCGTGTCGTCGCTGGTGATGCGGTCGCCCGGCGTGCCGGAATCGCTTTCGAGCGCGAGCGCCGGCGCAGCCGGCGCGGCCGGCTTGACGGTGTCGATGACCAGCGTGAACGGCGCCGAGGCGGGGCTGACGTTGCCGGCGCGGTCGGTCTGCTTCACCGTGATGGTGTAGGTGCCGTCGGTCAGCGCGGTGGGGTAGCCGATGGTCGTGCTCCAGACGCCGTCGGAATTGGCGGTGGTGGTGCCGATCAGCGTGGCGCCGTCGTAGATGGCGATGCGCGCATTGTTTTCGGCGGTGCCGGTCAGGGTCGGCGAATTGTCGCTGGTGATGCCGTCGCCCTTCGTACCGGAATCGCTGTCGGTATCCAGGGTGGCCGCCGCCGGCGCGGTCGGGGCGATGGTGTCGACCTTCACGTCGAACATGGTGCCGTAACCGCTGTTGTCGTAGATGCCGCCGTGGACGATGTGGGCGCTGGCCAGCAGGTCGAGCATGTTGTTGGACAGGTCCTGCACTGTGCCGCCCAGTTCCGCGATATCGTCAATCTCGAGATCGGCCGTGTCGTCGCCCGCGCCCACGGTGTACTTGAACAGCAGGTCGTTGCCGAACGCGCCATAGAAGCTGGCCTTCTTGCCGTTGCTCAGGCCAATCGCCGGAATGGCCTCGGTGATGACCTTCACGCTTTCGTCGAAGCGGACGCGGAAGGTGATGGTTTCGCCGGCCTTGTACGTCCCGTCGCCTTCCACGATGACCCGTGTCGCGTGTGGGCTCGTGGTGTCTGGCACGCTGGTGCCGCCGGCGGTGGTGAACTGGATCTCGTAGCCGAACACCGGATTGCCGGCCAGGTCCATCAGGTTCTCGGGCAGCACCAGCGTGTATTTGACGCCGGCCAGCATGTGGTGCTCGGCGGCGCTGATCGTCAGTTTCTTGCCGCCCTCGGAGAAGTTGGTCTCGTCGAGGTAGATCTCGATGTCCGGGGCGCTGCCTTCGCCACGCAGGTAAAGGATGTCGGCGTTACTCTCTTCGTAATGCCAGTACACCGCCTGGTCGAAGGTGACCACGATGTCGGCGTCGAGGGCGAAGGCGGTGGCGCCGTCGGGCGAGGACTCGACCACCGGCGGATCGGTATCGAGGATGACGGTCTTGGTCACGGTAGCGCTGGTGTGGCCGTCGGCCTTGACGACGCGCGCGGTGATCGTGTTCGTGCCTTCGTTGAAGACGAGGGAAGGGTCGCCTTCGCCAACGATGTTGTAAGACCAGGACCAGCCGTCGCCTTCGCCGACCACAAGGATCTTGGATTTGTCGACGGCCGTGCCGTTGATGATTAGTTCGATGTGCTCGTCCGCCGCGAGCTCGCCCAGCAGCACGCCCGCGACGAATTGGCGGTCGCTGCTATGGGCCCCGCTGACGTAGGTGATGCCGTCGGTACTCGACACGCCTTCGTCGTTCACCTGGACGATGTCGAACAGGTAGGCGTCGACGACGGTGTCGACCTTGTAGTTGCCGGATGCGAGAACGCCGCTGCCGCGGCTGCCGTCGGAGCTGCTTACCTTGCTCATGTCCAGGCGCAGCGCATTGCTCACGGATTCAATGCTGTCGGCAGCGCCCAGGGTGATGGTCCAGGTGCGGCCGTCGGTGCTGTGGGTGACGCCCTTGATGCTGGCATGGTCGGCGCTGATCGCATCGAACGGCAGCGTGGCCAGGGCTTTCGAGAAGGTGACCGTGACCTTGATGTCGGCGCCGGCCTTGAGCGTACGGTCTTCGACGACGATGGTGGCGCTCAGGCTGGGCGGTGGCGGCTCGGTTACGGCCGGCACCGTGAAACTGGCCTTGTCCGGCACGGTGATCGCAGGAGCTGCCTTGCCGCCGCTCGTAAGGGTGCCCGCGCCCATGTACACGTTCAGTTTGGCGCCCGCCGGCAGGCCGGTGGCGTCGAACATGACGTGGGTGCCGCTGATGCTGACCTGGTCGAGCGTGATCTCCTTGCTATAGGAGCCGCCCACCACGCGCAGCTTGGGCTGGCCGGTGACGCGGTCGATCACGGTTTGCACCGCGCAGTCGGTGATGAAGATCGAGCCGCTGCCCTTGGCCATCGCCGTTGCGTAGTTCAGGTCGATACGGGTGGCTCCGGCGACGCTCGAGGCGGACGTGGTCGGGAGGGCGGACGAGGAAAGGGAGGTCGAAGACATGGCGGCGCTTTTTATTGATATTCCGTCAACGGAACATTCTATTCAGAAAGTTACCAGACGGATAGTATCAACAAACGGCCATGCCATTTCGCCAAACCGGCGAAATGGTGCATTTTCGCATCAAGTTGGCGCCGAATCCCCCCGGGAGGGGGGAAAGGATTCAGAAGTAAACCTTATAAATACCAGGTCAACTATTAGAGATCGTAATCAATGATGAGGGGAGCATGGTCGCTGAAGCGCTCGTCCTTGTAGATCGACACCGACTTGGCGCGCGCTGCGAGGCCCGGGGTGGCGACGTGGTAGTCGATGCGCCAGCCCACGTTCTTGGCATAGGCCTGGCCGCGGTTGCTCCACCAGGTGTAGTCGGCGGCGTCCGGCGCCACCACGCGATGCACGTCCACCAGGCCGACCTCGTCGAAGATGCGGGTCATCCAGGCGCGTTCTTCCGGCAGGAAGCCCGAGTTCTTCTGGTTGCTCTTCCAGTTCTTGAGGTCGAGCTCCTTGTGCGCGATGTTCCAGTCGCCGCAGATCACGACTTCGCGGCCTTCGGCCTTCAGTTCCTGCAGGTGCGGCAGGAACACCTCCATGAAGCGGAACTTGGCCAGCTGGCGCTCGGGCGACGAGGAGCCGGACGGGCAGTAAACCGAGATCACAGTCAGGTTGCCGAAGTCGCAGCGCGTGTAGCGCCCTTCCGCGTCGAATTCCATGCAGCCGAAGCCGATGCGCTTGTTGTCGGGCGCCGTGCGGCTGTAGACGCCGGTGCCCGAGTAGCCCTTTTTCTCCGCGTAGTGGAAGTGGCCGTGGTAGCCGTGCGGGGACAGGAATTCCTCGGTCATGTCGGCTTGCTGGGCCTTCAGTTCCTGCACGCAGATGTAGTCGGCGGACTGGGTGGCGAGCCAGTTGAAGAAGCCTTTTTTGTGGGCGGAGCGGATGCCGTTCAGGTTGGCGGAGATAATGCGTGGCATGGTCGTGGTCTGGGATGGCGGGTGGAGCAGAGAGCGACAGTTTAGCGTGTTTTGCTGCCGCCAGGAACCAACAGTGGTCGGCGGAAGGGCTCGCCGCCCAAAACGGCGGCGGTTACAATACGCGTTTTTCGGACATTCAGGAGAAGCCTGTGAGCGATCTGCGCCAGGACTTTATTGCATTTTCGGTCAAGGCCGAGGTACTCAGGTTTGGTCAGTTCACGACCAAGGCAGGGCGCCAGTCGCCGTATTTCTTCAACGCCGGCCTGTTCCACGACGGCGCCACGCTGGGCCAGCTGGCGCAGTTCTACGCGCAGACCCTGCTCGATTCGGGCGTCGCATTCGACATGCTGTTCGGCCCGGCCTATAAAGGCATCACGCTCGCATCCGCCACTGCGGTGGCGCTGGCCGCCAAGGGCCGCAACACCTCGTTTGCCTACAACCGCAAGGAAGCCAAGGACCACGGCGAAGGCGGCACCATCGTCGGCGCCAAGCTGGCGGGCAAGGTCGTGATCATCGACGACGTGATCTCGGCCGGCACCTCGGTGCGCGAATCGGTGGACATGATCCGCGCCGCGGGCGCGGAACCGGCAGCGGTACTCATCGCGCTCGACCGCATGGAGCGTTCGGGCAAGGATGGCGCGCTGTCCGAGCATTCGGCGGTGCAGCAGGTGTCGCAGGAATTCGGCATCCCGGTGATCTCGATCGCCAACCTGGACGACCTGTTCACCTACCTGTCGAACGAAGCCGGCGCCGACCTGGGCGCCCACAAGGACGCCGTCGCGGCTTACCGCGCGCGTTACGGAGTATGAGCATGCAGAACCTGAACCTGAAGCGCATTGCCGGCGCCCTGGCCGTCGCGCTGGCCTGCGCCACCGCGGCATCGGCCGCCGACGACATCGCCGCCTGCCCGGGCGTGGCCGCCTGGTACGCCGCGCACCCGAACGAAACCGACGAGGCCCTGGCCAAGCGCGACGCCGCGCGCACTTTCACCGACCCACAACTGCGGGCCGAGCTGGCCAACCGCGCCGCACGCGACCAGGCGGCGCGCCTGGCGATGGTGAAGGCCGCCCGCAAGGACTGGGGCCCGAAACGCGAGGTCGCGGCCATCGACGAAGAGAACGTCAAGTGGCTGTTCGAACTGGTGCGCACCAAGGGCTTCCCGACCGCCGCCCAGGTGGGTGAGCAGGGCGTGCGCGACGCCTGGCTGCTGGCCCTGCACGCGGACCGCGCACCCAAGTTCCAGCAGCAGCTGGTGCCGGTGCTGGACCAGCGCCGTGTGGACGGCGAGCTGGCGGGCAGCGACATGTCGCGCTTCGTCGACCGCGTCCTGGTCGCCGCCGGCAAGCCCCAGCGCTTCGGCACCCAGGGCGGCGACAACTGGGAAGGCCGCCACTATGGCCTGGCCAGCGCCGAGATCCTGCGCGAAGTCGAAGACAACCGCCGCCAGTTCGACCTGATGCCCCTGGCCGATTACGTCTGCATGACCAAGGAAGAACGCAAGAACCGCTAAATCTAATGAGGGTCAGAGTCGAATTACCGAGCAATTTCCCAAAGTTGCCTGCAATTCGACTCTGACCCCATTTGCCCCCGCTACATTACCTGGCCAATTAATGAGGGTCAGAGTCGAATTATTGGGAAATTCCTCGGAATTGCCTAACAATTCGACTCTGACCCTCATTGTTATTTCTTAGCCGAACTGCACTTGCCCGGCAGGGCGAGTTCGAGCTTGGTCACGTCGGCCTTGCCCTGTTCTTCCGAGATCTGTTCGAGGCCTGCGCCGCCGACGAAAACGCCCATCTTGATGTATTGACGGAGGAAATAGTGCTTACCGGCGTCGGTCGTCAGCTCCAGCGTGTTGGGCGAAAACTCGGACTCGGTGTCAAACTTGTGCTTCTTGCCGCCTTCGACCTCAGTGTAAAAGAACACGTTGTTGGCACTCTCGCCGAGGCAATTCCCATCCACCCATATATCCTTCTTGAGCGCCTGGCCGCCGAAGCTGTTGCGGTAGATGTAGACGCCGGCATTGTTGGCGCTGGGCGGGCGGAATTCCTTGGCCTTGTCCGACTCGGTCTTGGGCGCCATGGCCACGCTCGCGCAGCCGGTCAGGAGGAGTGATGCGCTTAGCATCAAGAGAGAAGCAGTTTTCATGTATGAAATCCCAAATGGTTATTGGATGCGCCGAATCGGGCATATTTTTTGGCCGGTAAATACCCGGCCAGCCATTATGGGCAGTCAAGAACTTTGCTGCAATGCAATTGTTGCATAATTGATATGTTGGGTGCATAAACTGCGGTAGCGCAGCCAATCCCATCTTGTCTGCATAAAAAAACGGAGCGTCGGCTCCAGTTCGGGGCTTGAGGGCTGAGCGTGGGGGTAATTGGGGTCAGAGTCGAATTATTGAGAAATTTCTCAGAATTGCTTAACAATTTGACTCTGACCCCATTTAATTCGCACCTCTTTCTGGTTTGAAAAATCAGGGTCAGAGTCGAATTGCCGGAAATTTTTAAAAGTTTCCCGGTAATTCGACTCTGACCCTAATTGCTTATAGCGGCCGGCTGGTGGGTGTAGAGAGCAAGCTGATCGGCCAGCGCTTTGCGGAAGGCAGGGCGCTCGGTGCAGCGGGTCTTGTAGGCGTGCAGGCGGACGTAGCGCTTGACCAGGTTCATGCTGTCCAGCAGACGCAGCACGCTCACCATCAGGATGTCGGCGACGCTGAAGCTGCCGGCGAGCCAGTCGCGGCCGTCGAGCCAGACGTCCAGGCTATCCAGGCGTTTCAACGCCAGCTCTTCAACCGCGGGACGGCGGGCGCCGGCCCAGGCTTCGTCGGCGTGGAACATGGCCAGCATGGCGAGGTCGGCGAGGTAGGGCTCTACCGAGTTGAGGGCGGCGAACATCCACATCGTGACCTGTTCGCGCTCGGCAGGCGGAAGTAGGGCAGGGTGGCGCTCGCCCAGATGAAGCAGGATCGCGCCGGTCTCGAACAGGACCCGGTCGCCGTCGTGCAGCACGGGTATCTGGCCGAAGGGCTGTTCCTTGCGGTAGCCGGGCAGCGCCGCTTCTTCGAAATCGATCAGGCGCAGGGTATAGGGCAGGCCGGCTTCTTCCAGCGCCCAGCGCACCCGCAGGTCGCGCACGTAGCCGGCGGCGAAGGGCGGCACGCTGCGGAAAGTGGTCAGGGTGATCATCTCGTCTCCTTATCTTGTGTGGACAGGGAGAGCTTACGCAGCCCCATATTATGTTCAAGAACATAATATGGGTTCGCGGATAATGAGCGCTGGAGGAAACGAGATGCCCTATACAAGCGAACACAAGGCCCAGACGCGTGAACGCATCGTCAGCGCGGCCCGCAGGCTGTTCAACCGCCATGGCTTCGAGCAGGTATCGATCGACCGCGTCATGCTGGAAGCAGGCCTGACGCGCGGCGGCTTCTATCACCACTTCGACAGCAAGGACGCGCTGTATGCGGCTGCCGTCGCCAGTTTCACCAGCTGCAATCCCTTCCGACCGGATTTCAGGGACGTCCCGCCGCCGGCGCCGCGCCAGCTCGCGCGCATGCTGCTCGACGTCTACCTCAGCGACGAAGTCTTCGACAACGTCGACCATCACTGCCCGCTGTACGCCTTGCCCGGCGACGTGGCGCGCGCCGGGCTGTCGCCGCAGAAGGCCTACACGCAGCTGATCCGCAACCTGACCGAGGTGTATGCCGCGGCCCTCGCCGGCGAAGCCGACGGCGAGCAGCGCGCCCAGGCCATCGTCGCGCTGTGCGTCGGCGGCATGGTGCTGGCACGCACCACCGATGATGCGGCGCTGAGCCGCTCGCTGCGCAGCGCCGCGCGCCGGCAGGCGCTGGCCTTGCTGGACGCGCCAGACGCCTGATTCTTCCTACGACGCCGGGCGAAAAAAAACCGGGGCAAACCCCGGTTTCTCATCCCTGCAGCAGCGCTGACGTCAAGCGGCCAGCTTCTTCTTCAGCAGCTCGGTCACCTGGGCCGGATTCGCCTTGCCCTTCGAGGCCTTCATGGCCTGGCCGATCAGGGCGTTGATGGCGGCTTCCTTGCCGGCGCGGTACTGTTCGACCGACTTGGCATTCGCGGCCAGCACCTCGTCGACGATCGCTTCCAGCGCGCCCGTGTCGGAGATCTGCTTCAGGCCCTTCTGCTCGATCACGGTGTCGGCCAGGGTAGGGTCAATCGACTTCGCTTCCCACATGGCGGCGAACACTTCCTTGCCGGCCTTGTTCGAGATGGTGCCGTCCGCGATGCGCTTCAGGAGCAGGGCCAGCTGGGCCGCGCTCACCGGCGACTGGTCGAGTTCCACGCCTTCGCGGTTCAGGGTCGAGGAGACGTCGCCCATCATCCAGTTCGCCGCCGCTTTCGCGTTGTCCTTGCCGGCCGCCGCGACCACGGCTTCGTAATAGGTGGCCATCGCTTTCGACGAGGTCAGCACCAGGCTGTCGTACTCCGGCAGGCCGTACTCGCCGGTGAAGCGCGCGCGCAGGGCGCCCGGCAGTTCCGGCATGTCGGCCTTTACGCGCTCGATCCAGTCCTGGCCGATCACCAAAGGCGGCAGGTCCGGGTCCGGGAAGTAGCGGTAGTCCTGCGCGTCTTCCTTGGTGCGCATGGAGCGGGTCTCTTTCTTATCCGGGTCCCAGAGGCGGGTCGCCTGGATCACCTTGCCGCCGTCTTCGATCAGCTCGATCTGGCGCCGCACTTCGTAGTGGATCGCCTCTTCCATGAAGCGGAAGGAGTTCAGGTTCTTGATCTCGCAGCGGGTGCCGAATTCCTTCTGGCCCATCGGGCGCACCGAGACGTTGACGTCGCAGCGGAAGCTACCTTCCTGCATGTTGCCGTCGCAGACGCCCAGCCACACCACCAGCGAGTGCAGGGCCTTGGCATAGGCCACCGCCTCGTTCGCGCTGCGCATTTCCGGCTCGGACACGATCTCGAGCAGCGGCGTGCCGGCGCGGTTCAGGTCGATGCCGCTCATGCCGGCGTAATCTTCGTGCAGCGATTTGCCGGCGTCTTCTTCGAGGTGGGCGCGGGTCAGGTTGACGGTTTTCGTCTCCAGCTTGCCGTCCTTCTCGTAGGCGAAGCTGATGGTGCCGCCCTGGACCACCGGGTCCTCGAACTGGCTGATCTGGTAGCCCTTCGGCAGGTCGGGGTAGAAGTAGTTCTTGCGCGCGAAGACCGAGTGCGGCGCGATCTTGGCGCCCACGGCCAGGCCGAAGCGAATCGCGCGCTCGACGGCGCCGCGGTTCAGGACCGGCAAGACGCCCGGCAGCGCCAGGTCGACCGGGCTGGCCTGGGTGTTCGGCTCGGCGCCGAAGCGGATCGAGCTGCCGCTGAAGATTTTCGAATTGGTCGTGAGCTGCACGTGGTTCTCAAGACCGATGACGACTTCCCATTGCATAGTGTGTTCTCTCTTTGTTCTATCGGTCCGGGATTAGACGCCTTCCGGCGCGCGGGTATGCCAGTCCGTGACTTGCTGGTACTGGTGCGCGATGTTCAGCAGCTTGGCTTCGGCGAAGTAGTTGCCGATGATTTGCAGGCCGACCGGACGCTTGCCGTTCTTCTCGCCCTGGCCGAAACCGACCGGGATCGACATGCCGGGCAGGCCCGCCAGGCTGGTCGACAGCGTGAAGATGTCGGCCAGGTAATTCGCCACCGGGTCGTTGGCTTTCGAACCCAGGTCCCAGGCGACGGTCGGCGCCACCGGGCCCATGATCACGTCGCACTTGTCGGCAAACGCCGCCTGGAAGTCGTCCGCGATCAGGCGGCGGATCTTCTGCGCCTGCACGTAATAGGCGTCGTAGTAGCCGTGGCACAGCACGTAGGTGCCGACCATGATGCGGCGCTGGACCTCGCGCCCGAAGCCTTCGGCGCGGGTTTTGCGGTACATGTCCTGCAGATCCTTGTACTCGCTTGCCCTGTGGCCGTAGCGCACGCCATCGAAGCGCGACAGGTTCGACGAAGCTTCGGCCGGGGCGATGATGTAGTAGGTCGGGATCGACAGCGCGGTCTTCGGCAGCGAGATCTCAACCAGCGAAGCGCCCAGCTTCACGAACTGGTCCAGCGCGGCGCGTACGGCGCTTTCCACGTCGCTGGCCAGGCCTTCGCCGAAGTATTCCTTCGGCACACCGATGCGCAGGCCGTTCAAAGGCTTATTCAGGTCGCGGCTGAAGTCTTCCACCACGTTGCCCTGTTCGGCCGTCAGGCTGGTTGAGTCGCGCTCGTCGAAGCCGATCATTTCGTTCAGCAGCAGGGCGCAGTCCTCGGCGGTCTGGGCGATCGGGCCGCCCTGGTCCAGCGAGGACGCGAAGGCGATCATGCCGAAGCGCGACACGCGGCCGTAGGTCGGCTTGATGCCGGTGACGCCGCAGAAGGCGGCCGGCTGGCGGATCGAGCCGCCGGTGTCGGTGGCGGTGGCAGCCGGCGCCAGGCGTGCGGCGATCGCGGCGGCCGAGCCGCCCGAGGAGCCGCCCGGCACCGCCAGCGGATCCCACGGGTTCTTCACCGGGCCGAAGGCCGAGTTCTCGTTGGCCGAGCCCATGGCGAATTCGTCGAGGTTGACCTTGCCGAGGGTGACCATGCCGGCCTTGGCGAAACGGTCCACGACGGTGGCGTCGAAGGGGCTCTCGTAGTTGGCCAGCATTTTCGAGCCGGCGGTGGTGCGCCAGCCGCGGGTCACAAAAATGTCCTTGTGCGCGATCGGCACACCGGTCAGCGGGCCGGCGCTGCCGGCCGCGATGCGGGCGTCAGCGGCGGACGCCTGGGCCAGAGTGCGTTCGCGGTCCAGGTGCAGGAAAGCGTTATGGCTGCTCGCTTCGATGCGGTCGAGGTAGTGCGTGGCCAGTTCGACGCTCGAGACCTGCTTCGATTGCAGGAGCGCGGACAGCTCTTTGATGGTCTTGTTATGCATGTGCGTTCTTCTGTTTTAAGCGGGGCGGAGCGCCGGTTATTCAATGACTTTCGGGACCAGGTACAGGCCGTCCTGCGCCTTCGGCGCCGGCGCCTGGTAGTCCTCGCGGCGGTTCTCTTCGGTCACCACGTCGTCGCGCAGGCGCAGGGGCAGGGCCATGATGGCGGCCAGCGGTTGTGACAGCGGCGCGACACCGGTCGTGTCCACCGCCTGCATCTGCTCGGCCAGGGCGAAGATACCGTTCAGTTCGGCCAGCGCGGTTTCCGCATGGGCCTCATCCATCTCGAGCTGGGCCAGGTTGGCGATGCGTTTTACGTCTGAAAGTGTCAGGGACATGGCAATGGGCGCGGCGCAGGCCGCGTGCAAAAATGTGGTTGGGCTAATAATGAATGTTGGCAAGAGGTCAGCGAACGGCGCGCTATGGCCGATAAAAGCTTGGTAACACCGTCGATCTCGCCTCGGAATTGGACGGTAAAACCGCCCGTTTTCAGCATTTAATCGACAAATTATAAGGTAGAATGGCGGGCTAATGCGCTGTAGGGCTGAAAGGCCGCCCACCGCAGGAAAGACCGCGATGCTGTATGCATAGGCGGCGAGGACAATCCCGATCAATCTTCACGCGCGTTCAGACGCGCCATCAGGACACACATGTTTGGTTTCTTACGCAGCTACTTCTCGAATGACCTGGCAATCGACCTCGGTACCGCCAACACCCTGATCTACGTGCGCGGCCTGGGCATCGTGCTGGACGAGCCATCGGTCGTCGCGATCCGCCAGGAGGGCGGCCCGAACGGCAAGAAGACGATCCAGGCGGTCGGCAAGGAAGCCAAGCAAATGCTGGGCAAGGTGCCGGGCAACATAGAGGCCATCCGCCCGATGAAGGACGGCGTGATCGCCGACTTCACCGTCACCGAGCAGATGCTCAAGCAGTTCATCCGCATGGTCCACGACTCCAAGTTCTTCCGCCCGTCGCCGCGCATCATCATCTGCGTGCCCTGCGGTTCGACTCAGGTCGAGCGCCGTGCGATCCGCGAATCGGCCCTCGGCGCCGGCGCCTCGCAGGTCTACCTGATCGAAGAGCCGATGGCGGCCGCGATCGGCGCCGGCCTGCCGGTCTCGGACGCGACCGGCTCGATGGTGGTCGACATCGGCGGCGGCACCACCGAAGTCGGCATCATCTCGCTGGGCGGCATGGTCTACAAGGGTTCGGTGCGCGTCGGCGGCGACAAGTTCGACGAAGCGATCGTCAACTACATCCGCCGCAACTACGGCATGCTGATCGGCGAACAGACCGCGGAAGCGATCAAGAAAGCCATCGGTTCGGCCTTCCCGGGTTCGGAAGTCAAGGAAATGGAAGTCAAGGGCCGCAACCTGTCGGAAGGCATCCCGCGCTCGTTCACCATCTCGAGCAACGAGATCCTGGAAGCCCTGACCGACCCGCTGAACCAGATTGTCTCGGCCGTCAAGAACGCGCTCGAGCAGGCCCCGCCGGAACTGGGCGCTGACATCGCCGAGAAGGGCATGATGCTGACCGGCGGCGGCGCGCTGCTGCGCGACCTGGACCGCCTGCTGATGGAAGAAACCGGCCTGCCGGTGCTGGCGGCGGAAGACCCGCTGACCTGCGTGGTGCGCGGCTCGGGCATGGCGCTCGAGCGCATGGACAAGCTGGGTTCGATCTTCTCCTACGAATAAACACACAGACCATGATGGGACGGCGGGCAGGGCGTGCGGGCGATCCGCGCGCATCTGCCCGCGTTGACATTCCGAGCACCGACTAGACAGGACGCCAACAGGGCATGCAATACAGTCCGCCGCCGCTTTTCAAACAGGGTGCCCCGGCACGGGTCAAAGCCATTGTCTTCGCCCTGATTTCCGTCGTGCTGCTGGTCGTCGACGCCCGCTACCACACCCTCGGCGCGGTGCGCCAGGTCGCTGCCACCGTCCTCTATCCCCTGCAGATGGCCGCACTGATGCCGCGCGAAGCGCTCGGCAACATGGGCGGCTACTTCTCCTCGATTTCCACGCTCCAGAAGGAAGTCCGCGACCTCAAGACCCAGCAGCTGGCGCAGGCGCGCGTGCTGCAGCAGGCCCAGCTCCAGATGGCCGAGAACGCGCAGCTGCGGCGCCTGATGGACGCGCGCCAGCACCTGCCGGTCAAGGCGCAGATGACCGAGATCCTGTACGACGCGCGCGATCCGTCGACCCGCCGCATCGTGGTCGACCGCGGCTCGCGCGACGACGTCGTGCTCGGCCTGCCGGTGATCGACCATGCCGGCGTGGTGGGGCAGGTGACGCGCGTATTCCCCTTCACCTCCGAAGTCACGTTGCTGACCGACCGCGACCAGGCGATTCCCGTGCAGGTGCTGCGCAGCGGCCTGCGCAGTATCGCCTACGGCCGCGGCCAGTCGGGCCTGCTCGACCTGCGCTTCGTGGTGGCCAACGCCGACATCCAGGTCGGTGACGTCCTGGTGACCTCGGGCCTGGACGGGATGTACCCGGCCGGCCTGGCGGTGGCCAAGGTGGTGCAGGTCGAGAACGTCGCGGCCGGCGCGTTCGGCCGCGTGGTGTGCCAGCCGCTCGCAGGCATCGACCGCAACCGCCAGCTCCTGATCATCATGTCGCAGGCGAACCTGCCGCCGAAACCGGCGCTGGAGGCCCAGCTCCCGGCCTCGACGGCGCGCCGCAAGCTGCCGGACATGACGCCGGTGCCGCAGCCGCCGCTGGCGCCAATGCCGCTGCCGCCGCAGGGTGTCCCGGCAGGGCAGGGCGCGTCCGCCGCGCCGGCCAACGGCGTCGGCGGTATTCCGGTGCAAAGCGCGGTGCAGAGCCCGGCCGCACAGCCCCCGGCGACCGCACCGGCCACCACGGCCCAGCCGCCGCGTCCGGCCCCGGCGCAGGTCGCTGCGCCGGTCCAGCAACGCCCGGCGGCGCCCGCCACCCAGACCAGCGCTGCCGCGCCTGCGACCGTCCAACAGGGAGGCAGCAATGCCCGGTAACCGTCCACATTACATCCTGCTGCCCGTCAGCCCGCTGTTCATCACCTTCAGCCTGATCTGCGCCTTCATGCTCAACCTGCTGCCGCTCGGCCGCTGGGTCGGCGCGCCCGACTTCGTCGCGCTGGTGCTGGTGTTCTGGGGCATCCACCAGCCGCGCAAGGTCGGCATCGGCGTCGCCTTCGTCATGGGCCTCCTGATGGACGTGCACGACGCCAGCCTGCTGGGCGAGAACGCACTGGCCTACACGCTGCTGTCCTACCTGGCGATCATGATCCACCGCCGCGTGCTGTGGTTCAGCATGCTGACCCAGGCCATGCACGTGTTCCCGCTGCTGCTGCTGGCGCAGGCGGTGCAGGCCTTCGTGCACTTCACCGCGTCGGGCCGCTTCCCGGGCCTGCTGCACTTCGTCGAAAGCGTCGTCGCCGTCGCCCTGTGGCCGGTGATCACCTGGCTGCTGCTGGCGCCGCAGCGCCGCGCTGTCGACCGCGACCACACCCGTCCGATCTGATTTTTCGAAGCACCTGCCGTGACCGAATTCAAGGACAACGACCGCGAGATCCACCAGTTCCGCCTGCGCCTGACGGCGATGGTGGCCCTCGTCTTCATCTGCTTCGGCCTGCTGGTAACCCGCTTCGTCTGGCTGCAGGTGCTACAGCACGACAAGTTCATGCTGCAGGCCGAGGACAACCGCATCGCACTGGTGCCGATCGTGCCCAACCGCGGGCTGATCGTGGACCGCAACGGCGTGGTCCTGGCGCGCAACTACTCGGCCTATACGCTCGAGATCAACCCGTCCAAGCTGCAGGCCAACCTGGAGTCGGTGATCGACGAGCTGGCCAAGCTCGTGACCATCGAGCAGCGCGACCGGCGCCGCTTCAAGCGCCTGCTGGAAGAGTCGCGCAGCTTCGCCAGCGTGCCGATCCGCACCCGCCTGACCGACGACGAGGTGGCGCGCTTCACCGCGCAGCGCTTCCGCTTCCCCGGCGTGGACGTGCAGGCGCGCCTGTTCCGCCAGTACCCGCTGGGCGAGACCGCCTCGCACGTGATCGGCTACATCGGCCGCATCAACCAGAAGGAAGCCGCCCAGCTCGAAGAAGACGACATGGCTGCCAACTACAACGGCACCGAGCATATCGGCAAGGAAGGCCTGGAGAAGAAGTACGAGAGCTACCTGCATGGCACCACCGGCTACGAGCAGGTCGAGCGCACCGCCTACGGGCGCGCGATCCGCACCCTGTCGCGCACCGCGCCGACGCCGGGCAGCAACCTCATCCTGTCGGTCGACATCGAGCTGCAGAAGGTGATCGAGGAAGCCTTCGGCGAGAACCGCGGCGCGCTGGTGGCGATCGAGCCGAGTACCGGCGACGTGCTGGCCTACGTGTCGCGTCCGGGTTTTGACCCCAACCTGTTCGTGGACGGCATCGACAGCCAGAGCTGGAACGAGCTGAATACCTCGCTCGACAAGCCGCTGATGAACCGCCCGCTGTCGGGTACCTACCCGCCGGGATCGACCTTCAAGCCCTTCATGTCCCTGGCCGCGCTGGAGCTGGGCTTCCGCCGTCCGGAGAATGCGATCCGCGATCCCGGCTTCTTCATGCTGGGCGGCCACCGCTTCAACGACGACAAGCCCGGCGGCCACGGCTACGTCGACATGTACCGCTCGATCGCCGAGTCCTGCGACACCTATTACTACCAGCTCGGCAACGAGATGGGCATCGATAACATCTCCAACTTCATGGGCCAGTTCGGCTTCGGCCACCCGACCGGGATCGACCTCGAACACGAGCGCACCGGCGTGCTGCCGTCCAAGGAGTGGAAGGCCAGGCGCTTCGCCAAGAACCGCGCGGCGCAGAAGTGGGTGGGCGGCGACACCATCTCGGTCTCGATCGGCCAGGGCTTCAACAACTACTCGATGATCCAGCTGGCCCACGCGGTCTCGACCCTGGCCAACAACGGCGTCGTGATGAAGCCGCACCTGGTCAAGATCATCGAGGATGGCGCCACCAAGCAGCGCACCCTGACCGTGCCGAAGGAAACCAAGCGCATCCCGCTGAAGCAGGAAAACATCGACTTCATCAAGCGCGCGATGGTGGGCGTGACCCAGGAAAACTACGGCACCGGCCGGCGCGCCTTTGCCGGCGCCGAGTACATCTCGGGCGGCAAGACCGGTACCGCGCAGGTGATCGGCCTGAAGGGCCAGAAGTACAACGCCCACGCGATCGACGAACGCCACCGCGACAACGCGCTCTACGTCGCGTTCGCCCCGGCCGACAACCCGAAGATCGCGCTCGCGCTGATCGTCGAGAACGTCGGCTTCGGCGCTTCGTTCGCGGCGCCGATCGCGCGCAAGGCAATCGACTACTACCTGCTGGGCAAGCGTCCGAAGCCGAAGGATCCAGTCCCGGCCGCACCCGGCGCCCCGGCCGCCGCACCGAAGGCGACGCCGCCGGCCGCCGCGCCTGCGCCGGCGCCGGTGGTGCAGGCCGCCGCTCCGGCCGCCGCCCCAGTCACTCGAAAGGAATAAGCCATGGCGCACATTCCAGAACGCCGCTCGCTGCGGCGCCGCCTGCGTCCCTATTTTGCCGTCTTCGACTGGCCGCTCGGCATCGTGCTGTTCGTCCTGATGATGACCAGTATTATCACGATGAGCTCGGCCGGCGCCGAATTCCCGGACCGCGTCGAACACCAGATCCGTAACTTCCTGCTGGCCTTCGGCATCATGTGGATCGCCGCCAACGTGCCGCCCCAGACCCTGATGCGGCTCGCGGTGCCGATCTACACGATCGGGGTCACGCTCCTGATTGCGGTGGCCCTGTTCGGCATCATCAAGAAGGGCGCGCGGCGCTGGCTGCACGTGGGCGTCGACATCCAGCCGTCCGAGATCCTGAAGATCGCGACACCGCTGATGCTGGCCTGGTACTTCCAGCAGCGCGCCAACGCCGCCAGCTGGAAGAACTTCCTGATCGCCGGAGTGCTCCTCGGCGTGCCTTTCGTGCTGATCGCCAAGCAGCCCGACCTCGGCACCGCGCTGATGGTGGGCGCCTCCGGCTTCTACGTGATCTTCCTGGCCGGCCTGCCGTGGAAGGCGCTGGCGGGCCTGGCCGTGGCCGCTGCCGGCGCGCTGCCGGTGGGCTGGTCGATGATGCACGACTACCAGCGCGAGCGCGTAATGACGCTGATCGACCCGACCACCGACCCGCTCGGCAAGGGCTTCCACATCATCCAGTCCGAGATCGCGATCGGTTCCGGCGGCCTGATGGGCAAGGGTTATGCCAAGGGCACCCAGGGCGCGCTGGAATTCGTGCCCGAGCAGACCACCGACTTCCTGTTCTCAGTGTATTCGGAGGAATTCGGCCTGATCGGCAATTGCTTCCTGCTGTTCGTCTACCTGATGCTGATTGCACGTGGACTCATGATCGCGGCCAATGCGCCAACCACGTTTACGCGCCTGCTGGCCGGCGCGATCACGATGATTTTCTTCACTTATGCTTTCGTCAACATGGGCATGGTGAGTGGCATTCTGCCTGTCGTCGGAGTTCCCTTACCTTTCATGAGCTATGGCGGAACTGCGTTTATTACGCTCGGCCTCGGCGCTGGTATATTGATGAGTATTCAAAGACATCGTAAACTGGTGCAGACGTAACAGAACAAGGACAGCGCATGGCCGTTCCAAGAAAACAACTTGCTGCGGTCATCGCTCTCGCTGCACTACTTACTGGCTGCAGTACCACCGAGACTGGCGAGCACAAAAGCCTGATCCCGCTGCCGTGGAAGCATCCCACGGTCAAGCACGACACGCCCAAGCTGCCGGCCGCCAACTCGGGGCGCGGCGGCTACTACAAGGACGATGGCCCTGGCGCCGACATCCCGCCCGGCCTGATGGACGTGCCGGATGCGGTCGTCAAGGCCGAGCCCTACGCGAAGTGGGCTAACCGTCCATATTCCGTATTTGGCACGACCTATACCCCGATCGTGCATCAGGACCCCTTCGTCCAGCGCGGCGTGGCCAGCTGGTATGGTGTGAAGTTCCACGGCCAGAAAACCTCGTCGGGCGAACTCTACGACATGTACAAGATGACGGCGGCGCATCCGACGCTGCCGATTCCATCGTTTGCGCGTATCACCAGCGTCGAGAGCGGCAAGTCCGTCGTGGTGCGCATCAACGACCGCGGTCCCTTCCACGCCAGCCGCATCGTCGATGTCTCCTACACCGCGGCGCTCAAGCTCGGCCTGCTGGGCAAGGGCAGCCACCAGGTCGAGATCGAACGCCTGTTCCCGAACGACCCGCTCCAGATGGCCTCGGAGCGCCGCATCGTCACTTCGCAGGCCCAATCGGCGCCGCCCGAGATCGCGGCCCTGATGCTGGAAGACCGGGTGCGCACCGACAGCGCCGCGGTGGCGCAGGTGGTGCCCAAGCTGGTCCCGCGCGGGAGCTTCTACGTCCAGCTCGGCGCCTACAGCCGCGCCGGCACGGCGGAAGCCATGAGCCAGAGCCTGGTCGAGGCCGGCGTCGAAGTCGGCAAGCTGGAAGTGGTCAAGGCCGGCTCGGTGAATCGCCTGTTCGGCGGCCCCTTCGAGAACCGCGAGGATGCGCTGGCTGCGGCACGCTCGGTGCCGTCCTCGTTCGGACTGAAGCCGATCGTCGTCAAGCGCTGATCGAGCCTGCTAGGGTTCGACCAGATTCCGCAGCCGCGCCAGCGAGGCGTCCCAATGGCGTGATACGGCGTCGAGATAATCGCGCGCCTCCTGCAAGCGCTTCGCGTCGAGCGCATACAGCACTTCGCGGCCCTGGCGGCTGTGCGTGACCAGCCCCGCCGACTCCAGTACCTGCAAATGCTTGACGATGGCCTGGCGGCTGATCGCTTCGCCGCCCGCCAGGGCCGTGGCCGACATGGCCCCGGCGGCCAGCAGGCGGCCGATCAGCTGCAAGCGCACGCCGTCGCCCAGTGCCGCGAATACCTGCGCCAGTTCGCCCTTACTATTGTTCGACATGGCGCTTGATGTTGTTGGCCTGCGCCGCCCAGCCGCCTTCGTTCATGCGGAAAGCACGCAGGCGCCGGTGTTCCGGTACGCGGCTGAAGCCCGATTCGGCGATCGTCAGCCGGGTGCCCTCGGCGATGGACTCGAGCTTGAATTCGACCAGGGTGGTGGGCTCGCTGGCCGGGTCGCACTCGGCGTCGATGCCGTAGGGGATCCAGCGGAAGCTGAAGCTGTGTGGTGCTTCCATGCGCTCGACGGTGCAGAACACGGTGTTGGGCTGCAGCGTGCGGATGCCGGACGGTGTCACGCCGAGCGCGCGCTGGCGTTCCATGATCGCGGCTTCGTCGAAGTGCATGTTGAACGAACCGGTGACGGTCTGGCCGGGCGTGAAGGGCTGGTCCAGCGCGACGCCGAACCAGGTGCTGAATTCCTTGTAGTCGGTGATTGCCTGCCACACGCGTTCGATGTCGGCACGCAGGTCGATACGCTTTTCGATACGGTCGAACGAATCCATGGTTTCTCCATTAAGTGCAACTGAATGGTTGCATTATAGGTGGATTTCTTCTTTGTGCAACCTATTTGTTGCACATTCACGGAGAGACAAATGATTACTTGATCGCACGGTTTGCCGCGCGCTATAAGTCGGAGACGTCCACTTGCAGGAGAATCCCTTGAATCCGCGTTCACTAGCTCCAGCCTGTCTTTGCCTATTGCTGGCGTCGTCCCTGGTCCGCGCCGAGGCGCTCCCGGCAGTCGACAAGCAGACCTGGCACTTCAACGAGAAGATCGAAAAACAGTTCGGGTATGCGAGTGCCGTCCGGGTGGGCGACACCTTGTACGTCTCCGGCATTCCGGCCTCGGGTGACATGGCGTCCGCGCTGGAGCGCGTCTACAAAGGCTTGTCGGCCGTGCTGGCGGCGCATGGTCTCGACTACCGTCACGTGGTCAAGGAGACCCTGTTCGCGACGAATATCGATGCGGTGGTCGCCAACCTCGAGGTGCGCAAGCGTTTCTATCAGGGTGAGACGCCGGCGGCCAGCTGGGTCCAGGTGGATCGCCTCGTGATGCCGCAGGCGGTGCTGGAAGTAGAAGTGATCGCCGTCTTCCCGAAAGCGGCGACACCGGCCGCCGTCCGGTAAAGCTTACTGGCAGGCGCGCAGCTCGACGCCGGCGAAATCGTCGGCGATGCCGGCCACGCGGCTGCGTTCCTCGGCAGTCAGGTCGCGGAACTGCCAGGTGGCGCGCGTGCCTTGCGGGCCGCGCGGCAGCACGCGCACGCCGCGGACACCCTGTTTCCCGAGCGCCGTGACGAGGCTTTGCGCCGCCGCCTCAGTCTTGAACACGCCCAGCGAGACCGCCCACCTGAGCGGCGAGTCGCCCTGCATCACGAAGAAGTTCTGCACGCCTTTTTCCTTGAGCTCGGCCACGCGGCGGTCGGCGCCTTCCTTGCCGCCGTTCGGAGGCAGGTAGACCAGGTGGCTGGTGACTTCCTGGAAGGGCACGCTGGTACGCGTGGCGCGTGCGCCCAGGTCGAGGCGGGCGATGCGCGTCTCGAAGCGGCGCGCATCGGAAGCGGCGAAGGCGCCGGCCTGGGTGCAGTCGACGGTCTCCAGCGCCGGCGGGACAGGGGCGGGGGCTGGTTCCTGCACGAGCAATGCGGCCGGCGCCGCGGGCGTTTGCGCGGCCGCGCGCGCCTCGGCCGGGCTCAGGAGCACCATGCGCTCGGCCGCCAGCTGGTTCTTCAGGCGTTCCGGTTCGCGTTCGCCGCCCGCGGGCTTGCCGAGGTAGCCCTGCGCATAGGCGAACAGCGCCGCGTTCAGCGCCACTAGTACCCAGAATACGAATTTCAACAAGTGGGTTCTCCGTTCATTCGGCGGCCGCCGCGTGCAGGCCGACCAGCACGATGTTATCGACCAGCCGGCAGGAGAACTTGAGGACCGGCGCGATATACGGCGCCGCGCCGCCGGAGAGGATGCAGGCGGTGGCGCCATGGGCCGCGCAGGCGCGCTCGATGGCGCCGGCCTGGGCCGACAGAACGCCCGAGACGATCGCATCGTCGGTATTGTCGCCGAAGACCGGTGGCGGGGCGGCTCCCGGCGTCACCTGCGGCAGCTGGGCGGTATTACGGGCCAGCGAACCGGCCATCAGGGCCAGGCCCGGCAGGATCATGCCGCCGATGAAGCGGCCGTCGCTGGTGATGGCATCGACCGTGGTCGCGGTGCCGCAGGTTGCCACGATCAGGTCCTGGCCGGGCGCCAGCGCGCGCGCACCGATGGCGGCGGCGAAGCGGTCGCAGCCCAGCTGTGCGGGATTGCGGTAGCCATTGCGCAGGCCGGCGCGTTCCTCGCTGGAGGCGAACCACTCGACCGGCGAGCCTGTGGGCAGGGCCGCGCCGATGCGCTCGCGCAGGGCCGCACCGGCCACGTTGGAGACGATCGCGCGTGCCACGCCGGCGCTGCGCCAGACGTCTGCGGCGCCATCCAGGCCGGCGTGCGACACGGCGTCCGCTTGGCTCCAGTCGCCCAGGGCCGCGCCGGGTGCGGCCAAGGCCCACTTGATGCGCGTGTTACCGGCGTCGATCAGCAGCAGCATGCTTACTCCTTCACCCGCAGCGAGACGTCGCCCGCCAGCACCGTGGTGCGGCCTTCTACCGTGTCGAGCAGCAGCCGGCCGGTATCGTCGACGCCGGCGGCCAGGCCTTCCTGCAGTACCTGGCCATTGTCGAGGATGACCACAAGCTGGCCCTGCCAGGCATGGCGCAGGTTCCAGCGCGCGCTGAAGGCGGCGAAGCCCTGGCGCGCGAACAGGCGCAGCGCGTCGGCCAGCGCGTCGAGCAGGGCGGCCATCAGGACGTCGCGCTCCATGCGCGCCAGCCATGGCGCGCCGGCGGCGCTGCGGCCGAGCCGCGCTTCCACCTCGTCCGGCATGATCAGGTTCAGGCCGATGCCGATCACGGCCCAGGTGCCGCCGTTTGGTGCGGACTGGGTCTCAATCAGGATCCCGGCCAGCTTGGCGCCGTCCTTCAGCACGTCGTTCGGCCACTTCAGCTGGACCTGCACGCCGAGCGCGGCCAGCGCATCGCCCAGCGCCACGCCGATGGCGAGCGGCAGGCCGGCCAGCGCCGAGGGGCCACCATCGAACTTCCACGCCAGCGAGAAGGTGAGCGAATTCTCGCTCGACGAGAGCCAGCTGCGTCCCGCGCGGCCGCGGCCGGCGCTCTGGTGCTCGGCGACCAGCAGCAGCGGCTCGCTCAGTTGCGCAGCACGGGCCAGCAGGTCGGCGTTGGTCGAGCCGGTTTCAGGCACGACTTCGACGCGCACGCCGGCATGCGACAAGGAGGCGATACGGTCGGCGTTCATGCTTCCCCCTGGCGCTGTTTGGTGGGTGCGCGCGAGAACGCGGCATCGAACAGGGCATTGGGCAGCAGGCGCAGCAGCTTGGCGACGACGCCCATCTGCCAGGGCAGCACGCGGTAGCTGGCGCCGCGTGCGATGACATCACGCGCTTGCGCGGCGAAGCGTTCGGCCGGCATCAGGAAAGGCATGGGAAAACGGTTGTTGCGGGTCATGGGTGTATCGATGTAGCCGGGGACGATGGTCACCACCTTGATGCCGGAATCGCGCAGTTCCAGGCGCAGCGATTCGCAATAGCTGTGCACGGCCGCCTTGGAGGCGCAGTAGGCGCCGGCGCCGCGCATGCCGCGCACGCCCGCCACGCTGCCGATGCCGACCAGGCGGCGCGGACCCTGCTGCTGCTTCATGGACGCGATGAAGGGGGCGAAGGTGGCGACCGTGGCGTTCAGGTTGGTGGCGAATACGGCGTCGAACACTGCCAGGTCGGCCGGGCGCTCGGTCAGCGTGCCGTAGGAGATGCCGGCGCAGGCGATGACGATGTCGGCGCCGGCGTTGGCGGCGATGAAGTCGTTCGCGGCGCTTGCCACGGCCACGTAATCGGTGACGTCGGCCGCATAGATGCGGTGGCGTTCGGGGAAGGGCAGGCTGGCAGCGAGTTCTTCCAACAGGGACTGGCGCCGCGCCAGCAGGCCGAGGGTGGCGCCGCTCGCCGCGTATTCGCGCGCAAGCGCCGCGCCGATGCCGCTCGAAGCGCCGGTGATGAATACCCGGCTAGGCGCCGTCACTTCTTGTCCGCTTTGGCCCGCGCCACCAGCTGGTCCATCACCTGCAGGGTGCCGGCCAGCGCGGCTTCGCCCGGCGTGCCGGATTCCGACACCATGCCGGGCGAGGTCAGGAAGCGGCCATCGATCGCGATCATCGGCCAGTGGGTGATGCGGTAGGACTCCATCATGGATTGGGCGCGGCGCACCTTGGCCTGCACGCCGAAGGAGCGGTAGGCGTCGATGAACTTGGCGCGGTCGATGCCGGCGCGGCTGGCCCAGTCGAACACCTGCTCGTCCTGCGCCAGCGGCAGGCGGTCGACGTGCATCGCGGCGAAGGCCTTGCCGTGGTACTGCTCGAGCAGGCCGAGCGATTCGAGCGTGAAGAACAGGCGCTGCTGCGGCGCCACCTGGGCTCCGCGCGGCACGTGCACGCGGCGGAACACGATGTTGTCGCCCTGCTTCTTCACCCACTCGGCCAGCTGTGGCTCGAAGGCGTAGCAGTGCGGGCAGTAATAGGCGAAGAACTCGATCACCTCGACCTTGCGCCCGCTGTCGGTCGGCTGCGCTTCCGGCAAGGCCTGGTATTCGGCGCCTTCCTTCGGTGAAGTCGGGGACGCGGCGGCGATGCCGGATGCGGCGAGCAGGACGGCGGATAGAAGCAGGCGGCGAAGCGGGTTCATGCGGGTTCCTCAGGTTGGAAACGAATCAGCGCTGGTTGCGGACGATGGCCACGTCGATGCCGCTGTCGAGCAGCTTGGCGCGCGCCTTGTTCATGGCTTCCGGTGCGTTGTATGGGCCGACGCGTACGCGGTGCAGCACGCCGCTGTCGGTGCTGCGGTCGCTGATCGCGGCTTCGAAGCCGAGCAGCGCCAGCTTGGCGCGGGTGTTCTCGGCGTCCGACATCTCGCGGAAGGCCCCGGCCTGCAGGTAGTAGATGTAGCCGTCGCTGCCGGCGGGCGCCGGCGCCGCAGCCGCGGCGGGAGCGGCCGCTGCCGCCGGCGCTGCAGCCGGCGCGGCAGGAGCGGCGACAGGCGCCGCCTGCTCTTTCTGCATGCCGGCGATGGCCTGGCCGAGTGGATCGGCTTCGGCCGCGGCCGGCGCAGGCGCCGGCTTGCTGGCGCGCTCGGCGATCTCGCGGCTCGCTTCGCGCGCGGCGTCGCGGTTGCCGTACAGCGGCTTGTTCGGATCGTTCGCCTGGCTCGGCTCGAGGTCGGCCGGGCGGCCCATCTTGGTCGAGCGGTCGGTGAAGGGCGACTGGCCCTTGGTGATCACGAGCGCGACCGCCACCGCGATCCCCAGGCCGATGATCAGGCCGATGATGATGCCGGTCAGGGTGCTGCCGCGCTGGCGCAGCGGGGAGATGTGTCGGATAGCGGTCATCTTGCGATTACTCTTGGGTGTCAAGTGGGGCACGTTCCATCTTGCTTGGGGCGGACACGCCGATCAGGGCCAGGCCGTTGCGCAGCACCTGGCGGGTGGCCAGGGCCAGCGCCAGGCGCGCCAGCTTCAGCGGCTCGTTATCCTCTAACAGCCACTTGTGTGCGAAGTAGTAGCTGTGCAGTTCGCCGGCCAGTTCGCGCAGGTAGAAGGCCACGTGGTGCGGGCTCAGTTCGAGCTTGGCGCGCTCCAGCATTTCCGGATAGGCGGACAGCTTGGCCAGCAGGCTCGCTTCGTGCGGCTCGGTGAGCAGCGACAGGTCGGCGTTGACGAGTTGCGCTTCATCGCCGCCCCAGTTGGCAAGCGCCGAGCAGATGCGGGCGTGGGCGTACTGCACGTAATACACCGGGTTCTCGTCCGAGGTCTTGAGTGCGACGTCGACGTCGAACACGAACTCGGTGTCGGCCTTGCGCGAGATGAGGAAGAAGCGCACCGCGTCGCGGCCGCGCGTGACGTCGCCATTGCCCGACCATTCGATCAGGTCGCGCACGGTGACGTAGGAGCCGGCGCGCTTGGAGATCTTGACCTCTTCGCCGTTCTTCATCACGGTGACCATCTTGTGCAGCACGTAGTCGGGATAGCCCTGCGGGATGCCGATGTTCACCGCCTGCAGGCCGGCGCGCACGCGCGCGATGGTGCCGTGATGATCACTGCCCTGCACATTGATGGCCTGGTCGAAGCCGCGGCGGAATTTCTGCATGTGGTAAGCCACGTCCGGCACGAAATAGGTGTAGCCGCCGTCCGACTTGCGCATCACGCGGTCCTTGTCGTCGCCGTAGTCGGTGGTCTTGAGCCACAGCGCGCCTTCCTGTTCGTAGGTGACGCCGGCGTCGACCAGGGCCTGCACGGCCTGCTCGACCTTGCCGTCCGCGTACAGCGAGGACTCGAGGTAGTAGTTGTCGAACTTGACGCCGAAGGCCTGCAGGTCCTGGTCCTGCTCGTTGCGCAGGTAGGTCACGGCGAAGCGGCGGATCGACTCGATGTCTTCGACGTCGCCCGAACCGGTGGCGGGCTGGCCGTCGCTGGCCGAGACGGTCTTCTTGGCCAGGAAGTCGGCGGCGATGTCGGCGATGTAGTCGCCGTTGTAGGCCGCCTCGGGCCACTCGGCATCACCCGGCTTGAAGCCCTTGGCGCGCGCCTGCACCGAGGTGGCCAGGGTCGCGATCTGCACGCCCGCGTCGTTGTAGTAGAACTCGCGGGTAACCTCATGGCCCTGCGCTTCGAACAGCGAGGACAGCGCATCGCCCAGCGCGGCCTGGCGGCCGTGGCCGACGTGCAGCGGGCCGGTCGGGTTGGCCGACACGAATTCGATGATCGCGTGGTGGCCCTGGCCGGAAGTGCCGCGTCCAAAAGCGGCGCCCTGTTCGAGCACGGACTTGACCACCGACTGCTTGGCGCCCGCGGCCACGCGCAGGTTGATGAAACCGGGGCCGGCGACGTCGGCCGAGTCGATCAGGCCGGCTGCAGCAGGTTCGGCCAGCAGGGCCGCGACCAGGCGGGTGGCCAGTTCGCGCGGGTTGGTCTTGAGCGGCTTGGCCAGCTGCATCGCGATGTTGCAGGCGACGTCGCCGTGGCTCGGGTCGCGCGGGCGCTCGAGGACGACGTTCGGAGTAAGGTCGGTGCCGGCGACGATCGGCGCGAGGGCGGCCTGGAACAGGGCAACGATCTGTTGTTTTTGTTGGGCGAGCATGGGATGTCGATCTGATAAAAATGGCGGGCCTGCGGGGCAGGCAAACAGTGCCCATTATACTAAATTGGAAATGCGTGGTTTGGCCCCCCGCGCAATATGTTCGCATCGGCAAGCTTAAGCGGCCCCAAAGCCTTAGCCGTTACAATGGGCGCCATTTTCACCGTATTGATCCTGCCATGACCGACAAGCGCCCGACGCTCACCCTGAAACCCAAAGCCAAGCCCGCCCGCACGCAGGAGAAAGGTGCGCGTCCGGCGCGCCCATCCGACGCGCGGCCCGCGGCCAAGCCGGGGCAGGGCAGCAGCCAGGACGCCGGCCAGAAGCCGGTCTACCGCCCGTCGCCGGAGCGCGAGGCGGCGCGCCGCGAGCAGGCCGCACCGGCGGACCGGCCGCGCCTGCGCGAGAGTCATGAAGTGAAGGTCGCGCCGCAGCGCGATTACCGTCCCGACCTGAAGGCCGACTCGCTGGCCCTCGCCCTGCTGGGTGCGGCCAGCGCCGTGGCGCGCGTGCGCGCCGGCAGCGCGCTGCCGCAGGCCTTGAGCGCCGTATTTACCGCGTATGAGGTCACGCCGCAGGCGCGTGGCGCGATCCAGGACATCGCCTATCGCAGCATGCGCCAGCTGGGCCGCAGCGAGACCCTGCTCGGCCTGATGACGAGCAAGGCGCCGGAGCCGCCGATGCTGGGCGGCCTGTTGTCGGCGGCGCTGGCCCTGCTCGATCCGCCCGAGGGCTCGGCGCCTCCTTACGAGGCTTTTACCGTGGTCGACCAGGCCGTCAACGCGGCCGCCAGCCATCCCGATTTCGCCCACGCCAAGTCGATGGTGAACGCCGTGCTGCGCCGCTTCCTGCGCGAGCGCGAGGCCCTGGTGGCCGAGGCTGTTCGCCAGCCGCTGGCGCGCTGGAACTATCCACAATGGTGGATCGACAGCACCCGCGCGGCCTACCCGGCGGAGTGGGAACAGATCCTCGCGGCCGGCAACGCGCACCCGCCGCTGACCCTGCGCGTGAACGGGCGCCGTACTAGCGTCGCCGCTTATCGGGAGACGCTGCGCGAAGCCGGCTTCGACGCGCAGCAAGTGGGGCCGAGCGCGGTGCGCCTGGCCCAGGCCGTCAACGTCAGCCAGATCCCCGGCTTCCACGATGGCGTGGTGTCGGTGCAGGACGCCGGCGCCCAGCTGGCCGCACCGCTGCTCGACCTGCAGCCTGGCATGCGCGTGCTGGATGCCTGCGCGGCGCCGGGCGGCAAAAGCGGCCACATCCTGGAGATGGCGGATGTCGAGCTCACCTCGGTGGACGCCGATGCCCAGCGCCTGGCGCGCGTCGGCGACAACCTGGGCCGCCTCGGCCTGCAGGCCAAGCTGATCGCGGCCGAGGCGCAGGAGACCGGCTGGTGGGATGGCCAGGCCTTTGACCGCATCCTGGCCGACGTGCCCTGCACGGCCTCCGGCATCGTGCGCCGCCACCCGGATATCCGCTGGCTGCGCCGCAAGTCGGACACGCTCCAACTTGCAACACTTTCCAGCAAAATCCTCGACAACCTTTGGCAGATGTTGCTGCCCAATGGTAAATTGTTGTTTGTGACATGTTCGCTCTGGCCCCAGGAATCGGAGGCGCAGGCTGCCGCTTTCGCGGCGCGCCATGATGCCATCCGCCTCGACGCGCCGGGCCAGCTGCTGCCAGCCAGCGGTGCCGGGCAGGATCATGACGGCTTGTTTTACGCCCTGTTCCAGAAAAAAGCGGCGTAATGGTCTTCCCGACACAATAAAAGGCTTCGGCTACAGATAAGGCTCCGGCTCACCCGTGACGTTACGATTTTTCTGCATCCTCGCTTGCCAGCTGCTGCTGGTCTTCGCGTGCACGCAGGCACGGGCGGCGGACGTCATCGACATCACCAAGGCCGAAATCCAGGCCACCGAAGAAGGCTACCGCCTCAACGCCGCCTTTGCATTCGACCTGAACCACGAGCTGCAGGACGCGGTGCAGAACGGCGTCAAGCTGCACTTCACCACCGAGATCGAGATGACGCGCCCGCGCTGGTGGTGGCGCGACGAGAAGGCGGTGCTGTCCAAGCGCACCATCGGCATCTCCTACGACGTGCTCACGCGCCAGTACATCGTCGCGATCGGCGGCAGCGTGCCCCAGCCTTTCAATTCCCTGGACGATGCGTTGTCCCTGATCCGGCGCCCGGCGCGCTGGCTGATCGCGCCCAAGGACGCGCTCAAGCGCGGCGAAACCTATAACGTCTCGCTGCGCATGTTCATGGACCGCGACTTCCTGTCCAAGCCCCTGCAGGTCAACGCCATCAACGACTCGAGCTGGCGCCTGGCCTCCAACAAGAAGACCTTCCTCTACCGTGCGGAGTAGGGCGCATGCTCGCTAGATCGGTCGGCAAATCGGTCAACCAGGCGCTGCGCTACGCCCTCGTGGCCGGCGGCGCCATCGTCTCGATCCTGCTGTTCGTGCTGGCATCGGCTTCCGAGAACTCGGGATTCTTCGACCGCTACTACACCTGGCTGCTCGGCCTGAATGCCGGCATGGCGGTGCTGCTGCTGGTGCTCGTCATCGTGGCGCTGGCGCGCCTGTATTCGCGCTACAAGGCCGGCAAGTTCGGCTCGCGCCTGGTGGCCAGGCTGGTGCTGCTGTTCGCCTGCATCGGCATCCTGCCGGGTCTCCTGATCTTCATGGTCTCGGTGCGCTTCGTCTCGCACTCGATCGAGAGCTGGTTCGACGTCAAGATCGAAGCCGCGATCACCTCCGGCATCAACCTCGGCCGCGCCGCGCTCGACGAGGCGGTGGCCGAACTGGGTGCGACCGGACAGACCGCCGCCGCCACCCTGGCGGGCCAGGACGCGGTGGCGGTGCAGGGCATCCTGACGCGCCTGGTCGACGAGGTCAGCGGCCTGCAGAGCGCCATGCTGCTGACGGCCGACGGCACCGTGCTGGCCTCGGCGGCCCAGGACCGCAACACGAATCTGGACAAGGACCGGCCCTCGCCGGCGATGCTGAAATCGGCCGCGCTGCCGGGCGGCTACGCCAGTCCGGAAGGCACCGGCGGCGATTCGGTGGACGACCCCAACGCGCTCGACGCCGTTACCGGCCTGCGCCTGAGGGTGCTGCTGGCGGTGCCCGAAGCCCACGGGGTCGGGCCGCGCTACCTGCAGCTGCTGCAGGCGGTGCCGGTCAACCTCGCGTCGAATGCGGTGGTGCTGCGCAGCGCGCGCGACGAATACCAGTCGCGTTACCAGGAGCGCAGCGGCCTGAAAAAGATGTACGTCGAGACGCTGACGTTGACTTTGCTGCTGGCCATTCTCGGGGCGATCGGCAGCGCCTTCCTCATCGCCGGCAACCTGGCGCAGCCGCTCTTGGTGCTGGCCGAGGGCACCCAGGCGGTGGCCGAGGGCGACCTGTCGCCGCGCCCCACGGTCGAGACCAATGACGAACTGGGCACCCTGACGCGCTCCTTCAATGCCATGACCGGCCAGCTGTTCGAGGCCAGGAGCGCGGTCGAGCGCAACCGGGCCGCGCTGCAGAACGCCAAGGCCCACCTGGAGTCGGTGCTGGCGAATATGTCGGCGGGCGTGCTGGTGCTCGATGCCGAAGGGCGGGTGGTGAACTCGAACGACGCCGCCTACCGCATCCTGCAGGTCGAGCCGGGTGCGCTGGCCGGCCCGCTGGCCAGCATCGCCGGCCTCGAGACCTTCTACAACTGCGTCACGCGCGCGATCTCGGCCCAGAGCGCGCAGAGCGCGGCCGGCAGCGCGGCAAGCGGGGACCGCCGCCGGCGCGCCCACTGGCAGCAGCAGATCGAGATCCCGCGCCGCGGCAGCGGCGACGAGCATGACCACGACATCACGCTGCTGGCGCGCGGCTCGCGCCTGCCGGTCGGGACCGGCAGCGGCTTCATCGTGGTGTTCGACGATATCTCGGACGTGATCTCGGCCCAGCGCTCGGTGGCCTGGGGCGAGGTGGCGCGCCGCCTGGCGCACGAGATCAAGAACCCCTTGACCCCGATCCAGCTGTCGGCCGAACGCCTGCAGATGAAGCTCGAAGCGAGCCTGCCCGCCCCGGAGGCCGAACTGCTGAAGAAGAGCACCACCACCATCGTCAACCAGGTCGATGCCATGAAGCGCATGGTCGACGACTTCCGCGACTACGCGCGCACGCCGCCGGCGGTGCTCGAGCCGCTCGACCTGAACGGCCTGATCGACGAGATCCTGCAGCTCTACCTGACGGGAGATGCGTCCGACGTCATCCACGCCGCGCTGGCCACGGGTCTGCCAAAGGTGATGGGCGACGCCACCCAGCTGCGCCAGGTGATCCACAACCTGGTGCAGAACGCGCAGGACGCGCTGGCCGACCGCGGCGCGGGCGCGCCCAGCCCGCGTGTGGACGTGACCACCGAGGCGATCCACTACGAAGGCGCGGACGGCGCCGCCGGCACCGCGGTGCGCCTGGCGATCACCGACAATGGCCCCGGTTTCTCGCCGCGGATCCTGGCGCGGGCCTTCGAACCCTACGTCACTTCCAAGGCGCGCGGCACCGGCCTGGGCCTTCCGATGGTCAAGAAGATCATCGACGAACACGGTGGCCGGATCGATATCGGGAACCGCGCGGACGGATGTGGCGCGTCCGTATTCATTTTGCTGTTAAAGTTAGCTCCCGAGGCGAACTTGGCCGAAATATAATAGGCGCACAAAATCTCCATAGGCGGAAAAGCACGATCAGCGGACACGCAAGGACGGGTAAAGAGATCAGGAAGGCAGACAGATGGCGAACATACTCGTAGTTGATGATGAAATGGGCATTCGGGAGTTACTCTCGGAAATCCTGGGCGACGAAGGCCATGCCATCACCTTGGCGGAAAATGCGCAGCAGGCGCGTGAGGCGCGCGCCGCCGGCGCGCCCGACCTGGTGCTGCTCGATATCTGGATGCCGGATACCGACGGCGTCACCCTGCTCAAGGAATGGCAGCGCGACGGCCTGCTCACCATGCCGGTCATCATGATGTCCGGCCACGCCACCATTGACACCGCCGTCGAAGCGACCCGCATCGGCGCACTGAACTTCCTCGAGAAGCCGATCGCCCTGCAAAAACTGCTGAAAGCAGTGCAACAGGGCCTGACCCGCGCGCAGGAAGTGGCGCGCGCGCCCCTGGTGCCGCCGCGTCCGGTGGCAGCCGCCGTGCCCGTGACCGACAGCGGCGTCATGCCGACGGCTGCGGCCCCGATGTTCGCGCCGCCGGTGCCGCAGATGGGCAATGGCTCGCGCATGGTGCATGCGATTTCGCAAGGCGAGGGCACCGGCTACACGCTGTCCTTTGACCTGCCGCTGCGCGAAGCGCGTGACGCCTTCGAGCGCATGTACTTCGAACACCACCTGGGCCGCGAAGGCGGCAGCATGACCCGCGTCGCCGAGAAGACCGGCCTCGAACGCACCCACCTGTACCGCAAGCTCAAGCAGCTGGGCGTCGAGCCGGGCAAGCTGGCCAAGAAAGGCGCCTGATTGCCTGATGCGCGCGAACGCGTCGCGACCACCCTGGTCACCGGCGCTTCCGCCGCGGCGCGCGAAGCGGCGATCGCTGCGCTGCTCGAGGCGCAGCCGGCAGCGCCGGACCGCTTCCACGCGGTCATCCTCGAAGGGCTGGCTTCCGGCGCTTCACCTATCCTAACAAACTCTTCTGTCAGACTTGTCCGACTCGCAGCCGGGTGTGTGTGCTGCACCGGCAACCTGGTTTTGCGTGTAACATTAAATCGTCTGTTGCGCCAAGGGCCGGAGCGTCTGTTCATCGGTTTGGCCAGCAGCGAACACCTTGATCAGTTGCGATCGTGGCTGCAAGAAGCGCCATACGATCAGCTGTTGGCCCTGAATCCGACCGTGTGCGCCTGATGCCTTTGCTCACTCGGGCGCACTTGAAATCGGTACAGCAAGCCCCACCTCTTAACCGAAGTGATCAGCCAAGCGCCTGCCGCCATGTGCTTGACTGACACGAATCTGATCGAGAGAAGGAGTCCCATCATGAACATGATCTACAACAGCGAACAGTACAGCGTCGTCGAATTTGGCGTTGATCGCGAGCTCGAAGCCCTGCGCTTCGGCGGCTACGAGATCGTCGACAAAGCCGGCCGGCGCGAAGCGTTCATCGGCGGCAAACTGGCTCAATCTTTCCGTCGCGATGTGAACAACCTCATCGCAAGCGAGCCGACCATGGAAGAAATCGACGACTTCCTGGGTTCCTATGACACCCTGATGAGCCAGCCGGTCGTGCTGCACTAATCCATCAGGTCCGACGCCGCTATCGATTCGAGGGATAGTGGCGCCGCCACCGGCACCTCTGGCGTGGTAAGCTGCGCGCATGTGCCAGCTCCTCGGAATGAACTGCAACGTCCCCACGGACATCGTTTTCTCCTTCACCGGCTTCGCCCATCGCGGCGGACGCACCGACACCCACCATGACGGCTGGGGCATCGCATTCTTCGAAGGCAAGGGCGTACGCCACTTCGTCGACCACCAGGCCGCCATCGATTCGCCGATCGCCGAGCTGATCAAGCGCTACCCGATCAAGTCCACCAACGTCATCGCCCATATCCGCAAGGCCACGCAAGGCCAGGTCGCGCTCGAGAACTGCCACCCGTTCGTGCGCGAGATGTGGGGCCGCTACTGGGTGTTCGCCCACAACGGCGACCTGAAGGACTTCGCGCCCGCACTGCACGGACCGTTCCGCCCGGTGGGCAACACCGACAGCGAACTGGCCTTCTGCTGGCTGATGCAAAGCCTGCGCGACGAATTCGGCGACGGTTCGAGCGGCAGCGCGCCTTCGCTCGCCGAACTGCGTGCGGCGCTCGAGCGCCTGGTACCGCAGGTAGCCGCGCACGGCACCTTCAACATGATGCTGTCCGACGGCACCGCGCTGTTCACCCACTGCTCGACCAAGCTGTGCTACATCGTGCGCAAATACCCGTTCGCGCAAGCGCACCTGTCGGACGAAGACCTGTCGGTCGACTTCTCGGAGGTGACCACGCCGCAGGACCGGGTTGCCATCATCGTCACCGAGCCGCTCACCAAGAACGAGACCTGGACCCCCTTCGCGCCCGGGGAACTGAAGCTGTTCGTGGATGGCTTGCCACAGTGATGGCAAGGTGTTAATGTTTCTGCAATAAATTAATGCCAGAATGCCACCAGACCAGATGGATGCGGTAAAGTACGTATGTTCGCGAGCCTAACCAATAGACATGACCGATACCGCCAGCCCTGACCAGGCGTCCCAGCCGCTGAAACTGCGCAATTTCTACCTCGGGCGCCAGCCGGTGCTCGACCGTAACCAGGCGCTGTTCGGCTACGAGCTGCTGTTCCGCGGCAGCGCGCAGGGACCGGCGGAAATCACCTCCGGCCTGTCGGCCAGCGCCAGCGTGATCCACCATGCCTCGCAACTGGGCCTGCCGCGCGCGATCGGCGACGCCACCGCCTTCCTGAACGTCGACACCGACGTCCTCATGAGCGACATGTTCGCCTTCCTGCCACGCGAGCGCACCGTGCTCGAGATCGTGCGCTCGGTCGAACCGAACGACGCCGTCATCCGGCGCATGACCGAGCTGTCCACCCATGGCTTTCGCTTCGCGGCCGAAGCCTCGGCCCACGGCGCCAGCCTGGCCAAGCTGCTGCCGGTGATCGACTACGTCAAGATGGACCTGCGCGAGCTGCCGGTGGTGACGCTGCTGTCGCTGGCGCCGCGCCTGCGCGGCACCGGCAAGCGCCTGGTGGCCGAGAAGGTCGAAACCCATAGCGAATACCGCACCTGCCTGGACATCGGCTTCGACTACTTCCAGGGCTATTATTTCGCCAAGCCGACCGTCATCGCCGGCCGCAAGCTGTCGCCCTCGCAGGCGGCGGTGATGGACCTGATGAACCTGGTGACCTCGGACGCCGACAATGCCGAGATCGAGCGCGCGGTGAAGAAGGACGTGACGCTCGGCCTGAACCTGCTGCGCCTGGTGAACACGCCGGCGGCCGGGGCAGGGCGCCGCATCGAATCGATCAGCCAGGCCCTGATGCTGCTGGGCCGGCGCCAGCTGCAGCGCTGGCTGCAGATCCTGCTGTACGCCGAACCGGGCGTGCGCGGCCACAACCTGAGCCCGCTCTTGATGCTGGCCACCACGCGCGCGCGCCTGATGGAGCTGCTGGCGCAGCGCCTGCGTCCCGGCCACCGCAACGTGGCGGACATCGCCTTCACGGTCGGCATGATGTCGCTGATGGACACCCTGTTCTGCATTCCGATGCAGGACATCGTCGAACAGATCCCCGTGATCGACGAAGTGCGCCACGCGCTGCTGGTGCGCCGCGGCTTCTTCGGCGAGCTGCTGCGCCTGGCCGAATCGATCGAGCGCATGGACGACGCGCAGGACGAAGTCATGCCGGCGCTACACGAACTCTCGCTCGACGGCGACGACCTGGCCGAGCTCGAAGTCTCGGCTTTCGAGTGGAGCGACAAGGTCGTTCGTTACGCCATTTAATCGGCGTCGCCCCTACGTTGCGCCGGAGCGCGTCCACTGCCGGTGCAGCTCCGGATCGCTGCGCAGCTCCCACACCGCCAGGACGATCGTCGCAATGCCCGCGATGACGAAGCTCCAGGTCATGGCCGGGTCGCGCACCACGCCGACCAGCCAGGACGAGGCCGCCACCCACGTTCCCATCACGATATTCAGCAGCACGGCCCAGACATAGGTCTTGACCAGGTCGAACGCGGCCGACAGCGCGATGATGATGCCCGCGAGGTAGGCATTGATGCTGGGCGCCGAGTCAAGCGGATAGCCGAGCACCCAGGGCGAGATGAACAGCCAGACGCCGATCACGACCATGAGCTGGTCCTGCCAGCGTCTGGACGCAAGATGCATTGCCATGATGGGTACCTCCTAGCGAAGAACGTCGCATAGCTTTAGACAATGCTGCAGGGAGGAAGTTCGCCAGAGGACCGCCGGCGCGAGGCCGGCGGCGGATGAAGCGGATTAGGACAGGTTCGGCGCCAGGTGGCGTTCGAGTTCGGCCTTGTCCATGCCGCGGCGGCGCGCCATGTCTTCCAGCTGGTCTTCGCCGATCTTGCCGACCACGAAGTACTTCGATTCCGGATGCGCGAAATAGAAGCCCGACACCGCGGCGCCCGGGAACATCGCGAAGGACTCGGTCAGTTCCATGCCGATCTCCTCGGCCTGCAGGGTAGCGAACAGCTCGGCCTTGACCGTGTGTTCCGGGCAGGCCGGGTAGCCCGGCGCCGGGCGGATGCCGCTGTATTCTTCCTTGATGAGGGCTTCGTTCGACAGGTCCTCGTTGGCCGCGTAGCCCCACAGGTCGGTACGCACGCGCTCGTGCATGTACTCGGCGAAGGCTTCGGCCAGGCGGTCGGCCAGGGCCTTGAGCATGATCGACGAGTAGTCGTCGTGCGCGGCCTCGAAGCGCTGCTCGTGCTTCTCGATACCCAGGCCCGCGGTCACCGCGAACATGCCGATGTAGTCGGGAATACCGGATTCCTTCGGCGCGATGAAATCGGACAGGCACTGGTTCGGGCGCTGCTCGCCATCGACCACGGGCTTCACGCCCTGCTGGCGCAGGCCGTACCAGGTGAAGGCGACGTCCTTGCGCGATTCGTCGGTATAGATCTCGATGTCGTCCTCGTTCACCGCGTTCGCCGGCAGCAGCGCGATGGCACCGTTGGCGGTGAGCCAGCGGCCGTCGATGATCTTCTTGAGCATTGCCTGGGCTTCCTCGAACACCTTGGAGGCCGCTTCGCCCACCACCTCGTCGGTGAGGATGGCAGGGTAGGGGCCGGCCAGGTCCCAGGTCTGGAAGAACGGGCCCCAGTCGATGTAGCGCGCCAGCTCACCCAGCTCGACGTTCTTGAACACGCGGCGGCCGATGAACTTCGGCTTGACCGGCGCGTACGCCAGTTTCGCCTTGTTGGCGCGCGCCTGCTCGATCGTGAGCATCGGCAGCGCCTTCTTGTTGGCGTGCTGCACGCGGATGCGCTCGTAATCCTGGGCCAGCTCGATGACGTAGGCGTCGCGCGTCTCGTCGGTCAGCAGCGACTGGCCCACCGACACCGAACGCGAGGCGTCCGGCACGTAGACCACCGGGCCTTCGTAATGCGGCGCGATCTTGACGGCGGTGTGGGCGCGGCTGGTGGTGGCGCCGCCGATGAGCAGCGGGATCTTCTTCTCGCGGAAGTAGGGGTCGCGCTGCATTTCGCGCGCCACGTGGGCCATCTCTTCCAGCGAAGGCGTGATCAGGCCCGAGAGGCCCACGATGTCGGCCTTCTCTTCCTTGGCGCGGGCCAGGATGTCCGAGCACGGGACCATCACGCCCATGTTCACGATCTCGAAGTTATTACACTGCAGGACCACCGAGACGATGTTCTTGCCGATGTCGTGCACGTCGCCCTTGACGGTCGCGATGACCATCTTGCCCTTCGGCTTGGCGACGATGCCGGTGCGGCGTTCTTCTTCCGCCTTCTCTTCTTCGATGAAGGGCACCAGGTGGGCCACGGCCTGCTTCATGACGCGCGCCGATTTCACCACCTGCGGCAGGAACATCTTGCCCTGTCCGAACAGGTCGCCGACGATGTTCATGCCGTCCATCAGCGGGCCTTCGATCACGTGGATCGGACGGCCATTTGCAGCCAGCACTTGCTGGCGCATTTCTTCGGTATCTTCAACGATCCACTGCGTGATGCCGTGCACCAGCGCGTGCGCCAGGCGCTTCTCGACCGGGCTATTCCGCCACTCGAGGTTCTGTTCCTGCTTGCCGCCGCCGGCCTTGAGGGTGCCGGCGAATTCGATCATGCGCTCGGTGGCATCCAGGCGGCGGTTCAGCACCACGTCCTCGACGCGCTCGCGCAGCTCCGCAGGCAGGTCGTCATACACGCCGACCATGCCGGCGTTGACGATCCCCATGGTCATGCCGGCCTTGATCGCGTGGTACAGGAAGACGGTGTGGATCGCCTCGCGCGCCGGGTCGTTGCCGCGGAAGCTGAACGAGACGTTCGATACGCCGCCCGAGACCTTCGCATGCGGCAGGTTCTTGCGGATCCAGGCCGTGGCTTCGATGAAGTCCACGGCGTAGTTGTTGTGCTCTTCGATGCCGGTGGCGATCGCGAAGATGTTCGGGTCGAAGATGATGTCTTCCGGCGGGAAGCCCACCTGCTCGGTCAATACCTTGTAGGCGCGGCCGCAGATCTCGGCCTTGCGCGCGAAGGTGTCGGCCTGGCCCTGTTCATCGAAAGCCATCACGATGACGGCGGCGCCGTAGCGGCGGCACAGCTTCGCCTGGCGGATGAATTCCTCTTCGCCTTCCTTCATCGAGATCGAGTTGACGATGGCCTTGCCCTGCACGCACTTCAGGCCCGCCTCGATCACCGACCACTTGGAGGAGTCGATCATGATCGGCACGCGCGAGATGTCCGGCTCGGACGCGATCAGGTTCAGGAAGCGCGTCATCGCGGCGACCGAATCGAGCATCGCCTCGTCCATGTTGATGTCGATGACCTGGGCGCCGTTCTCGACCTGCTGGCGCGCCACCGACAGCGCCTCGTCGAACTGCTCGTTCAGGATCATGCGCGCGAAGGCCTTGGAACCGGTGACGTTGGTGCGCTCGCCGACGTTGACGAACAGCGAGCTGTCGTCGACGGTGAAGGGCTCCAGGCCCGACAGGCGCATCGCGACCGGCACGCTTGGTACCTGACGCGGGGGCGACGCTTCGAGAATCTTCGAAATGGCGGCGATGTGCTCGGGCGTGGTGCCGCAGCAGCCGCCGGCGATGTTGACGAAACCGGCGTCGGCGAATTCGCGCAGCAGGGCCGAGGTGTCGCTCGGCAGCTCGTCGAAGCCGGTGTCGCTCATCGGGTTGGGCAGGCCGGCGTTCGGGTAGATGCAGACGAAGGTATCGGCGATTTGGGAGAGCTCTTCGGCATAGGGGCGCATCAGCGCGGCGCCCAGCGCGCAGTTCAGGCCGATGGTGAGCGGCTTGGCATGGCGCACCGAGTTCCAGAAGGCGGGCACGGTCTGGCCCGACAGGATGCGGCCCGAAGCATCGGTAACGGTGCCCGAGATCATCAGCGGCAGGCGCGGCGTTTCCGGATGCTCGTCGAAGTAGAGGTCGATCGCGAACAGCGCGGCCTTGCAGTTCAGTGTGTCGAAGATGGTCTCGACCAGCAGCACGTCGGCCCCGCCGTTGACCAGGCCGCGGACCTGCTCATGGTAGGAAGCGACCAGCTGGTCGAACGTGACGTTGCGCGCGGCCGGGTCGTTCACGCTAGGGGAAATCGAGGCCGTCTTCGGGGTCGGGCCGAGGGCGCCGGCGACAAAACGCGGCTTGTCCGGCGTGCTGTACTTGTCGCAGGCGGCGCGCGCCAGCCTGGCGGCTTGCACGTTCATCTCGTAGGCGAGATGCGCCATGTGGTAGTCGTCCTGCGCCACGCCGGTCGCGCCGAAGGTATTCGTTTCGATCAGGTCGGCGCCCGCGGCGAGGTAGCGCTCGTGGATTTCCTGGATGATGTGCGGCTGGGTGAGCGTCAGCAGCTCGTTGTTACCCTTGACGAAGAGCTCGCGCTGGGCCGCGCCTTCCGGTGCGCTGAAGTCCTTGAAGCGCTCGCCGCGGTAAGCGGCTTCATCGAGCTTGTACTGCTGGATGATGGTGCCCATCGCGCCATCCAGGATCATGATGCGGCGCTTGAGGATGTCGCGCAGCAGGGAATCGATCGGGGAGAGGGTGCGAAGTGGGGCGTTCATGGTGGCGTCTTTCTAGCGGCTTGACAGGCCGTTTACTGTTGGGCGGTCTACGATTATACGTCAGGACGGCGTATTGCTCCGGCAGGGGCGAAAAGGCGGTTTTGTGTTTGTATCTTTATGTATGGATATACGGAACTGTTACATGACGTTACAAAACCCGGCACATCCGCAATCTTTACGTTACATACACGGACGACAATTAACTTCGTCGCCACCGTGTTGGCGAAGCTTTTAACGGGATGATTGCATGAACAAAGAATATGAGCCGGATTGGGATCAATCGGTGAACCGCATCGAAGAGCCGGCAGTTGCCGTGAAGCCGCAAATGAACAACGGCGTGAAGCAGATCGTGACGATCCGCCTGGACGTGGACATGCTGGAATGGTTCAAGTCGGCTGGTCCGGGTTACCAGACCCGTATCAACCAGGTGCTCCGTGAGTACATGGATGCGCAGCGGACGGCTGCGTCGCTGGAGAAGTGATTGGTCGGGGCATTGCCCCGATTTTCTATTGAGCGTTTGTCATTCCGGGCATGGCCCGACATGACAAACGTCGACCTTACGAAAAGCTTTTGCCGGCCAGCGGGAAGCTCTTCAGGAACTCCGCAGCCGCCAGGCGCTTGCCGCCGGGCTTCTGGAGTTCGGTCATGCGCAGCGCGCCCGTGCCGCATGCGACCACGATGCCTTGCGCATCCGCCGCCAAGACCTGGCCCGGCGTTCCACTGCCAGGCGCCAGTTCGGCATTCCATACCTTGACGGTCACGCCGTCGACCAGACCCTGCGCTCCCGGGAAGGGATTGAAGGCGCGCACCCGGCGCCACAGCAGCTCGGCAGGCAGGCCGAAGTCCAGCTTCGCTTCCTCCTTGCTGATCTTGGCCGCGTAGGTCACGCCTTCTTCCGGCTGCGGCACGGCTTCCAGCTGGCCCGCTTCCATCTTGCGCAGCGCCTCGACGATCATGCGTCCGCCCAGCGCGGCCAGCTTGTCGTGCAGGCTGCCGGTGGTGTCGCTGTCCTCGATCGCGACGCGTTCCATCAGCATCATCGGCCCGGTGTCCAGGCCTTCTTCCATGCCCATGATGGTTACGCCGGTCTCGACGTCACCGCTCTCGATGGCGCGATGGATCGGCGCGGCGCCGCGCCAGCGCGGCAGGAGCGAACCGTGGATGTTGATGCAGGGCTTGATATCGAGCGTGCTGCGCGGCAGGATCAGGCCGTAGGCCGCCACCACCATCACGTCGTAGTCGAGCGCCAGCAGGCGCTCGTGGGCGGCGCGCGCCTCTTCCGCGCGCTGCGGATCCTTGGCATCCATGCGCAGCGACAGCGGCTGCGCGACTTCCATACCGTGCGCCAGCGCATACTGTTTCACGGCGGAGGCTTGCAGCTGCATGCCGCGCCCGGCCGGGCGGTCGGGCTGGGTCAGGGCCAGGGGAATCTCGAAGCCGGCCTCGTGCAGGGCACGCAGGGCAACAGCGGCAAACTCCGGCGTACCGGCAAAAACGATTTTCATCAACGGCGGGCGCCGGCGCGCTGCGCGGCGTCGCGCTCCATGCCGCGCTCTTCCTTCTGCAGCTTGGCCTTGATGCGGTTGCGCTTGAGCGGCGACAGGTATTCGACGAAGACCTTGCCCATCAGGTGGTCCATCTCGTGCTGGATGCACACGGCCAGCAGGCCGTCGGCCTCGATCTCGAATCCCTTGCCCTCGACGTCATAGGCCTTGCACTTGACGCGGGCAGGGCGCTCGACGCCGTCGTAGATGCCCGGCACCGACAGGCAGCCTTCGTCGTAGACCTGCTTCTCGTCGCTGGCCCAGGTGATTTCCGGATTGACGAAGACGAGCAGATTGTCGCTGGTTTCGCTGACGTCGATGACGATCACGCGCTCGTGCACGTCCACCTGGGTGGCGGCCAGGCCGACGCCAGGCGCATCGTACATGGTGTCGGCCATGTCCTTCACCAGCTGGCGCAGGCGCTCGGTACCGAATTCGGTGACCGGCTTGGCAACCTTGTGCAGGCGTGGGTCGGGGTAGCGGAGGATCTTTAGTAAGGCCATGGTCGGAAAATTAAGAGGGAATATCAGTTCAATAAGGTTTAGGCGCGCGTACAGAAATGCAACACATCGCCGCTCTCGCAGAACGCGGTTTGTCTTGCTAGTTCAGGGATTTGTGTGCAGAATTTGATTCAGTACGGCAACCTTTTGTCGATCGGCGCGGGGCACTGAGCATAATTCGCGTTCTGCCTATCCAGCAGGTCGGTGCGCGCTGCCAGCCATCCGGTGTCAAAGCCACAAATGTCGGACGCAATGACGGACGTAAGCAATGAAAAATTTTAGCACAGTCGTGACCCGCGCTGCTGCCGTGGCGCTGGTGGCGTGTGCCGTGGCCGCACCTAGCCAGGCCGCCCCAAGCTGTACGTTCCGCCCGAATGCCCCCGACCAGCACGTCGTGGTCAAGGGCGATACGCTGTGGGACATCTCCGGCACCTTCCTGCAGAACCCCTGGTGCTGGCCGCAGGTGTGGGGCATGAACCGCGACGAGATCCGCAATCCGCACTGGATCTATCCCGGCCAGATCATCTACTTCGACCGCGCGCGCGGACGTCTCTCGCTTACCCATCCCGGCAGCGGCGACGATGCGGGCGCGCCGCCGCTGACGAAGCTGTCGCCGCAGCTGCGCACCGAATCGCTGGAACACGACGCCGTGCAGTCGATCCCGGCCGGCATGATCGAACCCTACCTGACCCAGCCGCTCGTGGTCGAGGCCAATGCACTGGCCGGCGCGCCGCGCATCGTGGCCTCGCAGGAAGGCCGCGTCTACCTCGGTACCGGCGACCGCGTGTATGTGAAGGGCGATCTGCAAGGCGGCAAGACCTTCCAGGTGTTCCGCCCCAGCGGCCCGCTGCGCGATCCACAGACCCGCAAGGTGCTCGCGCACGAAGCCGTCTACCTGGGCAGCGTCACCCTGGATCGCGAAGCCGGGCCGGGCGTGGACGCGCACAGTTTCCGCGTCACCGAGACGCGCCAGGAAATGGGCGTGAACGATCTCCTGATTCCGATGCCGCCAAGCCCGGTGCGCAACTACGTGCCGCACGCGCCGGAACAACGCGTCGATGCGCGCGTGATGTCGATCTATGCCGGCGTGACCTATGCCGGGCAGAGCCAGGTCGTCACTGTCAATCGGGGTTCTGTTGACGGACTCGATGTCGGCTCCGTGCTGCAGCTCTATCATTTCGGGAAGACGGTGCCGGACCCCGCCAAAAGAGGCGTGCTCGGCTTCGGCAGACAGCAGATCAAGCTGCCCGATGAACAATACGGCAGCCTGTTCATTTTCCGCGTGTTCAGGAACGTCTCGTATGGCCTGATCATGCAAGTGACGGCGCCGGTGGAAGTCGGCGACGTGGCGCGCTCACCGGAGTAATTTCTACCGTGCAGGACACGGCCCCCCACATTGCCAGCCTTCCAGACCAGCACAGCATCGCCGACTGGATCCGACTGGAACAGGCAAGCGGGGTGGGGTGCCGGACTGCCAATTTGTTGCTGGCCGCCTTCGGTTCGCCGTCAAGCATCTTTCGCGCCGGCCACGCGGCGCTTGCGGCGCATGTGCCGGCCGCGCAGGCTGCCGCGCTGTGTGCCCCCGTAACGCCCGAACTCGAGCGCCAGATTGAAATGACACTGGCCTGGCTGTGCGAGCCGCATCATCACCTCGTCACGCAGCACGACGCCGACTATCCGCAAGACCTGCGGCACATTCCCGATCCGCCGCTGCTGCTCTATATAAAAGGGCGGCGCGAACTCTTGCGCGCGCCGATGATCGCCGTAGTCGGCAGCCGCAACGCGAGCACGCAGGGCAAGGCCAATGCCGAGGGCTTCGCTGAAGCCCTGTCGCATGCGGGCCTGTGCGTGGTGTCGGGCATGGCGCTGGGCATCGACACCGCGGCGCACGAAGGCGCGCTGCGTAGAGCCGGCTCGACCATCGCGGTCATCGGCACCGGTCCGGACCGTATCTATCCGGCACGCAACCGCGCGCTCGCGCACCGCATCGCGGAGCAGGGCTGCATCGTCAGCGAATATGCACTCGGCATGCCACCGGTCGCGAATAACTTCCCGCGCCGCAACCGCATCATCAGCGGCATGGCGGCGGGCGTGCTGGTGGTGGAAGCGGCGGCGCAGTCCGGTTCCTTGATTACTGCGCAGATGGCGGCGGAGCAGGGCCGCGAGGTATTCGCCTTGCCGGGATCGATTCACTCGGCACTGGCCAAGGGTTGCCACCAATTGATACGCGAAGGCGCGCACCTGGTCGAGACCGTCGATGAAGTGCTGGCAGCGATGCAGGTGTCGCCGCTGGCGCGGCAGCTTGCAAGGCCGGCATGCAGCGCGGGCAACGATGCCTTGTTGACGGCGCTCGGCCACGGTCCGGTGGAGCCGGACGCATTGCTCGACAGCCTCGGTGCGGATGCCGGCTGGCTGGCCGGCGAACTGCTTGCACTCGAGCTCGCCGGACAACTGGAACGTCTGCATGACGGACGGGTGCAGCGCGTGGTGCGTTCAACGTGATCGCGCGAAGTATGCTTGTGCTAGCGCATGCGCATTGCATGAGGCAATGCGAAAAACAGTATTCTTCTTGAGATATATTTGTGAAATGATCGGCCTTGATTTTGTTAAATGACGACAAAACTGAACGAACGAATAAGGCCGCGAAACAACGTTTTTAACGCAGGGCACGAGACGGTACGTGCCACACTTGTGCCTCGGCGAGCTTAGCTGCTACAGTAGCGTCACTATGTTCGACATCCTGGTCTACCTTTACGAGACGTACTATCGTCCTGACGCCTGCCCCGAGCCGGCGGCCCTGGCACGCAAGCTGTCCGCCGTCGGTTTCGATGACATCGAGATCTCCGAGGCGCTGGACTGGCTCTCCGGGCTGACCGAAGCGGCCGTTTCCGACGCAATCGATGCATGCACCGGCATCCGCTACTACGTGGACGAGGAGTACATCGAACTGGGCAGTGCGGCCATCGGCTTCATCCAGTTTCTCGAGAGCGCCAAGGTGCTCAGTCCCACGCAGCGCGAGATCGTCATCGAACGCGCACTGGCCTGCGACGAATCGCCGGTCGCTCTGGGCAAGCTCAAGATCATCGTGCTGATGGTGCTGTGGAGCCAGGGCAAGGAGCCCGACGCGCTCATGTTCGACGACCTGTTCGGCGACGACGACGACCAAGAGCCGCGGCAGCTGCACTAAGCCGCACGGCAAGAAATACAAACGGGGCGCAAGCCCCGTTTTTCATTGGCCCACGCGCCGCCTTCGTTCACGGCTCCGCTGCGGCTGCCCGCCCGGCACAGGACGCGTCGCCGCCCAGTTCGGTCATAGAACTGACCACGCCCTGCTCGACCGTGATCCGCTGCTTGCGCGCATAGGCCTGTCCGTTGAGACGCGGGTCATAGCCGCAAGAGCCCAGCAAGACCGTGAAGCTGCCGGAAAGCCAGTCCGCAAAGGCCGGGCTGGCAAGCGCCGGGTAGATCTGGCGATGGTCAAAGGCGCCGCTGCACTTGAGCAGTCCCGTGAGCCAGAGTTTTCCATCCTTGAGTTCGAACATGCCGACCGGTCCGCCGATTGCCGTGCAGTTCGGGAACTCCGCGCGCTTCATGGCGCGCAGCTGCTCGGACGGTGGCAGGGGTAGCCAGCAGCACTCGCTCGGAAAAATGTGGCCCTGGAGCTTGCCCACGACGATCTGGTCTTTCAGCGGTTCCGTGGCCGCTGCCGGCCGGCTGTACGCAATGGAGGCGAGAGCCAGCAGGCACAGGCAAAGGCCGATGATGTGCGAACGGAGGCGATGTGCAGGCATGGATGGCTTGACGCTGGTTAAAAGAATCGTACTCTAGCACCGCAGCCAAGCCTGCAAATGCACGCATACTCACGCGCGCCGACGATTTCATCCTCTGGATTGTGAGTATTTTTTGGCAATCATCCAAAATGCGCACACTTGCGGTGCGCCGGTCATCGCGCTTATCATTGGCCGCTAAATCGAGACTGTTACTATTCAGACACTACGGCTTTGACTACCGACCGGCCCGAGAGCATGTATGATGCGCGGGCAAAAGCCACTTATATATAGAGCACCCGAGAAACACTATGACCAAATCCCTCATCATCGCCGAGAAGCCGTCGGTCGCGAACGACATCGCGAAGACGCTGGGCGGCTTCACCAAGCACGATGAGTACTTCGAGTCCGACGAATACGTCCTGTCGTCCGCGGTCGGCCACCTGCTCGAGATCGCGGTGCCTGAGGAGTACGACGTCAAGCGCGGCAAATGGAGCTTCACTCACCTGCCGATGATCCCGCCTTACTTCGCGCTGAACCCGATCGCCAAGACCGAGTCGCGCCTCAAGGTGCTGAACAAGCTGATCAAGCGCAAGGACGTCACCACCCTGATCAACGCATGTGACGCGGGCCGCGAAGGAGAACTCATCTTCCGCCTGATCGCCCAGAACGCGAAGGCGAAACAGCCGGTCAAGCGCCTGTGGCTGCAGTCGATGACGCCGGGCGCGATCCGCGAAGGCTTCGCCAACCTGCGCACCGACGACGAGATGCTGCCGCTGGCCGACGCCGCGCGCTGCCGCTCGGAAGCGGACTGGCTGATCGGCATCAACGGCACCCGTGCCATGACCGCCTTCAACTCGAAAGAGGGCGGCTTCTACCTGACCACCGTGGGCCGGGTCCAGACCCCGACCCTGTCGATCGTGGTCGAGCGCGAAGAGAAAATCAAGAAGTTCGTCCCGCGCGACTACTGGGAAGTGCGCGCCGAGTTCGTGTGCGCCGCCGGCGTCTACGAAGGCCGCTGGCTCGACCAGAATTTCAAGAAGGACGAGAACGATCCGGAGAAGCGCGCCGAGCGCCTGTGGAGCAAGGCTGCCGCCGACTCGATCGTCGCCGCCTGCCGCGGCAAGCAGGGCATCGTCACCGAGGAATCGAAGCCGACCACCTCGATGGCGCCGGCCCTGTTCGACCTGACCTCGCTGCAGCGCGAGGCCAACGGCCGCTTCGGCTTCTCGGCCAAGAACACCCTCGGCCTGGCCCAGGCGCTGTACGAGAAGCACAAGGTGCTGACCTATCCGCGTACCGATTCGCGCCACCTGCCGGAAGACTACATCGCCACCGTCAAGGGCACGATGGAGGCGCTGAACGACACCAACAACTACCAGCAGTTCTCGAAGCAGGTGCTGAAGAACGGCTGGGTCAAGCCGAACAAGCGCATTTTTGATAACACCAAGATCTCGGACCACTTCGCGATCATCCCGACCGGTGTCATCCCGAAGAACCTGACCGAGCCGGAACAGAAGCTGTACGACCTGGTCACCCGCCGCTTCCTGGCGGTGTTCTTCCCGCCGGCCGAGTTCCTGGTCACGACCCGCTTCACCGAAGTCTCGGGCCACCAGTTCAAGACCGAGGGCAAGGTGATGACCAACCCCGGCTGGCTGCAGATTTATGGCAAGGAAGCGCAGACCGACGACAAGGACGGCGCCAACCTGGTGCCGGTGCAAAAAGGGGAAAAGGTCCTGGCCGACAAGGTCACGCCGAACGGCCTGGTCACCAAGCCACCCGCACGCTATACCGAAGCGACGCTGCTGTCGGCGATGGAAGGCGCGGGCAAGCTGGTCGACTCCGACGAGCTGCGCGACGCCATGGCCGGCAAGGGCCTGGGCACGCCGGCGACGCGCGCGGCCATCATCGAAGGCCTGCTCACCGAAAAATACCTGGTGCGCGAAGGGCGTGAACTGATCCCGACCGCCAAGGCGTCGCAGCTGATGACGCTGCTGCGCGGCCTGGGCGTGAACGAACTGACCGCGCCCGAGCTGACCGGCGAGTGGGAGTTCAAGCTCTCGCAAATGGAGAAGGGCAAGATTTCGCGCGACGAGTTCATGCGCGAGATCGCGCAGATGACGCAGATTATCGTCAAGCGCGCCAAGGAATACGATAACGAAACCATCCCGGGCGACTACGCGACCCTGCAAACGCCGTGCCCGAACTGCGCCGGCGTGGTCAAGGAAAACTACCGCCGCTTCGCCTGCACCAAGTGCGACTTCTCGATGTCGAAGACGCCGGGCAGCCGCCAGTTCGAGATCAGCGAAGTCGAAGAGCTGCTGAAGAACCGCACCATCGGTCCGCTGCAGGGCTTCCGCTCGAAGATGGGCCGTCCGTTCGCGGCGATCCTGCGCATCGTGCGCGACGAAGACATCCAGAACTTCAAGCTCGAATTCGACTTCGGCCAGGACCAGGACGACGGCGAGGACGGCGAGGGCGTCGACTTCACCGGCCAGACCGCGCTCGGTCCCTGCCCGAAGTGCAACGGCAACGTCTACGAGATGGGCCTGGCTTACGTGTGTGAAAAGACCGTGGCCAAGCCGAAGGGCTGCGACTTCCGCAGCGGCCGCATCATCCTGCAGCAGGAGATCCTGCCGGACCAGATGGCCAAGCTGCTCAACGACGGCAAGACCGACCTGCTGCCGGGCTTCGTGTCGCAGCGTACCCGCCGCGCCTTCAAGGCCTTCCTGGTGCGCGGCAAGGACGGCAAGATCAGCTTCGAGTTCGAGGAGCGCAAGGCCAAGCCGGGCGCGAAGGGCAAGGCTGGGGCGGCCGATGGCGCTGGCGACGGCGCCGACGGTGCGGCGGCGCCTGTGAAGGCGGCGGCCAAGAAGACGCCGGCCAAAGCCGCTGCCAAAGCACCGGCCAAGTCGGCGGTGCGCAAGCCGGCGGCCAAGAAGATCGCATCGGCGGCGGCGAAGAAATAAGACACGCCCTGCATCGGTCAAAAAAGCGAACCCTCGGGTTCGCTTTTTTTTGGTCCGCGATTTGCCTTGCATAAGTCTGTTGCATCCCTTCCCCACGGCACAAAAATTTGCTTTTCATTAAGCATGGGTCCGGTAATAATCGAACAAGTGTTTTACCCCTGAAGTTTCATCATTCGGTCCGCCTGACGCTCAGGCATAACTCTTACAACGAATCGACCCGTCTGACCCCATGAAGCTCTCCGACCTGAAAATCACCACCCGTCTGTACCTCGGTTACGGCATCCTGATGGGCATCACCGGCATCGTCACCGCGATCGCCTATGCCAACGTCTCCACCCTCGACTCCGCCAACGACGCCAACGTCCACACCTACCAGGTGCTGGGCGAAGTCGATGGCGCGATGGAGTCGCTGGTCAACATCGAAACCGGTGAGCGGGGCTATGCCCTGACCGGCCAGGACGTGTCGCTGCAGCCCTACACGGCGGGTAAGCAGGAATTCCAGCAGCACCTCGACAAGGCGCTGGCGCTCACCGCCGACAACGCCGCCCAGCAGGCGCGCCTGCAGCAGCTGGCCCAGCACCAGCGCGACTGGCTGGCGCAGGCCATCGATCCGGTGATCGCACAGCGCCGTGCCGCGGTGGATGGCGACCTGGCGCAGGTCGTCGCAACGATCCAGGCGGGCAAGGGCAGGGCCGGCATGGACGCCATGCGCGCCGTGGTCGCCCAGCTGCGGGCGGATGAGGAGCGCTTGCTGGCGCAGCGCACGGGGGACATCGTCGCCGCCCGTTCGGCCATGCGCCGCACCCTGATCGGCGGCGGCCTGATCGCCGCCGTGCTGGCGGTATTCATGGCCTACCAGCTGGGCCGCAACATCGGCATCCCGCTGCGCCGCGCGGTGAAGCTGGCCAGGCAGGTGGCCGAAGGCGACCTGACCGCCGAAGTCAAGGTCCGCACCAACGACGAAGCGGGCGAGCTGATGGCCGCGCTGAAGGACATGAACGCCTCGCTAGTGTCGATCGTGTCGAAGGTACGCGCCGGCACCGGCACCATCGAGACCGCCGCGCGCGAGATCTCGGCCGGCAACCAGGATCTGTCGAGCCGCACCGAGCAGCAGGCCAGCTCGCTGGAGGAAACTGCGTCCTCGATGGAAGAACTGACCTCGACCGTGAAGCACAACGCCGACAACGCGCGCCAGGCCACCCAGTTGGCCGCGAGCGCCGCCGATACCGCTGCGCGCGGCGGCGAGGTGGTGTCCGAGGTGGTGACCACGATGGGCTCGATCAACGAAGCCTCGAAGAAGATCGCCGACATCATCACCGTCATCGACGGCATCGCCTTCCAGACCAACATCCTGGCCCTGAACGCGGCCGTGGAAGCGGCGCGCGCGGGCGAGCAGGGCCGCGGCTTCGCCGTGGTGGCGGGCGAAGTGCGCAACCTGGCGCAACGCTCGGCCGCGGCCGCAAAGGAGATCAAGGGCCTGATCGGCGATTCGGTGTCGCGGGTGGAAGCCGGCTCGCGCCTGGTGGACCAGGCCGGCCGCACGATGGAAGAAGTGGTGGCCAGTGTGAAGCGCGTGTCCGACATCATCGGCGAGATCGCCGCCGCCAGCGACGAACAGCGCGAGGGCATCGAGCAGGTCAACCAGGCGATCGTGCAGATGGACCAGGTGACGCAGCAGAACGCGGCGCTGGTCGAGCAGGCCGCGGCGGCGGCCGAAGCGATGCGCGAACAGGCGGGCGGCCTGGCGCAGCTGGTGGATACCTTCCAGCTGGCGCAGTCGCAGGCGCCGCAGCCGGTGCCGGCTTCGTCCCGTCCCGCAGCCCTGCCGGCGCCAACGGGGGCACGCCAGGCTGCACGCGCCGGCAAGGCCCGTACCAAGGCTGCCGCGACCGAGGTGCCGGACACCGCCGAGGTGGAATAAGTTGTCGGGCGCGCGGACGCATGGTATCCGTGTGTAAGATCGGGGCATGCAGAGATTCTTGAGCGTCATCCTCGTGCTGGGCCTCGGCGCTTACGCTGCGGCCTGCCTCGCACTCTTCTTTTTCCAGCGCTCGCTGATCTACTTCCCGCCCGCGACCGCCGCTTACCCGGCGCCGAAGACCTCGACGCTCGAGGTCCCCGGCGCGGCGCTCAAGGTATCGGAACGGCCGCTGGCGGGCGAGCGCGCACTGCTCTACCTGGGCGGGAATGCCGAAGACGTGACGGCCAGTCTGCCGTTCCTGGCGCGCGCCTTCCCCGACCGCGCCATCTACCTGCTGCATTACCGCGGCTACACGGGCAGCAGCGGCAAGCCGTCGGAACAGGCGCTGGTGGCTGATGCGCTGGCGCTGTTCGACCGTGTGGCGCCCGAGCATCCGGACGTCGTGGTGGTCGGTCGCAGCCTCGGCACCGGCGTGGCGGTGCAGCTGGCCAGCCAGCGGCCCGTGAGCCGGCTGGTGCTGGTTACGCCCTTCGACAGCCTGGCGGGCCTGGCCGCCCGACAGTTTCCCTATTTTCCCGTGCGCTGGCTGCTGCGCGACCGCTACGAGTCGTCGCGCTACGCGCCGCGCATCACGGCGCCGACCCTGCTGCTCGCGGCCGGACAGGACGAGATCATCCCCGCAAGCAGCGCCGAGCTGCTGCTGTCGCGCTTCCCGAAAGGCGTGGCGCACCTGCGCGTCATCGATGGGGTGGGGCACAATACAATCCAGGACAGCCCTGCCTACATCGCTTCGCTCCAGGAACCGAGGTAGGACCAACCAACACGAGGAACCGTATGCCAGCCACCCCATCCCTGCGTCATGTCGTGCTGTTTGCATTCAAGGCCGACGCAAGCCAGGACGCGATCGACACCGTTGTCACCGACTTCGCCCAGCTGCCCGCCGAGATCCCCGGCATCGCCGCTTACGAGTGGGGCACCAACGTGAGCCCCGAAGGCCTCAACAACGGCTTCACCCACTGCTTCACGCTGACCTTCATGAGCGACGCCGACCGCGATGGCTATCTGGTGCATCCGGCGCACCAGCGCTTCGTGTCCACGCTGGGCGGCGCGCTGGAACGTTCGCTGGTGGTCGACTACTGGACGCGGTCTTGAGGCGCGCGCTGCTGCTGGCGCTGGCAGCAGCCTGCGCCTTGCCGGCGCTGGCGGACGAGCGCATTCCCTCGCGCCTGACCGGGGTGTGGGGCAGTGACGACCCCTTGTTTGCCGAGGGCCCCATACAGGGCGAGTTCCATCTGCAGGACGACGGATTCGGCGTTCTGATCGGTGCGTCGCCACCAATGATCCAGAACTCGGGGCCGAACAAAGGTCAGCCGGGTCCCCGGATCACTATGGGGATTCCGTTTCGTGCGAGGCTGGAGGGAGAGACGCTGACGATCCTGCCTTTTAATCCGGGCAACCCGAACGACAAGGGACCGACGCTGGAATGCCGCTACGAGGAGGGCGGCCTGACGCTGCGTTGCGCGATGCCTGACCGGAGCGCCTTGCTCATGAAGCGACGCAGCGCCACGCTGGACCCGCGCATGACAGAAGCGATCGACGGGATGCGCATTGCCCTGCGCGCCTACGCCGGCAAGGCTAGCGCACTTCGCCCAATGCCTTCCACACGTCCCTAAACTGTTCGACGATGTTCGAATCGTCCTCTTCGCCCGCGCCGCTGAACTCCGTGTTGGTCATCAGGAGCCGCCCGGTGCCGCTGGCCGGATCGATGAACATGAAGGCGGTGATTCCCGGATCGCTGCCGGTATGCCCGACCTGGCCGTTGCTGCGAATGCGCCAGAACACGCCGCTGTTCGGTTCTCCCGCCGGGCTGCCGGCGGGCAGGGCCTCTAGCGCGAACTGCGGGTCGAACAGCAGCGTGAAGCCGGCTTTCGTCAGCACTCCTTCGCCACCCTTGTAGCCCTTCACCATCGCCATCAGGAAGCGCGCCAGGTCGGCGGCGGACGTGGTCAGGCCGCCGTCTGGATAAGTGACCAGGGCATAGCGCGGATAGGCCTGGTGGCGGCGGTTGTAGACCTGCGCCTGGCGTTTCGCCTGCGCCGGCTCCGCGCGCCAGGAAGTGGCGCGCATGTTCAGCGGCTCGAAGATGTGGCGCCTCGTGAAGGCGTCGAAGCTCTGGCCGCTCTTGAGCTCGACCAGGTAGGCCGCGAGCGCCGAGCCGATGTTCGAGTAGTGATAGGCGGCGCCCGGCGCAGCCTTGGCGAAGTTGGTCTTGCGGTAGTCGCGCGCGCCCACGGCCAGGTAGCCCTTGAGGAAGCCGCCCAGGCTCAGGTCGGCGCGGCCCGGCTGCGTGAAGTCGCGTTTGAACTGTCCGTACAGCGGGCTAGTCTTGTCCGCCGCGGACAGCAGATAGTAGGAGTGTCCGTAGATCTCCTCGTCGTCGACGATGCTGGACGTGTGCGTCACCAGGTGACGTACCGTGATCGCGCCGCCGCCATGCGGGTGCTGGACCTTGAAGGGCAGGATGCTGTTGATTTCGGTGTCGAGGCCGAAGTAGCCAAGTTCGATCGCCTTCACGATGGCGACACCGATCACGGTCTTGCTGACCGAGCCGACGTTCTGCAGCGTGTCCTCGGTGTAGGGGCGGCGCGCCTCCAGGTCGGCCTGGCCGAAACCGTGCTGGTACAGCACCTCCTTGGCGGACACCACCGCCACCGCGAATCCCGGCAGCTTCGACCCCTGCTGCAGGGCGGCGAGTTTGGCAGTGACGGCGGCGCGTTCGACGGCCGCATGCGCGGCCACGGAGGCGAGGAACAGCAGGAGCAGGACGAACAGGCGCTTCATCGGATGGTCCTTGAAAAGCAAAACCGCGGCCAGGCCGCGGTTTCTCGAGCTGCGCATGGGGCGCTAGGTGGGGCTTACTCCTGCCATTCCTGCAGCGCGCGGATGGCCGCCTCGCCGTTGCGGATCGCCTTCACGCGGCGTACCACTTCATTGCGCCAGGCCTCGTCCGCATCCTCGTCGGGGACATCGATATCCTGGATCAGCATGCGGATCAAGGCGTGCTTATCCTCTGCACTCAGCAGCTGGATTTTTTCCGCGATCTCGGCAACCAGATTCGACATGATGATCCTCGACGTAATATTTCAGAAATATTAGCTTTAATTTTATGGGTTGTCGACAGGAACCATGTTATCTGTTGGCTTTCTGTCAATTAACTTATTGTCGGGGTCGATGCCGGCCCGTGCAGGGCGTGCGTCGACCATCAGCGTGACGGTCTGATCGGCCTTGTCGACCAGGCGGCGCTCGCGGACAAGCGGATTGCCGTTGCGGTCGTCGACGCCGAATTCGATGTAGTCCTTGAGCGCCACCTGTTTCTCGTCGCCCAGTTCGCCGGCACGCACCTTGCCCGCGTGCGCCTTGATCGTCACCTCGTACTTGCCGTCCTTGCGCTGGCGGACGGTGGCGCTGTCGGTGCGGTTTTCGTACAGGACGATGTGCTCGAACAGGTCGTCGATCAGGTAGGCTTTATCCGGAGGCGTGACCGCACGCAGGCCGTCGACCAGCGCCAGCACGGTGGGGTAGGGCGCGCCCTTGAAACCGTGTTCCTTCAGCAGGCCGCGCAGCACGCCGTTCACCACGTCCTCGCCCAGCAGATCCTGCAGCAGGTACAGCGCCAGGCTGCCCTTGCGGTAGTGGACGTAATCCTGGTTCTCGTTCTGCGCCAGCGGCAGCTCCTTGCGGCGCTCGGTGGCGCGGCCCATCAGGTAGGCGTCCAGGTTGTAGCGCAGGAAGCGGCGCATCTTCTGGCCGCCGACCGCGCGCTTCATGACCATCAGCGCGGTGTATTCGGACAGGCTCTCCGACAGCGCGGTGGCGCCGCGCGTGTTGGCGCCCACCAGCTGGTGGCCCCACCACTGGTGCGCGGTCTCGTGGGCGCTGACGTAGAAGGGATAATCGATGTCCTTGGGCGAATCGTTGTCGATGCGTGCGATGAAGCCCATGCTCTCCGAGAGCGGGATAGTGCCCGGGAAGGCCTGGGCGTAATTACCGTAGCGCGGGAACTCGACGATGCGCAGTTCGCGGAACTGATAGGGACCGAAGCGGCGCGAGGCGTATTCGAGGCCGGCCTGGGCGCCGCGGATCATGCGTTCGACGTTGTATTCGTGGCCCGGGTGGTAGAACACATCGATGGTGACGTCCTGCCAGCGGTCGTGGCGCACTTCGTAGCGCGCCGACTGGATCGCATAGAAGTTCAGGATCGGCTTGTCCATCCGGTAGTGGAAGTAGCGGCGGCCCTTGTCCATCCACTCCTTTTCCAGCGTGCCCGGCGCGATCGCGATCTGGTCCGGAGTGGTGGAGAGCACCGCATCGAAGCCGATCCAGTCGGCGTCCACGCCCAGGCCGTTGTTGGCGCGCGCGGCCTGGTCGTCGCGCGCAGCCATCGGGTCTTTCTTGGGCAGGCCGCGGCGCTTGCGGTCGCGGTCGTCCGTCAGCTCGACCGACGGCTGGTAGCCGATGCGCGGCATGACTTCGTTGGTGAAGAAGGTGCCGTTGCCCACCACCGGCGTGTCGCGGCCGATCCCCAGCAGGCCGCGCGGCGCGTAGTTGACGCGGAATTCGAGCGCCATGCGCGCACCCGGCGCCAGCGGCTCGGCCAGGCGGAAGTGGTAGAAGCCGCGCTCCGGATCGGCCTGCACGGGCTGCGCCGGCTGCGACAGATTGAACTCCAGGCTGGCGCCGCGCTGCTGGTACAGGATCACGTCGCGCAGCGGCTGGCCAGTGCGGTTCTCGAGCTGGTAGCTGCCCTTTACGCGCAGCGTGCGCTGCTCGGGAAGGATATCGGCCGCCAGTTTGACGTCGGCGATGCGCGGCTGCGGCAGTTTGGCGTAGCGGCGGTAGCGCAGTTCGTATTCGGCGCGCTCGCGTTCCTGTTGGGCGCTGGTCCGGAAGCCGCCCGCGTGCAGTTCATAGGCCAGCAGCGCGCCGGTACCGACAAAGATCACGAGGCCCGCGCCGAAGCCGGCCAGCACCGGCATGGACAGGTTGCGGCGCGCCAGGCGCAGGCGCTCGCGCCAGCCGGTATCGACGCCGCGCGCCCACAGCACGCGCGCCGCCACCATCATGACCAGGGCCAGGCCGCCCCAGTACAGCTGGAACAGGTGCTCGCGCAGGAGGTAATACCCGAAGCCGTTCATCGCCGAATAGGTGAAGGACGGGGTGCTGCCGTAGACCAGCATCGGATGGTCGTAGCCGAAGCCCTGGGCGGTTCCAAACACCAGGTACAGCGCGATCAGGATGAAGTAGGCCAGGTAGCGGTTGTTGACGATCACCTGCACCGCCACCGCGGCCACCGCCAGCAGTGCGTACTGCGGCAGCAGCACCGTGAACAGGTAGGTGAAATACAGACCCGGCTCGAGGCCGAACCAGCCTTTGAACAGCTGGATCAGCATCCCGACCAGCATCGCCATGACCAGGAGCAGGGCTTGCAGGCCGATCAGCGCCAGGGTCTTGCCCACCAGCGGCAGCCAGGTCGGCGCCGGCATCGCGTCGAGCATCTGCGCCATGCGCGCCTCGCGCTCGCGCCACACCATTTCCCCGGCGAACAGGGTGGTCACCACCAGCATGTAGAGCTGGAACACGTCGCGGATCAGCTCCAGCACCATGTAGGTGACGGGATAGGTATTGGTGCCGTAGATCGAGCCGAGATCGAGCGAGCTGGCGGCCAGGATCAGGGCGCCGGCGATCGCCAGCGCCAGGAAGTAGACGTTCCTGCACGATTCGCGCAGGTTGTACAGCACCGACTTCCCCAGCAGCAGGGCCAGGCTGCGGCGTTCGAAGTCGGGCGCTTCGCGCGTGTCGACGGCGGAGTGCGACAGCTGCGGGGCGAGGCCGGCCAGCGTGTCGGCCAGCTGCTGGCCCGCGCCCTTCTTGCTGCGCCCATCGAGGTTGCCGGTGGTGTGGAAGCGCCAGTAGCCGAGCAGCAGGACCACCAGCGCGAAGCCGACCCAGATCAGGCGGTTGACCAGGTAGACGCCTTCCAGCGTCACGGCGCGCGTGTTGCGTTCGGCGATCGGCCAGTATTCGGTGAGGCGGATCAGGGCCGTGGTGCCGAAGGGGTCGATCAGTGCGGCCAGGGTCTTGTAGTCGAGGTCACGCGCCAGCGAGGGCGCGATGATGTAGCCGATCATCATGACGATGCTGGCCACGTAGACCGGCAGCATGCGGCGCGACAGCGCGGCCAGCACGAAGAACAGGGAACCGAAGATGAAGGTGTTGGGCAGAAGCGTGAGCAGCCAGGGCATCAGGTAGTTGGCGAAGCCGTTCGGTCCCAGGCGATCTGGTTCGATGCCGGGGATGAAGCTGCCCAGCCAGGCGCCCAGCACGATGCTCGACAGGATCACCGCCAGCGTCACGAAGGCGCCGAGGAAGCGTCCCAGCACGTAGTCCGCCTTGCGGATCGGCGCGCTGAAGAAGAAGTGCTGCATCTCGTATTCGAAGTCCTGCTGCACCGAGCGGCCCATCACGGCGGCCACCACGACCACCCCGAAGCAGCCGAGGAAGGAGGCGGTCAGCGCGATCTGGCGCGGCGCGTTGATCAGGACCCGGCCGCCGAAGGTGACCAGGGCATCCTTGAAGGCGCCGCCGGCGGCGGCCGTCCACAGCATCGCCAGCGCCAGGAACATGCCGAAGTAGACCCAGGTCGACAGCAGCTTGAGGCGCTGCCGCGCCTCGAAACGGGCGATGGCGAACAGCGCTCCCATCGCTCAGCAGTTCCCCGCCGCGGCCTGGTAGTGGCCCGCGATGGTGGCGAAGTAGACGTCTTCCAAGCTGGCGCGAGCCGGCTCGAAGCCGTCGCCCGGGTCGGTCGCGGAATACACGTGGATCAGAGTGCGGCCGGTGAGCAGGCGGGTGGAGATCACCTGGTGGCGTTTCTGGAACACCGGCAGCTCCTGCTTGGTGACGAAGCGCGCCCAGATGAAGTCTTCGATTTCGTAGGTGAGGTCTTGTGGGTCGCCGCACAGCAGCACGTGGCCCTTGTTGATGATCGCCATGTTGGAGCACAGGTCGGCCACGTCGGACACGATGTGGGTGGACAGGATGACGGTCTTGTCTTCGCCGATCTCGGACAGCAGGTTGTGGAAGCGCACCCGTTCCTGCGGGTCCAGGCCGGCGGTCGGTTCGTCGACGATGATCAGGCGCGGGTCGCCCAGCAGGGCCTGGGCGATGCCGAAGCGCTGGCGCATGCCGCCCGAGAAGGTGCCGAGGCGCTGGTGGCGCACTTCCCAGAGATTGGTCTGCTGGAGCAGGCCGTCGACCACCTCCTGCCGCCGGTGCTTGTGCGAGAGGCCCTTGAGCTGGGCGAAATGGTCGAGCATCTCGTAAGCGCTCACTTTCGGGTAGACGCCGAAATCCTGCGGCAGGTAGCCGAGCATGCGGCGTACTTCATCCTTTTCGTCCAGAACGTCGATGTCGTCCAGGAAGACCGAGCCCGAGTCGCATTCCTGCAGGGTGGCCAGGATCCGCATCAGCGTCGATTTGCCGGCGCCGTTCGGACCGAGCAGGCCGAACATCCCGGCCGGGATGTTCAGCGTGACGCGGTCGAGCGCGACCACGCCATTGGCGTAGGTCTTCGACAAATTGCGGATCTTCAATTCCATGCCATGCCCCCAAGCGTGCATATAAACCTTTTCACACTTGCATTGTATTAAATTGTTCCTGGGTTTGTGGTAACTCTGCGACGCACGGACGCTTTGATGGCCCAGATTGCATAATCCGGCGACAGGACGCATGACTTAGCGCATTAATAATTTCCATACATAAACATTGCTCGCGAAAAGGCGGGAAACGTGGATAATGGCAGGATGAACAAGGCCATCCAGGACAAGCTGCTGGCGCTGATGCGCGAAGGGCGCGACCGCGCCGAATCGACCGACTGGTTCCGGGTCGCGCTGGGCCTGTTCTACCTCGCGGCGCTGATGACGGAAGAGGCGATCGATTTCAAGAAAGTCGACCGCGAATTCAACCGTTTCATCTATCACACCCTGGGCAAGGGTCACACCATCACTAGCGTGCTGCAGTTCATGAGCGGCGAAAAGGTCATGCCGACCGTCGAGTCGGCGCGCTTCCTTGAGGCCTTTGCCCGCCACTGCCCGGAAGTGCCGGCCGCATCGATTCCCTTCCTGCTCGAGCTGAACCTGGGCGTGGCGAAGAACATCTCGGGGCTGGAGCCGACGGGGCCGCTGGCCGACTGGATCGCGCGCCAGAAAGCCCTGGCGCCGGGCAGCTAGCGCCGGCTCTCTGCGGCAAGGCCTATAATGATGTTTTCGCATATCGCTTCGACAACATCATGAGTGCATACCGTTCCAGTACCCCCCTCGACAGCCTGATCACCGGTTTCGACAAGGCCCTGCGCGTGGTCGGCGGCGTCGCCTCCGCCTCGCGTCCGAACCCCGGGGCGCACGAAAACGACTGCGAGCTGAGCGACGACGACCGCCGCCACAGCGCCGGCCTGATGCGCGTGAACCACGTCGGTGAGGTGTGCGCGCAGGCGCTGTACGACTCGCAGGCGCGCTTCGGCAAGAGCCCGGCGATCCGGGCCCAGTTCGCGAAATCGGCGCGCGAGGAAGAAGACCACCTGGCGTGGACGGCCGAGCGCCTGTCCGAGCTGGGATCGCAGCCCAGCCTGCTCAATCCGCTGTGGTATGCCGGTTCCTACGTGCTGGGCAGCATCGCGGCCAAGCTGGGCGATCCGCAGAGCCTCGGCTTCGTGGTCGAGACCGAGCGCCAGGTCGAAGCACACTTGAACCGCCACCTGGAAGACCTGCCGCCGCAAGACGTACGCTCGCGCGCGATCGTGGAGCAGATGCGGGTGGATGAAATCGCCCACGGCGCGTCGGCACAGGCGCTGGGCGCGGCCGAGACGCCGGCGCCGGTGAAGCTGTTGATGACCGCGATGTCGAAGGTGATGACGACGACGGCGTATCACATTTGATTGGCTGAATAGCCGCGCTATCAGTTCTTCTCACGTATCGTGTAAACGTCATTCCCGCGAAGGCGGGAATCCAATTTTGCGTGCGTTACGGCTGCTTTGCGAACTTGGATTCCCGCCTGCGCGGGAATGACGGTTTTTAAGGCGGTGGTCGTTTGAAACGCTGGGGATCTGCCAGCATTCGAATCAAACCTCCACAATCTCCACCGTATGCGTGATCTCGGCCGTCTTGGCCAGCATGATCGACGCCGAGCAGTACTTGTCGTGCGACAGGCTCACCGCGCGCTCCACCGCCGCCGGCTTCAGGTTGCGACCCGTGACCGTGAAGTGGAAGTTGATCTTGGTGAAGACCTTGGGATCGGTCTCCGCGCGCTCGGCCTGCAGGGTCACGTCGCAGCCGCGCACGTCCTCGCGGCCGCGTTTCAGGATCAGGACCACGTCGTAGGCGGTGCAGCCGCCGGTGCCGACCAGCACCATCTCCATCGGGCGCGGCGCCAGGTTGTGGCCGCCGCCTTCGGGCGCGCCGTCCATCGACACCATGTGGCCGCTGCCGGTCTCGGCGCGGAAACTCATGCCCGAGGGGCCGTTCCAGCTGACTTTTACTTCCATTGCTTTCTCCGCGATTGAGTGATTGCGAAGCATTGTAAGGCAGGCGGGACGCCTCTGCCGGCGCCCCGGGTTTTCCTCAGACGGCCAGGACGTAGCGCTCGCTCTTCATGCGCCAACTGGCGTAGGCCACGATGAGCAGGGCCGGCAGCGCCGAACACAGGAAGGTCAGCAGCAGGGGAAGCGACTGCACGTCGCCGGCCTTGGACATCTCCTTGATCAGGGTCTGGTTCGACAGCATCGGCACCGCGTACATCCACAGCGCGGTCTTCAGGTCCAGGAAGGACACCACGATGCCCGGAATGATCGGCGCCAGCATCGCGATACTGAGTACGGTCTGCGCTTCCTTGAAGGTCTTGGAGTTCATCGCCAGCGCCACGTACAGGGCCGAGGCCAGCAGCGACAGCGGGATGGTGGCCAGGCAGACCAGGGCCAGTTCGCCCCAGCCCAGGCTCCACGACATCCCGATTTCCTCGAGCGGCAGCCACTTGAGCATCACGTGCGCCAGCACCAGCTCCAGGGTCACGCCGACCACGCCCAGGATGCCCGCCGCCAGCCACTTGCCGCCGATGAGTTCCCAGGTGTGCGCCGGCTGCGCCATCAGCACTTCGAGCGAACGGCGTTCGCGCTCGCCCGCCGTGCTGTCGACCGAGGCCGACATGGTCAGCATGAAGGCGGGCAGGAACAGCACGCCCATGATGCTGCCGACCAGCATGGCCGAGCGCGATGCGTTCGAGCCGGTGTCGTAGCGCTGCACCTGGATCGGGGTCACCGCCGCCGGCGACACGCCGTGCGCCAGCAGGCGTGCGCTGGCCACGTTATTGCCGTAGGCTTCCAGCACGTCTTCGACCTCGCGCCGTTGCGCATTGCTCTCGGCCGCCGAGTCGTACCAGACTTCGACGCGCGCCGGGCGCATCGCCTGGTAGTTCTCGACGAAGTCGTCCGACAGGCGCAGCACCGCTGCGACCTTCTTCGCGCGCAGCAGTTCGCCGATGGCTTCCTCGTCCATCTGCGGCGTGTCCTTGACCGTGATGTTCTTCTGGCCCAGCTGGGCCATCAGGGTCGGCGCCTTGGCTGCGCCGATCACGGCCAGGTCGACGCCTTCGCGTTCGGTCTTGGTGCTCTTGTCGATCAGCTGGTGCAAGGTCATGCCGATGATCAGCGGGTACAGCAGCGTGAACAGGGCCAGCATGGCCAGCGTGCGCTTGTCGCGCAGCGTCTCGCGCAGTTCCTTGAAAAAGACGATCCAGAGTTTCGATGCGGTGCGCGCTTTCATGCGATCCCTTCCTCGGTGCCGACCAGGCTGACGAAGGCGTCTTCCAGGCTGGCGATGCCGGTGCGCCGGCACAGTTCTTCGGGCGAGCCCTGGGCCACGGTGTGGCCGCCGGCAATGACGATCACGTCCTCGCACAGCGCGGTCACTTCCTGCATCACATGGGTCGCCATGATCACGCAGCAGCCGTCGGCGCGCAGTGCGCTCAGGGCGGTGCGCAGGGAGCGCGTGCTCATCACGTCCAGGCCGCGGCTCGGTTCGTCGAGCAGCAGGTGGCGCGGGCGGTGCAGCAGGGTGCGAGCGAGCGCCACCTTGATGCGCTGGCCCTGCGAGAAGCCCTTGCTGCGGCGCGCCAGGATGTCTTCCATGCCGAGCAGCTCCGAGACTTCGTCGATGCGGCGGCCGATCGCGGCGCGCTCCATGCCGTTCAGCTCACCGAAATAGGTGAGGTATTCGCGCGTGCTCAGGCGCTCGTACAGCCCGAACTGGTCGGTCAGGAAGCCGATGCTGCGGCGTACCGCCATCGGATCCTTCTCGGGGTCGACGCCGTCGATCGAGATGCTGCCCTGGTCGCGCTTGAGCAGCCCGACCAGGGTGCGCAGCAGGGTGGTCTTGCCGGCGCCGTTGGGGCCGAGCAGCGCGGTGATCTGGCCGTCGCGCGCGGTGAAACTGACGCCGCCCAGCGCCTGGACGGCGCCGAACTTCTTGCGTACATCGTGGACTTCAATCATGTTCTTCGCCTTAGGGTTGCGGGCCGGCGGCGCCGAGCTGGAAGGTCGGGGCCGGGATCTCGTTCAGGCACGCGGCATCGAGCCTGGCCTGCGGCTTGTCGAGGAATTCGCGCAGCAGGCGCGGCGCGCAGCCGAGCTGGGTCACGCCATGGCCGGCATTCGCCACCACCACCTGCTGGGCGTGCGCCATGCTGGCCGCGGCGCTGGCGGCGCGGTGCGGCGGCGTGACCGGATCGAGCGCGCCGGACAGCAGCAGGGCCGGGGCCTCGATCCGGCTCGGCGCCTTGTACGGCACCGCCGGCACGTTCATGGCCGCGCACATGGCGGGCATCTTGTCGGCCAGCGGCTTGGTCAGCTGGCCGACGTCGCGCGCGCGCAGTTCCGGCGTGAAGCGCGGGATGTCCTCGGCGCAGACCACCGCCAGGTGCAGCAGCGTCGCCATATTGCCTTCGGCGCCGAAGTCGGTCGCCAGGTTCTGGCGCGCCACGAAAGGCTCCCAGCGGCCCTGCGCCGCATTGTGGATCAGGAAGGGCAGGCGGCGCGCATCGGCCGGCGAGTACAGCACGTTGTGCACGGTGCCGAGGAAGCGCTGGGCGCTCATGTTCACCTCGACCTGCTGGGCGGTGCGCGGATCCGGCATCGACAGCTTCATGCTGCCGGCTTCCAGCTTGCGCACCAGGCCGTCGAATTCGGCGCGCAGGTTCGGGAAGGCCTTGCTGCAGCCGGCATCCTTGGCGCACAGCTCGAACATCTTGTCGAGCGCGGCCTGGCCGTCGCGGGCGCCGGCCGGGATCACCTGGTCGGGCGCGGCGACGCCGTCCAGCACCAGGCTGCGCACGCTGGCCGGATACAGGCGCGCATAGGCCTGGCCCAGGCGGGTGCCGTAGGAACCGCCCCAGACGTTGACGGCGCCATAGCCGAGCGCGCGGCGCACCGCTTCCAGGTCGCGCGCGGCGGCCTCGGTGGTATAGGCGGCCCACGGAGCCTTGGTGGCGGCGATGCAGGCGCGCAGCTCGCCTTCGAGCTGCTCCTCGCTCATGCGCTCGTGTTCCGGCTTATTCTTGCAATCGAGCTTGCCCGACAGGCCAGTGCCGCGCTGGTCGATGAACACGATGTCGCGGGTGGCGCGCACGCGGTTGAAGGCGAGGCTCAGCAGCTGCACGATGTCGCTGCCGGCCTGGCCGGGACCGCCGGCCAGCACGAACAGCGGGTCGCCGCGGGTATTGGCACGATGGGCCGGCGCCACGGTGACGTGCAGCTTGAGGCTGCCGGCGCCCGGCTTGGCATGGTCCAGCGGGACGTTCAGGGTGACGCATTGCAGGGCGTCGGTGACGCCGGGCAGGTGACAGCTACGGGTGGTGGTTGGCGCTGCGGGTGCTTTGGCGGCGCTGCCGGGCGCCGCCGCACCCGCCGTCGACGCCGCCAGCAGGAAGGCGGCGGCAGGCAGGAACGATCTTGTCTTCACACAATCTCCTCAAAGGATGCATGCATAGTAGATTGGCATCGTTTTGGCGGTCAATGTATTAGTTGCACCATCGCACGAAATTATGCGATCCGGGAACGCTTTGTTCTCCTGGCGAGAACTGGCTCAGAAGAGGGCGGGGAAAATGCGACAGCGGGCGTGACGCGGATTGACGAGCAGACTGCTCTTCGGCTATCATCGTGGGCTTTCCCTTTGCTCGGGGAAGACAATAAGGCAGAGTCCGCTGCAGCAAGGGCGGAACCACCACAGTGAGCATTTAACCTATTTAGGAAGTCATCATGAAAACTTTTTCCGCTAAGGGCCATGAAGTCCAGCGCGACTGGTTGGTGATTGACGCGACGGACTTGGTCCTCGGACGTGTTGCCAGCGAAGTGGCACTCCGACTGCGCGGCAAACACAAGCCGGAATTCACTCCGCACGTCGACACCGGCGATTACATCATCGTCGTCAACGCAGGCAAGCTGCGCGTGACCGGTACCAAGGCCACTAACAAGACCTACTACCGTCACTCGGGCTACCCAGGCGGCATCTACGAAACCAACTTCCTGAAGATGCAGCAGCGCTTCCCGGGCCGTGCCCTGGAAAAGGCTGTCAAAGGCATGCTGCCGAAGGGCCCGCTGGGCTATGCAATGATCAAGAAGCTGAAAGTGTACGCGGAAGGTTCGCACCCGCACGCAGCACAGCAACCACAAGCACTGACCCTCTAAGGAACTGACATGATCGGTAACTACAACTACGGCACCGGCCGTCGCAAGAGTGCAGTCGCTCGCGTGTTCATCAAAGCCGGCACCGGCCTGATCGTCGTGAACGGCAAGCCTGCGAACGAATACTTCTCGCGCGAGACCGGCCTGATGGTCATCCGTCAGCCGCTGGAACTGACCGGCAACGTCGAGCGTTTCGACATCAAGGTCAACGTGCACGGTGGTGGTGAGTCGGGCCAGGCAGGCGCCGTCCGCCACGGCATCACCCGCGCTCTGATCGACTACGACGCAGGCCTCAAGGGCGACCTGGCACGTGCCGGTTTCGTCACCCGTGACGCCCGTGAAGTCGAGCGTAAGAAAGTCGGCCTGCGTAAAGCACGTCGCGCAAAGCAGTTCTCGAAGCGTTAATTCGTTTCACCTGCTGGCAGCGTCCTTGGGGCGCTGCTGCGAAAGCCGTCCTCCGCAAGGTGGGCGGCTTTTTGCTTTTGGGGCGCGTTTATATGCATCCATGCGCCCTGATTTGCGAAATTCATGGCTATTCGCCAATATTCATCTTTCAAGTCTTGCATGAATCGCCAAGAATACGGCCATTCCATTGACGTTCAGGAAAGGTTGATATGAATTTTGGCGAAAGACTCAAGGGGCTCAGGACCGACAAGGGCCTGACCCAGCCGCAGTTCGCGGCGCTGGCCGGCATCGAGCAGTCCTACCTGTCGAAGCTGGAAAACGACAAGTCGGTGCCTTCGGCCGAGATGTTCGACACCATCGTGTCCGCGCTCGGGATGGATGCCGCGACCTTCCTGCAGGAGGTTGACAGGGAGGTGATCGACTCGACCCTGCGCCATGTCCCTTCCGTCACCCAGTTCAAGACGCAGGCCGTGACCGAACAGGTGCACCACACGAAGCGCTGGGTGTTCGGTTCGGCGGCAGCATGGCTGTTGGGTTTCGCCATCATGCTGGCGGCAAACGACGGCATCTTTTTCCCGAACGAGCTTTACGTCTACAAATCCCCCGGGGTGTTCCTGGCCGACGAAGGGGAGAATGTCTTTGACAGCTACGGGAAGATTCTGGCTCTGCAGCAGCGCGCCAAACTCATCACGGACGAAGAGGCAAGCAGACGCTTGTCCGAGTTCACGGCCAAGCGCGAGCGTCCGCTCACCGTGGAATGGCCCGAAAGCCGCGGCACCATCTATTACGAAGCCACCGAAAACGGCAAGCGTCGCTTCGACCTGGCCAATATCAGGGGCTTGGAGAGCACCGGCAACAGGCTGTTGCAATATATCGGCGCCCTCGTCTTCGCTTGCGGCTTCCTTTGTATCTTCATTGAATGGCGCCTGCGCCGCCTGAAAAAACAGCTTCGTTAATTTTTCAACCAGCAAGGGAACACATGTCGCAACTCCGCACCTTCTTCGCCGGCGCCACCACCATGGCCGCGGCCCTGGCCGCCATCATGACCCTGACCGGCTCCGCCGACCCGGGCCGGCGCGCCAGCTTCGACGAGATCACCGTCGGCCGCATCAACATCGTCGAGCCGGACGGCACCAAGCGCATCGTCATTTCCAACAAGGCGCAGTTCCCGGGCGACTTCATGCAGGGGAAAGAGCGTGCGCGGCCGGATCGCAGCAGCTTCGCCGGCATGATCTTCATTAACGAGGAAGGCACGGAAAACGGCGGCTTCCTCCAGAAGGGCAGCATCGGCGCCGACGGCAAGATTGCCTCCGGCCTGTCGCTCACCTTCGACCGCTTCCGCCAGGACCAGGCGCTGCAATTGCTGACCAACGACAGCGCCGTCCACCAGCAGACCGCCATCAAGATCAACGACGTGCCGATGTACAGCACGACCGCGATTGCCGATTACGCGCGCTTCCGCCAGGAAGCCGGCAAACTGCCCGAGGCCGAGCAGCGCGCCTACTGGGACAAGCTGGCGGACGAAGGCCGCCTGAGCCAGAACCGCATCTGGCTCGGCAATACCATCGGCAAGAGCTCGACCCTGCAGCTGAAGGATGCCAAGGGCCGGGTCCGCATGATGCTGATGGTGACGCCCGAGGGCAAGGCCGAGATCCAGATGCTGGACGAGCAGGGCAAAGTCACCAAGTCGATCACGCCGGGCTCGGCCGACCAGGCTTAAAACAGCTCGACGCCCTGCCTGCGCGCCTCGCGCTCCACGCTGATCATCTTCAAGGCGGGGAGCGCGGCGCCGAGCAGCTGCTGGGCTTCCTCGCGATTCGTGTCCGTAGGAACCGCCAGCACCCGCAACAGCACGGGGTCGATCACACCCCAGTTCGCCCCATCATGGCAGCCCGAGCCGCCGCAAAAGGCCTGGAACACCACGAGCGGCCGGCCCTCGGCCGCATTCACGCATTGGCCGCCGATGAAGTCGATGCCGCGGAAACGCAGGAGGGTAGCAAGCCCGTTGCGGGACACGGTGACGACGCCTTCCGCGCGTTCTTCAGCGACCCTGGTGTCGCGCGCGAGCACCTCGATCCGAGCGTCCGAACCGCCGCAGGAGAATCGATCGGCGGCTAGGGCGGGCGCCGCGCCCATCGCTAGGTAGGCAAGGCAAAGCAGGGCGCAGGTTCGCATGGAATCTCCGAATGGATGGGGTGGCGACGCTCCCATGGTAAATCGCCGCCGGGTCTCTTGTGCAAAGAATATTTGCATGGCGAGCCCTGCATGCAAATATTCTTTGCAATGCCTGTCGCGGGCCTTGCCGGCGCACGCATTTTTCACGACTGTTAAAATGCAGCCTCGTCCTGAAAAGGTCATTCTTACATCACGAAGGAACAGAACATGATCAAAGTTGGTATCGTTGGCGGAACCGGATATACGGGCGTGGAATTGCTGCGGCTGTTGGCCGTGCACCCCGACGTGCAGCTGACGGCGATCACTTCGCGCAAGGAAGACGGCCTGCCAGTGGCCGACATGTTCCCCTCGCTGCGCGGCGTCGTCGACCTGGCCTTCTCGAGCCCCGACAAGGCCGACCTGACCCAGTGCGACGTGGTGTTCTTCGCCACCCCGCACGGCGTCGCCATGGCCCAGGCCCCGGCGCTGCTGGCAGCTGGCGTCAAGGTCATCGACCTGGCGGCCGACTTCCGCCTGAAGGACCAGGCCACGTTCGAGAAGTGGTACAAGATCCCGCACACCGCGCCCGAGCTGATCGAAGAAGCCGTGTACGGCCTGCCGGAACTGAACCGTGACGACATCAAGGGCGCGCGCCTGATCGCCAACCCGGGCTGCTACCCGACCACCATGCAGCTCGGCTTCGTGCCGCTGCTGAAAGCCGGCCTGGTCGATGCGGGCAACCTGATCGCCGACTGCAAGTCGGGCGTCTCGGGCGCCGGCCGCAAAGCCGAGATCGGCACGCTGTTCTCGGAGTCGAGCGACAACTTCAAGGCCTACGGCGTGCACGGCCATCGCCACACCCCGGAAACCTCGGCCCAGCTGGCGCGCTACACCGAGCAGAAGGTCGGCCTGATCTTCACCCCGCACCTGGTGCCGATGATCCGCGGCATGCACGCGACCCTGTACGCGCGCCTGAACAAGGACATCGACGACGCGGCCCTGCAGGCCCTGTTCGAAGACACCTACAAGGACAGCGCTTTCGTGGACGTGATGCCCTTCGGCTCGCACCCGGAAACCCGCTCGACCCGCGGCTCGAACATGCTGCGCCTGGCGCTGCACCGTCCGGAAGGCGGCAACACGGTCGTGATCCTGGTGGTCCAGGACAACCTGGTCAAGGGCGCCTCGGGCCAGGCCGTGCAGTGCATGAACCTGATGTTCGGTCTCGACGAAACCACCGGCCTGAAGCAGATCGCCCTGCTGCCTTAATCCTCCGGCCCGGCGCCGCCGTCGCTGCCCCTGCGCTTGGGCAGCGCCACGTGCGGCGCCAGCACGAAGGTGCAGCTGAGTATCTGCGTGCGCTCCGGCGCCCGCGGCTGGCTCATCAAGGCGCACAGGCGCTGCAGCAAGGCGTTCGCTTCCACCACTTCCTCCGGGCTCAGCCAGGCCTTGTTGCGCGCCGCCCAGAGCTGGCGCGCGCTTCCTTCCGTCACGACGTCCGGCAAGTCCAGGGCGTCGTCGAAATCCTGCTGCGCCACCTTGAGTAAACCACGCGTGAACTTGCGCAGGGCCTGTTTTCCAGGCTCCGAGGCGGGCCGATAGGCCAGCCGCAGCGCCCGCGTCGCGTGGCCCGGCAGCGCATAGCGCCGCGCCTCGTCTTCCCCTTCCGCCGATTCCGTAACCAATCCCGCCCGGCACAAGACCTTCAGGTGGTAATACAGCCCGTCGACGTGCCGGCCGAGCTGTAGGGCGAGCTCGGCCGCGCTGACCTGGCCGCCCAGCGCCGCAAGGGTGTCGACGATTTCCTGGCGCACGGGCGAGGCCAGGACCTCGATCAGGGCGGGGTCGTCAATGATCCGGTATTCGTCCTGCATGATTTTCTCCGCCATGTGTTTGTGTTGAAATTTACCTATATTATTTCAACACACTTTTCGACCAGACGGAAGACCATGCGATTCCTGAACTACCTGTTGACGGCGGCAAGCCTCTTGATGCTCGCGCTGCCCCTTGCGCACGCCGCAGAGCCCCTGTCCAGCCTGGGCGCGGCCCAGTTCCGCGAGGACCTGGCTTTTATCCGCAAGACCATCGATACCGCCCATCCGGATCCCGGCTTTTCCACCGATCGCGCCGCAGTGGAAGCCGCGCTCGAGCGGCTGGGGCAGGACCTGCCGCCCGTCTTGAGCCGCGACGAAGCCTGGTGGCGCCTCGCGACGCTCAACCCCCTGTTCGCCGATGCGCATTTCTTCATTGGCTACCCCGACTGGCGGGGTGAGGCGAAGGCCTGGCTGGCCGGCGGCGGCGTGCTGTTTCCGATTGAGGTCGAGATCGGCCCGGACGGCCGGCTGTTCGTGCGCAGCCCGGAGCGGCCGCGGATCATCTCCATCGACGGTGTCGATGCGGAGCAGCTCGTTTCCACGCTCTTGGCGCGGATCCACGGCGACACCCCGGCGTTCCGGGCCAACCTGCTGGCCGAACGCTGGTGGTTCTACTATGGGAAGCGCTTCGGCGCCGCGCAGCGGTACCAAGTGGTGCTCGACGAGGCGGGCCGGCGCCGGACCGTGCAGCTGCCCGCTAGCCGCGCCATCCCGCGCCTGCTGGCCGAGGAGGCCGACTTTGCGTCCCTGTACCGCCTCGCCATCGGCAAGGACGGCAAGGCGGTGCTGACGGTCGGCAGTTTCAGCCAGCCCGATCCGTCGCCCTTCCTGGCCTTTACGCGCGATGCCTTTGCCCGCATTCGCGACGCCGGCGTGACCGAGCTGGAAATCGATGTCAGCCGCAACGGTGGCGGCGACGATGCGCTGTGGCTGGACGGCCTGATGCCTTACCTGGCTAGCCGGCCATACCGCACCGGATCGACCTACCGCGCCCGGGCGCGGGCGCAGGAAGGCGCGGCGGCGCCCGTGACCGACGGCGAAATCACGACCTGGCGCCAGCCCCAGCCGGAGAATCCCTTGCGCTTCGGCGGCAAACTCAGCGTCCGGATCGGACCGGCGACCTACTCGTCGGCCGTCCTGTTCGCCAATGTGATGCGCGATTTCGGCATGGCGCGCCTGATTGGCGCCGGCGGGGCGGCGCGCACGACCCAATCGGGTGGCGTGCGCAGCTTCAGCCTGCCGCATTCCGGCCTGCCTTTCTACCTGCCTCGTTTCATCCTCGATCCGCCCGCCGGACGCGTCTCGCGCGCCTTGCTGGAGTCCGCCATGCCCTGAGAAAGCCGCGTATTTGTGTTGCCAATGTGTATACATTTTTTGATTGCGCGAGCGCATTCTTGCCGAGCCGATCTATATCAAGGACGCTCCTGTTAAGAGCGGTAAATTGACCAATGCACAGGTTGATTTCTGCGCCCCCGGCATTTGCCGCGGGCGACACACTGGAAGGGGTGGATCATGTTCGGTCGACAAGTAAAGAGCGAGATTGACAGCCTGGTCGGCATCTCGGCCCGCATCGAAGGTGACCTGTGCTTTACCGGAGGCCTGCGCATCGACGGCGAGGTGCATGGCAACGTGGTGGCGGCGGACGGCGCCGACAGCATGCTGATCGTGTCCGAGCATGCCCGCATCGAGGGTGAAGTACGCTGCGCCAGCCTGGTGGTCAACGGCTACATCGCGGGCTCGGTATATTCGTCAGAACTCCTTGAATTACAGCCGAAAGGCCGCATACATGGTGATGTACATTACCGCTTGCTCGAAATGCACGGCGGCGCCCTCGTGACGGGGAAATTGACCCACGAACCCGCCAGCGAGCCGGTGTTTCATCTAGCCGACGCCGAGGTGGGGTCGGCAGCATGAGTTGCGCCAACGGTCTATAATGGGCGTAATTCAGTATTTCACCAGGAGTGTTTCATGACCGCAGTCGCCGAAGTGCAAGAGCACGACACGATCCCCGTTCCGATCAACTTCACCGACAGCGCCGCAGAAAAAGTTGCCCAGCTGATCGAAGAAGAGGGCAATCCCGACCTCAAGCTGCGCGTGTTCGTGCAGGGTGGCGGTTGCTCCGGTTTCCAGTATGGCTTCACCTTTGACGAAATCGTCAACGAAGACGACACCACGATGGAAAAGAACGGTGTCCAGCTGCTGATCGACTCGATGAGCTACCAGTACCTGGTCGGCGCCGAGATCGACTACAAGGACGACCTCGAAGGCGCCCAGTTCGTGATCAAGAACCCGAACGCCACCTCGACCTGCGGTTGCGGTTCGTCGTTCTCCGCGTAACTTCCCCCAGGCCGCCCGGGTAGACCGGGCAGTCGAACGGCCCGGTTCATCCGGGCCGTTTCTTATTGAGGGTCCGGTTTTCGCCAGGCCCTTTGTTGTTTACGCCGGGTACAAGGCGCCGAGGATGCGCGGACCGCGCGCACCCGTCACCGCCGGCAGATTGCCCGGCGCGCGCTGCATGAAGCGGTAGCCGAGCCAGGCGAAGGCCAGCGCCTCGACCCGGTTCGGGGCAATGCCCAGCGCCGCCGTCGATTCCACCGGCACGCCGCCCAGCGCGGCGCTGATGGCCTGCATCAGGGTCGCGTTGTAGGCGCCGCCGCCGCACACGTAAACCGCCTCCACCGCCGCGTGCTCGGCGCGGATGGCATCGGCGATCGTCAGCGCCGTCAGGCGCGTCAGGGTCGCCATGACATCGGCCGGCGCCAGCTGCCCGAAACCCTTCAGCTTGTGATCCAGCCACCCGTCGTGGAACAGGTCGCGGCCGGTGCTCTTGGGCGCCGGCTGGCGGAAATAGGGCTCGTCCAGCAGGGCCTCCAGCAGCGGCTGGTCGACGGCGCCGCTGGCGGCCCAGGCGCCATCCTCGTCGTAGGCCTTGCCCAGGTGGCGGCCGATCCACAAGTCCATCAGCACATTGCCCGGACCGGTATCGAAACCGGTGACACGGCCGTCGCCGTACAGCACGCTGATGTTGCCGATCCCACCGATGTTCACCACCACGCGCGCGGTGCCCGGCTTGCCGAAGGCAGCCTCGTGGAAGGCCGGCACCAGCGGCGCGCCCTGGCCGCCGGCCGCGACGTCGCGCGTGCGGAAGTCGGCGACGACGTCGATCCCCGTCAGTTCCGCCAGCAGCGCAGGGTTGTTGGTCTGGCGCGTGAAGCCCAGTTCCGGACGGTGGCGGATGGTCTGTCCATGCACGGCCACGGCCGCCACAGGACCGCCGCCGGCGGGCAGCAGCTGGCGCACGCAGTCGGCGTAGCACAGGGCCAGGCCGTTGGCGGCCAGGCCTTCACGCTCGAGCTCGTTCTCGCTGGCGGCCTGCAGCGCCATCAGTTCGCTGCGTAGCGCGGCGGGGAAGGGCGTAAAGGCTGCAGCCAGGGTGCGGATGCTGCCGTTGGCGAAATCGGCCAGCACGCCGTCCACGCCGTCGAGGCTGGTGCCGGACATCAGGCCGATGTACAGGGAAGAGGTCTCGCTCATGTTCTCTCGATGGTGATGGAGGCAGACCTGGCGCAGGCCTGCCGGCCATGCAGTCTAAACGGTCGGACTGGAAAGCGGAAGCCATCGGGAAGGAGAGGGCGGACGGTGCTGAGCAACGGTTAATCAGCGTATTCAGCCTTTCGGTTGTTGCAATGTGTGCATTTTGCGGAAAATCCAGGTGCTAGACTGGACTTGCATCGAACTTGTAATCTGGACGGAACATGAAGAAATCCAAGCATTTCGGCTACGCCGCCATCGCCTTCGGCATTGCCAGCGCCGGGTTCATCCTGGGCGGCCACGTCGCGCTCGGCGGCGGCCTGGGCGGGCTGGCCGCTGCGTATGCGGCCCTGGCTTTCCGCGCGCATGACCGGGAACAGCGCGATTCCTGAAAAGCGGCTCCGCAAAACAAAACGCCCCGCGGCATGTGCATGCCGCGGGGCGTTTTTACGTTGGAAGCCGGATTAGCGGGCTGCCATCGCGTTGCCGCTCGGTGCGAGCAGCGAGAAGCGGTGCTTCATGTCGGCGGCGGCCATGCGGAAGCGGGCCACTTCGCCCGGGTTCAGCGGTTGCTGGGCCAGCGACTTGAGCTTGCTCGGATCCTGGGCCTGGCCGGCGACGCGGAACTCATAGTGCAGGTGCGGGCCGGTCGACCAGCCGGTCGAGCCGACGTAGCCGATCACCTGGCCCTGGCTGATCCTGGCGCCCTTGCGCATGCCTGGAGCGATGCGGCTCATGTGGGCGTAGGCGGTGCTGTAGTTCGACCAGTGCTTGAGGACGACCTGGTTGCCGTAGCCGCCGCTGTTGCCGGCGAAGTCGACGGTGCCGTCGGCCGAGGCGCGGATCGGGGTGCCGATGGTGGCGGCGTAGTCGACGCCCTTGTGCGCTTTCCACTTGCCCGAGATCGGGTGCACGCGCATCGAGAAGCCGGAGGAGATACGGGAGAATTCGAGCGGGGACTTGAGGAAGGCCTTCTTCAGCGACTTGCCGTCCAGGCTGTAGTAGCCGCCCTGTTTGGTGACCGGGTCTTCGTACCAGACCGACTGGTAGGCCACGCCGCGGTTGACGAATTCGCCTGCCAGGATGCGGCCGGTCTTGACCAGTTCGCCATCGAGCCAGAAGGTTTCGTACACGACATTGAACCTGTCGCCGCGCTTGATGTCCGAACGGAAGTCGATGTTGGTCGAGAACATCTCGATCATCTGGCTGACGACCGAATCCGGCATGCTGCCGCCGTCGACATTGGAGTCGGTGGCCGAGTACAGCGAGCCGGTGATCACGCGCGAACGCATTTCGACGCGGCGTTCCAGCTTGGCTGGGGCCTCGAGGGCGACGAACTTGTCACCCTGGCGCTCGACCGAGATCTGGCGTGCATCGCCGGCCTTGCCGTCGGTGATCGTGGCGCGCATCGACAGCAGCAGGCCATTTTCATCGGTTTCGGCCTGGATCCGCTTGCCGGTCTTGAGCGACAGCAGGCGGCGGGCGGTTTTGTCGGAGCGGACGAATTTCTGGGCGTCGGCGTCGTCGACGCCAAGACGGTTGAAGAGGGAACCGAGCGAATCGCCGGGGCGGATGCGCTCTTCGTGGATGAATTGCTGCTCGTTTTGCTGGAGGGCGGCGATCTGGTCGGCCAGGTTCGGCAGTTCCAGGTCTTGCTCGATCGACTTGACCGGCATGTCCGCCGCGTCCGGAACGATCGGGGCCACGGCGACGGCGCCGAAGGCGCACACGCTCAGGAACGCAGCGCCGGCGCTGATGATGCGCGCCTTGCGGGTCTGTGGCACCAGCTGGAGCAGGCTTTGACGGGTGATTTTCTGTTTAAGGTTCATGCAATCAGTTAAAATTTGCGGCTGAACTTCCAGGATCTTTTCTCTTATGCTTCTGCAAAGTTATCTGCGGGAAACATAAAAACGATCGTGAATTATACCAAAAGAAGTGGTCCTACAACCGCTTTGGCCAATTTCCTACACGACTTTTATGACTTCAAATGTTTCGTCCGGTAACGGCGCACCGGTAAAAGCTTCTGCCCCCCTGCCGTTGACGGACAAGGTGCTCGAGGCGCTGGCCATCACCAAGCGCGGTGTCGATGAACTGCTGATCGAGAGCGAATTCGCCCAGAAACTGGCGCGCTCCGAGCAATCGGGCACGCCGCTGCGCATCAAGCTGGGCCTGGACCCGACTGCGCCCGACCTGCACCTTGGCCACACCGTGGTGCTGAACAAGATGCGCCAGCTGCAAGACCTGGGCCACCAGGTGATCTTCCTGATCGGCGATTTCACCTCGATGATCGGCGACCCGTCGGGCCGCAATGCCACGCGTCCGCCGCTGACCCGCGAGCAGGTCGAGGAAAACGCGATGACCTATTTCCGCCAGGCTTCCCTGGTGCTGGACGCCGCGCGCACGGAAATCCGCTACAACTCAGAATGGTGCGACCCGCTGGGCGCGCGCGGGATGATCCAGCTGGCTTCGCGCTACACCGTGGCCCGGATGATGGAGCGCGACGATTTCACCAAACGCTACAAGAGTGGGACACCGATCGCCGTGCATGAGTTCCTGTACCCTTTGATGCAGGGCTACGACTCGGTCGCTTTAAAGGCGGACTTGGAACTTGGGGGCACGGACCAGAAGTTCAACCTCCTGGTTGGCCGTGAATTACAGAAAGATTACGGTCAAGAACAGCAATGCATCCTGACCATGCCGCTGCTCGAGGGCCTGGACGGCGTCGAGAAGATGTCGAAGTCCAAGAACAACTACATCGGCATCACCGAAGCACCGAACACCATGTTCGGCAAGCTGATGAGCATTTCGGACGACATGATGTGGAAATACTACGATCTGCTGTCCTTCCGCTCGATCGCCGAGATCGCCCAGGTCAAGGCCGAGGTGGCCGGCGGCGCCAATCCCCGCGATGCGAAAGTGGCGTTGGGCAAGGAAATCGTCACCCGCTTCCACTCGGCCCAGGCCGCCGAGGAAGCGCTGGCCGACTTCGTCAACCGCTCCAAGGGCGGCATCCCGCACGATGTGCCGGAAGTCAGCCTGTCGGGCGCGCCGCTGGGCGTGGCCCAGCTGCTGAAAGCTGCCGGCCTGTGCGCTTCCACCTCGGAAGCGATGCGCATGGTCGACCAGGGAGGCGTGCGCATCGACGGCGCCGTGGTCGGCGACAAGGGTTTGCAGGTCGAGGCCGGCACCTTCGTGATGCAGGTGGGCAAGCGCAAATTTGCGCGTGTGACTCTGTCCGCATGATCGGGCTGCTGCAACGCGTCACTGAAGCCAGCGTGCGCGTCGACGGTGAAACCGTCGGCGCAATTGGCCCCGGCCTGATGGTGCTGGTGTGCGCCGAGAAGGGCGACACCGAGCGCGAGGCCGAGGCCCTGCTGGCCAAGCTGCTGGGCTACCGCGTGTTCTCCGACGAGGCCGGCAAGATGAACCGCAGCGTGACCGATACTCAGGGCGGCCTGCTGCTGGTGCCCCAGTTCACCCTGGCGGCGGATACCAAATCGGGCACGCGGCCCTCGTTCTCGCCGGCCGCCGCGCCGGAAGACGGGCGGCGCCTGTTCGAGCATGTCGTGCGCCAGGCCCGCGAACGTCATGGCATTGTCCAGACCGGTAAGTTCGGCGCGGACATGAAAGTCTCGCTCGTCAACGATGGTCCTGTCACTTTCTGGCTGCAGGTTGATCCCGTCGGTGTTGGGCGTTGAAACCCGCGCCTTGAACTAGGGTCAATAGCATCAAGGGCTGGGAGGACGTATGCGCATCTGGAGCGATTCATTTACCGAGGGCGAGCAGATTCCGCCTGAGTGTGCCTTTGCCGAGATCGATCCCGGCAGCCACGTCAAGCTGTCCAGCAACCGCAGCCCGCACCTGGCCTGGGAGGACGTCCCGGCCGGGACCAAGTCGCTGGTGCTGATCTGCCACGACCCCGACGTGCCCTCCGTGGGCACGGATGTCAACCAGGAAGGCAAGACCGTCCCGGCCTCGCTGCCGCGGGTCGACTTCTTCCACTGGTCGCTGGTAGACATTCCGCTCTGCCTCAAGTCCCTGTCCGAAGGCATGTTTTCGGACATGGTCACGCCGCACGGCAAGTCCGGTCCGCTGGTGCCTTTCACGATCAAGAACGGCACCGAACACCAGCTGCGCCAGGGCATCAACGACTATACCGGCTGGTTCGCCGGCGACCCCGACATGGCCGGCGAGTACTACGGCTACGACGGGCCGTGCCCGCCATGGAACGACGAACGGGTGCATACTTACGTCTTCACGCTGTACGCGCTCGACATTCCGCGCCTGCCGCTGGTAGGGCGCTTCACTGGTGCGGAACTGCGCCTGGCGATCCGCGGCCACATCCTGGACGAGGCGCGTACCTTCGGCGTGTATTCGCTGAATCCCGACGTCGCATCCACATTAACCTAGACGCCCCGAGGTTCGGGCGAACGAACCTCATGCTTTCGAACGACAACGCAGCAAGCACCACCATCCTCCTGATCCGCCATGGCGAAACCGCCTGGAATGCCGAAAAACGGCTGCAGGGCCACCTCGACATCGCCCTGAACGCCGAAGGCGAACGCCAGGCAGCGCTGCTCGGCGCCGCCCTGGCGCTTGAGCCCATCGACCACGTCGTCGCCAGCGACCTGCTGCGGGCGCATCAGACCGCCGAAGCGATCGCGCGCGGGCGCGGCATGGCGGTCGGCACCGATCCCGCGCTACGCGAACGTTGCTACGGCGGTTTCGAAGGGCTGCTGTACAGCGAGATCGCGGCGCGCTTTCCGCTCGAATTCGCCGCCTGGCAGGCGCGCGACGTCGACGCCGTGCTGCCGCTGGGCGCGAACCGCGGCGAGACGTTCCGCCAGTTCTATGAGCGGACGACTGGCGCGATCCTGGCGCATGCGGCGGCGCATTCGGGCAAGACCATCGCCCTGGTAGCGCATGGCGGGGTGCTGGAGTGCGCCTACCGGGCCGCGCTCGGCCTGCCGCTGGAGACGCCGCGCGACTTCAAGGTGCTCAATGCGAGCGTGAACCGCTTCGTGGCGGAGCAGGGCGCCTTGCGGCTGGTGAGCTGGGGCGAGGTGGGGCACCTGCAGCCGGCGGTGCTGGATGATTTGGCTTGAGTGGCTTCGGTGGGAAACTTGGATCCCGGCCTCCGCCGGGATGACGACGTTGGGGTTGTCGGTGAGTTGACATGGCCGATTTATAACCGTTAGCAGAAAGACCGTCGTTCCGGCGGAGGCCGGAACCCAATTTCCTCGCGCACCAACACAGCATCCTCGCACCCCAACCCGCACGGCCTACCCCCACTTCCACCGCCTGCCAATATCACACACGCAACAACATCCAAAAATTCTGCCGCTATTTTGAGCAGCGAATGAGGTAAAATAATAGGTTCCCCGAGAAACTTTAGAGACTTTTCCGCTGTGCAAATCGGTCCATACACCCTGCGTAACAATGTCTTCGTCGCCCCCATGGCCGGTGTGACGGACCGCCCGTTCCGCCAGCTGTGCAAGCAGCTCGGGGCCGGCTACGCCGTGTCCGAGATGGCAGCCTCCAACCCGCGCCTGTGGGCCAGCGAAAAGACCTCGCGCCGTACCGATCACACCGGAGAGATGGAACCGAAGGCGGTGCAGATCGCCGGCGCCGATCCGAAAGACCTGGCCGATTGCGCAAAGTTCAACGTCGAGCGTGGCGCCCAGATCATCGACATCAACATGGGTTGCCCGGTGAAGAAGGTCTGCAACAGCTGGTGCGGTTCGGCCCTGCTGCAGCACGAAGACCTGGTCGAGCGCATCCTGCACGCGGTGGTCGAGGCCGTCGACGTGCCGGTCACCTTGAAATTCCGTACCGGCTGGGATCGCCAGAACAAGAATGCCTTGAACATCGCCCGCATGGCGGAGCAGGCCGGTATCCAGATGCTGACCCTGCACGGCCGCACCCGCGCCGACGGCTATAAGGGCGATGCCGAATACGACACCATCCGCGCCGTCAAGGCGGCGGTAGGCATCCCGGTGGTGGCCAACGGCGACATCACGACCCCGGAAAAGGCGAAGTTCGTGCTCGATTACACCGGCGCCGACGCCGTGATGATCGGCCGCGCCGCCCAGGGCCGTCCCTGGATCTGCCGCGAGATCGACCATTACCTGCGCACGGGCGAACACCTGCCGGCCCCGCTGGTCGAAGAGGTACGCGGCCTGATGAACGAACACCTGCCGGCGCACTACGCCTTCTATGGCGAGTATGTCGGCGTGCGCACGGCTCGTAAACACATCGGGTGGTACGTGCAGGACTTGCCGGGCGGGCAAGAATTCCGCCAGCGCATGAACCTGCTGGAATCGACTGCCGAGCAGTTGGCAGCGGTCGACGCGTTTTTCAAATCGCAACTCCGGCTTGGCGAGCGGTTACAATACCGGCCCGCTCATGTTGCCGATGAGGCGATGGCAGCATAAGTGCAGGTAATAGCAGCATAAAAAGTAGGCATAAGAATCAGAATAAAACGGGGACACGCTGCACAAGCAGCGAGCAATCATTAACCAGGATGAAGCAGCAGAGAACATGAGCAAAGAAAGTATCCAGGAAGTCGTCCAGAAAAGCCTCGAGGACTATTTCAACGATCTGGGCGAGCAGAAACCGACGAACATCTACGACATGATGGTCCTGACGGTGGAAAAACCGGTCCTTGAAGTGGTCATGACGCGCGCCGACGGCAACCAGTCGCACGCGGCGCAGATGCTGGGCATCAACCGGAATACTTTGCGCAAGAAACTCCAGGAGCACGGGCTCCTCTAAGCTCATTTGCATGGCGTGGCCGTGCGTCTGGGCGCGGCCGGTTCACCGTCCGCGCGCCCGGATGCCAGAATTCTTAACAACAGGCCTCACCATGATCAAACAAGCACTGATTTCCGTCTCCGACAAAACCGGCGTCCTCGATTTCGCGAAGGCGCTGTCGGCTCTCGGCGTCAACATCCTGTCCACCGGCGGCACCGCGAAGCTGCTGCAGGAAAATGGCGTGCAAGTGACTGAAGTCGCCGACTACACCGGCTTCCCGGAAATGCTCGACGGCCGGGTCAAGACCCTGCACCCGAAGGTCCACGGCGGCATCCTGGCGCGCCGCGACCTGCCGGAGCACGTCGCCAAGCTCGACGAACACGGCATCCCGCAGATCGACATGGTCGTGGTCAACCTGTACCCGTTCCAGCAGACCGTCGCCAAGACCGAGTGCTCGCTGGAAGACGCGATCGAGAACATCGACATCGGCGGCCCGACCATGCTGCGCTCGGCTGCCAAGAACCACCGTGACGTGGTCGTGGTCGTCGACCCGGCCGACTACGGCGTGGTGCTGGCCGAGATGAAAGGCACCGGCACCAGCGCCGGCCCGGTCAGCTACGAGACCAAGTTCCGCCTCGCCAAGAAAGTCTTCGCGCACACCGCCCAGTACGACGGCGCGATCACCAACTACCTGACCAGCCTGGGCGAAGACCGCCTGCACGCGACCCGCTCGAGCTATCCGCAGACCCTGAACGTGAGCTTCGAGAAGGTCCAGGACATGCGCTACGGCGAGAACCCGCACCAGGGCGCCGCCTTCTACCGCGATCTCGTGAGCACCCCGGGCGCGCTGGCCAACTACCGCCAGCTGCAGGGCAAGGAACTTTCGTACAACAACATCGCCGACGCCGATGCGGCCTGGGAATGCGTCAAGTCGCTCGGTGGCCTGGGCCAGCCGGCCGGCTGCGTGATCGTCAAGCACGCCAATCCCTGCGGCGTGGCGATCGGCGTCGATGCGCTGGACGCCTACTCGCGCGCACTGCAGACCGACCCGACCTCGGCTTTCGGCGGCATCATCGCCTTCAACGTCGAAGTCGACGGCCGCGCCGCCGAAGCGGTGGCCAAGCTGTTCGTGGAAGTGCTGATCGCGCCGTCGTTCACGGCAGAGGCGCGCCAGATCATGTCGGCCAAGCAGAACGTGCGCCTGCTGGAAATCCCGCTGGGCGAAGGCCAGAACGCGTATGACCTCAAGCGCGTTGGCGGCGGTGTGCTGGTGCAGGCGCCGGACGCCAAGAACGTTGGCCTGGGCGAACTGCGCGTGGTCAGCAAGAAGCAGCCGACCCAGCAGCAGCTGCAGGACCTGATGTTCGCTTGGCGCGTCGCCAAGTTCGTGAAGTCGAACGCCATCGTGTTCTGCGCCAACGGCATGACCCTGGGCGTCGGCGCCGGCCAGATGAGCCGCATCGACTCGGCGCGCATCGCCTCGATCAAGGCGCAGAATGCCGGCCTGTCGCTGGCGGGCTCGGCGGTGGCCTCGGATGCGTTCTTCCCGTTCCGTGACGGGCTGGATGTGGTGGTGGATGCGGGCGCGACCTGCGTCATTCACCCGGGCGGCTCGATGCGTGACCAGGAAGTCATCGATGCGGCCGACGAGCGCGGCGTCGTGATGCTGTACACCGGCACCCGCCACTTCCGTCACTGATGTCGTGGGTGGGCGGTGATACCGCCCACCATCGTGGTATGCTTGACCACACACTGTGTTTTTGCACAGTATTTTTTCCCACGAACACCCTCCAGCCGTATATCATTCCACAATGATTATTCTCGGCATCGACCCGGGCCTGCGTACGACGGGGTTCGGCGTCATCGAAAAACACGGCAGCAAACTGCGCTACATCGCGTCCGGCACCATCAAGACCGGTAGTGAGGGAGCGCTGCCGCCGCGGCTCAAGGTCATCCTGAACGGCGTGGGCGAAATCGTCTCGGCCTACCAGCCGGGCTGCGCGGCCATCGAAAAAGTCTTTGTCAACGTCAACCCGCAGTCCACGCTGCTGCTGGGCCAGGCGCGCGGAGCGGCCATCACGGCCCTGGTCGGCGCCGACCTCGACGTGGCCGAATACACGGCGGTGCAGGTCAAGCAGGCCGTGGTCGGCACCGGCAAGGCGGCCAAGGCGCAGGTGCAGGACATGGTGTCGCGCCTGTTGAAACTCCCGGGCCTGCCCGGCACCGACGCGGCCGACGCGCTCGGCGTCGCGATCTGCCACGCCCACAGCATGGATGCGCTGTCGATGATCGGCGCGCTGTCGCCGACCACCAGCACGCTGCGCATGAAACGCAGCCGCCTCGTTTAAGAACAACAGGAAACTACATGATCGGTCGTCTCTCCGGAACCCTGCTCGAAAAAGCGCCGCCCCACGTGCTGGTGGACTGCAACGGCGTCGGCTATGAAGTCGACGTTCCGATGAGCACCTTCTACAACCTTCCGCACACCGGCGAAAAAGTGGTGCTGTTCACCCACCTGGTGGTGCGCGAGGATGCCCACCTGCTGTTCGGTTTCGGCACTGCTTCCGAGCGTGCGCTGTTCCGCCAGCTGATCAAGATCACCGGTATCGGCGCCCGCATGGCCTTGTCGATCCTGTCGGGCATGTCGGTGGCCGACCTGTCCCAGGCCGTCACCTTGCAGGAAACCGGCCGCCTGGTGAAGGTTCCGGGCATCGGCAAGAAGACCGCCGAACGCCTGCTGCTGGAGCTGAAGGGCAAGCTGGGCGCCGACATCGGTGTGGTCGGCGGGGCAGTGCGTGACGACGCCCAGGCCGACGTGCTCAATGCGCTGATCGCTTTGGGGTATTCTGACAAGGAAGCGCTCCTGGCGATCAAGAACATGCCGGCCGGTAGCAGCGTTTCCGACGGCATCAAGTTCGCCCTCAAGGCACTGTCTAAAGCATGAGTATCCAGACCGACAATTTCACCGAACAGCGCGTGATCGACGCGGCCCCGGCGTCGCCGAACGAAGAGGCGATCGAACGCGCCTTGCGTCCCAAGCAGCTGGACGAATACGTCGGCCAGGCCAAGATCCGCGACCAGCTCGAAATCTTCATCAGCGCCGCCCGCAAGCGCCGCGAAGCGCTCGACCACACGCTGCTGTTCGGGCCGCCGGGCCTCGGTAAAACCACGCTGGCGCACATCATCGCGCGCGAGATGGGCGTCAACCTGCGCCAGACCTCGGGCCCGGTGCTGGAGCGTCCGGGCGACCTGGCCGCGCTGCTCACCAACCTCGAGCCGAACGACGTGCTGTTCATCGACGAGATCCACCGCCTGTCGCCGGTGGTCGAGGAGATCCTGTACCCGGCGCTCGAGGACTACCAGATCGACATCATGATCGGCGAGGGCCCGGCCGCGCGTTCCGTGAAGCTGGACCTGCAGCCGTTTACCCTGGTCGGCGCGACCACCCGCGCCGGCATGCTGACCAATCCGCTGCGCGACCGCTTCGGCATCGTGGCGCGTCTCGAGTTCTACAACGTCGAGGAACTGACCAAGATCGTTCTCCGCAGCGCCGCTCTGTTGGCGGCGCCGATCAACGAAGCCGGCGCACGCGAAGTGGCCAAGCGCGCCCGCGGCACGCCGCGTATCGCCAACCGCCTGCTGCGCCGCGTGCGTGACTACGCGGAAGTGAAGGGCACCGGCGAGATCACCGTCGACATGGCCGACCGCGCACTGAAGATGCTCGATGTCGATACCGTCGGCTTCGACGTCATGGACCGCAAGCTGCTGGAAGCGGTGCTGTTCAAGTTCGCGGGCGGCCCGGTGGGCATCGGCAATCTGGCGGCGGCGATCGGCGAAGCTGCCGACACCATCGAGGACGTGCTGGAACCCTATTTGATCCAGCAGGGCTACCTGCAGCGTACGCCGCGTGGACGGATCGCTACGCCGCTGGCCTATCAGCACTTCGGCGTGACGGCGCCGCGCATCAGCCCGACGGGCGATTTGTGGGATAACCTGCCGCCTGCTTGAGAGTCCCTGGTGGCCCCTCTCGACACGCCTTGAATGGACGAACCGAGACGAGCATACAAGCTGTTGAGTTTAGCGATGAATAACCTGGGACTGGTGCTGCGCCGACGTTGAGAATCGCTCGGCAAATCCAATCACTTCTGCAAGAGGCTCGTGTTCGTGCGACGTTGTGACAATCGTGTGCTCACCAAGCCCTTCATCGTTCACGCAAGCCCAATCGAGAGCGTTCTCCCACTCCCTGGCGCCTACGCAGATTACACAGAACAGCTCGATTCGGGCTGCGATCAGGTCGCGCAAGAATTGTTCGTCGCGTTCAGGAACATAGCCGGAGAGCGAAACCAGAACGATTTTCCCGGAGTAGGTCATGCCTGCCTTTCAGCTTTCCGCTCGTGCTTGACAGCACTTCATTGCGACCGGTTGTTTCCTCTGTCGTACGTGCGCTAGAGGCCCACGGACCCGGCCCTTAGAGGACGACGACCTCAGGTCTGCTTCTCATTTTTGTCATCCCTTTACACAAAATGCGCCATGCGAATTATCCGTCCATCGTGCTTTGCAATCTCAACTTCAAACGTCCCCCCATAAGCCACAGACTCCGGCAGGGTGCCTTCGACCTTCCAGACCGTGCCATGGCGTTTAAGCGTTACCTTAAACGGCCGCTGTTTGTCGATATTCTCCCGACCGTATATCGGAATCAAGACGGCATAGGCGATTTGCTCGGCAACCTTCGCATTGGGAACGTATCCTTCAGGCGGACGATAATTTTCTTTGCCAGTCGGCTTTAAACTTTGTGCAGTAGTGAAGCTCGGCGACCCAAGCAGGCCTACCAGCACCAGCGCTATTAGATATTGCTTCATTGCGCACTCCTGCAGTTCTAACTCATTCCAAGGAGGATAGCAGGCTAATTCACTTCGTAGCCGGTAAGGCGCCAAGATCGAAATACAAACGGTGGCCATAGACCATCGAACCTTAGGTACGTGACAGTCGCAGTCGCCTCCGACTCCCCCATGTAGTCGAAACCTTCGCAGATCACGCCCTCGCACACCTGTGCCTCAATCGCGGAAGGCCTACCGATAAGCTCAGGTTGCGCTGTATAAGTCGCGTATGGCTCCTTTAGGGCAAGCCGCCGCCGCACTAATCACTTGACGCCGGCCAGCCGATCGCCGCCGCCCGCCGCAGGCTCGCCTTGACCACCAAACGGTGGAAGGGCGCGATCACGAACAAATAAGTCCGCCCCAGCAGGTTATGGCAATGCACGACGGTGGTCACTGTCAGCTCCTGCGGCCCGCACAGGAAGGACACCCTGAAGTCGAGATGGCTGTCGTCCTCACCCAGCACGATCTCGTTCTCGCTCCTGCTGTAGATCCGAAAGATGCCGACACGCTCGGCCTGCTCCCTGCTGGCCAGCTGCGCCAGCTGTCGCGCCGTCTTGAGGCCGAAGCAGGCGACGATCATGTCGCGCAGGCTAGTGAGCCTGTCGATCCACGCCGGCTGGTGCGACACGATGAAGCGGGCCAGGGTCTCGGGGTCGCGCGATGCGTGGGCGGGCAGCGCGATCGCGAAGGCATCCGCAAGATGGACCGGCTCATAGAGCCCGGTGACGCCGGACTGGGAGGGCGGTAGCACCTCGACGGGGGCAGTGGCTTCGATAGGCATGCGGGCAGCTCCGGAGTGAGGTTCAGCGCCTGCAGTATGGAACCTGGGCGATGGATGATCAATGCAGGCTGCATCGCCTGCGCTTTTTGTCATGACAATTGTCATGACAAACTGATGGCGCATGCTTCTACAGGCGCCTGCCGCTTTTTCGCATACTGGCCACATACCAACCCATGCGAGGAACACATGAAGTCCACCGCCCTGAAAGCAGTCGCCACCGCCGCCGTCCTCCTGATGGCCGCATCCGCCAATGCCGCTCCGACCCTGGTCCATGACGTGCGCGTCTTCGACGGCGAGCGCGTGCACGAGCACCGCTCGGTCCTGTTCGACAAGGGCGTCATCGTCGACGCCGACTTCAAGGGCAGTGCGCCGCAAGGCGCGCGTGTGGTCAGCGGCGCCGGTCGCACCCTGCTGCCGGGCCTGATCGACGCGCATACCCACGCCTTCCGCTTCCACGAGCTGCCGGTGCTGTTCGGCGTCACCACGCAGATCGACATGTTCACCGAGGTCGGCATGATGAAGAAGGCCAAGCAGGAGATGGCCGAGGGCCGCAACCACGCACACGCCGACCTGTTCTCGGCGGGCACCCTGGTCACCGCGCCGGGCGGCCACGGCACCCAGTTCGGCATCGCGATCCCGACCATCACCAAGGCCGAAGACGCACAGGCTTTCGTCGACGCGCGCATCGCCGAGGGTTCGGACTTCATCAAGATCGTGATGGAAGGCGGCTACGGCTACAAGTCGCTCGACCTGGCGACCGTGAAGGCCCTGATCAAGGCGGCGCACAAGCGCGGCAAGATGGCGGTGGTCCACATCAGCAACGAGCAGGATGCGCGCGCCGTGCTGGAAGCCGGCGCCGACGGGCTGGTGCACCTGTTCACCGGCGCCTCGGCCGATGCGCAAGGCCTGGCCAAGCTGGCGCGCAGCAAAAATGCCTTCGTGATCCCGACCTTCGCGGTCCTTGAGAGCATGGCCGCCTTCCGCGGCGACGACCTGCTCGCCAACCCGGCCTTCGCCGCGCTGCTCGACAAGGATGCCCAGGCGCCGCTCAAGGCGCGCTACGGCAATGAGGCAAAACCGGCGCTGCTGGTGGCCCCGAAAGCGGTGACCGTGGCGATGGTCAAGGCCGGCGTGCCGGTGCTGGCCGGGACCGATGCGGGCAACGCGGGCACCCAGTATGGCGTGAGCATGCACCGCGAACTGGCGGCGTTGGTGGAGGCCGGCATGACGCCGTCGCAGGCCTTGAGCGCCGCCACCAGCGCACCGGCCAAGGCCTTCAAGCTGGGCCAGCGCGGGCAGGTCAAGCAGGGCTACAAGGCCGACCTGCTGCTGGTCGAGGGCAATCCGGCCAGCGACATCCTGGCCACGCGCCGCATCGTCGAAGTCTGGAAGGATGGCGAAAGCGCGAACGGCCTGGTAGAGGCCCAGCGCCAGCTGGTGGCCAAGGCGGCGCAGGAAACGCAGGGCGCCAAGCCCCTGGCGCTGCCGGCGGACGGCCGCATCAGCCAGTTCAGCGACAAGCGCCTGGGCAGCCCCTTCGGCATGGGATGGGGACCATCGACCGACAGCTTCGCCGGCGGCAAATCGACGGTGAAGCTGGCCGCGCAGCCGGCGCTGCCGGACGGCCAGGTGCCGCTTGCGATCAATGCGACGGTGGCGCCTGGACTGCCCTTCGCCTGGTCGGGCGTGGCCTTCATGCCGGGCGCCCAGCCGATGCAGCCGGTGAACCTGAGCGCGGCCAAGGAGGTACGGTTCAAGGTACGCGGCGACGGCAAGACTTACCAGATCATGGCGATGTCGCAGGGAGTACAGATGCCGGGTGCGAAATCCTTCGTGGCCGGCCCTGACTGGACTGAAGTCACCATCCCCTTCAGCCAGCTGAAAGGCATCGATCCGGCGGCCGTCACCATGTTAGGATTCAACGCCGGCCCGCAGCCGGGCGAGTACCGCTTCGAGATCGCCGACGTACGCCTGCTGCCATAAAGAGAATACCAGCCAGAAGAAGACGACGATGAACAGGATCATGCATGTGCTGAAGGGGCCGTGGGTGCCGGCGGAGCAGGGCAGGATGCCGTACTTCTGGCTGCTCAGTCTTGGCTACATGGGCTGGAAGTACGCCTACGTCACGCCGAGCGCCCTGGAACTGGCCATGCTGGTCCTGACGCTGGCGGTGTTCGTGCCCCTGTACTTCTTCAGCTACTGGGCGCGCGGCTGGCAGGTCTACGCCTGCATGCTGGCGGGCTGCCTGATCGGCACTGCCTGGGTGCGCTGGAACCCGGGCGCGGCCACCTTCTTCATCTTCGCCTGCGCCATGGCGGCCGGGATCGAGCGCATGAAGCAGGCCACGCTGGCGATCGGCGCGGTCGTCGTCTGCGCGCTGCTCGCCTCCCTGCAGCTGACGCAGACGCGCTTCCTGTTCCTGATGCCGATCCTGACCATCAGCCTGCCGGTGGGCGTCGGCGCCGTGATGGATGCGCGCCTGCGCCGCTCGCGCGAGCAGCTGATGCGCAAGCAGGAAGAGGTCGAGCACATGGCCACCATCGCCGAGCGCGAACGGATCTCGCGCGACCTGCACGACCTGCTCGGCCATTCGCTGTCCCTGATCGCATTGAAGGCGGAGTTGGCGCGCAAGCTGGTGCACCGCGACGTCGATGCCTGTGCCCGCGAGGTGGGCGACATCGAGACCAGCGCGCGCCAGGCCCTGGCCGAGGTGCGCGCCGCCGTCACCGGTTACCGCGAAAAAGGGCTGGCGAGCGCACTGGCCAGCGCCCGCGCCAGCCTGGCGGCGGCCGAGGTCCGGCTGGAAGAGAAAGTCGAACGCTTCGAGCTGGCGCCGGCCGCCGAGAACGTGGTGGCGCTCACCTTGCGCGAGGCGATCACCAACGTGGTGCGCCATGCCGGCGCGAGCCGTTGCAGCGTCTCGCTGGCGCTGGAACACGGCGTGGCCGTGCTGCGCATCCTGGATGACGGCAAGGCGCGCAGCGAAGCCGATATCCGCCACGGCAACGGCTTGTGCGGCATGCGCGAACGCGTGGCCTCGGTCGGCGGGAAACTGGCCGTGCGCGCCCATGCCGGCCTCGAACTCGAACTGCGCATCCCCACTGGAGCACCCGCATGATCCGCATCCTCCTTGCCGAAGACCAGACCCTCGTGCTGGGCGCCATGGCCGCGCTGCTGCGGCTCGAGCCCGATTTCGAGGTGGTCGGCGCCGCCACCAACGGGCGCGAAGCGCTCGCGATGTGCGAGCAGCTGGCGCCCGACATCGTCCTGACCGATATCGAGATGCCCTTGATGACGGGCCTGGAACTGGCGGCCCAGCTCAGGGAGCGCCGGCTGGCGGCGAAGGTCGTCGTGGTCACCACCTTCGCGCGCAGCGGCTATCTGCGGCGCGCGCTGGAGGCCGGGGTGCGCGGCTACCTGCTGAAGGATGCGCCGGTCGACGCGCTGGCAGCCGCGATCCGCGCGGTGCACGGCGGCGGACGCGCGATCGCGCCCGAGCTGGCGCTGGAAAGCTGGAGCGGCGGTGACGATCCGCTGACCGAGCGCGAACGGCAGGTGCTGCGCCTGGCGGGGGAGGGGCGCTCCAGCTCCGACATCGCACGCCAGGTGCACCTGTCCGAAGGCACGGTGCGCAACTACCTGTCCGAGGCGATCAGCAAACTGAATGCCGCGAACCGGGTCGAAGCCTATCGCATGGCGCGCGACGCCGGCTGGCTGTAGCCGTCCGCGCGGCCCGGGACCTGCTTACAGGTGGTGCAGGACCGGGGCGCGGTGCTGGCGTTTTTCGCGGGCGCGCACGCGGCTCGGGCTCGGTTCCCCCAGCAGCAGGAAAGCCATCACCAGCGAAATGATCATGGTGAAGCAGAGCAGCGCGCCGCTCATCCACAGCGCGATCGGCTCGGCGCTGCGCCAGAGGGTCGCCATCCCGGCCAGGAAGGGCAGGACCAGCAGCATGGCGCACAGGCGCGCCAGCGCCGGCGAGCGCTTGATGCGGTGCCCGGTCATGCCGATGAAGAAGAAACTCGACGCGGCCAGCAGCATCGCCGTCAGCAGGAAGGCGGAGCGCGACAGCTCGGGCAGGTCGGCGCCCCGCGGGACCAGCACGGCGGGCGGGGCGACCAGCACCAGCAAGCCTGCGACCAGGCAGGCAAGACGCAAGAAGATCATTTGATTTCCTCGTTAGAAGTTCGTGTGCGTACAACTCAGCAGTAACGAGACAATAGCGAAATTACAATTTACGCGGCGCGCGAATGGAAGAGCTCAGTGGCTGACGCTTTTCGAGAACAGGTTGATGACCGCCACGCCGGCGATGATCAAGGCGAGGCCGGCCAGGGCGGGCAGGTCGAGGCGCTGCTGGTAGACGATCCAGCTGATCAGGGAAATCAGGATGATGCCGACGCCCGACCAGATCGCGTAGGCGATGCCGTTGGGTAGCACCCTGAGGCTGAAGGTCAGCAGGTAGAAGGAGATGGCGTAGCATCCAACCGTGACCAGGCTGGGCAGCGGGCGGGTAAAGCTGTCGGATGCCTTGAGCGCGGTGGTGCCGATGACTTCGGCGACGATGGCAAAGGCGAGGAAGAGGTAGGCCTTGGCGGGGGACATGGAAACGGCAGGGCGGCCCGCAGGCCGCCCCACATAGCGATTACTGCTCGCGCACCCAGGTCTGGGTACGGCCGAACATCGGCGCGCCGATGTAGCCGCGCACGTCCAGCTTGCTGCCATTGTCCTTCAGGGTCAGCTTGCTCTTGTAGGTCTTGCCCTTGGCCGGGTCGAGGATCTCGCCGCCGGTGTACTCGTTGCCGTCCTTCTTGAGGCCCCACAGGATGGTCATGCCGATGATCGGCTGGTCCTTGCGCGCGCCGTCACAGGAGGTGCACTTCGGGTTCTGGTCCTGGTCGGCCGGACGGAACAGCTTGTCGATCTTGCCGGTCAACACACCGTTCTCTTCGGTGATGCGCACGAGCGACTTCGGTTTGCCGGTTTCGTCGTCGATCGTCTTCCATACGCCTGCGGGCGAAGCGTTCTGTGCCCACGCTGCGGGCATCGCGAACATCATGGCAATCAGGCCTGCCTTCATCAGTTGTCGCATCTTGGGGTCTCCAGAATTGTTGTTGGTACGGCAGAGTGTAGCAAACCCTGTTCACCAAGTGGATGGCGGAATCCGAGGATTCCTTCCAATCGCAACACCGACCCTGCGCCGGGTGGCGGTGACAGTCGGTGACTTTCCGCCTGCTGTCACGCCGTTACAATGCCATTTTCCCTTAGGAACCCCACTCTCGTGAAACTCATCGCCTCCCTGATTCTGCTGTCGACCGCCTTGTCCGTTCCTTCCGCCCAAGCCGCCGCAGCGGCTCCTGTCATGAAGGTAAACGACCTGGCCACCGCCTTCCAGCAGGTGGCCGACCGCAACGCCGGCGCACCGGATGCCGCGGCGCGCGATTTTCGCGAGACGATCGTACCGCGCTTCCCGCAGTTCTACGGTCTGCAGCGTTACGGCGGCAAGCTTACGGAGGCCCAGCAGGACGCCCGGGTGGCCAAGGCATTCGCGGACTTCCCGGCGATCCGCGGCGCCTACATCAAGAAGGTGGCGGACTTCACCCGCGACCTGCCGCGGCACATCGCAAGCTTTCGGGCCGAATTCCCGGATTATCCGGCCAGCACCGATATCTGGTTCCTGCACTCGCTCGGCGAAATGGATGGCGGCACGCGCACCTTCGACGGCAAGCGCTTCTTCGTCTTCGGCGCCGATGTGATGGTGAAGGCCCACGGAAACGGCGACGAGGCGGCCTTCTTCCACCACGAGCTGTTCCATGACTATCAGGCCTTGCAATGCGGTAGTCAGGACCGGGTCTGGTCCCTGCTGTGGGAAGAGGGACTGGCCACCTATGTGGCCTTGCGCCTGAACCCGAAGGCGAGCGAAGCAGAGCTGCTGCTCGACCTGCCGATCGGCCTCGTGCCGGATACGCGCAGGCAGCTGGGGCGTGCGCTGGACGACCTGCACGCAAAACTCGACAGCAGCGCGGAAGAAGCGCTGGCCGGCCTGTTCCAGCGGCGCGGCGACCTGACCGGCCTGCCGGCGCGGCGCGGCTACTACCTGGGCTACCTGGTGGCGGAAGAGATCGGGAAGGGCATGAGCATGCGCCAGATGGCGAAGCTCGATTGCGAGAGCGCGCGCAAGGCGGTGGCCGACGCGGTGGAGAAGCTGCGCGGTAAGGTGGGCGGCTAAGCCGCCCACCCTACAAAAAAAACGCGGCCTCGGCCGCGTTTTTCATGTCGCTTACGCCGCCGGCAGTTTCGCCAGCTGCTCCTGCATCTTGGCCAGCGTCGCCGAGAAGTTTGCGACGCGTTCCTTCTCCTGCTCCACCACCGCGGCCGGGGCGCGGGCGACGAAGCTTTCGTTGGACAGCTTGCCGCTGGCTTTGGCGATCTCGCCCTGCAGGCGCGCAATCTCTTTCGACAGGCGCTCGCGCTCGGCGGCGACGTCGATCTCGACCTTCAGCATCAGCTTGGTGGTGCCGACGATCGACACGGCGGCCGGCGACTCCGGCAGCGCGTCGACGATCTGCACCTCGGCCAGCTTGCCCAGCGCCTGAATGTACGGTGCGAACAGCGCCATGCGCGCGCGGTCTGCATCGTTGCCCGCCTCGACGAACAGCGGCACGCGCACCGACGGCGACAGCGACATCTCGCCGCGCAGGTTGCGGGTGGCGTCGATCAGGGCTTTCAGCTGTTCCATCCAGGCTTCCGCCTCTTCGCTGACGAAGGAGGTGTCGGCCAGCGGGTAGGGCTGCAGCATGATGGTGTCGCCGGTCTTGCCTGCCATCGGCGCGATCGCCTGCCACAGCGCTTCGGTGACGAACGGGATGATCGGATGCGCCAGGCGCAGCACCACTTCCAGCACGCGCAGCAGGGTGTGGCGGGTGGCGCGCTGCTGCGCTTCCGTGCCCTGCTGGACCGAGACCTTGGCCAGTTCCAGGTACCAGTCGCAGTACTCGTACCAGACGAAGTTGTAGATGCTGCTGGCGATGTTGTCGAAGCGGTAGTCGGCAAAGCCCTTGGCGATATCGAGTTCGACGCGGTTGAGCAGCGAGATGATCCAGCGGTCGGCCTGCGACAGGTCTTCCGGATTCGGCTGTCCGCAGTCCTTGCCTTCCGTGTTCATCATCACGAAGCGGGTGGCGTTCCACAGCTTGTTGCAGAAGTTGCGGTAGCCTTCGCAGCGGCCAAGGTCGAAGTTGATGTTGCGGCCCAGCGAAGCGTAGCTCGCCATGGTGAAGCGCACGGCGTCGGTGCCGAAGGACGGGATCCCTTCCGGGAACTCCTTGCGGGTCGCTTTCGCGATCTTGTCGGCGGCGCGCGGGTCCATCAGGCCGGTGGTGCGCTTGGCCACCAGCGACTCGAGGTCGATGCCGTCGATCAGGTCGATCGGGTCGAGGGTATTGCCCTTCGACTTCGACATCTTCTGGCCCTGGCTGTCGCGCACCAGGCCGTGCACGTACACGGTCTCGAACGGCACCTTGCCGGTGAAGTGGGTCGTCATCATCACCATGCGGGCGACCCAGAAGAAGATGATGTCGAAGGCCGTCACCAGCACCGACGAAGGCAGGAAATGCTTGAGGTCCGGGGTTTCTTCCGGCCAGCCCATGGTCGAGAAGGGCACCAGGGCCGACGAGAACCAGGTGTCCAGCACGTCGTCGTCGCGGCGCAGGGCACCCGTGATGCCTTGCGCGGCGGCCTTGGCCTGCGCTTCTTCTTCGTCGCGGGCGACCACGATCTCGCCGTTCTCGCCGTACCAGGCCGGGATGCGGTGGCCCCACCACAGTTGGCGCGAGATGCACCAGTCCTGGATGTTGCCCAGCCACTGGTTGTAGGTGGTGGTCCAGTTCTCCGGCACGAACTTGATCTGGCCGTTGGCGACCTTTTCCAGGGCTACTTCGGTGATCGACTTGCCCGGGTTGAAGGTGCCTTCAGGCGCCGGTTTGCTCATGGCGACGAACCACTGGTCGGTCAGCATCGGCTCGATGACGACGCCGGTACGGTCGCCGCGCGGGACCATCAGCTTGTGCGGCTTGACCTCTTGCAGCAGGCCTTGCGCGTCGAGGTCGGCGACGATCTGCTTGCGCGCGGCGAAGCGGTCCAGGCCCTGGTACTGGGTCGGGCCGTTTTCGTTGATCTTCGCGTCCAGCGTGAAGATGTTGATCGGCGCGAGGCCGGCGCGCTGGCCGACTGCAGCGTCGTTGAAGTCGTGGGCCGGGGTGATCTTCACGCAGCCGGTGCCGAATTCCTTGTCCACATAGCTGTCGGCGATCACCGGGATCTGGCGGCCGGTCAAGGGCAGCGTGAGCAGCTTGCCATGCAGGTGGAGGTAGCGCTCGTCGGTCGGGTCCACGGCCACGGCGACGTCGCCGAGCATGGTTTCAGGACGGGTGGTAGCAACGGTCAGGTGGCCCGAGCCGTCGGCCAACGGGTACTTGATGTACCACATCGAGCCATCTTCTTCCTGCGAATCCACTTCCAGGTCCGACACCGCGGTGCCCAGCACCGGATCCCAGTTGACCAGGCGCTTGCCGCGGTAGATCAGGCCCTGTTCGAACAGTCGCACGAAGACTTCGGTAACGGTCTTCGAGCGCGGCTCGTCCATCGTGAAATATTCGCGCTTCCAGTCGGGCGAGGTGCCCATGCGGCGCATCTGGCCGGTAATGGTGTTGCCCGACTTTTCCTTCCACTCCCAGACCTTCTCCACGAAGGCTTCGCGGCCCAGGTCGTGGCGCGAGATCTTCTGCGCGTCGAGCTGGCGCTCCACCACGATCTGGGTGGCGATGCCGGCGTGGTCGGTGCCCGGTATCCACGCGGTGTTATAGCCGCGCATGCGGTAGTAGCGGGTCAGGCCGTCCATGATGGTCTGGTTGAAGGCATGGCCCATGTGCAGGGTGCCCGTCACGTTCGGCGGCGGCAGCTGGATGGCGAAGGACGGCTTGCCGTCTTCCATGCTGGCGGTGAAGTAACCGCGCTGCTCCCATTCGGTGCGCCAGTATTGTTCAATGTCTGCAGGCTCGAAAGACTTGGCTAATTCCATGATCGTAATGGTGAAGTGGTTGATCGCGTAAGAACGCGTGAAAACGATGCGAAAACGAACATTATAGAGGAGGAGCCGAGGGCGTCACGAGGAGGCTTCCGAATCCAGCGAAATTTCTCATAAATATTCCCATGTATTCATGTTATAGACTCATAATATTTACACATGAATAATTAACGCGCTATAATCCGCCCCGCTGCCGACATGGGCAGCACACGCTAGGGGTCCTGCGGGCGCGTTTGCGCTGCGTGGGTGAGAAATACCCTCTGAACCTGATCTGGATAATGCCAGCGAAGGGAAGCTTCCGAGATGCCGGTCGTGCCCGCACGCGCCTGCCCGCCGTCTCCGCCTCCTTTGCTGGCTCCTACGCAAAGGAGCCACATGAATGCACCTCTGAAGTTCGACGCCGCGACCGCCACGGTCGACCAGGCGGCAATCGAACCTTTCCCCAACTCGCGCAAGGTCTACATCGAAGGCAGCCGGCCCGACATTCGCGTGCCGATGCGCGAGATCTTCCAGTCGCCCACGCCGGACAGCTTCGGCGGCGAAGCCAATCCGCCGCTGTTCGTGTACGACACCTCCGGCCCCTACACCGATCCGCAGGCGCGGATCGATGTGCGGCGCGGCTTGGGCACGCCGCGCCTGCCCTGGATCCTCGAACGCGACGATACGCTGGAGCTGGCGGGGCCGACGTCCGCCTACGGCCAGGCGCGCCTGGCGGATCCCGCGCTCGCGCCCTTGCGCTTCGAGCTGCAGCGCACGCCGCGCCGCGCCCGCGCGGGCCGCAACGTCACCCAGATGCACTATGCCCGCCAGGGGATCGTGACACCCGAGATGGAATTCGTCGCCCTGCGCGAGAACCTGCGCCGCAAGGAATACCTGGCCGCGCTCGTCGAGTCCGGGCCGGTCGGGGCGCGTGTGGCCAGCCTGCTGGGCCGCCAGCATCCGGGACAGTCTTTCGGCGCCAGCATTCCGCATGAGATCACGCCGGAGTTCGTGCGCCAGGAAGTGGCGCGCGGACGCGCCATCATCCCGGCCAACATCAACCATCCGGAAGTCGAGCCGATGATCATCGGCCGCAACTTCCTGGTGAAGGTCAACGCCAACATCGGCAACTCCGCCGTGACGTCGTCGATCGGCGAGGAAGTGGAAAAGATGACCTGGGCGATCCGCTGGGGCGCCGACAACGTGATGGACCTCTCGACCGGCAAGCACATCCACGAGACGCGCGAATGGATCATCCGGAATTCGCCGGTGCCGATCGGGACGGTGCCGATCTACCAGGCGCTGGAAAAGGTCGGGGGCAAGGCCGAGGAACTCACGTGGGAGATCTACCGCGACACCCTGATCGAACAGGCGGAGCAGGGCGTCGACTACTTCACCATCCACGCCGGCGTGCGCCTCGCCTACGTGCCGATGACGGCCAAGCGCCTGACCGGCATCGTCTCGCGCGGCGGTTCGATCATGGCCAAGTGGTGCCTGGCGCATCATCGGGAATCGTTCCTGTATACGCATTTCGAGGAGATCTGCGAGATCATGAAGGCCTACGATGTTTCCTTCAGCCTGGGCGACGGCCTGCGTCCGGGTTCGATCTTTGATGCCAACGACGAAGCCCAGCTGGCGGAGCTCAGGACGCTCGGCGAGCTCACGCAAGTCGCATGGAAGCACGACGTGCAAACCATGATCGAGGGCCCGGGCCACGTGCCGCTGCACCTGATCAAGGAGAACATGGACCTGCAGCTTACCCAGTGCAGCGAGGCGCCGTTCTACACCCTCGGGCCGCTCACCACCGACATCGCGCCCGGCTACGACCACATCACCTCCGGCATCGGCGCCGCCACCATCGGCTGGTACGGCACCGCCATGCTGTGCTACGTCACACCCAAGGAGCACCTGGGCCTGCCCGACAAGCAGGACGTCAAGGACGGCATCATCACCTACAAGATCGCGGCCCACGCCGCCGACCTGGCCAAGGGTCATCCGGGTGCACAGATGCGCGACAACGCGCTGTCTAAGGCGCGCTTCGAGTTCCGCTGGGAAGACCAGTTCAACCTCGGCCTGGACCCGGACAAGGCGCGCGCCTTCCACGACGAGACCCTGCCCAAGGATTCCGCCAAAGTCGCTCACTTCTGCTCGATGTGCGGCCCCCATTTCTGCTCGATGAAGATCACGCAGGAAGTGCGCGAGTACGCGGCAGCCAGCGGCGTGGCCGAAGAAGCCGCGCTGGCCAAGGGCATGGAAGAAAAGGCGATCGAGTTCGTGCGCGGCGGCGCGAAGCTGTACCGGGAGCTGTGATGCTGGACATCGAACTGAACGGCTCTCCCTACCAGGTGCCGCCCGATGTCTCGCTGCAGGAGCTGGCCGGCCAGCTCGGGCTGGCGGGGCAGGCGGTGGCGGTCGCGGTCAACCGCGAAGTGGTGCCGCGCCAGCGCTGGCCGGAGCGGCGCCTGCAGGCGCGGGACAAGGTGGACATCGTGCGCGCCATTGGCGGCGGATAAGAATGGAGGACATGACAATGAACGCAATGACTGATACCGATTTCCTGACCATCGCCGGCCGCCAGTACGCCTCGCGCCTGCTGGTCGGCAGCGGCAAGTACCGCGACCTGGCGCAGACGCGCGAGGCCACGCTGGCGGCGGGCGCCGAGATCGTCACGGTGGCGATCCGCCGCGTGAACATCGGCCAGGACCCGAACGCTCCCAGCCTGCTCGACGTGCTGCCCCCGGATGAATTCACCATCCTGCCCAACACCGCCGGCTGCTACACCGCCAAGGACGCGGTCTACACGCTGCAGATGGCGCGCGAGCTGCTGGGCGGGCGCAAGCTGGTCAAGCTGGAAGTGCTGGGCGACGAGAAGACCCTGTTCCCGCACATGCCGGAAACGCTCAAGGCCGCCGAGACGCTGGTGCGCGACGGCTTCGACGTGATGGTCTACTGCAGCGACGACCCGGTGCAGGCGCGCCTCCTGCAGGAGATCGGCTGCGTCGCCGTGATGCCACTGGCCTCGCTGATCGGCTCGGGCATGGGGATACTGAACCCCTGGAACCTGGGCCTGATCATCGAGCAGGCCACGGTGCCGGTGCTGGTCGACGCGGGCGTGGGCACCGCCTCGGATGCTGCCATCGCGATGGAACTCGGGTGCGACGGCGTGCTGATGAACAGCGCGATCGCGGCAGCGCGCGATCCGGTGCGCATGGCGCGCGCGATGCGCCATGCCGTCATTGCCGGCCGCGAAGCGTACCTGGCCGGTCGCATGCCGAAGCGTTTCACAGCTGCCCCCTCGTCGCCGCTGCAGGGCCTGGCCACCTGATGGTGCCGACGGTTCTGGTGTTCGCCGGGCTCGATCCCGGCGGCGGGGCGGGGCTAGCGGCGGACATTGCCGCCATCGGCGCCCTCGGCGGCCACGCGCTGCCGGTAGCGACCGCACTCACGGTGCAGGACAACAACCGGGTGCACGAGGTGCAGCCGGTCGACGCCGGCCTGATCCTTCGCCAGGCCGACGCCCTGATCGATTCCTGCAGCATCGACGCGGTCAAGATCGGCATCCCCGGCAGCCGCGAGAACGCGGCCGTCATCGCGCGACTGCTGCGCCAGCTGCGCGCCGCCGACCCGGGATTGCCGGTGGTGCTCGATCCGGTGCTGGCGAGCGGCCATGGCGATGCGCTCGGTACCGGCAACGCCATCGCCGCGCTGGCCGAGCTGCTGCCGCTGGCCACCGTCTTGGTGCCGAACCTGCCGGAAGCGCGGGCGCTCGGCGCCGTGCCCTGCGAGCACGTGCTGGTCACCGGCGGCCATGGCGAGGGTGAGCTCATCGTCAACCGCTGGCTGCGCGACGGTGTGGAGCAACGCGCCTGGCGCATGCCGCGCCTGCCGCACCACTACCACGGCAGCGGCTGCACGCTGGCGGCCGCCATCGCGGCGCGCCTGGCGCTGGGCGACACCATGAGCGAAGCCCTCGAGCACGCGCAGGACTACTGCCACCAGACCCTGGCGCACGCGTTCTGGATCGCCCCCGGTCAACGCATCCCGCGCCGTTTCCTCCATACCCACTGAAAGGACTCCCATGGACAAGCACCGCCTGCACGGCCTCTACCTCGTCACGCCCGACTGGGACGACACCGATTGCCTGCTGGCGGTGACCGGCACCGCGCTGGCCGCCGGCGCCGCCCTGGTGCAGTACCGGCACAAGAGCGCCAGCCCGTCACTGCGCGCGCAGCAGGCGGGCGCGCTGCTGGCGCTGTGCCGCCGCTACGGCCGGCCGCTCGTCATCAACGACCACCTCGAGCTGTGCCGCGACCTCGACGCCGACGGCGTGCACCTGGGCGGCACCGACGCTCCGATCGCCCATGCACGCGCGCTGCTCGGCCCCGACAAGATCGTCGGCGCTTCCTGCTACGGCGAGCTGAAACTGGCGGAAAGCGCCCAGCAGGCGGGCGCCAGCTACGTCGCCTTTGGGGGCTTCTATCCGTCCCCGGTGAAAAAATACAGCTTCGTCACCCCGCCCGAGCTGGTCGACGTCTGGCGCGACCGGGTCGCGCTGCCGATGGTGGTCATCGGCGGCATGACGCCGCAGAACGCCGCGCCGCTGGTGGCGCGCGGGGCCTCGATGGTGGCGGCGATCACCTCCGTGTATGCGGCCGAGGACCCGGATTACGCGGTGCGCGCATTCTGTGCGCTGTTCGGCCGCGCCGGTCCTACAATAGCGGGGTGATCCACTTTTGCCGCCAACCATGCGACCATTGCGCCTGCTGATCCATACGCGCCGCCATCCTTCCGCCATCCTGCTGCTGGTGCAGCTGCTCGGCATGCTGCTGTATCCCTTCATCGAGGGCGCACCGGCAGGGCACGCGGCCTTCAACGTGTTCGGCATCGTGGTGCTGTCGCTGACCATCCGCATGGTGCGGCGCACACCCGGCGAGACCTGGATCAGCGTGGCGCTCGGCGTACCGATCGTGATCCTGCTGGCGCTGCAATCCTTCTTCGACCTGCGCAGCGAGCTGCTGGCCTGGTCCTCGGCGCTGGAGGCGCTGTTCTACTTCTACGCTGCGGGCAGCCTGATCGCCTACATGATGGGCGACCGCCAGGCCACCACCGACGAACTGTTCGCCGCCGGCGCCACCTTCACCCTGCTGGCCTGGGCCTTCACCCACCTCTACCTGATGGTGCAGGAGTTGCAACCGGGGACTTTCGGGGCCGCCGTCAATGCGGCTGCGCCGCGCACCTGGAGCGAGCTGAATTACCTGAGCTTCGCGCTGCTCTCGAGTACCGGCATCGGCGACGTGATCCCGCTGACCGTACATGCGCGCGCCCTGTGCAGCATCGAGATGCTGGTCGGCGTCATGTACCTCGCCGCCGTGGTGGCGCGCCTGATCGGCTTCACCACCCAGGGCAAGGTCCACCGGCGCCACCCGAACACCTCGCGCGAATCCTGGGAAGAGGACTGAGGCTTACGCGGGCCGCATAGCTTGCGTCCCGCGCCCCGCTGGTTAAGCTTTCGATAAGACTCGTTCAGTATGTTGCGCCTGTCGCGCCATCACATAACGAGAACGATCTTGAGACCACGCACCATGCACCCCGCGCGCCGCATCGCGCGCGCCCTGAAAACCGGCATTGCCGGCCTGTTTGCCGTAGCGACCCTGTACCTGCTGGTGTGCGCGTTTCCCAAGCCGGTGTTCGCCTACCGCAGCACCTACCAGAACTACCAGATGTGGTCCGACCAGCCGATCCCGGGCGAGATCACCGATGTCCTCGACGACGTGACGCGGCGCCTGCGCACCTCGTCGCTGCACGACCGCGAGATGCCGGTCGAGATCTTCTTCTGCAACGAGCCCTGGCGCCTGTGGCTGTACGGGCGCGCCTTCAACGCGCGCATGGGCGGCGTGGCCGACGTCTGGCTGACCCGGCAGGTGTTCATCCGCGCCTCCGACATCCCCGCCAATCGCATCCTGCCGCCGGGGCCGCGGCCTATCGCCGATGCCGCCCAGCGTCCGCTGTCCTACTTCATCGCCCACGAAATCACCCACAGCGACGTCTCGCGCGCATTCGGCCGCACCGTCATGCTGCGCTATCCGCAATGGCTGCTGGAAGGCTATGCCGACTATGTCGGCAAGGGCGGCGATTTTGATTTCGAGGATAACCGCGCCCGCTTCATGGCGGGCGCGTGGGAGCTCGACCGCGACAGGAGTGGCCTGTACCGCGAGTACCACCTCAAGGTCGCCTACCTGCTCGACAAGAAGGGCTGGACGCTGCAGCAGGTGTTCGCGAACCCGCCCGACGAGCACGAGCTGGATGCCCGGCTGCGCGTGAATCCTTAATTCGACTCCGCCGGCGGCTGTTCGGGTTCAGGTGGCGCGTCCTGCGGCCGCTGGACCGGCGCCTCCGGTGGCCGCTCCTTGCGGAAGATCGTGGTCCCGTAGGTGAACTGGAAGCTCGCGGTACCCGGTGCGAAGGGTTTGGCCTTGCCTACCGCATCCTTCACGGCCTGATCCAGCCCGGGGTCGCCCGATGACTTCGCGACCTCGACGTCCAGCACCTTGCCGTCGCGGCCGAGCTTTACCTTATAGGTGCCGTTGTAGTCGCCCGGCTTGGCATCGGGCGCAGGCTTGAACTGCACCTTGGGCAGGTGTTTGCGCAGCAGATCGAGCGTCAGCGGCGCCGGCGCAGGTGCAGGCACACCCATGTCGGCCTGCGTGCGCTGCGCAGCACCCGGACGGGTCATGTCGCCGGTATAGCGCACTTCGAATTCGCGCGGCGTCTCGAGCGGGAAGGGCTTGGCGTTCCTCAGCGCGATGCCCACGGCCTGGTCGAAGCCCGGCTCTCCCGAGGTCTGCCAGTTCTGCACCCGCTCCACCTTGCCGTCGACATTGAGGAAGACCTTGTAGACCACCTCGAGGTCGCGCCGGTCCTTTCCCGGGGGCGGCGTGTAGCGGACCGTCGGCACGGCCTCGCGCAGGACGGCGTCCGCGATGCGCGGAACGCCGGAGGCCTGGTCGAAACGCTTGTAGGAAGCGGGGCGGGGCGTGTCCAGCTTGTCCTTATCCCGTCCCGAATTGAATATGCCGGCCAGCACGACCACCGCCAGGATGAAGATGCCGGCGCCATGCCGGGACAGGAAACTCTCTTCCGGCGGTGGCGGCTCCGCCCACGCTTCGCCTTCCAGCACGATCGGCGCTCCGCCCCACTCGCGGTAGACGCTGCGCCAGCGTTCCACGTTTTCCATGCCGGCGACGACTTCCATGAAGGCGGGGAAGCGGCCCAGTATGCGCTCGACGTCCTTCATCGCGGCGCGGATGCGCCGGGTGGACGGCAGCTCCTGCTGGCGCAGCATCTTGATGAGATCACGCATGCGCGCGCGGTCGGTCGCCTGCTGCGCGTCGAACAGCCGGCGCTCCTCGATCGCCTGGTCCAGCATGCGTCCGGCCTGGCCCAGCTGGCGTAGGCCGCGCGGATCTTCGGCCCAGCCGAAGGCTTCCTGGGCCGCGACGAACAACACCTCGTGTCCGGGACGCCAGCCGGAGGCGAGCAGGGAAGCGATGTAGGCCTCGAAGTAGATGCGCGCATCGATGTTGAACAGTTCTTCGTCCGCAAAGCGTGCTTCGATGGCGGCGCGCCAGGCAGCCACTTCGCCGTGCTTGGGCAGCACCACCAGTTTGCCGGCCGCTTCCAGGAAGCGGTGGTAGACAGTGGCGCCCAGCTGCGCCGCATCGGGCGGTTGTTCCCCCTCCACTTCGGGAGTGGACTCGGGTGCGCTCGCAAGGGGCGAAGGCGCGTCAGGCGTCGCGCCGTCGTCCGCGGGCGGCTCGGCGGACGCCTGCGCACCATCCTGCGCCAGTTTCCAGCGCGCCCAGTCGAGCGCCACCTCGTAGGCGTCGCGCAGGGCCTGGAAGGCGGCGGGGTCGAGCTCTTGGTCGATCTGCTTGAGCCGGCGCGCATAGGCACGCCGGATGTCGCGCTCCTGCGCGGATTCGTCGAGCCCGAGCGCGACGAGGAAATCGTAGGTCGACTCCATCGCGGCTCAGGACTCCGGCAGCAGGAAGCTCTGGTGGTCAAAATAATCGACCACTTCGCGGAAGGCCTTGGCCGCCGGCGCGATAATGCGCTGGTCCTGGGTTTCGAGAGCGGTCTCGAAGCGGGTGATCTCGCGCCCCAGCTGCTCGCGCGGCATGCCGCGCAGGTGCTGGTAAAGGCGCTCGGCGCGCGCCACAAGGGTACGGTTCTCGATCCGGTCGCGTGGATGGATCTTCAGTTCGGACAGGGCGCTGAAGCGCTGCGCGATCTCCTGCTCGCTGAGCAGGCCGGGATTGCCTTCGATGACGAGCGAGAACACCTCCCGGGTTGCAATCACCGTCGCTTCGACCTGCAGCAGGCCGTTGACGTCGTAGGTGAAGCGCACGTCGACGCCGCGGTCCTCGACGCCGCTGGGCAGGCGCACTTCCAGCTCGCCCAGCTTGATGTTGTCGCTGGCCATGCGCGCTTCGCCCTGGAACACCTGCAGCTCCACCACTTTCTGGTTGTCCTGGATCGGGTAGTAGCGCTTCACCCGGCTCACCGGGATCACGGTATTGCGTTCGATGATGGGGTCGAAGTGGCCGTGCGAGAACTGGTCGCCCGCGATGCGCACCGTGGTGCTCACGCCCAGCGAGTAGGGCGCCACGTCGGTCATCACCACCTCGTCGAGCGCGGCGTCGCGCATCTTCAGGCCGGCCTGCACCGCCGCGCCAAGGGCCACCACTTCGTCCGGGTTGATTTCGCAGGAGGGGAAGCGGCCGAACATGCGCGCCGCCATGCGGCGCACGATGGGCATGCGGGTCGCCCCACCGGCCAGCACGATGTTGTCGAGTTCCGCCAGCGGCAGTCTGGCGTCGCGCAGGGCGCGTTCGACCGGGCTGCGCAGGCGCGCCAGCAGCAGCGCGCAGTGCTTCTCGAAGGCCGCTTCGTCCAGCTCCATGCGGTATTCGTTCTCGCCGTCGCGCGCCTGGATCACGGTGCGCGGGGAGTCGCTGAGCGCGCGCTTGGCCTGCTCGACCTGAGCGCTCAGTCCCTGCATGAAGCGCGCGTCGCTGCGCAGCGCTTCCGGTACCTTCGCGGTCTCGAAGAAGCGGTCCACCAGGGTCGAGACGAAATCCTCGCCGCCCAGGTAGTTGTCGCCGGCCGAGGCGCGCACCTCCATGACGTTCTCGAACAGGTCCAGCACCGAGACGTCGAAGGTGCCGCCGCCCAGGTCGAACACGAGGAACTTGGATTCGCCGTCGCGCAGGTGGATGCCGTAGGCCAGGGCCGCCGCGGTAGGCTCGTTGAGCAGGCGCTCGACCTTTAGCCCAGCCAGCTGGCCGGCCGCGCGCGTGGCCTTGCGCTGGGCGTCGGAGAAGTAGGCGGGCACGGTGATCACGGCTTCCGTGACGGGCTGGTTCAGCGCCGCCTCGGCGTCTTCCTTCAGCGAGCGCAGCACCAGCGCCGACAGTTCTTCGGGCCGAAAGGCGCGCTTGCCGAGGTAGACCGTTTTGTCGCTGCCCATCATGCGCTTGAAGTTGGCGGCGCTGTGCTGCGGGTGTGTCTGCAGGCGCTCGCGCGCGGCGCGGCCGACCAGGATGCTGCCGTCTTCGTCGACGCTGACGCAGGACGGTGTCAGGACCTCGCCCAGGCTGTTGGGAATCAGGCGCGGCGCGCCGTTCTCCCATATGGCGATCAGGCTGTTCGTGGTTCCCAGGTCGATCCCGACGATCATCGTGTCCTCACCCTTTCATGGTCATGAATCGGTCGATCTTAACCCAAGCGCAGGCGGCTGCAAGACCGTGGCCGAGTATTTATCCGGCATGCATACGCGTGCTGTGACGGCATATGCATGCATATGCGCGGCCGGGCCGATACGTTGACCGCATCGGTCCGGCCGTGCGATATTGCCTTTCTTGCCAGTTCTTTGAAAGCAATCACATGCGTTCTTCGTTCCGTCCTCTCGTCTCCGCCCTCATCCTCGCGCTGGCCGTCAGCAGCTGCGCCCAGATCCCGACCGCCACCATCACGCCGGAAGCGCTGCGCACCCACGTGCAGTACCTCGCCTCCGACCAACTGGAAGGCCGCGGCACGCCATCGCGCGGACAGGACATGGCGACCGACTACATCGCGGCCCAGTTCCGCAAGGCGGGCCTGGAACCGGCAGGCGACGACGGCTACTTCCAGACCGCGAACTGGCAGTACGCCGAGCGTAAGGCCGGCGACGTGAACCTGAATATCACTGCCAACGGCAACACGGTCAGCGTGCCGGCTGGCGGGGCGACCGGCAACTTCCTCGATGCGGTCGCGCTGGCGAACACGCCGGCGGTGTTCATGAGTTGGAAGGACGCGCTGGAGAACAGTGAAGCGGCCAACGGCAAGGTGCTGGTGGTGCCGGCCGCGCCAGTGCCCGGCGCCGCGCGCCAGCTGCAGGAAAAACTCAAGAGCAAACCGGCACTGGTGATCATGCTCGACCGCGAGAAGCGCCATGGCGCCGGCACCGGCGGCTGGCTGGTCAATCCCGAACAGGCGGTGGTGAAGGGCGCACCGCCGGTGCTGGTCCTGCATGCGCCGAACCCGGCCGACATCCTCGAACGTGGCGGCGCAACGGTCAACGTGCAGGTCGCGGCGGCCAGCGTGCGGCCGGTCAAGCTGCGCAACGTGATCGGCGTGCTGCGCGGTTCCGACCCAAGCCTGAAGAACACCTACGTCCTGATGACGGCCCACCACGACCACGTCGGTATCCGCGACGGCGAGGTCTATAACGGCGCCAACGACGACGCCAGCGGCGTGGTGTCGGTGATCGAGGCCGCCAGCCAGCTGGCTTCGCGCAAGGAGCGTCCGCGCCGCAGCATCGTGTTCATGACCTTCTTCGGCGAAGAACTCGGCATGCTCGGTTCGAAATACTACGCGCGTCATCCGGTGTTTCCGCTGAAGGACACGGTGGTCAACATCAACCTCGAGCAGACCGGCCGCACCGACGACAGCGAAGGCAAGCAGGAAAACTCGATCGCGATGACCGGCTTCGATTTCTCGACCCTCGGCGGCATGCTCAAGAAGTCGGCCGACCAGACCGGCGTGCGCCTGTGGAAGCACGCATCCTTCAGCGACGCCTTCTTCTCGCGCGCCGACAACCAGTCGCTGGCCGACGTCGGCGTGCCGGCGCATACGCTGTCGGTGGCCTACGGCTTCCCCGACTACCACGGCAAGGACGACACCTGGGACAAGCTCGATTACGAGAACATGGCGCGCGTGACCCGCATGCTGGCGCAGGGCGTCTTCGACGTCGCCAACGACACGGCAAGCCCGGCCTGGACCGATGCACCGAAAGCAGCGAATTACGCAGCCAAGGGCCGCGCGCTGAAAGCCGCCAACTGATGGCGGAAATGCTGGTCCGCCGCCTGGGGCCGGAAGAGGGCGCGGCCTATCGCGCCGTCCGGCTGCGCGCGCTGGAGGATGCGCCGGACGCGTTCAGCGCTACCTTGCAGGAGGCGCTGGCACGGCCGCTGGAAGAATGGGACGCGCGCCTGGCACAGGCTGCCGTGTCGGGCATCGACTGCCCCCTTGGCGCCGAACGCGATGGAGAACTGGTCGGCCAGGCCTGGGCCAAGGTCGATGCGGACGACCCGGACACCGTCAACCTGTACCAGATGTGGGTGGCGCCGAAATGCCGCGGGCAGGGCGTGGCGGGCGCGCTACTGGCAGCCGCGATCGACTGGGCACGCGCACGCGGGGCCCGCACCGTCGGGCTGGGCGTGAACTGCGCCAACCCGCCCGCGATCGCCCTGTACGAGCGCGTGGGTTTCCGCATTCTCGGGGAGGCCTATCCGATGGCCGGGGCACCCGGGCGCATGGAATACGCGATGCGCCTGCAACTGGGCGCATGAAAAAAAAGGGACACCCGAGGGTGTCCCAAAGGACGCCCCCCGGGCGTCCTTTGTACTTGCAGCGCAAGGCTTAGTTACCGCAGCCCAGCGAAGCGATGCGGTCGCGTGCGGCCTTGGCCTGCACCAGGCCGAAGCCGTACTTGGTGTCGCGGCCGGCGGTGCCCAGGTCGAGCGCGCTCTTGGTGAGCGAAGCGCGCATCTGCGCCGCGGTGCAGGTCGGGAAGTAGCTCCACACCAGCGCCGCCACTGCCGACACGTGCGGGGTCGCCATCGAGGTGCCGTCGTAGTAGGCGTAGTTGCTGGCCTTGATGCCGACGGTCGCGCTCTGGCCCAGCTGGGCCTTCATCGCCGCGCCTTCGGTATCGGTGGCGGTGACCGACGGGATGCTGGTCACGGTGGTGCCCAGCGTGCCGCCGAAGGCGCCCGCCGCGTTGTTGTACACGACCGCGCCGACGCCGCCGCTGTTCTGGCAGTTGGTGACCTTGGTCGCGAAGTCCACGGTGCCGCGCTGGATCAGGCAGACCTTGCCCGAGACGGCGCTGTTGACCGCGTCGCCGATGCCGAAGTCGGCCAACGGTGCGGTGGCGACCTTGACCGGCGAGCCTTCCATCGCGCCCGGCGCGTAGGTGGTGGCGCCGACGGTCAGGACGGCGTCCTGGCCAGCGCCCATCGGGACGGTCGACAGCACGCCCACGCCCGGACCGGCCAGCTCGACCTTGGTGTTGTACTGCGAGAAGGTCGCCCACTGCTTGTTCTCGTCGACGGCGCCGACCATGATCACGCTGGTGTAGCCGGCCGGGTAGGAAACCACGGTGTTGCCGTCATTGCCGGCAGCGGCGATGCTCAGGACGCCCTTGGAATACAGGCTGTCGAAGGCTTTCTGCTCCGTCATGCTGCGCGCACCGCCACCCAGCGACATGCTGATCACGTTGGCGCCGGCGGCGCCGCACTTGTTGGCGGCCGAGGCGAGGGTCGACGAATAGGCCCAGCCGTCCTTGCCGAACACCTTCACGATGTGCAGCTTGAGCTGCTTGTTGGCGTTCACGCCGACCACGCCGGTGCCGCTGTTGTTGATGGCGGCGATGGTGCCGGCCACGTGGGTGCCGTGGTGGTTCTCGTCGGTGTACCACCAGCCGGTGCCGGCGTCGTATTCGCCGGTCACGTTGTTGGCCGACAGATCCTCATGGTTGCGGTCGTAGCCGGAGTCGATGATGCAGACCTTGCGGTTGGCGGCGGCGCTGTCGGACAGCAGATCGGCCTGCACCTGCTTGATGCCGTAGGGGACCAGCTGGCCCGACAGATAGGGGGTGCCGGTCGATGGGGACGTGAGGGCGAAGGGCTTGCGGATCACGTCCTCTTCGATGTATTCGACGTTCGGGTTGTTCTCCAGTCCCTTCAGCGCGACCGCCGGGACTTCGATGGCCATGGCGTTCATACCGAAGATGTCGTGCTTGACCGCGCCCTTGCTTGCTGCGACCACCGACTTCACCTTGGCGGCCGTGCCCGGCTTGAAGGCGACGATGACGCGGGTGGTGTCGGGTGCTGCGGCCTGTGCGTTACCAAAGGCGCCGGCGGCCACCAGGGCTGCCAGGCAAACGCGGAGGGAAGATGCGCGAGTGTTTTTGTCTACCATTACTATTCTCCGTTTAAAAACAAAGTATTACGCCTTGGCTCTGTAGGCCTCGTGCGCTTATGAATCCGCCTTGTAGGCGGTGAAATTAGTGTATTTCAAACACATCAATATATGCATGCTGAATTCAATTGTGCGTACGAAATTTTGATCAAGCGCAGTTTTCTGACGGCTTTCTGTCACGAGCTAACGGTTTCTTAACGCCGCGGCCTTTTTGGCGTGTTACTTTTTTCCCCAAACACCCTCCGCAAGTCCCCCGGCTCTCTCCCTTTCTTCCCTAATGCAGAAGCGCGCCACACGCAGGCGCACTCCTTGTTATCATTTCAAACTTTATGACGTAGCAAGCATGGCGTAACCTGTCAATACGCCGGCTCCGGTTCAGGAAGGGAACACATGAAGACCAAGGCTGCAGTTGCATGGAAGGCGGGCCATCCGCTCACGATCGAGGAAGTCGAACTCGAAGGCCCGAAGGCCGGCGAGGTTCTGGTCGAAGTCAAGGCCACGGGCATCTGCCACACCGACTACTACACCCTGTCGGGCGCCGATCCGGAAGGCCTGTTCCCGGCCATCCTCGGCCATGAGGGCGCGGGCGTGGTGGTGGACGTCGGCCCTGGTGTGACCAGCCTGCGCAAGGACGACCACGTCATCCCGCTGTACACGCCCGAATGCCGCCAGTGCAAATTCTGCCTGTCGCAGAAGACCAACCTGTGCCAGGCGATCCGCTCGACGCAAGGCCGCGGCCTGATGCCGGATGCGACCAGCCGCTTTTCGCTGGACGGCAAGCCGCTGTACCACTACATGGGCACCTCGACCTTCTCGAACTACATCGTGGTGCCGGAGATCGCGCTGGCCAAGGTGCGCTCGGATGCGCCCTTCGACAAGATCTGCTACATCGGCTGCGGCGTCACCACCGGCATCGGCGCCGTGATCTTCACGGCGAAAGTGGAGGCGGGCGCCAACGTGGTGGTGTTCGGCCTGGGCGGCATCGGCCTGAACGTGATCCAGGCGGCCAAGATGGTCGGCGCCGACAAGATCATCGGCGTGGACCTGAACCCGGAGCGCGAAGCGATGGCGCGCAAGTTCGGCATGACCCACTTCATCAACCCGACCAAGGTCGAAAACGTGGTCGACACCATCGTCCAGCTGACCGACGGCGGCGCCGACTACAGCTTCGAATGCGTGGGCAACGTCACCACCATGCGCCAGGCGCTGGAGTGCTGCCACAAGGGCTGGGGCCAGTCGATCATCATCGGCGTGGCGGCGGCCGGCCAGGAAATCTCGACCCGTCCGTTCCAGCTGGTGACGGGCCGGGTCTGGAAGGGCTCCGCTTTCGGTGGAGCGCGCGGCCGCACCGATGTGCCGAAGATCGTCGACTGGTACATGGAAAACAAGATCAACATCGACGACCTGATCACCCACCACCTGCCGCTCGAGCGCATCAACGACGGCTTCGACTTGATGAAGTCGGGCGAGTCGATCCGCTCTGTCGTCGTCTTCTGATTCTCGAAGCGGGCCGCCATGGTCCGCTCGACTGCATCCTCCACGCGGCCTCGGGCCGCGTTTTTCATTCTGTACCGCCGATTTTGCCGCCTGTCGCACCGCGCTGGCCGGCGCACGCCTGTGCGCTTACTCTGCAAGCTCCCCCGGCCCCGTCCGTCGCAAAGTAGAAAAAAAGTTCTAGACAAATCTATCTAGAACTTTTAATCTAGTTGCCAACGGTGGTGCTGAAGCCAACCGAACGGAGACCTGATGAACGCGTTGCTGGATGTTGCCGCACCGGCCCTGGCCTGGGCACTGATCGATTTCCTGTGGCAGGGACTGCTGGTCGGCTGGGCTTGCGCGCTGCTGCTGGCGCTGATGCGCAAGGCAAGTCCACAGGCGCGCTATGCGGTCGCTTGCGCAGCCCTGTTGCTGTGCGCGGCGCTGCCGCTGGCCGGCACCGTGCAGCGCGTGCTGGATGCCGATACCGGTCCAGTGACCACCATGCTGCCGGTGACGGTGGCGGGGCAGGTGAGCGGCGCGGTCGCTGCGGTGCCGGCAATCGCAATCGATGCCGGCCGCTTCGCCGGCTGGGAAATGGCCCTGGAAGAGCGCCTGCCCCTGGTGGTGCTGTTCTGGTCGCTCGGCGCCGGGCTGCTGGCGCTGCGCATGGTGCTGGGCCTGGCCTGGGTGCGCCGGCGCAGCCGTGCCGGCCAGTACCGGGTCGACCCGGCCTGGCAGGCGCGGCTGGAGCGGATGGCGCAGGGCATGGGCATCGTCCGCCGCGTCACGCTGGGCCTCGTCGACGATTTGACCAGTCCGGTGACGGCCGGCTGGTGGCGTCCGGTGGTGCTGGTGCCGGCCTCGCTGGTGTCGGGCATGCCGCCGCAGCTGCTGGAAGCGCTGCTGGCCCACGAGCTGGCCCATGTACGCCGTTGTGATTACGTAGTGAATTTGATTCAAAGCGCGATCGAGATCCTGCTGTTCTACCACCCGGCCGTATGGTGGCTGTCGAACCGGATCCGCGAAGAGCGCGAACAGATTGCAGATGATGTAGCCGCAAGCACGCTTGGCGAACCGCGGCGCCTGGCACTTGCATTGTCCGAACTGGACCTGTTCCAGTTCACCCCGCAACTTGCCCAAGCAGCACATGGAGGAAAGCTTATGTCCCGCATCAAACGCCTGGTTCGCCCTGAAGCCGAACCGCTGAACTGGAAACTCGCCCTGCCGATTCTCGGACTGGCCACCGCCGCGGCCTTCTATTCCTGGTCCGCGCCGGTCCAGGCCGCCGCCGAGCAGCCGGCGCCGCAGGCCGCGCCTGTCGCACGTCCGGACGCCGAGCCGACGGCGGGGCCTACCGCCGTCCGCCGTGTGGTGCGCAAGGAAGGCAGGGAAGATCCCTACGCCGTCGTCCGCGCCAACGACAAGAACACGACCATGAGCGGCAGCAGCGACGACTGGGCCGAGATCAAGGCAGCCAAGCAGCGCATCGGCGGCGACTTCCTGTGGTTCCGCGAAGGCGGCCAGGCGTATTACATCCAGGACGCCAACGTGCTGGCCAAGGTCGATGCGGCCTGGGCGCCGATGAACAAGCTGGGCGCGCAGATGGACGTCCTTGGCAAGGAAATGGACGTGCACGGCAAGAAGATGGATGCGCTCGGCAAGGAAATGGATACCGCGGCGAAGGGCTTCAAGCCGGACGAGACCAAGCTGCGCGCCATCGAAGGCCGCATGAAGACCCTGGGCGACGAGATGGAATCGCTCGGCAAGCAGCTGGGGGCGACCGACAGCATCAAGGAACGCGACCGTATCCAGCGCCGCATGAGCGAAGTCGGCCAGCAGATGTCGGTGGCGGGTAGCGAGATGGGCGCGGTGCACAACGAGCCGGGCATGCGTCAGGCGCAGAAATCGATGGACCAGATCGGCCGCCGCATGGGCGAGGCCGGCAAGCCGATGGATGCACTTGGCAAGAAGATGGGCGTGCTCGGTAAGGAGATGGAGCGCGAGAGCAAGGAAGCCGATAAGACGGTGCGCGCCCTGATCCGCGATGCGCGTGAGAAAGGTTTGGCGAAGCCGGTGCCGCAGGCGGGCTGAACCCGCCTGCGGGGCAGCCTTGCTGCGCACGCAAGAAAAAAGGCCTGCCGCATCGACTGCGGCAGGCCTTTTTTTACCAAACGGTCAAAAACCGCCCAGCTGCGATATTAATGTTGGGCGATCTGGCCGCGCCATGCTCCGGTTTCCGAGCCACGCTTTTCCAGCAGTTCCTTGAAGTTCTGCAGGTTGCCGCGCAGTTCCATGCGCACGGCGCCGAGTGCGTCGCCCACGGATTCGAGCGCGTTTTCCGGCTCGTAATCCATCTGGACGGTGACGCGGCAGCAGGTGTCCGAGATCTTGTGGAAGTCAGCGACGCCGCCGTTCTTCACGCCGGTGACGCTGCGCCATGCGATGCGCTTGTCCGGGATCTGTTCGGTGATTTCGGCATCCCACTGTTTCTCTTCGCCCGCCACGTTGGCGCGCCAGTGCAGGTGCTTGTCGTCCAGCTGACGGATTTCCTTCACGCTCTTCATGAACTGCGGGAAGTCCTCGAACTGCGTCCACTGGTTGTACGCGGTCTTGACCGGGACGTTGATCTCGATCGTTTCGGTCACGGACGAGCTGGCGCCAAAACCCTGGCGATTTTGTTTCAGTTTTTTGGACAGCATCATGCCGCCGACGGCAAGCGCGGCAACGGTAACTACGCGGTTCAGCATAAGAATTCTCCTTTGGGTAAGAAATCCTTCCACACGCAAAAAGTGTCTGGCCCGAAACGTGGCATGCGGAAGATAAGGCTTCGGTACGATATGGTCCTGCGGGCCACGCGATGTGTCGCGAATCTCTTTTTAAAATAAGCGAAAAGACAATCGGGCGGCGCGCGAAAGGATGGGCCGCTTATACTGTTGAGTCTGTTGTTGGCTGCCAGAAAGGAGACCAAGATGAACTTACAGGGAGGTTGTTTCTGCGGTGCAGTTCGCTACACCGTGACAGGCGAAATTTTCAACAACACCTTGTGCCATTGCACCGACTGCCGCCGGATTTCCGGCGCGCCGGCACTGGCCTGGTTCAGCGCGCGCCGCGCCGACTTTCGCTATACCAAGGGCGAGCCGCAACGCTTCGCTTCAAGCGAGCACGTACTGCGCGGTTTTTGCCCACAATGCGGCACCACGCTCACCTTCGAGGATGCGCGCTGGCCGGAAGAGCTCGACATCACCAGCGCCAGCCTGGACGATCCCGAGCAGGCGCCGCCGGGCGACCACACCTTCGTGCGCAGCCGCCTGCGCTGGATGGACTTGCACGATGGCCTGCCGGAATATCCAACTACCCGGTCGGCAGGCCGCTAGACCTGGGGCAGTCAGCGCCGCATCGCCCCCTGGTCGCTCAGCTGAGCCTGCGTGTGCACCATATTGGCTTCGAAGGACTGCATCTGCAGCCCCACCGATGTCATGTCCACGCCGGAACCGTCGATGCGCGGGAACAGCTCGTTTTCCTCTTCCTGGATGTGCGCCGAGACCGCACTGATCAGTTCGCGCATCAGGGCGTCGCTGTGGGCATCCCCCAGCGACATGCCGTCCAGCGTCGCCAGCAGGTCGTCGACCTTCTGGTGATCCTGCTCGAAATGCTTGATCAGCGCCTCGTCGATGCAGCGCACCGCCGGGTAGAACACGGACTCCTCTAACCGCGAATGCATGTGCAGGGCCTGCAGGATCTGCTTCCCGGCCTGCATCTTCACTTCCTGGCTGTCGCTGTTCAGGTATTTGTCACTGAGTGAGCGCACCATGTCGTGGTCGCGCACCAGGGCCTCGGTTGGCCGGTCGACCGGGAATGCCCCCGGTGCGCCCATGCCTGGATCTTTGCTGCTTGCCATGTCACCCTCCGATTTGTGTTGTGCATGCGGCAACGGCGTCCTGCCGCCACCTGGTCTTCCAGACTAGCGCGGATGCGGCGAAGTGCAATGCCAACTCGGTACGGAAGGTGGCAATTGTTGCATAGCTGGATGGGCATACAGTAATCCCGGCGTTATAATGGCCGCATGCAGAATCTCCTTCATAACCTCAATCCCGAACAGCTCGCCGCCGTCACCCTGCCGTCGCAGAGCGCGCTGATCCTGGCCGGCGCCGGTTCCGGCAAGACGCGCGTGCTGACGACCCGCATCGCCTGGCTGATCCAGACCGGGCAGGTGTCGCCCGCCGGCATCATGGCGGTGACCTTCACCAACAAGGCGGCGAAGGAGATGCTGACCCGCCTGTCTTCCATGCTGCCGATTAATACGCGCGGCATGTGGATCGGCACCTTTCACGGCCTGTGCAACCGCCTGCTGCGCACGCACTATAAAGATGCGGCGCTGCCGCAGGCTTTCCAGATTCTCGATTCGCAGGACCAGCTCTCGCTCATCAAGCGCATGCTGAAGGCGGCCAACGTGGACGACGAGAAGTACCCGGCCAAGGCGCTGATGTACTTCATCAACAATGCGAAAGAGCAGGGCCTGCGCGCCAACCGCCTCGAGCCGAACGATCCGATCGAGCGCCGCATGATCGAGCTCTACGAGCTGTACGAAGGCCAGTGCCAGCGCGAAGGCGTGGTCGATTTCGCCGAGCTGCTACTGCGCTCCTACGAACTGCTGGCGCGCAACCAGCCGCTGCGTCACCACTACCAGATGCGCTTCCGCCACATCCTGGTCGACGAGTTCCAGGATACCAACGACCTGCAGTACAACCTGCTCAAGCTCCTTGCCGGCCACGACGAGGACGGCGGCGGCGCCATCTTCGCGGTGGGCGACGACGACCAGAGCATCTACGCCTTCCGCGGCGCGAACGTCGGTAACATGCAGGCCTTCGAGCGCGAGTTCCGCGTCAAGAACCTGATCAAGCTGGAGCAGAACTACCGCTCCTACGGCCACATCCTGGATTCGGCCAACTACCTGATCGCCAACAATACCAAGCGCTTGGGGAAAAACCTGCGCACGGACGCGGGCCAGGGCGAACAGGTACGCGTGTACGAGGCGGCCAGCGACCTGGAAGAAGCCCAGTGGATCATCGAGGAAGCCAAGAGCCTGATGAAGGACGGCCTGTCGCGCAGCGAGATCGCCATCCTGTACCGCTCCAACGCGCAGAGCCGCGTGATCGAGCACGCGCTGTTCGCGGCCGGGCTGCCCTACACCGTGTACGGCGGCCTGCGCTACTTCCAGCGCGCCGAGGTCAAGCACGCCATCGCTTATTTGCAGCTGATGGACAATCCGCACAACGATTCGGCCTTCCTGCGCGTGGTGAACTTCCCGACCCGCGGCATCGGCGCGCGCTCGATCGAGCAGCTGCAGATGGCGGCCGACTCCTACGGCATCTCGTTATATGCGGCGGTGCCCTATATGACAGGCAAGGCCGGCACCTCGCTGGGCGGCTTCGTCAAACTGGTCGAGTCGGCCCGCTTCGAGACCCAGCAGCTGCCGCTGCCGGAATTGGTGCGCGTGGTGCTGGAGCGCAGTGGCCTGCTGCTGCATTACCAGAACGAGAAAGAAGGCGCCGACCGCATCGAGAACCTGGAGCAGATGGTCAACGCCGCCACCCAATTCGTGCAGGAAGAAGGCTTCGGCCAGGGCGCCCCGGCGCACCTGGGGCCGCAGGCGCTGCCGCAGGCAGGGGAGGCGATCGTCAATCAGGACGGCATCGAGATCCTCGATTCCGATGCGCCGCTGGCGAGCGTGATGTCGCCGCTGTCGGCCTTCCTCACCCACGCCTCGCTGGAGGCGGGCGACGCCCAGGCGCAAGCGGGGCAGGACGCGCTGCAGCTGATGACGGTGCACTCGGCCAAGGGCCTGGAATTCGACGCGGTGTTCATCACCGGCCTGGAAGAAGGCCTGTTCCCGCACGAGAGCAGCGCGCGCGAGCTCGATGGCGTCGACGAAGAGCGGCGCCTGATGTACGTGGCGATCACGCGCGCGCGCAAGCGTTTGTACATGAGCTTTACCCAGCAGCGCATGCTGCACGGCCAGACCCGCTTCAACATGAAGTCGCGCTTCTTCGACGAACTGCCGGACGAGTCGATCAAGTGGCTGTCGCCGCGCGTGCAGACCAACTGGTTCGCCGGCCGCAAGCAGACCACGGCCTGGGACGACGCCAACTTCCGCGAGGGTTCGGACAACCGCATCGCCCAGCAGATCACCCAGAAGTCCGGCAACGGCTCCGGCTGGCGCGTGGGCGAATCGGTGAGCCACGCCAAGTTCGGCGAAGGCGTGATCGTGAATATCGAAGGCGGGGCGGGCGCGGCGCGCGCGCAGATCAACTTCGGTTCGGCGGGGATGAAGGTGCTGGATTTGTCGGTGGCGAAGCTCGAGCGGGTCGGCCGCTGATTGTCGGCCGTCCTATCGGCTAACCAATTCCCTGCGTTAGCCATAAAACCGTCATCCCGGCGAAGGCCGGGATCCAATTTTTGCTCGCGCTATCGAGACGCGAACAAACTTGGATTCCCGCCTTCGCGGGAATGACGGTTTTTAGGCAAACAAAAGAATAGGGTCTTCTTACTTGCCGAGATCGACCTTACCGGTTGCCGTCGCATCCACCGGCTTCCCGAAAATCTGCCTGTACCCCGCATACATCGCGCACTGCAGCAGCAGGATGAACAGGAAGATCAGCCACATCAGCACCACGCGCGTCATGTTCGACGCGCCCAGCAGCATGGTGATCACGCTGGTGATCGCGATGAAGATCGCGAACCAGGCCAGCAACAGCACGATGAACACGCGGGCGCTGCGCACCACGGCGAAGAAGCTGTAGAACACCGCTTTACCCGCGCTCATTTTCTGCCAGTAGGTCAGCGGCGCCGCGAAGCACAGCGACATCAGGATGATCACGTCCAGGCCGAACACGGCCAGCATGCCCAGCACGTCGCCGGCCGCCACCTGCGGCTGGCCGCCTTCGCGGCCCTGGCGCGCCATCTGTTCCCAGAAGCCCGGATCCACCGCGAAGCGCATCAGAAGCGCCATCAGCAGCGACACGCCCAGGTAGATCAGGCCCACCTTGCACAGGTCCGCCAGCACCGGCTTGCGGAAGCCCGTCAGCAGCACGCCGGGCGTCACGCGTTCGCCATTCTCGATCATCAGGCAGGCCTTCATGAAAGCCATCGAGAACGAGGGGATCAGGACCACGGCAACCATCGGCCCAAGGAGGGGCACCGCGCTGATGCCGATGCTGATCAGGATGTTCGCGAACAGCAGCGTGGTCAGCGCGGCCGGTTGTTTGCGGAACAGGCCGGCGCCTTGCTTGAGCCAGTGCCAGCCGGTGATTGCGGGAATAGAGTTCATGTGGGCAGTTCAGGTGCGCCGCGCTCGATGCGCGCGCGCAGGATGCGTTCGAAATGGGTTGGGTCGTGCGGCGTCAGGAGTTCGGCCGCACGCGGAATATGGAGATCGTACAGGCGCGACAGCCAGAAACGCAGCGCGCCGGCGCGCAGCATCGGCAGCCAGGCCGCGTGTTCTTCAAGCGTGAACGGACGCACCGCGTGGTAGGCGGCCAGCAGCGCCTGCACCCGCGCTTCGTCGAGGATACCAGTGGCCAGGTCGACGCACCAGTCGTTGACGGTCACGGCGACGTCGAACAGCCAGGTGTCGACGCCGGCAAAGTAAAAATCGAAGCAACCGGTCAGGCGCTCGCCTTCGAACATCACGTTGTTGCGGAACAGGTCCGCGTGCACCGGGCCACGCGCCAGCGCGGCGTAGGTGGCGGTGCCGGCGAAGTCGCGCTGGAATGCGACCTCGTTGCGCAGCAGCGCCGCTTCGGGTTCCGAAATGAGCGGCATGACTGTCGGCGCGGTGGCCGTGATCCAGTCCAGTCCACGCAGGTTTGGCTGGTTCAGCGCAAAGTCGCGTCCCGCCAGGTGCATGCGCGCCAGCATGGTGCCGACTTCGGCGCAGTGCGCCGGCTGCGGATCCAGCTGCGAAGCGCCGCTCAGGCGGCTGACGATGATGGCTGGCTTGCTGTGCAGGGTGACCACCAGTTCGCCGTCCGCGTTCGGCACCGGCGCCGGCACGGGAATGCCGCGCTGTGCCAGGTGGCGCATCAGCTGCACGTAGAAGGGCAGCTGTTCGAATGCGAGGTTCTCGAAAATGGTCAGCACGAATTCCCCACGTTCGACCGTGAGGAAGAAGTTGCTGTTGTCGATGCCGGAGGAAATGCCTTCAAGCGCGAGAGCGCGGCCGAGGGGGAACTGCTTGATCCACTGGGAAAGGTCGTCCAGCGAGACCGCGGTGAAAACTGCCATGTGCTAGCAACAAAGGTGAGGGTCGGCTGCCGTGGCCATCGCGACGGCAGCGCCAGGATTATTTTTTCTCGACGGGTTCCAGCGGTGGCGGAGGCGGTGCGTCGGCGCGCGCGGGCACGCCTGCCCGGGCGGGTGCCGGCGACGGAGCCGCAGCTGCCTGGTCGGCCGTCTGCTTTTTCGGGTTACCAAAGTCGAATTCCAGGACCTGCCATTGTGGGGCACGGATCGCGCTGCTCTGGGCGTCGCCGGGTTGGGCGTTACCAGGTGCAACATTGGGCTTCATGATGTAGCGGCTCTTGCCGCTTTGCACTTCCACTTCGGTGACCGAACCGTCGTTGGCCCGCTTTTCGGTGATACGGGTGCGTTCTTTCGGCGGAATGGTGGTGGTTGGCACGTCGCTGCCCGGTTCGATACGCTCGAGCTGGGGCGGAGTCTGGGCCGGGCGCTGCTGGGTAGGCTGCGACTGCGCCGCAGCCAGGCCGGCCTGTGCGATCAGGCACAGCGTCAGGAGTTTCAGGCGGGAAGATGTGCGCAACATGATGGTCACCTTGTGTCGTTTAGTTCATTGTAACAAACAGACACGCTTCCCTGTGAAAAGTGTGCAGCCTTTGAACCGCCGCGCCCGCCGTCCTGGGGCGCGACTTCTGCGATAATGCTGGACACTTTGTTTGCCTTATTTGCCTTGTCTCCCTATGGAAAATACCCTGCTGCTCGTTGACGGTTCCAGCTACCTTTACCGCGCCTACCACGCGTTGCCCGACCTGCGCAGCGCGGACGGGTTCCCGACCGGCGCCATGCACGGGATGGTCAACATGCTGCGCCGCCTGCGCGCCGATTATCCGGCGGCCTATATCGCCTGCGTGTTCGACGCCAAGGGCAAGACCTTCCGCGACGACCTTTATCCGGAATACAAGGCCACGCGCGCCTCGATGCCGGAAGACCTGGGCAGGCAGATCGAACCGATCCACGAAGTGGTGCGCCACCTCGGCTGGCCGATCCTGATGGTCGACGGCGTCGAGGCCGACGACGTGATCGGCACCCTCGCGGTGCAGGCGGCCGCGCGCGGCATGAAGACCGTGATCTCGACCGGCGACAAGGACCTGGCCCAGCTGGTCAACGACAAGGTCATGCTCATCAATACCATGACCAACGACAAGCTCGACGAAGCCGGCGTGATCGCCAAGTTCGGCGTGCCGCCGAACCGCATCATCGACTACCTGACCCTGATCGGCGACACCGTCGACAACGTCCCGGGCGTGAACAAGTGCGGTCCGAAGACCGCGGTGAAGTGGCTGACCCTGCACAATTCGCTCGACGGCGTGATCGAGAACGCCCATGCCATCACCGGCGCGGTCGGCGAGAACCTGCGCGCGGCGCTGGAGTGGCTGCCGAAGGGCCGCGAACTGATCACCGTAAAGACCGACTGCGACCTGGTGAACCACGTGGTCTCCTTCGAAGAGACCCTGATCGGCCGTCCGGAAGACGCCGAAGCGCTGCGCGACTTCTTCCAGCGCTACGGCTTCAAGACCATGCTGCGCGACCTGAGCGGCGGCGGCCGTGCCGACGGCGCAGTGGCGCCCGCACGCGGCGCCGGTCCTGGCGGCGCGCCGCTGAATTCCCCGGAAGGCGCGTCGGGCACGCTGCCGGGGATGGCGATCATCAAGGGCGAGTACGAGACCGTCCTCACCGAGGAGCAGCTCGACAAGTGGCTGGCGCTGGTCGACGCGGCCGAACTGACCTCGGTCGACACCGAAACCACCTCGCTCGACCCGATGACGGCCGAGATGGTGGGCATCTCGCTGTCGGTCGAAGCAGGCAAGGGCGCCTACATCCCGCTGGCGCACCGCTACGCCGGCGCGCCCGACCAGCTGAACCGCGAACACGTGCTGGAGAAGATGCGCCCCTGGCTGGAGAGCCCGGCCAAGCCGAAGCTCGGCCAGAACCTGAAATACGACATGCACATCTTCGAGAACCACGGCGTCAAGCTTGCCGGGATCGTGCACGACACCCTGCTGCAGTCCTACGTCTTCGAGTCGCACAAGCCGCACGACATGGACACCATGGCGATGCGCCACCTCGGCTACACCACGATTCCTTTCGTGGACGTGTGCGGCAAGGGCGCCAACATGATTTGCTTCGACCAGGTGGAGCTGGCACGCGCGACCGAGTATGCGGCCGAGGATTCCGACATCACCCTGCGCCTGCACCAGAGCATGCTGCCCCACGTCGAGAGCGACGCCGGCCTCACCCGCATCTACCGCGAAATCGAGATGCCGACCATGGAAGTGCTGCAGAAGATCGAGCGCAACGGCGTCCTGATCGATAGCGCGCTGCTCGAGGTGCAGTCGTCCGAGCTGGGCGCGCGCATGCAGGAGCTGGAACAGCAGGCGTATGAGGCGGCCGGCGGCCCCTTCAACCTGGGTTCGCCCAAGCAGATCGGCGAGATCTTCTTCGGTAAGCTCGGCCTCCCGGTGATCAAGAAGACCGCCACCGGCGCGCCCTCGACCGACGAAGAGGTGCTGCAGAAGCTGGCCGAGGACTATCCGCTGCCGAAGATCCTGCTCGAATACCGCGGCATGTCGAAGCTGAAGTCGACCTACACCGACAAGCTGCCGAAGATGGTGAACCCGAAGACCGGCCGCGTGCACACCAACTACGCGCAGGCGGTGGCGATCACGGGCCGCCTGTCCTCGAACGAACCGAACCTGCAGAACATCCCGGTGAGGACGAGCGAAGGGCGCCGCATCCGCGAAGCCTTCATCGCGCCGCCGGGCAGCGTGATCGTGTCGGCCGACTACTCGCAGATCGAGCTGCGCATCATGGCGCACATCTCGGGCGACCCGGCCATGCTGAAAGCCTTCGCGGAGGGCGAGGACATCCACCGCGCGACCGCCGCCGAGATCTTCGGCATCGCCCCGGAAGAAGTGCAGAGCGAGCAGCGCCGCTATGCGAAGGTGATCAACTTCGGTCTAATCTACGGCATGAGCGCCTTCGGCCTGGCCCAGAACCTGGGCATCGAGCGTTCCGCGGCGTCCAGCTACATCGACCGCTACTTCGCCCGCTTCGCCGGTGTGAAGCAGTACATGGACGAGACGAGGTTACAAGCCAAAGCGCGCGGCTATGTCGAGACCGTGTTCGGTCGCCGCCTGTGGCTCCCGGAGATCAACTCGCCGAACGGCCCGCGCCGCGCCGGCGCCGAACGCGCGGCGATCAATGCGCCGATGCAGGGCACGGCGGCCGACCTGATCAAGCTGGCCATGATCGCGGTGCAGGGCTGGCTGGAGGCCGACAAGCTGGGCACGCGCATGATCATGCAGGTGCACGACGAACTGGTGCTCGAGGTGCCGGAAGCCGAGCTGGAACTGGTGCGCGTCAAGCTGCCCGAATTGATGGCCAGCGTGGCGACGCTGAAGGTGCCCTTGGTGGCCGAGACCGGTGTGGGGCCGAACTGGGAGCAAGCGCACTAATGTAGCGTGGGCGGCAGCGTCACCCGCAGACAGCTGCCCGCTTCGCGTGGCATGCAACGCACGTCGCCGCCGTGGTGGCGCGCGATCTGGCGCACGAGGCTCAGGCCCAGGCCGACGCCACCGGCGCTTTCGCTTGATCCGGCAATGCGGTAGAACGGCTCGAAAATCCGTTCCCGCTCATGTTCAGGAATACCGGGCCCGCCGTCACAGATGTCGAGTACGAGTTGTTCCGCTCCGTTTGCCGCAATGCGCACCTCGACCGTCGAACCCGCCCCGTAACGGACCGCGTTTTCCAGCAGGTTGCGCACCATGCGGCGCAGCAGTTTCGGATCGCCCATGACGCGATACGCATGCGCGTCCAGTTGCGCGCCGACGCGCGCGCATTCCTCCGCCACCAAGCCGGTCAGGTCAACTTCCTCCAGTGTCGGCACGGCGCTCGCCGCCGCATCGAGGCGGCTGGCGAGCAGGAGCTCCTCGATCAATCCATCCAGTTCGCCGACATTGCGCTGCAACTCGGCGCGCAGGGAAGGCGTCGCCCCTTCCGCCATCAGTTCGGCCGCCATGCGGATGCGCGCCAGCGGCGAGCGCAGTTCATGCGAGGCGTTCGCCAGCAGCGATTTTTGCGCAGTGAGCAGCGCCTCGATGCGCGCCGCCGAGCCATTGAAACTCACCGCCAGACGCGCTACTTCATCGTCGCCTTCGACTGCTACCCGCGTCGCCAGCTGTCCCGCTCCCCATGCTTCGACGCTGTCTTGCAGCCGCTCGAGGCGCCCGGTCAGGCGGCGGACCACCGGATAGGCGCAGAGCGCAACCAGCAGCGCGATCACGACCAGCAGCACGACGAATCCCAGGGCACTTCCGTGCCGCCCGAGGATCGCCAGGCCCGCACGGGCGGGATCGAAATGCAGGTGCGCGAAGCCGAACAGGCAGGCGGCCAGGACCAAACTGGCCAGAAGCGCCAGGTAGAACCGCAGGTACAGGCGGCGCCAGGGCGCGAGCGCGCGCGCGTCGGAGTCAGGCATCCTGCACCTTCGCAAACACGTAGCCGGCGCCGCGCACGGTGATGATGCGGCGCGGTTGCTTCACGTCGTCCTCGATCGCGATGCGCAGGCGCCCGATGTGGACATCGATCGAACGGTCGAAAGGATCGAGGCCATGTCCCTTGACCGCCTCGAGGAGCTGGTCGCGCGACAGCACCCGGCCGGCGCGCTCGGCCAGTGTGACCAGCAGGTCGAACTGGTAGGAGGTGAGGGCACGCGCCTGCCCGTCGAGCCGTACTGTGCGCGCCCCGGGATCGATGGCGAGGCGGCCGAAATGCAGCACCTGGTCCGCCGGATCGGACGCCATGGGTGGGCGCCGCAGCACCGCGCGCAGCCGCGCCAGCAGTTCACGCGGCTCGAAGGGCTTGGGGAGGTAATCGTCGGCGCCGATCTCCAGCCCGACGACGCGGTCCAGCGGCTCGCCCTTGGCAGTCAGCATCACGATCGGCACGGCGCACAGCGGCGCCGCAAGCCCCCGGATCCGGCGGCAGACATCGAGACCGTCGGCGTCCGGCAGCATCAGGTCGAGCAGGACCAGGTCGGTGTCCTGCTCGCGCTGCAAGATGGCGATGCCTTCCTGTGCGTTCGCGGCATGCCGGATCGCGAAACCGTGCGGCGCCAGGTAGCTTGCGACCATCCCGGCGAGGCGCGCATCGTCTTCGATCATCAGGACAGTCTGGACCATGAGTCATCTTACCTTAGAGCATCACCTGCCTCAAATGCCCGGCGAAACGCAGCCGCTGCGCGGGCGTCAGCAAGTCCGCGGCATCCGCGACCGCTTCCAGGATGCGGCGGCTGCCGGCATCGAACTCCTGCACATGGGCAGCGCGCAGCTGTTCGAGTGCGGCGCGGTCGACCACCGGCGCCATGAGCAAGGCATGCGCGCTCGCGAAGATCTGCTTGCGCTGCTCGTGCATTGGGCGCAGGTCGGCCATCGCCCGCTTGGCGATGGCAGCCACCCGGGCCTGCTGCTCCGGCGTGGCATCGCCCGCAAGCTGCGCGACCATCCTGTCGATGTGGGCATCCATGGCAGCGGCATCCATTGCCAGGGGACCTGGATGCGCGGAAGGGTGAAAGCCGGCGCCACTGCCGGCGTAGCTGGCGCCGGCGGCCGCAGCTGCCAGCGCGACAGCGACCAATGCGCGCCGTAGCGGACGCGTCCCGGCCTGTTGGTGCTTTTGCGTATTCATGAGCGTTCCTTTGTGATGGGTGGAACTCCACTCTAGGACTGGCGTTTGGCGGGAGTGTGTGTGGCAGGTAAAGAAATGTGAAGCCGGATTACCGGTAAGAGCGAGTTTTTCCATGCAGAAATTATTTGTGTCGCTTCGTGCACGGTTTACCAATTTAAGACATTCGGTCTGACCAAACATATAAATGGACCGACCAAATCCAATGCATCCGTGCTAAGCTTTCCACGCCCAATGCCGAGTTCGGCAGCTGGCGCCGGCGCGGTTCGTGCGGCCGGCACTCTCTTCTTCACACCAATCAGGACCAAGAAATGAAAACAAAAATCATTCTGGAGACACTGGTATTGGCTGCAGCGCTCACGGCAACCCAGGCGGGCGCGGCACCGATTTCCCTGCAAGGCACGACCATTGCCGGCACCTACAACGGCGCCGCCAGCGGCATCCTCGCGCTGGACAACAACTTCCAACCGGGCAGCAACACTTCGACGATCGATCCGAATGGCTGGGAAGAACTCGAGTTCTTCACCGCCGATGCCCTGTTCGGCATCGATTTCAGCAACGCCGGCCAATTCACCGTCTACTCCAACGCCTTCATCACGGTGCCGGGCGACTATCGCCTGGTCTTCGACTTCGGCGCCGGCCTGGGGCAGCGCATCGGCGGCTTCACGCTGCTCGACACCAGCGGCATCGACAATCTGCCGGTGCTGTCGATGGTGAACGACCACACGATCGCAATCGACCTTTCCCATGTCACCTGGAACAGCGAGTTCGGCAGCTTCTCGGCGCAGCTCGACGCCGCCGCAGCCAGCGTGCCCGAGCCGGGCAGCATCGGCCTGGCGCTGGCGGGCCTGACCGGCTTCGCCCTGAGCCGTCGCCGTAAAAGCACGCCACAAGGCTAAACCTTTTCCATCCTGTTCCAGGAGGTTCACATGAAACACTCAGGTTTCAAGGCATCGGCATGCGCCGTCGCCTTGCTGATGGCGTTCGGCACGTCGGCGTCTGCCGCGGCCGCGACTGCCGCGACCGACCCGGCGCGCCAGAGCGCCCCAAGCGACGGCTGGGCCGCCCAGGCCGGCGGCACCACTGGCGGTTCGGCCGCCACCCTTGATAACATCTACACCGTCACCAAACGCTCCGAGCTGCTGGCGGCGATCGCCAACGGCGCCGACAATCCGAAAATCATCAAGCTGGTCGGCACCATCGACATGACCGAGGGGAAGCCCTTCACCTCGACCGCCGACCAGGCCGCACGCGGGGCGATTCGCCTCAAGAGCAATACCACGCTGATCGGCGCCGACGCCAATGCCGGCATCATCAACGGCACCGTGCTGGTATCGAACATCTCCCAGGTCATCATCCGCAACCTCAAGATCGTCGCGCCCTGCGACGTCGAGCCGGTGTGGGACCCGACCGATGGCGCTACCGGCAACTGGAATTCGGCCTACGACGCGATCGGCGTCTCGGGCTCGAATCACGTCTGGGTCGACCGCGTGACCTTCACCGACGAGCCACTGACCGACAACTTCCTGCCGATCGAGAACGGCAAGAAGAAGCAGTGCCACGACGGTTCGCTCGACATCACCAACGCCTCGGACTACGTGACGGTCTCGTACAACGTCTTCGGCCAGCACGACAAGAACACCCTGGTTGGCGGCAGCGATTCTGCTACCGCCGACGAAGGCAAGCTGCGGGTCACCTTCAGCAACAACGTGTACCGCGACATCGTGCAGCGCGCCCCGCGCGTGCGCTTCGGCCAGGTCCACGTCTTCAACAACTACTTCGTTGGCAGCAAGACGGCCTCGCCCTATGCGCACAGTGTCAGCGTCGCGGCAGGGAAGGCGGCCAAGATCCTGTCGAACAATAACGTGTTCGAGATCGCCGGCGCCCAGCGTTGCGACCAGGTCGTCACCAACATGAGCAGCGCGAACCCCGGCTTCTTCAAGGACAGCGGATCGCAGCTCAACGGCGCGCCGCTGGGCGCCTGCTCGGTGTCGAATGACGTCACCTGGACTCCGCCGTATGCCTTCAGCGCGCGTCCGACGGCCCTGGTGAAAGCCAATGCGCTGGCGCAGGCGGGCGTGGGCAAAATCAGCACGACGATCAGCGGCACCGGCAAGGTCAGCGTGGACCAGAACCCGACCCTGACCTGCCCGGCGACCGGCCTGTACTTCTGCGACGACTTCCAGGACGGCACCAGCGCCAAGTGGAACTTGCTGCCGGTGACGGGCCCGAACGGCAGCTTCAGCGTCAAGTCCGAAGTGGTCGGCGGCGACAACAAGGTGCTGCAGTACACCGCGGCCAGTACCGGCGGCGTGCTCGCGCTGGTCAAGCCGAGCGCCTTCGGCGGCGTGCCCTCGGGCGACTACTTCGTCGAAGCGCGCATCCGTCCGATGACCAACGGTACGACCGGCAACAAGCTGCTCTACCTCGTCACGCGCTACGTCGATGCGAACAATTGGTATGGCGCTGGCCTGAACGTGCAGAGCAGCACCGCCAGCACCCAGGTGGAAATCGCCAAGATGCTGAACAACTCGCTGAGCCGGCCGCGCCAGGTGCGCACGCCGATCGAGATGGATGCGGCCTTCTACACGGTGCGCTTCGAGATGATCGGCAGCACGCTGACGGTCTACCTCGATGGCCGCAACCTCGGTTCGGTTACCGATACGGCCTTCACGCAGCGCGGCCTGATCGGCCTGTACACGGCCAACAAGACCTTCATGATCGATGACGTGCGCGTCGGCGATCCGCGGCTCAAGCCCGTGCAGCTGAATATCGACCCGGCCGGCCTCGCGTATTCGGCGGAAGTCGGCGACGCGCCTTACCAGGTGAAGGTCAGCGCCGTGGCCAGCGACAACCAGCCGGACAGCTTCACGGTGGAGTCGAGCAACCCGGCCGTGGTGTCGGTGACTACTAGCGGCACGACCGTGACCCTGACCGCGGTGGGCGCCGGCAAGGCCGACATCGTGTTCCGTAGCGGCTCCGAGCCTTCGATCACCCGCAGCATTGCGGCCACCATCGCGCCGCAGTTCATGCAGCCGACCCAGACCTATGCCCTGCAGGGTGCCAGCTCCCCGGCGCCGCTGGAGAGCGCGGCCCACATCGACGCTTCGCTAAAACTGGTGTTCGACAAGCCGCCGACCCTCGGCACCAGCGGCAGCATCCGCATCTTCCGCAAGGTCGACGATGCGCTGATGGACGTCATCCGCCTGAGCGGCGAAACCGACGCACTCGGTTACGCCGGGCAGGCGCTGGTCCGCAAGGTCAACACCGCGCCGATCAAGATCGTCGGCAACACGGTGACCATCAAGCCGCACAGTAACAAGCTGGCCTACGGCACCGAGTACTACGTGGCGATCGCGGACGGTGTGTTCAACAACACCAGCATTGGCGGCACTTCCTTCGTCGGCCTCGGCAAGGCGGCCGGCTGGACCTTCACCACGAAGAGCGCTGCACCGAGCGGCAGCAGCCTGACGGTGGACGACGACGGCGAGGCCGACTTCCGCACCGTACAGGGCGCGCTCAACTACGCGATGCAGAATGTCGCGAAGACGGAGTCGGTGACGATCAACATCCGCAATGGCCGCTACGAGGAACTGCTGTACCTGAACGGCAAGGACAAGGTCAGCATCAAGGGCGAAAGCCGCGACGGCGTCATGATCTCGTACACCAACAACGAGACCCTGAACCCGGGCACCGGCAGCAGCCAGTCCAGCACCGCTGCGGGTTCGCCATCCGGCGGGCGTGCAGTGATGCTGGTGGAGGCGTCGGACATGCTCAGCCTCGATACCCTGAGCCTGAAGAACACCACCATCCGTTCAAGCAGCATTTCGGGCCAGGCCGAGACCATCTACTTCAACAGCGACGGCCGCCTGGTGGCAAAGAACGCCAGCTTCTACAGCGAGCAGGACACGCTTAACCTGAAGGGCTGGTCCTGGTTCTACCGCACCCTGGTGGAGGGTAACGTCGACTTCATCTGGGGCAGCAGCCGCGCCGCCCTGTTCGAAGAGAGCGAGATCCGTTCGGTGGGCGACAGCGCGAATGCCAGCAGCGGCGGCTACATCCTGCAGGCGCGCGTTGGCGCGGCCTCCGACATCGGCTACGTGTTCCTGAACAGCGCACTGACCCACGGCCCCGGCCCGGGCCCGCTGCGCGGCGACGTGCCGAACGGCGCCACCTACCTGGCGCGTAGCCCCGGCGGCACCGCGAGCTGGGACAACATCGCCTTCATCAACACCAAGATGGATACCCACGTGGCGGCGGTCGGCTGGGCAGGGCAGGGCGTGAACGGCCAGCCGGCGCCGAATCCGGCGGTGGCGCGCGCCGACGCGGGATGGCGCGAGTACGGCAGTACCGACATGGCAGGCAATCCGCTGAACCAGGCGGCACGGGTCGGCGGCTACATCCTGAGCGACACCGACGTGGCGAACCGCTTCGCTTCGCGCGACAAGGTGTTTGCCGGGTATGGCAACGGGGCGGGGTGGAATCCGCAGCCGTGATGTGACGGTGCGCTAGCGTCGTCGCAATGACACCGGTGCCTCCGCGCGAGCACCGGTGTTTTTCTTTGTGGGGGTCGAAAGCATGCAAGGCACAACATGAATACCATCGGCCATGCCAATCTCACCGTGGCTGCCGGCGCCGGATTTCCCGGCACACCGCTTCCAGTTCGGCGCTCGCAACGCTCGCAGCGTGCCCGTTTCCGGTTTTACTGTGTATGTGCCGCCGTGCTCCGGTGCTGGCGCTCGTCCTGCCGCAGTAAGCGCCCTCGCGCTGCTTTCTCGATGTGTTTGCTGACTGAACCGGCATAGCGCTCCGACCGTCCATGAGTTGGCTTCATCGTAAACCTTGCCTACTCAACAATAGTGCCAGCGGACGGCGCGTTAATGTGTCGGAGTTGTCGCACTTACTTTCGACAGCAAGCGTGCGCCGCTTTGGACTTTGCTAATATAGCAAGCCTGTCCAACACAACCGGAGGGGTGCACATGAAAGACCACATCAGCGACGCCGAAAACCTGTTGTCCGCCAGCGCGTTCAGCGACGGCGTCGATCGCCGCGTCTTCCTGAAAGCTGCCATGGGCAGCGGATTCGCCGTCGCGGCCCTGCCGGTGGTGGCGCAGACCCAGATCCAGACCAGTACCGAAGGCCTGGACGCCGCCGACCACATCGTCGTCATCAACGGCCAGGACGTGCCGGTCTACCGCGCCCAGCCGAAGGACCGCACCAACCTGCCGGTGATCCTCGTGATTTCCGAGATCTTCGGCGTCCATGAACACATCAAGGACGTGGCGCGCCGCTTCGCCAAGGCTGGCTACCTGGCCGTGGCGCCGGATCTGTTCGTGCGCCAGGGCGATGCCACCAAGACCCCGATGCCCGAGCTGATGTCGAAGATCATTTCGAAGACGCCCGATGCCCAGGTCATGTCCGACCTCGACACCGTGGTCAAGTGGACCAAGCAGCGCGGCGGGAATACCGACAAGCTGGGCATCACCGGTTTCTGCTGGGGCGGCCGCATCACCTGGCTGTATGCGGCCCACAACCCGGACGTCAAGGCGGGCGTGGCATGGTACGGCCGCCTGGTAGGCGAATCGAACCCGCTGCAGCCGAAGCACCCGATCGACGTCGCCCAGAACCTGAAGGTGCCGGTGCTCGGCCTGTACGGCGCCAAGGATGGGGGCATCCCGCTCGATACCGTGGAGCGCATGCGCACCGCGCTCAATGCCGGCAACAGCAAATCGCAGATCCACGTCTACCCGAATTCGGGCCACGCCTTCCATGCCGACTACCGCCCGAGCTTCAATGCCGCGGACGCGAAGGATGGCTGGAGCAAGGCGCTGAACTGGTTTGCCACGCACGGCGTCGCCTGATCTTGCACGACGATAAACCGGGCAGGTTACAATGCCCGGTTTGCGGCCCGCACTAGGCCGTAGGAGTGCCTCACAGTTTTGAGGCATTCCGGCAAGACCAGAACAAGAGGCTTTAACATCGACCCCGTCCTTTCTTCCATTCTGCTGGCGACCGTCATCGCCGGCGTCGTCAGCATTTCTGCCGCTGCGGTCTTCTCGTTCTCGCTGCTGTCCAAGGCAGTGGAGCGGATGGTCAGCCTGTCGGTCGGCATCATGCTGGCCACCTCGCTGCTGCATGCGCTGCCGGAGGCTTTCGAATCGCAGGCCGACACCCACAGCCTGTTCGCGACCCTGCTGGGCGGCCTGCTGGCCTTCTTCACCCTGGAGAAGCTGGCGATCCTGCGCCATTCGCACCACCATGAGGGCGACGGCCACCACCACGCGCACGGGCATGACGCGCACCAGGCAGGCAAGTCGGGCTGGATGATCCTGCTGGGCGACGCGATGCACAACTTCACCGACGGCATCCTGATCGCTGCGGCCTTCCTCGCCAACCCGGAACTGGGCATCGTCACCGCGCTGGCCATCGTCGCGCACGAGATCCCGCAGGAGATCGGCGACTTCATCGTGCTGCTCAACGCCGGTTTCTCGCGCCTGCGCGCCTATGTCTTCAACCTGCTGTGCAGCCTGATGGCGGTGGTGGGCGGCCTGCTCGGCTACTTCACGCTGGACAAGGCGAGCGGACTGATTCCCTACGTGCTGGTATTTGCCTCGTCGGGTTTCATCTATATCGCAGTGAGCGACCTGATGCCGCAGATGCAGCGCCGCGCCACGGTCAAGGAATCGATCCCGCAGATCCTCCTGATCGGGCTGGGCGTCGTCATCGTGCTGCTACTCAATCGTGGGCACTAAGCGCGGGCACTGAGGCACCCGGGCTTTGTCGGGCCGCGAGCGCGGCCCGATATACTTCCTTATTTCTTGCCGCGCAGGCCTTCCAGCTCGGTGCGCAGGGCGCTGCGCTCGGCGTAGGACTTGTCCAGCTGCGCACGCAGCGACTTCACTTCGTTAGCGAAGTTGTCGCGCGCGGTGGTGGCGCCGACCAGCTCCATCTCGGCGGCCAGGCGCGCATCCGATTCGCTCGCCTGGGCCGCGACGTTGCGTTCGAGCTGGGCGCGCAGGTCCGCCAACTGGCGGTCCTTGCCGTCGATCGCCAGCTGGTCCTTGGCCTTGCTGACCAGGGCATCGGTGGCGACCTGGCGCGCGTCGCGCACTTCGGCGGTGAGGCGTTCGATCTCCGCTTCGTGCTCGGCCGAGGCAGCGAGGGCCTGGTCCCGGGCGGACGCCAGGGCGGCGCTGCTTTCGCGCAGTTCGGCGGCATCGGCTTCGGCTTCCGCCAGCGCGTCGCGCACTGGTGCGGCGGTCTGCTCGGCGACCTGCTGTACCCAGCCGCTCAGGGCGGCCGCAACCGCTTCGGGAATCTCCAGCGCGGGCGCGCCTGCGTTCGATTTATCCTGGTCCGACATTGCTGCGTTATCCTTCGTTGCTGCTGATTTCTTCATTGGATGCCCCCTTGTTCAGGCGGCGCCTGTGGCGACCGGACGCGTCTTGTCGCCGACCCATTCGCTCCACGACCCCGGATACAGCGCGGCGCCCGGCATGCCGGCGACTTCCAGCGCCAGCAGGTTGTGGCAGGCGGTTACGCCGGAGCCGCACTGCATGATGGCCTTCGTCGGGTCGTCCACCAGCGGCGCAAATTCATTACGCAGCGTGGCGGCGTCCTTGAAACGGCCGTCAGGCTGCAGGTTGTCCTTGAAGAAGCGGTTCTTCGCGCCGGGGATGTGACCGCCCACCGGGTCGATCGTTTCGTTCTCGCCGCGGAAACGGTCGCTGGCGCGCGCGTCGATCACGATGCGCTCGCCCTTGTCGACGTTGTCTAACACCTCGGCCACCGTCACGGTGGGGACGAACGGCGCACGCAGCGTGATGCCGCCGCGCGGTTTGGCGACGACATCGGTGCTGAGCGGCTGGCCGAGCGACTGCCAGGCGGCCATGCCGCCGTCCAGCACCGCCACCGCTTCGTGGCCGAGCCAGCGCAGCAGCCACCAAAGGCGCGCCGCGAACATGCCGCCGTGCGCGTCGTAGGCGACGACCTGGGAGCCGTCGTTGACGCCCCAGCCGCGCAAGGTCTCGATCAGCGCTTCCTTTTCCGGCAGCGGGTGGCGCCCGCGGAACACGCCGTCCGGGCCATGCTTGGCGCCCGACAGCTGGGTCTCGATGTCGCCGAAGACCGCGCCCGGCAGGTGGCCGATGGCAAAGCCTTCGCGGCCGGCGGCCGGGTTCATCAGGTCGTGGCGGCAGTCGACCGCCACGAAGTTCGGGTCAGCGATGTGCGCGGCCAGGTCGGCGGCGCTGATCAGGGTTGTGTACATAACGCTCCTCAGGTTTCGCTGGCGATCGGGTCGGTGTCCTTGACCACGGCGCCCTTGGACGTACTGCGCGTATTGTAGAACGTCGCGGCGATGCCGGACGCGAGGATGACGCCGATACCCATCCAGACGTGCCAGTCGAAGCTGTCGCCCCACAGCGCCAGGCCCCACAGGCTGGAAAACACGATGCCGGTGTACTGCAGGTTGGCCACCACCAACACCTTGCCGACGCGGTAGGCGCGGGTCATCGCCATCTGGGCCATCAGGGCCAGCACGCCGATGCCCAGCAGCAGGGCGCCGCTGGCCAGGGTATGGCTCTGGAATACTGCGCCCTTGGGACCGTCGCCCAGCAGCACACCTAGCAGGCCGGCCAGCGCGGTGGTCAGCGAGAAGTAGAACACCACGCGGTATTCCGGCTCGCCCATCTGGCCCAGCTTACGCACCTGCATGTAGGCCATGGCCGAGATCACCGACGAGCAGACGCCCGCCAGCCCGCCCAGCCACTGGTTGGTCTCAAAGGCTGGGCGCAGCACCTGGGTGACGCCGAAGAAGCTCATGGCGATCGCCAGCACCAGCGGCCACTCGGGCATCTTGCTGCCTTTCCACCAGCCGACGGCGAACATGAAGGCCGCGATCCAGATCGGCGCCATGTAGTTGAGGGTGACGGCGGTCGCCAGCGGCAGGCGCGTGATGGCGAAGAACCACAGCCAGAGCGAGATCACGCCCACCGTGCTGCGCCAGATGTGTTCTTTGGGGAAGACGGTCTTGAACGTGCCGCCGCGGTGGCGCACGATCATGAAGAGCGCCAGCGTGCCGATCAGGCCGCGGTACATGACGAGTTCTGAGGTGGAGTAAAACTCGGAGGCCAGCTTCACGCCCGCGCCCATGGCGGCGAACGCGAAGCTGGCAAACAGCATCCAGAGAGAGGGCATCGTTACAATTCTAGTTTACTTCGGTACCACTCATGGAAGTGCTGCATCCCGTCTTCCATCGGCGACTGGTAGGGGCCGACTTCGTTGACGCCGCGCTCGAGCAGGATCTTGCGGCCGGCATCCATGCGCAGTGCGATCTCGTCATCCTCGACCGCGGTCTCCATGTAGGCGGCGCGCTCGGCTTCGACGAATTCGCGCTCGAACAGCACGAACTCCTCGGGGTAGTAGAACTCGACCACGTTACGGGTCTTTTGCGGGCCGATCGGCCACAGGGTCGACACCACCAGCACGTTCGGGTACCACTCGACCATGATGTTCGGGTACAGGGTCAGCCAGATCGCGCCGTACTTCGGCGGCTGGCCGTTGTTGAACTTCAGGATCTGTTCCTGCCACTTCTTATAGGCCGGTGAACCCGCCTTCTGCAGCGCGCGGTTCACGCCCACGGTCTGCACGCTGTAGTCGCGCCCGAATTCCCACTTGAGGTCTTCGCACGAGACGAAGTTGCCCAGGCCCGGATGGAAGGGCTCGACGTGGTAATCCTCCAGGTAGACCTCGATGAAGGTCTTCCAGTTGTAGTCGCACTCGTGGATCTCGACGTGGTCGAACATGTAGCCGCTGAAATCGAGGTCCTTCGTCACCTCCATGTTCTTCAGCTTGTCCATGACGTCGTAGCCGTTCTGCTCGAACAGCAGGCCGTTCCAGTTCTGCAGCGGCGTCTTCGACAGGTTCAGGCAGGGCGTCTCCGGGAAGTGCGGCGCGCCGATCAGCTGGCCCTTCAGGTCGTAGGTCCAGCGGTGCAGCGGGCACACGATGGTGTTCGCATTGCCGCGGCCATTGAACATCAGCGCCTGGCGGTGGCGGCAGACGTTGGACAGCACTTCGATGCCGCCCGGGTTGCGGACCAGCATGCGGCCTTCGTTTTCGGATGCAAGTGTCGCGAAATCACCTACCTCGGGCACCATCAGTTCGTGGCCGACATAGCGCGGGCCAGTGCGGAACAGCGCCTGCTGTTCACGCTGCAGCAGTGCCGCATCAAAATAGACATTTACCGGAAGCTGCGCGCACGAGCGCGCCAACTTGGCGTGGGTAGCCAGATCGGACATCCCAACCCCCCTTTAATCAAGTACTACCAAAGAGAAGAAAGAATCCAAAGACCAGTATTTTAAGAAGAGGAATACGGTGTTTCGGACAGAACCGGAGATTATACCGTGGAAACACGGCTCAAGGGTTTGGCCCGTCGCGCGCAAGGGACGAAACCGTGTAAATAAGTTGTTGAAAAATCACGGATTTCATCGAGGAGGGCGCCATTGCTGTAAAAGGTTTCACACAGGCAAGTTGCGGATGATGCAATGTGCGCCCCTTGAGGGGAAGGATTGATCTAAAATACGCGATTGGACTGACCCATGGCGCACCTTTGCGCCCATACAAGATAGCTATGGCAAACAATACGAACGGCGCCCCACCCGAGACTTTCGAAGCTGCGATGGCCGAGCTGGCCCAGCTGGTCTCGCAGATGGAATCCGGCCAGCTTCCCCTTGAAGCGTCGGTGGCAGCCTATGCGCGCGGTTCCGAGCTGGTGAAATACTGCGCGGCCCAGCTGGAAAAGGTCGAGTCCCAGGTCAAGGTACTGGAAGGCGACATGCTCAAACCGTTCTCCGCGGAAGGCGAGGGCGATCAATGACGGAACAGGCCTTCAACGCGTGGATGCAGGACGTGCAGGCGGAGGTCGAGCGCGCGCTCGAGTCCTTCCTGCCGGCGGCCGGCACGGTGCCGCACAAGCTGCACGAAGCCATGCGCTACACCGCCCTTGGCGGCGGCAAGCGGGTGCGCCCGCTGTTGGCCTATGCCAGCGGCGCGCTGTTCGGCGGTGACGCCGGGGCGCTGGCGCGGGTGGCGAGCGCCGTCGAGATGATCCACGTCTATTCGCTGGTGCACGACGACATGCCCTGCATGGACGACGATGATCTGCGCCGCGGCAAACCGACCGTGCACGTCGCCTACGACGAAGCCACCGCGCTGCTGGTCGGCGACGCGCTGCAGGCGCAGGCTTTCGACACCCTCGCCGGGATCGACAGCTTGCCCCCGGCACGCCAGGTCACCATGCTGCGCCTGCTGGCCGAAGCGGCCGGGTCGAGCGGCATGTGCGGCGGCCAGGCGATCGACCTGGACAGCGTCGGCCTGGCGCTGACGCGCGAAGAGCTGGAACGCATGCACCAGCTGAAGACCGGCGCCATGCTGCGCGTCTCGGTGATCCTGGGCGCGCTGTGTGGCAAGGACCTGTCGCCGCTCGAACTGGAAGCCTTGGGCGCCTATTCGAAGGCGATCGGCCTGGCTTTCCAGGTGGTCGACGACGTACTCGATGCGACGGCCGATTCGGCCACGCTGGGCAAGACCGCGGGCAAGGACGCGGCCGACAACAAACCGACCTATGTGTCGATCCTTGGGCTGGAACAATCGGAGGAACTGGCCGAGCAATTGCGGCGTGAAGCGCACGAAGCGCTGGCGCCATTTGGAGAACAAGCACTGCGGCTGCGCGAACTCGCGGACCTCATCGTGCAGCGGAAGGCATAAATGAACCTGCTAGAGACCATCAACGACCCCGCGGACCTGCGCCAGCTCCCCCGCACGCAACTGACCCCGCTCGCCACCGAGTTGCGCCAGTTCCTGCTCGACTCGGTGTCGAAAACCGGCGGCCACCTGTCCTCGAACCTGGGCACGGTCGAACTGACCATCGCGCTGCATTACGTGTTCAACACTCCGCACGACCGCATCGTGTGGGATGTCGGCCACCAGACCTATTCGCACAAGATCCTCACCGGCCGCCGCGGCCGCATGCCGACCCTGCGCCAGCTGAACGGCCTGTCGGGCTTCCCGAAGCGCGACGAGAGCATCTATGACACCTTCGGCACCGCGCACTCGTCGACCTCGATTTCCGCCGCCCTCGGCATGGCGCAAGCCGCCAAGCTGAAAGGCGAAGACCGCCACGCGATCGCCGTGATCGGCGACGGCTCGATGACCGCCGGCATGGCCTTCGAGGCCCTGAACAACGCAGGCGTGGAAGACGACTGCAACCTGCTGGTGGTCCTGAACGACAACGACATGTCGATCTCGCCGCCGGTGGGCGCGCTGAACCGCTACCTGGCCCGTTTGATGAGCGGCCAGTTCTACGCCGCCGCCAAGAACGTCGGCCGCAGCGTGCTGCCCGGCCCGGTGCTCGACCTGGCGCGTAAACTCGAAGAACACGCCAAGGGCATGGTGGTCCCGGCCACCATGTTCGAAGAATTCGGCTTCAACTATATCGGCCCGATCGACGGCCACGACCTGGATTCCCTGATCCCGACCCTGGAGAACATCAAGAAACTCAAGGGCCCGCAGTTCCTGCACGTGGTGACGAAGAAGGGCCAGGGCTACAAGCTGGCCGAGGCCGAGCCGATCCTGTACCACGGCACCGGCAAGTTCAACCCGACCGAGGGCATCAAGCCGGCCACCGCGCCGAGCAAGATTACCTACACCGAAGTGTTCGGTAACTGGCTGTGCGACATGGCGGCAAGTGACAAGCGCCTGGTCGGCATCACCCCGGCAATGCGCGAAGGCTCGGGCATGGTGCGCTTCCACCAGCAGTACCCGGAGCGCTACTTCGACGTCGGCATCGCCGAGCAGCACTCGGTGACTTTCGCCGCCGGCATCGCGACCGAAGGCCTGAAGCCGGTCCTTGCCATCTACTCGACCTTCCTGCAACGCGGCTACGACCAGCTGATCCACGACGTGGCGCTGCAGAACCTGGACGTGACCTTCGCGCTGGACCGCGCGGGCCTGGTGGGCGCCGACGGCGCCACCCACGCCGGCAACTACGACCTGGCCTACCTGCGCTGCATCCCGAACATGGTCGTCATGGCCGCGTCGGACGAGAACGAATGCCGCCAGATGCTGACCACCGCCTACCACTATCCTGGTCCGGCGGCGGTGCGCTATCCGCGTGGCGCCGGTGTCGGCGCCGCGATCCAGGAAGCACTGACCTCCATCGAGATGGGCAAGGGCGAAGTCCGCCGCGAAGGCAAGGGCATCGCGATCCTGGCCTTCGGTTCGCTGGTGGCGCCAAGCATCGCCGCCGGTGAAGAGCTGAACGCCACGGTCGCCAACATGCGCTTCGTGAAGCCGCTCGACGTGGAACTGGTCAAGCGCCTGGCCAAGGAGCACGACTACCTGGTGACGGTGGAAGAGGGCTGCGTGATGGGCGGCGCCGGTTCAGCAGTAATGGAAGCGCTGGCGGCGGAAGGGATTGCCAAGCCAGTGCTGAACCTGGGGCTGCCGGACAAGTTCATCGACCAGGGGGATCCGGGGGCGCTGCTGGCTTCCGTCGGGCTGGACGCGAAAGGGATTGCGGCGTCGATTCGTCAGCGTTTTGCTGCGGGTGAGCCGAGGTTGGTGGTCAATAACACCTGAGCGGTACGCAAACAAACTTGGGCGGAACAATGCCAGTGGCATTGTTCCGGCCTTCGCCGGAAGTCGTAGGCCCCAGTGGGGCGTACGACGGTTTTACGGCCAACACACGTAAAAACGTCATCCCGGCGAAGGCCGGGATCCAAGTTCCACACCGAAGTCCTAAACAGCCAAGTCACCCCGGCTGTCCATACAACGCCTCCGCCCTCTGGAACAAAATCCAGGAGGTCGCAATGTACTTGTCCCCACTGCGCGACACATGCCCCTTGTGGGTATGCGTGAACCCGGCAGGCGCAATAATCAGACGCCCCTTGCGGGCCTCCACTTTGCGGTTCTGATACAGGAACTCCGTCTCCCCGCCATCCTCCACATCGTTCAGGTAGAACTGCCACAGCAGCACCCGGTGCAGCGTTTCGCAGCTCGCGTTTTGCGGGTAGATCTCGGAATGCCAGTGGTGGTAGCCGCCCGTCCCCTGCAGGTACTTCTGCAGGTTGATGTGGCCGACCCGGTAGATCGACTGCATCAGCGCCACGACGTTCGGCGTGCCGAATTCGTCGAAGTTCGACAGCGACAGCGTCACCGGCTCCCCGGTGTCGGGATGCGCCACCTGTGGCGACAGCGCGCCGATTAGCAGCATGCGGTATTTGTCCATGTACTGCGCGAGGTGCTTCGCCATGGTCTGGGTGAGCAGGGCGCCGACGTCGTCCCACTCGGGCTGGCCGTTGATGGTCAGGTCGAAGCTGTCCTTCTTGCTGACGTCCACCCCGTTGCCGGTGCGGCCGCGCGCCACCTTGCCGCTGGCGTCGAAGCGCGCGCGGATCGCATCGCACTGCTCGGCGCTGAGCGCGTCGTCGTAGATGCCGATGAAGTCTTCCATGCGCTTAGCCCCGCTTGCGCTCGTGCTGCCACAACACGTCGCTGCCGCCGGCGAAGCGGTTCAGTACGCGCGCCAGAACGAACATCAGGTCCGACAGGCGGTTCACATACTCGCGCGGATGCGGGCGGATTTCCTCGGCATGCCCCAGCGCGACGATGCTGCGCTCGGCGCGGCGGCAGACGGTGCGGCAGACATGGGCCAGCGACGCGGCGCGCGAGCCGGCCGGCAGGATGAATTCCTTCAGCATCGGCAGGTCGGCGTTGTACTTTGCGAGCAGGGCATCCAGGCGTGCCACGTGCTCGTCCTTGATCAGCTCATATCCCGGGATGCACAGTTCGCCGCCGAGGTCGAACAGGTCGTGCTGGATCGAGACCAGCTCTTCGCGCAGGTCGCCAGGCATCTCTTCGCACAGCAGCAGGCCGACGAAGGAATTCAGCTCGTCGACTTCGCCCAGCGAGTGGATGCGCGGGCTGTCCTTGGCGGTGCGGCTGCCATCGCCCAGGCCGGTGGTCCCGTCGTCGCCCGTGCGCGTGGAGATTTTGGATAGTCGGTTGCCCATGATGCTGCCTTATGCAATATGTTAAAAAAACGATAGGGCGAGGATACGCCAAAACACGACAATTGTGCCTACAATTCAAGAATGACCGCTACCACGTCCGCCATCATTGAAAACCTCGCCGGACGGCGCGCGCAGGTCGTTGCCGCACTGCGCACGCGCCTGCCGGAAAACGTCGTCCTGTCCGATCCGGAAGACACGCGTCCTTATGAATGCGACGGCCTGGCCGCCTACCGCCAGCTGCCCATGGTGGTCACCCTGCCCACCAGCGAAGAGCAGGTATTGCAGATCCTGAACACCTGCCGGGAGCTCGGCGTGCCGATCGTGCCGCGCGGCGCCGGCACCGGCCTGTCGGGCGGGGCGCTGCCGATCGCCGACGGCGTGGTTGTCTCGACCGCACGCCTCAACCGCATCGTGCGCGTGGACGCTTACTCCCGCACCGCCGTGGTCCAGCCGGGCGTCCGGAATCTTGCCATCTCCGAGGCGGCAAGCCAGTACGGCCTGTACTACGCGCCCGATCCGTCTTCGCAGATCGCCTGCACCATCGGCGGCAACGTGGCCGAGAATTCCGGCGGCGTGCACTGCCTGAAGTACGGCCTGACGGTGCACAACGTGCTGCGCGTGCGCGTGGCCACCATCGAAGGCGAGATCATCGAACTGGGCAGCGAGGCGCTCGATGCGCCGGGCCTCGACCTGCTGGCCGTGTTCATCGGCTCGGAAGGCATGCTGGGCATCGTCACCGAAGTGACGGTCAAGCTGGTGCCCAAGCCCGCGGTGGCCCAGGTCGTGATGGCTTCTTTTGGTGACGTCATCACCGCCGGTAACGCCGTGGCGAGCATCATCGCCGCCGGCATCATCCCGGCCGGCCTGGAGATGATGGACCGCACCTCGGTGCGTATGGTCGAGCCCTTCGTGCGCGCCGGCTACGACCTCGATGCCGCCGCCATCCTGCTGTGCGAGGCCGACGGCACCGCGCTCGAAGTGGCGGAAGAAATCGAACGCATGAAGGCCGTGTTCGAAGGCGCCGGTGCGACGGCGATTGCCGTGTCGCAGAGCGAGGCCGAGCGCATGCGCTTCTGGTCCGGCCGCAAGAATGCCTTCCCGGCGGCGGGCCGCATCTCGCCCGACTACTACTGCATGGACGGCACCATCCCACGCAAGCAGCTGGCGCGGGTCCTGAAAGGGATCGAGGACATGGAGCAGACCTTCGGCCTGCGCTGCGCCAACGTGTTCCACGCGGGCGACGGCAACATGCATCCCTTGATCCTGTTCGACGCCAACCAGCCGGGCGAATTCGATCGCGCCGAAGCCTTCGGCGCCGCCATCCTGGCGCTATGCGTCGAAGTCGGGGGCACCATCACCGGCGAGCACGGTGTGGGCATGGAGAAGATCAACTCGATGTGCGTGCAGTTCGAGCGCAAGGAGCTCGACGCCTTCCTCGAGGTCAAGCGCGCCTTTGACGCCCCTATGCTACTCAACCCGGACAAGGCGATCCCGACGCCGCACCGCTGCGCCGAATTCGGCAAGATGCACGTGCATGGCGGCGAGCTGCCGTTCCCCGACCTTCCGCGGTTTTAATCCATGCAATCGATCGAACAATTCCAGGAACGGGTGCGCGCGGCCGCAGCCGACAAGCAGCCGCTACGCATTCGCGGCGGCGGCACCAAGGACTGGTATGGCCAAGGCTTCGAGGGCGAGATTCTCGACACGCGCGGCTACACCGGCGTGGTCGATTACGAGCCGACCGAGCTGGTGATCACGGCGCGCTGCGGCACGCCGCTCGCCGAGATTGAAGCGATACTCGCCGACCGTAACCAGATGCTGGCCTTCGAGCCGCCGCACTTCGGTGAAGGAGCTACGCTGGGTGGGGTGATCGCCGCCGGCCTGGCCGGACCGCGCCGCGCCAACAGCGGCGGCGTGCGCGACTTCGTGCTGGGCGCGAAGCTGCTGGACGGGAAGGGCGACGTGCTCACCTTTGGCGGCCAGGTGATGAAGAACGTGGCCGGCTACGACGTCTCGCGCATGCTGGCCGGCTCGCTCGGCACCCTCGGCCTGCTGCTGGAAGTGTCGGTCAAGGTCTTGCCGCGTCCCTTCGCGGAAACCACGCTGCGCCTGGAGATGTCCGAAATCGATGCGATCCGCCGGCTGAACGAGTGGGGCGGCCAGCCGCTGCCGCTGTCCGCCAGCTGCTGGCACGAGGGCATCCTGCTGCTGCGCCTGTCGGGCGCCCAGGCGGCGGTCGATGCGGCCGTGCGCCTGATCGGCGGCGAGGTCGTCGAGAGTGCCGCCGGCTACTGGGAAGCGCTGCGCGAACAACGCCTGCCGTTCTTCGGTGGCGACGATGCGCTGTGGCGCCTCTCGGTCCCGTCCACCACCGGCGCCATCGTCCTGGGCGGCGCGCAACTGGTCGAGTGGGGCGGCGCCCAGCGCTGGCTGCGCACCGGGCTCGATGCCGCCACGATCCGCCGCACGGTATCAAGCGTGGGAGGCCATGCGACCCTGTTCCGCGGCGGCGATAAATCCGCCGGCGTGTTCGAGCCGCTCCAGCCCGCCCTCGCACGCATCCATGAACGCCTGAAGGCTTCCTTCGATCCGGCGCACATCTTTAACCCGGGACGACTGTTCTGACATGCAAACCAACCTGGCCGATTTCATCAAGGACACCGCCGACGGCAAGGAGGCGGAAGCCATCCTGCGCGCCTGCGTGCACTGCGGCTTCTGCACCGCCACCTGCCCGACCTACCAGCTGCTGGGCGACGAGCTCGATGGCCCACGCGGCCGCATCTACCTGATCAAGCAGGTGCTGGAAGGCGCCGAGCCGACCCGCAAGACCCAGCTGCACCTGGACCGCTGCCTTACCTGCCGCAACTGCGAGACCACCTGCCCGTCGGGCGTCAAGTATGGCCGCCTGGTCGACATCGGCCGCCGCGTGGTCGAGGAGCGCGTGCCGCGCCCCCTCAAGGACCGCATCAAACGCACCACCCTGAAGGAGTTCCTGCCGCGCACTGCGCTCTTCAAGCCGGCGTTCATGGCAGGGCAGCTGGCGCGTCCCGTACTGTCGAAGGAACTGCAGGACAAGCTGCAGCCGGCGCGCGCCGCCGGCGCCTGGCCCACGCGCACCCATGCGCGCAAGATGCTGGTGCTGGACGGCTGCGTGCAGCCGGCGATGGCGCCCAACATCAACGCCGCCACGGCGCGCGTGCTCGACGCCGTCGGCGTGCAGCTGATCAATGCGCCGAAGGCTGGCTGCTGCGGCGCGGTGCGTTACCACCTGAACGACCAGCAGGCCGGTCTCGACGACATGCGCCGCAACATCGACGCCTGGTGGCCCTACGTGGAGCGGGAAGAGATCGAAGCGATCGTCATGACGGCTTCCGGCTGCGGCGTCACGGTCAAGGAATACGGCCACCTGCTGGCGCATGACGAGGCCTATGCCGCCAAGGCTGGCCGCATTGCGATGCTCACGCGCGACCTGTCCGAGATCCTGCCGGAGTTCGAGGAACAGCTGGCCGCCAGGCTGAAAGGGAAGATCGACCAGCGGGTCGCCTACCATCCACCCTGCACCCTGCAGCACGGCCAGCAGATCCGCGGCAAGGTCGAGGGCATGCTGCGCGCCGTGGGCGTGGACGTGCAGCTGTGCGCCGACAGCCACCTGTGCTGCGGTTCGGCGGGGACCTACTCGGTACTGCATCCGGAGATCGCGCATGAACTGCGCGACCGCAAGCTGGCCAACCTGGAAGCGACGAGACCAAGCGAAATCGTCTCGGCCAACATCGGTTGCATGAGCCACCTGCAGTCGGGCACGGAAACCCCCGTGACGCACTGGATCGAACTGATCGACCGCGCACTGGCGTGAAGCGGACTCCGTGCAAGGCGTGCTAGCATCGCTCCTCGCTTAATTGAGGAACGATCTTGAGTTTCATTTTCCAGCTCATCCGTGAAGACGAGGGCATGCCGCCCGCCGTCGTCTTCGAGGATTCCACCACGCCCGGCCTGGTCCCTGTATGGGAAGCCGTCGGCGTCTATGACGCGCTCTACAACAGCGACGGCAAGCTCGCGCGCGATGTCTCGCGCGCCATCGCCTATGGGCTCGACCGCGTCACCGAGGATGCGTCACTGGCCCCGTTAATGCCGCCCGGCGTCTCGCAAACGGAAGCCATCCGCTTCCTCGACAGCGTGAATCGTGGCTGCACCACCCACGGCGCGGCCTGGATCCAGACCCGCTGATTCTTGCAATTTCCGTGCGTTGGTAGTCGAGTTACAACTTTTTGTCTTACTATGTGAAGCTCAGCCGTAAGTGGAGTAGTTTTCCTACGGACTCGCACGTAAAGACAAGGAGACGCCATGCACTTCCCACGCTTCGCCGCAACCATCGCGGCATCCTGCATGCTCGCGCTGCCCGCATGGGCGCAACAGCTCATCGCCAGCGCCGCTTCGCCCGGCAATGTGCTCAGCGTGGAAGTGCAGGTGGACGGCATGGGCAAGCTCGCCTATGGCGTCAAGCGCAAGGGCAAGGACATCATCGCCCCATCTCGCCTCGGCTTCAACCTGGCCAATGCGATGAAGCTCGACGGCGGTTTCAGCCTGCGCTGGCAGGCGGTGAGCGAGCATGACAGCACCTGGGAGCAGCCTTGGGGTGAGCGCCAGTTCGTGCGCAACCACTACCGCGAACTGCGCGTCGACCTCGAACAGAAGAACCGCGCCGGGCGCCAGATCACGGTCGTGTTCCGCATCTACGACGATGGCGTCGGCTTCCGCTACGAATTCCCGGCGCAGAAGCAGCTGCCTACTACCGAGATCACGGACGAACTGACCGAATTCACGGTGGCCCAGCCGGCCACCGCCTGGTGGATCCCGGCGAGCGAACTGCCGGGCCTCGAGGAAGAAATCCGCAAGGCGCCGCTGAAGGAAATCGGCATCGCCAACACGCCGCTGACCCTGCGCCTGGACGACGGCACCCACATCGCCTTCCACGAAGCGGCGCTGGTCGACTACGCCACCATGTGGCTGCGCAAGGTCGACGGCCAGAAGCTGCGCGCGATGCTGGCGCCGTCGCCGAGCGGCCCGGCGGTGGTGCGCAAGGGCGCCTTCACGACGCCATGGCGCACCATGCAGATCGCGGACGACGCGGCCGGCCTATACATGTCGGACCTGGTGCTCAACCTGAACGAGCCGAACAAGCTGGGCGACGTGTCCTGGGTGAAGCCTTCGAAGTTCGTCGGCGTCTGGTGGCAGATGCACCTGAACAGCGGCACCTGGAACGCGGGCCCGAAGCATGCGGCGACCACCGCCAACACGAAGAAATACATCGACTTCGCGGCGCAGAACGGCATGCGCGGCGTGCTGGTCGAAGGCTGGAACAAGGGCTGGGAAAGCGACTGGGGCCACGGCGGCGCCGACTTCAGCTTCACCCAGCCGTATCCCGATTTCGACCTGCCCGGCCTGGCCGCGTATGCGAAATCGAAGGGCGTGCGCCTGATCGGCCACCACGAGACCGGCGCCAACATCGTCGCCTACGAAAAGCAGATGGACGCCGCCTACCGCCTGTATGCGAAGCTGGGCGTGGACAGCATCAAGTCGGGTTATGTGCACGAGGCGGGAACCGCGCTGTTTACGGGCCGCGACGGCAAGCCGCGCTACGGCCACTACGATTCCCAGGAAGGCGTGCGCCACTTCGTCAAGGCCGTCACCGAAGCGGCCAAATACAAGCTGTCGATCGACACCCACGAACCGGTGAAGGACACGGGACTGCGCCGCACCTACCCGAACTGGCTCACGCGCGAAGGCGCGCGCGGCGTCGAGTACAACGCCTGGGGCAACCCGCCCAACAGCGTGGACCACGAGGCCAAGCTGGTGTTCACGCGCATGCTCAGCGGCCCGATGGACTACACGCCGGGCGTGTTGAGCCTGGTGGGTGCGGACGGCAAGACCTTCAATTCGACCCAGGCCAAGCAGCTGGCCAACTACGTCGTCATCTATTCGCCGATCCAGATGGCGGCCGATCTGCCGGAAAATTACGAGAAGTACCCGGCCGCCTTCAAGTTCATCCGCGACGTGCCGACCGACTGGGCCGACACCCGCGTGCTGAACGGCGCGGTCGGCAACTACGTGACCATCGCGCGCAAGGACCGCGCGAGCCAGGATTGGTACGTGGGCGCCGTCACCGATGCGCAAGGCCGTAGCTTGCCGCTGCCGCTCGACTTCCTCGACAAGGGCAAGCGCTACACCGCCGAGATCTACCGCGACGGCGACCAGGCCGACTACCGCACGGCGCGCCGCTTCGACCTTGTCACGGAGACGAAGACCGTCACCGCGGCGGACACCCTGCAACTGCGCCTCGCACCCGGCGGCGGCCAGGCGATCCGCCTGACGCCACAGAAGTAGAGCTTAGAGCGCCAGCAGCTTCTCGATGTCGCCGGCGATTTCCTCCGGCGCCGTCTGCGGCGCGTAGCGTTTGGCCACTTCGCCATCGCGCGCCACCAGGAACTTGGTGAAGTTCCACTTGATGGCTTCGGTCCCGAGCACGCCCGGCTTCTCGCCCTTGAGGTGCTTGAACAGCGGATGGGCGTCGTCGCCGTTGACCTCGACCTTGGCGAACATCGGGAAGCTGACGCCATAGTTCTTCTCGCAGAAGGCGCCGATCTCGGCTTCCGTGCCCGGTTCCTGCTTGCCGAACTGGTTGCAGGGGAAGCCCATCACCACCAGTCCGCGCTCACCGTACTGGCGGTGCAGCTCTTCCAATCCCTTGTACTGCGGCGTGAAGCCGCAGGCGCTGGCGGTGTTCACGATCAGGAGAAGCTTGCCGCGGTACTGCGCCAGGTCTACCGGCTGGCCGTCGAGCGCGGTCGCGCTGAAATCGAAGACGTTCATGTTCTTATCCCTTCGTCTGAAAACCGAAAGTGTAAGTCATACCCGAACACCACGTATGCATGAGTTAATCGCTCAAGACGATGCTTGTTATCTTTTGTTACAAACATTAAGAAGTTGGCATGAGACAATCGCGATCGCCCTTACAGTCGACTCTCTTCATGCATACCCATCATCGCGCCGCAGCTTCCCGTCATCCCCGCCGTTCCCTGATCGCCCACCTCGTCGCGGGCACGCTGCTAGCGCCGTTCGCAGCCAGTGCGCAGCAGGCGCCGGCAGTGCAGGAACAGCCGAAGCCTGCCGCTGCCCAGCCGGTGCCGGCGGCGCCCACGACCAGCGCACAGGCGCCTGCCCAGGCCCCGGCCGTTGAAGCCACCGTGACGGTCACCGCGACCAAAACCCAGAACCGCATCGACCGCCAGACCTATGATGTCAAGGCCGATCCGGCGACCTCGAACGACAGCGTGGCCGACACCCTGAACAAGGTGCCCTCGGTTGCCGTTGACGGCGACGGCAACGTGACGCTGCGCGGCCGACAGAACGTGCAGATCCTGGTGGACGGCAAGCCGTCGGCGATGATGCAGGGCGAGAACCGGGCCGCCGCGATCGCCGCACTGCCGGCCGCCGACCTTGATTCCGTGGAAGTCATCAATAACCCTGGCGCGCAATTCGGCAACGAAGGCGGTGGGGGCCCGATCATCAACCTCGTGATGCGGCGCGAACGCAGCCCGGGCGGCTTCGGCGTCCTGAACGCCAATGTCGGCACCGAGGGCCGCTACAACACTTCCGGCTTCGGCAGCTATACGAGCGGCCGCTACTCGGTACAGGGCGCGGTGTTCCGGCGCCAGGACAAGCGGGAGAATAGCGGCGAGACCCGGCGCGAGCGCATCGACCCGGTCACCGGCGCGATTGCGCGCTCCGGCCAGGTGACGGAAGGCGTCAACCGCATGGAAGCCACCGGCTTCAACGCCGGCATGACCTACAACTGGGGCGACAAGGACGTGGTGGGGGCCACCGCCAGCTTCTCCCAGACCGACAACGAGAGCCAGAGCTTGCAGAGCTACCGCAGCACCACGGCTGCAGGTGTCATCGACAGCGAGTACCTGCGCCGCGGCCTGACCGATGCGAAGAACCGCAATTACAGTCTCGGCGCGCGCCTGGACCACAAGGGCAATGCGCCGGGCGAGGTGTTCAAGATGGACCTGCGCCTGTCGGGCGCCGACGGCGACCGCGGGACGCGCAACACCAACACCTATACCGTGCGTTCGCCGGCTGCCGGCGCAGCCGACACCCGCCAGGCTTACCTGACCGACACCCGCATCGCCGACTTTACCGGCGACTACGAGCTGCCAGGCGAGCGTGGCGTGTTCAAGGCGGGCTACAAGGTTGCGCGCAATAGCAATGTCTTCGACAATGCCTACTTCGACATCAACGGCAGCAACGGCGTGGAAAGCGTCAATCGCAACCGTACCAACCGCTTCGAGCTGGACGACACCACCTATGCGGTGTACGGCACCTACCAGTGGCGCGTCGACGAGAAGTGGGGCGTGCTGGGCGGCCTGCGCGCGGAGTATGCGGACCTCGACATGAATCAGGTCACCACGGGCCAGCGCATCAGCAACCATTACTTCGACATGATCCCGAGCGCCTTTGTCACTTACGGCCTGTCGGACGACACCACGCTGCGCCTGAGCTACGCGCGCCGCATCCGGCGTCCGGGCGCCGGCGAACTGAATCCCTTCGTGGTCTACGGCGACGAGCTCAATATCTCCTCGGGTAACCCGAACCTGCAGCCGGCCAATACCGATTCGCTCGAGCTCGGGGTCGAGACGAAGCTGGGCAAGGTCGACACCAACGTGCGCCTGTACGCGCGCCACGACTCCGACCTGATCCAGGAACGCCGTTTCGTGCTGGCCAACGACGTGCTCCTGACCACGCGTGAAAACGCCGGCAGCGCCCGTTCCGGCGGCATCGAGTTCAACTTCAGTGGCCGCGCGACCGACAAGCTGAGTATCAATGTCAACGGCAACGTCGGCTATTCGGAACAGGACGTGCTGGGCAGCCTGAACGCCGACAAGCGCAGCGCCACCTCGATCAGCGGCCGCGCGCGCATCGCTTACCAGATGGACCGCGAGAACAGCTTCACCTTGATGCTTAACGCGCAGGGCAAGACCTTGTTCGGCGAGGGCTACCGCCAGCCGGTGCGCACGGCCGACTTCAACTACCGCCGCACGCTGACCCCGGCGCTGAGCCTGGTCGTGAACATCAACGACCTGTTCGATTCGCAGAAGACCGAGACCATTACCGAGACCGACCGCCTGCGCGAGTACAGCCTGCGGCGCGGCAGCGGTCGCATGGCCTACGTCGGCCTGTCCTACCGCTTCGGCAGCTTTGGCAACGCCGGGGGGAACCGCCGCCCGATGTTCATGGGTCCTGGCGGCCCTGGTGGTCCGGGAGCGGGCGGTCCGGTCTTCATCGGCCCGGGCCGCTAGAGCAGGGCGCCAGACAGGGATGTGCTGGCGCGGCTGGACAGGTATGCTGTCCGGCCACGCCATCGCATTTTTTATTTATGTCCCGCCAGATCCACACTTTCAGCGGTGAGGCGCCCGAGCGCGCCCACATCGAATCCCTCCTTGCGGCCGGCAGCCTGCTCGTGTTCGAGGACTGCGAGCTCTCCGGCGTCGACCTGTCGCGGCTCGACTTGCAGGACTGCGTGTTCCAGTCCTGCGTCCTATCCGAGACCTCGTTCTACGCGGCGAAGCTGGGGCGCACGCGCTGGCAGCGCTGCCGCGCCGCGCATGCCGATTTCGAGTCGGCCGACCTGGTCGATGCCTCCTTCCAGTCCTGTGACCTGAACAACAGCGGCTGGCGCCGCGCGCGCCTGGCATCAAGCGCGTTCAGGGGCTGCAAGCTGACGGGCGCGCAGTTCGAAGAGACCGGGCACCTCGCGCTCACGTTCGAGGACACGCTGCTGGTCGGCGCCGACCTGCGCCGCATGTCCTTCCGCAAGGCGAAGCTGGTGGGGCTGGATTTCGCCGGCGCGGACCTGTCGGGCTGCGACTTCCGCGAAGCGGTGTTCGAAGGAGGGAGCCTGCGCGATGCCCACATCAAGGACACCCGTTTCGAGGGCGCCGACCTGCGCGAGGCCGACCTGGGTGGCTTGAAATTGGCGAATGCGAAGCAGTTTCTTGGAGCGACCATCTCGGCGCGCCAGGCGGCCGAGATAGTGCGGGCGATGGGATTGAACGTGGCCTGACGGCGCTTACTTGAAGTCGGGCCTGAAGGGCACTTTCGGCGGCGTGCACTGGTCGACCGGGGTTGGCTTCAGCTTGTCCTTTTCACGCAGGTAGCATTCATCGAACACCGAGCAGTAACAGGCCGTCGTGTTGATGTCGCCCATGCTGCGATGGAGCGCGTCGAACACTGGATTCGGGGTGGCGGGCTCGTTTGCGGCAAACATCGACATCATGTCGCCCGGACGCACCAGGGAGCCGACCACGTTGCCGCGCCGGTTCATCGCGACGTCCGCGCTCCCGTCGATCGTGCAGCATGCGGCCAGCAGCGCGCTCAGGTCGGCCATGGGTTTCCCTTTGTAATGAAGCTGTACCCATTCGATGCGGGCCGGGCCGATCCCGCTATTGACCAGCAGATATTCCACGCGCTTGCGCGAATGTTCGCTACCAGGCTCCTTGTCGATGCTGCTCATGTTGCGCATCATTTCCAGGTAGGGAAAGCTGTTGGCGGCCACCAGCTTCTCCATTTCGTGCGCCGAGTGCAGGCCCAGCCAGAGCGAGACCAAGGATACGATGCCGGCGGCTACGCCGAGCGAAATGTCGAGCCAGCGCAGGCCAGTGCCGTGAGGATGATGGTGATGGTGACTTTCGTGTTCCAAAGCTGCTCCGAAGCGTTGTCAAAGATTGAATTTTAGCAATCAACGACACGGGAGCAGGAGGGCGACGGGAAATAATGCGGCAGGCATATCGGCGAGCTTGCGCCACATGCGGAAGCACGCGGCGCCTGTGTCTTACAGGATTAGAAGGTTTCCCACTCTTCGTCGCGCACGGTGGTCGAACGCACAGCCGCACGCGCCGCCTGCGCTTTGGCCGGCGCTGCCAGGCGGGTCGCCGGCGCGCTGCGTGCGATAGGCGCCACGGAGCTGCGCGCCACCTCAGCCCGGGCATCGAGCTTGAATACCGACACCAGTTGGGCCAGCTTGCCGGCCTGGTCCTGCAGGGATTCAGCGGCTGCCGCCGCTTCCTCGACCAGCGAGGCGTTCTGCTGGGTCACCTGGTCCATCTGGCTGATCGCCTGGTTGATCTGCTCGATGCCCGAGGTCTGCTCCACGCTGGCCGAGCTGATCTCGCCCATGATGTCGGTGACGCGGCGTACGCTTGTGACGATTTCGTCCATCGTAGCGCCCGCGTTGTCGACCAGCTTGGCGCCGGCATCCACCTTGGACACCGAATCGTCGATCAGGCCCTTGATTTCCTTGGCCGCCGAGGCCGAGCGCTGGGCCAGGGTGCGCACTTCCGACGCCACGACCGCAAAGCCGCGGCCCTGTTCGCCGGCACGGGCCGCTTCGACGGCGGCGTTCAGCGCCAGGATGTTGGTCTGGAAGGCGATACTGTCGATGACGCCGATGATGTCAACGATCTTTTTGGATGATTCATTGATGGACGCCATCGTGTCGACCACCTGCGAGACCACCTGACCGCCACGTTCCGCTACTTCCGAAGCAGTAGCCGCCATGCCATTCGCCTGGCGTGCGTTGTCGGCGTTCTGCTGGACCGTCGAAGTGAGTTCTTCCATCGACGACGCGGTTTCTTCCAGCGAACTGGCCTGTTCCTCGGTGCGCGAGGACAAATCCATATTCCCAGTCGCGATCTGGCCGGAAGCAGAAGCGATGGCATCGGTGCCCTTGCGTACTTCACCGACGATCTGTGCGAGGCTGTCGCGCATGGTCTTCATGGCATATACCAGGCTGCTCTTGTCGCCGTTCTTCACCACCACGTCCACTGCCAGGTCGCCCGCCGCGATGCGCGTGGCGATGTCGCTGGCGTAAGCGGGCTCGCCGCCAAGCTGTCGGGTCAGGCTGCGAGTGAGCAATACGCCCAGGCCGATGCCGAATGCGGCGCTGCCGACAACCAGCATCAGCATCATGGTGCGGCTGGACTGATAGGAGTCAGCGGCCTCGGCCACGGCGCGCGTGGCGTTGTCCTCTTTCACCTGACCGAGTGCAAACATGTGCTGGTCCGCGACGATGGAGGCGGGCGCGACCGTATTGAACAGATAATCGACCGACGCGCGGCTTTCCTGCAGGGCGTCCGCCTGGACCAGTTTCAAGGCTTGCGCAACGCGCGACTGGTATTCGCGCACGCCGGCGTCCAGCTCCCCAAAGAGGCGCTTGCCTTTCTCGGTCCAGAACAAGGGCCTCGCCTTGTCGAGGTTCTCCTGCAGATGCTTGCTTGCGAGTTCGACCTTGGCCAATGCCGTCTGGCGATCCTTGTCGTTCGACGCCAGCATCACATTTCGCAGCATGCGTCCGACGTCGACCAAGTTGACGTTTGCCTGCTTCACGTACGACAGGCCGAGCAGCTCCTTCGCGTAAAGGGTGTTGGTGCGTTCATTCATCTTCGACATATTGAAGATACCGACCGCAGCCACAGCCGCACCTAATAGAGTCAGTGCCAGGAAGGCCGCGATCAGGCGGGTCCCGACTTTCATTTGTTTGAACATGGGTTTCCGGTTGAAGAAAAGTAGACAGGTAAAGACACCAACACGATATCAACACGGCTCAATAGTTCCAATTAGAAATAATTGTAACCACCGGTCAACTGTGGGCTTGATTTCTGTTTTTTTACCTAAACTGCGTTAATTCACGCGATTTGACGTTGAACTGATGAAGTTCAGGTGGTCAGACCAATTTGATGCGCCCAGGCGTCGTGTGAGTTGTGTACAACACGTATTGTCACAATTTCACGGGCATTGCCGTGCCCCGCGTAGCGCGGCCAAAAGAAAAGGGCGCTTGCTGCGCCCCTGTACGCTTACCGGCTCGTATCAGACAATGCCAAGGTGATCCATCCCTGCCGAGAAATCGCGGTTCTTCGCGTGCTTGGAATTGAGCTTGATGTTCAGGCGCAGGTCGTTCACCGAATCGGCATTGCGCAGCGCATCCTCGTAGCTGATCTTGTCCGCCTCGTACAGGTCGAACAGGGCCTGGTCGAAGGTTTGCATGCCCAGCTCGCGCGACTTCTTCATGATCTCCTTGATCTCGTGGACGTCGCCCTTGAAGATCAGGTCCGAGATCAGCGGGGAATTCAGCAGGATCTCCATCGCCACCACGCGGCCCTTGGCTTCCTTCTTCGGGATCAGGCGCTGCGAGATCAGGCCCTTCATGTTGAGCGACAGGTCCATCAGCAGCTGCTGGCGCCGCTCTTCGGGGAAGAAGTTGATGATGCGATCCAGGGCCTGGTTGGCGCTGTTGGCGTGCAGGGTGGCCAGGCACAGGTGGCCGGTTTCGGCAAACGCGATCGCGTGCTCCATGGTCTCGCGGTCGCGGATCTCGCCGATCTGGATCACGTCCGGCGCCTGGCGCAGCGAATTTTTCAGCGCCGCTTCGAAGCTGTCGGTATCCACGCCCACTTCGCGCTGCGTGATCACGCAGTTGCGGTGCGGGTGCACGAATTCCACGGGGTCTTCGATGGTGATGATGTGGCCGTAGCTGTTCTCGTTGCGGTAGCCGACCATCGCCGCCAGCGTGGTCGATTTACCGGAACCGGTGGCGCCGACCATGATGACCAGGCCGCGCTTGGACATGATCACGTCCTTCAGGGTTTCCGGCAGGTCGAGGTCTTCGAATTTCGGGATGGTAGTGGTGATCACGCGCAGCACCATGCCGACGCAGCCCATCTGCATGAAGGCCGAGACGCGGAAGCGCCCCAGGTCGCCCGGGCTGATCGCGAAGTTCGATTCCTTGGTCAGCTCGAAGCCGGCGGCCTGCTTGTCGTTCATGATGGCGCGCGCCAGGTCGGCCGTGTGCGTGCCGCTCAAGGCCTGGCTCGAGACCGGCGTCATCTTGCCGTCGATCTTGATCGCCGGCGGGAAGCCGGCCGTGATGAACAGGTCCGACCCGCCCTTGCTGGTCATCAGGCGCAGCAGGTCGAACATGAATTTGGATGCCTGGTCGCGTTCCATGCTGGTCCTTAGCCGGGGAAGTTTTCCGGGATTTTTGCGGCGGAGCGGGCTGCGGCGCTGGAGATCACGTTGCGGCGCACCAGATCCGTGAGGTTCTGGTCGAGCGTCTGCATCCCGACGTTGCTGCCGGTCTGGATGCTCGAATACATCTGCGCGATCTTCGCTTCGCGGATCAGGTTGCGGATCGCCGGGGTGCCGATCATGATCTCGTGCGCCGCCACGCGGCCCGAGCCGTCGCGGGTCTTGAGCAGGGTCTGCGAGACGACCGCCTGCAGCGACTCCGACAGCATCGCGCGCACCATCTCTTTTTCCTCCGCCGGGAACACGTCGACGATACGGTCGATGGTCTTGGCGGCGGAAGAAGTGTGCAGGGTGCCGAACACCAGGTGGCCGGTCTCCGCCGCTGACAGCGCCAGGCGGATGGTCTCCAGGTCGCGCAGTTCGCCCACCAGGATGCAGTCCGGGTCTTCGCGCAGCGCCGAGCGCAGTGCGTTATTGAAGGACAGGGTGTGCGGGCCGACTTCGCGCTGGTTGATCAGGCACTTCTTGGAGTCGTGCACGAATTCGATCGGGTCCTCGATGGTGAGGATGTGGCCGTACTCGTTTTCGTTGAGGTGGTTGATCATCGCCGCCAGCGTGGTCGATTTACCCGAGCCGGTGGGGCCGGTCACCAAGACCAGGCCGCGCGGCTTCAGGGCCAGCTCGCTGAAGATCTTCGGCGCGTTCAGTTCTTCCAGCGACAGGATCTTGGACGGAATGGTACGCAGCACCGCGGCCGCGCCGCGCTCCTGGTTGAAGGCGTTGACGCGGAAGCGCGCCAGGCCAGGGATCGCGAACGAAAAGTCGCACTCCAGCACTTCCTCGTACTGCTTGCGCTGGCCGTCGTTCATGATGTCATAGATCATGCCGTGCACGTCCTTGTGCTCCAGCGGCGGCAGGTTGATGCGGCGCACGTCACCGTGCACGCGGATCATCGGCGGCAGGCCGGCCGAGAGGTGCAAGTCCGAAGCCTTGTTCTTAACGGAGAAGGCAAGCAGTTCCGAGATGTCCATTTATAATCCTGTGGTGGGGGCCTCGCAAACCTACTGCGCGTCGAATTTTCGTCCTGCGATGCTCGCCGTACCGGATGTACGGCTGCGCTTCTCAGACGAAACTTCTTCCGCTCGCTAAAGTTTGCGAGGCCCCTTTACGCCGCGTTAGGCCGAAAAATATTTCCTGTAGAAAACCATTATGTCCATAATTGCTGCGAACTTGCAAGCTGTCGAAGCGACAATCGAGCAGGCTTGCGCTGCATCCAACAGGGGCAGGGAAACGGTCCAGTTGCTCGCCGTTTCCAAGACCTTCCCAGCGGAAGCCGTGGTCGAAGCGATGGCTGTGGGCCAGCGCGCCTTCGGCGAGAACTACCTGCAGGAAGCGCTCGACAAGATGCAGGAAGTGGCGCGCCTGCAACCAGGCACAGCCATCAGCTGGCATTTCATCGGCCCGATCCAGAGCAACAAGACCCGTCCCATCGCCGCGAGCTTCGATTGGGTGCATACGGTGGAGCGCCTGAAGATCGCCCAGCGCCTGTCGGAACAGCGTCCGCCCGAACTCGGCCCGCTCGACATTTGCCTGCAGGTGAACATCAGCGGCGAAGCCAGCAAGAGCGGCGCACGCGAGCAAGAGCTGCCCGAGCTGGCGCGCCAGGTGGCGGCCCTGCCGAACCTGCGCCTGCGCGGCCTGATGGCAATTCCCGAACCCACCGACGATGAGGCGCAGCAGCGCGCCGCCTTTGCCCGCCTGCGCACGCTGTTCGACAGCTTGCGCGCGGACGGCCTGGCGCTCGACACCCTGTCGATGGGGATGTCGGGCGACCTTGCCGCGGCGATCGCGGAAGGCGCGACCATCGTACGCATCGGCAGCGCCATTTTCGGCGCCCGCCACTACGAATAAGGAAGCACATGAAGATTGCATTCATCGGCGGCGGCAACATGGCCACGGCCTTGATCGCCGGCCTGGCCGGACAACTCACCGGCGCCGGCAGCCTGCACGTGGTCGACCCGAACACCGAAGCGCTCGAGCGCCTGGCCAGCCAGTATGGCGTGAGCACGGCCGCCACCATCGACGTGCAGGTGGGCGCCGCCGACGTCATCGTGCTGGCGGTGAAGCCACAGCAGATGCGCGAAGTCGCCGCCGCGCTCAAGCCGCTGCTCGGCGCCCAGCCGCTGGTGCTCTCGATCGCGGCCGGCATCCGCATCGCGGATTTGTCGCGCTGGCTGGGCGGCTACACCCGCATCGTGCGCTCGATGCCGAACACGCCGGCCGTGATCGCGATGGGCATCACGGGCATGGTGGCGGGCGCGGAGGTGGACGAAGTCCAGCGCCAGGCCGCCGACAAGGTGATGCGCGCGGTCGGCCAGACCGTGTGGCTCAAGGACGAGGGCCTGATCGACCCGGTGACGGCGGTCTCGGGCAGCGGCCCGGCCTATGTCTTCTACTTCCTGGAAGCGATGCAGCAGGCCGCGCGCGAGATGGGGCTGGATGCGGAGCAGGGCAGGCAGCTGGCGGTGGCCACCTTCACGGGCGCGGCCCAGCTGGCGGCGCAGTCGGGCGATCCCGTCGAGGTGCTGCGCCAGCGCGTGACCTCGAAAGGCGGCACGACGCATGCGGCCATCACCAGCATGGAGGACTCTAGGGTGAAGGAAGCGATTGTCGCCGCCATGAAAGCGGCCGCCGCGCGCGGGCGCGAACTCGGGGACGAACTGGGGAAAGATTCGTAGGGTGGGCGGGTCTCCCGCCCACGCGGTGATAGGCGAAAGTTACGACGTCGCGACCAAGCCGGCAGTAGTTGACCGCGTGGGCGGCGAAGCCACCCACCCTACGGTTCAATGGACCTCGAAGCCCCGCCACCTAAGGACAGGCAGCAGCTTCTGGGCGAACTTGTAGGCCGACACTACCGCCGTCACGCTGCCCACCGCCCACTTGGGCTTGGTGATGAACAGCCCGGCCGCGACACCCGCCACGACCAGCGCCGCCTTGCGGTGACGTAGTGCATAGGCTGGAATCATCCCCAGCGTATCGGGCGAGGAGAGGGTGGCCACTTCATGCGCCACCAGCGCGCGCTGGTCGGCGCACCTGGCCACCAGCGCTTCGCGGCGCGCAGCCAGCGTCGACGAGTCAGACGGCATCGCTATGCTCTCCCTTGAGCGCGGCGGCGTCCTTGCGCAGCTCCGCCAGCGTGGCCGGCAGCATCGGCGGACGCGCGGCCAGGCCGGCGCGCAGCTTCATCGCTGCAAACAGGGTGCCCAGGATGAACAGGACGGCCATGCCGCCCACCGCCGCCAGGCGGTGCGTGTCCCAGAACAGCACCAGCACGAACAGCACGACCAGGGCCAGCGCGAACAGCGCCAGCACCGCGGCCGCTAGCGCCCAGGCGAGGTAGCCCATCACGCGATGGGCGCCTTCCTGGAGTTCGACGGTGGCGAGCTCGAGGCGCGTACGCGCCAGGTCGAGTACGTTGGCTGCGATCCTTCCGACTGCGGCCGTGATGCTCATCGTTAGCGGCGGGCGATCAGCATGCCGATCACGACGCCGACCGCGGCGCCCAGGCCCACCGACTTCCATGGGTTTTCGTGGACGTATTCGTCGGTCACGCGGGCCGCTTCCTTGGTCTTCTCGACCACGGTCTGCTGGTATTCGCCCAGGCTTTCCTTGGCCGCCGAGAGGGTTTGCTCGAACTTGGCCTTGGCAGCCTTCAGCTCGTCACCGGTCAGCTGGCCGCCATTGCGCAGCCACGCCTCGGCGTCCGAGATCACGGTCTTCAGGTCCGACATCAGTTGGTCGCGGGTGCCGGTTTGGGTAGGGATCTTTTCCATCATGGTGGGCCTCGTTTAAAAGAAGGGAAGGAATGCTTTTCCTGCAATATTACCTGAATGCATAGTCGAGTGCGACACCGCTGAACAGTGCGGCGCCCAGCCAGTTGTTGTGCCGGAAAGCCTTGAAGCAAGCCATCCGTTCGCGGTGGCGGATCAGGGTGTAGTGGTAGAGGGCGATCCCGGCTGCGACCACGATGCCGGCCACGAACCACCAGCGCAGGCCCAGGTACCAGCCACACACCAGGTCGATCGCCAGCGCCGCGCCATAGCACAGCATCACGGCGGCGACGTCGAAGCGCCCGAAGGTGATGGCCGAGGTGCGGATCTCGATCTTCAGGTCGTCGTCGCGGTCGACCATGGCGTACTCGGTGTCGTAGGCCACCGCCCAGAATACGTTGGCGGCCAGCAGCCACCAGGCCACCGCCGGCACCGTACCCTGCACGGCGGCCCAGGCCATCGGGATGCCGAAGCCGAAGGCGATACCCAGGTAAGCCTGGGGGATCGCGAAGAAGCGCTTGAAGTAGGGGTAGGTGCCGGCCACGATCAGGGCCACCACCGACAGCTGCTTGGTGAGCGCATTCAGCGGCAGGATCAGGATGAAGGAGACCAGCGACAGCACCGCCGCCACCATCACCGCTTCCCAGCCGCGGATCTTGCCGGCGGTGAGCGGGCGGTCGACGGTGCGCTTGACGTGCTTGTCGAAGTCGCGATCGGCGTAGTCGTTGATGGCGCAGCCGGCCGAGCGCATCAGCGCCGTGCCGAGCACGAAGATCAGCAATACCTCTAGGCGCGGCACGCCGCTTGACGCCATCCATAGCGCCCACAGGGTAGGCCACAGCAGCAGGAGGATCCCGATCGGCTTGTCGGCACGGACCAGGCGGAAGTAAAGCGCCAGCTTGTTCATGATGTGCGTCTTGTCAGGCAAGAACTGTTGAGCAGAAGACAGGGATTCTAAACCTTTTGACGCAAGAGGCGGCCGCGCGTGCGCGATCCGCGAAGTTGCCATTTTGTTGTCATTGAGCCGACATTTTTGTTTGTTTAAATGCATCGGCTCCACCTCTCGACCACATCCATCGGAGATGCACCCATGACTGACAACACCATTTCGTCCACCAGGCGCAATCTGCTCAAGGGCCTGGCCGGTTCCACGGCGCTGCCCTTCGTCGGCGCCTTTGCCGCCCTGCAGTCGCAGCAGGCCCTGGCCGCCAACGGCGCCACCGCCCTGGTCGACAGCCCCTACGGCCCAATCGCCCCCGCCAACGACATCACCACCGGCCTGCCGCTACTGCAGCTGCCGGCCGGCTTCACCTATAAAAGCTTCGGCTGGCGCGGCGACCTGATGACCGACGGTAAAACCTGCCCCGGCGGCCACGACGGCATGGGCGTGGTCCTGTCGCGCAAGGTCGGCCGCAGCACCGAGCTGGTGCTGGTGCGTAACCACGAGATCGGCGGCACCGGCCCGGCCAACTTCCTGGATGCGGTCGGCGTCTACGACAGCGGCACCAGCGGCGGCGGCTCGACCAACAAGTTCGGCGGTGGCACCACCAACCTGCTGTTCCGCGACGGGAACTGGGTCAGCATGACCCCCAGCCTGGGCGGCACCCAGACCAACTGCGCCGGCGGCATCACGCCCTGGGGCACCTGGCTCAGCTGCGAAGAAGTCGGCTCGGACGCCGTCGGTACTGCCGGCAAGAAGCATGGCTACGTGTTCGAAGTGCACTCGGACCCGGCCTTGACCACCGGCCAGCCCATCGTCGGCATGGGCCGCTTCGCCCACGAAGCAGCCGCCGTCGATCCGGCCACCGGCATCGTCTACCAGACCGAGGATTCCTCGGGCAAGTCGGGGTTCTACCGCTACGTCCCCGACATCAAGAACGGCGCACCGGGCACCCTGGCCATGGGCGGCGTGCTGCAGATGGCCAAGGTCAAGGGCGTCAACAACGTCAACCTGGCCAACGTGCCGGTCGATTCGGTGTACGAGCTGGAATGGGTGAACATCGCCAACCCGGACGCCAACCGCGGCGACGCCACCGGTCCGAGCGGCGTGCGCATCACGAGCGCCGCTGGTCCCTTCGTGCAGGGCTGGCTGCAGGGAGCGGCCCGCATGAACCGTGGCGAAGGCATCTGGTACGCACAGGGCAAGATGTACGTGATGGACACCTCGGGCGGCGCCGTCCAGCGTGGCAGCATCTGGGAACTCGACCTGGCGCGCCAGACCCTCAAATGCATCTATTCGAGCCCGAGCCAGCTGGTGGGCAATATGGGCGACAACCTCACCGTCAGCCCGCGCAACGCAATCCTGATCTGCGAGGACGCCTCGACCGCCGCCACCGACCCCTTCGGTTTCGGCCAGCGCCTGATGGGCATCACCGGCGCGGGTGACGCCTACATCTTCGCCAAGAACAACATCAACCTGACTAGCGCCCAGCTGCAGGGCGCGGGCAAGCTGGCCTCGCTCGCGGGTGACCAGCGCGGCAACGAGTTCGCCGGCGCCTGCTTCGACCCGACCGGCCGCTACCTGTTCGTCAACATCCAGACCCCGGGCGTGACCTTTGCGATCACCGGCCCATGGGCCAAGGGCCCGCTGTAAGCCTTTTTATCCCAATCGGAGCTATTACATGAAACTGACTAAACTGTTTACCCTGGCAGCGGCCCTATCCCTATCCTGCGCCGCCAACGCCGTGGTCCTGACCACCAGCACCGGCTCGAACCTTGTCACCAACTACAGCGGCGCCGGCCTGGTCTCCTTCGACCTCGACCTGGAAGACTTCAGCGGCAATACCCTGAACTTCGTGCTGGAAGAGGCCGACCTGCAAGGGCCGCTCAGCTTCAACGCCCTGGTGCGCAACCTGGCTGGCGCGGACCTGAGCCGCTTCACCTTCAGCCTGCAGGGCATCTCGTTTACCGGCGCGCCTGGCAGCGTGACCGCGAGCTTCGGCACGGTCGGCAGCATCGACGCCAGTCCCTTCGCGGCCGGGATCAGCTTCGCCCGTCCGGAATATGCCGAGTTCCAGTTCGGGAACGTGCTGGGCGGCGGCCAGGACTGGCTGCTGGCAACCAGTGGCCTGCGTGCGGGCGACAGCTTCAGCATTACCGCCAGCGTGCCGGAACCCTCGTCGGCCGCGCTGGTTCTGCCGATGCTGTGCATGGCCGGCCTGATGGCCGCGCGCCGCCGCAAGCAGGACTGAGTATCGGCGGGCTTGCCGGTACAATCGCTCCTTTCCGACAAGCCCGCCAACACCATGCATATCTGGGTCGATGCCGACGCCTGCCCAGGCGTCATCAAGGACATCCTGTTTCGCGTCGCCGAGCGCCTGCAGCTGGAGGTCACGCTCGTGGCCAACCAGCTGATCAAGGTGCCCGGTTCTCGCTTCATCCGCGCGCTGCAGGTGCCTAGCGGACCTGACGTGGCTGACGCCGAGATCGTCGCGCGCGTGAACAGCGGCGACATCGTGGTGACCGGCGACATTCCGCTGGCGGCGCAGGTGCTGGAGAAGGGCGGGCTGCCGCTCAATCCGCGCGGCGAGTGGTACACCAAGGACACGATCGCCCAGCAGCTGACCATGCGCGCTTTCATGGAAGAGCTGCGCGGCAGCGGCGTCGATACCGGCGGGCCGCCTGCGTTCAGCCAGGCCGACAGCCGGAATTTCGCGAATGCGCTGGACCGCCAGCTGGCTCGGTCGAATACCCGTAGGGTGGGCGGCTCCACTGGCGAAACATGAATGTCTGGCGTCGTTGACGCCGTCCACGCGTTCAACTGGAGGATGAGCAGACCGCGCGGCTATTCTTGGGCCGCCTGAACGCGTGGGCGGCGTCCATGTACAGGCTAAGCACCTTGTTGAGTGGAGCGTGATCCGGTCCACTGGATCAGATCACCCCTACGCGGCCGCTTCGAACGTCACCATCTCCACCCCCGGCAGGTGGCACTCGCCGACCGCCAGCGCCACCGCGTCGATCGCGGCGCGCCGGGTAAAGCTCTTGCGCCACACGATGACCACGCGGCGCGAAGGCGCCGGATGGGCGAAGGGGACATAGGTCAGCAGGCCATTGGGATCGTGCATGTCGGCCACCGAGGCGCGTGGCAGCACGGTCAGGCCGATGCCGCTCGCCACCATGTGGCGGATGGTTTCCAGCGACGAGCCTTCGAAGGTGCGCTGCATGCCGTTGCCCGGCGACGAATAGCGCGCCATCTCCGGACACACTTCCAGCACTTGGTCGCGGAAGCAGTGACCGGCGCCCAGCAGCAACATGGTTTCCAGTTTCAGGTCGTCGGCCGGGATTTCCTTGCGCTTGGCCCAGGGGTGGGAGCGCGGCATCGCCACCACGAAGGGCTCGTCGTACAGGGTCTGCATCGACATGCCGTGCTCGGGCAGCGGCAGGGCGACGATGGCGGCGTCGAGCTCGCCCTGGCGCAGCAGTTCGAGCAGTTTATGCGTGTAGTTCTCCTGCAGCACCAGCGGCATCTGGGGCACGGTGTCGATCAGCTTCTTGACCAGCGGCGGCAGCAGGTAGGGACCGATGGTGTAGATCACGCCCAGGCGCAGGGGACCGGCCAGCGGGTCCTTGTTCTGCTTCGCGAGCTCCTTGATGGCGGCGGTCTGCTCCAGCACGCGCTCGGCCTGGGCCACGATCTGGGCGCCCAGCGGCGTCACCGAGACCTCGGAACCGCCGCGCTCGAACAGGGTCACGCCGAGTTCATCTTCGAGCTTCTTGATGGCGACGGAGAGGGTGGGCTGTGCGACGAAGCAGGCTTCGGCGGCGTGGCCGAAGTGTTTTGCACGCGCGACGGCGACGATGTATTTCAGCTCGGTCAGTGTCATAGGCTACGGGTCCCAGGATGTCACGGCTGTCTTTACGTTAATCCTGACACAATGTTGGCATTTAGTCAGCCAAGATTTCATTTAATTGGAACGATGGGCGAATCATAGTCTATATAATTGCCCGGCAGGATTTTCACCCGCGTTTTCAAGAGGGACCCCATGTCGTCGACCTTCGGCCCGGCGGAAGCCCAGGCCTATATCCACAAGCTGCTGACCGTGATGCACCACCACGGCGGCTCCGACCTGTTCATTTCCAGCGATTTCCCGCCCAGCATGAAGCACCAGGGCGCCATGAAGCCCCTGAGCCAGCAGCGGCTGTCGGGCGAGGTCACGCGCGCCCTGGCCCTGTCCCTGATGAACGAGCGCCAGCGCGCCGAGTTCGAAGCCGAGATGGAGTGCAACTTCGCGATCTCGCTGCCCGGCGTGTGCCGCTTCCGCGTCAACGTCTTCGTACAGCAGCAGAGCGTGGGCATGGTGGTGCGCACCATCGCTTCCGAGATTCCGAACTTCGAGAAGCTCGACTTGCCCGAGGTGCTGAAGGACGTCGTGATGACCAAGCGCGGCCTGGTGCTGGTGGTCGGCGGCACCGGCTCCGGCAAGTCCACCACGCTGGCGGCCATGATCGACTACCGCAACAGCAACTCGGCCGGCCACATCATCACGGTGGAAGACCCGGTCGAGTACGTCCACAAGAACAAGAACTGCCTGGTCACCCACCGCGAAGTGGGCGTGGACACCCACTCGTGGCACAACGCCCTGAAGAACACGCTGCGCCAGGCGCCGGATGTGATCCTGATCGGCGAGATCCGCGACACCGAGACCATGGAGCACGCGATCGCCTTTGCCGAGACTGGCCACCTGTGCCTGGGCACCCTGCACGCCAACAATGCCAACCAGACCCTGGACCGCATCATCAACTTCTTCCCGGAAGAGCGCCGCAACCAGTTGCTGATGGACCTCTCGTCCAATTTGCGTGCGGTGGTCTCGCAACGCCTGGTGCGTACCGAGGACGGCAAGGGCCGCAAGGCGGCGATCGAGATCCTGCTCAATACGCCGACCATCGGCGAGATGATCCTGAAGGGGAACTTCCAGAGCATCAAGGAGATCATGCACAAGTCGCGCGAGCTCGGCATGTGCACCTTCGACCAGGCCTTGTTCGAACTGTACAACAAGGGCTTCATCAGCTACGACGAAGCGATCCGCAACGCCGACTCGGCCAACGGCCTGCGTCTGCAAATCAAGCTCTCGGGCGAGCGCAAGGGACCGAGCGGCGCCGCCGGCGGCAGCCAGGCCACCGAGCTCTCGATGGCGATCGAGGAAGAACCCGAAGACGACGCACCAACCACTTAAGAAACACCATGCCTGACTTCGAAAACAAGATCTGCACGCGCGCCGAACTGGCGCAGCGTATCGCCGCATTGCCCAAGCCGGTGGTGCTCACCAACGGCGTGTTCGACATCCTGCACCGCGGCCACGTGACCTATCTCGCGCAGGCGCGCGAGCTGGGAGCATCGCTGGTGGTGGCGGCCAACACCGACGCTTCCGTCAAGCGCCTCGGCAAGGGCGACGACCGCCCGCACAACACCCTGGCCGACCGCATGGCGGTACTGGCCGCGCTGGAATCGGTCAGCCTGGTCGTCGACTTCGACGAGGACACTGCGCTCGAGGTGGTCCTGGAAAGCCGTCCCGACATCTACGCCAAGGGCGGCGACTACGACATGAGCGCGATCCCGGAAGGGCAGGCGGTGCTGGCCTACGGCGGCCGCGCGGTGGCCATCGACTTCGAGCATGACCGCTCGACCACCAAGCTGGTGGCGAAGATCCGCGGCTAAGGGGAACAAGGCATGCTGATCGCCCAAGTCACCGACCTGCACCTGCATGCCGATGCCGGCCATCCGAACCTGGCGCGCTTCGTGCGCGTGCTCGAGCACCTGGCGTCCATGCTGCCGCGGCCGGACCTGCTGGTCCTGAGCGGCGACCTGACCGACGACGGGGCGCTGGAGAGTTACCGGCATCTCCAGCAGGCGCTGGCGGCCTGGCCGCAACCGGTGCGCTTCGCGCTCGGTAACCACGACAGCCGCAAACACTTCCGCAGCGTGTTCGGCGACAACCACTTCGCGGATGGCTTCGTGCAGGGCGTGACAGATCTCGGGGCGTTTCGCCTGGTGATCCTCGACAGCCTGGAGGAAGGCCGCCATGGCGGCGCTTTCTGTGAAGCGCGCGCCCAGTGGCTGCACGCGGCGCTGCGCGATGGCGGCGACACGCCAGCGCTGGTCTTCATGCACCATCCGCCCGTCGATGTCGGCATTCCCTGGATTGACCCGGGTCCGGGTCAAGCATGGATTGGGCGGCTGGACGCGGCCCTGCAGGGCGTGTCCATCGCGGGGATCTGCACGGGGCACGTGCACGTGGGCGGTGTCTTTCCCTGGCGCGGACGGCAGGTCGCGACCTGTCCGTCCTCGTCCTCCGACCTGAGCCTGGCGTTCGCACCGATGCAGGCTGCGCAGCCGGACAACCGTCCGCTGGTGGAGCAGGGCGATCCGGCCTTTGCGCTGCACCGCTGGCAGGAAGGCGGCCTGGCCACGATCTTCGGCCGCGTGCCGCAGCGCGTACTGGCGCACTGGGATGAGGCCACGCGCCAGGTGGTGGGCGAGATGCTGCAGGAAACCCGACCTTAAATTGGCTGAGTGGCGCGGCTGTCGGCGAAGGAGCGCGGCAGGGCGCCGATCTGCTGCAGGACGCCAAGGCGGTCCGCCTGCAGCCAGGCGCGCACGATCTGCCGGTCGCGCAGTTGATAAATCACATTCCCCTCCTGGGTCACCAGCGCGTGGGTCGGCGGCAGGCCCGCGAAGCGGCCGTCGTGCGGCGCGCGGAAGGTCCAGCGCACCGCCACCCGGTCGCCTTCGGCGAACACGTCATGCAGCTCGAAGCGCACGCCCGGGAATCCCGTCAGCACCGTCGCGATGTTGGCGCGGAACTCGGCCGGTCCGCGCTCGCCGCGCGGTCCCGTGAAGTCAGGTGCGATCAGCGCCTCCATCTCGTCCAGCCTCCTTGTGTTGATGCAGTCGTACAGGTCGCGGACCAGCTGCTTGTTCAGGTCTTGGGTCGATGGGCGTGCATGCATGCGTTTCTCCGTACTTGTCAAAGGATGCAGGCGAGTGTAAAACCTCAAGTTAAGTTGAGGTCAAGGGGCAATGATGGGAAAACTGACGCCAGGCGACATTGGGCGGCAATTGACGGTGGGGGAGGTGGCCCGGCGCAGCGGCGTGCCGGTGTCGACCCTGCATTTCTACGAGACCAAGGGTTTGATCCGCAGCGTGCGCAGCAGCGGCCAGCAGCGCCGCTATGGCCGCGACGTGCTGCGCCGGGTGGCGGTGATCAAGGTGGCGCAGCGCATCGGCATTCCGCTGGCCGAGATCGGGGCGGCCCTGGCCTCGCTGCCGGAAGGACGCACGCCAACCGCGGGTGACTGGGCGCGCCTGTCCAGCCTGTGGCGCGGCGAGCTGGATGCGCGCATCGCACAACTGACCCGACTGCGCGACCAGCTCGACGACTGCATCGGCTGCGGCTGCCTGTCGATCGATGCCTGCCGGCTGCGCAATCCGCTCGACTCACTGTCGGACCAGGGCGACGGGCCACAGCTCTTGTGAAGCAAATTTTGACCGGATGGTAAACATCCGGACGCGTTGCGGAACCCGCCTTACACCCGGCATCGACTTGCTCGCCTCCATGTAAATAATCTTTGTCCTCCTAATTCATGGCAATATTGCCAGACAATAAACACGGAGGAACCCATGTCTGGACTTGTACGTTTCCTGAGCGGCGCCGCCCTGGCGCTGGCTGCGGCCGGCGCCGCGGCCGCCCCACCGGTGGCGAAAGTTGTACCCGTCACCGACACCCACTTCGGCGAAAAGGTGGTGGACCGCTACCGCTGGATGGAGAACGACAAGGACCCGGACTGGCTGCCCTTCCTGAAGAACCAGAATGCCTACACCCGCTCGGTGCTCGACGCCCTGCCGCTGCGAGGTGAGCTGCTGGCGCGCATCCAGCAACTGTCGGGCGACGTCACGGCGGTCAGCCGCATCGAGCGCGCCGGCAGCAAGACTTTCTACCAGCAGCGCCCGGCCGGCAGCAACAACTTCAAGCTCTTCGTGCAGGAGGGCGGCAAGACGCGCCTGCTGGTCGACCCGACCACCCTGGATACCGCCACCAGCCATTATTCGCTGGACTGGTGGGGCGCCTCGCCCGACGGCAGCAAGCTGGCTTACGGACTGTCGAAGGACGGCAGCGAGGACTCGGTGCTGCACATCATGGATGTCGCCAGCGGCGCGATCCTGCCCGAACGCATTGCCAACACCCAGAGCGCCAGCCCGAGCTGGCTGGAAGACAGCTCCGGCTTCTTCTATAACCAGCTTACCGGCAAGGTGAATACACCGGAACGCTACCTCGATTCGCGCGCCCGCTTCCATAAACTGGGCGAGGATCCGGCCAAGGACCGGATCGTGATGGCGCGTGGCCAGGACCGGGCGGTCAAGTACGACAACATCCAGGCGCCGGTCGTGGTGGCCACGCCGCATTCGCGCCACGCGCTCCTGTTCCTGGCCGACGTGCGCCAGGAAAACCGCATCCTGATCGCGCCGCTGCAGGACGTCCTGGCGGGCAGGGCGCGCTGGACCGCGGTGGCCGACTTCGCGGATGAAGTCACGGGCGCCGACCTGCAGGGCGACGAACTCTACCTGCTGTCGAACCGTGGCCATCCGCGCGGACGCATCGTGAAGGTCAGTGCGCAGTCGCCCTCGGTGAAGAATGCGCGCGAGGTGGTGGCGGAATCCGGCCTGGTCCTCCAGAGCATGGTCCGCGCCAAGGACGGCCTGTATGTGCGCGCCATGGATGGCGGCATCGGCCGCGTGCTGCGCCTCGACCCCAATGGCAAGCTGGCGAACGTGGGCCTGCCTTTCGACGGCACGGTGCCGGCCCTGGCTGCCGACCCGGACGCGCCGGGCGCCCTCATGCTGCTGTCCGGCTGGCTCACGCCCACCGGCATCTGGAGCATCGATGCGAACGGCAAGGTGGCAGACACCGGCATCACGCCGAAACCGGCCATCGACGTCAGTTCCTACACCACCGAGCGCCGCTTCGCCACCGCGAAGGACGGCACCAAGATCCCCTACAGCCTGATATACAAGAAGGGCCTCAGGAAGGACGGCAAGAACCCGGCCTTCATCTCGGCCTACGGCAGCTATGGCGCCGCAGCCTACACGCCTTCTTTTGTTAACCGTTCGCTGGCGCTGATCGACCAGGGCGCCATCGTCGGCTTCGCCAACGTGCGCGGCGGCGGCGAATACGGACGCGGCTGGCACCGCGCCGGCCAGCTGGAGAACAAGCCGAACACCTGGCGCGACCTGATCGCCGTGGTCGAGGACATGCACAAGGAAGGCTATACCGCGCCGGCCCACACCGCCATCGGCGGCCGCTCGGCGGGCGGGATCCCGACCGGCATGGCGCTGACCGAGCGTCCGGACCTGTTCGCGGCCGTGGTGTCGGGCGTGGGCTGGCACAACCCGCTGCGCTACGTGGCCGAGCAGAACGGCTTCGCGGAAGAACCGGAGTGGGGCGCGATTCGCGACAAGGCCGGCTTCAAGGCCCTGAAGAGCATTGACAGCTACCAGGCAGTGAAGGACGGCGGCAAGTATCCGGCCGTGCTGCTGACCACCGGTGTCACCGATCCGCGCGTGGCGCCCTTCCACCCGGCCAAGATGGCGGCGCGCCTGCAGGCGGCCAGCACCAGCGGCAAGCCGGTGCTGCTGCGCGTCGATTTCGACGCCGGGCACGGGATGGGATCGACGCGCGCGCAGCAGGATGCGGAGGCGGCCGATACCTATGCCTTCATCCTGGCCCAGACGAAAGGGAAATAAAGTGTACGAACCGGAAACTTGCAGGTTTGTTCACGTAATGAACCGATATTGAGCGGCAAATGACCCGTGCGCGCGGGTCATTGCACGATAATTTCTGGGATAGCTTGGCCGTCTTGTCGGTCATGAACCGCTTTCGACAACTAACCCGGAGAACATCATGCATGTGCGCAATTTCCTGAAGCTGGGACTGGCAGTCCTGGCCTTGTCTGCATCGCTGGCTGGATGCGGAAACGACCATGACGAAACGGTGCTTCCGGCACCGAAGAACCTGGCGCAAGTGGCGAGCGACCAGGGCTTCACGGCCCTGGGCGCCGCGGTGGCCAAGGCCGGCATCGCCAATACGCTGACGGATCCGAATGCCCAGCTAACGGTATTTGCGCCGACCGACGCAGCGTTCAATGCCCTGGCCACGCGCCTTGGATTTGCCGACGCCACGGCCATGGTTAACGCGCTGCCGGCGACCGCCTTGCAGAGCATCCTCACCTACCACGTGCTGCCGGCGCGCCGCGGGTCGGGCGACCTAAGCGCGGCTGGAACGTCCCAGGCCACGGCCTACACGTATGCGGGTGCGCCGGCGCGGCTGACTTTCGACTTCAGCAACGGCGTCAGGGTCACTGATGCCGCCCTGACGACCGCCACCGTCACTACCGCCAACGTCACCGCCAGCAACGGCGTGATCCATGTGGTGGACAAGGTGCTGGTGCCGCCGGGCGTGCTGAACGTCGTCCAGATGGCCCAGGCTAATCCCCAGTTCAGCTCACTTGTCAGCGCCGTGGTCGCGGCCAACCTGCAAGGCACACTGGCCGGCGCCGGCCCGTTCACCGTGTTCGCACCGACCAATGCCGCTTTTGCCGCCGCGCCGCAGGGCCTGACCCCGGCCCAATTGCGCACCGTGCTGACCTACCACGTGGTCAGCGGCCAGGTGCTGTCGACCCAGATCCCGTTCGGCCAGCCGGTTGCCACGGTGGCGGGCCAGAACATCGTGATCAACAGCGGCACCCCGCCCACGATCCGCGACACCACTGCGGTGGCAGCCAGGATCACGGCCGTCGACGTGCGCGCCAGCAATGGCGTCATCCACGTCGTCGACAAGGTGCTGATCCCGCGCCTGTAATTCGGTTAGACGCGCCCGGTCCGCCTGCGCGCACGCCAGGCGAGGCCGACCAGCCCGGCCGCCAGCATCGCCCAGGTATGCGGCTCCGGCGCCTGCGACAACATGGTCAGCCGGGTGTCGCTCGTCCAATACAGGTGGCGCTCGGTCGTCATGTTCGGGTTGAATTCGTAGGCGTAGTGCTGGTCGCCGGTGGTGATCAGGCGTCCGCCGCCGACCCAGCCCTCCGGGTCCTGGCCATAGCTGCCGACGCTGAAGTGCAGGCCGGAATCCGGCGAGAACGCGAAACTGGTCGCGCCGCACTGGTAATACGCATTGCTGCTGGCGGCGCAGGCGACATAGTCGAGCTCGCCGACGACGAGCGAGAGCAGCTCATCCTTCTCCAGCGAACCATTACTGTTCAGGTCAGTGCCCTTGAACGAGCCGGAGATGACCTCGTCCGGCAGGAAGGTCTTCGATACGCTGTCGTAGAAACCGTTGAAGGAAAAGCCCCAGGCAATGGTATCAAGGGGATCCGCAGAGGCAGCGGTGCAGCACAGCAGCAGGGCGCCAGTAGAGAGAAACTTCTTCATGTAAAACCTCGAGCAAAAACAGGGCGCCGGTCAATACTTCATGTAATCAGCCTACTCCTGTTCGCCCGATACTGTCGCGCTACCTTATAGATATTTCCACATTGTGTCGTCCGCGCGCGACAGCAAGTTACATTGCTGTTGGGAACCTCAGGTCCCGCCGGCGTAGCCGTTCTGCCGCCAGGCTTCGTAGACCACCACCGCCACGGTGTTGGACAGATTGAGGCTGCGGTTGTCCGGCATCATTGGCAGGCGGATGCGCTGGGCCGGTGGAAAGCTTTCGCGCAGGGCCGGGTCGAGGCCGCGCGACTCGGCGCCGAACACGAACACGTCCCCGGGGCGGAAACTGGCGTTCGCGAAGGGCGAGGAGCCGTGCGTGGTCAGCGCGAACATGCGCGCCGGATCCGGCTTCGCATCGAGCAAAAACGCGTCCCAGTGCTTGTGCACCTTCATGGTCGCGTAGTCGTGGTAGTCCAGGCCGGCGCGGCGCATCTTGGCATCGTCGAGCGGAAAGCCGAGCGGCTCGATCAGGTGCAGCTGCACGCCGGTGTTGGCGCACAGGCGGATGACGTTGCCGGTATTCGGCGGGATTTCTGGTTCGACCAGGACGACGTGGAACACCTTGTTCTCCTTCAGTTTCAGTGGGGCGGCGTGCGGGCGAACACGAAGTTCGTCACGCGCGCAGCGCCGGCCTTTTTCAAGACGCCGGCAATTTCATCGAGTGTATGGCCGCTGGTCATGACGTCATCGACCACGCCGACGTGCATCCCTTCCAGCGCCTGTCCATCCGCGAGGGCAAAGGCGCCGCGCACATTGCTGCGCCGCTCGCCCGGCGCGACGCCGGATTGCGCTGCCGTGTCCAGCTGCCGCAGCAGCAGGCGCGGCGCCAGGCGGATCCGGAGGCCGCTCGATAGCGGCCGGGCCAGCTCGAGCGCCTGGTTGTAGCCGCGCTCGACCAGGCGGCGCGGACCGAGCGGCACCGGGCACAGCAAATCCGGCAGGGGCAAGTCCGCGCGCGCCAGCACCGCTTCGCGCAGGCGCCGCGCCATCCAGGGCGCCAGCGCCAGCCGCGCACCGAACTTCAGCTGCAGCACCAGGCGGTCGACCGGGACGGCGTAGTCGCATGCCGCCACGGTGGCGTCAAAGGCCGGCGCGTCGGCAAGGCAGGCGCCGCAATGGCGTCCGGTGTCATGGACGCCGACCGGATTGGCGCAGCAGGGGCAGCGGGCGTGGACGTCGCGCGCATAAGCCAGCGTGCAGGCCGGGCACACCGGTTCATCCCCCGTGGCGCCGCACAGCACACAGCTGCAGGGGAGCAGGGCGCGCAACAGCGAACGCAGGGGCGAAGACAGCTGTGGCATCAGCTCGAATCCACGGGAGCATGTACACTCCGCCATTATCTCACCATCCGCATGTCCACCATGGCTTCACCGCAACCTTCCCGGATGAGCGCGCCGATCGACCAGGCCCGTGTCCGCTCCCTGTTTTCCCAGCCCGCCCGCATCCAGCCTTCCGATTTCCTGCGCCGCGAAATTGCGCAGCGCATGCACGAGCGCCTGCAGCTGGTGAAAATCGTCCCGAAACAGGTGCTCGACGCAGGCTGCGGCGAAGGCAGGGACCTGGTCTTGCTGCAAAAAACCTATCCTGCGGCCCAGATCCTGGGCATCGACGCCGCCCCCGCCATGGCCACGGTCGCCGGGGCGCCGGTCCCGGACACCCGTGCGCTGAACCGGATGCTCAGCCGTTTGCTGCCGGCCAAGGCCGGCGTCGACATCCTGTGCGGCGACTTCGGCAACCTGCCCTTCGGGACGAACTCGCTCGACCTGCTGTGGTCGAACCTGGCGCTGCACTGGCATCCGCAGCCGGACCGCGTGTTCGCCGAGTGGCGCCGGACCTTACGGGTGGATGGATTGCTGATGTTTTCCAACTTTGGACCGGACACCTTCGCCGAGTTGCGCACCGCTTTCGCCGCGCTCGACGAAACCCCGCACACCCTGCCTTTCGTCGACATGCACGATTTCGGCGACCAGCTGGTGGAGGCAGGCTTTTCGACTCCCGTCATGGACATGGAACGCATCACGGTCACCTACGACACGGTCGATGCCTTACTGACGGACGTGCGCGCCCTCGGCGGCAACCCGCTGGCCACGCGCCGGAGGGGCCTGATCGGGCGCACGGCCTGGCAGCGCGTGCTGGACGCTTTCGAAGCCCAACGCCGCCCGGACGGCAAGCTGGGCCTGACTTTCGAGGTCATCTATGGCCACGCTTTCCGCCCGGCACCGAAGACCACGGCGGCCGGAGAGGCCATCGTGCGTTTCCAACCGCGTAAGCCTCAATAACCCACAGCAACAACGCTGCCCGATTTTCCTTGAATAAAAATTACTGGTTTGATTATAATCAGTGGCTATTTTTGTCGTCTGGACGAGAAAAACGCTGAAAAAAGCAGCAATCCAGCGCGTAAATAGAAATAATTAGAATTGAATTGCAGCATCAGCAGAGCCGCCGGCGGCGGGTAGCACGAAGCTACCGATCACCGGCGTGGTGGTTCCCGCCTTTTCCGCAGCGCAATTTTCGCGGTACAGGTTTGGACCTCTCTGCGAAATATGTTTCGGAGCGGCGGCAGTTCGTTCATGGAGCTGTCGACCGTTAAAAATATTTTTATTTTGGGTGGTTGGGGACAACATGACATACGCATCGCGACTTGGGGCCTTGATGTTCGGCCTCGCAGCAACGGCCGGCATCCCAGCATGGGCGGCTCCGGAAATCACCGGCCGGCCGGTCGAACACCAGTTGAACATGCAGACCCCGGTCAACGCCCTCGGCGCTGACATCTATGGCCTGCACAACTGGATGATGATCGTCTGCCTGGTGATCTTCGTCGGCGTGTTCGGCGTCATGTTCTATTCGGTCTTCAAGCACCGCAAGTCGCTCGGCCACAAGGCCGCCACCTTCCACGAATCGACCGCCGTCGAAATCGCCTGGACCATCGTTCCCTTCCTGATCGTCATCGGCATGGCCCTGCCGGCCACCCGCGCCGTGGTCGCCCTGAAGGACACCTCGAACGCCGACATCACCATCAAGGCCACCGGCATGCAGTGGAAATGGGGCTACGACTACCTGACCGGCGAAGGCGAGGGCATTTCCTTCCTGTCGAACCTGGCCACCCCGCGCAGCCAGATCGGCCTGCCGGGCCAGGAACCCACCGAGAAGAAGGGCGAGAACTACCTGCTGGAAGTGGACAACGAAATGGTCGTCCCGGTCGGCAAGAAGATCCGCATGGTGTTCACCGCCAACGACGTGATCCACGCCTGGACCATCCCGGCCTTCGCCATCAAGCAGGATGCGATTCCCGGCTTCGTGCGCGACGGCTGGTTCAAGGCCGACAAGGTCGGCATCTACCGCGGCAACTGCGTCGAACTGTGCGGCAAGGACCACGCCTTCATGCCGATCGTGGTGCGCGTGGTGTCCGCCGAGGACTACAGCGCCTGGGTCGCCGGCGAGAAGAAGAAAATGGCCGCCCTGGCCGACGATCCGAGCAAGGTCTGGACCATCGATGAACTGAAGACCCGCGGCGAGCAGGTCTACGCCGCCAACTGCGTGGCCTGCCACCAGGCCAATGGCAAGGGCGTCCCGAACGCCTTCGCCCCGCTGGACGGCTCGCCGGTGGTGCTGGGCGCCAAGGCGCACCAGGTCGAAGTGCTGCTGAATGGCCAGGACACCCCGGCCTACCCGTCCGCGATGCCGGCCTGGAAGCAGCTCTCGGACACCGAGATCGCCGCCGTCATCACCTATACCCGCAATAACTGGTCGAACAAGGCCGCGGAAAATATCGTTCAACCGGCCGAGGTTCTGGCTGCACGTGGCAAGTAAGCCTAGCATTTAGCTTCAGGGATATCGACATGACTACCAGCACCATCGATCACGCACACGACGGCCACGCGCACGACCACGATCACGCGCACGACCATCCGCACGGCTTCCGCCGCTGGCTGTTCGCCACCAACCACAAGGACATCGGCACCCTGTACCTGTGGTTCTCGTTCATCATGCTGCTCTCGGGCGGCGTGCTGGCGCTGATGATCCGCACCGAGCTGTACCAGCCGGGCCTGCAGTTCTTCCGCCCCGAGTTCTTCAACCAGCTGACCACCATGCACGGCCTGGTGATGGTGTTCGGCGCGATCATGCCGGCCTTCGTCGGCTTCGCCAACTGGATGATCCCGCTGCAGGTGGGCGCGTCCGACATGGCCTTCGCGCGCATGAACAACTTCTCGTTCTGGCTGCTGCCGCCGGCGGCGATCCTGCTCGCGGGTTCGTTCTTCTCGCCGGGCGGCGCCACCGCGGCCGGCTGGACCCTGTACGCACCGCTGTCGACCCAGATGGGCCCTGGCATGGACATGGCGATCTTCGCCATGCACATCATGGGCGCCTCGTCGATCATGGGCTCGATTAACATCATCGTCACCATCCTGAACATGCGCGCTCCGGGCATGACCCTGATGAAGATGCCGATGTTCTGCTGGACCTGGCTGATTACCGCCTTCCTGCTGATTGCCGTGATGCCGGTGCTGGCGGGCGCGATCACCATGACCCTGACCGACCGCCACTTCGGCACCTCGTTCTTCAACGCGGCCGGCGGCGGCGATCCGGTGATGTACCAGCACATCTTCTGGTTCTTCGGCCACCCGGAGGTCTACATCATGATTCTGCCGGCCTTCGGCATCGTGTCGCAGATCATCCCGGCCTTCGCACGCAAACCCTTGTTCGGCTACGCCTCGATGGTGTACGCGACCGCGTCGATCGCGATCCTGTCCTTCATCGTCTGGGCCCACCACATGTTCACCACCGGCATGCCGGTGACCGCGCAGCTGTTCTTCATGTACGCCACCATGCTCATCTCCGTGCCGACCGGCGTGAAGGTGTTCAACTGGGTCGCGACGATGTGGAAAGGGTCGATGACGTTTGAGACGCCGATGCTGTTCGCGGTCGGCTTCATCTTCGTGTTCACCATGGGCGGCTTCACCGGCCTGATCCTGGCCGTGACCCCGATCGACATCATGGTCCACGACACCTATTACGTGGTGGCGCACTTCCACTACGTGCTGGTGGCGGGTTCGCTGTTCGCGCTGTTCGCCGGCTTCTACTACTGGGCGCCGAAGTGGACCGGCCACATGTATCCGGAAGGCCGCGGCAAGATCCACTTCTGGCTGTCGCTGATCACGTTCAACGTGACCTTCTTCCCGATGCACTTCCTGGGCCTGGCCGGCATGCCGCGCCGCTATGCGGACTACGCCACCCAGTTCACCGACTTCAACATGATCGTGTCGATCGGCGCCTTCGGTTTCGGCCTGTCGCAGGCATACTTCCTGTTCGCCGTGATCCTGCCGACCATCCGCGGCGGCAAGAAGGCGGAAGCCAAGCCGTGGGAAGGCGCGGAAGGCCTGGAGTGGACCGTGCCGAGCCCGGCGCCGTTCCACACCTTCGAAACCCCGCCGCTGGTGAAGTAATCATGGTCACGCCAGAACAGAAGAAGAGCAACCTGAAGACCGCGCTGGTGCTGGGCGCGATCGCCCTGGTCTTCTTCGTCAGCGTGTTCGTCAAGTTCACCTGGCTGAGCTGAGATGACGCCGATCAGTAGCCGCATCCGCCGCCTGAACCGCTCCACCCTGGGCAAACTGGTGGTGGTGGCGGTCATGATGTTCGGCTTCGGTTACGCATTGGTGCCGGTGTATCGCCAGATCTGCGAAGTGCTGGGCATTAACGTGCTGACGCAGAAGGGCGACTTCGTCGCGGCGCCGGTGAATTCCCAGGTCGACAAGACGCGCACCATCGTCGTCGAGCTGGATGGCAATGCCCAGGGGCCGTGGCGCTTCCGCCCGACCCAGAGCAGCATCTCGGTGCACCCGGGCGAGCTGGTCACCGTCACCTACGAGGTGGTCAACAAGCAGGGCAGGGCGATGAAGGCGCAGGCGATCCCGAGCTACGCGCCGCAGGTGGTCACGCCGCACTTCAAGAAGGTGGAGTGCTTCTGCTTCCGCGAGCAGACCCTGCAGGCGAATGAAGCGCGCCAGATGCCGGTGGTCTTCTTCATCGACCCGGCGCTGCCGCGCGAAGTGAAGAACATCACGCTGTCGTATACCTTCTTCGAGATCGGCGGCGCGGTGCAGACGGCGGCGAACGGTGCGGGGAAAGTGCAGTAAATGGAAGACCGGCCGCACCAGAGGAAAGCAAGCTTCCTGGCCACGATGAAAGCCGTGTTCTGGTCGTTCTTCGGGGTGCGCAAGCGCCGCGACTACGAGCAGGACGCCGCCAACCTGAACCCGGTGCACGTGATCATTGCCGGACTCATCGGGGCGGCGATCTTCATCGGCGTATTGCTGTTGGCGGTGCGCTTCGCGGTATCGCAGTAAAACCACGCATTTGAACACCTAGCGACACAAGAATCACCCGAAAATTCAAAGAGTATTGAGGAGATGAAAATGAGTTCGCCACAAACCGTGCCTTACTATTTCGTGCCGGGCCCATCGCGCTGGCCGATGTTCGCCGGCCTGTCGCTGCTGGTGACCATGGCCGGCGCGTCGGGCTGGGTCAACAGCGCCCCCTGGGGGCCGGCAGTGTGCCTGGCCGGCATCGCCGCTACCCTGGTGGTGCTCTACTTCTGGTTCGGCGACGCCATCGGCGAATCCGAATCGGGCATGTACGGCAAGCGCATCGACACCTCCTACCGCTGGTCGATGAGCTGGTTCATCTTCTCGGAAGTGATGTTCTTCGGCGCCTTCTTCGGCGCGCTGTTCTACGCCCGTGCCGTCACCATGCCGTGGCTGTCGGACCTCGACCACAAGGTCCTGTGGCCGGACTTCGCGCCGACCTGGGGTAACACCGGCCCGGCCGGTGTGGTCGACAGCTTCCAGACCATGGGCCCGTTCCCGATCCCGACCATCAACACCGCGCTGCTGCTGCTGTCGGGCGTGACCCTGACCATCTCGCACCACGCGCTGCGCGCCGGTCACCGCGGCAAGACCGCGTTCTGGCTCGCCGCCACCATCCTGCTGGGCGCGGTCTTCATGGGCTTCCAAGCCTATGAATACATGCACGCCTATTCGGAACTGAACCTGAAGCTGACCTCGGGCATCTACGGCTCGACCTTCTTCATGCTGACCGGCTTCCACGGCTTCCACGTGACCATGGGCGCGATCATGCTGTCGGTGGTGCTGTACCGCGTGCTCAAGGGCCACTTCACGGCCGACCACCACTTCGGCTTCGAAGGCGCGGCCTGGTACTGGCACTTCGTCGACGTCGTGTGGCTGGGCTTGTACGTGGTGGTGTACTGGCTGTAAGCTAAGCTTGGTTTCGTAGGGTGGGCGGGTTTCCCGCCCACGCGTTCAACTGACGGGTGAATGGATGCAAGGTAGCCCGCATACGATGCTTGAACGCGTGGGCGGGGATCCGCCCACCCTACGTTTATGTGGCTGTTCAGCGAATCCCGGTCGGTGCGATCCAGCCCATCTTGTAGGCGCCAAGCAGGCACAAGAAGAGCGTGATCGACAGGCCGACCCGCATCGCCAGCGCATGCACGGTGCGGTTGCTCTGCCCCTTGTCCCGCATCAGGAAGAACAGGGCCGAACCGAGGCTCGCAAGGATCAGAATAAAGGCAATGGCAACAAACAGTTTCATGGTCGGCCCGGGAAAAGTTGAGGCACCATTGTAATGCGCTTCCCCTTCCATTTTCGCCCCATTCCATTCATTGCTGCATTGGCCCTTGCCGTGTTGGGCATTGCGCTGGGTAATTGGCAGCAGGGTAGGGCAGCCCAGAAGCTGGCCGTGCAGGAAAAGCTCGCGGCCCTGGCCGCCGAAGCCCCCGTCGCGCTCGGCGCGAACATGACGCCCGCCGCTTCCCTCGAATACCGCCGCGTCAGCGTCACTGGCGAATTCGTCGCCGACTGGCCGCTGTTCCTGGCCAACCGCCCGATGGCGGGCCGTCCCGGCTACTACCTCGTGATGCCGTTTAAAATCGCCGGGTCGCACACACATGTGCTGGTGATGCGCGGCTGGCTGCCGCGCGACGCGGAATTCGGCAAGCTGCCGGCCTACGCCACCCCGAGCGGCACCGTCACCATCGAGGGCATCGTGGTGGCCTCGGCCGGACACGTGATGGACCTGGGAGCGGCTGCGCCGCTGGCGCCGAAGGCCATCGTCCAGAACATCGACCCGCAGGCGGCGGCGCAGGCCACCGGTCTGGCGCTGCAGCCCTTCTTCGTGCAGCAGACCGGGCCGGACCAGCCGGGGGCGGTCGACAACATGCTGCTGCGCGTGTGGCCTTCGCCCTCGAGCGGCATTGACAAGCACCGCGGCTACGCCTTCCAGTGGTATGCGCTGGCGGCGATGGCCGTGCTCTTTTTCGTGATAACAGGATTCCGAAGTGGATCAAAACAAGCTGATGCAGGAAAACGTGAAGCAAGCACAAGTGACGCCGGCAACTGATCCGGCCAAGGCAGGCGAAGTCAGCCGTAACCGCGGGCGCTGGAAGCTGTTCGCCGTGCTGATGGTCTGCGCGGCGCCGATCATCCTGTCCTACCTGACGTATTACGTCATCAAGCCGACCGGCCGCACCAACTACGGCGCCATCCTCGATCCGCGCACCCTGCCGATTCCGGCCATGGCGAGCACAACGCTCGACGGCCGTTCGGAAAAGCTGGAGCAGTATGCCGGCAAGTGGATCATGCTGAAGGTCGGCGGCGGCGAGTGCCTGGAAGCCTGCCAGAAGCAGCTGTTCGCGATGCGCCAGTGGCGCCTGATGCAGGGCAAGAACATGGACCGCATGGAACGCGTGTGGCTGGTCACCGACGAGCAGCCGCTCGACACCATGACCATCCGTAACTACGACGGCATGCACCTGCTGCGCGCACCGAAAGACACCGTGTACAAGTGGCTGCCGGCCGAGCAGGGCACCACGCCCGCCGACCACATCTACCTGATCGACCCGCTGGGCAACCTGATGATGCGCTTCCCCGCCAACCCGGACCCGCGCAAGGTCTACAAGGACATCGCCAAGCTCCTCAAGGCATCGGCGATCGGCTGAGGGCCGGCGCCCGCGACCAGACAAGTCTTAGAAAACAATGCAAGCTTCCTCCCTGTTGCACCTGGCCCTGATGGGCGTGCTGGTGGCCATCCTGCCGCTGTCGATGGTCTGGATGTCCTCGGACCCTAACAAGTTCCGCAAGCTGGTCTGGATCGCGGTCTTCCTCACCTTCGACCTGATCGTGTTCGGCGGCTTCACGCGCCTGACCGATTCCGGCCTGGGCTGCCCGGACTGGCCGGGCTGCTACGGCATGGCCAACCCTTTCCTGGCGCACGAGCAGATCGCAGCAGCCGAGGCCTTGATGCCGACCGGCCCGGTCACCAAGGTCAAGGCCTGGATCGAGATGATCCACCGCTACCTGGCGATGGGCATCGGCGTGATCATCATGGCCTTGCTCATCACTGCGATCGTGCAGTGGCGAAAAACGAAAGTGCAAGCCTTCAAGCCGGGCATTCCGCTGGCGCTGTTCGTCTTCGTCTGCATCCAGGGCGCTTTCGGCGCCTGGACCGTCACCCTCAAGCTGCAGCCGGTGATCGTCACCATCCACCTGCTGCTGGGCATGGGCCTGCTGGCCTTGCTCACCTGGCTCGGCGGCCGCGAGGACTACCTGATGCATTCGCCGGCGCCTGCGGGCGACGACGCCGCGCTGCGCAGCCTGCGCCGGCTGGCCATCCTGGCCGCGCTGGTCGTCACGGCGCAGATCGCGCTGGGCGGGTGGGTGAGCACTAACTACGCCACCCTGGCCTGCGATGAATTCCCGCTGTGCGACGGCCGCGTGGTGCCGGACATGGACTTCGAGCACGGCTTCCACCTGTGGCGCGAACTGGGCAAGACGGCGGCGGGCCACTACCTGCCGTTCTCGGCGCTGGTGGCCATCCATTGGGTGCACCGCAACTTCGCCATCGTCGTCGTCGCCGTGCTCGGCCTGCTGGTGTGGCGCGCCCGGCGCCATGCCTACCTGGCCAGGCATGCCCACTGGCTGGCCCTCCTGCTGTTCGTGCAACTGCTGACCGGAATCGCCACCGTCTATTTCGACTTCCCGCTAGCCATTGCCGTAATGCATAACGCCGGCGCGGCCCTGCTGGTCCTGCTGGTGACCATGTTAAACTACCGGGTGAAACAGCAGATCGACGTGAATCGCCTGAAATCCGCCGTGATATGAAGCGTGCGACCCCAGGCGTGATGTGGAATGCGGCGCTGCCGCGTTCCGAGCCAGCCAGCACCCCATTGATGACGACCCAGACAGCCCTCCACAAATCCCCGAGCCGCGTTGCCCAGTACTGGGCCCTGACCAAACCACGGGTCACGCAGCTGGCCGTGTTCTGCGCCGTGATCGGGATGTTCCTCGCCACCGACGGTTTCCCGGACTGGCAGGTGCTGGTCGCCGGCACCGCCGGCATCTGGCTGCTGGCGGGCGCCGCCTTTGCCGTGAATTGCCTGGTGGAGGCCGAGATCGACGCGCGCATGGCGCGCACGGCCCGGCGCGCCACCGCGATGGGCGAGCTCACCAGTACCCAGACGATCATTTTCTCGGCGATCATCGGCGGCCTCGGCATGTATGTGTTGTACGCCTTCGTCAATCCGCTCACCATGTGGCTGACCTTCGTCACCTTCGTCGGTTACGCCTTCATCTACACCATGCTGCTCAAGCCGGCCACGCCGCAGAACATCGTGATCGGCGGCCTGTCGGGCGCCATGCCTCCGGCCCTGGGCTGGGCTGCGGTGGCCGATGCCGTGCCGATGGAAGCCTGGCTGCTGGTGCTGATCATCTTCGTCTGGACCCCGCCGCACTTCTGGGTGCTGGCCATGTACCGCCGCGAGGACTACGCCCGCTCCGGCCTGCCGATGCTGCCGATCACCCACGGCATGCAGTACACCGGCCTGCAGGTCTGGCTCTACACCATCGCGCTGGCGGCCACCACCTTGCTGCCCTTCGCCGTCGGTATGAGCGGCCTGATCTACCTGGCCGCCGCCGTCGTGCTCAACGCCGTGTTCCTGCGCCACTCCTGGCGCGTGCACAAGAACTACAGCGACCTGGCTGCGCGTAGCGCATTCACCTGGTCCATCGTCTACCTGTCGCTGCTGTTCGCCGCACTGCTGGTCGACCACTACTTCAAGTTCTGAACCATGAAAAAAATCCTGACCGCGCTGATGCTGACCGTGGCGGTGTTGGCCGCCGGCTGCGACAAGCTGTCGACCAAGACCCCATCCTTCAACAGCACCGACATCACCGGCCTGGATTACGCCAAGGGCTTTTCGCTGACCGACCATACCGGCAAGCCGCGCACCCTGAAGGACTTCAAGGGCAAGGTGGTGGTGCTGTTCTTCGGCTATACCCAATGCCCTGACGTGTGCCCGACCACGATGGCGAAAATGGCCGCCGTGATGAAGGACCTCGGCCCCTCGGGCAAGGACGTGCAGGTGCTGTTCGTCACGCTCGACCCGGAGCGCGACACCCAGGAACTGCTGGCCGCCTACGTGCCGGCCTTCGATCCGAGCTTCATCGGCCTGCGCGGCGACCTGGAAGCCACCGCGCGCACGGCCAAGGAATTCAAGGTGTTCTACACCAAGCGTCCGAACGGCGACGACCCGAAGAACTACACGGTCGACCACATGACCGGCAGCTACGTGTTCGACCGCGAGGGTAGGGTGCGCCTGCTGGTGCGCCACGAAGCCGAACCGGGCGCCATCGCGGCCGACCTGCGTCAGTTGCTGTAAGCATCATCTGTTTTAAGTTAGCGCTTCAGGCACCTCGAGAACCGTAGCGAGCGGCCGCAATGGTGGCCGAGAAGCGCAGCTGTACGAGGAGTACAGCGAGCATCGCAGGCCGCCATTGCAACGCGCAGTAGGTTATCGAGGTTGCCCTACCACTGCTGTTATGATGGTGTGAACACCACTCGACAGGGGCCGCATGGAACAACGACCAGGCAGGAACTACACCCGCATCGCCATTGTCGTCCTGCTGACGCTTGGCTGCCTCTACGTCCTCAAGCCTTTCCTGGCCGCGATCCTGTTCGCGGCCTGCGTCGTGATCTCTTCCTGGCCCCTCTACCTGCGCCTGCAGGGCGCGATGCGCGGCCACCGCACGCTGGCGGCGCTCACCATGACGCTGTCGCTCACCCTGCTCATCATCATTCCGCTGTCGATGGTCGCCTACAACCTGGCCGACGACGTCGCCCATGGCTTCACGGATCTGCGCACCGCCATCGAACACCGCGAGCTGTTGCCGCCGCCCTGGGTGCGCGAGATCCCGCTGGTGGGCGCCTCGATCGACGCATACCTGCGCGAACTGGTCGCCAGCCGCGAGCAGATGATCGCGCTGGCGCAGCGCATGCTCGAGCCGGCGCGGCGCTACCTGCTGGCCGGCGGCCTGATGCTCGGCACCGGTGTGGTCCAGCTCAGCCTGGCGGCCTTCGTCAGCTTCTTCTTCTACCGCGACGGCAAGGCCCTGCTCGAGGTGGTCGCGGTGACCATGCGCCGCGTGATGGGCGAGGGCGCCGAGTCGGTCTCGAACACGGTCAGCCAGACGGTGCGCGGCGTGATGTACGGCCTGCTCGGCACCGCCCTGGCGCAGGCGCTGGTGGCGGCGATCGGCTTCGCCATCGCGGGCGTGCCGGCGGTGCCGCTGCTGTCGGTGCTGGTCTTCGTGTCCTCGCTGATTCCGGTGGGTCCGCCCATCATCTGGGGCGGCGCTGCCTTCTGGCTGTTCCTGCAGCACGAGACCGGCTGGGCGATCTTCATGATCATCTGGGGCACGGTATTGATCAGCGGCGTCGACAACATCGTGCGCCCGATGCTGATCAGCCGCGGCAGCAGCCTGCCCTTCCTGCTCACCCTGCTGGGCGTGCTGGGCGGCGTGATCGCCTTCGGCTTCGTCGGCATGTTCATCGGCCCGACCCTGCTGGCGGTCGGCTACTCCCTCATGACCGAGTGGACCGGCACGCCGGACCGGGTGATCCGCCAGGACAAGGAAGACCCTCACCCCTACATCTCGGGGCCGTCCTCCGATACCAAGGCGCCAGGGACGTAGCGGATGATGTCGCCGGGCTGGCAATCGAGCCGCTCGCAGATCTTCTCGAGTGTCGAAAACCGGATCCCTTTCACCTTGCCGGATTTGAGCAGGCTGAGGTTCTGTTCCGTGATGCCGACATAGGCAGCCAGCTCTTTCGATTTGATCTTGCGCTGGGCCAGCAACACGTCGAGATGCAGCACGATCGCCATCAGACGAAGCCCTCGTTTTCCTCGGCAATCCGGCGTGCCTCATGCATCAAGGAAGCGACAACGAAGAACAGCGCGCAGATCAGGAGCAGCGTCAGTTCTTCGGACGAGACTCCAACACCGAAAAAGCCCTTGGCGGTGCTGCCGAATCCATGGCGCCATACGAGGGTGCGCAGCACCGGCTCGATGATGCCCAGCGCCAGGGAGGCCAGCACGCAGCCGATGAAGGCCTTCATGTGGGCGACGGTGTCGAGCGCGAACATCCGCCCTTGGGCGCAGGCCCGGAGCATGCGGTCCAGGCGCAGCAATGCATAGCCGAGCATCAGCAGGGCCGGCAGTGCGATCAGGATGCCCGTCCAGCGCATTCCTTGCGTCAGTCCGGTCACTGCACCAGCTTCCAGGCCGCGCGGAGTGAACGATACGGAGACGCGGCCGATCTGCGCCGCCTCGGGCCAGCACCAGGACAGCAGGAAGTAGGCGAGCTGCAGCAGACCAAGCAGCGCGGCAAGCAGGCGGACGAGCCGAATGTAAGGTCTTGTTGACTTATCGTTAAACATTAATTTATTATCGTTTTATAGTAATTAATTACCCCATAACGATCAGTATAACAGGAGACATGATGCGTATTGCCTTGTTCGCAGTAACGATGATGGGCGCTGTTGCCTTGGCCGGATGCGCGCAGATGCGCGTCACCGAGCGTCACTTCATCCGGCCTGACCCGGCGGGGACGGTCATCGAGAAACGCTTTGCCGGCAAGTCCGTCACCGAACTGGCGGTGCCGACACAGGACGGCGCCCAATTGCACGGCGTCCTTGCCGAGCGCGCGCAGGCGCGCACCACCGTGCTCTACTTCGGCGGCAACATGTTCCACCTGGATCAGCATGCGGAATCGCTGCTGGGGATGCTGTCGGCCTGCGACACGAATGTGGCCGTCTTCGATTACCGCGGCTACGGACGCAGCACGGGTACGCCGGATGTCGAGAACATGAAGGCCGATGCGCTTGCCGTGTTCGATGCCTTGAATACGCGTTATCCCGGCCGCGTCGTGGTCCATGGACAGTCCCTGGGAAGCTTCATGGCCGCCTGGGTGGCGCAAGCGCGGCCAGTCCTCGGAGCGGTCCTGGAGACGACCGCAACCAGCGTGCCTGAACTGGTCAAATCGAAGGTCCCCTGGTATGCGAAGCCTTTCGTTCAGCTCGACATGCAGGCCTCCTTGGAGCAGGTCGACAACCGCATCGCCGCGCGCCGTATCGCAGGGCCGACCCTGGTCGTTGCCGCAGGCAAGGACGACACGACACCGGCATGGATGGGAAAACAGGTATTCGACGCCATCCCGCACAAGAACAAGCGCTTGCTGGTGCTCGACGAGGCCGGCCATAACAATGCCTTGCGCAGTGCGGGCGCCATCGCCTCGTATTGCAGCTTCGTGCAAGCCCTGTAAGCAGGGTTCGGCTGTTTTGCCATTTCGTCCGTTCAGTATATAATCCGTATATGGAACATATATGGAGTGTATTGTGGGTATTGTGAACATCGACGACGAAGTGCATGACCAGATCCGCAAGGCGAGCAGCGTGTCCTGCCGCTCGATCAATGCCCAGGCGGCGTTCTGGATCAAGGTCGGCATGCTGTGCGAAATGAATCCGACGCTGAGCTTCAACGAGATCGTCGCGGCTGAGCTGAAGGCGGCCGGCGTCGCGCCCGAGAAGGTAAGGGTGGCGGGAGGCGTACCCGAAGCCGTCAAGGCATCAGCCGCATGATCAAGCGCGCGGACGAGCTTGCGCTCATGGCGGAGTCGGGCCGGCTGCTGGCACAGGTGTTCGCCTTCCTGGACCGGCAAAGCCTGGTGGGCATGTCGACCATGCAGGTCAACGACCTGGTCGAACGCTACATCGTCGATGAGCTGGCGGCGCGCCCGGCCAGCAAGGGGCAATACGGCTACGCCTATGCGCTGAACGCCTCGCGCAACCAGGTGGTGTGCCACGGCGTGCCCTCGAGCACCGAGATCCTGCAAAGCGGCGACATCGTCAACCTCGACATCACGCTGGAGAAGAACGGCTACATCGCCGATTCCAGCAAGACCTACCTGGTCGGCGAGGTGGCGCCAGGCGCGAAGCGGCTGGTGAAGGTGACCTACGAGGCAATGTGGAAGGGCATCCGCGCGGTGCGCCCCGGCGCCCGGCTGGGCGACATCGGCCACGCGATCGAGCGCCACGCAAGCAGGCACGGCTATTCGATCGTCAGGGAATACTGCGGCCACGGCATCGGGCGCGAGATGCACGAGGCGCCGCAGGTGCTGCACTGGGGCCGGCCGCAGACCGGCCTGGTGCTGCGCGAAGGAATGACCTTCACCATCGAACCGATGCTCAACCAGGGACGCCGGGCAGTGCGCACCGAGGACGATGGCTGGACCGTGGTCACTGTCGACGGCCAGCTGTCGGCGCAGTTCGAGCATACGGTGGCGGTGACGCGCAGCGGCTTCCGGGTGCTGACGCTGCGGCCCGGGGAAACGATGCCGGCTTGAGTTTGGCCGGCACCGTCACGTCAAGCTCAGACCCTCGGTGGCAAGGCCTTGCGCTTGGCGCGCGCCCGGATATTAAGGCCCTCCACCACCAGCGAGAAGGCCATGGCGGCGTAGATATAGCCCTTCGGGATGTCGGCATCGAAGGCTTCCGCCGTCAGCGCCATGCCGACCATGACCAGGAAGGCCAATGCCAGCACCTTGACCGACGGATGGCGGTCGACGAAGTCGCCGATCGGCTTGGCCGCCACCAGCATCACCAGCACGGAAAAGATCACGGCCGCCACCATCACGCTGATGTGGTCCACCATCCCGACCGCCGTGATGACGGAGTCGAGCGAGAACACGATGTCGATCACGGCGATCTGGCCGATGATGCTCCAGAACAGCTTCTTGCTCGCCGCGGCTGCGGCGGCGGTGCCGGCAACATCCTGCGGCCCGGCCGCGTCCTTGGCTTCCACTTCGACGAAGATCTCGTGCGAGGCCTTATAGAGCAGGAACAGGCCGCCGAACAGCAGGACCAGGTCGCGTCCGCTGATGCCCTGGCCGGCTACATTGAAGAGATCCGCCGTCAGCCCCATCACCCAGCTCAGCGAGAACAGCAGCAGCAGGCGCGACACCATGGCGAAACCCAGGCCGAGGCGCCTCGCCTTGTCGCGCATTTCGGGCGGCAGGCGGCCGACCAGGATCGAAATGAAGATGATGTTGTCGACCCCGAGGACGATCTCGAGGGCGCTCAGCATCAGGAAGGCAATCCAGATGTTCGGGTCGGCTAGTAATTCCATGGTCGCTCCCTGTTAAAAAACACCATGGTAGCAGCGCGGGGCGCCGCGACGAGCGCGCCTGCGAGGGGCACGGGTCAGATCGAGAAACGCACCCCCCTTAGCGCCGCCGCTTCGACATCAGGATGCCGAATCCGACGCCGATCGCGATTCCCGGGCCGATGCCCAGCGCGAGATTGTTCATCGCCACGCCGATGCCGCAGCCGATCGCCACGCCGAAGCACAGGCCTGCGCCGATCCATGCGCGGTTCTTGGGATTTTCGGAAGTTGACATGTTATTTCCTTGTAGTTCATTGAAGACAGATGAGGGTCAGGTCTGACATTTCTACACGGCCTCTTCCGCAATATTGTTGAGTTCGTGTTGGAATGTTAGATCTGACCCTCATCGCTCATCGAAGGACGTCTGGACCGGATTTCTCGGTGAGACTAGGTGGGCAGGGCCGCAATGATGCGCTCGGCCAGCGCGCGCAGCTGCTCGGCGTCCGCCGCCACCGCCGCATGCGGCTTGAGCGCCGCCGCCTGTTCGCGCGGGATGATGTGGAAGTGGACGTGCGGGACCGTCTGGCCGGCCGCGCTGCCATTCAATTGGGCCACCATGATGCCCGGCGCCTCCATGGCCGCCTTGACGGCCGCCGCGATTTTCTTCGTGGTCCGGATGCACGCGGCCGCGGCCTCGTCGGACAGGTCGAACAGCTCGGCCGCCGGCTCCTTGGGCAGTACCAGCACATGCCCCTCGGCCTGCGGCATGATGTCCATGATGGCGAGCGTGAAGGCGTCTTCGTAGACCTTCACGCAGGGCAGTTCGCCGCGCAGGATCCGGGCGAAAGGATTGTGGGAATCGTAGTCCATCGGGGTTCCTTTACGCCCGTTCGTCTGTCCAGGACATCACGCTCAGCATCAGGGCCAGGAACAGCCAGAAGATGACCACGCTGATGACGCCGCCGATGAGGTAGAAAACGTTCGGAAACGCCACGCCGCTGAGCAGGGAGAAGCACTTGATGGCCGCCGTGGACAAGCTCAGGGCGAAGGCGTAGAAGGCCAGCTGGACGCGCAAGGGAAAATGAATGTTCTTCACGGATGCACCGAAACATGAACATGGAACGAAAGCCCAGCATACCATGCGCACCGGACTGAAAATGAGCACATTGTCACGGCTCAGTCAGGTGCATCCGGTGGCGCCAGCACGCTGCGCAGCCGCTCGAAGTCGATCGGCTTCGTCAGGTGGTGGTCGAAGCCGGCGTCGAAGGCGCGCTGGCGGTCCTTTTCCTGGCCCCAGCCGGTGGCCGCGATCAGGCGCATGCTGCGTCCCACCTCGGTCTCGCGCAGGCGCCGCGCCAGCTCGTAGCCGTTGATGTCGGGCAGGCCGATGTCGAGCAGGGCGACTTCCGGCGCGAATTCCTGCACCATGTCGAGCGCCGCGCTGGCGCTGTGGGCGGCGCGCACTTCGCAGCCGAACAGTTGCAGCGCCATCAGGAGCATTTCGGCGGCGTCGGCATTGTCGTCCACCACCAGGATGCGCGCCGGCGCGGGTGTCGGCGCCGCCGTCGGTTCGGGCAGCACGGCGCCGCGCAGCAGCGGCAGACGCACCGTGAAGCAGCTGCCCTTGCCTTCGCCTTCGCTGTCGGCCGCGATGCTGCCGCCATGCAGTTCGACGATGCCGCGCACCAGCGACAGCCCGATCCCGAGGCCACCGCACGCGCGCTCCAGCGCCGGCTCCAGCTGCGAGAACATGTCGAACACCGTTTGCAGTGCGTGCTGCGGCAGGCCGATGCCGTTGTCGCGCACCGCCAGCACCGCGTCGCCAGTCTCGATGCCGAGCGTGAGCCTGATGCGGCCGCCGTCCGGCGTGTACTTGGCGGCATTGGTCAGCAGGTTGACCAGCACCTGGTTGATGCGCGTCGGGTCGGCGTCGACCAGGACCGGGTGCGGCGGCAGCTCGACCTCGAGCCGATGGTGCGCCTGCTCCATCAGGCCGGCCGTGTCGCACACGGCGGCGCGGGCGAGGGCCGCCAGGTCGAGCGGTTCGCGGCGCAGTTCCATCTTGTCCTGGGTGATGCGCGAGACTTCCATCAGGTCGTCCACCAGGTGGGTCAGGTGGTGCAGCTGGCGGTCGAACACCGACAGCAGGCGCGCATGGGTGCCGCCGGCCGCCGGCAGGTGGCGCATCACTTCGAGCGCGCTGCGCAGCGGCGCCAGCGGATTGCGCAGCTCGTGCGAGAGGGTGGCCAGGAATTCGTCCTTGCGCCGGTCGGCCGCCGACAGGGCGGCGTTCAGGGCCTGCAGCTGCAGTTCGGCGCCGCGGCGCGCTTCCAGCGCCTCCTCGGCGGCGCGGCGCGCGTTGCGCAGCTCGCGCTCGTAGGACTGGCGTTCGCTGGCCATGAACAGGGCCCACTGGTCGCGCACCGCGTCGCCGATGCGCCGGCGCACGATGTTCACCAGCATCGGCAGGCGGGTGCCGTCGCGGTGGCGCAGGTCGATCTGCAGCTCCGCCACCGAGCCGCGCACCTCCAGCACCGGCACGCAGTGGGTGTGGTGGAACAGGCGCGCGCCGACCGTCATCAGGTCCTGGATGCGCACGATCCCGGCCAGTTCGCCGTGCTCGAAGCCGAGCCAGCCGCAGGCAGTGCCGTTGGCGCGCAGCAGCAGGCCGTCGGCGTCGGCCAGCAGCAGGCCGCAGGGCGCATCGTCGTACAGCGCATCGGCCTGGGTCGCTTCGCTGTCCATGCTAGTCGAGGGTCGCGGCCAGGAACGCGTCGATCGCGCGCGAGCTGGCGGTAGGCGCGCTCATGTGCGGGCAGTGCCCGATGTTGTCGATCACATGGAGCTCGCAAGAGGGCAGGTGGCGGGCCAGGTAGTCGCCGGCGCTGCGCGGCGCGATCAGGTCCTCGCTGCACTGCAGGATCAGGGCCGGCGTGGTGGATGCCGGCAGGTCGGCGCGGTGGTCGGACAGGAAGGTCACGCGTGCGAAGTGCTTGGCGATGTCGGGATCGTTGCGGCAGAAGCTGTCGGTAAGTTCGTCGCGCAGGGTGGGGCGCTCGGGCGCGCCCATGATGGCGGGCGCCAGGCTGCTCGACCAGCCGAGGTAGTTCGCTTCCATGGTCTCGAGCAGCTCGTCGATGTCGCCGCGCTCGAAGCCGCCGACGTAGCCGGCATCGTTGATGTAGCAGCTTGATGGCGCCACCATCACCTGGGCCACGAAGCGTTCGGGCGCCTTGATGGTCGCGAGCATGCCGATCATGGCGCTCACCGAGTGCCCGACCAGCACCACCGGACCGGTGGCGCAAGCGTCGAGGATCTGCAACAGGTCGTCGGCGTAACCGTGAAGAGTGCTATAGCGCTGCCGGTCGTAGTAGGAAAGGTCGGAGCGGCCGCTGCCGACCAGGTCATAGGTGATGACGCGAAACCGGTCTTCGAACGCGGGGGTCAGGTAGCGCCACATGGTCTGGTCGCAGCCGAAACCATGGGAGAACACCATGGTGGCCCCGCCGCCGCCGCTGATGTGGACGTTGTTACGGACTTGCACGGACATGATGCTCCTCGTGGTTGCAACCGCCGGGGAAACCCTGCAACCACAAGTATGCGCTTCGGATATTGCAAACGCAACAACTTGTTGACATCGTGGCGCTGGAAACGTTTCAGTCGTGCTCGTCGTGCCCGTCTTCGCGTTCCACCCGGGGGAAGACCTTCACCAGCAGGATGCGCGGACCGTTCATTTTCTTGACCACCACGTCGAACTGCGGGAAGCCGATGCGCTGGCCCTGCTTGGGGATGTCGCCCAGCTTGGCCATCAGGAGGCCACCGACCGATTCGACGTCGTCCAGGCCCATTTCCTCGTTGTCGATGTCGATCCCGAGCAGGCGCTCGAGCGAGAAGATCGGCAGGCTGGCCTTGCCGATGTAGGTGCCGTCGGGCTGGGACATCCAGTCGTTCTCGTTCATCCGGAACTCGTCGCGGATCTCGCCCACCATCGCGCCCAGCAGGTTGTCGAGCGTGATGAAGCCGACCGGGCGCTTGCCCTTCTCGCCGATCAGGGCGAAGTGTGGGGCGCCGCTGCGGAAGCGCCGGAAGATGTCCTGCGCCTTGGTGCGCGCCGAGATGGTCTCGACCGGACGCAGGTGCTGGGTCAGGTCGGTGATGGTGCGGCCGGCCTGCTGGGCGAAGAACAGGTCCTTCAGGTGGATCACGCCCAGCACTTCCTCGCCCTCTTCGTCGAAGTAGGGATAGCGCGAGAAGCGGTTGCGGCGCACCGTTTCCATGTTTTCTTCCAGGGTGCGGCTGGCGTACAGCGCACTGACCTCGTTGATCGGCCGCATCAGGTCGGACACCGCCAGCTGGCTGAAGTCGAGCGACTGGGCCAGGATGTTGCGCTCGTCGTTGGTGAACTTCTCGCCCGGCGTGCTGGTGCGCAGGATCATCTTCAGCTCGTCGGTCGAGTAGTGGGTCTCGTGGCTGCCGCTGCCGGCCAGGCCGGCGATGCGCAGCACCATGTTGGCGCTGGCGTTGAGCAGCCAGATCGCCGGGTACATCGCCCAGTAGAACGCATACAGCGGGATGGCGCACCACAGCGCCACCACTTCGGGAATCCGGATCGCGAGCGTTTTCGGGGCCAGCTCGCCCACCACGATGTGGAGAAAAGAGATGACCGAAAAGGCCACCACGAAGGAGACGCCGTGGATCAGTTCGGGGGAGGTGACGCCCAGTAAGGCGAACACCGGTTCGAGCAGGCTGGCAAACGCCGGTTCGCCGACCCAGCCCAGGCCCAGCGAGGCGAGGGTGATGCCGAGCTGGCAGGCGGAGAGGTAGGCGTCGAGCTTGTCGTGGACTTTGCCTAGGATGCGTCCGCGCAGGCCGGCAGTCTTGGCGATGGCGCGTACGCGGGTCTTGCGCAACGTGACGATGCTGAACTCAGCCGCCACGTAGAAGCCGTTCAGCGCCACCAGGAACAGGGCGAGAACGACAAATAAAAAGTTTTCCATTGAAGAGATTTAGTTAAAAAATAGCAATAGCCGTCTCCATTGTACCGTCATGTGCCTGCCAGCACCCCCTTATGGACCGCGGAGAGGATGGCTTCCACGGCCGGGTGCTTGATCTTGCGCTCATTCGAAACGGCATAAAAGTGCTCGCGCACCTGCGGTACGCGCCCCACCAGGATGGCGCCGAACTGTTCCTCGATGTCGTGGGCCAGGGCTGCCGGGGCGAAGAACAGGCCGAGGCCGCGCCGGCCGAAGGTGTTGAGCAGGGCGTTGTCCTCGAACTCGCCGACCACGTCGGGCCGCACGCCGGAGAGCTCGAACCATTCGTCGATCTTCCCGCGCAGGGCATTATTGCGTGTCGGCAGCAGGAACGGCGCGCCGTTCAGGGAACGCGGGAAGTCCGCGCCCCAGTCCTTCGCCAGGGCAGGGACGCCGACCACGATGGTCTCGCTGTCGGACAGCAAATGGCTGAACACGCGCAAGGTCGTACCCGAGCGCACCGCGCGGTCGGTCAGCACCACGTCCAGCTTGTGCAGGGCGAGATCGGCCAGCAGCTCGTCGAATTCGCCCTCGTAGCACACCAGGCGCACCGGGCGCGGCAGCTGGGTGGCGATTTCCAGCAGGCGATAGGCGGTCAGCTTGGGGAGCGAATCCGAGATGCCGACCGTCAGCCGGGTGCGCGCGCTGTCGGCCTCGGCCATCGCTTCCTGCATCTGCTCTCCCAGAAGGAAGATTTGGTCCGCATAGGACAAGGCCAGGCGCCCGGCTTCTGTTAAGTTCAGGCGCCGGCCCTGCTGGGTGAACAAGGCCTTCCCCATCGATTGCTCGAGCTGGGCCAGCTGGGTGCTGACGGTCTGGATGGCCAGGCCGAGGCGCTCGGCGGCGCGCGTGATGCTGCCTTCCTTGGCAACCACCCAGAAGTAGTACAGGTGGCGGAAATTCGGGGGGCTATGGTTCATCTCTTCCGTTTTTATGAAGTAATTCTTCGATTATCTTCGCTTTTTCTATAAAGCTGCAAGCCCCATACTTGCGCCTGTCGGTTGAACAAATCAATAAGCCGCTAACTCAACAACAAGGGGAACGAAAACATGAAGCACTTTACGTGGTCATTCATTGTGACCGCCGTCTGTATGGCGCTCGCCGGCTGGTGGGGCTACGACCATGGCGGCATCGCCGGCATGATTACGGCGCTCGGCGTCACGGCCATCCTGTCGGTGATGGAAGTTTCACTGTCTTTCGACAACGCGGTGGTGAACGCCTCGGTGCTGAAAGGCTGGAACGAATTCTGGCTCAAGCTGTTCCTGGGCCTGGGCATGATCATCGCCGTGTTCGGCATGCGCCTGGTCTTCCCGCTGGTGATCGTCGCCGTGGCGGCCGATCTGGGCATCATGGAAGTCTGGAACTTGGCACTGAGCAATCCGAAGGAGTTCTCTTCGCACCTGACCAACCACCACGCGGAAGTGGCGGCCTTCGGCGGCATGTTCCTGCTGCTGGTTTTCCTGAACTTCCTGCTGGATGACGAGAAGGAAGTGCACTGGCTCGGCAACGTCGAGAAGAAGCTGGGTTCGCTCGGCAAGGTGTCGTCGATCTCGGTGCTGGTGTCCCTGGGCGCCCTGATGTTCGCGACCAGCTATGTGCCGGACGCGCAGCGCATGATCGTGCTGGTCGCCGGCCTGTGGGGCATCCTGGTGTACATCGGTGTCGACATGATCTCGAGCCTGCTCGAGAAGAGCGAGTCGGATGAGAACAGCAATGTCGGCGACATGGTCAAGAAGGGCGGTATCGGCGGCTTCCTGTACCTCGAAGTGCTCGACGCATCGTTCAGCTTCGACGGCGTGATCGGCGCGTTTGCGATCACCACCGACGTCGTGATCATCATGCTGGGCCTGGCGATCGGTGCGATGTTCGTGCGTTCGATGACGGTCTACCTGGTGCGCCAGGGCACGCTCGACGAGTTTGTCTACCTGGAGCACGGCGCGCACTATGCGATCGGTATCCTGGCCGTGATCATGCTGCTCAGTATGCACATGCACGTGCCTGAGCTGATCACCGGCGGCGTGGGCGTGGCCTTCATCCTGGCCTCGCTGTGGAGCTCGATCAAGCACAAGAAGAAGCACGCGGCTTTGGCTGCGTAAGGAATCAAGGGGCGCCGGGAGACCGGCGCCGGCAAGAACCGCACGCGGAGCGGCAGAACACCAGCTCCGCATGCGTATTACCCCCGGTGTTCAAGCAGTAACTTTTTAGGAGAGTCACAATCATGGCAATCAGTCTGCAAAAAGGCGGCAACGTCAACCTGTCGAAAGAAGCTCCCGGCCTGACCCAGCTGAAGGTCGGCCTCGGTTGGGACACCCGCGCCACCGACGGCGCCGGCTTCGACCTCGACGGCGCGGTGTTCCTGCTCGATGCGCAGGGCAAGGTGCGTTCGGATAGCGACTTCATCTTCTACAACAACCTGAAGTCGGCCGACGGCTCCGTGGTCCACTCGGGCGACAACCGTACCGGCGAAGGCGAGGGCGACGACGAAACCGTGTCGATCGACCTGTCCAAGGTGCCGGCCGACGTCGACAAGGTCGTGCTGGGCGTGACCATCCACGACGCCGAGACCCGCCGCCAGAACTTCGGCATGGTCAACAAGGCCTTCATCCGCTGCGTCAACGCGGCCAACAACAGCGAGATCGCGCGCTACGACCTGTCGGAAGACAGCTCGACGGAAGCTGCGATGATCTTCGGCGAGGTGTATCGTAACGGCGCGGACTGGAAATTCCGCGCCATCGGCCAGGGCTTTGCGGGCGGCCTCGGGCCTCTCGCCAAGAACTACGGCGTCAACGTCTAACAGAACCGGCATGCGGCCCGCGCATGCGGGCCGTATTTGAAAAGGAAGCCAAATGCCAGTATTTACCGTGACCGGGGATGTCGATCCCTTCCTGCATGTCTCGATGCGACGCGGCGAAACCATCTATTGCGAATCGGATGCGATGGTGATGATGGAATCGACGCTCGACCTGAAGGGCAAGATGAAGGGAGGCCTCGGCAGCGCGCTGATGCGCACCTTCGCCAACGGCGAGTCCTTCTTCCAGCAGCACATCGAGGCGACCCGCGGGGACGGCGACTGCCTGCTGTCGCCGACCCTGCCGGGCGCGATGCAGACCATCGACTGCGGTCCGAACCAGTACATCATCAGCGACGGCGCCTTTGTCGCCGCCACTTCCGGGGTAGACCTCAAGGTCCGCACCCAGAGCCTGGGCAACGCCCTGTTCGCGCAGAGCGGCGGCTTCTTCGTCACCGAGACGACGGGCAGCGGCCAGGTGGTGGTGTCGGGTTTCGGCTCGATGTCGATGCTGGAGGTCGAGCCGGGCAAGGACGCGATCATCGACAACTCGCATGTGGTGTGCTGGGACAGCGGACTGCGCTACGAGATCTCGATCACGACCGGTCAGAGCGGTGGCTTCCTGGGTAACCTGATCAACAGCCAGACCAGCGGCGAGGGCATGGTGCTCCGCTTCTCGGGCAAAGGCAAAGTCTACGTATGTTCGCGCAACCGGATGGCATTCAAAGCCTGGATGCAGGCTCCGGCGCGCTGAACCTTAAAAAACTAGGAGGAAGAACATGGCAGTTAATCTGACGAAGGGCCAGAAGATCTCGCTGGAGAAGGAAGCCGGCGGTGCACTGAGCCGTGTGACGATGGGCCTGGGCTGGGACGTGGCCAAGTCGAAGGGCTTCTTCGGCTTTGGCGGCGGCGCCGGCCAGCCGGTCGACCTGGACGCCTCGGTCGTGCTGTTCGACGAATCGAACCGCCCGGTGGACGTGGTCTGGTTCCGCCAGCTCAAGAGCAAGGACGGCAGCATCACCCACACCGGCGACAACCGCACCGGCGCCGGCGACGGCGACGACGAACAGATCGTCGTCGAACTGGCGCGCGTACCCGCCAACGTGAAGTCGCTGGTGTTCACCGTGAACAGCTTCACCGGCCAGAACTTCTCGACCGTGGAAAACGCCTACTGCCGCCTGATCAACGCCGGCAACAACCAGGAAGTGGCGCGCTTCAACCTGTCGGTGCAGGGCGCCCACACGGCCCAGATCATGGCCAAGCTGTACAAGCACAACGGCGAATGGAAGATGCACGCGATCGGCGAAAACGGCTCGGGCCGCACCTTCGACGACCTGATGCCGCTGATTACGCCGCACCTGTGATCAGCGCTTGATGAACTGAAGAGCCGGGCTTGCCCGGCTTTTTTTATGGCGCTGTCATCGCTGCGTGTAGAAATTGAACTGTTGAGCTGAGCGGCTGTCCAACCTGGATCGAATGGCCAGGAGGCACGATGAGGGCAGAAGGGTTTCGCAGCTTGCTGGGCCAGGCAGGCGCGCTTACGCGGCAACAGCGTTCGCAACTGATCGAGGCCTTGCGCCCAGCCGTTGGCCACGACCAGGTGTGCGAGGCAATCGATGACGCGCGGCCGGCGCCGCTTTGCTGCGCTGGCTGCGGCAGCAGTCGCCACTACCGCCATGGGATTGTCCGCGGTCTACAGCGTTACCGCTGCCGTGACTGCGGCCGCACCTTCAGTGCCTTGAGCGGCACGCCACTCGCCAGGCTGCGCCATCGCGCCAGGTGGCTGGACTACCTCAAGGAGATGCTCGATTCGCGCAGCGTACGTGCGGCGGCCAAGCTGGTCGGCGTGCACCGCAACACGAGCTTTCGCTGGCGTCACCGCTTCCTTGACGGACTACGTCACGACCAGCCCGAGCGCCTGGCTGGCATTGCCGAGGCCGACGAGATGTTCGTGCTCGAATCGCAGAAGGGATCGCGCCGGCTCGAGCGGCCTCCGCGCAAACGGGGCGGCGTCGCGCATCACCGGGGCATCAGCCACCAGCACGACTGCATCCTCGTTGCCCGCGATCGCAGCGGCCTGACCTGCTCTTTCGTCACGGGAAGGGCGGCGGTCACGGTAAAACAGTTACACCGACATTTGCTGCCCGTGCTCGATCCGGACATCCTGCTCGTGACGGATGGACACCGGGCTTACCGGATATTCGCCCGCGAGACGCGCATTGCGCATGCCTTTGTCAATCTACGCGCAGGAGAGCGCGTGCGCGGCGCGGTCCACGTGCAAAACGTCAATGCTCACCATCAGCGCCTGCGCAGCTGGTTGTCACGCTTTCACGGCGTGGCCTCACGCTATCTGCCGAATTACCTCGGCTGGCGCTGGGCCTTGGATGGCGAGCGCATTGCGGCGCCGGAACGCCTGTTGCACGCAGCGCTCAAGCGCTTCCACATGCAACGGTGACAGCGCCTTTTTTATGCGAGCGGCAGCCAGACCGTGAAGGTGCTGCCCTTGCCCGGTCCGTCGCTATGCGCCTGCACCTCGCCGCCGTGCAGGGCCACCATGGTCCGCACCAGCGCCAGCCCGATGCCCAGGCCTCCCTGCGAGCGGTCCGGCGTGCGTTCCGCCTGGGTGAACAGGTCGAACACCTGCGGCAGCAGCTCGCGCTCGATGCCGATCCCGGTATCGGTCACGCAGATGCGCACGCGCGACGCTTCGCGGCTCACCCGCAGCACGATCGCGCCGCCAGGCATCGTGTACTTGGCCGCATTGTTGAGCAGATTGCTCATGACCTGGACCAGCCGGGTGGCGTCTCCGTCGACGCGCGCATCGGGCGCTTGCATCTCGACCGAGAAGGCGTGCGCACGCTGGGCGATCAGCGGCCGGGACTGCTCGACGGCACTGGCGACCACCTGCTCGATGCCGATGACCTGCCGGTCGAGCTTGATTTGCCCGCGGGTCACGCGCGAGACGTCGAGCAGGTCGTTGACGAGCGAGGTCATGTGCCGTACCTGGCGCCCGATCACCTCGCTCGAGGCCCGGATCCGCTCGGGCGCGGTGGAGATCTTGAGCACTTCGGCGGCGGATGCGATGGGCGCCAGCGGATTGCGCAGCTCGTGCGCCAGCATGGCCAGGAACTCGTCCTTGCGCCGGTCCTGCTCGCGCAGCGAGGCGTATAGCCGGGCATTCTCGAAACCGTTGGCGGCGATCGACGCCAGCTGCACGAGGATGGCTTCGTCCTGCTCGGTGAAGTCGCCGTCGACCTTGTCGGAGACCTGGATCAATCCGATGTTCCCACCCTTGCGGTTGATGAGCGGCACTGCCAGCCAGCCGCGCATCGCGGGGTGGGCCGCGGCATGCGCGCCGAAGCCCTTCCAGGCCGGATGCGCTTCCAGTTCCGCCTGGGTCAGGCGCATGGGTGTGTTGGTGCGGCATACCTCGGCATAGATGCCGCTGCCATCGGTCTTGGCGCTGAACCCGGCGTAGGCGGCGTATTTGTCCGACAGCGACACCGCATTGATCGCCTGCTCCCAGTTGTCGCCGGCGGTCAGCGATACCACCGCCTGGTGGACGTCGAGGATGCCGCGCACTTCCTGCACCAGGACTTCGGCGATGTCAGGCGCCGACAGCACCGTGTGCAGCGTGCGCGAGGCGCTGGCGACCTTGGCCAGCAGTGCCGACTGGCGCTGTTCGCGGTCCAGCCGCATGGCAAGCCCTTCCTGCGCCATGACGCTGTCGTGGATGTCGCGGTTGGCGCCGACCCATTCGCGCACCTCGCCTGCGGCGTCCAGGATGGGGACACCCTTGACCGCGGTCCAGCGGTAGACGCCGTCAGCACGGCGCAGGCGGTACTCGGTTTCGAAGACCGACCTGTCGGCGACGCATTGCAGCCATACCAGCCGGGTAGGTTCGCGGTCGTCGGGATGGACCGCGTCGAGCCAGCCGAATTCCTTCCATTCCTCGTAGGTCTGCCCGGTGAATGCGCGCCATGAAGGCGAATCTTCCGCGACCCGTCCGTCGGAGGTATTGGTCCAGACGATCTGCGAGCTTGCCATCGCCAGGGTACGGAAGCGTTCTTCGCGCTCACGCAAGGCGGTCTCCGCTTCGATGCGCTCGGTAATGTCCTCGTGCATCAGCATGACTTCGACCACCGCGCCTTGCTTGTCCTTGATCGGGTGCGCGCGTGCGGTCACCCAGCGCGTCCTGCCGGGCAGGCCGAGGGCGGCGGTATCGTAGTGGATCGCCGGTATCGCGACCGATTCGCCGGCGAGGGCGCGCTCGAGGTAAGGGGTGATGCCGGCCGCCATGACCTGGGGATCACGCAGGACGTTGTATTCCCGGCTCAGCACATAACGCTTGACCTCGCTGCCTTCGAAGATTCCCCACAGGCTTTCCCAAGCCTGGTTCACACGTACCGTATAGCCGAACGGATCCAGAATCTGGATGCTGCCGGGGCCTTGCTCGAACAGTTCCTGGAACCGTACTTCGAGGTTGTCGTCGAGGTCCGCGTCGGAGGCCCTGGCCATGTCTGCACTATGGGGCATGAAAGCTTCTGGGTAGTCTGGGAAAGAGGGCGGAGGAGCCGCACGACTGCGCATGATGTCATAGTTTTGTGTCCTGCGTGCATTTCATTCCAGCCCGCTGAACGGCAGCCGGACAGCTGCGGGTCAGCTGCTGCGCATAATCGGCGCCGGCGGCTTGACAAGCACCGAGGGCATGTATACTGTATTAATCAACTAATACACAAATACACGATGACGATCCATACCGCCCAGCTGTTCTCGATAACCCCCGGTTCGACCGAGCCGATCTACCGCCAGCTCGTCGAGCAGGTGCGGCGCCTGGTGGCCGGCGGCCAGATGGCGCCGGGTGACGAGCTGCCCTCAGTGCGCGAGGTGGCGCACACGCTGGCCGTCAATCCGATGACCGTCTCCAAGGCCTACAGCCTGCTCGAGACCGAGGGCCTCCTGGTGCGCCGGCGCGGACTCGGCATGCTGGTGGCCGAGCGTCCGCGCAGCGTGCGCAGCGCCGCCGAGCGCAGTGCGCTGCTGCGCCCGACATTGGTGCGCGCCGCGCGAGAAGCGCGCGAACTCGAACTCGATCCCGACACCGTCCTGACTCTTTTCACCCACATCCTGAAGGAACAATCGTGACTGCACCCATCATCCAGATGCGCGGCGTGGCCAAGCACTTCGGCAGCGCCATCGTCTTGAACAGCCTCGACTGGGAAATACGGCAGGGCCAGGTGGTCGGCCTGCTGGGCCGGAATGGCGCCGGCAAGTCGACCTTGATGGAATGCCTGCTCGGCTTGCGCGAAACGGACGCGGGCAGCGTGCGCCTGTTCGGCGAGGATGTGTCTGCGCTATCCGACGCCACCCGCGCCCGCATGGGCTACGTGCCGCAGAAGTCGAACCTGTTCGAGTGGATGACGCCCGTGCAGATGCTGGACTACTTCAAGGCCATGTACCCGCGCTGGAACACGGTGAAGGTCGAGGCCCTGCTGGAGCGCTGGGGCTTCAACGCACTGCTCCTGAACAAGCCGATCGGCCGCCTGTCGGGCGGCGAGCAGCAGCGCCTGTCGATCATCCGCGCACTGGCGCACGACCCGGAACTGTTGGTGCTGGACGAGCCAGCCTCGAGCCTGGATCCGGCCGGGCGCCGTTCCTTCCTCGCCGAACTGGTGGACGGCGTGATCGAGCGCGGCACCACGGTGCTGTTCTCGACCCACATCCTGACCGACCTGGAACGGGTGGCGCTCGACGTCGCCTTCCTGAAGGATGGCCGCATCGCGCTGCAGGGCCAGCTCGACGACTTGCTGGAGGGCGCCCGCAACGTGACTGGCGGCACGCGTGCCGAGCCGGTCAGCCTGGAAGACCTGTTCATCGAGGTGACCAAATGAAGGCGCGCCTGCAGGACTACCGCACGCTGTGGCGCGCCGCCGTTTCGCAGTCGAATGCCTGGTCGACGCGCTTCATCCAGGCGAGCGTGTGGCTGACAGTGCTCATGCTCGGCGCCGGGATGGCGTTGACGGACGGCCCACGCACGGCGATCGCATTTTTGTGGAGCGCGGTGTTCGTGATCCTCCTGCTGAACTGGGGCTGGCGCTTCATGCCAGGGGCGGTGAAGCTCAATTCGCCTGCCAATGCCAAGCTGGTGCCGCAGATGCGCGCGCGCTTGGTTGAACTGTCCTGCATCGTGTGCATCGCTGGGATCGCCGGTATCGCGAGCGCGCCCCATGCCGACAGCACCCTCCTGGTTGGCGCGCTGTTCTGGACCGTTCTGATTACCCTTGGAACGGGGCTTGCCGCAGCCGGTCATCCGGCAGGGAGCCCGATTGTCACAGCAGGCATGTTCTGCGCCGTCTTCGCAGGAAAGCTGACGGCGACGCTGTCCAGCGTCCTGTCGCATCCAATCGTCATCCTGCTGTCGCTGCCGCTGTATGCCGGCGCGATCGTGGTGGCGGTGCGGGCCATGTTCCCGCAGGGTGGCGAGCGGCACTGGAACATGGAAGCGCGGCGCGCCCGCTGGGGCGACGCCGCCGGCAAGCGCGATCCCTTCGTGGAGCGCGTGGCCGCTGTCCATACCAAGGGATGGTACGCCGCCTCGCTGCGCCGCGACTGCGTCCGGCGCGACGGCCGGCGCCTGTTGTTGCACGCGCTCGGCCCCAAGCATCACCTGGGCGAGATGGCGGTGGCGACCTGCCTGCTGGCGGTGGTACTGGCCGTGCTGGGTATCTTCATGGGCTGGAAGGCCGGCCTCGATACGGTGCGCGGTATCGGCTGGCTGTTCGCCGCCTTGCTGCTGTTCGTGCCGCTGTCGCACAGCCTGCGCCTGGGCCAGCTGGCAGGCAGCCATCCTGCGGAACAAAGCCTGGCGCGGCTGGCGCCGGCAGCGCCGGCCTCCAGCGCCGCATTCAACCGACAGCTCGGCCGCTCGCTGCTGCTGCGCGCGCTGGCGGGCTGGCTGATGGCGAGCAGCCTGGGCCTGCTGTTGATGGCGCTCGGCGGGGCGGGGGCAAGCACGCTGCTGCTCCTGGCAGGCGTCTGCTGCCTGGCCCTGCCGATGGTCGCGCTGCCGCTGCGCGACCATGCCGCGCGCCGCAAGCAGTCCGGTATCGTGGGCATCCTGCTGGTGCTGCTGTCCTTCGCCAGCTGCCTGGTGCTCGCCACGATGACCGGCAGGATCATGGGCCTGCCGGTCATGCTGGTGGCCGTCTTCCTCGGCATCGCCGTCACCGTGTTGGCGGTGGTGCGCGGACTGCGCACGATGGAGGCAGCGCCCTGCGCGTTCCCGGCAGGGCGCATGGACTAAGGCTGCTTCAGCCGGAAACCGGCGCCGCTGCGCCGGCCGGCTGCTTCTTGCCGAGCACCAGCAGTCCGAAGGCGGTGGCGAACACGTACATGCTGACCGAGTAGATCGCCGCCGGCAGCATCAGCTGGAAGTCGCCCAGTACCGATACCGCAACAAAGATCGCCAGCGTCGAATTGTGGATGCCGATCTCGTAGCCGATCGCGATCGCGTTCGGCTTGTCCAGGCCCAGCAGGCGCGGCACGGTGTAGCCGAGGCCCAGGCTGGCGATGTTGAACAGGATGACGGCCAGGCCGATCGAGGCGAACGAGGTGCTAATGGCCGCCCATTCCTTGGCGATGGCGATCACGGCCAGCAGGGCCAGCACCGCCATCGAGAAGCGCTTCATCGGCTTGTCCATGCGTGCGGCAAAGCCCGGTGCGCGGCTTTTCACGAACATGCCGATCGCCACCGGGATCAGGACGATCACGATCACCTCGACCACTTTCGCCGTTTGCATCGGCACCACCTGGCCGCTTTTCGCGAAGGTGTCGATGGCGAAGTTGGCGATCAGGGGCAGGCTGACGATCGACAGCACCGTGTTGATGGCGGTGAGCGAGATGTTCATCGCCACGTTCCCGCCGAACAGATGGCTGAACAGGTTGGCCGAGACGCCGCCGGGCGAGGCCGCCAGCAGCATCAGGCCGACCGCGTAGATCGGAGCCACGCCCAGGCCGACGCACAGGCCGTAGCAGATCGCCGGCAGCACCAGCGCCTGCAGTACCAGGGCCAGGACCACCGCCTTCGGATGGCCGAGCAGGCGGCGGAAGTCGCCCAGGGTGAGGGACAGGCCCAGCCCGAACATGATCAGCGCCAGCGCGCCGATCAAGAGGGTAGGTAACAGGGTGATGAAGTTGCTCATGCATTGTCTCCGTTATTGTTGGTATCGGCGGTCAATGCATGGCGCACTGCCTGCCGTAATGACAGTGTAGTGCAGCTGCTGAGCAGGCAGTAGAAAAAGCCGCTTCAGCGCACGGCGTTCGCTTCCTCCAGGATGGCGCGCCAGTCGGTGTGGTACAGGGTGCCGAACAGGCGCCCGGCATTGCTGGTCGGCTCGACGCGCTTGTGCGTCAGGTTGCTCATGGTGGGCCCGCCCGCGCCGACGTAGACGGTCATGAACTGGATGTCCGAGCGCGGCCGCGACTTGTCGAGCAGGTCGGGGTTCACCACCCGGCCGCCCTGGCCGTCGTCGACGTAGAGCGGCCGGTCGGTATTCGCAATCACGAACATGTAGCCGTAGCGCAGCACCGTCATGCCCTTGTAGCTGCCCGAGGAGACGCGCGAGCCGATCTCCTCCGGGTTGTTGACGGTGATTCTCAGGCTCGGGCCTTCGCCCGGCGTATGGTAGCTGCCGTCGGGGAAGCGCTGCGTGTCCTTGTCGCTCAAGCTGATCGGGTAGGCGATCAAGGTCATACTGGCCGGAATCGCGCCGCCGTTTTCCCATCCGAAGCCGGGAATCCAGCCCAGGCTGGCGCCACGGATGTTCACCAGCGCCGGCTGTTCCATCACGCGCTGGATGATGCGTTCGAGCTTGCGTTGCAGTACCGCGTATTCCGGCTGTTTCTTGGCGCCGCTCCATTGCTTGGACACGGGACGGATGGTGCCCAGCGCGTCGGTATCCGGCGTTGCGCCGCGGGTATCGGCGTCCGGCCGGCTCCAGTAGTCGACGATGTAGTCGGCGTAGAACACGGTGCCGTCCTCCAGGCGCATGCGCTGCGGGGTGCTGCCGGCGCGCACGTACGGCGCCCTGGCGGCAGCCGGGGCGGCCGGCATGGCGTTTGGCGCGGCGGCAGGCTTGGGCGTCATTTGATTGGCGAGCGACTGCACCGCGGTGCCGACCGCCTGTTTGGCCAGGTTGTTGAGGAAGTCGTCGGCCGAGGCCGGCTGTACTGAGAAGCAGCCGGCGCCCAGCGCCGCTGCGAGGAAGAAGGCTTGTTTCATACCGATTCCGGAGTCGAGGGTTCGACTGGAAGGGTAGGGCAGCAGCCTGCTAGAAAACAGCCCCCGGGGTGGGGGATGCGCCCGGCGCGGCCACCGCCGGCTGGACTGCCGCGGGGGCGGCCGCCTCGCCGCGGGCGAAGGACAGGATGCCGCGCCCTGCGTGCTTGGAGGCATACAGCGCGTCGTCGGCGGCCTGCATCAGGCCCTCCAGGTCGGTGCCGTTGTGCGGGAACACGGCGGCGCCGATGCTGGCGCCGACCGCATTGTCCGCCGTTTTCGGGTGCAGCGAGGGGTACAGGCAATCGATCAGGCGCCGGCCGATGCTGGTGACCTCGTTGCGCGAGAATTCGCCCTCCATCAGCACCACGAATTCGTCGCCGCCGAGGCGCGCCAGGAATTCGCCGCCGCGCAGCACGGCCTGGAAGCGGATCGCCACTTCCTTCAGCACTTCGTCGCCGACACCGTGGCCATAGGTATCGTTGACCCCCTTGAAGCGGTCCAGGTCGATGGCGAGCAGGGTAAAGGGCCTGGCGCTGCGCAGGCTCTTGGCCACCAGGCGGCGCGCCCAGCGGTCGAAGAAACGGCGGTTGGGCAGGCCGGTCAGCACGTCGTGCGAGGCCTCCATGGCGAGGCGCTTGGCCAGCTCGTTGTTGCGGCGCGCCGCCGCCGACAGCCAGCGCCAGGCGTGCAGGGCCATCGCGACCACGGTCGACAGCATCAGGATCAGGATCGCCGCCGCGCGCAGCAGGCGGTCGTTGAAACCGTCCATGATGGCGTCGCGCGCCACCCGCAGGTGGGCGACTTCTTCCTGGATCAGCTGGCGCGCCTCGAGCATCTTCTGGCGCCCGAAGCCTTCGCGCACGATGTTCATGGCGGCGTCGGGGTCGCCGCGCTTCCTGAGCTGCACGGTGCGCTCGAGCTCTTCCAGCTTGCTCTCCGAGATCAGGGCCAGCTTGCGCACGTTGGACAGGAACTCCGGGTCCTGGTAGCCGGACTCTTCCGCCTGCTGCAGGTTGTCGCGCACGGCGCCACGGCCAAGGTGGTAGGGTTCGAGGTAGGCCGGGTCGCCGCTGAGCAGGTAGCCGCGCTGGCCGGTCTCGGCGTTGAGCAGGTTGATCAGCACGTTGCGCACCTGGATCCGCGCCGCATCGTTCTGGCGCAGGGCGCCCATGGATTGCCGCAAATCGAGCACTTCACGCACGAAGAAGACGCTCATCCCCAGGACGATGAAAAGCGCCACCACCAGGATGGCGGCGCTGCGGCGGATAGGCAGGGCTGGCACGACGTAGGGCGTGGGCATAACGGTAAGCGGGTGGGCTGATTACCACATGTTATCCCAACGTAAGATCATTCCTACATGAACTTGTTCTTTCAGCCACGAAAGATTTTGAACCTGTGCTAAAAGCCCAACAGTGTCGTTTTTTCGTCGACTTTCAGTGGCTGCGGCGCTGCACCAGCGCCGTGCCGACGCCGTGGCGCTTGCCCTCGCTGACCGCGGTCACGCTGCCGTCCGGGTTGAACACCAGGGCGTTGGCGGCGCCGATTTCCTCCGGATCGGCTTCCCAGCGATGGCCGAAGCGCTCCAGCGCGCGCGCCTGCTCGGTGCCGGCGAAACCGGGCTCGACCGAAGTGGCCTCGCCGTTGCGCTCCGAAATGCGCGGTGCGTTCACGGCCTGGTCCATCGGCATGCCGAGGTCGATGTAGTTGACGATGGTCTGCAGGACGGTGGTGATGATGGTCGAGCCGCCCGGACTGCCGATGCTGAAGGCCGGCTTGCCGTCCTTCAGGGCGATGGTCGGCGCCATGCTCGAGCGCGGGCGCTTGCCGGCTTCCGGCACGTTCGGGTGCGGGCCGCTGAAGTCGAAGTCGGTCAGCTCGTTATTCAGCAGGAAGCCATAGCCGGGCACCACGATGCCGCTGCCGCCCCAGGATTCGATGGTGAAGGTGTACGACACTACGTTGCCGTCCTTGTCGGAGACGGTCAGGTGGGTGGTGTGGGCATTTTCCAGCTGCAGCCGGGCCGATTGCGGACGCAGCGGCACGCTCTGGTCGTTCTGGTAGCTGTACGGGTCGCCTGCGGCCGCATCGCGTCCGGCCCGTTGCTTGAGCAATTTCCTGCGCTGGGTGGCGTAGTCCTTGGACAGCAGGCCGGCCACCGGCGCGTCGACGTACTCGGGGTCGGCCAGGTAGGCGTTGCGGTCGGCAAAAGCCAGGCGGCTGGCTTCGATGTACAGGTGCTCGGCCTGGGCGCGCGGCATGCGGCCCAGGTCATAGCCCTCGAGGATGTTGAGCGCCTCGGCCACGGTGGCCCCGCCGCTGCTGGGCAGGGGCATGCCGTAGATCTCGTAGCCGCGGTAGGTGCTGCGCAGCGGCTGGCGGATGCGCGCCTCGTAATTGGCCAGGTCGGCCATCGTCATGCGGCCGGCGCGTGCCGTCTTGCCCGGGGCAAAGGGCGGCTTGTTGACGGCCTCGACGATGGCGCGCGCGATCGGGCCTTCATAAAAGGCTTTGACGCCGCCGGCGGCGATTTCGCGGTAGGCCTTGGCCATGCCGGGGTTGCGGATCACGGTGCCCGGCTGCACGGCCTTGCCATTGCGCAGATAGAGCGCGCTGGTCGGTGCGTAGAGCTGAAATTTTCTTTCATTTTGGGTCGTTAAATGAGAGAAAATTTCAGTCACTTTGTAGCCCTTGTCGGCGACTTCGATCGCCGGCGCCAGCACCTTCTTGAAATCCATGCTGCCGTAGCGGGTCAAGGCTTCGTGCCAGCCGCGCACGGTGCCGGGTACGCCGACCGAGGCGCCGCTTGCCACCGCTGTCTCGAAGTCGACCGGCTTGCCGTTTTCCAGAAAGGCGGCCGGGGTGAAGCTGGCGGGCGCCGTTTCGCGGTGGTCGATGGTGATGACGCGCTTGTCCTTGGCCAGGTAGATCATCATGAAGCCGCCACCGCCGATGCCGCAGCTGAAGGGATCGGTCACGCCCAGGGTCGCTGCGGCGGCCACGGCCGCGTCGATGGCGTTCCCGCCCGCGTTCAGGATGCGCAGCGCCGACTGCGAGGCCTGCTCGCTGATGGTGGCGACCGCGCCTCCCGTGCCGGTAGCGACCGGCGTCTTCGCCAGTGCCGCCGGCGGCTGCAGCACGATCGACAACGTCAGCCCGCAAGCGAGCAGCGTCGCTTTCTTCATGAGTCGTCCCCCTGGCCGGCGCTTATTGCGCGTACATGTTGAAAGTTACCGGATACGAGCCTGGCGCCGCCCCCGCCATGCCGCGCGGCGGCAGCGGCGTCATGTGATCGAGTTCGATGCGCGAGCCGCGCAGGGCCGGTGACATATAGCCCGGTTTGCCCGGCACCAGGTAGAAGGCCTGCGCCACGCTGCCGATGCGCATCGTGAAGCGGTAGGCCAGGCGGCCCGGCCAGATGCAGCGCGCATTGTCGGGGCAGCGGCTGTCGTCCGCGCCCTCGTAGGTGATGGTGAGATGCCGGGCCAGCGGCAGCACCTGGTGTTCGGTGAGGGTGTAGCGCGCTTCGGGCAGGCGCTCCTGGGTGGTGGCGCAGGCGCCCAGCAGGGAGGCGGCGCAGCCGAGGGTGAGAACACGGAGCAGGGTGTGCATGCGATGTCCATCGGGTTGTTTTTTTGGAATGCCCATCATAGCAAACCTGCCGCCCCGTGGTCGCGCAGGCGCGCAGGCCGGTGTCATGCCGATGTTATCCGAGCGGTCATAAACCGGTCATATTCGGCGACTAGACTTTGCTGCGTGGTCCAAAACACACCCCCTCAACTGGAATAGGAATAACAAGCCAATGTTCAAGAAGATCCTTGCCGGCGCAGCCGCCGCACTCGTGATGTCGACTTCCTTCGCCGCCGACATGACCGGCGCCGGCGCGACCTTCCCGTACCCGATCTACGCCAAGTGGGCCGAGGCCTACAAGGCTGCCACCGGCAACGGCCTGAACTACCAGTCGGTCGGCTCGGGCGCCGGCATCAAGCAGATCAAGGCCAAGACCGTGGACTTCGGCGCATCGGACATGCCGCTGAAAGCCGAAGAGCTGGACGAAGCCGGCCTGATGCAGTTCCCGGCCATCATGGGCGGCGTGGTCGCCGTGGTCAACGTCGACGGCATCAACCCGGGCCAGCTGAAGCTGACCGGTCCGGTGCTGGCCGACATCTACCTGGGCAAGATCACCAAGTGGAACGCCCAGCCGATCGCCGCGCTGAACCCGGGCGTGAAGCTGCCGGACGCCGACATCACCGTCGTGCACCGCGCCGATTCGTCGGGCACTTCCTTCCTGTTCACCGACTACCTGTCGAAGACCAGCCCGGCCTGGAAAGAAGGCATCGGCGCCGGCACCACCGTGAAGTGGGCCGTGGGCGTGGGCGGCAAGGGCAACGAAGGCGTGGCCGCCAACGTGCAGCGCATCAAGGGCGCGATCGGCTACGTCGAATGGGCCTACGCCAAGAAGAACAAGCTGGCGCACACCCAGCTGAAGAATAAGGACGGCGCCTTCCTGCAGCCGGACGACGACGCCTTCAAGGCAGCCGCCGCCGGCGCCGAGTGGACCAAGACCCCGGGCTTCGGCGTGGTGCTGACCGACCAGGCGGGCAAGCAGAGCTGGCCGATCACCGGCGTCTCGTACATCCTGATGCACAAGAGCCAGGCCGATGCAGCCAAAGGCACGGAAGTCGTGAAGTTCTTCGACTGGGCCTTCAAGAACGGCGCCCCGGCTGCCGCCGAGCTGGACTACGTGCCGATGCCGGCATCGGTCGTCAAGCTGGTGCAGGCCAACTGGAAGGCGCAGCTGAAGGACGCATCGGGCAAGGCGATCTACTGATTCGCTGATCCTGTCCACGATTCCGGCGGCCTTGCCGCCGGATTTTCTTTGGATTCCCATGACTACGGCAAACACGATCGTCCTGGTGGTCGACGACAAGCCCGCCATCGCCGAGCTGCTCAAGTATTCGCTGCACGAAGACGAGTGGATCTGGCACAGCGTGCCGAGCCTGGCGCAGGCCTGGGATTTCATCGGGCGCGAACGCCCCGAGCTGCTGCTGCAGGAATCGATGCTGCGCCAGGAAGGCGGCATGCGCCTGCTGGCGCGCCTGCGCGGCGAGCGCCGCCTGCGCGACAAGCCGGTGATCCTGCTGGCCGCCGAATGCGGCGAAGGCGAACGCGGCACGCCGCCGCCAGTCCCCGAATTCATCCCCCAGCCGCCGCCCGACGAGGCGCCCGACGAGCGCCTGCTGTCCCTCGGCCGCCTGGTGCTGGATCCGCTCAGCTGCAGCGTCCGCGTCGGCAACCACAAAGTGGAGGTGCGCCATGCCGAATATCGGCTGCTGCGCTTCCTGCTGTGCCACCCCGGCCAGGTATTCTCGCGTGCCCAGCTGCTGGAGCACCTGTGGGCCGCGCACGACACCCTCGACCAGCGCACCGTGGACGTCCACGTGCTACGCCTGCGCAAGGCGCTTGGCCGGGCCAAGTCCCTGATCAAGACCGTACGCGGCGCCGGCTACATGCTTTCCGGTGGGTGATTGTTCTCTAGCTTATTGGATAGGGATCTGTATGGCTCTTGTACCCCAGGTGTCAATGAGTTAGCTTGCTGATTGCCAGGCAGTATAGAACCGTCAGAGTTCGGTCCGCCTCCCCCAAGCTGAAAGCGGACGCCCATGCTCATCGACGGTAGGGAATTGCCCCCTGGTACGCGGCTTCGAGCCGCGGTCTGCATAGTCGGGTCCGGAATGGGCGCCGTATCGGCCGCGCATCTGCTGGTGCAGGCCGGCGTCGACGTGCTCTTTGTCGAAGCGGGGCCGGTCCAGGCTTCACCTCGGATCGCAAGCCCGATACAGGTCGATAACGTCGGCCGCGCATTCGGCATCGCGACCAGCAGGGGACTCGAACTAGGCGGTGGAACCGCGTTCTGGCACGGTGTTTGTGCGCCGCTGGATGCCATTGATTTCTTGCCGCGTAGCTTCGTTCCGCACAGCGGCTGGCCTATCCGTCGAGAGCAGCTCGACCGGTATTATGCGCTTGCAAGAACCTTCCTTGGCGCGGATGCGCCGGCGGACCCGCCCGCTTCGCCAGCCATGCGCTTTGGCAGTTCGAGCGCTTTTCTCCAGAAAGACTACCAGTACAGGACGCCCCCTTTCCGTGGCAAGACGCTGTTGCGCCAGTGGTGCGCGCAGGGCAGGGCAAGATGCGTGTACAACTGCGTTGCCTTATGCATGCATGAACAGAACGGCAGGGCGCGCCTCCTGTCGGTCGCAAGCGCTGGCAAGCGTTTCAGCATTTCCGCAGAGTTCTTTATCATCGCAGCGGGTGCGCTCGAAACGCCGCGCTTGTTGTTGAATTCGCTGCCGTCTTCGTCGCGACTGCAGACAGCGATGCCCTGGTGGCTCGGACGTAATCTGATCGACCATCCGGTTGGATATCTTTCACAGGCCAGGTACAAGCGCAAGCTTGCGCGCTCGTCCGCGCCGGCGGGCGTCCTCCATGGAATGCAACTCGACATGGAAGTGCAGATGGAACTTGGGTTGCCAAACCATACGGCATTCCTACGGCCGGGCTTCAGCAGGCGACCCGTGCCCAACCGCGCGATCATGGCCTTCCTCGGCATTCGCGGGCCACGCGACCTCGCGCTGTCACACCTGGCGTCGCTGGTGCGGCATCCCTACATCCTGTGGCGGATCGCCAGCCAGAAACTGCGTCTTCCCGCGCGCCGCCCGTATGGCGACCTGTTCTTCATGACGGAACAGCTTCCGAACCCGGACAGTCGGGTCAGCTTGTCCGACACGCGAAGCGACCAGAGCGGCTTCCCGCTGGCGCAGGTGGACTGGCGACTGGGAGAGCAGGACCTGGCCTTGTTCGAGCGATTTCATCAACTGGCCGTAAACGCCATGCGTGCGTATCCGGACGTGGAGACGATACGGGTCGATGCGCAATCCATCTGGACCGCTTCGGTCTGTTCCGGCGCCCACCATCTTGGTACTGCCCGGATGGCCGCGGTGGAGGCGGACGGCGTGGTCGATCCCGACCTGCGGCTGTTCGGGTTCGACAATGTGTGGATCGGCGACGGCTCGGTTTTCCCGACAGCGGGCAGCGCAAATCCTTCGCTGACGATCTGTGCGCTGAGTCATCGGCTCGGGACCCACCTGCTCGGCCGGATGCAGCCAGGCTGAGGTCGGCGCAGCAGCCTGAGATGTCCGCGGTCCACGCGACCCGCGCATGTCATCACGATGACATCATGGCTGAGTAAACTGCAAGAAACTTTGCCGATCGAATCAGCCGTATGAGCATCCACGCCGTCTCCCGCACCAATCGCTACCTGGTCTTCATATGGCCCGCCCTGGCCGTGCTGCTCGCGGCCGCCCTGTGGGCCGCCACCACTGTGCGCGCCGATGCCGAGCACGCCCATGCCGAGACTCAGGCGCGCAAGGACGCCGGCGCCTACGCCGAAGCCTACGAGCAGTACATCACGCGCTCGGTCGGCCAGATGGACCAGGTCACGATGCAGCTCAAGTTCAGCTGGGAGAAGGGGAGGGACGCCGGCCTGCTGGACGAACTGCGGCGCGACGGCATGTTCACGGACGCCGCCTTCCGCGTGGTCGCGATCGTCGACCGCGACGGCATCGTCAAGGCCTCGACGCGGCCGGCGCTGATCGGCAGCGACGTTTCAAACAGCGCCTACTTCGTCCAGCACCGCAACCACATCTCCACCGCGCTGCGCATCGGCGCCGCGCCGCCGCGTTTCGCGGAAGGCGGCGAGCTGGTGATGTTCACGCGCCGCCTCGACACGCTCGAGGACGAATTCGACGGCATCGTGCTGATGGCGGTCGACGCGCGCTATTTCACCTCCTTCGTCAGTCCGGCGACCCTGGGCGCGGGCGGTGTGGTGGCGCTGGCCGGCCTGGACAGCCGCCTGCGCGCCGAGCAGCACAGCGACGGCGCCGCCTTCCTCGACAGCACGGATAAGCTGCTGCCGGCGGGCGACGGCCTATGGTCGCGCGAGCGCGGAGTGCGGCAGATCAGTGGCGCCGATGGCCAGGCGCGCGTGCTGGGCTGGCGCCATTCGAACGCCTACCCGCTGGTGGCCCTGGTGGCGCTGTCGCACGGCGCCGCGCTGGAATCGGCCGCCGCGTCCTGGGCCGACAGCCGCGACCGCGCGATCGCGATGAGCGCCTGCCTGCTCCTGCTGGGCGCCGCCGGGTCTTTGCTGGCGCGCCGCGCCGTGCTGCGCGAACGCGAGCAGGAACAGGTGCAGCGCGCCTACCGCACCGCCACCGAAAGCGGCAACGACGGCTTCTACATGGCGGCTGCGGTGCGCGGGCGCGACGGCGCAATCACGGACTTCCGCATCGTCGACTGCAACGAGCGCGGCGCCTTCTTCTACGGGATGACGCGCGCGGCCCTGGTGGGCAGCAGCCTGTCGCAGATCGACAGCGCCCTGTTCGGCGAAGCCCTGCTCGATACCTACCGCAAGGCGATGGAGACGGGTTTTTACGAAGACGACCGCAAGATGCCGGCGGATAACCGGTTGAACATCAGCTGGGGCAGGCGCCGCCTGGTGCGGGTCGGGAACGGCCTGGCGGTGACCCTGCAGGACATCAGCGAGCGCAAGGCCCACGAGAACCAGCTCGAGCGCCTGGCCAACGAGGACGTGCTGACGGGCCTGGCCACGCGCCATGCGTTTCTGGGCGCGATGCCGGCCATCCTGGCGCAGGCGCAGGAGAATGACGCGGGTCTGGCACTGCTGTTCATCGACCTCGACGAATTCAAGCACGTCAACGACACCCACGGCCATGCGGTGGGCGACCAGCTGTTGAAATCCGCGGCGCAGCGCCTGCTGTCGCTGCTGCGTCCGAGCGACCAGGTGGCGCGCTTCGGCGGCGACGAGTTCCTGGTGCTCTTGCATCCCTGCGAGGGCGAGCGCCAGGCCGCCTCGGTGGCGGCGCGCATCGTCGAGGCGTTCGGCGTGCCCTTCCTGATCGCCGACGAGCTGCACGCCGTGGGCGCCTCGATCGGCATCAGCATGTTCCCGCGCGATGGCCAGGATGCCGAAACCCTGGTGCGCCACAGCGACATCGCAATGTACGCGGGCAAGAACGAGGGCAAGGGCCAGTACCGCTTCTTCGATCCCGCGCTGTCGAACAACCTGAATTCGCGCGCGCGCCTGAAACAGCGCATGCTGGAAGCGATCGAGCGCGACCAGTTCCTGCTGCACTACCAGCCGCGCGTCGACGCCCGCAGCGGCGAGCTGCTGAGCATGGAGGCGCTGGTGCGCTGGCGGCATCCGGAACTGGGCGTGGTGCCGCCCGGCGAGTTCATTCCGCTTGCCGAGAGCACCGGCCTGATCCGGCGCATCGGCGAAGTCGTGATCGACAAGGCCTGCGCCCAGTTGGCCACCTGGCGCGAGGCGGGGGTCGCCCTGGTGCCGGTCTCGATCAACGTCTCGCCCAAGCAGTTCCTGCGCGGCGGCGTGCAGCGCCACCTCAGCAGCGCCATGGCGCGCCATCGGATTCCGGCCAGCCTGATCGAGGTCGAGATCACCGAGTCGGCCATGATGGGCGACCATGACGACATCCTGGCGGAACTGGCCTCGCTGCGCGCGCTCGGCGTCAAGCTGCACGTCGACGACTTCGGTACCGGCTACTCCTCGCTGTCGCAGCTGCAGCGCCTGCGCATGGACGTGCTGAAGGTGGACCGCGCCTTCACCACGGAACTGGGCAACTCGAAAGAAGGCAAGGTGTTCTTCCAGGCGATCGTCTCGATGGCGCACGCACTCGGCATGTCGGTGGTGGCCGAGGGCGTCGAGACCGCCGAGCAGCTCGAGATCCTGCGCGCGCTCGATTGCAACGAGGTGCAGGGCTACTTCATCGCGCGGCCGGTGCCGGCTGCCGACATGCAGGCCATGATGCAGCGCCGCTATCTGCTGGAGGCGGCCATCCCGGCCTGCCAGGCGGAGGGGTAGGGCGGCGGCGCGGGATGTGGTATCGTCTCGCGCTTGACTGGAACCTCCGTATGACTTTCACCGCTCTTATCTTCCTCGCCCTCGCGATGTCGACCGACGCCTTTGCCGCGGCGATCGCCAAGGGCGCCGCCCTGCGCAAGCCCGGCCTGCCGCAGGCACTGCGCATCGGCCTGCTGTTCGGCTGCATCGAAACCATCACCCCCCTGATCGGCTGGGCGCTCGGCTCGCTGGCCGCGGACGCGATCCGCCAGTGGGACCACTGGATCGCCTTCGTCCTGCTGCTTGGCCTGGGCGGACGCATGATCTGGCTGTCCTTCGGCAAGGACGAGGAAGAGGAGGAAGAGGGCGGTTCGCAGAACTTCCTGCTGCTGGTGCTGACCGCGGTGGCGACCAGCATCGATGCGATGGCGGTCGGGGTCGGGCTGGCCTTCGTCGACGTCTCGATCGTGCATGCGGCGATCGCCATCGGCATCGCTACCACCACCATGGTCACCATCGGCGTGCTGCTGGGCCGGCGCCTGGGTGCGGTGGTGGGCCGCAACGCGGAACGCATTGGCGGCGTGGTGCTGGTGCTGGTCGGCACGACGATCCTGATCGAGCACCTGTCGGCCTGAAAACCGCGTGCTATACTGGATCGTCATGTATTCCGGCGCCATATGAGACGAATTCTCGTCATCTTCCTGATCCTGCTGTTCCCCCTGAACGTGTTCGCACTGTCGATGTCCGCATCCACGGCGCAGCAGGGCGGCGCGCAGGAGCACGTCATGGCGGCCTTGTCCCTTGACGCCGCCCAGGATGCCGAATCGCGCGGCGACGTCGACCCCGACGAACCGCCTTCCGTCCCCGACCTCCACGACCTCGTCAACCAGGAGTGCCTGTCGCACCTGGCCGGCCCCTGCGCCGGCGCGGCTGCGCGCCATGACCCGGCCCGCCGCGGCCACGCCTTCCCGCCTCCCGTCAAACCACCCCGGCTCGCCTGATCCGGGGGCCTGAGCCCCGTCACGCGTCCGGCTTCACCGGCAGCGCCGGCAAGCCGTGCGTCCCGCATGTGTTCTCACGTTTGATAAGGCAAGAAAATGGAATGGCTATTCGACCCCACGATTTGGGTGGGTCTCTTCACGCTGGTGCTCCTGGAAATCGTCCTGGGCATCGACAACCTGATCTTCATTGCGATCCTGGCGGACAAGCTGCCGCCGCACCAGCGCGACAAGGCGCGCCTGATCGGCCTGTCGCTGGCCATGGCGATGCGCCTCGGCCTGCTGACGATCGTGTCCTGGCTGGTCACCTTGACCACGCCGCTGTTCTCGCTCGGGTCGCTGGATTTTTCAGGACGCGACCTGATCCTGCTGCTGGGCGGGGTGTTCCTGCTGTTTAAAGCCACCGTCGAGCTGCACGAACGCCTGGAAGGCGTTGCCCACACCCAGTCCGGTCCCCGGGTCTATGCCGGCTTCGCGGCGGTGGTGACGCAGATCGTGGTGCTGGACGCCGTGTTCTCGCTCGACGCCGTGATCACGGCGGTCGGCATGGTCGACGAACTGGGCGTCATGATGGCGGCGGTGATCATCTCGATCGGCATCATGATCCTGGCCTCGAAGCCGCTGACGCGCTTTGTCAACGCCCACCCGACCGTGGTGGTGCTGTGCCTGAGCTTCCTGCTGATGATCGGCCTGAGCCTGGTAGCCGAGGGCCTGGGCTTCCACATCCCGAAGGGCTACCTGTATGCGGCGATCGGCTTCTCGGTCGTGATCGAGACCCTGAACCAGTTCGCGCGCCGTAACTTCCTGAAGAACGAGGCGCGCCTGCCGCTGCGCGAGCGTACCGCCGACTCGGTGTTGCGCCTGCTGGGCAAGCACCAGCGCGTCGCCGAGGAGCCGGCCCCGGACGAGACGGTGGCGGCGCAGGATGCCTTCGCGGTCGAGGAACGCAACATGGTCAGCGGCGTGCTGACCCTGGGCGACCGCTCGGTGCGTTCGATCATGACCCCGCGTTCCGAGATGTCCTGGGTGAACCTGGCGCAGGCCCCTGCGCTTATCCTGCAGCAGTTGCAGGAGACCCCGCACAACCAGCTGCCGGTGTGCCGCGGCGACGTCGACGACGTGCTGGGCGTGGCGCGCACCAAGGACCTGATCGGCGCGCTCTTGACGCACAAGCAGATCGATGCAAGCGACGCCGGCCTGCTGAGAACAGCCATCTTCCTGCCCGATACCGCCGGCGTGCTGAAAGCCATGGACACGCTCAAGCGCGCCCACGGCCAGCTGGTGCTGGTGGCCGACGAATACGGTGTGGTCCAGGGCCTGCTCACCCCGATCGACCTGCTGGAAGCGATCGCCGGCGAGTTCCCCGACGAGGACGAGCAGCCGGCGCTGCGGCCGCTGGGGCCGGACGCCTGGGAGGCGGACGGCACGGCCGACCTGCACCTGCTGGAGCAAGTGCTGGAGACCGACGCGCTGGTAGGCGAAGACGCCGACTACAGCTCGCTCGCCGGCTTCCTGTTGGGACGCTTCGAGACCCTGCCGAGTGTGGGCGATGCGGTCGAGGCCGACGGGCTGCGCTTCGAGATTCTCGCCGTCGAGGACCGCCGCATCGCCCGCGTCGCGATCCGGCGCCTGGTGCAAGAAGCGGCACCGGCGCAGGAGAAGTAAGCCATTCGCCTTTTTACTCTTGTTTTTGGAGGAAGCACCATGAAACGCATCGTTCTGTTTTTAGCGACCAACCTCGCGGTCATGCTCGTGCTGAGCGCGAGCGCCAGCCTGCTGGGCGTGAACCGTTATCTCACCGCGAATGGCCTCGACCTCGGCATGCTGCTGGCCTTCGCCGCGCTGATGGGCTTCGGCGGCGCCTTCATCTCTCTGTGGATGTCGAAGCCCATCGCCAAGTGGTCGACCGGCGCCCGCGTGATCGCCCAGCCGTCCAACAGCACCGAAGCCTGGCTGCTGCACACCGTGGAAGCCCAGGCGCGCGCGGCCGGCATCGGCATGCCGGAAGTCGCGGTCTACCAGGGCGCGCCGAACGCCTTCGCCACCGGCGCCACGAAAAACAGCTCGCTGGTGGCGGTGTCCACCGGCCTCCTGGAGTCGATGTCGCAGGAAGAAGTGGAAGCCGTGCTGGCGCACGAGGTGGCGCACATCGCCAACGGCGACATGGTGACGCTGACCCTGATCCAGGGAGTGGTGAATACCTTCGTCGTGTTCCTGGCGCGCGTGGTGGGCTACCTGGTCGATTCCATGCTGCGCAAGAACGACAACGAGCAGTCCGGCCCCGGCATCGGCTACATGGTGACTGTGATCGTGTGCGAGATCGTGTTCGGCATCCTGGCCAGCGTCATCGTGATGTACTTCTCGCGCCAGCGCGAATTCCGGGCCGATCGCGGCGCGGCGCGCATCCTTGGCCGCCCGCAGCCGATGATCGCGGCGCTGCGCCGCCTCGGCGGCCTGGCCGAAGGCGAACTGCCGAAGAACATGGCGGCCTTCGGCATTGCCGGCAAGGGCGCACTGGCGCTGTTCTCCAGCCATCCGCCGATCGAGGCGCGCATCGCGGCCTTGCAGGCGCAGTAAAAGAGGCGACGCCCGCAGCGCCCCGGCTCAGGCCTGGGTGCGCGGGGTGCGCCGGCGGTCGCGCTGGCGGAAGTGATGGGGCGAGCACAGCACCCTGAGCGCCACCGGACGCGGCACCCCGACCTGTTCCATGAACAGCAGGGCAGGGTGGACGCCGTAGCGGGCGCACAGTTTCAATCCTTCGTCGACCTGTCCGGCGGTAACCAGGTCAGTGCGTGCATCCTTGTTGCATTGCTCAACCATGCCTTCCTCCATGCAAGCCAAGGATGCTAGCAGAGCTGAAATCACACTTGAAGTGATTTCTCAAGACTTTATCGCAACTGGATGATTTAGTAGCTTATTCGCAAAAATTGCTAGTGTGCCATTGCACACTTTACGCGCTGAAGCGCTCGACCGCTTCGCGCAGGGCCAGGCCGCCGCCGCCGATCAGCAAGGCGAAATACAGCATGGTCAGCACATTGCTGAAGTGGCCCAGCAGCACGCAAATGCCGTCGCGCTGGAGCAGGCCGATGGCCAGCAACAGCAGGGCCACCGCGGGGAAGGTATTGCTGAACGGGATCAGGCCGAAGGGCATCATCAAGAGCACAGCGCCCAGGATCAGGGCCGCGTTGTTCAGGTGCTGGACGGGACCGTTCGCGACCACCCAGGCAAGGCGGTTGGGACGGCTCACGCGTTCGATCTTGTGCATCCAGGAGAGGGCCTTGCGCAGCAGCGGGCGCAGCTTGCGGGTGGCAATGGTCTTGTGCGCGATGCGCGAGGGAATCCACAGTTCGCGCCGGAGCAGGCGGCTCAGGCCGATCAAGAGGATCGCCGCACCGAACACGGTGCTCACGCCCGGAATCGACACGGGAATCAGGAACACCAGGGTCAGCAGGGCGGTCAGGATCAGCAGTCCGTCATTGCCGACGCGATGGATCAGCTCGCTGAGCGTGATGCCGGTGGGTGGCAGGGAGCGGACCAGGCCGCGGAGCTTTTTGGAAACCGGTTCGCCTTGCATGGGAAGAGATCGTCGTGGTTGGAGGGTGAGGGCGGCCAGCCCTTGGCGCCGGGGCAATAGTATAGCCCAGCACAGGGTCTGTTCCGATTGCGTGGCGCCCGATTTTCGCTAGCGCTTTGCCGGGCCGGATGCAGCCTCGGCGCGGCACTGTGCGATGTGGCGCTCGGCCTTGGGGAAGAAGGTCTCGGGCTCGCAGATCGAACCTGGCGGCGATATCTTGCACAGACCTACGATGAGGAAGTCAGTCACCGCCTCCGTGCAGGCGGGATGCCGGTCCAGCACGGCAGGACCCTGACGCTGTTGCCACTCGGTGAGGAAGCCCTGCACGCGTTCAAGCGCCGGGCCGAACCAGTTGCGGTCCTGGCTGGCCACCGCCTTGTCCATCTGCGGCAGCTCGCGTTCGAGCAGGGCGACTGTCGCGGCAGGGAAGCTGTCGGGCTGGCCGTCGGCAAGTGCAACTAGCGGACAGGCCAGCAGGAGCATGGCAATAACGCGTCGCACGGAGCTCAAGCTCGCCGCGCCGCTTCGATCTGCGCGATGTCGATCTTGCGCATGCTCATCATCGCTTCGAACACGCGCTTGGCCACGGCCGGATCGGGATCGGCGATGCCCTCGCTCAGCACGCGCGGGGTGATCTGCCAGTTCAGGCCCCACTTGTCCTTGCACCAGCCGCAGGCGCTTTCCTGGCCGCCGTTGTTGACGATGGCGTTCCACAGGCGGTCAGTCTCTTCCTGGTCCTCGGTGGCGATCTGGAAAGAAAAGGCTTCGCTGTGCGGGAAGATCGGTCCGCCGTTCAGGCCGATGCAGGGAATCCCGGCCACGGTGAAGGCGACGGTCAGCACGTCGCCCTGCTTGCCGGCCGGATAATCGCCAGGGGCGCGGAAAACCTGGTCCAGCGAACTGTCGGGGAAGGTGGCGGCGTAGAACTGCGCGGCGTCCAGCGCCGTACCGTTGAACCAGAGGCAAACCGTGTTCTTGCTGACCATGCTATTTCTCCGCTGTGAGGGTGTCGGGGATAGAGGACTGCGCTGCGCTCATCAGCATAGCGCAAGCTGAGGGTCCTCTTCCACCGAAACCTCAGTCCAGGTCGGAGGCGTCGTGGCGTTCCGGCACCTGCTCGTCCGGATTGCCGCGCACGCGGTTGACCTTGCGGCCGCGGATCACGGCCGGGCGGGCGGCGATCTCGTCGGCCCAGCGGCGCACGTGCTGGTACTCGTGCACGGACAGGAACTCGCCCGCCTCGTACAGCTCGCCGCGCACCATGCCGCCGTACCATGGCCAGATCGCCATATCGGCAATGGTGTAGTCGTCGCCCGCGACGAAGCGATGGTTCGCCAGCTGGCGCTCCAGCACGTCGAGCTGGCGCTTGGTTTCCATCGCGTAGCGGTCGATCGGGTACTGCAGTTTCTCCGGTGCATAGGCATAGAAGTGACCGAAGCCGCCGCCCACGAAAGGCGCCGAACCCATCTGCCAGAACAGCCAGTTCATGGTCTCGGCGCGCGCCGCGCCGTCTTTCGGAAGGAAGGCGCCGAACTTTTCGGCCAGGTAGACCAGGATCGAGCCGGATTCGAACACGCGCACCGGCTGCGCGCCGCTGCGGTCGACCATGGCCGGGATCTTCGAATTCGGGTTGATGTCGACGAAGCCGCTCGAGAACTGGGCGCCTTCGTTGATCTTGATGAGCCAGGCGTCGTATTCCGCGCCGCTGTGGCCGAGGGCCAGCAGCTCTTCCAGCATGATGGTCACCTTCACGCCGTTCGGCGTGGCCAGCGAGTACAGCTGCAGCGGGTGCTTGCCGACCGGGAGTTCGGCCTCGTGGGTGGCGCCGGCTACCGGGCGGTTGATGTTGGCGAAGGCGCCGCCGGAAGAAAGCGGCGGGGTCCAGACGGCGGGTGGAACGTAGGCTTCGGTCATGCTGGTCTCCTTGGTGCTGCCGGATCAAAACGACCATTCTAGCCGGGACATCCGGAACGCGTTTTATGGTCCCGAAAACACCGCCTTCATGCGTGCCGCATCAAAGCGGGCCGGGATGGATACGGGGGAGGGAAGGCGTGTTATGTTTCGCTGTTCAGTATTCCCGATGGAATTCCCATGCATGTAGAAGTCCCCAAATCCCATTCCTTCAAGGCCTTCACCGGCGAGTACGTGATGATCGTCGTGAGTATCATCACGGCGCTGGCGCTGGAAAGCGGTGTGCACCGCTACCACCAGAATCACCGGGCGCACGAGGCGGTCCGCAACATCGACGCCGAGCTTGTCGCGAACCTCAACGAGCTGCGCTCGGTTATCAAGCAGAACCAGGACCAGATCGCTAAAACCTCGAAGATGAAGGAAATCCTGCTGGCCGGGATCAAGGCCGGCAAGGCCGACAAGGAGGCCGTCAAGCTCGCGGTAGAGGTGAGTGGTGGAAATTTCGGCATCAATATGGTCACACCCTCGATCCAGCGCGAGGCATGGGACGTTGCCGTGGCTAACCAGGCGCTTACCTATGTCGACACGGAACGGCTGAAGCATTACGCGATGCAGTACGCGAACATGCGCGACTCGCAGCAGATGCTGTCAAACAAGGGCACCAGCCTGGTGGATTACACGCAGGTGGCGAATACCTTCAGCAGTTTCGAGCTGGGTGAAGTCGACGCACGCAGCGTCTACCGCGTTCTCACGCAGGTGAACTCGACCTACGAGGCAACCAACAGCCTGTTGAAAGGGTTGGAAAAGCTGCTGGTCGAGGAGCAGGAGAAAACGGCGAAGCTGGAACACTGAGCCGGCGTCGCCACAAAAGAAAAACCCCGCCTGAGCGGGGTTTTTTGTTGGCTAAGCAGGCTTACACGAAAGCCGCCAGCGCGCCCTTCATTTTCTTCAGCGCGGCCGATTCGATCTGGCGGATGCGCTCGGCCGACACGCCGAACTCTTCGGCCAGCGTGTGCAGCGTGGCGCCCGAACCGTCGTCGTTGGCCAGCCAGCGCGCTTCGACGATACGGCGCGAACGCGGGTCCAGCTTCGACAGCGCGGTTTCCAGGCCTTCCGACTGCAGGCGGTCGACCGCCTCGGCTTCCAGCACGCGGGTCGGTTCCGACTGCTCCGACGACAGGTAGGCGATCGGCGCGAACTTGTCGTCTTCGTCGTCGGTCGGCGATTCGAGAGCGATGTCGCGGCCCGACAGGCGGGTTTCCATCTCGATCACTTCTTCACGCTTGACGTCGAGCATCTTCGCCAGTTCGTCGACCTGAGCCGGGGACATCGTGTCCAGGCCCACCTTGTTGCTGCGCAGGTTGAAGAACAGCTTGCGCTGGGCCTTGGTGGTTGCGACCTTCACCAGACGCCAGTTCTTCAGGATGTATTCGTGCATCTCGGCCTTGATCCAGTGCATCGCGTACGAAACGAGACGCACGCCCTGGTTCGGGTCGAAGCGTTTGACGGCCTTCATCAGGCCAATATTGCCTTCCTGGATCAGGTCAGCGTGCGGCAGGCCATAGCCCAGGTAGCCACGCGCGATCGACACCACCAGGCGCAAGTGCGACAGCACCAGCTTCTGGGCGGCGTCCAGGTCATTCTTTTCCCGCAGCGACTTCGCCAGCGAAACTTCTTCTTCCTGGGTCAGCATCGGCAGGCGGTTGACGGCCGAGATATAGGCGTCGATGTTGCCGAGATTGCCAGTGAAGCCCAGATTCAGGGCGCGACTGCCGGCAGGAACCAATGCGGATTGTGCGGACATGTTCATTTCCCTCTCAATGATCTTGCTGCATCCCTAATGTGCCACCGACACATGCCGGGTAACACCAGCGTTACTGCTTGTTACTTGGATGCTTTCCTTGATTTCGCTGTATTCGAGACATATATTAGCACTCTCCATGGGTGAGTGCTAGGCAAGCCATCGATTTAACGAAATCGATTAAGTTTGGCTAAAGTATTGCCTTTAGGAATCAAAATCGCGTCGATTCCACTGTAGAGCAGGCGACCCGCATTTTGTTGATTCAGCTCAAAAGTGAGCGAAAACAGGCTGGAAAACGCATTAAGGACAGGTTAAAGGCCGGAGGAACGTCCTTCTGTTGGATGGCGCACCTTCGCTGGGGACGCACTGTAGGATTTCAAGCCGTCTGGACGTCAGTACGGTCGGCTAAGCCATTCGGGAGAGGCTGCGGACGGCGCTGCCGTCCGCAATGGATTACTGCACGCGCGCCAGGTGGCGCTGCACCGACAGCATGGCGCCGATCAGGCCGAGGCCGGCGCTGATCGCCAGCACACCCGCGGTTTCCAGCGCCCCGAGCGGGGTCAGCTGGAATTCCGACGCATACAGTCTTGCAAATTCGGCAATCGCGCCGTTCAGCGGGTTCAGCGCCAGCATGACCGCACCGAGCGCCACCGCGCCCGCACACAGGCCGAGCAGGGCGCCGGTGTAATAGAAGGGGCGGTGGATGAAGTTGTCGGTCGCGCCGAGCAGCTTCGACACGGCGATCTCTTCCTTCTGCGTCAGCACCTGCAGGCGGATGGTGTTGAACACCACCGCGATCACCACCACGCCCAGCGTCACCGCCAGCAGCAGCAGGGCCAGGCGCAGGATGCCCAGCAGGGCGGCCAGGCGCTTGACCCAGGCCGAGTCGACCTGCACGGTGTCGATGCCGGGCAGGGCGCGCAGCTGTTCGGTGATGGCGTCCACCTGGCTGGCTGCGCCGCTGCCGGCCAGCTTCATCACGTAACTGTCGGGCAGCGGATTGTCGCCGAGGGTGTCGAGCACGTCGCTCAGGCCGCTCTTTTCCTTCAGCGAGGCCAGCGCTTTCTCGCGCGGTACGAAGGCAACTTCGGCCTTGCCGGCGGCGGCGAGGATCGAACGGATGCGCGGCTGCAGGCTTGTCGCTTCTTCGCGCGTGGCTTCCGCCTTCATGAACAGGCTGATCTCGGGATCGACCGACAGCTGTTCGGACAGCGGACGCACGTTGTCGAGCAGGGTGATGCCGGCGAAGGGCAGCATCAGGGCAAAGGCGACCACGAGCACGTTGAACAGGAAGCTGCCCGGCGACTTGCGTACCGTGGACAGCGCCGCGCCGAACGCGAAGCGGTGCTGGCGGAACCAGGGGCTCATGCTGCACCTCCGACGAGTTGGCCGTGCTCGAGGCGGATCACGCGCGCCGCGGCGCTGTCGAGCACCTGCTCGTCGTGGGTCGAAATCACGCAGGTCACGCCGACGGCGTGGAAGGCGCGCAGGGCATCGAGCACCTTGTCGGCCGCAACGCGGTCGAGGTTGGCGGTCGGCTCGTCGGCCAGGATGATCTGCGGACGGTTGACGATGGCGCGCGCGATCGCCACGCGCTGCTGCTCGCCGCCGGACAGTTCCAGCGGCATCGCCTTGACGCGATCAAGCAGGCCGACCTTGTCGAGTGCCGCGCGGGCGCGCTGTTCGGCTTGCCCCTTGGGTGCACCGGTGACGAGCAGCGGCAGCATCACGTTGCCGAGGATGTTGCGGTCGTTAAGCAGGCGCTGGTGCTGGAAGATCAAGCCCAGGTTGCGGCGCAAGAAGGGGATGCCGGCCTTGCGGATGCGGCCGATGTCCTGTCCGTTGACGGTGACGATGCCGCTGGTGGGACGCTCGACCGCGGCCACCATCTTCATCAGGGTCGACTTGCCGGCGCCGGACGGGCCGGCCAGGTAGACCAGCTCGCCCTTCGCGATGTTGAGGGAGACGTCACGCAGCGCGTAGGCGTCGGGAGAGTATTGTTTGGAGACGGTCTGGAATTCGATCATCGGCCATCAACCCAGCAGCGCTTCGACGAATTCTTCGGCATTGAACGGCTGCAGGTCGTCCAGCTTCTCGCCCACGCCGATGAAGTACACCGGCACCGGACGGGTGCGCGCGATCGCCGCCAGCACGCCGCCCTTGGCGGTGCCGTCCAGCTTGGTGATCACCAGGCCGGTGAGCTGCAGCGCATCATCGAAAGCCTTCACCTGGGCCAATGCGTTCTGGCCGGTGTTGCCGTCGATGACCAGCAGCGTTTCGTGCGGGGCGCCGTCCATGCCCTTGCCGATGACGCGCTTGATCTTCTTGAGTTCTTCCATCAGGTGCAGCTGGGTCGGCAGGCGGCCGGCGGTATCGACCATGACCACATCGAGGCCGCGCGCCTTGCCCGACTGGACGGCATCGAAGGCGATCGCGGCCGGGTCTCCCGAGGCCTGCGAGACGACGGTGACGTTATTGCGCTGGCCCCAGACCATCAGCTGCTCGCGCGCGGCGGCGCGGAAGGTGTCGCCGGCGGCCAGCAGCACCGACTGGTCGAAGCGCTGCATGTGCTTGGCCAGCTTGCCGATGGTGGTGGTCTTGCCGGCGCCGTTCACGCCCGAGATCATCATCACCAGCGGTTCATGGCGGCCCAGTTCGAGTGGCTTTTGCAGCGGGCTCAAGAGCTCGACCATGAGCTCCTTGAGCGCGGCCTTGACCTGGGCGGCGTCCAGCAGCTTGTCTTCCTTGACCTTGCGGCGCAGTTCGTCCAGCAGGTACTGGGTGGCGTCCATGCCGGCGTCCGACATCAGCAATGCGGATTCGAGTTCCTCGTACAGGTCTTCGTCGATGCGCGCGCCGACGAACAGCAGCGACAGATTGCTCGAGGTCTTGGACAGGCCGGCCTTCAGGCGCGTCATCCACGAACGCTTTTGTTCGGCTTCGGTGGTCGGGCGTTCCGCGGTTTCCGGGAACAGCTCGCCGATGTCGGCGGTGGCGGCCGATGCGGCGGGCACGGGCGCTGGGGTTGGAGTCGGGGCTGGAGTCGGAGTCGGGGCCAGCGGTGCGTCCAGCGCACCCGGCACGAACATCGGCGCCGCTGCGGGAGCCGATGCCGCTTCTTGCGGCTCCGCGACGTCCGTCTCCGGCTTCTTTCTCTTGAAGAAACTAAACATATATTGGGGCGAATCCTGCGGACGATGCCGGCGCAAGCCGGCGATGAAAAAAGTAGCGAATATTTTACCAGAGCAGCAAGACGCTTCCTCCAGCAGGGCGGGGAGACGCAAGAAGATGCGACGAAGGAACTATTTGTTGTGTTATTGCTGAAACCGACTGGCTACTCAACAGTGCGAGTCTGGAAAACGATTGCGACTTGCGTTAAATTGAACACAGAGAGAAAACCACAAAAGACAACGGGGCAAACCGTGAAAATATCCAATTTTCTGAAGCGCCTCATCTACGGCGACAACGCCACGGATGGCAGCGCTGCAAACATGCGCAATATTATCGTGTGGGCGTTCATCGCCCTCGTCGCATTGTTTCTGACCAACCCATCGGGTGAGCAGGTCAGTTTCTTCGACAAACCGATTCCGCTGCCGGCAGAACTGGGTCTGGGGCAGTAAGCAGCCACGGACGCTCTTCGGGGAGAGCGGCCGCAGCAGCATGGATTACTTGCCGGCTTTCGCCGCCGCGGCCGTCTTGCGGATGGTTTCGAGCGTCGCGTTCGGCGTGATCAGGTTGCCGTCGTAGCGCAGTTCGATCACGGCCGGCAGCTTGCGTTCGTTCGCATGCGCCAGCGCGCGCTGCAGTGCGGGCGCGAATTCCTCGGTCTTCTCGACCACTTCGCCGTGGCCGCCGTAGGCGCGTGCCAGGCCCGCAAAATCCGGATTGTGCAAGGTCGTGCCCGATACGCGGCCAGGATAGTCGCGTTCCTGGTGCATGCGGATGGTGCCGAACATATTGTTGTTGAACACAAGGATGATCACACCGGCGCCGTATTGCACGGCGGTGGCCAGTTCCTGCCCGGTCATCATGAATTCGCCGTCGCCGGCGAAGGTCACCACGGTGCGCTGCGGGTCGATGATCTTGGCGGCGACGCCGGCCGGCACCGCATAGCCCATGGCGCCATTGGTCGGCGCCAGCTGGGTGCGCTTGCCGCCATAGCGGTAGAAGCGGTGCGCCCAGGTCGCGTAATTGCCGGCCCCATTCGTGATGATGGTGTCGCGCGGCGCCTGCCGCATGAGTTCCTGCACCACCAGCCACAGGTCGAGCGGCGCGGCGCCGTCGCGGAAGATCGGCGGCTGCGCCTGCCAGGCGGCCAGCTCGGCCTTGGCTTCTTCCACTTGTCCGGCCCAGGCCGAGGCGTCGACCGGCTCCATGGCCGCCAGCATGGCGCACACCTGCGCCGGACCGCTGGCGATCATCAGTTCGCCCTGGTACACGCTGCCCAGTTCGTCCGGGTCGGCGTGGATGTGAACCAGCTTCTGGCGCGGCACCGGCGACGCCAGCAGCGAGTAACCGCTGGTGGTCATCTCGCCCAGGCGCGGGCCGATCGCGATCACCAGGTCCGCTTCCTTCACGCGCGCAGCCAACTTGGGATTGATGCCGATGCCGACGTCGCCCACGTAGTTCGGATGCGCGTTGTCCAGCAGGTCCTGGAAGCGGAAGGTGCAGCCCACCGGCAGCTGGTTCGCTTCGGCGAAGCGGGCCAGGTCGGTGCAGGCTTGCTCCGACCAGGAGCCGCCGCCGAGCAGCACGATCGGGCGCTTCGCTTGGGCCAGCATGGCGCGCAGCTGGTCGATCTGCGCTGAGGAAGGCGCGGCCTGCACTGGCTGGTAGCGGCGCGCGTCGGCGACTTCCGCCTTCTTCACCAGCATGTCTTCCGGCAGCGCCAGCACCACCGGGCCGGGCCGGCCGCTGGTGGCGACCTGGAAGGCGCGCGCGATGTATTCGGGGATGCGGTCGGCGCGGTCGATCTGCGTGACCCATTTCGCCATCTGGCCGTACATGCGTCGGTAGTCGATTTCCTGGAAGGCTTCGCGGTCGATGAAGTCGCTGCCGACCTGGCCGATGAACAGGATCATCGGGGTCGAGTCCTGGTAGGCCGTGTGCACGCCGATCGAGGCGTTGGTCGCGCCTGGGCCGCGGGTAACAAAACAGATGCCCGGCTTGCCAGTCATCTTGCCGTAGGCCTCGGCCATGAACGCCGCGCCGCCTTCCTGCCGGTTGATCACGAAGCGGATATCCGAATCGTGCAGTGCATCCAGCACGTCCAGGTAGCTTTCGCCGGGCACGCCGAACGCGGTGTCGACGCCGTGGGTGTGGAGCGCATCGACCAGGATCTGGCCGCCGGTGCGGGAAGGGTGCGTCATGGTTCGGTCATCCTTGCAGGTTTGTCTATTCCTGAGCATTCTATGTGGATGAGGTGGGGAAGGATTTTGAAATGGCGACACGAAATTTCAGAAAACGTGGCCGTCTGGCGGGGTTGGGCGCGTCCAATCGGTTACAATGTTGGCCGTGAAGCAGGCCAGACAGTCGCTGGTCCTCATCTTCGGGTGAGGGCGGGAGGAAGGTCCGGACTCCATAGAGCAGGGTGACGGTTAACGGCCGTCCGCCGAAAGCCGCAAGGTATAAGGCGAGGAATAGGGCCACAGAGACGAGCGTATTAAGTTACGGTGAAACGCGGTAACCTCCACCTGGAGCAATTCCAAATAGGCACGCGTTGATGTTGCTCGCGGAGCGTGCGGGTAGGAAGCTTGAGCGCTGGAGTAATCCAGCGCCTAGAGGAATGGCTGTCATAGGGGCGTCCCGCAAGGGAAACCACTACACAGAATCCGGCCTATCGGCCCGCTTTACTTGAATTCGACGGTCTCTCCCCGGACCGCGCCCTCGCGAGACGACGATGCAGCAATACATCCTTGCCCTCGACCAGGGCACCACCAGCTCGCGCGCCATCCTGTTCGGCCGGGCAGGCCAGCCGGTCGCGAGCAGCCAGCACGAATATCCCCAGCACTTCCCCCAGCCCGGCTGGGTCGAGCACGATGCGCTCGACATCTGGCACAGCCAGCTCGCCTGCGCGCGCGAGGTGCTGCGCCAGGCCGGCGTTCAGGCCAGCCAGGTCGCCGCGATCGGCATCGCCAACCAGCGCGAGACCACGGTGCTGTGGGACCGCGCCACCGGCGAACCGGTGGCGCGCGCCATCGTCTGGCAGGACCGCCGCACCGCCGCCATGTGCGACCGCCTGCGCGAAGAGGGCAAGGCCGCCGAGATCCAGGAACGCACCGGGCTCGAAGTCGACGCCTATTTTTCCGCCACCAAGCTGCAATGGCTACTCGCGCAGGTGCCGGGCGCGCGTGAACGCGCCGAGCGCGGCGAGCTCGCCTTCGGCACCGTCGACAGCTGGCTGGTCTACCGCCTGTGCGGGCGCCACGTCACCGACGCCAGCAACGCCTCGCGCACGATGCTTTTCAATCTCCACACGCTGCGCTGGGACGAGGCGCTGCTGGCCCTGTTCGACATTCCGCAGGGCGTGCTGCCGGAGGTCGTGGCCAGCTCGGAAGTGGTGGGCCTCGCAGCCGAGGAATGGTTCGGCGCGGCGATTCCGATCGCGGGCATCGCGGGCGACCAGCAGGCCGCGACCTTCGGCCAGGCCTGCCACCGCAAGGGCTTGGTCAAGAACACCTATGGCACCGGTTGCTTCATGCTGATGCATGCCGGCGCCACGCCGCCGCGCTCGCACAACCGTCTGCTGTCCACCGTCGGCTGGACCGTGAACGGCGCCACCGACTACCTGTTGGAGGGCAGCGTCTTCATGGGCGGCGCCACGGTGCAGTGGCTGCGCGACGGCCTCAGGATCATCAAGCAATCGCAGGACGTCGAGGCGCTGGCCCTGAGCGTGCCGGACAGCGGCGGCGTGATGCTGGTGCCGGCCTTCACCGGCCTCGGCGCGCCGCACTGGGACCAGTACGCGCGCGGCACCATCGTCGGCATGACGCGCGGGACCACGGCAGCCCACATCGCGCGCGCCGCGGTCGAGGCGATCGCCTACCAGAGCGCCGAGCTCCTGGTGTCGATGCAGAAGGACGCCGCCTGCGCCGTGACCGAGATCCGCGCCGACGGCGGCGCCGCCCGCAACGACCTCCTGATGCAGTTCCAGGCCGACCTGTTAGGGGTGCCCGTGCTGCGTCCGCGCGTCACCGAGACCACGGCGCTGGGCGCGGCTTACCTGGCGGGACTCGCGGTCGGCTATTGGGACAGCGTGGACGACATCGCGCGCCAGTGGCAGGTCGAACGCCGCTTCGAACCAGGGATGGACGCGGGACGGCGCGCGGAACTGATGGCGCGCTGGGGCAGGGCGGTTGAACACGCGAAGGGCTGGGCGCAAGTGTAAATGCGCCCCGGCTTGCGCAACTGGCGCTGCCCGAACGCAGTTCGCGCCGGCCGGATGCACTTCGTCGCAAGGGGCGGCGCCGAACCCGTGGCCTGGTTAAGGTGACGACACTTTCATCTCGTCGGAGCCTAGCATGTCGCAAATCCTCACCCATACCCCGGTCTATGTCTGGGCCATCCTCGCCTTTCTGGTCTTTCGCGGCGTGCTGGCGCTGCGCGAGCGCGACATCACCATTACCCGCATGACGATCATCCCGGCCGTGATGCTGGTGCTGGCGCTGCAGTCGATCGGCGCGCGCTTCGGCCTCGGTTCGGTGGCGATGGCGGCCTGGCTTGCCGGCACCGCCCTCATTGCCCTGCAGCGCTGGACCTTCGGCGGCAGCCGCGTCACGGCCGGCAGCGTGCCGGGCAGCCTGCGCATCCGCGGCAGCTGGACGCCGCTCCTGATGATGCTGTCGGTGTTCGTGATCAAGTATGCGATGGCGGTGGTGCAGGCGGTGCAGCCGCAGGTGGCGCTAGGCGCCGGTTTCGCAGTGGGCACTTGTGGCCTGCTCGGACTGTGCAACGGTTACTTCCTGGGCCAGCTGGCGCGCGACATTGCCGCCGCTCGCGCCTATGCCATCGACTCGCCTGCGCCGGCAGCTGCTAACATGCGCTGATTGGCTCGTGGAGGCGGTATGGCGGTTCGGGAACAGTCCTGAGCGGCAGGGCCCAAGCGTGTTCCGGGCACGCTCGCGCTTCCCGTATCATCGGCATGACGACAGCTTCGCAAGGAGAAGGACATGCTGAAACTAGGAGACACCGATCCCCGCCTGATCGACAAGCTCGGCACACTCGCGGCCCGAGTGGTCGAAGACGCATTGGCTTCCGGGCTGACCTGGGATCAGGCCATTGTCGCCCTCGGCGTCGCCGCCAAGGCGATGTCGGCCAAGGCCGCCACGCAGGGCGGCGCGTCGCCCGCCGACTATGCGCTGCACGCGGAGAAGCGCCTCAAGGAGGGCATGGATCGGAGCGCCGCGGTGCTCCAGGCCTACCTGCGCTGAGCATGCGGCCGCACCTGCGATTCCCTCAGCACGCCCCCTGCGGTGGGGGAACCGACGCCGCCCCGGACGTAAATGGGCGCGAGCCTCTTACTTCGGCCGGCGTCGCTAGGCATAATCCATTCGGTGTCACCGAACAGCTTCCCCTTGCGCCCCGCTCATCCGGGGCGCTTTTTTTGCCCGGACGCCTGGCGCGTGACAATCCGTGAGCCTGCGCGTCCGCTCCAGATGGCATGATCTGCACGATATCCAACAGGAGGCCTCGATGCGGACAACAGCGATTTACATAGAACGCTGCGCCAACGGCAAAGAATGAACGAGAAAAAATACTGGTTCCCGGCCAAGCCGCCGAGCCATGGATGGGGATGGGGCCTGCCGCTGACCTGGCAGGGCTGGGTGGTCTTCGCGGCCTTCTGGCTGCTGCTGGTCGCGGGGGCGATCCTGATCCTGCCCGCGAGTCCCGGGTGGTTCATGGCCTGGGCCTTCGGGCTCGCCGCGATCCTGATCTTCATTTGCGCGAAGACCGGCGAGCCGCCGGGACCCTTCCTCGGCCGCGATCGACATAAAGGCCCTGGCGGCTGAGCGCTCTCAGAACCCGATCCGACCCTTGCCCGGCGTCGCCCTGAGCCGGATGTCGTCCACGCTCACGCGTTCGCGCCCGGCCGCTAGCGCGTGTCCGAGGCCATCCAGCAAGGTCTTGCGCAGGTCGCGCGGCGACACGTTCACCAGTTTATCGAGCACCACGTCCCCTAGGCGCGGGTCGAAGGCCGCCAGGTTCAGTTCGTCCAGCAGCCCGGCATACATGCGCTGGGCGATGCCGGCCGCCTGCTCGGGCGTCGGCGTGGGCACTTCGTACACTGCCATGCGGTTCAGCAGCGGATGGGGAATGCCTTCGGTGGAGTTGGCGGTCAGGACCCAGAAGATCTGCGAGGCGTCGATCTCGACGTCGATGAATTCGTCACGGAAGCTGCTGGCCGTCTCCGGCTCCAGCAACTGATACAGGGCGGCCAGCGGGTCGGACTGCGAGGAGCCGCTGGCCTTCTCCACTTCATCGAGCACGATCACCGGATTGGCGTACTGCCCGCGCACGAGGCGCTCGGCCACCTTGCCGCATTTCGCGCCGCGCCAGCTGGCCGAGCTGCCGGTGATGACGAAGCCAGCCGACAGGGCGTTCATGCTGATCAGCTCACACTCGGTCTGCATCACGCGCGCCAGGCGCCGCGCGAAGTGGGTCTTGCCCACGCCGGGGCCGCCCAGCAGCAGGATGGGCATGACGTTGAAGCCGCGGTCCCCCGCATGCGCCAGGCGCAAGTAGCGGGCGAGGTCGTCCAGGACTTCCTCGAAATTCGGACATTCTTCAAACAGGGGATCGAGGGCCTCGATCGATGAGGGCTTGGTGACGAAGCGGTCGGCCCCGGTCTCCAGCATGCGCTCGTAGAACGCTTCGAGTTCCGGGGAGCGGCCGCGGCTGCGGTCGAGCGCTTCCTGAACTTCGATCAGGTCGTAGACCGCGCAGGTACGGGCGAGGGTGATGCTCACGGCTTTCTCCTTGGCAGGCCCGCTCCCGTCCAGGCTGCTCCATCCTGCCGAGCGGGCCATGAGCCGGATGGGTTTTTGCCTTGCCTCGATCCTAACGCTTCCGGCCGAGCCGCGCCAATCCTCCACCCCTAATTCTGCAGAGAAATTTATGTTTCCATGAGAAAAGACAACGTCATGACGTGATATTGATCAAACAGAAATGTTGTCAGTACAAGTGAGGTCCAACCTTCAATCAGTTTCCTAAGTGACTGATTTACGAGACATTTTACGTTGACCATCTCTCAATAGAAGGCGCTAAGTCCTTGGTTTCATTAGCAAAATTAGGATTTGCCAAGCGTGAATTCGCTTGACCACTAATCTTGATTCCAATAAAGTGGGAAACAGTGTGAAAAAGTGTCGATTTGTGGGATGGTTTCCGAACCTCAAGCGGCCAAAAAATTCTAAATTGATAATTCTCCAAGCTAGGTAAAGCCGTGTTCCAGGGCGCGTCAGCGATCAATCTCGATGCAAAAGGCCGGATGTCGATCCCGGCCAAGCATCGTGACGCCCTTGCGGTGCAGTGCGAGGGACGGATGACGCTGACCAAGCATCCGCATGGCTGCCTGCTGTTCTTCCCCCGTCCGGTGTGGGAACAGCATCGCGAGCAGATCGCTTCCTGGCCGATGTCGGCAAGGGCGTGGCAGCGCATTTTCCTTGGTAACGCGTGCGATGTCGAGTTGGACAGTGCGGGCAGGGTGCTGATTTCGCCCGAGCTGCGCGCTGCCGTGGGTCTGGAGAAAGAAGTCATGATGTTGGGCATGGGCACCCATTTCGAAATCTGGGATGCCGCCAAGCTTGCCGAAAGCGAAGCCGAGGCTGTTGCCGGCGGCATGCCCGATGTCCTTTCCAATTTCTCCTTCTGAGGCGCCGATGACGGAAACAAACACGGTGCCTGGAGCTTTTCAGCATCGCACGGTGCTGCTGGATGAAGCAGTCGACGCGCTCAACCTGGTGGGAGAGCGCGCCAACGGTACATATATAGATGGCACGTTCGGCCGCGGCGGCCATAGCCGCCTGATCCTGTCGCGACTGGGCCCGCAAGGACGCCTGGTGGCTTTCGACAAGGATCCGCAGGCGATCGCCACCGCGGAGGGGGTGCAGGACGCCCGCTTCACGATCGTGCATGACAGTTTTGCCACGATGCAGGACGCGCTGGCCGCGCGCGGCATCGACCAGGTGGACGGCATTTTGCTGGACCTGGGTATTTCGTCGCCGCAGGTGGACGACGCTTCGCGCGGATTCAGTTTCCGCCAGGATGGGCCGCTGGACATGCGCATGGATACCACGCGCGGGATGTCGGCGGCCGAATGGCTGGCCACCGCGACGGAACAACAACTGGAAAAGGTTATTCGGGATTATGGAGAAGAACGGTTTGCTTTCCAGATTGCAAAGGCGATTGTTGCTCGCCGCGCAGTCCAGCCAATTTCGACCACACGAGAGCTTGCCGCAATCGTGGCAGACACGGTCAAAACCCGCGAAAAGGGCAAGGATCCGGCAACCCGGACCTTTCAGGCTGTCCGGATTTTCATCAATAAAGAGCTTGAAGACCTCGAAGCAGGTCTGAGCGCCGCCTACGCGGTGCTGGCGCCGGGTGCGCGCATGTCCGTGATCAGCTTCCACTCGCTGGAAGACCGCATGGTCAAGCAGTTCCTGGCGTCGAAAGCCAAAGTGGCGCAGCCGGACCGCCGGCTGCCGATCCGCGCTGCCGACCTGCCGCAACCATTGATGAAACTGATCACCAAGACCAAGCCGTCCGACGCGGAAGTCGACGCCAATCCGCGTGCCCGCTCGGCGGTGCTGCGCGTGGCCGAACGCCTGGGAGCCGCTGCGTGAGCGTCAAGCTGAACATCCTCCTGACGGCGGCCGTGGTCGGCTGCGCGCTGTCGGTGGTGAACGCCCGCTACCAGGGACGCCACCTCCTGATCGAACTCGAGCGCCTGAACCAGCATGCGCGCCAGCTCGAAGTCGACTGGACCCAGCTCCAGCTCGACCAGTCGACCCTCGGCAAGAACGAACGCATCGAACAGATCGCGCGCACCAGCCTGAACATGACTCCCTTGAGCCCGGCCCGTACCCAATACCTGACGGAGGGCGCGAAATGAGCCGCGTCGAACGCCGCGCCGTCCCGCGCGTCGCCGCCTCCAAGGGCGTGGCTTTCTCGAAGAGCCCGGTCCTGGCCGTGAACGTCCCGAACTGGCGTTCGCGCCTGGTGCTGTTCGTCCTGTTCTCGGCCTTCGTGGCGCTCGCCGTGCGCGCGCTCTGGCTGCAGGGCGTGTCCACCCAGTTCCTGCAAAAGCAGGGCAAGAGCCGCTACGAGCGCGTGGTCGAACTGCCGGCCGCGCGCGGCAAGATCATGGATCGCCATGGCCAGGTGCTGGCCTCGTCGCTGCCGGTCAAGGCGGTGGCCGCCTTCCCGAAGGAAGTGCTGAAGGAGTCGCCGGACCGGCTGGCCGAGCTGGCGCGCCTGCTCGAGATGCCGCAATCCGAACTGCGCGCCAAGCTCGATCCGAAGCGCACCTACGTCTACCTGAAGCGCCAGGTCGAGATGGACGCGGTGGAGAAGATCGAGAAGCTCAAGATCGAAGGCATCGACACCCGCAAGGAATACAAGCGCTACTACCCGCAGGGCGAAGTGATGACCCACCTGGTGGGCTTCACCAACGTCGAGGACAAGGGCCAGGAAGGCATGGAGCTGTTCCATCAGAAGAACCTGATGGGTGTGCCGGGCAGCCGCCGCGTGATCCGCGACCGCCTCGGCCACATCGCCGAAGACCTTGGCATGTTCCGCGAGCCGCACGAGGGCAAGGACCTGACCCTGTCGGTCGACAGCAAGCTGCAGTACATCGCCTTCACCAGCGTGAAGAACGCGGTCGAGAAGTTCAACGCCCAGGCCGGCGGCGCCGTGGTGCTCGACGTCGAGACCGGCGAAGTGCTGGCCATGGCCAACTACCCGACCTACAACCCGAACGACCGCTCCAAGCTGACCGGCGCCCAGCTGCGCAACCGCGTCATCACCGACACCTTCGAACCCGGCTCGACGATCAAGCCGGTGACGGTGGCGCTCGGCCTCGAGACCAGGCGCATCACCCCGGACACCGTGTTCGACACCAATCCCGGCTTCATGATGGTGACAGGCAAGCGCATCCGCGATACCCACAATTACGGCGTGCGCAACGTCGGCGGCATCATCCAGAAGTCCTCGAACATCGGCGTGGTCAAGATTTCGCAGATGATCCCGGCGCAGGAAATGTGGGAGATGTACACCAAGCTGGGCTACGGCCAGGCGCCGCGCTTCGGCTTCCCGGGCGCCACCGCCGGCCGTGTTCGTCCATGGAAATCGTGGAAGCCGATCGAGTACGCCAACATGGCCTTCGGCCACGGCCTGTCGGTGTCGCTGCTGCAGATGGCGCGCTCGTACATGATCTTCGCCCGCAACGGCGACATCATTCCGCTCTCCTTCCTGAAGGTGGACGAGAAGCCGGTCGGCCAGCAGGTGATCTCGCCGAAGACCGCGGCCCAGGTGCGCACCATGCTCGAATCCGTGGTGAGCCCGGAAGGCACCGCCTCCAAGGCGCAAGTGCCGGGCTACCGCGTGGGCGGCAAGACCGGCACCGCGGAAAAGATCGTCAACGGCCGCTACTCGCGCACCGACAACATCGGCTACTTCGTCGGCATCGCGCCGATGTCGAAACCGCGCTTCATCATCGCGGTCATGATCGACAACCCGCGCGGCGCCTTGCGGACCGGCGGCAGTGTCGCGGCGCCGACCGCCGCCGACCTGGCGGCCAACGCATTGCGGGCGGCGAACGTACCGCCCGACTCATCGATCACCGACATCATCATCCCGGACGAACCGGTAGAGGAGAGCTTGTGATGGCGATGAGCCTGAACGATATCCACCAGTGGATCCGTGCCGCCGCCCCAGGCGGCCGACTCGTTTCTGACTCCCGCCGCGTCGCGAAGGGAGACGTGTTCTTCGCCTACCCGGGCGAAGCCTCGGACGGCCGCGCCTACATCGCCGCCGCGATCGCCGCCGGCGCGGCCGCCGTCGTGTACGAAGAACACGGCTACAGCTGGGATGCTTCGCACGAGGTCGCGCACCTGGCCGTCGCCAACCTGAAGAAGAACGCCGGGCCGATCGCGCACGGCGTCTTGGAGCGTCCGGACGCCGGCATGTTCACCGTCGCCGTCACCGGCACCAACGGCAAGACCTCGTGCGCGGTGTGGACCGGGCAGGCGCTGGCGCGCCTCGGCGAGACCGCCGCCGTGATCGGCACCCTCGGTGTCGGCATCGTGAAAGGAAAGGGCGAACCGCAATTTGACGCCACCGGCTACACCACGCCGGACGCGGTGCTGCTGGCCCAGACGCTCAGCGACCTGCGCGCCGAGGGCACGAATGCGCTGGCGATCGAAGCCTCGTCGATCGGCCTGGTGCAGGACCGCGCCGCCGGCATGCACTTCGACGTCGCCATCTTCACCAACCTGACCCGCGACCACCTCGACTTCCACGGCACGATGGAGAACTACGAGGCGGCCAAGGTCAAGCTGTTCGAGTGGGAAGGCTTGAAGAATGCCGTGGTCAACCTGGACGATCCGGCCGGCCTGCGCCTCGTCGCCCACCTGCGCAAGAACTTCGCGCAGCTGCCGGTCACCGGCTACACGCTCAAGAGCGAAACCGAACAGCCGGCCATCGAAGGCGTCGGCATCCTGCGGGCCTCGAACCTGCGCAGCCGCCATGCGGGCACCGACTTCAACGTCGATAGCCCGGCCGGCAACGCGCTGGTGAAGACGCAGCTGGTCGGCCACTTCAACGTCAGCAATGCGCTGGCGGTGCTGGGCGCGCTGCTGGCCAAGGGCGTGGCCCTGAAGAACGCAGTGGAAGCCATCGAGGCCTTGGTGCCGGCCCCGGGCCGCATGCAGCAGATCGGCGGCCAGGACGCGCCGATGGTCGTGATCGACTACGCGCACACCCCGGACGCGCTGGAAAAGACCTTGACGGCACTGCGCCAGGTGGCGCAAGAGCGCGGCGGCGAGCTGTGGTGCGTGTTCGGCTGCGGCGGCGACCGTGATCCGGGCAAGCGTCCGCAGATGGGCGCCATCGCCCAGGCGGCCGACCATGTGCTCGTCACCAGCGACAACCCGCGCAGCGAAGAGCCGGCCGACATCATTGCCCAGATCGTCGCCGGCATGGACAAGCGCAGTGATAACACCTACCAGGCGGTGGAAGACCGCGCGAACGCGATCCTGCTGGCCGTGAAGAACGCCGGCAAGCAGGACGTGATCCTGCTGGCAGGGAAGGGCCATGAGCCCTACCAGGAAATCAAGGGCAAGAAGATGCCGTTCTCCGATGCCGACCACGCCACGCTGGCCTTGAGCGCGCGGCTCACCATGATGAGGACTCACTGATGCGCGGTACGCTCGCACAACTGGCAGCCAGCATCCCGGGCGCACGGCTCGTGGGTGGCGACGCCGCCTTCGACGGCGTCTCGACGGACAGCCGCACGGCGCCTGGTGGCGCGCTGTTCGTCGCCCTGAAGGGCGAAAGCTTCGACGCCCACAGCTTCCTGGACCAGGTCGCCGCACGCGGCGTGGCCGCCGCAGTAGTTAATGAAAATGCGGTGCACCAGCTGCCCGACGGCTGGACCCTGCCGGCCATCGTGGTGCCGGACACCCTGGTGGCTCTCGGCCGCATCGCCAATTTCTGGCGCACCCACTTCACCATTCCCGTCATCGGCGTGACCGGCTCGAATGGCAAGACCACGGTCAAGGAAATGATCGCGTCGATCCTGGCGGCGGCCTTCGGCGAGGACGCCCGCCTGGCGACCCAGGGAAACCTGAACAACGAGATCGGCGTGCCGCTGACGCTGTTCCGCCTCGGCCCGCAGCACCGCGCGGCCGTGATCGAGATGGGCATGAACCATCCGGGTGAGATCGGCCGCCTGGCCGCGATCGCCGCACCGACTGTCGCGATGGTCAACAATGCCCAGCGCGAGCACCAGGAATTCATGCATACCGTGGAAGCGGTGGCGCGCGAGAACGGTTCCGTGTTGGCAGCGCTGCCAGGCGACGGAGTCGCGGTGTTCCCCGGCGACGATACCTATACCGATCTGTGGCGCGAGCTGGCGAACTGCGACGTGCTGACCTTCGGCCTGAGCGACGCCTGCGACGTGCGTGCGAGCTATACGTCGACCGGCTTCGGCAACGAGCTGGCCGTGAGCGCCAGCGGCGCACAGTTCACGGTCCGGCTGGCTGCGGCCGGCGACCATAACGTGCGCAATGCGCTGGCGGCGATCGCCAGCACGCTGGCGGCCGGCATCCCGCAAGATGCCGTCGTGCGCGGCCTCGAATCCTTCGCCCCGGTCGGCGGCCGCCTGCAGCGCAAGCAGGCCGCGAGCGGCGCGACCGTCATCGACGACACCTACAACGCCAATCCCGACTCGATGCGCGCCGCGATCGACGTGCTGGCTGCGTATCCGGCGCCGCGCATCCTGGTGGTGGGCGACATGGGCGAAGTCGGCACGCAGGGAAAAGAGTTTCACGAAGAAGTCGGTGCCTACGCGCAGCAGCGTGGCATCGAACACGTGCTCGCCACCGGCGAACTCGCGCAGAACATGCGCGCGTCGGGAGCACGGCATTACGAGCAGTTCGACGCATTATTGGCAGCACTGGATTCAACACTGGGCGGCAATAGCAACGCGACTGTGCTGGTGAAGGGCTCGCGCTTCATGAAGATGGAACGCGTGGTCCAGCACCTGACCGGACAAACCATTTTGAAAGACGCCCACTGACATGCTTCTCTGGCTCGCCCAATACTTCCAGGACTACATCGGCCCGCTGCGCGTGTTCAACTACATCACGTTCCGCGCGGTCTTCGCGACCATCACCGCGATCACCATCGGCCTGCTCTGTGGCCCGGTCGTGATCCGCAAGCTGACCGCCATGAAGGTCGGCCAGGCCGTGCGCACCTACGGCCCGCAGACCCACCTGGCCAAGCATGGCACCCCGACCATGGGCGGCGTGCTGGTCCTGATCTCGATCGGCATCTCGACCCTGCTGTGGTGCGACCTGTCGAACCGCCTGATCTGGCCGGTGCTGGTCGTGACCATGGGCTTCGGCGCCGTCGGCTGGGTCGACGACTACCGCAAGGTGGTCTACAAGGACCCGGAGGGCATGCGTTCGCGCGAAAAGTATTTCTGGATGTCGCTGGTGGGCGTCGCCTCGGCGCTCTACCTGGCGTTCTCGGTGTCGGCCGCGAACCCATGGGAAGTGCTGCAGCTGTTCTATGCCTGGGTGCAGTCGGGCTTCTCGATGACCCTGCCGCCGAAGGCCGACCTGATCGTCCCCTTCTTCAAGTCGATCAGCTATCCGCTGGGCGTGTGGGGCTTCATCGCGCTGACCTACTGCGTGATCGTCGGCTCCTCGAACGCGGTCAACTTTACCGACGGCCTGGACGGCCTGGCGATCATGCCGACCGTGATGGTCGGCGGCGCCCTCGGCCTGTTCGCCTACCTGACCGGCAGCGCGACCTTCTCGAAATACCTGTTCATCCCGTACATCCCGGGCGCCGGCGAACTCCTGATCTTCTGTGGCGCAATGGCGGGCGCGGGCCTGGCCTTTCTCTGGTATAACGCGCACCCCGCGCAGATGTTCATGGGCGACGTCGGCGCGCTGGCGCTGGGCGGCGCGCTCGGCACCATCGCCGTCATCGTGCGCCAGGAAATCGTCCTGTTCATCATGGGCGGCGTGTTCGTGGCCGAGACCCTGTCGGTGATCATCCAGGTCACCTGGTTCAAGTACACCAAGAAGCGCTACGGCGCCGGGCGCCGCGTGTTCCTGATGGCGCCGCTTCACCACCATTTCGAACAAAAGGGCTGGAAGGAGACCAAGGTCGTGGTCCGCTTCTGGATCGTGACCATGATGCTGGTCCTGGTTGGTTTGTCTACCCTGAAGCTGCGCTGAGAATGAACTACGAAGGCAAATCCGCACTGGTGCTGGGCCTGGGTGAATCCGGGCTGGCGATGGCGCAATGGCTGGCCCGTTGCGGCGCGCGCGTGCGCGTGGCCGACACGCGTACCGAGCCGCAGCGCCTGTTCGCCCTGCGCCAGGCGGTGCCGAACGCGGAATTCGTCGGCGGCGCCTTCGCCGCCAGCCTGCTCGAGGGCATGGACTTCGTCGCCGTCAGCCCGGGCCTGGCCCCGAACCGCGAACTGGCCGAGATCGCACCAGGCGCGCACGAACGCAACATCCCCGTGTGGGGCGAGATCGAACTGTTCGCGCAAGCGCTCGCGCACCTGCGCACCGAACAGGGCTATGCGCCGAAAGTCATCGCGATCACCGGCACCAACGGCAAGACCACCGTCACCAGCCTGACCGGCCTGCTGTGCCGCCGCTCCGGCCTGTCGACCCGCGTGGCCGGCAACATCAGCCCGGCCGCGCTCGACGTGCTGCGCGAAGTCCTGGACGCCAATGAGCTGCCGCAGGCCTGGGTGCTGGAGCTGTCCAGCTTCCAGCTGCACACCACCTTCAGCCTGCAGGCCGATGCCGCCACCGTGCTGAACCTGACCCAGGACCACCTCGACTGGCACGGCAGCATGGATGCCTATGCCGCCGACAAGGCGCGCATCTTCGGCACCGCTACCACCCGCGTGCTGAACCGCGACGACGCCATCGTCATGCGCATGACTGCGGTCGAGACGCCGACCTATACCTTCGGCACCGGCGAACCGACTGAGCCGAACAGCTTCGGCCTGGTCAGCGAGCGCGGCGTGCTGTGGCTGGCGAACACCGTTGCGCTGGACGACGAGCCGCCGAAAAAACTGAAAAAAGGCGAAGTAGCGCCGCCCGTCGAAGTGACGCTCAATCGCCTGATGCCGGCCGATGCGCTCAAGATCCGCGGCCTGCACAACGCCTCCAACGCGCTGGCCGCGCTGGCCCTGTGCCGCGCCTGCGGCCTGCCGCTGGCGCCGCTGCTGCACGGCCTGCGCGAATACGCGGGCGAACCGCACCGCGTGGAGCTGGTCGCGAATATCGACGGCGTCGATTTTTACGACGACAGCAAGGGCACCAACGTCGGCGCCACCGTCGCCGCGCTGGAAGGCCTGGGCAAGGCCTTCGCCGGCGAAGACCAGCAGATCCTCCTGATCGCCGGCGGTGACGGCAAGGGCCAGGACTTCGCGCCGCTCGCGCTGCCGAGCTCGCGCTATGTGCGCGCCGTGCTGCTGATCGGGCGCGATGCGCCGGCCATCAAGGCCGCGATCGAACCGACCGGCGTGCCGCTGTTCGACCTGCCAGGCTTGCCCGAGGCGGTCCGCCGCGCCGCCGGCCTGGCGCGTCCGGGCGACGCCGTGCTGCTGTCGCCCGCCTGCGCCAGCCTCGACATGTTCACCAACTACGCGCACCGCGCGCAGGTGTTCGTCGACGCGGTGCGCGACATCGCACTGGAAAAGGGACAGGAAATCTGATGGCCTTCCAGATCCCGTTCAAATTCTCCGGTTCCAGCAGCGACGCATTGACCTCGGCGCGCAGCCGGCCGTCGAAGATGATGGACTACGACCAGCCGCTGGTCTGGGTGGTTGTGCTGCTCATGATGTTCGGCCTGGTAATGGTGTATTCGGCCTCGATCGCGCTGCCGGACTCGCCCAAGTTCGCCTATCTGGCGAACAAGAACGAATACTTCCTGCTGCGCCAGATAGCCTACATCGCCGTGTCGATGGCTGCCGCGGCAGTGGTGTTCCAGATTCCAGTGGCGGTGTGGCAGAAGTGGGCGCCCATGATGTTCATCGGGACCCTGGTGCTGCTCATGATCGTGCTGATCCCGGGCATCGGCCATTCCGTCAACGGCGCGCGGCGCTGGATCCCATTGAAGGTCATGCTGCTGCAGCCGTCCGAGATCATGAAGATCGCGGCGGTGCTCTATGCGGCCGACTTCACGGTGCGCAAGCAGGAATACATGCACAAGCTGACCAAGGGCTTCCTGCCGATGATGGTCGCGATCGGCATGGTGGGCGGCCTGCTGCTGATGGAACCGGACCTGGGCGCCTTCGGCGTGATCGTTTGCATCTCGATGGGCATCCTGTTCCTTGGCGGGATCAACATCGTCTGGTTCGGCGGCATCGGCGCGCTGCTGGTGGTGATCTTCAGCGCGATCATCGCGCTGTCGCCGTTCCGCCGCGCGCGCATGTTCGCCTATCTCGACCCGTGGGCCGATGGCCACGCGCTCGACAAGGCGTACCAGTTAACGCATTCATTGATCGCTTTCGGACGCGGCGAGTTCTTCGGCGTCGGCCTGGGCGGCAGCGTCGAGAAGCTCTTCTACCTGCCGGAAGCGCACACCGACTTCATCATGGCCGTGATCGGCGAAGAGCTGGGCCTGGCCGGCGTGCTGGTCGTGATCGCGATGTTCTACTGGCTCGTAAAACGCGCCTTCGACATCGGCCGCCAGGCGATTGCCCTGGACCAGACTTTCGCGGGCCTGGTGGCCAAGGGCATCGGCATCTGGATCGGCACCCAGGTCTTCATCAACATGGGCGTCAACCTGGGCCTCCTGCCGACCAAGGGCCTGACCCTGCCTTTGATGAGTTTCGGCGGCTCGGGCGTGATGTTCAACTGCATCGGCCTGGCGATCCTGCTCCGGATCGACTACGAGAACCGGGTGCGCATGCGGGGAGGGCGCTCATGACCAAGCGCCTGATGATCATGGCGGCCGGCACCGGCGGCCACATCTTCCCCGGCATCGCGATCGCGCAGACCATGCGCGCGCGTGGCTGGGAAGTGTCCTGGCTGGGCACCGCGCACGGCATGGAAACGGACTTGGTCCCGAAAGCCGGCATCCCGATGGACAGCATCGACTTCGCCGGCCTGCGCGGCAAGGGTCTGGCGCACACCATCACGGGCGCCTTCAAGATGATCGGCAGCTTTATCGCTTGCCGTGGCTACCTCGCCAAACGCAAGCCCGACGTGGTGCTGGGCATGGGTGGCTACGTCACCGTGCCGGGCGGGATGATGGCGCGCTCGCGCGGCATTCCGCTGGCCCTGGTGAACGCCGACGCCGCGCTGCTGCTGTCGAACAAGACCCTGGCGCCGATGGCCCAGCGCGTGCTGTTCGGCTTCCCGGCAGATTTCGGCAAGGCGGCCGGCAAGGCCGTCGTCACCGGCAATCCCGTGCGCCAGCAGATCCTGGACCTGCCGGCGCCAGGCCAGCGCTTCGTTGGCCGCAGTGGTCCGCTGCGCATCCTGGTCGTGGGCGGCAGCCTGGGCGCCAAGGTGCTGAACGACAGCGTGCCGGCGGCCCTGGCGACCATCGACCCGGCCGTGCGTCCGGTCGTGACCCACCAGTCGGGCAAGAAGAACATCGATGCCCTGCGCGCGGCGTATGCGCAGGCCGGCGTCAGCGCCAACGTGGTCGACTTCATCGACGACATGGCCGCCGCCTACGCGAACGCCGACCTGGTGATCTGCCGCGCCGGCGCGATCACGGTGTCGGAACTGACCGCAGCCGGCGTGGCCAGCGTGCTGGTGCCGTTTGTGGCCAGCACCACCAGCCACCAGCGCGATAACGCGATCTGGATGCATGAGCAACAAGCAGCGCTGCACCTGCCGCAGGGCGAACTCAATCCGCAGCGGCTGGCAAGCCTGCTGCAAACGACGACCCGTGAAGACTGCCTGGCAATGGCGCAGGCAGCGCACAAGGTCGGGAAACGCGACGCCAATGAGGCGATCGCACGGGAACTCGAGAAACTGGCAGGGATGAGCAAATAAGCATGAAGCACAAGATCAAGAACATCCATTTCGTCGGTATCGGTGGCAGCGGCATGAGCGGCATCGCCGAAGTGCTGCTCAACCTCGGCTACAACGTGTCGGGCTCGGATCTGGCCAGCAATGCCGCCAGCCAGCGCCTCGCCGAACTGGGCGCGCGCGTGTACACCGGCCACTCGGCCGAGCACGTAATCGGCGCCAACGTGGTCGTGACCTCGACCGCCGTCAACGAAGCCAATCCGGAAGTGATGGCTGCCCGCGCCGCCAAGGTGCCGGTGGTGCCGCGCGCGATCATGCTCGGTGAACTGATGCGCCTGAAGCGCGGCATCGCGATTGCCGGTACCCACGGCAAGACCACCACCACCAGCCTGGTGGCGTCGGTGCTGGCGTCCGGCGGCATGGACCCGACCTTCGTGATCGGCGGACGCCTGACCGCGGCCGGCGCCAACGCCAAGCTCGGCTCGGGCGACTACATCGTGGCCGAGGCCGACGAGTCGGACGCTTCGTTCCTGAACCTGACCCCGATGATCGAGGTGATCACCAACATCGACGCCGACCACATGGACACCTACGAGCACGACTTCGAGAAGCTCAAGGCCGCGTTCGTGAACTTCACCCACCGCCTGCCGTTCTACGGCCGCGCCATGCTGTGCATCGACGACCCGCACGTGCGCGCCATCCTGCCGCAGGTGACCAAGCCGGTGACGACCTACGGCTTCTCGGAAGACGCCGAAGTGCGCGCTTTCGACGCCCATGCCGAAGGTGTGCAGATGCACTTCACCGTGCGCCAGCAGGGCTACCCGGACGCGAAATTCGTGCTGAACCAGCCGGGCATGCACAACGTGCTCAACGCCTGCTCGGCGATCGCGATCGCGCGCGAGATCGGCATCAGCGACGAACAGACCAACCAGGGCCTGCAGGAATTCCGCGGCGTCGGCCGTCGCTTCACCCGCTACGGCGAAGTCGCCATCCCCGGCGGCGGCAGCTTCACCCTGGTGGACGATTTCGGTCACCACCCGGTCGAGACCGAGGTGACCCTGGCCGCCGCGCGCGCCGCCTATCCGGGCCGGCGCCTGGTGCTGGCCTTCCAGCCGCACCGCTACAGCCGCACGCGCGACCTGTTCGAGGACTTCGTGAAAGTGCTGGCCACCCCGGACGTGCTGCTGCTGGCCGACGTCTACCCGGCCGGCGAAGCGCCGATCGTGGCCGCCGACGGCCGCGCCCTGGCGCGCGCGCTGCGCACCGGCGGCAAGGTGGAACCGATTTTTGTCGAGACGATCGCCGACATGCCCGCCGCCATCCTGAATGCGGTGCGCGACGGCGACGTCGTCATGACCATGGGCGCCGGCTCGATCAGCGGCGTCCCGCACCAACTGACCAATGCAAAGGCTTGACGCTGTGAATACCCAGAACGCTACCAACTCCACCTTCGACCCGGCAGCCTTCGGCAAGGTTGGCGTGCTGTTCGGCGGCCGCTCCGCCGAGCGTGACGTGTCGATCATGTCGGGCACCGGCGTGCTCAATGCCCTCAAGAGCCGCGGCGTCGACGCCCACGCCTTCGATCCGGGCACCCAATCCCTGGCCGAACTGGCCGAACAGAAGTTCGACCGCGTCTTCATCGCGCTGCACGGCCGCTACGGCGAAGACGGCAGCCTGCAGGGCGCCCTCGAGCAGCTCGGCATTCCCTATACCGGCAGCGGTGTGATGGCTTCCAGCGTCGGCATGGACAAGATCACCACCAAGAAGATCTGGAAGATGGACGAGATCCCGACGCCGGACTACATGTCGATCGATCCGTCCACCGACCTCGATGAAGTGCTGGTCGCGCTCGGCCTGCCTATGATCGTCAAGCCGCCGCTCGAAGGCTCGACCATCGGCATCACCAAGGTCAACAAGGCCGAAGAGCTGAAGGCCGCGGTCGAGCTGGCGATGGGCTTCGATCCGGTCGTGCTGGCCGAGGAATTCGTCACCGGCCGTGAATTCACCGTGGCCGTGCTGGGCACCGGCAAGCTTGCCCGCGCCCTGCCGATCGTCGAGATCGTGGCCCCGGAAGGCAACTACGACTACCAGAACAAGTACTTCACCGACGACACCCAGTACCACTGCCCGGCGCCGCTCGACGCGGCCCTGACGGAAGAGATCCAGCGCCACGCCGTGAACGCCTACCGCGCGCTCGGCTGCGAAGGCTGGGGCCGGGTCGACGTGCTGGTGCGTAAAGAGGACATGCGTCCCTTCCTGCTGGAGGTGAACACCTCGCCGGGCATGACCTCGCACTCGCTGGTGCCGATGGCCGCCCGTGCGGTAGGCATCAGCTACGAAGACCTGTGCCTGGAAATCCTGGCATCGGCGCGCCTGAAAATGGCAAAGGCAAAGGAATAAAGACGCATGTGGCATGACGTCCGCACCCTCAACGCAACCGCCAGCAGCCTGGTGGCGCTGGTGGTGCTCGCCTGTATCGGGTCCGGCGTGTGGTGGCTGTCGCAGCGTCCGATGTTCTCGCTGAAGGCGGTGACGGTGGAAAGCATGTACGCGCTGCCGCTGCGCCACGTGAACGAACTTACGGTGCGCAACGGCGTGATCGGCAAGATCCGCGGGAATTTCTTCACCACGGATTTGGACCAGGTGCGCACGACTTTTGAAACCGTGCCCTGGGTGCGCCGCGCCACGGTGCGCCGTGAGTGGCCGAACCAGCTGATCGTCGAGGTCGAAGAGCACGAAGCGCTCGGCACCTGGGGTGAGGATGGCCGCCTGCTGTCGATCAAGGGCGATGTATTTACCGCCAACCTGGCCGAGGCGGACGATGACCACGAGCTGCCGGCCTTCGCGGGCCCCAAGGGCAGCGAGAAGGACGTGCTGGCGCGCTTTGCCGAGCTGCGCTCGTGGTTCGCGCCGGTGCAGCTGGCGCCGCAGTCGCTGTCGCTGTCCGACCGGTATGCCTGGACCGTGAAGCTGGACAACGGCATGAGCGTGGCCCTGGGCCGCGAGCAGGACAAGGATACGCTGAAGAAGCGCGTGCAGCGGCTGGTGGGCGTCTACCCGCAGCTGGTCGCGCGACTGCAGGAAGGACGCATCGACACCATCGACATGCGCTACCCGAACGGGCTGGCGCTGTCCTCGGCGGCCCTGGCGGTGCCGCTCGATGCGACCAAGCCGGTGAAGCCGGCAAAGAAGAAACCGAATCAACCCAACAAAACAACCAAGCAAACATAAGCAGGCAACAGCAATGACAAAAGACGCGAAGAACCTGATCGTCGGCCTCGACATCGGCACCTCGAAGGTGGTGGCGGTCGTGGCCGAAGTGATGTCCGATGGACGCCACGAGGTGATCGGCCTCGGTCAGCACGAGTCGAAAGGATTGAAGAAAGGCGTGGTCGTCAACATCGAGGCCACCGTCGAGTCGATCCAGCGCGCGCTCGAAGAAGCGGAGCTGATGGCCGACTGCAAGATCCGCAATGTCTATGCTGGCATCGCCGGCAGCCATATCCGTTCGTTCAATTCGAGCGGCATGGTTGCGATCAAGGACAAGGAAGTCACCGCCACCGACGTTGCGCGCGTGATCGAGACCGCCAAGGCGGTCAACATCCCGACCGACCAGCAATTGCTGCACACCGTGCCGCAGGAATTCATCGTCGACAACCAGGAAGACGTGCGCGAGCCGATCGGCATGAGCGGCATCCGCCTGGAAGTGCGTGTGCACATCGTCACCGGTGCGGTGTCCGCGGTCCAGAATATTGTAAAGTGCGTGCGCCGTTGCGGGCTCGAGGTCTCGGACCTGATCCTGCAGCCGATCGCCTCGGCCGACGCGGTCCTGACCACCGACGAAAAGGAACTGGGCGTGGTCCTGATCGACATCGGCGGCGGCACCACCGACATCGCCGTGTACTCGGACGGCGCGATCCGCCACACCGCCGTGCTGCCGATCGCCGGCGACCAGATCACCAGCGACATCGCGATGGCGCTGCGCACCCCGACCGGCGAAGCCGAGGACATCAAGATCCGCTATGGCGTAGCCAAGCAGGTGCTGGCCGATCCGGGCGAAACCCTGGAAGTGCCGGGACTGGGCGACCGCGGCCCGCGCGCGCTGTCGCGCCAGGCGCTGGCAGCCGTGATCGAGCCGCGCGTCGAAGAACTGTTTGCGATGGTGCACACGGTGGTGCGCGAATCCGGCTACGAGGGCGTGCTCTCGTCGGGCATCGTGCTCACCGGCGGCAGCTCGATCATGCCCGGCATGATCGAAATGGCCGAAGACATTTTCCTCAAACCGGCGCGCCTCGGCACGCCGGACTACCGCGGCCAGTTGGCCGACGTCGTGCGCAGCCCACGCTACGCCACGGTGCTCGGCCTGCTGCTGGAAGCGAAGAAGCAGTACCTGCGCGGTCACATCGTCACGCGTCAGGATGGTTCGGTGAAGGCAGTCTGGCAACGCATGAAGGAATGGATAGCGGGGAACTTCTAAGTCAGGGCATTGGTATTCGCATCACAGCACGAAATTTTTTAGTACGGCAGCAACAAAACGTTCACGGGTAAAGATTTTTTAAATACAATCGCTACTTCCGGTTTCAGGGCTTTGTCAGGGGCCTGGCACCAGTCTTGAAACGGAAGCGGCATCTTGAAAATTGGGAGTTCGATATGGAGTTCGATATGGTCGATAACGCAGCACTGGGAACCGTTATCAAAGTTGTCGGCGTCGGCGGCGCCGGCGGCAACGCGGTTCAGCACATGATCAATAAAGGTGTGTCCGGTGTCGAGTTCATCGCCGCAAACACGGATGCGCAGGCGCTCGCGGTATCGAGCGCCAACAACATCATCCAGATCGGTGAATCCGGCCTGGGCGCGGGCATGCGTCCGGAAGTCGGCCGCCAGCTGGCCGAGCAGACCCGTTCGCGCATCGAAGATGCGCTGCGCGGCGCGCACATGGTCTTCATCGCAGCCGGCATGGGCGGCGGCACCGGTACCGGCGCCGCACCGATCGTCGCCGAAGTCGCCAAGACCATGGGCGCACTGACCGTGGCCGTGGTCTCGAAGCCGTTCTCCTACGAAGGCGACAAGTGCATGCAGGTCGCCGAGCAGGGCCTGGAAGAGCTGAGCAAGCACGTCGACTCCCTGATCGTCATCCTGAACGAAAAGCTGGAAGACATCTACGAAGACGAATCGATGCTGGACTGGATGAAGCACGCCGACGACGTCCTGAACAACGCCGTTGCCGGTATCGCCGAGATCATCAACGTGCCGGGCCACATCAACGTCGACTTCAACGACGTGAAGACCATCATGAGCGAGCAGGGCAAGGCCATGATGGGCACCGCGACCGCCGCCGGCGTGGACCGCGCGCGCATCGCCGCCGAACAGGCCGTGGCGTCGCCGCTGCTGGACGGCATCGACCTGTCGGGCGCCAAGGGCGTGCTGGTCAACGTGACCGCAAGCCGTGGCCTGAAGGGTAAGGAGATCAAGGAAGTCATGGCCGCCGTGCGCGCCTTCGCCGCACCGGACGCGTCGATCGCACAGGGCATCGCCTACGACGACTCGATGGGCGACGAGCTGCGCGTGACCGTGGTCGCGACCGGCCTGGGCAAGGCCAAGAAGATGCAGCTGGTGCAGCCGCAGCAGATGCTCAAGACCGGCACCTACAATGCGCCGGTGATGTCCGGTTCGTCGGCAGTCGCCGGCGGCCTGACCATGGGCCAGGCAGGCGGCGACGCCATGGGCGGCATGAAGCAGCCGGCCGTGTGGCGCCGCGAGCAGGCATCGGAGCAGGTGCAGGCGATGCAGCGCAATGGCGTCGAGACCTACGACATTCCGGCCTTCCTGCGCAAGCAGGCTGACTAAGCCGGCAAGGGTTGAGTAGAGAAGGGCCAGCGGAAGCTGGCCCTTTTTCTTTTGTGCGTTCGTGGCTACGGTACGAACTTGGAGGGAATAGTGCCAGTGGCACTATTCCCGCCTGCGCGGGAATGACGGCTTTAGAGCTAACGGGGGAAGGAGAGGCTGGCTCGATGCATCTTCTGCAAGGACTCGCCACTTCGGCGATAATTGCCAGATTCTCAAAACACTGAAGGAGCACACCCATGACCATCCAGATCGGCGACCGCCTGCCGGCAGGCACCCTGTCGGAATTCATCGAAACCGAAACCGCAGGCTGCTCGCTCGGCCCGAACACCTTCGAGGTGAGCGAACTGGCAAAAGGCAAGAAGATCGTCATCTTCGGCCTGCCGGGCGCCTTTACCCCGACCTGCTCGGCCCAGCACGTGCCGGGCTACGTCCAGAACGCCGAAGCACTGAAGGCCAAGGGCGTGGACGAAATCTGGTGCATCTCGGTCAACGACGCCTTCGTGATGGGCGCCTGGGGCCGCGACCAGAAATCGACCGGCATCGTGCGCATGATGGCCGACGGTAACGGCGCCTACTCGAAGGCCCTGGGCCTGGACGCCGACTTCTCCAAGCACGGCATGGGCACCCGCTCGAAGCGCTACTCGATGCTGGTCGAAGACGGCGTCGTCAAGCAGCTGAACGTGGAAACCGCCGGCTTCGAAGTCTCGGGCGCCGAGAAGATGCTGGAACAACTGGGCTGATCGAACCAACTCCTGCAAACGGCGCCGCGGCGCCGTTTTTTGTCACATGATCATCAATACCGAAACCCCCGACCAGCCTGAAGTGCGGGCCATGCTGGACAAGCTCGACACCTACTGCGCCGCGCTGTATCCGGCTGAATCGAACCACCTGATGGACATCGCCTCCTTGATGCAGGGCGACGTGCTGTTCCTGGTTGCGCGCGACGTCGGCGGGCGGGCGGTCGGCTGCGCCGCATTGGTCAACCGCAGCGGCTATGGCGAGATCAAACGCGTGTACGTCGAGGAAGCGGGCCGGGGCCGTGGCGTCGCCCGCAAGCTGATGGAACAGCTGATCATGTTTGCGCGCATGTCCGGCCTGCAGGTCCTGAAGCTGGAGACCGGCATCTATCAGCCGGAAGCGATCGCGCTGTACGAAGGCCTGGGCTTCACCGCCTGCCAGGCGTTCGGGGAATACCAGCCGGACCCCTTGAACCTCTACATGGAAAAGCATTTGTGAAGCGGCCCGCCGGCAACCTGTACAGCATCTACGCAATGGTGCTGGCCGTGTTCATGTTCGCCATGATGGACACGGTGATGAAACTGCTGTCGCAGCGCTACCCGGCGATCCAGGTCGCCGCGCTGCGTTCGCTCACCTCATTGCCGTTGATTGTTGTCTACGTCGGCGTCAAGGTCGGCTATGGCGGCATCTTCAAGATCCGCTGGCCGCTGCACTTCCTGCGCGCGGTGCTCGGCATTGCGATGCTGAGCTTTTTCGCTTTCGGCATCCGCAAGCTCTCGCTGGCCGAGGCCTACACGATCTTCTTCATCGCACCCGCGATCATCACCGCGCTGTCGGTCTGGTTCCTCAAGGAGCGCGTCGATAAAGCCCGCTGGATCGCCATCGGGGTGGGACTGTGCGGCGTGCTGGTGGTGCTGCGCCCGAGCGGCGCCGGCTTCCTCACCATCGGTGGCCTGGCGGTGCTGGGCGCGGCCTCGATGTATGCAGTGTCGGCAATCACGGTCGGCGTGCTGGCCAAGACCGACCGCAGCGAGTACATGGTGTTCTGGCTGATGGTCATGATGTCGATCGGCGCCACCCTGCTTGCGGCGCCGGGCTGGGTAAGCATGAACACGGGTGACATCCCGCTGCTGCTGGGCCTGGCGTTGACCGGCTTCATCGGCCAGCTGGCCATTACCGAAGCCTTCGCCAAGGGCGATGCCTCGAGCGTGGCGCCCTTCGAATACACGGCGCTGGCCTGGGCGGTCTGCCTCGACTGGCTGCTGTGGCAAACCCTGCCCGACGGCTGGACCGTGCTGGGCGCGGCGATCATCATCGGCAGCGGTATGTATCTGATTCGCCACGAAAAAGTGCACGTGGAATCGGACCACCCGTAGAAGCGGGGGCGAAGTGGCCCACGAGGCCACTGAGCGAAAGCATGGCCCGGAGCCCTGGGCTATAATCGTTTTTATGTTGAAACAAAGAACTATCAAGCAGGTCGTGCGCACCACCGGTGTGGGTGTCCACTCCGGTACCAAGGTCGAACTGACCCTGCGTCCGGCGCCGCCGGGCGCCGGCATCACCTTCCGCCGCGTCGACTATGACCCGATCGTCGCCATTCCGAGCGCGGCCGACGTGGTCGGCGAGACCCGCATGGCCACGGTCCTGATCAAGGACAATGCGCGCGTTTCCACCGTCGAGCATCTGATGTCGGCCTGCGCCGGCCTCGGCATCGACAACCTGGTGGTCGACGTCACCGCCGAAGAGATCCCGATCATGGACGGCTCGGCCGCTTCCTTCGTCTTCCTGCTGCAGCAGGCCGGACTGGAAGAGCAGGACGCGCCGAAGCGCTTCATCCGCGTGCTGAAGGACGTCGAGATCCGGCAGGGCGAGGGCAAGAACGAAAAGTGGGCGCGCCTGTCGCCCTACGATGGCTTCAAGCTCGACTTCTTCATCGAATTCAACCACCCGGCCGTGGACGGCACCATGCAGCGCGCCGCGGTCGATTTCGGCGACGTCTCCTACGTGCACGACGTCGCGCGTGCACGCACCTTCGGCTTCATGCAGGACGTGGAAACCCTGCGCGGCATGGGCCTGGCGCGCGGCGGCTCGCTGGAAAACGCGATCGTGATGGACGAGTACCGCATCCTGAACGCGGACGGCCTGCGCTACGAGGACGAATTCGTGCGCCACAAGATCCTGGACGCGATCGGCGACCTGTATATCGTCGGGCACCCGCTGCTGGCCAGCTACACGGCCCACAAGTCGGGCCACGCGCTCAACAACGAACTGCTGCGCAAGCTGCTGGCGCAGACCGATGCCTACGAATGGGTGGAGTTCGATTCTCTGAGCGAAGCGCCGCCGTCCTACCTGCGCCAGATGACACGGGAGTGGGCGCAGACCTGATGCCAGGCCGGGCAGCCTGGCCGAGAGCTACTTCCGCTTTTCCGCCAGGCGCCTGAGCGCCGCCACCAGATCCTTGTTCTGGCTGGTCTCTTCCAGCGATTCCGCCAGCTCCTCAAAGGCCTGCACCGCCGTTTTCGGCAGGGCCAAGACGCGCATCTCGGGCTTCTCGGCCATCGCACGTCCCACCTGCACCTTCAGTTTCACCGCTTCCACCGCCCAGCCGCGCCCCGCCAGCGAGGATTGCAGCTTGGGCAGCATCTGCTTCATGCGCGCCGCCACGGCCGAACTGGGCACGGCCAGCACCAGTGTCCCGTCCTGGAACGAGATCACATCGGTATTGCCGGCCATCACAGGCAGGATGGCCGCGCAGTCCGCCTGCAGGCGCGCCATCCGCATCGCGGCGGGCAGCAGGCTGGCCATGCGGTCATTCTTGCGCAGGAAATCGGTCGCGACGATCGAGGTCTGCCGGTTCTTGGTACCGTAGATATGCACTGGGAAGGAGGAGGGGAAAGCGTATGCCCGCACGATAGCACAAAGCGCGGCGCCAGGCACAGGGCCGGTAGCGCACTCGCCAGACTGTGGCGTTCAGTGCAATTTGATAACATTCTACTGTTCAGCAGCCTTGTTATCCTGCCCATCGTCCCCAAGTGTGGCCGGATCGCATGATAAAATCAGTAGCTTTTTGCCATAGGCGGTCTTCGGCGCCCGTATGACGGTGTGCCCCTGGCTCTTTTTGCGGCGTAATTTTCTAGAACACAGCAATGTCATTCCTGACCCAGATTTTCGGCAGCCGTAACCAGCGTCTGCTCAAGCAATACCAAAAGACCGTGCGCCAGATTAATGCGCTCGAGCCCCAGATGGAAAAGCTGTCGGACGCCGAACTCCAGGCCAAGACGCCGGAATTCAAGGACCGCCTGGCCAAGGGCGAGACCCTGGACGACATCCTGCCGGAAGCCTTCGCCGTCTGCCGCGAAGCCGCCAAGCGCGTCATGAAGATGCGCCACTTCGATGTTCAGCTGATCGGCGGCATGGTCCTGCACCAGGGCAAGATTGCCGAGATGGGCACCGGTGAGGGCAAGACCCTGATGGCGACCCTGCCGGTCTACCTGAACGGCCTGTCGGGCAAGGGCGTGCACGTTATTACCGTCAACGATTACCTGGCCCAGCGCGACGCCGAATCGATGGGCCGCCTGTACAGCTGGCTCGGCCTGACCACGGGCGTGAACCTGTCGCAGCTCGACCACGACAGCAAGCAGAAGGCCTATGCTTCGGACATCACCTACGGCACCAACAACGAATTCGGCTTCGACTACCTGCGCGACAACATGGTCTACGACGTGCGCGAACGCGTGCAGCGGACCCTGAATTTCTCCGTGGTCGACGAGGTCGACTCGATCCTGATCGACGAAGCCCGTACTCCGCTGATCATTTCCGGCCAGGCCGAGAGCCACACCGACCTGTACCACCGCATGAATGCGCTGCCGCCGCTCTTGACGCTGCAGATCGGCGAAGAGACCCCGGACGGCAAGGGCAAGATCGAAGTCCCGGGCGACTACACCAAGGACGAGAAGGCGCACACCGTGCTGCTGACCGAGGCCGGCCACGAAAAGGCCGAGGGCATACTGACCCAGTGGGGCCTGCTGCCGGAAGGCGCCTCGCTGTACGACGCCGCCAACATTACCCTGGTCCACCACATGTACGCGGCGCTGCGCGCCCACGTCCTGTACCACAAGGACCAGCACTACGTGGTGCAGAACAATGAAGTGGTGATCGTCGACGAATTCACCGGCCGCCTGATGACGGGCCGCCGCTGGTCGGACGGCCTGCACCAGGCCGTGGAAGCCAAGGAAGGCGTGCGCATCCAGAACGAGAACCAGACCCTGGCCTCGATCACCTTCCAGAACTACTTCCGCATGTATGCCAAGCTGGCCGGCATGACCGGTACGGCGGACACCGAGGCCTACGAATTCCAGGAGATCTACGGCCTGGAAACCGTGGTCGTCCCGCCGAACAAGCCGTCGCAGCGCAAGGACCGCCAGGACCAGGTCTACAAGTCGTCCGAAGAGAAGTACAACGCGATGCTGATCGACATCCGCGACTGCTACGAGCGCGGCCAGCCGGTGCTGGTGGGTACCACCTCGATCGAGAACTCGGAACTGCTGTCCGGCATCCTGAACAAGGCCAAGCTGCCGCACAACGTGCTGAACGCGAAGCAGCACGCGCGCGAAGCGGAAATCATCGCGCAGGCGGGCCGTCCGAAGATGATCACCATCGCCACCAACATGGCGGGCCGTGGTACCGACATCGTCCTCGGCGGTAACGTCGAAAAGCAGATCCAGCTGATCGAAGCGAATGATGCGCTGGCGGACGCCGACAAGGCGGCCCAGTCGCAGACCCTGCGCGACGAATGGCAGTCGCTGCACGACCACGTGGTGAACGCCGGCGGCCTGCACATCATCGGTACCGAGCGCCACGAATCGCGCCGGGTCGACAACCAGCTGCGCGGCCGTTCGGGCCGCCAGGGCGACCCGGGTTCCTCGCGCTTCTACCTGTGCCTGGACGATCCGCTGCTGCGCATCTTCGCCGGCGACCGCGTGCGCGCGATCATGGAACGCCTGAAGATGCCGGAAGGCGAACCGATCGAAGCGGGCATCGTGACCCGTTCCATCGAAACCGCCCAGCGCAAGGTCGAAGCCCGCAACTTCGACATCCGTAAACAGCTGCTGGAATACGACGACGTCGCCAACGACCAGCGCAAGGTAATCTACACCCAGCGTAACGAGCTGCTGGAATCGGTCGACATGGCCGAGCTGATCGCCTCGCTGCGCGTGGGCGTGTTCACCGACCTGGTGCGCCAGTACGTGCCGGCCGAATCGGTGGAAGAGCAGTGGGACATCGCCTCGCTGGAGTCGGTGCTGGCTGCCGAGTGGGGCTTGCCGGTGCCGCTGCAGAAGATGCTGGCCGAAGATCCGAACCTGAACGACGACGACATCCTCGAGCGCGTGCTGAAAGCCGCCGAAACCTCGTATGAAAGCAAGGTCGAAGTGGTGGGCCGCGAATCCTTCGGCGGCTTCGAGCGCAACGTCATGCTGCAAAGCCTGGACACCCACTGGCGCGAGCACCTGGCGGCGCTGGACCACCTGCGCCAGGGTATCCACCTGCGCGGCTACGCCCAGAAGAACCCGAAGCAGGAGTACAAGCGCGAAGCCTTCGAACTGTTCAGCAACATGCTGGACCTGATCAAGAACGAAGTGATCCGCACCGTGATGACGGTCCGCATCCAGACCCGCGAAGAAGTCGAAGCGGCGGAAGCGGCGATGGCGGCGCAGGCAGCGCAGCTGGAAAACCTCAACTTCCAGCACGCCGACTTCAACCCGTCCGCGGCGCCGGAAGAGCTGCTCAACCCGAACCCGGTGGGCGGCGGCGCGGCCCCGGTGGCGGCGGAAGACCACAGCACCTACATGGGCGTGAAGGTCGGCCGCAACGATCCGTGCCCTTGCGGCAGCGGCAAGAAGTTCAAGCAGTGCCACGGCAGGCTGGCGTAAGCTGCTCTAGCTTGTAAACGGAAACGGCCGGGTTGAGACCCGGCCGTTTTTTTATGTTTGTGTTACGCGACGAACTTGGGCGAATGGATGCCAGTGGCATCGATTCGGCCTTCGCCGGGACGACGGTTTTTAGGCAAGGGGTAGAAAACAGGCTATCAGCTTAACCGGCAGCATAAAACAACGTCATCCCGGCGCAGGCCAAAATGATGCCACTGGCATCATTTCGTCCAATTTTGCATGCTTAAAGGTAGCGCCGATGGAAGCGACTACCCAGACGAGTCAGGACTTCGTACCCGATCGTCCCCGACAGTGCCGCCACCTCATCCACCGGCTGGTGTTCGCCCATCAGCTCCACCTCCGCCCCCGGTACGACGCGTTCCGGCGCAATCCCGGTGACATCCACCGTGATGCTGTCCATCGACACCCTTCCCACGAAGGGCACGGCGACGCCGTCCACAAAACCGAACCCGCGTCCCGACAACGAACGCTGCCAGCCATCCGCATAGCCCACCGCGATGGTCGCGATGCGGCGTTCGCTCGCTACCAGGTGATACGCGCCATACCCCACGACGTCGCCCTCGCGCACGGTACGTACCTGCACGATGCGCGCATGCAGCGAAACCGCCTGCTTCAAGGGATTCGCCATGCCCGGCTGCGGGTTGATGCCGTACAGCGCAGCGCCCGGGCGCAGCAGGTCGTAGTGGAAGTCGGGACCGAGGAACACGCCCGAGGAATTGGCCAGGCTGGCCGGCACGCCGGGGAACAGTTCGCGCAGGCTGTCAAAGCGGCGGCGCTGGGTTTCGTTCAGCGGGTGTCCCGGCTCGTCGGCGCAGGCCAGGTGGCTCATCACGAGGCTAGGGCGTACGCCGGCGAGCCAGTCGCGATCGCGTGACATGGAGGACAGGTCCGCGCTGGCGATACCCATGCGCGACATGCCGGTGTCGACCTGGATCGCGGCCGGCAGCTCGCGCCCGAGCTTAGCCGCCAATGCGCGCCATTCCTGCACCTGGCCCGGGTCGTTCAGCACCGGCCGCAGGTCGTACTGGAAGAAGTCGGTCGCGGTGCCCGGCGGCGGGCCGTGCAGCACGTAGATGGCGCTGTCGTCCGGCACCAGCTGGCGCAGGCGGATGCCTTCATCCAGGTGGGCAGTGAAGAATACGCGGCAGCCTTCGAGCGCCAGCGCGGGCGCCACCTGTTCCATGCCGAGGCCGTAGGCGTCGGCTTTCATCACGGCCGCGCAGGCCCCTTTGGTCTTCCCGGCCAGCAGCCGGTAATTGTCACGGATCGCACCGAGGTCGATCGTGAGCCGCGCCCCGGCACGGGACGCATCCACCGAATCCACCATCGACGCTTACGCCTTGACCAGTTCCGGCTGCGCGCCTGCTGGCTGCGTACCGGCGTAGCGGAACACTGCCAGGTCGTCGGCGCGGATGGCGGGCTTCTTGCCGCTCACCAAGTCCGCGATGACCGCGGCCGAGCCGCAGGCCATGGTCCAGCCCAGGGTGCCGTGGCCGGTGTTGACGAACAGGTTGCGCAGCGGGGTGGCGCCGACCACCGGGGTGCTGTCCGGGGTCATCGGGCGCAGGCCGGTCCAGAACGAGGCCTGGCGGGTGTCGCCGGCGCCCGGGAACAGGTCGTTGACGACCATCTCCAGGGTCTCGCGGCGCGCCGGGTTCAGGTACTTGCTGTAACCCGCGATCTCGGCCATGCCGCCGACGCGGATGCGGTCTTCGAAGCGGGTGACGGCGATCTTGTAGCTTTCATCCAGGATGGTCGACACCGGCGCGCGGCTCTCGTCCGTGATCGGCACGGTGATCGAGTAGCCCTTGAGCGGGTAGACCGGCAGCTGGAACTGGTCTTTCAACAGCAGGCGCGAGTAGCTGCCCAGCGCCAGCACGTAACGGTCGGCCGTGAGGGTGGCTTTGTCGGTGCGCACGCCGGTAATCTGGCCATTCGTGATGTCGAGCGCGCGGATGCTGGTGTCGAACTCGAAGCGCACGCCGAGGTCGCGCGCCATCGCGGTCAGGCGGCTGGTGAACAGCTGGCAGTCGCCGGTTTCGTCGTTCGGCAGGCGCAGGCCGCCGACCAGCGTGCCGTGGCTGCCCAGCGCCGGCTCGGCCTTGCCCAGGTCATGGCCGAGCAGCAGTTCGTATTCCACGCCAGCGTGCTTGAGCACTTCGATGTCTTTGGCGGCACTGTCGAGCTGCTGCTGGGTGCGGAACAGCTGGATCGTGCCCAGGCTGCGGCCTTCGTACTCGATCCCAGTGTCGGCGCGCAGTTCGCGGATGCAGTCGCGGCTGTACTCGGCCAGGCGCACCATGCGTTCCTTGTTCACCGCATAGCGGTCGGCCGTGCAGTTGCGGTACATCTGCCACATCCACTGGAGCTGGAACAGCGAGCCGTCCGGGCGGATCGCCAGCGGCGCGTGCTTCTGGAACAGCCACTTCGCGGCCTTCAGCGGGATGCCCGGCGCCGCCCACGGCGAGGCGTAGCCCGGCGAAATCTGGCCGGCGTTGGCGAAGCTTGTCTCCAGGGCAGGGCCGGGTTGACGGTCGATGACGGTGACGTCGTGGCCGGCCTTGGCCAGGTAGTATGCGGTGGTCACGCCGACCACGCCGCTGCCCAGTACGAGAACGCGCATGTGCCTAGTTCCTGAAGTTAGTGATGCGGGATTTAGAAAAGATTGCCATCTTACCGCCCATGATGGAATAATGGTTTCTGTTATTACACACGTTTTCAGTGAAACTTCATGCGCGTCCAGAAGAATTCCAATCGCGTCCTCGACAAGATCGACCTCCACATCCTGTCGGTCCTGCAGGACGATGCGCGCATCGTCATGAAAGACCTGGCCGAGCAGGTGGGCCTGTCGCTGACGCCCTGCATCGAGCGGGTCAAGCGCATGGAGCGCGACGGCGTCATCACCGGCTACCACGCGCGCGTCAATCCGCAGGCCATGGGCCTGCAGATCCTGGTGTTCGTCGAGATCACGCTGCACCAGAAATCCGAAAAGGCCTTCGATCGCTTCCGCCGCGCGATGCTCGGCATTCCCGAGGTGATGGAGTGCCATCTCGTATCTGGGGACTTCGACTATTTGATCAAGGCGCGGATCCCGGAAATGTCGGAATACCGGCGCCTCCTGGGCGAGATTCTGCACGTGGCCGATGCCGGCCAGTCGAAGAGCTACGTGGTGATGGAAGAGCTGAAGGAAACGCTGGCGCTGTCGATCCCGCGCTGAGCCGTGCCAGGTCGAGCCACTGTGCATAAAAGCGGCAGCTGGTCCGGGCCGACGCTCCGGCAGGACGTCGTTGCGGTTAGGATGATGCTTCGATAACGCGGGAGGCGGCATGCAGGCAACACGTTGGATTCTGTTAGGGGCAGTGCTGGTGCTGGGCACGGGCGCCGCCGGACCGGAGGAACGCCATTTCGCGCCATCCGGCCTGTTCGAGCTCCAAGCCGCGGTAGATCTGGGTATGCGCAATCCGGACGGCGGGGCCGTGTTGCAAAAGCCCAAGCTCCTCTGCGCCAAGATCCCTCAACAGCAAGGTTTGCCAAAAAATATGCGCGACAGCGGATGCACCGACGTGCCGGGAGTGATGCAAGGCGATCGCGTCGTGTTCGACAGCGCTTGTCCATGGGGCCGGGCGCACTTCGCTGTTCGTCAGGTGGACGCGCAGACTTGGGAATCCACCCTGGAGGAGGAGCGTCTCCCCTTAGCCGGCGGCGCCGGCCTCCGCGCCGATCCGGAGCTACGCAGGATGATGGCCGACGTGGGCCGACATGGCGATCCTGACGAGCGCGAAGCCGCGCGACGCACCCTCGCCGAGATGGAGGCAAAGGAGCAAGGCGCCGGCAGGGCGCCTATCCGTACCAGGGTGGTTGTGCGCATGAAGCGACTCGCGCCGGATTGTACTTAGCCGCCTGGCGCCATGAGCGCGGGATCGTGGCCCCATGTTGGTGAACATGGAACGGCATGCGCGCCCGTCTTGCCAAGCGGCGCGCATGCCGGCAGGACGACTTACCAGGCCATCTTGTTCCAGGTGTCGTCGCCGACGATGCCGTCCGCACTCAAGCCCTTCGAGGTCTGGAAGTTCTTCACCGCCGTCGCCGTGGCCGGACCGAAGGCGCCGTCCACCGTAATGCCCGCGCCGCTCTCGTTGAGCTGGCTCTGCACGGCGCGCACCTTGGCCCCCGAGTCGCCCTGCTGGGTCAGAATGGTCAACGCCGGCCAAGTGGCGTTGCCGACGATGCCGTCCGCGCCCAGGGCATGCGAGGACTGGAAGTTCTTCACCGCGTTCTGGGTCGCGGTGTCGAAACTGCCGTTCACGGTGAGCGTGTAGCCCCACTGCTGCAGCAGGTACTGGATGGTGCGTACGCGCTCGCCGGTGTTCCCGTACTGGACCAGCGGCCAGGTGGTGGCGGTGCCGCCGCCCGAGGTGCTGCCGGCCACGAGAGATTTATAGCGCGGCCAGTCCCAGCCCGAACCGGGGTCGGTGTGGCTCTGGCTGGCATAGTTGACGTGGCCCTTGACGTTGTAGAGCGAATCGCTTGGCACCGCGTTCCAGCCGCTGCTGCCGTCATACACCTTTTGCGCCAGCGTGCGCGAGGCGAGGATGTCCTTGGTCAGCGCGGCCGAGGCGTTGTACATCGCGGTGGTGTACCAGGCCGAGGGGTTGGCGATGTAGCCCTCGTGCTCGATGCCGATGGTGTAGCCGTTCGAGTTCCCAACGTGCCAGGCCTTGTCGGCTTCGCGCACCATCTGGGTCACCTGGCCGTCCGAGGAACGGATCACGTAGTGGGCGCTGACGCCGGCGCTGCAGTTCTGGAACCAGGAGATCGAGCCGGCATAGGAGCCCTGGGTGGTGTGCACGGTTACGTGGCTGACCGCCGCGGTTCGCGCGGAATAGTTGCAGCTGGCGGCCGGGTTCCAGATGGCCGGCGGGTAGTCGGTCGAAGCAAGCGCCGGCTGGGCCGACGCGACGAAACACAGGCCTGCGAGTAGGCACCGCATTGTGGTTTTCATGGATATTGTCTCCGTATTCTGCTCGTTATTATTGGTTCGGGGTGCTGGTGAAATCCGGCGCCGAAATCTTTGGATCGGGCGTGCCGGTTTCGATGGTGATGCGGCGCGCGGACAGCTTGCGCAGCCTGTCCTTGCCGAAGGCCTTCTCCATCTCGACGTGCTTCTGGTCGATCTCGAACTTGTCGCTGCGGCGGCCCTGGCGGATAGCGGTCAGCACTTCGTAGCTGTAGATCTTTGCGATCTCGGGCTGCGGGATGCCGCTGTAGCGCGCCACTGCGGCTTCCCAGTCCTCGAGCGGGAAGCCCTTGTTCTTGCGGGCGCCGTACTGGGCGAGCAGGGCGGCGGCGGCGCGGATGTTGGAGCGCGTGTCGGACGCCGCCTGTTCGGGCGTGACGCGGATCAGGGCCGCGCCTTCAAGCAGGGAGTGGCCGAAGTGGTTGTCGTCGCGCAGGCCCATGATGCCGTAGCTGATCGGCATGCCCTCGTGGGATTCGACCTCGACCTCGGGCTCGCCGTTTTTCTTGAGCTTGCCCTTCGGGACGTGTGGGTGCCAGCGCGTTTCGGCGTAGGCGATCGACTGCAGCAGTTCGACCGGTACGTTGAACTCGTTCGAGGCTTCCTTGAAATACTGTTTGTACTGCTTCGCCGACACGGTCAGCTCGGCCGGTTTGCCGTCGGCGAAGGCGAGCGGCGATGCCGCTGCTCCCGCAAGTGCTGCACATAGCACGGCCACCAGCCGCGCTTTGACGCTTACGTTCATCGTTGTCTCCAGTATTGTTTGAATGTGCCCCGGCCGGGTGGCCGGACCGGGGGCTCCGCCGGCGCGAAAAACGCTGCGTTGGCGGGCCTTTCGAGTATATGCATACTCCTGATGAGCAAATCGCAAGCGTTTGATTTAGAACAATATTTCGGCAGAAATGAATCGTGCGCAAGGTGCCACTGAAAGTCGGTCCATGAGCCCTGATTAAGGAGCTGTAAGTACGGGTTATCGCTTCATGCGACCTGCATAAGTCGGGAATGGAATCACGGGCCGGAATGGCTGGCTCGCCGTGGTCGCCGCTGGCGGTACAATATCGGATTACCTATCTTTTCTTTCATGAGATCGCCATGGCCGTCAATTCCCCCCTGCCAGTCGCAGCCGACCTGAAACCCGTCGACGGTATCGAGATCGGCTATGCCGAAGCCGGTATCAAGAAGCCCAACCGCAAGGACCTGCTGGTCATGAAGCTGGCCGAAGGCGCGACCGTCGCCGGCGTCTTCACCAAGAACCGCTTCTGCGCCGCGCCGGTCCAGGTGAGCAAGGCCAACCTCGCGGCCGTGCAGAGTGGCGGCAAGCCGATCCGCGCGCTGGTGGTCAACACCGGCAACGCCAACGCCGCCACCGGCGAACAGGGCCTGGCCAATGCGCAGGCCACCTGTGCCGAAGTCGCCAAGCTGCTGGGACTGGACGCGCAGCAGGTGCTGCCGTTCTCCACCGGCGTCATTCTCGAACAGCTGCCGATCCAGAAGGTGGTCGCGGGCCTCCCTGCCGCGGTGTCTAACCTGAAGGCGGACAACTGGTTCAACGCCGCCGAAGCGATCATGACCACCGACACCCAGCCGAAGGCTGCCTCGCGCACCGTCACCATCGGTGGCCATACCGTCACCATGACCGGCATCAGCAAGGGCGCCGGCATGATCAAGCCGAACATGGCGACCATGCTGGGCTACCTGGCGATCGATGCTCGAGTGGCGCAGCCGGTGCTCGACGAGCTGGTGAAGCACGCGGCCGACCACTCGTTCAACAGCATCACCATCGATGGCGACACCTCGACCAACGACTCCTTCATCATCGTCGCTACCGGCGCAGGCAGCCTAGCGGTCGACGCCGCATCTGGCGCCGACTACGAGGCGCTGAAGGAAGCCGTGACCGACATCTCGCGCAACCTGGCGCAGCAGATCATCCGCGACGGCGAAGGCGCGACCAAGTTCATGACCATCACGGTGGAGCAGGGTAGCGACGTCGAAGAGTGCCGCAAGATCGCCTACTCGATCGCACACTCGCCGCTGGTCAAGACCGCCTTCTTCGCCTCGGACCCGAACCTGGGCCGCATCCTGGCCGCAATCGGCTACGCCGGCGTGGACGACCTCGACACCACCAAGCTCGATCTCTACCTGGACGACGTGTGGGTGGCGAAGAGCGGCGGCCGCAATCCGGATTACAAGGAAGAAGACGGCCAGCGCGTCATGAAGCAGGCCGAGATCACCGTGCGCGTGACCCTGGGCCGCGGCAATGCCACCGCCACCGTCTGGACCTGCGACCTGTCGCATGACTACGTCTCGATTAACGCCGACTACCGCTCGTAATCGATGACACCGCTGGAACAGTTCCTGCACCGCGCCGAAGCCCTGCTGGCGCGGGTCGAAGCGGTCCTGCCGCCGGCAGTGCCGCGCGAGCCGGACTGGAAGCGCAGCTTCGCCTTCCGCTGGCGCAAGCGTGTGAACGGCGGCGGCAAGTACCTGTCGCCGGTGCTGCATGCCTCGACCATCCGGCTCGAAGACCTGCAGCACGTCGACGCCCAGAAGCGCCAGATCGAGCAGAACACCCGCCAATTCGTGCTGCGCCGTCCGGCCAACAACGTGCTGCTGACCGGCGCGCGCGGCACCGGCAAGTCGTCCCTGATCAAGGCCTGCCTGAACGGTTTCGCCGACCAGGGCCTGCGCCTGATCGAAGTGGACAAGGCTGACCTGGCCGACCTGCCCGACATCGTCGAGCTGGTAGCGGGCCGGCCGGAGCGCTTCGTGATCTTCTGCGACGACCTCTCGTTCGAAGAAGGCGAGGCGGGCTACAAGGCGCTCAAGGTGGCGCTCGACGGCAGCATTTCGGCGCAGTCGGACAATGTGCTGATCTACGCGACCTCGAACCGGCGCCACCTGATGCCGGAGAAGATGTCGGACAATGCCGGCTACTCGCACGGCGACGATGGCGACCTGCATCCGGGCGAGACGGTCGAAGAGAAGATCTCGCTGTCGGAGCGCTTCGGCCTGTGGCTGTCCTTCTACCCGTTCAAGCAGGACGACTATCTCGGCATCGTGGCGCACTGGCTGGCCAGCTTCGGCTGCACGGTGGAGCAGATCGAGGCGGCGCGCCTGGAAGCGCTGCAGTGGGCCTTGCAGCGCGGCTCGCGCTCGGGCCGCGTGGCATGGCAATTTGCGAAGGACTATGCCGGCAGGCTGCCGGACGAAGAAACCAATGATTGAAGAAGTAAAGGCAAAACCGGTCGACGTCGCGGTCGGCATCCTGATGCGCGCGAACGGCGACGTGCTGCTGGGCCAGCGCCCGGAAGGCAAGCCCTATGCGGGCTACTGGGAATTCCCGGGCGGGAAAGTGGAGCAGGGCGAGGACATCTTCCACGCACTGCAACGCGAATTCGTCGAAGAACTGGGCGTGCGGGTGCTGAGCGGCGAGGCCTGGTGCTGCGTCGAACACGTGTACGAGCACGCGCACGTGCGCCTCTATTTCTACATCTGCCGCGAGTGGGAAGGCGAGCCGCAAAGCCTGGAAGGGCAGGCGTTTGCATGGCAGGGTGCGTACAGCGTCAGTCCGCTGTTGCCGGCGACGATACCGCTGCTGGAGTGGCTGGACTTGGTGCGTTACCCGTCCGCCGGTTAGTCCTGCAGTTAATCCACCCCATCGCCGCGCCGTTCACGTTGGTAGCGCTCGCGCCGCTTGCGTTCCAGGCGCTCTTGCTGCAGGCGCGAGATGTTCGCGTTCCAGCGCTTCTCGCGCCACCGCTGGAAAGGCTCGCAGCGCCGTCCCGGACGGTCGCGCGATCGCCCGCAGTCCCCACCTCCACAGTCGCAGCCGGGCAGGTCGCCGACATCGCAGCCGCCGCAATCGCAGTCGCCACGCTGATAATGCAGTAGTGGGTTACGCGCCGGCGCTGATCCAGCGATACGGTCGCGGTGGACTTCGCCGCAGCGCTGCAGGCGACGGTCGAGCAGGGCCAGGCCTGCCAGCAGGCCGTGGCGCTCGATCGCGCGGTAGCCATAGGCCGAGCAACTGGCGCCGCCCGTGGCGACACGGTAGGCGCAGGAGAAGCCTTTGAGGGGAGAGAGGTGGCGCTGATACAGGCGGATCGCCCACAGCGCAAGGCGCGACAGCATCGAAGCAGGGCCGCCGCGCATCCGTCCTTAGTCGTCGGTCGGTTTGTCGACCTCGGGATCGCCTTGCACGGCGCCGGGGATCGTGTACTTCTCTTCCGCCCAGGCGCCCAGGTCGATCTGCTTGCAGCGTTCGGAGCAGAACGGGCGATACTTGTTCGCCGGAGTCCATTCGACCTTCTTGCCGCAGGTCGGGCAGGCTACAACAGTCATTTCAATACCAGTCAAAAATTACAGAGGGTCAGGTTGAAGGGCACGTCGGTTTCGAGTGCCTTCGGCTTGCAGTCGCCATCATGCGTGGTGAAGCGTACCCACAGCATATACTTGTTGGCCGAGATTTCGGGGATCGCGCCAAGCGAATCGTCGATCGACAGGCGCAGCATCTGGTACACCTTCCCCTGCAGCATCTGCTGGTAACTGCCGCCGGTAGCGATCATCTTGACCGGACCGCCGGAATCGCGCAGCAGGCGGAGCACCAGGGCCAGGGCTTCGAACAGCGGGGCCAGCGGGGCGAACCAGCCCATGATGTCGGCTTGGCGCTGCTCGGCCGGTCGGTGCTGCCAGGCGTAGTAGGAAGGCAGGTCGAACTCGCAGGCGCCGCCCGGGATGATGGTACGGCCGCGGATGCTCATCAGCCATTCGTTATCGCGTACGTTCTGGCCGGTCTTGCCCTGGCTTGCGACCAGCGCGCTGCTGACGGCGTCCAGCTCGGCCAGCACGGCGTCCAGCGTCTCGGTGGCGACGTTCGGATTGCTGCGGTAGGAAAGCAGGCTCTGCTTCTGCCGCTCGAGTTCCTGCAGCAGGTCCGACTTCAGGTCGGCACGGCCGGCCACTTCCAGCATGTCGAAGATCGTGGCGAGGGCCACGTGATGTTGCATCGGGTGCTCTTGTTGCACAAAAAACTTGAACTTGTCGTACAGGTCTTCCAGCCGCAACAACGTGCGAATCCGCTCGTTGAAAGGATATTCGTAGACGATCAAAATGACATTCCTCTGAATGTAGGCTGGCGAGCAACCCCGTGATTCTGAACCATGCTGCGCAAAATTACAAATCCCGCATTGACTTAATTCAATTTAGGGCTGTTTTAATTTACTTTGAGATAAATACAGCGCATGTAAAACCTCTACCTGGGGGCGCAGCGCGTCCAATCCGTCGTCGTTCAGGATGATGTCGTCGGCCGCCGCGCGGCGCTGTTCCCGGGTCACCTGCGCCGCCATGATGGCGCGGACCTGGTCCTCGCTAATGCCGCTCCTGGCCATCACACGCGCCACCTGCAACGCTTCCGGACAGTCGATCGCCAGCACCCGCGTGACCCGCTCGCGCCAGGTGCCGGACTCGATCAGGAGCGGCACCACGAAGATCACGTAGTCGCCGGTCGCAATGCTTGCTGCTGCCGCGGTGGCTTCGCGGATGCGCGGATGCAGGATGGCTTCGAGGCGGGCGCGGGCGGTGTCGTCGGTAAATACAAGGGCGCGCATTTTCGCGCGGTCGAGCGCGCCATCCGGCGTGGCGAAGCCGTCGCCGAATTCGGCCAGCAGGGCCGGCATCGCGGCGCCGTGCGGGGCGGTGAGTGCGTGGGCGATCTGGTCGGTGTCGATGACCGAGGCGCCGAGCTCGGCGAACATGTCGGCCACGGTGCTCTTGCCGCAGCCGATGCCGCCGGTCAGGCCGACGGAAAACGCGAGATTGCGTGGCGCGTTCATTCTCAGCCGGTGACGACAGCCTGCAGCTGGGCGCTGATGCCGGTGCCGTAGAGCAGGGCGATCAGGCCAGCCGCCGCCAGGTAGGGACCGAAGGGAATCGGCTTGTCGCGGCCGCGCTTGGCGAACACGATCAGGCTGATGCCGACCAGCGCACCGACCACCGAGGACAGCAGGATGATGGTCGGCAGCATTTGCCAGCCGAGCCAGGCGCCCAAGGCGGCCAGCAGCTTGAAGTCGCCGTAACCCATACCTTCCTTGCCGGTGACCAGCTTGAACAGCCAGTACACGGCCCACAGCACCAGGTAGCCGGCGGCGGCGCCGATTACCGCATCCTGCAGCGGCACGAAGGTGCCGTGCAGGTTCACCAGCAGGCCAGCCCACAGCAGGGGATAGGTCAGGTCGTCCGGCAGCAGCTGGGTGTCGATGTCGATGAAGGTCATCGCGACCAGCAGGAACAGGAACAGCAGGGTGGCCAGGCCGGCCAGGCCGCTGCCGAAGGTCCAGACCAGCACGCCGGCGAGCACGCCGGTCAGCAGTTCGACCGCCGGGTAGCGCGGCGAGATCGGCGCCTTGCACTTGCGGCACTTGCCGCGCAGCGCCAGCCAGCTGATCACCGGGATGTTTTCCATGGCCGTGATCTGGTGCCCGCAGTGCGGACAGGCCGAACGCGGGACCATCAGGTTGTAGCGGTCGGTGTGCGGCGGCTCCTTGCCGCTTTCCTGCGCCACATAATTGTCGGACTCGCGCTGCATCATCTTGGGAATCCGGTGGATGACCACGTTCAAGAAACTGCCGACGAGCAGCCCGAACAGGGCGGCCACGAGGGTGGCGCTGAGTGTGGCCGGCGGGGCGAACAGCAGGGATTCCAGGGGCATGGCGGCAGGGTCCGATCAAAAAAGATTCTTTACATCAACCTATTGTAGAGCTTTCCCGTCATTTGGCGAAGCATCTCCAGGCGATCGTGGCTTTTCGATCCCCTGCCATGCTGGCGCACGATTGTGACGGATCATGGCTGGACCGTGGCGCGCGGCTACGCTGGCCTCATTGGCCGGTTTTCGGCCGCAGCCAGGTGCCTGCAATGCCGCGCGCAACATTGACTTTCCTGAACCACGCCTGCTTCATGGTGCGCACCGACGCTGCGCTGCTGGTGGCCGATCCCTGGCTCGAGGGGGCGGTGCTGGACGGCGCCTGGAGTCTGATAGACGGCGCGACCAGCACCGCCAGCCTGCTCGACACCCTGAATTCCGCCGGCGTGCCCATCTATATATGGTGCTCGCGCGCCCAGCCGGACCACTTCTCGCTGCCTTTCCTGCGCCGGTTCCGCTCCGAATTCCGCGGCATCGCCACCTTCCTCTACCGCCCCGGGCGCGACATGCGCATCGGCGACGAGCTGCGCCGCCTGCGGCTGCCGCTGGCCGAATGCCCGGATGGCGTCACGGTGGCGCTGGCCGGCGACCTGCGCCTGACCGCACTGGCCAACGGCGACGGCGATACCGCCTGCCTGATCGGCTGCGGCGGCCGCACCATCCTGAACCTGGGCGATCGCGCGCTGCCTACCGCCGAGGCCTGCCATGCGGCGGCGCCGCGCATCGGCCGGGTGGCGTCGCGCATCGACGTGCTGCTCACCGGCTTCGGCAGCATGGGCTGGTGCGGCAACCCCGAGCAGTTCGCGCTGCGCGAAGCGGGGGCCAAGGCGGCGGTGGAGCGCCTGGCAGTGCAGGTCGAACGCTTCCGGCCCAAGCTGGTGCTGCCGATCGCTTCCTTTGCGCGCTTTGCGCGGGCCGACAACGTCTGGCTGAACGGCGGCAGGATGTCCCCCAGCGAGCTGCTGGAGGTGTCGCGCCTGGAAGGCGTGCGTGGCGTGGTGCGTTTCCTGGCGCCGGGCGCCAGCATCGACCTGCTGCGCGACACGCCAGGCACGCTGGCGTCCGCACACGCCCGCGCGCTCGAACACTGGACCGAGTGCTGGCGCAGCCGCCCGCCACCGCTGCCGCGTCCGCCGCAGGCTTCGCTGGGCGAGCTGAAGGCAGCTTTTTCGCGCTACCGCGAGCGCGTCACGACCGGGCTGCACGTCCTGCCGCGGCTGCTGGAGACGGTCGGCACGCTGCGGCCGCTGCTGGTGCACCTGCCCGACCTGCGCCAGACGGTCGAGCTGTCCTACCGCCACGGCTTTCGCTTGAAATCGCGCGAGACGGCGGCGCACGTGGCAATGTTCTCGGGCACCGCGCTGCAGTTGCTGCGCGCCGAGGACGGCTTCGATACGGTGTATGCCGGCGGCTGCTTCTGGACTTTGCGGCGCAGCGGGCTGCCGGTGTTCGGGCGTTTCTTCCTGCCGCAGCGGATGGGACGGCGCGGCGCGGACCGGCGCAGCCCGCTCAAGATGGGTGGCTACCTGTGGCGCGCGCTGGTGGGACGGATGGCGCGCCAGTTGCAGGCGGCGCTGCGCTGACAGGCGGGGGCGCCGGGCGGGAGCCCGGCAACAGGATTACGGCTGGTTCAGCTTGCCGATGACGCTCGCCACCTTGGTGGTGATCACATCGACGGCCGGGCCATTGGCGCCGTGCGGCAGGATGACATCGGCGTGGCGCTTGGTGGGTTCGATGAACTGCTTGTGCATCGGGCGCACCGTTTCCAGGTACTGGTTGACGATGCTCTCCATCGTCCGGCCGCGTTCGGCGATATCCCGCTGCATGCGGCGGATGAAGCGCACGTCGGGAGCGGTGTCGACGAAGATCTTCAGCGACATCATCTTGCGCAAGTCGGCGTCGTACAGGGCAAACAGGCCTTCGATCACGATCACCGGCGCCGGCTTGACGGGAATGGTCTTGTTGGAGCGGTTGTCGATCGTGAAGTCGTACTCCGGCATCTGGATCGTTTCGCCGTTGCGCAGGGCGCGCACGTGCTCCACCAGCAGCGGCCAGTCGAAGGCCTGCGGATGGTCGTAGTTCTGCTTGCGGCGCACTTCCGGCGTGAGGTCGGACTGGTCGCGGTAGTAGTCGTCCTGCATCACGACCGAGACCATGTCGGCGCCGAAAGAAGCCAGCACCTGCTGGGTCACCGTTGACTTGCCGCTGCCGCTGCCGCCGGCGACACCAATCACAAACGGGTGGTAGGAAATCTCATTCATCCCCGCATGATACCGGAGCGGGGGCCGGACCGACAGGGGCGGTTGATGCAATTTGGCCCGATTGGCAAGCTTTTGATGTCTGCCAACTCGGCCGCGACCTCAGCGCCGTTCGGCCTTTGTCCTTGCCAGATAGGCGCGCACATCGTCGAAGCTGACCCCGCCCCGGCGCGCGGTATCGATCTCGTCGAAATGCCTGGCAACGAAACCGAAGCGCTTCGCTTCCTCACGCGTCAGGCTGCCGTTGCTGTCGACGTCCGCCGTCTTGAACTGCGCCTCCAGCTTGGCCAGCGCCTGCGCGCGCAAGGCCTCGCCTGCCGCCGGCGGTGGCGTGGCGGGACGGTTGCGCAGGGCGGGCGGCAACTGGCCGTCGGCGCCGACTGGGTCCTGGGCGGCGGCCAGGCTGGAGGCGCCCATCATCAAAAGAACGAGGAACATGGTTTTCATTGTGCCACCGATACGCTGTTGTAGAAGGCGCGCAGGTCGGTCTTCTGCAGGCGCCGCACCTTGTCGTCGAGATAGCTCATGTGCCCACTGTCGTAGTTGCGGATCTGGACCGCGCCGGCGCCCAGCCGCGCCAGGTCGAGCTCGGTCTGGTAGAAGGGCGTCGCCAGATCATGGTAGCCGCTCATCGCCACCACTTTCAAGGAGGGATTGAGCGTCATGGCCGCGGCCAGGTCCGGGATCGTGTCGGGTAGGGGCTTGCCGTCGTGGCTGAAGTTCCACTGGTTCAGCACGTTGTTCGAACCAATGTAGTTCGTGACTGCGGTGTAGCGCAACTCGTTCTGCAGGTAGTTCTTGACGCTGCCGTTGACGGCGGGGCCGACCACGGTGAGCGAGGGGTCGCCATCGACCGTCAGCGCACTGCCGTTGGGCGCCTTCACGCGGGCATCGTAGCGTCCGATCATCTGGCCCGGCAGCAGGCGCGCGCGGTAGCCGCCCGGCACCATCGAAAAATCCTGGCGCCAGGTCGCAGCCGACAGTCCCGTGTAGGCAACCAGCTGGGCGATGGTCGCCTCGCTCGGCGCCGTCTTGTTGGCGATGAAGGCGTCGACCTCGCTGCGGTACGGGCCGGCGGCAAACTCGCGCGCTTTCTGCAGCACCGTCGAGAAGTCGGTCGGCAGGCTGCCGTTCTGATGGTAGTAAGAAACCGCCGCATAGCTCGGGATATAGCCTTCGCAGCTGGCCTGGCCCGGATTGAACATGCCGCAGTTGCTGGTGTAGTTCATGGCGGCCGACTGCAGCACCACGCCGGTCACCCGCACGCCCGCGCTCTCGAGCAGGTTGGCCAGCACGGCGGCGCGCGGGGCGCCATAGGATTCGCCGAACAGGTAGAGCGGCGATGCCTGCCGGTTGTTGACCGCGAGATAGCGCCGCACGAAGTCGCGGAAGGCGGCGGCATCCTGGTCGACGCCCCAGAACTGCGCATTGGTGCGCGGCGCGATCGCTTGCGAATAACCGGTGCCGATGGCGTCCACGAACACCAGGTCGGAGTGGTCGAGCAAGGTCTCCTGGTTGTCGACCAGGTTCCCGGCGACGGCGGCCGGCGTGGTGGCCGGGAAGGGGGTGGCCAACCGGCGCGGTGCGAACGATCCAATATGTAGCCAGACCGAGGACGAACCCGGACCGCCATTGAAAAAGAAGGTGAGCGGCCGCTGCGCCGCGGGCAGGCTGCCGGCGGTATAGGCGACGTAGAAGAATGAAGCCGCCGGCTGTCCGGTGGCGAGGTCGGTGGCGGTCAGGTGCCCGGTGGTGGCGGTGTAGTTGAGCGCCTTGCCGTCGAGGGTGATCTTGGCCTGGACCGTGGCGGCCTTCTCTTCCGCGCTTGCCAGCGAGGCGCCCGCCGCGCCCGAGTAGACCACCGGATCGGCGTAGCTGCCCGGCAGCGCTGCGACGGGTGGCGGCGCTGGCGGCGCCTGTACCGGCGCCGTTGCCGGTGCGCTGCTGCCACCGCCGCCGCACGCGGCCAGGATAGCCGCCAGCAGGACGCCGGTCAGGAAGGGTGCCGGGCCGGCGGCATGCATACGTCGAGTGGCCATGATCGTCCTCTTGGAGAACTGATGGGAATGTCATCGATTATGCACTGACCATGGAAGAACTCAACAGGCGTATGCGCGCATACGCCTGCGTCGGCTGCATTCAACCCGCCATCGCCGGCGGATCCTTGCGGGTCTTCCACAGCGAGTACAGGATGCCCGCGGCGATCAACAGGGCCGTCACCGCCAGCGACAGCGCCGCTGGCACCTTGCCGCCGAAGACGAAGTCACCCAGGAAGATCTTCGAGCCGATGAACACCAGCACCGCGGCCAGCGAGTACTTCAGGTAGTGGAAGCGCGCCACCATCGCCGCCAGCGCGAAATAGAGCGCACGCAGGCCGAGCACCGCGAAGATGTTCGAGGTGTAGACGATGAACGGATCGCTGGTAATGGCGAAGATCGCCGGCACGCTGTCGACGGCGAACACCACGTCGGTAATCTCGACCATGCACAGCGCCAGGAACAGCGGGGTCGCCCACAGCAGCGGCTTGCCGCCGCCCGGCGCCGGCTGGCGCACCAGGAAATGGTTGCCGTGCAGTTCGGGCGTGATGCGCAGATGGCGCTTCAGCCAGGACAGGACACGGCTTTCGCGGATGTCGTCGCTGCTGGTATCCACGAAAAACATCTTGATGCCGGTGAAGACCAGGAAGGCGCCGAACAGGTACAGGGTCCAGTAGTAGCTTTCGACCAGCGCCGTGCCCGCGCCGATCATGATGCCGCGCGTGACGATCACGCCCACGATACCCCAGAACAGGACCCGATGCTGGTACAGCGGCGGGATGGCCAGGGTGGCGAAGATCAGCGAGATCACGAAGATGTTATCGAGCGACAGGCTCTTCTCGATCAGGAAGCCGGTATAGAAGTGCAGGCCCTTTTCGCTGCCGAGTTCATGCCAGACCCACAGGCCGAACAGCAGGCCGGCGCTTAGATAGAGCGCCGACAGCTTCAGGCTTTCCTTGACGCCGATGACGTGGTCCTTCTTGTTCAATACGCCGAGGTCGAAGGCCAGCAAGACCACGACGATCGCGAGGAACACCAGCCAGGTCCAAGCCGGTGTTCCGAGCCAGAGTGCACTAAGCATGTCCATGATGTCCTCCGCTTAAGGGGTCGGGTTCAGGTGGTCAGCGCCGCCGTGCTGAAGGAATCCTCGGCGCGGTCCTGGCCGAACCAGGCGCGGGCGGCGCGGCGCACCAGCGTGGTCTCGCGGCCGTCGAGGTGGCCGTCGGCCTGGACGATGTCGACATTGTCTTCCACAGGCAGATCTGCAGGAGCGGATCGCGGATGTCGAGCAGCAGGGCGTCCAGCAGGGCCGGGTCGATCTCGACCACCCCGGCGCGGCGGTTGGCGGCGGCGTCCAGCAGGTCTTCGCACAGCTCGCGCAGGGTGCGGTCAAAGGTGTCGTCGTCGACCTTGACCTGTTCCAGGAAGGCGGCGCGGTGCATGGCCTGCACTTCGGACGGACTGACGTGGCCGTCCACGATCATTGCCAGGGCAAGAATGCGGCTGACGGCTTCGGGACTGTTGGCGGGATAAGCGTGCATGGCGACCTCATGAAATAAGTAAGTGAGGCCACTATAGAAGCGCGCAATTGCAAAGTAAAATCGAATAATCTTTCGTAATCCGTAAATTTTTTTGAGGTTTTGAATGATCAACTATAAGCACCTGCATTACTTCCACGCCGTCGCCACCCAGGGCACGGTGGCGCGCGCGGCCGAGCAGCTGCACGTGACGGCGCAGGCGATCAGCATGCAGCTGCAGGTGCTGGAAGAGCAGCTGGGCGAGCAGCTGTTCCAGAAAAAGGGGCGCCTGTTGGAGTTGACCAAGGCCGGCAAGACGGTGCTGCGCTATACCGAGCAGATCTTCGATCTCGGCAATGAGCTGGAGCAGGCGGTGCGGCGCGGCGTGTTCAAGGGCGAGGAGACGCTGCGGGTCGGCATCTGCGACATGATCGCCAAGAACCTGGTATTCCGCCTGCTGCAGCCGGCGCGCGACGCCGGCCTGGCGATGCGCCTGATCTGCCGCGAAGGCCGCTTCGAAGACCTGGTGATCGATCTCACTGCCCACAAACTCGATCTCGTCATCTCGGACCAGGGCCTGCCCACCGGTGGCGCGGTGCGCGGCCATACGCGGCTGCTCGGATCGAGCACGCTGACCGTGTTCGGCCATCCCGAGCTGTGCGAGGCCTGGCCGGGCAGCTTCCCGCAGCGCCTGCGCAACGCGCCCTTCCTGCTGCCGGGGCAGGACGCCGCCATCCACAGCCAGCTGGGTAGCTGGTTCGACAGCCACGACCTGCGTCCGATCACGGTGGGCGAATTCGACGACGGCGCGCTGCTGAAGTCCTTCGCCTGTGCCGGCACCGGCTTCATGGTGGCGCCCACGGTGTTATCCAGCAGCGTGCAGGCGGAAAACGGCCTGGTGGCGGTCGGCACCATCGACAGCATCGTCGAGCATTTCTATGCGGTGTCGGTCGAGCGCAGGGAAGGGCATCCGGCGGTGCGCCGCATCCTCGACCAGGCCAGTAGGGTGTTCAATAAGGCTTGACATCCATAACCGGCTGGTTATACTTCAATCCATAACCCGATAGTTATGGATTGAAGATGCTTGAGACCGACCTGCTGTTCAAGACCCTGGCCGACCCGACGCGCCGCGCGCTGTTCGAGCGGCTCTGCCGCGATGGCGAGCAGACGGTCGGCAGCCTCACCAGACAGGCCGGCGTGTCGCAGCCAGCAGTGTCCAAGCATCTCGGCGTCTTGAGGGAGGCGGGCCTGGTGCGCGACCGCCACGAAGGACGCCAGACCTATGTGAGCGTCAAGAAGGGCGCGCTCGATCCCTTGACCGACTGGACCCGCCAGATGGAAGCGTTCTGGGAAAGCCGGTTCGATGACCTCGACAACCTATTGAAAAGGATGGACCAATGAACCAGACCGCAGTCCGCACCGTCACTGTGGAACGCGAATTCGCGCACGCCCCTGAAAAGCTGTGGCGCGCGCTGACCCAGCCCGAGTTGATCGCCGAGTGGCTGATGAAGAACGACTTCCTGCCCGCCAGCGGTCACCAGTTCACCCTGCAGGGCGACTGGGGTTCGGTGGCCTGCCGGGTGCTCGAGGTCGAGCCGCAGAAGACGCTTTCCTATACCTGGGATGCGATGGGCCTGGAAAGCACCGTCACCTGGACGCTCACGCCCACCGCCGCCGGCACCCACCTGCGCATGGAGCAGGAAGGCTTCCGCCCGGATCAGGAACAGGCCTACCAGGGCGCCAAGTATGGCTGGCAGAAGTTCTTCGGCAGCCTGGACACCGTGCTGGCGCGTGCCGGCTGAAGGAGAGGAGAGACCATGAACGAAGCAGCCACCCTGGACGTCCCGGCGTCCGAACGCATCTCGCGCAAGATCGCGGACTTGGGCGACTGGCGCGGCGAAATGCTCGCGAGGATGCGCGCCCTGATCCTCGAAGCCGATCCAGGCATCGTCGAGGAGTGGAAGTGGGACGTGCCGGTCTGGTCCTGCGAGGGCATCGTCTGCACCGGCGAGACCTACAAGGGATGGGTCAAGCTCACCTTCGCCAAGGGCGCCAAAGTCGACGACCCCACCGGCATCTTCAACGCCAGCCTGGAGGGCAACCTGCGCCGCGCGATCGACATCCGCCAGGGCGAGCTTCCCGATGCCGAACAGTTCAAGGCGCTGGTGCGGGCCGCCATCGCCCTCAATCGCGCCGGAGCGAAGCCGAAGCGCAAAAAGCTTTAGCAAGACAAAGCCCGCGATTGGCGGATCGGCTACACTGTGGACAGCTGCGCCGCCAATCACCATGAAACGCTACTTCCTGATCCTGTTAATCGTTCTCCTGCCGCTCCAGTTCTCCTGGGCGCTGGCCGGTACCTATTGCGCGCACGAACAGGAGTCCAGCTCGCAGCACTTCGGCCACCATGTGCACAAACATGACAAGGCGGACGAGGGCGCCAAGGATGCGTCGCAGAAGGTCAAGCCCGACCTCGACTGCGATTACTGCCACCACGTCCCCGCCAGCGCCATGGTGCCGGCGGACGCTCCCATCGGCGCACGCGACCCCACGGTGCATGCACGCTTCGAACTCCCCACCTACGTCTCCCACATCCCGGACCTGATTCCCCGGCCAGACTGGTAATTCCGGACAAGGCCCGGCGACGCTCTCGCTTGCACGCGCCACGCGTGCACTGGCGCCGCCGAATAGCAATCCTGTTCGGAGAAAACCAATGAAGAAAGTCATACTATCGCTCGCAATCGCGGCGATGGAGTGTGCGCCCGCGTTCGCGCAGGCGCCAGTGCGGGCCGCCCCCGCATCCGAAGCCGTCGCGCTTCCCCTGACCCTGCACGCCGCCATCGCGCGCGCGTTGCGTTCGCATCCCGAGATCCGCGCCGCGCGCGGCGAAGCGGCAGCCCAGGCGGGTGCCGTACAGCAGGCCGGTATGCTGCCCAATCCGCAACTGGAACTGCTGCGCGAAGGGAGCGGCGAGCCGAATCGCAGCACCACGGTGCAACTCAACATCCCGCTGGAGCTCGGCGGGAAGCGCGCGGCGCGCGTGCGTGCGGCAGAGCGCGACCAGCGGCTCGCGCAGCGCGACGTGGATGCCGTCCGCGCGCGCATCCGCGGCGAGACGATCGCCGCCTTCTACGAGCTTGCCGCAGCGGTGGAGCGCAGCCGTCTCGCCGGCGAGCTGGCGGCAATCGCGGGACAGGCGAGCGAGGTCGCGGGCAAGCGCGTCCTGGCCGGCAAAGTGTCGCCGGTCGAGGAGACCCGCGCCAGGGTCGCCCAGGCAGGCGTGCGTGTAGAGGCGCTGCAGGCGGACCGGGAGCGCGAGCGGGCGAAAGGCCGCCTGGCCGCGCTGCTCAGCCTCGACCCGCGCAGCTTGGTCATCGCGCCCGCAGGTACCGCCGAACTGCCGGGTCTCATTCCGCTGCCTGAACTGCTTGCGCAGCTCGAAGGTGCGCCCGCCATGGCCCGTGCGCGCGCACTCGTCGCCCAGCGCGAGGCCGCGGTGGAGGTCGAGCGTGCGCGCCGCATGCCGGACCTTGGCGTGGCGCTAGGGACGAAACGCGAGGACGGGCGCCGGCAGGCGGTGGTCGGCCTGTCCGTGCCGCTGCCGCTGTTCGACCGCAACCAGGGCAATTTGCTGGCATCGCTGCGGCGCAGCGACAAGGCCCGCGACGAACTCGACGCCGAGGTGCTGCGCCTGCGCGCCGAACTGCACGATGCCCACGCACGCCTCGGGGCGGCGCTCGCGGAAGCTGCGTTGATCTCGACCGAGATCTTGCCGGGAGCGGAAAGCGCCTACGGCGCCACGCGCCGCGGATTCGAGCTGGGGAAGTTCAGTTTCCTGGAATTGCTCGACGCCCAGCGCACCCTGTTCCAATCAAAGAGCCAATACCTGCTGGCGGTCGCGGAAAGCCATCGCGCCGCCAGCGACATCGAGCGGCTGGTGGCAAGCATCAGCCCAGCCGAGGAGCAACCATGAAGAAGCATCAGATCAAAGCCATCGCCATCATGGCCGTTCTCGCCATCGCGTTCGCCGCTGTCGTCGTGTTCAAGCAACCGGGCGGGCGAAGTGGCGAAGCCGCCGGCCATGCCGACAAGGAGGAGCACAAGGAAACGCCCGCCGCGGGCGTGATCCGTTTCAGCGACGAACAAATCATGCTTGCCGGGATCACGATGCAGACGGCCGCCGCCGCGCATCTCGACACCTTCATCCGCATGCCCGGGCAGATTGCCCTGAACGAGGACCGCACGGCCCACGTCACCGCGCGCGCGTCCGGCGCCGTGCAGGCGGTCAAAGCCTCGCTCGGCCAGCGCGTCGCCAAGGGCGAGGTGCTGGCCGTGATCGCCAGCGCCGAGATCGCGAACCAGCGCGGCGAACTGGCGGCGGCGGAAAAACGCGTCGCTTACGCGCGCAGCGTGCACGCCTCCGAGAAGACGCTGTGGGAAGAGAAGATCTCGGCGCGCCAGGACTACCTCAAGGCGGAGAGCGAGCTGCGCGAAGCCGAGATCGGCCTGCAGATCGCACGCCAGAAGCTGGCCGCACTGGATGGCGCGTCCAGCGGGGCAGGAGCCGGCAACCGGCTGCAGGTGCGCGCGCCCTTCGGCGGCACCATCGTGGAAAAGCATGTGGCCCTGGGCGAAGTGGTGGGCGCCGATACCCGCATCTTCACCGTCTCCGACCTCGCCACCGTGTGGGCGGACGTGGTAGTGCCGGCCAAGGACCTCGACATCGTCCGTGTCGGTACCGAGGCCGTGATCCGCTCGGTGGCCTCGAACACGAGCGCGCCCGGCAAGGTCAGCTTCGTCAGCAGTCTGATCGGCGAAGAATCGCGCTCGGCCAAGGCGCGCGTGGTGCTGGACAACCCGCAGTCCGCCTGGCGGCCGGGCCTCTTCGTCAATGTGGACATCGTCACCGGATCGGCCGCGGTGCCGGTCGCCGTGGCCAGGGAAGCGCTGCAGACGGTCGACGGCCGCCAGGTCGTGTTCAGGCGCGTGGCCGAGGGCTTCGTCGCCCAGGCGGTGACGGTGGGACGGTCGGATGGCCGCCTGGTCGAAATCCTCAGCGGATTGACAGCGGGCGATGCCTACGCCGGCGCCGGCAGCTTCGCCGTCAAGGCGGAGCAGGCCAAGGGCGACGCCGAGCACGGACATTGAACAGGAGACCATCGACCATGTTCAATCGCATCATTCGCGCATCCATCGAGCAGCGCTGGATCGTCATGTTCCTCGTGTTCGTGATGGCCGTTGCCGGCATTTATAGCTACCAGCGGCTGCCGATCGACGCCGTGCCGGACGTGACCAACGTCCAGGTGCAGATCAATACGGCGGCGCCGGGCTTCTCGCCGCTGGAGACGGAACAGCGCATCACCTTCCCGATCGAGTCCCTGATGTCAGGCCTGCCGCAACTCGAGTCCTTCCGCTCGCTGTCGCGCTACGGGCTGTCGCAGGTCACTGTGGTGTTCAAGGACGGCACCGACATCCACTTCGCGCGCCAGCTGGTCAGCCAGCGCCTGCAGGACGCGCGCGAAGCGCTGCCCGCAGGAGTGGTGCCCGGGATGGGGCCGATCGCGACCGGCCTGAGCGAAATCTACCTCTGGACCGTGGAGACTGTCCCGGGAGCGACAAAGGCGGACGGCGCGCCCTACACGCCGGCCGACCTGCGCGAGGTCCAGGACTGGATCATCAAGCCCCAGCTGCGCAACGTACCCGGGGTCACCGAGATCAACTCCATCGGCGGCTACAACAAGGAATTCCTGGTCGCGCCCAACCCCAATATCCTGTCCTCCTACGGCCTGGCGCTGGGCGACGTCGTCACGGCGCTGGAGCGCAACAACGGCAACGTCGGCGCCGGCTACATCGAACGGGCGGGGGAGCAGTACCTGATCCGCGCGCCGGGCCAGCTGGGGTCGATCGCCGACATCGGCAACATCGTGGTGTCGAGCATCCAGGGCAGCCCGGTGCGGGTGCGCGACGTGGCCGAGGTCTCGATCGGGCGCGAACTGCGCACCGGCGCCGCCACCGAAAACGGCCAGGAAGTCGTGCTGGGCACGGTCTTCATGCTGATCGGCGAGAACAGCCGCACGGTCTCCAGCGCCGTGGACCGCAAGATGGCCGAGATCAACCGCAGCCTGCCGCCGGGCGTGAAGGCGGTCACGGTGTACGACCGCACCGTGCTGGTCGAACGGGCGATCGGCACCGTCCGCAAAAACCTGCTGGAAGGCGCGGTGCTGGTGGTGGCCGTGCTGTTCCTCTTCCTCGGCAATCTGCGCGCGGCCCTGCTGACCGCGATGGTGATTCCGCTCGCGATGCTGTTCACCTTTTCCGGCATGGTGGCGGGCAAGGTCAGCGCAAACCTGCTCAGCCTGGGCGCGCTCGACTTCGGCATCATCGTCGACGGCGCCGTCGTCATCGTCGAAAACTGCGTGCGCCGCCTGGCCCACGCGCGCGCGCAGCGCGGCCGCTCACTCAGCATGCGCGAGCGTTACGAGGAAGTGTATCTGGCCGCCCAGGAAGCCCGCCGCCCGCTGCTGTTCGGGCAGCTCATCATCATGATCGTCTACCTGCCGATCTTTGTCCTCACGGGCGTCGAGGGCAAGATGTTTCACCCGATGGCGTTCACGGTCGTCATCGCCCTGCTGGGCGCGATGATCCTGTCCGTCACCTTCGTTCCCGCGGCCGTCGCCCTGTTCATGAGCAAGGACGTCGCCGAGAAGGAGAACCGCCTGATGTCCGCGGCGCGGCGCTATTACGAGCCGGCGCTGCGTTATGTGATGGCCAACAAGCCGGTTGCCCTGGCCTTCGCCGGCATCGTCCTCGCTCTGTCGGCCCTGCTCGCGACCCGCCTCGGAACCGAGTTCGTGCCGAACATGAACGAAGGCGACTTCGCGGTGCTGACGGTGCGCGTTCCCGGCACCAGCCTGAGCCAGTCGGTGAAGATGCAGCAGCAGATCGAAACCACGCTGATCAAGCAATTCCCCGAGATCGCGCGCGTGTTCGCCCGCATCGGCACGGCGGAAGTCGCATCCGACCCGATGCCCCCGAGCGTCGCCGACGGCTACATCATGCTCAAGCCGGAAAAGGACTGGCCGAAGCCGAAGAAGACGCGCGACGAACTGCTGGCCGCGATCCAGCGGACGGTGGCCACCCTGCCGGGGAACAGCTTTGAATTCAGCCAGCCGATCCAGCTCCGGGTCAACGAGCTGATCTCGGGTGTGCGCAGCGACGTGGCGGTGAAGGTGTTCGGGGACGACCTGGAGGTCCTGAACGCCACCGCCGCCCGGATCGGCGAGGTGCTGGAGACGGTGCCCGGCGCCAGCGAAGTCACGGTCGAGCAGACCACCGGCCTGCCGATGCTGCAGATCGGGGTCGACCGCGAGCGCGCCGCGCGCATGGGCCTGAACATCGCCGACGTCCAGGAGATGATCGCCACCGCGACCGCCGGCCGCGAGGCGGGGACGCTGTTCCAGGGAGACCGCCGCTTCGACATCGTGGTGCGCCTACCGGAAGGCCTGCGCAGCGATATCGATGCCTTAAAGCGCCTGCCGGTCCCGCTGCCGGCGCAGGGCGCGGTAGGCATCCGGCACTTCGTCACGCTAGGGGAGATCGCCAGCTTCGACATGGCGCCCGGCCCCAACCAGATGAGCCGCGAACAGGGCAAGCGCCGCGTCGTCGTCACCGCCAACGTGCGCGGCCGCGACATCGGCTCCTTCGTGGCCGAAGCGCAGCGCCGCATCGGGGCGGGCGTGCAGGTGCCGGCCGGTTACTGGACCACCTGGGGCGGGCAGTTCGAGAACTTGCAGGCTGCCGCCAGGCGCCTGCAGCTCGTGATACCGGCCTCGCTGCTGCTGGTGTTCGCCCTGCTGTTCGTCATGTTCAACAACCTGAAGGACGGACTGCTGGTCTTCACCGGCATCCCGTTCGCGCTCACCGGCGGCATTTTCGCGCTATGGCTGCGCGACATCCCGATGTCGATCTCGGCCGCCGTCGGCTTCATTGCGCTTTCCGGCGTGGCGGTCCTGAACGGACTGGTGATGATCTCCTTCATCCGCAAGCTGCGGGAGGAAGGGCGGACGCTGGCCGATGCCGTGCATGAAGGAGCGGTCACGCGCTTGCGTCCCGTGCTGATGACGGCGTTGGTGGCGTCGCTCGGCTTCGTGCCGATGGCGATCGCCACCGGCACCGGCGCCGAAGTGCAGCGGCCGCTGGCCACGGTGGTGATCGGGGGCGTGCTGTCGTCGACCGCGCTGACACTGCTCCTGCTGCCGCTGATGTATTACGGGGCGCATCGCCGCGCCGGACGGGCGACGCAGTGAGATATGCCGCATCGGGTCCCGCGGACCCGATGCGGCGCGGCGTCAGACCACCGAACCCAGCTTGAAGATCGGCAGATACATCGCAATCACCAGGCCGCCGATCAGCACACCCAGGATCACCATGATCAAGGGCTCCATCAGCGAAGACAGCGCGGCCACGGCCTCGTCGACCTCTTCCTCGAAGAAGTCGGCCACCTTGCCCAGCATGGCGTCGAGCGAGCCGGATTCCTCGCCGATCTGCACCATCTGGATCACCATGTTGGGGAACACGTTCACGTTCTGCATCGAGATCGTCAGGCTGGTGCCGGTGCTGACCTCGGTCTGGATCTTGCGGGTCGCTTCCAGGTAGACGTCGTTGCCGGAGGCGCCGCCGACCGAGTCGAGCGCTTCGACCAGCGGCACGCCGGCCGCGAACATGGTCGACAGGGTGCGGGTCCAGCGTGCGATGGTGGCCTTGCGGATCACGGCGCCGAAGATCGGCAGGCGCAGCAGGATGCGGTCCATCGCCTGCTGCATCTTGAGAGAGCGCTTCCAGGATTGGAAGAAGAAGTACAGCCCGGCGAACAGGCCACCGAAGATCACGTACCACCACTGCACGAAGAATTCCGAGATCGCCATCACGATCAGGGTCGGCGCCGGCAGGTCGGCGCCGAAGCTCTTGAACACTTCCTTGAAGGCCGGGACCACCCAGATCATGATGACCGCGGTGACGATGAACGCGATCGCCAGGATCGAGATCGGGTACATCAGGGCCGACTTGATCTTGCCCTTGATCGCCAGCGTCTTCTCTTTGTAGATCGCCAGGCGAGTCAATAAGTCTTCCAGGATGCCCGCCTGTTCGCCGGCGCCCACCAGGTTGCAGAACAGCGGGTCGAAATACAGCGGGTACTTGCGGAAGGCGTTGTTCAGGCTGGTGCCGGTCTCGACGTCGTTGCGCAGGTCCATGATCAGCTTCGACATGGACGGGTTGGCGTGGCCCTTGCCGACGATGTCGAAGGCCTGCAGCAGCGGCACGCCGGCCTTCATCATGGTGGCCAGCTGGCGCGTGAACAGGGTCAGGTCCTTGTCGGTGATCTTGCGTCCGCTGCGGTAAGCCTTCTTCTTGACCTTGGTGACCAGGATGCCCTGGCGGCGCAGCGTGACGTTGACGATCGCTTCGCCGCCGGCGCGCAGTTCGCCGCGCACAGTCTTGCCGCTGCGGTCCTTGCCTTCCCAGGCATAGACCTTTTCCTTGACCTGCACGCCCGCGGGGTCGCGCTTCTGTAGGGAGGGTGCCATAGTAGTCTTCTAGTTCGCCTATTCGTTGGTGCAGCCGAGCACTTCTTCGAGGCTCGTGAGTCCCTGTTTCACTTTCATCAGGCCGGAACGGCGCAGCGAATTCACGCCGTCCTTCTCGGCCTGCTCCGCGATCTGCATCGAGTTGCCGCTGGCGAGGATCAGGGCCTCGATCGCCGGGGTGATCGGCATGATCTGGTAGATGCCGACGCGGCCCTTGTAGCCCGAGCCGAGGCAGCGGTCGCATCCCACCGGGCCGTAGGGCTTCCAGCCGCCTTCCAGGTCGGCGTCGCGGAAGCCCGCCGACAGCAGCGCCTCGCGCGAGGCCTCGAGCGGCTGCTTGCAGCTGCACAGGCGCCGCGCCAGGCGCTGCGCCGTGATCATGATCACCGAGGACGCGATGTTGAAAGGCGCCACGCCCATGTTCATCAAACGCGTCAGGGTCGAGGGCGCGTCGTTGGTGTGCAGGGTCGAGAACACCATGTGGCCGGTCTGAGCGGCCTTGATCGCGATGTCGGCAGTCTCCAGGTCGCGGATCTCGCCGACCATGATGATGTCCGGATCCTGGCGCAGGAAGGACTTCAGCGCCACCGGGAAGGTGAGGCCGGCCTTGTCGTTGACGTTGACCTGGTTCACGCCCGGCAGATTGATCTCGGCCGGGTCTTCCGCGGTCGAGATGTTGATGCCCGGTTTGTTCAGCACGTTCAGGCAGGTGTACAGCGACACCGTCTTGCCGGAGCCGGTGGGGCCGGTGACCAGCACCATGCCGTAGGGACGCGAGATCGCGTCCAGCAGCAGCGCTTTCTGTTCCGGCTCGTAGCCGAGCGCGTCGATGCCCATCTGCGCCTGGGTGGCATCCAGGATACGCATGACGGTCTTTTCGCCGAACAGCGTGGGCAGCGTCGAGACGCGGAAGTCGATGGTGCGGGTCGGGCCCATCACCAGGCGCATGCGGCCGTCCTGCGGCACGCGCTTTTCCGAGATGTCGAGCTTGGCCAGCACCTTGATGCGCGAGACCAGCTTTTCGCGGATCGACAGCGGTGGCGTGGCGTGGTCGCGCAGCACGCCGTCGACGCGCATGCGGATCCGGTAGTACTTCTCGTAGGGCTCGAAGTGGATGTCCGACGCGCCCAGTTGCAGCGCATCGGTCAGTATCTTGTTCAGGAAGCGCACGATGGGCGCGTCCTCGACATCGCTGGCGGCGTCGGGCGGCGCCACCGGCTGCGCGTCTTCTTCGGCGAATTCGATGTCGCCGTCTTCGCCGGCCAGCTCGTTCAGGCTCGCTTCGGCGCTCTTGGCGAGGCTCCCCAGGAGCTTGAGCAGGACGTCGTGGGCCACGATCACCGGCTCGACCGACGCCTCGCTCTGGAACTTGATCTGGTCCAGGGCCTGGGTATTGGTCGGGTCGGACAGGGCCACCGACATCTTGTTGCCGCGCTTGGCCAGGGCGATGACGCGCTGGGCCTGCATCAGCTTGGCGTCGATGGCGCTGACCGGAATCGCGTCCGGGGCGAAGTTCGCCAGGTCGAGCAGCGGATAGCCGAAGGTCTCGGCGCAGAAGGCCGCCAGGGTGGCCGAATCGATGATGCCGCTCTCTAACAGAGCGTCGATGAAGGCGGTCTTGTCGGCGGCCGCCTTGCGGTGCAGGGTATCGGCCTGGGAGGCGCTCAGCCGGTTCGCCTGCACGAGCGCCCGCGCCAGCCCCGAGAGGGGAGTGCCGGTGATCGTGTTGGGGAGAACTGCTGCCATAGAAAGCGAGGCCGTGGATAGGGAGTGAGCAGGGGACTTACCCGGGAAGGATTCTCTGGATGATGCCTACAGGCATCAAATTTGTAAAGGTTTCCGTACCCGGACAGATGCGTGCGCGCCACGCAGACAGCCTGCCATGACGCCTTTTATGGCCCGTCCGACAATGTGTATGATCGGGCCGACAATGAGTATGGTTCAGCCGACAAGGAAACGCCTTGACGGCGCCGGGCGCAGCAATTTGACCTGTTTCACGGCCTGGTTCTGTACCTGCACCACTTCAAACACGCAGCCGCCGATCTTCAGGGCGATCGGGGCCTCGGGGATTTCCTGCAGGGTTTCCAGCAGCAGGCCGTTGACGGTGCGCGGGCCGTCCAGCGGCAGCGCCAGGCCCAGCTGCTTATTGATGTCGCGCAGCGGGGTGCTGCCGTCCAGCAGGCATTCGCCGCATTCGTTCCAGGACGCGCTGCAGGCCGCGGCGCTGTCCGGCTCCGAGGTGGTGAAGCTGCCGATCATCTCCTCGATGATGTCGTCCAGCGTCACCAGGCCCTGCACCTCGCCGTATTCGTCGACGATGATGCCGAGGCGTTCGCGCTCTTCCTGGAAGTGCTGGAGCTGGTCGAGGGCGCGCGTGTCCTCGGGGATGAAATAGGGCGGCACCAGGAGGGCGCGCAGCTGCTCGATCCGGACCGCGTCGTGCGAGCGCAGCAGGGCCAGCGCCTTGCGCACGTGCAGGATGCCGACCACGCGGTTGATTTCGCCCTCGAAGACCGGCAGCTTGTTGTGATAGCAGGCGGCCAGGGCTTCCACGATGGTGTCGATCGGGTCTTCCAGGTCGATCGCCTCGATCTGGCTGCGCGGAGTCATGATGTCGTCGATCTTGACCGATTCCAGGTCGAACAGGTTCAGCAGGATGCTGCGGTGCTTCTGCGGGATGAAGCTGCCGCCTTCCAGCACTACCGAGCGCAGCTCCTCGCGCGACAGGCGCTGGCGCGCCGGATCCACGCTGGTGCGGATGCGCAGCAGCTTGAGCAGGCCGCGCACGAACAGGTTCACGAAGGAGATCACGGGGCGGCCGACCCGCATCAGGCCCTTGAGCGGCAGGCTGGTGGCGACCGCGATCGGTTCCGGGTAGGTGGCGCCGATCACCTTGGGCGAGACTTCGGCGAACACGATCAGCAGGAAGGACACCGCCGCTGCGGCGCCGGTGACGACGCTTTCCTCGGCGCCGAACAGGCGGATCGCGATCACGGTGACCAGGGCCGCGCACATGGCGTTGAGCAGGATGTTCGCGATCAGGACCAAGGAAAGAAAACGGTCGGTACGCTCCAGCAGCCAGAGCGTGGTGATGGCCCCGCGGTTGCCGCGTTCGGCCAGGTGGCGCAGACGGTATTTATTGGCCGCCATCAGCGCCGTTTCCGACATCGCGAAGAAGGCGGAAAACAGGATCAGCAGGGCGAGCGCCAGGACCAGGGCCCAGAGTGGGACGGTATCCAAGGAGTAGGTGGGGTAGCTTGCGGAAGATTGATTCTAGGGCAAGCTGGGGTGGGGTGCAAGGATACCACTGGGGTGTGTTGCTGAACTTGGATCCCGGCCTGCGCCGGGATGACGGTTTCACAGCAAACTGAGAAAACCGTGTAGCTTTATTCCACTAGCCGAAAAACCGTCATTCCCGCGAAGGCGGGAATCCAAGTCCGTAGCGAACCACCAGCGTAACCGGCAGCCGCTACCCGTATAACTTAGCGCAGCGCGAGCCGCTTGGCACCAGCGACGGGAGCCGCTTGCGCCGCCTCCAGCTTGAACACCGACAGCGCCGCCGTCAGCTGGGTGGTCTGGTCGGTCAGCGACTCCGCCGCCGCCGACGCCTCTTCCACCAGCGCCGAGTTCTGCTGGGTCATCTCGTCGATGCTGCCGATCGCGCGGCCGATGTCGTCGATGCCGGCGCTCTGGCGCGCGCCCGCGGCGCTGATTTCGGCCATGATGGTCTGCACCTTGCGCACCGATTCCACGATCTGGCCCATGGTCACGCCGGCTTCGTCGACCAGCGCGCTGCCCGCGTTCACCTTGGACACCGAGTCGCCGATCAGTTCCTTGATTTCCTTGGCCGCCGCCGCCGAGCGCTGCGCCAGGTTGCGCACTTCGCCCGCCACGACCGCGAAGCCGCGGCCTTGCTCGCCGGCGCGCGCCGCTTCCACCGCGGCGTTGAGCGCCAGGATGTTGGTCTGGAAGGCGATGCCGTCGATGACCGAGATGATCTCGACGATCTTGTTGGCCGAGCTGTTGATGTCGCCCATGGTGCTCACCACGCCGCCGACCACCTGGCCGCCGCGGGTCGCGATGTTGGTCGCGGTTTCCACCAGTGCGTTGGCCTGGGTGGCGGCGGTGGCGTTCTCGCGCACGGCGCCGGTCAGTTCTTCCATCGAGCGGGTGGTGCGGTCCAGGCTTGCGGCCTGCGATTCGGTACGGCGTGCCAGGTCGGCGTTGCCGCTCGCGATTTCCGAGCTGGCATTGGCGATGGTGTCGGCCGACTGCTTGATCTCGGCCACCAGGGTCGCCAGGCGACCGCGCATTTCCTTCAGCGCCACCAGCAGGCTGCCGCTGTCGCCGGCTTCCACGCGGATCTCGGTCGACAGGTCGCCGCCGGCCACGGCCTGGGCGATTTCGCGGGCGTATTCCGGTTCGCCGCCCAGCTGCTGCCAGATGGTGCGCACCACGAACCAGGACACGATGGCCAGGCAGGCGATGACGATGAGGGCGGTGACGATCATCGAGATCATGACCTTGTTGACGCTGTTCTTGCTGGCCTCGATGCCGGCAGCGAACTGGCGCTGGGCCGCTTCGTTAACTTTGGCCAGGTCGCCATTCAGGGTGGCGAGGGTCGACTGCATCTTGCCGACCACGGCCTGCGGGTCGCCCTGTTCCATTTCCAGCATGATGCGCGCGGCCGACAGGGCCGGCGCGTAGTACGCGTCGAATTCCTTGCCCAGGCGCGTGCCGACTTCGAGCTGCCCCGGGATCTGCTTGAACTTCTCCAGCTTGGCGCGCAGCTTGTTGGCCTGCTCGCCCATCTGGCCGACTTTTTCCTTGTCGCCTTCGGCAACCGCGCTTTGCAGGCCATCGGTGATGTCCGCAACGTCGAGAATGAGTGCCTTGGAGGCATCGAGCACCGGGTAGTCGACGCTGGCGGTCGTGGTGATCGAATGCAGCGCGCCGTTCGCGATCATCGCGCTGGCGCCGGCGCCAAGGCCGAAAATAATGGCGGAAATAACGGGCAGTGCCCAGATCCTGCGCTTGATGCTCATGATGTCTCCAGAATGCAGAAACCGCCGCGGGCGTGAGGCCGGCGGCGGGTGCTACTTATAGTCGTGCTTACTGTGCGGTGTAGACGACCTTGACGCTGCCGTCCACTGCACCCTTGTCGATGTAGCCGATGGCCTTCGGGTTGGCGGCGACGGCGGCCTTCACGGCGGCGCTGTCGGCGACTTCCTTCGGCATCGTGGCCTTGCCGGTGAATACCAGCTTGGACCACAATGCCTTGGCCTGGGCGGCGTCCTTGTCCGCGACCTTCTTGTAGAACTCGGCGCGGATCGGGCTCGAATCGGCCTGGTCGACCGGGGTCATGCTCGAGGACTTACCGAGGAAGAACTGGGCGACCTGCTCCTTGCTCATCGTGCTTTCAGCGGCGCCCTTGTTGACCACCACGACCACTTCGGCCATGGCAGGGACGGATGCGCCGATGGCGGCGACGGCGAACAGGCTTGCAATCATCTTGTTCATGGCTCGCTCCTTAGAACACGAAGTCGAGGGCGACGGCGCCGACGGTCACGGTGTCGCGGAAGCCCGGCTGGGCGGCCAGGAACAGGCCGGTGCCGTTCTTCGGCTTGACGCGGTCGATCTGCGCCTTCAAGGCCACCGAGCTGGCGAAGTCCCAGCGCACGCCGATGGTGTTGGTCGACTGCTCGCCCTGGCCGACGCCGGAGTTCGGCAGGCGGCTCACGCCGGCGCGCAGGGTTTGCACGGTCGGGGTGCAGGCCGCCGGGTAGCCGGCCGGGCAGGCTGCCGGCACGGTGTTGACGATGGCGCCGTCGATCTTCAGGTTGGCGTGGCTGACGTAAGGCAGGAACTTGCCGATGCGGTAGCCGCCCATCACGTACCAGGCGCTGGTGTCGTTGATGTAAGCCTTGGTCTTGCGCTTGGCGAACTCGGTCTGGACGACAACGTTGTTCCAGTCCATCGACAGGCCGAGCGAGCTGAAGGTGGCGCGCTTTTCCTTGGGTTCGATTTCGTTCGCCAGGGTCACCAGTTGCGGGAACTTGTAACCGGCGCCGGTCGCGCGCAGGCCGCCGACCAGGGTGTTCAGCGAGGTCGAATCGCTGATGGTGATTTCGCCGGTAGCGTGGCCGGCGCGCACGGTGAACGGGCCGTGTTCGGCGCTGATGTTCAGTGCCGCCAGCTTCTTGCCGCGGGCATGGATGTTGCCTGGCAGCGGGGCCTTCACGCTGCCGTAGGCCAGCTGCGAGGTCACGGTGGTGTCACCGAAGCCGTGCTGCCAGGTGATGTCAGCGCCGTCGACGCTGTTGAACGGCACCTGCGAGTAAACCTCGGCCGGCGGACGCAGCATGTTGTTGGCGTAGCCGACGTTGCGGTAGTCGGAAATCATGAACACCGGCAGGCCGATACGGCCGACGCGGACGCTCAGGTTGTCCGACAGCTTGGCCTTGGCGAAGGCCCAGCTCAGTTCGGCGCCATAGCCTTCTTCGGCGTCACGGCGCACCAGGCCCTGGGCGGTGAAGGACAGCCAGCTGTTGACCGGCAGGTCGGCCTGCAGGCCGAGGTTCGAATCGATGCCGGTGCGGAAATCCTTGGACGAACCGCTGGCCTGGTTCGGGCGGGCGAACTCGGCTTTATCGGTGTCGGCATAGGTCAGGGCGCCGGTGCCGAAGCCGCTGATCTTCACGGAAGGGAAGCCTGCGCCATCTTGTGCGTAGGCGGTCGAGATTGCCAGCGGAAGCGCCAGCAGGGTAGCAATGGTACGTTTTTTCATTGTCGTTCTTGTTGCCGTAAAACGGTAATTCGGCTGCTCGGGAAGGTCGGCGCTTAAAGGGCAGCAATCAGGCAGCGCCGTAAAGACTGGAAATCATTCTATCCAGCGAGCAATTTTTTCGGCAACAAAAATGATGACAATTGGTGACAAATTCTGATCGTGTCAGTTCGAATGTTGTGGAATTGAAACAGCGTGTTGTCAGATTTAATTCCACCAATGACAAGTCGAGCCGGCTGCCGGCAGCTGTGCCTGCAGGGCGCCGTGGACGATACCGGCCTTGTGCGCTTCGTCGGCATCGAAGATGCGCGCATTACCGGTCAGGTTGCTGCGGATGTCGGTGGGAGAACCGGCCGCGGTGGTGGCTTCTAGGAAGATCCGGGCATAGCGTTCGGCGTCGAAATCCAGGCAGTCGCGCCACTCGGACACGCGCGAATGGTCGGCCGCCACCAGGCTGCCGAAGCCCCAGTGCAGCGGGTGGATCAGGAAGCGGGTGCCGGGGCAGGCGTAGCGCTTTTGCCCGGCCAGGAAGATCACCACGGCGACCGACTCGACGCTGCCGATGTTGTGCGTGGTGAGCGGCACCGGCAGCGACTTGAGGAAGAAGTAGAGCGCGAAGCCGGCCGTCATGTTGCCGCCTTCGCTGGAGATGTGCAGTTCGATTTCGGTCGCGCCGTTCTGCAGCGCCTGCAAGCAGTTGTTGCGGATGGCGCTGGCGGAATTATGGTTGATCGGTCCGATGAAATGAACGATGTGCAATGCCATGGGCTCTCCCGACGTGGTGGACCCAAGCATAGCAAGAAACAGGGGCCGGCAGCGTCCGGAAGAGCTTCAGCTGCCGCGATAGGTCGAATAGGACCAGGGCGTCAGCACCAGGGGAACGTGGTAGTTCTGCTCGGCGTCGGCAACGCCGAAGGCGATCGTGACGCGGTCGAGGAAGCGCGGGGAGGGCAGGTCCACGCCCTGGGCGGCGAAATAGTCGCCGGCATGGAACACCAGTTCGTACTGGCCGGGGCGCAGCTGCTCGCCTTCCAGCAGCGGGGCGCCGCAGCGGCCGTCCCCATTGGTGAGATCGGTCTTGATCAGGGTACGGCCCGCCGCGTCGACGCCATACAGCTCGAGCTTGACGCCTGCTCCCGGACGGCCATGGGCGGTATCGAGGACGTGGGTGGAAAGTTTGCCCATGCGGCTCCCATATGTGAAGGATGAGTCGGAGTATGCGACGAATCATATACCGTTGTGCTTCCTGCAATATATGATCGGCGATATACCTGCCTTTTCTCCCATGCCATGGACACTTACGACAACTATCCGCGCGACCTCGTCGGCTACGGCCGTAACCCGCCCCATGCCCGCTGGCCCGGCGCGGCCCGGATCGCGCTCCAGTTCGTGCTCAACTACGAGGAGGGTGGCGAGAACAGCGTGTTGCACGGCGACCCGGCCTCGGAAACCTTCCTGTCCGAGATCATCGGCGCCCAGGCCTTCCCGATGCGTCACATGAGCATGGAGTCGCTCTACGAATATGGCTCGCGCGCCGGCCTGTGGCGGGTGCTGCGCCTGTTCGAGGAGCGGCAACTGCCGCTGACGGTGTTCGGCGTCGCGATGGCGCTCAAGCGCCATCCGGAGGCAGTCGCCGCCTTCCGCGAGCTGGGCCACGAGATCGCCTGCCACGGCCTGCGCTGGATCTCCTACCAGAACATGGATGAGGCGACCGAGCGTGCCCATATGCTGGAAGCGGTGCAAATCATGCGCGAGCTGACGGGAGAGGCGCCGCTCGGCTGGTACACGGGGCGCGACTCGCCCAACACGCGCCGCCTGGTCGTCGAGCACGGCGGCTTCGCCTACGACGCCGACCACTACGGCGACGACCTGCCGTTCTGGCAGGAGGTGGCGCTCGGCAGCGGCAACACGGTCCCGCACCTGGTGGTGCCCTACACCCTCGACACCAATGACATGCGCTTCGCGGCGGCGCAGGGCTTCAATTCCGGCACCCAGTTCTTCGACTACCTGAAGGACGCCTTCGACGTGCTCTATGCCGAAGGCGACCCGAACGGCCTGGACCGGCCCAAGATGCTGTCGATCGGCCTGCATTGCCGGCTGGTCGGGCGGCCGGCGCGGCTCGCTTCGCTGGCGCGCTTCCTCGACTATGTGCAGGGCCACGAGGGCGTCTGGATCACGCGCCGCATCGATATCGCGAATCACTGGAAAAGCGTGCATCCTTTCCTAAAATGAAAGGACGGAAGGATTCATAAGATATGCAAATAGATTGATAACTAATATATCAATTCTCTTATAAGTGAAATGCCCCGGGGTGTTAGCCTTCCGCCCTTGCCTGAGAATGAGACCACCATGTCCGAGCCGATCCGATTCTATTACCGTGGCGCCGTGCGGGAAGTGCGCGACGCGCAGCCCACGCAGACCATCCTGCAGCACCTGCGGGAGGATCTGCATTGCACCGGCACCAAGGAAGGCTGCGCCGAGGGCGACTGCGGCGCCTGCACGGTGGTGATCGGCTCGCTGGAAGGGGGCCAGCTGGAACTCAAGGCAGTCAATTCCTGCATCCAGTTCACCCCCACGCTCGACGGCAAGGCCCTGTTCACGGTGGAAGACCTGCAGCAGCAGGACGGCAGCCTGCACCCGGTCCAGCAGGCGCTGGTCGAGTGCCACGGCTCGCAGTGCGGCTTCTGCACGCCGGGCTTCGCGATGTCGCTGTGGGGCATGTACCTGAAACAGGAAAGCCACGGGCTTTCCGGCCGTGCGCCTTCGCGCTGCCAGATCGACGACGCGCTATCGGGCAACCTGTGCCGCTGCACCGGCTACCGCCCGATCATCGACGCCGCGCGCCGCATGGCCGAGCTGCCGGCAGCCGCTTTTGATCGCGCCGCGCTGGCCGAACGCCTGGGGGCGCTGCAGCGCGCGCATGGCTTCACCTACGAAGCGCAAGGCGGACGCTTCCACGTGCCGCGCACGCTGGACGAACTGGTGGCCCTGCGCAGCGAACATCCCGCAGCGCTACTACTGGCCGGCTCGACCGACGTCGGGTTGTGGGTCACGAAGCACATGCGCGAGCTGAAGGAGATCATCTACCTCGGCCAGGTGGAGGCGCTCAAAACCGTGTCGGAAAACGCGGGCATGCTGGAGATCGGCGCCGGCGTCACGCTGAACGAGGCCTATGCCGCCATCTGCCGCCACTACCCGGCTGAACTCACCGAGATGTGGCAGCGCTTCGCCTCGCTCCCGATCCGCAATGCGGGTACGCTGGGCGGCAACGTCGCCAACGGCTCGCCGATCGGCGACTCGATGCCCTGGCTGATCGCACTCGGCACGCAGATCGTGCTGCGCGGCGCGGCGGGCGAGCGCGTGCTGGCGCTGGAAAACTTCTACCTGGGTTACCAGCAGAAGGACCTGCAGCCAGGGGAATTCGTGCAGGCGCTGCGCATCCCGCTGCGCCGTGACGAACTGCGTTTCCGCACCTATAAACTGGCCAAGCGCTTTGACCAGGACATCTCGGCCGTGTGCGCCGCCTTTGCCATCACGCTCGACGGCGATACCGTCACTGACGCCCGCATCGCCTTCGGCGGCATGGCGGCCACGCCCAAGCGGGCGGCCAGCGCGGAAGCCGCCTTGACCGGCCAGGCCTGGAACGAAGCCACGATGCGCGCCGCGTTCGACGCGCTGGCCCGGGATTACGCCCCCTTGAGCGACATGCGCGCATCCAGCAGCTACCGCATGCAGGCCGCGCAAAACCTGCTGCGCCGCTTCTGGCTGGAGACCCGCGTCGACAATCCGCTGCCGGCGGCGGCGCTCAATGCCTTCGCGGCCGGTTGAGGAGATCGAGATGAACGACGCAGGCACCCCCATCCTCGACAGCAGCCAGTGGACCGAAGTCGGCCGCGCGCGGCCGCACGAATCCGCCGTGCTGCACGTGCTCGGCCAGGCCACCTACACCGACGACATTCCGGAGACCGCCGGTACCTTGCACGCGGCGCTCGGCCTGTCCGGGCGCGCCCACGCGCGCATCCTCGGCATCGACCTCGAGCAGGTAGCAGCCAGCCGCGGCGTGGTGGCCGTGCTCACCGCACAGGACATCCCGGGCCTGAATGATTGCGGCCCGATCATCCATGACGACCCGATCCTGGCCGATGGCCTGGTCCAGTACGTCGGCCAGCCGGTGTTCATCGTCGTCGCCGACAGCCACGACAACGCGCGCCGTGCGGCCAAACTGGCGAAGATCGACTATGAAGACCTGCCGGCGATCCTCACGCCCCAGGCAGCGCGCACTGCGCAATCCTACGTGCTGCCGCCGATGCGCCTGGCGCGCGGCGATGCCGAAGCGGCGTTCGCGCAGACCCCTTACCGCGTCAAGGGTGAGCTCTACGTGGGCGGCCAGGAGCAGTTCTACCTCGAGGGCCAGATCGCCTACGCGATTCCGGGCGAAGACCGCGGCATGCACGTCTACTGCTCGACCCAGCACCCGAGCGAGATGCAGCACGTGGTCGCGCACGCGCTCGGCCTGCATTCGCACCATGTGGTGGTCGAGTGCCGCCGCATGGGTGGCGGCTTCGGCGGCAAGGAATCACAGTCGGCCCTGTGGGCGTCTGCCGCGGCGATTGCGGCCGCCCGCCTGCGCCGCCCGGTCAAGCTGCGCGCCGACCGCGACGACGACATGCTGGTCACCGGCAAGCGCCACTGCTTCCACTACGAATACGAAGTCGGCTACGACCGCGAAGGGCGCATCGTCGCCGCCAAAGTTGACATGGTCACGCGCGCCGGGTTCTCGGCCGACCTGTCGGGCCCCGTGGCGACGCGCGCCGTCTGCCACTTCGACAATACCTATTACCTGTCCGACGTCGAGATCCGCGCCGCCTGCGGCAAGACCAACACCCAGTCGAACACCGCCTTCCGCGGCTTCGGCGGCCCGCAGGGCGCGATCGCGATCGAATATGTGATCGACGAGATCGCGCGCAACCTGGGCCGCGACCCGCTCGACATCCGGCGCCTGAATTTCTACGGCAAGGCCGAGCGCAACGTCACGCCCTACGGCCAGGTGGTGGTGGACAACGTGATCCACGAACTGGTGGCCGAGCTGGAGACGAGCAGCGACTACCGCGCACGCCGCGCGGCGATCAACGAATTCAACCGCAGCAGCCCGGTGCTGAAAAAAGGCCTGGCGCTCACGCCCGTGAAGTTCGGCATCGCCTTCAACGTCACCCACCTGAACCAGGCCGGCGCACTGGTGCACGTCTACGTGGACGGTTCGATCCTGGTGAACCATGGCGGCACTGAGATGGGGCAGGGCATCAACACCAAGGTGATGCAGGTGGTCGCGCACGAACTGGGCGTGGACCTGGACCGGGTGCGCGCCACCGCCACCAATACCAGCAAGGTCTCGAACACCTCGGCAACGGCCGCCTCCACCGGCGCGGACCTGAACGGCAAGGCGGCGCAAGACGCTGCGCGCAAGATCCGCGATCGCCTGGCGGCCTTTGTCGCCGCGCAGTTCGGCGGCGATGCATCGGAGGTGCGCTTCGCCGACGACAGCGTGTTCGTCGCGGGACAGGTGCTGCGCTTCGGCGAAGTGGTGGCCAAGGCCTACCTGGCGCGCGTCCAGCTGTGGTCGGACGGTTTCTATGCCACGCCGGGCCTGCACTGGGACCCGAAGACCATGAACGGCAACCCGTTCTCGTATTACGCCTACGGCGCCGCGGTGTCGGAAGTCGTGGTGGACACGCTCACCGGCGAATGGAAGCTGCTGCGCGCCGACGCGCTCTACGACGCCGGCAACTCGCTGAACCCGGCGATCGACATCGGCCAGGTCGAAGGCGCCTTCATCCAGGGCATGGGCTGGCTCACCACGGAAGAACTGTGGTGGAACCCGGCGGGCAAGCTCATGACGCATGCGCCGTCGACCTACAAGATCCCTGGCATCTCCGACTGCCCGGAAGACTTCCGTGTGCGCCTCTTCAAGAACCGCAACGTCGCCGACAGCATCCACCGCTCCAAGGCCGTGGGCGAGCCGCCGCTGCTGCTGCCGTTCTCGGTGTTCTTCGCGATCCGCGATGCGATTTCGTCGGTGGGCGGCCACAAGGTGCATCCGCCGCTGAACGCGCCGGCGACCTGCGAAGAAATCCTGAAGGCGGTGGCTGCCGTCGAATCCGCGGCGAGCGCCTGATGAGCGATTGGTTGCCACAGCAGCTGCAGTCGCCGGCAGTGCTGGTGACGGTCGCGCGCGTCGAGGGCTCGGTCCCACGCGAGCCGGGCGCGCGCATGCTGGTGGACGCGCAGGGTTTTCGCGGCACCATCGGCGGCGGCCACCTGGAGCACCGCGCACTCGAGTTGGCGCGCGCCATGCTGGGGAGAAGCGGCAGCGCCCACCTCGAACGCTTCCCGCTCGGACCGAAGCTGGGCCAGTGCTGCGGCGGCATCGCCTGGCTGGCCTTCGAGTTTGCAGAGGCGGCGCAACTGGCGCTGCTCGACCGGCGCCGCAATGAAGATACCTGGCGCCTGGTGGCGCTCGATGGCGAACCGCAATCCTCCCTGTTCGATGCGGCCGGACGCCTGCTGATTGGCGCGCCCGGCCCCGCATTCGACCGCGGCGCCGGCACCCACGTCTTCCAGGACGAAGCAGGGCGGCGCTGGCTGGCCGACGCGGTGCTGGCGCCGCGCGCCCACCTGATGCTGTTCGGCGCCGGCCACGTCGGCGCCGCCATCGTGCGCGCCCTGGCCGACCTGCCTTGCCGCGTCACCTGGGTGGACGAGCGCGAGGACCTGTTCCCGCCCACCGTGCCGGCCAACGTGACGGTCGAAGCCACCGACACGCCCGAGGCGCTTGTTGAAAACGCACCACAGGGCACCACCTTTCTGGTCATGACCCACAGCCATGCCCTTGACCTGAGCCTGTCGCACGCGATACTGTCCCGCCCCGGCGCCGACGATTGGTTCGGCTTGATCGGCTCAAGCACCAAGCGCCGCCAGTTCGAGCACCGCCTGCGCGAACGCGGCATCATTGATGCGCGCATCGCTACCATGGTTTGCCCGGTCGGCATTCCCGGCATCGAGGGCAAGGCCCCGGCCGTGATTGCGGCCTCCGTGGCGGCCCAGCTGCTTGGCTTCTGGGGAGCGGCAGCCCGCCAACCCGACGTTTCACCGGAATACAACTGATGTCCACCGCACCCCATAACGTGCAAGCCTACCGTGCGAGCTTGCTGCATTTTCACGCCGACCCGGCATTTCATGGCGACGCCCATGCCTGGCATGAAGACGGCCTGCTGGTCGTCGAGGACGGCCGCGTCAAGTCTGCCGGCGACTATGCTGCGCTGATCGGCACGCTCCCTGGCGGCGTGACGCCGCACGACTATCGCGGACAAGTCATCACCCCGGGCTTCATCGACACCCACCTGCATTACCCGCAGACGGACATGATCGCCTCGCCAAGCGAGGGCCTGCTGCCCTGGCTGGAGACCTACACCTTCCCGACCGAACGCCGCTTCGCTGATCCGGCGCATGCGCGCGCGACCGCCGAGTTCTTCCTCGACGAGCTGCTGCGCTGCGGGACCACCACCGCCGTGGTCTACTGCACCGTGCATCCGGAATCGGTCGACGCCTTCTTTGAAGCCAGCGAAGCGCGCAACTTGCGCATGGTGGCCGGCAAGGTGCTGATGGACCGCCACTGCCCGGACTTCCTGCGCGACGTCGAGGGTGGCGTCGGCGACAGCGCCGCGCTCATCGAAAAATGGCACAAGCGCGGCCGCCAGCTGTACGCGATCACCCCGCGCTTCGCCCCAACTTCCACCGACGCCCAGCTGCGCGCCACCGCCGAACTGGCGAAAGCCTTCCCGGACACCTTCATCCAGACCCACGTCTCGGAAAACAAGGACGAGTGCAAGTGGGTGGGCGAGCTGCATCCGCAGGCGCGCAGCTACCTCGACGTCTACGAGCGCTTCGGCCTGATGCGTCCGCGCGCGCTGTTCGGCCACTGCATCTGGCTGGACGACGAGGACTTCGCGCGCATGGCGGCCACGGGCTCCGCGGTGGCGGTGTGCCCGACCTCCAACCTGTTCCTGGGCAGCGGCCTGTTCGACTTCGAAAGGGCCGACTCTGCCTCCGCGCTGCTCTCGCTCGGCACCGACGTCGGCGCCGGCACCTCGTTCTCGATGCTGCAGACCATGAATGAAGCCTACAAGGTGGCGCGCCTGAAAGGCAGCTACCTGCCGGCGGTGCGCATGTTCTACCTGGCCACGCTGGGCGCGGCGCGCGCCATGGACCTGGAGGGCACGATCGGCAGCTTCACTCCGGGTGCGGAAGCCGACTTCATCGTGCTCGATCCAAAGGCGACGCCGCTGCTGGCGCGCCGCACCGCGCAGCTGGATTCACTGGAAGAGCTGCTGTTCGCGCTGGCGCTGCTGGGCGACGACCGCACGATCAGGGCGACCTACTCGGGTGGCGCGCTGGTTCACCGCCGTTCGTAGGGTGGGCGGCTTGTCCGCCCACGCGTTCAACTCCCGCATGCACTGGTTGAACGCGTGGGCGAGGAACTCGCCCACCCTACGTGCCATATTGCAAACGCTAACTCAAGCGTATAGAGTTGCGCGGTCCACCGCACCAGAAAGCCACACCATGTACAAGAAACTGACCGGCAGCGTCCTGCTCGCCCTGGCCGTCGCCGGCGCGCCCGCCCTTGCCAAGGGCCCCGCATCGAAGGCCAACGAAGCCGCCACCGCCCGCCACTACGCCAGCCTGATCGCCGGCGAGCCGAAGCTGTCCGAGCTGACCCTGTTTTTCACCCAGATGCCGAAGGGCGGCGACCTGCACCACCATTATTCCGGTTCGGTCTACGCCGAGCAGTACGTCGACTTCCTCGACAAGCAGGGCTACTGCGTCAACAAGCAGACCTACCAGATCGAAACGAGGAAGGAAGTCGTCGAGGCCGAGCGCGCCAAGCCGACCAAGGAGCGCAACTGCCTGTCCACCGCCGAGGTCTACGCCGACGATTTCACCTACCGCGAGCTGCTGCAGCGCTGGTCGAACAAGGACTTCAACAACCACGGCGCGATCCAGCCGCCGCCGGACCGCCTGTTCTTCCAGACCTTCGGCTTCTTCGGTCCGGTGTCGAACGCGAACTTCCATGAAGGCCTGCTGGAACTCAAAAAACGCGCCATCGCGGAAAACGTCAGCTACATCGAGACCATGTTCAAGATGTCGCCCTTCGTCGTGAACAAGGAATTCGACGCCCAGGCCTGGCAGAACGCCGGAGACGACAAGGCGTTCGACGCCCAGATGGGCGCCTGGCTGGCGATGCTGGACCAGGACGCCGGCTTCAAGAAATCCACCGAGGACTTCGTCAACAAGATCCACGAGTCGGCCGAAGGCATCGATGACGAGCGCTTCACCATGCGCTACCAGACCTATGTGCTGCGTCTCCTGAACCCGTCGCAGGTGTTCTCCTCGATGGTGTCGGGCTTCAAGGCCGCGGCCATGAGCGACAAGATCGTCGGCGTCAATATCGTGGGCCAGGAGAGCACCATGGTGTCGATGCGCGACTACGCACTGCACATGAAGATGTTCCGCTTCCTGAAGTCGCGCTACCCGGAAGTGAAGGTGGCGATGCACGCCGGCGAGCTGGCAATGGGCGACGTGCCGCCGGAAGGCCTCAAGTTCCACATCGACCAGGCCCTGGTCGTCGCCGGCGCCAACCGCATCGGCCACGGCATCGACCTGGCGCACGAGACCAACGCCCCAAGCATCCTGGCGAAGATGCGTAAGGACGACATCCCGGTCGAGATCAACCTGACATCGAACGCCTTCATCAGCGGCATCGAGGGCGCCAACCACCCGGTCACCCTGTACCGGCAATACGGCGTGCCCTACGTGATCTCGACCGACGACGCGGGCGTGACGCGCCACACGCTGTCCAACGAATACGTGCTGTTCGCCAGCCGCTACAAGCCGGACTACGCGGAAATGAAGCGCACCTCATACAACAGCATCCGTTACGCCTTCCTGCCGAGTGCGGAAAAACAACGCCTGACCCGCCAGCTGGACGAGCGTTTCACGGCCTTCGAAGCCCGTATTGCGGAACTGGCCCGCAGCGCCGGGGCTATCAGGCGCTGATCAAAAAATTGGCGCTTGACAGTGCCAATCTCTTCCAAAAGGACAATGTGTGGCCGTCGCGCTACACATTGTCTTCACTTCTTCTTGGCAAAACGGATTTACAAATTAATTCGTTTCACTGTCGAATCACTCCTTTTATAATCGCGCCGCAGCAATTTCCGTAGGTGAATACTGTGTTGCGGGCAACCCACACAGGATCTCGACGGGACTTATACGAAATACGTATAAATTTGTAAGCGAAATGGTATTTGTCACGCTACATGCACTCATGCATAGTCGGCGAATGACTAAATGGAAAGACTTTCCGTCAAGTCGTCGCTGATTCCGTGTGGCTCCGGGCGCGTCATCAACCGGACATATTCAGACCTTACACTGCCATGCCGCTGCAAAAGCCTGGTGCTTTTGGCAAGAATTCATGCAGGTGTTGTACTTGCTGTTGTAGTTTTCATAATGACACTCTAGGGGAGTTTTGAATGCAATCCGCTTTTAACCAACAACCGAAGCTGCGCCTGAGCGCGATCGCCCTGGCATGCCTGGCATGCACCGGCGTCGCCCAAGCCCAGACGGCAACGTCTGACGAAGGCCAGGTTCGCTCGGAAGTTGTTATCACCGGCAAGAAACTGGGTATGGGTCTGATGGTCTTCGAAGAAGCGCCGAAAGCGCGTTCGACCGTCACCGCAGCGGAACTGGAAAAGCAGCGCCCGACCGGCAACGCCTATGAGGCACTGGAACTGCTGCCGGCAGTGAACAGCTACAACCACGATGCAACCGGCCTGTTCGGCGGCGGCCTGACTCTGCGCGGCTTCAACAGCGACCAGATCGGCGCCACCATCAACGGCGTGCCGGTGAACGACTCGGGTTCGTTCTCGGTGTTCCCGCAGGAATACGTTGACCAGGAAAACACCTGCTCGCAGTTCGTGACCCAGGGCTCGACCGACGTCGACTCGCCGCAAGTCGGCGCGACCGGCGGTAACTTCGGCATCAACACCTGTAATCCGGAAAACAACCAGCGCGTCCGCTTCATGCAGACCGCCGGCCAGCTGAACATGTGGAAGACCTTCGTGCGCTACGATACCGGCAAGCTGCCGGATGGCCGTTCGAAGGCATTCGTCTCGGTGTCGCGCGCGATGACCGACAAGTGGAAGGGCAAGGGCAGCGCCAAGCGCGACCACATCGACGCCGGCTTCAACTACGACTGGGATCGCTTCAACTACATCCACGCCACCCTGCTGTGGAACGAAGCCCTGAACAACAGCATCAACAACCTGACCAAGACCGAGCTGAACACCCGTGGTTACTACTACGACACCAGCGACTTCTTCGCCGGCCACCTGACCCCGCGCGCGGGTACCGCCCAGGTCGAACCGACCCAGTCGCCGCTGTACCACGGCCTGTACATCAACCCGTTCAAGAACGCGATCGCTTCGGCTACCGCCAAGTTCCGCCTGAGCGAAAACCTCGACCTGAAGATCCTGCCGTACTTCTGGTATGGCTTCGGTAACGGCGGCCTGCAGCAGCGCGTCCAGCGCGAAAGCGGCTCGTTCCTGAACCCGACGACCAACCGCAACACCGCATCGATCGACCTGAACGGCGACGGCGACACGCTCGACACCATCATCATGGCGAACGCGTCGGTCACCAACACCAAGCGTCCTGGCGTCACCTCGTCGCTGAACTACCAGTGGAACAACCACAACATCCTGGGTGGCTTCTGGTACGAACGCGCCAACCACCGTCAGACCGGCCCGATGGTCGCGGTGACCGACGACGGCCGTCCGGTCGATCCGTACCTGCAAATCTATCAGGTCCACCGCGCCGATGGCTCGCTGTTCCAGAGCCGTGACTGGCACACCATCTCGACCGCGTACCAGTTCTTCATCCAGGACACGATCACGATGATGGACGACAAGCTGACCCTGAACCTGGGCCTGCGTACGCCGAACATCAAGCGTGACTTCACGAACTACGCTAGCGAAGGCAACCAGAACCCGACCTACAAGATCGAGAAGAAGTACGACGATGTGCTGCCGCAGCTGGGCGCACGCTTCCGCATCACCAACGACGACCAGCTGTTCGCGTCGGTGGCGAAGAACATGAAAGCCCCGCCGAACTTCGTGTTCAGCAACGTCGGCACCAACGTGATCCTGACCAACGGCGTGCCGACCCTGCGCGGCGACGTGGCGGAAGAGACCTCGTGGAACACCGACATCGGCTACCGTCACCAGAGCAACAACTTCATCGCGACCGTGACCGCGTTCATGGTGGACTTCAAGAACCGCCAGGCGACCGCGTTTGACCCGATCACCAACACCAGCAGCTACACCAACGCTGGCAACGTGAAGAACCACGGTATCGAAATCGAAGCGGGTAACACCCCGATCAACGGCTGGGCAGCTTACGCGTCCTTCGGTTACACCCGCAGCAAGATCGAAGACAACCTGCGCGTGAGCGCCACCGGTACCCTGCCGACCGCCGGCAAGGAAATGCCGCTGACACCGAAGCTGAAGGCCGGCCTGTCGCTGGAATACTCGCAGGGCACCTTCTTCGCTCGTGTGAAGGCCAAGGCAACCAGCCGTCAGGCAGGCACCCTGGTGAACGACGAATGGGCACCGGGTTATACCACCTACGGCTTCGATGCTGGCTACACCTTCGACAACTACGGTATCTTCAAGCGTCCGAAGCTGCAGTTCAACATCAGCAACATCACCAACAAGCAGTACATCAACCCGTCGTCGCAGAGCATAACCAACACCACGACCTTCCCGGGCGTGACCACCGTCGGCACCCTGCGTTACTACCTGGGCGCACCGCGCTTCGCGTCGGTGACCCTGTCGGTCGACATCTGATCGGCGCTACAATGTCAGCCGCCTCAAACGGCTGACTGCAGCGAGCAGTACAGAACAGGCCCGCAAGGGCCTGTTTTTACATCCACCCTCAAGTATTGACGTTTATATGATGACCGTTCCTCCACGCGCCCGACTCCTTCCCCTGCTGCTTGCCCTTGCGCTCTCGGGATGCGCCACGCAGGGACCGAGCGGTCCCGCCTTTCGCGGCCCGATCGAGATCAACCTGGTTGCCCTGAACGACTTCCACGGCAACCTGGAACCGAGCCGCTACACCCCGACCAATCCCGACGGCGGCAAGGCGCCCGCGATCCGCGCCGGCGGCGTCGAGGCGGTGGCGGCCGCGCTGCAGGCCTGGCGCAAGCAGGACAAGGACCTGCTGTTCGTCTCGGCCGGCGACCTGGTCGGCGCCAGCCCGGCGATGTCCTCGCTGTGGGCGGACGAGCCCACCATCGCGGCGATGAATATGCTGAACCTGCGCGCCTCCGCGGTCGGCAACCACGAATTCGACGCCGGCCGCAAGGAACTGCTGCGCCAGCAGCACGGCGGCTGCGATTCGCCGCGCGCGGACAAGGCCTGCCAGATGAGCAAGGATTACCGTGGCGCGAACTTCACCTACCTGGCCGGCAACGTGGTCGACGCCGCCACCGGCAAGCCCTTTATCCCGGCCTTCAAGATCGAGGAGGTCAAGGGCATCAAGGTCGGCCTGGTCGGCGTGGTGCTGCAGGACACCCGCTCGGTGGTGATGGCCTCCGGTATCGCCGGTCTGGAATTCGGCGACGAGGCCGCGGCCATCAACCGCGCCATCCCCGACATGCGCCGCCAGGGCGCCGACGTGATCGTGGCCCTGGTGCACGAAGGCGGCCGCACCAAGGAAAGCCCGATGACCCCCGGCTGCAGCCAGCTCAATGGCCCGATCGTCGACATCGTCAAGAAGCTCGACCCGAGCATCCGCCTGGTCATCACCGGCCACACCCACGAAGGCTACCTGTGCAAGGTCGACGGCCGCACCGTGACCCAGGCCTCGTCCTATGGCCACCTGCTGACCCGCATCGCCATGAAGGTGCAGAAGGGCGCGGGCGTCGTGGGCGACATCAAGGTCGAGAACGTCCTGATGAAGGCGGGCGACTACCCGGCCGACGAGAAGATGGTCGCCTTCATCGCGCAGGTCAAGGAAAGCAGCCGCGCGGCCCTGAGCCGCCCGATCGCGCGCCTGGCCTCGGCGCCGGTGCTGCGCAAGCAGAACGAGGCCGGCGAAGCGCCGCTCGGGAACATGATCGCCGATGCCATTCTGGCCGCCACCCGCAACATGGGGGTGCAGATCGGCTTCATGAATGAAGGCGGCATCCGCAAGGACCTGGAAGCGGGCCCGGACAACGTGGCGGCCTTCGGCCAGACCCAGGCCGTGCTCCCGTTCGGGAATACCCTGGTGGTGATGGACCTGAACGGCGCCCAGATCCGCCGCGTGCTGGAACAGCAGTGGCGCTCGGAATCGAGCAATGGGGCGATGCTGCAGGTGTCGAACGGTTTCAGCTACACATGGGATGACAAGCGCCCGGCGGGCAGCCGCGTCGGCGCCATCACCCTGAATGGCAAGCCGCTGGAAGAAGGCAAGACCTACCGCATCGTTGCCAACAACTTCCTGGCTGAAGGCGGCGACAACTTCCCGGAATTCGCCAAGGGCAGCAATCGCATCGAGACTGGCCTGCTGGACCTCGACGCCCTGGTCGCCTACCTGCGCAACAACGAAGGGCAGGGCGCCGCGCTGGCGCCGAGTGCCGCCCGTATTAACAAGGCCAAGTAAGGCCCCATGTATCAACCAAGGATGACCATGAAAAAACTCGCCTGTGTGCTGGCGCTGACCAGCGCCTTCGCCTCCTTCGACGCCGCCGCCTGGGGCCGTGACGGCCACCGCGCCGTGGGCGCCATCGCCGACAAGCTGCTCAAGGGCTCGGCTGCCCAGAAGCAGATCCAGGCCTTGCTGCTGCCGGGCGAAACGCTCGAATCGATCGCCAACTGGGCCGATTGCGTGAAGGGCACGTATTGCGGCCCGCAGACCCAGGAAATGGTCGACTACGTCGGCGCCAATCCCAAGCACAGCGAATACCACTACACCGACGTCCCGTTCCAGCTCGAGAAATACCATGACCACGGCGTCGGTACGGCGGACGAGGACATCGTGCAGACCCTGAAGCAGTGCATCGCGGTCCTGCAGGGCAAGACCGATCCTGCGCTGAACCCGCACAAGTTCACCAAGCGCCAGGCCCTGATCCTGCTGACCCACTTCGCGGGCGACATCCACCAGCCGCTGCACGTCGGCGCGGCCTTCGTGAGCAAGGACGGCAAGTTCGTGGTGCCGAAGACCCACGCCGAAGTCGACGAGACCGCGATCTTCGATTCGCGCGGCGGCAACAACCTGCTGCTGGACGACGCCAAGATCACCGCGCTGGCCGATGGCCTGATCGGCCCGGGCGAGCCAGCGCCGGTGCGCGAAGGCGTGCCCAGGGCCCTGACCAAGCCTTTCCACTCCTACTGGGACAGCACCACGGTGGACTACGCCTTCCGCCGCATCAAGACCAAGACCCCGGAGCAGTTCGCGGAAGCCGCGATCGCCGGCAATCCGCAGGTGGCCAAGGCCAAGGGCGACCCGATCACCTGGCCGTACCAGTGGGCCGACGACGCGCTGGTGGCGGCCAAGCTGGCTTACCAGGACGTGGTGCCGGGCAAGCTGAGCCCGCAGACCGGCAAGAAGGGCGAGACCTATTACACCTTCACGCTGGAAGTGCCGCAGAACTATCCGGTGCCGAGCTCGGCGGTCGCCAAGACCCAGCTGATCAAGGGCGGCTACAACCTGGCGGCGCTCCTGCAGGCGATTTTCCCGGACAAGGCTTGATCCGCGTTTAGTCCCCAGGGTGCGGCGCGCGTGTGCGGCGCACCCTGCCCATGGTCTTGGATAGAATCGGGTTCACCCGAACCCACGCCAAGACCATGAACCTTCTTTCCAAGGCCGCCTGCTGCGGCTGCCTGATCCTCTCGAGCGCGGCCAGCGCGCAGTCCAGTCCCGACCAGTCTCTCCCCCTGTGGGAGATCGGCGTCGGCGCCGCCGCCCTGTCCACCCCGTCCTATCCGGCTTCCGACGAGCGCGAATCGCGTCTGCTGCTCTTTCCGAATATCGTCTACCGGGGCGAGATCCTGCGCGCGGACCGTTCGGGGATCAACGCGCGCCTGTTCAGCAGCGACCGGGCCGAACTCGATGTCGGCTTCGCCGGCGCCCTGCCTTCCGATTCCGACGACGTCGACGAACGCGCCGGCATGCCCGACCTGGGCCCGTTGCTGGAATTCGGCCCGCGCCTGAAAGTGCGGCTGGCGGACCTGGGCAACAATCGCCGCCTGCGCGCCGAGTTCCCGCTGCGCGCGGTGATCGAGGCGCGCGGTGGCTTGCATGCGCGCGGCTATACCTTCGAGCCGCGCCTGGCCTACGAGCTGGCGGGCGAGCGCGGGCTGTGGACGCTGGAAACCAACCTGTCGGCGGTCATCGGCGACCGCCGCATCAACCGCCATTTCTACGAGGTGGCGCCGCAGTATGCGACAGCGACGCGGCCAGCCTACGCGGCCGATTCCGGACTCCTGATGACGCGTCTCGGCCTGTTCGGCTCGCGCCGCCTGAACGAAGATGTCAGGCTGTTCGGCTATCTGCGTTTCGAAAGCTATAAAGGGACGGCAAACCGCGACAGTCCTTTGCACGTGAAGGACAGCGGCGTGTCGGGTGGGGTAGGGGTGATGTGGACCTTCAAGCGATCGAGCCGCCGCGCCAGCGGGGCCGCGACGGTCGATCCGGTCGTTCAATAAACGCCGTGCGGGGCCGCACGGCGCTTGAAGCGATTACTTGTGGGTGGAAGTGCCCTTCGCATCCTTTTGCGAGGACTTCTTGTCGTGCTTGGTGTGCTTGTCCTGCTTGACGTCGGTCTTGTCTGCCGGAGTCGCCGGAGTAGCGGCGGTAGCCGGAGTCGCCGGGACTGCTGGCGAAGCCGCGGTAGCCGAAGTGGCGCCGGTGCCGCCCGAGGTATCGCTGGTGATCGGGGTGGCCGGATCCGCTGGAGTTGCCGGGGTAGCCGGGACAGCCGGGGTGGCGGCAGTCGCTGGAGTTGCCGGCGTGGCCGGGGTTGCGGTGGTGGGCGAGGTGGTCTGGGCGAATGCCGAGGTAGCGGACAGAGCGACGATCAGGGTAGCAAGTGCTTTCTTCATGGAATGAATCCTTTCTGGTTCCGGTTCTGGCGACCATTTATTCGTGTCACCTCAGCATCAAACGGCTGCCGGATGAGGCTTGTTGACCGGGCTTACAAAGGCTTACGGTAGTCACATTTGCTAACAAGCTGTGCAAGAGCTGCTGGTTTTGGGCAAAAAAAATGGCCTGCGGAAGCAGGCCATTCTTGTGGGCATCGAGCCTCAGCGTGACTTGACGAAGGGTCGTCCCAGCGCCTTCGGCGCCACCGACTTGGCCATCAGGCCGGCCAGCACGACCACGGTCAGCACGTAAGGGATCATCTGGATCAGCGAGCCCGGGATGCGGCCCACCACCGGCAGGTCCACGCCTTCGATCTGGATCTGCACCGCGCCGAAGAAGCCGAACATCAGGCAGCCCAGCACCGTGTGCAGCGGGCGCCAGTTACCGAAGACCATCGCGGTCAGGGCCAGGTAGCCGGCGCCGGCCGACATGTCGCGCAGGAAGAAGCCGCTCTGGACGATCGACAGGTAGGCGCCGGAGAAGGAGCACAGCACGCCGGCGATCAGCATCGCCGTGTAGCGGGTCTTCTGGACCGACACGCCCGCGGCATCGGCCGCATGCGGGTTCTCGCCGCAGGCGCGCAGGCGCAGGCCGAAGCGGCTGTGGTACAGCACCCAGTGCACCAGCGGGAGCAGCAGGAAGGCGGCGTAGACCAGCGCCGAGTGGCCGCCGATCACGTGACCGTAGAACCAGCCGAGGAAGGGGACGTCGGCGACCGCGGCGGTGCCCGGCAGGACGATATCGGTCAGGCGCGCGTCGCCCAGCTCCGGCGTGCGGCCGCCCTGCTGGAAGAAGTATTGGGCCACCACGAAGGTCAGGCCGCTCATGGCGATGTTGATCGCCATGCCGGCGACCAGCTGGTTGCCCTTCTGGGTGATCGACACGAAGGCCTGCACCATGGCGAGCGCACTTGATGCCAGGATGCCGGCGGCGATGCCGATCCATGGGTCCTGGTAGGTGTAGGCGACGCCCGCGGAGACGAAGGCGGAAGCGAGGATCTTGCCCTCGAGGCCGAGGTCGATCACACCGCTGCGCTCGGCGAACAGGCCGGCCATGGCCGCGAAAATCAGGACCGGCGCATTGCGGATCGTGGAGACGATGATACTGGCGAACTGGAAGTCTTCCATGGCTTAGCCTTTGCTACGGGTTGCGTTGATCAGCTTGAGCACCGCGGGCGCGTACAGGTTCTCCATCGCGCCGCAGAACAGGATGATCAGGCCTTGAATGAAAATGAAGGTCTCCTGCGGGATGTTCGGCTTTTCCAGCGACAGGTCGAAGCCGCCCTGGATCAGCGCGCCGAACAGCACCGCCGACAGGAAGATGCCGACCGGATGCTGGCGGCCCATCAGCGCGATCGCGATGCCGATGAAGCCGGCGCCGGCCGGGAAATTCAGGCTCAGGTAGTGGGTCGAGCCGAGGATCGAGTTCACGGCGGCCAGGCCCGCCAGGGCGCCCGAGATCAGCATCGCGACGATGATGGTGCGGCTGATGCGCACGCCGGCGTAGTGGGCGGCGTGCTGGTTCAGGCCCGTGGCCTGCAGCTTGTAGCCCCAGGGCGAGCGCGAGATCATCACGCCATAGATCACCAGCGCGGCGATCGCCATGAAGAAGCCGATGTTCAGGGGCGTGTCGCCCAGCACCGGGAACCATTCGCCCAGGCGCGGCATCCACGCGGCTTCACTGAAGACGCGGCTGGCCGGGTTCTGGTCGCCTTCCGGGATCAGCTTCAGGATCAGGAAGTTCATCAGGCTGGCGGCGATGAAGTTGAACATGATGGTCGTGACCACCACGTGGCTGCCGCGCTTGGCCTGCAGGTAGCCGGGCAGGAAGGCCCAGCCGGCGCCGAACACGGCGCTGGCCACCATCGCCAGCGGGATCAGCAGCCAGGGCGAGAGCGAAGCGTCGAAGGACAGCATGGCCAGGGTGAGCCCCAGGCCGCCGAGGTACATCTGGCCTTCGGCGCCGATGTTGAACAGGCCCGCCTTCATCGCCACCGAGACCGCGAGGCCCGTGAACACGAAGGTGGAGGCGTAGAACAGCGTGTAGCTCAGGCCTTCCGGATTGATGACGGCGCTGTTGATCAGGATCTGCAGCGATTCGATCGGGCTTTCGCCCAGCAGATGGATCACCAGCGCAGCGACCAGCAGCGCGGACAGCAGGTTCAGGATCGGCAGGACGAAGCCCGAGGCCCAGCGTGGGAGTTCAGTCGTTTTCATAATCAGTGCTTGTGCATCCCGCCCATCAACAGGCCGATGCGGGTGGTATCGAATTCGTCGACGTTCAGTTCACCGGTGATGCGCCCGCTCGAGACGACCACGATGCGGTCGGCCAGGGCGCGCACTTCTTCCAGCTCGGTCGACACCAGCAGGATCGCCACGCCTTCGTCGCGCAGGCGCAGCAGCTGGGTGTGGATGCTTTCGATGGTGCCGATGTCGACGCCGCGGGTCGGCTGGCCGACCAGCATCAGCTTCGGGCTGGACGAGACCTCGCGCGCGATCACGACCTTCTGCTGGTTGCCGCCCGAAAGCAGGCCAATGCGCAGGTCCGGGTTCTTGGGACGCACGTCGAAAGCCTCGAGCAGGTGGGCGCAACGCTTGGCGATGGCGTCGAAGTCGAACAGGCCCATCTTGTTGCGCACGCGGTCCTGGTAGCCGAACACGGTGTTCTGCATCACCGAGAAATCCTTGATGACGCCGTCGCGCAGGCGGTCTTCCGGCACGTGGCCGATGCCGAGATCGCGGAACACGGCGGGCAGGCCGTCGGCGTTCGAGCGGCCGGCGTAGGGCAGTGCCTTGCCGAGGAATTCGACCCGGCCGGAAGTCGGCAGGCGCATGCCCGACAGGATTTCCATCAGTTCGCTCTGGCCGTTGCCGGACACGCCCGCGATCGCGACGATCTCGCCGGCGCGCACCGTGAGGTCGATATCGGTCAGCAGCTTGACCTTCTGCTTGTCTTCCAGCTGCAGCCCGCTCACTTGCAGGACCGGCGCGCCCGGGTTGAAAGGCTTGCGCGGCAGGTTGCCTTCGATCGGGCGGCCGACCATCATGTTGGCCAGCTGTTCCTTCGAGGTATCTTTCGTGGCGACGGCGCCGGCCACGCGGCCCGCGCGCATCACCGTCACCTGGTCGGTGATCTCCATGATCTCGCCCAGCTTGTGGGTGATCAGGATGATGGTCTTGCCCTGTTCCTTGAACAGACGCAGGATCTCGAACAGCGAAGCGGTTTCCTGGGCGGTGAGGACGGCGGTCGGCTCGTCCAGGATCAGGATCTCGGCGCTGCGGTAGATCTGCTTGAGGATCTCGACGCGCTGCTGGGCGCCGACCGACAGGTCGTGGATGGTGGCCAGCGGGTCGACGTCGAGGCGGTAGCGCGCGCAGATCTCGCGCAGCTGCGCTTCGGTTTCCTTGCGCTTGGCAGCCAGCTTGAATCCGCCCTCGGTCCCGAGCATGACGTTGTCGAGCACCGTCATGTTCTCGACCAGCATGAAGTGCTGGTGGACCATGCCGATGCCCATGGCGATGGCTTCCTGCGAGGTGCGGATCTGGCGTTCCTCCCCGTTGATCAGGAGCTGGCCGCTGTCGGCATTGTAGTAGCCGTACAGGATGCTCATGAGGGTGGACTTGCCCGCGCCATTCTCGCCGATCACACCATGGATCGAGCCTTTGGCGATCGAGAAGCTGACGTCAGCGTTCGCCTGCACGGCCCCGAAGGCCTTGCTGATGTTGCGAAATTCTACGGCTGGCTGCATTGCGATCAACATTAAAAGTGAGTGTGCTTCATTCAAAAGCGCGCCGGACCGGGTTCACCGGCGCGGCGCGCTTCAGAATGGGGATGGGTGAATCAGACCGGGCAGCTGCTCGCGGCGCGGTAGTCGATGACCTTGATCTTGCCGTTGATGATGTCGGTGCGCACGGCGTTCACGCGCTTTTCCATCTCCGGCGAGACGACCTTGCGGTTGTCCTTGTCCAGGACCCAGTCCACGCCGCCTTCCTTCAGGCCCTTGTAGGTGACGCCCGGTTTCCAGGTGCCGTTCTTCTGCGCCATGAAGGATTCATAGATGGCGTTGTCCACGCGCTTGACCATCGAGGTCAGCATGGTGCCCGGGTGGAGGTAGTTCTGGTTGGAGTCGACGCCGATCGCCAGCTTGCCTTTTTCCTTGGCCATCTGCAGCGTGCCCATGCCGCTGCCGCCGGCCACGGCGAAGACCACGTCGACGCCGCGGTCGAACTGGGCGCGCGCCAGTTCACCGCCCTTGGCCGGGTCGTTCCAGGCGGCGGCAGTGGTGCCGACCATGTTCTGGATGATTTCCGACTTCGGATACTGGGCCTTGGCGCCTTGCGCGTAGCCGCAGGCGAAGGCGCGGATCAGCGGGATGTCCATGCCACCGACGAAGCCGAGCTTGTGCGACTTGGAGGCCATGGCGGCGGCGACGCCGACCAGGTAGGAGCCTTCCTGTTCCTTGAACATCACCGAGTTGATGTTGTTACCCTGCGCGATGCTGTCGATCAGCACGAAGCGCACGTTCGGGAATTCCTTGGCGACCTTCTGGACGGCCTGGGTCTGGGAGAAACCGATGGCGGCGATCAGGTCGAGCTTCTTGCGCGCGAGGCCGCGCATCACCTGCTCGGCCTGGGTGTCGCTGCTGGCTTGCGCTTCGAAGACCTTGATGCCGGTCTCTTTCGAGAAGCGCTGCAGGCCTTCGAAAGCCGACTGGTTGAACGATTTGTCGAACTTGCCGCCCGCATCGTAGACCATGCCCAGCTTCGGCGCGGCCGGTGCTGCCGCAGCGGCGCTGCCGGCGACGCACAGCGCCGCGATGGTCATGGTGAGTTGCTTGAGTTTCATGAATGAGGCTCCTGGAAAGTCGATATTGTACCCGGCCCAACAGTGAGCCTGGAACGGGCTGCGCAATGCATTGCCAACAGCGCAGGGAAGCCGGGCAATGCGAAGCGCATTGTGTCAGCCTCAAGACCTGCATGGGGTTACGAAATGTATCGCGGTACCGTTTCGCTCGACAGACCGCTTGCATGTAGTTTGCATGCAACAGGAATGGAGCGGAAAACGGCCGCAACGCCGTGCATCTTTCGACAGCCTGGATACACGCAGCTCAGCCTGTCAAATATGCATCAAGCGACATATTGATGACAAATACGATTTTACTTGGCAATTTATTCCAAGGAAATATAACTGCTGACAATTTTGCGCAATTATTTTGCTACGGCGCTCATCGTGTCGGCGGCGGCAGCGATCGCGGGGACTGTGACTTCAGGCTTGGGACCGACTTCCTTGCCGACTTCGGCCTGGATTGGCGGGGCGTCGCCGGCTGGCAGCTTGGGTGTGCCCGCCGGCTTGGCGAACTGGCGGGTGAGGAAGCTGGCGATCAGGGCCTGGGTCGCTTCCAGGTAGGGGATGTTCATGTGATCCGAGCTTGGTACCGTATCGTCGCCCACCAGCGTGGCGAGCTTGCCCACCAGCTGGTCGGTGTGCGAATGCGGCACGACGTCGTCTGCAGCAGCACGCAGCACGTAGGTCGGGGCCTTGAGCGAGGGCGCGTATTTGATCGACTCGAAGCGGTGGCGCAGCATGTACTCGATCGGCATCACGCGGAAGCGCCGCTTGGCGATGGCGAGGATCGAATCGTAGGGCGTGATCAGGACCACCGAGTGCACCGGGCGTTCCTTCGCCACCTGCACCGCGACGCCCGAACCCAGGCTGCGGCCGACCACGGCAATGCGCGCGGCATCGACCTGGCCGAGGGCGGCGAGCCAGTCGAACAGGGTGCAGCCGTCTTCGATCATGTTGATTTCTTCCGGCACGCCATGCGACTGGCCGTAGCCGCGATAATTCATGGCCAGCACGGTCATGCCAGGGAACAGCTTGCCGGCGTCGCGCGCGACCCAGGACACTTCCTCGGAGCGGCCGCCGAAGTACATCACGGCGGGACGTGGACCGGGAACGAGCGGGGTGAGCAGCCAGCCGGAGAGGCGGGTGCCGTCCTTGGCGCGCAGGACGACGGGGCGGGTGCGGTGCCCGGTGCTGCGCGGGCTTTCGACTTCCGGGGTGATGCAGGGATTGAACACCAGGCGGCGCTGGTTGGCCGCCACGGCGGCCGTCAGGGTCAACCAGAGAAAGCTGGCGAAACCCGTGATCCCCGCTGCCATTTTCTTAGAAGTGTCCATGGTTCCAGTCTACCCCTGCCGCGAACGTTTGTTCTGTGCGGCACTTCGCTAAGTGAATAGCGTTACGGCTGAGTAGCGGAACAGTTGGCTTATTACAACAGCAAAGCGGGGAAGGGCGATTACTCCGGCGCGTGCATCGTCGATGGGCCGGCAGCGACGTACTGCTCGACGTCCGGCGCGGTGTGGTCGATGCGCACCTTGTCGTCGTCGGTGTGGACGCCCGCTTCGGCATGTTCGCCTGATTCGCCCGACATGCGCCGGCCCAGGTATTCGGAGGCCAGCACGCCGGCAGCCGACAGCGCCGTCAGCGCCAGCGAGCCGCCGCGCACGTGGCTGCCCTGGCGGCGCAGCACCAGGTTGGCGGCGCCGACCAGCAGGGCGGCGCCGGTGAGGGCCGCATGCAGCTGGCCTTCGCGCTTGGCTTCGGCGGCCTGGGGTTTGTCTTTGTCGGCCACGTAGTCGGCGACGCCGGCGGCGCTGGCCGCCAGCCCGCCGACGATGCCGGCGCCCATGCTCAGATAGGAAGCTTTGGCATAGTCCTCGTCGCCGGTGGCGCTGTGCATGGCGTCAAGGATGAAGCCAAAGGGAATGAGGATGGCCGGCGCCGCGCTCAGGACCGAATGCAGAGGTTGGCCGGCAATGGTGATCTTGTTCATGGCATGCTCCTGGCGTTGGTTACTGTCGGGATGAGTGTGGCATAGGGCGCAGTAGAAGAACGCACGCTTGGGACTTCTAGTAAGATCGTCCATTCCGGCCGCCGCGCCGCCCACCATCGGAGACTCCGTGCACTATCTGCTCATGTATGACCTCGCCCCCGATTACCTCGAACGCCGCGGCGAATTCCGCGACGAACACCTGAAGCTGGCCTGGGAAGCGCAAGAGCGCGGCGAACTGGTGATCGCCGGCGCGCTGGCCGAACCCGCCGACCATGCGGTGCTGATGTTCAGCTGCGAATCGCCGGAAAGGGTCCAGATGTTCGCCGCCAGAGATCCTTACGTCACCCATGGCCTGGTGCGCGCCTTCCACGTACGCCAGTGGAACACCGTGGTCGGCGAGGATGCCTTCAACCCGGTCCGTCCCGGCTAAAATTTCCGCTAGCAAATCTGCGCGGAACATGCGGTAAGATTGCCCGGCTTTCAACTGAGCCGGAGAGTTCATGCCTACTTCCGTCAACCTGTGGCCGCTGCTCGGCGTCGCCGTCATCGTCGCCGGGTTCCTTCTGCGAATCCACCCCGTGCTGGTGGTGGTCGCCGCCTGCGGCGTCACCGGTTTCGCCGCCGCGATGCCGGTGGAAACCATCCTGGCGTCGCTGGGCGCCGCTTTTGTGAAGACGCGCAACCTGCCGCTGATCCTGCTGCTGCCGCTGGCCGCCATCGGCCTGCTGGAGCGCTTCGGCCTGCGCGAACGTGCCCAGGCGGCGATCGCGAAGGTGAAGTCGGCCACGGCGGGGCGTCTCCTGATCGTCTACCTGTTCGCGCGCGAGACCTCGGCCGCGGCCGGCCTGACCAGCCTGGGCGGCCATCCCACCATGGTGCGCCCGCTGGTGGCGCCGATGGCCGAAGCCGCGACCGAAACGCAATACGGCAGCCTGCCGGAACACCTGCGCCACCGCATCCGCGCGATGGCCGCCGCCACCGACAACGTCGGTTTGTTCTTCGGCGAAGACATCTTCGTGGCGTTCGGCGCCATCGTCCTGATGCAGACCATCCTGCAGGCCGAGGGCATTGCGGTCAATCCGGTGCACATGGCGCTGTGGGGCATCCCGACCGCGATCACCGCCTTCGTCATCCATGCCTGGAACCTGCGCCGGCTCGACGCGCAACTGCGCCGGGAGTTGGGCAAAGCATGATCACGCTCGAACTTTTCTACGTGCTGGTCGGCCTGCTGTTCGTGGCGGTGGCCGCGATGAACCTGGTTGATCGTAGCAATCCGCGGCGCTTCAGCACCGCGCTGTTCTGGGGCCTGTACGCACTGCTCTACCTGGCGGGAGAACGCTTTCCGCCGGCGCTGGTGGGTGCGCTGATGATCCTGATGGCGCTGGTCGCCGGCTTCAAGGGCGTCACCGCGGGCAAGGCCGCCGTGTTGCCGGAAGAAGAGCGCCGCGCGTCCAGCTCCCGCCTGGGCAACCGGCTGTTCATCCCGGCGCTACTGCTGCCGCTGGTGACCATGCTGGGCGCCACCTTATTCAAGGACGTGCAGGTGGGCAGCGTGCCGCTGCTCGACCCCAAGCACCTGACCCTGGTCAGCCTCGGTTGCGCCGCGCTGATCGCGCTCGCCGCGGCCTGCTGGCTGACGCGCTCTACGCCGTTGCAGGGCGTGCGCGAGGCACGCCGCCTGGTCGATGCGATGAGCTGGGCCGTCGTGCTGCCGCACATGCTGGCGGTGCTCGGCCTGCTGTTCACCGAGGCCGGCGTGGGCAAGGCAGTGGCGCACGTGACCACCTCGTACATCAACATGGATTCGCGCTTCGTGGCGGTGGCGGTATTCTGCATCGGCATGGCGCTGTTCACCATCGTGATGGGCAACGGCTTCGCCGCCTTCCCGGTGATGGCGGGCGGCGTCGGCATCCCGGTGCTGGTCGGCGTCTATGGCGCCAACCCGGCCGTGATGGCGGCGATCGGCATGTTCAGCGCCTATTGCGGTACCTTGATGACGCCGATGGCGGCGAATTTCAACATCGTGCCGGCCGCGCTGCTCGACCTGCCCGACAAGAACGCCGTGATCCGGGCCCAGATCCCGACCGCGCTGCCGCTGCTGGTGGCGAACATCTTCCTGCTCTACTTCCTGATGAACCAATGATGAAAACTGTCCTGCTCACTGGTTTCGAGCCTTTCAACAAGGCCACCATCAACCCGGCCTGGGAGGCCGTGCGCGCGCTCGAGGGCTGGAGCGGCGAGGGGTTCCGGGTCGAGGTGCGCCAGCTATCCTGCGTGTTCGGCGCGGCCAACGAGCAGCTGGCCGCCATGGTGGACGAACTGCAGCCGGACATCGTGATCGCCGTCGGCCAGGCCGGCGGGCGCGCCGAGATCTCGGTGGAGCGGGTGGCGATCAACGTCGACGACGCCTCGATCCTCGACAACGCCGGCCAGCAGCCGGTCGATCGCGCGATCCGCGAAGACGGACCGGCGGCGTACTTCACCACCTTGCCGATCAAGGCAATGGTGGCGGCCATGCGCGACAAAGGATTGGTGGCGGGCGTGTCGCAGACCGCGGGCACCTTCGTGTGCAACCACGTCTTCTACGGCTTGATGCATCACACGGCAGGTAAGCCGGTGAAGGCGGGCTTCATCCACGTGCCCTTCCTGCCGGAGCAGGCCGAGGCGCGGCCGGACGATCCGCCGGCGATGGCGCTGGACGACATCATCCTGGGCATCATGACGGCAGTGGAGACGGCAGTGACGGTGGAGCGCGACGTGGCGCAGGCCGGCGGGGCAACTCACTGAGCCGCCCGCCGGGCTGCGCCACGTGCCGGGGCGCGCGGCCCCGGTCAGGCAATCAAGCGATTAACGCTTTTCCTGCAGTTTCTCGCCAGCGCGCTCCAGGGCGGCGCCGGTCTTGTCGCCGACCTTGTCCGATGCTGCGCGGACTTCGGCGGCGGCTTCCTTCGACTCCTGCTTGACCTCGGCGCCAGCTTCGCGCATGTTCTGGCCGGCCTTGTCGGCTGCCTGCTCGATGTTTTCGCCGGCGCGGTCGGCAGCGGCGTCAACGCGTGCGGCTGCGTTTTCGGTCGCGTTCTCGACGTTCTGAGCGGCTTCCTTGGTGTTCTGCGCAGCGGCGGCTGCGGTTGCGTCGATCGCGGCGCCGGCTTCCTGAGCAGGACCGGTGCTTGGATCGTTGTCGGCTTTCTTGCAGCCGGTGGCCATCATGGCAACAGCCAGCATCAGGGCGGAAACGGTAGCGGTGGTTTTCATGGTGTGCTCCTTGTAAAAGGTTTTAATGAGGTTGTTGTTCATCTTTTGACAAGAGTTTGCACCAGTTGCTGGCTGAGAACGGTGCGCGAAGTAACGCAGAATAAAGAAAATATTGCATTCCAAACAAAATTAATCGGCGCGACTGTTGCAATTAGTTTTGTTAAAGGGCGTGTGCCTTGGAGTGCGTGCAGAGGGGATGTTAGGATGAATCAATGGACCGACGAACTGATTACAAGACCGCACTGCTCATCGACGCCGCGATTCACGAGGCCGCCAGCGAAGGCCGGCCGCGTGCCGCCACCGAACTTGCCAAGCTCGGCGTCCCCCTCGACATCACGATGCGGGTGCTGACCCGCCCAGTGGAACGCCGCCACCAGATCGCTTCGCTCAACACCGTGGCAGTCGAAATCAAGCGCCAGTAGCGAAGCTTACAGCTTGGCCCTCGCGCCCAGTTTGTGCAGCAGCGCGCTGGCCCTGCCCATCAGCCCCGGTTTGGGCGCCAGCTGCTCGATGGCAGCGGCCAGAGCCGCATCGTCACGCGTCCCGAACGTGCGCGAATTCTCGACCGTCCCACGGTCCGACTGCGCCGTCGCCGGCAGGGTGGTTTCCAGATGGTGCTCCAGGTCCGATTCGCGCAACAGCAGCCGCGGCGCGCCGCTCCGGTCCTTGCGCGGCGCCGCCACGATGTCGGGCTCGATCCCGCTGGCCTGGATATCCCTGCCGTTCGGCGTGAAGTAGCGCGCGACGGTCAGCTTGACGGCGCCGCCGTCGGCCAGAGGGAACACCGTCTGGATCGAACCCTTCCCGAAGCTGCGCGTACCGACCACGGTCGCGCGCCGGTGGTCTTGCAATGCGCCGGCGAGCAGCTCGGCGGAAGAAGCGGAGGAGCCGTTCACCAGCACCACCAGCGGGACCGTGCGGGTCCAGGAAGGCAGGCTTGCCAGCACGTCGGGTTCGCCGGGAGTGCGGTAGAAACGCTGGTCGACCGTCACGCTGCTGTCGGCGCCCGCGGCCCGGCCGCGAGCCGAGAATACCACTGCTCCCTGCGGCAGGAAGGCCCCGGCCACGCCCACGGCAGCCTGCACCGCGCCGCCTGGATCGTTGCGCAGGTCGAGCACGATGCCTTGCGGCCCGCCTGGCTTGCCCGCCGTGTCGAGCGCCGCCAGCGCGGCGGCCAGGTCTGCGGCGGTGTTTTCTTCGAACTCGGAAATGCGGATCCAGGCCACCCCCGGCGCCAGCATGCTGGTGCGGACGGTGTCCGCCTTCAAGGCCGTGCGCTCGAGGGCGACCGTGCGCACCGGTCCGGCGCCGCCGCGGCGAAAGCCGATCTTCACCGTGCTGCCGGGCAGGCCGCGCATGCGTTTCGCCAGCTCCTGCTCGCGCATGCCGGCCAGGCGCTTGCCATCGATGGCGACGATGCTGTCGCCCCCTTTGATCCCGCCCAGCGCGGCGGGGGAGCCTTCGCTCACCGACAGCACGGCCAGCGCGTCAGCCGCGGGCTCCACTGCGATGCCGATCCCGACGTAGTCGCCGTCGCGTTCCTGTGCCATCTCGGCGTAGGCGTCCGGATCGAGGTATTGGGAATGCGGATCGAGCGAGGCAAGCATGCCCTTGAGGGCGGCGCCGAGCAGCTTGGCGTCGTCGGGCTGCTGGACATACTGCGCCTTGATCAGGGCATAGGTCGACAGCAGCTGGTCCAGCGCTTTGGCGGGGACGGTCACGGTCTGTTCGCCGGCATGGGCGGCGCCCGCGAGACAGAAGAAGAGGGCGGCGAGAGGGAATCGGTTCATGGCCCGATTCTGCGCCGCCGCTGTGTTAGCCGACGTTGTCTGACGTAAAATTCTGTAAGCGCGGCGCCTTCAGGCCGGCGTCTCTTCCGGGAACAGGATGTTCAGGAAGGCCCGCACCACGGGCGCATCGCCCTCCACCGGGTAGGTAATATAGAGATTGGCCGAAGGCGGATCGGTCCGGACCGGCAGGAAGCGCACGCCCGGCCAGCCGATGCGGCTGGTGGTCTGCGGCAGCAGGGCCACGCCCAGGCCGGCGCCGACCATGGCCAGCAGGGTCTGGGGCTCGGCCGCTTCCTGGAAGATGGTGGGCTGGAAGCCCGCGTTCACGCAGCACTGGATCAGGTAGCGCGGCTCGGCCGACTGGTCCAGGTGCAGGGTGAGCATCGGCTCGTCCGCGATGTCCATCAGTTCGATCGCATCATTCTGCGCCAGCGGATGCTTCTCGCTGATCGCCACGCACACGTTCTCGCGCGAGCACAGGTCCTGGCGCAGGCCGGCCTGCTTCAGCACGTCCGCCTCGATACGCGGCTCGCGCCAGAAGCCAACGTCGATCTGTTTGGCGCGCAGCGCTTCCCACTGGTCGTTCGGACCCAGTTCGTGGATGGTCCAGGTCACGCGCGGATACTGGCTCTGGAACTGCTCCAGCAAGGCAGGGATGGGGCCCCACATCGCCGAGCCGACGATGCCCACGCGCAGGCGGCCCACTTCGCCGCGGTCGATCTGGCGGATGGTGTCGATCGTCATGCGCATCTTGGCCAGCAGCTCGGCCGCTTCCAGCATCAGGGCCTTGCCCGCCACCGTCAGCTCGAAGCTGCGCGTGGTGCGGGTAAACAGGCGCACCCCGAGTTCGCTTTCCAGCTTCATGATCTGCTGGCTCAGCGGCGGTTGCGAGATGTGCAGGCGTTCGGCGGCGCGCGAGAAGCTTTTCTCTTCGGCCACCGCCAGGAAGTAGCGCAGCTGTTTCAGGTCGATCGACATGGCGCTTGCTTACGTCGCCGGCGTGGCGTTCAGGGCCACGGCCAGGCGCGCGCCGACCAGGGCGTTGTGCTTGACCAGGGCGATGTTGGTGGCCAGGCTGCGGCCTTCCGTCAGCTCCTTGATGCGGGCCAGCAGGAAGGGCGTCACCGCCTTGCCTTTCACGCCTTGCCGGTCGGCCTCGCCCAGCGCCTGCTGGATGATGGCGTCGATCTCCGCGGCCGGCATCGCTGATTCGCCCGGGACCGGATTGCTCACCACCACGCCGCCCTGCAGGCCGAGCTGCCACTTGGTGCGGATGAAGGCCGCCTGTTCTTCCGGCGTATCGAGCTGGAAGTCGGCCTTGAAGCCGCTGTCACGCGTGAAGAAGGCCGGGAAGCCGGGCTGGCCGACGCTCAGCACCGGCACGCCGTGGGTTTCCAGGTATTCGAGGGTCAGGCCGATGTCGAGGATCGACTTCACGCCGGCGCACACGACGGCAACGCTGGTGTGGGCCAGCTCCTGCAGGTCGGCCGAGATGTCGAAGCTGGTCTCAGCGCCGCGGTGCACGCCGCCGATGCCGCCGGTGACGAACACTTCGATGCCGGCCAGCTGGGCGCAGATCATGGTGGCGGCCACGGTGGTGGCGCCGAGGCGCTTCTGCGCCAGCACGTAGGCCAGGTCGCGGCGGCTGACCTTCATGGCCTCGGGGGAGGAGCCCAGCAGCTCCAGCTGTTCTTCCGAGAGGCCGACGCAGATCTTGCCGTCGATGATGGCGATGGTGGCCGGCACGGCGCCGGCGTCACGGATCACCGCTTCGACTTCGCGCGCGGTCTGCACGTTCTGCGGGTAGGGCATGCCGTGCGAGATGATGGTCGATTCGAGCGCCACGACGGGATTGCCGGCAGCGCGCGCGCTGGCGACTTCGGGCGAGAACAGGAGGAAGGATTGCATGGTCAGTCCAGTACGGATTCGGTGAGTTTGGTTCCAAGGCCATCGAAATGGCCGGGTTCGAGCGTCGGGCAGACGGTCTGCTCGCACTCGATGGTCATGGCGGACAGCTGCAGGCCGCGGCGGCAGGCCAGGCCGAGGTCGGCCTCGCCGCTGTGCAGCGACCAGCAGACGGCGGCGGCAAAGGCGTCGCCGGCGCCGGTGACGTCGACCACGTCGACCGCCGGCGCATCCAGGCGCATCACGCCCGCGGGGGAGGTATACATGACGCCGCGCGCGCCGCGCGTGACGATCACGTCCTGCACGCCCTGGCGCTGGACTTCGGCGCAAGCCGCGCCGATGGCGGCGTCGCTCTCCAGGCTGCGGCCGACCCGCACCGCCAGTTCGCCTTCGTTGACGATCAGGAGGCGCAGGCCGAGCAGGTTGTGCGGCAGGCGCACCATCTTCGGTTCCGAGACTGCGACCAGCACCAGCGGGACGCCGTCGCGCACCGCATCGTCCAGCAGGGTAGAGATGGTGTCGCGTGGGAGATTCAGGTCGGCCACCACCAGCGCCGCGCTGGCGCGCTGCTGCTGGCGGGTGGCGAGGAAGGCCGGGCTCAGTTTGTCGTTGAGCGCCATGTCGGCCAGCGCCACCACCATCTCGCCGTCGCGGTCCAGCACCGCGGTGTAGGTACCGCTGCTGACGCCGTCCAGGCGTAGCGCGCCGCGGGTGTCGATGCCGGCGTCCTCGGCATGGGCGAGCAGGGCACGGCCGGAGGCGTCGTTGCCGACCGCCGTGATCAATGCCGTGGGCGCCCCCAGGCGCGCCAGGTTCTCGGCGATGTTGCGCGCCACGCCGCCGAAGGATTCGTCCTGCGTCGCCGGGTTCGAGGTGCCGAGCACCAGTTTGGCCGCGGTGCGCAGCTTGCGGTCCAGGTTGGAAGCGCCAATGCACAGGATCGGGCGCTGGTCCGGCAGCACGTAGGCACGCCCCAGGATGCGGCGTTCACGCACCAGGGTGGCGATGTAATTGGCCACGGCCGAGCGTGACAGCCCCAGCTGGGTGGCGAGGTCCTGCTGCGAAATGAAAGGGTTCGCGCGAATCAGCTCGTACAACTGTTCTTTTTTTGGCAGCTCGGTCACGGTCGTAGGCAGTGAGTGATGGTCGGTATAAACAAATGTTCATTGATACTAGATAAATGTTTTGTAAGTGTCAAAACAATCTTGGCATCCTGTATCTGCATGTCAACAATACACCGGTTCATTTATTTTTTAAACAAATAAATCGAGAAGAAAAATGGTATTTGCCATACATATCGGCCCTCATGCATAGTTATAATATTCCGGCTGATATGTGCCCCTTGCTTACTGTTCTGTAGCAACTGCTGTGCCAGCCTCCTCACACCATCTCCCGATTCCGCACACAAGGACGACCATGTTCAGCAATACCCCATTCGAAGCAGCAGAAGTCATCAAGGCCCGCAAGCCCGGTTTCGCACCGCGCGCCGCACTGATCCTGGGCTCGGGCCTGGGCGTGCTGGCCGAGCAGATGCTTGATGCGGTCTCGATCAGCTACGCCGACCTGCCGGGCTTCCCGATCAGCACCGTGCACGGCCACGCCGGCGAGCTGGTGCTGGGCACCCTGGCCGGCGTGCCGGTGGTGTGCATGAAGGGCCGTGGCCACTTCTACGAAGGCTATGGCGCGGCCGTGATGACCTCCGCCGTGCGCACTTTTAAACTGATCGGCTGCGAGATGCTCCTGGTGACGAACGCCGCCGGTTCGCTGCGTCCTGAAGTGGATGCGGGCAGCGTCGTGGTCCTGAACGACCACATCAACCTGCTGCCGGGCAGCCCGATGGCCGGCCCGAACGACGAGCGCTTCGGCCCGCGTTTCTTCAGCATGGCCAATGCCTACGACGCCGAGCTGCGCGCCCTGATCAAGGAAACCGCAGCAAGCAAGGGCATCACCCTGAACGAAGGCGTGTACCTGGCCTGCCCGGGCCCGAACTTCGAAACGGCAGCCGAGATCCGCGCATTCAAGGCGCTCGGCGCCGACGTGGTCGGCATGTCGGTGGTGCCGGAAGTGATTTCGGCGCGCCACTGCGGCCTGAAGGTCGCCGGCATCTCGGCCATCACCAACCTGGCCGAAGGCCTGACCCCGTTCCCGCTGTCGCACGAGCAGACCCTGAAGTACGCCGCGATCGCGGCCAAGGACCTGGTCAATCTGATCCACGGCTTCGTCGAGCGCCTGGGTGCGATCCCGCGCAGCGAAGCCAATTAATCTATAGCGAGCGATTCCATGTCACGCGCATTCATTCTTCTGCTTGACTCGTTCGGCCTGGGCGCCTTGCCCGACGCCGACAAATACGGCGACGCAGGTAGTAACACCTTTGGTCACATCGCCGCCTGGGCGGCGAAAGAGGGCAAGCCGATGGCGCTGCCCAACCTGGAAAGCCTCGGCCTGGCTGCCGCTGCGCACAAGGCCAGCGGCGAATGGGCCGCGGGCTTCAGCCAGCGCGACGGTTTCAAGGGCGCCTGGGGCGCCGCACGCGAGCAGTCGACCGGCAAGGACACGCAGAGCGGCCACTGGGAGATCGCCGGTGTGCCGGTGCTGTTCGACTGGGGCTACTTCCCGAAAACCGTGCCGTCCTTCCCGAAAGAGCTGACCGACAAGCTGCAAGAACTGACGGGCGTGCCGGGCTGGCTGGGCAACTGCCATGCCTCGGGCACCACCATCATCGACGAACTCGGTGACGAGCATGTCGCCAGCGGCAAGCCGATCCTTTACACCTCGGCCGACTCGGTGCTGCAGATCGCCGCGCACGAAGAGCACTTCGGCCTCGAGCGCCTGTACGAAGTCTGCGAAGCAGCGTATGAGCTGGTCAAGCCCTACAACATCGGCCGCGTGATCGCGCGTCCTTTCCTGGGCGAGAACGGCAAGTACAAGCGCACCAGCAACCGCCACGACTACGCCGTGCCGCCGACCGCACCGACCCTGCTGGATCACGTGAAAAACGAAGGCGGTGAAGTCATCGCCCTCGGCAAGATCAGCGACATCTTCGCGGCGCAGGGCGTGACCCAGCTGATCAAGGGCGCCGACAACATGGCCCTGTTCGACCGCCTGGTCGAAGTGGCCGACACCGCGCCGAGCAAGTCGCTGACCTTCGTGAACTTCGTCGACTTCGACATGCACTTCGGCCACCGCCGCGACGTCGCCGGCTACTCGAACGCGCTGCACGAACTGGACGCGCGCCTGCCGGAATTCATGGCCAAGCTGAAGGATGGCGACCTGGTCGTGATCACCGCCGACCACGGCTGCGACCCGACCGCGCCGGGCTCGGACCACACCCGCGAGCACATCCCGATGATCTTCTTCGGCCCGAACGTCGCTCCGCAGGAACTGCCGACCGCGAACACCTTCTCGGATATCGGCGCAACGCTCGCCAAGCACCTTGGCGTCAAACCACTTTCGAACGGAACCGCACTGCTATGACCCAGCCCCTGGATTTCAAACGTAACACCGCCGTCGGCCTCGACCTCGGCCTGGTCAAGCACGTCAAGGTGAACCGCAACGCGGCTGACCGCCGCGCCGCCAGCCTGGCGAACCGCCGTACCGTCAAGAAGGAATACCAGGCTGCCTGGCTGGTCCGCGCCGTCGAGTGCATGGACCTGACCACCCTGGGCGGCGACGACACCCCGGGCCGCGTCGAGCGCCTGTGCATGAAGGCGATGCGCCCGCTGCGCACCGACCTGATGCAGGCGCTGGGCCTGGAATCGCTCACCACCGGCGCCGTCTGCGTGTACCACGAGATGATCACCCCGGCCGTCAAGATCCTGCAGGGCCGCCTGCCGATCGCCGCGGTGTCGACCGCCTTCCCGGCGGGCCTCTCGAGCCTGGAAACCAAGCTGCGCGAGATCGAACTCTCGGTGGCGGCCGGCGCGACCGAGATCGACATCGTGATCACCCGCCAGCACGTCCTGACCGGTAACTGGCAAGCCCTGTACGACGAGATGGTTGCCTACCGCCAGGCCTGCGGCGAAGCGCACGTCAAGGCGATCCTTGCCACCGGCGACATCGTCACCCTGGACAACGTGGCCAAGGCCTCGATGGTCTGCATGATGGCCGGCGCCGACTTCATCAAGACATCGACCGGCAAGGAAGGCGTCAACGCCACCATCCCGGTTTCCCTGGTGATGACCCGTGCGATCCGCGACTACTACGAGCAGACCGGCTTCCAGGTCGGCTACAAGCCGGCCGGCGGCGTGAGTACCGCCAAGGCCGCACTGCAGTACCTGACCGTGATGAAGGAAGAACTCGGCAATGACTGGCTCCAGCCGCACTTGTTCCGCATCGGCGCATCGAGCCTGATGACCGACATCGAACGCCAGCTCGAACACTACGTGACCGGCAACTACTCGGCCGCCCATCGCCACGCGCAACCATAAACAGCAACGGATTCGTCATGCCAACTATTAAAGAGATTCTTCAGACTATGGATTACGGCCCCGCACCAGAAAGCACCAAGGAAGCGAACGCGTGGCTGGACCAGCATGGACGCCGTTTCGGACTGTTCATCGACGGCGCCTGGACCGAGGCGGCGAGCACCTTCGCCACCAGTAACCCGGCCGACGCCAGCGAACTGGCGCAGGTGACGCAGGCGACCGCCGATGACGTCGAGCGCGCCGTGCAGGCCGCGCGCCGCGCGCAGCCGGGCTGGGTGGCGCTGGGCGGCCATGGCCGCGCCAAGATCATGTATTCGCTGGCGCGCCTGCTGCAGAAGCACTCGCGCCTGTTCGCGGTGCTCGAGACCCTGGACAACGGCAAGACCATCCGCGAAACCCGCGACGCCGACCTGCCGCTGGCCGCACGCCACTTCTACCACCACGCCGGCTGGGCCCAGCTGCAACAGGAAGAATTCGCCGACTACCGCGCCGTGGGTGTCGTTGGCCAGATCGTGCCGTGGAACTTCCCGCTGCTCATGCTGGCATGGAAGATCGCGCCGGCCCTGGCCGCAGGTAACACCATCGTGTTCAAGCCGGCCGAGTTCACGCCGCTGACCGCTTTGCTGTTCGCCGAGATCTGCCAGCAGGCTGGCGTCCCTAGTGGCGTGGTTAACATCGTCACCGGCGACGGCGCCGTGGGCGAAGCCATCGTCAACCATCCGGGCATCGACAAACTGGCCTTCACCGGCTCGACCGAAGTCGGCCGCATCATCCGCAAGGCGACTGCAGGCACCGGCAAGAAGCTGTCGCTCGAACTGGGCGGCAAGTCGCCGTTCATCGTGTTCGACGACGCCGACCTCGATGCGGCCGTGGAAGGCCTGGTCGATTCGATCTGGTTCAACCAGGGCCAGGTTTGCTGCGCGGGCTCGCGCCTGCTGGTGCAGGAATCGGTCTACGACCGTTTCATCGCCAAGGTCAAGGCCCGCATGCAGAACCTGCGCGTCGGCTCGCCGCTGGATAAGTCGAATGACATCGGCGCGCTGGTCGATCCGATCCAGCAGCAGCGCATCCACGGCCTGGTGGAATCGGCCCGCGCCGAAGGCTGCGAAGTCTGGCAGCCGGCCTGCGAAGCGCCGACCAGCGGTTCGTGGTACCTGCCGACCCTGATCACCGGCGCCTCGACCTCGGCCGCCGTGGCGCAAGCCGAAATCTTCGGCCCGGTGCTGGTGGCGATGAGCTTCCGCACTCCGTCGGAAGCGGTGCAGCTGGCGAACAACACCGTGTACGGCCTGGCCGCCTGCGTGTGGTCGGAATCGATCTCGCTGGCGCTGGACGTCGCGCCGCAGATCAAGGCAGGCGTGGTGTGGATCAACGCCGCCAACCAGTTCGACGCAGCCTGCGGCTTCGGCGGCTACAAGGAATCGGGCTTCGGCCGCGAAGGCGGCAAAGAGGGCATGTACGAGTACCTGACCCCGCTGTCGGAAGACGCACGTCCAGCAGCCCCGGTCGCGCCTGAAAAGGGCCGCATCAAGGCATCGGACGAGGGCAGCCCTTTCGCCGTCGACCGCACCGCCAAGCTGTACATCGGCGGCAAACAAGCCCGCCCTGACGGCGCCTACAGCCGCGCGATCAATGGCGCCAACGGCGCCTTCCTGGCCGACGTCGGCGAAGGCAACCGCAAGGACATCCGCAACGCCGTGGAAGCGGCGCACAAGGCGTCCGGCTGGTCCAAGGCTACCGCGCACAACCGCGCGCAAGTCCTGTATTACATCGCCGAGAACCTGGCGATCCGCGCCGACGAATTCGCCCAGCGCATCGCCGCGCAGACCGGCGCCAAGGATGCGGCACGCGAAGTGCAAGCCTCGATCGAGCGCCTGTTCTACTGGGCCGCATGGTGCGACAAGTACGACGGCCAGGCCCACCAGCCGCCGATGCACGGCATCACCGTGGCCCTGAACGAACCGGTCGGCGTGATCGGCATCATCTGCCCGAACGAGAACCCGCTGCTGGGCTTCATCTCGCTGGTGGCCCCGGCGCTGGCGCTCGGCAACCGCGTGATCGCCGTGCCGTCGGAAACGGCGCCGCTGTCGGCGACCGACCTGTACCAGGTGCTGGACACTTCGGACCTGCCGGGTGGTGCGCTGAACATCGTCACCGGCTCGGCATCGGAACTGGCGCGCACGCTGGCGTCGCATTCGGACGTGGACGCCGTGTGGCGTCATGACGGTTCGGCGGAAGGCTGCGCGGAAGTGGAGCGCTTATCAAGCGAATCGCTGAAGCGTACCTGGGTCGGCGGCGCCAAGGGCCGTGACTGGTTCGACGCCAAGCAGGCCTGCGGCCGCACCGTGCTGCAGCACGCGAGCCAGGTGAAGAACGTCTGGATTCCGTACGGCGTCTGATTGAGTTTTTGTACGGTGGGCGGGGCCCATCAGGCCGAGGGCCTGGTGGCCCCGCCCACCGACGTTTTGAAAGGCTACTATGTTCCTCCCCCAAGAAATCGTCCGCAAAAAGCGTGACGGCGGCATCCTGAGCGCCGAAGAGATCCAGTTCTTCGTGCGCGGTATCCCGGACGGCAGCACCACCGAAGGCCAGATCGCTGCCTTCGCGATGGCCGTCTACTTCAACGACATGACCATGGACGAACGTGTCGCCTTCACGTTGGCGATGCGCGATTCCGGCCTGGTCATGGAATGGAAATCGCTGGACCTGCCGGGTCCCGTGGTCGACAAGCACTCGACCGGCGGCGTCGGCGACGTGGTTTCGCTCATGCTCGGCCCGATGATCGCGGCCTGCGGCGGCTACGTGCCGATGATCTCCGGCCGTGGCCTCGGCCACACCGGCGGCACCCTGGATAAATTCGATTCGATCCCCGGCTACAGCACGGTGCCGGACCCGGAAAAATTCCGCCAGGTTGTCAAGGACGTGGGCGTGGCCATCATCGGCCAGACCGCCCAGCTGGCGCCGGCCGACAAGCGCTTCTACAGCATCCGCGACACCACGGCGACTGTGGAATCGGTGGCCATGATCACCGGCTCGATCCTGTCCAAGAAGCTGGCGGCGGGCCTCGACGCGCTGGTGATGGACGTGAAGGTCGGCAGCGGCGCCTTCATGCCGAGCTACGAAAAATCGGTGGAGCTGGCCGAGAGCATCGTCACCGTCGGTAACGGCGCGGGCACCCGCACCTCGGCAATCCTGACCGGCATGAACGAGTCGCTCTGCCACGCCGCCGGCAACGCCGTCGAAGTGCGCGTCGCGATCGACTACCTCACCGGCAAGTCGCGCCCGGCGCGCCTGCATGAAGTGACGATGGCGCTGTGCGCCGAGATGCTGGTCATCTCCGGCATCGCCGCGGGCGAAGGCGAAGCCCGCGCCAAGCTGCAGGCAGCGCTCGATTCGGGCGAAGCGGCCGAGCGTTTCGCGCGCATGGTCACAGCCCTCGGTGGCCCGGCCGACCTGATGGACAAGCCGGACGCGCACCTGGAGACCGCACCGGTCATCGTGCCGGCGCCCGCCCTGCAGGCAGGCTTCGCGACTTCCGTCGACACCCGCGGCCTGGGCCTGGCCGTGGTCGCACTGGGCGGCGGGCGCGTGCGTCCACAGGACACGATCGATTTCGCCGTCGGCCTCACCAACCTGGTGGAACTGGGCGACAGCATCGCGGTCGGCCAGCCGCTGGCGATGGTCCACGCACGTACCCAGGACGCTGCCGAGCAAGCGGTGCGCCAAGTGCAGGCGGCTTACCAGATCGGTGCTGAAACAGCAGCGGCCGAGCCAATGATCTACAAGACCATCCGTCCTTGAGGCTCCAGATGAAATACGACAAACTGATCGACGAAGCCCGCGCCGCACGCGAACTGGCCTACACCCCGTACTCGAACTTCAAGGTGGGCGCGGCGCTGGAAGCCAAGGATGGCCGCATCTTCCGCGGCTGTAACGTGGAAAACGCCTCCTACGGCCTGTGCAACTGCGCCGAGCGCACCGCCTTCTTCAGCGCGATCGCCCAAGGCTACAAGCCGGGCGACTTCAGCGCGCTGGCCGTGATCGGCCAGACCGACGGCCCGATCGCCCCGTGCGGCGCCTGCCGCCAGGTGATCCTGGAACTGGGCGGCAATGCGCTGCCGGTGGTGCTGACCAACCTGAAGGGCGACCTGTTCGAGACCACCGCGGCCGAGCAGCTGCCGAACGGCTTCGGCGGCTGGGACCTGAACAAGTAATGAACAAGTAAGATCGGCGGCGTCTCGCGACGCTGTTCAAGAAAGCGCTGTTCGCGGAAGACGCGGCAGCGCTTTTTTTTTCGGAATTTTCCGAATGCGCGTCACCGTTTCCATTCCGGTGGTCAAGTGCCTGATCCTTCTCAACAGCAACACCGCAATCCGGACGTGTAATCGCTGGAATGACTGTGCAATGCATGAAGGGAGAAGCCCATGTCAGCGTTTGACTCATTGTTGCGCTTTACCCAGGACACGCGCCTGATCCGGCTGACGACGTCCCTCGGTGAAGACCTGGTAGCCGAATGCGTCCATGGCGAGGAAGCCATCAGCCGCGGCTACTGTTTCCGGATCGACGCGCTGTCGCTGGACGCGCAGGTGCGCCTGAAGGCGCTGGTGGGGCAGCCGGCACTGGTGGAGCTACTCACGGCCACCAGCATCGATGCGCCACGCCCCTTCCACGGTTACATCACCGCCGCCGAGATGACGGGCGCGAACGGCGGCTTCGCGCGTTACGCGCTCACCCTCGAACCCTGGAGCCAGTTCCTGGCGCTCGGCCGCGACAGCCGCATCTTCCAGGACATGAGCGTGTTCGACATCCTCGACGTCGTCTTCGGCAGCTACGCCGGACGGGGCAGGATCGCGCCCGCATGGCGCTTCGAGCTGGCCGACCGTGCCGTCTATCCGAAGCGCAGCCTGACCACGCAATACCAGGAAAGCGACCTGGCCTTCGTCGAGCGCTTGATGTTCGAAGAGGGCCTGTTCTACTTCTTCGAGCATAGCGCAGACCCGGACAGCAGCACGCTCGGCGAACACACCATGGTCATCGCCGACCACAACGGCGCCTTCCAGCCGAATGCGCAGTCGCAGGTCGAGTTTACGCGCCCCGGCGCGGTGATGAAGGCCGACAGCATCGACCGCTGGCGTACCGAATCGCGGTTGCTGACCAATGCCATCGAGCTGGGCAGCTGGGACTACCGCACCGTGCGCCAGCGCCAGGTGGCGGCCGGTGGCGCCGGTGCGGACGGAATGCTGACCAGCCGCGATACGCCGGGACAGTACGCATGGGAGACCCGCGAGCAGGGCGAACGACTGGTGGAAAACCAGATCCAGGCCTGCGAGGCGGCGCGCCATGTTCACGTCGCGGCGGGGACTGTGCGCACCTTCGCGCCCGGAACCAGCTTTACCTTGAACGGACACGCGCGCTTCGATGCGGCAGACGGTGAGGACGGGCGCCGCTTCGTGATCACCGGCGTCACGCACCTGATGCATAACAACCTGACCGCCGACATGCTCGAGACGGTCGACAAGCTGCTGGGCCACAGCCCGCTTGCCACCGCGGCGACGGGCGAACCTGAGTTCAGGATGGCGCGCCAGCCTGGCGGCGAGCGTCCCTTGTACCGCAACCGCATCGACGCCATCCCCGCCAGCGTTCCATACCGCAGCACGGGACCGGAAGGACACGGACGCATCCTGCATCCGCGCCCGACCGTGCACGGCCAGCAAACCGCAATCGTGGTCGGGCCGCCCGGCGCCGTGATCCACACGGACCGGGACCACCGCATCAAGGTGCAGTTCCACTGGCAGCGCGGGGTGGCGAGCCACAGTCGCCTGACGCATCCCTTCGTGGATGGCCACACCGGCGCACCCGGCGACGACACGGCCGGGACCTGGGTCCGGCTCGCGACACCGATGGCCGGCGTGAACTGGGGCAGCAACATGGTGCCGCGCGTGGGGCAGGAAGTGCTGATCGATTTCATCGAAGGCGATATCGACCGCCCGGTCGTGATCGGCGCCTTGTACAACGGCCGCGGACAGCGCGACGCCCAGCACAACCAGGTGGCGCAGGGGCCGGGCTCAATGACCGGCAATGCGCCGCCCTGGTTCCCCGGCGAGGCAGGCGGGCACGGACACGCGGCGGTCCTGTTGGGCTTCAAGTCACAAAGCATGGGCGATAGCCAAGCCGGTACCGGGGCCTACAGCCAGCTTGTGTTCGATGACAGTCCCGGTCAGGCACGCATTGGGCTGCAATGTCATATGAAGCCCCACCAGGGAACGGCCGAACTGAACCTGGGGCACCTGACGCACCAGACCGATAACGAACGGCTGGCGACAGTGGGCTTCGGCGCCGAGCTCAAGACCGCGCACAGCCTGGCCATGCGGGCGGGGAAGGGGTTGCTGCTGTCGAGCGATGCGCGCCAGGGCGCCAGCGGCAGCCAGCTCGATGCGCGCGAGGCGGTATCCGTGATCGAGGACTGCCACCAGCTGCAGGTCGATGTGGCGACCCTGGCGCAGAAGCACAACGTCAAGCTCGAAGGCGAGCCGGCGCCGGAAGAGCTCGTGGCGGTAAAGGAGATGCGCCACAGCGCCGAGGTGATTTCTGCGACCGAGCAGGAGGCGGTTGCCTACAGCGAGCCGCATCTGCAACTGTCGAGTCCAGCGGGGATCGTTGCGACGACGCCGGCGGATGCGGTGATTTCAGCAGGCACGACCAGCAGCATTGTCGCGGGACAGGACATCAATATGGTCGCGCAGGGCAGTGCGTCCATGCTAGTCGCGAAGGGCATCAGCTTGTTCACGTACGGGAAGGCGACCAACAAGGACAAGCCGAATCAGGAGGTGGGGATCAAGCTGCATGCGGCGAGCGGGAAGCTGAGTTGCCAGAGCCAGTCAGGGCCGATGAGGCTGACTGCGGACAAGAAGATCACCGTGGCCAGCGTGACCAAGTCGGCGACGATTTCGGCGCCGAAGAAGCATGTGTTGCTGACGGCGCAGGGAGCGTACATCAAGCTCGAAGGCGGGAATATCGAAGTCCACGCGCCAGGCAATGTCGAGTTCAAAGCGAGCAAGAAAGAGCTGGCCGGACCAGTTAGCGTAGCCAGTCCAGAGTTAGCGATGAAGGTGGCCGAACTCAACATCAAGCGCGACCTTGAGATTGAGTACGTAGATGCAGACGGTAAGGTATTGACCGATGAGCCGATCGCAATGCGGTTTTCGAACGGCAAAGAGCAGATGGCTGTGCTGGACGGAAGCGGTAAAGCCGTACTCAAGAATGTACCCCTGGGCCCCTTCGGCGCCAAACAGCCGCGTCGCCGTTGAGGACACGTCAGAATTAATTAGTTGAAACGCTAGTCCATGTCATGGTGTGAAATATGGGATCCAACTCCGCAGCTTCCTTATCTGCCAAAGCCCAAACGGTGTGCATTGATCTGCCAGGTGAAAGTGTGCAGTGCTGGCGATCCACCGATAAGGTCCAGGTTGTTTTAAAAAAGCACCGTGACGTCGTCTTTGACTTAAAGCTTGGCTCGCAACGGAGCTATACCGTCGAATCGACCGGCTCCGATTTCTACGATGCAGAAAAAAAGAAGCTCGTAGCTGGGCAAGGCAAACAACGGGTACTGTTCAACGATGGAGAACGCTTGCATCTCTGGGTAGGGCGCAATTTCAGCGGCGAGCTGTTACTCAAGTCAGCTGGACAACTGATGATGAAGCTCGATCCAAGGAAGCTTGACGCAAAACAGTACGACGAATCACCCTCTACAAAGCCCGATCCAATCATTATTGCCATCGGAGGGTCTGCACAGGGAACTGATGCGCGAAAGACAGGTGCGATGCAGCACATGGCGAAGCAGCAGTTGTCGAGTCCAAGTGCCCAGGCTCGCCCGGTTGCAGCGACCGTAGACGACGAGTGGCCCATCGTATGTGTAATTGATACCATTCTGAAAGATTTACCCGCATGGATATGGAAAACGCTTGGGTCTGGGGGTGGCAAGTCGGGTCTTGCCGACTTGGATCCGAATGAAATTGCAACACGCAACTGGCTGCTTGGGCAGCTTGCAGGTGCCGCTGCTTATGCTGGGGACAATTGGGACTGGCTAAAGGCCAGCATAGACGGCAAAACCCACGCCGGGTTTAAACTCGTTAAAGCCAGGATTCATAAGGTAAACGAGAAAGTCAGATTTTATTTCTCCGGCTATAGCAAATCTAACGGCGTGTTCAAGCAGGGCGGTTTTGGTCCGGGCCATGAACGCGTCATGAATATCTTTTCAGGAGCCGGAAAGGTCAGCACCGCTGTTTCCGGAATAGGCAAGGGCGTTCTTAGTACATTCAAATCAAATGCCTTAGTTAGCTTTATCTTCGGAAGCGCGGCGGCGCTCGCTGAATGGAAAGCTGATGCAAGTAAGGATGGATATGATTTGACGGCTTCCTTGATGATGAACGTTGTGAAATCGGTTTTGGTTGCAGCGCTAACGACAGCAATAGTGACTTGTATAACGGCGTTTATTTTGCTTGCAATGGGAGCGAGTGTGTCAGTGCTTGCAGTTGGTGCGCTGACAATAGGAGTAGGAGTCGCAATAACTTATGCTGTTGATTTCGCGGACAAGAAATTGGGGCAGGCAGTCGGCGGAGAGGGAAATCAAGGGGGACTCTCTGAGGTGTTGGCTAGTCGAATCCGTCAGAACGTCGAATCAAATTGGTTGTATCTGAAGCGAAAGCTCCTGTGGGATTACGAGGAGGTAGCATTTTGAGAAATTTGGATGCTATCAATCCACAATGGATGCGTCCCTCCAGGTTCATCGGCACTTGCGCATGTATGCCAGTTCTGATCAGTTTGGTATGTCTGCCCCTTGCCTATGGTGCCGCGCCACGCATTCCGCTTATGGGAAATCTGGTGGCACAACTACTGTTTCTAGTTTTGGCGACTACGCTAATCCTAGCATTTTTCGCGTTAGCTCTGCGCTGGGGTTGGCAAGCAAGATATTACGGAATTTCCATAATTTTTGGGGCCAGCATTTCTCTCTTTTCCGTCGTTCCTTTGCTGACCTTGGTGATATACGGGAGTCTTGTGCAATGGCTCAAAGTATCTTTGTTGGTACTCCAGGTAATCAGTCACGTAGTATGGTGTCGAAAATTTTCGGTCCTGTACAAGAACGTTTTTGAAAACGATGCCCTCTGCAAGGTCATGTATGAGGAAGAGTCTGACGCGGTCTACTATATGCGTAATGGAGATCAATATCTCCTTGATAAATATTTTAAATTCTCGCAAATGCCGCCCGATAGGTATTTTGCGATATTTATAGTGCTTGCGCTCGCTTTAGTGCCGATGATGGGCAGTGTTCGCGATTTTGCGGGAATTCCTTTTCCTCATGTATTTCTTGCTGTAGCAATGGTCCCTGTAAGCTGGATGAGTTTCGGCTTCGCTTTTCGGGGTTATTTGGTGTGTTATCGATATCCTGCTAAGATCCGACGAGCTACCGGGAAAGAAGTGTTAGTTGATGCGGCAAGCAGGCACAAAGCCGTAGACAAAAAAATGTCTTCTGCAAAATCCTCTAAAAGAAATCTGGTTTGATCTTGGCTCATGGCACGCGGCGATAACCAGTATCGCTACATACGTTCATGTTTGCTGAGGAGTTCGATAGACTCGACAGTATCATGAGGGCTGTCGACTGAGCATAAGAAACAATGTCACATACATGATTCCAGCTGGCGCGTCGCGGTAACGCAGGTATGGTCAACGGTCGGGCTTATAGCTGCTTCGCAGCGGTCTTGAAATCGCTGCCACTTGCACAACATGCAGAGTAATCACGCTTTCGATGAGGAGCAACACCATGAGCCCATCCGACACACAAAAACTGCATGACTTCCTCGGCCAGCTAGTGCAGGCCCGCGGCATACAGAAAGACCCCGAAGCTGACGCACTGATCCAGCGTGCTGTCGCGCAACAACCTGACGCTGCCTACCTGCTGGTCCAGCGCGCGCTGCTGATGGAGCAGGCCCTGGACAGCGCCCGTTCCCAGATCGCCACATTGGAAAACCAGCTGCACCAGCAACAGGGCCAGTCGCAAGGCGGCGGCTTCCTCGACCCATACTGGGGCAACCGCCGTCAAGTCAGCCACCCGCAATCCCATCACATGCACTACCAGCACGCGATGCCGGGTTCGATGAGCCGTGGCATGGGCGGTTTCCTGCGCGGTGGCGGGGGAGGTGGTCTGCTCGGCTCGATCGCGGCGACGGCAGCCGGTGTGGCGGCGGGCAGCTTCCTGTTCCACGGCCTGGACAACCTGTTCCATGACCATGGCGGCGGCAATAGCGGCGCCCACCTGCTGGGTGGCGAAAACCTGTCAGGTGGCGACCTGTCCGGCAGCTCGCTGGCCGACCAGGCCGGCCTGAACGACATCGGCACCGGCGACAGCCTGCTGAGCAGTGACGACTTCGGTTCCGAAGGCAGTGGCGGCTTCTTCGACGGCGACGGTTCCGATGAGGGCCTGTTCGGCTAAGCCCTGCCCGAGAACGTCACATCTGCTGGAACAGGTGGCCGTGATTGCGGCTCACCTCCAGCTCGCCCGGGAAGTCGCGCAGCCGGACCATCTGGCGTCCGCGCAGGTCGCGGAACACTTCGGCGATCGCATCCACCCGCACCAGGGTCGAGCGGTGGATGCGCCAGAACTCGTCCGGGTCCAGCTCGTCCGCCAGCTCCTTGAGCGTCTTGCGGATCAGCAGCTGGGTGGTGGCCGTTTGCACGCAGGTGTACTTGTCGTCGGCCTGGAAGTACAGGATCTCGCGCGTACTCACCATGCGCAGGCTGCCGCCGACTTGCGCCTGGATCCAGCGCAGGTAGTTCGGCTTGGCCACGCCACCTTGCTTGAGCAGCGTGCCCAGTTCGAGCAGCTGCGCGCCGATGTCCTGCGGTGCGCGCTTGATGCGGGCGCGCAGGCGCTCGCAGGTGGTCTGCAGGCGCGCCGGGGTCACGGGTTTGAGCAGGTAGTCGATCGCGCCCTGTTCGAAGGCGTCGAGCGCGTACTGGTCGTAGGCGGTGGCGAACACGATGTGGCAGCGGTTGTAGAGCTGGCGCGCGGCGTCGATACCGCCCATGCCCGGCATGCGGATGTCGAGGAAGGCGATGTCGGGCTTGTGCTGCGCCGCCAGCTCCAGCGCTTCGGCGCCGTTGGCGGCTTCGGCCACGATGCGCAGTTCGGGCCAGGCTTCGGCCAGTCGCATGCGCAGCTGGTCGCGCAGCGGGGCTTCGTCGTCGGCGATCAGTGCAGTCACCGTCATTAGTCGAACTCCGTCATCCGGTAAGGCAGGCGGATCGAGGCGCAGGCGCCGCCGCCCGGTGGCATCTCGATTACCAGTTCGGCATCCTTCCCGTACAGCAGGGCCAGGCGTTCGCGGATGTTGGCCAGGCCGACGCCTTCGTCGGCGTGGACGTCGATGCCGATACCGTCGTCGCACACGTCGACATGCAGGGTCGCGCCTTCCACATGGGCGCGCACCGTGATGGTGCCGCCCGCTACTTTTGGCTCGAGCCCATGCTTGATCGAGTTCTCGATCAGGGTCTGCAGCATCATCGGCGGGAAGGGCGAGCTGCCGAGGAAGTCCGGCACCTCGAAGCGCACGGCGAGACGTTCCTTCATGCGCGCCTGCATGATCGCCAGGTAAGCACGCGACAGTTCGACCTGTTTGCCGAGCGTGCCGCCACCGCCGGCGCGCATCTGCGGCAGCGAGGAACGCAGGTATTCGATCAGGTGCGCATGCACGCGCGCCGCTTCCTTCGGGTCGGTCTCGATCAGCTGGCCGATCAGGGCCAGGGTATTGAACAGGAAGTGCGGTTCGACCTGGGCCTGCAGCGTGGCCATCTTCGCTTCCATCAGGCGACGTTCGAGCGTGGCCACGTTGGCCTTGTCGGACGCTTCCCGGGCGGTGAGTTCGGCGCGGCGCTTGCCGCCGGCCAGCACCTTCACGCCGAAGGACAGCAGGATGAACCACACCGCCGGTTCTGTCAGGTTGAACGAAATGCCGAAGACGAAAGCCAGGAACCAGGTCACGTACAGCTTGCGCCACTCGACCAGGGCCAGCCAGTCGAAGAAGCCCCACCACAAGGCGCTGGCTTCGCTGACGGCTTCGCGCACGAAGTCGAGTGCGCGGTTGATCGGGGCGGCGACCATGGCTTACTCCACGATCTGGGCTGGACGGCTGCCGAACAGGGCCGCGGCGAGGAATTTCAGCAGCAGGAAGCCGACGAACAGCGTCAGTGCGAGCGGGACGATGCTCAGGATCAGGGCCAGGCCGATCGAGACCGCCAGCAGCGAGGGCCAGGGCAGAGCGGCCAGGCTGCGGGCGCCCGAGCGCACGGCGCGGTTGGTCTTGCGGCCGATGTCTTTCATGTCAGCGATGAACGAATCGAAGCGGGAGGTTTTCATGTGTGCGTCCTTCGGTTGAGTTGATGACGCCACTTTAGGCCTTGGGTCCGCAACACGCCATGGCGATCCGACGAACGGTCGAAATCCCGGTTTTGGCGGTAATGTGGCGCGATAAACGGGACCGGCCTTATTACTTCCGGGGGAGCTTCGCTGCTTCCCGCTGTATCAATGCGAAGAACTTCTCGTCGGGCTGCGTTGCGCAAGCAGCAATGGCGGCGGCTGCGACGGCGCCGCTGTTGCGCGCATAAGGCATCTGCTGCGGTCCGGGCAGCGTGAACAGCACGGCGCCGATTGCCATCTTCACCACCTCCATGTCGCCGGGCTTGAACTCGGGGAAGGCAGTAGCGAACCAGGCCTTGTCGATATTGAAATCGGCGCAGGTCTTGTGCGGCAGTTCGGACAGCGTGTCCTTGCGAAAGCGGATCGGCACCAGCACTTCGCTCGGCGCCACGCCCGGCTTGGGCGGCGTGTAGGGATAGCTGCGGGCCAGCGCGAGCGCCGCGTTGTCCAGTTCGCGCGAGCGCGAGGATTCGGCGATCGTGACGCCAGCCGCCTTGCCTTCCGGGCCGACCTTGACGCGCACCACCGCGCGGCCCTGCACGCCGCGTGCGGCCAGGCCGGCAGGGTAGGCGGCATCCTTCGGATAGACCAGGGCGTCGCCCTCCATCATCTGAGTGGAGGGCTGGGCCAGCCTGTTGTCGGCGACGGCGGGTGTGGGTACGGACTGGGCGAATGCGCAGGGAAGGAGCGCGCCGGCCAGCAGGGCGATGGCAGGGCGCTTCATGCGCGCTTGGCCCGCGCGCTGCTGCGCTGGTCCCAGTAGCTGCGCAGCAGCCCGTAGTTGATGGTATCGGCCATTTCGCCGTGCACGAACCAGCGCTCCGGCATGTAGCCTTCCTTGCGAAAGCCCATCCGCTCCAGTACGCCGGCCGAGGCGGCGTTGCGCGGGTCGATGTCGGCTTCGATGCGGTTCAGGCGCAGTTCGTGGAAACCATAGTCGATGGCCGCCTCCAGCGCTTCGACCGCATATCCCTTGCCCCAGTACGGACTGCCGAGCGCATAGCCGATTTCGCAGCGGCGGTTCTGCGGGAAGAAGTGGTGCAGGTTCACGGTGCCGATCAGGGCGCCGGTTTGCGCCAGCTCGATGCCGAAGCGGACCTCGGACTGCTCGCGGTAGCTGTCGAGCGCACGCGCGATGGACTGTTCCGCGAAGGCGACCGAGGTCCAGGTTTCGGCGCTCCAGTAGCGCACCACGGCCGGATCGGAAAACACGGCGAACAGGTCGGCGGCGTCACCCGTCGTCATGGGACGCAGGGTGAGCCGTTCGGTAGCAAGGATGGGTGTGGGGTAGCTCGACATGGAGAAGATGATAGCACTGCCGCGCAGCTCAGGCGGCGGTGGCCACCGCCCGCACGACCATGTCGCCGATCAGGCGTTCGGCATCCTCGAAGTCGTCTCCGGTCAGTTCGGGCCGGCCCAGCACCAGCGTCATCTGGGCCGCGAAATCGGCGTAGGACTGCGTCATGGCCCACAGCGCGAACAGCAGATGGGTGGCGTCGACGCGCGCGATGCGGCCATCCGCCATCCAGCCTTCGAACACGTCGATGTCGCGGCGCAGCAGCGGCACCACGCGTTCGCGGATCTGGTCGCCGTAGAACTTGGCGCCGCCGATGACTTCCATCGCGTACACGCGCGAAGCCCAGGGCTGCTCGCGCGAGAAGCGCAGCTTGGCGGCGACGTAGGCGCGCAGGACGTCGGCAGGTTCCGCGCCGGGATCGGCCAGGTGGGCCATGCGTTCCAGCCAGTCGTCCAGCACGTCGTCGAGCACGCGCTTGTACAGGCTGTTCTTGGTGGGGAAGTAGTAGAGCAGGTTCTGCTTCGAGATGCCGGTGCGCTCCGCCACCGCGGCGATGCTGGTGCCCTCGAAGCCGCATTCCGCGAACAGGCGGGTGGCCGCGGCCAGGATCGCGTTTTCCAGCTTGTCGCGCCGCCTGGCGCTGTCGCTGAGCTTGTCGCTCGCTTGAATGTCCATGGTGTCCTCAGCGCTGGGCGCGCAGGAAGTCGCGTAGTTGCGGGTTGGCCGCATAGGCGGCATTGAAGCGGAACCAGATGCCCTTGGGTTCGCGCTGCGTGAAGAATTCGCCCGGCGCCAGCAGGATGCCGGCGCGCAGCGCGGCGTCGGCGATACTGCGGCCGTTCCTGGCTGCGGTGGGCGCGTCCTGCCAGCCGGCGCTGACGAACATGCCGCCGCGCGGCTGCGCCAGCGGCGTCATGCCGACCTCGCGCAGCGCGTCCACGGTGCGCTCGCGCGCGTCCTCGAGCTGGCTGGCCAGGCGCTCGACCATGCGGCGGTAGCCGCGTGTACTGGTAGCGTGGAACACGGCGCGTTCGTTGATCTCGGAGGTCGTCAGGCCCGCCACCATTTTCACGCGCAGCAGTTCCGGAATCAAGGAGCGCGAGGCGCACAGGGAGCCGACGCGTAGTACCGGCGACAGGGTCTTGGAAAAGCTGCCGACCCGGATCACCCGGCGCAGTCCGTCCATCGCGGCCAGCGAGGCTTCCGCGGGGGCGGCCAGCTCGCGGTAGATGTCGTCTTCCACCAGCCAGAAATCGTACTGCTCGGCCAGCGCCAGCAGGCGGTGCGCCTGGGCCGGCGAGAGCGAGGTGCCGAGGGGATTCTGCAGCACCGTATTCACGAACATCAGTTTCGGATGCAGCAGCGCGGCCTGGCGCGCCAGCTCGTCCATGTCCAGGCCCGACTCGGTGCGCGCGATCCCGACCGGGACGCAGCCGTGGTGGCGTACCAGCGACAGCAGGTTGCTGTAGCCGGGGTCCTCGACCAGGACCACGTCGCCCGGCCGCGTCAGGGTGCGCAGCACCAGGTCGAAGGCGTGGGTGGCGCCGTTGGTCAGCAGTATCTGGTCGGGCTCGACGGGGAACAGTTCGCTCGACAGGGTCGCGGCCAGGTGCTGGCGCAGCGAGGGGAAGCCGAGCGGGTGGCCGTAGCCGCGCAGGCGGCTGGCCGGGATCTTCATCGCGTGGCGGACGGCGTCGAGAATGGTGTTCTCGCCATACCACTCGGGCGGCAGCCAGCCGGCGCCGACGGGCAGCGCTTCAACCTGCCCACTATATAAGTCGGGGGCGAGGGCGTCGATTTCGGATTGCAGGCTGGGCTGGCACGGCGTGGGCGCGCAGGGCGCCTGCGGCAGGCTGCGGGCCACAAAAAATCCGGAACCGCGGCGCGAGGAAAGCAGGCCCAGCTGGAGCAGGCGCTCGTAGGCTTCGACCACCGTGAATGTGCTGACGCCATTGCACTTTGCGAATTGTCTAACCGATGGCATTTTCGTACCGGCACCGAGCTGGCGCTCGTTTACCATCGCCGAGATAGTCGCAACGATCTGGTCGACCAGGCTCCCGCGCCGGTTGCGGTCGATGGCGAGTAGCGGCCACGCCACACTTCGCGCCATACTGGTCCCTGATCGCAAGGTTTCAGAAGGAATGACCTCTGCTAAAACAGCTTCTTCCATTTCCACCACTCCAGTCCCGGGGTTGAACTGTACAGGCGGTGTCGCCTGTACGGTTGGTCGGTTTTGCCCTTGGTGTATCTGTGCCGGTGTTGCCTTGCTGACTATTATTGATCAATATTTTGCCAACTGGTAAAAATTTTCGCCGCATGGCGGGGAGAGACGCATGAACGAGTCCAGGCCCAAGTCGATGTCCGCATTTTGGATGCCGTTTACCAACAATCGCGACTTCAAGGCCAGTCCACGCCTGCTGGTGTCGGCCGAGGGGATGTATTACAAGGACGTCGACGGCAACAGCGTGCTCGACGGCACCGCAGGCCTCTGGTGCGTGCCCTGTGGCCACGCCCAGCCGCGCATCACGCAGGCGGTCAGCGAAATGGTCGGCCAGCTCGACTTCGCCCCCACCTTCCAGATGGGCCATCCGGCCGCCTTCGACCTGGCCGAACAGCTGATGGACTACACCGGCCACAAGTTCGGCCACGTGTTCTATACGAATTCCGGTTCCGAGGCGGTGGACACCGCCCTGAAGATGGCGCTGGCCTACCACAAGGCGCGCGGCGAGGGCGGGCGCACCCGCCTGATCGGGCGCGAGCGCGGCTACCACGGGGTCGGCTTCGGCGGCCTGTCGGTGGGCGGCATCGGCAACAACCGCAAGAGCTTCGGCCCGCTGCTGCCGGGCGTGGACCACCTGCCGCACACGCACAACCTGCTCAAGAACGCCTTCTCGCGCGGCGAGCCGGACTTCGGCGTGGAGCTGGCCGACGAGCTGGAACGCCTGGTGACCCTGCATGACGCATCCACCATCGCGGCCGTCATCATCGAACCGGTCTCCGGTTCAACCGGCGTGCTGGTGCCGCCCAAGGGCTACCTCAAGCGCCTGCGCGAGATCTGCGACAAGCACGGCATCCTGCTCATCTTCGACGAAGTGATCACCGGCTTCGGCCGCCTGTGCACGCCCTTCGCGAGCGACTACTTCGGCGTCGAGCCGGACATGATGACCACTGCGAAGGGCCTGACCAATGGCGTCGTGCCGATGGGCGCCGTGTTCTCCAAGCGCTTCATCCATGACGCCTTCATGGAGGCGCCGGCCGGGATCGAGCTATTCCACGGCTATACCTATTCCGGCCACCCGCTGGCCTGTGCGGCCTCGCTCGCCACGCTCGAGGTGTTCCGCGAGCAGGGCATCATCGAGAACGCCAAGTCGCTGCAGCCCTACTTCGAGGATGCGCTGCATTCGCTGCGCGGCCTGCCGCACGTGATCGACTTGCGCTCGATCGGCCTGGTGGCCGGCATCGAGCTCGAGCCCATCGCCGGCAAACCAGGTGCACGCGCCTACAGCGCCTTCAAGAAAGCCTTCGCGGACGGCATCCTGATCCGCGTGACGGGCGACATCATCGCCTTGTCGCCGCCGCTCATCCTGAACAAGCAGCACATCGACGAACTGTTCGGCAAGCTGGCCACCATCCTCAAGAACCTGGACTGAACTGACATGGACATCATTTCGCATTTCATCGACGGCCAACTGGCGCACGCGGAAGGCGCGCGCCAGGCCGACGTCTATAACCCCGCGCGCGGCGAAGCCTGCGCACGGGTGGCGCTGGCCGAGCCGCGCGACATCGATGCGGCCGTCGCCGCGGCCCTCAAGGCTTTCCCGGCCTGGGCCGCCACACCGCCGCTGGCGCGCGCCCGCGTGCTGTTCAAATACCTGCAGCTGTGCCAGCAACACACCGACGAATTCGCGGCCATGGTGGTGCGCGAGCACGGCAAGACCTTCGCCGACGCCCAGGGGGAAGTCGCGCGCGGCATCGAGGTGGTCGAGTTCGCGGTCGGCATTCCGCAGATGCTCAAGGGAGAGTTCACCGACCAGATCGCGCGCGGCATCGATGCCTGGTCGATGCGCCAGCCGCTCGGTGTGGTGGCCGGCATCACCCCGTTCAACTTCCCGGTGATGGTGCCGATGTGGATGTTCCCGGTCGCCATCGCCTGCGGTAACACCTTCGTCCTGAAACCGTCGGAGCGCGACCCCTCGGCTTCGCTGCTGCATGCGCGCCTCCTGACGGAAGCCGGGCTGCCGGACGGCGTATTCAACGTGGTCCAGGGCGACAAGGTGGCGGTCGATGCGCTGCTCGACCACCCGGACGTACAGGCCATCAGTTTTGTCGGCTCGACCCCGATCGCCGAATACATCTACTCCCGTGGCTCGGCCAAGGGCAAGCGGGTGCAGGCCCTGGGCGGTGCCAAGAACCACATGGTGGTGATGCCGGACGCCGACATGGACATGGCGGTCGACGCCCTGATGGGCGCGGCCTACGGCTCCGCCGGCGAGCGCTGCATGGCGATTTCGGTGGCGGTGGCCATCGGCGAGGCCGGCGACCAGCTGGTGGCGGCGCTCAAGGAGCGCACCGCAAAGCTGAAGATCAACGACGGCATGGCCGAAGGCGCCGAAATGGGCCCGGTGGTCACCAGCGCCGCCAAGGAACGCATCGAGCGCCTGATCGGCCAGGGCGTGGAGCAGGGCGCCAGCCTGGTGGTGGACGGGCGCGGCTACCGCGTCGATGGCTGCCCGAACGGCTTCTTCGTGGGCGGCACCCTGTTCGACCACGTCACGCCCGACATGACGATCTACCAGGAAGAGATCTTCGGCCCCGTGCTGTGCGTGGTGCGCCTGCCGGACGTGGGCCGCGCGGTGGAACTCATCAACGCCAACGAGTACGGCAACGGCGTCGCCATCTTCACCCGCGATGGTGGCGTGGCGCGCGAATTCGTGCGCCAGATCGAGGTGGGCATGGTGGGCGTGAACGTGCCGCTGCCGGTGCCGATGGCCTTCAACAGCTTCGGCGGCTGGAAGCGCAGCCTGTTCGGCGACCATCACGCCTATGGCCCGGAAGGCGTGCGTTTCTATACCCGCCACAAAGCGGTGATGGAGCGTTGGCCCAACACCGCCAGCAGCGGGCCGCAGTTCGCTTTCCCGCAGATGAAATAGCAGAGCAGCTTGTCGTAGACCACAATAAGAAGGGATGCACATGATCGAGTCACTCCAGCACCTGCCGCCCGCGGCAGGGTCGAACGGCGAGCTCGCCTCGCAGTTCACCGACCTGGCGCCGCCGCTCACCGCGCGCCAGGCCGCCGTCGAGGCGGCGCGCTGCCTGTACTGTTACGACGCCCCCTGCATGAACGCCTGCCCGACCGGCATCGACGTCGCCAGCTTCATCAAGAACATCCACGACGGGAACATCGACGGCGCCGCCCATGGCATCCTCAAGGCCAACATCTTCGGCGGCAGCTGCGCCCGGGTCTGCCCCACGGAGATCCTGTGCGAGGATTCCTGCGTGCGCAACAATCCGTCCGAGCGCGAGCCGGTGCGCATCGGCCTGCTGCAGCGCTACGCGGTCGACAATGCGAACTTCACCAGCCATCCCTTCCAGCGTGCTCCCGCCACCGGTAAGGTGATCGCCGTGGTCGGCGCCGGCCCGGCCGGCCTGTCCTGCGCCCACCGCCTCGCCATGCTGGGCAACGACGTGGTGGTCTACGAGGCGCGCCCGAAAGCGGGTGGCCTGAATGAATACGGCATCGCCAGGTACAAGCTGCCGGGCGACTTTGCCCAACGCGAAGTGGACTTCCTGATGTCGATCGGCGGCATCCACATCGAGTACGGCCGCAAGCTGGGCGAGAACCTCAGCCTGGCCGAGCTGCACACGCGCTATGATGCGGTGTTCCTGGGCATCGGCCTGGGCGCGAGCCGCGCGCTCGGCCTGACCGGCGAAGATGCGCCGGGCCTGATGGCGGCCATCGACTACATCGCCGCGTTGCGCCAGGCCAGCGACCTGTCCACCTTGCCGGTCCCGCGCCGCGCGGTCGTCATCGGCGCCGGCAATACCGCGATCGACATGGCGGTGCAGATCAAGCGCCTGGGCGCCGAAGACGTGACCCTGGTCTATCGCCGCGGCCTGGAATCGATGAGCGCGACCGGCCACGAGATCGAAATCGCCAAGGCCAACTACGTGCGTATCCGCACCTGGGCCGCACCGCTCGAGGTGCTGCTGGACGAATCCGGCCGGGTGTCGGGCATGCGCTTCGAGCAGACCCGCATGGAAGAGGGGCGGCTGGTGCGCACCGGCGGCTACATCGAGATCGCGGCCGACGCCGTGTTCAAGGCCATCGGCCAGAGCATGAGCGAGGACGGCTTGCAGGAATCGCTGGCGCGTGAACTCGCGCGTGACGGCGACCGCATCCAGATCGACAGCCGCTTCCGCACCGCACTGCCCGGCATCTACGCCGGCGGCGACTGCGTCGCCCTGGGGCAGGATCTGACCGTGCAGGCGGTCCAGCACGGCAAGCTGGCGGCACTGAGCATCCACGAAGACATCCAAGCGCGCATTAGCGCCACTACGGAGGCAGCATGGCCGACCTGAGCATCGACTTCTGCGGCATCAAGAGCCCGAACCCGTTCTGGCTGGCCTCCGCGCCGCCGACCGACAAGGCCTATAACGTGGTGCGCGCCTTCGAAGCAGGGTGGGGCGGCGTGGTGTGGAAGACGCTGGGCGAAGATCCGCCGGCGGTCAACGTCTCATCGCGCTACTCGGCCCTTTACGGCAAGAATCGCGAAGTCATCGGTTTCAATAATATCGAACTGATTACCGACCGCAGCCTGGCCATCAACCTGGAAGAGATCACCCAGGTCAAGAAGGACTGGCCGGACCGCGCCGTGATTGTCTCGCTGATGCTGCCCTGCGAGGAAGCGCCGTGGGCGGCGATCCTGCCGCTGGTGGAAGCGACCGGCGCCGACGGCATCGAACTGAACTTCGGCTGCCCGCACGGCATGCCCGAGCGCGGCATGGGTGCCGCAGTGGGCCAGGTGCCCGACTACGTCCAGATGGTCACCGCATGGTGCAAGAAGCACACGCGCCTGCCGGTGATCGTCAAGCTCACGCCCAACATCACCGACGTGCGCCATCCGGCGCGCGCCGCGCTGGCAGGCGGAGCCGATGCGGTCTCGCTGATCAATACGGTCAACTCGATCACCCACCTCGACCTCGACCAGATGGTGGCTTACCCGATCGTGGGCGGAGCCAGCACCCACGGCGGCTACTGCGGCTCGGCGGTCAAGCCGATCGCCCTGAACATGGTGGCCGAGATCGCGCGCGACCCGCAGACCCGCAACCTGCCGATCTCCGGCATCGGCGGCATCGGCAGCTGGCGCGACGCGGCCGAATTCATCGCCCTTGGCGCCGGCAGCGTGCAGGTCTGCACGGCCGCGATGCTGCACGGCTTCCGCATCGTCGAAGAGATGAAGGACGGTCTGTCGCGCTGGATGGACAGCAAGGGCTACGAAAACATCGCGGCCTTCTCGCGCAAAGCGGTGCAGAACACCACCGACTGGAAGTACCTGGACATGAACTACCATGTGATCGCCCAGATCGACCAGGACAAGTGCATCAAGTGCGGCAAATGCTACGTGGCCTGCGAGGACACCTCGCACCAGGCCATCTCACGCGCGGTCGACGATGCGGGCACCCGCCGCTACGAGGTGATCAAGGCCGAGTGCGTGGGTTGCAACCTGTGCGAGATCACCTGTCCGGTCGAGTCCTGCATCACCATGGTGCCGCAGGAGACGGGCAAGCCTTACATGAACTGGACCCAGGACCCGCGCAATCCGCGTGCCGAGCCGGTCGTCGTGTAAGCACGCGACACCTTTGACCAGACGATTGCGCTACACTCGGTTGCACAATCTGCAACCGACCAGGAGAGGCCCACGTGACCATGCAACACAACGCAAGCTCCGAACTCTGGAACGATGACCTGGCCCCGACCGGGGTCGCGCAGCGCACCTGGCGCTGGTATCACTTCGCCGCGCTGTGGGTCGGCATGGTGATGTGCATTCCCGCCTACACGTTATCAAGCAGCCTGATCGAATCGGGCATGTCGGCATCGCAGGCGGTGTGGACGGTCTTCCTCGCCAACGCCATCGTGCTGGTGCCGATGCTCCTGATCGGCCACGCCGGCACCAAGTACGGCATCCCGTATGCGGTGCTGGCGCGCACCTCCTTCGGCACCAGCGGCGCCAGGCTTCCGGCCCTGATGCGCGCCATCGTCGCCTGCGGCTGGTACGGCATCCAGACCTGGTTCGGCGGCAGCATGATCTACACGCTGCTGGGCGTGATGAACGGCGCCCCGATCGGCGGCGATCCCATCGCGGGCCTCGGCATCAACGTGGCGCAGCTGCTGTGCTTCCTCGCCTTCTGGGCGATCCAGCTCTACTTCATCGTGCACGGCATCGAGTCGATCCGCAAACTGGAAACCTGGACCGCGCCGCTGAAGATCGCGATCTGTTTCGTGCTGCTGTGGTGGGTCTACCAGCGCGCCGGCGGCTTCGGCTCGCTGCTCGATCGTCCCTCGGCCTTTGTTCCGGGCGGGCCGAAGGAAGGCCAGTTCTGGCAGGTGTTCTGGCCCTCGCTCACCGCCATGATCGGCTTCTGGGCCACGCTGGCGCTGAACATCCCCGACTTCACCCGTTTCGCCAAGACCCAGCGCGACCAGGTGGTCGGGCAGACCGTCGGCCTGCCGGTGCCGATGGGCCTGTTGGCGGCCCTCGCGGTGATCGTCACCTCGGCCACCGTGGTCCTGTACGGCAAGGCCCTGTGGGACCCGGTCGACCTGGCCAGCCGCATGGAAGGCACCGCCGTGCTGGTGGCGCTGATCGTGCTGCTGGTCGATACCGTTAGCGTCAACCTGGCGGCCAACCTGGTCGGCCCGGCCTACGACTTCTCGGCGCTGGCGCCGCGTGCCATCAGCTACCGGATGGGCGGTTACATCACGGCCGGCCTGGCCCTGGTGATGATGCCCTGGAAGATCCTCGAGAGCACCCAGAACTACATCTTCACCTGGCTGGTGGGCTACTCGGCGCTGCTCGGGCCGATCGCCGGCATCCTGATCGTCGATTACTACCTGGTGCGCAAGACGCAGCTCGACGTCGCCCAGATGTATCGCGACGATGGCATCTACTCGTACAAGAACGGCTGGAACATGGCGGCCCTGGTGGCCTTCGTGCTGGGCGTGCTGCCCAACATCCCAGGCTTCCTGAACGCCGCCTTCCCGGCCTCCTTCCCGGACGTCGGCGCGGCATTCAAGACCATCTATACCTATGCATGGTTCGTCGGCGTCGCCATCGCGGCAATCGTCTACGGCGCCATGATGAAGGGCCACCGCGTCCCGGCACTGGCGGCCCACCAATCCTAACAACGAGGGAGAAGCTGATGACGACCTTGATCCGAGGCGGGACTGTCGTGAACGCCGACCGGGCGTTCCGCGCCGATGTGCTTTGTGTAGGCGACAAGATCGCGGCGGTCGGGGAGAACCTGGAGGCCCCAGCGGGCGCCACCATCGTCGACGCCGGCGGCCAGTACGTGATGCCGGGCGGGATCGACCCGCACACGCATATGCAGCTGCCCTTCATGGGCACGGTCACGGCGGACGACTTCTTCACCGGGACCGCGGCCGGGCTGGCGGGCGGCACCACCACCATCATCGACTTCGTGATCCCCGATCCGAAGCAGTCGCTGCTGGAGGCCTTCCACACCTGGCGCGGCTGGGCCGAGAAGTCGGCCGGCGACTACACCTTCCACGTGGCCGTCACCTGGTGGGACAAGTCGGTGCACGACGAGATGGGCGTGCTGGTGCGCGAGCACGGCGTGAACAGCTTCAAGCACTTCATGGCCTACAAGAACGCGATCATGGCCGACGACGAGACCCTGGTCAAAAGCTTCCGCCGCTCGCTCGAGCTCGGGGCCATCCCGACGGTCCACGCCGAGAACGGCGAACTGGTCTACCAGCTGCAGCAGGAGCTGCTGGCCAAGGGCATCCGCGGCGCCGAGGCGCACCCGCTGTCGCGTCCTCCCGAAGTCGAAGCGGAAGCGGCCAACCGTGCGATCGCCATCGCCAACGTGCTCGGCACCCCGGTCTACATCGTGCACGTGTCCTGCGCCGAGTCGCTGGAGGCGATTACACGCGCCCGCGCCAAAGGGCAGCGCGTGTACGGCGAAGCCCTGGCTGGGCACCTGGTGATCGATGACAGCGTCTACCGCCATCCGGACCCCGATTTCGCCCGCGGCCACGTAATGAGCCCGCCGTTCCGCAGCCGCCATCACCAGCAGGCGCTGTGGCAGGGCCTGCAGGGCGGGAACCTGCACACCACGGCGACCGACCACTGCACCTTCTGCGCCGAGCAGAAAGCGGCCGGCAAGGACGATTTCACGAAAATTCCCAACGGCTGCGGCGGCGTCGAGGAACGCATGGCGGTGATATGGGACGCGGGCGTCAACAGTGGCTTGCTCACGCCCTCCGAATTCGTGCGCGTCACGTCGACCAATGCGGCCCAGATCTTCAACATGTACCCGCGCAAGGGCCTGATCGCGGCCGGCGCGGATGCCGACATCGTGGTCTGGGACCCGAACGGCAGCCGCACCATCTCGACCCAGACGCAGTTTGCCAAGGGCGGCTTCAACGTGTTCGATGGCCGCACCGTGCGCGGCATCCCGACCCATACCGTCGCCGCAGGCAAGCTGGTGTTCGCACGTGGCGAGCTGCGCGCCGAGCGCGGCGCCGGCCGCTACGTCGAGCGTCCCGCCTTTACCGCCACCGTGGCCTGAACGAGGGGAAGAACATGAACGAACTGCGCATCAATGGCGACCGCCTGTGGAAATCGCTGATGGAGCTGGCCGCGATCGGCGCCACCGAGAAGGGCGGCGTCAAGCGCCTGGCCCTGACGGATCTCGACCGCCAGGGCCGCGACCTGGTCGTGCGCTGGGGACGCGAGGCGGGACTGGAAGTCACGGTCGACCAGATCGGCAACGTCTTCATGCGGCGCGCAGGGCGCAACGCTTCCGCGCTCCCGATCGTCACCGGCAGCCACGTCGACACCCAGCCGACTGGCGGCAAGTTCGACGGCAACTACGGCGTGCTGGCCGGGCTGGAGGTGGTGCGCACCCTGAATGACCTGAACATCCAGACCGAGGCGCCGATCGAGGTCGCCTTCTGGACCAACGAGGAGGGCTCGCGCTTCGTGCCCGTGATGATGGGCTCGGGCGTGTTCTGCGGCGCCTTCAGCCTGGAGACGGCCTACGCCGCGCGCGACGTCGAGGGAAAAAGCGTGCGCGAGGAACTGGAACGCATCGGCTACCTGGGCGACGAGGTGCCCGGCAAGCACCCGATCGGCGCCTATTTCGAGACCCACATCGAGCAGGGACCGGTGCTGGAAGACGCCGACAAGGTGATCGGTGTGGTGCCGGCGGTGATGGGCCTGTCCTGGTACGACTGCACGGTGACGGGCATGGAGGCGCACGCCGGCCCTACGCCGATGGGCCTGCGCCGCGACGCGCTGCAGGTGGCGACCACCATCATGCAGGAGGTGGTACAGATTGCCAACCGCTACCCGCCGTACGGCCGCGGGACGGTCGGCATGGTGCAGGTGTTCCCGAACAGCCGCAACGTGATTCCCGGCCAGGTCAAGTTCAGCATCGACCTGCGCAATGTGAACGACCAGCTGCTCAATACCATGCATGAAGAGATGCTGGCGTTTATCGCGAAGACGCGCGAGCAGAGCGGTCTGGGGATCGAGATCGAGCGCGTCTCCTACTACCCGCCATGCCCATTCCACCCCGACTGCGTGAACGCGGTGCGCGCCGCCACCGAGAAGCTGGGCTATTCGACCATGGACGTGGTGTCCGGCGCCGGCCACGACGCCATCTACGCCGCGCGGGTGGCGCCGTCCGGGATGATCTTCGTGCCCTGCAAGGACGGCATCAGCCACAACGAAATCGAGGACGCCCAGCCGGCCCACCTGGAAGCGGGCTGCAACGTGCTGCTGCATGCAATGCTCGAGTGCGCCGGCATCGCGCGCTGATGCTAGTTGTCGAGAATATTTACACTTAGCTGCGCGCCTCACTGTAGCCCACAGCTAAGTAATTGATTAGAATCACTATTATTTTCTTGGCATAAACATTGCTTTTAATCCCTTAGCGTTAATAAATTACAAGGGAAATTGGCAATGAGTAATATTCGTATGTTTTTCGCCGGTCTCGCACTGACCACTGTCACGGGCAGCGCTGCAGCATTGCCCATCCCAGTCGACCACTTTATTTTCAATAACAATAGCTTCGACACCGGTTCGAAGCCGAGGTCGATGGCCCAGGCCGGCACCTTTAGCTATTCATCGGCAACGCCGGCCGGCGCGGCGGGTAAAGCAGCCGTCTTCAACAGCAGCGGCTACATCCGGTCGACGACCGTGGCCGCGATCTCGGGCGACTTCAGTGTGTCGTTCTGGATGAAAACCGGCGCCACCAGCCCGCAAGGCGCGTCGCAGTGGTACCAGGGCCTCGGACTGGTCGATGCTGAACGTGGCGGCGTGACGAGCGACTGGGGCCTGAGCTTCATGAACAACAAGGTCGGCTTCGGCATCGGCTGGCCCGACACGACGATCACCACTACCACCAACGTCAACGACAACCAGTGGCATCTGGTCAACGCAACCTGGCAGATGAACACCGGTACCATGTCGCTCTACCTGGATGGCCTGCTGAACAACTCGAAGGTCGTTACCGCATCGAAAGATATGCTCCGTACTAATCAGAACCTGCTCGCCGTCGGTGGCCTGGCGACCGGTATCAACTGGTTCTCCGGTTCGATCGCGGACGTGCAAGTCTTTGATAGCGTGCTGAGCGCTGCTCAGGTGCGCGAAATCAGGTTCGGCGCCGTGCCGGAACCGTCCTCGCTGGCGCTGCTGGGCCTGGCCGGACTCGCGGGCCTAGTCGCGCGCCGCCGTCGTCAGGCCTGATCGAGGCGCCGGAGCGAACGCGGGCGACAGCATTCTTGTGAAAATGGCATGATCCCGGGGCAACCTGGGAGATGCTGAATGGATTGGCTGGAGCGCAGCTGGCGCACGATACTGCTTGAATTTTCCGACCTCGGCAATGTGGAGGACATCACGCGCATCGTGCTGCGCCTCCTGGTCGCGGTCATCCTCGGCGGCCTGCTCGGCTATGAGCGCGAGTCGGTTGGCGCCTCCGCCGGCCTGCGCACCCACATGCTGGTTTCGCTCGGCTCGGCCCTGTTCGTGCTGATCCCGCTGCAGGCGGGGATGGAAATCGGCGACGTCTCGCGCGTGCTGCAGGGCGTCACCGCCGGCATCGGCTTCATCGGCGCCGGCGCCATCCTCAAGCACCACCAGAAAGACGACGTCAAGGGCGTCACCACGGCCGCCAGCGTGTGGTTGACCGCGGCCATCGGCATTGCCGCCGGCATGGGACGCGAAGCGACCGCGGTGCTCAGCGCGCTGTTCGCATTGGTGATCCTGGCGATCCTGCGGATCACGCCCAAGGAAAAGGAGAAGGTCCGGGAGTGAGCGACCGCTTACGCTGCAGGGACCGGCGCGCGTAGAAAGTCGAGCAGCACCTCGCCCGCGATCTCGGCATCGTCCGCGGTCATCGTCTCCAGCGGATTGTGGCTGATGCCGCCGTTGCCGCAGCGGGTGAACAGCATCGCCACCTCGGTAATCCTGGCCATCTCCATGGCATCGTGGCCAGCGCCGGACAGCAGGTCGAAGCGCGGCAAGCCGGCAGCAATGATGGCTGCACCGAGGCGGTCCATCAGATGCGGCGCACAAGGAGCCGCATCCGCCTCCACTAGCTTCCACAGCTTTTCCTCGATCCCGCGCCGCGCGCAGATTGCACTGATGCCGGCCAGGATATCGTCCACCGCCGCCAGGCGTTCCTCGTCGCTGGCCGCGCGGATATCGAGCGACAGGCGGCACTGGCCGGGGATCACGTTGACCGATCCGGACGGCACCTCGAGCTGGCCGACGGTGCCGACCAGCGAGCCGCGTCCGCTGCAGCGCTGTTCGACCAGCAGCACGATTTCGGCGGCTGCCGCCGCGGCGTCGCGCCGCATGCCCATCGGCGTGGTGCCGGCGTGGCTGGCCACGCCCGAGAGCTCCACCAGGTAGCGCGAGCTGCCCGCGATCGCGGTCACCACGCCGACCGGCAGGCCGCGCTCCAGCAACACCGGGCCTTGTTCGATGTGGACTTCGACGAAGCCGAGCAGGCTCGCCGGATCGCGCGCGATCGTTTTGATGGCCGCCGGATCGTGGCCGGCAGCGACCAGGGCGTCGCGCATGCTGATGTCTTCGCTGTCCCGCTGTTCCAGCAAAGCCGGATCGAAGCGGCCGGTGATGGCGCTGCTGCCCAGGAAGGTGCTGCGAAAGCGCACGCCTTCCTCTTCCGCGAAGCCGATGACTTCCAGGTGGAAGGGCAGGCGCTCGCCGCGTTCGTGCAGGTGGCGCACCAGGGCGATCGGCAGCAGGATGCCGAGCCGGCCGTCGTACTTGCCGCCGTTGCGCACGGTGTCGTAGTGCGAGCCGGTGAGCAGCGTCTGCGCGTCCGGCCGGGAGGCGGCGTAGCGCCCGACCACGTTACCGATGGCGTCGATGTGCGCCTCCATGCCGGCCTCACGCATCCAGTCGCGCAGCTGGCTGGCGGTGCGCTGGTGGCCAGGGGTCATGTAGGCGCAGGTCAGCCCGTCCTCGCTGTCGCTGATGGCGCCGAGCTCCTCGGCCCAGGCCATCACCTGTGGACCAAAACGCAGCTGCACGCCGAGCAGCTCGTTCAGGCGGATCTCGGCGATGCGGTGCACCTGGCGCAAGCATTCGGCCATCTCGGTAGCGCGCGCGTTCTTCAAACGCCGCGAGAAGGTGGCGATGATGGCGGCGCGCGTCAGGCCGCGGCCCGTCGGGCCCTTTACCGCGAGGATAAAGGGGAAGCCGAACTTCTCGATGTACTGCGCGTTCAGTTCGTGCAGCACCGCATACTCTTCCGGACTGCACAGGTTCAGGCCCGATGCGGCCTGCTCGCCGGTCGATTCCGCCGTTAACTCGCCCGCGATCGCCGCCTTGCCGGCCAGTTCGGGGTGGGCGCGCAGCAGCGCCAGCTGTTCATTCTCGCTGGCCTGCGTGACGGCCGCCTGCAAGGCCTGCTTGAGGGCGGCGACGCTGGCGAAGGGGCGCATGCCTGCTGCCCGCTCCGCGATCCACGGGGAGTGTTCATAGATGCCGCGCAGCGCCGCCACGAAGGCGCCGGGGTCGCAAGTGTTCAGGTCCGACAGGGTAGTCATGGTGTGCATCGCCTCATTCGAGTCAATGATGATAAATCCTGCAAGGCCCCCAGCTTATACGCGCGGCCGCATAGGCGGTATGCGCTATTTGGCCACCAGCGCCCGCGCCGCCGCGCTGATCTGGTCGCGCAGCCACTTGTGCTCCGTCGACTGGTGCACGCGCTGGTGCCACAACTGGTAGAAGCGCATTGGCGGGAACTTGACCGGCACCGTGAAGCTCTTGAGCGGCAGCGTGCGCTCGTAGAAGCGGATGAACTGGCGCCCGGTAGTCAGGACCAGGTCGCTCTGGGTCAGCATGTAGGGGATCACGCCGAAGTAGGGCGACTCGACGGCCACCTTGCGCTGCAGCCCCAGGCGGTCGAGGTGGGCGTCGATCACGCCGTGGTAGCCGGGCAGCATCTGCGAGGGCGCCACGTGCGGCAGCGACAGGTAATCCTCGACCGTCATCGCATCGGCTGCCGTGCGCCGGGCATACGGGCTGTCGGCGCGCATGGTGCAGATGATCGGATCCTCGAACAGCTTCGACATGTGCAGGTGCGCTGGCGGCTCGTCCCAGTTGGCGATCACCAGGTCCATCTCGCCGTCGGACAGCATGCGCAGGTAGTCCAGGCCCGGCCCCAGGCTGTGGATCACCACCTTGCTGTTGGGCGAACCGCGGCGCAGGGCGGCGACGACACCCGGCAGGAACTGGGTGTCGAGGTAGTCGGGCGCAGCGATGTGGAAGGTGCGCGTGGCTTCCTCCGGCACGAAGGGCGACTTGCGCACGAACAGGCTCTCGGTTTCGTCGAGGATGCGCTTGGCCGGCTTGAGCAGGCTCTCGCCATGCTGGGTCGGCACCATGCCGCGCGCGCCACGCACCAGCAGTGGATCGCCGGTCAGCTCGCGAAGTTTACGCAGCGAAGCCGAGATCGAAGGCTGCGGCTGGTTCAGCTTGAGCGCGACGCGCGAGACGTTCTTCTCCTGCAGCAGCAGGTAGAGGATGCGGATCAGGTGCAGGTCGAGGTGCTGGGGCAGGCTGGCCATGGGTCGCGCGTATATCAATACAGATATGTCGAATATACGCTAAATTTCATGTTGCAGAAAATGAAATCAGGCTATCGTCGAGGGATATTCAATCTAGGAAGCCCCACATGGACGTATTCGGATACCTGGGCCCGTATGCCCTGGAATGGTTCAACATGCTGGTGCGCTGGCTGCACATCATCACGGGCATCGCCTGGATCGGTGCGTCCTTCTACTTCGTCTGGCTCGACAACACGATTCGCCCGCCAGCGCCCGGCTCCGAGCTGGCGAAGAAGGGCGTCTCCGGCGAACTGTGGGCAGTGCACGGCGGCGGCTTCTACAACCCGCAGAAGTACCTGGTGGCGCCGGCCGAACTGCCTAAAGAACTCCACTGGTTCAAGTGGGAAGCCTATTCCACCTGGCTGTCCGGCTTCGCACTGCTGGTCATCGTCTACTACCTGAATGCCCAGGCGATGATGGTCGACCGCAGCGTGGCCGACCTCTCGAGCTGGCAGGCGGTGGGCATCGGCCTGGCCAGCCTTGTCGTCGGCTGGATCGTCTACGACCTCCTGTGCCGTTCGCCGCTGGGCAAGCACGATCTCGCCTTCGGCATCACGATCTTCGCCTTCCTGGTCGCGAGCAGTTATGTGCTGACCCACCTGCTCAGCGGCCGCGCGGCCTACCTGCACGTGGGCGCGATGATCGGCACCATGATGGTGGCGAACGTGGCGATGCTGATCATTCCGGGGCAGCGCAAGATGGTCAATGCCATGCTGGCCGGCGAAAAGCCCGACCCCATCCACGGCATCAAGGCCAAGCAGCGCAGCGTCCACAACAACTACTTCACGCTGCCGGTGCTGTTCATCATGATCAGCAACCACTACGCGATGACCTATCGCCACGAATATTCCTGGGCGGTGCTGGGCGTGATCATGGCGGCGGGCGTCCTGATCCGCCACTTCTTCAACCTGCGCCACAAGGGCCGGGTCGAATGGAAGTATCCGGCGGCCGGCGTGGCGCTGCTGGCGCTGCTGGCCTTCGCGATCGCGCCGAAGGCGCCGGTCGCAAGTCAGGCCGCGGCAGGGCAGGACGAGGCGGCGCGCTTCGCCCAAGTCCGCACCATCATCGACCAGCGCTGCGTCGCCTGCCATGCGGCGCAGCCGACCCAGCCGGGCTTTGCGACAGCGCCCGCCGGCGTGATGCTGCACACCCCCGAACTCGTGAGCCAGAACGCGCAGCGCATCTACCAGCAGACGGTGCAGCTCAAAGCGATGCCGCTGGCGAACCTCACCCACATGACCGATGCCGAACGGGCCCAGGTCGGCGCCTGGTTCGAAGCCGGCGCAAAAACAGGAAGCAAGTAATGGACGACCAACGACAGCAACAGCTCCTGCAATGGATCGACGCGCACTTCGACGAGCAAGTGGGCTTCCTGCAGCAGGTGATCCGCATCCCGACCGATACTCCGCCGGGGAACAATGCACCCCATGCGGAAGCCGTGGCCGCCATGCTGGCGCAGTACGGCTGGACCGCCGAGAAGCACGCGGTGCCGGAGCAGGACGTACGCGACTACGGCATGGAAAGCATCACCAACCTGATCGTGCGCCGTCCGTATGGCGCCGGCGGCCCGACCCTGGCCCTGAACGCGCACGGCGACGTGGTGCCGCCGGGCGAAGGCTGGAGCAAGTCGCCCTACGGCGCCGAGATCATTGATGGCGCCATCTACGGCCGCGCCGCGGCGGTCTCCAAAAGCGACTTCGCCACCTACGTGTTCGCCGTGCGTGCGCTGGAAGCCCTGGGCGTGCCGCTCAAGGGCGCGCTCGAGCTGCACTTCACCTACGACGAGGAATTCGGCGGCCTGCTCGGCCCCGGCTGGCTGCTGGCGCAGGAGCTCACGCGTCCGGACTACGTGATCGCGGCCGGCTTCAGCTACAACATCGTCACCGCCCACAACGCCTGCCTGCAGCTGGAAATCACGGTGCACGGCAAGGCCGGCCACGGCGCCATGCCGGAGACGGCGGTCGATGCGCTGCAGGCCGCCACGCGCATCCTGAACGCGATCTACGGCCAGCTGCCGGAACTCAAGAAGATCAAGTCGCAGGTCCCGGGCATCGATTCGCCCACCATGCTGGTCGGGCGTATCGACGGCGGCACCAATACCAATGTGGTGCCGGGCAAGGTGGTCATGAAGATGGACCGTCGCATGATTCCGGAAGAAGACCCGGTGGCGGTGGAAGCGCAGGTGCGCGCCCTGATCGAAGACGCAGTGGCCGGCATGCCCGGCATCCGTCTCGAGATCCGGCGCCTGCTGCTGTCGCATGCATTGCGCCCGCTGCCCGGTTCCGAGAAGCTGGTGGCCAGCCTGCAGCGCCATGGCCGCGCCATCCTGGGCGAGGAGATCACGGCCCAGGGCACGCCGCTGTATGCCGACGCGCGCCTGTACGGCGAGCGCGGCATCCCGGCGGTGCTGTACGGCGCCGGCCCGCGCACAGTGCCCGAATCGAACGCCAAGAAGGCGGACGAGCGCCTGGTGCTGGAGGATCTGCGCAAGGCCACCAAGGTGGTGGCGCTGACGTTGCTCGACTTCCTGGGCGCGCAGGCCTGAGCCGGCGCCTCAGCGCGGTACGATCGCGAACTGGGGTCCCATGGTGCCGTAATCCGGCTTGACCGGGCGCGCCATGAAGCGCTCCCACGCGCTGCGCCCGCGCTCGCCGGTGGCTCCGACGGCATACGCCAGGGCCGGCTGCATGGCCGAGGGGTAGCCGACTTCGCTGCGGGCGTAGCCCGTCATCTCGCCCACCGCCAGGCCGAGGGCCGCCGCCATCTCGGGGCCGGCGCAGGGCAGGGTCAGGAACTCCGGCTTGTGGCTGGCGGCATAGGCCTGGGCGATGGTGTCGTAGAACGGGGCGGCAGCGCTGTCGCGCACCTTCATGGTATAGATCCCGGCATCGATCCAGCAGACGCCGGTGCCGCCCATGCGCTCGACCGGGAAGTTTGCCTTCCATGCCAGTATCGGCTCGGCCTTGGCGAAGCCGAGTTCCGCGATGTGCCCCATGGCCGAGGTGAAGAAGTCGTCCATCCAGGGCGCCATGCCGGTGCCCTCGTTGTAGCCGAGTGCGTAGCCGTTGACGATGATGTGCAGCCGGTTGGCCTGCGGGTTGTGCGGATAGGTGGCGTTGTACCAGTCGAGGTTACTGTCCAGGATCTGCAGGAAGTGCTGCTTGAGCGGATGGCTGTCCGGTGTGATCCAGGCCGCGTGAGCGAGCGTGCGCAGGGCCCAGGCCTGGCCGCGCACCTGTTCCGGCGACATCAGTCCCTTGCGGTTCTGGCGGTAGCCGGGGTTCGAATTGAACACGTTGTACATCGCCCAGAACTGCAGCTCCTCCAGGTAGTAATAGTCGCCCGTGAGCAGGTAGGGCACGTAGGCGAGTGACGGCTGGTGCGAGACATCGTCGATGTTCGGCGAGCGGCAGGCGTCCGGCGCGGCGCAGGCCGGGAACAGCTCCTGCTTCCCGGTCGCCGGGTTGTAGGTGTCGCCCGGCGTACCCGTCAGGGTCATGTAGGGATAGTCGAGCAGGCTGACCGGACGCCCGGTGCGCTTGTCGCGGTAATGGGCCGAGTAGCTGCCCGCCAGGTCGGCGGTGCCGAGCATGACTTTCCTCGCGCGGGTGTCGCTGCTCAGGATGTACATCGCGGTCCAGGCCGGGAGCAGGCCGATGTCGGCGCGCCCGCCGGTGGTCGGCATGGCGGGATGGGCTTCGCCCGTGCCCATCGGTTCAGTACGCGGGCCCTGCCAGCGTGCGTCCAGCGCTGCCAGCGTGGATTCGGCCACCAGCACCGAGGGGTCGTAGTTCGGTACCGCGCGGCTGGCGATCAGGTCCTGCATGTTGGCGCGCACCTCGACGCCCGGATCGCCCCCGGCCCAGAACAGCTTGCGCCAGCGTGCATGGTGGTAATGCGTCAGCGCGGCCCGGGTGTAGACCGGCGCGCCATTCAATGTGATCTCGGCGTCGTAGGTGAAGTTGCGCGGCGCCGGTTCGTAAGTCCAGTTGTTTTCCACGGTGACGTCGACCCGCGCGCGGGGCATGCCGCTGTAGCTGCGCAGCGCGAAGCGCACGTTCAGGTGTGGATGGGTCTCGCCGGCCGCGGTACGCAGCGGCGCCTCGACATGCCATTCGTTGGCCACCGGGCCAGCCAGCCAGGTGGCGGGACGCAGGGCGGTGCGGCGGTCGAGGGTGGCCGTATAGCGCTTGCCGTCGAGCGTGAGGCTGACCGAGGCGCCGGTGCCAATGGCGGCCAGGTCGGGCAGGGCGCTGGCCGCGCCGCCGAGGGCGTCGCCGATGCTGCCCAGCAGCGAGGACGGTTTCTCGACGATGCCGAGCGCGAAGGGTTTGCCTTTCTCGGGCCGCGGCACCACGCTTGATACGACTGCGTTCCGCACCGACCCGTCCGGATGCAGGGCCTTGACGTCCACCTGCAGCGGCAGCGTCGCGCCGTTGGCAGTAGCGCCTTGCAGCTTCTTGTCGCGCGCCAGCACGCCGGGTGCGAACACCTGGCCGAACGTTACCGGCACCGATTCGCCTGCCGGGCCGCCGGCGCTGTTGTCGATCATGACCGTGGCCAGTGCGCCCTCGATACGCTGGGTCGTGCCGGCCACCGACATGGCGCCGTAGCGCGATTCCACCACCTTGCGTGCATCGAGGCCGCCGCCAGCCGGCAGGCCCGTGGCCTGGGGTGCGGCTTGAGAAACGCCACACAGGGCGAGGGAGGCGAAGGCAAGGAGAGGGCGAACGTGCATGGACGGCTCCGGGAAGTTCTGGGCGATGGCCGGCCCATGTTACCGGCGCGTGCCGGGTCGCCGTGTTCGCTGTCTAACAAAAAGGCGCCACGCGGGCGCCTTGGGAACGGCGCCGCGCAGGCGCCGTCGGGGATACGGCAGGCTTACTGCTTGAGCGTGCGCTCGAACAGCTGGTAGATGCGGCGGTACTGGTCGTACCAGGCTTCCGGCTGCACGTAGGCGTGGCGTTCCAGCGGATAGCTGGCCAGCTCCCAGTTGTCCTTCTTCAGTTCGATCAGGCGCTGCGCCATGCGCACCGAGTCCTGGTAGAACACGTTGTCGTCGACCATGCCGTGGGCGATCAGGAGGTTACCCTGCAGCTTGTCGGCGTATTCGATCGGCGACGAGATGCGGTAGGCCTCGGGATCGATGTCCGGGGTGTTCAGGATGTTGGCGGTGTAGCCGTGGTTGTAGGTCACCCAGTCGGTCACCGGACGCAGGGCCGCGCCCGACTTGAAGGTCTCCGGTGCGCGCATCAGGGCCATGAAGGTCATGAAGCCGCCGTAGCTGCCGCCGTAGACGCCCACGTTCTTCGCGTCGGCCTGGTGGTTCGCCACCATGTAGTTCACGCCGTCGATGTAGTCGACCAGTTCCGGGTGGCCCATCTGGCGGTAGATCGCGGTGCGCCATGCGCTGCCGTAGCCCTTGGAGGCGCGGTAGTCCATGTCGAGTACCACATAGCCCTTCTGCACCAGCAGGTTGTGGAACATCTGCTCGCGGAAGTAGTTCGGATAGCGCTTGCTGACGTTCTGCAGGTAGCCGGCGCCGTGCACGAACATCACGACCGGATACTTCTTGCCCGGCTCGAGCTGGGCCGGGCGGTACAGCTTGGCCCAGACCGGATCGCCGCCGGCGCTCGACGGCACCGCCACGTACTGCGGCTCGACCCACTGGCGCGCCTTGTACTCGGCGGTGCGGGTGTCGGTCAGCTTGACGGCCGCGCCGCCGCTGACCGGCACCGTGGCGATCTGCACCGGGGTATAGCTGGCGGACCAATGGACCAGCAGCTTCTTCTCGTCCGGCGACAGGGTGAAGCGCTCGACGCCGTCCAGGCTGGTCACTTCGCGGACCTCGCCGCCCTTGGCGTTCACGGCGCAGACTTCGTAGTCGCCCGGCGTGGCGCGGTTGCACATCATGTAGGCCACGCTGCCGTCATGCGACCAGCGCACATCCGAGGCTTCCCATTTGCCCGAGGTGAGGGCGCGCTGGGCGCCGCCTTCAGCCGGCTGGGTGTACAGGTGCGAGTAGCCGCTTTCTTCCGACAGGTACCAGAGGGTACGGTTATCCGGCAGCCAGCCGAATTCGCTGTTGTCGACGTTGACCCAGGCCTTGTCGCTCACGCGGTGGAGCGGCTTCAGCTTGGCGCCCTGCAGGTCGACGGTGGCGATCCAGCGGTCCTTGTTGTCCACCGCGCGCAGCATGACGGCAACGTTGGCGCCGTTGGCGCTCCATTCGATGGCGTCGCCGCCGCCGAATCCGAACACGCGCACCGCGCGGTTGCCCTTCAGCGGGTCCTTCTTGGCGGCGGCGCGCAGGTCGGCCATCGGGTCGACGTTGACGCCGGGGAGGACGTCGAAGGACAGGTCCTGCACCTTGTTGGTGCGCAGGTCGACCAGCTTCAGTGCATGCGGCGCCGGCATGTTGCGGCCGACGCGGGTGCGCTGGTCGTCGAATTCTTCGTAGCCCGATTCGGTCACGTAGCGCGGCAGCTTGCCGACGCGGCCCTTCTCGCTGCCCTTCGGTGCGGTGACGACGATCAGCCAGCGGCCGTCGGGCGAAAGCACGCTGCCTTCGATCGCGACCTTGTCGCCCAGGTAGATCGGCGCCGGGGGCAGGGTGGGATCGACGCGGCGCTGTTCGTTCATGCGCTCGCGCAGCGCGTCGCGCTCGTCCTTCTGGCGCTTGAGCGTGGCGATCAGGCGCAGCTGCTGGTCGCGCAGCGGGTCGTCTTCGTTCACGGCCGGATCCTTGGCGGCGCGCGGCAGCGCGACCGGGCCGACCACGCGGCTGGCGCGTTCCCAGCTGTACCAGTCGGTGCCGATGCGGTACTGGACGCTGCGCTCGTCGCTCGCATACTGGGGCGACTCGACCCTGCTGGCGCCGCGCGTGATCTGCACCAGCGCGCCGCTTCTCAGGTCGCGCTCGAACAGATCGCCGTTCCGCAGCATCAGGGCGCGGGTCTGGCCCGGGTTGTAGACCACCTCGTCGCCGTCGATCTTTGCGGCCTCGAGGTCGCTCACGAGCTTCGGCTTGGCGCCCTGCGCGACCTGCCAGGTGTCGCGGATCGGCGAACCGGTGCGCTTCTGCTTGTAGAACACCTGCTTGCTGTCCCAGCTGAACCACGCGGTTTCCACCGGGGTGCCGATCCAGTCGGGGTGGGACATGGCCTGGTCGAGGGTGATGGGCGTGGAGGCCGCCGCCGGCAGCGCAACAAATGCAAGTTGTGCCGCGAAGATCGTGAGTGCTGGTATGCGCATCGTGTTCTCAGTGCTGAGTGAAAGGGAATTAGCTTTCTTGCCAGAAAATGCGATTTGCATTCTAGCTCAGCATTTCACGCTGCGGGGCATGTGGAGAACGAGCCTGCTAAAAAAGAAAGCGCCGGCGTACGTACATACGTACAGCCGGCGCCATCGGATCAATACAGCTGTTGCGTCGCAGCGCGTTACGCAGCCTCGCGCGGTTCCCGCGAAGGACGCAGGAACAGGGCCAGGCGAAGCACCAGGCCGGCGAGGGCGCAGACGATGAGAACGGTTTCGAGTGCGGTCATGCTCAGCCTCGGACGACCGGTGCCCAGCCGCCGTGTGCGGCGTAGAGTTCGATCGAGAAGCTGCGCACTGCGGCGACAGCGTTGGCAAAGAAGCGGCGGGTGGTGGCCATGGTGGAATCTCCTGTAAGCACTGCGATGTTGCGTTGCAGTATAAGGAGGTCTCAGCCATAAATAAACTTTAGATTCGTGATCCCAGCGATGCGTTGCATGAATAATTGTCGAAGGAACCCGACGGCTGATATTTACGGCGCGAATGTCTCATTGTTGCCACTGTGAATGATTGAGCGGGTGGTTCGCTTCTTGCATACCATCCCGGCATGACATCCCCAGGCTGTGAATCACCCCATCTGCGCATCGTCGTCGTCAATCCCGCCGCCCCAGGTGCGGAACGCGACGCGGCGCTGGCCGAACAGGCGCGCCGTAGCGCCGCGCTGCGCATCGGGCTGCTCGAATCCGGCTACGACCTGGTCGCCTCGCTGCCCGCCGACGTGTTCCTGCCCGAGCGCATCGCCCAGCTGCAGCCGGACATGATCATCGTCGACAGCGAGTCCGACGCGCGCGACGTCCTCGAACATATCGTGATCGCCACCCGCGACGCGCGCCGGCCGATCGTGCTGTTCACCGAAGACGACGCGCCGGCCAGCATGGACGCCGCGCTGGAAGCGGGCGTCTCGGCCTACATCGTGGCCGGGTTGCAGGCCGAACGCGTCAAGTCGGTGCTGGACGTGGCGCTGGCGCGCTTCCGGCGCGAACAGCGGCTGCTCGACGAGCTGCAGGGTACGCGCCAGAAGCTGGCCGAGCGCAAGCTGGTCGACCGCGCCAAGGGGCTCCTGATGACGCGCTACCGGCTCACCGAAGACCAGGCCTACCAGCGCCTGCGCAGCATGGCCATGAACAAGAACATGAAGCTGGCGGAGATCGCGCAGCGGCTGATCGATGTGGAAGACCTGCTCGGCTAAGGGCCGGGCTGAATCGAACAGGAAGACTATGGCAGGCATTGCGACACCCGGCGCCTGGATCGCCGGCTCCGACAAACCGGAAATGACGAGCGTGCGGATCGGCTTCATGCCGCTGGCCGATTGCGCGCCGCTGGTGATGGCGTCGGTGCTCGGCTTCGACGAGAAGTACGGCATCAAATTCGAACTCAGCCGCGAGCTGTCCTGGACCGGCATGCGCGACCGCCTGGTGGGCGGCGACATCGACGCCGCGCACGTCCTGTATGGCCTGCTGTACGGCCTGCAGATGGGGATCGGCACGCGCGCGCGCCAGATGGCCGTCCTGATGAACCTGAACCAGAACGGCCAGGGCATCACGCTGTCGCGCGCCCTGGCCGCACGGGCGCCGAACGGGGCCGCGCTGGCGCGGCTGCTGCGCGCGGAGCAGCTGCGGCCGACCTTCGGGCATACCTTCCCGACCGGGAACCATGCGATGTTCCTGTACTACTGGCTGGCCGCGGCCGGCATCGATCCCTTCGAGGACTGCAAGGTGGTGACGGTGCCGCCGGGGCAGATGGCGGCCAGCCTGGAAGCCGGCCACATGGACGGTTTCTGTGCGGGCGAACCCTGGGGCCAGCGCGCCGTGCGCGAAGGTGTGGGCGCCTTGGCCGTGTCGAGCGAGGAGATCTGGCCGGACCATCCGGGCAAGGTGCTGGGCACCAGCGCCGAATTCGCAGCGGCCAATCCGCACACCTGCCGCGCGATGATCGCGGCCCTGCTCGAAGCGGCGCGCTGGCTGGATGCCTCGCGCACCAACCGCGAAGCGGCGGCCGAAGTGCTGGCCAGTCCCGGCTACGTCAGTGCGGGAAAGGATGTGCTGCAGTACTGCCTGGCGGGCCGCCCGAACGGCGACGCGGCCTGGCGCGGCCACAACGGCCTGCGCTTCTTCGCCGACGGGGAGGCCAGCTTCCCCTGGCTGTCGGACGGCATGTGGTTCCTGACCCAGCAGCGCCGCTGGGGCCTGTTGCGCAGCAATCCAGCCTACGCATCGATTGCGCGCGAGGTGAACCGGATCGACCTGTATGCGGACGGCGCTGCGCTTGCCGGCGTGGCCGTCCCGAAGGACGTCATGCGCAGCTCGACCCTGATCGATGGCCGCGTGTGGGACGGCAGCGACCCGGTCGCCTATGCCGCTTCATCTGCAACCGTGGCCTGAAGCGGTGCGCTGCTGCGCATCATTTGCGGGCATGTTGCACCGCAATGTAGCGGAGCGTGGTGAGCGAGTCCGGAGCTTCCCTCTGGAGGCAATGTGGCACAGCTCTTGCTCATACTGGAGTACAGGATCAATGGCGATCCTCTTCATTTCTTCGCCGGTCTAACGAGGGACCGGCAACCAAGGACAACGGCGTCCGCAGCTGCCTGCTATCGAAGCAGGAGCGCGGACGCCGTTTTGTTTTCTAAAGGAAGAAACATGGCCAATACATTGGGCACCAAGGCAGACAGCATCAAGCTCTTCTCGTTCGACACGGCGCCGATGCGCGCCTTCCACCTGACCTGGGTGGCCTTTTTCATCTGCTTCTTCGCCTGGTTCGCCTGCGCGCCGCTCATGCCGGTGATCAAAGGCGAGTTCGGGCTGTCGATGGAGCAGGTTGCCAACATCAATATCGCCGCCGTCGCCATCACGATCTTCGTGCGCCTGTTGGTGGGCCCGCTGTGCGACCGCTTTGGCCCGCGCAAGACCTATACCGGCCTGCTCCTGCTGGGCGCGATTCCCGTGCTCGGCGTCGCCCTGTCGCAGAGCTACGAAAGCTTCCTGCTGTTCCGCCTCGGGATCGGGGCGGTGGGCGCCAGCTTCGTCATCACCCAGTACCACACCTCGGTGATGTTCGGACCGAAGGTGGTCGGCACCGCCAACGCCGCGGCCGCGGGCTGGGGCAACAGTGGGGGCGGCGCGGCGCAGGCGCTGATGCCGCTGCTGCTCACCGCAGTCACCATGCTGAGCGTCGCGCAGGGCCTTGGCTGGCGCGTGGCGCTGGTAGTGCCGGGCCTGATGATGATCGTGATGGCCTTCTTCTACTGGCGCTATACCCAGGACTGCCCGGCCGGTAACTATGACGAACTGCGCGCGCAGGGCATCCATCCGCAGGGCGGCAAGGGCGGCTGGGCGAGCTTCAAGGAAGCCTGCCGCAACCACCGCGCCTGGCTCTTGTTCGTCACCTACGGCGCTTGCTTCGGCATCGAAATCTTCATCCACAACATCGCCGCCGTCTACTACGTGGACCACTTCGGCCTGTCCCTGGGCAGCGCCGGGCTGGCGGCCGGCAGCTTCGGCCTGCTGGCGCTGTTCGCCCGCGCCCTCGGCGGCTGGCTGTCGGACCGCAGCGCGCGCAGCGGAAGCCTGAACAGCCGCGTGACCGTGCTGTTCGTGCTGATGATCGGCGAGGGCCTGGGCCTGCTGTGGTTCGCACAGGCCGATGGCGTCGTCTATGCGGTGATCGCGATGCTGTGCTTCGGCTTGTTCACCCACATGGCCTGCGGCGCCACCTATGCGCTGGTGCCCTTCGTGGCCCCGAAGGCGCTGGGCGGCGTGGCCGGCATCGTCGGCGCGGGCGGCAACGTCGGCGCGGTGCTGGCCGGCTTCCTGATGAAGGGCACCGGCGACATCGCCCAGACCTTGACCATTTTGAGCGCGCTGGTGCTGGCCTCGAGCCTGTGCGCCATCGCCGCCCGTTTCACCGTGAGCGCGGCCGAGGCAGCGCCGCTCGCGACCGCAGCATAAGGAGTAGCAGCATGCATATCGTCGTCGTCGGCCACGGCATGGTGGGCCACAAATTCGTCGAAACCCTCGTTGCCAGCGGCGACCCTGGCCTGCGGGTGACGATCCTCGGCGAGGAGCCGCGTCCGGCCTACGATCGGGTCCACCTGTCCGAATTCTTCGCCGGGAAAAGCGCGCAAGACCTGTCGCTGGTGGCGCCCGGCTTCTTCGAGAACGAGCAGCTGTGCCTGCGCCTCGGCGCCCGCGTGAGCGGCATCGACCGCGCCGCGCGCCAGGTGCTGCTGGCGGATGGGGAGCTGGTGGCCTATGACAAGCTGGTGCTGGCAACCGGTTCCTATCCTTTCGTGCCGCCCGTGCCGGGCGCGGACCGCAAGGACTGCTTCGTGTACCGCACCATCGAGGACCTCGAGGCCATGCAGGAGGCGGGAGCACGTTCGCGCACCGGTGTGGTGGTGGGCGGCGGCCTGCTCGGCCTGGAATGCGCCAAGGCCCTGCGCGACCTCGGCCTGCAGACCCACGTGGTCGAGTTCGCGCCGCGCCTGATGGCGGTGCAGGTCGACGAGCCGGGTGCGCGCGTCCTGCGCAACAAGATCGAAGAGCTGGGCGTGCAGGTGCACACGCAGAAGAACACGCTGGCGATCATCGATGGCGTGGAAGGCAGGCACCGCATGCAGTTCGCCGACGGCAGCCACCTGGAGGCCGACATGATCGTGTTCTCGGCCGGCATCCGCCCGCGCGACGAGCTGGCCCGCGCGAGCGGACTGGCGCTGGGCCAGCGCGGCGGTATCGTCATCGACGAGCGCTGCCTCACGTCCGACCCGCACATCTACGCCATCGGCGAATGCGCACTTTGGAATGGCCAGCTGTTCGGCCTGGTGGCGCCGGGCTACGACATGGCGCGCACCGCGGCCAGGCATATCCTCGGCGCGGACGGCGCTTTCGCCGGCGCCGACATGAGCACCAAACTCAAGCTGATGGGCGTGGACGTGGCCAGCATCGGCGATGCGCATGGTGCAACCGAGGGCTGCCGCAGCTACCAGTTCCTCGACGAGCGCAAGCAGGAATACCGCAAGATCGTCACTTCCAGTTGCGGCAAGTACCTGCTGGGCGCGGTGCTGGTGGGCGACGCCGCGGCCTATGGCGAACTGCTGCAGATGATGCTGAACCGCCTGGAGCTGCCCGCGGCGCCGGAAAGCCTGATCCTGCCGCAGCTGGAAGGGGCGGCGCGTCCCGCGCTGGGCGTGGCGGCGCTGCCGGCGGGCGCGCAGATCTGTTCCTGCAACGACGTCTCGAAAGGCGCGCTGTGCGAGGCGGTGGCCGGCGGCGCTTCGTCCGTCGGCGTATTGAAGAGCTGTACGAAAGCCGGCACCGCCTGCGGCGGCTGCGTGCCGCTGATGACGCAGGTGATGAACGCCGAGCTGGCGCGCCTGGGCGTGGCGGTGAACGACCACCTGTGCGAGCACTTCGCCTGTTCGCGCCAGGAGCTCTATCACATCGTGCGGGTGGAGGGCATTCGCAGCTTCGGGGAACTGCTGGCCAAGCATGGCAAGGGCCTGGGCTGCGACATCTGCAAGCCGGTGGCGGCGAACATTCTCGCGTCCGCCTGGAACGACTTCGTGCTCAAGCCGGAGCACGCCAGCCTGCAGGACTCGAACGACTACTTCCTGGGGAATATCCAGAAGGACGGCACCTATTCGGTGGTGCCGCGCATGCCGGGCGGCGAGGTGACGGCGGACGGCCTGATCGCGGTGGGACAGGTGGCAAAGAAGTATGGCCTGTACACCAAGATCACCGGCGGCCAGCGCGTGGACCTGTTCGGCGCGCGCCTGGAACAGCTGCCGAACATCTGGGAAGAGCTGATCGCGGCTGGCTTCGAATCGGGCCACGCCTACGGCAAGTCGCTGCGCACGGTGAAGTCCTGTGTCGGCTCGACCTGGTGCCGCTATGGCGTCGGCGACAGCCTGGCCTTCGCGATTTCGCTGGAGAACCGCTACAAGGGCCTGCGCGCGCCGCACAAGATCAAGTTCGGCGTGTCCGGCTGCACCCGCGAGTGCGCCGAGGCGCAGGGCAAGGACGTGGGCCTGATCGCCACCGAGAAGGGCTGGAACCTGTACGTGTGCGGCAACGGCGGCATGAAGCCGCGCCATGCGGAACTGATCGCATCCGGCATCGACGATGAAACCGTCGTGAAGCTGGTCGACCGCTTCCTGATGTTCTATGTGCGCACCGCCGGCCGCCTGCAGCGCACCAGCGTCTGGCGCGACAACCTGGAAGGCGGGCTGGAATACCTGAAGCAGGTGGTGGTCGAGGACAAGCTGGGCATCGGGCAGGAGCTGGAAGCGCAGATGCAGCACGTGGTCGACACCTATGCCTGCGAATGGAAGGAAGCCGTCACCAATCCCGAGGTGCGGCGCCGCTTCCGTCACTTCGTCAACAGCGAGGCCGTCGACAGCAATGTCGTGTTCGTGCCGGAGCGCGGCCAGATCCGCCCGGCCAATCCGGAGGAGCGGCGCGGTCGCGTCATCCCCATCGCCGCCAGCGCGGCTTAACGGAAGGAGCTAGCCATGCACCGAGACCTGCAACTGCAAAACTGGACCGCCGTCTGCGCCCTCGACGAGATCGTGCCGGACACCGGCGTCTGCGCCTTGCTGAACGGCCGCCAGGTGGCCGTGTTCCGCATCGGCGGCGAGGAAGCACGCGTATTCGCCATCGATAACTTCGACCCCAATGCGCAGGCCGCCGTGCTGTCGCGTGGCCTGGTCGGCAGCATCGGCGAGCGCATCGTCGTCGCTTCGCCCATCTACAAGCAGCATTTCGACCTTCACAGCGGCGAGTGCCTGGAAGCGCCCGAGCATTCGGTGGCCAGCTACCCGGCCCGCCTGGAAGGAGGCAAGGTATGGATCGCACCGTAAAACCCCGGCTGGTCGTGGTCGGCAACGGCATGGCGGGCATGCGCACCGTCGAAGAGCTGCTCAAGCTCGATGCGGGCATGTACGACATCACCGTGTTCGGCGCCGAACCGCGGGTGAACTACAACCGCATCCTGCTCTCGCCGGTGCTGGCGGGCGACAAGGAAGCGGACGAGATCGTGCTGCACACGCGTGAGTGGTATGTGGAAAACAACATTGCGCTTCACGCGGGCGACCCGGTGGTGGCCATCGACCGCCAGCGCCGCATCGTGCGAGCGCGCTCGGGCCTGGAAGTGGCCTACGACCGGCTGCTGCTGGCGACCGGCTCCAGCCCTTTCATCGTACCGGTGCCCGGCGCCCAGCTGGACGGCGTGGTGGGCTTTCGCGACCTGGACGACGTCGACCGCATGCTGGCCGCGGCCAGGCGCGGCGGCAGCGCGGTGGTGATCGGCGGCGGCCTGCTCGGCCTGGAAGCGGCGAATGGCCTGCTGCGCCGTGGCATGGCGGTGACGGTCGTGCACCTGACCGACAGCCTGATGAACCAGCAGCTCGACCCGCAGGCGGCGCTGCTCCTGAAAGCGGCGCTGGAGCGGCGCGGCCTGCGCATCCTGCTGGGCGCCCAGACCGAAGCAATCCTGGGCGCGAGCAGGGTCGAGGCGGTGCGCTTCGTCGACGGTACGGAGGCCGAGGCTGATCTGGTGGTCATGGCTGCCGGCGTGCGTCCCAACGTCGCGCTGGCGCGTGAAGCCGGCCTGCACGTCGAGCGCGCCATCGTGGTCGACGACACCCTGCAGAGCTACGACCCGCGCGTGTACGCGGTGGGCGAGTGCGTCCAGCACCGCAAGGCGACCTTCGGGCTGGTGGCGCCGATCTGGGACCAGGCGCGCGTCTGCGCGGCCCACCTGGCCGGGCTCGGGCACCGCCGCTACGTGCAGCAGGCCACCGCCACCAAGCTCAAGGTGACGGGGATCGACCTGTACTCGGCCGGCGACATCGTGGGCGTGGAAGGCAGCGAAGACCTGGTGCTGCGCGACCGCCGCGCCGGCGTCTACAAGCGCCTGGTGCTGGCGGGCAGCCGCGTGACCGGCGCGGTGCTGTACGGCGACGTGGCGGACGGCCCCTGGTACTTCGACCTGATCCAGCGCGGCACCGACGTGTCCAGCTTCCGCGACCGCCTGCTGTTCGGTCCGGCCCTGTGCGAGGCCGCATGATGGGAGCACCGATCGTCGCCACCGTGCGCACCACCTGTCCCTACTGCGGCGTCGGCTGCGGCATCCGCGCGACGCCGACCGCGGACGGCGCCCTGATCGAGGGCGATCCAGAGCACGTGGCAAGCCGCGGGCGCCTGTGCGTCAAGGGTTCCGCGCTGGGCGAGACCCTGGGCCTGGAGGGGCGCCTGCTGTCAGCCGGTATCCGCGAGAACGGCCAGCTGCGCAGCACGACTTGGGAGGAGGCGCTCGACAAGGTCGCCTCCGGCTTTGCATCGATCATCGCCGAGCACGGCCCGGATGCGGTGGCGATGTACGTCTCCGGCCAGCTGCTCACCGAGGACTACTACGTCGCCAACAAATTCATGAAGGGCTACGTCGGCAGCGCCAACATCGACACCAATTCGCGCCTGTGCATGTCCTCCGCCGTGGCCGGCCACAAGCGCGCCTTCGGCGAAGACCTGGTACCGGGCTGCTACGAGGATTTCGAAGAGGCCGACCTGGTCGTGCTGGTGGGCGCCAATATGGCCTGGTGCCATCCGACCCTGTTCCAGCGCATCGCCAAGGCCAAGGAAGCGCGCCCCGCGATGCGCATCGTCGCCATCGACCCGCGCCGCACCGCCACCTGCGAGCTGGCCGACCTGCACCTGCCGCTCAAGGCCGGCACCGACGTCTGGCTGTTCAACGGCCTGCTCAGCTACCTGGCGCGCACCGGCGCCGCGGACGACGAATTCGTCGCGGCGCACACGAACAGCCTGGAGGCGGCGCTGCTGGAAGCGGACCGCTGCGACAGTATCGAATTCGTGGCGCGCACCTGCGGCGTCGATCCGCTCCAGCTGGTCGAGTTCTACGAGATGTTCGCCGCGACGACCAAAGTCGTCACCGCCTTCTCGCAGGGCGTCAACCAGTCGTCGAGCGGTACCGACAAGGTCAACAGCATCATCAACTGCCACCTGCTCACGGGCCGCATCGGCAAGCCGGGCATGGGGCCGTTCTCGCTGACCGGCCAGCCGAACGCGATGGGCGGTCGCGAAGTGGGCGGCCTCGCCAATATGCTGGCCAGCCACCTCGAGCTCGAGCAGCCGCTGCACCGCGAGGCCGTGCGCGGCTTCTGGGATGCGCCGCGCATCGCGGACAAGCCGGGCCTGAAAGCGGTCGATTTGTTCCGCGCCATCGAGGAGGGCAAGGTCAAGGCAGTGTGGATCATGGCGACCAACCCGGTGGTGAGCCTGCCGGACGCCGACCAGGTCAAGCGCGCGCTGCAGCGCTGCGAGCTGGTCGTGGTGTCGGACATGAGCGGCGATACCGACACCGCCACGCTGGGACACGTGCTGCTGCCTGCGCTGGGCTGGGGCGAGAAGGACGGCACCGTCACCAATTCCGAACGCTGTATTTCGCGCCAGCGCGGCTTCCTGCCGGCGCCGGGCGAAGCAAGGAGCGACTGGCAGGCGATCTGCCAGGTGGCGCAGCGCATGGGCTTTCAAGGATTCGACTACGCCGGCGTGCACCAGATCTTCGACGAGCACGCGCGCCTGTCCGGCTGGCGCAACGAAGCGGGCGCGCTGCCACGGGCCTTCCGGATCGACGGCCTGGCCGGCATGGACCGCCCGGCCTACGATGCCCTGGCGCCGCTGCAATGGCCCGTAGCTCCGGCAGGCGCAGGCACGCCACGCCTGTTCGCCGACGGCCGCTTCGCCCATGCCGACGGCAAGGCGCGCTTCATCCCGACCGCGCCGCGTGCGCCCATCCACGCACCAAGCAGCGAGTTCCCGCTGGCGCTGAACACCGGCCGCCTGCGCGACCAGTGGCACACCATGACGCGCACCGGCAAGTCGCCGCGCCTGGCCGGCCACGCGCCGGAACCTTTTGTCGACCTGCATCCGCACGACGCCTTGCTGAGCGGCGTGCGCGAGGGCGAACTGGCGCGCGTCAGCAGCCGCTGGGGCGCGATCGTGGCGCGCGTCGCGCACAGCGGCGGCATCGCGCGCGGTGCGGCGTTTGTCCCGATCCACTGGAACGGCCAGACCGCGTCCGACGCGAGGGTCGGCGCGGTGGTCAATCCGGTGGTGGACCCGGTATCGGGCGAGCCCGAGTTCAAGCACACGCCGGTGCGGGTCGAACCCTTTGGGGTGGCCTGGCACGGCTTCATCCTGAGCCGGGAAGAACTGGACCTGGAACGCATCGCCAACTGGACCCGCGTGCGTGGCGCCGGCTTCCTGCGCTATGAACTGGGCGGCCGCGATGCGCTGTCGCCCGAGCGCGCGCGCGAGTTGCTCGGCGCCGCGGAGGACGCCGACTGGATCGAGGTCGAAGATCGCGCGGAAGGGATGCTGCGCTGCGCGCTGCTGGTGGACGGGCGCCTGCAGGCCTGCCTGTTCCTGTCGCGCCGCCCGGACCTGCCGGCGCGCACCTGGCTGGGCGGCCTGTTCGCACAGGACGAACTGTCGTCACGGGATCGCGCCACCTTGCTGGCCGGCCGCGCACCATTGCTGGGCGCGGACCCCGGCCCGATCGTGTGCTCCTGCTTCGGCGTCGGCCGCAACACGATCTGCAAGGCGATCGCGGATCACGGCCTGCGGGACGCCGCCGGCGTCACCGCCTGCGTGCGCGCCGGCGGCAACTGCGGCTCCTGCCTGCCCGAGATCCGCCAGATGCTTGCGGCGCGCTAGCGCAGGGTGCGCGCGAAGAAGGCTTCGGTGCGGCTTGCTGCCAGCTTGGCGTCCGCATCGTCGTAGTGATTGCCGCCCGGGCGCGCAAAAGCGTGGTTGCGCCCGGCGTAGCTGTGCAGCTCGATATTGTCCTTGCCGGCGAAGGCCGCGCGGATCTTCGCTTGCGCGTCCTTGCCGATGAACTCGTCCTCTTCGGCCAGGTGGTAGAGCAGGGGGGCGCGGATGTTCGCCACCTCGTCCAGGTGCTGGTCGGTGCCGCCGCCGTAATAGGCGGCGAAGGCGTCTGCATCGGTGCGGGCGGCGCTCAGGAAGGTCATCAAGCCGCCCAGGCAATAGCCGGTGACGCCGACCTTGCCGTTGGCATCCTGCAGCGTACGCGCCTGTTTGATCGTGAGCGCAATGTCCTCGACGCCCTTATTCACGTCATAGGCCTTGTAGAGCGCGAAGGCCTTTTCCCAGTCTCCCTCTTTGGCCTCGGACAGGAACACGCCCGGCTCGATGCGCCAGAACAGGTCGGGGCAGACGGCGATATAGCCCTTGGCGGCCCAGTCGTCGGCGATGCTGCGGATGCCGGCGTTCACGCCGAAGATTTCCTGCAGAACGATGACGACCGGATGCGGCCCCGGCGTGGCGGGGCGCGCGACGTGGCAGACGAAGCTGCCGTCAGTGGTTTGCACCTGGATCTGTGCGGTCATGGCAACCTTTCGATAAGTATGGAAGGGTCAGGCCTGGCAAGCCTGGGTCGCTCATCATATCGGGACTGCACGGATCGCGTGGCACGCTACTTCGTCTCGAACTTCCAGCGCATGTCGACCTCAAAAGTCTGTTCGCCCTGCTGTCCCATGAGGGTGGTCGGCACGCGCAATGTGGTCTTTCGGCTGCCGCTGCGCTGCACCTTGCCGCGCAGCTGGTCGAACACCCAGGCCATCGCGTCTTTCTGCAGCGCGATGCCGTCCGATGGAGAACTGGTGCGGCGGTCGCGCCCTTGCAGGCGCGTGACCTGGCCCATCGGCGAGGGGAACTGGGTGAGCACCCACAGGCTGTCCGTTTTGGTATCGAGCGTCACCATGCTCATGCATAGGAAGGGGACCTCGCGTGCGCCACCCTTGTAGTCGGCGCTCTTCTGTTCGGTGTAGGGAACCGGGCCCTGCACGTCGTCGATGCTGCCGTCCACGCTGTCGTCGATGCGCGCCGTGTACTCCATGTTGCAGCGTTCCAGCTCCATGCCGCTGAAGTTCAGGTAGCGGCCTTCCTGCGGCTGGGGCATGGCCGGGGCGCCGGTCCAGGCGGCAGTCATGCGGCTGGCCTTTTCGCCGACGCGCTGCAGGCAGGCGACGTTGCTGCCGCAGGCCGCCGCTTCCTTCTGCATCTGCGCAGCCATGCGCTGCGCGTCGGCTTCCGACGGCATGCGCGCCTGTGCCGGGGCGCTCACCTGCTGAATGGCCTGCTGGGTGCCGGCTTCATCCAGGCGGTTGATGGCTTCCAGGCCCGCGACCGGGTGTACGGTGAAGGCCAGGTGAACGGTCTCGGCGGTCTTGAACGTCGCCTTGCCCTTGTTGCCGCGGGTGAGGCCGGTACCGTCGATCTTGACATCGAGTGTCAGGCGGCCGGATTGGGGCAGGGTGGCGGCGCCGGCGTTGGCGAACGCGAGCAGTGCGAGCAGGGGCAAGTATTTCATGGCAGGCAAGCGAGAATGGGAAAGCCGAGAGACTAAGCATTTACCGCGCGCCTGTGGCCCACCATGGATGGGGGAAGCGGCAGAACAATCGAACAGACGAAAAAAAAACAGCGAGCCGCAGCTCGCTGTTTTTTGAATTCTTGGTCGGGGTGAGAGGATTCGAACCTCCGGCCTCTACGTCCCGAACGTAGCGCTCTACCGGGCTAAGCTACACCCCGACGGTTTGAGATGACGTTTCCGAAATCTCGGGAAGGCATTACTATAGTTGTCTCAATGGTTCCTGTCAACAGCGAAACTGCAGAGCTGGAGCAGGCTCGACTTGTACTCGCTATCAGGCAAATCGGCGATCGCTTCGGCTGCGCGCTCGGCAGCCTGTTCCGCCTGCTGGCGGGTGTAGGCGAGGGCGCCGCTCGAGCTGACGGCCGCCAGCACCGCTTCGAACTGGGCTTCGTCGCCATGCTCGATGCAGCTGCGCACCAGCTCGCGCTGTTCCGAGGTGCCATGTTCCATCAGCCAGATCAGCGGGAGGGTCGGTTTGCCTTCGCGCAGGTCGTCGCCCAGGTTCTTGCCGATCTCGGCGGCGTCGCCGGCATAGTCCAGCACATCGTCGATCAGCTGGAAGGCCGTGCCCAGCGAGCGGCCGTATTCGCCGGCCGCCGCGATCTGCGCATCGTTCGCGCCACCGACCAGGGCGCCCAGTTCTGCCGCCGCTTCGAACAGCTTGGCGGTCTTCGAGCGGATCACGGTGAGGTAGCTCTCGTGCGTCACGTCCGGATCGTGCATGTTCAGCAGCTGCAGCACTTCGCCTTCGGCGATGACGGTGGTGGCGCGCGACAGGATGCTCATCACGCGCATGTTGTCGAGGCTGGTCATCATCTCGAACGAGCGCGAATACAGGTAGTCGCCCACCAGCACCGAGGCGGCATTGCCGAACAGGGCGTTGGCGGTCTGGCGTCCACGGCGCATCGAGGATTCGTCGACCACGTCGTCATGCAGCAGGGTGGCGGTGTGGATGAATTCGACCACCGCCGCCAGTTCGTGGTGGTCGCTGCCCTTGTATCCGTAGGCGTTCGCCAGCAGCAGCACCAGCACCGGCCGGATCCGCTTGCCGCCCGCGCTGATGATGTATTCGGCGATCTGGTTGACCAGGCTTACTTCCGATTGCAGTCGCTGTCGGATCACCGCATTCACGGCCTCCATGTCGGTGGCGATCGATTGGGCGATAGTGTTCTGGGCGTGTTGGGTAGCGGCTGACAAGGCGAACCTGCAATAAACAGTGAGTATTGTGTTAAGGCGCGATTATACGTCATGCAAGGGATAGGCGTCCCACTGATGGCTTATCGGTGACGCAGGTGGTCCAGCCACATGTGACGGCAACGTTGGCAAAGCGCTACGCATGCAACATGCTCGGCAGGAATCGTCAAGGCCTTTTGACGCGCTGCAGCGAGTTATGTATAATCCCCTGTTCCCCGGCATCCGAACAGCTCAGCGTCTCTGACGCCGGCGGGATTCTTTTAACATTTGATGAGGTTTCAATCATGTACGCGGTCATAAAAACCGGTGGCAAGCAATACAAAGTTGTCGCTGGCGAAAAACTCAAAGTAGAACAGATACCTGCTGACATTGGTTCCGAACTCACCATCGATCAAGTTCTCGCGCTCGGCGCGGGCGATAGCATCAAGTTTGGTGCTCCGCTGGTCGAAGGTGCCTCGGTCCTGGTGAAAGTTGTTTCTCACGGTCGCCACGACAAGGTCCGCATCTTCAAGATGCGCCGTCGTAAGCACTACCAGAAGCGTCAGGGCCATCGCCAGAACTTCACCGAAATCCAGGTGGTGTCGATCAACGGCTAATCCCCGTTCGATTCACCAAGTTCATTCATCAAGGAGCAAATAAATGGCACACAAAAAAGGTGGCGGTACTACCCGCAACGGCCGTGACTCAGAAAGCAAACGCCTCGGCGTGAAAGTCTACGGCGGCCAGGCGATCAACGCCGGCGGCATCATCATCCGTCAACGCGGCACCCCGGTGCGCGCTGGCACCAACGTCGGCACCGGCAAGGACCACACCCTGTTCGCGCTGGTCGACGGTACCGTCAAGTTCGTCAAGCAAGGCGTGGGCTCGAAGCAGTTCGTGACCGTCGTTGCTAACGAAGCAGTCGCTGCTTAATTAAGCACTCGCGCCGCAGCTCTTGCGGCGCTTCTTTGCAAGGCGCAAGCCTTCCATCGAAAGGCTCTGCCCACGGTAGGGCCTTTTTAGTTTTTATCGGTCACCATCATGAAGTTTATCGACGAAGCAAGAATTGAAGTCATCGCCGGCGACGGCGGCAACGGGTGCGCCTCGTTCCGCCGCGAGAAGTTCCGCCCATTCGGCGGCCCCGACGGCGGCGACGGCGGCAAGGGCGGCTCGATCTACGTGGTGGCCGACCGTAACATCAACACCCTGGTGGACTTCCGCTATTCCAAGACCCACCACGCCCGCAACGGCGAACCGGGTCGCGGCTCGGACTGCTACGGCAAGGGCGCCGAAGACGTTTACATGCGCATGCCGGTGGGCACCCTGATCGTGGACGACGTCAGCGGCGAAATCATCGCCGACCTGACCGAGCACGGCCAGACCGAACTGCTGGCCCAGGGTGGCGAGGGCGGCTGGGGCAACATCCACTTCAAGACCTCGACCAACCGCGCGCCGCGCCAGAAGACCGAGGGCAAGGAAGGCCAGCGCCGCACCCTGCGCCTGGAGCTGAAGGTGCTGGCCGACGTGGGCCTGCTGGGCATGCCGAACGCCGGCAAGTCGACCTTCATTACCGCCGTGTCGAACGCCAAGCCGAAGATCGCCGACTACCCGTTCACCACCCTGCATCCGAACCTGGGCGTGGTACGCGTGTCGCACGAAAAGAGCTTCGTCATCGCCGACATCCCGGGCCTGATCGAAGGCGCGGCCGAAGGCGCGGGCCTCGGCCACCAGTTCCTGCGCCACCTGGCGCGTACCGGCCTGTTGCTGCACATCGTCGACCTGTCGGGCTTCGACGAGAAGGTCGATCCGGTCAAGGAAGCCAAGGCCCTGGTCAAGGAACTCGAGAAGTACGACGAAGAGCTGCTGAACAAGCCGCGCTGGCTGGTGCTGAACAAGCTCGACGTGGTCGATGAAGCCGAGCGCAAGAAGATCGTCAAGGACTTCGTCAAACGCATGGCGTGGAAAGGGCCCGTGTTCGAGATCTCGGCACTCAACCGCGAAGGCTGCCAGGACCTGGTCAACGCGATCTACCTGCACCTCGAAGAGAAACGCACGTCCGAACAGCGCGCCGAAGAGACCTCGATGACCGAGGAAGCGCGCGGCATCAATTCGATCGATCCGGACGATCCACGCTTCAAGATTCTCGAAGATTAAGTTGCTTAAAGCAGCCGTCAATCGCAGCTGGCTGCGTGGCCAGCTGCTGCAGGTGCTTGCCTCCGTCAGCTCGCTGGCGGCCCTGGCGGCCATGCTCGATCCCGACCGCATCGCGGGCGCGATGGGCATCTTTCTCGTCGGCGTGAACGGCTACAGCCAGTTCTACGCCGTCTACGTGGGCATGCGCCTCGCTACCGCGATGCTGGCGCTGCTGGCAGCTAGAAGCGGCGACCAGCCCCTTCTCGTCGACCTCACCGCATTGTTCCTCCTGGCCCAGCCGGCCGGGCGCCTGATCGCGGCATTCGCGATCGGACTGCCGAAGGGGGTATTATTAGCTGTCTGCGCGGTCGAGCTGTTGGCAGGACTTTCCCTGCTGGCCTTACGGCCGCGAGGAAAATTCCTGTCGCCATGAACTCTGTACTCCAGCAAGCTTCCCGCATCATCGTCAAGGTCGGTTCCTCGCTCGTCACCAACGAGGGCAGGGGCCTGGACCATACCGCCATCGCCCGCTGGGCCTTTCAAATCGCCGCACTGCGCGGCCTCGGCAAGGAAGTCGTGCTGGTGTCTTCCGGCGCGATCGCCGAAGGCATGCTGCGCCTCGGTTTCGCCGCGCGCCCGACCGACATCCACGAGCTGCAGGCCTGCGCCGCCGTGGGCCAGATGGGCCTGGCGCAGATCTACGAAACCAGCTTCCGTACGCACGGCATTGGTACGGCGCAGGTCCTGCTGACGCACGCCGACCTGGCCGACCGCGAACGCTACCTGAACGCGCGCTCGACCCTCACTACCCTGCTGCGCCTGGGCGTGGTCCCGATCATCAACGAGAACGACACGGTCGTCACCGACGAGATCAAGTTCGGTGACAACGACACCCTCGGCGCCCTGGTGGCCAACCTGATCGAAGCCGACGCGCTGGTGATCCTCACCGACCAGCGCGGCCTGTATTCCGCCGACCCGCGCAAGGATCCGGACGCCCAGCTGATCGGCGAAGCACAGGCGGGCGACCCGGCGCTTGAAGCGATGGCCGGCGGCGCCGGCTCCAGCATCGGGCGCGGCGGCATGCTGACCAAGGTGCTGGCGGCCCGGCGCGCCGCCCGCTCCGGCGCCCACACCATCATCGCCTGGGGCCGCGAAGAAAACGTGCTGACGCGCCTGGCTGCCGGGGAAGCCATCGGCACCCAGCTGGTCGCCCCGACCGGCCGCCTGACTGCGCGCCGCCAATGGATGATCGACCACCTGCACACCACCGGCGAAGTGGTGCTCGACCTAGGGGCCGTGCAGAAACTGACGAAGGAAGGCAAGTCGCTGCTGCCGATCGGCGTGATCGCAGTACGTGGCGAATTCGGGCGCGGGCAGGTCATCACCTGCATCGACGAGGCCGGCCGCCCGCTGGCGCGCGGACTGACCAACTACACCAGCAGCGAAGTGCGGCGCATCATGCGCCATTCCTCGGCCGAGATCGAACGCATCCTCGGCTACATGGAAGGACCGGAGCTGGTACATCGGGACAACCTGGTACTTCTGTAAAGTCTTGTTGCCGCATGCACACAAAAGCTTGGCGAACTGATCAGGCTTTGTGTCTTTTTTTTGCCCGGAAGATACAAACTCCGTAGACTGGACTGCACCTCTTCAGTCCCGTACAACCAGTCATGAAACTCAGCCGCAAGCTCCCGATCGGATTCGCCGCCGTCACCCTCGTCGTGGCCTGCGCCGGCTTCTTCGGCGTAGCGAGAATGAACGACGCCCTCGACACCTACGACGCCGCGATGGCGCAGTCGAACCACGCCCAGCGCATGGAGCGCCTGCTGGGCGATTTCCGCAAGCAGCTGCAGGAATGGAAGAACACGCTCGTGCGCGGCAAGGACGAGGCTGACCGCGTCAAGCACTGGGACGCTTTCCAGAAAGCCGAGTCCGAGGTGGCGCAGGAAGCCAGGGAACTGGTCGCCATCACACCCGCCGGCGAGGTGCGCGAGCTCCTGGGCCGCTTCGAGCAGGAACACAAGAAACTGGGCGAGGCCTTCCGCAGCGCCTACGCCGGCTTTGGCGCGGCAGGCTTCGATGCCGCGGTGGGCGACAGCGCGGTCAAGGGTATGGACCGGGCCCCGTCCGAACTGCTGGTGCAGGCCGAGCAGGCGATGTCGAAGGAGACCGCCGCCACGGTCGCCGCCGCCGAAGAAGTGGGCAGCCATGCGACGCTGCTGAGCTACACCCTGATGCTGCTGGGCGCCGCGGTGGCGGTGGTCGCCGGCGTGCTCGTGTCGCGTTCGATCACGCGTCCGCTCGGCCAGGCCGTCGAAGCGGCGCAAAGCGTCGCTGCCGGCGACCTTCGCACCAGCATCGTGGTGCGCAGCGACGACGAGACCGGCCAGCTGCTGCAGGCCCTGAAGGACATGACCGGCAGTCTGCAGACCATCGTGTCGCAGGTGCGCGGCGGGGCCGAGACCATCGCCGTGGCGTCGGACGAAATCGCCCAGGGCAACCTGGACCTGTCGAGCCGCACCGAGCAGCAGGCCGGCGCCATCGAGGAAACCGCCTCGTCGATGGAAGAGATCACCGCCACCGTGCAGCGCAATGCGGAGAACGCGCAGCAGGCCAGCGCATTGGCCGTCTCCGCCTGCGACGTCGCCGCCAAGGGCGGCCACATGGTCGAACAGGTGGTCGGCACCATGGCCTCGATCAGCGAGTCCTCGCGCAAGATCGTGGACATCATCAGCGTCATCGACGGCATCGCCTTCCAGACCAATATCCTGGCGCTGAACGCGGCCGTGGAAGCTGCCCGCGCAGGCGAGCAGGGCCGCGGCTTCGCCGTGGTCGCGGGCGAGGTGCGCAACCTGGCGCACCGTTCGGCCACTGCCGCCAAAGAGATCAAGGAACTGATCAACGCCTCGGTGCAGCGCGTGGAAGCGGGCAACCAGCTGGTCGGTGAAACCGGCGCCACCATGGGCGAGATCGTCACCAGCGTACGCCGCGTGATGGACATCATCGGTGAGATCAGCCAGGCCAGCGCGGAGCAGGGCGCCGGCATCGCGCAAGTCAACATGGCGGTCAGCGAAATGGATACGGCGACCCAGCAGAACGCGGCGCTGGTGGAGGAAGCCGCCGCCGCCGCGCAGTCGCTGCGCGACCAGACCCAGGCCTTGACCGAGGTGGTCGCGGTATTCAAGCTGGAAGATGCGCGCGAAACGCGCAAGGCCTTGCCGGGCCGCTCGCCTGCACGCCTGGCGGCTTGAGGTTAAGATGAAAGACGCGCCAGAGTCGGCGCGTTTTTTTCATCTACCTTCAGAGCCCATGAATCCATCTCCCCTCGCTGTGGTCCAGGCCCAGCTCGACGCCTACAACGCCAAGGACCTCGACGCGCTGATGCGCACCTACGCACCGGATGCGCAGCAGTTCGCGCTGCACGGCGCCCTGCTCGCAGAAGGTCACGCGCAGATCCGCCCGCGCTACCAGGAGCGCTTCGCCGAACCGGATCTGCAGGCGCGCCTGCTGAACCGTTCCGTCCTCGGCAACTTCGTCACCGACCTCGAGATCGTCACCCGCAACTTCCCGGAGGGCCTGGGCACGGTGGAGATGCTGTGCGTGTACGAAGTGGTGGACGGGCGCATCGCGCGCGCCTCGTTCGCCACCGGCGAGAAGCGCCTTTATCCCAGTTCGGCGGCCTGAGTCGCCAGGTCGGCCGCCGGATCCATCGCGCCGGCGGGCGGCGGGGTCTTGTCCTTGAACTCGCACAGGTCATTGATCAGGCAGTTCCAGCACTTCGGCTTGCGCGCCACGCAGGTGTAGCGGCCGTGCAGGATCAGCCAGTGGTGGGCGTCGTGCAGAAAATCCTTGGGCACGAACTTGAGCAGCTTCTGCTCGACGATGTCGACGTTCTTGCCCGGGGCGATCTTCGTGCGGTTCGACACCCGGAAGATGTGGGTGTCGACCGCCATGGTCGGCTCCCCGAAAGCGGTGTTCAGCACCACGTTGGCGGTCTTGCGGCCCACGCCGGGCAGGGACTCCAGCGCCTCGCGCGATGGCGGCACTTCGCCGCCGTATTGGTCCACCAGGATGCGGCAGGTCGCCATGACATTCGCGGCCTTGGTGTTGTACAGGCCGATGGTGGAAATATAGGACTTGAGCTCGTCCAGCCCCAGGTCGAGGATGGCCTGCGGCGTGTTCGCCACCGGGTACAGCCGGCGCGTGGCCTTGTTGACGCCGACGTCGGTCGACTGCGCCGACAGCAGCACCGCGATCAGAAGTTCGAAGGGCGTCGTGAATTCGAGCTCGGTGGTCGGCTTCGGGTTGGCTGCGCGAAAGCGCGTGAATATCTCTAGTCGTTTGGCTGGGTTCATCGCTTATGCCTTGTCCGGTGGATTGCCGGCGGCCTTGAGGCGCGCGCGTTCCATCGCGGCGGCGATGATGGCGCGCTTGCGCTCCTTCTCCGCCAGCTCCTCCGGGGTGTTGGTCACTTCCGCCGTCACCGCGCGCATCTTTTCCAGCGCTTTGGCGGCAAGGCGCGCATCGTTCTCTTCCTTTTCACGGCGCAGGCGCTCGCTGCGGAAGTCGTGGCGCGCGCGCGCCGCGTCCGCGGCGTCCTGCGACCATGCGGCCCAGCCGGTGAGCTCGCCGGTCACCGGCAGCATCGAGATGCAGTCAACCGGACAGGGCGCCACGCACAGGTCGCAGCCGGTGCACAGGCTCGGCAGGATGGTGTGCATCTGCTTGGCCGCACCCAGGATGGCGTCCACCGGGCAGGCCTGGATGCACAGGGTGCAGCCGATGCAGAGCGACTCGTCGATGAAGGCGACCGGGCGCGGGCGTTCGACGCCGTTGGCCGGGTTGATCGGAATGACCGGGCGGCCGGTGACGCTGGAGAGGCGGCGCACGCCTTCCATGCCGCCAGGCGGGCACTGGTTGATCTCGGCTTCGCCGCGCGCGATCGCTTCCGCATACGGACGGCATGCGGGATAGCCGCACTTGGTGCATTGCGTCTGCGGCAGTACGTCTTCGATCTGGTCGGCGAGGGTCTTGGTCACGGCAAGAGGAGTGCGGTCAAAGCCGACATTATCCGCCAAAACCGGGGCCGGTGCGATGCCGCCGCCGCGGTGCGATGTGCGTGCTGGAGCGAACAGACTGCCGTGTTCGCGCGTGGTTTACTGGCGGCTCGACGCTAAAGGAGCTCACATGAACACACTCATCGTACCGGTGCTGATCGCCGCGGTGCTGGCCGGTGGCGCCGCGGCCCAGGCGCAGCAGCGCGAACAGCAGGCGCGCGCGCAGCAGGCCAAGGCCGTGAAGGCCAGTCCCTATCGCAGCGTGGAGGCCAGCGGCCAGCTCAAGCGCGGCGAACAGCTGCCGGCGCGCTACCGCACGCATCACTACGTGGTGGAGAACTGGAAGACGCACCGCCTGACGGAACCGCCGCCCGGGCACCAGTGGGTGCAGGCGGGGAGCGACTATGCGCTGGTGTCGATCGCGACGGGGGAAGTGCAGGAGGTGCTGGTGAGCCGCTGAAGCACGCCGCCCCAGGCTGTGCGGGTAAAAAAATGCCGGAACACGTTCCGGCATTTTTTTGTGGATCAGGCGTGGGCCCGGATGAACTCCCCGATCTTCGGGCAGATGATCTCGCGCCAGCGGCGGCCCGAGAAGATGCCGTAGTGGCCGCACTTGGGCGCGACGAACTCCTGGTGCATCTTCTTCGGGATGCCGGTGCACAGGTCGTGCGCGGCGCGGGTCTGGCCCAGGCCCGAGATGTCGTCCAGCTCGCCCTCGACGGTGAACAGCGCCACCGTCTTGATGTCCTGCGGACGCACCAGCTGGCCGCCGACTTCCCAGGTGCCCTTCGGCAGTGCGTGGTCCTGGAACACGGTCTTGATGGTCTCGAGGTAGTACTCGGCCGGCATGTCGAGCACGGCGTTGTATTCGTCGTAGAACTGGCGGTGCGCCTCGGCCGAGTCGTCGTCGCCGCGCACCAGGTGCTGGTAGAACTCGCGGTGGCTCTGGGCATGGCGGCCCGGGTTCATCGCGATGAAGCCGGCGTGCTGCAGGAAGCCCGGATAGACCTTGCGCCCGAAGCCCGGGTAGTTGCCCGGCACCGAGTAGATCACGGTGTTCTCGAACCAGGAGAAGGGCTTTTCGGTGGCCAGGTCGTTGACCGCGGTCGGCGACTTGCGCGGATCGATCGGGCCGCCCATCATGGTCATGGTCTTCGGCAGCTTCGGATCCTTGTTGGTTGCCATCAGCGAGATCGCGGCCAGCACCGGCACGGTCGGCTGGCACACCGAGATCACGTGCACGTCCGGGCCGAGGTGGCGGATGAAGTCCTGGACGTAGTAGATGTAGTCGTCGAGGTGGAACGGGCCGTTTGATAGCGGCACCATGCGGGCGTCGGTCCAGTCGGTGATGTAGACGTCATGCTCGGCCAGCAGCGCGCGTACGGTGTCGCGCAGCAGGGTAGCGTGGTGACCCGACAGGGGCGCCACCACCAGCACGGTCGGCTGCTCCAGCGCGGCGAACTCCTTGTCGCTCAGGTCCTTCTTGAAATGGATGAGCCGGCAAAAGGGCTTTTCGACGCTCGTGTGCTCGATGATGCCGACATCCTTACCCTGGACGGGTACGGTCTTGATGCCGAAAGCCGGCTTTTCGTAATCTTTCCCCAGGCGGTACATCAGCTCGTAACCGGCAGCGATACGCTGCGAGAAGGGGGTGTGCGCGAACGGCGAAACGGGGTTCGAGAACAATTTGGAGGACGCATCTGCCCACTGCATCAGCGGGGTCAGGAAGGAGCGTTGCATCTCGTGCAGTTGGTAAAGCATAAATAATTCCTTCGAATAGACGGGGCGTCGCAATCGTTTGCGTGTGCGCTCAGTCAATTATAGGGGATAGTGATTTACTTGTGGAAACAGTCCTTTTCACTTCCCTTTTTGCATAGACTACTTGTAGCATATTTGCGCATTTGCGCTCGGTGAAGCCACCCACATAAGCAGGTAGGCCCTGTCCGACAAGGGCTTCTGTTGTTATGACACTAAAGAACGCAGGCTCGACGACACAGCGGCGGGACAATAAAAAATGCCGCCGGGCTTGCGCCGGGCGGCATTTTTTTACCGATAGGACAAAATCAGTCGAAGACGGGGGTCTCCACGCCGAGAATCTTGTGCAGCTTCGGCGAGGTCGTCGTGTACTGCATGTGGATCTTCTTGTCCGGGAAGATGTAAGGCGCGGCGCCGAAGGCGGCCAGCGCGGCTTCGTGGAAGCCCGACAGGATCAGCTTCTTCTTGCCCGGATAGGTGTTGATGTCGCCGACGGCGAAGATGCCCGGGACGTTGGTCTCGAACTTCTCGGTGTCCACGACCTTGAGCTGCTTGCGCTCGATGTCCAGGCCCCATTCGGCGATCGGACCCAGCTTCGGCGACAGGCCGAAGAACACCAGCAGCATGTCCAGCGGCACGCGGCGGGTGACGCCGTCGGCGCCGGTGACCTTCACTTCGCTCAGCTTGCCGTCCGCTTCATCGAAGCCGGTGACCTGGCCGATGATCAGCTGCATCTCGTACTCGTCGCACAGGGCCTTCATCTTGGCGACCGAGGCCGGGGCGGCGCGGAAGTCTTCGCGACGGTGCAGCAGCACGACCGACTCGGCCTTGCCGACGAAGTTCAGGGCCCAGTCCAGGGCGGAGTCGCCGCCGCCGCAGATGACCAGGTTCTTGCCTTCGAACAGAGCCGGATCCTTGACGCGGTAGAACAGCTGGCTGTTGTCGAACTTCTCGATGCCGTCGACCTTCATGGTGCGGGCCTGGAAGGAGCCGACGCCGGCGGCGATGAAGATGGTCTTGGTGATGAACTGGGTACCCGTCGAGGTCTCGACGTTGAAGCGGCCGTCTTCGCGACGCTGCACGGTGGTGACTTCCTGGCCCAGGTGGAAGGTCGGCTCGAACGGCTCGATCTGCTTGAGCAGGTTGTCGGTCAGTTCCTGGCCGGTGCACACCGGCACGGCCGGGATGTCGTAGATCGGCTTGTCCGGGTACAGTTCCACGCACTGGCCGCCGACGGCCGGCAGCGAATCGATGACGTGGGCCTTGATTTCGAGGAGGCCGAGTTCGAAGACCTGGAACAGGCCGACCGGACCGGCGCCGATGATCACGGCATCGGCTTCGATCGCGCCGGCGAAGGAGCTGTTGGGAGCGATGCTGCCCGCTTCGTGGGAGGCACTGATAGTCATGCGCTTAAACTTTCTGTGTGTATGGGTATGGTGTGACGATGGCCGCTAGTGTGCCACGATTGACGAACCTGCGCTGGGCCGGTCCGAAGGGACCGGCCGACCCTGCCCGGCCAGTAGATGCCTGGTGGGCTTAGCGGGCCAGCTGGTCCAGCTTTTCCTTGACGTCTTTCCACTCGTCCGCGTCGGGCAGGGCCGGCTTGGTCTTGGTGATCGAAGGCCAGGCGCGCGACAGGTCGGCGTTGATCTTGATGAACTGCTGCTGGTCCGACGGCACGTCTTCTTCCGCGTAGATCGCATTCACCGGGCACTCGGCCACGCAGACGGCGCAGTCGATGCACTCGTCAGGGTCGATGGCGAGGAAATTCGGGCCTTCCCGGAAACAATCTACCGGGCATACATCGACGCAGTCGGTATAACGACAACGGATGCACGATTCGGTGACAACGTGGGTCATAACAGTCCTATTTATTGGTTGAAGTGTCGCGGCACCGAGCGCTCAGGTGGGCCGGCGGGACTTGCAAAGCACTGTATTTTAGGGCAATTCGGGTTTTCCTACAAATTAGGCTTATACACAATATATATAAGCAAATGTGGACGGTGATGGCGCACCCGAGAGCGCCATCACCCGTCGGCCATGCTTCATACGCCGGTGCGCAGGCGGTCCAGCAGGGCCTGCCAGTCGCCGCCGCTGCCGTCCTCGCGCAGGAAGACGGTGTGACAGCGCAGGCCGTCCTCGACCGTGATTTCCCAGCGCGGCAGGTCGGCCCCGACCGGACACTCGGGCGCGGCGGAGAAGAAGTCGAGGCGGCCGAGCAGCGCTTCGAGCTCGTTGCCGCCGGGATGAAAGGCGGTGTCGAGGTCGTAGGCTTCGGCCAGTCCGGCAAAGCCGCCGCAGGCGCGTGCGCTGATCTTCATGCCCGGTCCGCCGCGCTGGGGTCCGCCACGGCCGCCGGCACCACCGTCGCCGCCACCGGGACCACGCATTCGCCGAGGCGCCCGTTGGCCGCGCACCAGCGCGCCAAAGCCTGCGTCTCCCGGTCGAGCACGCGGTCGACCCGGTGGTACTCGGGCAGGTTCATGGTGCCGCAGCAGGCGCGCCGGTCCTGGCGCGCGCCGGGCTTGTCGCAGACCTTGGGCGCCAGCGGTCCCGCCGGCGCGGGCGCGCCGGCCTCGGTGCCGGTGGAGGCCTGGACCGGCTGCTCGACCACGTCGCGGCGGCTGAACTGGTTGCGGATGAAGCCGGCGTAGGCCGCCGGCTTGCCGTCCTCCTGCACGATGCGCAGCATCTCGTTGACCACGTCCACGTAGGAGGCGCTTGCATCGGGCGCGGCGATCAGGGCGCGCAGCAGCAGCCCGCGCAGGTAACCCGCGACCCGGTGCAGCACGGCGGCGCAGTCGTCAAGCTGGGGGTTGCGCTCGTAGGCGAACAGGTCGGCCAGCACATCGTAGACGGCGCCCGTGAACACCTGCGAGATCGCGTGCACCTGGGTGCCGGCCTGTCCCAGCGTCAGGTCGTTGTCGGCGTTGCGCAAGCCCGTGGTGCCGCCCAGCGCCATGCCGAACTGCTCGGCGATGTCGGACAAATAGGTCTTGTCGTGCAGGTGGGCCTTGGTCTGGGCCACCACCGCCTCGCACTGGTCGAGCTGGGACAGGGCCAGGAAGATCGCGGTGAGGTCGCCGAAGGCTTCGTGCAGGCCACCGGTCTGGGGTGGGGCGTCGGCGAGCAGCCACTGGGGTTTGAGGCCGTCGAGCACCGCGTGGGCGGTCTCGTGGGCCACGATGTCGAAGGAGCGGCAGGTGTAGATCCGGGCCGATTCATCCAACTGCGCGCCGCCTTCGCTGGGGGGAATGAAGTCGCCGAACTTCAGGCAGCCCTGGGTGCGGCTGTAGAAGGCATTCATCACGTTCGGCAGGCCGTAGGGATAGACCGCCAGCGGGCGCGTGTCCATGCTGGTGTTCCACTGCCAGGGCAGGGGCATGTCCAGGCCCGCCGCCAGCAGGGCGCGCTGGTACATGGTGAGGGTCTGGCGCACCACGGCGAAGGTATGCACGGCGTCGAACTGCGGGGTGTCGGGCTGGGTGACGAAGTCGCCGAAGGCGTTCGGTTCGACCGCGTCGATACCGGGCGCGCCGGGCGCGATGCGGGCGTCGCGGGGGCCGGCCAGCACCGGGCCGGGCAGGTAGGCGCGGCGGGTGCCGATCTCGCCCACCGACGGGTCCTGCTTCCACATCAGCACTCGGGCGCCGAAGGCTTGCGGCAACGGCGGGGCTTCCGGCAGCTCCTCTTCATCGGGCGGGCTGGATTCGGCCTTGGGCGTGTCGCCGGGTTCGAGCGGCTGATCGAGCAGCTTGGCGATCCGGTGCTGCTGCTGGTAGGGGGCGCTGGGCGTGGGGATGAAGCGGACCGGAGGCTGGTCACGGGACGTGTCCAGTTCGTCCGGCAAGAGGGCACCTGGTTCCATGACGGCTCCTTGCGAAATGTCGGGCGGCATCTCCATGGTCGCGCGCCGGGCGGCGCGGGCATTGACGAACGTCAATTGATTCTGGATCGGTCCCAGCCGTCCCGCAGGACTGGCTTACTCAGCCGTCAACTGGCATCATGGCGGGCTATCTTGCAACCAATAAAGAACAAGGATTGTCCAGATGTCGGAAATTAGCATCGTCCAGGAACATGGGTTGAGCCCGGAACAGGCGCGTGCGGCGGCCCAGCAGGTGGCCCAGAAGCTCGCGGCCGAGTATGACCTGGCCTGTCAGTGGGATGGCGACGTGCTGCGCTTCGAGCGCAGTGGTGTGGAAGGGGCCCTGAGCCTGGAAGGCCAGCGCGCGGCGCTGCAGATCCGGCTGGGATTCTTCATGAGCGCATTTGCATCGAGCATCGAGACCAAGGTGGCCGAGAAGATGCGCAAGGTGTTCGCGCCCGCCTGAAGCGGCGGGCGGCTCATCGGGAATCAGCCCTTGAGTTCCTCGATCAGGTCGATGTACTGCTGCATCGCGTCTTCCTGCGAGGTGCCCTTCAGGGCGGCCCAGGCGTCGAACTTGGCGCGGTTGACGAAATCGGTCATGCCCGGGCGCTCGCCGGTGGCGTCGCCGCTCGCGCCCTGCTTGTACAGCGCGTAAATCTTCAGCAAGGTCATGTTGTCCGGGCGTTCCGGCAGATTCTTCGATTCGGCCTGGGCCTGGGCGAACTGTTCTTGCAAGCTCATGAATACTCCTGTTGGTTGCGTTGGCAAAAATGCAGGAGACGATCTTAGCGCAGGAGAAGGGCGTTCACCGCCAAACCGGGCGAACTTTAGAGGGGATGCTCAAGGCGGCGCTCTGGAGATGGCGCCGCCCCGGAAGTCTTATACGTCCAGCAGTTCGACGTCGAAGATGAGGGTAGCGTTCGGCGGGATCACGCCGCCGGCGCCGCGTGCGCCGTAGCCGAGGCTGGCCGGGATGGTCAGGCGGCGCTGGCCGCCGACCTTCATGCCCTGCACGCCTTCGTCCCAGCCGCGGATCACGTGGCCGGCGCCCAGTGCGAACTGGAACGGATCGTTGCGGTCTTTGCTCGAATCGAACTTGGCGCCCTGGCTGCCGTCGTCGTTGCGCAGCCAGCCGGTGTAGTGGACGGTGACGTGCTGGCCGGCTTTCGCCTCGGCGCCGCTGCCGACGACGGTGTCTTCGTATTGCAGGCCGGAATCAGTGGTAATGGTGGACATGGTTTTCCCTGTTGTTCAAGTTGAACGGGGATTGTAGTCCATGCATCGCGGCCGCGCCAAACCACTGGCCTTACAATGGCGTTATCGAACTGAACACAGGAGTGACGATGCAGCCCGAGGTCCATCCATGAAAGGCGTGGCTACCGCTTACCGGCGCGCGCTGCGCGCTCAATTCTCGCGCCGCATGCTGGTGCTGTCCGGCGCCCCGCTGGTGCTGTCGCTGCTGCTGTGGGGTGCGGTCCTATGGACCAGCCTGCAGCCGCTGGTCGACTGGCTGCAAGGCCTGTTCGCCGACTACGGTTTGTTTCAAACGAGCAGCAGCATGCTGGTGACGCTGGGTCTCGGCGTGTTCAAGGCGATGGCAGTGCCGCTGCTGGCGATCGCGCTGCTGCTGCCCCTGATGATCGCATCAAGCCTGCTGTTCATGGGCGTGATCGCGATGCCGGCCATCGAGCGCCACGTCGGTAACACCCAGTATCCCAAGCTCGAACGGAAGGAGGGCGGTTCCTTCCTCGGCAGCGTGGCCATCAACCTCGGCAGCACCGCCGTGTTCGCGGTGCTGTGGCTGATTTCCCTGCCGCTGTACGCGGTGCCGCCGCTGGCCTGGCTGGTGCAGGCCTGCCTGTGGGCCTGGGTGACCTCGCGCGTGATGAGCTACGACGCGCTGGCCGCGCATGCCAGTCCCGAGGAGCGGCGCGCGCTGGTGCGGCGCCACCGCGGCGCGCTGCTGGCGATCGGCTTCGCCACCGGGCTGGCCGGCGCGCTGCCCGGCATCGTGTGGATGGGCGGGGCGCTGCTGTCCTTCCTGCTGTTCCCCTTCCTGGCCGCGCTGTCGCTGTGGCTGTACATCATGATCTTCCTGTTCGCCGGGCTATGGTTCCAGTATTTCTGCCTGGGGGCGCTGGAAGAACTACGCGCCGGGACGCCGCAAGATGGCAACGCCTGACAAGCATTGCCGGCCTGCCTCCAATGGATCGGTGCGAGTTTTCGTGAATTTTACGCCGCACCGAATGTGTACGATGCATGCTTTCTTCACGTAAGCAAGGACCTGTAATGATCAATGCGCGTCATCTGGCGATGTGCTCAGTGGTACTGCTGACAGCATGCGGTAGTGGTGGGCGCGATACGGCGTCCGGATCGTCTTCGCCCTTGCCGCCGACAATAGGGCTGGTCCCTTCCGCGGCGTCGGTCATGCCGAACGGCGCGGCGGTCGAGATCACGCCGACGCTCACCGGTGTCACGGGGCCGGTCAGCTGGTCGGCGACGCCGAAGGCCAGTATTGGCGACACCCTGTACACCTTGTCGGACAAGCCCATTGCCGCCTATGCGGCACCCTGGGACATGACGGCGGACAAGGTGACGATCACGGCCAGCGCGGGCGGCGTCTCGAACGCGATCCAGCTGAACGTGAAGCCTTCACCGGCGCCGGCGCCTTGGGTCGACTTGCCGGTGACCTGGGGCATTGCCTTCGGCGACCCGCCCACGCTCACCGGGGCGCGCCCCGTCGATTCTGCCATCGATCAATCCGGCAATCTTTACCTTGCTTATTCATCGCCCGTGTCGGAAATCAAGAAGGTGGCGACGGACGGCAGCATCACGACCTATGCCCGCGTGGGCGAACCGGTCGCGCTGGCCTTCGGGCCCGGCGGGGTGTTGTATGTCGTGGACAGGCTGGCTTCCTCCGCCTACGCGATCCGCCGGATATCAGGCGACGGAACGGTGTCCACGTGGACGGAAACCGCCCCCTATGACGCGGCAAGAGGGACAATCGATGGCGCTGCCAGGGTCGCCACCGCATATACCTTGCGCCTCGCGGTGGCGCCAGACGGCACTGTCTATGCGACCGATGGGTCGAGGGTGCGCAAGATCGCCCAGGACGGCTCGTTTGCGACCTTGGCCGGCGGCGGCTGCGAAACCGGCGTCCCGCCAGGATCGGCCTGCGCCGAGCGCAGGAACCCGGTCGACGGCCTTGGCACGCAGGCACGTTTCATGGGGCCGGCTGCGGTCGTCACTGACAAGGCCGGGAACCTGTACATCAGCGATGTCGCGCTCATCCGGAAGATCACGCCTGCAGGCGAGGTCACGACGCTTGCAGGTCGAACGAGCCGGAACTTCGATTTCGTCAACGAGATCGATGGTACAGGCAGCGCCGCCGTTTTCTCCGGGAATGGCCCGATGACCATCGATGCCGCAGGCAACCTCTACAAGCTTAGCCAGACCGGGCAGCTGAGAAAGATTACGCCTGCCGGCGTCGCAAGCACGGTGGCAAGCTCGATAGGCTTTACTGGAGCGCAACCACAAAACCGCATCGTATCGCTCCATGCGCTCAGCCCTGGCGTCCTGGTGCTGCAGTCTTACGCCCGGTTGAGCAAGATTCGGGTCGACTGATGCGCATGACGGCCCTTTTGCGCCGTCGCTGCGCTTCGGGGTGCCGGGAGCAGCCTGCCCGAAACGGGCATCGGTCCCTTGGCCTGTGGCACACTGGCCTGAAAGTACAGGAGGAAGTAGATGGGATTCGGCTTGATCATCGTGGGCGACGAGATCCTGTCCGGCAGGCGCCAGGACAAGCATTTCTCGAAAGTGGTGGAGTTGCTCGGCGCGCGCGGCCTGCAGCTGGCCTGGGCCGAGATCGTCGGCGACGATCCGGTGCGCCTGACGGCGAGCCTGCAGCGCAGCTTCGCCGGCGGCGATATCGTGTTCTCCTGCGGCGGCATCGGCGCCACTCCGGACGACCACACGCGCCAGTGCGCCGCGGCAGCGCTCGGGCTGCCGCTCGTGCTGCATCCGGAAGGGCGCCGCAACATCGAGGAGCGCATCCGCGAGACCGCGCCCGACGCCGACCTGGAGGCGCCCGACAACCTGCAGCGCCTCAAGATGGCGGAATTCCCGCAAGGCGCGAGCCTGATCCCGAATCCCTACAACCGCATCGCCGGCTTCTCGATTCGCCAGCACCACTTCGTCCCCGGCTTTCCGGTGATGGCCTGGCCGATGATCGAGTGGGTGCTCGACACCCACTATGCGCATTTATTTCACGCCAATGTCCACCTGGAGCGCTCGCTGCTCGTTTATGAACAGGCGGAGTCTTCTCTCACCCCGCTGATGGAGGCGCTGGAGCGCGACTACCCCGGCCTGCGGGTGTTCAGCCTGCCGAGCGTGGGCGACGCCCAGACCCGGCGCCACATCGAACTGGGCGTGAAGGGAGATCCTGCGCAAGTCGAGCCGGCCTTCCTTGCCATGCAGGCCGAACTGAGGAGCCGGGGCGCGGAATTCGAGGCTTTGTAGGACTGCATGCCGTCCTATTAACTCAGCCGTTGTTTTTTTGCGAAAATACTTCGCGCTAATCAAAATTGTTAAACGGTGTCTCGCGCGTGTCGTATTGATGTGGTGGAATGATACCTGTGGAGGTGCAATCCTGAGTGAGTTTGCACCGCACATTTTTGCGGACTGACGAGGACCTACATCACTCGAACGAACAGCGGCAAGGATGGCGGGCAGGTTGGCGGGGATTGAGCACGTATTGATTCAGACCGGTTGAGCCATCATGGAAAGTATTCGCCGCAATAAGCGGCCAAGCAAGCAAATCGAAGCAGTCAGCAACTGGCTCGGGCGTCCCGCCCAGGCCATGGCCGGCGGCGCCCCCGTGTTCGCATCGGCGGGCGGCAACGATGTTCCCCTATATGAAGCCTATCCGCACCTGGCGGCGGGTGGTTCCGGTGCGCCGGACCGCCCCGGCGACGTGCCGGTGCCGCCTCCGGAAACGCCCGAGGGCGGCCCGGCCGGGACCCCCAAGCCGGCGCCGCGCAAGCGCCGCTTCAAGCTCTATTTCTACCTCACGCTCCTGATCCTGCTGGTGCTGCTGGCCGCCTGGGGCGCGCTCGAGATGCGCACCTCGCGCCTGCAGGCGAAGATCTTCGCCGACATGGCCAGCGAGCTGACCTATCGGGTGGAGAAGGGACCGAGCAAGTCGATCCGCTTCCCGGCAGCGAGCCCCTACGACACGCGCCTCGGCTACGCCAGCATGCCGGCCTACCTCGAGAAGCTGCAGTCGCGCGGCTACCTGATCGACGCCCAGGCCCGCATCTCGCCGCAGATGGCGGCGATGGCCGACCGCGGCCTGTACGCCACTTACCACGAGAAGACCAAGGTCGGCCTCGAGATCCTCGACTGCCGTGCGCAGCCGCTGTTCGCCTCGCGCTTCCCGGAACGCTTCTATCACAAGTTCGACGACGCCCCGCCGCTGCTGGTGCAAAGCCTGCTGTTCATCGAGAACCGCGAGCTGCTCGACCCGGCCTACCCGCGCCGCAACCCGGCGGTCGAGTGGGACCGCTTCTCGAAGGCGGTGTTCGACAAGACCCTGAGCAGCGTCGGCCTCGGTGGCGCTGGCCGCGTGGCCGGCGGCTCCACGCTCGCCACCCAGATCGAGAAATACCGCCATTCGGCCGAAGGCCGCACCGGTTCGCTGCACGACAAGATCATCCAGATGGCCTCGGCCACGCTGCGCGCCTACCAGGACGGTGAAGACACCACCAAGGCGCGCCGCCAGATCGTGCTCGACTACCTGAATACCGTGCCGCTGTCGGCCAAGCCGGGCTACGGCGAAGTCAATGGCATCGGCGACGGCATGTGGGTCTGGTACGGACGCGACTTCGACAAGACCAGCAAGATGCTGCGCGGCCCGATGGACAGCCAGGAAGCCGTCACCGCCTACAAGGAAGCGCTGTCCCTGATGATTGCGCAGCGTCGCCCGGCCTACTACCTGGGCGACGGCGAGCACGATCTGGAAACCCTCACCAACAGCCACCTGCGCGTGCTGGCCCAGACCGGCGTCATCTCGCCGCAGCTGCGCGACGCCGCGCTGAAGGTCCAACTGCATCCTTCCCAGGGTTCGGGTGTGGCCGCGCCGGGCGCCGACGCCTTCGTGTCGCGCAAGGCCGCCAACGCCGTGCGCAACCACCTCGGCTACCTGGTGGGCGACTCGCGCCTGTACAACCTCGACCGCCTCGACCTGTCAGTGGTCTCGACCCTCGACGCCGGCGTGCAGCAGGCCGTCACCGCAACCCTGCGCCAGCTGTCCGACGCCGAGCACGCGAAAGAAGCCGGCCTGACCGGCAAGGGCCTGCTCGGCAACGGCGACCCGGCCGAAGTGGTGTACAGCTTCACCCTGATGGAACGCGGCGAGCACGTGAACTACCTGCGCGTCCAGACCGACAACTACGACCAGCCCCTCGACATCAACGAAGGCGCCAAGCTCGACCTCGGCTCGACCGCCAAGCTGCGCACCCTGGTGACCTACCTCGACATCGTCGACCAGCTGCACAAGCGCTACGAGCCGATGGACAAGATCGGCCTGATGGGCGTGGAAGTCGATCCGAAGGACCGCATGTCGCAGTGGGCCGTCGAGTACTTCCAGCAGCTGCCGGAAGGCGCCGACCGCGGCCTCAAGCCGATGCTGGCCGCCGCGATGGAGCGCAAGTACTCGGCCAACCCGGGCGAAGCCTTCTTCACCGGCGGCGGCATCCACACCTTCGGCAACTTCAGCAAGCTGGATAACAGCAAGATCATGACGGTGACCGAGGCGCTGCAGAATTCGACCAACCTCGTGTTCGTGCGCATGATGCGCGACGTGGTGCGCTACTACATGTTCCAGCTGCCTGGTTCCTCGGCCAAGCTGCTGGCCGACGCCGACGACCCGCGCCGCCAGAGCTACCTGGCGCGCTTCGCCGACAATGAGGGCAAGGTCTTCATGGCCAAGTTCTGGAACAAGTACAAGGGCAAGACCCCGGCCGAGGTGGAAAGCCTGCTGTTCTCCGGCATCCGCCCGCTGGCCTCGAAGCTGGCCGCCGCCCACCGCACCGTGTTCCCGAACGCGACGATGGCGCAGTTCGGCGCCTACGTCGACCAGGCCCTGCCGGATTCGGTCGACATGGATCCGGACCGCATCCCGAAGATGTACGAGATGTACGACCCGAAGAACATGTCGCTGGCCGACCGCGGCTACGTGGCCTCGGTGCACCCGCTCGAGCTGTGGCTGGCGGGCTACCTGATCACCCATCCCAAGGCCGGCTGGACCGAAGTGACCGATGCCAGCGTCAAGGAGCGCCAGGAAGTGTATTCGTGGCTGTTCAAGACCCACCGCAAGCACGCCCAGGACAAGCGCATCGCCGGCCTGATCGAGGTCGAGGCCTTCCTCAAGATCCACGCGCAGTGGAAGAAGATGGGCTACCCCTTCGATTCGCTGGTGCCGTCCTATGCGACCACGCTGGGCGCGTCGGCCGACCGTCCGGCCGCGCTGGCCGAGCTGATGGGCATCATCGTCAACGGCGGCGTGCGCAAACCCGTGGAGCGCATCGACTCGCTGCACTTCGCCAAGGACACCCCGTACGAGACCCTGGTCAAGCGCAGCAAGGGCGGCGGCAAGGAACAAGTGCTGGCGCCTGAAGTGGCGCGCGCCGTAGCCGACGCGATCCAGGGCGTGGTCAGTCACGGCACCGCCAAGCGCGTGAAGACCGCCTTCACCCAGTCCGACGGCAGCGTGATCGCCGTCGGCGGCAAGACCGGCACCGGCGACCAGCGCTTCGAAGTCTATGCACGCGGCGGCCGCGTGATCGAATCGCGCTACGTGAACCGTTCGGCGACCTTTGTCTTCAACATCGGCGAACGCTACTTCGGCAGCATGACCGCCTATGTGCACGGACCGCAGGCCGGCAACTACGACTTCACCAGCGCACTGCCGGTGCAGCTGCTGGCCAACCTGGCGCCGAGCCTGATGCCGATGATCGAACCGCCGGCGGGCAGCGTGGCCGCCCAGCGCCAGTGCGTCCGATAAGGGGCAGTACGGCCGCCGTACGAAAGGCGGTCACCCGCGTGCGCCAGTTCAGCGTTTTGTCCCTGCGCGACCTCCTGGTCGCGTCGGGGCCGACCCTGCTGGCGGCGATCGCGGTGGCGGTGCTGGCCTATATCTGGGTCGACCCGGCGCCGCCGCGCCACCTCATCATGGCCACCGGCCAGTTCAACAGCGCCTACGAAGAATTCGGCCGCCAGTACGCCGCGCGGCTGGCGCGCGACGACATCAAGCTCACGCTCCAGCCTTCGCTCGGCTCCGCGGAAAACCTGCAGCGCCTGGTCGACGGCAAGGCCGACGTCGCCTTTGTGCAGAGTGGGTCCACCGCGGATGGACAGGCCGAACGGGCAGGGCTGGTCTCGCTGGGCAGCCTGTTCACCGAGCCGGTCTGGCTGTTCCTGCGCGAGGGCGCCAAGGTCACGCATCTGACCGACCTGAAAGGCAAACGCATCAACCTGGGGCCGGAAGGCACCGGCGTGCCGCGCCTGTTCCGCCAGGTGCTGGACGCGAACGGCATCGAACCCAATGACTTGCAGATCGGCGCGCTGGAAAACACGCCGGCCACGGTCGAACTGCTGGCCGGCCGCATCGACGGCCTGGTGTTCAGCTCCGCGCCGGAAGCGCCGCTGATCCAGATGCTGCTGCAGACGCCCGGCATCCGGCTCTTCAATTTCACCCAGGCCGACGCCTATACCCGCCGCCTGCCTTTCCTGACCCATGTGGCGCTGCCGCGCGGGATCGTCGACCTCGGGCGCGACATCCCGTCCCAGGACTACCACCTAATCGCGCCGACCGCCACCTTGGTGGCGCGGGAAGACCTGCATCCGGCCCTGGTGGGTTTGCTGGTGAAGTCGGCCGGCGAAATCCACGGCAAGGCCGGCTGGTTCCAGCAGCAGGGCCAGTTCCCTTCGCCGAAGTACACCGAGATCCCGGTGGCGCGCGAGGCCGAGCGCTATTACCGCGACGGCCCGCCCTTCATGCAGCGCTACATGCGCTTCTGGCTGGCCAACCTGTTCGAACGCCTGTGGGTGGTGGCCGTTGCCCTGGCGGCCCTGCTGATCCCGCTCTCCAAAATCGTCCCGCCGATCTACGTCTGGCGCGTGCGCTCCCGTGTCTACCGCTGGTACGGCGAACTGCGGAAAGTCGAGCAGGAACTGGAGGCCACCCAGCCGGAAGAACGCGAGGCGGCGCGCGAAGGACTGCTGGGGCGCCTCGACGACATCGAGGACCGCGTCAACCACATCTCGATCCCGCTCGCCTATGCGGACGAACTGTATCGCCTGCGCAGCCACATCAACTTCGTGCGCGAACGCGTACGCGGCACGATCGACCAGCACGGCGTCGCCGTGCCCTTGGCAAGATAGCAAACACCGGCGGAAACGGATTACACTGGCGGTCTTTTGTCCGCCCTCCGAAGGAAGTCATGATCCGCCGTCCGTTCTCCGCCCTCGCACTTGGCGTGCTGCTGGCCTGCAGCGCCGCCGCCCAATCCAGCGCATTCGCCCAGTCGCCTGAGGCCTCCGCCCAGAAGCGCAGCCCGCGCGAAAGCTATACCAAGTACGAGTACCGCATCCCGATGCGCGACGGCGCGAAGCTGTTCACCACCGTGTACGTGCCGAAGGATGCATCGAAACCCTATCCCTTCCTGGTGCAGCGCACCCCGTACAGCGCCGGCGTGTTCGCGCAGGGAGAGCGGCGCTACGGCGTGGACTGGTTCCCCGAGGCGATCAGCCCCTCGCGCGAACTGGAAGACTCGGGCTACATCTTCGTGACCCAGGACGTGCGCGGCCGCTACATGTCGGAAGGCAGCTGGCAGGAGATGACCCCGCACGCCAAGGCCAAGCGCGCCGCGGGCGAGGGCCAGGAAAGCGAGGACATGCACGACACCGTCGAATGGCTGCTCAAGCACGTCCCCAACAACAACGGCCGGGTCGGCATCTGGGGCATCAGCTATCCCGGCTTCTATACCGCAGCCAGCATCATCGACTCGCACCCGGCGATCAAGGCCGCTTCGCCGCAGGCGCCGATCGCCGACCTGTACATGGGCGACGACTCCTATCACGGCGGCGCCTTCATGCTGTCGGCGAACTTCGATTTCTATTCGTCCTTCCTGCCGCAGAAGAACCCGACCGTGGGCGACAAGGAGCGCTCACGCTTCGAGTACGGCGAGGCCGACGCCTACGACTTCTTCCTCAAGCGCCTGACGATGTCGAACATCCTCGCCAGCCTGAGCGAAGAGCAGCGCACCTTGCTGGTGCCGACCATCGAGCACGACACCTACGACGAATTCTGGCGCTCGCGCGCGATCACGCCGCACATGAAGAACGTGAAGGCGGCGGTACTGACGGTGGGCGGCTGGTTCGACGCCGAAGATCCGGCCGGACCGTTCGAGATCTACAAGGCGGTCGGCAAATACAATCCGGCCACGCCGAACGCGCTCGTGATCGGTCCCTGGGTGCACGGCGGCTGGGCGCGCAGCGACGGCGCGCGCCTCGGCCACGTCAGCTTCGACGCCAAGACCGGCGACTACTTCCGCCGTGAGATCCAGTTCCCCTTCTTCGAGCAGCACCTGAAGGGCGTGAAGCCGGCGCGCACCGTGCCGAACGTGAGCGCGTTCGAAACCGGCACCAATGTCTGGCGCAGCTACGCGGCCTGGCCGCCGGCGCCAAGCAAGGCGCGCACGCTGTACTTCGGCGACAAGGGCACCCTCAGCTGGCAGCAGCCGGCCGCAAGCGGCGCCGGGTACGACGAATACGTGGCCGACCCGAAGAAACCCGTGCCCTTCATCGGCTACGCGGCCACCGGCGTGCCGCGCGAATACATGGTGTCGGACCAGCGCTTCGCCGCCAACCGTCCCGACGTGCTGGTCTACCAGAGCGAGGTGCTGGAAGAAGACGTGACGGTGGTGGGGTCCGTCGTGCCCAAGCTGTTCGTGTCGACCACCGGGACGGATGCCGACTGGGTCGTCAAGCTGATCGACGTCTACCCGAGCGACTACCCGACCCCGGCGGCTCAGCGCTCCGGCAACGACGTGGGACCGCCGAGCGTGAACCTGGGCGGCTTCCAGCAGCTGGTGCGCGGCAATCCGCTGCGTGGCAAGTTCCGCAACAGCTTCGAGAAGCCGGCGCCTTTCGTGCCGGGCAAGCAGGAAGCGCTGTCCTTCGACATCGGCGAAGTGAACCACACCTTCCGCCGCGGCCACCGCATCATGGTGCAGGTGCAGAGTTCCTGGTTCCCGCTGATCGACCTGAACCCGCAGACCTTCACCCACATCCCGAAGGCCAAGCCGGAAGACTTCCAGAAGGCCACCCAGCGCATCTACCGCGCCCCGGGTGCGGCGTCCGGACTGCAGCTGATGGTGATGCCGGCGCAGTAAGCCTGGGCTAACGCGGCGACAGCAGCATGGTCGCCGCGGTGCCCAGCAGGACCAGGCAGAACAGCAGCCGCAGGCGCGCCGGCGCAAACCGGTGCGCCAGCATCACGCCCAGCGAGACGGTCGCGATCCCGCCCAGCGCCAGCGGCACCCCGGTGGCCCAGTCGACGTGGCCGCCCTGGGCGTAGCCGAACAGCGCAACAAGCGAACTCGGTACCACCAGCGCCAGCGCCATGCCCTGGGCGCGGGTCTGCGGCATGCCGAACAGGCTCACCAGCGCCGGCACGATCACCAGCCCGCCGCCGATCGTGAACACCCCCGACATCAGGCCGCAAGCGATGCCGAGCAGGGGCAGGGCAGCGCGCGGCATCTTCTGCGCCGTCGCGGGCGCCGCCGGAACGTGTTTGGTCAGGAAGCCGAAATACACGGCCAGCGCCACTAGGAACAGCGCGAACGCGATGTGCAGGGCGCGCGGATCGAGGCCGATGGCAAACCGCGCGGCGAACCAGGTCGCGACCACGGAAAACAGGGCCATCGAGGCCACCGCGCGCAGGTCGACCGGATGCCTCTGGTGGTAGCGGTAAAAGCCGATCAGGACGTTCGGCGCGATCATCACCAGCGCCGTGCCCTGGGCCAGCTGCTGGCCCATGCCATACAGCAGGCCCAGCACGGGAATGGCGATCAGCCCGCCGCCAATGCCCAGCAAACCACCCACGAGGCCGAGCAGGGCGCCCAGCCCGAGGTTCAGCAGTAAATCAATCAAAGGCTCAGGCGCCTACCCAGGGCAGGCCGGCCTTGCACCAGCCGCCGATGGTCTTGCGATGTCCGTCGACGTCGCGGTCGCCTTCGAAGCCTTCCAGGATGTCGTAGGACTCGGCATAGCCGGCTTCGGTGGCCACGCGCGCGCTGTGGCGCGAGCGCACGCCGGAACGGCACAGGAACAGCAGCACCTCGTCCTTGCGCGCCAGCTGCTCCAGCTGCGCACCGAATGCGGGATTTGGCTGGCCGCCGGGGTAGGTGGCCCATTGCACCGCGAGGTGCTGGGCCTCGGGGATCGCGACCTGGCCGACCCAGTCGCGCTCGGCATTGGTGCGCACGTCCACCAGTTTCACGCGCGGATCGCTTTGCAGGAGCGCAAAGGCTTCCTCGGGCGTGACGGCGCCCGCATAGGGCTGGCCGACGGCGCGCTGGCGCGCATTGGCGAGGATCGAGTCGGTAGTAGTCATGGTCTGGTTCCGTTCTGAGGCGACGAAAAAAACATTGCACCAACTTGGTTCGGTGTATGCTGCGCTGCGATGGTGCACTGGCGCTGAACTTGCACTGTTTTGGTGCGGATGCACAGGCATGCACACCGATGGTGATGAGCGATTTTAGGACGGACAAGAGCGAATTCCAACGAAGCATTGAGCATTTGCTCATAATGCCCGGTTGGCACGCTTCATGCTTTAAACTAAAGCAAGTTGTCGTTCCGCGAGGACCTTCCGGTGCGACACCCCCTTTTCAATCAGGAGATACGAATGGCAAAGACGGTTGCAGACGTAATTCAACTCATCAAAGACAACGAAGTGAAGTTCGTTGACCTGCGCTTCGCGGACACCCGCGGCAAGGAGCAGCACGTGACCGTCCCCGTGTCGCACTTCGACGAAGACAAGTTCGAATCGGGCCACGCCTTCGACGGTTCGTCGATCGCCGGCTGGAAGGGCATCGAAGCCTCCGACATGCTGCTGCTGCCGGACCCGAACACCGCCAACCTCGACCCGTTCATGGAAGAGACCACGCTGTTCATGCAGTGCGACGTGATCGAACCGTCGGACGGCAAGGGCTACGACCGCGACCCGCGCTCGATCGCCAAGCGCGCCGAAGCCTACCTGAAGTCGACCGGCCTGGGCGACACCGCCTACTTCGGCCCGGAACCGGAATTCTTCATCTTCGACTCGGTCCGCTGGAAGATCGACATGTCGGGCTGCTTCGTCAAGATCGACTCGGAGGAAGCATCCTGGTCGACCGACAAGGAAATCGAAGGCGGCAACAGCGGCCACCGTCCGACCGTCAAGGGCGGCTACTTCCCGGTCCCGCCGGTCGACAGCTTCCAGGACATGCGTTCGGAAATGTCGCTGATCCTCGAATCGATGGGCATCCCGGTCGAAGTGCACCACCACGAAGTGGCCGGCGCCGGCCAGAATGAACTCGGCACCAAATTCTCGACCCTGGTCGAGCGCGCCGACTGGACCCAGAACCTGAAGTACGTGATCTGGAACGTGGCCCACAGCTACGGCAAGACCGCGACCTTCATGCCGAAGCCAATGAACGGCGACAACGGCTCGGGCATGCACGTGCACCAGTCGATCTGGAAAGACGGCAAGAACCTGTTCGCCGGCGACGGCTATGCAGGCCTGTCGGAAACCGCGCTGTTCTACATCGGCGGCATCATCAAGCACGCACGCGCCCTGAACGCGATCACCAACCCGGGCACCAACTCGTACAAGCGCCTGGTGCCGGGCTATGAAGCCCCGGTCAAGCTGGCCTACTCGGCCCGCAACCGTTCGGCCTCGATCCGCATCCCGCACGTGGCGAACCCGAAAGGCCGCCGCATCGAGACCCGCTTCCCGGACCCGCTGGCCAACGTCTACCTGTGCTTCGCTGCGCTGCTGATGGCAGGCCTGGACGGCATCCAGAACAAGATCCACCCGGGCGAAGCCGCGACCAAGGACCTGTACCACCTGCCGCCGGAAGAAGACAAGCTGATCCCGACCGTGTGCGCCTCGCTGGAAGAAGCGCTGGAAGCCCTCGACAAGGACCGCGAGTTCCTGACCCGCGGCGGCGTGTTCAGCGACAGCATGATCGACGCCTACATCGACCTCAAGATGCAGGAAGTGCAGCGTCTGCGCATGACCCCGCACCCGGCCGAATTCGACATGTACTACTCGTCGTAATCAAGTGGTCAACACAAGCGTTGCGCAAGAGCGTCACCACGCGTAAGGCTGTGTAACAAAGGCGGGGAAAGCGATGGCTTTCCCCGCCTTTTTTCATGCTTGCTGTACACTCGGGCCGTTCTACAATACGTGCACGTTTATTGTGCACCCTGACTCCTGATGCGAACGACATTGAGACTTCTTCAACGCTTTGCCATCGTCCTGGCCGCGGGACTGGCGCTCCACAACGGGGCGCAAGCCCAGGGCGCCGTCTATAAGTGCGTGGACGACCAGGGCCGCGTCGAATTCACCGATACCAGCCGAAAGGGCTGCAAGGCCCTCGACCTGCCGGGCTATGCGCCGCCCGCGCCGCCGCGCGCCTCCGCGCCGATTCCGGCCGTGCGCCCGCCGAACGGCAGCCCGGCCCCGGTCGCGAGCCCCACCAGCTTCCCGCGCGTCGACACCGCCCAGCAGCGCGCGCGCGACGACGACCGCCGCGAGATCCTGAACGACGAGCTGCGCATCGAGCAGAAGAAGCTGGCCGACCTGCGCCGCGACTTCAACGGCGGCGAGCCCGAACGCCAGGGCAACGAACGCAACTACGCCAAGTACCAGGAACGCGTGGCCTCGATGCGCGACGAGATCGGCCGCACCGAACGCAACATCGAAGCGCTGCAGCGCGAGATCAGCAACATCCGATGACGCCGAGCGGCCCCACCTCGCGTTACGCCGGCCTCGACCTGCTGGCATCGAGCGTGCTGCTGCTCGGGCTGGAAGGCGAGGTGCGCTACGCGAACCCGGCCGCCGAGAACCTGCTCGAACTCTCGCTCAAGTCCCTGCAGCGCGCGCCGCTGTTCGAGCTGTTCACCAATGGGAGCGAACTGGCCGCGCTGTGCGCCCAGGCGCTGGCCCACCAGTACGCCGACCTGCGCCAGGACCTCAGCCTGCAACGGAGCGGGCGCGAGCCGCTGCACGTGATCACCAGCGTCAGCGCGCTGGGGGAGGGCGAGCTGCTGCTCGAGCTGCGCGAGAACGTCCAGCAGCTCAAGCTCGACCGCGAGGAGCGCATCCTCGACCAGAGCCAGGCCAACAAGGAACTGATCCGCAACCTGGCGCACGAAATCAAGAACCCGCTGGGCGGCATCCGCGGCGCGGCCCAGCTGCTCGAGCTCGAGCTTCCTCCGCACCACCTGGCCGACCTGTCGGAATACACGCAAGTGATCATCAAGGAGGCCGACCGCCTCCAGACCCTGGTCGACCGCCTGCTGGCGCCGCACCGCAAGCCCCACATCGTCGGCGACGTCAACATCCACGAAGTGTGCGAGCGCGTACGCAGCCTGATCCTGGCCGAATTCCCGTCCGGGCTCACCATCCGGCGCGACTACGACGCCTCGATCCCCGAGTTCAGGGGCGACATGGAGCAGCTGATCCAGGTGGTGCTGAACATCGCCCACAACGCCGCCCAGGCGCTTGCGAAACGCATCGCGGCGGGCGACGCCGAGATCGTGCTGCGCACCCGCGTGGCGCGCCAGGTCACCCTGGCCAAGGTCCGCTACGGGCTGGCATTAGATTTGCATATCATCGACAATGGACCGGGCATCGCACCCGAGATCCGCGACCGCATCTTCTACCCGCTCGTCTCCGGGCGCGAAGGCGGCAGCGGCCTCGGGTTGACGCTGGCGCAGACCTTCGTGCAGCAGCACCTGGGTGTGATCGAGTGCGAAAGCCGGCCTGGACTGACGGATTTCCGGATCCTGCTGCCCTTGCCATAAGTGGGGGAATGCAGCATCCGCCGTGAGTCCCCATTGAATCGTAGGATGCGAACGACGGGAACCACGAACACATGAAACCAATCTGGATTGTCGACGACGACGCATCGATCCGCTGGGTGCTGGAAAAGGCGCTGGCGCGCGAAAGCCTGGAGACCCGCAGCTTCGCCAATGCGCAGGATGCGCTGGCCGCTTTCGACACCGACACGCCGCAGGTGCTGGTGTCGGACATCCGCATGCCTGGCGAATCCGGCATCGAACTGCTGCAGGCGGTCAAGGCGCGCCACCCGGGCCTGCCGGTCATCATCATCACTGCCTTCTCCGACCTCGATTCGGCGGTCGCCTCGTTCCAGGGCGGCGCCTTCGATTACCTGGCCAAGCCCTTCGACATCGACAAGGCGGTGGCGTTGATCCGGCGCGCGCTGGAAGAGAGCCTGCGCGAAGCCAGCGTCGAAGCGGCGCCCGCCGAAACCCCCGAGATCCTGGGCCATGCGCCGGCCATGCAGGAAGTGTTCCGCGCCATCGGCCGCCTGTCGCAGTCGAACGTGACGGTCCTGATCACGGGCGAGAGCGGCACCGGCAAGGAGCTGGTCGCGCGCGCCTTGCACAAGCACAGCCCGCGCGCCCAGCAGCCCTTCATCGCGCTCAACACGGCGGCGATCCCCAAGGACCTACTGGAATCGGAACTGTTCGGCCACGAGCGCGGCGCCTTTACCGGCGCCCAGGCCATGCGGCGCGGCCGCTTCGAGCAGGCCGAGAACGGCACCCTGTTCCTCGATGAAATCGGGGACATGCCCTTCGATTTGCAAACGCGCCTGCTGCGCGTGCTGTCGGACGGCCACTTCTACCGCGTCGGCGGGCACCAGCCGGTCAAGGCCAATGTGCGCGTGATCGCCGCCACCCACCAGAACCTGGAACAGCGCGTGCGCGACGGGTTGTTCCGCGAAGACCTCTACCACCGCCTGAACGTAATCCGCCTGCGCCTGCCTTCGCTGCGCGAGCGCAGCGACGACATCCCCATTTTGGCGCGCCACTTCCTGGTGCAGAGTGCACGCCAATTGGGCGTCGAACCGAAGCGCCTGTCCGAATCGGCGATGCGCTTTTTATCCGGCCTCGAACTGCCGGGCAATGTGCGCCAGCTGGAAAACCTGTGCAACTGGATTACCGTGATGGCTCCGGGTCAGACGGTCGAGGTGAAGGACCTGCCGCGCGACCTGACCCAGGGCTCGCCCGCGCCCTCGACCTTGCAGGATGCCGCTCTGGCCGGGATCGCGGCCGCGCCGGTGGTAGCGCCGGGCGTCTCGGCGCCGACTTCGCCGGAAGGCTGGATCGCGCTGCTCGAACTGCAGGCCGCCGGCATGCTCAGCGCCGGCCAGGTGGACGTGATGGACACGCTCGGACGCCAGTTCGAATCGGCCCTGATCAAGACCGCGCTCAAGCACACCCACGGGCGCAAGAACGATGCCGCGATGCGGCTCGGGATTGGCCGCAACACCATCACGCGCAAGATCGGTGAACTTGGGATAGATGGCGCACGGGATGAGTGATGGCAATGGTGTAAGCTGGCGCATCATGTGCCGTTATCGCTTACACCATCCATGCTGATCAACTGTGTCGCCTACCAGGAAGGCAAGAAGCTGTCCGACATCCCCGTCGCCGACATCAGCGAATACCTGAAACTGCCCGAGACCTTCGTCTGGGTCGCCCTGCGCGACCCGGACCAGGCGGAAATCGCCACCATGCAGGAAGAATTCAACCTGCACGAGCTGGCGGTGGAAGACGCCGCGCGCGGCCACCAGCGCCCCAAGATGGAGGAGTACGGCGACAGCATCTTCATGACCCTGCACATCGTCGAACTCAATGGCGACGAGATCTGCGCCGGCGAGCTGGCCATCTTCGCCGGGCCCAACTACGTGCTGTCGGTGCGGCGCGACGCCAACCAGGGCTTCCTGGGCGTGCGCGCCCGCGCCGAGCGCGAGCCGCACCAGCTGCGCAAGGGCTCCGGTTTCGTGCTGTATGCGCTGGTGGACGCGGTGGTGGACCGCTACTTCCCGGTGGTCGACATGCTCGAATCCGAGCTGGAATCGATCGAGGACCACATCTTCGGCCAGCAGGGCGGACAGCGCGCCAACATCGAGCGCCTGTATGAGCTCAAGCGCAAGTCGCAGGTGCTGCGCCATGCGGTGCTGCCGCTGATGGATGCGATCGGGCGCCTGCACGGCGGCCGCGTGCCACAGGTCGTGGTCGAGACCCAGGATTATCTGCGGGACGTGCACGACCACCTGCTGCGCATCCTCGGCCGCCTGGACACCGTGCGCGACACCATCAACACCGCGATCCAGGTCACGCTGTCGATGGTGGCGATCGAAGAGAACGACATCAGCAAGAAGCTGGCCTCGTATGCGGCGATCTTCGCCGTGTTCACGGCCTTTGCCGGCATCTGGGGCATGAACTTCGAATTCATGCCGGAACTGAAGTGGAAGTACGGCTATCCGGCCGCGCTGTGCGTGATGGGTTGCGTCACCTGGTACCTGTACCGGCGCTTCAAGAAGGCCGGCTGGCTTTAAACGCGCTTGCGTTCCGCCGTGGCGGCTGCCCCGCCGCAGGCCACGATCACCAGCGCGATCGCCAGCCACTGCATGCCGGTGAGGCGCTCGCCCAGCACCAGGAAGCCGGCCACGGCCGCGAAGGCCGGTCCGGCGCTGACCAGGATGCCGAACACGCGCTGCGGCAGGCGCGCCAGCGCCGCCATCTCCAGCGTATAGGGCAGGGCGCTCGACAGCACCGCCACTGCCAGCCCGCCCGCCAGCACGATTGGTTCCAGCAGGCCGGCGCCGGCATGCGCCACCCCGACCGGCACCGTGAACAGGGCCGCAGCCAGCATGCCCCAGGCCACGGCGTGGCCGCCATTCAGGGTCGAGACGCGCTTGCCGAACACGATGTACATCGCCCAGCAGAAGGCCGCGCCGAGCGCATAGGCCACGCCAGCAGGATCCAGAGGGGGAACGCCTTCATGCACCGGCGCCAGCAGCCACAGGCCTAGCGCGGCCAGCAGCACCCAGCCGAAGTCGCGCGCGCGGCGCGAGGACAGCACCACCACGCCGAGCGGGCCGACCACCTCGATGGCGACCGCGATACCGATCGGAATACGGGCAAACGCCCCATAGATCAGGAGGTTCATGCAGCCCAGCATCAGGCCGTAAACCAGCAGGTTGAGCGCGTCGCGGCGCGCGGGCAGCCGGCGCCAGGGGCGCACGATGGCGAGCATGATGAGCGCCGCCAGGCCGACCCGCACCGCGGTCACGCCCTGGCTGCCGACCAGCGGGAACAGGTGCTTGGCCCAGGCGGCGCCCAGGTTCACCGACACCATCGAGGCCAGGATCGCGAGACCCGGACCCAAGCTACTGCCGGCGCCCGCGTCCTGCTTCACGCGGTCATCGACAGCGCCACGGCTTCCGCCACGCGGATGCCGTCCACCGCCGCCGACATGATGCCGCCGGCATAGCCCGCGCCTTCGCCGGCCGGGAACAGGCCGCGCGTGTTCAGGCTTTGCAGGTCGTTGTCGTTGCGCTTGATGCGGATCGGCGAGGAGGTGCGGGTCTCGACCCCGGTCAGCACCGCGTCGTGCTTGTAATAGCCCTTGATCTGCTTGTCGAACGCCACGAAGGCTTCGCGCATCGCGGTGATCGCATACTCGGGCAGCGAAGGCGCCAGGTCGGTCAGGTGCACCGCCGGCCGGAAGGAGGGGACCACCGAGCCGAATTCGGTCGAGGCCACGCCGTTCACGAAGTCGCCCATCAGCTGGCCCGGCGCATCGTAGTTGGAACCGCCGAGCACAAACGCGCGCGACTCCAGCTCGCGCTGGAAGGCGATACCGGCCAGGGGGTGGCCCGGGTAGTCTTGCGGCGTGATACCGACCACGATGGCGCTGTTGGCATTGCGTTCGTTGCGCGAGTACTGGCTCATGCCGTTGGTGACCACGCGGCCTTCTTCGCTCGATGCCGCCACCACGGTGCCGCCCGGGCACATGCAGAAGCTGTAGACCGAACGGCCGTTGGAGGCATGGTGCACGATCTTGTAGTCGGCCGCGCCCAGCAGCTTGTTGCCGGCGTTCGGGCCGAAGCGGCAGACGTCGATCAGCGACTGCGGGTGCTCGACCCGGAAGCCGATCGAGAACGGTTTGGCTTCGATATAGACGCCGCGCTCGTACAGCAGCTCGAAGGTGTCGCGCGCGCTGTGGCCGATCGCCATCACCAGGTGGCGGGTGGCGATCTCTTCGCCGTTCGACAGGCGCACGCCCTGGACCTGGCGCATCCCGTTTTCTTCGGTCACGAACACGTCGTCCACACGGGTCTCGAAACGGATCTCGCCGCCGAGCGCGATGATGTCGGCGCGGATCTGCTCGACCATCTTCACCAGGCGGAAGGTGCCGATGTGCGGCTTGCTGACGTACAGGATCTCTTCCGGTGCACCGGCCTTGACGAACTCGGTCAGCACTTTGCGGCCGAGGTGCTTGGGATCCTTGATCTGGCTGTACAGCTTGCCGTCCGAGAAGGTGCCGGCGCCGCCTTCGCCGAACTGCACGTTCGACTCGGTGTTCAGCTTGCGCTTGCGCCAGAAGCCGAAGGTGTCGACGGTGCGCTCGCGCACCACCTTGCCGCGCTCCAGCACCAGCGGGTTCAGGCCCATCTGGGCCAGGATCAGGGCCACGAACATCCCGCACGGCCCCATGCCGACCACCACCGGACGCGGGGTGCCCGGCGCCGGTTTGCTGGTGGTGACGAACTGGTAGCTGGTATCGGGCGAAGGGCCGACGTACTGGTCCTTGCCCAGGCGCGCCAGCACGGCGGCTTCATTGCGTACCTCGACGTCGATGGCGTAGATCAGCACGATGGCCGACTTCTTGCGCGCGTCGTAGCTGCGCTTGAAGACGGTGAAGTCGACCAGGTCGTTATTCGCAATACCCAGGCGGGCGAGGATGGCTTCGCGCAGGGCGGGTTCCGGATGGTTGAGGGGGAGTTTGAGTTCGCTGATTCGGATCATGGTTGTGGTTGCTGGCAATGCAACAAAGGGAAAAGACAAAGCCGCTATTTTACTGGACTCGAGCTTGCCATGCCCCCATGGCGGGGGGAATCGCGGTGGAAGCGTCGCCCGGGCGCATCAGCGGCATTTGCCGCAGCGCTTGCGCTTGCCGGCCGGTTCGCGTCGAGATGGACCAAGTTGCACGCAATATGCGGCAAGTTCCCGCAAACCTTGACTTAAGTCCTAGCCCATTCGTAAGAATTGACCCTCCCATAGGTGAATGTTGTTATCAAAACAGTTCGAGGTTGTTTAGACAACAAACCTTGAATGGCACGCCAGCCGGTGAAGGCAAGGCCGGCGGCGGATTGGAACAACCTGCGGGCCTGTGCGGCCCGCTTCACCAGGAAAAACCTATGTTAAGAAAGACAGTGTTGGCACATGCCGTGGGGCTCGCAATCGCGACTTCGCTCATGGCGGGCGGCGCCCAGGCCGCTTCGAACTCGGCCGGCGACATCGTCGGGCGCGCCGCGGCGGGCACCGTGATCACGATCGAGAACAAGTCGATCGGCTTCACCCGCACCCTGACCGTCGGCCAGAACGGCGACTACCAGATGACCCAGCTGCCGCCCGGCACCTATACGGTGCGCGCCAAGCGGCCGGACGGCACGTTTGACGAGCGCCAGGTCGCGGTGAATGCGGGCGAGGCTGCCTCGACCAGTTTCGAGGGCGCCGCCATCAGCACCGTGAACGTGAGCGGCCGCCTGAACCGGATCGACGTCAAGAATCCGGAATCGAGCATGGTCCTGAACGAGGCTGCCATCGACCGCATCCCGGTGACGCGCGACGTCACCGCCGTGGCCCTGCTGGCGCCGGGCGCGACGCGCGGCGACCCGCGTATCGGCCAGACCACGCTGCGCGCCGGTAACGTGCCCTCGCTGGGCGGCGCCTCGCCGGCGGAGAACGTCTATTACATCAACGGCTTCAACGTCACCAACATGCTCAATGGCGTGGCCTTCAACCAGGTCCCGTTCGAAGCGATCGCCCAGCAGCAGGTCAAGACCGGCGGCTACGGCCCGGAGTACGGGCGTTCGCTGGGCGGCGTGCTGAGCGTGACCACCAAGCGCGGCACCAACGAGTGGAAGGGCGGCGCCAATGTCATCTACACGCCGGAAAGCCTGCGTGGCGACGACCTGTACAGCATCAAGGACGCCAGCGGGCGCTGGATCAGCAAGAAGCGTCCCGGCGGCCTGGACGACCTGCAGGCCAACGTCTGGGCCGGCGGCCCGCTGGTCGAGGACAAGCTGTTCGTGTTCGGCCTGGTGCAGGGCGCGAACATCGAACGCAACACCTATTCGAGCGTACTGACCCAGTACAAGACCACCACCCCGCGCTATCTGCTGAAAGCCGACTGGAACATCACCGACAAGAACCTGCTCGAGTTCACCGCCTTCAGCGACAAGAGCAAGGACAAGGTCCGCACCTGGGCGCTGGCGACCGAATACACCGACAGTCCGACGGCCGAAAAGCTGCCGGACGAATACACCACGGGTGGCGAGAACTACATCGCCAAGTACACCTCCTGGCTGACCGACGACTTCACCATTTCGGCCCTGGCCGGCCTGGGACGCTACAGCAATGCGAGCAAGATCGGCTCGGCGGCCTGCCCCTATATTACCGACGAACGCCTGGCCAGCGCCCCGGTCCAGGGCTGCGCCACCGCGTCGGCTGCGAACCTCCCGGGTGCGATGGACGAGCGCAAGGCCTTCCGCATCGACGCCGAATGGAACCTGGGCGACCACGGCCTGCGCTTCGGCCTCGACAACGACAAGTACAAGGTCGTCAGCGGCAGCGTGAGCTCGGGCGGGGCGCGCGAATACATCCGCACCATCGCCGCCGGCGCTTCGCTGGCCAACGGCTACGTCAACAACACGGGCGCGGCCTTCGACTACGTCGCCTCGCGCCACTTCGAGAACGGAGGCGCCTTCACGACCAAGAACTCGGCCTTCTATATCGAGGACAACTGGCAGGTGACGAAGAACCTGGTGGCCAACATCGGCGTGCGCAGCGAATCCTTCGAAAACCTGAACGCCGACGACAAGACCTTCATCAAGGTCGACAACACCATCGCCCCGCGCCTGGGACTGAGCTGGGACGTCAAGGGCGACCAGAGCACCAAGATCTTTGCCAACGCCGGCCGCTACTACATCCCGGTGATGTCGAACACCAACGTGCGCCTGGCAGGCGCCGAGCTCGACTACACCGACTACTACCGCTACAGCGGCACCAACAGCAGCGACCAGTTCCAGCGCCCGAATCGCGGCGCCCAGCTGGGCGGGCGCCTCCTGGTGTCGAACGGCGAGGCGGGCGACCCGCGTTCGGTGGTGGATCCGAACATCAAGCCGATGTACCAGGATGAATTCATCCTCGGCGCCCAGCAGGCCCTGGCCAACCGCTGGTCGGTGGGCGCGAAAGTCACCTACCGCAAGCTGAAAAAGGTGATGGACGACATGTGCAACGGCCCCGGCGCCGAAGCCTGGGCCCGCGCCAATGGCTACAGCGCGGCGCAGGCTGGCATCATCGGCGAAGCGATCGACCACTGCTTCCTGTACAACCCGGGCGGCGACCTGACCGCCAACATCGACCTGGAAGACGGCAAGGGCTTGACCGCGATCAAGATCCCGGCGTCATCGCTGGGCTTCGAGCAGCCCGAGCGCAAGTACACCGCGCTCGAGTTCACCTTCGAGCGCGCCTGGGACGGCAAGTGGAACCTGCAGGGTTCCTATGTCTGGGCCAAGGTGCGCGGCAATACCGAGGGCTACGTGAAGTCCGACATCGGCCAGGACGACGCCGGCATCAGCCAGGACTGGGACTACCCGGGCCTGATGGAAGGCGCCTACGGCTACCTGCCGAACGACCGCCGCCATACCCTGAAGCTGTTCGGCGCCTACCAGCTGACGCCGGAATGGCGTGTCGGCGCCAACCTGATCCTGCAGAGCGGGCGTCCGCTGAACTGCCTGGGCTACTACGCCGGCAACCTGGACGAAGTGTCGATCGCCTACGAATCGGCCTCGTTCTGGTGCAACCGCAAGCTGAACCCGCGCGGCACCCTGGGCCGCCTGCCCTGGACCCGCGAACTGGGCCTGCAGGCGAGCTACGAACCGGCGTGGCTGAAGGGCGCGAGCTTCACGGTCGACGTGCTGAACGTGCTGAACAAGCGTGCAGTGGCCCAGGTGGACGAGGAGGGCGAACTGGCCATGGGGACGCCGAGCCCGGCTTACTTGAAGCCCGGCGCATTCCAGCCGGGCCGCAGCTTCCGCTTCATGGCGCAGTACGAGTTTTAAGCCCTCCGCCGAGGCTAAAAACGGAGCCGCCCACGGGCGGCTTTTTTCCCGCTCTACCTTTGGGCGGAGAGCGCCAAATATGCATGGCATCGCAGCGTTGTGTCGGTGCAACGCACTGTGTCCGTGCGTCCGGTCATGGCGACGCACCACGGGAGGGCGCCGACTGTCCGCCCCAGTCGATCACGGACACATGCAGACGAAATCGCGGCAAACCGTGCAACTGCCGCCAACCAGCCGCGTACTGACGCTAGTTTGCTTGTATTTACCAAAATGGATGAGCTGACTTTCGGGTCATTTTTGCGGTGCACCATCGCAGTGCGGCACGCATATGCACTAAATAAATGTGTTGTTTTTAACTCTATAGGCCATCTGCGTTCAATTGACACTTTTCCACGCCATATGGTCTTATCTATTCATTCAAATAACATTTCTTTTAATCAGCTGTTATTTGAGACTGCTCGTACTAGCAGCACCGGTACGGAAGAATGCCGCACTTAAAAAGCGGCGATATACAGACGTGGCGATTTGTATGAAATGAAGTAAGCCTCCAAGCCCCCGGCCGGCATCCATTGCGGCAGGGCGCGCGCAGTTTGCGCTCGGTTTGCAGGAGACGGCCGCATGGCGGATCGATCATTCGCGGTGCGGTGGCAAAAAAACCACTTAAGAAAAGCCCAGAAGGAGAAGTATTCATGACGTTTAAATTGAAGTCGCTGCCGTTCGCGGTCGCATGCGCGGTCGCCAGCGGCGCCCTGGTCGGTGCCCCGGCCTTCGCGCAGACCACCGAATCCGCCGGCGCTGCACCCCAGCGCGTGGTCGTGACCGGCTCGCTGATCAGCCGCGCCAACACGGAGACCCCGACCCCGGTGCAGGTGCTGACCGCCGCTGACATCCAGAAGAGCGGCAAGACCTCGGTTGCTGAACTGCTGACCGACCTGGCCGCCAACGGCGCGGGTACCCTGGGCACCGGCTTCGCCGGCGCATTCGCCAACGGCGCATCCGGCATCTCGCTGCGCGGCCTGACCGTCGGCGCGACCCTGGTCCTGATCGACGGCCACCGCATGACCGGCTACCCGCTGTCGGACGACGCCCAGCGCCAGTTCGTCGACGTGTCGTCGATCCCGTTCGACGCCATCGACACCATCGAAGTCCTGAAATCCGGCGCCTCGTCGCTGTACGGTTCGGACGCGATCGCCGGCGTGATCAACATCAAGCTGAAGAAGAGCCTGACCGGCACCCGCATGTCCGCCGAAGTCGGCAACACCCAGCACGGCGGCGGCAAGACCAAGCGCGCCTCGATCAGCGCCGGCATTGGCGACATCGACCAGGACGGCTACAACGCCTTCTTCACCGCGGAAATCCGCAAGCAGGGCGCGATCAAGGTCGCCGACCGCGACAGCTACGATTACGCAAACCGCGACTGGCGTTCGCGTGGCGGCAACAACATCACCCTGGGTGCGCCGGTCGCCGGCACCACCGCCACCGGTGCGCCGCGCAGCATCAACTCCTTCCTGACCCCGGCCAACAGCCCGTTCCTGTACAACCCGTCGGGCACGGGCGGCGTGAACAATCCGGCCAACTTCGTGTTCCTGGATCCGTCGAAGTGTAACTACACCGCCTACATGGCGAACCAGTGCACCGTGCGCGACACCTTCGGCTTCATCCAGCCGGAAACCGAGAACCGCAACGTCCTGGTCGGCATGACCAAGAAGCTGAACGACAACTGGGAACTGGCGCTGAAGGGCTCGATCTTCCAGCGTGAGAGCACCAACAACCGTGGCGCGACCCCGCAGGCCTACAACCCGCTGAGCTACGCCGGCGTCACCACCCTGAACAACGGCGTGCTGGTCACCCGCGTCAACGCGATCAACAACACCACCTTCGCTCCGGGTGCACGCGTCGGCGCCAACATCACCAACCCGTTCGCGAACGCGGCCCGTCTGTACGGTTACATCCCGGACATCGACCCGAACCTGACCACCAACAACAAGTCGACCACCAGCCGCATCTCGGCCGACCTGACCGGTAGCGCCATGGGCTGGGATGTCCAGGCCGCAGCTGGTATGACCAAGGTCAAGGTTGACGCGAACTACAGCGGTTACATCAACCGCCAGAACCTGTGGAACGCCATCGTCGGCGGCCAATGGAACGTGCTGGGCGGTAACTCGCCGGCGCTTGTCGACGCTGTCTCGCCGCGCTTCAGCAACACCCTGGAGTCGACCCTGAACTACGTCGACCTGGTGGGTTCGCGCGAAATCCTGCCGTCGTTCGGCGCGGGTCCGCTGGCCTTCGCAGCCGGCGTGCACTGGCACAAGCGTGAGCAGAACGCACCAGCATCGTCGCTGACCGCGAACGGCGCCGTGGCCAACACCTCGGCCTTCACCATCGGCGACGAAACCAACTCGGCAGTCTTCGCCGAGCTGCGCGCGACCCCGATCAAGGCCGTCGAGGTCAGCCTGTCGAGCCGTTACGACCACTACGATACCTACGGTAACTCGTTCACCCCGGCAGCCAACTTCAAGTGGCAGCCAGTGTCGAACTTCGCCCTGCGCGGTACCTTCGCACGCGGCTTCCGCGCGCCGAACCCGGCAGAAGTGGGCAACGCAGGTTCGTTCTTCACCTTCAACTCGATCAACGACCCGATCCTGTGCGCCAACGGTAACCAGAACACCGCCGGCAACGTCCCGACCGCCTGCGGCTTCGCACCGCCGTACGTCCAGACCACCAACCCGAACCTGCAGCCTGAGAAGTCGAAGTCCTACACCCTGGGCGTGGTGTACGAGCCGATGCGTGGCCTGAACATGACCCTGGACTACTACAAGATCCGGATCAACAACCTGGTGGTGACCCAGGCTGGTAACGACCCGAACTTCGTCCCGACCTGGGTCCGTGGCCCGGCACTGCCGGTCGACGTCGCCACCGGCGTCGGCGATGGCCGCGTGGTTGCCACTCCGTCGGTCGGCCCGATCCTGTACGGCCTGTCGCCGTACATCAACGCGGGCGCGGTCCAGACCCACGGCGTCGAAGCGGACGTGCGTTACCGTTGGCGCCTGGCCAACGACGCGGGCACCATCTCGGCAGCCCTGTCGGCGGCGCACACCTTCGGTTACGAAAGCATCATCGACGGCCAGAGCATCCAGCTGGCCGGCACCCAGGGCCCGTCGTCGGTCGGCGGCGCCACCGGTAACCCGAAAGACCGTGCACAGTTCACCCTCGGCTACAACCGTGGCCCGCTGGACGTGACCGCCACCGTGAACTACACGAGCGGCTTCTCGACCATCGACCCGGCACTGGGCGTGAACGACTGCACCGCGACCGCAGCGGAAGTGGGCGGCCGTAACTACTTCCAGGGTGTGCCGACTGGGCAGCCGGCCGGTTACTGCAACGTGCCTTCGTTCACCGTCACCAACCTGAACGTGCAGTACAAGCTGTCGCCGAACCTGACCCTGCGTGGCGCGATCCTGAACCTGTTCGATCGTGAAGCACCGATCGACGTCGGCACCTACGGTAACGCCGGCGCCGGTACCTCGTACAACGCCTCGCTGCACCAGCCAGGCGCGGTCGGCCGCTTCTTCAGCCTGGGCCTGAACTACACGTTCTAATCAGCTGAGACAGGCAGCGGCAGCGATGCCGCTGTCCTGACAAACAAAAGCCCCGGAGCAGTTCGCTGCTTCCGGGGCTTTTTTTTACCATTCGGTAAAAATTACATCCCGTTCCAGAGCCCTCCCAGCATGGCCAGGGCCGCCAACGCCGCCGTTTCTGTGCGCAATACGCGCGGACCGACCGACAGCGCCAGCGCGCCGGCGGCCAGGGCCGCGTCTTCTTCCTCACGGCTGAAGCCGCCTTCCGGACCCACCATCAGGATTACGTCCTGCGGGCCGTTTTCCTTGGCCCAGGCCGCCAGCGACTGGCTGGCCCGCGGGCTGAGCAGGATGCGTGGAGCCGGGGAGGGCGCCGCTACCCAGCGCCCGAAGTCTTGCAGCGCTTCGAGCCGCGCCAGCCGGTTGCGCCCGCACTGTTCGGAAGCGGCTTCGATCACGCCCTGCCAGTGGGCCTGGCGTTTCTCGGCGCGCTCGCCGGAAAGGCGCACCACGCTGCGCTGTGCCGCCAGCGGCTGTACCGCGGCCACGCCCAGCTCGACCGCCTTTTCGATGATCCAGTCCATCTTGCTGCCCTCCGGCAGGCCCTGGGCCAGGGTGACGGCGTAGGGCAGCTCGGCCTCGACGTCCTCGACCGCCTCGACGCGGGCGCTGGCGCGGCGCTTGCCGCTGTCGAGCAGGGTGGCGCGCACCTGGCCGCCTTCGCCATTGAACAGGGTCAGGTTCTCGCCCGGCTGCAGGCGCACGACGTGCAGGTGATGGGCGACGGCTTCCGGCAAGTCGACGGTGGAACCGGCGACCAGCGGCTGGGGGCAATAAAAGCGGGGCATGCGTGCTCTTGGGATGTTGAATAAAGCTGCATTTTAATAGGGCAGCACGCTGGTCTGCTAAAATACCGGGTTACGGCCAGCAGCATCGCCTCCGCTTTCCAATCCAGACCTCGCACTTCCATGAAATCTACGCAAACCACCACCCTGATGGCCAACGCGATCCGCGCGCTGGCGATGGACGCCGTCCAGAAAGCCAACTCGGGCCACCCGGGCATGCCAATGGGCATGGCCGAGATCGGCGTCGCGCTGTGGGACAAGCACTACCGCCACAATCCGGCCAATCCGGGCTGGTTCAACCGCGACCGCTTCCTGCTGTCGAACGGCCACGGTTCGATGCTGCACTATGCGATGCTGCACCTGGCCGGCTACGAGCTCTCGATGGACGACCTGCGTGATTTCCGCCAGCTGCACTCGAAGACCGCCGGCCACCCGGAAGTGGGCATCACCCCGGGCGTGGAAACCACCACCGGCCCGCTGGGCCAGGGCATCGCCAACTCGGTCGGCATGGCGCTGGCCGAGTGGCTGCTGGGCTATGAATTCAACCGCCCGGGCTACGACGTGGTGGATCACTACACCTACGCCTTCCTGGGCGACGGCTGCCTGATGGAAGGCATCTCGCACGAAGTGGCCTCGCTGGCCGGCACCCTGCGCCTGAACAAGCTGATCTGGCTGTACGACGACAATGGCATCTCGATCGACGGCCGCGTCGAAGGCTGGTTCACCGACGACACCCGCAAGCGTTTCGAAGCCTACGGCTGGAACGTGATCGGCCAGATCGACGGCCACAGCGTGGGCGCGGTCTCGGACGCGATCGAGCAGGCCAAGGCATCGGACCGTCCGACCCTGATCATGTGCAAGACCATCATCGGCAAGGGCGCCCCGAACCTGGAAGGCGGCGACAAGGTCCACGGCGCTCCGCTGGGCGACAAGGAAATCGCGGCCGTGCGCCAGCACCTGCTGTGGGATCCGATCCCGTTCGACATCCCGGGCGAGATCTACGAAGCCTGGGACGCCAAGGCGCGCGGCGCCCAGGTGGAAGCCGAATGGAATGCAAAATTCGCCGAATACCGCGGCGCCCATCCTGAACTGGCCGCCGAATTCGAGCGCCGCATGAAGGGCGAACTGCCGGGCAATTTCAAGCAGATCCTGGATGCCGCCGTCGCAGCGTGCGTGGAAAAGAAGGAAACCATCGCCACCCGCAAGGCCTCGCAGAACGCGATCCAGGCCCTGGCGGCGACCCTGCCGGAATTCCTGGGCGGCTCGGCCGACCTGACCGGCTCGAACCTGACCAACTGGAAAGAGTCGGTCGCGGTGCGTTCGGGCATTCCGGGCAACCACATCAACTACGGCGTGCGCGAATTCGGCATGGCCGCGATCCAGAACGGCGTCGCCCTGCACGGCGGCTTCATCCCGTTCGGCGCGACCTTCCTGACCTTCTCGGACTACAGCCGCAATGCCCTGCGCATGGCCGCCCTGATGAAGATCCGTTCGCTGTTCGTGTTCACCCACGACTCGATCGGCCTGGGCGAAGACGGCCCGACCCACCAGTCGATCGAGCACGTCTCTTCGCTGCGCCTGATCCCGAACCTGGACAACTGGCGTCCGTGCGACACGGTCGAATCGCAAGTGGCCTGGGGTGCGGCCGTGCAGCGCAAGGATGGCCCGAGCACCCTGATCTTCTCGCGCCAGAACCTGCCGTTCATGGAGCGTGACGGCGCCACCATCGCCAACGTGGCCAAGGGCGGCTATGTGCTGCGCGACGCCGCCGACGCGAAGGTGATCCTGATCGCGACCGGTTCGGAAGTCGAACTGGCGATGAAGGCGGCCGACGCGCTGGCAGGCGAGGGCATCAACGCCCGCGTGGTCTCGATGCCGTCGACCGACGTGTTCGAGCGCCAGGAACAAAGCTACAAGCAACAGGTCCTCCCGCGCGGAATTCCACGTGTCGCGATCGAAGCCGGCGTTACCGACTTCTGGTACAAGTACGTGGGCCTGGAAGGCGCCGTGGTCGGCATCGACACCTTCGGCGAATCGGCGCCGGCGCCGGTGCTGTTCAAGCACTTCGGCTTCACCGTCGAGAACGTCGTGGCCAAGGCTAAGGGCGTGATCGGCGCGTAATCTGTTTCAAAGGGCTGCCGCGTGGCGGCCCTTTTCACATGGGTGTGACGAAAAAAGTTTTTTTCTAATCAGGAGCTAAGCAATGACGATCAAAGTTGCAATCAACGGTTATGGCCGCATCGGCCGCAACATCCTGCGTGCCTTCTACGAAGGCGGCAAGAAACAAGACATCCAGATCGTGGCGATCAACGATCTCGGCAACGCCGAATCGAACGCCCACCTGACCCGCTACGACACTGCGCACGGCAAGTTCCCGGGCACCGTCACGGTCGAAGGCGACAACATGATCGTCAACGGCGACAAGATCCGCGTGTTCGCGCAGCGCAATCCGGCCGAGATCCCATGGGGCGAGCTCGGCGTGGACGTGGTGCTGGAGTGCACCGGCTTCTTCACCACCAAGGAAAAGGCCTCGGCCCACCTGAAGGGCGGCGCCAAGAAGGTGATCATCTCGGCCCCGGGCGGCAAGGACGTCGACGCGACCATCGTCTTCGGCGTCAACCAGGACGTGCTGAAATCCAGCGACACCGTGATCTCGAACGCTTCCTGCACCACCAACTGCCTGGCCCCGCTGGTCAAGCCGCTGCACGAAGCCATCGGCCTGGAAACCGGCCTGATGACCACCGTGCACGCCTACACCAACGACCAGGTGCTGACCGACGTGATGCACGAAGACCTGCGCCGCGCCCGTTCGGCCACCCAGTCGATGATCCCGACCAAGACCGGCGCCGCCGCCGCGGTCGGCCTGGTGCTGCCGGAACTGAACGGCAAGCTGGACGGTTTCGCGATCCGCGTGCCGACCATCAACGTGTCGATCGTCGACCTGTCGTTCATCGCCAAGCGCGACACCACGGTCGATGAAGTCAACCAGATCATGAAATCGGCTTCGGAAGGCGCCCTCAAAGGCATCCTGACCTACAACACCGATCCGCTGGTCTCGGTCGACTTCAACCACAACCCGGCTTCGTCGAACTTCGACGCCACCCTGACCAAGGTCTCGGGCCGCCTGGTCAAAGTGTCGTCGTGGTACGACAACGAGTGGGGTTTCTCGAACCGCATGCTGGACACGACGGTTGCACTGATGAGCGCCAAATAAGCACCCCTGTTGTGCACGAAAAGCACCGTCCCGGTGCCTTTTCTGTACATACAGAAGTTTGCCAAAACGCCCCGAAAGGGGCGTTTTTCATATACTCATATGTGCATTTCGCAGAACAAAATTCTGCGTTGAGGAAAAACAACAGATATCAAGTTTTTTTTACGAATCTTTACGAAAAGCGTTTTCTTTGTTGCAAGTTCCTGCGAGACTAAGCCTCTGTATGCACCAGATGCATATGGATTGTATTGAGCAATAACTAAAAATCGTAGGGACGAGAAAACGTGAATAAACCACTCTTGAAACACAGTGTCGTCGCAGTTGCCCTGGCAGTTGGCGCCGCACCATTCGCCCTGGCGCAAAATTCCGCATCGGAAGCGCCTGCCACCGTCTACGTGACGGGCTCGAACCTGAAGCGTACGGACAAGGAAGGCACCCAGCCGATCCAGACCATTACCGCCAAGGAAATCCGCGAGTCCGGCGCGGCCACCGTCACCGAGCTGATCCGCCTGGTGCCGTCGATGGGTACCGACAACAACCTCGACACCAATGACGGCGGCTTCTCGCGCGGCGTCTCGACCGCGTCGCTGCGCGGCCTGTCGTCGACCTCGACCCTGATCCTGTTGAACGGCCGCCGCATGGCGCCGTCCGCATACGCCGACCCGAACAACGGCAACTCGACCCTGTACGACCTGAACCAGATCCCGATCAACGCGCTCGAGCGCGTCGAGATCCTGAAGGATGGCGCATCGGCCGTGTACGGCTCCGACGCCATCGGCGGCGTCATCAACTTCATCACCAAGTCCTCGTTCCGCGGCTCGGAAATCAGTGCACGCGCCAGCGCCAACGACGACGGCGAATTCGCACGCAAGGGCGCGACCTTCTTCACCGGCATCGGTGACGTCGAGACCGACGGCTTCAACGTGTTCTTCACCGCCGACATCTCGGACCGCGACCGCACCCAGCGCGACGAAGTGCGCGACATCAAGTTCGACGAATACAAGCGCCTGCAGAACCGCTACGCGACCCCGTACGGCAGCACCATCTCGAGCTCGCCGATCTTTTACCGCGAAACCGCCGCGAACTCGGGTTCCTTCACCGCAACCCAGGCCAACGCCGCCGACCGCCTGCGCGTGACCCTGAACTGCGACCCGTCGCGCCAGCTGGTCGGCACCACCCAGATGGGCCTGGCCGCCACCAGCGTCTTCATCGGCCGCACCTTCTGTAACTACGACACCAACCAGAACCTGGAAGGCACCAGCAAGGGCAAGGACGGCAGCTTCCTGAGCCGCGGCGTGCTGAAGCTGGGCGAGAACATGCGCGCCTTCGCCGAGGTGGCCTATGCACGCACTGAGCGCCAGTACACCGCCAACCCGATCACCATCAACACCACCCCGGTGACCAACTTCACTGCGAGCGGTGTGGCGCCGTCGTACCAGACCATCCTGCCGATCGGCCACCCGGACAACCCGTTCCCGAACGCACGCGCCTCTTTCGCCTACCGCTTCGAGAACGCGCCGACCGGCACCGAGACCATCAACCAGACTGGCCGCCTGCTGACCGGCCTGTCGGGCTCGCACTTCAACTTCGACTGGGAAACCGCTTTCCTGCTGAACGAAGCGCGCAAGGAAGACGGCTACAACGGCCGCCTCTACCTGCCGACCCTGCGCAAGATCAACCAGGGCGCGCGCATCGCCGACGTCGCTAACGACCCGACCCTGTTCCGCAGCACCCGCTCGGACGACCGTTCGCGCATCGCCCAGCTCGACGCCAAGGCCAGCACCCAGTTCGGCAACCTGCCGGGCGGCCAGATCGGCATGGCGGTCGGCGCCGAATTCCGTCGCGAAACCCTGAAGATGCGTCCGGACGCCGAACTGGCAGCCGGTAACATCTACGGCCTGGCCAACGTCATCATCGATGGCGAGCGCGACGTCAAGTCGGGCTTCGTCGAATTCCGCACCCCGTTCTTCAAGAACTTCGAGATGGACTGGGCCGGTCGCTGGGACAAGTACGAAGGCATGAAAACCAACTTCGTGCCGAAGGTCGGCGCCAAGTGGAACGTGACCCAGACGCTGGCTTTCCGCGGCACCTATGCTGAAGGTTTCCGTGCTCCGGCACTGTCGCAGGTGACCCCGGGCGGCGCGCAGTTCTTCCTGTCCGGCCTGTTCGATCCGAAGCGTTGCGAAGCCGACGAAGTGACCCCGAAGCCAGGCGCGACCGAAGTGGACTGCAACAAGTCGGCATCGGGCACCGGCGGCGCGAACCCGGATCTGAAGCCTGAAACCTCGAAGTCCTACTCGTTCGGCATCCTGTTCTCGCCGACCAGCAACTGGGACTTCGGCCTGGACTTCTTCAAGATCCGCAAGGAAGACGAAGTGGCCCTGGGTTCCGCCTTCGACGCGCTGCGTAACGAAGACAACAATCCTGGTCTGATTGTCCGCGACACCAACCCGGCCAACCTGCTGCGCGACGCTGCCGGCAACCCGATCCCGGGCACCGGTCCTCTGCTGGCCGTGCGTGAACCCTGGATCAACCAGGGTGCGATGGAAACCCGCGGCGTCGACATCGACGTGGCCTTCCGCAAGAACCTCGGTTCGATGGGTAACTTCAGCGCCAAGCTGACCTCGACCTACACCCACGGTTACTACCTGGCGCAGGAAAAGGGTGATCCGGAACACAACATCGCTGGCTACAACGCTGGCCTGGTGGACTGGAACCTGTCGAGCGGCATCGACGTTCCGCGCTGGAAGACCAACATCTCGGCCTCGCTGACCCGTGGTGCGCATGCGTTCAGCGCCAACCTGAACTACACCGGCCAGGTTTCGCTGCAACGCAAGTACGACAAGGACGTCACCTACGCCATGCCGTTCTGCCACTACGCTCCGGTCGTCAACGCCAGCACCACGGCGAACTTCCCGAGCGCCAGCGCAGCGGTGCCGGGTTACCTGAACGCGTTCCCGGATTGCGCGGTCAAGGAATGGGTCCGTGTCGGCGTGGGTTACACCTACACCGGCATCAAGAACCTGGCTCTGACCCTGAACATCCAGAACCTGTTCGACGAGGCAGCACCGTTCGATCCGCGTTACGGCGCGAGCGCAGGTGCACCGCTGGCCGGCTACAACGCAGGCCTGCACAACCCGTACGGCCGTTACTTCTCGGTTTCGGCGAAGTACAACTTCTAAGCGCCTCGCGCCTAGTCAAGAACCCGGCTTCGGCCGGGTTTTTTTATGCCATTTGAAAGGAACGGGGATGAGTCGACGGGAGATCGGTTCGGGCGCAGCGGCGGCATTGCTGCTCGCCCTGGCATTACCTGCAGCAGCCGACGAGGTGCTCAGGCACAGCAGGGACGGCGCCAGCCTGCGCATCGATGGCCCGATCAATGCGCAGAGTGCGGACATCATCACCCGCTTCATCGAAAGCGGAGGGAAGACCATCATCATCGACTCGACAGGCGGCGATGCCGACGCAGGCATGCGCATTGGGGAAAGTCTGGCCGCGGCCGACGTCGAGGTGGTAGTCGACCGGTATTGTTTCTCGTCCTGCGCGAACTACGTGTTCGTCCCGGCGCGCCACAAGGCGCTGAACGCGGGCGCGGTGCTCGGTTTTCACGGCGGCGCGCCCGATACCCGCCAGGTCAGGATGGAAGGCATGGCGCCGGAGACGCGCGCCCTGTTCGAAACGATGGCGCGCCTGTACTTACGGCAGGAGGCGCTGTTCGGCCCGCTCGGGGTCGACACGGCGCTGTTCGGCGGCGCCGGCAAGCTGAGCGGCCGGACTGCGTCAAAAAGCGGCTACCGGCTGGACTGCGGCGGCGTCCAGCGTGCCTACGTCTCGGAGCAGGCGGCGAAGCGGGCCCTGGCCGCCTGCATGCGGGCTGGGAAGAAATACAGTTTCGGTACGACGAGCGGGCTGGAAACGACCGTGTATTTCCCGAGCCGGGAAACGCTCGAGCGCCACGGTGTGCGCGGCGTGGGCGCCTATCCTTATCCGGCCAACCGGGCGGCCCTGCGCAAGCTGGCCGCTGGCATGGGATTCAAGATCGACCTGGTCGCCGACATCCCCTGAACCCGCAGGGGAGAGTCAGGCGTCCGGCCAGGGCGTCAGGATCTCGACGCCGTTCTTGGTGACCGCGACCATGTGTTCCCACTGGGCCGACAGCGAACCGTCGGCCGTGACCACGGTCCAGCCGTCGTCCAGCTGGTCGACGTCGGCGCCGCCCAGGTTGATCATCGGCTCGACCGTGAAGGTCATGCCTTCCTTGAGCAGCAGGCCGGTGTCGGGACGGCCGTAGTGCAGCACCTGCGGGTCTTCGTGGTAGACGCGGCCGATGCCGTGGCCGCAGTATTCGCGCACCACCGAGTAGCCGGCGCCTTCGGCCAGCTTCTGGATCGCGTGGCCGACGTCGCCCAGGCGCGCGCCCGGGCGTACCTTGTGGATGCCGGCCATCATGGCCTGGTAGGTGACGTCGACCAGCTTGCGCGCTTCCGGCGTCGGCGCGCCGACGAAGTACATGCGGCTGGTGTCGCCGTGCCAGCCGTCCTTGATCACGGTGACGTCGATGTTGACGATGTCGCCTTCCTTCAGCACTTCCTGTTCGCTCGGGATGCCGTGGCAGACCACGCCGTTGACCGAGGTGCACAGGGTTTTCGGGAAACCGTGGTAGCCGACGTTGGCGGGCGTCGCCTTCTGCACCTTGCGGATGTATTCGTTGCAGCGGCGGTCGAGTTCCTCGGTGGAGACGCCGGGCACCACGTATTCCTTGATCATGGCCAGCACCTCGGCCGCGAGGCGGCCGGAGACGCGCATTTTCGCGATGTCGTTCGCGTTCTTGAGTTTGATTGGCATGCTGTTTTTCTAAAGGGCGGTGGGGCGGGTAATCCGACATGATACCCGCGCCCAATGAAAAATGCCCGCCAGGCGAACCTGGCGGGCATCGGACATTGGCTTCAGATCAGGCCCTGACGGGCCCCATCATCAGAATGCCTGGTTGTAGCGCACGTAGAAGAAGCGGTCGATCGGGTAGTCCGCATCCACGCGCGAGGACGAGGCGGCGGGGGTGGTGATCAGGCGCGGCTTCTTGTCGAAGACGTTGTTGACACCGACCATGATCTGGCCTTTCCACGCGGTCTTGTAGCCGACGCTCAGGTCGCTGTACGAAGTGCTGCCCAGCTTGTTGAAGTTCTTGCCCCAGCTGGCTTCGCCGCCGATGTTCGAGCACTCGTCGGCATTCACCTTGTAGCAACGGTCTTTCACGCCGCTGTAGAAGCGGGTGGTCCAGGTGGCGCTCCAGTCGCCCAGGCTCCAGTCCAGCGACAGGTTCGACTTGACGCGGTTGTAGAAGTACTGGCCGGCGTAGTCGGTCCACTCGGCGCCGGTGGTTGCCTGGTCGCGCAGCTTGTCGACGTACGAGGTTTCCGAACGGATGCCGAACTGGCCGTACTGGGTACGCGGCAGGCGGTAGCCGACCGACAGGTCGAGACCTTCGGTCATCAGCGCGCCCTTGTTGGCGTTGCCGCGGTTCAGCGAGATGATCTGGCCGGTGGCCGGGTCACGCTTCAGCGCCGCGCAGTACGGAGCGAGGTTGTCGACGTAGCAGTATTCCGCCACTTCGGTCGCCGAAATCGCCGTGATCTGGTTGGTGATCTTCACGTTGAACCAGTCCAGCGCCACGGTCAGGCCCGGGACGTACGACGGGCTGTACACGAAGCCGACGGTCTTGGTGATCGCGGTTTCCGGAGTCAGGGCGGTGTTGCCCGCGCCTGCCACGAACGGGTACGGGCTTTGGTCGCCGGCGCCGCTGGTGATCGGGCCGGTTTGCGCCAGCTGGCGGAAGCCTGCGCCTGCGCCTGCAGCCGCGCAGCGTTGCGCCACGGCCGGGTCGCTGGTCGCGCCGTACAGCGAATCGCACGGGTCGACGTAGGTATCGAAGGTCTGCTGGCCGCCACCGAAGGTGTCGCCCACGGCCGGAGCGCGGAAGCCCTCGGCCCAGGTGCCGCGCACCAGCAGGTCCTTGATCGGCTTCCACATGAAGCTGGCCTTGCTGTTGTTGGTCACGCCGAAGTTGCTGTAGTCGGAGTGGCGGGTCGCCAGGTTGACGCTCAGCAGGTCGGCCAGCGGCACGCCCTTCAGCAGCGGGACGTTCAGCTCGGCATAGGCTTCACGCACGGTGTAGCGGCCGCGGGTCGGGTTGCCCGCCAGGTCGGTCGAGTAGCCCGACTGTTCGAACTGGCCCGGCAGGTCGTAGCCTTTCACTTCGCGGTGTTCGATACCGGCCGCGACGCCGATCGCGCCTGCCGGCAGGGTGAAGATTTCACCGGCGAGGTTGGCGGTGGCGCTGTTGGTGGTCGAACCGTAGGTTGCCTGGCCGGTCGCCATGACGTAGTTCATGATGGCCGGGGTTGAGGCCGACGGGCCGCCGATGATGTTCCATGGCTGGCATTCCGCCAGCGCGATCGGGTTCGCCGCGGTGCCGCACTGGACCACGCCCGACGCGTTCAGGAAGGATGGGCCCAGGGCCTTCTTCAGGTTCAGCAGGTTGACGTTGCCGGTGCCCAGCAGCGAGCCTTTGACGGCGCTGTGGTTGTAGCCGATGTCCCAGTTCCAAGGCAGCGAACGGAACTCGAAGTCGCCCGACAGGGTGGCGTCGATGTGCAGGGTGTTGTTGCGGTTCTCGGTCACGCGCGGCACTTCGATGGTGCGGCGGTAGAAGTACAGGTCCTGCGCGGTGGCTGCGCCGACGACCGAGCTGCCGTACGGGTTGTAGTAGCTGTCCTTGTCGATGTAGACCGGGAAGGCCGGCTGCGATTCGCTGTTCAGCGGGTAGCCGGCGACCTGGGCTACCGACTTGCGCTGCGAGTACATCGCGGTGGTCTGGAACTGCATGCCGTACGGCAGTTCGACGGTACCCTTGGTGAAGATGGTGTCGAGCCTGGTCGGCATCGCGAACATCATCTGCGAGGCGCTGTTGAAGTTGTCCAGCGGACCGCCGTCCCAGTCGTGGTAGTTGGCCGGGTTGCGCGAATCCTGGCCGACGCCGTCGCCCAGCGGGCCACCGGTGTGGTTCAGGACCTTGTCGAAGGAGAAGTCGAGCGGGAGGATCTCGCCCCATGGGCCCACGCCCAGGCCTTCGTTCTGGTATTTCGGGCCGCGCGGGTACTTGGTGATGTCGCGGGTCTTGGCCCATACCACGCCCTGCTCGGTATGCGACAGGCCGAACATCAGCGAGGTCTTCTCGCCGTTGGCGCCGAAGCTCAGCGAGAAGTCCTTGCTCTTGCCGTCGGCTTTCTCGTTCTGGCCCAGGTAGACGCTCAGGTTGCCGCCTTCCAGGCGCTTTTTCAGGATGATGTTGACCACGCCCGCGATCGCGTCCGAGCCGTAGATCGAGGAGGCGCCGTCCTTCAACACTTCGATGCGTTCGATCATCGAGGCCGGCACGGTCGACATGTCGGTGTAGCCATCGACGGACTGGGTCCAGCGCTTGCCGTCCACCAGCACCAGCAGGCGGTTCGAGCCCAGATTGCGCAGGTTGATGTACTGGCCGCCGTTTTCACGGTTCGAGGTCAGCGAGCCGCCCTTGCTGAAGTCCGGCGAACCGGCCGAGGACAGCTGGTTCAGCACGTCGCCGACGGTGACCAGGCCGGTCTTCTGGATCTGTTCCGAGGTCATGACCTGGATCGGCTGCGCCGTTTCGAGGTCGACCTGGCGGATACGCGAACCGGTCACTTCGACGCGCTGCAGCGGCTGCGCTGCGTCCTGGGCGAAAGCGGCGCCCATGCTGAGGGTCATGCCGCCCAGGCAGATCGCGCGGATCGACCGGGACAAGATTGTTTCCATCATGTTGCAAAACTCCTTGGGTGAAAACGCGGCCATGCTTGTGGCTGGCCATCGGGAAGGGTCGTTACGACCACCTGAAAGTAGTCAATCTCTCAACTGAGATTGCTTTCAAGTCAGCAATAAGATCACCCGTTGCCGTGGAGTGTCAAACTAAACAAGCGTAGTAAATACACAATTGTTGCAATTTTGTGTATTTACTGGGCGGATACAATTTAACTATTGACGAATGCAGATATCAAAAAACCAAAGAAAAAGCCCGCCCGGCTTGCGCCGGACGGGCTTGCTACGCAATTAAATTGCGTCGAATCGCTTATGCGTAGTGCGCTATCAGAAGCTCTGGTTGTAGCGCACGTAGAAGAAGCGGTCGATCGGCAGTTCCGGGTTGACCGAGCTCGAGGAGTTCGGGCCGCCGTAGCCGCTGTTCGCGTTGTAGTTGATGATCGGACCCTTGTTGCCGATGTTGTTCACACCAGCCAGCAGCTTCGCGTTCCATGGCAGGGCGTAGCCGACCGACAGGTCGCTGTACCACATTTCCTTGAACTTGTTGTAGCCGGTGCCCCAGGTTGCCAAGCCCGTCGGGTTCGAGCACTCGACTGCCGGGGAGGCGGTCCAGCAACGGTTCTTCTGGCTGCTGTAGAAGCGGTTGGCCAGGGTGACGCTCCAGTTGCCCAGGCTCCAGTCAAACGCGATGTTTGCCTTCCACTTGAAGATGTCGTATTCGCCTGCATACTCGGTGAAGCTGGCAGTGTTGCTCGACTTGCTGCGATACGAATCAACATAGGTGGTTTCCGAACGGAAGCCAAACTGGCCGTAGCGGGTACGTGGCAGACGGTAGTTCAGGCTCAGGTCGTAGCCTTCGGTTTCCAGTGCGCCCAGGTTGGCGTTGCCGCGCGACAGGTTGACGATCTGGCCGGTGATCGGATCACGCTTGATCGCATCGCAGAAGCTCTGCACGCCGTCGATGTAGCACTGGTTCACGACGAAGGTCGCGCTGATCGCAGTGATGCGGTTCGCCACCTTGATGTTGAACCAGTCGAGGCCGACCGACAGGCCAGGCACGTAGGATGGGCTGTAGACGAAGCCGGCGGTCTTGGTGACCGCGGTTTCCGGCTGCAGGGCCGAGTTGCCGGCGCCGGTCTGGAATGGCGTCGGGGTCTGGGCGCCACCGGCGGTGACCGGGGTACCGGCCTGGTTCACCTGGCGGAAGGTTGCCGGAACACCGGCGGCGGTGCAGCGTGCCTTGGTGGCCGGGGTGGTTGCCGCATTGCCGAAGGCGCTGTCGCAGGCGTCCAGGTAGCTGTCGTAAGACTGCGAACCGCCGCCGAAGGTGTCGTTCAGGGTCGGGGCGCGGAAACCTTCAGCCCAGGTGCCGCGTGCCAGCAGGTCCTTGATTGGCTTCCACATGAAGCTGGCCTTGCTGTTGGTCGTCGAACCGAAGTTCGAGTAGTCCGAGTAGCGCGACGCCAGGTTCAGGTTCAGCAGTTCCGCGAACGGCATTGCTTTCAGCAGCGGGATCTGGGCTTCGAGGTAGGCTTCACGCACGGTGAAACGGCCGTAGGTCGAGTTGCCGGCCAGGCCGGTCGAGTAGCCGGACTGCTCGAACTGGCCCGGGCGGTCGTAGCCGCGTACGGTGCGGTGTTCGAGGCCACCCGCGATGCCGACAGCGCCTGCAGGCAGGTTGAACAGCTCGCCGCTGATGTCGGCGTTGGCATTGCTGATGGTCGAGCCGTAGGTCGCCTGGCCAACTGCCATGACATAGTTCAGGGCTGCCGGAGTCGAGGCCGACGGGCCGCCGAGGATGTCCCAAGGCACGCATTCCGCCAGCGGGATCGGGCTTGCCGCGGTGCCGCACTGGACCACGCCGGATGCGTTGCGGAAGGACGGGCCCAGGGCCTTCTTCAGGTTCAGCAGGTTCAGGTCGCCGTAGCCGGTGTTGGTGCCTTCGACCTTGTTGTAGTTATAGGCCAGCGACCAGTTCCACGGCAGGTTGCGGATCTGGAAATTGCCTTCGAGTGCGGCATCCAGGTGCAGGGTGCGGTTGGTGTTGTCGGTCACGCGCGGCACTTCGATGGTGCGACGGGCGAAGAACAGGTCGATACCCTTGCCGGCGCCGGCAACCTGGTTGCCGTACGGGTTGTAGTAGTTGTCCTTGTCGATATAGACCGGGTACTTCGCCTGGGTGGTCGAGGTCAGCGGATAGCCGGCGACCTGGCGGCTCGAATCGCGCACTGCGTACATGCCGGTGGTGGTCAGGCGCATGTCGTACGGCAGCGCGATCTCACCCTTGGTGAAGATCGAGGTCAGCTTGTTCGGCGACAGCAGGTGCATCTGCTGGGTCGAGTTGAACACGTCGGCGTCGGCGCCGGCATATGCATGGTAGCTGTTCGGGTTGCGCGAATCCGAGCTGGTGCCCACGCCGTCGAAGGTGCCGGTGTGGTTGATGATACGGTTGAAGCCGCCCGCCGATGCGGTGGTGTTCGAGCCGCCGGATGCGTTCACCGGGGTGATACGGCCCCATGGCGAGGTGCCCAGGCCGCCGTTGTAGTGTGCCGGGCCGAAGGTGAAGGCGGTGGCGTTGCGGTCCTTGGCCCAGACTTCGCCTTGCTGGGTGTGGGTCAGGCCGAACAGCAGGCTGGCCTTGTCGTCGCCGGCGCCGTAGGTAACCGAGAAGTCCTTGTTCTTGCCGTCGCCCAGGTCGTTCTGGCCGGTGTAGGCACTGGCGGTGCCGCCCTGCATGGTCTTCTTCAGGATGATGTTGACCACGCCCGCAATTGCGTCCGAACCGTAGATCGAGGAGGCGCCGTCTTTCAGCACTTCAATACGCTCGATCAGCGCCGACGGGACGGTCGACATGTCGGTGAAGCCCGCCACCGAAGCGGTCCAGCGCTTGCCGTTGACCAGCACGAGCAGGCGCTGCGCACCCAGGTTACGCATGTTGATGTACTGGCCACCCTGTTCGCGGTTCGAGGTCAGGACCGAGCCGCGGCTGAATGCCGGCGTACCGACCGACGACAGCTGGTTGACGATATCGCCAACGGTCACGAGACCGCTTTTCTGGATCTGTTCCTGGCTCACCACCTGGACCGGCTGCGCAGTTTCCAGGTCAACCTGGCGAATGCGTGAACCGGTGACTTCGACGCGTTGCGGAGCCTCTTGAGCCTGCGCCACGGAAATCATGGACTGGAGGGCGATAGCGACGGCCATCGCGATCTTGGTTCGTTGTTGCATGTGTTCTCCATCGTGCGCCCGAGAAAGGGAGGGCGCGGTTCTATGTTTTCAAAAGGTGCAACTTGTGCGGACCGGCACACCACGGGTAGCGGCAATGCTTTAGTGCATACACCTCTGTATAAGATCATTCTGTATTGATGCCCGTCAATTACACAGGTGTGAAAACTGAACGAAAAACAACAGTTTTGCGTAGGAAATCTCTGACTCAAAAGTCAATAGAAAATCTATGCGCAAAACATGTGCTTTGATAGGGAAAAACGCATAAGAAGGGGGCGCATGCACCGGATTGGTGCATGCGGAAGGAATAATTCAGGCGCCCAGGCAGGCTTCCCACAGGCGCCGCACGGCCTCCGGGTGGCCGCCCAGCAGCTGCGGATCGACACGCGCCTTTTCCTGCCCCTGCAGGCGCACCTGGTGCTGCAGGCGGCGCATGGCCCGGTAGGCGTCGGCGACAGCGGCCGCCAGCCCGGCGTCGATCAGGCCAAGCTCGCCGCACAGGCGGAGCAGGGCGATGTTGCCGGCATTTGCCGTCAGTTGCGGGTAGTTGGCGGCATGGCGCAGCACCAGATACTGGACGATGAACTCGATGTCGATCATCCCGCCTTCGTCCTGTTTCAGGTCGAACAGCAGGCTGGCGTTGACGTTGGCATCGCGCATGCGGCGGCGCATGGCGCGCACCTCGTCCTTCAGCTGCTGCTCCTGGCCGCTCCTGTCCTTGCGCAGCACGGCGATGCGGATCTGCTCGAAGCGCTCGCCGATGGCGGCGTCGCCGGCGCAGAAGCGGGCCCGGGTCAGGGCCTGGTGTTCCCAGATCCAGGCGCTGGCCGTCTGGTAGCGCTCGAAGGCGCCGACGCTGGACACCAGCATGCCGCTGGCGCCGTCCGGGCGCAGGGCGGTGTCGATGTCGAACAGGATGCCGGCCGCGGTGTGGGCCGTGTTCCAGGTAATGAAGCGCTGCGCCAGCTTGGCATAGTTGGACGGGGCCATCTCGTCCTCGTCGTCGAACAGGAAGATCACGTCGAGGTCGGACACGTAGCCCAGCTCCTTGCCGCCCAGCTTGCCATAGGCGATGACGGCGAAGCGCGGCTCCTCGCGATGGCGGCTGGCGACCGCGCGCCAGGCATGGCGGATGGTGGCGCCGACGATGGTGTCGGCCAGCAGCGACAGGTGGTCGGCCAGGCGCTCGACCGAGAGTTCGCCGGCCAGGTCCAGCGCCAGCAGCCGGAACAGCTGGGCGTGGTGGGCTTCGCGCAGGATGTCGAGCTGGCGCTCGGTGTCGCCGGCCGCCTCGCTCAGCTGCGTGTCCAGCTCGCTTGCCAGCTGGGCGAGGTCGGCGACGCCCTCATTGCGGTCGTCCAGCAGCTCGTCGAGCAGGATCGGGTGCTGGGTCAGGAAGGTGGCGGCCCAGCCGCTGGCATTGATCATCCGGATCACGCGCTCGAGGGTGTGCGGGTATTCGGTCAGCAGCGACAGGTAAGCCGAGCGGCGTGCGATCGCTTCGAAGAAGTCGAGCAGGCGCCCGAGCGTGCCGGCGTGGCTGCCGATGCCGGCCTCGCGCACGACGGTAGCGATGCTCCCGAGGGCCGCGTCGCCCAGCGCCAGCAGGCGGGCGCGGCTGGCGTCCGGCAAGCTGGCCAGGCGCGGGCCCTGCAGGGTGGCGACCAGGCGCGCGGCCGCCCCGGCCGGATCGTCGTAGCCGAGCTCGAGCAGGCGGGCGGCGATCGCCTCGCGGTTTTCCGGATCGTCGGCCAGGGTCGCGCCTTCCGCTTCGCCGCCTTCGCTCTTGTCGGCGAAGATCGCGTCGAACTGGGCGGCGACGAAGGCGCGCTGCTCTTCCAGCCGCACCAAGAGGGTGGACACGTCGGGCAGGCCCATCATCCGGGCCACCGCCAGGCGGTCTTCCTCGCTGGCGGGCAGGGTATGGGTCTGGGCGTCGTCCAGGTACTGCAGGCGGTGTTCCAGGTTGCGCAGAAAAGTGTAGGCCTCCAGCAGGCGCGCCACCGTATCCTGGGACAGCAGCTCGCGCTCGGCCAGAAGGCGCAAGGTGGTCCGGGTCGAGCGTTCGCGCAGGGCCGGGTCGCGCCCGCCGCGGATCAGCTGGAACACCTGGGCCAGGAATTCGATCTCGCGGATCCCGCCGCGGCCCAGCTTGACGTTGTGGCTGCGCTCCGGGTGCAGGCGCTCCTGGCGCTTGACCTCGGCGCGGATCTGCGCGTGCATGTTGCGGATCGCGTCGATCACGCCGAAATCCAGGTAGCGCCGGAACACGAAGGGGCGCACGATCGCGTCCAGTGCCGCGATGTCCTCCGGATCGCCGGTGACCGCGCGCGCCTTGACCCAGGCATAACGCTCCCATTCCCGGCCCTGCACAATGAGGTATTCCTCGACCATGGCAAGGCTGGCCGCCAGCGGGCCCGAATTCCCGTTGGGGCGCAGCGCCATGTCGACGCGGAAGGTGAAGCCGTCCTCGATGATTTCGGACAGGGCGGCGTTCAGGCGGCGCCCGAGGCGCACGAAAAACTCGTGGTTGGACAGCTGGCGCTGGCCGGGGCCGGCAGCGGTATCGCCGTCCTCGGGGTAGACGAAGATCAGGTCGATGTCCGACGAAACGTTCAGCTCGCCGCCGCCGCCCTTGCCCATCGAGAGCACCATGAGCCCTTGCGGGCGGCCGGATTCCTCGCCGACCGGCATGCCATGGGCGGCCACCAGCTCCTCGGTGAGGGCGGCGACGTGGGTCTGGATGGCGAAATCGGCGAAGCGGGTCATGGCGCTCACCACTTCGTCGAGTTCGGCGCGGCCTTCGAGATCGCGCCGGATGATGGCGCAGACCAGCAGGTTGCGCAGGCGGCGCATGGCGCGCGGCAGGGGCAGGCCGGCCTCGAGCTGGCGCGCCAATAACGCGCCAAGGTCGACGCCGGCCAGCGATAATCCGGACAGCTCGTCGAGCTGCGCCTGGCGCGCCGGATCGGCCCCGAGCCAGCGCTGCAGGAAGCGCGAGTGTGTCATAGGGGAAGGGGTGGACGGCGCAGCAGGGTTCATGGTGTCGGTTTGGGCTTGTGTTTTTGCCGTCCAGCAGGCATTCGTGCGGTAGAATTGCCCGCCGTGCCGCCTGGGGTGAGCACGATGGTAAGGTAGACGCCGCGACTGTTGCAAGCGATCTGTTAATAGAGAATCAATTTACGGCGAGCCTTTTTGAGCACCTTGATGGACAACCAGGAACAGGCGGCCCACGCCCACCTGCCGCTGGCCCGACGCTGGCACCGGCTGCGGGCCGCCTATCGCTATGCGAACCTGGCCTCGCACCATTTCCTCGGCTTTGCCATCAAGCTGGTGCTGCTGCTGTATTTTGCGCTGGCGCTGCTGTTCCTGGTGCTGCGCTACGCCATTTTCCCGAACATCGACGTCTACAAGGGCGACATCGAAGCCGCCGCCGGCCGCGCGCTCGGCAACCGCGTGACGATCGCGCGCCTGGCCACGTCCTGGCAGGGCATCCATCCGGTCCTGAGCTTGGGCGACGTGCGCCTGATCGACCGCGGCGGGCGCCAGGTGCTGGTCTTGCCGCGGGTGGAAGCGGCGCTGTCCTGGTGGAGCCTGGCCGCCTTCGAGCCGCGCCTGCACGCGCTAGAACTGACCGGCCCGCAGCTGGACGTCCGGCGCGGCAGGGACGGCACGCTGAGTGTGGCCGGGGTGCGCCTCGACCCGAATAAAAAGGACGACGGGCGCGGCGCCGACTGGCTGCTGCGCCAGCGCGAGATCGTGATCCGCCAGGGACGGGTCGACTGGACCGACGAGCTGCACGGCCGTCCCACCCTGGTCCTGACCGACGTCACCATGGCCCTGCTCAACCGCTTCGGCGGCGGCCACCGCTTCGCGCTGCGCGCCACCCCGCCGCGCGCGCTCGGCCAGCCGCTCGACGTGCGCGCCAGCTTCCGCCACCGCTTCGGCGCGCGGCCTTCCGATATGGCGCGCTGGAAGGGCGAAGTGTATGCCGACCTGCGCGAAGTCGACCTGGTGGCATGGAAGCAGCAGGTCGATCTGCCTTTCCAGATGACGAGCGGGCGCGGCTCGGTGCGCGCCTGGCTGAACTTCGACCAGGCCCGGGTGGCCGGCTTCACCGCCGACCTGGCACTCAGCGACGTCAATGCGCGCCTCGGCGCCACCCTGGAGCCCTTGCGGCTGGCCCGGCTCAAGGGCCGCCTGGCGGCGCGCGAGGAAATGCTGCCCGGGAAAGATGAGGGCAAGCCGACCTTCGGCGCCCATGGTCACACGGTCAGCGTGACCGACTTCTCGGTCACCACGCGCGACGGCCGCGCGCTGCCGCCGGCCACCCTCGAGCAGCGCTGGCTGCCGGCGCGCGAAGGCAGGCCCGAGCGGGGCGAGCTGAGCGCGCGCCAGCTCGACATCGGCGCGCTGGCGGCGCTGGCCGGCTACCTGCCGCTGCCGCCGCAGCAGCGCCAGATGCTGCTCGACTACGCGCCGCGTGGCCGCCTGCTCGACGTCGCGGCCGAGTGGGACGGGCGCTACCCCGACTTGCGCGGTTTCCGCCTGCGCGGCGACGTCGCCGGCCTGGCCATCAACGCCCAGCCGGCGCGCCCGGCCCAGCCGGCCAGGGAGGGCCAGCCGGCGCTGCCCGCGCATCCGGCCACGCCCGGCTTCCAGAACCTGAGCGGCAGCATCGACGCCAGCCAGAACGGCGGCAGCGTGACCGTCGGCGCAAGCAGCCTGGTGCTGCAGGTGCCGGCCTGGTTCGCCGAACCGGCGCTGCCGCTCGACCGCCTGGACCTGAAGGCGCGCTGGACCATCGACCCGGGCCGGCAGCTGCTGGTCGAGGTGGAAAAGCTGCAGTTCGCGCAAGGCGGCCTGAGCGGTTCGCTGTCGGGCCGCCATACGCTGCCGCTGCAGCCGGGACACGGCCCCGGCACCGCCGATTTCAGCGGCAAGCTGGACGGCTTTGCGATCGGCACCGTGGGGCGCTGGCTGCCGCTGGCCACGCCCGAGCACCTGGCCCACTGGTTGACGGGGGCGCTGCAGGGCGGCACCCTGCGCGACGCCACGCTGCGCCTGCGCGGCGACCTGGCCGGCTTCCCCTTCCGCGCCAATAATCTGGTCGAACGCGCGCGCGGCGAATTCAATGTCGCCGGCCGTCTCGAAAACGCGCGCCTGGAATACGCGCCCGGCCACCGCCACCCCGACGGCACGCCCTTGTGGCCGCTGGCCGAGAACATCAACGGCCGCATCGAGTTTGACCGCGCGCGTATGGAGATCCGCGGCGACCGCTTGAGCACCATGGGCGTGGCGCTGTCGAACGTGAAGGCGGTGATCCCCGACCTCGGCGCACACGAGCACATGATGCTGGAAATCGACGGCAACGCCGCCGCCCCGCTGCAGGAATTCCTGCGCTACGTGGGGGCCAGTCCGGTGCCGGAGTGGATCGGCCACTTCACCGATGAAACCCGGGCCGCCGGCAACGCGCGCCTGGGCTTGAAGCTGCGCATGCCGCTGGCGCACCTGCCGGACACCAAGGTGCAGGGCAGCCTGCAATTGCTGGGCAACGAGGTCAGCCTGTTCCCGGAACTGCCGCCGCTGGCGGCTGCGCAGGGACGGATCGACTTCTGGGAGCGCGGCGTGGCCCTGAACGGCATCAATGCCAGCTTCCTGGGCGGGCCGCTGGGCCTGTCCGGCGGCACCCAGAAGGATGGCAGCATCGCGATCCGGCTCGGCGGCACCTTGTCGAGCGAGGGCATGCGCCGCACCGCCCCGGCGCCGGCGCTGGGACGCCTGGCAGAGCGCCTGTCGGGCAGCACGCCCTACACCGGCAGCGTGGTGGTGCGCGAAGGACGACGCACCGTCACGCTCGAATCGAACCTGGCGGGCCTGGGCCTGGAACTGCCGGCGCCCGTCAACAAGCCGCAGGCCGATGCGCTGCCGCTGCGCTTCGTGCTGGCGGGCGAGCCGACCGTGAACGGCGTGGCGCGCGACGAGATCCGCGTTGCGCTGGGCGACAATCTGGCGGCGCGCTACCTGCGCGAGAAGGCGGGGCGCGGACCCTGGACCGTGCTGCGCGGCGGGATCGGCGCCAACGTGCCGGCGCCGGAACCGGACGGCGGCATGATGATCAACGTAAACCTGCGCGCCCTGAATGCGGACGCCTGGATCGCCGCCGGCAAGGCCATTGCGGGCGAGGGGGGCGAGACTGCAGGTGGCGGTGGCGGGGCAGACTTCGCCCAGTACGTGATGCCGACCCTGATCGGCGGCCGCGTGGGCGAATTGACCATCGGCGAACGGCGCCTGGCCGACGTGGTGCTGGGCGCGACCCACCAGAAGGATACCTGGCAGGCCAACCTGCATTCGCGCCACGCCAGCGGCTACGTGACCTGGGCCGAATCGGGCAGCGGCCAGGGCCTTGGCAAGGTGACCGCCCGCCTGGCCTCGCTGGTGATCCCGGCTTCAAGCGAAGCCGAAGTCAAGAACCTGCTCGAATCGAACCGCGGCGCCAGCGCCACCATTCCTTCGCTCGACATCGTGGCCGAGCAGTTCCAGCTGGCCGACAAGCGCCTCGGCCGCCTCGAACTGCAGGCCAACAACGTGCAGGCGCTGGCCGGGCGCGAATGGCGCATTAACCGCCTCACCCTCGACAACCCGGACGGCCAACTGAAGGCGAACGGCCGCTGGCTGCACAAGGACGGGCGCAGCAACACCAGCCTGAACTTCATCCTTGATATCGACGACGCCGGCAAGCTGCTGGATCGTCTCGGCTTCCCGGAAACCCTGCGCCGCGGCAAGGGCAAGATGTCGGGTGACATCTCCTGGAGCGGATTGCCCTACGACCTGGACATCCCGAGCCTGTCCGGCCAGATCGAGATGAACGTGGAGTCGGGCCAATTCCTGAAGCAGGACCCGGGCGCCGCCAAGCTGCTGGGCGTCCTGAGCCTGCAGGCGCTGCCGCGCCTCCTCAAGCTGGATTTCCACGACGTGTTCTCGGAAGGCCTGGCCTTCGACGGCATCAGCGCGAACGCGATGATCTCGCGCGGCGTGCTGCGCACCGACAACCTCAAGATGCACGGGGTGGCGGCCACCATCCTGATGGACGGCACCGCCGACATCGCCAACGAAACCACCAACCTGCGGGTGGTGGTGATCCCCGAATTCAACCTGGGCACCGGGCCGCTGGTGTACGGCCTGGCGGTGAACCCGATCATCGGCATCGGCAGCTACCTGGCGCAGCTGTTCCTGCGCGCGCCGGTGATGAAGGCGCTGACTTACCAGATGCGGATCTCGGGGCCGTGGAAGTCCCCGACCATCGTCAAGATCGACAACCCGCCGCCGCCACCGGCCGCGGCCGCGGCCGCGGCGAATGCGCGTAGCAACCCGAAAAAGGACTGACATGACAATCGTAGCCGCAGTGCAGATGGTGTCCACCCCGCAGGTGGCCGACAACCTCGCGACGGTGCGCCGCCTGGTGGCGCAAGCGGCGGGCGAAGGCGCGCAGCTGGTGGCGCTGCCGGAGTACTGGCCGATCATGGGCATGAGCGACGTCGACAAGGTGGCGCAGGCCGAACCGGAGGGCAGCGGCCCGATCCAGGATTGCATGGCGGGGCTCGCGCGCGAGCACGGCATCTGGCTGGTGGGCGGCACGCTGCCGCTGATTTCGCCGGTGGACGGCAAGGTGCTCAACACCACCCTGGTGTACGACCCGCAGGGACAGGCCGTGGGCCGCTACGACAAGATCCACCTGTTCGGCTTCAACAAGGGGAGCGAATCCTACGACGAAGCGCGCACCATCGTGCCGGGGGAAAGCGTCGGCAGCTTCGAGGCGCCCTTCGGCCGCGTCGGCCTGTCGGTGTGCTACGACCTGCGTTTCCCGGAACTGTTCCGCGCGATGGGCGAGTGCGCCCTGATCATCGTGCCGGCCGCCTTCACCCACACCACCGGCCTGGCGCACTGGGAAGTGCTGCTGCGCGCCCGCGCCATCGAGAACCAGTGCTACGTGCTGGCCTCGGCGCAGGGCGGCATCCACGCGAATGGCCGCCGCACCTTCGGCCACAGCATGCTGGTCGATCCTTGGGGCGAGGTAAAGGCGGTGCTGCGCGAAGGCGAGGGCGTCATCACGGGGCAGCTGGACGACGCGTTCCTTGCGAGCGTGCGCGAGAGCCTGCCGGCGCTGAAGCACCGCAAGCTATAGGCTAATCGGCCGTATCCTGCTGGGGGCCTTCCGCGCCCTTAGCGGAGTCTTTCCCGCCGCAGGTACTCCATGCATGCGGGCCTGCCGACGTATACCCCATCGGCGCGCGCCTGGGCCAGATCGATCCGCACCGACAGGATCCCGGCATCGGGGCCGAACGCTACCCGTCTGAACGCCTCCTCGACAGCGGTCTGGTCGTTCCGGCTCGCCCCATCCACGAAGCGGACCTGGAATTGCGTTCTTCCATTCGTGCCCGCGCTGCTGATGTCGAGCATGTTCGGCAAGGTCTTGAGCACCGCCATTACCGGCGCGTCGACCTTCTCCATGACGCGGTCCACATTCTGTTCCGCGACACACACATCGATGTAGACCGCCTGCGCGGGCGGCGCCTCGGCATGCGCGGCGGCGTGGCAACAGACCAGCACAGTCATCAGCAAGCAATGTCGACCTGAAACCATGGCGTATTCCCTTGAGTGCGTCCACGCAAAGTGTGCCATCACTAAGGGATCCCGGCAATATGGCTGCGAAGCCGATCAGGGTCGCCGCTTCATGCCAACAGGCAATTGATCCATGCTCATGCCCGATCATTTGCTGCTGCCCTCACTGTTGGGAAGGGGCCTCGTGTCCGGTACGAAGCGGGCGGATATGGCACAATGAGCTCTCCATACGAACGACCGAACGCAAAATGAAACCATTCGAACCGAACCTTTCTTCCCTGGCTGTCGCACGCGACGTGCTGCTGACGCCATTCGGCCTCGACGAGGGCAAGCTGCTGAACGCGCTGGGCTCGATGTTCACGCACAAGGTCGATTACGCCGACCTGTATTTCCAGTTCACCAAGAGCGAGGGCTGGAGCCTGGAAGAAGGCATCGTCAAGACCGGCAGCTTCTCGATCGACCAGGGCGTCGGCGTGCGCGCGGTGTCGGGCGAGCGGACGGCCTTTTCGTATTCCGATGACATTTCCGAAGCGGCGCTGCTGGATGCGGCGGCCGCCACCCGCACCATTGCCCGCGCCGGCAGCGGCAAGGTAAAGATCGCCAGCGCGGCGCGCCCGACCGGCGGCCGTTCGCTCTACCTGCCGCACGATCCGCTGGCCTCGCTCGACGCGACCGCGAAAGTGAAGCTGCTCGAGCGGGTCGAGAAGATGGCGCGCGCCAAGGATCCGCGCGTGGTGCAGGTGATGGCGGGCCTGGCCGGCGAATACGATGTGGTGCTGGTGGTGCGCAGCGACGGCGTGCTGGCCGCCGACATCCGCCCGCTGGTGCGCGTGTCGGTTACCGTCATCGCCGAGCAGAACGGCCGGCGCGAAGTCGGCTCTTCCGGCGGTGGCGGACGCTACGATTACGGCTACTTCAGCGACGAGCTGCTCGACAAGTACGCGACCGAAGCGGTGAAGTCGGCCTGCGTCAACCTGGAAGCGCGTCCGGCGCCGGCCGGCCCGATGACCATCGTGCTCGGCCCGGGCTGGCCCGGCGTGCTGCTGCACGAGGCGGTGGGCCATGGCCTGGAAGGCGACTTCAACCGCAAGGGCTCCTCGGCCTACGCCGGCCGCATCGGCGAACGCGTGGCGGCCAAGGGCGTCACCGTGGTCGACGACGGCACCCTGCAGGACCGCCGCGGCTCGCTCAACATGGACGATGAGGGCAACCCGACCCAGTGCACCACCCTGATCGAGGACGGCATCCTGAAGGGCTATATTCAGGACACCATGAACGCGCGCCTGATGAAGATGCCGGTCACCGGCAACGCGCGCCGCGAATCCTTCGCCCACCTGCCGATGCCGCGCATGACGAACACCTACATGCTGGCCGGCGACAAGGACCCGGAAGAGATCCTGGCCTCGGTCAAGAACGGCCTGTACGCGGTCAACTTCGGCGGCGGCCAGGTCGACATCACCAACGGCAAGTTCGTGTTCTCGGCCAGCGAAGCCTACATGATCGAGAACGGCAAGATCAGCTATCCGGTGAAGGGTGCGACCCTGATCGGCAATGGCCCGGAAGTGATGAACAACATCTCGATGATCGGCAAGGACATGCGCCTGGATTCGGGCGTCGGCGTGTGCGGCAAGGAAGGCCAGAGCGTGCCGGTGGGCGTCGGCCAGCCGACCCTGCGCATCGAGGGCGTGACGGTGGGCGGCACCGGCTGATCCTGCGCTTGCGCTGACAGGACAACGCCCGGCTCCGGCCGGGCGTTGTCGTTTCGTGGCCCGCTTTCTACGTTCAGAAGCGGTAGGTCACGCGCGCATACACCGTGAAGCCGAGCGGGTCGGTGTAGCGCGGGTCATTGCTGAACAGGGTCTGCTCGGCCAGGGCGCTGATCTGGTCCTTGAGGCGGATGTTCCAGTAGTCTAGCGAGAAGCTCAGGTTCTGGGCCGGTTCGACGACGAAGCCGGCATTCTAGGTGCGCGCGCGTTTCGGGGATACGTCGCAATTGCTGCCCTCGCGGATGAATTGCTGCTGGCCGCAGGCGATGTTCGGGTTGGCGCCGGGCGCCGGCACATCCCCCCGGGCAGAGCAAGGGGGCGTCATAGGTGTTCGAGGTGTTGGTGCTAGCTTGCGGACTGTACAGGTCGAACAGGGTCGGGGCGCAGAAAACCCTTGTTGAAGGAGCCGCGCACCAGGAGCTAGCGGCTCGGCTGCCAGCGCAGCGACACCTTGGATTGAAGCTGCCGCCGACGTCGCTTTAGTGGTTGTAGCGCGCCGCCACGTTGAGCTCCAGGTCCTTGATGATCGGACGTTGACCTCGCTGAACAGGGTCCAGATGCTGCGCTGGCCGGCCTGGTCGCTGGCGTCGGCGTAGCCGGAACTCGATGCCTGCGAGGCCAGCGCGCGGTCGATGAAATACTTGACGCGGTGGCGCCGGAACTCGGCGCCGATCGCGAAGCCGAGCGGCCCGCCGTGCAGGCTCAATAGCTCGCGGCTAGCGCGCGCATCGACCGCCGCGATGTGGATGCGCGCATTTGTACGGACAGCCTTCGGATGAACTTGGCGGAGCGCGCAGTGTCAAAAACCTATCTTCCCCATACTTGGCGCGACATGCTGCTGGCCCATCGCATCCGTCTTGAGCCGACACCGGCGCAGCGCGACTATTTTGCGCGCGCCGCCGGCACCGCGCGCCGGGTCTGGAACTGGGCCCTGGCTGAGTGGAACCGGCTCGCAGCAAGCGGGCAGCGCCCGGACGCGATGCGGCTCAAAAAGCACTTCAACGCCATCAAGTACGCCCACCCCGACTGGCTCGACGATCAAGGAAATCCTTGGCTGCGCACCGTCCACCGCGACGCCCATGCCCAGCCATTTGCACACCTGGCGCGGGCCTGGTCGCGCTATTTCGAAGCGCGCCGGACCGGCGAGCACGCCCGCCCGCCCCGCTTCAAGAAGAAGAGCCGCTGCCGCGACAGCTTTTATGTTGCGAACGACCAGTTCCGGATTGAGGGCAAGATAGCTGTCCTGCCCAGGGTCGGCAGGGTTTCTCTGTCTGAGACGCTGCGCTGGCCGGGCAAGATTATGGGAGGCTCGGTGTCCCGAGAGGCGGACGACTGGTTCCTGGCGGTGCAGGTCGACGTGCCGGACGATGTCGGCAGATGCAGGCGCAGCGGGAGCGGCGTCGTCGGTGTCGACCTCGGCATCACGGCCGCCGCCACCTTCGACAGCGGGTACAAGGTCGCCGCGCCTCGCCCTTTGAAAGCGGCGCTGCGCCGCCTGCGCATTCGCAGCCGTCGACAGAGCCGCAAGCACGAGGCAGCAAAGGCCCTGGCCGGGATCGACGTTGGCGGCACGAAGGGATGGACGCTGCCGAAGTCGAAAAACCAGACCAAGGGAGCGAAAGCGCTGGCTCGCCTGCAGGCAAGGATCGCGCGGGTACGCCGGGACTTCCTCCACAAACTGACCACCCGCCTGTGCCGTGAAAACCAAGCAGTTGGGATCGAGGACCTACATGTCAAAGGGATGCTGGCCAACCACCGGCTGGCAAGAAGCATCGCCGACATCGGCTTTCATGAATTCCGGCGCCAGCTCCTGTACAAGGCGCAGCGTTATGGCACTAGGATCGTGGTGGCCGAGCGCTGGTATCCGTCCAGCCGCCTGTGTTCGGGCTGTGGGGCAAAGAACAGCAAGCTCGCGCTGGGCGAGCGAAGCTGGACCTGCGGCTGTGGTGCACGACACGACCGCGACGTGAATGCCGCCATCAACCTTCAACGGCTCGCCACCGCCGCCCTCGGGGTGGAAACGGCGCTACCCGTGGCTAGCCAGGCGTTGACGCCGGGCACTGCCGCCGGAACGGTTCCGGCGGCAGGCGGGAAAGTCACGCCTGCTAGGCACGAACACGGTCAACAGGACGGCTCGGGGCAGGAAGAGAACGCTGCGCACTTGCGCGCACGTTTTTGATAGCAGCCGGTGATTTCGACGCGCTGCACCGGTGCGGCGGTCGGAGTAGGCGGCTGCAGGCCGGGCGGCGAGGTCTGGGCCAGCAGCGGCGGCGCGCACAGACGAGGCCGCAGGCGAACAGGCGGCGCAGGATGCGCGCGAGGATGGTTTTGTTCATCATGGTTCCGTTAATGAAGGGAGGAAGGCCGCGCCTGCCGGTAGGGAACCGGGAGGCGCGGCAGGGCCGTCAGAAGGTGTAGCGCGCGCCCAGGGTGAAGAAGCGGCCGACCGCGCCGGCATAGTCGAGCGGGTTGTACGACACGGCGCCGTAGGTCAGCGGATCGAGCGGCGCGATCTTGTCGAACACGTTCTGGATCGAGCCGAACACTTCCCATTTCGGCTGCGGCTTCCAGCGGAACACCAGGTCGACGGTGGTGAACGAGGCCAGTTCGCAGCCGCCGGGGGCGTCGTTGCCGTTGGCGAAGTGGCTGGCGCAGCCATCCGGGTCGTCCTTGAACAAGGTGTTGTCGATCTTGCCGCGGTATTGCACGTTGGCCGATACGCGGAGGTCGCTGCGCTCCCAGCTGGCGCGCAGGTTGGCGCGGTTGTCCGGCGTACCCACGCAGTTGGTCACGTCGCAGTTGCCGTGGGTGCCGGCAAAGTCGCGCGAGCTGCCGTCCTGTTCGGTGCGCAGCCATTTGAACAGGTGGGTCCACTTGGCGTCGAACACCAGGTTGCCCATGCCGTTCGGCAGCGGCAGGCTGTGGCGCGCGTCGAGGTCGAGTCCGCGCACCTTGGTCTGGGCCGAGTTGACGTAGCTGGCCAGCACCGCGGTGATGGCGCCGGGGTCGCCCGGGATGCCGGCCTGGGCCGTGCTGGGGTCGCGCGCCACGCGCCCGGCCAGGATGGCGGCCGGGATCTGCTCCTGGTTGATCTCGTTCTTGCGCTTGATTTGCCAGTAGTCGAGCGAGATGCTGGTGCGCGGCAGCGGATCCCAGATGACGCCCACGTTGTAGCTCTTGGAGCGTTCCGGATCGAGGTCGGGGTTGGGCGAGGTGATCAGGGCGATGTTGGCCGGGTTGCAGGCCACCTGCACGCCGAGCGCGCAGCGCACCGGGTCGGAAGCGTTGGTGAAGGCGGCCAGGCCGCCGACCCCGTTTTCCGCCGGGCTCGGGGCCCGGAAGCCGCGCGCCCAGGTGGCGCGCAGGGCGATCTGGCGCAACGGCGTCCATTTCACGCCGACCTTCGGCGTATAGGCATTGCCGACGTCGGTGAAGTGGTCCCAGCGCATGGCGCCGGTCACTTCGAGGCCGGAAATGACCGGCGCCAGCACCTCGCCGTACATGGCGAACACGTTGCGCTGGCCGTCATAGGCCGAATAGCCCAGGCCGATGATGTTGCCGCGCTCGGTGCCGGTGCTCGGCTCGAGCACGGCTGCTTCGTGGCGGAACTCGGCGCCCACGGCCACCCCGAGCGGTCCGCCGGGCAGCTTGCCGAATTCGTGCGTGGCCTTGAAGTCGATCTGACCGATCTCGGTGTGGGCCTTGTTCGAGATTTCCGGCGACAGCGCCGCGTACACGGCCGGCGAGTTCAGGCCGGCGTTTTCGCCGATGCGCCACAGGGTCCCGATCGGCAGCGCCCGGTAGCCGGGATTGTTGGCGATGGCGGTCGCCACGTTGGTCGGGGTCGGGTTGAGCAGGGCGAAGGTCGCGTCGCGCTGCAGGAAGCCGTTGCGGGCGTTGCCCACCCGGCTGCGCGAGTAGAGCAGGGAAGTGTCCCACTCCCACCCGTAGTTGGTGCCGCGCGCGCCGAGCAGGGCGCGGATGAAGGTCGAATCGATGTCCGAGCGGCGCGGGCCGACGTCCCCGGCCAGATAGCGCAGTCGCGCCTCGCGCCCGAAATACGGGTTGTCCGGGTGGGTGGGGCCGAAGGCGGCGCCGGCGCCGCTGACCGGGCCGCCGGGGTAGCCCTGGTTGGCGCTGATGGTCGAGGGCGTGGTCGAGGTCCGCGTCAGGCTGTTGTAGAGGTTGAGCTCGGTGTAGCCCTCGATATCGTTCGGCAGCTTGAGGGTGCCGCGGCCGAACAGCGAAGTGTATTCCTGGTCGGGCTGGATCTGGCTGTACAGGAAGGGCGCGTCGATCAGGCAGCCGCCGCCCGGGTCGCCCTGGGGGTGGTTGGTGAAGTTGGTGCAGGCCGCGGCCGGAAAGAAGCGGGTGAAGCCGGCCCCGGCCGGATTGCCGCGGTTGTAGTAGGCCAGCGTGTCGGGATTGCGCACATTGCCGTTGATGGCGCTGCCGGAGGCGTTGTTGCCGGTGATCGCACCGGTACCGCCGAAGCCTTCCTGGGCCGAGTAGCCCCAGGGGCGCAGGTCGGCCTTGCCGACCCAGTCGCGATTGCCGCGTTCGCGGTTCCAGATCTCGTCGGTCTTCTTGTACTCGAAGTTGAGCAGCAGGTTGTAGCCGTCGGCGTCGAGGTCGCCCCTGCCCCAGGTGGCGGCGACATTGTATTGCTGGCCGTCGCCGGCCGTGGCGGTGCCGACCAGGGCGCGCACCGTGCTGCCCTGGAAGTCGCGGCGCAGGATGATGTTGACCACGCCGGCGATCGCGTCGGAGCCGTAGATGGCCGAAGCGCCGTCCTTCAGGATCTCGACCCGCTCGACGGCGTCGGTGGGGATGACGTTGAGGTCGGCGAACACCTTCTGGCCGTCGTCGGCCAGGCCGTAGGGCGCCATGCGGCGGCCGTTGAGCAGCACCAGGGTCGAGGCGGTGCCGAGGCCGCGCAGCGAGATGCCGGAGGCGCCCGCGGCGAAGCCGCCGCCGAAGTTGGCCGGGACCGAACCCGAGTTGTCGACGGCGAGGGTCTGCAGCAGTTCTGCCACCGTGGTCTTGCCCGAGCGTTCGATGTCGGCCCGGTTCACGGTCTGCACCGATGAGGCGGTCTCTGCCTGGGCGCGGCGGATGTTGGACCCGGTGATTTCGACGCGGGCGACCGGCTTCGGCGCGGCCTCCTGCGCGCGCAGGACGGGGGCGGGCAGTAGCAGGGTAAAGCCGACAGACAACAGGCCGACGGCACCGCCGCCGGCGAAGATGCGCCGCAGGGAGCGCGAGAGCAGGGTTTCAGTCATGTCCGGACTCCAGTGGTTGGGTTGTTCCCGCCGCGTCCGCTTTGCCATTGATCAAATGCTGTAAAGACTTTTCTTGTGAGAACACAAGAAGGCTGCGGAGCTTCGGGGCTTGGAGCGACTTTTGCACCGCTGGATCAACCGCGACTGATCCCGCTCAAGGAGCGCGGAAAGGCGGGGAACGGTTGTGTGGTTCCCGCAACCGCTTGCCGAATCTTGTGATGACAATTGGCGTGATGTTGTATTCGCCGCTTCTGGAAAAGGCTTGCCAACCGTTACACAATGGCGTTATAGTCAGGCGAACAAGGTCTCCCGACCCCTCCGGACTTCCCATGCGCCAGCACGTTTTCTTTACCTGCTATTTTTACTTTAGCCATTCCAGCCCTCAGGCGGTGGAGTAGCGGCAGGTTCACGCAGATCACGAACAGTCCGACGCAATCCAGACAAACCGCCAGCGATGGCGGTTTTTTCATTTTCAGCCTCAGCTCACACACATTACGGAGTACAGCATGCCTCGCACCGACGATTTACGCATCCGCGAAATGAAGGAACTGACGCCGCCCGCGCACCTGATCCGCGAGTTCCCGGTCACGCCGGCGGCGGAGCAGACCGCGGCCAGCGCGCGCGTGGCGCTGCACCGCATCCTGCACGGCCAGGACGACCGCGTGATGGTGGTGGTCGGCCCCTGCTCGATCCACGATCCGAAGGCGGCGCTCGAATACGCGCGCGGCCTGGCCGAGCAGCGCGTGCGCTTCGCCGGCGAACTCGAGATCGTGATGCGCGTGTACTTCGAGAAGCCGCGCACCACGGTCGGCTGGAAGGGCATGATCAATGACCCTTACATGGACAACAGCTTCCGCATCAACGACGGCCTGCGCATGGCGCGCGAGCTGCTGCGCAACATCAACGAGCTGGGCCTGCCGGCCGGCACCGAGTTCCTGGACGTGATCAGCCCGCAGTACATCGCCGACCTGATCAGCTGGGGCGCGATCGGCGCCCGCACCACCGAATCGCAGGTGCACCGCGAACTGGCCTCCGGTCTGTCCTGTCCGGTGGGCTTCAAGAACGGCACCGACGGCAACATCAAGATCGCGGCCGACGCGATCAAGGCGGCCTCGCAGCCGCACCACTTCCTGTCGGTGACCAAGGGCGGGCATTCGGCGATCGTGTCGACCGCCGGCAACGAGGACTGCCACATCATCCTGCGCGGCGGCAAGGCGCCGAACTACGATGCGGCGAGCGTGGAAGAGGCTTGCCGCCAGCTGGCGGCCAACGGCCTGGCGAGCCGCCTGATGATCGACGCTTCGCACGCCAACAGCAGCAAGAACCCGCAGAACCAGGTGCCGGTGTGTGCCGACATCGCTAGCCAGATCGCGGCGGGCGACGACCGCATCGTCGGGGTGATGATCGAATCGCACCTGGTGGGCGGACGCCAGGACCTGGTGCCGGGCAAGGAACTGACCTACGGACAATCGGTGACCGACGGCTGCATCGATTGGGAGACCAGCATCGGGGTGCTGGAAGGGCTGGCGCAGGCCGTGAAGCAGCGCAGGTTGCGGCCGGAATAAGGCCCGGAATAAAAAAACGGCGCACCGAGGTGCGCCGTTTTCGTTTGAGCCGCTAGCCGATCAGAACTTGGCGGTCAGGTTCAGGAAGATATGACGGCCCATGGCGTCATACACCTGCGGGTAGGTATTGCCGTTGCCGAACACTGCGGCCACGACACCGGTCACTGGCGGATCCTTGTCCAGCGCGTTGTTCATGCCGGCGCGCAGGGTGAAGTTCTTGTTGATCGCCCACTGGCCCACCAGGTCCAGGTAGTTGCGTGCTGCCAGGCGTTCGTCAGCCGGTTCGAAGTCGGTGGCCAGCAGCGGGTTGTCGCTGGTAGCGTCGAGCTTCACACCCTTGATGTAGCGCCAGGTCACGCCCACTTCCAGGCCGCTCCATGGGGTGCCCCAGACGGCGCGGATCTTGTGGCGGTACTTCGGCAGCGGGGTGCCGCAGCTGGTGCCGTGCAGGCCGGCGCAGTCGTACTGTCCCGAACCCGGGAAGTCTTCCTGCTTGAACTCGTCCAGGAAGGTGGCGATATACGACAGGTCGAGGCTGCCGTAGCCGGACAGCTTCATGCCGTAGTTGGCGCCAAGGTCCACGCCGCGGGTCGAGCTCATGCCCAGGTTCTGGTTGGTCGCGACGATGCGGCCGGTCGGCAGGGCCCACAGGGTGCCGAGACGGTCACGCTGGATCAGCGAGCAGAACTTCGGATCGCCGGTCTGGATACACTGGCTCAGGGTGGTCGATGCCGACAGGCCGCCGATGGTGCCTTCGACCTTCATGTCGAACGCGTCGACGGTCAGGCTCAGGTTACGCATCGGGGTCAGCACCAGGCCCAGGGTGTAGGAGTCCGATTTCTCGGGCGCCAGGCCGGTATTGCCGCCGGTGATGTTGTTGTACTGCTGGGCCGGGCTGTCTTCGATCTTGCCGTACTGGGCAGCCGTGACGCCGGTCAGCTGGCACTGCGCCAGGGTGGCCGACGGGGTGGCGCCGGCGCACGGGTCGCTCGACATGCCGAACAGGCTCAGGCCGCTCGGGGTGAACAGTTCGACCACGTTGGCGGCGCGGGCGGCGCGCTGGTAGCTGAAGCGCACCTTGGCGGCCTGCACCGGCGCCCATTCGAGGCCGGCGCCGTAGGAGTTGGTCTTCTGGCCGGTCGAGTAGTCCGACTTACGATAGGACAGGGTCGCGGTCAGGGAGTCGGCGAACGGCAGCTTTTCCAGCAGCGGGATACGCGCTTCGGCGTAGTAGTCCTTCACGCTGAACTGGCCGGAGACGCCGAAGGTCGGGCCGCCCTGGCCGGCCAGGTCGCCGGTCTGGTAGGCGGTGTCGGTGTCCAGGGTCAGCTTCTCGGTGCGGTGTTCCCAGCCCAGGGCCAGGCCGATGCCGCTGCTGGCGGTCGGCAGCTTCAGGCCATAGTCGCCCAGGTTGGTCGACAGGTTGATGCCCTGTACCGACTGGTGGGTGCTGCCCTTCTGGAAGCCCGGGGTCTGCAGGTAAGCCAGTGCTTCAGGCGTGACCTTGCCCAGCGACCAGATGTTGTACGGGACGCAGTTCGGGTCAGTGCCGTCGACGACGCTCTGGCAGACCGGCTGGCCAGCGGCGTTGGTGACGACGTTCAGCGCGCGGCCGATGCGCACGTTCGAGAAGTCGTTGAAGTAGGTTTCCGAGTACAGCACCTTGCCCACTTGCGCGAAGGCGTCGTAGGTCCAGTTGCCGACGTCGCCCTTGACGCCGATCACGCCGCGGTAGGAGGTGTGGCGCTGGTCGTCCTGGCGGCCGCCGCCTTCGACGTTGCGGCGGAAGATCAGGGCGTCGGCGGTCTGGCCCGGAGCGGTCAGGCCGAGGTCACGGCGCCATGCCGGGGTCAGGAACGGGTTTTCGTAGCGGATCGCATTCGCGCCCGAGGCGTCGAAGCCGAACAGGCCGGACGGGGCGATCTGCGCCACGGTGTGGTCATCGTGGAAGCTGGCCTCGGTGTACAGGCGCGCCTTGTCGTTGATGTCGTAGTGGGTGAAGCTGCTGAAGGTGTAGCGCTCCGACGGACGGCGGAAGTAGTTCAGCGGACCGTAGTTGTACTGGTCGGTCGCGGCCACGTAGGGACGGGTGTTGCCGGCGGCGTCAGCGACGGTGCGCTGGCCGGCGTCGGTGAAGAAGCGGCCCGGGAAGCTGGTGCCCGAACCGCCGCAGTTGAAGGTGTTGCCCGAGCTGAAGCCGTCCAGCGAGCAGGCGGTGAAGTCGCGCTCGGACTGCAGCAGCGCGTCTTCCTTCTTGTAGCCGATGAAGGCGACGGCATTGCCGCGGCCGTCGGCGAAGTTACCGCCCAGCAGCAGGTTGACGTCCTTGACCTTGCCGTCGGCGCCCTTGTCGCCCGGCACCGGGAAGTTGCGGCGTTTGGCTGCCTCGGCAGCGGCGCCGCCGTTCTGGTCGTGGTTGTAGAAGGCGTAGTTCGACTCGATCTGCACGCCCTGGAAGGTGTCGTTCATGATGAAGTTGACGACACCCGCCACCGCATCCGAACCGTAGATGGCGCCGGCGCCACCGGTCAGCACCTCGACGCGCTTGATCAGCGATGCCGGGATCTGGTTCAGGTCGGCTGCGGTATTGCGTGGCGAACCCGACGGCAGGCGGCGGCCGTTGACCAGCACCAGGGTGCGGTCGGCGCCGAAGTTGCGCAGGTTGACGGTTGCGGTACCGGAGGAGCCGTTCGAGATCGAACCGCCCTGGTCGGCGAAGACCTGGGGCAGGTTGTTCAGCAGGTTTTCGACCGAACGCGTGCCTTCGAGCTTGATGTCCTTGGCGCTGACCACGGTCACCGGGCTCACGCTTTCCAGGTTGGCGGTCGCGATGCGCGAGCCGGTCACTTCCACGCGCTGCAGTTGCTGGCCTTCGGCAGGCGCTTGCTGCGCGTCCTGCGCATAGGCGGAGGCGGCGAATGCCATGCCGCCCGCAAACATCAATCGAACCGAACGAGATAATACTGTTTCAACCATCATGTCGAGCTTCCCAGGTAAGCTCCGCGGCTCTTTTTCTTGAGTCGGCCGCAGAGAAGTTTCGAGACATTGCCGCACAAGTGCAAAATCGGCATCTTTTCCTGCATGGCAATAAATACAATGACATACATACGCTGTCAAATGGAATGTCTGTACAAGTCGAAAAAACAACTGCCCAGCAAAAGTCTTTACAAACGGAATATTTAGAGTTATAGGCGGGAAATAAAATGGAATGGTCGGGCGCCGCCATGGCATGCTGTCAACCCGGCAAAATATGCGCTATCGTTACGCGCCCGGCCGGCCAGGCGCCGCCCTAATTACTTCAGGAGATCCATGCTTCGCTTTATCGTCCGCCGGCTGTGGCAGATGCTGCCGACCATGCTCGGGGTCGTGGTGCTGGTCTTCGTGCTCTTCAACTGGGTGGGCGGCGACCCGGCCTACCTGCTGGCCGGGAAGATGGCCGACACCGCCGCCATCGAGAACATCCGGCGCCAGCTCGGCACCGACCAGCCCTATACGGTGCAGCTGTGGATCTTCGTCAAGCAGATCCTGACTTTCGACTTCGGCAATGCCTGGAGCACGGGCGAGCCGGTGTCGCACATCATCTCCAGCCGCCTCGGGCCTTCGCTCACCGTGCTGGTGCCGCTGACCATCCTGGAAACCGTGCTCGGCATCGCGCTGGCGCTCAGCATCGCCTTCGTGCGTGGCTCGCTGACGGACCGCGCGGTGATGGTGGCCTGCACGGTCGGCATGTCGATCTCGATCCTGGTCTACATCATCGTGTTCCAGTACCTGTTCGCCTACAAGCTGGGGCTGTTCCCGGTGCAGGGCTGGGGCAATAGCCTGGGCGAGAACCTGCTGCGCTATGCGCTGCTGCCCATCATCATCGGCCTGGCCGTCTCGATCGCGCCGACCCTGCGCCTGTACCGCAGTTTCGTGCTGGACGAAGTAGGGCAGGACTACGTGCGCACCGCGCGCGCCAAGGGCTTGCCCGAGCGGCGCGTGGTCTGGGTCCATGTGCTGCGCAATGCCGCGATCCCGATCATCACCCACGTCATGGCGAACCTGCCGGCGCTTCTCATCGGCGCGTTCCTGCTGGAGCGCTTCTTCGGCATTCCGGGCATCGGGCGCGAAGTCATCCTGGCGGTCGAACGCAGCGACTTCCCGGTGATCAAGGCGATCACGGTCTATGTCGCCGCCGCGACCATGGTGTTCAACCTGCTCGCCGACCTGCTGTACCAGCTTGTCGATCCACGGGTGAAACTGACATGAGGATGGCTACGACGAACGCGCGCGCACCCGGACTGTGGGCGCTGGCCTGGCGCCGCCTGCGCGCCGACCGCGTGGCGATGGCCGCGCTGGCGGTGGTGGCGGCTTTCCTGTTGATGCTGCTGCTGTCCGCCACCGGCCTGGTGGCGAGCGATTGGGAAGACGAGGTGGCGGTCAACTACGCGCCGCCAAGCTTCGTGGGCGCGGATGCCGGCACGCGCGCGCTGGCAGCGGCCCAGCTGCCGCGCGAGACGCCGCCGAACGCCTTCGATCCGCTGGCCAACGAACTGGCGCAGCTCAAGGCGCAAGTCCGCGCCGCGCATCCGCCCGTGCAGAAAGCCACCACGCTGTCGTTCGGGGCCGACAAGTGGGGCCACGACATCGTCAAGAAGACCATCAAGGGCGGCGAGACCTCGATCGTGGTGGGCCTGGTGGCCGCCCTGGTGGCGGTGACCCTGGGCACCCTGTTCGGGGCGCTGTCCGGCTTCTACGGCGGCATCGTGGACGACCTGTTCAACTGGTTCTACAGCATCTTCACCTCGATTCCCTCGATCCTGATGATCCTCACCGTGGCTGCGGTGCTGCAGCAGAAGGGTGTGATGACCATCGTGCTGATCCTCGGCCTGACCGGCTGGACCGGGCCTTATCGCCTGATGCGCGCCGAGTACATCAAGCACAAGGCGCGCGAGTACGTGATGGCGGCCGACGCCATTGGCGCCTCCAGTTGGCGCCGCATGTTCGGCCACATCCTGCCCAACGTTTCGCACGTGGCCCTGGTGCAGATGTCGATCCTGGTGGTCGGCTTCATCAAGGCCGAAGTGATCCTGTCCTTCCTCGGCTTCGGTGTGCCGGTCGGCGTGGTCTCCTGGGGCAGCATGCTGAACGAGGCGCAGAATGAACTCATCCTGGGCAAGTGGTGGCAACTGGCCGCCAGCGCGAGCGCGATGGCGCTGCTGGTCACCGCCTTTTCGCTGTTTGCGGACGCCCTGCGCGACGCGCTCGACCCCAAGCTCAAATGACGATGGACCAACACCTCCTCTCGGTGCGCGACCTGCGCATTTCCTTCCGCGTCGACAAGAAGAACACGGTCGAAGCGGTGAAGGGCATTTCCTTCGACGTGCCGAGGAACAGCACGGTGGCGCTGGTGGGCGAATCCGGCAGCGGCAAATCGGTCAGTTCGCTCGCCATCATGGGCCTGCTGCCGCTGGAAACCACGGTTGTCCATCCCGGTTCCAGCGCGCGCTTCGACGGCCGTGAGCTGCTCGATCTGTCCGTGGCGGAGCGCCGCAAGCTGTGTGGCAAGGACATCGCGATGATCTTCCAGGAGCCGATGTCTTCGCTCAATCCGGTGTTCACGGTGGGCTACCAGATCGGCGAGGTGCTGCGCCGGCACATGGGGATGAACGCGAAGCAGGCGAAGGCGCGCACCCTCGAACTGCTGGCGGAAGTGGGCATTCCCGACCCTTCGACAAAGATCGAAGCGTACCCGAGCCAGATGTCGGGCGGCCAGCAGCAGCGCGTGATGATCGCGATGGCGATCGCCTGCGAACCCAAGCTCCTGATTGCGGACGAGCCGACCACGGCGCTCGACGTGACCATCCAGAAGCAGATCATGGAACTGATCGCGGGCCTGCAAAAGAAGCACCAGATGTCGGTGCTGTTCATCACCCACGACCTCGGGCTGGTGGCCGAGATTGCGGACCGCGTGATCGTGATGCGCCACGGCGAAGTGCGCGAGGAGGGCGCGGCCGCGCAGGTATTTGGCGCGCCGGCCGACGCTTATACCCGAGCCCTGCTGCACTGCCGCCCGAAGCTGGACCAGCGCCCGCTGCGCCTGCCCGTGATCGACGATTACCTGAGCGGCCGCTTCATGCCTGACGACGAGCTGCCGCAGCGCACGCGCGGCAGCGCGCCTGAGGACGAGCCGGTGCTGGTCGTGAAGAACCTGGCCAAGAGCTTCATCCTGCGCGAAGGCCTGCTCAAGAAGCGCGAGTTCAAGGCGGTGAAGGACGTCTCCTTTACGCTGGCGCGCGGCAAGACCCTGGGCGTGGTGGGCGAATCCGGCTCGGGCAAGACCACGGTCGGCCTGACCCTGCTGCGCCTGCACCGCGCAACGGGCGGCAGCGCCATGTTCGACGGGCGCGACCTGTTCACGATGCCCGACCGCGACTACCAGGCCTACAAGCGGCGCATCCAGATCATCTTCCAGAACCCCTACGCTTCGCTCAATCCGCGCTTCACGGTGGGCCAGATCCTGCTCGAGCCGATGCGCATCCACCGCATCGGCGCCAACGACGCCGAACGCATCGACATGGCGCACACCCTGCTCAAGCGGGTGGGACTGCCGGAACAGGCTTTCCACCGCTACCCGCACGAATTCTCCGGCGGCCAGCGCCAGCGCATCGCGATCGCGCGCTGCCTCACCATGAAGCCGGAAATCCTGGTGTGCGACGAATCGGTGTCGGCGCTCGACGTGTCGGTGCAGGCCCAGGTGCTGAACCTGCTGCAGGACCTGCAGGACGAATACGGCATGAGCTACATCTTCATCTCGCACGACCTGTCGGTGGTGAAGTACATCGCCGACCAGGTGATGGTGATGCACCATGGGAGCGTGGTCGAGATGGCCGATTCGGACGAGCTGTATCGCAATCCGCAGCACGCGTACACGCGCACGCTTCTCGCCGCGATCCCGCGCGGCGCCTGAACGGCGCCGCTGGTGCAAAAAACCACAGCGGCGCCCAGCGACGCGCGGGAAAGTCGGCTACACTAGAACGATGCCCCAGCTTGTCGAACTCCTGCAGATCTATGGTGTGCTGATTGTGTTCGGCATCGTCCTTGTCGAACAGTTCGGCCTGCCCATTCCCGCCTTTCCGGTCCTGATCGTGGCCGGCGCCCTCTCCGTCGACGGTTCCCTCAGCTGGCAGCTATGCCTGCTGTCCGCGGTCGGCGCCTGCCTGATCTGCGACCTGTTCTGGTTCCGCGCCGGGCGCTTCTATGGCAAGCGCATCCTGCGCCTGCTGTGCAAGATCTCGCTGTCGCCCGATTCCTGTGTCAACCAGACCGAAGACCGTTTCCGCCGCTTCGGCGCGAAGTCGCTGCTGGTGTCCAAGTTCGTCCCCGGCTTCAATACCATCGCCGCGCCGCTGTCCGGCGCGATCGGCACCGTGCCCCGCCAGTTCCTCGGCTATGCCCTTACCGGCGCGGCGCTGTGGAGCGGCACCGGCATCCTGCTCGGCATCCTGTTCCATGACGGCGTTCAGGAGCTGCTCGACTGGCTCGAGACCGCCGGCGGCACCGCCCTGATGGTGCTGGCCACGCTGCTGCTGCTCTTTATCGCGGTCAAGTACGTGGAGCGGCGCCGCCAGCGCGCCCGCAGCGCGGTGCCGCGCATCGAGATCGCCGAGCTGAAGGCGCTCATCGACGGCGGTCACGATCCGGTCATCATCGACGCCCGCAGCCTGACCGCCCAGCAGCTCGAGGCCGCGATTCCTGGCGCCGTGGTGTTCCAGTCCTGCGTGCCGGACCAGCTGATGGCCACCATCGACAAGGACCGCCACGTCGTCATCTACTGCAGCTGCCCGAACGATGTGACGGCGGCCGAAGTGGCCAAGCAGTTCCTGGCCAATGGCTTCCACCGTGCGCGTCCCTTGCGCGGCGGGCTGGACGCGTGGAACGCGCAGCAGGGCGCCGATCCGGAACTGGCCCCGGCAGCGTGCTGAGGTAGTTCGACTACTTTTGAGTTCGCACCACGTTTAGGCCGGTTGGCGCCGCGAAAACGGGGCTTTGTACCTAAACTACAAAATTCTCTTGTAAGACTGCTACAAAGTTTAGTAAGCTTGGTCATCGCTTCTTTATTAGCTGCAATGACCGCCTTTCCCTCCAGCCTAGCCCAAGCGTCCACCATTCCTGCCGGCGGCGCGCGCCTGCTCGCCGACATCGGCGGCACCAACGCCCGTTTCGCGCTGGAGGCCAAGCCCGGGCGTTTCGAGGCGATCGAAGTGCTGTCCTGCCAGGAGCATGCGAGCCTGGCCGACGCCATCCGCGCCTACCTGGCGCTGCCCCAGGTGGCCGGCCGCGCGGGCGGCCTGCGCCACGCGGCGATCGCGATCGCCAATCCGGTCACCGGCGACCAGGTGCGCATGACCAATCACCACTGGGCTTTCTCGATCGAGGCGCTGCGCCAGGAGTGCGGCTTTGCTACTCTGGTCGTGGTCAACGATTTCTCGGCGCTGGCGCGCTCGCTGCCGCACTTGGGCGAGCACAAGCGCCAGATCGGCGGCGGCGCGCCGGTGGCGGATGCGCCGCTCGGCCTGCTGGGCGCCGGCACCGGCCTGGGCGTGTCCGGCCTGATCCCGGCCCCCGGTGGCGCCGGCTGGACGGCGCTGCGCAGCGAGGGCGGGCACACCAGCTTTTCGCCGGTGAACGAGCTCGAAGTCGCGATCCTGCAGTACGCCTGGCGCGAATTCGAGCACGTCTCCAGCGAGCGCCTGCTGTCCGGCGCCGGGGTCGAACTGATCTACCGCGCCCTGAGCGAGCGCGCCGGCCGTCCCGACAGCCTGAGCGCGCCCGAGATCTCGCGCCGTGCCCTTGAGGGCGAATGCGCCGTCTGCGACGCCGTGCTGGACGCCTTCTGCGGCATGCTCGGCACCGCCGCCGGCAACCTGGCCATCACCCTCGGCGCCCAGGGCGGGGTCTATATCGGCGGTGGCATCGTGCCGCGCCTGGGCGAGCGTTTCGTGCAATCGTCCTTCCGCCGCCGTTTCGAGCAGAAGGGGCGTTTCAGCGCCTACCTGGCCCAGGTCCCGACCTACCTGATCACGGCGGAATACCCGGCTTTCCTGGGTGTGTCGGCGATTTTGTCGGAAAAACTGGCCACGGCTTGACCAAATAGGGCATTCCTGCACGGCGACCCCCGGTCGCCTTGTCCGTTTTCGGGTTTTATCGGTTACAATGGCCGCCAGTTGTCGGACAAGATATCGCCGTCTTCCGGCAAGACCACCCGTTTTCCTGACCCGCCTGGCACGCGGGCAGCCGTGGCAGGCGCCAAGCCCGCCACCTTAGTCAGCCCGTCGCATTCCAGCCCGGGCCCACGGATTCCAGAGTATTGCGCGCACTACCATCGCACCGCGGCCGGTCTCGGCCCCGCGGCTGGCATCCGCTAAACCAGTGTAGTTTTGATGTGTGCATTCGAGCGTGACGACACCGCCATATGAATACTGACGAGGCCAAGCGCGTCCTCGAGACCGCCTTGCTGTGCGCGCGCGAACCGATGACGATCCACGGCATGAAGAAGCTCTTCGCCGAGGTCGATGCGGGCGGCCGCCAACTGAACGCCGGTGTCGGCAGCGACACCATCAAGATCTTGCTGGAAGAATTGCGCCAGGACTGGCAGGGGCGCGGAATCGAGATCGTCAGCCTGGCGTCCGGCTGGCGCTTCCAGAGCCGGCCCGAGATGAAGCCCTATCTCGACCGCCTGGCGCCCGAGAAGCCGCCGAAGTATTCGCGCGCGACGCTGGAAACGCTGGCGATCATCGCCTACCGCCAGCCGGTCACGCGCGGCGACATCGAGGAAATCCGCGGCGTCGCCGTGAATTCGCAGACCATCAAGCTGCTGGAAGACCGCGGCTGGATCGACGTGGTCGGCCACCGCGAAGTGGTGGGGCGCCCGGCGCTGCTGGGCACCACCAAGCAGTTCCTGGACGACCTCGGCCTGGCCTCGCTGTCGCAACTGCCGCCGCTGCAAGCGGTCAGCGACGGGCCGGACAGCCGCAGCCTGGAAGCGCTGGAAGCGGCGCTGAACGACAACTTTGAACGGGCGGACGCTGCGGCGCACGCCGAAGAGACAGACACCGAGACGGACGCGATGCCCGTCGAAGTCACCCATTTTGACCGGGAGACGGCAGACGCCGCCGGGCCGGATCAGCACAATAAAGATACGAACGATGAATCCAACTGAACCGAACGACAAGCCCGTCGAGGCCGAAGCGGCCGCCAAACCGAAACGTACGCGCAAGACCGCCGTCAAGGCGGAGGCCGCCCCCGTGACCGAAGCCGCGCCGGCAGCTGAAAAGCCGAAGCGCACCCGCAAAGCCGCAGCGCCGGCGGAAGCCGCTGTCGAAGCGCCTGCCGCGGTCGAGCCGGCCGCGAAACCGCGCAAGACCCGCGCCAAGCCGGCTGCCGCCGAAGCGGCAGTTGCGCCAAGCGTGGAGGCGCCAGCTGCGGCCCCGGTGGCCGAAGCCGCCGCCGCCCAGGCCGGCGAACAGCGCAAGCCGCGCGGCCCGCGCCAGATGCGCGAGAAGCGCCAGGAACGCGAACTGCGCCAGCAGGAGCAGGTGGCAAGCCAGCCGCCGGTTGAAGCTGTCGCAGCTGCCGCAGTTGAAGGCGAGCAGCCGCAGCTCGACGCCAAGCGCGAAGGCCGTGGCCGCAACCAGCAGAAGGGGCGCGGCCAGCAGGGCCAGCGTCCGCAACAGGGCGTGCAGCAGGCCGGCAAGCCGCAGGGCCAGCCGGGCAAGCAAGGCAAGCCTCAGGGCAAGGGCGGCAAGCCGCAGCAGGGCAAGGGCGGCAAGGGCAACGAGGCCGACGCGGTATTCTCCTTCGTCACCTCGGACGATTTCGACGCCAACGAGGGTGGCCGCGGCAAGGCGCAGCCTAAGCCGGTGCGCCGCGACCTGACCGCCGACGACGACGCACCGAAGCTGCACAAGGTGCTGGCCGAAGCGGGCCTGGGCTCGCGCCGCGACATGGAAGAACTGATCGTCGCCGGCCGCGTGTCGGTGAACGGCGAGCCGGCCCATATCGGCCAGCGCATCCTGCCGACCGATGCGGTCCGCATCAACGGCAAGCTGATCCAGCGCCGCGTGAACAACAGCAAGCCGCCGCGCGTGCTGGTGTACCACAAGCCGGCCGGCGAGATCGTCAGCCACGACGATCCGGAAGGCCGTCCGTCCGTGTTCGACCGCCTGCCGACCATGAAGACCGGCAAGTGGCTGGCCGTGGGCCGCCTCGACTTCAACACCGAAGGCCTGCTGCTGTTCACCACCTCGGGCGACCTGGCCAACCGCCTGATGCACCCGCGTTACAACATCGACCGCGAATACGCGGTGCGCACCCTGGGCGAGCTGGAAGAAGGCATGCGCCAGAAGCTGCTGGCCGGTGTCGAGCTGGACGACGGCCTGGCCTCGTTCTCGAAAGTCCAGGACGGCGGCGGCGAAGGCATCAACAAGTGGTACCGCGTGGTGATCGGCGAAGGCCGCAACCGCGAGGTGCGCCGCATGTTCGAGGCGGTCGGCCTGACCGTCTCGCGCCTGATCCGTACCCGCTACGGCGCCATGACCCTGCCGACCGGCCTGAAGCGCGGCCGCTGGGAAGAGCTGGAGGAAAACGACGTGCGCGCCCTGATGGCGGCCTTCGGCGTCGAGAAGAAGGGCGGCGCCGACGGCAATGCCAAGGGCAAGGGCGGCAAGCCGCAAGCCGGCAAGCACGGCGACGATGCGCGCCGCTCGGACGGCAACCGTATCGATCGCGCCGACGCCAACCGCAATGTCGACCCGTTCGGCCCGCAGGTAGCGCGTGCCGGCGTGCCGCGCCAGCAGGGTCCGGGCGGCTTCGCGGGCGGTCGTCCGCAGGGCCAGGGACCGAAGGGCGCAGTTGGCGGCAAGGGCCGCGGCGGCAACAACGCCAATTCCTTCGGCGGCAAAGGGGGTAGCGGGGGCGGCAGCAGCCGTCCGAAGCAGCCGGACCCGCTGCAGACCACCTTCGGCTTCGCCGGCACCGGCGGCGGCCGTCGCGGCGGCCAGGGTCCGCGCGGTTCCGAGCATGGCTTGCCGCGCCGCGGACGCCGCGGCTGAGGCAAAAACAAGCGTTTCGGCGGCAAAAACCGGGAAAAATCGGTGCAAAACATGATAATTTCCCGCGCCGCCGTTCACGCCTTGCTGCAATGCCGTAGAATGCAGCCCATGCCCCGATGTGGTAATCCTGCCAACTGTTGCTTTTCATGCTAGCGCCCGCCCATTTTTGGCCCGGCGATTGCGAGAGAGGCAGGATCACTGTATAATTTGCAGCCTAATCAAAGTTCTTCCCATATTTTCTTGGTGCAAGTGCTTTCATCTGGTTGGGTTGTGAATACAAAAAGATGGGCAGATGCCCATTTTTTTTTTGTAATTTCGATTTGCGAGTCGTGGAGAAGCATCGTGCAGCAGTTTGAACTCATCGCCAAAACAGTCAGTGGTCTCGGCTACGAACTCGTCGATGTCGAACGGGGTGAGCGCGGCATCCTGCGCGTGTATATCGATTTCCCCGCGGATGTCGTGGAAGAGAAGGGCCTGATCACGGTCGAGGACTGCGCCACGGTCAGCCATCAGTTGACGCACGTGTTCACCGTCGAGAATGTGGATTACGAACGGCTGGAAGTCTCGTCGCCGGGCCTCGATCGCCCGGTGCGGACCCTGGCCGACTTTGCGCGTTTCGCCGGCCATGAATGCACGGTGAAGCTGCGGGTCGCCATGCCCGGCACCGCGAACCGCAAGACCTTCACGGGGATCCTGCGCGGCGTCGAAGGCGACAAGGTTGGTCTGGAATTTGATAATAAAGATGGTGCAGCGTTGTTGGAATTTACGCTGGCCGAATTGGACAAGGCACGCCTCGTGCCGCAGGTGGATTTTAGGAGTCGCAAAGCATGAGTCGCGAAATTTTATTGCTGGTGGATGCGCTTGCGCGCGAAAAGAACGTCGATAAGGAAGTGGTTTTCGGAGCGCTCGAATTCGCGCTCGCGCAAGCCACGAAAAAACGCTATGAAGGCGATGTCGACATTCGCGTGAGCATCGATCGCGACAGCGGCGAATTCGAAACCTTCCGCCGCTGGCACGTCGTTCCCGACGAAGCCGGCCTGCAGCTGCCCGACCAGGAAATCCTGCACTTCGAAGCCAAGGAACAGATCCCTGACATCGAAGTCGACGAATACATCGAAGATCCGATCGAATCGGTCGAGTTCGGCCGCCGCTTCGCCCAGGACACCAAGCAGGTCGTGCTGCAGCGCGTGCGCGATGCCGAGCGCGAGCAGATCCTGCAGGACTTCCTCGAGCGCGGCGATTCGCTGGTCACCGGCACCATCAAGCGCATGGAGCGCGGCGATGCCATCGTGGAATCGGGCAAGATCGAAGCACGCCTGCCGCGCGACCAGATGATCCCGAAAGAGAACCTGCGTATCGGCGACCGCGTCCGCGCCTACATCCTGCGCGTGGACCGCAACATGCGCGGCCCGCAGGTGATCCTGTCGCGCACCGCGCCGGAATTCATCATGAAGCTGTTCGAGCTGGAAGTGCCGGAAATCGAGCAAGGCCTCCTGCAGATCAAATCGGCTGCCCGTGACGCCGGCGTGCGCGCCAAGATCGCGGTGTTCACCTCGGACAAGCGGATCGACCCGATCGGTACCTGCGTCGGCATGCGCGGTTCGCGCGTGCAGGCCGTGACCGGCGAGCTGGGCGGCGAGCGCGTGGACATCGTGCTGTGGTCGGACGATCCGGCCCAGTTCGTCATCGGCGCGCTGGCTCCGGCCAACGTCTCCTCGATCATGGTCGACGAAGACAAGCACGCCATGGACGTGGTGGTCGACGAAGAGAACCTGGCGATCGCGATCGGCCGTTCGGGCCAGAACGTGCGCCTGGCGTCGGAACTGACCGGCTGGAAGATCAACATCATGACGGCCGAGGAATCGGCCAACAAGGTGGAGCAGGAAACCGCCGCGATCCGTGCGCTGTTCATGGAAAAACTGGACGTCGACCAGGAAGTGGCCGACATCCTGGTGGATGAGGGCTTCTCGAGCCTTGAAGAAATCGCTTACGTCCCAATTTCCGAAATGCTGGAAATCGAGTCGTTCGACGAAGACACCGTCAACGAACTGCGCACCCGTGCCCGTGACGCACTGGTGACCGAAGCGATCGCTTCCGAAGAAGGCCTCGAAGGGATGGAAGAAGCCCTCGTGAACCTGGAAGGCATGGACCGCACCACCGCCGGCAAGCTCGGCCTGGCTGGGATCAAGACGGTCGAAGCCTTCGCGGCACTCGCCTACGACGAATTCGGCGCCATCCTGGCGCTGCCGTCGGACCGTGCCCGCGACCTGATCAAGAATGAATTTAACGATGTGACCGACGAAGAGATGAAGCTGGTCGACAGCAAATACGATGACCGCGCCAAGGCGCTGCAGGCGAAAGCCTGGAGCCTGGCAGAAACGGCCAAGGCGTAATTTGCAAATCTTTATCATCTCAGCGACACATAGAAAAGAGGACTGAATGGCGAGTAACAACGTAGCCCAATTTGCCACCGAACTGAAGATGCCCGCAGACCTGCTGCTGACACAGCTGCGCTCGGCCGGCGTCGAGAAAAGTTCGACGTCAGATCCCTTGTCGAAAGATGATAAGGACAAGCTGCTGAACCACCTGCGCCGTACCCACGGCGCAGCGGAATCGACTGAAAAGAAGAAGATTACGGTCACCCGCAAGGAAACGACCGAGATCAAGCAGGCTGACGCCAGCGGCAAATCGCGCACCATCCAGGTCGAAGTCCGCAAGAAGCGCACCTTCGTGCAGCGCGACGACCTGGTCACGCCGAAAGCCGCCGAAGCCGCCGCTCCGGTGGTGGACGCTGCCGAGCAGGCGCGCCGCGAAGAAGACGCGCGCCGCCAGACCGAGCTGATCGCCCGCCAGGAAGCGGACCTGCGTGAAAAGCAGGAACGCCTGGCCAAGCTGGAAGCCGAGGAAGCCGCACAAGCCAAGGCCGCTGAAGAGCAGGCCAAGCGCGACGCGGCCGAGAAGGCCAAGCGCGAAGCCGCCGAGGCAGCCGCTGCCGCGAAGGCAGCCGCTACCCAGGCGTCTGCCGCGCCGGTGTCGGCCGCAGCCGAAGAGGCCGCGCAAGCCGCTGCCGCCGAGGCCAAGAAGCGCTCGGAAGAAGCCGCCAAGGAAGCCGCCGAACGCGCTGCCGCCACCGAGCGCGCACGCAAGGCCGTGGCCGACGAAGTGGCCCAAATCAAGCTCATGATGAGCCAGCCGCGCCGCGTCATCAAGGCGCCGGAACCGGTTGCCAAGCCGGCTGCACCTGCAGCCCCGGCCGGTACCCTGCACAAGCCGGCTGCATCGGCCGACAAGAAGCCGGGCGAAGCCAAACCGGGCGACAAGAAGCCGGGCGACAAGAAGTCGATCAAGTCGGCCAACGTGTCCTCGACCTGGTCGGACGACGCCAAGAAGCGCGGTGCACCGAGCGGCCCGAAAGGCCGTGGTGCGCCTGGCGGCGGCACTGGCCGTGACGGCTGGCGCGCGGGTGGCCGCAGCGGTGGCCGTCGTTCGCATAGCGACGACCGCGAGACCAATTTCCAGGCCCCGACCGAGGCGATCGTCAAGGACGTCCACGTGCCGGAAACCATCACCGTGGCGGAACTCGCCCACAAGATGTCGGTGAAGGCGTCGGAAGTCATCAAGCAGCTGATGAAACTGGGCCAGATGTGCACCATCAACCAGGTGCTGGATCAGGAAACCGCGATGATCCTGGTGGAAGAGATGGGCCACAAGGCCTTCCCGGCCGCCGTCGACGATCCGGAAGCACTGCTGGCCGACCAGGGCGAGCACGCCGAGTTCGAAGCCAAGCCGCGCGCTCCGGTCGTGACCGTCATGGGCCACGTCGACCACGGTAAAACTTCGCTGCTGGATTACATCCGCCGCGCGAAAGTGGCGGCTGGCGAAGCCGGCGGCATTACCCAGCACATCGGCGCCTACCACGTGGACACCCCGCGCGGCATGGTTACCTTCCTGGATACCCCGGGTCACGAAGCCTTCACGGCAATGCGTGCCCGCGGCGCGAAAGCGACCGACATCGTCATCCTGGTGGTGGCGGCGGACGACGGCGTGATGCCGCAGACCAAGGAAGCGATTGCCCACGCGAAAGCAGCCGGCGTGCCGCTGGTGGTGGCGATCAACAAGATCGACAAGCCGGGCGCCAACACCGACCGCGTCACCCAGGAACTGGTGGCCGAAGGCGTGGTGCCGGAAGAATACGGCGGCGATTCGCCGTTCGTCCCAGTGTCGGCGAAAGTCGGCACCGGTATCGACGACCTGCTGGAACAGGTGCTGCTGCAGGCCGAGGTGCTGGAACTGACCGCCCCGACCGAAGCGCCGGCACGCGGCCTGGTGGTCGAAGCCCGCCTCGACAAGGGCCGGGGTCCGGTCGCGACCATCCTGGTGCAATCGGGTACCCTGCGCCGCGGCGACGTGGTGCTGGCCGGTTCCTCCTTCGGCCGCGTCCGTGCGATGCTGGACGAGAACGGCAAGTCGGTGACCGAAGCCGGTCCGTCGATCCCGGTCGAGATCCAGGGCCTGACCGAGGTGCCGAGCGCCGGTGAAGAAGCGATGGTGATGGCCGACGAGCGCAAGGCGCGCGAAATCGCCCTGTTCCGTCAAGGTAAGTTCCGCGACGTCAAACTGGCGAAGCAGCAGGCCGCCAAGCTGGAGAACATGTTCGACCAGATGGCCGAAGGCGAAGTCAAGAACCTGCCGCTCATCGTCAAGACCGACGTGCAGGGTTCGCAGGAAGCGCTGGTCGGTTCGCTGCAGAAGCTGTCGACCTCGGAAGTGCGGGTCCAGATCGTCCACGCGGCGGTCGGCGGCATCAGCGAGTCGGACGTCAACCTGGCGGTGGCCTCGAAAGCGGTCATCATCGGCTTCAACGCCCGTGCCGATGCATCGGCGCGCAAGGTGGCGGAAGCCAACGGCGTCGACATCCGTTACTACAGCATCATTTACGATGCGATCGACGAGATCAAGACCGCACTGTCGGGCATGCTGGCGCCGGAGAAGCGCGAGACCATCACCGGCCAGGTCGAGATTCGCCAGGTCATCCTGGTCTCGAAGGTCGGCGCGATCGCGGGCTGCCTGGTCACCGATGGCGTGGTCAAGCGTACCTCCTCGGTTCGCCTGCTGCGCAACAACATCGTCGTGTGGACCGGCGAGATCGACTCGCTCAAGCGCTTCAAGGACGACGCGAAGGAAGTCCGCGCCGGTCTCGAGTGCGGCCTGTCGCTCAAGAACTACAACGACATCCAGGTGGGCGATACCCTGGAAGTCTTCGAAGTCACCGAAGTGGCGCGTACGCTGTAATTCCGCAAGGAGGCGTACCATGAGGGCCAGGACGCTTCGCGGCAATGCCGCGAGGGGCCTGGCCCTTGTTTTTAGTCACAAGAACAACATCAGCAAAGAACATGGCAAAACACAGCAAAAGCATCCCCCAGCGCGGCCTGCGCGTCGCCGACCAGATCCAGAAAGACCTGTCGGAACTGATCGCCTTCGAACTCAAGGACCCGCGCGTCGGCATGGTCACCATCAGCGAAGTGAAGCTGACCCCCGACTACGCCCACGCCAAGGTCTACTTCACCCTGCTCAAGGATAGTCCGGAAGAAGTCAAGCAGACCCTCGAAGGCCTGTCGAAGGCGGCCGGCTACCTGCGCAACCTGCTGGGCAAGCGCCTGCACATCCACACGCTGCCCCAGCTGCACTTCGTGCACGACACCTCGACCACGCGCGGCCTGGCCATGTCGGCCCTGATCGACCAGGCCAACGCGGTGCGCGCGGCGGATGCCGACGAGCCGGTGGACACGACGCCGGGCGCGCGCTCGGCGCCGCCGGCGGATTCCGAGTGAACGCGCGTCCGCCGAAGAAGCCGCGCGACCTGGTCGACGGCGTCCTCCTGCTCGACAAGCCGGTCGGCCTGTCCTCGAACGACGCCCTGATCAAGGCCAAGCGTGTCCTGAACGCCAAGAAGGCCGGCCACACCGGCACCCTCGATCCCTTCGCCACCGGCTTGCTGCCGCTGTGCTTCGGCGAGGCGACCAAGTTTTCGCAAGACCTGCTGGAAGCCGACAAGACCTACGAAGCAACGGTTCACCTGGGCATCATGACCAGCACCGGCGACACTGAAGGAGAGGTGATCGAGCAGCGCGAGGTCGATGTCACGCGCGAGCAGATCGAAGCTGCGCTGGCGCGTTTTCGCGGTCCCATCTTCCAGGTCCCGCCCATGTATTCCGCGCTCAAGCGCGACGGCAAGGCGCTGTACGAATACGCGCGCGAAGGCATCACGCTCGAGCGCGAGGCGCGTCCGGTGACGATCCACGGCCTGTCCCTGGTCGAGTTCAATGCGCCTTTCCTCAAGATCCTGGTCACCTGCAGCAAGGGCACCTATGTGCGCGTGCTGGGCGAGGACATCGGCGCCGCGCTCGGCTGCGGCGCGCACCTGAACGCGCTGCGCCGAGTGCAGGTGGGCGCGCTGTCGACCGACCGCATGATCACGCTGGAAGACCTGCAGGCGCACCCGGATCCGCTGTCGCTGCTGGCCCCGGTCGATGCGCTGCTGTCGAGCTTCCCGTCGGTCGAGCTCACGCCGGAACTGGCGAAGCGCTTCCTCAACGGCCAGCGCCTGGCGCTGGGCAAGGAATCGGTCATGGTCCCCGGCGAGCTGGGGCGGGTGCGGGTCTACCTCGACGGCAAGCTGCTCGGCACCGCCAACCTGCAGGAATACGCGATCCTGGCGCCGGAGCGCCTGATCGCGGCGCAGCAGTAAAAGCGGCCGGGGCGTCCATCTCGGCGGGCGGACAACCCGGGTGGCGTCCGCGGACGCCCCGCGGGGCGCTTTTCCCTAGGGGAAACAGCTGGCACGGCCTTTGCAAGAGTGTCCTTACCAACCCAAGGAGACTCCCATGCATCGTCACTTATTACGCGCGGCCGTGCTGGCCGCGTCCCTCCTGAGCAGTACTGGACTGAGCGCGGCCGCGCCGATCGAGCGCGAGCTCGTCATCGACGAAGCCCTGGCCCTGATCAAGGCGCAATACGTGTTCCCCGAACGCTACGAGGCGATCGAGCAGAGTGTGCGCAAGCACCAGCAGGCGGGCGAGTATGCCGCGGCGGCCAGCGAGGAGGAATTCGTCAAGCTCGTGACGACGCACCTGCGCGACATCACGCACGATGGGCACATGGGCCTGAAATACCAGCCAAAGGTGCGCGATTTCCGTCCGGCCGCCTTCACCATCACGCCGGCACAGCGCGAGCAGGAACGGCGCGAGAACTACGGTTTGAATAAAGTCGAAGTGTTGCCCGGCAACGTAGGCTACCTGAACGTGATCCAGTTCCACGATGTCGAGAATGCGCGCGATACGATCGCCGCAGCCATGGCCTTCCTCTCGAATACCGATGCCTTGATCATCGACCTGCGCGATAACCGCGGCGGCAATGGCGAATCGATGCAATTACTTGCCAGCTACTTCTTCAAGGACGTTCTCACCCTGATGGAACTGCGCTTCCGCGGCCAGAAGCCGGAGCAGGCCAGGACCTACGCCGAGGTCTCGGGCAAGCGCTACCTCGACAAGCCGGTCTATGTCCTGACCTCCGGCCGCACTTTCTCCGCGGGCGAGGCCTTTGTTCACGCGTTGCAAAGCCGCAAGCGCGTCACCCTGGTCGGTGCGACGACGCGCGGCGCCGGCAATCCGAACACGATGCTGCCGGTGAGGACCGACTACCTGCTGTCGGTGCCGATCGGCGAGTCGGTCAACCCGGTTACCGGCAGCGGCTGGGAGGGTGTCGGCGTCAAGCCCGATGTCGCGGTGGCCGACAAGGCAGCGCTCGGCATCGTCCACCGCCGGGCGCTGGAAACCCTGCGCGACGGGGCGAAGGACGAAGCCCTGCGCACCAGCCTGGTCAAGCAGATCGAAGCCTTGGACAAAAGCTGAGAAACTTTTTCTTCAAGACCCGTTCCGACGGGTCTTGAAATCCCCCGAAACATCCCTATATTACCTGCTGTACCGGAGTGGTAGCCTCATGCTGCCCAGCGGCATCCGGACCTGTCATCCCCCTGCAACACCTTGCCGCTATGCTCGACGGCGGCACATCGTCCAACTTTTCAGTGCATTCCCCCTCGCTGCAGCGCAGCAAGGCCGATAACCATGCTATAGTAGCGGGTTACGGAAACCGGTAATGCTCTCGAATCGTCACCGCCTCCATCCATCACGCAACATTCACTGTTGAATACATACATGTCAGACATCAAACGCGCAATTCGTAATATTGCAATCATCGCCCACGTTGACCACGGCAAGACCACCCTGGTCGACCAGCTGCTGCGCCAGTCGGGCACCTTCCGTGAAAACCAGGCGGTGGATACCCGCGTGATGGACTCGAACGACCTCGAAAAAGAACGCGGCATTACCATTCTGTCGAAGAACTGCGCGGTCGAGTACGAAGGCACCCACATCAACATCGTCGACACCCCGGGCCACGCCGACTTCGGCGGCGAGGTCGAGCGCGTGCTGTCGATGGTGGACTCGGTGCTGCTGCTGGTCGATGCCCAGGAAGGCCCGATGCCGCAGACCCGTTTCGTGACCCGCAAGGCGCTGGCCCTGGGCTTGAAGCCGATCGTCGTCGTCAACAAGATCGACCGTCCGGGCGCACGCGCCGACTGGGCGATCAACCAGACCTTCGAACTGTTCGACAAGCTCGGCGCCACCGACGAGCAGCTGGACTTCCCGATCGTCTACGCTTCGGGCCTGAACGGCTACGCCGGCATGGACGAAAGCGTGCGCGGCGGCGACATGAAGCCGCTGTTCGACGCCATCCTGAAATACGTACCGGTGCGTGACGACAACCCGGACGGCCCGCTTCAGATGCAGATCACTTCGCTGGACTACTCGTCTTACGTCGGCAAGATCGGTATCGGCCGCATCAACCGTGGCCGCGTCAAGCCGGGCATGGACGTGCTGGTCGTGAACGGCCAGGACGACAAGAACCCGATCAAGGGCCGCATCAACCAGGTGCTGAACTTCAAGGGCCTGGAGCGCGTGCAGGTGGAAGAAGCCGTCGCCGGCGACATCGTCCTGATCAACGGTATCGAAGACATCGGCATCGGCGTGACCGTCACCGCCCCGGACGTGCCGGAAGCGCTGCCGATGCTGACCGTCGACGAGCCGACCCTGACCATGAACTTCATGGTCAACACCTCGCCACTGGCCGGCCGCGAAGGCAAATTCGTCACCAGCCGCCAGCTGCGCGAGCGTCTCGAGCGCGAACTGAAGGCCAACGTGGCGCTGCGCGTGCTGCCGACCGACGACGACACCATCTTTGAAGTGTCGGGCCGCGGCGAGCTGCACCTGACCATTCTGCTGGAAAACATGCGTCGCGAAGGCTTCGAGCTGGCCGTGTCGCGTCCGCGCGTGGTGTTCAAGGAAATCGACGGCGTCAAGTGCGAGCCGTTCGAGAACCTGACCGTCGACGTGGAAGAAGTGAACCAGGGCGGCGTGATGGAAGAACTGGGCCGCCGCCGTGGCGACCTGCAGAACATGGAATCGGACGGCAAGGGCCGTGTCCGTCTGGAATACCTGATCCCGGCGCGTGGCCTGATCGGCTTCCAGGGCGAGTTCATGACCCTGACCCGCGGTACCGGCCTGATGAGCCACGTGTTCCATGAATACGCACCGGTCGACAACACCAAGGGCGACCTGGCCGGCCGCCGCAACGGCGTGCTGATCTCGCAGGACGACGGCGCCGCCGTGGCCTACGCGATCTGGAAACTGCAAGACCGCGGCCGTATGTTCGTCGAGCACAACACCCCGGTGTACGAAGGCATGATCATCGGCATCCACTCGCGCGACAACGACCTGGTCGTCAACCCGATCAAGGGCAAGCAGCTGACCAACGTGCGCTCGTCGGGTACCGACGAAGCCGTGCGCCTGGTGCCGCCGATCCAGATGTCGCTGGAATACGCCGTCGAGTTCATCGAGGACGACGAACTGGTCGAGATCACCCCGAAATCGATCCGCCTGCGCAAGCGCTTCCTGAAAGAGCACGAGCGTAAGAAGGCGAGCCGCGAAGGCGCATAATCCGTTTCAGGCTCTAGAAGAAACCCGCTGCTTCGCCAGCGGGTTTTTTTTCGCCTGTAGTGCTGTCCGCAGGCCGCTACAGCATATCGTCCGTCATCTGGCGCACATAAGTGCCGATCTGGTCTCTATTTTTCATCTTGTTACAGTTCTTACTGCCCGTTCGCTTGGGCATTGCGACGATCCTTGCTATTGTGATCACAACGCGATTCATTGTGAATTGCGATCCAGTTAGTAATCGTTAAAGGGAGTTCGCATGAAAAAGCTGATCATTGCCACCATCGTCACCGCCGCCGCCATCGGCAGCGCCCAAGCCCAGAACACGCCGGGCACCGCCTATGTGGGCGCCAGCGCCGTGACCGCGAAGAACACCACGGTCGACGCGCACAAGGCCGACGGCAAGCTGTTCGGCGGCTACAACGTCACCGACAAGCTCGGCGTGGAAGCCGGCTGGACCAACCACCACGAGACCGACTTCGTCCGTAACGGCGTGCGCGGCAGCACCGAGGGCTATGGCACCTACGTGGCCGCCAAGTACACCATGCCGGTCAACGAAAAAGTCTCGGCCTACGGCAAGCTGGGCGTCTCGCACAACGAGCGCAAGCTCAGCACCAACCTGGGTAGCGCCAAGGATACCGACACCAGCGGCTACGGCGGCCTGGGCGTCGAGTACAAGCTGAACCAGAACACCGCGCTGGTGGCGGAATATGAGCGCTACGGCAAGACCAAGGACTACGGCGCCCGCGCCAATGTGTGGAGTGCCGGCCTGAAATACGGCTTCTAAGCCCTTCAGGCAAGAAAAAAGCCCTCCGGCGCCTTGGCGCGGGAGGGCTTCTTTTATTCCAGGGAAAGAATCAGCGCAGGCCGAGCAGGGCTTGGACCCGTTCGCGGCTGACGCCGACCAGGGCCGAGGTGATCGCGAGCAGCGACTGGTAATCGTGGCTCGCGGCGGTGACCGAGACATCGCTGGCGATGACCGCCAGTTCGGCTTCCGGGACCGCGGGTTGCGCGGTGGCCGCCATGGCCGCGCTGAGCGCGGCGCTTGCGGCGTCCTGGGCGCGCCGCACCCGGGCCAGGGCTTGCAGCACTTCGCGCAGGCTCTGGCGCAGGGCGTCCGGATTGCCGATGTCCCATTGTTGTGGGGCGAGGGCGGCAGGTTCCTCGACCACCTCCACGCGGCCGCGGCCGGAGATCGCGATCGCATCCTTGATGCCGACCCACTCGCCCTCCGGCGCGCTGAACACCAGTTGCTGCTGGTTATCGAGCCCGACACGGACTTTCACCGGCGACAAGGTGCGGTCCAGGCGCGCGGCGATTTCTTCCGGCGTCATGCCCGGTTCGATGGTGGCGGTGAGCTGCGGGCCGCCGCTGCCGCCGACCGAGAAGGCGTAGGTCTGCGCGCTGCTGCTCGACTGCAGCGCCGCCAGGTCGAAACCGCGGATGCGGAAACGGGTCATGGCCGGCTGGCCGTCGTTGAACGAGAGCTGGGCGTCGAGGCCGCCGCCGCCCTGCTTGCGGCGCGCTTCCAGCATGCTGGTGAGCTGCTGCGAGCGCGCTTCGATCTGGCGCGCGGGGTCGGCGCGGCCGGTGATCTTGGCGCTCAGGTCGGCTTTCAGCGCTTCCAGCTGGGAAGCGACGCGTTCCAGGTAATCCAGGGCCTGCTGGGCGCGCGCGACGTTGCCCTGCGTTTGAGGATTCCACTTGATGCCGCGCTGCAGCGGCGCCGACGCGGGCGCACGGGTGACGACGCGGCTATCCGGATCGGCCGGCTTGACCGCGGTCGCGCGCACCACCGCGGCATTGGCGCCGGCGGCGGTGGTATTGCTGATCGACGAATTGGCCGGGTTGGCCGGACGGAGGGCTGCTTCCATTTGTGCGTAGACGATTACAACGATTACGAATTACAACACCGAGAACAGGGACATCTGGCCGATACGGCTGTAGGCCTTGTACGTCGCTTGCAGGGCGGTCGAATAGCCGTTCAGCGCGGTGGCGGCCTCGCCGACGTCGAGCGCGCCGATGTCGGTGATCGCCATCTTGTTCGACAGGCTGACGTTGGCGTGGTTGGCGTCCAGGGTCTTCATGATGTTCTGCGCACCGCCCAGGCTCGCCATCTTGCTGGTGACCAGGTTGTGCGCTTCGTCGAAGCCGCCGAGGGCATTGGCCAGCACCGAACGCACGGCCGGATCGTTGGCCGAGGCGCCGGGCGCCTTCAGCTTGTCCAGGCTGAGCTCGAGATGGTTCAGCAGCTTTTCGATGCCCTTCATGTCCTGATTGGCCGGCTGGGTGATGCCATTGCCGACCAGCACTTCCTGCGTATTCGTGTTACCGACGAAAGTGTAGCGCGAACCGAGGGCGGCCGTCGGATCGTATTTGATCGGCGCGGTCTTGGTCAGGGTGCCGGAGAACAGGTAGTTGCCTTCCTGGTCGATCGAGTTGGCGTTGTAGAACACGCTGTCGCGCAGCGATTCGAGCGGGCTGATCATGGCTTTCAGGTCGTCCGACGCATTGCCGCCGTCGGCCGCCCAGACCAGCAGGTCGCGGCCCTGCACCAGTTCGGTCGCCATATTGCTCATGTAGCCTTCGATCTTGGTCAGGCCGATCTTGATCGCGGCGATGTTGTCGCGGTACTGCTGCACCGTGGCGTCCTCGCGGCTCAGGCGCGCCAGGCGCACGCTGTCGACCGGGTCGTCCGACGGCACCAGGATGCGCTTGTTGGCGGCCAGCTGCTGCGTCAGGTAGGACATGCGCTCCTGGTTGGTCTGCAGCGACTGGTTCATCGTCGATTGGTACTGGGTGGTCGCGATACGCATGGTGTTTCCTTTAGCTCATCATCGCCAGCGTGGCGTCGAACAGCTGGTTGGCGACGGCGATCACTTTCATGTTCGCCTGATACATGTTCTGGTACTCGACCAGGTTGACGGCTTCTTCATCCTGGTTGACGCCGCTGGTCGATTGCCAGTCGTCGATCGACTGGGTGCGCACGGTCTGGGTGGTCTTCAGGCCGGCCTTGTTGAGCTGGCTGTCGACGCCGAGTTTGCCGACCAGCTGGGCATCCGCGTCGCTCAGCAGCACGGTGCCGATGGTGCCGACCGTGATCGACTGGCTCTTGATGCCGACCAGTTTCTTCAGGTTGCCGGTGTCGCCCGGCGTGCCGTCGCTGGAAAAGGCCAGGTCGGAGTACTTGAAACCAGGCGCGATCTTGAGCATGTCGGCATTGCTGCCGGGGGTGTACACGAACATGGGCGCACCGGCCGTACCGTCCGGCTTGAAGCCGAGGCCGAGCTGGGTGTTGACCTTGGTGGCAATCTGTTGCGCAATATCGGCGATGTCCTTCTGCAGCGGCACCAGCTTTTCGGTTTCGTACTTGGTCAGGCCGCCCAGCTGGCCGCCCAGCTTGCCGGCATCCAGTGCGAAGGTGGTGTTGGCGAAAGTCAGGCTGAATTCCTGCGGCGAGGTCGAGGTGGCGGCCGCCTTCAGGGTGCCGTAGATGCCGCCCAACACCAGCGCCTGGCCGGTTTTCAGCGACACGTTGCGGGTGCCGTCGCCATTGTCCGAGACTTCCAGCGCCATCTTGCCGGCCAGGTCGTCGATGGCCTGGTCGCGCGCGTCGATCATGCTTGATGCGCTCAGGCCGCCGGCCTGGGCTTCGCTGATCTGGCCGTTCAGGCGCGCGATGGTGGCGATCTGGGCGTTGGCCGAATCGATGATCGCGCTGCGCTGGTTGCGCACCGACTGCAGCTGGGCGTTGAACACGTTGTTCAGGCCGTTGAAGCGCTCCGCCATCAGGTTGGCCGAGGTCAGCACCTGCTCGCGCAGCGGGGTCGAACCCGGCTCGCCGGCGACCGCGTTGAGGGCGCCGAAGAACTGGTCGATGCCGGCCGACAGGCTGGCGGTGTCGTCGCCCATGACGTTTTCGAGCTGGTTCAGGTAGGGCTGGGTCTGCGAATACGAGCCCAGGTCGGCAGCGGCACGCCACATGGCCTGGCTCTTGTAGTTGTCCGAGAAGCGCAGCAGGGAAGAGACCTGCACGCCATTGCCCGGCGAACGAGGATTGGCATCCGCGCCGAGGGTGGCAAGCAGGGCGGACTGGCGGGTATAGCCCTTGGTCTGCAGGTTGGCGATGTTATGGCTGCTGGTGGTCAAAGCCACCTGGGCGGCAAGCGCGCCCGACAGAGCGTTGTTGATGATGGCCATGGTGCGGAATTCTTCCTCGAGCGGGGTACACCTGTTAAAGGCGACCGTTTATTGCTGCTTATTAAGTTTTTATGCGCAAGCTTTGCGCATCGGCCTACTTGCCGGTCTTGGCGCCCGGCACCAGCTGGCGCAGGATGGCGTCGGCAATGCCGAAGGCGCGATTGCCGGCCATGTTCCCGGCCAACAGGTCGTCGGCCATGTCCTGCATGTCCTGGTTGACGCGGTTGTTGAACACGCTGTCCTCGGCGGCCATGGCGCGGGTCGAGGAGCGCATTTCCTTGAGCATGTGCGAGATGAAGAAGCGCTCGAACTCGACGGCGGCCTTGGTGGCTTTGGCTACGTACACGGGATCGGGCAGCTCGGAAGCGGGGGCGACGCGCGCCAGGGCGTCGGGCGCCTCGGCGCCGGTCTGCAGCGACATAGCCTGGTTCGGTTCGATCTTCATCAGATCACCACCAGTTCGCCTTCGATCGCGCCGGCCTGGTCGAGAGCCTGCAGGATCGCCATGATGTCGTCGGGCGAGGCGCCCAGGCTGTTGACCACGTCGATGATGGTCTGCAGCTTGGCGCCGGCCGGCCAGCGGAACATCTGGCCCGAGCCCTGGTCCACCGACAGCTTCGATTCCGGCGTCACCGCGGTCTGGCCGCGCGAGAACGGCCCCGGCTGCGAGACGCGCGAGCTTTCCGAAATGATCACCTTGAGCGAGCCGTGGGTGACGGCGGCCGCTTTCACGCGCAGGCCGTCGGCGATGACCACGGTGCCGGTGCGCGAGTTGAACACGACTTTCGGCACTTCGACGCCGGATTCGATCGAGAGGTTGTTCAGCTTGGCCATGAAGGCCACGCGCTCGGTCGGATTCTGCGGGGCGACCACTTCGACGCTGGTGCCGTCGGCGGTGGTGGCGATCGGGCCGTACCTGGCGTTGATCGCATTGACCACGTTGGTGGCGGTCTCGAAGTGCGGCTGGCGCAGGCGCAGCATCACTTGCGGGCGGGTGGCGAAGTCGGTCGCGATCTCGCGCTCGATCATCGCGCCGTTCGGGATGCGGCCGGTAGTCGGGGTGTTCACCGTCACCGAGGAACCGCTCTTGCCGGTCGCATTCAAGCCGCCGACCACCAGGTTGCCCTGGGCCAGCGCATAGACTTCATTGTCGGCCGCGCGCATCTGCGTGAGCAGCAGGGTGCCGCCGCGCAGGCTTTTGGCGTCGCCCAGCGAGGACACGGTGACGTCGATCGCCTGGCCGCGGCGGTAGCCCGGCGGGAACACGGCCGAGACCATGACGGCGGCGACGTTCTTGTTCTTGGCGTCTTCGCCTTCCGGCAGGCGCACGCCGAACTGCTTGAGCATATTGACCACCGACTGGCTGGCGTACTTGACCTGGGTCGAGTCGCCGCTGCCGTTCAGGCCGACCACCAGGCCGTAGCCGACCAGCGGGTTTTCACGCACGCCTTCGACGCTGACCAGGTTGCGCAGCGCCTGCGCGCCTTGAGCGGGCAGGGCGGTCGCGCCGAGCGCGGCCACGCACAACATGATTCGAAAAACGCGCGATGCCTTGATAATTTGAATCATATCGTCCTCAGAACGGCATCAGCGGGCCAGTGAAGAAACGCACCAGCCAGCCCGGGGCATTGGAGTCGGCCAGCGCACCCTTGCCCGAATAGGCAATGCGGGCATTGGCCACGCGCAGCGAGGACACCTGGTTGTCGTTGTCGATGTCCTGGGCGCGCACGAAGCCCTTGAGGCGCACGAATTCCTCGCCCTGGTTCAGCATCAGGTTCTTCTCGCCGGCCACGCGCAGCAGGCCATTCGGCAGCACTTCCTGCACGATCACGGTCAGGGCGCCGGACAGGGCGTTCTGCTGGGTGCTGGTGGCGTCGCCTTCGAAGCTGCGGTCGGCCGAGACATCGATGCCGGTCTTGCCGAATACCTTGCCCAGCGCGCCGATCGGGGCGACCGAGGCCGACGAGCCCTTCGAAAAGCTGGTGCCGGCGCGCTTGCTGGCCTGGGTGGTTTCCTGGAGGATTACGGTGACCGCGTCGCCCACGCGGTAGGCACGGCTGTCCGAGGTCAGTCCCACGGTGTCAGCCGTGAAGACGCCGCCCGAGACGCCGCGCGACACCGTGCGCCCCATCGGCACGATGTCGTCGTCGTTCATGGCCTGGCGCGGCGGAGCGGAAGCGCAGCCGGCGAGGACGGAGGCGCACAGCGCCGCGATCAGGTATTTCATTATTTAGCGGGCAGCCTGTGCCAGGTACTGGAGCATGTTGTCCGCAGCCGACAGCACCTTGGTGTTCATCTCGTAGGTGCGCTGGGCGGCGATCATGTCGACCATCTCTTCGACCACCTGCACGTTCGAGCCTTCCAGCGCGCCTTGCTTCAGCTTGCCGAAAGCGCCGTCGCCCGGACGGCCTTCGTTGGCGGTGCCGGAAGCAGCGGTTTCCTGGAACAGGTTCTCGCCCAGGGCCAGCAGGCCAGCCGGGTTCACGAAGCTGGTCAGGGTCAGCTGGCCCAGTTCGGTCGGGGTGGTGGAACCGGCGACGGTGGCCGAGACCATGCCGTTCTCGCCGATGGTAATCGCCGTGGCGTTCTGCGGCACGGTGATCTGCGGCACCAGCGGCAGGCCCTGGGCATTGGTCAGGGTGCCGTTCGAATCGACCGCCAGCTGGCCGGCGCGGGTGAAGGCCGGGTCGCCGTTCGGGCGGCGCACCTGCAGGAAGCCGGCGCCGGAAATGGCGACGTCCAGCGGCTGGCTGGTGGTCTGCATGTTACCGTTGGTGAAGACCTTCTGGGTGCCGACGATGCGGGTACCGTTACCCAGCTGGACGCCGTTGGAAATGGTGTTGTCCGCGCTCTGGGCGCCCGGCTGGGCGTCGACCTGGTAGAACAGGTCTTCGAACACGACGCGGTCGCGCTTGAAGCCGACGGTGTTGACGTTGGCCAGGTTGTTGGCGATCGCCTGCAGCTTGGCATCCTGTGCCTGCACGCCGGTCTTGCTGATCCACATTGCTGGATTCATTACGACTCCTTGATTGGGTGAGTTGGCGTGCTTACGCGCCGATCAGGCGGTTGCCCACTTCGTTCATGCTGTCGCTGGCCTTGAACAGCTTCATCTGGATCTCGAAGCTGCGGTTCAGGCTCATCACGGCGACCATCTCTTCTACCGCCGACACGTTGCTGCCCTCGAGGGCGCGGCCGCGCACGCTGACGTTCGGGTCCGCTTCGAGCGGATCGCCCGTGCGCGACACGATCAGGCCGGCTTCGTTCTTGGCCAGTTCCACGCCTTCGGCATTCACCAGGCGCAGCTTGTCGACGGGCTGCATCAGGGTCGCGCCTTCGGTCAGCACCGAGATGGTGCCGTCGGTGCCGATCTCGACCGCCTGGTGCGGCGGCAGGGTGATCGGACCGCCTTCGCCCATCAGCGGGTGGCCGTTCACCGACAGCGCGCCGTTGGCGTCGATGTCGATCGCGCCGGCACGGGTATAGGCTTCGCCGTCGCCGTACTGGACCGCCAGGTAGCCGTTGCCGTTGAGGGCGACGTCGAGCGGGCGGCCGGTCTCGCGCACCGAACCGGCGCGGGTCGAGATGGTGTCGGCCTGGGTCTTGGCCAGGTGCATGCTGTCGTAGCCATAGCCCTGCTGCATGGCCTGGGTCGCCGCCACTTCGAGGTTGGCGCGGAAGCCCGCGGTCTCGATGTTGGCGAGGTTGTTGGCGCGTACCTGCTGGGCCTTGAGGGTGCGTTCGGCGCCGCTGACGGCGGTGAAGATCAGCTTATCCATGGTCGCTCAGGCTTACAGGGCCTGCATCAGGGCCTGCATCATCTGGTTCTCGGCGGTGATCACCTTCGAGTTGGCCTGGTAGTTGCGCTGCGAGGTCATCAGGCCGACCAGTTCCGAGGTGATGTCCACGTTCGAGCCTTCCAGGGTGCCGGTCGAGAGCTGGCCGGCCAGGCCGACGCCCGGCGCCGCGTACAGCGGGGTGCCGGAGGCGTTGTTGGCGACCCAGCTGGTGTCGCTGGTCTGGGACAGGCTGCCTTCGTCCGGGAAGGTGGCGATCGCCAGGGTGCCGACGATCTGCTGCTGTTCGTTGCTGTACTTGGCGATGACCGAACCGTCGTTGGCCAGCTGCACGCCGACGAAGCTGCCCGAGGCATAGCCGTCGCTGCGGTTGGTGGTGTTGGTCGCTTCGCCGGCCACGAAGGAGGAGCCGTCGTAGTCGATGGTGAGGTTGACCGGGTCGCGGCCGGCGCCCGGGTTGTAGGTCAGCGCCTGGCTGGTCCCTGCCGGCAGTGCGCCCTTGCTGTCGAAGGTCAGGGTCTTGACGGGGGTCGCGAGCGGTGCGCCGCCATCGAAAGCGTAGTGGACCTCGACGGTGTTGGTGGTCGCGCTCTTGACGAAATACTGCGACATGGTGTGCTGGGTGCCGAGCGAGTCGTAGACCACCGACTGCTTGACCATGTTGTAGCTCTTGTCGTTGGTGGGGTCGAAGGTGGTGACGGTCGGCGTCTTCCAGTCGGAGGACAGGTTGCCGACGTAGGCCACCTTGGTGGTGGCGACGGCCGGGATCTGGCCGGTCGGGATCTTGATGTCGCCCATCACGCCGGTCGCGCCGCCCACGGTCGGGCCATAGCCCTGGACCTTGCGGCCGGCCGCGTCGACCAGGTAGCCGTCCTTGTTGGCCGAGAAGATGCCGACGCGGGTGTACTGCATCACGCCCTGCTCGTCGCGGCTGGTGAAGAAACCGCGGCCCTGGATCATGGCGTCCATGCTGCGGCCGGTGTTGACCAGGCCGCCGTTCTGGCCGATGTTCTGGGTCAGCGACGCGACTTCCACGCCGTTCATCTGGTCGCCGGCCATGACGGAGGCGAAGTTGGCGCGGCTGCTCTTGAAGCCGTAGGTGCCGGCGTTGGCGATGTTGTTCGAGACGGCTTCCAGCTGTTCGTTGATGGCCTGGATGCCGGACAGTGCGATATTGAAGCTCATGTGAATTCCTTTCAGTGTTCCAGGGAGGCCAAGGCAGATGCCTTGCCGTTGAAGCCGGTGACCATCGAAGGGTCGACCTCGCCGATGCCGGCGACCTGCAGCAGGATGCCGCCGTTCGCCGACATGCGCACGCTGTCGAGGCGGCCGCTGACTTCCACGGCCGGTTTGGTGCCGTCCGATGCTTCGGCACTGATGCTGTAATTGCCCGGCGCCAGGCCGAGGGCGGCCGGGTCGATCGTGAACGGCAGGCTGCCCGCGCCGTGCGAGGGCAGGCTGATGCGGTGTTGCTGGCCGTCGACGCCGGTCAGGACCAGGTTGGTGGCGCTGCTCATGCCGCCCAGCTGGATGTTGCCCGAGACCTTGTCGCCGTCCAGGCGCACGCGATTGGTCTCGACCGAGACCTCGCTGCCGACCTGGGCGCCCATCGCCAGCACTTGCAGGCTCTGCAGCACGCTGGCGCTGGCGCTGGTGGTCTGCGCCAGGTTCTGCAGCGCTTCGGTCTGCGACAGCTGCGACAGCTGGTTCACGAACTGGCTCGGGTCCGAGGGCGCGAGCGGGTCCTGGTTGCGGATCTGGGCGACCAGCAGCTTGGTGAACATGTCCTTGTTCTCGCTGGTGGCGACGCCGGTCGCGATCTTGTCGCTGGCCGGGGTGCTGGAAGCGGGGAAGCCGAAAGAATTAGTGGTGGTGACCATGCGCTCAGCCCTCGCCCATCTTCAGCAGGGAAGCCTGCATGCCCTTGATGCGGCTCATGACCTCGACGTTGGTCTCGAAGGCGCGCGAGGCGGCCATCATGTCGGCCATTTCCGCCACTTCGTTGACGTTGGCGTAGTAGACCATGCCGTCGGCGTCGGCCACCGGATTGTCCGGTTCGTACATCTTGCGCAGCGGCTCGCTCGACTGCACCACGTCCAGCACCTGGACGCTGGCGCCGCCGTCTTCGCCCATGACGGAGGCGAACACGGGTTTCCTCGCGCGGTAGCCTTCGGTTTCCGAGCCGGCCACGGCGTTGGCATTGGCCAGGTTGCTGGCGATCGTGTTCAGGCGCACGGTCTGGGCCGCCATGGCCGAGCCTGCGATATTCGAGATGTCCTTGAAACCCATGCTTATTGTCCGTTGATGGCTTTGGCCAGGCCACGCAGCTTCATGTTGATGAAGGTGAGGCTGGTCTGGAAATCGGAGGCGTTCTGCGAGAACGCGGCCTGCTCGACGCCGATCTCGACGGTGTTGCCGTCGGCGCTCGGGTGGAAGGGGACGCGGTACAGCGGGCCGTCGGTCGACAGCGTCGGCTCACCGGCTTCGGCATCGATCTGTTCCTGCAGCGCCGACGCGAAGTCGATGTCGCGCGCGGTATAACCCGGCGTGCTTTCGTTGGCGATATTGGCGGCAAGCACGCGGGTACGCTCGGCGCGCAGCTGCAGCGCGTCGGTGTGGACCCCGAGGGCTTCCTTGAAATTAATCGTCATGTCGATCCTCTGTCGGTGTACTGCAGCTTGTTTCGGTAAAATGGGCGCTTGTTGATTTCCTGCCGCGACCCTCTATTTAACAATGATTGCTTTCCGTACGGCAACCGTCGCCATTGTATCCTGTCTTTTATGCGCCACAACCGATGCTGCGCAATCTATTTCCTTACGGATAGAACAAGCCGCGCGTGGTCAAATTGACAAACAACTGCTGAATAGCGGCTTGTCGGATCCACAAGTCGAGCTCACGGTCCTCAGCGCACGCCCGGCGCCGCCCTGCAATGCGCCGGTCGAGATCGAGGCCCTCGACACCCGTCAGTACGCGCGCATGCGCTTCGTGGCGCGCTGTCCGGACCCGGGCGGCTGGCGCCACGACTTCGTGGTGCGGGCCCGCGTCAGCGCCGTGGTCGCCGTCACCAGCGCACCGCTGCGCGCCGGTGAAGTCCTGGGCGACGAGCACATCACCCTGGAGCGGCGCGACGTCACCATCATGAACGACGCCATCGGCACGCCTGCGGATGCGCTTGGCCAGACCAGCCGGCGCAGCCTGCGCGCCGGGGAAGTGCTGCGTTCCAGCCAGTTGAGCTCTCCCGTGATGGTCAAGCGTGGCGACCAGGTGCTGATGGTGGCGCGCCACGAGGGCATCGAGGTGAGCATGGCGGGCGAGGCGCTCGACGCCGGCGCGCGCGGCGCCGTGGTCCGGGTGCGCAACGTCGGCAGTGGCCAGGTGGTGCGCATGCGCGTAGCCGGCGCCGGCACCGTGGAGCCGGTCGAGACGCCGGCCGGCATCAGCCGGCCTTAGCCGTCGTTACGCTGCAGTTTGGTGGCCAGGCGTTCCAGCTTGCTTGCATAGCCCGGGTCGGTGGCGTAACCGCCGCGCGCCAGGCCCTGGGCAAAGGCGCGCGCGTCGCCGCCCACGCCCAGCGCGCCCTTGTAGCGAGGATTATCGATCAGCATCTGGGCATAGTCGCGGAAGGCGGAGCCCGCGTCCGGATAGGCGCGGAAGCGTTCGCGGGTCTTGATCGCGGCGCCGCCCACGTATTCGGTGGTAGCGGAATCGCTCACGGCGCCATCCCAGTTGCTGCCTGCCTTGATGCCGAACAGGTTGTGATCCTTCAGCGGACGCTGGCCCCAGCCCGATTCCAGCGCGGCGTGGGCCGACACCAGTTCCGGCGCCACGCCCAGCTGCTGCGCGGCCTGCTGCGCCCAGGGGGCGATGCTTTCCAGGAAAGCCTTCTGCTCCGGCGTGTTCACGCCGACGGCATTCAAAGCTTCGGCGCCCTCGACTTCCGTTTCGCCGCTGATGAGACCTGTAGCGCGTGCGCGCCACATGGCGCCTTCCGCCGTCAAGCCGGCTGCGCCGCTGCTGGACGCGCCTGGATCGCCGTTCTGGATATAGGCGGCGACTTCGCCTTGTACCTCACCGAACATGCGGCCAAAGCTGCTGCCATCGCCGCCGCCGATGCCGGCGGTGGGGCGGGTGGCCGCAGTCGGGGCGGTCGGCTGCAGGGCAGGGGTCGAGAAATCAGCGTGGCGCATAGGTGTCGTCCTCGCCGTGCAGCACGCGCTGCATCACGGTGTACTGTTCCGCCAGCAGGCCGCCGTTGCGGGCGGTAGCGGCCTTGCAGGCCTGCACGGTGCTTTCCAGGTCGGCCCAGGCGGCGGCCAGGGCGCCGCGCGCCGGCTCGGCCAGGCTGCCGATGTAGTCGCCCATGCTGCCTTGCTGCCCCATCAGGGCGCGCACCAGCGACACGCGCTGCTGGCGCCGCGCTTCCATGGCGTCGAGCAGGGGCGTGAGCTGTTCGGCCAGCAGGGTCAGCTCGCTGCTGCGGTGGCGCAGGGCGGCGTCGAACTGGCGTTCGAGCAGGGCCAGCACCTCGGCGCTGTCGCGCACGTCGGCCTGCACCCCGTCGGCGAGCAGCAGGTTGGCCTGCTGGCGCGTCATCTTGCTCATCCGCGGCCTCCGCCGTGGAAGCGCTGGATCAGGCCGGCGAGGCGGCCCGGATCGAAAGGCAGCTCGCCCTTGGCCAGGGCGTCGCGCAGCTCGGCCACGCGGGCGGCGTCGAAATCCGGCATCGCCTTCAGGGCCGCGGCCGCGGGCTGCAGCACCTCGGACTGGAGCGCCGGTGCAGCGGCGCCGCCCGGCGTCGCCTCGGCGGGCGCCTGCACGGTGACGCGCTGGGCGCCGACGCTCACGGTGGAAGTGATCGCGCCAGTGATCTTCATGCGGGGTCCTCGTTTCGATTGAATGCTCATTGGTGCCTCGGCTTACTTGGGCAACTGGCTGCGCAGCTTTTCCAGCGCCGCCGCGTCCGGCATCCCGATCGACGCTTCCTTCCCCAGCGGGAGGGCGGCGCCCGGTTTACCGAACATGCTGGCCACCAGGCGCGATTGCCCGCTGGTCAGGATCAAGAGTTCGATGCGGCGGTTGATGCCTGCCAGCGGCTCTTGCGCGTCGATCGGTGCGCGGTCGGCCATGCCCACCACTTGCAGCACGGTCTGGGTGCGCATGCCGCCGCCCAGCAGTTCGGCGCGGGCGGACAGCGCGCGGTCGGTCGACAGCGCCCAGTTCGAATAGCCGCCCTTGTCGGAGCCGGCGAAACGCGACGAGTCGGTGTGGCCGACGATCAGCATCTGGTTTTCCATCTGCGCGAACAGCGGGCCCATCTTGCGCAATAGCTTCACGAAGCGGCCGGTGGGCAGGGCGCTGCCGCGCATGAACATGCCCTGGCGGTCGGTATCGTGCAGCATCACGCGCAGGCCGTAAGGCGTCACCACGGTGTCGAGGTTGGCGGCGAGGCCGGCTTCCCGGCTCATTTCGCCCAGGGCCTTCGACAGCGCCGCCAGTTCCGACGGCGACTCGTAAGCGACGCGCGGCTGGCTCGGGGTACCCGGATCGTCGTTGCCGCTGCTGCCGGCGGTCGGCAGCTGGAAGCGTTCGATCATGCTGCCGCTCGGCTCCGAGGCGATTTCCGGCTTGCGCCCCAAGCCTTCCAGCATACCGCTGTCGGTGGCGTCGCGCACGATTTTCTTGAGATTCTGTTGTTCGCGCGAGGCAATCAGCCAGAGAACTAGAAAGAGTGCCATCAAGGCCAGGCAGAAGTCGGCGAAAGCGACCTTCCAGGCCCCGCCGTGCTCGTCGTGCGCGTGCTTGCCGCCACCGCGCTTGACGATGGTGGCTTCGTGTTTCTCGTTCGCTTTAGACACGATCAGCCCGCCATGCGATCGGTATTGCGGCGACGCTTGTTCTGCGATTCGTCTTCACCGCCCATGGCATTGATCCACTGTTCGAGCTGGGCGAAGCTGGGCTTGGTGTTCAGCTGGATCAGGCGGCGCCCGGCGTCGATCGCCAGCAGCGCAGGTTTGCCGGCCACATGGGTGCACAGCACCACCTTCACGGTTTCCATGGTCGAGGCTTCCGAATTCACCAGCTGCTTCATCATGTTGGCGAGCGGTTCCAGCAGGCCGTAGCAGAAGAAGATACCGATGAAGGTACCGACCATCGCGGCGCCGATCTTCTCGGCGATCTCGCCCGAGTCCGCGCCGCCCGACACCGAGAACATCGCCATCACGATGCCCAGCACCGCGGCCAGGATGCCGAAGCCCGGCATCGCTTCAGCGATCTTCTGCAGCGACTTGGCCGGCTGGGTCAGTTCTTCGTGGATGGCTTCCAGTTCCTGTTCCAGCACGCCTTCGAGCTCGTGGGCGTTGATCTTGCCCATGGCCATGAGGCGGAAGTTGTCGACGATGAAAGCCAGCAGCTTCGGCTCTTCCAGGATGCGCGGGTAGCGCTGGAACAGCGGGCTTTCCGACGGTGCTTCGACGTGGGCGTCGAGGGCCTTCAGGCCGCCGGCGGCGGTCTGCAGCAGTTCGTACATCAGGAGCAGCAGCTGGCGCTGGAATTCCGAATCGTGCTTCTTGCGCGCGGCCACCTTCTTCAGCTGGTGGGCCAGCTCGGCCAGCACGTGCTTCGGATTGCCGAGCACCAGGGCGCCCAGCGCCGCCCCGCCGATGATCAGGAGCTCGACCGGGTGGAAGATCGCGGAGAAGGTGCCGCCCATCAGGGTGAAGCCCCCGAACACGGCGCCGAGCACGATCGCGATACCGAGTAATTGCTGCATGACGTACTGCCTTTCTTGTTGGCTTGCTTGTTTGTTCTCGATCAGCCGCGCTGCAGCGCCGCCTTCATCTTGGCCAGCGCGCTCTTGTTGAGCTGGCAGACGCGCGCGTCCGACAGGTCGAGCACGGCGGCGATTTCCTTGTAGCTCAGTTCGAACTCGTAGATCATCTGGATCACACGCTGTTCTTTTTCGTTCAGGCTGCCCAGCACCTGTTCCAGGCTGCGCCGCACCAGATACTGCTCTTCCGGACCCGGTGCGCTGTGGGCCTGCTCGGTGCTTTCCTGCAGCACTTCGTCGAAGCTGAGCATCTCTTCGGCGCAGTCGTCCAGCACGTGCTGGCGGAATTCTTCGGCCGTCACGCCGAGGGCTGCGGCGCCTTCTTTCTCGGTCGGCTCGCGGCCCAGCTTGCGGGTCAGCTCGCGCAGCGCGTCGCGCACGCGGTGGCTGTCCTGGCGCACGGCGCGCGGGCGCCAGTCCTGGCGGCGCAGCTCGTCCAGGATCGCGCCGCGCACGCGCAGCGAGGCGTAGCTGCCGAAGCCCTGGTCGGGAGTGCCGTAGCGGCGCAGCGCTTCGAGCAGGCCCATCAGGCCGATCTGCTCCATGTCCTCGCGCGAGACCGCGCCCGACACCTGCGAGTTCAGCTGGCGCACGATGCGCTTGACCAGCGGCGCGTAGGCGACCAGGTGGCGCTGCTCCTCGCCACGGGGCATCCCGGCGTTGGCGGGCGCCTCCCCGTACAGGGAGGCGCCATGGCTGTCGGCATACTCGGCTTGATAGGCCACGCTGTCCCCGCTGCTCACGCTTTATTCAATGATCAGCTTGCCGATCATGACTTCGGAAAACGGCTTTTCGTGGTTTTCCTTTTCATAACTGGCGTTGAAGGTCTTGTTCAGCTGCGCGGCGTACTGGTCGACGGTCATGGCGTTGGCCTCGGCCAGCGTGTGCGAGGACAGCGAAGACACGGCGATCGAGCGCAGCAGCGGCAGGTGTTCCTTGGCTTCCTTCTCCAGCTCGGCGGTGGTGGCCAGCACCAGGTCGACCGACAGGTAGTGGGCCGCGGTCTCGTTGGGCGCGCGGCGCAGCATCACGATCACCTTGTCGAGGGTGACGTACTTGGTCGGTTTCTTTTCCGGCGCCGCTTTCGGCGCCTCGGCGGCGGCGCCCTTGGCGGCATGGGCCGGCGCCAGGTACCACATCGCACCGCCGGCGGCGCCGGCGGCGAGGAGGGCGACGCCCAGGAAGGCGACCATCAGTTTGGCTTTGCTGTTCATGTTCTTGGCCTTAGTTCAGACTCACGCGCGCCCGTTCAGGGAGAACGGCGAGGTGGATTGGTTGGCTTCGGCCAGGGCCGCGCCCGGGGCGCGTTCGTCCTGGTCCTGGCCCTGCTGGCGCCCGCGGCCCTGGGCATCCGTGCCGAAGCCGGCGCCCGACTGTGCCGTCGCCTGGGCACGCGGAGTGGCCTGGCTGACGTTGACCGATACATCCGTGTATTGGCGCTGCGCCAGGTCGCTGCGCAGGTTGTCGCTGACGGTGTTCAGCTGGCGCAGCACTTCGCTGTGGGTGGCGGTGATGTTCACTTCCAGGCTGCCGGCGGCGTGGCGGATCGAGATCTCGACCCGGCCCAGCATCGGCGGCTCGAGGCGGATCACGGCCTGCTCGGCATTCTTGCCGAGCTGGAGGTTCAGGCGATCGCCCAGCGCATCCTGCAGGCTCTGGCGCCATGCGGTCGGCGGGCCGGACAGGGTCAGGGTGCCGCCGTCGCGCGGCGCGGCGCTCTGGGTAGCGGGGGCGCTGACGCCGAAGGCGGCATTCGCGCCGTTGCCGTTGCCGTTGCCGGCTGCGGCCTGGCCGTCGGCGCCGGCTTCGCGCGCCGGCGCAGCGGCCACAGGGGCTGCCGGCTGCTGCGGAGCGGCGGCCGGCTGGGCCACCGCGGCGCCGGCGCGGGCCTGCTGCGCGCTGGCCTCGGCGACCGGCTGGGCGGCTTGCGGCAGGGAGGCGGCAATGGCTGCCGGCAGTTCGACGGCGTCCGCGCCACCGGTGGCTGCGGTCACGACGGCATCGCCGGCGCGCTGCTGGCGTTCCTGCGTGCCGGCGGCGAAGCGCACGGCGGTAGGCAGGGCGGTGCTCAGGGCGGCCGGCATGGCCAGCATCATGGCCGGGGTCAATGGCAGGCTCATGGCGGCCGTCAGCGGCTCGGCCGCGGCGTCGCTGCTTTCTTCCTGTTCCTCGGCGGCGACCGGGGCGGCCTGCGGGTCGATGGGGGCTTCGCCCGCCAGTTCCGGCTGCGGCAATGCGTCGCCCGGGACCACGGCGTCCATCTGCATGAACTGCAGGAAGGCCAGCGGCGCGGGAACGCCCGGCTGGGCTGCAGCCAGTGCGGGGTCGAGCGGCAGGCCGTCGGCTGGCGCCGCGCCGGTCACGCTCGCGGCATCGCTGGACGCCGGCAGGGTCGGGCTATTCATCGTGATGTTCATGATTGGGTATTACCAGGTTCGAGTTCGCCCGCGAGGGCATAGGCCATCCAGCCTTCCTTGTTGGCGAGCATGTCGTCCATGCGCGCCTGCAGCTGCGCGCTGGCCGCCGCCACTGCCTGGGCCGCGCCGTCGTGGGCGGCGCGCAGGCGCGCGAGCGCGCGGCGCTCGTCCGTGCTCCACGGGCGGCCGGCGCCCAGGGCCTGCAGCTGCGGGCCGAGCTCGCGCACGGCCGCGCCCAGCAGCGGCCAGTCGGCGCGCGCGCCGGCATCGGTCAGCACGACCGCCAGGCGGTCGATGGCGCGGCTCCTATCCATTGCGCTCCTGGACGCCTTTCCAGCCCTGGCGGATGGTGGTCAGCACGCGGATCACTTCGTCCACCATGTTCGGGTCCAGCTTGATGCCGGCGCCCTGGAGGTGCTGGGCGCAGAAGTCATAGATGCGGGCCAGGTTGGCGACGGTCTCGCCGCCCTGCTCGAAGTCGAGGGAGCTGGACAGGCCGTTGATGATCTCGACGCATTTGTCGATGCTGGCCGCCTTGGCTTCGTAGCGCTTGGCGACGATGTGGGCGCGGGCGCGCGCCAATTCGTCGAGCAGGCCGTCGGTGAGCAGCAGGACCAGTTCCACCGGCGAGGCGCGCGAGGTCTGCGCATCGAGGTTGACGGCGTGGTAGCTGCCGTAGGCTTCCTGATAGGACATGATGGTTTCCGTGTTGAGGTGCGGGCTTAGTCTTTGTTGTTGCCGAACAGGGCGTCGAACATCGACAGGTTGTTGGTCATGGCGCCTTGCAGGTTGGCCAGGGCCGTAAACTGTTTCAGGTAGCGGTTGTAGGCCGCTTCGTGCTGCTGGTCGAGGACAGCCTGGCGGTCGGTAATCGCGTCCTGCTGGTTGGTCGTGGCTTCCTTGCGCTTCTTGATCTGGCCATCGGTGCTGTTGCTCCAGCCCTTGATGAACTTGTCGAGCGCGCCGGCGATGCCGGTCGGGGTCGACGAGGATGCGGTGCCGATGATGGCGTCCAGGCCGGTGGGCTTGAGCGCCAGCTGCTTCTGCAGGCGGTCGGTGCGCAGCTCCAGGGTGCCTTCCTTGGTGGCGATGATGCCGAACGAAGCCAGGGTGTCGCCGCTGGTGGTCGGGCGCAGCAGCGACACCAGGCGGTCGTTGAGCGCTCGGATGCCGCCGTCGTGGGCGAACGCGCCGGCGGCGGCGCCGGTCGCCGGGTCGCCGGCGTCGGTCAGCTTGTTCAGCACGGCCTTGAGCTTGTTGTAGGCGTCGACGAAGGCCTGCACGTTGGCGACGGTGGCGGCGCTGTCGGCGCCCACGGTGACCGTCAGCGGGGTGCTGCCGCTGGCCTGCGCCTTGGTAAAGCTCATCTTCACGCCGTCGATGTTGGTGAAGGTGTTGCTGGCCTGGGTGATCGCGGTACCGGTTTCGGAGCCGACGCGGATCTCGGCGTCCTGGGCTGCCGCCAGGGTGCGCACCCGGGTCGGATCGCCGTTGGCGGCCTTCAGGCTCGACGGGCCGGTGACGGCGGAGGTGTCGATCGTGATCGCGGTGTTGGCGCCGGTATTCTTCGCGGTCAGCACCAGTTCCGAGGTGGCGCCGGTGGTGACGATCGAGGCGGTGACCATCGAGGTATTGCCGGTGGCGCTGTTGATCGCCGCGGCCAGTTCGCGCGTGGACAGGATGCCGTTGGCGTCGGTGTCGGCCGCGTTCAGGTTGACCGCGAAGGCGAGCGACCCGGCCATGTTGATGTTCAGAGTGCCGGCCACGCCCGCGTTGTCCGTCAGACCGGTGTAGGACACCTGGCTGGCGGTGGCGAGCTGCTTGACGAAAAAGGAATAGGTGCCGGCCGCCGCGGTGGCGCTGGCGGTGGCGCTGCCGAAGGAAGTGTCGCTGTAGGTGGCGGCCTGCGCATACATGCTCTTGCCGGTGCCCGACAACGTGCTCAGGCTGCTCTGGAAGGACAGCAGCGCCGAGTTCAGGTCGTTCAGGCCCTTCATGGTGGCGGCCGTCTCTTTGGTCTGGGCGTCCAGGATCTGCTGGCGCGCGATGACGTACTTGTCCGCCAGCGCATTCGCGGTGTTGACCGGGTCGTAGGTTGGTGCGGTGATTGCCGATGCCATGTGCTTCTCCTTGCTCTTGTTATGCCGCCGGGCGGCCTGCCATCCACGATTGCGTGGCGATGTCGTCTTCGCGCTTGCGCTGCGCGCGGTCCTGTTCGCGGGCGTGCGCGACCTGCTCCTGCTCGAGCACCTTGCCCAGTACTTCTTTCTTTGCCCAGGCGTCGACCAGCTTGCGCTGCGACACCGCCATATTGGCCTCGTGCAGGGCCAGGTCGGTGCGGTGCAGGTCGGCCATCGCCATCACGTTCTGCTTGTAGGCGCCGCAGTTCAGCGCCAGCGCCGGCGGCAGGCTGCCGGTGGCGCCGCTGCCGGTAGCCAGCGCATCCAGGCGCGCCAGGTTGTTCTGGTAGCGCGCACGGGTCGCTTCCTGGCTGGCCAGGTCGGCCTGCAGGCGGTCCACGTCCAGCGAACGCAGTTCTACCAGGGTGCCGAGGCTGGCGATGGTGCGTTCGCGCTTCATGACATCATCGCTTTCAGTTGTTCGACGCAGCCCGTCATCGGCGCTTCTTCACGCGTGCCCTGGCACAGGAAGGCTTCGATGTGCGGGTGCAGGCGCACCGCCTTGTCGGTTTCCGGATCCGCCCCCGGCACATAGGCGCCGAGCGGGATCAGGTCGCGCACCCGCGCGTGTTTCGCCAGCGCGGCCTTCAGCTTGCGCGCGGCGAGGGCGTGCTCCTGTGGCACCACCTGCGCCATGCAGCGCGAGATCGACTGGGCGACGTCGATCGCCGGATAGTGGCCGCGTTCGGCCAGTTCGCGCGTCAGCACGATGTGGCCGTCCAGGATCGCGCGCGCCGAATCGACCACCGGGTCCTGCTGGTCGTCGCCTTCGGCCAGCACGGTGTAGATCGCGCTCATGCTGCCTTTCGGGTTCTCGCCGTTGCCGGCCGATTCCACCAGCTGCGGCAGGTTCGAGAACACCGAGGGCGGGTAGCCGCGCGTGGCCGGCGGCTCGCCCAGCGAGAGCGCGACTTCGCGCAGCGCCATCGCGTAGCGGGTCAGCGAATCGCACAGCAGCAGCACGTTCTGGCCGCGGTCGCGGAAATGGGCCGCGATCGAGTGGCACAGTTCGGTGGCCATCACGCGCATCAGGGGCGACTCGTCGGCCGGCGCCACCACCAGGACGGCGCGCTTCAGGCCTTCCGGGCCGAGCGACTTCTCGACGAATTCGCGCACCTCGCGGTTACGCTCGCCGATCAGGCCGACCACGATCACGTCGGCCACGGTCTGGCGCGTGATCAGGCCCAGCAGCACCGATTTACCGACGCCGGAACCGGCCATCAGGCCGACCCGCTGGCCCTTGCCGATGGTGAGCATCGAATTGATCGCGCGCACGCCGACGTCCAGCGGTTCTTCCACCGGCGCCTTGCGCAGCGGGTTGACCTTCGGCGGGGTGGTCGACAGCGGCTGGTCGCCGCCCAGTTTGCCCAGGCCGTCGATCGGCTCGCCCATGCCGTTGACCATGCGGCCCATCCAGGACGCGCCGATCATCAGTTCGGTTTTCTCCTGCACCGGCAGCACGCGGGCGCCGGTCGCCAGGCCCGAAGCCTTCTTGAAGGGCATCAGGTAGCTGATCTTTTCCTTGAAGCCGACCACCTGCGCGTCCATCCAGCCGCCGTCGACGGTCTCGATGCGGGCGCGCTGGCCGGTGTGGAGCGGGCAGCCGACCGCTTCCAGCAGCAGGCCCTGGGCGCCGACCAGGCGGCCGGTCGGGGTGGCGACCGGCACCGCCCCGAGTTCGACCGCGCGTAATCTGGCGGCGAGGGCCGTCATTCTTCGTCCTCCGCGTCCAGCAGCTGGTCGCGCACCTGATCCATCACGGCGCTCAAGCGGCCCTGGCAGCCGGCATCGACTTCATTGTCGCCCGAGCGCACGCGGCACTCGCCGGGTTCGAGCGCCGGGTCGGGCAGCAGGGTCCATTTCTTGGCGCGCTTCGGATCGAGTTCGAGCACGCGGCGCAGTTCTTCCGGATTCAGGAACACCTCGACCGCATCGCGCGAAGCCGGCATCACGGCGAGGGCTTCTTCCACCAGGGCGAGCAGCTGCACCGGCTGCAGGGCCAGTTCGGCGCGGATCACCTGGCGCGCAATCTTGCCGACCAGGTCCACGACTTCCTTGCGCTGGGCCGCGCGCATGTCCGTCTTCAGCTTTTTGAGGCCCTTGAGCATGGCATCGACCGGCTTGGCCAACTGCTCGAACTGCTCGGCAGCCATGGCGCGGCCATCCTCGATGCCGCGCTGCAGGCCTTCGCTTTGCCCCATCGGAAAGCCTTCCGAGCGGCCCTGGTCCAGGCCCGCCTCGTAGCCTTCGCGCTGGCCCTGGCGGTAGCCGTCGGACAGCGCGGCCTGCCATTCTTCGGCCGAGCCGACGCCCGCGCCGTTGCCTTCGCCCTTGGGCAGGGCGCTGGTGAGCTGGTACAGGGGAGGGAAGTGATAAGCCCTGAATTGCTTCATTCGGCAGTCGCCTCGGCAAACAGCTGGATGTCGATTTCGCCGGAGTCGGCCAGGTCCTTGACGGTGGCCATGATCTCGCGGCGGGTCTGCTCGATGCGCGACATCGGCACCGGACCGGAACGGCGCATCAGGTCTTCGAAGCTCTGGGCCTGGCGCTTCGGCATCGCGCTCAGGATCGCATCGCGCAAGGCCGGCTCGGCGCCCTTGAGCGCGATCGCCCACTGCTCCAGCGGCACTTCGTCGAGCAGGCGGGTGATGACCTGTTCGGTCTGGCGCGACAGGATGAAGAAGTCGTACATCGACATCTCGATCTGGGTCACGACTTCCGGATCGTGGGCGCGCAGCAGTTCGACCATGCCGGCGCGGTTTTCCTGCAGGCGGTTGAGGATCTCGGCGACCTGGCGCACGCCTTCCACGCTGGCGCTCTGGGTATCCAGAGCGGACAGGCAGCGGTTCACCAGTTCTTCCAGTTCGTGCAGGACGTCGCGCTCGATCTCATCGAGGTGAGCCATGTTCAGCAGCACCAGTTCGCGGCCATCCAGCGGCAGCGCTTCCAGGATCTGCGAGGCCAGCACCGGCGGCAGGAAGGCCAGGAACACGGCCTGCATCTGCACGTGCTCGGTCGCGATGAACTCGGCCAGCCACTTGGGCGAGGCGTACTGCAGGCGCGCCATCATCGGGCGGATCTCGTCGCCGTAGATGGTGTTCAGGACGCTGTTGGCGATGTCGCTGCCAAGCGCCAGGTCGAGCGAGCGTTTCAGGTAGCTGCGCGAGGCGCCGTGCAGGCCACTTTGCTGGCGATAGTCGTCGAAGAAGTTCTGGACCGCCGACTTCACGGCGTCGACCTTGATGCCGCTCATGCGCGACATGACCTGGGTCAGTTCCAGCAGTTCTTCACGCTCGAGGCAGCGCAGCACGGCGGCCGCACCTTCTTCGCCGATCGAGAGCAGCACGATGGCGGCCTGCTCGACCGGGGTCAGGACGGCTTGTTCGCCATCGAGGTTATTCAGTTCGGCCATGTTTTTTCTGTACCCATTGTTTGACGACTTCGGCAACGCGCTCAGGCTCTTTGCCGGCGAGGACTTTCAGATGGTCGACCATCACGTCGACGGCCGAACCGGCCGGCGGGAGGTCGTAGTTTTCGAGCAGCGGGACCACCGGCATCTTGCCCGGGGTGTTCTCGGTGACAGCCGGAGCGCCCAGGGCCGCGGGGGCCGCGCCCGGCAGGGCCGCGATGCCGTCCGGGGTGGCTGCGGCGCCGCCAGGCATGCCCGGCAGGGCCGGTGCAGCGGGGACGAGCGGCGGCTGCGGCGCCAGGCGCGAGGTCACCGCGCGCAGCAGCGGACGGGCCAGCAGCAGGTAGCCGAGCAGAGCGGCGAGAGCATACATACCGTAGCTCGTCATGTCGACCACGTTGTCGCGTTCCTGCCACCATTCCTGGGCCACCGGCGCAGCCGGGAAGCTCAGGCTGGAAACGGTCAGCACGTCGCCGCGGGTGGCGTCGATGCCCAGGCCGCCCTTCAGGATCTTTTCGATGTTGGCCAGTTCGGCCGGGGTATAGCCGACTTTCGGGTTGGCGGCGCTGGCATTGTTCAGCACCACCGCCACCGACAGCTTCTTCAGGCGGCCGCGCGAGCGCTTGATCTGGGTGATCGCACGGTCATAGGCGTACTGGCGGGTGGTGGCGTTCTTGCGTGCGCTGCCGTCGTCCGGCTTGGCGGCAGCGGCGTCCGGGTTCTGCGCTGCGGCTTGCGCGGCGGCCGGATCGGCGGCGGCCTGCGGCGGACGGTTCGACAGGGTGCCCGGCACGCCCAGGGCCATGCGGTTGCGCTCCATCTCTTCGCGCATCGCTTCGCTGGTGACCTTCGGGGCTTCGCCGTACTTTTCCTGGGTCTCTTCGACCTTGTCGTTGTCGACGTCGGCGGTGACCGACAGGCGGAAGTTATTCGCGCCCAGCACCGGGCCGAGCAGTTCGTTGACGTTCTTGCGCACGTCGTCGGTGAAGTGCTTGGAGGCGGTATCGCCCTGCACCTGGCCGTCGAAGCCGTCGGTGAGATCCACGCGCGAGGACAGGTAGTTGCCGGCCTGGTCGACCAGCGACACGCGGCTCGGGCTCAGGTTGGCGACGCTGCTCGACACCATGTTGACGATGGCGGCGATCTGTTCGTTCGACAGCGTGCGACCGGGTTTGACTGCAACGACCACCGAGGCCGAGGACTGGTCGCTGGCGCCGGCAACAAACGAGCTGGTCTTGGCGATCGCCAGGTGCACGCGCGCCGAGGCGATCGCGTCCATGGTCAGGATGCTCTGCGCCAGTTCGCCTTCGAGGCCGCGGCGGAAGCGCACGTCCTGCACGAAGGACGACACGCCCAGCGGGTCATTGCGGTCCATCAGTTCCAGGCCGGCCGGCAGCTGGGCGGTCACGCCCTTGGCGGCCAGCAGCATGCGCACCTTGCCCAGTTCGCCGGACGGCACCATCACCTGGCCGCTCTCCGGGTGGATGCGGTAGGGGACCTGCTCGGCTTCCAGCACGCTCATCATGTCGCTGGCGGCGACCTTTTCGCGCGCGCCGAACACCGGCTTGTAGTTCGACTGGTCCTGCCACAGGAACAGCATGACGGCGGCGGTGATGGCCACGGCCAGTCCGAGCAGTAGGGACAGGTTGTTGCGCAGCGCAGGCGGCAGGGCGGGCAGGGCCGGCTTCTTGCCGCCCATGGCGGCTTTGATGGAGGAAATCACGGGTTATTCTCTTCGCGTCTCTGCAATAAGGGAGAGGTCAGACCGGGAGCTTGATCAGTTCGTCGACCGCGCCCATCACTTTGTTACGTACCTGCATCAACATCGAGAAGGACAGGCTGGCTTGCTGGCTGGCCAGCATGGCGCCCACCAGGTCGTCGCTCTTGCCGGCATCCACGGCCGCCATGCGCTCACCGGCGGCGCGGTCTTCCTGGTCGACGCTGGCGATCGCATCCTTCATGGTCTGAGTGAAGGAAAAAGTGCCGGATGAATTGTTAAATGCACCGTTCGGCGCTGGATTGGCGGCCGGCGCGATGGACAGGCGATTGGCTTCGTTTGTCAGTGCTGCAAGGTCAGCTTTGATCAGACCGGCAAGTTCGGTTCCCATTACGTCATTCCAGTGCTAAAAAGTTGTACTGCAGGTGTGCTGCGCCTGTTGTGCGGAGACGACAAAGTGTGGCTTCTTTTGTCGTCAAAAAGCCTCGTAAGCGGCTCTAATTGTTAAATCGGTGTCTACGAACGGCCGTTTTATTCTTGACCCTTTTGCTGGGGTTTCCCTGTGGTGCGACTAGGGAAGGGTCGGGTGAAGCGAATGCGATAGGAGAGATATTACCGTAGGGCAAGTGGGAAATCAAAGGCGAATGTCAAAGTATTTGGCGCAAATCTCCATGTATAATAGTTTCCTTGAGGAATGAAAAAAAGTCATTCGCCGTTTCCCAGTGACCAATAAACAATGCCGATGAATCCACTCGACCGATCGCGCAAGGACGGGGCCGACCGCTCCAGTAAGTACCAGGTACTCGATCCCAGCCTGCTGGGACGCCCGGTGCACCTGCTGCCGAAGTTCGCGCGCCGCTTCGCCGATGCCCTGGGCACGGCGATGGGCGGACCGGGCGGGCGCCGCTATTGGGGCGCCTACCGGCTGGCGAACCTGTCCTTCGAGCGCGCCCCCGACGACGCGGCCCTGCGCTGGCTGGCGGTGCCCGGCCCGCTCGGCACCGCCGCGGTGGCGTTCGAGCGCAGCCTGCTGCTGGGATTGCTGGAAGGCCGCTACGGCCGCAAGAACAAGGCGCCCGGCGCCTCGGCGCCGCGCGACCCCAGCGCCGAACGCGTCACCGCCACCGAGGAAAGGCTGGCCGCGACCCTGACCGCGCAGCTGGTCGAAGGATTGAACGCCCGCGTGGCCGAAGGCCTGCATGCGGTGGGCGTGGACGTGCCGGGCGCGGACGCCGCGGTGGTGGAAGCGCCGACCCCGGCCAGCGCCCCCGGCAAGGCCGGCTGGGTGATCCGCATTACCCTGTCCGCGCTGGGCGCCGAGGGCGAGCAGCTGAGCCAGTGCTGGATCGGCCTGGACCAGGAACTGATGGCCCACGTGCTGCAGGGCCTGAAGGAAGAACGCAACAGCGTGCGCACCGCGCGCGCCGGCAACGACGGCCTGTCCTCCGGCCTGTTCGTCAAGCTCGAAGGCCGCCTGGTCAGCAAGGAAGTGACCCTGGGCGCGCTGTTCGAGATGAAGGTGGGGGACGTGATCCCCGTGTCGGTCGGGCGCGCCGACGTGCTGCTGGACGAATCGCGCCTGTTCACGGCCGCCGTGGCCGAGCACAAAGGAAAACTCTGTCTAACCTCTTTTGAAGATGCCGAGTAAATCTGATATGAACCTGAACGATCAACTGAATGGGCAACTGGGCGACGACGTGATCATCGATGACCTGGAAGGCGTCGACGCCGCGACCGCGGTCGCCGGCAAGAACGCCGCGCGCCAGCTGCCGCAGATGATGCGCCGCATCCCGGTCACCCTGACGCTGGAAGTGGGCTCGGCCCGTATCTCGCTGCAGGAACTGATGGCGATCGGCCCGGCCTCGGTGGTGCCGCTGGACGCCCTGGCGGGCGAACCGCTGGTCATCAAGGTCAACGGCGCGCCGATCGGCCGCGCCGAAGTCGTCGTCGCCGGCGAGCAGTACGGCCTGAAGGTCATCGACCTCGACGGCCTGAACCTGGACGCCCTGACGTCATGACCCTGGCAGTCCGCGGCGCGCGGGTGATGTCACACCCGCGCCGCACCGCGCTGGCCGTGGCCGGCGCGCTTGTCTTGCCGCTGCTGCTGGTCGCGCTCCCCGCCGACGCCCAGCAGCAGGGACCGAGCATCCTGCCCGGCGTGATCCCCGGCTCGACCCAGGGCATGACGGTCAAGTCGCAGATCCTGGTCCTGATGACCCTGCTCGGGCTGCTGCCCGTGATGGTCATGATGATGACCAGCTTCACCCGTTTCGTGATCGTGCTGTCGCTGCTGCGCCAGGCCCTCGGCCTGCAGCAGGGCCTGCCGAACCGGATCATCACCGGCATCGCCCTGATCCTGACCATCCTGGTGATGCGCCCGGTGGGCGAAGCCGTGTGGCGCGACGCCTTCCTGCCCTATGACAAGGACAAGATCGGTCTGGAGCAGGCCTTGCGGATCGCGGAAGTGCCGGTGTCGCGCTTCATGCTGGCCCAGACCAGCAAGACCTCGCTGGCCCAAGTCGCGCACCTGGCGGGCGAGCCGGCCAACCTGGCGCCCGAGCAGCGCGGCTTCACCGTGAAGCTGGCCGCCTTCGTGCTGTCGGAACTGAAGACCGCCTTCCAGATCGGGGCGATGCTGTTCATTCCCTTCCTGATCATCGACCTGGTGGTGTCCTCGGTGCTGATGGCGATGGGCATGATGATGCTCTCGCCGCTGGTGATTTCGCTGCCCTTCAAGCTGCTGCTGTTCGTGCTGGTGGATGGCTGGACCCTGACCGTGAACACCCTGGTCGGCAGTATCCACGGCTATTAGCGTCAAGAAAGCAAAGACATGACTCCCGATATCGCAGTCGACCTGGTGGTCGAGGCCCTGCAGGTCGTGATGCTGCTGGTGCTGGTGCTGGTGGTGCCGGGCCTGGTGATGGGCCTGATCGTGGCCCTGTTCCAGGCCGCGACCCAGATCAACGAGCAGACCCTGAGCTTCCTGCCGCGCCTCCTGGTGACGCTGGCGGCGCTGATCCTCGCCGGCCACTGGATGACCTCGACGCTGATGGATTACTGCGTCTCGGTGTTCCAGCGCGCGGCCACGCTCGCGACCTAGCGGAGCCGCATAGAACCATGGAGCTGGTCGGCTTCCTGCTGCCGCTGATGAATGCCCTGTGGTGGCCGTTCTGCCGCATCATGGCCATGCTCTCGACCGCCCCGGTGCTGGGCGAGGGTGCGGTCCCGGTGCCGGTGCGCGCGCTGCTGTCGGTCGCCCTGAGCTTCATGATGCTGCCGGTGACGAAGGTCGCGACCATGCCCGACCCGTTCTCGCTGGCCGGCGTGGTCACCATGATGGAGCAGGCCGTGATCGGCGGCGTGATCGGGCTGGCGCTGCAGTTCGCGATGGCCGTGATCACCATGCTCGGCTTCATCGCCTCGAGCCAGATCGGCTTCTCGATGGCGCAGATGAACGACCCCGTCAACGGCCAAGCCTCGGACGTGGTGTCCGGCCTGATGTCGCTGGTCGCGATCCTGGTGTTCTTCGGGATCGACGGCCACCTGGTGCTGATGGGCGTGGCGGGCCAGAGTTTCAAGGCCTGGCCGATCGGCGCCGGCTTCGGGCCGATGCTGTTGGAGGCCATCGCGCTGAACGTGGCCTGGGTGTTTTCCGCGGCGGTGCTGCTGGCGCTGCCGATCGTGTTTTCGACAATGGTGGTGCAGATCGGGTTCGGTTTCCTGAACCGGGTCGCGCCGAGTTTGAACCTGTTTTCGCTGGGCTTCTCGCTGGTGACGATTTTTGGCCTCTTGATGCTGGTGCAGGTGGTGCGTTTCATCCCCGAGCATTACGTGTCGATGACCAACCAGATCCTGGAGATGCTGCAGGATCAGATGAGGATGGCGCATGGCCGATAACGGTACCGGCGGCGACAAGACCGAAAAGCCCTCAGCGCAGAAACTGAAAAAGGCGCGCGATGAAGGCCAGGTCGTCCGTTCGCGCGACCTGTCGACGGCGGTCGGCATCCTGGTGAGCCTGAAGCTGTTCGCGATGCTGCTGCCCGGTTACCTCGAGTCCTTCCGTTCGCTGTTCAGGCTGATCTACGTGCCGCTGGGCGAGGCGGGCGCCATTGAGAACGCGATGTCGGTGGTGTTCACGGGCGCGCTGATGCTCCTGATTAAAATGGTGCTGCCGCTGGCGGTGATTCCGGTAGCGATCGTCGCCGCCGGCATGTTCCCCGGCGGCTGGATCGTGTCGAGCAAGAACCTGGCGCCGAAGTTCAGCCGCCTCAGCCCCTTGACCAACCTGGGCAACCTGTTCTCGCAAAAGCATTGGATCGGTTTCGCTACCTCGGCGGCCAAGGCGATCGTGCTGGGCTTCGTGCTGTGGCACGTGACCTCGTCCGCCATCAAGGCCTACGTCGAGCTGCAGCGCATGGCGCTGCCGGACGCGCTGGCCGGCGGCACCGCCCTGATGCTGGACGGCCTGATGGCCATGGTGGCCGTGTTCGTGGTGTTCGCCCTGATCGACGTGCCGGTGCAGGCCTTCCTGTTCACCAAAGACCAGCGCATGAGCAAGCAGGAAATCAAGGAAGAACATAAGAGCAACGAAGGCCGGCCGGAAGTGAAGCAGCGCATCCGCCAGCTGCAGCAGCAGCTGGCCCAGCGCAGCGTGCGCAAGAGCGTGCCGACGGCCGACGTGGTGATCGTCAACCCGGAACACTACGCGGTGGCGCTGAAGTACGATACCGACCGCGCCGAAGCGCCTTTCGTGGTGGCCAAGGGCGTGGACGAGATGGCGCTGTACATCAAGCGCATCGCGCGTGAGCACCAGATCGAAACCCTGTCGCTGCCGCCGCTGGCGCGCGCGATCTACAACACCAGCCAGGTACAGCAGCAGATCCCTGCGCAGCTGTACCAGGCGGTGTCCCAGGTACTGAATTACGTCCTACAACTGAACGCGTTCCGTGCAGGCCGGCGCCAGGCGCCCCCACGGTTCCCCAACGAGGTGGTCGTTCCATCTCATCTGAGCGAGGTTACTGCATGAATTCCTTTAACGCCTTCATTTCGGAGCTGAAGCGCCAGAAGTTCGCCGGGCCGGTGTTCCTGATCGCGCTGCTGGCGATGATCATGTTGCCGCTGCCGCCGGTGCTGCTGGACGTGCTGTTCACGTTCAACATCGTGCTGGCCCTGATCGTGATCCTGGTGTCGGTGACGGCCAAGCGTCCGCTCGACTTCTCGGTGTTCCCGACCGTGATCCTGGGCACCACCCTGATGCGCCTGGCGCTGAACGTGGCCTCGACCCGCGTCGTGCTGCTCAACGGCCACACCGGCACCGACGCCGCCGGCCATGTGATCGAATCCTTCGCCAACGTCGTCATCGGCGGTAACTTCGTGGTCGGCCTGGTCGTGTTCGTGATCCTCATGATCATCAACTTCATCGTGGTGACCAAGGGCGCGGAGCGGATCTCGGAAGTGTCGGCGCGCTTCACGCTGGACGCGCTGCCGGGCAAGCAGATGGCGATCGACGCCGACCTGAACGCAGGCCTGATTAACCAGGAAAAGGCCACCCAGCGCCGCCTGGATGTCGCGGCCGAAGCGGACTTCTACGGCGCCATGGATGGCGCCTCGAAGTTCGTGCGCGGCGACGCCGTCGCCTCGATCCTGATCCTGATCATCAACCTGGTAGGCGGTATCGCCATCGGCGCCCTGATGCACGGCCTGCCGCTGGGCGAAGCCTTCAAGGTGTATGCGCTGCTGACCATCGGTGACGGCCTGGTGGCCCAGATCCCGGCGCTGCTGCTGTCGGCGGCGGCGGCGATCCTGGTGACCCGCATCGGCGAATCGGGCGACCTCGAGAAGCAGGTCGGCGGCCAGCTGCTGGCCCAGCCGGCAGTGCTGTTCTCGGCCGCCGGCGTGATGATCATCCTCGGCCTGGTGCCGGGCATGCCGACCGTGACCTTCTTCATCTTCGGCGGCGTAGTTGCCTACGTCGGCTGGCGCCTGACCAAGATCGTCAAGGCGCCCGACAATGCGGGCGTGGCCGCGATCGAAGCGGCGCTGCGCGACGAGCGCGCCCCCGACCTCGACTGGCAGGCGCTGCCCGTGGTGCAGCCGGTCACGGTCGCCGTCGGCTACAAGCTGGTCGGCATGATCGACAAGGCCCAGGGCGAACCATTACCTAAGCGCATCAAGGGCGTGCGCCAGAGCCTGTCCGAGCAGATGGGCATGCTGCTGCCGAACATCGGCGTGCGCGACGACCTGGCCCTGCGCCCTTCGCAGTATGCGATCAGCCTGTCGGGCATCGTGGTGGCCGAGGCCGAGGTGATGCCGGACCACCTGATGGCGATCCCGTCGCCCAACGTCTACGGCGAACTGGATGGCATCCCCGGCATCGAGCCGGCCTACGGCATGGCGATCACCTGGATCGCGCCGGAGCAGAAGGCCGACGCGCTGGGCCTGGGCTACCAGGTGGTCGAGGTCTCGAGCGCGATCGCGACCCACACCTCGAAAGTGGTGCGCGAATACCTGCACGAGCTGTTCCGTCACGAAGACGTGCCGGCGATCCTGGAGCGCCTGCAGGCGCTGTCGCCGAAGCTGGCCGGCGCGCTGGAGAAGGCGTTGACCCACACCCAGCTGCTGCGCGTGTTCCGCGTGCTGCTGGGGGAGGGCGTGTCGCTGAAGGACATCGTGGTGGTCGCCACCACGCTGCTGGACAGTTCGGAGACCACCAAGGACCCGATCCTGCTGGCGGCCGAGGTGCGCTGCGCGCTGCGGCGCCAGATCGTTGCCGGCCTGTTCGGCAAGAAGAAGGACATGCCGGCCTTTAACCTGTCGGCCGAACTGGAAAACATGCTGCTCGGTTCCCTGAACCAGGCACGCCAGAACAACGGCGGCAAGGTCGCGCTCGACAATTACCCGATCGACCCGCAGCTGCTGTCCCAGCTGCAGATCAACATGCCGGTGGCGCGCGAGCAGATGAAGCAGCAGCACACCCCGCCGCTGCTGCTGGTGCTGCCGCAGGTGCGCCCGCTGCTGGCGCGCTATGCGCGCCTGTTTGCGCCGGGCCTGCACGTCCTGTCGTACAACGAAATCCCGGAAAACCGCGACGTCTCGATCGTCGGCACCGTGGGCTAAACGCCAAGCGCAAGGGAAGCCATCATGAACCGCAAGCCGATCTACGTGACCCAGCCGCAGCTGCCAGCGCTGGAAGACTTCTATCCCTATCTCGAGCAGATCTGGGAAAACAAGATCCTGACCAACGGCGGCCCTTTCCACCAGCAGCTGGAAAAGGCGCTGTGCGAGTATCTCGGTGTCGAGCACCTGGCGCTGTTCTCGAACGGCACCCTGGCCCTGGTGACGGCGCTGCAGGCGCTGCGCGTGACGGGCGAGGTGATCACCACGCCCTACTCGTTTGTCGCGACCGCGCATTCGCTGCTGTGGAACGGCATCAAGCCGGTGTTCGTGGACGTCGACCCGTACACCCTGAACCTCGATCCGCAAAAGATCGAGGCGGCGATCACGCCCCAGACCACCGCCATCATGCCGGTGCACTGCTACGGGCGTCCCTGCGACGTTGCGGCGATCCAGCGCATCGCTGACAACTACAACCTGAAGGTGATCTACGACGCGGCGCACGCCTTCGGGGTGCGCGATGCCAGCGGCAGCATCCTGCGCCATGGCGATTTGTCGGTGCTGAGCTTCCATGCGACCAAGGTGTTCAACACCTTCGAGGGCGGCGCCATCATCTGCCCGGACGCCAAGACCAAGCAGCGCATCGACCACCTGAAGAATTTCGGCTTCGTCGACGAAGTGACGGTGGTGGCGCCCGGCATCAACGGCAAGATGAGCGAGATTAACGCCGCCTTCGGCATGCTGCAGCTGCGCGGCGTGGACGAGGCCATCGCGCGCCGCGCCGAGATCGACCGCGCCTACCGCGAACTCCTGAAGGACGTGCCGGGCATTGCGCCCATGGGCGAGGGCGGCGAAGCCTCGGCCAACCATTCCTATTTCCCGATCCTGGTGGGCGAGGATTACCCCGAGTCGCGCGACGCGCTGTACGCGCGCCTGAAGGAAGCCGGCGTGCATGGCCGCCGCTACTTCTATCCCTTGATCAGCGACTTCCCGATGTACCGCGGCTTGCCCTCGGCCCGGCGCGACAACCTGCCGGTGGCGGGCGACGCGGCGGCGCGCGTCCTGTGCCTGCCGATCTATCCCCAGCTGGCGCTGGAAGACGTCGAGCGCATCGCGGCGCTGATCCGCGCCGCCTGATCCTTACGCTTCCTGGGCCGGCGCATGGGCCTGCGGCTCGGCCGGCAGGCGCAGCGCCAGCTCGGTGACGGCGCGGAACACATCCAGCGTCAGCGCCTCGGCCGCCGCTTCGGCATTCGCGACCACGGCGTGGCTGCCGCCGAAGGGCAGGCGGTCCGACAACTGCCAGCGCACCACCTGCACGCCGGCCTTTTCCATTGCCGCTTCCAGTTCCGGCTGCAGCGCGCGCAGCTGCGCCAGCGCATCGGGCGTGGCCGCGCACAATTCGATCGCCACCCCCTGCGGCAGCGGGTCCACCTGGACCACCACCGTGCTGCCGTCCGCCAGTTCCAGTTCCAGGCGCAGGGCCGCGCGCGGGCGCTTGCGGCGCCCCGGCGGTTGGTCGGCGTCGCGCGCCAGCACCGCCAGGTGCTGGGCGCGGTGGTCGCCCGCATGCACGGTGAAGCGCCAGGCATCCGGATGGGGCAGCAGCTGCTCGGCCACGCGCGGGGCCTGGCCCTGCTGGGCCAGGGCCAGCTGGGCCGGCGACAGCAGCCCGCCGCTGGCGGCCATGGCGCGCCCGCTCAGCTGGCTCCCCAGGCTGCGCACCTGGAAGCGCCACTGGCGCGCCAGCGCGGCGCCATCCTGGTGGGGATAGGCCAGCTGGCGCGCCAGCAAGGCCTGGTCGGGGCGCATCGCCGCGCCCTCGGCGCCGGGGTCCGCGCTTGCCGCCGGCAGCGCCGGGAGGGCCTCGGCCAGGGGATTGGAGAAGGGCAGCTCGGGCGCGCCGCCCTGGGTGAGCAGGGCCACGGGCGCGGCCGCCGCGACGGCGCCGGGAGCGAGCGGGGGAACGGCGGCGGGAGGCAGGGCGGGCAGCGAGACGGTCATGATGGACCCCGATCAAAACGAAAAAAGGCCAACCGGAAGGCTGGCCTTTGAAGATTCTACCCGGGCTGGCCCGGGTTGGCGGCCATTACTGCAGCAGCGACATGACCATCGAGGACATGCTGTTCGACTGCTTGAGCATTGCGGTACCAGCCTGCAGCAGCATCTGGTTCGAGGTCATGTTGGCGCTTTCGCTAGCGAAGTCGACGTCCATGATCAGGCCTTGTGCGGCCTTGCTGTTGGTGCTGATGTTCGACAGGTTGTTGTACACGTGTTCCAGGCGGTTCGCTGCAGCGCCCAGGCCCGAACGCACCTTGTTGACGCTGTCCAGTGCCGTTTCCAGCTTGCCGATGGTGGCGTTGGCGCTGGCGGTCAGTTCGGTACCGGTGGTGGTGGAGGTGTAGTTCGCGGTTGCAGCGCTGACCTGCGATGCCATCGAGGTCATGTCGGTCGACAGGTTGACCGACATCGTTTCGCTCGACGAAGCGCCGATCTGGAAGGTCATCGACGAAGCGACGGTGCCGCCGACCAGCAGCTTGGTGCCGCCGAAGGTGGTGTTTTGCAGGATGTTCTTCAGTTCCAGGCCCAGTGCATCGTATTCCGACTGCATGGCGGTCTTGTCGGCTGCGGTCGACGAAGCGTCGGCCGACTGGGTTGCCAGATCCTTCATGCGGACCAGCATGTTGCCGACTTCGTCCAGCGCGCCTTCGGCGGTCTGCAGCATCGAGGTCGAATTCTGGGTGTTGCGCATTGCGACGGCCATGCCCGAGGTCTGGGCTTTCAGGCGCGAAGCGATCTGCAGGCCGGCAGCGTCGTCCATTGCCGAGTTGATGCGGTAGCCGGTCGACAGGCGGGTCATCGAGGTCGACAGCGAGCTCTGGGTGCGGCTGATCGAGTTTTGTGCGGACAGTGCAGCGTTGTTGGTGTGAAGGCTCAGCATGTTCAGCTCCTGTTGGGTTCGGTTTCGAGTGCGTCACTCGCTCTCAACAGTACAAGGCGACCGCCACGAACCCGGCATTAAGTGCCGCACGGAAATTTTTTTAAATTTCTTTCTTTTTCTTTTTCTCAGCGTCACAAATGCGTCCGGCCGCAGGGGCGGCGGCCGGACAGGCCATCAGGCCGGCAGCTTCAGGTCCGACAGGCGCACCCGCAGCGGGGCCGGGGCTTCGTCCGCGCACCAGCGCTGCCACATCATGCGCCAGGCGCACTCCAGCGCCGCCGCCGTGATGCCGGGGTAGCCCAGCAGCGAATCGGTGAAGCGCTTGCGCATGGTGGCGCGCATGGTCGCCAGCGCATCCAGGTTCTGCGACAGGAACACGCCGAGGGCAATATAGGTCGCTTCGCTGTCGGCCACGAAGTCGGCCAGCCCGAGGTGGGCCATGACCGGCACGGCCGCATGGCTCGGATTGGTTTCCCCGACCGGAATCAGGGTCGGCACGCCCATCCACAGCGCCTGGCCGATCGTAGTCGAGCCGCTGTACGGGAAGGGGCACAGGCAGACGTCCACGTCGTGGTGCTGTTCCAGGAAGCCGTACACGTGGGTGCGATTGCGGAACAGCAGGCGCTCGCGCCCGATGCCGTGTTCGGCAAACCAGCTGGTCAGGACTTCCTCGGTGCCGGTCTGCATCCCGCCCAGCAGCATGCGCGAGTCCGGTACGGCATGCAGCAGGCGTGCCCACTGGCCGATCACGTTCCGGTTCAGCTTGTTAAGGCGGTGGAAACTGCCGAAGGTGATGTAGCCGTTGCGCAGGGCCGGCAGCTCGTTCACCGGCGGCGCCACGGTGGCCGGGGTGAACGGCGCGCCCAGCGGCAAGCGCACGATCTTTTCGCTGAACTGCTCGTCATAGCGGCCTTCCGGCAGCGAGAACTGGTCGTACAAGATGTAATCCATCGCTTCCAGCCCGGTGGTGCCGGCGTAGCCGATCCAGCTGCATTGCAGCGGCGCCGGCTTGCGCGCGAACAGCGGCAGGCGGTTGAGCGCCGAGTGCCCGGACAGGTCGATCAGGATGTCGATCGCGTCTTCGCGGATCAGACGCTCGGCCGCATCGTCGTCCAGCTGCGCGATCGGGCGCCAGGCGGCGGCGACCTCGCGCAGCTGGGCCGTCATCGCGTCCTCGACGGTATTGTTATAGTAGGCATACAGCGCCACGCCCGGGCTGTCCTTCAGGGCTTCGAACACCGGCGCCACAAAGTTGGTCACCGCGTGGTCGTACAGGTCGGCCGAGACGATGCCGACGCGCAGGCGGCGCTGCGGGTCGCGGCTGTTCGAATGCGGCTGGCGCAGGGCGCGCAGCCCGGTCTCCCAGCGCTCGGCGAAGGCGAAGTGTTCGCGGGTCAGCTCCTCGGCATCCATGCAGCAGTGGCTCATGATGAACAGCAGCACACTGTGGGCCTGCGCCGAGGGGCGCAGATCGAGCGCCTGGCGCGCCAGCTGCATCGCCAGCTCCCACTCGCCCATGGAGAAGCAGGCGCCGAGCAGGACGTACATGACTTCGGTATTGTCCGGCGCCAGTTCCAGCGCCTGCTGCATCAATGCCGCGGCACCGGCCAGGTCGCCGGACATGCGCAGCGCGGCGCCCAGGTCGATCAGCACCTCGATGCGATCCGGGCTCAAGGCGTGCAGGCGGCGGAAGTAGCCGGCCGCATCGGCGTATTGTTTCAGGGCGCGGCTGCTGCGGCCGAGCTGGAGCAGGGCGCCGGCATGTTCCGGCGCGGCCTCGAGCACGCTGCGCAGGCAGGCGATCGCCTCACCATGGCGCGCGCACAGGGCGAGCAGCAACCCGAGGTCGTAGCGCGCATCCAGCAGGTCGGGCGCGAGCACCAGCACACGCTCGAATACCGTGACCGCTTCCTCCAGCTTGCCCTGTCCATGCAGGACATTGCCCAGGCTGAGCAGCAGCGCCACGTTGCTCGGAGCCAGCTCGACGGCGCGCCGGGCCGGGGCTTCAGCCTCGGCGGCGCGACCGAGGCGCAGCAGTGCGTCGGCCAGGCCCTGGTGCAGGTCGGCGCCGTTCTCGAAGCGCAGCGCGGCCCGGTAGGCGCTCACCGCTTCCTCGAAGCGTTCGAGTTCGAACAGGGCGGCGGCCAGCACGGCCTGCAGGCCGCGCACCTTCGGATTGAGTTCGAGCGCGCGGCGCAGGCTGGCAACCCCGGCGTCGAGCTGGCGTGCTTTCAGCAGCGCCAGGCCGAGCAGGGCGTGAGCGTTGGCGTCGCGCGGGTTGCGCTGGACGGCGCGGCGGTGCTGCGCAAGCGGATCCTGGCTGGCAGGCTGGACGTGAAGATTCATGAGGATGGGCAGGTTTCTGTGCGGAAATTACCCGCGATTTTAAATCGCCGCGCCTTCCGATGGTTTGGGATTGTTGCGCCTGCTTCGAAAAAATTTTCGTTTTCCTAGCGTTTAGACACTGTCGACAATTCTTACAGTACAGTTTCATGTCGAAACTGAAAGCCAAATAAATCAGTTACTTGCATCAACGGTATGTTTCTTGCTTGTGAGAACTATCGTAAATATTAATGAGGTTTCTTGATGAGTAAATTGCTTCGTGCTGTGGCCTCCTGCGTGCTGCTGACCGCCGCCCAACTCGCCCACGCCGTTCCGAGCGCCGGCTGGACCACGAGCGACGGGTATGCATATGGGACTTCCCTGGATTTCGACGGCGCCGGGCAGCTCGCCGCCAATACGCTCATCACCAACCAGTTCCAGGCACAGGGCGTGACCTTCTCAGGTTCGGTGCGCGCCAACGCATGCGGCTACGGCGCCTGGAGCGCCTACGGCATGCCCATGAACAGCCTCGGGACTTATGGCCCGGATTGCAGCAATAACGCCCAGGAGGACAGCTTCGCGATCCGCTTCGATGGCACGGTGTCGAAGCTCGCGCTGGACGCCTTCCTCGATGACCGCCAGGGCACGGCAAGCTTCGACCTGTACCTGAAGGGACAACTGGTCTCGAGCTTCTCGCTGTCCGCGCTGGCCTATGGCGACCTGGCCTGGAATACCACCATCAATGTCGACAACCGCTATTTCAGCAATGGGCCCTACGGCCGCGCCGGCATCCTGCGGGTCGACGGCGCGCTGTTCGACGAAATCCGCTTCGCGGAAAACCTGGCCAGCGGCAGCGCCGGCTTCCTGTTCTTCGACAACCTGCGCTTCGACGCCGCGCGCGAAGTGCCGGAGCCGGCCAGCCTGGGCCTGATCGCACTCGGCCTGGCAGGCATCAGCGCGCTGCGCCGCAAGCCGGGCGCCACGCGCCAGGCCTGATTCGCCACCCCTGCGCCGCGCGGCGCGACGCGATCCGCCGGTCCATCTTCGTTATGCTGCGCCTGCCCTGATCCGCATGGCCTGCCCCATATACGGACGGGCAGGCGCATTTGGTCTATCATGTCGCCCTTTCGCTGCTTTTCGCGCCGTCATCACCGTCGCGCGACCGATCCATGTCTCTCGCACCCGTCCGCTCCGACCTTTCCGCCAAGGCCCTGCCGTCGCGCCGCCTGTCCGTCGCCCCGATGATGGACTGGACCGACCGCCACTGCCGCGTCTTCCACCGCCACATCACCAAGCACACTTGGCTGTACACCGAGATGGTGACCACCGGCGCCCTGGTCTATGGCGACGTCGAACGTCACCTGCGCTACGACGACAGCGAACACCCGGTCGCGCTGCAGCTGGGCGGCAGCGACCCACTTGATCTCGCCAAAAGCGCGAAGCTGGGCGAGCAGTGGGGTTACGACGAGATCAACCTGAACTGCGGGTGTCCTTCGGAGCGGGTGCAGAAGGGCGCTTTCGGCGCCTGCCTGATGGGGGAGCCGCAGCTGGTGGCCGACTGCGTCAAGGCGATGCGCGACGCGGTTTCGGTCGACGTCACGGTCAAGCACCGCATCGGCATCGACTACAACGAGGAATACGGGTTCGTGCGCGACTTCATCGGCACCATCGCCGACGCCGGCTGCCGTACCTTCATCGTGCATGCCCGCAATGCCGTGCTGAAGGGCCTGTCGCCCAAGGAAAACCGCGAAATCCCGCCGCTGCGCTACGAAGTGGCGTATCAACTCAAGCGCGAGTTCCCGGAACTGGAAATCATCATCAACGGCGGCATCAAGACCAGTGACGAGGTCGCCCTGCACCTGGAACACGTGGACGGCGTGATGCTGGGGCGTGAGGCCTACCACAACCCCTGGGTGATGGCGGACTGGGACCGGCGCTTCTACGGCGACCTCGACGCGCCAGTAAAAACCCGGGTGCAAGTGCTGGAAGCCATGATTCCCTACATCGCCGAGCAGCTGCGCCTTTACCAGCAGCATGGTTTCAAGCTCAACAGCATCACCCGCCACATGCTGGGCATCATGACCGGACTGCCGGGGGCGCGCGCCTTCCGCCAAATGCTGTCCGACCCGAAGAAGCTCGCGGGCGCCGATCCGGCCCTGCTGCTCGAAGCTGCGGCGCGCATGCCGATCGCCGCCTGAGCCGGCTTTTGTCTCTCTCCTAAGGCGTACTTCGGTACGCTTTTTTTATTGCTTGTCGGCAAATAGCGACAGTTGCGGGTCAAAAATGCCTAGACAAGTTGCTTAAAGCTTGCCGAGCGGCAAGACTACACGCATAATTTCTCTCGCTCCCTACACGTTGAGTGTCACCAACACTGTTGTTGAGCTGAAACAGTTCGGATGTTGCAGTCGATTTCTGACTTTCCGGTGGGAACTTTTGATTTATCCTGTCGGAAATACCCATCGGTCATGAAATGACCGTGGAACGCGTCGCACGGCGCAGGGAACCGGGCGAAATTCGATCAATAGATACAGGGATGAACAGGAATGGCTTTTTTGAATAACTTGAAGGTCGGTACCCGCCTCGCACTCGGTTTCGCACTGGTGCTGGTGCTGCTGATCGTCGTGACCGCGGTCGGCATCATGCGCATGGCGCAGATCCAGGACCGCCTCGACAAGGTGGTCAGCGTTAGCAACGTGTCGACCGGCCTGGTGATCGACATGCGCAACAACGTCAGCGACCGTGTCGCTTCGCTGCGCGTCCTGACCCTGATGACTGATCCGGCCGACATGGAACCGGAAATGGTCAAGTTCAAGGAACAGACCAAGAAGTACGACGAAGCCCAGAAGAAGCTGTCGAGCCTGTTTGCGGCCCACGCCACCGACAAGGAAAAAGCCCTGCTGGCACAGATCAAGGAATTCGAAGGCCAGGCCATGCCGGCCATCCAGAAAGCCTCGGAACTCTACCTGGCCAACAACGCGATGGACGCTACCCGCGTCATGATCCGCGAAGTGCGCCCGGTGCAGAAGAAGTGGATGGAAGCGCTGGACCAGCTGGCGATCCAGGAAGAAAAGCAGAACGCCCAGAGCAAGACGGATGCAGAGTCGGAGTTCCAGAACGCCCGTAACTTCATGATCGTCATGCTCTTGACCGCCGTCGCCATGGGCGTGGCCGCAGCCTGGGTGATCGCTCGCAGCCTGCGCAAGCAGCTCGGCGGCGAACCGGCCTACACCGCGGCGATCGCCGGCAGCATCGCCCACGGCGACCTGTCGATCTCGATCGAGACCGAAGAGTCGGACCGCGGCAGCCTGCTGGTGGAAATGAAAGAAATGCGCAACAGCCTGGTCGGCATCGTCGAACAGGTGCGCCGCGGCACCGAGACCATCGGCACCGCCTCGCGTGAAATTGCAGCCGGCAACATCGACCTGTCCTCGCGTACCGAACTGCAGGCCAGCTCGCTGGAAAAGACTGCCTCGGCGATGGAAGAATTGACCTCGACCGTCAAGCAGAACGCCGACAACGCCCGCCAGGCGAATGCCCTCGCGGCAACCGCCTCGGACGTGGCCCGCAAGGGTGGCGAAGTGGTGTCGCAGGTGGTCGGCACGATGGGTGAGATCAACAGCTCCGCAAGCAAGATCTCGGACATCATCGGCGTGATCGACGGCATCGCGTTCCAGACCAACATCCTGGCGCTGAACGCCGCAGTGGAAGCTGCCCGTGCCGGTGAACAGGGCCGCGGCTTCGCGGTGGTGGCCTCGGAAGTGCGTAACCTGGCCCAGCGTTCGGCTGCTGCGGCCAAAGAGATCAAGACCCTGATCGGCGACTCCGTCGAGAAGGTCGAGCGCGGCAGCAAACTGGTCGGCCAGGCCGGCGTGACGATGGACGAAGTGGTGACGAGCGTGAAACGCGTGACCGACATCATGAGCGAGATCGCCAACGCCAGCGCCGAGCAGAGCGCCGGTATCGAACAGGTCAACATGTCGATCATCGAGATGGACAGCATGACCCAGCAGAACGCCGCCCTGGTCGAAGAGGCCGCTGCCGCCGCGCAGAGCCTGCAGGACCAGGCAAGCGAACTGGCCCGCGTCGTCAGCATCTTCAAGCTGAGCGAGGGCGAGCAGTACCAGGCCGAGGTGCAGGCAACTGCAGCTCCGGCCACCAGCACCGCGGTTGTGGTGCGTCCGGCCGCTGCCAAGCGTCCGGCCCCGGCCCTAAAAAAGCCGGTGGTGAAGAAAGCTGCGGGCTCGGCTGCAAAACCGGCCGCGGCGCAGGAAGAAGCACCGGCTGCACCAGCTGCCAAAGCAAAGAAAGCCGCCACCGTCGCCAGCGACGAGTGGGAAGAATTCTAAGAAGAGAAGAAGGGCCGGCCTCCGGGCCGGCACGCAGTAGAGACTGCCAACTTAATTCAACAAAATCTTATTGGGGAAAAACATGAAAAACCTGACCGTGAAACTGATCGCTGCAATGACCCTCACCGCCGCCGCTGGCGCCACCTTCGCTGCCGAAGTGCCGGCATCGTTCGACCCGAAGAAGTGCGCGGTCGAATACCCGAAGGCCTCGCTGATGAACGAAGAGCAGGGCACCACCTCGGCATCGTTCCTGGTCAGCGCCGACGGCACCGTGACCGAATCGAAGCTGGAAAAGTCGAGCGGTTTCAAGAACCTGGACAAGGCAGCCCTGAAAGGCCTGTCGTCGTGCAAGTTCAAGCCGGGCACCAAGGACGGCGCACCGGCAGCGACCTGGACCAAGGTCGACTACGCCTGGAAGCTGGACTAATCCAGTTTTTCCCTGAAGCACGAAGCAGCCGGCACCCGCCGGCTGTTTTCTTTTGTGCTTCAGTTACATTTTCGTGGCGGCATGTTTCGAATGTAAGAACTTTTTTCATTTCTCCCGTGCGCGGTTGGGCTTGGCTATAGTGGTTCCAACACAACCGAAAGGAGAAGTACCATGAAAAGCATTCTTGCCGCTACCGCAGCTGTCCTGATCTCCACCGCAGCCTTCGCGCCGGTCCAGGCGCAGGCCCAGGGTCGCACTGAAGTGATCGTGGTGCGCCAGGCGCCGCCGCCGATGCGCAACGAGGCGATCCCCGCCGCCCGCCGCGGCTACGAGTGGGTGCCGGGCTACTGGAGCTATAACGGCCGCCGCTATGTGTGGGAACGTGGCCACTACGAAAAAGTGCGTGCCGGTTATGTCTATAATCGTCCGGAATGGCGCCAGGACCGTAACGGCTGGTACTTCGAGCGCGGCGGCTGGGTCCGCGACCGCGACCACCGCATGGCCCGCCGCGACCGTGACGGCGACGGCGTCCCGAATCGTTACGACGAGCGCCCGAACAACCCGAACCGCCACTAAGCACGACGAAGCCGCCCCATCCGGGGCGGTTTTTTTTTGGACTTACATCGCGAGCGGGGGAACCGGCGCCGCGCCGGTGTTGTCGAGATCGGTGCAGACACGGTTGCGGCCGTTCGCCTTGGCGCGGTAGAGCAGGGCGTCGGCGCGCATCACGAAGGTTTCCGGGTCCTCGTTGTCGCCCGGCGCCCCGTGGAAGGTGCAGGCGCCGGCGCTGATGGTGGCGGTTCCGAGCGGATTGTCGGCGTGCGCGATGCCGAGGTCCATCACCGCCAGGCGCAGGCGCTCGGCCACGTACCTGGCGCCGACCTGGCCGGTGGCCGGCAGGATCATGGCGAATTCCTCGCCGCCGTAGCGCGCTGCCAGGTCGGTCGGGCGCGCCAGGCAGGCCTGCAGCGCGGCCGCCACCTGGCGCAGGCAGTCGTCGCCGGCCACGTGGCCGTAGCGGTCGTTGTACTTCTTGAAGAAGTCGACGTCGAGCAGCACCAGCGAGAGCGGGGCGCCGGTCCGGCGTGCGCGCTTGAGTTCGAGGCACAGCGACTCCTCGAAGTGGCGCCGGTTGGCGATGCCGGTCAGGCCATCGTTGGTGGCCAGCACCGTCAGCTCCTGGTTGCGTTCCTGCAGGTGCTCTTCGGCGATGCGCAGCTCGGCCTCGAGCAGGTCGCGGATCATGATCTGGCGTACCAGGCGTGCGCCCACACCCACCAGCAGCAGCACCACCAATAAGGTGGCGGCCGACAGCAGCAGGGTCGATTGCTGCCACTCGGCCAGGATCTCATGCTTGGACTGGGCGGTGGCGACGATCAGCGGCAGCTTGTCGAGCCGGCGGTAGCTGTACAGGCGCGTCACGCCGTCGATCTGCGAGCGCAGCATCGCCGTTCCCATCGGACCGGATGAGCGCACCATCTGGAACACGGGGCCGCGCGAGACGTCCCTGCCGACCAGCTTTTCGCTGAAGGGACGGCGGTAGATCAGCGTACCGTCGTCGCGCGCCAGGAACACCACGCCTTCGCGGCCGACGTCGAAACTCTCATACAGCTCGGCGAAGAAGGCAATCTGGATGGTGCCCAGCGCGACGCCGGCGAAGCTGCCGTCCGGACGGTCGATGCGGCGCGACACCGGCAGGATCCACAGCCCGCTCGAGCGGCTCTTGATGGGCTTGCCGATGTGGACGGCGCGGCTGCGGTTGTGCAGGTGGTACTGGAAGTATTCGCGGTCGGCGTTGTTGCCAGCGATAGGGCGGTCGAGCGAGGTGACCAGCCAGCTGCCGTCGGCGCCGTAGACGAACAGGCCGTTCAGTTCCTTCACCTCCGACACCATGTTGCGCATGTGGCTGCGCAGGCGGTCCGAGGCGGCTGGGGTGATGCCGTCGACTTCGACGCGCTCGACCACGCCGGCCAGCACGGTGTCGACGATCCGGATCGTGCTTTCAGCCTGGGCCGCGAGTGCGGCCGCCATGTTCGAGGTCGCCGCCGTGTTCTCGGCGAGCCGGCTCTGGCGTGCAGTCCAGGCGCTCCAGCCCTGGGCCGCGACCAGCAGCGCGCAGAACAGGATCAGCACCCGGATCGCATAGCGAACCGCCGGGCGCTTCTTGGCGGTCAGGCTGCTGATGGGCGTAGGGGCAGGATGCTGTTGGGGCATGAGTGGCGACAGGGTTACCGTAGTCCTGAGCATATCCATGGTGCATGTAAAAGTCGAGCAAGAGTACGCGTTGCGTCGCAATGCTGGTTTACTTCGCCGGGTCAGCCTCTTAGAATAAGTTAAACGTTTTCCAAAAAGGAGGCAACATGCAGCGTGAGACCCGGGAGCGCCGATCGGCGGCCGTCAAACCTTTTGTGGCGGCCATGCTGCTCACCCTGAGCGCCGGCAGGGCGCTGGCCTGCGCGGCGCCGCCGGCGGCCGTGTTCGACATCGACGCCAACCGCTATTACACGGACACCCGCAGTTCGATCATCGACCCTGTGCTCAAGGCGCGCAACGAGGCCGCGGTCAAGCCGGTCAACGATTACCTGGAAGCGGTGGCGCGCAGCGCCAACGACTGGCAAGTCAAGCGCGACCCGCAGGATGCGCGCTGCGCCCTCGGCTGGCTCGAGGCCTGGGCCAGGCAGGGCGCCATGCTCGGCAAGATGACGACCAACCAGTCCTGGTATACGCGCAAGTGGACCTTGGGCGGCCTTGCCCTGAGCTATGCACGGGTGCAGGCGGCGGCCACGCCGGAACAGCGCAAGTTCATCGAGGACTGGTTCCGCGCGCTGGCCGACGTCACCATCGTGCACGCCGACGCCAACAAGGGCGTGCGCAACAACCACTACTACTGGGAAGGCCTGGCCATCACCGCCGTGGGCGCCGTCACGGGTGAGCAGCGTTACCTGGCCTGGGGCCGCAAGGTATTCGACCACGCGATGGGGCAGATCCAGCCGGACGGCTCGCTGCCGCACGAGATGGCGCGCGCCGCCAAGGCCCTGCATTACCACCTGTTCGCGGCCGCTCCGCTGGTGCTGATGGCCTCGATTCTGGACGTCCAGCATCCGAACCTGGACCGCCTGGTGCGCTTCGGCGCCGAGGGTGTCGCCAACCCCGCCGCCATCGAGCGCCTGGCCGGCGTCGCGCAGGAACGGCCGCAGCGCGTGCCCGGCTGGATCGCGATCTACGACCGCCACGCCGCGCAGCCGGTGTCGAACGTCCCGCCGCCGGCCAACAACTGGGATGCGCGCATGGGGGGCGACCGCAGCCTGCCCAATCCTCTCGAGCATCCGCGCCGCGGCTGAAGTTTGACCGCTTGGTAAAAAAAAGCCGGACCGGCGACAGGGCCGCGGGTCCGGTGACAAACGCGAGGAGTCGCGTGGAGAGCAGGGGACTTACTGGTAGCGGATGGTCCAGCGCACCACCAGCGGCTCGCGCATGCTGAAGGCGCCGCTGCTGCAGCGGACGATCGTGTTCATCTGGCCGTAAGGCGCGCGATACAGTTCGCTGCCGGCGGTCGGCTGCGCCGTGCAGCTCGACAAGCCGCTGACCTCGAAGGCCTGTACCGCGCCTTCCTTGAAGCGCACGGTGTTGCCCTCGACCGTGGCGCCGCTCGAGAACGAGGGGAAGTCCAGGGTCAGCTTCGACACCTCCAGCGGCGCGCTCGGGATGTAGCGGTCGGTGCGCGTGATGGCGCCCGGCTGCAGGCTGTATTCGGTCTCGACGCGGATGCGGCCATCCTTGATCGGCAGGTTCTTGCCCAGCTTGCTCACGGCATCCTGGCGATACGTGACGGCCTGGCCGGCGCCGCGCGGCGTGGCCTGGATGTCCTTCATCCACGCGGTCGCAATCAGCTCGCTGCCGTCGGCCAGCGTGAACTTCGGCAGCAGCTGCGAGTTCTCCGGGCCGCTGTCGGCCACACCGGAAATCACATTGTTCGCGAAGGGCAGCGGGAAGTAGGGGCTGTTGTCGTGCTGGCTCTGGCCGCCGTTGATGATGGACAGGCTGAACACATGGCCCTTGTCGCGCCAGATCGCCAGCGCGCGATCATATTCGCCGCGCGCGAAGCGCGTCAGGCTGAACTTGGGCCGCGTGCGTTCCAGCCAATTGGCCAGGTCCTTACGCGGCACGATGTCCTTCATGCCGGCCTTGTTCCACATCTCGTTGGTGGCGATCAGCTGGTGCAGCAGCGAGAAGTTCTCGCCCAGGATGCGGTGCTTGCCGCGGTAGGTGTCGGTGCGGCGCCCGCCGTTCCACATGTCGACCGAATGGATCTCCGGGTTGTACCAGAACTTCATATAGCGCTCGGCGATCCGGCTCGAATAGGCGTAGGCGTATTCCTTTTCTTCCAGGCTGAGGACGCCCAGGTAGGCCGCGGTCGACAGGATCTCCAGCATCGCGGTCTCGCCGTAGGGACCGAGGCTGCGGCCCATGGTGAAGCCGCTGCCGTCGGCGGTGGCGCTGTTCAGGGCGACGTCGGCCGACTTGCGCAGCAGGGCCTTGAGTTCCGGCGTGACCTCCAGGCCGGTCTCGATGAAGCGCTCGCAGATCTCGGCCGCCAGCAGGATGCTGTAGCGGTCGAAACGGCCCTGGCCGTCGGTCTCGTCGCTGAAGCCGAATTCGCCCGAGTAGGCGGCATAGTGCTTGAGCATCTTGTCGAGCAGGACTTCGCTGCCGGCCGTGTCTTCCCAGCCCATCAGCATGCGCAGGCGCGCGATGCTGAAGGCGACGCCATAGTAGTTGGTCGGCAGGTTGATCAGCTCATAGCTGGGCGTGCGGACGAACGTGCGCCAGTCGAGCTTCTTGCGCAGCGCTTCCAGGGTCTCCGGGCGCACTGCGCGCTCGAGCAGGCCGGCCTGTTTCAGGCGGTGCAGGGCGCCGATGTAGTAATAGATGCCCCAGGTCTCGTTGTCCATGCCGATGGTGAGGTCGGCGATCTCGGCGTAGTCGCGCAGCATGCCCGCCAGGCGTGGGTCGTCCTTCGGCAGGTGCAGCAGCACGTCGGCCAGGCCGGTAGCCACTTTCCCGGGCAGGAATTTGTCCTTGGCCTTGAAGGACTCGCGTCCCTCCATCGTCATGCCCGCGCGTTCCTTGGTCAGTTTCTGGAACAGGTATTCGAGCTGCGGGTAGGCCTGCTCGACGCTGCGCTGCAGCGGCGGCGTGACCTGGGCGGAAGCTGGTACGGCCAGCAGCGATGCTGCCGCCAGCAGGGGAAGTGCATGACGCATGAAGGAAGTCTCCGGTGTTGTTAAACGTTTTCCTAAATATAGGCGAACGCTACCGGAATGTAAAGTATTGCAGGGCCGGATTTTGTATCAGGACTTGCGCGCTTGCGTAGAAGCGCGCAGCACCAGCTGCGGCGCGACCTTGGTCAGCTTCTCGACCTGCTCGCCGCGGATCACCTGCAGCAGCTTGCTCATCGCAGTGGCGCCCATGCGCTCGCTCTGCAGGTCCACCGTGGTCAGGGCCGGTGACACGTACTTCCCGTAGGCGATGTTGTCGAAGCCGACCACCGACAGGTCGCTCGGGATCGACAGCCCGAGATTGGCTGCCTCCTTCATGAAGCCGAGGGCCATCAGGTCGTTGTAGCAGATCACCGCGTCGGGCCGCTGCGCCTGCAGCACGATGGTCGAGCACATGCGCTCGCCCTCGGCCATCGACGGGGCCTCGCCGTCGAACACGGTGAGTTCGATGCCGGCCGCGTCCAGGCATTCGCGCACGCCGCCCAGGCGTTCCTCGTCGCGGCGCGACTTCGAGAAACCGAGGTAGGCGACGCGCTGGTGGCCCAGCATGCGCAGGTGCTGGGCCAGCAGGAAGGCGCCGCCGTGGTCGTCGCTGGCCACGGTGGGAATCGGCAGTTCGTTCAGTGAGCCGAAAAACACCAGCGGCTTGTCGATCTCGGCCATCCAGGCCATCTCGTGCTCGCGCAGGCGCGAGAACACGATCATGCCGTCCACGCGCCGGCTCAGGTCTTCCAGGGTGCGGCGCTCGCGGCTCGGGGTTTCTTCCGTATCGACCAGCACCACTGAATATTCATGATCGTGCGCGACCCGGTTGGCGCCTTTCAGGATGCTGCTGAAGTGGGGGTTGGTCACGTCCAGCACCGACAGCCCGATGGTGTTGGTGCGCCCGGTGATCATCGACTTGGCCAGCGGATTCGACTTGTAGCCCAGGCTGGCGATGGCCGCATCCAGCGCCGCCTCGACCTTGGGCGAGAAACGCTGGGCGCCGTTGATGTACTTCGACACGGTGGCGGTGGACACCTGGGCTGCTGCGGCGACGTCGCGAATGGTCGGGGCTGAACTTTTCATGATCGGGTAATCGTTATTTGACTGGACATCTTAACATGGCCCGGCAGCCGGAAAGCCGGTCGCTGTCGGGGGAAATCGATTGTCCGTGGCGTGAAAGCGGCGCTTCCGGCATTGACGCACACAACGTATCGGCTATACTTCAGTTAAACGTTTAACTCAACACCGGAGTCCATCCATGAATGAAGCAACACCGCGCAAGCCCTTCCACCGTCTGCTGCTGACCGGCGCCGGGGGCGGTCTCGGTACCGTGCTGCGCGAGCGCATCAAGCCCTGGGCCGACGTGGTCCGCCTCAGCGACGTCAAGGTCATTCCACCCGCCGAGGACGGCGAAGAGGTGGTGCGCTGCGACCTCGCCGACCGCGCGGCCGTGCTGGCGCTGCTCGAGGGCGTGGACGCGGTGCTGCACTTCGGCGGCGTCTCGATCGAACAGCCGATCGACGATATCGTCCAGGCCAACATCGTCGGCCTGCATCACCTGTATGAAGCGATCCACAAGCAGGGAGTGAAGCGCGTCATCTACGCCAGCTCCAGCCACGTGGTCGGCTACTATCCGACCACCCAGGTGGTCGACGCCGGTGCGCCGCTGCGCCCGGACTGCATCTACGGCGTCTCGAAGTGCTTCGGCGAAGCGTTGTCGCGCTACTACTACGACCGCTTCGGTATCGAGACCGTCTGCCTGCGCATCGGCTCCTCTTTCGAAGAACCGCGCAACGCGCGCATGATGACCACCTTCCTCGCCTATGACGACCTGGTGGAACTGGTGCGCTGCGCACTGTTCACGCCGCGCGTCGGTCATACCATCACCTTCGGCGTCTCGGACAACCCGACCCGCTGGTGGGACAACCGCCTGGCCGCCCACCTCGGCTATGAACCGAAGCGCAGCTCGCGCGAATTCGCCGACCGCTTCCCGCCGAGCGGCGCGCGTCCGCCGGCGGATGACGTCACCGCCACCTACCAGGGCGGCCCCTTCGTACTGGCCGGTCCGATCTACAAGGACTGATTCCACCTAGCTCCACACACTTGCGGCGCCTTTCACTTCCATGAAAGGCGCCGCATTTTTTTACCCAGCGTTTCGGCAGGATGGCGGCAGCGCCGCCATCCCTTCACTACTTAGAACTTCACGTCCAGCTTCACGCTGTAGAAGCGGAACACATCGCGCGGCGGCACCCAGCTGTCGACGTTGATGCCCGGCGAGGTCGAGGTCGGACCGGCGCGGAAGCTCGGGCCGCTCGCATTCGCGTTCGGGATGTAGAACTTGTCGAACAGGTTGTTGATGCGGAAGCTCAGGCGCCAGCGGTCCTTGTTCTCGCGCAGGCCGAAGCCCAGGTCGGCGATGGTGTAGCCGTCGTTGACCGAACGCGGATCGTTGTTGATGTTGGTCTGGTAGTCGCTCTGGTAGCGCACGTTGCCGTTGATGAAGGCGCGGAACGGCATCGACGTGAAGCGCAGGTCATAGTTGCTGCCGATGTTGACCTTGATCTTCGGCGTGCCCGGGAAGATCCCGCCCGACAGGTCCTGGATACCGGTGGTGGCGCCGGTGCGGATCGGGAAGCAGGCGCGGTTCCAGCCGCCCAGCGAACCGCCTTCACCCAGGCCGGTGGTGCCGATCGCGGGGTTGGTGTTGTCCTGGTAGCAGGGCCCGTTCTTCCAGTCCTTGATGCTCGGACGGGTATAGGCCAGCGCGGCGTTCATCGACCAGCCGGTCGTGATCAGCATGTTGGCGTCCAGCTCGAAGCCCTTGGTGCCGATCTTCGGGATCGAGTTCAGCTGGGTGTAGATGGTCGGGTCGTTCGGCAGGACGAAGGAGGTGTTCTGCTGGTAGTTCTTGAAGTCGGTCTTGTAGACCACGGCCGCCACCGACATGCGGTTGTCGAACAGGTTGGCCTTGGTGCCGATCTCGAAGGTGCGGCTGGTTTCCGGATCGACCGGGAAGGCCGCCGAGGCGCGCAGGCCGCTGGTCACGTCATAGGCCTTGCCCTTGTGGCCGGTGGCGGTCATGGCGTACACCATCACGTCCGGGGTCAGCTGCTTCTGGATACTCAGCTTGCCCGTGGTGGCCCAGTCCTCGTTGCCGCTGCTCGAGAACACGTCCACGCCGACCGGACCCGGCACGAAAGTCGAGCGGTCCAGCTGGTCGGTGTAGAAGTTGCGCTCGTAGTTGAAGCCCGATTCTTCCAGGTTGCGGCGCAGGCCCGCGACCAGGGTCCAGGTCGGCGCGAAGTCCCAGGTGGCCTGGCCAAACACCGCCTTGTTCACGTTGTAGATGTCGGTGTAGTAGTTGGTCGGGCTGGACGGCGAGTTGGACGCGCACTTGGTCGGTGCGACGCAGAAGCCGCGGATGAAGTGGCGTTCGATCTCGTTGCGCGCCCACCAGAGGCCGGCCACGTAGCGCAGGCTCCTGTTGTCCGGCGAGACCAGGCGGAATTCCTGGGTCTTGGAGTTGATGTCGTAGGTGCCGAACTGGTTGTTGCCGACGGTGAGCTTGGTCTCGCCTGGACGGGCGATGGTCGGGACGTCGGTGAAGTCCTGGTCGCGCGAGTCGTTGGCCTTGTAGCGCTGGTAGGACGAGATCGACATCAGGGTCGCATCGTTCGGCAGCGTGTACGAGAACTTCAGGCCGGCGCCGTGGGTGCGCGAGGCAATCCCGGTCGGGAAGTCGCGGCGCACCAGGCGGTTGCGCGGGTCGGTCGGGTCGATGCCCGCCAGGACCAGGGACGCCGGCAGATCCTTGTTGCCGTTCATGTAGGCGGTGTTGATGTCGACCGGGATGCGCTGCAGGTTGCCTGCGGCGGCCGAACCGGTGGTGCGGTAGAAGCCGTTCACCGCGGTCACGCCGCGGGTGTTCTCCTGCTCGTTATATTGCGGCATGAAGTCGATGTCGAGGTTCTGGATCGGGGTCCAGCTGAACTTCGCCATCATGGTCTTGCCGGAGGAGCCGTTGACCTTCTGACCGTTGGTCAGGTTGGTGAAGTTGCCCGGCATGTCGCTCTTGTTGGCCGCGATGCGCATGCCGAAGCTGTCGGTCAAGCGCCCGCCCATCGAGGCCGCCAGGCGGTACTCGTGGTCGTTGGTGTAGTAGGCGCTGCCGCGGTAGGTCATCGGGCCGCTGATCGGCTTGGTGACGATGTTGATCGCGCCGGCCACTGCCGACTTGCCGAACAGGGTACTCTGCGGACCTTTCAGCACTTCGACGCGGGCCACGTCCGCCAGGTCGCGGAAGGCCTGGAACTGCACCGCGATCGGGATGTCGTCCAGGATCACTGAGACGTCCGATTCCACGCCGATGCCGACCGAGACGGTACCGATGCCGCGCATGAACAGGGCGTTGTTGGCGGCGGTGGTGCCGGAAGCCTGGGTGAGCGATGGGGTGAGGGCGATGACGTCCTCGATCTCGCGCACGTTATTGCGCTGCAGTTCCTCTTCCGACAGCACCGAGATCGCCATCGGCACGCTCTCGAGCTTCTCGACGCGCTTGTTGGCGGTGACGACCACCGACTGCAGCTTGGTCGGATCCGGCTGCGCTTCCGGCGCTTCCTGTGCGTAGACGGGCAGGGCCCATTGGGCCACGGCCAGTGCGACAACCAGTGCCAGCGGTTTCACCGCGATGTGGGCACTTTCGATTCTGTTCTTGTTCAACGCTGTCTCCTCCGGTTTTATAGATGTTTACTTCTGGCTGGCCTTCAGGCGCAGCAATGCTTCGAGAAAGTAGTAGTCCGCGTAGTTGAGCGGCACGTCGATTTCCTTACCGGCCGGCTTGTGGCCGGTGGCGTGCTTCAGCAGGAAGCCACCGTTCTCGCCCGCCGTTGCCAGGTACTCGGGCGACGAGAGGCTGCGCAGCTGGGCTTCGGCGAAGCCGCGGTAGCGCTGCGCCAGCTGTTTGTCAGAGAACTGCGCCAGCTCGAGCAGGGCCGAGCTGACGATGGCCGCGGCCGACGAATCGCGCGGCGCATTCGGGATGGCCGCGTCGTCGAAGTCCCAGTAGGGGACTTTGTCGGCGGGCAGGCGCGGATGGTTCATGAAGAAGGCGGCAATCTTGTGCGCCTGCTCCAGGTACTCCGGCTTCTTCGTCTCGCGGTACATCATGGTGTAGCCGTACAGGCCCCAGGCCTGGCCGCGCGCCCACGAGGACGCATCGGCATTGCCCTGCACCGTCTGTTTGCCACGCACCGCGCCGGATTGCGGGTCGTAGTCGACCAGGTGGTAGCTCGAGTTATCGGGGCGGAAGTGGTTCTTCAGCGTGGTGTCGGCGTGCGCGATCGCGATCTCGCGGTAGCGCGGCTCCTTGGAGGCCTGCGTGGCCCAGCTCAGGAGCTCGAGGTTCATCATGTTGTCGATGATGACGGGGAAAGCCCAGTTGGTGTTCTTCCACAGCTCCCAGGACTGGATGCTGCTGACCTTCGGATTGAAGCGCGTAACCAGGGTGGTGGCGCCGGCCAGCATGGCGTCACGGTAGGCCGGGTTCTTGGTCAGGCGATAACCGTTGCCGTAGCTGGCGCCCAGCATGAAGCCGAGATCGTGGTGGGTCTTGTCGAACTTGGCCGGCGCCATGCGCGCGGTGTAGTCCTCGGCGGCCGCGCGCCATTTCTTGTTGCCGGTGGCTTCGTAGAGGTACCACAGGGAGCCGGGGAAGAAGCCGGCGGTCCAGTCCTTTACTTCGACGATCTTGACCTGGCCATTCTCGACGGTGCGAGGGAAGCCGGGCGTCGACTGGACGGCGGCGAGCATGCCGGTGTACTGCTTCTCGGCGCTGGCGAGGCTGCGCTTGACCAGGTTCGAGGTGGATTCTTCCGCTGCCGCAGCGCTGACGCCGGCTGCGAACAGGAGGCCGCCCAGCAGCATGCTGGCGCGAGGGACGGCGAAAAAGGCGGGTTGTGCGTGCCGCATGTTGACTGTCTCCAAACTATTTTTTTGTACTTGAGTAAATCCTAGTGAGAGATTAAAGCAAAGTCAACAGATTTAGGAAAACGCTTAACTAGGTTGTTGTGAAAGCTGCATGCTAGGTATTTCACTGCTAAGGCGGGAGGATGATTAGCGAATTGCAAGATTTTTGACAGGTTGTGAGAAAACGTTTTGCCGGTCCTGTGGTCCTGTCCGTGGGGTATCTCGGGGGAAGTTTAAAAGTTTGGCTAAAACCACACGCTTGAGAAGGTGGAAACCTTGCCAAGTGCTTTTGGTAGAACATCAGGCATGAGCGGCCGCATGAAGTGTGCGCTGTTCCAAATGTGCGGTCTTAGTTTCGGCCGGGGCTGGTGTGAGCGAGTATGTAGTCGATCTGGCGGTGCAAGGACGCATGGCGTGGCAGCGGTGCCGCGAGGAGGGCGCGTAGGCTTGTCAGCGCTTTCCGGTCAATTCTATTGCATGTAGGAATTGCAACATGTAGCATCGAAGGAAAATATACGGGTGAAATATGCGCACGATTGATAGAAGGATCTCGTTAAACGAGTCGTTCTCTTTGTACCTCGACCTGGCAAGGTTCCTTGCTGCTGCAATGGTAGTGATCACCCATTGCATTCAGCATAAGATCATAGGCGAGGGCGCTGCTCGATTTATACCCAGCCTGGGTAGAGAGGCCGTTGTGACCTTCTTTGTTCTCTCCGGGTTTGTTATTGCTTATGTGACCAGCACTAAGGTCGTATCAGCTCGTGATTACATCGTTGCTCGAAGCGGGCGGATCTATTCAGTTGCTCTACCCACTCTTCTCATTGCTTGGCTATTTGCTTTAGTGATCGGAGATGGCGACTACCAGCTATCGAAGCCGTACGTCTACATCCCGCTGCATCTCATGTTTCTCGGGCAGAGCTGGAACTTTTCTGAAGTGCCACCTTTGCTAGGGGCATACTGGTCGCTCTGCTACGAGGTCTGGTACTACGTTCTGTTCGGAGTCGTCTATTTCATGCGTGGATGGGGGCGGCTCGTAGTGACGGCCTTGGTCCTGGGAATAATGGGGTTCAAGCTTTGGCTAGTGCTTCCAGTCTGGCTTGCCGGTGTCGCGGTCTACCACCTCCAAGACAGGATTCGAATGACTCGGTTACCTGCGCGGGTTGGATTCGCAGCGTCTCTTATTCTCCTCCTTGCGTACAACCTTGCCGGCCTTGAAGGTGTTTTAAGAGGGCTTGCGGTAGATATCTGGCCCAGCAGGACCTTTGACCTTGGTAGCTCTGAGCGCTTTTTGGCTGACTACGTCGTGGCAGTGTTGGTAGGCGGGAACTTCCTGTGTGCTCGCTATTTAGATCTCGGAGGCCTGGTTAAGTACGGCGCTGCTATACGTGCTCTTGCGAACTACACCTTCACGCTTTACCTGGCGCATATGCTCGTGATCTTGGCTTGGCTAAGGTGGTATCCGCACAACAATACCAGCGTTATCGATATCGCGAACTGCTTGGTTCTAGTGGCCTTGGGAACGGTCGTTCTTGCGCAGATTACAGAGCAGAGAAAGCAGAAGTTTCAGGTTCCGGTTGCGTGGTTCCTCGCGTTCTTCTGGCCGGCTAAAAATGAAAAATCTTTGCCACGAGCTGTAGTTTAGAAAAGTTCGAAGGCAAGGGTTCTCCTGCGCGCATGGTACGCTTGCTTATCCGCAACTAGGGCCGGCCACCATGTTTGCAGAACGATACCTCGTAACGCTCAACACCTCGGACTTACGCGACGATGAACAGCACCAACAGACGGAGACGCTCGCCGCTGCAGCGCTTGCTGACCAGGGCGGAGGCCGCTCAGTATTCGGCTCGCTGCTGGCTCGCGCGAAGTACGTGCGACTTCAAGCTAACAACTCTCGGGGCGAACTAGATGCTGTTCAAGGGGTTGGAGCGTGACTCGAGCGGCGCCGAGTGGGTCCAAGAGTAGTCCGTTCAGGTGAACGGCGCATTGTTGGCTGAAGCAGTACGCGGGGATGAGCTTTAACCGCAGGCCGAGTTGGAATAGCACTTAGGCGGCGCAGGCAATGTGCTGAGACCGGATTAGGTCGATGGCTAGGTCAACTTGACATGCGGTCGTGCGGTTAGTTCGCTTATGAATTTGGGGGCACGACATACTCTGACCGCTAGCACTTTATGCACCTCATGCTTGTAGCATGCGCACGACTTCGAAAAACCACGAGACCACTATATAGCCCGTTACCTCACTAGGCAACATGACAGTTCGTCATTAGAATCAAGTGATTCTTGAAGGAATCTCATGACGCAACATGTTCCCTATCTTGACGGCTGGCGTGGCCTTGCGGTCTCCTGTCTTCTTCTCGGCCATTTTTTCCCCGTTCCAGGGTTTAATTTCGGCACCGTTGGGGTTGCATTGTTTTTCGTGCTCTCGGGTATGTTGATGACCAGAGTATTGTTTGTCCAGCGTTGCGAAATAGGGACCTTTTACCGTAGGCGTATCTCTAGGGTATTCCCATCCTTGTTTGCCTACATTGGGATAATCACCCTACTATTCATCGCGTCGGACCAGCCATTTGATCCTGCTGAAATTCTGACTGCGCTTACTTTCACGAACAACTACTTCGTGGCTGAAAAATGGACGCTACCGTTCGGGCACATTTGGTCGCTAAGTGTCGAGGAGCATTCTTACGTGATCTTGTCGATAGCGGCAATCTGGTGCAGGTGGAGAGGCTGTAGAGAGGTTGCAGTGGTTAGCTTGATCCTATTGCTTATCCTTTCGGTGATCGCCATTTATTCGCTATCCCCCGATGGCTTTGCCTCGAACTTCGCTTTGCGAACGGAAGTTGCCTCGTTCGGTATTTTCTTCTCAGGCCTCCTTTTTCTGCTAGGTGCTCGACACAAAGTCCGTCTCTCGAAGCCGTGGATTGCTCCGGCCACATTAGCCTTGGGCATCTTATGCCACTGGTGGAGTGTGCATCCCGCGATCAAGGTGGTGATTGGCTGGGGAGCCCTGGCGTTGGCAATCAACGCAATGTCGGCGGCGCCTGCAATGATCCGTCGCTTCCTTGAGAATCCATGGCTACAAAAGCTAGGCCTCTATTCATTCTCCCTTTACCTGTGGCAGCAGCCGTTCTATCAACTCCACCGTCATCACGGGATGCCGGCCTTAGTTGCGCTGCTGCTGTCGCTCGTAACTGGTTACTTGGCGTTTCGCTTTGTGGAAAACCCGGCTCGTATATACCTCAACACCCACTGGAGACCGGCGAACATTGGTGGAACTCAGGCTAGCAGCGTCGGATAAAGTCCAAGAAGGCGCTAACAGCCGGCGTAGTCGTCAGCATCGCATTCGTCGTCTGGCGCACATACTCGATTTGCTGAAGCCTCTGCATTGTCTGAGCCAGCGACGCCCGCACCGTTTCGAAGAATGGCCGAAGCTTCTGGTCGATCACAGCGTGGCACGGTAGGTCTTGGTGCGCATGCAGCCTGATAGTCCAATCAACCAGCTCGGCCAGTGGCGATTCGACCACAAGCGCGCTCTTCATCTCACCCGGCGGTTAACTTAGGCAGCACCGATTTGAAGGGATCTGCTTGATCGCTGAAATATTGCACGAGAGTGGGCGCTGATTGCCCCTCGGCCAGGCAGAATTCCATGCTTAGCTGTTGCTGCGCTTTAATAAACACGATCCATTCAGACAGCGGCGCCAAACAAAAAAGCCACCTCAAGGGTGGCTAATCAGATCGGCACGTTGTAAAGTTCCGATTTACGTTGTAAATTTCATCATCTGAAATTATTAGATTCGCATAACTGCTTGAATCTAAACGAATTCTTGGGGTGGCTGATGGGACTCGAACCCACGACAACAGGAATCACAATCCTGGACTCTACCAACTGAGCTACAGCCACCATTGTCTTGCTTTGTGTCTCGCTGTTTCCGAGACAGAACAAGATTATACAAAGGTCTTCCCGAACTGGCAAATTTAAATGTGCGGTCCCGTCGGGTTGGACAGCGTCGCCCCAAGGGCGACTTCATGCACAGGCGGATTCTGTCCGAGCAGGCCGGCGAATGCGGAGGACAGGGCAGTGCCGCTGGCGCTGGTGAAGCCGGTCAGCTGGGCCGTCTCGGCGCTTGCCATGCGCAGCAGGCCCGCTGCCTCGAGCAGACGCGCCAGTTGGCGCGCCACCGCGTCGCCGGTATCGATCAGCGTAACCTCGCCATCGGTGTGCCGCCTGATCACGCGCTCGATCGACGCCTGGACAAGCGGATAGTGGGTGCAGCCCAGCACCAGTGTATCCGCGCCCTGCGCCAGCAGCGGCGCGATATAGCGCTCCAGCATGGCGTCCAGCGCCGGGGCGCCGGTTTCGCCGAATTCGATCTGGTCGGCCAAGCCCACGCAGGCTTGCAGCAGGAAGCGGGCGCCGGTTGTGTCGACGATCTGGTCGCGCAGCTGCAGGAATTTGTCGCCGGCGAGCGTACGCTCGGTGGCCAGCACGCCCACAAGGCCATTGCGGGTGCTGGCTGCGCCAGGCTTCAGGCCCGGCTCGACGCCGACGATCGGCATGCTTGGGTAGCGTTCGCGCAGGATGCGCACGGCGGCGACGGTGGCAGTGTTACAGGCCACGACCAGGGCCTTCACGCCGCGCGACACCAGGAAGGCGGCGACGCCGAGGACACGGTCGATGACGACGTCTTCCGGTTTGTCACCATAGGGCGCAAAGCCGGAATCGGCGAAGTAGAGGAGATGTTCGTGCGGCAGCTGCGCCTGGATGTGGCGCAGTACCGAGAGACCGCCGACGCCCGAGTCGAAGATGCCGACCGGGGCGCCAGGGGAGAGGGGAAGGGTGGTCATGGTCGAAGACGCGGGCGTATCAATGGGTGACACGCCCACACGGCCTTACGCGGCGTTGACCGGGATGCCCTTCAGCGATTCGATCTTGGCCGACCATTCCTTCGGACCGGTGTTGTGCACCGAGGTGCCGGTCGAATCGACGGCCACGGTGACTGGCATGTCGGTCACGTCGAACTCGTAGATCGCTTCCATGCCCAGGTCTTCGAAACCGACCACTTTCGCGGTCTTGATCGCCTTGGAGACCAGGTAGGCCGAGCCGCCGACCGCCATCAGGTAGGCCGACTTGTGCTTCTGGATCGCTTCGATGGCTGCCGGGCCGCGCTCGGCCTTGCCGATCATCGAGATCAGGCCGGTCTTTTCCAGCATCATGTCGGTGAACTTGTCCATGCGGGTCGCGGTGGTCGGGCCGGCCGGGCCGACGACTTCCTCGCGCACCGGATCGACCGGGCCGACGTAGTAGATCACGCGGTTGGTGAAGTCCACCGGCAGCGGCTCGCCCTTGGCCAGCATGTCCTGGATGCGCTTGTGCGCGGCGTCGCGGCCGGTCAGCATCTTGCCGTTCAGGAGCAGGGTCTGGCCCGGCTTCCACGACGCGACTTCCTCTTTGGTGAGGGTGTTCAGGTCGACGCGCTTCGACTTCTCGGTGTCAGGCAGCCAGTTCACGTCCGGCCAGGTCGACAGCGCTGGCGGTTCGATGTAGGCCGGGCCCGAGCCGTCCAGCACGAAGTGGGCGTGGCGGGTGGCCGCGCAGTTCGGGATCATCGCCACCGGCTTGGAGGCCGCGTGGGTTGGGTACATGTTGATCTTCACGTCCAGCACGGTGGTGAGACCGCCCAGTCCCTGGGCGCCGATGCCCAGCGCGTTGATCTTGTCGCACAGTTCGATACGCAGTTCTTCCAGCTTGTTCTGCGGGCCGCGCTGCTTCAGCTCGTACATGTCGATGTCTTCCATCAGCGACTCTTTGGCCATCAGCATCGCCTTCTCGGCGGTGCCGCCGATGCCGATGCCCAGCATGCCCGGCGGGCACCAGCCGGCGCCCATCAGCGGCACGGTCTTGATGACCCAGTCGACCAGCGAGTCGGACGGGTTGAGCATGACGAACTTGGTCTTGTTCTCCGAGCCGCCGCCCTTGGCCGCCAGCTTCACGTCGACGGTGTCGCCTTCGACCAGTTCCATGTGGACCACGGCCGGGGTGTTGTCCTTGGTGTTCTTGCGCTCGAAGTGCGGGTCGGCCACGATCGAGGCGCGCAGCTTGTTGTCCTCGAACGCGTAGGCACGGCGCACGCCTTCGTTGACGGCGTCGGTCACGGTGCCGGTGAAGCCTTCGAAGCGCACGCCCATGCCCACTTTCAGGAACACGTTGACGATGCCGGTGTCCTGGCAGATCGGACGCTTGCCCTCGGCGCACATGCGCGAGTTAGTCAGGATCTGCGCGATGGCGTCCTTTGCGGCCGGGCTTTGCTCGGTCTCATACGCGCGCGCCAGGTGCTGGATATAGTCGGCCGGGTGGTAGTAGCTGATGTACTGGAGGGCTGCCGCGACCGATTCGATGAGGTCGCTTTGGGTGATGACGGTTGCCATAATTTTCTCGATCAGGAGGAATGTGTGTTTCGCTCAGTGCTTGGAGTGGGTGGTCATGACGATGCGGTCGGTGTAGGCGATGGCCATGGCCGACAGCAGGAAAGCAAGGTGAATGATGGTCTGGAAGATCAGGGTCTTCTCGTTGTACGCGCTGGCGTTGATGAAGGTCTTCAGCAGGTGGATCGACGAGATGCCGATGATGGCCATCGCCAGTTTCGTCTTGAGTACCGAGGCGTTCACGTGGGACAGCCATTCGGGCTGGTCCGGGTGGCCTTCGAGGTGCATGCGCGAGACGAAGGTTTCGTAACCGCCCACGATGACCATGATCAGCAGGTTCGAGATCATGACCACGTCGATCAGCCCGAGCACCACCAGCATGATGGTCACTTCGGTCAGCTTGGTCGGACGCGGCGCGCCCGGGACGGTGACGGCGTCCAGGATATGCTGGAGCGAAGCCACGTTGCCCAGGGCCGCACCGATCAGGTCCTTCAGCTCGACCCAGAAGTGGAACACGTAGACGCACTGCGCCAGGATCAGGCCGAGGTACAGCGGGAGCTGCAGCCAGCGGCTGGCGAAGATCAGGTTGTTCAGGGGGCTGAGTTTCTTTGCTTCAGTCGGGGGAATTAACTGCGCCATCGAGTTGCTGACTCCTGGAAAGCTGGACAAATACAGCCGAGCATTTTACACCTGCCGGCGCGCGCATGCCCGGCTTCTTAGCGCACGCCGGCAAGCTTGGTAGAATTGCCATCGACGAGAAGCGACCGGCTGGCCCGATGTAAGGGCTCAGTAAGCGATCGCCCCTATGGTGTTTGGTAAAAACCTACCAATATGGAGACAATGATGGCCGAGAACGAGAGCAATCAAGAATTCACGCTGCAGGAAAACCGCGTGTTCCCACCACCTGCCGAGTTCGCGAACAAGGCCGCGATCTCCGGCATGGAAGCCTACGAAAAGCTGTGCGCCGAGGCCGCCAGCGACTATGAAGGCTTCTGGGCGCGCCTGGCCCGCGAAAACATCGACTGGCACAAGCCATTCACCAGCACCCTCGACGAATCCAATGCGCCGTTCTACAAATGGTTCGCGGACGGCCAGCTGAACGCGTCCTACAACTGCCTCGACCGCAACCTTGCCAACGGCAACGCCGACAAGACCGCCATCATCTTCGAGGCGGACGACGGCACTGTCACCCGCGCCAGCTACCGCGAGCTGCACGAGCGCGTCTGCAAGTTCGCCAACGGCCTCAAATCCCGCGGCATCAAGAAGGGCGACCGCGTCATCATCTACATGTCGATGTCGATCGAAGGCGTCACCGCGATGCAGGCCTGCGCCCGCATCGGCGCCACCCACTCGGTGGTGTTCGGCGGCTTCTCGGCGAAATCGCTGCAGGAACGCATCATCGACGCCGGCGCGGTGGCCGTGATCACCGCCGACGAGCAGCAGCGCGGCGGCAAATCGCTGCCGCTGAAGGCCATCGTCGACGAGGCCCTGGCGCTGGGCGGCTGCGACAGCATCCGCGACGTCATCGTCTACAAGCGCACCGGCGGCAACATCAACTTCCAGGAAGGCCGCGACCTGTGGCTGCACGACCTGGTCGCCAACCAGCCGGCCGAGTGCGAGCCGGAATGGGTCGATGCCGAACACCCGCTGTTCATCCTCTACACCTCGGGCTCGACCGGTACGCCGAAGGGCGTCCAGCACTCGACCGGCGGCTTCCTGCTGTGGGCCGCGCTGACGATGAAGTGGACCTTCGACATCAAGCCGACCGACATCTACTGGTGCACCGCCGACATCGGCTGGGTCACCGGCCACAGCTACATCGCCTACGGCCCGACCGCCGTCGGCGCGACCCAGATCGTGTTCGAAGGCGTGCCGACCTTCCCGCACGCGGGCCGCTTCTGGGAAACCATCGCCAAGCACAAGGTCTCGATCTTCTACACCGCGCCGACCGCGATCCGTTCGCTCATCAAAGCGTCCGAAGCCGACGCCAAGGTGCACCCGAAGAACTTCGACCTGTCCAGCCTGCGCCTGCTGGGTTCGGTCGGCGAGCCGATCAATCCGGAAGCCTGGATGTGGTACTACAAGAACGTCGGCCAGGAACGCTGCCCGATCGTCGACACCTTCTGGCAGACCGAGACCGGCGGCCACATGATCACCCCGCTGCCGGGCGCCACGCCGCTGGTGCCGGGTTCGTGCACGCTGCCGCTGCCGGGCATCATGACCGCGATCGTGGACGAAGCGGGCAACGATGTGCCGAACGGGCAGGGCGGCATCCTGGTCGTGAAGCGTCCATGGCCGTCGATGATTCGAACAATCTGGAACAATCCGGACCGCTTCCGCACCAGCTACTTCCCGGATGAATTGGGCGGCAAGTACTATCTGGCCGGCGACGGCGCGGTGCGCAATAAGGACACAGGTTACTTCACCATCACCGGCCGCATCGACGACGTGCTGAACGTCTCGGGCCACCGCATGGGCACGATGGAGATCGAATCGGCGCTGGTGGCGCATCCGATGGTCGCGGAAGCGGCGGTGGTCGGTAAGCCGGACGACACCACCGGCGAGGCGATCTGCGCCTTCGTGGTGCTCAAGCAGGCGCGCCCGAGCGGAGAAGATGCCAAGAAGCTGGCGGCCGAGCTGCGCAGCTGGGTGGCGAAGGAAATCGGCCCGATCGCCAAACCGAAGGAAATCCGCTTCGGCGACAACCTGCCGAAGACCCGCTCCGGCAAGATCATGCGCCGCCTGCTGCGCGTGCTGGCCAAGGGCGAGAACATCACCCAGGACGTGTCGACCCTGGAAAACCCGGCCATCCTGGAGCAGCTGAAGGAAACGGCCTGAGGGTTTAAATGAAAAAGCCGCCCTGTTGCGACAGGGTGGCTTTTTTTATGCGCCGTCCGCTTCTCCGCCGCCGAAGGCTCTCATCAAGGCTTCGCGGTCGAGCGCTTTCTTGTCCAGATCGGCGCCAGCGCGGCCGCGGCGGCCGGTGAACTCTTCCTCGATGTTGTCGCGGTAATAGCTCCAGGCAGAGCTTGACGTCGACAGCTTGCGCCAGACTTCCGCGCCGACGGCGTCGTAGTCGATGGCGCTGCCGTCGTCGAATTCCACGCGCAGCCGGCGTTCGCGCGCGTCATAGCCGATCGCACGCAGCTTGCCGGCGTTGATTCTCTTCATTTCCATGCCGCTCTCCTGTCGGGGTGCCTGCAGACAGTCTACAGCTTCTCGAGCTGCTGCTTCGCGTAAGCCGACTGCGAGCCCGTCGGCGCCAGCTCCAGGTAGGTCTTGTACGCCCCCTTCGCCTTGTCCTTGTCGCCGCCGCGCGCATAGGCGTCGCCCAGGTTCATGTAGGCGATCGCGCGCGATGGATCCATCTTGACCGCGTTCTCGAACCAGCGCGCCGCCTCCAGGAACTTGTCCTGCTTGTAGAACACGAAGCCCAGGTTGTTCGCCGCCAGCGCGAAGTTCGGCCGCAGCTTGAGCGCCTCGGTGAACTGCGCCTCCGCCTGCGCATACTGCTTTTCCTTGTACAGCAGCAGCCCCTGGTCGTTGGCGCGCTGCGCCTGCTGGCGGGCGGACACCGGCACCGCTGCCGGCGCCACGATCTTGGTTTCGCCACCCTGCAAGTCCTTGACCACCACCGTGGTGGCGGGCGCCGAGGCCTGGGCGTCGAGCTTGGTATTCAGCGCGATCGCATCGTTGGACAGCTGCGCGGTATTCGTATTCAGGAACTCGGTTTCTTCCGGCAGCTCGAACACGAACTCGCCGCCTTCCGAGCCCGGCAGGCTGCCGAAGGCCGGCGTCTGTTGCGACACGCTCGATACCGCCGGCGCCACGTAGGCCGCCAGCTCGGTGCCGGTGATCAGGCTGTCGCCATTCAGGTCGGCCTTGCCGCCCAGGCCCTGCAGCAGGGTCCAGGTGAACACCGAGTGACCGTTCGGTCCGCCATCCGACACCAGCTGGTCGGTGCCGCCGGCCGTCAGCATCTGGCGGCCGAGGCGCTTGGCGTTATCGCGCAGGAAGGACGCATTCGCCGCGCCGCGCGTGAGACCGAGGCCGCTGTAGCAGGCGTCCATCACGAACAGCGCGTGTTTGGCCGGCAGGCTCTCGGCGATGTTCTGGATCTCGGTCATCGGGATCGCGTCGGTCGCCAGGTTGTTCGGGTCGGCGTCGACTGGCACGATGTAACCGAGGTCGCGCCCCGAGCTGAGCTTGCGCGTGGCGCCATGGCCGGCGAAGAACACGAAGATGCGGTCGTTCGGCTGCAGGTTGCCGTGGGCCAGCTTGTCGTGGAAGGCGGCCAAGATGTTGTTGCGCGTCGCCTGGTCGTTCTTGAGGGTGATCACGCGCTCCGGCGCGAAGCCGAACTTCTGCACCAGCACCTGGCCGACGCCTTCCGCATCGCGCACGGCATATTGCAGTTGCGGCCATTTCTGGTACTTGTCGATGCCGACCACGATCGCCCATGAATTGGCGTAGCCAGTGACGGCCGTGCGCTGCACCGGCGCCGGCGCTGCCGACCCGGATACCTTGAAGGTCTCGCCATCCCAGCCGGCGAACTGGTAGCCCTCGGCCACCAGGCGGTCGAGGATGGCCGGCAGCGCCTTCACGGTGCGCTCATGGATGTCGTGGAACAGGATGATGCCGCGGCCCTCCTTGTCGACGCTGCGCAGCACGCGGTCGGCGATGGAAGACGGCACCGGGTCGGCCCAGTCGAGCGAATCGATATTCCACATCACCGATTTCAGGTGTGCGTTCTCGAGCGTCTGCAAGCCTTCGCGGTTGCGCGCACCGTAGGGGAAGCGGAACAGGCTCGAGCGCTGCGGATCGACCGCCTTGAGCAGCGTGTCCGTATTGAGGATCTCCGCCTTGAGGCCGTCGCCGGTCTGCTTCGACAGCTGCGCGTGCGTGAAGCTGTGGTTGGCCAGCACGTAGCCGGACTGCTTCAAGCGCCGCATCACGTCCGCGCCGCCATTCAGCTTGGCCTTGCCCTGGGCGTCGAGCGAGCCGATATTGCGGCCCACGCTGAAGAAGATCGCCGGCGCGTTGTACTGCTTCAGGATCGCTGCGATCTCTTCGCTGTAGCGGCGGTGCGGACCGTCATCAAAAGTGAGCACCACGGTCTTCTTCGGCAGCGTCTTGCCGAAGATCTCGCCGTCTTCCACGGCGGCCTGCGCAGGCTGTGCGGGCGCCGGCGGTTCGGCCTTGGCCGGGTAGGGCAGGACCACGCCGTAATCCTTCAGGATGCGGTCGCGCTGGTACAGGGTCTTCAGGTAGGCGACGTAGCTGCTCCACTTCTCGCGCTTGAGCTCGATCGAGCGCGTCTCGAAGCGGCCGAACACGGCGCGGATTTCCTTTTCATAGTTACGCTCGATCTCGGCCAGCGCGTCCAGGTCTTCCGAGACGCGCTTGTGCAGCTTGATCGCGGGGAGCGAGGAATCCTTGGCCACCTGCGCCAGCAGCGACTGCATCAGCTCGCGGAAGGCCAGGCGGTCGGCGTCATACAGGCCTTCGCCCGATTCCACGAAGTCGAGCAGCCGGCCGAGCGCCTCGAAGCGCGCCGTGTTGTTGGAGGAGAGTAGCTGCGCGAGGGCGGCGTCGACCTTGCCGACGCGCTCCTGGTTCTCGTGGAACAGCTGCTGGCCGACGCTGTTGGCCTGGGCGCGCGCATCCGCCGATAGGCCGGCTTCGTCCTGGGTCAGCACAATGATCTTGCGGTAGGACGCCAGCATGGTCTGCATGTCGGCCGAGATGGCGCTGACATCCATTGCCGGACCGGCCGGTGCGGAAGCCGCTGGAGCGGTAGAAGACGGGGACTTGAGGCTGACGATCCAGCTGCCGGCAGCGGCGCCGGCGGCGGCGACGGTAAAGACGACGTAGTACAGGACTTTGCGTTTCACGGCGTGTCGTTATTGAAGAGTTGAACTCCGGCAACGATACCATTGGGGCAAGGGCGCTAGTTGAGGAAAACCACTAGCGTCCGGGCTAGAAACGACAATGCCGCCTTTCGGCGGCATTTTTATGCGCAGCGCGTACTGGCTGTATCAGGAAGACGACAGCACGAAGGTATTGCCGTCCGGGTCGCGGAACTTGGCAAAGGAGCCCCAGGGCTGCACGGTCGGCGGTTCGATGAATTCGACGCCGCGCTGGCTCAGCTGGCGGTAGGTGGCCTCGACGTTGTCGCAGCCAAAGGCGCCATTGAAAAAGGTGCCGATGCGGTCTTCCTGGCCGTCCATCGTGAACAGCACGACGCGCGTGCCGGACGAGGCGATGCGCAGTTCGATCCAGCGCTTGCCTGGGCCCATCGGCTGGTCGGTCGAGATGTCGAAACCGAGCTTCTCGGTATAGAAGGCGAGGGCGCGGTCCTGGTCCGAAACGGGGATGCTGACGAATTTCAGTTGGGTGATCATGGCGGTGATGGGTGGGTTGTCTTCGGCAGCATTATCGTGGCAGACTCGCGGCTGCATGTATTTTTAATGACTATAGTATTCATGACTACCCGCCAGTCTTCGCTCGATGCCTACGTGTTCGAGGTCCTGATGCCCGACCTGGTCGGGCACGACCGTCGTCCTGCCGCCTTTGTCGTCTATCTTTACCTGCTGCACAGTGCGGAAGCGCTCGGCCGCGACCAAGTGCCGGCGAGCCTGCAGACGATCGCGGTCAAGACCGGGCTGTCGAAGTCGGCGGTGCAGGTAGCGCTGCGCCACCTGAAGCGGCGCGGGTTGGTTGGCGGGGAGGATGTCGGCACGCAGGTCAACCCGGTGCGGCAGGTGCTGCGGCCCTGGCGTCGGCGCTGGCCGGCAGAGGTCACGGCATGACGGATGCCAGAACGGTCTTGTACAGAAGAGAATCCTTGCTATAATAGGCGGCTTCGTGGACACACGAGACCCCATCAGGAGAGATGGATGAGTGGTTTAAGTCGCACGCCTGGAAAGCGTGTGTAGGTTCATAGCCTACCGGGGGTTCGAATCCCCCTCTCTCCGCCAAGATTGCTTTAAACCCTTGTTCCATAAGGAAAACCCAGTAAAATAGCGGGGTTTTCCGACTCGGGTTCTACACAAAGCTTCTACACAAAGGCTGGCGACAGTTCCCGACCTGACTGGTTTCTGACCACATGAAACCGGGACTTCAGAACTCATGCCCATGCTTCCTACCGGCCTCGTCCGCGACAAAAAATCTGGCGTCTACTACCTGCGCCGTCGTATCCCAACCGAAATCTTGAGCCAGTACCCTGGCAAGAAAGAGGTTACGTTTTCCTTAAAAACCAAAGATTCCCGGACCGCCGTAGAGCGGCTGCGGCGTGAAGATGCCAAGCTGTACGCCGAGTGGGATAAGGCGCGCGAGCGTCTGGCGCGAGCCGCTGCGCGCTGGAAATTACGCGAAGTTCAGCGTATCGATGTGCTTACACCAGAAATAATTGACACTATCTGTACGCACTTCGAGGCTGGCAGTCTTACTGTGGATGAGCAACGTCGGAAGGCGGGAGCTTATACCGTCGAAGACATCGAGCAATACAAAGCCAGCTATGCCGAAGCCAATCTTGAGTTAAAGATGGGTGTAGCCATTGGAGACGTGGACCGGATGCGCCCGGCGCTGGAACAGTTCCTGTCTTTGTATGGATATGACGTTAATGTGCCGGAGGCGGACATGCAACGGCTGACGTTGGCCTTTGCGCGTACTGCAATCCGCACGAACGAAAAACTGCTGAATCGCTATGAAGGCAAAGACGAGCCAACGCCGAATGTGGTCGGCACTCGCCTGACGCCAATGCTGTCCGAAGTCACGCAGGCTTACATCGCATATTACGAAAAACTTCAAAAACCAGCGATGTTAAAGAAGGTAAAAACGGTAATGCCGGCGCTGCTTCAGGTGGTAGGCAACAAGCCTATTGGTTCGCTGACGCAATCAGACATTCTTGAATTTTTCGACACAGTGCAATGTCTACCACCCCGGTGGAGTGATGTCTGCCGTCAGCGCGGTATCACTCTGCGCGAGTTGGCTGAGCGTCGTGTAGGGGAAATGAGTAAGGGCACATTCGATGGCACATATATGGCCGCGATGGCGCCATTCCTGAAATACTGCCGCGGCAGATGGCAAGACAAAGGCTGGCCGATGACGGTTACGGTCGAAGGTATTCAGTACCTGGGCAGCCGTCGCGACCCCGAATTCGGACAACGGCACTTCAAGCAGGACGAATTGAAGCGACTCTTTCAAGGCTCGGAGATGGCCGCGCTGGCCAAGAGCCAGACCGAGGCTTACAAGTTCTGGCTGCCGCACGTCGGTCTGTTCTCGGGCGCTCGCGTGAATGAGCTGTGTCAAGTGAATCCCCAGCTCGACATCCGTCAAGACGAGAAATCTGGCTTTTGGTTTTTCGACATTACAGAAGACTCAGCAAGCCACAAGGATGTCGAAAAGTCGGTCAAAACCAAATCATCGAAAAGATGTGTGCCAATACATCCACAGCTCGTAGAACTCGGCTTTCTGCGCTACGTTGAGCACATAAAGAAGCAGGGACACACACTGTTGTTCCCAGGTTTCCCTCCAAGTGTTGGCCGGGCTTCCCCCAAGGCTGGTGAATGGTTCGGAGACTTCCTGCGGGACCTCAATTTGCGTGACGAGACTCCAGGCGCGCGCTTGGTTGGTATGCATGCATTCCGTTTCACGGTACTAAACCAGGCCGCAGAACTCGGCGTCGTCAATGCTGAGGCGATTACTGGCCATAGCAGCAATATTACTAATATTGCACGAGTTCAAGACGGTCAAATCGAGAACAATGCTTCGGCTGTAGTCAGGACCTATCGCGGGGAGTTGTCGGTTGGGAAAAAGATGGACATTCTTAAGCAGGTTGTCTATGCCAACCTAAAGTTCCATACTCCCGTTCCACCTCAACTAACGTAACGCCCAAAGAGGTAGTCGCCAATCGACGCAGATACGGCGCACACTAAGCCCAGATTTCCTCGCTGGGCACATGTGCCCGTAGATGGCGGAGGAATTCAACCCAGCGCGGAATCTTCTGGTCGAATTCTTCCGCAAACGCTGCGTAGTAATACGCATACTGCTGCACCGCCCAGAAGTCCATGCGCATTAGCTCCCAGCAGGTTGGGCGAATCCAGCCGTCGTCATCACGCGCCCCGATATAGCCTAGCCGCTCGGCGAGGTACATAGAGAGCTCATCGGCGTTGACGTACATCTTCCACCATTGGGCGTCATATTTTCCGCTCGGCGTAGAGAGCACGCGGCGCCACGTCTTCGGCTCCCCTGGAAGGTAATAATATTTTTCACCTGCAGCCAGGGCTCTCCTGGCGGGGGAGTTAGCCCAATCATAATCATCATCACGGGTCTGGGTAGGGCGAGCTGCCGTAGCCGGCCGCGAGTCCCAGCCCGAGGAAGGCGCATAAGAAGGCGCCGCTGAGGGTGCCCACGCTTGGTCTCGCTCGGCTTGGTACCGGTTGCGCTCGTCCTCTTCACGCTGATTGCGAATCATGATGGCGACAGGGTCCATCGTGCAGTAGTTGTACGACTCCATGTAAGGGTCGGCAGCAGAAGCACAATACGAGGCCGCGTGCGAATACCCATCATGGCAATCGAAGTTATTAAAATCGTCCATAGTCGAGACCTTATTCAAAAACGGAAAGACAGTAGGTGTAAACGGCAGTTCAGTTGTAGCAAACAACGTCGCCGGTCGGCAGTTGGACGCAATATCGGATACGCCCTGCTTCGCCTGGCCGGGCGTATTCAATGACCTGCAATGTGTCCAGCTGGGCCCCGGCCGGCAGGTCTACGGTTATTGGTTCCAGTCCCGACTCTTCAAGCCGACGAGCGTCCAGGCTGTGCCAGTGCGTTTGAATTTGAAGCGGGGAGACATCTATGGGCAACGGGTCAGGTACTCGCTGCGTAAAGAGCTGTAGACGCTCTGTTGCCGGAGTTATCGGCACCGGCGAGTACAACAGTGCGATGTACTCCACGGGAGCCGTTCCATTCGTAGGATTGCTCCTTACGTGATAGACGCCACCGTTCATTGGGCTGACTTGAGTGAATCCAAGTTGTTCTAACAGCGTCGGCTGCGGGGTGTTGCTGAACCCCGGCATATTTGCTTGGCTTCCTAGAGGTGCCATTTCGGCGGCGATGTCGGCCAGAACGGCGGCGGTAGCCTTTTGCGCAGCAATGGCTAGTTCATCTGGTGTTGCCGCATTCTTCAATGCCTCAAAAGCTTGCCTGGTCGCCGGGGTTTGGGTTATTTCCCGGACTTGGCTGAGCCATGCGGGGTAAGGGTTTGGTTCCATATCGTTGAGACTTTCTGAGTAGGGGCGCTCTTGCACGAAAGTCAAGTTAACAGGGTGACTCTGAGCCGGTCAACAGGGCGGCGCGGCCGCTTTACAAAGTGCACATTTCGCAATATACGAGCTGTTGCTTTTGAGCATCATGCACCCGAGCCCAGCTAAGTAAGCTGTATAATTCAGTTTCCACAAGGAAATGAAATCATGAAGTCTGCAAAACGGAAAGACCCGAGCGCGTCGAGCAAAGCATTCCTGCAAACGATGATGAGCCTGTACTTCACCGAAAAGGTGGAGCCTCACTCAGGCAAGAAAGAAGCGGAAACGCTCCCGCCGATGGAAGCGCTGGTCTTGGGCATGATGTGTCTGAACAGCACCTATAGCAGCCAGGCCTTCAGCAATCGCCTGTTCTCGCACAGAACCTTCAATGCACGCGAGTGCGATGTCTTCAGCGAGGCTGGCATCCTGGGCCTGCTGCAACGTGGCTACCTGAAGCCGGCCTCGAAAAAAGCTGAGCAAGCACTTGAGGTTGAAAAAGAATCAAAGGTGTGGGGACTCGGAGATGTGCCGCTCGTGGTCACTGCCAAGGGGGCTAAGCGTATCGGCTTTCTCGTAGCTAACCTGACCGGGGAAGACGTCAAAGAGGTCATCAAGAGGTTACAGGCGGACTCCAAGGAAGCCGCAAAGGCCTGGACGGCCGCCTGACCGGCCTACATCCAAAAAGCGGCGTCTTGCACGGCCGCCGTCGGCCGCCTTCTGATGCTACTAAGCCGGCTGCTTGCGCGGGGCGGTCAGGTTGTACAGTGTCGAACGAGACACGCCGAAATGCCTAGCGATTTCTGAGATAGACATCTCCCTGTCCTTCATCATCGCCAGGGCCGCCCGCTGCTGCTTGGGGTCCAGAACAGGTCGCCGGCCGCCGATTCGACCGCGAGCTCGCGCAGCAGCCAGGCCAGCCAAGGTTCGCTCCCGCAGGAGTTCGCGTTCGAATTCTGCCAACGCGCTGAACATGTGGAAGACGAGCTTTCCCGCCGGGCCGCTAGTGTCGATAGCTTCCTTCAGCGATTTGAGCGTGACCCCGCGCTCTTCGAACTCGCGACCGATGCGGATGAGGTCTTCCAGGTTGCGACCCAGGCGGTCAAGGCGCCAAACGACGAGAGTGTCGCCGGCCCGCAGGGCTTTCAGGCAATGCGTGAGTTCCGGTCGGTCGGCATTTTTGCCGCTTGCCGTGTCTTCATAGATAACAGCTGCTCCCGCGGCCAGGAGCGCGTCACGCTGTAAGTCGAGCGTCTGCTCAATTGTGCTCACCCGAGCATATCCGATTGTCGTCATTGGTACCCTCTTTCAGACGTTGATTGTTGGACTGGTTTTTAACCATCTGAAGGGGTATAGCTTCGCCTCTCGGTGATAAATTGGCGCGTGCCCAGCAACTCATCGTTTTCCGAACTGCTCGGGCGCCAGTGACCAGTTCGTGCGAACTTGGCGATAACTCCGGCCGGCTCAGCTAGGGAAATGGAGCGGTAAAGCTTAGTTCATTGATGGGCCTGGGCGGAGAGCGCTTCTATAGCGAGAAAAGTCCGGACCGATAAACCCGATAGCAGTTGCGGCCCTCTCGCTTTGCAACATACATGGCAGAATCGGCCGCTTTCAACAACTCTTCCGGAGAATATGCATCTGCCTGCAAGATAGCCACACCAATACTTGCCGAAATTCTAACGTGTATGCCCTCAAGTTCTAAAGGAAGGCTTGATGCGTCGAGAAAACGTTGCATGAGAACTGGCAGGATGGAGTCGTTTCTAAGGTCCGGCAGAACGGCAATAAACTCGTCGCCTCCAAACCGGGCAAGCGTGTCTGAGGCTCGTATTGCCTGAGCAAGCCTTCCGGCTGTTTGCACAAGGAGATTGTCACCAGCCGCGTGCCCGAATTTGTCGTTTACTTCCTTGAAACCGTCCAGGTCGATAAAGGCGACTGCCAGTGGGACTCCAGAAGCTTTGGATTCTTCGATGGCTTTTGTCAGACGTTCCATCAAAAAGACGCGGTTTGGCAGCCCTGTCAGGGTGTCGAAATAGCTCTTTTGTTCGAGCCAACGGCGCCTCTCGCTCATCTTAGTGACGTCACTAAAAACGGCAATGTAATGGCTTGGATGTCCATGCGCATCCGGTACCATCGTAACGGTTATGTTTTCCGCGAAGTGGGCGCCGTCCTTACGTCTGTTCCATGCTTCACCATTCCAGAACCCGTGCAATCGTATCGAGTCCCACATATCTTTGTAGAAATCAGCACCTTGTCGGCCGGACTTTAGAATTCTTGGATTTTTACCAAGGACCTCATCTTCTGAATAGCCGGTTATGACCGTGAACGCTGGATTCACTGCCAGAATACTGCCATCCAAGGCGGTAATCATCACTCCGTTACGAGTATGAGCGAAGACCGATGCCGCAAGGGCAAGCCTGTCGTTGGCTGAGCAATCTTGGCTTTGTACAAAAGCGGGCATATGAAGTTCCGCGCAAATGGCAAATGTAGCAATGAATGTTGTCTCTTGTCAATACAATGGTTTGCTATCGGTTGCTGTATAAGTCCTGATGCTCACGATGTGGTTAAAATGCGACAATTTCTGCCTATTGTACCGTCAGACTTGCGGCTGAAGTTTGCATCTGCGGCGCGTCCCGCCCGGACTACAGCCAATAGGTACGCATTACACTCAAATTTTCGAGTGAACTTAAGAGTCGTAACAAAGCATGGCAAGTATAGAGTGGGTCTTCGGTGTGTTTATTGTCAAAATTGACGAGCCTCTTTTTGTCAAGAGTGCGCCGCGTACAGTTGCTGTCTGCCGCATGCATATTCTTTAAGTTTTGGTAGGATTCATCTTAGTTTTCGATACCTGAGGGGTACTGTCGGGAATGAGTGGAATGCAAGATGTACGTGATAAAATGGACATGGCAGTAGCATTCCTTCGGCGTGCGCTGCAGTTACTTATTTGTGTCTCAGCGCTCATTAATAAGTTATAGGAAATTTTTCAGACGTCGCCTTAATGTGGAGTTCCATAGTAGGACTGTGAGCATATTTATGAAAATAACCACGATGTCTTTGGGATTAGCGCTTTTCCTTTCTGCCGTCGCGTCGGCGCAGGCCCAAGTTCCCACATCTGATGCTACTCCCGCGTTTAAGAAACTTGACTCCATTGAGGCTCGTGCCCAAGGCTGCGTGACTTGTCACGGGCAGCAGGGACAGGGTACTGCGAATGGTTACTTCCCGCGAATCGCAGGTAAACCTGCGGGCTATCTCTACAATCAGCTTATCGCTTTCCGTAACGGCACTCGAAGCTACCCGCCGATGAACTACCTGGTTGCATACCTTCCAGACGCTTATCTCAAAGAATTAGCGGAACACTTCGCAGCACAAAGGCCTGCTTATAGCAACCAGGAGCGCCCTGTTCAGGACGCGGCCGCGGCTGCCCGTGGCCAGATGCTCGTCACCGCAGGCGACCCTAAGAAGGGGCTACCCGCTTGCATCGCTTGCCATGGCGCCGGCTTGACAGGTATGGAACCCGGTATCCCAGGCTTGGCTGGTCTGCGTCCAGCATATGTCGTTGGCCAATTGACGAGGTGGAAGGTCGGCGAACGTCACGCGGCTGAACCGGACTGCATGAAACGCATTGCATCACGGCTCACTGACGAAGACATCTCTGCTGTAGCCGGCTATCTCGCGCAAAAAACGCCTCCGACCAACGCGTCGCCGGAACCCTCCAACCTAGTTCGCATGCCTTTTGCATGTGGCAGCCAACGGTAGGTCTCTATGCGTAAAAGTGCCCGTATTGTTTTATCTCTTGCTGCTCTTGGCGTGGCCGCAGCCGGTGTGCTCTATTTCCTTCGACCTGGCGTTCTTCCCCAGAACAAGAATACTGCACAGCTGAGTGCATCAACCCAGCAGATTAACAAAGGTGAGTATCTGGCTCGGGCAGGGGACTGCGTCGCATGTCACACAGCACCGAATGGGACCGCTTTTGCCGGCGGCCGGGCGATGCCGACCCCGTTTGGTGCCTTGTACGTCCCTAACATCACCCCTGACGATGAAACAGGCATCGGACAATGGACCTCGGACGAGTTCTACCGGATGATGCATACGGGTGTATCGCGGGACGGTTCGTTGTTGTATCCGGCGATGCCCTATCCTCAATATACCCAGGTAACGCGGAGCGACTCTGACGCCATCTACGCATATTTGATGTCGATTCCGCCGGTCAAGCAGAAGAACCGGGAGCACGAGCTACGCTTCCCGTACAACAATCGCGACCTCCTCATTGGCTGGCGGACCTTGTACTTCAAGGAAGGCGAATACCAGCCGAATCCGAAACAGTCAGCAGAGTGGAATCGCGGCGCCTACCTTGTCAAGGGCCTTGGCCATTGCGCTATGTGCCATACCGCCGTAAATGCCTTGGGCGGCTCGAGCGAATCGAAAGCCTTTGAAGGCGGGATGATTCCTAATCAAAACTGGTATGCACCTTCCTTGACATCGAATCGCGAAGCTGGCCTGGGCGATTGGAAAATTCAGGAAATCGCAGACCTCCTCCAAGCCGGCATCTCGCACCGTGGTACGGTTTACGGCCCTATGGCCGAGGTTACCTTCAACAGTTTGCAATATTTGAGTGACGACGACGCGAAGGCAATGGCAGTTTATCTGAAGGCGTTGCCGCAAAAAGATAACTCGCCGCCTCCCACCAGCCAGGCAAGGCTCGTCGCACCCGAAACGATGGAGCTCGGCAGTAAGGTCTACGCTGCCCAATGCGTCATGTGCCACGGTGCCGAAGGTAAGGGGCAGACCCCGGAGTATCCGCCCCTCGCCGGCAATCGGTCAATCACGATGGAAACACCGGTCAACCCGATTCGTATGGTCCTGAATGGCGGTTACCCACCCGGTACACGCAAGAACCCGCGGCCACACGGCATGCCACCGTTCTCGCACATCCTAAATGACAACGAAGTTGCGGCGGTCGTGACTTATATCCGTGTCGCATGGGGTAACAGCGGTACGCCAGTGAACGCCAAACAGGTTAACGACCTGCGCACCTTGCTACCGGAATGAGGAGAGAACATGCACACGCCTGATGAAAATGATGACGAGCTCGGAAAGCGAATTGATGAGATTGTAAGCCGGGGTCCCTCCGGCGCATTCGCCGTGGCAGGGGTTGCAACCTTCCTTGTTGTGGCGATGTTTTTCCTCTTCTATTTTGTGGTCTATCTCCCGCGGGGCACCGTGCAATGACGTCACCTAATCATGTAGACCCAGCTGGCAACAGTCATCACGCATCTGAAGGTATTGCCAATGCCGCGGAGCGACGTTGGGCCATTATTGTTGTGCTAATCATTGGTTCCCTGGTTGCGATGATGGTCTTTACTGGAGTCCATTGGGCGTCCATGCCACCGTCGCGCGTGGAGACAGTTGACGTAAAGACTCTCCATTTAAAGGGTGAATTTGTCGAAAACAACCTAGGCACCATGATTGAAAAAGATGGCCGAGTTGTCGTGCGGCTCATCGCTCAGCAATACTCCTTCGCGCCCCAGTGTATTGTCGTCCCAGCTGGCGTATCCGTCACTTTTCGCGGCACGAGTACCGACGCAATCCACGGTTTCGTCGTCGGCAGGACCAACGCCAACACAATGTTGATTCCTGGTTTTGTATCGACTTTTACGACGTCGTTTCCGAAGACTGGCGAACAGTTGATGCCCTGTCACGAATATTGCGGTACCGGGCATGAAGCGATGTGGGCCAGGGTCCAGGTCATTCCTCCCGACGAGTTCTTTGCCAAAGCAAAAGCGGCAGAAAGGTTGAGCTGTGTACAACGCTAAGAAACTGGTTCTGGCGCACTTCTGGATAGCGTTTATCGCCTTTTTTGCCGCCATTCTGCTCGGCGAGTGGCAAATGTTCGTACGTAGCCCGCTGTCGCCATGGGTCAATAACCCCGAACATTATTATCGTTCAGTGACGGCTCACGGCACTGTGATGGGCTACGTACTCCCAACACTCGTTGCGATGGGATTCGGCTATGCAATCACCGAACTGGCCTTGAAGCGTCCTCTGAAAGGCTTGCGCTGGGCCTGGGCTGGCTTCTGGTTAGTTGTCGCCGGTACCTTGATGGCGGCCGCGACAACGGCAATCGGCAAATCCTCAGTGCTTTACACCTTTTACCCGCCAATGATTGGTAGCACTTTCTACTATCTCGGCGTGGTTTTGGTCGTCGTCGGCTCCTGGATATGGGTCGCGCTCATGTCCGTGAACCTGTACTCATGGAAGAAGGACAATCGCGGCGCAACGGTCCCGTTGGCCATGTACGGAAATGTCGCCGGCGCATACCTCTGGGCTTGGACTTCGGTTGGTGCAGCTGTAGAGATTCTGACGCTTATCCTGCCCGCTTCGATGGGGTTTACCGACACAATCAACGCTGGTCTGGCCCGTGTCTTCTTCTCCTGGACACTTCATGCGATTGTGTACTTCTGGCTCATGCCAGCGTACATCGCGTTCTATACGCTCTTTCCCCGCTCTATCGGTGGAAGGCTCTACAGTGACACTATGGGACGGGTTGCTTTCGCGCTCTTCCTGGTGTTCTCGATGCCAATTGGTATTCACCACCTGTTCGCTGACCCACAAGTCGGTGCCGGTTTCAAATTTGTGCACGCTGCGATGACCGCAATGGTTTCAATCCCAACTCTGTTGACCGTGTTCACTATCGTCGCGTCAGCTGAGGTTGTCGGCCGGCTGCGTGGCGGCAAGGGACCATTTGGCTGGGTAAAGTCGCTGCCGTGGGAAAATCCGATGATGCTTGCAGTGACCTTCGCTTTCATCATGCTGGGCTTTGGAGGTGCAGGTGGCCTCATCAACATGAGCTATCAGCTCAATGAGTCCATCCACAACACTCAATGGGTTACCGGCCACTTCCACCTGATTTTTGCAGGCGCTATCGTCATCATGTATTTCATGGTTGCGTACGAGCTGTGGCCCCAACTGCGTAACTCGGCTCCCTTGCCTGCCAAACTGGTCAAGACACAACTGTGGCTGTGGTTCGTAGGGATGATGATTCTGACGATGCCTTGGCACTTGGTCGGTCTGTTGGGAGCACCGCGCCGCATGGCCTATTACGATTATACGAATCCGGCCCTGCACTCGCAGGCGATAACGGTGACGATTTCCACATTCGGCGGACTACTCTTGGTCATCTCGGCTGCCATATTCCTGTACATCCTCGCTACCGCCAAGCGACAAACTGCGCCAGTGCCAAACTTTGCGTTTAGCAGAGCAGTACATCCAGATAGCAAGCCTCCTGCAGTTCTAAATGGATTGGGCCTTTGGGTTGGCATGATGATAGCGTTGACAGTCGTGAACTACGGCTATCCTATCGTACAGCTCGCACTAACCCCGGGAGCGGCAGTTCCTATTATTCCAATTGGAGAACGGTGATGCGGGAAAACGGTTTCTTCGCTCGGTCAAACAGGTGGACGTGGATAAGCGTCGTCGCGCTCGTTGTTCTGACAGCTGCTTCGATACTTATCGGCTTTGGACTACTGCCTTCAGCGCAGGCGGACTTCCGCACCCAGGGACTATGGGATAGCATCTGCCGCGCTGCCGGGGTTCCGAGTAAGTGGCTCGACTCCTCGGACCAGAAGTCGCCCGTGGTTTCGACCAGCGTTGTACTCGTACCAGAGATGGCGAAGCAGGCATCGTCAGCGTCAGTCGGGCGCGGTGCGACTCTCGCGTTGAACTGCACAATGTGCCACGGCGCACAAGGTATGAGCCGCTCCGATGCGCCTAATCTTGCTGGTCAATATCCTGAGGTGATTCGTAAGCAGCTTCTTGACTACAAGAGCGGGAACCGGGCAAACCCTATCATGGTGGCATTGGCAACAAGCCTGTCGGAAGAGAATATTATCGACCTGGCTGCGTATTATGCGACGCTTCCAAAGGCGCGTACGGCACCGACAACCTACGATGAATCGCTGCCTGCCCTCGTGCGCGTGGGCGACCCGATGCGAAATATCGCGCCATGCATCTCGTGTCATGGCGGCGTTGACCAAAAGCTCGGAGCGCCCTGGCTGGAAGGCATGCCAAAACAGTACCTCGTCGACCAACTACACGCGTTCAAAGAAGGACGTCGTCGGAACGACGGTCAACAGCAGATGCGAAACATGGCCAGACCGATGACCACAGAGGAAATCGATGCTGTCGCTACTTTCTACGCCAGGAAAGCTGCGCCCGCCGGTCATTAGTTACTGCTCATGCTCACAGTCTTAAGCGCTGTTGTGAACAACGACGCAAGCTTAGACTTACTCGAAGACGAGTGGGGAGGTAATTCCACTCCCCAATCCGATACCGTCACTGCAAACTGCAGGACGTCGTCTCAGCGGTAGAAATCGACGCGAAATCTTACAGGTTCGGACACATCCACGTGGTGCTTGACCTGTGGTTCGATAATGCCAGCGACGCCGACAGTCAACCTATGCTGCTCGGGTATCCCCTCTGAGATGTAGTATGTAAGCGCGCCTTCAAGCACATTGATTTTTGCCCATACCCCCGCAGCTGTCGTATGGTCTCGCTTCAATGCTAGAGGAACACTCGTTTCGTTAAACTCTGGAGTGCTTTTGTAGAACTCGACTGAATCAGGTAATGACTTCATGCTGAGCCTTCTATGTGAGGTTGCGTAACATTAATAAGATTATCATACGGCGGCGGCGTTGACCGCCAGGTCCGCAGTACAGATAGCGCCGCACGCTTATCCGTTTAGGCATTCCCCGCCGATTACAAAATAGCTATGCCGTTCGAAAGCTGCAGTAAAAACGTGTTTCTACCGATGGCAGCCTTCATCTTATAGGGGAATGACCGCCGCAGAGCTAGACGCCACGAGCAACGAACTTAACAAAAACATTTCCGGGCCAATCGCTGGCCGTCGAGCGTGTACTGGCAGCAACATGCAGTTCGGCACGCCTCATGACCCGAAAGTGGGAAGTGACTAGACGGCTTTCGAGAAAACCCAGAACGACCTTGCTGCTCACTGCTAGTTAAGCGGTCAGCACGGGCCATCGTATTCGAACAGCTAAGGTGCTAAGGATTTCGCGTGCGAACTTGGCGTCAGACGGCCCGCTCATAGCGTGGTGTAGTGCGGAGCCGGGAGAGCTCCTTGAGGGGGAGCTGGGCGACGCCGCACGGTCGGCGCAGGGCTGACTGTCGCGGCTACAGGGGGGGGCGCAGGATAGTCGGGGTGAGCAGGTGTGTTGCCAGAGCGGCAGCTCGTCCTAGTTGCGAACGGCGTCAGCCGCAACTACGCTCACCAAGATTGGCTGCTGGGTCGTAAGGTCACTCGTGACCAGTAGATGCCCATTTTTCGAGCCGCCTTCGGCGTCTACGGCATCTGTGGCGACTGTGGTTCCTTCGAGGTCAACTTTCATGTCGTACACATCGACTATCCAGTCGCTATCAAGCCAGTCGTCCCCCTTCAGAAACTCGACAAAACCGACGTTGTCGGTGTGCGTCATCCCGCCGTTGTGTCCGGTGTCGGCGCCGTAAAGCCGAATCCCATCGCAGCGTACGGTGGTAACGCTGAAATCGCCGCCTGCCCATCCAAGCTCTTCGTCTGGGCAGTTCGCCAGGGTAGCAAGAGCGGCCGCTTGCGGTGTGCGATACACGGAGAAGAATGCGCCCGGAGAATCTTGGTTCGGGGTCTTGCCGACGCACTGTTCGGCGATGTAATCGGCGCCTTCATCGCTGCGGGCGAAGGCAATGCTGCTGTCAAAATCGGTGTAAGTGAATTTGCTCATGTCGAAGTCTTTCAAGTTTGGGGATGAACGTATAGTGTCGTCGACTGCCCATGAATGAAGCGGCAGCAGTGAACGCCAAAGATTCAGCCCGTGTGTGCTTTGGGTTAGCCCTGGTCTGCTCACTTGAGGCGATGCAGTGAAGGTGATGGGCCAGGGCCCGGGACCTGAGCGACGCCGTCAGGTCCGATATAGGGGCGGCCGGCCCGACTGATTGGGGCGGTTGCATGGCACCGCTGGGCGCAGCTGCAATGCCGACGGGCGGCAACTCGTCCTGGTTGCGGGCGGCGTCAGCCGCAACTACGCTCATGGGGGGCGTTCATTGAACGCCCCGTTTTCATGCGGCCGGCGGCAACAGAATCAGACCATCGAGTTGGTCGAGAACGCGCTTGAGTTCTGGATAACGCTTCACGAGCTTGGCGGGATAGACCACCATGCCATGAACAGGCATGGGGTCGTCTAGGTCGGGGTGCATCGACCATATTCCTACTAGGATGAGTCTATTCTGGAGGTCGCTGAGGCGGCTCAGGAACTTCGAGTTTTCGTTCCGGAGCGGGTCCGCCAATTCGGCGAGCGTGGCCCCGATAGTTTGCTCCCCTAGCGGCAGGGCAAGAACCTTACGCGCCAGGAACTCCGTGGTCGGCACAGCGCGCTGGGTGTCTGCTGGCGGCGGCAGCTTGCGTTTACGGGAGGTGTTGGTTACGACCAGCTTAAGGTGAGACATACCGAGTTTTCCTTTCGTAATAGTTGACCTACATGGAGCGGGTTCCATGAGTCAAGACAAAGACCGCGAAGGCAGGAAAACTTGGCTGTTGCCAGCGCTATTCGCTTCGTTAGCTGGAAGCCGCCTTTAGGCGGTAAGCAACCGAAGCAACAAGTTCAATAAGCATAGCTGAAAAGTTTCCGTGTGACAACATAATTTTGCATGGAAAGTGGTCCGAGGTCACGGAACGCTCATAGGGCCTGCGCAAGCGAGGTTAGATACAGGTATGGCGACACTATACTTAAGGCAGTCATGTGATTGCATTCAGGTATTGCGCAACATGCAGCAGCTCTTCTCTCCCCAAACACTCGCCACATACCTCGGCCTGGCTCAGCAGACCATCTACAACCGCCATTCCGCAGGCGGCGACCTACCCAAGGCCATCAAGCTCGGCCACCTGCTTCGTTTCAGGCCCGACGACGTCGACGCTTGGCTGAACGCAAAACGTCGGACCACCGCCGCTGCGCATTCTTCGGTCGCATAAACACAGTCGCCCGCAGTTCTTGCACCCAAAGTAAAACGCCCCGGGGGAACCGGAGCGTTTTGCGCCAAAGACGCGTTTGTACTCTTACTGACACAAGAGTATAAGCGCGGAAGTTCTTCAAACCCGCCGCTCAGCACGCGGAGGACATATATTTTTGCAGTACAGAGGAAACAGCTAATCAGCTGAACGGCACACGCACGGAGTGTGCCAATTGCCTTTCAATTCGTTGTCAGCCGGTGACCAACCGACCGTCACCGCCGCATCTGTTGCCAGGTTCGCTGAACTTGTCAGAAAGACCGGAACAAGTGCGACATCATCCGGAAAACGGAAAAACGCAGGACGAAAAAAGCTCAACCGCATCATCAAAGAACAAATCCGATACGCCAAAGCCGCCAACCTTCGCGCTGTCGCCATGACGCTGACCTACGAAAACGCGACAGAATTTTCGTCAAAACACATCAGTGAATTCCTGGGACGACTGCGCCGGGCCTTGAAACGCATGGGCCAAAGCCTGCCGTACGCTTGGGTACTGGAGCGCGCCAGCCATTTGCACTATCACCTTCTGTTGTGGCTGCCGCGCGGCTACAAGCTCGACCTGGCCAAACTGTCGAAATGGTGGCCCTTCGGCAGCACGTGGGTGCAGAGCTGCCGCAGTGTCAAGGCTTGGGCGCGCTACATGGCTAAGTTCAACAGCATCGCTCAGCTGCCGAAAGGTGCCCGCCTGTACGGGCATGGTGGGCTGGACCAGGATGGAAAACTGGCAGTTTCCCGTGCAGCTTTGCCGCGCTGGCTGCTTGCATTGGTGCCCGTCGCACATCGTGTCCGCCGTTGCCCTGGTGGAGGCTGGGTAGACATCGCGACGGGAGAGATTCATTGCTCCCCGTACCGATGGACACCATGGGGCGCCGTCCTCAAGGCTTGGCCATCATGCTGCCATTAACCATCGAGCAGGTCCGGCTTGCGTCGCAATCCGGGAGCGGGTCGGTGCGTCCCAGGGTCGGTGCGCTTCAGGTTCCGGTCGAATCAGGACGGGGCCAGGGCTAGGCGGTCGCCGTGGCTCACCTTCTGAAGGAAAAATAGGTGGGGGAGCTGGCCGCCGTAACCGCGCCGCCGAGCTTCCTGGCACAGCGCCCAGGACTGCACCCGCACGCCACTGAACCCGGGTTGTCGGGCGATGCGCACGAGCGTTTCCTCCAGAGCCGTCAGGTGCTTGGCATTAGCTTGATGGGCCACCAGCGCATGCAGCTCGGCCATTTCCTCTCGCGGCCGTCGCCAGGTCCAGCTTGTCCGCCCTTGTGCGCTGTACCGAGCCAGCTCATAGCCCAACCAGCTCAGGCGGGGTTTCTCATCAACGAGGCGAAGCTTCTCGAACTCAAGCCCGGTTCCAACCGTCGCCAGCAGCATCCAGTGGACCTCGTCCGTGCCTTCCGGCCAGTACATCACGAAGATTGCGTTCGCAAGCCCTTTCGACTTGCGGGTCAGGCGCTGCGCAGGGGAGCACCCAATCCCGTACAGGGCGTGGAATTTGTTCGCCAGGGCCCAGGCCTTGGCCGAGTTGACCGTGCCAAAGGTGTACCGATGGTAGCCCTTCGGGACGCTGTCCAGGATACGGCTCAGCGCGGCTGTTTTGCTGCGTGCGATTGGAGTGGATGGTGGCATGAGAGTCCTTATCAAAGTTACACCTCCGTATAGTCAAAATCCGCGCGAACAAGATGTGATTGGGGTGGCGGGGATGAGACGTAATGATGTTCCGTGCGCCAGCACGGCAATCACGCTATACAGAGATGTGGAAACACGTGTTTGCAAGGGAATCTGCCCGGCAAAAGCCGGCATGGCTCGCGTGCACGGCAGTCTGCTCTATGCGCCTTCGCAAGAGGACGCACAGAGCAGACCGCCAGCTGCAAAACACACACATGTCGAAAGACACGCGAAGGGTTGCCACCCCTTCGCACACCGCCTTAGCTGCATGCCTCTTAACAGGGGCTGGTGCGGCTGAAACGGGCGCTAGGAGGCGACAGCCTCCTTTCGACCCAATCCGGGACCTGACACCAGGTCACGAGGTTGGGCGACACGGACACGGGCGGCGCGGCAACGCGCACAAACCCTGTTCACTACGAAGCGGTGCAAATCCGCACCGGGGGGCGTTCGGAACACGAACGGCGTTACCCGGGCTCGGCAGGTGGGCTGATGAGGTCGCAGAAATGCGACAGGGGCACGAGGGGAAACCTGGACTGCTCGGCACCACGCGGGAATGCGTGGGTCTCTGGATAGCTTAAGCCTGTACTTGGGGGTGTGAGTCCCCCATCTGAGTAAAGACCCTTGGATATGCGCCTACGGGCGTGATGAGTTGATGAAAGGTCGGGCTGGTAAGCCGATGCTCTGGAACATCGTAGGCCGAAAGTGGCGCAAGCCATGAAGCGTATGCGATGCCTGGACCTGGAGACTCCATATCTCAAAACGTGGGTTTGACGTTGTGGAATAACGTGGGAATCTCTGACGGCCACTTGACCGGGTTGGCACCTGGGACGGCGCAAGAGAGGGAGCGGCGGATAGTAGAGTTTGAGCGAACTTCGAGGCCTAATCAGCCGAGCGGAGAGTGAACCGGGAAACCGGTACTTGAAAACTGCCAGCGGTGGAAAATGTGTGTATTCCCTTCGGGGATGGGCTTGGCGGCCCGCTGTAGTGAAGTGCCGACCTCCCCGCTTGGCGGCGGGAGGCCGACTTCTGACCTTGGCCGGTCAGACAGTGAGAACAGGTAGCATCTCAAAGCAGTTTTTACCTCAAGACCGAGCGTCACGCTCGATGCTCGGTCTTATTTCGAAGGTTTCTGTGGACGAATCAGGTAGTGCGGCGGCAAGATGGTTATGAGCTTTATATCGCCAACTCTCGATGGGCGAGGTCCTATGCGGTCTGGCGCATATATTCCTGCTGATGGCTAGTGAGAATGCCAACAAGGCAGCCCTCAAGTCGGCTAAGGAATTCAGCCGTGCCGAGATGAACCAGTCGTCTGCGCTGTATCAGACTCCAACACGGGCCGTGCTGTATGCACTAATGGACTTGCAAGCTCAGAAGGACTTGGACGACGTGCTCAAGGGTTTGGAGCAAAACCTCAAGCCTGGAGCGTTTTACTCCTCGCGTGACGTGCTTGTCGCTATCGCAAGGTTCATCGGCAAGAAGGTTGATGTAATGAGACCGGATGAGGCCTCTGCAGCACGTGTGCTAGCCGACGGCATTGAGAATCAGCGGATGTAACGCGATGCAGGCAGACGATGTGAAGCGATTTCGATTTGCCTGTTCTGAGCGATGGTGGTTCTCAAGAAATTTTGATGGCCTAACGTGATGATTGGCCGGATGCGGTTATCTTCCCAAAACTATAGCCGGAAGGTCATCAACGCCGATTGGTGAAAAAGCACTCAGGGACAAGGCCTTGGTCGAATACATCTACAAAGCGAAAGCCAAGACATGAGTAGTATTCAGCGGTTTAGCTCACGCCGGCAGCGCCTGGACAAGGAGTTCTTGGCCATGCGCCTGGAGGGTGCCGTATCCTACCGGCGCATCGCTGGTTACTTCCGCAGTTCCATCTTTGAACTGGTGGGTGAGGAAATTTGCGACATTCCAGACGTCCGTATCGTCTGCAACAGCGAACTGGACATCGCAGATATTAAAGTGTCGCAGGCCGCTCGTGAGGCGGCACTTAAGGCCAGAATGCCTGTCTTCGGCCCGGCTCCCGAGCCTATTCGTAAAAGAACCATAGCTCGATGCGGCAGTGTGGTTGATGGTACTTCTAACAATCGAAGCTCGACCGCGATGTGGCGCCACTGAATGCCAACAAAGACCCGGGCGGCTTCCGCGCCGACCGGGTCTTGCTAGCGGCAGAGCCGCGCTGTTTGCACCTCGTTAGAGCTGGCTTCCAGTCGATGCTTCAGGTATGCGCAAGTTGCAGTCTTGCGCACGACCATTGGCATCAGAGGCGAGACTATGGCCGCGCGACCACAGTTTAGAGTGCCTAGGAACACCATCAACAACGTTTGCCACGTAACTGTATAGCAAAGCTGGGTGCCCATGTTATGCATGGATATATGCCTGGCTTCACGCTAGCTAACCCGGCAGCTAAGGCTGTGCCTATGGTGTCGTTTAGGCTCACGCCTTGTGACGCTCTGAAGGCGATGGCACGGGGCGACCGACGGCGCTCCTAGGCCTTCACCTGGCTGCCCGCTCCGCGGTTCAGTGGCGTGAAGAGTACGAAAAGGGGCGATGGTTTGAGTCCCAAACGCGGATTCGAACTGGGACAAGTCAGCTTAAGACATTGCCAAGCTTAGAGGACATACGCGGCGGCAACGCCGATTTCATGAATAGGCGTGGCTTACCTTCGCTAGATTCGCTGTGTTACACTGTCCTAGTTCTACACAGCAATACTACACATTGATGTGTAGAACTTTTAAAATGCCCAGTAAGGTAAGGGAATTTTGAGGGAGCGATTTGAATCCCCCTCTCTCCGCCAAGAATGCCAAAAAGCCCCTATGAAAGGGGCTTTTTCGTTTGTCCTACCCCCATTTCTACCCATAGGCAAAACAGCTGCTTTTTGACGCCTTGGGTTAGGGATTGCTGCCATTCGGCGATCTTTCCGGAATTCGCGACAGCACCTCGGCCCTTGGTGCTATCGCTCGCCTGAAAAAAGCCCGCTGTTTTAAGTCAGTGCGCTTTGTGTTTCGTTACCCGGCGTCGCGCAGCTAGTGCCCCGAAGGCGCCTAGGCTAAGCAGAGCAAAGTGCGCAGGCTCCGGCACTTGGCGGAAGTATCCTGTTGCTCCCTCGCAGTATCCGTTGGGCTCTGAGTAGCAGGGCGCCGCCATATCCCAATCAGTATTGTTGATGCGCCAGAGAAGAGGGGCACCAGGAATGCCCGAACTCGTATGCACTCGAGCCATCCAATCCTGGGCGCGAATTGAGCCAACCGCAAAGAAATTATTATTTGTAAATTGAAGGTCGATGTACAGATAACTAATTGGCGTTGACATCCACAAAGTCGGTGACGCGCCCAGCATTTGGTATGAGAACGAGACAAGCCCAGTATTTGGGATCACGGTTTCCCCTGGATTGACCGCTAGACTAAAAGATCCACTCCGCACTACAGACTCTGCAATCTCAATTTGCATGTAGATCGGGCCAACCGGCATCTTGTTTTCTACCTCTACCCATCTATAAATGACCCCAGCGTGAGTAATGTTCGACGCGAGCATTAAGCTGGCTGCTACGATGATCGATTGTAGTTTCATTGGAAGCTCCGTGTTTTGGTGCTTCATTAACAGCAATTTTCATGCCCGTGACGTAAGTTGTTGGTTTTCTTGGCGCTCCTGGGAGACACTCGGTCTGTCCTTGAAATAACCGTAAAAGTGCTCGACACTATTTCATGCGCTTCGAATAGACTTGTCGATGGCGATCGCGGTCTCTGCACGAAGGATGGGCTTTGAATCCGCGCTCACCGTCCAGTGAGCGCACTCCTTGACTAGCCCATCGTTCCTCCTGACGCGCCTCACCCCACCCTATTTTTCTTACATCAGACGAGTTCGCGCTAGTAGCCCATCCTTCAGGGGCATCTGTCTTTGAAGTGCCATATGTTGCGCGTTTCCATCCTGATGCGAATAGAGAGTCGGAAGAGAAGAGTGCCGCCAGGCGGTGCCTGTCCACCTGTATTAGCGGAACGGCGGATGATAGCGATGGGGCTACGTCCGGCTATCGAGCCTGACGAGGTGCTTGTCGGCCGTATTAGCACCAATCCCAAGGTCGTTCGGAGCCCCGATGGCTGACGCCGCGCTACGTGAGAGCTTCAACCCTACGGCCTCGAAAAACTTTGGCAGCACGTCCTGGAGCCTCAAAGCGCGCTCCGTTGACTCTATGGGAACGCGGAAAGGTAGTTCTGCTTTTCGCCATTCCATATACAACCAACTCGTTTGTGCCGCTCTCACCTCGAGGTGAAAAGGCTTCCCAGTTAGGCTCCCATCGAGCTGACTTAGATTGCTGACGTATTTTTTTGAAAAATAGGGCTTAGCGCGATCGATGACGAATTCCTGCATACACAAGTAATCCGCCGCACACGAAACAGATTAAAGCCAGACTTAGTCCAACAATCAGGGCCGCTGGTGTACAGCTGAATAGGAAGATCGCCAGCGAGTACAAATTGCGGCGATGGGTCGTCATCGCCTCTTGGGGCGTTACCTCATCCAGGATCAGGCCGCGGCGCATGGCCAGGTAGAAGTAGAGCAGCTGCAGCGCCAGGATCAGCCCCACCAGCGGCAGATACACCAGCAGACACACCACATTCCCATAGATCATGTAGCGCCCAAACACTGCGGCCGCAAACGGGAAGAAGCAAACCAGCGCCAGGAAGGTGAGGGTGCAGAACAGCAGCGCCCCATCGATGCGCTTGATCTTGTCCTTTAGCCCGTGGTGCCAGACCCAGAACATCCCGAGCAGCGCAAAGCTGACGAAGTAGGCGATCACTAACGGCAAGCTGGCGCCCACCGCGTCAAGCAACTCACGCGCACTGCTCGGATTCTTCAGCTCCGGTACCTTGACCTCGAGAACCAAAACCGTGAGCGCCACGGCAAAGATGCCGTCGATGAGGGGATCAAGCCGATGGCTGGAGAGGTTGAATGGACCGCCTTTGCGCATGGGACACCTTGCCGCTATTCGAAGAATTATGTTGATCTATATTAACACTTCGATATGACTAATACTCACTGCTCTGCATTAACCTCCGATAAATCCTCTTACCTGTCGGATGTTAGCCACCAGCTCGTGCACGCAATGTAAATATCCGGTGACTCAGCCATAAGTTAGTGCTAAATTGCTACTTTGCTAGCAAAATAATAATTTACTGAAGCGTTACTTTTCTGAGGGGGAGAGCGACGATGGATGACACGACGTTCGAGCAGATGAAGCAGGCGAAGGAGTACTTCCACGCCACCGCCATGACCATTCCCGGCGTGCACGGCACCAGCATCGGTGTGAAGCGCGTCAACGGCAAGCCCACCAACAGGTTAGCGATCTGCGTCCACCTGACGCGCAAGCGACCGCTGGCTACTATCCCGGCAGATGAACAGATCCCGCTCGAGGTCGACGGCTTCGCGATCGACGTGATCGAGCACGCGCCCATCATCCGCTGCGACGCCCAGTCGGAACGGCGCGCCATGTACGAGGACAACAGCAAATACCGCCCGCTCGTGGGCGGCACCAAGCTGAGTAGCGGTTATTCCTTCGGCACCCTCGGCTGCATCGTCAGGAAGCCGGACGGCAGCTGCCACGCGCTGTCCGCGGCCCACGTGCTCGGCGAAATCGGCAGCACGGTCTACCAGCCGTCCAAGGTGAAGTGCGACGAGATCGGTTCCACCAGCGAGGTGCAGGAGTGCTCGCAGATGGATGCCGCGATCGCGAGCCTCGACTATTACTACGACGCCGGCCTGGCCTACATCCGCGAGATCGGCGCCATCAGCGGCACCCACGACATCGGCCGCAACGACCTGCCATACCCGATCGCCAAGCGCGGCGCCTCCACCGGCCTGACCCACGGCAGCGTGATGGCGATCCACTACAGCGGCCTCGCGGCCAACCTCGAGCAGTTCCAAGACATGCTGTTCATCGATGGCCGCGGCGACGAATTCGTCGACCACGGCGACTCCGGCTCCGCCATCGTCCACCGCATCGACGAAGATCACAACCTGGTCACCGGCCTGTTGTGGGGCAAGGCGCCGGACGCGAACCGGATCGGCGTCGCCACGCCGATCGAGCGCATCACCGATGCATTCGGCGTGAGCGTACTCACAGCGAGCGATCCGGTGCGTCCGCAAAGCGAAACCCTGCTGGGCCGCTTCGAAGCCTTCCTGAGCAGCACCGAGCGCGGCAAGGCGTACTGGGACGCGTATGCGCACAACCGCATCTATTTCCGCCACATCTTCCATCACGTGCCGCGGCTAGCGGCAATGTGGCGCAAGATGCCGGTGCCGGAGATGATCGAGGCACTGCGCGAAGCGATGCTCGATCCGGACACCGTCATCCCAATCAAGCTCGGCGCCCACGACACCGAGGAGGTGATGTGGGACCTGTACGAAGCGCTCGGGAAGTTCCTGCAGGCGAACCACCAGCGCCAGCTGCAGCAGCAGGCGGCGTCCTTCTGCCGCCTGGTGTGCGGGAACATCGGCAACAGCTGGCGCAACGCCCTGCACGGGATCCCAATCCCGGAACTCAGCACCGAGTCCTGAACTTCACTCAGAGATCGTAGCGCGCCTCCAGCACCCAGGTGCGCTGCGAGTAGGGGTGGAAGTTCCAGTACTGGTAGTTGTTCAGGTTATCCACACCGACGGCGAGGCTCCACTGCTTCGCCGGCTTCCAGCTCACGCGCGCATCCACCGTGAAGTACTTGCTGGCGCCCTGGTAGGCGAAGCCGTTCGGGTCCGAGTTATCCAGCGTCGAGAACTGCCTGCCGGAGTAGCGCGCCGCCAGCGTGTAAGCCAGTTGGTCGCTGGCGCGGTAGGTCGCCACCCCGGTGGCGCGCCAGCGCGGGATGCGCGGCTGCCACTTGCCGACGCTGGCCGGGAACTTGTCGTTGCGCGTGATTTCCGAATCAGTCCAGGTTGCGCTCGATTGCAGGTCGAGGCCTGTCAGCACGACGTCGCCGGCGTTGTAGGCCAGCTCCAGTCCCTTGGTTTCGATCCGCCCGACGTTCTGCACATTGGTCACGTTCGGCGTCACCAGCACGTTGGTCTGCGAGTACAGCGCATCGCTGGTGCGTTCGCCGAAGGCGGTCAGGCGCAGCAGGCCCTTGTCGAGCGTGCGCTCGGCGCTCAGCTCTCCCGTCCACGAACGCTCCGGCTGCAGGTTCGGGTCGTTGTTGATCAGCGTGCCGCTGCCGCTGATGCCACCCTGGTACAGCTCCGATACGGTCGGCATGCGCACCGCGCGGCCGGCCGAGGCCTTCAGCACCCAGTTTGGGACCACCTGCCAGGCCAGGGCCGCTTTCGGCGAGACCCAGGTGCCGGAGCGCTCGCCATGCACGACGGTGGTCGCAGCGTTCGACGTGCGGCCCTCGTGTGCGCGCCAGTGTTCCAGGCGCAGGCCCAGCACAGTCTTCCAGCCCGGTGCGAAGCGCCAGGTGTCCTGGACCCACAGCGCCTGGGTCTCGGTGCGGCCCGAGAAAGCCTGATTGCGGCCAGCAGGCGCGCCGCCCAGCCAGTCGGCGGTGGCGTTCTCGATGCTGGCCAGTTTGTAGGCTTCGCGCTGGTAGCCGAACTCCGCGACGTGCGCAGCTTCCGGACGCCAGATGCCCTTGGCCGCCACCGTGTTCCAGCCGGTGCCCGCCATGTTGACGATCCGGCCCGCGCCGCCATTCAGTGCGGCGGGGAGGGCGGTGGTCGGCGCCCGCAGCTTGTCTTCGTCGTAGTCGTACAGGCTGGCGGCGAGCTCCCAGTCGAACACGCCCCTGCTGTGGCTTTTCACGGACAGGCCGTGCATCAGGTGGCGCAGTTCCTCGTTGGAGGCGTTGAAATCGGTGGCGCCCAGCGTGTAGCCCTTGCCGTCGATGTCGATGCGGCCGCTGTACACGGGAAGGCCCGTGCCGTCCTGCAGGTAAGAAGTGGGACGGCCTTCCGAATCGTTCTGCCACAGCCCGAGCGTGTAGCTGGCACGTATCGTCGGCGTGATGTCGTAGGCGATCTTGGCCTTCAGGTGGTCCTGCACGGTGCGGTACTGTGTGCCGGCGCCGAGCAGGTACCAGTCGCGGTTCGTGCGGTCCCTACCGAGGACGGCGCCGGTGACCGGTACGCCGCCGGGCGCCGCACCGGCGCTCAGGTAACGGGTGGGGAAGGTCAGCGGCTGCCCTTCGTTGTCGCTGCGGTTGACGTCGATGAACCAGGACCAGCGTCCGTGCCGGTTGCCGAGCGAGGCGCTGGCCTGCTTGCCCTGGTAGCGCTCGTGGGTGCCGTACAGCTCGAACGGCTGGTGGGTAAAGCCGAACTTGGCGTGGGCTTCGAATTTGTTCGGCATGCGCGTGACGTAGTCGACCACGGCGCCGACCGAGTTGCCACCGTAGGCCGCCGAGAAGGGGCCGTACAGCACCTCCACGCGTTCGATCTCCTCGGGCGTGACCATGCCCCAGCGCGGCGCGAAGCTGGCGCCGTTGCCGAGGTAGTTCGAGAGCAGGATGCCGTCCGCGTACACCATCGAGCGCGCGCTGTTGCCGGTGCCGGAGGCGCGCGTCGACAGCACGGCGTGGTTGTAGTCGCCGATGTAGCGCTTGCGCACCAGGAGGCTGGGCAGGTACTTGAGCGCGTCTTCCGAGTCCGTGGCATTGATGCTGCGTTCGATCTCCGCGCGGGTGATGCCTTCGATGGTGGTCGGGATCTGGGTCGGCAGCGAGGTGGGGCGGTTGCCGGTGATGGTGACGGTGCCCAGCTGTTTGACGGGACCATCTTGTCCCTGCGCCAGCGCAGCCTGTGAGGCGGCGGCCAGCAGGGTGAGTGCAAGCTTCTTCATTCCGTTTCCTTGGCGCGTGACGGCACAGCGTGGCGGGTCACGCGCGATAGCGAATGTTCCGGCGCGAACGCCGGGACCTTGTGAAGCGGTTACGAGAAGCTGGCGGGCGGCGCGCGCGACTGCGCGGGCGTCCAGGCGAACTGCGGGGAATGGGACTGGTAGAACAGCGGCGGATAGCTGTCGCGCGCACCGGCCATCGTCAAGGGCAGCACCGGAGGCGTGGGCAGCATCACGGGCGCATGGTGCGAGCAGCACAGGTCGCAGTGCGCCATGCCCGGCATCGCGCCGGCCTTGCGCTCGGCGCTGTCGTCTGCCATCGGCATCATCACGATCCCCATCGCGGTACAGACCTGGCCAGGGGGCATTGCGCGCTGCGGCGCAGAGAAGGCGTGCGACAGCGCAGGCGCGAACAGGCCGAACACGAAGGCCGCGAGGGCGATCCATGCGCGTACGAGCTGCGTTGTCGATGAGCGGGACATGGCGGCATTATAACGAGCAGCTCCGGAAGGCGCGCTCGCGTGCCCATCAGCAATTTGCTATCATGTCCACCTATTCATTCTGGAGGGTTCGTCCAATGCGCCATTGATGCCGCCGTCTTTCCGACGGCCTGTACTCCCATCTTCCCGCGACAGCAGGGAGCAACCGGCATCCATGGAGGTCATATGACGCATCCTTATCTTGCGCTCGACAGCGCATCCTTTACTCTTCCCGACGGCAGCACCCTGTTGTCCGGTCTCAGCGAACAATTCGACACGCGCCACACCGGGCTGGTGGGCCGCAATGGCTTGGGCAAGAGCGTGCTCGCGCGCCTGCTCGCGGGCGAACTTGCGCCGACGTCGGGCCGCTGCATCCGCTCAGGAAGGGTCCACTACCTGTCGCAGCAGGTGGACGGCCCCCAGGCATCGACGGCCGCCGCGCTGGCCGGCGTCGACGATGTCCTTGCCGCCCTGGCGCGCATCGACGGCGGCAGCGTCGACCCGGCCGACTTCGAGCTGGTGGGCGAGCGCTGGGACCTGCCGGCACGCTTCAGGCACGCGCTGGACGCGGCCGGTCTGGCGCAGCTCGACGCCGCCACACCCGCCAGTCGCCTGAGCGGTGGCGAAGCGATGCGGGTAGCGCTGCTGGGCGCCATGCTGTCCGATGCCGATTTCCTGATCCTCGACGAGCCCACCAACCACCTCGACGCGCCGAGCCGCGCAGCGCTGGCGACCGAGCTGCGCGGCTGGAAGCGGGGACTTCTCGTCATCAGCCACGACCGCGCCCTCTTGGCGCAGATGGAGCGCATCGTCGAGCTGTCGGCGCAGGGCCTGCGCAGCTATGGCGGCAACTACGCCTTCTACCAGCAGGCGCGCGAGGCCGAAGAGGCCAGCAGCCTGCGCGAGTTCGAGCATGCGCGCCAATCTTTGCAGCGTGAGGAACGCGCCATGCGCGAGCAGCGCGAACGCCAGCAGCGGCGCCAGGCCCAGGGTACACGAGAGGGCAAGACCGCCAACCAGGCGAAAATCCTGCTGGGCCGGCAGAAGGAACGCAGCGAGAACAGCACCGGGCGCCTGCGCCAGCAGCACGAGGAAGCGCGCGCCGGGCGCCTGGAGCAGGTGCGCGCCGCGGCGGCAAAGCTGCGCGACGACAGCGCCGTGCGCGTCCACGTTGCTCAAGTCAGCGCCGCCGCGCCGCGCCGCGTGCTGGAGCTGATTGACGTCGAGCTGCCATTTGCCGCGCCGGCACTGCGCCGGCTCAGCCTGAGCGTCGGCGGCCAGCAGCGCATTGGCATTACGGGACCGAACGGCAGCGGCAAGTCGACGCTGCTGAAGGTGATGGCGGGAGAGTTGGCGCCGGTGAGCGGTCAGCTGCGGCGCGACCCGGCCTGCGCCTGGCTCGACCAGCGCCTCGGCCTGCTGGACCCGGCGCGCGGCACCATCGACCAGCTGCTCGACCTGAACCGCAGTACGCCGCAAGACCGCCTGCGTACCTACCTGGCCCAGGTAGGACTCGACGCCTGCAAGGTGGCGCAGCCGAGCGGCCAGCTGAGCGGCGGCGAGCGGCTCAAGGCGGCATTGGCTTGCGCCCTGTACGCCGATCCGCCGCCGCGCCTGCTCCTGCTGGACGAGCCGGGCAACCACCTCGACCTGGCCTCGCTCGCGGCGCTGGAAGCGATGCTGAACGGGTATGCCGGTGCGCTGGTGGTGGTGTCGCACGACGAGGTCTTCCTGGAGCGCATCGGGCTGACCCACCGGCTGGAGGCGACGGCCGCCGGCTGGCGGCAGCGATTGTTATAATCGCGGATCACATTGCAGGAACGAAGGACCATGTTGCGCACGCTTGTCATTTCACCCAACTGGATCGGCGACGCCGTCATGGCGCAGCCGCTGCTGCGCCGCCTGAAGGAGCAGCATCCCGAGCGCCCGATCGACGTGGTGGCGCCCGGCTGGGTCGCGCCCGTGTGGCGCGCCATGCGCGAGGTCGACACCGTCCTCGAATCGCCTTTCAAGCACGGTTCGCTCCAGTGGAAGGAGCGCAAGGCTTTTGCGAAGATGCTCAAGGCGCGCGGCTATGCCGACTCCTACGTGCTGCCGAACACGCTCAAGTTCGCCCTGATCCCCTGGCTGGCCGGCATTCCGCGCCGCGTCGGCTACAAGGGCGAGATGCGCTATGGCCTGGTCAACGTGATGCACCACGACGACAAGGCGGCGCCGCGCCCGATGGCGCAGTTCTACGCCGCGCTGGCGGACGAACCGGTGCGACACCTAGGGCGTCCCGATAAACTCCCCGAGCCCGAGATGGTGGTGGCGTCCGAGGACGTCAATGCCGCCGTCGCGCGTCTCGGCCTGCCGGCGGGGACCTATGTCGCTTTTGCCCCCGGCGCCGAGTTCGGCCCGGCCAAGCGCTGGCCGTCGAGCTACTTCGCGGAGCTGGCGCAAACCATCCGCGCGAATCGCCCGGATGCGCAGATCCTGCTGCTCGGCTCCCCCAAGGACCGCGCGGTCTGCGACGAGATCACGGCCATCGTGCCGCAGGCGCACAACCTGGCCGGTTCGACCTCGCTGAGCGAAGCGATCGCGCTGATCTCGCGCGCCGCGGTGGTGGTCACGAACGACTCGGGCCTGATGCACATCGGCGCCGCGCTGCGCCGTCCGGTGGTGGCGATCTTCGGCCCGACCGACCCGCGCCACACGCCGCCGCTATCGGAACTGGCGAAGGTGCTGTGGCTGCACATCGAGTGCTCGCCCTGCCAGCAGCGTGAGTGCCCGTTGGGCCACCAGAACTGCATGAAACAGATACTGCCGACCGATGTCTGGCAACCGCTGCAGCCGATATTGGCCGCAGTCTGAACGAATAGAGAAGAGGTCGAAAATGATACTGGTTACTGGCGCAGCAGGCTTCATCGGAGCCAACCTGGTGCACGCACTCTCGAGCCGCAAACCCTTCAGCGTGTTCGCGGTCGATAACATGTCGCGTCCGGAGAAGTTCCTCAACATCGTCGACGCTGAAGTGGCCGACTACCTGGACAAGGAAGACTTCATCGTGCGCCTGAAGGCCGGTGAATTCGACGGCAAGTTCAGCGCCGTGCTGCACCAGGGCGCCTGCTCCAACACCATGGAGACCGACGGCCGCTACATGATGAAGAATAACTACGAATACACGATCGCGCTGTTCGAGTTCTGCCAGCGCGAGCGGATTCCCTTCATCTACGCCTCCTCGGCCGCGGTGTACGGCGGCGGCACCGTGTTCAAGGAAGAGCGCCAGCACGAGCGGCCGCTGAACGTCTACGGCTATTCGAAATTCCTGTTCGACCAGTACCTGCGCCGCTACTGGCAGCAGCACGGCATGCACAAGGGCAGCCAGGTGGTCGGCCTGCGCTACTTCAACGTGTACGGCCCGCTGGAAGGGCACAAGGGCAGCATGGCCTCGGTGCCCTTCCACCAGTTCCACCAGTTCCAGAAAGAGGGCAAGGTCAAGCTGTTCGGCGCCAACGACGGTTATGAGGCCGGCACCCAGATGCGCGACTTCATCTACGTCGAAGACGTGATCAAGGTGAACCTGTTCTTCCTCGATCACCCGGAGCAGCGCGGCATTTTCAACCTCGGCACTGGCCGCGCCCAGCCATTCAACGACCTGGCCGTCGCTACCGTCAACGCGCTGGCCAACGAAGGCAAGCCGGCGCTCACCCTCGAACAGATCGTCGACAAGGGCCTGCTCGAATACCTGCCGTTCCCGGATAAGCTCAAGGGCAAGTACCAGAGCTTCACCCAGGCTGACATCCAGGCCCTGCGCGCGGCAGGTTATACCGAGCCCTTTACCGACGTGGCCACCGGCGTCGCCAAGTACATGGATTACCTGAAGACGGGCCGCTGATCCATTTATAAGCTTTTCCGATACATCGGGCTCACCTAGAAGGTAAGCTGATGAATCGTATTCACGCGCCGCCACGGGAAGCCGTCGTGTAGACTGAAATCAGCTTCTACTTTGACAACGCGACCGTGGCATGAGCGCAAACCTGACCGGACACCTGTCGCCGGACGATCCAGAGCTTTCCCCTGTTACCCGCGCCATGGTCGCCCTGCGCGGGGCGATCGTGGACGCCTGGATGCAGGAGGTGCGCGGCACCGTGCCGCAGGCGAAGGATCTGCCGCTGCCCATCCTCGAGAACACGCTGCCGGCCTATTTCGACACCCTGGCCGCGCTGCTCACGCCCGGCTATTCGGCGCGCGTGGTCACCGACCTCGGTGCGGTGGCCAGCGAACATGGCGGCGAGCGCGCCCGTCTGACGCCCTACGACGCCACCGCCCTGATCCACGAACTGCAGATCTTCCGCGAAGTGCTGCTGCGCGAGCTGGCGCAGCAGGGCGTGCAGCTGGAAGAGGGCCAGCGCGCCACTCTGGTGGCCCACATCGACGCCACCATCCGCGAAAGCGCGAATGCCTTCACGGTCGTGCAGGCCGCGCTGCGCGAGCAGTTCGTGGCCTCGATGGCGCACGACCTGCGCACGCCGCTGTCCACCGCCCAGATGGCGGCCGAGATGATCAACCGCACCTCGAACGACGACACTATCCGCCGCTTCGCCGGGAAGATCGTGGCCAGCACCCAGCGCATCGATGGCATGACGCGCGAATTGCTGGACCGCATCGCCTTCTGCAAGACCGGCCAGGTCGCGCTGCGCATCGAGCGCTTCGACATGGCGGCGCTGGTGCGCGACGTGGTGCAGTCGGCCGAGGCCTTCCACACCATCGAGCCGGAACTGGGGGAGGATCCGGTCGAGGGCTGGTGGTGCGGCGAAGCGGTGCGGCGCGCGATCGAAAACCTGGTTAACAACGCGATCAAGTACGGTTCGCGCGAGGTGCCGATCAAGGTGACCTTGTCGACCACGACCGAGCGGGTGCAAGTGATGGTGCATAACCAGGGCGCGCCGATCGCGCCGGAAGACAGCGAGAGCATCTTCCAGCTCTACCGCCGCGCCGGCAGCCGGGGACCGGGCGAGGGCTGGGGCGTGGGTTTGCCCTACGTGCGCCGGGTGGCCGAGGCGCATGGCGGCAGCGTGCTGATGTCCAGCTCCAGCGAGGACGGCACTGCATTCGTCATCGATATCCCGATGGACGCGCGGCCGTTCGCCAATGCCCCCAGCGCGGCCTGAAGATCAGGCGCTGCGCTTGGACATGGTGCGGTGGCCGCCCACCGGCTCGGTTTCGAAGCGTTCGCCGAAGCCGGCGATCAGCGGACGGCCCTTGGCGATCGCCGCCTGCACCGCCGGCAGCGCGAGCGAGGCCTTGTGGCTGGCTTGGCTGTCCCAGGTCTCGGTGATCCAGATCGCGTCCGCGTCCTTCAGGTCCTTGGCGATGTCGTAGCCCAGGCAGCCCGGCATGCCACCGGTGCCCTCCAGCAGGATGGCGATGAGGGCGTCGCGCTGGCCCGGCTGGGCGCGCATTTTTCCGATCAAACCGTACATGGGCGTGGCTTCCTTCTGTTCAGGCGCGGCCTGGCTGGCCAGGGGCAGGGCGGCCAGGGCGGCAACAGCGGTGCGGCGGGTGATCGTCATGGCTTTTCCCTGGAGGTGAAACGGCCAGTATAGGCTGGCCGGCACCGAACGTGCAACAGGGATGGCCGCCGTATGCATGCTCGGTTAAGATGGCTGTTTGCCACGCCACCCTGAATGGATTCTTCGATGCGATTGACCCGTCTTGCCCTCGGCGCCGCACTGGCCGTTTCCTCCGGCGCCTACGCCCAGCAACAGGCCCCCGCCATTTCCGAACCGGTGCTGCGCGGCCACCTGGCCTTCCTCGCCGACGACCTGTTCGAAGGCCGCGGCACCGGCCAGCGCGGCGGCGATCTCGCCGTACGCTACCTCGAGACCCAGGCTGCAATCATCGGGTTGAAACCCATTCCCGGCGGCGGCTACCGCCAGAAGGTCGAGATCGAAGGCACCCGGCTGCTGCCGGGCAGCGCGGTCAGCTTCCGGGCCGGCGGCAAGGAGATCAAGCCGGAGAACGGCAAGGGCATCGTGTTCGGCACCGGCAGCGGACGCACCCAGCTCGCCTTTGATGCGCCGCTGCTGTTCGTCGGCTACGGCGTCTCGGCCCCGGAAGAGAAGTGGGACGATTACAAGGGCGTCGACGTCAAGGGCAAGATCCTGGTCATGATGGTCAACGACCCGCAACCGACGAGCGAGGAACCTAACCGCTTCGCCGGCAAGGCCTATACCTGGTACGGCCGCTGGCTGTACAAGTTCGAGGAAGCGGTGCGCAAGGGCGCGGCCGGCGTGCTCCTGATCCACACCCTTCCATCGTCCTCCTATCCGTGGAGCGTGCCGGCAAACGGCTTCTCGCACGAGCGCTTCCACCTGGCCGGTCCCGGCAACCCGATCGAGGGCTGGCTGCACGAGGACGCCGCGCGCGAACTGTTCGCGGCCGGCGGCTTCGACCTCGACGCGCTGCGCGCCCAGGCCGAGCGGCGCGACTTCCGTCCGGTGGACATCAAGGTCGCGGCCAAGGTCGAGCTGAAGTCGGCGATCCGCACCGTGGAGCAGTACAACGTGGTCGGCATCGTGCCGGGCACGGACCCGAAATTGAAATCGCAGGCGGTGGTGTATTCCTCGCACTGGGACCACATGGGCATCGACGACATCGCGCAACCTGGCAAGACCGACCGCATCTACAACGGCGCGATCGACAATGCTTCCGGCACCGCCGCGCTGCTCGCGATGGCGCAGGAAGCCGTCAAGAAGCCGGCGCGCCGCACCCAGGTCTTCCTGTGGCCGGCGGCCGAGGAGCAGGGCCTGCTGGGCAGCGCCGCGTACGTCAAGAACCCGGTAGTGCCGCTGGCGCAAACCGCCGCCGACCTGAACCTCGACAGCCTGAACTTTGTCGGCAAAACCAAAGACATCGGCGTACCCGGCGCCGACCGCAGCAGCCTGTACGAGAGCGCGGCTACGGTGGCCAAGGGCATGGGCCTCAAGCTCGCGCCCACCATCCCCGACCTGTCGGGCTCCTACTTCCGCGCCGACCACTTCAACTTCGCCAAGGCCGGCGTGCCGGCCTTTAACGTGGGCTCGGCCGTGTTCTCGGGCGACGGCCACTTCGAGTTCGCGCACGACCACGCCGCCTCGAGCGAAAAGATGGTGGGCTTCAAGAAGGACTACCACCAGGTGAGCGACGAGTACCGCGCCGACTGGGACCTGTCGGGCATGGTGCAGCAGGCCCAGTTCACGCTGAACCTCGGCTATGCGGTGGCGAACGCGCCCGCGATGCCGACCTGGAAGAAGGGCGATCCTTTCGGCAGCGTCAAACGCTAATCGCTGGCTTCGGCCGCAACGGCGGCCACGATTTTATCGAGGGCCGCCATGTCCACCGGCTTGACCAGGTGGTGGTCGAACCCGGCCGCCGCGCTGTTCTTGCGGTCCTGGTCCTGGCCGTAGCCGGTGACCGCGACCAGGGTCGCGTGCGCGGTCCCCGGCAGCTGGCGCAGGCGGCGCGCCAGTTCGTAGCCGTCCATCTCGGGAAGGCCGATGTCGAGCAGGCACAGGTCGGGCGCGAAATCCTCCGCCAGCGCGAGCGCTTCGTGCGAGCCGTGTTCCACCCGCAGTTCGTGGCCCTGGGCGCCCACCACCATGGCCAGCACCTGGGCCGCGTCGACGTTGTCGTCCACCACCAGCACTTTCAGGCGCCCGCCTTGCGCGGTGGCGCCTTCGCTCGCCGCGGCATCGGCGGCGCCGCGTTCGACGCAGCGCGGCAGGCGCACCGTGAAGCTGGTGCCCATGCCCTGGCCGCCACTGGCCACGTGCACGCTGCCGCCGTGCAGCTCGACCAGGCTGCGCACCAGCGCCAACCCGATGCCCAGGCCGCCGAGCGAACGGTCTGGCGTGCGCTCGCCCTGCACGAACATGTCGAAAGCGCGCTCCATGTCCGCCGGCAGCATGCCAATGCCGTTGTCGCGCACTTCCAGCAGCACCGCGTCGCCGCCGGCGTTCAGGCTCACGGCGATATGCCCGCCGCGGTCGGTGAACTTGGCGGCGTTGTGCAGCAGGTTGCCCACCACCTGCACCAGGCGCTTGCGGTCGCCCAGCACGAAGCAGGGCTCCGGCAGCAGGTTTACCTCCAGCCAGTGCCCCTTGTCGCGCACCAGCGCCTGCACCTGTTCTGTGGCATCCAGTACCACCGCATTGATGTCGATCCGCTCCTTGGTCAGCACCACCAGGCCGCGCGTGACGCGCGAGACGTCCAGCAGATCGTCCACCAGCCCGGCCATGTGACGCGCCTGGCGCGCGATGATGGCGCTGATCTGGCGCGTGCGCGCCGGTTCCAGCCCGTCCTGGCCGAGCAGCTGGGCGCCCGAGGAGATCGGCGCCAGCGGGTTGCGCAGCTCGTGCGCCAGCATCGCCAGGAATTCGTTCTTGCGCTGGTCGGCCTGGCGCAGCGCTTCCTCGGCGCGCACGCGCTCGGTGATGTCCTGCATCGAGCCGCGCAGCGCTACCACCTTTCCGTCGGGGCCGTGCACGCTCTCGCAGCGGTAGTCGAGCCAGATGCGCTGGCCGTTCGCATGCAGGGCATGCAGCTGCAGCTTACCGCTGCCGCCCACCCGCACCAGTTCACCGGTCAGGCGCTGCACCTGCAGCCAGGATTCTTCCGTCAATATGCTGCCGCGCTGCTCGGCGAAGGGCGGCACGGGACGGCCGAAGATGTGCGGCACCGAGGCCGAGACCTCGATCTCCGGCTTGTCGAGGTTCCATTGCCAGGTGCCGAAGCGCGCCAGCATGTGGGTCTCGCGTAGCGCCGACTCCTTGGCGGCCAGCTGGCGCGAGCGCTCGGCCAGCAGGGCGGCAGCGTCGCCGATGGCGCTCGCCACGTCGGCCGCTTCGCGTACGTGCACCTCGGGCAGCGGTGGCGGTACGTCGCCGCGGCCCAGCGCCAGCGCCTGTCCTGACAGGGCCTGCACCGAGCGCGCGAGGCGCCCGCCGATCAGCCAGGCCAGGCACATGCCGATCGCAAACAGGGCCGCGGCCACGCCCGCCATCAGGGCCAGCTGATCAACCAGTTCGTTGCGCAGGGTCTCGCGCGGGATGCCAATCGCCACGCCCCAGCCGCTGAAGGACGAGCGCGAGAAGCTGGTGAGTAGGGGCTTGCCTTCGCGCGAGCGCGAATCGATAGTGCCTTCGCTGCTGCGCGCGGCGGCGTTGCGCAGCAGCGGATTGACCGGCTGGCCGATCGACTTCTCGCGGTTCATGTTGCGGTTGAAGATGACCCCGTTGCGGTCGAACAGCGAGGCCACCGCGCCTTCCGGCACCGATTTGGGAGTGAGCAGCTCGTCGAACTCTTCCGGCCCGAGGCCGATGCTCAGGACGTAGCGCACCTGGCCGCCCACGCGCACCGGCACGTCGACGCTGGCAAGCGCACTTTTCCGCAGCACGCCCTGGAAGACGTTGGAAACCGCCGGCTCGCCGGTGGCGAAGACGCGGTCGATGGAAGGCGAGGGGTGGCGCGGCAGCGCGCTGCCATAGGCCACCGTGGTGTTGAACAGCTGCTGGCCGCTGCGGTCACGCAATACCGCATTCATGCCCTTGCCGGCGAAGGTGAGGGCCGCGCGCGCCTGGGAGTGGGCGCGGGCGAAATCCCCGGCCTCGAATGCATCGATGGTGGACAGGGTCTGGGCGATCGATTGCGCCTGCAGCAGCTTGTTGTCGGCGCCGTGCACCAGCGCCCGCACGGTCTGCAGCGTGTTCTTCTCGATCTCGGCGCGCGCCTTCTGGTACTGGTGGACGAACAGGAGCGAGGCGCCGACCACGCCGGGCAGCAGGGTGGCCAGCACCAGCCAGAGCAGGTAGGCGCGCAGCGGCCTGCGGACGATCGAAGGAGAAGTGCCGGTCACGTTGTATGTTGGACTCAGGGTAATGCCTGATTCTACGTGACATTTCGTCCACGCACCGCCTACTTCGTATCCAGAACGGCAATTAAAGCGGCAGTCCGACCCCGGCGCTTCCCGCGCCCAGCGCCAGCACGATCGCAATCGCCAGCGGCAGCACCCCCGGGCGGCGCCGCAGCGTGCCCCAGGCCAGCAGGGCGATCATGGCGAGGAGGGCCAGCGGCAGCGCCGCATGCTCGAGCAGGCCGTGGCCGGGCGCGGCCCCGTGGCCAGGATGCGCGAGCGCCGGCAGCGCGGCCAGCAGCGCCGGCAGGAGGGCAAGGATGCGCAGGTGCTTCATGAGGGTTCTCCATGGTGATGGTCGAGCAGGCCCTGCGTGCGGATGAAGGCGACCACGTCGTCGACGCCTTCGCCGCTGCGCAGGTTGGTGAACAGGAAGGGCCGTTCGCCGCGCTGGCGGCGCGCGTCCTGCGCCATCACGGCCAGGTCGGCGCCGACATGGGGCGCAAGGTCGGTCTTGTTGATGATCAGGAGGTCGGAGCGGGTGATGCCCGGCCCGCCCTTGCGCGGGATCTTCTCGCCGCCGGCCACGTCGATCACGTACAGGGTCAGGTCCGACAGCTCGGGACTGAAGGTGGCGGCCAGGTTGTCGCCGCCCGATTCGACCAGCACCAGCTCCAGCGCCGGGAACTCGGCCTGCAGGCGCGCAATCGCTTCGAGATTGATCGAAGCGTCCTCGCGGATCGCGGTATGCGGGCAGCCGCCGGTTTCCACGCCCATCAGGCGCTCGGGCGGCAGGGCCTGGGCGCGCAGCAGGATCTCCATGTCCTCGCGGGTGTAGATATCGTTGGTGACCACGGCCATGTCGTAGTGCGCGCGCATGGCCAGGCACAGGCGCTCGCACAGGGCGGTCTTGCCGGAGCCGACCGGGCCGCCGATGCCGACGCGCAGGGGATTCGATGGGTTCATGTGCTTCCTTGTTATTCAGGATCGATACAGCCGGCCGTGCTGCACTTCGTGTCGCATCGACAGCATGGACAGGCCGGGCGCCCAGTTCGACAGCGCTTCGTCGGGCACGCCGCGCGCATGCAGCGCTGCGCGCTCCAGTTCCGGGCGCAGCGCCAGCAGCAGGCGCTGGCCGGCCACCTGGCCGAGCGGCAGCGACTTGACGCAGGCCAGCACCTGGTTCTCGGCCCAGGAAAACAGCATGGCCAGCAGTGCTTCCTCGTGCGGGATGCCGAGCGCGTCGACCGCGCAGGCGAAGGCGGTCGGCAGCGGCACCTCGCCGCGCAGCGCTGGATGCGGATCGGCCACGCCCAGTTCGGCCAGCAGGCGCGCCAGCGAATAGCCCATCTGCACGGTCTCGGCGCGGAACTCGGCGGTGTCGCGCGAGGCCAGGTAGCACTCGCTCCAGAAGGCGATGGCGGCGTCGTCGCGCACCGCATATGCGCCCAGCAGGCGCCAGAACAGCGGGGCGTCCCACTGCGCCACCACCTCGCGCAGGTGGCGCCCGATCCAGTCGCCGGCGCTGGCGGCGTCGCGCACCAGGCCTGCTTCCAGCGCCGCCTCCAGGCCCTGGGAGTAGCTGTAGGCGCCCACCGGCAGCGCGGGGCTGGCGAACTGCAGCAGGTGCAGCAGGGCGGCGGCCTTCATGCGCCGTCCACGTCGGCCGGGCGGTGGATCTTCTGGCGCAGCGGCACCGGGGCCAGCATCGCCGGAGCGCCGTGCCCGTGCCCATGGCCCGCAGCCGTGTAGGCCCCGGCCTCGGGTTCGAACGAGGCCAGTTCTTCCTCGACCTGGGCGCCCAGGCCGAGCACCATCTCGCGCAGCACCGGGTCGGCGCGCATGCGCAGGCCCCAGCCGCAGACCTGCAGCTGGGTATGGCGGTTGCCGAGGTGGTAGGCGCAGCGCGCCAGCGCCAGCGGATCGGCGCAGCGCACCGCGTAGGTCGGCTCGGGCGCGGCCACCACCCGCACCACGCGGCCGTCGTCGCCGCGCAGCAGGTCGCCGTGGCGCAGCGGCGCGCCGCGCGGCAGGAACAGGGCCACTTCCTCGCCCGAGGCGAGGGTGGCACGCATGCGGCAGCGCTCGCGCCGGTCCCAGGGCAGCACCAGGGTGCCGTGCACCTGCGGTGCGTCGTCGATACGGGTGTTCAGGGTCAGCATGATGTCGCCTCGCGCGGGTCAGAACAGGAAGTAGCGCTGCGCCAGCGGCAGCACGGACGCCGCTTCGCACACCAGCAGGCGGCCGTCGGCGCGCACTTCATAGGTTTCGGGATCGACCTCCATGTGCGGCGTGGCGCCGTTGTGCACCATGTCGGTCTTGCGCAGGGCGCGCATGTTGCGCGCCACCGCGATGGTCTTGGACAGTCCCAGTCGCCCCGGCACGCCGGCGTCGAAGGCCGCCTGGGACACGAAGGTGAGCGACTTGCGCAGGCCACCGCCGAAGGCGCCGAACATGGGCCGGTAATGCACCGGCTGGGGCGTCGGGATGGAGGCGTTGGCGTCGCCCATCAGGCTGGCCGCGATCATTCCGCCCTTCAGGATCATCGAGGGCTTGACGCCGAAGAAGGCAGGGCGCCACAGCACGATGTCGGCCAGCTTGCCCACTTCGAGCGAGCCGACTTCGTGCGCGATGCCGTGCGCGATGGCCGGGTTGATGGTGTACTTGGCGATGTAGCGCCGGACCCGGAAGTTGTCGTTGCGGCCGTTCTCGAACCGGTCGGACGGGTCGGCCAGGTGGCCGCGCTGGACCTTCATCTTGTGCGCCGTCTGCCAGGTGCGCAGGATGGTTTCGCCGACCCGGCCCATGGCCTGCGAGTCGGACGACATCATCGAGATCGCGCCCAGGTCGTGCAGGATGTCCTCGGCGGCGATGGTCTCGCGCCGGATGCGCGATTCGGCAAATGCGATGTCCTCGGCGATCGCGGGGTCGAGGTGGTGGCAAACCATCAGCATGTCGAGGTGCTCGTCGAGCGTATTGACGGTGAAGGGCCGGGTCGGGTTGGTGGAAGAGGGCAGCACGTTGGGCTGGCCGACCGCCGCGATGATGTCGGGCGCGTGGCCGCCGCCCGCGCCCTCGGTATGGAAGGTGTGGATGGTGCGGCCCTTGAAGGCGGCCAGGGTGCTTTCCAGGAAACCGGCCTCGTTCAGCGTGTCCGAGTGCAGCGCCACCTGCACGTCGAGGCGCTCCGCCACCGCCAGGCAGTTGTCGATCGCGCTCGGGGTGCTGCCCCAGTCCTCGTGCAGCTTCAGGCCAATGGCGCCCGCTTCGACCTGCTCTTCGAGCGGGCGCGGCAGGCTTACATTGCCCTTGCCAAAGAAGCCCAGGTTCATCGGGAAGGCGTCGGCCGCCTGCAGCATGGCGTGGATGTGCCAGGGGCCCGGCGTGCAGGTGGTGGCCGCGGTGCCGACCGCCGGGCCGGTGCCGCCGCCCAGCATGGTGGTCACGCCGCTCATCAAGGCTTCCTCGATCTGCTGCGGGCAGATGAAATGGATGTGGGTGTCGACGCCTCCGGCGGTGACGATCATGCCTTCGCCGGCGATGATCTCGGTGGCGGCGCCGATCGCGATTGTGACGCCCGGCTGGATGTCCGGGTTGCCGGCCTTGCCGATGGCGGCGATGCGCCCGTTGCGGATGCCGATGTCGGCCTTGACGATGCCCCAGTGGTCGACGATGACGGCGTTCGTGATCACGGTATCCATCACTTCGGCGTGGGGACGCTGCGACTGGCCCATGCCGTCGCGGATCACCTTGCCGCCGCCGAACTTGACTTCCTCACCGTAGATCGCGTGGTCGTATTCGATCTCGATGAACAGACCGGTGTCGGCGAGGCGGATGCGGTCGCCCTTGGTGGGGCCGTACATGTCGGCGTAGGCGCGCCGCGTGATGAATGCCATCTCAGCCTCCCGGGAGCGGGCCGGCGACCTGCCCGTTGAAACCGTGGACGATGCGCGCGCCGCCAAGGGCGACCAGAGCGACGGTGCGGCGCTGGCCGGGCTCGAAGCGCACCGCGGTGCCGGCTGCGATGTCCAGGCGCATGCCGAGCGCGGCCCCGCGGTCGAACTGCAGGGCGCTGTTGGCTTCGGCGAAATGGTAGTGCGAGCCAACCTGCACCGGGCGGTCGCCGGCGTTGGCCACCACCAGCACGCAGCCGGCGCGGCCCTCATTGAGTGCGATCTCGCCGTCTTCCAGCAGGTATTCGCCTGGGATGAAGTTGGTGGGCATCATGGGCGCGCCCGCGAGAACAGGGTCTTGTAGTAGATCACCGTGGCGCGCCAGTGGCCGTTCGGGCTGCTGCAGTATTCCGGCAGCTCGCCGACGCGGGTGTAGCCGGCCTTCTGATACAGCTGCTCGGCACCGGAGCCGGCCTCGGTGTCGAGGAACAGCAGGCCGCGCCGCAGCGACAGCGCCTCGATCTCGGCCGCCTGGAGCAGGGCGGTGCCGACGCCGCGCCGGTGCATCGTGCAGTGCACCAGCATCTTCTGCAGCTCGGCGCGGTTGCTGCCGTTGGGCTTCTGGCACAGGTCGAGCTGGACGCTGCCGACCAGCAGGCCGTTGCGTTCGGCCGCCAGCAGCACCCGGCTGCCGCGCAGGACGTCGGCTTCGACCCTGCTCCAGTAGGCCTCGAGCTGCACGTCGTCCAGGCCCGCCAGGAAGCCGAGCGAATGGCCGTCGGCCACCGCGTCCAGCAGCAGCGTGGCGAGCTGGGTGCGCACCTCCTTGATGGCGCGCGCATCGAGTCTGCGGATGATCATGCCGGTCTCCTCATGGAATCGGGTGGTGGACGGTGACCAGCTTGGTCCCGTCGGGGAAAGTGGCCTCGACCTGGATCTCGGGAATCATCTCGGGCACGCCTTCCATCACGTCGGCGCGCCCCAGCAGGGTCGCGCCTTCGGACATCAGCTCGGTCACGCTGCGGCCATCGCGCGCGCCTTCGAGGATCGCAGCGCTGATCAGGGCCACCGCTTCCGGATAGTTCAGCTTCAGGCCGCGCGCGCGGCGCCGTTCGGCCAGCAGGGCGGCGGTAAACAGCAACAGCTTGTCCTTCTCGCGCGGGCTCAGGTCCATGGTGTCCTCTAGGTGTTCCAGATGCGGGGCGGGCGCGCTTCGAGCCCGAGCAGGTGCGGGCGCAGCGCCTGCCATACCCGCGCCAGCGCATGGCGCGCGGCCTCGCTGTCGTCGCACAGGTAGCGTGCCACGAATACCGACTTGAGCTGGCTGAGACCGAGCGCGGCGTCGCCGGAGCGCAGGCCAGCCAGCAGGGCGGGCGGCGCTGGCGGCCCGACCGCGAGCAGGGTCGCACACACGTGGCGCCCGCCCAGCCCGAGCGGGCTGGCCAGCGCGTCGCCTCCGTCCAGCCGTCCCTGCTCGTGCCAGACCAGGCGCCCGCCCTGGCGGATGCGGGTGCGCTGGCGCAGTGCGCCGCGCACGAAGCGTTCGCCCGCGGCGGCGCGGCCGAAGCACAGGATTTCGCTGCCGATGTAGGTGGCGCCGTCTTCCAGTTCGACCTCGTGCTCGAGCGTGACGTCGGCGCCGTCGTACAGGATGGTTTCCTGGGGCAGCCATTCGACGCTGGCGCCACCCGCCGCCAGCAGGCGCACCTGCTGGCGCGCGGGCCGGCCGTTGGCACGGTACCACTTGGCGGCGCCGGGCGCGGTCAGGAGGGCACGCGCATCCGGCCCGAGCTCGACGCCGATGTCGAGCACGTCGCCGCCGGCGACACCGCCCGGCGGATGCACCAGCACCGCGTGGCACACGCCCGGGCCTTCCGGATACAGCGGCTTCTGCACCCGTAGCGGACCCGCGTGGCGGCGCTGGGCCAGCCTGGTAGTGCCGGCGTCGCAGGCGAAGCCCAGCCTCAGGCTGGCGTGCCAGCCGGACTCGGTCGATGAAGCGGGGAGGGAAAGGTCACGCATGCCTGCAACCTATGCAGGATGCGTGCCAGCACAGAAATTGAACGAACGACCGTACTCTAAGTTTTCTCTTCGTTAAGAGCACCTATCAACTCATCTATATGAGCGTTGTAGCCGCGCCATACGCGTGCACCATTTTGGGAAAAAATTCCCGGTTTTGCTATTCCGCCATCGAGTTTGCACCGCTTTGGCCGTAATGTATTTTGCGTTACAGCAATAATTTCACGCGCAGCGTCAACGAAAACAGAACAAACATGGAAACCACGACCAACCAAGAGAACGAAGTCCTGTCTTTCCGCCTGGCGAAGGAAGAGTACGCCATCAGCATCCTCAAGGTGCAGGAAATCCGCGGCTACGAAGAGCCGACCCTGCTGCCGAGCGCTCCAGCATGCATCAAGGGCATCATGAACCTGCGCGGTTCGATCGTCCCGATCGTCGACATGCGCATCCTGTTCAAGCTGGGCGAGCCGGTCTACGACCAGTTCACCGTCGTGATCGTCCTGAACATCAAGAACCACGTAATCGGCATGGTGGTGGACAGCGTCTCCGACGTGGTCACCCTGACCGAGGACCAGATGCGCGCGGCCCCCGAGATGGGCAGCACCGCCGAGGGCGATTACATCACCGGCCTCGGCACCGTCGGCGAGCCCATGCTGATCGTGCTCGACATCGACAAGCTGATGAGCTCCGAGCAGCTCGGCCTGATCAAGAACCTGCAGAAGGCCGCCTGACGGCCGGACGCACCCTCGGGCAGGACGCCCGGACCATAAGGAGAACCAAATGAACTTTGCAAACCTGAATATTGGCAAGCGCCTGGGCCTCGGCTTCGGCGCAATCTGCGTCATGCTCGTCGGTATGATCGCCACCAGCAACATGATGCTGGGCCGGATCAACACCGGTACCGAGGAAATCGTCGCCAACCGCATGCCGCGCATCGAATCGACGACCCGCCTGATCGGTGAAGTCAACGACATCGCGATCGCGCTGCGCAACATGATGCTCACCGAAGAGCAGGCCGACCGGCAGAAGCAGGCCGAGGAAGTCCGTTCCTCGCGCAAGGAGATCGACCGCATCCTCGACGAGCTCGAGAAGACGCTGCAGAATCCCAAGGCGCGCGAACTGCTCACGCAGATGAACCAGCACGCCGATCGCTATACCGCGGGCCAGGAACAGCTGATCAAGCACGTGAACGCCGGCCTGCACGAAGAAGCGCGCCAGTACCTGGCGGAGGAACTGCGTCCGCTGCTGGTGCAGCTGAAGAAGGCCGTGCATGAGCAGGCCGAACTGCAGAAGGCGCTCGCCCGCGAGAAGGCCGAGGAAGCGCAGCGCACCTACGAGAACACCGCCCGCCTGATGTGGGCGCTCGGCGCCGTGGCGCTGGCGCTGGCGGGCTTCGTGGCCTGGTCGATCACCCGTTCGATCACGCGTCCGGTGCAGCGCGCGCTGGAAGTGGCGAACACCGTCGCCGCCGGCGACCTGACCAGCCGCATCGACGTGACCACCCGCGACGAAGCCGGCCAGCTGCTGCAGGCATTGAAGACCATGAACGAGAACCTGGCGCGCACCGTCGGCACCGTGCGTACCGGCACCGACACTATCACGGTGGCCGCCGCGGAAGTCGCGGCCGGCAGCCAGGACCTGTCCGCCCGCACCGAACAGCAGGCCTCCTCGCTGGAAGAGACCGCGTCCTCGATGGAAGAGCTGACCTCGACCGTCAAGCAGAACGCCGACAATGCGCGCCAGGCCAACGTGCTGGCGGAAGCGGCCTCGCAGGTGGCGCAGCGCGGCGGCGCCGTGATCGGCCAGGTGGTCGGCACGATGACGGACATCGACGCCTCGTCCGGCAAGATCAGCGACATCATCGGCGTGATCGACGGCATCGCCTTCCAGACCAACATCCTGGCGCTGAACGCGGCCGTGGAAGCGGCGCGCGCCGGCGAGCAGGGCCGCGGTTTCGCCGTCGTGGCGAGCGAAGTGCGCAACCTGGCGCAACGCTCGGCCGCCGCAGCCAAGGAAATCAAGGGCCTGATCAACGACTCGTCCGAGAAGGTCGCGAGCGGCAGCCGCCTGGTGGCCGAAGCCGGCGCCACCATGCAGGAGATCGTCGACAGCGTGCGCCGCGTGACTGACATCATGGGCGAGATCACCTCGGCCAGCCAGGAGCAGACCGCCGGCATCGAGCAGATCAACCAGGCCGTGGTCGAGATGGACAACGTGACGCAGCAGAACGCGGCGCTGGTGGAGGAAGCCGCGGCGGCGGCCGAAGCGATGAAGGAGCAGGCGGCCACGCTGAACGCGGCGATGGCGGCGTTCCGCGTCGAGGGCGGCGAGCAGGCCGCTGCGCCGGCAGCGGCGCGCGGCGCCCAACGCCCGGTGATGGCGCTGGCAGCGACGTAAGAAGCCGCGCCCAAACAAAAACGGCAGGCCATCGGCCTGCCGTTTTTCCTTGGTGCTTACCCGATCAGAACGAGTGGCGCACGCCCAGGTTGAACACCGACGGATCGGCGCCCAGCGCGGTGGCCGGCGGGGCGAAGGTGCCGCCTGCCGAAGACAGGCCGAACACGCCGCGCGCATTGTTACGCACGCGGCCATAGCTGGTGTACAGGTTGGTGCGCTTGGACAGGGTGTAGCTGTAGGCCAGCGAGAAGCCGTTGCCCTTGGCGCCGGTTTCCAGCTTCTGCTGGTGCACCGAGGCGTAGAACTTGTTCGGACCGGCGGTGTACACGCCACCCACGGTAGTGTACTTGAACTCGTTGTTCACGCCTTCCGGATCGGCTTCCATGTAGGCTGCGCGGAAGTCGAAGGCGCCTGCGGTGAAGCCCGCGCCGAAGGTCCATTCCTTGTCGTCGCCGGTGGTCAGGCGTTCGGTCTGCTGGTAGCCGGCGCCCAGGTACAGCGGGCCGTTCTTGTATTCGACCGCGGCGCCCACCAGGCTGCCCGACGGATCGCTGGTCTGGCGCTCGCCGGCACTGTAGGCGGCCAGCACGGTGAAGCCGCTCAGCGCTTCGCTCTTGTAGTTGACCGAGTTCGACAGGCGGCGGGTCAGGCGGCCGGTGCCGAAGCCGGTCAGGGTCGAGCCGTAGAAGCCGTGGCCCAGCGGGTCGGCCGATTGCGCGACCGCGGCGATCGGACCGTATTCGCGGCCGATGGTGATGGTGCCGAAGGAGCCCTGCAGGCCGACCACGGCGCGGCGCTGGAAGGTGCCGGCGGCATCGCCCGCGCCGCTGTCGAGGGCGACGCCGGCTTCGATGTTGAAGAGCGCTTTCAGGCCGTTGCCCAGGTCTTCCGTACCACGGAAGCCGACGCGGCTGGTGGACTGCGTGCCCGAGCTGATCACGGTGCGGCTGTCTTCACCCGGTGCGTCCGTGTTTTCGATGCCGATCGAAGCGTCGGCGATACCGTAGATCTGGACGCTCGTCTGTGCATGGGCGGCTGCCAGTGGCAGGAGGGATAAGACCGCGATGGCCAGGCTCTTCTTTTTCATTGACATCTCCAGTGGTTGAATGGGGTTTCCGAACGCCGTTCTCGTTGTCGATCTTGGCAAAACGCGCTGTTGCAAAAAGCTTACCTTACCAGTGCCATCGAAATGATGCCACGAAACATTAGCTCTTTGCTTATTCGGTTTCTGAGAAGCATGTGTGCGTAGCCAAAAAGCCGCACGATGCAGCGCAAACTACGTGGTTCTACCGATGCTGGTGTTGTAATTACGTAACGAAAACGCTGGCTCGCCCCCGTCGGAGCGCGTGCGCGGGCCGCTTTCGCCCCGTGGTAGCATCGGCCCATTCACCCCACAAGGACGACCACAACGTGCGCACCGGTATCACGCAAGCGCCTTTCGGCCACAGCCGGGACGGCGCGACCATCACCCAGTTCACGCTCACCAACGCCAACGGCATGGTGGCCAGGATCATCGATTTCGGCGGCATCATCACCGCGCTGCACGCGCCGGACCGCGAGGGCAAGATGGCAGATGTCGTGCTGGGCTTCGACACGCTTTCGCCCTACGAGACCGACAGTCCCTATTTCGGCGCCCTGATCGGGCGCTACGGCAACCGTATCGCACGCGGAAGATTCACCCTCGACGGCGAGGCATACAGCCTGCCCACCAACAACGGCAACAACCACCTGCACGGCGGCGCGCCCGGCTTCGACAAGCTCAAGTGGGAAGCGAGTGTCGAGGACGACGTCCTGCGCCTCGTCTACCGCAGCCGCGACGGCGAGCAGGGCTACCCGGGCAATCTGGTGGCGACCGTCACCTACCAGCTGCTGGACTCCAACGAACTGGTGGTGCGCTTCCACGCCGTCACCGACAAGGCCACGCCGGTCAATCTGACCCAGCACAGCTACTTCAACCTGGCCGGCGGCGGCAGCATCCTGGACCACGTGCTCACCATCGATGCCGACGCCTTTGTCGCCATCGACAGCGAGTCGATTCCCACCGGTGCGCTGGCGCCCGTGGAAGGCACGCCTTTCGATTTCCGCAGCCCGCGCCCGATCGGCGCCGGCATCCAGGAAGCCGACATCCAGCTGGCCAACGGCCAGGGCTATGACCACTGCTTCGCCCTCAACAAGCCGCAGGGCAAGGCAATGACGCGTGCTGCGCGTGTGCTGGAGCCGCGCTCGGGCAGGGTGCTGGAACTGTTCACCGAGGAGCCGGGCGTGCAGTTCTACAGCGGGAACTTCCTCGACCGCTCGCTCGCGGGCAAAGGCCAGTCCTATGCCCACCGCAGCGGCTTCTGCCTGGAGCCGCAGCACTTCCCCGATTCGCCCAACCAGCCGCAGTTCCCGAGCGTGATCCTGCGTCCGGGCGAGGTGTACCAGACCGAATCGCGCTTCCGTTTCTCGGTGAGCCGTTAGCTGATTGGGCTTGGAGCCCGCATATTCATCGTACCGCCCCCTGCTATAGCCTTAATCTTGATTGCATGCTTTTGCACGGGAGCTTACCAGCAGTAAAAGGCATGGTCCGTCCATCACAGTGTACTTTTTCATAGCCCTAGCAGTATTGCAGAAATCCTCTCAGAGCGTCATCTTGTCATGCCCTTTACATATTTTGATTTCGTGGGCAGTGCATATCGTGTGTGCGTAGCGCACGCAGCTTATTGAGCGCTAGCGATGATGACGCGGTAAGAAAAGGCCTCTGCCTCGTAATACTGATTCTTTTGCTGTTCACATGCATGTATGATGTGAACTCACTCTACTAATCTTGCTAACCAACTGAAGAGCCCCAAATGCGCACGATATCGGTTTTCATAGCCTCCCCTGGCGATTTGTCGGGTGAACGTAAAGCGTTTAGGGAGGTAATCGACGAATTAAATGCGGGCTTTGGCGATGGAGCTGGTGTTCAATTTAAAGCACTTGGATGGGAAGATACCTTGGCGTCAACCGGACGGCGCAATCAGAGTGTAATTAACGAAGAGATCGACCGTTGTGATGTGTTTATTCTAGCCATGCATAGACGATGGGGACAAAGTGCACCGGATGCGAAACCTTTCTCATCTTATACAGAAGAGGAGTTCTATCGTGCCCTTGATCACTCTAACAATAAAGAAAAACCGGAGATTTTTGTTTTCTTTAAACGCGTCGACCCGGCATCTGAAGCCGATCCCGGGGAGCAATTGAAACGAGTGATGGATTTTCGCCGGCAACTCGAGGAGACGCGAAAAGTACTTTACCATTACTTTGATGACGAGCTTACCTTTAAGAAGGAAGTTAGTAGGCACCTAAGGGCCTTCGCTAAAGGGGAATTGCCCAGCACTAAGCGAGATCGAGAGGTTTTAATACTTCCGGCTGCGATTCTTGAAGAGGTCGAACGTGCCAAGAGAACAGCAATTCGCCAAATGGAGGAGGCAAAGCTTGCTCGTGACGCCGAGCGAGAAGCATATCTCAAGCTTGAGTCAATCCAACTGCAAATAGCGGAGGACGCAGCTGAGTTATCAAAGCAAGGGAAAATTGAATTTGCGCGTCAAAAGTTTGCCGTCCTGGTAGTCGAGAGTACCCAAATAAAAGTATTGGAGTTAGCGGGTGCGTTCTACAAACGTATAGGTGATCTAGAATCAGTTGTATCAGTAACTCAGAAAATTCTCGATGTTATAGGCCTCGATGTCGACTCAATTACTGCTGGAATATGTTTCGAAAATTTAGGTGATGTTTACCGGCTTCGCGGGGAAATGGGTTTATCTGAAGAGATGTTCCGCAAGGCTTTGGGCATTTTCGAAAAACACGGTTATAAGTCCGGGATCGGTGCCGTTTATCGTGATCTTGGCGCAATTCTGCGAGGTCGTGGGGAATTAAGGCAAGCTGAGCAAGTAACTCTACAGGCGCTTGCAATCGATCAGGAGCAAGGAGATAGAGAAGGCGAGTCGAGTAGTTATCTGCATCTTGGTCTTATATACATAACCCGAAGCGAATACGAGAAGGCGGAGGAAAGTTTTAAAGAATCTCTCGAAATATCGGAAGAGATTGGAAACGACCTTTCTTTGTCCGCAGTCTACGGAAATTTGGGGACTGCTTATTTGGGATTAAAAAAATTCGAACTTGCTGAAGCAACTTTTAAGAAATCGCTCGCAATCCAAGAGGTAGTAGGTTATAAGGAGGGGATGGCTAGCGCCTACGGAAATCTTGGTAACATATATCTGGCTAGAAACGAAGTTGGCGATGCTGAGGCCATGTACAAAAAATGCTTGAGCATTATGCAGGATATGGGGCATGCTGAAGGACTCGCTAACACCTTCGGTAACCTTGGTCGGCTTTATAAACGCCAAGGAGACTATTCGCAAGCTGATGTTATGTACCGAAAGTCGCTGGCGATTGAAGAGTCACTGGATCGAAAAATTGGGATGGCAAACGATTATTGTAACCTAGCTATTCTACGTCACTCAACTGGTCAACATGATAAGGCTGAGGAATTGTTCCGAAAATCGTTAGCGATTAACGAGATTTTAGGACGACAGCCTGCCATCATGATTCAATGTCGACATCTCGCAATAACTTGTGCGTTGCGTGAAAATTATGATTCTGCAATTGACTTCACGGTGCGCGCCATCGAAATCGGCGAGGTATTGGGAGATAAGGAGGAGCTAATTATGCTAAACGAACTGCTTAGTAAACTGCATGAGGTAAAGACACACACTAATGGTGCGTCGATTGAAAATGAGAAGTGATTTTGCGGCCGGGAAGTGCCACCGTCACCTACAAGCTGCTTGATTCCAACGAGCTGGTGGTGCGCTTCCACGCCGTCACCGACAAGGCCACGCCGGTCAATCTGACCCAGCACAGCTACTTCAACCTGGCCGGCGGCGGCAGCATCCTGGACCACGTGCTCACCATCGATGCCGACGCCTTTGTCGCCATCGACAGCGAGTCGATTCCCACCGGTGCGCTGGCGCCCGTGGAAGGCACGCCTTTCGATTTCCGCAGCCCGCGCCCGATCGGCGCCGGCATCCAGGAAGCCGACATCCAGCTGGCCAACGGCCAGGGCTATGACCACTGCTTCGCCCTCAACAAGCCGCAGGGCAAGGCAATGACGCGTGCTGCGCGTGTGCTGGAGCCGCGCTCGGGCAGGGTGCTGGAACTGTTCACCGAGGAGCCGGGCGTGCAGTTCTACAGCGGGAACTTCCTCGACCGCTCGCTCGCGGGCAAAGGCCAGTCCTATGCCCACCGCAGCGGCTTCTGCCTGGAGCCGCAGCACTTCCCCGATTCGCCCAACCAGCCGCAGTTCCCGAGCGTGATCCTGCGTCCGGGCGAGGTGTACCAGACCGAATCGCGCTTCCGCTTTTCGACCGACCAGCCGGGCTGATTCGCTCCCGAACAGCCCTGGCCGGGCTCGTATCGGGCGCGGCTCATCCGGATTGCTCGTTATAATCCCCCGATTACAAAAAGTTGGCGGCGAGACAACAAAGCACGGCGGCGGACTTCCCATCCTGTCGACCGGACGCCGCATGGAATCGAACCGGGGCTATCCTGATGAGCAACGAAAGCAGTCTCTCCCTTCTTCCTGAAGGCGGCGCGACGCTGCCCACCTGGCCGGAAGGCATGCGGGCCATCGCGGACCTGATCGTGGCGTCGCACTTCCCGATGGCGATCGCGTGGGGGCCGGATCTACGGCTGTTCTACAACGACGCCTATGCCGAGCTGCTCGGCGACAAACACCCCGGCGCCATGGGCCAGCCTTTGCCGCTGGTCCGGCCCGAGCTCTGGCCGCAGCTGGCGCCGTTTGTCGGGCAAGCGCTGGCCGGCCAGCCGGCGCATTTCGAGAATGCGCTGACCGATTTCTACCGCAACGGCAAGCTCGAACGCCGCTATTTTTCGGCCTCGATCACGCCGCTGCGCCATGAAGGCGCCGTCGTCGGCGTGTACTTCGTGCTGTCCGACAGCACCTCGCGCGTGCAGGCCGAGCATCGCCACGCCTTCCACCTGAAACTGAGCGACACGCTGCGCGGCCTGACCGACGCGGTGCACGTGATGGAAGCGGCCAGCAGCCTGACCGGCGACTACCTCGGCGTGGGCCGGGTCGGCTACGGCGAGGTCGATGCGGCGGGACGCGGCGTGAGCGTGGACCGCGACTGGACCGACGGCAGCATCGCCAGCCTGGCCGGCGAATCGCGCGAACTGGACAGCTTCGGGCCTGCCATCATCGAGCAGCTGCGCAGCGGCCGCACGCTGCGCTTGGACGACATCGCGCTCGACGCCCGCGCCGCGCCCTATGCGCCAGGCTACGCCAGCATCGGGGCGCGCTCGATGATCATCGTGCCGCTGATCGAGGAGGGCCGCCTGGCGGCCCTGTTCTACCTGCACGAGCAGCGTCCGCGCCGCTGGAGCGACCAGGAGGTCGCGCTGGCCGAGGACGTGGCGCGCCACACCCGCGAAGTGGTGCGCCGCGCGCGCGTGGAAGAATCGCTGCGCGACGAGAAGCGCGTGCTGGAAATGGTCAACCGCACCGGCCAGGCCCTGGCCTCGACGCTCGACCTCACGACGCTGCTGCAGGCGATTACCGACGCCGGCACCGAGCTGGCCGGCGCGCGCTTCGGCGCCTTCTTCTACAACACCGAGGACGAGCACGGCGAGCGGCTGCAGCTCTACACGCTGTCGGGCGCTGGTCCTCAACTTCGCGAGGCCATGGAAGGGCTGGGCACCCCGCGCGCCACCGACATCCTGCGCCCGACCTTCAACGGCGAGGCGCCGGTGCGCAGCGACGACATCACGCGCGATCCGCGCTACGCGGCCGGCGGCGACGGCATGCCGCCGGGCCATCTCGCGGTGCGCAGCTACCTGGCGATGCCGGTGGTCTCGCGCTCCGGCGACGTGCTGGGCGGGCTGTTCTTCGGCCATCCGGAAGCGGGCGTGTTCACCGAGCGCACCGAACGCATCGTCGCCGGCGTGGCGGCGCAGGCGGCGGTTGCGATGGACAATGCACGCCTGTACGAGGTGGCGCAGAAGTCGGCGCAGGAACGCGACGCGCTGCTGCAGAGCGAGCGCGCGGCGCGCGTGCAGGCCGAGCGCCTGAGCCACGCCAAGGACGAATTCCTGGCGATGCTGGCGCATGAGCTGCGCAACCCGCTGGCGCCGATCAGCAGCTCGGCCAGCCTGCTGTCGATGCAGTTCAAGGACGAGCCGCGGGTGCGCCAGACCAGCACCATCATCAGCCGCCAGGTGCGCCACATGAGCCGCCTGATCGACGACCTGCTCGACGTCTCGCGCGTCACCCGCGGCCTCGTCAAGCTCAAGCTGAGCGTGGTCGACTTCCGCGACATCGTCACCGGCGCGCTCGACCAGGCGCGCCCGCTGGTGGACGAGAAGGGCCACCGGGTGGAGCTGGCATTGCCGTCGGCGCCGGTCTACGTGCGCGGCGACCAGACCCGCCTGGTGCAGAGCGTGGCCAACATTCTCAACAACGCCGCCAAGTACACCCCGAAGGGCGGGGAAGTCCGGCTGGTGCTGGAAAGCCTCGACGGCCGCATGCGCCTCACCGTCAGCGACAACGGCTCCGGCATGCCGCCGGAACTCCTGCCCAACGTGTTCGACCTGTTCACTCAGGGCGCACGCACGCTGGCGCGCTCGCAGGGCGGTCTCGGGCTGGGGCTGACCCTGGTCAAGCGCCTGGTCGAGCTGCACGAGGGCGAAGTCAGCGCGCACAGCGGGGGCGTCGGCATGGGCAGCAGCTTCACGCTGGCGCTGCCCTGCGTCGACGCGATGCCGGACGCAGGTGCCGGCGGCTCACCGGCGGCCCAGGAGCAGGGCGCGCCGCTGGCACGGCCCCTGAGCCTGGTGCTGGTGGATGACAATGCCGACGCCGTCGACAGCCTGTCCACGCTCTTGAACGTGCAGGGTTACCGCACCGCGGTCGAGTACGACGCGCGCTCGGCGCTGCGGCGTGCGCGCGCCGAGCGGCCGGACGCCATGCTGGTCGACATCGGCCTGCCCGACATCGACGGCTACCACCTGGCCGAGCAGCTGCGCGCGATGCCGGAAATGCGCGACACGGTGCTGGTGGCGGTCACCGGCTACGGCCAGGCGCGCGACCGCGAGCGCGCCATCGAGGCCGGCTTCGCGCACCACCTGGTCAAGCCGGTGGACATGACGGCGCTGGTGCGCATCCTGGAGCAGGTAGCCGCCGCCGCGGCGCGCGCCGAAACTCCGGCGGCGACGGCCTGACGCAGCCGCGCAGGACGGTTATCATGGGCATCCAGCCCATGAAAGGATCCGCATGTCCAGTTACGTCATCCATGCTCCCGCCCAGCCCTCGCTGGCCGTGGCGGGGTCCCAAGACCGCTTCCCGATCCGCCGCGTATTCTGCGTCGGCCGCAACTACGGCGCCCACGCGCGCGAGATGGGGAGCGACCCGAACCGCGAACCCCCGTTCTTCTTCACCAAGCCGGCCGACGCCGTGGTACCCGCCAGCGGTGCAGTGCCGTATCCGCCCGCTACCGGCGACCTGCACCATGAGGTCGAACTGGTGGTGGCGCTGGGTGCCGGCGGCGCCGACATCACGTCGGAGCAGGCGCTGTCGCTGGTGTGGGGCTATGGCGTCGGCCTGGACCTGACCCGGCGCGACCTGCAGGCGGTGGCCAAGGACGCCGGCCGGCCCTGGGACATGGCCAAGGGCTTCGATGCTTCGGCGCCGTGCAGCCCCCTGATTCCGGCCGCCACGCTCGGCCATCCGCAGGATGCGCGCATCTGGCTCGAGGTGAATGGCGCGCTGCGCCAGGAAGGCAATCTGAACGAAATGATTTGGTCGATTCCGGAAGTGATCAGCTACCTTTCCAGTCTGGTCACGCTGGCGCCGGGAGACCTGATCTACACCGGCACGCCGGCCGGCGTCGCGGCGCTCAAGCCCGGCGACCAGCTGCGCGGCGGCGTGGACGGCGTCACCGAGTTCGCGCTCAGCATCGCCTGATCAAGGCTTCCATCTGCGCCAGCAAGCGCTCGCGCGCGGCATCGATCTGCGCGCCGTTGGTCTTGCTCGAGAGCGTACTGCGCTCCTTGCGGCCCAGGAAGTAGGCCACGCGCTCCGCATTCGCTCCCGAGGGATGCGGCAGCCCGTGCAGCACCCGTCCGGCGGGAATCACGCCTTCGGTCACCAGCCAGTCGAGCGTCTCGCTGACGCTGGCGCCCATCGGGATGTAGAGCGCGTCGGGCAGCTGGCGCGCCTCCTCGGCGAACCAGCGCAGCACCTGCTCGCGCAGGAAGGGATTGCGCAGCGGAGAAGGGGAGCCGCTGTAGTTTTTCCCATCCACGAAGACCGGGTGGCGCAGGATCGCGCTCACCTGCACCAGCCCGGCGTCAAGGCCGAACAGGGTGGCGCAGCTGGCGATGCCGAGCCAGCGCTGCACGCCGATCGCATCGAGCAGGGCGACGAAATTCGGCCGGATCGCGCCGCTGAAGGCGCCGGCCAGGCGTGCGGCGCGCAGCACCGTGTCGTCGTCAACGCCCGCCGCCAGCTGGCGCTGCGCTTCCCGCATGGCGTTCTGCCACTGCGCGAAGCCGGGCGTGATGCCGGCCACCACGATGCGCGCCTGCGCGTGCACCGATTCGAAGGGAATGTAATGGGTGCTGTAGCCGCCCTCGCGGCCGAGCAGGAAGGTCTCGGGAATCTGCGCGGGCGCGGTGAGCTGCGCCAGGTCGAGGCTGCGGATGGCCTCGCGGTAGCGGCTGAAGAGGACTTCCGGCATGGATGAATTGTCGAGTCTGAAAACCGCATGGTAGCGCAGGCCCGCACGGCAGCACAGGCCGCGTCGAAAGCGGCAAAAAATGGTAGGCTATCCCCATCAATACACCCGGCGCGAGACAGCTAAGGCGCCTGGCAGAAGGGGAGGATGCCATGGCTGACGTGGCCTTGATTACGGTGCACGGAATGGGCGAAACCCTGCCCGACTATGCCGACAGGCTGATGGCCAGCCTGCGCGGGCGGCTGGGGGCGCTGGCGGGGCAGGTGGCGATGCGCTCCGTGTACTACCAGAAGATCTTGCAGGACAACCAGAACGCCATCTGGGAGATGACCCGCGAGCACGCCACGGTGCGCTACGCCGACCTGCGCAAGTTCGTGCTGTTCGGCTTCGGCGACGCCGCCGGCCTGGAAAACCGCAAGGAGATTCCGGGTTCGGTCTACGAGCTGGCGCAGGGCGAGATCGCCAGGGCGCTGCTATCGGCGCATGCCGTACGTCCCAACATGCCGGTGGTGTTCGTGGCCCAGTCGCTCGGCTGCCAGGTCCTGTCGAGCTACATCTACGATGCGCAAAAGGCCGCCAAGGGCCAGCCGGTCGGCGCCGGCATCTGGCGCAACATCGATGCCTGGGCGGAGGCGAGCCTGGGACGGCCCTTGACCGCGAGCGAAAAGACCTTCCTGGGCGCCGGCACCTGCGCGGCCCTGGTCACGACCGGCTGCAACATCCCGGTCTTCATCGCCGCCCACAAGATCATGCATATCATCCCGATCGAGCGCCCGACCTCGCTCTTCAAGTGGATCAACTTCTACGATCCGGACGACGTGCTCGGCTGGCCGCTGCAGCCGCTGCCGGGTGGTTACCGCGAACTGGTCGAAGACCGCGTCGTCAACGCCAACGGCGGCGTCGCCAGCCTGCTGCTGCGCAGCTGGAATCCGCTGGCCCACAACAGCTACTGGGATGATGGCACCGTGATCGACGCCATCGCCGCCATGCTGCGCAGGCTGGCCGCCTGAGTCCCCGCCAAACCTCACTCCCGGCCGGGTGCGGGCCCTTCGAGCGTGAACAGGGTGCGGATGTCGCCGGCCACCGCGCCGCGCGCATTGCGGATGGACGGCTGCCGGAACTGCTCGAGCTGGGCGCGCCGTTCTTCGTTCAATAGCCCGAGCTGATCCAGCACGCCGTACACCGCCGGGTGCAGGGCGCGGCTATTGCCGTCGGCGATCTTGATCGCGATGCCGATGCCGGCCGAGCGGATGCCGATCGCCTGCACCGCGTCGGCGCCGATCTTCGCTACCCAGTCGCCGCCGCCAGCCGTCATCCAGGCCAGGTCGGTGCGCGCCGTGCCCGAGACCATGTCCGGCCGCCCCGTCATCGCATCGAACAGGTCACCCATCGCGCCGCCCAGCAGCGGGTCGCTGCTGCCCTGCGCCAGGCGTGCATACAAGTGGGCCAGGCTGGACAGGGGCAGCGCATAGTTCGGCGCCGAGCAGCCGTCCAGGCCCGTCGGCATGCGCTCGGCCGGGATCCCGGCCACGTCCGCCAGCGTGGCGCGGATCGCCTGCTGCAGCGGATGGCTGCGCTCCACATAGCCGCGGGTCGGCGCGCCGTGCAGGCGGCACCAGGCCAAAAAGCCGCTGTGCTTGCCCGAGCAGTTGTGGTGCAGCGGGGTCCACGTGCGGTCGGTCGGCGCCGGCTGGCCGGTGAACTCGTAGAACAGGGGCGTGGCGCAGCCGCATTCCAGATGCCCGGCGTCGAGGCCGATCTTGTCCAGGATCGCCTGCACGCCTTCCAGGTGCTTGTCCTCCCCCGAGTGGCTGGCGCACAGCAGCGCCAGTTCGGCGCGGCTCAAGCCATAGCGCGCCGGCCCGTCGGACAGGATGAAGGGCAGGGCCTGGAAGGGCTTGAGCGCGGAGCGCGTGAAGGTGGGGTAGTGCGGGTCGCCGGCCGCATGCAGCAGGCGGCCGTGGACGTCGACCACGGCGATCGAACCGGCGTGCACGTTCTCGATGACGTTGCCGGTATCGGGATAGCCACGGGTGGTGGCGACGAGGGGAATGGCTGGCATGGGCGTGTGGGAGCGAGTGGTAAACAGCACTACTGTAAGACATCTGGAAACATGCAGACGCACGTTCGGCTATTGCCCGTTCAGCCCGTCAATCCAGGCGATCCGGGACATCTGCACGGCGTGCAGACGTCCGGCAAAGGCACGAATATGCACCTCCCGTCTGGCCCGCATTTTCGACGTTTCGTCCTGCTTTTCCGACGTTTCGGCGCGAGCCGCTTGAGCCTGTCCGGCGCATCGCTACACTTCCCTCATCGCCAGACAAACCTAGATAAACGCTGGCGAACTTGAATACGTGGACCGCGCGGCGCGAGTGACAAGCCGCACAGGTCCGAACCTTCGAATTCGACCTGAAAGGAAGTACCCATCATGCGCACCAAACTCCTGCTGGCAGCCGCCGCCACCTTCTTCACCCTGACCGCTACGGGCGTAGCTACTGCAGCACCGCAAGGCGAAGGCACCGAACGCGTCAACGTCGTCGGCGTCCAGCCGACCCAGGCCATCATGAGCCCGATGATGTTCGATAACGTGCAGGGCCTGTACGAGCTCGAAGACGGCCGCATGCTGACCGTGACCGGCAAGGTCGATGGCCGCCACCGCACCCTGTATGCGGACCTGGGCGACGGCCAGGTCGAGCTGATCCACATCGGCAAGAGCCGCTTCGTCGCTGCCGGCAAGGACCTGCGCTTCGCCTTCGAGCGTCCGAACAGCCGCCGCCTGCCGGACACCGTCTACATCACCAACCTGGCCGGCCGCCAGGTCGCGCTAGCCCAGCGCTGATCCGAAGCGTCCCGCCTGGTAGTCCGCGATGGCCTGCGCGATCTCTTCGCGCGTGGTCATCACGAAGGGGCCATGCGCCACCACCGGTTCCCCGATCGGATCCGCATGGCCGAACACCAGCAGCGCGTCCTGGCTGGCGTTGATCTCGACCGTATCGCCGGTCTCGTCCAGCTCCACCAGGTGCATCGGGCTGACCAGGTCAGCGTGCTTGCCGACCTGGATCACGCCGCGCACCACGTACAGGAACACGTTGCGTCCTTCCAATCCGCCAAAGCGGATGCCGGCGCCGGCGCGCATCTCCACGGTGCTCATGAAGACGCCCGTGAGCGAAGCGATCGGCCCGGTGCTGCCTTCGTACTCCCCTGCAATCAGGTTCAGCGTCACCCGGCCCTCATCGAGCCTGAGTGCGGGGATGTCCGCGCGCTGCAGGCCGGTGTAGGCCGGCTCGCTCATCTTCAGGCGCGAGGGCAGGTTCACCCACAGCTGCAGGATCTCGATCGGGCCGCCGCGTTCGAGGAATTCGCGTGGCGAGATTTCCGCATGCACGATGCCGCGCCCGGCCGTCATCCACTGCACACCGCCTGCATGGATCACGCTTTCGTGGCCGGCATTGTCGCGGTGCGCCAGGCTGCCCTCGAGGATAAAGGTGACGGTCTCGAAGCCACGGTGCGGGTGCGGGCCGAAGGGCAGGCCGCGGTTGTGCGGCGGATAGGTCTGCGGCCCGTGGTGGTTGAGGAACAGGAAAGGGTCGATCTGGTCGACCAGGCGGCCCGGCAGCGGACGCTGCGTGATCAGGTCGCCGATATCGTCGCGCATCGCGGGATGCAGGCGGTGGACGTTGCGGGCGGTCATTGGTGGCTCCTTGGATTCACAGCCTTTCACGATACCTGAAGCCCGCCTGCCGCGGGCACACGCCTGTGCTAGACTCTTTTCGCTTTGCAACACCGCTTTGCAAACGACTTTGGAGACCGGCACACATGATTCGACACACCCTGCTTGCCAGCCTGCTGCTGGCGTCCTTTTCCCTGCCGGCCGGCGCGGCCACCAAGGCGCCGAGCGACACCGCCGTCAAGACCGCCAAGTATGCGGTGACCACCTACCGCAAGGACATCGTCGACACCCTGGCCAAGCTGGTGAGCTTCAACACGGTGGCCGACAAGACCATCCCGGCCGACAAGAACCCGGTCCACATCGCCTTCAAGGAAGCGCTCAAGGCGGAGGCCGAGCGCCTGGGCCTGGATTACACCGACCACGGATGGACCGTGGTGATTGGTCTGGGGCAGGGCAGCGAACGGGTCGGCGTCGTCACCCACGGCGACGTGCAGCCGGTCGACCCGAGCAAGTGGAAGAAGTCGCCCTTCGTGCTGGACCGTACCAGCGAGCCGGGCAAGCTGCTGGCGCGCGGCGCCGAGGACGACAAAGGGCCGATCGCCACCGCGCTGTACGCGATGAAGGCGATCCGCGACAAGGGCGTGCCGCTGTCCAAGCGCATCGAGCTCTACGTGTACCTGGGCGAGGAATCCGATTGGCAGCCGCTGGTCGAATTCCTGAAAACCCACCAGCCGCCGCAGGTCAACATCACGCTCGACGCCGAATATCCGGCAGTGACGGCGGAGAAGGGCTCCGGCCTGGTCGCCGTGACCATCCCGAAGGCGGGCGCGGCCGCGCCGCCGCAGGGCGAGCCCTACGTGGCCGAATTCGGCGGCGGCTTCTTCATCACCCAGATTCCCGAGGATGCCAATGCGCTGATCGCCAACGCCACACCGGAACTCGAGCAGGCCATCCGCGCCCGCGGCGCCAAGCAGGAAGGCATGCAGTACAGCTTCACCTGGCAGGGCAGCAACCTGGCCATCAAGGCCAAGGGCGTGTCGGCCCATTCGTCCAAGCCGGAAGACGGCGTCAACGCGGTCAGCATGCTGGCCGATGCGCTGGCGGTGCGCCCCTGGGCCAACACCACGGCCGGCGCCACGGTCAACTACCTGAACGAGATGGTCGGCACCGGCATCTACGGCGAGAAGTTCGGCGCCATCGCCTACCGCGACAGCTTCATGGGTCCGATGAGCTTTGCGCCGACCGTGATCAAGCAGAACGAGGACGGCATCGAAGTGCAGATCAACCTGCGCCGCCCGCAGGGCAAGAGCGGTGAGCAGCTCACCGCCGAGATCAATGCCGCGCTGGCGAAGTGGCAGGCGAGCCGGCTGCCGCTGGCCAACGTCAAGGTGCGCGTCAACGAGCCGTGGGTGCAGAAGAACGCACCGCACCTGCCGACCCTGATGAACGTGTTCTCCTACTTCACCGGCATGAAGGATCCGCAGCCGATCGCGATCGGCGGCGGCACCAATTCGCGCCTGTTCCCGGGCGCGGTCAGCTTCGGTCCGGCAATGCCGGGCAAGGTCTACACCGGTCACTCGGAGCACGAGTTCATCACCGAGAAGCAGTTGTTGCTGAACCTGCAGATGTACACGGCGGTGCTGGTCGAGCTGGCGAAATAAGCCAATACTTCCTCATCCGAGCCCCGGCCTGTGCCGGGGCTTTTTTTTACCCCGGCGGGTTAGGGCGCTCAACATCATGATCATGTCGAGTTTGTAGGCCTTTATCTCGCCAAAATGTGTAAAAATTTCTAGTGGTTTTGTAGGATTGTACTTACAGAACTGAGCCGCTATATGAGGCGCGATCCGTCTTTCCCTAGGAGTGACAGGGCAGGCTGCGAAGACGGCTTTTTCCCTGCGACGCCAGGTCGTTGATGGCTGGAAAATACCTCGGTTCTAGAGGGAAAATCTGACGAAATCAGCATGATAGGATCGTTGTTACAGATCGCGAGCAGACCGGGATCCCCGGTGCCTGCTCGCGCGCATTCGCTTCATTCATCAAGCCTTTTGCCCGACATTTTTTGGATGCCATGCACAGCAAAGATCTCAAGAAGCCGGACGGACGCAACATCACCCTGTACAGCAACCAGCCGATCCCGGAAGGCCTCACTGCGCCCAGCCCCTTCCCCGATCCCCAGCACGCCAATCCGCATTTGCGCTGGCACCCGCTGCGCGGCGAATGGGTGACCTACGCTGCGTTCCGCCAGAACCGTACCTACCAGCCGCCGCCGCAGTACAACCCGCTGGCGCCGATCAGCGATCCGCAGCACCCGACCGAGATGCCAGCCGGCGACTACGAGATCGCGGTGTTCGACAACCGCTTCCCCTCGCTGGCGCTGGAGTCGCACGATCCGCCCAGCGTGACGGTGCCGACCGCACCCGCCAACGGCCACTGCGAAGTGGTGGTGTTCACCCAGGACCCGAACTCCTCGCTGGCCTCGCTGCCGCTGTCGCGCATCGAGCTGCTGCTCTACGCATGGGGCGACCGCACCCAGCGCATCGGCAGCCACCCGCACATCCACTACGTGCTGCCTTTCGAAAACCGCGGCGCTGAAGTGGGCGTGACCCTGCACCACCCGCACGGCCAGATCTATTCCTATCCCTTCGTGCCCTCGGTGCCGGCGCGCCAGCTGGCGCAGGAGCGCGAGTACTTCCTGCAGCACGGCACCAGCCTGCTGTGCGACATGGCGCGCGACGAAGCGGCGGACGGCAAGCGCGTGCTGTACCAGGACGAGCATGCGATCGCCTTCGTGCCGGCCTGCGCCCGCTACCCCTACGAGGTGTGGGTGATGCCGACCGCGCCCTGCAAGGATTTCGCGGCCCTGACCCCGCCGCAGCGCGCCGGCCTGGCGCGCGCGCTCAAGACCGTCCTGATGAAGTTCGAGGCGCTGTGGAACCGGCCCTTCCCCTACCTGATGGCCTGGTACCAGGCGCCGACCGACGGCGCCGAGCATCCGGAAACCCAGCTGCACGCCCAGTTCTATCCGCCGTACCGCACCAAGGACCGCCTCAAGTACCTGGCCGGCACCGAGCTGGCGGCCGGCATGTTCGCGATGGACGTGCTGCCCGAGACCACCGCCTACGAGCTGCAGCAGGTGGAGGTCAGCCTGGACGGCGAGGGCGGCCCCGCGGAGGGTCGCGCATGACCGGAGCCCAGCCACGCGCCCTCGAGGTCGCGGACAAGCTGGCGGTCCTGCGTGCGCACCTGGCCGCGGCGAGCGCGGGCGCGATCCGCCTGCGCGGCGTCGACTGGTTCGCCTGGCTGACCGCAGGCGGCTCGAACGCCGTGCTGCACACCACCGACGGCGGCGTGGCCGAAGTGCTGGTCACGCCGGAAGAGGCCTGCATCCTGACCGACGAAATCGAGGCCGAGCGCCTGCGCGCCGAGGAGCTGCCCGAAGGCTTCACCTACCACGTCGAACCCTGGGCCGAGCCCGAGCTGCGCGAACGCTACGTGCAGAACGCGGCCGCCGGCCGCAGCATCATGTCGGACCGTCCGGCGGCGGGCGAACAGCCGCTGCCCTACGCATTGCGCCAGCGCCGCCTGGTGCTGGGCCCGGACGAACGCGAGCGCTACCGCGTGCTGGGCCGCGAGGCCGCGCAGGCGATAAGCGAGGTCTTGCAGCGCGCCCGGCCTGACTGGACCGAGCAGCAGCTGGCCGGCGCCGGCGCCGAAGCGCTGTGGCGCCGCGGCATCCATCCGGCGCTGGTGCTGGCCGCCGGCGAGCGCCGCCTGCCGGCCTATCGCCATCCGACGCCTTCGCACGAGCCGCTGGGAAGCCGCGCCATGCTGGTGTTCTGCGCGCGCCGCCACGGCCTGTATGCCAACCTCACGCGCTTCGTCAGCTTCGGCGCACCGGCGCCGCTGGACGAGCAGCGCGCGCTGATGGAGGTCGAGGCCACCGGCCTGGCCGCCGTCCAGCCGGGCAAGTCGCTGTCGGCCGTGTACCACGCGCTCGACGCGGCCTATAAACACGCGGACCGCGAGAACGCGATCCGCGAGCACCACCAGGGCGGCATCACCGGCTACAAGGCGCGCGAGATCGTCGCGGGCCCCAGCACCGCCACGCTGCTCGAAGAAGGCATGGCCTTCGCATTCAACCCGAGCTTCGCGGGCGTGAAGATCGAAGACACTTTCCTGCTCGGGCCTGACGGGCTCGAGAATCTCACGTTCGACCCCGGCTGGCCGGCGGCGGACGTACATGGCCGCAAGCGGCCCCTTTGGCTGGAGGCGCAAGCATGATGAACACCGACACCTTCTTCGGCGGCGCGCCGGAAGTGAACGCGTCGGCGCCGGGACGCGTCAACCTGCTCGGCGAGCACACCGACTACAACGACGGCTTCATGCTGCCGGTGGCGACGCCCCAGGGCACCATGGTGGCGATGAGCCGCAGCGGCGACGAGCACTTCCACTTCTATTCGCCGACCTTCGACAACACCGTTACGTTTGCCCAGGACGGCAGTGCACCGCAGGGCTACGGCAGCTACATCGAGGGCTGCATCCGCCTGGTCCAGGCCGAGGGCGTGCAAGTGCCGCCGCTGCGCGTCTACATCACCACCAACCTGCCGGTCGGTTCGGGCCTGTCGTCTTCGGCCGCGCTCGAGGTGGCGACCCTGCGCGCGCTGCGCGCGCTGCTCGGCTTCGAACTCGACGACGTCAAGCTGGCCCGCATCGCCCAGCGCGCCGAGATCGAATACGCGCACGTGAACTGCGGGATCATGGACCAGATGGCATCCAGCCTGGCCGACGAGACCAACATGCTGTTCATCGATGCGCGCACGCTGGAGCATCGCCTGGTCAAGATGCCGCCCGATACGGAACTGATCGTGATCGACTCGGGCGTCGCGCGCAAGCTCGCGGCCAGCAAGTACAACGAGCGCCGCGCCGAGTGCGAAGAGGCCTCGCGCAAGCTGGGCGTGCAGGCGCTGCGCGACGTTACCGACCCGGCATCGGTGGAGGACCTGCCGTCGCCGATGCGCGAGCGCGCCCGCCACGTGGTGCAGGAAAACCTGCGCGTGCTGGAAGCGGCGCAGGGCGTCAGCGCCGAGCGTTTCGGCGAACTGATGAACGCGTCGCACTTCAGCCTGCGCGACGACTACGAAGTTTCGATCCCCGAGCTGGACGAGCTGTGCGAGCACCTGCGTGCGGCGCCCAGCGTGCTCGGGGCGCGCCTGACCGGCGCCGGTTTCGGCGGCGCGTGCGTGGCGCTGTGCCGTGCGGGGCAGGCGCAAGAAGCGGCCGCCGCCGCGCTGGCGGCCTACAACAGCAAGCAAGGACGACAGGGCCGGATCCTGGTTCCGGTTCCGACTGAACAGAAAGGACAACAATGAATCAGTTTGAATACCCCCGTCCCCAGCTGGTGCGCGACAACTGGATCAATCTGAACGGGAAGTGGCGCTTCTGCTTTGACGACGAGATGAAATACCGGCTGCCTGACGGCGCGCCGGAATGGACGCACGAAATCAACGTGCCGTTCGCGGTCGAGACGGAACTGAGCGGCATCCAGGACACGGGCTTCCACCGCGCCGTCTGGTACGAGCGCGAGTTCGAGCTCACGCCCAACAAGAAGCGCACCATCCTGCACTTCGGCGCGGTCGACTTCGCGGCCCGGGTCTGGGTCAATGGCCGCCTGGTGGCGGAGCACGAGGGCGGCCACACGCCGTTTCAGGCCGACATCACCGGCGTCATGAACGAAAACGGCAAGCAGGTGGTGACGGTGTTCGTCGAGGACGACCCGGCCGACCTGGCCAAGCCGCGCGGCAAGCAGGACTGGCTGCTGGAACCGCACTCGATCTGGTATCCGCGCACCACCGGCATCTGGCAGACGGTCTGGGTCGAGCAGGTCGAGGACACCTACATCGCCTCGCTGCGCTGGACCCCGATTTTCGAAACCTACGAGATCGGCTGCGAGGTGTTCGCGGCCGGCCATACCCAGCAGGAGCTGTTCGTCGAGGTCAAGATCTGGCATGGCGAACAGCTGCTGGCGGACGACTACTACAAGCTGCTGCAGGGCGAAGCCAACCGCAAGATCGCGCTGTCCGACCCCGGCATCGACGACTCCCGCAACGAGATCCTGTGGAGCCCGGAACGCCCGACCCTGCTCGATGCGGAAGTGACGCTGCGCTGCGGCGACCGCGTGCTCGACCGTATTCGCTCGTACACTGCGCTGCGCTCGGTCTCGATCAACCGCGACCGCTTCATGCTCAATGGCCGTCCCTACCAGCTGCGCCTGGTGCTGGACCAGGGCTACTGGCCGGAATCCTTCATGACTGCGCCGTCGGACGAGCACCTCAAGCGCGACGTCGAGCTGGTCAAGCTGATGGGCTTCAACGGCGTGCGCAAGCACCAGAAGATCGAGGACCCGCGCTTCCTGTACTGGGCCGACAAGCTGGGCCTGCTGGTATGGGAAGAGATGCCTTCGGCCTACCGCTTCAGCTCGCGCGCGATCACACGCATGGTGCGCGAGTGGACCGAAGCGATCCAGCGCGACTACAGCCACCCCTGCATCATCGTGTGGGTTGCCTTCAATGAATCCTGGGGCGTGCCGAACCTCACGCTCACCCAGGCCCACCGCAATGCGGTCGAGGCGCTGTACCACCTGACGCGCACGCTCGATTCGACGCGTCCGGTGATCGGTAACGACGGCTGGGAGGCGTCGGCCACCGACATCCTCGGCATCCACGACTACGACTGCGATCCGGAAAAGCTGCAGGCGCGCTACGCGGTCACCGACCCGGTGCGCACCCTGTTCGATCAGCGGCGTCCGGGCGGCCGCATCCTGACCCTGGACGGCTTCCCGCACCGCGGCCAGCCGATCGTGCTGACCGAGTTCGGCGGCATCGCCTACGATCCGAAGCAGGATCCGGACGCGGACAAGACCACCTGGGGTTACTCGCGTGCCCACTCGGCCGAGAGCTACCTGTCGCTGTACCGCGACCTCTTGCGCGTGGTGAACGAGACCTTCATGTTCTCCGGTTTCTGCTACACGCAGTTCACCGACACCTTCCAGGAAGCGAACGGCCTGCTCAACGCCGACCGTACGCCGAAGCTGCCGCTGGAAGTCATCAGCGCCGCCACCCGCAACGTGGCCCTGCAGCGCAAGGAGATCGAGGCGGAAGGCGATGGCATCCCGGGTGGCACCGGCATGCCGTAAGCATCGCGCCGATGCCGGCAAGGGAAGCGCACCGGATCCGGTGCGCTTTTTTTATGCCTGGGGCGACCGCGGCGATGCTTCAGCGCTGGATGGCGCCGCTGGTGACGTTCACCCGGTCGCCGCTGCGGAAGTCGGGCGTGGTGTCCTGGGTGATGGCCTGGGTGCTGCCGTCGTCCATGCGCACCGTGATGCGGTAGCTGTTGGAGCCGGTGGCGCCGCTCGAGCCGGTGCTGCCGGACGAGCCGGAGCTGCCCATGCTGCCGGCGCTTGCGCGCGGGATGACCTCGATCGCCAGCACGGTGCTGTTGGGCGAGGCGCTGGCCGCGCTCGAGGCGCCGGTGGCGCCGGACGCGCCGGTGCTGCCCATGGCGCCCGAGCTGCCCGAGCTGCCGCTCCCCATGCTGCTGCCGCTGCTGCTCGAGCTGCCGCTGCTGCCGGTGGGATTGCCGGACGCGTCGGTGGCGCTGCCCGAACCGTAGCTGCTGGAACCGCCGGTGCCGGTTGCGCCGCCGGTGCCGCTGGAACCGCCCGAGGTGCTGCCGCTCGTGCCGCTGCTGCCGCCGGACGAACTGTCGCCGCCGCCGCGCATGCTGGAGCACCCGGTCAGGCCCAGCGCGACAGTCAGCAAGCCCGCCAGGATCATGCTCTGGTGTTTTTGCTTCATGATCAACTCCTTATGGTGGATGTTCAATCGTGGATGTTCAATCGGATGCGTGACGATGCCACGTGCCACTGGAGTGAGAGGGGAGAAAGGCGTCAGCGTTCCAGCTGACTCGGGTTCAAGCTGAGCTGAATCAAGCTCGCCACGAGGGCGGCAGATTTTTCGGGGGGAAGGAAGGTCAGCGCTGGCGCACGCTGTCCTGAGGCAGCAGCACGGCCAGCAGGGTGCTGGTCAGCACGGCGGCGGTGACGTCGACCATCCAGTCGCGCACATCGCCGTTGCGGTAAGGCAGGAAGCTCTGGACCAGCTCGTCGCCGGCGCCCATCAGGGCGATCGCCAGCACCGCCTTGGCGGCGCGCACCGGTCCGCTCCCCGTGCTGCCGAGGAACCACAGCAGGGCCAGGAAGGCGTAGGTGAAGCCGTGCAGCACCACCCCTGGCGCGAATTCGCCCACCTCGGCACGCGCCCCCGGGATTGATCCGGCCACCAGCACGCCCGCATACAGCAGCAGGGCGGCCTTGATACGGGCGGAACGCAGGCGGGGATCGAGCAGCAGGAGCGACAGGAAAGCGGGCATGGCGGCAGATCGTTGGGCAAATGCCAACGATACCATGCCATTCTTCTTGCTTGTCACACCGGAAGAGCGCCTGGCGCTCAGATCGTCAGCGCCGGGGCGCCGTCCGCATAGTGGGCGTCGAAACAGCTTTCGCAATCGGCGCAGAACAGGTGTGCCATGCGCACGCTGTTCTGCCGCAGCACCAGCTTCAGGTGGGTGTGCTCGCACTTGGGACAGATTTCGCGCACGCTGCCGAAGGTCAGGAGGTTCAGCGGGACGCTGTCTTCGTCGAGCTGGTCGATGACGGCATGGGGATTCAGTTCGCTCAGCACCAGGCCGCCGTCCGCGTGGTGGCGGCGCGAGGGGGCTTCGGGCGGATGCGCGTAAGTCTCGGATACACGTAGATTCATAGGACAGGCTCCCATTATCATGTTGTCTCCGCAACCCTGCAGGCAAGGAAAACTGCAAGGCGGGAGCTTCATCATAGCCAAATCCCGTGCGGCTTCAAGCTGTGCCGGGATTTTTTTGTTAGCGTGTTGCCAATATGAAGAAAAAAATGCCCGTCAGGAGCTGACGGGCACAACCCAAGATCGGGCCAAGAGACGCGAATTCGGTTGGTGTGTTGCACGCCGTGCAGCACACCTGCTGCCATCACGCATATCGGTTGCGTGTACGGCAGGTGATTCAAAGTATATGGCTTGATTGTGACCACGCCGTGACAGCGATCAAACGCCACCCCCTTGCGCGCGAACTGTTCCAGCTGCTAGTGATCTCAACAATATGGCGCAGGACGCGCGTGGCGGGACAAAAAAAAGCCCGCTCGAGGCGGGCTTAAAACTATTTTCTTGGAGGAGAATAGTGGAGACAGGTGCAATTATGCTGCGTCGCCAAATATACGTCCAATTTTGAATACGGATACCAGACATTGATAATTCGCATATCTGTTCCAATAAGCACCCCCTGATTTTCTATTCGCGCACCGGCACCGTGTAATTCAGCGCCATGCGGCCGCCGTCCGCGTACAGGGTCTGGCCGGTCATGTAAGAGGCGTCCTCGCTGGCCAGGAAGGCGCAGATCGAGGCCACTTCTTCCGGCTCGCCGCAGCGTCCCAGGGGCGTGCGCGACAGGATCGTGTGGCGCGCTTCCGGGCTGCCGAGCACGGCTTTCTTGGCCAGTTCGGTCAGGATCGTACCCGGGCCGATCGCATTCACGCGGATTCCGTGTTCCGCAAGGCTGATTGCGGCCACGCGGGTCAGCTGGTTGACGCCGCCCTTGGAGACGACGTAGGGCACCTGGTTCGGAATCGTCAGCTCGGCATTCACGCTCGACATGTTGATGATGCAGCCCGCCTGGCGCTTGACCATCTCGCGCGCCACGCCCTGGCTGCACAGGAACATCGATTTCAGGTTGATGCGCAGGACGCGGTCGAAGTCGGCTTCTTCCAGCTCGAGGAAGTTGGCCGCATGGGTCACGCCGGCATTGTTGACCAGGATGTCGATCTGGCCGAAGGCGCTCAGCGTGGCGGCGATCATCGCATCCACCTCCGGCTTCAGGCTGACATCCGCCTGGTAGAAGCGCGCCGCCTCGCCCAGTGCGGCGGCAGCCTGCGCGCCTTCGGGACGGACGTCGACGAGCATCACACGCGCGCCTTCCTGCACCAGGCGGGTGGCGCAGGCAAGGCCGATGCCCTGGCTGGCGCCGGTCACGATCGCGGTTTTGTTGGCTAGTCTCATGGCGCTCTTTCGTAGCATTAAAAGCCGCCATTGTAGCCAGCCTCGAAAGCCGCCGGCCATTCCGTCCCGGCCGCAGCCTCCGCAAGCCTATGCGGCACCCGTCGCCTGGAGCACGGAGATGCCGATGACCATCCCGTTCTGGACCGCATGCGCACTGGCGGCGGCGACATAGGCAGGACCGACGCCCTCGCGCCGCAGCGCCGCATACGCGCAGGCGAGCACGATCCCGGTGCAGAAGCTGGTGATCCCGTGCAGCGGGCCGCCGTTCACGTAGTGGCCGAAGCCGAACAGGAGCGCGCTAGACAGTACCCACACGAGCGGGCCGGCGTCGAGGCGGCGCGCAATTTCAATCGGCAGCCATTGCGCGAGGGTCTCGAGGAGCGGTGCGTAGACAAGGACCATGACCACCATGCCGGCGGGGCTGAACCAGCGCAGTCCGCTCGCGGCCGAGCTGCCCCATAGTTCGGGCGGCAGGAAAAATCCGGCGAGCTGGTAGGCGATGGCGGCGCAGAGCAGGCCCAGCGGACCCATGCTGCTGCCCAGCGCCAGCGCGGCGCGGTAGGGATGCCGTTCGCGCAGGGAGCGCCAGCGCGCCAACCACGGCGAAACGGATTTACCTGGAGATGCCAGAGCGCTATCCATGATGTGCCCGCCTTGAAAGCCTGGTCGCTGCGCCGCCGGGCCGCGTGCCCCGCGCATACGCACACCTTACAGCATCAGCGGCTTGTCGGGCAATTCGTTGGCGCGGCTGCCGTTGGCCGGGAAGTGCTGGCGCAGCAGCTCGTTCACCTGCTTGACCGCGCCCAGGGTCGCATCGTGGAATTGGCCGTCCCTGAAACCTTCGGTCATGGTGCGGCATACCGCCTGCCAGGTGGCGCTGTCGATCCTGCGGTCGATGCCGCGGTCGGCGACGATGTCCACCTTGTGCTCGGCCAGGTTGATGTAGATGAGCACACCGCAGTTGTCCTCGGTGTCCCACACGCCGTAGTCGGCGAACAGGGCCAGGGCACGCTGGCGGTTGCTCACGCCGTCCCAGGCGTCGTCGAAGGGCAGGGCCTTTTCGACGATCAGGCGCACTTCGCCGCGGTGGGTCTGCTCGCCGGCCGTGATGGCTTCCGTGATCGCCGTGAGCGTCGCTTCCGGGAAGGCGCGCTTGGCGTCCGCGCTGCTGCTGCCCAGGTGGCGCCAGGCGCGCTTGATGTTTTGTCCAATACCCATTACCAGGCTCCCGAGGCGCCGCCGCCGTCGACGCTGCCCCCGCCGCCGGAGAAGCCGGCGCGCCAAAGCCGCCCCCACCGCCGCCGAAGCCGCCGCCACCGCGCCCCATGCCGCTCATGATGTTGCCAAGGATGATGCCGGTGGCGACATTGCCCAGGCCACTGCTGTTGCGCCCCCAATGATGCGGGGACAGCCGGCTGCGGCGTGGACGGAAGATCGAGCGCAGCAGGAAGAAGCCGATGATGAGGGGAATGATGCCGAACAGCGAAAAGCCGCCGCTGTCCTGCTGCACCTGGCGCTGCGGCAGCTGTTGCTGTGCCGGGGCCGGGAATTTTTCCTGGTTCAGCAAGGTGGCGATGGCGCCAACGCCGGCCACCAGGCCTTCGTAATAATGGTTCTGGCGGAAGTGCGGTGCGATCACGTCCTGCAGGATGCGTTTCGACTGCGCGTCGGTGAGCACGCCCTGCACCCCGCGTCCGGCCTCGATGCGCAGCCGGCGCAGCGCGCTCGGGTTGTCGCGCGCCACCATCAGGAGCACGCCGTCATCGACGCCCTTGCGTCCCAGCTTCCAGGCGTCGGTGACGCGGATGCTGAACTGCTCGATGGCTTCCGGTTCGGTCGATTTCACCAGCAACACCGCGATCTGGCTGCCGGTGCGCGCCTCATAGTCGGCCAGCACGGCGCTCAAGCGCTCGCGCTGGCTGGCGTCGAGCATGCCGGCTTCGTCGACCACGCGCCCGCTCAAGGCCGGAACCTGCTTGAGCTGGGCAAACGCGGGCGCGGCCAGCACGAAAGCCAGCAGCAAGGCCCACAGGGAACGCAAGAAACGGCCGCTCGACGCGTGCATCGTGTGCCTGTCCTTATTTGCCGAAGTTGACCGTCGGCGCCGTCGAGATCGCTTTCTCGTTCTCGACCGTGAACGAGGGCTTGGCCTCGTAGCCGAAGGCCATCGCGGTCAGGTTGGTCGGGAACTTGCGCACGGTGACGTTATAGTCCTGCACCGACGCGATATAGCGCTGGCGCGCCACCGTGATGCGGTTCTCCGTGCCTTCCAGCTGCGACTGCAGGTCGCGGAAGCTGGTGTCGGCCTTCAGGTCCGGGTACTTCTCGGACACGGCCATCAGGCGCGACAGCGCGCCGGACAGCTCGCCCTGCACCTGCTGGAACTTCTGGAAGGCTTCGGGATTGTTCAGCACTTCCGGCGTGATCTGGAAGCTGGTGGCCGCGGCGCGGGCGCGCGTGACCGCCTCGAGGGTCTCGCGCTCGTGCGAGGCATAGCCTTTCACGGTGTTGACCAGATTCGGAATCAGGTCGGCGCGGCGCTGGTACTGGTTCACCACCTCGCCCCAGGCTGCCTTGGTCGCCTCGTCCTTGGTCTGGAACTCGTTGTAGCCGCAGCCGGACAGCAGGGTACCGGTGAGAACGGCCACGGCCAGGGTGCGGGTCCAGCGGGAGAAGAGGGTAGATGTCATGATCGTTTTGTCCATGGCAAGTTGTCGAATGGTCAAAATATACATGATGTAAAGATCTTTTGGCGCATCGTCCACGGCCTGCGGCCCGTCCGATGACTGGCAGGTACAATAGCGGGTTCGCAATAATCGACTGACAAGGGGCCCCGACGTGAATTTCATCGACAAACTTTCCGCTGCATGGACCCGCAACAATTCCCTGCTGTGCGTTGGGCTCGATCCGGACCTGGCGCGCTTCCCGGCGCATCTGCAGGGGCAACCGGACGCCATCGTCCAGTTCTGCAAGGCGATCATCGACGCCACCAGCGACCTGGCCTGCGCCTTCAAGCCGCAGATCGCCTACTTCGCCGCGCTCGGCGCCGAGGCCCAACTGGAAGAAATCTGCACCTACCTGCGCGACACATATCCGCACATCCCACTGGTGCTCGACGCCAAGCGCGGCGACATCGGCGCCACCGCCCACCAGTATGCGCGCGAAGCCTTCGAGCGCTACGGCGCGGATGCGGTGACGGTCAGCCCCTACATGGGCTTCGATTCGGTCGAGCCCTACCTGGAATGGGCGGACCGCGGCGTGATTGTGCTGTGCCGTACCTCGAATGCAGGCGGCTCCGACCTGCAGTTCCTGGACGTGGGCGGCCGCCCGCTGTACCAGCACGTGGCCCAGCTCGTGGCCGAGAAGTGGAACCGCAATGGCCAGCTGGCGCTGGTGGTCGGCGCGACCTTCCCGGAAGAGATCGCGCAGGTGCGCAAGCTGGTGGGCGACATGCCGCTCCTGATCCCCGGTGTCGGGGCGCAGGGCGGGGATGTGGAGGCGACCGTCAAGGCGGGACGCACGGCGAACGGCACCGGGATGATGATCAATTCCTCGCGCGCGATCCTGTATGCGGCGCCGCAGGCGGGTGAGGATTTCGCGGCAGCCGCCCGCCGCGTTGCACGCGAGACCCGCGACGCGATCAACGCCGCGCGCAGCTAGACATGAACCGTCTGATTTCTGCAGTCGTTGTAGACGATACAACCATCGTGATCGACGGTCGCCGATTGATTGGAATGGATGAGGTTGCTGATGCACTTGCATCGGCACTGCACAGCGATCCGAACTTCATTCTTCTCATCGAGTCCAGACCGGCTGAGCATTACAAAGGCATAGGTACGGTGATCTATGCCAGCCAACGTGTCGGCGTGCCAGTCGAAAACCTGCGGTGGACAACCGATGATGGTGACGTCGTGTCCTTTGGAGAATTAAAGGACCGACATCCCTCGTCGCGTATGTGACGATGCGCCCGTTCCCGGGCGGCTGCAGAGGCCCGGGAAAGTGTTCAACTGGCCGGGCACCGAGAACGCGCCCAAGCCGCCATTGGGACTCAGCCTCGAGAATCTTAATACCTGCTCGGCGCAATCATCTCCGCATAGTCATACAGCGCGCCGAGGATCTCCTCCGCCCGCTCGTCCGCGGTCTCCGACAGCGCGTCGATCTCCCCGAATAGTTGATCCACGGTGCGCGCTCCATTGGCCCCGTCGAACAGGCGCGCCGCCCGATGGGCTTCCCACTGCTGCATTTCTGCTTCCGACAGGGTCTGCGGGAAGTTGCGCGCGCGGTAACGGAAGAACAGCTCGCCCAGGCGCTCGTCCTCGAACGAGGGCCGCATGCCGGCCAGCGCTTCAGGCTTTTCGTGGCGCAGCGATTCCAGCTTGCGGCGGTCGCCATTGCCCACGAAGCCACCGTACAGGTCTTCGTCCACGTCGACTTCGTCCGTGGCAGCGGGTTTCTTGAACACCTCGGCCCAGATCGCCGCCATGTTGCGTCCGCCAGCGGCCAGCGCCGCATGCGCGCGTGCGCGCTCGAGATCGATGTCCCAGCGCGTGGCCATGCTCGGGTGCAGGGTTTTCAGGTTCCCGACCAGCATCGGCGACTTGTTCAGGTGGACGCTCTTGATCGGCAGCCGCGTCATCCCTTCCGGCATGTCGGCGCTGCGCGTGAACAGGCGGGTGCGGATCGTCTCGACGTCCAGGTCGAACAGTTCCGACGGATCGTGGCGGCAGTCCCATACCAGGATCTCGTTCTTGTTGGTCGGGTGCTGCGCCAGCGGGTACACCAGGCCCAGGCAGCCGTACTCGACCGGAAACATGCCGGAGACGTGCAGGAAGGGCTGGCGCTGCGCGGGATCGAGGTGCAGGCCCATCTCGGCGGCGACCCGGTCCTTGCGGCGCAGTTCCAGGCAGAAGTCGAACAGCTTGGGCTGCGCCCTGCGGATCAGGCGGGCGAGGGCGATGGTGGCGCGCACATCGGACAGCGCATCGTGCGCAGCCTCGTGCGACAGACCGTTGGCGGCGGTGAGGTGTTCCAGCCGGAAGCTCGGCTTGCCGTCTTCCTTGCGCGGCCACTCGATGCCGTCCGGGCGCAGCGCATAGGTCATGCGCACCACGTCCAGCAAGTCCCAGCGGCCGCAGCCGTTTTGCCATTCGCGCGCATAAGGGTCGATCAGGTTGCGCCAGAACAGGTGGCGCGTCACTTCGTCGTCGAAGCGGATCGTGTTGTACCCGACGCCGACCGTACCCGGCTCGCTGAAGGCGGCCTCGATCCGGCGCGCGAATTCATGTTCCGGCACGCCTTGTTCCAGGCAGTGCTGGGGCGTGATGCCGGTGATCAGGCAGGATTGCGGGTCGGGCAGGAAGTCCGGCGCCGGCTGGCAGTACAGCATGATCGGCTCGCCGATCTCGTTCAGGTCGGCGTCGGTGCGGATGGCCGCGAACTGGGCTGGGCGGTCGCGGCGCGGGGTCGCGCCGAAGGTTTCATAGTCGTGCCAGAGGAAGGTATGCGTGCTCATGTATTGTTCTGGTATAGCGGGCAGGCGCCATGGTGGCATAGAATCCGCGCGGCGTCAGCCGTTGCGAGCAGCGGTCTTGGCCTGGACTAGATGCTGACGCGGTCGCGTCCGGCTTCCTTGGCGCGGTACAGCGCGGCGTCGGCGGCCGCCACCAGGTCGTGCTCGTTGCCGCCAAAGGGCAGGCAGGCGACTCCGAAGGAGCCGGTAATGTGGGGCAGGGGCAGGCGCATGTCCGGGAACACCACGGCCGTGCGCAGCCGTTCGGCCAGGCGCTGCGCCACCATTTCGGCGAGGCCGGTCTGGGTATCGGGCAGCACCGCCATCAGCTCTTCGCCGCCGTAGCGGACCGCGAAGTCCGAGGGCCGCAGCGATTCGCGGATCACGGCGGCCGCGCTCGACAGGGCGGCGTCGCCGGCGATGTGGCCGTGGGTGTCGTTGAAGCGCTTGAAGTGGTCGAGGTCGATCATGATGACCGACAGCGGGCTGCTGTCCTGGCGCGCGCGGGCGGCCAGCTTGGGCAGCATTTCGTTGAGCCAGGCGCGGTTGTAGAGACCGGTCAGGCCGTCGTTGAGCGAGAGCTGGCGGTAGAACTCGCCCAGCTTCTGGCGGCGCTTCAGCTGGGCATTGGCGGCGCGCACGCGGAAAGAGAGCAGGCGCAGCAGGTTACGCGCCAGCACGTTCGAGCGGTCGATCAGCTGCCACACCAGCTCCGGTTCGATCACCAAGAGCTCGCAGTCTTCCAGCGCGGTCATCGCGGCCAGGTTGACGGCGTCGTCCAGCACGGCCTGTTCGCCCACGCTTTCGCCGGGCAGGACACGGGTCACCCCGCTGTCCTCGTTGCCGCTGTGGTCATCCGGCGCCACTTCCAGCGTGCCCGAGAGCACGATGTAGAGGCGCGCCCGCAAGCCGTCCTCGACCCGCTGGCCGGCCGCCACCCGTATCACCGAGCACGAGGCGAGCGCCGCCGTGACGGCCGGGTCGTCGGCGTCGCGGAACAGCTGCAGGTCGCGCGTGGCGTAGGGGGATGCACCGAAGGTGCCGATGGGGTCCAAGGGTTTCTCTTGTGGAAAGCGTCATTACGACACGGTAAGTACGACATGGAATGATAACCCATTGCAACCCGGGCGGACCGGGTAGCGTTTCAGAAACAACAGTGGTCAAATAGCGGCCATGACGAATCCATCCCTGGTCGACGCCCTCGGCCACCAGCATCTTCCCGCGCCCGAGGCCCGCATCGTGTCGCTGGTGCCCTCGATTACCGAACTGCTGTGCGAGCTCGGACTGGCCGATCAACTGGTCGGCCGCACTGGCTTTTGTATCCATCCGCAGGAGACGGTGGCGCGCATCCCGAAGGTCGGCGGCACCAAGGATGTCAATGTCGACAAGATCCGCAAGCTGGCGCCGACCCATCTGGTGGTCAACATCGACGAGAACGAGAAGCCGACGGTCGAGCAGCTGGCCGAATTCGTGCCGCACATCGTCGTCACGCATCCTGTCGTCCCGGTCGACAATCTGGCGCTGGCGCGGCTGATGGGCGGGATTTTCGGGGCCCAAGCGGCTGCGGAGCGCTGGTGCGCCGAGTTCGAGCAGGAATACGCGGCCCTGCGCACCTTACCGGCGCTGCCGCGGCGCACCGTCCTGTATTGCATCTGGCAGGATCCGTGGATGAGCGTGTCGAAGAACACCTACATCGCCGCGATGCTGGCCGAGCTGGGCTGGCAAGTCCCTGAATTGGGCGAGGCCCGCTACCCGCGCTTCGACTGGTCGGAACAACTGGTCGGCCAGCTCGACGCGGTGCTGCTGTCCACCGAGCCCTACCGCTTCACGGAAGCGCACGCGGACGCGCTCGAGAAGCAGCTCGGCATCCCGGTCTTCCTGGTCGATGGGGAAATGATGTCGTGGTACGGCAGTCGCGCGCTGGCCGGTCTGCGCTATCTGCGCGAGGTACGGGCAATGGTGGAAGGCGCGGCGCGATAACAGCGTACGCCCAGGAGCAGGGCGTACGCCGGACGCATTACGAATCAGTCAGGTGCTTGTCGGACAAGGGGTCATCGATGGCGGGCGACGTATGCTTGTTCTTGTCCTGCAGTCGGCCAAGTGCGCTGTCGAGCGCGCGCGCCAGCTTATTGCCAGCGTTTTTAATCGACTGGTGCAATTCATCGGCGTGCTCATGGACCACGACCGGCTGGTAGCCACGCACGCGGGCTTCCATCATGCACGAATTGCCGCCGTCGGCGTGCTTTTCGCGGTTTTCATTGCTCAGGTGCACTTCGACACTGGTGAGATGGTCGCTGAAACGACCAATCGACCCGTTGACCACCGTTTGCACATGTTCTTCCAGGCCCGGGCTGTTGCTGATGGTGCGGTCGGTATTGACGTTAATTTGCATAGATTTGCTCCTGTTGTCATAACGCTTACATCTTACCTGCGGCGCGATTTGCACCGCGTCCTGTTAAGTCAGGTGGGGCCGGTCCCGCAAGTTGCAAGGCCGACCATGTTCCTCAGCGGCGATGCTGCGCGAAGAACTGCCAGATGAGCTCGTTTGCGTCCACGTCACGCGTGGTCTTGCCTATCGGGAGGCCGACATTGAAGGCATCGGCGCCGGGCCAGGTGTGGCCACCGTCCTTGACCGTCACCAGGCTTACGCGGGTCTCCCGGTCGCCCTGTTCGATGATGCTGACAGCGGTGCCGTCGCCCTTGTCCGCGTCGATGGCGCGCGACTGTTCGGCTGAGGACGCGAGCCCGTTGTGCTTGATCCAGTAGCGGTGGCTGTCGGCCGCGGACAGGTAGCCGCCCGCCTTTCCCTCATAGGCCACCACCTGGTCGGCCGTGCCGTGGATCAGCATGACGCCTACCTTGCCCGGCTTGCCGTGGTGCTGGATCACCGGCTCGGGCATCGGCGCGCCGACCGAAGCCACCGCCGCGAAGGATTGCGGCAGCTCGGCCGCCAGCCGCAGCGCGAAGAAGCCGCCGCGTGACAGCCCGGTGGCATACACCCGGCCGGCGTCGACGCGGTAATCCTTCTTGAGCTTTGCCAGCAGCGCTTCGGTGAAGCCGACGTCGTCGCTGCCGCCGAGGTAGGACGTGCCGAAGCCCACGTTCCAGTCGCGCTCGATGCCCAGCGGGTAGACCACGATGAAGCGGTGCCGGTCCGCGGCCCGGTTCATGCCGGTGTAGAGCATCTGCTCGGCCATGCTCATGCCGCTGCCGTGGAAGTTGAAGACGACCGGATAGGGCTGGGTGTCGCTCTGGTATAAAGGCGGCGTGTAGACGATGTAGCGGCGCTTTGCTTCCTTGTGCACTAGGCTGCCGACCTGGGCGAAGGCGGTACTGCAGGCGCTGGACAGGACCAGCAGGGCGATCAGGATCTTTTTCATGGGGGCTCCGTAGTAATGGAGCCGCCAGCGTAGGGGGGCGACGGTGAAATCGCGGTGAAATCCGCCGGCTTTTTATGATGCGGGCAAAGGGAGGATCTCCACTCGGTAGCTGTCGGGGCCAGGGTGGAAAGCGATGTCCCAGCCCATGGCCCGGGCCACCCGCCGCAGCAGGTTCTGGCCGTGCGCAAAACCCTGCACCTGGCCGTGCTGGCCGGTGTCCACTGTGTTGGCAAGGCTCAGCCTTCCGTGCTCCCATGCGATGCTGAGGCGAGTTGTTGGCCCGCCATGGAACAGCGCATTGCCGATGCAGTTGTTGAGCAGAACGCCGGCCAGGTGGCGGTTGCCCTCCACCGGCAGGCGTTCCGGCAGCCTGAGCGCCAGGCGCTCTTCACTCCATTCGGCCGCGCCGGGCAGCCGCAACATGCAGGTCTCAATGCTGGCGCGCAGGTCGAACACCTCGTGGCCGACGTGCTCGGCGCGCGCGAGTGCGAACAAGACGTCGATGCTGGCGCCGATCTCGTCCAGGCCCGTGCGCAGCTGGGTCAATTCGTCAGGGCGCAGGCTTCTCGCCTCGGCCAACGCCAGCGTATTGCGCATGACGGTGAGCGGCGTGCGCAGTTCGTGGCCGACGTCGCGCGTGAAATCGTGCTCGCGGCGCAGCGCGGCCTGCAGGGCGTTGAAGCTCGATTCCAGGCGCTCGGCCAGTTCGCCGATTTCGTCGGGGCGGTGGCGTGCGCTGAAGGCGGCCACACCCCCTGGATGCAGGGCGCGCGCCTCCACGGCGAGCCGCTGCAGCGGCAGCACCAGGCGGCGCGCCAGCAGCCAGGCCAGCAGCAGGGCGAGGGCGACCAGTAGCAGCGCGAAGAAGATCAACACGCCGCCGACGTCCTGCACCACCTTCGACACCACCAGCATCGGCGCCACGTCGGCCAGTAGGTAAACGCGGCCCGCGCCGGGCATGTCGCGCACCATCAGGTGATAGTGCTGGCCGGTGTCGGTGAATACCTCGGCGCGCAGGCTTGAGGGTGCGGTGGCCGCCTGTACCGCGGCGGGAAGGCTGGCTCGGCTGGCATGGATGGCGATCAGGTCGGACGAGGGCCGGGGCAGGCTGCCGTGCCGGCCGAGGTGGCGCTCGACTGCCTGCGCCTCGCGTTCGAGCAGACGCTCGACCAGCATGTCTTCGGTGACGTAGGCGATTACCACCGCCAGGCCGGTGTAGCACAGGCAGATCAGGATGGTGAAGCCTGCCAGCGCGGCGAACAGGCTACGGCGGATCGACTTAGTCATCGAGGTCGAGCCGGTAGCCGAGCTGCAGGATGGTGGCCAGCAGCTTACAGTTCGAGGCCTGTTCCAGCGTCTTGCGCAGCGTGTAGATGTGCGACTTCAGCGCGTCGCTGTCGGGCGGCGAGGCCCCCCACAGGTGCTGGATCAGCGCCGAGCGCGAAACCGGGTGCGGGTGCTCGCGGCACAACAGGAGCAGGATGCTGAAGCCGGTCTGGGTCAGGCCAAGCGGCACATCCTGGTACAGCGCGCGCTTCTCCCGCACCAGGAGGGTCAAGGGCCCGACCCGCAGTTCCTGCGGCTGGTGCAGCACGCCGCGGCGCGCCAGCGCCTCGCAGCGCAGGGCGACCTCACGCAGGTCGAAAGGCTTGGCCAGATAGTCGTCAGCGCCATCGCGAAAGCCCTGGGCCTTGTCCTCGAAGGCATCGCGTGCGGTCAGCATCAGCACCGGGACGTTGCGCGGCGCCGTGGCCTTGATCGCGCGGCAGACCTGCAGGCCGTCGACGTCGGGCAGGTTGAGGTCGAGCAGCACCACGTCATAGGGGTGCTCGGTGGCCAGCCGGATCGCCAGGCCCCCGGTGCCGGCGTGGTCAAGTTGCCAGCCGAGGCCCTCGAGGAAGTCGACCAGCTGGCGCGCAATGGTCGGATGGTCTTCGACCACCAGTACGCTCAGCGCCTCACGCTTCACGCCTGCGCCCGTTCGTTCTGTTCTTTTTCGTGGTGCGGGAAGCGGTCCATGCGCGACAGCACGGGGAACAGCACCGCCCACAGGCCGGTCACCGCCAGCGTGGCGGCGCCGCCGAGCAGGATTGCGCGCACCAGTCCCAGCCAGCCGGCGGTGACGCCCGATTCGAATTCACCCAGCTCGTTCGAGGCGCCGATGAACACCGAGTTCACCGCGCTGACGCGGCCGCGGATGTCGTCCGGCGTTTCGTACTGCACCAGCAGATGGCGGATGTAGACGCTCACCATGTCGCCCGCGCCGAGCAGGAACAGGGCGCCGAGGGCCACCGGGAAGCTGCTGGTGAAGCCCATCACCAGCGTGCACAGGCCGAATACCGCAACGCCACCGAACATCCACAGGCCGACCCGGCGCGTGATCGGGAAGAAGGTGAGCAGGATCGAGCACAGGGCCGCGCCCAGGCCAGGCGCGGTGCGCAGCAGGCCGAGGGCCTGCGGGCCGGCGTGCAGCACGTCGTGCGCATAGGCCGGCAGCAGGGCGGTGGCGCCGCCGAACAGCACCGCGAACAGGTCGAGCGAGATTGCGCCCAGCACGATTGGGCGCGACCACACGAAGCGCAGGCCTTCGAGCAGCGAGGACAGGCTCACCGGTCCCTGGCTGCGTACTTGCTTGGCGGCGCGGGTGCCGGACATGCACAGCACCGCGACGGTGAGCAGGCTGGCCGCGACCATGTGCACGGTCATTGGGCCAAAGGCGTACAGCAGGCCGCCGATGATCGGACCGGCGATCACGGCCACGTGGAAGGTCGAGGAACTCAGGGCCACGGCCTGGCTGAAATCGCGGTCTGATACCAGGTTTTTCAGCACCGCCTGCGAGGCCGGCATCATGAAGGCGCGCGCGGAACCGAACAGCACCAGGATCGCGAACACCGGCCAGACGATGTTGCTGCCGCTGGCGGTGAAGCCGACCAGCAGCAGGCTGCACAGCAGCTGGGTGGCCATGCACAGCAGGACGATGTTGCGGCGGTTGTGGCGGTCGGCCACGTGGCCGGCCCACAGGATCAGCACCAGGAAGGGCGCGAACTGCGCCAGGCCGATCAGGCCGAGGTCGAACAGGCTGCCGGTGATCTGGTAGACCTGCCAGCCAATGGCCACGCTCTGCATCTGCACCGCGAGGGTGCCGAGGAAGCGCGCCGACAGGTAGAAGGAGAGGTTGCGGTTGCGCAGGACGGCCAGGCCGCTGGAAGAGGACAGCAGGGACATGTAGGGCTTTCGGGGACGATGCTGGAAGTCGTTAGCATTCCATTGTGCCCGAAGTGGCGGATTTTCGTAGGGTGGGCGGGTCTCCCGCCCACGCGGTGGTAGTTTACAGTGAGATCATCCGGCACGAAAACGGAGCCGATAACATTCACCACGTGCGGTGATCTGGTCCGGTGGACCAGATCACAAGCCGCCCACCCTACGGATTATGCGAGGTCGGCTTCCGACGTGAACGCATCCGCAAAGAACTCATCCTCCGGCAGAGCGCACTGCGCCACGTAGTCGCGCCGCGCCGATTCCACCATGATTGGCGCGCCGCAGGCATAGACCTGGTGGCCCGACAGGTCCGGGATGTCCTGCATCACGGCCACGTGCACGTAGCCGGTGCGGCCCTGCCAGGCATCCTCAGGCAGCGCGTCCGACACCACCGGGATGTACTGGAAGTCCGGCAGCGTGGTTTCCCAGGCGCGGCACAGTTCGTCCATGTACAGGTCCTGTGGGCGGCGGCCGCCCCAGTAGAGGCGCACGGGGCGCGTGGACTTCAGGTGCATCAGGTGCTCGACCAGCGCCTTCACCGGGGCGAAGCCGGTGCCCGAGGCCAGCAGCACGATCGGCTTGCTGGATTCTTCGCGCAGGAAGAAGGTGCCGAGCGGGCCTTCGAAACGCAGGATGTCGCGCTCCTTCATGGCGCCGAACACGTGGTCGGTGAACAGGCCGCCCGCCAGGTGGCGGATGTGCAGCTCCAGCGGTCCGCTGAACGACGGCGCGCAGGCGATACTGTAGGCGCGGCGCTTGCCGTCCTTGAGCAGGAATTCGATGTACTGGCCGGCGCGGTAGGCCAGCGCCTCGTTGGCCGGCAGCTGCAGCGTGACGATGGCGACGTCCGGCGCGGCCTTCTTGATGCCGGCGATTCGGGTCGGCATCTTGCGCACCGGGTACTCGGAACTGCCGCCCACTTCGCGCGCTTCGATCACCAGGTCCTGCTGCGGCACGGCGCAGCAGAACAGGGACATGCCCTGGGTCTTTTCGATGTCGGACAGGGCGCGCTGCTGATGCGGCTTGTGGCTGAGTTCCCCTTCGAGCACCTTGCCCTTGCACGAGCCGCAGGCGCCGTTCTTGCAGCCGTAGGGCAGGCCGATGCCGGCGCGGATGGCGGCGGAGAGAACGGTTTCGTCGGCCTCGCAGCTGAACTGGTGGCCGCTGGGCTGGACGGTGATCTGGAACGTCATAAATGGCTTTTGCAGGTTGTATAACTCTTGGCTATTTTACACGTTGCAGGTGCGTCCCGCAGGCCGCTATCCAGCCTGGGTTTTCTGCCGGCCCTGCCAAAAGGCATGGGCGATACGCTATACAATCCATCGGCATCGACTTCTCGAGGAACCCCATGCAAGCCAGTGATACCCCGGCCGCGGCGCCGAACACCACCATCCTCCAGGTGCCTCATGGCGCGGGGCTGGCCTGGCTGGCAGCCGGGTGGGCCTGTTTCCGCCGTCGCTGGCAGCCGCTGGTCGTGCTCAGCGCCGGTGCGCTGATCCTGGTATGGCTGCTCGGCACGCGCGGCGGGATCCTGTATCCGATGGTGGCCACCATCTACCTCGGGACAGTTGCGGCTTACTGCCGCATGGACCGCGAAGGCGAGGCCTTCCTGGCCGGCAGCGGCGCCTGGCGCAATCCCTCGCTGTGGCTGCTGGCGCTCATCCTGGCCGCCGTGTCGATGGTCCAGGTGATGATCGTCGGCGCGATCGCCACCGGCGCCGCCATGCAGGGCCTGTACAGCGCCACGCACTTCGGCAAGGGCATGTTCTATGCATTCGCCTTCGCCCAGCTGCTGGTGATGCTGGTGTTTTCCACCATCTGGATGGCCCCGGCGCTGGTGGTGGAGCGGCGCGTCAAGGTGGGCCGCGCGCTGGTCCTGAGCGTGGCGGCATCGCTACGCAATCCGCTGCCCTTCCTGACGGTGGTCGTGCTGGGCGCGCTCATGACCCTGGTGGCGATGCTGCCGCTCGGCCTTGGCCTGATCGTGGCCATGCCGGTGCTGGCTGCGGCGGCAGCCAGGGCGGCCGACGATACCGTCGCCTGAGCGACGCGCGGCCGGCTCGCATACAATGCCTGCCGTGATGACCAAACCAAACCTGTTCAGGCGGCCGCGCCTGCTCGTCGTCGGTTGCGGCGACGTCGGCATGCGCCTGCTGCCGCTGCTTGCCGGGCGCTTTCGCCTGTTCGCCCTCACCAGCCAGCGCGAGCGCTGCGCCGAGCTGCGCGCCGCCGGGGCAGTGCCGGTGGTGGCAGACCTCGACCAGCCCGCGACCTTGGGGCGCCTGCGCGGCCTGGCCGACTGGATCGTGCACCTGGCGCCGCCGCAGCCGGAAGGCAGCGTCGATCGCCGCACGCGCCACCTGGTCGCGGCGCTCGGCAAGACCGCGCGCCTGGTCTACGTCAGCACCAGCGGCGTGTATGGCGACTGCGGCGGCGAACTGGTACATGAGACGCGGCCGGTGGCGCCGCGCAACGCACGCGCACTGCGGCGCGTCGACGCCGAGCGCGTGCTGCGCGCCTGGGCGCTAGCAAGGGAAGCGCGCCTGGCAATCCTGCGCGTGCCCGGCATCTACGCCGCCGACCGCTTGCCGCTCAAGCGCCTGGAGCAGGGCACGCCGGCATTGCGTGCGGAAGACGACGTGTACACCAACCACATTCACGCCGACGACCTGGCGCGCATCGTGGCGCGGGCGCTATTTCGTGCGCGCGGGGGACGGGTGGTGCATGCGGTGGACGACACCCGCATGAAGATGGGCGACTATTTCGATGCGGTGGCCGATGCCCATGGCCTCGCGCGTCCGCCGCGCCTGCCGCGCGCCGCGCTGCAGGCGGTGGTGACGCCGACGCTGCTGTCCTTCATGTCGGAGTCGCGGCGCCTCGACAATACGCGTCTGAAACGCGAGCTCGGCGTGCGCTTGCGCTATCCCGACGTGGCGGCGGCACTGGCGGCTGCAGTAGCCGAAGCGCGTCGGCCTCCCGTACAATCGGGCACTTGAAAAGAGAGGCCAGCATGACCTATGAAGAATACCTCGACGAAGTCACCACCCTGATCGTCGAAAAATACGGCGTGGCGGACGCCGCCGCCATCAAGATCGTCGTCGCCGCGCAGGACAAAGAATATTTCGTAGCACACGACGACAAGCCCGAGATGCGCACCCTCGAGCGCGCCCACACTGACGCCCGCACCCTGTACCAGGGCAGCGCTCTGGCCAAGGCCGCAGCCAAGAAGAAGTAAGCCTGCCGCCGTCCCGTGTCCGGGACGGCATCCCCCGCCATACCGACGCCATCCGGACACCCGCCGGAGGCCTGCGCACGTCGATCCGTATTGGAGCTTGGCTTCGAAAACGGCGATGCCTTGTGCAAAAATATATCCAAATGTGTATCATTTCGCCCCTGAGGTAAAAAGCCGTACAAATGATGCCATTTTGCCTCTGTGTGCAAATAATTCCTTAAAGATCACGGAAAGTGACAAATATTTAATAATCCTGAAAGATTCGCATGCCCATCAGACGCCTTCCGCCCGGAGCGGAATACGACCCCAACCGCGTCCTCGACGCCATCATCGCCAAGCTTCGCCTGAAGAACGACGCCGCCCTGTCGCGCTTGCTCGAAGTAGCACCTCCGGTGATCAGCAAGATCCGCCACAACACACTGCCGATCGGTGCCACGCTCCTGCTGCGCATGCATGAGGAAAGTGAACTCAGCATCCGCGAACTGCGCGCGCTGATGATCAAGCCATACGTTCAGTTGCAGTCCTTCGCGACCTAAAAAAAGGCGCTGTCACCGTCGAATGTGGAAGCGGTTTAATGCCGCTTGTAGCAGGCGTTCCGGCGCCGCGATGCGGTCCCCATCCAGCGCCCAGCGCCAGGCGAGGTAGTTCGGAAGGTAACGTGAGGCGACGCCATGAAAACGTGACAGCCAACTGCGCAGGCGCTGGTGGTAGGCATTCACATTTTGTACGTGGACCACGCCGCGCACGCGCTCGCCGGCTCGCAGGGTGACGAAGGCGTGCGCAATGCGCGCCTCGCGCGCGAACGTCCGGTAAGCCTTGTGTCCATCGGTTACCAGGAGGATCTCTGGGTCGAGCACGGGCAGCAAATACCGGTGCAGCTGCCTGGCCGTGACCGCCGCCCGTCCCGTGACGAAGGAGCAGGTCAGGCCGCTGCGATCGCGGGCAACGAGGATGCAATCGTGCTGTTGGCCTATGCCGCGGCGATGAGCGACGCCGCCACGCTTGCGCGCGGGTCGCTCGAGCTGGCGCGATCCCTTCTGCGATTCGAGCAGGAACATCTCATCGGCCTCGGCGATCCCGGCCAGGCGTTCCGGCTGGTCATGACGAACTCCGTGGAGGAAGCGATGGCGCCAGCGGAAGCTGGTGTTGCGGTGCACGCCGACCAGCTTGGCCGCCGCACGCACACTGCGTGAATCGAGCATCTCCTTGAGGTAATCCAGCCACTTGCTGCGATGGCGCAGCCTGGCGAGTGGCGTGCCGCTCAAGGCGCTAAAGGTGCGCCCACAATCACGGCAGCGGTAACGCTGAAGGCCCCGGACGATCCCGTGGCGGTAATGGCGTCCGCTGCCACAGCCAGGGCAGCCAGTGGGCGCGGGGCGTACGCCCTCGATTGCTGCGCACACCCTGTCCAGGCCGACGGCCGGGCGCAAGGCTTCAATCAGTTGCGAACGCTGTTGCCAGTTGAGCGAAGCGAGCTGCCGCAGCAAGCGGCGAAAGCCTTGGGACCTCATCGTACCTCCTGGTCATTCGGTCCAGGTTGGACATCCGCTCAGCTCAACAGTTCAGTTTCTACACGTAGCGATGACAGCGCCAAAAAAACGGCCGGTAGGCGCGTTGCGCCGTACCAGCCGTGAGGGGAACGAGTGAGGGAAACGAATCAGGCTGCGTGAGCCAGCGCCTTGCTGGCTGCATCGGCCTTTGCCTGTGAAGGCTTGTTCGGCGAAGAGCAATAGGCGAATGCTTCGTTGGCAGCGTTGCCCGGCTTGTTCGGTGACGAACAGTAAGCGGTCGCGGCGCCGGCTTCAAACTGCCTGTTCGGCGAGGAGCAATACGCGCTGGCGTCGTTGCCGGCGGCACGCGGTTTGTTCGGCGAGGAGCAGTAAGCGTAGGTCGCGGTGGCGGCCTGGCGTGGCTGGTTCGGCGAGGAGCAGTAGGCGTAGGTGCCATGGCCCGGCTTGTTCGGTGAGGAGCAGTAGGCGTATGCGCCTTCGGCCGACTTGTTCGGCGAGGAGCAGTAGGCATGCGCGTTGGCAGCCTCGCCCCGCTTGTTCGGCGACGAGCAATAGGCGGTCGCGGCATCGGCAGCGAGCGGCTGGTTCGGCGAAGAGCAGTAGGCGTATGCAGCGCCGGTCTGGAGCGGCCTGTTCGGCGAGGAACAGTATGCGTAGGCGGCGCCGGCGACGTCGAAGCGTTTGTTCGGCGAGGAGCAGTAGGCGTAAGCGTCGTTCGCAGCCGCCCCGGCGCCGAATTCGGCGTCGTAGATTTGGCGCATGCGCTCGCCGCCGGCGGCGTGGTCGCCATCGTTTGCGCTGGCGCCGATGCCGACATAGGGATAGTGGTGCAGGAAGTAGCCGAACACGGTCTCGCAGTCGAGTGCGTACTTCATCGTGTCCAGGATGTGGTAGTGCCAGAAGGTGTCGACGTCGACGCTGGGCGATGCTCCCGAGTCGGGATATTTCTTCATCAGGTGGAGGAAGCGGCGGTACTCCGCCTCCACCGCGTTGGCCCGCAGTGAGGACCAGCCTTCGCCGGACTCCACATGCATCAGTTTCATTTTGATCGGGGCAAGATCAAGCGTTTCAATCGCTGCGAATTCATTGGTCGACATTGTGATCACCTTATGGTTTCAAAGTTTATATAGGCATTTCTTTTTATCCCTAGTTTGAAGCGGTACGTCAGACTGTCCCTCCTGAATGAAGTGAACGTTACGCGTTAATCGGAAGCCGGAAACTGCTCGTTGACCGGAGGCAGTGATAACAATTGTCATGCGGACGGTCAGTGTTAATTTTGCGTTCTGTCAAGCAAGAAACTGCTGTGCGGAAATGCGACATACGGATACGGGCGCCATTGCAACACATGCTCATCCCACCGTGGACAGGACCAGGTTGCTGTCCTGCGCGGTCAGGCCGCGCACGCTTTGCTGCAGGCTGACAGGAATGGTGACGACGATGGTGGTGCCGGTATCCGGTCCGCTGCTGATCGAGAAACTGCCGCCGAGAATATTGACCCGTTCTTCAATGCCGACCAGTCCGAACGAACCGGTACGGTTGCGGCTGCCCGGCTGCATGCCGATGCCGTTGTCGCGAATCGTCATGGTCAGCATGTCGGCGTGCTGGTGCAGGTCGATGCGCACCTTGCTCGCGCGTGCATGCCGCGCCACGTTGTTGAGCGACTCCTGCAGGATACGGAACAGGGCGGTCGCGCATTGGTCGTCGAGGTGGTGTTCGTTCTCGTCTTCGACCAGCTCGCATTCGATGCCGGTGCGGCGCGCGAAGTCGCTCACCTGCCAGTCGACCGCCGCATTCAGGCCGAGGTCGAGCACGTTCGGGCGCAGGTCGTTGATGATCTGGCGCACGCTGCGGATCGTGCTGTCGATCTGGCGCACCGTGGCGGCGGCCCGCTCGTGCAGGCGGCCATGTTGGTCGCGCGTGCGGTTGGCCAGGATCTCGGCCTCGATCTTCAGCGCCAGCAGGTTCTGTGCGAGCTCGTCGTGGATCTCGCGTGCGATGCGCTTGCGTTCGCCTTCCTTGATCTGTTCCGCGTGCGCGGCCAGTTGGCGCAGTTTCTCGTTGGTGGCCTGCAGCTTGGCCTGGCTCGCGCGCAGTTCGCGCGTCATGTCCTCGGCCATGCGCAGCGCGCTGCGGCGCGACGAGGCCATGGTCTGGAACAGCGCGTAGAGCAGGGCGGTGCTGAGCGAACCGGCCAGCGCGGCCAGCCACGGATAGAACAGGTCGAAGCGCGTGTACAGGGCCGACTTGGCGATACTGAATTCGGCGTGCCATTTGCGCTGGTTGAATTCGATCGGCAGGGTGGCCCGCAGCAGCCCGGCATCGTCGAGCAGGCGCGGCGTGCGGACTTTCGCTTGCACATGGCTGTCGTACAGGACCGCGCTGGGCCGCTCTTCGCCCGGCGCCGGCGGTACGTCGTTGAGGTCGGTGAGCACCAGGCGCACGCCATTCACCGGGAAACCTTCGAGTGCGCCATTGACCATCTTGTTGACGCCGAAACCGATGCCGACCGAGCCGATGTAGGCCGCGCGGCGCTGGGTTACGGTGTCGATCGGCATGCCGCTGCGGTACACCGGCAGGCGCATTGCCAGGATGTTCTGGGTCGGGCCGGAGCCGGGCAGGATGTTGACCCGCAGGCCCGAGGCGGCGATCGTGTTGTTGTCGCGCGATTCCGCCGCCGTGCGCCGGATATAGCTGTTCGCTTCCAGGTCGAGGCCGAGCTTGTCCAGCGATTCCGGGATCGCCGGTTCCATGTAGACAAGGACCGTATAGGTGTCCCGTCCGGGCACGGGCCGCAGCTTCCTGGCAGGCTCCGGCATGCCGTATTGGCGCAGGCGACGGCGTACGTCGGCATCGACCGCCGCCAGGCCGCCCGGGCCGACCGTGCGCGCATAGTTCATGGCTTCGATGCCGGGAAAATTGCGGCTGATGTCGAGCTGCTCGACGTAGTGGCGGAAGTCGTCGGCGCTGGCGTCCGGATTGGCATGGAACAGTCCGGCCATGCCACGCAGGACGTCGGTATAGCTCTTGATGCGCGCGTCGATGGCGTACTGGGCGGTGCGCGTCATGCCGCGGAAGCGCGTCGAGGCGTCGCTTTCGATGGCTTCGGCCGTGGCAATGTACAAGGCAGTGCCGACCGTCAAGGAAAGCAGGGCCCCGGTCAGCATCGCTGTCGGCATGGCGACAAGATGGGTATGGGGGCGGCGGGGCGACATGATCCGTAATCTCGCTTGCTAGGTGAACTCGTCGCGTTAATGCGACAAACATTCATACGCTAAGCTTGTTTAGGAAACGAAGAACCTAGTAGGTTTGCTAGGTTTGGCGAGAATGCAACAAAGTAGAAAAAGTGGAAACGTTCTCGAAAGAAAAAGGCCCCGCAGATGCGGGGCCCTTCCATGCAAAACAGGCGCTAAGCGCGCTTATTTGCCCCAGCTGTCCTTCAGGGTGGTCACGCGGTTGAACACCGGTTTGCCCGGCGTCGAATCGACGCGGTCGGCGACGAAGTAGCCATGGCGTTCGAACTGGAAGCGCTGGTCGGCCACCGCATCCTTCATGCCCGGTTCCAGGTAGGCGGTCACGGTTTCCAGCGCGTTCGGGTTCAGCGCGGCCTTGAAGTCCTTGCCGCCGGCGTCCGGCTGCGGTTCCGTGAACAGGCGGTCATACAGGCGCACTTCGGCTTCCAGGGCGGTGGCGGCGCTGACCCAGGTGATGTTGCCCTTGACCTTGTAGTTGTCCGCGCCCGGCGTGCCCGACTTCGAATCCTCGAAGTACTTGACGTGCACCGCGGTCACCTCGCCGGCCTCGTTCTTGTCGAAGCCGGTGCATTCGACCACGAAGCCGTACTTCAGGCGCACGCGCGCGCCCGGCTGGTCGCCCACCGGCGGCGTGAAGCGGTGGTAGCCCTTGGTCGGGACTTCCATGAAGTCTTCCTGCTCGATCCACAGCTCGCGCGTGAACGGGAAGCTGCGCATGCCCATCTCCGGATGGTGCGGGTGGACCGGCGACGAGCACGCGACCGATTCGCCTTCGGGGAAGTTGTCGACGATGAGTTTCAAAGGACGCAGCACGGCGATCGCGCGCGGCGCCTTCGGATCGAGGTCGTCGCGCAGCGCGCCTTCCAGCGTGCTCATGTCGATCCAGCCGTCGGCCTTGGACACGCCGATGCGCTCGCAAAACAGCTGGATCGATTCCGGCGTGTAGCCGCGGCGGCGCAGGCCGACGATGGTCGGCATGCGCGGATCGTCCCAGCCCGTCACCACACCCTCGTCGACCAGCTGGCGCAGTTTACGCTTTGAGGTCACGACATAGGTCAGGTTCAGGCGCGCCATTTCGTACTGGCGCGGCACAGGGCGCGGGAAGAAGCCGCCGTCGGCCAGGGTCTCGACCAGCCAGTCGTACATCGGGCGGTGGTCCTGGAATTCGAGCGTGCAGATCGAATGGGTGATCGACTCCAGCGCATCCGAAATCGGGTGCGTGTAGTCGTACATCGGGTAGATGCACCAGTCGTCGCCCGTGCGGTGGTGGTGCGCATGGCGGATGCGGTACAGCGCCGGATCGCGGTTGGTCATGTTCGGCGAGGACATCGCGTCTTCGCTCATCTTGGCGCGCAGGATGTGTTCGCCATCCTTGTACTTGCCGGCCTTCATGTCGCGGAACAGTTGCAGCGACTCTTCCACCGGACGATTACGGAAAGGCGAGTTGGTGCCAGGCGTCGAGAAATTGCCCCGGTTCTTCGCCATCTCTTCCGGCGACTGGCTGTCCACGTAGGCCTTGCCTTCGCGGATCAGGTATTCGGCCATCTCGTACAGCTTGTCGAAATAATCGCTGGCGTAATGCAGGTATTCGCCGTCGCCCTGTTCCCAGGTGAAGCCGAGCCATTTCACGGAATCCATGATGGTGTCGACGTATTCCTGATCTTCCTTCTCCGGATTGGTATCGTCGAAGCGCAGGTGGCAGCGGCCGTTGTAGTCGCGCGCCAGGCCGAAGTTCAGGCAGATCGACTTGGCGTGGCCGACGTGCAGGTAGCCGTTCGGCTCCGGCGGGAAGCGGGTGATCACGGGCGGCATGCCCGGGCGCGCATGGGTGCCCGCCGCCAGATCGTTTTCGATAATGGCGCGCAGGAAATTAGACGACGGGGCATTGCCCGTCGCCGGGGTGTTCTTCTCGTTGCTCATGAAAAAAGAGTTTTGGATAGGTAAAGTTATAGACATTTTACCGTAACGCAGGAGCTGGCTGCCTCTGTATGTGGTGGAGCGCACGGTCAGACACGTTGAGCAGATACATACTGGGGACAATCGACCCATATGCAAGGCTCAACTATGAAAACCCTCGCTACCCATCCGGAACTGGTGCGCGCCTGGCTGCTGGCCCAGGCCGGCATGCCGCTGCCGCCACTGAAACAGGCCCGCCCCCAGGTTCCCGCCGAGAAGCCGCAGCCCCACAAGAAGCCCTTCAGCCACTGAATGGCTGGCCATCTGGGCAACTTGTCGTTTTCTATAGGATAATCTCGTTTTTGCCGTTTTGCGGCGCTGCCTGACGGCCTGTGCCGGGAGAGTTTCTTTGGAAAATTTATATGCGATCCTCGGCGTCGCGCCGAATGCCAGCGACGACGAGATCAAGAAGGTCTATCGCTCGCTCGCGATGCGCTACCACCCGGACCGCAACCAGGCGCCGGGCGCCGAAGCGCGCTTCAAGGCCGTCACCAAGGCCTATGAAATCCTGTCGGATCCCGCCAAGCGCGCCGAATACAACCAGAGCGTCAACCACCGTATCGTGCTCGACGCCGAGGCCGAAGCTTTCGAGCTGTGGCGCTCGCTGTTCGCCTTGAACGGCGTAAACCTCCAAGCCTGACGGCCGGCGCAGCCGCGCCATCACGAACAACAGGACACACAATGAAAAACGTACATCCCGAATTCTCGTTCCAGTCGCGCGAGCTGGAAGGGCAGATCGAGGGCACGCTGGGCGACCCGCCCAACAGGAAGAACTACGACATGATGGTCAGCGCGCTGGTCTCGGAATACGCCGCCGGCTCCGGCCTGGACGACGTCAACCTGATGGCCTTCGCACTCGTTGATTGCATCAAGTTCAAGGACCCGAAGGGCCTGATGCGCGAAGCGGCCGACTACGAAGGCAGCGATCCTGCGCGCGTGTTCGCGATGGCCGAGTGCGACTCCGAACAAGGCCGCGCCATGTACGAGGCGATGACGGCCAATTATCCGGAGCTGGCGCGCCAGGCCATCATCACGGCCTTCCTGTACAAGAACCAGGCCCGCTGGGAAGACGAAGACCGCGATCTCGCCCGCCTCGGCGAAGGCGACGAGGGTGAGGATGACGACGACCTGGACGGCACCGCCGCCAGCGACGACTTCACCCAGCTGTTCGATCCGGAAGGAGGAGAACGCGAATGAGCGACGAATCCAAGGAAAACAAAGGCGCCAACCTGCCGGCATTGACCAGGCAGGTCAGCGAACTGGTGCTGGCCGGCTCGCTGGAGCACGCCGAAGAAGCGTTCTCGGCGGCCGCCGACGAGCATGGCGACTACGCCGTCGTCGAAGTGCTGTCGACCCTGCCGCCGCAAGTGACCGCGCTGCACCTGTCCGGCTTCGACGGCGCCAAGACCTCGGTCGCGACCCTGCTGGTCCCGCCCAAGGCCTGGGCCGAGAGTCTGGCCTACATCGCAGCCACCTGGCCGGACAACCTGATCGAGGACGATCCGGAACGCATCGCCGAGAACCTGTTCAACCACGTCCACGGCATCGTCTACGCCAACGACGACGAGGACCGCCGCCACGAGCTGCTGCAGGAAGCTTCCGCTACCGACCACGGCGCCACCGTGTTCGCGATCCTGTGGTCGCTGGCGCCGAAAGAGATCCTGGAAGTGGCGGGCGAAATCCTGTCCAAGGGCCGCTACGTCACCGCCCAGACCAGCGGCGACAGCGACATCGCACCGCTGGCGGTCGACCTGGCCAAAGCCAGCGAGGACGGCTGGGAGCGTTCGCTGCTCGAGCTGTTCCCGGAATTCCGCCACAGCGCCGAGATGGCCGACGTCGAGCTGCCGGACGATCCGGACGAGGAATCGCCCTTCATGCAGCGCAGCACGCGCGAACTGCTGTACCGCCTGCGCAAGCAGGTGCCGTCGGTGCGCAGCATGCCGCGCCGCGGTACCCGCCGCAGCATGGGCACGGACATCTTCTCGTGAGCGGAGCGCCTGGAGCCATGCTGCCCGCAATCGTCATCGAGAAGCCGCCGCGCCTGGTCCGTGTGATCAAGCTGTTGGCGACCGAGGCCACCCCTGACGAAGCCGTGGTGCTGGCCGACGAGCTATCCGGCATCACCGCGATGGTGGCCGAAAAGTTCACCAACGACCGCACCGCCGAAGGCATCCAGCGCGCGCAGCTGCTGACCGTGGGCGGCGTTTCGCTGGGTCTCGAGCACCTGTGCGACAGCGATGACGACCTGGACGCGCTCGACATCCTGATCGAGGAGGGCGCCGAGCTGGTGTTCCAGCAGGGCTTCCGTCTGGTGAAGGAACTGTCTGCGCTGCCCGAGGACAGCCTGGTCGGCGAGTACGACACGGACCCCGTGTATTCGCAGCGCCGCCTGAAGGAACTGTTCGTCGACCTGTGTACGGCCGATCCGGGCGAGAGCTGGACCGGCTACGAACGCTACATCGGCCAGCTGCAGCAGCGCCAGGGCGTGCAGGCGATCGTGCGCGCGGCCCAGTGGATTCGCCGCCACCACTACGAAGGCCCGATCAACGACCCGGACCTGAACGCGGAAGGCGTGATCGCGCTGGCGATCATCTTCGCGATCGAGGGCGGCGGGCGCATCACGGCGCGCACCGGGCAGAAGGAATTCGAGCGCCTGGTAAAGTCGGTACGCAAGAACGATTCGGACTTCGAGGCCGGCTGGGCCGCGCTGATGGCGCAGGTCCCGGCGGCGCACCAGCCGATCATCGCGGAACGCATCGCAACCTACCGCGAGCACTGCACGGTGCTGCAGCACATCAAGACCAAGGCGACGATGAAGCAGCTCTTCACCGAGCTGGAAAACTACGCCGGATCCGAGCTCGACCCGGACCTGCCGTAACGGCCGCGAGATGAACACGGCGCGCGGTCCGATCGCGGCGGGAAGCCCGGAATTCCGCCGCATCAACCGCGCCATGGCCTTCGGCGGCTTCTCGGTGTTCGCGCTGCTCTACTGCGTCCAGCCCCTGATGCCGCTGCTGGCGCGCGACTTCTCCCTCACTCCCGCACAAAGCAGCCTGGCGCTGTCGGTGTCTACCGCGACCCTTGCCGTGGCGCTGCTCATGTCGGGCAGCGTGGCCGACCGTATCGGCCGCAAGCAGCTGATGGTGGCCTCGATGTATGGCGGCGCGCTGCTTACCTTGCTCTCCAGCTTTGCCCTCGACTACACCCAGCTGGTCGGGGTGCGCGTGCTGCTCGGCCTGGTGCTGGGCGGCCTGCCGGCGGTGGCGATGGCCTACCTCAGCGACGAGATCGAAGGCACTTCGCTCGGCCTGTCGATGGGCATGTACATCAGCGGCTCCGCCTTTGGCGGCATGAGCGGGCGGGTGCTGTCCTCGGTGATCAGCGACTTCGTCTCCTGGCGCGTCGCGGTCGGGCTGCTGGGTGCGGCCGGCCTGTATGCGGCCTGGGAGTTCTCGCGCAGCCTGCCGCCCTCGCGCCATGGCGAGTCGAAGCGGGTGCGGGGGCCGGGCTTTCTCGCCGGCCTGCGCACCCACCTCGCGGACGAAGGCCTGCCCTGGCTGTTCGTGCTGCCGTTTCTCCTGATGGGCTGTTTTGTGAGCCTGTACAACTACATCAGCTACCGCCTGCTTGCGCCGCCGTTTGGCCTCAGCCAGAGCGCGGTCGGCGCGGTGTCGCTGCTCTACCTGCTCGGCATGTTCAGCTCGATGTGGGCCGGGAAGCTGGCCGACCGGCTCGGGCGGCGCAACGTGCTGTGGCTGTTCATGGCCGTGATGATTGCGGGCCTCTTGGTGACGCTGCACGATTCCGTGGTCGCCATCGTGCTCGGCACCGGGCTGGCGACCTTCGGTTTCTTCGCCTCGCATTCGGTCACCAGCAGCTGGGTCGGTAGGCGTGCGCGGCCGCCCCAGGCGCTGGCCTCGGGCATCTACCTGTTCTGCTATTACGTGGGTTCGAGCGTGGTGGGCTGGTTCACCGGCTACGTGTGGGAGCACTGGGGCTGGAGCGGCGTGGTGGCCGTGCTCGGGGCGCTGCTGGGCGTGGGATTGGCGATCGCGCTACGCTTGCGTTCACTGGCGCCGGCGACGCCGCTCGCGCATGGCCCCGACACTGAAAACAGCTGAGGCGGTAGTCCACCCGAGCTCATCCGGCATCGCATCTATGCCAGATGAATTGTTTTGGCAGAAGTAATGGTTGTGCAGGCCGAGTAGGGCACAATGCCGGTCCCCACTCGTTTTTGGCTGTACTCGCATGCTTCGCCCATCGTTCATCGCCCTTTGCATCGCCACGCTGCCGGCCGACGCGCAGACCACGTCCACTTCCATTCCCGGTGAGCCCGCTCCCGTGAAAAAGGCGGAAACGCCGGCCAAGATCCAGCAGGTCGAGATCAAGGGTAACGCCAACACCTACGACCCGCGGCGCGACGACACGGCCAGCAAGATCGTGGTGACGAACGAGGAGATCAAGCGCTACGGCGACACCTCGGTGCTCGACGTCTTCAAGCGCCTGCCGGGCATCACCGTCAGCGGCGCGGCCGGGCGTGGCGGCGGCGAGATCCGCATGCGCGGCCTGGGCAGCGGTTACACGCAGATCCTGATCAACGGCGAGCGGGCGCCGGCCGGCTTCTCGATCGACCAGCTCTCGCCCGATGTCATCGAGCGCATCGAGATCCTGCGTGCGGCCAGCGCCGAGTTCTCGACCCAGTCGATCGCCGGCACCATCAACATCGTGCTCAAGAAATCGGTCCAGAAGGCGCAGCGCGAAGTGCGTGTCGGTGTCGGCAAGAGCCGCGACGCGACCAATCCGAATGCGAGCCTGCAGATGTCGGACCGGCGCGATGCCATGTCCTACTCGGTGAGCGCGAACGCCATGCTCTACGATTACGACCGCCAGTCGCCGGTCGAGGAATCCATGACCACACCCGATGGCCGGCTGACGATGCTGCGCCAGACCCGGTCCAGGGACAAGGGCAATCCGTACAACATCAGCCTGGCGCCGCGCATCAACTGGAACGGCGAACAGAGCGGCACGCTCACCTGGCAGTCGCTGCTGGCTGCCAGCCGCAACAGCTACCATGGCGACGCGGTGACGGATACGCTGCTCGGCCCCGCGCCGCTGTACGACCTGCGCGACACCGACAGCCGCGGCACCAACGCGCTCCTGCGCTCGGACCTGAACTGGGTACGCAGCCTGGCGGAAGGAGCGAAGGTCGACGTCAAGTTCGGCATCAACGGCATGCGCAATCGCGGCACCTGGCGCGAACACGACGATAGCGCCGGCCTGCGCGGCCGCGACGCCGTGGTGCTCAGCCGCACCTCGGAGCGGGGCCTTACCTCGACCGGCAAGTATTCGACCCCGTGGAAAACCGGTCATGCCCTCTCGGCGGGCTGGGACGGTGGCTACACCCTGCGCGACGACTCCCGCATCGAGGACGAATTCTTCCCGCGGAGCAGCCGCAGTGTGCAATCGGACGAGCGCTATGAAGCCACGCTCAAACGCCTGGCCCTGTTCGCGCAGGACGAGTGGAACCTCACGCCGCGCTGGTCCATGTACCTTGGGCTGCGCTGGGAAGGGCTGGAGACGACCAGCGAGGGCAATACCTTCGCCACGACGACGAATCGCAGCAGCGTCTGGAGCCCGCTGGCGCAGACCCTGTACAAGCTCCCCAACAGCCGCGACCAGCTGCGCCTGGCCCTGACGCGCACCTACAAGGCGCCCAACGCCAGCAGCCTGATCCCGCGCCGCTTCACGACGCCCAACAACAGCCAGACCGACCCCGACTTCCGGGGCAATCCGGATCTGAAGCCGGAACTGGCGACCGGCATCGACGCATCCTACGAGCACTACTGGGCCGAGAAGGCGCTGCTGAGCGCCAGCGTATCGATGCGCCGGATCCAGGACTTCACGCGCCAGGGGCTGATCCTGGAGAACGGCCGCTGGATCCAGACCCCCGTCAACGATGGCGATGCGGTGACGCGCAGCGTCGAGCTGGAAGCCAAGTTCCCGCTGTCGGCGGTGAAGAAGGGGGCGCCGGACGTGGACCTGCGCGCCAGCGTGTCGCGCAACTGGTCGCGCGTCGAGCAGGTGCCGGGTCCGTACAACCGCCTCGACCAGCAGACACCGTTCTCGAGCACGCTGGGCGTCGACTGGCGCGCGCCCGGCGGCAAGCTGTCGGCAGGCTCCAGCTTCGCCTTCAAGAGCGGTGGGCCGGTGCGCATCAACCGCAACCAGTCCGGTTACCAGAGCGTGCGGCGCGACCTCGACATCTACGCGCTGTACAAATTCAATCCGAAGTACCAGCTGCGCTTCGCCGTATCGAACCTGCTGCGCCAGGACTTCCTCGACGATTCCCTGTACACGGACGCGAATGGCACGCAGCGGCGAACGAGGGTGTTCCCGGGGTATGCCATGGCGCGCCTGACCCTCGAAGCGCGTTACTGAACGATGGCCTTACAATGGACGGCTACCGAACCTTGAGGAGCCGTCCATGTTACGAGGAAGCTGCCTGTGCGGCGCCGTCAGCTATACCGCTGCGGGCCCGGTCGAAAGCGCCAGCCACTGCTACTGCACGATGTGCCAGAAACAGCACGGCGCCGCTTCCGGCACATATGCCAACGTCGCCCGCGCCGGCTTGACGATCGAGCGTGGCGAGGACTTCGTCACCGAATACGCCTCGTCGAGCCATGCCTGTCGCGCCTTCTGCCGGCAGTGCGGCTCGACCCTGTTCTGGCGCAGCGAAGAGTCGCCGGAACGCATCGCGGTCACCCTCGGCACGCTGGACACGCCGTTCACCGATCCGGTCGAGATCGAACTGTACGCCGACACCAAGCCGTCCTGGCTGCCGCTCGCGAATCCGGACTGAGTGCCTCGAACGCTGACCCAGGCTTGACGCGCGCACGGCTGAAATGTGCGCTTGATATCGCCGGCAGGAGGACTAAAGTGATTGATTCCAGCGGATACGCCGCATTACTTTCAGGAGGTCAATCATGTTGCAACCTGCCGAAATTCAACAGCGTTTCAGCCAGATCCAGCAAACGATCAATCAGGCCGAAGAAGTGACCAGGAACGACCAGGGTGCGCCCAGCGACATTCGCGACTGCATCCAGAAAATCGCCCACGAAATGCCGGAAGCCCAGAGAGTCATGCAGTCGAACGACCAGTCGCAGATCGTGCAGTGCATCGACCGGCTCGAGGAGCTGGGCGACCAGGCGAAACGGATGGTCCGGAATGGCCAGCCATCGCCGCAGGTCGCATCGGTGGTGACGCGGGTGCATGACGTCCTTTCGGACCTCAAGCACCAGCTGCATTGAAACGCGCTTAAACGATCCCTTTGCCGCGCAGTGCGACAATCTCCGCCTCGCCGAGGCCCAGCACATCGTGCAGCACTTCATCGGTGTGCTGGCCCAGCAGGGGCGGGGCCTTGTCGCTGGTGGCCGGCGTGGCCGACATCCGGATCGGATTGCGCACCAGCTTGACCTTGCCCGCCGCCGGGTGCGGCAGTTCGATCGCTACTTTGCGCGCCTGCACCTGCTCGTTGGCGAACACCTCGCCGATGTCGTTGATCGGCCCGCAGGGCACGCCGACCGACTCCAGCAGCGCAATCCACTCGTCGCGCTGCTTCTCCTGCACCATCTCCGCCAGGATCGGCACCAGGATGTCGCGGTTCTTCACGCGCAGCGGATTGGTGGCGAAGCGCGCATCCAGGCCCAGCTCCGGACGGCCGCCTGCTTCGACGAACTTCTGGTACTGGCCGTCGTTGCCGGTGGCGACGATGATGTGGCCGTCGGCGCAGGCGAAGGTCTGGTAGGGCACGATGTTGGCGTGCGCATTGCCCCAGCGCTTGGGCGGCTTGCCGCTGTTGAGGTAATTGCTGCCCATGTTGGCCAGCATTGCCACCTGGGTGTCGAGCAGGGCCATGTCGATGTGCTGGCCTTCGCCGGTACGGTCGCGGTGGGTCAGCGCGGCCAGCACGGCGACGGTGGCGTACATCCCGGTCATCAGGTCGGTCAGGGCCACGCCAGCCTTTTGCGGGCCGCCGCCCGGCAGGTCGTCGCGTTCGCCGGTGACCGACATCAGGCCGCCCATGCCCTGGATCAGGAAGTCATAGCCGGCGCGGTGGGCGTAGGGGCCGTCCTGGCCGAAGCCGGTGATCGAGCAGTACACCAGGTCGGGCTTGATCGCCTTCAGGGTGTCGTAGTCCAGTCCGTAGCGCTTCAGGTGGCCAACCTTGAAGTTCTCCAGCACGACGTCGCAATGCTCCACCAGCTCGCGCAGCAGCTGCTGGCCTTCGCTGCTGGCGATGTCCACCGTCAGCGAGCGCTTGCCGCGGTTGGCTGCTAGGTAATAGGCCGCTTCGCTGGTGTCGTTCCCTTCCGCATCCTTGGCATAGGGCGGGCCCCAGGCGCGCGTGTCGTCGCCGTTGCCGGGACGTTCGATCTTGATCACGTCGGCGCCGAGGTCGGCCAGGTTCTGCGAGCACCAGGGGCCGGCGAGCACGCGCGACAGGTCCAGCACGCGGATGTGGCCGAGCGCCTTCGGCGGTACGGAAGGAATGGCTGCTTGCGTCATACTGTACCTGGAGGTTGTCTGGACAAGTCCCGGATTATAGCTGTCCGCGCGCCATGGTCTGTACCGAACGCGTAGCAGGCTTCAGCGCCGCGTCGATCACATCGAGCGCGCGTCCGGGCTGGGCGTCGCCGCACATGAAGATGTCGGCCGCGGCGAAGCCATGTTCGGGCCAGGTGTGGATCGAGATGTGCGATTCGGCCAGCAGCAGCACCCCGGTCACGCCCAGGCCAGGACCGAAGGTGTGGAAGTGGCTGTGCAGGATGCGCGCGCCGGCCGCCAGCGCGGCTTCGCGCAGCAGTGCGTCGATCGCGTCAGGGTCGACGAGGAGGGCGGCCTCGATGCCGGCCAGGTCGGCCAGCAGGTGAATGCCCGCCGGGCGGTGCGCCGTCGTCACTTGTGGCCGCCGCCCGAGTAGCCGCCGCCGCTGCCGCTGCCATAGCTGTGGCTGCGCCAGCTGTTGCCGCCGCCGCTGCGGCTTGACGATGCCATGCTGACCCAGCAGATGACGGTCGTGATCAAGGTGACCGCGATGGCGTAGAGGATGAATTTAGTTCTCATGCAGGCCCAATTATTTTTCCGGACTCAAGAGCAGCGGCAGGAACAGCGCAATGGCCCCTACCAGCATCCAGGCCAGCGTCGCACCGAAATTGGCGACCAGCGGGATGAAGTTCAGGCCGAATATCCACAGCAAGGCCTTCCATGCGATATCGCCGGCGCTCGAGGGCGCCTTGGTCTGTTTCGGCGCAACCGGCAGCTTGAACCAGGCGCGCACCTGGTCTTCCGCCACCGGCGTCGAGCGCGACCAGGTCAGTTCCTCGTTGGTATGCTCCGCCGCCAGCCCGTTCTGGCCGTGCTCGTACTCGGCCACGTCCACCATGTCGCCGGCCGCCACGCGCCAGTTGAAGGCGCCGGCCGCGTACAGCACGCGTGCCTGGTAGACCCAGGTGCGCTTGTATTCCACCTTATCGACCTGCACCGCGTTCATGGCCGGCAGGGGAGGCGTCGGCCAGTCGTCCAGCACGTCCGAGCGCGACCAGCCTTCGTTCGTCTCGACCAGCCAGAAGAACGGCCCCTGGGTCGAGTACAGCAGGTATTCATTCCAGGCTTCGCCCTCGTTGTCCTCGCGCCGCATCACGCCCAGCACGCGGTAGTCGTGCGCGCCGATCTTGGCGATCGCACCCAGGGTCAGGGTGAAGGGCACCCGCTCGTTCTGCTCGCCCTTGAGCAGCACTTCGACCTTCGGCGTGGACGCGTCCAGGCGCGCGCTGCACGAGGGGCAGACGCAGTTCGCGGCCAGGCCGGGAATGTAGCGGATCGAGGAACCGCAGGACGGGCACTGCAACACGTCGACCTTGCCGCGGTACTTGCCGGCGCTTGCCTTGATCTGTTCGTCGTCGCGCAGCAGCTGGCATTTCATGCTTTCCAGCGTCACCGCATTGCCGGCGTACAGGATGGGGGGCGTGCCGTCCGAATAGTCGAGGGTGGCGAAGCTCGGCCCGCGCCGGAAGTCGGCCACGCGCGCTTCCCAGCCTTCGCCGACCCGGAACGGCAGTTCGCCCTGGCCGCCGGTGCATTTCGCGATCCGCTTGTCCGAGGCCACATAGGGGCCAAAACCGACGTCGTACTGGCGCGTGACCTTGATGTCCTCGAAGGCGGGCCAGCCGGGCGCCAATTCGCGCTTGGTGGTCATGACGTACTGGCCGGAGCTGTCTCCGAGCCAGCCGTCGAGACCGTCATCGAACAGCAGGTACCACTCGTTCCACATGCCGGCGTCATAGCGCAGCTGGATGCGGCCCACCACGGTGAAGCTGCGTCCCGCGTGGATGCCCGAGGTGCCGAGCTGGATGCGCGAATAATCCTCCAGCACTTCCGACATCTTGCCGAGGTCGCGCACGGCGCCGGCTTCCTTCAGGACGGTCGCGCGGCAGTACTCGCACACCGCCAGGACGGAGGCGTGCGAGCGAAACTGGACCGGCGCCCCGCAGGAAGGACAGGAAACGGTCTGCATCAGCCGATCAGTTTCTTCAGCAGCTCGGCCTTGGTGCTGTCATAGTCGCCCTGCGAGATCAGGCCCTTGTCCAACAGGCCCTTGAGCTTGGCCAGGCGGTCTTCGATCGACTCGGAGCCGACCGGCACGCTAGCCGGCTGCGGCGGAGCGAAGGCTCCCTGCATGCCTTGCGCCATGGCCTGGCCGATGGCGATGCCGGCACCGGCGCCGGCCCCGATGCCGGCGACGCCGCCTTCGTTCTGGGCCGCCAGCGGGATGCTGCTCGCCACCTGGAACTGGGTGAAGCCGCCCATCTTGTCGGCGCCCAGGCTGGCCTTCATGCCGGCCGAGATGCGCTCGTCGAGGGCTGCCTGCAGTTCTTCCGGCAGGCTGACGCTGGCGACGTTGAATTCGTCCAGGCCAATGCCGTAGCGGCCGAACGCGGTGGCCAGGTCGCCGCGGATCTGCTGCGCCATCAGGGTCTGGTTGGCGGCCATGTCGAGGAAAGCGATCTTGGAGGCGCCCAGCGAATTGGCCATGGTGGCCAGCATCAGGCCGCGCAGCTGGTCTTCGACTTCTTCGCGGGTGAAGACGGCGCGGGTGCCGCTGATCTCGGTGAAGAACAGGCGCGGGTCCGCGATGCGATAGGAGTACATGCCGAAGGCGCGCACGCGGATCATGTCGAAGTCAAGGTCGCGGATCGTCACCGGCTGCGGCGTACCCCACTTGCGGCCGGTCTGCACGCGCGTGCTGAAGAAGTACACGTCCGACTTGAAGGGCGAGGCGAACAGCTTGTCCCAGTTCTTCAGGTTGGTCAGCACCGGCAGGGTGGAGGTGGTCAGGCGGTGCGTGCCCGGGCCGAACACGTCCGCCACGCGGCCTTCGTCCACGAACACGGCGACCTGCGACTCGCGCACGACAAGAGTAGCGCCGTTCTGGATTTCGAAGTCCTCCATCGGGTGGCGCCAGGCGAGAACCCCTTCGCCTTCCTCGTTCCACTGCAGGACGTCGAGAAACTGCTTCTTGATGAATGAGCCGAGAGACATGATGGTTCCTCTTTATGCAGGTGGGGTGAAGTCAGGAGATGCTGCCCGCGTTGATCAGGCCGATCGACAGCGAGATGGCGCCGAGCAGGGTGCCGAAGCCCAGGTTGTTGTGTTCGATCTGGTCCTTCGACATGCGCAAGAGGCGGGTGGCGATCACGAACACCAGTACCTGGATGAGCATGGCCAGCGCGGCCCAGCCGCAGAATTCGTAGTAGTCGTCGGTGTGCATCAGCGCCGAGGCGATCGTCACCGAAAAGCCGAGCAGGGTGCCACCCAGCGACACCGCGGCGGCGCAGTTCCCCTGGCGGATGAGCAGCACTTCGTCATAAGGCGTGACCCGCGTGTACACCACAAAAAATGCCAGAACCAGCGCGATCGCCGTCGCAAGATGGAGCACATAGTTTAGGATGGCGGGCACAACATTCTCCAGAGAAAATAATCGGGTTGCAGCACAGCGATCTTAGAACAAAAGTTGTTCAATGACCAAAAAAATTCTGATCCTTTCGGTATTCGTTGTCGCTTCCTGCGGACTCGCTTACGAACTTATTGCTGGTGCATTGTCCAGCTACCTGCTGGGCGACTCCGTCCTCCAGTTTTCCACCATCATCGGCTGCTATCTGTTCGCCATGGGGGTGGGGGCGCACTTCTCGAAATACGTGCGCGACGAAGACGTGCTGTCGCGCTTCATCGACATCGAGCTGGCGGTCGGCCTGATCGGCGGGCTCTCGGCGGCGACGCTGTTCATGACCTTCACCTGGATGGGCGCGCCCTTCCGCATGGTACTGTACGTGACCGTGTTCCTGATCGGGGCGATGGTCGGCATGGAAGTGCCGCTGGTGATGCGCGCGCTGAACGAGCGCCGCACCGAATTCGCCGAGATCGTCAGCCGCGTGCTGACCTTCGACTACCTTGGCGCGCTGGCCGTGTCGCTGCTGTTCCCGCTGGTGCTGGCGCCGCACCTCGGCCTGGTGCGTACCGGCTTCCTGTTCGGGATGCTCAACGTGGGCGTCGCGATGTGGACCTTGTACGTGTTCCGCGCCGAGCTGGATCGCCTGCGCGGCAAGGCGATCCGCGCCTGCGTGGTGCTGTTTACGCTGGTGCTGGGCTTCGGCTTCTCGGACCGCATGGTGGAGTGGGGCGAGCATGGCCTCTTCGGTGACGACGTCGTCTACTCGACCACCACGCCCTACCAGCGCCTGGTGATCACGCGCTGGAAGGACGACCTGCGCCTGTACATCAACGGCAACCTGCAATTCTCCTCGCGCGACGAATACCGCTATCACGAAGCCCTGGTGCACCCGGCGATGCAGGCGCTGCCCTGGGCGAAACGGGTCTTGGTGATGGGCGGCGGCGACGGCCTGGCGCTACGCGAGATCCTGCGCTATCCGCAGGTGGAAGAAGTGACCCTGGTCGACCTCGACCCGGCCATGACGCATGCCTTTGCGACCCGTCCCGAACTGGTGAAGCTCAACCAAGGATCCCTCAAGGACAAGCGGGTCAAGGTGATCAACGCTGATGCCGGTATCTGGCTGCAGAAGGAAGCGGGCATGTACGACGTGGCCATCGTCGACTTCCCCGATCCGTCCAGCTTCGCCCTCGGCAAGCTGTATTCGGTGCCGTTCTACGGCATGCTGCGCAAGCATCTGGCGGCGAATGGCTTGATCGCGGTGCAGTCGACGTCGCCGTTCTTTGCGCCGAATGCTTACTGGACCATCGAAGCGACGCTGCGTGAAGTGGGCTTGCAGACCTGGCCGTACCACCTGTATGTGCCGTCCTTCGGCGAGTGGGGCTTCATCATGGCCTCACCCCAGGGCCGCTTTGTGCCGCCCACCAGCTACCGCCTGCCGATGCGTTACCTGAACGGCGAAACCACGCGCGCCATGTTCGACTTCCCGCCCGACATGCCGCGCCGCCCCATGGCGCCGAACCGCCTTGACACTCAGTCGCTGGTGCGCGAGTTCGAGGAAGACTGGCGCCAGGTGATCCGCTGATGGACCGCCGTTCCTTCCTGCTCAGCGCGGCCGGCGCCGGGGCTGCCGGGCTGGCGACGGCGGCCGGCTTCTATCGCTGGCAGGAGGTGACGCCCTCGGTGCACACGCCGGGCCGTGCAGAGGGCCACTTCCTGCGCGACCGCGGGCAACTGCCGCCGCCATCGTCGGCCATCGACACCGACGTCCTCATCCTCGGTTCCGGCATCGCGGGCCTGAGCGCCGCATGGAAGCTCGGGAAGCTGGGGCACGAGGACTTTCTCCTGCTCGACGGGCCGGAGGCCTTTGGGAACGCCGCCGGCAGCCGCTACGGCGACCTGGCCTGCCCGACGGGCGCACATTACCTGCCGCTGCCGGGACCGGAATCCAGCCACGTGCGCGAGATGCTGGCCGACCTCGGCATCCTGCTGCGCGGCGCCGACCAGGACAAGCCGTACTACGACGAGCGCTTCATCCTGCACGGGCCGGAAGAACGCTTGCTGCGCGACGGCGTCTGGCACGAGGGCCTGGTTCCCGCCGACGCGGTGGATGCGGCCGAGCACAAACGCTTCTTCGACGCCATGGCGAACATGCGCCACCTGCGAGGTGGCGATGGCCGGCGCGCCTTTGTCTTCCCGTTGGCGCTGTCCTCCAGCGATCCTGAATTCACGGCATTGGACGGCCTCAGCTTCGCACACTGGCTTGGCGAGCAGGGCTACCGCTCCGCCACGCTGCGCTGGTACCTCGACTACTGCTGCCGCGATGACTACGGCGCCGGCATCGAGCGCGTCTCCGCCTGGGCCGGCATCCATTATTTCGCAGGCCGCTGGGGCCAGGCCGCGAATGCGGACGAGAATGCGCTGCTGACCTGGCCCGGCGGGCTGTCACCGCTGGCGGAAGCACTGGCGGCAAAGGCCGGACCGCGGCGCCGGGCGGGAACCGCGGCTTCCGTGCGCGAAGTCGACGGCAAGGTCGAGGCGCTGTGCTTCACGCTGAAGCAGGGCAAGCCAAACACCTTCCTCGTGCGCGCCCGCCGCGCGATCTGCGCCATGCCCCTGTTCGTCGCCAGCCGGGTGGTCGACGGCATCGAGCGTTACGGCTTCGATCCGGACAAGCACCTGCCGGACTATGCGCCCTGGATGGTGTCGAACTTCCTGATGCGCGACTTCCCGCGCGAGCTTCCCGATGGCCAGCTGGCCTGGGACAACGTGGTCTATGGGGGCAGGGGGCTCGGCTACGTCGTCTCGACGCACCAGGACATCCGCTCGCGCCCGCCCGAGAAGACCGTGTTCACCGCCTACACGGCGCTTTCCAGCCGCACGCCCCTGGAAGCGCGGCGCTGGCTGCAGTCGGCCAGCCCCGAGGCGTTGCTGGAGCTGGCGGGCAGCGACCTGAAGCAAGCCTATGGCTGGGCCTTCGCACCTTGCGTCGAACGTGTGGACATCACCCTGCGTGCGCATGCGATGGCGGTGCCGCGGCCAGGCTTTCGCAGCAATGCCGGCCTCGCGGCCTTGCGCGATGCGGACGGTCCGCTCCTGTTCGCGCATGCGGACCTCTCCAGTCTCTCGGTCTTCGAGGAAGCCGCCTGGTGGGGGTGTCAGGCAGCGCGGCGCGTGCTGGGCTGATCGCACAAATCGGTACATCTTTCCTTCATTTGCACGACAATTTCGCGCAAGTTGTATGAGGTCGTCTGGCTAGACTCGGCGTATTGACATGACGTACACGAGACAGCTTCCATGAAACGACGAGATTCGCTGCGTGCGCTTGGCGCGCTCCTCTTCACCGCGACTGCCGCAGGCTGCGGCGGCGGAGGGTCCACTGACGCGCCAGGTCCAGCGCCCGCCGCACCGAAAATCGACGCCTTCGTCAGCGACAAGGCCAGCCATTTCGTCGGCGATAGCGTCAGCGTGACCGCCACCTTCAGCGGTGGCGCCGGCCGCATCGAACCGGGTGCGATTCCTGTGACCAGCGGGGTACCGCTGCAGCTGGGGCCCCTGAAGGGAGATACCACCCTGCGCCTGGTCGTTACTGCCGGCCAGGCCCAGGTGAGTCGCGAGCTGGCGCTGAAGCTGAGTTACCGCGAGCGTTTCACGCCGGTGGCGATGGCCTTTGCCCGCGGCCAGCACCGGAGCGTCGAACTACCGAATGGCAAAGTGCTGGTGCTCGGGGGACGGGACCTGGGCGCCACGTATCCGGTCGCCGTCATGTCCTATGACGTGCAGGCGAACACCTTCAGCCAGGCCGGTACGCTGCTGACCGGGCGCGTGGGCCACACCGCCACCGTCCTCGCCGACGGCACGGTGCTGATTGTCGGCGGCGCCCGCTCGCTGACGGGCAGCCCTATCGCCGAACGCTTCAATCCGGCCACGGGAATCTCGCGCGCCACCGCGACGCAGCCGCTGCACTCCCGCAGCCTGCACAGCGCCACCTTGCTGGCGGACGGACGGGTCTTGTTCATCGGTGGCGTGAGCAGCGCCGCGAATGCGGCGGCCAGCACGGCCGACCTGTTCGATCCGGCCACCGACCAGTTCACCCGGCTGCCGCTGACCCTGGCGAGAGACAGGTTCGGGCATGCGGCCCTGCCGGTGACGCCGAACACGGTCGTGATCTATGGCGGCGCGACGCTGGCCAATCACGCGGCGCAGCCGGAGCTGTTCGACGTGTCGGCCCTGGCGACCAGCACGGCGGCGCTTCCCGCGCACGACGCCGCCCCGCGGTACGGCACGGCCGTCGTGCGTACCGCCAGCGGCGACTTTGCCGTCATCGGCGGCGTGAGTCCGGACGACGGCACCCTCTACGCGAAGATCGCGCTGGTCGCAGGCGGCGGCATCGCGTTCAAGGACGGCGGTCAACTGCTGCAGCCGCGGCTCTCGCATGCGGCGGCGCCGCTGTCCGATGGCCGCGTGCTGGTTGCCGGCGGCATCACGACCGACGGAAAGGCCTCGTCCAGCACCGAGCTGTATGCGCCCGTTGCGCGCAATGCGAGCGCCGGCCCGGTGATGGCACGGGCGCGCACGGAACACACGGCGACGACGCTATCGAACGGCAAGGTCCTGGTGATCGGCGGCCTCGGTGACGACGACGTGCCGCTCGCGTCCGCGGAACTGTTCGAATAGGGCGCTCGGCCGGGCGAACCCGTGGCATGCTATTCCTTTGCCTGGATGATCCAGGCGAGCACCCAAAGGGGGACAGCATGGCACAACGCCCGGGGATCTTCCCCACCTTCTTCCTGTCCGGCTTCGAATGCTCCAATTTTCTCTGGGGCGAAGAGCGTGTGCGGCGTAACCTGGTCGCGGAGACCGGACACGATCGCCACGCCGCCGAGGACTACCGGATCCTCAACCGGCTGGGAATCGCCGTCGCCCGCGAAGGCATTCCCTGGCCGATGGTCGACCGCAATGGCTGCTGCGACTTCTCGATCCTCGATCCGTTTATCGAGGCCATGAATGCCTCGCAGGTCCTGCCGATCTGGGATCTGTGCCACTACGGCTATCCGGAAGATCTCGACCCATTTTCGGATGCTTTCGTGGAGCGCTTCGCCACCTATTGCCGCGCCGCCGCCGAATATGTGATCCCGAAGGTCCGTGGCCCGCACTTCTTCACGCCGATCAACGAGATCACCTTTTTCTCTTACTGCGCCGGCGAATGGGGCTGGGCCGCGCCCTACCGCTGCAGCCGCGACGACCGGATGCGCCTGCGCGTGGCGCTGTGCCGGGCAGCGATCGCCGGCGTGAAGGCGATCCGCGAAGTCGACCCGCAAGCGCGCATGGTACACATCGATCCGCTGGTGCGGGTGGTAGCGCCGCGTGACCGACCCGACCAGGTCGAGGCCGCGCGCCATGAAACCGAGTCCGACACCTTCCTGGCCTGGGACATCATTGCCGGGCGCGAGCACCCCGAGTTCGGCGGCTCACCCGAGATCCTCGATATCGTCGGCGCCAACAATTACTCCTTCGGCCAGATGGAATACCGCGAGCAGGGGCCGCATGCGCCACTGGCGCCGGGTGACGACCGCATCGCGCCACTGTGCGACATGCTGGACACGGTCTGGCAGCGCTATCGCCGGCCGATGATCATCGGCGAAACCAGCGGCCTCGGTCACGGCCGCGCCGACTGGCTGCGCGACGTCATGGGCGAGTCGCTGGCGGCCGTCCGGCGCGGCATGGACCTGCAGGGCGTCTGCCTGTTTCCCGGCATCGACATGCCCGACTGGCATACCGGCGAATGGGTGAACAACGGCATCTGCGACATCGCCGAGGAAAACGGCGTCTTGAGGCGGGTGCCGCACCAGCCATACGTCGACGAACTGCGGCGCTGGCAGAAGGAACTGAACCGGGTCACGGAACTGGACGTGGATCCGTTCAGCGATCCGGTTGAACTGCAGGACGTGATCGATGCGGCCTATCGGCTGAATATGCAGCCGGATAAGAACTGGTCCTAACGGCTTTTCGCCAGGTCCGCTTCGGGCTCCAGCAGCTTTGCCGCAAACAGGTCGCGCTCGTGGTCGACGATGCCGTCGACCAGGCGCTCGTCCAGCCCCATCGACTCCAGAACGAAGGCCGACAGCTGCAGGCTGGCTTCCAGCGTCTCCGGCACCACCACGCTGGCGCCGGCCTGGCGCAGGGCGCGCGCGTGCTTCTCGTCGCGCGAGCGCACGAACAGGCGCGCGTGCGGGTATTCGCGGCGGATGCCGCGTACTGCTTGCAGCGCAGACGCCGGATGGTCCATGGTCAGGACGATGGCAGGCGCCTCGTCGGCATGCACCCGGCGCAGCAGCTCGGGGCGCGAGGCGTTGCCGAAGTAGACTGGCTTGCCTTCGGCGTGCAGTTTTGAAACCAGCTTGGCGTTGCATTCGAAGGCGACGAAGGGGATGTTCTGCTCGCCCAGCAGCTTGGCCAGCTGCTGCCCCACGCGGCCGAAACCGGCGATGATGACGCGTCCGCGCGCCGACGCCAGTTCCTGGTCGTCGGCTGCCGCGGCCTGTTGCAACGCCGCGTGTTCGTGGCGCTCGCCGATGGCGCGGCCGAGGCGCGCCAGCAGGGGCGTGATGAACAGCGACAGGCCCACCACCAGCATCACGCGGGCGCCCAGGCTTGGGTCCAGCACCTTCGAGGTGATGGCGTAGCCGATCGCCACGAAAGCGAATTCGCCGCCCTGGCCGAGCAGCAGGCCGCCCTCGACGGCGCGGCCCCAGGGCAGGCCGCCGATGCGCGTCAAGAGCGCCACCACGACGGCCTTGATCAGCACCAGCCCCGCCAGCGCGGCGCCCAGCAGCAGGGGCGCTTCCAGGATCTGGCGCGTGTCGATGCTCATCCCGACGGACATGAAGAACAGGCCCATGAGCAGGCCCTTGAAGGGTTCGACCATCAGTTCGACTTCGTGCTTGAACTCGGTCTCGGCCAGCAGCAGGCCGGCGATCATTGCGCCCAGCGCCATCGACAGGCCGGCCGCGGCGGACAGGCCTGCGATGCCGAAGGTGCTGAGCAGGATCAGGGCCATGAAGACGTCCGGCTGGCGGTGCTCGGCGAAGGAGCGGAACAGTTTGTGGACCACGCGTCCGCCGACCAGGTAGATCAGGGCTATGGCGATGGCTGCCTTGGCTAAAGTCGTGATGGCCAGCATGGCGACGCCATCGCCTGCGCCACTTCCCAGCGCGCCGATCAGGAGCAGGATTGGCACCACGGCCAGGTCCTGCAGCATCAGGATGGCGAAGGCGGCCTGGCCGAGGCGGCTGCCGGTGGCCTGCTGCTGGGCCAGCAGCTGCATGACCACGGCGGTGGAGGACAGCGACAGCACCAGGCCGAGGATGACCGAGGCCTGCGTATCGAGGCCGTACAGAATCAGGGCGCCGCCGATCAGGGCGGCGGTGATCAGCACCTGCGCAGTGCCGGCGCCGAAGACCCAGCGCCGCATGGCCCACAGGCGGGCCGCCGAGAGTTCGAGGCCGATCATGAACATCAGGAACAGCACGCCGATTTCGGCCAGCATCGAGATGCCATCGTCGCGCGGGAAGGTAAGGAAGGCGAGCCAGGGAAGGTCTTCCGCCAGCAGGCCCAGGCCGAAGGGGCCGACCAGGGTGCCGACGGCTAGGAAGCCGATCACCTGGTTGATGCGCAGGCGCTGCAGGGTGGGGATCAGGATGCCGGAGAGGATCAGGAAAAGCAGGATCTCCCGCAGGAAGGGAAATGCGTGTTGCTCTTGCACGGTGGGGCGTCCGGGTGGTTGTTTGCCCGGGATTGTAGCGTGGGCTGGTGTCGGATCGACGGAATTGGATCCCGGCCTTCGCCGGGATGACGGTTTTGAAGGTAGCGGAAGTGGGTGCGTTGCCGATTACCTAACCAACGTCGTCCCGGCATAGGCCGAAGTGATGCCACAGGCATCACTTCGCCCAAGTTGCCTTTACAGCGCCATCAGCAATTCCCCGCCTGCACCGCCTCCGGCGGCGTCTCTTCCTGCTGCCGATGCCCGCTGGCCACCGGCTGGCGGCTTTCGGCGGTGTGCTGGAGCTCTTCGATCTCCGGATCGTCGACGTTGCGCAGCTCCAGATAGCGGTCGAGCGCCTGATCGAGGCGCGGCAGCAGGATGCCGCGCTCGCTTGTCAAGGCGCAGTAGGCGGGGCGCGCCGCCGGATAGGCGATCGAACGCGTCTCCAGCCGGCTCGCATCCACGCCCGCCCGCTCTGCCGCTTTCAATGCCAGTTCTGCCCAGGTCAGTTCGCCGCCGTTCGACAGGTGCCAGATGCCGGCCTCGCGGTCGATCGCCAGGTCCAGGCAGGCGTGCACCAGGTCCGGCACGTAGGTCGCCGTGATGGTCAGGTCGTTCGAGGCGACAAACGGCTCGCCGCGTTCCAATGCATTCAGTGCCACGGTAACGAAGTTGTACTGGTCCCACGGACCGAAGAAGGCGCTCGTACGCACCACCAGGGCGTCCGTGTTCTCGTCCAGTACCGCCACTTCGGCTTCGGCCTTGCTGCGGCCGTAGACGTTCAATGGCGCCACCGGGTCCGATTCCACATACGGACGGTCTTGCTTGCCGTCGAAGACCAGGTCGCTCGAGAAGGTGGTCAGGTGCACGCCATGGCGCGCGCAGGCCGCGGCCAGGATCGCAGCGCCCGCGGTGTTCTCGCGCATGCAGCGCTCGACGTCGTTCTCCGCGTCGTCCACGCGCACATAGCCGCAGGTGTTGATCACGGCCCACGGCTGGTACTGGGCGAGGGCACGTTCGACCGAAGCGGCATCGGCGATGTCCATGTCCTTGCGCGACAGCAGGCGGTAGGACAGGTTGCGCTTGCGGCAGACGCGGGCAAAAGCGCGGCCCAGGGTGCCGGTCGCGCCCAGGATCAGGATCGGGGAGGCAGCAGTGCCGACCAGGCGGTGGCCATCTGCTGAGATCGAGGTCAGGGCCGCCGGCGTGGCCACCGGCGGGTGGCACAGGAAGCGGCCGGCACGGCGCCACCAGCCCTGGCCGCGCAGCACCGGGTGCGACAGAGGCGCGCCGGAGGACAGCTCCTTCATCATGCGCGCCAGCGCGGTCGGGCGCGGGGTAGGGGAGCGCACGTCGAACGGCCCCGGCTCGTAGTAGCCCCGATTTTGCGTCACCAGGCTGTTCCAGTCGAAGGAGCCGAGCAGCGACCATACCGTCACGGCGCGCACGTCGACGCCGTTCTGCTGCGACTGCTGGGCCGCTTCCCAGATCTCGAGCAGCCAGCGCAGCTGGTCTTCGCGGTTGGCGTCGATGTGGGCTTCGGTGATTGCCAGCGGGATGCCGTAGCGGTCCCAGATTTCCGACAGCAGCGGGGCGATGCCCGGGGTCGGCGTGGCCAGCACGCGCGAGGCTTCGATGTCGGCGCAGGGGACGCCGTCGGCCATGCCGCGGTGGTGTTCCGGAAAGCGCTCGGGGCGGTGATCCAGCCAGCGCTCGGAGGTGACGTAGTAGTTGACGCCGATGATGTCGGGCGGGCAGGGGTTCTCGCGGAACCACAGGAATTCTTCGGCAGGGATGCCGGTCTTGGTCAGGTACTTCCACAGCTTGTGCTTCTCATCGACCATGCCGCACAGCAGGTCCCAGGCCAGCCAGCGGCGCTCGTTGTAGAACTCGGCCACATGGCTGAGTTCCAGGGTGCTGTAGGTCTTGCCGAGGTCGTCGGTCTGGACCAGCTTGGCGTCCGGATTGACGGCGCGGATCGCGCGCATCGACAGCACCACCGCGCGGCACTGCACCAGCAGCGCTTCGATGAAGGTGCGGTCGTCGCGGCCGTGCGGATACCACACGCCGTACAGGCCGGCGAAGCGGGCGGTGGTGCAGGGTTCGTTGACCGGGGTGTAGTACTCGAGCCACGGATAGCGGGCAGCGACGGCGCCGGCGTACTCGGCCAGGCGCTCGGGGAATTGTGGGTCGACCAGGCTGGTGTCGCGCGGACCGCTGCCGTGGTGGACCAGGCCGGCGATCGGGGTGACATTCGCTTCGCGCAGGGCATTCAGGCGCTCGTCGGACCAGCTCCAGTCGGCCTTGGCGATGCCGTCCGGGGCGGTGCGTTCCCATAGCACGGGATAGCGGATTGCGCGGATGCCGGTGGACGCGAAACGCTGGATGTCGCAGGCGCGGCCGTGGTGGCCGTTGCGTTCCAGCTGGCTGAAGTACTCGTCGCGGACACGGTTGACCGTGCATTCGAGGCCGCCCCAGAGTTCCAGCGGGCGGATTTGGCTGTTCGTGCTCTTTTGTGGATTCATCAGTTTCACCAATATTAGTTTTCTAGCAACAATTTCCCTACGGCTTGGCTTCCCAGGTAATAAAGTGTCGAAAGGGGAGCCGGCCCGCAGGCCATGGGACCCGAAGCGGTTGACATCCTTGCGCCAACCTGCAACCATGCGGTCCATGAATTTTCCGAAAGCACATCATCTTTTGTTGACCTGGTGGCGCCGCTCCTAGCAAGCGGCCACAGGAATGATCTGCATTTCGACTGACGCCGCCTCGATCCGGGTGGCGTTTTCACATCTAGCGCGGCAGGGATCGGGGCACTAACAAGGAAACCCGATGAGCTCCACGACCCCAAACAACACCGCACCCATCATCCTCACCGGCGACCGTCCGACCGGTCCGCTGCATCTCGGCCACTTCGTGGGCAGCCTGCGCAATCGCGTTGCCTACCAGGACAGCTACCGCCAGTTCGTCATGCTGGCAGATGCCCAGGCGCTGACCGACAACATGGATGACATTGGTAAGGTACACCGGAACGTCGTGGAAGTGGCGCTCGATTACCTTGCGGTAGGCATCGATCCGGCCCGCACCACCATCCTGATCCAGTCACAAATCCCGGAACTGACCGAGCTGACCTTCTACTACCTGAACCTGGTGACGGTAGCGCGCCTGGAACGCAACCCGACCGTGAAGCAGGAAATCATCCAGCGCGGCTTCGAGCGCGACATCCCGGCCGGCTTCCTGACCTACCCGGCCAGCCAGGCCGCCGACATCACCGCCTTCAAGGCCAGCGTGGTGCCGGTGGGCGAGGACCAGATCCCGATGATCGAGCAGTGCAACGAGATCGTGCGCAAGTTCAACCGTACCTATGGCGGCGACAAGGACATCCTGGTCGAGTGCAAGGCGATCGTGCCGGAAGTGGGCCGCCTGCCGGGCATCGACGGCCGCGCCAAGATGAGCAAGTCGCTCGGCAACACCATCAACCTGGGCGCCAGCGCCGACGAGATCCGCGCCGCGGTCAAGCAGGTCTATACCGACCCGCTGCACCTGAAGGTGTCGGACCCGGGCCACCTGGAGGGCAACGTCGCCTTCATCTACCTCGACGCCTTCGATACCGACAAGGCCGGCCTGGAAGAAATGAAGGCCCACTACACCCGTGGCGGCCTGGGCGACAGCGTGGTCAAGAAGCGCCTGGAAGGCATCCTGCAGGACATGCTGGCGCCGATCCGCGCCCGCCGCGAAGAGTTCGCCAAGGACCGTGGCCAGGTGCTGCAGATCCTCAAGGAAGGCACCATGAAGGCGCGCGAAGTGGCGGCACAGACCACGGACGAAGTGAAAAAGGCGCTCGGCCTGTCCTACTTCTAAGGCATGAGGCGCCGGGTATCGGAGCCTGATACCCGGCGTGGCAACGGGTGATGCTCTTGCGTTTGATGCTAGAGCGCACTTTCTTTCCGTGGCAAGCTGGCGGCTTCACCCTTACTGGAGGAAGTCCATGAGCAAAGGCTTGCGCTTCACCGAGAAATGGCTGCAACGGGCGTTATGGCTTGTTGCGTTCGCATTCGCCGCCTTCCTAATCGGTCTCGGCAGCGCTATTGTCGGGAACCTGTGGGATGTCGAGCCGGAGCTCACGGTCGAGCAGTTCATGGACTCGGCCCAGGTCGCCCGGCTGCGGGGCGAGCAGGAGAGCGCGCAGGGCAAGCGCGATACCGCCCAGCTCGCCTTTGAGCAGGCCAAGCAGAAGCATGAGGTGGCGCGCTCGAATACCCGCTCGGCACGCGAAACCTTTGACAACTGGCTGGCGACCCGCCACGCTACCTCCCGGCCTGACCAGGATCCCGAACTCATTACGCGCACGCGCGCCCTCGACGCCCTGGAAGCGCAGGAGCGCGCTGCCCTCGCTGCGGTGCAAGCCCAGGAACAGATTCTTCTCGATGCAAACCAGGCTCTGCAAGTGGCAGAGGACCGCTGGGAGAAGATGCAAGACCCGGCTCGGACCGCCTACGTCGATGCGGCGCGGGCCAAGGAACTGCGCGTTTTCCTGTACCGCCTGGCGCTGACGCTACCATTGCTGGTGATCGCCGGCTGGATGTTTGCGCGCAAGCGTAAAGGAGCTTACTGGCCCTTCGTGTGGGGCTTTATCATCTTTGCGGTATTCACCTTCTTCTTCGAGCTGGTGCCTTACCTGCCGAGCTATGGCGGCTATGTCCGCTACCTGGTCGGCATCGTGGTGACATTCCTGGTCGGGCGCTACGCGATCCAATCGCTGCAGCATTACCTCGCGCGCCAAAAGGAAGCGGAAGCGCTGCCGGACGTGCAGCGCCGCCGGACGCTGCGCTACGACGCCGCCCTTGCCCGGCTGGGCAAGGGCGTGTGCCCGGGCTGCGAGCGCCCGGTCGACCTGAAGGACACCAGCGTCGATTACTGCCCGCACTGCGGCATCGGCCTGTTCGATCGCTGCGGCGGCTGCAGCAGCCGCAAGAACGCCTTTGCCCGCTTCTGCTTCTCGTGCGGGACCCCGGCGAATACGTCCTTGGCCGACTAGATCAGTCGCGCAGGTCGGCCGGCACCTTGCCGCCATTGGCCGCCAGCTTGTTCATGACCTGGCGGTGCAGCCAGATGTTCATCGAGGCCGAGTCGCTGGTGTCGCCGGTGTAGTGCAGCTCGGCGGCCAGTTCCTTGCGCGCCTGCAGGCTGCTGTCCAGGCCGAGCAGCTTCATCAGGTCGACGATGGAGGTGCGCCAGTTCAGCTGCTGGCCCGAGGATTTCTGCATGTTGGTCAGGATCTCCTCGACGTCGACCTGGTCCATCATCGCCGGCGCAGCCTGCGGCTGGGCCTGTGGAGCGGCCTGCGGGGCTGCCTGTGGCGCGGCCTGCGGAGCGGCAGGCGCCGGCGCCTGGGCCTGCGGCTGTGCCGCCGGTCCCTTGTTGGCGGCGTGCGATTTCGGGAAGATCTTGCTGAAGATATTGCTCAGGATGCCCATACAGTCCTCTCTGGTTGATGAGTGATTAGTGGCGGCGCATGTTCTGCGCCATGTGGCCGAGTGCGATCGCGAGGGCCGCGCCGCCGATGGCTTTCACCAGCGTCGGGTTCTGGGCGTAGAAGTCGCCCATGCGGTCGACGATGCTCGGATTTTCCTGCTCGGCCTTTTCGGCCAGCTCGCGCACCTGCTCGGGTGACACCTGCGAGGCCTGCTCCGGCGTCACCTGGGTCGGCGTACGGCCGCCGAACAGGTTGCCGAGGCCGCCCAATCCGCCACTGCCCAACTGGGCCAGCACGGCCGGGCCGAGCGTGGTCAGCAGCTGGTTCAGCATGCCGGCCCGCTGATGCGGGTCGCTTTGGCCGAACATCTGGCTTACCATCTGGGGGAAGGGCGGGGTCTGGTCGGAGCGCAGCGCGCCCGTCACGCCGCGCGCCAGCACGTCCTGCGGCGCGTTTTGCGCTACGCGGTCGAAGTCGTCGTGGGCCTGCTGCTGGTTGGCGGCGGCGCCACCCAGGTACTGGTTCAGTAGATTGCCAAGGTCAAATGCCATGTCGTACTCCCTTGCTTCATGTCGAAGGATGAGCGTAGGCGCTTTGACCGTGCATTCTCTGTTCGTTATCCAACGCCCGACCACTGAAAGCAGTATTTTGTTTCCATGTAGACATTTTCCCGAAAGCCGGGTTAAGCTTCCTCGCATGCCTTACCTGCCGCTCCTGCTGTTCGCTCTGATGTACGCCGCTGCGACCGTCCTGTGGGACTTGCCGCTGCTGGTCGGCGGAGCCTATCTGGCGATCAGCCTGAGCTGCTTCGTGGCCTATGCGATCGACAAGGCGGCGGCCCGGCGCGGCGACTGGCGCACGCCGGAATCGACCCTGCTGCTGCTTGGGCTGGCCTGTGGCTGGCCCGGCGGACTGCTTGCGCAACAATGGCTGCGGCACAAGACTTCAAAGACGTCGTTCCAATGGAAGTTCTACCTGACTGTGGTGCTGAACGTGGTGCTGTTCCTGGTACTGGGACGGCAGATCGGCAGCGGCGCGGTCACCTGACCCCAACGGGAGGAGTGCGGCATGTGGCGTTATCCCCGGATCCTGGCCCATCGCGGCGGCGGCACGCTGGCTCCCGAAAACACCTTTGCCGGCTTGAAGCGCGGCATGGATTTCGGCTTCCGCGCAGTGGAGTTCGACGTCATGCTGGCGCGCGACGGCGTGCCGGTGGTGATGCACGACCCCTACCTCGGCCGCACCGTGAGCGGCGCCGGCCATGTGTTTGATTATGACGCCCTGGAACTGGCGCGGATGGACGCCGGCAGCTGGTTCGGCCCCGATTACCGCGGCGAACCGGTGCCCCTGTTCGTCGAATTCGCCCAGTACTGCAAGGCGAACGGCATCTGGATGAACATCGAGGTCAAGCCGGCGCGCGGTTTCGACCGCGAGACCGGGGAGACGGTGGCGCGCATCACCCGCGCCATGTTCGCCGACGAGCTCGCAGCCGGGCAGCTCGAACGGGCGCCGCTGCTGTCCTCGTTCAGCCTGGCAGCGCTGGAGGCGGCGCGCGACGCCGCCCCGGACCTGCCGCGCGCCTGCCTGATGAGCGAGCTGCCGCCCGGCTGGGAGCCGCTGGCGCGCTCGGTGGAGGCGGTCGCGATCCACACCAACCACCGCCACCTGACGCTTGAACTGGCCCAGGCCGTGCGCGATGGCGGCTTCGGGCTGTTCTGCTACACGGTCAACGAGCCGGTGCGGGCGCGCGAACTGCTGGACTGGGGCGTCGAAGCCTTCTGCACCGACCGGGTCGATTTGATCGGCCCCAACATGGCCTGAATCTGGCCATATAAATATTTTAAGAATACCCTTCAGAAAATTGACCGGTTGTCGATAAGTTGTGACAACTGCCAAAACGGATGGCTGTCATGTCATTGTCAATTAATAACAATACGCTGTCGCTCAATGCCCAGCGCAGCCTCGGCAAGCACGTGGCTGCGCAGGAGTCCTTGATCACTCGCCTGACGGCGGGCACGCGCATCAACAAGGCTTCGGACGACGCGGCGGGCCAGGCCATTGCCGCGCGCATGGACGCGAGCCTGCGCGGCAATACCCAGGCGATGCGCGCGATCAGCGACGGCAGCTCGATGCTGCAGGTGGCGGATGGGGCACTGGCCAACGTCTCCGACAGCCTGCAGCGCCTGCGCGAACTGGCGGTCGCGTCCGGCAACGGCAGCTACAGCGACAAGGACCGCAATACGCTGCAGAGCGAGGCGAACGAGATCCTGAACCACATCAACCAGGTCGCGGCGCAGACCCAGTTCAACGGCGAGACCATCTTTTCGCAGGAACGCCTCAGCATCGGCGGGCAGGACGAAAAGAAGCGGGCGGTGATCGACGGCCTCAAGACCGGCTGGCTGAGCTCCTCGGAAAAGATGCTGAAAGACCTGTTCGGCCTGCAGGCCGACGGCGTCAAGCTGACCGTCAACCTGGACACCACGGACGGCGCATCCGGCGTGCTGGCCTCGGTCTCCGGCAACATCTCCGGCGGCAAGTTCTCCAATGTCCACCTGAACATCGACATGGCCGACTTCGGTACCGGCACCACGGCGGACGGCGGCGGCGCGCCTTTCTACAGCGACCGCATCATCGCGCACGAGATGGCGCACGCCATCATGTCGCGCTCGATGAACTTCAATTCGCTGCCGCAGTGGTTCATCGAGGGCACGGCGGAACTCATCCACGGCGCCGACGAGCGGGTGAACCCCGCCTCCGCGGCCAGTATCGTCAGCACCATCGCGGGCGGCGGCTTCAGTTACGAGGGCGGCTATGTCGCCTCGCGCTACCTGCACGACAAGCTCAAGGGCCTGGGCGTGGAGGGCGGCATCAAGGGCGTCATGCAGTACCTGACCCAGAACCAGAGCGCCGACCTGAACACCGCGCTGAACGCCGTGACGGGCGGCAAGATCGCCAACACCGCGGCCTTCCTCACCGATTTCGGCGCCAACGGCGTCGCCTACATCGGTTCGAATATCAACGTGACCAATGCCGACACCGGCGCCATCGGCGGCTTCGACGCGGACGGCAAGGCGGTCAAGACCGCGCGCAGCGTGGTGGCCGACACGGGCGACAACAATGCCAGCGATGGCCTGAGCGGCTTCGAGGTCGTGTATCCGGAGCTGGGCGGCGCGACCGGCACGCGCCGGGTACAGGTCCAGGTGGGCGACGGCGCGGGCGACCTGATCGACATGGAATTCGGCGCCATCAACGCCTCCGCGCTCGGGCTGGCCAGCCTGGACATGAAGCGTGGCGCGGTGGCGCTGCTGCACGTCGACCAGGCGCTGGAGTACGTGAACCAGCAGCGCGTGGTTGCAGGCGCGTCCAGCAACCGCCTGGACGTGGCGGCAAGCTCGCTGCAGACCAATTACGCCAACACGGCGGCGGCCAAGGAGCGGATCGAGGGCATCGATTACGCCGGCTCGGCGGCGGGGCTGACCAGGTCGCAGATCCTGCAGCAGGCGGCGTCGGCGATGCTGGCGCAGGCGAATAGCCAGCCGCGGGCTGTTTTGTCGCTGCTGCGTTAAGCGAAATTCAAATTGGGTCCCGGCCTTCGCCGGGACGACGTATTAAGGCTGCAGGATGAATAGTGTTGCGACTATTCTTCCGTTAGCCTTCAGACCGTCGTCCCGGCGAAGGCCGGGACCCAAGTCCGTCGCACCCCCGCAGCACCTCCTTCCCCCCACAATCCGTAAATATCACCCGGACCAATATTCCGGCAAGCAGCTACGCTATAATCGTTTTTTTATAGCGCACGCTCCCTCATTCCGCCCTTACGACATGAAATCCTCCGAAATCCGCGAAAAGTTCCTCAAGTTCTTCGAGTCCAAAGGCCACACCATCGTCCGTTCCAGCCCGCTGGTGCCGGGCAACGACCCGACCATGCTGCTGACCAACAGCGGAATGGTGCAGTTCAAGGATGTGTTCCTGGGCCTGGATACGCGCCCGTACTCGCGCGCCACTTCCGTGCAGCGCTGCGTGCGCGCCGGCGGCAAGCACAACGACCTGGAAAACGTCGGCTACACCGCGCGCCACCACACCTTCTTCGAGATGCTGGGTAACTTCAGCTTCGGCGACTATTTCAAGCGCGACGCGATCAACTACTGCTGGGAGCTGCTGACCAAGGTCTACATGCTGCCGGCCGAGAAGCTGACCGTCACCGTCTACTTCGAGGATGACGAGGCCTACGACATCTGGGCCAATGAAATCGGCGTGCCGAAAGAGCGCATCATCCGCATCGGCGACAACAAGGGTGCGCGCTACGCTTCCGACAACTTCTGGCAGATGGCCGACACCGGCCCATGCGGCCCGTGCACCGAAGTGTTCTACGACCACGGCGCCGACATCTGGGGCGGCCCTCCGGGTTCGGCCGAGGAAGACGGCGACCGCTTCATCGAGATCTGGAACCTGGTGTTCATGCAGTTCAACCGCGACGAGTCGGGCACCCTGACCCCGCTGCCGAAGCCGTCGATCGACACCGGCATGGGCATGGAGCGCCTGGCCGCCGTGCTGCAGCACGTGCACAGCAACTACGAGATCGACCTGTTCCAGAACCTGATCAAGGCCGCCGCCCGCGAAACCGGTGTGACCGACCTGGCGAACAACTCGCTGAAGGTCATCGCCGACCACATCCGCGCCGCGTCCTTCATGATCGTCGACGGCATCATCCCGAGCAGCGAAGGCCACGGCTACGTCCTGCGCCGCATCATTCGCCGCGCGCTGCGCCACGGCCACAAGCTGGGCCAGACCAAGCCTTTCTTCTACAAGCTGGTGGCCGACCTCGACATCGAGATGGGCGACGCCTATCCGGAGCTGCGCGAAGCCAAGGACCGTGTTGCCCAGGTGCTGAAGGCCGAGGAGGAGCGTTTCGGCGAGACCCTGGAAAACGGCATGAAGATCCTGGAAGCGCAGCTTGCGAAAGATGCGAAGAACCTGGACGGCGCTACCGCCTTCACCCTGTACGACACCTACGGCTTCCCGCTGGACCTGACCGCCGACATCTGCCGCGAGCGCGGCGTGACGCTGGACGAAGCCGGCTTCACGGCCGCCATGGAGCAGCAGAAGAAGACCGCGCGCGCCGCCGGCAAGTTCAAGATGGCCGCCAAGGTCGAGTACGCGGGCGAGAAGACCAAGTTCGTCGGCTATGAATCGCTGGCCCACAATACCCACGTGCTGGCCCTGTACGCCGACGGCGTCTCGGTCCAGGAGCTGAAGGCCGGTCAGGAAGGCATCGTGGTGCTCGACACCACCCCGTTCTATGCGGAGTCGGGCGGCCAGGTCGGCGACCAGGGCGTGATCAAGACCGCCAGCAACGTGTTCGAAGTCGAGGACACCCTGAAGATCCAGGCGGAAGTCTTCGGCCACCACGGCGTGCTGCGTGAAGGTTCGCTGAAGGTCGGCGACACCGTCGACGCGCAGGTCGACACCGTCAAGCGTGCGCGTACCATCCGCAACCACTCGGCGACCCACCTGATGCACAAAGCCTTGCGCGAAGTGCTGGGCAGCCACGTGCAGCAGAAAGGCTCGCTGGTCGACGCGGAGAAGACCCGTTTCGACTTCAGCCACGGCGCTCCGCTGACCGCGGAAGAAATCGCGAAGGTTGAAGCCATCGTCAACCGCGAGATCCTCGAGAACCACGCGACCCAGTCGCACCACATGAGTTTCGACGACGCCGTGAAGCATGGCGCGATGGCGCTGTTCGGAGAGAAGTACGGCGACACCGTGCGCGTGCTGGACATCGGTTCTTCGAAAGAGCTGTGCGGCGGCGTGCACGTCACCCGCACCGGCGACATCGGCCTGTTCAAGATCGTGTCGGAAGGCGGCGTCGCAGCCGGCATCCGCCGCGTCGAAGCCGTGACTGGCGAAGGCGCGCTGGCGCTGGTGCAGTCGATCAACCGCAAGCTGCAGGAAGCCGCCGGCGCCCTGAAGACCAGCCCGGACGAACTGCCGTCGCGCATCGCCCAGGTGCAGGACCAGGTGAAACTGCTCGAGAAGGAAGTGGCCGCGCTGAAGTCGAAGCTGGCCGCAGGGCAGGGCGACGAGCTGGTGACCAAGGCCATCGACGTCAACGGCATCAAGGTGCTGGCCGCGACCATGGAAGGCGCCGACGTCACCGCGCTGCGCGAAACCATGGACAAGCTGAAGGACAAGCTGAAGACCGCCGCCATCGTGCTGGCCAGCGTCGCAGACGGCAAGGTCAGCCTGATCGCGGGCGTGACCAAGGACGCCACCGGCAAGGTCAAGGCCGGCGAGCTGGTGAACTTCGTCGCCCAGCAGGTGGGCGGCAAGGGCGGCGGCCGTCCGGACATGGCGCAGGCCGGCGGTACCGATCCTGCAGGTCTGCCGCAGGCACTGGCCGGCGTGGCTGGCTGGGTGGGTGAGCGCGCTTAAGTTGGGCGCTTGATCCGCAAATAACGCCGCCTTCGGGCGGCGTTTTCATTGGTGGCCGGCGACGCCGATCCACCCGACAAATCAGCGACGCGAGCGGCGCCGTACAAGCGCCGCTGCGCCGACCAGAAGCAAAGCGATCGAACCGGGCTCCGGCACCGCGGCCGCATCCTGCGCGTCCAGCCGGAACGCCGCCACCACGAAGTTCAGCACCTCGGGCCCCATCGCCCCATCCAGCCCCACGAAGGCCCCCTGATCCCACAGCACGTTCTCGTTGTTGTAGTAGAAGTTGCTGTTGGCCTCTCCGGCAAACGCGAACTCCAGCAGATACAGCTTGCCCGTATCGAGCACTACGCCACCCAGCGCGTAGTCGATCCAGTCGCGCCCGTTCGTGGTGACGGTCGAGCCGCCGCTGGCGAGCGTGGCCAGCTTGGCCAAGGTGATGCCGTTGGTCGAGATCTCGTACAGGCCATAGGTCACGTCCATGTTGCTCAGGTCATGCAGGAAGCCGATGCTGGACAGGGACTGGCGCGCGTTGACGCCGAAGGTGATGCCGCGGCCCATCCACCAGCTGTCGTTGGCGGCAGGGTAGTCGGTGCCGACCCCGTCATTCGGCGGAACGAACTCGATGGGTGCGGCGACGCTGGCGCCGCCGAGGAGGAACGCCGTGCACAGCAGGGCGCTTCGAAGCAGGTTTGCGAACATTGTGGTCTCCTTGTTGTGGAGTCACCAGAAGTGCAAAACCTGTGCCACCTGAGCGGTTTCTTGCCGAATCAAGCACTTAACGATGAACGGTTGGTAACGTTTCCAATTTGTGTAATCTTTTTCGACATCCCGCGCGAAGGCTGAGTTCGCTTGCAATCAGGGGAAGGGGGTCGTATCTACCCTGTATCGCACCATGGTGGTGCCGTCCACCGCGGCTTGTGTCAAGCCGTGGTGCGCAAGCATGGATAATTTTACAATCGGTTGCAGGCGTGCAACAATATATGACTATTTTGGTGCGCTGCGTCATACTGCCGGAAAAGGAGTAGTATTCGACTTCCGAGCACCTCCTACTATGCAGGCAAGCGATGAGCGACATCACTATCGACATTGATACCATGGAATTCCAGAGAGACCTGGATGCGCGCGGGCTGAATTGTCCGCTGCCGATCCTCAAAGCCAAGAAGGCACTCGCCGAAATGGAAAGCGGCCAGGTGCTGCGCATCGTGGCGACCGATACCGGTTCCGTGCGCGACTTCCAGGCCTTCGCCAAGCAGACCGGCAACGCCCTGCTGGCCCACACCGTCGAGAACGGCGAATTCACCTTCCTGATGCGCCGCAAGTAAGCCTCTTTTGCGCGCTGCGACAGCGGGGCAGGCCTGCGCCAGCCCCGTTTCTTTCTCTCCCTAAGCCTCATGATCGCGATTTAGTCGAAATCCTCTAAAAAAAATCGCACGATCGTGCTTTAATTTCGACCTGAAGCCGAATTTCTCTTATAATCTAGGCCATTTTCGTCTGTCCCCATTCCATTTTCTAAAGGCACCCTATGAAAGTCCTGGTACCCGTCAAACGCGTGGTCGACTACAACGTCAAGGTCCGCGTCAAATCCGACGGCAGCGGCGTGGATATCGCCAATGTCAAAATGTCGATGAACCCGTTCGACGAGATCGCGCTGGAAGAAGCCACGCGCCTCAAGGAAGCCGGCAAGGTCACTGAAGTGGTCGCCGTGTCGGTGGGCGTGGCCCAGTGCCAGGAAACCCTGCGTACCGGTATGGCGATCGGCGCCGACCGCGGCATCCTGGTCGAGACCAGTGTCGAGACCGAGCCGCTGGCCGTGGCCAAGATCATGAAGGCGCTGGCCGACAAGGAACAGCCGCAGCTGATCATCCTCGGCAAGCAGGCGATCGACGACGATTCGAACCAGACCGGCCAGATGCTGGCTGCGCTGCTGGGCTGGCCGCAAGCCACCTTCGCCTCGAAAGTGGTGCTGGAAGACGGTAAAGTGACCGTAACCCGCGAAGTCGACGGCGGCCTGGAAACCGTGGCCCTGTCGCTGCCGGCCATCGTCACCACCGACCTGCGCCTGAACGAGCCGCGCTACGTGACGCTGCCGAACATCATGAAGGCCAAGAAGAAGCCGCTGGAAACCATCAAGCCGGAAGACCTGGGCGTCGACGTGAGCCCGCGCCTGAAGACCCTGAAAGTCACCGAGCCGGCCAAGCGCTCGGCCGGCGTCAAGGTCCCCGACGTGGCGACCCTGGTGCAAAAACTGCGCACCGAAGCCAAAGTCATCTAACCAGATTAGGAAAAGAACATGGTCGCACTCGTCATTGCTGAACACGACAACGGCTCCCTCAAGGGCGCTACCCACCACACCGTGACCGCGGCCGCCCAGTGCGGCGGCGAAGTCCACATCCTGGTCGCCGGCTCCGGTTGCGGCGCCGCCGCCGAAGCGGCCGCGCAGATCGCCGGCGTGGCCAAGGTGCTGGTTGCCGACGCGCCGCACTTCGCCGACGGCCTGGCCGAGAACGTCGCCGAGCAGATCCTGGCGATCGCCGGCAGCTACTCGCACATCCTGGCGCCGGCAACCGCCTACGGCAAGAACATCCTGCCGCGCGTGGCCGCCAAGCTGGACGTGGCCCAGATCTCGGAAATCACCAAGGTCGATTCGCCGGACACCTTCGAGCGCCCGATCTACGCCGGTAACGCGATCGCCACCGTGCAGTCGAGCGACAGCGTGAAGGTCATCACCGTGCGCGGCACCGCCTTCGACAGCGCCGCTACCGGCGGTTCGGCCGCCGTGGAGCAGATCGCCGCCGTCGGCGACGTCGGCAAGTCGTCCTTCGTGGGCCGCGAGCTGGCCAAGTCGGACCGTCCGGAACTGACCGCCGCCAAGATCATCGTGTCGGGCGGCCGCGGCATCGGCTCGGCCGAGAACTTCAAGCTGCTCGAACCCCTGGCGGACAAGCTGGGCGCCGCCATGGGCGCTTCGCGCGCGGCAGTGGACGCGGGCTTCGTGCCGAACGACTGGCAGGTTGGCCAGACCGGCAAGATCGTCGCGCCGACCCTGTACATCGCAGTCGGCATCTCGGGCGCGATCCAGCACCTGGCCGGCATGAAGGACTCGAAGACCATCGTCGCCATCAACAAGGATCCGGAAGCGCCGATCTTCTCGGTGGCTGATTACGGCCTGGTGGGCGATCTGTTCGAAGTCGTGCCGCAGCTGGTCAAAGAACTGGGCTAATCCCCACACATAAGCTGTCCATCGTCGTTCCCGTGCGGCCCAGGTCGTGCCGGAACGGCGTTTTCACATCAGGAGACAAAGGTGAGCTATCAAGCCCCGCTGAAAGACATGCAGTTCGTGCTGAACGAACTAGCGAACCTGGCAGAGATCAACCAGCTCCCGGGTTGCGAAGACGCGACCCCGGACACCGTGGACGCCGTGCTGGAAGAAAGCGCGAAGTTCTGCGGCGAAGTCATCGCGCCGCTGAACCACGCGGGCGACAAGGAGCCGAGCTTCTGGAAGGACGGCACCGTCACCACCTCGAAGGGCTTCCGCGAAGCCTTCCGCGCGTTTGCCGACGGCGGCTGGCAGGGCATCCAGCACCCGAGCGAATTCGGCGGCCAGGGCCTGCCGAAGCTGGTCGCGACGCCGTGCATGGAAATGCTGCACGCTGCGAACCTGTCCTTTGCGCTGGCCCCGCTGCTGACCGACGGCGCCATCGAGGCGCTGCTCACCGCAGGCTCGGACGAGCAGAAGAAGCTGTTCCTCGAACCGCTCATCAGCGGCAAGTGGACCGGCACCATGAACCTGACCGAGCCGCAGGCCGGTTCGGATCTCGCCGCCGTGCGCACCCGCGCCGAGCCGCAGGGCGACGGCACCTTCAAGATCTTCGGTACCAAGATCTTCATCACTTACGGCGAGCACGACATGGCGGAGAACATCATCCACCTCGTGCTGGCGCGCACCCCGGATGCACCGGCGGGCGTGAAGGGCATCTCGCTGTTCATCGTGCCGAAGTTCATGGTGAACGCCGACGGCTCGCTGGGCGCGCGCAACGATGCGCACTGCGTCTCGATCGAACACAAGCTGGGCATCAAGGCCTCGCCGACCGCTGTGCTGCAATTCGGCGATCATGGTGGAGCAATCGGCACCCTGGTGGGCGAAGAGAACCGCGGCCTCGAATACATGTTCATCATGATGAACGCGGCCCGCTTCGGCGTCGGCATGCAGGGCGTCGGCCTGGCCGAACGCGCCTACCAGCAGGCGGTCGCGTTTGCGAAAGACCGCGTGCAGTCGCGCGAAGTGGCCGGTTCGCCGGGCCCAGTCGCCATCATCAACCACCCGGACGTGCGCCGCATGCTGATGTCGATGCGCTCGCAAACCGAAGCGGCGCGTGCGCTGGCCTACGTCGGCGCCGGACTGTCGGACCTGGCGCACAACCACGCCGACGAAGCGACCCGCAAAGCGAATCTCGCGGTGTATGAGTACCTGGTCCCGATCATCAAGGGCTGGTCGACCGAGATGAGCGAGAACGTGGCGCGAGACGGCGTGCAGGTGCACGGCGGCATGGGCTTCATCGAGGAGACCGGCGCGGCCCAGCACTACCGCGACGCCAAGATCCTGACGATCTACGAAGGCACCACCGCGATCCAGGCCAACGACCTGGTCGGCCGCAAGACCGTGCGCGACGGCGGCGCCGTGGCCAAGTCGCTGATCGAACAGGTGCGTGCTGTCGAGGCGCAGCTGGGCGAAGTGCAAGGTGAAGAATTCGCCGCGATCCGCCGCCAGCTGGCTGCGGGCTCTGTCGCGCTGGAGCAGGTGGTGGACTTCGTCGTGGCGAATGCCAAGTCGGACGTGCGTGCCGTGTTCGCCGGCAGCGTGCTCTACCTGAAGCTGGCCGGCATCGTGCTGGGCGGCTGGCAGATGGCGCGTGCGGCCCTGGCCGCGCAGAAGAAGCTGGCGGCAGGCGAGGGCGATGCGTCCTTCCTGCGCGCGAAGATCGCCACCGCGCGCTTCTTCGCCGACCACGTGGTGTCGACGGCCCCTGGCCTGCGCACTGCGATCGTCGAAGGCGCACCGGGCGTGCTGGCGCTGGACGTCGACCAGTTCTGACCGCGCATCAATGTTGTTGAGAAGCGGCCTGCGGGCCGCTTTTTTTATGGGTTGATGTTGAACAAACGGCGCACCATGGCCGCGTTCGTATGCTGGCTCCATCCACTCATCGATACAGGAGCCGATATGCTATCAAAGCTACGACGCAATATCCGCTGTCCAGCCCTCGCGCTATCCTCGCTCTTGCTGCTAGCCTCTTGCGGCGGGGGAGGCGACAGTGACGGTGGCAAGACCGCCGCCGATCCGCCACCGACGTCACCCACCCCGCCGCAGCAACCGACACCGCCGGCCCCGCCGGATCCGCCGCAGCCACCGCCACCTCCGCCGGCCCAACCGAGCCCGCCGCCCGAGATCGTGCTCGCCGACACCTATACCGAGCTGGTCGCCGGCACCATCAACAGCCCGCCAGGCTGGGCGGCCTGGACCGGGCCCGGCAACCGCCTTCCCGTGAACGGCGTGGGCTGCCTGATCAACGAGAGCTACCACCTGCACTCGCTCGTCTCGATCTACAAGGATGGGGTGCGCATCGGCCTGCCCGACAACGTCGGCCGCAGCGGCTGCACCTACGAACTGCATACCCACGACGTGATGGGCGTGGTGCACATCGAAACCGACGTTCCGAAGAAGTTCACGCTGGGCCAGTTCTTCGCGCTATGGCGGCAGCCGCTCGGCGCGGCGGGGACGGCCGGTTTGCCCGGACCGATCCGTTTCTACCTGATCGAGAACGAGCGGCTTACGCCGTTCACGGGTGACCCGGTGCAGCTGGAGCTGGCGGCGCACCGCGAGATCGTCATCGTCAGCGGCACGGCGCCGCGGGTGTTGCCGAAGTACCGCTGGCCTTTAGGGCTTTAAGAAGCTGCTCGACGGTGTGAGCCTGCTGTGAAGGAAATGCTATGTTGATGGCCCACAAAATTAGGCTCGACCCTAATAACGTGCAAGTCACACATTTGGCGCGGGCAGCTGGCGTGGCCCGATTCGCTTACAACTGGGCGTTGAATGAATGGGGTTGTCTGTATCAGGCTTACTTGGTGGATCCTGCGCTGCCAAAGCCCACCGAAGCAGCGTTGGGTCGTAAGCTGAACGCAATCAAGCGCATTGAATTCCCCTGGATGCTGGAGGTCACCAAGTGCGCGCCACAGATGGCGATCTTGCAGCTTGGACGTGCATTCTCGAATTTCTTTGCCCACCGAGCCCGTTATCCGAAGTTCCGCTGCAAGGGGCGCGACGACCGATTCACCCTGAGTAACGACCAGTTCCAGGTCAAGGACAAGCGCATCCGTGTTCCAAAACTTGGCTGGGTGCGTATGTGCGAACGGTTACGTTTTACTGGTCGCATTGTCTCGGCATGCATCCGCCGGGTCGCTGATCACTGGTATGCCAGCATCACTGTTGATGTGCCCGAGCGCGCACACCGGCCGCCATCCGAAAACCAAGGCGCGGTCGGGGTCGATCTCGGCGTGAGCAGGCTGGCGACGCTTTCCACTGGCGAAACCTTCACCGGGCCAAAAGCCCTCCGGCATTCACTGCAGCGGCTTCGTCGGCTGTCGAAAGCGTTGTCGCGGAAAGTTAAGGGGTCGCGCAATCGAGTCAAAGCTAAGCGAAAGCTGGGCAGACATCACGCGCGCATTGCGGCTATCCGGCACGATGGTCTGCATAGGGTAACGACCAACATCACACGGCGCTTTCACACGATCGGCGTTGAAGATTTAAATGTGAAGGGCATGGTGAAAAACGGGCGCTTGTCGCGTGCCATTGTGGACATGGGTTTTGCAGAGCTGCGCCGTCAGCTAGAGTACAAGGCAGAATGGTGTGGCGGGCAGGTTGTCGTAATAGATCGCTGGTACCCCAGCAGCAAAACCTGCTCATGCTGCGGCACTCGGATTGATACCCTCTACCTCGCGCAGCGGCAGTGGTGCTGCGCGGCATGTGGAACCACGCATGATCGGGATATCAATGCGGCTATCAACTTGAGAGACATGGCGGTGAGTTCCACCGTGTCGGCCTGTGGAGGGGAAGGCACTGGCCTTGTGAGCGAGCACAAGGTGAAACCGGCCTTGGTGAAGCAGGAATCCATCGGCAAAGCAAGCTTCAGGTAAATCCAAGCAGCTTTACACAAGTGTGGAAGAACGGATCGAGAAATACGACAAGCAGCTTCTCTAAGAGGAAATAAGTGCGGCCACGATCATATTGGGATAGCAGCAACGGTTTGCGATAAATTCACGGCCAATCCGTTTGCCTGCGGCCGCGGCGGCAGCAGGCATACGGTCCGTGCACGGCGGGGGAGCTGGTCCTGGCTCAGCCGTAGGAGCCGCCCGTGTACAGCAAATCGAACACCCGCGCGATGGTCCCGATCAGCACGATCGCACCCACCCCCAGGATCAGCACCAGCAGCAGCGCCAGCATCCAGTTGGAACGCGAGGCCTTGCCGCTGCCCTTGTTGTATTGCCCATCCCAGGCCTCGTCCGGCGTCAGCCCGATGACCAAGCCTTCCACGAAGCCCGCGATATACGACACCAGCAGCGGCAGCATCACGTAAAAGGGATGCGGCTGCACCGCCCCATACAGGATGCCGATGACCGGCAGGCTGCACAGGTGCAGCAGCCCGAGCCGGTCGGTGCCGCCTTTCAGGTAGAAGCGGTGGGCGCCGAAGCCGCCCAGCAGCAGGGCGAGCAGGGTGGCGAAGGTCTTGTTTTTGTGCGGGACAGCCATGAGCGTTGCCAAAAGTTCAGGAAAGCACGAGTATCGTGCAAAATGACAAGGAAGGCACGCATTGCGTGAACTCTGCCGTAGCTCGTCCGGTCACACTACCATGCTCAAGACACGCTCTTACCTCGCCGAAGTCCAGCTGAAGCCGACCGCCCCGGTCGAGCCGCCGCTCTTTCCGTTCACCTTGCCGGCCATCCGCTCAATCGAGCGCCTGGTATTGCATCCGAACGTCACCTTCCTGGTCGGAGAAAACGGCTCGGGCAAGTCGACGCTGCTGGAAGCCATCGCGGTTGGGATGGGCTTCAATGCCGAGGGCGGCAGCCGCAACTTCCACTTCGCGACCCGCGCTTCCCATTCCGACCTGCATGAGCATTTGCGCTACGTGCGCGGCATCGAGCGGCCGCGCGACGGTTTCTTCCTGCGCGCCGAGAGCTTCTACAACGTCAGCACCGAAATCGAACGCCTCGACGAGGATCCGGCGGGCGGGCCGCCGATCATCAATTCCTTCGGGGGCAAGTCGCTGCACAACCAGTCGCATGGCGAATCTTTCCTGACCCTGTTCATGGAACGATTCGGTGGACAAGGCTTCTACCTGCTCGACGAACCAGAGGCCGCTCTTTCACCGCAGCGCCAGCTGGCCCTGCTCAGCCGCCTGCACGACCTGGTCGGCCAGCGCTGCCAGTTTGTGATCGCCACCCATTCCCCCATCCTGATGGCCTACCCGAACGCCACCATTTACGCGTTCGGCGAACAGGGCATCCGCGAGATCGCCTACGAAGATACGGAACACTACCGCGTCACGCGCGACTTCCTTGCCAATCCGGCACGGATGTTGCGCGTCCTGATGGGCGAAGAGTAGGGCAGGCTGCCTGGCAGTGGCCTTGTGGCGAAAAATAGGCGATAATGCTCAATTCGCCGAACCTCACGCTGCGTGTCCGCCGTGTTGCTATAACCGCTTGCCCCTATCTAGGCTTACGCGCTATAATCGTCGGCTTTCTCCGTCCAATACAACTTTTTGGAAATATTATGGTCGTTATCCGTTTGGCTCGTGGCGGCGCAAAAAAGCGCCCGTTCTACAACATCGTTGCAACCGATTCGCGTAACCGTCGCGATGGCCGTTTCATCGAGCGCATCGGTTTTTACAACCCGATGGCTTCGGGCGCTGAAGTCGGCCTGCGTATCGCTGCTGACCGTCTGGCTCACTGGCAAGGCGTTGGCGCACAACTGTCGCCGACCGTTGCTCGCCTGGTTGCAAACCAGCAGCCTGCAGCCTAAGTAAGGCAAACAAGGTTTGACCGATTCGGCAGCAGCAGGGAACGCAGTTCCCGACGACCTGGTCCAGGTCGGCTATGTGTCCGGCGCGTTCGGAATCGTGGGCGGCCTGCGCGTCACCCCGTTTTCCGTCGACGCCGACGCGCTGCTGAAGGTCAAAACCTGGTGGCTCGACAAGCCGGCCCTGCGTTCCGTCTCGGTGCGCACGGCAAAGATGCATGGCGGCGACGTAGTCGCCACCCTGGTCGGCATGCGCGACCGCGATGACGCCGAAGCGCTCAAGGGCGCGGCGGTGCATGTGGCGCGCAGCGAGTTCCCGAAGCTCGAAGAAGACGAATACTACTGGTCCGACCTGATCGGGCTGGATGTGGTCAACCTGGAGGGCGAAGCCCTCGGCAAGGTGACCGACATGATGCACAACGGCGCGCAGTCGATCCTCAGGATCGCTCCCGTCGATGCTGGTGCTCCTGACGCGAAAGTGTCGGAGCGCCTCGTGCCGTTTGTCGACGCCTTCGTCAAGAAGGTCGACTTGGGCAGCAAGCTGATTACCCTGGACTGGGGTCTGGATTATTGATGTCTCTAACGTGAAGCGAGGTCCCGATGCAGTTTGACGTCGTGAGCTTGTTTCCAGAGATGTTCGCCGCCTTGACGCAGTCGGGCGTGACCCGGCGCGGCATCGAGCAGGAACGCTGGGGCTTGACGATCTGGAACCCGCGCGATTTCACGCAGGACCGCCACCGCACCGTGGATGACCGCCCCTACGGCGGCGGCCCCGGGATGGTGATGCTGGCCAAGCCCCTGGAAGCCGCGATCGCTGCCGCGAAGGCGCGCCAGGTCGAGCTGGGCCTGCCGGCGCCGCGCGTGGTGTTCATGTCGCCGCAAGGCAAACCGCTGACGCACGAGCGGGTGGTGGCGCTGAAGGACGAGCCGGGACTGGTCGTACTGTGCGGCCGCTACGAAGGCGTGGACCAGCGATTGCTGGACCGCTGCGTCGACGAGGAAATCTCGCTGGGCGACTTCGTGCTGTCGGGCGGAGAATTGCCGGCGATGGCGCTGATGGATGCGGTGGTGCGGCTCCTGCCTGGCGTGCTGGGCGACGAAGCCTCGGCGGTCGAAGACAGTTTCGTCAACGGCCTGCTGGATTCGCCGCATTACACGCGCCCGGAAGTCTACGAAGGCGAGCCGGTACCGCCGGTCCTGATGGGCGGCAACCACGCCGAGATCATGAAGTGGCGCCGCCAGCGCATGCTGGAGGCGACATTGAAAAAACGGCCGGATCAGCTGGAGCGTGCGCGCGCCGCCGGCCAGCTGACGAAGGCCGATGAAAAGTTTCTGGCAGAGCTGGACAAGCCTGCCGAGTAAGAATGCACTGATGTGCATGGTACGGCGGGCATGTTGCCCGCATGTTCAACCCCATCCTCTACTGGGCACGCTTTGTAAATAAGCAGCGCCAGCAAGATGGTTTTTGGAGTGATAAAAATGGATCTGATCCAACAACTCGAGCAAGAAGAAATCGCGCGCCTCGGCCGCTCGATTCCTGATTTCGCACCTGGCGACACCGTCGTCGTCAGCGTCAACGTCGTCGAAGGCAACCGCAAGCGCGCCCAGGCATACGAAGGCGTCGTCATCTCGCGTCGTAACCGCGGCCTGAACTCGAACTTCATCGTTCGCAAGATCTCGTCGGGCGAAGGCGTTGAGCGTACGTTCCAGCTGTACTCGCCGCTGATCGCTTCGATCGAAGTGAAGCGTCGTGGTGACGTGCGTCGTGCGAAGCTGTACTACCTGCGCGAACGTTCGGGCAAATCGGCACGTATCAAGGAAAAGCTGCCGCAGCGCAAAGCAGCTATCGTTGCTGCTGCTGAGTAATAGCGTCTGTGTTCTGAAAAAGGCATCCGCAAGGATGCCTTTTTCTTTATGTACTCGAGGAATGTGTTTTGGTTAAGCCCGTGTTCGATCCCCTCGCCATGCCCGTCGAAGGCCTCGCCGGCGAGCCCGCACTCGCGCCCGAGCGCCTGACTGCCGAGGCCGTGCGCGCGCGCTTTGCACGCACCCTGCCGTGGGAACCGGAAGCCTCGGATGAAGCCCTGGCTGCGCCGGCCCTGCGCCTGCGCCGCGCCGCCGTGCTGGTGCCGCTGGTCGAGCGGCCGGACGGTTTGCACGTGCTGCTGACCACCCGCACCGACCACCTGTCCAGCCACGCCGGCCAGATCAGCTTCCCGGGCGGCCGCGCCGAAGAACTGGATTCCTCGCCGATCGAGACCGCCCTGCGCGAGGCGGAAGAAGAGATCGGCCTGCACCGCCGCCACGTCGAAATCATCGGCGTGCTGCCCGAACACGTCACCATCAGCGCCTACCGCGTGACGCCAGTGGTCGCCATCGTGTCGCCGCCGTTCGAGCTGAGCGCCGATCCGGGCGAGGTGGCCGAGATCTTCGAAGTCCCCTTGAGCTTCCTGATGTCCGGCGCCAACCACGAGCGCCGCTCGGTGTCGCTGCCGGAAGGGAAGGGCAAGCGCACGTTTTATGCGATGCCGTACGAGCATTACTTCATCTGGGGTGCGACGGCGGCCATGCTGCGCAACCTCTACCATTTCCTGCGCGCCTGAGCTGCGTCCTGTCCCTCAGGCAAGGTAATGCCAGCCGGTCAGTCCTGGTAGCGCCGTGCCAGCGCCAGGAGGTTTTGCCGCCCATCCTCGAAAGCTTTCGCAAGATATATCGGGAACAGGTCTGAGCCCACGGTTTTCAGTGCGCTTAGCGCACCCATCCGCTGGTATTCGTCCCCGGTATTCCATGCCGCCTCCGCCAGTGCCGGAACCGAGCTCGACTGTAGCGCTGCGAGCGAAAGCAACGCCATCCTCCGGGTGCGTTCGTGCGAATCGCCCAAGAACGCCAGCAGGAGCGATTCAGCTTCATCGCGATGTCCGACGCAATATTGCAACTGCTCGGCGAGGTCGTCGGACGCGACACCGCCGCGTGCAAGCGAGTGGCGCGCAAGCGCGAGCAGGGTTTCCTCGTCCTGGCCGAACAGTTCGGCGATGTAGGAGGTGCTGGACTGCTCCAGGACGAACAGCAGGTCTGTGACATCGTCGTCGGACCAGTCTTGCGGACCTAGCTTTATTAAAAACTGCTCCAACGCAGTGACCACGCCGCCGACACGCCACCAGTCTTCATCATCGGTCCGACCGTGAGAGCCGACCCGCTGTCGCAGTTTCTGCACCTCGGTATGAAAGTCTGGAGTCATTGCTCGCCGATTCAAATGTGTCTGTGGCCAGTGTAGCGAGCACATTAGCGAGAAGGCAAGTCAGGCTCCTTCACCGAAATCCGAATCCATATTCCAGTTCCTCATTTGATTCCGGCTGGCTTCTCCGCTATCGTAGCGGGCAGCACAGTATTGCCAGAACAAAAAAGGATTCCTGAATGACATTTTTCTCCATCCTCGTCGCGCTGATCATCGAGCAGCTGAAGCCGCTGCGCGCCGACAACCAGGTCTACGGTGGCATCAAGGGATTCGCGATGCGCATCGAGGGCTGGTTCAATGCGGGCGAGCAGAAGAATGGCCGCATGGGCTGGATCCTGATGATGCTGGCGCTGATGGTGCCGACGTGGCTCATCTACTGGGTGTTCATGCACTTCAACCTGGTGCTGCTGGCCTTTGCCTGGAATGTCCTGATCGTCTACCTGACCCTGGGTTTCCGCCACTACAGCCATTATTTCACCTCGATCCAGCTGGCCCTGAACCAGGGCGACGAAGCCACCGCGCGCCAGTTGCTGGCCGAATGGACCCGCACCGACACGGTCGGGATGGACCATACCGAGATCTGCCGCGTAGCCGTGGAAAAGTCCCTGATCACCACCCACCGCAACGTATTCGGCGTATTCTTCTGGTTCCTGATGCCGCTGGGGCCTGCGGGCGCGGTGATGTACCGCGTGTCCGAATACCTGGCGCGCGCCTGGAACGAACCCGACCACATGCGCAACGAGGCCTTCGGCCAGTTCGCCGCCAAAGCCTTCTACTGGATCGATTGGATCCCGGTGCGCCTGACGGCGGTCGCTTTTGCCGTGGTGGGAAACTTCGAAGACGCGATCTATGCCTGGCGTAACTTCGCCAGCCGCTGGGCCGACGAATCGAAGGGCATCATCCTGGCCGCGGGCGGCGGGGCGATGGGAGTGCGGCTGGGTACGCCGAACGAGAACGCGCCGCAGCTGTTGCCGGCGGACGCGGCCACGGTCGACCTGGGCGACAGCGAAGCCGAGGTGCTGCCGGGCGAGGAACCGAACCTGCGCGCGCTGCAGAGCACGGTCGGGCTAGTGTGGCGGGCGCTGATCCTGTGGATGATCCTGCTCCTGCTGCTGTCCAGCGTGGTGTGGCTTGGGTGAGGGCGAATTGTCGCAAAGCGCACGGCAGGCCTCGTCCGCAAGTCTTCTATAAGATATAATACTGAGCTGAGGTTGTTCATCCACGCAGTATTCTTGTTTCAGCAAGCAGCACTATGGCCGAGTCACCGCACACCGCGGATAAAAAGCTGAAGGACGAGTTTTTTATCCTGGGCATTACCAGCAATGGCAGGCAGTTCCGCCCCAGCGACTGGGCCGAACGCCTGTGCGGCGTCATGTCGTGCTTTGCTCCCGGCGCCCGCGGCCGCGATTCCCACCTGCAGTTTTCCCCCTGGGTACACCCGACCATGGTCAACGGCGTCAAGGCCGTGGTGGTCAGCCGAGAGCTGCAGAAAGTCGAGCCGCTGGCTTACCACTTCGTGCTGAACTTCGCCAAGGACAATGACCTGCAAGTAGCGGACGCCTGCTTCGTGCCGCCGCCGGACGAGAAAAAACCGGCTGTCTAAGTCCCCTTTCGGATTCAGGAACTAGCGCTATGATGAAAGTCGTAGCGCCAGTTTTGTTTGCGGGAGGACCGTACTATGCACATCCGCGACATCTGCACCAGCCAGGCCGCCCACTGCAACCGTGATGAAACCGTGCAGGGCGCGGCCCTCATGATGCGCCGCCAGCACGTGGGCGACGTCATCGTCGTCGACCAGTTCGACGGCGCCAGCGTCCCGGTCGGCATCCTGACCGACCGGGACATCGTGGTCTCGGTCATCGCCCCCGGCCTCGACCCGGCCAGCCTGCAGGTCGGCGACATCATGACCGACGACCTGCTCACCGCGCGCGACACCGACGACGTCTACGAGACCATCGAACGCATGCGCCTGCGCGGCATCCGCCGCGTGCCCGTCATCGACAGCAATGGCAGCCTGTCTGGCATCGTCAGCGCCGACGACCTGCTCGAATTCCTCGCCGAAGAGATGGGGGAATTGTCCCGTATTAGCCCATATCAACAATCGCACGAACGCCGCGCCCGCCAGTAGCCGGGCGCTCTGTTACCATCCTGCATTGTTCAAGAACATGCAGGACGGCACTGTCCTGCCAACATGACAGGACACCATGAACCTGATGACGATGAAGCGCGGCCTGGTCGCGCCCCTGGTGGCGGGCAGCCTCTGCTTCGTGATGGTCGGCAGCGCTTGGGGCGCGGCGCAGGCGAAAAGCGCGCCGCTGCCCAAGGGTGCGAGCCTGGGACCCTCGGCCGAGGGCATTACCGAATACCGGCTGGCCAACGGCCTCAAGGTGCTGCTGTTCCCGGACGCCTCGCGCCCGACCGTGACGGTGAACGTGACTTACCTGGTCGGCTCGCGCCACGAGAACTACGGCGAGACCGGCATGGCCCACCTGCTCGAGCACCTGCTGTTTAAGGGCACGAAAAAGAACCCCGACATCACCGGCCAGTTCGCGCGCCGCGGCATGGACTTCAACGGCACCACCTCGCTCGACCGTACCAATTACTACGAGGTGTTCCAGGCGTCGCCAGAGAACCTGAACTGGGCGCTGCAGATGGAAGCCGACCGCATGGCCCATTCGCCGGTAGCGCAGAAGGACCTTGCTTCGGAAATGACCGTGGTGCGCAACGAGTTCGAGAGCGGCGAAAACTCGCCGGCCCAGGTGCTGTTCAAGCGCATGCAGAGCATCGCCTATGATTGGCACAGCTATGGGCGTTCGACCATCGGCAACCGCAGCGACATCGAGAACGTCCGAATCGCCAACCTGCAGGCCTTCTACCGCACCTACTACCAGCCCGACAATGCGGTGCTGCTGGTGGCCGGCAAGTTCGAGCCGAATGCGACCCTGGCTACCATCAGCCGCCTGTTCGGCGCGATCCCGAAGCCAAGCCGCACGCTGCCCCAGTTCTGGACGGTCGAGCCGACCCAGGACGGCGAGCGCAGCTTCGCCGTGCGGCGCCAGGGCGACGTCCAGATCGTCGCGGTCGGCTACAAGATCCCGTCCGACCTGCAGCACGATTCGGAAGCACTCGGCTTCGCCTCCGAGATCCTGGGCGACGCGCCCAATGGCCGCCTGCACAAGCTGCTGGTGGAAACCGGCAAGGCGAGCCAGGTCTTCAGCTTCGGCCAGACCGGCTATGCGCCGGGCCTGCAGTTCTACGGGGCCGTGGTGAAGAAGGGCGACCCGATCGAACCGGTGCGCGAAGCGCTCACGGACGCGGTCGAGGGCCTGGCCAAGCAGCCGCCAACCACGGAAGAGATGGAGCGCGTGCGCCGCTCCTGGCTCAACAGCCTGGAACGCAGCATCAACGACGCCCAGGGCTTCGGCGTGGCGCTGTCCGAGGCCATCGCGCTGGGCGACTGGCGCCTGTACTTCCTGGGGCGTGAGCGCATCAAGGAAGTCAAGGCGGGAGAGGTGGCGGCCAGCGCCGCACGCTACTTCGTGCGCAGCAACCGCGTCACCGGCACCTTCCTCCCCGAGGACGCGCCGGTGCGCGCCGTGATCCCGGCCGCGCCGCCGGTCGAGACCGTGATGAAGGACTACAAGCCGTCCGCCTCGAGCCTGGTGTCGGAAGACTTCGACCCCAGCCAGGCCAACATCATGAAGCGCACCACCTTGACCACCGCGGGCGGGGTGAAGCTGGCGCTGCTGCCTAAAAAGAACCGCGGCGAGACCGTGACCGTGCGCCTGAGCCAGCACATGGGCGACGAAAAGAACCTGTTCGGCAAAGGCATGATCTCCGGGATGACGTCGGCCATGCTGATGCGCGGGACCAGCAAGTACAGCCGCGCCGAACTGGCCGACGCCTTCGACAAGCTCAAGATGACGGGCAGCCCGAACGGCTTCCAGACCACGCGCGAGAACCTGGTCGAGGCGCTCAAGCTGGCGGCCCATGTGCTCAAGGAGCCGGCCTTCCCGGCGGCGGAATTCGAGCAGCTGAAGCAGCAGATGCTGGTCGGCCTGGAAGCCAGCCGCGCCGAGCCGCAGGCGGTGGCCTCGCGCGCGCTGTCCACCCACTTCAACCAGTACCCGCGCGGCGACATCCGCCATGCCAACACGCTGGAAGAAGACGTCGAGGACGTCAAGGCGGTGCGCCTGGAAGACCTGCCGGCCTTCCACCGCGAGTACTACAACGCCAACCCGGCCGAGATGGCGATCATCGGCGACTTCGATGCAAAGGAAATCGTGCCGCTGGTCGATGCGCTGTTCGGCAGTTGGCGCGCCCCCGCCAACGTGGCGCCGGTACTGCGCCGCCACGCCGAAGTCGCGCCGATGTCGACCTCGCTGAACACGCCGGACAAGGAAAACGGTGTCTACATGGCGAGCATGAACCTCGACCTGAACATCGAGGATCCCGACTATCCGGCGCTGATGCTGGCCAACTACATCTTCGGCGAGGGCGGCCTCAAGTCGCGCCTGATGGACCGCATCCGCCAGAAGGAAGGCCTGTCCTACGGCGGCGGTTCCGACCTGGGGGCGGGTGACCTCGACCGTGCCGGCGGCTTCTCGATCAGCGCCATCGCCGCACCGCAGAACCTGCGCAAGCTGGACGCCGCGGTGCGCGACGAACTGGCGCGTGCGGTGAAGGGCGGTTTCACGGCCCAGGAACTGGCCGACGCCAAGTCGGGCCTGATGCAGCAGCGCCAGCAAACCCGCGCCAACGACGCGGCCCTGGCCTCGGGCTGGACCTCGTACCTGTACCGGGGCCGCACCTATGAATGGTCGGCCGAGTTCGAGCGCAAGCTGATGGCGGTCACGCTGCCGCAACTGAACGCGGCCTTCCGCAAGGCGATCGATCCGGCCAAGCTATCGGTGGTGATGGCGGGGGACCTGGACAAGGCCCAAGCCAAGCCCTAGAAGCAACACCCTACGAACCGTTTGTGACAAGCCCCCCGATGCTGCGTTAAAATGTTTCCCTTGGGAAGCATTAGTTGCGAAGCATCAGGAGCATCATGAAAGGCATATCGAAAGTGCAAGTCCCGGCCGAACTCCCGTTCGCCGGCAAAGTGGCCCTCGTGACCGGCGCCGCCAGCGGCATTGGCCGCGCCACGGCCTTGGCCTTCGGCCGCGCCGGCGCCCATGTCGTGGTCGCCGACACGGCGATCGACGGCGGCCATGCGACCGCGGCGATGATCGTGGAATCGGGCGGCAAGGCGCTGTTCGTCCGCAGCGACATCACCAAGGCGATCGAGGTCGAGGCGCTGGTCGAGAAGACCATCAACTATTACGGCCGCCTCGACATCGCGGTGAACAATGCTGCGGTGGATGAGGAAAGTGCGCCGCTGGCCGAAGGCGACGAGGAACAGTTCGACCGCATCATGGACGCCAACGTCAAGGGCGTGTGGCTGTGCATGAAGTACCAGCTGCGCCACATGCAGAAGCAGGGCGCCGGCGCGATCGTCAACGTGGCCTCGGTATCGGGCCTGGTGGGCGCGCCGAACCGCGCGGTCTACGCGGCCAGCAAGCATGCCGTGGTGGGTCTCACGAAGAGCGCCGCGGCCGAGTACGCGCGCGAAGGCATCCGCATCAACGCCCTGTGCCCGGCGGCGGTGAAAACCCCGATGCTGGCGCGCGCCGTCGAGCGCGATCCGGCGGCCGAGAAGAAACTCAAGGCTTCGCATCCGATGGGGCGCTTTGCCGAGACGGTGGAAGTGGCGAATGCGGCGCTGTGGCTGGCGTCGGAGCAGGCGTCGTACGTCAACGGCCACGAGTTGGTTGTAGACGGCGGTTTCACCGCGATTTGATGGCGTGGGCGGGGCAATGCGTTACGACGCGTTCAGCTCCGCCACAAAGTCATACATGTCGCCCCTGAAGTAAGAGCGGCAAAACTCCACCGCCCGCCCGTCCCGGGCAAACCCCAGCCGTTCCACGCACAGCCCGGCGTCGCCTTCGCGCGTCTGCAGCAGGCGTGCCTGCTCGCCGTTGAGCAGCAGCGCCGACAGCCGCTGCAGCGCCCGTACCGGGCGATTGCCGGTGGTGGCCAGCGCCTCGTACATCGAATCGCCCACCGCATCCAGCGAACCCAGGGCAAAGGCGGCGATGGTCGCGTATTCGAGGCACATCGGGACCTCGTCGGCGTAGCGGATGCGGTTGAAGCGGTACACCGGCGTCCCTGGCGACAGGCGCAGGCGCAGCGCTTCTTCGGGCGTCACCAGGCCTTCCGAACGCTTGAGCCATTCGTTGCGCGGCACACGGCCACGCGCCCGCATGTCCTCGGAAAACGAGGTCAGCTTGGCGAAGTTCTTTTCGATGCGTGTGTTGATGAAGTTGCCCGCTCCCGCGCGCCGCACCAAGAGGCCTTCCTCGACCAGGGCGTCGATCGCCTTGCGCACCGTGATGCGCGAGATGCCGAGTTCCTGCGCCAGCTGGCGCTCGGCCGGCAGCGCCGATGCCGAGCCCCAGGCGCCTTCGTCGATCGCGCGCCGCAGCGCCTGCTGCAGCTGCTGGTAGAGGGGAAGCTTGCCGCCGCCGGCGGCCGATTGCATCAGTTCTGCGAGTGCGTTCATCCGCGCATTCTACCGCCTACTTCGGCCGCGGGTTCTTGAGCGGATGCTCGACGACGGCCACGCGCCCGGCGCGGATTTCCTTTACCGCCGCGCCCACCGCGCGCGCCACGTTGCGCACCTCTTCCTGTACCGCGGTATCGCGATCGAGCGTCTCGTGGCTCTCGGCATAGGACTCGTAGTAGCCGATGTAGCGGTCGAGCTGGGCGAAGCTGCCGGCATCCACCAGGCCCATCCACGAGAGCCAGTCGGCCAGCGAGCGGCGCGTGCCTTCGATGCCGGCGACGTCGCCGTGCACCACCAGGCCATAGGCGCGGCCGGCCAGGTGCTTGGGATAGTCCCAGCCCTCGAGTTCGAGCGCCTTGGCCTGCTCGGCCTTCTTGCCGTGGGTAGAGGAGGGGTCGGGGTTGCCGCCGTCGGCGCATACCAGGCGGTCGATCATCAGCTTCAGCACGGCGGGCGACTGGTACCAGTACACCGGGGTCACGATGATGACGCCGTGCGCCAGCACCCAGCGCTCGTAGATCTCGTTCATCCAGTCGTTGACCTGGCGCTCGGCGTGGTTGGGATAGCAGCTGCACGGCCAGTGGCACAGCGGCATGGCGGTCGAGACGCAGCCTTTGCATGGGTGGATGTGGCGGTCGTAGTCGGAATTGAGCAGGCTGAGGTCGAGCACGTCGGCCTCGAAGCCTTCGCTTTCCAGCACCTCGCGCGCCAGCATGGTCATGCGCCAGCTCTTCGAGACCTCGCCGGGGCAGGTGCCGTCGTTGCGCGCGGCGCCGTTGATCAGCAGGACGCGGTTGCGCGAGCCCGGATCCTTCTGGTGGCGCTCGGCGGCCAGCAGGCGCTCGTGTGCTTCCTTCCATTCGACCGACAGGTCATAGCCCGGATCGGCAAAGCCGGGACCGGCCTTGACGGTGCGCGGGGCCTTGCGGCCCTCATGGTAAGCGTCCCAGGCCACCTGTTCGATGGCGTCCAGTTCCTGCGCCAGCGCGTCGTAGGCGGGATCGTGAAAGGCGTTGCGGAAACGGATGTGGAATTCGTCGCGTCCCAGCTTGGCGGGCGCCTGCCCTTTGCGTACTTCCGGTACCTGTGTCATGCGGCCTCCCTGAATTGCGGCGATTATCGATCCCGCAAGAAAGGACCGATGTTCGCGCGCGCACATAGCATCCAGAAAATCCGGACAATGCAGGGACGAAAAAAAAACCGGACATGAGGTCCGGTTTTTTTTGGGGGTGTGGAAGCTTACTGTGCAGCGACCGCGGTGCCGCCCTGCTGCTGGAGCAGGAGCACCCAGTACTTGGCCAGGTCGGCCGCGCCGCCCTTGCCGTTGATGCCCTGGAAGGTCTGGATCGCTTCGGCTTTCTTGCCGGCGCGGGCCTGGGCCATGCCGAGGCGCAGCTTGGCTTCGTCCGGGGCCTTCAGGCCGCCCTTGGCGATACCCTGCTGGATGAAACCGATGCCCTTGTCGGCCTGGCCCATGGTGGAGTAAGCCCAGCCGATGTTGACGAGGCCAGCGCCGGTCTTGGCCTTCTGCGCGTTCGCTTCGCCCGCGCCGATGGTCTTGACGTCGTCGGCAGCCTGCTTGGTCGCCTTGCTGCGCAGGGCGTTATGGGTCTTGGCATCGCTGCCCTTGCCCAGCACGCCGGCGGCGAAGCCGGCATCCAGCACTTCCTTGGCTTCGGCCGGGAAGCCGTCGCGCAGGGCGACTTCGGCCAGGTAGGTGTAGTGCTCAGGCGGGACCTGGTCTTTCTTCACGGCGGCCATTTCCAGGCGCAGCATCGTCGGGCCGTAGGTCGGCTCGTCGAAGCCGGCCTTGCGGGTCACGCCACGGCTCAGCAGGTCGAGCCAGAAGTCGTCGGTCGGGTAGTACTGCACCAGGTTTTCCAGGGCGAACAGGTAGGTTTGGGTGTCCTTGACCTTGTTGGCTTCCTGGCCCAGCAGACGCAGGACGTTCTCGTCCGGCTTCTGGCCAGCCTGCTTGGCTGCGTTGACCTGGCTCATCAGCTGGTCCTTGGCGCCGGCGAAGTTGCCGCTGGCTATCTGGGCGCGCGACAGGGCGCCGCGCACCTTGGCCGCATCGCCTCCTTCTTTCTCGAAGCGGGTGTACCACTCGATCGCCTTGGGGTAGTTCTTCGAGTTGTAGTTGGCGTCGCCCAGTGCCTGGTAGTAGTTCAGCTGGTCGGCCTTTTCCAGGCGGCCCGAAGCCAGGATCGCTTCCATGGTCGGGATCGCGATGGCGTTGTTGTCGCTGCCCAGGGCCCACGACAGCTTCATGCGGTTGATGACGTAGTCTTCGTACGGGGTACGGTTCGGCATCGCTTCGGCCTGGGTGATGCGGGTCTGCACCTCGGCATAGTTCTTCGCATCCATCAGGGTCTTGATGGCGGCCGGGTCGAGCAACTTGAACATGTCGGGACGGACGGTGTCCTTCGCCGCTGCCTGCGCGGCGGCGGCAGCCGCAGCATCGTTCTTCTGCTGCGCGTGGGCGCTGGATACCAGTGCCGGGGCGGATACGCCGATCGCGGCGAGCATCAGGCAGAGACGGGCAAGACGGAATTGGGCCATGAATAATCCTTCAATCAAGTCAATAATGAACTGTGGAACATGCATACTCGGCAATATGGCGAGAATGCTATCCCGGACAAATGTGCATTGTCCCATAAAAGTGCCCGGCCATTGTGACGTACTGTGCGCTGCTTTGCGTGTGTCGTTACATAGCGTTACCTCATGCGTGCAGGAAAGAAGAAGGGGGCGCAGGCCCCCTTGGTTTTACTGCGTTTCGAAACCCGGCACCGGACAATGTCCCGGCGCCTCGATCTCGCCCGCCAGCCAGGCGACGACCGCATCCACCGCGGGCGGTGCGAAGCCGTAGGTCATCAGGGCCGGGGCCGCGAAGTCGAGCGCCTGGTAGGGGTTCCACAGCGCCAGGTGCAGGTCGGGACGCCAAGTGGCGCGGGCCTGCGGGCCGTAGCGGCGGCGTGCGGTCGAGGCGAGGATCGTGAAGCGGCCGTCCTGCGGCAGTGCGTTCCAGTCGAAAGTCTCGGCGTCAAGGAAGGTGACCAGTTCGACCTCGTACAGGCGCCCCAGCGCCGCGGCCACGCTGGCTGCCGGAACGCCGGCTTCGGACACGCCGTCGCTGACCACGTCGGCGCGCGCCACCAGGCGCACCTTGCTGCCCCTGGCAGGACGCTGCGGCCGGCCGAGCGCGGTCAGGCCGGCGCGCCAGGCACGCGCCATCAGGGCGCGGTCATCGTGCTCGGCCAGGTAAGCGACCGGGCCGGCGGGATGCGCGGCCGCCAGCTTGGCCAGGCGCGCCAGGCGCGCTTCGACTTCCGCCAGCGGCAGCACGCCGTCGGCAATCGCCCGCGCGATCGCGTGTACGGTCTCGACTTGCGTTTCGCGCGCGCCGATCGCCATCACCATGTCGGCGCCCGCCACCAGAGCGTTGACCGCCGCTTCGCCGGCGCCGTAGCGGTGCGCGATCGCATGCATGTCCATGCCGTCGGTGATGATCACGCCCTCGTAGCCGAAGCGTTCGCGCAGGATGCCGGTCAGGATGGGACGCGACATCGTGGCCGGGAATTGCGGGTCGAGCGCCGGATAGACGATGTGGGCGGTCATCACGGCGGAAGCCTTGGGCGCAGCGATGCGGAAAGGCGCGAACTCGAAGCGCTCCAGTTCCGCCAGCGGCTTGTCGACCGTCGGCAGGTCGCGGTGCGAATCGACGTGGGTGTCGCCGTGGCCCGGGAAGTGCTTGACGCAGCAGGCCACGCCTTCGCTTTCGCTGCCTTCCATCCAGGCCATCGCGATGCGGGCTGCGGTCTCGGGATCGGCGCCGAAGGAGCGTTCGGCGATTACCGGGTTGTGCGGGTTGTTGTTCAGGTCCAGCACCGGCGCGAAGTTCCAGTTGAAGCCGAGTGCGCGCACCGCGCGCGCTACCGCGGCGCCGACTTCGCGGGCGAGCTGCGGATCATTCGCCGCGCCTAGCGCCATGCCGCTCGGCGGCGCCGGCACCCAGGTCGAGCGCACCACGGCGCCGCCTTCCTGGTCGAGCGCGACCAGCGCCTCTGGCCCCATCGCATCGCGCAGGGCGCCCGTCAGACTGGTGAGCTGGGCCGCGTCCTGCATGTTCTGGCGGAACAGGCAGGCGCCGCGCACCTTGTACTGGCGCAGGAAAGCGTCGGTCTCGGCATCCAGTTCGGTGCCGAACAGTCGCACCATGATCAGCTGGCCGGCGAGGGCGACGTAGTCAGTCATTGATTCGTCGGTCATCGTCTTAATTCGTCTTGGTGACTTTGCTCAGGTGGCGTGGCTTGTCCGGGTCGAGGCCGCGCGCTTCCGATAGGCGCGCCGCCATCATGTAGAAGGCCTGGATCGCGGCGATCGGGTCGAGGTCGGAAATCGCGGCCGTCGGCAGGGTCAGGTCGCGGCTGGCGATGTCGCCCGGCGCCGCCAGCAGCACGCGCGCGCCGCGGCCGCGCATCTCGTCGGCCAGCGCCACCAGGCTGGCCTGGGCCGGTCCGCGGGTCGCGAAGATCAGGAGCGGATAGCCTTCCTCGATCAGCGCCATCGGGCCGTGCTTGATCTCGGCGCCGCTGAAGGCTTCGGCCTGCAGCGCAGAGGTTTCCTTGAACTTCAGGCTGGCCTCCAGCGCCACCGGGAAGCTGATGCCGCGGCCCACCACCATGATGTTGCGGGCCGGCGCCAGCACTTCGATCGCGGGCGACCAGTCGGCCTGGCTGGCCGCACGCAGCGCGTCCGGCAGGGCCGCAATGCCGTCCTTCAGCTCCGGATCGTTCTGCCATTCGGCGACCAGGCGCGCGCCGGCCACCATGCTGGCGATGAAGCTCTTGGTGGCGGCCACGCTCTGCTCTTTACCGGCGTGCAGGGGCATGGTCCACTCGGCCGCCTGGGCCAGGGGCGAGCTGGCGTCGTTCACCAGCGCCACCGTGGTGGCGCCGCCGTCGCGGAAATAGGTGATCGGTTCCACCACGTCCGGGCTCTGGCCCGACTGCGAGATCGACACCGCCAGGGTGTCGCGCGTGACCAGCGGTGATTTGTACAGCGTGATCAGGGACATCGGCAGCGAGGTCACCAGGCGGCCCATGCGCGCCATGATCAGGTAGGCCAGGTAGCTCGACGCATGGTCGGAGCTGCCGCGCGCCACCGTCACCGCGCTATGGAAGTTGGTCGAGCGCAGCGCACGGCCCAGGTCCGCGTAGCGTTCGGCATCCTGCGCCAGCTGCTGCGCCACGCAGTCGCCGGCGGACAGGGCTTCCTGGTACATGAGGGACGTGGGGGTGTTCACTGCGCTTCTCCTTCGATATAAACGGCTTTGATGTTCAGGTCGCGGTCGAGGACCACGAAGTCGGCGTGGCAGCCCGGCGCGAGGCGGCCGCGCTGGGTTTCGCCGAGGTAGTCGGCGGCATTGGTGGAAACGCGGCGGCTCGCTTCGCTGAGCGGCAGGCCGATCTTCACCAGGTTGCGCAGGGCCTGGTCCATGGTCAGGGTGCTGCCGGCCAGCGTCCCGTCGGCCAGGCGCACGCCGCCCATGCACTTGTGGACGACCTGGCGGCCCAGCATGTATTCGCCGTCCGGCATGCCGGCGGCGGCGGTCGAATCGGTCACGCAGAACAGCTTCGGAATGCAGCGCAGCGCGGTCTTGATCGCGCCCGGATGCACGTGCAGCAGGTCGGGGATGATCTCGGCGTATTCGGCGTGGGCCAGCGCGGCGCCGACCATGCCGGGATCGCGGTGGTGCAGGCCGGGCATGGCGTTGAACAGGTGGGTGAAACCGGCCGCGCCGTGCTCCAGCGCCTGCACGCCGGTTTCATACGAACCGTTGGTGTGGCCGATCTGGACCCGGATGCCGGCATCGGCGATCGCGCGCAGCAGTTCCATGTGGCCGTCGATTTCCGGCGCCACGGTGATCAGGCGCATCGGCGCGGCTTCGTTGAAGCGATTGACTTCGTCGAGCGTGGCTTCGCGCGCATAGGGCGGCTGGGCGCCCAGCTTGCCGGAATTGATGTACGGGCCTTCCAGGTGCACGCCCAGGATGCGCGCCTCGCCCTTGGCGCGCGCCTTGCATGCGGCGCCGATGGCGCTGAGCGCCCGGTCGATGTCCTCGACCGGCGCGGTCATGGTGGTGGCCAGCAGGGCGGTGGTGCCGTGCTTCGCGTGCAGGGCCGCGATGACGTGGGGCGCGTCGCCGCCTTCCATCATGTCGCGTCCCGCGCCGCCGTGCACGTGCACGTCGATGAAGCCGGGCAGGATGTAGTCGTCGCCGTTGGCGGAAGGATCGACTTCATGGCCGTCGATGCCTTCGATGAAGGCGCCGTGGCGCAGTTCGCCGTGGATCCAGCCGCCGGGGGTGAGGATGTTGCCTTTCATTGTGCTGCTCCTTCAAGTTGGCGCGCGATCATGCGCAGCGCACCGGCGGCGGAATCGCCTTGCGCCGGCACGCAGCGCGCCAGCGTGGCGGCCGGCAGCCAGGCGCGCAGCGCCTCGCCCAGCCCGCCGCACAGGGCCAGCGGCAGGGTGTGGCTGCGGTCGAGCGCTTCGGCGATGCTGGCCACTTCGCGGCCCGCGTGTTCGAGGATGGCGCGCGCCACCGGATCAAGCTCGCCATGGGCCACCACGAAGCGCGCCAGGCCGGCGTAGGCGGTCTGGTTGGCGCGCCCTAACCAGACCTGCACCGCGTCGCGCGAGCCGCCGCAGAATTCGATGACGTCGCGCGCAAAAGCGCGGCCTTCGACGCGGCCGTCCAGCACCTGTTCGATGTGGTTCAGCGCGCGCAGGCCCATCCAGGCGCCGCTCGCTTCGTCCCCGGCCGGGAAGCCCCAGCCGCCGACTTCCACCTTGGTGCCGTCGCCAAGCATGGCTTCGCCGACGCTGCCGGTGCCGATTGCGACGATTGCGCCGGGCTTGCCCCCATGGGCGCCCATCAGGGTGGTGAAGCCGTCGGTGTCGAGGGCCAGGGCGGCGTAGCCGGGATTGCTTGCCACGAACTGGGCCGCCCATTCCTTGTTGTGCACGCCCGCCAGGCCGAGGCCGATCGCGCAGGAAGCCATCGGGACCTTGTCGATGCCGAGGGAAGCGAAGGCGTCGGCGACGACGCCGTTGATGGTGGTCCAGGCATTGTCGATGCCGCGCGACAGTGCCGAAGGCCCGCCGCTTGCCTGCGCGAGTTCGGTGCCGTCGGGACGGGCCAGGCGCACGCGGGTACCGGTGCCGCCGCCGTCGACGCCGATGAGATAGTCGGTCATGGTGTGAGTGTTGAGCCGGGAGGTCAGCGCACTATAGGGAGGCGCTAAGGCGATGTCAACAGGTATTTAACTGGTATGCAAATTTCCTGTGCAAGAATGCGTTGAAATGCACACGAAATTTGCATAAACCATTGATTTTGCAAATGTTTTTATTGGTACGCGAACTGGTATTGTCGAGCGCTCGAAAAGCGGCTGGTATTGCTTGAGGAAGAGGTGGCGCCGCCGGACGGCGGCGCCGGGATCGATCAGGGTGCGTTCTGGCGGCTGCCGTTGCGGTCGATCAGCAGCAGCGCCGCCTGGCGCTCGCCGCGCGCGGCCTTGCGGCGCTCGTCCTGTCCATTCACCTTCACCGCCGCGCTGGATGGGCCGGTGACGGAGATGTCGGCGCGGCCGGCCGTCAGGCCGCGGCCCTCCAACCCGCCCGAACCGCTGATGCGCGCCTTGACCAGTTCGACGTTGCCGTCGATGTGGGCGGAGCCCGGTCCGCTGATCTTGAGCAGCAGGCGCTTGCCGTCGATGCTCGCATTCAGGCCGCCGGAGCCGTGCAGTTCGGCGTCCAGGATGTCGGACACGCCGGCCAGCTCGATGTCGCCGGGGCCGCTGGCCTTGAGCGCCGCACGGCGCACCTTCAGGCCGCGCGCATCGAGGTCGCCCGAGCCGCTGACGTCCGCGGTGAGCTCGCCGATGCTGCCATCGAGCTTGGCGCTGCCGGGGCCGCCGAGGCGCACGATGGCGCTCGCTGCCTGCAGGCCGCGGGCTTCCAGCGAACCGGAACCGTTCACCTGGGCGTCGAATTTCTTGATGCTGCCGGCGACGCAGGCGCTGCCCGGTCCCTGCTGGACGGTGGACACCGCCTCGGCCGCCAGCGCGCAGGCTTCGAAGTCGCCCGAGCCGCCGATCTCGGCGCGCAGCTCGCGCGCGCTGCCCGACAGTTTCATGCTCCCGGGCCCGTCCAGGCGTGCGCTCAGGCGCGCCAGGCGCAGGTCGTCGGCTTCCAGGTCACCGGGACCGCTCAGCGTCGCCGCCAGCTCGTTGCCGACGCCGGACAGGCGCACGTCGCCCGGCCCCGACTGGGTGAGGTTGACGTTGGCCGCCTTCAGCCGGTGCAGGTCGACGTCGCCGCTGCCGCTCGAGCGCAGCGCCAGTTCTCGCACTGCGCCGGAGGCCTGCAGGTCGCCGGGACCGTCGACGCTGAGCGTGAAACTGTCGCCGGCGAGCTGCGCCAGCTCGACGTCGCCGCTGCCGCTCATCTTGAGGCTCTTGAGCTGGCCAGCGGTGATGCTGATGGTGGGCGTCTCGCGCTTGCCCCAGCTGAAGTGGAAGCCGTTGCGCTGCACCGGACGCACCACCAGGGTATCGCCGCGCACGAATGTCTCGATCTCGGCGAGCTGCTTGGGGTCGCCCGACAGTTGCACCGCCTGGCGGCCCTGGGCCCGCACCACGACCTGATAAGGGCCTGACAGTTCGATGGCGCTGAAGCCCGCGACCGCGCGCTGCTGCGTCACGCTCGCCGCAGGCGCCTCGGCGTGGCTGGCCTGGATGGAGAGGAAGCCGGCGCCGAGGGCGGCGGCAAGCACGAGGGGTTTCAGGGCTGTCTTCATGTTCTTGTTCTGTGAAGGATCATCGGGAGCCTGAACGATACGGCAGGCCGCTGCGCGCCGCATGGGGAAACCGACGGATGCGCGAAAACGCGGAACAGAGTGCATTTTCCGGCGGATGAGTTGCGGAAGCGGTCTGGCGCCTGCGCGCGGAACCGGCCAACGCCGGCCTGGTGCTGGTGGCGCTGACCAGCTGGGGCCAGGAGGAAGACCGGCGCCGCACCCGGGACAGCGGTTTCGACCACCACCTCACCAAGCCGGTGGACGTCGACCAGTTGCTGGACATGCTGGCGCGGATTCCGGTGGCGCGCTAATGCTATAGTGGAGGCCTCTTTTCGAGGGGGTGCCATGTCTTCGCTTACCGTCCGCCAGCTCGACGTCGACCTGTCGCGCGGCTTCGGCCGCCGCTGGCTGGGCGGCGATGCCTATCGCACCCAGCTGTTCAATGCGCTGTCGATGACCTTCCCGATCGGCGAGCAGATGTTCATCGACAGCCTGCGCGCCATTCCGCCAGAGCGCCTTACCGATCCGGGGCTGCGCGCCGAGGTCAAGGACTTCATCGGCCAGGAAGCGACCCACCGCCACATGCACGTCCAGTACAACGCCGAACTGGAGCGCCAGGGCCTGTCCTTCGTCACCGGCGATCGCATCGCGCGCCGGGTGCGGCGGGTCACCGGCTTTTCCGTGCGCAGCCGGGTGGCGATCACCTGCGCGCTGGAGCACTACACGGCCATGCTGGCCGACGGCGTGCTGCGCCATCCGGAATGGATAGCCGATGCCGAGCCAAGCCTGCGCCGGCTGTGGGAATGGCATGCGGTCGAGGAGCTGGAGCACAAGGCGGTCGCTTTCGACGCCTACCGCGCCGCCGGCGGCGGCTATTGGCGCCGGGTGCTGTGGTTCGTGCACGTGAGCCTGGTGTTCTGGTTCGATAACTTGGTCCAGACCGCGCACAACCTGAAGCGCGACGGTGCGCTGTGGAGGGCGGGCACCTGGGCCAGCGCGGCGCGCATGTGGTTCGGGCGGCGCGGGCTGGCCTGGCACATGGCCGGTCCGGTGCTGCACTACTTTTCGCCGCGTTTCCATCCTTGGCAACACGACAACCGGGCCATGCTCGAAATGTGGCTCGACCGCAACAGCAGCGCCTACCGGGCGGTGCGCACGACCACGCCTTGACCGCTGTCGGGCCTGGCGCGTGGCGGGGCAGGGCCGGGCGGTGTCATAATGCGGGGATGGAAGGAGAACTCCCGTGATTCGCTATATGGGCACCCGCAAGAACGATGAAGGCGCTGCCGTCTACGTCTTCCTCATCAACGGCATGCAGAAGGAAGTGCGCGAGCATGCGCTCAAGCAGCACCCCGGCTGCTTCGAGGCCTTGCCGGCCACGGTCAAGGCCCAGATCGCGGCCAACCGCGCCTGGCTGTCCAGGCTGTAGGCCGCCGTGCGCGTTTCCCGCCTGGCGCTCGCCGCTGCACTGTCTGCCGCTTCCCTGGCTACGCAGGCCATGCCCTCGACCTTCAGCCAGGTGGTGGGCAACGCGCTGCTGTGCCGCAGCCACCTCGAGAACCGCTATTTCCACGACTACCTGACCAGCTCCTTCGGCCCGGCCTATAAGCGCGAGGGCGGGGCGTACTGGTTCAAGGTCGAGGCCACCCTGTGGGGCGCGGAAGTGAAGGAAGTCATGGTCAGCGACGATACCAGCGAGATGGTCTTCATCGCCGCCCTCACCGACAGCACTCCGCAAGAGCTGGAAGGCGCGATCCAGGCCGCCTCCGGGACGGCCTTCCGGGCAGTCGACGCCTCGCCATTTCCTTTGCGCGTGTCAAGCTCGGGCAGCACGATCGCTTACAAGAATGACAAAAGCAAGATATATTGCGCGAAGTTCAAATCGCTGCCCGTCCGCTAGCATTGTTCATGTACAACCACTACTTCCACCTGAAGGGCGCGCCGTTCTCGATCGCCCCTGACCCGCGCTACCTGTTCATGAGCGAGCGCCATCGTGAGGCGCTGGCGCACCTGCTGTACGGCATCGGCAGCGGCGGCGGCTTCGTCCTGCTGACCGGCGAGATCGGGGCCGGCAAGACCACGGTGTGCCGCTGCTTCATCGAGCAGATTCCCGACAACTGCCGCCTGGCCTACATCTTCAACCCGCGCCTGAGCGTCGAGGAACTGCTGCTGAGCGTGTGCGACGAGCTGCGCATCGAACTGCCGCCGGCCGGCACGCCGCTCGGACTGAAAGGCTACGTCGACGCCATCAACCGCTACCTGCTGGAGTCGCACGCGCAGGGGCTGAACAACGTGCTGGTGATCGACGAGGCGCAGAACCTGTCGGCCGAGGTGCTGGAGCAGCTGCGGCTCCTGACCAACCTCGAGACCAGCGAGAGGAAGCTGCTGCAGATCATCCTGATCGGCCAGCCCGAGCTGCGCACCATGCTCGCCAGGCCCGAACTGGAACAGCTGGCCCAGCGCGTGATCGCGCGCTACCACCTGGGGCCCCTGTCGGAGGGCGAGACCGGCGCCTATGTCGCGCACCGGCTGGCGGTGGCGGGCGCGGGCGGCTCGCCGTTCCCACCCTCGCTCACGCCCCTGATCCATGCGCTGACGCACGGCGTCCCGCGCCGCATCAACCTGCTGTGCGACCGCGCGCTGCTCGGCGCCTACGTCGAGAACAGCCCGCAGGTGACGCGCACCATCCTCAAGAAGGCGGCAAGCGAAGTGTTCGCCGGCGAGCCCTCGCCGCGCAGCCTGCGCTTGCCGCTGGTGGCTGGCGGCGTGCTGGCGCTGGCGGCGGTCAGCGCGGCGGCGTGGCAGGCTATCCCTGCGCGGACGCCGGGACCTACGGCGGTCGCCTCGGCGCCTGCCAAAGCGGCGCCGGTGGCCTCGGCGGTGCCGCCGGTGCAGGCCGATGAAGCGAATGCGCTGCGCGAGCTGGCGGCGCTGTGGGGCCAGCCGCTGGTGGGCGACAAGCCCTGCGAGGCGGCCCTGCGCCTCGACCTGCGCTGCCACCAGGGCCGCGGCGGCCTGTACGAATTGCGCCTGCTCGACCGTCCGGCCGTGGTGACCCTGCACGACGGCCCGCGCACCGGCTACGCCATCCTGTCGGCGCTGGACGCCGACAGCGTCACCCTGAGCGCGGGCGCACGGCGCGAAAAGATCGACCTGGCCACGTTTGTTGCGCGCTTCGGCGGCGAGTTCACCACCTTCTGGCGCATGCCCAAGGCTTTCCGCGACGAGCTGGCCGCGGGCGACCGCGGGCCCGATGTCGACTGGGTGGCCGGGCGCCTGGCCCAGATCAACAAGGCGCCGGCGCCGAAACCCGAGCGTCCGCTCGATGCCGCGACGCGCGAATCGCTGCAGCGCTTCCAGGCGGCGCAGAACCTGAAGGCGGACGGCCTGGCCGGTCCGCGCACCTACATGCGCCTGAACCAGCTGTCCGGCGTGCCGGAGCCACGCCTGCTGGCGCAGGCCGCGATAGGAAAATAACGCATGTCGTACATCCTCGAAGCCCTCAAGAAGGCCCAGGCCGAGCGCCAGCTCGGCAACGCCCCGACCATCCACGCACCGGCGCCAAGCTACACGGCCGCCGTGACCCGCAGCAGCCGCAACCCGCTGATCGTCGGCGTCGTCGCCGGCACCCTGGTGGTGGCGCTGGGGGCGCTGTTCCTGCTGCGCCAGCAGGCGCCCGCACCGGCCCCCGTCGTGGCGCAGGCGGCGCCTGCGCCAGTTGCCCCGCCCGTGGCGGCCGTGCCGGCGCCCGTTCCAGTGCCGGAGCCGGTCGCGCCGCCCAAGCCGGTGGAAGCGGTGAAGCCGAAAGAAGCGCCGGCCAGGCCGAAGGCGGAACCGGCCCCAGCGCCCGCGCCGGTCGAGGCCGCGCCGGAATCGCCGCGTCCCGTGCTGGTGGCGGCGGCGCCCGCGCCGGCCGAGGACAACGTCGGCCCGCTGCAGTCGCTGCCGGAAGCGGTGCAGCGCGATATCCCGAAAGTGGCCTTCGGCGGCTACATCTATTCGCCGAATCCGGCCGAACGCCTGCTCCTGGTTGACAAGATGCTGCGCCGCGAAGGGGAAGAGGTCGCGCCCGGGCTGGTGCTGGAGCGCCTGCTGCCGAAGGCGGCGATCATGAATTTCCGTGGCTATCGCTACCGTGTCGGCTACTAGCGGCGGCCACGGTCCGGTATTGGGCGTGGTCGGCTGGTCCGGCAGCGGCAAGACCTCGCTGCTGGAACACCTGATTGGCCGGCTGGCGGGGCAGGGCCTGCGCGTGAATGTCGTCAAGCATAGCCACCATGACGTCGAACTGGAGCCGCCGCGCAAGGACAGTGCGCGCCTGCGCATGGCGGGCGCGGCCGAGGTGATGCTGGCCTCGCCTTACCGGGTCGCCATCCTGCGCGAACTGCGCGGGGCGGACGAGCCTTCGCTGCTTGAGCACTTGGCGCGGCTGGCGCCGGCCGACCTGACCCTGGTGGAAGGCTACAAGTGGGAGCGGATCCCCAAGCTGGAAGTGTTCCGCCCCAGCCTGGGGCGGCCGGCGCTGTATCCGGAGGATGCGGACATCGTGGCCGTGGTGTCGGATACGCCGCGCCCGGACGGGGCGGGCGGGCTGGCCTGGCTGGACCTGAATGATCCCGATCAAGTCCTGGCCTGGTTGCAAAATTGGATGCGCTGAAGGCCTAAAGTTCTCGCGGATGGCGCCGTAAATGGTGGATACGCCTCAATGGGAGAATGACATGGATGTTTCCAGCATTGCCAAACTGTCCACCAGCATCGCCGAAACCGGCAACCGCCAGGAAGTGAGCCTGGCCGTGTTCAAGAAGGCGCAACAGATCCAGGAAGCAACCGCCACCCAGCTGCTCGACGCGCTGCCGGCGGTGCAGTCGGCGAATCTGCCGGCGCATTTGGGTAACAAGATCAATACCACGGCTTGATCGTCGCGCTTCGGCTGTTCTGACAGAAATTGGATCCCGGCCTTCGCCGGGATGACGGTCTTTAGGCTGGTAGTGATAGTTAGCGTTACCTTTTGGGCCATTACTTGAGCACGTCGTTCCCGCGCAGGCGGGAACCCAATTTACATTGAGCTGCCACTAGCTCCACCATCCTCCCACCTTGCATCTTTCCCCCGCCTGATAAATACTGGCGCCTTTCCCCAGCCAGGAGTACCCGCATGACCCACCGCCACGCCCTGATCGCCGCTGCCCTTGCCAGCGTCTGCGCCCATGCCGCCGCCCAGGACCAGATGGGAGCGCCGAAGGCCGACCAGGAAGCCTGCTATGGCGTGGCCAAGGCCGGCCAGAACGACTGCGGCACCGCCACCCACGGCTGCGCCGGCGTGGCTAAGGTCGACAACGATCCGAACGAGTGGAAATTTGTCGCCAAGGGCAGCTGCACCAAGCTGGGCGGCTCGCTGGAAGCAGGAAAGACCGAACCGGCCAAGGCCGAAGCCAAGAAGTAATCCATGCACACCGCCGGCGTGGGACTGCGCGCGCCGCACTACCGCGCTTTCCTGGAGCAGCGCCCGCCGGTCGGCTTCATCGAAGTCCACAGCGAGAACTACCTCGCCCGCAGCGGTTGGGACTGGCATGTGCTGACCCAGCTGCGCCGCGACTATTCCCTCAGCCTGCATGGCGTCGGCCTGGGCCTCGGCTCGGCGCACGGCTTTTCCGATGCCCACCTGGAGCGCGTGCGCGCGCTGGTCGAGGCGGTCGATCCCTTCCTCGTTTCCGAACACCTGAGCTGGGGCGCACTGGCCGACCGCCAGCTCAATGACCTGCTGCCGGTGACGCTGGACGAAGCCTCCTTGCGGCTGCTATGCGAGCGCGTCGACCGGGTGCAGTCGCGGCTGGGCCGCCGCTTGCTGGTCGAGAACGTCTCGACCTACGTGCGCTTCTGTGCCGACACCATGAGCGAGGCGCAATTCCTGGCTGAGCTGGCGCGCCGTACCGGCTGCGGCATCCTGCTCGACGTGAACAACCTCTACGTCAACCAGCACAACCATGGCGAAGACGCACGCGCCGCCATCGCCGCACTGCCTGTGGGCAGCGTGGGCGAAATCCACCTGGCCGGGCACCTCGAAACGCCGCTTGCCCTGGTCGACCACCACGGCGCGGCGGTGGCGGAGCCGGTCTGGGACCTGTACCGGGCGGCCCTGCAGCGCTTCGGCGCAGTGCCAACGCTAGTCGAGTGGGACGCGGACCTGCCGTCGCTCGAGGTCCTGGTGGCGGAGGCTGACAAGGCGAGCGCCATCGCGCGTGCGTTTCCTGCGGCGGCTGCCGCGCCGCCTATCCGGCCCGTAGCAAGCGCGGCCTCATACGACCAATTGGCCACGCTGCAGCAGCGCTTCGGCGACGCGCTGTTCGACCGCCAGCACGAAGCCACGCTGCAGCCCTTGCTGAGCGAGGGCAGGGTGGACCGGCTGGCCCTATACCGCGGCAACCTGACTGCCGGCGGGGAGCGCGCCCTTGGCGACACCTATCCGGTGCTGCGCCAGCTGGTGGGCGAGGAATTCTTCGCAGGCCTGGCGCGCGCCTACGGCAAGGCGTCGCCTTCGCAAGACCCGGACCTGGCCGGTTTCGGCGCACGGTTCGCGGATTTTCTGGCGGATTTCGCCCCGGCGGCGCCGTACGCCTACCTGCCGGACGTGGCGCGCCTCGAGTGGGCGGTTCACCGTGCCCACCTTGCGCCGGAGCTCGAACCGGTCGGCGCCGACGCACTGGCGACAATGGCGCCGGAAACCCTCGACGCCGCCCGTTTCACCCTGCATCCGTCCGTGGCGCTGCTGCACAGCCCCTGGGCTATCGTTTCCTTATGGCGAGCACACCAAGCGGATGGTCCACCCCTGCCGGCACGCGTGGACGTGCCATGCACCGCGTTGGTGGTGCGGCGCGGCTGGCAGGTGGAGGTGGTGGAGACGGGTGCGCCGGAGGCGGCTGCTCTCAAGCGGCTGGCAGCGGGCGCCAGCTTCGGTGAGGCGATCGACGCCGCGTTGGACGTCGACAGTGCGCCGGACATCGGCGCCATGCTGCAAGGCTGGTTCAGGCACGGCGTGGTGGCCGCGATTGCGGCGGACGGAGCCGGCCGGGTATCTGAATAGTGCTTAGTGGAAAGCGCGCAGGATGCGTTGTTCGCCGGTACAGTCGCAGAAGCGCTCGTTGGCGGCGCGAGTGGCGGCCATCATGCGCTCGAGCTGGGCATCCTCGAAACGGGCAAGTTCCTCGTTGGCCGCTTCCAGTGCCAGCGCCAGCTTGGCGCGCGCGTTCTGGTACAGCGCACTGGTGTAGTGGTCGGTGTTTTTCAGCAGCTCTTCGGCGTTCTCGATGACGAGACGCAGGTCTCCGATGAGCTGTTCCTGATTCTGGGCGCGGTTCGGGGTTTCCATGGCTTCACCTGTGGCCGGTTGATTTAAGTCGATTCTGATGACTTAAAATATAAACAAGGAAGCCCCGCTCTGTTTGTTAGGGCGCAAACATAAGCCCGCCGTTTTTTGGACGTTTATTGGACGCGGATCTGAATGTCGCCGACGCTGACGGTCTGGCCGCTGCGGATCTTTGCGGTTTTGCGCAGCTCCTGCTTCCCGTCGACCGACACCACGCCGCTGGCGACCATGTTCTTGCCGGCGCCGCCGCTGTCGACCAGGCCGACCAGCTTCAGCAGCTGGTTGACCTCGACGAATTCTGATGTCAAATCGAAATCTATTTTTTGCATTCTATCCTCGGGGTAATATGGTTTAGTCGACTGGATCCGGCCTGGTCATATCGATCGGCACGATCCACTGGTCGAACTGCTGCTCGTCGACGAAGCCGGATTGCAGCGCGGCCTGGCGCAGGGTCAGGCCCTCGTGCGACGCGGTCTTGGCGATCTGGGCGGCGCGATCATACCCGATGTGCGGGGCCAGTGCGGTCACCAGCATCAGCGATTTTTCCATCAGCTCGGCGATGCGGCTGTGGTTCGGCTCGATACCCTGGGCGCAATGCTCATCAAAAGAGCGCATGCCGTCGGCCAGCAGGCGCGCGCTCTGCAGGAAGTTATGCGCAATCATCGGCTTGAACACGTTCAGCTCGAAGTTGCCCTGCGAACCGCCGACCGTGATCGCGACATCGTTGCCGAACACCTGGCAGCACAGCATGGTCAGCGCCTCGCACTGGGTCGGATTGACCTTGCCCGGCATGATCGAGCTGCCCGGCTCGTTCTCGGGGATTGTGATCTCGCCCAGGCCCGAGCGCGGGCCGGACGCCATCCAACGCACGTCGTTGGCGATCTTCATCAGGGCGGTGGCCAGCGTTTTCATGGCGCCGTGGGCGGCGACCATGGCGTCGTGGCCGGCCAGGGCCATGAACTTGTTGGGCGCGCTCTTGAAGCTTAGGCCCGTGCGCGAGCTCAGCTCGGCGGCGATGCGCGGCGCGAACTCCGGGTGCGCGTTCAGGCCGGTGCCGACCGCAGTGCCGCCGGCGGCCAGCGCCAGCAGGCCGGGCAGGGTGGCGCGGATCGCGCTTTCGGCGAATTCCAGCTGGGCCACATAGCCGGAGAATTCCTGGCCCAGCGTCAATGGCGTCGCATCCTGCAGGTGGGTGCGGCCGATCTTGACGATGCTTTCAAAGTCGCGCGACTTGCGCAGCAGGGTCGAGCGCAGCTGGCTCAGGGCCGGCAGCAGGTTTTGCGCCACCGCGGCTGCCGCCGCCACGTGCATGGCGGTCGGGAAGATGTCGTTCGAGGACTGGCCCATGTTGACGTGGTCGTTTGGGTGCAGAAGGCGCTTCTCGCCCCGTTCGCCCCCCATCAGCTCGGAACCGCGGTTGGCCAGCACCTCGTTCATGTTCATGTTGCTTTGGGTGCCGGAACCGGTCTGCCAGACCGCCAGCGGGAATTCGGCCGGGTGGCGGCCCTCCAGCACTTCGTCGGCGGCGCGGATGATGGCCTCGGCTTTCTCAAGCGGCAGCTTGCCGAGCGAGCGGTTGACGGCGGCGGCGGCGCGCTTGACCTGGGCCAGGGCGGCGACCAGTTCCGGCGCCATGCGCTCGGTCGAGATGTGGAAATGGTGGAGCGAACGCTGGGTCTGGGCGCCCCAGAGGTGGTCCGCCGGTACCTCGATCGGGCCGAAGCTGTCTTTTTCAATCCTGTTTTCCATGGCTTTTCCTCTGGTATGCGGGGCTATGGCTAAAGAGTTTAGCTGATTGTCCGTTAAATACGCTCGGGCTTCATTTTTCCTGGTTTCCTATGGCTAGCCGCCTTCCACTGTTATTCACTTGCGCCTTGCTGGCCGGCGCTGCCCAGGCGGCCGAGCTCGGCGAAGCGCGCGTCAGTTCCTTCATCGGCCAGCCGCTGGTGGCCGACATCGAGCTGACCATGCTGGAAGACGCCGCCAACCCGGTCCAGGTGCGCCTGGCAAGCGCCAATGTCTACCGCGGCGCCAACATCGGCATGCCGGCGGTGCTGTCAACCGTGCGGATGTCGGTGATGCGGCGCGACGGGCGCCAGTTCCTGCACCTGACCTCGACCGGGGCGGTAGCCTCGGAACACCTGCATCTCTATCTCGAACTGGCCGATGGCTCGCAGCGCAGCGTGCGCCTGGCCACCCTGTGGCTGACGCCGGATCCGAACCCCGCGCCGCCGCCTGCGCCTGCGCCACCCGCGCCGGTAGCACCAGTCGTCGCCGCCAAGGCGGAGTCGAAACCGGAGCCTGCGCCGAAGCCTGTTATCGCGAAGCCGAAGCCGGTTCCAGCCAAGCCGAAACCGGTTGCCGTGGCGCCCAAGCCGGTCGAACCCATCCCCGTCAAGCCTGAGCCGACGCCGCCCCCGGCGGGCGCCGCCTGCGCCCCGGCGGTCCAGAAGGATGTCGACGCCTGCGTCATGCTGGGCGCGAAGAACGCCATGCTGCGCGAGCAGCTGGGCCAGCTCGAGGACAAGGTCAAGGTACTGCAGGTGGCGGCCGGCGCGTCGGCGGCATCGGTCGTGCCGCCGGTGAAGGCGCACAAGCCGAAAAAGAAGAAGCCGGAGCCGGTGCCGGAGGCGGGTACGCCCTGGTTGCCGGTCGCCGGCGCCGCTGCCGGCGTGCTGGCGCTGCTGACGGCGCTGCTCGTCGTCCTGCGCCGCCGCAAGGCCAAGGCGCGCGTGGTCGAGCCGCGCGTCGGCCTGGTCACGCGCCTGAAAGCGCGGTTTGCCCGCAAGCCTGCGCCGAAAGCAACAGTCGAGCCGACCCTGGAAGAGGGCGCACACGAGTCGTCTACACAAGTTTAATTTTTGCGATATACTCATTTCGTGGTCGCGAGATCATGAACGGCACAGAGTCCTGGCGCAGCCACCACCGATAGCGTGGCGCGGAAACCGGGTAACGTTGAAGAAACGCCTGTGTCCGGAAGCAGTTCGATTGCCAGCTGCGGCAGCGAACGCCGGATGCAACCGGCAAGAGGCGACGCCAGGAGATACCTGGTGATCGCTCTCCCGAATTCCATCAAAAGCGCCTTCGGGCGCTTTTGTCTTTTCAGGGCCAGGATGCGCTGCGCGATGCGGCATGCATACTTGGTCTGCCGGTGGCGCGCCGGACAGGCTACAATCACTGTGCGGCACAGACCTGGCCACCTATGAAAAACTGGATCAATCGAATACTCAGCGGTACGGAACCGCAGGCAGCCCCGCTGGAAGACGGCGAGGGCGTGCAAGAAGAAGCGGCGGATAAGGCCCAGACCGACGCCCTGTATTACCGCTGGCTGGCAGGGCCGGCCGTCTTCGACGCGCCGCCGGACACCGAGCGCGAGATCCTCGACCAGGTGCGCGCCCTTGCGCAGAACCCCGCGGTGGCGGCCGAACTGGTGCCGCGCGTCCCCGAGCTGATTCCCCGCCTGCTGCGCAGCCTGCGCGACGAAAGCGTCTCCACCGGCGAACTGGCCAGCCAGGTTGGCGAAGACGTGGTGCTGGTCGCCGAAGTCCTGCGCGAGGCGAACAGCGCCTACTACCGGCCCGCCACCCCGATCAAGACCCTGGACGCGGCCATCATGATGCTGGGCCAGAATGGCTTGCGCATGCTGCTGGCGCGGGTCGCCTTCCGGCCCATCATCCGGCTGCAGGAGGCGGGCTTCACGCGCCGGGCGGCGCCGCTGGTGTGGAACCACTCCGAGAAATGCGCGGTCGCGGCCAGCCTGATGGCTTCAGCGGTGACGGCCGACATCTTCGAATCCTGCCTGGCCGGGCTGATGCAGGACGTGGGGCTGGTCGTCGCCTTCCGGCTGGCGGACCGCATCTGCCTGAACGGCAAGGTGCCGCGTTCGGAAGCCTTCGGCCTCGAACTGCTGGCGCGCAGCAGGGAGCTGTCGGCGGTCATCGCCAGGCACTGGGATTTCCCGGGCAACGTGGCGGAGGCGATCCTGCAGGCAGGGGAGGCGGGCGGGTCGAGCCTGGCCCAAGCCTTGGAGCAGGGCGACCAGATTGCCAAGCTGCGCCTCCTGATCGACGCGGGGCTGATGGCGGAAGACGATGCGCTGGTGACGGAAGGGCTGAACAGCTACCAGCGCCGTTGCCTCGGCAAACTGAGCAACCTGGAAGCGTAATAGCAAAAGAAAAGGCACCCGCAGGTGCCTTCATTCTCGAATCCTAATTGGCTCAGTGCGCGCACATCGCGCGATCCAGCTGGCCCATCCACGGTTCGGTCACTTCGCGGATGGCACGGTCATTGGCCATCAGCTGCTTGATCAGGTCGACCTTGCGCTGGCGCATCGCGCCATCCAGCGCCGGCACGCCACCCGCTGCGGCGCCTGCCTCTGCACTTGCCTGTGTCTTCAGCTTGTCGAAACCGGCCCAGTCGCCAGCCTCAGCGGCGCCCTTCATCTGGCTGCTCACGCCAGCGAGGTTTTCGTACATCGAGAGGACGTCGTTCGAGGTCATGTTGGCACCGAGACAAGTAACGCCGGCCGGATTGCCGGGTATCTAAGGCGTTTACGGACGGGTTTTGGACAACTTGAGGGTTTCTCGAAAAAATATTGAAAAATTTTTCGATAGACATGAATGTTGTCAGTAATGCATGTTCGATCTATAGTGCATGGTCCCGAAAGCCCGCCGCCATTCCCCGTTTTCAGCAGTCTGGCCCCGTTTTTTGCAGTCTGTCGCAATCCGGGCGCAGGCGATGTCCGGCTTTCTTACATTGCATGCTGGGTTTTTGCGCCATCGAGCGCAGGAGCCGCACCAATAAAAACAGATTCGAGAGAGAGACTTTTATGAGAGACATGCCAGTCGCCCGAGCCAGCAAGGCCGCGCTTGCGGTCGCCTTTGCGCTGAGCGCCGCCGCGGCACAGGCCGAGGCGCCGTTCAGCTTTTCCGCCACGCCGGGCAAGCTGCCGAAGGATGTGGTGCCGCTGCAGTACGCGGCCCACATCATGCCTGACGTCGCCGGCAACACCTTCCGCGGCACGCAGACGGTCGAGATCGAGGTCCTGAAGCCGACCTCGACCATCATGCTGAACGCCGACAACATGCAGATCGATGAGGCTGCGCTGAGCGGCAAGGGCATCGGCAAGCTCAAGCTCGAGCCGATCCTCGACAAGGAACAGCAGACCCTGCGCTTCCAGCTGGACAAGCCGCTGGCCTCGGGTAAATATGAGCTGGCGCTGGCCTTCCGCGGCCAGATCAACCGCGAAGGGCGCGGCCTGTTCTACGTGAACTACAAGGCGGCCGGCCAGGACAAGAAGCTGATCGCCACCACGATGGCGCCGACCGACGCGCGCCGCATGCTGCCCACCTGGGACGAGCCTGCCTTCCGCGCCCGCTTCAAGCTGACCGTCGACGTGCCCGGCAACTTCAAGGCCTATTCGACCACCCCGATCGAGAAACGCGAAGAGCTCGCCGGCGGCCTGCAGCGCATCACCTTCGGCAATACGCCGAAGATGCCGAGTTACCTGGTGGTGCTGGTAGCGGGCGAGATGGAGCGCCTGGCCAGCAAGCAGGATGGCGTCGACATCGGCATCGTCACCACCGAGGGCAAGCTGGGCTCGGCCACCTTCCCATTGGCCGCCACCCGCGACCTGCTGCGCTACTACAATAATTACTTCGGCATCCCGTACCCGCTGCCCAAGCTGGACCAGATCGCCATTCCCGGCGGCTTCAACGGCGCCATGGAAAACTGGGGCGCGGTGGTCTACAACGAGCCGACCCTGCTGTACGACCCGAAGAAGAGCCCGGACAAGGTCAAGAAGCAGACCTTCAACATCAACGCCCACGAAGTGGCGCACCAGTGGTTCGGCAACCTGGTCACCATGGCCTGGTGGGACAACCTGTGGCTCAACGAAGGTTTCGCGTCGTGGATGGCGGCCAAGGCGACCAACCACTTCCATCCGGAGTGGCGCCCCTACCTGGAGGGCATGGCCGAGCGCGAATACGTGATGAACCTCGACGCGCGCAAGACCACCCACCCGATCCAGACCCGCATCGACACCGACGAGCAGGCCGCCGCGGCATTCGATGCGATCACCTACATGAAGGGCCAGGCCTTCCTGCGCATGCTGGAAGCCTATCTGGGCGAAGAACCCTTCCGCAAGGGCATGCGCGCCTACATGGCCAAGCACCAGTATTCGAATACCACGTCCGCCGACCTGTGGGCGGCGCTGGAAAAAGCCTCCGGCAAGCCGGTCGAGAAACTGGCTTCGGACTGGACCCTGCAGCCGGGCTTCCCCCTCATCAAGGTGGAACAAACCTGTGAAGACGGCAAGCGCAAGGTGACCCTGTCGCAGGAACAGTACCGCCTCGACGAAGCCGCGAGCGAAAAGCGCCTGTGGAACGTGCCGCTGCAGGTCGGCACCGTCAACGGCAAGGCCTGGTACACGCTGCTGTCCGGCCCCAGCACCACCATCAACCAGGGCGGCTGCGAAGGCGCGCTGGTGGTCGACCCCTACAGCGTCGGCTACTTCCGGGTGCAGTACGACCCGGCCAGCTTCCGCGCCCTGGCCGAGCAGGCGCCGCGCCTGCCGGACAGCACCCGCTTGAAGCTCCTTACCGATACCTGGAGCTTTGTCTCCGCCGGCCGCATGGGGCTGGACGCTTATTTGAAATTAGTGCGCAGCTATGGCGATGAGCCGCGTGTGGCGGTCTGGGACTCGATCCTGTCCAACCTGCGCACCCTCGATTCGCTGGCGCGCGGCGAGCCGGAGCAGGCGCTGATCCGCCGCTTCATGATCGACTTCATACACCCGAAGATGGACAGGCTGGGCTGGGATGAAAAGCCGGGCGAAAGCGCCGAGGACAGCCAGCTGCGCGGGATCCTGGCCACTGCACTGGCGCGCGCCGGCGACCCGCAGGCGATCGAGCAGGGCCGCACCCGCTTCGCGGCCTACCTGAAGGATCCGTCCTCGGTGCCGCCATCGATGATCGATTTCGTGACCAGCACCGCCGGCCGCTACGCCGACGCGGCCACCTACGAGGCCCTGGCAGCGCGCGCCGCCAGCGCGCCGACCAGCGAGGAGCGCAACCGCTTCGGCCGCGCGCTGACCAGCGTGCAGGACCCGGCCCTGGCCACGCGCACCCTGCAGGCGCTGCTGTCGCCGGATACGCCGCCCGACCTGACCCCCTACATCCTGGGCGGCGTGGCCAGCGAGCATCTCGACCAGACCTGGAACTTCGCCATCGCCAATCGTGAGGCGCTGCTCAACAACATGGAAGCGCTGGGCCGCAACGCCATGTTCGCCAGCATCGTCGGCTCGTCCGCCAACCCTGCCCACGCGGAGATGATGGAAGCCTACATGCGCAAGAACTTTGGGCCCGACGGCGTTGTCGAAGCCGAGCGCGTCGGCAATGGCGTGCGCATCCGCGCCGCCCAGAAGGCACGCCTGCTGCCGCAAGTGCGCGCCGCCCTGCAGTAATCGCAGCACCAAACCTCATTACAAAGAAGGGATTTATGAAAACCAGCTGGAATCCGATCAAGACCGCCGTCACCCTGGCGCTGTGCGGCGCCGCGTTCGCCGTTGCGCCGCTGCAGGCCGCCGAGCAAAGCACCGCCGCCAGCACCGCGCCTGCCAAGCCGGCCGGCGTGACCATGCTGCCGGGCGACGACTTCTACGCCTATGCCAACGGCGAGTGGATGAACAAGACCGAGATCCCGGCCGACCGCGGCGCCTGGGGCTCGATGTACGCGCTGGCCGAGGAGACCAATGCCCGCATCGTCAAGCTGATCGAGGAAGCGGCGGCCAACAAGTCCGCCAAGCCTGAAGCGCGCAAGGCGGCCGACTTCTACAAGGCCTACATGGACGAAGCGGCGATCGAGTCCGCCGGCCTGAACGCGCTCAAGCCGCGCCTGGCGAAGATCGACATGATCAATGATCGCGCCAGCCTCTCGCGCGTGCTGGGCGAATTCCTGCGCGCCGACGTGGACCCACTGAACGCCACCAACTTCAACACGCCGAACCTGTTCGGTGTCTGGATCAACCAGGGTTTGACCGACCCGTCGCGTAACGTGCCCTACATCCTGCAAGGCGGCATCGGCCTGCCGGATCGCGCCTATTACCTCGACAACAGCCCGAAGATGGCCGAGCTGCGCACCAAATACCAGCAGTACATCGCGCAAATGCTCAAGCTTGCCGGTCTCGATAACGCCGAACAGCGCGCGGCGAAGATCTTCGCCCTGGAGTCCGAGCTCGCCACGAGCCATGCATCGCGCGAAGAGTCTGCCGACATTCAGAAGGCCAACAATACCTGGACCATGCAGGATTTCGCCGCGAAGGCGCCGGGCATGGACTGGAAAGCTTTCATGAAAGGTGCGCGACTCGACAAGCAGGACCGCTTCATCGCCTATCATCCGGGCGCGCTCAAGGGCGCCGCGGCGCAGGTGGCCGCCACCGACCTGGCAACCTGGAAGGACTACCTCGGCTTCCACAGCCTGAACCAGTTCGCCAGCACCCTGCCGAAGGCCTACACCGACCTGCGCTTCGAGTTCTACGGCAAGACCCTGACCGGCTCGCCGCAGCAGTCGGCGCGCTGGAAGCGGGCGCTGTCGGCCACCAATGGCGCGATGGACGAAGCGGTCGGCAAGATGTACGTGGAGAAGTACTTCCCGGCCCAGGACAAGGCCCGCATTCTGAAGATGGTCGCCGACATCAAGACCGCCTTCGAACGCCGCATCGACAAGCTCGAATGGATGGCGCCGACCACCCGCACCCAGGCCAAGGAAAAGGTCCGCACCATGTATGTGGGCGTGGGCTATCCGGACAGCTGGAAGTCGTATGCCGGCCTGCAGGTATCGCCGACCGATGCGCTGGGCAACGTGCTGCGCGCGCAGGAATTCAACTATACCCAGCAGCTCGCCAAGCTCAAGCAGAAGCCGAAGAAGACCGAGTGGGCCATGCCGCCGCAGCTGGTCAACGCAGTCAACCTGCCGCTGCAGAACGCCCTGAACTTCCCGGCCGCGATCCTGCAGCCGCCGTTCTACGATCCGAAGGCCTCGGACGCGCACAACTACGGCGCGATCGGCTCGGTGATCGGCCACGAGATCAGCCACAGCTTCGACGACCAGGGCGCCCAGTTCGACGCCCAAGGGCGCCTGCGCGACTGGTGGACCAAGGAAGACCTGGCCCACTTCAAGACCGCGTCGCAGAAGCTGGTGGAGCAGTACAACACCTACAAGCCCTTCGACGACCTGGCGGTGAATGGCCAGCTGACGCTGAGCGAGAACCTGTCCGACCTGGCCGGCCTGGCCGCGGCCTACGACGCGTTCAAATCCTCGCCAGCCGGCAAGGGCACTGGCGTCGAGGCGGACCGCGAGTTCTACACGGGCTTCGCCCAGAGCTGGCGCACCAAGATGCGCGAAGCCTCGATGCGCCGCGCCGTGCTGACCGACGGCCACGCACCGGGCCAGTACCGCACCTACACCGTGCGCAACCTGGACTCCTGGTACAAGGCCTTCGACGTGCAGCCGGGGCAGAAGCTGTATTTGGCGCCGGAGCAGCGCGTTCGCGTTTGGTGATGGGGTAGGGCGGGAGCGGCCTGCTTGTAGTTAGCACCAATCCTGTCCGCACCCTCAAGACCGTCATTCCCGCGAAGGCGGGAATCCAAGTTTCTTCGATCCGTCGATGAGCATGCTTTAGCTGTGGAGCAAGCAAACTTGGATCCCGGCCTGCGCCGGGATGACGTGCTGAAGGCGGTGGTGAAAGCATGTTGTTCGACGGTTCGGGCTAATGCGCTGATAATGTCGCCATGAACTCCGACGACATCTCCCGCCGCACACTGGCCCACTACGAGCAAAACGCCGACGCCTTCTTCGCCGGCACCATCGACCACGACGTCAGCCAGAACATCGACGCCTTGCTCGGCGCGATCGAAGCTCCTTCGCCGTACACCATCCTCGACCTCGGCTGCGGACCAGGACGTGACCTGAAAACCTTCACCCAGCTCGGCCACAAGGCCATTGGCCTGGACGGCAGCAGCCGTTTCGCCGAGATGGCGCGTGCCTACAGCGGCTGTGAAGTATTGCACCAGGATTTCCTGCACCTCGACCTGCCGCCCGCAATGTTCGACGGCATCTTCGCCAATGCCTCGCTATTCCACGTTCCCAGCGCCGAGCTCCCTGCCGTGCTTGCCCATCTACACGACGCACTGAAACCCGGCGGCGTCCTGTTCAGCTCCAACCCGCGCGGCGACAACCGCGAAGGCTGGAATGGCCCGCGCTACGGCAGCTACCATGATTACGCAGCCTGGGAGCGCTACATGAGCACGGCAGGTTTTACTCCACTGAATCATTACTACCGTCCAGCCGGCCTGCCGCGCGAGCAGCAGCCCTGGCTGGCGAGCGTCTGGCGCAAGCCCGTGTGTTAGTTGGCGAACAGAGTTGCATCTTCAACAGGCCTATGGTGGGACTTCCTCCCACCAACACAAGAGGTGACTGAAATGAACGACGATCAAATCAAAGGCAAGGCCAAGGACATCGGCGGCAAGATTCAGGAGAAGGTCGGCGAAGCCACCGGCAACCGCCAGACCCAGCGCGAAGGCGTATCGAAGCAGGTCGAAGGCAAGGTGCAGGAAAAGGCCGGCGACGTGAAGGACATCTTCAAAGGCAACAATTAAAGTTCCCCCACTTAGCAAAAAGCCGCGCACTGCGCGGCTTTTTGCTTATTGGTCGGCTACTCCGGACTTCGCTTTTGCGCCGGTCTGTCCCCGAGAACATCCTCGATGTAGAGCATCTTGACCAGCACCGACAGCGCGGCCGCCAGCGGGGTCGCCAGCGCCACCCCGGCAAAGCCGAACAAGGTGCCGAAGATCAGCTGCATCACGATCACCAGCGCCGGCGGCATGTCAACCGCCCTGGCCTCGATCAGGGGTTGCAGGCCATAGCCTTCGATCAGCTGAATGCCGACGAACAGCAGCACCGTGTACAGCGCCAGGTCGGGACTGATCGACAGCGCCAGCAGCACGGCGGGGATGCCCGCCATGATCGGTCCCAGGTAGGGAATGAAATCGAGCAGGCCGGCGATGATGCCCAGGATCAGCGCCAGCGGCACGCCCAGCAGGCTCAGGCCGATCGAGGTGGCGACGCCGACGATCAGCATCGAGGCGCCCTTGCCGAGCAGCCAACTGGCCAGGGTATTGCCCAGTTCCTGCTGCACTTCGCGGGCACGGCTGCGCTTGGTCTTTGGAATCAGGCGCAGCACGCCGGTCGTGTAGGTATGCGGGCTGGCGGCAAAATAAATGCCGACGAACAGGATGATGACCACGTTCCCCAGCGCGCCGATCACGCCGCCGAAGAACAGGCCCGCATTCGGCACCATATTGCCCATCTGCTTGACGATCTGATCCGGAGGCGGCAGTTCCGCCACGACCCGCTTCATCAGTGGATGCTGTTCGACGGTCGACTTCAAGCGCTCGACCGCGGCCGGCACTTCCTTGGCCAGCTTGCTGGACTGCTCCGAAATCTGCGGCGCCATGGCCCAGCCACCGATGCCGATGATGGCGACTAGCAAGAGCACGACGATGCCGAGCGCAACCTTTCGATTAATGTGGAAGCGTCGCGCCAGGATCTCGCTCAGCTTGAAGAGCAGGATGGCGCACAGGATGCAGGCAAAGATCAGCAGCAGCGCATCGGCAGCCAACACCACAGCGGCGGCCAGGGCGATAAAGAGGATGGCGATCCCGCTGATCATGGTGACCCGCTTGGCAACGCGGCGTTGCGCCGGCGGCGGGTCGGTGGCGTGTTCTTGTGCTTGTTCGTTCATGGCATCGGCCTTTCAGTCGGCATGGTCGTGTTGACAAAAGGTTAGCATTGTCAGCGTCTCGACGTCGCGCAAATGCTGACATTTGTGCAATGTGCGGACACGAACAGAAGAGCTTGGCCGACGGTCGTAATCTGTACCCATGCATGGCCATCCGGACATGTTTACTCAAGGAGAAGACCATGATTAACGAAAATCAAGTTAAAGGTAAACTGAAAGAAATCGGCGGCAAGATCCAAGAAGAATTCGGTGATGCGATCGACAGCACGACCCAGGAAGCCAAAGGCAAGGCAACCAAAGTCGAAGGCCAGGCCCAGAAGAAGGTGGGCGATGCGCAAGAGAAGGTGGAAGAAAAGCTGGACGACGTTACCCGCCGCCCGCACTAATCCGCTGCTACGCGTAGAGAACAGCTGCCCATGGGCAGCTGTTGTCGTTTACGAGGCACCAAATAAAACAGCCGCCCTCAGGCGGCTGCTTCTACCTGGCAAACGCCGGCTTACTTCGCCGCCGTCCCACCCAGGTTCTTCTTGAAGAAGGCCTCGATCATCCCGTACACGTGACGCTGGTTGACCTTGCCTGAAATGCCGTGCTTGGCGCCCGGGTAGGTCATCAGGTCGAACTGCACGTTGCGCTTCACCAGCTCGTCGATCAGGCGCGTGGTGTTGGTGAACAGCACATTGTCGTCAGCCATGCCGTGGATCAGCAGCAGCGGCGACTTCAGGCCGTCCAGGTGCGCGAATACGCCACTGCGCTTATACGCTTCCGGATCCGACTTCGGCGTGCCGCCCACGAACTGCTCGGTGTAGTGGGTGTCGTACAGCGCCCAGTCGGTCACCGGCGCCACCGACACGCCCATCGCGATCTTGTCCGAGGCCGCGGCCAGCAGGCGCAGGGTCATGTAGCCGCCATAGCTCCAGCCGAATACGCCGACACGCTTCGGATCGACAAAGCTCTGCTGCGACAGCCAGTCGATGCCGGTGACCTGGTCCTGCACTTCGTTCGCGCCGAGGTTGTTGTAGATCACGTCGGTGAACTGGCGTTCGCGGCGGCTCGAGCCGCGGTTATCCAGCACGAACACCACGAAGCCCTGCTGCGCCATGTACTGGTTGAAGTAGCCGCCCCAGGTGCGGGTCACGCGCTGCGAGTGCGGGCCGCCGTAGGTGAACAGGAAGACCGGATAGCGCTTGCTCGCATCGAAGTTGGCCGGCTTGATCATCGAGTAGTGCAGCGTCTGGCCATCCTTGGCCTTGATGGTGCCGTACTCGGTCGGCAGGTGGTCCGGCAGGTACTTCGCGTACGGGTGGCTGGCGTTCAGCTCATTCTTCTCCAGCCATTCCACCATCGAACCGTCGGCGCGGCGGATCGACACCTGCGGCGGGGTTTGCGGGTTGGAATAGGTGTCGACAAAGATCTTGCCGTTGCCTGCGAAGGCGGCGTCGTGCCAGCCGTCGCCGCTGGTGATGCGCACCGGCTTGTCGGCGTTCTTGCCGTCCAGGTTCAGGGCATAGGTCTGCTTGTCGATCACGGCGTCCTTGTTGGACGCGATGTAGACCTTGCCGGCCGACTCATCGACCGCCAGGATATTGTCTACACCCCATTCGCCCTTCGACAGCGGGTGCTGCAGCTTGCCGTCCATGCCGTACAGGTACAGGTGGTTGCGGCCGCTGCGCTCGGAAGCCCAGATGAAGGCCTTCTTGTTCTTCAGGAAGCGCAGGTCGTTGTGGATGCTGACCCAGGTTTTCGAGGTTTCGGTGAGCAGCGGGCGCTGCGCCAGGGTGTCGACGTCGACGGCGATCAAGTCGAGGCGCTTCTGGTCGCGCGTCTGGCGCTGGTAGACCAGGGTCTTGGCGTCGGCGCTGAAGTCGGCGCGCACCAGGTAGATGTCCTTCTCGGCGCCGAGGTCGACCTTGCGTTGCTGGCCGGTGGCCGGATTGACGATCATCAGGTCGATCAGCACGTTCGGATCGCCCGCGGCCGGGTAGTGCTGGTCGATCACTTCAGTGCGGTCGGCAAAGATCTCGAAGCGGCGCGCCACCGGCACCGGTGCTTCGTCGTAGCGGCGGTAGGCGATCGCGGAATCGTCCGGGGCCCAGTAGTAGCCGGTGTGCTGGTCCATCTCTTCCTGCGCGACGAACTCCGCCTCGCCATTGTGGATGGTGCCCTTGCCGTCGGTGGTCAGCTGGCGCTCGGCGCCGGTCTGCAGGTCGATCACGACCAGGTTCTGGTTGCGCACGAAGGAGACGTAGCGGCCCTTCGGCGAGATCTTCGGATCGATCACGTTGCCCGACGCGACCTTGCGCGGCGCATCCGGTTTGGCGGCATCGACCAGATAAAGGTCGCCACCGATCGGCACCAAGAGCTGCTTGCCGTCCGGCGACCAGTTATAGGTCAGGATGCCCGACAGGCCGGCGGTACGGGCGCGTTCGCGGCGCGCTTTTTCTTCCAGCGACAGTTCCTCGTTCGGCACCAGGCGCTTGGAATCGACCAGACGCTGGGTCGTCTTGGTCTTCATGTTGTATTCCCACAGGTCCTGCTGGTACTGATTGTCGGCACGGCCGCGCAGGAAGGTGACGCGTTCGCCGTCCGGCGACACGCGCAGGTTCTTCACGCTGGCGCCGGCCAGGGCCGGATCGCCATAGATACGGTCCAGCGTCAGGCGTTCGGCCGATGCGGGGGCCGCCGCGAGGGTGGCTGCGAGGGCAGCCAGGAGGAGAGTAGGGCGCATGAAATGTCTCTGGTGTAAGTTAATTTGCTACAACTGCGGAACGATACCAGAGTCAGCACCCGAAAGCTGTAATTACGTATGCATTAATTCGTCCTTGGCGCCCTCGCGAATCCGTTGGCGCGCCAGCTTCTCGAAGGACCAGGTCAGCAGCACCGCCGCCACCGTCAGCGCTACCACCAGGCCGATCCAGAAACCGGTGGTCTCCAACGGCGCATCGGGCGTCCACGGGAACCACTGCGGCGCCAGCCCCAGGATGCAGCCGAGCGGCAGCGAGATACCCCAGAAGGCCACCAACTGGATGATCATCGGCGGGCGCGTCACCTGATAGCCGCGGATCGCCGAGGCGGTCGCCACCTGGGTGGCGTCGGACAGCTGGAACAGGGCCGCGAGCAGCAGCAGGTTGGCGCAGGCCGCCTGCACCGCCGGGTCGGAGGTGTAGACCGCCGCGATCTGCCAGCGGAACAGGGCAATGAAGATCGCCGACAGCGCGCCGAATGCGACCGAGGTACCGACGCCGACCCAGCCGACGAAACGGGCGCGCACCGGGTTGCCTTCGCCCATGGCCTGGCCGACGCGGGTCATCATGCCGATCGAGAAGCTCAAAGGCACCATGAACACCAGCGACGCGAAGTTCAGCGCCACCTGGTGCGAGGACACGGCGACCACGCCGAAGCGGGCCACCAGCAGGCCGATCAAACCGAAGGCGCTGACCTCGGCGAAATACGTGACGCCGATCGGCAGGCCGAGGCGGAGCATGGCGCCGATCTCTTTCCAGTCCGGGCCTTCCCAGCCGGTGAAGGGATAGGTCATGCGGTAGGCCGGCGCGTACTTGATCCAGACGATCATCGCGCCCAGCATCAGCCACATGCCGACCGCGGTCGACACTGCGCAGCCGACCGCGCCCAGGCGCGGGAAGCCCCAGTTGCCGTACACCAGCAGCCAGTTCGACACCACGTTGAAGACCAGGCCGAAGATCGCGATCCACATGATCGGCTTGGTCTGGTTGATGCTGGTCGTGTAGCCATACAGCGCGCGGTAGCAGGCGAAGGCCGGCATGCCGACGCTGATCACGTGCAGGAACAGCGCGGCGCGGTCGGCTACGTGCTGGGCCAGGCCGACATGGTCGAACAGCAGGGTGCACAGGTTCGCGAACAGGCAGGCCACCAGGCCGACAAGCAGGCCCTTCCACATCGACTGGCGCACCGAGTGCGGGATCTGGTCGTAGCGCGCGGCGCCGATCTCGTGCGCGACCACGGTGTTGATCGCCATCATGGTGCCCATCACGGTGACCAGCACGATCGACCACACCGAGGTACCGAGCGAGACCGCGGCCAGCTCCTCGGCGCTGACGTGCCCGGTCATCGCCACGTCGGCCACGCCCATCCCGACCGTCGCCAGCTGCCCCACCAGCATCGGCCAGGACAGGCGCCACAAGGTGGCGATCTCGAGGCGGACGGGGGAGGCGGCGGAGGAGGAGGTGGTGGCGGTCATGTCGGTCTGCTGGCGATGCTGAAAAGCCCTCCATTTTACTGACTAAGCGACAATTCCGCGCCACATCAGCCACGCCCATGCATGCCGGATAGATACTGCTCATCCGTTCTTGATTGGCCGCAAGGTCCCGTGCACAAAACTGCACGACCTTAAACCCTTCAGAGAGGAGAGCGCCATGGAAGAACTGTTGCCGTACTACGAGCGCGAGCTGGTCTACCTGAACACGGTCGGGCGCGAGCTGGCGCACCAGTACCCGCGCCTGGCGAGCGAACTGGGCATTGGCGCCGAAGGCACCGAGGATCCGCACATCCGGCGCCTGATCCAGGCCTGCGCGCTGCTCAACGCGCGCACCGCGCGCAAGCTCGACGACGACTATCCGGAATTCACCGAGGCCCTGCTCGGCAGCCTGTATCCCTACTTCCTGCAGGGCATCCCGGCCTGCTCGATCGCCCGCGTCGGCAGCGAGCATGCGCCCCAGGCGACCGGCAAGCCGGAACGGGTGGAAACCGTCCCGCGCGGCACCGAGATGAGCGCGCTGCACCACAAGGGCACCGCCTGCCGCTTCCGCACTGCCAGCCCCTTGACGCTGGCGCCGGTAGGCGTGGCGCGGGCGCGCTACGAGCCGGTAGTGCACGCCCCGGCCCACGTGCGGCTGCCGGCGCGCGCTACCGGCCAGATCGCCATCACGATCGACAGCGCAGCCCCGGCGCGCCTGCTGCGCCAGCTCGGCATGCCGCGCCTGCGCCTGTATGTCGACGCCGACCCGCTGCTGGCAGCAGCCCTGATCGACACCCTGTTCATGCACGTCGGCGCCAGCTACCTGGAAATCGGCGACGGCGGCCCGTGGCGCCAGCTCGAGCGCATGCCCTTGAGCCTGGGCGGCTTCGGCGACGACGACGCCCTGGTGCCGTTGCGCCCGAGCGACCACGCGGCCTACCGGCTGCTGAGCGAATACTTCGCCTTCGCTGACAAGTTCCACTTCATCGACATCGACCTGGGCAAGCTGGCGCCGATGCTGCCGGCGGCGGCGCACCGTTTCACCTTGCACCTGATCGTGAGCGGCCTGCATGGCGATAGCGGCGCCGCGCGCCTGCTCGGCACCCTGCAGGCATCGCACCTCTTGCCCGGCTGCGCGCCGGTGGTCAACCTGTTCCACCAGGCCGCCATGCCGGTCCGCATCACGCACCGCACCGCGATGTACGACGTGCTGCCCGGCCGCCACGAAGAAGACGTCGAGGTCTACAGCATTGACAGCGTGAACGTGCTGCGCACGCTTGAAGGCAGGGTGCAGTCGATCGCCTACCGCCCGTATTACGGCCTGCGCCACGGCGAAGGCGCCGAGCTGCGCGAGCGCTACTGGTTCGCACGGCGCGACGAGCGTAGCGTACACCGCCAGCGCATGAAGATCGGCTTCACCGACGCCGGATTCTCGCTGACGCCGGACGAACAGTGCGTGGCCTCGATCGACCTCACCTGCACCAACGGCGTCCACGCCACCACCACCGGCTTCGGCGCGCCCGGCGGCGACCTCACCAGCGAAACCGCCACCGGCGGACTGCCGATCCACCTGCTGCGCCGGCCGACGCTGCCGCACCGCTTCCCGTCCTCGGGTGGCGCGCACTGGCGGCTGGTAGCCCAGCTGGCGCTCAACCACCGCTCGCTGGGCGACCTCGACGCCTTCCGCGAAGTGCTGACCCTGTACGATGTGTCGCGCTCGGCCGCGACCCAGCGCCAGATCGCCGGCATCACGGCCATGGAAACCCTGCTGTCTTCGGCCTGGATGCGCAACAAGATCGGCGCCACGCTGGTGCATGGCACGGAGGTGCGCATGACCGTGGACGAAGAAGCCTTCGCCGGCAGCAGCGTGTACGTGTTCGCGGAAGTGGTGAACCGCTTCTTCGGCCTATACGTGCACATCAACAGCTTCACGCGGCTGGTGGTGCGCTCGGCGCAGACCGACAGGGAGCTCCTGCGCTGCGAGCCCCGCAACGGCAACCTGACGCTGGTGTGATCGACCATCTCCTCGCCGAACCCTGGCGCTACGAACTGTTCCAGGCCATCCGCCTGCTGTCGCGCTGGCTGCGCCGCTACGGCGTGGCGCCCGAGAGCGCACTGCGTTTCGAGAACAGCCTGTCGCTGGCCTTCCCCGCCAGCGACATCGACGCGCTGCGCCTGGAGCAGGGGGCGGGCGGCGATGGCGCCATGCGGCTGCGGATCCGCACGGCGGTGATCGGCCTGCTGGGCGTGAACGGCGCGCTGCCGCTGCACTACACGGAGCGGATCGCCGCCTGGGAGCACGACACCCGCGACGAAGGTCCGCGCGCCTTCTACGATGCGTTCTCCAGCCGCCAGATGGTGCTGTTCTATCGCGCCTGGTGCAAGTACCGCGTGCGCGGCGGGCCGGATGAACATAACCGCGACCGCTTCCTTGCGCAGCTGGCGGCGCTGGGGGGCGTCGCGGGGCAGGGCCAACTGGATGCGGGCTTGGCTTTTGAAAGCCTGGCCTATTTTGCTTCCCAGCTGCGCAGCCGGGTGGTGCCGGCCAGCCTGATCGCCGGCGTGCTCGGCGAGTACCTGGAGGTGCCGGTAACGGTCGAGCAGTTCGCGGGACGCTGGGATCCGCTCGGCATTGGCGAGCGCACCCGGCTGGGTGAGAACAACTGCGACATCGGCCTTGGCGCGACCTTGGGCGGACGCCTGCCGCGGCCGGAATTGGGCATCCGGATTCGCGTGGGGCCAGTGTCCTCGACGGTGTTCGAGCGCTTCCTGCCGGGGGCAAGCGGAGCGCGCGCGCTGGCGGCGCTGCTGGGGCGCTTCGCGATCGACATCCCGTACCGCGAACTGCAGGTAGTGCTGCGCGGCGACGAGGTCGACGGCGCTAGCCTGGACGGCACGGTGCGGCTCGGACTCGACGGTTTCCTCTGCACGCAGCCGGATAAACGCGACCGCGACGACGTCTGCTACCTGCTCGATTGACCCTGCATCATCCGCGCGACGCCTGCCAGGCCGGCGACCTACAATCGTTCCCGACAAGTGAATGATCAGACAGGAGGGCATATGGACGATTATGTAGATGCAGGCGATCACCTGGACCTGGTGAGCGAGAAAGACGTGATCGGCCGGCGGGTCGCGGTCCTCATGACCGACGGCGTGGAGCAGATCGAGTACACGGCTCCGCGCAGCTTCCTGGAAGGGAAGGGCGTGCGCGTAACGCTGATTTCCCCGAAAGGGACGGGCGAGGAAGTGCAGGGTATGAACCACGACCAGCCGGGTGACAAGTTCAAGGTGGAACTAAGCCTGTCGCAAGCCAACGTCAACGATTACGATGCGCTGCTGCTGCCGGGCGGCGAAGAGAATCCCAAGAAGCTGCGCCAGATTCCGGAAGCGATTGCCTTCATCAAGGCCTTTGACGATGCGGACAAGCCGATCGCGGCGATCTGCCACGGCCCATGGCCGCTGATCGAGGCGGGGATTGCAGAGTCGAAGCACCTGACCAGCTATCCTGCGATTCAGGACGACCTGAAGGCCGCAGGCGCCGAATGGACGGATGATGAGGTGGTGGTGGATGGCAAGCTGGTGACGAGCCGCAAGCCGGATGATATTCCGGCGTTCAATGACGCGCTGATGAAGGAGCTGATGGTGATTCAGCAGGCGGGGGCGGATCCGGGGCCGACGTCGTAAGACCCGCCCTATGGCCTGGCTCGTCATTCGATTGCACGACGAGCCAGCGTTTCAGTCTCCGCCGTTGATGTGCCCTTGAATCCTCCAGCCATTGCTGAGTTTTCTGAAGCAAAGCTGCGAGCATGGGAAGGGTTCTCTGTCCAGTGCTCCGTGAGGAGTGCACAGTTGGCCGTCGCGCTTTCTCTCGAAATTCCGTCCAGAGATCATTTCTCGGAATTCTTTCCAGCCGTGGTCCTTGTATTTGACACCAAGTTTAGTGTTTTCAAACTGGAAGCTGGTGCTGAAATTCTGGATAGGCGAAGCTGCCGGGTCGAATGATCCGCCAAAGTCTCGTGCAATGTAATAGTTTGGGGCAACTAGCGCGTACACAGCCTGCGCGTCCTTGTCTCTCGCAGCAACCCGGAGCGAGCCAATAAATTGTTGGAATGACTTGTCAGTAGCGCTGAAAGAAATTGGCTTCGATTCAGCCGCTACTGCCCCAACTGGACAGAGGGTGGCCACGAGAACTGGGATGCAAATCGCAGCGAAGCCGGCCCTAGAACTCCATCGAAACAGGCCGGGCAAGATGTACGCTTTCATCGACGCCTCTTGATCTCAACATGGAAGTGGTCATTGTGGCCGGGTACCGCGGTAACACGACCGCCGCCGATTGCCTTCTGAACTTCCTTGTCGTTGAAGTAGATAACCCGGGTCTCCGGATGCTGTGCAAATAGGCGCAAGAGTTGGATGGTCGCCGCCTGATCGTAGACTGCATCCCAATATGACACGCGGGCAGCCTGCCCAGTTGCGTCGTCTTTGCGGACCGGGCCGCAGTCCATCTTAATTCCCCTCTTGTGCGTGGCATGGCCGTCATAAACTAGTCCGCCGTCGATGCTGATGTTGCCGATGCCAAATTTGCGGTCGCAAATCGGTAGGCTGAGTTACGCCCCAGCTAGCCGAGGCGAGCTCGATCCAGCCTTGGTGGCCGAAGTCTGCCGACTCACCCTTGATGCCGTCGATTTGCAGATATGCGTCAGCGGCCATGATGCCTCCATTAGGTGTTGGGGCATCCTCGCAGAGGTAGGTTTACCGCTATTTGGCGATGCTCAATCCCAACCTACTATGAAGATCAAATCTGCATGTCGCCACACCGCATCGGAGAGGGCTTCCCAGCGAGTCGGAAATACGCCATCGCGCTCTAGAGCGCCGTTAGAGAGGCCGACGAAGGTAGGCGGTAGGGCATGGTCTTAGGGTTCTCACTTGGGGTACCAAGACCAAAACAGGCGCTAGAAAAGAAAAAGCCGCTAACGAATCAGCGGCCTTTTGGAAGAGGTTGGTGGAGGCGGAGGGAATCGAACCCTCGTCCGCAAGCACTCTACAGACAGTTCTACATACTTAGCACTATCAATTAATTTAACCTGAGCAACGGGGATGTGCACCCTTTGAACAGGCTAGTCACCTATTATTTAACAGTCGACCAAGTGACCCGGCCTACTGCGAGCCCCTGTAAATGACTCTACTGCCTTGCGGCCACCCCAGGGGCGAGGTGTTGTAGAGCTAGCAGCAATTAAGCTGCGAGTGCGTACGAGTTATCGTTTGCAGTTATTGATTTCTGGATGTATTTACGAGGTAACCAGTCCTCGGTATGCCCTGCGCTGCTTTGCAACCCACGTCGAAACCAGGTCGCCCCCAACGAAAGAAGCTCCATTGTACTCCAGTTTTCCTGCGCACGCAGCGTATCTGCCCGAGATGCGGCCGGTGTCAAATGAGCTACAAATGGACGACACGATTATGCGCATAGCATGTCAGAACTGCAATATCATGGCCCGGTTACGCCGTCTGCATCAGCTCTTTTCGACAAGGAATGGGAATGGTTTGTATCGTCTGCGGAAATACTCAAACGGCCGGGATCGCTTCGTGGCACGCGACCTGTCCTGCATGTCACTATGAAAGCGCGGCGCTATCCGTCGCGATCAACAAGCACACCGGACCCGAAGTCAACGAAGCCGAGCGCGAAGCCGGCCTGAAGGCTTTGCGTCTCGAGAATTTCCGCGCCATCGTCCAGTACGCCAAGCGGCACGTCCGGCCCGGCGCGCGCAGCCTGCTCGACGTCGGCAGCGCCCACGGCTGGTTCCTGGAAACGGCGCGCGAGGATTTCGACGTGCTCGGCGTCGAGCCCGACGCGGTGGTCGGTTCGCGCGCCGCAGCGCGCGGCCTCCCGGTGCGGGCCGGTTTCTTCCCCGACGTGCTGGAAGATGGCGAGCGCTTCGACGTGATCGTCTTCAACGACGTCATCGAACACATCCCGGACATCCGCAGCGCCCTCGACGCCTGCCAGCAGCGCCTCAATCCCGATGGCATCCTGATCCTCAACCTGCCGAATAGCCGCGGCTTCTTCTACCGCCTGTCGAAAGTCATCGCCCGCCTGGGCTGGCGCACGCCCTTCGAGCGTCTCTGGCAGAAAGACCTGCCGTCGCCCCACGTGCATTACTTCAGCAGCGACAACCTGTCCAAGCTGGTGGCGGGACGCGGCTTCGAGCTGGTCGACAGCGCCGAGCTTCCGGCCCTGCGCGCCAAGGGGCTGCGCGAGCGCCTGAGCTGCGCTGGCAACGTGCCCTTGTTGTCGCTGTGGGCGCAATACATCGCGATCATGTGCGCGATTCCGGTGCTGCGCATTTTCCCGAGCGACATCATCGTTTGCATCTTCCGAAAAAAAACCGCAGGCTGACAGCGCCTGCGGTTTTTGGAGGGGTGAAGACGGCTTAGCGGTTGCGGTTGGCGATCTCGTTACCGATCATGCCGCCACCGATGACGCCGGCCACGGTGGCCAGCTTCTTGCCGTTACCGCCGCCGATCTGGTTGCCGATCAGGCCACCGATCACGGCGCCGGTACCGATGCCGATGTAGTTCGGCTGGCTGGGTGCCGGTGCGTGCTGCGGGTAGTAGCGCGGCTCGCTGGCCCTTGCGTGCACCACGCGGGTCTTCTCGACGACCTTGACCACCGGCTTTTCACGAATCACTTCCTTGATCACCACCGGAGCCGGTTGCGGCGCGGCTTGGGCGTAGGCGATCGGCTGCGCCACCGGCATCGCCATCTGCGGCGCGGTACCGGCTGCCAGCTGGCTTGCCAGCTGCGGCGTCACCGGGGTGGCCGACAGCGGCGTAGCCATCTGGCCCTGCAAGGCGGAGGCCGGCACCATCACGACCTGGCCTTGTGCATTCGTCACCGGCACCATGCCTGGCTGCTGGGTGGCGTAAGGCGAGGCGGCTGCCAGCGGCATGACCGGGACCTCGCTGGCGCTCTTCGAGCTCGGCAGCAGGCCGGTGATGGCGGCGGCGCCGGTCAGGCTGACGATCACGACCGACACAGCGGCTGCGGCCATCAGCGGGTGGATGCGGGAGGTGAGGGGATTCTGGCGTGCGATGGTTTCCATGTTTTTCTCCGAAAGACGTTGTGTTGTCGTATGGGAGTAGATTACCGGCGCACCCTTTCCAGAACTAGCCCTGAGGCTGTATCACTCGTAAGGAGATGTAAGCGGACCCAGGAGGGTCCGCTGCAGGAAAGAAAGGACTCAGGCCGCGGATGCGGTCGCGCGTGCGGTGTCCACCACGGTGCGCAGGGTCTGCAGCAGGTCAGTCGGGGTGTCCAGCAAGAAATCGGCGCCCCAGGTCGAGGGTTCGATGGCGCCGCAGTAGCCCCAGTTGCAGGCCACCGTCACCATGCCCGCGGCGTGGCCGGCTTCGATGTCGCGCTTGTCGTCGCCCACATACCAGCAGTGGGTCGGATCCACGCCCAGGCGGCGCGCGCCTTCCAGCAGCGGGGCAGGGTGGGGCTTCGGGAAGCCGGTGGTGTCGCCCGAAATGACGCAACCCGCATGCGACAGGCCGATCTGCGGGATCAGCGGGTCGGTGAAGCGCGCCGGTTTGTTGGTGACGATGCCCCAGGCCATACCCGCTTGTTCGATTCCATACAACAGTTCGGTGATGCCGCCGAACAGCGAACTGTGCACCGCCATGGTTTCCTGGTACCGGTCGAACCACTGCATGCGCAGTTCTTCGTAACCCTCGTCGCCCGGCGCCAGGCCGAAGGCGGCGCCGATCATGCCGCGCGCGCCGGCGGAAGCGGTCGGGCGCAGCACCGAATACGGGGTCGGCGGCAGGCCGCGCTCGGTACGCAGCCAGTTGACGGCGGCCGCGAGGTCGGGCGCGGTGTCGGCCAGGGTGCCATCGAGGTCGAACAGGATGGCACGCGGTGCCGGCAGGACGGTCGGGAGGGTCATGGGAAGATAAAGATCAGAGCGGTTTGCTGCACGCCACCATGTAGTTCACATCGGTGTCGTTGTTGAGCGAGTAAATTTTGGTCAGCGGATTGTAAGTCAGGCCCTTCAGGCCGTCGACCTGCAATCCAGCGAGACGCGCAAATTGCGACAGTTCGGCCGGCGTGATGAACTTGCCGTAGTCGTGGGTGCCGCGCGGCAGCATGCGCAGGATGTATTCCGCGCCGATGACGGCGAACAGGTAGGACTTCGGGTTGCGGTTGAGCGTCGAGAAGAACACGTGCCCGCCCGGCTTCACCAGGGTGGCGGCGGCCTGCACGATCGAGGCCGGATCCGGAACGTGCTCGAGCATTTCCATGCAGGTGACCACGTCGAACTGGCCCGGTTCCGCAGCCGCCATCTCTTCGGCGGCGATGTGCTTGTAGCGCACTTCCACGCCCGATTCGAGGCTATGCAGGTCGGCAACCTTCAGCGCCTTCTTCGACAGGTCGATACCGGTGACCTTGGCGCCCTTGCGCGCCATGGCTTCCGACAGCACGCCGCCGCCGCAGCCGATGTCGATCACGTTCTTGCCCAGCAGTGGGGCGCGTGCATTGATCCACTCGAGGCGCAGCGGGTTGATTTCGTGCAGCGGGCGGAATTCGGAGGTCGGGTCCCACCAGCGGTGGGCCAGCTCGCTGAATTTCTGGATTTCTAATGGGTCTGCATTCGTATTCATACTCGGGATGATACTGGAAATGATGAAGCTCACGGAGTGCCGCACAGAAATATGTACGGCCTTGTCGCCCTGTTTTTGCCGAAAAAACGAAAAAAAACCCCGCCAGGGCGGGGTTTCATGAGCAATCCGTCAGGATTACTTGTTGACGGTGCGGGTACCGACGACTTCGATTTCCACGCGGCGGTTCTTCGCGCGGCCAGCCGAGGTCTTGTTATCGGCTTCCGGCTGCTTCTCGCCCTTGCCTTCGGTGTAGATGCGGGTTTCTTCCACGCCCTTGCCCTTCAGGTAGGTCTTGACGGCTTCGGCGCGGCGGATCGACAGCTTCTGGTTGTAGGCATCGGTGCCGATCGAGTCGGTGTGGCCGACGGCGATGATGACTTCCAGGTTCATGTCGCCCAGCTTCGAGACCAGCTCATCCAGCGAGGCTTTGCCCGCCGGCTTCAGGATGGCCTTGTCGAAGTCGAAGAAGGCGTCAGCCGAGTAGGACACTTTTTCCGAGGTCGGGACCGGAGCCGGGGCCGGGGCAGGCGCCGGAGCCGGGGCAGGAGCCGGCTCGACGACCGGTGGCGGCGGCGGAGCGACGCACTTGCCGTTTTCCAGCTTCTCTGGCGGGACGCACAGCGGCGCGTCGCAACCTGGGACCGCGTCAGCCGGGGTCCAATAGCCGGTACGCCAGCACAGACCGAAAGGATTGCGGGCGATCACGCCGCGGCTGTCCTGCACGTAGGCGCTGTACGGCGTGCGCGCCTTGATGTCGGTGGTCAGCGGCGCATACGGCGCATCGCTCTGGGCAAATGCGTTGCCGGCGATCGCAGCCGAAGCAGCGAGCAGGAGGGTTGCCAGTTTATTCATATTCTTTTTTCCTTTCGGGTAAATGCCTTGCGAAACTCAGCGGGGCGTTATGGTCAAGATACTAACACGTCCAGGGAAGGGCCTAGTTTCGCATTGTGAAACAAACAATTAATTTCCTGTCCATTTTGCCACATGCACCAAAAACGCACGACTGCACCTAAATCAAACCTGATGCATATTTTTGTTGCGTTGTTTTGTTGCAACATTTGGGCAAGCGGACGGGGCCGGCATCGACAACTTTGGAAGCGTCCGCCACTAAAAGAGGAATTGTGCTGCCGCTAAGGTGGGCATGGTAGAATCGTCCGTTGCAATCAATAACCATTAGCCTGAAAGCAGTCGACCCGCCCAATGGATCAATTCGCAAAAGAAACAGTTCCCATTTCCCTAGAAGAAGAAATGCGCAAGAGCTACCTCGATTACGCGATGAGCGTGATCGTGGGCCGTGCTCTGCCGGACGTGCGCGACGGCCTCAAGCCGGTGCACCGCCGCGTGCTGTACTCGATGCACGAGAGTAACTATGCGCACAACCGGCCGTACGTGAAGTGCGCGCGCGTGGTCGGCGACACCATGGGTAAGTACCACCCGCACGGCGACGCCTCGATCTACGACACGCTGGTGCGCATGGCGCAGGACTTCTCCCTGCGCTACACCCTGGTCGACGGCCAGGGCAACTTCGGCTCGATCGACGGCGACTCCGCCGCGGCAATGCGTTATACCGAGTGCCGCCTGGACCGCATCGCCAGCGAACTGCTGGCCGACATCGACAAGGACACGGTCGACTACCAGCCGAACTATGACGGCAAGGAAAAAGAACCGACCGTCCTGCCGACCAAGATCCCGAACCTGCTGATCAACGGTTCCTCGGGCATCGCGGTGGGCATGGCCACCAACATCCCGCCGCACAACCTGTCGGAAGTCATCAACGGCGCCCAGCACCTGCTGAGGAACCCGGACTGCACCATCGACGAGCTGATCGAACTGATTCCTGCGCCGGACTTCCCGACCGCCGGCATCATCTACGGCGTCTCGGGCGTGCGCGATGGCTATCGCACCGGCCGCGGCCGCGTGGTGATGCGCGCCAAGACTCACTTCGAAGAATATGGAAAGGACGGCGGCCGCGTTGCGATCATCATCGACGAGCTGCCGTACCAGGTTAATAAAAAATCGCTGCTCGAGCGTATCGCCGAGAACGTGCGCGACAAGAAGTTGGAAGGCATCAGCGACATCCGCGACGAGTCCGACAAGTCGGGCATGCGCGTGGTCATCGAGCTGAAGCGCGGTGAAGTGCCGGAAGTGGTGCTGAACAACCTGTACAAGCAGACCCAGCTCCAGGACACCTTCGGCATGAACATGGTGGCGCTGGTCAACGGCCAGCCGAAGCTGCTGAACCTCAAGCAGATGCTCGAGTGCTTCCTGTCGCACCGCCGCGAAGTGGTCACCCGCCGCACCGTGTTCGAGCTGCGCAAGGCGCGCGAGCGCGGCCACATGCTGGAAGGCCTGGCCGTCGCACTGGCGAACATCGACGACTTCATCGCGATCATCAAGGCCGCGCCGACGCCGCCGATCGCGAAGACCGAACTGATGCAGCGCGCCTGGGATTCGTCCCTGGTGCGCGAAATGCTGAACCGTACCGAGCTGGCTGGCGCCGGCGGCATCGAAGCCTTCCGTCCAGAGCACCTGCCGAAGCACTATGGCATGCAGAGCGACGGCCTGTACAAGCTGTCCGATGAGCAGGCCCAGGAAATCCTGCAGATGCGCCTGCAGCGCCTGACCGGCCTGGAGCAGGACAAGATCGTCAACGAGTACAAGGAAGTGATGGACCACATCGCCGACCTGCTCGACATCCTGTCCAAGCCGGAGCGTGTCACGACGATCATCAGCGACGAAATGGCGCAGATCAAGTCGGATTACACCGAAAACGGCAAGGACCAGCGCCGCTCGGCCATCGAGCACAATGCCAGCGACCTGGAGACCGAAGACCTGATCACCCCGCAGGACATGGTGGTCACGCTCTCGCACTCGGGCTACATGAAGTCGCAGCCGATCGCCGAATACCGCGCCCAGAAGCGCGGCGGCCGCGGCAAGCAGGCGATGGCGACCAAGGACGAGGACTGGATCGACCAGCTGTTCATCGCCAACACCCACGACTACATGCTGTGCTTCTCGAACCGCGGCCGCATGTACTGGCTGAAGGTGTGGGAAGTGCCGCAGGGCTCGCGCAACTCGCGTGGCAAGCCGATCGTCAACATGTTCCCGCTGCAGGACGGCGAGAAGATCACCGTGATCCTGCCGCTGTCGGGCGAGAACCGGACCTTCCCGGAAGACCACTACGTGTTCATGGCGACCTCGCTGGGCACCGTCAAGAAGACGCCGCTGCGCGACTTCAGCAATCCGCGCAAGGCCGGCATCATCGCGGTCGACCTCGACGAGGGCGACGTGCTGGTGGGCGCCGCGCTGACCGACGGCCAGCACGACGTGATGCTGTTCTCGGACGGCGGCAAGGCGGTGCGCTTCGATGAGAACGACGTGCGTCCGATGGGCCGTACCGCGCGCGGCGTGCGGGGCATGAACCTGGAAGAAGGCCAGCAGGTCATCGCGCTGCTGGTGGCCGAGAACGAGCAGCAGTCGGTGCTCACGGCCACCGAGAACGGCTTCGGCAAGCGTACCCCGATCACGGAGTACACCCGCCACGGCCGCGGCACCAAGGGCATGATCGCGATCCAGACCTCCGAGCGTAACGGCAAAGTGGTGGCTGCCACCCTGGTCGATGCGACCGACGAGATCATGCTGATCACCACCGGCGGCGTCCTGATCCGCACCCGCGTGGCCGAGATCCGCGAGATGGGCCGCGCGACCCAGGGCGTGACCCTGATCGCGGTGGAAGACGGCACCAAGCTGTCCGGCCTGCAGCGCATCGTCGAGACCGACCTGGAAGAGGTCGAGCTCGAACAGGCTCCGGAATAACAGCCTCCCGACGGGCCGCGCTTGCGCGGCCCATTTTTTTTCACCTGTTTGACGGCATCATGAAAAAATTCGTTCTGTCCCTGGCAACTGCCGCAGCATTCGCAGCGACGCCGGCCTTTGCCCAGACCGCCCCGAGCGCCAGTCCACAAACCACCGCCGCCGCGAAGGCGATGATCGATGCGATGGAAATCCGCAAGAGCATGGTCCTCATGTACGCGGAAATGCAGAAGTCGCTGCCGGGCATGATGCGCCAGCAGATCGGCGCCATGATCGAAGCCGACGCCTCGCTCAACGCAGCCCAGAAGAAGGAAGCCATCCAGAAGTTCGAGGCCAAGCTGCCCGGCATGGCTCAGGCGGTCGGCAAAGTGTTCAGTGACCCCGCCTTGATCGACGAGATGATCGCCGAGATGGTGCCCCTGTATGCGAACAACTACACGGTCGACGAGATCAAGACCCTGACCGCTTTCTATCAGAGCCCGGTCGGCCGCAAGATGATGACCCTGATGCCGAAACTGGCAGGCGAAAGCATGGCGATCGGCCAGCGCGTCATGAATCCGCGCATCGGCAAGCTGATGCAGGATGTGATGCAGGAAGTTCAGAAACAGTAAGCGAAAGGACCGCATGACGACGCCCATCTTCAATTTCTCGGCCGGTCCGGCCGTCCTCCCGAAAGAAGTGCTGCAGCAGGCCGCCAGCGAAATGCTGGACTGGCATGGCAGCGGCATGTCGGTCATGGAGATGAGCCACCGCGGTCCGGAATTCATCTCGATCTACAAGCAGGCCGAAGCCGACCTGCGCGAGCTGCTGGCGGTCCCGCCGAATTACAAGATCCTGTTCATGCAGGGCGGGGGACTGGGCATGAACGCCATCATCCCGATGAACCTGGTCGGCTGCTGCGCCCAGCCGGCCACGGTCGACTTCATCCACACGGGTTCGTGGTCGGGCAAGTCGATCAAGGAAGCCAAGCGCTACGCCCACGTCAACGTGGCCGCCAGCAGCGAAGCCACCGGCTTCACCGGCGTGCCGCCGCAAGCCTCATGGAACCTGAGCCCGGGCGCCGCCTACCTGCACATCTGCACCAACGAGACCATCGACGGCGTCGAGTACAACTTCGTGCCTGAGATCGATCCGAAGGTGCCGGTGGTGGCCGACATGTCCTCGCACATCCTGTCGCGGCAAATCGACGTGTCGAAGTACGGCGTGATCTTCGCCGGCGCCCAGAAGAACATCGGCCCGGCCGGCCTCACCCTGGTGATCGTGCGCGACAAGCTGCTGGACGACGCGCTGCCGATCTGCCCTTCGGCCTTCCACTGGAAGACCGTGGCCGAGCACGAATCGATGTTCAACACCCCGCCGACCTACGCGATCTACATCGCCGGGCTGGTGTTCGCCCACCTGAAAAAGCAGGGTGGCGTGGCGGCGATGGAACAGCGTAATATTGAAAAAGCGCGCCTGCTGTATGAGGCGCTCGATGCAGACGACTTCTACCAGAACCGCGTCTCGCACGAATTCCGCTCGCGCATGAACGTACCGTTCTTCCTGCGCGACGAATCCCTGAACGACAAATTCCTGGCCGGCGCCAAAGAGCGCGGGCTGCTGCAACTGAAGGGCCACAAGTCCGTCGGCGGCATGCGGGCATCGATCTACAACGCGATGCCGCTCGAGGGTGTGCAGGCCCTCGTCGATTATTTGAACGAATTCGCGGGACGCTGATCCGCATGCGGGCGGATCAACCGCCCGTGCGGCGGTCCGTCCGCAAATAATACGACCGAACGATGACAGACAAACTTACTCCCCTGCGCGAGCAGATCGATGCGATCGACGCGCAAATCCTCGAGCTCCTGAGCCGTCGCGGCAAGATCGCCCAGGAAGTCGGCCACGTGAAGGCCGAAACCAACGCCCCGGTGTTCCGTCCCGAACGCGAAGCCCAGGTGCTGCGCGGCGTGGCCGAACGCAATCCTGGTCCGCTCAAGGACCGCGACGTCCAGACCATCTTCCGCGAGATCATGTCCTCCTGCCGCGCGCTGGAAAAGCGTGTCACGGTGGCCTATCTCGGCCCGTCCGGCACCTTCAGCGAGCAGGCCGTGTACCAGCAGTTCGGCACCGCCATCGAGACGCTGCCCTGCGTCTCGATCGACGAGGTGTTCCGCGCCACCGAGGCCGGCACCGCGGATTTCGGCGTGGTCCCGGTCGAGAATTCGTCCGAAGGTGCGATCAACCGCACCCTCGACCTGATGCTGGCCACCACCACCGTCATCAGCGGCGAGATCTCGATCCCGGTCCACCACAGTTTGATGACCAAGACCGGCAGCATGGATGGCGTGACCGTCGTGTGCGCGCATTCGCAGGCGCTGGCCCAGTGCCAGGTCTGGCTCAACCTGCACCATCCGGGCATCGAGCGCCGCGCCGTGGCGTCCAACGCGGAAGCGGCGATCCTGGCCAGCCAGGACCCAAGCGTTGCCGCGATTGCCAGTGAGATGGCAGGCGAGCAGTACCAGCTCGGCGTGGTGCAGGCCCACATCCAGGACGACCCGCACAACCGCACCCGCTTCGCCGTGATCGGCAGCCTGGAGACCGGCCCCTCGGGCCGTGACCACACCTCGATCGTGCTGGCCGTGCCGAACAAGGCGGGCGCGGTCTACAACCTGCTGGCGCCGCTTGCCAAGCACGGCGTGTCGATGACCCGCTTCGAGTCGCGCCCGGCGCGTATCGGCACCTGGGAGTATTACTTCTACGTCGACATCGAAGGCCATGTGGTTGATCCCGCCGTCGCCCGCGCCCTCGGTGAGCTCAAGGACAACGCCGCCTTCTTCAAGGTGCTGGGCTCCTATCCGCAGAGCCTCTGATTTCCACTTTTATTCGAGAATACTTATGTCGCAATTCGGTCCAGATTACGTCCGCGCCATCGCCCCTTACCAGGCCGGCAAACCCATCGCTGAAGTCGCCCGCGAGTTCGGCCTCGACGAAGCCAAGATCGTCAAGCTGGCGTCCAACGAAAACCCCTTCGGCGTGCCGGAATCGAGCCGCGCCGCGATGGCGCAGGCCGCCGCCGACCTGGGTCGCTACCCGGACGCCAACGGCTTCGAGCTGAAGGCGGCGTTATCTAACCGCTACGATGTGCCGGCCGACTGGATCACGCTGGGCAACGGCAGCAACGACATCCTGGAAATCGCCGCGCACGCCTTCGTGCAGAAGGGTGAGTCCGTGGTGTACTCGCAGTACTCGTTCGCCGTGTACGCGCTCGCTACCCAGGGCGTGGGTGGCCGCGCCATCGTGGTCCCGGCCAAGGATTACGGCCACGACCTCGACGCCATGGCCGCCGCCATTCAGAGCGACACCCGCCTGGTCTACGTCGCCAACCCGAACAACCCGACCGGCACCTTCTTCCCGGCCGCGCAGATCGAGGCCTTCCTGCAGAAGCTGCCGTCGAATGTGGTCGTCGTGCTGGACGAGGCCTACAACGAATACCTGGCGCCGGAACACCAGTTCGAATCGAGCCAGTGGGTGCGCAAGTACCCGAACCTGATCGTCTCGCGCACCTTCTCCAAGGCCTACGGCCTGGCCGGCCTGCGCGTAGGCTTCGCTATCGCCCAGCCGGCGGTGACCGACCTGATGAACCGCATCCGCCAGCCCTTCAACGTCAATTCGCTGGCGCAGGCCGCCGCGATCGCCGCGCTGAACGACAAGGCCTTCCTGGAGAAGGGCGCGCAGAACAACGCGGAAGGCTACAAGCAGCTGACCGCCGCCTTCGACGAACTGGGCCTGGAGTATGTGCCCTCGTTCGGCAACTTCGTGCTGGTGAAAGTCGGCGATGATGACCAGGCCGGCGCGCGCGTCAACCTGGCGCTGCTCAAGCAGGGCGTGATCGTGCGCCCGGTCGGCAACTACGGCCTGCACCAGTGGCTGCGCATCTCGATCGGCCTGCCGGAAGAGAATGCGGCCTTCATCGCGGCGCTCAAGCGAGCGCTGACAAGCGCGAGCGTGCGAGGCTGAATGATTGACCGCCTCGTCATCGTCGGTGTCGGCCTGATCGGCGGTTCCTTCGCGCTGGCGCTCAAACAGGCGGGCGTGGCAAGGACCGTGGCAGGGCTGGGCCGCGAACCGCGGGCGATGGCGCGTGCGCTCGAACTAGGCATCGTCGACGAGGTCTGTGACACGCCAGAACAGGCGATGCGCGGCGCCGACCTGGTGCTGCTGGCGGCGCCGGTGGGCCAGACCGGGACCATCCTGGCGTCGCTGCTGCCGCACCTGGAGCCGCACACCATCATCACCGACGCCGGCAGCACCAAGTGCGACGTGGTGGCCGCGGCGCGGGCGGCGCTGGGTGAACGTGTACGCCAGTTCGTGCCGGGCCACCCCATCGCCGGCAGCGAGTCGAACGGGCCGGATGCGGCGCGCGCGGAGCTCTACCGCGGAAAGAAGACCGTGCTGACGCCGCTGCCGGAGAACGATCCGGCGAGTGTGGAACGGGTGGCCGTTGCCTGGCGCGCCTGCGGCTCGCTCATCCATACCCTGAGCCCCGCAGATCACGATCGCGTGTTCGCCGCCGTCAGCCACCTGCCGCACCTGCTCGCCTATGCGCTGGTGGACGACATCGCCGCCAAGCCGCACGCCGAGATGCTGTTCCAGTACGCCGCCAGCGGCTTTCGCGACTTCACGCGCATCGCCGGCTCCTCGCCCGAAATGTGGCGCGACATCAGCCTGGCCAACCGCGATGCCTTGCTCACCGAGCTCGATGCATATCTGGCACAATTGACTTCATTGCGGGCGAGCCTCGCTGCCGCCGACGGACGCGGCCTCGAAACCGTCTACGCCAACGCGCAGCGCGCACGGCAGGCGTGGATCGAGGCGATCGAAGCCGGCTCGCCGCCGCCCCCGCAGAATCAGGACATAGAATGACGCAGTCTAAACACTACCCCCAGCACATCGACCTCGAACCCGTGATCCACGTCGAGGGCGCCGTGCGCCTGCCGGGCTCCAAGAGCATTTCGAACCGCACACTGCTGCTGGCGGCGCTGTCCGAAGGGACCACGACCATCCACGACCTGCTGGCCTCGGACGACACCATGGTGATGCTGGGCGCGCTGCGCTCGCTGGGCATCCAGTGGGACGAAGTCGACGAGCGCACTGTGGTCGTGCACGGCAACGGCGGCGTGCTGCCGAACCACGAGGCCGACCTGTTCATGGGCAATGCGGGCACCGCGATCCGTCCGCTGACGGCGGCGCTGGCCGTGATCGGCGGCGACTACACGCTGCATGGCGTCTCGCGCATGCACGAGCGCCCGATCGGCGACCTGGTCGACGCATTGAACGAAGTGGGCGCGCAAATCGAGTACACGGGCGAGCAGGGCTTCCCGCCGCTGCGCATCCGCCGCGGACACATTCACGCCAACCGCATCGCAGTGCGCGGCAACGTGTCGAGCCAGTTTCTGACGGCGCTCCTGATGGCGGCTCCCTTGATGGCGACCACCCATGCCGTCTCGATCGACGTGGTCGGCGAGCTGATTTCCAAGCCCTACATCGAGATCACCCTGAACCTGATGCGCCGCTTCGGCGTGACGGTGGAGCAGAACGGCTGGGCCTCGTTCACCGTGCATCCGGGCCAGCGCTACGCTTCGCCCGGCAGCATCCACGTCGAGGGCGACGCCTCGTCGGCGTCCTACTTCCTGGCGGCCGGCGCGATCGCCGGCGGGCCGGTACGGGTCGAGGGCGTGGGCGAGCACAGCATCCAGGGCGACGTGCGCTTCGCCGATGCGCTGGAGCGCATGGGCGCCATCGTCACCCGCGGCGACAACTGGATCGAGGCGCGCTCGAACGGCGTGCTGAAGGCCATCGACGCCGACTTCAACCACATCCCGGACGCGGCCATGACGATTGCGGTCGCCGCGCTGTACGCCGACGGCCCCAGCACCCTGCGCAACATCGCCAGCTGGCGCGTGAAGGAAACCGACCGCCTGGCCGCCATGGCGACGGAATTGCGCAAAGTCGGCGCAGAGGTGGAGGAGGGCCCGGACTACATCCGTATCACGCCGCCCGACCAGTTGAAACCGGCTACCATCGACACCTACGACGACCACCGGATGGCGATGTGCTTCTCGCTCGCCTCGCTGGACGGCAAGGCGCGGCGCGGCAACGCGATGCGCATCAACGATCCGAAATGCGTCGCCAAGACCTTCCCCGAATATTTCGAAGCCTTCGCCGGCATCGCCAAGAACGAACTTTTCTAAGAACATGCCGAACAATCCCATTCCCGTCATCGCCATCGATGGTCCCACCGCTTCGGGCAAGGGCACGGTCGCGGCCAAGGTTGCCGAGCGCCTGGGTTTCCACCTGCTCGATTCGGGCGCGCTGTACCGCTTGAGCGCGCTACAGGCACTGCGCCGAGGCGTCGAGCTGCGCGACGAGCATGGCATCGCCAAGCTGGCCGAGCACCTGCCGGCGCACTTCGTGGGCGGTGACATCTTCCTGAACAACGAGAACGTCACCGCGGCGATCCGTGCGGAAGAGGTGGGCAACATGGCCTCGAAAATCGCCGCGCTGCCGAGCGTGCGCCAGGCCCTGTACGCCCTGCAGCTGGGCTTTCGCGAGACCCCCGGCCTGGTGGCCGACGGGCGCGATATGGGTACCGTGATCTTTCCCGGCGCGAAATTAAAAGTTTTCTTGACCGCAAGCGTCGAGGCGCGTGCGCAACGCCGGTATAAGCAATTGATTGACAAAGGATTTTCTGCTAATATGGACGATCTCCTGAAGGATTTGAAGGAACGAGACGAGCGCGACACCAAGCGCGCGATCGCTCCCCTGGTCCCGGCGGAGGATGCGCATTTGCTGGATACCTCGAACATGACGGCTGCGGAAGCGGTCGAACAGGTCTTGGCCTGGTATGCGCATGGATGAGTTTGAAATGGCGGTTTTTCTGGAGTCGTTAGCCTGAAAACCGTCATTCCGGCGCAGGCCGGAATCCAATTTCGTTGCGTCTAGTTGGCTTGAGTCATCGCCGCGAACACGCGAACAAACTTGGGTCCCGGCCTTCGCCGGGACGACGCGCGTAGGCACGTTGTCCTTGTTGGTGCCTGCAACGGCAATCCTGTCGGTGCAGGTGTGTTTCAACCTAACCCCAGTTCAGTCCGCAATATCGCCGGCCTGCTGGGCTAACCTGAGTAATTTCTTTTATGTCTACTGCAACCCCTAAAGATACCGGTATGGAAAGCTTTGCCGCCCTGTTCGAGGAATCGCTGTCGCGTCAAGACATGCGTTCGGGCGAAGTCATTTCGGCTGAAGTCGTGCGTCTGGATCACAACTTCGTGATCGTCAACGCCGGCCTGAAGTCGGAAGCTTTCATTCCTGTCGAAGAATTCAAGAATGACCAGGGCGAACTGGAAGTCCAGATCGGTGACTTCGTTTCCGTGGCCATCGAATCGCTGGAAAACGGTTTCGGCGATACCATCCTGTCGCGCGACAAGGCCAAGCGCCTGGCATCGTGGCTGGCTCTGGAAAAAGCAATGGAGTCGGGCGAGATCGTCACCGGCACCGTGAACGGCAAAGTCAAGGGCGGCCTGACCGTCCTGACCAACGGCATCCGCGCATTCCTGCCGGGTTCGCTGGTCGACACCCGTCCGGTCAAGGACACCACCCCGTTCGAAGGCAAGACCCTGGAATTCAAGGTCATCAAGCTGGACCGCAAGCGTAACAACGTCGTCCTGTCGCGTCGCGCCGTCATCGAAGCATCGATGGGCGAAGAGCGCGCCAAGCTGATGGAAACCCTGAAAGAAGGCACCGTGGTTACCGGCGTCGTCAAGAACATCACCGACTACGGTGCGTTCGTTGACCTGGGCGGCATCGACGGCCTGCTGCACATCACCGACCTGGCATGGCGTCGTGTGCGTCACCCGTCGGAAGTCCTGTCGGTTGGCCAAGAGATCACCGCTAAGGTCCTCAAGTACGATCAGGAAAAGAACCGCGTCTCGCTGGGCGTCAAGCAGCTGGGCGACGATCCTTGGACCGGTCTGTCGCGTCGCTACCCGCAAGGCACCCGTCTGTTCGGCAAGGTCACCAACCTGACCGACTACGGCGCGTTCGTGGAAGTCGAGCAGGGCATCGAAGGCCTGGTCCACGTGTCGGAAATGGACTGGACCAACAAGAACGTGGCTCCGAACAAGGTTGTCCAGCTGGGCGACGAAGTCGAAGTCATGGTCCTGGAAATCGACGAAGAGCGTCGCCGTATCTCGCTGGGCATGAAGCAGTGCAAGGCGAACCCATGGGACGACTTCGGCATGACCCACAAGAAGGGCGACAAGGTCAAGGGTTCGATCAAGTCGATCACCGACTTCGGCGTGTTCATCGGCCTGCCGGGCAACATCGACGGCCTGGTGCACCTGTCGGACCTGTCCTGGACCGAAGCCGGCGAAGAAGCCGTGCGTCGCTTCAAGAAGGGCGACGAGCTGGAAGCCGTGGTTCTGGCAATCGACGTCGAGCGCGAGCGTGTCTCGCTGGGCGTCAAGCAGCTGGAAGGCGACCCGTTCAACAACTTCGCTTCGCTGAACGACAAGGGCACCCTGGTCACCGGCACCGTGAAGTCGGTTGAGCCGAAAGGCGCCGTCATCGCGCTGAACGAAGAAGTCGAAGGCTACCTGCGCGCTTCGGAAATCTCGCGTGACCGCGTGGAAGACGCCGGCACCCACCTGAAAGTGGGCGACAAGGTCGAAGCACTGGTCATCAACATCGATCGCAAGGCTCGCAGCATCCAGCTGTCGATCAAGGCGAAAGACAATGTCGACACTCAGGAAGCAATGAGCAAACTGGCTTCGGACAACAGCGCAGCTTCGGGCACCACCAGCCTGGGCGCACTGCTGAAAGCCAAGTTCGACAACAAGGGCTAAGACCTCTGAGGCGACCAGATGACCAAGTCCGAGCTGATCAACCGCCTGGCTGAGCGTTATTCCCAGCTGGTGGCGAAAGATGCCGAGTTCGCTGTCAAGACCATCCTGGATGCGATGACGAATGCCCTGGCAACGGGGCAACGCATCGAGATCCGCGGTTTCGGCAGCTTCGCGCTGAACAGCCGGCCACCTCGCATCGGCCGCAACCCGAAGTCCGGTGACAAGGTGATGGTGCCCGAAAAACGGGTGCCTCACTTCAAACCGGGCAAGCAGTTGCGCGAGCGGGTGGACGCCATGGTCGGGCAACCGATCATTGAAGACTGAAGTCGTCTGCCGCGAGCAGACAAAAACGGCGTCCTTCGGGATGCCGTTTTTTTTCGTGCATTCGTGGTGCGCATGCAAAATTAGGTTCCGGCCTTCGCCGGAACGACGTTGTTTGAGTTCACCTATAACTCGGAGACCGTCATACGCGCCACTGGCGCCCATGACTCCCGGCGAAGGCGGGAATAGTGCCACTGGCACTATTCCCTCCAATTCCCCAATGCAGCGTTAGCTCCACCTTGCACCGTCTTTTGAAATATCATGTTGGATATGCGACACTGCGCCTTTGTGCACTCAACCCCCGGGCACTGCTGATGAAATTTGTCTCGACCATCGTCGGAATCATCCTGTTCGTCCTGTTCTTCGGCTTCGCCCTGAAGAACACGCAGGAAGTCGACCTGCATTTCTTCCTTAACTACGAACTGCGCGGCCCCCTCGTGCTGATGCTGCTGGCCTTCTTCATCGCCGGCGCCGCACTCGGCATCCTGGCCTTGACGCCGACCGTGTTCCGCCAGCGGCGCCAGACCTCGCAGCACAAGAACACCATCCAGGCCCTGCAGAGCGCCGCCGGTACCGGCAACGCCCAGCCTGTGCCCGATGCCGTGAATCCGGCGCCGAAACTGGCCCAATAAGCTTACGTAAGCCTCAAACAACAAGAACACATGGAATTCGAAATCTGGATGCTGCTTGGCATCCCATTCTTCTTCGGCCTGGGCTGGATCGCCGCCCGTGTCGACATCAGTGAACTGGTCTCCGAATCGCGCAGCCTGCCGCGCGGCTATTTCAAGGGCCTGAACTACCTGCTCAACGACCAGCCGGACAAGGCGATCGACTCCTTCATCGAGATCGTCAAGCTTGACCCGGAATCGGCCGACATGCACTTCGCCCTTGGCAACCTGTTCCGCCGCCGCGGCGAGACCGAGCGCGCCATCCGCGTCCACCAGAACCTGCTGGCGCGCCCGGACCTGCCCAGCGAACAGAAGGCCCACGCCCAGTACGAACTCGGCATGGACTACCTGAAGGCCGGCCTGCTCGACCGCGCCGAAGAGACCTTCAACCTGCTGGTCGACACGCCTTTTGAGGTGCAGGCACGGCGCGCGCTGCTCGAGATCTACCAGCGCGAAAAGGAATGGCGCCGCGCGATCGACGTCGCCGTGGGCCTGCAGGAATCCGGCGCCGGCGCGCGCCAGAAGGAAATCGCGCAGTTCTACTGCGAGCTGGCGCAGGACGCCCTGGTGCACCTGCAGCCGAGCGACGCCATGCAGCTGCTGGACAAGGCCCTGCAGGCCGACCGCTCCAGCGTGCGCGCCACCATCCTGTCCGGCGACGCCCAGCTGGCCCAGGGCGATACCGAAGCGGCCATCATGACCTGGCGCCGCGTCGAGCACCAAAGCGTGCCGCACGTGGCCCTGGTGGCCCAGCGCCTGATGGACGGCTACCGCAAGGTCGGCCGCCCCCAGGAAGGCGTCAACCTGCTGCGCTCCTACCTGGCCGAAGCCTCCTCGATTGATCTGATCGAGGTGGTGTTCAAGGCCGTGATCGAACTCGACGGCGTGGAAGCGGCCAAACAGCTGGTGATCGAGGAACTGCGCCGTAACCCGACCCTGCTGGGCCTGGACAAATTGCTCGAAGCGCGCCTGATGGACGCCCCGGCCCACGTCTGGGAAGAGCTGTCGATGGTGAAGAACCTGGTGCAGCGCTACACCCAGAAGCTGGCGCGCTACCAGTGCAGCCATTGCGGCTTCAAGGCGCGCCAGTTCTACTGGCAGTGCCCGGGCTGCAGCCGCTGGGAGACCTACCCGCCGCGCCGTACCGAAGAACTGAACGTGATGAACTGACGCAGCGACATGACCATTCTTACCCCAAGCCGCCTGCTGGCGGCAGACAGCTTCCGCCGCGAGGCGGCCCCCGAACTTTCGCGCGTGCGCCTGCTCGTGGTGGGCGACGTCATGCTCGACCGCTACTGGTTCGGCGACGTCTCGCGCATCTCGCCGGAAGCCCCGGTGCCGGTGGTGCGCATCCAGCGCCGTGAAGAGCGCCTGGGCGGCGCCGCCAACGTGGCGCGCAATGCCGCCGCCCTGGGCGCACACACGGGCCTGCTGGGCGTGACGGGCAAGGACGAAGCCGGCGAGGAAGTCGAGAAGCTGCTGGTTGACGCGCGCATCCACAGCTACCTGAAACGCGACGACGCCATCTCGACCATCATCAAGCTGCGCGTCATCGGCCGCCAGCAGCAGATGGTGCGCATCGACTTCGAGGATGCGCCGACCGAGACTGTCTTGCGCGACAAGCTGGATCAGTTCCGGGCGCTGCTGCCGGATTACGACGTGGTGATCCTGTCCGACTACAACAAGGGCGCGCTGGTCAACGTGGCCGAGATGGTGAAGGAAGCGCGCGCGGCCGGCAAGATCGTGCTGGTCGACCCCAAGGGCGACGATTTCACCCCTTACCGCGGCGCCAGCATCCTGACCCCGAACCGCTCGGAACTGCAGCGCGTGGTGGGCGCCTGGAAGACCGAGGACCAGCTCACCGAGAAGGCGCAGCGCCTGCGCGCCGAACTGGGCCTCACGGCCCTGCTGGTGACGCGTTCGGAAGAGGGCATGAGCCTGTACAGCGAGAACGAGGTGCTGCACGTGCACGCCGACGCGCGCGAAGTGTTCGACGTCTCGGGCGCAGGCGATACCGTGATCGCCACCCTGGCCGCGATGCTGGGCGCGGGTGCGCCGCTGGACGAAGCCCTGGCCACCGCCAACCGCGCCGGTGGCATCGTGGTCGGCAAGCTGGGTACGGCGACCGTTACCCGGGAAGAATTGTTCCCGTCTTGATCTGGATCAAACCGAGCTCGTCAACGACAGCCGGGCTACTCCGTTAGGGCAGAGGTGGATGGCGCCGCCGTCCACCGTCCTATCATTACGGAGAACAAGCACAATGTTTAAGAAACTGAGCAAGAATCTGGTATTCGCCGTTGCCGCCCTGGTCGCTTCGACCGGTATCGCCTTTGCCCAGGTCGACGTCAACAAGGCCGACGCGGCCGCGCTGGACGGCGTCAAGGGTGTGGGCCCGAGCATGTCGAAGATGATCCTCGACGAACGCGCCAAGGGCGAGTTCAAGGACTGGGCCGACTTCCAGGGCCGCATCAAGGGCGTCAAGGGCAAGAAGGCGATGAAGCTGTCCGAGGCGGGGCTTACCGTCAACGGCAAGCCGATGGAAGGCGCGATGGCCAAGTCGGCCAAGGAAAAGACCGCCTCCAAAGCGGACAAGAAGGCCGCGCCGGCCGAGCAGAAGGCGGCGATGTAAGCTGTCAGAGAAACCCGCGGCAACGCGGGTTTTTTCATTCCGGATCGGTACGCGTGGAGTTACCGGGCATTGCCAAAATCGTCATTTACACAAATTTAATGACGGATTTGAGCAAAAAAGAAACGGCTGTGCTATAGTCTGTTTATTGCCATCAGGAAAAACATTTTGTTTCCTTGATATGGTTATTTACCGTTTTTTAGGCCACTGACTATGACAAAGAAGCCCCTCACCATCGGTACCCGCCTGGCCGCCGGCTACGGCGCCGTATTCTTCCTGATGATCGTGCTGACAGCCCTGGCGATCAGTCGCGTCGGCGATATCGATCGCGTCCTCAACCATATCAACGACGTCAACAACGTCAAGCAGCGCTACGCGATCAATTTCCGTGGCAGCGTCCACGACCGTGCGATCGCCCTGCGCGATGTCGTGCTGGCGTCCGATCCGAGCGGCGCGCAAGCACCGGTCAGCCTGATCCGGAAGCTGGACGAGAACTACGCGCGTTCGGCCGAACCCATGGACAAGCTGTTCCAGGAACTGAAAGACATTCCGCCGGCCGAACGCGAAGCGCTGGCCGCGATCAAGGAGCAGGAGCGCCGCGCCAAGCCGCTGATCGAGCGCGTGATCGCGCTGCAGGCGGCCGGACAGGCGCAGGAAGCTGCCGCGCTGCTCTCTACGCAGGCGGCGCCGGCCTTCGTCGGCTGGCTGGCGAGCATCAACGGCTTCATCGACCTGCAGGAGAAACAGAATAACGAACAGGCGGCCGGCGCGCGCAGCATGGCCTCGGGCTTCTTCGGCTGGATGACCTTGCTCTGCCTGGGCGCGATCGCCGTGGGCGCAGCCGGCGCCTGGTATATCGCACGCGGCCTGCTGCGCCAGCTCGGCGGCCAGCCGGAGTATGCGGCATCGATCGTCGGCGCCATTGCCGCGGGTGACCTCGGTGTCAGGATCGAGACCGCCCCGGGCGACCGCAGCAGCCTGCTGTTCGCCATGAAGGGAATGCGCGACAGCCTGGTCGCGATCGTCGAACAGGTGCGCAACGGCACCCTGAGCATCGCCAGCGTGTCGACCGAGATCGCCAGCGGCAACCGCGACCTGTCCGGCCGCACCGAGCGCCAGGCCGGCACGCTGGAAGCGACCGCGTCCTCGGTCGAGCAGCTCACCGCCACCGTGCGCCAGAATGCCGACAACGCCCACCAGGCCAATGCGCTGGCGGAATCGGCGTCGGAAGTCGCGCTGCGCGGTGGCGCGGTCGTGTCCCAGGTGGTGGAGACAATGGCCTCGATTAACGAATCGTCGAAGAAGATCGTCGACATCATCGGCGTGATCGACAGTATCGCCTTCCAGACCAATATCCTGGCATTGAACGCCGCAGTCGAGGCGGCGCGCGCGGGCGAGCAGGGCCGCGGCTTTGCGGTCGTGGCGACCGAAGTGCGTAGCCTGGCGCAGCGCTCCGCGGCGGCGGCCAAGGAGATCAAGGGCCTGATCGGCAGCTCGGTCGAGCGCGTCGATGCCGGCGCGCGCCTGGTGGACGAAGCGGGCTCGACGATGAAGGACATCGTGAGCTCGGTCGGCCGCGTCACCGACATCATGGCCGAGATCAGCCGCGCCAGCGCCGAGCAGAGCGCCGGCATCGGCCAGGTCAACCAGGCCATCGGCCAGATGGACGAGGCCACCCGCCAGAATGCGGCCCTGGTGCAGCAGGCGACCTCGGCGGCCGCGTCGCTGGAAGAGGAGGCGGAACGCCTGGCCGGCGTCGTCAGCGTATTCCGGCTCGGCGCCGCGAACGACGCCGCAGCGCCGGCGCGGCTGGGCGTCGCCCGTGTCGCAAGCATCCGCTAGAGCCTGAAACGAAAGACCCGCCAAGGCGGGTCTTTTCTCATTCGCAGGCACTCATTCGGGCCCGAGGTCGAACCTGCTGAAGTTGCCCTTGCCATCTAGCGCTACCGACACACGCAGGGTGTCGTTATCGTAGCTGAACCGGTAGCGCATCCGGGCACCGCCATCGCCTTCCTCGCGCGACAGCAGCGCGACCGAGCGCAGCTTGCCGGCCTCTCCCAGGGCGTTCTTCATGAAGGCGAGCATGCCCGGTTCGAACCTGGCCGCGAGTTCCGTGTTCAGCCCCTCCGGCTGCTTGCCTTCGGCCAGGCTGGCCATGGCAGCGCGCACCCGCTCTGTGGTGGCCGGATCTCGATCGGCAATCGGCTTGGGCGGCGCATCGAACAGCGCGGGCACGTAGTGGGCCGCCGCCAGGCTGGCAATCTTGAATGGATTTGCCGCATCGGAGTTGGCGAGCACGACTACGGTGAGCTTGTCGTCGACGTAGCGGCACAGCTGCGAGCGGAAGCCCTGCCATGCGCCGCCATGCTGGATGTGGCGCCGTCCCTTGGTCGTTTCGACGAACCAGCCGTAGCCGTAGCGCGCCTTGCTGCCGTCGTTCAGGGTGGCCTGGGTGAAGCTGGCCTCGCGCTGGCGTGCGTCCAGGATCTTGTCTCCATACAGGGCCTGGTCCCAGCGCAGCAGGTCGCGTGCCGTCAGGTAGAGGCTACCGTCGGCGGTCGTGTTGAGGCGTGGCGCCACCCAGGACTGGTTCTTCAGCACGCCGCCTTTCCATTCGTAACCCGCAGCCCGGTTCGGCACAATGTCGGCCTCGTTGATGATGCGCGTGCCCATGCCCAAGGGCTCGAAGATGCGTTCGCGCAGCTGCTCGCCATAGAATTTGCCGCCGACGCGGTTGGCAATGAAGCCGAGCAGGTGGTAGCCGGTATTGCTATAAGCCCATTTCTCCCCGGGCGCAAAGCGCTGTGTCACCTTGCTTTCCAGCGCAATCAATTCCTCGTCCGAATAGTCCTTGCGGAAGTCGATCATGTTGTAAGGATCACCCAGTCCCGAGGTATGGGTGAGCAGGTGCCGGATGGTGATCTTGTCCCAGGAAGAGGGAATGTTCGGCAGATGGCGCGAGATCGGATCGTCCAGGCTCAGCTTGCCGTCGCGCTCGAGCAGGAGGATCAACGCGGCCGTGAAACTCTTGCCGATCGAGCCGGACTGGAATACGGTCTCCGGCTTGACCGGCACCTTGTGCTCGAGGTTGGCGTAGCCATAGCCTTTTTCCCTGAGCACCTTGCCGTCTTTCATGACCAGCAAGCTCACGCCCGGTATGTGGCGGTGCTTCATCTCCTTGAGGATGGCGTCGTCGAGGCTGTCGGCATGGGCTGCGCCGGACAGCAGGGCGGTGGACAACAGGGCAAGGCAGGCAAAACGCATCGTGGCTCCAGGCAAGGGAATGACCGGCATCTTAGTTGATAGTCGTTTGCCAAGATACCCTTGGCTGACCGCGCAGCGCATTTCATGCGCCAGACATGGCGCCTCAGCTTCGGAGGATCTTGTCCATCGCTTTGCCCTTGGCCAGCTCGTCGATCAGCTTGTCCAGGTAGCGCAGTTTCTGCATCAATGGATCCTCGATATTCTCGACGCGGATGCCGCACACGACGCCCTTGATCAGCGCGGCATTCGGGTGGAAGGCCGGGGCCTGGTCGAAGAAGTCCCTGAAGGTGGTTTGCAGCTCCACCTGTCGCTGCAAACTGGCATCGTCGTAACCCGTCAGCCAGCAGATGATCCGGTCCAGCTCTTCCTTGGTCCGGCCCTTCGCTTCGGCCTTTTTGATGTACATCGGATAGACCTTGGCGAACGGCGTTCCGTAGATGCGGTGTTCGGACATGGATGCACTTTCATCAACAGGATGGGTGGCGCTACCTTACACCATGTATTGACTGACACCAAACAATCCGCGTGAGAAGATGTGCATGTCATTTCGCACATTACGACTAGAAAGGTACGCATGCCTCACGCCCGGATTTCTTCCTCCCTGCTGGCCGCGCTGCTGGCAAGCGCCATCGGTTCCGCCGCCGCAGCGCCGGCCACCCAGGCCGCGCCCGACCTGAAGCGCCAGCAAGCCCAGATCAGCAAGATCGTCGCCGAAGTCTCGCCCAAGCGCATCGAAGCTTATGTCGCCAAGCTGGTGAGCTTCGGCACCCGCCACACCATGTCGGAGACCGAATCCGAGACGCGCGGCATCGGCGCCGCCCGCCGCTGGATCAAGAGCGAACTGGAACGCTGCGGCGCGGGTACCCCGCTGCAAGTGGCCTTCGACAGCCACGTCGCCCCGGTATCAGCGCGCATCTCGCGTCCGACCGAGATCGTCAACGTGGTGGCGACCCTGCCGGGCACCCAGGACGCCTCGAAGGAGCGCCTGTACGTCGTCAGCGGCCACTACGATTCGCGCGTCAGCGACGTGATGAACTACACGGCCGACGCCCCGGGCGCCAATGACGACGCTTCCGGCACGGCCGCCGTGATGGAACTGGCCTGCGTGATGGCCAAGTACAAGTTCGACGCCACGCTCGTGTTCATGACCGTCGCCGCCGAAGAGCAGGGCCTGCTGGGCGCCCGCCACTGGGCCGAGCAGGCGCGCAAGAACAACCTGAACGTCGCCGGCATGTTCACCAACGACATCATCGGCAGCTCGCGCGCCGACAATGGCAAAGTGGACAACAAGCAGGTGCGGCTGTTCTCGCAGAGCATCCCGGCCACCAAGGAAATGAGCGAAGCCGTGCGCCAGCTGGTGGCGACCGGCGGCGACAGCGACTCGCTGTCGCGCCAGCTGGCCCGCCACACCAAGGAGCAGGGCGAGCGCTACGTGAAGGGCTTCAAGGTCTCGGTGATCCACCGCGCCGACCGCTACCTGCGCGGCGGCGACCACATGCCTTTCCTAGAGCAGGGCTACGCCGCGCTGCGCTTTACCGAGCCGGCCGAGGACTTCGCGCACCAGCACCAGGACCTGCGCACCGAAAATGGCAAGGTGTACGGCGACCTGGTGGATTTTAATGACTATGACTACATCGCCAAGGTGGCGCGCGTGAACGGCGCGGCGCTGGCCTCGCTGGCGCTGGCGCCCGCCGCGCCGCAAGGGGTCAAGCTGCGCACCGACAAGCTGACCAACGACTCGACCCTGGTGTGGCAGGCGAATCCGGAACCGGACGTGGCCGGCTACCGCATCGTCTGGCGCGAGACCACCGCGTCCGACTGGCAGGGCTCGAAGTGGGTCGGCAATGTCACCGAGGCGACGGTCGACCTGTCGAAGGACAATGTGTTCTTCGGTGTGCAGGCGGTCGACAAGGACGGCAACGTCGGTGTCGCCACCTACCCGATGCCGCAACGCTGATCCGGAGCATGGGGTAGTCGTTCTGGCTGCCCCAATACGCCACCTTGCTGTCCGGATTAAAATAGCGGTTTAGGAAATCGCGAGAGAGCAAGGAATGGCTTACAAGACCATCGAAGATACGATCGGCAACACCCCGCTGGTGCAGCTCGTGCGCCTTCCCGGCGCGGATGCGGCCGCGCGCAACAACATCATTCTCGGCAAGCTCGAAGGCAACAACCCGGCCGGTTCGGTGAAGGACCGCGCCGCCATGTCGATGCTGCGTGGCGCCGAGCAGCGCGGCCAGATCAAGCCGGGCGACACCCTGATCGAAGCTACCAGCGGCAACACCGGCATCGCGCTGGCGATGGCCGCCGCCATCCGCGGCTACAAGATGGTGCTCCTGATGCCCGACAACCTGTCGATCGAGCGCCGCCAGAGCATGGCCGCCTACGGCGCCCAGATCATCCTGACGCCGAAATCGGGCGGCATGGAATACGCGCGCGACATGGCCGAACAGATGCAGAAGAACGGCGAAGGCATCATCCTCGACCAGTTTGCCAACGGCGACAACCCGCGCGCCCACTACGAGACCACCGGTCCGGAAATCTGGCGCGACACCGAAGGCCGCGTTACCCACTTCGTCAGCGCCATGGGCACCACCGGCACCATCATGGGCGTGTCGCGCTACCTGAAGGAACAGAACGAGGCGATCCGCATCATCGGCGCCCAGCCCGAAGAAGGCTCCTCGATCCCGGGCATCCGCAAGTGGCCGGAAGCCTACCTGCCGAAGATCTACGAGAAGGCGCGCGTGGACCAGGTCGAGCCGGTCGGCCAGGCCGCGGCCGAGCAGATGGCGCGCCGCCTGGCGGCCGAAGAGGGCATCTTCTGCGGCATCTCGGCAGCCGGCGCCTGCGAAGTGGCGCTGCGCATCTCGCAGACCGTGGAGAACGCGACCATCGTGTTCGTCGTGTGCGACCGCGGCGACCGCTACCTGTCGACGGGCGTGTTCCCTGCTTGACCGGCTTCTGAACGCCCAGTAAAAAAAAGCCATCCTGACGGATGGCTTTTTACTTTCTGCAACGAACAAGACGCAGCCCGGAAGCGCGCCACGAAGGCGCGGGTCGAGGTGCCGTCCAGCGTCACGCAGGGGCGCGCGGCCCCGGCATGATTACGCCTCTTTGGAGGCGGCGCCTTCCTTCGGCTTGAACTGCTTGTCGCTGATGCGGAACTTGGCGCGGCGATCGCCCATGAGGTAGCGCAGGTCGCGGATCGACAGGTCGCTCACTTCGTGCATGCGGATCAGCAGCGATGCGCCGACCGGCAGGCGGTGGTGGCGGATCTTCGAGATCACCGGCGGTGCAACTTCCAGCGCGCGCGACAGGGCTGCGTCGTTCTTCAGGCGCAGGTTCTCGATCAGGGTGTCGAGCAGGCGATTCGGGTTGTACTGCAGGAGTTCATCGGACTCCGAATCGCTGTTCATATCAATGCCGACTTGGTTGGTCATGATTCAATATCCTATTTTGGGTTGGACGGAGCCCCATGCGGCGCTCGGCTCCAGGCTTCGGTATTTCGTAATTTTCTATTCAATTGTACAACTAATTTCTAATCTGATACTCAATAGCAATAAAAATCAGACTATCTTCATCAGTACTGTTGTCTCATCGCAACAATAGCCGCAATGCAATTCTCTCACAAACTCACTGAAATAATAATTGTTTTTTGATTAATCAGCAGTGTAAGGCCAAGCAGCTTTTGATGCCGCACGGTATGAAAAACGCTGACAGAGTTACAAGAAAAGCGGGGGTATGGCAGAAGGAACGATGTTTCTGCAGAGAATCTGCACGAAAGCGGAGGATACCCCCGGGGAGTATAGGGGTAGTGAAAGCGTTTAGAAGGAGTAGAACAGCGGGAAACTCGTTACAAATCGATACAAAGTTTCCCGCCCGGCAATGCTCAACCGCCGCGCGAAGCACGCACCGCGCGGCCCAGCTCGATCACCGACATGGCATAGAAATAACTGCGGTTGTACTTGGTGATGGCAAAGAAGTTATCGTTTGCGACCCAGTACTCGGTTGCCTCGGCGCCGTTCTGCAGGTCGACCAGCCCGTACAGGCGCTCGGCGGGCAGGGCATCGGCGCTGGTCACGCCCGCGGCGCGCAGCTCTTCCGGACGCAAGGTGGCCGCAAGACCACGCTCGAGCAGCGGTTCCCAGGCGCGGTTCGGCGAGACGTCGACCGGGGTCGCAGGGTTGCCGCGGTACTCCGGCTTCCAGCCGTGCTGGACCAGGAAGTTGGCGACGCTGCCGATCGCATCCTCGGGCGAGTTGCGCAGGTCGATCTGGCCGTCGTTATTGAAGTCCACGCCGTACTTCAGGATACTGCCCGGCATGAACTGCGGCATGCCGACGGCGCCGGCGAAGGAACCCAGCAGCGAGAACGGCTCCACCTTGTGCTCGCGCGCGAACAGCAGGGTGTTGGCCAGTTCGCTGCGGAAGAAGGCCATGCGGCTGTCGCGATTCGGCGTTTCCGGGTAGGCGAAAGCAAGCGTCGCCAGCGTGTCGAAGACGCGGAACTTGCCGGTGTCGCGGCCATAGATGGTCTCGACGCCGATGATGCCGACGATGATCTCGGCCGGCACGCCATAGGCCGCCTCGGCGCGCGCCAGGGCCTCGGCGTTCTCGTTCCAGAAGCGCACGCCGGCGGCGATGCGGATCGGTTCGATGAAGCGATCGCGGTAGGCCTGCCAGTTCTTTGGCTTGCCCGGCGGGGCCGGCTTGACCAGCTGCACCGCCGAATCGATGAAGCGGGTCTGGCCGAACAGCGACTCGAGGTAGGCGCGCTCGAAGCCGTGCTGGGTGGCCATCTCGTCGATGAAGCCGCGCACCGCCTGCCATTCGAGGAAGTTGTGGTGCTCGCCATCGTAGTCGATGACAGCGGCGCTCGGTGCGGCCTTGAGCACGCGGGTCGACTTGATCGAGACGCGCTTGCCGGATTTGGCGGCGGCCTTGGCCTTCTTGGCCTTGGCCTTGGCGCTGGCTGCGCTGCGGGCGTGCGGATCCTTCGCGCTAGCTGCGGCATGCCCGATCGGGGCGAGGGCCAGGGCCAGCGCGGCAAACAATGGAACGATAGCTTTCATCTAACTTGCGACAATAATCTCTTCAAGGTAGCGGCCAGCTGGCGGGCAGTAGATCCCGGCGCGGACTGGGGCGGCGCATAGCGCCAGGCGCTGTAGCGGCGCAAGAACTCGGCGGCGGCTTCACGTGATGGCGGCGCCAATTGCTGCGTGGCCGCGATCCGGGCCGCGTAGGCGGTGGGCCCTTCGTCCGCTGCACGTGCCAAGCCTAGTAGGGCGAGGCGCTTGCATAGGGAGGAGTATACCGCCTCGACTGGATCTATTGCCCTGCGGAGATACAAAATTCTAGCCAGTAGCAACACTCCGGCGCCAAGCATGATCAAGGCGGCAACGCGCCAGCCGGCCAGGCCCGATTGCAGGGTCTTCATGAAGCCGCGCTGGCGCTCCGGCGTGTAGTTCAGCACCCACTGGTTCCAGCCGTTGTTGACGGCGCCGATGGCATTGCGCAGGCGGCCCAGCAGCGAGTCGGCGTCGCTGGTGAACACGGACAGGCCGCGCAGCGCATCGATGCCGAAGGGCGCCGGCGCTTCGACCGCGGCCGCCAGGTTGCGGCGTACCCGTTCCGGCGCCACCGCGGCGGTCGGGTCGACCCGTACCCAGCCGCGTCCGCGCAACCAGACTTCGGCCCAGGCGTGGGCGTCGGACTGGCGCACCGTCACGTAGCCGTCGATCGGATTGAGTTCGCCGCCCTGGTAGCCGGCCACCACGCGCGCCGGAATCCCAGCCGCGCGCATCAGGAAGACAAAGGCGCCGGAGTAGTGCTCGCAGAAGCCGGCGCGGGTCCGGTACAGGAATTCGTCGATCGAGTGCCGGCCCAGCAGCGGCGGCTCCAGCGTGTAGCTGTAGGGCTGCTCGCGGAACTGGCGCAGCACCTGTTCGATGCGGCGCACGGGCGACGCTTCCTTGCGCAACGCCAGGCCGGCGGCCAGCGCCTTCGGGTTGTAGCCGTAGGGGAGCAGCAGCCACTGGCTGGGATCGTCGAGCGCCTCGCGTCCGTCCAGCGCGTAGTCCGGATAGGAGATCATCGTGTAGCGCACCCGCGCGGACATCGGCCGCTCGGTGCTCACTTCGAGCTGGTGCGAGGCGCGCGTGCGGTAGCCCGGCACATCCGGGATATGGCCCGGCATCTCGAGCGTGAACAGCCAGCGCTTGTCGGATGGTTCCAGCGTCACTTCGTAGCGCTGGGCCTGGCCGCGCACGCTCAGCGAAGTGCCGGATTTGGTGGCGATCGAGCCGCCGCGGGTCCAGGCGGTGCCGTCGAAAGCATCCAGCACCAGGCCGCGCCAGTAGAGCTGCTCCCTGGGCGGCACCGGGCCCTCGAAGCGCACCCGGAAGGCCGGCTCGTCGGACATGGCCAGGTTCGACATCTGGCCCGGCGCCATGCGCTCGGACAGGCCGGACTTGCCGCCGCTGTCGCCGCCGCCCGGCATGCCCCACAGCGGGCTGCCCAGGCGCGGGAACACGAAGAACAGCAGCACCGCGAGCGGCGTTGCGAACAGCAGGATCCGGGCCGCCATGCCGACGCGGGCGCTCAGCCTGGGAACCGCACCGGTGAACTGGAAGGACAGCTGGGTAGTGAGCAGGGCCAGGATCGCCACCACCATCAGGAGCGCGGTGCCGATGCCCTGGGCGTAGAAGAAGTTGGTCAGCACCAGGAAGAAGCACAGGAAGATCACGACATACAAGTCGCGCCGCGCGTGCATTTCCAGCATCTTGAAGGCGACCAGCAGCACCAGCATGGCCACGCCGGCGTCGCGCCCCAGCAGGGTCTGGTAGCTGAACTGGATGCCCGCCATCGCCGCGGCGGCAATCGGCAGCAGCACCAGGGTCGGGGGCATGCGCTTGCCGCGCAGCGTGATCGCGCCGCGCCAGACCAGGGTGGCGGCGCACAGCAGCGACACCCACAGCGGCAGGTGGGCCACGTGCGGCGCCAGCACCAGCAGCGCGCTGCCCAGCAGGAGCAGGGTGTCGGCTTTGTCGCGCGGCAGGGAACGGAGCAACTTCATGCCGCCGTCTCCATGCCGTACAGCGCCAGTGCGCGCAGGCAGGCCGCCTGGTGGGCGGCGCCATTGCCGGCTTCGTAGTGGACCGCGCCGAGGCGGAAGGCGTAGGGCAGGGCGCGCTGCTCCGCGTCCAGCACCCAGCGCGTCATGCGCGACAGGCGCAGCTCGAGGTCGAGCTGGGGCGCCAGCTGCGCGAAATCGAGCACCAGCTCGTCGCCCGCGCCGCCTTCGAAATGCTTGGTCACGAGCTGGCCGCCGAGCGCCGGATCGAGCCGCGCGATCTGGCGCCAGGCCAGCTGGCGCGGCGAATCGCCGGCCTGGTAGCTGCGCACGCCCGCGAAATCGTCGTTGCCGGTGGCGCGCCCGCTGCCCACCGCATTGCCGGACACCGGCAGCGGCGGCGCGCCTTCTTCCGGACGCGGATAGACCAGGGCGCGGGTGGCGGGACGCCAGTAGCTCCAGGCGCGGAACAGGCCGAGCGGGAAACGGGTGGACAGGATCACGCGCGCCGGCTGCAGCCAGCCGCGCGCCGTGGTCGGCACGCCCAGCAGCACGGCGGCGCTGCCGTGGGCGGCGATGTCGCTGACGTGGCGTGCGTCAGGGGTGTCGGAAAAATCGATCCACACGCCGTAGCGCGCCAGCCCCGTGCGGTTGGCGATGTGCAGCTCGAACTGCGCTTCCTGGCCGGCGAACACGCTTGGCACCCGGCCCTGCTGCAAGGCCAGGTGGGCCAGGTTACGGTAGGTGAAGACCATGTCGACCAGGGCGCAGGACAGGGCCAGGAAGGTCAGCGCGAAGCCCAGGCCCAGACCATAGTTGATGGCGCCGATGAGCAGCACCAGCAGCAGCACCGCGAAGCCGATGCCGGCGCGCGTGGGCAGGATGAACACGCGGCGCTGGCTCAGCACCACTTCGCCGGCATCCAGCGTGCCGCGGCGCGGCAGCCAGTTGCCGGTAGTACGTCTCAGCCAGCCGCGCAAGCCCATCTAGACGGGCACCGATTTCTGCAGTTGCAGCACGAGGTCGCGGCTCGCCAGTCCCATGCCGTGCGCCGATTTCAGGGGGCGCAGGCGGTGCGCGCAGACCGGCACCAGCACGGCCTGGATGTCCTCGGGGATCACGTGGTCGCGTCCTTCCAGCGCCGCCCAGGCGCGACCGGCCTGCAGCAGCGCGATCGCGGCGCGTGGCGACAGGCCTTCGGCGAACAGGCCGTTCTGGCGCGAAGCCTGGGCCAGCGCCTGCACGTAGGTGACCAGGGCCGGCGAGGCGTGGATCTCCTTGAGTGCGCGCTGGGCCTGGGCCAGCTGCTCCGGCTGCATCGCCGGCTGCAGATTGCGCAGCATCGCGCGCCGATCCTCGCCCATCAGCAGCGCGCGTTCGGCGGCGGCGTCCGGGTAGCCCAGCGACAGGCACATCAGGAAGCGGTCGAGCTGCGACTCGGGCAGCGGGAAGGTGCCGACCTGGTTGGCCGGGTTCTGGGTCGCGATCACGAAGAAGGGCTCGGGCAGGGCGCGGGTGACGCCGTCGGCGCTGACCTGGCGTTCTTCCATGGCTTCCAGCAGGCCCGACTGGGTCTTGGGCGTGGCGCGGTTGATCTCGTCGGCCAGCAGCACCTGGGTGAAGATCGGGCCCGGGTGGAACACGAAGTCGTTCTTCTCGCGTTCGTAGACCGAGATGCCGGCCACGTCGGCCGGCAGCAGGTCGCTGGTGAACTGCACGCGGTTGAACTTCAGGCCGAGCGAGATCGCCAGCGCGTGCGCCAGCGTGGTCTTGCCCACGCCGGGCAGGTCTTCCAGCAGCAGGTGGCCGCCCGCCAGCAGGCAGGTCAGGGCCAGGCGGACCTGCTGGTCCTTGCCGACCACGACCTGGCCGACCTGGCGTGCGGCAGCATGTAATTGATTGAACATCGTTGGGTTCCGGTGAACTGTTCGGAGCGGTGCATCAGGCTCCCATGGTAGATTAGCGCCATTGGCAACCTTCATACTCCGTCGGCAACAAGCCTTGGGGTCGATTCTATGCGAGAACGGCCGCCAGGGTGTGCCATGGATGAGCAGGCACGGAGAACCAGCAAAGAATGAGCACAGCAATCTACAGCCACCCGGACTGCCTGCGGCACGAGATGGGCGACTGGCATCCCGAGTCGCCCGAGCGGCTACGGGCAATCGACGACCAACTGATCCTGGCGCGCCTCGACGGCCTGATCGAGCAGCGCAGCGCGCCGCTGGCCGACCTGGCCGACGTCCTGCGCAACCACACCCCGGGCGCGGTGGCGCTGGTGCGCGACAACGTACCGGCCGCCGGCGACTACTACCCGCTCGATGGCGACACCATCCTGTGCCACCACAGCTACCAGGCGGCGCTGCGCGCGGCCGGCGCGGCGGTGGCGGCGACCGACGCCGTGATCGCGGGCGAGGTCGACAACGCCTTCTGCTCGGTGCGCCCGCCGGGTCACCACGCGACGCCGACCGAGCCGATGGGTTTTTGCTTTTTCAATAATGTCGCGATCGCGGCGCGCCACGCGCTCGACGTGCACGGGCTGGAACGGGTGGCCATCGTCGACTTCGACGTCCACCACGGGAACGGCACCGCCGACGCCTTCCGCGACGACCCGCGGGTGCTGATGGTGAGCCTGTTCCAGCATCCCTTCTATCCATACTCCGACCCGGAGCCGATCACCGCCACCAGCGTCAACATCCCGGTGCCGGCCCTGACCGACGGCGAGGCGGTGCGCAAGCTGGTGCAGGAATACTGGCTGCCGGCGCTGCACGCCCACCAGCCGCAGATGATCTTCGTTTCGGCCGGCTTCGACGGCCACCGCGAGGACGACATGGGCGGCATCGGCCTGGTGGAAGCCGACTACGCCTGGATCACGCGCCAGGTGATGGCCGTCGCGCGCCAGTATGCGCGCGGGCGCATCGTCAGCTGCCTCGAAGGCGGCTATGCGCTGTCGGCGCTGGGGCGCAGCGTGGTGGCGCACCTGAAGGTGTTGGCCGAGCTGGAATAAAAAAACCGGCAGCCTCGGCACGGAACGCGGCGCGGCCCCGCGCATCTAAAGTCTCATTACTCATCCTTGACAGGAGACGACCGTGAGACCGATCCGCACCTTCATTGCGCTGTGCCTGCTCCTTGCTTCCGGCATGGCGGCCGCCGCCAACTACACGCTCTGGATCCACGGCCGCGCCGGCAGCGGCCCCGAGGGCGCGCCCGGCAACTACAAGGACTTCAGCTACTGGGGGCCGTCCCAGGTGCTTGCCGGGGTCAACAAGAAGGCCGTCAACTGGGATGGCCGCAGCAGCATCGCCTCGCAGAGCGGCCGCGTGCGCGACGCGCTGGACTGCTTCTGCACCGGCGACAACTGGTGCTACGTCGTCACCTACAGCGCCGGCGACCCGCTGCTGGGCTATACCCTGGCCAACTACGGCGGCAGTATCCGCTACAAGAAAACCGCGAGTCCGAACACCTCCGGCGCCTGCGGCAACAGCGGCGCCGGCACCCAGGCCGGCTGGAACATCAAGTGGGTGCGCGCCGCGGCCGGTGCGGCCGGCGGCACCGAGCTGTCGGACATCGGCGCCTGGACCACGTCCGAGCCGCTGGTGCAGGATCTCAAAACCTCCACCATGCGCGCCATGTACAACCACAACGTCACCCGCAACATCTGGTTCTACATGTATGCGGGCGCCCGCGGCACGCTGTATTCCTTTGCGCTGCCGGGCCAGGACGACGAAGTGGTGGCCTACCACAGCTCCGGCGGGGTGGCCGGCAGTTCCGGACGCTCGCTGTGCAATCCGGGCGACTGGTTCTGCGACGACCTGCGGCTCCGCACCGAGGCCAACCAGGGCGGCAGCGTCAAATGGAGCTACCACTCGGTGGCCTTCCGCGACGACGGCGAGGACTACGATCACTACGCGCGCGGCAACTGGGCCGGCATCGTCAGTGTGGTCCGCAGCGCGGTAGTCAGCACCGCGCACTAGGCGTGAGTACAGGGCGGAGCATGCTCACCACACTCCTGCGTGTGCGGTTTGACACGCCTGAATGTCAGGCGTAGTGTCGAACTCAGCCGTACATACGTGCGGCGCACAATAACCATCAAGGAGATGACAGTGAGAAGAATCCGCATTCTGTGTGCGCTGTGCCTGCTGCTGGTGACGGGCTGGGCGTCCGCCGCGAACTACACCCTCTGGATCAACGGCCGGACCGGCGGCGGGGCGATCGGCAACTACAACGACTTTACTTACTGGGGGCCGTCGTCGACGGCTGCCGGCGTCAACAAGAAGGCCGTCAACTGGGACGGCCGCAGCAGCATCGCCTCGCAGAGCGGCAAGGTGCGCGATGCCCTCGACTGCTTCTGCACCGGCAGCAACTGGTGCTACGTCGTGACCCACAGCGCGGGCGACCTGATGATGGGCTACACGCTGGCCAACTACGGCGGCTCGGCGCGCGTCAAGAAGAACGCCAGCCCGAATACCTCCGGCGTGTGCGGCAACAGCGACGGCAGCTCGCAGACCGGCTGGAACATCAAGTGGGTGAGGGCGGCCTCAGGCGCGGGCGGCGGCTCGGAACTGTCGGATGCCGGTTCCTGGACCACCTCCGAACCGCTGGTGCAGGATTTGAAAACCTCCACCGCGCGCGCCATGTACAACCACAACACCACGCGCAACCTGTGGTTCTACATGTACGCGGCCGCCAAGGGCACCGCCTATTCCGGCATCCTGCCGGGCCAGGACGACGAGGCCGTGGCCTACCACAGCACCGGCGGCGTGGCCGGCAGTGCCGGTGGTTCCTACTGTAACCCGAGCGACTGGTTCTGCAACGACCTGACGCTCGGCACCGCGGCCAACGAGGGCGGCAGCGTCAAGTGGGGCTACCACTCGGTGGTCTTCCGTGACGACAGCGAAGCCTACAACCACTACGCCAACGGTAACTGGGGCGGGATCGTGGGCGTGGTGCGCAGCGCGGTGGTGGGCAGTGCCCTCTAGGGCGCACAAGGCGCTGCTGGGGGCAGGCGTGGCGCTGTGCGTCGCGCTCGGCCTCTGGCTCGGGCGCGGCGAGCGTGAAACCGCGAGCGCCGCTCCCACACCAACACCGACCTCCGGCCCGCAGTTCTTCGGCCAGGTTGCCGCCGGCGGCGGCCCGGCCGTGCCCAGCGAGCGCGCCGAACGGCGCCGCCAGCTGCTCGAGAACGTCCAGCTGACCGACCACACCTATTGCAGTTACCGCGAAGGCAGCAAGTACCCGATGGAGTCGCGTCCGGCGGCGCAGAACCCGGACCAGATGCAGCCGAACCAGACCGTGGCCGAGATGAACCCGATGCGGGTCGAAGGCGGCGGCACCAATACCAACGTATTCCTGCAGACCTCGCAGTCGCGCGTCTACCTGGCCGCGGGCGAAAACGTGGCCTTCTCGCTGCGCGCGGTAAGCAGCCAGGGCGAGACCGTGCCGCTGGTGATCACGCGCGCGGTCGCGCAGGGCATGACTTATGGCGGCAGCCGCCCGACCCCGCAGGTAGCGCTGCCCTTCGCCGACGACGGCGGCGGCGCCGATCCGGTGGCCGGTGACAACGCCTTCGCCGGCGTTCTGGCGCCGAACCAGACCGGCCTGGCGGGTTTTCACGGCACCATCCGGACCGAGGTGCACTACACCGCGGGCGGGCGCAACGGCTTCGTCCTGTTCGATGTGATCTACACCCCGGTGCTGCCGGCCAGCTGGACCGGCCAGGTGCGCGAAGGGCTGGAGAACGGCTCGCTTAACTTCTACCTCGGCCTCGACGTGCGCCAGCCGGGCCGCTACGTGATCACGGGCCGCGTCGACGACGCGCGCGGCAAGCCCTTCGCCATCGCTACCTTCAACGACGTGCTCGGCGTGGGTGCGCGCGACGTGAAGCTAACGGTGTTCGGCAAGCTGCTGACCGACGAGTCGCCCGCGCTGCCCCTGCGCCTGCGCGACGTCGACGGCTACCTGCTGCGCGAGAACGTCGACCCGGACCGGCTGCTGGTGCCGCGCCTGGAAGGAAGGGTGTTTACCAGCCGCACCCAGAACCTGAAGGGCGTGTCGGACGCCGAATGGGAGAGCGAAGAGCGCCAGCGCTACCTGGCCGAATACGCCAAGGACCGCGATGCTGCGCGCGAGCAGCTGGCCGCGTTCGACCCGGCTGAACCCCTGCCGCCGAGCGCTTGCGTCCCCGCGCGCTGAGAGTGTGCGACACTCGCGCACATGTCAGCCACCTTGTACGATCCCCAGCGCCACGAGGCCCTGCAGGCGCACCCCTGGAACGAAGCGCAGGCGCGCGCTGCGATCCGCGCCATCGTGGCGCAGGCGGAAAGCCACTGGCGCGGTGCGCGCTACTGGCCGGTCCATCCGCTCGACCGTGAGGGCGACGACCCGGACCCGGTCGAAACGCCGCTTTACCACGGCGCCGCCGGCGTGATTTGGGCGCTGCACTACCTGCAGGACTGCGGCGCTGCCACCCTGACGCGCGACTACCTGGGAGGATGGCGCGAACTGCTCGCCGCCAACCGGACCTGGCTCGCCGCGAATGCGCCGGGCGAGCAGAGCTCGTGGCTGATGGGCGACACGCCGATCCTGATGATGGCGCCGGAACGCAGTCCCGAGCTGGCGGACGCGCTGGAGCGGCTGATCGCCGGCAATCGTAATCATCCCGCGCGGGAACTGATGTGGGGCGCACCGGGCACCCTGCTTGCCGCGCTGTTCCTCCACCAGCAAACCGGCGAGGAGCGTTGGGCCGCGCTGTTCAGGACCAGTGCGCAGGCGCTGTGGCAGCAGCTTGAACGGTCGGAACTGCACGGCTGCGCCTACTGGACCCAGGACCTGTACGGCCGCAGCAGCACCTACCTCGATGCGGTCCACGGCTTCGTGGCGACGGCGGGGCCCTTGATCAAGGGCCGGCGCCTGCTCGATCCAGCGGCCTGGCGCGGGTGGCGGGACTGCATCGCCAACACAGTGCGCCGCACGGTCCAGCGCGTGGGAGAGCAGGTGAACTGGCACCCGCAGCTGGACGGAACGGAACGGGAAAACGCCAAGAAGCTGCTGCAGTTCTGTCATGGTGCGCCGGGTTTCGTCATCAGCCTGGCCGATTTCCCCGGTGACGAACTCGACGAGCTGCTGCGTGCGGCGGGAGAGACGACCTGGGCGGCAGGTCCCTTGAACAAGGGCTCGAACCTATGCCATGGCACCGCGGGTAACGGCTACGCCTTCCTGGTGCTGTACCGGCGCACGGGCGACGTGGTCTGGCTCGAACGCGCCCGCGCCTTTGCCATGCATGCGTTGGCGCAGTCCGATGACGCTGCCCGCGCGCATGGGCAGGGGCGCTATTCGCTGTGGACCGGCGACCTTGGGCTGGGGATCTACCTGTGGGATTGCATCCACGCCCAGGCGCGCTTTCCGACCCTGGATGTCTTCTTTTCTGGGGCGCCGCGGGCGCCTTGAGCATCCGGCCCGCGCGGCTCAGGCCTGGACCAGGCTGCCTGTCGGTGCTCCGCTCGCGGCGAGGACCGCGCGCACGGCATGGGCGAGTTCGTCGCGGCCATAAGGCTTGCTCAGCAGGCTGACGCCTTCGTCCAGCTTGCCGTCGTGGATGACTGCGTCTTCGCTGTAGCCCGAAGTGAACAGCACCCGGATCGCCGGGTGTGCGACGCGCGCCAGTCCGGCCAGCTGCGTGCTGCTGGTTGCGCCCGGCATGATCACGTCGGTGAACAGCAAGTCGATCCGCGCGTGCTGTCCGAGGACGGCACGCGCCTCGTCGGCGCTGGCGGCCTTCAGGATGCAGTAGCCGAGACCGGACAGCATCGCAGCGACGTTCTCGCGGATCTCGTGTTCGTCTTCCACCACGAGTACGGTTTCACTCCCGCCGCGCACCGCACCGTCGTGCGCCGGTTTCTTGTCGACGGCGGATTCGGGCGTGCGCGGCAACAGGATGACGATGGTCGCTCCCCGACCGGGTTCGCTCTCGATCTCGATCTGGCCGCCACTCTGCTTGACGAAGCCGTACACCATGCTCAGGCCGAGTCCCGTGCCCTTGCCGACCTCCTTGGTCGAGAAGAAGGGCTCGAAGGCGCGCTGCCTGACCTCGGGACTCATGCCGCAGCCGGTGTCGGCGAAGGCGAGGCGCACCGCCTCGCCCTCTGGCAGGGAATGGTTGCTGACCTCGATCGCAAGGCGGCCCGCGCCCGGCATGGCATCGCTGGCGTTGAGCGTCAGGTTGAGGATGGCGTTTTCCAGCTGTTGCGGGTCGACGATCACGTTCCAGGCGTCGGCGGCGATCCGCAGGTCGATCTCGATGCGCTCACCGACGGCGCGCTTGAGCAGCACGTCCATATTGGACAGCACCTGCGCCAGGCTGGTCGGCGCGGGCTGCAGCGGCAACTTGCGCGCGAAGGACAGCAGTTGCGAGGACAGACGGGCGCCGCGCCGCACGGCGTCCTGGGCCGATGCGCAGCGAGGCAGTATCTTGTCGTTCCCCGCCGCGACCAGTTTGATCAAGTCGAGGTTGCCGTTGATGATGTGCAGGACGTTGTTGAAGTCGTGCGCCACGCCGCCGGTGAGCTTGCCGATCGCTTCCAGCTTCTGGGCGTGCAGCAGTGCATCGCGCGCTTCTTCGAGCGAACGCGTGCGTTCGGCCACCACCGCTTCCAGGTGCAGCTGGTGGCGTTCGAGTTCGAGCTTGGCATTTGCCAGTTGGCCGGCGTTCAGGGCGGCGTTCAGGTAAACCCGGTTCACCTCCTTCATGTACAGCGCCAGCATCACCAGCGCCGCCACCAGGGCATTGATGCGGCCCACGTACCAGCCGACCGACAGGCGCGAGCCGCCCGCCATCGTAATCGCATTGTCGAAGGCGAGGGCGACCATGGCTACGCCGAGCCATGCGCTGATCGGCGTCGCGAAGCGGGTCGCACGCCACAGCAGGAAGAGGGCAAGCATGATGATCGCCTGGATCAGTGGCGCATAGCCGGTGCTTGTGATACGGCTGAAGTCGCCCGCGCTGTCCATCGGCGGCAGCGCGTCATGGAACAGGGTCACCGCGGCCAGCGTGATGCCCAGCGCGGCGCAGGTGAGCGCAGCGCAGCGCAGGAATCCGGCGCCGGCATCCGCCACTACCGCGCCCGGTGCGCGCAGCTCGGCGAGCGCGTACGCGAACAGCATCCCGGTGGCCCCGATGTGCCAGAAGAACCAGAGCCAGATCGTCGTCTGGGCGCCGCCGAGCAGGCGGGTATCGGCGACGAAGGCGTTGGGAAGCGACAGGAACTGGGCGCTCAGGACCCCGGCCGTGTAGATGCAGCCTCCCCACAACCACAGCATCGAGCGGATCCGGGTCTGCCTGAAATACCCGTAAATCAGGTAAGCGGCGACGAGGTAGGCGCCGATCAGGGCAGTCTGGTAGCTGGGCACGAAGGCCGGCACGTTCGGCCATTTGTCGGCCGCGAAAGGCATCAGGCAGGCCGTGAGGATCCCGATCACTGCAGCGGCGAAGATGGCCTGGCGCTGGAAAGGGGCGAGGGCGGGCTGTGCGTGGTTCGCCCGGAGACCGTCGAAACTGGTTTGCAAAGTGTGTCCCCGGGGCAGGTTTGAGCGATCCACGAGGATACCATGATTTTACAATATTTCATTAGCGCAACTATCGGACGCTGAACGGTTCGTGCAGTTCAGATCGGCAGCAGCGGGAAGCGGCCGACAAGGCAGGCGACAGCGATCAGCCCGCAGAGCGTGCCGACCGCGATCCAGCGTGGCAGCGAGGTCTTGGGAAGGTGGTGCATGAGGTTCTCCGAATGGCGGCTCGCGAGGGCGAAAACCTCATTGTTGTTCCCCTGCCGCATCGATGCGTTGCAGCGGGTCAATAGACTTGCTTGGGAAAGTGTTGTTTCCTCGCCCGTTTCTTGCCAAGCCAGGTGGCAGCGTAAAATAGCGCCCTGATCGAAGATTAAGAGAGCATAAGCATGTCCATTCAATGGTTCCCGGGGCACATGAACGCGGCCAAGAAGGAAGCCGCCGAGCAGATGGAGAACACCGACCTGGTGATCGAAGTCCTCGACGCCCGCCTGCCCGAGGCCAGCTGCAACCCGCTGGTGGAGGAGCTGCGCAAGTTCCGCCAGCGTCCCTGCCTGAAAATCCTGAACAAGATCGACTTGGCCGACCCGGTAGCCACCGCGGCCTGGAAGGCCTTCTACGATGCGCAGGAAGGCGTGACCGCCTACCCGATGACGACCAAGAAGCCGGCCGACGTGGCGCGCATCCCGGACATCTGCCAGTCGCTGGCGCCGCACCGCGGCGTGCCGACCAAGCCGCTGCGCATCATGATCATGGGGATTCCAAACGTCGGCAAATCGACCCTGATGAACGCGCTGCTGAAAAAACGCGTGGCCAAGGTGGGCGACGAGCCGGCCGTGACCAAGACCCAGCAGAAGCTCTACCTCGGCAAGCACATCGTGCTGGTCGACACCCCGGGCATGCTGTGGCCGAAGATCGCCATGGCGAGCGATGGCCTGATGCTGGCCGCCAGCCACGCGGTGGGTTCGAACGCGCTGATCGAAGAAGAAGTGGCGGAGTTCCTAGCGACTCTGCTGCTGGAGCGTTATCCGCAGCTGCTCACGGCGCGCTACGGCTTCAAGACCGAAGGCCTGGACGGCATCGCCGTGATCGAGAACGTGGCCCAGCGCCGCGGTTTCCGCGTGCGCGGCGGCGAATTCGACTACGAGAAGGCGGCGCACGTGCTGCTGCACGACTACCGCACCGGCGCGCTGGGACGTATCAGCCTCGAGACGCCGGAGACCCGCGCCGCGGCGCTGGCGCGTCACGCGGCCGAAGTGGCGGAGAAGGCGCGCATCGCCGAAGAGAAGGCGGCGCTGAAGGCGGAAGAAGCCATGCGCGGCAAGCGCGGGACCTAAACCCGGAACCTTGTCGCGGTTGTAGCGTGGGCGGATTTCCCGCCCACGCGTTCAAATTACGCAGCCCCAAATCGGAAGCTGGATACCGTCAGCGACCCGAAGAAATCGTCCTCGTGATACACGCACGCCGCCGGCTCCTGTTCGGCGGCGCCGTGCACCACCATCAGCGGCAGCAGGTGCTCTTCGCGCGGATGCGCCGCCCGCGCCGCCGGCGCCGTCTCCCAGCGTAGCAAGGCCGCCGTGCGCTCGCGCGACTCGAGCGCCATCGTCTCCTGCAGCCAGCCGTCGAAGGCCTTCGAGGCCGCAGCGCCGGCCGGGCCGAACTGGCGCAGGTTGTGGAAGGACAGCCCGCTGCCCAGGATCAGCACGCCCTCATCGCGCAGCGGCGCCAGCGCGCGCCCGGCCTCAATGTGGGCTAGCGGGTCGAGGTCGCGCCGCAGCGACAGCTGCACCACCGGCATGTTCGCCTCCGGATAGACCGGATACAGCATCGAAAACGTCCCGTGGTCGAAGCCGCGCGCCGGATCGAGTCCGGCCGGGTGGCCGCCGGCGCCAAGCAGGGCGGCGACGCGTTCGGCCAGCGCCGGGTTGCCCGGCGCCGGGTACTGGATCCGGTAGGTATGGGGCGGGAAGCCGCCGTAGTCGTAGATCATGCCAGGCGCGGTCCCGGACGAGACCATGAAGCCGGGCGTCTCCCAGTGGCTGCTCACGACCAGCACCGAACGTACCGCATCGCCGTGCGCCTGGCGGATGGCGGCCAGCGAGGCTTCGAGCTTGGCATAAGCAGAACCGACCTGGTCCTTCATCCACGGCCACGGACCGCCGCCGTGCGAAACGAAATAGGTGGGAAGGCGCATGGGTACTCCGTCGGTGCAGGTGAAGCACCCATGGTAGCCGATTGATGGAATCAGCGTGCGCGGGCGCCCCGCGCCACTTCCATCAGCGCGAACAGGCGTGCGCAGCGCATCCAGGCAAGCGCCAGCACCGCCAGCTGGGTCAGCAGCAGGCCGCCGAAGAAGCTGCCCGCGCCCAGCGCCGGGACGTTCAGGCGCGCCACCGCCAGCAGGGCCGCCAGCGCCAGTCCGGCCAGCGTGATGCCGAAATACACCCCGAAAGCCGCCAGCGGCCGGCGCGTCAGGACCCGCAGGCCGTCGGCCCAGGCCAGCACCGCCGACTTGCGGCGACGGTCGAGCGCCAGTACGGCGCGGCCGGCGTCGAGTGTGGCATGGGCCAGCAGCAGGAACAGACCGGCCACCAGGGTGGCGCCGAGGGCGGCATTGTCGGCCGAGGACGCGAGCGCCGTGGTGGCGGCATGGTTGTCTGCCGCCCCGGCGGCGAAACTGCCGACCAGGCCCGCCAGGCCGAGCGGCACGATGGCCCACAGCAGCATGCGCAGCAGACGCCCGTATTCGTGCGCGCCGCCGGCTGCCAGCGCTGCGAAGCCGAGCGGCGCCGGGGCGCGCGCCGCGCTGATGGCGGCGCCGGTCAGGAGCGGCGACAACAGCAGGGTCATCACCAGGGCCACCAGGCCGCCGCCGGCCAGCGCCGAGGCGTGCTGGCCATGCAGGCTGATGAGGTCGGCGATGGCCACCAGGTCGAGGCGCTGGGCCAGGCTTGGGGCCTGCACCGTGCGGTCGAATGCGGCGCCCAGCATGGTCCATACCGGCAGCGCGGCGACCAGGGTGGGCAGCAGCAGGGCCACCAGCCACAGCAGCATCAAGCGCCATTGCAGGGCAGGGCGCAGCGCAGGCAGGAGTCCCGGGCGGCTTGCGGGGCCGGAGGCGTGCACCGTTTGCGGTGCGAGGGTAGCAGTGGTCGTCATACGGTGGCGATGAAGGACAGGAGATATTGGATGAGGGCCGCGGCGTCGCTGCCCCAGCGGGTCGAAGCGCTGCGATTTGGTTCGATGGTGCGGCTGTCGTCGAGCTTGTTGAGGTCGAGGTAGTGCTTGCGCTGCGGGTCCAGCTCGGCCGATACGGCGCGCGCCGGCTTGACCCAGCTGAAGCTGCGCCATTTTTCGTCCGCCGAAGCGGCGTTCCACGCCACGGTCTCGCTGCTGCCGTCGGCGAAGCGCACCACCAGGGTCTGCGGCACCCTGGCGCCGTCGCGGCGCACGGTCACCTCGGTGCGCCAGGGGAAGGGGCCTGCGCCTTTCTTGGCGTTCGGGTTGGCCTTCTTCCAGTCCGCGCGCTGCTTGGCGATGCGCTCGTCGACCTCCGACTGGGTTGCTTCGATCCGCTCGCCTTTTACGTCGCGCGTGCCGGCCAGCGGCAGTTCTTCCTCGCTCGTCAGGCGGAACAGCTTGTCGTCGACCTTGGCCACGGCATACACCTGCTGGGCGAACACCTCCTCGACGGCGGCGCGTTCGCCGCTGCCGTCGGCCAGGGCCTCGCGCAGGTCGGCGATGCTCGGGTGGCGGAACTTCCAGCGGCGGTAGTATTCCTTGAAGCCGCGCTCCATGGCTTCGCTGCCGATGCGCTGTTCCAGGTCGCGCATCACGGTGGCGGTACGCACGTAGACCGGGCCGATGCCCTGCAGGCGCTGCCAGGCGTTCTGGCCGGGCGCATCGGCCGGGCGCTCGCGCGGCGCCGCCAGGCGGCTGAAGTCGAAGGCGTTGAATCCGGGGTCGATGCCGATCCGCTTCAGGAAGCCTGGCGCCGGATACACCGCTTGGGCGCGCCCCTGCATCATGCGGGCTTCCCAGAAGGCGGTCAGGCCTTCGTCGAGCATCGGCTCTTCGAACTCGTTGCTGGCCAGGATGCCGTAGAAGTAGCCATGCCCGAACTCGTGGATCGTCACTGCGTCGAGCTCGAATTCCGGCAGCGATTTCGGCGGCACCTCGGCATAGCCGGAGGCGGTGACGAAGGTCGGGTATTCCATGCCGCCCGCTTCCTGCGCGTTGTAGGGCGGGATCACCACCGTGAGCGTGCGGTAGGGGTAGGGGCCGAGATTGCGCGAGAAGTAGGCCAGCGAATCCTTGGCCGCCTTCATCGCGGGCCGCGCGCTCGCTTCGAACTCGGGCGGGTAGAGTACCTGCACTGTCACGTTCGGGCTGCCCGGACCGGTCCAGGTCTCGACCAGCGGCCGGGCGCTGCGCTTGTCGGCGGTCCAGGCGAAATCGTGCACGTCGTGCTGCACGTAGCGGTGCGTGAGCATGCCGTTCTTCTCGACCGGCTTGCCCTGCAGTTCGCCGGTGGCGCCGACGGTATAGGCCTTCGGCACCGTGAGGCTCACGTCATAGCTGCCGAAGTCGGCGTAGAACTCGGACTCCATGTGGAATTCGTGCGCGTTCCAGCGCGGCGCGGTCGCGCCACGTTCGCCCGGCAGTTCCAGCACTGCGATCTTCGGGAACCATTGGGCCACCAGGTGGAAGCTGTCGTAGTAGCCGGTGCGCGCGATCACGCGCGGCAGCTGGGCGGTGAAGGCCATGTCGAGCGTCGTGCTGGCTCCCGGCGCCACCGCTGCGGGCAGGTCGAGGCGCGCCACCGTGTGGTCGGTGGCCGGTCCCCCGTCGGGCTGGACGAAGCGCCACGGCACCGCGGCGCCACCCTGCTTGACGCTGCGCAGGGCGATGTGGCCCCATTCGCCGTCGCCGGTGCCGACCCCGCTCCGGAATCCCTCGCCGCGCCGGCGCTGCTCGGTGAAGAAGGTGCTGCCTTCGCCTTCGAAGGCGTTCATGTAGAGGTGCACGTAGACGCTGCGTACCGGGACCGCGCTGCGGTTGCGCCAGGTGAGCTGTTGCTGCCCGCTCAGCGCGTGCTTGACCGGATCGAGGGTGGCTTCGATGCGATAGCTCACCACGCGGTCGGACAGCGTCGGCTGGTCGCCGCCGCGGATGCCGCCCCATGCCTCGGCACTGCTGGGCAGCGTCACGGCGGCGGCGTCGGGCGCCGCCAGGGCGATGCCGTCCAGCGAAGGGGTGGCGGCGGGCGGCGGCGCATCCGCCTGGGCGAACCAGGCCGCGCCGGCGCCGGCCGCAAGCAATGCCGCAACGAGCAGCGCGCGCAGGCGCTGCCGGCTTCCGTGAATCCTCATGCAAGACTCCCTGTCGATGTTGTTCTGGTATGAACCCGACTATATCGAGAAGCTTTACAAATTTCCAAGCTTTTGGGATAGAAGCACGGATTTGGCGACTGAATCCCCAAAAAGCTTGTCAGGTTATAATCTCGCCCGTTCTGGTGCCCGCGCATGGCTTCTGCTCATGCGCAGTTAAACGGGAAACACGAGGCCAAGGCGCTACGCGCCCGCGCCAAGATGTGCTGCCCCCGCAACGGTCAACAAGCGCCGCCCGCGCCTGACAGGACCCCCATGGCTGCGTTGCATTCGTCTCGCCGTACTTACGTACTGTCTTCGACGATGCGCCTTGCCCTGGGGGTCCTGTCAGGCGCGGATGTGGCAGGCTGCTCCGATAACCACTGTGCGATCACGCGCAGGAAGGTGGGGCGGTCAGTCTTGCGAGCCCGGATACCGGCCAGACAGGTGGAAGCGCCCGCGCTTCCGTTGAACTCCGGCGTGCGGGGACGCAGGCCGGTGCCATTACCGAGAACATCCAACATGAAATCTGCTGTCGTTCCACGCAGCGCGCCGGCCATCAAGCCGCTCGCGCTGGCCTGCGCTCTGTCGCTGTCCGTCCTCGCCGCCAACGCTGTCGCGCAAGAATCCGTGCCGTCGATCGTCGTCACCGGCGCCCGCTTCCCAGCCCAGAGCGCTGCCGCACCGATCGGCGCCACCGTCATCACCGCCGAGGATATCCGCCGCTCCGGCGCCACCGACGTCAATGCGGCGATCCGCAAGGTCGGCGGCGTCTACGGACGCCAGAGCCTGGACGCCTCGCCCGACTTCGCACTCGACCTGCGCGGCTTCGGCTCGAACAGCGCCCAGAACCTGGTGATCCTGGTCGACGGCGTGCGCCTGAACGAGAATGAGCTGACCAATGCAGTCCTGTCGAGCATCCCGGTCGATACCGTCGAGCGCATCGAGATCCAGCGCGGCGCCAGCAGCGTTCTGTACGGCGAAGGCGCGACAGGCGGCGTGATCAACATCATCACGCGCCGCGGCGTCCAAGGCGGCACCCACGGTTCGCTGTTTGCCGAAGCCGGCCGCTTCGATGCGCACGACCTGCGCGCTTCGCTCAGCCACGGCGCCGGCCCGCTGTCGTTTGACCTTGCGCTGGCCGACCGCGGCACCGACAACTATCGCAAGAACAGCGAATTCAAGCAGAAGACCGCCAGCGGCGGCGTGCAATACAACTATGGCGCCGGCCGCGCCGGCCTGCGCTTCGAGCGCTCGGAACAGGACGCGCGCTTCCCCGGCTCGCTGAGCGAAGCCCAGTTCCGCGCAGACCCGCGCCAGACCCTGACCCCGGACGATTTCGGCACCCTCGATACCGACCGCGTCAGCGCCTACGTCGAGCACCGCATCGGCGGCCTCGAGCTGGCTGCCGAGCTGTCGCGCCGCGAGCGCGACGTGACGGCCAATTACTTCTACATGAGCGGCGCCACCAAGGTCGCTTCGCGCTCGGCCTATGCTGCCCGCCAGACCCAGTTCTCGCCACGCGTGCGCCACACCGCCAGCTTCGGCGACAAGCGCAACGAACTGGTCGCGGGCGTGGACTTCATGCGCTGGGAGCGCCAGACGACTTCCGATTTCTCGCTGGGCGACGCCGAGCAGGATTCGAAGGCCTTCTACCTGCGCAACGAGATCCTGTGGAACGCACCGCACAACGCGCGCCTGGCCATTGGCGGACGCCACGAGCGCTTCACCAAGGACTACTCGGACCCGCTGGCCTTCCCGCCGGTGCTGAATGAACACCGCAAGCAGTCGATCAATGCCTGGTCGCTGGAAGGCAGCATCGACGTGCTGCCGCAGGTGAGCGTCTTTGCCAAGGCCGGGCGCAGCTATCGCATCGCCAACGTCGACGAGAACAGCCTGCGCTCCGGTCCGGAAGTGCTGGCACCGCAAACCTCGCGCGACCTCGAACTGGGCGTCACCGCCGGCGGCATGGACCGCCAGATCACCGCGCGCCTGTTCCGCCACCGCCTGCAAAACGAAATCTTCTACGACCCGACCATCGGCTGGGGCGCCAACACCAACCTCGACCCGACCCGCCGCCAGGGCGTCGAGCTGGAAGGCAAATACGCCTTGACCCAGGACCTGCGCTTGACCGGCCAGTGGCAGCGCGTGGACGCCGAGTTCACCGCCGGTCCCAACGCCGGCCGCGAGATGGTGCTGGTGCCGAAGAACGTCGCTACCTTGCGCCTGGCCTGGACCCAGGGCAGCCACAATGCCGACATCGGCGCCCAGTGGGTCGACAGCCAGCGCTACGGCAGCGACTTCACCAACAGCTGCGGCGCCCGCATCCCGTCGTACACGACCCTGGACGCGCGCTACGCCTACCGGATGAATGGCTGGGAAGCGGCCATCACCGCACTCAACCTGGCCGACCGCCAGTACTACAGCAACGCCTTCGGCTGCCGTTCGGGCATCTACCCGAGCGACGGCCGCCAGCTGAAGCTGTCGCTGCGCTACGACTTCTGATGCGCGCCGCGGCAGCCTTGCTCTCGCTACTACTGGCCCTTGCGGCAGGAAGTAGCACGGCCGCGGTCAGCGTGGTGGACGATGCCGGCCGCCGCGTCACCGTGCAGCAGCCGGCGCGGCGCGTGATCTCCATGGCGCCGCATGCCACCGAGCTGCTGTTCGCGGCCGGCGGCGGCGAACGTGTGGTCGGCGTCATGAATTACAGCGACTACCCGGAAGCGGCCAGGAAGATCCCGCTGGTCGGCAGCAACAGCGTGATCGACATGGAGCGGGTGCTGGCCCTGAAGCCCGACCTGATCGTGGTCTGGCATACGGGGAACACGGCGCGCCAGATCGCCCAGATCGAGTCGCTCGGGGTGCCGGTCTTCCACAGCGAGCCGCGCCGGCTGGGGCAGGTGGCCGACGACATCGAGCGCCTCGGCCAGCTGCTGGGCGCGCAGCCGGTGGCCAGCCGCGCCGCCGGCGCGCTGCGCACCCGGCTGGCGGAGCTGGAAAGCCGCTACGCCAAACGCCCGCCGGTCACGGTGTTCTACCAGATCTGGGACCAGCCGCTGTACACGCTCAACGACGCCCAGATCGCCAGCGACGCGATCCGCGCCTGCGGCGGGCGCAACGTGTTCGGGGCGCTGAAGGTGGTGGCACCGGAGGTCAGCCTGGAAGCGGTACTGGCGGCCGATCCGGAAGCGATCATGGCCGGCAAGCGCCACGATCCGGCGAATCCTGGCCTGAAGCTGTGGGAGCCGTATCGGACCATGACGGCGGTAAAGCGGGGGAATCTGTTGACCGTGAATGGCGAGCTGCTCACGCGGCCGGGCCCACGCGCGATCGACGGGGCCGCGCAGTTGTGCGAGATGCTGGAAGGGGTGCGGCAGCGGCGCGGGCCGTAGCGATAAGGGCAACACTCCCGTATCGCCCACGTTAAACCCGTAAGCAAATGCAAAATTCCGGCTTTCCCCCGGAAGGAGACCCAAAAAAGTGGTAATCTCCCGGCGTTTGCTCAATCAATTGTGGAAGGAAACCTATGCGTTCTCTGCGTTTTTCCCTCATCGCCGCCACCATGGTCGCCAGCACCGCGTTCGCGTCGCCTGCCGACCCGAAGAACGGTGTCGATTTCCAGACCCTGAGCGCGCCGCAGCCGGTGCAGGCGACGAGCAAGAAGGTCGAGGTCATCGAATTCTTCGCTTACCACTGCCCGGCATGTAACGCGCTGGAACCGACCCTGAACGGGTGGGTCAAGAAGCAGGGCGACAATATCGTCATGCGCCGCATCCACCTGCCGTTCCAGGGCCCGGCCGATCCGGAAGCGCACCTGTTCCTGACGCTCGAAGCGATGGGCAAGCTGGAGGAATACCACGGCCGCGTGTTCCAGGCCGTGCACGTCCAGCGCCAGCGCCTGATGAAGGATGACGCGATCATCGAGTGGGCTGCGAAGAATGGCCTGGACCGCGCCAAGTTCATGGAAACCTGGAACTCGTTCGGCGTGACCACCAAGCTGCGCCGCCTGGGCCAGATCTCGAACAACTACAAGGTGACCGGCACCCCGACCATCATCATCGACGGCAAGTACGTGGTGTCGCCGAGCCAGGTGTCGGAAGCCAACAAGATCCAGGGCATGGAAGCCACGATGCAGGCGACCACCCAGGTCATGGACGCACTGGTCAAGAAAGCAGCCGCCACGAAATGAGCAAGGATGTCGAGCGCGAAGTCCTCAAGATGTACGATGGGTCCCGGCCCAACGAGGAGGACCTGTTTGAGACCAGCTACGTGAATCACATCGCGTGGTCGCTGGCGGTCTTCTTCGCGGGCCTGGCCATCTGGCTCGCGATCGCCCTCGTCAATGCCGAGAACCAGCGCTACGCCCTGATGACCAACAAGTGCCCCGACCCGCTCTTCGAGGGCGGCGTCGATAAGGCCTGCCTGGCCACCGTGCGCTCGCGCGATCACTGGTGGGAACACCTGTGGGTCGGGATCACGCACGTGCGCGGACAGTACGAGCACGTCTCGCGTTATCCCTCCCGGCGCCAGACCGAACGCTGACCTCTACCGGGTCAGCGCCTTGCGCTGTTCCAGCGACAGTACCTGCACCTCCTTCACCGGTTCGGCCGTTCCGGACCGGAAGAAGGGATTCTCCCGATAGCCGCCGCCCAGGCGCGCCTTCACCAGCATCCATCCGATCTTGCATACCGCCCGCACGGTATTCAGGCCGCTCGACTGCACGGGCGCCGTGGCGGACTGCGTCTCGACGCGGCAGCGCAGCGGGCCGAGCTCTTGATCGAGCTGCGCGTCAGAGGCGTCCAGGCAGGCCCGCACCAGTCCCACGTAAGAGGTACGCGGATCGCGCGGCGTGTTCCCGATCGGGGTGCGGCAGCAGCCGGCATACCAGCGATACAGGCCCTTGGGGCCCAGCGACATGCAGGCCAGGTGCTCCAGGCCGGCCTCGAAACGCACGGCGGCGGGCAGGGTGGCCGCCACCTCGGTGCCGCCGGCGGGGTCGAGCACGCCCGTGCCGAGGAAGTGGCCATAGGCCTGGCAATCCTTGCAGTAGCAGACCGCGCGCGCCGCCACGCGCCGGCTGTCGACCTGGCCGCGCAGCTGGCCGCAGCGGCAACGTAGCGCAATGCTCATATCGGGCCTCCATCGAGGATCATCGTGTAATGCTCGACCGTCGGGAACGGATCGTAGAAATGGTGCAGCAGCGCCTTCCACTCCTGGTAGCCGGACGAACCGCGAAAGCCCACCGTGTGGTCTTCCAGCGTCTGCCAGTTCACCAATAGCACGTAGCGGCTGCTGCGTTCCAGGCAGCGCTGCAGCTGGTGCGACACGTAGCCGGGCACGCCGGCAATGATGCTTGACGCCTGGCGGAAGGCGGCTTCGAAAGCTTCTTCCTGGCCGGGGCGGACGTCGAGGGTGGCGACTTCGAGGATCATGGGGTCTCCGTGGTGGCGATGGCCGGCGCCGGCGGCGGGCGGCGCTTCGATTGCAGGACGATGGTGCCGCGCCCGCCCCCCGGGCGGTCTTCGCAGCTGCTGGTATTGCGGACGGTGAACTGCTCCAGGCGGCTGTCGTAGATGATGCATTCGCCATCCGCCACCTCGGTCTGCTGGCCGTCGAGTGTGCGCCGCACCTTCGCCTGCGTCGACAGTTTCACCAGGGCCGAGCGGTCGTCGTACTCGACGCGGTCGGCTTCGCCTTCGATCCAGCGTTCGCCCGGCCCGTCGGCCTTCTGGCGGAAGCGCACCTTGTTGCCGGGCTCCGCCTGCAGCACCAGACGCTGGAAGCCGTCCTTCGATTCTTCGACGTGGCCGCTGTCGGCATCGATCCTGAGCGTGCCGCGGGTGACTTCCACGCCGCCGGCGACCTTGTAGGCGCCGGTCAGGCTATTGGCGTCGCAGGCCCGGCACTTGATACTGGTCGGCTTGTAGGCATCGGCCTTTTCGGCCGCCGCCGGCAGGGCAAGGAGGAACAGCAGGGCAGGGATGGTGAATCGCTTCATGGCTGGCTCGTGGTAGGAATCAAGCGGGAAGATGGATGACGAAGCGCGCCCCGCCCAGCGGCGAGCCTTCTACGCGCAGGCTGCCGCCATGCAGCGCCACCGCCTTGCGCGCAATCGACAGGCCGAGGCCGAAGCCGCCGGTGGCGCGGTCGCGGCTGCGGTCGAGGCGGTAGAAGGGGTCGAAGATCTTTTCGCGTTCGTCCTCGGGAATGCCGGGGCCGTCGTCGTCGACCGTGATCTCGACGCCCTTGTGGTCGCGCGTGGCGGCCAGCAGGATGCGGCTGCCCGCATATTTCTGCGCATTGCGCAGCAGGTTGCAGACGGCCCGCGCCAGCAGGCGCCGGTCCAGTTCCAGCTCGCCCAGCTCATCGTCCAGCGCGCAATCGAGCGCGAGCTGAGACGGCGGCAGCATCTCGGTGCACTCGCGCAGCACCTCGCCCAGCACCACCGGCTCGGCTTGCAGGTTGCGGGCGCTGTCGAGTTTGCTCATGTCGAGCAGTTCATTGACCAGGGCGTTCAGCTCGCGCAGGTCGCCTTCCATGGCGGCGATGCGCTTGCTCAGGTCCGGATCCTTGGCGCGCGCATCGAGCAGTTCGAGGCCGAATTCCAGCCGCGCGATCGGCGTGCGCAGCTCGTGCGACACCGAATGCAGCAGGCTTTTCTGCGCTTCCAGCAGGTCTTCGATGCGGTCGGCCATGTGGTTGATGCGTTCGGCCAGCGGATAGATATTGGCCGAGGGCTTCATCTGCGAACGCGCGGTCAGCTTGCCGCTGCCGAATTCGTCGGCCAGGCGCGATAGCGACTGCAGCCCCTGCCAGTGCGAACGCGACCACAGGGCGATCGGCACCAGCAAGGCAATCGCGACGATCACGTAGCGCAGCGCTTCCATCTTGAGGGCCTGGTTGATGTCGATCGGCAGGTTCTGGGCGTGCAGCACTTCCTCGTGGCTGCCGATGTAGCGGTTGCCTTCCAGGTCGACCCGGCGATAGAAACTGCGGCTGGCGGGATCCAGCACGATCTCGCCGCGGTCCAGCTGGGCGCGGCGGGCGGCGGGCAGGGCATTACGCGCATCCGCCAGCGGGATCAGGTCGTAGCGCACTTTGGAGACTACGCGCACGTTGTTGAGGCGGGTGAGCCAGTCGTCGGGCGGCGCTTCGTCGACGTATTGCTCCAGCAGGAAAATCTGCGCGGCTGCCTGGCGGCGTGCGATGTCCTCGAGCGGATCCCCGAACAGCCGGCTGAAGGCAAAGTAAATCACGAAGGTGGCCGCCGTGATCGACAACATGACCAGCACGAAGAAGCGGAAGAATATCCGGTTCACGTACCCATCCTGTATAACTGGCGGTTAAGGATTGCTGCGCAATACATAGTTTCTCCCTGACCGCATTGTATAGGAGCAATGACAAATGATATACCTCTTCGATACCAATTCATGCCTTACAAATTAGTGACAATTCCTCGACAGATCGAGGGGGAATGAAACGCGGGGAATTCTTACTATGCTCATACATCAGGTTTAGGTTTATCTGGTTTTCCGTTTGCCCGCCTGATATGCGAGTGTCGGCGGGTTTTTTTATTCCAAAGGAAACGATCGGTGGCTACCCAAGGCGCCGGCTAGTGTGGAGAAGAATAAGATGAGTATGGTTGGACGCACTCTTGTCACCGCCGCAGTTGTCGGCGTGACCCTGGCAGCCTGCGGCGGTGGCAGCGACGGCAGCACCGTCATGAAGAACCAGCAGGCAGGGCAAGGTATCGCCGTCGGCGAGCCGAATGGTGGCGTTCCGGTCGTTTCCGAGTTCATCAAGATGGCGCAGGAGGCTTCTTGCGCATCGACCCGCAACAATCTGTTTGTCGTCGACGGCAAGTACGTCGTATCCGACCGCGCCGACTATGGCTGCTACGACGCTGCCTACAGCGTGAGCCTGATGGGGCCGACGCCGCAGGCCGTGCTGTGCTCATCGAACCAGACCATCGCCGGTCCGCAGACCAGCTGCACCGACGCGAGCCTGCGTCCGCTGTTCGACACGATCCTGAAGAACCTCGACAAGGCCAATCTCGGCCTGGGCGCCGGCCACAAGGTCGAGCCGGTCAGTTTCCTGCCGAAGTCGGGCACGCCGGTGGCCTTCAAGACCGTGGTGAGCGACACCTTCTCGAACATCGAGACGCCGCGCGAAGTCGTGATCAAGGATGCGGCCGCCTGGAGCGCCCTGTGGGCGGAACACAGCAAGACCCGTGTCGCGGCCCCGGAATTCGATTTCACCAACAACATGCTGGTGGCCGTGTTTGCCGGTAGCGGCAATGCCGGCTGCGGCAATTTCGACGTCGTGTACGTCGGCGCCAAGGACGGCAAGCTGCTGGTCGAATATGAATACCGCGACATGTCGCCAGTAGCGACCTGCCTGGCAGTCGTGACCCAGCCGATGCGCGTGGTGGCGGTGCCGAAGGTCGATGCCCCGGTCGAGTTCCGCAAGATCGTGTCGCCGTACTTTAACTTCACGACCATCGGCGCGGAAGTGCGCACCAACATCCATACGCAGCGCAATGTCGTGATCCGCGACGAATCCGCCTGGGCTACCCTGTGGGCCGAGCATGCCGGCCCGGGCGTCCCAGTGCCCAAGGTCGATTTCAGCAAGCAGATGGTGATCGGCGCGTTCCGCGGCGGGATGCCGAGCACCTGCCACAACAGCGGCATCCGCGACGTGTCCTTCCGTGACGGCAAGCTCAAGGTCGGCATCGTCGATACCGGGCCCGCGCCGGACGTCGCCTGCGGCATGATGATCGTCTACCCGGCACACCTGGTCGTGGTCAACCGCACCGAGGCGCCAGTCGAATTCGTGACGGAAAAACGTACCTAGTGGTAACAATGCGTGAGAGTTTGGCTTGCCCGACGTAAAATATCAGGTCGCCGAACTCTCTCGATCGAAGACATGAAAAAGCTTTTCGCCCTGGTCCTGGCTGTCTCGGGCAGCGCCGCAAGCGCACAGACGCCGACCACCAACCCGATGCCCGACGGCAGCCGCGATATGTATGCGGGGCTGGGCGTCGCGTCGGCGCCACGCTACGAAGGGGCGGACAGCAGGAAAACCAGGGTGCTGCCGGTGCTCCAGGTCCAGTGGAGCAACGGCGTGTTCATTTCGGGCATGAGCGCCGGGATGCACCTGTCATCCAGCCCGACGGTCGAATACGGCCCGCTGCTGTCAATCCACCCGCGCCGCACCGAATCGGGCCTGGGCGGACGCGTCGGCGGCGTCGAGGCCGGCACCAGCAGCCTGCTGCCCACCTCGGTACGCGAGATGGCGGCCCGCGACAATCCGCTGGCCGGCATGGAAGAGATCAAGCTGCGCCCGGAAGCCGGCGCCTTCCTCAATATTTACCTGGCCCCCGAGTGGCGCCTGACCGGCAGCGTGCTGGCCGGCGCCGGCAACGACCGCGACGGCATCCGTGGCGAAATCGGCATCCAGCGCCTGGCGCTGCAGCTGGCCCCGCACCACACGGTGGCGGTGACGGCGGCCGTCAGCTTCGCCAACCGCGACTACAACCAGAGTTACTTCGGCGTCGACGCCGCCCAGGCTTTCAGGAGCGGCAACCGCGAATACCACCCGGACGGCGGCGTGAAGGACCTGCGCATCGGCGCACGCTGGAACTGGGCGCTGTCGCCTTCCTGGATGCTGACTTCGAGCCTGCAGGCGACCCGCCTGGCGGGCGATGCACGCCGCAGCCCGCTCGTCGAGCGGCCCAATAACGTGACGGTTTCGACCGCCTTCGCCTACCGGTTCTGATGATGCGACTCGCACACGCCACCGCATGCGCACTGCTCCTGTCCACGGCCAGCCTGGCCGTGGCGCAGGCGCTCGCGCCCGCGTCGGAGTGGGCGAGTTACCGCGACGCCTACCGCGCCATGGTCGTGTTCGAGAAGTACGGCGGCGCCAAGAACCTGCTGCAGAACGGCTTGCAGCTGGTGCCGCGGGAGAAGGGCGCGCTGGGAGAAGGGGTGCAGCTGGTCCTGACGGGAAAGACCGTGCAGACCAGCCTCGCGCTGGACGCACTGGGCCGGGGCGTGCTGCCGCTGGTGAAGGCGGCCTACGATGAAAATGCGGTGCTGGCGCCGAGCCGCCGCATCGGCCCGTTCAGCCTGCGCGCCCGGGTGACGATCGCGCCCCAGGCCGACAATACCTACGACACGGCCGACCTGCGCGCCGGCTGCGAACAGGCGCTGACCTATGCCCGCTTCACGGACGCCGGCGCGCGTTCGCGCCAGTGCGTCGGGGTGCGCATGGTGTTCCCGCGCAAGGGCGTCGAAACCTCGGTCAAGCTGCGCCGGGCGGAAGGGGAGCAAACCCTGCCGGTCAGCACGGGCCCGGCTTTTGCCGGCGACGTCGACGCCGACCTGCCATCGGTAAGCTACCGCTTCGGCGCCGAGCAGGCGCAGGTGATCACCTACAGCGCGCCGCTGGCGATCGTGCCGCTGTTCGAATAAAGCCTGGCGCCCGGGGCCGGCCGCGCCACCCCGGTGAATCTCAATTCCATGCCGACGGCGAGAACAGGTAGCCTTCGCCCCACACCGTCTTGATCTTTTCCGAGTCCGCATCTTCGAACTTGCGGCGCAGCTTCGAGATGCAGTTGTCGATGCTGCGGTCCAGGCCGTCGAACTCGATGCCGCGCATCTTCTTGAGCAGGGCGTCGCGCGACAGCACGCGGCCGGCGGCTTCCGCCAACACCAGCAGCAGCTTGTATTCCGTATTCGACAGCACGCAGGGCTCGCCGCGCCACACGACGCTGCGGTCGGTGGTCACGATGCGCAGCGCGCCGAACTGCAGCACGCGTGCGTCGGCGCCGCCCTTGGTCTGGGCGGTGCGGCGCATCAGGGCGCGCAGGCGCGCCAGCAGCACGCGCGGCTGGACCGGCTTGTTGACGAAATCGTCGGCGCCCTGTTCCAGGCCCGAGACTTCGTCGTAGGAATCCTCGCGCGCGGTCAGGATCAGGATCGGCACCTCGGACATCTCGCGGATCTGGCGGCACACCACCATGCCGTCCAGGCCCGGCAGCATCAGGTCGAGCACGACCACGTCGGGCGACAGCGTCTTGAATCGTTCCAGCGCCTGGTCGCCGCGGGTGACGAGGTCCACCGCGAACTCGTAGCCAGACAGGTATTCGGTGACGAGCTCCGCCAAACGCGCGTCGTCTTCCACCAACATCACTCGGTACATGCTTGTTTCTCCTTGGTCCGAGATTGTAAAGGACTGGTTGCTCTAAAGCACAGCCCCTACAAAGGGGGGACATTCGCATACAGTTCGATGACAATGATGCGGAACGGGTAGCGACGGTCGACTATCTTACGCGTCTACAGCCCTGGCTGCTGAGGCCGGGCAAAATTATGAGCGCTGGGTGAGACGCAAGGCAGACCCGGCCGGCCGGATGGTCACGGCATGCACGACATCGTGTAAAGTTGAAGCGCAGTATTTCCGTAGCGACGCCAACCACTGAATCTATCGGAGACCACCGGATGAGACCTGTACGCCGCCCGCTCGGGCTGACCCTGATCGCCTCGTTCTTCATCGCCGCCGGCGCGGCCACGGCCCAGGAGGCCACCGTCGCGCCACCCAGCGCGATGGTGCTGGAAAACGTGCCGCCGGTGAGCGCCAGCCTGGCCAAGCGCGTGGAGAAGTACAATGAATTCAAGCCCACTTCCTACGCCGCCTGGCACCCGACAAAACTCGAGATGATCGTCTCGCGCCGCCACAACAACACGCCCCAGCTGTTCCGCGTGGCCAAGCCGGGCGCGCCGCTGGAACTCCTGACCGACTACGCCGAACCGGTGCGCAGCGCGCAGTACGAACCGCGCCACGGCAAGTTCTACGTGTTCGGCCGCGACAGCGGCGGCAACGAGGTGTTCCGGGCCTACCGGCGCGACGTCGGCGCCAAGGCCGCCAGCGCGGACGCGGTGCCGGTCACGCCCGATAACCGCCGGGTGCAGGACACCGCCTGGGCCAAGAAGAGCGGCAAGCTGCTGTACGTGACGGTGCCGGTCGGGCGCCAGGGTTCGAACGACCAGATCAGCTCGACCATCAGCATCGTCGACCCAATGCAGCCGGAGCAGGCGCGCGTGCTGGCCGAGCTGCCGGGCGGCGGCTGGGGCTCGTTCGCGTTCTCGCACGACGACAAGCAGCTGGTCTACCTCGAGTACGTGTCGGCCAACGAAACCTACCTGTGGCTGATGGACGCCGCCACCGGCAAGAGCCGCCGCCTGACGGAGAAGGGCAGCGACAAGGTAGCCTACGGCGACCCGGTCTTCGCGCGCGACGGCAAGGGCATCTACACGACCAGCGACCGCGGCTCGGAATTCCGGCGCCTGGTCTACATCGACCTGGCGAGCAGCAAGGAGACCGTGCTCACGCCGCAGATCGAATGGGACATCGACGAGATCGACCTGTCGGATGATGGCAAGCTGCTGGCCTTCGTCGCCAACGAGGACGGCAGCAGCGTGCTGCGCATGATGCGGACGGGCGACCGCAAGCTGGTCGCCCAGCCCAAGCTGCCGCTGGGCGTGATCGGCAGCGTCGAGTGGCACAACAACAGCCGCAACCTGGCGCTGTCGCTGTCCTCGGCGCGCAGCCCGTCGGAGGTGTACAGCGTGGACGCCAAGACCGGCGCCGTCACGCGCTGGACCCAGCACGAGAAGATGGAAGTCGACATGAACCGCTTCGTCGAGCCTTCGCTGGTGCGCTGGAAGTCCTTCGACGGCCGCAGCATCTCGGGCTTCGTTTACCGTCCGGATGCAAGTAAATTCCCGGGCAAGCGCCCGGTGGTGATCAACATCCACGGCGGGCCGGAAGGGCAATCGACGCCGGGCTTCCTGGGCCGCGGCAACTATTACACGGACGAGATGGGCCTCATCGTCATCTATCCGAACGTGCGCGGCTCGACCGGCTACGGCAAGAGCTTCCTGAAGCTGGACAATGGCAAGCTGCGCGAAGATTCGGTCAAGGACATCGGCGCGCTGATGGACTGGATCGCGACCCAGCCGGACATGGATGCCTCACGCGTGGCCGTGTTCGGTGGCTCCTACGGCGGCTACATGACCCTGGCCGTATCGACCATGTACCCGGAGCGCATCGCGGCGGCGGTCGACATCGTCGGCATCTCGAACTTCGTCACCTTCCTCGAGCGCACCGAAAGCTACCGGCGCGACCTGCGCCGCGTGGAGTACGGCGATGAGCGTGATCCGGACATGCGCAAGTGGATGGAGGCGACGGCGCCGGCCAACAATGCGGCCAAGATCAAGAAGCCGCTGTTCGTCGTGCAGGGCAAGAACGATCCGCGCGTGCCCTGGCAGGAGGCGGACCAGATGGTGGCGACGGTGAAGAAGAACGGCACGCCGGTGTGGTACATGACGGCCAACGACGAAGGGCACGGTTTCGGCAAGAAGGCAAATGCCGATTACCTGTTCTATTCGACGATCGACTTCTTCAACACTTATCTGCTCAAATAAGCTGTAGGGTGGGCGGGTTTCCCGCCCACGCCGTCAGGCGGTTGCGAGGTACTCGGCGATCGCTTTGCCCACCTCAGTCGTATTCGCCGTCCCGCCCATATCCGGCGTACGCGGCCCGTTCACCAGGCAGTGCTCCATTGCCCGCACGACCGCGTCGTGCGCTTCCTTGTACCCCAGGAAGTCCAGCATCATCGCGCCCGACCAGATCATGGCGATCGGGTTGGCGATGTTCTTGCCGTAGATGTCGGGCGCCGAGCCGTGCACCGGTTCGAACAGCGAGGGGAAGCTCCGTTCCGGATTCAGGTTGGCCGAGGGCGCGATGCCGATGGTGCCGGTGCAGGCCGGGCCCAGGTCGGACAGGATGTCGCCGAACAGGTTCGAGGCCACCACCACGTCGAAGCGCTCCGGCGACAGCACGAAGCGCGCGGCCAGGATATCGACGTGGTACTTGTCCCAGCGGACCTCCGGATAGGCCTTGCCCATCTCGGCCACGCGCTCGTCCCAGTAGGGCATCGAGATCGCGATGCCGTTCGACTTGGTGGCGGCGGTCAGGTGCTGCTTGGGGCGGCGCTGGGCCAGGTCGAAGGCGTACTTGAGGATGCGGTCGGTGCCCTTGCGGGTAAAGATCGCTTCCTGCAGCACCAGCTCGCGCTCGGTGCCCTCGAACATGCGGCCGCCCACCGCCGAGTATTCGCCTTCGGTGTTCTCGCGCACCACGTAGAAGTCGATGTCGCCCGGCTTCTTGTTGGCGAGCGGGCAGGGCACGCCCGGCATCAGGCGCACCGGGCGCAGGTTGACGTACTGGTCGAACTCGCGGCGGAACTTCAGCAGCGAGCCCCACAGCGAGATGTGGTCGGGCACCGTGTCGGGCCAGCCGACCGCGCCGAAGAAGATCGCATCGCTACCCTCGAGCTGCTGCTTCCAGTCGTCCGGCATCATCTTGCCGTGCTGGAGGTAGTAGTCGCAGCTGGCCCATTCAAAATGGGCGAATTCCAGGTCGATGCCGAAGCGCTCGGCTGCGGCTTCCAGCGCGCGCAAGCCCTCGGGCATGACTTCCTTGCCGATGCAGTCCCCGGCGATGACGGCGATCCTGTGCTTCTTCATGGCTGACTCCTGAGTGCTGTTTGCATGTCGGTGTTTAAGATAGCAAGAAAACGCACTGTATATAATCCCTTGTGTTGTGGCCTGATAGAACACGAATCGTGAATAATCAAATCGAGAACGGCGACTTGCGGGTGTTTGTCGAGGTGGTCCGCAAGGGCAGCTTCAGCGGCGCGGCCGAGGCGCTGGGCATGTCGGCGGCCTTCGTCAGCAAGCGGATCGGCATCCTGGAAGCCCTGCTCGGGGTGCGCCTGTTCGAGCGCTCGACGCGTCGGGTGGTGATCACCGATGAGGGCGAGCAGGTCTACGGCCGTGCGCAGCAGATCCTGGAGCAGCTCGACGACATGCTGGACGACGTCTCCGAACGCCGCCAGGAGCCGGCCGGGCGCCTGCGCATCTGCAGCAGCTTCGGCTTCGGGCGCAACGTGGTGGCGCCGGTGGTCGCGAAGCTGGCGGCACATCATCCCAAGCTGCAGATTCGCTTCGAGGTGTTCGACCGCCTGGTCGATACGGTGGCGGAAGGCTTCGACCTGGACGTGCGCATCGGCGACGACATCCCGCCCCAGCTGGTGGCGCGCAAGCTGATGGACAACCACCGCATCCTGTGCGCATCGCCCGCCTATCTCGCGCAGCACGGCATGCCCAAGGCCTTGAAGGAACTCGCCACTCACCAATGCCTGGCGATCAAGGAGCGCGACCATCCGCTCGGCACCTGGCGCCTGCGCGGCCGGCACGGCGAGGAAACCGTGCGCGTGTCCGGCGCGCTGTCGACCAACCACGGCGAGATCGCGCTGCGCTGGGCGGTGGAAGGGGCGGGGATCGTGCTGCGCTCGCTGTGGGATGCGCGCAGCTACCTCGACGATGGCCGGCTGGTGCAGGTGCTGCCCGAGTACACGCAGCCGGCCAGCGTCTGGGCCGTGTACCCGCAGCGCCTGGCAGGGTCGGGCAGGGTGCGCGTCTGCGTCGATTACCTGCGCCAGCACCTGGCGCAGGCTTGAACGCTAGCGCAGGGCCGCGTTACTTACTTCATCATCTCGTCGAGCGTCGGCTGCATGGCATCCGCCCACACCTGGTAGCCGGCGGCGCCCGGATGCAGCTGGTCGGGCATGATCGAGAACGGGATCTTGCCGTCCTGGCCCAGGAAGGCCTTGGAGATGTCCAGGTAGCGCACGGTCTTGCCGTCGTCCATCTTCGCCAGCTCGGCGTTCAGCGCATTGATCGTGGCCATCCGCTTGGCCGCTTCCTCCACCAGGGCAGGCGTGACCGGGCCGCCGAAACGGTCGCGCGGACCGCGCGGGAAGACGCCGAGCACCAGCACCTTGGTCTGTGGCAGCCGCGTGCGGATCATGCCGACGATCTTGCGGTTCGCCGCCGCGATTTCGGCCGCACTGTTGTGCAGGCTGTTGTTCGTGCCAAGCATCAGGACCGTGACTTTCGGCGCGATCCCCTCCAGCTCGCCGTGTTCGATGCGCCAGATGACATGCTGGGTGCGGTCGCCGCCGATGCCGAAGTTGGCAGCCTGGTACTTGGCGTAGTACGCGTCCCAGATGTGCGGCGCCTTGCGCCAGTTATCGGTGATCGAGTCGCCGATGAACAGCAGCCCGACCGGCCCGCTCTTGGCGCGCGCCAGGTTGACCCCGTGCTTCTTGAGGAACTTGCCGTCGTCCTGCTTGGCGTAGGGCTGCGACGGGTTCTCGTCGGGATAGCCCTGGGCGAATGCCTGGCAGCTCGCCAGGCACAGGACCAGGGCAAGTCGGCGCAATGTGGTGAAAGTCATCTTGTGGGTTCCTTGTTCAAACGGTTCAGAAATTCACGTCCAGGCGGGCAGTGTAGTAGCGGAACGCGTCGCGCGCCGGCTGCCAGCCGAACGAGCGGATGTCCGGTCCCGAGGTCTGCTTGAAGTTCAGGAAGGAGCCGACGTTGCCGACCGCGTAATGATGGTCGAACAGGTTCTTGACGCCGACCGAGAACTTGTATTTTCCCCGGCTGTCGCCGACCGAGGCGCCGAGGTCAACGATGCCATGGCCGGGCCGCTGCAGGCTCGGGTCCTGGCTGATCGCGCCCTGGACCTTGGTCTGGGCGCGCACGTTCGCGTTGATCGCCACCTTGTACGGCATCGCCAGCGGCAGGGTGTATTCGCCGCCCAGGTTCATCTTCCATTTCGGCGAGTTCGGCATCATGCCGCCGCTGGCGTCGCGCAGGAAGGCGCCCGGCACCAGCTCGTTCGGCACGGTGCAGTCGGTGGCGCCGCTATAGCAGGGACCCTGCTTCCAGTCCTCCACCGTGGCGCGGGTGTAGGCCAGGTTCGCCGTTAGCAGGAAGGAGCGTGCCAGCAGCGCCGTGGCATCGGCCTCGATACCCTGGGTCTGCACCTTGGGGATGCTGTACAGGACGCTGGCCTGGCTGCCGTCCGAGAAGCGCTCGGTGGCCGAGGTCTGGTAGTCGCGGAATTCAGTCTTGAACACCGCCACGTTCAGCGTCGCGCGGTTGTTCCAGAGGTTGGCCTTGAACCCGGCCTCGACGCTGGTCGCTTCCTCGGGCGCCAGCGGCAGGCGCTTGAACACGTTCACGTTGTTGGCGCCGCTCGTCATGTCGTAGGCGACGCCCTTGGTGCCGGTCGACGCGGTGCCGTACACCATCGTGTCCGCGGTGAGCTTGTAGCCATAACCGAGCTTGCCGGTGACGTAGTTCTCGTGATGGCGCGGGGCGGTGTAGACGTTCGAGCCGGTATGGACGTTGTTAGGCGCGCTCGAGGACAGGCTGTCGATCGTGTGGAACATGTAATCGTTCGACTCGCGCGTGAAGCGCAGGCCAGCCGTGAGCGTGTGGCGCGGCGCGAAGTCCCAACTGCCGTTGGCGTAGATGGCGCGGTTCAGGCTGGCCGACGTGGTGGCGTAGTTGGTCCAGTTGGTCTCTTTGACGAAGGGATTGCCGCGCAGGTAGTAGCGGTCGATGCTGGTGCGCGCCAGCCACAGGCCGACCAGGTAGCGCAGCGCGCCGCTGTCGGGCGAGGTCAGGCGCAATTCCTGGGTCGAGGTCTTGGTGTCGAGCGTCCCGTTGATCATCGGCGGCTCGGCGATGCCGGACGGCTTGCCCGAGTGGTTCACCTGATAGAAGGTGGAGATCAGGTCGATGTTGTCGTTGTCGCGGAAGTCGTTCGAGCGGTTCTTGTCGACCGAGGTGATCGAGGTAAGCGCATGGCCGGCCAGCGGCGAGGCCTCCGGGAACAGGTAGTTGATGCGCACGCCCACGCCGCGGTCGGAAGCATCGAGGCCGGTCGGGGAGTCGTTGCGGATGGTCGTGTTATAAGGGGTGACGGCGATCCCGCGCAGCACCTGGGTGTTCGACAGCGCGGTGTAGTTCTTATTGTACAGGTAGCCGACGCCTGGCCCGATCGAGGTGATCGCCGCCGTGTTGCCGGTCCTGAGCGAATGGTCATAGCGCGGCGAGATCTGCACGTCCAGGTCGGGGGTGAGCTGCCATTGCAGCTTGGCGAAGAAGGTCTTGCCGCCCGAGCCGTTCTGCATGCGGTCGGTGGTCAGGTTGTGCAGGAGGCCGGGGAAGTTGGACTTGCTGGCAAACACCCGCAGCCCGACCTTGTCCGACACGCGCCCGCTGACGGAGGTAGCGACCCGGTACTCGTCGTCGCTGCTCTTGAACAGCGAGAGCTTGCCTTTCATCGGCCCGGCCCCAATCGGCTTGGTGGTGATGACCACGGCCCCGGCGATCGCGCTCTTGCCGAACATCGTGCTTTGCGGGCCCTTCAGGATCTCCACGCGCGCCACGTCGGCCTGGTCGCGAAACGCCTGCTGCGCCTGGGCATACGGCATGTCGTCGACGATGATCGCAACGTCGCCTTCGATGCCGATGTTGTTCGAGGTGGTGCCGATGCCGCGCATGTTGATGCTGTTGGTGCCCACCTGGGTGCCGTGCGAGATCGTCAGGGCTGGCGACAGGTTCACGATGTCGTCGAACTCGCGCACGTTGTTGCGCGTGAGCGCTTCTTCCGTCAGTACCGAAATCGACTGCGGCACGTCTTCGAGCTTCTCGATACGGCGGTTGGCCGACACCACCACCGTTTCGAGTTGCGGCGCGTCGGTGGCCGCGGGCGCCTGCTGGGCCTGTACGGGCGTGGCGAACTGCAGGATCGCCAGGGCGGCTGCGATTGGTGTGAGGGACGGTAAGTGCTGAGAGCGCTGCTTGACTGCCATGGTTGTCTCCATTGTTTGGTTTTGTTGCCGACAGCAGGTTGCTAGAAATTTATGAAACGGTTTACTGTAACGATTTAGTAAATAGGGAAAATTTTTTGCGGACGAAGATAGTGCGAAAAAAACCGTCGCTGGCCAGTCCACTAAAACGATTTACTGCAACGTTTTAGCGAGGATCGTACGAACTGCTTTTCTTGTCAACAAGTTTCGGCATGCCTGCATCGGGTCAGGCGCGATTCAATCAAACCGGAGTATTGCGGGCGATGCCGGCCAGCCGCTCTACCGCAGCGTCGATGTCCAGCGCCGGCACCTGGCTGTAGCCGAGCAGGAGGCCCGTCCACGCGGTCTTGCGCAGGCCGGTTTCATGCCGGGTCATGCAGTGCACGGCAATGCCTTCGGCGCGGGCGGCGTCGCTGATCCGGTCGTCGCGCCAGGCCGCGTCGGTGAAGCCGAGCGACAGGTGCATGCCGGTGCCGGCGCCGTGCACGGCTGCGCTCGCGCCGAAATGCCGGTCCAGGGCATCGAGCAGGGTGTCGCGCCGCTCGCGGTACAGGCGGCGCATCCGGCGCAGGTGCTGCAGGAACTGGCCGCTGGCGAGGAAGGCAGCCAGGGCGCGCTGTTCCGGCACCCGGCCATGCATCGGCAGGCGCGCCAGCGCGGGACGCGCGGCTTCGGCCAGGCCGGCCGGCAGCACCATGAAGCCGGTGCGCATGGCCGGGAACATGGTCTTGCTGAAGGTGCCGAGATAGATCACCGGCGCGGCGGGCGCGAGCCCCTGCATGGCCGGCAGCGGCGGCCCGTCGTGCCGGAACTCGCTGTCGTAATCGTCTTCGATGATCAAGGCGCCCGCTTGCTCGGCCTGGTCCAGCAGCGCCAGCCGGCGCGGCATGCCCAGCACGCCGCCGGTCGGATACTGGTGCGAGGGGCTCGTATAGATGAGGCGCGGCGCTGTCTTGCGCCAGTCGTCCGCGCTGGGGGCGATACCCTCGTGGTCGACCGCGATGCCGACGGTGCGCAGCTGGCCGCCGCGAAAGGCCGACAAGGCCCCCAGATAGCCGGGGTTCTCGATCCAGGCCGTGTCGCCGGCATCGGTGAACAGGTGCACGCACAGTTCCAGGCTGGCTTGGGTGCCGTTGGTGACCACGACCTGTGCCGGGTCGCAGCGCAGGCCGCGCGCCGCCTGCAGGTAGTCGGCAATCGCCTTGCGCAGCACCGGCAGGCCGGCCGGGTCGCAGTAATCGAACTCGAAGGGGCCGGTCTCGCGCCAGGCGCGGTCGAGCGCGCGCCGCCAGGCCGCCATGGGAAAGGCGTCGAGCGCCGGTACGCCGAGCGCGAAGGCGCTGCTCAGCATCCCGGGCATGGCGATGCCGGTCAAGGCCTGGGCGCGGCGCGACAGCGCCGACGCCGGCCGCTCCATCGTCTCTCCGGCGGGCGCGGGAAGCGCGACCTGCGCCACCAGGGTGCCGCGCCGGGAGGTGAGCAGGAGTCCTTCCGCCATCAGCTGCTCGTAGGCGTACAGGACGGTGTTACGCGCGATGCCCAGTTCGTGCGCCAGGGCCCTGGTCGACAGCAGCTGGTGGCCGGCCGCCAGGCGGCCGCCGAGGATGGCGGCGCGCAGGCAGGCGTGGACGGTGCGCTGGCGCGGCCAGCCGCTGAGATCGTGGCGGCGTTCGAAATCGGCGAGCAGCAGGCTGTAATCCATGTGGTCCCATCGAATTGACGTTGAGTGGCCCTTTTCTGGTGCCACTCTCCTGATTATAGTCTGGCAACACCTTATGGAGCATGCATGAAGATTCCTTTCGATACGCGCGCACTGACCGCCGCCGCCCTCGCGCTACCGGCCACGCTTGCCGTGGCCGCGCCGGTCAATACCGACTGCTGCGCGGTGCTGGAACTGCGCCAGTACGTCACCTATCCGGGCACACGGGACACCCTGATCGATCTGTTCGAAGAGCGCTTCATCGAGTCGCAGGAAGCGGTCGGCATCAAGGTCCTTGGCCAGTTCCGCGACCTGAACGATCCCGACCACTTTACTTGGCTGCGCGGGTTCTCCAGCATGGAGGCGCGCAAGAAGGCGCTGGGCGACTTCTACTATGGCGCGCTGTGGAAAGCCAACAGCAAGGCGGCCAACGCCACCCTGTACGACAACGACGACGTCCTGCTGCTGCGCCCGGCCACGCCAGGCACCGGCTTCGCCCACGACCCAGGCCTGCGCCAGGCCTTCGGCGCGAAAGCGCCGGGCAGCCTGATGGTCGCCCACATCTATTATTTCGCGCACGAAGTCACGCCGGGATTCACCGGCTTCTTCGAGCGCACGCTGATGCCCCTGTTCGAGCGCCATGGCGCGCGCGTGCTGGCGCGGCTGGTGTCGGAAAAAAGCGCGAACACTTTCGAGCGCCTGCCGGTGCGCGAGAACGTCAACGCCTTTGTCTGGTTCGCCGGTTTTCCCAATCGCGCCGCCTACGACGCCTATCTCGCCAGCCTGGGACAGGACCATGCCTGGCGCGGCGAATGGTTCGGGCAGCTGCGCAAGTCGCTCGCACGGCCGCCGGACGTGCTAATGCTCACGCCGACGGCCAGATCGGTGGTGCACTGATGGCGATCCTGCGTTTTCTGATGGCGCTCTGCGCCGCCTGTCTCGTCTCTAATGTCTCGGCCGCGCCCGCATCGGCACCCGCAGCGCTGTCGATCGGCGAAACATGGACCATCGATTCCGCGGCGCTGGGTGAAAAGCGCCGCATCAACGTCTACCTGCCGGCCGGGATCCCCGCGGGCACCGCGCTTCCGGTGATGTACATGCCGGACGGCGGCATGCTGGAAGACTTCCTGCACGTCGCGGGCCTGCTGCAGGTGGGCGCGAGCAATGGCACGACCCGGCCCTTTCTGCTGGTCGGCATCGAGAACACCCAGCGCCGGCGCGACCTGACCGGACCGACGGAGAATGCCAAAGACCGCAGCATCGCGCCGCAGGTGGGCGGTTCGCAGGCCTACCGGAACTTCATCCGCACCGAGCTGATGCCCGAGATCGCAAAGCGCTACCGCATCACCGCCGACACTGCGATCGTAGGCGAGTCACTGGCCGGCCTGTTCGTGGTCGAGACCCTGGCCCTGGAGCCGGATTTGTTCAACACCTATATCGCCATCGACCCCAGCCTGTGGTGGAACGACGGCCGGCTGGCGAAGACGCTGATCGCGAATCCGCCGCCAGGCGCGGCCAAGAAGTCCCTGTTCATCGCGATGAGCCGGGACGGTGCGCCGGCGGTCAACCAGAAGGCGCTCGCCGCCAGCCTGGGCAAGCTCCCCGGCATGGTGTTCCTGTATGAGGACTGGCCCGGCGAAACCCACGCGACGATCTACCACCCTGCGGCCTTGCGGGCATTCCGCGAGCTGCTCAAGCCTCCCGCCCCTTGATTCGCGAGCGACCATGAGCCTATTCAGAACAAAGAACCTGGACCAGATGATCGCCGCGCGCCACCGGCCCGGCGGCCTGAAGAAGGTCCTGGGCCCCTTCGACCTGATCCTGATGGGGATCGGCGCGGTGATCGGGACCGGCATCTTCGTGCTGACCGGGACCGGCGCCGTCACCGCCGGTCCCTCGCTGACGCTCTCCTTTATCATTGCCGGCGTCTGTTGCGGACTGGCGGCCCTGTGCTACGCGGAATTCGCCTCCACCGTCCCCGTGGCCGGCTCGATCTACACCTACAGCTATGTCACGCTGGGCGAACTGGTCGCCTGGATCATCGGCTGGGACCTGCTGCTCGAATACGGCCTGGCGACGTCCGCGGTGGCCGTGGGCTGGTCCGGCTATTTCCAGTCCCTGATGGCGGGCTTCGGCCTGTCCCTGCCCGAAGCGCTGCGCGGTGCGCCGGGCGCGACGCCCGGGCTGGACACCTGGTTCAACCTGCCGGCCTTCTGCATCATGATGGTGCTGACCGCCATGCTGTCGCTCGGCGTGCGCGAATCCGCACGGGTGAACAACGTCATGGTGATCATCAAGCTGGGCGTGGTCCTGCTCTTCATCGTCGTCGGCGCGCGCCATGTGCAGCCCGCCAACTGGCATCCCTTCATGCCGAACGGCGCCGCCGGGACGCTGAACGCCGCCGCCCTCATGTTCTTCGCCTTCATCGGCTTCGATTCCGTCACTTCCGCCTCGGAAGAGGTGAAGCGCCCGGAGCGCGACCTGCCCATCGGCCTGATCGGCACGCTGGCGATCTGCACGATCATGTACATCATCGTGACCGCCATCATGACCGGCATCGTCCCGTATGCGCGCTTCCTCGGCATCGACCACCCGGTGTCGCTGGCGCTCCAGTATGCGCGCGAGACCTGGTTCGCAGCGTTTGTCGACGTTGGCGCCATCCTCGGCATGACGACCGTGATCCTGGTGATGGCTTACGGCCAGACGCGCATCCTGTTCGCCATGTCGCGCGACGGCCTGCTGCCGCACAAGCTGTCCGAGGTCCACCCGCGCTACGGCACGCCCTTCTTCGCCACCTGGATGGTCGGGATCATCTTCGGCCTGCTGAGCGCCGTGGTGCCGCTCGACGTGCTGGGCGAACTGGTCAACATGGGCACGCTCGCCGCCTTCTGCCTGGTCTCGGTCGCCGTCATCGTGCTGCGCAAAAAACGTCCCGACCTGCACCGCGCCTTCCGCTGCCCCGGCGTGCCCTGGGTGCCGCTGCTCGCCATCGTATTCTGCTGCGTGCTGATGGCCTTCCTGAGCCGGACCACCTGGATCGCCTTTCTGGTTTGGCTGGCGCTCGGCCTGGTCGTCTACTTTGCCTACGCACGGCAGCGTTCACTGCTGAATTGAAGCGGATTACCCCATGAAAGTCACCGTCTCCATCGATGTCCCCTCCATTGAAGAAGGCCTGGCCTTCTTCGGCGCCGCCTTCGGTTTTGCCGAGGTGGCGCGGCCCCATCCCGGTTATGCGCTGCTGGCCTGCGGCGAGTCGACCATCGGCCTGCTGGCCAAGCCGGCCGGGACCCATCCGGCCAAGGGCAGCAGCGACGTGCGCAGGTACGAACGCCACTGGACGCCGGTGCACGTCGACTTCCGCGTCGCCGATTTCGAGGCGACGCTCGAGAAGGCCCTGGACGCCGGCGCCAGGGCCGAGCAAATCCATCGCGTGCCGGGCTATCCGCCGGTCGCATTCTGCAGTGATCCGTTCGGACACGGGTTTTGTATCGTTGGTCTTGTGAAGGAAAGTTGATGTCTGAACTGAAGGTAAGCTGCTTCACCATCTCGCTGGACGGCTTCGGCGCCGGTCCGAACCAGAGCCTGGACAATCCGATGGGGGAGGGCGCAGGCGCACTGCATACGTGGTTCCGCGGCACCCGGACCTTCCAGCGCATACTGGGAGACGAATCCAAAGGCGCGGACGGTCCGGACGAGGATTTCGCCGCACGCGGCTTCGAAAACGTGGGCGCCTGGATCCTGGGACGCAACATGTTCGGTCCGGTCCGTGGACCCTGGCCGGACGACAGCTGGAAGGGCTGGTGGGGCGATGAACCACCCTACCACGTGCCGGTCTTCGTGCTGACCCATCACCCCCGTCCGCCGCTGGAGATGAAAGGCGGCACCACCTTCCATTTCGTCACCGACGGCATCGAGTCCGCCTACGCCCAGGCGCGGCGCGCCGCCAAGGGCAAGGATATGCGGCTTGGCGGCGGCGTGGCCACGGTCCGCGAGTTTCTCCAGGCTGGGCTGGTGGACGAGATGCACCTGGCCATCTCCCCGGTGGTGCTGGGATCGGGCGAATCCCTGTTCGCGGGGCTGGACCTGGCTGCCCTGGGATTTCGCTGCACCGAGCACGTGCCGACCCAGTCCGCGACCCATATCGTGCTGCGCAAGGACTGAACGGACGCTCGTTCAGCCCTTCCGACCAGTTACAGTGGAGGTCCCGAATCCGATGAAAGACCTCGCGCATGAAATCGACCCTGCTCGGCATCCTGGCCGCACTCGCCCTGGCCACCCATCCCGCCCATGCGATCGACGCCACCGGGCACTGGAAAGGCAGCATCGCGGGCTCCCTGCATCTGTTCCTCGAGTTCGGCAAGGCGGCCGATGGCAAGTGGGAAGGCACGCTGAAGGTGCCGCAGCAGGGTTTGAGCACGAAAGTCGATCAGTTGGAAGTCGGCGAAGAGCAGCTCGGCTTCAAGCTGCTGGCCCTGAACGCCGGCTTCACGGCGCGCTGGAGCGAGCAGGAAAAGGCCTGGATGGGCAGCTGGAGCCAGAACGGCCAGAGCATCCCCTTGCGCCTCGAACGCAGCGATGCCGCAGCAGGGCAGCCGAAACGCCCGCAATCGGAAGCGATCGCCGCGCGCCAGGCGGCTTATGCCAGTAGCGAGGTCCGTTTCACCAACCCGGCCGGCGGTCACAGTCTCGCCGGCACCTTCACCGTCCCGCAGGGCAGGGGCCCGTTCCCGGCGGTGGTGCTGGTGCATGGCTCCGGTCCGAATGACCGGGACCAGACGATCCTCGACCACAAACTGTTCCTGGTGCTGGCCGACCACCTGAGCAGCCGCGGTATCGCGGTCCTGCGTTACGACAAGCGCGGTGTCAAGCAGTCGGGCGGGGTGTACAAGGACGCCACGACGCAGGATTTCGCCAGCGATGCCGAGGCGGCAGTGGCCTTCCTGCGTGGCCGCGCCGACGTCGATCCGGCACGGATCGGCGTCATCGGCCACTCCGAAGGCGGCTTGATTGCGCCGATGGTCGCGGCGCGCGATCCGAAGCTGGGCTTTGTGGTGATGCTGGCCGGCCCCGGCGTGCGCGGCGAACTGCTGATGGTCGAACAGATCGCCCTCGCCGCGAAAGCGCGCGGCGTGCCGGACGCGCTGGTGGACCAGGAGCGCGAACTGAACCGGGCGGTGTTCGCGGCCATCGTGGCCGAGCCGCAGGCAGAAGCGGCCGAGGCCAGGGCGCGCCAGTTGATGGAGGAGGGGGAGCGCAAGGGCATCCTGCCGCCCGGGACCGCGGCGGCGCGCGCCAGGGCCTTCTCCACGCCCTGGTTCCAGGCCTTCCTGCGCCATGAACCCGGCCCCGGCCTGCGCGCCATACGCCAGCCGATCCTGGTCCTGAACGGCGAGCGTGACCTGCAGGTCCCGGCCGCGATGGACCTGGCGCCGATCCGCACTGCGCTCAAGGACAATCCGCGCGCCGTGGTCAAGGAATTGCCGGCGCTGAACCACCTGTTCCAGACCGCGCGTACCGGCGCCGGATCCGAATACGCCGAGATCGAGGAGAGCTTCGCGCCGCTCGCGCTGAACACCATCAGCGACTGGATCCTGGCAACGGTCAAGCGGCCCCGCAGCGCAAAATAGCCGAATGGAAAAAAGGCCTACCTGCGGCCCGCGATGACGGCGATCTCGATCTTCGCGTCACGCGGCAGGCGTGCCACCTCTCAATTTCTCCGGGCCACAAAAACAACACGGCCCGCCGAAGCGGGCCGTGCAGCGAATCGGGGAAACAGACGGCTTACGCCAGGTTCTGGTTCGCGAATTCCCAGTTAGCGACGTTCCAGAACGCTTCCAGGAACTTGGCGCGGGCGTTGCGGTAGTCGATGTAGTAAGCGTGCTCCCAGACGTCGGCGGTCAGCAGCGGCTTGTCCGAGGTGGTCAGCGGGGTGCCGGCGTTCGAGGTGTTGACGATGTCGACGCTGCCGTCGGTCTTCTGCACCAGCCAGGTCCAGCCCGAGCCGAAGTTGCCCAGTGCCGACTTGTTGAACTCTTCCTTGAACTTGTCGAACGAGCCCCACTTGGCGTTGATGGCGTCAGCCACCTTGCCGGTCGGTGCGCCGCCGCCGTTCGGCGACATGCAGTTCCAGAAGAAGGTGTGGTTCCACACCTGGGCCGAGTTGTTAAACACGCCGCCGGTCGACTTCTTGATGATCTCTTCCAGGGACAGGTTTTCGTACTCCGTGCCCTTGATCATGTTGTTCAGGTTGGTGACATAGGTCTGGTGATGCTTGCCGTGGTGGTATTCCAGGGTCTCGGCCGAGATATGCGGCTGCAGGGCATCCTTAGCGTATGGCAGTGCTGGCAGGAGATGTTCCATGTTTTCTTCCTTGTGATTGGTTGGACAGGTTTTGTTCCAGAGCGGCGCTATTCTAAACCGGATAGCGCCGTGTTGCATGGATGGCTAGCTATTCGAGCACCGTCTGCACATTCGACACGCCGATCTCGGCGGTGCCACCGGCCAGGCGCACGCTCAGCTTGTTGCGCGCCTTGATCTGGGCCGGATCGCGCAGCACCTCGCCTTTGGCGTTGCGCACGATCGCATAGCCGCGCTCGAGCGTACGTTGCGGGTTCAGCAGTTCGAGCTGGGCCGACAGCGCGTTCAATGCATCGCGCCGCTGTTTGACAGCGTTGCACAGGCTGGTGTTCAGGTGGCGTCCGTCGGCCAGCAGCTGCGCGCGCAGCGCCCGCATGTCGGGGCGGTGGCGCATCCAGCGCTGCTGCAGTTGGGCCAGCACCAGGTTCTGGCGGTTCACGGGCGTGCGCACCGCGTGGGTCAGCGCGGCCGCCATCGCCAGCAGCTTGACGCGCTGGTGGCGGATCTGGGCAGACGGGCTGAGCAGGCGGCGGCTGTAGTTGTCCAGGCCCTGGCTGGCGTCGGACAGGGTGCGGCGCATGGCGCGGCGCAGGTCCATCGCGTCGCTTGATAAGGAGGCGAGCCAGTCGGCGCGCGGCGTGGCCGCCAGTTCCGCCGCGGCGGTCGGGGTGGCGGCGCGCACGTCGGCGGCGAAGTCGGCGATGGTGACGTCGGTCTCGTGGCCGACGCCCGAGATCACCGGGATCTGGCAGGCGTCGATGGCGCGCGCCACGCACTCTTCATTGAAACTCCACAGGTCTTCGATCGAGCCGCCGCCGCGGCAGACCAGCAGCACGTCGGCTTCCTGGCGGCGCGAGGCCGTCATGATGGCTTCGGCGATCTTGTCGGCCGCGAACTGGCCCTGGACCGGGGCGGGGTAGAGGATCACCCGGACGTGCGGCGCCCGCCGGCGCAGGGCAGTGAGGATGTCGCGCAGGGCCGCGGCCTGGGGGCTGGTGACGATACCGATGGTGCGCGGGAACAGCGGCAGGGGGCGCTTGCGCTCCTCGTCGAACAGGCCTTGGGCCGAGAGCTTCTCCTTCAACTTCAGGAAGGCTTCGTAGAGCTGGCCGACGCCGGCGCGGCGGATGGTCTCGACATTGATCTGGTAGTCGCCGCGGGCGCCGTACAGGGTCACCAGGGCGCGCACCTCGACCTTGTCGCCTTCGCGCGGGACGAAGCCGGCGTACTGGGCGCGGCTGCGGAACATGACGCCGCGCACCTGGGCGGCATCGTCCTTCAGCGTGAAATACCAGTGGCCCGAGCTGGCGCGCGTGAAGTTGGAAATCTCGCCGCCGATCCACACCAGTGGAAAACTCCGCTCGAGCAGGCGCGCGACCTGCTGGTTCAGGGTCGTCACGCTCAGGACGGGCGGGGCGGTGTAGGCGGTGTCGGCGTCGCTTGGGAATTCCATGGCTGCTTCGTGTTCGGCAAAGCTGATGCTTATGTCATATCTTGGCGCAATCGACAAGGGGCGCGTCGCAAGAGTGCGCGCTTGCGGGCGTCAAAGCATTGTTGCCGTTTTTCAATGCATTCTATTGAAAAGCCTTTGCGATCAAGGACTTGGAAAGGGCCGTTCAGCTCCTGAGGCGGGCTTATCCACAAAAACTGTGGGCAACTCATCCATAAGACCCAAGACTGCATTAGAAACGCGCGTTGCGCTTCCATGCCTTTCGCATCAAGGACTTAGCATGCATATGCCTGCTTTGGGCACATTGTTGTCCACAAAATATGTGGGTAGAGAGCGCAGCGGACACGGAACGTAAAGGCACTACCGCTGCCTAAAAATGACGCTAGGAAATTTTATTCTTGCAGATCAAGGACTTAGCTTGTGGTCGAGACCCTTGCACACAATTTTGTCCACAAAATGTGTGCACAAGGATGCAGTGACAAGCGAGTCGGCGCTGCGCCAGGCCCGTGAAAGCGCGATACAGGTGTTAAATGGCTGTATCCGCCCTTGGAATAGCCTCTTTTGGCGCAGATGCATGTTTTGGAAGCAGCAGGCACCATTCTATTTAAAATCAATGGCTTAAGCGAAGGCGTACAAGCTTCATCACATCTTTATCCACAAAAAATGTGCAGATGTGAATTATCTTTGCCGACTTATCCTGAACGCAGAATAAGTCATGCATGGAAGAGCAGAGATGCACACAAAACCTTGTTATATGGCTGAGTGATGAAATTTTGTGCAGTAACTATTTTTTGTTTCGGATCAAACACTTAGCATGCAAAATGGGGCCTTGCTCACATTTTTGTCCACAAAAAATGTGAGGAACCGCACAGACGCCTAAGGCTGAGGTCAACCGGCAACACTGCCTATTTTTTGCGCCCTATATCTTTCTTCAAGTAAATCAATGACTTAAGCCTGGCTTAAGGCTATTGCACACAATTTTGTCCACAGAATTTGTTCGTAACTGCGAACCGTTGAGCTGGATCAAAACGTTCTCCGAAAGCCGAGACCGCTGATGAGTTAGCTCATCTGACATGTGCCATTTTCTTGCGCAGTGACAAAATTCCCTTTCAAATCAAGCCTCTTTGGCCATGAGAGGGGTCTTGCGCACATTTTTATCCACAGAACTTGTGCAGAACCTTCTCGCGGCGCACTTGCCGCACTGCTGGCAACTTGTTACATTGCTGAATTGATTTCTTTACCTCAGGAGTTTCTCTTGCTCGCCATTTTCCAAGCTGCAGGCTGGCCAATCTGGCTCTTGCTGATCGCCTCGATCGTCGCTGTCGCCCTGATCGTGGAACGCCTGCTCTACCTGCGGCGCGAGAAGATCCTCCCGAAGCAACTGCTGGACGAAGTGACCCGCGTCTACCGCTCCGGCAAGGTGACGCCTGAGGTGGTCGACAAGCTCGAGCACAACTCGCCGCTCGGCACCGTGCTGGCAGCAGCGCTGCGCAACGTCGACGCCCCGCGCGACGTGATGAAGGAATCCATCGAGGAAGCCGGCCGCGGCGTCGCCCACGGCCTGGAACGCTTCCTGACCACCCTCGGCACCATCGCCTCGCTGGCGCCGCTGATGGGCCTGTTCGGCACGGTGGTCGGCATGATCGAGATCTTCGGCGCCCAGAACCCGACTGGCGGCAACAACCCGGCCCAGCTGGCGCACGGCATCTCGGTGGCCCTGTATAACACCGGCTTCGGCCTGGCGATCGCGATGCCGGCCCTGGTGTTCTACCGCCACTTCCGCGCCCTGGTCGACAGCTTCATCGTCGAGATGGAACTGCAGGCCGTGAAATTCGTCGACGTCGTGCACGGGACCCGCAAATGATGAACTTCCGCCGCGGCCGCCAGCGCGAGGAACCGGAGATCAACCTGATCCCCTTCATCGACGTGCTGCTGGTCGTCCTCATCTTCCTGATGGTCTCGACCACCTACAGCAAGTTCACCGAGCTGCAGATCACCCTGCCCACGGCCGATGCCGAGAAGGTGCAGGAGCGCCCGTTCGAGATCAACGTCACGATCGACGCCAAGGGCAATTACACGGTGAACAACGTGCCGGTCTCCTTCCACAGCGTCGCCGGCCTGGCCGAAGACCTGAAGAACGCCGCCAGTACCGGTGGTCCGAACGGCCAGCCGGCCAAGGACCCGGTCGTGATCGTCAACGCCGACCAGTTCGCGATGCACCAGATGGTCATCAACGTGCTGGAAGCATCGCGCGTGGCGGGCTACGACAAGCTGACCTTCGCCGCCCAGACCGGTACCAAGAAATAACACACGCGGACGCTTCGGCGTCCGCCTCCGCATGAGCCTCGAATCGACCCTCACCCGCGCCTGGCTGCGCCGCGGCACGCTGGCGCTGGCGCTGCTGCCGCTCGCCTTGCTGTTCCGGCTGCTGGCCGCGATCCGCACGCTCCTGTTCCGCCTCGGGATCAAGAAGAGCGAGCGGCTGCCGGTCCCGGTGATCGTGGTCGGCAATATCTTTATTGGCGGGACCGGCAAGACGCCGCTGACGATCTGGCTGGCGGACAGCCTGCGCGGCGCCGGCCTGCGTCCCGGCGTCATTTCGCGCGGCCATGGCGGCGCCGAATCGGCGCCGCGCGAAGTCACGCCGCAGTCCGATGCGCGCGAGGTCGGCGACGAGCCGCTCCTGATCGCGGCGCGTGCCGGCTGCCCGGTCGTCGTGGGCCGCAAGCGCGCGGAGGCGGGCAGGGCGCTCTTGGGGGCGCATCCCGAGGTCGACGTATTGATTACCGACGACGGCCTGCAGCACTACGCCCTCGAGCGCGACATCGAAATCGTCCTGTTCGACGGCCGCGGCGTCGGCAATGGCTGGCTGCTGCCGGCCGGACCGCTGCGCGAGCCGCCTTCGCGCCGCCGCGATTTCACGGTGGTGAACGCGCCCGAGATCACGCCCCAACTGGCGCGCGCGGTCGGTGGCAAGCCTTTCCAGATGCAACTGGCGGGCGATTTCGCCGAGCCCCTGGGTCGCCCGGAAGCCTGCGTCCCGCTGGCGCGCCTGAAGGGCCGGCGCATCGTGGCCGCGGCCGGCATCGGCAATCCGGGCCGCTTCTTTGCCATGCTGCGCGGCGCCGGCCTGAGCTTCCAGGAGCTGCCGCTGCCCGACCACCACGACTTCCTCGACCGTCCCTTCGACGCGGTCGACGCCGATGTCATCCTGATCACGGAGAAGGATGCAGTAAAATGTCGGCAACTTGATAACCTGAAGGATGACCCGCGCTTGTGGGTCGTGCCTGTGACGGCGCGGATCGATCCCGCGCTGGCCGAACAAATCGTGGAGAAATGTCGTGGACGCTCGACTGCTTGATATCCTGGTCTGCCCGCTGTGCAAGGGCCCACTCCAGTACGACAAGAAGGCGCAGGAACTGACCTGCAGCCCGGACCGCCTTGCATACCCGATCCGCGACGGTATTCCGATCATGTGGGCTGACCAGGCGCGCAAGATCGAGCCGGTGTAAGTCGATGGGCTTTACCGTCATCATTCCGGCGCGGCTGGCCTCGACCCGCCTGCCGAACAAGCCGCTGGCCGACCTCGGCGGCAAGCCGATGGTAGTGCGCGTCGCCGAACGCGCGCGCGAATCCGGCGCGTCCCGCATCATCGTCGCCACCGATGCGCCCAGCATCCTGGCCGCCTGCGAAGCGCACGGCATCGAAGCCTGCATGACCCGCGCCGACCACCCGTCGGGCACCGACCGCATCGCCGAAGTCGCGCAAAAGTTGGGCCTGGCGCCAGGCGAGGTCGTGGTCAACCTGCAGGGCGACGAACCGCTGATCGACCCCAGCCTGCTGGCGGCCTGTGCCGCGCGCATTCGCGACGGCGTGCCGATGGCCACCGTGGCCCATCCGATCCACGACGTGGCCGACGTGTTCAACCCGAACGTGGTCAAGGTGGTGCTCGACAAGGCGGGCAGGGCGCTGTACTTCTCGCGCGCCACCATTCCGTGGCATCGCGATGCGTTTGCTGCCTCGAAGGAATCGCTGCCGGCTGGCTACGCGCCGCTGCGCCACGTCGGTCTTTATGCCTACAGCAACGCTTTCCTCCAGGCCTATCCGGCGCTGGAGAGTTCGCCCCTCGAAACCATCGAGGCGCTCGAACAGCTGCGCGTACTGTGGCATGGCTACCCGATCGCCGTGCACATCACGGACAGTGCGCCGCCGGCCGGTGTCGACACCCCGGACGACCTGGAGCGCGTGCGCCGTCACTACGCTGCCTGAAGCTGATCGCGACTACTTTATTGTTGTCTGCGCTACATCAAAACCGACTGGCGGAGGGCCCCGGAATTGGCGTAAAAGCTGACTTTTGTGGTAACTTTCGTGTCAAGTAGCCAGATATGCATCAAGCGCGATTCTTCGCCTACATAAAAATTATCAACATCCTCTAAGAATCTAGGAAACTCATGCGTCTCATTCTGTTAGGAGCACCCGGCGCCGGTAAGGGCACCCAGGCCAACTTCATCAAGGAAAAGTTCAACATTCCCCAGATTTCCACCGGCGACATGCTGCGTGCCGCAATCAAGGCTGGAACCGAACTGGGCCTGGCTGCGAAGAAGGTGATGGATGCGGGGCAGCTGGTGTCCGACGACATCATCATCGGCCTGGTGAAAGAGCGCCTGAAGGAGACCGATTGCGCCAACGGCTACCTGTTCGACGGCTTCCCGCGCACCATCGCGCAGGCCGACGCCATGAAGGACAGCGGCGTGACCATCGATTACGTGCTGGAAATCGACGTGCCGGACGAACTGATCGTCGAGCGCATGTCGGGCCGCCGCACCCACGCTGCTTCCGGCCGCGTGTACCACACCAAGTTCAATCCGCCGAAGCTTGAGGGCATCGACGACGTGACCGGCGAGCCGCTGGTGCAGCGCGACGACGACAAGGAAGAAACCGTGCAGAAGCGCCTGGCCGTGTACCACAACCAGACCGAAGTGCTGCTCGGCTACTACAACAAGTGGGCCCAGTCGGGCCTGCCGGGCGCGCCGAAGTACCGCAAGATCTCGGGCGTCGGCCCGGTCGAGCAGGTGCGCGACGCAGCCTTCGCGGCGCTGTCCGAGTAAACACTCAGCAAGATGATCGAACGGCCCCGCGGGGCCGTTTTTCATTTAGGCGCTGTCACCACTACGTGTAGAAATTGAACTGTTGAGCTGAGTGGATGTCCAACCTGGGTCAAACGACCAGGAGGGACGATGAAGTCCGAAGGCTTTCGCCGCTTGCTGCGCCAGGTCGCTTCGCTCACCAGGCAACAGCGTTCGCAACTGGCCGACGCCCTGCGCCCAGCCGTTAGCCTCGACCAGGTATGCGAGGCGATCGACAGTACGCGCCCGGCTCCCCTGTGCTGTCCCGCTTGCGGCAACAGCCGTCATTATCGTCACGGTATCGTCCGAGGTCTGCAGCGCTACCGCTGCCGCGCCTGCTCTCGCACCTTCAGCGCCCTGAGCGGTACGCCCTTGGCCCGGCTGCGGCATCGTTCCAAGTGGCTGGACTACGGCAAGGAAATGCTCGGCTCGCGCAGCGTATGGGCAGCGGCGAAACTGATCGGCGTGCATCGCAACACCAGCTTTCGCTGGCGCCACCGCTTCCTCGACGGTGTGCGTCATGATCAGCCCGAGCGCCTCGCCGGCATTGCCGAGGCGGATGAGATGTTCCTGCTCGAATCGCAGAAGGGATCGCGCCAACTGGAGCGGCCGGCACGCAAGCGCGGCGGCGTGGCGCAACACCGGGGCATCAGCCACCAGCACGACTGCATTCTGGTTGCCCGCGACCGCAGCGGCCTCACTTGCTCCTTCGTCACGGGACGGGCGGCGGTCACCGCCAGACAGTTGCACCGCCACCTGCTGCCCGTCCTTGATCCGGACGTTTTGCTGGTGACTGACGGACACCACGCCTACCGGACGTTTGCTCGCGAGGCGCGCATCGCGCACGCCTTCGTCAATCTGCATGAGGGCGAACGCGTGCGGGGTGCGGTCCACATCCAGAACGTGAACGCCTATCACCAGCGCTTACGCAGCTGGCTGTCGCGTTTCAATGGCGTGGCGTCACGCTATTTGCCGAACTATCTCGGGTGGCGCTGGGCGCTGGATGGCGAGCGCATCGCTTCGCCAGAAGGGCTGCTTCAGAGGTCAATCGGCATTTTCCACACCCAGCGATGACAGCGCCTTCATTTACAGGTAGCGCTCTACCGCGGCCGTGAGCGACTCGCGGTCCGAATCCCCGTGATAGCGCTCGCCCTTGATGAAGAAACTCGGCGTGCCGCTTGCTCCCAGCGACTTGCCTTCTTCGGCCTGCGCCTGGATGCGCTCGCGGTGCCGGCGCGTGGCCAGGTCTTCATTGAAACGTTCGCCCTCGATGCCCAGTTGCTGGGCCAACAGCGGCAACTGCGCCGGCGACACCTGCGCCTGGTGCTCGAACAGCGCGTCATGCATTTCCCAGAATTTGCCCTGGGCGCCCGCCGCTTCCGCCGCCTCGGCGGCGCCTTCCGCGAACGGGTGCATGCCGAGCGGCAGGTGGCGGTAGACCAGGGCGATGCGCTCGCCGTAGCGCTGCTGCAGCTCGACCAGCGTCGGATAGGCCCGTGCGCAATACGGACACTGGAAATCGCCGTACTCGACGATGACGATCTCGGCGTCCGCGCTGCCGCGAACGTGGTCGTTTTCGGTGATCTGCAACTGGCTCATTCCTGCTCCTGTCGATGTGGATGCTTGAATCTTCGCATGCAGCGCAGGGGCCGTGCCGCCCGTTACCGTTCATCAATCATGTGCAGTGTGTGTCGTGTGCGCCGAAGCCGCCTGCACAGGCAGATAATGGTTTGTCCACAATTCCAAGCATGAGGTGCACCATGAGTCCCATCAAGTCCATGATTGCCCTGCTGTTCGCGCTGGGCTCGAACGGCGCGCTGGCCCAGAACCAGGCGACGCCGCAGCCGCCGACCGGCAAGCCGGTGTCCGACAGCGCCAGCTACGGCCCGGTGCTCAATCCGCAATCGACGCAGGAGCCGGCCCAGTCTGGCGCGCAGGCGGCAGGCGAGGCCCGTCCCCAGGCGCAGGAAGAGCGTGCCGGCAAGCCGCCGGTCACCAGCAAGCAGACCGAGGTCGACCCGTCGGCCCGCCCGGCGCCCGAGAGCCAGCCGCCGCAGGGACAATCGCAAGCGCCCACCCGGCAGCAGAACCAGCAGCCCATGACCGAACAGGAAAAGCGCGGCCAGCCCGAACGCAAGCAGCAGAACAAGAAGCAGGCCCAGCGCCGTTCGGGCGCGGTGCAGCAGATCACGAGTACGCCGCGCATCGTCGCTCCCGCGCCGACCTTGACGCCGCGCGCGGCCACGCCCGCCGTACCGGCCCCGGTGGGCCCGCAGACCAGCCAGGTGATCGGCTGTGCCGGCAGCGGCTGCAGCGACGTCAACGGCGCCACCTACAACGCCGGCGGCCCGGGCAATACCACGGTCAGCAGCAGCGGCCGGCTGTGCACCCGCAACGGCGCCAACATGCAGTGCATTTGACGGGAATGCGGTCCCGCAGGTGGTTTTTCTTGCCAAAAGTTCGCTACAATGCCGCTGTTTGACGTTTACGTTAACGTAAAAGCGACGAGAACTTTTAAAAGGGAAAACCATGCAGATTCAGAATAGTGTGTTCATCGTGACCGGTGGCGCGTCTGGCCTTGGAGCAGCCACCGCGCGCATGATCACCGAAGCGGGCGGCAAGGTCGTCATCGCCGACGTGCAGGCCGAAGCCGGCGCGGCCCTGGCAAGCGAGCTGGGTGGCCAGTTCGTCAAGTGCGACGTCACCTCGGAGGCCGATGGCCTGGCGGTGGTTGAAGCAGCGACGAAGCTCGGTACCTTGCGCGGCCTGGTCAACTGCGCCGGCGTGGCGCCGGCCGTCAAGACCGTCGGCAAGGACGGTCCGCACCCGCTGGATGCCTTCCAGCGCGCGGTGAACATCAACCTGGTCGGTACCTTCAACATGTGCCGCCTGGCGGCCGACGCCATGGGCAAGACCGAAGCTGCGGAATACGGCGAGCGCGGCATCATCATCAATACCGCCTCGGTCGCGGCCTTCGACGGCCAGATCGGCCAGGCCGCCTACGGTTCCTCGAAAGCGGCGGTCGCCGGCATGACCCTGCCGATGGCGCGCGACCTGGCGCGCAGCGGCATCCGCGTGATGACCATCGCCCCGGGCATCTTCGAGACCCCGATGCTGATGGGTATGCCGCAGGAAGTGCGCGATTCGCTGGGCAAGATGGTTCCGTTCCCGCCGCGCCTCGGCATGCCGAAGGAGTACGCGCACCTGGCCAAGGCCATCATCGAAAACGTGATGCTCAACGGCGAAACGATCCGCCTCGACGGCGCGATCCGCATGCAGCCGAAATAAGCAAATGCATATCGCTTCCTGAAGCGCGCTGCCAATTGTTGTACGATTGGCAGATGTCGGGCGCGTGGCGCAAGCCGCGCGCCCGTTTGCTTTCTGGAGAAACGATTTGAAGAACACGAAGTTGCGCGCTACCTTCCTGGCCCTGGCACTGGCCTTCACCGCCCAGCCCTTGCTGGCCCAGGACGTGCGCCAGGCCGCTCCCGAAGCCGCCACCGGCTATCAGGACAAGGCCGGCTGGCCGGCGAAAAAATACATGGTGGCCGCGGCCAATCCGCTGGCGGTGCAAGCGGGCTACCAGATCCTGCAACAAGGCGGCAGCGCGATCGACGCGGCGATTGCCACCCAGCTGGTCCTGACCCTGGTCGAGCCGCAGTCCTCAGGCATCGGCGGCGGCGCCTTCCTGGTGCACTACGACGGCCGCAAGACCCAGGCCTTCGACGGCCGCGAGACCGCGCCGAGCAAGGCCGACGAGCACCTGTTCCAGCGCCCCGACGGCACGCCGCTGTCGCGCACCGAAGGCATCGTCGGCGGGCGCTCGACCGGCGCGCCGGGCGTGCTGCGCATGCTCGAACTGGCCCACCGCGAGCACGGCAAGCTGCCTTGGAAAGCACTGTTCGCGCCGGCCATCAAGCTGTCCGAAGAAGGCTTCGCCGTCAGCCCGCGCCTGAATGCGCTGCTGACCGGCGACGTCCACCTGCGCAAGGATCCGGAGGCGGCGCGCTACTTCTATGGCAACGGCGGCAAGCCCTGGCCGGTCGGCCACATCCTGAAGAATCCCGCGCTGGCCAAGACCCTGCGCGAGATCGCCGAAGGCGGCGCCGATGCCTTTTACAAGGGCCACATCGCGCGCGACATCGCGGCCAAGGTGCAGGGTCACCCGACCAACCCGGGCCTCCTGAGCGCTGCCGACATCGCGGCCTACCAGCCGAAGGTGCGCACGCCGGTGTGCAGCGATTATCGTGCCTACACCGTGTGCGGCATGCCGCCGCCTTCTTCCGGAGGCATCGCCGTGGCCCAGATGCTGGGCATGTTCGAGACCATGGACATGAAGGCGCTGGCCCCTGGGAACGGCGTGCCGGGACCGGATGCGCTGCACGTGTTCAGCGAAGTGGGGCGCCTGGCCTACGCCGACCGCAACCGCTACGCCGCCGACACCGACTTCGTGCCGCTGCCGGGCCGTGGCCTGCCCAGCCTGATCGACAAGACTTATCTGGCGCAACGCGCCAAGCTGGTGGGCGCGCGCTCGATGGGCGAAGCGCCGGCCGGCAAGCCGCCGGGCATGGACATGGCCTGGCACTGGGGCAAGGACAACGCCATCGAAACCCCGTCCACCTCGCACGTGGCAGTGGTTGACGGCTACGGCGCCGGCCTGGCCATGACCACCACCATCGAAGACGCCTTCGGCTCGCGCCAGATGGTCGACGGCTTCATCCTGAACAACCAGCTGACCGACTTCTCCTTCGCCTCGCGTGACGCCGACGGGCCGATCGCCAACCGGGTCGAAGCCGGCAAGCGTCCGCGCAGCGCGATGTCGCCCACCGTGGTGTTCGACCGCAAGACCGGCAAGCTGGTGCTGACCGTCGGCTCGCCCGGTGGCCCGGCCATCATCAACTACGTCGCCAAGGTGCTGGTCGGGACGCTCGATTGGGGTTTGAACGTGCAGGAAGCGATCTCGCTGCCCAACTTCGGCAGCCGCAACGGTCCGACCGAACTGGAAGTGGGGCGCTTCCCTTCGACGACTATCGAAGCCTTGAACGCGCGCGGCCACAAGGTGCGACTTGGCGAGCAGACCTCGGGCCTGCACGGCATCCAGCGCATCGAAGTGCATGGCGTGCCGCTCTGGTACGGCGGCGCCGACCCGCGCCGCGAAGGCGTCGCGAAAGGCGATTGAGCGCCTGGTTACAAAGCGGTGAAAAAGACGGACAGTTAATGACCAAATAGCGATACCTGGTCGACAAACTTCCGACAGAAGGATGACGGCGCATGTCTAGGATGTGGGAATTGCTCTCACATCGTCAATACCATGCGCCCGACCACTGCCCGTTCCACCCTTCTCGCCGCCAGCCTGCTGGCCCTGCTCAGCGCCTGCGGAGGTGGAGGAGGGGATGGCGGCGCCGGCGGCGGCAGCGGCGGCGGCGACAACCGTCCACCGCCGCCGGTCCAAACCACGGTCGAGCACCGCGTCGCAGGCGAAGCGATCGTCAAGGTGCGCGGCGCCGGCAGCGGCTGGGTGGCGCTGGCCGAAACGCTGGAACCCTCCTTCGTCTCCCTGCTGCGCCCGGTGCGCCGGCTGGTGATCGCCGAAGGCGCCGCCGCCACCAGCGCCTACAATCCACCCGCGGGCTGGTCGCTGCTCGATTTCGCGGTTCACCCGAGCCGCGAGATCAGCGTCGTCATCGCCACCGACAGCGAGGTGCGCCTGCTGCGCCTCGACCGGCGCGGCGTGCTGCTGTCGCAGCTGGATTTCCAGGACGCCGCGATCCCCAACGATCCCTTCTACAGCGATCCGCTGTCGATCCCCAACCACAAGGCCTTGCTGCCGAAGGCGACCCGCGACGGCGTGCGCCTGGCGCCGGTCGGCGAGGACCTGGCCATGGCCCTGCACACCGGCCGCAATTCGATCCTGGCCTATCGCTACAGCTACGGCGCCGGCGGCTTCGCGCGCAACTGGCGCACCCTGGTCGAGCCGGGCGTCTTCATCGGCGGCCGCTCGGTCATCAGCGGCACCTTCGATCCCTACGGCGGCCTATATGAACAGTGGCAGGTGCTGCTGGACGCCGACGCCAGCGGGCGCATCGCCGTCGGCGTCAACCTGAACCCGACCGAATACGCCGCAGCCCATGCCGAGCATTTCAAGGAGAGCCTGCCGGCCGAGCTGTATTCCGGCGCCCTGGTCACCGAGCTGGCGGCCGACGGGCGCCGCGTCGGCACCAGCTACCTGGAGCCGCGCACCCCCTTCGAACTGAAGGCGGTGAAGTGGCACGGCAACGCCATCGTCGCGGTCGGCCGCGTGCTGCCGGTGCGCCTGCCCGACGGCTTTGGCTGGGATGGCATGCTGAGCGTGATCCCGGCCGGCAGCAAGGGCAAGGCCGGCTACCGCACGCTCGACATCGACCGCGGCGACGTGCTGCTGGACGCCACCTCGCTGCCGGACGGCCGCCTGCTGGTGGCCGGCAGCAGCGGCTACTTCCAGAACCCGAACGGCGCCAGCATCTCCGAAGACGTGAAGCCGCTGCTGGCGGTGCTGGAGCCTGACGGCAGGCTGCGCGAGCAGCTGCCGGCGGTCAAAGGGCCGCGCCACAACCAGGTGCGTTCGGTGGCGCCGTGGAACGGCAGCTGGCTGGCGGGCAGCATGGAGAACGGGCCGGGCACGCACTCGGCGGATGCCGACGCGGCGCTGCTGCGCGCCGACGGCCATGTGCGCAGCGTCCGGGTTCCTTGACAGGAGAGACCATGAACGGCATCCCTTCCACCAGGGCCGGCGCCATCGACGCCGGCAAGCCGCCGCACGCGCTGCTGCTCGGCGTGCTGGCCTTCGCCGTGTGCGCCCTAAGCCTCCTGTTCTTCCCCGGCCAGCTGGGTGCGGCGGTGCTGCTCGGGATGGCGATCGCCGTGCTGGCGGGGCAGGCGAGGGCGCCGGCCGACGACTTCTTCGCCGGGATGGCGCTGGCCCTGACTGGCTGGGTCGCCGTCGGCCTGGTGCTGGGCAGTTCGGAGCAACGCTTCAGCACCCTGATCCTCTTGCCCGAAGTCTTCCTGCTCACCTTCATCCTCGGCAGCCTGTGCTTTTTCCTGGGCGTGTGCCTCCGGCGCCGCGCCTGAGTGTGGAAATGTGAAAGTTTGTGGGGCCTGCCGACACGTTACACTCGGGCGCTATGGATGACGCTATCGCACCGCCCCTGTTTTCGCGTACCGAACGCCTGCTTTTCATCGCCAGCTTCGTAGCCTACGCGGCCTGCCTGCTGGCGCCTGCTTTCGTTGCGAACGACGCTCCCTGGCCGGGCTGGGGCGTGCTGCTCATGGGCCCGATCGGGGTGCCGCTCGGTTACGTCGCCTGGCTGGCCAATCCGCTGCTCTGGTACGCCTGGTTCGCCACGGCGCGCGGCCGGCACGCCAGGGCGGTCGTGAGCGCGATCTTCGCCATCCTGCTGGCATTCAGCTTCCTGCTGCACCAGAAAATACCGGTCGGCAGCTCGGGCGACTACCCCTTCAGCATTCGCTACGGGTTCGGCCTCTGGCTGTTCAGCATGGCGCTGGCCGAGCATGCCGCCTACCTGGCCTACTGCCGGGTGCTGCGCCTGCCCCTCGGCCTAACGTCGGCGAAAACCAACTAAACGGGCATTTATTTCCCAAGAGATAGACGATTTTTGCTACCCTTGACAGGTGGACAGCAACGGAAAAACAGGCCTGGTCCTCACAGGCGGTGGAGCGCGCGCCGCCTATCAGGCCGGCGTGATGCATGCGATCGCCCGCATTCTCGCCGACGCGGGCCGTCCGGCCCTGCGCTCTCCCTTCGACATCATCTGCGGCACCTCGGCCGGGGCGCTGAACGCCACCGCGCTGGCCTGCCGCGCCGACGACTTCACCAGCGCCGTGCGCGGCCTGCTCGGCGTGTGGGAAGGCGTCAGTGCGCACCAGGTCTACCGCGCCGATTCGCTGGCCGTGCTGGGTTCTAGCGCGCGCTGGCTGTCGCTGCTCTCGTTCGGCTGGCTGCTGCGCAAGTGGCGTGCGGCGCCGCCCCAGTCCCTGCTCGACAACACCCCGTTGGCCGGCCTGCTGCACCGCGTGCTGGACCTGCCGCGCCTGGACGCCGCGCTGGCCGACGGCGTGCTGCATGCGCTGGCGATCACCGCGTCCTCGTACAGCAGCGGCCACCACATCACCTTCTACCAGGCGGCGCGCGAGATCGTGCCCTGGCAGCGCCACCAGCGCCTGGCGCTGTCGACCCAGATCGGGGTCGAGCACCTGCTGGCGTCGAGCGCCATTCCCTTCATCTTCCCAGCGGTGCCGCTGTACCTGGGCGGACGCCGCGAATACTGCGGCGACGGCTCGATGCGCCAGCTGGCCCCGATCGCGCCGGCGATCCACCTGGGCGCGACCCGGGTGCTGGTGGTAGGGGCGGGGCGCATGTCGGAACCGGCGGTCGACCCCTTGCCCAATGGCGGCTACCCGAGCCTGGCGCAAATCGCCGGCCACGCGCTGTCCTCGATCTTCCTCGACAGCCTGGCGGCCGACATCGAGCGCCTGCAGCGGGTCAACCAGACGCTCGAACGGGTGCCGCCTGACGCGCGCGCGGCGCTGCCGCTGCGGCGCATGGACCTCCTGGTAATCGCGCCGTCCGAGCGCCTGGACGACATCGCGCTGCGCCACGTGCACAACCTGCCGGCCCCGGTGCGCACCCTGCTGGGCGGGATCGGCGCCCTGGAAACGCGCGGCGCCGCGCTGGCGTCCTACCTGCTGTTCGAAGGCAGCTACACGCGCGAGCTGATCCGCCTCGGCGAACACGACACCCTGGCCCGGCGCGACGACGTGCTTGCCTTCTTCCCCGCATGAAGGCGCTGCTCCGGATCCTTGCCGGCCTGTGGCTGGCGGCGCTGTGCCATGGCGCGCTGGCCGGCCCGCCGCGGCCGACGCTGCGCTTCGAGCACCTGTCGGTGGCCGAGGGACTGGCGCAGGAAACCGTGCTGGCCGTGGCCCAGGACCGCGACGGCTTCATGTGGTTCGGCACCCAGAACGGCCTGTCGCGCTTCGACGGCTACCGCGTCATCAACTACCGCAGCGTGCCGGGCAAGGCGAACTCGCTGTCGAACAGCTGGGTGCGCGTGCTGCACCTGGACCGCCACGGCCGCCTGTGGCTCGGCACCGACGGGGGCCTCAACCTGTACGACCCGGTGACCCAGAGCTTCACCCTGTTCGTGCCCGAGGAAACCTCAAGGCGCGGCAACGGCAACCGCCACATCAACGCCATCGTCGGCGACGGCCGCGATGGCCTCTGGATCGGCACCAACGACGGCCTGCAGCACTTCGACACGGCGCTGCGCCGCTTCACCACCTGGCACCACGAGCGCGGCAACGACGCCAGCCTGAGCGACGACAACGTCAATGCGCTGGCGCTGGACGGGAGCGGGCGCCTGTGGATCGGCACCGGCGGTGGCCTCGACAGCCTGGGGCCCGGCCGCGAGCGCATCCGGCACCACGCCGCGCACCTGGGACCGCGCGGCAATCCGGTGCACGCCCTGATGGTCGACGGCGAACAGCGCCTGTGGGTCGGCCGCCTGGGCGGGCTGGAACGGCATGTCCTGAGCGGGATCGAAGCCGGCGCGGTCAAGCGCTTCGGGCCCCAGGACGGCATCGGCCCGTGGTGGATCACGGCCCTGTACCGCGACGCCGGCAACGAGATCTGGATCGGCACCCATGACGATGGCCTGCTGCGCTGGCGCGGCCGCGAGGACAAGTTCGAGAACCACCGCCACGCCGTTACCGACCGCCACAGCTTGGCCGACAACCAGGTCTCGGCGCTGTACCGGGACCGCCTCGGCACCTTCTGGGTCGGCACCTGGTATGCCGGTGTGTCGCGCGTGGACATGGGCAGCGGCGGCTTTGCCCGCATCGTGCGGCGCGACGAAGTGCCCGACACCCTAGCCGACAACAAGGCGCGCGCGCTGCTCGTGGACCAGGGCGGCGGCAGCGAGCGCCTGTGGGTCGGCACCAGCACGGCGCTCAACCACGTCGATCCGGCCACCGGCGCCGCCACCGTGTACCGCCCGCAGCCGGGCGACCCGGACAGCCTGGCCGACCTCCCGGCTTCCGCGCTGGCGCGCGACCGCGAAGGCAAGCTGTGGATCGGCAGCCGCACCGGCATCACCACCTTCGACCCGGCCACGCGCCGCTTCGTGCGGCGCGCGCTGCCGGGCGACGCCGATGCCAACAATGTGCGCTCGCTGACCACCACGCCGGACGACAGTATCTGGATCGCCACCCGCGGCGGCCTGCACCGGCTGGCGCCCGGCACCCGCGCGGTGGAAAGCTGGCGCCATGACCCGGCGCGCGCCGGCAGCCTGGCCGACGACATCGTGCGCCCGATGCTGCAGGACCGGCGCGGCCGCATGTGGATCGGCACCTTCGACGGCCTCGACCTGATGGACGTCGGCAGCGGGCGCTTCCGCCACTTCCGCCACGACCGTTTCGATGCGGCCAGCCTGAGCCACGACGAGGTGCACGCCCTGTTCGAGGACAGCCGCGGCGACGTCTGGGTGGGCACCGCGGTGGGCCTGAACCGCATGGTGACGGCCGCCGATGGGTCGGTGAGCTTCGTGCGCTACACCACGCGCGACGGCCTCGGCGACGATGCGGTGGCCGCGATCCTGGAAGACGACGACGGCCGCCTGTGGATCAGCACCACCAGCGGCATTTCCTGCTTCGATCCGGTAAATAACCGGTGGCGCAACTACACGGCTTCGGACGGCCTGACCGAAGGCGCCTTCTTCGATACCTCGGCCGTGCGCGGCCGCGACGGCATCCTGTACTTCGGCGGCTTCAACGGCATCACCGCCTTCGACCCGCGCGCGATCCGCGACAACCGGGTGGCGCCGCGCCCGGTGATCACCGGCTTCACCATCTTCAACCGGCCGATCGAAGAAGTGCTGCCGGGCGTGCTCAAGGGCCCGGTCGAGCATGCCGAAACCGTGACCCTGCCGGCCGGCGCCTCGGTGTTCTCGCTCGAGTTCTCGGCGCTGCACTTCGCCGCGCCCGAGCGCAACCGCTTCGCCTACCGCCTCGACGGCTTCGACCGCGACTGGGTGCAGGGCGACGCCGGCAAGCGCTTCGCCACCTACACCAACCTCGATCCGGGTACCTATGTGTTCCGCCTGCGCGCGGCCAACAAGGACGGGGTCTGGAGCGAGCAGGTGACGGCGCTGGCGATCACGATCGAGCCGCCGCCCTGGGGCACGCCCTGGTTCCGCGCGATCGCGCTGTTCCTGGTGCTGGCGCTGATGTACGCCGCGATCCGGATGCGCATGTCCGGCCTGCGCCGCCAGAAGGAGCAGCTGGCCAGCCAGGTCAGCCTGCGCACCGAGCAGGTCGAGCAGCAGAACCGCATCCTCGAGCGCCAGACCGAAGAGCTGCGCGACCAGGAGCAGCGCGTGCGCCAGCAGTCCAACGAGCTGGCGCGCGCCTACCGCGCACTGCAGGAGAACGAGGAATTCCTGCGCCAGGCCAAGCAGCGCGCCGAGGACGCGACGCGCCAGAAATCCGAATTCCTGGCCAACATGAGCCACGAGATGCGCACGCCGCTGGCCGGCGTGATCGGCATGCTCGGCTTCGCGCTGCGCGATCCGAGCCTGGGCGAGACCACGCGCGAGCAGATCCAGCGCGGGCAGGGCAATGCACAGTCCCTGCTGGCGATCATCAACGACCTGCTCGACTTCTCCAAGATCGAGGCGGGCAAGCTGAGCATCGAGAACATCGACTTCGATCTGCACGCGATGATCCAAAGCGTAGCCAGCCTGTTCGAAGAGCAGGCGGTGGGCAAGAGCGTCGGCTTCGACGTGGCCTTCGACCCGAGCCTGCCGCGCTTCGTGCTGGGCGACCCGACCCGCTTGCGCCAGGTGCTGGTCAACCTGGTGGGGAACGCTTTCAAGTTCACGCGCTCCGGCTCGATCACGCTCGGCGCCGAGCTGCGCCTGGAGGACCAGGTGCGCGGCGAAGGCTGGAACATGGTGCGCTTCACGGTGCGCGACACCGGTATCGGCATCCCGGCCGACGCGCTGCCGCGCCTGTTCCAGAAGTTCGAGCAGGCCGACACCACCACCACGCGCCGCTACGGCGGCACCGGCCTGGGCCTGGCGATCTGCCGCCAGCTGGTGGCGCTGATGGGTGGTTCCATCGGCGTCAACAGCCTCGAGGGCAAGGGCAGCACCTTCAGCGTGCTGCTGCCGCTGGCCGACGGCGCCGAGCCGCCGCACGTGGAGCACGCGCAGCGCGCGCCGCACACGCACCGTCTGCGTATCCTGTGCGCCGAGGACTTCCCGACCAACCAGATCATCGCCCGCACCATGGTCGAAGAGATGGGGCACCAGATCGACATCGCCGACAATGGCGTCCAGGCGGTCGCGGCCTGCGCCCGCGCGCGCTACGACCTGGTGCTGATGGACGGACGCATGCCCGAGATGGACGGCGCCAGCGCCACCCGCATCATCCGCGCCGGCGGCACGCCGGACGAGCGCGTGCTCGACCCGCACCTGATGATCGTCGCCCTGACCGCCAATGCCAGCGGCGAGGACCGGGCGCGCTACCTGGCCTGCGGCATGGACGCCTTCCTCACCAAGCCGATCGACGAGGACGCGCTGCACCAGCAGATCTCGCGCGCGATCGAGCGCCAGCTGGCGCGCGGCATCGCGCTGCCGCCGATGCCGGCGCCGAGCGTCGCTACGCTGGATGCGCTGTTCGGTGTCGGCGCCGCGAATTCCGAGGCAAGCAAGGCGCCGCCGGCTGCGCCGCCTGCCGCCGACGCCCTCGCGCAGCGCCTGCGGGCCGCCTTCGCCGCCGACCTGCCGCGCCGCCGCGCCGAGCTGGATGCCGCAATCGCCGACGGCGACCTGGATGCGGCGGGCAGGGTGCTGCACGGCCTGCGCGGCAGCGCCGCCTACCTGGGCGAGAGCGCGCTCGGGCTACTTTGCGCCGAGCTGGAAGCGGCGGCGGATGCCGGCCACCTTCCGCGCCTGCTGGCCGGTATCGGCCGGCTCGAAGCGGAGCTGGGCGTTTTCGAGCAGTCCTGAACCCGCCTGTGCCTATAATGTCGATAACACATAAAAATAAGGCGCAGGCTGGATGAAGGTGCTGGTGGTGGATGACGACGTGGTGGCGCGCATGATGCTGATGCATCTGGTCGACCATTGCGGGCAGTTCGAGATCGTGGAGGCCGAGGACGGCGAGGATGCCTGGCGCAAGCTGGCGGCCGGCCTGCGTCCCGCCATCCTGTTCTGCGACCTGCGCATGCCGAACCTGGACGGCATGGGCCTGCTCGCGCGGGTACGCGCCGACGCTGGTCTCGCCACGCTGCCGGTGGTGCTGGTGTCGGCCGCATCCGACGCCGAGACCCTGTCCGAAGCCGGACGCCTGGGCGCGGACGGCTACATCGTCAAGCCTTTCGCCGCCGGCCAGGTGCGGGCCCAGCTCGCGCGCCTGGTGCAGCCCGACGAAGACCCGGTCGAGGTCGCGCAGCGGCTCGGCATCACCCTGGAGCGCGTGCTGCTGTACTTCGGCGGCCTGCAGCGCCAGCTGGAAGAGGCGGGGCCCGCGCTGGCGGCGCTGCCGATGCCGGAGCGTAGCGCGCGCCTGGAGCGCCTGGCCGAAGGTTGCGCCACGTTCGGGCTGGCGGATGGCGCGGCGCGTCTGCGCGCGGCCGCTACCATTGACGATCCCCACGCCGTCCAGGCTGCGCTCGCGCAAGCGCTGGGGGCGGTGCTGCGCCAGCAGGCGCGTACGCAAGGCCTCGCCTGATTTCGCTTGCTGGCAAATTACTTTAGATTTAAAGTAAGTCGCGATTGCTGCTCCACTGCCGGAATTTCACACAGGGACCCGACATGACCGACGCCTCCGCAGCACTTGCGCCGTCCGGCTACGCCGACGGCTTTGCCCGCGCCAAGCTGCCACCCCTGGACGAGTGGCCTGAATTGCGCTTCGACCTGCCCGAACTGCAGTACCCGCCGCGCCTGAACTGCGTGGCCGAACTGCTGGACAGCGCCACGGCGCGCGGCTGGGACGAACGCAGCGCGCTGGTCGGCGCGCGCGAGCGCCTCAGCTATGCCCAGCTGCGCGCGCGGGTCGACCGCATCGCCCATGTGCTGCGCCAGGACCTGAAGCTCGCGACCGGCAGCCGGGTGCTGCTGCGCGGCGCCAACTGCCCGATGATGGCGGCCTGCATCCTGGCCGTGATCAAGGCCGGCTGCATCGCGGTGCCCACCATGCCGCTGCTGCGCGCGCGCGAACTGGGCACCATCGCGGAGCGCGCCCGCGTCGACGCCGTCCTGTGCGCAGCCGCGCTGCGCGCTGAGATCGATGCGATGGCGCCGGGCGGGCTTCCCATGTTGCTGTTCGACGCGCCCGACGCACCCGATTCCCTGGAGCGGCGCATGGCCGCATTCGATGCGCCTTTCGCGGCGCCCGATACGGCCGCCGACGACGTCTGCCTGATCAGCTTCACCTCCGGCACCACCGGCGTGCCGAAGGGGACCATGCACTTCCACCGCGACCTGCTGGCCATCTGCGACTGCTTCCCGCGCCATACCCTGCGCGCGCACATCGACGACGTCTTCATCGGCACGCCGCCGCTGGCCTTCACCTTCGGGCTGGGCGGGCTGCTGCTGTTCCCGCTGCGCGTCGGCGCCAGTGCGGTATTGATCGAGAAGCTCACGCCGGAAACCCTGCTGGGAGCGATCCAGGAACGGCGCGCCACCGTGTGCTTCACCGCGCCCACTTTCTACCGCCAGATGGCCCAGCTGGCGCCGCGCTTCGATCTCACGAGCCTGACCCGCAGTGTGTCGGCCGGCGAAGCGCTGCCGGTGGCCACGCGCGAAGCCTGGAAGTTTGCTACCGGCCTGGAGATGATCGACGGGATCGGCGCCACCGAGATGCTGCACATCTTCATCTCCGCCGCCGGCGACGAGGTGCGTCCGGGCGCCACCGGCAAGCCGGTGCCGGGCTATGTCGCCTGCATCCTCGACGAGGACGGCCGGCCGGTCGGGCCCGGCGTGATCGGGCGCCTGGCGGTCAAGGGCCCGACCGGCTGCCGCTACCTGGATGATCCGCGCCAGCGCAACTACGTGCACGATGGCTGGAACATCACCGGCGACGCCTACGAAATGGATGCCGACGGCTACTTCTACTACCGCTCGCGGCTGGACGACATGATCATCTCGGCCGGCTACAACATCGCCGGCGCCGAGGTCGAAGAGGTGCTGCTGCACCATCCGGCGGTGGCCGAGTGCGGGGTGGTCGGGCGGGTAGACGAGGAGCGCGGGCAGGTGGTCGAGGCGCATGTGGTGCTCAAGCCGGGCGTCGCGCCGAGCGGCGAGACCGCGCTGGCGCTGCAGGAATTCGTTAAGGCGCAGATTGCGCCTTACAAGTACCCGCGGGTGGTGCGCTTCCGCGAACAGCTGCCGCGCACCGAAACCGGTAAACTGCAACGGTTCAAATTACGCATGGATGCGGTCTGAGGAAAACATGTCCGATCTCGAGGACCAGGGGCAGGGCAAGGATGACGGGCAGGAGCTCGACCTGGCGAGCCGCCTGCGGCAGGAACACCACCAGTCGCTCAAGCTGTGGCTACGCATGCTGTCGTGTACCGTGCGCATCGAGAACGAGATCCGGGTCCGGCTGCGCGCCGGCTTCGGCATCACCTTGCCGCGCTTCGACCTCATGGCCCAGCTCGAGCGCCATCCGCAAGGTTTACGCATGGGCGAACTGTCCAAGCGCATGATGGTCACTGGCGGCAACATCACCGGCATCACCGACCAGTTGGAACGCGAGAAACTGGTGGAGCGCCTGCCCGACCCGCAGGACCGCCGCGCCTGGGCCGTGCGCCTGACGCCTGCCGGCCGCAGCGCGTTTGCCGAGATGGCGACCGTGCACGAGCGCTGGATCGAAGAGATGCTGGCCGATATCCCGGCCGAGGACAAGGCCAGCCTGATCACGCTGCTGACCTCGATGAAGGGTCGGCTCAGGGTGGATGAGCCGAAGTAAGTCCCGGCGGCCAATGCCGTGGCTTGCCTGTTCTGATTTGGCAAGACGGCTGGTACAATAGGGGGCTGCGTCATGCGTAGGTGATGTGTCGCAGACGCGCAAGTCGCCATAGTACAATGGATAGTACAAGGTCCTCCTAAGACTTAGATGCAGGTTCGATTCCTGCTGGCGACACCACTTTCCGCCCGTCCGGGCATTCGCTTTTCCCTTAAGACAAGGTTTCAATCCTCAGCCGCGGCCAGATGGTGTGCCAGTTTTTGGAGCGAGCACGATCGGCATAGAGGGCATGTTTCTCCGTCGCGAAACGCTCGGTTGGCCTGACGATCAGTTCGAACAAGTCGGTCAGTCCGTAAGGCGCCGCAATTTCGACCACGTTTTCATCGCTCAGCCGTATCCCAACGGCAGTCGCCGTCTCAGGCCAATATCGCATGGCGTCGGTCGCAGATAAATAGGGTGCGTCCGCGTTGCGCTGGTGCATGCGGGCCTGGTTCTTGACCGACCAGTTCAGGGTCTCGTCCTGCTTGCGCAAGGCAAGCTCCAGCGCGGTGTCACGTTCGGCTGCCGCCTGCTGTGGGTCGTACCAGATGACATCGATGTCTTGCGGCAGCGGCGACGCCGTGTACGCATGCAGGTGATCCCATACGCAGTTGCGGACAAAGCCGGCGGCGACCCAACAGTCTGGCAAGGCGAGATCTTTCACGGTTTCCAGTACGCGCATGCGTCGGTGATCGCTTGCGATGAGTATCTGAAGTTGGCTAATGCGATCCATGCGCGCTTCTTCGTTATTCAACTGGAAGTTGACGGCGCGGGCACTTTGCAAGCGAGCGCCACCTGCTGGGATTTCGGATTAGGATGAGCTTTTTAAAAGTTGTCATTTTAATATGAAATCGAATGTCGGACGATGCTCTCGCCAGGGTGGCTTCACCCTGGTTGAAACAACCGCCGTGATCGCCATCGTCGGCGCGCTGGCTGCCACTGCGCTGCCCAGGGTGACCGGCATGACCGGCGAGGCGCGCTACGCATCCTTGGGCAGTGCACGGGCAGCGCTTTCCACCGTCGCCACGATGTCGAACGCAAAATTCCTGATCAACGGCCAGACGACGCAGACGCTTCAGGACAGCACGGTCACCCTGGTACACGGTTATCCCGCAGCGACCTTAGCGACCGCGGATGCCGCCGGCCTGACCCGGGATTACGTGGTCTACACCGAGGCGTCCGGCCCGGGCGCGATAGTCCTTGTTCCCAAGGGCATCGCCGGCACCGCCAAGGCGGTGAACTGCTTCCTCGTCTACGAAGAGGCATCGGCCGCGCGTCCGGTACCGAAGATCAGCCTGGGCGCGAATACCACCGCCGAGGCATGCACCTAGCGATACCGTCTCAAGCGCTCATATTTGTTGACGTCACTGCCCTTGTAAGACCCTCCGTCGTAATGCGTGAATCCTAACTTCTCCGCAAGTTTGATGGAGGAGGTGTTGTGAGGACTGATCATGCACACGCTTCGTGATGACAAAGCCTGTTCATCGAACCATTCCAGCGCTGCCGTCATCGCTTCCAGTGCAAAGCCCTTCCCGTGCGAGCTTCCGGTGAACACCCACGCTGCTTCAGGTACGCCATCGAAGTCTTTGCCGAGACCTCGCTGGAAGTCCGCCAGACCCACTTCGCCGATAAATTCATTCGTGGTCCGTTCGAATACCGCGAACATGCCGAAGCCGAGCAGACTCCAATGACCTGCATACCGACACAGGCGATGCCAGGCGTCTTCACGCGATGGAGGGGCGCCGCGGATAGACTGCAGCACCGCCGGATCGGTAGCAAGCTGAAAAACCGCGTCCGCATCTTGCAGCGTGTGCTTACGTAAAATGAGGCGCTCAGTATTGATCATGAAGCTCCAGCGTCAAATCAGTTGTGAATGTACTTGGTGAACACGTCGCTGAAATCGCGCTTGGTATGCGTATCCAGCATGGCCGTGTTCAGGGCCGCCAGCAGCTGCCCGTACTGGCTCACCAGTCCACCATCACCCGGCGCCAGATTCAGCTTGTGCACCGACGCGGTCGCCTCGAGCGTACGCAGCGCATTGTCGCGGCACACGGCATCGCGGCGCTGCTGTTTGCCGATCGTGATCAAGGCCTTGTAGATGTCCTTCAGCTGTTCGATATAGGTCTTCTTGATGTCGATCGAGAAGTGCTCAGCGTCGAGGTCGAATTTGAGTTCGACGTCCATATCCAGGGTGCCCGCGGTCTCGATGCTGACCTTGGTGATCTGGTGCGAGGAATAGTCGTAGCGCTTGATCGAGCGCTTCGAGGACACCGCCGAATCGCCGTCCACATGGATCAGCGCCAGGTTGGTGAAGCAGTACTCGTCCTTCTTGCTCTTGATGAGGAAGAAGATCTGTTCGCCGTCTTCGCTGAACAGGTAGTCGTCGGCATCGACCTTGTTGTAGTCCGCAGGCCCGACGATGACGCCGATATCGCTGATGCCCAGTGCTTCCGCCGCCAGTCTCTTGAACATGATCGTCCTCGTGTGGTGAAAGCATTCACATTAGCATTTTTTGTTCATTAGAAAAAATTTCCTGAGCATGAATTGGGCTGGATACCGCTTCCGTCACGCTTCAGGCGCGCCAGTCGGTACAATGCACGCTTCTTTCAACATTTTGCGCCTGCCGCCCCCATCGGTCGCGGGCGGGTTCACGGATCATGGCTGTCATTTCCCTCACTTCCGCGCAACTGGCCTTCGGCCACGTCGCGCTGCTCGACCACGCTGACTTTTCCCTCGAAACCGGCGAACGCGTCGGCCTGATCGGCCGCAACGGCACCGGCAAGTCCTCGCTGCTAAAAATCATTTCGGGCCGCTCGAAACTCGACGATGGCCTCTTGGTCATGCAGCAAGGCGTGACGATCGCCTACGTCGAACAGGAACCGGTGTTCGACCCCGAGTCGACCGTGTTCGATGCGGTCGCACGGGGCATGGGCGAGCAGCAGGCGATGCTGTCCGAATACGAAGCGCTGACCGGCCAGTTCGGTGGCGACAACGACGAGGCGCTGATGGAGCGCATGCACGAGCTGCAGCTCAAGCTCGACGCCATCGACGGCTGGAACCTGGCGCGCAAGGTCGATACCACGCTGGATCGCCTCGGCCTGAACCGTGACGCGAAGATGGGCACCTTGTCTGGCGGTATGCAAAAGCGCGTGGCGCTGGCCGTGGCCCTGGTCTCCAGCCCCGACGTCCTGCTGCTGGACGAACCGACCAACCACCTCGACTTCACCTCGATCAAGTGGCTGGAAGGCCTGCTGCGCGAGTTCCGCGGCTCGGTGCTGTTCATCACCCACGACCGCAGCTTCCTCGACAACGTCGCCACCCGCATCCTCGAGCTGGATCGCGGCCGCCTGCTTTCCTTCCCGGGCAACTTCTCGACCTACCAGGAGCGCAAGCGCGAGCTGCTGGCCAACGAGGAAGTCGAGAACGCCAAGTTCGACAAATTCCTGGCACAGGAAGAAGTCTGGATCCGCAAGGGCGTGCAGGCGCGCCGCACGCGCGACGAGGGCAGGGTGCGCCGCCTGGAAGCGCTGCGCCTGCAGCGCGCCGCGCGCCGCGAGCAGCAGGGCACGGTCCGCCTCGATGTCGGTACCGGCGAGCGCTCGGGCAAGATCGTCGCCGAACTGGAAAACATTTCCAAGTCCTACGGCGAGAAAGTCATCGTCAGCAACTTCACCGGCACCATCCTGCGCGGCGACAAGGTCGGCCTGATCGGCCCGAATGGCGCCGGCAAGACCACGCTGCTGAAAATCATCCTGGGCGACGAGACCCCCGACAGCGGCTCGGCCAAGCTGGGCACCAAGCTGAACGTGGCTTACTTCGACCAGATGCGCGCCCAGCTGAACGAAGAGGCGAGCCTTGCCGACACCATTTCGCCAGGCAGCGACTGGGTCGAGATCAACGGCCAGAAGAAGCACGTGATGACTTACCTCAACGACTTCCTGTTCGCACCGGAACGCGCGCGTTCGCCGGTGAAGTCGCTCTCCGGCGGCGAGCGCAATCGCCTGCTGCTGGCGCGCCTGTTCGCCAAGCCGGCCAACTGCCTGGTGCTGGACGAACCGACCAACGACCTCGACATCGAGACCCTCGAATTGCTCGAGGAATTGCTTGAGGAATATACGGGCACGGTCTTCCTCGTCAGCCACGACCGCACCTTCCTCGACAACGTCGTGACACAGGTAATCGTGGCTGAAGGAAACGGTCTGTGGCGCGAATACGTCGGCGGCTACACCGACTGGGAACGCGCGCGTGCGAGCGAGGCCGCGCGGCCTGCTCCCGTGGTACAAAAGGCCATGGCGAGTTCGGCAGCGAGTGCGTCGGCCAGCCCCGGCCAGCCCGCGTCCAAAGCTGGTGAAATGTCATCTACCGCACAGAGCGGGTCTGGTAAAAAGGTAAAGTTGAGCTACAAGGAACAGCGGGAGCTGGAGGAACTTCCTCAGCTGATCGCTACTCTTGAAGATGAGCAGTCCGCGATTGCAGCCATGCTGAACTCGCCCGACTTCTACAAGCAGAATCCCGGCGACGCGCGCCGTATCACCGAGCGCCATGCCGAGATCGACGACCTGCTGCTCGACGCCCTCGAACGCTGGGAGCGCATCGAAGCCCGCGCCAGGGGCGAGTAGCCTAACGAACCAGGCAGGCCAGGCGCCTGCACAACAAGGACATGACCGAGCATAACGATCCCCGTACCGCTCCATCAGCAAGCCCTGCGTTCTCGGTCGACGCACCTCTCTTCAGCCGCGCCGCCTGGGCGCGGATCCTGCCGTTCGGCGCCTACATCTTCTTCATCATCCTCGGCGACATGCTGGAGCGCACGGGCATCGCCCGTGCCGACCTGCGCTGGCTGTACCCGGTGCAGATCGGCGCCGTCGCGCTGCTGCTGGCCTATAACTGGCGCGGCTACCACGAGCTGCGCGGCCCGCTGCCGAGCGTCAGGCAAATGCTGGTTTCGCTCGCCGTCGGCGTCCTCGTGCTGGTGCTCTGGATCAATCTCGACGCGCCCTGGATGACGGTCGGCTCGAGCCCCGGCTACGACCCCCGCCGCAACGGCGAGCTGGACTGGGTCCTGATCGTCATCCGCATCGCCGGCGCCGCGCTGGTGGTGCCCGTCATGGAAGAATTGTTCTGGCGCTCCTTCGTCATGCGCTGGGTCGATTCCGCCGACTTCGAAGCGCTCGAACCGGCGCGGGTCGGCATCAAGGGTTTCCTGGTCTCAGTCGTCCTGTTCGGCTTCGAGCACAACCTGTGGCTGGCCGGCATTGTTGCCGGCGTCGCCTACAGCCTCCTGTACATGCGTCACCGCAATCTCTGGTCTGCGGTGCTCGCCCACGCTGTCACCAATGGACTGCTCGGTGTCTGGGTGGTCGCGACCGGCAGTTGGGCATTCTGGTAAAGCACAGACAGTAAGCATTCCCGCGCAATGACTCTTGATAAGACGAACAACATGATGCATTCACGCTCCCTTACCCTGCGCCCGCTGGCAGCCCTGCTCGGCGCACTGTTCCTCCTCCCGGTCCAGCAGGCCGCCGCGCAGAACACCGCGCAGCAGGAAGAAGGCCTCAAGCTCTACGGCGGCATCGGCTGGGGTTACGACGACAACCTGCTGCGGGTGCCGGACAACCGTCCGGCCTTCCGCGGCAAGCGCAGCGACCGCTGGCGCCAGGCCGAGGCCGGCGTCGTCTACAACAAGCGCATCAGCCGCCAGCGCGTCGCGGTGGTGGCCAAGGTGTCGAAAACCAGTTTCGATTTCTTCAAACAGCTCGACTACGACGGCCGCGACCTGCAGGCCACCTGGTTCTGGGAGCTGGGCAACAAGTTCGAAGGCCAGGCCGGCACCCTGTACGAGCGCACCCTGGCCCCGTACACCGACTTCTTCAGCGACCAGCGCAACGTGCGCGAACGCCGCCGCGAGTGGTTCGACGCCGGCTGGAAGCTGCATCCGAGCTGGAAAGTCCGCACCGGCTACACGCGTGACCGCTACGAATACGAGCTCCTGACCCAGCGCTGGAACAACCGCACCGAGAAGGCCGTCGAGGCGGAACTCGTGTACCGGCCGCGCAGCGGCAACTCGGTGGGCCTGGTGGCGCGCCGTGTGAAGGGCGAGTACCCGTTCCGGCGTCCGTCCACCGCCAGCGGCCTGACCGACGACTTCACCCAGGATGAACTGAAGCTGCGCGTCAATTACTATCTCGGCGGCTCGACCACGCTGCAGGCCCTGGGCGGCTACGTGCGGCGCGAACAGCCCTCGTTCGGGGAGGGCAAGACCAGCGGCTTCAACGGCCGCCTGAACGCGTATTTCCAGCCGCGCGGCAAGGTCAGCTACAACGCCTCGGTGTGGCGCGAATTCGCTCCGATCGAGAGCACCATCGTCAGCTACACGCTGAACCGCGGCGCCAGCGTCGGCGCCACCTGGCAGGCCACCGGCAAGATCAAGGTCGACGCCACCGCGGCCTACGAGCAGCGCGCCTACGAGGCGCGGCGCGCCTTCAGCGGTTCCGGCTCGCTGGAAGACTCGCTCAAGACCGCCAGCCTGCGCGCGACTTGGCAGGCCACGCGCAAGATCGCGGTGTCGGCAGGGTGGCAGCACCAGGCGCGCAGCGGCTCGCAGGCGCTGAACCTGGGTAAATTCGACGCCAACACCGTGATGGTGAACGCGAACGTGTTGTTCTGACGCAGGTGTGAAGACGTAGCCCATGACGGTCAACGACATCCCGATCATCTCGTTTTTCCAGCGCGTGCTCGATCCCCTGATCATCATGGGGACCTTGTATCTGGCGACGCTGTACTACGGCGAGCCGTTTTCCGGATACTCGCTGGTGCTGATGATCCTGGCCTTCTTCATCTCGACCTCGGTCTACCAGCACGTCGATCCTTACCGCACCTGGCGCAGCGGCCGCATGCTGGCCTATGCACGCGACACCGTGTTCGGCTGGTGCCTGACCATCGCCGTCCTGTATTTCCTCGGTTCGGCCAGCGGCCTGAAATATTTCTACGACGAGCGCGTGCTGCTGGCCTGGTTCATCGCCACGCCGCTGACCATCCTGGTCAGCCACCTGGCGGTGCGCAAGGCCACCGGCAGCCGCGACCGCTCGCGCGAGGTGCGCTCGATCGTGGTGGTGGGTATCAATGATGTCGGCATCAAGTTCGCCAAGGTGTGCGAGCGCCATCCGAATTTGTTCATGGAAGTGTGCGGCTTTTTTGAAGACCGCAACGACGAGCGCCGTCCGAGCGAGATCGCCCATCCGGTGCTGGGCGGCATGGCCGACGTCTGCCACTACGTGCGCAAGCACAACATCAAGATGATCTTCATCAGCCAGCCGATCTCGGCCCAGCCGCGCATCCGCAAGCTGATCGACGAGCTGAAGGACACCACAGCCTCGGTCTATTTCCTGCCGGACGTCTACGTCTTCGACCTGATGCAGGCGCGCTTCGACACCGTGGGCGGCATGCCGGTGATCGCGATCAGCGAGACGCCCTTCATGGGCTTCAACAGCGTGATCAAGCGCGGCAGCGACATCCTGATCGGCAGCATCATCCTGCTGCTGCTCGCGCCCCTGATGCTGGTGATCGCCATCGCGGTGAAGCTGACATCCCAGGGACCGATCATCTTCCGCCAGCGCCGCTATGGCCTGTACGGCGAAGAAATCTATGTCTACAAATTCCGCTCGATGACGGTGACCGAGGACGGCGCCAACGTGGTACAGGCGCAAAAGAACGACCAGCGCGTCACCCCCATCGGCGGCTTCCTGCGCCGCACCTCGCTGGACGAGCTGCCGCAATTCATCAACGTGCTGCAGGGACGCATGAGCCTGGTGGGCCCGCGCCCGCACGCCGTGGCCCACAACGAGCAGTACCGCAAGCTGATCAAGGGTTACATGCTGCGTCACAAGGTTCGGCCCGGCATTACCGGCTGGGCCCAGGTCAACGGCCTGCGCGGCGAAACGGCCACCCTCGACAAGATGGAAGCGCGCATCCAGTACGACCTCGATTACCTGCGCAACTGGTCGTTGTGGCTCGACCTCTGGATCATCGTGAAGACCGTCAAGGTTGTACTGACACGTGAAAACGCGCACTGAGCGCGCATTGAACCCATGCTTGCTATACGTATCGAACAGCAGGAAGATGACGATGTTCGACCTGCATCAAAAGTTATTAAAACTCGACAATATGTCGTTATTTACTAGCGAAAACACTTTAAGTTCGAGTTGGAAACAATTCGCTTAAGGTCCACTTAAAACTGATGCGCACGATTGCTATCTTGCTTGCGTGACCATGCCAGCTGCGTAGAATCGTTGATGAGTTTGCAACTGCCGGGACCGGTGTTGGCTGTTGGTTCTGGGCGGAAAAACGCAGGGAAAAGAATATGAAGAAAGCACTGATTACCGGCGTGACCGGCCAGGATGGTTCCTATCTGGCGGAGCTGCTCCTCGCGAAGGGCTACGAGGTCCACGGCATCAAGCGCCGCGCCTCGCTGTTCAATACCGGGCGCATCGATCACATCTACCAGGATCCGCACGCCGACAATCCGCGCTTCTTCCTGCACTACGGCGACCTCAGCGACACCTCGAACCTGACCCGCATCCTGCAGCAGGTGCAGCCGGACGAGGTCTACAACCTGGGCGCGATGAGCCACGTGGCCGTGTCCTTCGAATCCCCCGAATACACCGCCGACGTCGACGGCATCGGCACCCTGCGTTTGCTGGAAGCGATCCGCTTCCTGGGCCTGGAAAAGAAGACGCGCTTCTACCAGGCCTCCACCTCCGAACTCTACGGCCTGGTGCAGGAAAGCCCGCAGCGCGAAACGACGCCTTTCTATCCGCGCAGCCCGTATGCGGTCGCCAAGCTGTACGCCTACTGGATCACCGTGAACTACCGCGAGGCCTACGGCATGTATGCCTGCAACGGCATCCTGTTCAACCACGAATCCCCGCGCCGCGGCGAGACCTTCGTCACCCGCAAGATCACGCGCGCGCTCAGCAACATCGCCCAGGGGCTGGAGCCCCAGCTTTTCCTGGGCAACCTCGATGCGCTGCGCGACTGGGGCCATGCACGCGACTACGTCCACATGCAATGGCTGATGCTGCAGCAGGACAAGCCCGAAGACTTCGTGATCGCGACCGGGCGCCAGTATTCGGTGCGCGCGTTCGTCGAAGTGGCGGCACGCGAGCTCGGCATCGAGATCGCCTGGCAAGGGCAGGGCGTCGAGGAACGCGGCCTGGTCGCATCCGTTACCGGCGACAAGGCGCCGGGCGTCGCGGTCGGCCAGCCGATCGTGGCGGTGGATCCGCAATATTTTCGTCCGACCGAGGTCGAGACCCTGCTTGGCGACCCGAGCCGTGCGCGCGAGCGCCTCGGCTGGGAACCTTCGACAAGTTTCGAAGCGATGGTGCAGGAGATGGTGGCGCACGACCTCGACACGGCGCGCCGCCACAAGCTGCTCGCATCGCATGGCTACAACGTTGCACTTTCACTGGAGTAAGCGTTTTGAATAATCAGCCTCGTATTTATGTCGCCGGCCATCGTGGCCTGGTCGGCTCGGCCATCGTGCGTGTCCTGCGCGCCCAGGGCCACACCAACATCGTCACCCGCACCCACCATGAACTGGAACTCACCGACCAGGCCCAGGTGCGCGAGTTCTTCCGTACCGAACAAATCGACCAGGTCTACCTCGCCGCGGCCAAGGTGGGCGGCATCCACGCCAACAACACCTATCCGGCCGAGTTCATCTACGACAACATGATGGTGCAAGCCAACGTCGTGCACGAAGCCTGGCGTGCCGGCGTCAACAAGCTGCTGTTCCTCGGGTCTTCCTGCATCTATCCGCGCCTGGCGGCCCAGCCGATCCGCGAGGAATACCTGATGAACGGCATCCTCGAGCCGACCAACGAACCCTACGCCATGGCCAAGATTGCCGGCATCAAGCTGTGCGAGAGCTACAACCGTCAGTACGGCACCGACTACCGCAGCGTGATGCCGACCAACCTCTACGGTCCGGGCGACAACTACCACCCGGAAAACAGCCACGTGATCCCGGCCCTGCTGCGCCGCTTCCACGAAGCGCGCGTCAACGATGCGCCGGAAGTGGTGATCTGGGGCAGCGGCAAACCGATGCGCGAGTTCCTGTTCGTCGACGACATGGCGGCCGCCAGCGTCTACGTGATGAACCTGCCGATGGACGTGTATGCGGCGAACACCGACCCGATGCATTCGCACATCAACGTCGGCACCGGCCAGGACGTCACCATCGCGGAACTGGCGCGCCTGGTGGGCGAGACCGTCGGCTACCGCGGCAACATCGTGTTCGATGCCTCCAAGCCGGACGGCACGCCGCGCAAGCTGCTCGACGTGTCCAAGCTGGCCGCGCTCGGCTGGCGCGCCAGCACGCCGCTGCAGGAAGGCCTGCGGCGCGCCTACGAAGCCTTCGTCGCGCAGCAGGACGAGGAAGCGGAAGCGAGTCCGCACGATGTGCCGGCGGAGTTGCTGGGACGTACTCCCGGCGCCTCGGCGCGGGCGGCGGCGTGATTGTGTCGGCCGGTAGCAGTTTGTTAATTGACGAACAGAGAACGAATCGTGCGGAACCCAGAATGGTTGAGTCCTGATCCAGTCCTGGGTCTCGAATGAAAAAAGCGGAATAACAAGAGGAACAAGGCGGGTTTTCCCGCTAACCAACGTCGAGGAAACTATCTTGAAAACCTTCCATTTGGCAGCCAACCAAACTTCCTTCCCCAGCTCCCGGCGCCTGCTGTCCGCAGCGGCGCTGGTGCTGTGCGCGGCAACCCTGGCCGGTTGCAACAAGGACGAAGCCCCCAAGGAATCGAAGCCGGGCCAGGCCCTGGCCAGCGTCAACGGTGAAGAGATCACCGTGCTGCAGCTCAACGAAGAACTGCAGCGCCTGGGCGTGCCGGCCCCGCAGCAGCAGACGGCCGGCAAGCAGGTCGTGCAAGCGCTGATCGACCGCGAACTTCTGGAAAGCGAGGCTGCCAAGGAAAAGCTCGACCGTGACCCGAAGGTGATGCAGGCCATCGAACGCGCCCGCTCCCTGATCATCGCCCAGGCCTACATGCAGAAGCGCCTCGGTGAGCCGGTGCGTCCGGCACCGGCCGAGATCGAGGATTACTTCAACAAGAACCCGCAGTTCTTCGCCAACCGCAAGCAGTTCGCCATGAACGAACTGATCCTGGCCGCGAACGACCTGACCCCGGAAGTGCGCGCCGCCGCCGACAAGGCCAAGTCGCTGGAAGAAGTCGCCGTCCTGCTCGACGCGCGCAACATCAAGTACGGCCGCGCCCAGGTCACGCGCAGCACCGCCGACCTCAATCCCCAGCTGTCAGCCAAGCTGCTGTCGATGGAGAAGGGCCAGCTGTTCGCCGTCAAAGAAGGCGACCGCGCGATGCTGATCTCGATCGCCGAAGTGCGCGACGCCCCCGTCACGCTCGCCATCGCCGGCCCGCAGATCGGCCAGTACCTGATGAACAAGAAGCAGAAGGAAGCGGCCGCCGCCGAGATCCAGCGCCTGCGCGGCACCGCCAAGATTGCCTACCTGAACAAGGATTACGCACCGAGCCCGAATGCGCCGGCCAATGCCGCGCCGGCAGGCGCTCCGCCGGGCGCGGCGGATCCGGCCGCCACCGCGGTCGCCGGGGCCGAGCCTGCCATGGCGCCGGCCGGACAGGGTTCGGTCGCCCCGGCAGCCGACAACGGCGCGCCGGCCGACAAAGCCGCGCTCGACCGTGGCGTGGCTGGCCTGAAGTAATCGACTCACAGACCAATTCGAACAACAGGAGTGAAGGAGCGATCATGAAACGATTCGTCAAGTGGATGATGGCCGCTGCGCTGGTGCTGAGCATGGGCGTTGCAGGCGCTGCCGAAGTGCTGCTGGGACCGGGCGACGTGGTCAAGCTGTCGGTCTACGGCAGCCCGGACCTGTCGCTGGAAACGCGCGTCAGCGAGAGCGGCAACATCACCTTCCCGCTGCTGGGCCAGGTGGCGGTCGGCGGCCTGTCGGTGGCCGCTGCGGAAAAGAAGATCGGTGACATGCTGGAGAAGGGCGGCTACCTCAAGAAGGCCCAGGTCAACATGCTGGTGACCACGCTGGCGAGCCAGCAGGTCTCGGTGCTGGGCTATGTGAACCGCCCGGGGCGCTACGCGGTGGAAGGGCGCCGCAAGGTGCTCGACCTGCTGGCGATGGCCGGCGGCATCCACGGCGACGGCGGCGACATCATCAGCCTGGTGCGCACCCGCAACGGCGCTACCTCCCGCGAAACCATCGACGTAGTCGACATGGTCCGCAAGGGCGAGCTGAACAAGGACTACGAAGTGGCCGGCGGCGACATCATCTACGTCGAGCGCGCCCCGCGTGCCTATGTCACTGGTGAAGTCCAGCGTCCGGGTCCGTTCCGCCTCGAGCGCGGCATGACCGTCCAGCAGGCCGTCTCGGCCGGCGGCGGCCTCTCAATGCGTGGCAGCAATAACGGCATGAAGATCACCCGCAAGGATGCCAGCGGCAACCCGGTGACGATCAATGTCAAAGCCAGTGACCCCGTTCAAGTCGACGATGTCATTGTTGTACGTGAGAGCTGGTTCTGATTGATGCCGATAAACCTACTGCGCGTCGCGCTGACGCCCTGCGATGCTCGCTGTACATCACGTACAGCTGCGCTTCTCGAGCGCCAGCGCTTCCGCTCGCTACGGTTTCTCGGCACCAATCGGCTAACACTGTTCACCCGTTGTAAAAAGCTTTAAAGACTTATTGAATCGCCCGTTTTGTCCACCCCGCTGTCAAGGCATCTGATGCAAAGGTAAGGCCATGAACGTTCATCAATTCCTGCTGATTCTTCTTGCCAGGAAGAAGATCATCCTGTCGACCCTGCTGGTCACGGTCCTGCTCGCGCTGGGCTGGAGCCTGATGCAGCAGAAGACCTACAAGGCAACCGCATCCGTGCTCTTGAACTACAAGGGCGTGGACCCGGTGAGCGGACTCACCATGCCGGGCAACCTGATGCCGGGCTATATGGCGACCCAGATCGACATCATCAGCAGCAAGAACGTGGCCCTGCGCGTGGTCGACTCGCTGCGCCTCGCCTCGAGCCCGGCCGTGCAGGCCCAGTGGCGCGAAGCCAACGAAGGCAAGGGCACGGCGCGCGACTGGCTGGCCGACCTGCTGCTGAAGAAACTCGAGATCATGCCCTCGCGCGAATCGAGCGTGGTCGAGATCAGCTTCAAGGGCGCCGACCCGGCCTTTGCCGCGGCGGTCGCCAATGCCTTCGCCGACGAATACCAGAAGATCAGCGTCCAGCTCAAGACCGAGCCGGCCAAGAAGGCCTCGTCCTACTTCAACGAACAGACCAAGCAGCTGCGCGACAACCTGGAAGCCGCGCAGGCGCGCCTGTCGAAGTACCAGCAGGAGAAGGGCATCGTCAGCCTCGACAACAACCGCGTTGATGTCGAGCTCTCCCGCCTGAACGACCTGTCGGCCCAGCTGGTCGCGGCCCAGACCCAGGCCATGGAAGCGACTTCGCGCGCCAGCATGGCCAACGGCGTCGGCTCGCCCGACGTCGCCAACAACGCCTTGGTCCAGAGCCTGCGCGTGAGCCTGGCCAGCGGCGAAGCCAAGCTGGCCGAAGCCGCCTCGCGCTACGGCCGCAACCACCCGGCCTACCAGTCCGCCAGCGCCGAAGTGGGCAAGATGCGCGCCGAACTGAACGCCGCCCTGGGCAGCGTGTCCAAGAGCGTCGGCTCCAATGCCCAGATCTATCGCCAGCGCGAATCCGAACTGCGCGCCGAACTGGCCGCCCAGAAGACCCGCGTGCTCGAGCTGAACCGCACCCGCGACGAACTCGGCGTGATGCTGAAGGACCTCGACAGCGCCCAGCGCGCCTTCGATTCGGCCAGCCAGCGCTTCTCGCAGACCCGCATCGAGGCCCAGTCCGAACAGTCCGACATCTCGGTGCTGAACCCGGCGGTGCCGCCGACCGCCCCGAGCGGCCCGCGCGTGCTGCTCAACACCCTGGTGTCGATCCTGCTGGGCACCATCCTCGGCGTCGGCCTGGCGCTGCTGCTGGAACTGCTGAACCGTCCGGTGCGCTCCACCGGCGACGTCAAGGACATGCTGGGCATCCCGGTGCTCGGCACCATCGAGTGGCGCATGAAGCGCCCGCGCACCGGCGGCATCCGCGCGCTGATGACCCCGCGCCGCCTGCTGCGGCTGAACTGAGAGCCATGCGCCCACGAGGCGCGCGCTCTCATACAAGAATAGGACCAGACCATGAATTCATCCGTGCTATCCGCGTTGCCTACCGGCCAACATGCTGATTCGAGCATGGGCGCGCTCCTGCTCGATTCCGGCAAACTCACCCCTGAGAGCGCCGAGCGCGTCCTGCGCATGCAGAAAGACCTCGGGATCCGCTTCGGCGAAGCCGCCGTGCGCCTGGGGCTGGTGAGCGAGGACGATATCCAGCAGGTGCTGGCGCGCCAGTTCTCCTATCCCTATCTGCAAAAAGGCCAGGCCAACCTGTCGCCCAAGCTGGTCGCCGCCTACGATCCGTTCTCGCCCCAGGTCGAGGCGCTGCGCGCGATCCGCAGCCAGCTGATGCTGCGCTGGTTCGCACGCGGCCGGCGCGCCCTGGCGATCGCCGGCGTGACCCCGGAAGACGGTTCCAGCCTGTTCGCGGCCAACCTGGCGGTGGTGTTCTCCCAGCTGGGCGAGCAGACCCTGCTGGTGGACGCCAACCTGCGCAGCCCGCGCCAGCAGGAGATGTTCGGCGTCAAGCCGCGCCAGGGCCTGTCCGACCTGCTGGCCGGCCGCGCCGACCTCGACGTCATCCAGCGCGTGCCGGCTTTCGTCGACCTGTCCCTGATGCCGGCCGGGACCCTGCCGCCGAACCCGCAGGAACTGCTGGCGCGCGAAGGCTTCCGCAACCTGAATACCCAGCTCGAGTCGCGCTACGACGTGGTGCTGTACGACCTGCCGCCGTTTGCAAGCGGCGCCGACGCGCTGGCCGTGGCCGGGCGCGCCGGCGGCGTGCTGCTGGTGGCCTGCAAGCACCGTACCCGGATCGCCCACGTCAGCCGCATGGCCGAACAGATGGCCGAATCCGGAGCCGAAGTGGTCGGCTCGGTGGTGGTGGAGTTCTGAGATGGCGACGGCGGCACGCAAGGAGAGCGCGGCAGGCATGCCGCAAGACTGGACGGGCGCATTGCGCGGCGCGCTGCCTGAATGGTGGCCCGTCATCGCCGGCCTGGCGATCCTGTTCGGACCGACCTTCTACGACCTGTTCACCGGCGCCTGGATCGGCGAAGAGCAGGGACACGGCCCGATCATCTTCTTCCTGGCAATCTGGCTGATCTGGCGCAAGTGGCCGGAAATGATGGCGGCGGTAGGCAGCACGCCCGTCGGCAGCTGGACCGGCTGGCCGGTGCTGGCCGTGGGCCTGATGTTCCACCTGCTGGGCCGCTCGCAGAAAATCCTCATGTTCGAGGTCGCCTCGATCCTGGTGGTGGCGGCGGCCGTGGTGCTGCTCAAGTTCGGCGGCCGCGCCCTGCGCGTGCTGTGGTTCCCCTTCTTCTTCATGCTGTTCATGGTGCCGCTGCCCAGCGAACTGGTGGCGGCGGTGACGATGCCGATGAAGATGGCGGTGTCCTGGGCCGTCGAGCACATCCTGTTCGCGCTGGGCTACCCGATCTCGCGTTCCGGCGTGGTGCTGCAGATCGGCCAGTACCAGCTGCTGGTGGCCGATGCCTGCGCCGGCCTGCAGACCCTCCTGACGCTGGAAGCGCTCGGCCTGTTCTACCTGAACCTGATGCGCCACCCCTCGGCCTTCCGCAACATCACGCTGGCGATCCTGATCGTCCCGATCTCGTTCTCGGCCAACGTCATCCGCGTGATCACCCTGACCCTGATCACCTATTACTACGGCGACGCGGCCGGGCAGGGCTTCCTGCACGGCTTTGCCGGCATGGTCCTGTTCATCACCGCGCTGGTGCTGATCCTGGCGGTCGACAACGGCCTGCAATGGTGGATCAAGCGGCGCGAAGGCGGCAATGACGGCGGCCCGCGCGGCGGGCGCCCGACAGTCCTAAAGGAGGCCACATGAACCGCCGTTTCGCAATCAGCCTGGTGCTGGGCGTGGCCATGGCCGCCACCTCGGCGCTGACCGGCGCGCTCACGCCCAAGGCGCGGGTGCCGCAGGCCCACGAGCAGTTCAGCCTGGAGCAGATGATCCCGCAGCGCTTCGGCGACTGGCGCATCGACCCCTCGGTGGTGCCGCTCACGCCCGATCCCGAGCAGCAGAGCGTGCTGGAAAAGATCTATGACCAGACCCTGTCGCGCACCTACGTCAACAGCGAAGGGCAGCGCGTGATGCTGTCGATCGCCTATGGCGGCGACCAGAGCAAGGCGCTGCAGCTGCACCTGCCCGAAGTCTGCTACGTGGCCCAGGGCTTCCAGATGGTGAAGGAAGACGAGGGCGCGCTGCCGACCCGCTTCGGCGAGCTGCCGGTCAAGCGCCTGGTGGCGAAACTGCACGAGCGCAACGAGCCGATCACCTACTGGATCACGATCGGCGAGCACGCCGCCCGCGCCGGCATCCAGCAGAAGCTGCGCCGCCTGGCCTATGGCCTGTCGGGCGAGATCCCGGACGGCATGCTGGTGCGGGTCTCGACCATCCAGGCCAACGACGCCCAGGCCTACCAGGTGCAGGACCGCTTCGTGGGCGAGATGCTGGGCACGATGGCGCCGCGCGACCGCAGCCGCCTGCTTGGCGCCGGCCTGGCTCCGGCGCCCGATGCGGCAGCCGGGGCGGCACAGGCGCACGCGCCCGCGGCAGTGCCGCACAAGGCAGGCTAGGGCAGAGATAAGGCAATTACCAAGCAATGAACATCAACGCGATCATCCCGTACGTCTATTACTCGCTGCCCTGGGCCTTCGTCATCGGCCTGTCGGTGGCCGCCGTCGCGGGGATCGGCATCGGCATCGTCTGGCCACGCTTCCTGGTCTATCCCTACCTGGCGGTGTACTTCTGCATGAACTCCACCAGCTACGGCAACATGGCGATCTTCGCCAGCCGCAGCATCTACAGCCGCGGCTCTGGCGTGCTGCTGTTCGGCCTGGTGTTGTGGTACGTGCTGGGCGCCTGGGCCTGCGCCCGGGTCGCCGCTACTTTCCAGCGCTACCCGACTCCGGCCTGCAACCTGCGGCCCTGGTTCTGGGCCTGGCTGGTGCTGCTGGCCGCCCACGTCGGCGTCGGCCTGATGAACGGCGTCTCCGTAAAGGAGTCGCTGACCCCGCAGGGCTTCTCGAACATCATCTGGATGGCGCCGCTGATCTCGCTGATGCTGCTGTCATTCCGTACCCGTGAGCACCTGCAGGAGCTGACCCACTTCATCCTGATCGTCGGCCTGTGCCGCTCGCTGTTCGGGCTGGTGCGCTGGGCCGCCTTCGGGGGGGACCCGAACAACGTCTACGCCAACCTGAACGCGATCAAGATCCGCCTGACCTTCTTCGACATCAACGACAGCCTGGTCTGCACCATCGCCTTCGCCATCGCGGCCGTGCACCTGTTCCAGACGGTCAAGACCGACCGCCCGAAGTTCTGGCGCACCATCGAATGGATGACCCTGGTGTCGACCGCGATGTGCATCCTGCTCTCTTACCGCCGCAGCGCCTGGATCGGCTTCATGCTGGCCTTCCTGATCATCATGATGCGGTTCCCGATCAAGCGCCGCATGCAAGTGATGACGGCCGGCCTGCCGGTGGTCGGCGCGGCGCTGGCCTATGTCGCGGTGCAGCGCCTGTCGCAGACCAAGGGCGCCGGAGGAGGGCTGTCGAGCCTGGTGTACGACATGCAATCGAAGCGCTTCGGTCCCGAGAGCGAGCGGGTGATGGAACTGAAGTTCGCGCTGGCCGACTTCCTGTCGAATCCGCTCACCGGCATCGGCACCTGGGGCCGCTACACGGGCTACCAGTACATCAGCTGGCAGAACAACCCGGACGGCGGCCTGTTCCTGCATAGCGGGGCGCTGCACATCGCGCTCAAGAGCGGCCTGGTCGGCACCTTCCTGCTGTTCGGCACCATCATCACCTTCGTGCTGTTCGCGCGCCGCGCGCTCAAGCAATTGCCGCCTGAACTGCTGGGCGTGGCCACGGCCGGGGTGGCAGGGATCGCCTTCATGATTCCCGACTTCCTGATCGGCACCCCGTTCCCGCAGGTGCGCACCACGCAGATGCTGGCCATCTGCCTGGCCTTGCCTTACCTGGCGGTGGCGGTGTCCAAGGCGGCGCCGGCAGTGAAGCCTGCGCTCAAGCCCTATATGCCGCGTCCCCACCTGGTGCCCGCCTGATGAACCTGCGTCTCGTCCGCAACGCCTGGTCGAACCTGCTCGGCGCGGCCATCCCGGCGCTGGTGATGCTCGGCACCGTGCCCCTGGTGGTCAAGGGCCTGGGCGACGCCAGCTACGGCGTGTACTCGCTGGTCACGGCCATCGTCGGCTATTTTGCCGTCATCGACATCAACGTCACCGCCGGTTCGGTCAAGTACATCGCCGAGCACAATGCGCGCAAGGACGACCAGCGCATCTTCGAAACCATTTCTTTCGGCCTGGCGACCTACGCCGGCATCGGCCTGCTGGGCGCGCTGGGCCTGTTCCTGGGCGCTGCCTGGCTGGTGGGCGGCGTGTTCGCCGTGCCGCAGGGGCTGGTGCCGGAAGCCACCGCTACCTTGCGCCTGGCGGCGCTCGGTTTCCTGGCCGGCCAGCTGCAGAGCTATTTGAACAGCGTGCCGCAGTCGCTGATGCGCTACGACATCTCGGCGCGCCTGGAGATGGTGTTCGGCACCCTGGTGCCGCTCGCCACGGTCGGCGTGCTGCTGCTCGGCTTCGGCCTGTTCGAGGTGATCCTTCTGCGCGTCGTTGCCAGCAGCATCCACTGCGTGATCCTGTGGGGCGCGATCCGGCGCCTGCTGCCCGGCATGCGCTGGCGCTGGCCCGGCAGCAGTTTCCGCAACGCGCTGCTCGGCTTTTCGGCCTACTCCTTCCTGTCGCGCTTTGCCACGCTGTCCTATGCCCACGCCGACAAGCTGATCATCGGCGCCCTGGTCGGGGTCACCGGACTGGCCTATTTCACGGTGGCGGCCACGCTCGCCAATCGCGTGCTGAGCCTGACATTCCGCCTGTCCGGCGTGTTCTTCCCTGCCGCCAGCGCGCTGGCGGCAAGCGGCGAGCTGGCGCGCCTGGACCGGGCCTACCTGAAGGCCACGCGCTACGTGGTGTTCCTGAACGCCGCGATCCTGGTGCTGGTGGCGGTGTTCGCGCACCAGATCCTCGGCTACTGGATGAACGAGGAATTTGCGCGCAACGGCGCCACCGTGCTGGCCGTGATGGCGCTGTCGCAGTTCATCGATTCGCTCACCAGCCTGCCTTCCCTGGTGAACGACGGCATGGGCCACCCGCGCGTGTCCGGCCTGTTCGCCGTCACCCGCGCCCTTGCCGGCCTGGGCATCGTCTGGGTCGGCGTGGCCGGCTGGGGCATCGATGGCGCCGCCTGGGGACACCTGATCGGCTCGCTGTTCTTCACCTGCGTCTTCCTGGGCTACGTGCATGGACGGACGGTGCCGACCACGCTCGCCCGCCTGTTCAGCCAGGGCTATGCGCCCGGCCTGGCCGGGGTGGCGCTGGTGGCGATGGCGGCCACCGCCGCCGAGCAGCTGTTCGACCGCGGCGCCTGGGACTTCCTGTTCATCCTTACGGTGACCACGCTGCTGCTGGGCGTGCACGGTGCGCTGTTCGTGATAGAGCGCGAAGACCGCTTGATGGCCTGGGAGCGCCTGAAGGCGGGCTGGGCGCGCTGGCAAGTGACCGGCTAGGGCTGCCGGCTGAGGCCTGGCCGGCCACGATGCTTCGATAAACATGGAACTGATGTGAAAGGAATCTGCCGAAGGTGAAAGGAACAACGAGCTTGCGGAGAATGTCATGCGCATCCTGATGGTGTCGGAAGATCTACCGGGCGACAAGGTCGGCGGCCTCGGCAAGCACGTGGTCACGCTTGCCAACCGCCTGCTGGCCGAAGGCCACGACGTCGAGATCCTCGGCCGAAACGACCGTGGCCTGGAGCGCTGCGCCGAGCAGATCGGCTTTCGCGGCCATTTCCGTCCCGGCTTCGACTACGCCCGGCCGGGATGGAAGGAGCTGCAGCTGGGCGTGTTCAACCCGCTCAAGCGTCCTTACTTTGCGCGCAAGATCGCGAGCGCGATCAACCAGCACGCGCCCGGTTTCGACGTGGTGCACTACCACGGCCACGTTCCCATGGTCGGCCTGCACGTGGAGGAGGGCATCAATTATGTGCAGACGCGCCACGACCAGGGCAGCGAATGCCTGACCCATTTGCGCTTCCGCGACGACGCCGTGTGCGACAACCTGGTGCCGGGCGACTGTTCCGCCTGCATTACCAGGCAGGCGGGCGGCATGCGCAAGACCGTGACCGCGATCGCCGTCAACGGCTACCGCAGCCAGACCGCGCGCGCCTTTGCCCGCCACAAGACGGTGTTCGTCTCCGGCTTCCTGCGCCGCCAGTTCCTGCGCGCGGTGCCGGATGCCGACTTGTCGCGCTGCCGCGTGATCCACAACTTCGTCGACTATCCGCGCCTTCTGGGCGCGGCGCAGCGCGCGCCGGCGCCGACGCCGGGCGAAGTGGTGCTGGTCGGCCGCGTCGATGCGGGTAAGGGCTTCGGCGAATTCCTGGCTGCCAGCGAAGGACGGCTCCCGCCGCACGCGCGCCTGACGATTGCCGGCGACGGCCCGCTGCTGGCCACCCTGCAGGCGCGCCATGCAAGCCCGCAGGTGGAGTTCCTCGGCTGGCAGGACTACGACGCAGCCCTCGCCCTGAGCGCGCGCGCCCACCTGTGCGTGGTGCCCTCGCTGTGCGAGGAAGCCTGCAGCACCACGGTGCTGGAAGCGCTGGCGCTGGGCCGCCAGTGCGTGGCGCTGGCGCGCGGCGGCACGCCCGAGCTGGCCGCTTATCAACAATACGACGGCCAGCTGCAACTGGCCGACACCATGGACGAGCTGGTCGAGCGCGTGCGCGCCCAGCTCGCCGAGCCACCGCGCCAGGTCGCGCCGGCGCCGAGCTTCGGCGCCGATGCCGGGCGCCTTCTCCCTCGCTTACTGGAGTTGTATGCAGAGCAAACCAACCTTTTCGATCGTTACGTGCACCTGGAACAGCGCCGCCACGCTGGCTGACACGCTGGCCTCGGTGCAGTCGCAGACCTGCCAGGACTTCGAACACATCTTCGTGGACGGCGGCTCCACCGACGGCACCCTCGACATGATTGCCGCTTACCTGGCGGACCAGCCGGGCAAGAAGCGGGTGCTGCGCGACGTCGGCGGCGGCATCAGCCGCGCCATGAACCAGGGCATCGAGGCCGCCCAGGGCGAATACATCGCCCACCTCCATTCGGACGACTACTACAACGGTCCCGACGTACTGGCCACCGTCAAGCGCGTGTTCGAGCAGGCCGCCGCGGCCGGCAGGCCGGTCGATTGGGCCTATGGCAATATCCAGGTCCTGAAGGACGGCAAGATGGTGCCGCCGTATGCGATGCCGGCCTTTTCCTACCGTTCCTTTGTTGCCGGACGCAGCTCGATCCCGCACCCGGCGGTGTTCGTGCGCAAGGCCGCCTTCGAGCGGGTCGGCAACTTCGACGAAAAGCTCAAGTACGCCATGGACATCGACCTGTGGCTGCGCCTGGGCGCGGTGGCGCATCCGGCCATGATCGACCAGCCGCTCACCGTGTTCCGCGACCATGAAGGCAGCGTGTCCTCGGCCAACCGGGTCAAGGCGCGCCAGGAAGAATTCAATGTGCGCCGGCGTCACATGGACAAGGCGCCACTGGCTTTCGGCATTTATTGCCTGCGCTATCTGAAACGGATGCGCGCACTGCAGGCCGAGTCGCGCGCCGTCGCGGCCACCTGAGCAATTTCGATAGCAAATTGTCAGCTTTGCCCTTTTGTCTTTTCAGGCGGTTTACAACCGTTAAAACCCTGAAAATATTGTTCGGCAAAAGTTGATTTTTTGTCGTGGGATTTCTGCCAAGCAAGCTAAAAATCTTTGATTTCTTTGGAGAATTTGCCTGCGTTCAACTTACTTTGGGGTAGCATAAACCCCGTGAAGTAAGCGCACTCATGCGCAGCAAACGTTCCTCTCAAGCCCTGTCGGATTCCCGGCGTGGCGCATGGATTTCAAGATTTCTTTCTCGGAGTACCCACATGGAATTTCATCGTAAGGGCCTGGTCTTGGCCGCCGCATTCGCCTCGCTGTTCGCGAGCGTCAACGCGCGTGCCGACTGGGTCCAGTCGACCGACCCGCTGGTCATCCAGGCCAAGCCCGAAATGAACCAGGTGCAGGCGCAGAATCCGCCGGGCTTCACCTGGGCCCGTCACGCGACCGGTCCGGCCGCCTACGAACTCGAAATCACGCCGGTGGGCGGCACCCCGACCAAGGTCGTGGTCGACCGCAACTGGTACCTGCCGAGCAAGGCCCTGGCCCTCGGCAACTACACCTGGCGCGTGCGCCCGGTGGGTAGCAACGAATGGTCGAGCGCGCGCACCTTCTCGATCACCAGCCGCTCGAACGTGTTCGAAGTGCCGGACAACGCCACCGTGCGCGCCCGCATCCTGGCCAAGCCGCGTCCGCGTTCGGTCCCGGCCTCGTTTACCCCGTCCACGACCTGGAACTACGAGAAGCGCACCGCGCTCGAATCCTACCTGAGCCGCCTGGCCAACGAAGTCAAGGCCCAGACCACGGCCGTGCCCTCGCTGTCGGACGCGCGCTGGTCGATCGTGATCACTTCGCCGCTGACCGCCGCCATGGCCAGCCAGCAGACCGACGTGCGCCAGCGCATCAACGAAGCCACCCGCCAGATGGAAGCGGCGGCCGTTGCCTTCCGCCTGCGCGGCGACGCCGCCTTCCTGACCGAGGCCCTGCGCCGCGGCGACGAACTGGCTGCGCTCAATCCGACCGGCCCGACCAGCTACGAGAACCAGGACCAGGCCACGCGCCAGATCGCCTGGGGGCTGGCCAAGACCGTCGACCTGCTCGGCAGCTCGCTGGACGCGACCCGCAAGGCGCGCTGGCTCGGCTCGATCAAGGCCCGCACCACCGTCATCTATAACAACCTGGCCGGCGACAACGGCCGCCTCGACCAGTATCCGTTCGACTCGCACGGCAACACCAGCATGGTGTTCCTGGTGCTGATCTCGACCCTGACCCTGGGCGACATCCCGGAAGCCCAGACCTGGTTCGACTTCTCCTTCCGCGCCTACGCACTGAGCCCGAACCCCTGGGGCGGCCCGGAAGGCGGCTATGCCAACGGCACCGCCTACGCCGAATACGCGGCCGGCTACCTGCTGGCGCTGTGGGATCCGCTCACCCATGCCACCGGCGTGAACTTCTTCGGCAAGCCCTGGACCCTCGGCTTCCTCGACTTCGCGATGGAATTCACCCCGCCGGGCGCGCGCGTGCACGCCTTCGGCGACGCCTCGGAAACCAAGCCCGACTCGCGTGTGTTCCGCGCCTTTGCTTCGCGCATGTGGTCGCCGCGCGCCGCCTGGTACGTGAAGAACACCACCGGCATGGAAGACGCGATGTCGCTGCTGCAGGCCCAGTACCCGCTGCCGGTGGCCGACACCAAGGTCTACCAGGCGCCGTCGGATTCGGCGTACTACCCGACCGTCGGCTGGGTCGCGATGCACAGCAACCTCGCTTCGAGCGCGCGCATTTCGACCTTCTTCAAGTCCAGCCCCTACGGCTCGTTCAACCACAGCCATGGCGACCAGAACGGCCTGCTGCTGTCGATCGCCGGCCAGCCGCTACTGGTCAAGGCCGGCTGGTATGACTGGTACGGTTCGCCGTACTGGACCGACTGGTACCACCAGACCCGTTCGCAGAACGCGATCACCTTCGACGGCGGCAAGGGCCAGATGGTGAACGGCTACCGCGAGCAGCTGCAGCGCAACGGCAAGATCACCGCCTTTACCGCCCAGCCGAGCTACGACTATGCGGAAGGCGATGCGACCCCGTCGTATGGCGGCCAGCTGAACATGGCCAAGCGCCAGGTCTGGCACCTGCGTAACGCCGGCAATGCGATCCTGGTGCGCGACCGCCTGTCCAGCACCGTGGCCCGCACCTACGAGTGGAACATGCACACCCCGGCCATCATGTCGGTCGAGAACGGCCAGAACGTGAAGGTGGAGGCGGGCGGGCAGTCGCTGTGCGTGCGTTCGATTAACACCAACGCGAACTTCGCCAAGTGGATCGGCCCGGGCGCCAAGACCAACGTGATCGAAGACCACGGCGCCTTCTACCTGAAGGCCGACGCCAACGCGACTGCGGAATACCTGGTGCTGCTCGACGTCGGCTGCAAGAAGCCGACCGTGAGCGTCGGGACCTCGGGCTCGGTGCGTACCGTGACCGTGGGCGGCCAGACGGTGAGCCTGAACTAAGTCCGCTGAGCGGGGCGACGTTCCCGCTGCACGCCATGCTATAAAGAAGTCCTCCGTGGCGCACGCTGCGGGGGACTTTTTCGTTTTGGGAAGCGGATGAAGCAGGTATTCCTGATCTGTGCGCACAAGGACATCGAGCAGCTGAACGCGCTGGTCGCGGCGCTGTGCGACCCCGATTTCGACGTCTACGTCCACCTCGACCGCAAGAGCGCGCTTGATCCGGCCGCGCTGCACCCGTCGGCCCACCTGGTGTCGCCGCGCATCGACGTGCGCTGGGGCGGCTATTCGCAGGTCGAAGCGACCTTGGTGTCGCTGCGCCAGATCCTGCGCGAGCAGCCGGACTTCGACAAGCTCACCTTCCTGTCAGCCCAGGATTTTCCGCTGCTGCCGAATGCGCTGCTCAAGCGCGAACTCCAGCGCCTGCGCGACCATGAACTGCTGGAGACCGCGCCGATCCGGCCCGGCGGCTGGAACGTGGGCTTTCGCTACCAGTTCTTCCACCGCGAGGGCGGTGGGAGCCTCGAGCGCCTGGCCTGCGCGCTGGCCAACCGCGTGCTGCGCCTGAGCGGCCGGCGGCGGCGCATGCCGGACGGCTTCGTGCCGCACGGCGGCGCTTCCTGGTGGGCCCTGTCGCGCGACTGCCTGTCTGAAGTGCTGCGGCTGATCGATGCCCACCCGCGCCTGCTGCGCTTCTTCCGCACCGTCCAGTGCCCGGACGAGATGCTGTTCCAGACCCTGGTCATGCATTCGCGCTTCGCGCAGCGCGTGCTGTCCGACAACTACCGCTACGTGCAGTGGCCGGAGCAGGGCGCGCGCAATCCGAAGGTACTGGACGCTGCCGATTTCGAGCGCATCCGCGCCTCGAACGCCCATTTCTGCCGCAAGCTCGACAGCCAGGCCAGCGCCGAGCTGCTGCCGCGCCTGGTCCAGTGGAAGGACAGCCGCGCCGCGGCCTGATCCATGAGCGAAGACGACGCGCCACGCCAGGGTTCCCAGAAAGTCATCTACGCCGCGATCGTGGCCAACCTCGGCATCGCGGTCGCCAAGTTCATCGTCGCCGGCATCACCGGCAGCGCCGCCATGGTGGCGGAGGGCATCCACTCGGCGGTCGACACCGGCAACGAATTCCTCCTGCTGCTGGGCGAGCGCCGCAGCAGCCGTCCGGCCGACCGCAAGCATCCCTTCGGCTATGGCAAGTCGCTCTACTTCTGGGCGCTAATCGTGGCGCTGTCCGTGTTCTCGCTGGGCGGCGGGCTGTCGATCTACCACGGGATCGACGCGCTGGAGAACCCGCCGCCGCTGGAAGATCCGATGTGGAACTACGTCGTGCTGGGCGTGGCCTTCCTGTTCGAAGGCTATAGCTGGAACGTGTCGCGCAAGGCCCTGAACGCCGTGCGCAAGCCCGGCACGACGCTGTGGCAGGCCGTGCGCGCGAGCAAGGATGCTTCGGTGTTCACGGTCTTCATCGAGGATTCGGCCGCGCTGCTGGGCCTGGTCATCGCGGCGCTCGGCATCGCCATCGGACATTACTTCGGCAACCCGTATGCCGACCCGATTGCTTCGATCCTGATCGGCCTGCTGCTGATCGGCGCCGCTTTCATGCTGGCGCGCGAGACCGGCGGCCTGCTGGTGGGGGAGAGTATCGACCGCGACCAGCTGGCGGCACTGTATGAACTGTTCCGGCGCGAGCCGGCGCTCGATAGCGTGGCCAGCCTGCGCACCATGCAGCTGGGGCCGGAGGAAGTGCTGCTGGCAGCCTCGGTCCAGTTCCGCCGCGGCATGCGCATCGACGAGGTCGAGCATGCGATTGCCCGCATCGAGGCGGCGGTGGCGGCGGAGCATCCGGTAATCAAGCAGATATACTTCGAGGCATCGGCGCTGCGCACTTCGATGCGCTGACCGGGGAGGGGGCGAGTCCCCCTGCTTGCCGTAAAGCCTGGCTTCCCGATACACTGGACAGCCGCCTGTGGCGACCTGTTCCATGAAGGGCTTCCCGTGAAACGCTTCCTGACACCCCAAGAGAAGAAGATGCTGGGCTACGAAAAGGACCGCCGCAACGGTTACGGCGAGTCACGTGCTCGAAGCCGGAAGGCGATTGCGACACGTAAGGCCCTGTCCAGCCGTTCGCTACGGCATGCCGAGAATATTGCAACCGCCAAGGCGACGCGAAGTCTGGAGGAAGCGGATCCAGTGGTGCGCAAGACGGGTAAGAATTCCTGGCGAAAGTTTCCGGACGCACCGCTGGCAGAGCATGTCGGCAGGACCTTGCGTTTCCGTGCACTGAAAGCTGGCATCCCGGCTCCACGCGCCTCCGTCCTGCTGCGCAGAGCGCGCCGCAGGTTGCCGCAGATCCCGAGACAGTTCAAGGGGCCGCTGCAACACGCCATCGATTGAGCCATGAACCATTCTTCGACCTGTCGCTTTTTTGTCCTCGCTACACTGACTTGCCTGATGGGCGCAGCACAGGCGCAAGAGCCCGATTCGCGCTGGCAGCTGCGCGTGTTCGACCTGCGACATCTGGTGAAAGTGGAAGCCACCATCCGCTTCACGAACGAGCCTGCCGACTCTTGCATGGGTGGGGCTTGGAAGCGCGTGCTTGTCGAGTCGCGCGATGTGAGGGCAGACGAGTTCCTGCCTTTAAACGAACCCCTGGCCTATTTGATAGAGGGGAACAAGCTGACCTTGGGCAGGACGCGCATATGCGACGGCTACCTGTTCCTGAGCGGCACGGCCGGGCAGTCCATGATCACCGGCTCCTACGATGCGGTCGGCTGGGGACGCAAACCGCTGGGCAGTTTCGTGCTGGGAAAAGTCCAGGACTAGCGCTGTTTTTGCGCCCGGATGTGTTGCAGCGCACATTAGCGGCATCGTCCTTAAGCGTGCGTGAAAAATGCTGGGCTAGAATCGGTTGGCCTGACCGATCCAACCGAACCGTATGCGCAAGCCCCTGTCTATTGCCTTCATCGTCCGTGATCCGCTGCCGCCCCTGCGCGCCGACGTGCTGACCCTGTTCGGCGCCGAGATGCCGCGTTATGGCGTGAACACGGAACTGGTCGGGCAATCCGGCGGCGAGGCTGACGCTCCATGGCCGGCCGGCGGCATGCACACCGTGGGCAGCCTGAAATCGCGCTTCGCCGCCATCCTGTCGCCCCTATGGGACCTGCGCGGCCTGCTGCGCGCGCGCCGCCGCGGGCGTCCCGACTGCATCCAGGTGCGCGACAAGATCGCCTCCGGCCTGCTGGGCCGGCTGGCCGCCGCCGTGCTGCGCGTGCCCTTCGTCTATTGGATGTCCTTCCCGATCGTGGAAGGTTTCGAGGTCCGGCGCGACGAGATCGGCAGCTGCGGCAAGGGCCTGAAGTGGTTCGCCCACGTCCTGCGCGCCGCCGCGTCGCGCTTCGTCATCTATCAGCTTGTGCTGCCGGGCGCGCGGCACATCTTCGTGCAGAGCGAGGCCATGGCCGACTGGCTGGCGGGGAAGGGTTTCGACCGCACCCGCATGACGGCGGTGCCGATGGGCGTCGACGCCACCCTGTTCGATCGCAGCAAGGTGGAGCCGGTCCACGATCCGCGCCTGGACGGGCGCCGCGTGATCCTTTACCTGGGCCGCATCGCCCAGGCGCGCCGCTCCGACTTCCTGCTGGACGTGGCCGAGATCCTCAAGCGCGACGTGCCCGACCTGTTATTGGTGATCGCTGGCGACGCCGCCTCGAACGACGAGATGGACTGGATGCGCGCCGAGATCGCCCGCCGCGGCATCGGGCAGCACGTGTTGCTGACCGGCTGGCTGCCCCAGAAGACGGCGCTCGGCTATGCGGTGCGGGCCGAGGTCGGCCTGTCGCCGATCCCGCGCGGCACCCTGTTCGACGTGTCCTCGCCCACCAAGCTGGTGGAATACCTGGCGCTGGGCATTCCCAGCGTGGCCAACGACATCCCGGACCAGCAGCTGGTCATCGACGAGAGCCGTGCGGGGCTATGCGCGCCGATGGAGGCGGGCCCGTTTGCGGCCGCCGTCAAGCGCCTGCTGGACGACCCGGCATTGTCCGCCGAGCTGGCGCAAGGTGGCCCAGCGTACGTCAGGAGCCACCGCACCTATGCTATTCTGGGTCGAATAGTTGCAGAAACATACACAAAAATTCTGTCGCGACCGAGTTAAAAAAGCAACACTGAAGTCCGTCAGGCATCGTATCGTGCGCGTATCGGAGAAAACACTGTTGTACCATCCAAAAGAATTTCTATTTTGCAAACGTGATTGCAGGCACCTGAAGGAAAGGCATATGGCATGAACCGGGCATCGGCACCAGCAGCGCCAGCGGCGACGCATGCCTCGCCACGGGTGCTCATGCTGGGGACCGAGCCTGGCGGACGCGGCGGTGTCGCCACCGTCGTTTCGCTGCTGCGCCAGAACGGCCTGTTCGAACGCGAGGGCGTCTGCTACGTGCCGACCCATGCCGAAGGCACCCGCGTGGCCATTGCCGGCGCCTTCTTCAAGGGTTTGCTGCGCACCCTGGCGGCGCTGGCGCGCCGTCCGGAAGTGGTGCATGCCCATGCGGCCTCGAACGGCAGCTTCGTGCGCAAGTCGGTACTGCTGGCGCTGGCCCGCGCGAGCGGCGCGAAGACGGTGTTCCACCTGCACGGCGCCTGCTTCGACAGCTTCATCGAGCGCTCCAGTCCGCTAATGCGGCGCTGGATCCGGCATACGCTGGAACAGAGTTCCGTCGTGATTGCGCTGTCGACGCGCTGGGCGGATTTCCTGACCGGCTTTGCCCCGCATGCGCGGGTGGTCGTGATCCCGAACTCGGTGCCGGTGCCACCGCTCGCGGCGGACCGGTCTGAGCCGGGCCGCATCCTCTTCCTCGGCCAGGTCGAGCCGCGCAAGGGCATCTATGAACTGGTGGATGCGCTGGGGCTGCTGAAGGACCGTTTTCCCCACGTGAAGCTGGCAATCGGCGGGCAGGGCGAGCTGGAGGCGGTCAAGCGGCGCGCCAGGGAAGCCGGCGTGCTCGAGCGCATCGAGGAACTGGGTTGGGTGACGGCCCAGCGCAAGGCGGACGAACTGGCGCGCGCGTCGATCTTCTGCCTGCCTTCGCATGCCGAAGGCCTGCCGATGGCGCTGCTGGAAGCCATGGCTGCCGGCAACGCCGTGGTCAGCACGGGCGTCGGCGGCATCCCGGATGCGCTGCGCGACGGCGACAACGGCCTGATGATCGAACCCGGGAAGGTGGAACAGCTGGCGCAAGCCCTCGGCACATTACTGGGCGACGACGAAGAACGTCGGCGCCTCGGCGCGCGTGCGCGCGCCACGATCGAGCAAGAATTCGAGTCCGGCGTCGTGATCGGACAAATTTCAGCGGTGTATCGGCAATTGCGCGACAGCATCGCGGCAACTTCGCAAAGCGGGGGGAAGAGATGAACGCAACGGTAAGGTTAGGCTGGCTGGTGAATCGGCTCAGATGCATGTCGGTGGCGGAAGTGGGCTACCGGGTGCGCCAGGCGGCAGCCACGAAAATGGGACGCCGCATGGCCGGCCGCACGGCGCCCGCGCCCTTGCCGCGCGCCCGCACGCTGGCGGTGCAGGGCGCGCCCCAGCTCGACCCGCTTGAAATCGAGGCCCTGCTACTGGACGCCGACCGCATCTGCGCCGGCCACGTGGTGCTGTTCGCCGAACGCCGCTTCGACGTCGGCGTGCCCACCGCCTGGAACCGCGATCCCGAGACCGGCGTCACCGGTCCGTCCATCTACGCCGGCGACATCGCCATCACCAAGCGCGAGCAGGTCGGCGACATCAAGCACGTGTGGGAGCTGAACCGCCACCTGCACCTGGTGCGCCTGGCCCAGGCCTGGACCCTGAGCGGCGAAGTGCGCTGGCTGCACGCGCTGGAGCAGCAACTGCGCAGCTGGATGGATCAATGCCCGCCGCTCACCGGTCCCAACTGGACCAGCTCGCTCGAACTGGGCATCCGCCTGATCAACTGGAGCCTGGTGTGGCAGCTGGTGGGCGGCGAGAGCAGCGCCCTGTTCGCCGGCGAATCCGGCCAGAAGCTGCGCGCCGACTGGCTCGCCAGCATCCACGCCCACTGCAGCACCATCGCGCGCCACCTGTCGCGCCATTCCTCGGCCAACAACCACCTGATCGGCGAACTGGCCGGCCTGTACGTGGGCGCCAGCACCTGGCCGTGCTGGAAGGAGTCCGCCGACTGGCTGGAGCAGGCGCGCCGGGAACTCGAACATGAAGCGGTGGCGCAGTACTCGCGTGACGGCGTCAACCGCGAGCAGGCCTTTGCCTATCACATCTTCTCGAGCGAATTCCTGTTCGTCGCCGGCCTGATGGGCCAGGCCTGCGGCCAGCCTTTCCCGCGCCATTACTGGGCATCGCTGCAGCGCGCGCTGCGCTTCCTGCGCTCGGTGCGTGACGTCGGCGGCAACGTGCCGGCGGTGGGCGACGCCGACGACGGCAGCGTGTTCCGGCTCGATGCCCAAGGCAGCGACCGCGCATCGCAACTGCTGGCGCTGGGCGACACCGTGTTCGGCGCCGCCAACGATACCCACCCCGGCGTGCGCTGGCTGCTGCACGCGCTGCCCGGCACCCGTCCGGACTGCGACCCGCACGAGGTCGACACCGGCTGGGCCTTCCCGGACGGCGGCTACCTCCTGTTCGGCAACCATTTCGGCGAGCACAGCGAGATCAAGGGCATGCTCGATTGCGGCCAGCTCGGCTACCTCGGCATCGCCGCCCACGGCCATGCGGACGCGCTGGCATTGAACCTGTCGGTGGCGGGCGAGGAGTGCCTGATCGACCCGGGCACCTATTCCTATTGGCAAGACCAGAAATGGCGCGACTACTTCCGCGGCACCTCGGCCCATAACACCGTGCGCATCGACGGCCTCGACCAGTCGACCAGCGGCGGGCGCTTCATGTGGCTGCGCAAGGCCGAGGCCCGCATCGAGCGCATGCCGAGCAGCCCCAACGACTTCGACTTCCGCGGCTCGCACGACGGCTACACCCGCCTGTCGGACCCGGTGCGCCACATGCGCAGCGTGCGCTTCGACGGCGCCAGCAATACCCTGACCGTGCGCGACGAAGTCTCGGCGCGCAAGCAGCACAAGGTCGAGCTGTTCTGGCATTTCGCGCCCGAGCTCGACGTGCGCCTGACCAGCCACGGCCTGTCGGTGCGCGGCAAGCGCTTCGTGCTGCAAATGCAGGCCAGCGGGGCCGACCTGCAGCTGGAACTGGTGCGCGGCGCCGAGAATCCGCCGCTGGGCTGGTGCTCGCGTACCTACGAGTCGAAGCGTCCTTGCGAAGTGCTGCGGATCACGACCGTATCGTCCGCCGTTCCAGTCGAATGCAGGTTTACAATAACGTTCCTGCATTAGCAAAAAATTTATCAAATTCAACAACCATAAAAAATTATTAATAGGAATATGTCCAAAATGCTGATTTACCTCGTTGCCGGTGCCCGTCCGAACTTCATGAAGATCGCGCCCATCGTGCGCGCCCTTCAGGCCCAGGATGCCTTGAGCTTCAAGATCATCCACACCGGACAGCACTACGACCGCGAGATGAACGACGTGTTCTTCGAGGAACTCGGCATTCCCCAGCCGGACGTGTTCATGGCCGCCGGCGGCGGCAGCCACGCCCAGCAGACCGCCAAGATCATGGTGGCCTTCGAAGAGCTGTGCATGGCCGAGCGTCCCGCCGCGGTGCTGGTGGTGGGCGACGTCAACTCGACCCTGGCCTGCTCGATCGTGGCCAAGAAGCTCGTCATCCCGGTCGCCCACGTCGAAGCCGGCCTGCGCAGCGGCGACATGGCAATGCCGGAAGAAATCAACCGCCTCGTCACCGACAGCATCTCGGACTGGTTCTTCGCCACCGAGCCGGCCGCTGTCGAGCACCTGCGCCGCGAAGGCAAACCGGATTCCGCCGTGCACTACGTCGGCCACGTGATGGTGGACAACGTGCTGTACCAGGCCGACAAGCTGTCGCGCGCCGATACCTCCGCTTTCGAGACCAGCGGCTTCAAGACGCAGAGCCAGGCCAATGGCGGCCGCTACGGCGTCGTGACCCTGCACCGTCCGAGCAACGTCGACGAGCCGGCCACTTTCGCCCGCATCGCCGGCGCGCTCAAGGAAATTTCCCAGGAACTGCCGCTGATCTTCCCGGTGCACCCGCGCACCCGCGCCAACATCGAGAAATTCGGCATCGACCTCGGTCCCAACGTCACCTTGGCGGGCCCGCAGGCCTACATGGCTTTCCTCAACCTGTGGAAGGACGCGGCCGTAATGCTGACCGATAGCGGCGGCCTGCAGGAAGAAACGACGGCGCTGGGCGTGCCTTGCGTCACTATCCGCGAAAACACCGAACGTCCGGTGACGGTCGAAGAGGGCTCCAATGTCCTGGCCGGCACCGATCCCGAAGCCATCGTGCGCGAAGCCAGGAAGGTCTTGCGCGGCGAAGGCAAGCAGGGCCGCCGCCCGCAGCTGTGGGACGGCAAGGCGGCCGAACGCATCGTCGCGATCCTCGCGAAGGAGATCGCGGCCGTGGCGAAGCCGGAAGGACTCGCCGCCTAACGTTTTAAAGGAATCTCATGGATGACCGAATCACGTTGATGGGCTGTCAGGTGGATAACCTGACCATGGAAGAAACACTGGGCAAGGTCGAAGGATTCATCCAGTCCGGCCTGCCCCATCAGCACGTGGTGGTCAACGTGGATAAGCTGGTGAAAGCCAGCCGTGACGCTGAACTGCGCCAGATCATCAACGACTGCGCGCTGGTCAACGTGGACGGCATGCCGGTGGTGTGGGCTTCGCGCCTGCTCGGCAAGCCGCTCAAGGAACGGGTCGCCGGGGTCGACCTGTTCGAGGCCCTGATGCGGCGCGCCGGCGAGAAGGGCTGGCGCGTGTTCCTGCTGGGGGCGCGCGAGGAAGTCGTCAGCAAGGTGGCCGAGACCTACACCCGCAAGTACCCGGCCCTTAGGCTGGCGGGCTACCGCAACGGCTACTGGAAGGGCGAGGAAGAAGAACAGGCGGTGGCCGAGCAGATCCGGGCCAGTAATGCCGACCTCTTGTTCGTGGCGATCAGTTCGCCAAAGAAGGAGCAGTTCCTCGGCAAGTACCAGGCCCACATGCGGATTCCTTTCGCAATGGGCGTCGGCGGCACTTTCGATGTCGCCATCGGCAAGGTGAAACGGGCCCCGCTGTGGATGCAGAAGTCCGGGCTCGAATGGTTCTACCGCTTCCTGCAGGAGCCGCGTCGCATGTTCCGGCGCTACTTCATCGAGGACATGGCTTTTATTGGCCTGTTGCTCAAAGAGGCTCTCAAAGGCAGGCAGGTGAAACAGGGATAGGGCGGCCACAGAAGCCGCTACGCAAAAACACGCAAAAGAATACGAGACGCCACCACCGATGGCCCCTGCGGGCCCCGCACCTGTCGCATTCACTGCGGCAGGTCCCAGGACCCCGCATGCTCGCCGTCGGCATTGGTGATATGCGGCGCGACTGAATAATGCACTATTAATACATTTTATATATTACAGAGAGCGAAACGACATGAAGATCCTGGTTACCGGCGGCATGGGCTATATCGGCTCGCATACCGTCGTCGAACTGCAGAACGCCGGCCATGAGGTGGTCGTGGTGGACAACCTGTCCAACGCGGTCACCTCGGTGCAGGAGCGGGTGCAGCGCATCACCGACAAGACCTTCGTCTTCGAAGAAGCCGACATCCGCGACCGCGCGGCCATGGAACGCATCTTCGGCGCGCACAAGGTCGACGCCGTGATCCACTTCGCTGGCCTGAAGGCGGTCGGCGAATCGGTGGCGCAGCCGCTGCGCTACTACGACAACAACGTCAACGGCAGCGTCATCCTGTTCGAGACGATGGCCAAGTTCGGCGTGAAGACCATCGTGTTCTCGTCTTCCGCCACCGTGTACGGCGACCCGGCTTCGGTGCCGATTCGCGAAGACTTCCCGCTGTCGGCCACCAATCCCTACGGCCGCAGCAAGCTGATGATCGAAGACATCCTGCGCGACCTGGCCAAGGCCGAGCCGGAATGGCGCATCGCGCTGCTGCGCTACTTCAACCCGGTCGGCGCCCATGAAAGCGGCCTGATCGGCGAAGAGCCGAACGGCATCCCGAACAACCTGGTTCCCTACATCGCCCAGGTCGCCAACGGCCAGCGCGACAAGCTGTCCGTGTTCGGCGGCGACTATCCGACCCCGGACGGCACCGGCCTGCGCGACTACATCCACGTGGTCGACCTCGCGATCGGCCACGTGAAAACCCTCGACCGCCTGGCCAAGGGGCCGGGCATCGTCACCTACAACCTCGGCACCGGCCGCGGCAACAGCGTGCTCGAGATGGTGCGCGCTTTCGAGGCCGCCTGCGGCCGCAAGATCGCCTACCAGATCGTCGACCGCCGCCCCGGCGACGTGGCCAAGTGCTACGCCGATCCGGCCAAAGCCCGCGAAGAACTGGGCTGGACTGCCGAGCGTGACGTCGCTCAAATGTGCGCCGACGTCTGGCGCTACCAAACCACTGCCAAATAATCTAATGTAAAGGACGGTCCGATGAAAGCCATGATCCTAGCTGCAGGCAAGGGCACCCGTGTACGCCCGCTGACCTATGACCTGCCTAAACCCATGATCCCCCTGTTGGGCAAACCCGTGATGGCCTACCTGGTCGAACACCTCAAGAAGCACGGCGTGACCGAAATCATGGTCAACGTCAGCTGGCTCCACGAGAAGATCGAGGAGTACTTCGGCGAGGGCGAACAGTTCGGCGTCCAGATCGGCTACTCCTTCGAGGGTTATATCAAGGACGACGGCGAGGTCGTCCCTGAACCGATCGGCTCGGCCGGCGGCATGAAGAAGATCCAGGAATTCGGCGGCTTCTTCGACGACACCACCATCGTCCTGTGCGGCGACGCCCTGATCGACCTCGACCTCAAGGCTGCGCTGCTCGAGCACCGCCGCAAAGGCGCGATGGCCACCGTCATCACCAAGGAAGTCCCATGGGACAAGGTCTCGTCCTATGGCGTGGTGGTCACCGACGCCGAAGGCCGCATCACCGAGTTCCAGGAAAAGCCGAGCGAACAGGAAGCCAAGTCCAACTTCATCTCCACCGGCATCTACATCTTCGAGCCGGAAGTCATCGACCTGATCCCGTCGGGCGTGCCGTTCGATATCGGTTCCGAGCTGTTCCCTCTTCTGGCAGAGCGCGGCCTGCCGTTCTACGCCCAGGGCCGTCCGTTCAACTGGCTCGACATCGGCACCATGAGCGACTACTGGGAAGTGCTGCAGACCGTCCTCACCGGCGAAGTCAACCATATGGACGTGCCGGGCATCCAGATCGAACCGGGCGTCTGGACGGGCCTGAACACCAGCATCGACTGGGAAGGCACGATCATCGAAGGTCCGGTCTACATCGGCTCCAACGTCAAGATCGAAGCGGGCGCCCGCATCGTTGGCCCGACCTGGATCGGCCATGGCAGCCACATCTGCGAAGGCGCCGAGGTCGTGCGTAGCGTGTTGTTCGAATACACACGGGTGTTGCATGATGTAACATTGCATGAAATGATAGTTTTCAAGGATTACAGTGTCGACCGCAAGGGCGAGATGAAGCACGCGTCGGAGTACTCGTCGCAAGAATGGCTGAATGCGCGTGACCGCCGCCGTTCGGTTCGCAAGGACATCGAGGGTACGGCTCAGAACGCCATACAGAAAATTAAAGAGAAAGCAAGCGCATGAAAATTTATCCAGTCATCCTCTCCGGCGGCGCCGGTACCCGCCTGTGGCCGCTGTCGCGCGCCGTGCTGCCCAAGCAGCTGCTGCCGCTGGTAGCGGACAGGACCATGCTGCAGGAAACTGCGCTACGGGTGGCCGGCTGGCCGGGAGTGATGGCGCCGCTGGTCGTGTGCGGCAATGACCACCGTTTCATGGTGGCCGAACAGCTGCGCGAAGCCGGCATCACGCCGCTCGGCATCCTGCTCGAGCCGGTCGGCCGCAATACCGCGCCGGCGGTGGCGGCGGCGGCCCACTACCTGAAGGCGATCGATCCGGAAGCCATCATGCTGGTGCTGCCGGCCGACCACGTCATCGAGAACGGCGCCGCCTTCCGCGACGCGGTCGAGCGCGCCGTGACCCTGGTGGGGCAGGGCGCCCTGGCCACCTTCGGTATCGTGCCGAAGACCCCGGAAACCGGCTACGGCTACATCCGCCGCGGCGAAGCGGTGGCCAATTGCGGCGACTGCTACAAGGTGGCGCGCTTCGTCGAGAAGCCGGACGCCGCCACCGCCCAGGGCTTCCTGGATGAAGGCGGCTACTACTGGAACAGCGGCATGTTCATGTTCCACGCCGAGCGCTTCCTCAAGGAACTCGAGGAGCATGCACCGGCGATCGCCGCGGCCGCCGACAAGGCGGTCAGCACCGGCTACCGCGACCTCGACTTCTGCCGCCTGGAAGAAAAAGCCTTCTCGGACAGCCCGTCCGACTCGATCGACTACGCGGTGATGGAAAAGACGCAGGACGCCGCCGTGGTGCCGGCCGATATCGGCTGGAACGACGTCGGTTCCTGGTCGGCCCTGTGGGAAGTGCAGCCCAAGGATGCCAACGGCAATGCCCAGCGCGGCGACGTCTACCTGGACGGCGTCACGAACTCGCTGGTGCGCGCCGAATCGCGCATCGTGGCCGTGGTCGGCGTGGACAACCTGGTCGTGGTCGAGACCCAGGACGCGGTGCTGGTCACCCATAAAGACCAGGTGCAGCGCGTCAAGCAGGTGGTCGACCACCTCAAGAGCAAGGCGCGCACCGAGCACCTGCACCACACGCGCGTGTATCGCCCGTGGGGCCACTACGAAGGCATCGATGCGGGCGACCGTTTCCAGGTCAAGCGCATCACGGTCAAGCCGGGCGAAAAGCTGTCGCTGCAGATGCACCACCACCGCGCCGAGCACTGGGTCGTGGTGTCGGGCACCGCGCGCGTGACCTGCGGCGAAAAGGTCTGCCTGCTGTCGGAAAACGAGTCGACCTACATCCCGATCGGCGTCACCCACCGCCTGGAAAACCCGGGCAGGCTGCCGCTGCACCTCATCGAAGTCCAGTCCGGCAGCTACCTCGGCGAGGACGACATCGTCCGCTTCGAGGACATCTACCAGCGTGCTTGAGCTAGCTGGACAGTAAGCCCTTATCGCACGGATGACGCTGCTTGCGCAGCGGAACCGTGCGAACCCCTCGCGGAACGCGGGCATACAATGCCCGCAACTGAACGGAGCGAGGGGGCATCATGAAATCGATCGTTGCGGCGTCCACCCTGGGTGTCCTGCTGAGCGTGGCGGCAGCACCAAGCGCGCAAGCCCAGAACGGCCCACCCCTGCTGGACCTGACCCTCTACGGCCAGCTCGAACGCTGGCTTGGCGCCGGCCCGCTGGACCTGCGCAACATCTACACCCGCCAGACCGGCCACAACTCGCGCGATTTCCACGACGCCGCCGATGGCGCCGGCATGACGTTCACGCTGCTCCAGGTGAGCAACGATTTCGGCCAGAGCTGGCTCGTGGGCGGCTACAACCCGCAAAGCTGGTCCTCGACCGACGGCTACCACATCACGCCCAACGACTGGCAGCGGACCGCCTTCATCTTCAACTTCACCGATGCCCAGCTGTGGCGCCAGGTGCTGTCCGATAACATCCTGCCCAACCGCGGCGCGCGCCAGACCTACAACGAGCCGAACCATGGCCCGACCTTCGGCGCCGGCCCCGACCTCTTGGTCAATGACCGTCTCAATGCCGCGCTGTCCTGGCAGGTGAGCTATGGCGACGGCCTGAGCGAAGGCACCAGCATCATCGACGGCAGCACCGGCGGCCAGCTGTTCCGGGTCGACGCGCTCGAGGTGTATTCGATCTCGCTGGTGCCGGAACCGGCCACCACTGCCATGTACCTCGGCGGCATCGGCCTGCTGGGCTGGACGGCATGGCGCCGCCGCCCCAGGGCGGCGCTGCGGCGAACGCACTGAAGGGCAGGGCGCAACAGCGGTGAGCTGACAAAACAGCAAGCTGTGGCATGATGGCGGCGGAGCCCTGGCTCCGCCCTCCGTTCATCCTGCGACCGATCCATGCGACCGAATTTGCGAGCGCGCCTGCGCGCCTTTCTGCTGTCCTGTCTGTCTTGCCTGGCCGCCGCCGGCGCCTTCCATCCTTCCGCTCACGCATCTCCCCTCAAACCGGCTGAACTGGCGATCGTCATCAACGACGAGGACCCGTCCAGCGTCGCCGTCGGCGACTACTACCGCAAGCGCCGTTCAATCCCGGCCGCCAACGTGGTACACGTGCGCATCCCCGGCAAGCCGCGCTCGATCAGCCCGGCCCAGTTCCGCCTACTCAAGGAAGAGATCGACAGCCAGCTTGGCCCCAAGGTGCAGGCGGTCCTGATGGTCTGGACCGCGCCCTATGCGGTCGACTGCAATTCGATCACCGGCGCCTACACCCTGGGCTTCGACGGCGGCCAGTGCGCCAAGACCTGCGCCGCCGGCGAGCCCAGCGCCTACTTCAACAGCCGCTCGGCCCATCCGTTCACCGACCACCAGATGCGGATCTCGATGCTGCTGCCGACCGAGTCGGTCGAGAAGGCGAAAGCGCTGGTCGACCGCGGCGTGTCCGCGGGCTTTCGCACCGTGCCCGCCACCGCCTACTACCTGGCGACCTCGGAAAAGGCGCGCAATACCCGCGCCGGTTTCTTTCCGCGCACCGGGCGCATTCCCGCCCGCAAGCTCACCACCAAGGTGCTGCAGGCCGACGCGCTGGAGAATGTGAAGGACATTCTGGTGTACCAGACCGGCATGGCCCAGGTCGCCAAACTGGACACGCTCGGCTTCGTGCCCGGCGCCCTGGCCGACCATTTGACCTCGCTGGGCGGCGACCTGCTCGGCAGCAGCCAGATGAGCAGCCTACGCTGGCTGGATGCCGGCGCCACCGCCAGCTATGGCACCGTCAGCGAACCCTGCAACCACTGGCAGAAGTTTCCCAATCCCTCCGTCCTGCTGCGCCACTACCTGAGCGGCAACAGCGCCATCGAAGCCTACTGGAAGAGTGTTGCGTGGCCGTCACAAGGCCTCTTCATCGGCGAACCGCTGGCCGCGCCTTACCGCGAGCGTTAATTCCCAGCTCTTCCCTATGGGAGACGCAGTGCCGAAGCGCTACGCGCCACGCATGAGTTTCTTTGTGGAAATGATAATGAGAGTTCTTGTCACACGGATGTAAATGAATCCATTTACTATGCTTTTTGCTAATGGTAAATTGCATTCTGCTAACGTTTTTTCCCAATAACATTCGTTTGGCTCATCCACCCAGGAACTTCATGAACAAGCTTGCCGCTTCCTTCCACGCACCCGGGCGCCTGACCGTGCTCGCCGCCTTGCTCGCCGGCCTGTCCGCGCCGGCCTTGGCCGCCTCTCCCAATATCGTCATCAGCCAAGTGTACGGGGCTGGCGGCAACGGCAGTGGCGCCACCGGCGCGACCTACAAACACGATTTCATCGAGCTGTTCAACCGCAGCGGCGCCAGGGTCGACATCAGCGGCTGGAGCGTGCAGTACGCGTCCACCAGCGGCACTTCCTGGCAGAAGACCGTCATCCCGGCCAATACCTTCTTGGAGGCCGGACAATATTTCCTGGTGCGTGAAGCGGCCGGGACCGGGGGTGCAACCAATGTGGTGACGGTGGCGGGCGACGTCGAAGGCAGCATCGCGATGGCTGCCGGCGCCGGCAAGGTCGCGCTGGCGAGCAACGACACGACCCTCACCGGCAGCGCCCCGACCGGCGGCGCGGTCGTCGACTTCGTCGGCTACGGCAGCGGCACCAATGCCTTCGAGGGCGCGGGCCCGACCGGCACCATCAGCAACACCAAATCGGCCCAGCGTCTCGAAGGCGGCTGCACCGACGATGACAAGAATTCGGTCGACTTCGAGGTCAAGGACGTGGCCCCGCGTACCACCGGCACCACGCGCAAGGTGTGCGGCGCGATCGGCCCGACGGATGAGCCGATCGTCGCTAGCTGCCCGGCAAGCCTGGTGCGCCCGCACGGCGAACTGGTCTCGGCCATCCTGAACGCCCGCGACAAGGACAACCGCGTCACCGGCGCCACCATCACCTCGACCGCGGTCGGCGGCATCCGCCTGGAAGAATTCACCGCGTCGAGCGCGGTGGACAGCCCGGCCGGCGTGCGCCTGGTGGTCGATGCCGCCGCTGCGCCGGGCAATTATTCGGTCGTGGTGCGCTTCGATAACGACGCCGGCAAGACCGAGACCTGCGCCGTCACGGTGCGCTCGGCCGGCAATCAGGCGATCCCCGCGATCCAGGGTCCGGGCGCGGCCAGCCCGTTCAAGGGCACGGCCCAGACCACGGAAGGCGTCATCACCGCCAAGGTCGGCAGCGGCTATTTCGTCCAGGATCCGGATGGCGACAACGACGCCGCGACCTCGGACGCGATCTTCGTGTTCGGCGCCACCGCCGGCAACGTGGGCGAACGCGTGCGCGTCACCGGCCTGGTCACCGAGTATGTGCCGTCGGGCAGCGTCAGCTATACCGAGCTGACCGAGACCGTCTCGACCGTGCTGGGCGCCGGCCAGACCGTCAGCCCGACCAACATCAGCTTCCCGGCCGGCGACCTCGAGCGCTATGAAGGCATGCTGGTGCGCATCACCAATCCGCTGACCGTCAACCAGAACAAATACCTCGGCACCCGCGGCGAGCTGACCCTGTCGAGCGGCCGCCTGGAAGTGCCGACCAACCGCTACCGCGCCGGCACCCCGGAAGCGATCGCGCTGGCGGCGTTCAATGCGGCCAACGTGATCACCCTCGACGACGGCATCTTCACCGCGCCGCCGGTGATCCCCTACATCGGCGTGGACGGCACCGTGCGCGCCGGCGACACCGTCACCGGTCTCGAAGGTGTGCTCGATTTCGGCGCACTGGGCGCCGGCGGCGCCGGCTTCAAGCTGCAGCCGACCGTGGCCCCCGAGTTCTCGCGCACCAACCCGCGCCTGGGCGTGCCGAGCCTGCCGGCCGGCGTCAAGGTCGCCAGCGCCAACGTGCTGAACTTCTTCACCACCTTCACCAACAAGATGGACGTGAAAGGCGTGCTGACCGAGGGCTGCACTATCGGCTCGAGCGCACCGAGTGCCGGCAACTGCCGCGGCGCCGACAACATGGAAGAGTTCGTGCGCCAGCGCGACAAGATCGTCAAGTCGCTGGTCGCCCTGAATGCCGACGTGGTGGGCCTGATGGAGATCCAGAACAACGGCGACGTCGCCGTCCAGTACCTGGTCGACAGCATCAACGCCGCGCTTGGCGCAAACGTCTACGCGGTGGTGCCGGCGCCGGAGTCCACCGGCACCGACGCGATCCGCGTCGCCATGATCTACAAGCCGGGCGCGCTGAGCCTGGTCGGCGGCGCGCTGTCGGATGGCGACCGCGTCAACAACCGCCCGCCGATGGCCCAGACCTTCAAGGCCGCCAACGGCGCCAAGTTCTCGGTGATCGTCAACCACCTGAAGGCCAAGGCCAGCTGCCCGTCGGGTAGCGGGCTCGATACCGACCGCGGCGATGGCCAGGGCTGCTGGAACGCGACCCGCGTGACCCAGGCCAAGCGCCTCGCGGAATACTTCATCCCGCTGGTCAAATCGGCCGCCGGCGACGACGACGTCTTGGTGATCGGCGACATGAACGCGCACGGCTTCGAAGACCCGATCGTGGCCTTCACCAGCGCCGGCATGGTCAACGAACTGGAACGCTTCGTGCGTCCGCAAGGCCTGGTGTATTCCTATGTGTTCGACGGCGAGAGCGGTTACCTCGACCACGCCCTGACCACGCCTTCGCTGAGCGCGCAGGTGGCGGGCGCGGCCGAGTGGCACAACAACGCGGACGAGCCGGAAACCATCGACTACAACTTCGACACCGGCAACGGCAGCACGCCGAAGAGCCAGGACCTGTACGTCAACGACGCCTTCCGCGCCTCGGACCACGACCCGGTGCTGGTCAGCCTGAACCTGACCCCGACCTGGATCGATGCCACCGGCAGCTTCACGGTGGTCCGTTCGGGCCTGGTGATGAACCGCGCCACCGGCCAGTACAGCGGCAGCTTCCAGCTCACCAACAAGACCGGCGCCGCCATCACGGGTCCGTTCCACGTCAAGATCGCCGGACTGCCGGCCGACGTCACCCTGGCCAACGCCAGCGGCACCCACAACGGCGTGCCCTACATCACGGCCGGTGCCGGCGCGATCGCACCGGGTGCGACCGTGACCGTCACCACCGTGTTCAATAACCCGAAACGCGTCGCCATCAACTACAGCGCCGCCATCATCGCTGGTACTTTCTAAGGAATAAGAACTATGTTTAACGCGAAGACTTTCCTGCGCCACGCAGTGCTGGCCCTGGCCCTGGCGGGCAGCTCGCTGGCGGCAATGGCCGCCCCGATCAGCTACCACGTTAATGTGGACACCAGCGGCCGCTCGGGCGCCGGCGCCCTCGACCTGATGTTCCAGACCTTCTCGAGCACGCCGGTGAGCGCGACCCTGAGCAACTTCAGCGGCGCCTTCGGCGCCGTGAGCCTGGCCGAGCAGGTCGGCTTCAACCCGGACGGCAGCATCGTCCTGGCCAACCTGCCGGACTTCGGCAGCTACCTGAAGTTCGACCTGAACCTGGGGGCTGCCTTCGGCTTCGACATCCTGTTCAGCGATGACCAAAGCCTGGACGCGGGCAGCGACGGCAGCACCCTGTCGATCGGCCTGTACGACGCCAACGGCGCGCTGGGCGACCCGTTCGGCATCGTCCGCTTCGACCTGACGCCGGGGCAAGGCATCGGCACGCCGTACCAGGATGCCGACTTCGCCCAGGTGAGCGAACTCGCGGCGGCAGTGCCGGAACCGTCGGACTGGCTGTTGATGGCCACCGGCCTGGCCCTGCTGGGCGCCAGCCTGCGCCGCCGCGCGCCGCGCTGAGCGCTTCAGGCGAAAAAAAAGACACACCTGGCCGTGCGGCCGGTGTGTCTTTTTTTATTGGGAGAGAAAACGGAGGAGGGCGCTCGCGCCCGGTGAATCAGGACTGGTCGGCGCTGGCGCGGCGCATGGCGTCCACGCGGAAGGCTTCGGCGTTGCCGTCGATGATGCGCAGGCTGGAGCAGCCTTCCGGTGCGCAATCCGGGGCCGGATTGTTCGGGCCGGTGGCAGCGGCGACGGCCGGGCCGGTCGATGCGGCAGCCGGGGCTACGGTGCTGGTGGCCACGGCGGCGACGTTGAGGTCGCTCTGCACTGCCGAGCCGAGGCTCATCGCGACCTGGCTGTCCTGCTGGCCTGCGCCGCAGGCGGTCAGGAGGGTGGTGAGGGCGATGGCGGCGATGGTGCGGAAGGAGATGTTCATGATCGTTCTAGTGAAGCAAGCTCGTCGGTAACGAAGACTATTGTAGTGAGTAAATTTTTCCGATGCTCAATTATTTTCGTTAGCGAACAGCAAATATTAAGATTTAGTAAGAAAGTTGGGCGACGTTGCCGGGTTTTCTCGACAGTTAGCGCAACTGTTTTCTAGGAAATAAAAAATTCTTTTGAGAAATTGATGTGCTGCGGCAACAGCCTGACGTTGCTGTACAACGACGCCGCGGCCCTTTCGACAAGGCATGGATGCATACCGTGATTCGCTTGACCACACCCGGGCAAGCAGGGAAGATGAACACATGCGAAATCTCATCCTTATCCTCCTGCTGGGCTGTGCTGCCTGCACGACCCAGGCCCAGGATCCGGGGCGCAAGGGAGCCCCGACGGCGCAGGCCCCGGCAACGGGCGACACCCTGGCGCGCATCCGCGCGACCATCGGCGACGCCAGCTGCACCCATTCGGGCCAGTGCCGAACGCTGCCGATCGGCGCCATGGCTTGCGGCGGCCCGGAAAGTTACCTGCCGTATTCCGAGTCGCGTACCGACGAGAAGACCCTGCGTGCCCTCGGCGAACAGTACAAGGCCGAGCGCCAGGCCCAGAACAAGGCCAGCGGCCTGATGTCGACCTGCCGCTACATGACCGATCCGGGCGCCGTCTGCACCAGCGGCAGCTGCGTGCTGGGCGCTTCCTCGCCTGCGGCGCCGTCGTCCCCGGTCGCGCGCTAAACCCGTCACACTGTGTTCGCCTGGCGTCATTCGCGCTCTGCGGGAGCGCAAAGGCGCCGGCGGTGCATGGCAAAAAATAAAGAGTTGTTGTCTTGGTGTTGAGCGGCGTGGTAGCCTTCAACGCTGAGCTTTTCGTACGTGCAATTAGGAGTCGGTCGATGTATTCAGTACTGAAACAGCGCGCCCCGTCGCGTGTTGCCGCATCAGGATTCACCCTGCTCGAACTGCTGGTCGTGATCGTCATCATCGGCCTGCTGGCAGCCTACGTCGGCCCCAAGTATTTCTCCCAGCTGGGCAAGTCCGAAGTGACGGTCGCCAAGGCGCAGATCGAAGCCTTCGACAAGTCGCTCGACACCTACCGCCTCGACGTCGGCCGCTATCCGAGCGCCGAAGAAGGCCTGAACGCCCTGATGGCCGCGCCGCCCAGCGCCGGCGCCAAGTGGAACGGTCCCTACCTGAAGAAAGGCGTGCCGCAGGATCCGTGGGGCCGTCCTTACCAGTACCGTTCGCCGGGCACCAAGGGTGAGTACGAAATCCTCTCGCTCGGCAAGGATGGCCAGCCGGGCGGTACCGGCGACAACGCCGACATTTCGTCGAACTGAACGCCGTCGCCTCAGTACGCAATCATTTACCGCCGGGCCCGCCTTCATGCAGTTTGCCGTTCGCACCCTTGCGCCCGACATGTCGATCTCGAACCTGGTCGTCGATGCCGCCGACGCGCTCGACGCGCGCCGCCAGGTCGAGGCGCGTGGGCTGTTCGTCAGCGCCGTCGAGCCGGCGCGCGCCAATCCCTTCGCCGGTCTCGGCCGCCGCGGCGGCGCCAAGCTCTCGCTGGTCCTGTTCAGCCAGGAGCTGCTGGCCCTGCTCAACGCGGGCCTGGGCATCGTCGAAGGCCTGGAAGCCCTGCTCGAAAAGGAAGCCAATCCCGGCGCGCGCGGCGTGCTCGAGCGCCTCTTGGGCGGCCTGCGCGAAGGCAAGCGTTTTTCCAGCGTGCTGGCCAGCCAACCCGATTTGTTCCCGCCGCTGTACGTCGGCATCGTGCGCGCCGCCGAAGGCACCAGCGACCTGCCGCGCGCCCTGTCGCGCTACATCGATTACCAGCAGCGCATCGACACCGTGCGTTCCAAGATCGTCAGCGCCTCGATCTATCCCGTCATCCTGCTGCTGGTGGGCGGCGGCGTGAGCGGCTTCCTGATCGGCTACGTGGTGCCGAAGTTCGCCGAGGTCTATCAGGGGGCAGGGCGCACGCTGCCCTGGATGTCGCAGCTGCTGCTCGACTGGGGCCAGTTCGCGGGCGCCCACGGCAGCGCCATCGCCGTCAGCGCCTTGCTGCTCATCGTCGGCGCCGTGCTGGGCGTGCGCCACTTGCTGCGCAGCGGCGGCATCAACCGCCTGCTGGTGCGCCTGCCCGGCATCGGCGAGCGCGCCCGCATCTACGAACTGTCGCGCCTTTATCTCACGCTCGGCATGCTGACCGAGGGCGGCATCACCATCGTCGGCGCCATCGAGACCGTGCAGCCGATGGTCTCCGGTAACGTGCGCAAGGGCCTGGCGCAGGCGCGCGCCGCCATCGAATCGGGACAGCCGCTGTCGAATGCCTTCGAGGCCCACGGCCTGACCACGCCGATCTCGCTGCGCATGCTGCGCGTGGGCGAGCGCACCGGCGACATGGGCCCGATGCTGACCCAGTCGGCCGCCTTTTACGACGGCGAGATCACGCGCTGGATCGACCGCTTCACCCGTACCTTCGAGCCTCTCCTGATGGCGGCGATCGGCCTGGTGGTGGGTGCGATCGTGGTGCTGCTCTACATGCCGATCTTCGACCTTGCCGGAGACATGTCATGAGCGAGGCCGCCAACACGAACCTGCTCGACCCAGGCCTGCTGGCGCGCGCGCGCGCCCTGGCCCAGCAATCGCGCCGCGGCCTGGTGGCCGAACTCGAAGGCTTGACCGGCCAGGAGCCGCGCCAGATCGTGCGCGAACTGGCCGCACCCTTCGCCCTGCCGGTGATGGAAACCGCCGCCATGCTGGCCCAGTCTCCCGCGTTCGACCTGCTGCCGCTGGCCGGCGCCATGTCGCGCCACTGCGTGCTGCTGCGCGATGCGTCAGGCCACCTGACCGGGGTGCTGTCCGATCCTTTTGATCTCGACCTGCAGACCTGGCTTGGGGCGCAGGCGCGCGCCACCGCCAGCCGTCCGCTCGACCTGTGCCTGGCGCTGCAGTCCGACATCCAGGCCTACCTCTCCAAGCAGGAAGAATCCGCGCGCGCCGTGGACAGCCTGGTGGGCGGCGACGGCGAAGCCCGGCGCGACGGCAAGACGGCACAAGTGCTGTCCTTCGCCTCGGTCTCGGAAGGCGGCAGCCCGGCGGTCAAGCTGGTCAACTCCACGCTGTACGATGCGCTGAAGGCGGGCGCTTCCGACATCCACCTGGAAAGCACGGCCGGCGGCCTGGCGGTCAAGTACCGCGTCGACGGGGTGCTCGACCATGCGGCCACGGTGGGCGGCATCGAGCTGGCCGAACACATCATCTCGCGCCTCAAGGTGCTGGCCGAACTCGACATCGCCGAACGGCGCATTCCCCAGGACGGCAGCTTCCGGGTCGAATCGGGCGGGCGCGACATCGACCTGCGCGTCTCGATCATGCCCAGCATCCACGGGGAAGATGCGGTGATCCGTATCCTGGACAAGCGCGCCATGATCGAATCCTATGGCGCGCTCACGTTAGAGGCGCTCGGCTTCGACGCGCCTTCGCTCGCGACCCTGCGCACGCTGGCCCAGGAAGCCTACGGCATGCTGCTGGTGACGGGGCCGACCGGTTCCGGCAAGACCACCACCTTGTACGCGGCGCTCACCGAGATCCACAACGGGCGCGAGAAGATCATCACCATCGAGGACCCGGTCGAGTACCAGCTGCCGGGCATCCTGCAGATCCCGGTGAACGAGAAGAAGGGCCTGACGTTCGCGAAGGGCCTGCGCTCGATCCTGCGCCACGACCCGGACAAGATCATGGTCGGCGAGATCCGCGACCGCGAGACCGCCGAGATCGCGGTGCAGTCGGCGCTGACCGGCCACCTGGTGCTCACGACGGTCCACGCCAACAACGTGTTCGACGTGTTCGGGCGTTTTACCCACATGGGCATCGACCCCTACGCCTTCGTGTCGGCCCTGAACGGCATCTGGGCCCAGCGCCTGATCCGCATGAACTGCCCGCACTGCGCCGTACGCTACGAGCCGGATGCGGCGGAGCTGGCCACGGTGCACCTGGAGCGCGAGGAGGCCCGTGACTACGTCTTCATGCGCGGCAAGGGCTGCGGCGACTGCCGCGGCACCGGCTACCGCGGGCGCCGCTCGATCGCCGAGATTCTGACCCTTAACGACGAGATCCGCGAACTGATCGTCGACAAGCAGCCGATCCGCCGCATCAAGGCCGCGGCCCACGCCAACGGCACCCGCAGCCTGCGCCTGGCCGCGCTCGACCTGGTCAAGCGCGGCGCCACCACCATCGAGGAGATCAAGCGGGTGACCCTCCATGCGTAGGAAATTTGGACAGTCCCTGCGCCTCGGCGTCGCCGCCGACGGCCTCGCGCTGCTGCGCGTGAGCGGCTGGCCGCGTGCGGGCGCCGAGGTGCTGGCGCTGCAGCCGGTCGAAGCCGGGGCGCCCGACGCCCTGGCGAATGGCCTGCGCGCGCTGTGGGCCGAGGTCAACCCGCGCGGTTGGCCCCTGAGCGTGGTGCTGGCCGACGACCTGGTGCGCCTGTGGCAGGTGCCGCCGCCGCAGGGCGCGACGCGCCTGGCCGACCTGCACGCGGCCGCCGCACTGCGCCACCAGAGCCTGTTCGGCGCGCCCCCGCTCGAATGGCGCATCAGCGCCGACTGGAACGCCACGCGTCCTTTCCTGGCCGCCGCCGCGCCCGAAGGCTTGCTGGCGCTGCTGGAAAGCCTGGCGCGCGAACAGCGCTTCCACCTGGTCGAGGTGGCGCCGCAGTTCGTCGCCGCCATGAACGCCTGGCGCCGCGAACGCCGGCCAGGCGCCTGGTTCGGCCTGGTGCACGGCGGCGTGCTGTCGGTCGCCGCCTATGAAGGCGCGGCGCTGGCCGCAGTGCGCACCGCCGTGATCCCGGCTGGCGCCGACCGCGACTGGCTGGAAGCCCACGTGGCGCGCGAGGCGCTGCGCGTGGGCGTGGGACGGCCCGAACGCCTGCAGTTGTGCGGCGCGGCCCCGAGCGGCTGGGCCAGTTCCGCGGGCCGCCTGAAGTTCGCCTGCACCTTGCTGGAAGACGACAGCGCCGACTGGCCGCTGCACGTGCGCCTGGCCCGCACGGGAATGGAGCCATGAAGCGCACCCACATCGATTTCGCCCCGCGCACGTTGCGCCGTACGCTGTTCCGAGTGCCGCCGCGCGCCTTCGGCTTCCTGTTCGCGATCGCCGGCTTGTGCTTCGTGCTGGCTTCCCAGGTCATCAGCTACCGCGAAGAGCGGGAGCAGCTGGAAGCACTGCAGGCTGCGATCGCGGCGCGCTCGAATGCCGTGCGCCCGCTGCCGGTGGCGGCCACGCCGAAGACCACCATCCCCGACGCCCAGGCCCAGGCCGTGAACGACGCCGTCATGCAGCTCAACCTGCCGTGGCGCGACCTGGTCGAGGCGGTGCGCGCCGCGACGCCGTCGAATGTGGCCCTGCTGGCGCTGGAACCGGACGCCAAGCGCCGCAACCTGCGCATCACGGCGGAAACGAAAAACAGCGACGACATGCTGGCCTACGTGGCGCAGATGCAGGAGCAGGGCTGGTTCGCCAGCGTCAACCTGGTGCGCCACGAGATCGCGGAGCAGGAGCCGAACAAGCCGCTGCGTTTTCAAATCAGCGCACAGTGGGGCGGCCAATGAAGGCTATGCACCTGTCCTCCCTGTGGCTGCGCCTGGTCCTCGCGCTGCGCCGGACGAACCCGGTCATCGCCGGCGCCACCGCGCTGGCGTTGGCGGTGGTGGTGGCGATGGGCTTCATGTTCCATGCGCTGGTCGATCTCGATGCCGACTATGCCGCGGCGCGCCGGCAAGCTGCCTTGCCGCCGCCGGCCCTGGGTGCGGTGGCCGCCCCGCCGCCGAGCGCGGACCAGAACCTGGCGCAGTTCTACGGCGCGCTGGGTGAACGCGCGACCGTGGACCGCCAGCTCAAGACCCTGTTTGCGCTGGCCGAGAAGAATGGCCTCGCCCTGCGCCAGGGCGAATACCGCGCCGCGCAAGACCGCGCCGGACGCTTCCATACTTATCAAATTACGCTGCCGGTGACGGGGCGCTACGCCGCCATCTGGCAGTTCGGCTTCGATGCGCTGCGCGCACTGCCGCATGCTTCGCTCGACGACGTGGGTTTTCGCCGCGACGCGATCGGCAGCGAGACCGTGGAGGCGCGCCTGCGCCTGACGCTCTACCTATCGGCCACCCCGGGAGTGCCGCAATGAAGCCGCGCCATATCGCGATGGGCGCGGCGCTGGTGGTGGCCGCGGCGCTGGTGGTCTTCGGCGACAACACGCCCGAGGACGTGGTGGCCGAGCCGGTGGAGCGCGCCGCAGCGCCGGTGGCCGTCGCGCCGGCGCGGACCGACAGCGCGTCTGCCGCCAAGGAAAAGGACAAGGCCGTCGCCATCCTGCGCCTGGTGCCGCGCGAGGTGCTGATCGGCGACAGCGACGACCGTTTCAACCAGGGCGGGAATGGCGTGTTCGCGCGCCAGGACTGGACCCCGCCGCCACCGCCGCCGCCGCCGGCCCAGCCGGCGCCGCCGCCACCGCCGCCGAGCGCGCCGCCGCTGCCGTTTACCTTCATCGGCAAGTCGCTGCAGGACGGCGCCTGGGAGATCTACCTGGCGCGTGGCGAGCGCACCTATCTCGTCCGCGACGACACGGTCATCGACGGCACCTACCGCGTCGACGCGATCAAGCCGCCCGTGCTGACCCTGACCTACCTGCCGCTGAACCAAGTTCAGCAGCTCAATATTGGAGTATTCGACTGATGGTTCGTATCCGCAAACTCGTGCTGGCTGCCGGCTTCGGGGCGGTGCTGCTTGCCGGCTGCGCCGGGCAGCGCGCCTACCGGGAAGGCAATGCGCTAGTCGCGCAGGACCAGGTCGCGGCCGGGCTGGTGAAATACCAGGAGGCCGTCACCGCCGACCCGGCCAACCCCGAATACCGCGCCGCCTACCTGCGCGCACGCGATAGCGCGGCCGAGCGCCTGGTGAAGCAGGCCGAGGCCTCACTGGCGGAAGGGCAGACCGAGCTGGCGCTGCAGGACTACCGCCGCGTGCTGGCCTTCGACCCCGCCAACGAGCGCGCGCGCGCCGGCCTGCGCCAGGTGGAAAGCGACCGCCGCCATGCCGGCATGCTGGAGGCGGCCCGCGCCGCCTTCGACAAGGGCGACCTCGATGGCGCGCGCCAGAAGCTGTCCGCGATCCTGACCGAGCGGCCGGGCCACGAGCCGGCGCGCCTCCTGATGCTGGAAGTCGACGAGAAAAGCAACGCAGCGCCCACCGGCGAAGCAGCGCTGGCCGCGGCTTTCCGCAAGCCGATCAGCCTGGAATTCCGCGATGCCCCGATCAAGCAGATTTTCGAGATCATCTCGCGCCACTCGGGCCTGAACTTTGTGTTCGACAAGGACGTCAAGGCCGACCAGCGCAGCTCGATCTTCCTGAAAAACAGCACTGTCGAAGCCGCGGTCTACTACCTCCTGATGACCAACCAGCTCGAGCGCCAGGTCATGGACAGCAACACCATCCTGATCTACCCGAACGTGGCGGCCAAGCTGAAGGAATACCAGGAGATGACGGTCAAGACCTTCTTCCTGGCCAACGCCGAAGCCAAGAACATCGCCAACACCCTCAAGACCATCCTCAAGTCGCGCGACGTGGTGGTAGACGAGAAGCTGAACCTCGTGATCATGCGCGACAGCCCGGAGGCGGTGCGCGTGGCGAGCCAGCTGGTGGCGCTGCAGGACGTGCCGGAGCCGGAAGTCATGCTGGAAGTCGAGGTGCTCGAGATCAAGCGCAGCCGCGTCACCGACCTCGGCATCCGCTGGCCGGGCGCGATCTCGTTCTCGCCGCTGGCCAGCCTGGATGGCGACCCGATTACGATCAGCCAGCTGCGCGGCCTGAACAGCCGCAACGTCGCCACCGTCAGCGAGCTGTCGGCCACCGTTAATGCCAACAAGACCGACGGCGATTCGAATACCCTGGCCAATCCGCGCATCCGCGTGCGCAACAAGGAAAAAGCGAAGGTCGTCATCGGCGACAAGATCCCGAACATCTCGACCACGATCTCCTCGGGCGTGGGCGGCTTCGCTTCCGAGTCGGTCAACTACGTGGACGTGGGCCTGACCCTGAACGTGGAGCCGACCATCTACCTGAACAACGAAGTCGGCATCCGCATCTCGCTCGAGGTCAGCACCCTGGGCGAATCCGTGACCACCCGTTCCGGCACCGTGGCCTACCGCATCGGCACCCGCTCGGCCACCACCTTCCTGCAGCTGAAGGATGGCGAGAACCAGGTGCTGGCTGGCCTGATCAGCAACGAAGACCGCTCCGGCGCCAGCAAGCTGCCGGGCATCGGCGACTTGCCGATCGTCGGCCGCCTGTTCGGCAGCGTGCGCGATTCGAACGACCGCACCGAGATCGTGCTGTCGATTACGCCGCGCCTGATCCGCACCGTGCAGCGTCCGCCGGCGGCCGCCTCCGAGTTCGGCGCCGGCACCGACGCCAGCTTCCGTCGCCGCCCCGACAGTGTGGCGCGCGCACCGGTGACGCAAGTTGCCGCACCGGCGGCCCGTCCGGCCGTCGCTGCGCCGGCGCCGGTCAACGGCGCCGCTCCGGCCGTGCCGGAGCCAAGCCCGGTCGGCACCCCGGCGTCGCCCGTCTCGGTGCCGCCGTCGCAGCTGCCGGTGACGCCGCAGAGCGGTTCGCCGCAATCCGGTCCGCCGCCGGCCGTACCAGCGCCGAACATCCAGGTGATTCCGGTCGCGCCGCCGCCTCCCGCGACGCCTCCCGCGTCGTCCACCAACCAGCAGTAATGGCCAAGCGCGGCTTCACCCTCATCGAGCTGCTGGTCACGCTCGCGATCCTGGCCTTGCTGGGAACGCTGGTGGTGCCGGTGGCCCAGGTCACGGCCCAGCGCCGCGACGAGGTGGAGCTGCGCCGCGCATTGCGCGAGATCCGGGCCGGCATCGACGCCTATAAAAAGGCGAGCGACGAAGGCCGCGTGGCCAAGGCCGCAGGCGCCACCGGCTATCCGCCGCGCCTCGAGATGCTGGTGGAAGGCGTGCGCGACCTGCGCAGCCCGAAGCAGGCCCAGATCTACTTCATGCGCCGCCTGCCGCGTGACCCGTTCAGCCCGGACCCGGCCGCGACCGACGCCGAGACCTGGGGCAAGCGCAGCTACGCCAGCGAGCCGGACGAGCCGAAGGAGGGCGAGGACGTCTACGACGTGTACTCGCGCTCCGAAAAGCCGGGCCTGAACGGCATCCCCTACAACAAGTGGTGAACACCATGAGCTTCCCGCGGCGCCTGCGCGCCTTCACCCTGATCGAACTGCTGGTGGTGCTGGGCATCGTGGCCCTGCTGCTGACGCTGGCCGTGCCGCGCTTCTTCCCCAGCATCGACTCGACCAAGGAGACGATCCTGGCCGAGAACCTGCGCAATGCACGCGCGATCATCGACCAGTACAAGGCCGACACCGGGCGTTATCCGGATTCGCTGGACCAGCTGGTCGAGAAAAAATACCTGCGCGAGCTGCCGATGGATCCGATCCTGGAGTCGCGCGAAGGCTGGGTGGTCGAGCCGCCGCCGGAAGGCGAGCAGGGCGAAGTCGGCAACATCCGCAGCGGCGCGCCGGGCAACGACCGCAAGGGCAAGCCGTACGCGGAGTGGTAGTCGTGAACCCGCGCCTGCGGCCGCGCCAGGCCGGCTTCACTTACCTCGGCCTGATCATCTTCGTGTTCATCGTCGGCCTGGTCGGCGCCGCGACGCTCAAGATCGGCGCGCTGCTGCAGCGCGCCCATACGGAAGAAGAGCTGCTGGAGATCGGCTACCAGTTCAGCGCCGCCCTGAAGAGTTATGCCGATGCCACGCCGCGCGGCCAGCCGCAACAGCCCTTGAGCCTGCAGGAACTGCTGCGCGACCCGCGCTTTCCGAACCCGCGCCGGCATCTGCGCAAGATCTTCGTCGACCCGGTGAGCGGCAAGGCCGAATGGGGGCTGGTGCGTGCGGGAGAGGGCGGGCGCATCCTGGGCGTGCACAGCCTGTCGCAACTGGCGCCGCTGAAGGTGGGGAATTTCGACAAGCGCTTCCCCGGCTTCGACAAGCGGGAGCACATCGCGGACTGGAAGTTCATGGCGGAGCTGTCGGGCGCCGGCGCGCCGCAGGCGCCGGGGACGCTGCCGCCGAGGATTCCGGTGCCGATGCCCGGCAGCGCGCCGCAGCCTGGCACGCCCGCGCCGCCACCGGCCCAGCCGCCGCCGCAGCCGCCGCAAGCGGAACCGGAGCCGCCGAAAGAGGAGCCGCCGGCGGAAGAACCACCGGCCGAGGACAAACCCGCCGAGCCACCGGAAGAACCGAAGCCGCCGGCGGAACCGACGACCCAGTCGCAGGAGTCCGGCCGTTAATGCGGGGCCGCTAACGCTTACTTGGCGCGGCGCTTGAAGTCGCGCGGGCGGAAGCCGAGCAGCAGCAGGATGGCGAAGTAGGCCAGCGCCGCGGCGCAGATGATCGCCGCCAGCGCACCGGCGCGCAGCAGCGGCGTCGCGCGCAGCGCCACCCAGTCGAACTGGGCCTGGCCGAACCAGGAAACCAGCCCCATCACCGTGACCGCCACCAGCACCCTGAGGAAGAACTTGCCCCAACCCGGCTGCGGCACGTAGATCTGGCGGCGGCGCAGGCCGGTGTACAGGAAGGACGCGTTGATGCAGGCGCCCAGGCCGATCGACAGGGCCAGGCCAGCCACGCCCAGCAGTGGCACGAACACGAGGTTCAGCAACTGGGTGACGACCAGCACACCCACCGCGATCTTGACCGGCGTGCGCACTTCCTGGCGCGCGTAGAAGGCCGGCGCCAGGGTCTTGACCAGGATGAAACCGAGCAGGCCGGCGCTGTAGGCCATCAGCGGCAGCGAAGATGCGCGCACGTCGGCGGCATCGAACACGCCGTAGTGGAACAGGGTGGCGATCATCGGCACCGCCAGCGTCGCCATGCCGACCGAGGAGGGCAGGGCCAGCAGGAAAGTCAGGCGCAGGCCCCAGTCCAGCAGCGAAGAGTATTCCTGGGTGTCGCCTTCGGTATTCGCCTTGGCCAGGCTCGGCAGCAGGATGGTGCCCAGCGCCACGCCCAGCAGGGCGGTGGGGAATTCCATCAGGCGGTCGGCATACTGCAGGGCGGTCACCGCGCCGGCGGCCAGGCTGGCCGCGATGGTGGTGTTGATCAGGAGGCTGATCTGGGCAGCCGACACCGCGAACACGGCCGGGCCCATCTTGCCGAGCATGCGCCGCACGCCCGAGTCGCGCAGGCCGGTGAGGGGATTGAGCGAGATGCGCGGCAGCATGCCGAGCTTGACCAGCGAAGGAATCTGCACCGCCACCTGGGCGATGCCGCCGACGCAGACGCCCACGGCCATCGCGTAGATCGGCTGCTCGAACCAATCGGCCAGCACCAGGGCCGAGACGATGAAGGAGATGTTCAGCAGCACCGGGGTGAAGGCTGGAATCTTGAACTGGCGCCAGGTATTCAGCACGCCGCTGGCCAGGGCCACGAAGGCCATGCAGGCGATGTAGGGGAACATCATGCGGGTCATGACCACCGCCGCGTCGAAGGCGGCCGGTTCGCGCTGCAGGCCGCCGCCGATCAGGTAGATCAGCACCGGCGCGGCGACGATGCCCGCAATACTGGTCAGCACCGTGGACCAGACCAGCACCGTGGCGACGTGGTCGACCAGGGTCTTGGTCGCATCTTGACCGTGCTTGGTCTTGTACTCGGTGAGGATCGGCACGAAGGCCTGCGAGAAGGCGCCTTCGGCGAACAGCCGGCGCAGCAGGTTGGGCAGGCGGAAGGCGATGTTGAAGGCGTCAGTGAAATTCGAGGCGCCGAAGGTGGCGGCAAACAGGCTGTCGCGCAGCAGACCGGTAACACGGGACACCATGGTCATGCTGGAAATTGCGGCGAGGGTACGGAGCAGGTTCATGGCGGGGGATTATACTTGGGCAATAGTCCCCGCACGTGCCCTGGCGAGACAATTATGCATTTATGAATTGCCCTGATCCGTTTGTTTCGCTATAATCGTGGGCTGTACTGAATTCTGTTAGCAGACACTAATCGTTGGGCAGGCACAAGAAGAGCCGGTTTCACTCGCTAATGTTTGCAAACGCAACTTGACCCCGATTTAGGAAATTTCATGGCAAATACCGCACAAGCGCGCAAACGCGCTCGTCAAGCAGTTAAGCAAAACGCGCACAACTCGGCACAGCGTTCGACCCTGCGCACCGCAATCAAGGCAGTTCGCAAGGCCATCCAGGCTGGCGACAAGGCCGCTGCAACCACCATCTTCCAGCAGTCCGTGTCGACCATCGACAGCATCGCTGACAAGAAGATCATCCACAAGAACAAAGCAGCCCGCCACAAGAGCCGTCTGGCTGCTGCCCTGAAGGCACTGTCCGCTTAATAGCGAGGTGCGTGCGGCTTCGGCCGCGCAGGCAGTTCTGTGCAGAGCAAGACCCGCCCGACGTCAAGTCCGGCGGGTTTTGTCGTTTGTTGCGTCCGGCGTTTGCGAGGCGTGCTGCGCGGCTCCGGATATCTTAAAACCGTGGCGCACAGTAAAATACTGGTGCATAATGTGAAACGCCGTCTTATGTCTTATAGAAGACTTCGCCAACAGGCGAAGTCGCGACGAGACTGAGCGTTACCACCGTTTTTAGACATCGTGCGACCCGCGCGATCATCGAGGAAAAAGCGTATGAGCAGTGATCCGACCATCATCTACACCCTGACCGACGAGGCCCCGCTGCTGGCGACCCACGCCTTCCTGCCTGTCGTCAGCACCTTTACCAAGCCGGCCGGCATCCAGGTCGAGCAGGCCGACATTTCTGTCGCCGCCCGTATCCTGGCGCAGTTCCCGGAAAACCTGACTCCGGAACAGCGCGTTCCGGATGTGCTGAGCGAACTGGGCAAGAAAACGCTCGAGCCGGACGCGAACATCATCAAGCTGCCGAACATCTCGGCCTCGGTGGGCCAGCTGGTCGCCGCCATCAAGGAACTGCAGGGCAAGGGCTACAATCTGCCGGACTACCCGGCCGACCCGAAGACCGACGAAGAGAAGGCGATCAAGGCCAAGTACGGCAAGTGCATCGGCTCGTCGGTGAACCCGGTCCTGCGCGAAGGTAACTCCGACCGCCGCGCTCCGAAGGCCGTCAAGGAATACGCACGCAAGAACCCGCACTCGATGGCACCATGGTCGCAGGCATCGCGCACCCACGTGTCGCACATGACCCACGGCGACTTCTACCACGGCGAAAAGTCGATGACCCTCGACGGCGCGCGCGACGTCAAGATGGAACTGGTCACCAAGTCGGGCCAGACCATCGTGCTGAAACCGAAGGTCGCACTGCAGGCCGGCGAGATCATCGATTCGATGTTCATGAGCCGCAAGGCCCTGCTGGCCTTCTACGAGCAGCAGATCAACGACGCCAAGGAAGCCGGCGTGCTGTTCTCGCTGCACGTGAAAGCAACCATGATGAAGGTCTCGCACCCGATCGTGTTCGGCCACTGCGTGCGCATGTTCTACAAGGAAGCCTTCGCGAAGCACGGCGCCCTGTTCGACAGCCTCGGCATCAACGTCAACAACGGCATGGCCGACCTGTACAGCAAGATCGCCACGCTGCCGGCATCGCAGCGCGAAGAAGTCGAGCGCGACCTGCACGCCTGCCAGGAACACCGTCCGGCCCTGGCCATGGTCGACTCGACCAAGGGCATCACCAACTTCCATTCGCCGAACGACGTGATCGTCGACGCGTCGATGCCGGCCATGATCCGCGCCGGCGGCAAGATGTACGACGCCACCGGCGCGCTGAAGGATGTCAAGGCAGTCATCCCGGAATCGACCTTCGCCCGTATCTACCAGGAGATCATCAACTTCTGCAAATGGCACGGCGCCTTCGATCCGAAGACCATGGGCACCGTCCCGAACGTGGGCCTGATGGCGCAGCAGGCCGAGGAATACGGCTCGCACGACAAGACCTTCGAGATCCCGGAAGACGGCGTGGCCAACATCACCGACCTCGCCACCGGCGAAGTATTGATGAGCCAGAACGTCGAGCAGGGCGACATCTGGCGCATGTGCCAGACCAAAGACGCCCCGATCCGCGACTGGGTCAAGCTGGCGGTCACCCGCGCACGCAACTCGGGCATGCCGGCCGTGTTCTGGCTCGACCCGTACCGTCCGCACGAGAATGAACTGATCAAGAAGGTCAAGACCTACCTGAAGGATCACGACACCAGCGGCCTGGATATCCAGATCATGTCGCAGGTGCGTGCGATGCGTTACACCCTGGAGCGCGTCAAGCGTGGCCTGGACACCATCTCGGTGACCGGCAACATCCTGCGCGACTACCTGACCGACCTGTTCCCGATCCTGGAACTGGGCACCTCGGCCAAGATGCTGTCGATCGTCCCGCTGATGGCCGGCGGCGGCATGTACGAAACCGGTGCCGGCGGTTCAGCGCCGAAGCACGTGCAGCAGCTGACCGAAGAAAACCACCTGCGCTGGGATTCGCTGGGCGAGTTCCTGGCGCTGGCCGTGTCGCTGGAAGACCTGGGCATCAAGACCGGCAACAACAAAGCCAAGGTGCTGGCCAAGACCCTGGACGCCGCCACCGGCAAGCTGCTGGACAACCGCAAGTCGCCGTCGCCGAAGACCGGTGAACTCGACAACCGCGGCAGCCAGTTCTACCTGTCGATGTACTGGGCGCAGGAACTGGCCGCGCAGAGCGAGGACGCCGAACTGGCAGCCAAGTTCGCACCGCTGGCCAAGCAACTGGCGGAGAATGAACAGAAGATCGTTCAGGAACTCTTGGCGGTGCAGGGCAAGCCGGCCGATATCGGTGGCTACTACAAGGCCGATGACGCCAAGGTGAAGGCGGTGATGCGTCCGAGCGCGACGTTCAATGGCGCGCTGGAGTCGTTCGCGGCTTAATCAGCATTTGCAGCAAATAAGAACGCCGGCTTTTACGCCGGCGTTTTTTTATTCACCTAGCCTTTAGACCGTCGTTCCGGCGTAGGCCGGAACCCAAGTTCGTTGCATCACGTTGGCGGGTGCACGCAAGCGTCTGAGAAACGCACAGGAATTGGATCCCGGCCTTCGCCGGGATGACGGAGCATGGGGAGTGGTGCTAATGCTTCTCGCTTAACGCAACGAAGAAGCGGGCACTTCGATGAACTCTCCGGGCATGAGCGGATGCGTCGCCAACGAAAACGGCCCAATACTCGAGCGCACCAGCCGCAGCGTCGGCAATCCCACCGCCGCCGTCATCCTGCGCACCTGCCGGTTCTTGCCTTCTTCCAGCGTGATCGCAATCCAGCTGGTCGGCTTGTCCTGGCGCGCCCGGATCGGCGGGTTGCGCGGCCACAGCCATTCGGGTTCGGCGATGCGCACCGCCTTGCACGGCTTGGTCACGAAATCGCCCAGGTCGAGCGGCGCCTGCAGCCGCGCCAGCGCTTCTGAATCGGCCACACCATCCACCTGAACTAAATACGTCTTGGCTTCCTTGTGGTCCGGGTGCGCGATCTTGTGCTGCAGCTTGCCGTCGTCGGTCAGCAGCAGCAGGCCCTCGCTGTCGGCGTCCAGCCGGCCGGCAGGGTAGATGTTGGGGATGTCCAGGTAGTTGGCCAGGGTCTCGCGGCCGTCCTGCACTGAAAACTGGCACAGGACCTGGAAGGGTTTATTGAAGAGGATCAGAGGCATGAATCAGGAATGGGGCGATAAAAGGTGATGCGTGGCGCCTTGGAAAATACTGGTGCATAATGCAAGACACGTCTTATACAAGACTTGCAAGCGTAGTCCACATTGTAGTTCATACGGCAGACAGGCTCGGGACCGCGGCCTGCCTGCGACGAATGGGAGAGCACGATGTTCCAACATATCAAGGTGCCGGCCGACGGCCAGAAAATCACCGTCAACGCCGACTTTACGCTGAGCGTGCCGGACAATCCCGTCATTCCCTACATCGAGGGCGATGGCACCGGCGTGGACATCACCCCGGTCATGATCAAAGTGGTCGATGCGGCTGTGGAAAAAGCCTATAACGGCAGCCGCAAGATCAGCTGGATGGAAATCTATGCTGGCGAGAAGTCGACCAATGTATATGGCCCCGACGTCTGGCTGCCCTCGGAAACCCTGGACGTGCTGAAGGACTACGTGGTCTCGATCAAGGGTCCGCTGACGACCCCGGTCGGCGGCGGCATCCGTTCGCTCAACGTGGCGCTGCGCCAGGAGCTCGACCTCTACGTCTGCCTGCGCCCGGTGCGCTACTTCGCCGGCGTGCCGTCGCCGCTGAAGCAGCCGGAAAAGACCGACATGGTGATCTTCCGCGAGAACTCGGAAGACATCTACGCCGGCATCGAATGGGCCGAAGGCTCGGAAGGCGTCAAAAAAGTGATCAAATTCTTGACCGAAGAGATGGGCGTCAAGAAGATCCGCTTCCCGGAGACCTCGGGCCTGGGCGTCAAGCCGGTCTCGCGCGAAGGCACCGAGCGCCTGGTGCGCAAGGCGATCCAGTATGCGATCGACAACGACAAGCCCTCGGTGACCCTAGTCCACAAGGGCAATATCATGAAGTACACCGAAGGCGGCTTCCGCGACTGGGGCTACGCGCTGGCGCAGAAGGAATTCGGCGCCGAGCTGATCGACGGCGGCCCGTGGTGCAAGTTCAAGAATCCGAAGAGCGGCCGCGAGATCACCATCAAGGATTCGATCGCCGACGCTTTCCTGCAGCAGATCCTGCTGCGCCCGGCCGAGTACAGCGTGATCGCCACCCTGAACCTGAACGGCGACTATATTTCGGACGCGCTGGCGGCCCAGGTGGGCGGCATCGGCATCGCGCCGGGCGCCAATATGTCGGATTCGGTCGCCATGTTCGAGGCCACCCACGGCACCGCGCCGAAATATGCCGGCAAGGATTACGTGAATCCGGGTTCGCTGATCCTGTCGGCCGAAATGATGCTGCGCCACATGGGCTGGATCGAAGCTGCCGACCTGATCATTCGCTCGATGGAAAAGGCGATCACCTCGAAAAAGGTCACCTACGACTTCGCGCGCCTCATGGAAGGGGCGACCCAGGTATCCTGCTCGGGTTTCGGCGAGGTGATGATCGAGAATATGTGAGGCGAATCGCCTGTCCGCCCCGACTCGGCTAATATGAAAGCCCTGTGCTCGACCAGAGCCGGGGCTTTTCTATTAAGGGGGTAGGGGATGGCGTACCACGCAGACTTCGACCGCATCGGCCGTTTTATCTACGGCTTTCACCGCATTGCCTCGCCCGACGAATTGCGCACCCTGTCGAGCGGGGCTTTACCATCCGGTCTGGCCGGCCGCGGCGCGGCGCTGGTGCAGCGCTTCGACGCCGTGCTGGCCGACTGGCAGGAGGATTCCCGCCTGGAGCGGGGCGACTCGGTCAGCGACGAGCGCATCGCCGCACTGTTGCAGGATACCCGCGACTTTGCGGCGGAACTGGCTTATGCTCGTACCCAAGGCGGCGTTTGACAACTGCAGGACGAAAAAAAACCCCGCCAGGGCGGGGTTCCTTGCTTCCGGGAGGGGAACTATTACATGCCCTGGATATTGGAAGCTTGCTTGCCTTTCGGGCCTTGCGTGACTTCGAATTGGACTTTTTGACCTTCTTTGAGGGTCTTAAAACCGTTCATATTGATTGCGGAGAAGTGCGCGAACAGATCCTCGCCGCCGTCATCAGGAGTGATGAAGCCAAAGCCTTTGGAATCATTGAACCACTTAACAGTACCAGTTGCCATAAAAGAACTTTCAAATTTTAACTAATCACACGAGCCATAAAAGCAAGAAGCTTCTTGCCCCCTCCTCAGCCTGCTCACTTCTTATCAACAAGTACATAAGTACAATGTCAATGACTGCATTGTTGGTGGAATAATCACTGAAGTCAAGCGGTTTTGGGGCGCTGTTGCCAAATTTTCCACAGCAGAGCTAACGCGGCTCTTGATTTCGTCAATTGGATCGCCATCTGCGGAATCAACGGGAATCGCGTAACATGGAAGCACATGAGAACGAGCTGATGTTTACGCTTGGCACAGACTTTGAAAGCATTAGAATAAGCCCATGGCTACGAAGCATGACACCGAACAGCTGCTGGAGCGGCAGACCGTAAAACCGCCACCCTTGTATCAGGTGGCGCTGCTGAACGACGACTACACGCCAATGGAATTCGTGGTTGCGATCATCCAGGAGTATTTCAACAAGGATCGCGAAACGGCGACCCAGATCATGCTTTCCGTGCACCGTCACGGCAAGGGCGTCTGTGGGGTGTTTTCCAAAGATATAGCGTGTACCAAAGTGGAGTTTGTCTTAACGCATGCGCGTAAGGCAGGGCACCCCCTGCAATGCGTGATGGAGGAAGTATGATTGCGCAGGAACTTGAAGTATCCCTACACATGGCCTTTGTCGAAGCCCGCCAGGCCCGCCACGAGTTCATTACCGTGGAACACCTGCTGCTGGCCTTGCTCGACAACCCATCAGCCGCCGAAGTCCTGCGTGCGTGCGCGGTCAATATTGAAGACCTGCGCAAGACCTTGACTAATTTTATCGGTGATAACACCCCGACCGTGCCTGGCACGGGCGAGGTCGACACCCAGCCGACGCTCGGATTCCAGCGTGTGATCCAGCGCGCGATCATGCACGTCCAGTCGGCCTCGAACGGCAAGAAGGAAGTCACCGGCGCGAACGTGCTGGTGGCGATCTTCGGCGAGAAAGACTCGCACGCCGTTTACTACCTGCACCAGCAGGGCGTGACCCGTCTCGACGTGGTCAACTTCATCTCGCACGGCGTGCGCAAGGACCAGCAGCTCGACACCAGCAAGGCGTCGGAAGGCGTGGAAGAAGCGCAGGTCGAAGGCCAGGCCAAGGAAAGCCCGCTCGACCAGTTCACCCAGAACCTGAACAAGTCGGCTGCCGACGGCAAGATCGATCCGCTGATCGGGCGCGAGGAAGAAGTCGACCGCGTGATCCAGATCCTGTGCCGCCGCCGCAAGAACAATCCGCTGCTGGTCGGTGAGGCCGGTGTCGGCAAGACCGCCATCGCGGAAGGCCTGGCATGGCGCATCGTCCAGGAAGACGTGCCCGAGATCCTGCAGAACGCCGTCGTGTATTCGCTCGACATGGGCGCGCTGCTGGCCGGCACCAAGTACCGCGGCGATTTCGAGCAGCGCCTGAAGGCAGTCCTCAAGCAATTGAAGGACACCCCGAACGGCATCCTGTTCATCGACGAGATCCACACGATCATCGGCGCCGGTTCGGCCTCGGGCGGTACGCTCGACGCATCGAACCTGCTGAAACCGGCCCTGGCAAACGGCCAGCTCAAGTGCATCGGCGCGACCACGTTCACGGAATTCCGCGGCGTGTTCGAGAAAGACCATGCCCTGAGCCGCCGCTTCCAGAAGGTGGACGTGAACGAACCGTCGGTCGAGCAGACCGTGGCGATCCTGCGCGGCCTGAAGTCGCGCTTCGAAGAGCACCATGGCGTCAAGTATTCGGCGTCGGCGCTGTCGACCGCGGCCGAGCTGGCGGCGCGTTTCATCAATGACCGCCACCTGCCGGACAAGGCCATCGACGTGATCGACGAAGCGGGCGCGGCACAGCGCATCCTGCCGAAGTCGAAGCAGAAGAAGACCATCGGCAAGACCGAGATCGAGGACATCATCGCGAAGATCGCGCGGATCCCTCCGCAGACCGTCAACCAGGACGACCGCAGCAAGCTGCAGACCATCGACCGCGACCTGCGCAACGTGGTGTTCGGCCAGGATCCTGCGATCGAGGCGCTGTCGGCCGCGATCAAGATGGCGCGCGCCGGCCTGGGCAAGCAGGACAAGCCGATCGGCTCCTTCCTGTTCTCGGGTCCGACCGGCGTCGGCAAGACGGAAGTCGCCAAGCAGCTGGCCTTCATCCTGGGCATCGACCTGGTGCGCTTCGACATGTCCGAGTACATGGAGCGCCACGCGGTGTCGCGCCTGATCGGTGCGCCGCCGGGCTACGTCGGCTTCGACCAGGGCGGCCTGCTGACCGAGGCCATCACCAAGAAGCCGCACACCGTGCTGCTGCTGGATGAAATTGAAAAGGCCCACCCGGACATCTTCAACATCCTGCTGCAGGTGATGGACCACGGCACGCTGACCGACAACAACGGCCGCAAGGCGGACTTCCGCAACGTGATCATCATCATGACCACCAATGCGGGCGCCGAGAGCCTGACCAAGCGTTCGGTGGGCTTCGTGGATTCGAAGGCGGCAGGCGACGAGATGGGCGACATCAAGCGCATGTTCACGCCGGAGTTCCGCAACCGCCTGGACGCCATCATCAGCTTCCGCGCGCTGGACGAGGACATCATCCTGCGCGTCGTGGACAAGTTCCTGATGCAGCTGGAAGAGCAGCTGCACGAGAAGAAGGTGGAAGCCGTCTTTACCGAGAAATTGAAGAAATTCCTCGGCAAGAAGGGCTTCGATCCGCTGATGGGCGCCCGTCCGATGTCGCGCCTGATCCAGGACATGATCCGCAAGGCCCTGGCCGACGAGCTGCTGTTCGGCCGCCTGGTCAACGGTGGCCGCGTGACGGTGGACCTGAACGAGAAGGACGACGTCGTCCTCGAGTTCCCGGAAGGCGACGCACTGCCGCCGCCGGCTCCGGCCGAGACGGTCGAGATCGAGTAATCGATCACCGTTCTACAGAAACCGCGCTCAGGCGCGGTTTTTTTTGCTTGTATGCACACCGCGCGGCAGACCACGTATGGCAAACTCATCCTTTTTAGAAACCTTGCCATCCTTCCCATGAACGTGTCCCGCACCATCCTCGCGCTGTCGCTCGCGCTCATCGGCAGCCAGGCCGCCGCCGACCCATACTTCCGTTTCCCCGCGATCCGCGGCGACAACATCGTCTTCACCGCCGAGGGTGACCTGTGGCGCACCACGCTTGCAGGTGGCAAAGCGACCCGCCTGACCACGCACCCGTCCAGCGAAACCCAGGCTGCGATCTCGCACGACGGCAAGCTGGTCGCGTTCGCCGCCTCGTATGAAGGCGCACAGGAAGCCTACGTGATGCCGCTCGAGGGCGGCCTGCCCAAGCGCATCACGTTTGAAAACGGCGGCGTGACGGTACTGGGCTGGACCGCGCAGGGCGAGGTCCTGGTAAGCACCGAAAATTCGGTGGGACCATCGAAACACCGTATCGTCGCCGCCCTCGACCCGGTCAAGATGACGCGCCGCGTGCTGCCGCTGGCCGACGCCAACGACGCCGTGCTGAGCGACGACGGCCGCAGCGTGTTCTTCACGCGCATGGGCCTGTCGATGACCAACGATAACGTCAAGACCTACCGCGGCGGCGCGCATGCCCAGCTGTGGCGCTACGAACTGGGTTCGAAGAACGAAGCCGTGCGCCTGTTCAAGGAAGACGGCGCCAACAATCGCCGCGCCATGTGGTGGCAGGGCCGCATCTACTTCATCAGCGATGCCGGCGGCGCCGACAACATCTGGTCCGCGCTGCCGGACGGCAGCGACCGCAAGGTCCACACCCAGCACCGCGAATGGGACGTGCGCACCGCCTCGCTCGGTGACGGCCGCATCGCCTACCAGCTCGGCGCCGACCTGCGCGTGTTCGACATCGCCAGCGGCGATGACACCCTGATCAAAGCCAGCCTGGTCTCGGACTTCGACCAGCAGCGCACCCGCCGCGTGCGCTCGCCGCTCGACGCTTTGACAAACATCGAATTGGCCAGCAAGGCCGAGCGCATCGTGCTGACCGCGCGCGGCAAGGTGACGATTGCCGGCACCGGGACTTACCGTCGCGTCGAGATCGCCGTGCCGGAAGGCGCGCGAGCACGCAGCGCCGTGTTCAGCCACGACGACAAATGGGTCTACGCTTTTGTCGACACCACTGGCGAGAACGAGATCTGGCGCTACGCCGCCGACGGCTCGGGCAAAGGCGAACGCCTGACCATCGACGGCGCCAGCCACCGCTCCGGCATCTATCCATCCCCGGACGGCCGATATCTGGCCCACACCGACAAGAAGGGCCGCACCTGGCTGCTCGACCTGCAGGCGAAAACCAACGTCATCATCGACGACGCCAAGCAGGTGGGCGCCGACCGTCCCGACCAGGTGGTGTGGTCGCCGGACAGCCGCAACCTGGCGTTCGTGCGCGTCGGCTCGAGCGAGCAGCGCAACCAGATCGGCATGTACAACCTGGCCAGCAAGACCATGGCCTTTGTGACCACCGACCGCTACACGGCCGACTCGCCGGTGTTCTCGCCGGACGGGAAGTGGCTGTACTTCCTCTCGGCGCGCAACTTCAACGTCGGTAACGCCGGCCCCTGGGGCGACCGCAACATGGGCCCGGTGTTCGACCGCCGCGTCGGCATCTACGCCCTGGCCCTGCAGCCGGGCGTACGCTTCCCGTTCAAGCCCGAGGACGAGCTGACCAAGCCGGAAGCGGCCTCGCCGGAAGCGGCCGCGCGCGCCGCGGTCCAGACCCCGGGCAAGGAAGAAGCCGACAAGACCGCCGCCGTCGCCGCAGCCGCCGCTGCGACCGCGGCCGCGAGCGCCGCCGATCCAAAGGCCAAGACCGCGCCGACGCCGGCCATCGACTACGCCGGCCTGCGCGAGCGCCTGTTCGAGGTGCCGATCGCACCGGGCAACTACCGCGCGCTCGCAATCGACGAGAAGCGCCTGTACATCCTCGAATCCGACAACGGCCGCAGCGGGGCGCTCAAGACCCTCGAGATCTCGCGCAGCAGCCCGACCCCGGAAGTCTTCGTCAACAACGTGCGCGAATTTGGCCTGAGCCAGGATCGCAAGCACATCTTCTACCGTACTTTCAGCCTCACCGGCCCTGGCGAGATGCTGATCGTGGCCGCCGGCGCCAAGGCCCCGGCCGACGTCACCAAGGCCAAGGTCAAGATCGACGACTGGGCCATCAGCACCAATCCGCGCCTGGAATGGAAGCAGATGTTCAACGACGCCTGGCGCATGCACCGCGACTTCCTGTACGACGCCAATATGCGCGGCATCGACTGGAACGCCGCGCGCGCGCGCTACGCGCCGCTGGTCGAGCGCGTCACCGACCGCGCCGAGCTGGACGACGTGCTGGGCATGATGGTGGGCGAAGTCGGCGCGCTGCACTCGCAGATCCGCCCGGGCGACGTGCGCCGCGCGACGGGCGAGGGCGTGCCTTCGAGCCTGGGCGCGGTGCTGACCCGCGTGGCCGACGGCTTCCGCGTCGACCGCGTGTATCGCAGCGAACCGGAGCTGCCGTCCGAGCGCGGCCCGCTGGCCCAGCCCGACGTCGGGGTGAAGGAAGGCGACATCATCACTGCCGTCAACGGCAAGGCGCTGGTGGAGACCCGTGACATCGCCGATCTGCTGCTGGACCAGGCCGACAAGCAGGTGCTGCTGCACGTGAAGAGCGCCAAGGGCGACGGCAAGCCGCGTCCAGTGATCGTCACCCCGGTGAACATGGTGCGCCACGCCAGCCTGCGCTATTCCGACTGGGAGCAGAGCAGGGCGCAACAGGCCGATCAGGCCTCGAAGGGCAAGATCGGCTACCTGCACCTGCGCGCAATGACGGCGCGCGACATCAACGCGTTTGCCCGCGACTTCTACGCCAATATCAACAAGGATGGCCTGATCATCGACGTGCGCCGCAATAACGGCGGCAACATCGACAGCTGGATCATCGAGAAGCTGCTGCGCCGCTCGTGGGCCTTCTGGAGCTCGAACGGTAACCTGCCGCAGTCGAACATGCAGAACACCTTCCGCGGCCACCTGGTGGTGCTGATGGACGAGCTGACCTACTCGGACGGCGAGACCTTCGCGGCCGGCGTCAAGGCCTTGAAACTCGGCCCGCTGGTGGGCAAGCGCACCGCCGGCGCCGGCGTCTGGCTCAGCGACGGCAACGGCCTGGCCGACAATGGCATGGCGCGCGTGGCGGAGTTCGGCCAGTTCGCGGCCGATGGCGGCGACTGGCTGATCGAAGGCGTGGGCGTGACCCCGGACGTCGAGGTCGACAACCTGCCGCACGAGACCTTCGAGGGCCGCGACCGCCAGCTGGAAGTGGCGATCGAACTGCTGGAGAAGAAGATGAAGGAGCAGCCGGTCAAGCAGTGGAAGCCGGCGGCGATTCCGTCGATCAAACGCCAGTGGGAGGCGGGCGAGGCATCGGGCAAGACGCCGACGAACAAGTAAGCGGCTACGTGGGCGCACGCGCGTCTGGTTTGCGCCCACGCTTGCTCGACAGCGGCAGCACGGCGCTGCCGCCCAGGCGCCGCCTCAGCGCGATGCCGCCCCTTGCCGCCCGGCCGCGGCGCCGGCCCGGCTGGCCGCGATCAAGCCTCCGCCGATCAGCGCGATACCGAGCACGGTGCCCACCGACGCGTAGGGCATCAGACGCATGGCGGTGGTGGCCCAGGCCGCCGGGCGCTCGCGCTGCGGATCCGAATCGCGACGCTTCAACGCGCGGCTGCTGGCCGGACCGCCGGCATACAGCTGGATCATCTCGCGCACGAAGGGCACCATGTCCTGCGGACCGCGGCTGGTCAGCCAGTTACCGTCACGCACCACTTCCTGGTCGAGCCATGTGGCCCCCGCGTTGACCATGTCGTCGCGCACGCCGGGCCATGAGGTGAGCGCGCGCCCGTCCGCCAGCCCGGTCGATGCCAGCAGCCATGGACCGTGGCACAGCGTCGCAATGGGTTTGCGCTGCTGGTCGAATTCGCGCACGAAGTTGCGCGCCTTGGCGGACTGGCGCAGCAAATCGGGGTTGATGAAGCCACCGGGAATCAGGAGCCCGTCGTATTCGCTCGCCCTTGCCTCGTCGATCGTCCTATCGACGTCGACCCGTTTGGCCGGCTTGTTCAGGTTGACGCCGCGAATGCTGCCGCGGTGCAGCGACACGATGTCCACCTGCGCTCCTGCCGCCTCGAGCGCGGTGACCGGCACACTCAGTTCGACCTGCTCGAAGCCGTCGGTCGCCAGCACGGCAATGCGCTGCCCAACCAGTTTCTTGCGTCCATTCATCATGTCCTCCAGGGTGAGTTAAGCGATCAAGCTTGGCAGATCGCAGCGAGGACATACAGTACCTTGATTGCACGGGTCCCGACGTTCGGTAACAGCGAGCATTACCAGGCTAAGTTCGGCGCTGGCGGCCATCGCCGGGTTCATTACCTTGTAACATAACCTTTCTACACTGCAACTATTCCACTCTACGGATACTTGCAATGCCACTCGCAACGCCCCAGACCGGTACGAAACTTCTCGGCGCCTTCGGTATCGTCTCCCTGCTGATCCTGATCCTGTCCGCCGTGGCGCTGTGGCGCATGCAGTCGACTGACCGGCTCACGCACGACCTCGTCTATGACAAGCTGGCCAAGCAGCAGCTGAGCGCCGACCTGCTGGGTATCGAGCGCCTGAATGGCTCGCGCGCCATCGCCATCGCGCGTAGCGACAGCCTGGAGCTGGCGGACTATTTCGGCGCCCAGCTGGCCCAGGGCAAGAAGGCTGCCGCCGGACTGGAAGCGAAGCTGGCCAGGATGCCGCTGTCCGCACGCGAGGCAGCGCTGGTTGCCGAAGCGGACAGGCGCAAGCAGACTTTGGACAAGGTCCAGGCCGCGCTGTTCCAGGCCAAGGAGCTGGGCCAGACCCAGGTCGTCGAGCAGCTCGTGGGCGGCGACTGGGAGAAGGGCTACCAGGCGTATATCGGCGCGCTGGCAACCCTGCTGACCCACGAGACGGAAGAAGCGCGTCGTCTCGCAGAGGAATCGGCGGCCGCTTCATCGGCGGGCAAGTCGCTGGTGCTGACACTGGGCGTCGGCGCGCTGGCGATCGGCGCCGCCATGGCCTGGATCCTGACCCGGAATATCGTCGGCCCCCTGCGGCAGGCCGCCGCGCTGGCCGAGCAGGTGGCCCACGGCGACCTGCGTCCCGTGATCCGCCACGGTCGCCACGACGAGATCGGCCGTCTGTTCGACGCCTTGAATGGCATGACGGGCGGCGTGTCCGTCACCGTGTCCCAGGTCATGCAGGGCGCGCACGCGATCGACACGGCATCGAGCGACATCGCCGACGGCAACCAGGATCTGGCGCAGCGCACCGAACGCCAGGCCGCGGCGATCCGCCAGACCGTCGGTGCGATGGACGACCTGGGCGAAGCCATCGCCCGCAATAATGCGAGTGCGCGCGCGGCCCATGCGATGGCCCGCTCGGCGTCGAGCGTGGCGGTGCGCAGCGCCGAAGCGGTCGAGCAGGTGGTGGCGCGCATGGGAGCCATCAAGGAGTCGAGCGAGCGGATCGTCGACATCACGGCCATGATCGACAGCATCGCCTTCCAGACCAATATCCTGGCTCTGAACGCGGCGGTGGAAGCGGCGCGCGCCGGCGCCGAAGGACGCGGCTTCGCGGTGGTGGCGGCCGAGGTCCGCAACCTGGCCCAGCACTCGGCCACGGCGGCGAAGGAGATCAAGAAACTGATCGGCGAGTCGACCCAGGAGATCGCCGCCGGCACCGACATCGCCGGCGCCGCAGGCGAGACCATGCGCGCGGTGCTGGCCCATGTGCATGACGTGGCCGGGCTGCTCGACACCATCCACACCGCAAGCAGCGAGCAGGCCGGCGGCGTGGCCCAGGTCAGCCAGGCGATCGCCGAGATGGACGAATCGACCCGGCAGAATGCCGCCATGGTCGAGCAGGCCGCTGCCGCCGCGGCATCGATGCGCCGGCAGGCGGCCGAGCTGTCGCAACTGGTGGCGACCTTCAAGCTGCGCCCGGACGCGCAGGCGCAACGGGTACTGGCGAGGTGAAGGAAGCGGCGAGGAGAGCGGCTTGCTGTATCATGCCGTCCTCGAAAACGAAAGCCGCGCATGCTCATCATTACCATCAAACAGGGCAAGGAACAGGCCCTGCTGTCCGGCGACCCTTGGATCTACCTGTCCGCGATCGACAAGGTCGAGGGCAAGCCCATGGAACGCAACAAGCCGGGCGCCACCGCGGTCGTGCAGTCCTCGTCGCGCCGCTTCCTGGCGCGCGCGGCCTACAACGCCAAATCGCAGATCGCGGCCCGGGTCTGGACCCTCCGCGAGGACGAGCCGGTCGACCACGCGTTGATCAAGCGCCGGGTGCAGGCCGCCGTGGAACGCCGTCTGGCTGCCGATGCCGATCCGCAGGCCCTGGTCCAGCTGGTCGACGGCGAACAGGGTGGCCTGCCCGGGCTGCTGGTGCACGCCTATGGCGGCGCTTCCGGCTACCTGGTGTGCCAGTTCAATGCCGCCGGGGTCGACCTGTGGAAGGTCGCCGTGGTGCAGGCGCTGTTGAAAGCGACCGGCTGCCCCAATGTCTACGAACGCAGCGACGAACTGCTGCGCAAGGCCGAAGGCCTGCCGATCACGCGGCGCGTGCTGGCCGGCGAGGAGCCGCCGCAGCGCCTGACCGTGCGCGAGGGTGGGCGCCTGGTCCCGATGGACATTCGCACCGGCTTCATCTACCCACGCTAGAATCGTCCCGGGCCTGTCGCTCGGGAGAAAAGATGAAGCTGTCGCAGGGAATGCGCGCCGTCGCCGCGCTCGAAGCCGTGAAAGGCCTGGTGGTGGTGCTGGCCGGCTGCGGCCTGTTCGCCCTGCTGCACCACGACCTGCAGCGCGTCGCCGAGGAGCTGGTCCGGCACACGCACCTGAATCCGGCCGCGCGCCTGCCGCGCGTGTTCCTCGCCTATGCCGGCCACCTCGACAACACCCACCTGATGCAGCTGGCGCTGGGCGCCTTTGCCTATGCGGCGGTGCGCTTGGTCGAGGCCTACGGCCTGTGGCACGAGCGCGCCTGGGGCGAATTGTTGGCAGCAAGCAGCGGCGCGGTGTATGTGCCCTTCGAATTGGCGGAGCTGGTGCGCCGTCCTGGTCCATTGAGCGTCGTCCTGCTCTGCCTGAACCTCGCCATCGTCGCGTTCATGCTCTATGGAATGCGGCGGCGCCGCGCACGGGCTGCCTAGGACGCTAGGCCGGCACGCCTGCCAGCATTGCAGGCGCGCGCACGGCGACGCGCTTCGCCGAGCGTGCCGGGGCGGTGGCGCCGGCATCCGCGCCGGCGCCGGCCAGCCGGAACACGCTGACCACCTTGGCCAGGCGCGCCGCTTCTTCCTGCATCGATTCCGAGGCCGCCGCTGCTTCTTCGACCAGGGCCGCGTTCTGCTGCGTCACCTGGTCCATCTGGGCCACCGCCATATTGATCTGCTCGATGCCACTGGTCTGCTCCTGGGTGGCGCTCGAAATCTCGCGCATGATCTCGCTGACGTGGCGCACGCTGTCGACGATGTCGTCCATGGTCTTGCCGGCGCGGGCGACCAGCTGGCTGCCGCTGTCGACCTTCTCGACCGAGGTGCCGATGAGCGCCTTGATTTCCTTGGCCGCCGCAGCCGAACGCTGGGCCAGTGTGCGTACTTCGGAGGCGACGACGGCGAAACCGCGGCCCTGTTCGCCGGCGCGGGCCGCTTCCACCGCAGCATTCAGGGCCAGGATGTTGGTCTGGAAGGCGATGCCGTCGATGACGGAGATGATGTCGACGACCTTGCCGGAGGATTCGTTGATCTCGTCCATCACGCTCACCACTTCGCGGATCACGTCGCCGCCCTGGATCGCGACTTCAGATGCCCTGGCCGCCAGCGCGTTCGCCTGCTGGGCATTGTCGGCATTGCCTTTCACGGTCGAGGTCAGCTCTTCCATCGAAGACGCGGTTTCCTCGAGCGAGCTGGCCTGCTGCTCGGTGCGCGAGGACAGGTCCTGGCTGCCGGCTGCCACCTGCGCCGAGGCGGTGGCGATGGTATCGGTGCCGGCCCTGACCCGGCCGACGATGCCGGCCAGGCTGTCGCGCATGCGCTGCAGCGCCACCATCATGCTCGAGGTATCGCCGGTCCTGGTCGGAATCGGCACGCCCAGATCGCCGGCTGCGATCGCTGCCGCGATGGTGGCGGCGTCACGCGGTTCGCCGCCGAGCTGGCGGGTGAGGTCGCGCGTGATCAGGACGCCGATGGCGACGCCGGCGAGGGCGCTGCACAAGGTCAGGACGATCATGAAGTCGCGGCTGGATGCGTACATGCGGCCGGTTTCGGCCGCCGCTTCCTTCGCCCGGTTCTCCTTCGAGTGCGACAGCTTCGTCAGCAGATCGTCGAGCGTATTGGCATGCGCACGCGTCTGCGTCAGCGCGCTGCTGAGCTCGGCGCTGCGCGTCGCCAGGTCCTCTTTCGCCGCCAGTGTGAAAACACCAGCCAGTTCGCGCTCGTAGTCGACCGAGGTGCGGGCGTATTCGGCGAACAGGCGCTTGGCTTCATCGGTGACGAACAGGGGCTGTGCCTTGCCGAGGTAATCCTTGATAGCGGCCATGTACTTGCCGATATTGTCGAGATTGGTCTGGCGTTCCTGCGCAGTCGTCGACAGCAGGTAATTGCCGCGGGCGCGGCCCACGTAGATCAGGTTGATATTTGCTTCTTTGATATACGAAAGGCCGAGCAGTTCCTGTTCATACATGCGTTCTGCCAGCGTGTTCATCTTGGCGAGATTGAAGAGACCCACCGCCGCCACCGTCGCGCCGAGCACGGTCAGGAACAGGAATCCGGAAATGATTTTTGTACCAACTTTGAATCGTGCAAACATGTTATTCCTGCTTATTGCGTTGATCGTTCATCCGTGCCGGATGCGTTTTGGAACAGCAGTGCCATCCTGATTTTTTGGCCCCAAAAAAGATTTGATTTGGATCAAATTTCCCTTAGTCACCAATAGTTGTTCATGGAAAACAACGGAGGAGTGCGCTGCGATCCGGGCTGCGGGTTTATATTGCCTGCTCGGGTAGGGCAGACAGGGGAAGAGATGGTGTCGAATCAGCCAGGATTTCTTTTTGCCACCGGCATCGAGAACAGCATCCCGACCATCGACGGCGGCAGGAAGCGCATGGACGAGATGGAAAAGTGCGGTCACTACCGCCACTGGCGGCGCGACTTCGACCTGGTGCAGGAAATCGGCATCCGCTTCCTGCGCTACGGCCCGCCGCTGCACACCACCCTGGTCGGTCCCAGGCGCTACGACTGGTCCTTCGCCGACGAGACCTTTCCCGAGCTGCGGCGGCGCGGCCTGGTCGCCATCGTCGACCTGTGCCACTTCGGCCTGCCCGATTTCCTCGGTAACTTCCAGAATCCGGATTTCCCCGCCATCTTCGCCGACTACGCGCGCGCCTTTGCCTTGCGCTACCCGTGGATCCAGCTGTACACGCCGGTCAACGAGATGTCGATCAGCGCGCTGTTCTCCGCCCTGTACGGCTGGTGGAACGAGCAGATGCGCAGCGATCGCGCCTTCGTGACGGCCCTCAAGCACCTGGTGAAGGCGAATCTGCTCGCCATGCGGGCGATCCTGGAAGTGCGGCCGGACGCGCTGTTCGTGCAGAGCGAATCGACCGAATACTTCCACGCCAAGTCGCCCGCCGCGATCGGGCCGGCGGAAACCATGAACGCGCGCCGCTTCCTGTCGCTCGACCTGAACTATGGCCGGCGCGTCGACTCCACCATGTACGAGTACCTGCTCGACAACGGCATGACGCGCGAGGAATACCACTACTTCCTCAACAACAACCTGAAGCACCACTGCATCATGGGGAACGACTACTACCAGACCAACGAGCATCTGGTCACGGACGATGGATCCAGCACGGCGTCCGGCGAGATCTTCGGCTATGCGGTCATCACCCACCAGTACTACAACCGCTACCGCCTGCCGGTGATGCACACCGAGACCAACCTGTGCGAAGGCCCTTGCGGCGACGAGGCGGTGCGCTGGCTGCGCAAGGAATGGGCCAACGTGCTCCGCGTGCGCAACAACGGCGTGCCGCTGGTCGGCTTCACCTGGTATTCGCTGACCGACCAGGTGGACTGGGACACCAGCCTGCGCGAGGACAACGGCCACGTCAACGCGCTGGGGCTGGCCGATCTCGACCGCAATTTGCGGCCGGTGGGCCTTGCCTACCGCGACCTGATCCGCGACTGGACCGAAGTGCTGCCGACCCAGAGCGTGTGCCTGCAGGTGCCGCTGGAGCTCGACGAGGATTACCCGGAACGCGGCGGTTCGCGGCCGCGCCGCATGCCGGACCCGGTCGCGGCCACCGGCGCGCCCAGGAACACGGAGTAGGGCATGCGCTTCGCCGGCCAAGTCGCGATCGTCACCGGCGCCGCCGGCGGCATCGGCCTGGCCACGGCGCAGCGTTTCGCCGCCGAGGGCGCGACGGTGGCGCTGGTCGACCATGATTCGGATGCGCTGGCGGCAACCGCCGCGCAGATCCAGGGCGATACCATGCAAGTGGTGTGCGACGTGGGCGACGAAGGGCAGGTGGCGGCAGCCGTGGAACAGGTCTTGAGGCGTTTCGGCCGGCTCGACGTCGTCGTCAACAACGCCGGGCTCATGATGTTCCGGCCGATCGAGGCGCTGAGCGGCGCGGACTGGAACCAGGTGCTGCGGGTCGACCTGCTCGGCGCCTTCTACTTCATCAAGCAGGGCTTCCTGCACATGCCGCCCGGCAGCGCCATCGTCAACGTCGCCAGCGTGCATGCGCTGAAAACCGAGCCGAACGTCGCGCCCTATGCCGCCGCCAAGGCGGCGCTGCTGTCCCTGACCCGCTCGGCGGCGATCGAGGGTATCCCCAAGGGCATCCGGGTGAACGCGATCCTGCCCGGCGCCGTCGACACGCCGATGTTATGGAATAACCCGCAGGTGAAATCCGGCACCGAGCACCTCGATGCGGCCGAGGTGGGCAAGCCGGCAGAGGTCGCAGCCGCAATCGCTTTTCTTGCGTCGAGCGAGGCGTCCTTCATCCAGGGCGCCTCGCTGCTGGTCGACGGCGGCCGCCTGTGCCAGCTCTAAGGCTAGAGAGGGCGGCCGAGCAGTTTCTCGACCTGGTCCAGTTCCCAAGGACCGCCGAAGAAGCGTTCGAAGACGAACACCGTCAGGGCGTGCACCAGCACGGCGAGGCCCCAGAACAGCGCCAGGCCGACGAACCAGAGGACACCCGGCGACGTGAAGAAATCGATGAGGGCGCATCCCGCCGTCACGATCAGATACAGCATCAGATGCATATAAAAGCCGCGGATGCGCCGCACCCGCATGAATGCCATTCGCTCGCGGATCGCGTCCGTACCGTTCTGTTTGTCCACCATGATCGCCTCGCTGGAAAGAGTTGAGAAATCGACTTCGAACACCGCAGCGATGGATTTGATCGATTCGATACTGCCCGGATGGCCGGCCTCGATCCTCTGGACGGTACGGACATTCAGGCCGCTGGCGTCGGCTAGCTGCTGTTGCGACCAGCCTCGTTTGAGACGCATTTTTTGAATCGACATAAGACTCTCCTTGTGCGGAGTCCCAAGTATGGGTAGCTCGCGTTTTTAAAGCGACGACAGGGACACGACAGGAACACGACAGCGATACGACACGCCGCTTAGTCGGCTCGTTGGGCGATCTTGCGTCCCGCACTAAGCACGAGGATGACGGCCGCCAGCGCGGCCATCGCGCTGACCACCGTGTTGAACATGGCATGCTCGACGCTGCGTGCGGGCCGCATCCAGAAGCCATGCGCAGCGCCGGACACCGCAGCCGCAGTGAGCACGGCGAACACGATCAGCCGATGTCCCGATCCCGGACGTCCCCGCGGCAGCGCGCCCGGCTCACGGCGGGCAAACCAGGAGGCAATAATTAGCGCGCCGGCCAAGGTACTCAGGTGCTGCAGCAGCTTGAACACGGGGATCGTCATGCCGCCCAGCGCAAGCGGCGTGCGCAGCAGCTCGAATTGGCGCACCACTAGCGTGTTGGCATGGGTGAAGGCATCCCAGGAGACGTGAGTGGCGGCGCCGATGGCCAGCGAGGCGAGCACGATGAGGGCGCCGCGCAGGTCGCGCGGCTGCCAATCTAGGTGGGGCGCCATGCGGACGGCGATGGCGGATGGAGCCCAGGCCAGCAGCGCATCGCGCAGCAGCAGATGGTAGATCAGCCAGACCAGCAGCCCGGCCGGCACGCAGTAGAACAGGACGCCGGCCGCGCTGTGGGTGAAGCCGCCGCCAACGCCGAGCGACAGGAAATAGACGAAATCCGGCGCCATGCTGCCGACGGCCAGCGCCGACAGGGAGGTCAGCCGCGGCGCCGCCGCATGCAGCGGCAGCACCGCGGCCGGGTGGCACAGGGTGAAGGGCACTAGGAACCTATCCCAGCAGGGGATGAGTCGTTGCTGGCGCGCCTGACAAGCGTGTGCTGCGTTGCTCGTCGTTGCATGGCTCGCCATGCGGCCTCCTCGCGCCTTGCCCACACTTGCCATGCATCGCCATCAACTTCCTCCTCCCCTGCCGGAATAGGTTCTATATCGCCGCCAGCGCGCGGCGCAGGTCTTCGCGCTGGTCGTCCAGGTGCTCGATGCCGGCCGACAGGCGGATCAGGCCATCGCCGATGCCCAGCTGGGCGCGCTGTTCGGCCGGAATGCTGGCATGGGTCATCAGGGCCGGGTGCTCGATCAGGCTCTCGACGCCGCCCAGGCTTTCGGCCAGGGTGAACACCTCGCAAGCTTCCAGGAAGCGGCGTGCGCCAGCGAGATCGGTGGCGAGGTCGATCGAGACGATGCCGCCGAACCCGTTCATCTGGCGCCGTGCCAGCGCATGCTGGGGGTGCGACTCGAGGCCCGGGTAGAACACCTTGCGCACCTTCGGCTCGCGTTCCAGCCACTGGGCCAGCGCCAGCGCATTGGCGCTGCTGCGCTCCACGCGCAGGGCCAGGGTCTTGATCCCGCGCAGCACCAGGAAGCTGTCGAAGGGGCCCTGGATCGCGCCCACGGCGTTCTGGATGAAGCCCAGCTGTTCGCCCAGGGCCGCGTGGCGCTCTTCCTTGCCGACCACCGCCACGCCGCCGATCACGTCGGAGTGGCCGTTCATGTACTTGGTGGTCGAGTGCACCACGATGTCGAAGCCCAGTTCCAGCGGGCGTTGCACGATCGGGCTGGCGAAGGTGTTGTCGCACACGGTGATCACGCCGCGCGCGCGGCACAGCGACGCAATCGCCGCCAGGTCAGCCAGTTTCAGCATCGGGTTGGTCGGGGTCTCGACCCAGACCAGCTTCGTTTCCGGCGTCAAGGCCTTGGCCAATGCGTCCGGGTCGGTCAGGTCGGCGTAGCTGAAGCTGTGGCCCGCGCTCTTCCTGCGCACGCGCTCGAACAGGCGGAAGGTGCCGCCATACATGTCGTCGCCCGCCACGATGTGCGAGTTCGCCGGCAGCAGTTCCAGCACCGCCGCGATCGCGGCCAGGCCGGAAGCGAATGCGAAGGCGGCGCTGCCGCTTTCGATGTCGGCCACGCAGCGCTCCAGCGCCCAGCGCGTCGGGTTGTGCGAGCGGCCGTAGTCCAGGCCCTTGTGCACGCCCGGGCTCTCCTGGCGGAAGGTCGAGGTGGCGAAGATCGGCGGCATCACGGCGCCAGTGCTGGGCTCCGGCGCCTGGCCGCCGTGGATGACGCGGGTGGCAATGTGTTTTTTCTGGTCGGTCATGAAAGGGTCCTACGAAGATGGTTGAGCAGGTCGTAGCGGGTGATCAGGCCATAGAAGCGCTCGCCGTCGTGGATCACGGCGGTCAGCCCGCGGTCGAGGATCTCGCGCAGGTGGCCCATGCTGGCGCTGGGCTGCAGGGTCTGGAGCGAGGAAGTCATGGTGCTGGAAACGGGCGCACTGAAGTCGGCCTGCTTGCCGGTGACGTGCAGCAGCAGGTCGGATTCGTCGATCAGGCCGGCCAGCTTGCCCTTGTCGTCGATCACCGGCAGCTGCTGCAGGTCGGCGTTGCGCATGCGGTTGAAGGCGGTGAGCAGGGTGTCGGTGGGCGACAGCGTCACCACTTCGCCCTCGTCGTAGCGGCGGCCGATCAGGTCGCGCAGGTCGCCGGTCTTGGGACGCGTAATGATGCCCTGGTCGACCATCCAGCCGTCGCTGTACACCTTGCTCAGGTAGCGGGTGCCGGTATCGCACACGAAGGTGACCACGCGCTTGGGGCGGGTCTGTTCGCGGCAGTAGCGCAGGGCCGCGGCCAGCAGGGTGCCGGTCGACGACCCGCCAAGGATGCCTTCCTGCTGCAGCAGCAGGCGCGCAGTGCCGAAGCTTTCCTCGTCGTCGATGGTATAGGCCTTCTTCACGCGCGACAGGTCGGCGATGCCGGGGATGAAGTCCTCGCCGATGCCCTCGACGGCCCAGGAACCGGCGTCCGTGCGCAGCACCCCGGTGTTGATGTAGTCGGCCAGGATCGAGCCTTTCGGGTCGGCCAGCACGAATTCGAGGTTGGGCTGGGTTTTCTTGAAATAGCGCGACAGGCCGGTGAGGGTGCCCGACGAGCCGACGCCGACCACGATGGCGTCCAGCTTGTGGTTGACCTGGTCCCAGATCTCGGGGCCGGTGGTGGTTTCGTGGGCGCGCGGGTTGGCCGGGTTGTTGAACTGGTCGGCGAACCAGGCGCCGGGGATTTCCTTGGCCAGGCGCGCGGCGACATCCTGGTAATACTCGGGATGACCCTTGCCGACGTCGGAGCGCGTCAGGTGGATCTCGGCGCCGAGCGCCTTCAGGTGCAGGATCTTCTCGGCCGCCATCTTGTCGGGCACGACCAGCACCACGCGATAGCCCTTGATGCGGGCCACCAGGGCCAGTCCCAGGCCGGTGTTGCCGGCGGTGGCTTCGACCACGGTGCCGCCGGGCGCCAGGTGCCCATCGTGCTCGGCCTGCTCGATCATGGCGCGGCCGATGCGGTCCTTGATGGAGCCGCCGGGGTTTTGCGATTCGAGTTTCAGGAACAGCTGGCAGGGACCGGTGTCGATCCGCGTCACTTCAATCAGGGGGGTGTCACCGATCAGCGAAAACAGTGCAGCTTGCGAAGCATGTTGCATAGTGCCTCCGAAAGGCCGGGCAGGGCCCGGGCGGTGCGCCGCCTTGTGGGCGGCGCTAGTCGAGGAGCTGGCATTCAATGGGTGCCAGGCCATGTAAAAAAGACATGATACGGCGATTATTGAAGGGAGTGTTGATCAGGAATGGTTTTCCGACTTTAAACGGCGCCACAAGGTGGTGCGGCTGATGCCCAGATGCCGGGCGGCGGCGTCGCGCTGGCCGCCGTAGCGGGCCAGTACCGCGGCGATGCTTTCCGTGGCTGCCGATGCGGGAGCGGGCAGGGCGCTGAGCGCCGTCGTCAGGTTCGCTAGCTCCGGGGCAATCGACACCAGGAAACCCGGTGTCAGCGCCTGCAAGGGTTCGGCAGCCAGGAACAGGGCCAGCCGCTCCATCAGGTTGCGCAGCTCGCGCACATTGCCGGGCCAGGCGTAGGCCTCGAGCAGGGCGGAACACGCCTTCATTTCGGCATGCAGGTTCGGGTGCGGCTTGGCGCCGAGCGCCGCCAGCGCATGCTTGAGCGACCATTCGGCCAGCGGGACGATGTCCGCGACCCGCTCGCGCAGCGAGGGCAAGGCCAGGCGCAGCACCGCCAGGCGATAGAACAGGTCGGCGCGGAAGCGCCCTTCGCGCACCCGCGCTTCCAGATCGCAGTGGGTGGCGCTGATCACGCGCACCTCGATCGGCACCGGCCGCGTGCCGCCCACGCGCATCACCTCGCGTTCTTCCAGCACGCGCAACAGGCGCGTCTGCAGGGCCAGCGGCATTTCGCCGATCTCGTCGAGGAACAGGGTGCCGCCATTGGCCGCCTCGAACAGGCCCGCATGGCCGCCGCGGCGCGCGCCGGTGAAGGCGCCTTCTTCATGCCCGAACAGTTCGGATTCCAGCAGCGACTCGGCGATCGCACCGCAGTTCACCGCAATAAAGGGGCGGTTGGCGGCCAGGCGCGCGCCTTCGCGGTGGATGGCCTGCGCCACCAGTTCCTTGCCGCTGCCGGTCTCGCCCTGGATCAGCACCGTGGCCGGCGAGCGCGCGTACAGCACCACGGTCTGGCGCAGACGCTCCATTGCGGCCGATTCGCCGCGCAGGTCGTGCAGGCCGCGGCGTGCGCGGCGGGTGTCGGATGCGGCGCCGCGCCGTCCGCGGCCGGCTTCCAGATGGGTCAGGCGCGCCATTTCGAGCGCGTCGTCGAAGGCCTGGCGGATCGAGGCGGCGGAGTACAGGAATACGCCGGTCAGGCCCGCTTCCTCGGCCAGGTCGGTAATCAAACCGGCGCCGACGATGACGTCGATGCCGGCCGCTTTCAGCTCATTGATGCCGGCGCGCGCGTCTTCCTCGGTCACGTAGGTGCGCTGCGCGATGTCGATGCCGAAGGTAGCGGCGAAGTCGGACAGTTCAGGGAGCAGCTTCTGGTAGGTGATCACGCCGATGCGGTTCGAGACGCGGCGCGCGCGCGCCAGCGCCTGCATCACGTCGTAGCCGCTGGCCTTGGCCACCACCACCGGCACCGAGATCCGGCCCTTGAGGTAGGCCGCGTTGGAACCGGCCGCGATCACCACGTCGCAGCGCTCCGTGGCGAGGCGTTCGCGCAGGGTGCGCGCGGCTTCGTCGAAGCCGAGGTGCAGCGGCTCGATCGTCGCGAGGTGGTCGTACTCGAGGGTGATGTCGCGGAACAGGTCGGACAGGCGCGAAACCGAAACGGTCCAGATGACCGGCTTGTCGGCGTCTTCAGATTGCGTGCGTGCGGGGTTGCGTGATCCGTAACTCATGTTTCAAGTGTAGCCGATTCCACGCGCCGGTTCCCGCTGCCGCTGTCAGTTCCACGTAAGCGAGCGTAAGAATGAGGTAAGGGCGGGCCCGTAGGATGGGCTCAGCCCTGAATACCAGGCATCACCAGAATAGATAACAGGAGACACAAGTGGAACAAGACGTTGTACAACGGGTCAAGTCCGACCCCAACTATCGCAAGCTGGTCGCGAAGCGCTCGCGCTTCGGCTGGATTCTTACCTGGAGCATGATGGTCGTGTACTACGGCTTCACGCTCTTGTGCGCCTTCGACAAGGAACTCATGGGCGCGCGCATCGGCGCGGGCGTCATGACCTGGGCCATCCCGGCAGGGATCTTCGTGATCCTGTTCACGATTGCCGTCACCGCCATCTACGTACGCCGCGCCAACAGCGAGTACGACGAGCTGACCGAGGCCATCAAGGCCCGTGCAACGACCGCACGCAAGGAGGCCGCATGAAACTCCGAAGCATGAGTGCATGTGCGCTGCTGGCCCTGAGCGGCGCCGCCATGGCCGCGCCGGACCTGGGCCAGGCCACCAAGCAGGCCACCAACTGGACCGCGATCAGCATGTTCGCGATTTTCGTCGTGCTGACCCTGTTCATCACCAAGTGGGCCGCGGCCAAGACCCGCTCGGCCTCCGACTTCTATACCGCGGGCGGCGGCATCACCGGCTTCCAGAACGGCCTCGCAATCGCCGGCGACTTCATGTCGGCCGCATCCTTCCTGGGTATTTCCGCCGCCGTGTTCCTGGACGGTTTCGACGGCCTGATCTACGCCATCGGCTTCCTGGTCGGCTGGCCCGTCATCACCTTCCTGATGGCCGAGCGCCTGCGCAACCTGGGCCGCTTCACCTTCGCCGACGTCGCCGCCTACCGCTTCCACCAGAAGCCGATCCGCGTGTTCGCGGCCTCCGGCACCCTGGTGGTGGTGGCCTTCTACCTGATCGCGCAGATGGTTGGCGCCGGCCAGCTGATCAAGCTGCTGTTCGGCCTCGAGTACTGGATTGCCGTCGTCATCGTCGGTATCCTGATGATGGTGTACGTGCTGTTCGGCGGCATGACCGCCACCACCTGGGTGCAGATCATCAAGGCCGTCATGCTGCTGGCGGGCGCCTCCTTCATGGCCTTCTCGGTGCTGGCGCAGTACGACTTCAGCCCCGAAAAACTGTTCGCCACCGCGACCGAGGTGCACGCCAAGGGCGATTCGATCATGGGGCCGGGTACCTTCCTGAAGGACCCGATCTCGGCGATCTCCTTCGGCATGGCGCTGATGTTCGGCACCGCCGGCCTGCCGCACATCCTGATGCGTTTCTTCACCGTCCCAAGCGCGAAGGAAGCACGCAAGTCGGTGCTGTGGGCGACCACCTGGATCGGCTATTTCTACCTACTGATCTTCATCATCGGCTTTGGCGCGATCGTGCTGGTCGGTACCAACCCCGACTTCAAGGACGCTGCGGGCAAGCTCCTGGGTGGTAACAACATGGCGGCGGTGCACCTGGCCAAGGCCGTGGGCGGTGACATCTTCCTGGGCTTCATCTCGGCAGTGGCCTTCGCCACCATCCTGGCGGTGGTGGCCGGCCTGACCCTGTCGGGCGCCTCGGCCGTGTCGCACGACCTGTACGCCACCGTGTTCAAGAAAGGCAAGGCCAACAGCGCGGACGAACTGAAAGTCTCGAAGATCACCACCATCGCGCTCGGCGTCATCGCGGTGCTGCTCGGGATCGCGTTCGAGAAGCAGAACGTCGCCTTCATGGTGTCGCTGGCCTTCGCGATCGCCGCCTCGGCCAACTTCCCGGTGCTGTTCATGTCGGTCTTGTGGAGCAAGTGCACCACCCGCGGCGCCACCGTGGGCGGCTTCCTGGGCCTGGCTACCGCCGTACTCCTGACCCTGGTGTCGAAGTCGGTGTGGGTCGACGTGCTCGGCAACGCTGCGCCGATCTTCCCCTACACCTCGCCGGCGATCTTCTCGATGGCGGTGGGCTTCATCGGTATCTGGTTCTTCTCGGTGACCGACAAGAGCCCGCGCGCCGCGATCGACAAGGCCGGCTTCGAAGCGCAGGAAGTGCGTTCGGAAACCGGCATCGGCGCCGCCGCGGCATCGGCACACTGAGTCTTCGCACTCTGCCTGGAACCCCGCTGCGGCGGGGTTTTTTTATTGCTACAATGTTTCATTTGCGTTTCATGTTTCAGCAGTGTGAAACACATGAGTTCGCAAGGGCGAGCTAAGTCCTTGATATTTCAGTCAATCTGCTCTGGCACGCCGCTTGCATTAGACATGCGTATTCGATCAACGCATCATTCGAAAGGTTCAGCATGAGTCACTACTCCGCCGGTGCGGCATTCCGCAAGGCCGTCCAGGAAGAATCCCCGTTGCAGGTCATCGGCGCGATCAACGCCAACCACGCGCTGTTGGCCAAGCGCGCCGGTTACCGCGCCATCTACCTGTCGGGCGGCGGCGTCGCCGCCGGTTCGCTGGGCCTGCCGGACCTGGGCATTTCAAGCCTGGAAGACGTCCTGATCGACGTGCGCCGCATTACCGACGTGTGCGATCTGCCGCTGCTGGTCGACATCGACACCGGCTTCGGCGCCTCGGCCTTCAACGTCGCGCGCACCGTGCGCTCCCTTGAAAAGGCCGGCGCCGCCGCCTGCCATATCGAAGACCAGGTCGGCGCCAAGCGCTGCGGCCACCGTCCGGGCAAGGAAATCGTCAGCAAGGACGAGATGGTCGACCGCGTGAAAGCCGCCGCCGACGCCCGCCTTGACGCGAACTTCGTGATCATGGCGCGCACCGACGCGCTGGCCGTGGAAGGTCTGGACGCTGCCATCGAGCGCGCCGTGGCCTGCGTGGAAGCTGGCGCCGACATGATCTTCCCCGAAGCGATGACCAGCCTGGAGATGTATAAACAGTTCGCCGACGCCGTCAAGGTGCCGGTGCTGGCCAACATCACCGAGTTTGGCGCGACCCCGCTGTTCACCCTGGACGAACTGCGCAGCGCCAACGTGAGCATCGCCCTGTATCCGCTGTCGGCCTTCCGCGCCATGAACAAGGCGGCCGAGAACGTGTACAACGCGATCCGCCGCGACGGCACCCAGAAGAACGTGCTGGATACGATGCAGACCCGCGCCGAACTCTACGACCGCATCGACTACCACAGCTACGAACAGAAGCTCGACGCGCTGTTCGCCCAGAAGAAAACCAATTAAGGAGCCCGCTACATGAGCACCCAGAACAACGAGACCCCAACGTTCAAGCCAAAGAAATCGGTGGCCCTGTCCGGCGTCGCCGCCGGCAATACCGCACTGTGCTCGGTGGGCAAGTCGGGCAACGATCTGCACTACCGCGGCTACGACATCCTGGACGTCGCGACCTCCTGCGAATTCGAAGAGATCGCCTACCTGCTGGTGCATGGCAAGCTGCCCACCGTCGCTGAATTGAAGGGCTACAAGGCCAAACTGAAATCGCTGCGCGGCCTGCCGCAGGCAGTAAAAAGCGCACTGGAAGCGCTGCCGGCCGGCGCGCATCCGATGGACGTAATGCGCACCGGCGTGTCGGTGCTGGGCTGCGTGCTGCCGGAGAAGGACGACCACAACCTGGCCGGCGCGCGCGACATCGCCGACCGCCTGATGGCTTCGTTCGGTTCGATGCTGCTGTACTGGTACCACTTCAGCCACAACGGCAAGCGCATCGAAGTGGAAACCGACGACGACTCGATCGGCGGCCACTTCCTGCACCTGCTGCACGGCGAAAAGCCGCGCGACTCCTGGGTGCGCGCGATGCATACCTCGCTGATCCTGTACGCGGAACACGAGTTCAACGCCTCGACCTTCACCAGCCGCGTGATCGCCGGCACCGGCTCCGACATCCACTCGGCCGTCACCGGCGCGATCGGCGCGCTGCGTGGACCGAAGCACGGCGGCGCCAACGAGGTGGCGCTGGACATCCAGAAGCGCTACGAGAACGCCGACGAAGCCGAAGCGGACATCCGCAACCGCGTGGCCAACAAAGAAGTCGTGATCGGCTTCGGCCATCCGGTGTATACCATCAGCGACCCGCGCAACGTGGTGATCAAGGAAGTGGCGCGTTCGCTGTCGCAGGAAGCCGGCTCGATGAAGATGTTCGACATCGCCGAGCGCCTGGAGTCGGTGATGTGGGAAGTCAAGAAGATGTTCCCGAACCTGGACTGGTTCTCGGCCGTCTCGTACCACATGATGGGCGTGCCGACCGCCATGTTCACGCCGCTGTTCGTGATCTCGCGCACCTCCGGCTGGGCCGCGCACGTCATCGAGCAGCGCATCGACAACAAGATCATCCGTCCGAGTGCGAATTATGTGGGTCCGGAGGATCTGCAGTTTGTGCCGATTGCGGATCGGAATTAAGAGACAGTACTGCTAGCCTAAAGACCGTCGTACCGGCGAAGGCCGGTACCCAAGTTTTGCTTGAATAGCCTGCACACAAAATTGGATCCCGGCCTGCGCCGGGATGACGGCTCGGCGGGTGGCTAAACACACAGGCGCTATCGAGCTTCATCATGATGAACACCAATCACCGCAAACCCCTCCCAGGCACCTCCCTGGACTACTTCGACACGCGCTCCGCGATCGACGCCATCCAGCCCGGCGCCTATGACACGCTGCCCTACACCTCGCGCGTGCTGGCCGAGAACCTGGTCCGCCGCTGCGACCCCGCCAGCATGACCGACTCGCTGAAGCAGATCATCGAGCGCAAGCGTGACCTCGACTTCCCCTGGTTCCCGGCGCGCGTGGTCTGCCACGACATCCTGGGCCAGACCGCGCTGGTCGACCTGGCCGGCCTGCGCGACGCCATCGCGGAGCAGGGCGGCGACCCCGCCATGGTCAACCCGGTCGTCCCCACCCAGCTGGTGGTGGACCACTCGCTGGCCGTCGAGTGCGGCGGCTTCGACCCGGATGCTTTCGCCAAGAACCGCGCCATCGAGGATCGCCGCAACGAAGACCGCTTCCACTTCATCGAGTGGACCAAGAAGGCCTTCCAGAACGTCGACGTGATCCCGCCGGGGAACGGCATCCTGCACCAGATTAACCTCGAGCGCATGTCGCCCGTGATCCAGTCCGAGAAGGGCGTGGCCTACCCGGACACGCTGGTCGGCACCGACTCGCACACCCCGATGGTCGACGCCCTGGGCGTGATCGCGATCGGCGTGGGCGGCCTGGAAGCGGAAAGCGTCATGCTGGGCCGCGCCTCCTACATGCGCCTCCCGGACATCGTCGGCGTCGAACTGACGGGCAAGGCCCAGCCGGGCATCACCGCCACCGACATCGTGCTGGCGCTGACCGAGTTCCTGCGCAAGTCGAAGGTGGTGTCCGCATACCTCGAGTTCTACGGCGAAGGCGCGTCGAGCCTGACCCTGGGGGACCGCGCCACGATCTCGAACATGGCCCCGGAGTTCGGCGCCACCGCCGCGATGTTCTACATCGACGAGCAGACCATCAAGTACCTGCGCCTGACCGGCCGCGAGGAAGAGACCGTGCAACTGGTCGAAGCCTACGCCAAGGAAGCCGGCCTGTGGGCCGACGCCCTCACCACCGCGCAGTACGAGCGCGTGCTGTCGTTCGACCTCTCGACCGTGGTGCGCAACATCGCCGGTCCGTCGAACCCGCACAAGCGGGTGCCGACCTCCGAACTGGCAGAGCGCGGCATCGCCGGCAAGGTGGAAAATGAAGCCGGCCTGATGCCGGACGGCGCGGTGATCATCGCGGCCATCACCAGCTGCACCAACACCAACAACCCGCGCAACATGATCGCGGCGGGCCTGATCGCGCGTAACGCCAACCGCGCTGGCCTGGCCCGCAAGTCCTGGGTCAAGAGCTCGCTCGCGCCGGGTTCCAAGGCCGTGGCCCTGTACCTGGAAGAAGCCGGCCTGATGCCCGAGCTGGAGAAGCTGGGCTTCGGCGTGGTCGCTTTCGCCTGCACCACCTGCAACGGCATGAGCGGCGCGCTCGACCCGACCATCCAGCAGGAGATCATCGAACGCGACCTGTACGCGACCGCCGTCCTGTCGGGCAACCGCAACTTCGACGGCCGTATCCACCCCTATGCAAAGCAGGCCTTCCTGGCTTCGCCGGCACTGGTGGTGGCCTACGCGATCGCCGGCACCATCCGCTTCGACATCGAGAAGGACGTGCTGGGCGTGGACGCCTCCGGGAAGGAAATCCGCCTGGCCGACCTGTGGCCGTCCGACGAAGAGATCGATGCCGTGGTGGCCAGCAGCGTCAAGCCGGAGCAGTTCCGCAAGGTCTACACGCCGATGTTTGCGCGCGTGGCGGACGACGGCCCCAGCGTGAGCCCGCTGTACGACTGGCGCCCGCAGAGCACCTACATCCGCCGTCCGCCGTACTGGGAAGGCGCGCTGGCGGGCGAGCGTACGCTGGCCGGCATGCGCCCGCTGGCGGTCCTGGGCGACAACATCACCACCGACCACCTGTCGCCGTCGAACGCGATCCTGCTCGATTCGGCCGCCGGCGAATACCTGGCGAAGATGGGCCTGCCGGAGGAAGACTTCAACTCCTACGCGACCCACCGCGGCGACCACCTGACGGCGCAGCGCGCGACGTTTGCGAATCCGACCCTCAAGAACGAGATGGTGCGTGACGCGATGGGCAATGTGAAGGCCGGCTCGCTGGCGCGCGTCGAGCCGGAAGGTACCGTGACGCGCATGTGGGAAGCGATCGAGACCTACATGGAGCGCAAGCAGCCGCTGATCGTGATTGCCGGCGCCGACTACGGCCAGGGCTCGTCGCGCGACTGGGCGGCCAAGGGCGTGCGCCTGGCGGGAGTGGAGGCCATCGTGGCCGAAGGCTTCGAACGCATCCACCGCACCAACCTGGTCGGCATGGGCGTGCTGCCGCTCGAGTTCAAGCCGGGCGTGAACCGCCTCACGCTGGGTATCGACGGCACCGAGACCTTCGACGTGATCGGCGAGCGTACGCCGCGCACCGACCTGACGCTCGTGATCCATCGTCGCAATGGCGAGCGCGTCGAGGTGCCGGTGACCTGCCGTCTCGATACCGCCGAGGAAGTGGCGATCTACGAAGCCGGCGGCGTTCTGCAGCGCTTCGCGCAGGACTTCCTGGAATCGTCGGCGCCGAAAGCCGCTGCGTAACCCGTAGGGTGGGCGGGAGACCCGCCCACCCTACAAAACCGGACAATGTAATGGCCTTCAAACCCCAAATCAAGATCCCCGCCACCTACATGCGTGGCGGCACCAGCAAGGGCGTCTTCTTCCGCCTGCAAGACCTGCCCGAAGCCGCACGCGTGCCCGGCCCGGCGCGCGATGCGCTCCTGCTGCGCGTGATCGGCAGCCCCGACCCCTACGCCAAGCAGATCGACGGCATGGGCGGCGCCACCTCGAGCACCAGCAAGACCGTGATCGTCGACCGCAGCAAGCGTCCGGATCACGACGTCGACTACCTGTTCGGCCAGGTCTCGATCGACAAGCCTTTCGTCGACTGGAGCGGCAATTGCGGCAACCTGTCCTCGGCGGTCGGTTCCTTCGCCATCGCCAGCGGCCTGGTCGATCCGGCGCGCATTTCGCAAAACGGCATGGCCACCGTGCGCATCTGGCAGGCCAACATCGGCAAGACCATCATCGCCCACGTCCCGGTCACGAACGGCGAAGTGCAGGAAACCGGCGACTTCGAACTCGACGGCGTGACCTTCCCGGCAGCCGAGGTGCAGCTGGAGTTCCTCGACCCGGCGGCGGAAGAGGAGGGCGCAGGCGGGTCGATGTTCCCGACCGGGAACTTGGTCGACGAGCTGGACGTCCCCGGTGTCGGCCGTCTGCAGGCCACCATGATCAATGCCGGCATCCCGACCATCTTCGTGAATGCGGAAGCGATCGGCTACAACGGCACCGAACTGCAGGAGGCCATCAATGGCGACCCGCGTGCGCTGGCGATGTTCGAAACCATCCGCGCCCACGGCGCCCTGCGCATGGGCCTGATCGCGAGCATCGAGGAAGCGGCCAAGCGCCAGCACACCCCGAAGGTGGCATTCGTGGCGAAGGCGGCGAACTACGTCTCCTCGAGCGGCAAGCAGGTCAATGCCGGCGACGTCGACCTCCTGGTGCGCGCGCTCTCGATGGGCAAGCTGCACCACGCGATGATGGGCACCGCCGCGGTGGCGATCGGCACCGCCGCCGCGATTCCCGGCACCCTGGTGAACCTGGCGGCCGGCGGCGGCGAACGCACGGCGGTGCGCTTCGGCCACCCGTCCGGCACCTTGCGCGTGGGCGCCGAAGCGGTGCAGGCGAACGGCGAATGGAGCGTGGCCAAGGCGATCATGAGCCGTAGCGCGCGGGTCCTGATGGAAGGCTGGGTGCGCGTGCCGGGGGACTGCTTTTAAGTTAAGCGGTTGATGGGCCGCAACAACACGGCCCTTTTTTGTTGCCTCTTAGTTTTGGAACATCAAGCATTTGTGGTTTATGATTGCTAAATGGCAACCTAGCCTTTAGCAGAATAATCATAAATGGACCGACTACCCAGCAAGCAGGCGCTCGTGGCCGAGTTCGCGCCCCAGGTCGAGGGCGCGGACCTCGAGCAGGAATTGCTGCATGTCGCATTGCGCGAGCAGCACGCCATCCTGGAAAACGCGCCGGTCGGCATCGCTTTCACGCTGCCGGGCCAGTTCAAGTCCTGCAATCCGCGCATCTGCGAGATGCTCGGCTACTCCTACGCCGAACTGTGCCGGCTGCGCCCCGTCGACATCTTCGCCACGCCCGAAGGCTACCAGACGCTGGTCGAGGAGGCGTATCCCGTGCTGGCCGCGGGCGGCCTGTATGAAAAGGGCGAGCAGCCATTCCGGCGCCGCGATGGCAGCATCATGTGGGCGCGCCTGCGCGGCCGCGCGGTGGACCCGAACGCGCGCGAAGCCGGCACCATCTGGATCGCCGAGGACGTGACCGAGGCGCGCCAGGCGCTGTTCGAAGTCCAGGCCATCATGAACAACGCGACGGTCGGCATCATGTACACCCGTAACCGGGTGATCCACCGCTACAACCCGGCCTTCGGCCGCATGTTCGGCTACCGCGACGGCGAGGCGCTCGGGCGCTCGACCCGCATCGTCTATCCGGACGACCAGGCCTTCCACGATTTCGGCATTACCGCCTATCCGCTGCTGGCGCGTGGCCTGCCCTACCGCGCCGAGACCGAACTGGTACGCAAGGACGGTACCCGCATCTGGGGCCAGCTCAACGGCTACCTGTTCAATCCGGACGACCCGGAGCTCGGCACGATCTGGATGTTCGAGGACCGCACGCGCGAGCGCCATGACGAGATCCAGCTGCGCAACGCGCTGATGGAGAACCGCGCCATCCTCGACAACGCGGTGCTCGGCATCGCGGTGGTCGAGAACGGCGTGACTCTGCATTGCAACAGCAAGATGGAAGAGCTGTTCGGGTCAAGCGCCGGCGGCATGGACGGCACGCCGGTGCGCGCGCTGTACCCGGACGAGCAGACCTGGCGCATGGCGCGCGCCGACACCTTGCGCAGCTTCGGGGCAGGGCAGGTGCACAGCGCCGAATACCGCATGGCGCGCCGTGACGGCACCCTGTTCTGGGCGCGCCTGTCGGGGCGCCTGTTCGACGTCGCCGACACCACCGGGCGCAGTGTCTGGCTGATCGACGACGTCACCGCGCAGCGCGAAGCCGCCGACGCGATCCGGCGCGCACGCGACGAGCTGGAAATCCGGGTGGCCGCGCGCACCGCCGAACTGGCGGGCGCGAACGCGCTGCTGCAGGACGAGATCGCCGAGCGGCGCCAGGCCGAGGCGCGCGTGCACCACATGGCCTACTACGACAGCCTGACGCGGCTGCCGAATCGCGTGCTGCTGGCCGACCGCCTCGACTGCGCACTGCGCGCCGCGCACCGCAACGGACGCAAGCTGGCGGTCATGTTCCTCGACCTGGACCGCTTCAAGACCATCAACGATTCGCTCGGCCACGCCATCGGCGACCAGCTGCTGCGTGAAGTAGGGCGGCGCCTGTGCGAAGCGGTGCGCGACAGCGACACGGTGGCGCGGCTTGGCGGCGACGAGTTCGTGGTCCTGCTACCCGAAGTCGGCGGGCACGACGAATGCGCGCTGGTGGGTGACAAGATCATCGAGGCATTGGCTTCGCCCTTCCCATTGGAGGGGCACAGCCTGCACATCTCACCCTCGATCGGCATCTGCCTGTGCCCGGACGACGGCAACGACGTCGAGACCCTGATGCGCCACGCCGACGCCGCCATGTACCACGCCAAGGCGGCGGGCCGCAACAACTACCAGTTCTTCGACCAGCGCATGAACCAGGCCGCGGCGCGCCGTTTCGAGCTGGAGTCGAAGCTGCGCGGGGCCCTGGCGCGCGCCGAGTTCGAGCTGCACTACCAGCCGATCATCGACACCGCCACCCGCCGCCTGCACGCGCTGGAAGTGCTGCTGCGCTGGCGCCGGGATGGCGACATGCTGGTGGGACCGGACGAGTTCATCCCCATCCTGGAAGAGAACGGGATGATCGTGCAGGTGGGCGAATGGGTGATCCGCAGCGCCTGCGAGCAGAGCATGGCCTGGCAGGCGCAGGGACTGGCCGCGGTGCCGCTGGCGATCAACCTGTCGGCGCGCCAGTTCATGCACGACGGTTTGGTGGAATCGATCCGACGCATCGTCGGCGAGACCGGCATTGATCCCGCGCTGGTGGAATTCGAGATCACCGAGACCGCGCTGATGCAGCACGGCGGCGCGACGCTCGATACCCTGCGCCAGATTAACGACATGGGCATGCGCCTGTCGATCGACGACTTCGGCACCGGCTATTCGAGCCTGGCTTACCTGAAGCGCTTCCCGGTCCGCAAGATCAAGATCGACCGCGCCTTCGTGCGCGAACTGGAAGCGAGTTCGGAAGACCGCGCCATCGCGGCGGCCGTGATGGCGCTGGCGAACAGCCTGCAGCTGCTGGTGGTGGCGGAGGGCGTGGAGACGGAAGGGCAGTATGCGCTGCTGAGCGGCTACGGCTGCCAGTTCGCGCAGGGCTATCTGTTTGCGCGGCCGTTGCCGGCTATTGAAGTAGCCCGGCTGCTGACCTAGGGTGCTCGGCTCTGCCGAGCACCCTACCAATCATTCAGCCAGCGTCGCCACCACCGGCGCATGATCCGACGGCTGCTCCCACTTGCGCGTCTCCCGGTCGATATGGCACGCGGTGCAGCGCTTGGCCAGTGCCTCCGTCAGCAGGATGTGGTCGATGCGCAGCCCGCGGTTGCGGCGGAAGGCCATCTGGCGGTAGTCCCACCAGCTGTACTGCTTTTCCGGCTGTTCGAACAGGCGGAAGGCATCAATCAGGCCGAGGTCCATCAGCTGCTGCAGCGCCGCGCGCTCGGGCGGGGTGAAGTGGATGTGGTTTTCCCACTCGGCCGGGTCGTGTACGTCGCGCGCCTCCGGCGCGATGTTGTAGTCGCCCAGCACCGCCAATTGCGGATGCGCGCGCATTTCCTCGGCCACCCAGGTGCGCAGGCCGTCCAGCCAGGCCATCTTGTAGGCGAACTTGTCGCTGCCGATTTCCTGTCCGTTCACCACGTAGGCGCACATGATGCGCATGCCCTTGATGGTCGCGGCGATCAGGCGCTGCTGCTCGTCCTCGAAGTGCGGGTTGCCTTTCTGGACGTCCTCGATCGGATGCTTCGACAGGATCGCCACCCCGTTATAGGTTTTCTGGCCGGTAAAGGCGACCTGGTAACCGACGGCATTCAGCTCTGCCAGCGGAAATTTATCGTCGGTGAGCTTGGTCTCCTGGATGCACAGGACGTCCACCGGGTTGGCCTCTAGCCACGTGAGCAGGTGCGGCAGGCGGACTTTCAGCGAGTTGACGTTCCAGGTGGCGATTTTCATGGGTGAACCGGGTGAGTTTCTTGGCCGGCAAGTATACCGCCTCTGTCCCATTTCAGACTAAACGCGGATTAATCGTCGGACTGCTCCTACGCTACCTATGGCGAACCTCTTATGTTGACTTTCCGATCATGCTCGTATGATCACTGCGCCCTGCAGATGCAAGGGCACTCGTGTGGTTTGACTCTGCGTTGGATAGGTATCTTGGAAAAAAATAAGCGTTTAATGGACGAGGTCGCGTCAATTGCCAGCCCTCGCGCGTCCGATTCGCAGTCCGTTCAGTTATTGGACATCACCCTTGCTGGCGTCAACTTCGTCAGCCCAAGCAGGCTGCCCTTCCATTCACCCGATACCTTGAGTCTGCGTTTCAGCCTGCCAGGCAAACCGCGGCTGCATTTCGCGGCGGTCCACCTGATGGCGCCGCCGATCCATGACGATTCGGGTTTTCGCTACACCGCCAAATTCGTGACGGTCGATCCTCATACCGTCGAGCACATCGTGCAGCTCTCGCGCCCCTATGGCATCGTTGCGGACGACGCGCGCATCCCCGACGCGCATGCGCTGCCAGGGCAGGGACAAACGGACCAGGCTTCCCGCAACTAGGGAAAATCGGGAAATATTCCCCGATCTGCATGCAAACTATGCCGCCTGAATAATTTGCATCGATGTGACACTTGTATGTATTCCGGATTTGCAGCAATTGTTGTTAAACCGCCTATAACGTTGCGTGCTGTGCAAGTGGCTATGCTAGAATAACTTAATAGAATACCAAACAAGCTTGCACTTTTATGCAGAACGGGCTGTAAAAGCGTTCGTAAAAGCATTAAACTAGCGCTGAAGCATTTAACACTGTTTCTGAGGATGAATATAGTATTGCGCTAGTGCAACTAACCTTGTACTATTTGCAGACTGAGAAACAGGTTCGGTTGTCATGTGTTCGACACGCGTGTGCGGACATATTGGCATGGTGCAAAGTGGTACTATTCGAAATCTTGTTTTTTCGATAGCAAATGAACCCGAACGCCGATTTACAAAGGACTGAAATGCGCACTGCATTCGAAGCTTGGGCCGCACGCGAAGGCCACATCACCCGCCGCCGCGAAGACAAGCCCGAGGAATACCTCGTCTATGAAACCCAGCGCCGCTGGGTGATCTGGCAGGCCGCCCTGACGCACGGCGCCAAGGCCGCCGCCGAGGCGCCATCGAAGTTCGCCAAGGAAGAGCAGAAGCCTGCCATCACGCAGGACGAAGCAGCCATGCGCAACCGCGTGCTCAACGAAGTGCTGGACGCGTTCAGCGAACTGGACGAAGCCGCCGGCATCGAGGGCGTGCTGAAAGTCATCCAGGGCCTCAAGAAGAAGCAGAAGGACCTGGCCGACACCAAGGCCTGATGTCCACACAGCGCTACCGCCACTACAAGGGCGGTATCTACGAGCTGGTCTGCGAAGCCGTCATGGAAGCAGACCACACGCCCGTGATGGTGTACCGTGGCGGGGATGGGGCCATCTGGGTCCGTCCGCGCGCCGCGTTCTTCGAGACCGTCGAGATCGGCGGCGCCGCCGTGCCGCGCTTCGCGGCGCTCCCTGAATAAATCTACCCTTCAGCAATCGCTGGGCGCTGCCGTTAATGGCAGCATGAAGCATTTTTCCTGTTTACTGCTGGCCGCGCCCTTGCTCCTGGGCGGCTGCGCCACCGTCTCCGATTCTCCCCAGCAGCAGCTCGAACTGCACGCGGTGCTCGATTACCGCGAAGTGGGCGGCGTCGGCTGCATCCTGAGCAACGACATGGGCCGCTGGTTCGTGGTCGCGCCGGGACGGGTGACCGTCACGCGCAGCACCAAGCCGTTGAATGTCAGCTGCAAGAAGGACGGCGCCGGCATGGCCCAGGAGAGCGTAGGCTCGCGCGCCGACATGGCGAACCTGATGGGCAACGTGGTGATCAGCGCCGGTGTCGGCCACCTGGTCGACCGCTATACGGGCGCGGGTTTTTCCTATCCGGCCAACCTGACGGTGCTGATGGAACCGATCCTGTCGCGCGAAGACCTGGCCGCGACGCAGAGGGTGCCAAGTCCGGTGTTCTGAACAAAAAAAAGCCCCGTCAAGGGGCTTTTTTGTTGATGAAATAATATTTCACCACAGGGCCCGAAATGAAAGAATATTTCATCCGGGCGCCTTTGCGAGATTACACGCGGTTCAGCAGGAAGGTGGTCAGCAGCGGCACCGGACGGCCGGTCGCGCCCTTGGCCGCGCCCGATTTCCAGGCGGTGCCGGCGATGTCCAGGTGGGCCCAGGTGTACTGGCGGGTGAAGTTCTCCAGGAAGCAGGCCGCGGTAATCGAGGCTGCGCCGGGGGTGCCGATGTTGGCCAGGTCGGCAAAGTTCGACTTCAGCTGCTCGTTGTAGTTTTCGCCAAGCGGGAAGCGCCATGCCACGTCGCCGGCCTGCTTGCCGGCGTCCAGCAGTTCCTGCGCCAGCGCGTCGTGCGCGTCGTCGTGGCGGGTGAACAGGCCGCTGGTGTGGTGGCCCAGGGCCACGATGCAGGCGCCGGTGAGCGTCGCGATGTCGACCACGGCGGCGGGCTTGAAGCGCTCGGCGTAGGTGAGGGCGTCGCACAGGATCAGGCGGCCTTCGGCGTCGGTGTTCAGGATCTCGATGGTGAGGCCGTTCATCGAGGTCACGATGTCGCCCGGCTTCGAGGCGCGGCCCGACGGCATGTTCTCGCAGGCGGCCACGATGCCGATCACGTTCAGCTTCAGGCCCATCTCGCCGATGGCGCGGAAGGTGCCCAGCACCGAGCCGGCGCCGCACATGTCGTACTTCATCTCGTCCATGCCGGGACCCGGCTTGATCGAGATGCCGCCGGTATCGAAGGTGATGCCCTTGCCGACCAGGACCACCGGCGCATCCTTCTTGTTGCCGCCCATGTGCTTGAGCACGATGAACTTCGGCGCTTCGTCGCTGCCCTTGGCCACCGACAGGAAGCTGCCCATCTTCAGGGCTTCCAGCTGCTTGCGCTCCAGCACTTCGATGTCGAAGCCGTACTCGTCGGCCAGCTGGCGCGCGGTGTTGGCCAGGTAGGTCGGGGTGCAGACGTTCGGCGACAGGTTGCCCAGTTCCTTGGTCAGCTGCATGCCGTTCGAGATCGCGACGGCCTGCGCCAGCGTGCCCTTGAGGGCGGTGGCGGCATTCGCGGCGTCGGCGGCGATGACGATCTTGCGCACGCCGGCAGGCGCCGGGTCTTTCTTGCTCTTCTGTGTATCAGTACGGTGCTCGGTCTCATTGGCGGCGATCACAATGCTGCGCACTGCCCAGTTGACGTCGCGGTCTTTCACATCCACCAGCGGGAATGCGATAATGGCATCCTGGCTGCCCAGGGTGCCGAAGACTTTCAGGGCTGCGCCGAGGGCGCTGCCGTAGCTTTTCTCGGTAATGGTTTCGTCGCTGCCCATGCCCACCAGCAGCACGCGTGCGGCGGCGACGCCGTTCACGCCGCGCAGCAGCAGGGTCGAACCGGCCTTGCCGCTGATGTCACCGGACTTGAGCGCGGCGGTGAGCTCGCCGCTGGCGTCGAGCGCCCTGGCAGCCTGCGACAGCTTTTTGTTCTCGAACACGGCCACTGCCAGTACGCCGGTTTTCGCGGCGGCCAGGGTGTTCTTGGTGTCGAATGCTTTTATGCTAAAGTCCATTTTTTTGGTTCTCCGTTTCGTGATTTTTGCGGCACTGACGCGGCGCACTGCCTAACCTGCAATTATAGCTACTTATTGAATGATCTTTCGACGCGCCCTGCAACGTGAACTGGTCAGCTCCGCCGGCGCCACCTTTACGGTGCTGTTCACGATCCTGGTCACCTGGACCCTGATCCGGGTCCTCGGCAAGGCCGCCGGCGGCAAGGTCGATTCGGCCGACGTGCTGGCCCTGATCGCGTTCGCGGTCCTGGATAACCTTCCGACCATTCTTACCCTCACCACCTTTATTTCGGTGCTGGCCGCGGTCACCCGCAGCTACCGCGATTCCGAGATGGTGGTGTGGTTCGCCTCCGGCATGTCGCTGCGGCGCTGGATTCTCCCGGTCCTCACTTTCGGCCTGCCGATCGCGGTGGTGGTCGGGGTGCTGTCGCTGGTGGTCACGCCCTGGGCCCAGGCCAAGCGCCTCGAGTTCGTCCAGCGCTTCGAGAGCCGCGAAGACCTCAAGCGCGTCGCGCCCGGCCAGTTCCGCGAATCGTCCTCGGCCGACCGCGTGTTCTTTGTCGAACGCTCGAGCGGCGACGCCACCGTGGTGCAGAACGTGTTCGTCAATTCGCAGGACAAGAACGGCACCTCGATCGTGGTCGCCAAGGAAGGCGTGATCGAGACCGATGCCAAGGGCGGCCAGTACCTGGTGCTGAGTAATGGCCGGCGCTACCAGGGTAAACCAGGCCAGGCCGACTTCCAGTCGATGGAATTCGAGCGCTACAAGATGCGCGTCGCTACCCGCGCGCCGGTGCTCGGCACCGACACGCCCAGCAACGCGCTGCCGACCGCGGTGCTGCTGCAGGTGGAAAACCAGTACACCCGCGCCGAGCTGCTCGACCGCATCTCGGCCCCGATCATCTGCCTGGTGCTGATGCTGCTGGCGATCCCGCTCGGCTTCGTCAACCCGCGCGCCGGCAGCTCGGCCAACATGATCCTGGCGCTGCTGATCTTCTTTACCTACCTGAACCTGAACAAGCTGATGGAAAACAGCGTCAAGCGCGCCAAGCTCGATTTCGACGTGGCCTGGTGGCCGCTGCACCTGGCGGCGGCGCTGACGGTGGCGGGCCTGTTCGCCTGGCGCCTGAACGTCAATCACCGCTGGCATCCGCTGGCGCTGCTGGGCGCCTGGAAGCGCCGCCGCGCGCCGCAACTGGCAGCGGCGACGCCGCTGGTGAAAGCGGAGGCCGAATGAGCATCCTGCAACGCTATTTCGCGGTCAACATCGCGCAGGCGACCGCCTTCGTGCTGGTCGCCTTCCTGGCCCTGATCTCCTTCATGGACCTCACCAGCGAACTGCCGGCGGTGGGGCGGGGCGGCTACGAGTTCCAGCACGCGATCATGTACGTGCTGCTGCTGGTCCCGGGGAACATCTACCAGGTGATGCCGGTCGCGGCTCTGCTCGGCACGATCTACACGATGGCGCAGTTCGCCTCGAGTTCGGAATTCACCATCATGCGCGCCTCGTCGATGTCGACGCGCATGGCGGGCTGGATGCTGTTCAAGATCGGCATCGTGCTGGTCCTGATCACCTTCGTGTTCGGCGAGCTGATCACGCCGCGCACGGCCCCGCTGGCCGAACGCGTGCGCCTGGCGGCCAAGGGCTCGGCGCTCTCGGCCGACTTCCGCTCGGGTATGTGGACTAAGGACAGTGTCCACAGCGAAGGAGTAAAGGGCCCGGTTGTCGGCACCCGCTTCTTCAACGTGCGCCAGATCCGTCCCGACGGCCAGCTGGACGACGTGCGCCTGTACGAGTTCGACGCCAACATGCGCATGCGCGCCCTGATCACCGCCAAGAGCGGCCGCTACAGCGGTAACAATACCTGGCGCCTGAACGACGTGATCGAGACCGTGTTCAGCAACAGCCGCACGCTGCCGGCGCCCGGCACGCCGGTGCCGCAGGGACAGTCGATCGCGGCCAGCTTCGGCCAGGAGACCGCGGCGGTGGCCACGCGCAAGCTCGACACGCTCGACCTGGCCTCGGAGATCACGCCCAAGATCCTGTCGGTGTCGCGTTCGGAACCCGAGCGCATGTCGGCCAACGAACTGGCGGCCTACACCCGCCACCTGGCCGAGAACCGCCAGGAGACCGAGCGCTTCAAGGTGGCCTTCTGGAAGAAGATCATCGATCCGCTGTCGATCCTGGTGCTGATGGCGCTGGCCTTGCCCTTCGCCTACCTGCACACCCGCAGCGGCGGCGTCAGCCTGAAGATTTTTGTCGGCATCATGATCGGCGTGGCCTTCCTGCTGCTCAATGCGCTGTTCTCGAGCCTGGGCGTGCTGACCGCGCTGCCGGCCTTCTTCACCGCGGCCGCGCCGAGTTTCCTGTTCCTGTTGCTGGCGATCGGCGCGCTGCGCTGGGTGGAGCGGCACTGATGAAGCGCGCACTCGTCCTGTTCGCGCACGGCGCCCGCGCCCAGAGCTGGGCCGCGCCCTTCGAGCGCCTGCGCGACCAATCGCAGGCGCGCCTGCCGGAGGTACGCGTCACGCTGGCCTTCCTGGAGCTGATGGAGCCGCGCCTGCCGGAGGCCGTGGCCGCGCTGGTGCAGGAGGGCGTCGATGACATTACCATCGTGCCGGTATTCCTGGGGCAGGGCGGGCACCTGCTGCGCGACCTGCCGCAGCTGGCCGACGGCATCCGCACCGCCCATCCCGGCCTGCGCCTGCAGGTCGCCGGCGCCATCGGCGAAGACCCCGGCGTGCAAGCGGCCATGACGGATTACTGCATCCGTTCGCTCGGCTAGCATAACAAAACGCTATTGCGGTTTTTGCAGTTTGCTGAGCAAGGAGACAACTCGCTTGCCCATTCTGCCAATATTCCGTTGTCTTTTTGTGTATTGATCGCTGGAAATTTAATTCCAGTCTTTAAATAGAAAATTCCGTGCGGCATCATGTTCCAACTCTCCAGGAACGATGCCATGAGCACAGAAATCACTGACTTCGCGCCGGTCGGCATCGTCGACGACCGCGACATCCTCTTCACCACCCTGCGCAGCGGCCAGCTGGCCGCCACCCTGAGCGCCATCGACACCGGCCCGCTCACCGGCGGGCGCTGGTTCATCGACAGCCAGTCGCGTCCGGGCCTGTTCAGCATTGCCTACAATCCGGCCGTCGACACCGCCGCACGCCTGCTGGTCAACGACGCCAGCCTGCTGCCCGAGGCCGGCGTGGGCGTCTCGGTCACCGTCCATTATTACGACCGCTACCAGCTCGACGGCAGCGGCAATCCGCTCGCGGGGCGCGGCATTGCCGAAACCCTAGTGTACACGGTGGAAGCGGGGACCTCCCATGAGCTGGACGGCTTGGGCGCCGACTTCACGCTGGGCGGCGCCGGCGCCGGCAGCCCGGCCCTGGCCAGCCTGGCGGGCGGCGGCTTCGCGGCCGTGTGGCAGGGCCCGGGCGGCGCGCTCTGGGCCCAGGTGCGCGATGCCGCTGGCGCCGCAAACGGCGCCGCCTTTACCCTTGCGGCGCAGGGCGCCGCGCCCGCGGTGGCTGCGCTGGGTGACGGCCGCTTCGCCGTCGCCTATGCCACCGACGCCGGCATCGCCTGGCGCATCGCCGGCGCCGACGGCAGTCTCGGTCCAGAGCACCTCGCCGTAAGCAGGGGCAGCGACACCGCGATGCCCGATCTGGTCGCCCTGGGCGACGGTTCGCTCGCCATCGCCTGGCGCGCCGGCGGCCAGGTGCACGTGCAGCAGGTGGACGCGGGCGGCAGTACTATCGGCGCTGAGAAAGTATTCGGCACCCTCGGCAGCGCCTTCAGTCCGAGCCTGACGGCGCTCGGATCCGGCTATGCCGTCAGCTGGGGCGAGATCGGCGACGGCAACGTGTACGCCGCGCTGCCGGGCGGCGCGACCGTGCAGGTGAGCAGCGACGGCCTGGCCGCAAGTGTCAGCACCGCCGCGCCGCTGCCCGAGATCGTGGCGCTGGCCGACGGCAGCTTCGTGGTGGCCTGGGACAGCTATACCAACTCGCCCTTCGGCTTCGCGATCAGCGACATCTTCTTCCAGCGCTTCGACGCCGCCGGCGCGCCGCTCGGCGCCGTCACCCAGGCCAACGTCGACAGCGGCGGCGGGCGCTTCGCAGCCCGGCTCTCCGCTTTCGACGACGGTAGCTTCATGCTGGCATGGCAGGCAGAGGCTGGGGACTTCGACGCCAACGGCGTGTTCGGGCGCCGCTTCGACGCGGGCGGCAACGCGCTCGACCTGCGCGAATTCGGCATCAACGAAGCACGCGCCGGCGACCAGGCCAGTCCGGCCTTGACGGCGCTCGCGCATGGCGGCTTCGCGGCCGCCTGGATCGATACCCAGGATGGTGGAGCGGCCCAGGTCGAAGCGCGAGTGCTGGCCGGGACGCCGCCTGCGTCCGGCGGCGCGGGCAGCGGCGCCCAGACCGGCACGCCGCCCGGCGGTGGCGTGGGCCTGCCGCCGCCCGCAGTACCTGATCCGGTGGTGCCTGATCCTGTCGTGCCGCCGCCCGTCGTGCTGGATCCGATCGTGCCGGCGCCGACGCCGGAACCTGTCGTGCCGACGCCGGCGCCCGCACCCGTGATCCCGGCTCCCGTCCCGGCCGCACCGGCGCCAGCCCCGGCTCCGGCGCCGAGCGTCCCACCGGTCGTCGCCATGCCGCCCCCGCCGGTGCTGACTCCGGTGCCGAAGGTCGAAGTCAGCGGCCACGTCGGCGCAGACCTGATCCGCGCCGGCAGTGGCGCCGGCAACCAGCGCATCGACGCACTCGATGGTCTCGACACTGTCAGCTATGCCGGCGCCAAGGCCGGATTCACGCTGCAGCGGGGAGTCGACGGCGTCAACGTGGCCGACAAGGCCGGGGCCAGCGACCTGCTGGTGAACGTCGAACGCATCGCTTTCACCGACGTCGCGGTGGCCCTCGATATCGACGGCGCCGCCGGCCAGGCCTATCGCCTGTACGCCGCCGCGTTTGACCGCGCACCCGATAAGGCTGGCATCGGCTACTGGATCGGCATGATGGACGCGGGCGCCGGCCTGCGCCAGGTGGCGGCGGCGTTTGCAGCCAGCAGCGAGTTCGCGCACCTGTACGGGACCGCGACCAGCGACAGCCGGTTCGTCGAGCTCCTGTACGACAACGTGCTGCACCGCGCGGCAGAAGGCGCCGGCCGCGACTTCTGGGTCGCGTCGCTCTCGGTGCACGGCGTCTCGCGCGCCGAGGTCCTGGCCCAGTTCAGCGAAAGCGCGGAGAACCAGGCGCAGGTGATCGCCGCGATCCGGGACGGTATCGACTACCTGCCGTGGGCATGAGGACAACTCAGTTGGCAGGCATGTTATCCAGTCTGCCAACTGTCTTGGGAAGGCAGCAATCTTGTGTTGGGTTTGCGCTTCATTGCCGTAAGGAATTTGATTTCCCACTGTAAAAAAATGTTGGCGTAGGGCATCATTAATTCATCCAGCGCTTCCTGCGCCGCACCTACCGAGCCAACATTCCATGAGCACCGACACCGATTACGCCCCAGTAGGCATCATCGACGACCGCGATACGCTGTTGACGAGCCTGCGCACCGGCGACACCGCCGCCATCCTGACCCCGATCGACTTCGGCGTGCTGACCAGCGGCCGCTGGGTGATCGACGCACAGTCGATCCCGGGCCTGTTCACGATCTCGTACAACCCGGCCACCGACACTTCCGCGCGCCTGGTGGTCGCCAACGCTGCACTGATGCCGGCGGCCGGCACGCCGGTCACCGTCACCGCCCACTACTACGACCGCTACCAGATCGACGGCTACGGCAACCCGATCCCGGGCCGCGGTTTTGCCGAGACCCTGGTGTACACGGTGGAAGCGGGCAGCACGCGCGAACTGAACGGCTTCGGCAGCGACATCGCGCAAGGCAGTAGCAGCAGCGCCGCCAACCCGGCGCTGGCCACGCTGCAGGACGGCGGCTTCGCCGCGGTCTGGCAGGGCGCCGACAATGCGATCTGGGCGCGCGTCTCGGACGCCGCCGGCAACGCCCGTACCGCGGCGTTTGCGCTAACCCCGTCGTGGGACGGCGTGGCCGAGGGCCAGCCCGCGGTGGCCGCGCTGAGCGGCGGCCGCTTCGTGACCGCATACACGACCTCAAGCGGCGGCCAGCCGCGCATCGCCTTCAAGATCGCCGACGTGGGCGGCAACCAGGCCGGCGAAGTGCTGGTCGGTGGCGCCGCAGCGGATGCCGCCATGCCCGACGTCGTGACCCTGCGCGACGGTTCCTTCGCCGTCGCCTGGCGCGCCGGCGGCCAGGTTCATGTGCGCGTGATGGACGCGAACGGCAACGCACTGGGCGCGGAAGCCGTCTACGGTACCCTCGGCACCGCCTTCAGCCCGAGCATCGCCGCCACCGGCGCGGGCTACACCGTAAGCTGGGGCGAGATCGGCGACGGCAACGTCTACGTGGCGGCGCAGGGCGGGGCGGCGGCCATCGTCAGCGGCGACGGCCTGGCGGCCAGCCTCAGCACCGCGGCGCCGCTGCCGAGCATCGCCACGCTGGCGGACGGCGGCTACGTGATCGCCTGGGACAGCTACGCCAACGAGCCGATCGGCTTCTCGATGAGCGACATCTTCTTCCAGCGCTACGACGCCGCGGGCAACAAGGTCGGCGCGCTCACCCAGGCCAACCTGGATAGTGGCGGTGGGCGTTACGAGGCGACCGTTACCGCCTTGTCCGACGGCGGCTTCGTGGTGGCCTGGCAATCGGGCAGCGGCGACTTCGACGCCAACGGCGTCTTCGGCCGCCGCTTCGACGCCGGCGGCTACCCCATCGACCAGCGTGAGTTCGCCATCAACGAAGCGCGTGCCGGCGACCAGGCCAGCCCGGAACTGACGGCCCTGGCAAACGGCGGTTTCGCCGCCGCCTGGGTCGACACCGCAGCCAGCGGCACCACGCAGGTCGAAGTGCGCGTGCTCACCGGCGGCATGGACATCGGCGGCGGCAGCGCCGCGATGAGCGACAGCGGCAAGCACCTGGTCGCCGGTGTCGGCAGCGAGCGCCTGGACGGCATGGGCGGCGTGGACACCGTCAGCTATGCGGGTCTGCGCAGCGGCTTCACCGTGCTGCGCGATCCGGGTGCGAGCGGCACCGCCACCGTGATCGATAACGTCGGCCAGAGCGGCGTCGACACCCTCGTCAGCGTCGAGCGCATCGCCTTCAGCGACGTCTCGGTCGCGCTGGACATCGATGGCATCGCCGGCAAGGCCTACCGCCTGTACCAGGCCGCCTTCAACCGCACGCCGGACAAGGAGGGCGTGGGCTACTGGATCAAGCAGATGGATGCGGGCCAGTCGCTGGAGCAGGTCGCGGCCGGCTTCGCGGGCAGCGCCGAGTTCAAGCAGCTGTACGGCGCCAACGCCAGCGACGCCCAGTTCGTCGAACTCCTGTACAACAACGTGCTGCACCGTTCGGCGGAGGGCGCGGGACGCGACTACTGGATGATGGCGCTGGGCGAGCAGCACGTGCCGCGCGCGCAGGTGCTGTCCTACTTCAGCGAAAGCGGCGAGAACCAGGCGCAGGTGATCGGGGCGATCCAGAACGGGATCGAGTTTACGCCGTGGGCGTGAGAGAGCCTTAGAGCGCGCGCTATTAATCGGGTGGCTGGTGCTCGCGCATCGCGAGCGCCTCACCGAGCATCACCAACACCGGACCATGGCCCGGCTCCAGTCCGCGTGCCAGGTCCGTCAGCGTCATGCGCACGATCCGCTCGTCGGCCCGGCTGCAGTTTTCCACGATGACCACCGGCAGGTCCGAGCGCCGTCCTTCCGCCAGCAGGCGCTCGGCGGTGGCGGCAGCTTCGCGGCCGCCCATGTACTGGACCAGGGTGTCGGTTTCCGGCAGGGCAGGATGATCGGGTTCGTCCGGCGCGGTGCTGGACGTGAAGAAGGCGACGCTGCGCGCCACGCCGCGCTTGGTCAGCGGCTGTTTGGTCGCAGCGGCGGCGGCCACCGCGGTGGTGATGCCGGGCACGACTTCCACTTCGATGCCGGCAGCTTCCAGCGCGCGCAGTTCCTCGTCGGCGCGCCCGAACAGCATCGGGTCGCCGCCCTTCAGGCGCACGATGTGCCTGAACTTGCGCGCACAGTCGACCAGCTGCTGGTTGATCAGGGTTTGCGCGGTGGAGCGTTGGCCAGAGCGCTTGCCGACCGAGATCAGCTCGGCCTGGCGGCACAAGTCCAGCATCTCGGGCGTCACCAGGGCGTCGTAGAGCACGACGTCGGCCTGCGCCAGCAGGCGCGCGCCACGCACGGTGATGAGATCCGCCGCGCCGGGGCCGGCCCCGACCAGATAGACTTTTCCCAGCACCGCCATACAAGTCCTTCGCTTATTGATCCAGTCGGATCATACCCGCTGCGACGGTCTGGTGGGTGACTTCGTCGATCAGGATGAAGGCGCCGGTAGCGCGGTTGTCGGCGTAGGCGTCGGCCGCCAGCGGCTGCTGGACGGTCAGCTGCACGGTGGCGATGTCGTTCAGTTTCAGGCCATCAGCTGCGTGACGCTGCTGGGTGTTGACGTCCAGGATGCTGTCGACCTGCTTGATCTTGGCGCCGGTCTGGCGGGTGCCGTGCTTGATCCAGTACTTGCGGCGCGCATCCAGCGGCTCGTCCGACATCCAGCACACGTCGGCCACGACCTGCTTGAGCTGGGCCGCCGGCTGCTCGGCGCTTGCCAGCAGGTCGCCGCGCGAGATGTCCAGGTATTCGTTCAGCAGCAGCGTGATCGACTGGCCGGCCGTGGCGGTCTGCAGCGAGCCGTCGAAGGTCACGATCTCCTTCACGGTCGCTTGTTGCCCCGATGGCTGCACGACGAGTTTATCCCCAACCGAGACCTTGCCCGATTCGATGCGGCCCATATAGCCGCGGAAGTCGTTCGCTTCGTGGCCGTTGTGGCGCGCCACCAGCTGCACCGGGAAGCGGAAGGGCGCGTCGTGCGATTCGTCGTAGACGGACAAGGCTTCCAGCAGCTCGATCAGGGTCGGGCCCTGGTACCATGCCATGTTGTCCGAGTTCGTCACCACGTTGTCGCCGCTGAGTGCCGACAGTGGAATCGCGGTGACGTCCTTCAGGCCCAGCGAATCGGCGAACTCGCGGTAGGCCGCGACGATGCGCTCGTACACGGTCTGGTCGTAGTTCACCAGGTCCATCTTGTTGACGGCCACGATCACGTGCTCGATCTGCAGCAGCTTGGCAATCGTCGAGTGGCGCTTGGTCTGGGTCAGCAGCGCGACGCTGCCGTCGTCGCCGAGCTTCACCTTTGAGACGTCCACCAGGATGATCACGGCGTCGGCGGTCGAGGCGCCGGTCACCATGTTGCGGGTGTACTGCTCGTGGCCCGGGGTGTCGGCGATGATGAACTTGCGCTTCGGGGTCGCGAAGTAGCGGTAGGCCACGTCGATGGTGATGCCCTGTTCGCGTTCGGCTTCCAGGCCGTCGGTCAGAAGCGACAGGTCGATGGTGTCGCCCACGGTGCGCTTGTGCTTCGAGCGCGAGACGGCGGCCAGCTGGTCGGCGAAGATGCCCTTGCTGTCGTACAGCAGGCGGCCGATCAGGGTGCTCTTGCCGTCGTCGACGGAACCCGCGGTGATGAAGCGCAGCAGGCCTCTTTGGTTGAGATTGTCGGTCATGGCGTTCATCAGAAATATCCTTGCTTCTTGCGTTTTTCCATCGAGGCTTCGGAGGTCTGGTCGTCCATCCGGGTCGCGCCGCGCTCGGTCACTTCGGTGACGGCGGTTTCGGCGATGATGTTGTCCACGGTGCTGGCGGTCGAGGCGACCGGGCAGGTGCAGGAGATGTCGCCCACGGTACGGAAGCGCACGGTGCGGGTCTCGACCTGCTCGCCATCGCGCGCCGGGGTCAGGGGTGTAAGCGGCACCAGCAGGCCGTTACGCGGGATCACCTGGCGCTCGTGCGCGAAGTAGATCGAGGGCAGGGCCAGCTTCTCGCGGGCGATGTACTGCCACACATCGAGTTCGGTCCAGTTCGAGATCGGGAACACGCGCATGTTCTCGCCCGGGTGGACGCGGGTGTTATACAGGTCCCACAGTTCCGGACGCTGGGCCTTCGGGTCCCACTGGCCGAATTCGTCGCGGAAGGAGAAGATGCGCTCCTTGGCGCGCGCCTTCTCTTCGTCGCGGCGGGCGCCGCCGATGCAGGCATCGAAACCGTGTTCGGCGATGGTTTCCAGCAGGGTAACGGCCTGGGCCGCGTTGCGCGAGTCGGTTGCCTGGTTGCGCAGGCGTACGGTGCCGCGCTTGATCGAATCCTCGACCGAGCCGACGATCAGGCGCTCGCCCAACTCAAGCACACGGGCGTCGCGGAAGGCGATGACCTCGTCGAAGTTGTGGCCGGTATCGATGTGCACCAGCGGGAAGGGGAATTTACCCGGGCGGAAAGCCTTCTCGGCCAGGCGCAGCAGGACAACCGAATCCTTGCCGCCCGAGAAGAGCAGGGCGGGGTTGCTGCATTCGGCTGCCACTTCGCGCAGGATGTGGATGGCCTCGGATTCCAGGGCGTCGAGGTGGCGTGCGTTCACGTCGGTGAGCACGGCGGGATTGTCGAGAAGGGTCGTCATGGTTGTTCTATCTGTTGGTGGAAGCTTCAGGCCGCCACGGATTTGATGCGAATGAGTTTGCCGTCGACCACGTGCAGGCCGCATTCCTTCGATTCGGGGTTTTCCCACCACCAGCGGCCGGCGCGCACGTCCTCGCCCGGCTGGATCGCGCGGGTGCAGGGCTCGCAGCCGATCGACGGATAGCCGCGGTCGTGGAGGGCGTTGTAGGGCACCTTGTTGGCGCGCAGGTACTCCCACACGTTTTCCTCCGACCAGTCGGCCAGCGGATTGAACTTCTGCAGGCCGTGCGCTGCGTCGTCTTCCTGCACGGCCAGTTCGGCGCGGGTGGTCGACTGCGCGCGGCGCTGGCCGGTGATCCAGGCCTTGTTGCCGGCCAGGGCGCGGCCAAGAGGCTCGACCTTGCGCACGCGGCAGCATTCCTTGCGCATCTCGACGCTGTCGTAGAAGGCGTTCAGGCCGTTCTGCGCCACGTAGGCTTCGATCGCTTCAGGCTGAGGCTTGAACAGGGCGATCTCATAACCGTAGGTGTCGCGCACACGGTTCAGCATGTCGAGGGTTTCGGCATGCAGGCGCCCGGTCTCGAGCGAGAAGATCCCGATCGGCAGTTGCGCTTTCAGGATCAGGTCGGTCAGGACCATGTCCTCGGCCGCCAGGCTCGATGCGAACACGGCGGGCGAGAAATCGCGGGCGATGCGCGCCAGGATGGCTTGGGTTTCCTCGACGCGGTGGTGCAGGTCGCTCATGATGCTTTCCTCAGATGCCCGCGCCGATATCGGTCAGCTCAGGCGGCGTGCCACGTGGCGCGCGGCGGAACAGCGGCAGCGGCTGGTCGACCGAAGCCTGGTAGGTTTCCGAGAACACGGTCAGGCCCTTGAGCGCATCGTGGATGCTGCGGTCCTGGCGGGTGGCGAAAGCATCGAAGCCGACGCGCGACAGGGGCCACAGCTGGTCGCGCAGCACGTCGCCGATGGCGCGCAGTTCGCCGGTATAGGCGAGGCGCTTGCGCAGGTTGAAGGCGGTCGAGTAGCCGCGGCCGTCCGAGAACTTCGGGAAGTCGACGGCGATCACGCCGAAGCGGCCCAGGTCTTCCTTGATGGCGGCTGCCTGTTCGTCCGGGGCCAGCCAGACGCCGATGGCGGCGCGGCCGCTCAGCGCGGCGCGCTGCGCCTGCCACACGGTCAAGGGCACGATGAACTTGCCTTCCGGGACTTCGACGGCTTCCGGCGTTTCGCCCTCGGCCAGGCGCAGCACGGTCCAGTCGTCGTCGACCACTTCGCGGTGTTTGATGATCTGCTTGTGCAGGACAAAATTAGGCATAGTGGTCTTCCCCAACCAGTTCGCCCGCCGCGATCGGCGTGGCATACACATATTCTTTGAACGGCGCGATGCCGAGACGCTGCACGGTATCGACGAAGCGTTCGCCTTCGAAGCGCTCGCGCACATACACTTCCAGCAGGCGGCCGACCACTTCCGGCATCTGCTGCGCCGAGAAGGACGGGCCGATGATCTTGCCGATCGCCGAGTTGTTGCCCTGCGAGCCGCCGATCGACACCTGGTACCACTCGCTGCCGTCCTTGTCGACGCCGAGGATGCCGATGGCGCCCACGTGGTGGTGGCCGCAGGCGTTGATGCAGCCCGAGATGTTCAGTTCGATGTCGCCGATATCGTGCTGGAAGTCGAGGTTGTCGAAGCGTTCCGCGATGGCGGCCGCGATCGGGATCGACTTGGCATTCGCCAGCGAGCAGAAGTCGCCGCCCGGGCAGGAGATGATGTCGGTCAGCAGGCCGATGTTCGGCGTCGCCAGGCCCTTGGCCTTGGCCAGCTGCCACAGCTCGAATAGTTTCGACTGCTCGACGTCGGCCAGCACCAGGTTCTGCTCGTGGGTCACGCGCAGTTCGCCGAAGCTGTACTTGTCGGCGAGATCCGCCACGAAGTCCATCTGCTCGGAGGTCGCGTCGCCCGGCGGCACGCCGGTTTTCTTCAGCGACAGCACCACGGCGGCATAGCCCGGCACCTTGTGCGGCTTGACGTTGCGGTTGAGCCAGTTGGCGAAAGCGCGGTTGTCCGGATGCGCCGCGGTCGGGTCGGTGTCTTCCAGCGTGGCATAGCCGTGCGGCTGGAACCATTGCGCGACGCGGTCGAATTCTTCCTGGGTCAGGGTTTCCGGACCATCCTTCAGGTCAACCCATTCAGCTTCGACCTGGCGGGTGAATTCTTCCACGCCCAGGGCTTTCAGCAGGATCTTGATGCGGGCCTTGTACTTGTTGTCGCGGCGGCCGTGCTGGTTATACACGCGCATCACGGCTTCGGTATAGGTCAGCAGGTGCTGCCACGGCAGGAAGTCGCGGATGACCGAACCCAGGATCGGGGTACGGCCCATGCCGCCGCCGGCCATGAACTTGAAGCCGACTTCGCCCGCCTCGTTACGCACCAGGGTCAGGCCGATGTCGTGGACGGCGATCGCGGCGCGGTCTTCCACGGCGCCGTTGATCGCCACCTTGAACTTGCGCGGCAGGGCGATGAACTCGGGGTGGAAGGTGCTCCACTGGCGCAGGATTTCGGCGAAGGGACGCGGATCGATGATCTCGTCGGCGGCGACGCCGGCGAATTCGTCGGTGGTGATGTTGCGGATGCAGTTGCCGGAGGTCTGGATGGCGTGCATTTCCACCGAGGCCAGGTCTTCCAGGATGCTTGGCGTTTGTTCCAGGTCAATCCAGTTGTACTGGATGTTCTGGCGGGTGGTGAAATGGCCATAGCCGCGGTCGTACTTGCGGGCAATATGAGCGAACATGCGCATCTGCTTCGATGCCAGCAGGCCGTAGGGCACGGCGACGCGCAGCATGTAGGCGTGGCGCTGCATGTAGAGGCCGTTCTGCAGGCGCAGCGGCAGGAATTCTTCTTCGGTCAGCTCACCGTTCAGGCGGCGCTCCACCTGGCTGCTGTACTGCGCGATGCGTTCGCGCACGATGAGATGGTCGTAGTGGTCGTAGCGGTACATGGTCTCGTCCAGTGTGGGTAGACCAATTGCTACACTGTCCACCCGATAAATGATTAGCCAAGTGTACGGACCACTCTATATATTCCAAACTACGGAGATTTCATTTGCTTATATGCGTAACTTGAATAAGCATCTTAAAATGTCGTCTGCTGACACAAACACAAGACCCAAAAACACTTCATGAATCTTCACCAGCTGCGCTTTGTGCGCGAAGCCGTCCGCCAGAACTACAACCTGACCGATGCGGCCAAGGCGCTGTTCACCTCCCAGCCCGGGGTCTCGAAAGCCATCATCGAGCTCGAGGAAGAGCTGGGCGTTGACATTTTTACACGCCACGGCAAGCGCATCCGCGGGCTGACCGAGCCGGGCCGCCTGGTGCTGCAGTCGGTCGAACTGATCATGCAGGAGATCGACAGCCTCAAGCGCATCGGCAAGGAGTACGCCGCCCACGACAGCGGCAGCTTCACCATCGCCACCACCCATACCCAGGCGCGTTACATGCTGCCCAAGGTGGTGCAGGCGTTCATGCAGAAATTCCCCAAGGTGCGCTTGTCTTTATTGCAAGGTAATCCCAAGCAGATCGCCGACATGGTCAAGAACGACCAGGCGGACCTCGCCATCGCCACCGAGTCAATCGCCGCCATCGAGGGCCTGATCACGCTGCCGTGCTACCAGTGGGAACACGTACTGGTGGTGCCGCCGGAGCACGCGCTGACGCGCTCTAAGGCGGTGTCGCTGGAAGAGATCGCCAGCTACCCGGTGATCACCTACGACGCGGCCTTTGCCGGGCGCAGCAAGATCGATCATGCCTTCGGCCTGCGCAACCTGAAGCCGGACGTGCTGCTGGAAGCCATCGACGCCGACGTCATCAAGACCTATGTCGAGCTGGGCATGGGCGTCGGCATCATCGCCGGCATGGCCTTCGACCCCGAGCGCGACCGCAACCTGCGCGCCATTCCCGTCGGCCAGCTGTTTGGCATGAACATCTCGAGGGTGGCGGTGAAGCAGGGCGCCTACCTGCGCAGCTATATCTATACTTTCATCGAACTGCTGGCGCCGACCCTGAACCGCAAGATGGTCGAGTCCGCCATGCGCGGCGGCGAAAACTACGAACTGTAAGAATCAAGGAAATACCAATGAGCAATAACCCTGTCGCAGACTTCTACACCGCCATCGCGGAACACTACGACGCCCAGTTTCACGACGAAAGCGACGAAGACCGCCAGGACGACCTCGACGACGTGGCCGAGCAGGTTGCCGAACTGATGCGCGATCACACCGTGCTCGAGTTGGGCTGCGGCACCGGCTTCTTCACCGACGTAATCGCCGAGACGGCGAAATCGGTGCTGGCCACCGACATCAGCGAAGCGATGCTGGACGTCGCGCGCGAGCACGGCGAAGGCCTGGAGAATGTGGAATACCGCGTGGTCGACGCGCTGAACCTGCCGACCGACATCGGTAAATTCAGCGCGGTGTTCGCCGGTTTCCTGTGGTCGCATTTCACGAAAGACCAGCAGGACGCCTTCCTGGCCGGCCTGCGCGCGCGCATCGGCAAGGACACGTTGCTGGTGCTGATCGACGACGAATACGTCGAAGGCGCCAGCCCGACCACCGCACGCACCGACGCCCAGGGCAATACCTTCGCCCAATTCGTCGATGCGGACGGCAAACGCCACGAGCTGCCCAAGAATTACCCGACCGACAGCGCCCTGCGCAAGCGCCTCGGCACGGCGGTCCGCGAGATCAAGATCGGCCGCTGGGACAGCTGCTGGGCGCTGACCTGCCGCCTGAAGTAAGAGCTACCGTTAGCAGATCGTCGCACCGGCGGAGGCCGGTGCCCAAGTCCGTCGTGCCGCCAGGGCAGGCCTAGAAACCGCGGCCCATCCCCATCCCGATACTGCCGCCGCCGGAGGGACTTGCACCGCCGGGTCCGTTGCGGCCACCACGTCCCCCACGTTCACCTCCTTCCGGCTTGCTGCCCCGTTCCGGGCGGCCTTCGCCCGGTCCCGGCGGCTGGCGCTCGAGCATGCTCCTGAAGCGCACCAGCACCAGCGCGCGCTGGCGGTCGTCGAGGGCGTCGTTCATGGTGAACCAGATCTCGCGCAATTCCTTGTCTTCGTCGTGGACCGAGGCGGCATCGTCGGCGAGCGCCGCGGCGAGCGTCCTGATTTCCACTCCCGGTTCGGCCGCCAGCTTGCGCGACGCGGCATCCAGTTCGTCGCGCCGCTCCTTGCGCAGCCGAAGGATGGCGCGCGTCTTGCGCAGGCTTTGTTCCCACAGCAGGTTCTGGTTGTCGGTCAGGCCGAGTTCTTTCTTGATCTCCGGCGCCTGCATGAGGAGCTCGTCGGCGCGCCAGTCGGTAACGGGGACGGCGTAGGCGAGGGACTGGGTGCAGAGGAAGGCGGCGGCGAGGGCGAAGGTGGCGAGTTTCATGGTGTCGGTCGAAAAGCGGGGAGTTCATTCTCTGTTGCCTGACCGTTAAGCGCGGTTGCTCATCTGTAAGGAAATGTTGCAGGCACCGTAGCGGGTCTACCCGCCCGACATAAAGTGGCGCCCGCGATCATCGCAGCCGTCAATACTGCGATTGCCGCCGATATACTGGCCTGGTCGACCATTCGTTGGAGGGACCATGCCTAGCCGCCTTTCCCCATCTGTGCTCTTGCTTGCGCTTGCGATGTGCACCGCCTCGGTCCAGGCGGCAGACCCTCCCGTCGTGCGAACCAAAGCCCAGCTCGAGGCCGTACTGGCATCAGGCCAGCCGACACCGCTCGATGCCTTGACGCCCCATGGCAAGCGTAGCCTGCTGCGGTCGATGCAATGGAATGAAGCTGGCGAGTCCCGCGGGTTCAGTTTCCTGTCCATCGTGCGCGAACTGGATCAGCGGCAGTTGGCGGCCTTGCTTGCATTCCTGGACAGTTCGGAACAGATGGACCTGTTCCAGCGCCAGTTAGTCGGGACACCCTTGCGCTTGCCCGACCCGTCTCCCGAGCTCGCGCAGCGACAACTGGAATTCAACCGGATCGCGGACGGCGAAGCCGAGCGACGTCATGCAGCATCGAAGACTGGCGCCACTGTTCGCTCTCCCGTCGTCCAGCTGCAGCACTACACGCGGCTGTTCGGCGAACGGATGGGCGCCGCTGCGCTGCGCCGCCAGCCGCTCGGTGACCTGCTGCCCTTGTTCGAAGCAGCCTGGAGAATGGAGTTCGACCATCCCGGCACCGCACTGCCAGATATGTTGCGCGTTCATCATGAGCTGGCGACGCGCGGCGTCGATACCCGACGCATGCTGGACGGCCAGGTGCTGCAAGCAATGATGACGACACGCCAGTTTGCCCAGGCCCGGACCTTCGCCGCCACCAGGCCGGATTTGGCCCAGCGCGCGATCCCGATAGTGAAGGATCCGCTCGGCAGCGGCTTCGCCGGGCGCAGCCTCTTCCGGTACGACCGGGCTACGCATACGCTGACGCGCGAAGCGGCACCGGCGCCCAAGGGAACGCAGGTGATCATGGTGGTCGACGCCGGATGCCATTTTTCGGAAAACGCCCTGGCCGCGCTGCACAAGGATGCCGACCTGCAGGCGCGCCTGCATAAGGCAAACCTGTTGATCCTCACGCCGCCCACGTCCGGGGTTCCCTTCCATTTCATCAGTGAGTGGAATGCGGCCAATCCGGCAATGCCGATGGGCGTTCCCGCCGACCTGGCAGCATGGCGCGCTGTCGACGGGTCGGGCGTGCCCCGGTTCTTCGTCCTCAAGGACGGGAAGGTAGTGGGCCACACGGACGGCTGGCCGGAAGAAGGCAACAAGGCAGCGGTCCTGGCCATGCTGGATGCCGCACGCGACTGATCCCACATTAGGATGCCTGAGATGATTTGTTCGAAATGCGGCGAAGAGCACCCGCTGGAAGAGATGGAGCTGACCTTCCGCCGTCCGGACGCGGCTGCGAAAATGACGGAGGACGAACGGGCACGCTTGGTTCGGGAAAACAGCGACCTCTGCGTCATCGAAGGCAAGCGCTTTTTCATCCGGGCCGTCCTCCCCTTGCCGGTCGAAGGCCGCGACATCCCGTACTGCATCGGCTTGTGGGTGGAAGTCAGCCAGGCCGCGTTCGATCGCATCTACGACCTGTGGGAGTCCGACGAGCAACGTCACGAGCCGCCCATGCCGGCGCACCTCGCCAACGAGGTCCCGACGGCGCCCGGCTCGCTGGGCCTGGAGGCGCAGCTGCGCTTGAGTGGACCGACCGTCCGGCCCGAGGTGTTCCTCAAGCCGGGCACACACCAGCTATATCTCGAACAGTCGCAAGGCGTCGATGTGCACCGCATTGCTGAGTACACCGCACTTTTTGCCTAGCGGTCCACTGTTGCCCGATCGGGATCGGACGCGTGTGGCGCACCCAGCAGCTTGAGCCAGGTGAATCCCGCGATGCCGGCCACCAGCGAGGCAAGCAGGATCGCCATCTTGGACGCATTGATCGCATCCGGCGCGCCACTGAACGCCAGGTTGGTGATGAAAATGGACATCGTGAAGCCGATCCCGCCCAGCAGGCCGGCGCCCATGATATGGCGCCAGGCTAGGTCCAGCGGCAGGCGGCACAGCCCGAGCGAGACCGCTGCAAAGCTGAACAGGAAGATACCGACGGGCTTGCCTATCACCAGGCCGAGGATGATGCCGAGGCTGTTTGCGCTGAGGAGTTCCGCGGCCCAGCCCGCGCCGATCACGATGCCCGTGTTGGCCAGAGCGAATACCGGCAGGATCAGGAAAGTCACCGGCTTGTGCAGGATGTGCTCGAGCCGGTGCGAGGGCGATTCCACATCGTCTTCCTTGGCGGAATAAGGAATCGCAAAGGCCAGCAGCACGCCGGCGATGGTCGCGTGCACACCGGACTTCAGCATCAGGAACCACATCAGTGCGCCGCCGATCAGGTAGGGCAGTAGCGCCATCACGTGCAGCAAGCGGTTCATCGCCACCAGGGCCGCGAATACGGCCAGTGCGCCGAGCAGGTAGAGGAAGGCGAGGTCATTGGTGTAGAACAGGGCAATGACGACGATCGCGCCGAGGTCGTCCATCACCGCGAGCGCGGTCAGGAAGATCTTCAGCGAGGCCGGCACCCGGCTGCCCAGCAGGGCCAGTACGCCGAGGGCAAAGGCGATGTCGGTCGCCATCGGGATGCCGACACCGGCCTGGGTGGCGCTGCCGCCATTGAATGCGAAGTGGATCAGCGCCGGCACCGCGATGCCGCCAGCGGCCGCCAGCATCGGCAACATGGCATTGCGCAGGTCGGACAGTTCGCCGTTGTACAGCTCGCGTTCGAGCTCCAGGCCAATCAGCAGGAAGAAGACCGCCATGAGGGCGTCGTTGATCCAATGCTCGATGGAGAGGCCAGCGACGTACTGGTGCCAGAAACCGAGGTAGCTTGGGCCGAGCGCTGAATTGGCAAGCGCCAGCGAGACGAGCGTGCAGGCGATCAGGACGATGCCGCCGGCCTTGCTCGAAGCGGTGAATTCCTTGAAGCTGCGGGAGAGGGAAAAACGGGCGGGAGCGGGAGGGATGCTGTGCATGATGGTCGCGAATAAGCCGCGTGGCGGCCCGACCATCGCGCATCCTGTCGTGCCGGGACGGCACGATCACCCGCTTCGATGATACCACGCCCGGCGTACGCCGGGCGTTATGCAGGACTCAGGCGATCTCAGTCGGGACTGGGTCGCCTGCCTTCGGCTGCGCTTTCGCCTGCGCCACGCGCTGCTCCCAGAAATGCGCGCCCGTGATGCCCAGCGCCACCGGATCGAACTCCGGATCCTTGCCCAGCTTCTTCTGCGCTTCGTAGTCGCGCAGGCACTTGAACGCGGTGTCGCGCATCAGCAGGATGGCGATCAGGTTCAGCCAGGCCATCAGGCCGACGCCCAGGTCGCCCAGCGCCCAGGCCGCGTCCGCCGTCTTGACGGCGCCGTAGAAGGTCGAGGCGATCAGGCACAGCTTCAGCACCAGGGTGAGCCAGGGACGATGGATCTTGCGGTTCAGGTAGGTGATATTGGTTTCGGCGATGTAGTAATAGGCGACGATGGTGGTGCCGGCGAAGAACAGCAGGGCGATGGCGACGAACAGGGAGCCAAAGCCCGGCATGATGTTTTCCAGCGCGGTCTGCACATAGCCCGGGCCCGAGGCCACGCCCTGCACGCCGACGAACATCGGGCTGCCGTCCGGCGCCTGTACGTTGTACTGGCCGGTGATCAGGAGCATGAAGGCGGTGGCCGAACACACGAACAGGGTGTCGACGTAGACCGAGAAGCCCTGCACCAGGCCCTGCTTGGCCGGATGGCTCACTTCGGCGGCCGAGGAGGCGTGCGGGCCGGTGCCCTGGCCGGCTTCGTTCGAGTAGACGCCGCGCTTGACGCCCCACTGGATCGCCATGCCGATGATGGCGCCGAAGGCGGCGTCCGTACCGAAGGCCGAGGTGAAGATCAGTTTCATCACGCCCGGCAGCTGCTCGATGTTCATCGCGACGATGGCGCAGGCCACCAGGATGTAGCCGAGTGCCATGAAGGGCACCACGTATTCGGCGAAGGTTGCGATGCGCTTGACGCCGCCGAAGATGATGAAGCCGAGCACCGCGGCGAGCGCGAGGCCGGTGTAGGTGGTGTCGACGCCGGCGGCGGTCTTCAGGCTTTCGGCGATCGAGTTCGCCTGCACGCCCGGCAGCAGCAGGCCGGTGGCAATGATGGTCACGATGGCGAACAACACGGCATACCACTTCACGCCCAGGCCTTTCTCGATATAGAAGGCGGGGCCGCCACGGAATTCACGGTTGATCGATTCCTTGTAGACCTGGCCCAGTGTCGATTCGACGAAGGCCGAGCTGGCGCCAAGGAAGGCCACCATCCACATCCAGAACACGGCCCCAGGGCCGCCGAAGGTGATGGCGGTGGCGACCCCGGCGATGTTGCCGGTGCCGACGCGGCCGGCGAGGGTCATGGCCAGGGCCTGGAAGGACGACACGCCCTGGTCCGAGCTTTTCCCCTCCATCATCAGGCGCAGCATTTCGCCGATGTGGCGCACCTGCAGGAAGCGCGAGCGGATCGAAAAATACAGGCCGGCGCCCAGGCACAGGCCGATCAGGGCCAGGCTCCAGACATACTCGTTGATTGCGTTGACCAAATCGTGCATTTCAGTAGTTCCCCTGGCAAACTCGTTCAAATGGATCGTGGCCGGGAACGCTGCCCGGCTTTTCTGGATAGCAAAGATACCCGAAGAGTTTGCTGATTCCTACCCTTATTTTTTCTGCACTGCGGTATGCCCGCCACCGGTGCGGCGCGGCACGATTTCGGTGCCTAGTGCAGGCGAATCGGCGCTACCGTAGTGCCTTCGCGGACCTCGATGGCGGCGTCCTCGAAATCCGGCGGGCCGAAGCGGCCGACGGCGTCGCGGCTGAAGCCGTAGTTTTCCTTGGGGATGCCGATGAAGTTGCGGTCCAGTATGCTGTTTTCGTTTTCGTCCTGGTAGGCCAGCACCGCCCAGGTGCCGGGCGGAATGTCGTTCAGCTTGACCACCGTTTCGCCGGCTTGGGGCGGCACCGAGGCGCTGTAGGCGCACTGCTTGAGAAAGCGCGCGCGGTCGCACACGGCGACGTTGACCTTGCCCTTGCCGCCGGCAACGTTCGAGATCCGCACTTCGACCGTCGCGGCCGGCGCGGGAAGAGCCGTGAGCAGCACGGCACAGGAGAGCAGGGCAGTTACGACATGACGCATAAAAAACCTTTCATTGATCGAGATCCTTGTACCGTCGCTGAACCGCGCGCTGCTGCGCAGGCCAGCCGTGCGTGCGGTGCCTGTGGTAGGCTCGCGGTATTCCTTTCAACCCACTTCGCGCCATGCTGCTCAACACCCTCATCGTCGTGCTCACCGTCGTGCTGATGGAAGTGTTTTCCATCGTCGCGCACAAGTACGTCATGCACGGGTTCGGCTGGGGCTGGCACCGCTCGCACCACGAGCCGCGCACTGGCTGGTTCGAGAAGAACGACCTGTATGCCGTGGTGTTCGCGGGCGTGGCGATCGCCCTGATCTGGTACGGCACGCGCGGTGTTTGGCCGCTGCAGTGGATCGGCGCCGGCATGACGGCCTATGGCTTGCTGTATTTCGTCGCCCACGACGGCCTGGTGCACCGGCGCTGGCCCTTCCGCTACACGCCGCGCAGCGGCTACCTCAAGCGCCTGTACCAGGCGCACCGCATGCACCACGCCGTCGAGGGCCGCGAAGGCGCCGTGTCCTTCGGCTTCCTGTACGCGCCGCCGGTCGCCACCCTCAAGCAACAGCTGCATGCGCTCCATGGGGGACGCCTTCAGCGCCACCCGGACGCTGCCACAGCGCCGCAGGACGCGCAGGCTGCGTCGCCAGGCGCGAACTGAGAGCGCTCCCCGCGCCCTTCGCCAGCAGCCACAGCTTCATCGCCTTGCTCGTACCCGCCCGCCTGTCCCAGGCGCGTGGGCCGCGGCGTTTCACTTCGATCCCGATCTGGCGATACACGTTGCGCGCGCTCGCGATGGCCCATGCCGAGCGCAGGGGCAGGGCGGCAATGCCGGCGCGCGCCGAGTCGTAATAGGGTTCCGCATAGTCGACCAGGCGCGCCGCGACCTTGGCCAGCTGGGCGCGGTGGCGCGGGTCGGCCAGTTCCTCCGGCGGGATGCCCGCTTCGCGCAGCCACTGGGCCGGCAGGTAGCAGCGCTGGACCTTCGCATCCTCGACGATGTCGCGTGCAATGTTGGTGAGCTGGAAGGCCAGCCCCAGGTCGCAGGCGCGATCCAGCACACGCGGATCGTGCGCGCCCATGATCGAGGCCATCATCAGGCCGACCACGCCGGCCACGTGATAGCAGTAACGCAGGGTGTCCTCGATGGTCTCGTAGCGCGCCCCTTCGACGTCCATGGCGAAGCCGGCCAGGTGATCGAAGGCGAAGCGCGGGTCGATGCGGTGGCGCAGCGCCACTTCCTGGAAGGCGGCAAAGGCCGGATCCTGCATCGCTTCGCCGGCGTAAGCGCGGCGGGTCTGCGCTTCCAGCTGCGCCAGCGCGGCGGGTGCGTCGTGCGGCGCCGCTTCCCGGACGTTGAAACCGAGTTCCTGGCCGTCCACCACGTCATCGCAGTGGCGGCACCAGGCGTAGAGCATCAGTACGCTGCGCCGCGTGCCTGGCGCGAACAGGCGCGCGGCGGCGGCGAAGCTTTTCGACCCGACCTCGATGGTGCGGGTGGCGTGATCCATCAGGGCTTCGCTCATGCCCGCAGCTCCTCGCCGATCATCAGGCCGGCCGTTGCCTTGGCCGAGCCGATCACGCCCGGCACGCCGGCGCCGGGGTGGGTGCCGGCGCCGACCAGGTACAGGTTCGACAGGGTGCTGTCGCGGTTGTGCGGACGGAACCAGGCGCTTTGGGTCAGGATCGGCTCGAGCGAGAAGGCCGAGCCCAGGTGGGCGTTGAGCTGGTCGCGGAAGTCGACCGGGGTGAAGAAGCGGCTGGTGACGAGCTGGCTGCGCAGGCCCGGCATGTAGCGCTGCTCGAGGTAGTCGAAGATGCGGTCGCGGTAGCGCGGGCCTTCCACCGACCAGTCGATCGGCGCATTGCCCAGGTGCGGCACCGGCGCCAGCACGTAGTGGCTGCCGCAGCCGGGCGGCGCCAGCGACGGGTCGGTGACGCAGGGGGCGTGCAGGTAGAGCGAGAAATCGTCGGCCAGCTGCTGGCCCTGGAAGATGTCCTTGATCAGTTCGCGGTAGCGCGGACCGAAGCAGACCGTGTGGTGCTGCAGCTGCTCGTGATGCTTGTCGAGCCCGAAGTAGAGCACGAACAGCGAATTGCTGAAACGCTTGCGGCGCAGGGATTCGCCCTCGGCCGCGCCGCGCGGGTGCTCGCCCAGCAGCTTGGCGTAGGTGTGCACCACGTCCGCGTTCGAGGCCACGGCGTCGGCCGGGAACAGGCGGCCATCCTCCAGGCGCACGCCGCTGACGCGGCTGCCCGCCGTCTCGATGCGCGCCACCGGGGCGTTGACTTCGATGCGTCCGCCGATGTCCTGGAACAGGCGCACCATGGCGCGCACCAGGGCGCCGGTGCCGCCGCGCGGGAACCACACGCCCCACTGGCGCTCCAATGCGTGGATCAGGGTATAGATCGAGCTGGTGGCAAACGGATTGCCGCCCACCAGCAGCGAGTGGAAGGAGAAAGCCTGGCGCAGGTGCTCGTCCTGGATGAAGCGGGCGACCAGGCCGTAGACGCTGCGCCAGGCCTGCAGGCGCGCCAGTTGCGGGCCGGCCGAGATCATGTCGCGGAAGGACAGGAAGGGCACGGCGCCCAGCTTCAGGTAGCCTTCCTCGAACACGGCCTTCGAATAGGCCAGGAAGCGGCGGTAGCCTTCCACGTCGGCTGGATTACGCGCATGGATCTGGCGGTCCAGCGCTTCCTGGTCATTGGCATAGTCGAAGTGGCTGCCGTCCTCCCAGCACAGGCGGTAGAAGGGCGTCACCGGCAGCAGCTCGACATAATCGGCCATGCGCTTGCCGGCCACGGTGAACAGCTCCTCGATGCAGGACGGATCGGTGATCACGGTGGGGCCGGCGTCGAAGGTAAAGCCTTCGTCCTCATACACGTAGGCGCGGCCGCCCGGCTTGTCGCGCTTTTCCAGTAGCGTCACCTGCATGCCGCTGGCCTGCAGGCGGATGGCGAGCGCCAGGCCGCCGAATCCCGCGCCGATCACCACGGCCTTCTTCTTGTTGTCGTTCATGCTGTTTTCCTGATCTGGTCGGGGTGGATCTTGCATGCCGCCACCAGGGCTTGCGCCACCGGCACCGGCGGTTTGCCGCTCAAGAGGCGCGCCTTGTCGCGCAGCCACGGATGGCCCGCATAGAAGCGGGCAATCAGCGGCGCCGGCAGGCGGTAGAAACGCTGCATCACGCGCCAGCGCTGTTCCGGGCGCCCCGCCAGGAACAGCATGCGGTTGAGCAGGCGGAAGAAGCGCTGGCCCTGCCATTCGCGGCGCGCTTCCTCGCGCAGCGCCGCGAACAGGCTTGGCGCGCTCAGGTCGTGCAGGTTGGCGACGTGGTCGGCCAGGCGCACCGCGTGCGGCAGCGAATAACCGGTGGTCGGGTGGAACAGGCCGGCGCGCAGGCCGCTGCTGGGCTGGCCCTGCAAGTCGGCCCAGAAGCCGTCGAAGTCGCCTGCCAGTACGATCGGCAGCGAGCCCTGTTCCTCGCGCAGCACCGCGTCGACCTGCCAGCCGCGCGCCGCGGCGTAGCCCGCGATGTTGGCGCGCAGGCGTTCCGGCTGCCAGCTGGCGCTGTCGACGTAGTGGGTGTCCTCGACCAGCACCCGGTCCGGCCCGAAGGGCAGCAGGTAGACGAAGCGGTAGCCGCCCTGCTGTTCGACGGTGGCGTCCATGATGACCGGCGCGGCAAGGCCGTGCGGCGCGCGCAGGCGCAGTTCCTGGCCCAGGAAGGTCTGGTAGCCGAGCGAGAGCCGGGAGCTGGGCCGCATGCCGCGGCCGTCGATCACGGCGCCTGCATGAATGGTGGCGCCGTCGGCCAGGCGCACCGTGGTCGGCGTCAGGCTCTCGATGCGCGCGCGGGTGAGCAGGGCGGGGCCGAGCGCCGCCTCGATCACGCGTGCGAAGTCGCTCGAGGCGATGCTGGCATAACCCCCGTCGAGGCTGCGCGCCAGGTCGGGGAAGGCGACCTCGTAGCGCGGCCAGCGGCTGGCGACCAGCGGCGCGATCCAGTCGCGTTGTTTTGGCGTCAGGTCGCTGTCGTGGAAGGACCAGGTATGGTTGCCGCCGATGTGCTCTTCGCTTTCCAGCAGCAGGATGCGCAGTCCGCGCCGCAGGCTGCGCAGGCGCCAGGCCAGCAGGCCATTGGCCAAGCCTCCGCCGGCCAGCACCAGGTCGTAGTCGGGCGCCGGCTTATCCAAGGTTCGCCACGCTCTCAAGGTGGCGCCTGGGCTGCAGCGCCGCTTCGATGATGTCGGCCGCGCGCAGCGTGCCGCCGGCCTGGGCGACGCCGCCCGCCAGCGCGTCCAGGCGGGTGGCGAAGCGCTCCTCGCTCAGGAGGCGGCGCAGGAGACCGGCGATCTGGCCGCTGCCGGCGAAGCGCGCCGACGCCTTCAGGCCGATGCCCGCATGGGTCACGCGCGCCGCGGTGCCCGGCTGGTCGAAGGCGATCGGCAGCGCCAGGATCGGGGTGCGCGCCGCGATCGCGTCCATGATCGTGTTCGAGCCCGCATGCGAGACCACGGCGTCGGCGCGTTCGAGGGCTGCCTGCTGGTCGGCGAAGCCGCAGACCCAGGTGGCGCCGGCCTGCGCCAGCTCGCGCTCCTGGCGCGCGTCCAGGCCGTCGCAATGCGCGACCAGCAGCTGCGCGTCAAGTGCGCGGCAGGCACGGGCGATGCGCTTGAACAGGCCGAGCCGTCCGCCCTGCATGGTGCCCAGCGAGGCAAACACGAAGGGACGGCCGGCGGCGACCTCGGGCATGAACTGCCCTTTCGCGGCGCCGGCCTGCAGCCCGGTCGGGCGCAGCGGCCCCACATGGTGGAAATGCGCCGGCAAGGCGCGGCGCGGGAAGTCGAAGCCGGCCACGGTCTGGCTGACCTGGGCCAGCGGCGACAGGCACTCATGCAGGCCGTCCCGCGCGGACAGGCCGAGGAGGCGCGCATTGGCCGCGATGCTGCGCCGGTGCGGCCCCATCATCCAGTCGTAGACGCGGGTGCTGCCCTCGTACATGTGGCGCGCGCGTTCGTCTTCGGCGTATTCGAAAGGCATTACCGCCAGGGGGATGCCGGGCTCGCGGTTCACCGGCAAGGCGCAGGCCACCGAGACGAAGGGCAGGCCGAGGCCTTCCGCTACCAGGCCGCCGGCGGCTTCCATCTGGTCGGCGATGATGGCGTCGATCCCGAGGGTGTCGATGGCGCGCGGCAGTTCGCGGCACAGCATGTCGGTGCTGGCCGCCATGTCGAGGATCACGCAGCGCAGCCCGAACGGACCGCCCGGATTGGCGGCGCGGCGCAGGTCGGCCGCGAGCGAGCCCGTAGGATGGGTGGACGCGCCGACGGCATGAAAGCCGACCCGTGCATCGCGCACGTAGGCGCGCGCGTCCGGCCGGTGCAGGAAGGTGACGCGGTGCCCGCGCGCCACCAGTTCGCCGGCGAGCGCGCCCAGGGCGCCGAAGTGGCTGTAGAACGCGGGTGCGACCACCCCGAAGTGGGCCATGCGAAGCCTGCCGTCAGTTGACCAGCGCTTCGCGGCGCGCGGCGTCAAGCGGCACGCGCAGGCGCGCACGGCCCTTGGCGAACAGGCCGCCCACGAACAGGTGGGTGCCGCCCTGAGGGCCGAGCGCATCCTCCAGGTGCTGCTGCGCGTCGTCCAGGTACCTGGCCAGGCGGCGCTGCGCTTCTTCGAAGCCGAGCGAGGCGAGCAGGGTGGACTTGCCCTGGTCCTTGCCGGTGTCCTTGCCGCTTTCCGTGCCCGGCAGGTCGAGGAAGTCGTCGCGGATCTGGAAGGCATGGCCGGCCGCCAGTGCAAAGGCGCGCAGCGAGGTCGCTACGCGCTCGTCGGCCTGGGCGATGATGGCGGCCATGTCGACGGCGACGCCGAGCAGCACGCCGGTCTTGAGTTCATTCGTGGTGGCGATCGCGTCGAGCGTGCGCGCGCCGCCGTGCAGGTCCTGGTACTGGCCGCGCGCCAGCCCCTGGGTGCCGACCGTTTCGGACAGGCGCGCCACGAGGCGCGCGCGCGTCACCGGCGGGATGTCGCCGGCCGTGGCCAGCACGCCGAAGGCGCGGCTCAGCAGCGCCACCGAGGCCAGGATCGCCACATCTTCACCGTACTGCACGTGGATTGCGGGCCGGCCGCGGCGCAGCCGGGCATTGTCCATGCAGGGCATGTCGTCCAGGATCAGCGAAGCCGCATGCACCATCTCGACCGCGCAGGCGACGTCGACCAGGGCAGGCGAGGTGCAGCCGAGGTCGCGCGCCACCAGCATCACCAGCAGCGGGCGCATGCGCTTGCCGGCGCTCAGGGCGCCCGCGCGCATGGCGGCGGCCAGCAGGTCGGCCTGGTCGCCGGACTCGAGCAGCAACTGGGTCATGCGCTGTTCGACGGCCTCGCGCAGTGACTCCAGGTCGCATGGCTCGCCGGCATGCGTCAGGTCGAATCCCTTGATGGACGCGCCGATGGCGCCATCGAACTGCCGTGCCCTTGTGGTCATGCGCTACCCCTTATCGTCAATCGCTCACAACAAGAATTGTCAAATTCGCCGACGATCATACCGTAAGCAATGTTGAGCAATCGTCAATTATTTCAATCGTGCGCAGCCTGTTTGAGCTATCGCGTAAGGACGCCCGTGATGGGGGCATAGCTACCCGCTGTCGCACGTGGAGTATTAAACTTGAAAAACTGGCCACGCTCCCTTGTACACGGAAGAGAAGCGGGTCAAGCGTGGGACGAAACGGGGTATTTCTGCGGGGCAATCGGGTCAGTTGCAGGTCGGCGCCAGTGCGAAGGTGAGAAAGCATGAATTTTGCCGCGTAGAAACTTGATATGCTGGGCCAGTCTTCCTTCTGGAGAAATCCATGCCCTGCTCGCGCCGCGCCCTCCGCCTGTTTCACCTAAAAACGTCCGCTGCCTTTGCCGCCTTCGCCACGGCTGCTTCGGCCTTTGCCGTGCCCCCGGCCCAGCCTGCGCGTCCGGCGACGGTGCCCTTCGCTTTCGGGCCGCCGCGCGGCGGCCCCTGCGCCTTCTCCGACGCCCAGCTTCCGCCGGACACGATCGTGGTGGCGGCAGGCAGCTACACGGGACGCCGCCTGCCTTTCCAGATCGACGCCAGCGGCCACGAGGCGACCCAGTTCGACGTTGCGGTACACGCCGACAAGCCGGTGGCGCTGCTGCTCTCCGCTTACGAGCCGACGATCTGGTCGATCGGCTGGAGCGAAGGCACGCGCATCGTCGCCGTGTTCGCGACCGGCTACCACCGCCAGGTCGTGGCCGGCCTGCCGAAGGGCACTCCCGTCATCACCAGCAGCTACGAGCCCCGGGGCGCCTGCGGCTACCGTTACATCAGCGACGAGGCAGGCATCGGCTGGATCAACGACGCGGCGCGCCGCAGTTTCGGACGCGCCGCCATCCGTGTCTACACCAAGGCCCCGGACGCGCGCTTCGAGATCCTCGAGTCGGCGCGGCCGCTCCAGGCTTACGTGACCTCGCCCGACACCCCGCCCGAATCCTTCCGCGACCGCGGCGCGCCGCTGGCCGGCGACGCCGGCTTGGCGCAGGCGGTGGCCCAGGGCATCTTGCGCCCGATGACGCCTGCCGACCTGGAGCTCGTACGCCAGCATTACCGCGCACTGGCGCGCCAGGCGAACGGCGGCGTGATCGACGTGCCGCCGGTGGCCGGCGCCGCAGCGGGCGCGGAGCCGCCGGTGCGCATCCCCGATTTCTACCGCGGCTATGTGGTGCTCAAGCCTTTCGTGTATCCGGCGGGCCTGTATGGCGCCCATTCGGCCAGCTTCCTGGTGGCCAAGGGGGTAGCGCGGCCCACCGGCAATCCGGGCCATAGCCTGGTGGTGGACCTGAACGCGCAGACACCGTGCGTCGGGCCACGCTGTCGGCCCTAAGCACCAAACGCAAGATGCCGGCGGCGCCGGCATCGGAGTGCACGCGCGGCGGGCGCCGCGCGAGGGGTGTGCTTAGAACGAGTGGCGCACGCCGACGGTGAACACCGACGGATCCGCACCCAGCGCGGTTGCCGGCGGGGTGACGGCGGTCGACGAGGAGCTGATGCCGAACACGCCGCGGCCGTTGTTGCGCAGCTGGGCGTAGGTCGTGTAGATGTTGGTGCGCTTCGACAGGTTGTAGGTGTAGGCCAGGGACACGGTGTTGCCCTTGGCGCCGCTTTCGATCTTCTGCTGCTGGAAGTTGATGAAGAACTTGTTCGCGCCGGTGGTGTAAGCGACGCCGAGGTTCGAGTTCTTGTACGCGTTGTTGGCGCCGGTCAGGTCGGCTTCCAGGTAGTTGCCCTTGATCTCGAAGGCGCCCATGGTGTAGGCCGCGCCGAAGGCGAGTTCCTTGTCGTCGCCGGTCGCCAGGCGTTCGAAGACGTGGTAGCCGGCGCCCAGGTACAGGCCGCCGTTCTTGTATTCCAGTGCCACGCCCATCAGGTCGGACGACGGATCTGCGGTACGTTCGCCGGCCGAGTAGGCGGCCAGGACCGTGAAGCCGCTCAGGGAGTCGCTCTTGTAGTTGACCGAGTTGGCCAGGCGGCGGGTCAGGCGGTTGGTGCCGAAGGCCGACAGGTTGCTGCCGAACATGCCCTGGCCCAGGATATCCGAGGCGGCGGCGACCGAGGCGATCGGGCTGTATTCGCGGCCCACGGTCAGGGTGCCGAAGCTGCCTTGCAGGCCGACCACGGCGCGGCGGCCGAACAGCGAGGAGTCGGCAGCGCCGGTGTCGAGGGCGACGCCGGCTTCGATGTTGAACAGCGCCTTCAGGCCGTTGCCCAGATCTTCGGTGCCGCGGAAACCGATGCGGCTGCTCGACTGGTTACCCGAGTTGATCACGGTACGGCGGTCTTCACCCGGTGCGTCGGTGTCTTCCACAGCGACCGCTGCGTCCATCACGCCGTAGATCGTGACGTTGGTCTGGGCGTGGGCGAACAGCGGGAGGGACGACAGCAGCGCGGCTGCCAGGTACTTGGACTTCATGCAGAGCTCCTTTGGTTTGGACAGGATGTCGAGTTCTCAATAAACTCAGATCGACGCGGATCTTACCTAGCGAATATGTCGGGTTAATGACATGTTGCTATGTGACATCCTGATATGCCCCAAACCTAACTGGTGGACTCTTCTCCGATGATGCGTCCCGCCAGCGGCAGCACGATGTCGATGCGCGTGCCGGGCGCCTCGTCGTCGCCGCTGATGGTGATCTCGCCGTCCATTGCCCAGACCCGCTCGCGCATGCCGACCAGGCCGAGCGATTCCTTCTTTTCCATGTCCTCGCTGCGGATGCCGCGCCCGTCGTCGCGGATGGTGAGCAGCAGCTCGTGGTTGACGCGGTCGAGATTGAGCACCACGCGGGTGGCGCCGGCATGGCGCGCGATGTTGGTCAGCGCCTCTTGCACGATGCGGAAGATGGCGGTGCTGGCGGAATCGTCGAGGCGCAGTTCGGCTTCCTCGGCCAGCAGGGTGACGGCGATGCCGTGGCGCTCGACGAAATCCTCGCGCAGGCCTTGCAGGGCGAAATACAGGCCGCCCTCGTCGAGCGCGCGCGGGCGCAGGTTGGTGGCAATGCGGCGCAGCGAGGTGATCGCCGTCATGAGGTTGGATTCCATGCCTTCGATCAGGCGCTGGCTCGGCTCCGGCAGCTGGTTATTGCCCTGCAGGAGAGTGAGGTCCATGCGCAGCGAGGCCAGCAGCTGGCCGAGGTCGTCGTGCAGTTCGCGCGCGATGTGGGTGCGCTCTTCTTCGCGGATGGTCTGCAGCGCCGAGGACAGCTGGCGCAGCTGGTCGTGCGAGCGCGACAGTTTCTGCTGCACCAGGTGGCGCTCGGAGACGTCGCGCAGGATCACGGTGCAGACCTCGTGCCCGTCGTGCTCGACGGTGGAGATCGAGCCTTCGATCGGGAACAGCTGGCCGTTGGCGCGGATGCCGGTAACGGCGTAGTCGGTGGCGCGCCGTCCCGCGCGTCCGCCGCCGGAGGGGAAATAATCGCAGGGTGCGGCGGCGTCGCGCACCGGCGCCTGGATGAAGCGCGCCAGCGAGCTGCCCTGCATGGCGGCGACGCTGCTGGCGAACATCTGGGCCGCGGCCGGGTTGGCGAACAGGATGACGGCGTGTTCGTCGATCGACAGAATGGCGTCGCTGGCGCTGTGCACGATGCGGCGGCCGTCGAAGGCGCGCGCGGTCCGGTGCACGCTGCGCGCACGGCGCAGCGCGGCGGCGGCCTGGCCGGCGCAGTAGCCACCGAGGAAGGAAAGCACGATAAGCGCCTTGCCAGGAGCGTGCCGGCGGTAGCGTCGCTGTGGAGTCATGCGCGCAATGCGAGTAAAGGCCCGCAAGGGCCGGAAACTCTACATTACGGCGTGGGGGAGGGGGAGGCGTTGATGCGAGACAAAAGGCGCTGAGCCCGTGTGCCTCGCATACCGGTCACATCTGCTTGAACAGGTGCAGGAAGCTGCGGCTGACTTCGAGCTTTTCCGGGCGGCCCTTGACCAGCACCAGGTGACGTCCGCGGATGTCGCGCGTCACGCCTTCGATGGCGTTGACGTTGACCAGGGTGGCGCGGTGGATCTGCCAGAACAGCGACGGATCCAGCTCCTCTGCCAGGTCGCGCACGGGTTTGCGGATCAGGGCTTCGAAGCTGGCGGTCTGCACGCAGGTGTACTTTTCGTCGGAGCGGAAGAACAGGATGTCTTCCACCGGAATCATGCGCAGGTCCTGGCCGATGCTGGCCTGGATCCACTGCAGGTGCTTGGGCTTGGGCGCGGCGATCTTCTCCGCCAGCTGCGACAGCATGGCCTGCACGCTGTCGTTGACGCTGGCTTTCTCGCTCGGGCGTTCCAGGCGTTGCTTGAGGCGGTCCACCGTGAGCTTCAGGCGATCCGGCTCGGTGGGTTTCAGTACGTAGTCGATCGCGCCGCGCTCGAAGGCCTCTACCGCGTACTGGTCGTAGGCGGTGACGAACACGATCTGGCTGCGGTCGCCGATGTCGCGCGCCGCTTCCATGCCGGTCTTGCCGGGCATGCGGATATCCAGGAAGGTGAGGTCGGGGTTCAGCTGGTCGACCAGTTCCACCGCTTCCTCGCCGTTCTTGGCCTCGCCGATGATGTCCAGTTCCGGCCAGGCCTCGGACAGGCGCAGGCGCAGCTGGTCGCGCATCAGTCTTTCGTCGTCGGCAATGATTGCTGTAGGCATGGTCGTCTCTGTCGCTTTAGGGATTTGATGATTATTCAACGAAACAGCCGGACGATCAAGTTGCCCGGCATAGCGCTTACTTGGAAAGCTGGTACGGCACCTCGATCATGGCGATCACGCCGCTTGGGCTGTTCGCCGCGATGTGCAGCTGGCCGGCGTCGCCGTGCAGCAGCTTGAGGCGGTCGCGGATGGTCTGCAGCCCGAGGCCGGTGCCGTCGCTCGGCACTACGCCAAAGCCGACCCCGTCGTCGGTGACGGTGACGCGCAGCTTGTTGTCGGCCACGTCGGCCTGGATCTTGAGGGTGCCGCCTTCCGGCTTGCATTCGAGGCCGTGCTTGATCGCGTTTTCCACCATCGACTGCAGCATCATCGGCGGGAAGGCGGCGCTGCGCAGGCCGTCTGGCACTTGCATCACGACGGTCAGGCGTTCTTCCATGCGCATCTTGAGCAGGTTCAGGTAGGCCGTGACCATGTCGACTTCGCGGCCCAGGCCGGTAACCACGGCGTTGTCGCGCATCTGCGGCAGCACGGCGCGCAGGTACTGGATCAGGCTGCGCTGCATGGCCGAGGCGCGCGGCGGGTCGACCTGGATCAGGTGCTCGACCGAGGCCAGGGTGTTGAACAGGAAGTGCGGCTCCACCTGGGCCTGCATCATCTGCATCTTGGTTTCGGACAGCTGGCGCTGCATGGCCTCGCGCTCGGCGGCCTGGTTGGCCACGTGCGATTCCGCTTCGGCGCGCTTCTTGCCGCCCACCAGGGCCTTGGTGCCGAACAGGGCCAGCACGAACAAGATCACGAAGTTCATGAACCAGGTCGAGGCCTGCTTGTGGTAGCGCGACACCTTCTGCTCGGCGGCGTCTTCCACCGCCGCTTCGATCGCATTGGACAGTTCTTCGCCGATCTGCGGCGGCAGCTCGATGTGCACCGATTCGCCGTTGGCGCCGACGGCCGGCGGGTTCGGCGTGGTGGCCGGAGCAGGGGTGGCGGGCGCTTCCGGCGCTTCCGGCGGAACCGGCGGCGCCGACGGCTCGGTCGGCGCGGTGGCGCTGCCGCTGCCGTTCTTCGGGCGGTTGCGCGGGTGGAAGCGGATGCCGCTTTCGTCGATCAGGATGGCGGCGTCGCTGCGGCGACCGGCTTCGCGCTCGGCGCGGGTCACGTCTTCTTCGGCCGGACCGGAGAACAGTTCTTCCTGCAGGATCGCGCCCGCCATCAGGGTCAGGATCGCAAACAGGAAAAACTTCCACCACGACAGCTGGGTAACCCAGGTCGCCACGGCGTCGAAGGCGCGGTAGAGCCACGACAGGACGCTCGAAAAATAGTGGGGAGAGGTATTCCTTGCTTGCATGTCTGTTCGTTCATTCTCGGTGCAAGCGGCGAGTGTACCTTGCCGCCGCCTGCGCGTACCGGAAATACAACATTTCCGGCAAAACCAACTGTTGGGATGATGCAACTTTACCCCGTGCGCATCCCTGCCGCCAGTGGCGTGCGACAGCCTGCACGATCCGGGGCATGGATTGCGCTCAGCCCGCCCAGAATGCGCCACCGCAAAGGCTGACAATCAGAAACATTGCAAGGTATGATCTTTCGGACCGAACCCGCGCCGTGTCCCGTCCCGCATTCCGACTCTTGAAAGGAAGTGCCGATGTCAGCCCCTCAGAAATTCCGACTCGTAACCCGTAGCGACTTCGACGGCCTGGTGTGCGCGGTGCTGCTCAAGCACCTCGACCTGATCGACGACATCCTGTTCGTGCACCCGAAGGATATGCAGGACGGCAAGATCGCGATCAGTGCGCGCGACATCACGACCAACCTGCCCTACGTCGCGGCGGCCCACCTGGCTTTCGACCACCACTTGTCGGAAACCATCCGCAATACCGGCGTGCGCGAGAACCACATCATCCATCCCGAAGCGCCCTCGGCGGCGCGCGTCGTGTACGACCACTACGGCGGCGCCAGGACCTTCCCGGCGGCCTGGAACGAAATGATGGCGGCGGTGGACAAGGGCGATTCGGCCCGCTTCTCGCGCGACGAAGTGCTGTTCCCGCAGGGCTGGAATCTGCTGAACTTCCTGATGGACGCGCGTACCGGCCTGGGCCGTTTCCATGAGTTCCGCATCTCGAACTACCAGCTGATGATGGCCCTGATCGACTACTGCGCCCAGCATTCGATCGAGCAGATCATGGAACTGCCCGACGTGCGCGAGCGCACCAGCCTGTACTTCGAGCACAGCGAACGTTGCAAGGAACAGATCCGGCGCTGCGCCCAGGTCCACAAGAACCTGGTGGTGCTCGACCTGCGCGGCGAGGAAGTCATCTTTGCCGGCAACCGCTTCATCATCTACGCGCTGTTCCCGGACACGAACATCTCGATCCACGTGCTGTGGGGCGTGAAGCAGCAGAACACCGTATTCGCCACCGGCAAGTCGATCCTGAACCGGAGCTCGAAGACCAACATCGGGGCCCTGATGCTCGAATACGGCGGCGGCGGGCACGAGAATGCGGGCACCTGCCAGGTGGACAACGAGATGGCGGAAGACGTGCTCGGCGCCCTGATCAACCGCATCAACAAGGACGGGTAGGGTGGGCGGGTCCCGCCCAGGCTACGCGTGGTAGCGCTGGTCGAGCATCTGGCGCACCGCGTCCAGCGCAAGCGGCTCGCTGAACCATTGTCCCTGTAGCTGGTCGCAGCCGTGCGAGCGCAGGAACTCCACTTGCGCTTCGGTCTCGACCGCTTCGCCCACCACGGCCAGCTCGAGGTTGTGGCCGATGTCGATCAGGGTCTTGGCTAGCCGGCTGCCGTTGCCTTCCTGGGCGATGTCGTGCACCGCCGCTTTCGACAGCTTGACCTGGCGCACCGAGAGCTGGCGCAGGAAGGAAAGGTCGGAGATGCCCTTGCCGAACTCGTCGAGCGACAGCGCGACGCCGACCTCGCGCAGCTGCGCCGACAGGTCGCGTCCCAGTCCCGGATTGCGGATCAGGTCGGCCTCGGGGATCTCGATTTCCAGGCTGCCGGGCGGCAGCCCGAATTGCGCCATGCGGCTTGCCAGGCCGGGGATGAAGCCGTGCTGGCTGTACTCGCGGTGCGAGACGTTGACCGACACCGGCAAGCCGGTGTAGCCGAGCTGGCGCATCTCCTGCAGGAAGGCGCAGGCCTGGTCCAGCACCCAGTTGCCGATCTCGATCATCTTGCCGGATTCCTCGGCCTCGGCCAGGAAAGAAGCCGGCAGCATCACGCCGTGTTTCGGATGGCGCCAGCGCAGCAGGGCCTCGAAGCCGCGTACCTTGCCGCTGCGCGCATCCATGCGCGGCTGGAACAGCAGGAACAGTTCGTCGTGCTCGAGGGCGCTGCGAATGCTGTCGGCCAGCGCGGCGCGCTTCTCGCTGGCCGAGCGCATCTCGGGTGAGAAGAAATGCACGCCGCCGCCATTGCCCTTGGCGTGGTACATCGCCATGTCGGCCGCGCGCACCAGCTCGGCCGGCGTGTTGCCGTCGTGCGGGAAGGTCGCCACGCCCAGGCTGGCGCCGATCGGGATCTCGTTGCCCCCGAAAGCCACCGGCATGACCAGGGCGCGGCGCAGGCGCTCGGCCATGCGCAGGGTGAAACGCAGCGAGGGCTGGTCGACCAGCACCAGCACGAACTCGTCGCCCGACATGCGGGCCACCGTGTCGCTCTCGCGCACCGCCGCCAGCAGGCGCCGCGCCACGACCTTGAGCACCACGTCGCCGGCCTCATGGCCGAAGGTGTCGTTGATGGCCTTGAAGTTGTCCAGGTCGATCAGCACGCTCGCCACCATCGCGCCGTGGCGATGCGCCAGGTGCACGGCGTGCTCGAGCCGGTCCCACAGCAGGTTGCGGTTGGCAATGCCGGTGAGGGCGTCGTGGTTGATCTCGTGCTCGAGCTGGTCGGCGCGCTGCTTGAGGGCGGTGACGTCCTGCAGGATGCCGATGAAGTGCTTGACTTCGCCATACTCGTCGCGCACCGGGGTGATGCTCAGGTCGTTCCAGAAGATCTCGCCGTTCTTGCGCATGTTGCGGAACACCACGTTGACGGCGCGCCGCTCGGCCAGGGCCAGGCGCACCTGGCTGCGCTCGTGCGCATCGAAGCCGGGCGCGGCCATGAAGCGCGGGTCGCGTCCGATGGCTTCCTCGGCCGGGTAGCCGGCGATGCGCTCGAAGGCGGGGTTGACGTACTCGATGAGGTTGTCGCGCCCGCTGCAGCGGGTGATGACGATGCCGTTGCTGGCGGCATGCAGCGCCCGTTCGCTCAGGCGCAGCTGGCGCTCCTTTTCGCGCCGCTTGGCGATGCTGATGCCCATGCCGAACAGGTACTGGTTGTTGTCGCAGCCGACGCGGGCACCGCCGACGATGATCGGCGTCTCGCGTCCGCTGCGCGACACGTAGTTCATTTCCATCGACACTTCGGCGCCTTCGTCGAAGACGCGGCGGAAATTCCGCGCCGCCAGCGCCCGCTCGCGTGGATCGAACATGTCCATCACGTTGGCGGCGGCGAGCTCGTCGGGCATGAGTTCGGTCACCCGCTCCAGGTTGTGGTTCCAGAGCACGAAGCGCCCGGCGCGATTGATCGCGTAGAAGGTGCCGGGCAGCAGGTCCACCACCTGCGACAGGGGGGTGTTGCCGACGCGCTCGGTTTCGGACAGCGAGTCCGAAGGAGAAACGACGATGCAGGCGCTCCAGCCGGCGGGTTCGCCGCGCGCGTCGTACTGGCGCAGCAGCGACATGCTGGCGGGGCCTTCGCCTGCGCTGAAGCGCATGCAGACCCGGCCACCGCCGGCCGCGGCCAGTGCGGGCCAGGCGGTATCGCCGACCAGCAGCTCGCTCAGGGCCCGACCCGGCGCCGCGTCGGCCGTCCAGCCGAACAAGGCGCTGCAGGCGGGATTCCAGGTCACGACCCGGCCCTCGTCATCCGTCAGGAAGACGACTTGCGCGGACGGATCGATGGAGGACATGCCGGCACCCTTCGCGAAAAGCGCTCGTAGGGCTTGAGCTTACACGCCTTCGCAACAGGAGGGCGCTACACAACAAAGCCACGGCGAACCGTGGCTTCGTGGATACGGAACAGCTATGCGCCGGTCTGTCAGGCGGCAACCGTCTCCTGCTTCGGCGGCAGCGCAACCTGGTTGTCGACGCTGAACTGGTAGTCCTCGAACACGTGCTGGGCCGACAGGACCTGGTAGCTGCCGTCCGCCAGGCGGTGGGTGGTGTCCTTCAGGCGGTAGGTAGTGTGGCCGCAGGTCCAGCAGTTGAAGTTGCGCATGTGCGTGCACAGGCAGGTCTTGTCGAACACCGAGATGTTCTTGCCGTCCGGGCTGGCCTGCACTTCGCGGTTGTACGAGTTGATGTATGCACAGTTGCCGGTGGCATCCAGCAGGTAGCCGTAGGATTCGCAGCCCGGGCGGATGCCGGAACCGATCGCCGGCGTGCTTTTCAGCATACGCATCGGGTAGCCGGTCGGCGAGACGCCGTTGACGATGATGTCTTCTTCGCTGGCGCGGAAGTATTCCTGCTTGACGTGGTCCGGCATGCCGCACTCGTGGGTGACGGTGAAGCGGGTCGCCACCTGCACGCCGCCGGCGCCTTTTTCCAGGAAGCCCACCGCGTCCGAGCCGGTGAAGATGCCGCCCGCGGCGATCACCGGGATGTCCAGCTGCTGCTCGCGCATGAAGACATGGATCTCGTCCATGATGGTGTGCAGGTCGTACTGCTTCCAGTCATCGATGCCGAAGCCCAGGTGGCCGCCGGCCAGCGGGCCTTCGACGATGATGTAGTCGGGCAGGCGGTTCAGGCGCGAGACTTTTTTCAGGAACAGCTGCAGCGCGCGCACCGACGAGACGATGATGCCGAGCTTGGTGTCGCGGAAGCGCGGGTGGTCCTTGATCAGCTCGAAGGAGCCCAGATGCAGGCCGGCCGACATGGTGATGCCGTCGATGCCGGCGTCCATCGCGGCCGACAGGCGGGTGCGCAGGGTTTCCTTGGGCGCGTTCATGGTCAGCTTTTCCATGCAGTTCACGAAGATCAGGCCATCGCCCTTCTTCGCTTCCATGGTCGAGCCCACGTGCAGGCGGGTCGCTTCGGCCAGGCGGTCGAGGTCGAACTGGACCACCGCCTTGTTCATGTTGTTGATGTTGAACTTGTAGAGCTTGGTCTTGTCCTTGACGAAGGTGGTGTCGAACTTGCGGTCCGACACGTCCTGCACCATGGCGTCCGAAATATGGCCGATGCCGCCCAGGCGCGCTGCTTCCAGGGCCAGTTCGGAGGTCGAGATGTCTACGCCCATCCCGCCGATCATGATAGGCACATATTCCTTGTTGCCCAGCTTCAGGCGGAAATCATCAACACGTTTCATTGCAATCCTTAAACTGCCGTAGTTCCCTACGCGTACTTATGCATTGACACACCGCAGTGCACGGTCGTCATTCTACTCTCAGGCGTGGCCATTGCCACGCCGCGTTGCGCTTTAGAACCTTAGTCGCGGAAGTTATTGAAAGCGAGAGGAAGGTCCTGGATGTCCTTGCGCAGCAGGGCCATGGCGGCCTGCAGGTCATCGCGCTTGGCGCCGGTGACGCGCACCGACTCGCCCTGGATGCTGGCCTGCACCTTCATCTTGCTTTCCTTGATGGCCTTGGTGATCTTCTTGGCGTCTTCGGTCTCGATGCCGTTGCGCACCTTGATCACCTGCTTGACCTTGTCGCCGCCGATTTTCTCGACCTTGCCTTCGTCGAGGAAGCGGACGTCGACCTTGCGCTTGGACATCTTGTTGATGAGCACGTCCTTGACCTGGCCGAGCTGGAAGTCGGAATCGGCGAACAGGGTCAGTTCCTTGTCCTTTTGCTCGACATTGGCCGAGCTGCCCTTGAAGTCGAAGCGGGTGGTGATTTCCTTGTTCGATTGTTCGACGGCATTCTTCACTTCGACCATGTCTGCTTCGCAGACGACATCAAACGATGGCATGGCGGTTTCCTTTTTTTTCGATACAGCTAACTAGATGAATTCCTCTATTTTAACGGACAACCCCTCTCGGAAGCCACCGGATTTGCCTGCACGGCAAGGCTTCGACCCGGGCTTGCCTCTATAATGACCAAAAACACTGTCACGCCATGCAAGCCAATCTCCCCATCTCCGACGATTTTTCGCTCGCCTCCCTGAACACCTTCCGCATCCCGGCCAAGGCCCGGCATTACCTGCGGGTGAACGGGGCGGCGGAGCTTGACGCCGTCCGGCGCGACCCGAACCTGACCGGCCTGCCGCGCCTGGTGCTGGGCGGCGGCAGCAACATGCTGTTCACCCGCGACTTCGACGGCCTCGTCCTGCACATGACGGGCTTGGGCAAGGAAGTGCTGGGCGAGGAGGGCGGGAAGATCCTGGTCCGGGCCCAGGCCGGCGAGAACTGGCACGCCTTCGTGCAGTGGACGCTGGCCCAGGGCCTGGGCGGGCTGGAAAACCTGTCCCTGATTCCCGGCACGGTGGGAGCGGCGCCGATCCAGAACGTGGGGGCCTACGGCACCGAAACCAAGGATGTGTTCCACTCCCTGACAGCCTACGACATGGCCAGCGGCGAGGTCCGGGTGCTGGACGCCGCCGCCTGCCGCTTCGCCTACCGCGACAGCCTGTTCAAGCATCCGGAAGGGCGCGAGCTCGTGGTGCTGGACGTCAGCTTCGCCCTGCCGGCCGACTGGACCCCGAACCTGCGCTATGCCGAGCTGGCCCGGGCGGTCGAGGAAGCCGGACTGGCGGCGCCGACGCCTGCGGATATCGGGCGCACCGTAGAGGCGCTCCGGCGCCGCAAGCTGCCGGATCCTGCCGAGATCGGCAACGCCGGCAGCTTCTTCAAGAACCCTGTCGTGAGCGCTGACCATTGCGCCCGGCTGCTGGCGCAGTATCCTGAACTGGTGCACCACGCGCAGCCGGACGGCAGCGAGAAGCTGGCGGCCGGCTGGCTGATCGACCAGTGCGGCTGGAAGGGCCGGTCGCTGGGCGCGGCGGGCGTGTATCCGAAGCAGGCCCTGGTGCTGGTGAACCTGGGCGGCGCGCAGGGCGAGGACGTGGTGCGCCTGGCGCGCGCGATCCAGGCGGACGTGGCGGCCAGATACGGGGTGGAACTGGAACCGGAGCCAGTATTCATTTAACGGAGGCGGGCATGATCAAGGCAGTCGTGACGGGCCACTCGCGTGGCCTGGGCGCCGCAATCGCGGCGGAACTGGTAACGCGCGGCATCCCCGTGCTGGGGCTGGCGCGCGGGCATGCGGAGATCGGCGAGGGCATGGAGCAGGCGGTCGTCGACCTGGGCAATGCCGCGGCGCTGCAGGCATTCCTGTCCGGCCACACGCTGCGCAGCTTCCTGGCGGGCTGCGACACCGCGCTGCTGGTCAACAATGCCGGCGTGGTGTCGCCGGTGGGGCCACTGGCCGAGCAGGATCCGGTGGCGGCGCTGTGCGCAGCCACGCTGAACGTCGGCGCACCGCTGGCGCTGTCTTCGGCGTTCGTGCAGGCCGCGCCCCAGGCCGAACGGCGCATCCTGCACGTGTCGAGCGGGGCGGGCCGTAGCGCGTATCCTGGCTGGAGCGTGTACTGCGCGACCAAGGCGGCGCTCGACCAGCACGCGCGCGCGGTGGCCCTGGATGGTGATCCAAGGGTGAAGTGCGTCAGCCTGGCGCCGGGCGTGATCGATACCGACATGCAGGCCGAGATCCGGGCGACGCCGGATGACAAGTTCCCGCTCAAGCAGCGTTTCGTCGATATGAAAGAGGGCGGCGTGCTGGTGGCGCCGGGCGATTGCGCAGCGGCGCTGGTGGATTGCTTGCTGGCGAAGGGCTTCGGGCGGGAGCCGGTGGATGATTTGAGGAATACCGGGCGCTAGGTGATTTCTTCGTAGAGGTCGCGCCAGGCGGGGTTGACGGACTGGATAAGATTGATTTTCCAGTCGCGGGGCCATTCCTTGATCTGTTTTTCTCGCGTGATCGCGGAAATGATCTCGGAGTGGACTTCGTACCAGACCAGGTGCTTTATCTTGTATTTCTTCGTGAAGCCTTCGACGAAGCCGCCTTTATGCTGCCAGACGCGGCGGATGAGGTCGGAGGTGACGCCGATGTACAGCGTGCCATAGGGACGGCTCGCCAGGATGTAAACGTAGGACGACTTTTCCATCGGGGTATCGTCGGGCCAGTAGCCGAACTTCGAGCTGACGGCACGCAAATAAACTTGGGTTCCGGCCTTCGCCGGAACGACGGTTTTAAGTGCGACACTTAAGATACCGCACCGAAATTTGTACCACTAGCTCGTCGTCCGGCGTAGGCCGGAACCCAAGTTCAGAAGCGTTCCAGCGCCGCACAATAAAAAAAGCCGCCCTAAGGCGGCTTCGGCTGAAGCTGAAAAGCTTACTGGCCGCGTTTTGCGCGTGCTTTCGCGGCGATGCGCATGCGCAGGGCGTTCAGCTTGATGAAGCCGCCCGCGTCGGCCTGGTTGTAGGCGCCGCCGTCTTCGTCGAAAGTGGCGATGTTCATGTCGAACAGCGAGTCGGTCTTCGAGTCGCGCGACACCACGATCACGTTGCCCTTGTAGAGCTTCACGCGCACCCAGCCGTTGACGGTCTTCTGGGTGTGGTCGATCAGGGTCTGCAGCGCGACGCGTTCCGGCGCCCACCAGTAGCCGTTATAGATCAGCGAAGCGTAGCGTGGCATCAGGTCGTCCTTCAGGTGCGCCACTTCGCGGTCCAGGGTGATCGATTCGATCGCACGGTGGGCCTTGAGCATGATGGTGCCGCCCGGGGTTTCGTAGCAGCCGCGCGACTTCATGCCGACGTAGCGGTTTTCCACCAGGTCGAGACGGCCGATGCCGTGCTTGCCGCCCAGGCGATTCAGCTCGGTCAGCACCTCGGCCGCGCTCATGCGCTTGCCGTTCAGGGCGACGATGTCACCGCGCTCGTATTCGATGTCGAGGTACTCGGCTTCGTTCGGCGCTTCTTCCGGCGACACGGTCCAGCGCCACATCGATTCCTCGGCTTCCGCGCTCGGGTTTTCCAGGTGGCGGCCTTCGAAGGAGATGTGCAGCAGGTTGGCGTCCATCGAGTAGGGCGCGCCACCGTTCTTGTGCTTCATGTCGATGTCGATGCCGGCGTCTTCCGCGTACTTCAGCAGCTTCTCGCGCGACAGCAGGTCCCATTCACGCCACGGGGCGATGATCTTGACGTCGGGCTTGAGTGCGTAAGCGCCCAGCTCGAAGCGGACCTGGTCATTGCCCTTGCCGGTCGCGCCGTGCGACACGGCGTCGGCGCCGGTCTCGTTGGCGATCTCGATCAGGCGCTTGGCGATCAGCGGACGCGCGATCGAGGTGCCCAGCAGGTATTCGCCTTCGTACACGGTGTTCGCGCGGAACATCGGGAACACGAAGTCGCGCACGAATTCTTCGCGCACATCGTCGATGTAGATGTTTTCCGGCTTGATGCCGAACTTGATCGCCTTGGCGCGCGCAGGCTCCAGTTCTTCGCCCTGGCCGAGGTCGGCGGTAAAGGTGACGATTTCGCAGTTGTAGTGATCCTGCAGCCATTTCAGGATGACCGAGGTGTCGAGGCCGCCGGAGTAGGCGAGAACTACTTTTTTAATGTCGCTCATGGAAGATTCCAGTGTGGGGAGGGAGGTGGGGTGGGGATGGTCAGCCGGCCCGCTTTTTGCAACAACGGGACCGACGATCAAACATATGGTTGTGGGTGGTTCAGGTTAAAAACAGCAAAAAAAATCCTCAGGCGGCTTCGTGGCAGACGGCTTCGATATTGTGGCCGTCGGGATCCAGCACGAAGGCGCCGTAGTAGTTCGCGTGATAATGCGGACGCGGTCCCGGCTTGCCGTTGTCGCGCCCGCCCGCCGCCAGCGCGGCCTGGTAAAAGGCATCGACCAGTGCGCGGCTGCCGACCCGGAAGGCCACATGCAGCGGTGGGTGATTCACCGGCCGTTCCGTGGTCGCGCCCGAGATCCAGAAATCCGGCTTGGGCGGCTCGCCGAAACCGGCGACGTCGGTGCTGCCGGTGACAGCCGCCGGGATCTCGGCCAGCAGCGCATAGCCGATCGGCGCCAGCGCCGCCGCGTAAAAAGCGCGGCTGCGGGCGAAGTCCGAGACGATGACGCCGGTGTGATCGATCATTACTTGTCCTCGATGCGGCCGAGCAGCAGGTATTCGATCAGGGCCTTCTGCACGTGCAGGCGGTTCTCGGCCTCGTCCCAGACGACCGACTGCGGTCCGTCGATGACTTCCGCCGCGACTTCCTCGCCGCGGTGCGCGGGCAGGCAGTGCATGAACAGGGCGTCCGGGTTGGCGCGCGCCATCTTGGCGGCGTCCACGATGAAGCCGTCGAAGGCCTTCAGGCGCTCGGCGTTTTCCTTTTCGTAGCCCATGCTGGTCCACACGTCGGTGCTGACCAGGTGCGCGCCTTCGCAGGCGTCCGAGGGGTTGTCGAACAGGGTATAGCGCTCGGTCGAGACCAGCTTCGGATCGATCTCGTAGCCCTTCGGCGTCGAGACGTTCAGGTGGAAGCCGAAGACCTCGGCCGCCTGCAGCCAGGAGTACAGCATGTTGTTGGCGTCGCCAATCCAGGCCACCGTCTTGCCGGCGATCGGGCCGCGGTGCTCGTAGTACGTGAAGATGTCGGCCAGCACCTGGCAGGGGTGGTGTTCGTTGGTCAGGCCGTTGATCACCGGGACCCGCGAATGCGCGGCGAAGCGCTCGATGATTTCCTGGCCGAAGGTGCGCACCATGATGATGTCGCACATGCGGGACATGACCTGGCCCGCGTCTTCCACCGGTTCGCCGCGGCCCAGCTGGCTGTCGCGCGTGTTCAGGTAGATCGCGGCGCCGCCCAGCTGGTGCATGCCGGCTTCGAAACTCAGGCGGGTGCGGGTCGAGCTCTTCTCGAACACCATCACCAGGGTACGGTCGACCAGCGGGTGGTAGACCTCATAGGCCTTGAACTTGCGCTTGATGACCTTCGCACGTTCGATGACGTACTCGAATTCGTCGAACGAGAAGTCGGAGAACTGCAGGAAATGCTTGATGGGCTTTGCGACTGGCATATCGTCTTTGCTTTACTGTTATCCCTTGAATTATAAGGGTTTTTATTTGACGTTAGGGAAAGCGGGTGAATTGATCAGTACAGGGTCTGCGAGGACTCGTGCAGCAGCTGCCCATACAGCTCGTGCCGCATCTTCGCGATCTTGCCTTCGCCGACCGCGCCCAGCACGGCGCACTGCGGTTCGGCCAGGTGGCGGCAGTTGTAGTACTTGCAGCCGCCGAGGTAGGGCTTGAACTCGACAAAGGCCCGTTCCAGCATGCCCTCGGTCAGGTGGTACAGCCCGAATTCCTGGAAGCCGGGCGAGTCGATGATCGAAGCGCCGCCGGGCAGCCAGTACAGGCGGGTGAAGGTGGTGGTGTGCTTGCCAGTGTCGAGCGCTTCCGAGATCTCGCGCACGGCGATATCGGCATCCGGCACCAAGAGGTTGATGAGCGAGGACTTGCCCATGCCCGACTGGCCGATGAAGATCGAGGACTGGCCCGCCAGCAGCGGCATCAGGGTCTCGACCGCATGCTCGGGCCGGGCGCGTGCCGACAACTCGTGCACCGGGTAGCCGAGCGAGGCGTACAGGCCGACGCGTTCGCGGGCGCGCGCCAGGGGCTCCTCGACGTCGACCTTGTTCAGGATGATGTGGGCCTCGATGCCGGCCGCTTCCGCCGCCACCAGCGAGCGCGAGACCAGGTCGTCGGCGAAGCTCGGCTCGGTGGCGACGACGATGAACAGGCGCGAGATGTTCGCCGCCAGCAGCTTCGATTTGTACTGGTCCGAGCGGTAGAGCAGGGTGGTCCGGTCCGCAATCTTCTCGATCACGGCCTGGTCGTTCGAGGTCCGTTTCAGGTGTACGACGTCGCCGACGGCCACGTTGGTCTTCTTGCCGCGCGTGACGCACTGCAGCTTTTCGCCGTTTGCATCGGCCAGGTAATGGCGGCCGTGGGCCGCGATGATGGTGCCAGTGAGATCGCTCATGCGCCACCCTGCTGCACGTAGAGTGCATCGGCTTTCGCCGCGCAGATAAAATCGTTCTCGCTCAGGGCGCCGCCCGCCGAATGGGTGGTGTAGGCCACGGTGCAGTGACGGTAGCGCACTGTCATGTCCGGATGGTGGTTCTCCGCTTCGGCCATGGTCGCCACCGCGTTCACGAAGGCGATGGTGGCGCGGTAGTCGGGGAAGGCATAGTCGCGCGCGATGGTGCCGTCGACTGCCTGCCAGGCCGGGACTTCGGCCAGTCGGGTAAGGATGGTGGCCGGGTCCAGCGCGGGCGCGCCGTGGATGCAGTGTGCGTCGAGGAGACTCATGCCGCCGCCATCGTCAGGTGTTTCACGCGCACCGAGGCCGGCGGGTGCGAATCGTAGAAGGCCGAATGCAGCGGGTCCGGGGTCAGGGTCGAGGCGTTGTCCTCGTACATCTTGACCAGGGCCGAGACCAGGTGGCTGCTATCGGTGTGCTTGGCGGCGAAGGCGTCGGCCTCGAACTCGTGCTTGCGCGAGGTGATCGAGCTCAGTGGCGACAGCACGAAGGTGAACACCGGCAGCACCAGCGCGAACAGGATCAGGGCCATGCCGTCGTTCGAGGCTTCCATCATCGGCAGCACGCCCAGGCCGGTGTAGAACCAGGCCTGGCCCTTCAGGTAGCCGAGCAGGGCGAGGAAGCCAAGCGAGAGCGCGAAGATCACGGCGATGCGCTTGATGATGTGGCGCAGCTTGAAGTGACCCAGTTCGTGCGCCAGCACGGCTTCGATCTCGTGCGGGTCGAGGCGCGAGAGCAGGGTATCGAAGAACACGATGCGCTTGTTGGCGCCGAATCCCGAGAAATAGGCGTTGCCGTGGGCGCTGCGCTTGCTGCCGTCCATCACGAACAGGCCCTTCGAGGCGAAGCCGACGCGCGCCATCAGGCCTTCGATGCGCTCCTTGAGGCTGACGTCCTGCAGCGGCGTGAATTTGTTGAACAGCGGCGCGATCACGGTCGGGTAGAGCACCATCATGAGGAGCTGGAAGCCGCTCCACACGCACCAGGCCCACAGCCACCACAGGTCGCCGCTTTTCTGCATCAGGGCCAGGATCACCCACAGCAGCGGCAGGCCGATCACGGCGCCCACCAGCGCGCCCTTGATCATGTCGGCAAACCACAGGCCAGGGGTCATCTTGTTGAAGCCGAAGCGCTCCTCGAGCACGAACTGGCGATACCAGTCGAAGGGCAGGTCGAGCAGGCTGGAGACCACCGCAAAGGCCACCACCAGGGCCATCTGGTGCGCCATGCCGGGGCCGGTAAGGCCCAGCAGCAGGGTGGACAGCGCCTGCAGCCCGCCCAGCAGGGTAAACCCGATCAGCACCACGCCGCCCCACAGCATCGTGACGATGCCGAGGCGGGTCTTGGCGATGGTGTAGTCGGCCGCTTTCTGGTGCGCCGCGAGCGGCACCTTTGGCGCAAACTCGGCGGGCACGCTGGCGCGGTGGCGCAGCACGTGGCGGATATGGCGGTTGGCCAGCCAGAAGCGCACGCCCAGCGTCAGCGCGAAGAAAACGACGAACAATACCGAAAAGCCGAGTGAAGACATTCTGTGCCTGTGAGAAAATGCAGGATTACGTGAAAAACTGATGCAGCATCCAAAATTAAAGAGAGAATTATGTCACAAGCTACACAAACCGAAGGCGCAGGCGCGGCCGTGCGTCCCAATGAATTCAACCTGGTCTGGGTCGACATGGAGATGACCGGGCTGGACCCGGACAACGACCGCATCATCGAGGTGGCGGTGATTGTCACCGACCCCGACCTGAACGTCATCGCCGAAGGCCCGGTCTTCGCCATCCACCAGTCCGACGAGACCCTGGACAAGATGGACAATTGGAACAAGGGCACCCACGGCAAGTCGGGCCTGATCGACCGCGTCAAGGCCTCGACCGTCACCGAAGCCCAGGCCGAGCTGGAACTGATCGCCTTCCTGAAACAGTACGTCCCGTCCAACAAGTCGCCGATGTGCGGCAACTCGATCTGCCAGGACCGCCGCTTCATGGCGCGCGGCATGCCGAAGCTGGAAGCCTTCTTCCATTACCGTAACCTGGACGTGTCGACCCTGAAGGAACTGTGCCGCCGCTGGAAGCCGGAACTGGCCTCCGGTTTCAAGAAGCACCAGAAGCACACCGCGCTGGCCGACATCGTCGAGTCGATCGAAGAGCTGCGCTATTACCGCGAGCACTTCATCAAGCTGTAAATGTAATATGCACGCTCCGCCTGTTTTGCAAAATGCACCACAGGCAACAAAAAGGTGTGCGACAATCGGGCCATGGCCCCTTCATCGCACACCGGCTCCGATCTCGACGACGGCATGCGCATGCGCATCCGCCGCCACGACTGGACCCAGACCCCGCTCGGTCCAGCCGAAAACTGGCCGCCGGCGCTGCGCACCGCGGTCGACATGATGCTGCACTCGGCCTTCCCCATGTTCCTGGCATGGGGGCCGGACCTGACCTTCCTTTACAACGACGCCTATGTGCCGCTGCTCGGGCAGAAGCACGGCCGCGCCTTGGGCGAACGCTTTTCCAGCCTGTGGGCCGAGGTGTGGAACGAAATGGTGCCCCTGATCGACCGGGCCCTGTCCGGCAAGCCGGTGTACTTCGAGGACATGCCGATGACGGTGAACCGGCGCGGCTACCCCGAGCTGGCCACCTTCACCTTCTCGCACGCCCCCCTGATCGGCGACGACGGCCAGGTAGGCGGCCTGTTCTGCACCGTGATGGAAACCACGCGCCGCGTCGCCGCCGAGCGCCGCGCCGCCTTCGAGCTGACCGTGTCGGACGCGCTGCGTCCGCTGGCGTCGAGCGAGGAAGTGATCGCCACCGCCAGCGCGCTGCTGGGCGGCGAGTTGCACGCGGGGCGGGTGGTGTACGCCGAGATGGACCAGGCCACCGGCCGCTTCTCGGTGCCGCGCTGGTGGTCGCGCGACGGCCGCGCCATGTCCCAGCCCAGCTTCAGCCTCGATGAATTCGGCCCCGCCGTGGGCGCCGCCCTGCGCGGGGGCCACGTGGTGCGCATCCACGACACGGCGCGCGATGTGCGCACCATGGGCTACCGCAGCGCCTACATCGCCGACCAGATCGGCTCCTTGCTGGTCGTGCCGCTGGTGAAGTCGAACCGCCTGACCGCCTGCCTCGGGATCGACTGCCCGCAACCGCGCCACTGGAACGACGAAGACGTGCAGCTGGCGCGCGACGTGGCCGAGCGCACCTGGGCCGCGACCGAGACCGCACGCGCCCAGGCCGAACTGCGCGCCGAGCGTGACCGCAGCCGCCACATCTTCGACACCATCGCCGAAGGCTTCGCCGTGTTCGACGCCGACTGGACCATCCTGGAGATGAACGCCGAAGGCCTTCGCCTGTGCCGCATGACGGCGGAGGAGGTCGTCGGCCGCAACCATTGGGAGGTGTTCCCGCACACGGTCGACATGGATTCCGGCCGCATGTACCGCGAGGTGATGCGCACCCGGGTCGCCTCCGCCGCCGTCTATTCGCACACCTATCCGGACGGCCAGCGCATCTGGACCGAGGTGCGCGCCTACCCGATGCAGGACGGCAGCATCGCGTCCTTCTTCCGCGACATCACGGACCGCAAGCTGGCCGAGGAAAAGCTGGTCGAGGCCGATCACCGCAAGGACGAATTCCTGGCCATGCTGGCGCACGAGCTGCGCAACCCGCTGGCGCCGATCAGCGCCGCCGCCGAGCTGCTGCGCATCGGCGCGCTCGACGAAGCGCGGGTGCGGAGAAGCAGCAACATCATCGGGCGCCAGGTGCGCCACATGACGCGCCTGGTGGATGACCTGCTTGACGTCTCGCGCGTCACGCGCGGCCTGATTACGCTGGAACGCGCCCGCGTCGGCATGCGTGGCGCGGTGCAGGAAGCGGTGGAGCAGGTGCGTCCTTCGATCGACGCGCGCGGCCAGAAGCTGTCGGTGCACCTGCCGCCCTCATGGGCACTGGTGGAAGGCGACAAGGCGCGCCTGGTGCAGGTGGTGGCCAACGTGCTCGGCAACGCCACCAAGTACACGCCGGAGGGCCGCGCCATCGACCTGCGCGCCGAGGTGCGCGCAACGGGTGAGAACAGCGCGCTGGTGATCAGCGTGCGCGACGAAGGCATCGGCATGGACCGCGAGCTGACGGGCCGGGTGTTCGACCTGTTCACCCAGGCCGAGCGTTCGCCCGACCGCTCGCAGGGCGGCCTGGGTCTCGGCCTGGCGCTGGTGCGCAACCTGGTCGAACTGCAGGGCGGGACGGTCGGCTGCTCCAGTCCGGGCCTGGGCAAGGGCAGCACCTTCGTGGTCACGCTGCCGCTGTTGCCGGAAAGCGAGCCCGAAACGCTTCCGGCCGCTGCGGCGCCGCCGGCGAATCCGGCTGCGTTGAAGGTGCTGGTGGTGGACGACAACGTGGATGCGGCCGAGACGCTGGGCCTGCTGCTGGCCGCGCACGGCCACGAGGTGGTGATCGAACACGAGCCGCTGCGCGCGATCGAGCGGGCGCGCGGCGTGGCGCCCGACGTCTGCCTGCTCGACATCGGCCTGCCCGGGATCGACGGCCGCGAACTGGCGCGGCGCCTGCGCGCGCTGCCGGAAACCGCATCGAGCGTGCTGGTGGCGGTAACGGGATACGGCCAGCAGCAGGACCGCGAGCTGGCCTTCGAGGCCGGCTTCCAGCATCACCTGGTCAAGCCCGTCGACTTCGATACGCTGGCGCGGCTGCTGGAGACCGTGCGCGCGGTGCCGCAGGACGCCTAGCGCCGTCCGCGGTAGGGTTCACACCCGATGCCGTCGCCGTCGCGATCGAGGTGCGGCCCGTAGCCTGGCTCGCCGATCTTGACCGGAGCAGCGCCGGCGGCGCGCGCTGCGGCGCAGTTGGCGAATACACCGGCGCTGCGCGCGCTTCCCGAAGCGTCCGGCTTCGTCGTGGCGAGGTTCTGGGCCGGCGCGTACGAAGCGACGGCCGCCGTCGCCTTCGCGGGGCTGCGATGGCAGTGATAATCCCCGGTCTTGCGGTTGTTGTGACAGCCGTCCGCGGTCAAGCCGCCGCCGTGTGCGCTGGCTTGAAGCGAGAGTGAGCAGAGCGCCAGCGTGGCCAGGGCGCGAAACGCAGGTTTTTTCATGATCATCCCCTCGACTTTTCAGGTTCTATTGATTGTTGTAATTGCAGCAATCAGAGTAAGGAAAAAGATGAGGTGATGCAATAACCATGAGGATAAACCGCATCGCATGCATGCGATTGCCGTGAAGTGCGTGCAATCGCCGCATGGCGGGAAGCGGTTTGTTTGAAACGCTTACTTAACGCGATACGCCGCGCACAGCTTGTTGCCGTCCGGGTCGCGCACGTAAGCAAGGTGCAGCGGGCCCAGGCTGCCTTCGCGCAGGCCTGGCGGATCTTCGATCGAGGTGCCGCCATTGGCCACCGCGACGTCGTGGAACTCCTTGACCTGCTCGGGCGACTTGCACTTGAAGCCGATGGTGCCGCCGTTGGCCGGCGTTGCCTGCTCGCCGTTGATCGGTTCGCTGATGCCGAAGCTGCTGCCGTCGTGGCGGTAGAACAGGCGCTTGTGGCCGGTGTCCGCCACGTTGCGGAAGCCTTCGCCCGCGCCGAGCACGCCGAGGACGGCGTCATAGAAACGTTTGGAGCGCTCGATGTCGTTCGAGCCGATCATCACGTGATTCAGCATGTCGGTCCTCGCTCAGCGCATCTGGGTGTAGTTGACCGGGATGAAGCGGTAGCCCTTGCCCTCGTTGCGCAAGTAGCCCATGCCCGGGAACTGCAGGTGGGCGCCGCCGATCATGTAGCCGCCCTTGGCCGCGGCGTCGAACACCTTCTTGCGCGGAGCCGCAGCGGCCTTCTGGTCGTTGTCGAACTGGATCGTGATGTCCGGGTTCTCCATCTGCACCGCGGCGACGTGGATCAGGTCACCGATGACGTGCAGCTTCTGGCCGCCGCTCTCCACCATGTAGGTGGTGTGGCCGGGCGTGTGGCCGCTTGCCAGCTGCGAGCGGATGCCCGGGACCAGTTCGATGTCGCCTTCGAAGGCCTTGAAGCGGCCCGCCTTGACGTAGGGGCCGAGCGCAGCCTGGGCGCCCTTGAAGCTGTCCTTGTCCTTGGACTTCTCCATGTTCGCCTGGCTCAGCCAGTAATCCGATTCGAGCTTGTTGGCGCGCACCACCGCTTTCGGGAACACCGCGGCCGAGTTGCTGACCAGGCCGCCGATGTGGTCGCCGTGGAAGTGGGTGATGTAGATTTCGTCGACCTGGTCCGGCTGGTAGCCGGCGGCCTTCATGCTGGCCACCAGCTTGCCCAGGGTCGGGCCGAAGAAGGTGCCGGCGCCGCTGTCGATCAGGACCAGCTTGGTGCCGGTGTTGACCAGGTAGGCGTTGTCCGAGGTTTCGACCGGGGTCTTCAGGTGGGCAGCGGCCAGGGTGGCGCTGGTCTTCTTGACGTCCTGGGCCAGCAGGTCCTGCACCGGCAGGTCCACCGTGCCGTCCGACAGCGGGGTGATCTCGAATTTGCCGAGCATGATGCGGCTGTAGCCCGGGGCCGGGTTCTTCACCATCGGCGCGGCGGCCTGGGCGGCGCCGGCGACGCACAGGGCGGCGGCAACGAGTGCGGTGAGGGTGCGTTGTTGGAGTGTTTTCATCGCGGTTCCTTGTTGTTAGGTCAATGCCTTGCACATCCTACATGATTGCTTGTCGGAATGCTTACTGGCAGCTTAGCGGAGTACAGGCATGCGCAAGCTGTGGTGTAATGGCAGGTTCCATTGTTGTAGTTAATTTCCATGTTCTCCAGTTTGCTTCAGCGGCTGCAGCGCCTGCGCCCCGCCGGCCCCACCTCCTTTACCCGCCAGGTCCCGGCCGCCATCGGCGCGCTCGTCACGCTGCTCCTCACCGCGCTGGCCAGCCGCGCCGCGCTGGGCGCCGCCGCCGTTCACTCGCTGCCTTACCTGATCGCCCCGATGGCCGCGTCCGCCGTGCTGCTGTTCTGCCTGCCGGCAGCGCCGCTGGCCCAGCCCTGGCCCGTCATCGGCGGCAATGTGGTGTCGGCGCTGGTCGGCGTGGCCTGCGTCCAGGCGGGCGATCCGCTGGTCGCGGCGCCGCTCGCGGGCGGTCTGGCGATCGCGGCGATGGCCTCGCTGCGCTGCCTGCATCCACCCGGCGGCGCGGTGGCGGTGACGGCGGTGCTGGGTGGAGCGGCGGTGCACCAGGCCGGCTTCTGGTTCGTGCTGGCGCCGGTGGGATTGAATTCGGTACTGATGGTGCTCGGTGCGATGGTCTGGAACAAGCTGTCCGGGCACGCCTATCCGCACGTGCAGCCGGCCGCACAGCCGCCCGAGCAGAAGGCGGGCTTCGCCAAGGAAGACCTGGACGCGGCGCTCGACAGCTACGGCGAGACGCTCGACGTCAGCCGCGACGACCTGGCCTCGATCTTCGCCGAGACCGAACAGCGCGCGGCCGAGCGGCGCGCGCGCCTGCACCATTGCGGCGAGCTGGCCAGGCCGGTGCCGGCGACCCTGCGTCCCGACATGCCGCTGGCGGCCGCGCGCGCCTTGCTGGTGCGGCACGGCGTGCCGGCCTTGCCGGTGCTCGATGCCGACGGCCGCCCGGTGGGCGTGCTGAGCATGTCGAGCCTGGTGGCGGCTGGCGGCAGCGCCAGCCGTCCCTTGCCGGCGCGGGCGCGCCGCGCCACGGCGCTGTTGTTCGGGCACGATACGGTGCCGACGGTCGGCCAGCTGCTGGAGCCGGACTTCATCGCGGTCAGAGAGACGGCGCCGGTGACGGCGATGCTGGCGCGCTTCCATGACGGTGCGCGGCAGGTGTTCGTGGTGGATGGGGAAGGGAGGCTGACCGGGATGGTGCAGCCGGGGGACCTGCTGGTGGGACTGGACCTGGGATTGCAGGATGCGGCCGCCTGAGGGCGGCCGCTTGAATGACAATCAGCTCGACTCGGCGCCGCAGCACTTCTTGAACTTCTTGCCGCTGCCGCAAGGGCAATCGTCGTTGCGGCCGACCTTCGGCTCCTCACGCTTGACGGTTTCGACCGCGCCTTTGCGCAGCGGCAGCCAGTAGCGGTAGATGGCAGGGATGTTGGCCTCGATCTGCAGCGCCAGCCCGTGCGCCTTATGCGGGTCTTCGACTTCCTTGAGTTCCTCTTCCTCGATCTCGTCCGCGCCCAGCAGGTAGATCGGGCGCATCAGTTCGGCGACCTCGGAATCCCAGATCGGGTCCCAGGCGCCCGGACGCAGTTCCATACCTTCCCAGAAGCCCCAGCACCACGCTTCGGCATCGATCAGGGTGTCGCTGCCGATCTCGTGCTCGCAGAACAGCGGCTCGAATTCCTTGGGCGCGGCTTCGAAGGTGATCAGGACTTCGTTCATGAAGCGCATGATCAGGTTGAGGATGCGCTGTTCTTCCTTGCTGTTCTTCCACTTCGGCGCCTGCTTGCCATCCTCGCCCCAGACACGCGGCAGCCACTCGGCAGGCATGATGGTTTCCGGACCGATCGCGATTGCGGTCAGGTAGCCGTGCAGGGTGTCCATCGTCATCGCGTCCTCGGGGGAGCGATCGGACAGCAGGAACTGGTCAAGTTCGTCGAATTCTTTTTCGGTGAGGGGCTCGTCGAGATGCATGGGGTGCTCTTGTTGCGTTTTGAAGGCGCCAGTGTAACGCCTGCGGCCTGCGAGAGCACGGAAAACGTTTGATTACACCGTTGGCCGATGAGCCGTCGCCCCGGCGGAGGCCGGGGCCCAAGTTCGTTGCGTCACGTTGGCGGGTGAACGCAAGCGGTTGTGATTAGCGGACAAACTTGGATTCCCGCCTGCGCGGGAAGTCATGGGCGCCAGTGGCGCGCATGACGGTCTTTAGGCTGCGTGTTCTAAAGTCTGCAACTCAGCGCTTGGCCGCGAACGCCTTCGTCAACGCATCCGCCGCATACTGCTCCGCTTCCTTCGCCTTCGTCACCACCGCGCCCATGCCGAAGAACTCGTGCGTCACGCCGCTCCATTCGCGGTAGTCGACCGCCACGCCGTCCTTCTTCAGCTTGTCAGCATACTGCTTGCCCTCGGTGAGCAGCGGGTCGATCTCGGCCGCGACGATGGTCGCCGGCGGCAGGCCCTTGAGCGAGCTCGCCTTCATCGGCAGCGCGTACGGGTTCTTCGGATCGCCGCCGTAATGCTTGAAGAACCAGCCCATCATCGCCTTGTTGAGGGGCTTGGCGTTGGCGTTGCGCTTGTAGGATTCGTTGTTCATGTCGTCGTTCACGACCGGATACACCAGCAGCTGGTGCAGCGGCAGCTGGGCTTTCTTGTCGCGCGCCATCATCGACACCACGGTTGCCAGGTTGCCCCCGGCCGATTCGCCGCCGACCGCCACGCGCATCGGGTCGCCATTGAAGTCCTTGGCATGCTGGATGGTCCAGAGGTAGGCGGCATAGGCGTCTTCCGGCGCGGTCGGGAATTTGTGCTCGGGCGCCTGGCGGTAATCGACCGACACCATGATGGCCTTGGCCATCTTGGCCAGGGCGCGCGGCGACGCCTCGTACACCTTGGTGTCGGCGATCACGAAGCCGCCGCCGTGGAAGTAGACCATCACCGGGAAGGGGCCGGCGCCTTCCGGCGTGAAGATGTGGACCGGGACGCTGCCGCCCTTGACCGGCACGTTCATGGTCTTCATCGTCACGCCCGGTTCCGGGGCGGTGCTCTTGCCCATCTGGGTGAGCACTTTCTTGACCGCGTCGGCCGGGGTCGGCTGCTTGCGCGCTTCCGCCGGCGTCAGCTTGTCGATCGGCTTCGGGTTCAGCGACGCGTGGGCGTCGAGCACCTTCTGCATGTCGGCGTCGGCCTTGGGCGGCTGCGGCGACTGCGCCTTGGCGGCGTTCCAGACAAAGGCCGCGGCGACGGCGGTCAGCGCAAGCGGGAGTACCTTCTTCATATTCTTTTCCTCTTTGAAAAGGCCGTATGCCACGCGAAGCGCGTTCAGGTACGTGCCAAATCCGATAATTGCCCGCGCCGGCATGCAGACTCTGTTCGTGCGCGCACCAAATCCGTCAATTTCTGAGCGTTTAGGCAGGAAGGCAGGGCGGCGCTTACAATGCGTGAATGGATAATTTGCCTACTGAAGCATCGAGCCAGACCCATCCGTTCGCGCGGCTCGACCCGCAGGCGGTGCTGGAGGCGGTCGAGAGCGTCGGCCTGTTCGGCGACGGCCGTTTATTGGCCCTGAACAGTTACGAGAACCGCGTCTACCAAGTCGGCCTGGAGGAGGGGCCGCCGGTGGTGGTCAAGTTCTACCGCCCCGGGCGCTGGAGCGACGCCGCGATCCTCGAGGAACACGCGTTCGTGGCCGAGCTGGCCGAGCAGGAAATCCCGGCAGTGCCGGCAAGCGTGATCGACGGGCGCACGCTGCATGAATTCGCCGGCTACCGCTTCTCCGTGTTCCCGCGCAGGGGCGGACGGGCGCCGGAACTGGGCGACCCGGCCACCCTGGAGTGGATCGGGCGCTTCATCGGCCGCATCCATGCCGTCGGCGGCACGCGGCCGTACGGGGCGCGGCCGGAACTGAACCTGCAGACCTTCGGACGCGAGCCCTTCGCATATCTGCGGACCCACGACTTCATTCCGCCTGAACTGGCAGCCACCTGGGCCAGCGTGGTCGAGCAGGCCTTGAGCGGCGTCGAGCGCTGCTACGAGCGCGCAGGCGAGCTGCCGCTGTTGCGCCTGCACGGCGACTGCCACGGCGGCAACGTGCTGTGGACGCCGGATGGCCCGCACTTCGTCGACTTCGACGACAGCCGCATGGGCCCGGCCGTGCAGGACCTGTGGATGCTGCTCTCGGGCGAGCGCCAGGAGATGGTGGGGCAGATGGCCGACGTGCTGGCCGGCTACGAGGACTTCTGCGAATTCCACCCGCGCCAGCTCTACCTGGTCGAAGCGCTGCGCACGCTGCGCCTGATCCACTATTCGGCCTGGCTGGCGATGCGCTGGGACGACCCGGCCTTCCCGGCGGCTTTCCCCTGGTTTCACACCCAGCGCTACTGGCAGGACCGCATCCTCGAGCTGCGCGAACAGGTGGCGCTCATGGATGAGCCGCCCCTGTGGCCGGTATAGCAAGGAATTGCGCCGCTTTTGCCGTCCAGTTCGGCGTGACAGCCTTGCTGGATTTGCCGGATAATCGGCAGGACGCAGCTTGCGTCCACCCTTGAAGACGACCATGGAACCCATCAAGCCCGATCCCGACAAGTACGACGACAGCGATTTCACGATCGACCTCTCGCATGCGGGCAGCGTCATGCCGGCCCAGAGCGCCGGCCGGGCGCCGATGGAAATGCGCGAGATCCAGGAAGCCATCGCCCGCGTCGAGGCCGAGGCCAAGGCCAACGTGGCCGCCGAGAGCCGGGCCCACGCCGAGTCGCGCGCCCGCTCGCTGGCCGAGGAGCGCGCTGCGATGGACGCGGCCGCCACCGCCGCCGCGCTGGCCAATGCCCAGGCTTCGGAAGAGGCGATCGCCGCCGACCGTGACCGCCTGGAATCGCTGCGCGCAGCCGCCCAGGCCTCGAACGAGCGCCTGGAAGCGATCCGTCAGGAGACCGCCGAACTGCGTGCCCGCGTCCAGGCTGAAACCGAAACCCGCATGGCGGCCGAGTCCCGCTCCCGCGCCGAGGAAGAAGCGCGGCGCCGCGCCGCCGCCCAGGTGGAAGCCCAGGCCGAGATGGCGGCCCAGGCTACACGCGCGGCCGAGGAGCTCCTGGTGCAGACCGAGCAGGCGCGCCTGCAGGCCGCCGAACGCATGGCGGCGGTGGAAGCGGCCAAGGAAGAAGTGCTGCACAACGCCAGCGCCGACGCGCGCGTGGCGATCCTGGCGCGCGAGCGCGAGCGGGCCGAACGCGGCGCCCGCCAGACCGCCGAGAAGCTGGCCCAGGCCGAAGCCGAGGCACTGGAATTGACCCAGCAGCGCGAACGCGCCGACCAGGTCGCGCTGGCGTCGAGCTTTGCGCGCGCGGCCGCCGAAGCGCGGGCGCTGGAAGAGGCGCGCGCGCTGGCCCACATCGAACAGGAACGCGAAGCGATCGCGCTGGCGCAGGCCGAGTCCGAGCGCGTTGCCGCGCAATCGCTGCGCATGCGCCTTCAGGCTGAGAAGGAGCTGCGCGACGCCGCCACCCACCGCGAGCGCATGGAACAGATGGCCGCCGCCAGCGCCGAGGCCCGGCGCGAGGCGGAAACCCGCATCCTGGCCGCGACCGAGGCCCGCATCGAAGCCGACCGCAAGCTGCGCGAGGTGTCCGAGGAACGCGCGCGTGCCGAGGAAGAGGCGAGCGAGCAGGTGAGGGCGCGGGTGGAAGCCGAAGCCGTCGCCGCCGACCATGCGCGCGTGCGCGCCGCGGCCGAGGAAGCGGCGGCGCAAGCCGCCCGCCGCCAGGCCGAGGAAGAACAACGCGAACGCGCCCTGTTCGAGGAACGCGCGCGTCTCGCGGTGCAGGCGGCCGAGGCCAAGGCGCAGGAAAACGCATTGGAAGAGGCGGCGATGGCTGCCGTGCGGCAGCAGGCCGAGGTCCAGCAGCAGGCCGTGGAAGCGGCCCGCCAGCGCGCCGAGCAGGCCGAACGGCTGGCCCAGGCCGAGCGCGAGCGTGCGGCCGCCGAGGAAGCGGCCCTGGCGCGCGAGCAGGAACGCCTGCTGGCCGAGCAGGAACTGACGCAGGCTGCCCAGGCGCGCGAACAGGCGGCGCAGGCGGCCAGCGCCCAGCTACGGGAACAGGTGGAGGCCGAGCAGCGTGCCGAAGCGGCGCAGCAGGCTGCGTTGGAAGCGCAGCGGGCCCAGGCGCACGCCGCCATCGCAGAAGCGGAGCATGCCGAAGCGGCCGCCGCGGCCCAGCAGGCGCAGGCGCGCCGTGCGGCCGAACTGGCGCAGGTGCAGGCCGAGCGGGCCGAGGCCGAGCGGCGCCAGCAGGCGCTACTGGATGCGGCGATCCTTGAAGAACGTGCCGCGACTGAGGCGGCGCGCGAATCGCTGGCCCTGGTGGAGCGCAAGCTGGCTGCACAGCGCCAGCAGGCGGCGTCGGATGCGCGCGCCAACGAGGCGGCATCGGCGCGGCTGGCGTCGGAACAGGCTGCGGCCCAGGCCGCCCAGACCCGTGCTGCCGCCGAAGAAGAACAGGCCAGGCTGGCGCGCGAGCGCGAGGTGCTGGAACAGGCGGCGCTGCAGGCGGCCGTCGAGAAGCGCGAAGCCCAGCGCGCGCTCTTGGCGCACGCCCAGCGCCATGCCGAGATGCAGCGCAAGGCGGCCGAGGCGACCCAGCGCATGGCGGATGCACGCAAGCAGCTGGCCGACCTGGAGTCGCAGCGCTTCGATGAGCATACGCAGGAACTCGGCGCTACCGAGCGGGCCATCGGCGAGCGCAAGGCGGAAGCCGAGCACCGCGTGGCCTCGGTGAACATCACGCGCGAAGTACTGGGAAGGTTCAAGCAGATGCCGCCGGCGTCGGCCTCACAGGCGGTGACGCGGCTGGCGGATGTGATTGCGAATCAGCGCAAGCTTGAGGAGTGATTCTCGAGCGCTAGCGGGGCGCTGCGGAAGTCAAATTGGGTTCCGGCCTTCGCCGGAACGACGGTTTTTGGATTAACGCAGAGTGGTCGCACACTCCTGTCTAACCCGCACCCTCAGCACGTCATCCCGTGACTAGGCGTCCCCCTTGGCCGGGATCCAAGTTGACGGTGATATGCCGAACGTATTAATAGCACCCAATTAATACGCCCCGCGTATCACTGCGGATTCGGCGCCACCGGATTCAGCGGCCCGGTGCCCGCCTTGGTCGCAAAGTATTCCGTCTCACCGAAGCAGGAGGTCGGAATCCCGACGTGCTGTTCGTACGAAATCTGCACCCGCTGTCCCATCGCATTCTGCAGCTGCTTCACCACCGCCTCGTCGCGCACGGTGAAGGCGAAGCGTTCCGGGATCGCGCCCGGCATGCTCGACAGCAGAATCTCGCCCTCCCAGGTCTTGCACAGCCAGCCCTTCTTCGAGAACTTCTGCAGGTAGCCCGCCCGTTCGCCTTCCGAATACGACCAGCTCAGCGTGAACCAGGTGTACAGCGCGAACAGCACCACGATGGCGGCGAGGGCGGACAGGAGGAGGGCGGTGGCGCGTTTCGGCATGGCTATTCGTGGGTTGAGTTGTCAGGATGGCAGCATCGCAGCCGCGCCCATTCTGCCACGGCTGCGCCATTTAGCAAAATCCCTCAGTCTCCCAGGCCCTGCCCCTTGTCCTCCATGCGCTTGCGGTAGCGCACCGAGGACCACAGCGACACCAGGATGAAGGCCAATCCTGACAAGCCGGTGAACCATTCCGGGATGTGATACTCGACGCTGAAGAACATGATCAGGGCCAGGATACCGATCGCGTAATGCGCCCCGTGCTCGAGGAAGACGAATTCGTCCAGCGTGCCCTTGTAGACCAGGAACACGGTCATCGAACGCACGAACATGGCGCCGATCGCCAGGCCCAGCATGATGATCACGACGTCATTGGTAATCGCGAAGGCCCCAATCACGCCGTCGAAGCTGAACGAGGCGTCCAGCACTTCCAGGTACAGGAAGCCGCCGATGCTGCCCTGGGCGATCATCTTGCCCACCGTCGGGTCTTCTTCCTCGCTCTCGAGCAGGCCGCTCAGCCATTGCACGCCGATATAGATCAGCACGCCGGTGACGCCCGCGATCAGGACCGGGAGCTTGCGCGCCGGTTCCATCAGGTACATGGCGCCGAACACCGCCGACAGGGTGATCAGGATCGCCAGGCCCTCGGTGCCGTACTTGCCGACCTTTTCCTCCAGCCAGCCGAGCCAGTGCAGTTCCTTTTCCTCATCGAACAGGAAGTTCAGGAAGACCAGCATCAGGAAGGCGCCGCCGAAGGCCGCCACCTCGGCGTGCTTCTCGGTGAGATGGCGCGAGTATTCGGTGGGATTGTCGATCGCCATGTGCCAGACCTCGATCATGCCCAGGCCGGTCGCGGCCGACACGATCACGAGCGGGAACAGCAGGCGCATGCCGAACACCGCCACCAGGATGCCGACCGTGAGGAAAAGCTTGCGCCAGAACTCGTTCCAGCCGCGCAGGACGGAAGCGTTGACGACCGCGTTGTCGAAAGAAAGCGACACTTCGAGCACGCCCAGCACGGCCGTGATCCACAGCGCCTGCAATAGTCCCGCCATCCCGCGGTGCTCGTAGCCCCACCAGCCCGCCAAGGCCATCAGGATGATCGTTACCCCAATCGACAACCGGAAATGCCGCATACTGCCCCCTTGCCTGTCTAGTCTAGTTAAGAGAATATTACCGTCCCAGGTGGTGCGGCGGCGCTACGGATGTCCCTGTTTCATCCCTGATTTCGTATCGACGATGCTTTGCATCTGAGATAATGCCGCGCGGCATTACATTAACACTAACTACCTGGATTTGGACGTGGATATTGCTTATCTTGTAACACCTGTGCTGACCTGGATGGTGGTTGGCCCGATCAAGTTCCTGATTACCAGCGTGCGCCAGCGCCGCTGGGCCTTCAACCTGGTGGGCAATGGGGGCTTCCCCAGCAACCACAGCTCGGTGGTCACCAGCATGGCGACCCTGATCGCCCTGCGCGAAGGCATCGGCCACCCGGCCTTCGGCGTCGCCGTGACCCTGGCCTTCATTGTGATGATCGACGCCAACAGCCTGCGCCAGCACGTGGGCCGCCAGGCGGCCGCCATCAACCGGCTGGGCAAGGAAACCGTCGGCCACGTCGTCCTGCGCGAACGCATGGGCCACACCCTGGTCGAAATCAGCGGCGGCATCCTGACCGGCATCGGCATGGGCTTCCTGGTTCACGCCATCTTCGGCGCCGGCGTCTAGAAGGCGGGCTGGCGGGCCATCCGGACGTCCGCCTTGTCCGCAAACTGTCCGGAATCGGGCACATTTCAGCCCGTCTGGAATGCAGCTCATCGCGAAATACCGCATTTCATCCCTCGATTTCCGCAGTACGCAGAGTAGTCACTTGAAGTTGGTAGGGCACTACTCGATACTGCGCGCTGGCTGTCTATATTCGAATTTTTACAAGAACAACCAAGTCCATTCTCTGGAGAACCACAATGCTGCGCAAATCATTACTCGTCCTTGCCATCGCCTCGGCGCTCGTCGCCTGCAGCAAGGAGTCCAAGGAACCCGCGAAGCCGGGCGAACAGACCGCCCAGGCCGGCGCCAAGGGCGAGGCCAAGGACAAGCGTCCGTCGCAGCTGCAGGTGGCGCCGGAAGACGTAATGACCGTCCAGAACGACACCCTGACCAGCGGCCCGGTCGTCACCGGTTCGATCCAGCCGGAGCGCAAGGCCGACCTGCGCGCCGAGGTCTCGGCCGTGGTGCTTCAGGTCCTGAAAGAGAACGGCGACCCGGTCAAGCGCGGCGACGTGCTGGTGCGCCTGGATGAGACCGCGATCCGCGACACCGTGTCGTCTGCCGACGAAGCCGTGCGCGCCTCCAGCCAGGCCCTCGACCAGGCCAACCGCCAGCTCGAGCGCATGAAGACCCTGCGCGCCTCCGGCATGACCTCGGCCGTCGGCCTGGACGAAGCCGAAGTGCGCCGCAACAGCGCCCAAAGCGAACTGTCGGCCGCCCGTTCGCGCGCCGCCACCGCCCGCCAGCAGCTGTCGCGCACCATCGTGCGCGCTCCGTTCGACGGCATCGTCTCCGAGCGCAAGGTCTCGGCCGGCGACACCGCCACCATCGGCAAGGAACTGGTGAAGGTCATCGATCCGGACAGCATGCGCTTCCAGGGCCGCGTCTCGGCCGATTCGATCGCCGCCGTCAAGACCGGCCAGAAGGTCAACTTCCGCGTCAACGGCTACGGCGAGCAGCAGTTCGCCGGCATCATCAAGCGCATCGACCCGGCCGCCAACGCCGTCACCCGCCAGGTCGAAGTCGTGATCGAGTTTGCCGACAAGGCCCAGCCGAAAGTGGCCGGCCTGTACGCCGAAGGCCGCGTCGATGCCCAGAGCACCAGCGCCCTGATGCTGCCGGAAGCGGCAGTCGTGAAGTCGGGCGACAAGGCCTACACCTGGCGCATCAAGGACAAGACCCTGTCCCAGGTCAACCTGGTGGTGGGCGCACGCGACCCGCGCACCGGCAACGTCGAGATCAAGCAGGGCCTGGCCGCCGGCGACATCGTGCTGCGCGCCCCGACCTCGAACCTGAAGGATGGCCAGAAGGTCGACATGGCGACCGCCCGCGTGGCGAGCGCAGCCCCGGTTCAGGGCAAGTAAGGAAAACAAGGAAAACAACAAATGTTCCTCTCTAATTTCAGTGTCAAGAAGCCTGTCGCGACGGTCGTGCTGATCGTCGCGATGATGGCCATGGGCCTGCTGGCCCTGTCCAAACTGAAGGTCAACCAGAACCCGGACGTCGAAGTGCCGGTCATCGTGGTCGACATCCCGTATCCGGGCGCCTCGCCGGAAACCTCCGAACGCGAGATCACCAACCGCATCGAGAAGCAGATGCTGGCGATCCAGGGCGTCACCGAAGTCAACTCCAACTCCTACGAAGGCGGCGCCTCGATCTGGATGGAATTCGACTTCGACCGCAACCTGATCGAAGCCTCGGACGACGTGCGCAACGCGATCGCCGCGGTGCGCTACAAGCTGCCGGTCGAGATGCGCGAGCCGATCCTGCGCCGCATCGACCCGGCTTCGGAACCGGTGATGTCGCTGGCCTTCTCGTCGAGCTCGCAGAGCCACGCGGAAATCTCGCGCTACGCCGAAGACGTGCTGGCCGATAAGTTCCGCGCCATCGACGGCGTCTCGACCGTGAGCGTCAACGGCGCCCTGCGCCGCGAACTGTCGGTCCTGCTGCGCGCCGAGAAGCTGCGCGAGTTCGGCGTCTCGGTGTCGGACGTGACCAACGCCCTGCGCACCCAGAACACGAATGCGCCGGTGGGCAAGCTGCGCAGCGAGCTGGACGAGAAGGGCATCCGCCTGGTCGGCCGCATCGAGCGTCCCGAAGATTTCTCGCAGGTCGTGGTCAAGCGTAACGGCGACCAGATCGTGCGCCTGAACCAGGTGGCCGAGATCAAGGACGGCTACGCGGACATCAACAGCCTCTCCATGCGCAGCGGCAAACCGAACGTCGGCATCCAGATCTCCCGTTCGCGTGACGCTTCGACCGTGTCGCTGGCCAAGAAGGTCCACAAGGTGGTCGAAGAGACCCAGAAAGAACTGCCGGAAGGCACCAAGCTGGAAGTCACCCGCGACGGCGGCGACGACGCCCAGATGAGCCTGAACAACGTGATCGAATCGCTGGTGCTGGGCGCGATCCTGACCATCTTCGTGGTGTACGTGTTCCTGAACTCGTGGCGCTCGACCCTGATCACCGCGCTGTCGCTGCCGACCTCGGTGCTGGCCGCCTTCATCGCGGTCTGGCTGTGCGGCTTCACGCTGAACTTCATGACCCTGCTCGGCCTGTCCCTCGCCATCGGCGTGCTAATCGACGATGCGATCGTGGTGCGTGAAAACATCGTGCGCCACATGGAAATGGGTTCCGACCGCCGCACCGCGGCGCTGGAAGGCACCGCCGAGATCGGCATGGCCGTGGCCGCGACCACCTTCTCGATCATGGCCGTGTTCATCCCGGTCGCCTTCATGCCGGGCATGTCCGGCCAATGGTTCGGTCCGTTCGCACTGACCGTGACCTGCTCGGTGATTGTGTCGCTGTTCATCTCCTTCACCCTCGACCCGATGCTGTCGGCCTACTGGGGCGACCCGGTCGACCACCACAAGATCCAGAAGAAGGGCATCGGCAAGGCGCTCGACAAGTTCAACGTCTGGTTCGACCACCAGGCCGACCGCTATAGCCGGGTGATCGCCTGGGCGCTGCACCATCGCAAGTGGATGGCCGCCATCGCCGTCGCCAGCTTCGTCGGTGCGATCTTCCTGCAGGGTAAGTTCGGCGGTTCGAGCTTCCTGCCGAAATCCGACCAGGGCACCCTGATGGTCGAGATCCGCGTACCGGCCTCGTCGAGCGTGGAGTATTCGCGCCGCAAGGTGGAAGCGGCGGCCGAGCTGGCCCGCGCCATCCCGGAAACCAAGGACACCAACAGCAACGTCAACACCGGCGGCGGCCGTATCTACATCGACATCGGCAAGCGCAGCGAACGCAAGCGCACCGGTTCCGAAATCGCGACCGAGCTGCGCGAGAAAGTCGGCCGCCTGGTCGGCGCCGAGTACACCGTGATCGATGACCTGAACGGCGGCGGCAAGCCGGTCCAGATCCAGTTCACCGGTCCGGATTCGCGCAAGCTGATGGACCTGACCACGGCCTACATGGAAAAGCTGCGCCAGGTTCCGGGCGCGGTCGACGTCACCCTGTCGGAGCAGGATCCGAAGAACGAGCTGCAGATCGTGCTCGACCGCGGCCTGGCCAACGCCATGGGCATCTCGATCAACGACGCCGCCCAATCGCTGCGCGTGGCCTTCGCCGGCATTGAAGTGGGCGACTGGGTCGACCCGAGCAGCGAAACCCGTGACGTCGCGGTGCGCCTGCATCCGGACGACCGCGTCAACACCGACAGCATCGAGCGCCTGCCGATCGCCGTGAGCGGCACCGGCATGATGGTGCCGCTGGAGCAGATCGCCAGCATCACCATGGGCAAGGGCCCGGCCGCGATCCGCCACAAGAACGGCGAGCGCATGATCACCGTGTCCGCCAATGCCCAGGGCCGTTCGCCGGGTGAAGTGACCGCCGACGCCATGAAACTGGCCAAGAGCTTCGACTTCCCGCCGGGCTATGGCCTGCAGCTGGGCGGCGCCGGCCAGGACCAGCAGGAAGTGTTCACCGCCATGGGCATCGCCCTGATTTCGGGCATCGGCCTGATGTACCTGATCCTGGTGATGCAGTTCGGTTCCTTCACCGCACCGATGGGCGTGATGCTGTCGCTGCCGCTGTCCCTGATCGGCGTGGTGCTGGCGCTCCTGATCACCAAGAACACCCTCAACCTGATGAGCCTGATCGGCGTCATCATGCTGATGGGCCTGGTGGCGAAGAACGCGATCCTGCTGCTGGACGCCGCCCGCGAACTGGAGAAGCAGGGCATGGACCGCGAGGACGCGCTGATGGCGGCCGGCCGCAAGCGCCTGCGCCCGATCCTGATGACGACCTTCGCGCTGATCGCCGGCATGCTGCCGGTGGCGCTGGCCCTCGGCGACGCCGGCCAGTTCTACCAGCCGCTGGCCATCGCGATCATCGGCGGCACCATCACCTCGACCTTCCTGACCCTGCTGGTGGTGCCGACCTTCTACGACAGCATCGAGATCGCCCGCGACCGCATGTTTGCGAAGTTCAACCGCCGCGCCAACCGCTTCAACCCGGCGCTGGCCTTCCTGATGACCTTCGTCGAAGCCATCCTGACGCTGACCTTCGTGCGCCTGGTCTATCGCACGATCATGCGCCTGGGCCGCCTGGTGACGGGCCGTGGCCGCGGTACGCCGCAGCCGGTGTAAGGGGTTTTCTTCTCCGCAAAAGCCAGCCTTCGGGCTGGCTTTTTTTTCGTCGTATATCCGCAAATTCCCCAGATTTCATTGCGCATCTGATAACGCGTGCATGCATCTGTGCATTAAAATTGCCGCATTGCGTCATTCGCCCACCCACTGAAAGCTTTTCGCATGCCTGAAACGACCCCGGCGCTCGATCGCCAGCCCGACCTCAGCTGGCTGGCGGGCGGCGGCGAGATGGGCGCCCTGATCCGGTCGATGGACTGGTCCGCCACGCCGCTGGGACCGCTCGACCAGTGGCCGCAGAGCCTGCGCACGACGGTCAGCCTGTGCCTGTCCTCGACCTTCCCGATCCTGGTGTGCTGGGGTGAGCAGGACATCCAGATCTACAACGACGCCTACCGCCCGATCTGCGGCGACCTGCATCCCAAGTCGATGGGCGGCCCGTTCAAGGAAATCTGGGCCAGCGCGCTGCCGGTCGTGGGCGATGCCTTCGACCGCGCCCACAAGGGCGAAGGCGCCTACATCCGCGACCAGCGCATGTTCCTCGACCGCCACGGCTACCTGGAAGAGGCCTTCATGACCTTTTCCTTCTCGCCGATCCGCGACGAGTCGGGCGCGGTGGGCGGGATCTTCCACCCGATCACGGAGACCACGGCACTGGTGCTGGGCGCGCGCCGCACGCGTGGACTGCGCGAGCTGAGCGACGCCCTGGCCAGCGCACGCACCGCCGCCGACATCGGGCGCCAGCTGGCGGCCGGCCACGCGGCCCTGGCCGAGGACCTGCCTTTCATCCTGTTCTACCAGCATGACACTGCCTCCGGCCAGCTGCTGCTGCGCGGCCGCGCCGGCATCGAGAGCCACTGTCCGCTGGCCCCGGGCGCCCTGGCGCCGGACGACACCACCTGGCCGTTCGCGCTGGCCGCAGCGGGGCGCGCCACCCAGCGCGTGACCGGCCTGGCGCAGCGTTTTGCCGGCGCCCGCTGCGGCACCTACGACGAGGCGCCCGATACCGCGATGGTGCTGCCGGTAACGCTGCCGGGGCAGCAGGAAGCCTGGGGCTACCTGGTGGCCGGCGTCAGCGCCCGGCGCGCGCTCGACGCCGACTACCTGAACTTCTACGAGCTGCTCGGCGCCGCCATCGGCACCGCGGTGGGCAACGTCTCCGCCTATGAGCAGGAGCTGCGCCGGGCCGAGGAGCTGGCCCAGATCGACCGCGCCAAGACCGCTTTCTTCTCGAACGTCTCGCACGAATTCCGCACGCCGCTGACCCTGATCCTGGGCCCGCTCGACGACGCGCTGGCCGATACCGGCGAAGCGCTCACGCCCGGCCAGCGCCGCCGCATCGAACTCACCCAGCGCAATGCGCTGCGCCTGCTCAAGCTGGTCAACTCCCTGCTCGACTTCTCGCGGATCGAAGCGGGCCGGGTCCAGGCCAGCTACGCGCCGGTGGACCTGGCGCGCCTGAGCACCGAACTGGCCGGCGTGTTCGAGTCGGCCATGGTGCGCGGCGGCCTGGCCTATGCGGTCGATGCCGAGGACCTGGGCGAGCCGGTCTGGGTCGACCGCGACATGTGGGAAAAAATCGTGTTCAACCTGCTGTCGAACGCCTTCAAGTTCACCTTGGCGGGCGGCGTCACGCTGCGCCTGCAGCGTCATCAGGGCATGGCGCGCCTGTCCGTGAGCGACACCGGCATCGGCATCCCGGCGCACGAACTGCCGCGCGTGTTCGAACGCTTCCACCGCATCGAAGGCGCCAGCGGCCGCACCTACGAGGGCACCGGCATCGGCCTGGCCCTGATGCAGGAACTGGTGTGGCTGCACGGTGGCAGCATTGCCGTGCACAGCGTGGAAGGCGAGGGCACCCGTTTCGATATCGATATCCCGTTCGGACATGCGCACCTGCCGGCCGAACGCGTGCTGGCGGCGGACGCGCCGGCGCCGGCCGGGGACGATTCGCGCATGGGCGCCGCCTTCGTCGAGGAGGCGCTGCGCTGGCTGCCCGACGCCGGCGACCCTGCCGCCGTGCCGTCCGCCGGCCTGCCGGCCACGATAGCGGACGCCGGGCCGCGCCCGCGCATCCTGGTCGCCGACGACAACAAGGACATGCGCGCCTACCTCAAGTCGCTGCTCGAGCCGCATGCCGAGGTCATCGCCTGCGCCGACGGCGAGACTGCCTTCGCGCTGCTGCAGCGCGACCCGCCCGACCTGCTGCTGAGCGACGTGATGATGCCGCGCCTGGACGGCTTCGGCCTGATCGCGCGCATCCGCGCGGACGAAGCCCTGTGCGACCTGCCGGTGATGCTGCTCTCCGCGCGCGCCGGCGAGGAAGCCAAGGTCGAGGGCCTGCAGGCCGGCGCCGACGATTACATGGTCAAGCCCTTCGCGGCCAACGAACTGCTGGCGCGGGTGCGCAGCCAGGTGGCGCTGGCGCGCGAACGCCGTCGCATGCACCAGGAAACCTCGCGCCGCGACGCCTATTTCCGTGCCCTGGTGGATGCCTCGCCCGCGATGCTCTGGACCACCAGCGGCGACGAGCAGTGCACCTATCTGAGCCAGCGCTGGTACGACTTCACCGGCCGCCGTGTCGAGCAGGACCTGGGGCGCGGCTGGCTCGACAACGTCCATCCGGACGACGTGCAGCGCACCGTCGACGCTTACCTCGAGGCGACGGCCGCACGCGTGCCGTTCGCGATCGACTTCCGGCTGCGCCGCCATGACGGCGCCTACCGCTGGGTGATCGACACCGGCCTGCCGCGCACAGACGAAGCGGGGCGGCCGGACGGCTATGTCGGCACCGTGATCGACATCCACGAACGGCGCATGCTGCAGAAGCGCTTCGAGCGCGTGGCGCAAGCCGGCAACATCGGCGTCTGGTATGCCGACGCGCCTTTCGAACTGTTCCGCATGAACCCGGAGATGGCGGCCCAGCTCGGGATGGACGGCCGGCGCGAGGCCGTGGTGGAGGAGCTGGTGGCCGCCGTGCACGGCGCCGATCGCGCGCGCTTCGAGGCGCGCCTGCGCCGCTCGCTCGAACAGGGCAGCGCGCTCGACATCGAATTCCGCAGCGCGTACGACGCGGACGGGACGCGCTGGCTGCACGCGATCGGCTGGTGCGACCTGGACGAGGACGGCCAGCCGCTGCGCTTCGACGGCGTGACCTTCGACGTCAGCAGCCACAAGCATGCCGAGCAGGAGCTGCGCCACCTGGCTGACGAACTGGCGGCCAAGAACCGCCAGCAGAACGACTTCCTGTCGACGCTGGCGCACGAGCTGCGCAATCCGCTTGCGCCGATCCGCGCCGGCGTCGACCTGCTGCAGTCCGGCGCCGACGCCGGCGGGCGCGACGTGCCCGGCATGATGCGGCGCCAGGTGGACCACATGGTGCACCTGGTCGACGACCTGCTGGATATGGCGCGCCTGTCCGAGGGCAAGCTGACCTTGCGCCTCGAACCTGTGCTGCTGGGCGACGCGGTGCACGACGGCGTCGAGATGGCCATGCCCCTGGTGAACGCGCGCGGCCACCGGCTGGCGCTGCGCCTGCCGGAGGCGCAGGTCGTGCTGCAGGCCGACCGCCACCGCGTGTCCCAGGTCATCAGCAACCTGGTGAACAACGCGGCCAAGTACACGCCGGCCGGCGGCGACATCGCGGTCGAGGCCTGGACCGAAGAAGGCGAGGCGGTGATCGCCGTTGCCGATTCGGGGATCGGCATCGGGCCCGACGCACTGGCGCGGGTGTTCGACATGTATGCCCAGGGACATGCGAGCGAAGTGATGGGCGAGGGCGGGCTGGGCGTCGGCCTGAACCTGGTCCAGCGCCTGGTGCAGCTGCATGGCGGCAGTGTGGCCGCCGAAAGCGCCGGCGAAGGCCGCGGCAGCCGCTTCACGGTGCGCCTGCCGCTGCCGGATGCCGCGCCGGCTGCATCGGCCCCGGCCACACCGGCGCCGCACGCTCCCCGGGCCGCGGCGCCCGGTCGTGCGCTCCGGGTGCTGGTGGTGGACGACAATGTCGATGCTGCGGAGATGCTGGCGACCCTGCTCGAGATCGGCGGTCATGAGGTGCGCATGGCGCACGACGGCGCCGGCGCGATCGACGCGGCGCGCGCGCTGCTGCCGGAAGTGGTCTTCCTCGATATCGGACTGCCGGATACCACCGGCTACGAGGCCGCGGTGGCGCTGCGCCGGATCGACGGCCTGCAGGGGACCATGCTGGTGGCCCTGACCGGTTGGGGGACAGAGCAGGACCGGCAACGGGCGCGCGAGGCGGGCATGGACCACCACCTGACCAAGCCGGCCGAGTTCGACGCGGTCGACCGCCTGCTGGCGCTCGCGCTGCAGGCGCGTTCGCCGGGTCGCTAACGGCGCCCAAAGCGGGCGCCTGGCGGGGACTAGGGCGCGCCGGCTCCGCGCACCAGAGCGTCCCAGGACGCCATGGCGAGCTTCGCCACCGTCTGTAGTTCTTCCCTGCTGGCGCCGTCGCGCGCCCTGATCGCCATGCCGCTCTGGACGATTTGCAGGTAGCGCGCCAGACCGCTCAGGTCGACGGAGGGCGCCAGTTCGCCATTGCGCACGGCCTGCTCCAGGCGTCCCAGCAACACGTCATAGGTACCGCCCCGCGTCGTTCGCATCAGCGCGCCGAGTTCCGCATATTCGCTGCCGCCCACGGTGCCGAGGTTGACCATGCACCCGCGCGGCAGATCGGCATCCGATCCCGTCATCGCAGCCGCCGAGTCCAGCAAATAGGCGGACATCGCCTCGCGCGCCGTGGGCGCCGTCCGGAATCTGCCCAGCACCAGGTGTTCATAGCTGGCCGCATACAGCTTGAGCGTCTCGGCATACAACGCTTCCTTCGAGCCGAATGCGGCGTACAGGCTGGTCGGTCCGATTCCCAGCGCCGTCGTCAGATCCGTGATCGAGGTCGCCTCAAAACCCTTTACCCAGAACAGCTTCATGGCCGTCTCCAGGGCGGCGTCGCGGTCGAACACGCGCGGCCGTCCGCGACGTCCGGATCCACCGGTCGTTCCCGTAGGAGCCGCTTCAGATTTTTTTGTAGTAAGCATTACAAAAGTCCTTGACCAGGCGACGATCCTACCATACGATTAATGTATCGATCACTACATAAAGGTCCAGAAATGAAGTCCCTCCAAGGAAAACGCGCGCTCGTCACCGGCGGCTCGCGCGGCATCGGTGCCGCCATCGCCCGCATCCTGGCCGAGCAGGGCGCGGACGTCGCGCTCACCTACCAGGGCGGCGCGGAGCGCGCGCAAGCGGTCGCGGCCGACATCGAGGCACTCGGCCGCAAGGGGATCGCGATCCAGGCGGACAGCGCCGACCCGGCCGCCATCAAGCGCTCCGTCGATGCGGCGGTATCCGCGCTGGGCGGGCTGGATATCCTGGTCAACAACGCCGGCATCGCGCGCTACAACCTGATCGCCGATTTCAGTGTCGAGGATTTCGATGCGCTGTTCGCGGTGAACGTGCGGGGTCCGGTACTGACGACCCAGGCGGCCATTCCCTACCTCGCGTCAGGCGGCCGAGTGATCACGATCGGCTCGGCCGGCGCCGACCGGATCGTCGGCACGCCGGGAACCGTGTACTACATGACCAAGTCGGCTTTGCAGTCGTTCGCGCGCGGCCTGGCGCATGAACTGGGCGCGCGCGACATCACGTCGAACCTGGTGCAGCCCGGGTCGACCGACACCGACATGAATCCCGCGAATGGCGAAAGCTCGGACTTCCAGCGCGGCCTCATGCCGCTGGGACGCTACGCCGAGCCGGCCGACATCGCCGCCACTGTCGCCTTCCTGGCAAGCCCGGCCGCAAGGCATATCACGGGCACCGTCGTCACGGTCGACGGCGGTTTGCTCGCCTGATCGCACGGAGTAAACGACATGAGCGAGGGCAGTTCGTCGCGTCCGATTGGCGTGGGCATCGTGGGCGCTGGCCCGCATCGTGGATGGGCCCGCGTCGCCCACCTGCCGGCGCTGCGGGCTATCGACCGGTTTGCCCTGCGCGCCGTCAGCACGACCCGGATGGATAGCGCGCGGGCCAGTGCGGACGCGCTCGGCATTGCGCTTGCGTTCGACGACCACAGGGATCTCGTCGGCCGGCCGGAAGTCGAACTCGTCGTGGTAGCGGTGAAGGTGCCCGGACACCACGCCATCGTGCGCGACGCACTGGCCGCGGGCAAGATGGTGTATTGCGAATGGCCGCTTGCGCGCAACCTGGCGGAAGCCGAGGAACTCGCGGCCCTGGCCCGTGCGGCGCAACGCAAAACGGTCGTCGGCCTGCAGGGCCGGCATCATCCGCCAATCCGCTTCCTGCGTGACCTGGTCCGGCAAGGCGTGATCGGGCGTCCGCTCAGCACCAGCATCCGGGCGCATCCGACCGAGGCTACCTGGTATGGGCATTTCGACCCGCCTTTCGAATACATGGCCGACAGCGCCAACGGCGCCACGATGCTGAGCATCGCCGTGGGCCATGCACTGGAGCCGCTTGCGCAGGTGCTCGGCGAGCTCGAGAGTCTGTCGGGAGTGGCGGTGAACCGGCGCGGCCATGGTGTCCGCTTGCGCGACGGCAGCTCGATGCAGAACGATACGCCGGATGAGATCGCAGCGGTGGGCCTGATCGAGGGCGGCGTCGTGGCTTCCCTGCATTACAGCGCAGGCAGTGCGGTGGCGAAGCCGATGTCCTGGGAGATACAGGGAAGCGCCGGCAGCCTGCTGATCGAGTCCGCGACGGCCGGGTATCTGCACATGGGCGATCTCGGTATCGTGCTCAGGCGTGGCTCGGAACCACCGCGCCGGATACCGGTTCCCGCAGCGTATTTCGCCGATTTTCCCGGCTTGAGCGGCGCCGCCGCGGGCGTGGCCAGGCTGTATGCGCGCCTGGCTGTGGATATCGAGGAGGGAACATCGACGGTGCCGGATATCGACACGGCATTACGCAGGCATCGGACGCTCGATGCGATCACGCACTCGTTCGCGACAGGAGACCGTGCACGCCTTTAGCGGGCCCGCGGGCAAGACCCAGGGAGTGGAAAGAAGTAGTGGTGCGCGTGCATCAAGACGACTAAGCCAGCCCGGACGGGCTGGCGATCGCCGATGTGAAACGGCACGAAGCCAAGCTTCCGGCGAGAGCGGAAGTCCCGGAGCCTGCGTTGCAGGCTCCGTTCGTTGCCAGGCGGATGGCCGATCAGCCGCCGCTGCTTGGCGGGGTGGTGCCGGTGCCGGTGGTACCGGTGGTGCCCGAGGTACCCGAGGTGCCGGTGCCGCCGGTGGTGCCGGTGCCAGTGGTGCCGGTGCCGGTGGTGCCGGTTGCGCCAGTGCCGGTGGTGCCGGTGCCGGTTGCGCCGGTGCCGGTGCCCATGTCGCCGGTGGTGCCGGTTGCGCCAGTGCCGGTGGTGCCGGTTGCGCCGGTGCCGGTGGTGTCGCCAGCGGTGCCGGTGGTGCCGGTGCCAGTTGCGCCGGTGCCGGTGTCACCCGTGGTGCCGGTGGCGCCCGAGGTGCTGCTCGGGGCAGTTGCCGAGGTGTCCGGCGTGGTGGTGGTGGCGTCGGTTGCCGGCTCGTTCTTGCGGCATGCGCCCAGCAGGGAGGCCAACACGGCAGCAGTCAGCAGGATTTTTGGTGCTTGAGTCAGTGCTTTCATTGTTTAACTCCTCGTTTACGTCTATCTTGTGCCGCAATCTCCAGGTGAGGCCTTGGAGGGGAAGCGGCGCCAGGTTAGGTCCTCCGAGGGTTCGTAAACCCAGCAGTGGAACCATCAGGGAACCGACGCAATACGCGGCCCCGGTCAGTGCACGAATCCGACTGGAACATCGCAGGCGGACAAGCCGCCAACCAGTTGGACCGCGCACCGTCGTACTTGTTTCCGCGGTGCGCTGCGGATTTGCTGGAGACTAGGTGGTCGGGACCCCCATCCCCCAGCCCACCGGCGTCTGCCGGGTGGTCCTGGTGTCGCCGGCATCCTTGCCTGCGATCTGTTCCAACAGCGCGGGTATTTCCTGCGATATTTCCCGCGCCAGATAGCCAAGTGTTCCCATGCGCTGCGCCAATCGCTCGCCGGCGCGCGCATGCAGCGCCACACCCCAGCAGACGGCCTGGTCGAGCGGCGCGCCACGCGCCGCCAGTCCTGCGATGACGCCGGCCAGCACGTCGCCGGAGCCGGAGATCGCCAGGCCGACGTTGCCGCCCTCATGCTGGTACAACGTTCCATCGGGCGTTGCGATGACAGTGCGTGCACCTTTTAATGCGAGCACCGCATTCCAGTCGCGCGCCGCAGCGAGCGCGCGCGCATCGGGCGCGGCCGTGATCTCGTCTTTCGCGATGCCGGTCAGGTGCGCCATCTCGCCCGCGTGCGGGGTGAGGATCACGGGGCGCTCGAAACGCCAGGGCATGCCGGCCGGCCAGTGCTTTGGCGGATGCAGCAGCACGCCCATGGCGCAGGCGTCCAGCACCACGCGCGTGCCCGCCGCCTCGAAGCGCGGCAGCAGCGCGTGCACCAGTTCCGCGGTAGCCGCTTCGTCGCGCATGCCCGGTCCGATCAGCACTGCGTCGACGCGGTCGGCCAGCGGGTCGAGGCAGGCGACCGCGTCCATGCTGAAGCCGGCGCTCGCGTGCTCATTGAGGCCGATCACGCGCGCCTCGGGCATGGCCAGCGCCACCAGCTGGGCCACGCTCTGGCCGGTGGCGATGGTGAGCTTGCCGGCGCCCGCGCGCAGGGCCGCGGTGGCGGCCAGGATGATCGCGCCCGGCATTTCGCAGGAGCCGCCCAGCACCAGCACGTGGCCGCGGATTTCCTTGTCGCCTTCGACGGCCGGCATCGGCACAGGCCAGCTGCGCAGCAGGGCTGTGTCGACGTCATGCACGGCATTGGCGCGGGTGAGTGATTCCATGGATGGGCTCAGGCCTTCGGTGCGGCAGGCAGGTCCTTGCTGGCGGTGACGGGGGTGCCGCTCGCTTCGAGCGGCGCAACGAAGTTCACGAGGCGCAGGGCCATGTGGCCGCCCTTGCCCAGTGAGGGATCGAATTCGTAGGAAGTGACCGAACAGTTCGGCACGTCGCCGGCGCGGTCGAAATCGAGGATGGTCTTCTCGTCCATGCGCTCGAACAGGTAGCGGAAGCAGTTGACCGTGACCTGGTGCGCAACGATGAGTACGCGCTCGCGGCAGAACTCGCGGTTGAGCGTGTCGACCACGCTGCGCAGGCGCAGGATGACGTCACACCAGCTCTCGCCGCCGGGCGGGCGGAAATAGAACTTGCCGACGTGCTGGCGCTGTTCGTACAGCTCCGGGTAATCGTGCGCGATGCCGTGGGTGGTGAGGCGGTCGAGGATGCCAAATTCCTTCTCGCGCAGGCGCTCGTCGGATTCGACGACCAGGCGCGAACGGTCGAGGCGCTGCATCAGGATGTTGGCGGTGTCTGCGGCGCGCACGTAGGGCGAATGCAGCACCACTGTCGGCTGCTGTTCCGGCGGCAGGGCGGCAAACCAGGAGCCGAGCGCCTGCGACTGGCGCTCGCCCAGCTCGGACAGGGGCACGTCGACGTCACGGTCGGCGATGTCGATGCGGTGTCCGGCGGCAGCTTCCGCCAGATCACGCGCGACGTTGCCGGCGCTCTGTCCATGCCTGACCAGCCAGATTTCCTGTGGCCACTTCTGTTCCATCACAAGCCCGTCTCTGATATTGACATGACGTCATCATAGACGGATTCTACGGGCGCAAAGCGCACGATTGCGGGCCTTCCACAGAGGCTCGCCGTGGCGTCGGAACCCGCTTACAAGCGGTGTTTACACGGTCTGTTCGTCACCATCCAAATTGATTTCCGCGTCGCTATTAAACACGCGCAAATCGCTCTGTCCGAGCGTGCGGCTGGTAAGGGTACCGGCCATGATGGAGCCGCTCACGTTGAGTGCCGTGCGGCCCATGTCGATCAATGGTTCGACCGAAATCAGGAGGCCCGCCAGCGCCACCGGCAGGTCCATCGCCGATAGCACGATCAGGGCCGCGAAGGTAGCGCCGCCGCCGACACCGGCTACGCCTATCGAGCCGAAGGCGACGATGGCAAGCAGCGGCAGCAGGAAGCTGGCCGTGTACGGATCGACGCCGACGGTCGGCGCAATCATCACCGCCAGCATGGCCGGGTAGATGCCGGCGCAGCCGTTCTGGCCGATGGTGGCGCCGAAGGAGGCGGCGAAGTTGGCGATGCCTTCCGGCGTGCCGAGGCGGCCGGTCTGGGTCGCCACGCTCATCGGGATGCTGCCGGCGCTGGTGCGGGAGGTGAAGGCGAAGGCCAGCACCGGGAAGATCTTGGCGACGTAGCGCAGCGGGTTCAGGCCGCTGCCGGTGACCAGCAGCAGGTGCACCAGGAACATCAGCGCCAGCGCGCAGTAAGAGGCGGCGACGAAGCTGGCCAGGCTCAGGATGTCCTGCAGGCTGGAGCCGGCCACCATCTTGGTCATCAGGGCGAACACGCCGAACGGGGTCAGGCGCAGCACCAGGGTCACCATGCGCATCACGATCACGTGGACTATGTGCACGAAGTCGCTGAAGGACTGGAACACTTCCGGCTTCTTGCCGGCGATGCCGGTGGCCGAGATGCCGATGAAGATCGAGAACACCACCACCGCAATGGTCGAGGTCTTGCGCGCCCCGGTCATGTCGAGGAAGGGGTTCGCAGGGATGAAGGACAGCAGCATGGTAGGCAGCGAAATCTCCTTCGCCGCGGCCAGGTTGCCCTGCAGGTATTCGCCGCGCGCCACTTCTGCTGTGGAAGCCGTCAGGCCCACCGCGCTCAGGCCGAACAGCTTGGCCATCAGGATGCCGATCGCGGCGGCCACGATGGTGGTGGTGATCAGGATGCCGATGGTGAGCGTGCTGATGGTGCCGAGCGAAGACGCATTGCGCAGCTTGAGGATGGCCTGCACGATCGAGACCATGATCAAGGGAATGACGATCATCTGCAGCAGCTTCACGTAGCCGCTGCCGACCACGTTGAGCCAGGCGCCGGTCGAGGCGACGATCGGCGAATCCGCGCCATACACGGTCTGGAGTGCGGCGCCGAGCAGCACGCCGAGGCCGAGTCCGGTGAACACGCGCTTGGTGAAGGACACGTGCCTGGCCTGCATGCGGTACAGCAGCACGCAGACGAGGAGGGCGAGGACCAGGTTGATCAGGACAGGGAAATTCATTAGAGCCTTTTCGTAGCAGCAAATGCACTGCGGAAATCAATCCATGCATTTTATAGGCAAACTAGCATCGCCGCCGAGCCACCATATAGCACCACGCTGGTGCATGTCATTGTCGCAACGACTACAAGCGCTGACACCCTAACAATCCTGTGTGGCTAGGGGACGACGGAGGTCGGAAAAAAGGCGATGTTGACTGTTCAGTTTCTGGGTTGATGGATGCATTGTTTCTATAATTCAATGTGAAATGACGTCCTGCTGCCACTCCAATCATCGGATTTCCCATGTTTAAAAATCTCAGCATCAAGTCCCGTCTCATCTTCGTTATCGCGCTCCTCGCGGCCGAGCTGGTCGCCGGCGCGGTGATCGGCATCTACAACCTGAGCGTCGCCAACCGCGAGCTCAAGGGCATGCACGACGACCGCGTCGTCCCGCTCGGCCAGCTCGGCGCCGTCATGCGGCTGATCACGACCAACCAGCTGCTCGTCACCAAGGCCGCGCACCTGGACGATGCGAGCGCGCGCAATGCGCTGATGGCCGAAGTCGATGCCAACATCGCCACCGTGACGGCCACCTGGAAGGCCTATGAACAGACCTCGCTGACAGCGGAAGAAGCTGCGCTGGTGGCGAAATTCGTCGAGGCCCGCAAGGCCTTCCTGGCGCAGGGACTGCAGCCGGCGATCGCCGCCATCCGCGCCGGCGACCTGGCGCAGGCCGGCCAGCTCGCCTCCGGTGCAATGGAGCGCGGCTTCCAGCCCGTGGCTGCGCTCGGCGGCCAGTTGATTGCGCTGCAGCAGCAGGTGGCGAAAACGGAATATGAGCATTCGCAGCAGAAGTATGCAATCGTGCGCCTGGTGTGCCTGGCCGGTCTGGCCTTCGGTCTCTTGATGGCGGCCGTGGTCGGCTGGATGCTGGTGCGCGCAATCGTGCGTCCGATCGAGCAAGCCATGCAGATCGCCGGCGCAGTCGCCGCAGGCGACCTGACCCAGCAGATCGAGGTGACGTCGAAGGACGAGACCGGCCGCCTGCTGCAGGCGCTCAAGGACATGAACCTGGCGCTGGTGCAGATCGTCACGCGCGTGCGCGGCGGCACCGACACCATCGCTACGGCCTCGGGCCAGATCGCCGCCGGCAACCTCGACCTGTCGAGCCGCACCGAGCAGCAGGCCGGCTCGCTGGAAGAGACCGCGTCCTCGATGGAAGAACTGACTTCGACCGTGCGCCAGAACGCGGACAACGCGCGCCAGGCCAATGCGCTGGCGGCCTCGGCCCAGCAGGTGGCGGGCAAGGGTGGCGAAGTGGTCGATCAGGTGGTGCGCACCATGGGCGCCATCAACAGCTCGGCGACCCGCATCGTCGACATCATCTCGGTGATCGACGGCATCGCTTTCCAGACCAATATCCTGGCGCTGAATGCGGCGGTGGAAGCGGCGCGCGCCGGCGAGCAGGGCCGCGGCTTTGCGGTGGTGGCGGGCGAGGTGCGTAACCTGGCGCAGCGCAGCGCAGCGGCGGCCAAGGAGATCAAGGCCCTGATCGACGATTCGGTCCAGAACGTGCAGCACGGTTCGGTGCTGGTCGACCAGGCCGGCGCGACCATGGCGGAGATCGTGCAGAGCGTTGGCCGCGTGACCGACATCATGGCCGAGATCACGGCCGCCAGCCAGGAGCAGACCGCGGGCATCGAGCAGATCAACAGCGCCGTGGTGCAGATGGACCAGGTGACGCAGCAGAACGCTGCGCTGGTCGAGCAGGCCTCGGCGGCGGCCCAGTCGATGCAGGAAGAAGCGGCCTCGCTGGCCCAGGCGGTGGGCATGTTCAAGCTCGACGCGCAGGCGGCGCCTGCCGCGGCCGTGGTGCGCACGCCGGCGCCGGCACGTCAGCAGAAAGCGCCGGTCCGCATCGAGACCAGGGCCGCGGCTGCCAAGCCGGCACCCAAGGCGGCCAAGGCCAAGCGCAAGGCCGAGGAAGCGACCGAAGGGTGGGAAGAGTTCTGACGGGATTCAGCTGAGGGCAGGGCGGCCGTGTGAGGGCCGCCCGCCAGCGCTAAAACGACACAGCGGGCAAGGCGCCCGCTGTTTTTTATGCGCGCGCCTGCACACGGCGCCCGGCGCCGGATGCGGGCGATATACGGCGTCTTACTAGAAAGCGATCACGAGTGCGGCCATGCCGAGGCACAGGCCGACGGCCACGCCGATCCGCTGACGCAGGCGGCGGCTGTTCGAAACGACGCCCTTGGCAAAGGTGCGCTTCGGCATGCCCGGGTTGCTGCTGTCGATGGTCGCTGGGTGGATGGTCGGATGCGAATGCTCGGTGTTCATGTCGGTTCCTTGTTTATGCCGTCTCCACCGGAGACTGGCGTTTGATAGTGAATGGCGCCTGGCGGCGCGAAAAATGCATGGCAGCGTGGTCCGGCGGAGTCGATCTTGCGCCCGCCGGCTTAGGCAAGCCGGACCGGAACAGCCGGACCGGATCCGGCAGGTAAGGCGCTGGCGCACCGCACGGCAACGGATCTGTTGCGCGATTCTCTAGCGTGCGGTTGAGAGACGTAAGACATGCTTTGCCAGTCAGCGTTCAATGAAAAACCCGGTCCGTGAAATCCCTTGCCGTTAAGCTGCACGGATGTTGTCTATTTTACATGCAGGGATGGCGAATTCAAGGGCGCACACAATTGCTTACGACTTCAAGGAATTGCTGCAAAACAACAATATCCCGCCGTCCTTGAGGAATGTCAAGCAATTACGGTAGGGAGTAGGGGGAAACCAACACTTACGGGTAGGTGCTGGTGCTACGCCTTGTGAAAACGATACAAAAAACCGATGCATATTGCTATTTTTGTATCATTTCGACGCGATCTAATGGTGAATCAATCAAGACCGTTTCGTGATGTGCGGCGGTCGCGCCTTGCGGGTGACGGGCGCTGCCCTAGACTGCAATGAGCCCTGACAGCTTCAGGCAGCCCAATCGGTCCACGAAGGAGAACACCATGCGCCCCCTATCCCTGGCAATCGCTGCGGCCCTGCTGCTGTTGGTCGCCGATGCCGCTGCCCAAACCAGGAACTACCCTGTGACGGGCGACTCATCCATCTCGAGCGTGCAGGTGACCGCGCCCGCCCGCACCATGCGGGTCTACCAGGAACACCTCGATGCGGTGCGCGGCGTGTATGCGCTGTCGAACGGCTGGCGCCTGAAGGTCGGCGCGGCCGCCGGCGGCATCACGGCCCAGATCGACCGCCAGCCCGCGATGCACCTGGTGGCCCTGAGCCCCGACCGCTACGTGTCGCGCGACGGCAATGTGACGATGGACTTCAACCGCGGCGATACCGGCGACGACATGCTGATGAGCTATGTACCTGATTCGCGCGTGGCGCAGGTGATCGTGGTGAAGGCGACGCTGGCACAGCGTTGACGAGGGAAGGGCGGAAACAAAAACGCCAGCCCGAAGGCTGGCGTTTCTGCTGATTCTGGTAGGCCGTGCGGGGCTCGAACCTGCGACCAACGGATTAAAAGTCCGCTGCTCTACCAACTGAGCTAACGACCCGAAAGAAGTGAGATTATAGGATGAGTCGCGCTCGCTGTCAAATGCCGTACGACATCGCAGCACGTCCCCATCCTTATTTCAGCGAAGCGAGGCGGTCCTTGGCCGTCTTGGCGGCGCTCGACTCCGGGTACTTCGACACCAGCTGCTGCAGCGCCTTCTTGGCGTTCTTGCTGTCCTTGAGCAGGGCGTAGCTGCTGCCGATGTTCAGCATCGCGTCCGGCACCTTCGGGCTGCTCGCGTAGGTCGTGGTCAGCACTTCCTGGGCGGCGATGGCCTTCTTGTAGTCGCCTTGCGCGAACCAGGCGTTGCCGAGCCAGTACTGCGCATTGGCGGCATAGGCCGACTCCGGGTAGCGGCGCACGAAGTCCTGCAGGGCCGCGGTGGCGCCCTTGTAGTCGCCCGACTGGAACATCGCGGTGGCGCTGTCGTAGGCGGTCTTTTCGGCCGGCAGGACCGAGGCGGTCTGGCCGTCGACGGTTTCCTGCTGCGGCTCGACCTTCTTGATGCGGGCGTCGAGGTCGGCGTACAGCTGCTTCTGGCTTTCCTGGGCGCGCGCGATCTGGTTGGCCAGCACTTCGATCTGGCCGCGCAGGCGCGAAATTTCCTGCATGGTCTGCTCGTGCTGGTTCAGCAGGTCGAGCTGCGAGGTCTTGTCCGACTTGGTCTCGATGCGGGCGTTCAGGTCGCGGGCAATGGCATCGACCTTGGCGCGCAGGTCGAGGATAGCCTTGCGCGCTTCGTCGTCGTCGAGCAGGCCGGCGTGGGCCTGCAGCGGCATCCAGGCCGCCAGGATCAGGCAGGCAAGACGGGACGGGGACAGTTTGATCATGGCATTTCTTTCCGGTTGCAGAGTAAAACGGGGCGGATGCAGTCTGCACTGCCATCCGCCCCGCTGTCAATCAGCCGTATCTAAACAGTTATCGGAACGATTACTGGTAGACGATGTCGGCGCGACGGTTTTCAGCCCATGCAGCTTCGTCGCTGCCGGTTGCCTTCGGCTTTTCTTCGCCCAGCGACACGGCTTCCATCTGGTTTTCCGACACGCCCAGGGCGGCCATTGCACGGCGCACGGCTTCGGCACGCTTCTGGCCCAGGGCCAGGTTGTACTCGGTGCCGCCGCGTTCGTCGGTGTTACCCTGGATCAGGACCTTGCGGCCGGTGTTCTTGGTCAGGTAGCCCGAGTGGTTGGCGACGACCGGCTTGCCGTCTTCGCGCACGACGAAGCTGTCGTAGTCGAAGTAGACGCTACGGTTGGCCAGCACGCCTTTCGGATCGTTCAGCGGATCGACGCTGCCGGTTTCGACCGGGCGGATGTCGCGCGGGTTGGCTTCAGCCTGTGCCGGCGGCGGGGTCGGGGTCTTTTCGACGACCGGGGTTTCCTGCAGCTTGGTCGACGAGCAGGCGGTCAGCACGAGGGCGGAAGCGATGAGGGCCAATTTCTGGAAGTTGCGCATGGTTTTTCTCCTTGTCTATTAAAGATGTACTGCTTTTTACTTCATGAAGGGACCCCAGCTGGGCTCCCGAATGTTTCCCGCGTTGGTGGTCAAGCGCTGCTTCACCCGTCCATCCACCGAGACCACGGCCAGCGAGACACGCCCGCCGCCCTTGGTCGCATACATGATGTACTTGCCGTTAGGCGAAAAACTCGGTTCGGTGGCCCCGTCGGCCAGGCGCAGCTCCTGGCCGCTGGCCAGGTCCATCGCGTATAAGGAGAAATTGCCGCCACGCTGGGAAATCCAGGCCAGTGTCTTGCCGTCGGAAGACACGCGCGGGCTGATATTGTAATTGCCGTTGAAGGTCACACGGGTCGCATTGCCACCCGCTGCGCTCATTTTGTAGATCTGCGGACCGCCGCTGCGGTCGCTGGTGAAATAAATGGTCTGGCCGTCGGCCGAGAACTGCGGTTCGGTGTCGATCGACGGGCTGTTGGTCAGGCGGCGGTGGCCGGTGCCGTCCGAGTTCACGGTATAGATTTCGGTATTGCCGTCCTTCGACAGGGCCACGGCCAGGGTGCGGCCGTCCGGCGACCACGACGGCGCCGAGTTGTTGCCCTTGACGTTGGAGATCACGTTGCGGCGGCCGGTCATCAGGTCCTGCAGGTAGACCACGGGCTTGCGGTCTTCCATCGAGACGTAGGCGACGCGGGTGCCGTCCGGCGCCCAGGCCGGCGAGATAATCGGCTCGCGGCCGCGCGCGGCGACGACTTCGTTCTCGCCGTCGGCGTCGGCCACGGCCAGGGTGTAGTTGCGGCTGGCGCGGTCTTCCTTGACGTAGGCGATGCGGGTCGAGAAGATGCCGCGCACACCGGTCAGCTTTTCATAGACGTCGTCGGCGATGCGGTGGGCCTGCAGGCGCACGTACTTCGGCTGCACTTCGCCGCCCAGCTGCGACAGCTGCGCGCCCTTGACGGTGTCGTGCAGCTTGTAGCGGATCGCGAAGCGGCCGTCCGGGCCGCGCGTCACGCTGCCCACCACGAGCGCGTCGGCGCCCTTGGCCTTGAAGGCGGCCAGGTCGACGCTGGCGCTGTCGCTGATGGTCTGGCCGGCGTCGATCACCTTGAACACGCCGCTGCGCTCGAGGTCGGCGCGGATGATGTCCGAGACGTCGTCGGCGGCCAGCGATTCGTCGGCGAAGGCCGCGACCGCGACCGGGATCTGGTTGCTGCCGACACCGGCGATCTCGACCTTGATCTGGGCCTGGGTGGCCGTGCCCATGACGAGGGTGGCGCTGAACAACAGGAAATGGAGTTTTTTCATAGTCTTGGGTTAGCTCGTACGGATCAGTCGTAGTCCTTCATGGAGAAACCAATGTCGGCGGTGCGCGCGACGGTGCCATCCTTGCGCTTCGGCAGCGGTGAGGCCTTGCGAATGCCATTTTCCACTGCCCGGTCGAACTCAGGCACACCGCTGCTTTTCACCAGGCGCACGGACATCACTTCGCCGGTCGGCAGCTGCTCGACCTTGAACACGGCGCGCGGATTGCCCGCCATGGTGGTGCTGCCGCCATACGAGGTGGCGCTCTTGATCGCGGCGGTGAGCGCGGCGACGTAGCCGTCGTCGGAACGCGGGCCGGTCGATTTTTCGGCGGTGCCGGTGGTGCCCATCGCGCCCGCGATGCGCTTGAGTTCGTCCTTGGCCAGCTTGTCCAGCTTGGCGGCTTCGGCTTTTTCCTTGGCGGCCTTTTCCTTCGCTGCTTTGTCGGCGGCGAGCTTCTCGGCTTTCTTCTTCTCGTCAGCTTCCTTCTTCGCGAGCTCTTTCTTGTCGGCTTCTTCCTTCTTTTTCTTTTCGGCGAGTTCCTTGCGCTCTTCTTCCTTACGCTTTTGCTCGAGCTCGCGCTCCTTCTTCTCGGCCAGCTCGCGCTTTTCCTGTTCCTTGCGTTCCTTCTCGCGCGCCAGGTTGATGTCCGGCGGCGTCGGTGCAGGGCGTTCCACCGGCGGCGGTTCGACCGGGCGCGGCGGCGGGGCGGGTTCGGGTTCCGGCTCGGGTTGCGGCGGTGGCGAAGGCCGTTCCGGCGCGGCGGCGCTCTGGACCGACATGTCCCAGACTTCGGCCTGCACGGCGACCGGTTCCGTGTTCTGCCAGCTGATGCCGAACCACAGGAAGCCCAGCAGCAGGGCGTGCACCACCACTGCCAGCATGAAGGCGGGCAGGCGGCTCGGTTCGGGCGGCACGGTGTAGGGCGTGCCGGCGGTGGCAGGCTTCATTGCAGACATATCACTTGGTGGCGAGTCCCACCCGGTTGATGCCCATCTTCTTGGCGTCGGAGATCAGGGTGATGACATCCTCGTATTTGCTGTCGCGGTCGCCTTCAATCAAGACCGGGTAGTCCGGATTTTCTTCGTGCAGGGCGCGCAGGCGCGCCATCAGGGCGGTGCGGTCGGCCACGTCTTCCATGGCGACTTTCTGCTTGCCGCCGACGCCGATCGACAGGCGGTTCTCCGGCTGCACGGAAAGGCGGATATAGGTGTCCGGCGGCAGCGCCGATTTCTCGGCGCTCGGCAGGTTGACCACGCTCGGCGCCTCGTTGGCCGGCACCGCCATGAAGATGATGAGCAGCACCAGCATCACGTCGATGTAGGGCACGACGTTGATCTCGGACTTGAATGCCCGTTTGCGTCCGCTGCGCAGGCTGCTGTTAAAGGCCATTCCGGTCCTCCTCGCTTAGCGCGACTGGCGCTGCAGGATGTTCGAGAATTCTTCGACGAAGCTCTCGAAGCGGATCGCCAGGCGATCGATGTCGTGGGTGAAGCGGTTGTACGCCACCACCGCTGGGATCGCGGCGAACAGCCCGATCGCGGTGGCGATCAGGGCTTCGGCGATGCCGGGCGCGACCACGGCGAGGGTGGCCTGCTGCACGTTGGCCAGGCCGCGGAAGGCGTTCATGATGCCCCACACGGTGCCGAGCAGGCCGATGTAGGGCGAGACCGAGCCGACCGAGGCCAGGAAGTTCAGGTGGATGTCGAGGGCGTCGAGTTCGCGCTGGAAAGCGGCGCGCATGGCGCGGCGGGCGCCGTCGAGCACCGGACCCATGTCCATGGCGTCGCGCGCGGCCTGCTTGCCTTTGATGAATTCGCCCATGCCGGCCTCAAAAATGCGGGCCAGCGGTCCGCTCTGGTCGCGCTGGCTGCTGGCGCTCTGGTGCAGGGTGTGCAGGTTGCCGCCGGCCCAGAAGCTGCGCTCGAACTGCTCGGTCTGGCTACGGGCGGAGCGCAGGGCGAATACCTTGCGGAAGATGTAGGTCCAGCTCACGACCGACAGGATCAGCAACAGGGCCATGATCAGCTGCACCAGGAAGTGCGCGTTGGCGATCAGCGTAATAAACGAAAGGTCTTGGGTCGCGGTCATTGGGTTGTGGTCTGTTGTCTGATTGTCTGTACTTATGCGGCGCGCATTTTATCAGCAGCATGGTCGGGAAGCGAACGCGGACGCATGGTGGCGATGTCGACGCAGCCGACCTTGACGCTGGCGCTGGTCAGCAGCAGTTCGCCGCGCCAAGCTTCCTGCGCGAACTGGACCGAGGCACGGCCCAGCTTCTCGACCCGGGTGCGGATGGTCAGCACGTCGTCAAGGCGGGCCGGCGCGTGGTAGTCCAGGGAAGCGCTCTTGACGACGAAGGCCGTGCCGTACGCGTCCAGCAATTCCTGCTGGCCCACGCCGGCCGCGCGCAACCATTCGGTGCGCGCACGTTCGAAAAACTTCAGGTAATTAGCGTAAAACACGATGCCACCGGCGTCGGTATCTTCGTAATAGATCCTGACTGTCCAGTCAAAAGCTGAAGGCATTTCCCCTGCCATTTAAATGTAAATAGGAAACATTTTACGCGATTTTTCCTCGCCTTATGTACGCTCGCGAACATATGGGGAGGAAAAGGTCGGGCGTGCCTTCCGGTAAAGGCAGCTACGATGCGGCAGTAGTAGACGTGAAACATAGCCGAAAGGCCAATTACTGTAACACTTTCTCACAATTGCAGAGTGTCCGATACAAACCGTCAACGCGGGCGGCCGCCCGCCCGCGACATGATCAGCTGCGCTTGATGGTGAAAGGCGAGAAGCCCTGGCAGGTCGGCATCAGCTCGATGCTGTTGACGTTCACGTGCGGCGGCAGGGTCGCGATCCAGTAAGCGGTGTTCGCGATGTCCTCGGCGGTGAGCGGCTGGGTGCCTTCGTAGACCTTGGCCGCGGCCGCATCGTCGCCCTTGAAGCGCACGTTCGAGAACTCGGTGCCGCCGCACAGGCCAGGGGCCAGGTTGGTGGCGCGCACGCCGGTGCCGACCAGGTCGGCGCGCAGATTCAGCGTGAACTGCTCGACGAAGGCCTTGGTCGCGCCGTACACATTGCCGCCCGGGTAGGGGTAGTGGCCGGCCACCGAGCCAAGATTGATCACCAAGCCGCTGCCACGCGCCACCATGCCCGGCAGCACGGTACGGGTCATGGTCACCAGGCCCTGGCAGTTGGTGGCGATCATGGTGTCCCAGTCTTCCAGCGGCACTTCATGGGCCGGTTTGGTATTCAGCGCCAGGCCCGCATTGTTGATCAGCACGTCGATGTCGCGCCAGCCTTCCGGCAGGCCCGCCAGCGCCTGCTCGATCGAGGCGCGGCTGGTGACGTCCAGGGTGATGGCCAGGGCGGCGTCGCCCAGTTCGTTTGCCAGTTCTTCGATGCGCTCGGTGCGGCGCGCGGCCAGGATGGCGCGGTGGCCGTTGCGGACGAACTGGCGCGCCATCGCGGCGCCGAAGCCGGCGGAAGCGCCGGTGATAAAGACGATCATGGTTGGGTCTCTCAGGCGAAGGAAGGAAAATTGTAGCCGAAACGGCCACAAGTCCGCTGGCGCCCGCAAGCTTGTTAAGAAGACAGCAGTTTCCTTGCCCTAAGCGGCTGGGATCACATACAATCGTCCTAATTTACGTCTCACGTAACTGGCGAAACACCATGTACGCTCCAGCTTCCGGCGCGCATGGCAAAGGTGGGTAACCACCGGGGAACGTGAGATGTCACCCGCCGTTCGCCTGGGCAGCCATCAACCGGCAATTGTGTCGCGTCGCTGCCGTGCGCCTCAACGTCTGTTGCCTGGTATTTCTCTCGATTGGAGTTTTACATGTTTGCCAAAGATCACACGCTTGCCAATATCGACCCGGAACTGTGGGATGCCATCCAGAAGGAAAACGTTCGCCAGCAAGACCACATCGAACTGATCGCTTCGGAGAACTACACCTCGCCGGCCGTGATGGAAGCGCAGGGCTCGCAGCTGACCAACAAGTACGCCGAAGGCTACCCGGGCAAGCGCTACTACGGCGGCTGCGAATTCGTCGACGTCGCCGAACAGCTGGCGATCGACCGCCTGAAGCAACTGTTCGGCGCGGAAGCCGCCAACGTGCAGCCGAACTCCGGTTCGCAGGCCAACCAGGGCGTGTTCTTCGCCATGCTGAAACCGGGCGACACCATCATGGGCATGTCGCTGGCCGAAGGCGGCCACCTGACCCACGGCATGGCCCTGAACATGTCGGGCAAATGGTTCAACGTCGTCTCCTACGGCCTGACCGAGCAGGAAGACATCGATTACGAGGCCATGGAGCGCCTGGCACGCGAGCACAAGCCGAAGATGATCATCGCCGGCGCCTCGGCGTTTGCGCTGCGCATCGACTTCGAGCGCTTCGCCCGCATCGCCAAGGAAGTCGGCGCCTACTTCATGGTCGACATGGCCCACTACGCCGGCCTGATCGCCGCGGGCGAATACCCGAACCCGGTGCCGCACGCCGACTTCGTCACCTCGACCACCCACAAATCGCTGCGCGGCCCGCGCGGCGGCATCATCCTGATGAAGGCCGAGTACGAGAAGCAGATCAATTCCGCGATCTTCCCGGGCATCCAGGGCGGTCCGCTGATGCACGTCATCGCGGGCAAGGCCGTAGCCTTCAAGGAAGCGCTGTCGCCGGAGTTCAAGGAATACCAGAAGCAGGTTGTGAAAAACGCCGCCGCCCTGGCCAATACCCTGACCGAACGCGGCCTGCGCATCGTCTCGGGCCGCACGGAGTCGCACGTGATGCTGGTCGACCTGCGTTCGAAAGGCCTGACCGGCAAGGAAGCGGAAGCGATCCTGGGCCAGGCTCACATGACCTGCAACAAGAACGGCATCCCGAACGACCCGCAGAAGCCTTTCGTCACCTCGGGCATCCGCCTCGGCAGCCCGGCCTTCACCACCCGCGGCTTCAAGGAAGAAGACGCGGTCAAGGTGGGCCACCTGATCGCCGACGTGCTGGACAACCCGCATGACGCCGCGACCATCGAGCGTGTGAAGGCCGAAGTCAAGGTCCTGACCGACAAGTATCCGGTCTACGCGAAGTAAGCAACCCTGGGGCCGCGCTTGCGGCCCCTTTTAGAAACACCGGCGCCATGAAATGTCCCTTCTGCCAGCATGAAGATACCCAGGTCCTCGACACCCGCGTGTCCGAGGAAGGGGATGCCATTCGCCGGCGCCGGCGCTGCGCGAAGTGCGACAAGCGCTTCACCACCTACGAGCGCATCGAGCTGTCGATGCCGATCCTCGTCAAGAAGAATGGCAGCCGCACCGAATACGCGCCGGCCAAGCTGCGCGGCAGCCTGATGCTGGCGCTACGCAAGCGTCCCGTGGCCGCCGAAGCGATCGACACCGCGGTCGCCACCATCGAAGAAAAGCTGCTCACCAGCGGCCGCCGCGAGGTCGATACCGGCTACGTCGGCGAACTGGTGATGCAGGAACTCAAGCGCCTCGACAAGATCGCCTACATCCGCTTCGCTTCGGTCTACAAGAACTTCGAAGACCTGGCCGAGTTCCAGGAAGCACTGGCCGAAGTCGGCCATCCACGTAAGTAATCGCGCACACGAGCGCGGTTACGAACACTCTGCTGTTGTGCCGAGCACGATTGCGCCAGCTCATGGCTGGCTCATGCACGCCTGATAACTTCGCAGCTCATCATGAGCGAGGGAGGTTGGCGTGCGCGCGCAGTGTCATGGCTTTACCCTGGTCGAGGTGCTGGTCGCCATGTTCGTGCTGGCGGTCGGCATCGTCGGCGCCGGCGCCACCCAGCTGAGCGCCGAGCGCACACGCCAGCAGTCGGCGCTGATGTCCGATGCGGCCCAGCTGGCGGCCTCGCTGGCTGCGCGCATGCAGGTCAATCCGGCCGTGTCGACGCTGCCTGACGACGCCAATCCCTATCTCGCATTCTCCTATGACGCGGCCGACGGCGCCCCTGTGGCCGGCGCCGGCTGCTACGGCGGGAGCAGCTGCACGCCCGCCGAACTGGCCGAATTCGACCTGCACGAGCTGCGCCAGGCATTGCAAACGCAGTTCCCGCAGGGGCGCATCGAAGTCTGCCGCGATGGCTCGCCCTGGGATAGTGCCTACGGCCGCTATCGCTGGAGCTGCGACGGCAACGCCAGTGCGCTGCCGGTGGTCAAGCTGGGCTGGCAGGGAACGGGCGACGGGCCTGGCTATGTGGGGGTGATCCGATGAGCGCGCGTTTCACGGCGCAGCGCGGCATGACGATGGCCGAGCTGCTGGTGGCGATGGCGCTCGGCCTGGGTGTGCTGCTGGCGGCCGCCACCCTGTTCATCTGGGCCAACCGCGCCTTTGCCGCGCAGGTGGAGACGGCGGCGATGGATGACGCCGGCCGCTATGCGCTGGAAGCGATCGCACGCGCGGTGCGCCAATCGGCCGCGGCCGACTGGGAGACGCACAGCGGCGGCCCGGATCCGGCCGCGCCGGCCAAGCTGGCGGGCCTCGACGCGCACAGCGTCAGCAAGACCAGCTTTGCGCTCGACAATGCGCTCCCGAACGCGGTGAACGGCAGTGACGTGCTGGCGGTCCGTTTCCCGGGCACCGGTGCGGCGCCCAACGGCGACGGCACCACGCTCGACTGCGCCGGCTTCAGCGTGCATCGCGACGAAGAAGGCTGGAGCATCTTCTATGTCGCCCGCAACGCCCAGGGCGACACCGAGCTGCGCTGCAAGTACCGCGGCGCAAGCGCCTGGTCGGCAGATGCGGTGGTGGGCAGCGTCGACAGCTTCCAGGTGCTGTACGGGCTCGATATGGACGCCGACGGCGCGCCGGAGCGCTACGTCAACGCCACCTTGCTCCAGGAGCTCGACGCCGGCCTGGCGCTGGCCGGGACCACCGAGGCCGAGCGCGAGGTCGAGCTGCGCCGGCGGACCCACTGGAAGCAGGTGACGAGCGTGCGCGTAGCGCTGCTGTTGCACGGACCGCCGAGCCCGCTCGAGATGGCGCGCGACGCCGTCTACGAACTGTTCGGTCACGACTACGGCGAACTAGCGGGCGCGGAGGACGCCGGCACCCGTCTCGAGGAAGCGGTGTTGTCGGGCAGCGACGAGGCGCGCTACCGCAAGGTGTTCGGCACCACCATCGCGCTGCCGGCGCGGCACAGGTGAGGGCGGCATGGCGAACCCATTCTCGATGCCGCGGCAGCATGGCGTGGCCCTGCTGACTGCCCTCCTGTTGATGCTGGCCATCCTGATGACCAGCATCGCCGCCGCCCGCAGCGCGATCAGCGGGGCGCGCGCCGCCGGCCATGAGCGCGAACGCATGCTGGCCCTGCACGGCGCCATGGCCGCGCTGGTGGATGCCGAGCACGATATCGAAGGCGGCAGCGAACCCGCATCGGCGCGTGCACTGGCGCTGGCGAACGCCACCCCCAGCGCCTTCGCCGACGGCTGCCGCGGCGGCACGCCCTACGACGGCCTGTGCGGCCAGGCGCTGGATCCCAGCGATATCTTCGTGGCGCTGGCCGACGATGACGGACCCTCCGTCGTGCTGGGCAGCTTCACCGGCGCCCAGATCCCTGCGGGGACGGGCGCGTTGCCGGCGCAGGCGCCACGCTACCTCATCGAGCGCATGCCTGAGGCCTCCGGCGTGCTGCTGTACCGGGTGTCGGCGCTCGGCTTCGGCAGCGCCGACACGACCCAGGTCGCGGTGCAGGCCTACTACCGCAAGCTGCTCGCTGCCGGCCCAGCGACCGGGCCCGATCCGGGGCAGGAGCCCGGGACCGAACCGGAGACCGGTGACGGGCAGGGCGACGGTCCGAGCGCGCCGGATCCAAGCGCGCCGCCGGGCTCGCCGGGTACGGCGGGCGGCCCCGGCATCCGCGTCGGCTGGCGCGAGATCGCCAACTGGAGCGAAACGGTGGCGGCCGCCGGGCCATTGGCACGTACGGAGCGGCGATGAGACGGCAGACCGGATTTACGCTGATCGAGCTGTTGATCGTGGTGGCGATCATCGGCATCCTTGCCGCGATGGCTTACCCGAGCTATGCGCAGCATGTGCGCAAGATGCGCCGCGTCGAGGCGCAGCTGGCACTGGTCGAGGCCATGCAGCGGCAGGAGCAATACCGCGCGCTGCACCACAGCTATCTCGCGTTCTCGTCCGCCGATGCGGACGGCCAGTTCCGCTGGTGGCTCGGTGCGCGGCCGGCATCGAGTCCCTACGAGCTCGAGGGCCGGGCCTGCGAAGGCCAGGACATCAGCCAGTGCATCGAACTGCGCGCCCAGCCCGGCACCGTCAACGTCGACGCCAGCTTCAGCGACCCCGATTGCGGCGTGCTGAGCTTCGACAGCACCGGCGCCCAGGGCGCCAGCGGCGCCGGGGAGCGCTGCTGGCCATGAGGCTGCTTGCATGCCGCGGCGCCACGCTGGCCGAACTGGCCGTGGTGCTGGCGATCGCCGCCGTCGCCTTCGCGCTCGCTGCGCCCGACCTGCATGCGCTCGTTTCCAATCAGCAGATCAAGGCGGCCTCGAGCGAGCTGCTGGACGCCATCGCGCACACCCGGGCCCAGGCCATCGCGCGCAACCAGCGCGTCAAGCTGGTCCCGCGCGACGCTGGCGGCGCCGACTGGACCCAGGGCTGGACGGTCTTCGTCGACCGCGACGGCGACCGCCAGCCGGGGTCTGGTGACGAGATCCTCGCCGTCCACGGCCCCTTGCCACGCGGGCTGCAGGTCGATTTTTCCTTCACCCAGTCAGCGCCGCCGCAGTACATCGCCTACAATGGCGCCGGGCGCAGCTGCAGCGACACGAACAGCGGCGCCTCACGGCTCGGTTCGCTCTCGCTCTTCCATGGCGGGCATACCCGGCGTATTAAAATCAACATGCTCGGACGCGTGCGGCTGTGCAACCCGGCGCGCGACGATGGCTGCGAGGGGCCTGAAGCCCCGCCGTAGCGTGGCAAGGCAACCCAACAGCGGACAAGACGGTGGCAAACGACAGGGTAGAAGTTCTCGACGATACCGACGGCATGGCGCTGGCCCTCGCATGGGCCGCGAAAGGCATGTACCTCACCGCGCCAAATCCGCGCATCGGTTGCGTGATCGTGCGCGACGGCGTGGTCATCGGCGCCGGCCACACGCAGCCGGCCGGGCAGGCCCACGCCGAGATCCAGGCCATGCGCGACGCCGCCGCGCGCGGCAACGATGTCCGCGGCGCCACCGCCTACGTCACGCTCGAACCATGCAGCCACTACGGCCGCACCCCGCCATGCTCGAATGCCCTGGTGCAGGCGGGCATCGGGCGCGTGGTGGCCGCCATGACCGACCCCAATCCCCTCGTCGCCGGACGCGGCCTGGCCCAGCTGGAGGCGGCCGGCATCGCCGTCACCTCTGGCGTGCTGGCCGAGCAGGCGTACGAGCTGAACATCGGCTTCTTCTCGCGCATGCGGCGCGGCCTGCCCTGGGTGCGCCTGAAGGTGGCCGCCAGCCTGGACGGCGCCACCGCGCTGGCGGACGGCGAGAGCCAGTGGATCACCGGGCCGGAGGCCCGCCTTGATGGCCATGCCTGGCGCGCCCGCGCGCAGGCCATCCTGACCGGCATCGGCACCATCAAGGCCGACGACCCCCAGCTCAACGTACGCGGCATCGATACCCCATTGCAGCCGCGCCGCGTGATCGTCGACAGCCGGCTCGAGATTGCGCTGGACGCGCGCATCCTGCAGGGCGAGCCGTGCTGGATCGTCGCCGCGGCCGAGTCGCCGGACAAGGCGGACGCCTTGCGCGCGGCGGGGCATGAGGTGATCGTGCTGCCGAACGCGCACGGCAAGGTCGACCTGCCGGCCCTGATGCAGGAGCTCGGCCGGCGCGAGATCAACGAAGTGCACGTCGAAGCCGGCGCGAAACTGAATGCGTCGATGGTGCGCGAAGCTTGCGTCGACGAGCTGCTCGTCTACCTGGCGCCGAGCCTGATCGGACCGGGGCAGGGCATGTTCGACCTGCCGGCGCTGGCGCGCCTGGCCGACAAGCGCCAGCTGCGTTTCCACGACCTGGCGCGGGTCGGCGACGACATCCGCATCCTGGCGCGGTTCGCCGCCCCCCAAACTGCTATCAACTGAGGAAGTTCTTATGTTTACTGGAATCGTCGCCGCTGTCGGCAACATCACATCGGTCAAGCCGCTCGAAGGCGGCTCCTTCGCGGGCGTGCGCCTGGAAGTCGATGCCGGTCCGCTGGGCCTGGCGGACGTCGCGCTGGGCGACTCGATCGCCATCAATGGCGCCTGCATGACGGTGGTGGAAAAGACCGGCAGCAGCTTCACCGTCGACGTCTCGCGCGAAAGCCTGAGCAAGACCGTCGGCTTGGAAGCGCCGGGCGAAGTCAACCTGGAAAAGGCCCTGACCCTGGCCGAGCGCCTGGGCGGCCACCTGGTGTCCGGCCACGTCGATGGTCTCGGCACCGTGCACAGCTTCGAACCGGTGGGTGAATCGCGCGAGCTGGTGATCGATGCGCCGCGCGAGCTGGGCAAGTTCCTGGCTTATAAAGGATCGGTGGTGGTGAACGGGGTGTCGCTGACGGTGAACCGCGTCGAGGACATCGAGGCAGGGTGCCGTTTCTCGATCAACCTGATCCCGCACACGATCGAGGTGACCACGCTGAAACACCTGAAGGCGGGATCGAAGGTGAACCTGGAGATCGACCTGATCGCGCGCTACGTGGAGCGCATGCTCTCCGCGCAGAAATAATCTGGTGGTGGGGCGGCCATGCCGCTCCACTCGGATATCAACCGCCAGGCGTCGTGCTCTTGGCGCTCGAGGCTGCCACCGTCGTCGCACCCTGCTGCGTCTCCGGATTCAACACCACCTGCACGTAGTTCATCTCGTTGAAGTAGCGCCGCGCCGCGATCTTGATGTCCTGGGCGCTCAAGGCCTGCACCTGCTTCTCGACCTCCAGGATCGATGCCGGATCCGTGCCTTCGCTGAGCGCCGTCTGCAGGTGCCCCAGCCAGTAGCCGTTCTCGCGCAGCGAGCGGCGGTGGTTCTGGATCCAGTTGCTCTTCACCTTTTCCAGGTCGGCCGCCACCGGCCCTTCCGCCTGCAGGCGCTTGATCTCCTCAAAGGTCGCGGCGATCACCTTGTCCACGTGTTCCGGTCCGGTCGGCAGGGTCACGCCGATCGAGTAGTTCCCGTAGGGGATCTTGCTCAGCACGCCCGAGGCGCCGCCGCCGTAGATCAGAGCCATCTTCTCGCGCAGCACGTCGATGATGCGCAGGTTGACCACTTCCAGCAGGGCCGACAGGCGGAGCTGCTCTTCTTCGCTGAACTCGGCCACGCCGGTGAAGGTCAGCGAGACCGTGCTCTTCGGCTCCGAACCGCTGCGCACTTCGCGCTTGACCACGCCGGTGGCCGGGCGCAGGCCGACGTCGCGGTAGGCCACCGTCAGGTCCGGGGTCGGCAGGCTGCCGAGGTAGGTCGCCAGCAAGGGCTTGATCGCGGCCGCGTCGAAGCTGCCGACCAGGATGAAGGTGAGGTCCTTGGCGCTGGAGAAGCGCTGGCGGAAGATGTCGATGCTGCGGTCGAGGTCGATCTGCTCGTATTCCTCGGCCTTCAGGGTGCGCGGCGCGCGCGGGTGGTTGTTGTAGAGCGCGGACATGACCGCATCGCCGAAGCGCGCGCCCGGCTGCGCAGTCTGGTTGCGCGCCTGCTCGGCCTGCTTGCCGACATAGGACTTGAACAGGTCTTCATCGCGGCGCACGCCGCTGAACTTCAGCCAGGTCAGCTGCAGCATGGTCTCGATGTCGGTCGCGCCCGAGGCGCCCACCACCACGTCGGTGTAGTTGGCCAGGCCCACGTTCACCTGGGCCGCCTTGCCGGCGAGGATCTTGCGCATGTCGAGCGGCGTGAAATCCTTGACGCCCATGCTGGCCACGATCGCATTCGCGAAGCGCGCGTTGAGGATGTCCTTGTCGCCGAACAGGCTCTGGCCGCCAAAGCGGGCCGCGCTCATCATCACCTGGTCGTTGCGGAAGTCGGTGGGTTTCAGGATCACCTTGACGCCGTTCGACAGCTCCAGGCGGGTCAGGCCGAGCGCCTTGTCGTGCGACTCGGCCACGATGCTGCCCGGTTTCGGCGGGCGTTCCATCAGGCGCGCCGCCACCGCTTTTTCATCGTGCGGACGCAGTTCGGCGCGCTGGGCGCTCGCCACCGCGCCGAGCAGCTGCTCGCCCTTCGGCGTGTCGGGACGGGTCACGCCCGTATACAGCACCAGCTTGCCCGAGTCCGCTGGAATGGTGCGGCGCGCGTAGGCGTTCATCTCGTCGAGGGTGATGCCCGGCACCAGCTCCCTGACATAGCGGTATTCGGTGTCGATGCCCGGAATCGCTTCCTGCTGCAGGAAGTTGCGGATGTACTCGGCGGCATAGGTGCCGGAATCGCTCTTGGCGCGCTCGTTCCAGGCCTGCTCGTAATTGCGCATCAGGTTTTTCTTGACCCGCTCCAGTTCGGCCGCGCTGAAGCCGAAGCGGCGCGCGCGTTCGTTTTCCTCGACCAGGGCGGTGAGGGCGGCCTCGGCGCCGCGCGGACCGAGCGCCGCCGACGCATTGTACGAGCGGTAGCGCGGGGTGAGCTTGCCGAGCGAGCTGCCGGCGCCCATGTAGGGCGGTTCCGGTAGCTGCGACAGCTCCTGCAGGCGCTGGTTGAGCATGGCGGAGAACAGCGACTGCACCAGGTCGTCGCGGTAAGCGCGGATGGTGCCGGCTTCGACCACCGGCTGCACCGGATAGCGGATCAGCACCGCATTGCCGGTCGCTTCCTGGTCGGTCACCACCAGCGCATCGGTCGATGCGCGCGCCGGGATCTCGGCGTAGGCGCGCGGACGCGCCGGCTTCGGATTCTTCAGGTGCGCGAAATGCGCCTTGACCAGTTTCTCGGCCTTGGCCGGGTCGATGTCGCCGACCACCACCACCGCCATCAGGTCGGGGCGGTACCAGTCGCGATAGAAGCGGGTCAGGGCCTCGGGCTGGAAGTTGCGCAGCACGTCCTCGGTACCGATCGGCAGGCGCTCGGCGTATTTCGAGCCGTTGAAGATGGCCGGCATGATCTGCTTGCTCATCCGGTCGGAGGCGCCTTTGCCGAGCCGCAGCTCTTCCAGGATGATGCCGCGTTCCTTGTCGATGTCTTCTGGATTGAAGCTCACGCCATGGGCCCAGTCTTCCAGCACCTGGAAGGCCTTGGTGACATTGTCCGGATTGTCGGTCGGGATCGGCAGGATGTAGACGGTCTCGTCGAACGAGGTGTAGGCGTTCAGGTCGGCGCCGAAGCCGACCCCGATGGTCTGCAGGTAGGAGACCAGCTCGTGCTTGCGGAAATTGGTCGAGCCGTTGAAGGCCATGTGCTCGACGAAGTGGGCCAGGCCGCGCTGGTCCTCGTCCTCGAGGATGGAGCCGGCCTTGACCACCAGGCGCAGCTCCAGCTTGCGTTCGGGGCGGGCGTTGCGCTGGATGTAATAGGTCAGGCCGTTGGCCAGCTTGCCTACCTTGACTTGCGGGCCGACGGGAATCGCGGCGTCCAGGCGTAAGGGAGCGGCTGCCGGCGCCGCGGCGCGGGCGGCAGGGGCGGCGGTGGCGGCGCCGGCCAGCGGCTGCACACACAGCAGCGCGGCCAGACAGAGGCCGCGCAGGGAATTCTTGCTCATCGAGGATCCAATTCTTGGGATGAGCACGCATTCTACCGCGCATGCCCGTCAAAACTGTTGTGGTAATGCGTATGTATGTCTGATCAGACAGCGACCCGCCCCTTCGCCAGCAGCTGGGCCATCTCATGGGGCGGCACCGGGCGGCTGTACAGGTAGCCCTGCATCACGTCGCAGCCGATCAGGCCCAGGAAGTCGCGCTGCCCGATCGTCTCCACGCCTTCGGCCACGACCGACAGCGACAGGCCCTGGGCCAGCGCGATGGTGGCCTGGGCGATCGCGGCGCTGCGCTGCTCGGTGGTGATGTTGCGCACAAAAGTCTGGTCGATCTTGAGCTTGTCGAGCGGGAAGCGCGACAGGTAGCCGAGCGAGGAGTAGCCCGTACCGAAGTCGTCCAGCGACAGCGACACGCCCATGGCGCGCAGCTCGGCCATCTGGGCCTCGGCCACAGCGCTGTCGCCCAGCATCACGCTTTCGGTCAGCTCCACTTCCAGGTAGCGCGGCGCCAGGCCGCTCTCTTGCAGCGCCTTGCGCACGATCGCGCTCACCGAACCGGCCTTGAACTGGTTGGCCGAGACGTTGACCGCCACCTTCACCGGCGGCAGCCCGGCGTTTTGCCACGCCTTGTTCTGGAAGCAGGCCTCGCGGATCACCCATTCGCCGATTGGATGGATCAGGCCGGTATCTTCGGCCAGCGGGATGAAGTCGCCCGGTGACACCTGGCCGACTTCCTCGCTGCGCCAGCGCAGCAGCGCCTCCATGCCGACCACGCCGCCGTCGATGCGCGAGATCTGCGGCTGGTAGTGCAGGGCCAGTTCCTGGCGCTCGATGGCGCGCCGCAGGCGCGTTTCCAGCGCCAGCCAGCGCAGCGCCTGGGCGTTCATCTCGCCCTTGAAGAAGCGGAAGCCGTTGCGGCCCGACTGCTTCATGTCGGAGAGCGCCGCGTCGGCGGCCTTGAGCAGGTCGCCCGGCGCATTGCCGTCGCGCGGGAAGATGCTGATGCCGACACTGCCGGTGACCACCACGTCGTGCCCGCCAACCGAATGCGGCTGGGCGATGGCGTCGATCAGGCGGCGCGCGGCCAGGATGATGTCCTCGTTGTCGTGGCAGCTGGTCAGCAGCAGCACGAATTCGTCGCCCGACAGGCGCGCCAGGGTGTCGGTGGGGCCGGCGATGTCGCCGACCCGGCGCGCCACTTCGCGCAGCACGGCGTCGCCGGCGGCGTGGCCGAGGCTGTCGTTGATGCGCGACAGCCGGTCGATGTTAAACAGCAGCAGGGCCAGCTGGCCGTCGCCCTGGCGCGCGGCGGCGATCGCCTGCTGCAGGCGATCGTTGAACAGCGAGCGGTTCGGCAGCAGGGTCAGGGCGTCGTGATTGGACAGGAAGTCGAGCTGGTGGTGGGCCGCCTTCAGGGCCGACAGGTCGGTCGACACCGAGACGTAGGCGGTGAGTTTACCGGCCTCGTCGCGCACGGCGCTGATGCTGGTGCGCTCCGGATAGACTTCGCCGTTCTTGCGGCGGTTCCAGATCTCGCCGCGCCACTGCCCGTCCTTTTCCAGGCAGTGCCACATGTCTCGGTAGAAGGTGGCGTCGTGCCGGCCCGAGCGCAGCACGCGCGGACTCAGGCCCATCACTTCCGATTCGCGGTAGCCGGTGATCTGCTCGAAGGCCGGGTTGACCGCGACGATGTTGGCGTCGGCGTCGGTCATCATGATGCCTTCCTGGGTGCTGTCGAACACCTGGCGCGCCAGTTCCAGCCGGTGTTCGCTCTCGCGCAGGGCCTTGTCGGCGTCGGCGCGCGCCAGCGCTTCCAGCTGCAGCTGGGTGGCATGGCGCTGGACCACGTCGTACAGATTCAGGTTTTCGTAGGCCACCGCCAGCTGGGCCGCCAGCGCCGTGGCCCAGCGTTCCTCTTCGTCGGTGAAGGCGGGGGCGCCGAGAAGGCGTGCGCAATACAGCCAGCCGTGCGGGTGTTGCAGGTCGTGCACCTGCAGGCCGAGGAAGCTGCCCATGGGCGGGTGGCAGGATGGCATGCTGTCGAGCATGCTGTCGCCCTCGGCCAGGCGCAACGGGGCACGGGCGCGCAGCAGCATACCGGGCAGGCGGCCCTCGTTGAGCGCATGCTCGCGCAGCAAACCGGGGTCGAGCGACCAGGTGTCGAGGTGGCGCACGTTGCGCTCGCCGCGGTCGAGCAGGCACAGGGCGGCGCAGTCGGCGTGCAGCACGCGGCGCGCGGCGTCGAGGAAGGAGGCGGCCAGGGTCTCGACGCGGCGCTCGCCGATCAGGGACAGGCACATGCGTTCCAGTTCGGCCAGGCGCGCGCCCAGGTCGAAGGGCAGGGCGCGGTCGCTTTCCGGCGCCAGCTGCGGCACCGGTAGCGGCGGCGCGCCTTCCAGCACGCCCAGCTCGGTGCTGATGGCGTCGAGGATGTGCTGCGGGTCGGCCGGCTTGGGCAGCACGGTGGCGACGCCGCAGCGGGCGGCCATCGCCAGGGTTTCGTGTTCGGCATACACAGCCGAGAAGAAGATCACGCGGACGGTGCGCAGCTCGGTATCCTGGCGCAGCTGCTGCACCAGTTCATAGCCATCCATGACCGGCATCAGGATGTCGGTGATGATCAGGTCCGGCCGCTGGGCGCGCGCCAGCGCCAGCGCCTGGGCGCCGTCATCCGCTTCCAGCAGGCGATGGCCGGTAAAGCCGAGCAGCGCGTTCAGGAAGGCGCGGTTGCTCGGCCTGTCGTCGACGATCAGGATCGTGGCCATCAACGCTTCCCGTCCGGGGAAGCGGGGCCGCGCCCGCCTGGCTGTGGAACCACCGTCATGGCAACTCCGGAAAATGGCCGCATGTTCTCAGGGAAGAGCCCTGAAGACAGTTGCAGCCTCGATGTCTTTATCATAATCGAGTCATGCGTAAACACGCTGGGTGTTGCGTGCGGGAAAAGAGAGCTTAACAATTCTCACCGCATACGCATACATCAACTAGTAGATCTGATAGGTTTGTTGCTCATGGGTAACAGTCGTTGACGGATTCGCAGCTGTGTGCTGGAGCGGGCCTTTGCTAGCTCGGTTGAACGGCGGTAAATCCTTTAAAATAACGGATTACGCAAAACACCCGTATCAAGGAATCCGTATGTCTATCTCCAGCACCGAGGAAATCGTTGCCGAATTGCGCGCCGGGCGCATGGTCATTCTTGTCGATGAAGAAGACCGCGAAAACGAAGGCGACCTGGTGCTTGCCGCCGACTTCGTCACCCCGGAAGCGATCAACTTCATGATCCGCTACGCGCGCGGCCTGGTCTGCCTGACCCTGACCGAGGAACGCTGCGACGAACTGGCGCTGCCGATGATGACCTCGAAGAACGGCACCTCCTTCGGCACCAACTTCACGGTGTCGATCGAAGCGGCCGAGGGCGTGACCACGGGTATTTCCGCGGCCGACCGCGCACGCACCATCCAGGTGGCCGTCAACAAGGGCACCACCCCGGACGACCTGGTCCAGCCGGGCCACATCTTCCCGCTGCGCGCCCAGAAGGGCGGCGTGCTGATGCGAGCCGGCCATACCGAAGCCGGCTGCGACCTGACCGAGATGGCCGGCCTGACCCCGGCCTCGGTGATCTGCGAGATCATCAAGGAAGACGGCACCATGGCGCGCCTGCCGGACCTGATCGAATTTGCTAAAGAACATAATCTGAAGATCGGCACCATCGCCGACCTGATCCACTACCGCAGCCAGAACGAAAGCCTGGTCGAGCGCGTGGCCGAGCGCCCGCTGAACACGCCCTACGGCGAATTCAAGCTGGTCGCCTATCGCGATAAACCGAGCGGCGCCGCCCACCTGGCTCTGGTCCACGGCGAGATCGCGCGCGACAAGGAAGCCCTGGTGCGCGTGCACCAGCCGGTGTCGATCCTCGACGTGCTCGGTAACTGCGCCTCGACCCACTCCTGGGACCTGGCTTCGGCCATGAAGGCGATCCAGGCCGGCGACTGCGGCGCCATCGTGCTGCTGAACTGCGGCGAGACCGCCGACGAGCTGTTCTCCCAGTTCGCCCCGCGCGACACCGGCCCGCGCAGCAGCCGCGCCGCCTCGATGGACCTGCGCACCTACGGTATCGGCGCCCAGATCCTGCGCAACCTCGGCGTCGGCAAGATGCAGCTGCTGGCGAACCCGCGCAAGATGCCGTCGATGACCGGCTTCGACCTCGAAGTCACCGGTTACCTGCCGCAGCCGGCCGCGTGACGCAGCTTAGGCGCCGCGCACTGACGAAACCACACTAATATATATACACACATCGAAAAGAAGAGGTCAGCCATGACGGTAGGAACTTTTGAAAGCAATCTGGCGGGTGAAGGCCTGCGCATCGGCATCGTGCAAGCGCGATTCAACGCCGACATCGGCCATGGCCTGCTGTCGTCCTGCCTGGCCGAACTGAAGCGCCTGGGCGTCGCCGACGAGGACATCCTGCACATCACCGTGCCGGGCGCGCTGGAAGTGCCGCTGGCGCTGCAGAAGATGGCCGAGACCCAGCAGTTCGACGCGCTGATCGCGCTGGGCGCGGTGATCCGCGGCGAGACCTACCACTTCGAGCTGGTGTCGAACGAATCCGGCGCGGGCATCACCCGCATCGGCCTCGATTACGGCATGCCGATCGCGAATGCGATCCTGACCACCGAGAACGACGAGCAGGCCGAAGCCCGCATGGCCGAGAAGGGCGCCGACGCGGCGCGCGTCGCGGTCGAGATGTCGAACCTGCTGTTCGCGCTGGAAGAACTGCAGGCCGAAGAAGAATAAAGCAGTAAAGGAAAAGCACATGACTGACAAGACCACGCACGCCAACCCGAGCAAGAACCGCACGCCGCGCCACCGCGCGCGCGAGTTCGCGCTGCAGGGCCTGTACCAATGGCTGCTGAACAATGAACCGGCCCGCACGGTCGTCACCAACATCCGCGGCGCGCACGGCTTCGACAAGGCCGACGGCGAGTTCTTCGGCGAACTGCTGAACGGCGCCATCGCCACCTCGGTCGAGCTGCGCGAAGTCATCGCACCGCTGATCGACCGCAGCATCGCCGAGCTGTCGCCGATCGAGCATGGCGTGCTGCTGCTGGGCGCCTACGAGCTGAAGAACCATCCGGAAGTCCCATACCGCGTCGTGATCAATGAAGCGGTCGAGCTGACCAAGTCCTTCGGCGGTATCGACGGCCACAAGTACGTCAACGGCGTGCTGGACAAGCTGGCTTCGACCCTGCGCCCGGACGAAGTGGGCGCCGACGCCCGTCGCTGATCGACAGCGCCTCACTATATAGATAGCACAAAGCCACCGCGGCACTGCCCGGTGGCTTTTTTTTATGCCGAAATGACATCCCATCCACGATTTGCCGAACCCGAGCTGCTGTGGGCCTGGCTGGCCGGGCGCTCGGTGGCCCGCGGGCTGCCGCAGCCGGTCCCGGACCACGGCGGCATGCGCGTCGACACCCGCTCGGCGCATGAGACCTGCCGCTACGTGTTTGCCGGTCCCGGCCCGGGCCTGCGGGCTTTGCTGGCAGCGACTCGCGCGCCACGTACGTTTGTGAAGATGTGCGGGCCGGGCCAGGAGCTGCTGGCGCTGGCCCCGCCAGGCTGGCAACTGCAGCCGGGCGGCTACCTGATGACCCATGCGGGGCCGCGCCACGCGGCGCCGGCGCTGGCGCCCGGCTACCGTGTCGAGCTCGACCAGCAGGGCGTCGTGATCGCTGCGCGCATCCACGCCGGGGATGGCACGCTTGCCGCCAGCGGCTACGCCGTGGAGCATGGCGGCGCCTTCGTGTTCGACCGGATCGCCACCGATGCGGCGCACCGGAGGCGCGGCCTGGGCCGGGTCCTGATGGCGGCACTCGCGGCCAGGCAGCGCTCGGACAGTGCGCGCCGGGTGCTGGTGGCGACCGAGGACGGGCGCGCCCTGTACGAGGCGCTCGGCTGGCGCGTGGTCTCGCCGTATTCCACCATCGTGATCCCGGATTCCGAACGCTAGCCCAGGGGCCTAGCAGATGCGCTTCTCGAGCAAGTGATCGGGGTAGGGATTGCTGGTGCTGGGCAATCCGCAGCCTTTTCGCGTCCGGCAGCTGCCGACCCATAGCGGACGTCGGCAGCTGGCATTCATGGGATGACGTGAAGTATGAATTCTCGCGACCTATACTCACCCGACGCACAGTTTCCATCTGGACCGATTCCCCATGTGGCTCGGATTGAGTACTTTCCCGGCTTTGAAAAGTCGAGGGCTTCCTCCAGGTTATTAAAGAACCTGCCGTAGCTGTATTCCGGGTAGAGAGAGACCCGTTCGTTCTCATAGAGAAGTTTTGGCTCCGGGCCTCGCCACTCGAGAACCTTCCCCTGCTCGTTCCTTACTTGAAACCTCAGCCAGTAGTAACGAGGCACCATGGGCTTCGGCAGCTTGAGCTCACTTTGACCCGTATTTTCGACCAATACGTTGAGCGAGACTGGCTTCCCCAACCTGACACGACTGTCGCCAAAAATTTTAACTCGCAGCGACTGCTTGCCTGATGCGCATCCAGCACCTACGGCCTCAGCGTCGACTGATGCAAGGAAGATTACAAGTGCAGAGATGTAGCGAGTAGATAGGAGTTGCATAGCTTGAGTAAGTGATTGCGCTTTACATAGACGGAGTGGGACTATTTTAAGGGTCCGTTTTTGGCTGCGTATTCAATCGTTGGGGCGAGGCCCGGAACGATGGGCGAAAAAAAACCACCGCCGCAGCGGTGGTTTCGTGAAAAGTATCGTGCCCTGGCTTACAGGGTCGCCAGCGTTTCCGTGCCGTGGCTTTCCGGCTTGGCCGGAGCGGGCGCCGGTGCCGGCGTTTCGGCCGGATCCTGCTTGACCATGATGGTCGACGGGACCGGAGAAGGAGCTGCCGGGCGCGGCGCGTTGGTGGTCGGGACCTTCTGGCCGCGCGCCACCTGCTTCAGGCGCTGGTACTCGGCCAGCACCTTGGCGCCATAGCCGGAGTCGCTTTCCATGTCGGCCGCGCCGACGTAGGTCTTGAGGCCGCCTTCGACCGAACCGGTGCGCTTGACGTAATCCTTCAGGATCAGGGCGCCGACCTTGATGTTGGCGACCGGATTCAGGGCCGCCTGCTGGCCGCCCACTTCCTCGAACTTGTCGTGGTGGACCTTGGCCATGACCTGCATCAAGCCCTTGGCGCCCATGGCGCTCTCGGCAAAGGGGTTCAGGCCCGATTCGATGGCCATCACCGCCAGGATCAGCAGCGGGTCCAGCTTGACCTCGTGCGCCGTCATGTAGGCGGTCGAGACCAGCATGTTGGCGGCGTCGCCGGCGACGCGGTAGCGCTTGCTCAGCCAGGAGGTCACCCATTGCTGCTGCTTGCTGTTGCCCACATGCTGGGCGGCGGCGTGGGGCGTTTCTACCGCATCGGCCACGTCCGCGAGTTTGGGCGCCGGGGCAGCAGGGGCCACGGCGACGATTTCAGGCTGGGGATCCAGCACGTCCGAGACGCGCTTGGCGACGTCTTCGTTGGTGTACAGCAGCGCGAGCATCGCGACTGCGGAGAGACCGAATACGGTCAGGGTGTTGCGTGCGGTGTTCAGCATACCGCGTGCCGCTTTGCTCGCGGAAGACCACGTGACTGGCTGGCTGGCCATGGTGTGCACGAGCCTTGCGCTCGTGATGAAACGATGGATCATCGAATTCCCCTTTGTCGCGGCAAAAAGAACTCCTGTCACGGCGTCTAAGGACGCTGTGTCGGGTAACTGAATGCCGTGCATCAGAAATATCGTAGGTCGCCGCGGTGCGGCCGACTAACGCCGTCATTGCTTTGCTACAGCTGGCTGCTTTGAAACCCGTGCGGGTGGAACCAGTGGCTCAACAACTGTCTCGGGGGGATTGGGCAGACGCCCAGTGAAAACACTCCTTAAAATGTCATGTGGGGCCCCGACCCCGTGAATGCATGAGAACAGCTAAAATCATGTCAGAAAGATTTGCCTGCCTCATCAAGTAGGACGGATTCTAGTGTCTCCTTTATACCAAGTCAACCCTAGCACGATCCGCTCTTATTACTTTTAGTTCTGATTGCCAAGCCTAAATTTTGAAAAGTCTTGCTAAATCAGCTACTTGGCATGGTGCCTTGAACAAGCTTCTACTGACGAGATAACGATCAAAACTTGATGAAATATTCAGATTTGCGGGACTTTATGGCTCAGCTCGAGAAAATGGGCGAGCTCAAGCACGTTGGCGTACCGGTGTCGCCCAAGCTCGAGATGACGGAGATCTGCGACCGTACGCTGCGCGCCGAAGGACCCGCGCTGCTGTTCGAAAAACCGACTGGACACTCTATTCCAGTGCTGGGCAACCTGTTCGGCACGCCGCGCCGGGTGGCGCTGGGCATGGGCGCCGAAAGCCTGACCGAGCTGCGTAACATCGGCCACGTGCTGGCGCGCCTGAAGGAGCCTGAGCCGCCAAAAGGCTTCAAGGACATCATGGGCATGGGCTCGCTGGTCAAGGCGGTCTGGGACATGGCGCCGAAAGAAGTGAAAGGCGCCTCCTGCCAGGAAATCGTCTGGGAAGGGCAGGACGTCGACCTTGCGCGCTTGCCGATCCAGCACTGCTGGCCGGGCGACATCGCGCCCCTGATTACCTGGGGGCTGGTGATTACCAAGGGGCCGCACAAGAAGCGCCAGAACCTGGGCATCTACCGCCAGCAGGTCCTTGGCCGCAACAAGGTGATCATGCGCTGGCTCGCCCACCGCGGCGGCGCCCTCGATTTCCGCGAGCACGCGCTGGCCAATCCGGGCAAACCCTATCCGGTGGCGGTGGCGCTGGGCGCCGACCCGGCCACGATCTTGGGCGCGGTCACCCCGGTGCCGGATACCTTGTCCGAGTACCAGTTCGCCGGACTGCTGCGCGGCCAGCGCACTGCGCTCACCAAGGCGATCGGCAGCGAGCTGCGCGTGCCGGCATCCGCCGAGATCGTGCTGGAAGGGCATATCTACCCGGATGCGAACCACCCGTCCGGCTTCGAGCATGCATTGGAGGGCCCGTATGGCGACCACACCGGCTATTACAATGAGCAGGACAGCTTCCCGGTCTTCACGATCGACCGCATCACCATGCGGCGCGACCCCATCTACCACTCGACCTACACCGGCAAACCGCCCGACGAACCGGCGGTGCTGGGCGTCGCGCTGAACGAAGTCTTCATCCCGCTGCTGCAAAAGCAGTTCAGCGAAATCACCGACTTCTACCTGCCGCCGGAAGGCTGCAGCTACCGGATGGCGGTGGTGCAGATGAAGAAGCAGTACGCCGGCCACGCCAAGCGCGTGATGTTCGGGGTGTGGAGCTTCCTGCGCCAGTTCATGTATACGAAGTTTATCGTGGTGGTGGACGAGGATGTCGACGTGCGCGACTGGAAGGAAGTCATCTGGGCCATCACGACCCGGGTCGATCCGACCCGCGACACGGTCATGGTCGACAACACCCCGATCGACTACCTCGACTTCGCCTCGCCGATCAGCGGCCTGGGCAGCAAGATGGGCATCGACGCCACCAACAAGTGGCCGGGCGAGACCAACCGCGAGTGGGGCACTCCGATCGCGATGACGCCGGAAGTGAAGGCGCGGGTGGACGACCTGTGGGGCCAGCTGGGTATTTGAGCGACGGCACGCGTGCGGCGCGGTGGATGAGGGCCAGTTAGACTCGATCCTCGATCCACCCCGCACATGGAGGCCCCGATGAAGATCCTGATGGTGCTGACCTCGCACGACCGCCTCGGCGACACCGGCAAGAAAACCGGTTTCTGGCTGGAGGAGTTTGCCGCTCCCTATTATGTATTCAAGGATGCCGGCGCTACCTTGACGTTGGCTTCGCCGAAAGGCGGTCAGCCGCCGCTCGACCCGAAGAGCGACGAGCCGGACGCCCAGACCGAGGCGACCCGCCGTTTTCGCGCCGATCCGCAGGCCGGACAGGCACTCGCCAACACCACCACCTTGTCCGGCGCGAAAGCGCAGGACTTCGACGCCGTGTTCTATCCCGGCGGCCACGGCCCGCTGTGGGACCTGGCCGAAGACGCCGATTCGATCCGCCTGATCGAGACCATGCTGGCGGCCGGCAAGCCGGTCGCGGCGGTGTGTCACGCCCCGGGCGTGCTGAAAGGCGTCAAGGCGCCGAACGGCGAGCCGCTGGTCAAGGGCAAGCGCGTGACCGGTTTTACCAATACCGAGGAAGAGGCGGTCGGCCTGACGAAGGTCGTGCCTTTCCTGGTCGAGGACACCCTGAAACAGCTGGGTGGCGAATACAGCAAGGCGGACGACTGGCAATCCTATGTCCTGACCGACGGCCTCCTGGTGACTGGCCAGAACCCGGCCTCGTCGGAAGAGGGCGCACGCGCCTTGCTGGCACTGTTGAAAGGGCGCTCCTAGGCCATTGCAAGATCCGGCCCCAAAACCAGTGGGGTCGGGTATAATTGTCGCTGGCGGGCCCCTGCGCATTGCGGCATGGTTTACCTGGTCAGGTCGGGAACGAAGCAGCCAAAGCCGTTCACCGCAAGTGCCGCAGATCAGGCTCGCCTCTTTACTTTCCTTCCTGTTTTACCCTTCCATATCTCTCGAATCGTCCTGCCCGTGGCAGGAAAGCGCCATCGCGTGCGGCAACATTGTGTTGTTGCCGAGCATGCCACTGGAATGTTCGCGGCGGTCGCCAACTGCGGTAAAATCCGGGTATGTCCTATCAAGTCCTCGCCCGCAAATACCGTCCCAAGAACTTCGAAACGCTGGTCGGCCAGGAGCACGTCGTCCGTGCGCTGACCCATGCCTTGAGGACCGGCCGCCTGCACCACGCCTACCTGTTCACGGGGACGCGCGGCGTCGGCAAGACGACCCTGTCGCGTATCCTTGCCAAGTCGCTCAACTGCGTCGGCCCGGACGGGCAGGGCGGCATCACGGCCGAGCCCTGCGGCGTGTGCGAAGCCTGCCGCGCGATCGACGCCGGGCGTTTCGTGGACTACATCGAGATGGACGCGGCCTCGAACCGCGGCGTCGACGAGATGGCCCAGCTGCTGGAACAGGCGGTCTACGCGCCGAGCAATGCGCGCTTCAAGGTCTACATGATCGACGAGGTGCACATGCTCACCAACCACGCCTTCAATGCGATGCTGAAGACGCTGGAAGAACCGCCGCCGCACGTCAAATTCATTCTCGCGACCACCGATCCGCAGAAGATCCCGGTGACGGTGCTGTCGCGCTGCCTCCAGTTCAACCTGAAGCAGATGCCGCCCGGCCACATCGTGGGCCACCTCGAGAACATCCTCGGCCAGGAAGGCGTGGCCTTCGAGCAGCCGGCATTGCGCCTGCTGGCCCAGGGCGCGCACGGCTCGATGCGCGACGCGCTGTCGCTGACCGACCAGGCGATCGCCTATGCCGCCGGCCAGGTGACCCTGGAAGCCGTGCAGGGCATGCTGGGCGCGCTCGACCAGTCCTACCTGGTGCGCCTGCTGGATGCGCTGCTGGCCCAGGACGGCGCCGACCTGATGGCGGTTGCCGACGAGATGGCCAGCCGCAGCCTGTCCTACAACGGCGCGCTGCAAGACCTCGGCACGCTGCTGCACCGGATCGCGCTGGCCCAGTCGGTGCCCGCGGCGGTGCCGCAAGACTTGCCGGAACTGAACGACATCCTGCGCCTGGCCCAGGCCTTCGATGCGCAGGAAGTCCAGCTCTACTACCAGATCGCGGTGCACGGCCGTAACGAGATCGGCCTGGCGCCGGACGAGTACGCCGGCTTCACCATGACCCTGCTGCGCATGCTGGCCTTCCGCCCGGGACAGGGAGGCGCCGAGCAGGCCGCGGCCCCGGCAGCACCAGCTGCGGCGGGCGCGGCGCCGGCCGCACGCGCGGCGGCGGTTGCCGCGGCCAGCCATGCGGCGGTGGCGCCTGCGCGCCAGGCTCCTTCGCCTCCGGCTCCGACCGCGGCTGCACCAGCGGCTCCCACGGCTTCTGCCCCAGCCCCGGCGATGACCTCCGCCCGCGCCGCGATCAATGCGGCGCTGGAAGCGGCGCGCGCCGCCTCCGGCCAGAAAGCCCCACCGAAGCCGCGCCCTGAGGCGCCGCCGGCGCCTGCCGCACCGGCGGCCGCGCCCGCACCAGCCGCGCCTCCTGCATCCCCGGGCCCGTCGGCCGCCATGCAGGGAGCCCCGGCCGGCCGTCCTGCGCCGGGCGGCACGCCGCCCTGGGAGCAATCGCAACCGCAGGCCGTCCAGTCGCCGCAGCAGGCCCAGCCGCAGGCTGGGCAAACCCAGGCGCGCATGCAGCAGGCCGCGGCCGAGGATGAGCCGCCGTCCTGGGTCACCGAATTTTCCGACGACACCGCCGTCGCCTCCGATGCACCCGCAGTCGTAATGGCTCCAGCGCCGGCGCAGACGCGCGCCCCAGCCGCGCCGCCGCACGCCTATGTCGTCACGCCGGTCCCGGCGATCGGCTGGGACGGCAACTGGCCGGCCCTGGCCGCCAGCCTGCCGCTGCGCGGCGTGTCCCAGCAGCTGGCCCTGCAGACCGAATTGATCGAATGCGTCGCCCATGAGCAGGCCGCGACCTTCCGCCTGCGCGTGCCGGTCGATACCTTGCGCGCCAGCGGCAACAGCGAAAAGCTGACCGCCGCGCTGCAGGAACACTTCCCGCAAGTGCGTGTCAGCCTCGATACCGAGATCGGCCCGGTCTGGTACACGGCCGCGGCCGAAGCCAAGGCCGCGCGCGAAGAGCGCCAGCGCCAGGCCGAAGCCCTGGTCGCCGCCGATCCGTTCGTGCAGGCGATGGAGCGTACCTTCGGCGCCTTTGTCGTGCCCGGCTCGGTGAAGCCGGCCGCGGCTTGAAGCCGGCCAGCATTAAGATAAGCAACCCACCCTTTGGAGATACCGACCATGATGAAAAACCAGCTCGCAGGCTTGATGAAACAGGCGCAAGCCATGCAGGACAACATGAAGAAGGCGCAGGAGCAGCTGGCTCTGATCGAAGTCGAAGGCCAGTCGGGCGCAGGCCTGGTCAAGGTCGTGATGACCTGCAAGAACGACGTCAAGCGCGTCACCATCGACCCGTCGCTGCTGGGCGATGACCGCGACATGCTGGAAGACCTGGTCGCGGCAGCGTTCAACGACGCCGTGCGCAAGGCCGAAACCACCGCCAGCGAAAAGATGAGCGGCCTGACCGCCGGCATGCCGCTGCCGCCGGGCTTCAAGATGCCGTTCTGAGGCAAGGGAACGCATGTCCAAGTCGCTCGACTTCCTGACCGAGGCGCTGCGGCGCCTGCCCGGCATTGGTCCGAAGTCGGCGCAACGCATGGCTTTCCACTTGCTGCAGCATGACCGCGAAGGCGCGGCCATGCTGTCGCGCGCGCTCTACCAGGCGGTGGACACGGTCCACCACTGCGCCATGTGCAATACCTTCTCCGACACCGAAGTCTGCGATCTGTGCGCGGACGAGACGCGCGAGCGCGCGCTGCTGTGTGTCGTCGAAACCCCCGCCGACCAGATGATGATCGAGCAGACCCTGACCTACAAGGGCCTGTACTTCGTGCTGATGGGCCGGCTCTCGCCGCTGGACGGCATCGGTCCGCGCGACCTGCACCTCGACAAGCTGGTGGGGCGCGCCACGGACGGCGTGGTCGAGGAAGTGGTGCTCGCCACCAATTTCACCAACGAGGGCGAAGCGACCGCCCACTACATCAGCGAGATGCTGAAGGCGCGCGGCCTGAAGGTCAGCCGCCTCGCGCGCGGCGTCCCCGTCGGCGGCGAACTCGAGTATGTGGATGCGGGCACGATCGCGCGCGCCATGCTGGATCGCCGCAGCGCATAATCCCTTGTAAAGATCACTGGCAGAAGGTTCCGCGGATGCCTGTGTGTGCGCGCAATCCTGGCTGGCGGACCGCTGCCATCATGGCACTTTCAGCGGATGGTCTATGCATCTTGTCGATATCACGATGTTTTACGCCGCCGAGGGTGGCGGCGTCAGTACCTACCTGAACGCGAAGTCACGTTGGCTGTCGCGCTACAGCTGGGCGCGGCATACCATTCTCAGCCCCAATGTCGGCGACGATGAATCGCCCAGCCTGGTGCGGGTACCGGCCGTGTCGCTGCCCGGCATCAATGGCTACCGCATGCCGCTGTCGGTCGCGGCCGCGGCAAAGCGCCTGCGTGCAGCGCACCCTGACCTCATCGAAGCGGGCGACGCCGGCCACTGCGCCTGGGCCGCGCTGCGCCTACGCCAGCGGCTCGGCATCCCGGCCATCGCCTTCTACCATTCCGATCTGCCGCGGCTCGTGCAGAACCGCCTCGGCAGCACCATCTCGCACGGCACCTGCAAATACCTGGCCCACCTGTACCGCGAGTTCGACACCGTGCTGGCGCCGAGCCGGCTAATGGTGCACCAGCTGGCCGACATAGGCGTGACCCATGCGCTGCACCAGCCGCTGGGCATCGATAGCGAGATCTTCCATCCCAAGCGCCGCCGCGCCACTTTGCGGGCCGAGCTCGGCCTGCCGGCAGAGAGCCGCCTGCTGGTCTATGCCGGGCGCTTCACGGCGGACAAGAAGCTGCACCTGCTGATCGACGCGGTGCGCAAGCTGGGCAGCCCTTACCACCTGCTGCTGGTCGGGGGCGGAGATGCGCTGCCGCAGCATGCGCAGCTGAGCGTCATGCCCTTCCAGCGCGACCAGTGCGCACTCGCCGGCATACTGGCGAGCTGCGACCTGCTGGTGCATCCGGGCGACTGCGAAACCTTTGGCCTGATCGTGCTCGAGGCGATGGCCTGCGGCCTGCCGGTGGTGGGCACGAGTGGCGGCGGCGTGGCCGAGCTGGTGGACGAGCAGACCGGCATCCTGGCGCGGCCCAACGACGCCGGCAGCCTGGCCGGCGCCATCGAGGCGATGTACACGCGCGACCTGGCGGCCATCGGCGCCAATGCGCGGCGCAAGGCCCAGGAGCACTACGACTGGAGCCAGGTGTTCCCGCAGCTGATGCACCGCTACGGCAGCCTGCTGGCGGCGCGCCCAGGCACATGGCGGGCGCTGGAGCGGGTCTGTGTTTCCGACTGACCGCAAGGGCGACGGCGCGGACGCCGTCCCGGCCCTGTGCGTGTCGATCCACGACGTGGCGCCGGCCACCTGGGACGAATGCGCGCGCCTTGCGCAAGCGATGCGCGAGGTGGCCGACATTCCCCTGACCTGGCTGGTGGTGCCCCAGTACCACCGGGGCGGCGGCGATGCGGCGCGCATGCAGAAGGGGCTGGACAATGCGCTGGCGCGCGGCGACGAACTGGCGCTGCACGGTTTCACCCACCTCGACACGGCCCCGCGCGGCCCCAGCCTGAGCGAACGCTTCCTGCGCGGCACCTACAGCCACGAGGGCGAATTCGCGGCCCTGCCGGCTGACGAGGCGGCGCGCCGCATCCGGCGCGGCCTCGACTGGTTCGCCGAACGCGGCTGGCCGGTGCGCGGCTTCGTGCCGCCGGCCTGGCTGATGGGAGAGGGAAGCTGGCAGGCGCTGCGCGCCTTCGATTTCGACTACACCACGAGCTTCCGGCACTTCCACCTGCTGGGTGGCGCCGGCGGTGCCCGAGGCGACATGGTGTGGTCGCCGTCGCTGGTCTACGCAGCGCGCAACCGCAGCGGGAGGCTCGCCTCGCCGCTGCTGGCGGATGTGCTGGCGCTGCTGCTCGCGCGCCATCCGCTCATCAGGCTCGGGCTGCACCCGCCGGACGTGCGCCATCCGCGGCTGCTGCGCCATGCGCAGGCCACGGTCGAGCGGCTGCTAACGGCGCGCACGGCCCTGACCAAGGCCGCGTTCGCCCAACAGCTGCTTACCAGTACGGTCCCCAGTAACCCCCACGCCAGTAGCGCGAACCATAGCCGCCGTAGTACGACGGAACCTGGCGCAGTTCCTCGCGCGTACTGAGCTGCAGCACGCATTGGCGCCACTGGTCGCTGTTCGGCGCATAGCCGAGACGCGAACATGCCGGACCGTAGATGGTCATCAGGTCCGCCATCTCCGCCTGTGCGCGTTCGGCGCGCTGCTGCGGCGTACTGCATGCCGCCAGCGCCAGGGTCATTCCCACCACCGCTAATTTACTCGCTGATTTAGCCATTTGCATGATCTGCTCCTTTGCCCGCCGTCCTGGCGCCCTGGTTACAGTATAGAACTGCAAGTGGGGATAGGTAGCGCGTAAATCAATCGTGCCTGACCCCGGCCGTTCCTGCCCAGCGGACAACATCGGTTCGCCGAGAAACTCTGTTTTCTGGCAAGATACGCCCCTAAAAAAAATATCGGGGGAGATACAAGATGCGACAGCGTCGTTGGAAGACCTGGACCCTGCGCGGGGTAGCCGGACTGGTGGTGCTCGTCTTGCTGGCGCTGGCCGCCGGCTGGTTCTACCTGCGGGGCAGCCTGGCGCAGCTCGATGGCGAGCGCAAGGTGCAAGGCCTGCATGGCGAGGTGACCGTGGCGCGCGACGCCAGCGGCGTTCCCTTGATCAGTGGCGCCAGCCGCGCCGACGTGGCCTATGCCACCGGCTTCGTGCACGCCCAGGAACGCTTTTTCCAGATGGACCTGCTGCGCCGCACGGCCGCCGGCGAGCTGGCCGAGCTGTTCGGGCCGCGCGCGCTGCCGCTCGACCGTTCGCGCCGCCTGCACCGTTTCCGCGCCCGCGCGCAGGACGCCTTGGCGCGCATTCCCGGCCCGGAGCGCGCCATGCTGGAGCGCTATGTGGCCGGCGTCAACGACGGCCTGCGGGCGCTGCGCAGCAAGCCCTTCGAATACACGCTGACCGGCACCGAGGCGCGTCCCTGGACCGCCGCCGATTCGTTGCTGGTGATCTGGGCCATGTACATCGACCTGCAGAACAACCAGGAGCCGCGCGAGCTGGCGCGCGGCTGGCTGCGCGCGCACAGCGACGCCGAGCAACTGGCCTTCCTGCTGCCCGAGGCGAGCAGCTGGGACGCCACGCTCGACGGCGGCGCGGCCAAAGCAAACCCGGTCGAGGCGTCGCTTCCGGCCAAGGCGCCTGCATGGTGGGGCGCCGCGCCTGACAAGCCGGCGCAGCTGGCCGGCGCCGCGTTCGTCGATTCGGTCGGCAGCAACAACTACGCCGTCGCCGGCAGCCGCAGCACCAATGGCGCCGCCATCGTCTCGGACGACATGCACCTGGGCCTGCAGCTCCCGAACATCTGGTACCGCCTGGCGCTGCGCTTCCCCGATCCGAAGGGCGGACAACGGCGCCTGGCCGGCGTCAGCCTGCCCGGCGCACCGCCGACCATCATCGTCGGCAGCAACGGCCAGGTGGCCTGGGCCTTCACCAACAGCTACGCCGACCTGGTCGACCTGGTGGCTCTCGGCGCCGACCCGGCGCACCCGGGTCAGGTACGCACGCCGAAGGGCTGGGAGACCCCGGCCAGCCACGTCGAACTGATCGCGGTGAAAGGCGCCGAAGCGGAGCGCTTCGTGGTGCGCGAGACCTCGCTCGGCCCGATCCGCGAAGCTTTCGGACGCCAGTACGCGGTGCACTGGATCGCCCACGACCCGCAGGCCATCAACGTCAATCACCTGAAGCTGGAAAACGCGGCAAGCGTCGACGAAGCGCTGGCGATCGCCGCCATCGACGGCATCCCGGCCCAGAATTTCGTGGCGGGCGACGTCCATGGCAACATCGGCTGGACCATCGGCGGCCTGCTGCCGCGGCGCGCCACGCCGTCCCTGCTTACCACCTTCCCACTGGAAGAGGGCACGCCGACCTGGAGTTCGCTGCTGCCGGCCGAACGCTATCCGCGCATCGTGAATCCCGCCGGCGGCCAGATCACCACCGCCAACAGCCGCCAGCTGATGGGCGAGGGCGCGGCCCTGATCGGCGACGGCGGCTTCGACCTGGGCGCGCGCAACCGCCAACTGGCCGAAGGCCTGCAGGCGCTCGGCTCCAAGCTCAACGTGCGCCAGGTCTTCGACGTCGCGCAGGACGACCGCGCGCTGTTCATGACGCGCTGGCGCGAACATGCGCTGGCGGCGCTGGACGCCAAGGCGTTGGCCGGCCAGCCGCAGCGCGCCGAGTTCCGCCAGCTGCTGGAGAAAAGCTGGACCGGCCATGCCAGCGTCGATTCGGTCGGCTACCGGCTGGCGCGCAACTACATGTGGGCGCTGAACGAATTGCTGTTCGGGCGCGCCAACAAGGCGCTGGACGAGATCGAGCCGAAGACCACCCTCGCCACCGCGACCAGCCGCTGGCCCGACGTGGTCGCGCGCCTGCTCGACACCCGTCCCGCCGACTGGCTGCCGCCGGGCTATGCCGACTGGCGCGCGGTGGAACTGGCGGCGGTCGATCGCGTGATCGCCGACCTGACCAAGGATGGCTTGCCGCTGGCGAAAGCCACCTGGGGCCAGCGCAATACCGCCGCGATCGCGCATCCGATCAGCATCGCGGTGCCGGCTTTGAAACCGGTGCTGGGCGCACCAAGCGACCAGCTGCCGGGCGACTCCAACATGCCGCGCGTGGCGGGACCGAAGTTCGGCCAGTCCGAGCGGCTGACGGTGGCGCCGGGGCGCGAGGAGGAGGGGCTGTACAACATGCCGGGCGGGCAGAGCGGGCATCCGCTGTCGCCATTCTTCCTGTCGGGGCACGCGGAGTGGGTAAAGGCGCAGCCGGTGCCGCTGTTGCCGGGGCCGGCGAAGTACACCTTGCGTTTCGTCCCGTAGGGTGGGCGGCTTTGCCGCCCACGCGTTCAAATCACGGTGACGCTGCCCGCGCAGCTGTTCATACCTCAACTATCACCGCGTGGGCGTTTGCAATTCCGGGCATTGCCCGAAATTGCCCCGCCCACCCTACTTGGCCGGTAACAGCATGGGCGCCTGCAGCATCCCCGTAATCGCTTCAGCGCTCGACGGATGCCCCAGGAAGTAGCCCTGCACCATATCGCAGCCATACTGCTCGAGCAGCAGCAGCTGTTCGCCGGTCTCCACACCTTCCGCCACCACCACCATCTTGAGCCCGTGCGCCATCGCGATGATGGCGCGGGTGATGGCGGCGTTTTCGGAGTCCTGCGGCAGGCCGTTGATGAAGCTGCGGTCGATCTTCAGCGCGCGCACGTCGAAACGTTTTAGATAGTTCATCGACGAGTAGCCGGTTCCGAAGTCGTCGATCGACAGGAATACGCCGATCCCGCGCAGCTGTTCCAGCGTGGCCAGCGTGGCCAGCGCGTCGTCCATCAGGGTGCCCTCGGTCAGTTCCAGTTCCAGCAGGCGCGGCTCCAGGCCGGCATCCAACAGGGCCGAGTGCACCATCTGCGACAGGTTCTCGTCCTTGAACTGCTTGGCCGACAGGTTGACCGCCATGCGCAGCGTGCGCTGGGCGTGGCGCTGCCAGACCCTGGCCTGGCGGCAGGCGGTGCGCAGCACCCATTCGCCGATCGGGACGATCAGGCCGGTCTCCTCGGCCAGCGGGATGAACTCGGTCGGCGGCACCAGGCCGCGCTCCGGGTGGCGCCAGCGCACCAGCGCTTCGACCCCGACGATCTCGGACGTGCGCACGTCGCGCTGCGGCTGGTAGACCAGGTAGAGCTCATCGTTCTGCAGCGCCTTGCGCAGCCCGACCTCGAGCTTCACATGGCTCATGATCTGCATCGTCAGCGAGGAGCTGTAGAGCTTCGCGTTGTTCTTGCCGCAGTTCTTGGCGTGGTACATCGCGGTGTCGGCGAATTTCAGCAGCGAGCCGCAGTCGTCGCCGTCTTCCGGGAACAGCGAAATGCCGATGCTGGCGGTCACGAAAATTTCGTTGCCCTCGATGAGGAAGGGGCGGCGCATCGCTTCCTTGACCCGGGTCGCGACGTTGAGCGCGTGTTCGACCCGCTCCAGGTCGGGGATCAGGATGGTGAATTCGTCGCCGCCCAGGCGCGCCAGGTTGGTGGTGTGGTCGGCCTTGCCGGCGGAACCGTCACCGCGCGAGACCAGGTCGCTCGGCCGCGTGGTTTCGCGCAGACGTTCCGACACCATCTTCAGCAGGGCGTCGCCGGCATTGTGGCCGAGCGTGTCGTTGATGCGCTTGAAGGCGTCGAGGTCCATGAACAGCACCGCGAACTTCTTGTTGCCCATTTTCGAGCGCTGCAGCTCGCGCTCCAGGGTCTCGAGGAAGGCCTGGCGGTTCGGGATGCCGGTCAGGCTGTCGCAGTAGGCCAGGCGCCGGATCTGTTCCTCGGCGCGCTTGCGTTCGCTGATGTCGCGCACCAGGCCGAGCACCTGCGAGGGACTGGTAGCGACCAGTCGCGCCTCGAAGTGCTGGACTTCGCCACAGTGTTCCAGGTCGTATTCGACCGAGCGTACCTGCTGGGTGGCGAGCACGGTGCGCATCTGCTCCAGCACGCGCGCCGCGGTCTCGGGCGGCAGTACGTCGGTAATGTGCTTGCCGATGCAGGCCTGCGGCTGCGGCATGACACGCCCGCGCCCAGGACGCTCGTGGCCCGGCTCGTAATCGAGGTAGAAACCGTCGCGGTCGAGCCGGAAGAAGGTGTCGGGAATCGCCGCCAGCACCGCGCGATTCTGGGCGTCGGCGACGCGCAGGCGCGCGATGGCGTCGCTGGCGCGCAGCACGTACAGCACGCGGTGGCCGAGGATCGGCCAGTTGATCGGCTTGGACACGAAGTCGGTGGCGCCGGCTTCGTAGGCGCGCGTCACCGCTTCCAGGTCGTCGCCGCCGGTGACCATCACGATCGGCACGCTGGTGCCGTCGCTTTCACCCGCGCGGATCGCCTCGCAGGCGGCGAAGCCGTCCATGCGGGGCATCTCGACGTCCATCAGGATCAGGTCGGGCGCGTGCGAGCGCGCCAGTTCGACCGCTAGAGCGCCATCGGCCGCCTCGATCGCGTCCAGCCCGACCTGGGCCAGCATCTCGAGCATCAGCATGCGCATCACCGGGTCGTCGTCGGCGACCAGGACCGTTCCGCGCTTCGGAAGAGAGGAGGGCATCTCAGGTTTCCTTTTCAAGCATGGCATGCAGCGAATGGCGCACCGTCTGGAATTCGTGCTCCATGTCGGTGAGGATGCGGTCGGCGCCCGCGACGGTATCGGCGCGTCCCAGTTGTTCGAGTTCCTTGCACAGCGTCGCCAGCCGCGCCGCGCCGATGTTGGCGCTGGCCGACTTCAGGCTGTGGGCGACGCGGCGCACGCTGCCCGGGTCCATGCCGTCGACCGCTTCGCGCAGCGTGGCCAGGTGGCGCGGGGTATCGCCGACGTAGGCATTGATGACCTTCTGCACCAGCGCATCGCCGCCGTCGCGGCTCAGCGCCCGGATGTTGTCGAGCGCGACTCGGTTGACGGCCTCACGCTGGATCACCTCGACCGTTTCCGGCGGCAGGCGCGGCGGCGTGTCGAGGTGGTGCGCACTGGCCGCCAGCGGCACCCCGACCCAGCGTCCGATGACGGCTGCCAGCTGCTGCTGGGTGAAGGGCTTGGACAGGTAGTCGTCCATGCCGGCGGCAAGGCAGGCTTCGCGGTCGCCCTGCAGCGCATTGGCCGTGATCGCGATTACCGGCAGCGTGCGCGCGCGGCCCGCTTCGCGTTCGTGGCGGCGGATCGCCGCGGTGGCGGCAAAGCCGTCCATCACCGGCATCTGGCAATCCATCAGCACCGCATCGAAGCTGCCCGAGCGCACCGCCTGCATGGCTTCCTGGCCGTTGCGCGCGCAGGTCGCCTCGATGCCCAGGCTTTCCAGCATGGCCTTGGCCACTTCGACGTTGACGGGGTTGTCCTCGGCCAGCAGCACGCGGCGGGCGCGTGCGCGCGGGGCCGGACGGGCCGCATCCGCGGCATTGGCCGGCGCCGACGGTGCATCCATCTTGACGGGCGCAGTTGCGTTCGGCGCACTGGGCGCGGCGGCAGGCGCATGCAGGCGCGCCGCGCAGGCCGACAGGCAGGCGTAGAGATCGGCCGCACGGGCCGGCTTGATCAGCTGGTAGGCGACGCCCGCGGTGCGGCGCTGCACCGGGTCGGCCGCCAGCCGCTCGGGGCTGACCAGCACCAGGTGGGTGGCGCGTGCGCCGGCATCGGCCTTGATCGAGGCCGCCAGCGCCAGGCCGCTGGTATGGGTCAGTTCCATGTCCAGCACCGCCGCGTCGTAGGGACGGCCGGCACGGGCCGCGCTCAACAGGTTCTCGTAGCCGGCGGCCGCGCTGGCCGCGGTGTCGGCCTTGGCGTGCCAGGCCTGCAGCTGCTGGGCCAGGTCTTCGCGGCTTTCTTCCTGCTCGTCGACCACCAGCACGCGCAGGCCTTCGAGCGGGTGCTGGCGGCGGCCGGGCGCGTCGGGCGCATCGGGATCCACGCGGCGCTTGTCGAAGCTGACGCTGAACCAGAAGATCGAGCCCTGCTTGGGCGCGTTGTCGACGCCGATGGCGCCGCCCATCAGTTCCACCAGCTGCTTCGAGATCGCCAGCCCCAGGCCGGTGCCGCCGTAGCGCCGGGTGGTGGAGTCGTCGGCCTGCGAGAAGGCTTCGAACAGGCGCGCCCGCGCTTCGCGCGAGATGCCGATGCCGGTGTCGTGCACTTCGAAGCGCAGCATCACCGACTGGGTGTCCTCGCCGGCCACGCGCACGCGCGCCAGGATGCGGCCCTGCTCGGTGAACTTGATGGCGTTGCCGAGCAGGTTGGCCATGATCTGGCGCAGCCGGTTCGGGTCGCCGCAGATCGCCACCGGAATGTCGTTGGCGATGTCGAAGTCGAAGCCGATGCCCTTGCTGGCCGCCTGCGGGGTGTAGACGTTGTGGATGTCGTCCAGCAGGTCCCACAGATTGAAGTTGATGTACTCGATGGTGAGCTTGCCGGCCTCGATCTTGGAGAAATCGAGGATGTCGTTGATGATCACCAGGAGGTGCTCGCCGGAGCGCTTGACCAGGGTGGTGTAGTTGCGCTGGGCCTCGGTGAGATCGGTGGCGAGCAGCATCTCGGTCATCCCGAGCACGCCGTTCATCGGGGTGCGGATCTCGTGGCTCATGGTGGCGAGAAAAGCGCTCTTGGCGCGGCTCGCCGCTTCGGCGGCATTCTTCGCCTTTTCCAGCTGCTCGGTGCGCACGCCGACCTGGCGTTCCAGCTCGTCGCGGTGGTGCAGCAGGGCCGCACCGCGGTCCTCGATCTGGGCCATCATGGTGTTGAAGCTGTCGATCAGCTGTCCCAGCTCGTCGGTGCGCTGGTGGGCGATGCGCAGGCTGTAGTTCTGGCTGCTGGAAACCTTCTGCGCGGCCAGGATCAGCTTCGTCACCGGCTCGGCGATGCTGCGCTTGAAGCGCCCGGCCATGGCCACCGACACTACGAGCGAGGCGCACATGGCCAGGCCCATCACGGCCAGGCCGGCCAGGATGTCGATCCAGGTCGCCACCAGGTCGGTCTCGATCATCACCACGCCCACCTGCAGGTCGCCCGTCATCACCGGCTGGTACAGGCGCATGCGGCGCGACAGCAGGCGCTGTCCCTCGAGGTTGGCGGCAGACAGGGCCTCGGGCTCGATGCTGTCGAGATTGTCCGGCGCGGGGGAGGGGGCGGCGTCATCGGCGCGCGCCACGTACTGGGCGAAGGGCTTGCCGTTGCGGTCGTACAGGACGGCGCCGGCGATGTCGTTCTTGGCGGCGAGTGCGCCGAGGGCGCTGCGCGCGCGCGGCCGGTCACGCAGCAGCAGGTAATCGGCGCTGCTGGCCGCGATGACTTGGGCAAAGGTCGACAGCTGCATCGCCCCTTCCTTGCGGTGGCTCGTGACCGAGGTCACCGCGAAGGCTCCGAACACGAAAATCAGTGCGGTCGCGGTCGAGAGCAGCGAGATGATGGTCAGCTTCTGGTTCAGACTGGAGCGCTCGAAGTTCGGCATTCTGATCCCGCAGGCACGTCGGAGCGGCCTTGCGCCGGACGACGCAGGGCTTCCTTTGCGGAATGCAAATTCCCGCAAGAAAAAAATATACGTTCAAGGGAAGGGGGGCTCGTTGAGGGATGTCAACGTGTTGAAGGCGGTGCAATAAATGTGAGGGGTGTTTGCTTGGCCGTCATTGTTATCGGCCGATCCGTCGTCCCGGCGGAGGTGAACTGCCACACAAAAGTTGGACATCTGTTTTATGTAGCCTGAGCGTGCTTGCCCCTGCATTGAAGCGGGGTCAGGCCGCCCAAGGTGGTACTGATGCGTTTGGTATTGTAATACCCGATGTATTCTCGGCCTCGCTTACGGCGACCACGCAACACCGATTCAGGAGAGGTGGCAGAGTGGTCGAATGTACCTGACTCGAAATCAGGCGTACGGGTGACCGTACCGTGGGTTCGAATCCCACCCTCTCCGCCAGTAGTAATGAAAAGGGCCCCACATCGGGGCCCTTTTCATTTTCAGTGCATGTTCTTCGCTACGATTTCATCTGTCGCCAGCTTGGCCTGCTGCAGCGGCTGGCTCANGTAGTGCTCTCGGCGCCTGCAAAACGCTTCATCGCCATGCAGTCGATACGCATCCACCCAACGCCGGATCACCGGCGCTGGGATGCCCTGCTGGGCTGCCAGGCGGTGATAGCCTAGCTGCCCCTCCAGATATTGCTTGATGACCCTGAGCTTGATCTCTTTTGTGTACTTAACCATCTACCCCTCGAAAGTGGACAATAGCTGTCCAACTTTCTTGTGGCAGTTCAAGGCCGGGACCCAAGTTCGTTGCGTCAAGTTGGCGGGTGCACGCAAGCGTTAGTGGTCCGCATGCGAGATTGGATCCCGGCCTGCGCCGGGATGACGGTCTTCCGGCTAGGAGTGGAAAGCGATTGCGGCGTGCGGGCAAAAAACAGAAGGGGCGCCGCAGCGCCCCTCCATCATCCAGCAATCAAGCAAACCTTAACAGCAGGTCGCCCGCGAGCCCCCATACCGCGCCTCCTGGCGCTCACGGAAAAACTCCTCGTACGTCATCGGCGTCTGGTCCGGATGGGTACGTTCCATGTGCGCCAGGTAGGTGTCGTACTCGGGCAGGCCGACCATCAGGCGCATGCTCTGCCCGAGGTACTTGCCTGCCGTTTTGCCTGCATCGAGCAGCGCGCCGAACATCACGGCACCTGTGCGGTCGGCATGGCGACGTACGGGGTCTCCTTCGCGGTCGGGCCGCCGCTGGTGCGGGCCGCGAGGATCGTACGGATGCCGTACACCACCACCGCCAGCACCACGATCATGAAGAAGCCCGTCAGGGTGGCGTCGACGTAGTCGTTGAAGATGATGCGTTCCATCTGCTCGACCGACTTGGCCGGCGCCAGCACCGTGCCGGCGTCGTGCGCGGCCTGGAACTTGTTGGCGTGGGCGATGAAGCCGACCTTCGGATTGGCGTCGAAGATCTTCTGCCAGCCGGCGGTCAGGGTGCACAGCAGCAGCCAGGCGGTCGGCACGATGGTGACCCAGGCGTACTGCGCACGCTTCATCTTGAACAGCACGCAGGTGCCGAGGGTCAGCGCGATACCGGCCAACATCTGGTTGGCGATGCCGAACAGCGGCCACAAGGTGTTGATGCCACCCAGCGGATCGACCACGCCCTGGTACAGGAAGTAGCCCCAGGCCGCCACGCACAGGCCAGTGGCCAGCAGGTTGGCCGGCAGCGACTCGGTGCGCTTCAGCGACGGCGAGAAGGCGCCCAGCAGGTCCTGCAGCATGAAGCGGCCGGCGCGGGTGCCCGCGTCCACCGCGGTCAGGATGAACAGGGCCTCGAACAGGATCGCGAAGTGGTACCAGAAGGCCATCATGGCCTGGCCGCCGATCACGTTCGACAGGATGTGGGCCATGCCCACCGCCAGGGTCGGTGCGCCGCCGGCGCGCGAGATGATGGTGTGCTCGCCGACGTCGCGCGCCATCTGTTCCAGGGTCTCGGGGGTGATCACGAAGCCCATCTGCGTTACCGCTGCTGCAGCGGTCTGCGCGGTGGTGCCCAGCACGGCGGCCGGGCTGTTCATCGCGAAGTAGACGCCCGGGTCGATGGTGCTGGCCGCCACCAGCGCCATGATGGCCACGAAGGATTCCATCAGCATGCCGCCGTAGCCGATGAAGCGGGCGTGGGTCTCGTTCTCGATCATCTTCGGCGTGGTGCCCGACGAAATCAGCGCGTGGAAGCCGGAGACGGCGCCGCAGGCGATGGTGATGAACAGGAAGGGGAACAGGTTACCCGACCACACCGGGCCGGTGCCGTCGATGAACTTGGTGGTGGCAGGCATGCGCAGGTCCGGGGCGACGATCAGGATGCCGACCGCGAGCGCCACGATGGTGCCGATCTTGAGGAAGGTCGACAGGTAGTCGCGCGGCGCCAGCAGCAGCCACACCGGGATGACCGAGGCGATGAAGCCGTAGCCGATCAGCATCCAGGTCAGCTGGGTGCCGGTGAAGGTGAAGGCCGGGCCCCAGGTCGGCGAATCGTGCACCCACTGGCCGCCGATGATGGCCAGCATCAGCAGCACGAAGCCGATGATGGAGACTTCGCCGATCCGGCCGACGCGCACGTAGCGCGAGTACAGGCCCATGAACAGCGCGATCGGGATGGTGGCCATCACGGTGAATGAGCCCCACGGCGAACCAGTGAGCGCCTTCACGACGATCAGCGCCAGCACCGCCAGGATGATCACCATGATCATGAAGCAGCCCAGCAGCGCGATCAGGCCGGGGATCTCGCCCATTTCGGACTTGATCAGGTCGCCCAGCGAGCGGCCGTCGCGGCGGGTGGACATGAACAGCACGATGAAGTCCTGCACGGCGCCGGCGAAGACGACGCCGGCCAGGATCCACATCATGCCGGGCAGGTAGCCCATCTGGGCCGCCAGCACCGGGCCGACCAGCGGGCCGGCGCCGGCGATCGCGGCGAAGTGGTGGCCGAACAGCACGTAGCGGTTGGTCGGGACGTAGTCCAGGCCGTCGTTGTACTTGTAAGCCGGGGTCTGGCGCGTGGGGTCAAGACCGAGCGCCTTGGTGGCGATGAACTTGCTGTAAAAGCGGTAGGCGATCAGGTAGACGCAGACCGCGGCGGCGACGATCCAGATCGCATTGATGGTTTCGCCGCGTTTGACGGCGATGAACCCGAGCGAAAAGGCGCCGAGGATCGACAGGGCGATCCAGCCGAGCGTGCTCGACATTCGTTTCATGGTGCTCCTCCGAGGATGGATTGATACTTGTATTCACTGCTTATCGTGGCCGGCCTCGTACGAATCGACCGGCGGTTTTGGGGACAGCGTACCGGAGAGTATGTTGCACGAATATCAGCACCGCAAGCGCATGATTACGCAGTGTCTGCGTAGTACTACGCAGGCAGCCTCGCCAGCAGGGCGGCAGTTTCCCCCGTAAAATGTCGGGCTGACATGGTAGGAGGAATGGAATGCGCTTGAGGCAGAAGGTGATCGTGCTGGCGATCGGGCCGCTGATCGTGGCCCTGTGCGCGATCGCCCTGTTCGTGCGCCAGCAGGCCGCCGAGCTGGCCCAGCAGCAGCGCGCCACCATCCAGCGCGCCTACCTGGCCAGCAAGGAGGCCGAACTGCGCCACTACGTGGCCCTGGCCACGCAAGCGATCGGCCACCTGGTCCGCTCCGGGCGCAGCGATCCGGCCACGCTGGACGAGGCCAAGCGCATCCTCGGCTCGCTGAGCTTCGGCGACGACGGCTACTTCTTCGTCTACGACATGCAGGGCCACAGCCTGATGCATCCGCGCCAGCCCGAGCTGGTCGGCACCGACATGTGGAACTGGCGTGACGCGAACGGCGTGCCGACCATCCAGCGCCTGATCGAGCGCGCCCGCGCCGGCGGGGGCTTTCACCGCTATACCTGGGCCAAGCCATCCTCGAACCGCCCCGCGCCCAAGCTCGGCTACGTGGTGCCCCTGCCGAACTGGGGCTGGATGATGGGTACCGGGATCTACCTCGACGACGTCGAAGCCGCGCTGGCGCAGGTGGACGCCCAGCAGTCGCGCAACATCGGCGAGACCCTGCTGTGGATCGCCGGCCTGGCGGTGCTGGCCTCGGTGGCGGTGGCCAGCGGCGGCCTGGTGCTGAACCTGCGCGAGCTGCGCGTGGCCGACGCCAAGCTCAAGGTACTGGCCCAGCGCGTGGTCGAATCGCAGGAAGAGGAGCGGGCGCGCCTGTCGCGCGACCTGCACGACGGGATCAGCCAGGCGCTGGTCTCGGTCAAGCTGCAGCTGGAGGCGGGCATCATCCGCCTCGACGGTGATGAGGCGCAGCAGCAGGCCGCGCGCGGTTCGCTCGAGCGCACGGTGGACCAGGTGAAATTGGTGCTGGGCGAAGTGCGCCGCATCTCGCACGACCTGCGCCCGGCGCTGCTCGACGACCTGGGCCTGGCGCCGGCGCTCGACCACCTGGCCAGCGAATTCGGCCACCACAGCGGCACCCCGGTGCGCTTCCGCGTCGAAGGCGCGGTCGACGCGCTGCCCGAGATGGCGGGCACGGTGCTGTTTCGCATCGCCCAGGAAGCGCTGACCAACGCCGAACGCCACGCCGGCGCGCGCCAGGTCGAGATGCTGCTGGCGCGGCGCGGCCGCTGCCTCAGCCTGACAATCGCCGACGACGGCGCCGGCTTCGACGCCCAGGGCATCGCCCAGCACCCGCAGCGCGGCATTGGCCTGCGCAACATGATGGAACGGATGGAAGCCATCGGCGGCCTGCTGGCGATCGATTCGTCGCCGCTCGGCACCCGCGTGGTGGCGAGCATCGATTTGAAGGAACAGACATGAACGACGAGACCGACATCCGGATCCTGCTGGTGGACGACCACCCCCTGGTGCGCGACGGCCTGCGCGCGCGCCTGGAAGCGGCGCCGCGCCTGCGCGTGGTGGGCGAGGTCGGTTCCGGCCAGGAAGCCATCGAGCAGGCCGGCGCCTGCCGCCCCGACCTGGTGCTGATGGATGTGAACATGAAGGGCGGCAGCGGCATCGACGCCACGGCGCGCCTGCTCGAACACTTTCCCGGCATCGCGGTGCTGATCCTGTCGATGCACGACAAGCCGGAATACGTGACCCAGGCGATGGCGGCCGGCGCGCGCGGCTACGTGCTGAAGGACGCGCCGGGCAAGGACATCGTGCTGGCGATCGACACCGTGATCGGCGGCGGCATCTATTACAGCGCCGCGCTGGCGCGCCAGCTGTCCAGCCCGGTGGCGCCCGACAAGCTGCTCACCACGCGCGAGCAGGAAGTCCTCAAGCACATCGCCGCCGGCCAGTCGAACAAGCAGATCGCGCGCGCCCTCGAACTCTCGGTGCGTACGGTGGAAACCCACCGCCTGAACATCAAGCGCAAGCTCGGCATCGAAGGGCAGGCGGAGCTGATCCGCTACGCCGTCCAGCGCGCGGAAAGCAACGGTTATTCGTAGGTATGTACAGAAAGTATCCATAAAGAAACAAAAGGTGTTGCTTTCTGATAATCCGTCGAATAAGATTGATTGAATGTCACATAGCGCCCGCGCATAGAGAGCCCAAGAATGGCCGAGCAGGACCCCAACCCATTTCCGCTGGTAGCAATCGACCCGGTCGCCAATGGGCAGAACGAGTGGGTGGCGCTGTGCCTGCGGGTGGAGAAGGGCGCCGACCCGCAGGGTCTGCAGGCCGTGTTCGGGACGCCGGACCTGCTGGCCGCGATCGCCCCGCTCGACGGGCTCCTCATGCTGGACAATCCCGCCGCCTTGACCCCGCCGGTGCTGGCCCTGATGCCGGCCAACCGCATCGGCTTCGTCGTCGGCGCATCGAGCCTGGCCCAGGACGGCGCCGCGCGCCGCCTCACCGAACTGCACGAACTCGGCTACCGCCTGTGGCTGGACGGCACGCCGCCCATCACGCTGCCGGTGCCGCCGGCGCTGCGCACCATCGCGCGCGACTACGTCCGCGACGCCTTGCCCGCAAGCCGCCCGGCCGCGCTTTTCGGCCCGCACCTGGCGCGCAGCGTCGACAGCATCAAGGCTTTCGGCGAATGCGAGATGGCCGGCTTCGACTGGTTCAGCGGCGACTATCCGCTCGACCCGGCAGCAGCGGGCGACACCAACGACGGCACCTCGCGCCGCCGCATCATGACCCTGCTCGGCCTGTTGTCGCGCGACGCCGATTCGCGCGAGATCGAGCAGCAACTCAAGCAAGACCCGGCGCTGTCTTACCACCTGCTCAAGCTGGTCAACTCGGCCGCTTTCGCCGTCAGCACCCAGATCACCAGCTTCAACCAGGCCATCAGCCTGCTCGGCCGGCGCCAGCTGCAGCGCTGGCTGCAGCTGCTGCTGTACGCGCGCCAGGACGCGGACGGCCTGCCGAACCTGCTGCTGCCGCTGGCAGCGCGCCGCGCGGCCCAGCTGGAGGCGCTGTGCAAGCAGGCCGGCGGCGACCGCGACGCGGGCGACCTGGCCTTCATGACCGGCGTGTTCTCGCTGCTCGACCGCCTGCTGCACATGCCGATGACGGAGATCGTCGCCGACCTGCACCTGCCCGACCACGTCGCCGGGGCGCTCTTAACGCGCAGCGGCCCCCTCGGCAACTGGCTGCGCCTGACCGAAGCCCACCCGTCATCCCAGGAGCTCGAGGCGGCCGGCATTGCCCCCGCCGACTGGTGGAACAGCCAGTTGAACGCCTATCACTGGGCCATCCAGGTAGGCCGGAATGTCTGACATGCACGCACTCGTACCCCTTGACGCAGCACTCGATTTCGTCGGCGGTACGGGCGCCGTGTGCGATGCCGTGCTGCGCCTGCGCGGCGAAGCCCTGCACGAGGCCCTGGGCCGCATCGCGGCCGACCTGCTGGGAAGCCCCTACGGGCGCTTCCTGCCCGGCGCCGGCGTCGGCGGCGCTCCCGGCATCGGCCCGGTGCTGCGCCAGGTGGTGGCAGGCAGCACCGAGCAGTTCGGTATCTACGAAGTGGCGGGGCGCGACGCCTACACGGCGGACGACGCACGCCGCCTGGCCGGCCTGGCGCACCTGACGGCGTCGCTGCTGCAGGTGCACTCGCTGGCGGTGCGCTCGACCCACGCCTACGCGCAGATGGAAGCCCAGCTCGCGCACCAGTCGCAAATCCTCGACCAGATCCACGAGTCGGTGCTGACCATGGACCAGATGGGCTACATCACCAGCTGGAACCGTGGCGCCGAAGAACTGTTCGGCTACACCGCACTGGAAGCGATCGGCCGCAACATCCTGTTCCTGTACGCCGACGAGGAAGAAGGCTTCCAGGACACCTTCGCGGAGCAGGGCGGCCGCATGATGGAGGTGAGGCGCCGCAAGAAGTCCGGCGAGGTGTTCTGGGCCAGCCTGTCGCTGTCTCCGCTGCGCGACCTGGCCGAGCGCCCGATCGGGCTGATTGCCTACCTGACCGACATCACCGAACGCAAGCAGGCCGAGGAACAGCTGCACCACCTAGCCTATTACGACGAACTCACCGGCCTGCCGAACCGCACCCTGTTCGCGCGCCTGGTGGATCAGGCCCTGATGGTCGCGCATCGCAACGATGCCGCCGGCTGCGTGCTGTTCGTCGACCTGAACCGCTTCAAGCGCATCAACGACACGCTGGGCCGGCGCATCGGCGACGACCTGCTGCGCCAGGTGGCCCAGCGCTTCCGCGACACCCTGCGCGACGAAGACGTGGTGGCGCGCCTGTCGGGCGACGAATTCGCCGTCGGCCTGTTCGACATCCGCCAGCATTTCGAGGCCACCACCGTGGCGCAGAAGCTGCAGGCGGCGCTCGACGCCCCGTTCATGATCGGCGGCCACGACCTGCGCGTGGGCGCCAGCATCGGTATCAGCGTCTATCCGCAGGACGGCGGCGAAGCCGAGACCCTGCTGGGGCTGGCCGACATTGCGATGGAACGAGCGAAGCAGCTGGACGCCAACCCGGACCGCAGCGTCGCCTTCTACAGCCAGGACATGAACCAGGGCATGCAGGAACGCATGCGCATCGAATCCGGCCTGCGCCAGGCGCTGGGCAACGGCGAACTGACCTTGTATTACCAGCCGAAGTTCGAGATCGGCAGCGACCGCATCGTCGGCGCCGAGGCGCTGGTGCGCTGGGTGCATCCGGAGCGCGGCATCGTGCCGCCGGGCGAATTCATTCCGCTGGCCGAGAGCACGGGCCTGATCGTGCAGGTGGGGGAGTGGGTGCTGGAGCAGGCTTGCGCCCAGGCCGCGATCTGGCAGCGCTCCGGCGTTGCGCCGTTCCGCCTGGCGGTGAACGTGTCGGCGCGCGAGTTCACGCCGTCGCTGCCGGCGCGCGTGGCGGATACCTTGTCGCGCTACCAGCTCGATCCATCATGGCTGGAACTGGAGATCACCGAGAGCACGCTGATGCACGATTTCGAACGCGTGACGGCGATCATGGACCGCATCCATCAACTGGGCGTGGCGCTGTCGCTGGACGATTTCGGGACCGGCTATTCGAGCCTTTCTTACCTGAAGCGCTTCCCGATCGATACCCTGAAGATCGACCGCTCGTTCACGATGGGGATTCCGGATGATCCGAGCGACTGCGCGATTGCGGGGACTATTGTCAGCATGGCGCAGCAGCTTGGCCTGCGCGTGATTGCGGAGGGGGTGGAGACGCTGGAGCAGCTGGCCTTCCTGCGCGAGTCGGGGTGTGATGAGGTGCAAGGTTACCTGTACAGCAAGCCGCTGCCGGCGGCGGACTTCGAGCGCAGTCTGCGGGAGAACTGGCTGCTGGTTGCCTGATTCCCTTCGCCGGTAGTGATGTTTTCTGTATAATGCGGCTTCCTCATAGGAAGCGTGGCCGAGTGGTTGAAGGCAGCAGTCTTGAAAACTGCCGACGGGGGAACCCGTTCGTGAGTTCGAATCTCACCGCTTCCGCCAAGCTTACTGAACAAAAGCCCCACTAGATGGGGCTTTTGTTCGTCCGTTTAGCCGATATCAATGCGTTTCGGCCCTCACAACTATGCGGCAGCCGTGCAAATCTTCGCTGAATAGAGCGCCTGCTACTGTCACTGGTCAACTGACTCTTCACTCTCGTTGTCCGCAATCCGTGTCCTTTTGTGGATGGCAACATAGGGCGATCAATCTCTGCGTCCATAGCGAACGGCAACGCAGCTAGCAAGATCTAACATACCTTCTAAGGGTACTTCGTTTGTTTCTACATCAGCTTCGCGAAGAAACATCTCTGCCAAATTCAGAGAGATTTGTTGAGAAAACGATGCGTATAATGGAAATCTGCGCTTTTAGCATTGCTCTATCCTCTTAAGATGCGCCATATGGTAAAGAACAGCCTTCGTTCACGTTGGGAGTCTAAGGGATTGTCGAATGCAACTGGTACATGTAGCGTTCAATTGTCATAGTCGTACCGCAGTTTCCGCTCGCGGCGGATCATCACCCATCTATTTAGGTTATTGACGTGGATAAAATTATTAGCTGGCTCCATGTATCGGACATTCACTTTGCTTCAGCCACTGGGTGGCGTGATAACCACAGCAGGGGAACACTTCTCACTTATTTGAAAGAGCTATTCAAAGGTAGTGAAGTACAGAAGCCTGACTTGATATTCTGCACTGGCGACATAGCGTTCGGAGAACTAAAATCTGATTCTCTCAGTGCTCAATACGAATCAGCTCGGGTGTTCTTTGATGAACTGAGAAGCGTGTGCGGTGAGGATGGCTCACCCCTTCCTCTGGACAGACTGTTTATTGTTCCGGGAAATCACGACATCGACCGAAGCAAGGTGAACAAACATGCTCAGCTTGCTTACTCATCTTTTGCGAAACAGTCACAGCAATTTTCGCAAGATATTAATTCGCAGTTTGATAGTCGCAGTACAGAATTTCGCGATGCCGTGCGGCGACTATCCGCGTACGAAGAGTTTGTAAAATCATACCTTCCGCATCAACATGATGTTAATGGGCGGCTCCAGTATGCGCTGGAGTGTCGAATAAATGATATCACTGTTGGGGTTGCTGGGTTCAACTCTGCGTGGACTTGTGCGGGTGACGAAGATGACCGAAATTTATGGCTTGCCGCTGAGTGGCAGTTCAATGCCGCCCGAAATAAGATTTCAGGATCAGACATTAAAATTGGTTTGATTCACCACCCTTCGGACTGGTTGGTTTTGTGCGATAGAGATATCTCAAACACTCGGATTCCGAGTGAATATGATTTTTGGCTACACGGGCATTCTCATAATGCGTGGGTTTCGCCTGGTAATACACATGTCGTCATCGCTGCAGGTGCTGTTGGCGCAGAAACGTCGGCGGAATTCGGAATAAATATTACCACTGTTAACCTTTCCAGGCGCAGCTGCGCTACCAATCTGCACGCAAAAAAATCTGGGGCATCGAATTGGACTAATGCGCCAGTTGCTGACCACGCCCCTACAGGGAAGTGGGAATATCAACTACCGACTCGCGTAGTCGCGATGGCCTACTCGAAAGGTTACTGCCAGGATCAGCGTGAGCATAACACTTCGCTGTCTATGCCAATCTCAATTTCGCAAAGCAATGAACCTGGTGATGAGGGACTAGTTTTGCGATATTTCTCGCGACGCCTAGACGAATCATTGAGGTCGTTCTCAACTCACCCGAATAAATGGGTCGATCGCACTATTTCCGAGGTTTCGGAAGTATCTAAAGATGTTAGTAGTGCAAAAAAGATTGATATTGGCGATATAATTAAAAATCCACTGTCGGCATTAATTAAAGCACCACCTCAATATGGTTTGACCTGTTTGGCACACTATATAACGGTGGAAGCATGGAAACAAAGGCCGTCGCAGCTTTTTCTTTATCTTGATGCGCGAACTCTTCAACCGCATAAGCACTCGGTAAATCAAGCGGTTTCTGATGAGCTGCAGTTGCTTGGAAGAAGAAGCGAAGAAATCAAATGCGTAATTTTAGATTCTTTTAACGATGACAAGAACACGATAAAAATTCTTGAAATCGTAAATGATTTGTTTTCGAATGTTGCGTTGATCGTTATGCAGCAGATAAATCCTGGTAACTTCTCCATCACGCAACTCAAATGTGCTGGCCGAACGTTCACCGAGTATTATCTATGGGCGCTGAGTCGCAATATCATGCGAAATATCGTCGCAACCTATAATGAAAGCAGAGTAATCGGTGACGAAGACGTCGTAACGGCAAGACTCGCCAATGATCTAGAGGTGCTAAACCTACACCGTACGCCCCTTAATTGCATTACGCTGTTGAAGGTCTCGGAATTCGACTTTGACGAAAGTCCTGTGAACAGATGCGACATCATTAGGCGGGTATTGTTCCTACTCTTCAATGTGGATGCTTTACCCTCTTATAAAAGTCGACCGGATCTTAAGGATTGCGAATTTGTATTGGGTTACTTTTGCGAAGGATTAATAAGAGAAAATAAATTTTTGTTTGCGCGCGATAAGTTTCTTGTCGATGTTCAAGCATTTTGCAGGGCAAATCTAATTGACTTGGAGACGCATTCCGTCTTCGATATTTTATTTCAAAATAACATCATCGTCAGTGTTGGTCATTTCTTTAGATTCAGATTCTCGTACTGGGTCTATTATTTTGCCGCCCATCGAATGCATCATGATCGAGAGTTCGCAAAATTCATCCTGGAGGAAATGCGATACTCTCTTTATCCAGAATTGATAGAGTTCTACACGGGGATTGATCGTCGTCGCGAGGATGCTCTTTCAATTCTCACTAACGATCTTAAGACGCTTCACCAGAAAGTGGACGCTCATCTAGGACTGCCTAGTGATATAAATCCGTATAAGTTTGCAATCTGGAAGCCGTCAGAAGCGGTTGTAACGCAAATGGAAGAAGAGTTGGCGAACGGGGTAAAGGATTCCAATTTGCCCACTATTATCAAGGACCAATATGCTGATAAAAGCTACGATAAGCAAAGGCCATATAACCAGGAAATAAACAAGGTCCTTCACGACCATACCTTCGTCTATATGCTAAGCGCGATGTCTGCTGGGGCAAGAGCGTTGCGAAACAGCGATTACGCAGCGGCTGACGTGAAAAAGACCTTAATGCAGGAGATACTTAATTGTTGGCGTCAGGCGACAAAAGTTTTGTTTGTGCTCTTACCACTGCTCGCGAAAAACGGATATGCTTTGTATGATGGTATAGGGTTCGCGTTAGGAGATGGATTCGGGGAGGAGGAAAATGAGAGGTTTATGAAGATCCTGACTTGCATTCCGGGTAATATAGCCACATGGACAAGGGACGATATATATTCAAGAAAAATGGGGCCGCTGCTAATCGATCAGTTAAATCGTAAGGACCTGGGTGAGATTGAACGCCATGAGCTCATATTAACTCTTGTTTTAACGAGGCCGCGAGATTGGGAGAAAGCAGTGCAGAGATATATCGCTGAGTGCGCGCGGAACTCTTTTTATCTAATGGATCTTAATCAGGCGTTGAGGCATCAATATAGCGTGGGATACATTTCTGATAAACCTACTTTGGCAGCGGTTGAGTTCCTTATAAAAATGTCTATTACTAAGCATCTGACTGGTGAAAGACAGCCAACACAAAAGTCATTTAAAAAAATAAAGGGGGATATACTGCCTGAGCGGTTAGGTGACCGCGACGAACAGTAGGTGACTTTATACAATAAGTGGTGGCTGCCAAATGATCTTAGGTAGGAGTATTGGTGTAGCCCGAACTTCCGGATAGGGCGCGACGGCGTGGGCCAAGTGACTTTAAATATTGCAGGTTCGGTCCTTGGCCCACTAGCATTAGAATGATTACAGTACATCTCGACGCCGGCAGCGATGCTTGCTTCTTGAGTACGCACTGGCATACGGCTGGGCGTACGTGCACTAGGCGGCTGAGAGTAGAATGAAGTCGATTTTCAGACTAGGGTTGGATTGGCCGATGGATCGGATGAGCCAGCCTAGTGGAGTGTAGGGCTTCTGCGGCGGGCACGTTATATTCGACCGCTCCGCAGCAACGACCTCTTACATAGTCAGCAGAGCAAGGTGCATCACAACCTGCCCCAGCACTGAGGTCATGCGTCGGTGCACTGCGGACAAAACATTGTTGTTAAGCTATCGCCGATGTTCACTTAGAGAATACTTATAGCGTCGATACCATGTATCGTTTACAGACTTTTAACGAAATATGCAGTTCGCATCGAAAGTTACTGCGTTCCCACTGGATGTAGGTGAACTAGTTGCAACCTGATCACAAAGATTGGAAGTTCATAATATAAATCTTGCCATGGGGAATGACGTCCCCTTACTATCTGCATCTGCCTTTTGTCAGATACCTCCTACATTCTGATAAGTATTTTGGGATAGATTGAAGATGCTGAACCGTTTGCCCGTGATGTGGAAGGTCCTGGTCGCTCCCGGGATCGCCATGGTGTGTATGGCGCTGTACCTTGCCTTCACCGTCGTTGTATTCCAGAAGAATAACGTGCGGCTGGAAGACGTCCGCGACGTCCAGTATCCTGCGCTCGATGCGATGACCGAAAACGCGGCCGCACTCGACAAGATCATCGACATCCTGAACACCGCCGCCGCTGCCGGCGAGCCGGAGCAGCTGGCGGCCGCCGACGCCCTGGCCACGAAAGTCACCGAGACCTACCAGCGCCTGCGCAAGCTCGACACCGGCCGCGCCGACGAACTCGCGCGCCTGTCCGGCGAATTCGGCAGCTACTACAAGATCGCCCGCGACATCTCCAACATGATGGCCCAGCAGGCCGGCATGCCGACCAAGGACAAGATGCAGGCCATGGCCGCGGCGCTGGCCACCTACCGCAAGGACGCCGCCAGCTTCCGCACTGCCGCCAAGGAGCGCTTCGTCTCTACCGTGGGCGACGCTACCTCCGCAGCCGACCGCGCCATCCTCGGCGGCGCCCTGATCGGCGTGATCGGCCTGGCCCTGACGCTGGCCTTCGCCGTCCTGGTGGCGCGCACGCTGCTGCGCCAGGTGCAGCAGGCCGTGAAGGTGGCCGAGACCGTGGCCGCCGGCGATCTGACCAGCACCATCGACGACAGCGCCACTGACGAAACCGGCCAGCTGCTCAAGGCACTGAAGCACATGAACAGCAGCTTGGTGCGCATCGTCGGCGAAGTGCACACCGCCACCGAGACCATCGCCGTCAACTCGGCGAAGATCGCCGAGGGTAACGGCGACCTGTCGGCCCGTACTGAACAGCAGGCAGCGACCCTGGTGCAGACCACCTCTGCGATGGGCGAACTCACCGGCGCCGCGCGCCAGAACGCCGACAATGCGGCCCAGGCCAACGAGCTGGTCGGCTTCGCCGCCGGCGTCGCCACCCAGGGCGGCGAAGTGGTCGGCCGCGTGATCGCCACCATGGATGCGATCCACGCCTCCTCGCGCGAGATCGCCGACATCGTCAGCGTCATCGAAGGCATCGCCTTCCAGACCAACCTGCTGGCGCTAAATGCCGCGGTCGAAGCGGCGAGGGCGGGTGAGCAGGGCCGCGGCTTCGCCGTGGTCGCGAGCGAGGTGCGCAACCTGGCCCAGCGCTCCGCTGCAGCCGCCAAGGAAATCACTTCCCTGATCGGCCGCTCGGTCGAGCAGGTGGAACTGGGCACGCGCCTGGCCGGCCAGACCGGCACCACGATGGACGAGATCGTGGGCAGTGTGCGCCGCGTCACCGAGATCATGGGTGCCATTGCGGAGGCGAGCAGCGCCCAGACCACCGGCATCTCGCACATCAACGATGCGGTCGCCCAGATGGACCAGGACACCCAGCAGAACGCCGAACTGGTCGAAGAGACCACGGGCTCCGCAGCCGCGCTGCGCGAGCAGGCGGCCAACCTGGCGCAGGCGGTCAGTGTCTTCATCCTTGCGCGCAATGCTGCTGCGGCGGCGCCGAAAGCCGCCGGCAAGACACTGGCGCTGGCGGCCAACGAACCGGCCGCAAGACGCCGCGCCTGAGCGCATTCCACACCCTTTTCTTCGACCGTCCCGGTGAATATCCGGGGCGGTAGCTGAGCCACGCCCGGCGTTCATGCCGGGGCTTCATCAACACCAACTCGATCACCATGAATAAAGCTTCTACAGCAGCGCTTGGCGCGCTCGCGCTAGCCATGCTCGCCGCAGCACCGGCCCGTGCCGAGATCGGCGTCATCGTCTCCGCCAAATCGACCCAGGCGCCTCAGCTGGCCCAGGTGTGCCAGGCCTTCCTCGGCAAGGTCAAGTCGCCCACGCCGATCAACCTCAACGAGAAAAACCCGCTGCGCGACGAATTCTTCGCCAAGGCCTGCAAGAAGGATCCGGTCCAGGTCCAGGCCATGTGGGGCAAGCTGATTTTCACCGGTACCGGCACCCCGCCGACCGAAGTGGGTAGCGCCGAGGCCATGAAGAAGGCCGTCGCCGCCGACCCGAACGCCGTCGGTTACATCGACAAGAAGGATGCGGACGCCAGCGTCAAAGTCATCGCCACCGCCAACTAACACGAACGATTATGAAGAAACTGATTATCGCCGCGCTGCTGTCCAGCGCCGGCATGGCGTATGCCGACGACCTGAGCTTCTCCGGTTTCGCGACTGTCACCGCAGGCAAGGCCTACAGCGGTTCGCAGGGCGAATACATGGGCAATGCCTGCCCCTGCTTCATCGGCAACTACGAACACGGCGCCGTCTACAACAAGGGCGACTGGAGCTGGACCAACGAATCGCTGGTCGGCGTGCAGGCCAAGTACCAGTTCACCAACAAGCTCTCGGGCACCGTCCAGGCCGTGATGCGCGCTTCCGAGAACGGCAAGCCGGACGTCGACTGGGCCTACCTGTCGTATGACCTGACCCCCGAGACCACGATCCAGGCCGGCCGTCGCCGCCTGCCGATCTACGCCTATTCGGACAGCGTCTACATCGGTTACACGCTGCCGTGGGCGCGCGTACCGCAGGACATCTACGGCTGGGAAGTCGGCGCCTACAATGGCGTGAACATCCGCCACTCGCGCAGCATCGGCGACTGGGCCGTGACCGGCAACGTGTTCGCCGGCCAGGAGACCACGCGCGACAACATCGAGCAGCGCAAGATCTTCTACGGCTACCGCGTCGACGACGACTGGAAGAACATCCTGGGCGGCTACCTCGACGTCTCTAACGAGATCTTCGGCGCCCGCCTGATCTACATGCAGAACTCGATCAACCTGGGCATCTACGAGCCGGGTGCGGATCCGGTGTACCAGAAGGGCACCCGCCAGCGCATCATCGGCCTGTCGGGCAGCATCGACTACGGCAACTGGATGGTCCGCGCCGAAGCGAACCGCTTCATGCGTCCTTCGCTCGACTACAAGTCCAAGAGCCTGACCGCGACCGTCGGCTACCGCTACGGCAAGTTCACGCCGATGATCGGCTACTCGAAATACGAGGAAAAGCTGACCCCGACCTACACCGCGACGCAGAACGACAGCACCCGCTTCGCCGGCGTGCGTTGGGACTTCCGCAAGAACATGGATTTGAAAGTGCAGTGGGATTCGGTCCAGGATTCGAGCGCGTATGACTTCACCAAGAACGCCAAGATGTTCACGGTGACGATGGACGTGCTGTTCTAATCAGCACCGCGCACCTCCGGCCCGGCTCTGTGCCGGGCCGGTGGAAGCGCACAGCCTTACTACGGCAGGCGCTCGCCGAACTCGCGCGTTGCCGCAAACACCTGTGCCAGAATCCGCTCGGCGCTGAGTTCCTGGATCAGCAGCTCGCCGCCATTCGCCTTGATCAGGCCGACGGTCAAGGCCGCACCATCTCCCATCCCACCGAACGGGCTCCACGCCTCGGGTGCGAACTGCTGCACCGAATGCACGTCGTCGACCAGCAGGCCAATCGTGCTTGCCCCATGGCGCACCAGGATGACCTGGCCATCGGCCGGCAGCGCACGCGCCTGGCCGGATACCATGCGCCCCAGGTCGAACACCCACACGAAATCGCGCCGGCCCTGGTCTGGTCCGGCATCGAGAATCCCGATCGCGCCGCTGGAGGCGGGAGCGCGCTTGACGCGCGCGAACGGCAGCGCTTCGACCACGACGGCGGCATCGAGCGCCGCCAGCGCACCGCCGGCCACGAACAGCGCATAGTCGCGTCCCTGTTCGACCTCGGCGCGTACGCGCACCTGGCCCGGCGGCTCCAGTTCGGCGCGCGAGCGCACCGGTCCGAAGGTCTGCAGGACAACCGAAAGCACGTCCTGTTCGCGTCCCGCGACGGCGCGGAATTCGCGGTAGCCCTCGGCGCGCGCGCATGCGGCGACGCAGTACTGGCCTTCATGCACCACGATGCGCGCCGCGCGCCCATGCTGGGCGGCCGTGTCGAGCAGATCGCCGTCCAGCGCCAGCAGTGCGCCCGCGGCATACCTGGTATCGGTGCTGCTGAGCACCCGTCCGTCTGGACCGACCAGGAAGGCGTGCATGTCCGCGCGCCCGGCCACGCTGCTGTCTAGCATGTTGTGCAGCTCGACGGCGCTGTCGAAGACGATACCGATGCCGCCGATGACACTCGCCTCGCGCTCGGGGTGGCGGATTGCGGCATGATAGACGAAGGTTGGCCGTCCGTCGTATAGCGGGGACGGCCCGAAGGCTTGGGCAACGTGGTCCGACGCGCTGCGCAGCGCCGCCACCGCGCGCAGGGTGTCGTCCGCGATGCTGCTGCCGATGAGGTCCTGCGATCCCGTCGCGGCTACGATGCGTCCGTGGCGGTCGTACACGACCAGGCGGCTGTACACCGTGTACAGGCCATTGATGTGGGCGAGCAGGGAGCCGATCCGTTCGCCGCGCAGGCCATCGTCATCGTCTGCCAATGCCTGGCGCAGCAGGCCGGCCAGCGCCCACCAGCGGCAGTCGTTGGCGCGCTCGTACAGGCTGCGGTCCAGCATGTCGACCAGCAGCTGCGCGGTGAATTCGGCGGCCTGCAGGCTCGACGCCAGCACGGTCTGGTACAGGCCCTCGATCGATTGCGAGAAGGCCGCGTCGCTGCGCTCGCCGGTCTCGGTGATCTCGTCGAGCACGGGGTTCAGGCGCTGGGCCTCGCGGCCGTCGCCGCTGCCGGTCCGGATGCTGGTGACCTTGCCGTTCCAGACGATGCGCTTGATGGCCTGGGTCGCACCCAGCACCGAGGACATCAAAGCATGCAGCGCCGGGTTGAAGCTGCGCGCGTGCGACAGCAGCCCTTGCAGCATGTCAGGCGCCAGCCGCGACGCGGCGTCGCGGGGCGGGCGGCGAAAGGCCAGGTCGAGCGGGACCATCACCTGGGTCTTCCAGCCTGGCGGACCCGGATAACCCTGGTAGCCGCTCGATGCGAAGCTGCTGACCAGGTACTCGCGGCCGGCGAACAGGCGCGGCGCGGTGGTGCCGTCCAGGTTGACGGGGACGCGCACGCCAGGCGCGATCCAGAGCGGATCGGCGCTGTTGACCACGCGATCGTCGGCGTCGAGCAGCAGCATGTTGGCGCGCCCTTCGGGGTCGGCATAGGCGGTGAAGATCGCGGCCAGTTCGTGCGCGAAGTGAAAGCTCACGCACAGCACGCCGATCACGGCGCCCGTATCCGGATGGCTCATCGCCTGCGAATACAGCAGCGCGCGCTCCTGCCCGGGACGCAGGTCGCTGGCGCGGAAGGTCTCCAGATAGCCCGGTGCTGCCAGGGTCGCGGCCACCAGCGGATCGCTGCTGCACGCGAGGGGTGCGTCGGGATCGGCGCGCACCAGCATCGTGCCGTCCAATGCAAGCAGCAGGATGTCGTCGTACACCGTGTACTTGTCGCGGTAGGCGGCCAGGCGCCGCTGCGCCGCGGCGCGGTCGGGGTCCTGGCCGGCAACGAAGCGGCACAGGTCGAGATCGACCGCCAGGAAGCCGACGTCGGCGGTGCGCTCGAACAGGTTGCGCACCAGGAGCTCGAGCGCGTACTGGGCGCGGGTCGCGGCCTCGCCCAGGACCTGGCGCACCTTTTCGGCCACCATGTTGGCGATCAGGTCACGCTCCAGCTGCACCAGATCGGTGCGGGTCGCCAGCACGGCGGGCAGCAGCAGCCGGGCCTCCGAAGGGCAGTTCATCTTGGCCGAGGCTTCGATCAGGCGCCAGGTCTGGTGCAGTTCGTGCAGCGCCGCCTGGCGCTGGACGACGTCGGGCATGTAGGGGAGGAGGGTGTCGACGGCTTGCTTGTTTGCTTCGTGGTTCATGCTCTGCTCATTGAAAGAATACTTTCCAAAAAGCAAAACACATGCCACCAGCCGCATGCCTAACGCTTTGTAAGTCCCGTGTAAGCAATCCGTAAGGAAACAGGCACATCCTGCAAGCCGGCGTGTCAATACTTAGCAAAAGGAGAAGGTCCGCAAGCCAGGAAGTTGTACGTGATTCGATTCATCCTCGTAAAAAACCAATCAAGGAGACAGACGATGAAGCAGCGTGACGACGATTCAAAGAAGCCAGCATCCACCCGCCGTAAGTTCCTCGGCACCGCAGCCGCCGGTACCGCCGGCGCCCTCGCAGTACCGATGATCGCGACGGCGCAGACACCGAAGCAGATGCGCTTCCAGAGCACCTGGCCGAGCAAGGACATCTTCCACGAATACGCCCTCGACTTCGCCAAGAAGGTCAACGACATGACCGGCGGCGAGCTGAAGATCGAAGTGCTGCCGGCGGGCGCCGTCGTTCCCGCCTTCGGCCTGCTCGATGCGGTCTCCAAGGGCACGCTCGACGGCGGCCACGGCGTCATGGGCTACAACTACGGCAAGCAGAGCGCTATCGCGCTGTGGACCTCGGGCCCGGCCTACGGCATGGACGCCAACATGGTGCTGGCATGGCATAAATACGGCGGCGGCAAGGAGCTGCTGGCGGAGCTGTACAACAGCATCGGCGCCAACGTCGTGTCCTTCCTCACCGGTCCGATGCCGACCCAGCCGCTCGGCTGGTTCAAGAAACCGATCAGCAAGACCGAAGACCTGAAAGGCCTGAAGTTCCGCACCAACGGCCTGGCGATCGACATGTTCACGGCCATGGGCGCGGCGGTGAACGCGCTGCCCGCGGGCGAGATCGTGCCGGCGATGGACCGCGGCCTGCTCGATGGGGCCGAATTCAACAACGCCAGTTCCGACCGCGTGCTCGGCTTCCCGGACGTCTCCAAGATCTGCATGCTGCAAAGCTTCCACCAGAGCTCGGAGCAGTTCGAGATCACCTTCAACAAGACCAAGTACAACGCGCTTCCCGCCATGATGAAGGCGATTATCGAGAACGCCGTCGAAGCCGCGTCCGCCGATATGTCGTGGAAGGCAGTCGACCGCTATTCCAAGGACTACGCCGGCATGCAGGCGCAGAACGGCGTGAAATTCTACAAGACCCCGGACGCGGTGCTGCAGGCCCAGCTCACGGTGTGGGACCAGGTCGTGGCCAAGAAGGGCGCCGACAATCCGCTGTTCAAGAAGGTCGAGGCATCGATGCGGGCCTTCGCCGCGCGCGCGATGAAGTGGGACATGGATACCAATAATCCGCGCCGCATGGCCTACAACCACTACTTCGGGCGCAAGGCTCCTCCGCCGAAGAAGGCGTAATCGCTTTTGTAGGGTGGGCGGCTTGCCGCCCACGCGGTGATACGCGGTGACTCCGCTCTCGTGCCGGATGATCTCGCTGCGAACGATCACCGCGTGGGCGGGAGACCCGCCCACCCTACGTCCTTCGCCACTCGTCTTCGCGACCGGAGCAGCTACATGCAAAACGTTTTGTTTTTCGTCGACCGGGTCAGCAGCTGGGTCGGCCAGGCCTTCTCCTGGCTGATCGTGGCGCTCACCTTCCTCATCAGCTGGGAAGTCTTCGCGCGCTATGCCCTGAACAGGCCCAATCCCTGGGCCTTCGACCTGATGATCATGATGTACGGCGCCGCCTTCATGATGGCTGGGGCCTACACGCTGGCCAAGAACGGCCACGTGCGCGGCGACGTGCTGTACAGCTTCTTCCCGCCGCGCCTGCAGGCGGGCCTGGACCTGATCCTGTATTTCGTCTTCTTCATTCCCGGCGTGGTGGCGCTGGTCTGGGCCGGCTACACCTACGCCGCCGAGTCGCTGGCGATTCAAGAGCATTCGACGCTCACCGCCAACGGCCCGCCGCTATATCCCTTCAAAATGGTGATTCCCTTCGCCGGCGTGCTGCTCCTGCTGCAGGGTCTTGTGGAGATCGTGCGCTGCGTGGTCTGCCTGCGCGATGGCGCGTGGCCCGCGCGCGAACCTGACGTCGAAGAGGTCGACGTCGACAAGCTCAAGGCGCAGGTGAGCGAGGAGGGCCGGCCATGAGGAAGGAAATCTGGTTCGGCCTGTCGATGCTGGTGGCGATCGTGGTCGCGCTGTTCGCCCTGATGCCGGCGCCAGCCGACATGACCAACGGCCACCTGGGCCTGTTGATGCTGGCCCTGGTGGTGGTCGCCATCATGCTGGGCTTCCCGACCGCTTTCACCCTGATGGGCATGGGGGTCTTGTTTGCCTGGTTTGCCTTCCACAGCCAGGACCCGGACCAGGCGGTCCAGCTCACGCTCGACCTGATGGTGCAGCGCGCCTATTCGGTGATGGCCAACGACGTGCTGATCTCGATCCCGCTGTTCATCTTCATGGGCTACCTGGTGGAGCGCGCCAACCTGATCGAGCGCTTATTCAAAAGCCTGCACCTGGCGATGGCGCGCGTGCCCGGATCGCTGGCGGTGGCCACCATCGTCACCTGCGCCATCTTCGCCACCGCGACCGGCATCGTCGGCGCGGTCGTGACGCTCATGGGCCTGCTGGCGCTGCCGGCTATGCTGAAGGCCGGCTACAGCACCCAGCTGTCGGCCGGCTGCATCACGGCGGGCGGTTGCCTGGGCATCCTGATTCCACCCTCGGTGCTCCTGATCGTGTACGGCGCGACGGCCGGGGTCTCGGTGGTCAAGCTGTATGCGGGCGCCTTCTTCCCGGGGATCATGCTGGCCGCGCTGTATGTCGGCTACGTGCTCCTGATCGCCAAGCTGAAACCCAGCATGGCGCCGCCGCTGCCGGCGGAGGAGCGGGTGGTGGCGCTGCCGGCCTACACCGAGTCCATTCCCGGGGCTTACAACAAAATGGCGGTACCCGGCCTGCTGCGCTCCTTTAAAAGCGCCAATGGCAGCAAGCGCACGCTGGCGAACAACCTGTTCGTCGCCATGCTGCCGGCGCTGGCCTTCGCCCTCGTGATGGGCGTCAGCTATCGGCTGGTGACCGCGCCGGAAGCGCCGGCCACGGAGCTGGTCGCGATGGACGACCAGCAGAGTCTCGATAGCGCATCCGGCAGCGAAGCCGGCGGGCTGGCGGAGCCGCCGGTCGAAGGTGCGCTGGCCGAGCCGCCGCAGGACGGCGCATTGGCGGAACCGCCCGCGCAGGCCGCTGCGGCGCCGGCGCCGGAGGCCACGCCGGTGATTCCGGCCCCGGCCTCCGCCGATCCCGTTGCCAAGCCGGCGCCCACGGGCTTCTGGATCACGCTGGCGGTGCTGGCCGCGGCGATGGCAGTGTTCTACCTGCTGTTCACGTTTGCCCGGCTCGAGATCTTCAAGATGCTGCTCGGCTCCCTGTTTCCGCTGGCGATCCTGATCCTGGCGGTCCTGGGCAGCATCGTGTTCGGACTGGCCACGCCGACCGAGGCGGCGGCCATGGGCGCTTTCGGGGGCCTGATCCTGGCGATCGCCTACCGCAGGTTCAACCTCAAGCTGCTGCGGGAATCGGCCCACCTCACCACCAAGACGACCGCGATGGTGTGCTGGCTGTTCGTCGGCTCCAGCATCTTCTCGGCCGCTTTCGCGCTGCTGGGCGGGCAGGAGATCATCAACAACTGGGTGCTGGGCATGGACCTGACGCCGGTGCAGTTCATGATCCTGGCCCAGGTCGTGATCTTCCTGCTCGGCTGGCCGCTCGAGTGGACCGAGATCATCGTGATCTTCATGCCGATCTTCGTGCCGCTGCTGCCGCACTTCAACATCGATCCGCTGTTCTTCGGCCTGCTGGTGGCGATGAACCTGCAGACCGCCTTCCTCTCGCCGCCGGTGGCCATGTCGGCTTTCTACCTGAAGGGCGTGTCGCCGCCGCACGTCACGCTGAACCAGATCTTCCTGGGCATGCTGCCCTTCATGGGGCTGCAGGTGCTGGGCGTGATCCTGCTGTACACCTTCCCGGCCATCGGCATGTGGCTGCCGGAAGTGCTCTATAAATAGCAGAGCAGGGGAGCGGTCCGCCGGGCCGCTCCCCTTGATGTAGCAGTTTTCATACGCGACAGTAAGCAGCTGTTCCCTTATCGTCCCCGCCAAGCCCCTTCGTTACCTGATATTCGTCGCACGAATGTCTGACATGTGAATTTCCGCACTTACATTGCGTTGCAACATGCGACATAATTCGGGGCTGTACCCAGCAGTACCATCCACTTTCCCCGATCTTGCGATCGTTCCAGCCCTGAGAAACGTGAGGAAAATGAAGCATTTACTCCTGTCCGGCTCGAATATGTCCCAGCGCCCGTGCGTCATGGGTCTTGTCGCCGTTCGTGGAGTAGCGCTGCGATGATGCAGGGCACCCTTCAGTCGCAGCCGGTAAAGGCTCCTCGTCCCATGCCGGCCAAGCCCCATACCTTCTTCGACGACGTCTACGGCATCGCCGTAGGCGTGCTGTTTGTCGCCATGGGCGTCCTGCTGCTGCAGGCGGCCGGGCTGATCACGGGCGGCGTGGCCGGCATCTCGCTGCTGGTGTCCTACCTGTCCGGCTATTCGGTCGGCATGCTGTTCATGCTCATCAACCTGCCGTTCTTCCTGTTCGGCTACCTGTTCATGGGCGCGCGCTTCACCATCAAGTCCCTGGTCGGCAGCATCCTGATCATGGCCATGCTCAAGCTGATGCCGAACGGCCTGGTGATCGGCCACATCCACCCGATGGTGGCGGCGCTCGGCGGCGGCACCTTCTGCGGCATGGGCATCCTGGCCCTGGCGCGCCATGGCGCCGGCGTCGGCGGCACCGGTATCGTCACCTTGTGGCTGCAGAAGAAGTACGGGATCAATGCCGGCCGCACCCAGGTGGCAATCGACGCCGTGATCCTGCTGGCCGCACTCGGCATCGTCTCCCCTGGCCTGGTGGGCTGGTCCTCGCTGAGCGCGATTGCCATGAGCAGCATGGTCATGGCCTGGCATCGCCCCGGCCGTTACTTCGGCAACTGAGCCACCTGCGGCTGGAACCAGCCGTATTCCCACTTCCACGGCATGTCCGTTTCGCCCAGCACGCGGCGCGCCAGTTCGGGATAGATCTTCTCGGCGCGCACGTCGTTGGCCAGCATGACCACGCAGCGCTGGCCGCGCTCCAGGCACAGCACCATGTTACCGGTGCTGTCGTTGTGACCTCCCTTGAACCAGGCCGGCCCGCTGCGGTCGGCGAAGGTGACCACGCCCAGGCCGGCTGCCAGCGACTGCGGCCAGGTGGCCGGGCCGGCGGTGAGGGTCGGGAACTGGCCGCTTGAGGCGATCGGCAGCTGGGCCTTGACCATCATCGCGCGCGACGCCGCGCTCAATCCCTCGCCCCGCACGATGCCGGCCCACAGGCGCGCCTGGTCTTCGATGCTGGTGTCCATCGAGCCGGCGGCGCTCGGGCGGCTGCGCTCGTCGTGCGGCTCCATCGTCCCGTCCAGCATGTAGCCGTCGGCGAGATTGTGGGCGAAGTCGGCGCGCCATTGCATGCTGGTGTTGCGCATCCCGAATCGGTCGAACACGCGGCGCTGCATCTCCGCACCCAGGTCCAGGCCCAGGCCGCGCTCGACGATCAGCTGCAGGATGTAGAAGCCTTCGCCCGAATAGGCGTAGCGCGTGCCCGGATCGAAGTGGAAGCGCAGCTTGCGGTCCGCTTCCAGCCAGCGGAAGTTGGCGAAGCCCGAGGAATGCGTGAGCAGGATGCGCGGCGTCAGCTTGCGCCAGCGCTCGTCCCCGGCCAGGGCCGTGTAGTCCCAGGGTTCACGGTCGAATGCCGGCAGGGGCTTCGGCAGGAGCTTGTCCAGGGACGCGTCGAGGTCGAGCCTTCCTTCGTCCACCAGCTGCAGCAGCATGTAGGCGACAGCAGCTTTGGTCAGCGAAGCGCCGTACATGATGGTCTGCGGCGTGAGCGGCAAGTTGCGTTCGACGTTGCGCCGGCCGTAGGTCTTGACGCTCACCACCTGGCCGCGGTCGATCACGGCCAGCGCCAGGCCCTCGACGTGTTCGCGCTTCATGAGGCGTCTTACCTCGTCGTCCGGGACGGGGGAGGCCGATGGCGGCGCCGCGCCGGCGAATCCGGCGAGCAGGCAGGCGAGCAGGCACAGTGCTGTTTTCATCGACGCGCTCCATGGAGGATTGGCTCCGCCATGGTACACCGCCGCGTGCTCAAAGATGGGGGAATTGCGCGAAGCTGGCCCGGATCCAGTCGACGAACACGCGCACCCGCGGCGACAGCTGGCGGCTTTGCGGGTACAGCACCGAGACCGGCAGCGCGGGCGGCGGGAGCAGCGGCAGGACGATCTCCAGCTGGCCGCTGCGCAGTTCGTCCTCGATGCGGTAGCGCGGCACCTGCACGATGCCGAGGCCCGCGATGGCCGTCGCCGTGTACATGTCGGCGCCGCTCACGCTGACGGCGGCCGGCGGCAGCACCTGCCGTACTTCGCCACCGATGACGAATTCGAGCGGGTAGGGGCGGCCGGTGGCGGACGAGATGTAGTGCACCGCCTGGTGCTGGTCGAGGTCCTCGAGGCTGGCCGGGCGGCCGTGGCGTGCCAGGTAGGCCGGGCTGGCGCAGGTCACCTGGGTCAGCTGCGCCACCTGCTGCGCCACCATCGAGGAATCCTGCAGGTTCCCGACGCGCAGCACGCAGTCGATGCCTTCGCGGACCAGATCGACCAGCCGGTCGCCTTCGCCGATCTGCAGCACGATGTCGGGATAGCGCGCCAGGAAGGCGGGCAGGTTTGGCGCCAGCACCTGCTGCGCCAGCGTCGCCTGCAGGTTCACGCGCAGCAGTCCGGACGGCTCGGCGTGGCTGAAGACGCTCTCCATCTCGGCCAGGTCGGCCAGCAGGCGCACGCAGCGCTCGTAATAGGCCTGGCCATCCAGGGTGGGCGCCACCACGCGCGTAGTGCGCTCGAGCAGGCGCGTGGCCAGGCGCGCTTCCAGGCGCTTGATGGCGTTGGTTACCGTGGCGCGCGGCAGTAGCAGGTCCTCGGCCGCCAGCGTGAAGCTGCGGCGTTCGACGATGCGCGTGAAGATGCGCATCTCCTGGAAGCGGTCCATCTGGGTCGTCATGCACTATTCGTCGCGAAGGAATAATAAGTTCCAGTTTAGCTCATCCATTCCATTTGAATATACAAGCTATTTCCAATGGGATAGGTGGTTTTGTTGCAACGCCACAAATTGGTCAGTTTTGCAACGAATAATGCCATTAGGTATTTATTTCAAAACAGTAAACTAGCTACAATGCTAGGTTACTTATCTGCTTGGTTATGATTCACCCATGAGCGGCTTCTTCGGAAAAATGCGTCTGTCCAGCCTGATGACCCTGGCCGTCTGCGCCACGGTTGCGCTGACGGTCGCGCTGCAACTGGCGCTGGTCAACCATTTCGCCGTGCGCCAGGCGCGCGAAGAAGCCCAGCTGCGCCTGCAGCAGCTGTCCTGGCAGATGCGCGATTCACTGAACCGCGTGATCGAGCAGGCCACCGGCGACACCCGCCTGCTGGCCGAGCTGCCGGCACTGCGCTATGCGCGCGACCCCGCCGAGATGCGCGCGGTGCTGGAAAGCCTGCAGCGCACTTTTCCGGACTATGCCTGGATCGGCATCGCCGATCTCGACGGCAAGGTGACGGCCGCTACGGGCCGCATGCTGGAAGGCGCCAACGTCGCCAAGCGTCCGTGGTTCGCCAGCGGCATGCGCGGCGTGCACGCCACCGATTACCATCCTGCCGTGCTGCTCGAGAAGATGCTGCCGCGCCGGCCCGACCCGTGGCGCTTCGTCGACGCCTCCGGCCCGATCCTCGACGCCGGCGGCAAGCCGGCCGCGGTGCTTGGCCTGCACATGAGCTGGGAGTGGGCGCGCCTGCATGCGCGCAAGCTGCTCACGCCGGCGCTGCGCGAATACGGCGCCGAGATCCTGGTGATCCGCGACGACGGCACCGTCATCCTCGGTCCGGACGGCATGGTCGAGACCAAGGTCGACACCAGCAGCCTGCGCCTGGCGCAGAAGGGCCTGACCGGCTCGATGCGTGAGGTCTGGCCGGATGGCCGCGCCTACCTGACCGGCTACAGCCAGACCGGCGACATGCTCGACCCGGCCTCGCTGCGCTGGAGCGTGCTGGTGCGCCAGACCGAGGACCGGGCGATGGAAGGCACGGTCGACCTGAAGCGCCGCATGCTGGCCTGGAGCGCGCTGCTGGCGCTGCTGCTGGCGGGCGCCGCGGCTGCGATGGCGCGCCACCTGACGCGCCCGATGGCCCAGCTGCGCCGTGCGATCGAGCGCGTCACCGAAGCGACCAACGCCGGCAAGGAGCCGCCGCCGATCCCGCAGGTGGACGGCTTCCTCGAAACGCAAATCCTGTCCAGCACCATGCGCGACCTGGTGAGCAGCGAGACCGCGCACCGGCACGCGCTGCTGGCGCTGAACGAACGCCTCGAGGCGGCGGTGGCCGAGCGCACCGCCGAACTGCAGGCGCTGCTGCTGCGCGACGTGCTCACCGGCCTGCCGAACCGGCGCGCGCTGCTGGAAACCCTGCCCGAGGCGATGAGCCGGGCACGCCGGGTCGGCCGTCCGTGCGCGCTGCTGTTCCTCGACATGGACGGCTTCAAGGCGGTCAACGACAGCCATGGCCACGAGGAGGGCGACGAGCTGCTGCGCCAGTTCGGCGAGCGCCTGGCGCAGGGCGTGCGCAAGACCGACATGGTGGCGCGCCTGGCCGGCGACGAGTTCGTGGTGGTGCTGGAGATGCTGAGCGACGCCGCCCACGCCGAGGACACCGCGCGCAAGCTGCTCGAGCGCCTGAAGGAACCCTTCCTGCTGCGCAGCGCCACGGTGAAGGTGGGCGCCAGCATCGGCGTCGCCCTGCACCGGCCGGAAGACCCGCTCGACGTCGACGCCTGGCTGGCGCGCGCCGACCACGCGATGTACGCGGTCAAGCGCACCGGCAAGAACGGCGTCGCGCTGGCCGCCTCGGTCTGAGGGCAGGCTTGCCGGGCTGCGCGAGCGGCTGCTACCATCGCCGCACCTTCATTTCCTGCCACGGCCCCGCATGTCCGAGATCACCCAACTCATCGCCACGCTCAAGCGCGAACTGAAACAGCAGGGCAAGACCTACCGCGACGTGGCCGAGGCGCTCGACCTGTCCGAACCGAGCGTCAAGCGCTTGTTCGCGACCGAGCAGTTCACGCTCGATCGGCTGGTAGAGATCTGCGGCCTGCTGGGCCTGACCCTGGCCGAGCTGGCGCAGGAGGCGGGGCAGGGCTACCAGCGCCTGCGTACGCTCACACCCGCGCAGGAACGCGAGCTGGTGTCCGACACGCGCCTGCTCTTGGTGACGGTGTGCGCGCTGAACCACTGGACCATGGCGCAGATGCTGCAGGTGTACCGCCTGAGCGAAGCCGAATGCGTGCAGCTGCTGCTGCGCCTGGACCGGCTGGAATTGATCACGCTCCTGCCGGGCAACCGCATCCGCCTGAACGTCGCGCGCGATTTCGACTGGCTGCCGGGCGGGCCGATCCGCCAGTACTTCCGCGAGCAGGGCATGCCCGACTTCATCGACAGCGTCTTCGGCCAGGCCAGCGAGTCGCTCGACTTCGTGCACGGGATGCTGACGGAGAGTGCGCGCGCCAAGCTGCAGGGCGAGCTGCGCCAGCTGCGCGCGCGCTTTGCGCAGCTGCACGAGGAGAGCCTGGCTGCGCCGCTGCCCCAGCGCCGCGGCACGGGGCTGCTGCTGGCGCTCAGGGAGTGGGAGCCGGTGGGGTTTGCGCAGTTGCGTCGGTAGGGTTCACGAGCTAACGCTGCTCGGGCAAACTCCACAGCACAGCACGAGCAGATTAGAGCGCAGCGACCGACTTATTTGATCGCCCCCGTGACCTGATAGCCCCAGGCGTCCAGCTTCTCCTTCTTCCCGCTGACGCCGTACTCCTGCGGCGTCCCCGACAGATTGACGGCCACCGACACCGCATTGCCATCCTTCTCACGCCGGAACGCGAACACCTTGTCGTTGCCGCTCTCCAGCACCCGCATCGTCCCGCCGTACTGCCCGTTCCACAGCGCCGGATTGTCGTGCTTGAGCTTGAGCAGCCAGGCATACATCGCCGCATTGGAATGCTCCTTCCACACGATCGGATCCTTTTCGAAGAACTCGAGCCGCTTGTCCAGGCCCGCCTCCTGGCCGCCATAGATCAGCGGCATGCCCGGCAGCGTGGCCGCCAGCACCGCCATCGCCTTGAACGCCGGGCCGTAGTGCTCGACGTCGCTGCCATGCCAGGAGTTCTCGTCGTGGTTGCTGGTGAAGCGCATGCGGTAGGCGCCCTCGGGATAAGCGACCGGCGGCTTCTCGAACAGCGCCTTCAATGTCCGTGCGTCCGCCTTGCCCTTGGCGATGTCCTTGAACACCCCCAGCGTATCCCAGCCGTAGCTCATGTCGAAGGCGCGCCGGTGCAGTTCGGGCTGCCAGGCCTCGGCCAGCATGAACACCGGCTTGATCCGCTCCAGCTCGGTCCGCGCCTGTTCCCAGAACGCGGTCGGCACCTTGGCCGCAACGTCGCAGCGGAAGCCGTCGATGCCGGTCTCGCGCACCCAGAAGGCCATTGCCTCGGTCATGCCTTTCCACAGGGCCGGCTGCTTCCAGTCCAGGCCGGTGACGTCGGTCCAGTACTCGGGCTCCGGGCCCTCGGTATAGGTCACCGGGAAGATCTCGCCCTTGGCATCCTTCAGGTACCAGTCCTTATGCTGTACGGTCCAGGGATTGTCGAAGGCCGTGTGGTTGGCGACCCAGTCGATGATCACGTGCATACCCAGGCCCTGGGCCTGCTTCACCAGGCGCTTGAAGTCGTCCATGCTGCCGAATTCCGGGTTCACGGCGGTGTAGTCGCGCACCGCGTAGTAGCTGCCGAGCGTGCCCTTGCGGTTCTTCACCCCGATTGGCTGCACCGGCATCAGCCACAGGATGTCCACGCCCATCTTGCGCAGCCGCGGCAGGTGTTTCGCGAAGGCATTGAATGTCCCTTCCTTCGTGTACTGGCGAATATTGACTTCGTAGATGTTCGCGCTGCGCGTCCAGGCCGCATGGGCCATGGGCGTCGCAGGGGCTTGTTGAGCAAAGGTCGGCAGGGAAGTGATGGCGGCAGATATTGCCAGGGCAAGAATAGGCAGCGCGCGGACAACAGATGGCATGGGGTCTCCCGGAGTTTGTGAAAGCCTCTTGTGTCCACTCATTCTACGGTGTAGAACCATAAGCAGGCCGGAAAGTTCGGCTCACCCGGATGCCTTGCTCCATTTCGATATTTGTATGCACGGCTGCTGTTTTATGTGAAGTAATAGACAGATCAGCTCGCCGAAGCAGGGAATGATGGCATCAAAGAGGGAATGACGCCATGAAGATCTCACTCGTCGCATGTGCCCTGCTCGGAGCGAGCGCGGCTTGCGCCTCGGCCGAGAACGCGACCGCCCCCGATGGGGGCGCCGTTGCCGGGGCAGTAAAGGAAGCCTGCACCAAAGGGTGCCCGGCGCCGTCTGGAGAAGCCAGCGGCAAGGGCGCGCCCGGCCGTGGCGGCGATGCGCCAGCCATTTTCACGCTGGAAACCGCGCACGAAGCGGAGCAGCGCCGTTCCGCCGAAACCCACGCGCTCACCGTGGGCCGCCAGTACAACCTGGAATTCCTGGCCCTGAGCGACGTCGGCGACCCCTTCCACGGCGGCCTGGCCGGCAGCGGCACCGGTGCCCTCGAAGTGCGCCGCGCCAGCGACAGCGTCACCTACCAGAGTGAATATAACGGTTTTACCGCCGGCTCTTCCTGGGGCAAGGGCGACATCGATGGTTCGCCATCGGGCCGCGCCTGGGGCATGTCGGTCGGCTTCAACCTGGGCCCGCTGACGATTCGCGCGGCGCACCAGAACCGCAACGTGGTCAAGATCACCCGCATCAACCCGGTCGACGTCAGCATGGCGGCCAAGAATTCCATCGTCGCCGCCAACATGCGCTTCAACTGGGGCACGGCCTACGCCGCCTACAGCGCCAGCCGCGGCTGGGGCAGCTCGCCGCTGTTCAATCCGGACAATCCCTACGGCGCCGGCATCACCTCGATTCCGTCCACCGACAGCCGCGACGTGCTGGCCGGGGTGGCGGTGCCGATCACGCGCGCGACCACGCTGCTGGCGTCCTACATCCGCAAGAACGATCGCGACCCGGCCGACCGCGACGCGCGCCAGATTGCGGTTGGCGCCACCTACGCGGTCTCGCGCAAGCTCGACTTTTACGCCGCCTACTCGCACATCCGGCACCAGAGCGGTATCCAGAATGCCAACGTGCGCACGGGCGGCGGCGGCGCGATCAATCTGGGCATGCGGCACGCGTTCTAAGCCGTGCGCTGCGACGCAGACTTGCAAAAAACGTTAGCCTGTCTCCATGACTCAATTACCATCAGGAGGCAGTATGACAGGCGCAAGCACACTTGATCCGGACAACTTCCCGGAAGGTCCAGACCGTAGTCTCGGCAAGGGACACGGCATCGATTCCCTCGGCCCGAGCGACATTTCCGACACCGGTAGCGACGTGGTCGGCGGCCCCGGCTTTGCCGAAGCGCTCGATCCGGACCAGACCCTCGACTTCGACCACGGCACCACTTCGGACATGGAACAAAGCCATGCCGGCGGCACCGCCGGTCCCGACGTCGGCGACGCCAACTTCTCGGGTGACAGCGACCTGGGCGGCACCGGCGAGCGCGCCGCAGCCGGGCGCGACAATGTGTCCAGGGACGGCGCCGACATCGACACCGATCAAATCGTGTCCATCCCCGACCTGCCGCTGACCGAGGAGGACACCGATTTCTTAACGACTAAACCGCCGCGAGAGGCTGAAGGCGGCTAACAGCGCGCCGCCTGCCACCAGGGCGGTGGTCACGGGCGACGAGCGCAGGCTGGTTTTCGTATACAGGCTGCGCTCGTGCACGGTCTGCGGCATGCCCTGGCGCTGGCGCAGCTCGGTCGCCGGATCGGGCTTGTAGAGCGCGTCGCGGCGGTTCGGCGCCGTCGGGCGCTCCGATTTCTGCTGCTTGAACATGCTGGCGTTCATGTAGCGGTCGAACAGGGCCGGCATCAGCTTGGAACCGGCCGCAATCATTTTCGAGGCGCCGCCCGCATACGCGTCGCGCTTCGGATGTTCGGCGCAGTACAGGATGGCGTCGGCCACCACTTCCGGCGCGTAGATCGGCGGCGGCAGGGCGGGTTCGCGGTCCATGTAATTGCGTGCATGTACCGCGAACATGGTGTCGATCGCCGCCGGGCGCACCAGGGTCACCTGCAAGGGCGCTCCCTCCTTTTCCAGTTCCATGCGCAGCGCCTCGGTGAAGCCCTTCACCGCGTGCTTCGAGGACGCGTACATGCCCTGCATCGGGATCGAGCGTTCCGACACTTCGCTGCCGACGTTGATGATGGCGCCGCCGCGGTGCTTCATGCGGCGCACCGCTTCCAGCGAACCGTTGACGGTGCCCCAGAAGTTGGTCTGGAACAGGCGATGGTGGTCTTCCGGCTTCACTTCTTCCAGGCGGCCGTACACCGAGATGCCGGCATTGTTGACCCAGGTATCGATGCGGCCGAAGCGCGAGATCGCCTTGTCGCCGATCTTCTCGACGTCCGCGATGTCGCCGACGTCGGCGGCCACGGTCTCGACCATGACGCCCTTGCTGCGCATCTCGTCGGCCAATTCGTCGAGCGCATCCTTGCTGCGCGCGGCCAGCACGAGGCGGGCGCCGCGCGCGGCGGCCATGCGGGCGGTGGTCAGGCCGATGCCGCTAGTGGCGCCGGTGATGACCATGACCTGGTCGTGAAGTTTCCGGAGTCTGATTGCCATGACGTGATCCTTTTCAGATGGGTGAAGAGGCTTGGTCCGCGGCGTCCGGCCGCAGGACAGGCCAGGTTGATGAACGGCCACCATCCTAGCCCGGCTGGCGGATTCGGTGTTTTCGCTTGCCTTTGGGATATTTCGTCTTGCTAAGACAGCAGGCGCGCCTTACGCTGTCGCCCATGAGCGTCTATTCCATCTCCTCGACTCCCGAACCCTTGCACATCGTCTGCCCGCGCGCGCGGCAGCCGATGGCCATCGTCCTGTCCTGCGCGGCTCTCTCGGTGCTGGCGCTGGCGGCGTTCAAACTGCTGAATGACCCGGAACGTTTTTCCTGGTTCAAGGTGTGGGTGCTGGTCCTGATGGCGACCGCCTGCGTTGCGCTGATTGTCCGCAATCTGTTCGTGCGCGACGAGCTGTTGCTGTACCGGGACGGCGCCCCAGAGTGGGCGCTCGGGGAGGAAGACATGCTGGTGCTGGCGGCCGCCAGCGTGCGTTCGGTGCGCGTCGGTCCAGAGCCAGGACCGTATTCGGCCGACGGCAAGTATGCCGCGCTCGGGATGGGGCAGGGATTGATTGAGATCGAGACCACCGGAGGCTGCTATCGCTTCGGCGCCGGGCTCGACGTCGATGCCTGCCTCGTTACGGCCAGGCAGATCGCCACCTACTGCGGCCTGCACGAAGCCGGTCCGCAGTGGAAGGCGGCCTGAAAGAAAAACGGGCGCCGTGTGAGGGCGCCCGTTTCTTGGCTTGGTACTGCTACGCGGCTTACTTGCCCGGCTGGTAGATCTGGTCGAACAGGCCGCCGTCGGCGAAGTGCGCCTTCTGCGCCTGGGTCCAGCCACCAAGTTCCGTGATCGGGAACAGCTTCACGTTCGGGAACTGCGAGGCATACTTCTTGGCGAACTTGTCCACGGCCGGACGGTAGTAGTTCTTGGCGACGATGTCCTGGCCTTCATCGGTGTACAGGAACTCGAGGTAAGCCTGGGCCACCTTGCGGGTGCCCTTCTTGTCGACGTTCTTGTCGACCACGGCCACCGGCGGTTCGGCCAGGATGCTGATCGACGGGGCCACGATTTCGAACTTGTCCGGGCCCAGCTCGCGCAGCGCCAGCAGGGCTTCGTTTTCCCAGGCCAGCAGCACGTCGCCGATGCCGCGCTCGACGAAGGTGGTGGTGGCGCCGCGGGCGCCGGAATCGAGCACCGGCACGTTCTTGTACAGTTTGCCCAGGAAATCCTTGGCGGTGGCCGGCGAACCGCCCGGCTGGCGCAGGGCGTAGCCGTAGGCGGCCAGGTGGTTCCAGCGGGCGCCGCCCGAGGTCTTCGGATTCGGGGTGATGACCGACACGCCTGGCTTGATCAGGTCGTTCCAGTCGCGGATCTGTTTCGGGTTGCCCTTGCGGACCAGGAACACGATGGTCGAGGTGTAGGGCGCGCTGCGGTAGGCCAGGCGCTTCTCCCAGCCGGGCGCGATCAAACCTTTTTCGCTGATAGCATCGATGTCGTAGGCCAGCGCGAGCGTGACCACGTCGGCCGAGAGGCCATCGATGACGGCGCGCGCCTGCTTGCCCGAGCCGCCGTGCGACTGCTTGACGGTGACGGTGTCGCCGGTCTTGGCCTTCCACTGGCGGGCGAAGGCGGCGTCGATGTCCTGGTAGAGCTCACGGGTCGGGTCGTAGGACACGTTGAGCAGGGTAACATCCGCTGCGGAAGCAGTCTGGCCGAACAGCGGTGCCAGCAGCGTCAGGGCGGCCAGCGAGTGCAGGAAGGTTTTGCGAAGCATGTTGTTCTTTCAGGGGGCATTTTGGAGCCTTCAGCTTAAGGCTCAGTTCCCCCTGAAGGAACGAATTAAATCGCTTAACAATATGCGCTTTTTTAATGAGCCTTGGACAGGATCAGCAGCCAGCGCTTGAACAGCAGGACTTCCAGGTGACCCGGCTCGATGCCGGTATCGCACTCGATGATTGGGTTGACTGCATAGAAACGCTTGCGGAAGTCACGGGTGATCAGGACTTCGCGACGGCCGATGCGGACCATAAAAGGGACAGGTGCATATTCCAGGCCGAAGGAGCTGTTCAGAGTGGTCATGGTTGTTTCCTCTTATTAAATTCGTTGAAGTGAGTAAAGAATATCACAACCACTGTATAAATCTACAGTTACTGTGCGGATGTACAGTAAATTTTTATTTTCGTGGTTTTTTCGCCAATTGGCCTTATATCAAGCCCGAGCCCTGAAACCACCGAGCCAGGCATGACCGAGAACTTCCTTCCCCGACTCCATCGCTTTGCCGCCGCCCGCTTTTCCCCTGAAGGGGAGTACGGCCTGTACCTGACCGCCGGCGTGGCCATGCTGCTGGTTGCCATGGCCGTGTTCGCCCAGATGGCTGGCGCGGTCGTCGCCGGCGCCCCGATCACCCAGCTCGACGTGGAAGTGGCCAACTGGCTGCACGCCCATGCACGTACCGATAACCTGCTGCGCCAGGTGCTGCTGGTGGTCACGCACGTGCATAGCACCCCAGGGATTCTCATCCTGGCCCTGTGCGTCGGGATCTGGCTGTACCGCAAGAGCCACCGCTACTGGATCGTGGCCCTGGTCGCTAGCGTGCCAGGCGGGCAGATCCTGAACGTGTTGCTGAAGCACACCTTCGAGCGTGCGCGGCCGCATTTCGCCGAGCCGCTACTGGAGCTGAGTACCTATAGCTTCCCCAGCGGCCACGCGATGGGGGCCACCGTGCTGTACGGTTTTATTGCCTGCTATGCGGCGCGCCATGCCAGGTCGTTGGCGGGCAGGGTACTGCCTTTCGTGCTCGCCTTGGCCATGGTGGCGACGGTCGCGTTCTCGAGGATGTATCTTGGAGTCCATTATCTGTCCGACGTGCTGGCGGCGTTTGCCGAAGGCTGCGGCTGGCTGGCGATTTGCATCACCGGCGCCGCCACCCTCAACCGGCGCAAGCGGGCGCGCGAGCGGCGCGCCAGTGCAGCCGTCGAGCAGCAAGACATCTGATAAGGAAAAAAGGATGCGCACACTCGTACACCTGTCGGACCTGCATTTCGGTCGCGTCGACCACGGCCTGCTCGCGCCGCTGCGCACGCTGATCGAGCGCATCGACCCCGACGTGCTGGTGGTCTCGGGCGACCTGACCCAGCGCGCCAAGCCGGAACAGTTCGAAGAGGCGCGCGCCTACCTCGACACCTTGCCGGGCCCGCAGATCATCGTGCCGGGCAACCACGACATCTCGCTATACAACGTATTCCGCCGCTTCGTGAAGCCGCTCGAACGCTACAAGCGCTACATCACGGACGACCTCGACCCGGTCTACATCGACGACGAGATCGCGGTTGTCGGCGTCAATACCGCGCGCTCGTTCACCATCAAGGACGGCAAGGTGAGCCGCGACCAGCTGGAGGTGGTGCGCCAGCAATTGGCCAAGGTGCCGGCCGAGGTCACCCGCATCGTGGTGGCCCACCATCCCTTCGACCTGCCGGACCATTTCGAAGAGCGCGACCTGGTCAACCGGGCGCCGCGCGCCATGCAGGCTTTCTCGGAATGCGGGGTCGACATCCTGATGGGCGGGCACATGCATGCCAGCCACGCCGGCAGCACGGCGGCGCGCTACCAGCTGAGCGAATACGCGGCGCTGGTGGTGCAGGCCGGCACCGCAACCTCGACCCGCGGGCGCGGCGAGGTGAATTCCTTCAATGTGCTGCGGGTGGATAGTCAGATGGTCGAGATCGACCGCTACGGCTGGGACGTGGTGCACGGGCACTTTGAACTGGTCGATACCGACAAGTTCCTGCGCACCGGGAATGTCTGGACGCCGCATAACGATGGCCTGATGGCAGCCGGACTTTAAACAGATCGCTTTACCGTAGGGTGGGCGGCTATGCCGCCCACGCGTTCAAGTCACGGTGCTGCAGCCTGCGCGGCAATTCCATAGCTGGTTGAACGCGTGGGCAGGAAACCTGCCCACCCTACGAAAATCAGATCCAATACTCGGCCAGGCGTCCCATGAACTCGCGGATCCGGTCCTTCCACGGCCGGTGCTTCCACTGCTCCAGCGTGATCTCTTTCGAGCTGCGCAGGTCTTCATTGAAGGCCGCCTCCATGTCCTGCCCGAAGGCCGGGTCCAGCACCACCACGTTCAGCTCGTAGTTGTGGATGAAGCTGCGGCGGTCGATGTTGGCCGAGCCGATGGTCGACCAGATGCCGTCGATCACCGCGGTCTTGGCGTGCAGCACCGCCACCTGCAGCTGGTAGATCTTGACGCCGCCGCCCAGGAGCTGGTCATAGAAGGCCTGGCCGGCGTACTTGATCAGGTCGTGGTCCGACACCCCAGGCAGCACCAGCTTGACGTCCACGCCGCGCTTGGCCGCCGCGATCAGGGAGTCGACGATCTGCTGGTCCGGTACGAAATAGGCCGAGGTGATGTGGATCGATTTCTTGGCCTCGTTCATGGCCACCATCAGCGACTTGTAGATCTCGGAATCGCGGTCCGGCGAGGTGGCCAGCACGCGCAGCACCTTGTCGCCGGCGGGCGCAAGGCGCGGGAAGTATTCGGCGGGCGGCAGTTCGCCGGCCTCCTGGTGCACCCAGTTGTTGACGAAGGCGTACTGCAGCGCCGCCACCGCCGGGCCTTCGATGCGGATGTGGGTATCGCGCCAGCCGACCTGCTCGCTGTCCACCGTCTCCGGCTTCTTACGCGAGCGGAACAGCGAGCTGTTGGCATAGGTCTCGCTGATGTTGATGCCGCCGGTGAAGCCGATCTTGCCGTCGACCACCATGATCTTGCGGTGGTCGCGATTGTTCAGCTGCCAGTTGCCGGGCCGCTTGGTCGGGTCCACCGGGTTAAAGATCATCACGCTGACGCCCGCCGCGCGCATGCGATCGAAGAATTCCTTGGGCGTGGCCAGGGTGCCGACGGCGTCGGCGATGATGTTCACCACCACGCCCTGGCGCCGTTTTTCCATCAGCAGTTCGGCGAACTGCAGGCCGATCGGGTCGCGGTCGAAGATGTACGTTTCGAGATTGATCGAAGTCTTGGCCTCGCGCACCGCCGCCATCATTTCGCGCATGGTGGCCGGGCCGTCGAACAGCAGGGTCACCTTGTTGCCGGGGATGAGGGGTGCGCCGGTCGCCTGTTCTTCCAGTACCGCCAGCTGCTTGAGGTCGGGCGAGGCATTCGCCCAGCGCTTGGCCAGCAGCTGCGAAGCCTGCTTCGTTCCCAGCATGCCGCGCGGCGTGGCCACCGTCGGCACCGCCTTGGACGGGCTGTCGGGCAGGGTCTCGGCGTCGGGCAGGCTCTTGCAGGAGGCAATCACGCCGACTAAGGCCAGGCATGCCAGGAAAGTGCTCAAGCGCTTCTTATTCATTTCGTGTCCCTCATGATGATGAGTTCACTGCTTGGGGTGGTGGCCTTGGGGCCGAGGAAGAATTCGACAGGCGCGCTGATGAAGCGGCGGCCCAGGGCCTGCAGCAACAGGATGCCGCGCTTGAAGCGGATCTTGCGGGCGCGCATCGCGACCCACAGCGCCAGCCCGAAACTGACCAGGAGGTTGACGGTGCCGATCAGCGCCACGCCGGCGGCGGCAGTGCCGATCTGGCGCCAAGAGAGTGCATAGTCGAGCCCGACCAGGGCGGTGGCGTAGTTGGCGGTCGAGAAAGTGACGTGGCGGATGTCGAGCGGCAGGCCGAGCAGGAAACCGACGAAGCCGGTCATGCCCAGCATCAGGCCGAAGAAGAAGTTACCCATCAGGCTGCCGAGGTTGTCCTCGATGTAGCCGGCGAAGCGGTCCAGGCGCGCCGCGCCCAACCAGCGGCGCAGGCCGCGCAGCTGGCGCACGCGCTGGCCCATGCGGGTATACAGGGCCTTGTTGTCGTAGTAGCCGGAGATCAGGCCGGCCACGAACAGCCAGACCCCGGCGATGGCCGCGTAGAACAGGGCGGGGCCGTGGAAGGGATCGATGTCGGCCAGCAGGTGGTGCGCCTTGAGGGGACTGACCATGTGGCTGCCGTTGAGCAGCTGATAGCCGACGGCGATCAGCCAGGCCACCGGGAAGGCCAGCACCACGTTGCCGAGCACGGCCACGATCTGGGTGCGGAACACTTTCGTGACGAGCACCGCCAGGCTGTCGACGTCGAGTCCGCGGCCGTTGTCCGCCTTTTGCAGCGAGGCGGCAATGTGCTGGGCGGTCATGGCCGGCTGCTTGGTCGCCACCGTGAAGTGCAGGACATAGATCAGGATGAAGCCCAGCGAGTAGTTCATGCTGAACAGAAAAGCTTCGACCAGCGGCGCCGTGTGCAGGTAGCCCAGCATGATCTTGAACATCGCCATGAAACCGACGATGAAGCCGGCGCCGGAGGCGGCCACGAACATGTGGCGCAGCTCGCGCCGGGTCTCGGCAATGTAATGTTCGCCGGTGCGGCTGGCGTTCTCGGTGACGTTACGCGCCAGCAGGTCGACGTTGTCGCGCAGCAGGCCGCGGACGCGGTACTTGGTGTTGTGGGCTTCGATCAGTTCCTCGGCCAGCGCGATCGCGGCCAGGCGGCGGTCGCTGGCCACCAGGCCGCCCGGGCTCGCCACCGAGCTGGCGACCGCTTCCAGGTCGACCGTCGGCGCGCTCGGCAGGTCGCCGCTGACGTCGACCAGGTAGAGCAGCTTGTGCAGGCGGTCGATGCTTTGCTGCAGGGCCACCAGCAAATAGGTAAGGGCGACGCTGGTGCCGTTCGACTGCGCGCTGCGGCGGATCTTGGCCACCACCTCGCCGCACTGGTCGAGCATCACCAGGAGGTGGCGCGCGTCTTCCGGCTGCTCGAGCTTGCCGTCGAGGTAGCGGCCGTATTCGTCGAGGTAGCGGTTGACCTCGATGTTCTGCATCAGGAAGGGCGAATCGAAATCCTCGATCTCGCTGTAGCTGTGCACCAGGCGCGGCTCCAGGCCGAGGGCGCAGATGCGGCAGGACAGGGTGCGGATTGCATCCAGCAGACCCATCAGGGTGACGTAGCGCGCCCGGTCCGGCGTCGCGTCGGTCGGTGGGGGCGCATCAGCGATGACGTCGAACAGTTCCATCCAGTCGGCGGTGGGCACCATCCAGATCCACTCGTAGTCTTCCTCGTCGTACAGCACCTGGTCGAGCGCGTCCGATAAGTACAGGTCGTTCAGCGCCGGCGGCAGGAAGCGGTAGGTGATGCGGCGCTTGAGTTCGGTGACAAAGCCGTCGTTGGACAGGATGCCGATGTCGCTGTACAGGCTGGTGTGGCGGCGGCGCTCCAGCATGGTCGTGATGTAGCGCCGCAGCGCCCAGGCCTGGGCAGGATTGCCCTTGAGTAGCTGGGTGAGGGTGCGCACGGCCTGCGCCGGATCGTCCGCCTGTTGCCAGACCCAGCGGTTACGCGGGCGCAGGCAATCGACCAGGTCGACCAGCAGGTCGATGCGGTCGCTGTCGGGATCGATCCGTTCGAGAATGTGGAGCATGTACGGTGTTGACACTGGAAAGCTACAGTGTACGCGAGGCATCGCGGCCGTATGGTTCGCCACCGAACAATGAACCAGCTGAAAGCGGTACACTGACGGGCTGTATCAACGGAAGAGAGGCAAGTATGTACCTGACTTATTTCAAGGGCGAATGGACTGAAGGCAATGTGCCGCTGTATGGCGCAATGGACCACAGCCTGTGGCTGGGTTCCTCGGTGTTCGACGGCGCGCGCGCGATGCGCGGCAAGCTGCCCGACCTGCGCCCGCACCTGGAGCGCGTGATTGCCTCCGCCGAGAAGCTGGGCCTGCGCTGCCCGCTGAGTGTGGATGAAATGGAAGCGCTGGTACGCGAAGGCGTGGCCAAGTTCCCGGCTGATGCCGAGCTCTACATCCGCCCGCTGGTGTTCGGCACCGAGGGTTTCCTGATTCCGGTGGCCGAGGCCAGCCAGTTCGCCCTGACCCTGTTCGATGCGCCGCTGCCGCCTTTCGCCGGTTTTTCAAGCTGCCTGTCGACCCTGCGCCGCCCCCAGGCCAGCATGGCGCCGACCGACGCCAAGGCCTCGGCTCTGTACGCCAACTCGACCCGCGCCATGCGCGAGGCCAAGGCGCGCGGCTTCGACCAGGCGATCATGCTCGATGCCGATGGCAACGTGGCCGAATTCGCGTCCTCGAACCTGTTCATCGTGGCGCAGGATGGCGCCGTGGTGACGCCCAAGCTGAACGGCACCTTCCTGGCCGGGATCACCCGCGCGCGCGTGATCGCGCTCTTGGGGTCGGAAGGCGTGCATGTGGAAGAGCGCAGCGTGGCTCCGGAAGAGCTGTTGGCGGCGCGCGAGATCTTCAGTACCGGCAACTATGGCAAGGTCACGCCATGCACGCGCTATGAAGACCGCACGCTGGAGGCGGGGCCGGTCGCCCGTCGTGCGCGCGAGCTCTATCTCGCCTTCACCGAGACCACGTAATCGGTAAGGTGGGCGGCTTTGCCGCCCACGTTACGATAATTCGTCCTTCAGGAACTGCAGCAGTATCACCGTCTTGGCATCCACGATGCCGCCGTTCTTCACCTGCTTCCACGCTTCGTCGACGTCCATCTCCAGGACTTCGATGTCCTCACCTTCTTCTTCCTTGCCGCCGCCTTCTCCCCGGCGGTCACGCTCCCCGTATTCGCCCAAAAAACAGTGCACCGATTCCGTCAGGGAGGAGGGGTTGGGATAAAACTCGATCATCTTGCGCAGCCCATGTCCGCGAAAACCCGTTTCCTCGCACAGCTCCGCGCGCACCCGTTCGCCCGGATCGGCATCGTCCAGCATCCCGGCCGGGACCTCGATCATGTAGCCGTCGTGGCCCGCCAGATGCGCGCCGATGCGGAACTGGCGCGTCAGTAAGACCGTGTGTTTCGACGGGTTGTAGAGCAGCACCGCCGCCCCGCCGGCATTGGCGTAGACCTCGCGCGTCTGCTGCTGCCATTCGCCACTGCTGCGGCGCTGTTCGTAGATGACTTTTTTCAGTTCGGCGTAGTCGTTGGACAGCGTGTGCTGGTGCTGGATGCGGATCGTGTCGTCGTGATGCATGTAGAAGCTCCCAATGCGGTTGACGACGACTATAGCCGTGGGGCGTAAAAAAAGCCGCCCGGTTTGCACCGGGCGGCTTCGTTCAAGCTAAGAGTCCGATTAGAACTTGTAGCTTGCGCTCAGGCGGAAGTAACGGCCCATTGCGTTGTGCAGCTGGGTGTTGAAGCCTTCGGTCGGGTAACGCGGATCGTACGGCGCCGCGGTATCGAACAGGTTCTTGATGTTGCCCGACAGGGTCCAGTTCTTGAAGGCGGTGTAGGTATAGGCGACGTTGAAGGTGGTCCACTCAGGAATCGAGCAATCGCTCACCCAGTTGCTGAACTTCGGCAGGCCGCCCGGAGCGGTCTTGCCGTCCGCCAGGGTGCCGTAGTGGCAGTACGGAGTCGCGTAGGTGACCCAGTTGTCGGTACGACGCAGCAGCGAGACCGGCGACACGAAGTCGACCGAGCCGGTGAGCGAGTGCGGGCCCTTCGACCAGTTGCTCGACAGGCTGGCGCGGTGACGCGGGATGTCGCCCACGGTGGTCGCCCAGTCCGAGTAGCCACCGGCGGAGCCGACGATGTTCGCTTCACGCTCGCCCGGACGCTCCGAACGCTTAAAGGTCAGCGCGTAGGACCAGTCCAGCTTGGTGGTCAGGCGGCCGTTGTCGCCCAGGTTCAGGCGATGCGCCACTTCGAAGTCCAGGCCCGAGGTCTCGGTTGCGCCCTGGTTCACGTAGTAGCGGTTGACCGCGGTCAGCGGGCCGGTGCCCGGGATCGGACGGCCAGCGGCGTCGATCAGCAGGTTGGCGGTGCTGTTGTCACGCACGGCCAGGCCTGGGTACAGGTCCGGGTGGTCCACCACGTAACCGGCCGGCAGCAGCGCGGTTTCGTCTTCCTTGCGGATGCGGTAGTAGTCGATCAGGATGTCCAGGTTCTTGGTCGGGGCGATGATCGCGCCGAACGAGAAGCTCTTCGAGGTTTCCGGCTTCAGGTCCGGGTTGGCCTTCGACATCGACGAGATACGGCGCGAGCAGTCGGCCGAGGTGCCGCCGAGTGCCGGGTTCTGGCCGTCAGGGCAACGGATGGTGTCGGTGACGGTCGAGAACGACTGGACGCCGCCCTGGGCGATCTGCGACAGGGCCGGAGCGCGGAAGCCTTCGGCGTACGACGAGCGGAAGGTCAGCTTGTCGTTGACGATGAACTTGGCGCCGACTTTCGGGACGAAGCTCGATTCGGTCGGGTACTTGTCGTAGCGGCCGGCGAAGTCCATCTCGAAGTTCTTGGTGAACGGGGTGCGCAGTTCGACGAAGGCCGATTTCACCACGCGGCTGCCGTCGACCAGCGAGTTCGCCAGGCCGATGATGTTGCCGACCTGGGTCTCGTAGTCCGGGGTCAGCGACAGCTTTTCCTGGCGGATTTCGCCACCGAAGGCCAGGCCGATGTCACCGCCGGCCAGCTGGCCGATCGTGGTCGATGCCTTGGCGTCGAACTGGGCAACCTGGGCGTAGCCCTTGTTGATCACGTTGCGCGCCACGCTCGGGTCGGCCGCGGTCTGCGCCAGGGTGCGGTTTTCGCTGACGATGCGGTCGATGGTCGGGCGGTACAGCATGCCCTTCATGGTCTCGGTACGCTCGCTGCGGTTCAGCAGCACGGCGGTTTCCCAGTCAAACTGGCCGCTGGTGCCTTTCAGGCCGGCCAGGATGCGGCCCGAGGTGTTGACGTTCTTCGAACCGCCGTCGATGCCGCTGAAGCGGTAGGCCAGGGCGGCGCGCGAGTTGGCCCATGGGTTGTCCGGGTGGCCGGCCGGCAGGATCAGCTGGTAGTCGCTGGCGGTGCCGTTGGCGCGGAACACGGTGGTCGGCGAGGTGGTGCTCAGGGTCGACGAGTTGCCGGTGTATTCACGCTCGGTGCGGGTGACGCCGGCCTCGAGGAAGGCGGTGACGTCCGGGGTGAGCTGGTAGGTCAGCTTGCCCAGCACGTTGGCGTCGTTGCCCTTGGACTGCGCTTCCTGGTTGCTCCAGGTGTCGTAGTTGCAGAATGTACGGCCGTTCAGCAGCGAGGTCGCGGTCAGGTTGTGACGGTCGCGGTTGCCCGTGATCTGCTGCGACGGGTCGCAGCCGAGGCGGTTGATGATGTCCGCGCCGTTGGCCAGGGTGGTGGCGAAGTTGCGCGCGCCGGCGGTGCGTTCACGGAAGAAGAACGGCTGGTCGGACACGTAGCTGCCGTATTCGTTCAGGCGCGCGTTGATGTCGGCGTACATGTGCTGCTTGACGTCGCGGGCATCGCGGATGCCGGTTCGGTCGCGCGAGGACAGGTCGAAGGTCAGGAAGGCGTTGTAGCGGTCTTCCTGCAGGTCGCCGAAGCCGAACACGCCTGCGACGCTCCGACGAGCGAACTCGAGGTTGTCGTTGGCGCTGGTCGAGGCGGTGAATTCCGCGCCCTGGTAGTTGGTCTTGGTGATGAAGTTGATCACGCCGGCGATCGCGTCCGAGCCGTACACGGCCGAAGCGCCATCCTTGAAGATCTCGACGCGTTCGATGGCCGAGACCGGGATCGTGTTCAGGTCATACACTGCCGACTTTCCCTGGTTCGGGTCGGCGTAGGCCGAGGCGGTGATGCGGCGACCGTTCAACAGGACCAGGGTCGACGAGGAACCGAGGCCGCGCAGCGAGGCGGTCGAGGCGCCTTTCGAGAAGCTGCCGTCGGTGATGTCGTTCGAGGTGCCCGAGCCGAAGGCCGGGATCGAATGCAGCAGTTCCGACACGGTGTTGGCGCCGGTGGCGGCGATCTGCTTGGCATTGATGGTGGCGACCGGCGAAGAGCCTTCCTTGTCGGCGCGCTTGATGTTCGAACCGGTCACGAACACTTTCTGGACCGGGGCTTCTGCGGCTTGCTGGGCAAACGCGGCGCCAGAAGCGAGGGCTACGGCGACAGCGATGACGCTGCGCTTTACTACGAGTTGCTGCTGCTTAGACAAAATATCTCCGAAACTCTGAAACACAACCGCGACCGCGGACGGCGCGGCGTCTGACTCTAGTTGATGACATCTTCGGCAATGTGAATATTCACCGAAGGGCAACATCAGAGCATTTCGGACAGACAAAAGTCAAATCTGTTTGGTAATTTGTTTGTTAATTGCCACAGCCATGAGCGCGGCTCATGGGAGATGCTGGTGCGCCTTATGGATTAGTTCGCGATGCATAAGAAATACTTATTCATAGATAAAGAAAAAGGGCCGGCGAGGCCGGCCCTTATCTAGACAGCAGCGTGAATATTCACGCCATGCTCAACCCTGCGCGCGCTCCGCGACGTAGATTTCGACGCGGCGGTTGCGGGCGCGGCTGGATGCGTCGGCGTTCGAGGCAATCGGTTCGCGCTCACCACGGCCTTCGATGGTGATGCGGTTCGGGTTCACGCCGCGGCCCGCCAGGTAGTCGCGGGTGCGGGCCGCGCGGTCGACCGACAGCGGCTGGTTGATGTCCGGGGTACCGGTGCTGTCGGTGTGGCCGATGATGGTCACGGTAGTGGCCGGGTTTTCCTGCAGCGTGCTGGCGAAGCGGTCGAGCACCGGCTGGAAGTTCGACTTGATGTCGGAACGGCCGGTGTCGAACGAGACGTCGCTCGGGATCTCGAGCTTGAGGCGGTTGTCGGAGGTCTGGCTGACCTGCACGCCGGTGCCGCGGGTGGCCTGTTCCATCTGCTGCTTCTGTGCTTCCATGCGCTTGGACCAGATGTTGCCGGCCACTGCGCCGAGGGCGCCGCCGATTGCCGCACCGCGCGCGGCGCGGCCGCCGCCGCCGCCGCTGGTGGAGGCGCCGATGATCGCGCCCAGGCCGGCGCCGATGCCCGCGCCCTGGGCGGTGCCGCGCTGGGTCGGGCTCATGTCGGCGCAGCCGGTGGCGGTGAGGGCCACGAGGGAAGCGGCGATGACGGATTTGGTCAGTTTGGTATGCATGGTGGTCTCCTTAACAAAAAATCCGCTTCGCAATCACGCCGTCAGGGCAGGACTGCGAAACGGATTGGGTACTGCAACAACGAATTCAAACGTTCTAACCGCTAACAACTATATGCCTCGTCCACTGATCAGGCGCACCAGGATCATGATCACGGCAACGACCAGCAGGATATGGATGAAGCCGCCGATGGTGTACGAAGTCACCAGGCCCAGCAGCCACAGAACGATCAGAATGACGGCGATTGTATATAGCATGATGTTGCTCCTTTACTGGAATTTCCGCGCTCTAGCGTCGTGATTCCAGTATGCCAATGCGTATTGCTGGCCTCTGTACGATGGCGTACTTATTGACAAAAAAATCAGGCCGCGCCCTTGTCCGCGCGCAGGCCGGGGATCCAGCCCATGAAGCCGAGCAGCCCGGTCACGCCGATCAGGCAGGTCACGAGGCCGCCCGCCACCAGGAATACCACGTCCTGCGGCTGCAGGCCGCCCGCGCTCGTTTCGCCCGGCGGATGCGCCGACAGCAGGCCGAAACCCGCCACGATCACGCCCCAGACGATGATGCCGATCCATGCCATGCTATTCATGATGCTTCCCCCTTGGTGGTTGTTTTGTGCACCGCGCGCTTCATAGCGTGGATCCATTGTCGGGTTAGCTCATCCATTGGTCCGTGCGCTGCCGCACATTGCCCAGCAGAAAATTATTCTGGCGAAATAAAAGCCGGGATGCTTGTGCATTCCCGGCTTTTAGCGGCAAGTGATTGATTTACGCGACCGAACGCAGGCGACCCTTGACGATGCGGACACGGTCGCCACTGCGCCATGCCGGCGCGCTGCTCTGGCGGAAGGTACGCAGGGTGCCGTCGTCGAGGCGCACGCGGATCTCGTAGCTGGTGGTGGCTTTCATATTGCCTTCGACCTGGTTGCCGACCACCGCGCCGCCGATCGCGCCGGCCGCGGTGGCGATGGTGCGGCCGGTGCCGCCGCCGATCTGGTTGCCCAGCAGGCCGCCGATCACGGCGCCGCCGGCGGCGCCCAGGCCGCTGCCCTGTGCGCGCTGCTTGATGGCGCGGACCGATTCCACGTTGCCGCAGTTCGAGCACCAGTTGCGGCCGTTGTCGGCGGCGGCCACCTGGACCGCTTTTCTGGCCGGCTTGCTCACCGGCTCTTCATACACGGTTGCCGGCGCGGTTGCCGCGGCGGCCGCGACTGCCGGGGCAGGGGCGTAGGCGGCGGCCGGTGCATAGTTCTGGACCGGGACCGCCGGCGCGGCGCTGGTGGCAGGCTGGACGTAGCCCGGGGCCAGCTGTTGGGACGGCACTGCGCCGACCACGCCAGGCGCCGGCTGCGCTGCGCCCTCCGGCAGGGACGAGGCCAGCGCCAGGCGCTCGGCGTCGCTCAGCTGGCGTTCGCTGTTGCCACCCACGGAGTTCGGAATCCAGCCCAGGATGGCGGCAGTACCCACCAGGCAGAACAGCAGGACCGCGAGCGCGGCCAGGATCATCAGCGGGTGCATGCGTCCGCGCACGGACGGGTTGGGTGAGGTATTCATAATGCGTCCTCTCAAGAGTGTTGGCCCGGTAACAAAGACGGGCGGCCTGTTCATTGAATGATTGTCCCCAGGAACAACAAGCGGTTCCGTGCGTCACCGTACATACCACGCCACGAGGGGCGGTTACGCTGATCAAAATTGTTTGCAAATGTATCCGACAGACGGTCTGGGTTATGCAGTCCCCACGCGAGAAACCGATGAACTTTGCCGCACCGCCGCCGCTTGCCGAACACAACAGTAACTTGCTCCTGGCCGCGCTACCGCCGCAGGAGCTGGCCCAGATCCTGCCGCTGCTCGACCCCGTCACCGTCGAACTCGGCGACGTGCTGTGCGAGGCCGGCGACCCGCTGCGCTACATTTACTTTCCCCACGATTGCCTGATCTCCCTGATGGGCGTGGCCGAAGGGCGCATGACACTCGAGGTCGGCCTGGTCGGGCGTGAAGGCATGGTCGGCGCCACCGTGGCGCTGGGTCACGACACCACCCAGGTCCGCGCCATCGTCCAGCGCGCCGGCAGCGCCAGCCGCATGGACAGCAGCCGTTTCCGCGCCGAGGTGGCGCGCAATCCTTCGCTGCAACGGGTGCTCTACCGCTACACCGATACCCTGCTGGCGCAGGCGATCCAGATCGCCGTGTGCAGCCGCTTCCACGTGCTGGAAGCGAGACTGGCGCGCTCGCTCCTGATTACGCGGGATCGCCTGCAGTCGGACAAATTCCACCTCACCCACGAGTTCCTGGCGCATGCGCTCGGCGTGCGCCGTGTCGGCGTCACCAAGGCCGCCAGCGCACTGCAGCAGCAGGGGCTGATCTTCTACAGCCGCGGCAATATCGAGATCCTCGATCCCGAGGGCCTGGCGGCGGCCTCGTGCACCTGCTACGCGATCGTCAAGGAAGCGGCGACTCAGCCGGCGTACGAAGTCATGTAGGGTGGTCCGGGGCGCGTAGTCGGCTTCGCCGACTACGCGCCCAACGTCCGGATGATTTGCCGCAATGCTTGTACTGGCTGAACGCGCGGTCGCCATAGCCGACCACCCTACGAACGCATCCACACCACACCCGACCATACAGACAAAAAGGCGCTGTCAACGTTGGGTGTGGAAAATGCCGATTGCCCTCTGAAGCAGCTGCTCTGGCGCCGCGACGCGCTCGCCGTCCAGCGCCCAGCGCCAGCCGAGATAGTTCGGCAAGTAGCGTGACGCCACGCCGTTGAAACGTGACAGCCAGCTGCGTAAGCGCTGGTGGTAGGCATTCACGTTTTGGACGTGGACTGCGCCCCGCACGCGTTCGCCCGCACGCAGATTGACGAAAGCGTGTGCGATACGCGCTTCTCTAGCAAACGTCCGGTAGGCGCGGTGTCCATCAGTCACTAGTAAAACGTCAGGATCGAGGACGGGCAGCAGGTGCCGGTGCAACTGTTTGGCGGTGACCGCCGCTCTTCCCGTGACGAAGGAGCAGGTCAGGCCGCTGCGGTCACGGGCAACCAGGATGCAGTCGTGCTGGTGGCTGATGCCGCGGTAATGCGCCACGCCGCCGCGCTTGCGCGCCGGCCGCTTCAACTGGCGGGATCCTTTTGCGATTCGAGCAGGAACATCTCATCTGCTTCGGCAATGCCAGCGAGGCGCTCTGGCTGGTCGTGGCGTATCGCGTCGAGGAATCGATGGCGCCAGCGAAAACTGGTGTTGCGATGCACGCCGATCAGTTTCGCCGCCGTACGCACGCTGCGCGAGTCGAGCAGTTCCTTGAGATAGTCAAGCCACTTGGCTCGGTGCCGCAGCCGGGCCAATGGCGTACCGCTCAGGGCGCTGAAGGTGTGAGAGCAGGCACGGCAGCGGTAGCGCTGCAGGCCTCGGACGATGCCGTGACGATAATGACGGCTGTTGCCGCAGGCAGGGCAGCATAGGGGAGCCGGCCGGGCTCGATCGATCGCCTCGCACACCTTGTCGAGGCCAACGGCCGGGCGCAAGGCGTCGCTAAGTTGCGAACGCTGTTGCCTGGTGAGCGAACCAACCTGGCGCAGCAAGCGGCGAAAGCCTTCGGACTTCATCGTCCCTCCTGGTCATGTGACTCAGGTTGGACATCAGTTCAGCTCAGCAGTTCAATTTCTACACGTAGTGGTGACAGCGCCAACAAAAAAGCCTGGCATCGCCAGGCTTCCTTGTGTCGCTCCGGGGTACTGCTTAGTTGGTTTTGCCAACCTGGTTGCCGATGACGCCGCCCACGGCTGCACCGCCCACGGTGCCGACAGGGCTGCCGCCGGTCAGGGCGCCGCCGACCACTGCGCCGGCGCCGGCGCCGATTGCGGTGGCCTTGTCCTGCTGCGACATGCTGGAGCAGCCAGTCAGGCCCAGGGCCACGGTTGCCAGCGATGCGGTCACTACCAGTTGTTTGATGGTTTTCATGTTGATCTCCTTTACGGTGGGGTTATTTCAAGCGCAGGTCATTCCTGACCGACTTCACGCCTTTTACGGTCCGGGCAACCGATGCCGCGGCCGCCACGCTGTCTGCCGAGCTGACGAATCCGCTCAGCTGTACTACGCCTTGCTCGGTCTCGACCGCGATGTCGGCCAGCTTTAAGGCCTGGTCGCCTGCGAGAGCGGTCCGGACACCGGCACTGATGGTGGCGTCATCGATGGCCTGGGCCACCGGTCCTCCACCCGACATCGCACATCCCGTTACCTGGCCCAGGGCCAGCAGGACCACCAGCGCGGCACGCATGCTCAGTTGCTTCCTGCCTTGCTTCATGCCGCTGCGGTGTTTGTCGATTCCATGTGATCAGGATATTGTTTTGATCCAAACTGGTCTGTTCGACAACACACAAATCCTGTGCAATTTCTAAATTTCATTGACGTTTCGTCTTGCCTGGCGGCGGCGCCTTCGGCTTCTCGCGCGCCTCGGCCAGCAGGCGTGCGCAGTCGCTGTCCTCGCCCGGACCGGTATTGATCAAGGGGATCAGCGCCGCGATCGGCGTGGCCGCGGCCAGGGCGATCGCGCTGCCGGCCTTCATCGCCAGCACGCCCTTGTCGACCGAGACGTCTGGCTTGCTGAACGGGCCGCGCACGTAGAAGGGCGAACGCAGCGAGAACAGGCGCAGGCCCTTGGTCTTCGGGTCGATACGCAGGTCCATCTGCTCGTCGGCCAGGTTGATGGCGCCGGCCACGTTGACCAGGGCTTCCTCGGTGTCGATCACGAAGTAGCGCGTGCGCGCGATACCGTTGGTGACGGCGAAGTCCGAGGCCATGCAGTTGAGCTGCACTTCCTTGTCGCCGAACAGCTTGGTGATGACGATGTTGGCGACGTTCAGTCCCATCATTTCCAGCAGCAGGTGGCTCACCTTGCCCTGGCTGATCAGGGTCTTCAGTTCGCCGTTCGAGCCGGCCAGCAGGCTGGCCACCGAATTGCCCTGGGCCGTCAGGTTGGCATCCAGGCTGATGCTGCCGACCGTGGCCTGCAGCTGCTCGATCTTCGGGAACAGCTTCTTGATCTCGATCTTGCGCGCGGTGACCTTGGCCTGGGCCTTGATCGCCTTTGGTCCTTCGCGGCCGCGGCCGTCGAGGCGGATGTTGGAGCGGACCGTGCCGCCCGCCATGCCGAACTCCAGCGGCTCCAGGTTCAGCACCGCATTGTCCATCTTCAGGTGGGTCGACAGCTTGTTGATCGGGAAGGCCGTGTCGCGGACGATGCGTTCGGCCGAGAAGCGCACGTCGGCGTCGAGCTTGTTCCAGCGCTCGGTCTTGAATTCCTCGACCGGCAGCACGCGGCCGGCAGGCTGTACCACGTCGGCATTGCGTTCCTTCTTGGCCGCATTGGAGTCGGCGCCGATCAGCGGGGCCAGGTCGGTGAACACCAGCTGCTGCGAACGCACGTTGCCCGACAGCTTGGGCCGCGGCTCGCGGCTCTCGTACTCGAGGCGTCCGCCGATGTCGGACGAACCCACCTTGCCCTTGAAGTTATCGTAGACCCAGGTCGAGGCACGCTTGCCGTCTTCTTTATCGCCCAGGGTGCCGGTCAGGCGGCCGGAGGTCGTAAACGGTCCCGTGGTCGGCAGCACCACGCCGGTGAAGGCATACAGCTGGTCCATGCTCGGCGCCGCCAGTTCCAGTTTCAGGTCGATCGCCGCCAGCTTCGACGGCCGCGTGACCGTGCCCTCGACCGCGATCCGGGTCTTGCCCGAGCGCATATCGGCCTGGACCGGGTAGGGCGTGCTCTGCTGCTTGAGCGAGAGCACCGCGCCGGCCTTGCCGCCGCCTTCGACCTTGGCGCCGTTATAGGTGCCGTCGAGGGTCCAGGCGACGCCGTAGCGCGCGTCCCGGTCGAGGGTGCGCACGTGCGCCGTCACGTCGGCCTTGGTCACTGCGTCCTTGATGTGGACCACGCCATCGGTCAGCACGATGCGTTCCAGGTCCAGCGTCCAGCGCGATTTCTCTTCCTTGCGCTTGAAGGTCCAGTTGTTGTGCTTCTCGTCCGTGCGCAGCAGGTCCACGCGTGGGCCGTCGAAGCGCAGCAGCGGGATGTTGATGGTGCGCGAGAGCAGGGCGAAGGGATTCAGCGAGAACGAGAACTGGCGCGCGCTGCCGGTGTCCTGCGCGGGCAGGCCGGCCGGGTTGCCGACGTGGGTGTCGTTGGCGATCAGGTGCGGCCAGGGGATATGGTCGCGCCAAGTGCGCTCGGACGGCGCCATGGTCTTGGCGGGGCGCTCCCATTCGACCTCCAGGTTGCCGCGAATGGCGAAGGGGCGGTCGATGGCATCGCTCACCTTGGCATTGATCCAGGGACGGGCGCGGTTCCAGTCGAAGGTCAGGATAAAGATGATTGCAATCACCGGGATCGCAATCAGGATGCCCAGGATGCTCAGGATAATTTTCTTGCTTTTATTGCGGCGCGCCGGATGACGGCCCTGCGCCGCCGGCTTGTCGGTATCGGCCATGGCGGACTCTCGCTTGTGATGTTCAGTCCAGCTTAGCGCAAAGCCTGTTTCGCTCAATGTGCGGTGCCTAACGCTCTGCCATTGAGCGGATCGCTACGGGACGGTAAATGTGCGGCAGCGAACCGAAATAAGGAGATAACAGGTTTATAACGTTACTAAGGACATTTCCTCATCAACAGGAGAAGAAGCGATGGACCAACAACACCCGATGACCCGCCTGCTGAAATCGGTTGCCGTGGCTGCCGGTAGCGCCGGCGTGCTGGTGCTGGCTGGCTGCGCCAGCCCCCAGAAGGCCCCTGCGACCGCCGACGTCGCGGTGTCGCGCAATGCTGTCGACAACGCAGTGTCTGCCGGCGCCGCCGAGCTGGCCCCGGCGGAAGTCTCGATGGCGCGCGACAAGATGCTGCGCGCCAACCAGGCCCTGGCCGCCAAGGATTACAAGATGGCGCGCGAGCTGGCGATCCAGGCCCAGGCCGACGCCAAGCTGGCGCAGAGCAAGGCCAATTCGGCCAAGGCCACTGCGGCCGCGAATGCGCTCGACGAAGACCTGCGCGTGCTGCGCCAGGAAGTCGACCGCCTGAATGCGCCGACCAGCACCCAGTAAGCTTGCCGCGCAATCCAAGAAGAAGTTCCCTTCGTTGACCGCCGCAGCCTGCGGCGCCCAGGAAAAAAGGACAGAAACATGAAAATCCGTTCGATGATGTCGCTGCTGGCCGCCGCCGTGCTGGCCACGGCCTGCGCCACCACCCCGATGACGACGCCGACGCTGGACCAGGCGCGCGCGGACTTCGTTGCTGCCAATAACAATCCGCAGGTCGCGCAGTACGCGCCGCTGGAGTTCAAGCAGGCCAGCGACGCGCTCGACCAGGCCAATGCCGCGGCCGCTCGCCGCGAAGCCGTGGGCGACGTCGACCGCCTGGCCTACGTGGCCAAGCAGCGCATTGCGACCGCGATGGAAGTGGCGAAGGCGAAAGCGGCGGAAGCCGACATCGCGAACGCGTCGCGCGAGCGCGACCAGGTCCGCCTGGCGGCCCGCACCGCCGAAGCCGACCGCGCCAAGCGCGACGCCGAGGCCGCGCAGGCCCAGGCCGCCCAGGCCCAGATGCAGGCCCAGGCCGCCCAGCAGCAGGCCCAGACTGCCCAGCAGCAAGCAGCCGCCGCCCAGGAACAGAATGCCGCGCTGGCGCAGCGCGCCGCCGTGCTGGAAGCACTGCTGGTCGAGCTGCAGGCCGTCAAGACCGAGCGCGGCTACGTCGTCACCATCGGCGACGTCCTGTTTGCCCATGACAAGGCCGAGCTGACACCGAACGGTATGTCGACCTTGCGCAAACTGGCCGACGTGATGGCGCAGAACCCGAACCGTACCGTCCTGGTCGAAGGGTTTACGGATAGTACCGGCAGCTCGTCTTACAACCAGGAACTCTCGCAGCGTCGTGCCGAAGCCGTGGCATCGGCACTGGGCTCGATGGGCGTGGCGCGTAACCGCGTCGCCATGAAAGCCTATGGCGAAGCATTCCCGGTTGCCCCGAACGATACGGCGTCCAACCGCCAGCTCAACCGCCGTGTCGAGATCGTGCTGTCGAACGAGAATGCGCAGATTCCGCCACGCACGGCGGGGCGCTGAGCCGGCATTTGAAATAAAGGAAGCACCATGGAACAGACGAACAACCTGGCGCATGGCTTCGACGTCGCGGCGATCCGCCGCGCGGCGGCCAACCTCGATGACGGCGCCGTCACCGAGGGCTACCAGGCCGACCGCGAAGCGGTCATCGCCATGCTCAACGATGCGCTCGCCACCGAGCTGCTGTGCGTGCTGCGTTACAAGCGCCACTACTACACGGTGAGCGGCCCGAACACCGGCCACATCAAGGCCGAGTTCCTCGAGCATGCACAGCAGGAACAGGACCACGCGGACCGCATCGCCGAGCGCATCGTGCAGCTCAACGGATCGCCGAACTTCAACCCGGCCACGCTGACCGCGCGCAGCCATGCGGAGTACGACGATTCCGACGACGTGCAGGCGATGATCCGCGCCGACCTGATCGCGGAGCGCGTGGCAATCGAGTCCTACCGCCAGATGATCCAGACGATCGGCGACAAGGACCCGACCACCCGCGCGCTGCTGGTCGACATCATGGCCGTCGAAGAAGAGCACGCCGACGACATGCGCGACCTGCTGGCGTGAATTGAAGCCCCAGCATCCTGGCACCATTCAACAACCACAACACTACCGGAGTAGACCATGCTAGACACCACCCGCAGCAACATCAAATCCCAGGCCCACGGCTACCAGTTCGACAGCAACGCAGCGGACACCTCGTCCGATGTCAAGGCACTGGTGCGCGATGCCCAGTCGATGCTGAGCGCCGCCGCCGCGCTGACGGGCGACAAGGCCGAGGAGCTGCGCAGCCGCGGCATGGACCTGCTCGACCGCGCACTCGGCCGTGCCAGCCACTACCAGGGCCAGGCCATGGAGCGTGGCCGTGAACTGGCGCACGACGCCGATGTCTACGTCAAGGACAACCCTTACCGTACGCTGGCCGTCGCAGCCGGCCTGGGCCTGCTGCTCGGTGTCCTCTTGAGCCGTAAGCAATAAGCGCCACCGGGGACCGCCATGCAAAAAGACGACACCGTCGTGCATACCCCCGGCCTCATGGGCGGGATCTCCAGCCTCATGAAGAGCCTGTTCGGTCTGGTCGTGTCGCGCGTCGAACTCGCGGCGCTCGAGCTATCTGATGTGCGCAATCACCTCATCGAGCTCGTGGCCCTGTTCGGCGCGGCCGTCCTGGCCATCTGGTTCGCCATCGCCTACGGCACCGCGACCATCGTCGCGCTGGCCTGGGACGAAATGGGCTGGAAGATCCTGCTGATCCTGTTCGTCGTGTTCCTGGTCATCACGGGTGTCCTGGTAGCGAAGGGCCTGGCGCTGCTCAAGCAGAACAAGCTCTCGTTCCCGGCGACCATGAAGGAACTGAAGAACGATCGCGACATGCTGCTCTAAGCGGCGACACGAAGGAGGGGAAACATGCACAATCAAGATGGAACGACCGGAATGGCCGGCCACAAGCACAGCCTGGATCCGGCGGTGCGCAAGCAGGAACTGCTGCGTGAAGGCGAATTCTTCCGCAGCGGCGTGGCGCATGCCAGGGCGCAGATCCGTCATGCGGCGCGTCCCGAGGTCATGCTGCATGGGGCGATCGACCACGCTACCTGGGCTCTGCGCGCTCGTGCCGATGCCTTGCTGAAACCGACGGGCACCAGCGTTTCGGTGCTGATGCCTTACGGACTGGCGGTGTTTAACTTCATTCGCCAGCGCAAGCTCGGCAAGCCGGCCGGCGCAGCCGCCATCCTGCTGGGTGTTGCAGGCTGGTACATGAACAAGCGCCGTGTGCAGCAGAACGGTCTGAACTGACACGGCAATAACAGAATAATTTGGATTGAATATGGTGGGGCTTGAGCGGCGTTGCAATCATTGATTGCACGCCGTTTTTTTTCGGCCTTACGGATGAGTTGCGTGCCGAATTCGCTGGTTGGCGGCGCTTGGTTCAGTAGGGTGGGCCTGGGCGGTCCCGCTGTCCTCCCGCCCCCCGCGGTCGACCGGTGTGGATGTTACTGCGATGGTGGAATTGGCGGTGTTGAAGCTGCGCGTAACGACGGCAAGGGAATGCATGCGCCGCGACGCAAAAAGTTCGTTCGCTGACTGCGTGGGCGGTCAAGCCGCCCACCCTACGAATGGCTACGATAAGGGATGTTGGACGCGTCGATCAGGGCGTCGGCGCTGGCGCGTCCACCTGCGCCTTGGCCTGCGCCATGTCGCGCTGGTATGTCCCACGCGCCTCCTGCAGGCAGGCATTGCGCTCGGCCGCCGGCACCTTCTTGCAGGCGTTCTTCGCCTCCTGCAGGGCGGCGCCGATTTCCTTGTGCAGGGTGCGCAGCTGGGCCTGGCGGGTGGCGTCTTCGCGGTACCAGCGCGCCGGGTCGCCCTGGGCGATCTCGCGCGCCTGCTGCTTGGCAGCGACGGGCTCGACCACGGCGTCGCCATTGGTCTGGGCATGAGCAAGCAGGGTGGCGCCGAGCAGGCAGGCGCAGGCGCCGCGCAGTACGGTGGAGAGGTGTCGCATGGTGTCCTCCGGCAAATGGTCAGCAGTACCGCGGTCGGGCCTGCCGCGGCAGAAGTCGTGGCGTACAGGGTGTGACGAGGACCGGTACCTGGCGAGCGTGGTCAGCGGGCCGGGCCTTGCCCGTGCAGATGCAAGCCAGGCCGGCACGCGGCCGGCCCTGACCATGCGCAGAAGGCGTTGCCGTCTCTGCGCAGGTGGAGCAGATCAGTAACGGTAGACGCGGCCGTCGACGATGCGCACGCGGTTGCCCACGCGCAGGTCGTAGACGCTGTCCTGGGTCACGGCGCGGTATTCGCCGTTATCCATGCGCACGTTGATCTGGTACAGCTCGGCGCCGCCGTTGGCATTGCGGTTGCGTTCGACGTTGTTGCCGATCGCCGCGCCCGCCACGCCGCCTGCCACGGTGGCTGCGGTACGGCCGCTGCCGCTGCCGACCTGGTTACCGGCCAGTGCGCCGACCACGCCGCCCAGGATCGCGCCGGCGCCACTGGTGCGGTTGGCGCCCTGGGTCACCTGGATCGATTCGATGGTGCCGTAGCCCATCGAGACGTTGTTGTAGCCGGTGTTGTAGCCGTTGTTATATGGCTGCGACGAAGTGCTCGCGCAACCGGTGAGGAGGGCAGTGGTAGCCAGCACAGCAGCAGCAAGGGTACGGGTTGCTTTCATGTTGTTCTCCTGACAAAAGTTTATGGGTCCAGATTAGTCACTGTCGCGCAAGGGGTCTGTGCGTTGCCTAACCGTTTTTGCCCAGCGTATCCACAGCGCGAATTGATTCAATACAGATGAGTTGTTGCATGAACGTTGCTGTGTTCGGCACCGAACAGAACCCGCGCGAGCCGACGTGTAAAACGTCATTAGCGTGTTGACAAATGGAGAATAAAAAATGAAAACATCCCATGCTTTCCTGCTCGTCGGTGCCGCGCTCGCCTGGGCAGGTTCGGCACGAGCCCAGACCGTGCCGGACGCCAAGACCGTCTATGAAGGGGCAAAGGCTACGGCCGAAGCGAATTTCAAGGCGGCGCGTGCGCGCTGTGATCAGATCGCGGGTAATCCGCACGACCTGTGCATGGCCGAAGCGCGTGCGGCGCGCGTACGTGTCGAGGAAGAAGCCGAGGCCGCCTACAAGAATACGCTGTCGGCCTACACCCAGGCACGCCTGCGCATCGCTTCGGCCAATTACGACCGTGACAAGGTGCGCTGCGCCGCTGTCACCGGCAACGACCGCGACGTCTGCCTGGAACAGGCCAAGGCCACGCTGATCGCGGCCCAGGCCGACGCCAAGGCCGACCGCAAGAGCATCGAGGCGCGCCAGGATGCGCGCGCCGACAAGCTCGCCGCCGAATACCGCGTCGCGATCGAGAAATGCGATGCCTACGCCGGCGCCGTCAAGGACCAGTGCGTGAATACCGCCAAGACCGCGTTCGGTAAATGAAGAATTGCGGGCCGGCGTGCCGGTACCGCCCACTTGCCCGCATTGGGCTAATTAGTTGTTTGACCATCCGTAGTTTTTAATTAGGAGCTCACCATGAAAATCGCACAACGCCTCATCACCGCCACCTTCGCCGCCGCCATCGCCATCACCACCGTTGGCTGCGCATCGACCTCGAACCGTGAAAGCGCTGGCGAATACGTCGACGACGCCGTGATCACCACCAAGGTGAAGGCTGCCTTCGCTGCCGACCCGACCGTCAAAGCCACCGAAATCAACGTCGAGACCTTCAAGGGCGACGTCCAGCTGTCGGGCTTCGTGGCCCAGCCGGGTGACGCACAGCGCGCCGTGGAACTCGCTCGCGGCGTGAAAGGTGTAAGCTCGGTGAAGAACGACATCCGCGTCAAGTAATCCCATGCGCCGGGGCGGCCCGGCTCCATTGTCAAGGCACGATCCATGCAGCTCGCACCACCTGAACCAGTCCAGCCTGCTGCTGCACCTGTGACGCCACCCGACAATGCCGCCCCGGCGGCGCCGACCCCACCCGAGGGCGGCGCCGAGCCCGGCCCTGCAGGCGACGAGCTCACGATGCAAGTGGGCAGCCTGCGGCTGCCGATCCATGTGAATGCGCGCGGGCTGTCGCTCGGCATCCTTGCCACCATCGCCTGTGTGTTCGCGCTCCAGTGGGCGCAGAAATTCTTCGTGCCGCTCCTGCTCGGCATCTTCATCGCTTACACCCTGAATCCTGTCGTGCGCTGGCTCGAACGCTGGCACGTCAAGCGCGTCATCGGCGCGACCCTGGTGACGGCCCTGATCATGGGCGCCCTCGGCGGCACCCTGTACCGGCTGCAGGACGAATTCTTCAACATCATCGACGAACTCCCGACCCTGACCCACAAGGTCACCCGGATCCTGACCAACAACACCGGCCAGCGCTCGACCATCCAGCAGGTGCAGGCGGCCGCCGCCGAGATCGAGCGCGCGGCGTCCAACGCCACCGGCGGCGAACAGCGCCGCGCGATCCAGAAACGCACCCAGCCGGTGCCGCCGGCGGCTGCCGCGGGCGGTTCGAACATCCGCGTGATGGACTGGGTGCTGGCAGGCTCGGTCGGGCTGGCGACCTTCCTGTCGCAGGCGACGATGGTGGTATTCCTGGTGTTCTTCCTGCTGCTGGCGGGGGACACCTTCAAGCGCAAGCTGGTCAAGCTGACCGGACCGTCCCTGACGCGCAAGAAGGTCACGGTCCACATCCTGGACGACATGAACAATGCGATCCAGGCCTATATGTTCATGCTGCTGGTGACCAACGTGCTGCTGGCGCTGCTGACCTGGGCGGCGCTGCGCGCGATCGGTCTCGAGAACGCCGGCGCCTGGGCCGCCTTTGCCGGCGTAGCCCACGTCGTGCCTTACTTCGGGCCGCTCCTGATCACCATCGCTACCGGCGCCGTCGCCTTCTTCCAGTATGAATCGCTGCGCATGGTGATCCTGGTGGCCGGCGCCTCGCTCGGCATCGCGACCCTGGTCGGCATGGTGGTCGCCACCTGGATGACGGGCCGGATCGCCAAGATGAATCCGGCGGCGGTGTTCGTCAGCCTGCTGTTCTGGGGCTGGCTGTGGGGGATGTGGGGACTGCTGCTCGGCGTGCCGGTGGTGATGGTGCTGAAGGTGATCTCCGAGCGGGTCGAAGGGATGGAAGTGCTGGCGGAATTGTTGGGAGAATAAACGGCCCCGATGGGGCCGTCCACGGCGCCCGGCGCAGCCGGGCGCTTCAGGCGTTTTACACGGCGCGGCCGTTCTTCCAGGTCGCCGTCGGTTCCGGCGGCTCCTCTTTCTTCTTGTCCCCCGTTTCCTCAGCCGGCTTGTGCTTCAGGCTGCCCAGCTTGAGCGCGTACTGCCTTGCGAACTCGGCGCCGAGGAAGAAGATCTGGGCCGAGTAGTACACCCACAGCAGCAGTGCGATCAGCGACCCGGCCGCGCCGAAGCTGTCGGCGGCGCCGCTGTTGCCGATGTAGAGCCCGATGCCGAATTTCCCGAGCGTGAACATCGCCGCCGTGCCGAGCGCGCCGATGGTGACGTCGTGCCAGGACAGCTTGATGCGTGGCAGCAGCTTGTAGATCACGCCGAACAGGGTGGCGATCACCAGGAAGCTGACGGCCCAGGCAATCCAGCCCATGACCACGGCCGCTTCCTTCCACATGCCGCCGATATACTCCTCGACCACCGCCAGGGCCGCGCTGACGACCAGCGAGACCATCAGCAGGAAGCCCAGCACCAGGATCAGGCCGAAGGAGAGCAGGCGGGTGCGCACCAGGTTCCAGAAGCCGGCATTCTTCGGTGGCGGGACGTCCCAGATCTCGTCGAGGCTGTCCTTCAGCTCCGCGAACACGCTGGTCGCGCCGACCAGCAGCAGGACCGATGCCACGATGGTGGCGAACAGTCCGTCTTCCTTGTTGCGCGCTCCGGCCAGGATGGCCTGGATCGTCTCCGCGCCCTGCGCTCCGACCAGGCCGCGCAGCTGGGTCAGCAACTGGCCCTGGGCCGCTTCGGCGCCGTAGAAGAAGCCGGCGACCGCGATCACCAGCACCAGCACGGGCGCCAGCGAGAACAGGGTGTAGAAGGCGAGGGCCGCTCCCTTGCTGGAGGCGCGGTGGTCGAGCCATTCACTCACCGCGCAGCGCATCACCTTGACCAGCTCGCGTGAATAGGGAACCCATTTGTTGACAGCCATATCCTCTCCTCCAAATGAAAAGGGGGCCGCAGCCCCCTTGCAAATTCCAGGCGCGCCCGCCAGTCCGCCACGGGGACGGATTGGCCTGGCGAGGCAGCAGCCGGATTACTGCACGCGCTTTTCGACGGTGATCTGCTCGACTTCGACGCGGCGGTTCGGTTCCAGGCAGTCGATCAGGGCCTTGCGCTGCTTCTGGTTGCACTGGACCAGCGGGTTGGCTTCGCCTTTGCCATAGGCCTTCAGGCGGTTGCCGTCCACACCCTTGCTGACCAGGTAGTCACGCACGGCGTTGGCGCGGCGCTCCGACAGCTTCAGGTTGTACTTTTCCGAACCCAGGCGGTCGGTGTAGCCGGTGATGTCGACGTCGGTGACGCTCGGATCGGCTTGCAGGGCAGCGGCGATCTCATCCAGTTTCGGCGACGGCATGATGATGTCGGCCTTGTCGAACTCGAACAGCTTGGTCGCTTCCAGGGTGACTTTCTCGAAGCGGGCTGGCGGCGGAGCGACCGGCACCGGTGCCGGTGCTGGCGCCGGTGCCGGTTCGGCGACCGGTGCCGGCGGCGGAGCGGCGACGACCGGTGCCGGCGGCGGGTTGAACGCGTAGTTCAGGCCGACGGTCAGGTATTTGTTGTTGCTGCGGCGGAAGCCAAACTGTTCGTTATCACGCAGGAAGCCACGGACAGCGCGCAGGTCGGCCTGCAGCGACCACTGGTCGGTCAGCGAAGCCTGGAAACCGAGGCCGGCGGTAGCGTACGGCGAGTTCTTGCCGACGTTACGCAGCGGGTTCTGCACCTTGTCGCGTTCGAGGCCCAGGCCGAGCAGCACGAACGGGCGGAAGCGATCGCGCGAGAACATCAGCAGGGCGTCGGCGCCCAGCAGGGTCTGGCGGTACTTGGCCGGGCCGTCTTCGAAACGGACCTGGCTGCCACCAAACTGGATGTCCCACATCGGCGACACGGCCTTGCCGAACTTCAGGCCGCCGCCCCAGTCACGGTCACTCGTGCCAAAACGGCCATCCGGCTTGGCATGAATGACGCTCGGCTGGATGTACCACGATGGATTGATTGGCGTCGTTTCTTGGGCCATGGTGGTGCCAGCCGCGCACAGGATGGCGGCGGCCAGGGCGATCTTCTTCGTATTATTCACAGATAACTCCCATAAGGTGAAGGGTTGTTGACATCGCATGCCTTGACACAGATGTTGGATAAAGAATAACAGTGCAAGTTCCGCGTACTCGGTGCGGTACCGCACCCATCGGAACTGACCTGTGCGATTTTACAACAGTGACAGGAAAACCACAGGGCTCGGCTGTGCGCACCGCTCTTGTGCAAATTTTTTTCAGGAAATAAGCATTTCCCGGCGCACCCAGCAAGCGGCCTTGTCAAAAATGCTTGCAGGAACGTACTTGAATGTTGGATGGCGCACAGACCGGGGTGTCTGACGCAGGCAATCTTGAGGTCAGTTAAGCGGAACCCGAGGTGTTGTCAGGGTGTCAAACGACACACAGCGACCCGGACCACACAGTCTCTCTCTATAACGGAGCTCACCAATATGCATGCAACGACCCATCACAACGCGGTGCAAGGCGACATCGGCGCCGTGCACACTTCCAGCAATTCTGCGCTGATCGAACGCGTTCCCCCGCAACCAACCGAGCGCGCGCCGATTTCGCTGGCGCCGATCGAACGTGTCCGTTCGACCTCGGCCACCCAGCGGCGGATCGAAAACATGCAGAAGCTGATCAACGAACTGTCGACCCACGAAATGCTGGCCGACGAAATCGCCTGGTTCCTGAAGTTCTCGCCGTCGGGCGCACGCAAGTACATCCGTGACCTGCGCGAAGCCGGCGTGATCGAACTGGCGCGCTACATCGAAGGCACCGCCACCTACCTGGGCAAGGCCGTGTACCAGATCTGCCCGGACCAGGACCGCGTCAAGGCCTTCCTGGCTGCGATCTGCCAGCCGAAGCGCGAAGGCGCCGCCCCGCGCAAGGAGCGCCCGGGCCTGCGCGAGCAGAACATGGCCGGCAGCGGCCGCCACTTCCACATCCTGGCGGACGACACCCATTATGCAATCCGCGTGAACCGCAGCCCGGTCACCCGCGACCCGCTGGTCGCCGCACTGTTCGGTCCTCCCCCGGGCCAGACCGCCAAGTAACGCGCTTGAAGCGCGTCCCGGACTGCCGCGGTGGAGACCTGCGGCAGCTCTGGTCCAGACGATCGCTGTCGTCATTCAGCCGCGCCTTGTGCGCGGTTTTGTTTTTTCAAGTGAACAATTATTTGTGTTGGGCGCGTTGAAATACGGTCAATAATCCCTACCTGCCTCCCAACGCGGCCGAGACTGCCGCTCCAAGGAAAGGAAGACCCATGCCATCGAGCGCCACACTACCGACCGCGGAATCCCTGCAGGGCAGGCCGGTCCCCCGAGTCACCTTCAAGGCGCGCCTGGACGACCAGTGGCGCGACCTCAGCACGGACGAGCTGTTCAAGGGCAAGACCGTGGTCGTGTTCTCGCTGCCGGGCGCTTTCACGCCCACCTGCTCCTCGACCCACCTGCCGCGCTACAACGAGCTGGCCCCGGTGCTGCGCCAGAACGGCGTCGACGACATCCTGTGCATCTCGGTCAATGACGCCTTCGTCATGAACCAGTGGAAGACGGGGCAGGATGCCGGCAACATCACCCTGGTCCCGGATGGCAACGGCGACTTCACCGAAGGCATGGGCATGCTGGTCGATAAGCGCGACCTCGGCTTCGGCCAGCGCTCCTGGCGCTACTCGATGCTGGTCAAGGACGGCGTGATCGACAAAATCTTCATCGAACCGCAACGTGAAGGCGATCCCTTCGAGGTTTCGGACGCCGATACAATGCTGAGCTATATCAACCCGGATGCGAAGATACCCGAGCCGGTCGTCATGTTCTCGCGGCCGGGCTGCCCGCATTGTGCGCGCGCCAAAGCCGCGCTGCGCGAGAATGGCATCGTATTCACGGACATTTCGGAAGACCAGAAAATCACGACCAGCGTGCTGCGCGGCGTGACGGGTCGCCTCACCTGGCCGCAGGTCTTCGTCGGCGGCCAGCTGATCGGCGGCGCCGACGAGGTGCAGTCCTGGGTCGCGTCGACGCGGGAAGGCTGACATGGAAGGCATCATCGCCGGCCTGATCGGGGCCGGACTGCTGGCTGCATGGCTGTGGCCCAAGCTGCGCCTGCGCCGCGCACTTGCACGTCCCCTCGAACCGGGCCTGCTCGCCATCCTCGAGCGCAATGTGGCGCAGTATGCGGGCATGGCGCCTCCCGAGCGCCAGCGCCTGCAGCGCCTGGTCCAGCAGTTCCTGCACGAGAAATCCTTTGTCGGCTGCGCCGGTCTCGAGATCACCGACGAGATGCGGGTGACCATCGCGGCCCAGGCCTGCCTGCTGGTGCTGGGACGGGCCGGCGACGACAGCCCCGCCATCGTTTATCCATCGCTGCATGCGGTGCTGGTCTATCCGGGCGCCTTCCTGGTGCCGCGCCGCGAGATCGATGTCGCCGGCGTGGTGACCGAGCAGCGCCAGGATCTGCTGGGCGAATCCTGGGGCGATGGCCGCGTGATCCTGTCCTGGGACCATGTGCGCCGCGCCGGCTGGGAAGTGCCGGAGACGCACAATGTGGTCCTGCACGAATTCGCCCACCAGCTCGACAGTGAATCCGGCAGCACCAACGGCGCCCCTTACCTGGGTAGCACCGCCCGTTACCGCAGCTGGTCCGAAGTCCTGTCGCGCAACTATGCGGCGCTGCGGCGCGACGCCATGTGGGGACAGCGGGGCGTGCTCGACCATTACGGCGCCAGCAGCCCGGCCGAGTTTTTCGCTGTCGCCACCGAAAGCTTCTTCGAACAGCCCTGGGAGCTGGCCGCGCGCCACCCCGACCTGTACGAGGAATTCCTCAAGTACTTTCGGGTCGACCCGCGCGACTGGATGGCGCAGCCCCAGCCCGTCTATGACGAGCCCTTCGGCGGACAGGTGGTCTACGGACAGTGGCGTTGAAGGGCGGCAGGCTGCGTGCGCCTGCGTACAGAGCAAGTCGCGGACGGCGGGCATAGTTGAGCAAACAACAAGCCAGGAGATCCACATGTCCACAATCATTGCAGGCCGTTTCCAGCTTCAGGACGAGGTCGACCGTGCGCGCCGCGCGCTGTCCGATGCAGGCTTCGACGCAAGCCGGATCAGCGGCTTCTACCTGACCCAGCCCGGCCAGCACGACCAGACCCCGATCGGCGGCGACCATCTGCAGTCGCCCGGCGCCAAGGAGACGCCGGGAGGCGTGGTGCAGGGCGTCGCCACCGGCGGCGCGGTCGGCGCGGCCATCGGCGCGGCCACGGCGCCGGTCACCGGACCGCTGGGCCCGATCGTCGGCGGCCTGGTCGGCGGCCACGTCGGCTCGCTGTTCAGTTTTTCCAAGATGAAGGAACGCGGCGAGTCGGAACAGGGCAGCAGCGAGAACCGCGTGCCGCCGCGCGAAGCGGGCATGCTGGTGGCGGTCGCTTTCGATGATGTTGGCCTGGCCGACAAGGCGGTCGACGTGCTGCGCCAGCTGGGCGCCCACCACATCGAACGCGCGCAAGGCAATATCGTCGACGGCGACTGGGCCGACTTCGACCCGGCCAGCCGCCCCGAGCTGGTCAACTAAGGCATCTTCGACGCTGCGGATGCGCCGGCAGGCTCAGGCCTTGGCCGGCGGCTTCGGCTTGAGCGCGTTCAGCGTCTTGCCGTGCTTCTCGATCTTGTCGATGGCGGCCAGGATGGCGAGCGGCTGCCCGGTGGATGCGGCCGCGGCCAGCCCCAGCAGGCCGCCGGCCAGCCCCGTGATTTCGCCGATGACGCCGATCTTGCGGATCTTCTCGGCCGCGTCGGCCGTCAGCTTGACCAGCTGGGCCTGCGGCTTGCCGAGGCCCTTGACGATGAAGGTGGCGGCGTCGGCATGCAGGCCGTTGGCGCGCTGGCGCAGCAGCACTTCATCCTCGAACAGGGCGCGCACCTTGTCCTGCACCTTCTCGGGCACCGCCTTGCCGCCGTAGCTGCGGATTTCCTTCATCACCCGTTCGTGGATCTCGTCGGCGCAGGCCGTCAGGTGGTCGGCCAGCTCGACGATCTTGTCGGGGCTGGACAAGGCGCTGCCGCCGGCATCGGGCGGCGGCGCGGCCACCGCGGCGGACGCCGTTGCCGGCTCCTCGACGGCAGTGGCGTCTTCCAGGGCGGACAAGTCGGTCTTGGTAGGGGTTGGGGTGCTAGCCATGTGCATTCTCCTGTCAGTCGCCGGATAAGCCGTCGCGGATGGTGCGCAAGTCGCGGCCGTAAGTGGCCAGCAGGCGCTTCACTTCGTCGTTGCTCAGCTTGCCGAGGTTCTCGCGCATCTTCTGGTGTCCCAGCGCCACTTTGGTAAGGCCTTGCAGGGCCAGCTCGTAGCGGCGGTCGATGAGCTTGTACTCGGTGGCCTTGTTCAGGTAGTGCACCTTGGCGAGCGTGACCAGCATGCGGTCGGAGTTGCGCGTCGAGAACGGGATCTCGACATCGAAGATGCCGAGAATCGTCTTCTTCTCATTCTCGTTGGTCTTGTAGTAGAGGCGGGTGAGCGAGATCATGGCATCGAGCAGGACCTGCACGTCGGCATCGCCATCGCGCACCATGGTCTCGACGCTGCGGTTCTGGTAGCCGGAGGCGATCACGCGTGTCAGCAGGCGCGTCATCCCGGTGTAGGCGGTGATGTGGCGCTGCGTCAGGCCGGATTCGGTATTTGCCTTGAGACCATTACCGAGATCATCGATGCGCTCGGACAGGTCGTAGCGCGCGTCGCCCGCCAGCAGGCTCAGGGTCTGCATGTACAGCACCAGGGTTTTCTGAATGGCGATGAAGTCGTCGAACACGGCGCGCCGCTTGGCGTCGTTCTCGCGCGCCAGCTTGTCGGCGACGGGGGACAGATAGGGCTGTTCGCGCTCGTAGGTGTCGCGGTAGCGCCGCGCCAGTTCGGCATAGCCGCCCAGGCGCGCCGACGCATCGGCGAATTCGCGCACTTCCTGCAGGCTGACGGGCCGGCCTCCCGGCGGCCCGCCGCCGGTGGTGCCGCAACCGGACGACAAGGCGGCGGAGAACAGGGCGAACAGGAAGAGCAGGCGGATCGAACGCTGTCGCAGCATGGTGGACCTCCCTGGCCGCGGGGCGGCCCGAAAGTACCCATTCTTTCAAACTCCGTCTGCGCTAGCCTTGCTGGCCATCAATTTCTTGCAGGAAGGATGTGGCTGCTCAGGCGACTTTCGCGCGGTCGAAGTGCGGGTTCTGGATGATGCCGAACAGGTTGCCATAGGGATCGCGCACAGTGGCGACGCGAATGCCGCCGCCGACGTCCTCCACCGGCGAGTGCACTTGCGCACCGAGGCTGCTCACCCGCGCCACTTCCGCATCGATGTCGTCCGTGCCCCAGTAGGCGGTGGCGCCGGCGCTGCCGGGTTCGCCATCCGGGATCAGGCCCAGCTCGAAGCCGCCGACTTCGAACCCGACGTAAAAGGCTTCGCTGAAATAGGCCGGCACGCCGAGGACCTGTTCATACCAGGCCTGTGCTTCGGTCAAGTTGGTGACGGGGTAAATGACGGTGCGTAATCCCTGAATCATCGTGGCTCCTCGGCTGGCTAAACCTCGATGTTGCCTGAATGATCACGCCCTGTCCAGCATCCTGGACTTGCGCCCGCGCTCCGCTTCCAGCCAGCCGAACGACGCTGCGGTGTCGCCCTGCGACAGGTACTCGCAGCCGATCCAGCCATCGTAGCCGAGCTCGTCCAGCAGGCGGAACAGGAAAGGGAAGTGGATCTCGCCGGTGCCGGGCTGGTGGCGGCCCGGGACGTCGGCCAGCTGGATATGGCGGATCAGCCCCAGGTGCTGGCGGATGGTGCCGGCCAGTTCGCCCTCCATGCGCTGCATGTGGTAGATGTCGTACTGCAGGAACAGATTGGGTGCGCCGACTTCTTCGATGATGGCGGCCGCCTGGCGCGTGCCGGTCAGGAAGTAGCCCGGTATGTCGCGGTCGTTGATCGGCTCGATCAGCAGATCGATGCCATGTTCGGCGCAGCGCGCGGCCGCGTGGCGCAGGTTGCCGACATAGGCGGCGTGGGCGCGTTCCCGGCCGACGTTCGGCGGCAGCCTGCCGGCCAGGCAGTGCAGGCGGCGCACGCCCAGCTCGAGCGCATAGTCGAGCGCCAGGCCAACGCTGTCCTGGAACTCGGCGCTGCGGCGCGGATCGCAGGCCAGTCCGCGCTCGCCCGCCGCCCAGTCGCCTGCCGGCAGGTTGTGCAGCACCAGCTCCAGCCCGTAGCGCCGCAGGCGCGCCGCGATCTGCTCCGGCTCGAAGGCATAGGGGAACAGGAACTCGACCGCATCGAAGCCGGCGGCACGCGCGGCGGCGAAGCGGTCGAGGAAGGGCACTTCATTGAACAGCGTGCTCAGGTTGGCGGCGAATTTCGGCATTGCGGCGGCAGGACTCCGGTGGCGATGCCGGGCATCTTAGCCGATTCCAGCATCACACCTGCGATTCCTTCCGGATCGACGCATCGACCAGGGTGGACATCGGCGTGAACAGCCAGGCCAGCAGGGCCGCTGCCATCAGGAACAGGCCGGCGCCGGCGAACAGCGCGTCCAGGCTGAACAGGCTCGCCAGCCATCCGGCGCCGGCTGCGGCCAGCGGCGCCAGGCCCATGAACACGAACATGAAGATGCCCATCATCCGGCCCAGCATGGCCTGCGGCACGCATTGCTGGATCCAGGTGAACACCGCCACCTGCACGAAGCCGCCCAGCACCCCGATCGCCACCAGCACCAGCATGCCCTGCCAGCTTTCCGTCACCAGTCCGAGCGGCAGCAGCAGGAGGCCGACCAGGCCGTCCACCAGCAGCAGCGTGATCCCGAGGTTGACCACGCGGCGCTTGCCCAGCACGCCGGACAGGGCCATGCCCGCCAGCGAGCCGGCGCCATGGGCGCCCATCAGCAGGGCCAGGGCGGAGGCGCCGTGCAGGCGCTCGCTGGCGAGCAGGGGCAGGGCCACCTGCATCACGCCGCCCACCACGCAGGCGCACAGGCCCCAGTACATGAAGGCCGCGCGCAGGGTCTGGTTGCGCCACACAGTGGCGAGCCCCGCGCCGACGGCGCGCAGTACGGATTCCGGCGCCTTGTCCGATTTGCTGCTTGCGAGCGGCTTTACTTTCGAGAGGGTCCAGGCCGAGACGGCATAGGTGACGCAGTCGACCGCAAAGGCGATGCCGAGGCCGCGCGCATCCTGCATGCCATTGCTGCCGTCGCCGCCGAGGGCGAACAGCAGGCCAGCCAGCAGCGGCCCGGCCAGCATGGTCAGCTGGCGCATCGCCATCATCGCGCCGTTGGCGGCCGCCAGGTGCTGGGGCGGCACCGCACGCGGAAGCATCGAGGTGCCGGCCGGGATGCTGAAGGCCGAGGCCAGGCTCAGGCCGATCGCCAGCAAGGCGACCGGCAGCAGCGTGGCGGTCCCGCTCAGCACGAGCGCGGCGAGGATGGCCAGCAGCAGCGTGTTCACGTGCTTGGTCAGCATCAGCACGCTCTTGGGCGAGTAGCGGTCGACCACGGCGCCGCCGAACAGGATCAGGATGGCGCGCGGGATGGCCATCACGGCCACCATCATGCCGAGCGCGAGCGGGTCCTTGGTCAGCTGCAGGACCAGCCAGGGCAAGGCGATCATGGTGAACTGGTCGCCGAGGGCGGAAATGACGCCGCCGCCCATCAGCCAGTTGAAATTCGGGTCGCGCCGCAGCGCTGGCGTCTCTTTCATGTTCTTGTTCCGTTCTTGTAGGGAGGGGCGTGCGCGCCCGATGCCGGCGCATGGGCCGGCGGTGTTTCAATGCGGATGATGAGGCGGCTTACTGGCCGCCGCCCAGCTGGGCAAGCAGGTTCGAGGTCGACTCGATCTGTTCACGCGAGGGCGCACCCAGCAGCATGCGGCTGACGTTGTGCACCACCACGCTCGCATTGGTGACCAGCTCGCCGCCGGTGGGGGTGATGATCGCGTAGCCGACGCGGGCATCGCGCGGATCGCTCTGGCGTCCGACCAGCCCGATCTTCTCCAGCGGCAGCAGCGAGCGGGTCACGCCGGATGCGGTCAGCCCCAGCTTTTCCGCCAGGTCGACCCGACGTAGCCGCCCACCCGGCGCCCGCTGCAGGCTCAGCAGCAACTGGTAGTCCGCAAAGCTGATTCCATGCAGGCTGCCGAGCGAGCTATCCAGCCGCCGCGATAGGGCCGCCCAGGCACGCCCCATGCGCAGGCAGAACTCGCTGGTCGGGCTCTCCAGCGGCGCGTCAGGCGCGGGTTCGTTCACATCAGTCATGGCAGGCTCCGGTGTTTGAGGGATAGTTGATCACTCAAATATATGCCGCTTAGCGACCCTTGGCAAGTACTTGAGTAATCAAATATCAGAATAAAAATGGGGTCAGAGTCGAATTATTCTGGATTTAACAATCTTTCTCAATAATTCGACTCTGACCCTCATTGTTCTTACGACTGGGCTCGCTAAAAGCAATTAGGGTCAGAGTCGAATTATCGGGAAATTTTTGGAATTTCCTTTTAATTCGACTCTGACCCTAATTTAGCGGGGCAGAAACGGCCGTTGAGCTATTGCTTAGCGGTCGCGGCCGCCTTGGCGGGGTGCGGAGCCGGTCCGGGGGCCGCGATTGGCGCTGTTGCCGTTGCGGTTGCCGCCGCCGTTGGCGCTGGCTGGACGGCCGCCGTTGCCGTTGCCGTTGCCACCGCCGGCACTGCGCGGCTGGCCCTGACCGCCGCGGTTGCCGCCCGGACGGCCGCCGCCGCGGTTGCCGTGTCCAGGAGCGCCGCTGCGCAGCTGGATCGGCTGGGCCTTGGCGTTCAGGTCCGGTTCGAAGCCCGGGATCACGTGACGCGGCAGGGTCTGCTTGATCAGCTTTTCGATGTCCTTCAACATCTGGTGCTCGTCCACGCAGACCAGCGACACCGCTTCACCGGTAGCGCCGGCGCGGCCGGTACGGCCGATCCGGTGCACGTAGTCTTCCGGCACGTTCGGCAGGTCGTAGTTGACCACGTGCGGCAGCTGGTCGATGTCGATGCCGCGCGCCGCGATGTCGGTCGCGACCAGCACCTGCAGGCTACCGTCCTTGAACTCGGACAGCGCCTTGGTGCGCGCCGACTGGCTCTTGTTGCCGTGGATCGCCATCGCGCCGATGCCGTCCTTGCCCAGCTGTTCCACCAGCTTGTTGGCGCCGTGCTTGGTGCGGGTGAACACCAGCACCTGGTTCCAGTCGTTTTCCTTGATCAGGTGCGACAGCATCGGGTGCTTCTTGTCGCGGTCGACCGGGTGGATCTTCTGGGCGATCACTTCCACGGTCGAGTTGCGGCGCGCGACTTCGATCGATTGCGGGTTGTTCAGCAGCTTGTCGGCCAGAGCCTTGATCTCGTCCGAGAAGGTGGCCGAGAACAGCAGGTTCTGGCGCTTCGGCGGCAGCAGGGCCAGCACTTTCTTGATGTCGTGGATGAAGCCCATGTCGAGCATGCGGTCGGCTTCGTCCAGGATCAGGATCTCGATCTGGGACAGGTCGACGGTGCGCTGGCCTGCGTGGTCGAGCAGGCGGCCCGGGGTGGCGACCAGCACGTCGACGCCATGCTTGAGCAGCTTGATCTGCGGGTTGATGCCGACGCCGCCGAAGATCACGGCCGAATTCAGGTTGGTGTACTTGCCGTACAGGCGCACGCTTTCCTCGACCTGGGCCGCGAGCTCGCGGGTCGGGGTCAGCACCAGGGCGCGGATGGCGCGCGGGGCGGTCTTGTTCTTCAGTGTCGAACCGATCTTGTCGGTCGAGAGCAGTTGCAGGATCGGCAGGGTGAAGCCGGCGGTCTTGCCGGTACCGGTCTGGGCGCCGGCCAGCAGGTCGCCGCCGTTCAGCACCATCGGAATGGCCTGGGCCTGGATCGGGGTCGGATTGGTATAGCCTTGTTCAGTCACCGCGCGAACGATTGCGTCGGACAAACCGAGAGTAGAAAATGACATAAATTCTTTATCAAAAGTGGGCCGTCGCCACACGGCGCCAGTCCAGGGAAATCGGATTAGTCATTGCAGGCGGGACGCGGAGGAGGCCGCGGGAACGCCGGACGCTGCCGCCCGTTTCTTGAAGAGAAATGAGCAGGACAGCCGGGATTATAGAGGAAGTTGTTTCTCTATGGAAAGTTTCTGACCGGGACTTTCCAGCCGGTGAACAGGCGCGCACAGATATAAAGCGGCGCGCCTTGAAGCACGGGGCGTATTTTACGCGAAAACGCTTGATCGAGTCTTCGAGCGTCCAACAAAACCCCGAGAACAAGGCGCATCGTCGAAGACAGTACGCTAGTACGGCGAGACGATGCAACGCAGGCCGCGGGGGAATTGTTGGGCGCTCAGGCGAACGCGGACAGCAGGGGCACCATTGCGCCAAAGACCTTCGGGCCGGCGGCGATGATGTCGCCCTTATGCAGGTATTCCGACTCGCCGTTGAACTCACCGACGATGCCGCCCGCTTCGGTGACGAGCAGCGCGCCCGCCGCGATGTCCCACACTTTCAGGCCCTTTTCGAAGTAGCCGTCGATGCGGCCGGCGGCCACGTTCGCCAGTTCCAGCGCGGCCGAGCCGGCGCTGCGCACGCCGTGGCAGCGCGAGGCGACGACTTCGTACATGCGCAGGTATTCGGCCAGCGCGCGCGGGTCCGGGCCGTGGCCCGAGGACAACAGGGCCTTGCCGATGCGGTCGTGGTTGCGCACGCGGATGCGCTTGTCGTTCAGGTAGGAACCGGCGCCCTTGGTGGCGGTGAACAGGTCGTTGCGCACCGGATCGTAGACCAGGGCGTTGGTGATCACGCCTTTCTGTTGCAGGGCGATCGAGATGCAGTAGTTGGGGTAGCCGTGCAGGAAGTTGGTGGTGCCGTCGATCGGGTCGATGATCCACACGTTTTCGCTCTCGTCATTCAGGTTCTTCGAGGCGCCGCTTTCTTCCGCCAGGATGGCGTGGTCAGGGTAGGCCTTCAGCAGGGTTTCCACGATCGCCTGTTCCGCCGCCTGGTCGATGTCGGTGACGAAGTCGTTGTGATTTTTTTCAGAAATGGTAATGCGATCGAGATCGAAGGACGCGCGGTTGATGACGGTGGCGGCGCGGCGAGCGGCCTTCACGGCCGTGTTGAGCATTGGGTGCATAGGGCTTTCCGTGGAAAAAACGCGAACGCCCACCACGCATCGAAGCGCCGTGAACGGTCTGCTGATAGAGAATGACAAAGAGCAAAGCGGTGCCGAACCCGCTACAATCCCGGACTTTCCAGCCCCGGATCACAACAGTTCGCACCGCGCGATAGCGCTATTTTAAATGAACCCGACCGAAATCAACACAACTCTCTTCAAAAGGCTCCGTTTCGTACTGGTCGAGACCAGCCGCGCGGGCAATGTCGGCTCGGTCGCGCGGGCCATGAAGACGATGGGGTTCAGCGACCTGGTGCTGGTCACGCCGCGCTGCGCCGATCCCTTGACGGATGCGGAGGCGGTTGCCTTCGCCAGCGGCGCCGGCGACGTGCTGGCGGGGGCGCGCATTGTCGGCAGCATCCAGGAGGCGCTGGAGGGCTGCAACTTCGCCGCCGCGGTGTCGGCGCGCCTGCGCGAGTTCTCGCCGCCCGTGTGGACGCCGCGCGCCTTTGCAAGCCACGCGGCGGGGCAGGCGGAGCTGCGTCCCGCGCTCATCCTGGGCAACGAACGGGTCGGCCTGCCGAACGAGATCGTCGAGGGCTGCAACGTCCTGATCAACATCCCCTCGAACCCGGATTACTCGTCGCTGAACCTGTCGCAGGCGGCCCAGGTGCTGGCCTATGAAGCCCGGCTGGCGGCAACGGGCGACACGGTCGATGAGCGCGGCGTGGGTTTCCACGGCGACGCGGCCAGCGTGACCCAGATCGACGGCATGTATGCGCACCTGGAAGAAGCGCTGGTGGCGGTCGGCTTCCTGAATGCGAACAACCCGAAGAAGCTGATGCCGCGCCTGAAGCGCCTGTTTTCGCGCACGCAGCTGGAGACCGAAGAGGTCAACATCCTGCGCGGAATCGCACGCGCCATCCTGGACCAGACGGCCAAAAAATAGGCGTGCGGGGCTACTCCCGGGGTGTCGGCAGCGCGTAACGCAGCCGCACCTCATCGACCAGGCGGCGCCGCGAGCTGCGCGCGCGCTCGTGCGGCGCGAACGGGCTGCTGGTGCGGTCGAGCAGGTCGACGGCCTGGCGCAGGCGCCCGCGCTCCGGGTCTTCCTGGGCGGTCAGCTCCTTGATCACGCAGATCGCCAGCTCCTTCGCCGCGATGTCTCCGGGCAGGCCGGAGCGCGTGCACAGGCCGTAGGTCCCGGACAGGAAGTGGCCCCATTCGTCGCGCAGGTGCGCGTCGAGCCCAGCACCCAGTTTCGGGTCGATCGTGGTCATAGGCAGGGCGCCCAGCGCTGCGCGGTAGCGCCGCGCGAAGATGGCGAAGGGGTCTTCCGTGCTCGCTTCCAGCACAGCGATCCACGATGGGTAGCCGGTGGCGTAGTACTCGGCGCCGGCCTCTTCGTCATGCTCGCCGAAGAAGGAGGCGCAGCGCGTGTTGAGCTGGATGCGGTAGGAGGGGCGGGGCATGACGCCGCGGTCGATGAGGGCGTCGAGGCGCGCCGACGTGATGCTACTTGCCGTCAGCAGTTGGGCCCGGGTGAGGAAATGCTGTTGGAGGTAATCGAGGAGTTCCATGCCACGAAGCCTACTCCCTTGGGACCTTGGAATGCTTCGGCTAGGATCGAAGCTTTCGGCATGGGAGAAGCATATGGCAGGGCAAGCTGGCGTCAGGCTGCGCGATATGAAAGGCCTCGGTCCGCGCTCCGAGGAGTGGCTGGCGCTGGTGGGCATCGATACTCCGCAGGCGCTACGCGCCGCCGATCCATTCGAGGTCTATGCCCGCCTGCAGGCTCAGGTCCCCGGCTTCAATCTCAACGGGCTGTATGCCCTGATCGGCGCCATCGAGGACCGTAGCTGGATCGAAGTCAAGCGCGAGCGGCGCACCGAGATCCTGCTGCGCCTCGAGCAGATGGGCATCGCGCCCCCCTGAGCCTCCGGAAAGCTAGACTCCTTCCTCTAGTTTGCCGCTCGGACCGGATTTTTCTTTGGCGTACACTAAGGAAAACACAAGAGGCAGTACATGGGGACATCACGACGGACATTCCTGAAAGCCGGTGGCCTGGCCGCGCTCGCGCTGGCAGCCGGCGGCGCGCTGTACCGCGCCACGCACATCGCAGCGCCGCACCGCTTTGCACTCGACGGCGAGGCGCGTTCGGCCCTGCATGCCGTCATACCCGCGATCCTGGCCGGCGCCTTGCCGCAGGACGCGCAGCGCGAAGCCGCACTTGCCACGACCATCGAGGACGTGCATGCGGCCATCCTGGGCCTGCCGCCCGCCACCCAGAAGGAAGTGCAGGACCTGTTCGGCCTCCTTGCCCTGGCGCCGGCGCGGCGCCTGCTGACCGGAATATCCGGCGGCTGGGAAGGGGCGCGTATCGAGGACGTCAACGCCTTCCTGCAGGATTGGCGCCTGCACCGCCTTGGCCTGCTGCGCAGCGCCTACCACGCGCTGCATGACCTGGTGCTCGGCGCCTGGTACGCGCAGCCGTCGAGCTGGGCGGCGACCGGCTACCCCGGACCGATGAAGGAGCTGGCATGACGACGCCGATCATTCCGGACCCGATCCACGCCGGCATCGCGCGTGGCTGGAAGATCGTCGACGGCGCCACGCTCGCGCAGGACCGAACGCTGGAGGCCGATGTCGTCATCGTCGGCAGCGGCGCGGGCGGCGGCGTCACGGCCGAGATCCTGGCGCGCTCGGGCCTGTCGGTGATCGTGGTGGAAGAGGGCGCGCTGAAATCCTCGAGCGACTTCAAGATGCGCGAAGCCGAGGCCTATCCCACGCTCTATCAGGAATCGGCCGCGCGCAAGACGGCGGACAAGAGCATCAACATCTTCCAGGGCCGCACCGTGGGCGGCTCGACCACCGTCAACTGGACCTCGAGCTTCCGCACCCCTGCCGCCACGCTCGACTGGTGGCGCCGCCATTACGCGCTGCCCGATGCGACACCGGAGGCGATGGCGCCCTGGTTCGCGATGATGGAGGCGCGCCTGCACATCGGCGACTGGGCCGGCGCACCCAATGAGAACAACGACATCCTGCGCCGCGGCGCCGGAGCGCTCGGCATTCCGACAGGCCTGATCCGGCGTAACGTGAACGGCTGCTGGAACCTGGGCTACTGCGGCATGGGCTGCCCGACCAATGCCAAGCAGTCGATGCTGGTGACGACCATCCCGGCAGCGCTGGAGCAGGGCGCGCTTCTCGTGACGCGGGTGCGCGCCGACCGTTTCGTGTTCCAGGGCGAGCGCGCCGACGAACTGCTGTGCCAGGCGCTCGATGCGGCCGGCATCCATCCGAATGGCCGCAGCGTGCGCCTGCGCGCGCGTCACTATGTGGTGGCGGGCGGCGCGATCAATTCGCCGGCGCTGCTGCTGCGTTCGCAGGCGCCCGATCCCAGCGGCCAGCTGGGCAAGCGCAGCTTCCTGCATCCGACCCTGGTCTCGGCGGCCTTCTTCCCGCAGCGCGTGGAAGCATGGGCCGGCGCGCCGCAAACCGTTTATTCCGACCACTTCCTGGCCGGCCCGGTCGACGGACCGATCGGCTACAAGCTGGAAGCGCCGCCCATGCATCCGCTGCTGGTGGCCACCACGATGACCGGCTTCGGCGCGGCGCACGCGCAGATGATGCGCGACTATCCGCACATGCACGGCATGCTGGCCTTGCTGCGCGACGGCTTCCACGCGTCGGCGCCGGGCGGCACGGTGCGCCTGCGCGGCGACGGCAGCCCGGAACTCGACTATCCGCTGACCGACTACCTGTGGGACGGCGCACGCCGCGCGCTGCTGACCATGGCCGAGATCCAGTTCGCGGCCGGCGCCGCCAGCGTCCAGCCGGCGCACGAGATGGCGCAGCGCTACACGTCATGGAGCGCCGCCAAGGCGGCGATCCTCGGCCTGCCGCAAGGCCCGCAGCTGACCCGGGTGGTGTCGGCCCATGTGATGGGCGGCTGCGCCATGTCGGGCGACGAGCGCCTCGGCGTGGTGGCGCCGGACGGCCGCTACCGCGGCCTGTCCAACCTGTCGGTACACGACGGCTCGCTGTTCCCGACTTCGCTCGGCGCCAATCCCCAGCTGTCGATCTATGGCCTCACGGCCAAGCTGGCGAGCGGCCTGGCCACGACGCTCACGGGCAAGCCGGCGGCCCGGGTATGAGCGCGCGCCGCCTGCTCCAGCTGATCCTGCTCGTGCAGGCGCTCGCCGCCCTCGCGATCGGCCTGGCCGCGGTGCAGATCTTCGGGGCCAGCCGCTGGCAGGCACTCGCCCTGGGCCTGGGCAGCGTGGTGCTGGTGCGCCTGCTCATCAACGCCAACAACTTCTTCATGAGCGCGCGCTTCGCCAGCCCGACGCCGGAGGAATACCGGGTCAAGGGTGTTGGTGCGCGCCTGCGCATGTTCTTTGAGGAGTTCAGCACCAGCATGCTGCAGTCTTCCTGGACCATGCCGCGCGCCAGCGCCCGCACCCGCATCCATCCCGGCTCGGCGGCGCCGCCGGTCCTGCTGCTGCACGGTTACGGCTGCAACAGCGGTTACTGGTCGCATCTGCTGCCGCGCCTGGACGCCGCCGGCATCAGCCATGCGACGGTCGACCTCGAGCCCATCATGGGCGACATCGACGGCTACGCGCCGCTAGTCGAGCGCGCGGTGGAAAGCCTGCGCGCAGCCACCGGCGCGGACCGGGTCGTGATCGTCGCCCACAGCATGGGCGGACTGGTGGCGCGGGCCTGGATGCGCGCCTTCGGCACGGCGCGGGTGGCGCGCGTGATCACCCTCGGCAGCCCGCACCATGGCACCTGCCTGGCCGCCTTCGGCCTCGGCCTGAACGCGGCCCAGATGCGAAGAATGGCCAAGGACGAGCCGCCCGAATGCGCCTGGCTACGCGCGCTGGCGCAAGGCGAGGACGCGGCGGCGCGCGCCCTGGTCACGTCGATCTTCTCGCACCAGGACAACATCATCGCGCCCCAGACGTCGAGCGAACTGCCGGGCGCGCGCAATCTCGCATTCGGGGGCGTCGGCCACGTGGCGCTCGGCCGTAACCCGCGTGTGCTGGACGCCGTGATGCGCGAGCTGAGCGCACTGCGCGAGCAGGAAGAGGCGGTTCAATAGCGCGCCACCACCCCTGTATTTACGCGCCTCGTGTTACAGTAAGCACAACGCCGAAAATAGGGGAGCGCCCACGTGGCCCGCATCCTGATCATCGAAGACAACCCAGCCAACGTTGAGCTGATGGCGTTTCTGCTCACCGCCTATGGACACACCGCCGTCAGTGCGCCTGACGGCGCGCGGGGCATCGCTGCCGCCCGCGCCACGCCTCCCGACCTCGTCGCCTGCGACGTCAATCTGCCCGGCATGAACGGATTCGCGGTACTGGCCGCGCTCAAGGCCGAGCCGAGCCTGTCCGGCGTCCCGGTGCTGGCCGTGACCGCGCTGGCGATGGCCGGCGACCGCGAGAAGGTGCTGGGCGCCGGCTTCGACGGCTACATCAGCAAGCCGATCGAGCCCGAAAGTTTCGTGGCCGAGCTGGAAGCCTTTCTGCCCGGGCCCACGTCCGCCGCGCCCGCGGCCGCAGCCGGTCGTGCCGAGCCTGAGGTGCCGGCCGAGCCGACTGTCCTGCTGGTCGACGACGATCCCTTCATGCTGGCGGTGCTCGGCGACATGCTGGGCGACGAGCGCGTGCGTGTGCTGCGCGCTGCTTCCGGCCCGGAAGCGCTGGCCCTGCTCGAGCGCGAGCAGGTCGAGTTGATCCTGTGCGACCAGGACATGCCCGGCATGAACGGCACCGAGGTGCTGGCCCAGGTTGCCGCACGCCATCCGCGCACGGTACGCCTGATGTTGACGGGCCAGAAGGACCTGGCCGAGATCGAGGCGGCGCTGCGTTCAGGCGTGGCCGACGCCCACTACGCCAAGCCGGTGTCGGCGGCCAGCCTGCGCGAGCGCGTGCGCGCGGCGCTGGCGCTGCAGCGTCAGCGCGCGGCCTCCTGAATTAGAATGGCGCTGTCATCGCTGGGTGTGGAAAATGCCGATTGCCCTCTGAAGCAGCTGCTCTGGCGATGCGATGCGGTCGCCATCCAGTGCCCAGCGCCAGCCGAGATAGTTCGGCAAGTAGCGTGACGCCACGCCATGGAAACGTGACAGCCAGCTGCGTAAGCGCTGGTGGTAGGCGTTCACGTTTATATGGACGCCTCCCTTTTGCAAGGTAATTCGAGCAATGGCAGAGTAGGAAAGTCGCAGTTTTATATCCGGCCTTGGTTGCGGCAAGCCGCTGGCCCCGATGAAATCCGCTGACCCACTCCTCATTTCTGTACCGGGCTTAAGGCCCTAACGTGAACACAGGTTTCGTGAGTCCCGGTCTGACCTGTCTGTCATCGCTGTTACTACCTATCGCAACTTGTGAGGTGTAATCCTTTCGTGGCTACATGTGAATCCCTCAGTTCAACGTGCCTGGTCTAACGCTAACGTATGCTCTGTCGTAAGCTCGCTCGTGAGCCAGTACAGCCCAGATCGTGCGCGCCATTTTGTTGGCAAGCGCAATCGTCACCACGTTCGATGGTCGTCGTTTGCTGATCTCCTGCAGCCATGTTGGCAAGACTTTCGCATGTCGCTGGATCGAGTGAGCGCCTTGCACCAAAAGCGAACGCAAATATATGTCGCCCCGCTTGCTGATCTTGAGCAGCCGGACTTTTCCTCCTGTCCCGGTCTGGGCTGGTACTAGCCCGATCCACGCGGCGAATTCACGCCCAGACCGGAATGTTTTAGGCTGTCCCATCGTCGCTACCGCTGCTGTCGCGGTGAGCAGGCCGACGCCAGGAATTTCGGCGATGGCTCGCGCCGCACGATCTTGTCGCAGCCAAGCCAACAGCCGGGCCTCGATACGGGCGATGCGTTCATCGAGCCTGTGTAATTCATCCCACTGTTCCCGCAGCGTGTCGATTAGCATCGCCGGCAGACGCTCGGACAACCGCGCCAGAGCTTCCTTCATCCCTGCTTCAAAACCTGCTTTCCTGAGCCCAAATACTTCGCCGTATTCCGCCACCAGGCCCCGCAACTCGTTACGTTGGGCTGTACGATTCTTTACCAACTGCCGGCGTATCCGATGCAGCGCTAACACAGCTTGTTGCTCCTCAGTCTTGACGGCCACGGCCTTGACGCACGATTGCTGCGCCGCCACCCAAATCGCGCGCGCATCGGCTGCATCGTTCTTATTGCCAGGTACAAAGGCCTTGACCGTTTTCCCTGCCATGAGCTTGACCTCATGACCCAGCCCTTGCAGCTTGCGCGCCCAATGCTGCGAACCGCCGCACGCTTCCATCCCGACTAGACAAGGTTCACGATTTGCAAACCAGGATAAAAACTGGGAGCGCTTGAGCTGCTTACTGGTTAATTCACCTGTGTCCTTGTCGACCGTATAGATTTGAAAGACATTCTTGGCCGTATCTACTCCGACCACCGTTTTAGGCGTAGCATTCATGATGTGGATCCTCCGACTTGCCCCGAAAGTTCTGCACTTTCACTTTAGGGCACTTTGATGCCGTGGGCGCGTGAGGATCCACCTTTCACCTTCACTCGCTCATACCGCAGAATTTATTCATCGGCGGGAGGCGTCCATTTCATTTCTGCACGTGGACCGCACCGCGCACGCGTTCGCCCGCACGCAAATTGACGAAAGCGTGTGCAATACCCGCCTCGCGGGCGAATGCCCGGTAGGCGCGGTGCCCATCCGTCACCAGCAAAACATCCGGATCGAGGACGGGCAGCAGGTGGCGGTGCAACTGTCTGGCGGTGACCGCCGCCCGTCCCGTGACGAAGGAGCAAGTGAGGCCGCTACGGTCGCGGGCAACCAGGATGCAGTCGTGCTGATGGCTGATGCCCCGGCTATGCGCGACGCCGCCGCGCTTGCGCGCCGGCCGCTCCAGCTGGCGCGATCCCTTTTGCGATTCGAGCAGGAACATTTCATCCGCCTCGGCAATGCCGACAAGGCGTCCGGGCTGGTCATGCCGGATTCCGTCAAGAAAGCGGTGGCGCCAGCGAAAGCTGGTATTGCGATGCACCCCGATCAGCTTTGCCGCCGCCCGTACGCTGCGCGAATCGAGCATTGCACTGCCGTAGTCCAGCCACTTGGAGCGATGCCGTAGCCGGGCCAAGGGCGTACCGCTCAGGGCACTGAAGGTGCGAAGGCACGCACGGCAGCGGTAGCGCTGCAGGCCTCGGACGATGCCGTGGCGATAATGACGGCCGTTGCCGCATGAGGGACAGCACAGGGGAGCCGGCCGCGCACTGTCGATCGCTTCGCACACCATGTCGAGGCCAATAGCCGGGCGCAGTGCGTCGCTAAGTTGCGAACGCTGTTGCCTGGTGAGCGAAGCGAGCTGGCGTAGCAAACGGCGAAAGCCTTCGGACTTCATCGTCCCTCCTGGTCATTTGACCCAGGTTGGACATCCGTACAGCTCAACAGTTCAATTTCTACACGCAGCGGTGACAGCGGCATTAGAATCCCGGTTCTATCGTGCGTGCCTACAATGGGACGCACAGGATTCAGAGGAACGTTCATGAGCAAGAAACTCCCCGAAGCAGACGACGACGAGGTGCTGGCGCGTGCCGTACGCGCGTCGGCCCAGCAAATCTGGCAGGCCGGCCTCGGGGCCTTCGCCAAGGCCCAGGAAGAAGGCGAGGGCGGCCGCTCGTTCACGCGCCTGGTGCGCGACGGCAGCGTGCTGGCGCGGCGCGCACGCGAGGTGGAAGAAGCCACTGGCACCGTGGCGCGCGCCGCCGAGCGCGCAACCCGGCGCGGCAGCAGCTCCTGGGGCAAGCTGGAACAGGTGTTCGAAGAGCGCGTGGCGCGCGCCCTGGCGACTATCGGCGTGCCTGCCGCCAGCGAGGTCGAAGCCCTGCGCCGCCGCGTCGACGAACTCGAAATGATGCTGGCCGAACTGGCGTCGCGCCTGCCTGTGCCCGAAGCGCCGAAAAAGCGCGCGCGCCGTGCGCCGAAGGCCGCGGCGCCCGAGGACGAGGAAGGGGCCTGAAGCGGCCGTTCAGCGCTGTCTCATTGACACCATTTGGTGTTATCCTCCCGGCTGGAATCACAAACTTCGCCCTTCATGCAACAAAAAGCTCCGCGCCGGACCCGCGAACGCATCCTCGAGCTCTCGCTCAGGCTGTTCAACGAGTTCGGCGAGCCGAACATCACGACGACGGTCATCGCCGAGGAGATGAATATCTCGCCCGGCAACCTGTACTATCACTTCCGCAACAAGGACGACATCGTCAACTCGATCTTCGCCCAGTTCGAGACGGAGATCGAACGCATCCTGACCGTGCCGGCGGGCCGCCGTTCGAACATGGAGGACGTGTGGCTCTACCTGCACCTGATGTTTGAGCTGATCTGGCGCTACCGTTTCTTCTACCGCGACCTGAACGACCTGCTGTCGCGTAACCGCAAGCTGGAGCTGCACTTCAAGGCGATCCTGGCCCACAAGATCAAGGTGGCGCGCCAACTGTGCGAAGACCTGCGCAGCGAAGGCTCGCTGGAGGCGGGCGACCAGCAGATCGGCGCGATGGCGACCAACATGGTGGTGGTGGCGACCTACTGGCTGTCCTACGAATACGTGCGCAACCCGCGCAAGTACAGCGAGCAGCAGGCCATCGCCGACGCGCTGGCGCGCGGCTGCTACCAGGTGCTGTCGATGGTCGGCCCCTACCTGCGCGGCGACACACGCCTGCTGTTCGAGAAGCTGTCCGAGGAGTACCTCAAGAAGCTGTCCGCCGAGGCCCGCCCCGGCGCCGACTTCCTGTAAGGATTTACCGAATTTATACTATTAATATAGTTCAACGATGAAGACCCTGGCCGTCTATTGCGGCGCCTCGCATGGCGTCAACCCGATCTACACCGAGGCCGCACGCGGCCTGGCGGCAAGCCTGGTGGAACACAACATCGGCCTGGTCTACGGCGGCGGCAAGGTCGGCCTGATGGGCGTGATCGCCGACGAGGTGCTGCGCCTGGGCGGCGAAGCCACCGGCGTGATCCCGAAGGCGCTGATGGAGCGCGAAGTCGGCCACGCCGGCCTGACCCGCCTGTTCGTGGTGAAGGACATGCACGAGCGCAAAGCCATGATGGCCGAGCTGTCGGAGGGCTTCATCGCCATGCCGGGCGGGATGGGCACGCTGGAAGAACTGTTCGAGATGCTGACCTGGGCCCAGCTCGGGATCCACGCCAAGCCGGTCGGCCTGCTGAACGCGAACGGCTTCTGGGACGGCCTGGTGAGTTTCGTGCGCCACCAGAGCGAGGAAGGCTTCGTGCGCCCGGATCACCTGAACCTGCTGCGGGTCGAGGCCGACCCGGACGCGCTGATCCGGCGCCTGCGCGCCGCCGCGCCGACCGCGGCCTGAGGTCCTCGCGCCGGGCCGCTTCGGGCTCGGGGATTGCGGTAAGAAATAGTTGGAACTATTCTGTCCGTTCAAAGGAATACAGATATGTCTGCATATTTCCGATAACCCGAACCCGGCCCCATGACGACTGAATCGATCGCCCTCAACCGCTTCGGGCTCGGCGCCCGTCCCGGCGACCAGCTGCCCGGCGATGCGCGCCGCTGGCTGCTGGCGCAACTGGAACAATACGATCCGCTGCCCGCGCCCTGGCGCGCGCTGCCGCGCAGCCCGCAGCTGGCAGGCCAGTGGGTCGCCCAGCAGCGCGAAGTGCGCCAGACCCCTGAAGAAGGGCGCAATGCGGTGCGCGAGGCGTGGCGCAAACGCGAGGGCGAGGCCTACCGCACCGCCATCGGCGCGCGCGTGGCCAGCGCCCTGCAGACCCCCACGCCCTTCGCCGAACGCCTGGTCCACTTCTGGTCGAACCATTTCGCGGTCTCGGTCGACAAGGGACCGGTGACGGGATGGGCGGGCGGCTTCGAGGCCGACGCCATCCGTCCCCACATCCTGGGCCGCTTCGACGACCTGCTGCTGGCGGCGGTGCGCCATCCGGCGATGCAGGTCTTCCTCGACCAGGCCCGCTCGACCGGCCCGGACAGCCCGGCCGGCGTACGGGCCCGCCAGCGCCAGCGCAACAACACCGGCCTCAACGAAAACCTGGCGCGCGAGATCCTCGAGCTGCACACGCTCGGGGTGCGCAGCGGCTACACCCAGAACGACGTCACCGAATTCGCCCGCGCGCTCACCGGCTGGACCCTGCCCGACGACAGCGACAAGGCGCCGCTCGCCGACGAAGTGGCGACCTTCCGCTTCGCCGCCTACCAGCACGAACCGGGCGTGCGCAGGGTGCTGGGGCGCGACTACGCCGCCGGCGGCGAAGAACAGGCGCGCGCCATCCTGCGCGACCTGGCCCTGGCCCCCGCTACCGCGCAGCACATTTCGCTCAAGCTGGCGCGCCACTTCGTGGCCGACGAGCCGCCTGCGGCGCTGGTGCTGCGCATGGCCGAGACCTACAAAAAGAGCGGCGGCGACCTGTCCAGCGTCTACCGCGAACTGGTGATGGCGCCGGAAAGCTGGGCTCCGGGACCGGGCAAGTTCAAGTCGCCCTGGGAATGGGGCATCTCGAGCCTGCGCGCGCTCGACCGGCGCGAGCTGCCGGCCCAGCAGGCGGCCGGCCTGATGAACAACCTGGGCCAGCCGGTCTGGCGTCCCGGTTCGCCGGCCGGCTACGGCGACCTGGCCGCGGCCTGGGCCGCGCCCGATGCGCTGCTGCGCCGGGTCGAGGTGGCGCAGCGTTTCGGCGCCCAGGCCGGCAGCATGGTCGACGCCCGCCTTCTCGCGCCGCGTGTGCTGCCCGGGGTGCTGGGCGAGGGCACGCGCCAGGCCATCGCCCGTTCCGACAGCCCGGCCACCGCGCTCGCGCTGCTGCTGGCCGCCCCCGAATTCCTGAGGAGATGAGATGAGCCTGAACCGACGCGCCTTCCTTGCCGGCGCCGCAAGCCTGGTGGCGATGCCGCGCGTAGCTTTTGCCGCCGGCGCCATCCCGACCGAACGCCGTTTCGTCTTCATCATCCAGCGCGGCGCGGCCGACGGGCTGCACACCGTCATCCCCACCGCCGACCCGGGCTATGCGCGCCTGCGCGGCGCGCTCGCGATCGAACAGGAAGCGGCCCTCAAGCTGGATGGCAGCTTCGCCCTGCATCCTTCGCTGGCCAGCCTGCACGGGCTGTACGGGAGCGGCCAGGCCAGCTTCTTCCATGCGGTGGCGTCGAACTACCGCGAGCGCTCGCACTTCGACGGCCAGAACATCCTGGAGACCGGCGGCAGCGCGCCCTACGCGCTGAAGGACGGCTGGATGAACCGCCTGGTCGGCCTGGTCTCGACACGCGGCAAGGACGCCATCGCGTTCGCGCCGACGGTGCCGATGGCGCTGCGCGGCGCGTTGCCGGTGCCCTCGTATGCGCCGTCGTCGCTGCCGGACGCGAACGAAGACCTGATGCTGCGCGTGCAGCAGCTGTATGCCAACGACGCCCAACTGCACGCGCTGTGGTCCGCCGCGCTGGAGGCGCGCGGCATGGCAGGCGGCATGGACGGCAAGCCGAAACGCCAGGACCCGGGCGAAGTGGGGCGTATGGCGGCCGCCTTCCTGGCGCGCCCCGACGGCCCGCGCATCGCCATGATCGAAACCGGCGGCTGGGATACCCACACCGGCCAGATGGGGCGCCTGGCCTCCCAGCTGCGCAACCTGGACACCCTGGTGGCGGGGCTGCGCGAGGGCATGGGCGGCGCCTGGGACCAGACGGTGGTGCTGGTCGCCACCGAGTTCGGGCGCACCGCGGCCGCCAACGGCACCGGCGGCACCGACCACGGCACCGGCGCCGCCGCGATGCTGCTGGGCGGGGCGGTCCAGGGCGGCCGGGTGCTGGCCGACTGGCCGGGCCTGGCCCAGGCCGACCTGCTCGACGGCCGCGACCTGCGCCCGACGCTGGCGCTCGACACCCTGATCAGCCAGGTCTGCGCCGAAGCCTTCCGGATCGACCCTGAACGCATGGCGCGCACCCTGTTCCCGGGTGCGGCGCAAAGCAAGTCGATGGCACGCCTGCTCAGGGCGTGAACGAATTCAGCAGAAGCCGTGCCGTCCGAGCGCGGCCTTGAGCTCGTGCCGGAAGGCGCCGTAGTCGAAGGCCTTGTGCACGAATTCGATCGCGCCCAGTTCCTCGGCGCGGTCGCGGTCGGACTGCAGGGAAGAACCGGACAGGATGATGACGGGGAGCTTGCGCTCGGCGCGCCTGCGCAGTCGCTGCATCAGTTCGAAGCCGTCGACGCGCGGCATCTTGATGTCCAGCAGGAGCAGGTCGAAGTCGGCCTCGCCGCACAGGCGGTCGGCCTCTTCGCCGTCGCCCGCCACCACGATCCTGTGCGCGACCTCGCAGTCCTCCATGGCGCGCCGGGTGAGCGCGACGTCGAGCAGCAGGTCGTCTACCAAAAGTATGTTGATTGCCATGCGCGCCATGCTAGCAAAAGGCCAATTCGCGCGCCAAGTGCGGCACGCGAAAACCGTTGTCAGGCCAGCACAATACGATCGCGCCCGGTTTCCTTGGCCTGGTACAGCGCCTTGTCGGCGCGGTTGATCGCGTCGGCGAAGGGTTCGCCGTGGCGGCGGGTGGCCAGGCCCGCCGAGAAGCTGATGCGGCGTCCCTGGACGCCTGCGACCGGCATGGTGTGCACGCGTTCGGCCATCCGCTCCAGCACCAGGCGCGCGTCCTCGGGCGCGGCGTCTGGCAGCAACAGCAGGAATTCCTCGCCGCCCCAGCGCGCCAGCACGTCGTTGGCGCGCAGCGAGGCGCGCGCCGCGCTCGAGAAGCTGCGCAGCACCGCGTCGCCGGCGGCATGCCCGTACTGGTCGTTGACCTGCTTGAAGAAGTCGATGTCGAGCAGGGCGATGCAGGTGCCGCGGCCGTCGGGCTGGCGCCGTTCCGCGTCGTCCAGCACTTCGTGCATGCGGCGCCGGTTCACCAGCGAAGTCAGTTCGTCCACCGTGGCCAGCACGCGGATGGTGTCGAGCGCCTCGCTCAGTTCGATGCGCTTTTGCTTCAGGCGCGAACGCAGCTTGCTCATCTCGACGCTCAGCATCGCGGTGGAGAGCAGGGCGCCGGCCAGGTAGCCGAAGGTGATTGCCTCGGTCACCGGCGGAAAGCGCGCCGGATCGGTCGCCTGCAGCCAGTACATGGTGCCGCCCATGCCGGCGAGCGCGCCGACCGCGAGCAGCAGCGACTGGCGCGGGCGCGCGGCGAACATGCAGAACACGATCACCACCACCGCCATGGTCAGCATCGCGGCGCGCAGCGGGCCGGAAATCGCGTAGGCCACCATCGCACAGGCCAGCGAGAACACCGCTTGCGATACGGCCAGCTGGTCGGGCTTGAGGCCGAGCCGGCTGCTGGCGCGGATCAGGAGGTAGAAGGCGATGGCGCCGCAGCCGCCGTAGCCGATCAGGCGATGCGCCGCCACCGGATCGGCCATGCCCTGGCTGACCTGGGCCAGCAGCAGCACGATGCAGATCACGTACAGGATGCAGGTCGCCGCCCAGTACTGCAACATGCGGCGCAGGCCCGGTTCGGTACCGCATAGCAGGATCACGAGGCGGCGCGGCAGGGTCATGGCAGCTCCAGCGGGGCAGGGTGGGAGATTAATGCGTCAGCCTCTATCTTAGCCTGCATTTCGGCCAGTAGTTCGGCAATGCGTTCGGGCGGAACCGGGCGGCTGAACAGATAGCCCTGCATCTCGTCGCAGTCGTTGGCGCGCAGGAAGGCGCGCTGCTGTTCGGTTTCGACGCCTTCGGCGATCACCCGCAGGTTCAGCTTGTGGCCGAGCGAGATCACGGCCATCGCGATGGCCTGGTCGTCCGCGCTGTCGGCCAGGTCGCTCACAAAACTCTTGTCGATCTTCAGGCGGCTGATCGGGAAGGACTTGAGCGCCGACAGGCTCGAATAGCCGGTGCCGAAGTCGTCGATCGACAGCGACACGCCCATGCCCTTCAGCTCGCGCATCTTCTCCACCGAGCGCGCCATGTCGCGCATGATCGAGCTCTCGGTGACCTCGACTTCCAGCTGCGCGGGCGGCAGCCCGGTATCGTGCAGGGCGCCGGCGATGCGCTCGACCAGGCGCTTTTCCTCGAACTGGCGCGCCGAGACGTTCACCGAGATGCTCACCGGCGGCAGGCCGGCGGCGCGCCAGGCCTGGCCCTGGGCGCAGGCGGTGCGCACCACCCACTCGCCCAGCGGCACGATCAGGCCGCTCTCTTCGGCCAGGCCGATGAAGCGCAGCGGCGAGATCATGCCCTGTTCCGGATGATTCCAGCGGATCAGGGCCTCGACCCCGAACACGCGGCCGCTGCGCAGGTCGACCTTCGGCTGGTACAGCAACTGGAACTGGCAGTCTTCACCGGCGCAATCCGGGCCGACGCAGTCCTCCAGCGCGCTGCGCATCCCTTCCAGCAGCACCAGCTTCTCTTCCACGCTGGCGTTCATCTCGCTGGCGTAGAACTGGAAGCTGTCCTTGTTTTCCTTGGCGCGGTACATGGCCGCGTCGGCATTCATCATCAGGGTGTTGGCGTCCAGGCCGTCGCGCGGGTACAGCACCACGCCCATGCTGCAGCTGACCTGGACTTCCTGGCCCTCGACCTCGACCGGCTCGGTGACGGCCTGGCGCACCTTTTCCAGCAGCGGCGTGATCGCCAAGGGGTCGCCCGACAGGTCGGGCAGCAGGATCACGAATTCGTCGCCGCCGAAGCGCGCCAGGGTGTCGCTGCGGCGCAGGCACTGGCCCATGCGCGCGCCCACCACCTTCAGCAGCTCGTCGCCCGCGTTGTGGCCGAGGCCATCGTTGACCAGCTTGAAGCCGTCCAGGTCGATGAAGGCCAGGCCGACCGCGCCGCCCTTGCGCTCGGCGTCGCGAATGGCCTGGCCGAGGCGGTCGCGCAGCAGGCTGCGGTTGGGCAGGCCGGTCAGGTCGTCGTGCTGGGCCAGGTGGCGGATGCGCTGCTCGGCCAGCTTGCGCTCGGTGATGTCGCGCACGATCGCCACCACGCCGCCCTCGACCGGCACCACCTGGCGGTGCAGCCAGCGGTTCTCCACCGGCTGTAGCTGGGCCAGCCATTCGGCCTCGCGCGCCACGCCGTCGGTGGCGACCGCCGCCAGGTCCTCGAAGATGCCGACGCCCAGATCGGCGGGCAAGAGCACGGATATGCGTTTGCCCTGCACGCGTTCCTTGGACAGGCCGGTGAGCTGCTCGGCGCGGCTGTTGGTGGTCTCGACCAGGAAGTCGGTCACGGAACCATCCTCGGCGCGCAGCGCGCGCAGCACGAAAAAGGCGTCCAGGCTGGCCTCGGAGGCGGCGGCATAGGTTTGCTGGGCCAGGCGCTCGCGCCGGCGCGCCTTGGCCAGCTGCCAGGACCAGGCGCTGACCAGGGTCACGACCAGGATCAGGAGCGCGGTGCCGGCGCCGGCGGCCAGCAGCCAGGTGCGGCGGCGGGCGCGGTACTCGGCCATCTGCTCGGGTTCGGACAGGCCGACCACCGCCACCAGCGGGAAGCGGCCCAGCGGGCGGGTGCTGGTATAGCGCAGCTCGCCGTCGATGCTGCTCGCCGCCAGCAGCACGCTGTCGGGCTTGCCGAGGGCCACGCGCTGGCCCCAGGACACGTTTTCGCCGATGCGCGCCGCGCGCACCACGCCATCGAGGCCGGCCACGCCGAGCAGGCCGCGGTCGCCCTGGCGCGAACGCTCGTAGGAACTGGTGAAATAGGCCGGGTCGACCGCCACCGTGGCGACGCCGGCGAAGCGGCCGGCGGCATCGTTGATGCGGCGCGAGAACACCACGTGCGGCTCGCGCCGGCCGATGGTCTGGCTGACGAAGGCGGTTTCGCCCGCGCGTGTCCGGTGCCAGGCGAACCAGGTCTCGCGCGAGACGTCGCCGCCGGCGCGCGCGCGCGGGTTGCTGGCCAGGACGCGGCCGTCGGCGCCGATGATCGCCACCTGGAACACCAGGCCCGGCGGCAGTAGGCCGTTGGCGCTCATCGCCTCCAGGGCGGCGCCGGCGCCGTTCATCTCGACCGCGTACTGCAGCACGTGCAGGGTCTGGTCGATGGCGCTCAGGCTGCGCGCCATCTGGGCTTCATAGGTGTCCACCAGTTCGCGTGCTGCCTCCCCGGCCGCGTCGTGCGCGGCGCGTTCCTCGGCGCCGATCATGTGCAGGGTGGTGCTCCACAGGGCCAGCACCAGCGCCAGCGCAAACAGCGGCAGCGAGATATGGGTCTCGAGCCCGCGCCCGAGCCAGCGCACCAGCGTCGTGCGCCGCGTGCGCGTCGGCGGCTGGACCGGGGCCAAAGGGTTCGAGGAGGCGAGCGCGGTCATGCGGGCTATCCAGGGTTCAGCGCAGCACCAGCACCGGCCGCACGCTGGCGTCGAGCGCGGAGCGGTCGATGTAGCCGATCATCGCGGGATTGTCGGCCACCATGCGGCGCACCGCGGCGCTGTCGGCAGCTTCACGCGGCGGCTGGCCGCGACCGGTGAAGACCATCTTCGACCAGTGCGCCTTGAGCAGGGCCGGCGACTTGCCGGTGACCTGGGCGTAGAACAGGTTGCGTTCGTTCGAGCCGAGGCGCTGGTCGAGCGCCACCACTTCGGCGCCGTCGGGGAAGCGTGGCGCCTGGCCGAGGAAGATCGCGGCGACCTGGTCGCCGGACATCGGCGGCAAGGGGTTGCGCGCCGAGACGATCACCACCAGCTCGGCCGAGGCGTTGCCTGAAGCGGCCTGCGCCAGCAGCAGGACGGCGCCGGCCGCCAGCTGCCGGAATCGATGTCGGAATTGAATTCGCATCGGCGCCTCAGAACACGAAGTCGAGCGCCACGCTCGCCACGTGCACGGTCTGGCCGAAGCGGAAGCGCGACGGCGTGTTGATGAGGGTGCCGCGCGAGCCGTCGCCGGGACGTACGCGGTCATACTGCAGCTTGAGCGCGGCGTCGGTCGCCAGGTCCCAGCGCAGGCCGGTGCTGACGGTGGTCTGGACCGGGATCGTCGCCAGGTACAGGTTCAGGCCCGCGTTCAGCGTGGCGGCGAGCGGGCGCGCCTGCGGCGGCAGTGCCGCCAGCGGCAGGCCCGGGTCGCTGGTAGCGCCGTGGGCGCGCACCTTGGCGTAGCCGAGGTAGGGCGTCAGGCTGGCGAAGCGGTAGCCGCCGCCGGCGTACATGGTGGTGGTGCGGCCGAGCAGCGAATGGGTCTGGGCGTGACCCGCTTCGGCGCTGATGAACCACTGGCCCGGGTCATAGTTGAAGCCGGCGCTGACCATGCTCACGCGCTTGTGCTCGATCGCATAGCGTTCGATCAGTGCATTGCCCGGCGGGCCGAAAGCGCGCAGCGCGGTAAACAGGTCCTCGCCGATGCCGGTCGTCAGGTGGCCGGTCAGGGCCGACATGCGCACGCTGAGGGCGCCGCGTTCGATGCTGTGCGACAGGCCGGCGATGCCGTGCGCCTCCAGCCGGCGATCGTCGTACAAATGGGTGTCGGTGCGCCCGAAGAAGGCTTGGGTGGCGTGGCGGGTATCGCCCGCGCTCCAGCGCAGGGTGGCGTCGACGCCGTCGCTGCTGGAGATCGGGAGGCCGCCGTAGACCTCGACCGGAGGGCGCACCCAGGGCATGGTGTAGCCGACCTTGCGGTAGTCGGCCGCCAGGAACACCGGCAGCGCGATGCGGCCGATGCGCAGCGCCAGGTCCGGGGTGGCCTGGTACTTGACGTTGGCCCACTCGACGCGCGGGCGGTAGTTGCCTTCCAGGTTCTGTTCGCTCACCACCTGCAGCACGCCCGACCAGTGGCCTAGCGCGAGGTCGAGCTGGGCGCCCAGGCGGCTGTCGACGTCCGGGCTCCAGCGTTCGCTGCGGCCGGCGCCGTTGGCGCGCAGGACGGTGGAGCTGAAATCGGCGTCGCGCACGCTGGCGTGCACTGCGCCCAGGGTGCCGAAGCCGGAAAACTTCCAGACCGGCGCAGGGGTCTCGGCGCCGTCGGCGGGGGCGGCGGCCAGCGCATGGCCGGCCAGCGTGGTGGCCAAGGTACAGGCGAGCACCCCGCCACGCAGGGCAGCCGGAACGGGTTTGCCGGAGAGAGAAAACTGGTGTGTCATGATGTCAGGTTGCGGCCGGGGCGGCACGGAAGAGCGAGGGCTGCCCGCAGGGGGCATGCGACATACAAACTTTACCTAAGGCAACACTGAAAGTCGAGATATTTACCCAGCCCGCAAAAGCAATCTGACAATCCTTGTTGTTCGATGGCAACGACTGCAGATCTGTTCAATATCTTTTAGTCCACCCACAGGCGCTGCCCGCCCAGGTCGAGCCAGGTCAGGTAGAGCCGCAGGTCGAATTCAAGCTGGTGGTACTGCGGTTCCATCCAGCTGCACAGCTTGTAGAAGGCCTTGTCGTGGTCCCTTTCTTTCAGGTGCGCCAGTTCGTGCACGGCGATCATGCGCAGGAAGGGCAGCGGGGCGTCGCGGAACACGCTGGCGATGCGGATTTCGCGCTTGGCCTTGAGGCGGCTGCCCTGCACGCGCGAGATCGCGGTGTGCAGGCCGAGCGCATGCTGCACCACGTGGATCTTGCTGTCGAAGGCGACCTTGGACACCGGGTCGGCCTGGCGCAGGTAATCGTCCTTCAGCTCCTGCACGTAGGCGTACAGCGCCTTGTCGGTGCGGATGCCGTGGGCCGCGGGATAGCGCTGCAGCAGCACCTCGCCGAGCTGGCCGGCGTCGATCAGCTGGCCGACCTGGGCCAGCAGGTGATCGGGGTAGGCGCTGAGGTAGGGAAGTTGTCGCATAGGGGGCGCAATGTAGCACGAGGCGTGCCTGATTGCTTCCCTAGGTACGGCGCCGCAGGGGCGCCGTGGTGTGGATGCCACGCCCGGCCAGGGCAGGCGTCAGCGGGGGGCGGATATCAGCAGGTGGATCAGGAAGCAGGAAGCCAATTCGCCGGAAGGCTTGTCAGCCGGAAGGCTTTTCAGCCGGAAGGCTTGTCAGCCTTCCTTTTCACCCTGGCGGTTGCCGGCATTCTTGGCCGCGGCGGCGGCGCGCTGGGCCGACTGCCGGCTTTCGCCGCCCTTGCGCCCGATGTCGGCCATGTGGGCGCGGTTGCGACTGACCGCCTCGCCGCCTTTCTGGCCGGCCCGGCGCGCTTCTTCTGAGTCGAACTCGTGCGCGGTGCCCTTTTGGTGCGCCGCCTGTCCGCCCTTGCTGGCGATCTCGCGTTGCTGGTTCTGGTCCATTGCCGCGAAACCGCGCTTGGCAGGCGCCTGGCTGCTGCCGCTCCCGCCTTTCTGCGCGCTGCCCTTGCCGTTGTCTTTGCTTGTCGCCATGTCGCTCTCCTTGTGTGCCCTGAGGGGTGGTCCGTCGATCGGGAAGCCGCGAGCGCTATGGATGCGCTCGTGCCGTTTAGAGAGAAGGCTGAAGCGTTAGTTCCTTCACGCGCAAAGCGCTAGCGTGCCCGCGAGCGCCGTTCGCGCAGCGCGCCGTGCGCGCCGCGCAGCATTCCGCGCGGTTCGCAGCCGTCGATCGCAGGGGGCAGGGCGGCCAGGTCGGACTCGATCTCGGCGCGCCGGGCATGCAGCCGCAGCCCCAGCGCCAGCTGGTCGGCGCCGGCCTGCGCCAGCGCCGGGAACAGCAGGTTCTCCTCGAAGGCGACGTGGCGTTCCACTTCTTCGGCCAGCACGGCGACGCTAACGTCGAAGTAATCGTCGTCCGGGAACAGGGATTCGAGCTGCTCGACCAGTTCGCGCATGCTGTCGTGTTCCAGCGCCGCGTCTTCCAGCAGGCTGTCGTCGACCGCACCGCGCAGCGCCGGATAGAACAGTTCGTCCTCGAGCAAGGCGTGCAGCGCCAGCGCGTCGCACAGATCGTCGACGGCGCGTTCGCGCTGCGCTTCCTCTTCGCGGTCGAGCATCGCAAACGCGTGGAACATGCCGCGCATCCGGGCATGCTCGGCGCGCAGTTGGGCCAGGATGCCGCCCGGCGGCTCCAGTGCAGGGGCTTCGTGGGCAGGCATGGCGCTACCCCTGGCCGGCGGCACGCGCGGGCGCGCCGACCGCAGCGGGCAGCTGGGCGTGGACCTTGGCGATCACGCCCAGCACATGCTGCTGGTAGTCGCGCAGGCGCTCGCCGTCGACGGCGCGCAGCGACGGCACGCTGAGCAAGCCAAGCCGGGCATCGGGCTGGGCGCGGAGGGCAGGATTGTCGGCCAGGCCGGCGGCCGTTTGTGGAAACTGGACCATGTTCACCTCGCAAGGCTTTTGGCGTGTCAAATCGGCGTAGACGCGCTGCGGGGCGATAAGTTCAAGGATTCTAGAGGGGGCAAGGCATGGATCAACAAATTGGCCGGGAGGCGGGCTCCCGGCCAGGTCACGGCTGGGGTCAGGCGTCGGCGATCTTGAGCACCAGCTTGCCCAGGTTCTTGCCTTCGAAGAGCATCAGCAGGGCTTCGGGGAAGCGCTCGAAGCCGTCCACCACGTATTCGACGCTCTTGACGCTGCCTTCCTGCATCCAGCCCGCCAGGGTGGCGACGCCTTCGGCATAGCGCGGCGCGTAGTCGAACACGACCATGCCTTCCATGCGCGCGCGGTTCACCAGCAGTGACAGGTAGTTGGCCGGTCCCTTGACCTGGCTGGTGGCGTTGTACTGCGAGATCGCGCCGCAGATGACGATTCGCGCCTTCATGTTGATGCGGGTGAGGACCGCATCCAGGATGTCGCCGCCGACGTTGTCGAAATAAACGTCGACGCCCTGCGGGCAATGCTCCTTCAGGCCCGCATGGACCGAGCCGGCCTTGTAGTCGATGCAGGCGTCGAAGCCGAGCTGCTCGACCACGAAGCGGCACTTGTCTTCGCCGCCGGCGATGCCGACCACGCGGCAGCCCATCTTCTTCGCCACCTGGCCCACCGTCATGCCGACCGCGCCGGCCGCGCCCGAGACCACCACCGTGTCGCCGGCCTTCGGCTGGCCGACCTCGCGCAGGCCGAAGAAGGCCGTCATGCCCGGCATGCCGAGGGTATTGAGCCAGGCCGTCATCGGTGCGATGGCGGGATCGATCTTGTTGAAGGCGGCGGTCTTGTCGTCGGCCGGGCCGGACCAGTAGCGCTGCACGCCGGTGCCGCCGGCGACGTAGTCGCCCACCGCGAAGCGCGGCGAGCGCGAGGCCACCACGACGCCAAGGCCGCCGGCGCGCATCACTTCGCCGATCGCCACCGGGCGGATATACGATTTACCTTCGTTCATCCAGCCGCGCATGGCCGGGTCGAGCGACAGGTAGAGCACTTTCACGACGATGCCGCCGTCCTGGGCCTCGGGCACGGCTTCTTCGTGGAACTGCCAGTCTTCGCTGCGCGGCAGGCCGAGCGGGCGGGCGGCGAGGCGGAACTGCTGGTTCGGGGGGAATGCGTTGGTCATGCGGGTCTCCGTATTCGTCGATGTTGGCAACGTGACTATACATGCTCTATCACGGCCGTGCCGGGCCATGCGACAATAGCGGGTTCACGTTCAGACCGCATTTCATCCATGGCTCTCAAAGCAACCATCTACAAGGCCGACCTGTCGATTGCCGACATGGACCGCAACTACTACGGCGACCACAGCCTGACCATCGCGCGCCACCCGTCCGAAACCGACGAGCGCGTAATGATCCGGGTGCTGGCCTTCGCCCTGCATGCCGATCCGGCGCTGGCCTTCACCAAGGACCTGTTCGACGTCGAGGAACCGGCCTTGTGGCTGAAGGACCTGACCGGCGCCATCCAGACCTGGATCGAGGTCGGCCAGCCGGACGAAAAGCGCCTGATGAAGGCCGCCGGCCGCTCCGGGAAGGTGGTGGTGTACAGCTACAGCGCCACCAGCGATATCTGGTTCAAGGGCATCAGCAAGCAGATCGACCGCGCCAGGAACGTCTCGGTGGTGAACATCCCGAACGAGGCCAGCGTCCAGCTCGAGAAGATGGCGAAGCGGAACATGCAACTGCAATGCACGATCCAGGACGGCCAGATATGGCTGACCGACGGCGTCGACACGGTGCTGGTCGAGCGCGAATACCTGCGCGGCGGACCCTGAAGCTATAATCTTCATTCATCACATTTCACACTCTTCGCCATGAAACCTCAGATCCTCGCCCTGTTCGCCGGCAGCTTGCTGTCCGCTTCCGTGTTCGCGCAAGTGTCCGTGTCCGACCCATGGATCCGCGCCACCGTGCCGGCGCAGAAGGTGACCGGCGCCTTCATGCGCGTGCAGTCGGCGACACCCGCGCGCCTGCTCGGCGTGCAGACCGAGGTGGCCGGCCGCGCCGAGCTGCACGAGATGGCGATGGAAGGCCAGACCATGCGCATGCGCGGCGTGGAATCGATCGAGCTGCCTGCGGGGAAGCCGGTCAACCTGGCCAGCGGCGGCTACCACGTGATGCTGATGGACCTGAAGCGCCAGGTGAAGGAAGGGGAGAACGTCGACCTGACCCTGCAAGTGCAGGATGCCGCCGGCAAGCGCCAGGACGTGAAGCTGAGCGTACCGGTCAAGCCGCTGACTTACAGCGCCCACAGCGGCCACTGACATTGACCGCGTGGGCAGAAAACCTGCCCACCCTAGACATCAGCGCGGCGCGCCACCCAGGCGGCGGGCGTCGCCCGATCCCACCACCGACTTGCTGATGCGCGGGTCGCCATAGTAGTTGACGTCGCCCGAGCCGGCGATCGTCATGGTCAGCTCGTGGCGCGCCCACACCGTCGCTTCGCCCGAACCCGCCAGGTTGACGCTGGCGCTGTCCGACTGCACCCGGCCCATGTCCACGGTGCCCGAGCCGCCGATCGACACCGACAGCTTGCGCGCGCCGCCGCCGCCGGCCTTGAAGTCGCCGCTGCCGCCCAGGTTCACCGCCACCGTTTCGCTGTCCAGCTTGCGCACATTGATTTCGCCCGAGCCGCCCAGGTCGATGTTCAGGCGCGGCGCGCGCAGGGTGTCGGCCTCGATCTCGCCCGAGCCGCCCAGCGACAGGCGCTCGATCTGGCGCGCGGTGACGACCACCTTCAGGTTTTTCGTGCGCAGGTTGAGGTCGCGCTTGGACGGGCGGATCTTGAGGGTGCCGTTTTCCACCACGGTTTCCACCAGCCCCAGCAGATTGTCATCGGTCTCGATGGATACGCCTTCGTTGTCGCCCATGCGCAGTTCCAGCCTGCCCGGCAGCTCGAAGGCCAGGCCGGAAAAGTGCGAAACCTGGCGCGCCTGGCGCTTGACGTTGCCGCTGCCTTGCACCTGTTCGCCGCCCCAGGGCCAGTTGCCGGCCATGGTGGGGGCGGCGGCGCAGGCGAGGGCGACGGCGAGGACGATGCCGCGCAGGATCAGGGTCGGGGTCTTGTTCATCGGGGTCTCCTTGTTGGCGTTGTCGATGTTGCCATCCTAGGCAAACGCCGAGCCCGGCGCACGGCGGATGCGACGAAGCGCAGGGTCGCCCGCCTGGAATGCACGCTGGCGGGACAGGCTGCAGCCAGGTATGCACACCGGATGGCTATCCCGAACGCCCGGTTTGCACTAAAATCGTGCGCTTTTTGCTTTGGATCCGCGTTGGCGGAAGTAGTAATGAACCTGATTTTCTTGTTGATGGCCTTCTGCGTGGGCATGGCCATGTCGGTCCAGGCGGCCGTGAATACCCAGCTGGCGGCCTCGATCGGCGCCAACTCCGTGGTCGCGGCCCTGGTGTCCTTCGGCTGCGGCACCATCGTGCTGGCGGGCGTGGCCGTGTCGCGCGGCGGCCTGGCCCCCACCTTCGCGGCGCTGGCCGGCCAGCCGGCATGGAAGTTCGCCGGCGGCTTCCTGGGCGCGGCGTTCGTCTTCGGCACGGTATTCCTGGCGCCGCGCATCGGCCTCCTGAACCTGATCGTGCTGGTGATCGCCGGCCAGCTGCTCACCTCGATGGCGATCGACCATTTCGGCCTGGTCAACATGGCGATCCGCAAGGTGTCGAATGTCCGCGTGGCCGGGGCCTGCGTGGTGGCGCTGGGCGTGGCGATCACCCTGTTCGGCGAGCGTATCGTTGCAGCTATGTCACGGTGAACATTTTTCTTTCACTTTTGCAATCTTTCGGATAAGCATGGTTCTATAATGTCCGGCACTGTTTAACCTTTTTTCATGTGCCGGCCAGATGGAATACCACCAGTCCTCGCAGATCCCCACCCTGTCCTACATCGAGAACGAGGACCATCCGGTCTTCGGGACCCTGGTCGAGCAGATCCTGCACCTGCTGAACTCGCGCCTGGTGTTCTCGGACATCATCATCCACCAGAACAGCCCGCTGATGCTGCGCCAGCCGAAGGGCCTGGTGGCGGTGACGGATTCGCCGATCACCAAGGAAGAGCTGGAAGAATTTTTCGACGTCATCGAGCCCAACTGGGCCGAGCGCATCGCAGTGCGCGCCTTCGACCGCTCGATCGACCTGCACACGGCGCGCATCCGCGCCAACTGCTTCAGCTTCCAGGGCAAGAAGCGTCTGGGCTGCGTGATCCGCCGCTTCCCGAAAGAGCCGCTGGCGCTGTCGGAACTGGGCCTGTGGCAGGACGAACAGGAATTCGCGCGCCTGGCCAGCGGCCTGGTCCTGATCATCGGCGACACCTGCCAGGGCAAGTCGACCACGATCGCCTCGATGATCGACGAGATCAACAAGCAGCGCTCGGGCCACATCATCACCATCGAAGACCCGGTCGAGACCCTGATCCCGCAGCGCAAGTGCATCATCACCCAGCGCGAAGTGGGCGAGGACGCCGACGTCGAGAGCTATTACCTGGGCGCGCTGGACGCCCTGCGCGAGCGTCCGGACGTGATCGTGATCGGCGAGATCCGCGACGCCGAGACGGCCCAGGAAGCCCTGGCGCTGGCCGAATCCGGCCCGCTGGTGCTGGCCACCCTGCACGCGCGCTCCACCGAACTGGGCCTGCAGAAGATGCTGCGCCTGCTCGGCAATTCGGAAGCTCAGGCGCAGGCCCTGGCGCACGCGCTGCGCGGCGTCCTGTGCCAGGCGCTGCTGCCCTCGGTCGAGGGCAACCGCTACCACCTGGCCACCGAATGCCTGACCCCCAGCGCGGCCATCATGCGCATGCTGGAAGCGGGCGACGTCGGCGCCATCCGCACCCACATGAACGCCGGCCGCGATCCGGGCTGCCACACCATGAATGCCTCGCTGGAGCAGCTGCTGGCGGCGCACAAGGTCCGGGTCGAGGATGCGCGCAACGCGACCACCGACCGGGTCGGTTTCGCCGACATGGTGTAACTACCGCCGCCGCAGCAGCTAGCGGTGGTAGCGGTATTCCTGCGTGAGGCCGCCGTAGCCGTAGCTGGCGGCCCGCGCATCGATCACGTGGATGTAGCTTTCCTCGTGCAGGTCTCCCAATAGCCGGGCGAAGCCGGCGTATACCTCGCGGATGTAGGCTGCCTTTTCGTCCTTGGTATTGGTCTCGTCCGTGATCCGGATGTCCATGTAGAAGCTGCTCTTGCCGTGTTCGCTGAGCGGCGCGCCTGCGACCAGCCAGCAGTCCGGGTCGACGTAGTCGATCACGATCGCGGTCAATTCCCGCTTTTTCTTGAGAATGCGCGAGGTGGCGTCGAGCAGCAGCTCGGCGATCGCATGGGTGCGTTCCCGGTCGGGGCGGCCGGATACTTTGACAGTCAGGATGGGCATGGCGGTCTCCTTGGTTTGTGAGACTACTTTAGACCTTCAGCTCACCCCGCGCCAATCATGAATGCGGCGGCGCCATCAGGATTCCTGAATGCCGGCGCGCAAAGGTGATTGGACCGGCGCCAGGTGCGCCCCGTACAGTGCCAGCTCATTCTTATCAGGAGGAGTCATGGCACGTACCGTCAACATCGTCAACGCATTCGTGGATGGCGACCAGGGGGGCAATCCGGCCGGCGTCGTGCTCGATGCCGATACGCTGTCCGTCAGCGAGAAGCTGCGCATCGCCCAGCTGGTCGGCCTGTCCGAAACCGCCTTCGTCTCGCGTTCGGAGGTGGCCGGCATCAAGCTGGAGTTCTTCACCCCGAACCGCCAGATCGCGCACTGCGGCCACGCCACTATCGCCACCTTCTCGCTGCTGGCGCAGCGCGGCCTGGTCGCGGGGGCGGAGAGCTCGAAGGAGACCATCGACGGCATCCGCAGGATCGTGCTGCGCGGCGAAACCGCCTTCATGGAACAGCTGGCGCCCACCTACACCGACGAGGCGGGCTTCGCGCCGGGCGTTAGCGGCAACCGCATCCTGGCCAGCCTGGGCCTCACCCCAGGACGTGTCGTGGCGTCGCCCTGCGTGGTCGACACCGGCAACCGCTTCGTGCTGGTGCACGTGCGCTCTGAGCAGCAACTGGCCGAGCTGGCGCCCGACATGGACGAGATCGCAGCAGTCAGCGCGGCGCTGGGCGCCATCGGCTATTACGTGTTCGCGACGCTTGACGGTGAATTCGACGCCACCGCGCGCATGTTCGGCCCGCATTACGGCATCGAGGAAGAAGCCGCGACGGGCATGGCGGCGGGGCCCCTGGCCTGCTACCTGTACGACCGCGCGGGCGTGCGGCGGCCGACATTGCTGATCCGGCAGGGCGCCTACATGGCCACGCCGTCGCCTTCGCGGATTACCGTGGAGCTGAATCTGGAGCAGGGGCGGATCACGGGCCTGTACGCGGGCGGCAGGGCGCAGCTGGCCAGCACAATTACGGTCATGTGAGGCGCGGTGATGTAAAACCTAGTCCTGCCAGGCGCGCCGGACCGCCCGTTGCGCCACGCGTAGCAGGCCCGGCTTGGCCGGCGACTCGGCGGTGACAAAATGCATGCCGGCGTCCACCACGACGCCGTCCAGTGCGCGTACGTCGCCCTTGGCGTGGGCTTCCAGCATGTCGCGGCGCACCAGGGACAGGCCGGCTTCTTGCCCGACCATCGTCAGCAGCAGCGCTTCGTCGTCGGTGCGCAGGGCGGGCGTGAAGGGAAGACCGTGCCCTGCGAACAGCGCCTTGGTGAGCTTGTGGAAGGAGCAGTCGCTCGACGTGCCGATCCAGGGCAGGGCGAGCGCGGCCGCCAGGGCGTCTGGCTCGGCCTCGATCCGCTCGCGCCATGCGGCCGGATAGCCGACCACGAACTCCACCGGCCGCAGCAGCATGGCGTCCACCGCCAGTCCGTCCAGCCTTCCTTCGACGAAGCCGGCATCGAACACGCCGTCCTCGATGTTCTTCAGCACCGCGCCCGACGTGGCCTGCACCAGCGAGATGGCGACGTGCGGCGCCGCTTCGCGCATGTGGCGCAAGAAAGCGGGCAGGCGAAGGAAGGCCGGCTCGTTGACGGTGCCGATCACCAGTTCGCCAGCGATCTCTCCGTTCAGGGTATTGGCTTCGTCGCGGATCGCCTCGACCGCGTGCAGGGCGCGCTTGGCATGCTCGAACACCGCTTCGCCGGCACTGGTGAGCGTCATGCCGCGCGCGTGGCGCTCGAACAGGCGCACCCGCAGTTCTTCTTCCAATCCTTTGATGTGGGCGCTGATCGCCGGCTGGCTCAGGTGCAGCAGCTCGGCGGCCCGCGCGACAGTGCCGCAGCGGGCGATGGTGACCAATGACTTGAGCTGGTGGATATCCATGGCGCTGCCTTCGGTTGATTGTCGTGCCGAAGATTCTACACAGGCTGCGCGCATTTTTCCGGCCGGGCCCCTCAGCAATCCTGAACCCCAGGCGGGAAAAGTGATTGGACCTGCGACGGGCGGATTCGTACAGTGGCGCAGTAGTACTTCGATCCTATGCGTTCATGCATAGGATGCTTGCCGCCATGCGCATTCCCATTGTGGTATTGCATAGGTATCGTGGCGTATTCACCTGGAACGAACATCATGGCTCTCAAACACATCCTGCTCGGCATCCTCGTCACCGCGATCTGGGGCGCGAACTTTTCCGTGATCCGGCTCGGCCTGGCCGATGTCGACCCCTTCGCCCTGGCCTGCGCGCGCTTCGCCATGAGCGCTTTCCCGCTGATCCTCCTGGTGCCGCGCCCCAGCACGCGGCTGCGCTACGTGGCCGGTTACGGCGCGCTGTTCGGCGGCGGACTGTGGGGACTGGTCAACCTGGGCATCCATGCGGGCGTGCCGGCCGGACTGGCTTCGCTGCTGCTGCAGCTGAGCGCCTTCTTCACCATCGTGCTGGCCAGCCTGGTGCTGGGCGAACGCATCGGCCGGCAGCAGTGGATCGGGATGGCGATGGCTGGGACCGGCCTGGCGATCATTCTGTTTTCCAGCGACGCCGCCGGCAGTGCGTTAGGCATGGTGCTGATCCTGCTCGCCGCCTTCGCCTGGGCCGTCTGCAACGTGATCGTGAAGCAGGCGCGTCCGGCGGACATGTTCGCCTTTCTGGTATGGGCCTGCGGCTTTGCGACCTTGGCGCTGGTGGTGCTGACCCTGTGTGCGAAAGGCCTGGCGCCGTTCACCAGCCTGGCGACCTCGCTGGGGCCGAAGTCCCTGTTCTCGATCGCCTTCCAGGCCTGGGTCACGACCCTGTTCGGCTACTGGGTCTGGAACTCGCTGATGAAGACCTACCCGGTGAGCCAGGTCGCGCCGCTGTCCCTGCTGGTGCCGGTGGCCGGCTTGCTGACCTCGCACCTGGTCTACGGCGAGACCATCGGCGGCGCCAAGCTGCTGGCCGCCCTGTGCATTCTTTCCGGGATCGCAATCATGTTCTTCGGCGCGCGGCTCGGCGCCTGGTTCCAGCGCGGGCGGTCGGCCACCCAGCGCTAGCGCAAGGGAGGCGCCGTCACTTGGGGCCGAAGGCGCGCAGCTTGCCGTCCCGGTCGATGTCGAAGCCCCAGGTCTGGGCACGCTTGCCGTGGCGTGCGCGGTAGGTACGGCCTATGCCGCCGTCCTTCGGGCTGTCGCTCAGGAGCACGAATTCCTCGACAGCCGGTAATGAACTGACGAAGGGCAGCAAAAAGGATTTGAATGCGAGGACGAAGTCCTTGCGCGCTTGCTCGCCGAAGTTGCTGTCGTCGACCTTGCCGGCCGCCGCATCGGCGAGTACCTGGCGCAGCGTCGCGCTCAACTCGGGTCGCTCATCCTCGATCCCTTTCGGCATCACCACCGGCGGGGGCGGGTAGAACAGCTCGGAAATGCCCTGCGCCAGGTAGGGATAGAGTTTCTGTCCGTTGGTCAGGACGATGAAGGTCGTGCGTTCCCTGGTGAAGCGCAGGATGTCCGACAGCGCGGGCCCGCCGGAATGCCCGACCGCGGCGCGGCCGTTGACTTCCCGGACCGCCCAGCCTACCGCGAAGCTGTTCATGTCGCCGTTGGCCAGCCGGGCCGGCGTCCACATGGCGTCGAGGCTGTCCTCGCGCAGCAGCTTGCCCCGGTCGATCGCAACCGCCAGGGCGGCAAGGTCGTCCACCGACGCGAGCAATCCTCCCGCATCGTAGCTGAGCGGCGCGAAATGAAAGCGGAATTCGCGCTGGCGTCCTTCGTTCCAGTCGTAGATGCTGGCGCGCTTCGGCACGACATCCACGCTGCGCATGTTCGGATCGCCGCTGCTGTAGTCGAAATCGGCGCGCAGTTTGAGCGGCGCGGTGACGTAGCGCTTGAGCGCCTGCGGATAGGGCATGCCCGCGGCGACTTCGATCACCTTCGCCAGGACCGTGTAGCCGGCGATGCCGTAGCGTGAGGACGCGCCCGGGGCATGGCTAAGGGGTAGGGCCGCCGCGGCGGCGACGTAGTCGTCGAGCGAAGCGTTCGGCCCCGCGTTGACATTGTCCGGAATGCCGGAGGAGTGGTCCGCCAGGTGGCGCAGCGTGATCGGCTGCCAGGCTTGCGGCGCATTGGGCAGGTACTTGCCGACGCTGTCGTCGAGCGACAGCCGGCCGGCTTCCTGCAGGCGCATCAGGAGCAGTCCCGTGAACGGCTTGGTCGACGAGGCCAACTGGAACGCGGTGTCCGGCGTCGCCTTCTGCCGCCATTCGAGGTTGGCGAAGCCATAGGCCTGGCGTTTGATGATCTTCCCGTCGCGGACGATCGCGACCGCGGCGCCGGCCACATGGTTGAGCGCCATGTGCTTGCGCATGTAATCGTCGACCTGGTCGGCGCGCGAAGGGATGCTTGCCATGCAGAGCAGGGCGAGGGAAGCGAGGGAGGAGAGGAATCGTTTCATGGCGTCCTGTGCGTGACCGGTGATCTTATGCGTAAACACGGTCTCCCGGATGACCGGCGGGGCCGATTCCCCCACGCGTGGGGCCATGCATATCCATTTTAAGTTGCCATGCTGACAGGCCAGGGCGATACTCGGCAGCGTATCCCTGAGGAGAGACCATGCACATCATTCGCCGTACCCTGCTGGCGCTGTTCGCCGCCGGCCTGAGCCTGTCCGCCCACGCCGCCGTCCAGAACATCGACGTCGGCACGCCGCTGGCGCGCTTTGCGCTGCTCAAGCCCGGCACCCACCACTACCTGCGCTTCATGCGCACGCCCGCCGGCGCCAGCCAGCCGATCGACATCTGGACCCGCGAGATCCGCTTCGAGGAACGCGAGGGTAAGCAGCTGATGCGCATTGTGCAGCGCTGGGACGGCGTATTGCCGACACCCTCGGTGCGCACCTACGACTCCTGGTTCGAAGCCGGGAGCTTCCGTCCACTGAGCCATGAGCGCATCAGCGAGCGCGATGGCAAGCGCGTGGTCGAGGGCTTTGTGTTCGCACCGGACAAGATCACCGGCATGCGCGAGCTCGCGGACAACACCCAAAAGGATCTGGCGGTGGCCTCGGCCGAGCCGACCTACAACTTCGAGACCGACATCGAATTCCTGCAAGCGCTGCCGCTGGCCGAGGGCCTGGATGCACGCATCAATTTCTACCACCCGGGCGGCTCGATGGCGCCGCAACGCTACAGCTTCCGCGTCACCGGTTCCGCGAACATCGCCGGGCCGGCAGGACCGGTGGACTGCTGGGTGGTCAAGACCGACTATAACCGGCCGGGCAGCGACTCGACCTTCTGGTTCGCCAAGGGCAGCCAGCTGATGCTGCGCCAGGAAAGCCCGCTGCCGGACGGGCGCGTGATGGTGAAGACCCTGATTGATTAGTGCGGCAGCGAACGGCTCAGGAGAAAAGTGGGCGGTATAGTCGGGCGCACGACGTTTTGAAAAAGGATACAGCCTTGCGAACGATTACCCTGCTTGTCACGATTGCGCTGCTGAGCGCATGTTCAAAGACACCAGCGCCTGGACCGTCCAGCGATAAACCCGCCGAGGCGAAGCCGCTGGCCGCCGCCCCCGCTCCGACCGAGGTCGCGCCCACCTCACCGACCGCCCTGAGTGCGGAAGGCGTGGGCAAGCTCCGCTTCGGGATGAAGCTGGCCGAAGCCGAGCAGGCCGCCGGCGCGAAGGCCGAGCTGCCGACGCCCTTCGATCCCGCTTGCAGCATGGTCCGCTTCCCGACCATGCCGAAGCTGCGCTTCATGGTCGAGAACGGCGTCCTTACCCGGGCCGATGCCGAAGCCGGTGTCGAGAATGCCGTGGGCGTGGCGGTCGGCGACACGCTGGAGCAGGTACGCGCGACGCACCCGCAAGCGGTCGTCGGCCCCCACAAGTACGATGAGAACGGCCATTACATCACCCTCCCCAGCGCCGATGGCCGTGCCGCCCTCATCCTCGAGGAATCCGGCGGCAAGGTCACGAAGATACGCGCGGGACGCCAGCCCGCCGTGGCCTACGTGGAAACCTGCGGCTAGGCTCAGTCCAGCGGCACGCTGCGGTAGCGGTTGACATCCGGTGTCCCGACCGGCGGCGCCGCATTGCCCCAGCTGGCGCGGATGTAGGTCAGCACCGCAGCCACCTGCGCGTCGTTCAGCTCGTGGCTGAAGGGCGGCATGCCGTAGGGCCGCGGATTGCCCGCGGTGCCGGGCGGGAAGCCGCCGTTGAGCACGATGCGGATCGCGTTCACGGCCGGCGTCAAGGTGACTGCGCGGTTGCCGGCCAGCGGCGGATAGGCCGGTGCCTTGCCCTTGCCCTCAAGCCCGTGGCAGTCCACGCAGTAAGAACCGTACAAGCGGCGTCCTTCGGCCAGCAACTGTTCGCTCGCGGGCTCGCCCTTGTCCTGCGCCGGCGTGACGTTCGAGGGCAGCGACTTCAGGTAGGTTGCCATCGCCCCCAGGTCCGCTTGCGTCAGGTGCTGCAGGCTGCGCGCCACCACTTCGGCCATCGGCCCGGTGGCGCTGCCGCGCGGCGAAATGCCGGTCTGCAGCAGCGCGACGATGTGCTCCTTGTCCCAGTCCTTCATTCCCGCTTCGCCGCTCGCGGTGAGCGAAGGGGCGTACCAGCCGATGGTCGGAATCAGGCCGCCCGACAGGGTCTCGCCCGATGCTCCCAGCCGATTGCGGGTGCTGTGGCATGCGCTGCAGTGTCCCAGGCCTTCGACCAGGTAGGCGCCGCGGTTCCACTCAAGGCCGCGCGCTGGCTGCGGCGTGAAGGTGGCGGGCTTGAAGTAGAGCAGGCGCCAGCCGGCCAGCATGGCCTGCTGGTCGTAGGGGAAGTCCAGTTCGTGCGCCTTGTTCGGCTGGTGCTGCGGCGCCAGGCTGCGGAAGTAGGCGTACAGCGCGTCGGAGTCCGGACGCGACACCTTGGTGTAGTTCGTGTACGGGAAGGCCGGGTAGAGCAGGCGGCCATCGCGCGCCTTCCCGTTATGCAGGGCGTTCCAGAAGTCGTCGGCGGACCAAAGGCCGATGCCGGTTTCCTTATCCGGCGTCAGGTTGGGACCGTAGAGGCGGCCGAAGGGCGTGTCGAGTGCGCGTCCACCGGCGTATTGCGGAGCGCCGCGCGCGGTGTGGCAGGCCACGCAGTCGCCGGCGCGCGCGAGGTAGGCGCCGCGCGCGATGTTCTCGGGCGTGGAGGCCCAGGCGGCGGGCGAGGTCGATGCGACGTAGTCTTCGCGCGGCCAGGCGATGGCCACCAGGGCGACAGCAACGGCGGCAAGGAGCAGGGCGATCTTCTTCATGGTGCTTCCTGTGCGCTGCCGCAGGCGAGGGGCAGGGGCCGCGCCACCGACGCGGCGGGGCGCGGATCGCTTGGTACCGGCTGGGCCGCGAGCCAGCTCGAGACGGCGTTGACGTCCTCGAGCGACAAGCGGGCCGTGATCTCGGCCATGCAGTCCGGCGCATGGGCGCGGCGCGCCTTGTTGCGCCAGGCGCCAAACTGCGCGTTGACGTAGTCGCGCGGCAGGCCGAGCAGGCCCGGGATGGCCGGTTCGACGCCGGTCAGGCGCTGGCCATGGCAGGCCACACAGGCCGGGACCTTGCGCACGCTGTCGCCGTTCATCACGAGCTGGCGGCCGCGCTCCAGCACCTGGGGCGCGACAGCCGGGCTTTCGGCGGCGTGCGCGCTGGGCGGCTGGGCCGCGAAATGGCCGGCGATCTCGCGCAGGTAGGGATCGGGCAGGTGCTCGACCAGGTAGGTCATCAAGGGGTACTGGCGCCGGCCTTCGCGGAAGTTCAGCAGCTGGTTGTACAGATAGCCGGCCGGCTTGCCGGCGATGCGCGGGAAGTAGCTGTCGTTGACCGGGTTGCCGCGCGCATCGACGCGCGCGTGGCAGGAAGTGCAGGCGACCAGGCGCTGGGCCAGGGTGTCAGGAACGCTTTGCGGCGCGGCGTGCGCCGCACCGGCGGAGAACAGCAGGACTGCGAACAGCGTACGGCACCGTAATGTAAAACCAGTCATGAGTGAACCCGGCAGTAGCAATGCGAGAATGATAACGCGGATCAAGCTTCGAGGGTTTGCCCCCTTGCTATAATCCCATCCTTTGGACCGCTGGGGCGCAGGATGGGCGTAAGTTATACGGAAGGTGTATTCAGGGACCGCAATCCCATCAAGCGCTGGCTGCAGCAGCAGCGCCTGCACAGCGCCATCGGCTTCGCCCAGAAGGCGCGCGAAGACGTGCGCTGCGTGCTCGATTTCGGCGCCGGCAGCGGTGAACTGTGCAAGTACCTCGTCCACGAATACCCCAACGCGACCATCATCTGCTACGAGCCCTGCTCGGACCTGCTCGAAGAGGCGAAGATCGAGCTCAAGGACCTGCCGCGGGTCGCGTTCCACGCCTCGTTCGACACCATCCCGCAAGCCCAGGTGGACGTGCTGTTCTGCCTGGAGGTGTTCGAGCACATCCCGCTGTCGATGCGTGCGAAGTCGCTCGGCGAAGTGGCGGCGCTGCTGAAGGAAGACGGCGAAGCCGTGTTCGGGGTCCCGGTCGAAGTCGGCCTGCCGGCCCTGTACAAGGGCATGTTCCGCATGAGCCGGCGCTATGGGGCCTACGACGCCAGGCCGAAGCACGTCCTGATGGCGACGCTCGGCATGCCGCCTAAGGACCGCCCGATCGGCTACCTGCCGCCCGACGTCGAGGTCCACAACGAGCACATGGGCTTCGACCACCGCGTATTCCGCCAGGCGCTGGGCGAAGCGTTCGCCTTGAAGAAGGCGAGCGCCAGCCCGTTCCCGCTGCTGGGAACGGCGCTGTGCCCGGAAGCCTATTTCGTGGTCAGGAAGCGCGCCGCGGCGGGGCGCTAGCCTCGTCGAGCGGCGGGTTGGCGCGCCAATAGCGGTACAGGCGCAGCGCCACGTGGGCGTCGTCGGCCGCGTACAGCACCTGCTTTTCGCTCAGCTGGGGCAGCGCCCAGTTGGTGGTGGTGATGCGGCGCGACTTCTGCAGGCGCTGGCCGAAGAAGCGCGCCACTGCGGTCTTGGCGCCTAGCGTGTTGCGCTCGCCGCGGCGGCGCATGGCGGTGGCCAGATCGAGTACGTTGCGTGCTTCGACGCCGAGCTTGGCGCGCAGGCGCTTCAGATCGTCGCCCAGCCCGAAACCAACCTTGAGGATCTGCTCCGATTCAAGCACCGGCTTGAGCACGCCCAGCGCGGTCTGGGCGCTGGCCGCGCTGCCGATCTGGAACAGGTAAGCCAGTTCGTCGGTGGCGAGCTGCACCAGGTGCGGCCCGGTCGAGACTTCGCCCTTGGCGAAGGTAGGCTTGGATTCGGTGTCGAAGCCGATCACGTCGGCCTGCGACAGGGCTGCCAGGGCGGCGGCCGCCTCGCTTGGGGTGCGCACGATGCGCACGTCCGTCAGGCGGATGCCGTCGTAGGGCGGCAGCAGTTCTTCGGGGTCGACGACGCCGGTTGCAGTCATCGACTCAGTTGCGCGAGAACTTGGCGGCGAGGGCGTTCAGCTTTTCCTGGCGCTGGCGGTTCGCCTCTTCGGCCGCGGCGGCATCGCGCTCGGCCTTCTTGCGCTCGGCTTCCTTCTTGAAGCGCTGCTGCAGCTGTTCTTTCGCGTGCAGGCGATGGGTGTCGGTCACTTCGGCGCCGGCGGTGCCGTCCAGGTCGTAGCGGACCTTGGCTTTTTCCATGGCGCGCAGGTAGCGCATCGAGCCGGTATGGATGCCGAGGGCGGCGCGCATGGTCTTGCGGTCCAGGCCGGGCATACGGGCCAGCAGCTGCTTGTCGATGCCGATCGCCAGCGGCAGGCAGTCGCGGAAGGCGGGGAACTCTTGCTGGAGCTGCTTGAGCAGGGCGCGTGCGGACGGCGCCGGCGACGCTGGTGCGGCAGCTGCAGCGGGGGCCTCGGCTGCCTGGGCGTTGGTGCTCGTGGACGGCGAATCCGGCGTTTCAGGAGCGTTGTTGTCGACGGTCTCGGCAGCGGTAGTGGTATTCATTGACTTCATTGTAAGAACGGGAAAACGAAGGATAGCACGGCGCCCGGACGCCAGTGCGGGCCGTATTGTACTTGTTTCATTATTCTTGAGAATCCGGCAAACGAATTAACCCAAGAAATTAAATCAGAGATGGCGGGGCGCCGCAGGCGTGCGGGCATGAAATCGTGTATGATCCGCCCCTTGCCTTGCGCACGGCTTGCGCCGTCGCAGACCAGCCGGGAGATGGGCGCAGAGGCCGAGGTCATATTCAGGGTGGTAATATCCCTTATCGGATATTTCAATTATCACCAATTCTTGCAATGCGGCATAATATCGCCTTCCTTCTGTTCTTCCCTTGAACATGAGATGCAAGCCCGTTTCACCCGACGGGCTTTTTTTCGTTCCGACATGCACACCGTGATTTTGAACATTGTCCATTCCTCCTTAGCTTGCCGCCACCCCTCGGGGATTGTGGGCGGCCCCGGGGAATGCGTGCTTGAAGTCCGCGTGTCCGCCCCCAGGTAGGGCCACTTCCGCTTCCCGCAAACCAGACCCGCCCGCGGGTCCGTTAGAACATTGAATCGCTGGCGCGCCATGCGCCGCGACTGGAGAGAGCTTCACTATGAAAAACACCGCCAAGACACTGACACTGACCGCCAAAAAAGCGCCCGCCAAGGCTACGGCACAGCTGGCAGTGCCGAAAACCGCGACCTCCTACTTCCTCGAAACGGAAGCGGCGGCCAAGGTGACGGTGGTGAAGACCCGTTCGCGCCTGGCATCGGCCAAGGCCGCTCACGAAGCCGGCGCCGCCAACGAAGACGCGATCGACACCCCGGACGTGGCCGAGGTGGTGGAAGCGGCAGCGCCGGCGCCGGTTGAAGCAGCGCTTGAAGCGGCCCCTGCCGCCGAACCGGCCGCCTTCGAGGACTACACCGCCGCCGTGCCGAACGCCGCCGCGACCGTGGTCGTGAAGAAGCGCGGTTCGAAGCTGGCCGCCCTGAAAGCCGTCGCCGAGGCGCCGGAGCTCGAAGCCGCACCGGTCGCCGCCGTCGCCGAAGCGGCGCCCGCCGTCGAAGAAGCCGCGGCCGCCGCGCCGAAGGCCGTGCGCGCCCGCACCCGCCGCACCGACGCCAACGCCCTGCCGGCACCAAGCGCGCCGACCGCCGTGGGCGCCGTCAACGCCACCACCGATGCCGCCGCGCTGGCCGCGATCGACACCTCGGGCTACCTGCTGCCGCAGGTGAAGGTCCCGGGCCGCCGCGGCCGCAAGCCGAGCGAGTTCGTACCGGAGAACGACGAAGTCGCGGCGCTGAACACCATCGAGCGCGCCGAAATGAAGGCGGCCTCGAAGCTGCGCGAGCGCAAGGCCAAGGGCCTGGCGGGCATGATGGGCGGCGAAGCCGGCGCCGGCTTCTCGGAAGCGGAACTGGAAAAGCGTCGCCAGCAGATCAAGAACCTGATCAACATGGGCAAGGAGCGCGGCTACCTGACTCACGCCCAGATCAACGACCAGCTGCCCGAAAATATCGTCGATCCGGAAGCGATCGAAGGCATCATCGCGACCTTCAACGACATGGGCATCGCCATCTACGAGCGCGCCCCGGAAGCCGAGATGATGCTGCTGTCGGATAACGTGCCGACCGCCACCAGCGACGACGAAGTGGAAGCGGCCGCCGCGACCGCGCTGTCGACCGTCGACTCTGACTTCGGCCGCACCACCGACCCGGTCCGCATGTACATGCGCGAAATGGGCGCGGTGTCGCTGCTGACGCGCGAAGGCGAGATCGAAATCGCCAAGCGCATCGAGGACGGCCTGAAGGACATGGTGCAGGCGATTTCGGCCTGTCCGACCACGATCTCGGAAATCATCGCGCTGTCGCACAAGATCGCGTCCGACGAGATGAAGATCGACGACGTGGTGGATGGCTTCGTCGACCTCAACGAAGCGGCCGTGCCGGTGGCGGCCCCGGCCCGTGCCGGCGACGACGAGGAAGAGGAAGAGATCGAGGAAGAAGAGGAAGAGGGCGCCGCCGGCGGCGGTGCGGCCGGCTATTCGACCGAGCAGCTGGCGCAGCTGCGCAAGAGCGCGCTCGAGAAGTTCGCCCTGATCGAAAAGCAGTTCGACCGCATGGGCCATGCCTTCAAGACCAGCGGCTACGGTTCCGACTCCTACGAAGAAGCGCAGGCGATCATCTCGAACGAGCTGCTCGGCATCCGCTTCACCGCCAAGATCGTGGAAAAGCTGTGCGACACTCTGCGCGGCCAGATGGACGAAGTGCGTTCGATCGAGCGCGCCGTGCTGGACATCTGCGTGAACCGCTGCGGCATGCCGCGCGCCCACTTCATCAAGGTCTTCCCGGGCAACGAGACCGACCTGCAATGGGGTGATCGCGAAGTCGACTGCGCCTATCCGTACAGCGCCGTCCTGAGCCGGAATCTGCCGGCGATCAAGGAACTACAGCAGCGCATGATCGACCTGCAGGCGCGCGTGGCGCTGCCGCTGGCCGACCTGCGCCGCATCAACAAGCAGATGGCGGCGGGCGAGAAGCGTGCGCGCCAGGCCAAGCGCGAAATGACCGTGGCCAACCTGCGCCTGGTGATCTCGATCGCCAAGAAATACATCAACCGCGGCTTGCAGTTCCTCGACCTGATCCAGGAAGGCAACATCGGCCTGCTGAAGGCGGTGGACAAGTTCGAATACCGCCGCGGCTACAAGTTCTCGACTTACGCGACCTGGTGGATCCGCCAGGCCATCACGCGCTCGATCGCGGACATGGCCCGTACCATTCGCGTGCCGGTGCACATGATCGAAACGATCAACAAGATGAACCGCATCTCGCGTCAGATCATGCAGGAAACCGGCAGCGAGCCGGACCTGCCGACCCTGGCGGCCAAGATGGAAATGCCGGAGAACAAGGTTCGCGAGATCATGAAGATCGCGAAAGAGCCGATTTCGATGGAAACCCCGATGGGCGAGGACGGCGATTCGCAGCTGGGCGACTTCATCGAGGACAACACCACGCTGGCGCCGCTGGACGCCGCGCTGCACGCCTCGATGCGCAACGTGATCAAGGAAGTGCTGGACTCGCTGACTCCGCGCGAAGCCAAGGTGCTGCGCATGCGCTACGGCGTCGAGATGTCGAACGACCACACGCTGGAAGAAGTGGGCAAGCAGTTCGACGTGACCCGCGAGCGTATTCGCCAGATCGAAGCCAAGGCGATGAGCAAGCTGCGCCAGCCTTCGCGTTCGGACAAACTGAAGACTTTCCTGCACAACCAGTAATTTTTACCAGTTGGTCAAAAATGCCGCCGGGTTTTGCCCGTGCGGCATTTTTTTTGCCCGTTGCGGCTCCCTTGCAACGCTTTGTTAATACCTTGTACAGACGATGTCTCACATATATTGACGCACGCTCAGCAAACAGAAGAATATGCTTCACGGCAATTTTTCGCAGTTTATTGGAGTCTCATGAAGCCTGTTGTCACCCTTGCAGCATTCGCTCTCTGCGCCACCCCTGCAGTCCACGCCCAGGACACGATCGCCACCGATCGTCCTGATTTCGTCGAATCGAGCAATGTCGTCGGCAAGGCCCGGCTTCAGGTGGAAACCAGTCTGCTGCTCGAGCGCGACCACAGCGGTCCGCTGCGTGCCCGTACGGTCGCCACGCCGACCCTGCTGCGCTACGGCGTCGGCGAAACGATCGAACTGCGCGTCGAGACCGACGGCCGCATCGACCAACGCCTGACCGAAGGCGGCCTGCGCGCCAAGGACAGCGGCTACGCCGACACCTCGCTCGGCCTGAAGTGGCACGTGATGGACGATAGCGGCAGCCTGCCGTCGGTGGGCGTGCTGCTCCATGCGGACCTCGACAGCGGCTCGCGCGCCTTCCGCGGCCAGGGCGTGCGTCCCTCGCTGCGCGTGGTCGGAGAATGGGAGCTGCCGGCAGATTATTCGCTCGGCGTGATGCCGGGGGTAGGCGTCGAACGCGACGACAGCGGCCGCTACCGCTACGGCATCCTCGGCGTCGTGCTCGGCAAGTCCTTCAACGAGCGCCTGCGCGGCTTCGTGGAGGTGGCGCTGCCGCAGATCGCCAAAGGCGCCCACGGCGGCACCCAGGCGACCTTCGACATCGGCGGCGCTTACCTGCTGTCCGATACCGTGCAAGTGGACGCGATGTTCTCGCGTGGCCTGAACAGCCGTACTCCCGACACCGCCTTCACCCTTGGCTTCTCCTTCAAACTCTGATCCGGGTCCACCATGAAACTGAGCATCAAGCACCAGCTGCGCCTGTCCTATATCGTGACCCTGCTGTTTTGCGGCGTGGTCGGCCTGATCGGCTACCTCTCCGTGCAATCGCTCGACCGCTCGATGGACGCGATCAGCGTCAACGGCTCGGCACTGCGTCACCAGATGGAGGCCGACATGATGCACGACGCCCTGCGTGCCGACGTGTTGTCGGCGCTGATGGCGGCCAGTCCAGAAGAACACGCCGCCGCCAAGAAAGACGCCGACGAACACGCGGCCAGCTTCAAGGACGCCATCGCGCAACTGGACCGCGCGGTCACGGATGCCGCCATCAAGGCGGGGATGGCCAAAGTGCGCCCGGATGTCGAGGCCTACCTGGCCAGCGCCGCGCGCATGGTCGCGCTCGCGAGTAGCGACCAGGCCGCCGCGCGCCAGGCCTTCGGCGGCTTCATGGACGCCTTCCGCAAGCTGGAGGGCGGCATGGAAAGCGTGAGTGAACTGATCGAAAAGGATTCCGATGCGTCGCGCGCCGAAGGCGACGCCGTGGTGGACGCGGCGCGCCTGGAGATCATGCTGGTGGCGCTGGCGGCGATGCTGGCTACGGTCGCGATGGGCTACCTCATCATCCGCGCCATCGTCCGTCCGCTGGACGAGGCGATCGCGTTTGCCGACCGCATCGCCGACGGCGAACTGGGCGGCGCCGCGCAAGGCCTGCTCGACAGCGACCGCACCGAGACCGCGCGCCTGCGCCGCGCGCTGGAAGCGATGCGCGCCAACCTGCACCGCATCGTCAGCGAGGTGCGCGACGGCACCGATTCGATCGGCACCGCCTCGCAGGAAATCGCGGCCGGCAACCTCGACCTATCGCGCCGCACCGAGACCCAGGCCAGCTCGCTGGAAGAAACGGCGTCCTCGATGGAAGAACTGACCACCACCGTGCGCCAGAACGCCGACAACGCGCGCCAGGCCAGCCAATTGGCGGCATCGGCCAGCGAAGTGGCGGTGCGCGGCGGCGCGGTGGTGTCGCAGGTGGTGCACACCATGGGCGCGATCGACGCGGCCTCGCAGAAGATCGGCGACATCATCGGCGTCATCGAAGGCATCGCGTTCCAGACCAATATCCTGGCGCTGAACGCGGCGGTCGAAGCGGCGCGCGCCGGCGAGCAGGGCCGCGGCTTCGCGGTCGTCGCCAGCGAGGTGCGCGCCCTGGCGCAGCGCTCGAACGCGGCGGCCAAGGAGATCAAGGTGCTGATCGACAGCACCGCCGACACCGTGGGCGAGGGCAGCCGCCTGGTCGGCCAGGCCGGCGGCACCATGGACGAAGTGGTCGCGAGCGTGCAGCGCGTCAGCGACATCATGGCCGAGATCAGCGCCGCCAGCCGCGAACAGGATGCCGGCATCGCCCAGGTGAACCAGGCCGTCACCGAGATCGACGCGGCCACGCAGCAGAACGCCGCGCTGGTGGAGCAGGCCGCAGCGGCGGCGGAGTCGCTGGAAGCGCAGGCGGCCAAGCTGACCAGCCTGGTGGGCGTGTTCAAGCTGGGCGAGCAGGGCGCAGGGCAGCGCGCAGCTGTGCCAAGCTCTCCGCGGCTGGCGCTGGCCTAGCCAAGCGTGCGGCCTCGCGCTCGTGTTTGCGTTATCTTTTAGATAATAATTCAAACACGAGTACGCCATGAAGCACACCCTCATTTTCTCTGCCCTTACCCTTGCCTGCGCCGCGGGCGCCCACGCCCAGGATCAGGACCGGGACAACATCGAAGCGGACCGCCCCGATTTCGTCGAATCCAGCAAGGTGGTCGGCAAGGGGCGGGTGCAGCTCGAAACCAGCCTTCTCTGGGAGCGCGAGCGCGCAGAAGAAGGGCGCGAGCGCACGCTGTCGACGCCGACCCTGCTGCGCATCGGCGTCGCCGAGACGCTCGAGCTGCGGGTCGAAACCGAGGGCCGCATGATCCGCCACACGACGGAGGACGGCCGGCGCATGACCGAAGCCGGCTACGGCGACACCTCGGTAGGGGTGAGCTGGCATGCGCTGGACGCCGAAGGCAGCCGTCCATCGGTCGGCGTGCACCTGGCGGCGGAACTCGACAGCGGCTCGCGCGCCTTCCGCGGCGAGGGCGTGCGGCCGTCGCTGCGCGTGGCCGGCGAGTGGGAACTGCCGAACGAGGTGACGCTCGGCGTCATGCCAGGCATCGGCATCGACCGCGACGAGGGTGGACGCTACCGCTACGGCATTTTCGGCATCGTGGCGGAAAAGGAGTTCGGCGAGCGCCTGCGCGGCCTGGTCGAGGTGGCGCTGCCGCGCATCGCGCGTGGCAAACACGGTGGCACCGAAGCCAGCTTCGACATCGGCGCCGCCTACCTTCTCTCGAAAGACGTACAGGTTGACGCCATGTTGTCGCGCGGTTTGAACAGCCGCAGCCCTGATGTCGCCTTCACCATCGGCCTGTCGATCCGGCGCTGAGCCGTCCGCCTCTATGGCGGGCTGTTCAGTTATGCATCCGGGTTATGCCGCCCAACCCGAAATTCATTGGTTGTCAAAATTGCTCGCGCGTACGCTGTTTTGCGGATGGCAACACACTGGCGCGTGGAGAGGCGCCGGGGACCGCCACCAGCGCTCCTCTGGTGCGTTGACCTCAACCTGCAAAAAAAGACAACATGAAAAAACTTTTGCTTGCAGCGGCAGCCGCAATGCTCGTCGCTTCCTATTCCTGCGCCAACGCCCAAACCGAGGTGCAGCAAACTGCGCCGAAACGTGAGCTGCGCGGCGTGTGGATCAGTACCCACATCAGCCTCGACTGGCCGAACCGCACCCAGACCCCGGCGCAGCAGCAGGCGGCGCTCAAGGCGATCCTGGACCACAACAAGGCGACCGGCATGAACGCCGCCTTCCTGCAGGTGCGCAGCCAGGCCGACGCCCTGTACCCGAGCCAGCTCGAACCCTGGTCCTACTACCTGACCAACCAGCAGGGCAGCGCGCCTAACCCGGCCTGGGATCCGCTGCAGTTCGCGATCGACGAAACGCGCAAGCGCGGCATGGAATTCCACGCCTGGATCAACCCCTACCGCGCGGTGGCCACCGCCTCGAACCAGAACAACACCGCGATGTACGCGCCGAACCACGTGTCGCGCGCGCATCCTGAGTGGATGCTAACGGTGGGCACCGTGAAGATCCTGAATCCGGGCCTGCCGGCGGTGCGCGACCACGTCGTGGGCGTCATCATGGACATCGTCAACCGCTACGACATCGACGGCCTGCACTTCGACGACTACTTCTACCCTAGCGGCACCACGGGCGACGACGATGCCTACAACGCCGATCCGCGCGGCTTCCCGAACACCACCGCGGGCCGCGCCGACTGGCGCCGCGACAACATCAACATCCTGATCCAGCGTGTTAACGACAGCATCCGCGCCGTGAAGCCGTGGGTGAAATTCGGCGTCTCGCCCTCCGGCATCTACCGCAGCAGCACCGACCCGGCGGTCGGCTCGCCCACGTCCGCCGGCGCCTCGCAGCACTACAGCACCATGTTCGCCGACACCCGCAAGTGGATCCAGCAGGGCTGGGTCGACTACCTGGCGCCGCAGGTCTACTGGTACATGGGCCAGGCCGGCTCGGACTATTCGCTGCTGGTCCCCTGGTGGAACGACAACGCCTACGAGCGCCACATGTACATCGGCCTGGCCGACTACAAGATGCGCGACACGGCGGGATGGAGCAACCCGAACGAGATCAACAACCAGATCGCGCTCAACCGCTCGAAGGCGCACATCTCGGGCCAGATCCACTTCCGCCACCAGTTCCTGCAGAACGACCCGCTGGGCTACCGCACCTCCTTGAAGAACAGCACCTACGCGCGTCCGGCCCTGCTGCCCGTGATGGCGTGGAAGGGCACGCAGGCGCCTGGTGCACCGGCACAGCTGGCTGCCAGCGCGGGCGACAACAATGCCGTCAACCTCGCCTGGGCGAGCGCGGCGGACAGCGCGGACGAATTCGAGAAGACCCGCAAGTACGCCATCTACCGCTCGAAGCAGCGCGAGATGGACCTGGAGAACCCGGCCAACCTGCTGGGCGTGACCGATACGGCCGCTACCACCAGCTTCGCCGACACCAAGGCGGGCGGCCAGTATTACTACTACACCGTGACGGCGCTGAACCGCCTGAGCGTGGAGAGCGCGCGCGCCAATACCGTCAGCAACGATTTCGAGCTGCCGGCCGTGCGCACCCGCGAGGTCTCGGTAACGCTGGCCAACGGCACGGCCTCGATCACTCCGGCGGATCTGGACGGCGGCACCAGCGACAACTGGGGCGTGGAGTCGCTCAGCGCTTCGCGCACCAGCTTCTCGTGCTCGGACATCGGTGCGCAGAAGGTCGTTCTGAGCGCCCTCGACAAGGGCGGCAACAGCGCTAGCGCGGAAGGCATCGTGAATGTGCTGGGCCACGTGCCGCAGCCGTCGATCGCCGTCACGCCAGGTGCGGGCGAAGCGTCCGGCCTGCCGGCGAATACCATCGCGCTGGGTTACGGTCCGCAGAGCGTGCAGCTGAGTGCAAGCGATGCGGCGGGCAGCTCCACCTTTACCTGGAGCCCGGCGGGTGGCTTGTCCACGGCGAGCGGTCCGGTGACCATGTTTGCGCCGACTGGCGTAGGTTCATTCAGCTTCACGGCGCAGGCCGCGAGCCCGGAAAGCTGCTTCGCGCAGGCCAGCACGACGGTCAAGGTGATCGACGCACGCTGCGGCAACGACAAGGTGCTGGTGTGCCACAAGACGGGCAGCAACAGCAATCCGTCGAACCAGGTCTGCGTGTCGCCAAACGCGGTGCCGGCGCACCTGAAGAAGGGGAGTGTGCTGGGAGCCTGCCAGGGATGACATGTAGGGTGGGCGGCTCCCCCGCCCACCATCATCCGAACACCGGCTGGTCGAGTCAGCCGGTGTTTCTCAAGCCCGCAGCCACTCCATTGATCGACAGGTGAATCCCGCGATGCACCCGCGGGTCCACGTTGTCGCCCAGCTTGCGGCGGCGGTCGATCAGTTCCACCTGCAGGTGGTTCAGCGGATCCAGATAGGCAAAGCGGTTCTGGATCGAGCGCGCCAGCAGCGGGTTGCCCGCCAGCCGTTCGCTCACCTCCGTTACGGCTTCCAGGCAGCGCAGCGTTTCGCCATGCTCCGCCGTGATGCGGCGGAAGATCCGCTCGCGCAATTCCGCGTCCGCCACCAGTCCCGCATAGCGCGAAGCGATCGCCAGGTCGGTCTTGGCCAGCACCATGTCCATGTTCGACAGCAGGGTCGCGAAGAAGGGCCAGCCGTGGTACATCTCGCGCAGCAGCGCGAGGCGCTCGGCGCGGTCGCCGTCGGCCAGCCAGCCGCTCACCGCGGTGCCGAAGCCGTACCAGCCCGGCAGCAGCAGGCGGCACTGGCCCCAGGAGAAGCCCCAGGGAATCGCGCGCAAATCTTCGATGCGGCGGGTCGACTTGCGCGAGGCTGGACGTGAACCGAGGTTCAGTTCCGCGATCTCGGCGATCGGCGTAGCACTGAAGAAGTAGTCGGTGAAGCCTGGGGTTTCGTAGACCAGGTTGCGGTAGGCCCGGTAGGCGCGCTCGGACAGCTCGGCCATCACGGCTTCGAAGCGCGCCAGGCGGCCGTTGCTGATTTCGTCAGCGGCGCGCGGGCTCAGGCTCGCTTCCAGCGTCGCCGCCACCAGCAGCTCCAGGTTGCGGCGGCCGATCTCCGGGTTGGAGAACTTGGAGGAGATGATCTCGCCCTGTTCGGTCAGGCGGATCTGGCCGTTGACGGTGCCCGGCGGCTGGGCGCGGATCGCGTCGTAGCTCGGGCCGCCGCCGCGGCCGACGGTGCCGCCGCGGCCATGGAACAGGCGCAGCTTGACGCCTTTGGCGGCGAACACGTCGACCAGCTTCAGCTCGGCCTGGTACAGCTCCCAGTTCGAGGTGAGGAAACCGCCGTCCTTGTTCGAGTCCGAATAGCCGAGCATGACTTCCTGCAGCCGGCCCTGCCGTTCGATGACCCCGGCCACTAGCGGGATCGACATCCATTCGTCCATGATGCCGCTGGCGCGCTGCAGGTCGGGGATGGTCTCGAACAGCGGGATCACCATCACGTCGCAGGAGCCGCTCGACACCCGCAGCAGGCCGGTTTCCTTCTGCAGCAGCAGGACTTCCAGCAGGTCCGACACGGTCTCGGTGTGCGAGATGATGTAGTTGCGGATCGCGCGGTTGCCGTAGCGCTGGCGGATCTCGCGCGCGGCGCGCAGGATCGCCAGTTCCGAATTGGTCTCGTCCGAATAGCTCTCGTAGGGCGAGTACAGGGGGCGCGGCTGCGCCAGTTCGCTCAGCAGCAGTTGCACCTTGCGCTCTTCGCTCAGGGCGGCGTAATCGGCTTCGCTGCCGGCGCGCGCGAACAGTTCGGCCAGCACGCGCTCGTGCACGTCCGAGCTCTGGCGCATGTCGAGCGAAGCCAGGTGGAAGCCGAAGATGCGCGCGGCGCGCTTGAGGCCTGCCAGGCGCGGTTCGACCAGCACGGCGCCATGGTTGGCGCGCAGCGAATCGGCCAGCACTTCGAGGTCGGCCGCGAACAGGCCGGCGTCGAGGTAGGGCGGGGCTTCGCCGACTTCCTTGCGCAGGATGTGGTCGACGCCCAGCTCGCGTGCGGTGGCGGCCAGGCGCGCGTAGATACCGATCAGGGCGCGGCGGTAAGGCTCGTCGCTGCGGTGGGGCGAGGCGTCGATCGAAGCGTCGGCCAGCGCCTGCATCTGCGGCGTCACCGGCACCAGCAGCGTCGACGTGGACAGCTCGGCGCCGAGCGCGTGCACTTCTTCCAGGTAGAAGTCGAGGATGGTGGTCGACTGGCGCACCAGCGCGTGGCGCATGGTGTCGGCGTTGACGTTCGGGTTGCCGTCGCGGTCGCCGCCGATCCAGCTGCCCATCTGCAGGAACTGGGCGTCGTCGAGCTGCCGCGCTTCGCCCTGATAGCACGATGCGATCTCGTCCTCGATGTCGTCGTACAGGCCCGGCACCTCGCGCAGGAAGGTGATGCGGTAGTAGGACAGGGCGTTGTCGATCTCGTCGGCCACGGTCAGCTTCGAGTAGCGCAGCATGCGCGTTTGCCACAGGGTCGCCACGCGCGCCTGCAGCAGCTGGGTGTTGCGCTTGAGTTCCTTGGGCGTCAGTCCCAGGTCGCGCTCGGCCAGCAGGCGGGCGATATCGTGCTCGGCGTCGAGGATGCTCTTGCGCTGGACTTCGGTCGGGTGGGCGGTGAGCACCGGCGCGATCAGGGCCTCCTTGAAGAAGTCTTCGACCACGTCCTGCGGCACGCCGGCGTCGCGCAGATTGCCGAGGGCATGGGCCACGCTGCCCTGGCGCGGCGCGGCGCCGCGCATCAGGTGCGCGCGGCGGCGGCGGATGTGGTGCTGGTCCTCGGCGATGTTGGCCAGGTGCGAGAAGTAGGAGAAGGCGCGTACCACCGAAATGGTCTGGTCGCGCGTGAGCTTGTGCAGCAGCGTCGTCAATTCTTCGCCGGCCTGCGGGTCGGCGTCGCGGCGGAAACGCACGGCGGTCTGGCGCACGGTTTCGACGACTTCGAACACGGCGTCGCCTTCCTGTTCGCGCAGCACGTCGCCGAGCAGGCGGCCGAGCAGGCGGATGTCTTCTTTCAGCGGCGCGTCCTTATCAGGAGCGCTCGGTACGGCAGGGTTGTCTAGTGCAGCAGGATTATCCATATCGACCACAAGTTAATTGTTAGTGCCATGGCGGTTCGCCATTGTCTGCAAGAGGGCCCATGCTAAAATTTGTGATCTTATGCAAGGGCCGAACACCGGCATCGTCCTGGTGGGCCCGATGACTGTGAAAGAATCCGTGTTGAATAGTACTGAAACGGCGCCGGGAGCGCCCGCGCAACTGACGCCTCAAAAGCTCATTATTGCATCCCGCGAGAGCCGCCTCGCCATGTGGCAAGCGGAACATGTGCGTGAGCGCCTCGCCGCATTATATCCGCAGTGCAGCGTCGAAATTCTCGGAATGACAACACGGGGCGACCAGATCCTCGACCGCACGCTGTCGAAAGTCGGCGGCAAGGGCCTGTTCGTCAAGGAACTGGAAGTGGCGATGGCCGAAGGCCGCGCCGACCTGGCCGTGCACTCGCTCAAGGACGTGCCGATGGAGCTGCCGGAAGGCTTCGAGCTGGCCGCCGTGCTCGAACGCGAAGACCCGCGCGACGCCTTCGTCTCGAACGACTACGCCAGCCTGGCCGACCTGCCGGCAGGCAGCATCGTCGGCACCAGCAGCCTGCGCCGCCAGGCCCTGATCGCGGCGCGCTACCCGCAGCTCGTGATCAAGCCGCTGCGCGGCAACCTCGACACCCGCCTGGGCAAGCTCGACCGCGGCGAGTACGCGGCCATCATCCTGGCCGCTGCCGGCCTGAAGCGCCTCGGCCTGCCCCAGCGCATCCGTGCGCTGCTCGAACCGGAAGACAGCCTGCCGGCCGCCGGGCAGGGCGCGATGGCGATCGAAATCGTTTCCAGCGCGCGCAGCGACGGTGTCGACCTGCGCGCATTGCTGGCGCCGCTGAACCACGACGCCACCTCGCGTGCCGTGGCGGCCGAGCGCAAGGTCTCGAAAATCTTCGGCGGCAGCTGCCAGATTCCGCTGGCGGCCTTTGCCACGGTGACCGGCACCACCATGCGCCTGCGCGCCATGGTGGCGACGCCGGACGGCCAGCGTACCGCCCGGGCCGAAGTGGCCGGTTCCTGGGAGCATCCGGAATTCCTGGGCGAACAGGTGTCGATCCTGCTGGACGACCAGGATGCGCGCGGCATTCTCGAGGCGATCAAGCAGGAAGCCGCACTCGAACCTGGTTCGCCGACCAGCCAGGATGCCTGAGCGGGCAGTCGTCATCACCCGGCCACGCGCCCAGGCGGAAAGCCTGGCGCAGGCCGTCACGGCGCTGGGGCGCCGCGCCGTCGTCTTGCCGCTGCTCGAGATCGCACCGCTCGACGATACCAGCGCGCTGCAGGCCGCACTGGCCGAGTTGCCGTCCTATGCGCTGGTCGCCTTCGTGTCGCCGAACGCGATCGACGCCGCCTTTGCCCACCTGCCGGGCTGGCCGCCCGGGGTGCCGATCGGCGTGGTCGGAGAGGGTAGCCGCGCGGCCCTGGCGCGCCACGGCGTCACCGTTGACAAGGCCACCATCCATTGCCCGCCGAACGCGGCCGCCAGCGACTCGGAGCACCTGCTGGCCAGCCTCGACCTTACTGCCTTCGCGGGCCGGCGGGTGCTGATCGTGCGCGGCGAAAGCGGACGCGAACTGATGGCCGATACCCTGCGCGCGTCCGGCGCCCTGGTCGACACCGTAGCCGCCTACCGTCGTAGTGTGCCCCAGTTGACGCCGGCGCTTGCCGCCGAGCTATGCGCCTTGCTGGCACAGCCGAACGACTGGATAATCACGAGTTCGGAAGCGCTGCGCGGGCTGGCGGCGCTGGTGCGGCAGCTGGACCCCGTGGACGGGTTCGGGCGGCTCAAGGCGCAACATCTGATCGTTCCCCACGCCCGCATTGCCGAGACGGCGCGCGGCCTGGGATGCGAACTGGTCACCCTGACCGGTTCGGGCGACGCAAGCTTACTTGCTGGATTACAATCTTAAGTATGAACGAACAACCACCCCATCCAGAACCGATCCCGGCGGCCAACGTCACCGTCCAGAAGGCGCCCCTGCGCCCGTCGAACGGGCAGGGCCTGCTGCAGGCGCTGCAGCGTCCGCTGCCGGCGGCGGTGGCGATCCTGGCACTGCTGCTGGCGGTGCAGACCTGGACCTCGCACAGCCGCATCAATACCCTGCGCCGCGACATGGCGCAGAGCCTGCAGAAGGGCAACGCCGTCAATGCCGAGACCGCGGCGCTGGCGCGCGAGGTGTCGGACACGGCCAAGGAACTGCAAATCAAGGTCGGCGTGCTGGAAAGCCGGCAGTCCGAGGCCCAGACCCAGCAGCTGGCCCTGGAACAGCTTTACCAGGACCTGTCCAAGAACCGCGACGAATGGGCATTGACCGAGATCGAGCAGGTCTTGACCACCGCCAGCCAACAGCTGCAGCTGGCCGGCAACGTGCAGGGCGCCCTGATCGCGCTGCAGAACGCCGACCGCTCGCTGGGCCGCTCGGACAAGCCGCAATTCCTGAACATCCGCCGCGCGATCGGCGCCGACATCGAACGCCTCAAGGCGATGCCGGCGGTCGACCTGGCCGGCGTGGCGCTGCGCCTGGACAACGTGATCGCCCATGTCGACACGCTGCCGATGCTGTCCGACGAGAAGCCCCTGCTGCCGGCCGCGCCGGTGCGCAGCACCCGGAAGAATGCCCCTAAAGCCGCCGCCGAGCCTGCTCCAGAGACCTTGAGCCTGGGCCAGCGCATGACCCAGACCTGGCGCAACTGGAGCCAGGAGATGTGGGACGACGTGCGCCAGCTGGTGCGCGTGCGCAGCGTCGACACACCGGAAGCGTTGATGCTGTCGCCGACCGAATCCTTCTTCGTGCGCGAGAACCTCAAGCTGCGCCTGCTCAACGCGCGCCTGGCGCTGCTGTCGCGTAACGAAGCGACCTTCCGCGACGACCTCGCCAGCAGCCAGGAAATCCTGCTCAAGTATTTCGACACGCGCGCCCGCGCCACCCAGTCGGCGCAGAGCGCGCTGCGCCAGGTCCAGGCGAACAACCTGACGATCGAAATGCCGACCCTGTCCGAGAGCCTGAACGCAGTGCGCAACTACAAGGCGAAGCAATAAGATGCGGCTCCTTCTCTGGTTAGTCGCCTTGATGGCCGCGGCGATCGGCGTCGCCGTGACGGCCCGCTTCAACCCGGGCAACGTGGTGCTGTTCTACCCGCCGCACCGGCTCGACATGTCGCTCAACCTGTTCGTGGTCTTGCTGGTGCTGCTGTTCATGGTCATGTACGGCCTGGTGCGGGCGCTGAAATCGACCCTGAAGATGCCCGAGCGCGTGGCGGCCTACCGCCAGCGCAAGCGCGAGCGTGAAGGCAACAAGGGTTTGCGCGACGCCCTCAAGGCCTTGTTCGAAGGCCGCTTCGGCCACGCCGAAAAGGCTGCCATGCGCGCCGCCGAGCTGCCCGAGAACGCCGGCCTGGCGGCCCTGATCGGCGCGCGCGCCGCGCACCGCATGCGCGAACCCAGCCGGCGCGACGCCTGGCTGGCCGGCATCGTGCACGACAATGCGCTCAAGACCGCACGCCTGATGACGGTGACCGAACTGCTGGTCGATGACCACCAGCCGGAAGCGGCGCTGGAAGCCGTGGCCGAACTGAACGCCAGCGGCCAGCGCCACATCCACGCGCTGCAATGGTCGATGAAGGCGCACCAGCAAGCCCGCAACTGGCCGGAAGTGCTGCGCCTGGTGCGCATCCTGGACAAGCGCAAGGCCCTGCACCCGGCCTTGTCGAACCGCCTGCGCGAACTGGCCTACGAGGCGCTGCTGGGCGAAGAGGGCCATGACGCCGAATCGCTGCGCCGCGTCTGGGCCGGGGTGCCGACGGCCGACCGCAGCGTGCCCTTCATCGCGGCGCGCGCGGCAAACGCCTTCAATGCCTGCGGCCTTCACGACGAGGCCCGCGTCATCGCCGAGGAGGCGCTCAAGGCCAACTGGGACGAGTGCGTGGTGCGCGCCTATCGCGAGGCCGCCGGTCCGGCCGGCTCGCCTTCCTTGCTGGCCCAGATCGAGCACTGCGAGACCTGGCTCAAGGAGCGTCCGCTGGACGCCGAGCTGGCGCTGACCCTGGGCTCTCTCTGCCTCAAGCAGAAGCTCTGGGGCAAGGCCCAGCGCTACCTGGAGCAGGCGCTGTCGGACGCCACCGAGGCGTCGATGGTGCGCGAAGCCCACCTGAAGCTGGCCCAAATGCACGAGGCGCTGGGGCAGGAGCAGGAAGCGGCGAATCACTATCGGCAGTGCGCGCTGGCCAGTATCCTCTGACGCACACCTGCCAAGGGGCGGCGGCCTGCCGCCCCTTGACACCTTTCCTGGCTCTCTCGACGCGACACCGCCATGGCGGTTTCGCTATAATGTCAAACTTTCACTGAATCCCAGCAACCAAGGAATACCATGAGCCTGAATAACGTCCCAGCCGGCAAAGACGTGCCGAACGACTTCAACGTCATCATCGAGATCCCGATGAACGCCGACCCGGTCAAGTACGAGGTCGACAAGGACAGCGGCGCGATCTTCGTCGACCGTTTCATGGGTACCGCCATGCACTATCCGTGCAACTACGGCTACGTGCCGCAGACCATCGCCGACGACGGCGATCCATGCGACGTGCTCGTGATCACCCCGTTCCCGCTGCCGCCGGGCGTGGTGGTGCGTTGCCGCGCGCTGGGCGTGCTGAAGATGACCGATGACGGTGGCGGCGACGCCAAGGTCATCGCGGTGCCGGTCGAGAAGGTGCTGCCGATGTACAAGAAGATCCAGTCGCTGGAAGACCTGGAAGAACTGCGCCTGAAGCAGATCCAGCACTTCTTCGAGCACTACAAGGACCTCGAGCCGGGCAAGTGGGTCAAGATCGAAGGCTGGGCCGATGCGGAAGCCGCCAAGGCCGAGATCACCAACGGCGTCGAAGCGTTCAAGCGCAAGGGCCAGGAATAATCAGGTAAAGCCAGCCTGGCGAAAGAGCCGGGCCTGTGCGAAAAGCCGGCTTCCCTCGTGGGGACGCCGGCTTTTTTCTTGGGCAGGCGGATCGCGCCTGCCCGGTGAGCGCTGCGTTGGTCTTACCAGCCGATGTCGCGCAGCAGCGGGAAGGTCAGGTCGCGCGGCGGCTTGACGACGTGCAGCAGGTCGGAGTTAATCGACGGCTCCATCAGCTGATTCGGCTTGGCTTCGGTGGTGTAGTGCGACACCGAAGAGCCCGGCGCATTGATGCTCGGCGTGTACATCAGGATGCGGCGCCGTTCGTCGGTTCCCGCCAGCCGGGTGCGGTCGAGGCCGAGGGTGGCGGTGACGCCCGACTTGGTACGCGAACGCTGCTGGAGCGAGGCCTTGATGGTATTGCCGTCCGCCAGCGTGATCCGCACCGATGGGATGGTGATGCTTGGATCGTTGCCGCTCAGGCCGACGACGTCGCCCGGCACGTTATCGACGACCACCATGCCGATGGCGCCGGCGGCCTGGACGTTGCGCGCCTTGGTGACGAAGTCGCAGGTGCCGCGGTCCACCAGGGCGATGTTGTTGCGCACCGCAGTCGCATTGTTGGCGCCGAGCGGCGTGCAGGCCAGGCCGGTGCCATTCGCCTGTTCCACGACCGGCATCAGCTGGCCGCTGACCGCCCGCGATCCGAGCGGCGGCCCGAAGGACGCGTCGCCCACGTAATAGTTGCCTGCTGCGCCGCCGGCATTGGCCCCGCCGATGTTCAGGTTCGAGCGTGGCCCCAGCACCCGCGGCACGGCCGCATTCACGTTCGGACCGTCCCAGGACAGGCCGCGCCAGGTGATGGCCGAAGCGGCGCGCTGGGCGTCGGTCATCGCCACCCACGGGGTATTGGTACGGTTGTCGACTAGGTGGAAGTCCCACACCGAGGGGATGCCGAAGAACAGCTGGCCGGTTTCGTCATCGGTGAAGGTCTGGAAGCCGAGGCCGTGCGCCATCTCGTGCAGTAGCACGGTGACGAGGTCGATCTGGTTGCCGAAGCGCCTGTCCAGCCCCAGGTAGAAGCCCGAGCCGGGCAGGCAGTCCGGGAACAGGCCGAGGCGCGAATTGAAGCGCGCGATGATGTGCGGGTCGGCCGGCGCGGTCAGGTCGGTGCCGGCCAGCTTGCTGGCCAGCGCAGATGGGTACCAGGTATTGGCGCGCGGCGCGTTGGGGAAGTCGGTCCAGATCTCGTAGGCGCCGGCCGAGCCGAGCACGGCGCCGTTGGCGGTGCAGGCCAGCGGAACGAAGGCCGCCCCGATGCGAATGGGGACGCTGCTGTCGAGCGTCCTGCCCCAGATGTTGGCGGCGTGCTGGAAGGCGATCAGGCGCTGTTGGCCGAGGGTGGTGCCGGTATTGCCGCCAACGGGCGTGGCAGGGGTCGGGTCGTTGAAGCCTTCTCCGGGCGCATTCTGGTTGACGATGGTGATGGTGGCGGCAGCCTGGACTGCACTGGCGCCGGCAAGCGCGAAGGCCAGCGCGGCGGCGACCCGGCACAGGGACTTAATGGTTTTCATGGCGATGCTCCTTGGGCTTGGCGGCTGGCTCGGCGCCACCCTCGAGCGCACTTATGGCGGCGCCCTGGTCGTGGACGCACTGTTCGGCGAGCTTGCCTTCACCGTCGCGATTGACGACCGAATACACCATGTAGCGTTCGCCCAGGCGTACTGAGCGGCGGCCGCCGGGGCCGGTAACCATGGACGGCTGGGGCAGCGCCCTGGCTGCCGCCGACATCGGAGGCTGCAGTGCGCGGATTTCTGCAGGGGTTGGCGTGCGCAGCTGGCCGGTCTGGGCGTCGCGAACGACGACCATTCCTTGACCCTGGGCGGGCGCGGCGGGGGCCTCTTGCGCGGTCGCCGGCACGCAGAGGGCGGCGAGCGGCAGCAAGAGCATCAACTTGAGGCTGGACATGGCATTCTCCTGGCGTAGGGCTTACTTGCGCAGCCGGCGGGCACTGGCGGCAACCGTGCCGAGACCCAGCAGCAGCATCAGGTAGGTCGAGGGCTCGGGCACGGCGGTGACGACCCGCACGCTGTCGAGGCCGATGTAATCGAGCGTGGCGGCGTCGCCCAGGTAGCGGAAGGCAAAGCGGCCGGCGCCGGGGGCGTCGAAGCTGGCGCTCAGTTGCTGCCACTGGGTCGGGAAGGCGCCTTCTCCGCCGACCGTGGTGAGCAGGGTGTCGAAGGCGTCCAGGCCGGTGCCGGTGCTGCCCGAGGCGAAGCGCACTTCGAGCAGGTCGGAGAAGCCGGCCGTGCCTGCGCTGTTGACGTAGAAGGAGAGCGAGGTGAGGCCACCCAGCGCAAGCGTCGGAGTGATCAGCCAGTTGTCGACCACGCCCATGCCGCCGGCGGCGCCGAGGAAGTTCGCCGCGGCATAGGAATTGGCCGGACCCGAGTAGGCGCGGAAGACGCTGGGATTGCCCTGGAACCAGCCGGTGCCGGGCGGCATGCTCTGGTTGAGCTGGGTCCAGCCGGACAGGCCGCCGACATTGTTGAAGCCTTCGTTGAGAACTTCGATCGCTGCGTGGCTGGTCAATGGCGTCCATGCGGCCATCGTCACCAGCGCCGTGCCGCAGAGCGAGGCAAGTCGTTTCATGATTCCCCTTTCATACCGAGCCAGATGGATGGTGGACCGCTCGCGCTGGCTGACGTCGAGGCCATCGTTGTTTTTATGGCATGAGCAGGGAGATAAGGAACATTGAGCTTTATTCAATGCGGGAGGGCCAAGGCGCGGCCCGGCTCAAGGGCAGGGAGGGAACTAAAGCGAAACGGCCTCCGCGATGGGAGGCCGTGCTGTACTAAGGAAACTTGAGTCAGGCTGTACGACGGATCACTTCTGCCGCGCCAAAAAACCACGCATCCTCAGCTTGCCGACAATCCCGATCGGGAAGAAATAGATCGAGAGAATGAACAGCACTCCCAGCCACAGCATCCAGCGGTCCGGATGCAGCAGGGCGGCCAGCATCGGCACGCCTTCGAGCGCGCTGGAGCCGGCGCCCATCAGTTCCTTGAGGTAGTTCTGGGCGATGATGAACAGGGCCGCGCCCACCACTGCGCCGTACATCGTGCCCATGCCGCCGATGACGACGATCAGGAGGATGTCGGTCATGACCTCGAAGCCGAGCGAGGTCTTGGGCCCCACGTAGCGCAGCCACAGGGCCATCAGCGCGCCGGCCAGGGCCGCCACCAGCGCCGCCAGGCAGTTGGCCCAGATGCGGTAGACCATGGTGCGGTAACCCAGCGCCTCGGCGCGGAACTCGTTTTCGCGGATCGCCTGCAGCACCCGACCGAAGGGCGAATTCACCAGGCGCAGCAGGAACAGGAACAGCAGCAGGCAGCCAAAGAACACCAGGTAGTAGGTGAGCAGCTTGCCGTCGATCGAGCGCCCGAAGACTTCGTTCTCGATCAGCGTGAAGCCTGGGGTCAGCACTTCGGGCACGCTGAAGGTGATGCCGTCCTCGCCGCCGGTGAAGTCGGACAGCTGTGACGCCAGCACGGCGAACGAGGAAGCCACCGCCAGCGTGATCATGGCGTAGAAGATGGCGCGCACGCGCAGGGCGAACAGGCCGACCACCAGGGCCAGCGCCAGCGCCACCAGCAGGGCGATGCCGAGGCCGCCCAGGGCTGCTGCCCAAGTCGGCTCGTCGACGCGCGACAGGCCGAGGCCGATGCCATAAGCGCCGATGCCGTAGAACATGGTGTGGGCAAATGAAACGATGCCCGTGTAGCCCAGCAGCAGGTCGTAGGAAGCCACCAGCACGATGTAGACGCAGATCGTGGCGGCGGTATTGAGCGGGCGGGCGCCGCTGGTCAGGAAAGGCGCGAAGGCCAGGCCGAACAGGATCAGCAGCAGCACTGCGGTGAGGGCGCGGCTGCGCGGCATGTCGCCGGAAAGGAGTCGGTGCAGCATCGGGTTCAACCTCGCATCTTGGAGTACAGGCCGGCCGGGCGCCACAGCAGGATCGCGATCATCAGGATGATGTTCGAGACCAGTGCGATCTTCGGCGCCAGGAAGCCGGCATAGTTCGCCACCAGGGCCATCAGGAGGGCGCCGATGAAGCAGCCGCCCACGGAACCGAGGCCGCCGATGATGATGACGATGAAGATCATGACCATGATCTCGCCGCCCATCGCCGCGTTCAGGGTTTCCTTGTACAGGCCCCACAGCACGCCCCCCAGGCCGGCCAGCGCCGAGCCGGCCGCGAACACGGTCACGAACAGGCGTTTGATGCGGTAGCCGAGGCTTTCCACCATCTCGCCGTTCTCGACGCCGGCCCGGATGAGGAGGCCGATCTTGGTGCGGTTCAGGGTCAGGAACATGCCCACGAAGACCACCAGGCCGACCACCACCGCCACCAGGCGGTATTTCTCGATCGCCGCGTCACCCAGGAAGATGGCGCCGCGCAGCGCCGTCGGCAGCGGCAGGGCGATGGTTTCGGCGCCCCAGATCACGTGGATCAGCTGTTCGGCCACGATCATGCCGCCCATCGTGATCAGGATCTGCTTCAGGTGCTGGCCGTAGACCGGCATGATGATCACGCGCTCGAAGGCCCAGCCCATGACGGCCGTGACCAGCATGGCGACCGTGATGGCCAGCGCCAACACGCCGAGGTTGACCAGCAGCGAGTCCATCTCGAGCCAGCCCTGCATCGGCAGCAGCACCATGGTGGCGGAGAAGGCCCCGACCGACACGAAGGCGCCATGGCCGAAATTCAGCACGCTCATCAGGCCGAACACGAGGGTCAGGCCGCTCGCCATGATGAAGATCATCATGCCCATCGCCAGGCCGGCAACGGTCAGGGTGACCCAGGTAGGGAAGCTGCCGACCAGGGGCAGCATGGCCAGCATCAAGGCCGGCACCAGCAGCAGCGGCGCGATGTCGCGCGGCGCGCTGGGTAATGGCGTGTCCTTGGCGGCAATAGGGAGGGTTGCGCTCATCGTGATTCCTATTGATGTGAGTCGAGCGACAGGCCGAGCAGGCGCTGCTGCAGGTCTTCGTCGCCGGCCAGCTGGGCCATCGAACCTGCGTGCACGACGCGGCCGTCGTCCATCACGCTGACGGTGTCGCCGAGCGAACGCACGAAGTTGAAGTTCTGCTCGACCAGCAGGATGGTGGTGCTGGTGTCCTTGAGTTCGCGGAAGGCGGCCATCAGGCTCTGGATGATGGCGGGCGCCAGGCCCTTGGTCGGCTCGTCCACCAGCAGGAGCTTGCGTGGTTCGACGATCGCGCGCGCGATCGCCACCATCTGCTTCTGGCCGCCCGAGAGGTTCCCCGCCGGGTAGTTCCAGAATTTCTTCAGGGCCGGGAAGAAGCCGCAGATCCAGTCCACGCGGGCCTCGTCGAGCGGACCGTTGCGCGCGGCCAGGTAAAGATTCTCGCGCACGGTCAGGTCCGAGAATACGGCCATGCTTTCCGGGACGTAGGCGATCCCGAGGCGGGCGATGTCGGGCGTGGCCATCTTGCTGATGTCGCGGCCCTCGAACAGGACGGAGCCGGCGCTGGCCTTCCACAGGCCCATGATGGTGCGCAGCGTGGTGGTCTTGCCGGCGCCGTTGCGGCCCAGCAGGATGGACAGGCCGCCGCGCGGGACTACCAGGTCCACGCCCTGCAGGATGTGGTACTGGCCGATGTGGGTGTGCACGCCCTTCAGCGTGAGCAGGGGCTCGGCCGACGCGTCAAGCATGTGCTGGTTCGGGTGTTCCAAGATAGGCTTCCTGTACGATCTTCGATTGCATGACTTCCGCGGGTTTGCCGTCCGCGACCAGGGTGCCGTTGTGCAGCACGATGATGCGGTCGGCCAGGGCGCGCACCACGTCCATCTTGTGCTCGACCAGCAGCACGGTTTTATTGCGCTCGGATTTCACCGCGTGGATCAGGTCGAGCACCACCGGCACTTCGTCTACGCTCATGCCGGCCGTCGGTTCGTCGAACATCATGATGCTCGGTTCCAGGGCCAGCAGGATCGCGACTTCCAGCTTGCGCTGGTCGCCGTGCGACAGGGTGCCGACCAGGGTGTCGCGGCGTCCGATCAATGCCACGCGCTCCAGGTAGTGCTCGGCGCGCTCGATCAGTTCCCCGTGGCTCGACCAGATCGACAGGAAGTTCAGTCCCAGGCCGGCGCGGCTCTGCACCGCCAGGCGCACGTTCTCGATCACCGTCAGGTGCGGGAACAGATTGGTCAGCTGGAAGGCGCGGCCGATCCCGAGCCGGGTGCGGCGCGCCGCCCCGGCCTTGGTCACGTCCTGGCCGTTCACGAACACGCTGCCCGAGGTCGCCGGCAACTGGCCCGACACCAGGTTGAAGTAGGTGGTCTTCCCGGCGCCGTTCGGACCGACGATGACGGTCAGGGTGCCGGGATGGAAGTCCGCCGTGACCGCGTTCACCGCGACGTGGCCGCCGAAGCGGATCGTCAGGTCGCGGGTGGACAGGGACGGCTGCGAAGCTGTAGAAGTCATGTCAGCGCTTGTTCTTCACCGGCAGCGGCATTTCGGTGGCCGGGATCTCGCGCACCAGTTCCAGCAGGTCCCACTCGTTCTTCTGGTCCTTCTTGATGCGGAAGTGGTACATCGGCTGGATCGCCTGGTGATCTTCCTTGCGGAAGCTCATGGTGCCTTTCGGGGTCTCGAAGCTCATGCCTTCCATCGCCGCCACCATCTCGTCGCCGTTCTTCGCGTTCGGCGCCTTCGACAGGGCGGTGAAGACGGCGCTGGCCGCGGCCATGCCGCCGGCGGTGAACATATCGGGCGGCATCTTGTAGCGCTTCTGGTGTTCGGCCACGAACCAGTCGTTCATCTTGTTCTTCGGGAAGCCGTGGTAGTAGTAGATCGTGCCTTCGGTGCCGGCATAGCTCTTCCAGGTCTTCATCACCGGGAGGATGTTGCCGCCCGGGGCCAGGGCGATGCCGTAGCGCTCCGGCTTCATGTCGGCGATCTTGTTGAGCGGGTTCGGCCCGGCCCAGACGATGGCCAGCACGCGCGGCTGCGGCTTGTCCTTCAGTGCGTTGAACAGGCGCTGGGTCGGAGCAGTGAAGTCGGTGGTGGCGGCCGGCGCGTATTCCTCGTGCACGGTAGAAGCCTTGCTGCCGGTGGCCTTCAGGGCGTCCTTGCCGGCTTCGATGGCGTCGCGCCCAAAAGCGTTGTCCTGGGCCAGGAAGCCGATGCTGCCGCTCTTGAGGGTGCTGGCGGCGGCCAGCGCGTCCTGCATGGAGCTGCGCGCGGTGCGGAAGATGTACTTGTTCCACTTTTCCTGGGTGATGGCGTCGGCCACGGCCGGCTCGACGATCAGCACCTTCTTGTATTCCTTCGCCACCGGCAGCATGGCGATCGCCGAGCCGGAGGAGGTGGTGCCGACCGCGAGGTCGACCTTGTCGTCGCCGTAGGCTTCGGCCAGCAGGGTGCGGCCGAGATCGGGCTTGGACTGGTCGTCCTTGACGATCACCTTGATCTTGCGGCCATTGATGGCCATGGTGCCCTTGGTGAGGTACTCGAGGCCCATCATGAATCCCAGCTCGGTCTCCTTGGCATAGGCTTCCAGCGGGCCGGTCTTGCCGGCGATGAGGGCGATCTTCAGGTCCTTGCCCTGTGCGTACACGCTTGGGGCGGCGCCGGCCGCGAAGGCTGCGACGATTGCCACTGCCAGGGGTTTGATCAGGTGCTGCATGTCAGTCTCCTTGTTCTTTACGGTTGCTTGGCCAGGAAGGCGCGGATTGCGTCCAGCGCCTCCGGCTCGGTGAGCATGGGCGCGTGGCCGATGTTCGGCACTTCAGCGTACTGCATTTCCGGGGCTGCCTTGCGCATCCACTGGGCCTGTTCGGGTTCGACCAGGTCGGACAGTGCGCCGCGCACCAGCAGGGTGGGGCGGCGCCGCGCCAGCCGGCGGAAGGCCATGCGCGCCGCCAGCGAGGTGGGTCGCAGTTTACCCGTCTGTATCGCGGTCGCGATATTCGGATCGTAACGCAGCGCCAGCTGCCCGTCATCCTTCTGTTCGAATGCGCGCCGCGCCCATTTGCCCCATTCCTCGCTGGAGTTGTCGGGGAAGGCGCAGGCATTGATGTCGCGCAGGTAGGCAGCGGCGTCGTCCCAGCTGCCGAGCGCATTGCAGCGGCCCGCGTAGCCGGCGATGCGCTGCAGGCCGCGTACCGACAGCACCGGGCCGACGTCGTTCAGGACGGCGGCGGCGATCAGGTCGAGCCGGCGCGCCGCCAGGGTCATGGTAATCAGGCCGCCCATCGAGGTGCCCACGAAAATGGCGCGCGCCAGGCCCAGGTCGTCCATCAGCTTGATGATGTCGCCGGCGTAGACCACCGGGTTATAGTTGGCTGGGTTCGGATCACGCGCCGAGTGGCCGCGGCCGCGCACGTCGACCGCGATCACGCGCCGGCCCATCGCGGCCAGCTCGGGCGCGAGTTCGTCGAAGTCGGCCGAATTGCGCGTCAGGCCGTGGATGCAGATGACCGGCAGCCGGGCCTGTCCGGTGTTCCCCGGATAGTCGCGCGCATACAGTTGCAAGCCGTCGGCGCTTGCAAAGCGGATTTCAGAGTAAGTGGACATGTGCCCCGTTCGATAATCTTAAAACTGCCACGGTGTGGTGCCGGGGGCCGGGAACGCCCGTGGGCGTTCCCGGCGGGCGCTACCCGAGCGCCCCCTGCTGCATGCGACCCGTCAGAACTTGACGTTGACGGTCGCGCGCACGGTGCGCGGGTCGCCGTAGAAGGCAGTGACGGTGTTGAAGAAGCCCGAGAAGTTGTAGCCCGCGGTCTTGTAGCGCTTATCGGTCAGGTTGCGGCCGTGCAGGCCGACCTGGACCTTGCGGTCGCTGCTGGTCCACACCAGGCTCGCATCCCACAGGCCGTAGCCGCTCTGCGCCAGCATCAGGTTGCCCGGGATGGTTGCGTCGAGGCTGGCCACACCGGTCGGACGGGCGATCTCGGTCTGGTACACCTTGCTCTTGTACGAGACGCTGTTCATCAGGTTCATGGTGCCCGAACGGCCCCACACCGTCATCGGCCACTCGTAGTTGGCGGCGAGGTTGGCCGAGTTCTTCGGCGTGTTCTGGAACTCGACGCTGCCCGCGATGTTGGCCAGGCTGGCGCCGTTCGCCACGATCCACTCCTTGTACTCGGCGTCGATGTGGCTGTACATCGCGCTGATGTTGAAGCTGTTGGTCAGGTAGGCGACGGCTTCCAGTTCCAGGCCCTTGATCTTGGCCTTGCCGGCGTTGGTCAGGCTGCCGGCGAAGCCGTTGACCTGGCCGTTGGCGCCGAAGGTCGGGATCGAACCCGGGATCTGGACGTTCTTGTAGTCGGTGTAGAACACCGCCGCGTTGGTCTGCAGACGGCCGCCGTTCATGCTCGACTTCACGCCCATCTCGATGCTGCTGACTTCCTCGGGATTGACGCCCTGGCGCTTCTGCAGCGACACGGCGCTGTTCGGGCCGCCGGTAGCCAGCAGGTCCATGCGCGGGTCGAACATGCCGCCCTTGAAGCCCTTCGACCAGGTGGTGTACAGGTTGTGCTCGGGCGCGAACTTCCAGCCGAAGCCCAGTTTCGGGGTGAACTTCTTGTCCTCGCGGTGCAGCGCGTCCTTGCCGAGGTCGGTGTTCGGCGCGCCGGCCGGGACCGCGCCCGGGTTACCCAGGCGCGGCGAGCTGGCCAGGCCGAGGTAGGTACGCTTGAAGATCTCCGCCTGGCGCTCGTCCACGGTGTAGCGGCCGCCCACGCTGACGTTGAAGGTATCGGTCAGGCTGTAGCTGGCGTCGGCGAACACGGCCCAGGTCTTGGAGTCGATGTCGTCGTGGGTCAGCAGCGACAGGCCGCCCAGCGCGTTGTACAGCACGTCGAAGTCGTTGTACGCGTTGGTCTTCATGTAGAACACGCCGGCCACGCCCTGCAGCTTGCTGCCGGTGTAGGTCAGCTGGAATTCCTGGCTTTTCTGGTTGTCCTTGTAGAAGGACGGCGCTTCCCACAGCGGCTGCTCGAGCGAATCGAAGTCGATCGGGGCGTAGGATTTCGACTTGCGGTAGGCGGTGATCGATTTCACCGACAGGGTCGGATCGATCGTGTATTCGGCCAGCAGCGAGCTGCCCTCGGTGGTCACCTGCTGCTTGTGGCCCAGCACCGAGTACAGGTTGGCGCGGGTGTCGTATTCACCCTCGGCCGGACGGATGTTGCCCGGCGCCGGACCCAGGGTCAGGCGCTGGCCCTGGCGCGCTTCGGAATCGTCGCGGGTCTTGTCCGTGGCGAAGCGGATGAACCAGTCGGGAGTCGGGGTGAACTCGAGGCTCACGCGGCCCGCCAGCACGTCCTTGTTGTAGTTCTCGCGGCCGTTCAGGATGTTGCGGCCGAAACCGTCGCGGTTGAAGGTGCCGATGGTGGCGCCGATGCGCAGGGTATCCGAGATCGGGGCGCTGCCCTTCAGGACCAGGTCTTTCTCGTTGTAGTTGCCGACGGTGAGCTTGGCGTCGAAGGTCGGCTTGGCGGCCAGCTTGCGGGTCACGTACTTGACCGCGCCGCCGATCGTGTTGCGGCCGTACAGGGTGCCCTGCGGGCCGCGCAGCACTTCGATGCGCTCGAGGTCATAGATGTCGGTGAGGGCGCCCTGCGGACGCGCCAGGTAGATGTCGTCGAGGTAGATGCCGACGCCCTGCTCGTAGCCGGCCACCGGATCCTGCTGGCCGATGCCGCGGATGAAGGCGGTCAGCGTGGTGTTGGTGCCGCGCGAAGCTTTCAGGGTGGTGTTCGGGGTGACGTCCGCAATGGCGGTGAGGTCGGGCAGGGCGCGCTTTTCCAGTTCGGCGCCCGAGAAGGCGGTGACGGCGCCCGGTACGTCCTGGATCAGTTCGGCGCGGCGGCGGGCGGTCACGACCACCTTGCTGATGTCTTCCGTCGAGGCGGCGCCGTTGGTGGCGGCGCTATCGGTGCTTTCCTGCGCATGGACCGCGCCCATCGGCGCGCCGTAGATCGCCAGCAGCACGGCGGTGGACATGGCGGAACGGTTAAACATCTTCAGGTTCTTCTTGGTAAGACGCATTCTTGTCTCCTAATTTTTTGATAGCGGCATGCGTTCAGGTTTTTCGCATGGTCGGAAGTGTGCCTCGGTTGGGTTTGGTTAGATAGTCAACAATCGCCCACCCCTTTGTGCAAAAATGCACAGCCCGCTGCACCAGCGTTGTGCGTGTCTTGACGGGGACGGCGCCGGGCTCCGCACCATTTGTGCGCTGCCGCATAGAAAAAGCCTTAAATCATTGCAGGGGCAATGTGCACTGGTGCACAATATGTAATCTTGATATCGAACAAGTAGCCAGATGAACACGCTGCCCGAGTGGACCGACCTGCGTTTCTTCCTCGAGCTGGCGCGCGCCGGTACCCTGTCGGGCGCCTCGCGCCGGCTGGAAGTGGAGCACACCACCGTGGCGCGCCGCATCGATCGCCTCGAGGCCCAGCTCGGCTCGACCCTGTTCGACCGCTCGCGCGAAGGCTATGAACTGACCGAGGTCGGGCAGGCGCTGCTGCCGCACGCCGAGGCGATGGAAGGGGCGGCGCTGGCCGCGGCCGAGCAGATCGGCGGGGCGGAAGTCGCCGCGCACGGCGTGGTGCGGCTGGGGGTGCCGGAAGTGTTCGGGGTGCGCGTGGTAGCGCCACTGCTGGCCGAGCTGCTGGCCCAGCATCCGGACCTGTCGATCGACCTGCTGAACCTGCCGCGCTTCGCCAACCTGGCCAACCGCGAGGCCGACCTGGGCGTCATGCTCGATCCGCCCACCACCGGCCGCTACATGGTCACGCGCCTGGCCTCCTTCCACTTCTACCTGTACGCGTCGCCCGGCTACCTGGCGCGCCATCCGCCGATCCGCAGCCAGGCCGATCTGGGCCGGCACGACTTCGTCGACTACGTGCAGGACCGCCTGGCCAGCCGCGAGCTGTCCTACCTGAACGAACTGGGCTTCACGCCGCGGCGCCGCATGTGCTGTTCGGGCATGACCGCGCAGCTGGAAGCCGCCTCGCTCGGCATGGGGCTGATGATGGCGCCCCCGTATGCGGTGCCGGACGACGGCCGGCTGGTGCGGGTGCTGCCCGGCTTCCAGGCCGAGCGCTCGTTCTGGCTGGCCGCGCCCACCGACCTGTACCGCCTGCGCCGCGTGAAAGTGGTGTGGAACCTGCTGCGCGAATGCGCCGAAAGCCATCCGGACCTGTTCGTCGCCGAGGGTGCAGGCTTGTCGGCGGCCTAGCCTGGGCGTATCCTCGCCAGTCTCGACCATCACCCGAAAACCCATGCGCAACCGGATCAGCGAAGACATCAGCTTCCGCAAGCTCGAGATCCTGCTCGCCTTCACGGAAGGCGGCAGCGCGAATGCGGCCGCGGGACCCGGCCTGTCGTTGTTCCGGCCTTGCGAATTAGCCGGCTTATCGCGCCGGCGCGGATTGTTCTCCGTTCTGCCGGCTGGCCTGCTTTCTTTGCTCGAGCAGAGTGCTCGTTCCCGTGATGGGGTCGATCGCCTTGATCAGCGTATTGATACGTTCCGTCGGCACGGTCGGGCCCACGCAGCCGGTATACAGTTCGACGCTCTTGTTGCGATATCCGCGGCCCCGCGTCAGGCCAACCGTGATGGTGGACATGTCGGTGGCAAGGAAGGTACAGCCATCGACCTCTTCCCGGTAGCGGTCGCGCATGTCGTCCAGCCGCGCGGTGCGCAGCGCTTTCGCGATCTGCGCCAGGCCACGCTGGCCGATCCGGGATTCGTGGGCGCCACCTGAAAACTCGAAGGTCGGGCCGGAATGACGCACCCGACCGTCAGAGAAAATCTTCACCTCGAAGACCGGGCAGTTGAACAGGCAGGCCGATTGCTCTACGGTGAGTGCGTCGAAGTCCGTCAACTGCCGCGGTGCCTTGCGCCCGCGCTGGCCGCCATCCGGGCAGGCGGACAGCAGCAAGGCCGCGGCGACAACGATTGATGTGCGCCATGCTCTCATCGACACGTTCCAGCCATGTCGAAGGCCGACAGGTCGCCGAACCTGGCGAGGATGTGCCAGACCTTCTTCAGCTGCTGCGGATCGTGGCGCCCGCTGGCGGCCGCATGTCCGAGGCATGCCGGATCGAGCCAGCCCTCGCGCCCCAGCTGCGCGCCGAGATCGACGATCTCCTGGCCGCGGTAGTCGGCATGCCGGCGCAGGATCTCCAGCGGCAGGCGGAAACCGGGATGCCATTCGAGCGCACAGGGCAGGCGCCGGGCGAGCAACTCGACCTGCGTGCCGCGGTAGCAGGGATCCAGCACCAGGGCCTCGACATCGTCCGCCAGGCGCAAGGGGCCATGCACCTGCGCTTCGATGTAGTCGTCAAGCCGGTCGCGGTCGTCGGCGCGTGCGCGTGCGGACAGGTCGCAGCGGTCATGCACGCCGAAGTGCAGCGGCGCGAACACGCTGTCCGGATAGCAGAAGCTGCTGCGCTCCAGGATCTCGGGACGCAGCCGGAAATGGGCGGAGCCGAAACGGGGCGAGGCGCCGGTGGCCCGATTCAGGTGGTTCAGGGCGCCGTACTTGGGCCTTTGCTCCGGTCTAGCGTCATCATAAGCGCCGGCGAACATGCGGCTCTCCCAGCGCCAGCGATCACCGCCAGGGTGGGCGGTCAAACCGCCATTGCTGGTGCCGGTCTCGAACTGCGAGCGGTAAATGCCTTGCGCGGCCAGTACCTGGAGGATCGGCAGGCCGCCGTACAGGCGGTCCGGATGGAAGTTCAGCGTAATGCGCAGGCTGGGGTCGAGCGACCCGCCCGTGCTCGCGCGGCGCACATGGGCGAGGGCGCGTGCCTCGCAAGAGTCGGGTGCTGGCGTCCAGGAAGGCATCGGTCGTGGGTTCGGTAGTGAAGCGGCGGATCAATCTGGCTATACTGCTTGCTGCCGATCCTACCATTGCCACGGCCTTGATGGTTCAGACACCCACGCCATGCAGGAAGCCTCGGACGAAATCGCTGATGCCGCCGCCGAACCACAGGCAGAGCGCGGCCGCCAGCATCAGGTTGCGGTTGGACTTGCGGTAGCCGAGGACGAGGAGTACGAGGCCTGTGAATTCGAGGATATAGCCGATGGTTTCGCTCATGTCAGTGCTGCGCTATATGGTGATGGGAGCGAGGATTCTAGCGGCTCGCAGCCCCTGAAAGTACACACATTTACACAGTTCACCCCCGATCCTGAAGGAGATCCACCCCCGTGCAAACCGTCCTGCGCCCCTTCGTACCCAGTGATCGCGACGCCGTGAACCGCGTGGCGCAGGCGGCCTTTGCGCAGTACGAACACCATTACCAGGACTGGCCGTCCTTCAACGAGGGGATCGGGCGCATGGCCGACCTGTCCGAAGTGGCGGAACTCCTGGTGGCCGAGGTCGACGGAGACATCGCCGGGGCGGTGGTGCATGTCGGTCCCGGCAGCCCGCGCAGCGCGATCTTCCCGCAAGAGTGGTCGGTAATCCGCATGCTGGTGGTCGCGCCCGGCTACCGCGGCCACGGTGTCGGACGCCAACTGGTCGCCGCCTGCCTGCGCGCGGCCATGCGCGACGGCGCGCCGGCGATCGGCCTGCACACCAGTCCCATCATGGCCTCGGCGCTGCGCATGTACACCGGGATCGGCTTCACACGCGACTGCGATCTCGACCCGATCCGCGGCGTGCCCTATGGCCGTTACATGCTGCCGCAGGCGGGTTTCCAGGCCGCGCTGGAGCGGCTCTCCTAGCGCCCGGCCTGTACGGCGGAGATCAGCTCCTTGCTCAGCACCTCGTTGTCGCCGCCGAATTTGTCGCCGTTGTGCAGAGTGACGGCCACGATGCCTGAGTCGACATCCATCTCGAGCTGGCTGTAGAAGTTGAAGATGTAGCCGCCGTGCCCGACCAGGTGCTTGCCGTTCACCTGGCGCACCCAGGTTCCGAGCCCGTAGCCCGTCTCTTTCCCGTTCGGCAGGACGTAGCTCGCGTTCATGCGCTTCACGCCGGCAGGCGACACGATCTTCCCGGCCTCCAGCGCGAGCATGAAAGCAGCCAGGTCGTCGACCGTGCTGACCAGGCCCCCGGCGGCGCTCAGGTTGCTCGACGCAAGGATGAATGCCGGCGCCGGTCCGCCGCGGTAGCCTGTCACCAGGCCCGGAATCACCCGCTTGTCGCTGCCTTCGCGCGTGTGCGCGAGTCCCAGCGGCTTGCTGATGCGACGCTCGAGGAAAGCGAAATACTCGTCGCCCGACACCTTTTCGATCACCATGCCGAGCAGGTTGTAGCCGGTATTGTTATAGCTGAATTTGGTCCCCGGCGCGTCGTCGAGCGGGCGGCTGCGTACCGGCTCGATCAGTTCTTCCAGCGTATGTTCGAGGCGCGCGGTGGTGCGCCAATAGCCCGAGTCCATCGACAGGTTGGGGATGCCGCTGGTATGGCTCAAGAGGTGCTCGATCGTGACCTTGTCCCACTGGGGCGGCGCGTCTGCTAGGTAACGCTTGACGGGCGCATCCAGGGCAATCTTGCCTTCGTCGACCAGCAGCATGATGGCGGTTGCCGTGAACAGCTTGGTGGTCGAGCCGATGCGGAACACATGCTCGGGCTCTAGCTTCACGCCCAGTTCGACATTCGCCATACCGTAGGCCTTGCGCAGTATTGGGCGGCCATCCTTGACGACCAGGGCGGCGACGCCCGGCAGCTCCGGCTTGAAACGGGCGGCGATGATGCGGTCGAGCGACTGCGCCAGCGGCTCCGGCGCATCCGGCGCCGCCATCACGGCAAGGGGGAAATACAGCATCAAGGCCAGTCGCTTCATGGGCGCATCCGTCGTTATCGATGAGAGACAGCGACGATAGCACGCACAGTGGCGCCGAAAATGCATGCATTTTCACATTCGCTCAGCGCCCTGCGCGGAAGGGATTGCGCTCGTTCAGTTCGTCCATGTAGTCATCGATCCCGCCCTTTTCGCGCTCAAGGAAGCGCTCGATCGCATCGGCGAAGGAGGGATGCGCCAGCCAGTGCGCCGACCAGGTGCGGATCGGCAGGAAGCCGCGCGCCATCTTGTGTTCTCCCTGGGCTCCGCCCTCGAAGGCCTGAATGCCCTGTTCGATGCAGAACTCCAGCGGCTGGTAATAGGCCGCCTCGAAATGCAGACAGGGCACGTGTTCCAGCTCGCCCCAGTAGCGCCCGAACAGCGTGGTCTCGTTGTGGATCACCAGCGAGGCAGCGATGTCCCGGCCCTCGCGCGAAGCGATCACCAGCAGGATGTTGTCCGGCATGGCCGCGCCGATGCGGCGGAAAAAATCCAGGTTCAGGTAGGGCGTCGAGTAATGCGCCTTGTAGGTATGACGGTAGCAGCGGTTGAACAGCACCCAGTCCGCGTCCGTGGCGTCGCGCCCGCGCACGCGCCGGAGTAGCACGCCGGCCTCGCGCACTTTCCTCCGCTCGGCGCGGATGTTCTTGCGCTTCTTCTGCTCCAGCGTGGCCAGGAAATCTTCAAACGTGGCGTAGCCCCCGTTCAGCCAGTGGAACTGGACGCCGCTGCGCAGCATGAAGCCGGCGTCCTCCAGCTGGCGCGCCTGCTCCTCGGGCGGGAACAGGATGTGGGTGGACGAGACCTCGGTCGCGCCCTGGGTGGCCACCAGCACGTCGACCAGCGCCGCGCGCGCTGCGTCGTCGAGCGCCATCAGGCGCGGCCCGGCCACCGGCGTGAACGGAATCGCGGACAGGAGCTTCGGGTAGTACTCGAGGCCATGCCGGTGGTAAGCATCGGCCCAGGCCCAGTCGAACACGTACTCGCCGTAGGAGTGCCCCTTGACGTAGAGGGGCAGGGCGGCCGCCAGCCGTTCGCCGTCGAACAGGGCGATGTACTGCGGCTGCCAGCCGGACTCCGGAGCCGCGCTGCCGGATTCGTGCAGCGCGTGCAGGAAAGCGTAGGACAGGAAGGGATTCGGATTGTCCTGCGCCGCGACCAGTGTGTCCCACTGCTCCTGGCCGATCTCGGACAAGGAAGAAACGATATGCGTGCGATAATTCAAAATGACGTCCCTAACGAATTGATGAGCGACGACTTTGCGAGAGTCTCACCAATGAACAAGCAATTCTTCAATCTCTACACGCACCACTTTGCCCGCGTCGCGGTGGCGATCCCGCGCGTGCGCATCGCCGACCCCGGCTTCAACGTCGAACAGACGCTCACCCTGGCGCGCCAGGCCGCCGACGAAGGCGCCGTGCTGGTTGCCTTCCCTGAGCTGGGCCTGTCCGCCTACAGCTGCGACGACCTGTTTCACCAGCGCGCGCTGCTCGACGCCTGCCTCGATGGCCTGGCGAAGATCATCGAGGCCTCCAAAGCCCTGCCGGTGGCGCTGGTCGTCGGGCTGCCGTTGAAGGTCAACCACATGCTCTTCAATTGCGCCGCCGTGGTCGCGGGTGGCCGCGTGCTGGGCGTGGTGCCCAAGAGTTTCCTGCCTAATTATGGCGAGTTTTACGAATCCCGGCAGTTCAGTGCGGCGGATTGCGCGGCGGTCGACCAGATCGACCTGTTCGGCGCCACCGTGCCCTTCGGGCCCGAGCTGCTGTTCGAGATCGAGAACCTGCCACTGCTGCGCTTCCACGTCGAGATCTGCGAAGACGTCTGGGTGCCGATTCCGCCGTCCTCGTTTGCTGCGATGGCCGGCGCCACGGTGCTGGTCAACCTGTCGGCCTCGAACGTCGTGGTGGGCAAGAGCGGCTACCGCCACCAGCTGGTCAGCCAGCAGTCGGCGCGCTGCCTCGCGGCCTATCTGTACACCTCGGCCGGCCGCGGCGAATCGACCAACGACATGGCCTGGGACGGCCAGTCGCTGATCTACGAAAAGGGCGAGCTGCTGGCCGAGTCGGCGCGCTTCAGCGACGATTCGCACGTCATCTATGCCGACGTCGATCTCGACCGCCTGTCGAACGAGCGCATGCACGCGACCACCTTCGCGCAGTCGGTGCGCCGCCATGCGGACGAGGTGGCGAAATTCCGCCTCGTGCAGTTCAGTCTGGACCTGCCGCTCGAGCGCGACATGCCCTTGGCGCGCACGGTCGAACGCTTCCCCTACGTGCCGGCCGACCAGGCGCGGCGCGACGAGCGCTGCACCGAGGTCTACAACATCCAGGTCCAGGCCCTGATCCAGCGTTTATCCAGCACCGGTATCAAGAAGGTCGTGATCGGCGTCTCCGGCGGCCTCGATTCGACCCATGCGCTGCTGGTCTGCGCTAAGGCCATGGACCGTCTCGGCCTGCCGCGCACCAACATTCTTGCCTATACGATGCCCGGCTTCGCCACCAGCGAACGCACGCTCCAGCAGGCCAACGACCTGATGGCGGTGGTCGGCTGCAACGCCCAGCTGATCGACATCCGCCCGAGCTGCATCCAGATGCTCAAGGACCTCGGCCACCCCTATAGCGAAGGCAAGGCGGAGTACGACATCACCTTCGAGAACGTGCAGGCGGGCGAGCGCACCAACCACCTGTTCCGGCTGGCGAACTTCCACAATGCGATCGTGATCGGCACCGGCGACCTGTCCGAGCTGGCGCTGGGCTGGTGTACCTATGGCGTGGGCGACCACATGTCGCACTACAACGTCAACGCCAGCGTGCCGAAGACCCTGATTTCCTACCTGGTGCGCTGGGTGGCCGAAACCGGCGCCGTGGTGGAAAATGGCGCGGAGGTGCTGCTCAAGATCCTCGACACCGAGATCAGCCCCGAGCTGGTGCCGGGTGGCGACAAGGCTGGCCAACCGGCCCAGATCACCGAGAACACCATCGGGCCCTACGAGCTGCAGGACTTCAACCTGTACTACACGCTGCGCTATGGTTTCAAGCCGAGCAAGGTAGCCTTCCTTTCCTGGAGCGCCTGGCACGACCGCGAGCAGGGCCGGTGGCCGAATGCGGCCAGCGTGCGCAACCAGTACGAGCTCGCTGCGATCAAGAAGAACCTGGGCATCTTCCTGTGGCGCTTCTTCAAGACCAGCCAGTTCAAGCGCACCTGCGTGCCGAACGGGCCGAAGGTCGGCAACGGCGGCTCGCTGTCCCCGCGCGGCGACTGGCGTGCGCCGTCGGATTCCGAAGCCACGGTGTGGATGGACGATCTCAACAATATTCCTGACTAACCTGTTTAGAGAGACAAGAAAATGAAACAGATTACCTGCGTGATCAAACCCTTCAAGCTCGACGAAGTGCGCGAGGCGCTGGCCGACGTCAACGTCACCGGCCTGACCGTGACCGAAGTAAAAGGCTTCGGCCGCCAGAAGGGCCACACCGAGCTGTACCGCGGCGCCGAATACGTGGTCGACTTCCTGCCGAAGGTAAAGATCGAGGTGGTGGTGGACGACGCCATGGCCGAGCAGGTGGTCGACGCCATCATCAAGGCGGCCCGCACCGGCAAGATCGGCGACGGCAAGATCTTCGTCCAGAACGTGGAACAGGTGATCCGCATCCGTACCGGCGAGACCGGCCCCGACGCCGTCTAAGGCGCCGTCTCCAGGTCGCGGCAGGGCCCCGCGACGCTTTCCAAGCTCATCCGTTGTAGGTCTATTCTTGCTTGAAGACTAGCCGGCGTCCCAAATCGGACGACGGCTGAGCCAGTTATTATACGTTTAATAATGTCAAAATGATATTAAACGTGTTGTAGCTCTCAAGAAAGAAGAACATGAGCGACCTGGAAAAAATCCATACCGGCATCCCCGAGCTTGACATGGTCCTGCGCGGCGGATTGCCCAAGCAACGCATCCACCTGATCGAAGGCCGGCCCGGTTCCGGCAAGACCACGCTTGGCCTGCGCTTCCTGATCGATGGTGCGGAAAAGGGCGAGAAGTGCCTGTACGTCTCGCTGTCCGAAACGGTGGAAGAACTGCGCGCCACCGCATTCAGCCATCTCTGGTCGCTGGACGGCGTCGTGCTGCGCGAAGTCGTGCCCTCCGAAGTCGAGCCGGGTCGCCAGCAAAGCGTCCTGTTTCCATCCGAAGTGGAACTCGGCCAGACCATCGCAGCGATTACCGAGGCGGTGCGGGAAGCCGCGCCTGCGCGCGTCGTGATCGATTCGATGTCCGAATTGCGCATGGTGGCCGACGACCCGATGCGCTATCGCCGCCAGATCGTGGCGCTCAAGCGCTTCCTGCTCCAGCAGCCGAACTGCACCACGCTGCTGATGGACGATCTGACCGACGAACCTCGCCAATACGACCTGCAGGGGACGGTGCACGGCGTGATCACGCTGGAACAGCGCGAACGCGAGTTCGGCGCCGCCCGCCGGCGCATGCGGGTGGTCAAGATGCGTGGCGCCGAGTTCCAGAGCGGCTGGCACGATTTCGCCATCACCGAGCGCGAAGTCTTCGTGTTCCCCAGCCTGATCGCCGATGAACACAAGGGCGAGCGCACGCGCGACACGATCACGAGCAACATCCCGGCGCTCGACACGATGCTCGGCGGCGGACTGGCGCGCGGCACCGCGGTCATGATCCTGGGCCCGACCGGCGTCGGCAAGTCCTCGCTGGCGCTGCAATACGCGAACGTGGCCGCCGAACGCAATGAGCACGTCGCCTACTTTGCCTTCGACGAAACCCGGGAAACCCTGCTGGACCGGGCCAACGGCCTGTCGATGCGCGCCGCCGACGCCATCAATGACGGCACCATTTATTGGGAACGCATCAATCCCTCGCGCATCTCGCCGGGTGAATTCATCTGGAAGGTGCGGCGCCAGGTCGAGGACCAGAAGGCGGCCGTGGTCATCATCGACAGCCTGAACTCCTACCTCGAGACCATGCACGAGGAAAAGGCGCTGATGCTGCAGATGCACGAGCTGCTGAGCTATCTGTCGAACCAGGGCGTGCTGTCGATCCTGATCGTCGGCCAGCGCGGCCTGCTGCAGGACGTGAGCGATCCGCTTGACGTCGCCTTCATCAGCGACACCGTGATCCTGATGCGCTACTTCGAAGCGGAAGGCGACGTGCGCAAGGCGATCTCGATCGTCAAGAAGCGCCCCGGGCGCCACGAAACCAGCATCCGCGAGTTTTCCCTGACCAGCAACGGTGTCGCCGTCGGTCCGCAACTGGAAGGACTCGAGGGCGTGCTGACCGGTGTGCCACGGCTCACGCCGGATGGCCCCGAGACGCCGCCGGCCGCGCCATGACTGATCCGCGCAAACCTGGCGCCGAGGTCGTCGTCGCGATCTGTGCGCCATTCGGCTACGACGAAGCGGCCCTGTCCGAACTGCTGAGCGAGTGGGGAGCGCAGGCGCGCCCCTGTACCGATGGCGCCCAGCTCGCGGCGGCGGCTGCCGACCCTGGCGTGTGGGTGCTGCTGCTGACCGACGATGCGCTGGAGACGCACGCCACGCCCCTGGCCGCGGCCCTGCAGGCCCAGCCAGCGTGGTCGGACCTGCCGCTGATCGTGCTCAGCGCGCAAGCGGGCAGCGCCGGCGCGCACATGCAGTGGGCTTTCCTGCGCCAGTTCGCCAATATCACGGTGCTGGGCCGGCCGGGTTCCTCCTATGTGCTGCGTTCCGCCTTCGACGCGGCGTGCCGGGCGCGCGCCTGGCAATTCACGGTGCGCGAGCAGATGCACACCCTGACGGCGGCGGCCGGCCTGCTGGAGCAGCGGGTCCTGGAGCGCACCGCCGAACTGTATGCCGAGGTGGAGACCCGCAAGCGCGTCGAAAGCGCCCTGAACGAATCGCGCAAGCTGGAAGCGATCGGGCGCCTCACGGGCGGCGTGGCGCACGATTTCAACAACCTGCTGCAGGTGATCCAGGGATCGACGTCGCTGCTGCCGCTGGTCGAGCCGGGCAGCGAGCGCTACCAGCGTGCCCTGCACGCCATCCAGCGCGCCGCCTCGCGCGGCGCCAAGCTGACGCACCAGCTGCTCGCCTTCGGGCGGCGCCAGGCCCTGGCCGACGGCGCAATCGACGTCGCGCGCCAGCTGCACGAGATGCAGGACCTGCTGCAGCAGTCGGTGCGCGAGCGGATCCCGCTCACGCTGGAAGTCGAACCCGGCCTGTGGCTGGCCGAGGCCGACCCGACCCAGCTCGAAGTGGCGCTGCTCAATCTTGCGGTCAACGCAAAGGACGCGATGCCGGAGGGCGGCACGCTGCACATCGACGCGCGCAACCTGGTGCTGCCGTCGCCAGACGCGCCGGGCGTGGAGCTCAGCGGCGACTTCGTCTGGCTGCGGGTGGCCGACAGCGGCAGCGGCATGCCGCCCGAGGTGGCGCGCCAGGCTTTCGATCCCTTCTTCACCACCAAGCCGGTCGGCGCCGGCACCGGCCTGGGCCTGAGCCAGGTGTACGGATTCGCGCGCCAGTCGGGCGGCACGGCCTGGATCGATACCTCGCCCGAGGGCACGGCCGTGTCGATCCTGCTGCCGCGCAGCACCGCCGACGCGGTCGCGGAGCGCGACGACGGTGCGCTGGAGGCGCCGCTGGTGGCAGGCATGCGCGTGCTGTACGTCGAGGACGACTCCGAAGTGGCCGAGGCCACCATCGAGCTGCTCGACAACCTCGGTTGCGAGGCGACCCTGGCGCGCGACGCGGCGCAGGCCCTGCAACACACCATCGGGGATTTCGATCTGGTGTTTTCCGATGTGGTCATGCCCGGTCCGATGGACGGCATCGGCCTGGCGCGCCAGGTGCGTGCACTGTACCCGCACATGCCCGTGCTGCTGGCCAGCGGCTACGTGGTGGCGCCGGAGCGCCTGCAGGGGATGCACATCAGCGTGCTGGCGAAGCCCTACACGCAGGAAGAGCTGCGCCGGGCGCTGACACGCCTGCTGGCGCAGCGGGCCTAGCGGCCCATGCGCAGATCGAACTTCCAGGTGATCAGGCGCAGCCCGCTGATGAAGAGGGCGCTCGACCACAGCGCGAAGTCGTGCTCCAGACCGTACATGCCCATCAGGAGGAACAGCCAGTTACCGAGGAAGGCGCAGATCGCATAGGGCTTCCCGTCGCGGAAGACCATCGGCACCTCGTTGCAGACGATGTCGCGCAAGACGCCGCCGAAGATTCCGGTGATTACTCCCATCATCGAGGCGATAAAAAGCGGCATGTTGGCGTCCAGCGCGGCCGAGGTGCCGGCGATCGAGAACAGTCCCAGGCCGACGGCATCGGCGATCACGATCAGGCGTTCGGAGACGATCTGGCGCAGGGTACGGATCAGGGGCGAAGCGACCAGGGCCAGCACGAAGATCAGGATCGCGTACTCCTGGTGGATCACCCAGAACAGCGGACGGCGGTCGAGCAGGATGTCGCGCAGGGTACCGCCGCCGAAGGCCGCGATGAAGGCAACCGTGAACACGCCCACCAGGTCCATGCGTTTGCGCCGCGCTTCGATGAAGCCTGAGAAGGCGCCGACCAGGATCGCCATGATTTCGATGAACTTGATGAGGGTCATGCGGTAATGAAGAGCGGAGGTGTTGCTAGACTACCATGCCGCTCTGCATTTACGGAATGTCCGCCGCTCGTTTGGTAAGGTGCACGGCGAAGCCATGCACCTTGCGTTCAGCGTTGATCCAGCAGCGGCAGCCTTACCGCGAACACGACCTCGCTGCCGTTATGGCGATACGCGATCTCGCCATGATGCTCGCGCACGATCTGCTGCGCGATGTACAGCCCTAAGCCCATGCCCGTACGGTTGCGGGGGTTGTGCAGGGACGCGCGCTTGAAGGGATTGAACAGGGTGGCCACGAGTTCCGGCGGGATCGGCTCGCCCGCATTGAAGACCTCGACCACGGCCTCCTTGCCGTCCACGCGCACGCACACGCGCACCGGCTTGCCGATTTCTCCATGGTGGCGCGCGTTGCTCAGCAAATTCGACAGCACCTGTCCCATCCGCCCGCTGTCGGCACTCACCACGGCCGGCTCGTCGCACGCCAGCTGGAAGGGGATGGTGGGATAGGCCAGGCGGGCTTCGTCGATCAGGTCTTCCACCAGCGCCGTCAGGTTGACCGGCTCGAGCGCCACGCCCAGGCCAAGGCCGCCGTCGATGCGGCTCATGTCGAGCACCTGGGTGATCATGCGCTGCATGCGGCTGGTCGAGGACTGGATGCGCTTGCCGAGCGTCGGCTGGGCGCTGCCTTTTTCCAGCACCATGCCGGCCATGTTGATCGAGTGGAGCGGGTCGCGCAGGTCGTGGCCGAGCATCGCCAGCAGCTGGGCGCGCGTGGCTTCGGTCTGGGTGCGGCGCGAGGTCATCACACGCACCAGCTCCGCGAGGGTCAGGCGCGAGTTGGCCAGGATGGTTGCTTCCCACGGATGCGCATGCCCGCGCACCGTCTCGTACCAGGCGTCGAAGGAGCCGCGCGGCGTCAGGCGCGCGCCCAAGGGGCCGATGGCGGTGGTCTTTTCGGGGCGGCCACCCCAGGCGACCTGCTCGATCTGTTCGACGCGCAGCAGCACGCACCAGCCGTTCGCAGGCGCGTCGAAGGGCAGGGCCAGCATGCCCACCCACTTGCCGAGCCGCTCGCGGATCGCTTCCGGCCAGTCGTCCAGCTTTTCGCGCGCCACCAGATCGTGCGCCCCTTCGGGCAGCGAGGCAATGATGGCCTCGGCCAGGTCGGCGGGCACGTCGCCACGCACCTGTACCTTGTTGTAGTAGCTGGTGAGCTGGGCCTGGGCTTCGGTGGCGCCCAGGATCGCATCGGAAAAGCGGCCGAAGGTCTCGAGCGGGTCGTCTTCGAGCAGCAGGTCCTCGACCAGCTTGGTGCGGGTCGAGGCCGAGCGTTCGATCATGCCCGTTTCCAGGCGCGACTCGATGCTGTGGATGGTCGAGGCCATAACCTGGGCCAGCACGTCGGCCGCCATCCGGATCGAGTAGGGCACCAGCCGGCGCGCCATGTGGTGGCAGGCGATCAGGCCCCACAGGCGGCCGTTGATCACGATCGACACGCTCATCGAGGCGCCCACGCCCATGTTCTTCAGGTATTCGATGTGGATCGGCGAGACGCTGCGCAGGACGCCATGGCTCATGTCGAGCGGCAGCGCATCGGGCGCGCCCAGCAGCGGCACCATGGTGTCGTTGACGTCGATGATCGAGCGCAGGGTGTTCAGGACGTACAGGCGGCGCGCCTGCGCCGGGATGTCGGAGGCCGGGTAGCGCTGGCCGAGGTAGGGCACGATGTCGGCGCGCCGGCTCTCGGCCACCACGTCGCCGCTGTCGTCCGGGCGGAAGCGGTAGGCCATCACGCGATCGAAGCCGGTGAATTCGCGGATCTGGTCGACGGCGCTGGACAGCAGGCCTTCGATGGTTTTCTGGCGGCGCAGGCGGTCGATCGAGGTGTGCGCCCGGACCGCGAACTGGGCCACCTGGTCGGCCGCGACGATGCGCTGCTCGAACTCGGCCACGACCCGGCGGAAGGCGGCATGCACGATGCAGTCGAAGTCGGCGCCGCCGATGGACACCGGGACCATCGAGGGGGTGACGTCAGGGTCGCCCGGTCCGACGTAGTCGAGCAGGAGTTCGAGTGCGGCGGGCGGCAGGGCCAGCGCGGCGTAGGGGGCGCCGAGTTCGAGTGCGAGGCCGAGCATCGCGGGAGCGTTCGCGCTCCAGCCTTCAAGTGCGCCGTCGAGGGTGAAGAAGAGCAGGGCGCCGTGCGGCTGGACCGATCCGGGGATGTGGATGGGCTCGTCCGCGCAGTTCAGCAAATCGACCTGGCGGCCGTGCTCCATTGGAATCACGGTGTTTCCCTGCACGCGCCACCCTTTCTCGTCGATTCCGGCAAATACCGGCGCTACGCATTTTACATGGAAGGCCTATTTCCCGATGCAACAATAACAGTTGCGTGTGTAACAATCAGTCGACGAGTGCGGGACGCAGCAGCACGATGAGGGCGCCGTGGCCACCATCTTTCTTGCCCGCAACGCAGAAGGCGACGACTTCGCTTTTCTGCACCAGCCAGCTGTGGACGATCCCGCGCAGCACCGGTTCGCCCTTCGGCGAGCCGTAGCCGATCCCGTGCACGATGCGCACGCAGCGCACCCCGCGGCGGTTGGCGCGGTGCAGGAAGTCGGTGACGGCGTCGCGCGCCTGGTCCCGGTTCATGCCGTGCAGGTCGAGTTCGTCCTGCACCGGCCAGTGGCGCTTGCGCAGCTTTTTCACTACGTCTGGACCGACGCCCGGCTGGGCGTAGCTGAGGGAGGGATCTTCGTCGAGCAGGCCGTCGACATCGAACAGGTCCGACAGCGACTCGCGCAGGACGGCCTCGACCTCTTCTTCCTCGGTAAGGGGCGTGCGGTCCTTGAACACGCGGTCGGACGCCACGTACACCGGGCGGTAGACGTAGCGGTCGGATTCGGGAATCTTGGTCACGCCGTCCATGGCGCCGCGAAATTCCACGGCGCGTTCGCGCGCGATCCGCTCGCGTTTTTCGCGCTCGGCTTGTTCGATGGCGCGCACGCGCTCGTCTTCCTTGAGCTTGTCGCGCAAGCCCTTCAACTCGGCAAAGTCCTTCATGCCCGCCATCGTACTGCTACTCCTTATTGAGGATCGTCTTCCAGCGCTTCCAGGTAGCGCTGCGCGTCGAGCGCGGCCATGCAGCCGGTGCCCGAACTGGTGATAGCCTGGCGATAGATGTGATCCTGCACGTCGCCGGCCGCGAACACACCCGGCACGCTGGTGGCGGTCGCCATGCCCTCGGTGCCCGAACGGGTCAGGATGTAGCCATTCTTCATCTCGAGCTGGCCTTCGAAGATGCCGGTGTTCGGCTTGTGGCCGATTGCCACGAACAGGCCGTGCACGCTCAGGTCCTTGGTTTCGCCGCTGCCGGTCGACTTGATGCGCAGGCCGGTCACGCCGCCGTCGTCGCCCAGGACTTCGTCCAGGGTGTGGTTCAATTCCAACACGATCTTGCCTTCGCTAACCTTGTGCATCAGGCGGTCGACCAGGATCGGCTCGGCGCGGAACTTGTCGCGGCGGTGCACCACGGTGACCTTGGAGGCGATGCCGGCCAGGTACAGGGCTTCCTCGACCGCGGTGTTGCCGCCGCCGATGACCGCGACTTCCTGGTTGCGGTAGAAGAAACCGTCGCAGGTGGCGCAGGCCGACACGCCCTTGCCCATGAAGGCCTGTTCCGACGGCAGGCCGAGGTACTGGGCCGAGGCGCCGGTGGCGATGATCAGGGCGTCGCAGGTGTATTCATTGCTGTCGCCGACTAGGCGGATCGGTTTTTCGTTCAGGTAGGTCGTGTGGATGTGGTCGAACACGATGTCGGTATTGAAACGCTCCGCATGCTGCAGCAGGCGCTGCATCAGTTCCGGACCCTGCACGCCCAGCGGATCGCCCGGCCAGTTCTCGACGTCGGTCGTGGTCATCAGCTGGCCGCCCTGTTCGACGCCGGTCACCAGCATCGGTTTCAGGTTGGCGCGCGCGGCGTAGACGGCAGCGCTGTAGCCGGCAGGACCGGAACCGAGAATCAGGACTTTGGCGTGTTTGGAAGTAGTCATGGAAGGCTTCGTAAAGAGATGAACAGACGGAAACTGGGGACGGTTCGCACGGGAATCAAGACCAGGAATACAACATGCGTGCAACAGTAGATTATAGACGATGATGCACGGGAGCATGAATCATAGGCCAGCCCAGCCGTATATGGCTTAGAATGGGCGGATTGTCGATAGCGAGCACTTCTGTTTCGCCTTCCTTGTCACCAGTTTCAAATTCGGCAGCACCGAGCAATGAGCAAGAACAGCCAAGCCAGTACGTCAGGATACACCCGCACTGCGCAGTCTACCCGCGCCCGCCAGCCCTTGCCCGGCCGGCTTTCGCGCCTTCTTTCGGAAGCGCGCTGGATCGCCATGGCCGTCGCTTTCCTGTATTTCGTGCTTATTTTATTAAGTTATAACAAGGGCGATCCGGGCTGGTCGCACGCCAACGCCGTCCCCAAGATCGCCAACCTGGGCGGCAAGGCCGGCGCCTGGCTGTCCGACCTGCTGCTGTTCATCTTCGGCTTCTCGGCCTGGTGGTGGGGCGTGATCTTCCTGCGCGGCGTCTGGAAGGGCTGGCGCCGCCTGAGCGACAAGCTCGCGCCCGGCGAGGAGGAAGCGGCCCATACCGGCGAGATGTACGTGCGCTGGACCGGCTTCGCCATCATGTTCGCGGGCAGCCTGGGTCTGGAATACCTGCGCATGTGGTCCTGGAACGTCGAGCTGCCGCGCGCCGCCGGCGGGGTGCTGGGCCAGCTGATCGGCCATTCGGCCCACGTCGCCTTCGGCTTCACCGGCGCGACCCTGCTGCTCCTGCTGCTGTTCGGCCTGGGCTTCTCGCTGTTCTTCCAGGTGTCCTGGCTGGCCGTGGCCGAGCGCATCGGCGAGTCGGTCGAGAACACCATCGACTGGTTCCGCCTGCGCATGGAGGACCACGAAGACCGCAAGCAGGGCGAAGCCGCGGCCGTCAAGCGCGACGAGCTGGTGGTGAACGAACGCCAGAAATACACCGAAAAGCATCCGGCCCCGCCGCCGATCGTGAAGGCCGAGCCGATGCTGGAGCCGCGCGCCGAGCCGCCGCATCGGGCTGATCCCGAGCCTAGCATCCTGCCGCCGTCGACCCCAGGCTCGCTCGCCATGCCGCCTGCGCAGGCCGCGGTACCGTCGATCAAGATCGAGCCGCAGATCACCAGCGTGCCGAAGTCCGAGCGCGCCCAGAAGGAAATGCAGACCCCGCTGTTCCACGAGCTGGCGGGCGAGGGCGGCCTGCCGCCGCTGGCCCTGCTGGACGAGGCGCCGCCGGCGCAGGAGATGGTGTCGGTCGAGACCCTGGAGTTCACCAGCCGCCTGATCGAGAAGAAGCTGTCCGACTTCGGCGTCGAAGCCAAGGTCGTGGCGGCCTATCCGGGCCCGGTCGTGACCCGCTACGAAATCGAGCCGGCCACCGGCGTCAAGGGCAGCCAGATCGTCAACCTGGCGCGCGACCTGGCGCGTTCGCTGTCCCTGACCTCGATCCGCGTGGTCGAGACCATCCCGGGCAAGAACTACATGGCGCTCGAGCTGCCGAATCCAAAGCGCCAGATCGTGCGCCTGTCCGAGATCGTCGGCTCCAAGGTGTATGGCGACAGCGCATCGGCGCTGACGGTCGCCCTGGGCAAGGACATCGCCGGCAAGCCGGTCTGCGCCGACCTGGCCAAGATGCCGCACCTGCTGGTGGCGGGTACCACCGGCTCGGGTAAATCGGTGGGTATCAACGCGACCATCCTGTCGCTGCTGTACAAGTCGGATCCGGCCGACGTGCGCCTGATCCTGATCGACCCGAAGATGCTGGAGATGTCGGTCTATGAAGGCATCCCGCACCTGCTGGCGCCGGTCGTGACCGACATGCGCCAGGCCGGCCACGCCCTGAACTGGGCAGTGAACGAGATGGAGCGCCGCTACAAGCTGATGTCCAAGCTCGGCGTGCGTAACCTGGCCGGCTACAACGGCAAGATCGCGGAGGCTGCCAAGCGCGAAGAGCACATCCCGAACCCGTTCTCGATCATGCCGGACAATCCCGAGCCGCTCGAGAAGCTGCCGACCATCGTCATCATCATCGACGAGCTGGCCGACCTGATGATGGTCGTCGGTAAGAAGGTGGAAGAGCTGATCGCCCGCATCGCTCAGAAGGCGCGCGCAGCGGGCATCCACCTGATCCTGGCGACCCAGCGTCCGTCGGTGGACGTCATCACGGGCCTGATCAAGGCGAACATCCCGACCCGCATCGCCTTCCAGGTCTCGTCCAAGATCGACTCGCGCACCATTCTCGACCAGATGGGCGCCGAGACCCTGCTGGGCATGGGCGACATGCTCTACATGCCGCCGGGGACCGGCCTGCCGATCCGCGTGCACGGCGCCTTCGTGTCGGACGACGAAGTGCATCGAGTTGTAAAACATCTCCAGTCGCTCGGTGAACCGAACTATATTGAAGGCATTCTCGAAGGCGGCACGCTGGAAGAGGGCAATGCCGACGGCATCCCGGCGGGCGAGGGCGGCGGCGAGGCCGATGCGCTCTACGACCAGGCGGTGGCCGTGGTGCTCAAGAACCGCAAGGCCTCGATCTCGCTGGTCCAGCGCCACCTGCGCATCGGCTACAACCGCGCGGCGCGCCTGATCGAGCAGATGGAACAGAACGGTATGGTGTCGCCGATGCAGTCGAACGGCAACCGCGACATCCTCGTTCCTGCCACCACCGCTGAATAAACCGTCGCCTTCCGTAGGGTGGGCGGGTCTTCCCCGCCCACGCGGTCGACGTGCGGCGGCGAGGACCACAACAAGAGGAATAGACATGAAATTCACGACCCAAGCTATCGCAGCACTGTTCACCACCGTCGCCCTGTCGAGCGCCGCCCACGCCGGCGCCCTCGACCAGTTCAAGACCTTCGTCGCCGGCACCAAGTCCGCCAAAGGCGAGTTCACCCAGCAGCAGCTCACCAAGTCCAAGAGCGGCAAGACCGCCCCGGTATCGAGCGGCAGCTTCGTGTTCGCCCGTCCCGGCAAGTTCATCTGGACCTACCAGAAGCCCTACGACCAGCTGCTGCAGGCCGACGGCGACACCCTCTACATCTACGACAAGGACCTGAACCAGGTCACCACCCGCAAGCTGGGCAACGCGCTGGGCTCCTCGCCGGCCGCCATCCTGTTCGGCAGTAACGACCTGGAAAAGAACTTCACCCTGACGGAGGCCGGCGAGCGCGATGGCGCCGAATGGCTGACTGCCGTACCGAAGACCAAGGACACCACCTTCGAGCAGATCGGCATCGGCCTGAAGGGCGGCGTACCGGTGGCGATGGAACTGAAGGACCAGTTCGGCCAGGTCTCGCTCCTGAAGTTCACCAGCTTCCAGCGCAACCCGGCGCTGGGCGCCCAGCAGTTCAAGTTCGAGGTCCCGAAGGGCGCTGACGTCGTCAACCAATAAGACAAGCGCCTCGGCATCGGCATCCCGGTATCCGGCTGGGGCCTGCTCAAGCGATAGAGCCTTACGTCTCAGTAGATCCTGGTGCGCAGGTCGATGTGCTTGATCGGCTCCAGGGTCAGGAAGGTGGCGCCCGTCGGCGCCGCCTGCAGCGTGACCCAGATCGTGTGTTCTTCATAGAAGTAAGAGCGGTTCGCGCCGAATACCGAAGCGCGGAAGCGCCCGTTCCAGTCGATCCGGACCGCGTCCCCCAGCTTGCCCTCGAACAGGGGAGAGGCCAGCCAGGCCGGCCATTTGGTCCTCAACATGCTCTCCCATGGATGGAACAGGGATACGGCAAAGCCGTCGCCGGTGCGCCAGGCCTTGAGGTTGTCCGGCCGGGCGGGACGGTCGTGGGCCCAGGCCGGATCCTCCATGCTGCGCACCAGGTGGCGCGGCTCGAAGCCCTCGTCTTCCAGCGCCGCCACCTCGTGGCGGATCGTCGCCTCGCCGCTCAAGAGCGGCAGCGCATGGACCCGGGGCAGGGCCAGCCGCGTCCCGGCATCCGCGGCGGCGCGCGAGGCCTTGGTCCACCTGGACCAGACGTCCTGGATCATCAGGACGGGTGCGGCTTTCTTCATGGGACGGCTCCGGCATGGCAGTACGCCGGATTATACGGCTGGCCTGCCCCGTGCGGCCTGCCGCCCTACGGCGCATCGGCTACACTAGGCGCATGCACAAGCATTCACAACATTCCGCATTCCCCTTGACCGTCCCAGGAGCGCGTCATGGATGACCTGTTCAAGACCGAACCCGCGCCGCCGCTGGCCGAAGCGCTGCGCCCGCGCACCATTGACGAAGTCATCGGCCAGAGCCATCTGCTCGGCCCCGGCAAGCCGCTGAACCTCGTGTTCAAGTCCGGCAAGCCGCATTCGATGATCCTGTGGGGCCCGCCCGGCGTCGGCAAGACCACGCTGGCGCGCCTGACGGCCTACGCCTTCGACTGCGAGTTCATCGCGCTGTCGGCCGTGCTCTCGGGTGTGAAGGACATCCGCGCCGCCGTCGAACAAGCGGAGCAGTACCTGGCGCGCGGCAAGCACACCATCCTGTTCATCGACGAGATCCACCGCTTCAACAAGTCGCAGCAGGATGCGCTGCTGCCCTTCGTCGAGTCGGGCCTGGTGACGCTGATCGGCGCCACCACCGAGAACCCGTCCTTCGAGGTCAACTCGGCGCTGCTGTCGCGTTCCCAGGTCTACGTGCTCAAGGCCTTGAACGACGAGGAGATGCGCCAGCTTCTCAAGCGCGCCCAGGAGCGCGTGCTGCAGCACCTGACGTTCGAGGACGTCGCGGTCGACACCCTGGTCGGCTATGCCGATGGCGACGCGCGGCGCTTCCTCAACCTGTTAGAACAGACCAAGACCTCGGCCGATACCTCGGGCGTCACCACCATCACCCGGGAATTCGTCGAGAACGCCCTGACCTTGAACGCGCGCCGCTTCGACAAGGGCGGCGACAACTTCTACGACCAGATCTCGGCCCTGCACAAGTCGGTGCGCGGCTCGCATCCGGACGCGGCGCTGTACTGGCTGTGCCGCATGCTCGACGGCGGCGCCGACGCCAAGTACCTGTCGCGCCGCATCGTACGCATGGCCTGGGAAGACATCGGCCTGGCCGATCCGCGCGCGCTGCAGATCGCCAACGACGCCGCCACGACCTATGAACGCCTCGGTTCGCCCGAAGGCGAGCTGGCGCTGGGCCAGGCGGTCATCTACCTGGCGATCGCGGCCAAGAGCAATGCCGGCTACAACGCCTTCAACGCGGCCATGGCCTTCGTGAAGAAGGACAAGTCGCGCGAGGTGCCGGTCCACCTGCGTAATGCACCGACCAAGCTGATGAAGGAACTCGGCTACGGCCACGAGTACCGCTACGCCCACGACGAGCCGCATGCGTATGCGGCGGGCGAAACCTACCTCCCCGAGGGGATGCGCGAGCCGGGCTGGTACCAGCCGGTGCCGCGCGGCGTCGAGTCGAAAGTGGCCGAGAAACTGGCCTTCCTGCGCGGCCTGGACGAGGACGCACGCAAGGACGGGAACGGCTGATTCGCCTGTGTGGGCGCGGCTTGGCGTCGGTATTTGACGCTTCGTCGCGCATTGCGCACGCTTCGCACTGCTTTTCTACGGCCAGTCCGCGCCTGACGCATTCCAGCCCCCGATTTTCGCGCTTCATCGCATGTCGATGGCGGTGCTTAGGTCCGATCGGTAAAGTTCAACCATACCGAATCACATCTGACCTGAAGGAGCACTACCATGAACATCCGTAAAAACTTCGAAGCCATCTTCATCGCCGCCGCCGCCCTGGGCCTGGTTGCCAGCTACGCCACCGCCGCCGCCCGTACCGTCGAAGTCGCGCAGCCTGTGTCGGTCACCGTGATCGATCCGACCGTGCACGTGGTCGTCGTCAAGGCGCCGCGCCTGTCCGTCGCAGAAAAAGCCGGCCTGAAGTAATGCGGGGCAGGGCTGCGAGGGCCCGAGTACGACGGTAGATCAAACCCCTACCGAATCTCGCGAGGATTTCGGAGAAAACAGCGGTCGGCTTGGTACAATTGTGTTTTCGACATACGCAAGCGTCCCCGACATGATTGACATCCAACTTCTCCGCAAAGACATCGACACCGTCGCCGCGCGCCTGGCGACCCGCAAGTTCCAGCTCGACGTGGCCGCGTTCAGCGCCCTCGAAGCCGAACGCAAAGCGATCCAGACGCGTACCGAGGAACTGCAGGGCAAGCGCAACTCGCTGTCCAAGCAGATCGGCATGATGAAGGGTAAGGGCGAGGACACCACGGCCGTGATGGCGGAAGTGGCCGGCCTGGGCGACGAGCTGAAGGCCAACGAAGTCAAGCTGGCCGACGTGCAGGACAAGATGGCGCGCTTCATGGAAGCGGTGCCGAACCTGCCGCACGAAAGCACGCCGCAAGGGACCGATGAGTCGGGCAACGTCGAAGTGCGCAAGGTGGGTACGCCGCGCAGCTTCGATTTCGAGGTCAAGGACCACGTCGACATCGGCGAAAAGCTGGGCCTGGACTTCGACACCGCGACCAAGCTGACCGGTTCGCGTTTCTCGATGATGAAGGGCGGCATGGCGCGCCTGCACCGCGCGCTGGCGCAGTACATGCTCGACACCCACACCGGCAAGCACGGCTACACCGAGTGCTACACCCCGTACATGGTCAACGCCGATTCGCTGCGCGGCACCGGCCAGCTGCCGAAGTTCGAAGCCGACCTGTTCTCGGTGAAGAAGGGCGGCGCCGAAGGCGAGGGCGAGAACTTCTACCTGATTCCGACCTCGGAGGTCTCGCTGACCAACGTGGTGCGCGACGAGATCGTGGCGCTGGACGAACTGCCGCTCAAGATGACCGCGCATACCCCATGCTTCCGCTCGGAAGCCGGCAGCTACGGCCGCGACACCCGCGGCATGATCCGCCAGCACCAGTTCGACAAGGTCGAGCTCGTGCAGGTGGTGCAGCCGGAGGCGTCGTATGCGGCGCTGGAAGAGATGGTCGGCCAGGCCGAGTTCATCCTGACCTCGCTGGGCCTGCCATACCGCGTCATGCAGCTGTGCACCGGCGACATGGGCTTCTCGGCCGCCAAGACCTACGACCTCGAAGTCTGGCTGCCGGCGCAGAACACCTACCGCGAGATCTCCTCGCTGTCGAACTGCGAAGCCTTCCAGGCGCGCCGCATGGGCGCCCGTTTCCGCAATGCGGCCGGCAAGACCGAACTGCTGCACACCCTGAATGGTTCCGGCCTGGCCGTGGGCCGCACGCTGGTGGCGGTGCTGGAGAATTACCAGCAGGCGGACGGCAGCGTGATCATTCCGGAAGTGCTGCGCTCCTATATGGGTGGTCTGGAGCGTTTGGCACCCGGCGCCTGAAGCGCGATGGAAGAGCAAGTTTTAAATAGCTCTTCCGTTTTTGCAAGAGCGCCGCTATAATGCTGTCTCTCGCTTACAAGCGACCGCAGCACCGATTCAGGAGAGGTGGCAGAGTGGTCGAATGTACCTGACTCGAAATCAGGCGTACGGGTGACCGTACCGTGGGTTCGAATCCCACCCTCTCCGCCAAGAAAATGAAAAGGGCCCCGCATGGGGCCCTTTTCATTTTCTTGGCGGAGAGGAGGGAGCTCCTGAGGAGCTCCCGCGTGGGATTCGAAGCCTCGCGCATGCTTGCGCGAGGGCGGCCCGCGGAACGTGGGCGAATCCCACCCGTGAGTAGCCGCGCTTGCCTTTGTTTTTGACGTTGAAGTCGGCAAGAAATATTCTTTCAAAAATGATGCTTCAATGAAATATTATTTCGCGCCAATTGTCTCTTCCCGAAACGCCGTACAGCCGCTATAATTCGGCCTCGCTTACGGCGACCACGCAACACCGATTCAGGAGAGGTGGCAGAGTGGTCGAATGTACCTGACTCGAAATCAGGCGTACGGGTGACCGTACCGTGGGTTCGAATCCCACCCTCTCCGCCACAAAAATGAAAAGGGCCCCGCACGGGGCCCTTTTCATTTTTGTGGCGGAGAGGAGGGAGCTCCTGAGGAGCTCCCGCGTGGGATTCGAAGCCTCGCGCATGCTTGCGCGAGGGCGGCTCGCGGAACGTGGGCGAATCCCACCCTCTCCGCCAGTAGTAATGAAAAGGGCCCCACATCGGGGCCCTTTTCATTTTCAGTGCATGTTCTTCGCTACGATTTCATCTGTCGCCAGCTTGGCCTGCTGCAGCGGCTGGCTCAATGCGTTAGTCGCATAAGCCGGCGCAGTCGGCGCCACCGCCCCCAGCACGCCGCCTTCCTTCCTGCTGATATCGATGTCCACCGTGGTCGACAAGCCCACGCGCAGCGGATGCGCCTGCAGCTCGTTCGGATCGAGCGATATCCGCACCGGCACACGCTGCACCACCTTGATCCAGTTGCCGGTCGCGTTCTGCGCCGGCAGCAGCGAGAAGGCGCTGCCGGTGCCGGCGCCCATTCCCACCACCTTGCCGTGATAGACCACCTTGTCGCCGTAGATATCGGCTTCGATCGTGGCCGGCTGGCCGATGCGGATGTCGCGCAGTTCGGACTCCTTGAAGTTGGCGTCGATCCAGAGCTGGTTCAGCGGCACCACTGAGAGCAGCGGCGTGCCCGGGGCGATGCGGCTGCCGACCTGCACACTGCGCTTGGCGACATAGCCCGTCACCGGCGCGGCGACGGTCGTGCGGCGCGTTGCCAGCCAGGCCGCCATGTAATCCGCCTTCGCCGCCAGCACGTTCGGATGCTCGCCTGGCGCCACGCCACTCACGCCAGCACGCGCCGCCGCCAGCTGTTTTTCCGCGACCACCAGTGCGGCGCGTGCATCCGCCACCGCCTGGCGCGCATGCGCAAGGTCTTCTCCCGAGACGATGTTGTCGCCGGCCAGTGGCAGGCGCCGCGCCAGGTCGTCCTGCGCTGTCTTCAGGGTCACGCGGCGCTGTTCGAGCGTGGCCTGGTACTGCTCGACACCGGTGTAGCGCTCGCGCTGCTGGCGCACGGCCGCGCCGAGGCGCGCTTCGGCCTGGGCCAGCGCGACTTCGGCGTCAAGCGGATCGAGGCGCACCAGTTCGGTCCCGGCCTCGACCAGCTGGGTCTCGTCGCCGCGGATCTCGACCACGCTGCCCGCGACCTGCGAAGACACGTTTACCAGGTTGCCGCCGACGTAGGCATTGTCGGTCTCGATGCGCTTGGACGCCACCAGCACGTGGTAGGCGCCATAGCCGACGCCGGCCAGCAGGAAGGCGCCGGTGATGGCGACCAGGACGGCGCGGCGCTTGGGCGAATTCTGGGAGTTCGGGGTGCTTGGGGTGTCGGTGCTCATGGCTTGCTCGCGATCGGGTTGTTCGTAGTCGGGGCGGCGTGGTAGCCGCCGCCCAGGGCCTTGGTCAGCGCCACCTGCGTCTGCAGCTGCGCGTCGACCAGCTGCAGGGCGACGTCGCGCTGGCGCAGCACGGCCTGGCGCGCCTGCAGCACGGTGGCGCGGTTGGCCAGGCCGCGCTTCAGGCGTGCTTCAGCGCTGGCAGCCAGCTCGCTGCTGGCGCGCGATGCCGCGGCGTGCGCCTCGGCTTCCTTTGCGATGCCTTGCAGCGTGGCGGCTTCGCGGGCGACTTCGGCCACCGCGTCCAGTACCGCCTTGTTGTACTCGGCCAGCAGCTCGTCGCGCTCGCTGCGCGCCATGCCCAGCTGCGCGTTCAGTCGCCCGCCGTCGAACAGCGGCAGGTCGAGGGTGGCGCCAAGCAGCAGCGTCCGGCTAGGGTAGCGCAGCAGCTTGCCGAGCGAAATGGCATCGAGGCCGAGGGCGCCGGCCAGGTTGATGTCGGGCCGGAAGGCCGCTTCGGCCGAGGCCACCCGTCCCAGCTGGGCCTCGACGCGCCAGCGCGCGGCCTGCAGGTCGGGACGGCGCGCCAGCAGTTCCAGGCCGAGCTCGCGCGGTACGGAGTCGCTCGGCGGCGTCACGCGTACCCGCGTCAGCTTCACCAGGGCGTCGGGATCACCGCCGATGAGTGCGCGCAGGGCTTCGCGTTCACGTTCGGCGTCGGTATCGAGATGCTGCGCCTGTTCCCCCAGGGTCGCCAGATCCAGCTCGGCGCTGCGCAGCTCGTCGCTGGTTGCCAGGCCTTGCGCCATGCGCGCACGGCGCCCGGCGACCAGGTCGCGCTGGACGGCGATCAGCTCATTGGTATTGTCCTGGCGCGCCCACAGCATCTGCAGGCGCAGGTAGCTTTGCGCAACCGATGCTGCCAGCACCTGCGCTGCCTGCGCCGCTTCGGCGCGGCGCGCGTCTGCTTCGCCCAGGGCCGCCGCGATCAGGCTGCGGTGACGTTCCCACCAGTCGAAGTCATAACTGGCGCGCAGCTGGACCGAGGCATCGTTGTAGAAGGCGCCGCCGATCGGCGGCGGGAAGAAGCCGTTGGAGGAATAGCGCTGACGGTTGAAGCCCGTTTCAAGCCCGACCTGGGCGCCGCCGGCCGCGCGTTCCGCCGCGACGGCGGCGCCGGCGCTGGCGACCCGCGCCTTGGCCACTGTAAGGTTCGGGCTATCGCGTAAGGCGGTCGCCACCAGGGCGTCGAGTTGCGGGTCGCGATACGCGCGCCACCACTGCTCTGCGGGCCAGTCGTGGGCGGGAAGGGCGATGGAGGCAGCGTACTGGGCGCGCGCGAAGTCGGGGCCGCGGCTGCGCGCGCCGTCGCTCGGTACGTGCAGGCAGCCCGACAGGGCAAGGGCCGCTGCCGCGATGGGAAGGAGTCGTGGTAGTCGCAAGGTGATTCTTTCAGTCGAGGGCGGCGTGGTCCACCGGCGCCGGCGCGCTTGAAGCCTTGGGCGGGCGGATCAGGAGCAGCATGGGGATCACGGCCAGGGTCAGCATCATCATCAGCCAGTAGTCGTCGACGTAGGCGATCATCGAGGCCTGGCGCGTAATCTCGTGGTCGATCATGGCCATGCTGTAGCCGGCGTTCGGGTCGAGCAGTGCCGGGTTGGCGTTGTTCACGTGCGCCGCCAGCGAGGCGTGCACGGTCTGGGTGTTGCGGATCAGGAGCGCCTGCACCAGCGCGATGCCGATGCTCGAGCCGATGTTGCGCACCAGGCTGTAGAGCGCCGTGCCTTCGGCGCGCATCTGCGGCGACAGGGTGGCGAAGGTGGCCGCCGACAACGGCACGAACACCAGGCCCAGGCCGATGCCCTGGATCACGCCGGGCCAGACGATGTCGGACTGCGACAGCACCAGGGTGTACTGGGTCATCTGCCACAGCGAGAAGGCGGTGATCGCAAAACCGGTGCCGAGCAGGATGCGGAAATCGACCTTGCCGGTCAGACGCCCAACCACCAGCATGGCCAGCATGGTGCCCAGCCCCGACGGCGCCGTCACCAGGCCGGCCAGCGCGGCCGGATAGCCCATCAGGCCCTGCAGCATGGTCGGCATCAGGGCGCGGGTGGCGAACAGCACGACGCCGACGATGAAGATCAGCAGCAGGCCGGTGACGTAGTTGGCGTTTCTCAAGAGGCGGAAGTCGACGAACGACTGGCCGGGCGGGCGCGTCAAGGTATGGCCAATGAAGTAGGACAGCGCCAGCGCTGCCAGCACCAGCTCGAACCAGGTCTCGCCCGATGCGAACCAGTCGTTCTGCTCGCCGCGGTCGAGCAGCATCTGCAGCGCGCCGATGGCGACCGACAGGGTGACGAAGCCGAAGGTATCGAAGCGCACCCGCCGCGCGGCCTCGGTCGGGCGGATGTAGCGCCAGATGCCCCAGAAGGCGAGGGCGCCGATCGGCACGTTGATGAAGAAGACCCAGCGCCAGCTGAAGCTGTCGGTCAGCCAGCCGCCCAGGCTGGGGCCGAGGATGGGACCGATCATCACGCCCATGCCCCACACCGCCATCGCGGAACCGTGCTTCTCGCGCGGGTTGATGTCGAGGAGCGTGGATTGCGAAAGCGGCACCAGGGCCGCGCCGAACACGCCCTGCAGCATGCGTGCGACCACGATCTCGGTGAGCGAGGTGGAGATCCCGCACAGCACCGAGGCGATGACGAAGCCCGCCACCGAGGCCAGGAACACGTTCTTCAGGCCGAAGCGGTCGACCAGCCAGCCATTGAGCGGCGTGGCGATCGCCGCCGCCACGATGAAGGAAGTGAGCACCCAGGTGATCTGGTCCGTTGACGCGGAGAGTGCGCCCTGCATGTGCGGCAGCGCCACGTTGGCGATGGTGCCGTCGAGCGCCTGGATGATGGTGGCCAGCATGATCGAGATCGTGATCATGGTCCGGTTCACCGCTGGAGCAGCTGCCGTCACGGCGTCTCCTCGAGGCGCTTGCGCAGGGACTCCAGCAGGCGCGTGGCGGCCGCCAGTTCCTGCGGATCGAAGTCGCCGAGCAGGCCGGCGCGCACCGCGCCGGCTTCGCGCTGCACCTCCGCATAGACCTTGTTGCCGGCCTCGGTCAGCATGACCAGCTTCACACGGCGGTCGGTGGGCGAGGCGGTGCGCACGACCAGGCCGTCGCGCTCGAGGCGGTCCAGCATCGCCACCATCGAGGAGCCTTCGACTTCGACCAGGCTGGCCAGCGTGCGCTGCGACATCGGCTCCTCGGACTTGGCGACCATGGCGATGGTCATCCAGCCGGCCTGGCCGATGCCCAAGTGCTTGAGGCGCTTGTCGAGTTGCTGGCGCCAGGCGCGGGCGGTGTAGTGGAGCGCTTTCGAAAAGCTTTCCTCGAGTGTTGGTTGAGTACTCATGTTTAGCTAGCTAATCGTTAGGTATCGAACTATTTTAATATGAGCAAGGAAACTCGGCAAGGGCCGAATTGTTTTCGCCAAGTGCGCTTAGGTTCCGTCCCTATTGTTGAGCACAATCAGAGGCGCTTCGCTTTGCAGCGCATCCGTTTCCGACCGAACTCATCTGTCAGCCTTTCGTCAGATGCCCGGTCGAGGATCGATCTGTCATGTACGCACCATATTGGTGCATTTTGGCAATCCATCCAGGAGGAAACCATGGCTACCTGCAGCTCCCTGCGCAGTTCCCGCCTTCCTTGCCGCAGCGCGCTCGCGCTCGCTGTCGGCGCCGCCCTGCTGTCCGCCTGCCAGTGGCCGGGCGGTGGCCGCGTCGATGAACTCAACAATTTGCACGGTCCGACGCACGACCTGACAGTCGAGCTGCGCGAGGGCACCAACATGGCGGCCGCGCCCTCACCAAGCGGACGCCACATCGTGTTCTCGGCCCAGGGCGCGCTGTGGATCATCCCGGCCGGCGGCGGTGACGCCCGACGCATCACCGACTGGCGCGTCGAACCGACCGCGCCGGTGTGGTCGCCCGACGGCAAACGCATCGCCTTCCAGAACTACACGCCGGAAGGGAACTTCCACATCTGGACCATCTCGCCGGACGGGCGGGACATCAAGGAGCTCACCACCGGACCCTACGACGACCGCGAACCGGCCTGGCTGCCCGATGGCAGCGGCCTGGTGTTCTCGTCCGACCGCAGCGGCGACGGCCAGTACAAGATCTGGCGCGTGGGCTTGAGCGGCGGCGTGCCGGTGCAGCTCACCACGGGGCCCGGCGCCGAGAGCAATCCGGTGGTGTCGCCCGACGGCACGCGCCTGGCCTATGTCGACGGCGCCAACGTCGTCACTGCACCGATCGGCGGCGGGGCGCCCACCGTGGTCGCCCCCGGCGCCGCGCCGGCCTGGACCCCGGACGGCAGCGCGCTGGTCTACCAGGATGCGGCGCGCCAGCTGGTGGTGGGCGGCGCGCCAGTGACCACCAACGAGGACATCTTCCCGTTCCCGGTACGGTACTTGCCCGACGGGCGCTTCCTGTACACGGCCGATGGCCACATCCGCGTGCGCGACGCCGCTGGCGCCAACCCGGCCGACGTGGTGTTCCGCGCGGAGCTGAAGCTGCGCCGCCCGCTGCTGGGCGTGCAGGGCAAGGACCGCGGTTTCGACTGGTTCGGGCCGCGTCACGTGAAGGGCATCAGCGCCCCGGCGCTGTCGCCGGACGGGCGCAGCATCGCCTTCGTCGCGCTGAACGACGTCTGGGCCATGCGCATCGGCGAAGACCCGGTGCGGCTCACCAACGACGCGGACCGCGACGCCAACCCGCAATGGACCGCGGACGGCCGCTCGGTCTTCTTCTCGTCCGAACGCGGCAACGCCGGCCAGCTGGCGATCGACCAGGTCGAGGTCGCGACGCGGGCCCGCACCCGGCTGGCCGCGATTCCGGGCCGCTCGATGGTGACGCCGAAGATTTCGCCGGACGGCGGCCGCATCGCCTACACCACCTTGTCGGGCCAGCTCGAGATCTGGAACCGCGCCACCAATACGCCGGAGGTGATCCTGGCTTCCGTCAGCACCCAGGTCAGCACGCCGCAATGGACGCCGGACGGCACCCGCATCCTCCTGGTCGACAACGAGCGCATCAACAACCGCTTTCGCGAGGGCTATAACAAGCTGCGCGTGATCGACCTGGCCTCGCGCACCGGCACCTTCCACGCGGTGGCGCCGGCGCCGCGCCAGATCGCCGAGCGCGACGAGGGCGCGGCGGTGCTGTCGCCGGACGGCACCAAGGTGGCCTTCATCATGGACTCGCGCCTGTACCTGATTCCCGTCGACGCCAGCGGCGCGCCGACCGGGCCGGCGCGGCGCGTCAGCGAGGACATCGCCGACCTGCCGTCCTGGGGCGGCGACTCGCGCACCATCCTGTACAAATCGGCCGAGCGGGTGCGCACCGTGCGCGTCGATGGCGGCGCCACGCGCGAGATTCCCATCAAGCTGGAATGGCAGCAGGCGGTGCCGCTTGGCCGCGCCCTGATCCACGCGGGCAGCTTGTGGGACGGCATCGGGACCAGCCTGCGCCACGACGTCGACATCCTGGTCGACGGCAACCGCATCGTCTCGGTCGCGCCGCACAGTACTCACCCGGCCGGGGTGCGCGAGGTCGACGCCAGTGGTCTCACCGTCATGCCGGGCCTGATCGAGACCCACCTGCATCCGCTGACCCTGTACCAGGGCGGCCAGTTCGGCCAGATCGCCCAGCTGATGCTGTCCTACGGGATCACCACGGCGCAGTCGGTCGCCGGCCCGCTGCACCAGAGCATCGAGCTGCGCGAAGCCCTGGAGGCCGGCAACCTGCTCGGGCCGCGCCTGTTCGTCTCGCCGCCGCTGTGGGAAGGCAACCGCCTGTTCTACCACTTCGCGCGCACCCTGCGTACCCCCGGCATCGCCGAACTCGAGATCGCCAAGGCCAAGCGCTTCGACGTCGACTACCTGAAGAGTTATGTGCGGGCGCCGATCCCAGTCATGGAGCGCATCGCGCAAGGGGCGCTCGACCTGCGCATCCCGAGCGGCACCCACATGGTGCAGCCGGGCGCGGCGACAGGCCTGGCCGGCACCACCCACCTGTCGGCGACCCAGCGCATGGGCTACGGCTGGTCGAAGTCCTTCGCGCGCGCGATCACCTACCAGGACGCGGCCGACGTCTACGGCAAGGGCGACTTCCGCCTGATCGATACCCTGTTCTCGGCCGGCGCGCTGGCAGGCCTCGACCCGGGCATCGTGCTCGATCCGCGCTTCATCCTGGTGCCGCCCAACTTCGTGCCCGGCCTGCAGAATGCGCTGCCGCCGACGCCGGCGCAGCTGGCGGCCATCATCAACGACGCCACCCAGCAGGCCAAGGTGCGCGCGGCCGGCGCCCTGGTCGCCAACGGGACCGACTCGCCGCTGGTGGTGCCGGGCATCTCGCTGCACCTGAACATGCGCGGGGCCGCGCTGGTGCAGGGCAACCTTGCGGCGCTGTACTCGGTCACGCGCGACGCCGCGCGCATGGCCCTGTTGGGCAAGGACCTGGGCACGGTGGAGCCGGGCAAGCTGGCCGACCTGATCGCCGTCGGCGGCGACCCGCTGCTCGACCTGCGCGCCGCGGCCGACGTGCGCTTCGTAGTGAAGAACGGCCGGGTGATCACGCTGCCCGAGATCCTGGCGCCGGCGCAGACTCCCGAGCAGCGGCGGGCGCGCGAGCAGGCGCTGGCGGCCCAGGAGAAGCTATGCCGCGAGGAGCCGCAGCACTGCAGCGAAGGAGGCGGCCACGCGCACTGAAGCGCGTGATTAGCGCACCAGGCCGGCGGCGCGCGCTGCTTCCTCGAGCGTGTCGCCGCCCAGCGCCATGTGCTGGATCGCGGCCAGGCCCCACTGGGCCGAGGCATTGGTGCTGATCCCGGTCAGCTCGTCCAATGGACGCAGCACGGCCGGGCCTTCAATGCGGCGCACGGTGTTGCGCGGGTTGCCGGACTGGAGCCAGTCCGAGGCGAAGAACTCGCGCCAGGCCCGCAAAGACAGCGCGCGGTCGCGTTCGTGGTAGGCCGCGTACGCGGTCATGCGCGAATTGGTGTCGCTCATGCCGCGCCCGCCGGGATCGCGTCCCAGCAGCGCCACGATGTCCTGGGAGGGCGCATTGTAGGTGCGGCAGTACTGCAGCCAGGTCTTGCGGTAGGCCGGCACATCGACCAGGGTGAGCAGCTCGGAATTCATCTCGACCACCCCGAACACCCCGTTCAGGTTGGAGAACGAGGCCTTGTCGCCGGGACCCTGGAAGCGGCCGGTCCGGTGGTCGTAAGGCGCGCCGGCGGCGAACCACCCATGCTTGAGCGCGGCGATGCTCTGCATGCCGGCCACGATCTTGTCGCGCCAGCGGGTATCGCCCGTGCGCTCCCATTCCGCCAGCCAGGCCGAGATCAGCGAGCCCCAGACCGTGCCGAAGGAGGCGCCGACGAAAGCGTCCGGTTGTGCGCCATTGACCTGCAGCTTGCGCGCGATGTCGACCTTGTGCAGGTCGTGGTCGGAGTCGAGCAGTTCGCGCATCAGGTCGCCGACGCGCTCGTCCGCTGTCAGGAAGTAGTAGATGCGGCGGTAGGCGGCGTTCGACACGCGCGGCTGCTTTGACGAGTCCGACCAGTGCTGCACCGCGTGGCGCGTGCCGAAGCCCTTGAAGCGGCCCAGGTGGTAAACGTCGACTTCGCCCGTGTGGCGCGTCATCGCTTCGGCGAAGCGGAACAGGTCGGCGCGGCCGGTTCGCAGGTAGCTGTACCACAGCCACAGGTCGCTCGAGAGTTCCGAGTTGTCCCAGGCGTAGCCGCCGATATCGTAGCGCCACATGTGGCGGTCGCTGTCATAGGTGTGCATCACGTCGCCGAAGGACCAGAAGCCGTACCAGCGGTGCTGCTCGGCCTCGCGCAGGTACTGGTCCAGCTGCAGGGACAGGCGATCCTCGATCAGCCGCCGCGCCGCGCTGGAGGTGTCAGCCGGGTCCCAGTCGCCGAACACGCCGCACTGGTGGATGCGCTGCGGTGACAGCACCGGACGCGCCGGACGCGCGACCTGTTCGGCCATGTCCGACAGCGCCTGGTGCGAAGGCGTCGCGCCCAGCACCCACAGCTGCAGTTCGGAAGTGCGCGCGATGCCGGGCGCCGAATCCCAGCCCGCTTCGTAGTCTTCGTAGGTGATGTTCAGGCCGGCGATCTGCTTCTCGTGAGTGTCCATGCCGTCCTCGCCGCGGTAGGAACGCAGGTCCATGGCAGCCGCCGAGGGCGACCACATCCAGGCGGTCACCTCGGCCATCGGGCTCGCGGCCTTGCGCACGTCCAGCTGCACCGGCGCGCGCTGCCAGAAGTCTTTCAGGCCCAGGGCCACGCCGCCGGAAGCGCCGCCGGCGTACAGCAAGCCCTTCGCGCGGTGGCCCGCGTTTGCGTCGATCCAGGCCCGGCCCGAGCCCAGGCGCTTGTGCAGGGTGAAGCCGTCGGGCGAAACCTGCGACAGCGAGAAGTCGCCCCATTCGGGGACCCATTGCAGGCCCTCCTGGACCGCCTTCGCCATGCCGGCCAACGGCGGCAGCGCCTTGCCCGCGACCTGCGCATCCTTGTAGGCCTGCCCCGGATCGCGCCGCAAGCCTGTCACCGGACGCACCGCTTCGCCCCAGACGCCGACGCCTTCGCCGGCGAAGCGCACGTGGCGATCGATGCTCTGGTCGGTCATCGGCACCTGGGCGGTGACGCCCAGGCCGGCGATAAAGTCCTTGTCCGGCGCGCCGTCGTAGACAAAGGAATGCACGATGCGCACGCTGTCGGAGCCTGAATAGAAATACAGGCGCACCGAGAAGGGCAGCCAGTCGCGGGCGCCGTCGCTGTGCATGCCGTCGAACTTGACGACGGCGCGCACCGGGCCGGCCTGTTCCACCGTCATCTTCGTGAGCTTGCCGGTGAAGCGCTGGCGCGACACGCTGCCGCCGTCTTCCGGCTGCGGGCCGTCCTGGCGCAGCGCCACCAGTTTCAGGTCCTGCATCGTCACCCGGCCGGCGCGGCGCGCGCTGCGCACCAGGACTTCGCCCGAGGACGGCAGCGTCCATGCCAGTTCGCCGGCGCTGACGATCACGCCGTCCGCCGCCTGCTTCACCGATATCGCGCCGCGTGCCGGCCGGCCAGAGCGCAGCTCCCAGCTCTCGGCCACGGCGCCGCCGGCGATGGCGTGCGCGGTCCATTTCAGAGACCCGTCGGGCCAGTAGGCGAGCGGCCAGGACTGCATCGGCGGTGCGTCCGCGCCGAGGGTGAAATCCAGCTGCTTGTTGGCCGGCAGGCGCAGGGTCCCGCGTGGCCAGGGCACGCCCAGGGTCGCGCCTTCGAAGCGCGCCGGAGCTGCTCCGCCCAGCCAGCGCAGGGCGGTGCCGGCGACCGGCGCGGGTCTCGCTGTCGTGTTCGCGGTGGCCGCACCGGACAGGCCGGGCAGGGAAGCGAACAGGGGAAGGGCGCTGGCCGAGCGCAGGAAGCGCCTGCGCGATGCGGTAGTGACGATCATGTTCTCCTGCCTTTGCTCTCGAGGGGGATGGGCTGATATATCAGTCGGTCGAGGGCGATACTAGCGGAGACAGGGATGGCGGTCGATATGCAGTCGTCAATCGATCAGCAGCTTGAGCGCACCCGCATGGCGGTGCCACCTATACTCATTGGAGAATACTAATATATCAGCCTTCCCGCCCATGAAAACACTCGCTGCATTCTGGATCCTCGTCGCCACCCTGTTCGCGCCTGTCCTGGCGCAGGACCTGCGTCCGCCTTTCCTGCTGACGGGGGCGCTGAGCCGCGACAGCCAGGACCTGTCGGGCCAGTGGACCTATTCAAAGGATTTGTACCGCACCGGCCTCACCGACATCAACGGCTGGGTCGCCAAGTCGCGCATGCAGCGCTACCGCGACATCGACGTGGCGGCCAGCGAAGCCAAGGGCGGCGCCGACTTCTTCGAATTCGACCTGGACCGCGGCCCCACCATCAACGTCCCGGGCGCATGGAATGCGGCAGCGGCCGAGTTGCGCTACTACGATGGACTGATCTGGTTCCAGCGCAAGTTCAGGGCAGAGGCCCCGGCCGGTAAGCGCGCCTTCCTGCGTTTCGAAGCGGTCAACTACCGCGCCTATGTCTACCTGAACGGCAAGGAGGTGGGGCGCCACGAAGGGGGCTTCACGCCCTTCGTGCTGGAAGTGACGGAGGCGCTGCGCGCCGGCGAGAACCGCCTGGTGGTGGGCGTCGATTCGACCCACGACGCGCAATCGATCCCGACTTTCATCACCGACTGGGACCTGTACGGCGGCATCACGCGCCCCGTACGCCTGATCACGACGCCGGCCACTTTCATCGACGACGCCCACATCGGCCTGCGCCCGGACGGCCGCATCACGGGCGAAGTGCGTCTGCAGGGGCCGCAGGCGGCCAACCAGGCGGTCAGCGTGGCGATTGGTGCACTTGGCACCGCGCGCGCCGTCACCGGCGCCGACGGCCGCGCCGTGTTCGACCTGGCCGCACCCAAGGGTCTGGAACGCTGGTCGCCCGACAAGCCCACCCTGTACGACATCCGCTTCAGCGTCGCCGGCGACACGCTGCGCGATCGCGTGGGCTTTCGCACCATCGCGGTCAAGGGCAACCAGATCCTCCTGAACGGCAAGCCGCTGTGGCTGCGCGGGATCTCGCTGCACGAAGAGGAGTTCGGCCCCAACCCGGCGCGCAACATGTCCGAGCAGGCTTCGCGCGCGCTGCTGCACGAGATCAAGCACGGCCTGAACGGAAACTACGTGCGCCTGTCGCACTACCCGCATTCGGAGACGACGGTGCGCCTGGCCGACGAGATGGGCCTGCTGGTGTGGAGCGAGATTCCGGTCTACTGGACGGTCGACTGGGACAACCCGGCCGTGCTGCGCAAGGCGCTGGCGATGCAGGCCGAAACCATCTACCGCGACCGCAACCGCGCCGCCGTGATCCTGTGGAGCGTCGGGAACGAGACCCCGGTGTCGCCCTCGCGCACGCGCTTTCATTCCGCCATGGCGGACAACGTGCGCCAGCTCGATCCGAGCCGTCTGATCAGTGCGGCCCTGCTGGTCAAGCATGACGGCGAAGGATCGAGTATCCAGGACCCGCTGGTCGACAAGCTCGACGTGCTGGCAGTGAATACCTACGCCGGGTGGTACGGCTCCGATACGCTCGACGCCGTCGCAAAGCTCAAGTGGAAGGTACCGGCGGACCGGCCCCTGATCCTGTCCGAATTCGGCGCCGACGCGCTGGCCGGCTACCGCAACGACGGCATGAAGAAATTCACCGAGGAGTACCAGGCCGAGTACTACCGCAAGACCCTGGCGATGGCGGAGAACATCCCGACCCTGCGCGGCATGTCGCCCTGGATCCTGAAGGACTTCCGCTCGCCGCGGCGCGAACACCCGGTGTTTCAGAACGGCTGGAACCGCAAGGGCATCCTGTCCGAGACCGGGATGCGCAAGCAGGCCTTCGGCGTGCTGGCCGACTACTACGGCAACAAATAAGCCCGTACCCTGGCGCCGTCCATGACCGGCAGGCTTGCCGGCGTCACCGGCGAGCGGAGACCGTCATGACGGGTACTTCGGGCCGGTGGTGACGAACACGCCGCCCTGCAGGAAGGTCGTCAGGTCGCTCGGGTCGGGATACGCGAATTGCTCGGACGGCTTGTCGGGGAACTGGGCCGAGCTGTCCTTTGCCAGGAAGGCCAGGTGGCGCGAGTGGTGGTCGTCCCACCAGCGGCCTGGATTGTCCGACACGCCGAAGGCGATGGTGTGCCCGACGCGCGGCGTCAGCAGCGAGCGGCGCAGCAGTTCAAGCAGGTCGTCCAGGCTGAGCCAGGTGACCATCTGGCGGTGCGTGGCGGGTTCTGGGAAGCAGAAGCCGATGCGCAGGCAGACGGTCTCGATGCCGAAACGGTCCCAGTAGTAGCGCGACAGGTTCTCGCCCCAGACCTTCGACAGGCCGTAGTAGCCGTCGGCACGCGTCGGCATGGCGGCGTCGACCCGCTCGCTGGTCTGGTACATGCCCATCGTGTGGTTACTGCTGGCGAAGACCACGCGCCGGATGCCCAGCTTGTGCACGGCTTCGTAGAGGTTGACCATGCCGAGGATGTTGGCCTGCATGATGGGTGCGAACTCGACCTCGGTCGAGACACCACCGAAGTGCAGGATCGCGTCCACCCCTTCGCACATGCGCATGACCTGCTCGCGGTCGGCCAGGTCGCACTGCACCACCTCTTCGCCGGGACCGGCGGGACCGATATCCGCCACGTCGGCGAGGCGGACGACGTCGGCGAAGGCGTGCAGGTGTTCGCGCAGGCGGCGGCCAAGATTGCCACCGGCGCCGGTGAAGAGGATGCGTTTGAATGGTTTGGTCATGATCATCGAAGACAAGGTGGAACGAAGGCACGGCGCCCATCGCGGGGCGCCGTGCCGGGAATACAGGAAGCGCTAGCGGCGCCGCACCCGGCGCGCCATCAGCAGCACGCCGGCGCCGAGCAGCCACAAGGTTGGCGCTTCCGGCAAGGGCTGGTCGCCGACACGGGCGAAGGCCGGATCGGCGAACACGTCGACCGGTCGGCCCGGCTGCAGTGCGAAGCGCAGGATGTCGCCGCTCGTGCCTTCCAGGTAGTTCAGGCTGGCGTCGAGCAGGGCGACCGACAGCGTGGTGCCGGTATCGGGGCCCGGCGCAAGGTCGAAGTCGACGGCGAAGCGCAGCACGCCGCCGAAGTCGGCCCACAGGCCGGCTTCGCTCCAGGCGCCGCTGTTGTCCAGCACCAGGCCGCCGGACGCGTCCCCGCTCGCGCTGCCGAGCGTGAAGTCCGGTCCGGTGAAGGCGCCTTCCAGCAGCGACACCCGGGCCTGGGCCGCGGCCGCGTCGCCCAGGCCCAGGAACAGGAAGTCGAGGTAGCCGCTACGGCCAGCCAGGGCGGTGGTGTCGATGCGGACGTAGTGCAGGGGCCCGGCGATCGCGGATCCGGCGCCCAGGGCGAGCAGGCAGGCCAGGGCGCCGCGCAGCAGGAGATGTTTGAAGGGATGCATGCGTGGCTCCTCAGAGTGCGCCGGCGAACAGCTTCGACACGTAGTCGATCGCCGTGCGGGACGGGTTGACGAAGACCGTGGTCACGGTGGCGCTGGCGCCGGGCGCGAGGTCGGACACGGGCAGGGTGAGGGTCGGCGATCCGCCCTGTACGCCGCTGGCGTTGTCGAGCGTGACGCCCGCGCTCAGGCCGTCCAGGCGGAACAGCAGGATGCCGCTGGCCGGGGCGTTCGCCATGTTGGTGAAAGTGACCGTGCCCCGCATCTTGCCGGTCGCGCGGTCGAGGGTGAGGCCGGAGCGGGCGATCTTCATGCTGGCGCTGACGTCCCTGTACAGCGGCACCGGCGCGCTGCCTTCGAAGGCGCCCAGGTCCGGCGCCGCGCCCTGGTAGGGCAGGCCAACCTGCACGCCCTTGTCCAGCAGATCGCTGCCGCCCGCCAGGCGCAGGAAGGGCAGCACGGGCAGGCTGCCGTCCGGCAGGCGCGGCGCATCCCAGCCGTCCAGGGCGGTGCTCTGGAAGTCGGCGGCGGTCACGGACACAGGCAGGTTCCAGCTGTTGTTGGCCACGTCGGCGCCATCGATGCTGGTGGCCACGGTGCCGCTGTAGGCCAGGTTGTTGCGCAGGACGCCCAGGTTGACCGCCGAATTGGTGGCGTCCACCCCCAGCATGTTGAAGCCGGCGCGGTTTGCCACCGCCGTGTTGTTGTAGAACAGGCTGGCCACGGGGTGGTGGTTGGCGTAGAAGCCCCAGGTCTTGTTGTTGAAGGAGACGTTGTTGCGTGTGATGTGCACTGGCGCGTTGGCGAAGTAGGTTCCGCCGAAGCCGCCGATCTTGAAGCCGTTGCCGTTGCCGGCCGGGAGCGAGGTGGTGGTGCCGGGCAGGTAGCCGTGGCGCCAGGCCCAGGAGTTTTCGATGACGACCACCGATTCGGCATTGATGGTGTCGTAGCCGTCGTCGGTATTGGCCCAGGCGCGGCAGCCGCGAATCACGTTGCCGGGGCGGTTGGCGCGGATGTGCACCCCGAAGCCGTCGGCGTTCTGGCCCGGGCCGCTCTTGCTGTAGGGGTCGTAGTTGTGGTGCGAGTCGACGTTCAGCACCAGGTTGTTGCTGCCGTTCGAGATGAACAGGCCCGGGCCCATGTGGTGGTGGGTGTCGATGGTCTCGAAGGTGTTGAAGCTGCCGCTGTTCCAGACGCCCCAGGACTCGTTGTTGAGCAGGTTGCCCGGCTGCTGGGGCGCGCCCATCACCTCGAAGCCCTTCAGGTGCAGGTAGCTGGCGGTGACGTTGAAGGCCTTGACCCGGCAGTTGTCCTTCATCTGCGAGAAGTCGAAGCTCGGCCGCTCGCCCGGATAGGCCCAGTAGCGGATCGGGTTGGCCGCCGTGCCGCTCTTGTTCAGGGTGATGACGTTGACCGTGTCGGTCATGCTGGCGCAGGCGTTCAGGCCGCCGGTGTAGACGTAGGCCCCGCCGCGGAAGTACACGGTGTCGCCGGCCACGGCGCCCTGCTGGGCGCGGGCGAAGGTCTTCCATGGCGCGGCCAGGGTGCCGGCGGCGCCGTCGTCGCCGTTCGGTGCGACATAGTAGGTGGCGGCGGCGCTCCAGCCTGACGCCGTGATCAGTGCGGCCGCGAGCGCGAACCGGGTGTGACGCTGTCGAATCCTCATCCTGCCTCCGTAAGAGTTTTTATTGGGGATGGTCCGCCGGTGCTGTCGGTGCGGCCGGGACGGGATGCGCCGGGCCGATGGAGCGCCATTACCGGCTTATTCGAATCGGGTGTCAATGCGCGCCGCGCGAACGCTCACGATGTTGAGTAAATAGGAGAGGGCCCGGACAGGCGGGATAAAATGCGGAAAAATAGCGCCACTAGGCTATTAGTATGCTAGTACCTGCGCGCTCCAGACCGCGCCTGTGCAGGCGTTTTCCGACTTGAGAATGGATGCCCCAGCAATGAGCTTCGCCGACCTTCCGTTTCGCCTCGACCGTTCGCGCAACGCGACCGCGCAGGTGTTCGAGCACCTGCGCGAGCTGATCGTCAGCCTGGCCATCAAGCCGGGAACGGTGCTGGCGCGTCCCCAGCTGTGCGATTACTTCGGGCTTTCGCTCAGTCCCGTGCGCGAGGCGCTGCTGCGCCTGGAAGAGGAGCACCTGGTCGACATCTATCCCCAGCATCAGACCCGGGTGCGCTGCATCGACCTGGCGCAGGCCAGGCAGGCGCATTTCCTGCGCCTGTCGGTGGAACTCGAGTTGGCTTACGTGCTGGCGAAAGATCCCCATCCGGCCCTGGCGCGCGAGCTGCTCGGCCTGATCGAGCGCCAGCGCATCGCCCTGGCGGCTGGTGACCTGGCCAGCTTCACGACGGTCGACCTGGAATTCCACCGCCGCATGTACGAGGAAGCGGCGGTGCCCGACCTGTGGTCGATGATGCGCAGCCGTAGCGGCAACCTGGATCGTCTGCGCCGCCTGCACCTGCCCCTCAACGGCAAGGCGCAGTCGATCCTCGACCAGCACGCGCAAATCGTGCACGCCATCGGACGTGGCGATGTGGCCGCGGCGCAGCAGCACGTGCGCACCCACCTGTCCGGCACCCTGAACGCGATCGACGCGCTGCGCAGCCGCTATCCCGAGCTGCTCCTGCCGGCCGACTACCAGGCCGCGTCCATCGCCGCCTGATCGCTGCACGCCATTCTGTCCTGCACCCGCCGGCAACGCCCCGCCAGGAGCGCGTGGGCGCAATCCTTGCACGGTTCCGGTGCATTTCAGCGACAAAACCGCCAAACGATCAGCCGCTTGATCGTTTGCGCACTGGTTTCGATCAGCTTCGTGATTCTTTCGATGCTCGATGGAATGCCGCATCTTTACGAACATAGAATTGATTTCAAGGCCACGCAGCACACCAAACAACAGAGCCCATGGAGACAATTCGATGAATCGAGCAACGATTGGCACGCAAGTGCTGCATCCGACCCGCTGCGCCCGCGCAGTCGCCGCAGTGGTCGCCCTCCTTGCCGCACACGCCGTGCAGGCCCAGGAAAACACGCAAGCACCGGCAACGCCGGCCAGCGCTTCCCAGCCCACCGCCACCGGTGATGCGCCCGCTCCGGCCGTGGTCCGCATCGCCGGCACCCGCCAATCGGTGGCCTCCGCCATCAACCGCAAGAAGAACGCCGGTACGGTGTCGGATTCGATCGTGGCCGAGGACATCGGGCAGTTCCCGGACAAGAACGTGGGCGAGGCGCTGTCGCGCGTCACCGGCGTGCAGCTGTCGCGCGATTTCGGCGAAGGCTCGACCGTCGCGATCCGCGGCGTGGAACCGGACCTGAACCGCATCGAGATCAACGGCATGTCGGTGCTCGGCACCAGCGGCGGCGCCGGCCGCGGCGCGGAGCTGCGCGAGCTGGCCTCGGAGCTGATCGGCTCGATCGACGTCTTCAAGGGCATCACCGCCGACATGACCGAAGGCGGCGTGGGCGGCACCGTGCAGATCAAGACGCGCAAGCCGCTCGACTTCAAGAAGCGCACCATCGGCACCAGTCTCGCGGCCGAGCACTCGACCTCGCGCGGCGGCGTACAGCCGCGTCCGAGCCTCTACATGGCCGACAAGTTCCTGGACGGCAGGCTGGGCCTGATGGCCAACTTCGTCTACGACAAGGTCCTGACCCAGAACGACTATGCGCGCAATACCTCGTGGCGCTTCCTGCAGGACTGGGACGGCTCGGCCGAGAAAACCGTCACCAGCACCGATCCGGCGGTCGCCGCGGTCAACAGCGCCGCCGCCTGCGCCACCTCGGGCCTGAATACGGCCCAGCAGACCGCCTGCCGCAGCCAGTGGTTCGACTACTCGCCGGGCATCGCACGCTACGGCATCTGGACCCGCGACCACAAGCGCTCCTCGGGCGAACTGACCGCGCAGTATGCCTTCACCAAGGAATTCAACGCCTGGGTCAGCTACCAGGCCAACACCCAGCGCCAGCGCCTGAACGACCGCAACTTCGGCACCGACTTCGGCGCCACCTCGCGCCTGGCGACGCCGAACCGCGCGCCAGTCTACAACGCCGCTACCGGCGTGCCGACCACCGCCGGCACCTGCACCACGCCGACCGGCGCCACCCCGGGCATGGTGGTACAGAACCACCACGTGACCGAATACACCGTCGGCTCCTGCCTGTATGTGGCGGGGCAGGGCGGCCAGGGCGCCTTCAGCACCTCGGCGCGCGACTTCCAGCTCGACATCGATTCGCGCTACGCCACCTCGGGCTTCAACTTCAAGCGCGACCGCCTGGAAGTGGAAGGCCTGTTCGGCGCCTCGAAATCGAATTACAGCAGCGACAGCAACAGCATCGTGCTGACCCAGAACGCGCCCGGCCTGAAAGTGGCGCTGGGCCCGGACAGCATCCCGCGCTTCACCTTCCCGGCCGCTTACAGCCCGGACAATCCGAGCTCCTACGTCCAGGCCCAGCTCCAGTACCGTCCGAGCGAAACCGACAACAAGGAAAACCAGGCCAAGATCGACCTCAAGTACCGCCTCGATACGCCGTTCTTTACCAAGGTCTGGTTCGGCGCCCAGGCGCGCAAGGCCTCGTCCGAGCAGTACAACGGCGGCGGCTACCTGGCCAGCAACGGCGCCAACCTGAATTCGACCGCGGACGACATCAACGTGCGCGGCGCCAACGTCAACCAGACCGCGGTCTACGATCCGCTGTACACCGGGTCGGCCCAGCGTCCCAACGATGCCCAGAGCTTCATCAACTCGAGCTTCAGCACCCGCTACCTGAACGCCGCCCAGATGGCAGCCCTGGTCAGCGCCGTGCAGGGCCGCTCGCCGGGCACCTTCTTCGACGGCTACGACAAGGTGTCGGGCCTGCCTTCGAGCTGGATGACCCCGGTGTATGCGAATGCGGTGCCGTTCTTCGACACCTCGAACTTCAACCATGCCTACCTGCGCAGCGCGCCGGGCAGCGACGGCAACACCTACCCGCAGATCCCGGCCTTCGCGATCGACGAACGGATCGCCGCGACCTACCTGCGCCTGGACTACGCCACCCAGCTGTTCGGCTACGAGGTGGACGGCAACGTCGGTGTGCGCTACACCCGCACCCGCGACCGCTCCGCGGGCCTGGCGCGCTACTCGGTGCGCACGGCCACCGCGCCCGGATCGTCGACCTTTACCGACATCGTGATCAGCAACGCCGTGTCGACCGTCGAGAACACCTACAACGACGTGCTCCCGAGCTTCAACGGCTCCATCTGGCTCATCGACAACAAGCTGGTCACCCGCGTCGGCTGGGCCAAGGCGATGGCGCGTCCGCGCATGGACTTCCTGGCGCCGAACGCTACCTGTATCCGCAACAGCGGCAGCGCGCAGTTCGGCGGCGACGGCACCGACGATTGCACCGCCGGCAATCCGGACCTGAAGCCTTACCGCTCGACCAACACCGACTTGAGCTTCGAGTACTATCCGGGCCAGGACAGCCAGCTGTCGCTCGCCCTGTTCAAGAAGGACATCTCGAGCTACGTGATGGAACGCGTGCTGACCAAGGGCGTGGACCTGTTCAAGGACGGCAACCTGTGGGACGTGACCCAGGCCGTCAACGGCAAGGGCGCCACCACCAAGGGCGTCGAGATCGCCGGCCGCACCGCGCTGACCTTCCTGCCGGGCTGGCTGAGCGGCTTCGGTGTCGACGCCAACTACACCCGCATGAGCTACAAGTATGCGGCGGGTACCGAGCGTCTGAACATCCTCGACAACACGGTGCTGCCGTATCCGGGCATGTCGAAGAACGCGTACAACCTGTCGCTGTGGTATGACCAGGGCCCGATCAACGCGCGCCTGGCCTACAGCTACCGCGACCGCTTCTTCACCGGTAACAACGACGTCTCGGGCAACCCGATCTTCGAAGCCAAGACCGGATTCCTGGACGCGAAGATCCAGTACCGTTACAGCGAAAACATCACCATCGCCGTGGAAGGCAAGAACCTGACCGACGAGGTGAAGCGCACCGACGCGGGCGACAGCTTCCGCCTCAACGAACTGGCATGGTCGGGACGCCGTTACTTCGTGACGCTCTCGCTCAAGATCTGATCCTGTCGTAACGATTTCTCGTTCCGATTGCCGGTCATCGCCAGATGACCGGCTTTTTTATTGGGAGTCCCATGTTCAGTCAATCCCTGGCTGCCGGCTTGCTGGCGCTGTTGTGTATCCCGAGCTCCGCCAATCCGCTAGTGCGCCAGCGCGCCGATCCCCACGTGACGCTGCATGCGGACGGCTGGTACTACTTCACGGCCACCGTACCGGAGTATGACCGCATCGAACTGCGGCGCGCGCGCAGCCTGGACGCGCTGGGCGCCGCCCAGGCGAAGGTGGCCTGGCGCAAGCACGCCAGCGGCGAGATGGGCGCGCACATCTGGGCGCCCGAGCTGCACCGCATCGACGGCAAGTGGTACCTGTATTTCAGCGCCGGCCGTGCCGACAGGGTGTGGGAGATCCGGCTGTACGTGCTGGAAAACGCGTCCGACAATCCGCTGGAAGGGGAGTGGGTGGAGAAGGGCCAGCTGCGCACCGGCTGGGAGAGCTTCGCGCTCGACCCGACCACCTTCGTGCACCGCGGCCAACGCTACCTGGCCTGGACCCAGCGTGGGCTGGATGGCGGCAAGGCCACCAATATCTACCTGGCGCGAATGGACGGGCCGCTGGCGATCCGCCAGCCGGCGGTGCTGTTGACGCGGCCGGAATACGCCTGGGAGAAGATCGGGCACGAGGTCAACGAAGCGCCCGCCGTGCTGGTAAAGAGCGGCAGGGTGCTGCTGACCTATTCGGCAAGTGCGACCGACGCCAACTACGCGCTGGGGATGCTCAGCGCGCCGGAGGATGCGGACCTGCTGGATCCGCGTGCATGGACCAAGTCACCGGTTCCGGTCCTGCGCAGCAGCGCCGCCACAGGGCAGTACGGACCCGGCCACAACAGCTTCACCACCAGCCCGGACGGCAAGACCGACATCCTGGTCTACCACGCGCGCAATTACCGCGACATCGTCGGCGAGCCGCTGCGCGACCCCAACCGCCATACGCGCGCCCAGCCGATCCGCTGGCGCGCCGACGGCATGCCGGACTTCGGCGAGCCGGTCGCCGACCCTTGATCACCACCAGGCGGCGTAGATGATCACCAGGATCAGGCACACCACGGCCGAGCCGAAGGCGAAACCGCGCTCGACCCGGAACAGGCTGCGATCGACCTGCACCACAGTCGATGCCGGCTGCCGGCCCAGCAGGCTGATAACGGCCATCCCTAGCACGACCAGCAGGAACACGATCAGCATCCGGTCGACGAAGGGGATCTCATAGACGCCGCTGCCGTTGTTCACGGCGAAGCCGATCGGCGCCAGGAAAGACAGGTCGGCGGCCTCCGGCAGGAACTTCAGGGCCACCGACAGTCCCACGCTGGCAATCGCCGCGAACATGGCTGCGGCGCCGTTGGTACGCCGCCAGAAGAAGCCGAGCAGGAACATGGCGAGGATGCCGGGCGAGACGAAGCCGGTGTATTCCTGGATGTACTGGAAGCCGCCTTTCTTGTCGATGCCCATCAGCGGCGCGATCAGCACGGCAATCGCCATGGCGGCGACCACGCTCAAGCGGCCGATCCACACCATATGGCGCTCGCTGGCCTCGGGGTGGAACCTGGGCCGGTAGATGTCGAGCGTGAAGATGGTGGCGATGCTGTTGGCCTTGCCGGCCAGGGACGCCACCACCGCCGCGGTCAGGGCGGCGAAGGCGACGCCCTTCAGGCCCTCGGGCAGCAGCGTGAGCAGGGTCGGGTAGGCGCGGTCGGGATTCAGTTCGCCGCCGGGGCGCAGGGCGCCGCCCAGCATGCCGCCCTGGTCGAGTGCATAGGCTGCGATGCCCGGCAGGACCACGATCACCGGCATCAGGAGCTTGAGGAAGGCGGCGAACAGCAGGCCCTTGCGCGCGGTCGGCAGGCTGGCGCCCAGCGCGCGCTGGGTGATGTACTGGTTGCAGCCGAAGTAGCTCAGGTTGACGATCCACATGCCGCCGATCAGGGTGGACAGGCCCGGCAGGTCCATGTAGTTCGGGTTGTCGCGCGCGAGCACCATGTCGAAGTGGCCGCCGGCGCGCCGGAACAGTTCGCGTGCGCCGACCATGGCGCCTTCGCCGCCGCCCAGGCGGGCCACCAGGTCGAGCGCGATCCAGGTGGTCACCAGGCCGCCGATCACCAGGCAGAACACCTGGATCACGTCGGTATAGCCGATCACCTTCATGCCGCCCAGCGTGATGATGGTGGCGAACAGCGCCAGGAACAGCATGCAGGGCAGCACCCCGATGCCGACCATGCTGTCGATCGCGAGCGCGCCGAGGTAGAGGATGGCGGTCAGGTTGACCACGATGTACAGGGCCAGCCAGAACACCGCCATGACGGTGGCCACGCCGCGGCCGTAGCGCTGCTCCAGGAACTGGGGCATGGTGTAGATGCGGTTCTTCAGGTACACCGGCATGAAGAACACCGCCACGATGATCAGGGTGGCGGCCGCCATCAGTTCGTAGACCGCGATCGCCATGCCGATCCGGAAGCCCGAGCCGCTCATGCCGATGAACTGTTCGGCCGAGATGTTGGAGGCGATCAGCGAAGCGCCGATGGCCCACCAGGTGAGCGAGCCTTCGGCCAGGAAGTAGTCGTGCGACTCCTTGCCGGAGCGGTTGTGGCGGCGCCTATAGATCCACAGGCCGAAGCCGGCGACAATGACGAAGTAGATGAGGAAGACGGCGGTGTCGAGGGAGGAGAAGGAAGTCATCGGGTACGGTGTCTCGTGTTGGAACGACGTGGGCGCGTTCCTTGTTGTCCGGCCATCTTTGCATAGCCGGCTTCGCGTGCGCGAAGCCAGGCGAAATACTCATCGGTTTGATCGCTTTGCCCGGCCGGCCAACGGCTTTGCTCATGCCGCTGATTCTTTCGCCGCCAGGATGAGCGCTGCGCCGCGGAGCACCTACAATGGCCGGGGTACCACGGCACGCAGACGGCCGGGCCAACGCATACCAAAGGAGACAGCTTGCCGACCACCTCCCGATCCAGGCTTCCGGTCCTGGCAGCGCGCCTTGCCGCGCCCGCATTCGCCCTCGCCGCGGCCCTGGCCGCTAACGCTGCGGCCCAGGAACTCGGTATTCCACAGGGCTCCGGGCAGCAGGCCCGTGCCGCAAGCGCCCGGGCCGCAAGCGCCCAGGCGATCCTGATGCCCGCGCTGACCGCCGGTGCGGCCCGAGCCCTCAGCGTGCTGTCCTCGCAGGATGGCGCCAACTTCACTTCGCTCGCTTCCGAAACCTGGACGCCGCTCTCCGGCAGCCTGGCCGATCCGGCCCTGGTGCGGCACGCCGACGGGCGCTACCTGCTGGCCTACGCCAGCGGCGCCGGCAGCGTCGGCCTCGCCACATCGACGGACCTGCGCCGCTGGGACGCCTTGCGCGAAATACGCGTCGTCCCAAACGCCGGCCAGGTCGGCCGGCCCAACTGGGTACGCGGCGCCGATGGGCAACTGCACCTGGTGCTGACCGTGGCGGGCGGCGCGCATGTCCTCACGCCGGACGACAGGCTCGCGGCCTGGCCGGCGCCGGCGCCGATGCGCGGCCTCGAGAACGGTTATGCCGACACCGTGGTCGCCGCTGACGGCAAGGGCTATGTTGCGGTGGCGCGTGAAGAGCGCAGCGCAGGGCTGGTGCTGGCGCGTGCGGACAGCATCCGCGGACCATGGCGCGTCGATGCCCAGGCGCTGCCATCCGGCGTGGACGCGGGTGCGCGGCCGGCGGGGCTGGTCCGGCTGGGCGCGGCCCTGCGCCTCTACCTGCGCAGCGAGAACGGCGCGCGCGCGTGGTACGCGGACAGCGAGGACGGTGGCCGCGGCTGGAGCGAGGCGCGCCGGCTGACCGGAACCGCCGCGATGGCGTCCAGTTTCGGCGTCACGGGGGAGCCGGCGCAGGCGCTTGCCGCCGCCACTGCTGCCAAGGGCCGCCCGAAGGCGGTCGAATGGGACCAGTACTCGCTGAAGGTCGACGGCAAGCGCGTGGTGGTCTGGTCGGGCGAGATCCACCCGTTCCGGCTGCCCAATCCTGCCCTGTGGCGCGACGTGATCCAGAAAATGAAGGCGCTCGGCTTCAACGGCGTGGCCTTCTACTTCGACTGGGGCTACCATTCGCCCGCGCCGGGCGTCTACGACTTTTCCGGCGTGCGCAATGTCGAGCGCGCGCTGCAGATCGCGCAGGAGGAGGGCATGTACGTGATCGCGCGCACCGGCCCCTACGTCAACGCCGAGCTGACCGGCGGCGGCTATCCCGGCTGGATGTTCCGCAGCCGCGCCGAGGCGCGTACCGACGATCCGGTCTATCTGGCGGCGGTGGACGAGTGGATGACCCAGATTAACGCGATCATCGCACGCCACCAGGTGACAGACGGCGGCGGCAACGTGATCGCCTACCAGCTCGAGAACGAGCTGGGCAAGGTCGAGCCCAAGCACGTGCGCCAGATGGAGCACCTGGCGCGCAAGGCGCGCGCCGACGGCATCAGGGTGCCGTTCTTCCACAACGCCGCCGGGCGCTTGCCCGACTGGACGCCGAAGGACTCGAGCGCGGCCTGGGCCAATCCCGGGCCGACCGAGCTGTATGCCTTCGACGGCTACCCGGGCGGCAGCTGCGACGTGTTCGCCACCCCCGCAGGCGCCAACAAGGCGCCGGACTGGGGCATCTACGCCCAAGGGAGCGGCAAGGTCGGCGCGCTGTCTTCGCCCGACACGCCCGGCTTCGCGGCGGAGCTGGGCGGCGGCTGGTTCGACTACTGGGGCTCGAACGGCACCTATGCCTGCACCGCCGAGCGCCAGGGCAAGGGCTACCAGCGGGTCTTCTACGGCACCAACCTGATCAACCGCATCACGATCCACAATATCTACATGACCTTCGGCGGCACGTCCTGGGGCTGGCTTGCCGGCCCGGTCGTGTACACCTCCTACGACTACGGCGCCGCGATCTCCGAAGACCGCGGCCTGCGTCCCAAGGCCTATGCGCTCAAGCAGCAGGGCATGTTCGTGCAGGCGGCCGAGCAGGTGCTGGCCGAGATGGACAAGGGGCCGGAACTGGCGCCGGCCGGCGGCAAGGTGAAGGTCTACCATAACCTTAACCGGCGCCTGGGCACCCACGTGATCTTCGCGGCCCACAACCCGGCGGACGGCAAGGGCGAGGAAGCCTTCAGTGTGAAGCTGGCCACCCGCGACGGCGACTACACCATCGCCTCGACCCTGCGCGGCCAGGATGCGCGCATGCTGCTCGCTGCCTACGACATGGAGCGCCAGCACCTGGTGTACTCGACTTCGGAACTGCAGACGCACTTCCGGAACGGCGAGCGCGACATCGTGCTGCTGCACGGCCGCGACGGCATCGAAGGCGAAACCGTGCTGCGCTACGCCGGCGCGCCCAGCGTGGAAGTGCTGGCGGGGCAGGTGAAGTGGCGCTGGGATGCGGCCAGGGGCGACCTGGTGCTGAACTACGTGCACGACGGCCTGGCGCGCGTGCGCATCTCCGGCGGCGGACGCGCGCCAATGCTGCTCCTGCTGGCGGACGAAGCCACCAGTCTGCGCTTCTGGACCCAGGACACGGGCATGGGACGCGCGCTGCAGCTCACGCCGGCGCTGGTGCGTTCAGCGACCATCGCGGACGGCAAACTGGCCCTGCGTGGCGACACCAGCGAAGACAGCGCCATTGAGATCTGGGGCCCGGCGTTTGAAAGCGCCAGCTTCAACGGCCAGGACCTGGCCTTGACCCGCCAGCCGGACGGCAGCGTGCGCGCCGCGACGCTCAAGGGACCGGAGGCCGTGCGCCTGCCGGACCTGACGCGCCTGGCGTGGATGCGCCGCATGGACAGCCTCGAATCCGCGCCCGGCTTCGACGACAGCGCCTGGCTGCAGGCTGATCGTCGCCCCTCAGTGGCCCAGACCTGGACCATGCCGGAGCGCGGCCAGCCGACCCTGGCCATGAGCGACTATGGCTTCCACCACGGCGACGTCTGGTACCGCGGGCGCTTCACCGCCAGCGACCCCAAGGCCAACCAGCTGGAACTGTTCTACGGCGCCGGCGGCGCAGGCCTGATCCAGGTCTGGATCGACGGCCGCTTTGTCGGCCAGCACGAACTCGACGTGGGACGCTCCTTCCCCGAGACCACCGACAGCATCCGGCTCTCGCTCGGCGCGCTGCGGCCCGGCGAACACGTGGTATCCGTCATGGTGCGTAACAACGCGCACAACTGGAACCTGATGGCGGACGACTTCCACCGCGAGGCGCGCGGCCTGATCTCGGCCTCGCTCACCAAACGGGGCGGCCAGCGCTTCGCGATGCCGATCGCCTGGCGCATCCAGGGCCGGCAGGGCGGCGAGGAACTGGTCGACCGCCTGCGCGGACCGATGAACAACGGCGGCCTGTACGGCGAGCGCCAGGGATGGAACCTGCCTAAAAGCCCGGCGCAGGGCTGGAAGGTGGCGCGCAGTACGGACGCGCCGCCCGCGCCCGGCACCTACTGGCTGCGCACCAGCTTCAGGCTCGACCTGCCGCGCGAGCACGATGTTCAGCTGGGACTGGCCTTCGGCGACGCTAGCAAACCGCGTTCGGAGCGCGAGAACCGCGCGCTGATCTTCGTGAACGGCTGGAACATGGGTCAGTTCATCGCCCACGTCGGCCCGCAGCGGACCTTTGTGATCCCGCCCGGGATCCTGAACCCGAACGGCGAGAATACGGTGGCGCTGGCGGTGACCACCGACGGCCGCGCAGGGAACGCGCTGGAGCCGGTCCGGCTGGTCAAGTTGCGCGCGGTGCGCGGCGGGGTGGCGCTGGAGATGATGCAGTAGGTATTTACAATTTGTTGCCAAAATGAATTGGCAGATTAACGATGTTTGATATTCTGTACGGGCTGCTCCTGCAACCGTCAGTCACTCATTCGTCAATCATGCGCCTCCTGATCCTGCTTCTCGCCTTCCTGTCCGGCCTCGCCCAGGCCGGCATCCGTGCCGTCTACGAACAGGACGCCGACCCCGGCAAACTGGTCTTCGAGATCGCCGACAACGGCGATTTCCGCGCCGGGGCGCCGGACGGCCGCCAGTACCGCCTGGTGATTGGGGGCGAGGCCTACCAGGTCGCCGAGTTCGAGGGGCGGCCGGTGGTCGCGCGCCTCGGGGACATCGAAGAGGTCCTGCGCGCCAATGCGAATGGTGTCGGGCGCGGCATCATGCGCTCGCTAACCGCGCTCGCGGCCGCCACGCCGCAGCGCATCGTCCACAATGGCCCGATCGAGGTCAACGGCTGGCGCGGCGAGGTCTACAACGTGCGCGGCGCCGAGTGGGAGTTCGACCGCTTCGGCCCGATCCGCGACCCGCAAGGAGCCCCTTACTACGTGGTCAGCCGCGAACCGGCCCTGCGCCAGATCGGCCCGGCCGTACGGACCTTCACCATCGGCGAGCTGGCCTTCGGACGTCACCTGCTGGCAGAGAGCGCGGCGCGGGTGCTGGTCGACACCATGGATTACCTGGCGGCGCGCGGCACCCTGATCGAAAGCAGCGAGAACGGGCTGCAGCTGATGCAGGCCGAGCAGGCCGCGATCGACCCGGCGCGCCTGGCGCTGCCGGCCGCGCCGCTGTCGCGCGAGGCGCTTGCGACGCTAGTCCGCGAAGGACGCAGTCCGTTCCAGGCCATCGTCGCGCCCTGAGCCGTCGTTCAGCGCGACGCCATGCGCGAGGAAAGCACGACGCGTTGCGCAAAGCGGCGATCGGGCAGGTAGCTCATTTCCATGTCGTCGCCGCTCGAGCCGCGGTTGAAGTCCATCGTCACGTTGCCGTCGCCGGATGCGAAGCGGTAGGGGGCGACCGGGATCAGGCGCAAGGGCGGCTGGTCATCAATGGTGGCATCGATGTAGTTGGACGCCGTACGCACGCGCAGGTACCAGCCATTCGACATTTCGTAGGCACCGGAAATCTTTTCGGCCTGGTGGTGCTTGATGCGCTGCGGCTTGGCCGGTGCGGTCACCTGCACCGAACTGATCGGCGCGGAGTCGGCCGGGGGATAGGCGATGTTCTGGGCGCCCACGCTGGATGCGAGCAGCAGCGCGGCGGGCAATAGGAGGGTATGGGGACGCATGATCGTTCCTTCACAAAGCGACGAGAGGCCTTCGGAACAGGCGTCGCGCAGTGTGCGCGGTGTCGACCGTTGGAGTGCCGCGATGGCGTCGGTGCGCATCGCGGTGCCTTCAGTCTAGGGCGGTCTCTTCCAGCTGCAAGGGCCCGGATGCGGGCATCACGAAACTGTCTCAATTGACGCAAACGCAGAACGCGGCGAAATGATTCGATTTTCGCCGGGTACTGCTTCCAGCTGCATCATGTCAGGAAGTCTGCGACTAGCCCGCCGCCGCCACTGGTTCCAAGAGCGCTGCGCGCCATGCTGCACGGTAAGCGTCGAATCCGGCGAGCGCGCGCGGGGCCTTCGCCAGCGTGGCGCCCGGCGGCGTGGCATCACGGTAACGCAGCAGCCAGCCGCCGCAGGTGGTGCCGCTGCCGTCGTCGGAGTAGCTCAAGGCCTGCTGTGGACGAAGGCCGGCCAGCAGCGGGCCGAACCAGGGGTTGGCGGTGAAGCTGCCCTCGACCGTGATCGGTCCGCGCGCGCCGAGCGCATCGAGGCAGTAGTCGGTCATCAGGACGCAGTACAGGGTGGCGAGGGCGAAGCGCTCGCCGGCGTCGACCGGGGCCGGGCCGTCGATGCGTCCGGCTCTGCCCGCGAACGGGCCGCCGCTTTCGGCGAAGCAGGGGATGGCCATGGTCCCGCGCGCTACCAGCTGCTCGAGCTGCAGGTAGGAGCAGGCGGCCGGCTGGTCTCCCGCCAGCACGGCGAACTCGCGCCCGCCCATGAAGCGCATGCAGGCCACCGGCTGGCCCAGCGCACTGGTATTGGCGAGCATGTCCGCGTCTTCGCGCAGGCCGTCGAGGCCCGTGCCGAAGGCGGCCGCGATCATCCAGGTGCCGGTCGAGAGCACCGTGCGCGGCGCACCAAGCGTGTCGCGGCCCAGGTAGCGCACCAGCGAGGCATTGCTGTCGTGGATGCCGCACAGGACTTCGCAGTCTGATGACAGGCCGGTGGCTTCCGCCACGTCCTTGCGCAACGTACCGATCGCAGCCCACGGCGGGCTCAGTGGCGGCAGCTTGTCTTCCCAGCCCATGCGCGCGACCAGCGGCGAATAGTCCTGGTGCACCGGGTCCCACAGATCAGTGTGGCAGCCGAGCGAAGTCGCTTCGCCGGCGGCAACGCCGCACAAGCGCCAGGCCCAGTACTGCGGGTACATCAGGATGTGGCGCGCACGCGCGAACGCTTCCGGATGCTTGTGCTGCAGCCAGGCCAGCTGGCGGCCCAGGTTCAGGCCCAGCGGCAGCAGCGGCGAATAGGTGTGGGTATAAGCCGGGCGCAGGGCCGCGTAGTCCAGGCCGGGAAGGGCCGCTTCGTAGTCGAGCACCGGCAGCACCAGGCCGTCGTCGTCGACCAGGGCGGCGGTGGCGCCATGCGTGACCGGGACGATGGCGGACACGTCGGCCTGCTGCGCGAAGCCGCGGCAGGTCGCCAGCATCCACTGCCAGATGCCCTCGGTATCGTGGTGCGGGTAGGGGCCGTCCTGGAGGATCGCGTTGGGGCGGCGCGCTTCGGCGAGCTGGCGGCCGGCCGCATCGACCAGGGCCAGCTTGACGTTGGTCTTGCCGATGTCGAGAACGATGAGGGCGTCGCCCGCTGTGGCTTGCATGTCCGGTCCCCGCAATCAGTGACGGGCCGGCTTGCCGCGCAGGAGGCGCGACAGGGCGATGGTGGCCAGCAGCAGCACGCCGACCACGATGGTCATGTAGATGCCGGGGACGTTGGCCAGGGCCAGGCCGTAGGTGACGGCGCCCATGGTCAGCACCGCCAGCATTACGCCGCCGATGGTGCCGGCGCCGCCCGCGATGCTCACGCCCCCGAGGATCACCATGGTGATGATTTCGAGCTCCCAGCCGGTGGCGATGTTCGGGCGCGTGCTGCCGATGCGCCCGGTCAGCAGGAAGGCCGCAAGGCCGGCCATGGCGCCGGTGAGCATGAACAGGCCCAGGCGGTAGCGGTCCACCGCGATGCCGGAAAAGCGCGCCGCCTCCGGGTTGTTGCCGATCGCGTAGATGCGCCGTCCCGTCGACGTGGTGTGCAGCAGCACGGCGAACAGCAGGGCGAAGCCGAGCAGGATCACGAAGCTGCGCGGCACCATGCCGAAGAACACGCCCTGGCCCCAGTCGGCCATCAGCTCCGGGTAATTGGTGAAGGCCTTGTCGCCCAGGACCACGCTGGCCAGGCCCCGGTACAGCGAGACGGTGCCGATGGTGACCACGATCGAGGGCAGCATGAAGCGGGTGACCAGGAAGCCGTTCAGCCAGCCGCACAGCAGGCCGGTGCCGAGCGCCACGAACAGCAGGCTCGCCGCCGGTGCGCCCGCCTGGTGCGCCAGGCCCATCGCCACCGAGGACAGCGCCAGGGTGCCCGCCACCGAGATGTCGATCTCGCGGCAGATGATGAGCAGGGCCATCGGCAGCGCGATCAGGGCCTTCTCGCTGAAGTTGGCAGTGCCGTCCAGCAGGTTGTACGGATCGAGGAAGTGCGGCAGCGTGACGCCGCCAGCCACGAACACGGCCAGCAGCAGCAGCGCCAGCAGGCTTTCCCAGCGACCCGCCAGGTGGCGCAGGGCCGGCTTTTCCTTGTCCAGGATGGTGTAGCGGGACGTGGTCGCGGCGTCGGCTGCGGCCTCGGTCTGGGCAATGGTGGTCGCGTTCACGCGGCGCTCCTCAGGTTCTCAAGCTTGTGCAGCGGCAGGATCTGGCGGCTGCGGTGGCGGTTGCCGCGGGCATTGAGCAGCACGGCGACCAGGATCACGGCGCCGGTCAGGGCGCTCTGCCAGAAGGGCGACACCTGCAGCACCGGCAGCGCATTGCCGATCACCGACAGGAACAGCGCGCCCAGCATGGCGCCGAGGACCGAACCGACGCCGCCGGCGATGCTGACGCCGCCGATCACGCAGGCCGCGATCACGGTAAATTCGAAGCCGTAGGCGATCTCGGTATAGGCGACCGCGTAGCGGGCCACCCACAGGTAGCCGCCCAGGCCGGCGACCAGTCCCGACAGGCCGTAGGTCCAGAACAGACGTTTCGCGGTCGGAATGCCGATGTAGGCGGCGCAGTGCGGCGCATTGCCGATGGCGTACAGGTCGCGGCCGAAGCGGGTGTAGCGGGCCACGAACGCCATCGCCAGCAGCGCCCCGAGGGCGATCCACACCAGGTGCGGCAGGCCGAGCAAGCGGGTGAGCGGGAAGGCGACGAAGCCGGCCGGCATCTGGTGCGCCGAGACCCAGGCGCCGCCGGACAGTACGAACACCAGCCCGCGGTAGACGCTCATGGTGCCGAGCGTGACCACGATCGGCGGCAGCTGCAGATAGCCGATCAGCCAGCCGTTGACCAGGCCGAGCGCCAGGCCGCTGAGGGTGGCCGCCAGCATGACGAACACCAGCGGCAGCGCCGGGTTGGCGGCGGCCAGCATCGCGGCCACCATGCCCGACAGGGCCAGCGTCGACGCCACCGACAGGTCGATGCCGCGCGTGACGATCACCAGCATCTGGGTCAGGGCCAGCATCACCAGCAGGGTGCTGTCGGTGAGCAGGTTGGCGAGCGATTGCATGCTCAGGAACACGGGCGCGCGCAGGCCGACCAGCAGCACCAGCACCACCACCATCAGGGCCAGCAGGGGTTCGCGTTGTTTAAGCATGTTCATGCGGCCTCCAGTTCCACGCCGGATGCGGCCGCGACCACGGTCTCGGGCGTCGCATCAATACGCGCGAACTCGCGCACCACCCGGCCCTGGCGCATCACGACCACGCGGTCGGACAGGCCCAGCACTTCGGGGAGTTCGGAGGACACCAGGATCACGGACAGCCCGCGCGCCACCAGTTCGCTGATGAAGCGGTGCACCGCGGCCTTGGAGCCGATGTCGATGCCCTTGGTCGGCTCGTCGAGGATGATCACTTTCGGATCCGTGGCCAGCCATTTACCCAGCACCACCTTCTGCTGGTTGCCGCCCGAGAGTTCGGCGACCTGCTGCTTGAGGTGGTGGGCCTTGAGTTCGAGCTGCTCGGCGAAGCGGCGCGCCAGCTGCGCTTCGGCGCGGGCGCGGGTGAAGAAGCCGAATTTGGAGAGGATCGGGAGGCTGATGTTGTACTGGATCGGCAGCGACAGGTGGGCGCCGTGCTGCTGGCGGTCTTCCGGCACGTAGGCCAGGCCGTGCGCGATGGCGTCGCGCGGCGCGCGGAAGGCGCATGCGCGGCCTTCCAGTTTCACGCTGCCGCGCACGTTGGCGGTGAGGCCGAACAGGGCCTGCATCACTTCCGAGCGCCCGGCGCCCACCAGGCCGTAGAAGCCGAGGATCTCGCCGCGGCGCAGGCTGAAGCTGACGTCCTGGAATTCGGTCGGGTGGCACAGGCCCTGGACTTCCAGCAGCGGCGCCCCGATCTCGACTTCGGCCTTGGGGTAGGCCTGGTGCACGGCGCGGCCCACCATCAGGGCCACCAGTTCCGGCTCGCGGATGTCGGCCAGGCGGCCCTCGGCCACGAACTGGCCGTCGCGCAGCACGGTGTAGCAGTCGGCTACCTGGTAGATCTCGTCGAACTTGTGCGAGATGAAGATGACGGCGGTGCCGGCGGCCTTGAGCTGGTCGATGATGCGGTACAGCTCGCGGATCTCGCGCTGCGACAGGGCGGCGGTCGGCTCGTCCATGACCACCACGCGCGCATCCTGCGACAGGGCGCGCGCGATTTCCACGAAGTGGCGCTGGGCCACCGACAGGTCGCGCACGCGGGCGCGAACCGGCAGCGCCACTTCCAGGCGCGCGAACAGGCGCTCGGCTTCCGCCTCGATGGTGGCCCAGTCGATCCGCCTGGCGGCGCCGCGGGTCGGGTGGCGCCCGACATAGATGTTCTCCGCGACCGACAGCTCGTCGAACATCACGGTCTCCTGGTGCACCGCCGTGATCCCGGCCGCCATCGCTTCCTGCGGGCTGTTGAAGGACACCTCTTTCCCGTCGAGCAGGATGCTGCCGGCGTCCGCACGGTGGATGCCGGTCAGGGTCTTGACCAGGGTCGATTTGCCGGCGCCGTTCTCGCCGATCAAAGCCATGACTTCGCCCGGGCGGATGCTCAGGCGCACGCCGTTCAGGGCGTGGACGCCGTTGAAGCGCTTGGTGATGCCGCTCAGCTCGAGGACCGGGGCGTCATGCGCGTCGCGCAGGGGAGGGCTTGTCAGTTGGGTCACTGGCATAGGGGTGTCGCAAAATGGTGGAAGGCGCCGCGCGGACGGATCACGCGCGGCGGTGGAGCCGGTTCAGCACATTCAGAACAGTTTTGCGAACTTCTCGACGTTCTCGGCGTTGTAGGTGAACGGCGGGCCGAGGGCCGCTTCGCCGTTGGCGTCCAGGGTCACGCTGCCGAGGCGGCCGACCGAGACGCTGGCGCCGGTCTCGGATTTCGCCTTGCCCTTCACGAATTCGTTGGCGGCATAGGTGGCGGCGTAACCGAGGTCGATCGGGTTCCAGATCGCGAACTCGCGCACGGCGCCGCTCTTGACGTGTCCGGCCATCTCGGACGGCAGGCCCAGGCCGGTGACGAACACCTTGCCGACCAGGCCTTCGTCCGCGACCGCCTTGCTGGCGGCGACGATGCCGACCGTGGTCGGGGCGATGATGGCTTTCAGGTTCGGGTGGCTGCGCAGCAGGCCGATGGCTTCGCGGTAGCTCTTGTCCGACTGGTCGTCGCCGTAGACGGTGGCCACCAGTTTCAGGTCCTTGTATTCGGGCTTCTCGAGCGTCTTCTTCATGACGCCGATCCAGGTGTTCTGGTTGGTCGCCTGGGCCGAAGCCGACAGGATTGCCAGTTCACCCTTGCCGCCGATTTCCTTGGCCGCCATCTGGATCTGCTTCTCGCCGATCAGCTCCGCGTTGGACGGGTTCAGCTGCATCTGGCGGCCGCCGGCCGCCACGCCGCTGTCGAAGGAGATCACCTTGATCCCGCGCTGCATCGCCTTCTTGGTGATCGGCACCAGCGCGTTCGGGTCGTTGGCCGAGATCACGATGGCGTCGACCTTCTGGCTGATCAGGGAGTTGATGATCTCGATCTGGCCTTCGGCGCTGGGAGTGGTGGGGCCGGTATAGATCACCTCGACGCCGCCGATCTGGCTCGCTGCTTCCCTGGCGCCGGTGTGGGCGGCGTCGAAGAAACCGTTGCCCAGGCTTTTCACGACCATCGCGATCTTGACCGGATGATTGGCTCCGGCTTCGGTTTTCTTCTCACCGCAGCCGGCGAGGATGCCGACGGCGGCGGCCGCGAGCAGGATGTTTTTGATCTTCAATGCGAAAGCTCCATCAGGGCGGCGGACTGCAGGTCGTATTGCGGGCTGTAGCGCGGCGCGCTCAGGGCGGAGGGTTCGCCGTCCGGTTCGACGGTAACCACCTTCACGCCGTACTGCTCAAGCAGTTGCACGGCCTTGTCGGTGGCATTGGTATCGGTGATCACGGTGGACACGCGGTCCAGGCCGCACAGGATCAGGCCGGCCTTGCGCGCGAACTTCGAGCTGTCGGCCAGCACCACCAGTTCCTCGGCCTGGCTGATCAGGCGCTTCTCGGCCTGGATCAGGAGCGGATCGGCTTCCATCAGTCCCAGCAGCGAGAGGCCGTAGACGCTCATGAACATCTTGGTGGCGTAGTGGTGCTGGGTGATGTCGTTGTCGAAGGGCGAGAGGATAACGTTCTGCTCGCGGTAGACGCGGCCGCCCGGCACGATGATCTCGTTCTCGCTCGATACCAGCAGGCGCTCGGCCATCAGGAAGGAGTTGGTGAGGATCTTCAGGTGCTTATCGGTGAGGAACTCGGCCATCATGAAGGTGGTCGTGCCGCCGTTGATGATGATCGTTTCGCCGTCGGTGCACATGCCGGCGGCATGGCGGGCGATGGCGCGCTTGCGCGCCGCATAGCACTGAATGTTGTTCTGGAAGGTTTCGCTGGTGAGCGAGAACTGGCGCGTCTTCGGCAGCAGGTTCTCGGCGCCGCCGCGGGTGCGGGTGAGCAGGTTGCGACCAGCCAGCCAACTGATGTCGCGACGGACCGTCGCAGGGGATGCGTTGAGCCATTCGACAAGCTGCTGGACCGTTGCCGTCTGGTGCTCGGCAAGCAGCTTCAGCAAACGCTTGCGGCGTTTGTGATTCACCATGTTGTCTCCTCCGAAAGCCGTCTGTTTTGGTGCGGCGTGATATCCGTCGTCCCTGTGGGATCGCGGTATGTAGGAAAAGTATTGAGCAATCGCTACCGTAGCGTCAATCACAAAATGATCAATACGGTGATTATTTGCCTTCGCTGCAACGCACAAACGCGCAAATCGATCAACTCGGTGATTGATTGCGACTTGGTCAGCAAGTTGATTGATTCTGCGTTGACACCCTTTGTCCCGCTGCTTTCTACTGTCTCCCGGTGCCGCATCACAGCGTGCAAGCAGGACATGGAAGAGACGCATCGGCCGCTTGGGTCGATGACAAAACAATCAATAGGAGATATTTGATGGGCGCTATGAGCGAAACGAAACAGCGTGAACCGATCACCTCGCGCTGGGACGACAGTGCAGCTGCGAACATGAGCGAGCCGGAACTGCTGCTGTACCGTTCCAACCTGCTGGGTTCGGACCTGCGCATTACCAATTTCGGCGGCGGCAATACCTCGGCCAAGGTCACGATGACGGACCCGCTCTCCGGCCAGCAGGTCGAGGTGCTGTGGGTGAAGGGCTCGGGCGGCGACCTGGGTTCGATCAAGCTCGATGGCTTCTCGACCCTGTACATGGACAAGCTGCAGGCCCTGAAAGGGCGCTATCGCGGCCTCGAGCACGAGGACGAGATGGTCGGCTACCTGCCGCATTGCACCTTCAACCTGAACCCGCGCGCCGCCAGTATCGACACCCCGCTGCACGCCTACATCGACCGCAAGCACGTCGACCACATGCACCCGGATTCTTGCATCGCGATCGCCGCCTGCAAGAACAGCAAGGAACTGACCGCCAAGATCTTTGAAGGTGAGCTGGGCTGGCTGCCGTGGCAGCGTCCCGGCTACGACCTGGGCCTGAAACTGGAAGCCGTCTCGCGCGAGAACCCGCAGCTCAAGGGCATCATCCTGGAAGGCCACGGCCTGTTCACCTGGGGCGACACCTCGAAATCCTGCTACGAAACCACGCTGGCGATCATCAAGCGCGCCGAGGACTGGCTGGCGCAGAACATCCAGCAGCCGGTGTTCGGCGGCGAGGCGACCCAGGCGCTGGCGGCCGAGGAGCGTGCAGCCGTGGCGGCGCGCCTGATGCCTCTCCTGCGCGGCAAGATCAGCCAGGAAGAATTCAAGCTGGGCCACTTCGACGACAGCGAAGCCGTGCTGGAATTCGTTTGCAGCGCCGACCTCAAGCCCCTGGCGGCCCTCGGCACCTCCTGCCCGGACCACTTCCTGCGCACCAAGATCCGTCCGCTGGTGCTGGACTTCGACCCGGCGGCCCCGGACTTCGAGCGCCTGGTCGCGGGCCTGGACCAGGCCCTGGTCGACTACCGCGCCGACTACACCGCCTATTACGAGCGCTGCAAGCGCGCCACCAGCCCGAAAATCCGCGATGCCAACCCGATTATTTACCTGATCCCGGGCGTGGGCATGCTTTCCTTCGCCAAGGACAAGGCCACGGCAAGGATCGCCGGCGAGTTCTACGTCAACGCGATCAACGTGATGCGCGGCGCGAACGGCGTCGACAGCTATGTCGGCTTGCCGGAACAGGAAGCCTTCGACATCGAATACTGGCTGCTCGAGGAAGCCAAGCTGCAGCGCATGCCCAAGCCGAAAAGCCTGGCGGGCCGCATCGCCCTGGTGACCGGCGGCGCCGGCGGCATCGGCCAGGCGGTCGCCCGCCAGCTGCTGCAGGAAGGCGCTTGCGTGATGGTGACCGACATCGACAACGAAGCGCTGGCCTCGGCCCAGGCAGCCCTGTCCAAGGCGGCCGGTAAAGACAACGTCGCGGTCGTGCGCGGCAACATCACCAGCGAAGAAGAAGTCGCCCAGGTGCTGGCGGAGACCGCGCTGCGCTTCGGTGGCGTCGACCTCCTGGTGTCGAACGCCGGCATCGCCTCCGCCGCACCGCTGGACGAGACCACCCTCGACATCTGGAAGCGCAACCAGGACATCCTGGTCACCGGCTACTTCCTGGTCAGCCGCAGCGCCTTCCAGATGATGAAGCAGCAGAAGCTGGGCGGCAGCATGGTCTTCGTGGGCAGCAAGAACGGCCTGGTGGCGTCCGCCGGCGCCTCGGCCTACTGCACCGCCAAGGCGGCCGAGCTGCACCTGGCCCGCTGCGTCGCGCTGGAAGGCGCCGAGCACGGCATCCGCGTCAACGTCGTCAACCCGGACGCGGTCATCAAGGGTTCGCGCATCTGGGACGGCAAGTGGAAGGAAGAGCGCGCCGCCTCCAACAAGATCGATACCGACGACATCGAGGAGTTCTACCGCAAGCGCAGCATGCTGAAACTGAGCGTGCTGCCGGAAGATATCGCCGAAGCGGTCTACTTCTTCGCCAGCGACAAGTCGGCCAAGAGCACCGGCAACATCCTCAATGTGGACGCCGGCAACGCCGGGGCATTCACCCGCTAAAATAGAAGGCTGCGGAGCAAGGGGCTGCCCCTTGCTACCGCGGTATGAAGGAGACAAAGCATGAAAAGCGTGATCGACGCGGGCCTGGTGCAAGACCAGAATGCCAAACTGGACGCCGGCCTGCAGGCCGACTATGACGCGCTGGGCGGGGTGCTCGCGCGCCGCGGCCTGGACATCGACAAACTGACCGCGCTGGCGGCGACTTTCGAAGTGGCGGTCCCAAGCTGGGGCGCCGGTACCGGCGGCACGCGCTTTGCGCGCTTCCCGGGCCGCGGCGAGCCGCGCAACGTCTTCGAGAAGCTGGAAGACTGCGGCGTGATCAACCAGCTGACCCGCGCCACCCCGGCCGTGTCGCTGCACTTCCCGTGGGACAAACCGACCGACGCCAGCGAGCTGCGCGGCTTTGCCCAGGAGCTGGGTCTCGGCTTCGACGCCGTCAACTCGAACACCTTCCAGGACCAGGCGGGCCAGGAACACACGTATAAATACGGCAGCCTGACCGCCAACAACGCCCAGGCGCGCGCCCAGGCCGTGGCCCACAACATCGAATGCATCGAGCTGGGCCAGGCGCTTGGTTCGCAGGCACTCACCGTGTGGGTCGGCGACGGCGCCAACTTCCCGGGCCAGAGCAACCTGCGCGGCGCGCTGGAACGCTACCTGGAGAGCATGCGCCAGATCTATGCGGCGCTGCCGGCTGACTGGAACATCTTTATCGAGCACAAGCTGTTCGAACCGGCCTTCTATGCCACCACCATCGCCGACTGGGGCACCAGCTTCGCTTGCGCCACCGAGCTGGGTCCCAAGGCCAAGTGCCTGGTCGACCTCGGCCACCATGCACCGAATACCAATATCGAGATGATCGTGGCGCGCCTGGCGCAGTTCGGCAAGCTCGGCGGCTTCCACTTCAACGACAGCAAGTACGGTGACGACGACCTCGATTCGGGCTCGATCAATCCGTTCCAGCTGTTCCTGGTCTTCAACGAGCTGGCCGATGCGGCCCTGCGCGAAGGCCCCGGCTTCAAACCGGCCTACATGCTGGACCAGTCGCACAACGTGACCGATCCGATCGAAAGCCTGATGAGCAGCGCGGTCGAGGTGCAGCGTTCCTTCGTGCAGTCGGCCCTGGTCGACCGCGCCGAACTGGCCTCGCTGCAGGAGCAGAACGACGTGCTGCAGGCGGCCCAGTGCCTCAAGCGCGCCTTCCGCACCGACGTCAGCCCGATCCTGGCGATGGCGCGCGTGCGCGCCGGCGGCGCCGCCGATCCGGTGGCCTGCTACCGCGCCAGCGGCTACCGCGACCGCGTCGCCAGTGCGCGTCCGGCCAAGGCGGGCGCCAGCAGCAGCGGCATCGTCTGATCCAGGCTCCCATGCAAGGAGCCTCCCGCAGGCTGCTGCTGGCCGGCCTGGCGCTGTGCGCGCTGGCGCCGGCTGTCGCAGCCGCTTCCTCCATTGTCGATGCCGCCCGCTTCGGCGCGCGCGGCGACGGCACGACCCTGAATACCTCAGCCATCCAGGCGGCCATCGACGCTGCGGCAAAGGAGGGCGGCACGGTCGTGTTCCCGCCCGGGACCTACCTCACCGGGTCGATCTTCGTGAAGTCCGGCGTCACCCTGCGCCTGGACAAGGGCGTGACCCTGCTCGGTTCGCGCGACATCGCGCACTACCCGGTGCTGCCGACCCGGATCGCCGGCATCGAGATGCGCTGGCCGGCGGCCCTGGTCAATATCGTGGGGCAGAAGGGCGCGGCCATCGTCGGCGAAGGTACGATCGACGGCGACGGCAAGGTGTTCTGGGACAGCTACTGGAACCTGCGCCGCACCTATGAACCGCGCGGCCTGCGCTGGGCCTCGGACTACGACGCCGGGCGTCCGCGCCTGGTGCAAGTGTTCGAGTCCAGCGAGGTCAGGATCGGCGGCGGGCTCTTGATGCGCCGTTCCGGATTCTGGACCCTGCACATCTGCTATTCCAGTGACATCGTCGTCGACGGGGTCGTCATCCGCAACAACGAGGATGGCCACGGCCCCTCGACCGACGGCATCGACATCGATTCCTCGCGCCGCATCCTGGTGGCGAACGCCGATATCGCCGTCAACGACGACGCGCTGGTGATGAAGGCCGGGCGCGATTCGGACGGGCTGCGGGTGGCGCGGCCGACCGAGGATGTGATCGTGCGCGACGTGGTGGTGCGCGCGGGCGCGGCCGGTTTCACCTTCGGCAGCGAGACCTCGGGCGGTTTCCGCAACATCGAGGCCTACAACATCCGGGTCGAGAGCAAGGTTCCGGTCGGGATCCTGTTCAAGTCGGCGCATACGCGCGGCGGCTGGGGCGAGAACCTGCGCCTGCACGATTTCACCATGGAGGGCGTACCGGTCGTGATGCGCGCCACTATGAACTGGAACCCGGCCTACAGCTATGCCAGCATTCCGGCGGAGATCGACAATCCGCCGGCGCACTGGAAGGTGCTGGCAACCAGGGTGCCGCCTGAGCAGGGCCGGGCCAGGTTCCGCGAGGTGCGGATCTGGAACGTCACCGCGCGCGGCGCCACCACGGCCTTCGAGGTCGACGGCTATCCCGAGGAGCCGATGCGCGCCTTCCGCTTCGATGCGCTCGACATCGAGGCGAAGCAGGGCGGACACATCGAGGACGCGGCCGGCTGGCAGTTCACCAACACCACGCTGCGCCTGGGCGCCCCGATCGCGGTCGGCCGCGCCAGCAGCGTGACCGGGCTGGCGCCTGGCAGTTTCGCCATCGGCGCAGCGCGTGTGAAGAAGGACCCATCGAAGAAGAGCTACGAGGAGCAGGACAAGACATGAGCACCACCCGCGCATTCCGCATGAAACTCAAACCGGGCAACGAAGAGGAATACCGCCGCCGGCATGACGAGATCTGGCCGGAGCTGTCTTCGCTCCTGAGTGGGGCCGGTGTTTACGATTATTCGATTTTCCTGGACGAGGCGACGCTGGATCTGTTTGCGGTCATGAAGCTGCGCCCTGGACACCAGCTCGGGCCGCTGCCGGAGCATCCGGTGATGCGCAGGTGGTGGGATTACATGGCGGACCTGATGGAGGTCGAGCCGGGGAACCGGCCGAAGGAGTGGCCGCTCACGCAGGTGTTTCACCTGGCCTGAAGTTTTTCTATCCGTAGGGTGGGCAGGTTTCCTGCCCACGCGGCCAGCAGACGCAGATTATTGACGCTAGTCGACCGCGTGGGCGGCAAAGCCGCCCACGCTACGATCATTTCGACTTGTCGAGCAACCCGCGCGCCTTCAGCCATTCTTCGGCGCGGCGCGGCCAATACGACGCCGTCCCCAGTCCATCCCGCATCCCCATCCCATGCGCTCCCTGCTCGAACAGATACATCTCCGCCGGCACCTTGTGACGAGTAAGGGCCTGGTAGAACAGGATGCTGTTCTCGACCGGCACCGCCTGGTCGGCCTGGGTATGGATCAGGAGGGTGGGCGGCGTCTGCGCCGTCACCTGGCGATCGACCGACATCAGCTCCACGTCCGCCGGCTTCGGCGACGCCCCCAGCAAGGCCTTGCGCGAGCCGGCGTGCACGGCCGCGCCTTCCATGGCGATCACCGGGTACATCAGCATCAGGAAGTCGGGCCGCGCACTCACTTTGTCGAGCTCCGCACCGGTACGCCCAAGAGGATGGTCGAACAGCGTGCCGGCGGTGGCGGCGACGTGGCCGCCCGCCGAACTGCCCATCACGCCCACGCGATCGGGCCGCACGCCGAAGCGCGCCGCCTGCGAACGCACCAGGCGCACCGCGCGCAGCACGTCCTGCAGCGGCGCCGGATGGCCAAACTCCTGCTGGCGGTAGGTGAGCACGAAGCTGGTGATGCCCAAGGTAGAGAGCCAGTGCGCGTATTGCTCGCCTTCGCGCCGGGTCGACTGGCGCACATAGCCGCCGCCCGGGGCGATGATCACGGCGGTGCCGTTGGGACGGTCCACCGCGGCCGGATATACGGTCAGCGCCGGTTCGGTGATGTTGGTGGTGCGGCCATCGTCGTCGACGCGGTTCGGGCCGAGTTCGGGCTTGGCAGCGGGCACGCCTTCCGGCCACAATGGCAGTACCAGCGGGCCGGCGGCGAAGGCCGGCAAGGTCCCGGCGGCGGCCAGAATCACGCCGGCGGCGAGCTGCGTCATCGTGCGTCTCCTGTTTTCATTCATTGGATAGTCCTCATATGGTAAAGCTTTCTCTTCCTGGCAGTATTCTCGCAGTCTTCCTGGGCGGCTGCGCCGCCACGGGTGTGCAGCCCTTCGACAGCACCGGCGAGCTCGAATTGGTGACCACCCCAAGCGCCGAACTGTCGGCGGTTTGGACCCGCAGCGCCGATGGCGTCATCCACGTGTCGGGCAACCCGTCCGGCTACATCGCGACCCGCGCCAGCTACACCAATTACCGCATGCACGTCGAGTGGCGCTGGCCGGGCAAGCCGGGCAACGGCGGCGTGCTGCTGCATGTGGCGTCCGGACCGAAGGATCGCGTATGGCCGCTGAGCGTGCAGGTGCAGACCAAGCACGGCGCCGTCGGCGATGTGCTGCCGATGGCCGGCGCCAGTTTCGCCGAGCCCTTGACCACGGCACCCGGCGCTAACCCGGCGATCAAGGGGCATATCGGCGCCGACAGCGAGCGTCCGGCCGGCGAGTGGAACAGCGCCGACATCCTGGCGCGCGATGGCCTGATCGAGGTGACGGTGAACGGCGTGCTGCAGAACCGCGTCAGCGCGGCCATGCCGGGCGCCGGGCGCATCGCTTTCCAGCTCGAGGGCGCGCCCTACGAGCTGCGCAAGGTCTCGATCACGCCGCTCTAGCCGAATCAGCGGCGCTTGAGCCAGGCGTCCGGCACCGGCACCACCACGATATTCATCGAGCGGCCGTCTTCCGCCAGCATGGCCGACTGAATCTGGATCTTGGTGCCGTCCGCATTGAAGGTCGGGTGCGGGTGGTCGGCGGCCGTGGTCTTGTGGCCGGTGGTGAGCATGATCATCTCGCGCGTCTTGCGGTCGATCAGGTAGACGCTGCGGCTGAAATCGTCGCCCACGGCGAAGCGGCCGTCGCTGGAACCGTGCACGTGCCACAGGCCGCTGCCGGACGGCGTCTGGCCCACAATCTGCATCTGGCGGGTGCGCAGGTTGACGATCGCCAGGCCGGTCGGCTTCTCGCGGGTGCCGGTCTGGCCCCAGCCGTCGTCCTGGCCCGGGTTGGCGCCGCCGACATCGGTGGCGGGGGCATCGACCGCCTTGGCCGCGCCCGGGATGGCGCGGTGGCCCATGATCGCCATCGCCACTTCGTCCTTCGTGATCACCGCCTCGTGCGTCACCCATTCGTAGGGCGCTTCCGGATACAGCGGGCGCAGGCCGCTGCCATCGGCGTTCACGGTCCAGGTGCGTTGCGGCGACTTGCCGCCGGTCTCCCAGCAGAACACGATCTCGCCCGGATTCCACAGGTTGGCCTGGATGTGGCCGACCTGGAAGGGCACCGAGACCACGTGTTTGATCTCGCCGGTGCGCACGTTCAGGCGCGCGATGCCTTGCGGGCCGGCGCCCATCTTGCGCGGGCCGAAGGCCGGTTCGATCTTGGTGCCCGGGGCCAGGTGTTTCGCTGCCTGGCCGGGGCCGACCTTGAAGTACACCCATTCCTCGTCGGCGTCGAGCGCCAGGTCGCCGCCGGCTTCCAGCTCGGCGGGCAGGGTCGAGGCGATGCGCTGGTAGGCGCCGGCCGCCTGCATGCGCCCGGCGGCGCTGTCGGCGAACACGCGCGCCAGGTCGACTTCGACGATCTGCAGGCCGGGCTGCGCCTGGCGCATGAAGTACAGCTTCATCGACTTGCGGGCCAGGTTCAGCATGCCGGTGTAGCCGCCTTCAGTGACCTGCACCAGGTCGCCGGTCTCCTCGTTCACCGCCACCGCTTCGCTGCCGGCCAGGCGCGAGCGGAACATCAGCCACTTGCCGTCGGCGGTCCACTGCGGGTGGGTCGGATAGATCTTGGAATCGCCGTGCGGTTTGCTGGTCAGGAAGGTCAGCATGGTGCCGGTGACCGGATCCTTGACTACCTTGCGTTCGGAGGGAAAGCGCTTGCCGATCTGGGCGGAGGCATCGACGCTCAGCAGGAAAGCGGCGCACAGGCAGAACGCCGTGGTGAAACGGGATGGCATGGTGGTGTCTCCATATTGTGATGTTGTCCGCTCATTCTCCCAGCATGAGTTGCTCAGATCTGATCATGATGGTGATTCTTTCTGCGTCTTTACTGCCGGGTTCAGCGGTGGCGCATAGAATCCGGGTAAAGCTAAAATATTACGGAGACCCGTCATGTCCCTCCCAGGCATCTTGATCCGTGCCGGCGCCATGCTGCTGCTGGCCAGCGGAATCGCCCTGGCCCAGAGCCCGCCGCCCGCCGTCAATACCGACCCGGCGCGCGCGCAGGTCGTGCTGCCCGAGCCGGCCAATCCCGGGCTCCCTTCGATCATCCTGATCGGCGATTCCACCGTGCGCAATGGCCACGACGACGGCCAGGGCAAAGGCATGGAAGGCCAGTGGGGATGGGGCAATCCGCTCGCCGCTTACTTCGACCCGGCCAGGGTGAATGTCGTGAACCGCGCGGTCGGCGGCCTCTCCAGCCGCACCTATGTCACCTCCGGCCACTGGGAACGTACGCTGGCCTTCGTGAAGCCGGGCGACATCGTGCTCATGCAGTTCGGTCACAACGACGCTTCCCCGATCAACGATGACAAGCGGGCGCGCGGCACCATCCGCGGCATCGGTGAGGAAGCGCTTGACATCGACAACCTCCTGACGGGCAAGCGCGAGACAGTGCACAGCTACGGCTGGTACCTGCGCAAGTACATTACCGAGATCCGCGCGAAGGGCGCGACGCCGGTGGTGGTGTCGCTCATCCCGCGCAAGGCCTGGAATGAAGAAGGGCCGGACGTCGGCAAGGTCCGCCGCAACAAGGCCGACTACGCCGGCTGGGCCGCGGAAGTGGCGCGTCTGGAGAAGACCGGCTTCATCGACCTGAACGAACTGGCGGCGCGGCGTTACGACGAGATGGGCCGCGAGGCCGTGATGAAGCTGTTTCCGCAGACCGTGCCGGACGAGCGTATCCACACCAATTGGGCCGGCGCCGCGCTCAACGCGCAGATCGTCGTCGCCGGTTTGAAGACACTGGGCGACCCGCGCATGGCTTCCTTCCTGAAGCCGGTCGAGGATGTCCGTCCGGTGGTTGACGCGCGCTCAGTGCGCGAGGAAGCACCGCTCGACCCGGCGCTGCCGACCCTGTTCCTGGTGGGCGATTCGACGGTCAAGAGCGGTGGCCAGAATGGCGCGATCGGCTGGGGTGAGCGCATCGCGCCATACTTCGATACCCCTCGAATCAACGTCGTGAACGCCGCCATCGGCGGGCGCAGCAGCCGCACCTTTTATACCGAGGGCCGCTGGGAGCGTGTGCTCGGCCAGCTCAAGCGCGGCGACTTCGTCGTGATCCAGTTCGGCCACAACGACGGCGGCCGCATCGGCGACCCGGCCAACAAGAACCGCGCTTCGGCGCCGGGCATCGGCCCGGAGACGGTCGAGGATAGCCGTCCGGACGGGACGAAAGAACAGGTGCACAGCTTTGGCTGGTACATGGCGAAATACGTGGCGGACGCGAAAGCGAAGGGCGCCACGGTCGTCATCGCTTCGCCGATTCCGCACCGCGACAAGTGGCGGCAGGAGCGTGACTTCGCCAACTTCGCCGAGTGGGGCAAGCAGGTCGCCCAGGCGGGGAGTGTCCATTTCATGGACCTGACCATGCTGGTCTCCGACGGCTACCGCGCCGTCGGGCCGGCGAAAGTCGACACCTTCTTCTCGGACGCCCGCACCCACACCAATAGCGACGGCGCCGAATTCAACGCCCAGCGCGTGGTCGCCGGCCTCAAGGCGTTGCCGGGCAATCCGCTGCGCCCCTACTTTTCCGAGAAGGCGGCGGGCGTCCAGTGAAGAGCGTCTTGAGCGTCATCCTGCTGCTGGCCGCCGGCGGCGCCCAGGCCGCGTGCGAGGACTGGGGCAGGCGCGGCGCGCTGCTGTACCAGGACGATTTCGACGGGCCGCTCACGGGCTACGTCAGCGAATATGCGAAGAAGCCCGGCAACTTCGTCGGTACCCGCGACGGCCGCCTGGTGCTCGACGTCGACTCCGGCGCCACCGTCTGGCTGGACAGGCCGCTCTCCGGGAACATCCTGATCGCCTACACGCGGCGGGTGGTGATCGAGGGCGGCCCGAACGACCGCCTGTCGGACCTGAACCACTTCTGGATGGCGCGCAACGCCACCGGCAAGACCCGCTCCGGCAAGTTCGAGGACTACGATGACCTCGACATGTACTATGCCGGCATGGGTGGCAACGGCAATACGACCACCCGCCTGCGCCGCTACGGCGGCGGCCAGCGCGTGCTGGTCGGCGAGCGCCTCGGGCCCGAGTGGCTGCTCGAACCGAACCGCGACTACCAAGTCGAGATCGCGGTCTACAAGGGCTGCACGCGCATGCGCGTCGACGGCCGCGAGGTGTTTTCGTACCGCGACCCCCACCCCTATACCCAAGGCTACTTTGGATTGCGCACGACCTGGTCGCGCCAGACCATCGACAAGCTCACCATCCATGAGATCAACTAGAAGGAGACACCCCTTGAAGAATTCCCCCATGCCGCGCCGCACCCTGATGGCGGTCCTGATGGCCGCCACCTTCCCGCTGGCGCTGAACGTCGCCGCGCAGGACGCGCCGCCGCCGCAGGAAAAAGGCCCGGCTCCGGCCGACGCCATGCTGCACGCGCTGGACGTGAAGTACCCGACCCGCTACCAGCCGATGGACACGAACGAGGTCAAGGCCGTGCTGGACCGTGTGTTCGCCTACCTGGACCGGACCACGCCGGCGGAAATCATCCACAAAAGCGACGGCTCGGCGATCACCGACCTGACCAAGGCGGATCCGGACGCGGTGCTCAAACCGGGCGACTTCCGCCTGACCAGCTACGAATGGGGCGTGACCTACACCGGCATGCTGGCCGCGGGCCAGGCCACGGGCGACCAGCGCTACCTCGACTACGTGCAGAAACGCCATGCGCTGCTGTCGCAACTGACCAAAACCTACCTGCCGGTCGTGAAGGCGGACGCCGCGAACGCGCACGCGCCGATCAAGAGTTTCCTGAACCCGCACGCGCTGGACGACGCCGGCGCCCTGTGCCACAGCTTCCTCAAGGCCCAGCTGGCCGGGTCGAAGGTCGATTACAGCCAGATGGTCGGCATCTGCGGCGATTTCGTGACCAAGCACGAGTACCGCCTCAAGGACGGCACCCTGGCGCGCGGCGGCCCGGATGGCAAGGGCGGCCGCAAGATGCGTCCGCTGCCGGACACGCTGTGGCTGGACGACATGTTCATGGGTGTGCCGACCATGGCCTACCTGGGCAAGACGACCGGAGACCGCAAGCACTACGACGATGCGGTGCGCCAGGTGCTGCAGTTCTCGAAGCGCATGTTCAACCCCAAGCTGGGCATCTACATGCACGGCTACGTCGAAGGCATGCGCGACCACCCGGAATTCCACTGGGCGCGCGCCAATGGCTGGGCCGTGATGGCGATGGTCGAGGTGCTCGAGGTGCTGCCGAAGGACCACAAGGGCTACAAGGCCGTGCTGGCCCAGCTGCAGGCGCACATCAAGGGCCTGGCCTCCTACCAAACCCGCGACGGCTTCTGGCACCAGCTGATCGACCGTAACGACACCTACCAGGAGACCTCGGCCACCGCCATCTACACCTATGCGATCGCGCGCGCCGTGAACCGCGGCTACGTGGATGCGCAGATGTACGGACCGATGGCGAACTATGCCTGGAATGCGGTGGCGAGCAAGGTGCTGGCCAACGGCCAGATCGAAGGCATCTGCGTGGGCACCGGCATGGCTTTCGATCCGGCCTTCTACGCGTATCGCCCCACCAGCGTGAAGGCGGCGCACGGCTACGGTCCGGCGCTGCTGGCCGGCGCCGAGATCATCGAAATGAACAAGAAGTTTAAATTCGGCCTGAACGACAGTGGCCTGATGTACCAGGGAGCCCGCTGATCCGTGGGGTGGGCGGCTTCGCCGCCCACCTACCTGAGCCGTTCCACAAGCGCCGAGGGCACGGCAAACGCAGTCCCATGCCGCACCCGCTGCTTCGTCCCGGCGCCCGGAAAGCGCAGCTTCGCCGTCACGTCTTCCCAATTGACCATGTCGCGCGTGCGCATCGCGCCGTAGTGGCCGGCGGTGTAGGCGTCGTAGTACACGATCACCTCGTCCCCGACCTGCAGCACGCTTGGCCCTTCGCTCCACAACCCTGAGGGCGTAATCGGCGCACCGAGCGCACCGAAGGGACCGTCGAAGCGGGCTGCCGGCGCCACCCGCAGGTGCTTCTTCGGCGGATGGCGGGTCTCGTCCTTCACTAGCAGCCAGTCGCGCCCGAAGGCGTGGGTGAGCGTCGCGTCGATCACCGAAAAACCGGGATCGTAGTACAGCCGGGTCGGCGTGAAGCTGTTGAAGTCCTGCGCCGTGGTGGCATAGATGCGGTGGTTGTACTTTTCTTCGCTCTGGCCATCGGTCTCGGGGAAGCGTCCCGGAATGGTCGAGGACCACAGGATCAGGTAGTGGCCGCGCTGCCTGTCGTAGAAGATCTCGGGCGCCCAGGCATTCAGCGCGCCCGGCTCGTGCGCCATCACCGGCAGCGCGCGCTGGGGCGACCAGTGCAGCAGGTCGGGGGAGGAGGCGTAGCCGATGCCCTGGTCGTTCCAGCCGCTGGTCCACACCATGTGGAACAGGCCGTCCGGCCCGCGCACCAGGCTGGGGTCGCGCATCAGCTTCGACTTGCCGACGCTAGGCACCAGGAAGCTGGCGCCACCGCGCAGCGCCTCCCACTGATAACCGTCACTGCTGGCGGCCAGGTGCAGGCCATCCCCGCCATTGCCGGTGAAGTAGGCGAATAAGTAAGCCTGCTTCTCTCCTGTACTGACCAGCGGCAGGCAGCCCGAAAGCACGGCGCCTGCCAGCGTCGTCAGCGCGGCGCGGCGTTTCATTGGCCTGCGGGGCGTTCGGCCCGGGTTGGGCTCGGCGGCACGGCGAATGCGGCGACCGGATCGGGATGGGCCGGGTCGAAGGCGAAATCGTCGACCACATGGCTGGCCACCGGCAGTTTCGCCAGGCGCATGCCCAGCACCACGGTCTTGGCCAGCTCGTAACTGCCGTAGGGGTTGTGGTGGGTGTTGTCGAGTCGTCCCGGCTCCGGCAAGGCGAAGGCGGCTTTCGAGCCCTCGACGCCGAGCGCCGCGTACAGGGTCTTGCTCATCGCGTTCAGGTCAATGAAGGGAGCGCCCAGTTCCTGCGCCGACTGGCGCGCCGCTTCGGCGTAGTCGGTGAGGGTGGGCACCACATTGCCGGCTGCGTCGAAGCGGCGACGCTCGACCGAGGAGACGATCACGGGCAGGCCGCCGCGTGCGCGGATCATCTCGACGTGGGTCTTGATCTCGGCCTTGTAGGTGGTGAAAGGACCACCCTTGCCGGTGGCGATCTGCTTCTGGTCGTTATGCCCGTACTGCATCAGGACCGTGTCGCCCGGCTTCAGTTGCGTCAGGATCTTGTCGATGCGGCGCTTGGCCAGCGAGTCGCGGTAGGTTTCGCCCGACTGCGCGTAGTTGGCGACCGCGATCGAGGGCTTGAAGAAGCGCGGCAGCATCTGGCCCCAGCTGTTGTAGGGCTCCCCCGGCTGGTCGCTGACGGTGGAGTCGCCGAGCAGGAACAGGGTCGGCACCTGCGCCGGGACGATCGTCAGGGTGCGCACTGCCGGATGGGCGCCGTTCAGTTCCAGGGTCAGGCGCTTGTCCCAAGCCCAGGCTTCGGCCACCGTCTCGCGCGGGACATTAATGTTCACCTGGCCGGGAGCGATGCCGGCCAGCGCCGGAATTTGCGGCGTGCGCACGTTCACGATGAAGCTGCGTTCCATTTGCTCACCGGCCGCCGTCTGCACGTTCTCCAGCATCAGGCGGCGCAGCTCGGACTTGATCGTGGTGCTGGCCGGCCGGGCGTCGTCGCCGAGGCTAACCGTTACGCGGTAGTTCCCTTCCGGGAGGTCGACGGAAAAGTAGCTGCCTGGGGCTGCGCCCGGCTCGAAACCATAGCCGCGCGCTGCATCGTAGAGGGTCCCGGGCGCCACCTGCGTATAGCCACCTGGCGCCGCATCGTTGAAGGCGAAGCGCAGCGCGTCGTTTGCCGGCGGCTGCGCGGCGCAGCCCGCCAGTAGCAGGGCTGCGAGGAGGGTCGGTTTCATGCTCATGCTTTCATGGGTTCGGCAGCGCATCGCCGATCAGGGCCAGGTTCTGGATCGCGGCCAGGCCCCATTGCGCGGTGTCGTTGGTGGTGACGAAAGGGACCTCCATCACCGGGTTGAGCACCGCCGGGCCGGCCACGCGGGTCGGCGCGAAGGCCGGATACGGCCGCTTCACGCTGGCGAATTCCCTCCAGGCGCGGCGGGCCAGTTCGGGATCCTTGCGCTTCCAGGCCGCGTAGGCGGTCATGCGCGAGTTGCCGAGATAGAGGGCGTCGGTCCCGCCATGGCTCTTGCCCAGGCGGCGGCGCTGCTCCTCGGCGGGCGCGTTGTACAGTTCGCAGTACTCGAGCCAGGCCTTCTCGAAAGCCTTGTCGCCGGTGAGGGCGATCAGCTCGTCGAAGGTTTCGACGGCGCCGAACACGGCGTTCAGGTGCGAGGCGCTGACGTCGCTGCCGATCATGTTAAACAGGTGGCCGGTGTTCGGATCGTAGCCCATGCGGTCGCCGTTGAAGAAGCCGTGCGGCATGGCGGCGATATCGCGCATGCCGGTCAGGATCTTGTCGCGGTATTTGGGGCTGCCGCTGCGCTCCCATTCGGTGAGCCAGTTCGCCACCAGCGAGGCCCAGTCGGTGCCGAAGCTGGCGCGCGCCGGATACGGGCCTTTCGGCGGCTGGGCCGGCAGCTTGCGCACCGGGTCGACCTCATCCAAGCGCTGGTCGGCATCCAGGATCTCGCGCAGGACGTCGCCGATGCGCTCGTCCGCCGTCAGGAAGTAATACATGCGACGGTACGCGGCGGTGCTGATGCGCACCTGCTTGGCGCTGCAGCCCCAGTGCTGCACGTTGTGGCGCGTGCCCAGGCCGGCGAAGCGCCCCAGGTGGTAGGTGTCGACCTCGCTCGTATGGCGCACCATGGCCTCGCCCATACGGAAGATGTCGGCGCGGCCGGTGCGCAGGAAGGAGTACCACAGCCACAGGTCCGGCGACAGCTCCGAATTGTCCCAGGCGTAGCCGCCGACGTCGTAGCGCCATTCGTGGCGGTCCGGGTCGTAGGTGTGGCGGATGTCGCCGTAATCCCAGAAACCGTACCAGCGGCGCTGGTCGACTTCCCTTCGATAGAAGTCGAAGCGTCCGTCGAGCTGGTCTTCGATGGCGGCGCGCGCCGGCGTCGAGCGGTCGGGCAGGGACCACAGGTTGCCGAAGGCGCGCGTGGCCAGGATGTGGGCGGGCGATGCAGCCAGCTGGGGCGGGGTCTGTACCAGCGCGGCCATCTGCACCAGGCGCTCGCGCGCCGGCGTGGCTGCCAGGGCCCAGAGCGTGATCTCGCTGCTGCGCGCCACGCCGACCGGCGTACCGAAGCCCTTTTCGTAGTCCTCATAGGTGACGTCGAGCGCCTGCAGCTCTTCGGCGTGGCTGTCCATGCCCATGCCGTCGTGGTAGAAGCGCAGGTCCATCGCCGGCGCGTCCGGTGACCACATCCACAGGGTGACCTGGGCCGCATCAAGATGGGCGTTGCGCACGTCGAGCTGGGTCGGGTGGCGCTGCCAGAAGTCGCGCAGGCCGAAGGCGACGCCGCCTTTGGCGCCGCCGATGTAGCCCAGGCCCGGCGCGCGCCGGCCCCAGGCCGCCTCGATCCAGCCATGACCGGCCTTGGTGCGCTTGCGGATGCGGAAGCTGTCGGCGGAGAGCTGGGTGAGCGAGTAGTCGCCCCAGGCCGGAACGTACTGCAGGTTCTTGCGCACCCGCTCGGCGATCTCCGGCGCGGCGCTGCCGGCCAGCTGCGCCTTGCGCACGGCTTCCCCCGGATCGCGACGCAGACCGGTGAGGTTGCGCACACCTTCCGCCCACAGCCCGCCGTCCTCGCCGCCGAAGCGGATGTGGCGGTCGTGCGGCTCGTCGCGTAGCGGCACGCTGAAGCGCAGGCCGATGCCGCGCACGAAGTCCTTGTGTTCGTCGCCGTCGAAGACGAAGGTGTGCATGATGCGCACCGATTCGGCGCCCGCATAGAAATACAGGCGCACGACGAAGGGCAGCCAGCTGCGGCTGCCGTCCATGGCGCGGTGGCGTCCCTCGATCTTCAGCACGCTGCGCACCGGCCCGCGCTGCTCCACGATGACCTGTGCGATCTCGCTCTGGTACGCGCTTTGGCGGGTGCTGCCCTCGGGCTGGTCGTCGCTGAGGGCGACCAGGTGGCCGCCGCGCGCGATCTCGCTGCCGCCGCGCCGGATGCTGGCGATGATCTCGGCGCCCTTGCGCGGCACCACGCACTCGATCACACCGGTGCCGACCACGAACGCGCCGTCGCGCTCGGCGACGGTCACCGACGTCTTGACGCGCGCCGGATTGCCCGGTTTGACGACCAGGCGCTCCGGCATGCTGTCATGGGCCGGCAACGCGTGCGCAGTCCACTTCAGCGAGCCGTCCGGCCAATACGCCGTGGCCCAGCTCTGGCAGGGAATCTCGGCGCCGTTGGCGCCTGACAGGACAAACGCCTGATCCTTGCGCAGCGCGCCGCGCGGCCAGGGCACGCCGACCGTGGCGCCGGTGCACAGCTGGGGCAGGCCTTCGAGCCAGGCCAGTGGCGCGGCGGGCGCCGCGGCCTTGGCCGGCTGGGCCGAGACGGGACGCTGGAAGGCCAGCGGCAGCGCGGCCGCCAGCGCTCCGGTCTTGATGAAGTTGCGGCGGGACAGAGGGGCCATGGCTCAGCGCCCCGCCGACAGCTTGACTTCAACCGGAGCCCGCAGGCGCGCCGCTTCGAGCGCGACCTGGCGCTGCCAGTCGGCCTGGGTGGCGAAGGGGCTGCCGCGGGTCCAGGCCGCGCCCACGTAGTAACGCAGCGGCTGGCCGGAAGTGACCGGGGCCGTGACCAGCGCATTGCGCTCGTCCGCGGCGAAAGCGGAGGCGGTCGGCACGATCAGGGCCACGCCGAAGTCGCCGAAGCTGCGCTGGGTGACCCACTGCACCAGGCTGCCGTCTTTCGCGTTCTCCGCGAAATCGACCTTCACTTCCTGGCCCTTGTCGCTAGGTTGCTTGTTCAGCCCCACGGCCGCCGTCAGCTGCGCCGGCCCGCTGAAGCTGAAGGTGCTGTCGATGCGGTCGAACCAGCGGCCCGCGTCCACCGTGAAGCGCTTCACTTCCGCGACCCTGACGCCCGCCGCATCCCAGCCGTCGTAGCTCAGCTCGAACACGGTGCGTACCGGGCCGTTGGCGAGGATCTTCCAGGTCTTGAAGTTGGCGCCCACATAAAGCTGCTTGCCGTCCCAGATGCCGGTGCCGCCCGCGCCGCGGGTCGGGCCGACGTTGTACATGTCGATGCCTTCGCCCTCGTCCACATGGTAGTGGTCGTGGCCGATGTTGTACCAGCGGTCGACGATCGGGTAGGGCACGCGCTTGAACCAGATGTCCATGCCGCTCGTGACCAGGACTTCCTTGTCGCTGCCGGCGGGCGCCGGCGCGGCGAGGGCCGGGCCGTAGGTGCGGTGCGCCAGGCGGTCGTTTTCCCATGCGAAGTCGTCGAGGCGCTCCTGCACGAAACGGGCGTAGGTCCTGGCCGGGAAGGGCTTGACGGTCGCCTTGGCCTTTTCGATGGTGAAGCGGGCGGTCTTTTCGCCGGCCTTGAAGTCGTACTGGAACAGCAGCTCGCCGTAGGCGACCCCGCTCATGCCCGGATCTTTCGCCATCGGCGACAGGTTGGTCACCTGGTAGGGCAGGACGCGGCCCTTGGCGTCCTTGACGATCAGCTGCTGGTTCAAGGCTTTCGGCAGGGCTTCGGCCACCCTGGCCCAGGGGATGGCGATGGTCTCCGACGGACGGGCGATGTCGAGCGTGTGGCTGGCGCTGACGCTCAGGCGTTCTGCGGCGCCGGCCGCGACCGAGAACAGGGCGCCGGCGGCGAGGGCGGTAAGGGAGAGGCGTGGGGTCATGGCGATTCGTTCAACGGAGTTGGAGAGGCGCCTGGGGCGGCGGGGTCATGCCTTCGCCCAGGAAGAAGCTCGGGTGCGGCGGCTGGTTGTAGGCGGCGTTCTGGTTCGCGACCTGGGCGCGGTATTGCGTATCGTGCATCAGGGTCGGCAGGCGGTGGCGGGTCGGCACGGTAGTGCTGAACACCAGCAGGGCGTCGTCCGAGATGGTGCGCCAGACGACTTCCTCGCGCCAGTCGCCAAACAGGTCGGCCGACAGCACCGGGTTGGCTTTGGTGCCGTTGTTCGAGCCAGCGCGGTGTTCAGCGCCGTCGAGCAGCAGGTCGAGCCGCTGTCCTGACGGATTCCATTTCTCGATTTTGGTGCCGTCGAGCGATTCGCGCAGCAGGTCACCGTCCCACCACAGGCCGAAGTTGTAGGCGCGCGGGCGCACCGCCGAGATCTGCTGGCCGGTCGTCGCATTCACCAGGCCGCCGGCCGGGTTGTTGATGCCGCCCACCGCGGCCCAGCATTCGTTGCCCGGATGAGCAGCATCGATGTCCATGCAGATGCCGCGGCCGACGTCGATCGTGCTCTCGATCTTCCACAGGACCTGGCCGGTGGCGGCGTCGTGCATCTCGGCGCCGGCGCCCTGGTAGCACTTGGGCGACTCGTGCACCATGAAGACCTGCAGGCCGGCGCGGCCGGGAGCATGCTTGCCGACGTGGAGCGCGTCCCCGTGGCACAGATTGGTGGAGTACAGCAGGCTGCCGTCGCTCTTGATGGTGGCGGCGCCGTAGACGATGTCGTCGCGGCCGTCGCCGTCGGCGTCGGCCGTGGCCATCCAGTGCGCGCCCTGGCCGGCGGAGGCGCTGTTGCCGGGCGTGTCGCTGTCGAAGACCCAGCGGCGCGTGAGTTTGCCGTCGCGCCAGTCCCAGGCCGCGAGCACGGCGCGCGTGTAGTAGCCGCGCGCGAACACGGCGCTCGGGCGGGCGCCGTCGAGGTAGGCGACGCCGGCCAGGAAGCGGTCGACGCGGTTGCCGTAGGCGTCGCCCCAGGTAGCGGCTTCGCCGCGCGGCGGTGTGTACTCGGTGGTGGCCAGTGCCGCGCCGCTGCGGCCGTCGAACACGGTCAGGTATTCGGGGCCCGTGAGAATGAAGCCGTCTCCGTTGCGGTAATCGGCCTTGGCGTCGCCGATGACCTTGCCCTTGCCGTCGACGCTGCCGTCGGCGGTCTTCATCATCACCTCGGCGCGGCCGTCGCCGTCGAAATCGTAGGCCAGATAGGTGGTGTAGTGGGCGCCGGCGCGGATGTTCTTGCCGAGGTCGATGCGCCACAGCAGGGTGCCGTCGAGACGGTAGGCATCGACCAGGGTCGCGCCGGTGTAGCCTTTGTGGGAGTTGTCGTGGGCGTTGGTCGGCTGCCACTTCACCAGCAGCTCGTAGCTGCCGTCGCCATCGAGGTCGGCGGCCGAGCCGTCGTTCACCACGTAGCTGTAGGCTTCCCCGTCCGGATTGACGCCATCGGCCGGTTTGCGCAGCGGGACGCGCAGGAAGCCTTCCAGCCAGGTGGCGACGGCGCGCTCGCCGGCCTTGGCTTCGACGCCGTTCAGCACGGGGCGCACGCTGTATTGCGCGTCGAGCGGGGCCTTGGCATCGAGGTAGTTGGTGGCTAACAGCGGCTTGTCGTTCAGCTTCACGCCGTTGCGATACAGGTTGAAGGCGAGCGTGGGGGATTCGTTACCCAGCTGGCGCCAGCTGACGAACACGCCCTCGGCGCTGCGGATCGCGACCACGCCGCGGTCCAGTTTTTCGGCCTGGCGCGCCGGTGCGGCCGCCGCCCCCTGGATGGCCAGCAGGCCGGCAAGCGCCAACAGCGCGGCCGTCTTCGTCTTTACGCTCGATGCCATGGTAGTCCTTGCTCCTGATATGCTCATCCGAGTATCGATTTTCCAGCGCGAGGGTGTCAACGGGCGGCCCCGCTGGAGTTTCATATAATCAAGCGCTTGATTATTCATTGCGCCACAAGCCAGCGTAAACTCCGTGGATTGACTTCAGCCGTTCCAGACCATGATCATTTCTTCCGCCACCGACTTCCGCGAAGCCGCCCGCCGCCGCCTGCCGCCCTTCCTGTTCCACTACCTGGATGGCGGCGCCGGCGCCGAGCAGACCCTTCGCAGCAACGTCGACGACCTGCAGGCCGTCAAACTGCGCCAGCGCGTGCTGCGCGGTTCCGAGCAGCTGGACCTCGGTGTCGACTGGTTCGGCGAGCACTACGCGCTGCCGATCGCGCTGGCGCCGGTCGGCCTGACCGGCATGTATGCGCGGCGCGGCGAAGTGCAGGCGGTGCGCGCGGCCTGCCGCGGCAACATCCCCTTCATCCAGTCGACAGTCTCGGTTTGCCCCCTGGCGGAAGTGGCGGCCCAGGCCTCGCATCCGATCTGGTTCCAGCTCTACGTGCTGAAGGACCGCGGCTTCATGCGCGACGTGATGCGGCGCGCCTGGGACCTGGGCTCGCGCAACCTCGTGTTCACGGTCGACATGCCGGTGCCGGGCGCGCGCTACCGCGACGCCCACAGCGGCATGAGCGGCGCCAACGGCCCGCTGCGGCGCGTGCTGCAGGCCATGCTGCATCCGCGCTGGGCGCTCGACGTGGGCGTGTTCGGGCGCCCGCACGACCTCGGGAACATCTCGGCCTACCGCGGCAGCGCCACCGGCCTGGCCGACTACATCGGCTGGCTCGGCGCGAATTTCGATCCCGGCATCGCCTGGGCCGACTTGCAGTGGATCCGCGACGAGTGGAAGGGCAAGCTGATCTTGAAAGGCATTCTCGATCCGGAAGATGCGCGCGACGCGCTGGCATTCGGGGCCGACGGCATCGTGGTGTCGAACCACGGCGGGCGCCAGCTGGACGGGGCGCCATCCTCGGCCCAGGCGCTCCCGGGCATTGCCGCGGAAGTGAAGGGCAAGATGACCATCTTCGCCGACGGCGGCGTGCGCACCGGCACCGACGTATTCCGCATGCTGGCCCTGGGCGCCGACGGGGTCCTGATCGGGCGCGCCTTCGTCTATGCGCTGGCCACGCAGGGCCAGGCCGGCGTGGAGCGCCTCTTGGCCATCATGGAAAAGGACCTGCGCACCAACATGGTTTTGACCGGCGTGCAGTCAGTGGGCGAGATCGGACCGCACTTACTGGCGTGACCGGCCGATGCGGTGGTGCACCCGCCGCTGCGCCAGCCACACGCCCAGCGCCACCACCGGCACCAGGACGCCCAGCGCCAGGTCCGGGTTGATCGGCAGGCCGGCCGCCTTGGCCGCCTTGCCCGCGTAGCCGAGCAGGCCGACCAGGTAGTAGGAGATCGCGGCCACCGACAGGCCCTCGACCGCCAGCTGCAGGCGCAGCTGCTGGGCCGCGCGCGCGTTCATCGATTCGAGGATGCGGCGGTTCTGCAGTTCCTGCACGATGCCGACGCGCGTGCGCAGCAGGTCGTTGGTGTCGGCGATGCGGCGCGCCAGCGCGTCCTGGCGCGCGCTGACCGCGGCGCAGGTCTGCATCGCCGGCGCCAGTCGCCGTTCCATGAATTCTTCCACCGTCGGCGTGCCCTCGATGCGGGTCTCGCGCAGTTCCTCGATGCGCGCCTTGACGATGCCGAAATAGGCCTTCGAGGCCGAGAAGCGGTAGCCGTTGTCGAGCACCAGCTTTTCCAGGCGCGCCGCCAGCCGGGTGATCTGCTCGAGCAGGCGCTGCTCGTCCTGCGCGCCGGTCTCCGGCGCCATGTCGGTGGCGACCATGGTGCTCGCCAGGCTGGAAAGCTCGGCCTCGATGCGGTCCAGCTCCATGCCGACCGTGCGCGCGGCGGGCAGCCCGAGCAGGGCCATCATGCGGTAGGTCTCGATCTCGAGCACCCGCTGCACCAGGCGGCCGCCCTGCAGGTGGCGCATGCCCAGGTCGCGGATCACGAAGCGGCTGAAGCCGTCGGACTGGATCGCGAAGTCGGTCCACAGCTCGGCGCCCTGCATCACCGAGGAACCGGCCAGCTGGTTGCGCTCGAACACCGCCGGCAGGCGGGTGCAATCGGCCTCGCCCTTGACCAGGGCCACGTGGGCCGCCGCCATCACGCTGCCGGCCAACTGTGCGAGCCAGGCGGCCGGCAGGAAGGACAGCGGCATGTGGGCGAAGGCGTCGTGCACCGCCAGTTCCGCGGCGAGCGGCGCGGTCACGGTGTAGGTGGCGAACTCGGTATGGCATTCCCACTTGAGGCGAAAGCTGCCGAAGTCGTGGTAGAAGTGATTGCTGCCGGGGCCCGGCGCGGCCACGCCGAAATGCCCGCACAGCTCGCCCAGCAGGCGGTGCTGAGAATGCTGGGCCGGCGGGCCGGATTCGCCGCCGTGGCATACCGCCAGGTGGGTGATGGCCTCGGGGCCGTCGAGCCGCATGAAGGGCCGTGAATGGAGTTCGGCCGCGAGCGGCACGCGCGACGGGTGGTTCAGCGTTAGGTTGAAGTCTCTCACGCGGCTCTCTCTCGGGCGAAGGCTGTATTGACGAGTATGCCACGAGCCGCCGAAGCACGTGCGAAGACGCAATTATTCAACCAGCCTTAGTGCCCGTAACTGAGCACGCGCAGCAGCTTCCACTGGCCGCCGTCACGTTCCCACACCATCGAGAAGCGGTAGACGCTGCATTCTTCCGGCGCGCTGCCGGGCGGCTTGTTGCAGAAGCGGTGCTTCCCGATATGCATGGCGTGGTTGGGACCGGCGGGGTAGACCTCGACGGTTTCGAGCATCGCCTCGCGCCGGATGCGGTTGGGCTTCCTGAAGTTCTCTTCAAAAATGGCGATGTTGTCGGCGTAGCCGGTGACGCCGCTGCGGTCGTGGTAGAACTCGAGGCGCGGGCTGAAGCCGGCCTTCATCGGGCCGATGTCACGGTCGTTCAGGCCGCCGAACAGGCGCGCGTCGGCGGCCGTAATCTCGGCGGTCAGCTGCGTGTTTGCCGGTTCGGCGCCATGGGCGGCAGCGTTGGCTGCCAGCAGGGCGAGCAGGGCAAGGGTCTTGATCATCGCTTCTCCTTTGTAAAGGCCGCACTATGCCTGCGGCGGCGGACCGGATGCATCCACCTTCCGACGAACGGCAGCGCCGCTGGGTCGAACGGGCGAATCCGCCCGTCAGCTGTTGCGCCTGCCCCATGCTAAGATGGACGACTACGTATGGCAGCATCGGATCAACAGTGAAACACCGATTATTCCTCTTCGACCTGGACGACACGCTGCTCGACTTCCGGGCCTCCGAACAACTCTCCTTCGTGCGCACCATGCGCGCACTCGGCATGCAAGCCGAGCCCGACGGCCTGTTCCAGCAATACCAGGCGATCAACCTGGCCCTGTGGCGCGCCTTCGAGGCGGGCACGGTGAGCAAGGACGTGCTGAAGGTCGAGCGCTTCCGCCAGACCTTCGCGCAGCAGCGCCTGGACCTCGATCCGGAAGCTGCCAGCCGCCTGTACCTGGATTCCCTGTCCGAGACCGTGGTGCTGGTGGATGGCGCCCAGCGCCTGTGCGCCGCCCTGAGCGCGATCGGCGAAGTCGGCATCATCACCAATGGCGTGCACCACATCCAGCACAAGCGCATCGCCAGCTCGGGCCTGGGCGAGCACATCGGCTTCATCGCGACCTCGGAAGCCTGCGGCCACGCCAAGCCGGACAGCCGCTTCTTCGACTACACGGTGGGCATGGCGCGCAGCTTCAGCAAACACGAGACCATCATCGTTGGCGACCGCCTGGACGCCGACATCCTCGGCGCCAACCGCTTCGGCATCGACAGCTGCTGGTTCAACCCGGGCCGCCTGGCCAACGACGGCCTGGCGCTGCCGAGCTGCGAGGTCGCCAGCCTGGACGCAGTGCTGCCGGCCTTGCAGGAACTGGCTGCCACGCCATCCAGGTAAACGATTAACTTTACTTTTGACATCGGCGAATCGTCGATGCTATATTGCTCAGATCGTATTGGTAACGTTTCCAACAGGAGAGCAGATGAAGACGAGACGACAGGCGATCCAGATGCTGTGCGCCGCCAGCCTGGCGCCCGCGCTGATGGGGCATGGTGCGGCAGCGGCTCCGGCCAACACCTGGCAGGTGGTGACCACCGCCAAGGATGGGGGCAGCCGCTTCGCCACGCAGGCGCTGCCGCAAGCGCAGCCTTCCGGCCAGCCGCTGGAAACCGAGGTCGCCGTCTTCGTCGACAGCAGCAAGCGCTTCCAAAAGGTGTTCGGCTTCGGCGGCGCCATCACCGACGCCGTGGCCGAGGTTTACGCCAAGCTGACCCCGGCCGCGCAGAAGGACTTCCTGACCGCCTACTTCGACCCACGCCAGGGCCTGGGCTACAACGTGGTCCGCACCACCATCCACAGCTCGGACTTCAGCAGCGGCAGCTATACCTATGTGAAGGACGGCGACCGTTCGCTGGCTTCCTTCAGCATCGCGCACGACATGGAGCACCGGGTGCCGCTGTTGCGCCAGGCGCTGGCGGCCAGTAAAGCCCACGGCAGCCAGTTGCGCGTGTTCGCCAGCCCGTGGAGCGCCCCGGCCTGGATGAAGACCAACAACAACATGCTGCGCGGCGGCAGCCTGAACCCGGGCGACCGCGATCTCTGGGCCCAGTACTACGTCAAGTTCGTGCAGGCCTACGAAAAGGCGGGCATCCCGATCTGGGGCCTGTCGGTGCAGAACGAGCCGATGGCGACCCAGCGCTGGGAATCGATGATCTACACCGCCGAGGAAGAGACCCGCTTCCTGGGCGACCACCTGGGGCCGGCCCTGAAAAAGGCGGGCCTGGGCGACAAGAAGATCGTGGTCTGGGACCACAACCGCGACCTGCTGCCACAGCGCGCCGCCCACATCCTGTCCGACCCCAAGGCACGGCCCTACGTCTGGGGCGTGGGCTTCCACTGGTACGAGACCTGGACCAAGGGCGAGCCGATGCACGCCAACGTCGCCGCCGTGCATGAAGCCTATCCGGAAATCAACCTGCTGCTGACCGAAGCGACGGTGGAGAAATTCGACCCGGCCAAGCTGCAGCTGTGGGCCAACGGCGAGCGCTATGGCGGCGAGATCATCGCCGACCTGAACGCCGGCGCGGTCGGCTGGATCGACTGGAACATGCTGCTCGACAGCCGCGGCGGGCCAAATCACGTGGGCAACTACTGCTTCGCGCCGCTGCACGCCAGCGACGATGGCCAACTGGTGTACACGCCGAGCTATGCCTACCTGGGGCACTTCACCCGCTACATCAAGCCGGGCGCCCAGCGCGTGAGCGCGGCCAGCAGCCGCAGCGTGCTGGCCACCACTGCCTTCCGCAATACGGACGGCAGCCTGGCGATCGTGGTGATGAACAAGACCGACCAGGCACAGAAGTACCGCCTGATCGTGGACCGCAAGGAAGTGAGCGTCGACATCCCCGCCCACGCGATCCAGACCGTTCTGCGCTGAATCAATTAATGTTGAGCACGCATGAATACCGGCCGGTATTCATGCGCTGGCTTCATCAGCGCTTGATCGCGTGCAGCCACACCGCCGCGATCCGTTCCACCTCCTCGTAACCCGGTTCTCCCAGCTGGCCGCCGAAGATGTCCGGATCCAGCTCCTCGTAGCTCCAGTGGTCGCACTGCGTCTCCAGGTCCGGGCGGACGGCTTCCAGGAAGTCGTCGACCGGGCCCGCGATCGCCACTCCCGTGTACAGCATCAGGTGGCCGCCTCGGCGCAGCCGGCCCAGGCTTTCCTTGACGATCCGCACCGACAGCTCGGCGCCGCGCATGTCGCCGCCGTGGCGATAGGCCAGCTCGCTGGGGTCCAGCACATAGGGCGGGTTCGAGACCACCAGGTCGAAATCCCCCTCCAGGCCGTCGAACAGGTCGCTGCGGCAAGCCTGCAGGTTGTCCAGGCCGGCAAGGCGCGTGTTCACCACGGTGAGCGCCAGGGCGCGGGTATTGATGTCGGCCCCGATCACTTCCGCATGCGGGAACGCGCGCGCGATCGCGAGCGCGCCGGCGCCGCCGCCGCAGCCGATGTCGACCGCCCGCGTCGGTCCCGCCGCCAGCCAGGGGAAGGCGCGTTCCATGGTGCCCACAAAACGGTAGGTATCGGGACCGAAGAACACCGCGTCGTCCTCCTCGGTTGGGTAGGCCGAGTGGAACACCAGCATCTCGCCCAGGGTCGAAGCACGCAGGGTCGAGCGCAGCAGGGCGCCGTCCTGTTCCACGATGCCCGCTTCGCGCATCAGGCCCAGCAGCTCGGCGTCGATGTCAGCGGGCGCGAACGGCCGGCTCCAGCCGAAGATCCCGCGCAGGTCGGCAGCACGCTCGTTGCCCGGACGGCGGTTGATGCGTCGGTGGGTGGACGGGGTGACCGTGATGAAACGGTAGTCGTGCGCGCGCAGGTAGCGGCCGACGGCGAGCAGGGCATTGGCGTGGGGGCTTGTCATGCCTTGAAGCGTCGCATGGGACGGCCTAAAACGCTGTGCGCCAGCTAACACGAACGCTGGCTTGATTGGTGGAAATTTCCTCTGCAATGTGAATACGCGAACAGTCCGAACCCAGGCCGCCGCCCATACTCGCTTCTACTGGGGCATTGGAGACGGGAACATGGCGAACAGGGAAGAGATCGAAAGACCGGCAGGCCGGGTCGAACGCGAAGTGGAACGCGAGCGCCGCGAGCGCGCATTGCACGACGACGCGCGCGCCGGGCTGGCGCCGCTCGAAGAGGAATTCCGGCTGAAGGATGCGCGCGAGCGCGCCGACACCAGCAACCTGAAGCGGCACCCGAGCCGCTGACCGGACCGCAAAACGAGGAGACGCACATGAAATGGGAAGGTGACCGACAGAGTGACAATGTGGACGACCGCCGCGGCATGGGCGGTGGTGGCGGCTTTGGCATCGGCGGCAAGACCGTGGGCATCGGCACACTCGTCATCGCGCTGATCGGCAGCGTGTTTTTCGGCATCGATCCGAGCGTGATCCTCGGCGGCGGTGGCGGACCGGTGGCGGTCCAGCAGGGACCGCAAGGGCAACAAGCCCCGCGCCAGACCCCCGCGAACGACCGCGAAACACAGTTCGTCAAGACCACGCTGGCCTATACCGAGGACGTCTGGACCCAGGTCTTCAGCGCCCAGGGCGCGCAATACCAGCCCACCGTCCTGACCCTGTTCGAAGGGGCGACCCAGACCGCCTGCGGCACCGGGCGCAGCGCTACCGGCCCGTTCTATTGCCCGGCCGACCGCCGGGTCTACATCGACCTGGATTTCTTCCGCCTGATGGAGCAGCGCTTCAAGGTGGCGGGCGAATTCGCCCAGGCCTACGTGATTGCGCACGAGGTGGGCCACCACGTGCAGAACCTGCTGGGCATTTCGGACCAGGTCCACAACGCCCAGCAGCGCGCCGGCGAGCGCGAAGGCAACGCGCTGTCGGTGCGGCTCGAGCTGCAGGCCGACTGCTTCGCCGGCCTCTGGGCCAACCGCACAAACCAGCGCGAGCAGATCCTCGAGAAGGGCGACGTCGAGACCGCGCTGGCCGCCGCCACCGCGATCGGTGATGACGCCCTGCAGCGCCAGTCGCAGGGCACGGTGGTGCCGGATTCATTTACCCACGGCAGCTCGGCGCAGCGCGTGCGCTGGTTTACCCGCGGCCTCGAGACCGGCAGCGTGGAGCAGTGCAATACCTTCGAGGCGCGCCAGCTGTAAGGTCCTCTTGTAGGAGAACTTCCCGTTGATCCTCATGGGCGGGGCAAACCCGGCAAAATTGCCCCGTTCGTTTCCGTGCGCGTATCGCCATCCCGAAAAAATTAGCATAACGTCACTCCACGCTTCTGCTCGCCACGTGGCGGGCAGCCTGCACTGTCGTTAACTTTATCGAGGAGGAGTTATGCTGGCAATGAACTACCGCGGGCCCTACCGCGTCCGCGCCGATCACAAGCCCGACCCCGTCATCGAGCACCCGGGCGACGCCATCGTGCGCGTCACCCGGTCCTGCATCTGCGGCTCGGACCTGCACCTGTACCATGGCCTGGTCCCCGACACCCGTGTCGGCCACACCTTCGGCCACGAGTTCATCGGCGTGGTGGAGGATGTCGGCTCCGGTGTCCAGAACCTAAAGGTCGGCCAGAAGGTCCTGGTGCCGTTCAACCTGTTCTGCGGATCCTGCTTCTTCTGCGACCGCGAACTGTACGGCAATTGCCACAACACGAATCCGCAGGCGACCGCAGTGGGCGGCATCTACGGCTACTCGCACACGGCGGGCGGCTACGATGGCGGCCAGGCCGAGCTGGTGCGCGTGCCGATGGCCGACGTCGGCCCGATGGTGATCCCCGACGACATCCACGACGACGACGCCGTGCTGCTCACCGACGCGGTGCCAACCGGCTACCAGGCCGCGGAGATGGGCGACATCAAGGAAGGCGACACGGTGGTGGTGTTCGGCGCCGGCCCGGTCGGCATTTTCGCCGCCAAGTCGGCCTGGCTGATGGGGGCAGGGCGCGTGATCGTCGTCGACCACATCGAATACCGCCTCGAGTTCGTCAAGCGCTATGCCCAGTGCGAGGTGATCAATTTCAAGGAAGTGCCGGACATGGCCCTGCACATCAAGAAGATGACCGACTGGCTGGGCGCCGACGTCTGCATCGACTGCGTCGGCTGCGAAGCCTCGGGTAGCGCCATGCAGACCATCACCGGCCGCTGGACGATGATGCAGGCGGGCGCCGCCACCGTGCTGCACTGGTGCATCAACTCGGTGCGCAAGGGCGGCAATGTGTCGATCGTCGGCGTCTACGGCCCGACCTTCAATGCGGTCCCGATCGGCAATGCCCTGAACAAGGGCCTGACCCTGCGCATGAACCAGGCCAGCGTCAAGCGCCACCTGCCGCGCCTGATCGAGCACATCCGCGCGGGACGCCTGAATCCGAAGGAGATCATCACCCACCGGGTGCCGCTGGAAGAGGTGTCGGACGCCTATCACATCTTCTCGGGCAAGCTCGATAATTGCATCAAGACCATCCTGATCCCGCCGAACGCGAACCAGGTGAAAGCGGTCGCGGCCAGCGCACTGCATTAAGGAGCGAACATGGAACCACGCAGCGATATCCAGCAACACGATCATCACCACGCGCACGGCCACGACCACGACCACGGCCACCTGCAGCAGCACCCGAGCCAGGGCCAGCTCGCGCCGCGCCGTCCCTCGCGCCAGGAACTGCAGCACATCAACGGCTGGGGCGCCGACCTCGACCGCAAGGACCGTCCCGCGGTGCCGATGGAGCGAACGCCGCCGCGCTTCATCCACCAGCCCGAAGGCGAGCTGCCGCAGCAGCCCGAACGGGTGGAAGTGCTGGTCTCGCCGGAACGCCCGGGCATCACCCAGATCTTCGGCACCGTACAGCCGCCTTCGGGCCTGTCGGGCATGATCCGGCGCCTGGCCTTCAAGTCCACCGAGAACGACCTGCGCCACTGGCTGCTTCTGCTGCTGGCCGACCGCGTCAACGTGGTCGAAGGCGTGGCCGACGACCTGGCGCACGGCCGCGTCCCGAACGTGCTGGGCGAAATGGGCATCAAGGCCGAGATCAAGCACAACCCGGCCGGGCTGGCCAAGAAAGCACTGATCACCACCGCGGTGGTCGGCGCCGCCTGGTATCTGCTCAAGAACCGCGACCGTGACGATGATCGTTATGAAGATGATCGTTACGGCAAGCGCTACTACCGTTAAGTCCCCGCAGTCCCGCTGGAGCGCAAAATCTTGCGCTCCAGCAAATCCTTTCTGCTGAGCTCGTCCAAACTGTCCGATGCGTGGTCCCTTCCTGGGCCGCGTCCCCACGGACGGAGACGAGATGAACCCGCACACCACTTTCCCGGCAGCGCTCCTCGGCGCCGCCTTGCTGCTGGCGCTGCCGCAGCCTTCCATCGCGGCGCCGACGATGAGCCCGCCCACGACGCTGAGCCGCAGCGCGAAATCCTCGGTGCTGGCGCAGCTGGTGGCGGCGCGCCAGGCCAAGGGGCTGGACAATGACCACCATTACCGCATCACGTCCCAGCATCCGGGCGCCAATGGCACCCAGATCCTGCGCGCCGCCCACACCTGGAAAGGCCTGCGGGTCTTCGGCTCCGATTCCGTCGTGGTGCTCGACAAGTCGGCCAAGGTGCTGTCCGAATCGGCTTCGGAGCGCCGCCAGCACCTTGGCGCCGGCAGCTCGAACCGGCTGGGCGCGCTGACCGCGAGCTTCAGCGTGCAGCCGCAGATCAACGGCAAGGCCGCGATCGCCGCGGCGCTGGCCTCGCTGGCCCCGACCCTGGGGCAGAGTGCGGTCAACGTGGTCAAGCCCACGGCCGAACTCCTGATCTACCCGGTGATGCGCATGCAGCGGGTGGTCGGCGCCGGCGCCAAGGAAGAGGCGGAACTGAACGCCCTCGACGTGCAGGAAGTGGTCGAGCGCTATGAGCTGGCCTACCTGGTGCGCACCCGCATGCGCCTGGGCGAGCAGCCGGTCTATTACGACACCATCGTCAGTGCCCGCGACGGCGCCGTGCTCGACCAGTGGAACGTGCTGCAGACTGTGGTCGGCGTGGGCAAGAGCCAGTACAACGGCGAAGTCCCGGTCAGCACCACGCTGGCGAACGGCAGCTACCAGATGCTGGACCCGGAACGCGGCAAGGGCGGCACCTTCGGCGCGATGGCAGTCACCAACGCCAACAACGGCAGCAGCGCCGGCAAGGTCTACACCAATGCGACCAATGTCTGGGGCGACGGCAAACAGTTCATCGAGGGCACCAGCACCCTAGGGGCGAATGGCCAGACCGCCGCCGTGAACGCGATGTGGGGCCTGATGAACACCTACGACGCGCATAAGAACGTGCTGGGCTGGCTGGCGCTGGACGGCAAGGACACCGCCACCTATATCGCCGCCCACGTCAACCGCGGCTACGACAACGCCTATTACAGCGACACCTGCCGCTGCATGTTCATCGGCGACGGCACCTATTTCACCAGCCTGGGCGCGATCGACGTGGTCGGCCACGAAATGGGCCACGGCATCACCGCCGCTACCTCAGACCTGATCTACTCGGGCGAATCGGGAGGTTTGAACGAATCGAGCTCGGACATCTCGGGCGAAGTGGTGGAGGCTTATGCGCGCGCCGGGGGCAAGGGCGACAAGTTCCCGGAAGAGGGCAACGACTGGCAGCTGGGCACCGAGATCAGCAAGAACGCCACGCCGCTGCGCTGGATGTACCGCCCCAGCAAGGACGGCAGCAGCCCGGACGCCTGGAGTACCTCGCTACGGCGCCTCGACGTGCACTACAGCAGCGGGCCGAACAACCGCATGTTCTATTTCCTGTCTCGCGGTTCAAAGGCCGACAGCGCCGGGGATTACTTCAGCAAGTACCTGGTCAAGCAGCCCACGGCAATGACCGGCATCGGCCTTGATAAGGCCTTCCGCATCTGGTTCCATGCCAACACGACCAAGTTCAACTCCAGCACCAACTATGCGAACGCGCGCGCCAAGATGATCGAGGCGGCGGAGGAGCTGTACGGCAAGGACAGCAAGGAATCCATCGCCGTACAGCGCGCCTACGCCGCGATCAACGTCGGGCCGGATGTGGACGAGCCGGGCGCGATCGCGACGCCATAACTTTCATCATAAATCGCATTGAACTATCAAGGCCGCCATCAGGTGGCCTTTTTATTGGCGCATAGTTCATACAATCTAGATGGACCTCCGTAGGTGCTTATCTTTTAACTAATACCATGATATTTTTAGTTGTAACGTATGCTAAGTGATAGACTTAAAGAAACGTTATGAGTTGGAGTGAAAATGCGACCTATCTTTGCGATTGTTTATCAGTCAGGCTATCCCACAGAAGCTTTCCGAGAGTTTTCAGATGCGTTACGGCGCGAAAATCTGACTATCCACCTAGAAGAACGCCAACCGCTAGGGCCTATGGCGGGAGTTATGTGGATGATGATAACTGGAGCATTTGTCTATATTGGAAAGTCCTATTTCGACGGATTTCTTAAAGAAATTGGTAAAGAACACTATCAGCTCCTGAAGGCGAGATTGGCGGAACTTACAACTAAGACGATGGATATCCCTAGGATCGAGCCGGTTCTTGTCGGTACCGCAGGCAAGGTTGAAGAAGATGATCCATATACAATGGCATTTTCTATATATGTTGAGATGCGCGACGGCAGTCAAATAAAACTCTTGTTGCCAAAGAATGATGGGAGTATCGATTATTCTCAAAGAACTGGAGTTTTCTTGGATTTTGTTAAGCGATGTTACGAGGATGGTGATGCGGTACTGAACGAGGCTGGCATCCAACCATCAAAACGCCCTGGCATTAATCCAATCACCGTTGCCTTCAATTCCAAGTCTGGAAAGATCGAATTTCAAGATCCGCGTCCAAAACACCTGCGTGATAAGTGAGTGTTTTGTTTCTTCAGGCGTATTCAAACAATAGGTAGAGTATGGATGACTTGATTACAACGATGAAGGCTCAGTTATACGAGCGGGTTGCAAGCCCATTAACTGTTTCATTCATTTTGTCATGGTGCTTGTGGAACTTCCGGTTGATAACAATTCTGCTGTCCAGTCTGGAGCCCGAAGCCAAATTTAAAATTATCGACACGGTCCTGTATCCTGACGCTTGGAGCTTTTGGCTGCACCGACTTGTGGGACCAATCGCCACCTGTCTTCTATATGTGTTTGTATATCCGTATCCTGAGCGATTGGCATTTTTTTGGACAAAGAAGAAGCAGAGGGCATTGAAGGATATACAAGTCTCGCTCGATAGCGACGTGCCGTTGAGCCCGGAGCAATCCCGTGATTTGCGTTTGAAATGTAAGAAAACTGTCGAGGATACTCAATCAATAATTGACGAGCACATCGGGCAAGTCACAGCATTGAACCGTGAACTTGCACAGTTACGTGCGCAAATCACTACGCAGAATTCGCAAATCCACCAGCTGGAACGAGCTAGCGGTGAGATAAACCTAAATGTAACCCTTGCACAAGTTCTCGGCACAATTAAACATGCACCGAACGTGCGGGATGAAATAAGAAGAATTAGTGGTGTTGAATCTTTAGGGCTAGACGACACGCTGAATGATCTGTCGCAACTAGGCTGTATTCGCCAGTTCGATAGTGTGAATGAACGTGGACATGGCGTGCATGGATGGGCGATTACCCAACTCGGTCTAAAAGCATTAGATGTTTACTTAAGTAAACAAAATGACACCGAGCTTGCTTTGTCGGTTCCAAATAACTGTCAGTGAAGTCGCTAACGCTATAAGGCAGCGAGCGCGGTCATTCTACGAAGCATCCGTGAAAGCAGCCGTACGTAAATCCGCCTTGGCATGCTCGCACGGAAATTAGAAAGTTTCCTACTTCTTACTACGGGCCGGCGTCCACCAGCAGCGGATACGGATTAAGCGGCGTCCCTTTCCACCACTGCTTTTCAGGCGTCAGCTCGAACACGGCGAAGTGCAGGTGCGGCGCGTTCGGATCGGCATTGCCGGTCACGCCCACATAGCCGAGCAGGTCGCCGCGCTTGAGCTCCATGCCCTCCTTGACGCCGTCGGCGTAGCGGTCCAGGTGCGCGTAGTAATACGCGTACTTCTCGTTCGGATCGAACTGATAGAGCGTGGTGCCGCCAGGTTTACTGGTGAACAGCTTGGCCACCTTGCCGTCCGCCGCCGCCAGCACCGGCGTGCCTTTCGGCGCCATGATGTCGAGGGCTTCGTGGTGGCGCTGGTTGCCGCGCGGCTGGTCGAAGGTATCACTGAGATTGGCCAGCTTGATGCCCTGCACCGGCACCGCCAGCTTTCCATGCACGGCGGTGGCAGCGGCGTCTGCCGGCGCCTGCGGTGTGCCTGGCGCGACCGCCGCCATCGACGGGCGCAGCGGCAGGTCGACGTCGCTCAGGTCGGCCTGCACCGTCGGCGGGCCCGGCAGCTGGGGCTCGATCTGCGCCGCCGGCACGCCGACCGGCGGCGCGGTGCTGGCCACCACGGGCGCCGGTTCGTCGGGTACGGCGCGCAACACCACGAACAGCCCGCCGGCGCCGACCAGCACGCCGAGCAGGAAGGTCATCAGCCATCTCATGTCATCCTCCGTCAGGGTTTATACAGGGTTCAGCTCTCCAGTACGACTTCCAGGCCGGCGCTGACCGCAGCCGCCACTTCGGCGGCGCTCCAGTTGGTCAGGCGGATGCAGCCGTGCGACTCGGTCTTGCCGACGTGGGCCGGGACCGGCGTGCCGTGGATGCCGTAGTGCTCCTTGGACAGGTCGATCCAGACCACGCCCACCGGATTGTTCGGGCCCGCCGCGATCTTCGCCTTCTTGTCGCCCGGCTCGGCATCCCAGAACAGCTTCGGGTTGTAGTTGTAGGTCGGATTGGCGTGCACGCTGTTGATCTTCCAGGTGCCGATCGGGAGCGGGTCGTTGGCGCTGCCGGTCGACACCGGATACTGGGCCAGCAGGGCGCCGGCGGCGTCGAACAGCTGCAGCACCTTCGGGCCGTCCTTGACCACGAGCTTGGCCGCCTTCGGCAGCGGCTGCTTGCCATGCACATTCGGCACCACGATCTGCTCGCCGGCGCGGGCCAGGTCCTTGCCCTGGTTGAGGCGCTGGATCAGGGCCGGGCTGGCGTGGAACTTCTCGCCCAGTCCTTCGCTCACATTCGCATAGCCGAGTTCGGGCAGCTTGGCCTTTTCCATCATGTCTTCCGGCACCGGACGGAAGGGGCCGGCCACGTCGGCTTCGACCAGGGTGTAGGTCACCAGGTGCGGGCTGTTGTCGGTGTTCAGGGCGTTCCAGGTAGCCTCGTCCAGCTTGCCGGTGACAGGCAGCTTGCGCGACGCCTGGAAGGCGCTCAGGGCCTGGCGCATGTTGGAGCCGTAGGCGCCGTCGATTTCGCCTGGCGAGAAGTAGTTGCGGTCCAGCAGAACCTGGGCGCGCAGGTTGCGTTCGAATTCGGCTTGTTTAGCGGTGGCCGGGTTGACCGGTGCGCCGGCCTGGGCTGGCTGCTGCGCGGGTACCGCAGCGGCCTGCTGTGCCTGGGCCAGGGGAAGGGCGCCCAGCAGGGCGGCGACGAGGATGGAGGCGTGCGATTTGGTCATTTTGGTTTCCTGCAATGCTTACTTTTGGAAACCTCAGCTTAGTTTCGCGCCGGGCATGGGTCTGTGCGTGAACGAACTCAAGCAACCGGCGTCAGCGGCGCTACAATCGCGTCCATGAGCGTTCACACCATCGTGCTGCTGCCTGGCGCCATCGGCTTCGAGGCGGACGGGCAAACCAGCATTCTCCACGCGGCGGAAAGCGCCGGCATCGAGCTGCCCAGTTCCTGCCGCAATGGCACCTGCCGCACCTGCATCTGCCGTGTGCGCAGCGGCGAAGCCCGGCATCTGATCGAGTGGCCGAGCCTGTCCTTCGACGAAAAGCGCGAAGGCTGGATCCTGCCCTGCGTGGCGGTCGCCGAAAGCAGGCTCGAGCTCGAGGCGCCGCTGGCGCGTCGGGTCGTATTCGACTAGCGCGCGGCGCGTCCGAGCGCCTGCTCGATGACGCCCAGCACCTGCGGCCAGGCTGGCGAGCTGGCCGCCACCTCGTCGTAGTGGCTGGCGCCCGGCAGGATCACCACCGTGGCCGCATCGCCGGCCTTGCGCGACCGCGCCGCGTAGTCGTGCGCCACGCGCGGCGGCGAGATCGTGTCCAGCTCGCCAGTGACGAGCCAGGTGCGGCTGCCGTTCGGCATCAGTTCCGCCGCGTTGGTGTCGACGAACACGTCGGGACGGCCGGGGCTCGGCGTACCGGCCAGTTCCGCGGTGTCGCGGCCGCAGCTGGACTTGATCAGGGCCGCTTCGTTGCGCAGGTCGGCCAGGCCGCCGAGGCTGACGACGGCCGGTATCGGCAGCGGATTGGCGCGGTGCAGTGGGCTGCTTGCCGCAATCCGGCCGCGTCCCGCCATCCATTGCACCAGTTGCCCGCCCGCGGAGTGGCCGACGGCCACCATCTGCTTGAGATCGAGCGGGTAGCGCGCAGCCTGGGCAGCCAAGAGGTCGAGGGCCGCATGCATGTCCTGGTAGGTGCCGGGATAGCCGCCGCCCGGCTCGTCGCTGCGGCGATACTCGACGTTCCACACCGCGATGCCGCGCTCGGCCAGCGCGCCGGCCATGTTGCGCAGCTGGGTGATGCCGCCGAACTGGCTGGTCCAGCAGCCGCCATGCACCAGCACCGCGACCGGGAACGGACCTTTACCTGTGGGCAGGAACAGTTCGGCAAATTGCGAAGGCGCTTCGCCGTAGGGAATGCGGGCGGTCGGCGCCGGGCCGCTCAGGGCCAGGTACTCGGCTAGTTTCATGGGAGTGGCAGCGTGGACGCTGCCCGCGAACAGGGCGGCCAGCAGGAGGGGACGGAATTTCATGTTCGGCCAAGGAATGGTTGAGCAGCCACTATAGCCGAGGATAGGGCTGCGCGCACGATTGAAAACCCGGCAATGGCATCCATGCTAGGCTCCATCCAAAGCCAACCACGTTGACAAGGAGGAGTACGATGAGCCAATCGAAATCAGGCGGCAGCCAGACCAACAAGCAGTCGGACAACATGTCGGAGGAAGACCTGGCCAAGCAGCGCGCAGGCAAGAGCGAGAAGAGCAGCCACGACCACATGTCGCGCCAGAAGGCCGGCAAGGGCGAGGGCGCCGGTGGCGGCGCCAAGCAGAAGGCGCAGCGCTGATCGACGCCCGCACACGCCGCCGCACGGCGGCGTGTGCCCACATCATCCCGAGAGCTTGACCATGACCATGCTTGCTCAAGAAAACAAGCTGCACGGATCACCCCCCGTGCATGCCCACAGTACCCCTGATCCGGACGTCCCCGATCAGAAACCGACGCCCGACCCGCGCCCGCCGGTGCCGGACGACGTGCCCGACCCGGTCAACGCACCGGTCGAGGAACCGCGTTACCCCGAGCCGCCGATCCGCGCGGACTGAAGCGATCGTTCAAGCCGGACGGGCGCGGGCGTGCAGCCTGTAGCCCGCCGGACTGGACATGTAGAGCCAGCCGAACAGCACGCTGAAGACCAGGAAAATGCCGACGTTGAGCCATCCGGATTCCGGCGCGAAGGCGTAGGTCAACTGGCGGAACAGGGAAACCAGGAAGCAGATCGACAGCGCCACCAGGTTCCCGATCAGCACGTAGTGGATCTCGGCGATCTGCGGCGCGTTGCTCGCTGCCCAGTTCATCACACCCCATCCCAGCAGCATGGCGCCGGTCAGCATGGCGAAGTACATGCCCGATCCTTCCACCAATTCCGAGCGGTACATGTCCATCAGCGTGTTCGGCGCGACCACCAGGATAATGCCGTATAGGGTCGCAACGACCGCTGCGCTTCTCAAGATGATGCGATGGTTCATGATCTTCCCCCTGTGCGTGAAGACCGTCCGCATCCATGCGCGGACGTGCCGCAACCCGGGCGGGCTGCCCATTCAGCATAGGATGGAAACGCGTCAGTGCAAGCTGAACCGACGGGAGAGGCGTGCAACCGGCCGCGGCGGACCGGCCTGTCGGGTCGGGACTTCAGGAAAGCGGCTTGTCCTGCTTGCCGCCTGAAGGCGGCAGCGGCGGGATCTCGCGAATCATCTCTTCGGTTTCCAGTTCTCCAGGCGACTTCTCGCCGCTGCCGATATCCGATTCGTGCAAGACGTTCGGGCCTTTGGCCGCGGGATCGACCTGGCGGGTCGGCTGATTCATGGTGTGCTCCAGTTGGTTTGTCGATGGGACGATCCTAACAAAGCCGTGCTCCCGTCGGCGCGCGGGACGCCGCGCAACAGTTCCGGCCCGACGGAGTAGCGGGCCGATCCATGTCATATCCATGACACGTTGGCCTGCCTATAATCGATGGAGACAAGCAGCGGGAGGAGACCATGGGCCACACCTTGTACAACACGATCTACCTGGGCCGCAGCCGGCTCAGCCTCTCCCGCCGGGCCCGCCTGGCACTGGTGCTGGGCGTCGCGGCGGGCGCCGGACTCGGCTGGCTGGCCCTGCGCGCCTTGCGGGGATAGGCGCTAAGGCTTGCCCTCGGCGGGCGCCTTCGGTACCATGACGCGCCCTGACCGAGAGAAACAAGAATGAAGAACGAACAACTGACGACGGACGAATACGACGCGCTGGAACTGGTACGCCGCGGCGTCAAGCGCGACAACCCAGGCGCCTGCGTGGGTCGCAACCTCAAGCGCCTGTCGGGAATCAAGATGATGGAGACCACCCGTGACGGGCGGATCGTGCTGACGGAGAAAGGTCAGCAGGTGCTGTTCCTGCGCCGCTGCATTGCATCGCTGACGGCGCTGGCGGACGATCCGCAGGCGGCGCTGGATGCCGACGTGCTGCGTTTCCTGAGCCTCAAATCGCACATCGCGCCAATCGACGGCGGCGGCTACGCGCTCACGGACAAGGGCCGCGAGTCGCTCGAGGACATCGCGCGCCAGCAGCAGGCGCGCAAATAAGCGCCTGGCCGAACCTGGAGCGTCTAACAAAACCCCTGGGGCAAGGCGCATCGTCGAAGACAGTACGCCAGTACGGCGAGACGATGCAACGCCGACCCAGGGGGAATTGTTAGGCGCTCTTAGTTCGCGCGGCGGCGGTTCGGGTAAACAAGCACCCGCACCGCCACTTCCGCCGGCACGTTCATCGTCGCCAGGAATTCGGCTGCACGCTGCAGGCCGAGCGTGGGGATCGATGCCACGGCCTGATTGATCAGGTCGCGCGTGCGGATGTCGGTGCGCTGCCGGCGGACGCTGTTGGAGTCGGCGGCGCTGGAAACCGAGGCGAGCTCACCGGTGTCGTTCATTATCATAAAATATCCGTATGTCCGGGGTTGCTAAAGAGACACGGCTATTTTAAGGCCAACAATATTGAAAAGGCCACAACTAAATAGCTTTAAAACTATTTTTCTACGGAAATTTGCGCTAGATCAGGCAGGAATGGCGTCCGGCGCCACATCCGGGGCCAATTCCACCACAGCGGGGCGCGGCGGCGGCAGCGCGCGACGCTGTAGCAGCAGCTGTTCGAACTCCTCGGCCGGCAGCGGCTTGCTGAAGAAATAGCCCTGCATTTCATCGCAGCCATGGCTGCGCAGGTAGTCCAGCTGCTCGGCCGTTTCCACGCCTTCCGCGATCACGGCCAGCTTCAGGTTGTGGGCCAGCGCGATGATCGAGGTGACGATCGCGGCGTCGTTGGCGTCGTGGGTGATGTCGGCAACGAAGGAACGGTCGATCTTCAGCACGTCGATCGGGAAGCGCGACAGGTAAGACAGGCTCGAATAGCCGGTGCCGAAATCGTCGATCGACAGGTTCACGCCCAGCGACTTCATGCGGTGCAGCAGCTCCACCGCCGGCGTCACATCGCTCATGAACAGGCTTTCGGTCAGTTCGATTTCCAGGCAGTCCGGATCCAGCATGGTATCAAGCAGCACCGCTTCCAGGCCGGGGATCAGGTCGACGGCGCCGAACTGGCGCGCCGACAGGTTGACCGCGACCCGCAGGCGGCCCAGGCCCGCATCCTGCCAGGCCTTGTTCTGGGCGCAGGCGGTGCGCAGCACCCAGGCGCCGATCTGGACGATCAGGCCAGTTTCCTCGGCAATCGCGATGAAGCGGCCCGGCGGCACCATGCCCAGCTCCGGATGGCGCCAGCGGATCAGGGCTTCCATGCCGACGATCTGGCCGGTCTTGAGGTCGACCTGCGGCTGGTAGTGCAGCACGAATTCGTTGCGTTCGAGGGCATTGCGCAGCGCACTTTCGATGCGTACGCGTTCCATCGACTCCTCGTTCATGGCCGGCGTGTAGAACTGGAAGTTGTTGCGCCCCATCTTCTTGGCGCTGTACATCGCGATGTCGGCGTGCTCGATCAGGCTGTCCGCCGGCGTGCCTTCGCTCGGGTAGACCGCCACGCCGATCGAGCAGGTGACGAAGAATTCCTTGGTGCCGAGCATGACCGGCTGGGCCACCGAATCCATTACGCGCTGCACGATTTCCGGCGCGAGCGGCTCGTCGTGGTGCTCGGACAGGATCACCACGAATTCGTCGCCCGACAGGCGCGCCACGGTGTCGGTATCGCGCAGCGAGCCGGTCAGGCGCGCCGCCACCGTCATCAGGAGCACGTCGCCGGCCTTGTGGCCCATCGAATCGTTGACGAACTTGAAGCGATCGAGGTCGATCAGCATCACCCACATCGGGCGGCCGCTGCGGTTGGCGTAGGCGATCGCCTGGCTCAGGCGGTCCTGCAGCAGCGAGCGGTTGGGCAGGCCGGTCAGCACGTCGTGCTGGGCCACGTGGTGCACGCGCTGCTCGGTCAGCTTGCGCTCGGTGATGTCGCTGCCGGTGCCGCGATAGCCGATCAGCCCGCCATGTTCGTCGAACACGGGCTGGCCGTTGACGCAGAACCAGCGGGTGTCGCCGTGGGCGTCCTGCACCTGGTACTCAAGATTGGCGAAGGGCTCGTGGGCCTTGACTTGGGCGATGTGGGCGCGTCCGACCTCGGTGTCGAGCAGGCCCGGCGCGTGCTCCCAGCGGGTCTTGCCAAGCACGGTCTCGACCGCCAGGCCGGCCTTTTCGGTAAAGCCGCCGGTGACCATGGTGAAGCGCAGGTCGCGGTCCTGCTCCCAGTACCAGTCGGAGGACATCGAGACCAGCTGGCGGAAGCGCTGCTCGCTCTGCTGCAGGGCGCGCTCGGCGCGCTCGCGTGCGGCCATGTCTTCGACCAGGCGGCGGTTGGTGCGGCGCAGGTCGGCGGTGCGCTGGCGCACGAGCTGCTGGACTTTGCGGGCGCGCTGGCCGGACGCCTGCACGAAGGCCGTACCCAGCAGGGTCATCAGGATGCCGCCGACCAGCAGGGCGGTCGAGGCCATGTGGTCTTGCAGGAAGGGCCGCGGCGCGCTGGCCACTTCGATGCGCCAGGGCTTGCCGGCAATGTGCAGCAGCTTGCTGCTGTAGCCGGTGTGGCCGGGCGACATGAAGCCGGCCAGCCAGCTGAGATCCGGTTTGCCGGTGTCGCCGGTGGAGAACATCAGGCGGCCGGGCCCGGCGAATTCGCCGGCGTACACCGACACGAAGATGTCGCTGGCGTTCTCGCGCGGATCGAGCAGGCCCGTGGCAGCGAGCGAGGCGCGCACCAGTTCCGGGCCGCGGATCACGACGGCGGTGTCGCCCGCCAGCTGGCCCTGGCGGTCCAGCACCGGCATGATCAGCTCGAAGGCGGGCTGCTGCTGGTCGTCCTGGGCCAGCTGGAACAGTTCGGTGGCGGCGGCGCGGCCCTCGCCGCGGGCGAGCGCAAGCGCGCTCATGACCTGCACGTTTTCGGTGATGTTCAGGCCGAAGGCGCGTTCATTGCCGGCCATTGGCTCGATGTAGTCGACGATGTGGTAACGGGAGCGCTGCGGCGCCGTGACCAGGCCCTCGGGCTGCAGCTCGGTGAACACGGTGCCCGGGCGCACCCGCTGCAGTTCGCGTTCGACGGCCGCGCGCTGCTCATGCGGCACCGAGCGGTGGAAATTAAAGGCCTGGATGTAGCGGTGGCGCTGCAGCAGCGCCGCCGTGAAATCACGGAACTGCTCGCGGCTGACCGGCTCGCCGCGCGCGAACAGCTGGTTGGTCACGGTCAGTACTTCGACCGCTTGGTCGATCCCCTGGCGCACCGCCGCCACGCGCTCGTCGGCGCGCTGGGCGAACTCGAGCCCCATATTGTCGTACTCGAGGTGGCTCACCCCCAGGAACAGGGCGCCGGACGCAGCCAGGCCGCCCCCGAGCGTGAGGGCCGCCGCAAGAGTCAGCGACAGGGGGAGGCGGCGCGGCATGGATGGGTCCAGAATTCCATAAAGAAGGCTTGCCAGCAGGCATCAATACGGGAAGTGTGTCACATCCGGGTGCAATTCGGCAAACAAAATATGGCGTTTCGGTTACTCCTCATGCACGCCGGATGGGCGCTCATGGCGCCCGCCGCGCCAGCCAGGCCACCACGCAGCGGGCCAGCAAGTGGTTCAGCAGGCCGGCGCCAAGGCCACGGTTGTGCAGGCTATCTCGCAGGAAACGCAGAGGGCGGCCGGGTCCGGCGCCGAGCTGGGAAGGGCGCTGCGCGAACACGATCTGGTTGTTGCCGGCGCTGCCCGACAGCCAGCAAAGATGGCCGTCGAAGGCCGTGTCCAGGCGTTGCAGCGCGGTCACATAGTCGGGATCATAAGTGAAGATGTTGACGGCCAGGACGCCGCCGGGACGCAGCAGGCGCCGGCAGTCGGCATAGAACCCGGCGCTCGACAGGGCAGGGGGCAGGCCGCTGGCGTCGAAGCCGTCCACCAGCAGCACGTCGGCGCTGGCCGCGGGCGCCTGCGCCAGCCAGGCCGCCGCATCGCAATGCAGCACGCGCAGGCGCGCACCGTCCGGCGGGACCTGGAATTGCTCGCGCAGCGCGATCACATCGGCGCGCACTTCCAGCACCGTGATGCGGGCGTTGGGAAAATGGCGGTGGCAGAACTTGGCCAGCGAGCCGCCGCCGAGCCCGACCATGACGATGTGGCGCGGCCGCGGCGCGAGCAAGGCGAAGCACATCATGGCGCGCGAATAGGACAGGATCAGCGCTTCCGGCCGCGATAGCCGCATCTCGCTCTGGATGTCGCCGGGCGTGAATTCGAGCGTGCGGCGGTCGCCCCGGGTGGTGACGATCGGAGCCGGGAGTGGGGAGGGAGACTCGGGCGACGCGGACATGGCCTCCAGTATAGGTCAGCCGGGGTGGCTCGCGGGTTGGCTTGTTCTAAGGCATGGCTTTCTGATAAGCTGATCATTCGACAAAGGAAACCTGCATGTTCCTGGACCATCCTTCGATTACCGCCACCAACGCCCAAACCGAACCCGACCGGATCGAGCGCCTGCAGCGCGTGTACGGTTACGCGATGGCCCTGGCCGACGCCGCCGGCGACACCGGTTTCGTCGACAAGCTGACCCAGCTGCATGACCACAAGGGCACCTTGATCGTGTTCTGGCACTCGGCCCCGTCGGCCGAAGAGCAGGACTATTTCAGCCGCGCGTGGGCCAGCAAGGTCGGCGACGGCACCAACCTGGTCGAACACGAGTACTGAACAATCTTGACATCATGACGAACCTGGACGCGACCACGATGGTGCTGGTGCTGGCCCTGGGCAACCTGGCCCTGTGCGCGGTACTCACCTTTTTCGACCATGGGCCGGTGCGGCCCGCGGCCTTGTCCGCCTGGGCGCTGTCGAAGCAGGTCCAGGCCGGCGCCTGGACCCTCCTGGTGCTGGGCGGCCTGGGCGTGGTGCCGGAACCGCTGGCGCTGCCGGGCGGCTATGCGCTGCTGTTCGCCGGCGTCGCCGTCGAGGCCGGCGCTGCCTGGGAAGAAGCGGGCCGCCACGGCTGGCGTCGCCCCACGCTGCTGGCCGGTGGCCTGGCGATCCTGGCCTTCCTCGTCTGCTACCTGATCGACGAGCAGGGCCTGCGCAGCCTGGCCGCCTCGCTGCTGCTCGGCGCCCTCTACCTGAACGTGGCCGCCGCGCTCGGCGCCGGCTGGCGCCAGGCCAGCCTGCTGCAGCGCTTCCTGGCCCTGCTCACCGCCGCCCTGGCGCTGGTGGTGGCCGCGCGCGGCCTGTCGGTCCTGCTACTGCCGGGCGGCTGGCGCTGGCTCTCCAGCGACCTGCTGCGCCAGCTGTCCAGCGTCGCCCTCTACGTCCTGATGCTGGCCAACGGCTTCGGCATGCTGCTGCTTGGTCGCGAACGCGCCGGACGCGAGCTGGCGCGCCTGGAAGTAGTGGACCCGCTCACCGACGTGCCGAACCGACGCGGTTTCTTCAATTCCCTGGCGCCGTGGATGGCGCTGGCGCGCCGACCGGGCCTGCCGACCGCGCTGGTGGTGCTCGACCTCGACCAGTTCAAGCGCGTCAACGACGGCTACGGCCACCCGGCCGGCGACGCCGTGCTGCGCCACGTGGTGGAGCTGTGCAAGCGCCAGCTGCGCGATTCCGACCTGGTCGGGCGCCTGGTGGGGGTCGAGTTCGCCATCCTGCTGCCGCGCACCAACCTCGACGAGGCGACCCTGGTGGCCGAGCGCATCCGCGCTGCGATCGCCAGCTCGCCGGTCAAGAGCGAGCGCGCCATGATCGCCATGACGGCCAGCTTCGGCGTCACCGTCATTCGCCCCGAGGACAGCACCGTGACCCTGTTCCAGCGTGCCGACGACGCCCTGCGCGCGGCCAAGGACGCGGGACGCAACCGCGTCAGCCAGGCGGTGCCGGCGCCGGTCGAGGCCTGAGTCTCCCATCTGGAGGAGAGCGCAGCCTGCCAACGTGACAATCTGCGTATTTCAGCGCCTGTCGTTCTGGTAATTTTGATCATCGATCGGAACGAAAGGTGGCCGCATGCTGAAACACGTCATTCGCAGCGCTCTGGTACTTTGCATGCTGACCGCCGGGGTGGCTCAGGCCCAGGCCCAGGTCGCCGCTCCCGCCGTCGACGCGAAACTCGGCTTCGATGCTGGTTCCCACATCAGCCTCCAGGCGCTGAGTCCCATCCAGGTCGAGAACCTCGCCATCGCCGCCAAGGTATGGGGATTCCTGAAATATCATCACCCGGCGGTGCGGAGCGGCCAGCATCAGTGGGACTTCGAACTGTTCAGGGTGCTGCCGGAGCTGCTTGCGGCAAAGGACCGTGGGGGCGCTGATGCCGTCCTGCAGCGCTGGATCGCCAGGCTCGGCCCGGTTGCGGACTGCAATCCTTGTGCGAGCCTGAACCAGCAGGATTACCAGTCGCTCCCGAGCCTCGGCTGGCTGAACGACACACGTCTGTTGAGCGGTGCGCTGCGAAACGATTTGAACAGGATTTATCGGCAGCGCAGCGGCGCCCCGACCCAGCACTACGTCGCCATCCATCCGCAGCTCGGCAAGCCGGTGTTCGACAGCGAGGCCGAATACAAGGGCATCGCTTTCCCGGATGCCGGATATCAGCTGCTCTCCCTGTTCCGCTTCTGGAATATCGTGGAGTACTGGTCGCCCTACCGCGACCAGGTCGGCGAGGACTGGAACAAAGTGCTGCGCCAATCGATCGCGCCGGTGGCGCTGGCAAAGGATCGTGCCGGCTATGAGCGGGCGATGCTCGCGCTCATGGCGCGGGTCAACGATACGCATACCAACCTGTGGAGCTCGCTCCATGTGCAACCGCCGGTTGGCACGTGCAGGCTTCCCGTGCTGCTTCGCTTCATCGAGGGACGTGCGGCGGTCCTCGCGTACGGGGACGAAGAGGCCGGGGCCGCAAGCGGACTGCAACGCGGCGACCTCATCGAATCCATGGACGGGGTGCCGGTCACCAGGCTGATCGACTCCTGGCGCCCGTTCTACGCGGCTTCCAACGAGGCGGCGCGGCTGCGCGACATCGGCGCCGGGATGACCAAGGGGTCTTGCGGCCCATCGACGCTCACGGTGCGGCGGGACGGCGAGCTCAAGGAAATGGTCGTTCCCCGGGTCCGGTCCGGCAACAAGCGCATCACGCACGACCGGCCGGGCGACACCTTCCAGCTCATCGGCGACGACATCGCCTATATCAAGCTGTCGTCCATCAAGCGCGACGACCTTGCGGGCTACATGGAACGCGCCGCCAAGACGAAAGGCCTGGTCATCGATATCCGGAATTACCCATCGGACTTCGTGCCTTGGATCCTCGGGCCGTACTTCATCGACAAGCCGACCAGATTCGCCCGTTTCACCCACGCAGATCCGGTCAACCCCGGCGCGTTCAAATGGATGCCTGAAGTCGAGCTGCCGCTGCATCCCACCGGTTACTCAGGCAAGGTCATGGTGTTGGTCGACGAAATGTCGCAAAGCCGTTCCGAATATACGGCGATGGCGCTGCGTGTCGGACCTCGGGCCAAGGTGATCGGCAGTACCACGGCAGGCGCCGATGGCGACGGAACCTGGATTCCCTTGCCCGGTGGTCTGCGCTCCCTGCTCAGCGGTACCGGGGTGTTCTACCCCGACAAGCGGCCCACGCAGCGCATCGGCATCGTTCCCGACATCGAAGTCAAGCCGACGATTGCCGGTATCCGCGCGGGCCGGGACGAAGTGCTGGACGCCGCAATCGCCGAAATACGCCGCTCCGATTGAAAAATTGCGTCGGGCCGTCAGGACCGATATCCGCCACAGTCGTTTGGAGAGATGCGATGCGCCGATGGGTGTTCCTGCTGGTCTTGTCAATCGTGCTCGCCGGCTGTTCCGGCAGGCAGAACGTAGCGCCAGCGAACGCGCCCGCACTGGCTGAAGTACGCGTCGACCACAAGCGCGCCGCCTGGATTGCCTACGAACATGCGATCGCGCTGGAACTCCCCTCAGGGCAGACACGGCAGGTGTCCGAAGCCGTTCAGCATGCCTGTGCGGCGCTGCCCGAACGTGCTTGCACCTTGCTGGAAGCGAGCATTCGCGCCGGTGACGAGGCGGGCGCCACCATCCGGATGCGTGTCAGTCCCGATGGCGTCAACAAGGTCCTGAGCGCATTGGATGGGCGTGGCACGGTGGTGGAGCAGTCGAGCAAAGGCCAGGACCTGGCCGAGCCGATCGAGAACGGTGAGCGCAAGATGGCAATGCTGACCGGATACCGCGACCAGCTCCAGACCCTGGCCCGCCAGCGCGCACTCGACGCAGAGGCACTGATCAAGCTGCATCGCGAGCTCGCCGAGGTGCAAAGCCAGATCGACAGCGCAGCGAACTCCCAGGCGCAGCTACGCAGGAGAGTGGATACCGAACTGCTGACGGTAGACCTGCACGAACGTGTGAAGGCGAGGCAGGGCGACAAGGTCAGGCAGGCTGCAGAAGATTTCGGAGGCGACTTGCTGCAGGGCGTGGCGATGCTGATCACCTTCGTGGCATCGACGATTCCGTTCGTATTGGCCGGTACCCTTGCATATGTCGTGTGGCGAAAGGTGCGCAAAGGTCGCCGCAAGGCTGCGAACGGGCCCGATGAACCCTGAAGCGGCGGCGCCGTGCAAGAAGAACGTCCGTCAACGCATCAATCAGACCGCTATGTGGCCAAGCTTAAAACCCGCTGTTGCCTTGCTCTTGATCTCGCTGTCGTTGAGCCTTGTGTCGAGCTGGGTGCCCGCACGAGTGATCGACATCGTTCCCGGTTCCGAAGACTGTCAGACAGGTTGCCTGGCCGCTGCCGCAGGCTGGCCAGTGGCTTATATCGTCGACGGTCACGGTCTCTCGCCGGGAGGTTCGGCTGATCTGATCGGCATGTTGCTGGGTCTGGACCGGCTGGATGGTCCACGCGCCCTTGGTAACTGGCTGTTCTGGTTAGTCATGGCCTGGGTCGTTCGCGCGGGTCTCGCCGCTTGGCGCGGGCGCGCGTGATAGCACTCAGTATCCTCATTCAATGGGCGTTTTGGACCTTGATATTTGTTCTGTTTCGAGAAGCCTTCCTTAAGAAGAGACGGTGACAGTCCCAATAAATTCCAGAAATCGTTTGTGTCACGCCCAGGTCCGCACGTCACATTCCCGTCACATCCCGGACGTATCCTGCCGCAACCCCGCTGCAGGATCACCCATGATTCCCGACTCTCCCGATACCCCACGCTACGCCGCCGTCGAACTCGGCTCCGACAGCTTCCGCCTGCACGTCGGCCGCATCGACCACGGCGAACTGGTGCTGGAAGCGACCCTGAGCGAACGGGTCGCGCTGGCCGCTTCCTTCGAGGACGACGGCAGCCTGTGCGAAGCGGCAATGCGGCGCGCACTCAGCTGCCTGCGCGAGTTCGCCGATACCCTGGACGCCTGGCGCCCCCAGGCGGTACGGGTCGTGGAGACGGCCGCGCTGCGCATGGCGCGCAATGCGCCAGTCTTCCTTCCGGCCGCCGAACGCGCGCTGCGCCGCCCGATCGAACTGGTCGCGGGCGGCGAGACCGGGCGCCTGGTCTACCTGGGCGTGGCCAGCACCCTGGATGGCGCCGACGCGCCCCCCGATGCACCGCGCCTCGTGGTCGACATTGGCGCCGCCTCGACCGAGCTGGTGCTGGGCCGCGGCGCCACCGTCGAGCGGGTCGAATCCTTCCCCGTCGGCGCGGCGCGCCAGAGCCTGAGCTTCTTCGCCGATGGCCGGATCGATGCCGCCGGCTTCGACGCCGCGGTGCGCTCGGGGCGCAGCCGCTTCGCGGACTCCGTGCTGGCCGGGCGCGGCTGGGCGCTGGCCCATGGCGCCTGCGGCACCGTGCGCGCCCTGAGCGAGATCGCGCATGAGGACGGGATCGAAGGAGGGCGCCTGACACGGGCCTGCCTGGCCGCGCTGCGCGAGCGTTTCCTGGAGGCCGGCCACGTCGCGCGGGTGCGCCTGGCCTGGCCGGCGGCGGCGCGCGCCCCGCACCTGGCGGGCGGACTGGCCCTGCTCACGGCGCTGGTCGAGGAGTGCGGCTTGCGCGAGGTGGCCCCGGTCCATGCCGGGCTGCGCGTGGGCGCGCTGTGGGACCTGCACCGGCGCGCCGCCCTGGCCGCGGCGCCGCTCCCCCCGCTGGGCCGTCGCCTTGGCGAGGAATGTCGTTTTCCACGCTAAACACCTGTTTTTACTGTTGTTTGGAAACATCTGGTGGCATACTTCCATTGTTCGTTCAACCATGTTTGCCACTGTTTTCCATGCGCCGCTTTCTCTTGTTCGCGTTGGCCGCCTGTTGCGCGGCGGCCCAGGCCGCGCCGGGTGAGCACGTCACCCTGTGCTTCGAGCGCCAGGAAGTACGCCCGTGGCGGACGCTCGACGGCGGCGGCCTGAACTTCGAACTGCTGTCCGAGGTCGCCAAGCGCACCGGAGTGGTGTTCGACTTCCAGAGCATGCCCTGGAAGCGCTGCCTGGAACAGCTCAAGGCCAACCAGGTCGGCGGCGCCTTTGCCGTCAGCTTCAACCGCGACCGCATGGCGCTCGGCGCCTACCCCGGCGTGGCCGGGACCGAACCCGAGCCGCGCGCCGACGCCTCCAAACGCATGCACGTCGATACCTATGTGCTGGCGCGCCGGCGCGGCAGCCGCCTGGACTGGGACGGCAAGTCTTTCCGCAACCTCGACGGGCGCATCGGCTTCCAGCTTGGCTATTCGGTCGGCGACTTTCTGCGCGCCCAGGGCGTGCAGACCGATGACGGCAGCCAGCGCTCGGACGAACTGGCACAGAAGCTGATCGCAGGCCGCCTGGCCGGCGCCGCGCTCGGCGGGGGTGACGCCCAGCGCCTGATGCGCGGACCCTACGGCAAGCGGCTCGAGCTGCTGCCGGTGCCGCTGGTTGAGAAACCCTACTTCCTGGTGCTGTCGAGCGCCCTGGTCGCAAGCCAGCCGCAGCTTGCCGCACGCCTGTGGGATGCGGTTGAGGCGGTGCGCAACAGCCCGGCCTACCGCAAGCGCGAGCAGCAAGCGATCGGAGGCCGCTCTGGAGCCGCCCATTAACCGCCGGCGGGGCCGTATGCGCGTGATGCCGCGCCGCCTGGTCGAGAACTGGCGCCAGAACATCGTGTTCCGGCTCGGCGCCGGCATCGTGCTCGCGGTCGCGCTGTCGACCGGCGTGTTTACCACCTATACCCTGCATACGCTGCGGCTGGATGCCGACGCGCGGCTGCAGGAGCGCATCGAACGCCAGGCCAAGGTGCTGGAGCAGGCGCTGGCGCGTCCGCTGTTCGACATCAACAGCGGCGCCGTCAACTCGGTGGTGGAGGCGCTCGGCGCGACCCCCGAGGTGCAGACGCTGCGCGTGCTGGCGCCCGACGGCAGCCTGATCGCGGCGCTCGGCAACCGCGACGACGCCCAGGCCGACCTGCGCCTGCGCCGCCGCATCACCCACAACGACGGCACCCGCACTTATTCGGTCGGCGTGATCGAACTGGCCTTCTCGCGCGAGCAGATCGACCAGGACCTGCGCAACCAGATCGTGCACACGGCCGCCGCCAATATCCTGCTCACGCTGGCCATCGTTGGCTGCGTGTTCCTGGTCGGGCGCCGCATGTCGCAGCCTTTCGCCGACATCCAGGACGCGCTCGAAAAGCTGGCGCGCGGCGAGACCGACATCCGCCTGTCCGGCATCGGGCGGCGCGACCAGGTCGGGCGCCTGTCGTCCGCGGTGCGCAGTTTCCGCGACACCCTGAACCGGCTGCGCCAGGCCGAGCAGGTCACCAATGGCCTGCTGCGCGAGAAAAGCCGTATCGAGCAGCAGCTGCGCGAATTGAACGAAGACCTGGAACAGAAGATCGCTGCCCGCACCGAGGAACTGACGCAGTCGAACCTGCGCGCCGAGGCGGCCAACGTGGCCAAGTCCGAGTTCCTGGCCAATATGAGCCACGAGATCCGTACCCCGATGAGCGCGATCATCGGCATGGCCTACCTGGCGCTGCGCACCGACCTCAATCCCAAGCAGCAGGACTACGTCGGCAAGATCCACCGCGCGGCGCTGTCGCTGCTCGGGATCATCAACGACATCCTCGACTTTTCCAAGATCGAGGCCGGCAAGCTCGATGTCGAGCAGGTGCCGTTCTGCCTCGATGAAGTGCTCGGCAACGTGGCCAGCGTGACCAGCCAGCGCGCCGCCGACAAGCGCCTGGAATACCTGTTCCACGTACCGCACGCGGTGCCGCGCAAACTCGTGGGCGACCCGCTGCGCCTGGGGCAGGTGCTGATCAACCTGGTCAACAACGCCGTCAAGTTCACGCCGGCGGGCGAGCTGCAGCTCTCCTGCATTCCGCTGAAGGGCGCCGAGCCGGGCCGCGTCAAGCTGCGCTTCGCGGTGCGCGACACCGGCATCGGCATCGGCGAAGAGCAGCAGGCCAAGCTGTTCCGCGCCTTCAGCCAGGCCAACGGTTCGACCACGCGCGAATACGGCGGCACCGGCCTGGGCCTGTCGATTTCGCAGCAGCTGGTGGGCCTGATGGGCGGACGCATTGCGGTCGACAGCGCGCCCGGCGCCGGCTCGACCTTCCACTTCGACCTCGACTTCGCACTGTCGGGCGAACCCGAATCGACCCTGGTGGCGCCGTCCGAGCTGACCGGCGCGCGGGTGCTGGTGGTGGACGACAGCGCGCTGGCGCGCGCGATCCTGCGCGAGGCCCTGGCGGCGCTGCCGCTGCGGGTCGAATGCGCGTCCGACGCGCGCCACGCCGAAGGCGCGATCATTGCGGCCGATGCCGCTGGCATGCCCTACCGCCTGGTGCTGACCGACTGCACCATGCCGCGCATGGACGGCATCGAGCTGGTGCGCCGCATCACCGCCAACAAGGACCTGTGCGCGCCGCCGCTGACCGTGCTGGTGACCGCTTTCGGGCGCGAGGACGTGCAGGCCAGCGCCGAAGAAGCGGGCGTCAACGGCTTCCTGTTCAAGCCCTTCGTGCAGTCGGCCCTGTCGAATACGCTGGCCGGCCTGTTCAGCGCCGCCCCGAGCGGCGTGGCCGGCGCGGGCGTCGTGCGCACGGCCCAGCATGGCGCGCGCGTGCTGGTGGTGGAAGACAATCTGGTCAATCAGCAGATCGCGCGCGAGCTGCTGGAAGCGCAGGGCGTGGACGTGGACGTCGCCTCGACCGGCCAGCAGGCCCTCGAGAAACTCGCGGCTGCCGGCCCGGACGGTTACCGCCTGGTGCTGATGGACCTCGAGATGCCGCAGCTCGACGGCCACGAAGCCACGGTGGCGCTGCGCAAGGACCCGCGCTTCGACGAGCTGCCGATCATCGCGATGACGGCGCATGCGCTGTCCGAGATCCGCGAACGCTGCCTGAACGAAGGCATGCAGGACTACATTACCAAGCCGGTCGATCCCGAGAAGCTGTACGCCACCCTGGCGCGCTGGATGGGCAAGGCGATGCCGGCACGCGCCGCGCTGCCGGCGCCGGACCTGGCGCCGCTGCCGGGACTGGCGGGGATCGACTCCGCCTTCGGCCTGCGCAACGTTGGCGGCAACAGCGGGCTCTATGTCGAGCTGCTGGACCGCTTCCGCGCATCGCAGCGCGACGCCGGCTGCAGCATCCGCAGCGACCTCGATGGCGGGCGCCTGCGCGACGTCGCCAGCCGCGCGCACTCGCTGCGGGGCGTGGCCGGCAACATCGGCGCGCGCGAAGTCATGTCGCTGGCCCAGGAGATCGAAGAAGAAGCGGCCCGCGCCGCGCCGGGGCAGGCCGCGACGGACCTGGCGGCCCTCGAGCGCAGCGTCGGCTCGCTCGAACGGGCGCTGGCCGACCTGATGGATTCGCTCGACACCTATTTCGCCAACGCCCCGGAAGTGCCGGCCGCCGCGCCGGCGCCAAGCGGCCAGCCCGACGCGCATGACGCGGCCCAGGCCGTGGCCCAGCTGGAAAGCCTGCTGGCCGAGTTCTCGGGCGAAGCCACCGATTATTTCGACACCGTGCGCGCTCCGCTGGGCCGTCTGCTCGGCCCGGGCGCGCTGGCGCGCCTCGAGGCGCACCTGTCGCGTTACGAATTCGAAGAAGCACGCCTCGTGCTGGCCCAGGCCAACGGCGCTTCTTCCTCCATTGCGGAACACATATGAGTGCAGCCCTGAAGGACAAGCAGCAGTATCGGCCGACGATCCTGATCGTCGACGACACGCCGGACAACATCATGCTGCTGTCGCGCCTGTTGAAGGACAAGTATCACACCAAGGTGGCCACCAACGGCAGCACCGCGCTGCAGGTCGCGGCCGCCACGCCGGACCTGGACCTGATCCTGCTCGACGTGATGATGCCGGGGATGGACGGCTACGAGACCTGCCGCCAGCTCAAGGCCAATCCGGCCACCGCCGAGATCCCGGTGATCTTCCTGACCGCGAAGAACCAGATCGAGGACGAGGCCATGGGCCTGTCGGTGGGCGCGGTGGATTACCTCGGCAAACCCATCAGCCCGCCGATCCTGTTCGCGCGCGTTTCGACCCACCTGACCCTGCGCGCGGCGAGGAAGCTCCTGCAGGAGCACAACCAGAACCTCGAGCGTATGGTCCAGCAGCGCACCGCCCAGCTGCTCCTGATGCAGGAAGCGCTGATCCTGGCGATGGCCTCGATGGCCGAGATGCGCGACGGGAAGGTGTATGCGAAGAGCGCCAACCACCTGCGCCGCACCCAGCAATACATGCGCATGCTGGCGATGAGGCTGCGCAGCCACCCGCGCTTCGCCGCCAGCCTGACCGACGAGAACATCGAGCTGATGTACAAGTCGGCGCCGCTGCACGACATCGGCAAGGTCGCGATTCCCGACTACATCCTGCAGAAGCAGGGCAAGCTCGACCCCGAGGAATTCGAGGTCATGAAGCTGCACGCGGCCTACGGACGCGACACCATCATGCTGGCCGAGAAGCACCTGGGCGGCTCCAACAGCTTCCTGATGTTCGCGCGCGAGATCGCCCATTCGCACCAGGAGAAGTGGGACGGCAGCGGCTATCCGGAAAGCCTGAGCGGCGACGAGATCCCGGTCTCGGCGCGCCTGATGGCGGTGGCCGACGTGTACGACGCGCTGATTTCGCGCCGCGTGTACAAGCCGCCGTTCACGCACGACCAGTCGCTCGAGATCATGCGCCAGGGCCGCGGCACCCACTTCGACCCGGACGTGCTCGACGCCTTCTTCGCGCTGCAGGAAGAATTCGCGCGCATCGCGCAGGAGTTCGCCGACGAGGAAGAGAACGCGTAGTTCCCTTGATCTGCGTATTGGCACTCGTGGCGCATATCGACTATATTGTTTAGTTCGTTGAACAATGGAGTCTGTAATGCCCAGGAAGTCGGCTGCCGTCACGGCGGCAGCAAAGGGAGCCGCACGCGCGAAAGCCATGCCCGCAAAGGCCGCGAAGTCCGCGGCAAAACCGGCGCTCAAGGCCGCACGGCCGCAGCCTGCTAGGGCGCCGGCCAGAACGAGCGTCAAGACCGCAGTCAAGACGGCCGCCAGATCGCTGGCTGCGCCCGCAGTGAAGCGCTCCGCGCGCAAGGCGCCGGCCGCCCCGCCGCGCGACACGGGCGCGGCCGCGCGCCCGGTGCTGGTGCGTGACAGCTTCACCATGCCCGAGCAGGAATACGCCGTGCTTGCCGACGTCAAGCAGGCCTGCCTGCGCGCCGGCATCGACGTCAAGAAAAGCGAACTGCTGCGCATCGGCGTGGCCCTGCTGGGCCAGGTCGACATCGCTACCCTCAAGTCGGTGCTGGCGGCGCTGCCCCAGCTCAAGACCGGCCGGCCTCCCGCCGCGCCCTAGCGCGTCCTGCGCCGGCGCCGCGTATGGCCGACGGCGCTAATGGATCGAGGCGCTGGTCAGCTCCTTCAGTTCGCGGATCGGGATGTTCGATTTTTCGTGCATGCGCAGCAGGATCGTGGCGCCGACGTTCAGCTTGCGGTGGCGGATCTTGCTGATGATCGGCGGCTGCACCTCGAGCACGCGGCACAGCTCCGCATCATTCTTGAGTTGCATGCGCTCGATCAGGGTGTCGAGCAGTTTGTTGGGCACGAAGCTCGACGGTTCCAGGGCACGGGCCCGGTGCATCGCGGCGAGCATTTCCTGTTTTTTCTGTCGTACGCTCATGTTGCTTCTCCGAATTTGTAAACATGGATTCGGGACAGATCGACTTGTTCTGGAAATACGCCCTGCCTGTTCTGACGAGGTTTTGGTGGCGGGTCGTTGTGATATTACTACGATTGCGCCACGCACGATTTACGAATTGAGCGTAACAATCCGTAAATCGTTCTTTCCTCGCGGAATTTACGCTAATTTCAATCCGGAACGAGTCAGGAGCAGCACTTGGTCGGCCATGGCGGCCGCGGCGTGGGAGTGGGTTACCATGATGGCGCCGGCGCCGCTGGCGCGGGTCTCGCGCCGCAAGAGGGCGAGGATGCTCTCGGCGGTTTCGGGATCGAGGTTGCCGGTCGGCTCATCCGCCAGCAGCAGGGCGGGGCGATGCACCAGCGCGCGTGCGATCGCGACGCGCTGCAGCTCGCCGCCGGAGAGCTGGCGCGGGAAGTCGCCGCCACGCCCATCCAGGCCGACGGCTGCCAGCATCTCGTCGGCGCGGGCGCTGGATTCGCGATTGAGCAGCAGCGGCAGCGCCACGTTTTGGCGCAGGGTGAGGTGCGGCAGCACGTGAAAGGCCTGGAAGATGAAGCCCATGCGGGTGCGGCGCAGGCGGGTGGCGGCATCGTCGTCCAGCGCGGACATCGGCGTGCCGTCCACGATCACCTGCCCGGTGTCGGGCGCATCCAGGCCGGCGATGATGTTCAGCAGGGTCGACTTGCCGACGCCGGACTCGCCCATGATCGCCACGAACTCGCCGGCGCGGAAGCTGTGCGACAGCTGCGACAGCACGGTGCGGCCGCCATACGACTTGCTCAGCTGGTCGAGTACGAGCATGGATTCCCTTGATTAGCGTGTGAGTGCGCGGCGCAGCGCGAAACTGGCCGCATCCACCGCCGCCACCAGCAGCAGCATCGCGATCACCACGGTGGCGGCGCTCTGCATCTGGAACAGCGACAGGTGGTACTTCAGCATCTGGCCCAGGCCGCCGGCGCCGACGACGCCCAGCACCGCGGCGGCGCGGATGTTGTTCTCCCAGCGGTACAGGGTGTAGGACAGCATCTGCGGCAGGGCCTGCGGCAGGGTAGCGTACAGGAAGGCGGCGAGCGGCGCGGCGCCGTTGGTGCGCAGGCTGGTTTCCGGCAGCGGCTCGACGTTCTCGAGGGCGTCGGCAAACAGGCGTCCCAGCACGCCGCTGGTGTGCGCGGCCAGCGCCAGGGTGCCGGCGAAGGGACCGAGGCCGGCCGCGACCAGCAGCAGCGCCGCCCACACCAGTTCGGGAATGGAGCGCAGGATGTTCAGCAGCACCCGGACGGCGCCGCGCGGCGCCTGGCCCAGGCGCCCCGCCGCGGGCAGCGCCAGCACCAGGCCGCCGATTACGGCCAGCAGGGTGCCGACCAGCGACATGGCCAGCGTCTCCCACAGCGCGCCCAGGGTCTTGGTGAGAAAAGGAGAACTCGTCTCGGGCGGAGAGAAGCCGGCCAGGAATTCCGCGGCCGAACTCAGCGCTTCCGGCGTGAAGAAAGCGGACCACTGCAAGGGAAGCGAGGCGAAGCTGGCCACCACCAGGGCGGCGAGGAGCGCGAGCAGCACCAGGGTGCCGAACGCGCGCGGCGGGGGCGGCAGCAGCTGCGGCTTCATCCGAGCCTCCGGCGCAGCAGTTTCGAGACCAGGTCAGCCAGCGCCACCAGCAGCACGAACATGATCAGCATGGTCGACACTTCGCCGCCCGCCATCATCTTGGTCGATTCTTCCATGCGCTGGCCCAGGCCGCCGGCGCCGACGAAACCCATCACCGCCGAGCCGCGGATCGCGCACTCCCAGCGATAGACGGTATAGGACACCAGCTCGGCCGCCGACTCGGGCAGGGCGCCGTACAGCAGGGCGGGCAGGCGCCCGCTGCCGTTGGCCAGCAGGACGTCGGTGGCGTGGGCGTCGGATGACTCGAGGATCTCGGCATACACCTTGGCCAGCATGCCGCAATAGGTCAGGGCGATCGCCAGCACGCCGGCGGTCGGGCCCAGGCCGACGATGCGCACGAACAGCAGCGCCCACACCAGTTCCGGCACGCTGCGCAGCAGCACCAGCACCCAGCGCAGCAGCTGGCGCAACAGCATCGCACCAAAGCGCATGCGCCCCGTGCCGAGGCGCGAGATCGACAGGCGTTCGGTGATCACCATGGTGGCGGGAATCGCGCCCAGCAGCGCCAGCGTCAAGCCGGCGGTGGCGATGGCCACGGTCTGCCAGGTCTCGCGCAGCACCATCGCGAGGAACTCGGCGCCATAGGCTGGACGCAGGAAGTCGGACAGGAACACGCCGGCCGCCGCCAGGCTCTGCGGGTCGAACAGGATCCAGGGCTTGAATTCGCTGGCCGTGAGCATCGGCCACAGGAGCAACAGGCACACGAACGTGGCGGTGACGCGGCCGCGCCAGGCCGGGTCCGGATGCCTTGCCGCCGCCATCAGAAGCAGGCGCCCACGGCGATGCGCTCGGGCGCTTCGTGCGGATGCTGCGGGTGCGGCTGCACGCTCTCGTTTTCGTAGAGCGCGGCGATCATGGCGTCCGTGACCTGCTCGCGCGGCGCGTCGAACACGATGCGCCCGGCGCGCAGGCCGACCAGGCGCGGGAAGTGGGCGCGCGCCATCTCGACCTGGTGCAGGCTGCAGACCAAGGTGGCCTTGCGCTCGGCCGCTTCCTGCTGCAGCGTCGCCAGGGTGTGCTGGGCCAGCGCCGGGTCGAGCGCGGAGATCGGCTCGTCCACCAGCAAGGCTTCGGCACGCGATAACAACAGGCGCGCCAGGCCGCAGCGCTGGCGCTCGCCGCCGGACAGGCGGTCCACGCGCGCATACAGCTTGTCGCCCAGGCCGAAGCGCGCCAGGGCCGCGTGCGCGGCGTCCGGATCGCTCGGGCGCACCAGCGAAGCAAAAGCCTGCCACAGATTCATGTGCGGCAGGCGCGCCGCCAGCACCGCCGTGACCACGCGCTGGCGCGGCGGCAGCGGCGGCGTCTGTGGCGCCAGGAACAGGCGCGCACGCAGGCGGTGGCGCTCGGCCTGGGACAAGGTCCACGGGTCGTTCCCGAAGATGGAAAATTGGCCCTGCGCCGGACGGTGGGCGCAGGCGAGGGTGGCGAGCAGGGTGGTCTTGCCGGCGCCCGAAGGACCGATCAGGGCCAGCTGTTCGCCGGGTGCGATGACCAGGTCGAGGTCGACCAGGGCGGGCGCCACGTGCTGTGCCGCCGCCAGGTGCCGTACCGTCAGTTTCTCGAGCTTGAAGGTCATCGCAGCCCTGTGCTTACTTCAGCAGGCCGGCATTGCGGGCGGCCGCTTCGATCGCCCCGTAGTTCGAGGTCTTGGTCGGGATGAACTTGGTGGCGCGCTGCAGTTCCAGGATCTGCTTGCCTTCCGGGGTCGACTCGTCCAGCGCCAGGAAGGCGTCGGTGATCTTCTTCTGCAGCGCCGGGTTCATGTCGCTGCGCACGGTCCAGTTGTAGTCGTAGTAGCCCGGGGTGGTGTAGAACACGCGCACGACCTTCGGATCGACCTTCTTGGCTTCCACCAGCTTGTCCCACACCGAGATGTTCAGTGCGCCGGCATCGACCTTGCCGCCCGCGACCGCGGCCACGGTGGCGTCGTGCGCGCCCGAGAAGGCGATGCGCTTCAGGTCGGTGTCCGGGTTGATCTTCGCGCCCAGCAGGAAGGAGCGCGGCATCAGGTGGCCCGAGGTCGAGGATTCCGAGCCGAAGGACAGGGTCTTGCCCTTCAGGTCTTCGAGCTTGGTGATCGACGGGTTGGTGGTGATGAAGACCGAGCGGAATTTTTCGTCTTCCGCGCGCTGCACCAGCGGGGTCACCTGACCCTTGCTGCGCACGTTGGCTTGCACGAAGGTGAAGCCGCCGAACCAGACCATGTCGATCTTGCGGTTGATCAGGCCTTCGACCGAGGCCGCGTAGTCGGTCACCGGGGTGAACTCGACCTTCAGGCCGGTGGCCTTGGCCAGGTAGTCGCCCAGCGGCTTGAACTTGCGTTGCAGTTCGGTCGGCGCTTCGTCCGGGATGGCCGAGACGCGCAGCACGCCCGGCGTATTCTGGGCATAGGCGCCGCCGGCGGCCGCGAACATCAGGCCGGCGGTGGCGGTGGCTGCGAACATGGTTTTCAGGATGCGCGAAGGCGAGAACGAGGTCATGGCGGCTTTCTTATTTGTTTTTAACTGCGTTATTAATAGTTGGAAACAACTGAACCGGGGTAGTAACGCCCGCACGGCAGGCGGAAACGGCGCATGGGGGAATTCCGCTATCATGGCCAAAACTGCAACTCGGGTTCGCGATCCAAGGTTTGACATCCTATGCCGGGGCGCATGGTGCGCCGCGGCGGCACGAATGATAACGCTTATGCACATCTCCTGCACGGAAGACCGCCCGCGCGCGGCCAACGCCCATGTGGCGGACGAGCTGCACGCCGGGCTGAACGCGCCCGACGCCTGGATCTCGCCCAAGTTCCTGTACGACGCCCTCGGTTCGAAACTATTCGAAGCGATCTGCGAATTGCCGGAATACTATCCAACCCGGACCGAGGCGGCCATCTTCGCGCGCCATGGGGCCGAGATCGCCCGCGTGGCAGGCCTTGGGAGCACCCTGGTCGACCTGGGCGCGGGCAACTGCGCCAAAGCAGCCTCGCTGTTCCCGCTGCTCCAGCCGGCCCAGTACGTGGCGGTCGACATCTCGACCGAGTTCCTGTGCGACGCCCTCGAGCGCCTGCGCCAGCGCTTCCCGCAGATCGACATGGAAGCGCTCGGCATGGACTTTTCCAGCCGCTTCGAACTGCCGCCGCAGGTGCATGCCGCGCGCCGCCTGTTCTTCTACCCGGGCTCCTCGATCGGCAACTTCACGCCGGACGAAGCGCACGGCTTCCTGCGCCGCCTGCGCGCCCAGTGTGGGGACGATGGCGGCGTGCTGATCGGCGTCGACCTGGCCAAGGACAAGGCCACGCTGGACGCCGCCTACGACGACGCGCTCGGCGTCACCGCCGCCTTCAACCTGAACGTGCTGCGCCACGTGAACCACCTGGTCGGCGCCGACTTCGACATCCGCGCCTGGCGCCACCACGGCTTCTACAATGCCGCGCGCGGCCGCGTCGAGATGCACCTGGAGGCGGTGCGCCGCCAGGAAGTGCACTGGAACTGCGGCGGGCAAGCCTGCGCGCGCGTGTTCGAGCCGGGCGACTGCATCCACACCGAGAACAGCTACAAGTACCAGCAGGCCGATGCGATCGCCCTGCTGGAACGTTCCGGGTTCGAGGCCACGCGCGTGTGGACCGACCCGCAGCGCTGGTTCGCGGTGATCCACGCACAGGCGATTCACTGATGGGCATCGGGCAGCGCGAAGACATCCTGCACGCGTACCAAAGGGTGCGCGGGCGCTCGCTCGAGATCGCCGCGCCGCTCTCGAGCGAGGATTGCTGCGCGCAGTCGATGCCGGACGCCAGCCCGATCAAGTGGCACCTGGCGCACACCACCTGGTTCTTCGAGACCTTCATCCTCGAAGCCCATGAAGCGGGATTCGTGCCTTTCCACCCGGCCTTCCGGGTGCTGTTCAACTCCTACTACAACGGCATCGGCGCCAAGCATCCGCGCGCCCAGCGCGGCCTGCTCACCCGGCCTTCGCTGGACGAGGTACGCGCCTACCGCCTGGACGTCGACCGGCGCGTGGCGCACCTGCTAGCAAGCGGCGCCGCACCAGGCATTGCGGCCCTGGTCGAACTCGGCCTGCAGCACGAGCAGCAGCACCAGGAACTGATGCTCACCGATTTGAAACACCTGCTGGCGCAGAACCCGCTGTATCCGGCCTATACCGTGCAGCCGATGGAAGAGGGCGAGCCGGCGGCGCCGCTGGGCTGGATCGACTTCGACGGCGGCCTGGCCGAAATCGGCTACGGCGGCAACGGCTTCTGCTTCGACAACGAGCTGCCGCGCCACCGCACCTACCTCGATCCATTCCGGCTGGCCTCGCGCCTGGTCACCAACGGCGAATACCGCACCTTCATCGAGGCTGGCGGCTATCGCGACCCTTCGCTGTGGCTGGCCGAAGGCTGGGACCGCGTGTGCGCGGGCGAGATCACCCAACCCCTGTACTGGATCGAAGAGGACGACGGTTGGCACGAATTCACCCTGCACGGCGTGCAGCCGCTCGACCCGGCGCGCCCAGTCACCCACGTCTCGATGTACGAGGCCGACGCCTATGCGCGCTGGTGCGGCGCGCGCCTGCCGACCGAGGCGGAATGGGAATTCGCCGCGCGCCAGGCCTTGCTCGGCGGCGGGGCCCTGCATCCGGAAGCGGCCAACGGCGATGGCCTGCTGCAGATGTTCGGCGCCTGCTGGCAGTGGACCGCCAGCAGCTACGCGCCTTACCCCGGCTACGCGCCGGCCGCCGGCGCCATCGGCGAGTACAACGGCAAGTTCATGGTCAACCAGTACGTGCTGCGCGGTTCGTCCTGCGCCACCCCGGATGGCCATGCGCGCGCCAGCTACCGTAACTTCTTCCCGGCCGGAGCACGCTGGCAGTTCACCGGGATCAGGCTGGCGCGATGACCCGGCGCAGGAGCTGGCGCGAGCGCCTCCTGGACCAGCGCGCCAATGCCTGGATCCTTGCGCACCCGCTGGCCTTCAGCCTGCAGGTGGTGAAAGGATTCCGCGCCAACCAGGGCTTGCTGCTCGCGGGCGCCGTGGCCTACTACGCGCTGCTGTCGATCGTGCCCTTCCTGATGCTGGTGGTGGTGGCGCTGTCGCACTTCATCGACCAGGCCGAGCTGCTCGAGACCCTGCAGCGCTACCTTGGCCTGCTGGTGCCGGGGCAGGTGGGGCCGCTGGTCGAGGAGGTCGCACACTTCCTCGAGAACCGCGACCTGATCACCTGGCTGCTGGGCGCGACCATGCTGTTTTTCAGTTCGCTCGCCTTCACGGTGCTGGAAAACGCGATGAGCGTAATCTTCATCCACCGCGTGGCAGTGCGGCGCCGCCACTTCCTGGTGTCGGCCGTGCTCCCTTACTGCTACATCCTGGCGCTGGGCCTGGGCGTCATGATCGTGACCCTGGTGGCCGGCACGCTGGAAGTGATGGGCCAGGAAAGCGTGTGGCTGTTCGGCTACGAATGGTCGCTGGGCGGCGTATCCGGCGTGCTGCTCTACCTGCTCGGCCTGTTCGGCGAAATCCTGGTGCTGACCTCGATCTACCTGGTGATGCCGGTCGGGCGCCTGTCGCTATGGCATGCGTTGGTCGGCGGCATCAGCGCCGCGCTGCTGTGGGAAATCGCACGCCACGTGCTGGTCTGGTACTTCTCGACCCTGTCGCAGGTGAACGTCGTGTACGGGTCGATGACCACCGCGATCGTGGTGATGTTCAGCCTCGAGATCGCCGCCACCTTGCTCTTGCTCGGCGCCCAGGTGATCGCCGAATACGAACGCGTGGGGCATGGCCAGGTGGACCGCCCGCCACAGGAATTGCAGACAGAGCCACCGGCCTGAGCGCGAGCATCGTGCGCTTGCGCTTGGTCAATTCCCCCACGTGAGGCAGTGGCACAGTGTGTTCTTGCACGCCTGAGCTTGGCCTCCGTCAATCGGGTGCGCGGAACAACTCTCTGGGAGACTGCCATGAGCGAAGTCGTTGCCATCGTCCTTCCCCTGCCGGTCGCCGTCGCGCTGGTGTTCGTGCTGATGCTGCTGCTGGCCCTGAGCGCGGTCGCGCTGTCGCTGCGGCCTCAACCTATCCGCATGGCGAGCGAGCGCGCAGAAGACCTCGAAGCCGACGTACCAGGCGAGCCACACTAATACGCCCCCTGGGCAAGACGGCTCGGGCAAAGCGGGAAGCTTGCGCAGTGTAGTTCTTTTTGGAAATATGAATTGGCGGAGCGCAACTTGCGCCGCCACCCTCGACGCTAGAGTGAGACATGGCCGCAATCGTGCAGCCATTCATCTCTTGCCAACGAGGAGTCCACTATGCGCCGTCCCAAGTCGTCGATCATCGCCACCATCGCCCTTGCTGTCGCCGTCCTTGCGCCGTCCGCCCAGGCCGGCCAGCCTGAACCCGCCAGCGCGCAGCAGAAGTCCGAGATCGCGGGCGATTACCAGCTGAGCGATGGCCGCCGACTGCAGATCGACTTCGACGGTGTCGATGTCTTCGTGCAGCTGGACAAGCGTCCGCGCCAGCAGCTGCACGGGACGAGCGACGGCCAATTCAGCACCTTCGATGGCGCGATCGCGGTACGCCACAAGGGCGCAGCGGATGCGCCAAGCGTCGACGTGATGCTGCGTGGCCAGGCTGTCAGCGTGTTGCGCTGAACCCGGGCCGATCGCCCCAAACCCATGCCCGGCAATGCTAGCCTTCGGCTACACTGCCGGGCATGGCTCACTTCTACCTCTGCTGGGAACTCGGCGGCGGGCTCGGACATGCCGGCCGCCTCAAGTCGATCGCGCAGCCGCTGCGCGCACGCGGCCACACCGTCACCCTGGTCCTGCGCGACCTGGTGCTGACGCGCAGCCTGCTCAAGGACCTCGACATCGCGACCCTGCAGGCGCCGGTCTGGCTGCACCGTACCGCCGGCCTGCCGCCTGACCAGGCCAGCCTGGCCGAGATCCTGCTCGCCTGCGGCTACCTGGATGCCGAAGCGCTCGCCGGGCTGTGCGCAGGCTGGCGCGGGCTGTTCCGCCAGGGCCGGCCGGATCTGATCATCGCCGACTATGCGCCGACCGCGATCCTGGCGGCGCGCAGCCTCGGCTTGCCCACCGCTGCGCTCGGCCCCGGCTTCAGCATGCCGCCCGCTGATGCGCCGCTGCCGCCGCTGCGCGGCTGGGAGGCGCCGCCGACTGCACGCCTGCAAGCCACCGAAAGCCGTCTGCTCGCCAGCGCCAACAGCGTGCTGGCCGCGCACGGCGCGACGCCGCTCGCGCATGCCGCCGAACTGCTGCTGGGGGAGCATCCGCTGCTGTGCACCTGGCCGGAACTGGACCACTACGGCCGCAGCGGCGGCGGTCCCTGGCTGGGACCGAACCTGCCGCAGGCGGCTGGCGGCAGGGCGCACTGGCCCGCAGGCGAGGGCGCGCGCGTGTTCGCCTACCTGCGCCACAGCATCCCGGAATCCACCGAGGCCTTGCAGGCGCTGGTGCGCCGCGGCTGCCGGGTGCTGTGCTACATGCCCGAGGTGGCGGCCGGCGCACGGAAGCCGGTGGATAGCCCGCTTCTCGCCTACGCGCCGGCGCCGGTGGCGCTGCCCGAGGCCCTGGCGCAATGCGAAATGGTGGTGAGCCATGCCGGCGAGGCGCTGGTGGCGCAGGCGCTGCTGGCGGGACGGCCGCTCCTGATGCTGCCGCATGCGGCGGAGAGCTTCCTGATGGCGCGCCGCGTGGAGCAGCTGGGGGCGGGAATCAATGCGATGGGACGGCCGCGTCCGCGCAACTGGGACGCGCTGGTGGCGAATGTGCTGGAGGAGCCGGGCTGGCGCGCGGCGGCCGCGGCCTTCGCGCGGCGTTATGCGGATTTCAATCCGGCGCGCCAGCTTGAAGACCTGGCGGACCGTTTCGAGGCGATGCTCAGGCCACGCTGACGCGCGGCGCGCCTGCTTCCATGCGGCCGATCACCGCGGCGTCGCCGAAGCCTTCGCGCGCAAACAGCGCCAGCACCTCCTCGACGCTGCCCGGATCGCACGACACCAAGAGGCCGCCCGAAGTCTGCGGGTCGGTCAGCAGCGCGCGCTGGGACGGGGTGATGGCGGCGCCCAGGTCGACGTCCTTGCCGTAGGCATCCCAGTTGCGGCCTGATGCGCCGGTGAAGAAGCCATCCTGCGCCAGCTGCAGTACGCCGGGCAGCAGCGGCACCTTGTCCATCTCGAGCGTGGCCGCCAGTTTGGCGCCGCGCGCCAGTTCCAGCAGGTGGCCGAGCAGGCCGAAGCCGGTGACGTCGGTCAGCGCATGCACGCCAGGCATCTCGGCCAGCAGGCGGCCCGGTTTGTTCAGCTTGGTGGTGTTGGCGATCATCGCGGCATAGCCGTCGGCGTCCAGCACATCCTTCTTCAGCGCGGCCGACAGCACGCCCACGCCCAGCGGCTTGCCCAGCACCAGCACGTCGCCGGCGCGCGCGTCGGCATTGCGCTTGACCTTGGACGGATGCACCAGTCCCATCACCACCAGGCCGTAGATCGGCTCGACCGAGTCGATGGTGTGGCCGCCGGCGATCGGGATACCGGCGTCGGCGCACACCGATTCGCCGCCGCGGATGATCTGGCCGATGGTCTCCAGCGGCAGTTTGTTGACCGGCATGCCGACCAGGGCCAGCGCCATGATCGGCGTGCCGCCCATCGCGTACACGTCGGAGATCGCATTCGTCGCGGCGATGCGGCCGAAGTCGAAGGGATCGTCGACGATCGGCATGAAGAAGTCGGTGGTGGCGATCAGGGCCTGCTCGTCATTGAGCTTGTAGACGGCCGCGTCGTCGGCGGTCTCGATGCCGACCATCAGTTCCTTCGGCACCGGGAATCCGGTGGATTTGTTCAGGATTTCGGCCAGCACGCCCGGCGCGATCTTGCAGCCGCAGCCGCCGCCGTGCGAGAACGAAGTCAGTTTGATGGGTTGTTCTGGCAGGGTGCTCATCGATGTCTTTCCTAGGGGTGCGGATCAAAGTAGCAGATTATCCACCAAGTCGCGCAGGGCCGCTTGCTCGGCGTTCGGGGCGAACAGGGCTGCGCGCGCCGCGCATTGGCGCCGCAGCAGAGCGTCGAAGGGGGCGTCGTTCAGCAGGCGATCGACCAGGCGCGCCAGGGCCGCGGCGTCGCCCGGGGCGAAGTAGCCGGCGTAGTCCTCGCCCAGCATGCCGCGGTTGCCGTTGATATCGGAAGCCAGCACCGGCACGCCGCTGGTCACGGCCTCGATGATCACGTTGGCGCCGCCTTCCATGCTTGATGCGATCACCATTGCGCGGCAGCGTTTGAGGCGCTGGCGCGCCTTCGCGTGGGGCAGGGCGCCGAGCCACCGGTAGCGCGGATTGGCCGCCTGGGCGTCGACGGCAGCCTGGCCCAGTGCGGGGTCGAGCGCGCCGCCGATGTGCAGCAGGCGCACCGCCGGGTGGGTCACCAGGCCGGCGGCGCGGATGAAGGTCAGCGGGTCCTTTTCCGCGCGCAGGTGGCCGATCATGCAGATGTCGGCAAAGCGCGCGGCCTCGGCGTGTATGTGCGGACGCAGGCTCGGGGCTGACTGGAAGATCACGCGCGCCTTGGCGCGCAGTGGTGCCGGCAGCAGCGCCAAGCCGGCCGGTTGCAGCAGCACCAGCGATGTGGCGTGAAGCAGCGAGGACTGCGCATCCGGATCGGACGCTATGTCGCGATACAGGTCGGTCCCGGTCATGACCAGCACCGATGGCCGCTCCGGGAAGGAGGTGCTGAAGGCCGCCAGCGCCGCCGCCGAGCGGCGTGCGTGCAGCGCAATCAGCAGGTCAGGCGCGGGATCCGCCGGCGTCCAGCCGCCTGCCACCGCCACTGCATGCGCGCCGCGCAGGCAGCGCATCCAGCGGCTCGCGGTCTGCCAGTTGCCGTTGTTATCACGCTCGCTGGCGGGGCTGACGATGAGGATGTGCTTGCGCACGGCTGGGACTCCAGAAGACGGGAGGGCGATTATACGCTGCGCCGCATGTGTATCTCGGACGCGCAAATTGGCCAAACCCTGCCAGGATCACTATGTGGTACGGACGAAAAAAATGGCTGCCCGAGAGCAGCCATTTTCATTGGAGCTTAGCGATCAGTAATCGCCGAAAGTGCGTCGGGCGCCGTCGGCCGAGCGCGGATGCGCCGACTTGGCATAGCCGCCTTCACGACGTGCGCCTTCCGGGCGGTTGCCACGGTAGCCGCCTTCGCGCGGAGCACCGCTTGGCGCGCCTTCACGCGGGGCTGCGCTGCGGTAGCCGCCTTCACGCTGCGGACGGTCGCCGTAGCTAGTGCGCGGTGCGCCTTCGCGCGGAGCGTAGCCTTCGCGCGGGCCGCGGTCGGCGTAACGGCTTTCGGCAGGGCGGGTATCCGCAGGACGTGCGTAGCTGCCTTCACGCGGGGCGCGGTCACCATAGCCGCCTTCACGTGGGGCGCCATAGCCCGGCTTGCTGAAGCTGCGCTGGCCCGGCTTGGCGCTGCGGCCATCGCCCGGCTTCCAGCCCGGACGGCTAGCCGAACGGGTCGGGGCGGCGCGCTTCGGTTCGAAACCTTCCACCACGTCGACTGGAATCAGCTGCTTGGTGAAACGCTCGATACGCTTCACGTTCATGCCTTCGGCATGGTTCACCAGCGAGATCGCCAGACCATTGCGGCCTGCACGGCCGGTACGGCCGATGCGGTGCACGTAGTCCTCAGGGAACTTCGGCAGATCGTAGTTCACCACGTGGGTGATGGTCGGCACGTCGATACCGCGGGCGGCAACGTCGGTCGCCACCAGCACGCGCACCTGGCCGCGGCGCATGCTGTCCAGGGTACGGTTGCGCGCGCCCTGGTGCATGTCGCCGTGCAGGGCGGCGGCCGCGAAACCGGCGATGTTCAGGCGGTCGGCGATCATGTCGGCGTCGCGCTTGGTGGCGGTGAACACCACGGCCTGGTCGAGCGACTCGTCGCGCAGCAGGTGGTCGAGCAGGCGGTTCTTGTGCGACAGGTCGTCGACGAAGTGCACCTTCTGCACGATGTTCTCGTGGCGGTTGGTCGCGCTCATGATCTGGATCGTCTGCGGATCCTTGGTGATGCGGCGCGCCATATTGCCCACCACGCCGTCCAGGGTCGCCGAGAACAGCATGGTCTGGCGGGTGGCCGGGGTGGCGGCGACGATCTTCTCGATGTCTTCGATGAAACCCATGTCCAGCATGCGGTCGGCTTCGTCCAGCACCAGGATCTCGAGCTCGGAGAAGTTGATCTTGCCCGACTCCATGTGGTCGATCAGGCGGCCCGGGGTCGCCACCAGGATTTCAGGGTTCTTCGACAGCAGCTGCATCTGCTTCGGGTAAGGCATGCCGCCCAGGATCGACACGGCGCGGATACGGCGCATGTCGGTCGTGTATTGTTCGGTCGCGGTGGTCACCTGCAGGGCCAGCTCGCGGGTCGGGGTCAGGACCAGCATCTTCGGCTGGGCCGGGGTAAAGCGGACGCGTTCGCCACGAGCGCGCGCCGACTGCGCCTGCTGGGCAGGCGTACGGGTTGCCTGGGTCGGCTCGGCGCCGGCCAGCTTGTGCAGCGACGGCAGCATGAAGGCCGCGGTCTTGCCCGAGCCGGTCTGCGAGGAGACCAGCAGGTCGCGGCCGGCGATGCCGGCAGGGATCGCCTGCTCCTGCACCGGGGTCGGCTTGGTGTAACCGGCGGCGGCAACTGCCTTGACGAGCGACGCGTGTAAACCTAGTGCTTCAAAACTCATGTGTACTTTTACTTTCGGAATAAATCATGATCGCGCGTGTCGAAATGACGAGCGCAAAATAGCAACGCGAACCAACACTACGAAATGACTCAGAACTGAAAAGAAATTTCGGCACAAAAGCTTTGCGCCGGGACGGTGTCTGGATGCTGACACGCAGGGCGGGAGGGCTTTTTTGAAAGGGCGATCACTGTCGCCAAGGCTTGCGATGCTGCTAGTGGTACTGCTTCGGTGAACTGCTGCGTCCTGTCTGTTCGGACTGCTTATTGCAGCGCACAAACGACATCATACATCAGAACAGGAAAGTCTGCACGCGGCCGCACGGATATGCGGCCGGAGCCAAAGATGGTTTAAGGCCACCCTAAGGCGGCCTTATCAGATTGATCAGCGCTGCTTGCGCTTGGACGAGGTGTTGCGGGCGATGCGGTTCTTCGACGGCGTGGCCGCCTTGGCCTTGTAGCGCGAGGTCGATGCCTTCACGCGCGGGCTGCGCTCGGCTTCGAAGGCCACCACCGCGTTGTCGATGATGTTTTCGGCGATGTCGCCGGCGTTCGAGGCCGAGACTTTCGGCACCAGGATGGTCGAACCGGCCGTGACGGTCGATTTCGCCGGGATGTTGTTGGCCTGGCGGATGACTTCCGGGGTGGTGCCGAACTTCGATGCCAGTGCGGCGATACTGGTGCGGGCGCTGGTGATCTTGTGGGTGGTCCAGGTCGACAGCTCGCGGCCCCATTGCGCCAGGTTCAGCTGGAACTTCTCGGCGTTTGCCTTCGGCAGCAGGATCTTGGTCTTCTCGCCACCGGTGATGACCGGCTTCTTGAACTGCGGATTGAGCGCCTTGAATTCGTCGAGCGACATTTCGGCCAGCTGGGCGGCGACGGCGACGTCGATATCGCTGGTCTTGTCGACGGCGGTGAAGTAGGGCTGGTTGTCGATCGCCGGCAGGGCCACGTTGTACTGGGCCGGGTTGGCGACGATGTTCTTGACCGCCTGCAGCTTTGGCACGTAGTTGCGGGTTTCCGGCGGCATCAGCTCGGCCAGGCTTTCGAAGTCGGTCGGCTTGCCCAGCGCCTGGTTCTTCTTGACGATGCGCTGCACATTGCCTTCGCCCCAGTTGTAGGCGGCCAGGGCCAGCTGCCAGTCGCCGAACATCGTGTACAGGCGCTGCAGGTAGGTCAGGGCGGCGTCGGTCGAGGCCAGCACGCCGCGGCGCTCGTCCTTGAACATGTTCTGCTTCAGGTCGTAGTCCTTGCCGGTGCCCGGCACGAACTGCCACAGGCCGGCCGCATCGGCGGTGGAGAGGGCCTGCGGGTTGAAGGCGGATTCGATCACCGGCAGCAGGGCCAGCTCGGTCGGCATGCCGCGCTTTTCCAGTTCCTGGACGATATGGAAGAGGTAGGGCGAAGCACGGCCCGAGATGCGCTTGAGGCTGTCGGGACGGGCGCTATAGGCCTGGGTGTGGCGGCTCACCAGGCTGTTGTCGAGGTCGGGAATGGCATAACCGCTGCGGATGCGGCCCCAGACGTCGGTTTCCTTGTATTCGTCGGCCTTGGTCGGGCCGGAGGCCAGCGGCGCCACGGCGCGGGCGTTCAGCGCGGTGGCGGGCGAGGGCGCATTGTCCATCGCGTGGGTGAGCGGGGAGGTGGCCAGGAGTGCCAGCGCGGCAGTCGCTACGGTCTTGCGGATCATGTCGTGCATCGCTTTCCAATGTTGCGTTCGAGAACGAACGTACTGGTCAAGAGGGCAGTGTACGTAGTCATGCTTGAGTCAGTCAAGGCATCGTTACAAATTTCTTTCCGGCGTTCATTTGTGTAAATTGACATCATGAAAACGGATATTGCCGGGAAATGCCTACGCGTTCGCGGAAGAATGATGCAGATGCGCGACCGTACGGGGAACCGCCCATGCTCATCGATTTATTCCTTAGCCTAGCGCCCGAGGGGTGTCCATCTATGAGGACACGCAAAGTCTGCGTACAATCCGGCTTCTGCCTCCGGCGTTTTTATTGATTTGTCATCCATGAGTACTGCAAACCCGCATGCCGACGACGACGCGATCGTCGCCGCCACCCGCAACTGGCTGGAAAAGGCCGTGATCGGCCTGAACCTGTGCCCCTTCGCCAAGTCGGTGTACGTGAAGGAGCAGGTGCGCTATGTCGTGTCGCCCGCGACCACCCCGGAAGCGCTGCTGGAGCAGCTCATGGACGAGCTGCAGCACCTGTCGGACACCCCGGCGGAAGAGGTCGACACGACCCTGTTGATCCATCCCTTCGTGCTGAACGACTTCGAGGATTACAACGAGTTCCTGGACGTGGCCGATGCGGCGGTCGAGGACATGCAGCTGGACGGCGAGCTGCAGGTGGCGAGTTTCCACCCGGACTACCAGTTCGCGGACACCGACGTCAACGACATCGCCAACTACACCAACCGCGCGCCTTACCCGATCCTGCACCTGCTGCGCGAGGACAGCATCGATCGCGCGGTCGAGGCCTTCCCGGAGGCGGCCGAGATTTTCGAGAAAAATATCGATACCATGGAAAAGCTCGGCCACGACGGCTGGGACAAGCTCGATGTCGGACCAGCACGCTGATATGGGCGGCGCACTGCCGCCGCGCCCGGACACGCCCTGCGTGGCCGTCTGCTCCACCACCTTCGACGAGGTCTGCCGCGGCTGCGGCCGCACCGTGGCGGAAGTGGCGAACTGGGTGTCGATGAACGCCGACGAAAAGGAGCGCGTGTGGGTGCGCATCCTGGCGCAGGGCTACCCGCGCCGGAATACCTGATGCCTGCCGGGGTGGCCGGCCATGCGCCACCCCTTATATATATTACAGACCCAGGAAGTCCCGCTTCCCGATCGGCACGCCGTTGTGGCGCAGGATTGCGTACGCGGTAGTCACGTGGAAGAAGAAGTTTGGCAGCACGAAGCTCGTCAGGTAGTCGTCGCCGCGCTCGAAGTGGCGCGCGCGTTCGCCGGCGCCGTGGGTGATGGCGCGCTCGCCGGCCGCGTCGAAAGCCTCGCGCGGCAAGGTCTCGATGAAGCCCAGGGTCTTGGTGATGCGCTGCTGGAGTTCGGCAAAGCTCTGTTCATTGTCCTCGTAGCGCGGCACTTCCTGGCCGGCCAGGCGCGCGCTCGCGCCTTTCGCGAAATCGGTGGCGATCAGGACCTGGCCCACCAGCGGAAACATGTCCGGGTACAGGCGTGCCTGCAGCAGGGCGTTCGGATCGATCTTGTGCTGCTGGGCGTGCGCCTCGGCTTTTTCCAGCACCGCGCCCAATGCGCGCAGCATTTTCTGGAACACGGGGACCGATGCGGAATACATGGACAGGCTCATAGTTTCTCCTCTGAAAGATTCAATCATATCAAGTCTTGTCGCGTCCTGCCGACATCTGTACAGACAGCAACCCTGCTCCCTATGCAATTTGCTGACTCTTGGTCAGTGACCATGCATAATTGGACATGTCAATTGCCATAAGTTAATCCTGCCGCGCGGCGGGCCCAGGCCGAACCCCGATGTCCCAGCCCCGTTCTTCACTCAGCCATGCCCTTCGCGCCTTCCCCGCCCGGTTGCGCCAGCTGTATGGCCGTTCGATTTACGGCGCGCTGCTGCTGGTCGTGTTCGCCGGCCTGGCGCTGCCGGCGGCGGTCGGCGGCTACTTCCTGCTCGGGGTGCAGGAGCGCGAATCGACCGCCCACACCCTGAACGACGCGCTGCAGCGCAACGCCGACCTGCTCGCGCTGGGCATTTCGGAATCATTATGGGACATGAACCAGGAAGCGGCGCGCGCCCTGGTCGATTCCTTCATGCGCGACCCGGCCGTGGTGCACGTCGCGGTGCGCGACGTGTCGCAGAACGAAATCATCAACCGCCGCGCGCTGCTGCCGCCGGGCACGCGCGCCTACCGTGCCGAGCGCGACATCGCGGTGCGCGGCCAGAAGATCGGCCACGTGGCGATCGAGATGGGCGACTATGACTACCAGCAGGACCTGCGCGCCAAGCAGCGCAATTACGCCTTGGTGCTGGCGGTCCAGCTGGTGGTGTCGCTGCTCCTGATCGCGCTCCTGATCAAGCGCCGCCTGCTGTCGCCGCTGCGAACGCTCACCGGCTTCTCGGACCGGCTGGCGCGCGGCGACTTCGACACACCCCTGGCCTTGCCCGCCAGCGACGAGCTGGGGCGACTCGGCGGCCAGATGGAGCAAATGCGCATGGCGATCGGCCAGCTGTTCGCCGACATCGGCCGCCGCGAAGAGCAGTTCCGCACCATCGTGACCCAGGTGCCGGGCGCCGTCTTCCGCGCCCGTCCTGGCGGCCATATCGACTTCGTCAGCGACGCCATCGAGGATATCTCGGGCTACCCGGCCGAGCGCTTCATGCTGGCCACCACCGACGACTGGGCCGACATCATCCATCCGGAGGACCGCCGCATGCACCGCCATGTGGCGCGCGAAGCGCTGCTGGCCGGCAGCCCCTACGAAATCGAATACCGCATCGTCGACGCCGGCGGCATCGAGCGCTGGGTGCTGGAGATCGGCCAGCCGCAGGGCGAATTCGGCAGCGAGGAATTCCGCGTCGACGGCATCATCTACGACATCAGCGAACGCAAGCACGACGAGATGCGCATCGAGGCCCTGCTTACCGAACAGGGCGCGATCCTGGACAACGTCATGTTCGGGGTGCTGTTCGTGCGCGAGCGCCGCATCGTCTCGGCCAACCGCCGCGGCGAAGAATTGTTCGGCTACGCCGAGGGCGAGATGGTGGGCTGCTCGACCGAGATCCTGTTCCCGGGGCGCGCCGAGTACGAGCGCCTGTGGCTGGAAAAATACCCGAAGATCGCCAGCGGCCCGGACACCGGCGAGGAAATCCAGTTCCGCCGCCGCGACGGCAGCGTGTTCTGGCTGCTGGTGAGCGGCTGCGCGCTGGACGCGGCGCGCCCGAACGAGGGCAGCATCTGGGTGTTCGCCGACATCACCGAGCGCAAACTGGCCGAGGAAAAGCTGCGCCTGTCCGCCACGGTGCTCGAGCACATCGCCGACGGCGTCATGGTGCTCGACGTGGCCGGCCGGATCGTCGCCACCAACCCGGCCTTCACCCAGATCACCGGCTACACCGAGCGCGAAGCCCTCGGCCAGCAATCGAGCCTGACGCGCGCCAGCCGCCATGACGACGCGTTTTACCAGCAGCTGTGGGGCGACCTGGCCGCCACCGGCTTCTGGCGCGGCGAAACCTGGCAGACCCGCAAGAACGGCGAGGTCTACCTCGAGTGGCTCACCGCGTCGGCGGTGCGCAACGACGACGACGAGGTGACGCACTACGTCTGCGTGTTCAGCGACATCACCAAGGTCAAGGAATCGCAGGACAAGCTCGACCACCTGGCCCACCACGACCCGCTGACCGCACTGCCCAACCGCCTGCTGTTCCACGACCGCCTGCAGCACGCGATGGCGCGCGCCGGGCGCGAAGACCAGCAGCTGGCGGTGCTGTTCATCGACCTGGACCGCTTCAAGAACGTCAACGACACCCTCGGCCACCACGTCGGCGACGAGCTGCTCAAGCAGGTGGCGGGCGCCTTGGGCCGCTGCCTGCGCGAGGGCGACACGCTGGCGCGCCTGGGCGGCGACGAATTCATCGTGCTGCTGGAGGACATCGACGGCGCCTTCGGGGCGATCCAGGTGGCCGAGAAGCTCATGCACCTGTTCGAGCAGCCGCTCACCGTGGCCGGCCACGAACTGTTCGTCACCGGCAGCGTCGGCATCAGCCTGTTCCCGCAGGATGCGCAAGACCTGAACATGTTGGTGCGCAATGCCGACGTCGCGATGTACCAGGCCAAGGCGCGCGGCCGCAACGGCTACCAGTTCTATGCGCCCTCGATGAGCAGCGAAGGCGTCGAGCGCCTGCGCCTGGAGACCCTGCTGCGGCGCGCGATCGAGCGCAAGGAGATCTTCCTGCACTACCAGCCGCAGGTCGAGATCGACAACGGCCGCCTGCTCGGGGTCGAGGCCCTGGTGCGCTGGCACAGCCCGGAACTGGGCATGGTGCCGCCGGTGCGCTTCATCCCGGTGGCCGAAGACACGGGCTTCATCAGCCAGCTGGGCCAGTGGGTGCTGGCCGAGGCCTGCCGCCAGATGCGCGCCTGGGAAGAAGCCGGCCTGCACGTGCCGAAGATGGCGGTCAACCTGTCGCTGCGCCAGTTCGAGCGCGGCTCGATCGCGCCGACCGTGGCCGCGGCGCTGATCGACGCGGGCCTCGAGGCCGGCCGCCTGCAGCTGGAAGTGACCGAGTCCGTCATCATGAACACCAGCGACGCGCTGGAGCACATCAACGACCTGCGCGCAGTGGGCGTGGGCCTGGCGATCGACGACTTCGGCACCGGCTATTCCTCGCTGGCCTATCTGAGCCAGCTGCCGGTCCAGACCCTCAAGATCGACCGCAGCTTCATCCAGGACATCTCGACCGATGCCAATGACGAGGCGATCGCGGTGGCCATCATCCAGCTCGGCAAGAGCCTGGGCCTGGCGGTGGTGGCGGAAGGCGTGGAGAACGAGAAGCAGGCCGAGTTCCTGCTGCGCCACGGCTGCCGCCTGGCCCAGGGCTACCTCTACGGCCGGCCGGCGGCCCCAGGCGATATACTGGCGCACTGGGGACCCGAACAGGAACAAGACCACAATGAATCGAATGAGGCTGGTGCATCCGAAGCAAGCGAAGCCTGAAGAAGCGAGTCCGGCAAAGAGCGGCGTCTCGCGCCGCAATTTCCTGTTGGGAGGCGTGCTCGCCGGCGGCGCCCTGATGGTGGGCTGGGGCGTGCAACCGCCGCGCCAGCGCCTGCATACCGCCAACCCCCTCGCCCTCGACGGCGATGCCATGGCGCTGAACGGCTGGATCGCCATCGCGCCGGATGGCACGGTCTCGGTGGTGGTGCCGCGTAGCGAAATGGGGCAGGGCGTGCACACCGCGCTGCCGATGCTGGTGGCCGAGGAGCTCGACGTGCCGCTCGCCAGCGTACGCATCGCCCAGGCCCCGATCGACAAGATCTTCGCCAACCTCACCGTGCTGCGCGAGAACCTGCCCTTCCACCCCGACGACACCGGCAATACGCGCCAGGGCGCTCAGTGGCTGATGGCCAAGCTGGGGCGCGAACTGGGCATCATGTTCACCGGCGGCTCCACCAGCGTGAAGGATGCCTGGATGCCGATGCGCGAAGCGGGTGCGGTGGCGCGCGCCATGCTGCTCAAGGCCGCGGCCGAGCAGTGGAAACAGCCCGAGGCACGTCTGCGCACCGAGGACGGCTTCGTCGTGCACCCAGGCGGAAGCCGCATCGGCTACGGCGCGCTGGCCGCCGTGGCGGCGCGGGTCGGCGCCGGCATCGAGGCCGGCGACGTGCGCCTGAAGGAGCCGCGCGAGTTTCGCCTGATCGGCAAGCCCCTGGCGCGCCTCGACAGCCGTGCCAAGGTCGACGGCAGCGCCATGTTCGGCATCGACGCGCGGCCGCCCGGCATGCTCTACGCGGCCGTCAAGATGGCGCCCATGGTGGGCGCGATGCTGGTGGATTACGAGAAGGCGGCGGCGTCGCGGCCGGGCGTGATCAAGCTGGTGCAGACCCCCGGCCTGGGCGACGAATACAGCGGCATCGGCGCCGGCGTCGCCGTGCTGGCGACCAGCTGGTGGCAGGCCAGGGAGGCGCTCGAGGTCCTGCGGATCAGGTGGGTAGTCGAGACCACCGAAAAGCTCTCCACCGAGAGCGTGTTCGAGGAGTTCGCACGCGCGCTCGACGGCGAAAGCGGCTACGTGTACCACGAGACCGGGACCCAGGACGTGCGCGGCGCGGCCTTGACGGTGTCGGCCGAGTACCGCGCGCCCTTCCTGGCGCATGCGCCGATGGAACCGGTCAACTGCACCGCCCAGGTGGTGGACGGCAAGGTGCGCCTGTGGGCCTCGACCCAGGTGCCGAGCATCGCGGTGGACGTGGCCGCGCGCGTGGCCGGCGTCGACCGCGAAGACGTGAGCATCGAAGTGATGCTGCTGGGCGGCGGCTTCGGGCGCCGGCTCGAGGTCGACATGGTGTCGCAGGCGGTGGCGGTGGCGATGGCGGCGGACGGCCGCCCGGTGCAGCTGATCTGGACCCGCGAGCAGGACATCAAAAACGACGTCTACCGCCCGGCGGCGCTGGCGCGTTTTCGCGCCCACCTCGACGCCCAGGGGAACATCCTGGCCTGGGATAACAAATCGGCCGGCGGCGCCATCGGCCACCAGTACTTCCAGCGCAACCTCGGCTTGCCCGGCCTGGGGCCGGACAAGACCGCCGCCGAAGGCGAGTACGACATGCAGTATGCGATCGCCAACCAGCGCATCGCCCACGTGATCGTGGACAGCCCGGTACCGCTCGGGTACTGGCGCTCGGTCGGGCATTCGCATAATGCCTTCTTCAAGGAGGCGTTTCTGGACGAAGTGGCGCATGCGGCGAAACGCGACGGCGTGGAGTATCGCCGCGCGCTGCTCAAGGAGCACCCGCGCGCGCTGGCGGTGCTGGACGCCGCGATCGCGCGCGCCGGCCAGCCGGAAGCGGGGCGGGCGCACGGCGTGGCGCTGCACCGCTCCTTCGGCAGCACGGTGGCCCAGGTGGCCGAGGTGTCGGTCGAGGGCACGCAGATCCGCGTGCACCGGGTGGTATGCGCGATCGACTGCGGGCTGGTGGTGAACCCGAACATCGTGGCGCAGCAGGTGGAATCCGGGGTGCTGTTCGGCCTGTCGGCCGCGCTCTACGGCGAGATCACGCACAAGGGCGCGCGCGTGCAGCAGTCGAATTTCGGCGACTATCAGGTAGTGCGCATGAACGAGGCGCCGCACGTGGAGACCATCATCATGCCGAGCGCCGCCCACCCGGAAGGCGTGGGCGAGCCGGCCGTGCCGCCGGTCGCGCCGGCGGTGGCATCGGCCGTGTTCAAGCTCACCGGGCAGCGGCTGCGCAGCCTGCCCTTGCGATTGAGTTAAACCTCGAGCAGGACCCGCAGGTTGCAGTCGCGCTGCCAGGCGCGCCGCTCCTCGCTGGACGCGGCCAGGTGCGCCAGTTCGTCCGGCGTGGCGGCGGCCTGCGCCTGCACCAGACGGTCGGCAACTAGGCCGTCGGGCAGCATAGTGCCGAAGAAGGCGACGGTATCGCCGCGCTGCACCAGCAGGGTAGGGAAGTTGTCGACGTCGAGGTCGCCCACGACGTCGGCCTGGTCTTCGATATCGATCCAGACGAAGGTCTTGTCGGGGTGGCGCGTGGCCAGCTCTTCGAAGGTGGCGCGGTAGGACGAGCAGGTGCCGCACCAGGCGGCGCACAGGCAGGCGACGATCAGGGAGTCGCCTTGGATGGCGGCGCCGATGGCGGCGCGGTTGTCGGAATCCAGGGTCAGGCTTTGCATGAGCCGGATTGTACCGTGTGTTTCCGCCGCGTGTGCCATGCTACGCCGTGGCCGCGCCGCTGCCGAGCAGGTAAAATACCGGCATGTCCAAGATTCTCGCCATCGAAACCTCGTCCGAGCTCGCCTCCTGCGCGCTGCTGGACGGGGATCGCGTCATCGCCCGTTCCACTTCCGGCGTACGCACCCATTCGCAATCGGTCCTGCCCATGGTGCAGGAACTGCTGGGCGAAGCCGGCATCCGGCTCGCCGACTGCGACGCGATCGCCTTCGGCGCCGGTCCCGGCTCCTTCACCGGCGTGCGCACCGCCTGCGGCGTGGCCCAGGGCCTCGCCTTCGGCGCCGGCTTGCCGGTGCTGCCGCTGGTGACGCTCGAGGCGATGGCGGAAAGCTGCCGCGCACGCACGGGCGCTACCGAGGTGCTGGCGGTGCTGGATGCGCGCATGGGCGAGGTGTACTGGGCGCAGTATCGTTACGACGCCGCGCGCGGCGCCTGGATCGAGCTCGCCGCGCCGGCGCTGTGCGCGCCGCAAGACCTGGCGCCGCTGCCGGCCGAAGGCCTGGCCGCCTGCGGCAACGGCTTCTCGGCGTATCCGGAGGCGTTTGCCGGCAAGCCCTTCGCCGCAGGAGCCCTGGACGACATCCTGCCGCACGCGCGCGAACTGGCGCTGCTGGGCGCCCCGGCCCTGGCCGCCGGCCAGGCCGTGCCGGCTGCGCAGGCGCAGCCGGTCTACCTGCGCAACAAGGTCGCCTATACCAGCGCCGAGCGCCAGGCCATCAATGCCGCGAAGGGCGCCGCATGACGGTCATGCATGACGTCACGCGCCTGAGCTTTGCGCCGATGGGCCCTGCCGACGTGGACGAAGTGTACGCGCTCGAATGCAGCGTGTTCCCGCATCCCTGGAGCCGCGGCAATTTCAGCGATTCGCTGGCCAGCGGCTACGACGCCTGGACCGCGCGCGACGAGACCGGCGCGCTGGCCGGCTACTATCTCTTGATGTACGCGGTGGACGAGGCCCATCTGCTCGACGTCGCGGTGGCAGCCGGCCGCCAGCGCCAGGGCCTGGGGCGCCACCTGCTGGACCGCATTGGCGAGCGCGCCCGCGAGCAGGGGATGGCCTCGATCCTGCTGGAAGTGCGCCCGTCCAACGAGCGCGCGCTGGACGTCTACCGCCGCTACGGCTACCGTGAGATCGGCCGCCGCAAGGCGTATTATCCGGCCCACGGCGGGCAGCGCGAGGACGCCATCGTGATGAGGATCGACCTGTGAACAGACTGAGTGAGCGCGACGCGGCCTTCCTGGCCGAGATGGGCATCGGCCCGCTCTGGAGCCTGCGTAGCCAGCCGCAGCCCGAGCCGCTTGCCGAGGCCGAGCCCATGCCGGAAACCGTCGTCGCCGAAGCTGCGCCGCAAGCCGCGCCGCAGCCCCTGGCCCCGCCGCCGATGCCGCGCCAGGTTGCGGAAGCGCCGGTGCGTCCCGCGTGGACGCCGCCCGCGCGCGAAGACAGCGCCTGGGGCGATGCGGCCGAACGCGAGCGCGTCGACGTCTCCACCTTGGACTGGCCGTCCCTGCGCCAGGCCATCGCCAGTTGCAAGCACTGCAGCGCCTGCAGCGAAGGCCGTCAACCGGTGATGGGCAGCGGCGCACGCCAGGCGCGCTGGCTGGTCGCCGCCGGCACCGCCAGCGCGCTGGATGAAAAGGCGGGCCAGCCGCTGACCGGCGATCCGGGCAAGCTGCTCGACAATATGCTGGCGGCGGTCGGCATGTCGCGCGAGAGCGATGTGTACGTCACTACCCTGGTCAAGTGCCGTCCTGCGAATGCAAACGGCGGCGACCGCGCGCCTACTGTTGAAGAAGCGGCGGCCTGCCGTCCCTTCCTGGAGCGCGAACGCGAACTGACGGGCGCCGGCCTGGTGCTGACCCTGGGCCAGGTCGCGGCCAACGGCCTGCTCGGCAAGCCGCTGGCCGAACCATTGGCGGGCACGCGCGGTGCGACCCACGCGCTGGGCGAGGTGCCGCTGGTGGCGACACTGCATCCGGGCGAACTGCTGCGCCGCGGCGGCGACAAGGCGCTGGCCTGGGCCGACCTGTGCCGGGCGCGAGCCACAAGTGGACACGCCGGCTGAGAGCTACCAGCAAGGCTTTCACCGCCGCTGGGGCCACCTGCGGCGCGCGCGGGTACGGGCGCTGGCCTGGCTGCTCGACGCACCCGACCTGCTCGATGCCGATGATCCCCAGTGGGCCGGCCGCATCGCGACGCTCGGGCCGGTAACGCCGGAGGTCGCCGACTGGCTCAAACGCCTCGACTTCGACCCCGCACCGCTCGACGCTGCCCTCGGCGGCAAGATCTACACCCGCCTCGGCCTGTATGCCGAAAAACTCCTGGCCTTCTATTTCCAGGAGCACGGCCGGCTGGTCGCGCACGGCCTGCAGGTGCGTGCCAGTCCCAACGACACCATCGGCGAGTTCGATTTCCTATTGGAGGACGGCCCGATTGCTGTCGAGCACATCGAGTTCGCCACCAAGTTCTATCTGCTGGACGGGGAGGGCGGGCAGCAATTCGACGCCCTGGTCGGCCCCAACCTGGCCGACAGCCTGGGCCTCAAGATGCGCAAGGTCTTCGAGCGCCAGCTCAGCCTGGGCGCGCATCCGGCCGCCCAAAGCCTGCTGCCGCGTCCTGTGTCGAAGGCGCGGGCGCTGGTCAAAGGCTGGCTGTTTTATCCCTCCGGCAGCTGGCCCGAGATGCGCGGCATCGCCGCCGGCCACTGCCGCGGTTTCTGGTGCGCGCTGGACGAGATCGACACCTTGGCGGGGGAAGACTTCCTGATGCTGCCGCGCCTGCAGTGGCTGGCGCCGTTCCGCGCCGCTTCCGCCACCTGGATCCTGACCCGCGCCCAGCTGCACGCCGAGCTGTCGGCCCAGTTCGAGACTTCGTCGACACCGGTGCTGGTGTCCAGTGTGCGCTACGTGCCGGGGCAGATGATCGAGGAGATCGAGCGCGGCTTCATCGTGCCGAACGACTGGCGCGAACGGGCGGCCGCACGGCGGATGGTCAAGGCGGTGTGATACGTATCACACGAGCTTTGTGGCTCTGTGATACGTAGAATGAATCAGTGTTTTTCTTCGCCGATCAGCGCCAGCGAGTCGTGCTCGCGCTGGTTGGCCGCGTGGCGGCGTCCGATGAAGAACATGAGGGCGGCCAGCGACATGCCGAACACGACGATGATGATGTCCAGGTCCAGGTTCAGCGTGATCATGATCGCGTACAGCGCCAGCATGGTCAGGATCGACAGGTTTTCGTTGAAATTCTGGACCGCGATCGAATGGCCAGCGCTCATCAATACGTGGCCGCGGTGCTGCAGCAGGGCGTTCATCGGCACCACGAAGAAGCCTGCCAGGAAGCCGATCAGGGCCAGCAGCGGGAAGGCCAGGGTCACCGAGGTCACGAAAATCATGATGCAGACCACCAGGCCCATGACGATCCCGAGCGGGATCACGGTCAGCGACTTGCGCAGCGGGATGATACGCGCCGCCATCGCCGCGCCCAGGGCCACGCCGATCGCGAACACGCCGATCAGGTTGCTGGCCTTGTCGAGCGGCATGTGCAGCGAGCGCTCGGCCCACTCCAGCACGATGAACTGCAGGGTCGCGCCGGCGCCCCAGAACAGGGTGGTCACGGCCAGCGAAATCTGGCCCAGCTTGTCACGCCACAGGGTGGCCGAGCAGTTGGCGAAATCGGAGATCAGCTTGGCCGGGTTGCGCTCCTGGTGCTCGTAGCGGGCGCCGGTGTCCGGGATGCGCAGGTTGAATACGGAGGCCAGCACGTAGATCACGACCACCACGCCCATCGCCGCATGGGCGCCGGTATCGATGCCCGGCACGCCCAGGCTGAGGAGGAAGGCAGAGCCGCGTTCGCCCGCCAGGGTCCCGCCCAGTACGGTGCCGAGGATGATCGACATCACCGTCAGGCCCTCGATCCAGCCGTTGGCGGGGACGAGCTTCTCGGGCGGCAGCAGTTCGGTCAGGATGCCGTACTTGGCAGGGGAATAGACGGCCGCGCCGAAACCGACGACGGCATAGGCCATGAGCGGATGCACGCCGAAGAACATCAGGGCGCAGCCCGAAATCTTGATCAGGTTCGCAATGAACATCACGCGGCCCTTGGGCAGCGAATCGGCGAACGCGCCCACGAAGGCGGCCAGTAGCACGTAGAAGAGGACGAATGACAGCTTCAGCAGGGGTGTCAGCGAAGCCGGGGCGTTCATCGACGTCAGCAGACCGATCGCAACAAAGAGAAGCGCATTGTCCGCCAGCGACGAGAAGAACTGCGCCGCCATGATGGTATAAAAGCCACGATTCATTCGAAAAGAGTAAAAACTGGTTCGAGTTGCTTTATACCATGAATGCCCCTCCCACCAAAAGAAAACCCGCCATGTCAAAAGCGTGGCTGCGCCCGCTCCGGTAAAATAGACCCTTTCCGTCAAAGCCGGTTTTTGCCATGCCACGCCCGCTTTCCGCCACCATCCACCTCGATTCGATGCAGCATAATTTGTCGCAGGCCCGCTCGTGCGCGCCGCTGGCGAAGATCTGGGCCGTGGTCAAGGCCAACGCCTATGGCCATGGCCTGGAGCGCGGCATGCGCGGCTTCGCCCAGGCCGACGGCCTGGCCCTGGTCGAGACCGAGAACGCGCTGCGCCTGCGCGAAGCGGGCTGGATCAAGCCGATCCTGCTGCTGGAGGGCTTCTTCGACGCGTCCGACGTGCCGCTGCTGGCCGAGCACAATATCAACAGCGCGGTGCACAATATCGAGCAGGTGAAGATGCTGGAATACACCCAGCTGTACCGCCCGATCGACGTGCACCTGAAGATGAATACCGGGATGAACCGCCTAGGCTTCACGCCGGACGAGTATGCGGCCGCCTTCAAGCGCCTGCGCGCGATTCCGGGAGTGCGCAACATCACCCACATGACCCATTTTGCCAACGCCGACGAACTGGAGCACCCGCGCCTGACCATCGCCGAGCAGGTGCGCCGCTTCCAGTACGGCGCAGGCGACTTGCCGGGCGAGCGCAGCCTGTCGAATTCCGGCGGCGTGCTGCACCAGGCGGAGCTGGGCGGGCTGCTCTCGAACGACTGGGTCCGCCCCGGCGTCATGCTCTACGGCGGCACCCCGGGCGGGCGCTCGGCGGCGGACTATGGCCTGCGCCCGACCATGACCCTGCGTTCGGAAATCATCGGCATCCAGCAGCTCGAGCCAGGGGACACGGTCGGCTATGGCAGCCGTTTCGAAGCGCCGGGGCCGATGACGGTCGGGGTGGTGGCCTGCGGTTATGCCGACGGCTACCCGCGCCACGCGCCGCACGGCACGCCGGTCATCGTCGACGGCGTGCGGTCGACGCTCGTGGGCCGGGTCTCGATGGACATGATGACGGTCGACCTGACGCCGATCCGTAATGCGCGCATCGGCAGCAAGGTGACCTTGTGGGGCGATGGCCTGCCGATCGACGAGGTGGCCCAGGCCGCCGGCACGATCGGCTATGAATTGATGTGCGCGCTCGCCCCGCGGGTGCGCGTGACTGAAGGAAGAATGGGAAGCGATGGCTAAGGCACGAACCTCTTTTGTCTGCAGCGAGTGTGGCGCGGTCGCCAGCCGCTGGTCCGGCCAGTGCCCGGATTGCAAGGCCTGGAACACGATGGTCGAGACTGTGGCCGACACCCCTGGCGTGAACCGCATGTCCCAGACCCAGCACAAGAGCCTGGCGCAGACCGCGCCGGTCCTGTCGCTGAAGGACATCGACGCGCTCGACGTGCCGCGCTTCGGCACCGGCATCGAGGAATTCGACCGCGTGCTGGGCGGCGGCCTGGTGGCGGGCGGCGTGGTGCTGATCGGCGGCGACCCTGGCATCGGCAAGTCGACCCTGCTGCTGCAGGCGCTGGCCAACCTGGCCGCCACCCGCAACACCCTGTACGTGAGCGGCGAGGAATCCGGCGCCCAGATCGCGCTGCGCGCGCGCCGGCTCTCGGTCGATTCGGCCGAGCTGAAACTGCAGGCCGAGATCCAGCTCGAAAAAATCCTCGGCACCCTGGCTGACCTCAAGCCCGAAGTGGCGGTGATCGATTCGATCCAGACCCTGTATTCGGATGCGCTCACCTCGGCGCCGGGCTCGGTGGCCCAGGTGCGCGAATGCGCGGCCCAGCTGACCCGCGTGGCCAAGCAGACCGGGGTGACCATCATCCTGGTCGGCCACGTCACGAAAGAGGGCGCGCTGGCCGGCCCGCGCGTGCTCGAGCACATCGTCGACACCGTGCTCTACTTCGAGGGCGATACCCAGTCGAGCTTCCGCCTGGTGCGGGCGATCAAGAACCGCTTCGGCGCCGTCAACGAGCTGGGCGTGTTCGCCATGACGGAGAAGGGCCTGAAAGGGGTGTCGAACCCATCGGCCCTGTTCCTGTCGCAGCACGACAGCCAGGTGCCGGGTTCCTGCGTGATGGTGACCCAGGAGGGCACGCGGCCGCTGCTGGTCGAGATCCAGGCCCTGGTCGACGCTAGCCACTTGCCGAACGCGCGCCGGCTGTCGGTCGGCCTGGAACAGAACCGCCTGGCGATGCTGCTGGCGGTGCTGCACCGCCACGCCGGCATCGCGGCTTTCGACCAGGACGTGTTCATCAACGCGGTGGGCGGGGTGAAGATCACCGAACCGGCAGCCGACCTGGCCGTCCTGCTGGCGATTAACTCCTCGATGCGCAACAAGCCGCTGCCGCGCGGGCTGGTGGTGTTCGGCGAAGTCGGCCTGGCCGGCGAGATCCGTCCGGCGCCGCGCGGCCAGGAGCGCCTGCGCGAGGCCGCCAAGCTCGGCTTCTCGGTCGCCGTGATCCCGAAGGCCAACGTGCCGAAGCAGAAAATCGAGGGCATGACCATCGTGGCGGTGGAGCGCATCGACGAAGCGTTCACCAAGCTGCGCGAACTGGACTGAATGCGTGATTGAACTCTTATAATGCCGCCTGGCTCATCAGTTACTTAATGGTTTAACGTGTTTACAGAACAAAGAAAATCCGAACGCAAGGTCTTGCGCGTGCGTGCACGCGTCGCCGCGGAAGGCGAGGCACCGGTCAGCGGCCGTACCAGCGACCTCGGCGCCAACGGCGTCAGCATCAACCTGGCCGATCCGCTGCTGGTCGGGCAGACCTGCCAGGTCAGCTTCGACCTGCTGGTCGACGGCAAGCAGGTCCCGATCAGCGCGCGCGCCAAGGCGCTGTATTGCATCTTCAGCAGCGGCGAATTCAAGGTCGGCTTCCAGTTCCTGAACCTGGAACTGGCGGCGATGACGGCGGTGGCGCGCTTCCTGCGCTGAACCTTCTCCGTCGCTCCGGCGGCACCAATGCAAAACGGCGAGCGCCCTCTGGGCCTCGCCGTTTTGTCGCTTTATGACATGGTCCGGAGCTCCGGACCGACACTATTCGTGATAGTGATCGTACAACCCATCTCGGCTACCCTGCACTTCCTGCCAGATCTCGAAGGCGACGAGTCCTGCCAGGCCGCTGAGTATCGCAAACACCATGACACTCCACATACAGTCGAACGCTTTTCAGCATCCCCTCCCTATGAAAACGACACTTCCAGATTAGCAGAGGGCGCCGTATTTACAAGGGGTGAGTGGGGCGGGGCTGTGAATATTTTTGCATCGGTCCGGGCCGCTTTGATGCCGAACGCCGCACGGGCGGCGAAGCGCGTGCCATGGGCGCGCGAACTGCGTCAATATACCGCCGCCGCGCCGAATTATTACATCTGTCATGAACTTGTCATATTCGGCCAGTAGACTTCGCAGCGTCAATGAAACGGGACCGTGTCCCGGGCCTCTTAAAGGATCCATCATGCGCGTGAAGCACCTGTTCGTCTCCATCGCCATCGCCGGCCTCGCCGCCAGCGCGCAGGCCGCCACCATCACCGGCGCCGGCGCCACTTTCCCGTATCCGGTGTACGCCAAGTGGGCCGAGCTGTACCAGAAGGCCTCGGGCACCGGCCTGAACTACCAGTCGGTGGGCTCGGGCGCGGGCATCAAGCAGATCAAGGCGAAAACCGTCGACTTCGGCGCTTCGGACATGCCGCTGCCGGCTGCTGAGCTGAACGCCGCCGGCCTGTTCCAGTTCCCGGCCATCATGGGCGGCGTGGTGCCGATCGTGAACCTGCCGGGCACCGCCCCGGGTCAGATCAAGCTGACCGGCGCCGTCGTGGCCGACATCTACCTGGGCAAGATCACCAAGTGGAACGCGCCGCAGATCGCCGCGCTGAACCCGGGCGTCAAGCTCCCGGCGGACGACATCACCGTGGTGCGCCGCGCCGACAGCTCGGGCACTTCCTTCCTCTGGACCGACTACCTGTCGCAGGTCAGCCCGGAATTCAAATCGAAGATCGGCGCCGGCACCGCGGTGAAGTGGGCGGTCGGCGTGGGTGGCAAGGGCAACGAAGGCGTGGCCGCCAACGTGCAGCGCATCAAGGGCGCGATCGGCTACGTCGAGTGGGCCTACGCCAAGAAGAACCGCATGCAGCACACCCAGCTGCAGAACAAGGACGGCGTCTTCCTGCAGCCGGACGACGAAGCCTTCAAGGCGGCAGCGAGCGGCGCCAACTGGACCGGCACGCCGGGCTTCGCGGTGGTGCTGACCAACCAGCCGGGCAAGGCCAGCTGGCCGATCACCGGCGTGTCCTACATCCTGATGCACAAGAGCCAGGCTGACGCCGCAAAAGGCAAGGAAGTGCTGAAGTTCTTCGACTGGGCCTACAAGAACGGCGACCCGGCCGCCGTCGAACTGGACTACGTGCCGATGCCGGACACGGTCACCAAGCTGGTGCAGGATGCCTGGCGCGCCAACCTGAAGGACGCCGCCGGCAAGGCGCTCTGGTAAGACCTCGACAGCACAGGATGGGCCGCTCTGGCGGCCCATCCGTTTGCCAGAAAGATTGACGAAAAATTATGAGCGTACAACCCTCCGTTGCGCTGGACGCCCAGGCCGAACAGGCCGAAGTCGACGCCCGCCAGTGGGCCGCCCTGCGCAATACCATGCGTAACCAGCGGATCCAGGACTTCTTCTTCCACAAGATCACGCTGCTGTTCGCGGCATCGGTGCTGCTGGTCCTGATCGGCATCATCGTCTCGCTGGCGATCGGCGCGGCGCCGGCCCTGAAGGAATTCGGCGCCGCCTTCATCACCCGCGTGGAATGGGATCCGGTGGGCGACCAGTTCGGCGCCATGATCGCGATCTGGGGCACGCTCGCCACCTCCATCATCGCGCTCGCGGTGGCCTTCCCGATCAGCTTCGGCATCGCCCTGTTCCTGACCGAGATCTGCCCGGTGTGGCTGCGCCGCCCGATGGGCACCGCGGTCGAGCTGCTGGCAGGCGTCCCCTCGATCATCTACGGCATGTGGGGCCTGTTCGTGTTCGCGCCCCTGTTCGCCGACCACGTGCAGCCGCTGCTGAAATCGACCATCGGCCAGCTGCCGGTGATCGGCCAGCTGTTCCAGGGTCCGACCATGGGCATCGGCATCCTCACCGCGGGCCTGATCCTGGCAGTGATGATCATTCCCTTCATCGCCTCGGTGATGCGCGACGTGTTCGAGATCGTGCCGACCGTACTGAAGGAATCCGCGTATGGCCTCGGCTGCACCAAGTGGGAAGTGGTGCGCAAGGTGGTGCTGCCTTATACCCGCAACGGCGTGGTGGGGGGCGTCATGCTGGGCCTGGGCCGCGCCCTGGGCGAAACCATGGCGGTGACCTTCGTGATCGGTAACGCCCACGACCTGTCCTGGTCGCTGTTCTCGGCCGGTAACTCGATCTCCTCGACCCTGGCCAACGAATTCGCCGAAGCCGCGTCGCCCCTGCACGTGTCCTCGCTGTTCGCGCTGGCGCTGATCCTGTTCGCCATCACCTTCATCGTGCTGTCGGCAGCCAAACTGATGCTGGTCGGGATGTCCCGTAAAGAAGGTAGCAAGTGATGAACACCACCGTGAAGAACCCCGTCTACCGCAAGCGCCTGCTGGCGCACCGCGTCGGCATCGCGCTGTCGGTGCTGGCCATGGGCATCGGCCTGGCCTTCCTGGCCTGGATCCTGGCGACCCTCCTGATCAACGGCCTCGGCGCCGTCTCCGGCGCGCTGTTCTCGGCCGATACTCCGGCGCCCGGCAGCGCAGGCGGCGGGCTGCGCAACGCCATCCTGGGGAGCCTGATGATGGTCGGCCTGTCGACCCTGGTCAGCACCCCGGTCGGCATCCTGGCCGGCATTTACCTGGCCGAGTACGGCGAGAACAACCGCTTCGCCCAGGTGACGCGTTTTGTGACCGACATCATGCTGTCGGCCCCGTCGATCGTGATCGGCCTGTTCGTGTACGCGCTCTACGTCGCCAAGGTGCAGCACTTCTCTGGCTATGCCGGTTCGATCGCGCTGTCCCTGATCGCGATTCCGGTGGTGGTGCGCACCACCGACAACATGCTGCGCCTGGTGCCCAACAGCCTGCTGGAAGCCGCCTACGCCCTCGGTGCGCCGCACTGGAAGGTGGCGATGACGGTGCGCCTGCGCGCCGTGAAGGCCGGCGTCGTCACCGGCGTGCTGCTGGCGGTGGCGCGCGTGTCGGGAGAGACCGCGCCGCTGCTGTTCACCGCGCTGAACAACCAGTTCTTCAGCAGCGACATGAACGCCCCGATGGCCAACCTGCCGGTGGTGATCTACCAGTTCGCCATGAGCCCTTACGACGACTGGCGCTCGCTGGCCTGGGGCGGGGCGCTGCTGGTCACCTTTACCGTGCTGTTCCTGAACATCGTGTCGCGCACCATGTTCAGCCAGAAGACTCCGCGTTAATCCATTCCTTATCAAGCGATGAACCACACCATGCACAACCAGGCGCCGACCGCCGCCAAAGCCAAGACGATCGAGATCTCGGGCCTGAATTTCTTCTACGGGAAGACGCAGAGCCTGAAGAACGTCTCGCTCGATATCCACGACAAGCAGGTGACGGCCTTCATCGGCCCGTCGGGCTGCGGCAAGTCGACCCTGCTGCGCACCCTGAACCGCATGTACGACCTGTACCCGGGGCAGCGCGCGGAAGGCTCCATCATGTACCGCGGCCGTAACATCCTCGAGCCGGGCGTCGACGTCAACATGCTGCGTGCGAAGGTCGGCATGGTGTTCCAGAAGCCGACTCCGTTCCCGATGTCCATCTACGACAACATCGCCTTCGGCGTGCGCCTGTATGAGAACCTGTCGAAGGGCGAGATGGACGAGCGCGTGGAGTGGGCCCTCAAGAAGGCGGCGCTGTGGGAAGAAGCCAAGGACAAGCTGAATAAGAGCGGCCTGTCGCTGTCCGGCGGCCAGCAGCAGCGCCTGTGCATCGCGCGCGGCGTGGCGGTGAAGCCCGACGTGCTGCTGCTGGACGAGCCGACGTCGGCACTGGACCCGATCTCCACCGCCAAGATCGAAGAACTGATCAGCGAGCTGAAACAGGACTATACGATTACCATCGTGACCCACAACATGCAGCAGGCGGCCCGCTGTTCCGACTACACTGCCTACATGTACCTTGGCGAGCTGGTGGAATTCGGCGAGACCGACCAGATCTTCATGAATCCGGGCCGTAAAGAAACCCAGGATTACATCACCGGTCGTTTTGGTTGATGGGACCTCGGGCCCTGTGACGATAACAATACAATAGCAAAGTATTAGGAGAGTTTTTATGACTGGCGAGCATTCATCCAAGCAGTATGACCAGGAGCTGGAAGCGATTCGTTCCAAGGTCCTGCTGATGGGCGGCATGGTGGAAACCGCATTCGACGAAGCGCTCGAATGCTTCCGCGTGGACGACGCGGCGCGCGCCGACCGCGTGATGGCCGACGACCAGGCGGTCAACCAGCTCGAGGTGCAGCTCGACGACGCCTGCAGCCACCTGATCGTGCGCCGCCAGCCCACCGCGAACGACCTGCGCACCGTGATGGCGACCATCAAGGTCATCACCGACCTGGAACGCATCGGCGACGAGGCCTCCAAGATCGCCCGCACCGCCAAGGGCCTGCACGCGCGCGGCAGCACCCCGTTCGCCCACTACGACATGGTGCGCACCATCGCGCGCGCTACCTCGGACCTGCTGCACAACGCCCTGGACGCCTTTGCCCGCCTGGACGGCAAGCAGGCGCTGGAACTGATCGCGGCCGACGAAGTGGTCGACCACGAATTCCGCACCATCCTGCGCAACCTGATCACCTTCATGATGGAAGACCCGCGCACGATCTCCTCCGCACTGGATACGCTGTGGGTGGCCAAGGCGATCGAGCGCATCGGCGACCACGCCAAGAACATCGCCGAATACGTGATCTACGTGGTCGAAGGCCGCGACATCCGCCACAGCAAGCCGGTGGTCACCGAACAGGCGGCGCAGTAAGCATGGCGGACCTCACGAGCGTCCTGGTAGTCGAAGACGAGCCCGCGATCGTCGAACTGGTGAAGTATTCGCTGCGCGAAGCAGGTTGGGATATCCGCACCGCCGATACGGTCGCAAACGCCTGGGACAGCATCACGCGAGGCAAGCCCGACCTGGTGCTGCTGGACTGGATGCTGCCCGACCAGAGCGGCCTGCGCCTGCTGTCGCGCCTGCGCGGCGACCGCGACTTCCAGGAGATCCCGGTGATCATGCTGACCGCGAAGAGCATGGAAGAAGACAAGATCGCCGGCCTGAACACGGGCGCCGACGACTACGTCACCAAGCCGTTCTCGCCGCGCGAACTGCTGGCGCGTTCGCGCGCGCTGCTGCGCCGTAAAAGTCCGCACCTGGCCGAAGCGCCGCTGCGCGCCGGCAGCGTGGTGCTGGACCCGAACAGCTGCACGGTGTCGGTCGAGAACCAGCAGATCGAGATCGGCAATGCCGAATACAAGCTGCTGAAGTTCCTGATGGCGCACCGCGAACGCGTGTTCTCGCGCGCCCAGTTGCTCGACAAGGTGTGGGGCGACCACGCCGTGATCGAGGAACGCACGGTGGACGTGCACGTGCTGCGGCTGCGCAAGGCATTGAAAAGCGCCGATGGCCTGATCCGCACGGTGCGCAGCGTCGGCTACATGCTGTCCGAGAAGTGAACCGATGCGCTCAATGAGTCCGAAAATACTGTTCTGGGTGCCGGCCGTCCTGCGCCTGGGCCTGCTGTTCGTTGCGGCCGGCATCGTCTGGTGGATGGCGGGCAGGGTGGCCGGCCTCGCCTTCGCGCTGGCGGCGGTCGTGGTCGCGCTGTTCGTCCAGCTGCGTTACCTGCACGAGCTGGGCGAGTGGCTGAACGACCCGCACTCGAGCCGCCTGCCGGACGGGTGGGGCGCCTGGACCGACGTGTTCGCACGCCTGTACCGCCTGCGGCGCGAGGACGAACGCCACCAGGCCGAGATGGCCGAATGGCTGGCGCGCTTCCGCGAAGCGATGGGGCTGCTGCCGGAAGGCGTGGCGATCATGGACGACGTGCTGTTCCTGGAATGGTGCAACGAGGCGGCCGAGCGCCACCTGGGCCTGACCATGGCACGCGACAAGGGCCTGCGCGTGACCAACCTGGTGCGCCATCCCGAATTCATCGACTATGTCATCCTGGGCCGCTACGAGCAGCCGCTGACCCTGTCCTTCCGTGGCAGGAAGCTCGAGTGCCGCATCATCCCGTTCGAGAACCGGCGCCAGATCCTGGTCACCCACGACGCTACCGATACCGAGCGCATCGAGGCGATGCGGCGCGACTTCATCGCCAACGCCTCGCACGAACTGCGCACGCCGCTGACGGTGATCGTCGGCTTCCTCGAGATCGCCATGTCCGACCCCGGCCTGGACGTGGCCACCCGCACCGCGCACCTGGAACTGATGACTGAGCAGGCACACCGCATGCAGCGCCTGATCGGCGACATGCTGACGCTGTCGCGCTTGGAGTCCGACGAATTCCCGCTGAAACGCGAGCGCGTCGACATGAAGGCCATGACCGAATCGGTGGCCGCGGAGGCGAGGGCGCTGTCGGGCGGCCGCCACCAGGTCGAAGTGGAGGTCGACGGCCCCGACGTGATGGGCAGCCTGGAAGAACTGCGCAGCGCTTTCGCCAACCTGGCCTCGAATGCGGTACGCTATTCGCCGAACGGCGGCACCATCCGCCTGTCCTGGACCCGCGGTCCCGACGACCTGCGCTTCGCGGTCACGGATTGCGGCATCGGCATCGAACCGATCCACATCGCGCGCCTGACCGAACGCTTCTACCGCGTTGACAAGAGCCGCTCGCGCGAAACGCAGGGCACTGGCCTGGGCCTGGCGATCGTCAAACACGTCCTCCTGCGCCACGGCGGCCGCCTGGTGATCACGTCCGTTCCGGGCCAGGGCAGCACCTTCACCGCGGTCCTGCCCAACACCTCCCTCCCGGGTTAAGCCCAATTGGGGTCAGAGTCGAATTATTCGGAAAGATTGTTAACTTTCAAAGTAATTGGACTCGACCCTTGCCCTTCTTTCTGCCGGGCTCTTGCACAACAATTGGGGTCAGAGTCGAATTATCGGGAAACTTTTGAAGTTGCTCGGTAATTCGACTCTGACCCTAATTTCGCGCTAACGCATATCCGGTGACTGGTGACACATTGCGGCAGACTACAGTGCCACTCACCAGTTTTTAAACACTGACCATTTCAGGGAAGTACGCTTTGCTCAAGCAGAGCTAAGCCATGACTGAGAGATTTGCGATCAGGCAAGAAATGTTGGGTGAGCGAGCGTAGATTGCCAACGACGCACTTGCGTCCTTGTTCAGCTTCTCGCTCACGCCATGTCTCGACGGAGGGCGCTGTCGCGCCGGCAGGCTGACTTCGGACCCCAGGGCGAACTTCATGTTTTCCGGAGCCTGTGGATGCGTCCAACTTACTACAAGCCTTCTGGCCGGACACCCTTGCTGATCGTTCCAGCGTTCCTGGGTTCGCTCGTCCTGGCGATCATGGGTGCATTTGCCTATGCATGGGTCAACGCCCCAATGCACTGGAGTCTGTCAATAATCACCGTTTGGATGTTCGCCGGCTGGCTCGCGTGTGTTGCCAAAATAGCCTGTCGACTGGCGAAAGTGCGTAATCCCGAACTAATGAAAGAAATTGGCCGCGCCATTGGCCTGATAGGCTGGTCGGCGCAATGGATATTCTGGATCGTACTCGTATCTCGTCCAGGTGTGTCCGACATGCCGGCGGGCCCGATGCTGGTTACGCTTGCCAATCTCGTTAGCGAGTCCGGGACGATCGTCGAGGGATTCATGGAGGCGTTGGACGCTGGCGAGTGGTATGAAGATCCGGATGCCGCGTTGCTGAGAAGTATAGGGTGGATTCTGGAGCCAGTGATTCTGGCGATGGGGGCATCGGGGGCAGGACGCAAGCAAGCTGGCAAGCCATTCTGCGAAGCGTCGAATCGCTGGGCCAGAACTGCCCGACTTCGTTGTCGCCTTGCTGCCGAACAGGTGATGCGGGCGCCGGCTCGACTGCTCGCAGATCCAGAAAAATTGCTCGCCGCTATGTCCTCCAAGCTCGGTCGCTACCGGTATGCATCGGTAACGCTTTACAGGATGCACAAGGGGCTCTTTGTGTCCATCGACCTGGTCGATACCATGGAGGATGGCCGACGGCACTTCAGGTTAAAGCGAAACCGGGTCAAGTATCTGTCGATTTCTCGGAAGGCTGCCCACGGCTTCCTCCAGCTTGAACGTCAACGCATAGGCAAGGATGCGAGCAAGTGCAAGCAACATGTGAGCGAGCGCCTTCTGACCTGGATCGAGGATGCGATCGAGTGAGTAATTAGGGTCAGAGTCAAATTGCCGAGCAACTTTGAGGAATTTCTCAACAATTCGACTCTGACCCTAATTAGTTGGTGCGCAATTGCTCAACAATTCGACTCTGACCCTAATTAGAAGTCGTTCAATTATGAAATGTTCCAGTTAATTCGACTCTGACCCTCATTGCTGTGGTCGGGGTACAATCGTGCCTCGTTCTTTTTGGCACGCCTTATGTTCTCTCGTCGTAGCTCCCTGATCGCCTGCGCCGCGCTGTTCCTCACTGCCTGCGGCAGCACCCCGACTCCGCCTCCCGCCACTCCGGTCGCCCAGCAGGCGACGCCGCCGGCGCCGCCGCGCAAGGTGAAAATCGGCCTCGCCCTCGGCGGCGGCGCGGCGCGTGGTTTTGCCCATATCGGTGTTATCAAGGCGCTGGAAGCGCAGGGCATCGTGCCCGAGATCGTGGTCGGGACCAGCGCCGGGTCCGTCGTCGGTTCCCTTTACGCATCCGGCATGAATGGCTTTACCCTGCAGAAGACGGCGCTGGCGATGGACGAGGCGACCATCTCGGACTGGGCGCTGCCGCTGTTCGGCAAGTCCACCGGCGTGCTGAAAGGGGAGGCGCTGCAGAATTACGTGAACAAGGCCGTCGGCGGCGTGCCGATGGAGCGCCTGAAGATCCGTTTCGGCGCTGTCGCCACCGATCTGAAGACCGGCCAGCCGATCCTCTTCAACAAGGGTAATACCGGCATGGCCGTGCGCGCCTCGTCGAGCGTGCCGAGCGTGTTCCAGCCGGTGAAGATCGGCGCCAATACCTATGTCGACGGCGGCCTGGTGGCCCCGGTGCCGGTAAAGTTCACCAAGGACATGGGCGCTGAATTCATTATCGCGGTGAACATCTCGAGCGCGACCGAAGGAGCGGCCACCGCCAGTTCGCTCGACGTGCTGATGCAGACCTTCAGCATCATGGGCCAGCGACTGAATCACTTCGAACTGAAGGAAGCGGATGTCGTCATCACCCCGGCCCTCGGCAACATGGGCAGCGCGGACTTCAACAACCGCAACCTGGCGATCCTCGCCGGCGAGCAGGCGGCAGCTGCCGTCATGCCCCAGATTAAGGCCAAGCTCAAGGCCAAGCAGCAAGCACAATAACCAGGACATCACATGAAAACCAAGCCCTACCTCACCCTCGAAGACGCCAAGACGATCGCCGCGGCGGCCGAAGCAGAAGCGCTGCGCAACAACTGGGCCGTGTCCTTTGCCATCGTCGATGATGGCGGCCACCTGCTGTGGTACCAGCGCCTCGACGGCGCCGCCGCCACGTCGGCCTATATTGCGCCGGCCAAGGCCAAGACCGCCGCGCTCGGCCGCCGCGAGTCGAAGGTGTATGAAGACGTCATCAACAACGGCCGCGTGTCCTTCCTGTCGGCGCCGGAACTCGAGGGCATGCTGGAAGGCGGCGTGCCGGTGATCGTCGATGGCCACGTCATCGGCGCGGTCGGCGTGTCGGGCGTGAAGTCGAACGAGGATGCCCAGATCGCCAAGGCCGGCATCGCGGCCCTGACCGGCGCCTGAACGCCGGGCTGGTCACCAAGCCGTCACGAGAAGGCACCTGCGGGTGCCTTTTCTTTTATTTCGCAGAAGCAGCAAAACCGCGTTTTGCGCGCCCCTTTCCCGCCAGTTTGGGCAAAATAATGGCCATTTCCTCAAAATGCTGCATTGCCGAATAGGGGCAGTTCGCGCTATAATTTGGAAGTTTAACCATTCACACATTTGCCGTAGCGACTACCCACCATCCCTCATTCAACTAGATGTCCAGCTACCGGCACGAGCACTTCCGCCCGGGTTTGTTGGATGTCGGTCTGACGTGGCGCAGCTACGGTAACTTTATTGGGAGTTACCCTTGCCGCCATTTTTTTCTGGCCCAGCCGTCCCGGCCATCCTGGCCCTCGCAGACGGAACGATTTTCAAAGGCTATTCCATTGGTGCCGCCGGCCACACGACCGGTGAAGTGGTCTTCAATACCGCGATTACGGGCTACCAGGAAATCCTCACCGACCCCAGCTATTCGCGTCAGATCGTTACCCTGACGTACCCACACATCGGCAACTACGGCGTCAACCCGGCCGACGTCGAGGCCTCCAAGGTCCACGCCGCCGGCCTGATCATCCGTGACCTGCCGCTGCTGGCATCGAATTTCCGTTCCACCCAGTCGCTCTCGGACTACCTGAAGCAGGAAAACGTGGTGGCCATCGCCGGCATCGACACCCGCAAGCTGACCCGCATCCTGCGCGAGAAGGGCGCACAGGCCGGCGCCATCCTGACCGGCATCCAGGGCAAGGAACCGCTCGAAGCGCAGGCGCTGGAACTGGCGCGCTCCTTCCCGGGCCTGGCCGGCATGGACCTGGCCAAGGTGGTCTCGGTCAAGGAACCCTACGTCTTCACCGAAACCGAGTGGAAGCTGGGCGAAGGCTTCGGCAAGCAAGAGAATCCCCAATACCACGTGGTCGCCTTCGACTACGGCGTCAAGCGCAACATCCTGCGCATGCTCGCCGAGCGCGGCTGCAAGGTGACGGTGCTCCCGGCCCAGGCCACCGCGCAAGACGCGCTTGCGCTGAACCCGGACGGCATCTTCCTGGCCAACGGCCCGGGTGACCCGGAACCCTGCGACTACGCCATCAAGGCCAGCAGCGAGCTGATCGAGAAGGGCATCCCGACCTTCGGCATCTGCCTCGGCCACCAGATCATGGCGCTGGCTTCCGGCGCCAAGACCATGAAGATGAAGTTCGGCCACCACGGCGCCAACCACCCGGTGCAGGACCTCGATTCGAAGAAGGTCCTGATCACCTCGCAGAACCACGGTTTCGCGGTCGACCCGGAAACCCTGCCTGCCAACTGCCGCGTGACCCACGTCTCGCTGTTCGACGGCTCGCTGCAGGGATTCGAGCGTACCGACAAGCCGGCCTTCTGCTTCCAGGGCCACCCGGAAGCCTCGCCCGGCCCGACCGACGTCGCCTACCTGTTTGACCGCTTCATCAACTTGATGCAAGCCGCGGAGAAGAAATAAATGCCAAAACGTAGTGATATCAAAAGCATCCTGATCATCGGCGCGGGTCCGATCGTCATCGGCCAGGCGGTCGAGTTCGACTATTCGGGCGCCCAGGCCTGCAAGGCCCTGCGTGAGGAAGGCTACAAGGTCATCCTGGTCAATTCGAACCCGGCGACCATCATGACCGACCCGGAAACGGCAGACGTCACCTACATCGAGCCGATCACCTGGAAGGTCGTCGAACGCATCATCGACAAGGAACGCCCGGACGCGATTCTGCCGACCATGGGCGGCCAGACCGCGCTGAACTGCGCGCTCGACCTGCACCACAACGGCGTGCTGGAAAAGTACAAGGTCGAGCTGATCGGCGCGACCCCGGAAGCCATCGACAAGGCCGAGGACCGCTCCAAGTTCAAGGATGCGATGACCAAGATCGGCCTCGGTTCGGCGCGCTCGGGCGTGGCGCATTCGATGGACGAAGCGCGCGCCGTGCAGCGCGAGCTGGGCTTCCCGACCATCATCCGTCCGTCCTTCACCATGGGCGGCAGCGGCGGCGGCATCGCCTATAACGAGGAAGAGTTCGAACAGATCTGCAAGCGCGGCCTGGAAGCCTCGCCGACCAACGAACTCCTCATCGAAGAATCGCTGCTCGGCTGGAAAGAGTACGAGATGGAAGTCGTCCGCGACAAGAAGGACAACTGCATCATCATCTGCTCGATCGAAAACCTGGATCCGATGGGCGTCCACACCGGCGACTCGATCACCGTCGCGCCGGCGCAGACGCTGACCGACAAGGAATACCAGATCATGCGCAACGCGTCGATCAACGTGCTGCGCGAGATCGGCGTCGACACCGGCGGCTCGAACGTGCAGTTCGCGATCAACCCGAAGGACGGCCGCATGATCGTCATCGAGATGAATCCGCGTGTGTCGCGTTCCTCGGCGCTGGCCTCGAAAGCCACCGGTTTCCCGATCGCGAAAGTGGCGGCCAAGCTGGCGGTCGGCTTCACGCTGGACGAGCTGCGCAACGAGATCACCGGCGGCGCGACCCCGGCATCGTTCGAGCCGTCGATCGACTACGTCGTCACCAAGATCCCGCGCTTCACCTTCGAGAAATTCCCGACCGCGGACAAGCACCTGACCACCCAGATGAAATCGGTGGGCGAGGTGATGGCCATGGGCCGCACCTTCCAGGAATCCTTCCAGAAGGCGCTGCGCGGCCTGGAAGTGGGCGTGGACGGCCTGAACGAAAAGACGCGCGACCGCGAGAAGATCGAAGAAGAACTCGGCGAGCCGGGTCCGGAGCGCATCTGGTACGTGGGTGACGCGTTCGCCCAGGGCTTCACCCTGGACGAAGTGCACAACCTCACCAAGATCGACCCGTGGTTCCTGGTGCAGATCAAGGAGATCGTCGACATCGAGCTGTGGCTGGATCACCAGAAGCTGGACAGCATCGACAAGCCGACCCTGTACAAACTGAAGCAAAAGGGCTTCTCGGACCGCCGCCTGGCCTTCCTGATGCAGACCACGCCGCAGGCCGTGCGCGAGCGCCGCCATGCGCTGGGCATTCGCCCGGTGTACAAGCGCGTCGACACCTGCGCCGCGGAGTTCGCGACGAATACCGCCTACATGTACTCGACCTATGATGAGGAGTGCGAGTCCAACCCGACCGACAAGAAGAAGATCATGGTGCTGGGCGGTGGCCCCAACCGCATCGGCCAGGGCATCGAATTCGACTACTGCTGCGTGCACGCGGCACTCGCCATGCGCGACGACGGCTACGAGACCATCATGGTCAACTGCAACCCGGAGACCGTGTCGACCGACTACGATACCTCGGACCGTCTGTACTTCGAATCGCTGACCCTGGAAGACGTGCTGGAAATCGTCGACCTGGAAAAGCCGGAAGGCGTGATCGTGCAGTACGGCGGCCAGACGCCGCTCAAGCTCGCGCTGGACCTGGAAGCCAACGGCGTGCCGATCATCGGCACCTCGCCGGACATGATCGACGCGGCCGAAGACCGCGAACGCTTCCAGCAGCTGCTGCAGAAGCTCGGCCTGCGCCAGCCGCCGAACCGCACCGCGCGCACCGAAGCCGACGCGCTGGCGCTGGCCGAGGAAATCGGCTACCCGCTGGTGGTGCGTCCGTCCTACGTGCTGGGCGGCCGCGCGATGGAAATCGTCCACGAGCAGCGCGACCTGGAGCGCTACATGCGCGAAGCGGTCAAGGTCTCGCACGATTCGCCGGTGCTGCTGGACCGCTTCCTGAACGACGCCATCGAAGTCGACGTCGACTGCATCTCGGACGGCGAAGCCACCTTTATCGGCGGCGTGATGGAGCACATCGAACAGGCTGGCGTGCACTCGGGCGACTCGGCCTGCTCGCTGCCGCCGTATTCGCTGTCGCAAGAAACCATCGCTGAGCTCAAGCACCAGACCTCGCTGATGGCCAAGGCCCTGAACGTGGTCGGCCTGATGAACGTGCAGTTCGCGATCCAGCAGTCGGAAGTCGACGGCAAAACCGTGGACACCGTGTTCGTGCTGGAAGTGAACCCGCGCGCTTCGCGTACCGTGCCGTTCGTGTCGAAAGCGACCGGCCTGCAGCTGGCCAAGATCGCGGCGCGCTGCATGGTGGGCCAGACCCTGGCCCAGCAGGGCGTCACGCAAGAGGTGACCCCGCCGTTCTACAGCGTCAAGGAAGTCGTGTTCCCGTTCGTGAAGTTCCCGGGCGTCGACACCATCCTGGGACCGGAAATGAAGTCGACCGGCGAAGTGATGGGCGTGGGTGAGACCTTCGGCGAAGCCTTCGTGAAGTCGCAGCTGGCGGCCGGCATCATCCTGCCGACCAAGGGCACCGTGTTCCTGTCGGTGAAGGGTGCGGACAAGCCGCGCGCCGTCGGCGTGGCGCGCGAACTGGTGGCGCTGGGCTTCTCGCTGGTCGCCACCAAGGGCACCGCCGCCGTCATCGAAGCGGCCGGCCTGCCGGTACGCCCGGTGAACAAGGTGCTGGAGGGCCGTCCGCACGTGGTCGACATGATCAAGAACCGCGAAATCGTCATGGTCGTCAACACCGTGGAAGAGAAGCGTTCCGCGATCACCGATTCGCGCACCATCCGAACCTCGGCCCTGCAGTCGCGCGTGGTCACCTACACGACCATCGCCGGCGCGGAAGCCGCGATCGAGGGCATGCGCCACCTGGACGAGCTGCGTGTCTATGATTTACAAGGTCTTCATAAAACCTTAAACTAAGCAGCAAGTAGTACCTCTGAACCACAGAGCTCGCGTGGCCAAGCGCCGCGCGCCTCTGTGGTTTTCACTTGGTAAGTGCACCTTAAAAAACCGTCGCGAGCGGCAGCAATGGTGGCCAAGAAGCGCAGCTGTACGAGAGTACAGTGAGCATCGCAGGGCGCCAGTGCAACGCGCAGCAGGTTTTTCAAGGTGCACATCGTCCAATCACGAAACAACGTAAAGCGACATGAACACTACCGTACCACTGACCAAATACGGCGCCGAACTCCTGAAGGAAGAGCTGCACCAGCTCAAGACCAAGGAGCGCCGTAATGTGATCGACGCGATCGCCGAAGCGCGCTCGCACGGCGACCTGTCCGAAAATGCCGAATACGATGCAGCGAAAGAGCGCCAGGCCTTCGTCGAAGGCCGCATCGCGGAACTCGAGGGCAAGCTGAGCGCCGCCCAGATCATCGACCCGGCCACGCTGGACGCGGAAGGCCGCGTCGTGTTCGCCTCAACCGTCGACCTGGAAGACCTGGATAGCGGCCAGAAGGTGAGCTACCAGATCGTGGGCCTCGACGAAGCCGACCTGAAGCTGAACAAGGTCTCGGTCACATCGCCGATCGCCCGCGCCCTGATCGGTAAATACGCCGGCGACGTGGTCGAAGTGCAGGCGCCGTCGGGTCCGCGCGAATACGAAATCCTCGAAGTCCGCTACGTCTGATGCAGGCCAGCCTTCCGCGCTCCGCATCCCGCCTGGCAGCCGCGCGGCTGCTGGTGGCGGTGCTGTGGGCGGGGGCGCTGTGGGCGCTCGGCTATATCGCGGCGCCGGCGGTGTTCGCGGCGGTACCGAGCCTTGTTGCTGGCGACGTCGTAGCAGGGCTCCTGCACCGGCTCGGCTGGGTGTCGATCGGATGCGCAGCGCTGATGTTCGTCCTGGTGCGGGTGTCCGGCGACCTCGAGCCCGGCCGACGCCGTTCCCTGAACCTCCTGGTGCTGGCCATGCTGGCCTGCGCGCTCGTGATGTGGGCGGGATTGCAGCCGGCCATGGCGCAGATGCGCGAGTTGGCGGGGCCAGGCGGGGTGAGGGCGTCGCCGTACTGGACGCAGTTCGCCGTCATGCACGGGGTGTCGCAGCTGTTCCACGTGGTGGAGAGCATCCTGGCGGCAGTCCTGGTCCTCAAGAGCCGCTGAGCCTGGCGACAGGCGAAAAAAAACCGGGTCGCCCCGGTTTTGTTTGGCCCACGCCGATCACTTGTTCAGTGCATTCTTCTTGCTGGACGTCTGGCGCGGCTTGGCGCGCTTGATGTTGCCGCCCGCGGTGACGCGTTCGTTCCCCTTCAGCATGACCTTGGTGACGCTCGGCTTCTTGGTGCCGCTGGCGCTGGCCTTGACGATGGTAACTTCGCGCATGCCCTTGCCGGTCTTACCGCTGCGTTCCTTGACGGCTTCCTTCTTCGGACGGTAGAGCACCAGCAGCTTGCCGATGTGCTGGACAGGGGCCGCGTCGAGTTCCACGCAGATCTGTTCATACATCTCGACACGGGCTTCGCGGTCGTCGCCGAACACGCGGACCTTGATCAGGCCGTGCGCGTCCAGGCTCGCGGCGATTTCTTTCATGACCGATTCGGTCAGGCCGGATTCGCCGATCATGACGACTGGGTTGAGTCCGTGGGCCTCGGCGCGCAGTGCGCTGCGCTCGGCCGGAGTGAGTTTAAGCATAATAATTTTTTTGGAAGTACCTTTAAAAGCAGTATTCTACGCGAATGGCCAAGAACAAATTAAACAAAAACTGGTTGCACGACCATATTAACGACCCGTACGTCAAACTGGCCCAGAAAGAAGGCTTTCGCGCCCGCGCCGCCTACAAGCTCAAGGAAATCGACGAGAGCGAAAAACTGATCAAGCCGGGCCAGGTCATCGTCGACCTCGGCTGCACCCCCGGCAGCTGGGCCCAGTACACCCGCCGCAAGCTGGCCGGCGCTGATGGCGGCGGCATCAATGGCACCATCATCGGCCTCGACATGCTGCCCATGGAACCGATCGCGGACGTCCAGTACATCCAGGGCGATTTTCGCGAGGAAGAAGTCCTCGGCCAGCTCGACGGGCTGCTGCAGGGCCGCAAGGCCGACCTGGTCCTGTCCGACATGGCGCCCAATCTGTCCGGTATTCCGACCGCGGATGCGGCGCGAATGGAACACTTGATCGACTTGGCCATTGAGTTTTCTCAAATGCACATGAAACCGAGCGGGGCATTGCTCGTGAAGTGCTTTAAAGATATGGGATTTACTCAGATACTGGAAAAATTCCGGGACGAATTCAAAACGGTCAAACAGGTCAAACCCAAGGCAAGCCGGGACAAATCGTCTGAAATTTTCCTGCTTGGACGCGGTCTGAAGAATCCAGTAGCGTGAATTCCGCATTTCGGGACCGTTTTGCCCTTGATATTCGGCGCGGCAACCACACATCAGCCGCGTGAGGCTGGCTGCGCAAACGGTTGCGCACCGGCCCGTACTTAGAAAAATGGCATTTCGGCACTATTGCTTACGTTGCGTGGCGGCGTCGGCTTATTGCGGTTAAAATCGTCATACTGAAATCGGTAGAGATGCAATCGCATCGGAGGAGTTTTCGTGAATAATATGTTTTCCAAATCCGCCATCTGGGTGGTCGTTGCGCTGCTGTTGTTCATGCTGTTCAAGCAGTTCGACAACCACAGCGTCGCCGGCGGCAGCAAGACCATCGCTTATTCCGAGCTTCTCGACGAGGTGAAGGCACGTCGCATCAAGGACGTCGTGATCGAGGGTTCGAATATTACCGCGACCCGCCAGGACGACAGCAAGGTGCGCGCCACCGCGACCATCCTCGACCGTGGCCTGATCGGCGACCTGCGCGACAACGGCGTGCGCTTCGACGTGAAGCCGCCGGAAGAACCTTCGTTCCTGCAGCAGGTCTTCATTTCGTGGTTCCCGATGCTCTTGCTCATCGGCGTGTGGGTGTTCTTCATGCGCCAGATGCAGGGCGGCGGCAAGGGAGGCGCTTTCTCCTTCGGCAAGTCGAAGGCGCGCATGCTCGATGAAACCAACAATACTGTCACCTTCGCCGACGTCGCCGGTTGCGATGAAGCGAAAGAAGAAGTCTCGGAAATCGTCGACTTCCTGAAAGACCCGACCAAGTTCCAGAAACTGGGCGGCCGCATTCCGCGCGGCGTGCTGATGGTCGGTCCTCCGGGTACCGGTAAGACCCTGCTGGCGCGCGCCATCGCCGGCGAAGCGAAAGTGCCGTTCTTCTCGATCTCCGGTTCGGACTTCGTCGAGATGTTCGTCGGCGTGGGTGCGTCCCGCGTGCGCGACATGTTCGAGAACGCCAAGAAGCATTCGCCCTGCATCATCTTCATCGATGAGATCGACGCCGTCGGCCGTCACCGCGGCGCCGGCATGGGCGGCGGCAACGACGAGCGCGAACAGACCCTGAACCAGCTGCTGGTCGAGATGGACGGCTTCGAAGCCTCCTCGGGCGTCATCGTGATCGCCGCGACCAACCGCGCCGACGTGCTGGACAAGGCGCTGCTGCGTCCGGGCCGTTTCGACCGCCAGGTGATGGTGGGCCTGCCGGACATCCGCGGCCGCGAACAGATCCTGAACGTGCATATGCGCAAGGTTCCGATCGGTACCGACGTCAAGGCCGACATCCTGGCGCGCGGCACCCCGGGCTTCTCGGGCGCCGATCTCGCCAACCTGGTCAACGAAGCAGCGCTGTTCGCCGCGCGCCGCAGCAAGCGCCTGGTCGAGATGATCGACTTCGAAGACGCCAAGGACAAGATTTACATGGGTCCGGAGCGCAAGTCGATGGTCATGCGCGAGGAAGAGCGCCGCAACACGGCCTACCACGAGTCGGGCCACGCGGTGGTCGCCAAGCTGCTGCCGAAGGCCGACCCGGTGCACAAGGTCACGATCATGCCGCGCGGCTACGCCCTCGGCCTGACCTGGCAGCTGCCTGAGCACGACAACCTGTCCGGCTACAAAGACAAGATGCTGGAAGAAATCTCGATCCTGTTCGGCGGCCGTATCGCCGAAGAGATCTTCGTCGGCCAGATGTCGACCGGCGCCTCGAACGACTTCGCCCGCGCCACCAAGCTGGCCCGTTCGATGGTGACCCGCTTCGGCATGTCCGAGAGCATGGGCGTGATGGTCTACGAAGACAGCGAGAACGAAGGCTTCTTCGGCGGCGCCACCAAGACCATCTCGGAAGCGACGCAGCAGAAGGTCGACGCCGAGATCCGCAACATCCTCGACACGCAGTACGCCCTGGCGCGCCGCCTGCTCGAAGAAAACCGCGACAAGGTCGAAATGATGACCAAGGCGCTGCTCGACTGGGAAACCATCGACGCCGAGCAGATCAACGACATCATGGCCGGCCGCGAGCCGCGCCAGTCGAAGACCAGCATCCTGACCAAGCGCACCCCGCCGGGCGACAACGGTCCGGGCGGCGTGGCACCGACCACCGCCCCGGCATGATCGCCTGATCCACCAAGCAAAAGGCATCCCTCACGGATGCCTTTTGCTCGTTAACGCTCCCCAGTTTTTACGCCATGCTCAAGAACCTGCAATGCGGCCAGTACAGCTTCGCGCTGGAAGGGCCAGACTCGACCCATCCCATTGTGATGGGTATCCTGAACGTTACTCCCGATTCCTTCTCCGACGGTGGCCGCTACCAGGGCCTCGAGTTCGCCCTGTCGCATGCCGAAGAGATGATTCGCGACGGCGCCGGCATGATCGACGTCGGTGGCGAATCGACCCGCCCGGGCTCGCCCAGCGTTCCGGTCGCCGAAGAGCTGGCGCGCGTGATCCCCACGCTGTATGCGCTGCGCACCCTCGACGCCGCGCTGTCGGTCGACACCTGCAAGCCGGAAGTCATGCGTGAGGCGATCATCGCCGGCGCCGACATGATCAACGACATCAACGGCTTTCGCGCTCCCGGCGCCATCGAGGCGGTGCGCGACAGCGATTGCGGGCTGTGCGTAATGCACATGCAGGCCACGCCGCAGACCATGCAGCAGGCGCCCAACTACACCGACGTGGTCGGGGAGGTGATCGCCTTCCTGAACGAACGGGTGGACACCCTGGTGCGCGCAGGCATTGCGCGCGAACGGATCTGCGTCGACCCGGGCTTCGGCTTCGGCAAGACGGTCGAGCACAATTACGCGCTGCTGCGCCAGCTTGGCCGCATCCGCATGGAAGTCGGCCTGCCGGTGCTGGCCGGGCTGTCGCGCAAATCCATGATTGGCGCCGTCACCGGAAAACCGGTGGAAGAGCGCGTTGCCGGCAGCGTCGGCGGGGCATTGGCTGCGGTGGCGCATGGCGCTAGAATTGTACGGGTGCACGATGTGGCAGAGACCGTCGACGCACTGAAGGTATGGCATGCGGGCACGAACGAATCGTGACGACGTGAAATAATTACACCAGATAAAATACCCACCGACGTTTAATCACGGAAAGAAAAGAGAAGAATAATGGCACGGAAATATTTCGGTACGGATGGTATTCGCGGCCTGGTAGGGGAAGCGCCGATTACGCCCGACTTCGTCATGCGCCTCGGCTATGCCGCCGGCACGGTGCTGGCCAAGGGCGGGAAATCGAGCAGCGGCCGTCCGGTCGTCCTGATCGGCAAGGACACCCGCATCTCGGGCTACATGCTGGAAGCCGCGCTGGAAGCGGGCTTCTCGGCCGCCGGCGTCGACGTGATGCTGGCCGGCCCGATGCCGACCCCAGCCATTGCCTACCTGACCCGCGCGCTGCGCCTGCAGGCCGGCGTCGTGATCTCGGCCTCGCATAATCCCTTCCAGGACAATGGCATCAAATTCTTCTCGCAGCACGGCACCAAGCTGCCGGACGCGGTGGAACTGGAAATCGAAGAAGCCATCGACTTGCCGATGGGCTGCGTGCCCTCGGACAAGCTGGGCCGCGCGAGCCGCCTGCGCGACGCCCAGGGCCGCTACATCGAATTCTGCAAGAGCACCTTCCCCAACGAACTGGACCTGCGTGGCCTGAAGATCGTGGTCGACAGCGCCCACGGCGCCGCCTACAACATCGCGCCGCACGTGTTCCACGAACTCGGCGCGGAAGTGGTCTCGATCGGCGCCCAGCCGGACGGCTTCAACATCAACGCCGGCGTCGGCGCCACCGCGCCCAAAGCGCTGTCGGAAGCCGTGGTGGCCAACAAGGCCGACCTCGGCATCGCGCTCGATGGCGACGCCGACCGCCTGATCATGGTCGACGGAGCAGGGCGCGTCTACAACGGCGACGAACTGTTGTACCTGATGGTGCGCGACCGCATGTCGACCGGCCCGGTGGCGGGCGCCGTCGGCACCCTGATGACCAATATGGCACTGGAAGTCGCGTTCAAGCAGATGGGTGTGGGCTTCGCGCGCGCCAAGGTCGGCGACCGCTATGTGCTGGAAGTGATGCAGGAGCGCGGCTGGCTGTTCGGCGGCGAAAGCTCGGGCCACCTGCTGGCCCTGGACAAGCACACCACCGGTGACGGCATCGTCTCGGCCCTGCAGGTGCTGTCGGCCCTGAGGCGCAGCAACAAGTCGCTGGCCGAGTGCTGCAGCGAGCTCAAGCTGTATCCGCAGACCCTGATCAACAAGCGCGTGACGCCAGGCTTCGACTGGACCAAGGATGGGGCCCTGGTGGCCGAGAAGGAGGCGGTCGAGCGCGAGCTGGGCGATTCCGGCCGTGTGCTGATCCGTGCTTCGGGCACCGAACCGTTGATCCGTGTGATGGTCGAGGCCAAGGAAGCCGACATCGCCGAAAGCATGGCGCGCCGCATCGCGGACAAGCTGGCGGCCTGAGAGCGCAGAAGGCGCGTCGATTTGACGCGCCCCGGCTGCGGGAGTATCATCAGCCCCACATCGGAGTGTAGCGCAGCCCGGTAGCGCACCTGGTTTGGGACCAGGGGGTCCAAGGTTCGAATCCTTGTACTCCGACCAAAACTCCTCCGCGGGCTGTCGTTCGACAGCCCGTTTCATTTCCGGCGCATCGCATGAGGCGCTGTCTGAACTGCCCATAGCTCAGTTGGATAGAGCATCAGCCTTCTAAGCTGAGGGTCGCTGGTTCGAACCCAGCTGGGCAGGCCAACCCGTGCTGGAACGCGATGGCCCATTCTTGACCAAACTCTAGGACCGCATGCTTTTCCTGACTGTTCCCTATGCCGAGAAGGATGAGGCGAAAGCGCTGGGCGCCCGCTGGAATCCCACCAAACGCCGCTGGTACGTGCCTGACGGCGTCGCGACCGACGCCTTTGCCAAGTGGGCCGGGCAGGGCGGCGACGCCGGGGCGGCCTCGTCTGGCGCCTCCGGAAAGGGCCGCGTCGACAGCTACCAGGGCAAGACGGTGACCGGCACCAACTACATCGCGATCGAGCACGACTGCAATCCATTTGAAAGCTGCCCGCAATGCAGCGCCGCGCTGGCCGGCACCGAATGGCACAAGGCACGTCAGCACCTGGCTGGGATCGTCGGCAAACTGTAGTCCGATCTCGCAGGCAAGCGGACGCCGTTCGCAGCGCTGCCGTGTTAACGTTCTGGCAGCACGCATCGCCCGGATGCGCGCGTTTCCGGAGAGCGCACATGCCTTACGCACGACTGTTCCAGCCCTGTCTTTGCATCCTGATGGCGATGTCCTGCGCCCTGGTTCCAGCCGCCCGCGCCGCCGACGCGTCCGCCACCACCGCCACCCCGGCACAGGGCGAAGTCTTCACCCTCCAGCTGGCGGCGAACGGCGCGCAGGCACCGGACGCAAGCACCGGCACGGTGCAGTTCATCGGCACGGCAACGGTGATCATCCGCTACCAGGGCTTCACCATCCTGACCGACCCGAATTTCCTGCACAAGGGCGAGCACGTGCACCTCGGCTATGGCCTGACTTCCGAGCGCAAGACCAATCCGGCGATCAAATTCGAAGACCTGCCGCCGATCGACCTGGTGGTGCTCTCGCACTACCACGGCGACCACTTCGACCAGCTGGTCGAGGAAAAGCTGAACCGCGCCACCCCGATCATCACGCCCAAGGAAGCGAGCGAACGGCTCAAGCGCCTGGGCTTCACCCGCACCTATGGCCTGAGCAGCTGGGACAAGGTCGAGGTCAGCAAGGGCGACGCGCGCCTGCGCATCACTGCCACGCCGGGACGCCACGGGCCCGCCGGGGTCGCGGTGCTGCTGCCCAAGGTGATGGGCTCTATCCTCGATTTCGGCGCCAACGCCGCCGCCCCCGACTACCGCATGTACATCAGCGGCGACACCCTGGTGGTCGACGACATCCGCGCCATCCCGCAGCGTTTCCCGAACATCGACCTGGCCCTGCTGCACCTGGGCGGCACCCGCATCCTCGGGGTGCTGAAGGTCACGATGGATGGCAAGGACGGCGTGCGCATGATGCAGATCGTACGGCCGAAGAAGACCGTGCCGATCCACTTCAACGACTACGACGTGTTCAAGTCGCCGCTCGAGGACTTCGCGCGCGAGGTCAAGGCGGCGGGGCTGGACAAGGACGTGGTCTACCTGGCGCACGGCGAGACCTACTCGTTTACCCGCACCCAGAGATAGCCGTCCGGGGAAACCGTCTGATTCAGCCAACGTACTCCGGACTTCGCGCCCGGAGGCAATCGTGCGCGCTCGCAATACTGTCGAGTAAACGCTAAGATGCCAGCCTGACAATTATTGCTTTCCAGCCCACGGCATGTCCAGAGCGCAGCACTCGAGCCCGAACGATCCACTGGTCCAGCGCGACCGGCGCCTCGTCACCGGCATTGCGGTATCCGCGCTCCTGCACGCACTGCTGCTGTCGCTGCAGTTCGGCGTACCCGGCTTCGACCTCGGCGCCAATGGCCCGATCCGGGTGACGCTGGCCCCGCCCGTGCCGGCGCCGACCCCCGCGCCCCAGCCGGCCACCGTGGATGCCCCCGCATTGCCCTTGCCGCCACAGCCGCTTCCAGTACAGTCCGCTGCTCCCGCCAGAGGCCTGCGCCTGGTCGACCCGCGACCGCAAGCTGTCGAACTGGCGCAGGCGGTCCAGCCCAAGCCGGCCGCGCGCCCGGTCCGGCGCAAGAAGCCCAAAGCGCGCCCGCCGGTGTCGGCGCCGGTGATCGCGTCCACCGCGAAGCCGGACGCCGAGTTTGCGGTCGCGCCGCCGCCGGCCGACATCGCACCCGACAAGGTGGCCAGCGTCGTCAGCAGTGAGCCGGACGCGAAGCCAGAGCCGGACGAGGCCGTGGTGGCGGCGCGCGAGGACGAGCAGGCCATGGAAACCGAGCGCCAGCGCCAGGAAGAGGCGGAGCGGATCGCGGCGGCCGAAGCGGAGCAGCGCCGCGAGGCGGAAACCGCGCGCCTGCTGCGCGAAGAACAGGAGCTCATGACTTGGCGCGACCGCGAGGCCCTGGCCAAGCGCGAGGCCGCCCTGATGGCCGAGCAGAAGCAGCGGCTCGAACGGCAGCAGGCCGAGCAGAAGTTCGCCGACGAGCAGCTGGCCGCCCGCGAACTGGCGCAGCAGCAGCTGGTCGAGCGCCAGCAGGCCGAGCAGCGCGCCGCCGAACAGCGCCGGGCCGAGGAACTGGCGGCCGAGCAGGCGCGGCTTGCGCAGCAGGAAGACCGCCGCCGCGCCGACGCCGAGCAGCAGCGCCTGGCGCAGCTGCGCGAACAGGAAGAAGCGCAGGCGCGCCAGGCACAGGCCCAGCGCAACGCGGAACGCCTGGCAAGCGAGCGGCTGGCAGCCGAACGCCTGGCGGCCGAGCGTCTTGCCGCCGAGCGGGCCGCCGCCGAACGTCTCGCAGCTGAACGTCGCGCCGTCGAGGAAAACGCGCGCCGCCTGGCACAGGAACAGGCCGAGGCGCGCCAGCGTGCCGAGGCTGAGGAACAGGCCCACCGCCTGGCAGACGAGCGCGCCCAGTCCGAACGCCGTATTGCCGCCGAGCGCGGCGCCGAGCGGATGCAGGCCCAGGGCTTGCCGGGCGCCGGCAATGCGGGGCAGGGCGGCGCCGGAGCGGGCGCTGGCGCGTCCGGCCGGCCGGGCGCTGGCGACGGTGACGGCGCCCGGCCGGGCGGCAACGTCCCGGGCAGCGCGCTGGCGAGCCGCGCGCGCGAGATGCTGCGCGGCTTGAGCATCCCCAACGTGGCGCCGCCACCGGCGCGGCCCCTTGATCCGCACGCAGGGCGGCGCGCGCTGGCCGACGGCGCCGAACGCGATGTGCCGGTGCGCCTGTACGTCGACAGCGTGCGCCAGAAACTGGAGCGCACCGCGATCCTGGGCGGCGCCCAGTTCTCGCTGCGCGACGTCCGCATCGATCCGCTGGTCAGCCTGTCGCTGCGCAGCGACGGCAGCGTCGACGACGTGACCATCGTCCGCTCCAGCGGCCGGGCCGACATGGACGACATGGTGCGCCGCTTCGTCCAGCTCAATGCCCGCTACTCCGCCTTCCCGCCGAACGTCGCGGCGCGCTTCGACGTCATCGAAATCCGCCGCGTGTGGCGCTTTGCGGACGGTCTGAAGTTACTAGAGGAAATTCGCTGAGCCGCGCCGCACCTGCTGTTTGATCAGCTACAAAGCCAAGCCTGATGGACACCGTACGCTGGACTGAAGCGTTCCAGTAACGCGTCTATTTTTGATAGGCAACAATCATGGCTTCGTCTCGTTCAGTTGCAATCGTCTTTTGCCGGCTGCTGGTTTTCCTCGTCGTCTTCGGTAGCGGCCTGGCGGGCTGCACCACCGGAATCCAGTTCGCAGGCAGCGGCAAGGACGGGGACGGCAAGGCTCCGCCCACCGAATTGATCACCGAGCAGCTGATCGAGAGCGAGCGAAGTGCGCTGGCCGCGCTGTCCCGGCAAGACCTGTCGCCGCTGATCGAACCCAATCCCGCTCCCTACACCATCGGCCAGGGCGACGTGCTGTCGATCGTCGTCTGGGACCACCCCGAGCTCGCCGGCAGCGGCATGACCGCAGCCACCGCCGCCACCGACAGCGGCGCCGCGCCGCCGAATGCGGTGCAGCCCGGCTTCGCCGTCGACCACCAGGGGCGCATCCAGTTCCCCCTGATCGGCCTGCTGCAGGTCGAAGGCCTGACCGAAGAACAGGCCAGGTCGATGCTGACCAAGAAGCTGGCGCGCTACATCGCGCACCCGAGCCTGACCCTGCGGGTCCAGTCCTACCGCAGCAAGCGGGTCTACATCGACGGCGAGGTCAAGGCGCCCGGCCTGCAGGCCATCAACGACATCCCCATGACCCTGGTCGAGGCGCTGAACCGCGCCGGCGGCATGCTGCCCAGCGCGGACCAGAGCCGGATCGTGATCGAACGCGGGCCGAACCGCTACCTGATCAACCTGCGAGACCTGGTGCAGAAGGGCGTCAATCCCGGCACCGTGCTGCTGGCCCACGGCGACGTGGTGCGTGTGCATTCGCGCGACGAGAGCAAGGTCTTCGTGTCCGGCGAGGTGGTCACGCCGCGCGCGCTCACCATGCACAACGGCCGCCTGACCCTGAACGAGGCGCTCGGCGAAAGCGGCGGCGTCAGCCCGCTCAGCGGCGACGCCCGCCAGATCTACGTGGTGCGCAAGACGCCCGACCGTACCCGCGTGTTCCAGCTCGATGCGCGCGTCACCGGCGCACTGGCCATGGCCGAGTCCTTCGAGCTGCGGCCGAAGGACGTGGTGTATGTCGCCGCCTCGCCGCTGGCGAACTGGAACCGCCACCTGAGCCTGCTGTTCCCGGGCGCGCTGACCTCGGCGGTCGGCGTGACCACCCGTCCCTGAACGCCGCCACCGCCTTCGTCACTGAGCGAGGTCTGCCACCATGAGCAATCCTGCCGACGCCCACCCGCTGACCCACATCTCGCACAGCCCGCCGGTGCTGTCGGTGCCCTTCGACCCGCGGCCACCCGAGCCCCTGCCCGAAGAGCCCACGGTCGACCTGAAAGGCTACTTCAACACCCTGTACGACAGCCGCTGGCTGATCGGCAGCATCACCGCCTTCATCACCGTGGTGGCGGTGCTGTACGCGCTGGTGGCAAAGCCGGTGTACGAGGCCAACCTCATGATCCACGTCGAAGAGGAAAGCCCGAACGCCTCCAAGAACATCCTGAGCGAGGCCTCGTCCCTGTTCGAGACCAAGAAGGCGGCGATCGCCGAGATGGAGCTGCTGCGTTCGCGCATGGTCGTCTCGCGCGCGGTCGACAACCTCCAGCTCTACATCGAAGTCCAGCCGAAATACTTCCCGGTGGCCGGCTTTTGGTTCGCCACCCAGAACGCGGGCAACCTGTCCAATCCGGGCCTGTTCGGCTACGGCGGCTACGTATGGGGCGGCGAGAAGGCCGACGTATCCGTGTTCGAGGTGCCGGAATCCTGGCTCAACCGCGAATTCGTCCTCACTGCGCGCGCCGGCAACCGCTACCGCTTCTCCGGCGGCGGCCAGCGCCTGGCCTTCGACGGCACCGTCGGCCAGCGCTACCGGGTGCCGCTGCCGGACGGCCTGCTCGAGATCAAGGTCGACCGCCTGTATGCCAATCCCGGGGCGCGCTTCCGCATCAAGCGCAAGTCGCGCCTGGGCACCATCCAGGCCATCCAGAGCTCGATGGTGATCACCGAGCAGGGCAAACAGTCCGGTGTCATCGAGGTCAAGCTGCAGGGAGAAAGCTCGGCCCGCATCAACAGCCTGCTGAGCGAGATCGGGCGCGAATACATGCGCCAGAACCTGGCGCGCAAGACCGAGGAAGCCGAGAAGTCGCTCGCCTTCCTGAACCAGCAGCTGCCGATCCTCAAGCGCCAGCTGGAGCAGTCCGAGGACCGCTACAACCAGTTCCGCAACGCCCACGGCACCGTCGACCTGCGCGAGGAAGCGCGTATGAGCCTGACCCAGGCCGCGGCAGCGCGCACCCGGCGCATGGAACTGATCCAGAAGAAGACCGAGCTGCTGGCGCGCTTCACCGAAGACCACCCAGTGGTGGCCGCCGTCAACCGCCAGCGCAAGGAAGTCGATGCCGAAATCGAAGCCATCGCCAGCCGTATCCGCACCTTGCCGGTGATGGAACAGGACGAGGCGCGCCTGACGCGCGACATCAAGGTCAACACCGACCTGTACACGGCGCTGTCGAACACCGCGCAGCAGCTGCGCCTGATTTCCGTCGGCCGGGTCAGCAACGTGCGCCTGGTCGACGCGCCGATCGCGCCGGAAAAGCCGATCAAGCCGAACCGGCCGCTGATCGTGGCGATGGCGGTCGTGACCGGGCTGTTCCTCGGCACGCTGTTCGCCTTCACCCGCAAGGCCATGCGCGGCGGTATCGACGATCCGCAGAAAATCGAACGGATGCTGCGCGCACGGGTCGTCTACGCCTCGATCCCGCACAGCGGCAACCAGGACAAGCTGATGCGCAAGTCCAAGCCCGACGGCGTGCTGCCCTTGCTGGCCCAGATCCTGCCCGAAGACCCGGCGGTCGAAAGCCTGCGGAGCTTCCGTGCGGCCCTGCAGTTCTCCATGCCCCACTTCAAAAACAATGTGGTCATGATGGCCGGCCCAACCCGCGACCTCGGCAAGTCCTTCATCGCCGCCAACTTCGCCGCCGTGATGGCCGCCAGCGGCAAGCGCGTGCTCCTGATCGACGCCGACATGCGCAACGGGCACCTGCACCGCTACTTCGGCGTCGACCGCGGCAAGGGCCTGTCGCGCGCGATCGCCGGCGGCGCCACCGTGGACGAGGTCATCCACCACAATGTCCTCGAACGGCTCGACTTCATCCCCACTGGCGAGCTGCCGACGAACCGCGCCGAGTTCCTGCTGCACCTGAACTTCGGCAACCTGCTCGAGACCGTCAGCCCAATGTACGACCTGGTGCTGATCGATCCGCCGCCGCTGCTGGCGGTCGCCGACGCCCTGATCATCGGCGCGCACGCGGGCGCCGTGTTCCTGGTGACGCGCTCCGCCGTCACGACCGAAGGCCAGATCAACGAATCGATCAAGCGCCTGAACCACGCCGGGATCTCGCCGCGCGGAGTGCTGTTCAATGACATGGCGCTCAGGCTGGGAGACTACCGCTCCCAATATGGCGGCGGGCCGCAGCTGGCCTACGTCGCCTGACCGGGGATAACAAGGGGGAAGGGCCCGGCGTGAGGGCCTTGATCCGGTTCACTGGCAATCAAGGGCCGTGGGTATTGTGACCCGCGGTGTCGGATTGCCAGTGTGCGTTCCACAGCGCGGCCTTGAGATCCACCGTGAACTGTCCGCTGTCGATCACGCCGGCGAGGCCCGACACAAGAGCCGCGCCGCCTGTGTCGCCAGCGGACCCACCATAAGCCCGCACCGCGCAACACTGCGCCAAGGTCCGGCATCAGCACATCGCGTTGGAGCACCGTGACGGGTCCGAAATCAGCTCCACGCTCCGGATCTCGGCAGCAGGACGTCGATTGACGATAGCCGGTGCGGATCCGCCTGAGTATCCAGTGCAATGGAGGGCTGACGCGAACCTGCTCGCCATGGCGGCCTCGTGAAATGAGATTCGACCAGCGCGCCCCATCACGTCGGCCTGCATGGCCGCCGCGCCGAACAAACACCGGGCAGGACTTGCGTAACAGCATGGCGCAAGCGCAGTCTGCGTCGGCTGCATACCCCTGAGCTTGATGTAAACATTGCACGGACCAAGGTGGGCCGTGCGATTTTCTCTTTGGCTAGCAAGCGCCAAACCTGGCTCGGTAAGGCCCCTGCTTACGTGGACGGCGCCGAGCGCGCGTAGCGGGACCGGGAGGCAAGCTCCCAGGCTCCGCGCCGGGCGATCAGTCCGGCGACAGCACTACCCGTACCGGTTTCGCGCGCGGCGTGAGCAGCAGTTGCTTGAGGGCGTTCCGGATCCGGATGGTGTGCCGCTCGAACAGCAGGTAGAACACATAGGCTGCCACCACTACCGTGCCGAGTACCGTGAAGTACCACAGGAAATCGGTGGCGAGGTTCGGGTCGAGGCGTTCGCGGCCCAGGAACTGGCGGCCCAGATAGCGCATCAGCTCGATGACCGGGATGTGCAGCACGTAGAGCGAGAACGAGAACTCCGAGAAGAACACGGCTATCCGGTTGGCCCGGACGTAGGCCGGCGCCGTCGCATCCACCTTCTGTTGGAGCGAGGCCTGCAGGAACAGGAAGGGGATGCTGCAGATGATGTCCTGCACAAAGGACCCAGGCACGAGATCGTCGTTGTTGCCGCGCAGGCGGTAAAAGACGAACAGCGCCAGCGTCAGCACCAGCAGCAGGCCGCGCACGAGATTGCCGCAGTCGATGCGCACGCGCGAGAACGCGGCGCCGAGCAGCCAGATGATGAAGTAGAGCGAGATCATGTCGCGTAAGGTCGACAGCAGCAGGATCAGCGCCGCGGCCGCGGCGGCGCGGCGCAGCAGGCCGCTCCCTGCGACCACCAGCAACAGCAGCGGGAACTGGATGTAGTACCAGGTTTCATGGGCGAGGCTCCACAGTGGATAGTTGCCGCCGAAGTCGGGCACGGCGACGGCCTGCAGGCCGAACAGGTTGCCGGCGAAGGACGCCGCCGAGTACTCGTTGGCCGGGTCGAAGTTCATGGGGCCGGTGCTGGCCGCGCCGATAACCAGGCCGACGACCAGGGTCAGCAGCAGGGTGGGAACCAGCACCGTCCACAGGCGCGTGAAGCGGTCGATCGCATAGTGCGCCACGGCTTGCGGTTTGCCGAAGCGGTTCATCAGGCTACCGCCCACCAGCCAGCCGCTGATCAGGAAGAACACGACCACCGCCTGGTGCGCGAAGCCGGTGAAGAAGGCCAGCCCCAGGTAGGCCAGGGTCGGATCTTCGAGCGTACGCAGGCCGGGATAGATTTCGGCGCGCAGGTGCGAGGCCGCCACCTGCAGGGCCGCCAGCCCGCGCAGGGCGGAGATCACGAGGGACTGCACGGGATTCTCGCCCAAAGGCGCTCGTGCTTGCCAGTGTATCGAGGGGAAGGTCAGCATGTGGTTCTCCATGGGTAAATAAGCACTAGCATGTGTCCCAGGAATACGGCTGTGCATTGCCGGACAGCGCCAGCGCAAGCCTGATCATCCAGTAACCGACATGCGCCGATTGCATCAAGAAACCCGATACGAGGAAGAGCGCCACGGCACTGGCGGGAGAGGCCGGGCCGGGCATCACGCCGCGCGGCTCGGCCTGGTACAGGGTGCCGACACTGGCGCAGGCGCCCAGCAGCCAGCCGGTTGCCGTTTCGGTCACCGCGTGTTCGCCCTGGCCGACCAGGACGACGGTCATCACCAGCCCGAGCGCCAGTCCGGCGCCGGCCGCGGCAAGTGCTAAGCCTCGCCCGATGGGCCGGCACAGCAAGTAGCCGAGCACCGGGTAGACCGCGGTGACGCCGAAGGCATGACCGCTGAACGCCTTGAAGCCGAGCGCGCCGATGTCAGTGCCCCAGCCCAGGTAGGCGACCTTGCTGCCGCCGACCAGCGCCATGGCGCCGGCAAACAGGAGCGCCCAGGCCGCCGCGGCGCGCCAGGCCCGGGCGGCGAGCAGCCAGCCGCCGGCCGCCAGGGCCAATGGCAGGGTCAGCTCGAGGTCGCCCAGGTGCAGCAGCCGCATCGCATGCTCCTTCGCTCAGCGCACCAGGGCGGCGAGGGTATGCGCCAGGATCCGCAGGTCGCCCCAGAAGCTGCGTTCCCTGACATAGCGCACGTAGTAGTCGAGCTTGACGGGCAGGACAGCCTCCACGTAGGCGCGCTCGGGGTCGGCGGCGCGCGCCAGGATCGCGTTCTCGTCCTTGTAGCGGATCGCGGCCCAGTCGGTAATGCCGGGGGCCACCGACAGCACCAGGCGCCGCTGTTCAGGTGGATAGCAGTCGACGTAGCGCGGCACTTCGGGACGCGGCCCGACCAGGCTCATGCTGCCCTCGAGCACGTTCCACAGCTGGGGCAGCTCGTCCAGCTTGTAGTGGCGCAGGAAACGGCCGGCGCGCGTCACGCGAGGGTCGGCGCCGACCGTGATCTGGGGGCCGTCGAGCTTGCGCTGCTGCATGGTGCGGAACTTGTAGATCGTGAACAAGCCGCCGCCGCGCCCGACGCGCTGCTGGCGGAACAGCACCGGTCCGGGCGAGTCGATCCGGACCCATAGCGCGATCAGGAGCAGCAGCGGCGCCAGTGCAACCAGCCCGACCGCGGCGCCCAGCAGGTCGAAGGCGCGCTTGCTCATGACAGCAGCTCGTACAGGGCCGCGACCACGCGGTCCTGGTCGGAGTCGAGCATGCGGGTGTACAGCGGCAGCGTGAGCATGCGCTCGAAGCTGGCCTCGGCCACCGGGAAGGCCTCCGGATTCAGGCCGTAGCTGTCGCGCCAGTAGGGCTGGCGGTGCAGGGGGATGAAGTGCACGCTGGTGCCGATGCCGCGTTCCGCCAGCTCGTTGATCAGCTCATCGCGCCCAATGCCGGCGCCATCCGTCAGGCGCACCACGTACAGGTGCCAGGCATGGGTGCTGCCGAGTATTGGATGCACTGGCAGCTGCAGCGGCAGCTCGGCGAGGGCTTCGTCGTAGCGCTGGGCCAGCCAGGTGCGGCGCTGCTGGAAGCGGTCGATCTTGCGCAGCTGTTCGATCCCGATCGCCGAGGCGATGTCGGTCAGGTTGTACTTGAAGCCGGCGGCGATCACTTCATAGAACCAGGCCGGCACACGCGAGGTATAACGGTCGAAGGCGTCGCGGCTGATGCCGTGCAGGCGCATGCAGCGCATGCGCGCGGCCAGCTCCGGATCGCGCGTCACGATCATGCCGCCTTCGCCGGTGGTCATGGTCTTGTTGGCGTAGAAGCTGAAGACGGTGATGTCGCTGCCGAGCGTGCCCACCAGCTTGCCGTCGAGCCGGGTGGGGAAGGCGTGGGCGGCGTCGTCAATGACGCGCAGACCGTGGCGTGCGGCCAGGTCCAGGATGGCGTCCATGTCGCAGGCCAGCCCGGCGTAGTGCACCGGCATGATGGCGCGGGTGCGCGGCGTGATCGCGGCGGCCACCGCGGCGGGCGAGATGTTCAGGGTGCCTGGCTCGACGTCCACGAACACCGGGCGGGCGCCGAGGTAGCGCACCACCTCGGCGGTGGCGGTGAAGGTCATGGTGGGGACAATGACTTCGTCGCCGGGGCCGATGCCGACGCTTTCCAGCGCCAGGTGCAGGCCGGCGGTGGCGGAATTGACCGAGATCGCCTCGACGTCGCCGCCCAGGTAGGCGCGGAAGTCCTGCTCGAAGCGGCGCGTGGTGGGCCCGGTGGTCACCCAGCCCGAACGCAGGCAGACTTCGACCGCGCGGATTTCCTCGTCGCCGATGTCGGGCAGCGCGAAGGGCAGGAAGCGGGGAGGGAGATCGTCCAGCGGGTCGCTGCTGGGCGCCGCTGGCGCCTGTGCCTGTTCAGCCATGGGAAACCTCGTGTGCGAAAGTGGTCAGGAAACGCTGTCCAAGGACGGGATAGGTCAGGTTGGCCAGCGCATAGGCGCGTCCGCGCTCGCCCAGCGCGCGGCGCTCGGAACGGCGCATGGCCAGCAGCGCCGCCAGCCCGCCGGCGACGGCGGCCGGGTCTTCCGGCGCCACCGTCAGGCCACAGCCGGCGTCAAGCACCGGGTCGTTGCCGGCTTCCACAGCGTGCAGCACCGGGCAGCCACCCATCATGTAGTCGATCAGTTTGTTCGGCGCGATGCCGAAGCGGTACAGGGGCTGGCGCTGCCATCCGAGGTAGGCGATGTCGAGCCTGGCCATCAGCGCCGGGATCTGGGCCTTCGGGATCGGCGCCACGAAGTGCAGCCGGGCCAGGCCCAGCTCGCGCGCACGCCGCTCGAGCCGCGCCTTCACCGGGCCATCCCCGACCAGCACGAAGGCCAGGGGCTGGTCCTTGAGGAGGCTGGCGGCCTCTAACAGGGTGTCGAGCGCATTTGCCAGGCCGTGGCTGCCGGTATAGCCGACCACGGACAGGCCCTGGGCGCGCAGGCCGGACAGCAGGGCGTCGAGTTCCTCCGGCAGCGCGCCAGGCGCCGCCAGCCATTCGGCCGGGTCGGTGCCGTTCGGGACCACGTGCAGCTTGTGCGGCGCCATGCCGCGCGCTTCCAGGTGCTCGCGCACCTTGGGCAGGATCGAGACGACCGTGTCGGCGTTGCGGCAGGCGTAGTCCTCGGCTGCCTGCAGCAGCCGGATGAAGGGATGGTGGCGCGAGAACCCGCCCAGCTCCATCGGCGACAGCGGCCACAGGTCGTGCACTTCGTGCAGCAGGCGGGCCCCGGCGAGGCGCGCGATGCGGTGCGCCGGCCAGATGTCGAGCGGGTAGGTGCTGGAGGCGATCACCACCTGGGGCGCCACCTCGCGCGCCAGCGTGGCTGCTTCACGCCACAGGCGCAGCACGAAGGCGCCCATATTGCGCACCCGCGCCAGGCCGTTGCCCTGGTAGGGCGGGGTGGCGAACCAGGTGTAGTCGATGCCGTCGATGTGTTCATCGACCCGGCTGCGTCCCCCCATGTCCGGCTGGCGCGCACGCACGTGGGCGTGGCTGGCGGCGACGATGCGCACCCGGTGCCCGAGCCTGACCCACTCGCGCGCGAGGTAGTAGGGACGGTACTCCATGCCGTGATGGACCGAGCCGGCGTAGTGGTTGATCAGGAGGATGTTCATCGACAGGACCCTAGGCGCGCCATGCCACTTCTTCGACCAGGCGGCGCACGTTGCAGCGCGTGCTCTCGACCCAGTTGGTTTCCCACTGCACCGGATGGGTCAGCAGGCAGATGTGCTGGTACTTTCCCAGCGCCTCGAAGGGCGACAGGGGGTAGTAGTAGACCGGATATTTGCGGTCGCTGATGTAGATGTCGAAGCAGCGCAGCAGCTCGGCGTCATAGGATTCGCATTCGATGCCACAGCGCCGGCGCAGCGCTTCGTCGCGCAGCAGTTCATGGTTGATGACCTTGAGGCGGCGGTTGGCGAAGTCGCCGTGGCTCGCCACCGTGCTGATCGGGATGCCCAGGCCCTCGACGATGCGGGCGACGTTGCGCGCGAACAGCGCGCGGATCTCGGGGAAGCGCTCGCGCACCGCTTCGGCGCTGCGCAGGCGGTGGCGCTTGGCGAAATCAGCCACTTCCTCGTAGTGGTAGCTGGCTTCGCTGCCGGCGGCTTCGATCTCGCGCATGAAGCCGAAGTCCAGGGTGCACAGGCGGAAGTAGTAGCTCGCGCGCACGCCATGGCGCGCTTCGATGTCGAACATCTTGCGCGCGGTGCGCAGGTCGCTGTCGATGTCGTGGCGGTGCACGAAGGTCGGTCCGGCAGGGCAGGAACCACCGCCGCGCACGCGGCGGAAGAAGTCGCGCACCGACAGCTGGGCGTAGCCGGCGTCGGCCACCTCGCGCACCAGGGCCTCGTATTCGCCGAGCCGGCTCGGCATCAGGTAATCCGCATAGACACGATTGAGCATGGCGTTCATTGCAGCGTATAGCTGGCGCGGTAGGGGCGAAAGCCCAGGATGGTCTTGAAATTCCGGAGCCCGGGCTGGGCGCCGAAGAAGGTGTCGTACATGACGTAGCGGACTTCGCGTTCTTCGATCAGGCGGCATATGGCCTCGCTCAGCAGCAAATGCATGATCCCGTCGTTATTACGGATTCCCATCATCTGGGAAAAGGAGGCGAAATTCCCGTAAATGCCCAGGGTGGCATAAGCGACGAGCTTGCCTTCCGGGTGCAATACGCCCCAATACCGGAAATGCTGCTGATCTTCGAAACGTTCCTGCTTGTCGAGATATTTCTGGTCCATCGGCCGGCCCTGGCGCGTATCGAGGCTGGTATTAATCTCGTAAATATCGTCGACATGGACCTTGCGGTCGATATCGCGCACCACATAACCGCGGCTGCGCGCCCGTTTGGCGTGATAGCCGCCCTGGTTCTTGCCCTTGATATGCTCCAGGTAGGCTTCGCGATCCGGGAATTGAGAGAGATCGATCAAGGCCGCGCCGATGGTCTTATGGCCGATGATCTTGAAACGCGGATGCGGTTTCGTATAACTGCGGTAGGTGGCCTTGATATCGTCCGGATCGATACGCTGGGAAAACGTGAGCCGTGCGCGGGGTAATTTCATTACCTCTAGAAACGTATTGTAATGTTGCAGGAACATAAGTGATCCCATATTTCTTTGATAACTAGACAATACGGCTGATGACGCCAGGCCCATTTGAACTAACGTAAGGCCGGGACGTCGAATTCAGTCGGTCGAATGGATGGAACGGGCCGGTAAAGTGGTTTTGCCGAATACGCCCTTGCGCATTGGGCGCGGCGCCAGCAGGTCGGTATAAAAGGCAATCAGTTTGTCGGCCTCGTTTTCCCAGTTGTAGCGTTCCAGGACGGCGCGCCGGCCGTTGGCGCCCATCTCGCGCGCCAGGCGCGGATGACTGGCGAGGTGGTCGATGGCGGCGGCGATCGCAGCCGGGTTGCGCGGGTCGACGCACAGGCCGCAGCCGCTGCCTTCGACGATGTCGCGCCACAGCGGAAAGTCGGAGGCGATCACGGGAATGCCTGCGGCCATGTACTCGAACATCTTGACCGGCAGGGCTTCCTGGTAGCTGGTGGTCGGCAGCAGGGTCACGAGACCGGCGAATGCGCGCGCCATCACTGCGGCGACACCGTCGCGGTCGAGGTGGCCGAGCGCATCGACGCGGCGCCAGCCCGGATAGCCCTGGATTTCGGCTTCCAGTTCCGCTTCGCCGAAGCTGCCGGCAAGCGCCAGGCGCGCCGGGGTGCGCAGCAAGGCGCAGGCCTGGACCAGCTCGCGCACGCCGCGGATCGCGGAAATGCTGCCGACGTAGCAGAAGCTGTCGCGTGCGCCCGCCGTCTCCGTGATCTCGGCCCTCAGGGGCGCTTGGGCGAACTCTTCTGCGCGCGGAAAGTTGTTGACGTCCACGGTCAGCGGATTGAGCGCCGCCAGGCGCGCCCGGATCAGCGGCGTGGCCGCCAGCACGCCGTCGAAACGGCGCAGGGCGCTTCGCTCGAGGGCGGCGTAGGCGCGCGACACCAGGCGTGCGCTGCGCGGCGACAGGTAGGGCTTGTCGAGCAGCTGCGAGGGGACGTCTTCGTGGGCGTCGAACACCACCTTGCGCCCGCCAAAGGCCAGGCGCAGCCCGACCGGGATCAGTTCCGGATCGTGCAGCTGGTAGACGTCGGCGCCGAGCGCCAGCGCGGCGCGGCCGACGCGGCGGGTGCTGCGCAGCATGCGCTCGCGCCGGCCGGATGGACGGCCGACGTCGACGATGCGGACTCCATCGCGGCAGGCGTCGCCAAGGCCGTCGGCCACCACCAGGGCGACTTCATGCCCGTGGCTGGCGAGGCTGCGGCACTGCTTCACGAAAATCCGTGTATCGAAGCGCGGATGTGCTGAGCTCAGGTGCACGATGCGGGCCATGTTTCCTCTCGTAGGCGTAACGCGCGCAGCAGCCGAGGGTGGCGCTGAGCAGCATGTCGGTGAAGTAGTGGGACGTCAGCAGCAGCAGGATGGTGACGCAGGCGAACGCAAAGGCGCACATGAACAGGCCGCGGTCGCGGGCGGCGAAGTATTCGTGGATGAACATCGGCGTGATCGGCAGCACCGCCAGCGCCGCCAGGTAGACCATGCCGAACAGGCCCAGGTCGACCCAGGCCGACAGCACGTTGTGGGAGTAATAGCCGGGCTTGTAGCTGGCGTAGTCGCCGAACAGCGGATGGGCCGACACGGTCTGCCAGGCGTGCACGGTGAGCTGGTGGCGCTTGTTGGCCGATGTCGAGTGCGACAGGTCGAGCAGTTCCAGGATGCGGTTCGAAGGCAGCGACGCCAGGATCTGGTCGAAGTACATCGAGAGCAGGACCGCCACCATGGCGGCCGCCAGGATGAAGTAGAGCTTGTGGCGCGAATAGTAGAACTCGATTACCGGGATCGTGAACAGCAGGGCCGCGAACTCGCTGCGCGCGGTGTTGACGAACAGGGTGGCGGCGCCCAGCGCATGCAGCACCAGGCGCAGCGGCAGGTGGCGGGTGAAGCTGACCACGGCCAGGTAGGTGAACAGGTAGGAGCGCGAGAAACCCTGGTAAGTGGCGAGCGCGTCGGCATCCTTGGCGATGCCCAGCGCGCCCAGGTAGAACACGCCGTCCACTGAGTTGGTGAACGCGATGGTGGACATCGCGGCCAGGCTGAGTATGCCGACGACCCGGAAGCGGCGGCTGTCGAAATCGATAAGGCTGAACTGGATATAGACCAGCACCATGAACAGGATGCCCAGGATGTGGTTGGTCACGATCGTACGGTTGGCGCCGGAGGCGCCATTGACCAGCACCACCGTCAGGAAATAGGCGAAGAACAGGCCGTAGTGGAGATCGACCATGGTCAGCCGGCGCGGGTCGCGCCGCACGCGCGCCAGGTAGATCAGGCACACCGGCATGGCGAAGGCCACGGCGACCGGCGCAAAATAGCCGCCCAGGAAGGCGCCGGTGGTGCCGGTGCCGAGCAGGGTGTGATAGAAGAAGAAGCCGGGGAAGAGCAGGAAGAAGGAGGCGACCAGCACCAGCTGGTCGCGCCGTTCCCAGCCGCGCAGCGCGATGGCTCCCTTGCGTGATTTTTTCATGCGGCCGCCAGCACGTTGCGGGAACACTGCCAGGACATGTGCAAATACACCAGGTATAGGCAGCAGTAGCCGACCACGTAGCACAGCACGTTCTGCTTGACGCTGCCCGGCGCCAGGAAGGCCGCCAGTGTCATGGCGAACAGGGCCACCTGCCACCACAGATCGGCCTGCTGGCGCCCGGCCACGAAGAACACGTAGCTGAGCGGGCTGGCGATGAAGTTGAGCAGGAACAGCGGCGCCATCAACTGGGCCAGTTCCCCCGCGCTGCGCCAGTTGGCGCCGAACACCCAGCCGAACAGCAGGGGCGCGAACAGCAGCAGGACCAGGGAGGGACCGGCGCCGAGCAGGGCCAGCGCCTTGAAGGTGTGGCGGTAGGCGCGTGCGCAGTTGCCGTGTTCCTCGAACTCGCGCACGGACTCGCGCTTGAACACTTCCAGCACGGACGAGGCGACCAGCGAGACCGGCGCCGACAGCACGCGCTGGGTCAGGGCGTACAGGCCGGCGGCCAGGGCGCCGTGGCGCATCCCGATCAGGAACAGGGGCAGCTGGCTGACCGCGCCGTTGAGCAGGTTCGAGGGCAGCGAATAACGCCAGAACTTCTGGTGCCGCAGCAGGTGCGCGCGCTGCTGGGCGTCGAGGCGCCAGCCGATCGGCGCGCTGGGCGGACGCAGGAGCAGGCGCGAGGTGGCGAAGCCGGCCGAGGTGCCGATCAGGTGTCCCAGCACCAGGCCGATGCCGCCCAGGCCGGCCTGCAGCAGGGCCAGCTGGGAAGTGACGATGACGGCGGCGGTAGCGACCTTGGCGCGCGCCGCCTTGCCGAAGGCATTGTGCGAGGTGGCGAAGGCGAGCGTGGTCTGCATGCACGCGGTGAACCAGGTGCCCAGGCCCAGGGTGAGCAGGGCGGTCCAGGACAGGCGGGCGGCGGCGTCGACGCCGGCCAGGCGCGTCCCGGCCGCCAGCAGCGTCAGCAGCAGGGCGGTGACCGTGGTGCTGTAGAACACCACCCGGAAACAGGCGCGCTGTCGCTCCGGCTCGTGGTCGAGGATCATCGCCGCTTCCATGCGCAGAGTGGCGCCGATCGCCGCGACCGCGACGATGCCGAGCCAGACGCTGTAGGCGCCGAGCTCGGCCGGCGTGCACATCCGGGTCAGGATCGGCGCGGCCAGCAGCGGCAGCGCCTGGGCGCCGACGGCCCCGCCCAGCACCGTGGCCACGTTGCGCCAGAACGGCGCCGCGTGGCCCAGGCGCGCCTTCAGGCGCTGTTTCAGACGATTGATCATCGAGGTTCCGCTCAGGCCGCCTTGTCGCCGGGCTGCAGCTGTGCCAGCGCCTGTCCCAGTGCCTGGACCACGCGGTGGGCGCTGGCGCGGTCGAGGTAGGGGCCCATCGGCAGGCTCAGCACTTCCTGGGCCAGGCCGGCGGCCACCGGGCAGCCGCCAGGGCCGGCCCAATGGGCGTAGGCCGGCTGGCGGTCGATCGGGACCGGATAGTGGACCGCGGTCGGGATACCGGCCGCGTGCAGGATTTCCTGCAGGCGCTCGCGCTGGGGAACCCGGACCGTGTACTGGGCGTAGACGCTGCTGCGGTCCGGGCGCAGGGTGACCGGTTCGAGCAGGCCCGCGAGCGAACCGGCGAGCAGGTCGTCGTAGCAGGCGGCGGCGCGCTGGCGCTGCTCGATTTCCCACTCGAAGCGCTCCAGCTTGGCCAGCACGACGGCGCATTGCAGGGTGTCCATGCGTCCGCCGACACCGATGCGGGTGTGCACGTAGCGGCGCGACTGGCCGTGCACGCGGATCTCGCGCATCGCGGTGGCGAGGGCGTCGTCGCTGGTGAACAGGGCGCCGCCGTCGCCGTAGCAGCCGAGCGGCTTGCTGGGGAAGAAGCTAGTGCAGCCGATGGTCGACAGGTTGCCGCTCTTGCGGCCGCGGTAGCCGGCGCCGAAGCTCTGGGCGGCGTCCTCGATCACGGCCAGGCCATGGCGTTCGGCAAGGGCGTTGATCTCGTCCATGTCGGCCGGCTGCCCGTACAGCGACACCGGGATGATGGCGCGGGTGCGCGGCGTGATGCGCTCTTGGACCAGGCGGTGGTCGAGGTTGCAGGTATCCGGCTCGACGTCGACGAACACCGGGGTCGCGCCCAGCAGCACGATGGCCTCGGCGGTGGCGATGAAGGAAAAGGGCGTCGTGATGACTTCGTCGCCGGGCGCCACGCCCAGCGCCATCAGGGCGATCACCAGGGCTTCGGTGCCGGAGGACACTGTGATGCAGTGGCGCGCGCCGGTGTAGGCGGCCAGCCGGCCTTCCAGCTCGGCCACTTCCGGGCCCATGATGTACTGGCCGTGGTCGAGGACCGCCTGGATGCGCGCGTTGATCAGATCGCGGGACGCGAGGTATTGCGACTTGAGGTCGATGAAATCCATGGAGTTCCTCGTTACGGTTGAAGGGCGGTGCGTTCGAGGCGGCAGGCGCCCTCGTGCAGCACGTAGAGATCGCCCGTATGCGGGCAGCGCGCTTCTGCGCTCGCCTCACCCTTGCTGTCGGCGCTTGGGAGAGGCAGGTCGAGGCGTTCGCCGAAGCGGCTGATCCAACCGATCTGGCGCGCCGGCACCCCGGCCACCAGGGCAAAGGCGGGCACGTCGCGGTTGGCGACGGCGCCGGCGGCCACGAAGGCGTATTCGCCCACCGTGACGCCGCAGACGATGGTGGCGTTGGCGCCGATGGTGGCGCCGCGCCGCACCAGGGTGCGCCGGTATTCGTGCTTGCGGGTGACCGCCGCGCGCGGGTTGTAGACGTTGGTGAACACCATGCTCGGACCGCAGAAGACTTCGTCCTCGAGCGTGACGGCGTCGTAGATCGAGACATTGTTCTGGACCTTGACCTGGTTGCCGAGCACCACGTCGTTGCCGACATACACGTTCTGGCCGAGCGAGCAGTCGCTGCCGATGCGCGCGCCGGCGCAGACGTGGGCGAAGTGCCAGACCCGGGTGCCGTCGCCGAGGGCGGCGCCGTGGTCGACGATGGCGCTGGAGTGGATTACGATGGCCATGTTCAATACTCCAGCGGCAGGGCGATGCGCTTGCCGTCGCGCGCCGAGCGGTAGGCGGCGACCAGCACCTCGAGCGACTTCAGGCCTTCGCGCCCGTCGGTTTCCGGCTCGGCTTCGCCGCGCAAGACTTTGATGACGTTGTCGTAGTAGAGCGGATGGCCGAAGCCGTAGACCGAGGTGGTCTGGTAGCTGGCTTCGCGCACCCGTTCGTCGTCCGGGTCGGGCTGGGCGAATTCCCATTGCTGGACTTCGTTGACGGCGACGCCGCCGATGCGCGCCGTGCCGTGCTCGCCGAGAATGGTGATCGAGCCTTCCATGTTGCGCGGATAGGTCAGCATGGTCACGTTCATCGAGCCGAGCGCGCCATTGCGCCAGCGCAGGCTGATCACGCCGGTGTCCTCGACCTCGATGTCGCGCGCCAGGGTGGCGGTATAGGCCTGCAGGCTTTCCACCGGGCCGACGATCCAGTCGATCAGGTCGACGTAGTGGCTGGCCTGATTCATGAAGGCGCCGCCGTCGAACTCCCAGGTGCCGCGCCATTTGGCGCTGTTGTAGTACTCGCTTGGCCTGGTCCAGAACACGTTCAGGTTGACCATGTAGATGCGCCCGAAGCGCTTCTTCTCGACTGCGCTCTTGAGCAGCTGCAGGGTGGCGTTGCGGCGGTTCTGCTTGACCACGAACATGCGCACCCCGGCCGCGTCGGCTGCGGCGACCATGGCCTTGCCGTCCTCCCAGCGCGTGGCCATGGGTTTCTCTGTCACCACGTGGCGTCCGGCGCGCGCGACCTGGATCGCCTGCTGCGGGTGCAGCCCGGACGGGGTGCACAGGACAAAAGCGTCGGCTTCGCACTCGGCCAGCATGCGGTCCAGGCTGCGCCAGCTGCGGGCCCCGGTGGCGGCTGCAGCGGCCTCGAGGGCGCGCGGTTCGACGTCGCAGACGCCGACCAGTTCGCAGCGGTCGTGGTGCTCGCGCATGGCATTCATGTGGTTCTTCGCAATACGGCCGCAGCCGACCAGGGCGAAGCGGATCTTGCGGTCGAGAATGGCAGGGGGGTAGGAACGCATCGTGTTCTCCGGCGGATGTCGGTCGGTCATGCGGTTGGTTGAGAATCAGGCCTTGACGACGTTCGGCAGGCGTTCGGTATAGACGCCGCGGGTGTCGACGATCAGGTTGGCGTACTGGCGCACCAGCTCGTAGTCGAAGGCGCTGTGGGCGGTGGCCAGCAGCACCACGTCGTAGGATGCGATCGCGTTCGGCGTCAGGGGCACGCTGGAGAGCTCGAAGCGGTGTTCGCGCATGCGCGGGAAGACCGGCACGTGGGGGTCGGAATAGGCGACGGTGGCGCCCTTGCGGCGCAGGATCTCCATCAGGGCCACCGAGGGCGATTCGCGCATGTCCTCGACATCTTTCTTGTAGGCGATGCCCAGCACCAGCACCCGGCTGCCCATGATCGAGCGGCCGCGCTCGTTGAGGGCGTCGGCCACCTTGGAGATGACCCAGTGCGGCATGTCGCTGTTGATCTCGCCGGCCAGTTCGATGAAGCGGGTATGCACGCCGTATTCGCGCGCCTTCCAGGTGAGGTAGAAGGGGTCGATCGGGATGCAGTGGCCGCCCAGGCCGGGGCCCGGGTAGTAGGGCGTGAAGCCGAAGGGCTTGGTGGCGGCGGCGCGGATCACCTCGTGGATGTCGATGCCCATGCGGTCGGCGATGATCTTCATCTCGTTGACGAGGCCGATGTTGACGGCGCGGTGGATGTTCTCGAGCAACTTGGTGAGTTCGGCGGCGCGGGTCGAGCTGACCGGCACCACGCGGTCGACCGCGGCGCGGTACAGGGCCAGCCCGGCTTCCAGGCAGCCGGGGGTAGTGCCGCCGCAGACCTTGGGGATGGTGCGGGTCTGGAAATCGGGGTTGCCCGGGTCTTCGCGTTCCGGCGAGAACACCAGGAACAGGTCGCGCCCGACGGAAAAGCCGCGCGACTCCAGGCGCGGCCGCAGTTCTTCCTCTGTGGTGCCGGGGTAGGTGGTGCTTTCCAGCGACACCACCTGGCCTTCGCGCACATAGGGCAGCAGGGCGGTGACGGTGCCCAGCACGTAGGACAGGTCGGGTTCGCGGAAGGCGTTCAGCGGGGTCGGCACGCAGATGATCAGGGCGTCGGCCTCGCCGGCGCGGGTGAAGTCGGCGGTGGCCTCGAAGCCCAGCTCGCGCGCCGAGGCGATGGCGCGGGCATCGATGTGCTTGATGTAGCTCTCCCCGCGGTTCAGGCGCTCGACCTTGTCGGTATCGATGTCGATGCCCAGCACCTTGAAGCCTTGCGCCGCGTAGCACAGGGTCAGCGGCAGGCCGACATAGCCGAGGCCGACGATGCCGATGACGGCGGTGCGGTCCTGCAGCTTGGCCAGCAGCTGCTCCAGGTGAGGGGAGGTGTTCTCGTCGCGCATGTGTTTCCTCGTCGGTCAGTGGCGGTGAATGGGAGATCTAGATCCGGAACGGCACGAATTTCTTGATCAGGCTGGGGGACTGCGACTCCGCAACCAGCGGCGGGACGAGCTCCGGGGTGGTCGGCACGTACTCGGCGACGATGGCCTTGACCATCGATTCGATGGTGCCGCGCTCGTGCGTTTCGCAAGCCATCATCAGGCAGGTGATGCAGGTTTCCAGCACGCTGGGACGCAGCGCGCTTTCCTTCATGCGCATGATGCGCGGGTGCTCGCTGGGGAAGACGGTGCCCTCGGTAAGCAGCTCTTCGTGCAGCTTCTCGCCCGGGAACAGGCCGACGAACTGGATCTCGATGTCGCCGCGCGGGTTCTGCGGCGTGCGCTCGGTGAGGCCGGACATGGCGATCATGGTGCGCGCCAGGTCGACGATCTTGACCGGTTCGCCCATGTCGAGCACGAACACGTCGCCGCCCTTGGCCATGGCGCCGGCCTGGATCACCAGCTGGGCCGCCTCGGCGATCAGCATGAAGTAGCGCGACACCTCCGGGTGGGTGATGGTCATCGGGCCGCCGCGCGCGATCTGGCGCTGGAACAGGGGAATGACGGAGCCGGACGAGCCCAGCACGTTGCCGAAGCGGACCATGCAGAAGGTGGTGTGGGCGCCATGGCGCACTGCCGCCGCCTGGAAGATCAGCTCGGCGATGCGCTTGCTGGCGCCCATGATGTTGGTCGGCCGCACCGCCTTGTCGCTCGAGATCAGGACGCAGGTCTCGACCTTGTGCTGGGCGGCCGCGCTGGCCACCACCTGGGCGCCGATCACGTTGTTGCGCAGGCCCTCGACGATGTTGGCCTCGACCAGGGGCACGTGCTTGTAGGCGGCGGCGTGGTAGATGGTGTCGACCTTGCCGTCGCGCAGGATGCGCTCGACCAGCTCGCTGTTGCAGACCGAGCCCAGGTGGGCGTGGATGGTCAGGCCGGGGAAGCGCGCGGTCAGCTCCTGGCGCACCGTGTACAGGGCGTATTCGGAGTGGTCGAGCAGGTGCAGCTCGTGCGGGGTGAGGGTGACGATCTGGCGGCACAGCTCGCTGCCGATGGAGCCGCCGGCGCCGGTGACGAGCACGCTCTTGCCGCGTACGCAGCGGGCGAACAGGTCGAGGCGCGGCGGCACCGGCGGGCGGCCCAGCAGGTCTTCGAACTTGAGTTCGCGGATCGAGCCGCGTGCCGGCGGGCGGTCGTCGGCCAGGTCGACCAGGCGGCTCAGGATTTTGACCGGCACCCCGGCCTGGCCCAGGCGCTGCATGATGTCGCGCAGGCGCTCCGGCGACACCGAGGGCAGGGCGATCACGATGGTGCGGATGCCCTGGGCCGCGACCAGTTCGGCCAGGCGGGTGGTATTGAACACGCGCAGCCCGGCAATGGTGCGCTCGTTGAGAGCGCGCTTATCGTCGAAGAAGCAGACCGGGCGGTAATCGTCGCTGTGGCGCATCGCCTGGACCAGGCGCGCGCCGGCCTCGCCGGCGCCGTAGACAGCCACCGCGTCGGAATTGGCCGGACGCCGTCCGCCGTGGGCGCGCAGCAGGTTGCGCAGGCCGATCCGGGAAATCACGACATAGGAAAACACCACGAACCAGTAAATGGCGAGCGCACTGCGCGGAAAACGCGGCTCGTTCATGATGATTAATACGACATACACGCACAATATGGCGAATGCGAGCGCTGCGCCGGTAAAACTCAATAAACGCTGGTCGATAAAACGGATTACCGCGCGATATAAATCGGAGACCGAAAAAGCGGCAATTGTCACCACCGCCACCAGGGCATAGGAAGCGGGGCCGAAATTACTCGCAAGCTGTAAATCACCTCCACGCAATATCATCGCGATCAGGAAACAGACCGGCAATGCCAGCAGATCGGCCCCTACCATCAGGGCGATCTTGCTGGTGCGGCTCATCGACACCATCCTTGCGCAAAGCTGGCTGAATAGATCGGATCTGAAATTGGGCATGGCAATCCGCTGCTGGTTAGGATTGATTGAGACTGCTTTAATAATGAATTCGGGCGCGGTGATGCATAAAGGAGAAAAGCCAGGAGTGGGCCGGGTCTTTATACGAAAAATAGGTAAGAAAGTTTTGTAAATTTATTATCTGGCGACCACTACTTACGGAGTTTGACTTCACTCAACGGCAGCAAGTGAATTAATTTGAAACCGGCTAAAAATAATGATAAGAAATGTAAACAGGAAATAAATCGCTTAATTCATTTCCATTGATTACTTTATTGATGAGCAGAACTGCTGAGCGCTAGAGGGAGGGGAGGGAATAGACAGGCATGCGCATGCACTGGACGCACATGCACATGGGAAGCGGTGAAAAAACAACGCGCCGGCAAGGCGGCGCGTGTGGATGTGAAACAGGCCGCCGGCGCGGCCGATGAACGACTCAGGCCTGCGGGCGGCCCGGACGTGGCTGCGGCGCCATCGGGGGCACCGTGATCTGCTCGTTCAGGCGCAGGAACTTGAAGCCGGCCAGCACCTGGCCCGGCTTGCCCTCGCGCGCATTGCGCGCTTCGCGCTCCGCGGCGCGCGCGATGAAGGAGTCGAAGCTCTCTTCGCGCACCTGCGGCGCCTGCGAGTGCAGCAGTTGACGTTCGCCGTTCGGACCCAGCACCACCAGGCCGACGTGCGAGGCCCAGTATTCGCCGTTGCGGGTAGAGATCACGTTCACGAAGTCGCCTTCCTGCAGCTGGCTGGCGATGGCCGCCACTCCCTCCTTGGCGACATAGGCCTGGCGGCTGCTCTCCACGGGAATGTCGGCCACGGTGTTGTGGCGGGTGCGCAGGAAGCGCGCCCGGTCCACCGTCATCGCATATGACGGGCCGTTCGGTCCCGCCAGCTCGGCGCTGACGTCGGTGACCAGCCAGCGGTTGGCCACGTTCCAGTCCATCTCGGTGTAGTGGTTGCGGGTGGCGACGCCGATCACGCCGTCGCGGTAGCGGATCCGCTGCAGCATCCAGAAGAATTCCTCCCACGACTGCGACAGCGCCATCGCATAGGTGTGTTCGGCGAACACCACGCAGTCGCTTTCCTTCAGGCTGAACAGCGGCAGGCTGTCGTGGATTTCATACGGAAATTCGCCCAGCAGGTGGAGGGAATAGGGCTGGCCCAGGTTCTTGCGGCCGATCGCGGCGATGCGCTTGCGCAGGTTCGGCTCGGCCATCTGCACGTGGGCGATGTAGCGGCCCGCCTCCTGCGGCGTCATCTGGTAGATGGGCTTTTGCAGCAGCTGGGCCAGCGGAATTTCCGGCGCCGGGGTGGCGGGCGCCTGGGGCGGGGCGCTGGCGCAGCCGGCGAGGACGGCGCCGGCGAGCAGCAGGCAGGCGAGGCGAAGTGGGTTGGGCACGGCGGTAGGCACGGCGGTAGGCACGGCGGTAGGCATGGTCGTATTCTGGCTCATCTGGCAGTGGAAACTGGGTTCACGCTACTCCCGTGCGTGCGCAAGGCGGTAATGAAAATTTGTTTATTCGGTATAACTTTTGCAACGGTCGAATATGTACATTCCTCAAAGTTATATAGCCGCGAAAACAAGTGATTATTCAGCAAGGTGCATTTAATCAATACTCCAAAAATGGCAGCGATGGCGCCTGCCATTGCCTACCCAAGCTGCACATTAAAGCTATAAACACCAGGAGAGACAATATGTTCAAGCAGAAGCCGCTCGCAGCGGCCGTTTCGATGGCGGTATGGAGCCTTGCGGCCATGCCTGCGATGGCGCAGGATGCACCGTCGGGACAGATCCAGACCGTCGAAGTCACCGGTATCCGCGCCTCGATGGCCAAGTCGCTGGCCGTCAAGCGCGATTCCTCCGCCAACGTCGAGGTGATCACCGCCGAAGACGTGGGCAAGATGCCGGACAAGAACCTGGCCGACTCGCTGCAGCGCCTCGCCGGCGTGGCGGTGCGTACCGACTACGACGAAGCCGAGAAGGTCGCCATGCGCGGCACCAACCCGGACCATACCCTGATCCTGTTCAACGGCCACACCGTCTCCGGCGGCGACTGGTACGTTGCCGACCAGCTCTCGAGCAGCCGTTCGACCAGCCTGTCGCTGATGCCGTCCTCGGTCCTGAACCAGGCCGTGATCTACAAGACCTCGCAGGCCAACATCGTCGACGGCGGCATGGCCGGCACGATCAATGTCAGCACCCGCAAGCCGCTGGCCCAGAAGGAGCGCCTGACCGGCGTCGTCAACATCGGCGGCGTGTACTCGGAACTGCCTGGCAAGGCCGCCCACGACACCAATGCCTCGATGAACTGGAAGAACGAGTCGAACACCTTCGGCTTCATCCTGCAGGGCTTCGCTGAAAAGCGCCACGTGCGTCGCGACTCGGCCTCGCGCTTCGCCTACGCAGGCGGCAGCGGCTGGGACGTGATCAACACCTCCACGATGCTGGGCATTACCGACGCGTCGCTGGCCGGCACCGGCTACAAGGCCTCGGACCTGAACGGCGTTCGCATCCCGGGTTCGATGAGTACGGAATTCGTCGAAGGCGTGCGTGACCGCAAGGGCGGCATGTTCTCGGCCCAGTTCAAGCCGAACGCCGACCTCGACATGACCCTGACCGGCTTCCACTCGGAGATGAAGGCGAATAACTTCGGCCGCCTGAACGCCGGCGCCATGTTCAGCATGCTGCGCGGCCAGGGCGGCGCGCAGGGCGCCGCCACGCCGACCGATTCGAACGGCCAGCGCGTCTATGCCCAGATCAAAAACCCGGTCATCGTGACCGAGCGCACCCTGTACGGCCACGAGCTGAAGGTGCTGAAGTCGGCCGACATCGTCTACCCGACCGGCACCACCCCGCAGTACATCGGTGAAACCGAGGGCGCCTACCGTGACGGCGCCAAGGCGACCTCCGCCTTCCTCGACCTCGACGTGAAGTACCGCGTGAGCCAGGACCTGACCGTCAAGGGCCTGCTGTCGAGCACCAAGGGCGTCGGCCAGACCGCGCTCGACCAGGGCCTGACCTATACCCGCTACGGCACCGGGGTGCGCTACGCCCTGGGCGGCCTGCATGATGCGCCCTTCGTCCAGTACCTGGGCACCGGACCGAATGTCCCGGGCCGCAACGCCGACGGCAGCGGCTTCGTGCTGACCGGCCGCGCCGCGTCGGGCGTGAAGACCACCGACAAGGAAAACAGCATCAACATCGATGCCGAGTACCGCCTCGATAACGCCCTGGTCAAGTCGCTCGAATTCGGCGCGCGCCATGCCGATCACCGCCGCGACAGCGCGCGCCGCTTCCCGCAACTGCGCACCGGTAACCTGAACGACAATGCGCCGACCTCGGCGTCGAGCTTCATTCCTTATCCGTCGGACTTCGGCGCGGACCTGGACGGCCCGGCCGGCTGGGACAACACCAGCTGGACCCTGACTCCGGAAGCGATGAAGGCATACTTCGCGGCCAACTACAAGCCGACGAACGCCGACTGGGAGCGCCGCGTGTCGACCGAGCTCGATATGCGCGAGCGCCAGAGCGCCGCCTACATCATGGGTAACCTGGAAGGCGAACGCTGGTCCGGTAACCTCGGCCTGCGCTACGTGCGCACCAAGGTCAACGCCGCAGTGCCGTCGCCGATCCCGGTGGGCCTGTGCCCGCGTACCGAACCGGGCAAGCCTGCCACCACCTGCGCCGCGGTGCCGGGTGCGATCACCACCACCAGCGATGGCGTGCAGTACTACGACGGCGTGCCGTTCAACCCGCTGGCCGGCGTGATGTACTACAAGGAAGCGAAGGAAAGCACCTACGGCAATCTGCTGCCGAGCCTGAACATCCGCTACGAGCTGGACAAGGACCAGATCCTGCGCTTCGGCGCCAGCAAGACTCTCTCGCGTCAGAACTACAACCTGCTGGGCGCTGGCTATGGCTCGCCGACCTGCACCGACGGCTTCTGCCAGGTCACCGGCCCGAATCCGAACCTGGATGCGCTGGTGTCGAAGAACCTGGACCTGTCCTACGCCTGGTACTTCGCACGCCGCTCGATGGTGGGCGTGAACCTGTTCGCGTCGAACATCGAAGGCTATGCCAAGACCGGTATCGCCGGCCAGGACGTGGTGCAGCTGCTCGACCCGCGCGACAACACCATCAAGAACTTCGCGGTGAACTCGGCCTCGACGCAGGATGCCCGCATCCGCGGCATCGAGCTGATCTACGAACAGCCATTCGGCAACAGCCCGTTCGGCTTCACCTCGAACTTCAGCAAGTCGAAGACCAAGGTCGCGGACGGACGTCCGATGGTCGGCGCGTCGGAGTACGCGGCCAACCTGGGCGTGTACTTCGAGAACGACAAGCTGTCGGCGCGCGTGGTGGCGAACTATCGCAGCGAGTACATCAACACCTCGACCGCACCGGCGCCGAACGCCAACAGCCAGGGCCTGTCGACCATCAACGGCATCCTGATGCCGGTCGCGCCGACCATGGCCGCACCGGTGACCACGCTGGCCTTCAACATGAGCTACAACCTCATGCCGAACCTGGTGCTGTCCTTCGATGCGACCAACCTGACCAACGTGAAGCGCGCCTACTATCGCTACAGCGAAGAAGAGCAGCAGAAGCTGGACGTCACCGGCCGCATCTTCTACCTGAACCTGAAGTACCGCTTCTGATTCCCGTATAGATCCGTCTAAGGGGAGCTCCGGCTCCCCTTTTTTTATGCCTGTCGCGATCGCCTTCCACTGCCTCCCGCCGCCTTGTAGGAGACGGCCTATCGAAAAATGTGCGGCACCTAACGGTCGTTCGCGGAGCCCAGCCTTACCATGGAGTCGTCTGAGTGAGGGACTTGTGCGGCAAACGCACGGTGCCGACAGCTCAACAGGTTAGCCGGTCGCCTCGAGGACCGGCACCAATCTGGGCTGGCGCCACAAGGCGGCAGCCCCCAACGGTAGCGGAGGCCGCCATGTCCGAGATCAAGCAACCCCCCAAGCACCTGGTACGCGAATACCTCGAGCGCCGCGTGCGCGACAGCGCGCCGCCGCCGACGCCCGAGGAAATCCGCCGCCAGCTCGGCTGGGGCATGCTGATGCCGTCCGATCTCAAGATGGGCACCACCCGCTCCTAAGCATCCACCCGCGCCAGGACGGCGCGGCCACCACCGTGCATACGGTGCCAACCAGGAGACCTTCATGACCAAACCTATCGGCAACAAACACGAGGCACAACACCGCGGCAAGAAAGAGCGCCTCGAAATCCGCCGCACCAACATCGCGCGCGAAGCCGTGAAGATCGCCGAAGCCCGCGCCAAGTACCGCAACCAGGTCAAGGGCCGTCCGCAGATGGACCTGTCCGCATCGGCCTGATTCCGCTCTAACGCTGCCCAGCTGGCCCGCCTCCATGGCGGGTTTTTTTTCGGCCGTTCGCCGAATTCTTCTCCATTCACCGCCCCCGTTCCGCCATTCGCCGAAAGGCGCTGTTCCCGCCCATTGCCCTTGCGGTATCGTGTGTCCATACAAACTCACACACACGAGGAGTCACGCAATGTATACCAACGAACACGCATGCAGTGGGCGCAACCAGGCGGTCTGGGGCCTCATGATGATCGCCTTCGGCACCTTCGTCCTGCTCGATCGCATGGATATACTGGACGCCCGCGCCTACTGGCACTACTGGCCGCTGGCCCTGGCCGTGGCGGGTCTCATCCAGATCGTCGGCCGTCCCAGCCCGCGCGAATTCGGCAACGGCATCTGGACGATCTTCATCGGCCTGTGGCTGTTTGCCTGCTTCGAACACGTGTATGGCCTGACTTTCCGCAACAGCTGGCCGCTGTTCATCCTGGCCTGGGGCATCAAGCTGGTGTGCCAGCCCTTCATCGAACGCCGCTTCGCCTCAAGCGCCGCACTCAAGCATCCGGAGACGAAATAATGAGCAAGGAATTCCAGACCAAGGACGACTACCTGTCGAAGCCGCCGCTGCGGGCCAAGCCGGTCAGCAGCCAGGTCGTGCTCGGCCTGCTGGTGATCGTGGCGGGGGTGCTGTTCCTGCTCGATAACCTGCACATCCTCGACCTGCACCGCGCCGTCTCGTTCTGGCCGATGGTCTTCATCATCGTCGGCACGGTCAAGCTGTGCGACACGCAGACCCGCGCCGGCCAGGTCGTCGGCGGCCTCTTCATCGCCATAGGCGGCCTGCTGATCCTGGATCGACTGGACATCATCGACTTCAATTTGCGCACCATGTGGCCGCTATTGTTCATCGGCTTCGGCATCTACACGCTGTACAAGGCCAGGACCGGTCAGCGCCTGCTCCAGTTCCCCGGCCTCAAGGACGAGAAGGACGTGGACGGCACCGGCGTGCTGGACGTCACCGCGATCCTGGGTGGCTTCGAACGGCGCGTGTCCACCCCGGATTTTCGCGGCGGTGAAATCACCGCGGTGATGGGCGGCTGCGCCCTCGACCTGCGTAATTCCTCGATCCAGAGCGAGGCCGTGATCACGGTGTTCGCCTTCTGGGGCGGCGTCACCCTGAAGGTGCCGCCCGACTGGACGGTGGTCCTGAACGGCACGCCGATCATGGGCGGCTTCGAGGAAAAGACCATCGCCCCGCCGGACAACAGCAAGCGCCTGATCGTGCGCGGCTACGCGATCATGGGTGGCGTCGAGGTGCGCAACTGATGGCGGGCGCAGCGTGAGCGGCGGCTTCTGGGCGCGGCGCAGCGTCGCGCTCTACCTGCTGGCCTGGCTGATGCTGGGGATGCTGCTGGCGGGACTGATCGCCGCCACCCTCGACGCCGGGCTGCTCCCCAGCCTGCTGTTCGCGCTGCCGCTGACACTGTTCTATGCCTGCGCCTGCGGCTTCTCCGCCTACTACCTGTGCCGCGCCTATCCGCTCGCGCAGCGTTCGCTGCGCGCGGTGCTGACGGTGTTCCTGTTCAGCGCCCTGAGCGCGGCGCTGCTGTGGTGCGCCGCCGGCAGCGCCTGGGCCGCGCTGTGCCGGCTGCTGCTGCCGGATGGCGGCGCGCCGAATCTGATCCGGCCCTTCGTGGCGGTGATGCTGGGGATCGGGATGCTGCTGTACTGGATGACGGCGGTGGCGCACTACCTGGCGCTGGAATTCGAGCGCGCGCGCCGCGCCGAAACCCAGGCGCTGGAATCGCGCCTGCTGGCCCAGGATGCGGAGCTGCGCATGCTGCGCACCCAGATCGATCCGCACTTCCTGTTCAACAGCCTGAACTCGATCAGTGCGCTCACGGCGATCGACGGCGGACGGGCGCGCGACATGACCCTGCAGCTGGCGGGCTTCTTCCGCCAGACGCTGGGACTGGAAGCGCACCGCAAGGTGGCCTTGCGCGAGGAAGTGGCGCTGGTGGAGCGTTTCCTGGCGATCGAGCAGGTACGCTTCGGACCGCGCCTGGCGTTCACCTTCGGCGTCGGCGAGGGAGCAGACGAATGCCTGCTGCCGCCGATGATCCTGCAACCGCTGGTCGAAAACGCGGTGAAGCACGGGATCGGCCAGCTGCTGGAAGGCGGTAGCATTCGCTTGAAGGCCGAGCGGGCCGGCTCGCTGCTGCGGATCCGCGTCGAGAACGATGTGGACCCCGACGACTCCGGCACCGTCAAAGCCGGCACGGGGATCGGGCTGGTCAATGTCCGGCAACGCCTGGCCGCGGCCTATGGCAGGGAAGCCAGCGTGCACTGGGCACGCGAAGACAATACATTCAGGGTGGACCTGGTGCTGCCCGCACAGACCGAAAGAGATTAGCCATGCGCGTATTGATTGTCGACGACGAACACCTGGCGCGCGCGCTGCTGCGCGAGTACCTGGCTGCCCATGCCGACGTCGACATCGTCGGCGAATGCGCCAACGGTTTCGAGGCCGTGAAGGCGATCGGCGAGCTCGATCCGGAACTGGTCTTCCTCGACATCCAGATGCCCAAGCTGGACGGCTTCGAGGTGGTCGAACTGGCCGGAGGCAAGCCGCACTATGTGTTTGCCACCGCCTACGACCAGTACGCGCTCAAGGCCTTCGAGGTCCATGCGATCGACTACCTGCTCAAGCCCTTCAGCCGCGAACGGCTGGCGCAGGCCCTCGAGCATGCGCGCAGCCGCCGTCCGCAGCAGGCGCAGGTGGAAGCCGTGGTGGCGGACGCCGCCCAGCGCCGCGGCTATCTGGAGCGCGTTTTGATCAAGGACGGCGCGCGCGTGCACGTGGTGCCAAGCTGCAGCATCGACCACATCGAGGCGCAAGACGATTACGTGCAGGTGACGGCGGCTGGTAAGGCCTACCTCAAGAACCAGCGCCTGTCCGAGCTGGAAGCGCAGCTCGACCCGCAAGTGTTCATTCGCATCCACCGTTCGTACATCGTGAACGTGGGCGCGATCGCGCGCATCGAGCCCGCCAGCAAGGACAACTACTGCGCCGTGCTGAAGGACGGCAGCAAGCTGCCGATCAGCCGCAGCGGCTACCAGAAGGTGCGCGACATGATGCGCTAGGCGCGTTTGTCGCGCATGTCCACCTTCCACCAGGCCGGGAGCAGGGTGCGCACGTCCGGCCGGCCGAAACGGTCGTCGATCAGCCACACGACGCCGCGATCGGTTTCGGTGCGAATCACGCGGCCGGCCGCCTGCACCACCTTTTGCATGCCGGGATAAAGATAGGTGTAGTCGTAGCCGGAGCCGAACATCGCCTGCATCCGTTCGCGCAGCTGCTCGTTCACCGGATTCACCTGCGGCAGGCCGAGCGTGGCCACGAAGGCGCCGATCAGGCGCTCGCCCGGCAGGTCGATGCCTTCGCCGAAGGAGCCGCCCAGCACTGCGAAGCCGACGCCGCGCCCGTCATGCGTGAAGCGCTGGAGGAAGGCGACGCGCTCTGCCTCGCTCATGCGGCGCTCCTGGCGCCAGGCCGGCACCTCAGGGCGGCGCGCCTCCAGCTGGGACAGGACCTGCTCCAGGTAATCGAAGCTGCTGAAGAAGGCCAGGTAGTTGCCGGGGCGCTCGCGGTACTGGGTCGCTACAAGGTCGGCGATCGGCGCCAGCGAGGCCGCGCGATGCTGGTAGCGGGTCGAGATGCCGTCGGCAATATGGACCTCGAGCTGGCTGGCGCTGAAGGGCGAAGCGACATCGGCCCAGGCCGTGTCCGCCGGCATGCCGAGCAGGTCGCAGAAGTAGTGCCAGGGACTGAGCGTGGCCGAGAACAGCGTCACCGAATGCGCCAGCGCAAAGCGCGGTCCTAGGTAAGGCGCGGGCACCACGTTGCGGATGCTGATGGTGGAGTCGCGCACCCCGGCGCGCGTGAGGTCGCACAGCGAGTGTTCGCCGAAGGATTCGGCCAGGCGAATGAAGCCGAGCGCATCGAAGTGGAAACGCTGCAGCTCCGGGTCGAGCGGTCCGGGGTATTCGGCCAGGAAGTCGTTGACGGTGCTGGTGGCGTTCTGCAGCGCGTCCAGCAGCTTGGCCGGCAGCTCCGGCAGCACCTGGTAGGGCGCGGGCGCCTCCTTGTCGACGCCGGTCCAGGCGCGGCCGACCCGTTCCAAGGCCTTCTTCACGATCTCCGGCGCATTGGCGCGCGCGGCGCGCAGGTTGTTGCGGTCCAGCTCGATGCTGTACATCGAGCGCGCGCGCGAGACCATGTTGTGGGCCTCATCCACCAGCACGCTGGCGCGCCAGCCGTTGGCCAGCGCTAGCGCATACAGCATCGCGCCGCCGTCGAAATAGTAGTTGTAGTCACCCACCACCATGTCGGCCCAGCGCGCCATTTCGCTGCCGAGGTAGTAGGGGCAGACGTCGTGCGCGAGACCCACTTCGCGCAAGGCTTCGCGGTCAAGGAGCGATACCTGTGCGGCGGCCGCGCGCGCGGCCGGCAGGCGGTCATAGAAGCCTTTCGCGAGCGGACAGGCGTCGCCCTGGCAGGCTTTGTCGGGATGTTCGCAGGCCTTGTCGCGCGCGGTCAGTTCGAGCACGCGCAGCGGAATGGTCTTGCCCGCACCGAGGCTCTCGGCCGCGTCCAGCGCGAGCCGCCGGCCCGGTGTCTTCGCGGCCAGGAAGAACACCTTGTCGAGCTTCTCCTGCGGCATCGCTTTGAGCACCGGGAACAGGCTGCCCACCGTCTTGCCGATGCCGGTCGGCGCCTGCGCCAGCAGGCAGCGGCCGCTCGTGTTCGCGCGGTAGATATTCTCCGCCAGCTCGCGCTGGCCGGGCCGGAAGTCGGCGTGGGGGAAGCGCAGGCCGGCCAGGGCCGCGTCGCGCGCTGCGCGGTGCGCCGCTTCCGAAGCCGCCCAGGCCGAGAAGCGTTCGCACAGCCCCTCGAACAGTGCCGCCAGCGCCGCCGCATCCTGGGTCTCGCGCAGCACCGTCTCCTGGCCACTGCCGATGTCGTAGTAGACCAGCGCCAGCTTGACTTGCTCCAGCCCGAGCTGGCGGCACAGCAGGTGGCCGTAGACGCGCACCTGCGCCCAGTGCAGGTGGCGGTGGTTGTCGGGAATCGCGCTGAACTTGCCGCGGTGGGTCTTGATCTCTTCGATCAGGTTCTGGTCGGGATCGTAGCCGTCGGCGCGCCCGCGCACGTGCAAGTCGCCCCAGCTGCCTTCGAGCGCGACCTCGCTGCGGTAATTGGCGCCGCGCCGGCCCTGCACGACCGCGTGCCCGGCGATGCCCTCCTGGGCAGTGGGCGAGGGCGTGAAGCGCATGTCGAGGTCGCCCTGCTTGGCGGTGAACTCGCACAGGGCACGCACCGCAACCGTGTAGGTCAAGCGGCCTGCTCCCACTGCAGGTAGCACACCGACACCGGCATCCCGTGCGCCGCGCAGTAGTCGATCCAGCGCAGCTGGTTGTCCTGCAGGCGGTCGCCTGGGCCCTTCACCTCGATCATGGTGTAGCGCGCTTCAAGCGGCCAGAACTGGATCAGGTCGGGGAAGCCCGTGTGGTTTTCCTTGACGTCGACCAGGATGCGCTCGCACCACTTGCGCAAGTGGCTGGCCGGGATGCAGGCCAGCGCCAGCTCGATCAGTTCCTCGCTCAGGGCGCCCCAGTAGACGAAGGGAGAGGCGATGCCGGCCTTGTCCCGGTAGTTGCGGCGGACGGTGTCGCGGTAGCTGCCATCCTCCAGCTCGGCCAGGCAGGCCGCGAACTCGGCGGCGCGGCGCTGGGCGAAGTCCGGGCTGTTCAGGTCGGCCGGGCCACGGTGGAAGGGGTGGAAGAAGGCGCCGGGAATGGCCGCGAACACGGCGCGCCAGCACAGCAGGCCGAACAGGGAATTGGCCAGCGCGTTCTCGACGTAGAACACCGGCGCGTCTTCGCTCGCCAGGTGCGCGCGCACCACGCCTTCGACCCACCACTCGCCGCTGGGCATGGGCAGGCGCAGGTCGAGGCGGTCGACGGGGGCGGCGCGGCGCGCCGGCAAACGGGCATGGCCGAGGCGGCGCGCCAGGCGCGGCCCGATGCGCGTCAGGTGCTGGCGTTCGGCCTCGCTTTCCGGGGCGCTTTGGGCCACCTCGAGCAGCGCATAGGCCTCGTCGAAGCGCTCGTGCTTTTCCAGCACCCGGATGGCGCGACCGCGCGCACCGAGGTAGCGGCAGCCCGCATACACGGCGTAGGCATTGTCCCAGTCCTTGAGCTTCTCGAAGCCCTGGCCGATCTGGAACAGCAGCTTCTCGCGCCGGCTCACCAGCCAGTCGTTGTCGAAGACGTGCGAGGGCAGGTCTTGCAGGACGGCGTCGAGGGCTTCGCCGGCGTAGAAGCGTTCCTTGCAGTCGTGCAGGCGCAGGTAATGTTCGACGTCCGCGCGCGACCGGAAACCGCGCGAGGCCTGCGAGATCTCGACCTGCTCGAAGCGGAACATGCCCAGGTCGGACAGCACGAACTCGGTCCAGTCCTGGTGCAGGTTCCCGAAGAAGATCAGGCGCAGGCGGTCGCACAGGGGTTTGACGAGGATGCGCAGGGCGAGGTCGCCGCAGTCGCGGTACCAGTGCGAAAAACAGCGGCTGTCGGCGAATTCGGCGCGCAAGGCTTCCAGCTGCTCGGCCTTGCGCGCGTTCTTCTGCTGCAGGTGCGGATGGAAAGCTGCGGCGATCTCGGGCTTGGACAGCAGGTCGAACAGTTCGTCGAGCGAGACCAGCGGATCGGCTTCGACCCAGCCGGTGGCCAGAAGGTGGCTTGACGCCTCGACCGGGCAGCCGATCTCCGCGTACGTCAGTTTGCTGGCGCGGAACAGCTGCCCCTTGCGCATGACCATGCGCACGAACAGGGCGCGGGCATTCTGGGGCAGCGCGGGGAAGGCTGCCAGGAAGGCGAGTTCGTCCTCGTCCAGCAGATCGCGATAGCGTTCGCCGATCCAATCGAGGACGCGCTGGAAATTATCCAGATAATAAAACTCGTTTTCCAGAACCCTGATCATGCCGTGACGCCTTACTGTGCTTATGTACAGTATAGCGCTTCAGGGCACTTGCGACCCAGCAGTATCCCGATTTTCTCCCGCTGAAGCTGCCGCTTGCGGGCTTTTCGCCACGCTACTCGCGCGGCGGCCGCGGCTTGCAGTTGTCATTTGGGCACAGCAGCTCCGTCATCTGCGAGCTTTCCGGCGCGTGGCCGTTGGCGTGCACGATGACGGCCGAGATCAGGGCGACGTCCGCGTCCACGCCCGCCTCATCGCTCCTGGCCGGGGCGCCGCCGCGCTGGGCCTTGGGCGGCGCCGGCTTGGCGGCGTTTTTCGCCACCAGCGCCGGTTTCGGTTTGGCCGGCGGCGCGGCGGGCCGGGCCAGCGTTTTCGCCTCGGCCGGAGCCGCCACCACCGTACGCGGCGCCGGTGTGGTCTTTGCCACAGGCCGTGGCGGCGGCGCGGCCGGGGCGGGGACCGGCACGCGCACCGGTGGCGCCGCCCTGTCCGGAGCCGGTTTTAGCAGGCGTAGCGGCGGCACCGCGTCGGCCGGCGGCTGGTCGACGATGACGGCCGGGCTGCGCTGCTCGGGCGGGGCAAGCGGCGCCATCGCCACCTGGATGAGCGCCGGGACGGTGCCGGAAACCGCCTCGGGCTGCGCTGCTGCGTTACCGGCATCGGCCAGCGCCGCGTCCTGCACGTTCGGGCGCCGGCCGTCGTTGTTTGCCGCCATCCACACCAGCGAGCCGGTGAGCAGCACCGCCAGCATTGCACTCGCCCCATACCAGGCGAGACGACTGCGGGAGGCGCCGCCCTTGCGCTTGCGGGCCGGTTCGCGTTCCAGCATGGCCAGAATGCTGTCCTCGCCCGAGCTTGTCGGGCGTCGAGACGACATCAGGTTCGGACGCATGGACGGGGATTGATTTTCGTCTGTAGGCCGCACGGCATTACTCCTAAGATTGGTTCTCCCAATTCTGATTAGAAACAATCTTGGAGGTAGCGATGCTGATTTTTCTCGCCCTTCTGTACTTTTGTCTGGCGACCGCTGCGATCTGGCTGGCCTTGTTCCCGGCCGGGCGCGCTTTCCTCGCCCGCAGTCTCTATAGCTTGCGCCAACGGCTGTCCCAGCGCGCCATCGGCTGGCAGATCGCGGGCAGCGGCTACGCCGGCAGGGTGCGCGGCGAGATCCCGCGCGACATCCGGGGCAGCATCCTGCGCTTCATCGGCCGCCACCGCATCGCCTGCGCCATCGGGGTGCCGGCCATCCTGATCCCCTCGCTGCTGGCGCTGGCCCTGAGCAGCCCCACCATGCTGCCGGTGGTCGAAGGCGAAACCATCGTGCCCGACGCCCAGGTGGCGGCCCTGCTGCAGGGCGAGCGCCTGGTACCGCCGGTGGCGCTGCCGCCGATGGCCTTCACCACGGCGGAAGTCGAACTGGTGCGGCCGATGCTGGTGAGCGCCAGCCGCAACTGGGGCCTGCTGCATCCGGACTTCAGCCAGCGCCTGCTGCTGGCATTCAAGATCATGAAGGAAAAACACGGTTACGAGATGGCGCTGCTCGAGGGCTACCGCAGCCCGGCGCGCCAGGACGAGCTGGCCAAGGCCGGCAGCCACGTCACCAATGCGCGCGCCTTCCAGAGCTGGCACCAGTACGGCCTGGCTGCCGACTGCGCCTTCTGGCGCGACGGCAAGCTGGTGATCTCCGAAAAGGATCCCTGGGCCATGCGTGGCTACCAGCTCTACGGCGAAGTGGCGGAATCGCTCGGCCTGACCTGGGGCGGGCGTTGGAAGATGATGGATTTCGGCCACACCGAACTCCGGGTGCGCGGAGTGATGCAGCGATAGGCGAATGCGCAACGCCGGACAAGCTTGCGCCGCAGCAAACCTTGCCCCGCAGCGGCGTGCGAGCATTTCCTATAGAACATCCCTATAACCCAACCCCCGCTCCCGACATGGCACGAATCTGGCAGTTACTGACCGACAGCCGAGTGCTGGTCGCGATCGGCATCGCCGCGCTTGCGGCTTGCCTCTTCATCGGCGCCGACATTATCGGCATCGACCTGATCTGGGCCCTGATCGCAGGGCTGCTGCTGCTCGCCTGTTGGGGCATCTGGTGGGCGGTACGGCGCCACATCCGCGGGCGTGCGGCGCGCCACCTGGGCGAGGCCATCATCCCGGGCGAGGATGCGGCCGCGGCGGGCGGCGGCGAGATGGCGGTCCTGCGCAAGAACATGCTTGAAGCGATCGCCACCATCAAGACCTCGAAGCTGGGTCTGACGCGCGGGGCGGCGGCGCTCTACGAGCTGCCCTGGTACATGATCATCGGGAACCCGGCGGCGGGCAAGAGCAGCGCCATCGCACGCTCGGGCCTCACGTTCCCGATCCCCGGCAACAAGGCGCTGCAGGGCGTGGGCGGGACCCGCAATTGCGACTGGTTCTTCACCACTGACGGCATCCTGCTCGATACCGCCGGCCGCTACTCGGTGCAGGACGACGACCGCGCCGAGTGGTTCAGCTTCCTCGACCTGCTCAAGAGACACCGCAACAAGGCCCCGATCAACGGCATCCTGATCGCGGTCAGCGTGGCCGAACTGGTGGCCGGCCCCACCAGCGCCTCGCACGAACTGGCCAAGAGCCTGCGCACCCGTGTGCAGGAACTCACCGAACGCCTCGGCGTGCATGCGCCGGTCTACGTGGTCTTCACCAAGGCCGACCTGGTGGCTGGCTTCACCGACTTTTTCGCCGACACCGAACGCACGGAGCGCGACCGGATATGGGGCGCCACGCTGCGCTACAACCGCCGCAGCGCGCCGCAGGACGTGCTGGGCTTCTTCGACGAGCATTTCGACGAACTGTACGACGGCCTGAAAGAGATGAGCCTGGCGAACATGGGAGCGAACCGCAGCACCCAGATGCGTCCCGGCGTGTTTACCTTCCCGCTCGAGTTCGCGGCAATCAAGACGCCGCTGCGCGCCTTCCTTTCGACTTTATTCGAAGAGAACACCTACCAGTTCAAGCCGGTCTTCCGCGGCTTCTACTTCACCAGCGCGCTGCAGGAAGGCAGCGTACAGGACCTGTCGAGCAAGCGCGTCGCGAGCCGCTTCGACCTGGCGCTGCGCGAGCAGAAGGGCGGGGAAGTGGCCGAGCAGTCGGGGTACTTCCTGCTCGACCTGTTCCGCAAGGTGATCTTCGCCGACAAGGAGCTGGTCAAGCGCTACACCAATCCGCTTGCTGCGCGCCGGAAAGTGGCCGCCTTCTTCGGCGCCACCATCCTGCTGGGCGCCGCGCTGGGCGGCTGGAGCTGGTCCTACATGGGCAATCGCCAGCTGGTGGCCAACGTCCAGTCGGACCTCGACAAAGTGGCCAGGCTGCAGGCCGGCCGCATCGACTTGCAGTCGCGTCTGGAGGCCCTCGACATCCTGCAGGACCGCATCGAGCAGCTCGACAAATACCACCGGGAGACGCCATGGGCGCTGGGCTTCGGCCTGTATCAGGGCGAGGCGCTGGAGCGCAAGCTGCGCGACGAATACTTCGCCGGGGTCCGTGCGGTGATGGTGGAGCCGGTCACGGCCTCGCTGGAAAGCATGCTGGCCGAGGTCAACGCGAATGCGGCCCAGCTGCAGCCCTCCACCTCGCCGGATGCGGCCAGCGCCCATTTGGTCTCGGCCCCAGCGGCGGCGCCGGCCGCCGGCCAGTACCAGAGCGTCTCCGCCACCAGCGTGGCCGACGCCTATAACGCGCTCAAGACTTACCTGATGTTGGGCGACAAATCGCGCGCCGAACCGGGCCACCTGAACGACCAGCTGACCCGCTACTGGCGCACCTGGCTGGAAGCGAATCGGGGCAACATGCCGCGCGAGCAGATGATCCGCAGCGCCGAACGCCTGCTGACCTTCCACCTGTCGCGGGTAGAAGATCCGGCCTGGCCGCAGATGACGCTCAAACTGAGCCTGCTCGACGGCACCCGCGAGCACCTGCGCCGCGTGGTGCGCGGTACTTCGGCGCGTGAACGTGTCTACAACGACATCAAGACCCGCGCCGCGACCCGCTTCCCGGCGGTGACGGTGGCGCGTATCGTCGGCGAGCAGGACCAGGGCCTGGTGGCCGGCAGCCATGCGGTCAGCGGCGCCTTTACCCGGCAGGCCTGGAAGGACTACGTAGCGGGAGCGATCCGCGACGCCTCCAGCAGCGAGGCAAAGATCGACGACTGGGTGCTCAAGACGGCCTCGAAGGACGATCTGACGCTCGAGGGCAGCCCGGACCAGATCCAGAAGGCCCTGATCGACCTGTACAAGGCCGAATATGCGCGCGAGTGGCTCAAGTTCGTGCAGGGTGTCGCGATTGCCGACCTGAAGGGCTTCGACGGCAGCGTGCAGGCGATGAACCGCCTGGGCGACCCGCAAGCCTCGCCGATCGCGAAGCTGCTGCGCACCATCTACGATGAAACCGTGTGGGACAACCCGGGCGCGGCGGGCGCCGGCCTGTCCAAGACCGAGCGGACGTTTGCCGAATGGTTCAAGGAAGTCATCCTGCGCCGTGCTCCGTCCGATGCGCGCACGCTGGCGAATGCGGTCGACCCGGCCGCGCTCATGGGCGGGCAAGGCGTGGGTCCGATCGGGCGCGAGTTCGCGGGCGTCGCGCGCCTGGTCGGGGTCAAGGAGAAGGACGCGTCCCTGATGACCGGCTACCTCGACGCGCTGTCGAAACTGCGCACCCGCCTCAACGCCCTGAAGAACCAGGGCGACCCGGGCCCCGGCGCCAAGCAGTTCATGCAGCAGACCCTGGAAGGCAGCGGCTCCGAACTGGCCGACGCCCTGCGCTACGTGGACGAGCAGATGCTGACGGGGATGAGCGATACCCAGAAGGCGGCCCTGCGCCCGCTGCTGGTACGCCCCTTGACACAGACCTTCGCCATGATCGTGATGCCCTCCGAGGCCGAGATCAACAAGACCTGGCAGGTGCAGGTGGTCGAACCCTTCCAGCGTACGCTGGCCGGCAAGTATCCGTTCGCGGCCGGCTCCAATGTCGAAGCCACGCCCGGCGAGATCGGTCAGATCTTCGGGCCGGAAGGCGAGGTGGCGAAATTCGTCAATACCGCCATGGGCCCGCTGGTGGTGCGGCGCGGCGACGTGCTCTCGGCCCGCACCTGGGCCGACATCGGCATCACGCTGGCGCCCCAGGCGGTGAGCGGCTTCCCGGGCTGGGTGGCGCCGCTGTCCTCGAAAGGCGTCGCCTCGGGCAACGGCCCGCAGACGGTGTTCCAGATCCTGCCGCAGGCGGCGCCGGGCGTGCTCGAATACACGCTCGACATCGACGGCCAGCAGCTGCGCTACAAGAACTCGGCGGCCAGCTGGACCAATATGGTGCATCCGGGACCACAGGGCATGGCGGGCGTGCGCATCAGCGCCGTCACCTTCGATGGCCGCACGGTCGAACTGTTGAACGAACCCGGTCAGTCCGGCCTGAAACGCATGATCGACGCGGCCCAGAAGAAGAAAAAGGATGGCGGCGTGCACGAGCTGCGCTGGAGCGCGGGGAACATCGCCGTGACGGTCGACCTGAAAATCGTCAGCAGCGCGTCCGCCAACGGCAGCGGCGAGCAGAGCCAGGGCTTCCGCGGCCTGCGCCTGCCGACCACCATCGTCGGCCGCGCGCCGGACACGCCAGCCGGCCAGCCGGCCCTGGCGAGCGTCAACGGAGGCCAGTGATGCGCGGTCCTGCTTCGGAACGGATCGGATACTTCGGCAAGGTGCCGGCGCGCGCGGATTTCGTCAAGCTGGCCGACGACCCGGCCGCCATCGCGATGCTCGACCGCTGGCTGGCCCAGGTCATGACGCTGCTGCCCTCGGACGCGCGCTGGCGCATCAACTACGATGCCATGCCGCCGGTCAGCTTCGCGCTGGTGGGTCCGGCCCGCCGCCATGCCATCGCGGGCCACCTGCTGGCCAGCCACGACCAGTCGGGACGGCGCTTTCCCTTCCTGGCCGCGCGCACCCACGCGGTGCTGGACCCGGTCGCGTTCGTGACGCGCTGCCCGCTGGCGTTTGCGCCGCTGTGGTCCTTCCTCGAATCGCGCTGTCCGCGCGTGCTGTGCGAGGCCGATCCGGCGCCCCACCTACAGGCCATCGCCGACGCGGCGGTGACGCTGGGCGATGCCGAGCCGACCCTGTCGCAGTTGCTCGCCAATGGCACCGTCGGCTCGCTCGGCGCGCTGCTGGGGGAGCGCCAGTTCGCGCGCATGGTGCTGGCGCTGGGCCTGCTGCTGCAGCCCGTGATGCACAGCCAGCCGGCAGAACTGCACAAAAGCCTGGTCCTGCCGCTGCCGAACGACGCCGGGGCGCGCTATCCGGTGGCGGCGTTCTGGCTGCAGCTGGTGGCGCCCTTCCTGCGCCGCTCGAATTTCGACCTGGCGATCTTCATCACGCGCCAGGAAGGGCGGCCGGTGCTGGTGGTGGGCTTCTGCGCGGCCCTGGCCGAAACCCTGCGCGCGCTGGTCGACCCACTGGTGGGCGCCGAGCAGCAGGTGCGCTTGAGCGACACCGGCTGGATCGACGAACAGCTCTACATCGACACCGACGTGCGCTCGCTGGCGAGCTACCTGGCGCAGTCCGACCTGCCGCTCGGCCTGGCGCGCGACATGTTCATGAAGACCTTCATTGGAGCTGCGACGTGAAACCATTCGCATTCATCGCCGTTGCCGTCTTCGCCGGCGCGGCACATGCCCAGCAGGAAGCGCCGGTCGTCGTCAGCGGCACCGTGGCCGACGAGGCTACCCGCGCTGCGCTGCTCGAGCGCCTGCGCGGCGTCTACGGCGCCGGGCGCGTGGTCGACCAGCTGTCGGTCGGCACCGTGGCGGCGCCGGCCAACTGGAACGAGTACGTCTCGAAGCTGATCAACCCCAACCTCAAGCTGGTCAGCCGCGGCCAACTGAAGGTCGAAGGCAGCAACGTCAGCCTGCGCGGCGACGTCGCGAACGAAGAACAGCGCCAGAAGATCGCCGGCGACATCGCCGCCAGCCTGAATCCGACCTACACCGTCAACAACGGGCTGCGGGTGACGATGAGGCAGCAGGACGTGCTGGATGCGGCGCTGGCCAACCGGATCATCGAATTCGAGTCGGGCAAGGCGACGCTTACCGAGGCGGGGATGAAGGTGCTGGACCAGATGAGCGCCGCGATGCAGCAGATCAAGGGCGTGAAGGTGGAGGTGATCGGGCATACCGACAATGCCGGTTCGCGCGCGGGCAACCTGTCGCTAAGCCAGGCGCGGGCGGAAGCAGTCAAGACCTACGTCGTCGGTAAGGGCATCGCGGCGGACACGATCGCGGTGTCGGGGGAGGGGCCGGACCGGCCGGTAGCGGATAACCGCACGGCGGAGGGGAAGGCGAGGAATCGGCGGATCGAGTTCAAGGTGATTCAGTAGCTGCGCATGAACTTGGGCCCCGGCCTGCGCTGGGGCGACGGTCTTGGGGCCAACGAAGCAAGCACGTCGTCCCGGCGGAGGCCGGGACCCAAGTCACTCAAGGAAGTGTAATCGTCACATTTGCCGCCTTCGGCGGCAGCTTCACCAGGTCGTTGTACTTGGCCATCTGCGTCCCGGTCTCGTTCGACAGCGCGTTACGGAAGCCCACGTAGGCCCCCAGTCCCGCCACCATGAACACCGCCCCCAGCACCCACAGCGACAGGTCGCTCTGCAGCCGGTTGACCACCTGGTCCGGCCGCTCGGCGTGCGGGGCGAAGCCGCGCGTGCGGCCGCGCATGCGGGCGATTTCGTCGCCCAGGCGCGCCACCAGGTAATCAAGCTTGTCGCGCCCGTCCAGGGCGTAGCGTCCCTGGAAGCCGAGCAGCAGGCACATATGGAAGACTTCCAGCGCCTCCACGTGCACCTGCCCCTTGGCGCGCAGGTCTTCGAGGCGGTGGAAGAAGTGCTCGCCCGCGAGCTGGTCGCCGAACACGCGCAGCTGCAAGGGGCGGGTCTCCCAGGCTTCGCGCACCTCGAAGGTCGAGCGCAGGATGATCTCGTCCACCGCTGAGCAGAACGCGTACTTGGCCGCGGTCACGTCCTCGGCCGAGATGCCGAGGGCCTTGGCGTTGCGGTCGACGTCGGCCAGGAAGCCGGTCATGTTGTCGGAGAAGGCCACCTTGTCCTGCGGCCCGCAGCCGTTCTTCAGCAGGAACAGGGCATAGAAACCTTCGTACATGATGTCCACCAGGCGCTGGGGCGGGCGCTCCGCCTTCTGGCCCGGCTGCGGCGCCACGCGCCGTTCGATGAAGGCGCTCATGCGGCCACCGCGATCAGTTCGAGGCGCAGGTCGCGGATCCCATTCGGGACGTAGATCGAGATCGCCTGCGATTTCAGCATCGTTTCATACAGCATGCCACGGTTCTCCAGGATGAAGTAATAGGTATCGGGCCGCACCGGCACCGCCGCCGGCACCTGGGGCGCATGCACCAGCTTCACGCCGGGCAGGGCCGACAGCACGAACTTGTCGACGTCTTCCGGCGCGCCGACCTTGAACTGCAGCGGCACCACGTCGACCAGCTGCAGCGCTGGCATGTCGGCCGCCACCGCCAGGTAGAGCGTGGTTTGCAGGTTGATGCGTCCCGAGTCGAGCGCGCCCAGGTAGTAGGAGGGGCGCTCGCGGTTCAGGACGATCGTGAAGTAGCGCGACGAAATCACGGTGTCTAACAGGTCGCGGATGATGCCGTCCAGGCGCGCGAACTGCGGACCCGGATCGGCGTGCACGTAGGACGGCAGGTCTTCCAGCCGGTAGCTGCGCGAGTAGGTCATCAGGCCGCCGGCGAGGGCCAGCAGCTCGCCGAACAGGCGCTCCGGATGCAGGTCGCGGTGGCCCAGGTAGTGCGACAGCGCGGCGTAGCCGGTGCTGGCCGTGTGCAGCAGCCAGAAGGCGGAGACGTCGCCGCCGCGGATCTCGATCACGTTCTTGCTCGGCTCGCGCATGTGGCCGTACAGGGCGTTGACCTTGGCCAGCAGCTTTTCCATCAGGCGCGCCAGGTTCAGGTGCAGGCCGGGCGCGGCGTCGATCGACAGGCTGGGCGGAACGAAGGAGGGATCGGCCTCGAAGCCCCCTGTCGGCACGCGCCGCAGCCGCACCAGCGGGAAGCTGTCGTAGGCTTCCAGCGGCTCGGTATCGGCTACCAGCCGCAGCGCCTTGCGCAGGTAGCTGATCGGCGCCTCGGCCGCGCGCGTGTACAGGTCCTGGGTATCGCGCTCGTGGCTGGAAAAGCGGGCGTCCGGCGGCGCATCGCCTTCCGGCGCTTGGTTGTCGCCCCAGGCTTTGAGCGCCGGCAGGGCTGCGTGGAAGGTCACTGTCTGCAGGCCGGCGGGCAGCTCGCCCAGGCGCACCTGCAGCGGCAGCGGATCGCCGTCGGGAGCGCGGTAGACTTCACCGTCGGGGAACAGGACCGATAGTTCTTCGACCCGCAACACGTCGTGGCGCAGCGCCTCGTAGTCGACCACCAGCTTGCGCACACCCCAGGCATAGGGATGCAACGCGCAGGCCGTCTGGTTCAGGCGCGCCTCGTGGTAGCGGTCCTGCTGCTGGAAATGCTGGGGCCGCAGGAAAAGTCCCTCGCCCCACAGTAGCTTCGCTGGCATGCTCATCGGCGCCTCCGGCTCCAGAAATTCCTAGCTTGGCGGAAACAACGCCAGATTCATTGACAGCGCACAGAAGAAAGCGTCGATGTCTGGGAACTGCTACCCATGGTGAGTGCACAGGCGTGCAGGCCCACGGTAAGGCCGGCGCGTTCGGCATCGGCAGCGGCTACGGTGGCGCGCCAGCGCTGCTCGGCGGGACGCTGGAACAGGGCGACCACGGCCAGGTGGCTCGCCTCGCGGCTGACCTTCTCCTGCACCTCGTAGCGCTGGCCCGGCACCAGCATGATCTCGCGCACCTCGACCAGGTCGGCGCCCAGGCTCTCGCGTTCGGCCTGCGGGTTCAGGAAGGTCGAGTAGGGCGCCTGGCCGAAGGCGTCAGGGCGGCGCAGCTTGTACAGGCGCACGGCCAGCGCGATCGGCTGGCCGCGCTTGTCGAGGTTGAGCTTGGGCGAGGCGTGCAGGCGCAGCGCGACGGTACGCGGCGGTTTCTGGGCGTCGGGCAGTTCCAGCGCCTTGCTTGCGATCCCGTTGCTGCCGCAGCTGGCCACCAGGCAGGTCATGGTCAGGGCGGCCAGGCACGAAATTGTTCTCATCGCCATTTCCTTCACTCATCGTTTGCGGGCACAAGCACGGATTGAAACCCAGCGGTGTGCGCGTGCTGTGATCGCGCGCAAGCGCAAGTCGTCAACGTGGCAAAGAAAGCGAACTCGGCTTTGATTGACAGTGCGCAACTTCCGCCGGAAGCGCATGCGAATAATGGTGGCTGGTTTAACTGTCGTGGAGAGCCAGCATGTACAAACGCTTGATGCCGTTGATCGTAGGAGTCGTCGCCCTGGCCGGGTGCGCCAGCGGCCCGCAAAGCGGTGGGAGCACGTCGACCGCCGCCGCAGGAGAGCAAGTCTTTACCGAGGCCGACAAAGCGATCGCCTCGAAACAGGAAGAGAAGGCCTACGCCATGCTCAAGGCCGCAGGTGAGGCGCACCCGGTCGACAAGCGGCCGTGGGTGAAGATGGCGCAAATCCGCTTCAACGCCGGCGTGTACGGGGAAGCGATTACCAATGCCCAGGAGGCCTTGGAGCGCGATCCGGACGATACGGTGGCACACAGCATCGTTGCCGTGAGCGGCTTGCGTGTGGCCAGCAAGGCCTTGGCCGACCTGACCCGCAAGAACAACCTCAATGGCGACGTGAAGAGCGAGGCGCAGGACCTGGCCAAGCTGCTGCGCACCAGCATCGGTGATCCCATCATCGTCCCCAAAGACACAAAGACCAAGACTGAGCCGCGACGGGCGCCGTCCGTGCCAGCACAGCCTGCGCCTCCGACCAAGGCGGCCAGCAACGATAAGGATCCCTTCGGCAGTCTGAAATAAACCGCATGCCGGCGTCGCCGGCTGTCCCATCCCACCGCAACCTGGAGTCGACATGGCCAAGAGTGAAAGCGTGCAGAAACGCTTGCAAAAGGTGCGCGCGCCACGCGTGCAGATGACGTATGACGTCGAGATCGGCGACGCCATCGAAAACAAGGAACTGCCCTTCGTGGTCGGCGTGGTGGGCGACTTCGGGAACGATCCGTCGCAGGAGAAGAAGCGCCTGAAGGACAAGAAGTTCGTCAACGTCGATGCCGGCAATTTCGATGAGGTGCTGGGCGCGGTGGCGCCGAGCGTGAACTTCAGGGTCGACAACCACCTGTCGCCGGAAGGCGGCCAGTTCCCGGTGCAGCTGCAGTTCAAGGAGATGGACGACTTCCGTCCGGAGTCCGTGGTGCGGCAGGTCGCGCCGCTGAGCGGCCTGCTGGAGGCGCGTACCAAGCTGGCCGACCTGCGCAACAAGCTGGCCGGGAACGACAAGCTGGAAGACATTCTCAGCGAAGTGCTGGGCAATACCGAAAAGCTGGCAAGCCTGAAGAAGCAGGACAAACCCGAAGGGGAGGCATGAGATGGCGGCAGTCCTCGATACCGCAAGCAAGACGGCGCCCGCAGTCGAACTGGATGCGTCGCTGCTCGACCAGATCGTCGAGCAGAGCCGGGTCGCGAAATCCACCAGCGAGCATGAACGCGCACGCGACATCATCTCGGAACTCGTGACCCAGGTGATGCAGGGCACGATGGTCATGTCGAACAACCTCTCAAGCATGATCGACGCCCGCCTGGCCGAGCTGGATCGCATGATCTCCGACCAGCTGTCGGCCGTGATGCACGCCCCCGAATTCCAGAAGCTCGAGCGCAGCTGGACCGGTTTGAACTACCTGGTCAAGAACAGCGCCACCAGCGCCAACCTGCAGATCCGCATGCTCAACGCCAGCAAGCGCGAACTGGTGAAGGACTTCCAGTCGGCCCTGGAATTCGACCAGAGCAGCATGTTCAAGAAGGTCTACGAGGAAGAATTCGGCACCTTCGGCGGCGCCCCCTACGGCACCCTGATCGGCGACTTCGAGATCTCGCGCCAGCCCGAGGACATCTACTTCCTGGAGCAGATGTCGCACGTGGCCGCCGCCAGCCATGCGCCCTTCATCACATCAAGCGCGCCAGAGCTGTTCGGCATCGAGAGCTTCGGCGACCTGGGCAAGCCGCGCGACCTGGCGAAAGTCTTCGACACTGTCGAATACGCCAAGTGGAAGGCCTTCCGCGAATCCGAAGACGCGCGCTACGTCGGCCTGACCCTGCCGCGCTTCCTCGGGCGCCTGCCGTACCACCCGGCCGACGGCATGACCACTGAAGGCTTCAATTTCGTCGAGGACGTGGACGGGAGCGATCACCAGAAGTACCTGTGGTGTAACGCCGCCTATGCCTTCGCCTCGAAACTGACCAAGGCCTTCGAGGACTATGGCTGGTGCGCGGCGATCCGCGGCGTGGAGGGCGGCGGCCTGGTGGAGAATCTGCCGGCCCACACCTTCAAGACCGACGAAGGCGAGGTGGCGCTCAAGTGCCCGACCGAACTGGCGATCACCGACCGCCGCGAGAAGGAGCTGTCGGACCTCGGCTTCATCTCCCTGGTCCACTGCAAGAACACCTCCTACGCGGCCTTCTTCGGCGCCCAGTCGGCGCAGAAGGCGAAGAAGTACAACAACGAGGCCGCCAATGCGAATGCCGTGCTGTCCTCGCAGCTGCAGTACATCTTCGCGGTCTCGCGCATCGCCCATTACATGAAGGCCATGATGCGCGACAAGATCGGCAGCTTCGCGGCGGCGTCGAATGTGGAGGACTACCTGAACCGCTGGCTGACCCAGTACGTGCTCCTCGACGACAACGCGAGCCAGGACCAGAAGGCCCAGTTCCCGCTGCGCGAGGCCAGCGTGCAGGTGTCCGAAGTGCCGGGCCGTCCGGGCGTGTACCGCGCGGTGTCCTTCCTGCGTCCCCACTTCCAGCTCGACGAGCTGTCCGTTTCGCTCCGACTGGTCGCGGAGCTCCCGCAGTCGACCAACGGCTAAGCAGTCTTTTTCAACAACAGAAATTGGAGAGTAGAACATGGCAATTGACGTTTACCTGCAGATCGACGGGATCAAGGGCGAATCGATGGACGACAAGCACAAGGACTGGATCGAGTGCCTGGCCGTCGACTGGGGCGTGAAGCAACCGCGTTCTGCCACCGCGTCGACCAGCGGCGGCCACACCGCCGAGCGCTGCGAGCACGAGGAAATCACGCTCAAGAAGCTGGCCGACCTGTCCTCGCCGATCCTGCTGCAGACCTGCTCGGCCGGCAAGACGATCCCCAAGGCCAAGCTGGAATTCATGCGCGCGGACGGCCAGGGCGACCGGGTCAAGTACTTCGAGATCGAACTCGAGAACGTCCTGATCGGCGCCGTCGAGCCGAGCGTGAAGGAAGGCAGCATCATCCAGGAGCAGGTCGGCCTGAAGTTCTCGAAGATCAAGTGGAAGTACACCCAGCAGAAAATTGGCGGCGGCACCGGTGGCAACACCTCGGGCGGCTGGGACCTGGCAGCCAACAAGATCGTCTGACCGGCTGGTTTGCGCCTTCGCGCGGCGCGCGCGGCCCATGCCGCGGCGCCGCGCGTTTTTTCTTCCTCTTTTTTCGACCGGCGGAGATTCATGAAGGGCGTCAAACCCGGCCTGCTGGACCGTCTCATGGACGAACGTCTTGACGCGAACGCCGGCAGCCAGACCACCAGCGAGCAGCTCAAGGACAGCGTGGCGCGCGACCTCGAAGCGCTGCTCAACACGCGCCTGGCCTTCGACCCCGCCATCCTGAACGGCTACCCGGAAGCGCGCGGCTCGCTCCTGCACTACGGCCTGCTCGATTTCGCCGGCTACTGCCTGACCAGCAGCCACGACCGGGCCGCCGTCTGCGCCAGCATCCAGGACGCCATCGAAGCCCACGAACCGCGCCTGCGCGACGTCACCGCGACCCTCGACCTCGCGCTGGGCAGCGTCAACCGCCTGTCTTTCATCATCCATGCCCGGCTCGCGCTGCCAGACAGCAGCGAGCCGGTGAACTTCAATGCGGTGCTGCAGCCCTCGTCGCTGCACTACGCCGTCAAGCGCAACGGCCGCCCGCGCGGCTGACCATCTTCCTTAAGGACGCGACACGATGGACATCAATCTCAAGACCCTGATCGGCAAGCTGAACGACACTACCCGCGCCGCCGCCACCCGCGCCGCCTCGATCTGCGTGGGGATGGGGCAGTACGAGGTCGAGATCGAGCACCTGTTCCTGGGCCTGATCGAGCAGCCCGGCAGCGACCTGTGCGTGATCGCGCAGCACTGCGACATCAGCCTGACGGGCCTCGAGACCGACCTACGCAACGAGGTCAACCGCTTCGCCACCGGCAGCGCGCGCACGCCGGTGTTCTCGCGCCACCTGCCGCTGCTGTTCGAGCACGCGTGGCTGATCGCCTCCCTCGCGACACCAACTGCGGGACAACCAAACCAGATCCGTAGCGGCCACATGCTGCTGGCGCTCCTGAGCGAACCCTCGCTGTCGCAGCTGGCGCTGCGCGCCTCGCCGCTATTTCGCAAGTTCCCGGTCGACCGCCTCAAGCACGACTTCGAGAAAATCACGCGCGGCTCGCAGGAAGCGCAGCCGGTGGCGCTGGAGCAGTCCGACATGCCGGGCGACGCGGCCGAGGAGATTGCCGCCGGCCCGGCACGCGCCACGCCCGCGCTCGACCAGTACACCACCTGCCTGACCCAGCGCGCGCGCGACGGCCGGGTCGATCCGGTGATCGGACGCGACCCCGAAATCCGGCAGGCGATCGACATCCTCATGCGGCGGCGCCAGAACAACCCGATCCTGACCGGCGAGGCGGGTGTCGGCAAGACCGCCGTGGTCGAAGGCCTGGCGCTGCGCATTGCCCAGGGCGACGTGCCGGACGTGTTGAAGGGCGTCGAGATCCACACGCTCGACATGGGCCTGCTGCAGGCCGGCGCCAGCGTCAAGGGTGAATTCGAGAACCGCCTGAAGAACGTGATCGACGAGGTGAAGAAGAGCCCCCATGCCATCATCCTGTTCATCGACGAGGCGCACACGATGATCGGGGCCGGCGGCACGGCCGGCCAGAACGACGCCGCCAACTTGCTGAAACCCGCGCTGGCCCGGGGCGAACTGCGCACCATCGCGGCCACCACCTGGAGCGAATACAAGAAGTATTTTGAAAAGGACGCCGCGCTGGCGCGCCGCTTCCAGGTGATCAAGGTCGAGGAGCCGGACGAGCCCACCGCCTGCGCCATGCTGCGCGCCATGGCGCCGCTGATGGAAGGCCACTTCAAGGTGCGCATCTACGACGATGCCATCCTTGAAGCGGTGCGCCTGTCGCACCGCTACATCAGCGGGCGCCAGCTGCCGGACAAGGCGATCAGCGTGCTCGATACCGCCTGCGCCAAGGTGGCCCTGGGCCAGAGCGCCACTCCGGCTGCGCTGGAAGACTGCAGCCGCCAGATCGAGCGTATCGATGCCCAGGTGGCCTCGCTGCAGCGCGAAGCGAATGCGGGCGCCAGCCACGAGGAGAAGCTGGCGCAGCTGCGCCAGAAGCGCGGCGCGCTGGACGACGAGCGCATCGGCCTGCAGCAGCGCTGGGACGAAGAACAAAAAATCGCCGCCGAGATCGGCGAGATGCGAATGGCTCTGGAGGAGGGCAGGACGCAGGATGCCAGCGCCTTGCGCGCCCGGACGGATAAACTGCGCAGCCTGCAGGGCGAATCGCCGCTGGTGCCGGTGCAGGTGGACGGCCACACGGTGGCGGAGATCGTCGCCAGCTGGACCGGCATTCCGCTCGGGCGCATGGTGAAGGACGAGCTGCGCACCGTGGTCAAGCTGCAAGAGCTGCTGGACGAGCGCATTCTGGGCCAGTCGCACGCCAGCCAGGCCGTGGCCCAGCGGGTGCGCACGGCGCGCGCCAACCTGGACGATCCGAACAAGCCCAAGGGCGTGTTCCTGTTCGTCGGCACCTCGGGCGTCGGCAAGACCGAGACCGCGCTGGCGCTGGCCGATATCCTGTACGGCGGCGAGAAGAAGCTGGTCACCATCAACATGAGCGAATACCAGGAAGCGCACAGCGTCTCCGGCCTGAAAGGCTCGCCGCCGGGCTACGTGGGCTATGGGGAAGGGGGCGTGCTGACCGAGGCGGTGCGGCGCAACCCCTACAGCGTGGTGCTGCTGGACGAAGTGGAGAAGGCGCACTCGGACGTGCTGGAGCTCTTTTTCCAGGTCTTCGACAAGGGCGTGCTGGACGACGCCGAAGGGCGCCAGATCGACTTCCGCAACTCCATCATCATCCTGACCTCGAACGTGGGCTCGAGCCAGATGATGCAGGCTTGCCTGAACAAGCCCGCCAGCGAGGTGCCGGCGCCCGAGCAGCTGGCGGAGCTGATCCGCCCGCAGTTGATGAAACACTTCAAGCCGGCCTTCCTCGGGCGACTGACGGTGGTGCCCTTCTATCCGATCCGCGACGAGGTGCTGACCAACATCATCCGTTTGAAACTCGACCGCATCAAGGCGCGCGTGATGGACAACCACCGTGCGCGCTTCGAATACGACGATGCGCTGGTGTCGGCGGTCCTGAATCGCTGCACCGAGGTCGATTCGGGCGCGCGCAACGTCGACAACATCCTGAACGGTACGCTGCTGCCCGAGATCGCCGACAGCGTGCTGGCGCGGATGGCCGAGGGCGGCGCGATCACCCGGGTCAAGGTGGGCGCGACCAAGGCCGGCAAGTTCAAGTACGCGATCGAATAAGGTCTCGCCATGCAGAATGTTCAAAATTCGCTCGACAAGCTGCTGGTCCCGATCAGCATGGACCGGCCCTGCGGCGAGGACCTCGCGTTCTCGCCGGAGTTCGATGCCATCAACCGCGCGCGCCAGGCCGACGATCCGTCGATCGAGCAGGGCGCCTGGGTCACGACCCTGAAGGAAGCCGACTGGAAGTTCGTGTCCAAGCGCTGCACGGAACTGATGGAGACCCGCAGCAAGGACCTGCAGCTGGCGGTGTGGCTGGCCGAAGCCAGCGCCAAGATGGGCGGCTTGCCCGGCCTGGCCGACAGCCTGCGCTTGCTCGCCGCCCTGTGCGAGCGCTACTGGGAGGACGTGCATCCGCTGCCGGATGAAGACGGCCATGAACGCCGCATCGGCAACCTGGCCTGGATTGCCGCCCGCATCGCACCGCTCGTAAAAGAGGTGCCGCTGGCCGAGGGCGTGACCATGATGGCCTGGGAAGCGGCGCGTGCGCGCGGACCGGAAGCGGTGGCGGAGCTGGAGGCGGCGCGCGCCAAAACGCCAATGACGGCGCGCCAGGCGCTAGGGGCGGCGGCGGAAGACTGCCTGGCCGCGCTGGCCGAGCTGGAACGCGTGGTCGACGACCGGCTGGGCGCCGACGGCCCCAGTTTCGGCGCCGGCCGCGCGGCCTTGCGCGACTTCGCCGACATGGCGGCGCCTTCCACGCCGCAAGGCGCGGTCGCGGCGCAGCCAGTGGGCGCCGCGCCGTCGATGCCGGTGGTGGTGGCATCCAGCGCCGCAGTGCGGGTGATCGACGGTCCGCTGCAAAGCCGCGAGCAGGCGCTGGCGCAGCTGCGCAGCGTGGCGGAATTTTTCCGCCGCACCGAGCCACACAGTCCGGTCGCCTACCTGGCCGAAAAGGCGGCGCGCTGGGGCGAACAGCCGCTGCACGCGTGGCTGCGCTCGGTCATCAAGGATGATGCCTCGCTGGCGCGGCTGGAAGATTTATTGGGGATCGAAGGGGAGGGGTGAAAGAAAATTTCATCCAGAGGCTTCGGATGAAATTTTCTTTCAAGAGGCCGGCGGATTATTCCGCCGGTTTTTGCGTGCCCGGCTGGACCAGGGACGAGGCCTTGGCAATTTGCGCCTCGACCGTCTGCACTGCCTGGCGGGTCGCCTGCGTGACCTGCTCATAGCCCTTGAAGGCATTGTCGATCGCGGTCTTGATGATCTCGACCGCGTTCTCCGAGCCGGGCTTGACGTTCTGGGTCACGTCGTAGATCAAGGCCGACAGCGTGCTCTTGGCTTCAGCCACGTGGGTGTCGGCGGCCTGGCGGAACTCCTGGTGCATCTCGTCGATGATGGTCTTGAGATTATCGCGGTATTCCGCGGCGCCGGCGGCGCCCGGCTGCATGCGCGCATGCAGCGCCGCGATCGCGGCCTTGGGATCACCGGCTTTGGCGATTTCCTGGCTTGCAGCGATCGAGCCTTCCATCGAGCTCTTGGCTGCATTCATGTTCAGCGCCATCACCTGTTCTACCCCCTTCACCGTCCTGTCGGCGAGGGTGTTAAAGGTCTGCATCTGCAGGTCGAACAGGGTCTTGGTGGCGTTGGCGAACTGCTCCGGACTCGTGAACATCGGTGTCTCCTCAGTATTGGAATAGATCGGATGAGCCTTGCCACCCCATTATTTAGCAACAATGAGTTTTTCGCAACGCGCGTCCCGATAGGGGCCAGCGAATTTTTCCCAGCCCGCCCCGAGCGGCGTCTGCGAGCAGGCGAGAGCGCCGTTGAGTTTGCTGCGCCATTGGAAATAGGGGGCCGGAGCGGCCAGTGCGGCCTGCACAGCCAAAGCCAGCGAGATGAGGAGAGTCAGTCGTTTCATGTCCCGTCGAGCTTACCTTGCCCCCGCGCCAAGTCAAGCATTGCCTTGACCTTCCTACAGTGGGAAGGTGTATTCTGGACCTTGAATACAACAGGAGATGGCAATGCAACAAGGAGGGCAGCTCAATATCGGCGACGCCGCCAAGGCCTCCGGCGTCTCGGCCAAGATGATCCGCCACTACGAATCGATCGGCCTCATTGGCGAAGCGAAGCGCACCGAGTCCGGCTACCGCGTGTATTCGGAAGAAGATGTGCGCGTGCTGCAGTTCGTGCACCGCGCCCGCGCACTCGGCTTTTCGCTTGAGCAGATCGGTAAGTTACTCAGCCTGTGGCAGGACCAGGGCCGCGCCAGCGCCGACGTGCGCGCCCTGGCGCGCGCCCACATCGAGGAACTCAATCGCAAGATCGCGGAAATGGAAGCGATGCGGCGCACGCTGGAGACGCTGGCCGCGTCCTGCCATGGCGACGCGCGTTCACACTGCCCGATTCTCGACGACCTCGCCGCGCACTAGGACGTCGGCAGGGCCAGCGGGCGTACCCGTTCCAGGTCGGGGAATGCGGTGACGCGGTAGCGCTCCGGATACGCGTCCGGCACCGGCCTCATGAGCTCAGAGCAGGCCTCGTGCAGCGCATCCCAGGGCAGCATGAGCAGCTCCTGCATCTGATCGCCCTCGTACACGACCAGGGCCACGCGCTCGGTACGTGGCAGCAGGCTGTCGACGCCATTGGTCCAGCTGCACAGGCTGTATTCGACACCCGTATCGTCGTGGCGCATCACCTTGTAGCTGGCCACGAAAATATCGGTGCCGCTCTTCTCGTGCAGTTCGTCCAGCGTCTCCTTCTGCGCCGCATAATCGCCGTACAGGTACTGGCGCTGCAGGCTTTCCAGGGCGCCGCGCGCCGCCTCGTCCTCCGGCATATGTTCGACCGGCCGGCCATCCTGATAGCGGTACAGCAGCGCCGACACCGGCCGGGTCTCGCTGTCGGCAATGCGCTGGGCCAGCGCCACCATCGCGCGGACAGCTTCGACGTCGTTGCCGGAGGCGAGCAGCAGCGTGCCGCGCGCCGGCACCATCGCCAGCGGATTGGCGCCGGCAATGCGGTGCGCCAGGTCGGGGAGCAGCAAGCGCGAGGAATCGTAGGCGTCGCCCCATTCACCGGCATAGACGCCATGCTCCACCTGGGCGAAGCGGTCGACGGTCGCGTCGCGCAAGTTGTCCATGGCCGCTGCCAGCGCGTCGTCCGGGCTCACGCCCCAGCGCTCCAGTTGGTCGGCGCCGAAGGACTGCATCATGTGCTCGCCGTCGTGGACCAGCATCAGCGCGGTGTCGCTACTGAAGGGGAAGACCAGGCTGCCCGACGCTGCGCCCGGATCCTTACCGAGCTCCATCAGGCGCATGTATTCCATCATGCCGCGCCCGCGCAGTACCGGCATCAGGCGCGAGCGCGCTTCGGCATAAGTGGACGGCAGGCCGGGCGGGCTCACCATCGCGACCGCGCGTGCGAGCTGCAGCACGCGCTCGTGCTTGTTGGCCGCGCAATATTCGGGATACAGGTTGTGCAGGTTGATGACCTGGCCGCCGTCGCTGCCGACCAGCAGACGGAATCCAGGTTCGTCGAAGCGCACTGGTTCGTCGGGATGGTGGATAGCCAGCTTCTTCATCAGGAGCTGGGCATATTTGCGCGGCGTCGGCGGCCGGCGGAAGAAATCGAAGAGGGACATGGGCGCAGTCTAGAAGGAATGACCGCGCCTGTCCAAGCAGGGCAGGTAAAACGAAAAACGCCGTAAGCCTTTTTCAAAGCTTACGGCGTTTTGCGGGACTCTCGTCCTAGGTAGAGTTTGGTGCCCACGGAGGGACTCGAACCCCCACACCTCGCGGCACATGGACCTGAACCATGCGCGTCTACCAATTCCGCCACGTGGGCACTGATACTGCTACAACAAAACTTCTACTGCTTGCGGATAAACATCCGGTAGTTGGTGCCCACGGAGGGACTCGAACCCCCACACCTCGCGGCACATGGACCTGAACCATGCGCGTCTACCAATTCCGCCACGTGGGCATTGTGCTGCTAACTTCTTACTGCTTTACTACTTGCGGAAAACTGCTCCGGTAGAGTGGTGCCCACGGAGGGACTCGAACCCCCACACCTCGCGGCACATGGACCTGAACCATGCGCGTCTACCAATTCCGCCACGTGGGCACTGAACTGCTAACTCTGCTACAATATCAGGCTTTGTCATTTTTCGCTAGATCAACTTTCGTCGCTCATTGCGTAAGACGCTCTTCCTGCTACTGCATTTTCTCCTGCTGCAGCGAGCTGCGTTGCTGAAGAGACCGAGATTATAGCGGAAGGATTTCAAAAGTCAAAGGCCTCCACGCTGAGGTTCATAGGCAAATTCCCCGTGCACGCTTCGCTGCATATGTTAGGCGAATCCCACGCCTCTCCGTTACACTACGCCTGTCAAGGTGTCAATGAATCTGGGTCCTGCATTGGCAGCGTCCACAATATTAAAGAGAAATAAGAAAACGACTTGAAGCAACCTACTCATACCATTCCTAGCCGCGAGGAAATCCTCGCCGTATTCCGCAATGCCAAGGGCCCAGTGGGCGCCGCAGATGTGGCGCGCGCCCTGAAGGTCAAGCCCGCCGCGCAGGAAGTGCTCGGCCGCCGCCTGAACGCGATGGAGCGCGATGGCCAGATCCGCGCCGATGCCAGCGGCACCTATATGCTTGCCGACCAGTCCGGTTTCATCACGGGCAAGGTCAGTGCGCACCGCGACGGCTATGGCTTCGTCATTCCGGACGAGGGCGGCGACGACCTGTTCCTGAACGATAAGGAAATGAACAAGGTGCTCAACGGCGACCGCGTGCGCGCACGCGTCACCGGCACCGACCGCCGCGGCCGTCCGGAAGGGACCATCGTCGAGGTGGTCGAACGCGCCAACACCCACATCATCGGCCGCCTGTTGAACGAAGGCGGCGTCTGGATCGTCTCGCCGGAAGACAACCGCATCAGCCAGGACGTACTGGTGGCGGGCGGTCCGGGCAAGGCAAAGGCGGGGCAGGTCGTCAGCATCGAGCTGATCGAACAGCCTTCGCGCTTCCAGCAGCCGACCGGCCGCATCGCCGAAGTGCTGGGCGAGCTGGACGACCCGGGCATGGAAATCGAAATCGCCGTGCGCAAGTTCGGCGTCCCGCACGTCTTCTCCCCCGCTGCGCTGAAGCAGGCCAACCGCCTGCCGAACGAAGTGGTGGATGCGGACCTGGCAAACCGCGTCGACCTGCGCGACGTTCCCCTGGTCACCATCGACGGCGAAGACGCGCGCGACTTCGACGACGCGGTCTATTGCGAGCCGGTGAAGATCGGCCGTACCAAGGGCTACCGCCTGCTGGTCGCGATCGCCGATGTCAGCCACTACGTCAAGCCGAACGACGCGCTGGATGCGGATGCGATCGAGCGCAGCACCTCGGTCTACTTCCCGCGCCGCGTGATCCCGATGCTGCCGGAGAAGCTGTCCAACGGCCTGTGCTCGCTGAACCCGGCGGTGGACCGCTGCACCCTGGTGTGCGACATGGTCGTCACCGAAGACGGCGAAGTCACCGCTTACCAGTTCTACCCGGCCGTGATGCACTCGGCCGCGCGCCTGACCTATAACGAAGTGGCCGACATCCTCGGCAACACCAGTGGTCCGGAAGCCCAGCGCCGCCCGGGCATCGTGCCGCACCTGCTGAACCTGAATGAAGTATTCCGCGCGCTGCTCAAGGCGCGCCAGGAGCGCGGTGCGATCGACTTCGAGACCACCGAGACCTACATCGTCTGCAATGCCGTTGGCAAGATCGAGAAGATCATCCCGCGCACCCGCAACGATGCGCACCGCCTGATCGAAGAGTGCATGCTGGCCGCGAACGTGTGCGCCGCCGACCTCCTGATCCGCCACAAGCACCCAGGCACCTTCCGCATCCACGCGGTGCCGACCGAAGAGAAGCTGAACCAGCTGCGTACTTTCCTGAAGCTGGTCGGCCTGAACCTGGGCGGCGGCACCAAGCCGACGGCGCGCGACTACGCCGAGGTGATGCAGAAGATTAAGGAGCGTCCGGATGCGGCGCTGCTGCAGACCATGCTGCTGCGCTCGATGCAGCAGGCGGTGTATAGCCCCGACAACGTCGGCCACTTCGGCCTGGCCTACGAGGCCTACGCCCACTTCACCAGCCCGATCCGCCGCTATCCGGACCTGCTGACCCACCGCGCGATCAAGGCCATCCTGCAAGGGAAGAAGTACGAGCCGAAGGACATCGAGCTGGGCAAGCTGAACACGACCATGTCGAATTCGGCGCGCAAGCAGGCCGCCAAGGACAAAGCCGCGGGCACGCAGAAGAAAGAGCAGGACCTCACCATCTGGGATGCGCTGGGCGTGCACTGCTCGGCCAACGAACGCCGCGCCGACGAAGCCTCGCGCGACGTCGAGAACTGGCTGAAGTGCTACTTCATGCAGGACAAGCTGGGCGAGGACTTCACCGGCACCGTGTCCGGCGTGACTCCGTTCGGCATCTTCGTGACCCTGGACCAGCTGTACGTCGAGGGCCTGGTGCACATCAGCGGTCTCGGTACCGACTACTTCCAGTACGACGAAGCGCGCCATGAACTGCGCGGCGAGCGCGGCGGCGCGACCTATCGCCTGACCGACAAGGTCAACGTCAAGGTGGCGCGCGTCGACCTCGAGTCGCGCAAGATCGACCTGGTGCTGGCCGAAGCAACGGAGAGCGTCCCCGCGCCGATGGAGCGCGCGCGCCAGGCCGCCATCGATGCGATGGAAGGGAAGGCGCCGAAGTCGAAGAAAGCGAAAGCCCCGGCGGTGGAGCCGTCGCGCTACACCAGCGCCGAGGACGAGGAGGAGGAAGACGTCGTCTTCGTGCCGCCACCACGGGTGCCGCGCAGCGCGCGCAAGCCGGCAGCGAAAGCCCCGGCCCAGACCGCAAGCAAGACCGCGTCCAAGACGCCTACCAAGCGCGCCGTCAAGGCGAGTGCGCCAAAAACCAAGGCGGAGGCCAAGACCCCCGCTGCCAAAACTAGCAGGAAGAAGAAGTAATACATGAAAAATAAAATGCTTTTCGGTTTCCACGCGGTGACCTCGCGGCTGCGCCACGAGGCCCAATCGGTGGAAGAGATCTTCGTCGACGCCGAGCGTAACGACGCCCGCATGAAGGCCCTGATCGCCAACGCGAAAGAGGCCGGTGTGCGCGTCATGCCGGTAGACGCCGCGCGTCTCGACAAGATCACCGGCACCCGCCGCCACCAGGGCGTGATCGCCTTCGCCAGCCAGCTCGCGCTGGCGCGCAACCTGGACGAGCTGCTGGACGCGATCGAGGGCCCGCCGCTGCTGCTGATCCTGGACGGCATCACCGACCCGCACAACCTGGGCGCCTGCCTGCGCGTGGCCGACGGCGCCGGCGCGCATGCCGTGATCGTGCCGAAGGACCGTGCGGTCGGCCTCAACGCCACCGCGGCCAAGGTGGCCAGCGGAGCCGCCGAGAGCGTCCCCTACATCACCGTCACCAACCTGGCGCGCACCATGCGCGACCTGAAGGACCGCGGCATCTGGCTGATCGGCACCTCCGACGACGCCGACAAGGGCCTGTACGAAGCCGATTTTTCCGGCCCGGCCGCGCTGGTGATGGGCTCGGAAGGCGAGGGCATGCGCCGCCTGACCCGCGAGACCTGCGACCTCCTGGTCAGCATTCCGATGTTCGGCTCGGTCGAGAGCCTGAACGTGTCGGTCGCGTCGGGCGTGTGCCTGTACGAAGCGCGCCGCCAGCGCGTGGTGCGCGAGGGCTGATCCGCCTACGTCAAATTGGATCCCCGCCTGCGCGGGGATGACGGTCTTTGGGTCAACGGTGTACTCATGATGAGTCGCTGGCCCAAATACACATCACCACCATATGCGCGTCGTTCCGGCGAAGGCCGGAACAATGCCACTGGCATTGTTCCGCCCAATTCCCTCGCTCATCCTGTAGCTTCTCCATCCCACCGCAAGACCCAAGCAAACCCCCGCAACATACGCTACCATCATCATTGGTTTGCGATCATCTTTATTATGTTTTCCAACTTACGCGACGATATCCAGAGCATCATCCAGCGCGACCCCGCCGCCCGCAACGGCTGGGAAGTCCTGACCTGCTATCCTGGCCTGCATGCGGTGATCATGCATGGCTGGGCGCACGCCTGCTGGAAGCTCAACCTGAAGTGGATCGGCCGCTTCATCTCCTACGTCGCCCGCATCATCACCGGCATCGAGATCCACCCCGGCGCCGTCATCGGCCGCCGGGTGTTCATCGACCACGGCTTCGGCGTGGTCATCGGCGAGACCGCCGTGGTCGGCGACGACTGCACCATCTACCAGGGCGTCACCCTGGGCGGCACCACCCTGGTGGCCGGCACCAAGCGCCATCCGACCCTCGAACGCGGCGTCATCGTCGGCGCCGGCGCCCAGGTGCTGGGCGCGTTCACGGTCGGCGAGTATGCCAAGATCGGCTCCAACGCGGTCGTCATCAAGCCGGTCCCGAGCGGCGCCACCGCGGTCGGCAACCCGGCCCACATCATCCGCAAGGAAGACCAGTCGCGCAGCGCCCATCTGTTCGCGGCCTACGGCGTCACGCCCAACGGCGACGATCCGCTGTCCAAGGCGCTGCGCGCGCTGGTCGACCACGTCGCGCGCCAGGACGAGCAGATCGAGCGCCTCACCAACACCATGCGCGAGGCCGGCCTGTGCTGTCCGAAGGTGCCCGAGGGTGATAAACTCGACTCGGAACAACTGAACCGACTGGTCGACTGAGGAATGGCATGACGAATGAAGTGACGGGCGCCTTTGATTTGGATCCCATGGAAATCCGCGTGCTCGCGGTGCTGGCCGAGAAAGAAGCGCTCACGCCCGATAACTACCCGATGTCGGTGAACGCGGTCGTCAACGGCTGTAACCAGCTGTCGAGCCGCGACCCGATCATGCAGCTGACCGACGAAGTGGTGCAGGACACCCTGCAGCGCCTGATCGAAAAGAAGCTGGTGGGTACCATTTCGCAGGCGGGCGCGCGCGTCGTGAAGTACGAGCACCGCATGCGCATCAAGTGGACGCTGGAGCAGGACAAGGTGGCGGTGCTGGCGATCCTGATGCTGCGCGGCCTGCAGACCGCCGGCGAGATCCGCACCCGCACCGGGCGCCTGTTCGAGTTCAAGAGCGTGCCCGAGGTCGAGACCGTGCTGCAGTTCCTGATCGATAAATACCCGCCGCTGGTCGCACGCCTGGACCGCGCGCCGGGCACCAAGGAGCCGCGCTACGGCCACCTGCTGGGCGGCGAGCTCGCCGCCTACGAGCCGCCGGCCACCGCCGCCACGCTGGGTGGCGGCAGCGGCGGCCGTGTAGGCCAGCTGGAGCAGGAAGTCGCTGCGCTGCGCAGCGAACTCGAGGAACTCAAGGTGCAGTTCGAGGCGTTTCGCCAGCAGTTCCAGTAGGCGGCTGCGCGGGGTCGGCATAGGTCAGCTCGATCACCGCCTCGTCGCTCCAGGTGGCATTCCCGATCGGTACCTGGAATGAATCTCCTTTGGCTTCCAGCTTGGCCGAGCGGTTGCCTTCGACCAGGATCGCGCCCGCCAGCGGCTTCTCGGAGCGGAACGGGAAGTGCGCCTGCCTGCTCACGCCCTCCCAGCGGAAGTCGTCCTGGTCGCCGAAGAAGCCGCACCAGTCGGTGCGCAGCAGGAGGGTGTTGATGGTCATGACCCAGAAGGTCGGAATCTCTTCCTTGGCCATGGCGATCGTCACCTTGCATTCGAGCCGCAGGTCGCCCAGGCGCCGCTGGTTCTCCGGCAGTCCTGGCGTGCGCACCTCGGGATCGGTGCGATAGAGCTTGCGCTTGCGGTTCAGTTCCAGCTCGCTCTTCGCATCCGCGGCCGCCTCGCTCCTCGGCACCTCGAAGCGTCCGCCGGCGTCGATGACGATCGGCAGCTTGAATCCCTCGTCGCCGACCAGGCGCGCCGCCAACGGCTCCGGCGACTCGTCCTTCTTGCGCGTGGACAGGCGGAAGCGCAGGCGGTCGGCCCCAGGGGCCAGCGCGTGATACCGATCGAAGGCATCCATGCCGGCCAGGATCACCTTGTACTTGCGGACATCCGGGTTGCGCATCGCGTTGACATGCACCGGATCGATTTCGCGGACCGGCTTGTCCTCGGCGGCGCCGGCCGCGCCGCCAAGAAGCAGCGCGCCGAGCGCCAGGGCAGGGAGGGCGCGCATCCGGCTCAGCCCTCGTCGCGCCAGCGGCGCAGGCGGATCGCGGCATAGATCATTCCGGCGCCGACGATGGCGGCGACCCAGGGACCGGGCGTCGCCAGCGTGCTGTAGGAGAGGCTGAGCAGCATGCTCGGGTCCAGGCCCTGTTGGCCGTTGATGGTGTTCAGGTTCGCATCCGACAGCCAGATCCCCGGCAGCAGACCGCCCAGGCCGCGCGCCACCACTTCGCTGGTGAACCAGTCGACGTCGATGATGCGGTCCGAGACGTGGCCCACGACCATGTTGAACCACTTGAACAGCGCGATCATGATCAGCGGGATGCCGACCGCCCACAGGAAGACCTTGGAACGCGCCCAGCTCGACACCATCAGCAGCCAGCCGACGGTCGGCAGGGCCCAGACGATGTACAGCGGCAGGAAGGCCACCAGGTAAAGCGGGCTCAGATACAGGTTCGGCTCCATCAGCACCGGCGCGAACAGGTTCAAGCCCTTGCCGGCGGCGCTGATCATGCCCAGCACCAGCAGCACCAGCGCGGTCGCGGTACCGATGGCGATCGTGAGCAGCGGGGCGACGACGATGGCGGTGACGACCTTCGACAGCACGGTCTCGCGGTCCGACAGCGGCAGCGACTTCCAGAACAGGATGCTGCGGTCGCGGCGGTCGTCATGTAGCGCCGACAGGCAGTAGAAGAACACGACCACCGCCAGCACGCCGAACAGCGGCGCCGCGATGCCGAGGTAGCTCGAGGCGGCGATGTGGGCGATCTTGTAGCGCAGCGCCGGCGGGAAGCCCTGGATCGAGACCACGTTGTGGCCGTTGAACTGGATGTTCTCGTGGCCGCCGAAGGCCATGCTGTACATGAAGCCGCCGCCGATAAACAGGATCATCGCCAGCGCCACCACCAGCGGCGACCAGAAGAAGGCGCCCTTGTGCTCCCAGAACTCGCGCCGGAGCAGCCATTTCATCGTTTTCATGCGTAGGTTCCTTTCATGGTTGCCACGAACAGGTCGGCAACGCTGGGATTGCGGGTCTCGCCGAGCTGGGCGAGTTGGGCGCGCGAGACGCCATCGAACAGCATCACCGACTTGCCGAACACGGTGCGCTGGTCGATCGGGGCAAGGGCGTTGGCGGCGCCCACCTTGTCGGCCGGGACCATCACTTCGGTATAGCGCTCGCCGACTTCTTCCATGGTGGCGGCCAGCACGATCTTGCCTTCGCGGATGAACATCAGGTCGGTCAGGATGTGCTCGACTTCTTCCACCTGGTGGGTGGTGATGACGATGGTCTTCTGCTCATCGAAGTAGTCTTCCAGCAGGTTCTGGTAGAACTGCTTGCGGTACATGATGTCCAGGCCCAGGGTCGGCTCATCCAGCACCAGCAGCTTGGCGTCGATGGCCATCACCAGCGCCAGGTGCAGCTGGACGATCATGCCCTTCGACATTTCCTTCACCTTCATGCTCGGCTTGAGCTTGGTGTTGGCGATGTACTTCTCGGCGCGGGCGCGGTTGAAGCGCGGGTGCACGCCTTCCACGAAGTCGACCGCGTCCTTCACCCGCAGCCAGCGCGGCAGGATCGCGACGTCGGCGATGAAGCAGACGTCCTTCATCAGGTCGTCGCGCTGGGTGCGCGGGTCGTAGCCCATCACCTGCAACTGGCCGTCGAAGTCGATCAGGCCCAGGGCGGCCTTGAGGGTGGTGGTCTTGCCCGAGCCGTTGGGGCCGATCAGGCCGACGATGCGGCCGGCGGGGACCTCGAAGTCGATGCCGTCGACGGCGGTGCGCTTGCCGTAACGCTTGGTCAGGCCGCGGGCGGAGAGCACGGCGCTCATGCCGAACCTCCCGGGGCGTGGTTGCCGGAGGCCTGCAGCAGGGTTTCCACGTTCAGGCCGAGGCGGCGGATGCGTTCGACCATGGCGGGCCACTCTTCGCGGATGAAGCGCTCGCGCTCGGTGGCCAACAGTTTCTCGCTTGCTCCTTCGGTAACGTACATGCCAATTCCCCTTCGCTTTTCCACTAAGTTCTCGTCGACCAGTTCCTGGTAAGCCTTCGATACGGTGATCGGATTGAGTTGATATTCGGCCGCGATCTGGCGGACCGAGGGTAGGGCGTCGCCGGCTTTCAGAATACCGTCGAGCATCATGCCCACCACCCGCTCCTTGAGCTGGCGGTAAATGGGTGCGTTGTCATTCCAGCCGACTGTCATGTCCGGTCCTCCCTTGTCCTAGCGCTGCATTATTCATCGGTGTCTCCCCTGGGTGTTGCGTTGAAGTGGTGTTGTAGTGAAGTATAACAGTGGGTTGGCAAATGTAAACATACATATTGAACAAATTTTCCGGAGCGCGGCTTCATCGTCCGCTTTGGTAGGATGAGGGCATGGATAAGAGGAGGAAGCGATGCTGAGGTGCCCGAACTGCGGCGAATCCCCGCTGGCGCATGCGATCAGGGAAATGCACTACACCTACAAGGGGCAGAGCACGGCGATTCCCGACGTCGTGGTCGAGCATTGCGTCGGGTGCAAGGAGGTCATGTTCGCAGCGGGCGAGCACGATCATTACGGCGAGCTGGTGGCGGCCTTCCGCAAGCAGATCGATGCGGAAGAGCTCAAGACGATCCGGGCGATGCGCAAGCAGCTGGGGCTGACGCAGCAGAAGGCCGATGAATTGTTCGGGGATGACGTGGGGGATTTCGCGCGCTTCGAGTCGGGGGAGGCGCATGCGCCGCTGGCGCTGGTGAAGTTGCTGAGGCTACTGGGCAAGCACCCCGAGTTGCTGGATGAGGTGCGGTAGGGTGGGCGGATTTCCCGCCCACGCGGTCTGCGCGCGGCGAGATCATCGCCAACGGCATTTCATCCAATAACGATCACCGCGTGGGGTGTTTTGGTCCAGTGGACCGAAACACGAGCCGCCCACCCTACAAATCGTGGCGGGTCAGCGTGCCGTCTGCTGCGAGCTCGATCCAGCCGCCACGATGCGGCTCGACATCCAGCTCCCAGTCCGGCAGCACATAGCGCAGCCTGCCGCCGGTCTCATGCACCGCCGGGCGATGCGTATGCCCATGAATGATCACGCTGGCATCCGTCTGGTTGAACAGCGCCTCGACGCTCGAGGCCGCCACATCCATGATCTCGTAGGGCTTGCCGGCCTGCGCCTCGCGGCTGCCTTCGCGCAAGCCCGCGATGATCGCCTTGCGCTGCGTTAGTGGCATACCGAGGAATTGCTGCTGCCACTCGCGGTCGCGCACCTGGGCGCGGAAGGCCATGTACTTGAGATCCGCCGTGCACTGCGCGTCGCCATGCACCAGCGCGATACGCTTGCCGCCTGCGCTGATCACATGCGGTTCTTCCAGCAGACTCAATCCGGCCGCTTCAGCAAAGCCGCTGCCGACGAGGAAATCGCGGTTCCCGGCCAGCCAGTACACGCGCGTGCCCGCAGCGCTCACGGCGCGGATGGCATCAATGACGCGCTGGTGGAAAGGCTCGGCGAGGTCGTCGTCGCCGGCCCAGTATTCGAAGATGTCGCCGAGCAGGTAAAGCCGCTCGGCGTGGACCGCGCGCTCGGCCAGGAAGCCAAAGAAGGCTTCGGCCGTGCGCGGATGCGCCGCCTGCAGGTGCAGGTCGGAGATGAATAGCGCGAACGTGCGCTCAGGGGTGGTCATGGGATAGCTGGGACGTGCCGCCCCCGGCGCACTGCGAACATCAGACGACTTCGACCTTCTCGATGATGACCGGATCGACCGGCACGTCCGAGTGCATGCCGCTGCGGGTGGTCTTCACGTTGTTGATCTCGTCGACGATGTCCTGGCCTTCGGTGACCTTGCCGAACACGGCGTAGCCCCAGCCGTCCTGGCCCGGGTAGTTCAGGAAGGCGTTGTCCTTGGTGTTGATGAAGAACTGGGCCGATGCGGAGTGCGGCGCCGAGGTGCGGGCCATGGCGATGGTGTACTTGTCGTTCTTGAGGCCGTTCTTGGCTTCGTTCTCGACGGTCACGTCGGTGGCTTTCTGCTTCATGCCCGGTTCGAAGCCGCCGCCCTGGATCATGAAGTCCTTGATCACGCGGTGGAAGATGGTATTGCTGAAATGACCCTTGTTGACGTAGTCGATAAAGTTGGCAACGGTCTTCGGCGCTTTTTCGGCGTCCAGTTCGACGGTGATGTTGCCCTTGTTGGTGGTCATGCGAACGCTGGTCATGTGCTGTCCTGTGAGTTGGTTATTGTTAATGATGCGACAAACGCAGCCGCTATTTTACAAGCTTGTCGCCCTTGAGCACGGTAGCGGATTTCACGAAGATCGGGACCACCGGCACATTCTGCATGCCGCGCACGTCGTCCACCACCACGCCCTTGATCTTGTCCACGACTTCCTGGCCCTTCACGACCTTGCCGAAGACGGTATAGCCTGAGCCCTTGTAGTTCGGATAGTCGATGCCCGAATTGTCGGCGACGTTGATGAAGAATTGGGAGGTTGCCGAATCCGGATGGTCTTCGCGCGCCATCGACACGGTGTATGGCTGGTTCGACAGGCCGTTGTTGGATTCGTTCTTGACCGGCTTGTTGGTCTTGCGGCCCTCGAATTTCTCGTTCATCCCACCGGTCTGGATCATGAAGCCGTCGATCACGCGGTGGAAAATCACGCCCTTGTAGAAGCCTTGCTTCACATACTGCATGAAGTTGGCGACCGTCTTCGGCGCCTTTTCTTCGTCCAGCTGCAGGACGATCTCACCCATGCTGGTCTTGAGCGATACCTGCGGCCCCTTGACAGTGGGGGCGGCGGGGGCTTCGGCAGGCGCAGCGGCCTGGGCCTGGCCCTCGGTTTGCGCCAGCGCAGAGCCGGACAGCAGCAGGGCGCCGGCGCCCAGGGCGACTCCCTTGAGCAGAGAGCGGCGGAAGGCAGTGGTCATTGTCGTGGGTCTCCTCTGGTGGACACCGCGCAAGACGGTGTCAAGTCTTTTCCCGAAAAATAAAGCTGAACCATATGCGGCCAGCCGGGATTTTAACAATGCTATACTTTGCGCAGAACGTCCCATTCTATCAAAGAAGAATAACACCCGAGGGTCCAGACGATCTCGACGCAATCCCTGCTGTGCTGTCTCACTTCCAAGCGCTGCCGTTGTTGCCCCGATCCTCTCCCTCACCAGACCACACCCATGAGCCAACTCAAGATTTACAACACGCTCGCGCGTGATAAGCAGGTATTTGTTCCGATGGAAGCCGGGAAGGTCGGCATGTATGTGTGCGGCATGACCGTGTACGACTTCTGTCACATCGGACACGCGCGGATGATGATGGCCTTCGACGTCATCTACCGCTGGCTCATGGCGTCCGGCTACGAGGTCAAGTACGTCCGCAACGTCACCGACATCGACGACAAGATTATTCGCCGCGCCGTGGAAAACGGCGAGACCATCGGCCAGCTGGTGGCGCGCAACCTGAAATACCAGGACGAAGACATCTCCGCGCTGAAGATCCTGCCGCCGACCGTCGAGCCGCGCGCCACCGAATACGTGCCGCAGATGCTCTCGATCATCGAGCAGTTGGAAAGCAAGGGCCTGGCCTACAAGAGCGAGGACGGCGATGTGAACTACGCCGTGCGCGGCTTCGAAGGTTACGGCAAGCTGTCCGGCAAGTCGCTCGACGACCTGCGCGCCGGCGAGCGCGTCGACGTCAACAGCGGCAAGCGCGACCCGCTGGACTTCGTGCTGTGGAAGGCCGCCAAGGAAGCCGAGCCGGCGGAAGCCAAGTGGGACTCGAAGTGGGGCAAGGGCCGTCCGGGCTGGCACATCGAGTGCTCGGCGATGTCCTGCGCCACCCTCGGCGAACATTTCGACATCCATGGCGGCGGCGCCGACCTGCAGTTCCCGCACCACGAGAACGAGATCGCCCAGTCCGAAGGCGCCTTCGGCGGCAACATGGTCAACTACTGGATCCACAACGGCTTCGTGCGCGTGGACAACGAGAAGATGTCCAAGTCGCTGGGCAACTTCTTCACCGTGCGCGACGTACTCAAGAAGTACGACGCCGAAGTCATCCGCTTCTTCATCCTGCGCGCCCACTACCGCAGCCCGCTGAATTATTCGGACGCCCACATCGACGACGCCAAGGGCGCGCTGACCCGCTTGTACACGGCGCTGTCGACGGTCGATATCGACAACGAGACGCCGGCCGTGAACTGGGAAGAAGAACATGCTGTGCGCTTCCGCGAAGCGATGGACGACGACTTCAACACGCCGCTGGCGGTGGCCGAGCTGTTCGACCTCGCCAGCGAAGTCAACCGCAGCAAGTCGCTCGAGGCCGCGCGCCAGCTGAAGGCCCTGGCCAGCCTGCTGGGCCTGCTCGAGCGCGCACCGCAGGCCTACCTGCAGGGCGGCGCCAGCGAAGGTGGCGACGCCGGCGTCGATGACGCGATTGCGCGCCGCGCCGCCGCCAAGAAAGCCCGTAATTTTGCCGAAGCGGATGCCATCCGCGCCGAACTGACTGCCGCCGGGATCATCCTGGAAGACAAGCCGGACGGAACGACGACCTGGCGCCGCGCATAATGGCCGCCGAACAGGACAAGCCGGGCGTGGAAGCCGGGCCGCAGGAAGAGCTGTCGGTACCGGTTTACTGGGCCGAAGCCAAGGCCGCGCTCATGGGGCGCGATCGCATCATGGCCAAGCTCATCCCGCAGATCGGCGACCTGCACCTGCGTGGCCATCCCGACCCTTTCACCACGCTGGCGCGCTCGATCGTGGGCCAGCAGGTCACGCCGAAGGCGGCCGACGCGGCCTGGACCAAGCTGCTGGCAATCTGCCCCAAGCTGTCCCCGAGCCAGGTGATCAAGGCCGGCGCCGTCGAGCTGGCCGGCTGCGGTTTGTCCAAGCGTAAGACCGAATACATCCTCGACCTGGCCGACCATTTCAAGGCCAAGCGCGTCCACGCCGACCTGTGGTCGCAGATGGACGACGAGGCCGTCATCGCCGAACTGGTCCAGATCCGCGGCATCAGCCGCTGGACAGCGGAGATGTTTTTGATATTTAATCTGCTCCGGCCGAACGTGCTGCCGCTCGACGACCCCGGTCTGATCCAGGGCATCAGCCAGAATTATTTCTCTGGCGAGCCGGTTTCGCGCAGCGACGCGCGCGAAGTGGCGGCCAACTGGGAGCCCTGGCGCACGGTGGCAACCTGGTATCTGTGGCGCAGCCTTGACCCGTTGCCCTGACCAATATCCCTTATGGGTACGGTAGAATAGCGCCCAAACAGGGCCTGAGCGGTCGCGTAAGACGTCATAAGCGTTGCGGCCAAGAAATAATCCGGAGGTACAATGACTAAAACAACTTTCCTCAATTTTGAGCAGCCGATCGCCGAGCTGGATTCCAAGATTGAAGAGCTGCGCTTCGTGCAGGACGACTCCGCCGTCGACATTTCCGAAGAGATCGACCGCCTGGCCAAGAAAAGCCAGCAGCTCACCAAGGACATCTACGCCAAGCTGACCCCGTGGCAGGTGTCGCAGATCGCACGCCATCCGCAGCGTCCATACACCATGGACTACGTGAACGCGATCTTCACCGACTTCCACGAACTGCACGGCGACCGCACCTTCGCCGACGACCAGTCGATCATCGGCGGCCTGGCCCGCTTCAACGGCCAGGCTTGCATGGTCATCGGCCACCAGAAGGGCCGCGACACCAAGGAGCGCGCAATGCGCAACTTCGGCATGCCGCGTCCGGAAGGCTATCGCAAGGCCATGCGCCTGATGAAGCTGGCGGAAAAATTCGGCCTGCCGATCTTCACTTTCGTGGACACCCCGGGCGCATTCCCCGGCATCGACGCCGAAGAGCGCGGCCAGTCGGAAGCGATCGGCCACAACCTGTACGTCATGGCCGAGCTGAAAGTGCCGCTGATCGCCACCATCATCGGTGAAGGCGGTTCGGGCGGCGCACTGGCGATCGCCGTCGGCGACGCGGTGCTGATGCTGCAGTACTCGACCTATTCGGTGATCTCGCCGGAAGGCTGCGCCTCGATCCTGTGGAAGACCTCCGAGCGCGCAAGCGACGCCGCCGACGCACTGGGCCTGACTGCGCACCGCCTCAAGGCCATCGGCCTGATCGACAAGATCGTCAACGAGCCGCTGGGCGGCGCGCACCGCGATCCGAAACAGATGGCGCAGCTGCTCAAGCGCGCACTGGCCGACACCCTGCGCCAGTTCCAGGGCATGAAGACCAAGGACCTGCTCGAAGCCCGTCACGCGAAGCTGATGGCCTACGGTAAGTTCAAGGAAACGCTGCCGACCGAAGAGTGAGTGCTACCCGTGCCTGGGTCGTCCCGGCAGTCTTTGCGCAGGCCATGCAAGGCCTGCGCGACACGTATTCTTTTTCCTCCCTTGCGATCGCCTGCAGCGGCGGCCTCGATTCGATGGCGCTGCTGCGGCTTGCGCACGCCTGGGCGGTAGAAGCGGGCATCGCGCTGCATGCTTTCCACGTCCACCATGGACTGAGTCAAAATGCCGATGCCTGGCAGGCGCACTGCGAGCAGGCTTGTTCAGCGCTCGGCATCGCGTTCGACTACCGCCGTGTGGAAGTCCTCAAAGGTAAAGACGGTACCGAGGCGGCCGCGCGCAAGCTGCGCTACCGGGCGCTGGGCGAGATGTGCGTCGCTCACGGCGTACCGCTGCTACTCACTGCCCACCACCTCGACGACCAGGCCGAAACCGTGCTGCTGCAACTGCTGCGCGGTTCGGGTCCGGCCGGCCTGTCCGGCATGGATGCGGCCAACCGCGCGCCCGGCCTGCTGGGCGATCCGGAACTGGTGATGGCGCGTCCGCTGTTGCCGCTCGCGCGCGCGCAGCTGGAAGACTACGCCGCTGAACAAGGCCTGGCATGGGTCGAGGACGAATCGAATAGCGATCCGCGCTACGCCCGCAATGCGCTGCGCCATGGGGTGATGCCGGCGCTGGGCGCCAGCTTCCCCGGCTACCAGCAGCGCCTCGCCCGCGGCGCCGCGCACGTGCAGGCGGCCCAGCGCATCCTCGATGAGGTGGCCGCGCAGGACCTGGCGGCTTGTCTCGACGGCGACACCATCGACCTGGTGCGCCTGCAGCAGCTCAGCCGCGATCGCGCCGACAACATGCTGCGTCATCTGTTTGCCAGCCGTGGCCTGGCGATGCCCTCGACCGCCTGGCTGGGCGAGATGGTGTCGCAGCTGTTTTCGGCGCGCGAAGATGCCCAGCTCAAGGTCACGCACCCGGCCTGCCACATCCGCCGCCACCGCGGCAAGCTCCACATCACGCCCAAGTTGCCGGACCTGGCCGGCATGCGCGACCCGGACGACGAGGGCGTGTTGATCAAGGAAGGCGAAAGCTTCTCTTGGCGCGGAGAGGCATCGCTGGCTTTTCCGGCCTACGGCGGCGTGCTGCACTTCGAGGTGGCCGATCACGGCTTCGATCCGGCCTGGCTGAAGAGTCAGCTTCTCACGATCGACTTCCGCAAGGGCGGCGAGCGCCTCAAGCCGGCAGCCAACCGTCCGACCCGGGGCCTGAAGGCGCACTACCAGGCGCTGGGCGTGCCGGCCTGGGAGCGCGAGCGCGCGCCCCTGGTATGGGCCGACCGCGACCTGCTGTACGCCGCCGCCATCGGCATGGATTGCCGCTACCAGCGTGCAGGGCAGGGCGCCTGCATCGCCTTGCGTTGGCAATCGACTTAGCAAAGTTTCTATACGAAAAAGGTATTACTTTATTTTCTTTTCGTATAGCTTTTTGCCCTGCCAGTCTTGTGATACTGCGCTGCAGCATGGTATCGTAAGGGTCCCCTTTTGATCTTTCAACAAGCTGGAACCCTCCTGATATGGCTTTAATTGTCCACAAATATGGCGGGACGTCGATGGGCTCGACGGACCGTATCAAGAATGTCGCGGCCCGTGTGGCCAAGTGGCATGATGCCGGCCACCAGATCGTGGTGGTGCCGTCCGCGATGTCCGGTGAAACCAACCGCCTGATCGCGCTGGCCAAGGAAATCATGCCGCAGCCGGACCCGCGCGAACTGGACATGATTGCCTCGACCGGCGAGCAGGTCTCGGTCGGCCTGCTGGCGATGGCCCTGCTGGCGATCGGCAAGGATGCGGTCTCGTACACCGGCTGGCAGGCCGGCATCCGCACCGACTCCTCGTTCACCAAGGCGCGCATCCAGTCGATCGACGACACCCGCGTGCGCAACGACCTGAGCCAGGGCAAGATCGTCATCATCACGGGTTTCCAGGGCATGGACGAAGATGGCAATATCTCGACGCTGGGCCGCGGCGGTTCCGATACCTCGGCGGTGGCGATCGCGGCGGCATTGAAGGCCGACGAGTGCCTGATCTACACTGACGTGGACGGCGTGTACACGACCGACCCGCGCGTGGTGGACGAGGCGCGCCGCCTGAGCAAGATCACCTTCGAAGAGATGCTGGAACTGGCGTCGCTGGGCTCGAAAGTCCTGCAGACGCGTTCGGTCGAATTCGCAGGTAACTACCAGGTCCCGACGCGCGTGCTGTCGTCGCTGACCGATCCCCTGATGCCGCTGGAAGAAGAAGCGAACTCCGGCACCCTGATTTCGTTTGAGGAAGAAAGCAACATGGAACAAGCCGTCATCTCCGGTATCGCCTTTCATCGCGATGAAGCCAAGATCACCGTCCTGGGCGTGCCGGACAAGCCGGGCGTCGCCTACCATATCCTTGGCCCTATCGCGGACGCCAATGTTGAAGTGGACATGATCATTCAGAACCAGTCGGTGGACGGCAAGACCGACTTCACCTTCACCGTGCCGCGCAATGATTACGTCAAGGCGATGAGCGTGCTGGAAAGCCAGCGCGAGTCGCTGGGCGCGACCAAGGTGATCGGCGACGCGAAGGTGTCGAAGGTGTCGGCGGTGGGCGTGGGCATGCGTAGCCACGTCGGTGTGGCCTCGCAGATGTTCCGTACGCTGTCGGAAGAGGGCATCAACATCATGATGATCTCGACCTCCGAGATCAAGATTTCCGTCCTGATCGACGAGAAATACATGGAGCTGGCGGTGCGTGCTCTGCACAAAGCTTTTAACCTAGAGCAAGCTTAACAATTTTCAAAATTTTTGGGCGTGCGTCCTTGACGCAACGAACACCAGCCCTTAAGATGCCTGCACTCAGCGCTGACTGACAAGTTAGTCAGCTCTGATTGGAGACGTGGCCGAGTGGCCGAAGGCACTTCCCTGCTAAGGAAGCATACGGCTTATACCCGTATCGTGGGTTCGAATCCCACCGTCTCCGCCAGGAAACTTTGTTAAAGAAATTCTTTAACAATCGAAAAACCCGTTAGCCCTTAGGCAGCGGGTTTTTTGTTTTCACAACTCATGAACGTGAATTCAGTTCGAATCCTGAAAACAAGGCATCGGTAAGGGTGCAGGTTCGACCGACGGTACTTCTCCCGTTTGCCGGCTCCGATATACCTTTGTGTTCGGCGGCTTTCCCATCCGTTCGGGCAAACTGCCAATTCTTCGCCGCGATACATGCCAGGCAGCGCGTGGAAAGCCGGTCGCGCGTTTTCGCCATCGCCTCGAAGAACTCGCGATCTGCGGGCCAGAATTCGCCGCAGGTGAGACAGCGCTTCTCCAGGCCAAGCTCAGTGACGGCCAGGAGGGGAAGGAATCCCACGTTCTTCTTTCTATCAGGCGACGGCGCTGCTATCGCTACATATTGCGGCGATACTGCCCGCCAACCTCGAACAGCGCGGTCGTGATCTGGCCCAGCGAGCAGACGCGCACCGCGTCCATCAGCTTCGCGAACACGTTCTCGTTGTCGATCGCGGCCTGCTGCAGCGCGGCCAGGGCGGCTGGCGCTCCATCGGCATTGCGTGCATGGAAGGCGTTTAGGCGGGTCAGCTGCGACTGCTTCTCGTCGTCGGTGGAACGGGCCAGCTCGATGGTTGCCGGGGCCCCCGCGCCATTCGGGTTGCGGAAGGTGTTCACGCCAATGATCGGCAGGGTGCCGTCGTGCTTCTGGTGCTCGTACAGCATCGACTCTTCCTGGATCTTGCCGCGCTGGTAGCCGGTCTCCATCGCGCCCAGCACGCCACCGCGCTCGGCGATGCGCTCGAACTCCTGCATCACCTGCTCTTCGACCAGGTCGGTCAGTTCGTCGATGATATAGGCCCCCTGGTTCGGGTTCTCGTTCTTGGCCAGGCCCCATTCGCGGTTGATGAGCAAGTCGGTCCCACCCCTTCCCATCCCGAACAGGACCGTGAAACGACTTTGCGCCGATGATAGTGCTGCAACCAGTGTGAAAGTAGGTTATCGTCAGGCTAGTTATATGCGAAAGCCCGCTCAGTTGAACTGAGCGGGCTTTTTGCTTTTTATCTGTCTAAAAAAGAAAAGCCCCGGCTCTTCACCGAGGCTTCAGCCTGGCGGATAGTCCGCCAGGATTCCCAGCTGTGCGTCACCGCGGGGCGGCGGGCGGCGGATCCACGAATCCGCCTTGCCCAGTTCACCGCCGCCGCCGGTACTGTGCACGGCTGGGCCAACACTCGCCTCCGTATACGCTCCCCCCGATACCGGAACTTTGGGTTTGGCGAGTGCAGCCCAGTTCAAGAAACTTGTGCTGCGTCTTGCAGCTGACGTGCTTCGACCATGGCGCCCAGGTCTCAGTTCGATCAAACGATCATCGCTGTGACCTGACGCATTATCCGGGTGCAAAAAACCTCATCTGTTCGACAATTCACACATGGCCGAGCTACTCAGTTTGTGTGCTCGCGACGCGGTAGGACGACCGGAAGCCTGATAGGAGCCAGCGTGCCTACGCCCGCGCCCACACTTGCCTGCCATGGGCGCCGTCGCGTGGCTGTGACAGCTGCGGAAGTCGATCGCCGGCGTCATGACCACGGCAATCGAGATGATCACCATGATCATCCCTAGTGCGTGGCAGGCCTTCCCGTAGTAAGCCAATTCCTCGAAGCGATCGTTGAACAAGGCAATCGTCTGAAAACCGAACAGGGCTTGAACTCCCGGGAGGGCGATGCGCTTCTTCGATGATGTTGCGCATCTCCATGTCATGTCGTTCTTGTTGATTGTGCATTTGTTCCATCGCTCAACAGAACGCCGTAGGCCCGGAGCATCAATCCGCGCACTGTTGAAACCACTATGGAACACCGCGTCCTGAACGCCAAGGGGAATCTGATACCGATCGCAAGCTGAGTCGCGACCCGGTCACACCTTGCTGTCGCCGAATCACAATGGCAGGATCAGGCAATCCTTCACGCGGATCTGGATACCGCTGGGAACCGCATACCTCCTATGATGGTTCGACTACTTTTCGCAGGAGGAAGCATGCAAACCATCGACCGCATCTATATCAACGGCGTATTTGTCACCCCGCACGGCAAGGATGAGCTGACCCTGATCGACCCGGTCACCGAGGCACCGGCCACCCGTGTCGTGCTTGCCGATGAGGTCGACGCGCAAGCGGCAATCGCGGCCGCCTCGTCGGCTTATCGTGCACTGCAAGGCAGCACCCGCGCGCAACGCATGGATTGGCTGCAGCGCCTGCACGAAGTAGTAGCGGACGCCGAAGACGAGCTGAGTACCCAGATGATCGAGGAATATGGCGGACCGGTGCGCACCTCGACCGGCACGGCAAAGCGCGCTGCCGCGTCCTTCGCTGCCGCGCGCACGCTGCTGGCCGACTACGCTTTCGAACGCCAGATCGCAAGCGCCCGGGTGAGGATGGAGCCGCTGGGGGTGGTTGGCCTGATCACGCCATGGAATGCCAATATTGGCTTCATCTGCAGCAAGCTGTCGATGGCGATTGCCGCCGGCAGTACGGCGGTGATTAAACCCAGCGAGCTGAGCGCCCGCCAGACCGCGGTGCTGACCCGCGTCCTGCATCGCGCCGGGCTGCCGCCGGGATTGTTCAACATCGTGACCGGACGTGGCGACACCGTCGGCGCCGAGATCGTGCGCCATCCGGATATCGCCAAGATCTCCTTCACCGGTTCCACGGCCGTGGGCAAGGCGATCGCGCGCGGCGCGGTCGACACCATGAAACGCGTTACCCTGGAACTGGGCGGCAAGTCGCCGACCATCCTGCTCGATGATGCCGACTTTGCGAAAGCAGTCCCGCTTGCGGCGATGGCGGCGACCATCAACAGCGGCCAGGCATGCCTCGCCGGATCGCGCCTGTTGGTACCGCGCGCCCGACTGGAGGAAGCACATGCATTGATCGTCCGCGCCTTCGACGCTCTTCAGGTTGGCGACCCGCGCGACCCGGCGACGGTGATCGGACCGATGGTCACCCGTACGCAATATGAACGCGTGCAAGGATATATCCAGCGCGGCATTGACGAGGGCGCGCGCTTGTTGACGGGCGGCCTGGGCCGGCCGCAAGGACTGGACCACGGATACTTCGTGCGGCCGACGGTGTTCGGCGGCGTGCACAACGACATGCGCATTGCACGCGAGGAGATCTTCGGACCGGTGCTGTCGGTGATCGCCTATGAGGACGAGGAGGAAGCAGTGCGCCTGGCGAACGATACCATCTACGGCTTGCACGCCTACGTGTTCTCGGGCGACCTCGCACGTGCGAACCGTGTGGCCGCGCGCATCCTGGCCGGACGCGTCTTCATCAACGGGCTGTATGATGAGCCGGCAGCGCCTTTCGGCGGCTTCAAGCAGTCTGGTCTCGGACGGGAGTTCGGGATATTCGGATTGGAACAGTATCTGGAACCCAAAGCATTGCTCGGTTATGAACACGCCCTCTGATCAACCCGCGCATCTCGCCTTGCTGCTTGAGGTGCACCGGCGTTTTTCCACCCGTGCCGACACCGCCGACGATATCGGCACGGCACTTCCCTGGCTTACTCTGATCCGCCGGTCCGCACCGACGCCGGCGGGGAGGGGCATGCTGCAACCCTCGATGTGCATGATCGTCCAGGGACACAAGGAAATGCTGGTCGGAGACCGCGTGCTGCATTACGGACCAGCACAGTATGTGCAGACCGGCGTCGCGATGCCCGTAGCCGGCCGCATCGTAAAGGCGACGACAACCGAGCCATATTACGGATTGCGGGTGGATATCGACCCCAAGGAGATTGCCGCCTTTATGCTGGAGATGGACTTGCCACCCTTGCCGGAGCGCGACGACGGATCGATCGTGACCGTGCATCGCGCAAGCGAGGCATTGTTGGACGTTTTCCTGCGTCTCCTGCGCCTGCTCGAGCGTCCCGGCGACTTGCCGGTGCTTGGGCGCCTGATTAAGCAGGAAATCATGTACCACCTCCTTACTGGACCGGGCGGTATGTCTCTACGCCGCGCCGTGGCGGGAGGCCACCATGAGCAGGCTGTCAGCAGGGCGATTTCCTGGATCCGTGAGCATTACGACGAGCCGCTCCGCATTGCCGAGTTAGCCCAGGTGGTACACCTCAGTCCTTCCGTCTTGCATCGCCGCTTCAAGACGGCCACGATCATGAGTCCCCTGCAGTATCAGAAGCAGGTAAGGTTGCTCGAGGCGCGTCGTCGCCTCATGAGTGGGGGGGCAGGAAGCGGCGACGGTGGCCTATCAGGTTGGCTATGAAAGCCCGTCCCAGTTCAGCAGGGAATACCGCAGGCTGTTCGGCGCCACACCGCTGCAGGACGCACAGCAGCTCCGCAGTCACGTACTCGACGCCTGAGGCGGCGCCGAAACAACACCAGCGATTTACTCTTGCGCGAACACATCGCGATTTGCTATAGTTCGCCTCCGCTTCGGTGTGAGTAAAAAACGTTAACGTAATCAAGTGGTTACGGGAACAAGCTCAACAGGAAAATCTGAAATCGAAGCGAACGAGGGGTTGACGAGAAACGCGAAACACTGCATAATCTCACTTCTCTGCTGCTGACGAACACAACGCTTCGTACGGTGCAGCAAGGTAGTACAGAATACCGATCTTTAACAATCAACAGTCGATAAGTGTGGGCGTTTGATGAAGGTGCCACTGGCTTCGGTCAGTGATTACTTAAATTATCAAATGTTCACAAAAGTATTAAGCGTTGTCTCAGCAATGGGATGACGG
>NZ_LR733280.1 GCF_902506415.1 Massilia sp. 9I | reverse complement strand
CGAACGTTCACTGCGACGTACACGACAACCCAGGCGGATGTCGACTCCGGTGCGCTGACGAACACGGCCACCGCTTCGGGAACTCCGCCCACTGGTGATCCGGTGACGTCGGGTCCGTCCTCAGTGAGGATCCCGGCGTCGGCAAATCCGTCGCTGTCGGTTGTGAAGTCGGCGAGCCCGTCGGGGCAGAGTTCCTACACGGTCGGGCAGCGGATCACCTACTCGTTCGTGGCGACGAACACCGGCAACGTGACCATGTCGAATGTCACTGTCGATGACTCCGACTTCAACGGCTCTGGTCAGCTCGGCACGCTGACACCGGCCTCGGTTGCGTCCCTGGCACCGGGAGCATCGAGGACCTTCACCGCCACGTACACCCTGACCCAGGCTGACGTCGATCGGGGGTCAACGACGAACTCCGCCACTGCTACCGGTACGCCGCCGGGCAGCGGAACGCCGGTGCCATCGGACCCGTCCACTGTGACTGTCCCGTCGACGCCGAACCCGTCGCTGTCGCTGGTGAAGTCCGCCAGTCCCGCGACTGGTGCGAATGTTGGCGACACCGTCACGTACTCGTTCCGTTTGACGAACACCGGCAACGTGACCCTGACTGACGCAACGGTCAACGAGGGCGCGTTCTCCGGTACCGGTGACCTCTCCGCAGTGGACTGCCCGGTTGCGGCGAATTCGCTTGCGCCGGGAGCATCGGCAACCTGCACGGCGACCTACACGCTGACCCAAGCCGACGCTGATGCGGGTGTCGTTACGAACTCGGCGACGAGCTCGGCGACCACCCCGACCGGTGGAACGGTCGATTCGCCCCCGTCCACTGCGACCGTCACGATCACAGCGGCTCCTGCGTTGACGGTGACGAAGACGGCCAGCCCGTCGGCGGCTTCGGCGTACACGGTTGGTCAGGAAATCACGTACTCGTTCGTTGTCAACAACACCGGCAACGTGACCCTCTCGGACGTGTCGGTGAACGATTCGGGGTTCACCGGGTCGGGGCAGTTGGGCCCGGTTTCTCCGTCCTCGGTCGCGACGCTCGCGCCGGGAGGGTCGACAACCTTCACCGCGACGTACACGTTGACGCAGGCGGACGTTGACCGTGGGTCCACGTCGAACTCGGCGACCGCGACCGGTACCCCGCCAGGCGGCACACCGGTGGACTCGCCGCCGTCGACGGTGACGGTGCCGGCGAACCCGGCGCCGGCACTGACGGTGGACAAGACGGCGAACCGTCAGCAGATCACGAGTGCTGGACAGTCGATCACGTACTCGTTCAAGGCGACGAACACCGGGAACGTCACGCTGCGCGGAGTGACCGTCGATGACGCAGATTTTTCCGGTACCGGCACCCTCGGCGCGATCTCGCCAGCATCGGTTGCATCGCTTGCGCCGGGAGCGGCGCGAACGTTCACTGCGACGTACACGACAACCCAGGCGGATGTCGACTCCGGTGCGCTGACGAAC
>NZ_LR733281.1 GCF_902506415.1 Massilia sp. 9I | reverse complement strand
AGCCATCCCCATGCGCTGGATGCGTCCCACACCACCAGCTGGCCTGCCGATCCTCCTCGTCCACAGCTCCGGCGACCGCGACGTCCCCCTCGAGGTCTCCAGGCGATTCGCGGCCGTGCCTGGCGCGGCAGTCACCCTCGTGGAGATCGCGCCCTGCCCGCACGGCATGGAACTTAACCGCGAGCCCCAGCTGTTCCACGGCGCGATCTCACGCTTCCTTTCCCGAAACGCGGCTCTATCCACGGCATCCAAGGTGCACGGATAGGGTACCTTGGTGGTCGTTAGCGCTTCGGACAGGCTGCGACATTCAGCGCCACGGGGTCGTGCTGGCCAGTCGTTCGAGTCGCCTACCTCGCAAGGAGAAGGAACATCCATGCAGTCTCGCGACACGCCGTCCCAGGCCGCCGCGCGCATGCATGTTCCCGCCAAGGTGTGACTATGAGCGACTTTGGACGACGCGCCAGCCGAGCGCAGAACGCCCCTACGGTCCTTCTGCAGGGCCGTGTGCTTCCTGAGACCCGCCAGGCGTTCAAGGACGCCGCTGAAGAGAGCGGCGTCTCAGTCGCCTACTACCTCGACGCGCTAGCGCGCTCGCTCGTCGCCGAAAACGGCGCGATGCCGCTCGTCGAGGACCCCCGTCGGCTTAACCGAGTGGAGTTGCCGATCCCAGCCGCTTAACGACAAAACCCCCGCCAGAGGCGGGGGTTCGGGGCCAGGCCCCAAGTCATGTTTCTCACTACCTGCTACGTCGCCAAACAGATCAGGTCGTGAGCTTCCGAGAGAAGAAGCCCGGTTGGAGCCGGGAGCCTTCGTCGTACCACCACCCCGAGAGGAGGAGGTGTCGCCATCGTAACGCACGTTGCTGCGCCCGGTATAGATCAATCTGCCCGCGTGTCCTCTTCGGATAGCGCCTGGGCGTTGACGCGCTCGATCGCGCCTCGTCGGTACGTGAACCGCATGATCGCGGAGGCGGACGGGACGATCCGGTCGAACAGCTACCCGTCGAAGTTCCCGACTGCAGGGCACACTGCCCCGTCGACGCCGTGGACCATCGATCTCACCGACCTTGACGGGCGGTTCTGGTTCGCCGCGTTCGACCTCGACGCGAAGACCCCGGAGGACTTCGACCAGGCGGCCGAGGATCTCGGCGTGCTGGTCCGGATCCTCCGCGACGCACGGGTGCCGCACGTGGTGTGCCGTTCGAGCCCCACCGGCGGGTTCCACGTCTGGGTGCCCCTCGCCGGCGTCGACAAGGCCACGATGGTGCAGCTCGCCGGCGCCGCGCGCGCTGTCCTGCCGTCTCTTGACCACGGGTTGCTCTGCAACGACCGCACGGGCGCCGTCCGCCCGCCGCTGACCCCACACGCACGCGGTGGCGCGTCCGAGGTGATGGCCGGCGCCGACGACGTCGACGTGCTCCGCACCCCGACCGTCACCGCCGGCGATCTCCTCCGCGTCACGGCCGCGTTCCGTGAGCTCCGCCCGACCGTGGATC
>NZ_LR733278.1 GCF_902506415.1 Massilia sp. 9I | reverse complement strand
CTCCACCACGGAGCCCTTGACCATCGGCAAGGACGCCTCATGAGCACCCTGACCATGCCGCTCGACGCAGGCACCGTCACGTTCGAGATCCTCGACCAGCTGCAGGAGCACACACCCATCAGCTGGGGCGGGCTGACCGCCGCAGCAGGGCGGTCGTACTCACCGCTCCAGGGCGAAGCGTGGCCGGACTACACCGTGTTCCCTGACCGGGATGACGTCGACCAGGTGCTCGTCCTCGACCGCTGGTACGACGAAGACGGCCAGCGTGGCCGAACGATGCTGCGGCTGCCGCGCCGCACCGTCGGGGATGCGCTCGACCACCTCCACACGCGCCAGCCCGTGTGCCGGTTCCGTGCGAGCCAGGAAGTCGACCCGTTCGACCCGGAGGGCTCCCGCGACCTCCCGGCGCTGTCGGTCTGGACCGGCCCCGTCATCGACGCCGCGGACGTGCCGGCGACGGGCCCAGGCCCGGACCTTCGCGGTGGCCGCGTGGTGTTCCGCGGACGGCTCTCCGACCGCACCAACGTCCTCGAGGACCACCCGGGCATGGAGGCGTGGGAGAAGCTCATCCTCGAGCAGACGCCTGCTCTTGGCGAGTGGGTGCTCCGCTCCGGCTCGCACGTCATCGAGGACCTGCAGGTGCACGAGCATGCCACGGAGCTCAGCACCCTCGATGAGGTGTTGACGTGGGCGGAGCAGTGGCTGCACACCGCGTACGGCTCTGCGTACCCGATGACCGTCAACTCGTTCGTGGTGTCCTGCGCCGGTGCCGGGCAGCCGATGACGGTGCGGGTCTGGTGAGCGTCGTGGGGAAGATCGTCGGCGCTGTCACGGGCGGGGTTGACGAAGTCCACCGGACCGTCGCCGCGTACAAGGCCGCCCGAGAAGCACGCGACCTCGCGATCGCCGAGGCCGCCCTGACGGTCGGCCACCACCGAGTCGCGCAGGAAGCCGGCCTCTCCCCATCGCGGGTGCGGCAGATCCTCCACGACGTCACCGCACCGCAGGACCACCACGATGCCCGGGAAGGGGAC
>NZ_LR733279.1 GCF_902506415.1 Massilia sp. 9I | reverse complement strand
AGCCTGATGACCATAGCAAGTCGGTCCCACCCCTTCCCATCCCGAACAGGACCGTGAAACGACTTTGCGCCGATGATAGTGCTGCAACCAGTGTGAAAGTAGGTTATCGTCAGGCTAGTTATAAGAAGAGCCCCACCGGTGACCCGGTGGGGTTTTTTGCTTTGTACATCGAGAGTTTCAGTGAGTTTTGCCGGCAGGGCAGTCGATATAATTGGCTGATTGCAACATTCTCCGGCAATCATGGCGCGAAAAATTCTCGGTGTAGCCGCTGCGGCATTCGCTAGCTTCGCCTCCGCGGCAGAAGGTATTCCCACCGCATCGACCGGCGTCAAAGCCGCGCTCGAGTCGGAATACATCGGCCTCCTACCGGGCGAGAGTTTCCGTTTGCGTAAGGGGAAATGCACGGACTGCCAGGTTCCCAAACAGGGTCTCTGGTATTTCGAGAACGAGCTGATTGCCGTTCCTGGAACAGGCGCCGCCGTTTCGGGTTTCACCCCGGGCGTCGACCGGAACAGCGACGTTGCCAAGTGGGCCGCCGCAGGACAAACTGCCCAACTCCAGCATCCCTCCATGGTATGGATCGGCGCGCCGAGCATCCTCGAAGGGGCAGTCATGCTGCCCGGCGCGCAGCGCGCCCGCACTGCCGGCGGCAAGGAACTCGACATCAGGCTCGTTCCCAAGATCGCTACCAATCTCTCCTATGCCAACGGCGATACCGCCGACTGGCTCAGCGGCCGTGAAGTACGCATCCGCGGCGCACTCGATGCTACCGGCGGAAAGGACGTCTTTGTCGCGCGCACGATCTGGCCCAGCGATTTCGCTTTTCGACCGGCTGGCTGGGCAAGCAAGCCCCTGCAGAAGCCGTCGGACCTGAATGCCTTCGTGCGCGAACCCATCAAGGACGCCCGAGGCATCGAAACCCGCCTGGTGTGGGAACGCAAGCCCGGCCAGGCGCGCGACTGGAAACAGAAGCCCGTGCTGGGTTTCATCCTGAACGGCGCCCAGGGCGACGACGATGAATCGCTCGGTGGGCATTTCGCCATTGCCACCGGACGCATCGGCGACCGCGGCGAGTGGTCGAATTGGGCGGTCAATAATTTCTACAACCTCGACTCGTTCAGCGAAAAGGGGATCGTCGCCGCCACGCTCCCGATGGATAACTATCTGATGGACCTGAACAGCGGCCAGCAGTATTACCGTCCCTCGTACATGCTGGTCGCCGTCCTGAACGACACCCGCACCGCGGCAGCATTCCAGGGCGGCGTACAGCGCGTCTTCAACCATTTCTACCGCCACGATTTCCAGTACCGCCACGCCAGTGCGAACTGCGCGGGCATCAGTGTCGACGTGTTCGATGCGCTCGGCTGGCATATCCCCAAACAGGGACCGACCGCGCCTTTCAAATCGCTCGCTGCATACGCCTATGTCGCGGCCAAGGATGGCAGCCTGCAGAGTGGCCGCAAGATCTACGATTACCTGAACGAGGAGCAGACCCGGCTCCTGCCGGCGGTCGCGTTCGAGGCGATGGGGCAGGACCTGCTGCAGCTGGTCGGTGCGGGCGGCGCCGTGCAGCGCAAGTTGTCCCCGTACGAGCAGCAGCTGAGCAAGGACGTCGAGGCGATCTTCCTGGTCCGCATCCCGCAGGTGCCATCGAGCCGAGCTGCCGGCTCGGCGCCGGTGTTCTCCTTCGACGAATTCCGCGCGCGGGTGCCGGACGACCAGAAAGACTGGAAGATCGTGCCGGTCGAGCCGCGTCCCTTCCCACAGCGGCTCCGTGACCCGGCCAGCGTCGCGGAAGAAGAGCCGTCGCCCGTCCCGCTACCGATCGCAGGCATCGGCATCGGCGTCTGTGTTGTGCTGGGTGCACTCATCGCGCGTCGGCGCAAGAAGAAATCGGCAGCGGATACCAGGCGCGGCGCGCCGACGCTGGAAGAACTGGTGCACTGAGATTGCTGTCGCCTGCCTCGTCAGGCCAGCAATTCCTGCACCACGCGCGCCATCTCATCGAGCCGATAGGGCTTGCGCAGGAGCTGCGTGCGCTGCACCTGCTCGCACTCCTCGTCCATCCCCGCCGGGAAGCCCGACGCGAACAGGACTTTTGCGCGCGGCAGGTGCTCCGCCGCCGCCCGTGCGAGATCCCGCCCCGTCACCTGGCCCGGCATCACGATGTCGGTGAACACCAGGTCGATCGGCAGGCCCTGGCGGATCATGTCGAGCGCCGTTTCGCCGTCGCCCGCTTCGAGCACGCACAGGCCGAGCTTGCGCAACACTTCCACGCTGACCTGACGCACCGGGGCTTCGTCTTCCACTACCAGCACCGTGCGCACGGGATTCGGTGCCAGGGTCGGCGCCAGTTCTTCCGCAGCCGCCGTGCGCAGCAGCGGGAAATACATGGTGACCGTCGTTCCGCTGCCCGGCACACTGGCCAGCTCGATCTGGCCGCCGCTCTGCTTGACGAAGCCGAAGGCCAGGCTCAGTCCCAGTCCGGCGCCGCGATTGCCCGCTTTGGTCGAGAAGAAGGGTTCGAACGCGCGCCGCTGCACCTCTTCAGGCATGCCGGCGCCGTTGTCGGCGACGCGCACGCGCAGATAGCCCGGCGCTTCGGCGCTGTCGCCGCCCGGCAGCTGCGCCGCGTCGACGGCGATGTCCAGCCAGCCATCAAGGCTCATGGCTTCCGTCGCATTCTGCACCAGGTGCAGCATGGTTTTTTCGAACTGCGCCGGATCGATGCAGGCGTTCAGCTTCTCGTCCATCGTCAGGCACAGCGCATGCGGGCCGAGTGTCTGGCGGATCGTCGCTTCCATGCTGCGCAGGTGCTTCGCCACGTTGAACGCCACCGGCGCCAGCGGCTGCCGGCGAGCGAAGGCCAGCATCTGCGATGCCAGCTGGGCGCCGCGGCGCACGCCTTCGGACGCGGCGTCCAGGCGTTTCACCGTGCGCTCGTCGGCGCGATGTGCGACCCGCAGCAGTTGCAGGTGACCGTTGATCAGCTGGAGCACGTTGTTGAAATCGTGCGCCACGCCGCTGGTGAGCTGGCCGATCGCTTCCATTTTTTCGACTTCGTGCAGCGAAGCCTGTGCGCTGGCCAGCTCGCGGGTGCGCTCGAACAGCGCGGCCTGGCTCGTACGCAGCGCGTCGGCAACCCGGTCACGCTCCTGCATCGCGCGGTAGGCGCGCGAGTGCGCCTGCAGCCGCGCCGTCAATTCGACCTTGTCCGGCCATTTGACCAGGTAGTCGATCGCGCCGGCCTCGAAACCGCTCGCCTTGACCTGCGGGCTGCTATTCGAGGACAGCATGATGATCGGGACTTGCGCCACGCGCGGGTCCTGTTTCAGGGTTTTGATCACCTCGAGGCCGTCGATCATCGGCATGTGCAGGTCGACCATGATCACCGACGGAACGAAGGCCGCTGCGGTCTCGAGCGCGCGCGAAGGGTCCTGCTGGTACTCCAGCACGATGCCCGCTTCGTCCTCCAGCATGCTCTTGACCAGCTCGGCGTTGATCAGGTGATCGTCGACCAGCAGCACCCGCGTATCGATTGTCTTGGTTAGCATCGCGTGTCCGTCAGCGTGTCATGGCGAGGTCGCGCCGGCTTCGAGCGAAGCCTGCGCGATGCTGAGTTCGAGCTGCAGCAGGTCATAGGGCTTGGGCAGCACGATGATGCCGCTGTCCGGCGGAACCCGGATATTGTTCCCTTCGCCCGAGGTCAGGATCACCCTGAGTCCGGGACGCAGGGCCATCGCGCGCGCGGCCAGCTCGGTGCCCGACTGGCGCGGCAGGTTCAGGTCGGTAAACACAATGTCGACTTCGTGCTCGTGCAGGAGCGTCAGCGCATGTTCGGCCGAGCCGCTGCCGCTGGCTGCATGACCCAGCGCGGCCAGCAGTTCGCAGGCCAGTTCGCGCGTGTCCGGATCGTCTTCCACCACCAGGATGCGGCGCGCCTTGTCCTCTAGCTTCGGCGTGCGCACCACCTCGTCCACCACCGCCGGCGCTGCCATCGGCACGGACAGGCGCGATGCGCCGAGTTGGCGGCGGATCATCTGCGCCAGCTGTTCGCGGCTGTACGGCTTGGGCAGGAGCTCGATGCCCTGGTCAAAGGAGCCGTCGGGCACGTGGCCCGAGGTGAGCAGGATGCGGGTGCCCGGTGAGAACTGGCGGCACTGCGCCACCAGCGAGGCGCAATCGACCGCGCCCGGCATCGACAGGTCGCTGAACAGCAGGTCGACCGCTACGCCTGCGCGCAACACTGCGACCGCTTGCTGCCCGCTCTCGGCGCTGAGCACCTGGTAGCCCAGGCCCGCCAGCAGTTCGGTGGTGGTCGCCACCACGGCCGCATCGTCATCGACCACCAGGATGGTCTCGTCGCCGCCTGGCACGTCGGCCTGGCCGGCCACCCGCGCGTGAAGGGCGTCGCCCTCGGCGCGCGGCAGGTGAATCACGATGCGCGTGCCGTTGCCCGGACTGCTCTCGATGCGGATCTCGCCGCCACTCTGCTTGACGAAGCCGTACACCATGCTCATGCCCAGGCCCGTACCTTTGCCCGGCGCCTTGGTCGTGTAGAAGGGATCGAAGATCTTGCCGAGCACCTCCGGCGTCATGCCGCAGCCGGTGTCCGTGATCGACAGCAGCACGTGGCCGGCCGCGTCGCTATCCTGTTCGCCGTTGCCGACGCTGATGGTGAGGCGGCCGCTGCCGCCCATGGCATCGCGGGCGTTGATCGCCATGTTGAGGATCGCGTTCTCGAGCTGGTTGCGGTCGACCCTCGCATTCCACAGGCCGGGCGCGCGGCGCAGGTCGAGCACGACCCGGTCGCCCAGCGCGCGCAGCAGGAGCGACTCCATGTCGGACAGCAGGCGGCCCAGGTCGGTCGCCACTGGCTGCAGCGGCTGGCGGCGCGCGAACGCGAGCAGCTGCGAAGACAGCTTCGAGCCGCGGTCGACTGCCGCCACCGCACTCGCCACGCGCGCTCCCAGGACGCTGCCGATGCCATCCAGTTCCATCAGCTGCAGGTTGCTCGAGATGATCTGCAGCACGTTGTTGAAGTCGTGGGCCACGCCGCTGGCCAGCTGGCCGACGGCTTCCATCTTGTGCGCCTGGCGCAGCGCGTCCTCGGCCTTGAAGCGTTCGGCTTCCTCAAGGACGACTTTGCGTTCCAGCGATTTGTTCAGTTCGCGCAGCGCGGCCTGCGCCTGCTGCAGGTTCTCGTCGATGCGCTTGCGTTCCGTGATGTCGAACACGACACCGAGGTAGCGCCGTTCGCCGGCGATCGTGCTCGGCACCGCCTGGCCGCGGCGCGCAACCCAGCGCCGCTCGCCAGTATCGGCGCGGGTAATCAGGTATTCCGAATACCCGAGCGGGTTCGATTCATTGCCCAGCCGGTTGGGCCCGGCCAAGTGGAGGCAGGATGGATCGACCTGGCTAAGCAGCAGATCGGCCGTCACCTCGACGTCGGGAGCGAAGCCCCAGATGCGCCGATAGGCATCCGACACCACCACCTTGCCGGTGGCCGGGTACCACTCGAAGGTCCCGATCTCGCCCGCCTCCTGGGCCACGCGCAGCCGTTCCTCGGTCAGCGCATGGTCCGTGACGTCGACGCCCTCGACGAAGATGCTGTGCGTGCGGCCGCTCGCGTCCTTCAGTGGCTGGTAGACGAAATCGAGGATGCGCCGCTCCATCCCTTGTCCGTTGCCGGGGTCCAGCTGGACTTCCAGGTTGCGGCCATGGTAGGGCTCTCCGCTGTGGTAGACAGCGTCGAGCAGTTCGTAGATGCCTTGTCCGTCGAGCTCGGGCAGCGCAATCCGGATCGGTTTGCCGATCACGGGGCGGTGCTGGACCAGCTTCAGGTAAGCGTCGTTGGCCAGCTCGTACACATGCTCGGGCCCCGTCACCACCGCCATGAAGCTGGGCGCCTGGCGGAACAGGGTATTCAGGAAGTCCATGTCGCCGGACAGCCGGCGATTGGCCTGCTCGAGACGAATTTCATGCAGCTGGCGTTGCTGTTCGCTGCGCACACGGTCGGTGGTCTCGAGCACGGTACTGAGGATAGCTCGTACCTGGCCATGTTCGTCCACGGCGGGTCCGTAATACAGGTCGAGCCAGACTTCCTGCGGCGTACCGTGGCGGTCGAGGATGAAATGGGCGTCGCGGAAGACCCGGTCTTCGCCGGCGAAGCAAGCGTCGAAGACTTCCTTGTTGAAGTCCCAGGCTTCCGGCCATGCATCGCGTGCCGGCAGGCCGAGGACATGCGGATGGCGGTTTCCGCACACCCGCGCGTAGCCGTCGTTATAGAGGAGGATCCTGTCGTCGCCCCAGATCAGGGCCATGCTGGCGGGCGAGCGCAGGACGACGTCGACCAGCGTCCGCAGCAGGGGCGGCCAGCTGTCGATCGGGCCGAGCGGTGTGCCGCTCCAGTCCCGCGTTCTAATCAGCTCGGCTGCTTCGGAGTTCGAAGCGGGCCAAACGATCTTGCTCATACTGCCTCATCTGGTCGACGGCGAAGATCGCCAGGGCCGTGACGCGGACAACGTGTCGGCGCCAGCGTGACAGTGTAACACTGGAGACTGAACCTTTAGTGTCTTATCTGCATGCCATCACCGTGTTCAAACTGCATGCATGTTGCCGTTCAGGCGCTGCTCCAAGTTGTTCCAGAAGCGGTCGTGGAGTGGGAGCAACAGGACATTGCATACAGGCTCGAGCAAGGCAGCCATACCGCCCAGGGCGAGCGAGCCGGTCGCCAAGTACATCACGGTGAAGGCGACGCCCATATGGAGGATAGTCTGGCTCAGCTTTTCCGCAGCAATGCGCAGGTAGCGGTCTCGCGTGGACGAGCTCTTCGCGCGAATGGCCAGCCAGGCTTTTTCGTGCAAGGGCAGGAGGAGCACATTAATCACCGGCTCGATGATGATCGCCAGGCCGCCGAAGACGACCGAGCCCGTCACGGCATAGGCGATCGCGAAGGCGATAGCCATGTGGGCGACGACCTGGCTGGTTTTCTTGGCGGCGGTGACCATGATGCTTGTTCCTATGTTTCGTTAACACTGCTGTAGACGAATGATAGCGATTCTCATTCATAGTCTAAAGTGAATTAAACTAAACAAATTAATAGTCGCAAGCTATCGCCGGAGGGGGCTCCTGAAAACGCTTACTTCAAGGGCAAGATCAACGCATCCAGCTGCCCGGGGTAATGCTCGAGCAGCCAGCGCGCCTTCTCGGCGAACACCCGCTCGCCCTTGTAAGCGCGCGCCGCCGCCAGCATGTTCTGCATCGCATGCTTGTTGAAGCCGTCCGGCGAGCCCTCCTTGGGATCGATTTCCTGGTACGGCCACTTCTCGCCGTTCACATAGCGCGCGACGAAGCGGTAACCCTGGGCGATGCTGTGCGCGTCCTCGCCATGTTCCCAGACCTTCTGGCCGGTCAGCTCACCGTAGCGCCCCAGGTAACCGAACGCCTCGAGGGCAAAATTCGTGTAGCCGGCCGGCCGCGTGCGCTCCAGCTCTGCGATCAGTTTGCCCTCGCGGTCGATCTGGCCGGCGATGCGACGAATCTTGGTGATGTCGAGCTCGCGCGTGGCGACATCCTGACGGTTGGTATACAAGGCAAACGCCACCACCTGCGCCGAATAGAAAGTGCCGTGGTTGTTATGCGCGTTTCCCTCTTCAAAACCATGACGGCTGTTGAGTAGCCAGTCCAGGTAGGTGCGGTACCAGCCACGCACCGCCTCGTTCTCGGCGTCGCTCAAGGCGTCGGTCGGCTGGATCAGGGCCAGGCTGTCCATCACGTCGATCAGGACGCGGCTGGTGATGATGCCGATGCCGCGCCCGTCCACGCGGCCCGGAATCGCCTGCCCGTAGTCCAGATTCGGGTTCATGCGGGTTTCGGAGGCAAGGAACCAGGCGCGCGCCAGCTCGCCTGCCTTCACCGCGTATTTGCGCTCGCCAGTGAAGTACCAGGCCAGTGCCAGCACCTTGACGTCATGCGCGAACCTGCCTATGCGCTGGCTGTCGGTGCCCTCGGTCGACGCGGCCGGGTTGTGCAGGCCATCCTTGCGGATATAGGGCAGGCCGTCCTTCTTGGCCGGATCGGGCCACCAATACGGGCCAAAGCTGAAGAAGTCGTGCTTGTTGCCGCTGGCCGGGCTCAAGGTCTTGTCGACGACGCTGTAGCGGCGGTGCGTCAGGGCCGCATCGGCTTCCTTGAGCAGGCTGTCGTACGACGGCTGGTAGAGCGGATCGCGCGCCGCGAGCTTTTGCTTTGCCAGCGCCAGGTCGGCCGGATCGTAGGTGTAGAACTGGGACGGCGAGGCTGCAAGCGCGGGACCGCACAACACCGCCGCCAGCACGGTCGCATGCCACAAGGACCGGAGCATGGGGACGCCGCGCGCCCGCTGACCATGCGTTTCGGCGGTCCGTACCTGTTTGGGCTGTTCGTTCAAAGCTTGTCTCCTAGTTTTATATAGTGGGGGATTACCAGAGCACGGGCTGGCGGATGAAGAAGTTGCGGGTGACTTCCTCCACCGATGAGTCGGCGGGCAGGGTGGCCCACAGGGCCAGGTAGTCCGGGCGGCCCAACGCGTGTCCGGCGAACAGCAGGCTCGATTGCCGCATGGGCCATTCTTCGAAATACATGACGTCCGCCGGCAGGGGCCAGCTGGCCTTGTTGCGTATGTAGGGTGCCATCCAAGCCATTGCCTTGGCCATGCCGCGGCCGTCGGGCGTGACATAGGTCCAGAGATTGTCTGCGGGCGTCGACAGGATCCGGCATAGCGCGGCCAGCGCTTCCAGGTTGAACAGGGCATAGCCGTAGGGTTTGGTCCGTTTCAGTTCCAGCGGCTGGCTGCCGTCGGCGGCTAGCTGGGTCGGGAGCAGAACTTTCTTGAAACGCTCGCGCGCGTAAGCCAGCAACTGCTGGTCGCCGGTGAGGCGAGCGAAGGCGGCCACCTGCAGCAGCCAGCAGGATCCATGGTTGTTCTTCGCTTCCCGTTCCTCGATGCCGTTCTTGCTGCTCGTCAGCCAGTGGAGGTAGTCGCTGAACCAGGCGACGATTTGTTGACGCTCTTTGCCGGACAAGGCATCGCCTTCCTGCAGGACTTCGATGGCGCGTGCCACTTCGACCAGGTGGACGGTGTCGATGATGCCGATTCCGCGCCCGGTCGTTTTGCCGAAGATGGCTTGGGCGTACTGCAGGTTCGGATTGAGCCGGGTGCCCGGGTCGATGAACCAGGCGCGCAGGTGGGCCGCCGCGTGTCGGGCGTAGCGCTGCTCGCCGGTGGTCTTCCACGCCGCCACCAATGCCGGCACCTGCAACGACAGGCGTACCAGCGCGCGCCGGTGCGCCACGAAGTTGTCGGGATTGGTCAGGCCGTCGCGCTGGATGTAGGGTCCGCTGGGATTGGCCGGGTTCGGCCACCAGTAATCGCCCTCCGAATAAAAATCGTGCACGCCACCGCTGCTGCGTGGGCTGGGGAAGGCGGTGATCGTGACCGGCGCCTCGGCCAGGGCTGCGTCAGCCACGCGCAGGATGCGTGGCTGATCGAGGCGGGCGATGTCCAGCGGCTGTGCCGAGGCAGGGGTCCATAAGCAGCACAGCAACAGCAAAGTGAGGAGTGGGCTATCGGATGCCATGTGGACGCCGCTTTAGATTTGATGAGTCATGTTAAACGTTTAACCCAGTATATCCGATCTTTTAATTCATCATAAAGAGTCTTGTTTTAGAAATCGTTTTCCATTAATTTCGGAGAGCCAGTCCGATTGGTCAGGGCTTGCATCCCAGTGGTGGCTTTGTTATAGTCTCGCTCCTCCGACGCACACCGCAGCCTTTCAGGCAGCGAACGCGAAAGAGACGAGGGGTTGACGAGAAGCGCAAAACACTGCATAATCTCACTTCTCTGCTGCTGACGAACACAACGCTTCGCACAGTGCAGCAAGGTAGTACAGAACACCGATCTTTAACAATCAACAGTCGATAAGTGTGGGCGTTTGATGAAGGTGCCACTGGCTTCGGTCAGTGATTACTTAAATTATCAAATGTTCACAAAAGTATTAAGCGTTGTCCCAGCAATGGGATGACGG
>NZ_LR733282.1 GCF_902506415.1 Massilia sp. 9I | reverse complement strand
CCGTCATCCCATTGCTGGGACAACGCTTAATACTTTTGTGAACATTTGATAATTTAAGTAATCACTGACCGAAGTCAGTGGCACCTTCATCAAACGCCCACACTTATCGACTGTTGATTGTTAAAGAACAGGACCGCTCAGGGTCGAAATCTGTCGTGCCACTTGTTCGACGAAGCGTTGTGTTCGTCAGCAGCAGAGAAGTGAGATTATGCAGTGTTTCGCGTTTCTCGTCAACCCCTCGTTCGCTTCGATTTCAGATTTTCCTGTTGAGCTTGTCTCTGTAACCACTTGATTACGTTAACGTTTTTTTGCCCAAACCGAAGCGGACGCGAACTATAGCAAAACGCGCGGCTGTCCGCAAGCGCCCTCTGCTGTCGGTTGCGCCAGTCCGCTAATAGTGCAACGAGATGGCTTTGGAGCATCGCTTGCAATTAGCTTGTGCGCGATCTATATTGGGCAGATGAACTCTCCATCTTCCCCGTCTGCACCGGCACTCGACAGCCAGTTGTGCTTCGCCCTGTATTCGACTTCGCTGGCGATGATGCGCGTCTACCGCGGCCTCTTGCCAAAGCTCGGCCTCACCTACCCACAGTATCTGGTGATGATGGTGCTGTGGGAGCAGGACGCGTTGACCGTGTCGGATATCGGCGAAAGGCTCTTCCTCGATTCGGCTACCCTGACGCCGCTGCTCAAGCGCATGGAGGGCCAGGGCCTCGTGCAGCGCGCTCGGGCACGCGCCGACGAGCGCCAAGTGATCGTCACGCTGACCGAGCAGGGCCAATCGCTGCGGGATGAAGCCGCCAAGCTCATGCCAGAGATCCTGTGCGCCACCAAGTGCTCGGTGGAAGAGATCTCCGCATTGCGCGAGCAGCTGGTTGGCCTGCGCAAGAACCTGAACGACAGCGCCGGGCTGTGAACACATCGATGACCTCGCAAGCTGATCGTTATAGGTAGCTGATCGAAACGGGTCTTCTTGCACCAGTTCCTCCGCTCCTACATCCTGCGCTTCCATAACCGACCACATTTCCTCGGCAACCTGCACGAGGGACGATCGCCCTTAGCACCGACAGGGAGACCCACCAACCTGTCGTCCTTGCAAGCGTGGCTCCTGCGCGTGCTCGAGCAATGCGAGGTCGTCGCCGGGCCAAGATAGCTTACCTGGCCGCCCGAGGGGACGATAAGGGTTCGTCGTGGAACTAGACGAAGTCTTGCTATACCCCCTTTAGCGGCAAGCCTAGCCCGGCGATGTGCGCCAGTCGCGGCATTTGCTACGTACCATGATCCCACTGCGCCTACGAAGCTCGCCGGCGGCGTGCCGTTCGGCGCCGCATAGGCCCTGGCCTGTCTAATCTATTTTGTGGAGAAACCATGTCGTCCATCCGATTCACGCTACTGGCACAGCTTGCGGCGCTTGCTGCCGCCTTGCCGGCGCAACTGCTCGCAGCGCCTTTCGCCTATGTGCCAAACGAAGGCAGCGGCACGATTTCCGTGATCGACACGGCGACCGACCAGGTGGTAGCCGAAATGCCGGCCGGGACCAAGCCACGCGGCCTGGCGGTCGACGCCGACGGGCGCTGGCTGTATGTCAGCGACCAGCCGAACAACCGCCTGCAGGTGCTCGACCTGAAAGCGCGCAAGGCCGACAAGGCGGTGGAACTGGGCGAGTCGCCCGAAGGCGTGTCGATCTCTCCCGACGGACGCTGGGTGGTGGCGGCCATCGAAGGCAAGAACGAGATCGCGGTGACCGACACACGTAAGCGCAAGTTGGCCTCGACGATCCCGGTGCATGGCAAGAATCCCGAGCACGCTGTGTTCAGCCCGAACGGGCGCCTGCTGTTCGTCAGCGCCGAGGAAGGCGACGCCGTCGACATCATCGATTTCGCCAGCCGCAAGCAGGTGGCGCAGGTCGCGGTCGGGGCGCGGCCGCGCGGCATCGGCTTCCTGCCCGACAGCAGCCGCGCCTATGTTGCGGCCGAAAACGCCAGCGAAGTCTTCGTCATCGATACGACCAGCCATGCCATCGTCGCCCGCATCAAGGCCGGCTTGCGCGCCAATGGCATTGCCGTGCATCCGGGCGGCGGCCAGGTATACGTGTCGAACGGCGGCGACGCCAACGTGTCGGTAATCGACACCGCTAGCAACCAGGTCGTGGCCACAATTCCGGTCGGCCAACGGCCCTGGAACATGGCGCTCACGCCCGACGGCCAGAAGCTCTACGTGGCCAATGGACGCAGCAACACCGTGACGGTGATCGACACCACCAGCCGCCGCAAGCTCCGCGATATCCCGGTCGGCAAACTCCCTTGGGGCGTGGTGATCAAGTAGGGAGCGCGGCCGCGCAGCCTGAACCCGCAGTTAGCGTGCGGTCAGAAGTGGACGTACAAAAGCAAAAAGCCCGCTCAGAATTAACTGAGCGGGCTTTCGCATATAACTAGCCTGACGATAACCTACTTTCACACTGGTTGCAGCACTATCATCGGCGCAAAGTCGTTTCACGGTCCTGTTCG
>NZ_LR733283.1 GCF_902506415.1 Massilia sp. 9I | reverse complement strand
TGAACTGCCACAAGAAAGTTGGACAGCTATTGTCCACTTTCGAGGGGTAGATGGTTAAGTACACAAAAGAGATCAAGCTCAGGGTCATCAAGCAATATCTGGAGGGGCAGCTAGGCTATCACCGCCTGGCAGCCCAGCAGGGCATCCCAGCGCCGGTGATCCGGCGTTGGGTGGATGCGTATCGACTGCATGGCGATGAAGCGTTTTGCAGGCGCCGAGAGCACTACAGCCCTGAGCTCAAGCTGTCGGTGCTGAAGCACATGTGGGACAATGCGCTCTCCATCAATCAGACGGCCGCAGTCTTCAACATCCCCAATCCAGACAGTATTCGCACATGGGCGAAGCGATACGAAGAGGGAAGTATCGAAGCGTTGGGCCGTATCAAGCCAGCCGTACCAGACATGCCAGCACGCGTAACCCCATCAGACGACCGACCAGTGCAGGAGCTGACGCGCGAAGAACTACTCAAGCGCGTCGAGTACTTGCAGATGGAGGTCGCCGTTTTAAAAAAGCTGGAAGCCTTGGCTCAAGCAAAGAAAGCAGCTGCGCGGAAAAAGCGCAAGTAGTGCATGAGTTAAGGCAGTCGTTTCCGGTTGTGGAGTTGCTCAAGGTTGTCGGCCTGTCCCGCAGTACGTTCTATGCCTGGGATGTGGCACGCAAGGCACCAGACAAATACGCCCAAACCAAAGAGCTCATCAGGCAAATCTACGATGAACACAAAGGGCGCTATGGCTATCGGCGAATCGCCGATGCCCTGCGCGAGCATGGCATTGAACTGCACGCAAATACGATACTGCGCTTGATGGGGGGACTCGGCCTGCAGTCGGTTCAGCGGGTCAAGCGCTTCAAGACGTTCCGAGGGAAGGTCGGGGTGGTGGCTCCGAACCTCCTGGAACGCGACTTCGATGCCGAGGCACCGAACCAAAAATGGGCAACCGACGTCACTGAACTCAAGGCGGGCAGCGAAAAGGTCTATCTCTCGACCGTTAAAGACTTGTGTACTCGGGAGATCATTGCTTATGAAACGAGCCTGCGTCCGACGATGCAGCTGGTTGTTTCGATGCTCAAGAAAGCTCTTGCCACGCTCAGGCCAGGCGAGACGCCGACGATGCATTCCGACCAGGGATGGCACTATCAGATGCCGGAGTATCGTAAGCTGCTGAGCGACTACAACGTAGTCCAGAGCATGTCACGCAAGGGTAACTGCCTGGATAACGCATCGATGGAGAGCTTCTTCGCCGTGCTCAAGACCGAATGCTTCCACGGGCAGAGCTTTACTGACGCGAAGGCACTACGAGCCACGATCGATGAATACATCGGGTATTACAATACCAAACGCATCAGTACC